>NZ_RHQN01000010.1:0-222231 GCF_003935425.1 Pseudomonas sp. v388
CCGGAATGACGCCTTCGCGAGCAAGCTCGCTCCTACAGCAGCATGCTGATCAGGAACATCCGCCGACAAACTCCAGCCACAAAAAAGGCCGCATGTTCATGCGGCCTTCAGTCACCTCAACCCTTCAGGCAATAAAAAACCACCGCTAGGGTGGCTTCTGCAAAGCACCATGGACTCAATCGCCGCGATACTCACATCCGCTGGTGCATGTCTCGTGGATGCGCACCTTTGAAAGCTCCGGCAGCAACGGCTTGAGTTCATTCCAGATCCATTTGGCCAATATCTCGCTGGTAGGATTCTCCAGACCTGGGATGTCATTCAGATAGTTGTGATCCAGACGCTCATACAAGGGCTTGAAAATAGCCTTTATCTCGGAGAAGTCACGGATCCATCCAGTATGCGGGTCAACATCCCCGCTGAGGTGAATGCCAACCCGGAACGAATGACCGTGCAGACGACCGCATTTATGCCCCTCGGGCACATGAGGGAGCCGGTGCGCTGACTCAAAAGTAAACTCTTTAAAAATTTCCACGATGTATGAGCTCTGAAATAATGGCAATCGCCTGAGCGATTAAAGCAGGACGCGAGTTTAACAGCTATCAAGTGAAAGACCATGCCTGGGGCTGGAGCAGGGCGCCAGGCGGCAACACATTGATGGCATGTGGCCAGATCTCTTCAGTTTGAATTAAGTTGTCCAGGTTAAGCTGGTGCCTGTAAAACCTATCGCCAACGGAGGCTGATAATGAAAATGTTCACGACGTTGCTGACTGCCGCAACGCTGGCTGTTACTGCAAACTCTGCAGTGGCGCGGGACATCGATACATCTGAGGCGCAAAAGCTTCAGGACACCGGTACGATCCAGGCGCTGTCGAAACTCAACGAGGCGGCGTTGGCGACTCATCCGGGCGCAACCATCACTGACACTGAACTCGAAAACGAATACGGCAACTACGTCTATCAAGTAGAACTGCGTGACACCCAGGGTGTCGACTGGGACCTGGAACTGGATGCGGTAACAGGTCAGGTCTACAAGAATCATCAGGACAATTAATGAACGCCAATGCACGCTTGTGCATCATTGTGGGCTGTAGTCTGGTTTGTACGGCTGCACACGCCAGGGATCTGAACCAGGACGAAGCGCTGCAGTTAAGGCAGCGCGGAGTTATTCAACCGCTGGAACATTTTATCGAGCGTGCCCTGAGTTACCATCCAGGCGCCAGGTTGCTGGAAGCCGAGCTGGAAGAAAAACATGACCGCTACGTGTATGAGTTCGAACTGCTGACACCCAATGGGATTGTTCGCGAGATCAAGTTCGACGCACGCGACGGACGATTGTTGAAAGATGAGGAAGACTGATGCGGTTGCTGCTGGTTGAGGACAACGTGCCCCTGGCCGATGAATTGATCGCGGCCCTCGGGCGTCAGGGCTATGCCGTGGACTGGCTGTCGGACGGTCGCGATGCGGTCTATCAAGGCGCCAGTGAGCCCTACGACCTTATCGTGCTGGATCTGGGCTTGCCAGGCGTGCCTGGCCTTGAAGTGCTGGAGCAATGGCGCTCCAAGGGCCTGTCGGTCCCGGTGCTCATTCTGACGGCACGCGGTTCCTGGTCGGAACGGATCGAAGGTTTGAAAGCCGGAGCGGATGATTACCTCACCAAGCCATTCCATCCGGAAGAGTTGCAACTGCGCATCCAGGCTCTGCTGCGTCGGTCTCACGGACTGGCCAACCAGCCAACACTGGAGTCGGCCGGCCTGCACCTCGATGAAGGTCGTCAGTGCGTCATCAAGGACGGTGCCGACATCCAGCTGACTTCCGCGGAGTTCAGGCTGCTGCGTTATTTCATGCTGCATCCCGAGCAGATTCTTTCCAAAAGTCATCTCTCCGAACACCTCTACGACGGTGAGAACGAGCGAGACTCCAACGTCATCGAGGTTCACGTCAACCACCTGCGGCGCAAGCTGGGTCGTGGCGTCGTCGAGACCCGCCGTGGTCAGGGCTATCTGTACGGTGGTGCGGGCGCTTGAGGTCGATCCAGCGGCGCCTGAGCCTTGGCTTGATAGCCGTTCTGGTCGTGGTCGGACTGATCATGACCCAGACCAGCCTCTGGCTGTTCGAGCTGGGTCTGCAGCGCTATCTCGAATCCGGCCTGCGCAATGAAAGCGAGAATCTGCTGGTAGCCCTGGCCCGCGGTCCGGTGGGCATGCAACTGGACGAGCATCGCTTGTCCGGGGCCTATCAGCGTCCATTGTCAGGGCACTATTTCCGGATCGATTTCGCCGACGGTCACTGGCGGTCCCGCTCGTTGTGGGACTTCGAGCTGCCCGAACCACAGGCTACCGGCCTGCATGCGAATCTTGAGCTGGGCCACACCGGGCAATCACTGCTGATACTGACCGAGGAATATCGCAAGTTCGGTCAGCAGATCACCATCACCGTGGCCCAGGACTACACGCCGGTAAGGGCCAGTTTCAAGCGCCTCCAACAGATCGGTTTCGCAATGGGGCTCGCGGCCTTGTTGATCGTATTGTTCCTGCAGCGGGTAACCGTGCGCCGCGCCTTGCGACCGCTTGAGCGTGTGCGCGAACAGATCTCCCAGTTGCAGCAGGGGCAGCGCTCCCAACTGGATGATGAAGTACCTCTCGAACTCGAGCCGCTCGTTGCCCAGATCAATCACCTTCTGGCCCACACTGAAGACAGCCTCAAACGCTCGCGCAATGCACTGGGCAACCTGGGTCACGCGCTGAAAACCCCTTTGGCGGTGTTGCTCAGCCTGGCATCCAGCGAGCAACTGGATGCTCATCCCGGCCTGCGCAAGACCTTGCAGGAGCAGCTGGAAAACATCCGCTTGCGGCTGGAGCGTGAACTCAATCGTGCCCGCTTGTCCGGCGACGCGTTGCCGGGCGCCTGTTTCGATTGCGATGTCGAGCTGACCAGCCTGTTTGAAACCCTGCGCATGATCCACGGCGGGCATCTGGATCTGATCAACGACGTCGCGCCCGGCGTGCAGCTGCCGTGGGACCGCGAAGACATCCTCGAGGTCCTCGGAAACCTGCTCGACAACGCCTGCAAGTGGGCTGACAGCCAGGTGCGTCTGAACATCACCGCGCAGGGCCAAGGCTACTGCCTGTGTATCGATGACGACGGCCCGGGGATTCCCCAGTCCAAACGCGAGGAAGTCTGCAGCCGCGGCATTCGCCTCGATGAGCAGACCTCGGGGCATGGGCTTGGGCTGGGCATCGTGCGGGATATCGTCGAAGCCTGGGGTGGTCGGCTGGCTATGCTCGAAAGCCCCTTGGGCGGGCTGCGCGTCAGCATTGTCCTGCCCGAGCGCAGCGCGCCTTGAGCGGGCGCATGGCGGTACGCGACCCTCAAGGCAACAAGACACCTGTCACTCCCCAGATCAACATCCTGCCTATCGATGCATTGCCTGGGGCACTCGTGGGAATCCTGGCTGACTAAGCTCTAGACCGGGCGCAACGCACGGGCTAAGACATGGACAGGACATGAACGAATCCACGATTCAATACAAAACCCTTTTGCTACTGGTAGTGCTGGTCACTATCGCTTTCATCTGGATACTGCTGCCGTTCTACGGTGCGGTGTTCTGGGCAGTGATCCTGGGGATCATCTTTGCGCCCGTGCAGCGCCGCCTTCAGCTGCGACTCAACCGCTCACGTAATGTCACGTCCCTGTGCACGCTGCTCATCTGTCTGGTCATCGCCATCTTGCCGGTGATCGTGATCAGCGCGTTGCTGGTTCAGGAAGGGACCGTGCTGTACAAGAACGTCGAGTCCGGTCAACTGGACATCGCCGGCTATCTGGCGGAGTTCAAGGATCTGCTCCCAGGATCGCTCCAGACGCTTCTGGATCGAATGGGCATGGGCGACCTCAATGGCTTGCGTGACAAGATTGCCAAGGGTGCAATGACAGGCAGTCAGTACCTGGCCACTCAGGCGTTCAGTTTCGGGCAGGGAACGTTCGATTTCGTGGTGAGCTTCTTCATCATGCTTTACCTGCTGTTCTTTTTTCTGCGCGATGGCCAGGAGCTGGTGCGCAAGTTGCGTACTGCCGTTCCCCTGGCCGAACAACAGAAGCGCCGTCTGCAACTCAAGTTCACCCGCGTCGTGCGCGCCACGGTCAAGGGCAACGTCGTCGTGGCCGTCACTCAAGGTGCTCTGGGCGGTTTCATTTTCTGGGTGCTGGACATTCCCAGCGCGTTGCTCTGGGCGGTGATCATGGCGTTCCTGTCCCTGCTGCCGGCAGTAGGAGCGGGCATCGTCTGGGCTCCCGTGGCGGTGTACTTCCTGCTCAGCGGCATGATCTGGCAAGGCGTGGTCCTGGCGCTGTTCGGGGTCTTCGTGATCGGACTGGTTGATAACGTGTTGCGGCCGATCCTGGTGGGCAAGGACACGCGAATGCCGGACTACCTGATCCTGATCTCCACCCTCGGCGGGATGGCGGTATTCGGCCTCAACGGTTTTGTGATCGGGCCGTTGGTAGCCGCGTTGTTCATGTCGACGTGGGGCATCTTCGCCGGTTCGAAGAAAACCGTGCGCTTACCGGGCTGACAGAAATCGAAGCAAAAAAAACCCTGCACATGTGCAGGGTTTTTTATTTTCGGCAGGATCAGCTCGCCATGTGCAGCCCGGCGTTGACCACCAGATCCAGCAACGGCTGCGGATACACACCCAGTACGAAAGTCAGGATCGCTACCGCCAGCAACATCACACCGCCGGTACGCTGCGCCCAGTTAAAGGCCGCATCGTGGCGTGGCAGCTTGGCGTCCACCAGATACATGGTGACCATCACGCGCAGGTAGTAGAACAGGCCGATGGCGCTACCCAGCACCAAGGCTCCGATCAGCCACCACAGCTGCGATTCGACGCCGGTCGCGATCATGTAGAACTTGCCGATAAAGCCCGCGGTCAGCGGGATACCGGCCAGCGACAGCATCATCAGGGTCATGACGGCGGTCAGGTACGGACGGCGCCAGAAGAGGCCGCGGTATTCGAACATCGCATCGGCATCACGCCCGCTGTAAGGCGAAGACATCATGGTGATCACGCCGAACGCGCCCAGGGACGTGAGCACGTAGGTCGCCAGATACACGCCGATGGCTTCCACCGCCATGCCTTTGCTCGCCACCAGGGCGATCATCAGGTAACCGAAGTGCGAGATGGACGAATAGCCCAGCAGACGCTTGAGGTTGGTCTGGGTCAGGGCCAACAGGTTGCCGATCAGGATCGAGGCCACCGCGATTACCGCCAGCACGTCATGCAGTACGCCGCTGCTGGCAGCCGGGGAAATCTGGAACAGTCGCACCAGCACCGCGAACACCGCAACCTTGCTGGTCGTTGCCAGGAAGGCGGCGACCGGAGCCGGCGCACCTTCGTACACGTCCGGCGTCCACAAGTGGAACGGTACCAGCGACAGCTTGAACGCCAGACCGACCACCATCATCGCCAGGCCCAGGCTGGCCAGTGCGCTCGGCATACCGGTGGCGGCGATGGCCATGCCGATCCCCGTGAAGCTCAGTGAGCCTGCATCGGCGTACAGCAGCGCCATGCCGAACAGCAGGAACGCGGAGCCAGCCGCCGACAGCACCATGTACTTGATGCCGCCTTCCAGCGAGCGTTTGTTGAAGAACGCATAAGCCACCAGCCCATAGACCGGCACCGACAGCAACTCCAGGCCAATGAACAGGCCCGCCAGGTGCTGCGCGCTGACCAGTACCAGGCCACCGGCGGCTGCCAGCAGAATCAGCAGATAGAGTTCTTCGCGATTACCCGGGTAACCCACCTTGTCATCACCCAGGTAAGCGTGAGCCATGGTCACACACGCCAGGGTAGAGGCCAGGATGATCGCCATGTACAGGCAGGCGAAGCTGTCGATCTGCAGCAGCGGCGTCACCGCCAGCGGGGCGACTTTCAGCGCCGGGTAAATCGATAGCAGAGCCAGGTTGAGGCCCGCTACCGACAGCAGGAAGGTTTGCGAGTGATTGCGGCGCCATGCGATCGCCAGCATCACCACGACAATCGTGATGCTGGTGATCAGCAGTGGAGCAAGCGCAATAAAGTGTTGAATCGTCAGGTCCATAGCGCTCTTACCGGGCCGAAGCGAGTTGAGTGAAGGCAGTGCCTAGCCATTGCTGCACGCCATGCATGGTCGCTGCAGAGGTGTCGAGGAACGGCTGCGGGAAAACCCCGAGCACGATCAGCAACACGGCCAGGCCCAACACCATGATCAGTTCCCGTCCGTCCATGCCCTTGAGGATCTCATCGGACTGGGACGGGCCGAAGTAGGCACGGTGAATCATGATCAGCGAGTACACCGAACCGAACACCAGGCCGGACGTCGCCACTGCGGTGATCCACGGCGAGCTGACGAACGAACCCAGCAGGATCAGGAATTCACCGACGAAGTTACCGGTGCCCGGCAGCCCGAGGGATGCTGCTGCGAAGAACAGGCTGATGGCCGGCAGGTACGCGATGCGCGACCAAAGGCCGCCCATCTCGCGCATGTCACGGGTGTGCAGACGCTCATACAGCTGGCCGCTGAGGATAAACAGCGCGGCGGCCGACAGACCGTGCGCAAGCATCTGGATCACTGCGCCTTGCAACGCCTGCTGGCTGCCCGAGTAGATACCGATCAGCACGAAGCCCATGTGCGAAACGCTGGAGAACGCGATCAGACGTTTGATATCGGTCTGGGCGAATGCCAGGAAGGCGCCGTAGAAAATGCCGACCAGACCCAGGCCCATGGCGATCGGCGCGAATTCCGCCGATGCATTGGGGAACAGCGGCAGGGCAAAACGCAGCAGGCCGTAGGCAGCGGTCTTGAGCAGGATACCGGCAAGGTCGACGGAACCTGCGGTCGGCGCCTGTGCGTGGGCATCCGGCAGCCAGGAGTGAAACGGCACAACCGGCAGCTTCACCGCGAAGGCAATGAAGAAGCCCAGCATCAGGATGTACTCGGTACCGGGTGCCAGCTGGGTCTTGAGCAAGTCGGCGTAGGAGAACGTCAGCACGCCGGTCTGATTGAAGTGCACCAGCACCAGGCCCAGGATCGCCACCAGCATGATCAGGCCGCTGGCCTGAGTGAAGATGAAGAACTTGGTAGCCGCGTAGATCCGGGTCTTCTTGCCGTCCGAGGAACTGTGACCCCAGAGCGCGATGAGGAAGTACATCGGCACCAGCATCATTTCCCAGAAGAAGAAGAACAGGAACAGGTCGATGGCCAGGAACACGCCGACGACGCCGCCCAGGATCCACATCAGGTTCAGGTGGAAGAAACCGACCTTGCGCTGGATTTCTTTCCACGAGCACAGCACCGACAGCACACCGAGCAGGCCGGTGAGCAGGATCATCAGCAGCGACAGGCCGTCGAGTGCCAGATGCAGGTCGATGCCGAAGCGTGAGATCCACTGGCGGTGGAATTCCAGGGTCCAGGTCGGATCGGCGCCGGGTATCGGCGCCAGGCTGTAGTTGCCGGTGGCCCAGAGCCAAAGGCCCAGGGCCAGTTCCAGGGTCATGGTCAGCAGCGCGATCCAGCGCGGCAGGGTAGGGCCGAAGCGCTCACCCAGCCAGCACAGCAGGCCGCCGATAAAGGGGATCAGGATTAGCCAAGGCAGAATCATGACGGGCTCAATTCCTTTCGCAAATTCGCAAGGTTCATGTCAGACCGCAACCAGAACGACGGCACCCAGTACCAGAACGGCACCGGCGGCAATCGAGGCAGCATACCAACGCAGCTGGCCGGTTTCAGTGCGGCTCATGGTGTCATGACCGCCTTTGACCAGGCGCGGGATCAGGCCGATGGTGCGGTCGAACGGGTCGCCACGCAGCAGGCGGCTGATCGCCAGATAGGGTTTGACGAACAGCTTGTCGTAGATCCAGTCGAAGCCCCAGGCCGCGAACCACCATGTGGTGAGGAAACGACCCGGCGCACTGTTGGCGATTGCCGTTACGAAACGACGCTTGCCCAGGAACAGCAACGCTGCCAGCAGGATTCCCGCCAGAGCGATGGCACCCGACGCGATTTCCAGACTGTGCTTGGCTTCGCCGCCCGCGTGGCCGACGCTTTGCGGCAGCACATCGGCCAATGGCGGGGTGATCAAGGCACCGATGAAGGTCGACAGCACGATCAGGACCGACAGCGGCAGCCAATGAGCGATACCGTGACCGGCATGCGCCTCGGTCTGCTGCTTGCCGTGGAACGCGATGAAGATCAGGCGGAAGGTATAGAGCGACGTCATGAACGCGCCGACCAGACCCGCATACAACAACCCGTTATGCCCGCTGGCGAAAGCTTCCCAGAGAATCTCGTCCTTGGAATAGAAACCGGCGGTCAGCAACGGCAGTGCGGCCAGTGCGGCACCCCCGACGATGAAGCTGGCGTAGGCCAGTGGCAGTTTTTTCCACAGGCCGCCCATCTTGAAGATGTTCTGCTCGTGGTGGCAGGCAACGATCACCGCGCCGGAGGCGAGGAACAGCAGCGCCTTGAAGAACGCGTGGGTCATCAGGTGGAAGATCGCGCCTTCCCAGGCACCTACGCCCAGCGCCAGGAACATGTAGCCGATCTGGCTCATGGTCGAGTAGGCGAGGATACGCTTGATGTCGGTCTGCACCAGAGCCGCGAAACCGGCCAGCACCAGTGTCACACCGCCGACGATACCCACCAGGTGCAGGATGTCGGGCGCCAAGGCGAACAGGCCGTGGGTACGGGCGATCAGGTAGACGCCTGCGGTCACCATGGTCGCGGCGTGGATCAGTGCCGAAACCGGCGTCGGGCCGGCCATCGCGTCTGCCAGCCAGGTCTGCAGCGGCAGCTGTGCGGATTTACCGACTGCACCACCAAGCAGCATCAGGGTCGCCAGCACGATCCAGAAGTCGCCGACCTTGAAGTGCTCCGGCGCGCGGACCAGCAACTCCTGCACGTTGAGCGTACCCAGTTGCTGGAACAGGATGAACAGGCCGATAGCCATGAACACGTCGCCGATCCGGGTCACGATGAACGCCTTGAGTGCGGCGTTACCGTTGTTGCGGTTGCTGTAGTAGAAACCGATCAACAGGTAACTGCACAGGCCCACGCCTTCCCAACCGAAGTAGATGAACAGCAGGTTATCGCCCAGTACCAGGAACAGCATGCTGGCAATGAACAGGTTGGTGTAGGAGAAGAAGCGCGAGTAACCCTCTTCGCCGCGCATGTACCACGAAGCGAACAGATGGATCAGGAAACCGACGCCGACCACCACGCCCAGCATGGTGACCGACAGGCCGTCCAGGTACAGCGCAAAGTTGGGCTGGAAACCGTCGACGTCCATCCAGCGCCACAGCACTTGGGTGTAGTGACCGCCTTCAGGTGGTGCCACGTTGAATTGCCAGATGACCCAGGCGGTCACGATGGCGGAGAGGCCGATGGAGCCGACGCCAATCAGCGCCGCGAGGTTTTCCGAGATGCGACCGCGTGAGAACGACAGCAGCAGAAAACCGATGAGGGGAAATACGAAAGTCAGAAAGAGAAGATTCATCCGCGCATCTCGCTGGCAGCATCGATATCGAGAGTGTGGAAGCGGCGATACAGTTGCATCAGGATCGCCAGGCCGATACTGGCCTCGGCCGCGGCCAGGGTGATCACCAGAATGAACATGACCTGTCCATCCGGCTGCGCCCAGCGGCTACCGGCTACTACGAACGCCAGTGCCGATGCGTTCATCATCACTTCCAGGCTCATGAGCACGAAAAGGATGTTGCGACGCACCATCAGACCGACCAGACCCAGGCAGAACAGGACGCCGGCAACCGCCAGCCCATGTTCGAGGGGAATTGCATTCATGGCTTGGCTCCTTCTTGCCGGGCTTCTTCACGACCCAGGTGGAACGCGGTTACCGCAGCGGCGAGCAGCAGCATCGAAGCAAGCTCCACCACCAGCAGGTAAGGACCGAACAGGCTGATCCCGACCGCCTTGGCGTCGACAGTGGTATGACCGATGGCGGCGCCGCTAGGGTTGGCGAACAGCACATACAGCAGTTCACCGAGCAGCAGCACGCCCAGGATCACCGGACCGAGCCAGATACCCGGCTTGAGCCAGGCACGCTCCTGGTCGACCGAAGCCGGACCCAGGTTGAGCATCATGACCACGAACACGAACAGCACCATTATGGCGCCAGCGTAGGCGATGACTTCCAGCACACCGGCAAACGGTGCGCCCAGGGCGAAGAACGTCATGGCCACGGCAATCAGCGAAATGATCAGGTAGAGCAGGGCATGCACCGGATTGGTGTTGGTGACCACCCGAAGGGTCGACACCACCGCAATGCCGGAGGCGAAATAGAAAGCGAATTCCATCGGGACTTCCTTAGGGCAGCAAGCTCTTGACGTTGATCGGCTCGGCTTCGTTCTGCGCGGCGCCTTTGGGCTTGCCGGCAACGGCCATGCCCGCAACGCGGTAGAAGTTGTATTCCGGGTTCTTGCCTGGGCCGGAGATCAGCAGATCTTCCTTCTCGTAGACCAGGTCCTGACGCTTGAAGTCGGCCATTTCGAAATCCGGCGTCAGCTGGATCGCGGTGGTCGGACAAGCTTCCTCGCACATGCCGCAGAAGATGCAGCGCGAGAAGTTGATCCGGAAGAAGTCCGGGTACCAGCGTCCGTCTTCGGTTTCGGCTTTCTGCAGCGAGATGCACCCGACCGGGCAGGCCACGGCGCACAGGTTGCAGGCCACGCAGCGCTCCTCGCCGTCCGGGTCGCGGGTCAGGACGATGCGGCCACGGTAGCGCGGCGGCAGGTAGACCTGTTCTTCCGGGTACTGCAGGGTGTCGCGCTTGCGGAATGCATGTGAGAACACCATCACCAGGCTGCGAACCTGGGTGTAGGTGCCATGCACGATATTCCATAGATACTTGAGCATGGTTAGGTCCTCACTGACCTGCCGCAGGCGTGTTCAACAACACGATTGCGGCAGTTACCAGCAGATTGATCAGGGTCAGCGGCAGGCAGAATTTCCAGCTGAAATCCATCACCTGGTCATAGCGCGGACGCGGAATGGAAGCGCGCAGCAAAATGAACAGCATGATGAAGAACGCGGTCTTGAGTGCGAACCACATGAAGGAGAGCGAAGGCAGGATGTCGAACGGGCCATGCCAGCCGCCGAAGAACAGAGTCACCAGCAGCGCCGAGATCAGCACGATGCCGATGTACTCACCGACGAAGAACATGCCCCATTTCATGCCGGCGTATTCGATGTGGTAGCCGTCGGCCAGTTCCTGTTCCGCTTCGGGCTGGTCGAACGGGTGACGGTGAGTCACGGCGACGCCGGCGATGAAGAAGGTACAGAAACCCAGGAACTGCGGAATGATGAACCACAGGTTCTGGGCCTGGTACTCAACGATGTCGCGCATGTTGAAGGAGCCGGCCTGAACCACCACACCCATCAACGCCAGGCCCATAAACACTTCATAGGACACGGTCTGTGCCGAGGCGCGCAGGCTGCCGAGCAGGGCGAACTTGTTATTGCTCGACCAGCCGGCGAACAACACGGCGTACACCGACAGGCCGGCCATGGCGAAGAAGAACAGCAGGCCGATGTTCAGGTCGGCCACGCCCCAGGTCGGGGTGATCGGGATGATGGCGAAGGCGATCAGCAAGGCACTCATGGCCACCACCGGCGCCAGGGTGAAGATCATCCTGTCGGCGAACGGTGGGTTCCAGTCTTCCTTGAAGAACATCTTGATCATGTCTGCGGCGATCTGGAAAGCGCCGAACGGACCGACGCGGTTCGGACCGTAGCGATCCTGCCAGAGCGCGAGCAAACGGCGCTCGACCCAGCTGAGCAGGGCGCCGCAGATCACCACGGCCAGCAGGATGACGATAGCCTTGAGAACCGAGATGATCACGTCGATCACTTCAGGGGTAAACCAGCTCATAGCGCCGCCTCCTGCAGACCGTCAACGGTTTTGCCGAAGATCGCCGCCGGAATGCCGGCCAGACCTGCCGGCAACGCGACCAGTCCGGCACCCAGTTCTTCGTTGATGCGCAGCGGCAGACGCAGTGTCTGGCCCGCGACGCTTACGTTCAGCATGGCACCCTCGTTGACACCCAGACGGTCGGCTTCGGATTTGGCCAGGGCGACGTAAGCTTCAGGAATGCGCTCTTGAACCGGCGCGGCCAGTGACGAAGTCTCGTCGCTGCCGAACAGATGGAAGAACGGCACCACCTGCCAGGTTCCGCGTTGTGGCGAGAAGGCGCGGGGCACGCTGGCGAACCAGCTCAGGCCGTCGCCTTTGCTTTCGATCAGGCGCGTGCCCGGATCGCCGGCACGCAAATGACCACCGACTTCGTCCTGGAACTTGTTCCAGGCCTGCGGCGAGTTCCAGCCCGGCGACCAGGCGAACGGCACCTGCTGACGCGGCTCGGCCGAACCCGAATAGCCTTCCATGGAGAACGCGAACGCGGTGTCCTTGTCCTGCGGAGTACGCGGTTCATGGACGCTGATGTTGGCGCGCATCGCAGTGCGGCCGCTATAACGCAGGGGTTCGCGGGCCAGCTTCATGCCCTTGATGCGGAACGAAGCGGACGGTGCGGCGTTGACGATACCCGCCAGCTGAGCGCTGCTGCTGGCGCAGGCTGCGGTGACGTGGTCCAGTTGCGTCCAGTCCACCGGCTGATTCAGCAGGGTGGCGCGCAGGGCGTGCAGCCAGCGCCAGCCTTCGTGAACCAGAATCCCGGCGTCCAGATAGGTCGGATCGAATACCTGGAAGAAGCGCTGGGCGCGGCCTTCCTGGCTGACCAGCGTACCATCGCCTTCGGCGAAGCTGGCCGCAGGCAGGACCAGATGGGCGCGCTCGGTGGTCGGCGTGGTCTGGTGGTCGGCGACGATCACCACCTTGGCGGCGTTCAGTGCCGCATCGACGGTTGCGGCATCCACTCGGCGATAGAGATCGTTTTCCAGCACGACGATGGCGTCGGCCTGGCCGGAGATCACGGCCTGCAGCGCTGCATCGACGGACTCGCCGCCGAACATGGCAAGGCCCATGCTGTTGGCTTCCGGCACGATCAGGCTGATAGAGCCTTGCTTGTCGCGCAGTTTCAGGGCTTTGGCGATGTTCGCGGCCGCTTCGATCAGTGCATTGGAGCCCAGCGAGCTGCCGGAGATGATCAGTGGACGCTTGGCCGCCAGCAATGCGTCGGCGATGCGTTGTGCCAGCTCCAGGGCCTCGCCGTCCAGACCTTCCACAGCCGGGGCGCTGGCATCCAGGGCGTGGGCCACGGCAAAACCGATGCGGGCCAGGTCGTCCGGCGCGGCGTGGACGCATTCCTGCGCCACATCGTCCAGGCGGGTTTCAGCCAGGCTGGCGATGAACAGCGGGTTCAGCTCGTGCTGGCCGATGTTCTTCACCGCGGCATCCAGCCACGGCTGGACCTTCATGGCCGCAGCCATGTCTTCGGCCTTGCCCTTGACGGCCTGACGCAGGCCCAGGGCCATGCGCGCGGCGGTCTGGGTGAGGTCTTCGCCGAGGACGAAAATGGCGTCGTGATCTTCGATGTCGCGCAGGGTCGGGACCGGCAGCGGGCTGTCGTTCAGTACCTGAAGGATCAGGCGCAGACGCTCCAGCTCACCGGCTTCGATACCGGTGTAGAAATGCTCGGCGCCCACCAGTTCACGCAGGGCGTAATTGCTTTCCAGGCTGGCGCGGGGCGAACCGATACCCACGATATTGCGGCCGCGCAACAGATCGGCGGCCTTGTCCAGCGCCTGGTCCAGGCTCAGCTTGACCTGACCTTGAGCCAGCAGCGGCTGGCGCGGACGATCCTTGCGGTTGACATAGCCGTAGCCGAACCGACCGCGGTCACAGAGGAAATACTGGTTCACGGAACCGTTGTAACGGTTCTCGATGCGCCGGATTTCGCCGTAACGCTCGCCGGGGCTGATGTTGCAGCCGCTGGAGCAACCGTGGCAGATGCTCGGCGAGAACTGCATGTCCCACTTGCGGTTGTAGCGCTCGGAGTGAGTCTTGTCGGTAAACACACCGGTCGGGCAGACCTCGGTAAGGTTGCCGGAGAACTCGCTTTCCAGCGTGCCGTCTTCAACGCGACCGAAGTACACGTTGTCGTGGGCGCCGAACACGCCCAGGTCGGTGCCGCCGGCGTAGTCCTTATAGAAACGCACGCAACGATAGCAGGCGATGCAGCGGTTCATCTCGTGCGCGATGAAAGGCCCCAGTTCCTGATTCTGGTGGGTGCGCTTGGTGAAGCGATAACGGCGCTCGTTGTGGCCGGTCATCACCGTCATATCCTGCAAGTGGCAGTGACCGCCTTCCTCGCAGACCGGGCAG
Source organism: Pseudomonas sp. v388 (assembly GCF_003935425.1). Classification (GTDB taxonomy): domain Bacteria; phylum Pseudomonadota; class Gammaproteobacteria; order Pseudomonadales; family Pseudomonadaceae; genus Aquipseudomonas. The sequence goes on from NZ_RHQN01000010.1 coordinate 14,330, forward strand.
TCGTGAGGGTGGTTGGTCATCAGCCATTCGACCACACTGGCGCGGAACGCCTTGGATTCATCGTCATCGATGGAAATCCATGTGTTGTCGGTGGCAGGGGTCATGCAGGACATGACGATACGACCACGGGTGTCGTTTTCGTCGGTGTACTGCTTGACCGCGCACTGGCGACAGGCGCCAACGCTGCCGAGGGCCGGGTGCCAGCAGAAATAAGGGATGTCGAGGCCCAGCGACAGACATGCCTGTAACAGGTTGTCCGCGCCATCGACCTCAAGCGCTTTGCCGTCTACGTGGATAGTAGCCATGGTTCAAAGTTCTTCGTTGGCCCGTTGTCAGCGGGCGTGGCTAATGGAATCTCGGTTGTATCTGCCTTGCTCAGCCCGCGAGGGCGCCGGCAGTTACAGGGTTGACGGCCTGCTGGGCCGCCAACCGGTGTGTCTTGTTATGCGCCGGCTGCGGTCGGGCTTTTCGCCGTCGTGTACAGGGCGTTGGTCTCGGTGCGGACCGGCGCGATGCCTGCCTCGAACTCCGACCGGAAGTATTTGATCGCGCTGCCCAAGGGTTCCACGGCGCCTGGTGCGTGGGCGCAGAACGTCTTGCCGGGGCCGAGGAAATTGACCAGGCCCAGCAGCGTCTCGATATCGCCAGGTTGTCCCTGGCCTTTCTCGATGGCGCGCAGCATCTTCACGCTCCACGGCAGGCCGTCGCGGCAGGGCGTGCAGAATCCGCAGGATTCCTGAGCGAAGAACTCTTCCATGTTGCGCAGCAGCGAAACCATATTGACCGAGTCGTCTACCGCCATGGCCAGGCCGGTACCCATACGGGTGCCGACCTTGGCAATGCCGCCGGCATACATCTGGGCATCCAGATGTTCCGGGAGCAGGAACCCGGTACCGGCGCCGCCCGGCTGCCAGCACTTGAGCTTGAAGCCATCGCGCATGCCGCCGGCGTAGTCTTCGAACAGTTCGCGGGCCTGCACGCCGAACGGCAGTTCCCAGAGGCCAGGGTTCTTGACCTTGCCGGAGAAGCCCATCAGCTTGGTGCCATGGTCTTCGCTGCCTTCGCGGGCCAGCGACTTGTACCAGTCGTTGCCGTTGTTGACGATCGCGGGCACGTTGCACAGGGTCTCGACGTTATTGACGCACGTCGGCTTGCCCCATACACCGACAGCGGCGGGGAAGGGCGGCTTGGAGCGCGGGTTGGCGCGTCGGCCTTCCAGGGAGTTGATCAGTGCGGTTTCTTCACCGCAGATGTAGCGGCCGGCGCCGGTGTGGACGAACAGTTCGAAATCGAAACCGGTGCCCAGGATGTTCTTGCCCAGCAGGCCGGCAGCCTTGGCTTCCGCGACCGCACGGTTCAGGTGTTTGGCCGCGGTGACGTATTCGCCACGCAGGAAGATATAGCCGCGATACGCTTTCAGTGCCTTGGCACTGATCAGCATGCCCTCGACCAGCAGATGGGGCAGTTGCTCCATCAGCATGCGGTCTTTCCAGGTGTTGGGCTCCATTTCATCCGCGTTGCACAGCAGGTAGCGGATGTTCATGGATTCGTCTTTGGGCATCAGGCCCCATTTGACGCCGGTGGGAAAGCCCGCACCGCCGCGCCCCTTGAGGCCCGAATCCTTGACGGCCTGTACGATGTCGTCCGGCGACTGTTCGAGCAGTGCCTTGCGCGCGGCCGCATAGCCGTCCTTGGTCTGGTACTCGTCTAGCCAGACCGGCTCGCCATCATCGCGCAGGCGCCAGGTCAGCGGATGGGTTTCTGCCGTGCGCGCAATGGTGTTGGCGGGGCCGAAAGAAGTGATGGTCATAGGTAACCCTCCAGCATCTTGGCAACGCCAGCAGGCTGTACATCGCCGAAAGTGTCGTCGTCGACCATCACGGCCGGAGCCTTGTCACAGTTGCCCAGGCAGCACACCGGCAGCAGCGTGAAACGGCCATCGGCGGTAGTCTGGCCCAGGCCGATGCCCAGCGAGTTCTGGATTTCGTCGACCACCGATTCGTGGCCGCCGATGAAGCACACCATGCTGTTGCAGACACGAATGATGTGGCGCCCGACCGGCTGGCGGAAGATCTGGCTGTAGAACGTCGCCACGCCTTCCACGTCGCTGGCGGGAATGCCCAGCAGCTCGCCGATGGCGTAGACGGCGCCGTCCGGCACCCAGCCGCGTTCCTTCTGTACGATTTTCAGGGCTTCGATGGACGCCGCGCGCGGGTCCTCGTAGTGATGCATTTCATGCTCGATGGCCGAGCGCTCGGTTTCACTCAGGGCGAAACGGTCTGTCTGGATTAGCGGGCTGTTCATGCTTAGCGGTCCACGTCGGCCATAACGAAATCGATACTACCCAGGTACGCGATCAAGTCCGCGACCATGCTGCCTTTGATCACCGAAGGGATCTGCTGCAGGTGCGGGAAGCTTGGGGTGCGAATCCGGGTACGGTAGCTCATGGTGCCGCCGTCGCTCGTCAGGTAATAACTGTTGATGCCCTTGGTCGCTTCGATCATCTGGAAGGACTCGTTGGCCGGCATGACCGGACCCCACGAAACCTGCAGGAAGTGCGTGATCAAGGTTTCGATGTGCTGCAGCGTGCGCTCTTTGGGCGGCGGCGTGGTCAGCGGGTGATCCGCCTTGTACGGGCCTTCGGGCATGTTGCGCATGCATTGCTCGATGATCTTCAGGCTCTGGCGCATTTCTTCGACGCGCACGATGCAGCGGTCGTAGGCATCGCCGTTGACGGCCAGCGGCACTTCGAACTCGAAGTTCTCGTAACCCGAGTACGGACGCGCCTTGCGGATATCGAAGTCCAGACCGGTGGAACGCAGGCCGGCGCCGGTGACGCCCCACTCCAGCGCTTCTTTGGTGTTATAGGCCGCGACGCCGATGGTCCGGCCGCGCAGGATGCTGTTGTCCAGCGCTGCCTTCTGGTATTCGTCGAGACGCTTGGGCATCCACTCGATGAAGTCCTTGACCAGCTTTTCCCAGCCGCGGGGCAGGTCGTGGGCAACGCCGCCGATCCGGTACCAGGCTGGGTGCAGACGGAACCCGGTGATGGCTTCGATCACGGTGTAGGCCCGCTGGCGGTCGGTAAAGGTGAAGAACACCGGCGTCATGGCGCCCACGTCCTGGATGTATGTTCCCAGGAACAGCAGGTGGCTGGTGATGCGGAAGAACTCGGCCAGCATGATGCGGATCGTGTCGACCTTCTCCGGCACCTTGATCCCGGCCAGCTTTTCGACGGCCAGTACATAGGGCAGGTTGTTCATCACCCCGCCCAGGTAATCGATGCGGTCGGTGTAGGGAATGAAGCTGTGCCAGGACTGACGCTCGGCCATCTTTTCGGCACCACGGTGGTGGTAGCCGATGTCCGGGACGCAATCGACGATTTCTTCGCCGTCCAGCTGCAGAATGATGCGAAATGCACCGTGCGCCGAAGGGTGGTTCGGACCCAGGTTGAGGAACATGTAGTCCTCGTTCTTGCCCGAACGCTTCATGCCCCAGTCTTCCGGACGGAAGCGTGCGGCTTCTTCTTCCAGCTGCTGTTTGGCGAGGGTCAGGCTGTAGGGGTCGAACTCGGTGGCACGGGCCGGGAAGTCCTTGCGCAGTGGGTGACCTTCCCAGGTCGGCGGCATCATGATGCGGCTCAGGTGCGGGTGGCCCGGGAAGTCGATCCCGTACATGTCCCACACTTCGCGCTCGTACCAGTTGGCGTTCGGCCAGATGCTGGTGACGCTGGGCAGGCTCAGGTCCGCTTCGGACAGCGCCACCTTGATCATCACGTCGCTGTTACGTTCCACCGACAGCAGGTGGTAGAACACCGTGAAGTCAGCGCCCGGCAGGCCACGGCGATGAGTGCGCAGGCGCTCGTCGACGCCGTGCAGGTCGTAGAGCATCGAGTAGGGTTTGGCTACCTGACGCAGGAAAGTCAGTACCTCGACCAGCCGCGCTCGCTCGACCCACAGGACCGGCATGCCGGTGCGGGTCGGCTGGGCTGTGAAAGCCTCGGCGCCGAATCGGGTGGACAGTTCAACGACGACATCTTGGTCGTCAGCCTTGTAAGGCGGGATGTACAGAGCGGTGTCTGCAGTCATAGGTCTCAATCACTTCGGTCAACGTACAGAGTCAACCCGGTTCCTGTCTTTTTTATAAGAAGAACGGGCTGTATCAGACTTCGTCGGGGCTGCGCAGGTTTGTGACCTGGATACGCTGTTCGCGGCGCTGTTCCTTTTGCGACGGCATGTCGGCGCGGTACACGCCTTGATCACCGACGACCCAGGAAAGGGGACGACGCTCCTGGCCGATCGATTCCTGCAAAAGCATCAGGCCTTGCAGAAATGCCTCGGGTCGGGGCGGGCAGCCGGGCACGTAGACATCCACAGGGAGGAACTTGTCGACTCCCTGAACCACGGAATAGATGTCGTACATGCCACCGGAGTTGGCACACGCGCCCATGGAAATGACCCACTTGGGTTCCAGCATCTGTTCGTACAGGCGCTGAATGATGGGGGCCATCTTGAGGAACGGTGTGCCGGCGATCACCATGAAATCCGCCTGACGCGGTGATGCACGAATGACTTCAGCGCCGAAGCGCGCGATGTCATGGGGTGCGGTGAAAGCCGTGGTCATTTCCACATAGCAGCACGACAGGCCGAAGTTGTACGGCCAAAGGGAGTTCTTGCGACCCCAGTTGACCGCGCCACTCAGCACGTCTTCGAGCTTGCCCATGAAAATGTTTTTGTGGACTTGATCTTCTAGCGGATCGGAAACGGTTTCCCGCTTGCCGATTGGATACTGCTCATTAGGAGCATCCGGGTCGATCCTGGTGAGATTGTATTGCATCGCCAAAGCCTCATTGTTTTAGCTTCGCTTGCCGAGTACGACGACCTTCGGGAGCCCAATCGAGCGCCCCTACCCGCCATAGGTAGACAAGACCTGCCAACAGAATTGCTATGAAAACGAGAGCTTCGACGAATCCGGTCCAGCCGCTTTCGCGGACGGACACAGACCAGGCAAAGAGAAAAAGGGCTTCAATGTCAAAGATCACGAAAAGCATCGCGACCAGATAGAATTTTGCGGAGAAACGCAGCCGGGCACTGCCGGTAGGCAGCATGCCAGACTCGAAAGGTTCGTTCTTGCTGCGGCCCCAGGCCTTGCTTCCGAGCAGGCTGGACAGACCGAGCATGAAGGCGCAGAGGCCGACAACACCCAAAAGGAAAATGGCGAAGCCCCAGTTGTGGGCAATCAGTCCTGTCGATTCGGGCATGCGGGCAGTCCTTATATTATAGAGAGCAAAGGTCTCTGTGCTTGATGACGAGTTGACGCAGTGACGAAATGTCGCAGTGCATTCAACGGGGTGATTTTATGTGCAAACAGTGGGCAAGTAAATTTTCTACATCAAAATTATTCAGAGAATTAATCGGGCCTACCACCAGTAACGCTCTACAAGCCATACGGAGCAAGGGCTGCAGCTGTTTTCACCCACTATGTTTCCGCGCTTGAAAAGCACTGAAAGTTAATTTGAATGATAATTGATATCATCTATCGCGTAGTTTTCTTATCTATTGCGCCGCATCAGGGAATCGATCGCGCTTATTGATTCGCTCAGTTGTAACACCGGACTCTTGGCGGCGCCTTGTTCGAGGTCAATAAAAGCTGCTGCCGGGAAAAGACAAACCGCCCATCGGGGCGGTCTGTTCGGCGCCGTGAGCCTGTCACGATCAGTGAAATTGTTCCTCCTCGGTCGAGCCGGTCAGGGCCGTAACCGACGACACGCCGCCCTGGATCACCGTGGTCATGTCGTCGAAGTAGCCGGTGCCCACTTCCTGCTGATGTGCGACGAAGGTGTAGCCTTTGGCGGCATCGGCGAACTCCTGCTCCTGGAGCTTCACGTAGGCGGTCATGTCGTTGCGGGCGTAGTCATGCGCCAGGTTGAACATGCTGTGCCACATGTTGTGAATGCCGGCCAGGGTGATGAACTGGTGCTTGTAGCCCATCGCCGACAGTTCACGCTGAAATTTGGCGATGGTTGCGTCGTCCAGGTTCTTCTTCCAGTTGAAAGAAGGCGAGCAGTTGTAGGACAGCAACTGGTCTGGATATTCCTTCTTGATCGCTTCGGCGAAGCGGCGCGCTTCGTCCAGATCGGGCTTGGCCGTCTCGCACCAGATCAGGTCGGCATAGGGCGCATAGGCCAGGCCGCGGGAGATGGCCTGGTCCAGGCCCGCACGCACTTTATAGAAGCCTTCCGGCGTGCGGGTGCCGGTAACGAACGGCTGGTCGTAGGGGTCGCAGTCCGAGGTCAGCAGGTCGGCAGCATTGGCGTCGGTGCGCGCCAGAATCAGTGTCGGTACGCCTGCAACGTCTGCCGCCAGGCGAGCGGCGACCAGCTTCTGCACGGCTTCCTGGGTCGGAACCAGCACCTTGCCACCCATGTGGCCGCATTTTTTCACGGATGCCAGCTGGTCTTCGAAGTGCACGCCCGCCGCGCCCGCTTCGATCATGTTCTTCATCAGCTCGTAGGCATTGAGGACGCCGCCAAAGCCGGCCTCGGCGTCGGCGACGATGGGGGCGAAATAGTCGATGTAGCCTTCATCGCCTGGATTCTTGCCGGCTTTCCACTGGATCTGGTCGGCGCGGCGAAACGAGTTATTGATGCGCTTGACCACTGTGGGTACCGAGTCTACCGGGTACAACGACTGATCCGGGTACATGGATTCGGCAGAGTTGTTGTCGGCAGCCACTTGCCAGCCCGACAGATAGATCGCCTGAATCCCGGCCTTGACCTGCTGCACGGCCTGGCCGCCGGTCAGGGCGCCCATGCAGTTGACGAAGTCCTTGTCAGGGCGAAAGGAAGGTCTGGCTCCTTGAGTGATCAGGTTCCAGAGCTTGTCGGCACCCATTTTTGCGAAGGTGTGTTCAGGCTGGACCGAACCGCGCAGTCGCACGACGTCAGCCGCCGAGTAGGTGCGAGTCACGTTTTTCCAGCGTGGATTTTCAGCCCAGTCTTTCTCGAGCGCCGCTATTTGTTGTTCGCGTGTCTGTGCCATGGAGATAAACCTCATGAAGTAGGCCTTGATTGAAAGTCCTGCTCCGCCAATAAGCCTCGTTTATCGAAGGCACGGTAGATGGCTGCTCACTGATGGGAGGTCTTGCTCGAAACCGCGGTATGACGCGATGGCAACGGATGAACGAAATGGCTCGGAGATGGAGCGGCTGTCCAGGCGTGACGCGAATGGGCAGGACAGGTCAAGGACGCCGTGCTGCTGCATTCGACAGGCAGTGCCTGACGACCGATAAAACGCTTCCGTCCCTCGGGACAACTTCGTTCCAGTCGCAATCTCGTCAAACTGCCTTGTGGGCGGTGCGGACACGGATCGGCTCATGTGGGTGCGTCTGAGCGGCGATCCGGAGACTCTTGCAGGGCCTCTGATCAGCGGGAGCGAGGCAATCATGCCTCGCCCTTTTTGACCCGTCAAACAATTTGTAGTGCTTTTTGTGCCTCACTACATAATTCTTGATTTGCGACCCGCTGGTCACTAAAAGGCCCGTGGGTGCTGGCCTCGAGGGGTGCTGTCGGTTATTCCAGGCTGTCGACTTTGACTCGCATAACCATATCGCCTCGCCCTTGTGTGGCATAGCGTTGCGCGATGCCACGCTGGTCTGCCGATGAGTTGCTGCTTTGGCCGGCCAGGGTGATCCATTCGCCCAGTCGGCCGCTGACCTTGCTGTCAGTGCTTTGTACGTTGATGGTGTCCGGACGCTCCTGGCTCATGCGATCCCGATTGGTACTGATCTCCAGATGCACGATATCGCCGGTCACGGTGGCGGTGACGTAGAAGCCCTGGGTGACGTTGCGGTATTCGGTATTGCTTTGGGCGTAGCCGTAGGAGTCGGTCGAGGAGGTGGTCAGCGGCACGCTTTGCCCGACCTGGATCAGGGCCGGTGTCCCTTCGCTGGTCTGCACCTGCTGGACGCCGCCTTCGCGGCCGGCAGTGCCATAACTGATGATGCGCGACGCATTGGCGCCATTGCTGTTGCGTGCCGCGCTGTCGCTGGTATCGACGCTGATCAGCAGGCGCTTGGGGGCGGTGTCCAGCTGGGAGATCAGCGCGCGCAGTTCCTGGATCTTGCGCGATTCGGCGTTGACGATCAGTTGATTGCCGTAACTGTTGACCGTCCCCTCTTGGCCGATGAAGGACTGGGCGACCGGTAGCAACTCGGCGCTGGTCCGATAGTTGAGTGGCACGACCTCGGTGGCTGCCGATACGCAGGCACTGAAAGTGACCAGTAATGAAACGAGCAGGGTACGTCCGAACATGACCATTCTCCGCGAGCACGCCTAAAGCCTGAGTGTGCCAGTTTGTCGGCCCGCGATGGGACAAGTTGAATGCGCAGAGGGCAGAACGCCCCGCGTTTCCCGATGCTGGCACAGTGTCACGGTTCGGAAAAAGGCGGGGCGGGATGTCATGTAGTGCCTGGAGCGGCGACTACAAAAGGGCTTGCGTTGCCCGACGGATCATGTCCACGTGTGGCAGGCCGGCTTCCAGGAATTCTTCACTGACCACGGTGAACCCGAAGCGCTGATAGAATTCCACCGCCTGCACCTGCGCGCTGAGCTTCTGCACGTTAAGGCCACGCTGTTCGGCTTCGTGAATCACCGCTTTGAGCAGCGCTTCACCAACGGCCAGGCCACGCCAGTCGCGCAACACCGACAGACGGCCGATTTCGCCATCCGGCAGAAGGCGTGCGGTGCCGATGGCGAAATCGCCTTCGTAGGCCAGGAAATGGACTGCGTCGCCGTCTTCGGCGTCCCATTCCAGTTCCGGCGGAACCGATTGTTCTGCGACGAACACAGCGTCACGGACACGCCGGATGTCGGCGTTGTCCTTGTGCCAGTCTGCAACGGATACGGTGGTTCTATTCATCGGCAAATCCCAGGCTTCCTTGTTTTACGAGTTCGCAGAGCAGATTGCGACCCTCGTCATCGGCCAACCATTGGCCGAGGTTTTCGCTATGCAACGAGTCGGCGGCGCAGATCAGCTTCAGCAAATCGCGCAGATTGCCCGGCAGAAGGCGGCTCTGTCCACTGGCAAACAGTAACAGATCGTCATCCACCTCCGACCAGGCCAGGCGGGCGCTCGGATTGCGAATCAGGATGGCACCCTGATCGAGGCTATCCAGCAAGTCCTGTTCTTCCAGTTCCGGGCCGGTTACCAGTTCAGGATAGCGCGGCTCGGTCATGAACTGGCCGAACCAGGTCAGCAGCAGACGCTCGTCGCTCATGTGCTCGGCAAGCAGGGCCTTGAGGCGGTCCAGCGCATCACGCTGGATCTGGTGCGGGTCACTCGGCGGCTGCACGTCGGCATCGCTGTAGCGGTCTTCGTCCGGAATGAACTGGCTCAGGAAATCGGTGAAGTGTGTCAGCACTTCAGCTGCACCCGGTGCGCGGAAGCCGACCGAGTAGGTCAGGCAGTCGTCCACGGCCACGCCGCAATGCGCCAGACGCGGCGGCAGATAAAGCATGTCGCCCGGTTCCAGGGTCCATTCTTCGGTGGCCTGGAAGTCGGCGAGGATACGCAGGTCGGCGTGCTGCAGCAGCGGGCTTTCCGAATCGCACATCTGGCCGATCTGCCAGTGACGCTTGCCGTGGCCCTGAAGCAGGAACACGTCATAGTTATCGAAGTGTGGCCCGACGCTACCGCCCGGCGCTGCATAGCTGATCATCACATCATCGATGCGCCAGGCGGGCAGAAATCGGAAGTTTTCCAGCAGCTCGCTGACTTCCGGTACGAATTGGTCGACTGCCTGTACCAGCAGTGTCCACTCGCGCTCCGGCAGCTTGCTGAACTCCTCTTCGGCAAACGGACCACGGCGCAGCTCCCACGGGCGCTCGCCATTCTCGATCACCAGGCGCGACTCGACTTCTTCTTCCAGCGCCAGACCGGCCAGTTCGTCAGGGTCGAGGGGGCTCTGGAAATCCGGCAGGGCCTGGCGGATCAGCAGGGGCTTCTTCTGCCAGTAGTCACGCAGGAAAACACGCGCGGTCATACCGCCCAGGAGTTGCAGAGGAATATCAGGATTCATGTGAAAGCCCTTGAATGGGAAACGCCCGGCCAGGCCGGGCGCTTCAGGTCGGTGAACATCGCGTTTCACACGACCTTGGATGGTAGGTGTCAGATGCGCTTGGCTTGGGCCACTGCGTTACCGATGTAGTTGGCCGGCGTCAGCTTTTTCAATTCAGCCTTGGCCTCGGTCGGCATGTCCAGCCCGTCAATGAAAGTCTGCAGCGCCTGCGGGCTGATGCCCTTGCCGCGGGTCAGTTCTTTGAGCTTCTCGTACGGGTTTTCGATGTTGTAGCGACGCATGACGGTCTGGATCGGCTCGGCCAGCACTTCCCAGCAGGCATCCAGATCAGCGGCGATTCGCTGCTCGTTCAGCTCCAGCTTGCCGATACCCTTGAGGCTGGCTTCATAGGCGATGACGCTGTGAGCGAAGCCCACGCCCAGGTTGCGCAGTACGGTTGAGTCGGTCAGGTCGCGCTGCCAGCGGGAAATCGGCAGTTTGCTCGCCAGGTGCTGGAACAGTGCGTTGGCAATGCCCAGGTTGCCTTCGGAGTTTTCGAAGTCGATCGGGTTGACCTTGTGCGGCATCGTCGAGGAGCCGATTTCGCCGGCGACGGTGCGCTGTTTGAAGTAGCCCAGCGAGATGTAGCCCCAGATATCGCGATCGAAGTCGATCAGGATGGTGTTGAAGCGCGCGATGGCGTCGAACAGCTCGGCGATGTAGTCGTGGGGTTCGATCTGGGTGGTGTACGGGTTGAAGCCCAGGCCCAGCTCGTCTTCGATGAAGGCGCGGGCGTTGGCTTCCCAGTCGATGTCCGCATAGGCCGACAGGTGCGCATTGTAGTTGCCGACGGCGCCGTTGATCTTGCCCAGCAGCGGGACGGCGGCGATCTGCGCGATCTGGCGCTCGAGACGATAAACGACGTTGGCCAGTTCCTTGCCCAGCGTGGTCGGGGAAGCAGGCTGGCCGTGGGTGCGCGACAGCATCGGCACATCGGCGAAGCGGATCGCCAGTTCACGGGTCGAGTCGGCGATCTGGCGCATCAGCGGCAGCATCACGTTGTCGCGGCCCTCGCGCAGCATCAGGGCGTGGGACAGGTTGTTGATGTCTTCGCTGGTGCACGCGAAGTGGATGAACTCACTGACCTTGTCCAGTTCAGGCAGCTTGGCAGCCTGTTCCTTGAGCAGGTATTCCACGGCTTTCACGTCGTGGTTGGTGGTGCGCTCGATTTCCTTGACGCGCTCGGCGTGCTCGACCGAGAAGTCTTCGGCCAGGGCATCGAGGATGGCGTTGGCTTCGGCAGAGAAGGCAGGCACTTCGGTGACTTGCGGATGGGCCGCCAGGCGCTGGAGCCAGCGGACTTCAACCATCACGCGAAAACGGATCAGGCCGTATTCGCTGAAAATAGGGCGCAAGGCCTGGGTTTTGCCGGCGTAACGGCCGTCAACAGGGGAAACCGCAGTGAGCGAAGAAAGCTGCATGGGGTGCTCTCGGACAGTCGGGCATCGAAAAGGGGCGCGTATCATACATGAAATCTCGGTCCAGCTGGAGCGGACCGACCAGCGTTGAAGGCGCCATGCCCGGTGGTAGGAGTCGTCGTTGCCTGGCGGGTCAGCCGTGCAACAACGGATAGAGTTCTTTCAATAACTTGCGCCGGCTGAACACCAGCTGCCAGCGATGCCCGCCATTTTGTCGCCACAGGCGGGCCGAACGAATGCCGGCCAGTAGAATGGCGCGAATCTTCGAGGCATTGTTGGGCTGTTGCAGGTTGCGCATGTCGCCGTGCACTTGGATGCGCTGGCGCAGGGTGCTCAGGGTGTCCTGGTACAGCGCGCCGGCGGCTGCGACCACGTTCTCGTGGGCCACGCCAAAGTGCTCGACCTGGGACTGGATCACCGGAACACGTTTGCCGATCACCTCGAGCATGTCGTCGCGCTTGGCGAGCTGGCGTTCAAGGCCCAGCATCGACAGGGCGTAACGCAAGGGTTCGCGCTGCAGGGTCGCAGGATCGCGTTCCAGAGCGCTGGCCATGGCGCGATAGCCTTCACGCAGATTGATGTCGTCACCGCCGTACACGTCCAGGGTGTCCTTGGGGTCCAGCACTAGCAGACTGCCGATCATGCAGCCCAGCGCGGCTTCGCTGACCTGGCCGGTCTTGGCGATGCGGTCGACCAGCACGGCCGCCTGGAACACGCCGCCCAAGGCGATCAATTGCTCTTGAATCGGGGTCATCAATGCGTGTCCTTGGAGGTCCAGGGTTCGGCGGTCTCGATCACGCCGCCACCCAGGCAGATTTCGCCATCGTAGAAGACCACGGACTGGCCGGGGGTCACGGCGCGCTGGGGTTCATCGAAGGTGGCACGGTAGCCGTCGGCCGTCTGTTCCAGCGTGCAGTGCTGGTCGCCCTGGCGATAGCGGACCTTGGCGGTGAGACGACGCGGCGCGCTCAGGTCGATCGGGTTGACCCAGAAGATCTGGGAGGCGAGCAGGGCGCGGGAAAACAGCCACGGATGTTCGTTGCCCTGGCCGACGATCAACTCGTTGTGCTCCAGATCCTTGACCAGCACATACCACGGATCGTCGCCGGCATCCTTCAGGCCGCCGATACCCAGGCCCTGGCGCTGGCCGATGGTGTGATACATCAAGCCGCTGTGGCGGCCGATGACTTCGCCTTGGGTGGTCTTGATCTCGCCGGGCTGCGCGGGCAGGTACTGGCGCAGGAAATCGGTGAAGCGGCGTTCACCAATAAAGCAGATTCCGGTGGAATCCTTCTTCTTGGCAGTGGCCAGGCCATGTTTCTCGGCGATGGCGCGCACTTCGGGTTTTTCCAGTTCCCCAACCGGGAACAGCGTGCGGGCGATCTGCTCGCCGCCGACGGCGTGCAGGAAGTAGCTCTGGTCCTTGTTGGGGTCAAGGCCCTTGAGCAGTTCGGTGCGCCCGTCGATATCCCGGCGGCGCACGTAGTGACCGGTGGCGATCAGGTCAGCGCCCAGCATCAGGGCATAGTCCAGGAAGGCCTTGAACTTGATTTCCCGGTTGCAGAGGATATCCGGGTTGGGTGTGCGCCCGGCCTTGTACTCCTCAAGGAAATGCTCGAACACGTTGTCCCAGTACTCGGCGGCGAAGTTGGCGGTGTGCAGCTTGATGCCGATTCTGTCGCACACGGCCTGGGCGTCGGCCAGGTCTTCGCGGGCGGTGCAGTATTCCGTTCCGTCGTCTTCTTCCCAGTTCTTCATGAACAGGCCTTCCACCTGATAGCCCTGCTCCATGAGCAGAACGGCGGAAACGGAAGAGTCCACGCCGCCGGACATGCCGACTATGACGCGTTTCTTGTCTGGACTGGGGAGGGCTGAATCAGGCATGGGATTTCGAAGGGTGGCCTTTAAAAGGACGCGATTCTATCAGGCTGGCGGCGTGTCGTCTCACGCCTTGTCGCGAAGCAGGTCGAGGCTGAAGCGTTCGGCGCCGAGATAGTCGTCCACGCAGCGCAGCACCAGCTCGCTGCGCCAGCGTTGCTGCTCGCCGAGCAGTTCGTCGCGGGTCAGCCAGACCGGGCCGATGATGCCCTCGTCCAGACGGTAATCGGCATGATGGCGCAGCGCCCTGGCGGCAAAGCAGATGCGCTGATACGTCACGCCATTGCCCGGTGCGGTGTACAGATAGATTCCGACCACGCCGGTCAGCTCCACATCCCAGCCGGTTTCTTCAAGGGTTTCACGCACGGCGGCGTGTTGCAGGCTTTCATTGGGGTCCAGGTGCCCGGCAGGCTGGTTGAGAACGGCGCGGCCGTCTTTGAGTTCTTCGACGAACAGGAATCGGCCCTGGTCTTCGACAATGGTGGCGACGGTGACATGGGCTTGCCAGCTCATTCAATGTTCCTCGGATGCCTTGATGGGGGTGAGTGAAGGGCGGCCAGTATAGCGCTGGAAACGCGCGAACTTCCGGCGCTGAACCTCCGATGAGGAATCCGGCGCCAGAAGTCAGCCTGACAGTCAAACGGCACCGTTAACCGACGTTGTTGTCCAGAAACTGGCGAATCACGGGAATGATCGCTTCTCCGTGGGTTTCCAGCGCGAAGTGGCCGGTGTCGTAGAAGCGAATGTCCGCCTTGGGAATGTCACGCTTCCAGGCCTCGGCACCGGCCGGCAGGAAGAAAGGGTCGTTCTTGCCCCAGACGGCCAGCAGCGGCGGCTGGTACTGACGAAAGAACGCCTGGAAAGCCGGGTACAGCGCTACGTTGGAGGCGTAGTCCAGAATCAGGTCGAGCTGAATGTCCGCATTCCCGGGGCGGGATATCTGAAGCCCCTCCAGCGTGTAGCCGTCCGGTGAAACCGAACTCTTGTCGGCAACGCCTTCAAGGTATTGCCACTTGATTGAGGCCGGTGTCGGAAAATCATGCAGGGCATCCCGGTTCTGCTGAGTCGGCTGGCGCCAGTACCGTTGAATCGGCGCCCAGCTTTCACCCAGGCCCTCTTCATAAGCGTTGCCGTTCTGCGAAATGATGGCGCTGACCCGCTCAGGATGCGCGACAGCCAGGCGCCATGCCACCGGAGCGCCGTAGTCATGCACCATGAGCGCGTACCGTTCGAGTTTGAGTTGCTCGGTGAACTGACCAATGGTTTTCGCCAGTTGACTGAAGGTGTACGGGTACTGATCCCGCGCAGGGGCTTGGGTAAAGCCGAACGCCGGCAGATCTGGCGCGATCACGTGATAGCGGTCGGCCAGTTGGGGAATCAGATCGCGGAACATGAACGATGATGCTGCAAAGCCGTGCAGGAGCAGCACGGTTGGCGCGCCTGGATCGCCCGCTTCGCGGTAGAAGAGCTTCACGTCACCCACCTGCTCGTAGCGGTAATGCACATGACGGGTGGGCTCGCCAGCGTGCGCACCAGCGGCCAGCAGAGACGTTGCAAGCCCGGCCACGGTAATCGTTTTGGAAGAAGTCATGGGGCTCTCCTTTGTAACCTTTAAAATTGAGGTTTGAAGGTTACGAGTCGTTTTGGTAACCTGTCAAACATATTTTATCGGTTACAGGTCGTCATGAACGCCATCATCAATTCCACGGGTGCACCTTTCCTGGCTGACAACCTGGCCTTGGACTTCATCAACAGCGAGTACGGGGTGGGTGACCAGCGTCATGACTGCCTCACCGACGATCAGGCTGTGGCGAACTGGCTGATGGTGGCGGGGCTGTTGCCCGAAAGCGCCGATCTGCAACTGCCACCTGGACTGCTGGGCCAGGCTCGGCAGCTTCGCGAGTGTTTAAGGGAAGTGGTGAACGCTGCGCTGAACGGCACGCCGGCAGAGGCAGGCGTTATCAATCAGATCCTTGAAACGGGCCGCCCGGCAAGAGAGCTGGATTGGGACGAGCAGGTGCGGGGGTTCCGGGTCACGATCCGTCAGCGCGACAGCAGTGCGGCAAGCCTGCTGTGGCCTTTGGCCGAGTCTCTGGTGGGGCTTGTGACCCATGATAAGTTCGAGTTCGTGCGCCAGTGCGAAGCCCACGACTGCGTTCTGCTGTTCCATGACCTGACCAAATCGCACCGTCGTCGCTGGTGCAGCATGGCGACTTGCGGCAACCGTATGAAAGTGGCCGCGTTTCGATCCAGAAACAAACCTGAGTCATGAAGCGAGAGGCGCTTCAACTGGCCGCCGCAATAAAAAAAGCGCCAACGTTGCCGCCGGCGCTTTGAGTTCTCGCTCCGTAGTCCAACCCCGTGCGGGGCTGGACTGCGGGTGGGTCGTTAGACCGGGGTTACCCTTACAACGCGGCGATGGCAGCGTTGAACGTTGCGCTTGGGCGCATGGCTTTGCTGGTCAGTTCCGGGTTGGCGAAGTAGTAGCCGCCGATTTCCACCGGCTTGCCTTGCACGGCGTTGAGCTCGGCAACGATTTTTTCTTCGTTGTCGGTCAGGGTCTTGGCCAGCGGAGCGAATTGCGCCTTGAGGGCTGCATCGTCATCCTGGGCCGCCAGCGCCTGGGCCCAGAACAGGGTCAGGTAGAAGTGGCTGCCGCGGTTGTCGATGCTGCCGACCTTGCGCGAAGGCGACTTGTTGCGATCCAGGAATTCACCGGTCGCCTGATCCAGTGTCTTGGACAGGACCAGCGCCTTGGGATTGCTGTACGCATGGCCCAAATGTTCCAGCGAGGCGGCCAGAGCCAGGAATTCACCCAGCGAATCCCAGCGCAGGAAGTTTTCTTCGACGAACTGCTGAACGTGCTTGGGAGCCGAACCGCCGGCACCGGTTTCAAACAGACCACCACCGTTCATCAGCGGCACAATCGACAGCATCTTGGCGCTGGTGCCCAGCTCCATGATCGGGAACAGGTCGGTCAGGTAGTCGCGCAGTACGTTGCCGGTGACCGAAATGGTGTCCTTGCCGGCGCGGGTGCGTTCCAGGGTCAGCTTCATGGCTTCGACCGGCGACAGGATCTGGATATCCAGCCCCGAAGTGTCATGGTCGCGCAGGTAAGTCCGGACTTTCTCGATCATCACGGCGTCATGGGCGCGAGCCGGGTCCAGCCAGAAGATGGCGGGCGTGTTGCTGGCGCGCGAGCGATTGACCGCCAGCTTGACCCAATCCTGGATCGGTGCGTCTTTGGCCTGGCACATGCGCCAGATGTCGCCCTCTTCGACTTTCTGTTCCATGACCAGATTGCCTTTGCTGTCGGTTACCCGAACCACACCGGCGGACTGGATCTGGAAGGTCTTGTCGTGGGAGCCGTATTCCTCGGCTTTCTGCGCCATCAGGCCAACGTTCGGCACGCTGCCCATGGTGGTCGGATCGAAGGCGCCGTTCTTCTTGCAGTCTTCGATGACCGCCTGGTAGATGGTGGCATAGCAACGATCCGGGATAACCGCCTTGGCATCATGCAGTTGGCCGTCGGCGCCCCACATCTTGCCCGAGTCACGGATCATGGCCGGCATCGACGCGTCGACGATGACGTCGCTCGGTACGTGCAGGTTGGTAATGCCCTTGTCGGAATTGACCATCGCCAGTTGTGGGCGAACGGCGTAGACGGCGTCCAGGTCGGCCTTGATCTCAGCCTGTTTGTCGGCCGGCAGCTTGCCGAGGCGATCGTACAGGTCGCCGATACCGTTGTTCAGGTTGAAGCCGATCTGCTTGAGGGTCTCGGCGTGCTTGGTCAGCGCATCCTGATAGAACTCGGCAACGATCTGACCGAACATGATCGGGTCGGAGATTTTCATCATGGTGGCTTTCAGGTGCACCGAGAACAGCACGCCTTGCTTCTTGGCGTCTTCGATTTCGGCGGCAATGAAGCTGCGCAGCGCTTTCTTGCTCATGACCGAAGAGTCGATGACTTCGCCGGCCTTGACTGCGGTTTTTTCCTTGAGGACGGTGCTGGTGCCGTCCTGGGCGATCAATTCGATCTTGACGCTGTCGTCGGCTTCGACCAGGACGGCCTTTTCGCTGCCGTAGAAGTCGCCTTCGCTCATGTGTGCAACATGAGCTTTGGAGTCTGCAGTCCAGGCGCCCATCTTGTGCGGGTGCTTGCGCGCGTAGTTCTTGACCGAGAGCGGGGCACGGCGGTCCGAGTTGCCTTCACGCAGTACCGGGTTCACGGCGCTGCCCTTGACCTTGTCATAGCGCGCGCGGGTTTCTTTTTCCGCGTCGGTGCTCGGGTTTTCAGGGTAATCGGGAATCTTGAAACCCTGCTCCTGAAGCTCCTTGATGGTCGCGATCAGTTGCGGTACCGAAGCGCTGATGTTCGGCAGCTTGATGATGTTGGCTTCAGGCGTGGTAGCCAGTTTGCCCAGCTCGGCGAGATGATCCGGCACTTGTTGCTCGGCGCCAAGCGATTCCGGGAAGCTGGAGAGCACACGGCCTGCCAGGGAGATATCGCGGGTTTCGACGTCGATATCGGAGGAGGCGGTGAAGGCTTCGATGACAGGCAGCAGGGAATAGGTGGCGAGGGCCGGAGCTTCGTCGGTGAAGGTATAGATGATCTTCGAGCGGTTGGACATTCGTATTAACTCTCTGTTTTGCTGAGCATGCACAAAATCTCGATACGCGCAGGGTATGCACAATTGCCCACGGTTCGTCACGAGCCTGGGTCGAGGTTGATTCGCAGTGATGTCGGGTGCATCAGTCGAGCGTCACGCCATCGGGTACATGAGCCCCGAGGTAGATATCAGGCTGACAGTCCGGTTCCAGACGGTTCGGCCTTTATGACTCTGCGGTCACGGTCGCGAGTATATCAAACCCTTGGCGACAAGCATTAATGCTATGCGAGCCGACCCATCGCGGCCATTGGCCGTTGGTCGAAGCCACCGGCCCTGGCCGGCGCTGCTCAGGCTGCGCAGGGTGAGGTTTGCCAGTGCCGGACGCCCTGACTACGCTCAAAGCCTGTCACGTTGTTCAACCGACGCAAACCGGAGTTCAGCATGGGATACCAGCAAATAAAAATACCCGCCGCCGGCGAGAAGATCACCGTCAACGCCGATCACTCCCTGAACGTGCCCGACAACCCCATCATTCCTTATATAGAGGGCGACGGCATCGGCATCGATATCACCCCGGTGATGATCAGGGTGGTCGATGCCGCCGTCGCCAAGGCCTATGGCGGCAAGCGGCGGATTTCCTGGATGGAAGTCTATGCCGGCGAAAAGGCCACTCAGGTCTACGACCAGGACACCTGGCTGCCGGATGAAACCCTCGAAGCGGTGAAAGACTACGTGGTGTCGATCAAGGGACCATTGACCACGCCGGTGGGCGGCGGCATCCGCTCGCTCAATGTCGCCCTGCGGCAGCAACTGGACCTGTACGTCTGTCTGCGCCCGGTGCGCTGGTTCGAAGGTGTGCCCAGTCCGGTCAAGAAGCCGGGAGACGTGGACATGACCATCTTTCGGGAAAACTCAGAAGACATCTATGCCGGGATCGAGTGGAAGGCCGGATCGCCCGAGGCGACCAAGGTCATCCGCTTCCTCAAGGAGGAAATGGGGGTGACCAAGATCCGCTTCGACGAGGATTGCGGGATCGGCGTCAAGCCTGTGTCCAGGGAAGGTACGCGTCGGCTGGCGCGCAAGGCGCTGCAGTATGTGGTCGATAACGACCGTCAGTCGCTGACCATTGTCCACAAGGGCAACATCATGAAGTTCACCGAAGGGGCGTTCAAGGAATGGGCGTATGAGATCGCCGCCGAGGAATTCGGTGCCACACTGCTCGACGGTGGGCCATGGATGCGCTTCAACAATCCCCGGACCGGCAGGGAAGTGGTGGTCAAGGATGCAATTGCCGACGCCATGCTGCAGCAGATCCTGTTACGGCCGGCCGAGTACGATGTCATCGCGACCCTCAACCTCAACGGTGATTACCTGTCCGATGCCCTGGCGGCCGAAGTTGGCGGAATCGGCATTGCGCCGGGAGCGAACCTGTCCGACACCGTGGCAATGTTCGAGGCGACGCACGGTACTGCACCTAAATACGCGGGCAAGGATCAGGTCAATCCGGGTTCACTGATTCTGTCGGCAGAGATGATGCTCAGGCACATGGGCTGGGTGGAAGCGGCTGACCTTATCATCAAGGGCACCAACGGGGCGATTTCCGCAAAAACTGTAACTTACGATTTCGAACGTTTGATGGAAGGGGCGACGCTGTTGTCATCGTCGGCATTCGGGGAGGCACTGGTGGCGCACATGTAGGCAGGGGAATGCAGGTATCCCAAACAACCGACCCGGAAATTCCGGGCCGGCTGTTTTTTCATGGCTGGCGTTTGTGGTGGTTCGCCTCAGGCTGGCACATTTGAAGCTTTGAAGGTCGGACTCGAAGCATCTGCCGCAGCGGTGACGCTTGCTGCGGCGGGCGAGATGTTGACTGCGTGCAACCCTTTAGGCCCCTGGATGATCTCGAAGTTGACCGGTTGGCCCGCTTTGAGTGTTTTGTAGCCATCCATGTTGATAGCCGAGTAATGCGCGAACAGATCTTCATCCCTGCCATCGGCCAGGATGAATCCATAGCCTTTTGCATTATTGAACCACTTGACTTTACCACTGAGCATAGCCACATCCCTCTGCAAAGGACTCCGTCTGGAGTATCATCCACCTCAATCCGCCTGACCGAAAAAATTTTGGTTGACTGCGCGGACCCTTTTTACCCAATGTGGGTTCTATTGTTTGTAACACCGTTTAGCTGATAGTCAAGGTCACGCGGCAGAGGAATTTTTCAGACCCCTCTCGCCTGCACCTTTTGCTCAATCCGCCCTTTGAATGAACATTTCTTTCATGCAACCGATCAGTAAGATTCGACTAACATTCAATCAGGATGGTCCGCAGTCACACGAGGACGACTCGGCTGGCATTGCCGTCCAGGACGCCAAGCCGACCCTGCAGGCGCCACCGATGTACAAGGTGGTTTTGTTTAACGATGACTACACGCCTATGGACTTCGTCGTCGAAGTGCTGGAGGTCTTTTTTAACCTGAATCGTGAGCTGGCCACCAAGGTCATGCTGGCCGTCCATACAGAGGGACGGGCAGTGTGTGGATTGTTCACCCGCGACATCGCCGAGACCAAGGCAATGCAGGTGAACCAATACGCCAGGGAGAGCCAGCATCCACTACTCTGTGAGATCGAGAAGGACGGTTAAACGCCGGCCACTTGGGTATGAGGTGAAGCAATGTTAAACCGTGAGCTCGAAGTCACCCTCAATCTTGCCTTCAAGGAAGCGCGCTCCAAGCGTCATGAGTTCATGACGGTCGAGCACCTTCTGCTGGCACTATTGGACAATGAGGCTGCAGCCACTGTCTTGCGTGCCTGCGGCGCAAACCTCGATAAACTCAAGCATGACCTGCAGGAGTTCATCGACTCCACCACGCCGTTGATCCCCGTCCATGACGAGGACCGTGAAACCCAGCCGACGCTCGGGTTTCAACGCGTGCTGCAACGTGCCGTCTTCCATGTGCAGAGTTCCGGCAAGCGTGAAGTGACCGGTGCCAACGTGCTGGTCGCGATTTTCAGCGAACAGGAAAGCCAGGCTGTCTTCCTGCTCAAGCAGCAGAGCGTTGCCCGAATTGATGTCGTCAACTACATCGCCCACGGTATCTCCAAGGTTCCAGGGCATGGCGAACACTCTTCCGAAGGTGAGCAAGATATGCAGGACGACGAGGGTGGTGAAGCATCTTCCTCTGGCAATCCTCTGGATGCCTATGCCAGCAATCTCAACGAACTTGCGCGTCAGGGGCGCATCGATCCGCTGGTAGGGCGCGAGAATGAAGTCGAGCGCGTCGCGCAGATTCTTGCCCGTCGTCGCAAGAACAACCCGCTGCTGGTCGGTGAGGCAGGTGTCGGCAAGACAGCTATTGCAGAAGGCCTGGCCAAGCGTATCGTCGACAATCAGGTGCCGGACCTGCTGGCCAACAGCGTGGTCTATTCGCTGGACCTTGGTGCGTTGCTGGCCGGTACCAAGTACCGCGGCGACTTTGAAAAACGCTTCAAGGCCTTGCTCAATGAGCTGCGCAAGCGTCCGCACGCAATCCTGTTCATCGATGAGATCCACACCATCATCGGTGCCGGTGCTGCTTCCGGCGGTGTGATGGATGCCTCGAATCTGCTCAAGCCTTTGTTGTCCTCGGGGGATATTCGCTGCATCGGCTCGACCACCTTCCAGGAATTTCGCGGAATCTTCGAGAAGGACCGTGCCTTGGCGCGGCGCTTCCAGAAGGTCGACGTGTCCGAGCCTTCGGTCGAGGACACCATCGGCATCCTGCGCGGGCTGAAAGGGCGTTTCGAGCAGCACCACAGCATCGAGTACAGCGATGAAGCGCTGCGGGCCGCCGCGGAACTCGCGTCACGCTACATCAATGATCGTCATATGCCCGACAAGGCAATCGACGTCATCGACGAGGCGGGCGCCTACCAGCGTCTGCAGCCGGTCGAACAGCGGGTCAAGCGCATCGAAGTGCCGCAGGTCGAAGACATCGTGGCCAAGATCGCGCGTATTCCTCCAAAGCATGTCAACAGCTCCGACAAGGAGCTGCTGCGTAACCTGGAACGCGATCTGAAGCTCACGGTATTCGGTCAGGATGCGGCCATCGACTCGCTGTCGACAGCGATCAAGTTGTCTCGCGCCGGTCTGAAGTCGCCTGACAAGCCTGTGGGTTCGTTCCTGTTCGCAGGTCCGACCGGTGTCGGCAAGACCGAAGCGGCGCGGCAGTTGGCCAAGGCCCTGGGCGTGGAGTTGATTCGCTTCGACATGTCCGAGTACATGGAACGGCACACTGTTTCGCGTCTGATCGGCGCGCCTCCGGGCTATGTCGGTTTCGACCAGGGCGGTCTGCTGACCGAAGCGATTACCCGTCAGCCGCATTGCGTATTGCTGCTCGATGAGATCGAGAAGGCGCATCCGGAAGTCTTCAACCTGCTGTTGCAGGTCATGGACCACGGTACGCTCACCGATAACAACGGCCGCAAGGCGGACTTCCGCAACGTGATCGTGATCATGACCACCAACGCCGGTGCCGAATCGGCAGCGCGGGCATCGATCGGCTTTACGCATCAGGATCACTCCTCTGACGCGATGGAAGTCATCAAGAAGAGCTTCACGCCGGAATTCCGCAACCGTCTGGACACCATCATTCAGTTTGGTCGCCTCAGCCATGAGGTCATCAAGAGTGTGGTGGACAAGTTCCTTACCGAGCTTCAGGCGCAGCTGGAAGACAAGCGCGTGCTGCTGGAAGTGTCCGACGCGACCCGCAGCTGGCTGGCGCAAGGTGGCTACGATGCGGCTATGGGCGCACGCCCTATGGCGCGTCTGATCCAGGACAAGATCAAACGGCCGCTGGCCGAAGAGATCCTGTTCGGCGAGTTGTCCGAACATGGCGGCGTGGTACACGTCGACATCAAGGATGGCGAGATTACCTTCGACTTCGAGACCACCGCGGAACTGGCCTGACCGTCAGCCTTTCCCGGCTCTGCTCCCTTGATGGGCGCCGAGTCGGGCGAGCAGGCTCACTGCTTGGCTAAATCCATCAGGCACACAAAAACGCCCGGCAACTGCCGGGCGTTTTTGTCAAGGCTTGCTTAACGAGCGCGGTAGGTGATACGCCCTTTGCTCAAGTCATAGGGCGTCAGTTCCACACGCACCTTGTCACCGGTCAGAATACGGATGTAGTTCTTGCGCATCTTGCCGGAGATATGCGCGGTTACGACGTGCCCATTTTCCAACTCCACACGAAACATGGTGTTGGGCAGGGTGTCGACGACAGTGCCTTCCATTTCGAAGCTGTCTTCTTTCGACATGCAGTAAAGCCCTCGGTATACAAATGAGTGGCCCGGTGCAAGTGGCGCCAGGCAAAAGCGGCGTGCATTGTGCCCGAAAAAACCCATTCAAGCCAAGGGGATTAGTACAGAGTGACCCATCTTTGATTGGTCAGCAGCTCGATCGGCCGGTATTGGGTCTTGTAATTCATCTTTTTGCAGTTCTTTATCCAGTACCCCAGATAAACCGCGTGCAGCTGCAGGCGCACGGCTTCGGCGATCTGCCAGAGGATGGCGTAACGACCCAGGCTGCGGCGCTCTTCGTCCGGCTCGTAAAAGGTATAGACCGCGGAGAGCCCGTTGGGCAGCAGGTCAGTGACGGCCACGGCCAGAAGACGGCCCTGAGCGCGAAACTCGTAGAAGCGCGAGAACGGCAGGTCGCGGACCAGAAAGGTAGAGAACTGATCGCGGCTGGGCGGGAACATGTCGCCATCGGCGTGGCGTTGCTGGATATAGCGCTGATAGAGGTCGAAATACTCTTCGGTGAACACCGGCTTCATGCTGCGCACGCTGAGGTCGGCATTACGTTTGAAGATGCGTTTCTGCTGCCGGTCCGGGACGAACAGGTTCACCGGGATGCGCGCCGGGACGCACGCACTGCAGTTCTGGCAGTGTGGCCGGTAGAGGTGATCGCCGCTGCGCCGAAAGCCCATGTCCGACAGATCGGCATAGACCTGAACGTCCATGGGTTGGCTGGGGTCCAGAAACAGGGTAGTCGCCTGCTCTTCGGGCAGGTAACTGCAGGCGTGGGGTTGAGTGGCATAAAACTTAAGCCGCGCCAGCTCCGTCATGATTGCCCCCTTTTGTCCGAATCCTGATTAAGAGTGTATGCCAGCCTGCCCGGCTCGCCTAGGCAACCAGTCGGCGTTATTCGCTTGATCCAGACAGGTTCGCAGACAGTCGGCAAATACCGAGCGGGGTATCGAGGTGGCACCGAAGCTGTGCAGGTGCTGGGTGGGCATCTGGCAGTCGATCAGCACGAACCCCCAGTGCCTGAGATGCTCGACCAGTGTGGCAAAGCCGACTTTGGAGGCATTGTCCGCCCGACTGAACATCGACTCGCCGAAAAACAGCGTGCCCATCGCCAGGCCGTACAGGCCGCCGACCAGTTCGTCACCGGCCCACACTTCAACGCTGTGGGCATGGCCGCGGCGGTGCAGCTCCAGGTAAGCCTCCTGCATGTCGCGGGTGATCCACGTCTCGTTGGCGTAACTGCGCGGCGCAGCGCAAGCGCG
Source organism: Pseudomonas sp. v388 (assembly GCF_003935425.1). Classification (GTDB taxonomy): domain Bacteria; phylum Pseudomonadota; class Gammaproteobacteria; order Pseudomonadales; family Pseudomonadaceae; genus Aquipseudomonas. Next base: position 38,896 of record NZ_RHQN01000010.1, read on the forward strand.
GATGACGGCCGCGAAATCCTGATCAAACGTGACCCGGTAGGTCTGCCGGCGCATGACCTTGGCCAGGCTGCGGGAAACGTGCAGGTGCTCGGGGCGCAGTACGGTGCGAGGGTCCGGCGACCACCAGAGGATCGGCTGGCCGTCCTGAAACCATGGAAAGCACCCATGCCGATAGGCCTGCACCAGGCGGTCGGCAGAGAGATCGCCGCCCGCCGCCAGCAGGCCGTTGGGTTCGCGCAGGGCTTTTTCCAGGGGTGGGAACGCCAGGCTGTCGCGCCGTAACCACGTCAGCATGACAGGGCAGCCAGATGGCGGGGGAGGGCGGTGTGCGCGTTGTCGTGCAACTCTGGCAGGCTCGCGCGGTCACAAGCGGTCGTAGTGCGCCATGTGCCGGCGGTCGCCGGATACCACGGTGTGCCATTTAAGCTTCGCAGGTTCGAGAAAAACACGTCTTAAGCCTTTGTCACAAAAGAGAATGCATGCTCAAATTAAGAGCCGTCGGCGATGCTTGAAGGTATGCTACACGACTGTCGGACTCAGGCTCGATACCAAAGCCGTTTCGCACTTTATCCAGTTGGCATCAAAACAGAATCGGCGACTTTTCGTACAGACCTTGAGGGTTACAAAACCGTACAATGCCTACGTTGCGCGGTATTATTCAAGTCATCGGTCAGATCGCCATTCAGGGCGCCGCGTACCCATTCTTCAACCGGGGCGGCAGTGCCGTCTGACAGTCGTTCATAGTCAATCAACGAGATGTTCGCGCTCCAGCGCAGGAAATAAAGAGTTTTGAAGAAATCCACACCAGCACCCAGCGCCGTCCCGCTTTGGCGCCAGCAATTGCATTATCGGCTCAAGGAAGGCGCATTGATCGCCTTTGGCGCGCTGTGCCTGTACCTGATGATGGCGTTATTCACCTACGACCAGAGCGATCCCGGCTGGAGCCACACCAGCAGCGCCGCTCAGGTCCAGAATGCAGCCGGCCGGGCAGGTGCGTTCTGCGCCGACATCCTGTTCATGGTGCTGGGTTACTTCGCCTATATCTTTCCTCTGCTTCTGGGCATCAAGGCCTGGCAGGTCTTCCGCCATCGCCACGAGCCGTGGCAATGGAGCGGCTGGCTGTTCTCCTGGCGCTTGATCGGCCTGGTCTTCCTGATCCTGGCAGGCGCGGCCCTGGCGCATATCCACTTCCATTTCACGGCAGGCTTCCCCGGTTCGGCAGGCGGCGTGCTGGGCGAGGTGCTGGGCGAACTGGCCAAGAAAGCGCTCAATATCCAGGGCAGCACGCTGCTGTTCATCGCTCTGTTCCTGTTCGGCCTGACGGTCTTCACCGACCTGTCCTGGTTCAAGGTCATGGACGTGACCGGCAAGATCACCCTCGATCTGTTCGAACTGTTCCAGGGCGCCGCCCATCGCTGGTGGACAGCGCGTACCGAGCGCAAGCAGATGGTTGCGCAGCTGCGTGAGGTTGATCGACGCAGTGATGAAGTCATGGTGCCGGTCACGGCGGAACGCCGTGAGCCGGCAAAGCCCAAGGAGCGTCCGGTCGAGCGCGAGGAGCCTGTCTTCCGGTCCGCGCCGGCCCCTGAAAAGCCAATGCCTGCCGTGGTCCCGCCGACGCCGGCGCCAGCCAGGGCGCCGGAGCCTGGCAAACGGATCGGGAAGGAAAAGCAGGCTCCGCTGTTCGTCGACAGCGCCGTCGAAGGCACCTTGCCGCCCATTTCGATCCTCGATCCGGCCGAGAAGAAGCAGCTCAACTATTCGCCCGAATCCCTGGCCGCCGTCGGCAACCTGCTGGAAATCAAGCTCAAGGAATTCGGGGTCGAGGTCACGGTCGATTCCATCCATCCCGGCCCGGTCATTACCCGTTACGAAATCCAGCCGGCTGCCGGCGTCAAGGTCAGTCGCATTTCCAACCTGGCCAAAGACCTTGCGCGTTCGCTGGCGGTTACCAGCGTGCGGGTGGTCGAGGTGATTCCGGGCAAGACCACGGTCGGCATCGAAATTCCCAACGAAGATCGCCAGATCGTGCGCTTTTCCGAGGTGCTGTCTTCCCCTGAGTACGACGCCTTCAAGTCGCCGGTGACCCTGGCGCTGGGCCATGACATTGGCGGCCGTCCGGTCATCACCGATTTGGCGAAGATGCCCCACTTGCTGGTGGCCGGTACGACCGGTTCCGGTAAGTCGGTGGGTGTGAACGCCATGATCCTCTCGATCCTGTTCAAGTCAGGCCCGGAAGACGCCAAACTGATCATGATCGACCCCAAGATGCTTGAATTGTCGATCTACGAGGGCATTCCGCACCTGTTGTGCCCGGTGGTCACCGACATGAAGGACGCCGCTAACGCGTTGCGCTGGAGCGTTGCCGAAATGGAACGGCGCTACAAGCTGATGGCGGCCATGGGCGTGCGTAACCTGGCCGGCTTCAACCGCAAGATCAAGGATGCCGAGGAAGAGGGCAACCCGATCCCGGACCCTATGTACCGCCGCGAAAGCATTCACGACGAGGCGCCGCTGCTCTCGACGTTGCCGACCATCGTCGTGGTCGTGGACGAGTTCGCCGACATGATGATGATCGTCGGCAAGAAGGTCGAAGAACTGATCGCCCGTATCGCACAGAAGGCGCGGGCGGCCGGTATTCACCTGATCCTCGCAACCCAGCGGCCATCGGTGGACGTGATTACCGGTCTGATCAAGGCCAACATCCCGACCCGGATGGCGTTCCAGGTCTCCAGCAAGATCGACTCGCGAACCATCATCGACCAGGGCGGTGCCGAACAGCTGCTCGGTCACGGTGACATGCTCTACATGCCGCCGGGCACCAGCCTGCCGATTCGCGTTCACGGGGCATTCGTCTCCGACGAGGAGGTTCATCGCGTGGTGGAAGCCTGGAAATTGCGTGGCACGCCCAACTACAACGACGATATTCTCGCCGGTGTAGAAGAAGCCGGTAGCGGCTTTGATGGCGGCAGCGGCGAGGGCGGTGAAGACAGCGAAAGCGATGCGCTCTACGACGAAGCAGTCAAGTTCGTGCTCGAAAGCCGCCGCGCCTCGATTTCTGCGGTGCAGCGCAAGCTCAAGATCGGCTATAACCGCGCCGCCCGGATGATCGAGGCCATGGAAATGGCCGGCGTCGTCACCGCCATGAACACCAACGGCTCGCGTGAGGTGCTCGCGCCCGGGCCGATGCGCGACTGAAGACAGCCAAACAGTTCGGCAGCGCGTGTACCGCGCTGTCGCCACACCACCGACTCCTACGAGGATTCCCATGCGTCTTATCCGCATGCTACTGGCAACCGCACTGACCTTTTCCGCGATTCCCGCCCATGCCGACAGCAAGGACGTGGCGCGCCTGACCCAGTTGCTGGAGACGTCCCGCACCCTGACGGCGCGATTCTCGCAGCTGACCCTGGACGGCGGCGGCACCCAACTGCAGGAGACCTCGGGCGAGATGGCCCTGCAGCGTCCCGGTCTGTTCAACTGGCACACCGATGCGCCGCAGGAGCAATTGATGGTCTCCGACGGCAAGAAGGTTTCCCTGTGGGACCCTGACCTGGAGCAGGTCACCATCAAGACCCTCGATCAGCGCCTGACCCAGACGCCGGCACTGCTGTTGTCTGGTGACGTTTCGAAGATCAGCGAAAGCTTCGACATCAGTGCCAAGGAAGCCGGCGGCGTGATCGATTTCACGCTCAAGCCCAAGACCAAGGACACGTTGTTCGACAGCCTGCGCCTGTCGTTCCGCAACGGCATCATCAATGACATGCAACTGATTGACAGCGTCGGCCAGCGTACCAATATCCTGTTCACCGGCGTAAAAGCCAATGAGCCGATCGCTGCCAGCAAGTTTCAGTTCCAGATTCCCAAAGGCGCTGATGTCATCCAAGAGTAAAGAAGGCTCGATTCCGGACCATGGACCTGTTTAGTCGTGAACCGATAGCTCAACCACTGGCCGCACGCTTGCGTGCGACCAATCTGGACGAGTACGTCGGTCAGGAACACGTACTCGCCCACGGCAAGCCTCTGCGTGAGGCGCTGGAGCAGGGCGCGCTGCATTCCATGATTTTCTGGGGGCCGCCCGGCGTCGGCAAGACGACCCTGGCGCGACTGCTGGCCAAGGTTTCCGACGCGCACTTCGAAACAGTCTCGGCGGTGCTGGCCGGAGTCAAGGAGATCCGTCAGGCGGTGGAGGTCGCCAAGCAACAGGCCGGGCAGTACGGGCGCCGGACCATCCTGTTCGTCGACGAAGTGCATCGCTTCAACAAGTCGCAGCAGGATGCGTTTCTGCCCTACGTTGAAGACGGCACCTTGATCTTCATCGGCGCCACCACTGAAAACCCATCGTTTGAACTCAATAACGCACTGCTGTCCCGCGCCCGTGTCTATGTGCTCAAGAGCCTGGACGAGGCGGCGCTGCGCAAGCTGGTGCAGCGTGCCCTGACCGAGGATCGCGGGCTGGGCCAGCGACGCCTGAGCTTGAGCGACGAGGGATTCGCGATTCTGATGTCGGCCGCCGATGGCGATGGCCGCAGAATGCTCAATCTGCTGGAAAATGCTTCAGACCTCGCCGAAGACGGCAGCGAGATCGACGTGCAGTTGTTGCAAAGCCTGCTGGGCGATACTCGCCGTCGTTTCGACAAGGGCGGCGAAGCGTTCTATGACCAGATTTCCGCATTGCACAAATCGATTCGCGGCTCCAGTCCGGATGCCGCGCTGTACTGGTTCGCGCGGATGATCGACGGCGGCTGCGATCCGCTGTACCTGGCCCGACGCGTGGTGCGCATGGCCAGTGAAGACATCGGCAACGCCGACCCGCGTGCCTTGCCGTTGTGCATGTCGGCCTGGGATGTCCAGGAACGGCTCGGCAGCCCGGAAGGCGAGTTGGCGGTGGCGCAGGCCATCGTCTATCTGGCCTGTGCGCCCAAGAGCAATGCGGTCTACACGGCGTTCAAGGCCGCGATGCGTGAGGCGGCTGAGCACGGCTCGCTGGAAGTGCCACTGCACCTGCGCAATGCGCCGACCAAGCTGATGAAGCAGTTGGGTTACGGTGAAGAATACCGCTACGCCCATGATGAGCCGGACGCCTACGCGGCAGGCGAAGACTATTTTCCGGAAGAGCTCGAACCGCGCCGGTATTACCAGCCGGTCCCGCGAGGTCTGGAGCTGAAAATCGGCGAAAAACTCAGGCACTTGTCCGATCTGGACGCGGCCAGCCCCCGTCAGCGGAGAAAGTAGTGATTCAGACCATTCTTGCGGTGTCGGTTGCCGGTATCGCTGGTACATTATTGCGCTTTGCGGCGGGCACTTGGGTCAGCGCGAACTGGCCGCGTCATTTCTATACGGCAACCCTGGCGGTGAACATCGTCGGTTGCCTGATCATCGGCGTGTTGTACGGCCTGTTCCTGATGCGACCGGAAGTGCCCATCGAGATTCGAGCCGGCTTGATCGTCGGCTTTGTAGGTGGTCTGACGACCTTTTCATCCTTTTCACTGGACACGCTGCGCCTGCTGGAAAGCGGGCAAGTGCCGCTGGCGTTGGGCTATGCCGGCATCAGCGTGTTCGGCGGGCTGCTCGCAACCTGGGTTGGCCTGTCCCTGACCAGACTTTGATAGACGAGAGAACGATATGCTCGATTCCAAACTGTTACGTACGAACATTCAGGACGTAGCGGACCGCCTGGCTTCCCGGGGCTTCACGCTGGACGTGGCCCGCATCGAATCGCTGGAGGCGCAGCGCAAGGTCGTCCAGACCCGCACCGAGCAGCTGCAGGCCGAGCGTAATGCCCGTTCCAAGTCCATTGGCCAGGCCAAACAGCGGGGCGAAGACATCGCGCCGCTGATGGCGGACGTCGAGCGTATGGGTACCGAGCTTAGCGACGGCAAGGCCGAACTGGACAGCATCCAGGCCGAGCTGGACAGCATGCTGCTGACCATCCCCAACCTGCCGCACGAGTCTGTGCCGGTCGGCGCCGATGAAGACGGCAATGTCGAAGTGCGTAGCTGGGGCACGCCGGCTCAGTTCGATTTCGAGGTCAAGGACCACGTTGCGCTGGGCGAGAAGTTCGGCTGGCTGGATTTCGAGACCGCCGCCAAGTTGTCCGGCGCCCGTTTCGCCCTGCTGCGCGGCCCGATTGCCCGCATGCATCGCGCCCTGGCGCAGTTCATGATCAATCTGCATGTCACCGAACATGGCTACGAAGAAACCTACACGCCTTATCTGGTCCAGGCGCCGGCGCTGCAAGGCACCGGCCAGTTGCCCAAGTTCGAAGAAGACCTGTTCAAGATTTCCCGCGACGGCGAAGCGGATCTGTACCTGATCCCGACGGCTGAAGTCTCGCTGACCAATATCGTCGCCGGCCAGATCCTCGATGCCAAGGATCTGCCGCTCAAGTTCGTTGCCCACACCCCATGCTTCCGCAGCGAGGCGGGTGCGTCGGGACGCGACACGCGTGGCATGATCCGCCAGCACCAGTTCGACAAGGTGGAAATGGTCAAGGTCGTGGCACCGGATCAGTCCATGGACGAGCTGGAATCGCTGACCGCCAACGCCGAACGCGTCCTGCAGCTGCTGGAGCTGCCGTATCGCACGCTGGCGCTGTGCACCGGCGACATGGGCTTCAGTGCGGTCAAGACCTACGATCTCGAAGTCTGGGTGCCGAGCCAGGGCAAGTACCGTGAGATTTCGTCGTGCTCCAATTGCGGAGATTTCCAGGCGCGCCGCATGCAGGCTCGCTGGCGCAACCCGGAAACCGGCAAGCCGGAGCTGGTCCACACCTTGAACGGTTCCGGCCTGGCGGTGGGTCGTACCCTGGTTGCGGTGCTGGAGAATTACCAGCAGGCCGACGGTTCGATCCGGGTACCTGAAGTCCTGAAGCCTTACATGGGCGGCCTTGAGGTCATCGGTTAAATGGAATTCCTGCCGCTGTTCCATAACCTGCGTGGCAGCCGAGTGCTGGTGGTCGGCGGCGGCGAGATCGCCTTGCGCAAATCCCGCCTGATCGCCGACGCCGGTGCGCTGTTGCGGATAGTGGCGCCCCACATCGAGCCCCAGTTGCGTGAACTGGTCCAGCAGAGCGGTGGCGAACTGATTCTGCGCGGCTATGACGTGCGCGACCTTGACGGCTGTGTGCTGATCATTGCCGCCACCGACGACGAGCCGCTCAATGCCCAGGTTTCCCGGGACGCCCGATCCCGTGGCGTTCCGGTCAATGTGGTGGATGCGCCGGCGCTGTGCTCGGTGATTTTTCCTGCCATCGTCGACCGGTCACCATTGGTGATCGCGGTGTCCAGCGGCGGCGACGCTCCGGTGCTGGCGCGGTTGATCCGCGCCAAGCTGGAAACCTGGATTCCATCGACCTACGGCCAACTGGCCGGTTTGGCGGCGCGCTTCCGAAATCAGGTCAAAGGCCTGTTCCCGGATGTGCAGCAGCGTCGGGCATTCTGGGAAGACGTGTTCCAGGGGCCGATCGCGGATCGTCAGCTGGCCGGACAGGGCGCCGAGGCCGAGCGCCTTCTGGAAGCGAAGATCGCGGGTGACGCTCCCAAGGCACCGGGTGAAGTCTATCTGGTCGGTGCCGGGCCGGGTGACCCTGACCTGCTGACCTTTCGTGCGTTGCGTCTGATGCAGCAGGCTGACGTGGTGCTCTATGACCGACTTGTCGCACCGACCATTCTTGATCTGTGCCGGCGCGATGCCGAACGTATCTATGTCGGCAAGCGTCGTGCGGATCATGCGGTGCCTCAGGATCAGATCAACCAGCAACTGGTTACGCTGGCTCAACAGGGCAAGCGTGTCGTGCGGCTCAAAGGCGGCGACCCGTTCATCTTCGGTCGCGGCGGCGAAGAGATCGAGGAACTGGCGGCCCACGGCATTCCATTCCAGGTGGTGCCGGGCATCACTGCTGCCAGCGGTTGCGCGGCCTACGCCGGGATTCCACTGACGCATCGTGACTATGCCCAATCGGTGCGCTTCATCACCGGGCATCTGAAGGATGGGACAACCGACCTGCCTTGGGCGGATCTGGTTGCGCCTGCGCAGACCCTGGTGTTTTACATGGGGCTGGTCGGGCTGCCGGTGATCTGTGAAGAACTGATCAAGCACGGCCGTGGTGCCGACACGCCTGCCGCGTTGGTGCAGCAGGGTACGACGTCCAGTCAGCGGGTGTTTACCGGAACGCTGGCGAACCTGCCGCAACTGGTCGCCGAGCATGAAGTTCATGCGCCGACGCTGGTGATTATCGGGGAAGTGGTTCAGTTACGCGAAAAACTGGCCTGGTTCGAAGGCGCCCAGGCCACGTTGTAACCTGCTGTCGCGGATAGCCCGTTCGGGCTATCCCTCTCAAATTTGTATCGCGTCAGCGCTGCACGATGCCGTTGCCCGGCAGCCGTTCCCGGTCGTGGTTGGCGTTGAAGTGCACGTCAGGCCCTTTCGGCACGATGCCGGTCGGGTTTATGGTGCGGTGGCTGCCGTAGTAATGACCCTTGATATGTTCGAGGTCGACGGTCTCGGCGATACCCGGCCACTGATACAGTTCGCGCAACCAGTTGTTGAGGTTCGGATAGTCGGCGATGCGCCGCCGATTGCATTTGAAATGGCTGTAATAAACCGCGTCGAACCTCACGATGGTGGTGAACAGGCGTATGTCCGCCTCCGTCAGGTGCTTGCCGGCGAGATAGCGATGTTCACCCAGCTGCTTTTCCAGTACGTCCAGCTCCGCAAAAAGCTCGTCATAGGCCTGTTCATAGGCGCCTTGGGACGTGGCAAAACCGGCCCGGTACACGCCATTGTTGACGTTGGGATAGATCTCTTCGTTGAGTTGGTCGATACGGCCTTGCAAAGCAGCTGGGTACAGGTCCAGGCGGTTGCCGGTCAGCTCGTCGAACGCCGAGTTGAACATGCGGATGATTTCCGCCGATTCGTTGCTCACGATCCGTTGCAGCTTCTTGTCCCATAGAATGGGCACGGTGACCCGACCCGTGTAATGCGGGTCATCGGCGGTGTAGCGTTGGTGCAGGAACTGATGACCGTCCAGCAGATCGCCGGTCGAGCCCTTGTGGGTGTCGAATGTCCAACCGTTCTCTAGCATCAGCCAGCTGACCACCGACACATCGATCAGAGCCTCGAGACCTTTCAGCTTGCGCACGATCAGCGTGCGATGCGCCCAAGGGCAGGCCAGCGAGACGTACAAGTGGTAGCGGCCGGCTTCTGCCTTGAAGCCGCCTTCTCCGGTCGGGCCTGGCTCGCCGTCGGCGGTCACCCAGTTGCGGCGTTGAGCGTTTTCCCGTTGGAACGCGCCGTCTTTGCTGCTTTCGTACCACTGGTCATGCCAGCGTCCCTCGACCAGAAGGCCCATTGTCTGTCTCCAATCTCTAAGTGGATAGATGTTGGAGACCAGTCTAATCGGATTGGTTCGAGCTAAAAGCGCAAAGACTCGGCTGTTCCCATCGACAAAATCGATGCTTACAGCGTCTTGTCCCGGCGCTCCCAGAATTGCTCCGCTTGCTCGAAGGCTTGCTCTCGCGCCACGCCCAGACCACGCAAGGCCAGAGCGATGGTGGAAATCAGCGCCAGTTGTGGATAGCTGTCCTGCAGTTCGCCGCGCCACAACGCCACCAGTTGCTGCGGATCGAGGGTCGCGGGCTTGACGTGGCGTCTCGGCGACAGTGCCGGCCATTCTTCATCCCAGGCCCGGCCTGCGGTTGTGCCGTACAGATGGCTGATGGTGTCAGGGTTGATCTCGATTTCTCCGCCATCGCCCTTGACCACGATCACGTTGTCGCCCAGCAGGCGGCTGGCCTCGCGGTGCACGCTCTGGTAGCCAGGGTGAAAAATGCTTTGCAGGCCGCAGCGTGCCGAAAGCGGATTGAGAATGCGTGCCAGCGAATGAATGGGCGAGCGCAGGCCCAGCGTATTGCGCAGGTCGATCATCCGCTGCAGGCGCGGCGCCCAGTCCACCAGCGGCATGAATGCCAGGCCGTGGTCTGCCAGTGCTCCACCAACCGCCTGCCAGTTGCGGCACAGCGGGATGTCGAGCAGGTTCAGCAGCTGTTCGGCGTACAGGCGACCGGCCGTGTGGGCGCCGCCGCCGTGCATCAGCACTTTTACGCCGTTCTGGCCCAGGCATTTGGCCGCGAGTAGATACCAGGGCAAGTGACGCTTCTTGCCGGCATAAGTCGGCCAATCGATATCCACCTGAATCGGTGGCGCATCGAGTCGTTCACGCAGCGCTTGAGTGAAACCGGCCAGTTCCTCGGCGCTTTCTTCCTTGTGACGCAGCAGCATCAGGAAAGCGCCCAGTTGCGTATCCTCGACCTTGCCATCCAGCAGCATGCCCATGGCGTGGTGTGCTTCTTCGCGGGTCAGGTTGCGCGCGCCGCGCTTGCCTTTGCCCAGAATGCGCACGAATTCGGCGAACGGATGCTCGGTGGGTGTCTCGGTAACCAGCGGGGAATAGTCGCTCATATACAGTTGGTCGGCTTAGGCAGGCCCGCCAGCTTGGCGGCAAGTTTGGCGGGAGTGCCGTTGAACAGGCGGTTGAGGTGCATGCTGTTACCTTTCTCCGGTCCCAGCTTGAGCGACGTATACTTGATCAGCGGGCGCGTGGCGGGGGATAGCTGATATTCTTGGTAGAAATTGCGCAGCAGATTCAGCACTTCGACATGCTCGGCGCTCAGCGTGATGCCTTCTTCAACGGCCAGCGCGTGTGCGACGTCCAGGGACCAGTCATCAAGATTCTCAAGAAAGCCGTCCTTGTCGAGGGCAATGGTCTGTTCAGCGACGATCAGGTTTTTCATAGCCAGGTATTGACCCTGTCAAAACGGATGGACAGCTCGACGAAGCCGGCGTAATCAATGGCTTCTACGCCTTCCGGCGCCGCTAGATTGCGCGCGGTCAAGTCTTCAGCCAGTGCGAACAGCTTCTCACAATCGAGGCGCTTGTTTGCGCACGCCAGGGCATACACCGCGTCACCGCAAAGCAGTAAACCGTCCTGCGGTCCCAGCAGGCTGAGGCAGCTGGCCAGGCGGGTGTCGGCGAATGGGGAGTGAGAGAGTACGTGCAGAGTAGCCATCAGATTGTGATCACCTGGTCGTAGCTGTCCATGAGCGCTGACAACTCGGCGCCTTGCTTGCAGATGATTGCGCTCTGCGCCACGATACCGGCCAGCCCGCGTTCATCAAGGCTTCGGCCGCAAGCGTACAGATCGTCGATGCCGAACATGTCCAGCGCACGGAGATTGGCGGTCAGGTCTTTCTGTTCCAGGGCGGCGGCGTTCTGTTGCGGCACGAGCTGGAATACGCCGTCATCCATGAACAGCAAGCCGATCGGTAAGTCAAATGCGCCACCGGCCAGTACGATATCCAGTGCTTCCCGAGCGCTCGGCCCGGACCAGGGCGACTGCCGGCTGACGATCAAAAGCGACTTGGGCATTTCAGACCCCTCCAAAACAGATCAATCGATCGGCGGCCTGTACGGCATCATGCAGCTGGCCCAAACCCGACAATTCCCACGGCGATGCCAGGTTGGCGGCGGGCCGCTGGTAGCGTCCGGCCTCCTGATTGTCGAGTACGCCCCGGCGCAGAGCCGCAGCGATACAGACCACGCCATCGAGCTGGTGCTGCGCAATGAATTCGCGCCACAGACGCGCAACGTCCTGTTCGTCCTGTGGAGTTACCACGTTCGCCGATGCGCTGTGCACCCCATCCTGATAGAAGAACAGGCGCACGATTTCATGTCCCTGCGCCAGCACGGCCTGTGCAAAAAGCAGGGCTCGGCGGGAAGAGGGCGCGTGGGGCGGGGCAAATACGGAAATGGCGAACTTCATCACGGGCTCGATCGTTGAAACATGCGCAATGATAAAGAATTCATCACCGGCGGACAGCAAAAAGCCCGCATGAGCGGGCTTTTTGTTGAAGCGGGCGATGATCAGTCGTCGCGGCTCATGATGCCGAAGATCTGCAACAGGCTGACGAACAGGTTGTAGATCGACACATACAGGCTGACGGTCGCCATGATGTAGTTACGCTCGCCGCCGTGAATGATCGCGCTGGTCTGGAACAGGATGCAGACCGACGAGAACAGAACGAAGCCGGCGCTGATCGCCAGTTGCAGGCCGCTGATCTGGAAGAACAGGCTGGCAACTACCGCACCGAGCAGGACGAAGAAACCGGCGGTGATGAAACCGCCCAGGAAGCTCATGTCCTTGCGGGTCATCAGTACGTAGGCCGACAGACCACCGAACACCAGCGCGGTCATGGCGAACGCGGAGCTGACGACTTCAGCGCCACCGGTCATGCCAAGGTAGCGGTTGAGGATCGGGCCCAGCAGGAAGCCCATGAAGCCGGTCAGCGCGAAGGTCGAAACCAGGCCCCAGACCGAATCACGCAGCTTGTTGGTGAGAAAGAACAGGCCGTAGAAACCGATCAGCACGACGAATATGTTCGGATAGCCAACGCGCATCTGCTGAGCGACGAACGCCATGACACCGCTGAATGCAAGGGTCAGGGCCAGAAGACCATAAGTGTTGCGCAGGACACGACTAACCTCTAGTTGGTCGGCCTGCATGCCGGTTTTAAGGGCGTAATCCTGTTCGCGCATGGCGAAACTCCTTACTGTTGAAATGTTGAGTTGCAAAGATCATAACAGAGGCGCCGCCACTGGCCACCCGGAGAGTTTGACAGCGTGTTTCATTCCGGTATTATGGCGCCCGCAACAAATGCGGAGATATGGCCGAGTGGTTTAAGGCAGCAGTCTTGAAAACTGCCGACTGTAACAGGTCCTAGAGTTCGAATCTCTATGTCTCCGCCATCTTCGACACGCTAAAGCCCTGAGAATTCAGGGCTTTTTCGTTTCTGCCGCGCGCACGGTCAACACAGCCACGAAGGCCGGGCGTCCCGCATTTTCGCAGGCGTCCCGCATCTATCCTTTTCTGGGACTTATCTGGTCGGTTTCACGATTTCACCGACACGGCGATAAACTGTTTCAGTTATGCGCTTGTCAGTGTGCCCTAGCAGCCGGCTCGCATGTCCCAGGTCATCGATCTCGCTGGCCGCTTTCGGTCGAATATCCCGGAACTGAAAGTTTTGAATGCTCTGACAAAGCTCCTGGTCTCGATTCTCCAGGGCGATGGCCATCGCTTTCTGTCGAGCATCGTTGAACCTGCGCCGCAGCATCGTTCCAGTCAGTGGCAGCCCTGTTTCAGTCGTGACCAGATACGGGCCTCTCAGCCGCCTGGACCGGTGTTGCTCCAGCAACCTGGCCACCAGCACTCCCAACTGGTTCGGTTCGCTGTCGATACTCAATCGGATTCTCAGCTTCTTGGCCGTCTTCCCCTGAGCCATCTGTAGAAATCCGTCCACCACATCGGTTGTTCGCGTCTTGAGCACATCTGCCGGTCGCTGCCCGGTCAGATAAGCCAAATCCATCGCGTCCCTAAGTTCTGAGCTGGCCATGGCGTATACGGCGTCCCAGATCAACGGACCCGCGTAGAAATCGCGCGGCCTTTCCTTATTCTTTCTCACCCCGGTGACGGGGTTGTTGCCATCGAAAAGACCCCATTCCCGTGCGACGTTATAGACGTGTGATAGAAGTGACAGCTCGCGATTGGCCCTGATCTTCGCAGTACGCTTGTCTCGATACTGGGCGATGATCTGCGGCGTCACTGCGTTGACCGGCGCGTCACCAAACGCACCCCTCAATTGCTTCAGCGCAAGCAGGTTTTCCCGCTGCGTGCTGGGCTTTTTCCCAGGAAGGATCTCCCGTTCATAGCGATCAAAGACCTGGTCCAACGTCTTCACGCACACAGGAACAGGTTTGCAGTCCAGCTTGGCCCATTCTCTCTTGGCGACATCAAGATCGCTCCCCAGCGGAATCTCGATTCGTTTGCCGTCGGCGTCACGTCCGTCATAGACGTATGTCATCCATACTGTCCCGTTCTTGCGTTTCCTAAGTCGCCTTAACATCCTCGGCGGCAAATCCCTGTTTGCAGACTTCCTTCTCCCCATACCCTCAATTCACCCGAGACAAATCAAAAGACCAGGTCTCCGCAACCGCCCGCTGCGCCGTAGGGCTCACTCCGGCCAGCTTCAATCGCGCATATACCCGCCCCACAACTGGCCGGCGAGCAGCAGTCAGCACGTAATTCCAACCGTTCATGTCCAGCCAATGAATCTGTCGAGAGGGCACCTGGTATCCGGTAATCACTGCCAGTTCGTCATCGGTCAGAATCTCGCTGCTGATCTTAAGATCGTTCATCACACCCATCCTTGAGTCCATTTCTCACCTCATTCTCTGGCCTAAGCCAAGCCGATAAGTCTCAACGGCCGCCATGTCTTGAACCTCCCGCTGAATGAGCATCCGTTGCGAGTTCGGCACATTCAGCAGAAAACCCAGGCAGTCCACCATCGCCATCAGTTGGCCGAAATTTCTGGCCGAGCGCTCTGTGATGCAACCCGAGTGCATTTCGCCAAGCCCGGCGGTATAGGCGGGCGCCGCACGGTTGAACATGTGGAAAACGTACTGGCTGTGACTCTGCGTGAACTCCCGCCAGTAGCCCGCCTGCGCGGCGGTCAAACGGTTCAGGCTGTCGACGCCGCTACGCACCCGCTGTAGCCCATCCATACCCAACAGCTCCAGATGGATCAACCGCGTATCACAGCGCTCATCCAGCTCTGCGCACACCATCATCCCGCCACGCCAGATCACATTCGTCGTCTGCCCGCCACAGGCGAGGGCAAACACGCTGTCGTTATACAGCGGCAGAAACTGTCGCCAGTCGAACAGGCTCTTGTCACCAGAGCGACGTTCATAAACCAGAACCGGCGCATTGAGATGACTCGCCAATTGCGCCAGGTGGCCATCCGGTTTCTGAGGCGGATACATCTCATCCCCCAAAAGCTTCATTAGATAGCGCGTCAAAATACCTCTGCCGCTATCCAGCCCTCCGCTCAATTGCAGCAAGGGATAACTGCCGTGATCCTTTCGAATTTGCTCAGCGCGCTGCGCACCGAGCCACCACGCCATCGCCACAAATCCTCTGGGGCCGAAAGCGGTCCAGAAATCGTCGAAACAGATAGCTTCTCTCAGGCTGTTCTTCATATCGCTACGCTCTCTTGTTTTAGGATTGGAACATCCAGCATTTGACCGTCATACAACGGTCGAACATCTGGTTTCGTGCGGCCTGGAAGCTGCGAACGGCGCTATCCACGGCCTTGTTGCTTTCGAGGAATTTGTGGGTACGCGACTGCTTGAGCAGGGCGCGTAACGTCTTCATATCTGCCAGATTCTGGCGATGCTCGGCGGCGCGTTCCGCGAATTCGTTCAAGTTGATGGCAATCACATCGGATTTTTTACTGTGGTTAACGACCGGGCCGTCGCTCAGGCTTTCCAGGTACTCGTACACTTCCCAGAAATCAGCCACCAGCGGATGGTCCGCGCTAATCGCCGCCTGACGTTCAAGTGCCATCCGGTTCAACAACTGATGTGTGCAGACGCGCTGATGTTCGTTGAGCGGGCAGACCAACTCCAGGCAGTCCACCAGGGCCATCATCTGGCTGTGGTTTTTGATGATTCGCTCGATGCCGATCTCTCTGATACTGCGCAACTGTTGCTCATGCACCAGAACACGCTGACCGAAGCGCTCCAGCACCTGGGACTCGGCTTTCACGGCTTGCAGAAGGAAATGGCTCAGTTCCTCAACCTGCAGCAGGTTGAGGTTGTCGGCCGCGTTGCGGCCCTCATCGGTCTGTGCCGGTCGCTCGAAATGCAACTTCACGATCCGCGTCAAAATAGCCTCTGATGCGCTGACAGCGGCGTTCTGGCTGATAGCAATCGTTGCCCGAAACGGCGGCTCATACGTCTCGTTGCCGCTGGTCTTCATACCCTTCGTGCCCAAGGTGCCGCCGCCGTAAAAGTCCTTGAGCTCGTCCCAGTCGAAACTCTTCACGTGCAATTTGTCGGGCTCGCTGCGATCACCCTCGATCATCACCACCGGCATGTTCGATACCTGCCCCATGGCACGCTGACGACCGGCGCGGGTAGATTTCGTAGGATCGAAGCCCTCGTAATCGCGGCCGAGCAGCTTCCACAAAAAAGTGATCAAGGTTGTCTTGCCGGCACCGGGCTCGCCGGAGGCTTCCAGAAACGGGAACGATTTGTAGCGCTTGCGGATCTGCTCGGCGTAAAGCGAACCAAACCAGAACGCCAGGGCAACGATCCCTTTGGCACCGAAGCTGGCCCACAACAGAGGCAGCCAATCCGAGCGGTAGGCCTTTGCATCCTGCTGAACATGTACGCTGATGGACTTCTGCAGTGTCTTCAGCCGCAGCGGGCCAAGTTCGTAGAAATCCTCGCTGTTGATCGGCGTGACAATTCCATTGCGGACCGCCACATCCTCAAACACGTAGGCTTCGTATTCCCGGCTGTAACCGACGAAGTCAATCGTCTGAACCGTCTTGATCCGGAACAGCTGCTTTTTCAGGATCTGATCGAGCTGGTGGCCGCTGCCGGTAAACACCGCACCTGGTGCGATGTGCATCAGGCGCTTCTTGAACTCGCTCGAAGCCGAGAGCTGCGCGCCCGTGAAAGTATTTTTTACGCTGCCACCGTCATGGGGGAAATCCACCTGGAAGTAATACCAGGCCTCATCGGTGATCTCATTGCGCTGGTAATACAGCGCTTGCGGGAAGCACTCGGCGATTTCCACTACCGACCCGCATTGGCGTAACGCCTTCTCCCTGCGCTTGGCGTCGTTGAGCAACTGGACTTCGTGGCTTTCCGACTCATTCAGTTGCTCAAGCACTTTGGCGTACTTATCGAAATCGAGCTTGAACCAGTACAGTCGATTGTCGAAGTTGAAATGAAATTCCCGGCACTCATCCAACTGATACAGCAGAATCCCTTTTTCCTCTGCGCTGGCGGCTATCAGCAGCGCGCCGAGGTGGCGGGTGTGAGCGATGTCCTTGGCAACTCGTTGTGTGAGTTCCTGCTCGTCATCGATGAACTGCCAGCGCTGATGCAGATCGTTCCAATCCACTTTGCGACCGTCACGCTGTGGCACCTGCGCGGCCTCGCACACGTAGCCCAGGTCCCTGGCCATCTTCACCCAGCGCCGTGTGTAGGTATGGGCTCCGGGCTCATTGTCCAGGGCCCAGATCAACTTCGGCAATTTGCCGGCGCGGGTCTGTGCCAGATCCTTCAAAGACTGTTCGGGAAATGCGTTGGACGACATTGCGGCCACCGCCGTAATGTCGTGGTGCAATAGCGCGATAGCGTCGAAGATACCTTCGACGATCCAGATCTCAGTGACCGCAGCCAAGTCCACGCTGGGCGGGCACCACCACACGCCTCGATAGGATTCGCCCTTTTTGAAGCGGGCTTTCAACTTCCCGAACCGCTCCGGCCGATCGATAAGTCGTTCCCAGTAACCGCCTTTGTCCAGGGCAAACCGAACCGTGGCACTGCCGGCATTCAAATCCCGTGACCAAAACTGCTCTTGGGTATACCAGCCATTGATCAGATCGACCCGAAAGCCGCGGGCAAACTCAAGGTAAGCCCGGGCGGTTGCAACGGGGTCAGTGTTGGTCGACGGTGCACGCTCGCTCCAGTCGTTGAACAGATCTGTATAGATTTCTTTGATATGCCACGTCTGGCCGCAACGCCGTTGCCGGCCGCAGCGCAATATCCATGGGTTGGCATGGTGGGTATAAAGCTCTTTCTTGCCGCATGCCGGGCATCGACCGCCGCGCATGTACGTGGCACCAGGACCGAGCTTAAGGCCATAGTCCGCCTGCACCCTTTGAAGAACCTGCTGGCGCAGTTTTTCCTGCATCTGGCTCACGTCACGTCACCATCACGACTGCGTATCTCATGGTCAACCTCGAATTTCGGGCGCAGCTCACCCAAACCCATCGAACATGGGGCAGGGCGGTGGGTTAAAAGCGCGTCAGGAAGGGTGGCGCGGCGTGGTCCGGCGACACGTCAGGAATAGGTGTGGCAGTTGCAGCGACCCGATAGCGAGTCTTCGCGCCGCATGCGCGGTTTGCAGTTCCGTCCACGCGTTGTGCGTCAATCGCTGAGCCAGGACAGGCGGCACATTCAGGGAAAACGTAAGGTGCTCTACGCAGTTGTCGAACAGCAGGTCCGAGTCGATCAGGTATTGGGCGTCATGCCGCACCAGGTACGCGTAGGCTGCCCGTTGCATGCTGGAACGGTAGTCGTGGGTGAGTAGTTCATGCTTCATCGTCATTGCTCCATGTCGTCTGAATCGTCCAACAGATCAAGCTGGTCGTCCTTGACCTGCGTATCGCGCAACGCCTGCTTGCGCACCCGTGACGGTGCTTGCGGCACAACGTTGATTGGCTTTGCCAGCCCGGAAGGGCTCAACGCGTAATCAATCGTCTGACTGCCACCGTAGGTAGCACCGCAAACGAAGTTCTTGCACTGGTAGTACAGCGACCGAAAGCAGGGCGTCTGGCCTTCGGACGTCCTGATCACCAGAGGGCCGTAGCAGGCAGGGCAAACCAGCTTGTATGTGCTCATGCGCCACCTACACGTTAACGGCCCCGATGGATCGTACTTGCGAAGTGAGGCATGGCCGCTCTGTGCAGCGCCCATGAACAGGTAGTAGTCGAATTTCCATGTCTTTATCTCGATCCTTGAGGTTTGTAGTTCGCCGAATACAGCGCTCGGCTCCGTCCGCACAGCTTCACCGCAACGCGCCGAAGTCGCGTCCTGATCAGCCATTCAGCAGCCTGATCCAGATCGGAAAACCGCTGGGAGTCCCGAACCCGCTCCAGGACGAGGCGCTCTTCGTCGTTGTAGGTGAATCCTGTCTGATGCATATCAGGTGCTCTTGATCCGCTCTGTTCAGGAGGCCAGTGCCGTTAAAGTGGTTTCCGGCAACAACAGGGCACGAGCCTCGGTCATCACCAGTGCTCTCAAAAGCTGGGCTTTCTCGATGCCGGTGTAATTGACCAGCGCTGTGATCAAGTCCTGCTCGTAGTCATCCAGGCTCAACGTTGCGCGGTGTTTGCGGATTCGTTTTGCATCCTGATACATGCAATGTTCCTTGTTGGAGTGGTGGGGGATGTGTGAGTAAGCAAGCAGGCAGGCAATACGCCCGCCTTTATGCCGAGCAGAACCGCAGCCCTGTGCGCCTCGCCGCGGCGTCCTTTCTTGCGTCCGTTCAACAGGTCGCTGACCAAATTTTTGTTCAATGCATGGATGCGCGAGAACTCGGCAATGCTGATGCCTTGGCAATCAAGAGCAGCGCGGGCTTGCTCGGGTGTAAGGGGGGCGGGCATAGTGTTCATCGGTGTACGTTCGTGTTCATGTGGAGCTAATTATGCACGCATTTTTGTGCGTGTAAATATCTTCGCGCCTAATAAATTGTGCTTAGAGGTGTGTTCTGTGGTTGGGGCAGGGGATCGCTTGCGTGAAGAGCGGATAGCGCTTGGGCTAAAGCAGGAAGAATTCGCGCAGCTGGGCGGCGTCAATCGAAACACTCAAGGCAGTTATGAGAAAGGGGAGCGTAACCCTGACACGGCGTACCTCACCGCCGTTGCAGCGGTGGGAGTGGACGTGCTTTACGTCATTACCGGAGCAAGAGGCAGCCCGGCCCTGAAGGACCTCAGCGGTGCCGAAGCAGAGCTCGTGGACAAGTATCGCGCTATCTCGAATGAGGACCGGGACGCTATAGACCGGATCATTACAGCGATGGCCGAGCTGGCAACACGAAGGAAATAAATCGACTCGATTTAATTAGCTTGCTATCAGTTTAAAAGTCAAGATTCTAATTGCATTATGTAACTTCCTTCTGATGTTTGCGGAAAGGAGTAATCTAATGCGTCCCGAGAAAAAGTTGACTGACACTAGCCGTCCCTGTGCGAATGATCAGGGAAATCTCTCATATGAAGAAGAGAATTTTCTTACAGTGTTCAGGAAGTTGTCTGAGGACGACCAGCGTTATCTTTTACGTGCGGCGGAAGCGATGGCGCTTGTTCCCGGGGCCTCGGTTCGCTGCTGCCCTCACGATGTTCGTAATTGAGGCATACTGAGTACGCATTGGAGAGTGTAGTCATGGATAATATGAAATGGATTGTGGCAACCTGCCTATCGTTGCTGATCTTGGGGTGCGGCGAGAGCGACACCCCTAAAAAACCTTCGGCATCCGCCATATTAAGTTCCGAGCTTAGCGCGGTTTATACCGTAACAAAAGATGAGTACATGGGGCCGATTAAACGTAGCGTCGAGGTATTGTTAGAGAAAAAGATCTCGGATCGGCAACTAGCGGAGGTTGCAATTTTTATCAGGTCGTCCGCACTGCGTGACACTGAGCGCACGTTTATTGGATACTACTTGAAGGGGGTAAGTGAGCCGGGTTACTGGGCAACTAGCCATTTCAATCCCGAACTCAAAGTAGACATTAAAGATGCACGCTAGCCTCCCTCTCAGGAGGCAAGTGTCCCAAAGAGCCTGATGGCCCTGATGACGAACGGGCCTACGAGGCGGTCGATCTTTTAAATACCCTGCCATATAACTGCGCACTAATGCAGATAAAAATTCATTGAAGTTCTAAGGTCTGTTCCGCCTCGGTTTAGAAAAGCTACGAATTATCAATTAGATAGTAATCTTTTACTCTTGTTGGGAGATCGCTTCCGTTCAATACGATTGTAGGCATGTTATCCAATAAGTTATAGCTGATGACAAGCATTTTGAATCTTGTATCTGATTTCATTTCCGCCAAGTATGCGGCGTAGCAGCCTATCAAGCAGAGAGCTTTACCGCTCAAGTGAGCTTTGACGATGTCGACATACATCTCGTCCTCTCGACCGCTTTTTCCTCCTAAATGATAGCTAAGGGGCAGCATGCGGAAATGTGAGCCTTTTGTGTTCTTGCTGGCTGTGAACTCAAGGACTTGCAGAACCATGCGTAGGTACTCTATACAAGGTTCAAAAATGCCTTCGGAAACATTAAGCAGCTGAAGTTTTGTTCGTCCGGAAGCGCTTATTGCATGTAGACACTTTAGTAACTTTTGGTCTGTGTTAATGTCAGACATTCGCTGGTTTAGTTGCTCTAATAAAGCAAAAAACGTCCCTTCGAATTGCTGGAGTCTTTGGGTTTTTGATTGCTCGTCCATTACCTTTTGGGTGGCTTCTTGCGCCGCAGCACTTCTTTTGAGCTCGGATCGAGTGGCCTCAAGTTCTTTTCTTGTTAGTTCCAGTTCACGCCTTGATAGCTCTAATCCTTCATTTTGGATCAAAATAGTTTTGAGCAAGGCAATAAGAGCAAGGAAGCTGAATATAGGGTTTAGCGTACCCCCTATAAAGTCACCAAATGTTCCCCAGTCTCCGTTGAAAGTACTAAATGTCGATCCAGGAGCAAATCGCGCGAAATAAGCAGCATATACGATTACCCCTGACACTGCGGCTATGATGCTAACCCGGGCAAGCCAAGTCCTCAGCTGGTCTGCCCGATTTGGCAAATCGCTCCCTCTGCTGGTCAACGGTTCGGCCCTATTACTGGAAGTGCTATCTGACACTATATCCCCTTAATAATTAGTTTGATGGATCTATGAAGTATACGTTTTATAGATGTGGTGGACACGATCAAAGCGGATACCAGATATTTTGAATAGTGCTATCTGCTCTCATCGACTGGTCGTGGTCTGAACCGGATTGGCCAGCGTCCTACTGCATTCGACGACTATGAAGCGATATTTTAACTTCGGATCAGGTATGGCGACAGCCGCCTGACGAAAAGGCAGCAAAGCCATTGCACTGTTAGGCGGGGCGCTGATGTTGCATATTCCAGGGTCGAGGTGAAAGGAGGCCTCCACGATCAAAGTTTTTACTACGCCATTGATCGAGTCGCTGTCTATCTTCATGAAATATTGTAGGGGCGCTACCGTCGTTATAGTAGTACCAAGCATGAGCGTGGCGAGTGGATATAGGTTTTTGTTTCGCTCATTTTTTTTTGGAGTTGCAGAGCAAAGGCCGAACTTGTCTAAAGACTTTCTATCTAAGTACAGGTCTGCCGCGATTACTTTGATCGTTGTAATTAACGCGATCAAACAATATATAACCATGCTGGCGCACACGGCTATATATATCCATATTCCTACGGTGACGACAAATGTTAATATTTTTTGCGATTCGGGAAAGTTTGATGCATTTACTGTGGTGAATTCGGAAATTGTCGTGTCTGTAATTGCACTTGCAAGGAAGCCAACTATGATTGCGGAAAAAGCACCCAAGATTTTTATGGGCGTCGCATGCTGTTTATACTTTTCGGTAAGTTGGAAGTGCTCAATGAGTAGAGCAATGCTGCCAGTTATCGTCAGAAGCACCGGGCCTAAGCTCATCCTAATCATGTCTAGTTCGCTGAATATACTAATTTTGAGAATGCCTAGAGCCACGAACGACACATATCCCATCCATATAGCTGCAGAATAATAATCTGTTAGCCTCCAACGATAGAATGAATAGTTCAGTCGCATCCGAGGGGCGTACACAACTAGGTGTCTAGTCTCCAAAACGACTATTGTTGCAACTGTTATAACTGGCAGGAATGCGAGTAGCGTTAGTATTTTTACGGTAAGCATTTGTGGACTTCATCCGTGAACAGATCTGTAGCAGCTGATGTCGGGCAGAACCGACTCTAGATGTTATTGTGCCATCTTTGCGTGCTCCCTTTCCACCGCCCGCTTAGCACTCCCCAAACCACTATACAAATGCACCAACAGCCTAGGCTTGCTCTGGTCCCCAGCCGTCACGATTTTCTCTTTGCCCGTCTTCTCATCCCGGTAATACGCAATCACCCCGGTGTAATCGCCCCCGCTGTCATTAGCCAGATCCGCCACAGCATCCTCCGGCAACTTGCTCTCCAGGCTCAGGCTCATGGTGTATCCGGCATCAGCGCTCAGGCTGTGCTGGACGTTGCCGCCGTGCCAGATGATGCCGTCCACATCGGGCTTGATGCCTTGCAGCGTATAGGTCAGTTCTGGGATCAGTTCGGGGCGGGCTTTTGCGAGCGTGTAGGTGAGGGTGGCGCTGCCGCGTTGGACGCGGGCCCATTCGCTGCGTGCGGCGCGCAAGGCGGTGAGTTCGTCTGTGTAGGTGTGGCGCAGATCTTTGAGGTTGTCACCGCCGCCGGCAATGGCTTCGCGTTTCTTTGCCGTGTTTACGTCGTAGAAATAGGCGCGCACGCCGTCGTAGCTGTCCCTGTCGGCCTGCAGGTAGCTGTGCTGGTCTCCCTCGGCGCGGCTGAGGTTGATGTGGGGGAGGTCCGTGCCCGAGGCGGTCTTGCCTCCGTTTGCTGGCATGAAGATCAGGTGTCCAGCCTTGACCGTCGCTACGGCGTCGTACTCTTCGCCAAGTCGCGTCAACAGGTTCGCGTCTGACTCGTTCACCTGGTCGAGCTGGAGCACCGAGAGGCCGTCCAGTTCGCTGGCAACTGTCGCGTTTAAACCGTTGGTGGATGCGATATCGCCCAGCACGTCGCCCAGCGTCGTATCGCTCCAGCTTCGTTCCCGCTTGGTTTTCAAACCTTTGCGCAGATCCGCCGAACGCGCGCGAATGCTCAGCACATCGGGCGCGCCGCTGTGCTCAATCTCATCGACGGTGTAGGTGCCTTTGTCGATCAGTCCGGTATCGCTCCAGCCCAACCACAAGCGAATTAATGCGCCTCTTCGGGGGATGGCCAGCAAGCCGTCGTGGTCGCTGAGGCTGATGCTGAGCTGATCCGCCTCCAAGCCCCGGTTATCCGTCAGATCGAGGCTGATCAGACGAGGGCTGATCATCTTCGCGATGTCGTTGCCGTCCACGGTGATACGAAAAGCTGGGGCCGGATGAGTGACGTCCCGCTTGAGCTGGTCTGCCGTGCTACGCACCAAGCCGACAGCATCGTCGATCACAGCAGCTTACGTCCGAGGCTGCCGAGCACGCCGGTTGCCGTGCCTAACAGGTCCACGAGGCTGTCATCGATGCGTTTCAGGCTCAGGCTGAACTCGACACGCCTGGCTGTGCCATCGCGGAAGAACAGCGTCCTGGTTTCGCTGAGGCTTTCGATCACCCATAGGCCGTAGATTCGCCCGGTGCCCTCAACCAAAGGCCAGGCCTTACCCGTGTCCGCCATCAGGCGCAGCGCGTCCAGGCTCAAGGCGCTGCCGGCGAGTTCCGGAAGGATGACTCCCGGCAGGGTGATAGCGTCCTCTCCACGTCCGATGAATTGTCGCGCTGGCGCTGCACCGACCCGGCTGCTGGAAGGGTGTCGCCAGTCAGTCTGGCGCTGCATCTCCTGGTAAGCGGCGGTATGCAGGCTGAAAACGAACATGCCCAGGGCGAGCATCATGGGGTGTCACTCCAGATCCTGAAGGCTGCTGCGACGCCGAGCAGCTTTCTCGCTGTCGATGCGGGCCAACTCTGCCCGAACCGCTCGGGCGATAGCTTGGGCATCCATGCCCGGTGTCGTGTGAATGTTGATCTCGTAGATGTCACTGCTGCTGTACGTAGTTGCGCTGGCAGCGCTGACCGGTGGTGCATCGTCGATGGCCATTGCCGGGGGCACCGTTGCACCCAACGTCAGCGCGCCTGCGGCGGCGAGTTGCTTGCCTAAATTGCTCACCGCCTGCAGCGGGCCCGTTTGGCCGTCTTCAATGCCTTGAGTCAGTCCCGCCATGGTGAATCCGCCAAGCTCGGCGAATACGCGAGAGGGGCTATGAATGCTGAGCTTTTCCTTGAACCAGCCGGTAAGCCCGTCGCCGATCTCGCCGATCTTGTCTTTGACCAGGGTGTATTTTTCGGTAATACCCGACAGCAATCCATCGATGAGCATGCCGCCGAACTCGGTGAATTTTCCGGGCAGCTCGAATCCGAAATAATTGAGTACCCCTGCGAACGCGGTGTAGAACAGCCCTAGGGGCGAAAAGTTAACGATGGTTGTGATGATGCTGCCGATGCCACCGCTGAACCCGGTCTTGATCTCGGTCCACATGGACTGAAAGTAGGGCACGATCTGGTCCCAATACTGGTAGATCAAGAGCGCTGCGGTGCCGATGGCGGTGATTGCCAGGCCGATGGGGTTCATCATCAGTGCGCGCCCCAGCAGCACAATGGCTTTGGTCACAAAGGGCAGGGCGGTCTTGCCCAGATTCATAAACAAGCCGATCAAGCTAGGCAGGCGGATGCCGACCTGGGCGAGCATCAGGCGCAGCACCAGGAAAGGGCCGAAGATGCCTGCAAGCGTCAGTGCCAGCCCTCCGAAGCCCACCGCCAGTGCTGCCACGACGGCCGCAGTTTTCACGATGGCAGAGACGAGGCCGGGGTTCTCCTTCGCCCAGTTTTTCACGTCGCGGATAATGCCGGTAATCGACTGAGCCAGGTCGCGTAATGTGCCGTCCTGCTGCTCTTCCAGCTCGATGCCCAGATCCTGCCAGGCGCTGCTCAAGGTGGTGAGGTCGCCTTTGAGGTTGTTGCCCATGACCTTGGCTGTCTTGCTCGATTCGCCTTCGGTCTGGCGCAAAGTGCTGACGAACTTCTGTAGCTCGCCAATCCCGGCCTGATCCACCAGGTGCGCCATGCCCTTTACCGCTTCTTCGCCGGCGATGGCTTTGAGCAAACCGCCACGGGTCGCCGTACCCATGTGTTTGGTCTTGTCGTAAATCTCTTTGAGGATGTCCGGCATATCACGCAGGTTGCCGTTGGCGTCTGCGGTAAGGATATTCAGTTGCTCCAACGCTTTTTTCGCCATCTTCGGCGGTGCGGCGAGCCGGTTCATGATCGAGCTGAGCGCGGTGCCGCCCATGCTGCCTTGCAAGCCGGCATCGCCCAGTTTGCCCGCCATAGCGGCAGCCGTTTCCAGGTCGATGCCGTAGGTCTTTGCCATGGGCGCGGCGTATTTCATGGTTTCGCCCAGCATGCGCAGGTTGGTATTCGAGCGGGTGAAGGTCCCCACCAGCACGTCACCGACCTTGTTCATCTTCTCGGCGCTCAAACCAAGGCCGGACAGGATGTTGGATGCGATATCGGCCGTCTCGGCAAGCTCGCTCCCGCCTGCTGTCGCCAGATCCAGCATGCCTGGCATCGCGGCTTTGATCGCTTTGGGATCGAAGCCTGCCATACCGAGGAAGCCCTGCGCTTCGGCCGCCTGTCCTGCGGTGTATTGGGTCGATCCCCCAAGCTCACGTGCCTGAGCGCGCAGACCTTTCAGCTCTTCCGAGCCACCATCCAGCCGGGTGATGGCCTGGACCTTGCTCATGTTGGCGTCGAAATCGATACCGGGAGACAGCACTTTCGCGCCGCCGTAAAGCGCCACGCCCCCGGATGCTACGGCTCCCATGCCCTTGGCAGCCACGTTTCCTGCTGCCTGTTGGGCACGCTGGTAGGACTGGGTCGCAAGTGTGGCCTGCCGTTGTTGTCGTGCCAGCGCATCCAGCCTTCTGCGCTGGGCTTCCATCTGGTTGTTTGCGGCTGAAATGTCCTGACGGAGCCTGCGCTCGTGCATGCCCAGGTCACGGGTGGAGATTCCCGCTGCCTGGAGGGTGGCTCGCATCTGCTGCAGCTGTCGCGTCTGGGCATTTTCCTGCATGGCCAACTGCTGAAGGTTGCGCTTGGCCTGCTCGAACTCACGGGCCATCGCACGCGTTGGGTTTTGCGTTTGCGCTAGCGCCTGGCCCAATCGCTGGGCGCGCTGCCGAGCAGCATCCAGCGCTGTGCGGGTGGAGTTCAAACCCTGTTTGAGTTCGGTGAAGCCGCTGATCTGCTTCTGGGTGTCGGTCAGCGTCTTGAGGCGTTCACGCGTCGCTTTGAGCGCTTGCGCTGTCTGCGCGGACTGGCGCTGAATACCGCGCAGCGGGGCGGTAGCACGGTCGATGGTGTTGAGTAGAACGCGCAGTTGCAGTGAGTTAGCCATGCACCGCGCTCCTTGCCCGTGCGCGCTCGCGCCAGTCCATCAGTTCCTGAAGCGGCAGGCCGTCCATATCGGCAGGTGCCCAATGAAACACTACAGCCAGGTCAGCCATCGCATCCTCTACGCAACGAGGGACGCATCCGTTTTCGCCGACTTCTGCAACAAAAAACCAACAATCTTGCTTCCGATCGCCAACAGGTCGGCCGGATCCAGAGAGGCGACTTCCGGGGCAGTGAGCCCAGGTGTGCTCAAGCGCGGAATCACTTTAATCAGGCTGGCCACGTCGAGTTGGATCAACTCAGCGAGTTGTATGCCTCGCAGCTCGCCCGATGAAGGTTTACGGATGGTCACGTGGGTGATCTGGGTCTTGCCGCGCTTCAGCGGGCTGTCGAGGGTGACGGTGTTGTCCTCCGGCGGCGCGTTGTGGAGGGTGGTATCAGTTTCAAGGTCGGTCGTCATGGCAGGTTTCCGGGTGGTTGATCAGAAGCCCAACGCGGCACGTTGCTTTTCCAGCATGTCCACGCCGTTCACTTTTTCGATGAAATTGAGCAGGTCGATTTCGATGACTTCCTCGCCGTCCACGGTGAGCTTGTAGTAGCTGCAGGTGGTGGTCATGGCGTGCTCGGTGTCCTCGCCTGGCTGCGCGTCGCCCATCTCGATGGTTTCATGTCGGCCACGCACCACCAGCTCGACTTGGCTGTCTTCGCCTGTGTCGTCCTGCTGGTAAAAGCCTGTGAAGCGCAGCGGAACGCCCGCCGCTTTGATCGCGCCGAATTGGCGCAGAGAGATCAGGTCCAGCCCGCCGGTTTTCCATTCCAGCTGGATGCCGTCATCCGAGAAACCGAGGTCGGCTTTTACCGGGCCGTTCATGCCGCCGCCGCGATAGCTTTCCATCTTGCGACCGAGTGAGGGCAGGGTGACGCTCTTGGCAATGCCCAAGTAGCTGTTGCCGTCGTTGAACAGATTCATGTTCTTGAGTTTGCGTGGCAGAGCCATAGTCAGGCGCTCCGGTTAGCTGTTGATGCGGCTGGCGAAGTCCACCAGGTAGCGGTCGGTGATGCGCTGGCGCAACGTCAGGTCCTCCAGCGGCGGGACGGGCGTGTAGTCGTAGTCCAGATACAGCTTGCCGGCCTTGAGGGTGTCCTTGTCGTTGATCTCGTCCGGATACCAGCATTGGCCGTCGATGATGTAGCCCTGAGCTCGCAGCTCCCGGAATTTGGCGTTGATCCCTTCGATGATGTCGCGCACCAGGGATGGATGCATGGGCTTGTCGACCGCCCACATGTGCGCCTCGGCCATGGTGTCGGCCAGCACCTGGGCGGTTCGGGTGTAATTCTCGAAGGCAAACAGCGGGTCTTGACTACAGGTGCGGCTGCCCCAAAAGCGAAAGCCGCCCTCGTTGATCAGTGTGGTGACTTCGTTGCTGTTGAGGTAATTGGCGTCCGTCGCTGGGTTCTGTAGATCCCAGAACACGTCGGCGCTGATGCCGGTTACACCGTTCACCGGCACGTTGGAAAGGGTTTTATGCCAACCAATCTCCTGATCGATCTTGGCGCGCAAGCCTAATGCTCTGGCCACGGCGGGCGTATCGGCCGTGCTGCTGGTCGCGGTGTTCCAGTGCTGGAATTGCGGCCAGATCACCATCGCTTCCCGAGCTCCGAAGTTATCGCGATACGCTACCGCCTCCTCCTTGGTCTGACATTCCCAGGCACTGACGTAAGCGAAAGCGCGTAGCTGTTCGGCAACGGATACCAGCGCGGCCGCCACCGGTTGGCTGTCCAGGCCTGGCACGCCAAGGATGCGCGGCACTACACCGAGCCGGGCCTTTGCTGCCAGCAGCGCCTTAATCCCGGTGTACTGACCTGTCGACGAGGTGCCGCCGATGAGTGCGCTGGTCGTGGCCGCCTCATCCGCGCCTTCCATCACCCGTACGACGACCGTCATCGGCTTGGTTTGATCGGCAATGGCCTGAAGGCTGGTGGCTAACGTCCCTTTTGTACCGGCCTTGCCGATCGCGGTTTGCACATTGGTGAGCAGAACAGGGGTGTCCGCCGGGAAGGTCACAGGGTCGGCGTCATCGGCGGTGCACACCAGCCCGATGACGGCGGTTGAAACAGTACGGATCGGCCGCGAGCCCTCGTTGATTTCGATGACACGTACGCCGTGGAGGTAGTCGGCCATGGTTCGCCTGCTCACTGAATAGACACAGCGCAGGTTGCCGCTGCTTAACGTGATGGGCGAGCAGCACCGGGTGTAGATTCAGTGACTACAAGCAGGGGGTCACAGGCGGTTGCTAAAGGCTGACGATCCGTGCGAATCAGCTTCCGGCCGATCCACTCCGCGATTTGCGGCACAACGGCATTTCCGGCAGCGAAAGCTTCTGCAACGTTGGCCTCATCCAGTCCGAGGCAAATCCCATCATCCTCAGACGCTCGCTGCCGCTCAACCATCTGAGGCCATCGGTCCGGGTAAGCGACGAAAGTGGTACTGCCCAGAGTGATGCGCCCTGGGGTGTTGTCTGCCAGTAGAGTGTTGGCAGCCCAGCTATCCGCCGGCAATGGCCATTGGATCGAGCCAGACGCTGGAGATATTGCGTCCACTGGCGCGGCGTCAACCAGCAGCTCCATGGGGGGCATTCGGTGATGACCTGCGACCAGGAATAGGCGACGACGCTGCTGGGGGACTCCGAAATATTGAGCATTAAGCACTCGCCAAAATCCCACATACCCGCAGTCCGCAAGGGCCCGGACGACTGTCTCAAAGTCTTGGCTGTCGTTGATAGCGAGCAGGTTAACGACGTTCTCAAGGACCACCCAGCGAGGTTGAATCTCTTTGAGGATACGTATGACTTCCCAGAACAAGCCGCTTCGTTCTCCGCGTAGCCCTCGGCTCTGCTTGTCACGTCGGCCGGCGCCGGCTTGACTGATGTCCTGGCAGGGGAATCCGGCAGTGAGCACGTCGACAGGTTCCAGGTTGTGGGCGCCGCAACGGCGCACGTCTTCAAGTTGCTTGGCGTGGGGAAATCGATCGGCAAGGACAGCCCGGTTGATCGGGTTGAGTTCGACTTGCCAGGCGGTGCGGTAACCGGCGTTTTCGAATCCGACATCAAAACCTCCTATGCCTGCGAACAGGCTGCCGATGGTTGGCTGTGACACTGCGGTGTACTCAAGTGCAGATGCTCACGGCGTTCTGGCGGGAGGCTCGGGGCCTTCAAGTGATTAAGCGTCCGGCAGCGCGGACATTTGATTTGCAGTTCGGTGAAGCCGCTTGCGGCGGCGAGTTTGCGGTCGCAGTGGCCGCAGCGGATTTCATGCATCTGGGCGGGCCTGTGATGTTTGGCTGTCGGCCGACGCGAGGATGTGCTTGCATAACATCGCTAGCTCAACCTGCAATCGGAAATGCGCAGCAGCGCTTCATCGCTTACGGCAGCTACCTTATTGGTTCAGCGGCGTTGGGATTTTTGCTCTTCAATCAGCTCAGTCATCCAGAACGGACGGGCAGGGCGTGACGCCGCACCGGGAAATTCTTTGTGGTCCGGCCACTCTCGAAGTGCTTGTCTGTAGGCCTGCAGCTTTCGAAACCTCTCTTCACTCAGCGTTACTTGGCTTCCTTCGCTTTCCTGCTCATCTCGATGCCGATCAACAAGCCACTGAGTGCGCTGCAGCTCAATGTCACGCCATGCTCGCTCCCGTGAATGCTCGGTTGCATCAGGAATCGGCACCCGCTCAGGCAAGCCGCCGACATTGAAGCGCAACATGGTATTGGGCGCAGGATTGGTAACCAACTGGGAATATTGCGCATCCGTGAGCTTGATCGCGTCCGCAGGCACCTGAGCCCCATGCAGTTCCTGCAAGTAGAAGCCATAGGTGGAGGGTGAATACAGATACATACATCAGCTTCCTATCGAGATGATTCGGGCCGCAATGAGTCCGGTCGTCCAACCTGGACTTCCGACCAGAATCCCCGTGCGTATGGGGACTTGAGGGTGATCCGTCCAGGTCAGGTATGTACCAGGTGCGTTTCCTTGATGTGTCGCTACCGCGATATACACCGCGTTAGGATATGAAAGCGGCCATGTATTCAATTCTCCGATGCGAAAGTTATCGTGTGGTTGGGCGCTGGCTGTGCCGGTCACCCACTGGATAATCAGCCCACCCAGCCACGTAGGGAAGGCAATGAATCCATTGGCACCCAAGCTGATTCGAAAGCCCATCCGAAGTTTTTTTGGCGTGACTATTGCCGTGTCATCAGCCCCTTCTTCGACCTGCTTTAAGGAGGCGATCTTCGCAGTTCCAGGTAATTGCTCGGTCGCTGCGCTGCTGAGCATTTCCTCGACTATTTTTTCGTCGACGTATCTTCGGGTCGCTAATACCACGCTTGGATCAATCTTCAGAACGACATTGCTAGTGTTGGTGACGACAAGGTTTATGCGCACAACTTGGGTCCGGCCAGAACCTTGCGCGAGCAGGGGTTTAAATGATGGCGCGCAGTTCGCGATTGCCACCAGATCATCGTCCTCATCAAGCAAGCCGATCTCACGTATCCACCACCCACCGACCTCGGCTGGAATCACCTGTTCTGCAATGATCATCGCTCTGTTGTTAGGGTCGACCTTGAGCTGATTAAGCGGTGCTCGCCGTTGTTCATGAATGAGGGTCAGCTGAGTGACATCCGGTAATGGGTCCGTACCATTAGCGTCGCCGACTGCCATCTGCGTGATCTTCCAAGGGATACCGAGTGCGTCGGCTTTGGCTTGTTTTGCCACACCGATATCTGTAAGAACGGCAAAAAATTGCGAAGCCTGGTCAATCATGAAAAGACATCCATCGTGTCGATACTGTGTTCTCGGCCACCGCGGCCAATAAGTCCGCCGACATCGATGTCGCGCTGTGCGGGCGGGTAGACGTCCATTTCATCGCCGTCATACAGGTTTGCCGACACGCTAGGATTTCCTGATACAGCGAGGTGGATGGCCAAGCCAATCAAATGCCTGGACAGCGGTTTTGCATCGTCGATCAATGATGACAACTCAATGTACATCCCGTCAGTGATGCCTGTTTCCAGGATACCCACACTCAGCTCAAATGTGCCGGGGGCCCCTGGTGGGTTCTTTTCCCACCACTCCACTACGTCGATTAGATAACCAAGCGGCTCGACGACTCGGCGCAGCGCACCAATGGTCCCTTTGTGCGCATGAATGTAATGCGACGCTTTGATTGCGGCTCGTTTGCTTGCCGGCGACCATCGGCTGTCCCACCGGTCAACCGAAAAAGCCCAGGCCAGATAGGGGAGCAGCTCTTCGGGGCAGGTTTCTGGATTCATCAGTTGCCGAAGCGGCACTGGAACGCGTTCTATTTGGGTAGTGGCCTGTGCTGCTCTACGCTCAAGCCCGGTTGTATTTCCGGGAAGAAGGAGAGATCGAAGTCTCATCAGTCGGTACTCCTGAGCAGTACGACCGAGGTGCAATAGGGCGCTTGGTAGGCGCTGGCTCGAACATCTTGCCAATCAACCAGTACGACTTTGCGTACGCCCTCCACATGCAGTGCCGAGTGCAGGATCGAGGAGGTAACTTCCATCCCTAGGCGTCGGCGGCGGTTGACGAGGGCCAGCAATCGCGCTTTAGCGACAGCGAGGATGGGCTCTGATTCAGGCCCATCGCTGGTCAAAAAAATTTGAGCGTGAATCTTATAACGGATCACTTCCGCCGACTGGATCGTCAGCCGATCTGCTACGGGGCGGCGGTTTTCATGGTTTAGATACGCGCTGACGGAATGCAGCAGATCGGGCTCGGCGGCTCCTTCCCCTTGAGCCCCTTGGATAGTGACAACTACGCTTGCCGGTGATGGACTTTCTGCTGTGGCATCGGCCACCCTCCCATCGGCAGCCCTGGCGTGAAAGATGTAGCTGTTGCGCGGACCTGCCGTGCTCAGCCCCTCCCAAGCCATCTGCGCTCGCTCCCGCAAACTGTCGTCGCCTTCCATGATGCGCTGCTGAGGTGGCGAGGCTGTGGGATTGGCCTCCTTGATGATCAAGCGTTTTACGTTGAAGTTGGCTGCCAGTTGTTCCAGGTCACTGCGCTTCGCGCTGGATAGCAGATTCGCAAGCGCCGCTTCATTCACTCGCTGCCGCCAGACCAACTCGCGATAGGCATTCTCCTGGAGCAGCTTGCTCAACGGTTCGGATTCCAGGTCCAGCCGCGCCCGGATTTCCGCCTGTTCATCTACCGGCCACAGGCTGATGGCGTAGGCCTTACGCTGTGACAGGATCTGCTCATAATCCAGTTGCTCGACCACCTGCGGCGCGGGCAACTGGCCCAGATCGATGGGCGCGAAGGTGCTCATACGCTGCCTCCCAGTTGCAGCGGAATACTCAGGTTCAAGGGTTCGTAGCTATCGATCACCTCGCCGTACAGATTGAGCACTGACGCACCTTGTAGATCTGCACCCACCAGGTTCACCTGGCTGAGCCGCACGCGTGGCTCCCAGCGCAGCACTGCCAGGGTGGTGGCTGCATAGATGCGAAGGCGCGTCAGGTCATTGAAGGGGGCGTCGATCAGGTCAGGCAGCAGGCTGCCGTAATCGCGGCGCATGACGCGGGTTCCGATCCGGGTGGTGAGGATGTCGGTGATCGATTGGGCAATGTGTTCGCGCCGAGTCAGCGCGCCGCCTGTGACTCTGTTCATGACGGCGGACTCGTTGGTGCGCCGAGGTTTCCGACGTGGGTGTGCTTTACCAGGCTGATGCCGGCTGCCAGGACATCGGCGGAAGCCTGGACTTTCCCTGTGATGACCTGGTCGCCGGTCTGAGTGAAGTTTCCCTGCTGGATGTAGTCGCCTTCGTGGGTGACAGGTCCAACCAAGCGGATGCCGCCGTCGCTGATCAGCTCGGTTGTGCCGCCTTCGGGCAGCTGGGCTCTCAATTGGTGGGTGGAACTGTCGTACTCGATGACTGCGCCATCTCGATAGGTGCGGCGGTGCAGCGTCTCGTGATCGCCATTCGCAGGTATGGCATCGCTGTAAATGCCAGTGATCACCAGCCCATTGCTCACCTGGCCGGATGGGCTCAGAAGAACAACCTGTTCATCGACCGAAGGCGGGTCCCACTCGACGTCATTACCCGCCCGGAAAGCAAGCCAGGGGAGCCAGCCGGTTGTCAGCGATCCGGATTTGACGCGCACGCGTGGCGGGCTCATCTGCACATCGGCAATGGTGCCGAAACGGATGAGGTTTTCGATCAGACGGGAGAGGGTAGCGATGTCGTTCATGTCGCCAATGGTGAGGCGACATGGGCGTTAGTGCAGCTAATGCGGACTGTATTGGGAGGGGATACAGGACGCTCAGGAAGGGTCAGGAATTCGAGGAGTTGTCAGGCGTTCGTTTCGCTCGTGAAGAATGCGAACGATGAACACTATTTGGGCACGAACCACATAGCTCACAACAAACGGGTATCGGGTCAACACCAACTCGCGCACGTCTGGTGTCTGTGAAGGGCGGCCCATACCCGTAAACGTTGCCAGCTGTTCAATCGATTCGAGGATTGCACCGATGGCCGCATCAGCCCGTTCATAGCCCATCAGGCCGGCGTAGTGCTCATGGATTGCCTCCAGATCACTATCTGCCTTCTCACTTAACTCGATTCGCAGCACGTGCTACCCACTTGGCTTTAACGGTTTCCAGATCGATCGTCTTCCCTGCGTCGATGTCGGCAAGGCCTTCTTCAACGGCTTTGACGTGCCAAGACTCTGCTTCGACGTAGCGAGACAGAGCACGCTTCAAATGGTACTGACGATCCCGATCCGTCGCGAGGGCAAGCTGATCGAGCATTTCGACCAAGCCTTCTTCTGCGCGGAATGACAAAACAGGCGATGCCATTGTAGCCTCCTGGGCCGACAGGTGTATACAGTGTAAACAAGTCACTAATTAGTATACGCATAGATATGCGCATATCAAAGCCTCGTGCGGCAATTGCCGGAGAACACACGCGCAAGGCTCGCCGGAGCGGTGACTAATCAGGCCGCAGATGGCTGAGTAGCAGGTCTTGAATCATCTGCCGTTCGTCTGAGTTCAGGCCTAGTTGTTCACGCCGTGCATATTTCACCGCTTTGGCCCCAGGCTCAGCCCGGTCTTTCAACCCGTACTGATGCACTCGTGCTATGCGAGCGATCCTTCCTGTGAAACCCACGCTGATCTGCTCTCCGTCCCCCTTCGCCTTCAGAAACCGAGGCGACTTCAACCGGGTGAACATGGCCGCCTTACGTCTCATACGTCCGACCTTGCCGCGAAGCCCCCGAGGTTTGCGGGGCGCGTAGGGCGTCCCGTCGACATTGAGCTGCCGGGTGATGCGCTGCTGCTGACTGCGGCGCAGTCGCTTGGCCAAGTCCTTTGCCAGCTTCGCCCGTGCCCCAGGCTCCATCTGCCGCAGCAGCGGCGCAGCCCATTCTTCCAGGGCGGTGAGTGAATCGGTCACGATGAGGTCCTGCCGAACGCCTCATCGTAGGCGTTGTACTGCGGTTCCGGTGGGCGGCTGATCTGAAAGCTGTCGTCGGCCAGCTGCTTGACCACCACACGCTCGGTCAGCGGCAAGGTGATGCTCATGTCCACTTTGCTGTGATCAATGATGTCTACCTCGAAGGTGATGCCTTCAGCGGACTTGTCCAGGTTGACCAGCAGTTCAGATTGATGAACCCGCACCCAGCGCAGCAGCGGCAGCATGATCGTATCCGGATGGCCGGCGAAGTCGGTGAGGATGATCTGCAACTGGTAGCCATATTCAAACGACAGGGACGCTGCTGCCGTACAGCGCACTTTGCCGTTGTCGATGAAGATCAGCAGCCGATCCGGGTCGTGCTTGAGATCGGGCACCTGCTCAAGCAGGTAGGCACGCAGGCTGTCGGGCTTATTCACGTTGGGCCTGCTGTGCTTGATAGACCATATCAACCTGGGCGGCACATTCGGCCCAAGCGCTTTCGATGATGTCTTGGTCGTCGAGCAGCATGCCGTTACTGCTCGGGCGTGTTGCCGGTAGCTGGCAAGGGGTTACGGCTGGACAGCCACTGACGATAAGCGTCGGCGCCGGTAAGGGCGGGGCGCTCTCGCAGCCTGCGAGCCAGATCAGGCAAAGGCTGAACAGCCCAGTTCTGCAATGCTCGGTTTTCACGTTTCAGATCCTCGATTTGCCGCTGTCGATCCGCGAGGCTGGAGCGGAGCTGGTCGGAGGTGTTGCGCAGCTTCGTTTGAGCCAGGCGTTCCTGGTCCAGCGTGCTCCCCAGAGTCTGGATGGCCTCGCGATAACGACTCGCTTCCTGTTGCGCTGCGTTCGCCTGTTGGACGGCCAGCTGCCTGCGGGATTCGGACAGCGCGATCCGCTTTTGTTGCGACCAGATGAACAACGCCGCTGCCGCAATGAAAGCGGCTATCCATAGAGCCTTGCGCAGCGCTACGAGGGTGATCATGCGCCGGCCAGCTCATCGCAAAGGCATTCGCTGTGGGTGGCGTAGGCCTGTTTGAGTTTGATGTCGTAAAGGTTTCGGGCGTAGGCCGGCCCGTTGTAATTTCGGGCGAAGTCGGCCCACTTGCGAGCCTTCAAAGCTTTGTGCAAGGCGGGGTCTGTCTCGATGAAGGTGACGAACGCGGCGAACTGCTCCGATTCACTCGTACTCATGGCTTCGACGAAGCCGTGCACCGTTGCATATCCCAACCGTTGCCAGTGATAGCCCATTATCTGAAAAGCGCCCCAGGATGCGGACTCCAGCGCGGCCACGTCGTCGATCAGGCGCGCACTGCGCAGTCGCTGATGCTCGGCAGCGCCGCCCGCGTACCCACCGGGCTTTGGATTCACCAATGTGGGGTGCAGCTTCGCCAACTGGTTGGCCTGGCGTTCAAGTTCGGCCGGATCGTCCTCCGTGCTGTGCGGCGTCATGAGCCTGCGATACATAACGTGTCGCTCGAAGAGGATGACCGGCTTACCGTTGTCCAGAAACCCCTGGCCTTGCGACTCAACCTGATTGACGGCGTAGACCGTCGCCAAAGGCAGACCCAGGCGTGTTGCAGCTGTGCGCAGGTCGGCATGCTTGAGCAGCTTTGAGCAGTCAGCGCCGGTGAGACTCGCCAACGTCCTGGGGCCGGCAATTCCATCTGCGACCAAGCCCACGCTGAGCTGATAGCTTCGCACCGCAGCCTCAGTGGTGTCGCCAAAAACAGAATCAATCGCCAGCGACGCGCCCCAGGTATTTAGCCGTTTCTGCAGGTCGCGTACTGCTTGGGATCGATCACCAAAGCGCAGGGTAACGGTCATCTTCCCGACCTCATGAGCGCCGCGACATTTCCCCTGGATCGAAAGATCAGTAGGCAGATCAGTACGGTGGATACCGCGTGCCACAGGCTAACCGGCGTGCGGTAGAGCAGGATCTCAATACCGCACAGGCTCAGTGCCGCACCTGTCAGGCTCGCGAGCAGTGATATGCCCCGACGGTACTTTGCCTGGCCCCGGCAATAGCAGGCCAGGCGCAACGCGGCGAGCAGGTAGGCGGCAGCGGTCACTAGAAGCACCAACCAAGTGAGCGTCGGCATTTCAGCGTCCTCCCCTGAGTCGGCGAAGGATCTCGATCAGGTCGGTGCGCTCGATCCACATCATGGATTTGATGCTGATCGGTATGACAATCAGGGCGCAGGCGAAGGCCGCGCCGCCGCTGGTCAGTATGGGGGCGAGGTAAGATGCGGTCGGTGCAAAGAGATACCCCACGCCGGATGACAACAGAAGCGAGCCGATCCTTTGCCAGGGCTTGAGATTCTGCTTGGTGCTGGTAACCAGCCATGCCCCTAGTACTGCGCCGAACAGAGCGTCGTCATCGACAATCGGTCCGGCATTCGCCAGGCCAAGCCCAAGGAGCAAGCCGGTGACGGTGCTTGATGTAGGGTCAGCCATGGCGGGGTGCTCCTGCCGAGTCGGTGGTTAGTCCCATAGATTCACCATCTGTCGTGCCGGCGCACTGGGCTGGACCTCAGGCATGAACACAGCTGTCCCTTGAGGCAGAATCGGGCCTAGATCGGCCAGGCCGGGATTGGCCTGCAATACGGATTCGGTGACCCCTGCGGTACGCCCGTAATGGCGCCAGCAGATGGCGTCGACCGTTTCGTGCTGCTGGGCTCGGACGATGGTCATCAGATCAACTCCACAGTGCTGCGGGCTCGGTCGAGAAAGTCACGAATCGCCCAGCGCTGGTCGCGGCGGTACTCATCGATGCTGAGCCCCAGTTCCTGCGCGTTGTGCTGGCCGCTGTTGGTGCTGTCGTAGCTGCGGTAGCGCTCGCACACTTCGGCGGCCGTCGCGGCATACACCGCGCGCAGGTACAAATGAGTGCGCTCTGATGTGTCGTTCACCTGCGGTCCCGGCACTGCGTCCAAGGTCGGATAGCCTTCGGATTCGCGGGCCATCCGCCACGCAGCCAATTCGCGATTGATGCTGATGGCTGCTGCTACAACGGCGGTTTCGAGGCGAGCCTGGCTCACGCTGGCGTCAATGCGCTGCGCCGCTCGTAGCGTCTCCAGGTCAATGCGCGGCCAGAAAGGGCCGGTGTCGAGTTGGCCGTGTTGGATTGGTCCGCTGGCGATGAATCCGCTCATGGTGTGCCCTCGGTAGTCGCCGGTGGTCGGGGCGCGGCGCTCAGCATGTCGTTGAACGCTCGCCCCGAGCCGGCGGGGTGCGTGGGGACGCTCTTTCAGCTACCAGAGGCAGCGTGTTTTTTCAGGAGGCGTTCGGCGCTCTCCAAATCCTTCTTGCCGCCGCAGCTGCTGTGGAGATCAATTGCCCGCTTGAGCAGGCTGATGCCGACCTGCAACTGGCTTCGCGTGCCTGGGTTGTCGTTATCTATGCCTGCCAGGGTCGCCCGGCCCAAGGCCAGAAACAGCTTGGCGCGGGCTTCGTCCGGCATGTCCTGCTGTTCGGTTAGGTCTGCGGTACGCTCCAGAACTGCGCGGTCGAAAGGCTCGCCGGTCTTCTGCGCTTTGAGCGCGGCAATCGCGATTTCTTCGGCTACCAGGCAGCCGGTGGTTCGCTCGAATCGGTCGGGCATAAGCAGCTGGTGGGCAAGTACATACTCGGCGATGTCCAGTGCGCCGCTGTAATCACCTGCATCGATGCGCCAGACCATGACGGTCGTCAGCACCTCGTCCTGAGCCCCTTGGCCGGACGTCAGGACGCCTTGTACGTAAGGGACGTATCCGGGCAATAACTGCCGTTTGAGTTCGGCCTTGCCCTGGTTGGACTGCACCTGCTTGAGGCGCAGCCGATCCTGGAGCAATTGGCTGAGTTGATGTTCGTAGGCGGTCGCACCGGCCATCGAATGTGGCGATGCGGTTTTCGCCGCTTCCAGCGCAGCGCGGACACGGCGTTGATGAGCCTGGGCCAGACTGAGAGCCATGGTCACTCCTGCTCGGGTGGCGCTTCGGCGGCCTTGATGTTTTCCAGCAGGCAGCCCATGCCGTATTCCTCGACCACGTAGGCTTCGTTGGAGGACTCGAAATTGCTTATGCGATCCCACTCCGGTTCCTCCTTGAGGTAGCGGCGACGCGCGCCGATCTGCCAGTAGATCGAGAGGTTGCTGAAAGGGGTGATGAGCATTGCCCCTTCAGGGATGTACGGCACTTCGTAAAGCGGCAACCCGCCTATGCGACGTTGGGCGATGATCAGGTCGCTGGCCAGCACCTCGGTGGACTCCTGTTCCTTGTTCACCAAGGCCAGAAACTTGTCGTGTACCAGCTCGCGCCCGGTCAGAACGATCAGGCCTGGGTGGCGGCGGAACCATGGGTCGAGCAGCTGGATAGCGTCGTAAACCAAAGCATCGATATTTTTGAAATCACCGTCTTTGCCGATGCTGATCTGCCCAGGTTTTTTGCCCTCGCTCATTACCCGATCCGACGCATGGGTGCGGTATTGCTGCAACCAGCCGATGTTCACATCCTGCAGGAGAGGGTTGGCGGCACGATCGGTTTGCACGGCAGCTTGGGTACCGTAGAAACCGACCTGAATACGGTCTAGCGCCTGGCGGTGCGCGATGGCGGCGGACAGACGAACCTGGAAGTCTGGAAATTTGGCCCAGGTGTCGAGCTGCTTGTACTTGATGAAGGTATCGAAGTCGGTTTTCTCGGTCTTGTATTTGTCCGAGGACAGGGTGCCAATGCCTTGTGGCTTGCGCGGATTTTGAGTGGTATCGGTGCGGCTTGCCACTGTGCCTCCCACACCCAGGCCGATCTTTTCACCTTCCTGTTCGTCGACGCCGATGATATTGATCTTGCCGAGGAATTCGCTCGATTCCTGAATCTTGGTTTCCAGGCGCTGCTGGATAGTCGGGTCGACGTTGAAGGTGGCCGTGGCCGTCTCGACGCCGTTGAGCTTGGCGACCTGGCCCAGGTAGCTGCTGAACTGTTTTCGGGTGTCGTTGCGCATGTAGGGCTCCGGGCGGAATCAGAATTGGGTCAGCGCATGCTGGCTGCTGCCGGTCGCATGGGGACGCGTGGCTTGTGAGGGATCAGGCGTGCAGCTGAGTTCGGTCTTGAGGGCGATGAAATCGGCGGTCAGTTGCTGAAGGGCACCGCGCAGGTCGGCAGTGCACTGCTGCTGGGCTGCAATGTCGTCAGCCATGTGTTTGCTGTGCAGGGCGATAGCCTCGACGGCTTCACTGACTGCGCCCAGTTCGCTGTCGTCTCTGGCCTGCTTGCCTTTGAGCAGAGCCTGCACCTTGGTGAACAGCTGCACACCGATGCCGGGTTTGTCCTCGTACTCTTCAAACTCCAGCTCGGTTTCCAGCGCGGCGGTGAACAGGTTGTCCACCGCCTGCTTGCGTGAGGCCAATGGGTTGCTTGGGAGCTGGGCGGCGAACTGCAAGGCTTCAGTGCCCAGACTGGCCGGGGTGTCGGTGACGGCCAGCCCGACCAGGTACGCTTGGCCAGTGCCGGCAAATTTCTCGGCGACCTCGATGCTGGTGAAGATCTTCTGCTTGCGCTTGTTCATGTTGACCAGATCGTCGGTCGGCTCGATCTGCGCGAACAGGGCCAGGCGTTTTTCCCCATCGATCACGACCTCTTCCGACCGCGTGGCGACTACGTCGCCATAGGCGCGAAAGATGCTGTCGTCGGTCATCCCGCGAATGTGTTCCATCCAGATCCGCGCGCCGTACTTGGCGCGGTCATAGGACGCGGCCATCTGCTCGATCCACGACCGCTCGATCTTGCGACCATCTGTGGTCATGCCCTCAACAGCTACGCGGAAAAATTTGCTGCGGAATTTCTTCATGCCTGGGTTCCTCACTGGAATGAGAGGCATGGTCGTGATGCTCGCCGGTTGCGGCAACGGCGTGGATTTGTAGAGGGCGGGGGTACAACGGGGGGCGCTACTGGGACGCCTCTGGGGTGGGCAGCATCGCCGCCATGACACAGATCGAAAGGCTCCCCCTCGACCCGCGCCGCCAGGCCAAATTCCTGTACTGGATGGGGTGGCGCGTTTGCGAGATTGCCGAGGCTACCGGCCAGAAGGATAAAACGCTACACAGCTGGAAGGCGCGGGACGCGTGGGACCGTGCAGACAGTGTCGAGCGTATCGGCGGCGCGCTGGAAGCTCGGCTGGTGCAGCTGATCCTCAAAGACGCCAAGAGCGCCGGCGATTTCAAAGAGATCGATCTGCTCCATCGCCAGTTGGAGCGCCAGGCGCGAATTCAGCGCTATCAGGGCGGCGGAACCGAAACCGATCTGAACCCTAATCTGGCGAAACGCAACGAAGCGCCCAAGAAAAAATCGCCGAAGAACGACATCAGCGAGGAACAGGTCGAGCAACTGACTTCGGCCTTTCTCGATGGCTGTTTCGATTATCAGAAAGATTGGTATCGAGCGGGTGGCCAACGCACGCGGGTAATCCTCAAAAGCCGCCAGATTGGGGCCACCTATTATTTTGCACGGGAGGCGTTCATCGACGCGCTGGTGACCGGGCGCAATCAGATTTTCCTGTCTGCTTCGAAAAATCAGGCCTACCTGTTCCGGGGTTACATCCAGGCGTTCACGCGTGAGGTGATCGGAGTCGAATTGACCGGCGACCCTATCGTTCTACCCAATGGTGCCGAGCTGTATTTCCTGGGCACCAATGCCCGTACCGCTCAGGGGTATCACGGCAATTTTTACTTCGACGAGTTTTTCTGGACTTTCAAGTTTGAGGAATTGAACAAGGTCGCCTCAGGCATGGCGATGCACAAGAAGTGGCGCAAAACCTACTTCTCGACGCCTTCCAGCATGGCGCATGAGGCGTACACATTCTGGACCGGCGAGCGCTTCAACAAAGGCAAGCCAACCGCGCAACACACGAAAGTGGACGTCTCCCATAACGCGCTGCAACAGGGCCGGTTCTGTGAGGACCGGTTATGGCGACAGATCGTCACCATTCTCGACGCGGAGCGGGGCGGTTGTGACCTGTTCGATGTCGAGGAACTACGGCGCGAGTACAGCCCGGAAGCTTTCGCCAACCTGCTGATGTGTGAGTTCGTCGACGACGGTGCAAGCATCTTCCCGCTGGCCATGCTCCAGCCGTGCATGGTCGACAGCTGGGTGGAGTGGGCCGAGGACTACAAGCCGTTCGCGATGCGGCCGTTTGGTGACCGGCAGGTTTGGGTCGGTTATGACCCTGCCGAAACCGGCGATTGTTCCGGGCTGGTGGTCGTCGCGCCGCCTGCTGTACCCGGCGGCAAGTTTCGCATTCTGGAGCGACACCAATTCCGAGGGATGGACTTCGCCGCCCAGGCAGCGGCGATCAAAGCCGTGTGCGACCGCTACTGGGTGACTTACATCGGCATTGATATAACCGGCCTGGGCAGCGGCGTGGCCCAGCTGGTGCGCCAGTTCTTCCCGAACGTGACGACGTTCAGCTACTCCCCCGAGGTCAAAACCCGCTTGGTGCTCAAGGCCTACGACGTGATCCACACCGGCCGCCTGGAGTTCGATGCTGGCTGGACAGACATGGCCCAGTCCCTGATGGCGATCCGCAAGACCGTGACGGCCAGCGGTCGGCAATTCACCTACACCGCTGGACGCAACGACAACACCGGCCATGCCGACCTGGCGTGGGCACTATTTCACGCACTGCACAACGAACCGCTGGAAGGGCAGACCGCTGCCAACACCGGGCGGATGGA
The DNA here is from genome assembly GCF_003935425.1 of Pseudomonas sp. v388. Taxonomy (GTDB): domain Bacteria; phylum Pseudomonadota; class Gammaproteobacteria; order Pseudomonadales; family Pseudomonadaceae; genus Aquipseudomonas. Next base: position 81,967 of record NZ_RHQN01000010.1, read on the forward strand.
GATTTACTGATGGACACTGCAATCCAGACCGCTGCCCCTCATGCTGGAAAAGTTGAGGTTTTCACCTTCGGCGAACCGGCCCCGGTTTTGGGCGGGCATGAGATGTTCGACTACCTGGAGTCCTGGTTTAACGGGCGTTGGTACGAACCGCCGCTGTCCCTCGACGGCCTGGCGCGCTCGATCCGCTCCAGCGTGCACCTGAATTCGGGGTTGATGTTCAAGCGCAACATGCTGAGCAAGTACTTCACCCCGCACCCGCTGCTGTCCCGCGCCGCGTTTGAGCAGTTCGCGTTGGACTACCTTTGCTTGGGCAACGCCTACCTGGAAGTGCGCCGGTCAAGGTTGGGCAAACCGCTGGAGCTGGTACCGCCTTTGGCGAAGTACATGCGGGTAGGGCGGGACGGCCGGTACTTCATGACCCAGGGCTGGAAACAGGTGCACGAGTTCGAGCCTGGGACGATTTTCCATCTGCGAGAGGCTGACCTGCATCAGGAGGTGTACGGCGTACCTGAGTGGATCTGCGCGCTGCAATCGGCGTTGCTCAATGAGGCCTCGACGCTATTCCGCCGCAAGTATTACGAGAACGGTAGCCATGCGGGGTTCATTCTTTACCTGACGGACCCTGCGCAGAGTGAGGCCGATATCGACGCACTGCGTCACGCGCTCAAGAATGCCAAGGGGCCGGGTAACTTCCGGAATCTGTTTGTGTACTCGCCTAATGGGAAGAAGGATGGTTTGCAGCTGATACCGGTGAGTGAGGTGGCGGCTAAGGACGAATTCAACTCGATCAAGAATCAGACACGGGATGATGTGCTGGCCAGCCTGAGGATACCGCCGCAGCTGATGGGGATCGTCCCGCAGAATGCGGGTGGGTTCGGGTCGATCAAGGAGGCTACGGAGGTTTGGGTGGAGAATGAGTTGGGGGTGATTCAGGGGAGAATAAATGCAGTTAACTATTGGCTCGAAGTCTGCGTCCTGAATTTTACTCAATGAATGACAGATAGCATTAAGCCAAGCGAAACTCGAAACTTTGTAAAGTATAAGTAATTGTTTTTGAGTATACTCGCTATTTTTCACTACGCAGGGAGGGGTGTAATGGGTTGGAAGGATCATCCGGTAATCGTTGCGGCTTTAACCGCAGCGGCGACACTAGCATTTAGTACGACAGTGATCTTGCCTATCTGGACGAAGGTCCAAGACAACCGAATCGAGGAATACCAGCTGAGTGAGAAAGGTCTTAAAGAACGGGTAGAAGTTGCCGAGTCCCTAGCGGCAGAGTTGTCAAGATTGAACAAGATTATGACAGCGGAAGGCACGTTTAGAATTAACGACCGTTATCCTAAAGGTCTACGAGATTTGAAATTAGGAGATACTGTCGATAGCCTTAAGAGAAAGTATCCGAACGCTAAGGATGAAGATGAGAATTATTGGTTCAATATCAATATAAAAGATAATTCTGTGTTTAAGGGTGTTTCATATCACTACTCGGACAAGACTCAAAAAATTACTGGGATACTTTATTTTTTTAAAGATCCAGATGTACCTGCTAAAGGGGGGGCGAGTCATCAGCAGTCGGCTATGCTTGAGCAAGTAAAATATGCCTTTCCTGATGCGGAAGTTGTTGAGGTCAAGCGGGGTAAGGAGCTAATATACGAGCTTTATCAAAATAAAACTATTTTGCTAAGAATAAATTTAGCAGGTGTGAGTTTGCTATAGCGATTTAGTGTAGGTGCAGCTAAAGATTATTCTGCGGTCATATCAGTTTCATAACTTTTAGGGCCGCATATTTCGAATTGATCGTGGAGGGTACGTTCGCTCAATAGGCTGCAGGCGCATGCGCGCTTTAATTAGACTGGAAAATCATGCTTCGCAGTTTTCCGACATTACATGAATACATCCAGCATTCATTGAGGTCGCTTTTCCAGCGACTCAATCAACCCCGCCCCCTGATTCCCCACATTCCCCACCGCCTTACCCACCCGATACCACTCAAAATCCTCTACCGGCCGGCAAGCTTCCCGCGCAATCACCTCGGCACGGCCGGACGACAACCCCGGCTCGACCCATTCCCGCGCGGCCTCCGGCGACAACACCACCGGCCGCCGATCATGGATATCCACCATCCCTGAATCACTGGCCGCCGTGATGATCACAAACCCATCGCCCTCATGCGGCTCCAGCCCCGGATGCACCTGGGCGAGGGCGGCGAAGAACATCGGTTCCTGGCTCTTGAGTCGGATGAAGTAGGGCTGTTTCTTCTTCGGATCGACGGGATCTTTCACCCACTCGAACCAGCCACTGGCCGGTGCCAGCGCTCGACCGTTGGGCCACAGCTCCTTGAAGAACTTGCCGGTCATGACCGTTTCAACCCGCGCATTGATCGGGTCCGGGCGTTTGCCCTTGGCCCAGAACGGTGACCAGCCCCAGCGCACCTTGTCGACGCTCAGTCCTTCACCCGCCGGGCGGATGATTTCGACACGGGTGGTGGGAGCGATGTTGTAGCGCTCGATGGGCCACTCGTCATAGCCGTTGATGATCAACTGCTCTGGCGCGAGGGTTTTGAGGTAATGGTCCATCGGTTCGTAGAGCGAGTAGCGTCCGCACATGATGTCACCCGTAGTGTCACTCGTCGAAATTTCCTACATCTCACGTTGACCACCTGCGGGCCGCAGAGTTTACTGTATATACATACAGATAACCCAACCACCCACAGCAGGCTCGCATTATGAGTGTCACCATCCTTGGCCCTTTGTCGGCAGGGGGCGCAGAGCTCCCACTCCTTTCTTCCCTGGTAGCAGCAGGATTCCCATCGCCGGCGGCGGACCACATCGAGAAGCACATCTCGCTCGATGAGTTGTTCGAGATACGAGCGCCGCATGTGTACCTGGTGAAGATCGAAGGCGACAGCATGCAAGGAGCGGGGATCTACGGCGGTGACATCGTGATCGTGGATCGCAGTCTGCAGGCCGCGCATGACGATATCGTCGTGGCCTCGATCAACTGCGAGCCTGTGTGCAAACGCCTGCACAAGCGGGATGAGGTGGTGATCCTCAAATCCGAAAACCCCAAATATCCGGCGCGACACATCATGGAGGGTGACGAACTGGTCATCTGGGGTGTGGTGAAGTACAGCGTGCGCGATCATGGCCACGCCTGAGCCGGTATTTGCCCTGATCGACTGCAACAGCTTCTACGCCAGTTGCGAGCGAGTGTTCCGGCCGGACCTGGCGAAAACGCCCATCGTCGTGCTCAGCAACAACGACGGTTGCGTCATCGCCCGCAGCTACGACGCCAAGCCTTTCGTGAAAATGGGCGCGCCGTATTTTCAGATCAAGGACGTGCTGCGGCAGCACGGCATCATGGCGTTCAGCAGCAACTACGCGCTGTATGGCGACATCAGCGAACGGGTGATGTCGATCATCGAATCGATGGTGCCGGCGGTGGAGGTCTACAGCATTGACGAGGCGTTCGCTGACCTCACGGGCATACCCGGCAACCTGACTGCGTTCGGGCGAGACATTCGGAGCAAGGTCTATCGGGGTACCGGCATTCCGGTTGGCGTAGGCATCGCCCAGACCAAGACGTTGGCCAAGCTCGCGAACCATACGGCCAAACGCCTGCAGGACGTCACCGGCGGCGTGGTCGATATCACTGACCCGTTCAAGCGCGATTGGGTACTGCGCAACACCGCTGTGTCCGAAGTCTGGGGCGTGGGCAAGCGCATGAAAGCGCACCTGGAAGCGATGAACATCCACACGGCGATGGACTTGGCCAAGGCCGACCCGCGCAGCCTGCGTGATCGGTTCAGCGTGGTCATCGAAAAGACCGCCCGCGAACTGGCCGGCACGCCATGCCTGGAACTGAGTGAAGCCGACCCGCCGAAGCAGGAGATCTGCTGCAGCCGCATGTTCGGCAAACGCCTGACCACTATCGAGCCAATCAAGGAAGCGGTGGCCACCTACACCCAGCGCGCCGCCGAAAAACTCCGCGCGCAGAACTCGCTGTGCAAAAAGATGCGCGTCAGCATCCGCACCGGCATGTTCAACCCGGAAGAGGCCAAGTACGCCAACGGCGCACTGGTCGAGCTGCCGTATCCCACCAACGACGTGCGCCTACTGGCCAAGGCTGCGGCCGAAGCGGTCAACCGTCTCTTTCGGCCGGGGTTCAAATACAGCAAGGCTGAGGTGCTGCTGATGGATCTGCGGCAGCCTGGGGAGTTTACCGACGACCTGTTTACGGCTTCGCAGCCGGTGGCGGCGGAGAAGGTGATGAGCGTGCTGGACGAGATCAATATGCGCTGGGGCAGGGGGACACTGCGCACGGGGAGTGTGCCGGCGGACCCGGAGTGGGCGATGCGGCGGGATTTGATGAGTCGGAGTTATACGACGAGGTTGGATCAGTTGTGGGTGGTTAGGGCGGGATGAGTATGCAGTCCCTGCATATCAAAACACGTGTGTGCAGTTCGCTCGATGAGACGTATGTACCTAGATAATTAGAAAAGTTGAGAAAAAAAACCAACGTTGATCCATGATGGAAGCTGATGTGACCAGTTTTTACCAAACCGTAGGGGGTAATTATGGCAAGGGATTACGCAAAATATATAGATGATGTAAGTGATGATATCAAAAATTGTATACAAGACATGGCCTGTCAGCCGATCTTATTCATTGGTTCAGGTTTCACGAAGCGATACTTAGGGGGGGCGGGATGGGAAGAGCTTCTAAAATATTTGGCGGAAGAATGTCCCGAGATAGACCGACAGTTTGCGTATTACAAACAAAGGTACCCTGATTTCGTCGATATCGGTACAGTATTTGCGGAAAAGTATAATGATTGGGCGTGGGGGAAGGAAGGTCACCCATTTCCGGACAGTCTGTATGATGAGGGTAACGCACCTGAGGCGTATATAAAGTACAGTGTGGCGGAGCTTTTTAAAGAGTTGTTAACTAAGGAAGAGCGACATCTCCCTGAAGAAATTGAGTTGTTAAAATTAATCAGGCCTCACTCTATAATAACTACTAACTATGACGGGCTTTTAGAACACATTTTCCCTGAATATACACCAGTTATCGGGCAAAAAATCCTATACGCCAATCACGCTAGTATTGGAGAGATATTTAAGATTCACGGATGTGCCACCTCTCCAGAAAGTATTGTGTTAACCAGAAATGATTATGAAGAATTTGTGAGGCGGAAGAAATATCTTAGTGCAAAGCTTTTAGCTTTTTTTGCGGAGCACCCTTTGATATTTATTGGGTATAGTGCAGAGGATGTAAATATTCGTTCTATACTTTCGGATATTGACGAGATCCTATCTGAGGATGGGAAGCTTATACCTAATATATATATTCTTGAATGGGCGAGCGAGGATTCAAAAGATGCGTATCCAAGACGCGAGAGGCTCATACCGGTTTCAGATCATAAAGGTGTCATTATAAAAAGTATCATCGCAAACGACTTTTCATGGGTTTATAAGGCATTCGCCTCTCATGAAGCTATGATAAATATAAATCCTAGACTCCTGCGCTCGTTGCTTGCGCGAACCTATCAGTTAGTACGTTCTGATATACCTAGAAATCCGATTCAAGTAGATTATAAAGTTCTTTCTAACGTATCGGAAGAAGAGGGTGAGCTCGCTAAGCTATACGGGATATCAGATACTTCGGATGGTTTGTCATTTAACGTTAACTACCCGTATACCTTGACGACTATAGGCCAAGTGTTAGGGTATAAGTTTTGGCATAAGTGTGCGAGGTTTATAAGGGTGATCGAGGATGAAACCGGTATCGATATAAAGGCGTTTGATAACAAATATCACTGTGCAATCATGAATGGAAGTGAAGTTCAGTCACATCGCTATTCGGAAGCATTTAAGGATTTGATTGAGAAAGTCCGAAGTGGGGAGCCTTTTTCCGAGGAGGTGCTCGCTGAGGGAAAAGCAAAGGGGCGTTAATTTGCGTACCAAAACAGCACTGTAGAGGCGCTGTTTTGGTTAGTATCTTGTTTTATTGCTATTGCTATCTCTGTTTGGTAATCGGATTACGTGACTGTGGAGTATCTAACCATTAGGCTTAGGAAAACTAGATGGGGGTCTTTGGATGGGGATGATATCCGTATTTGTAACTTAGGGGCAATATCAGTGCGGATGGAGGCAAGATCCAGCTGGAACTTTTCTCCTAACTGATCTGGTGAATCCAAAGTGGGGTCAAAATTTATAGTGAGTTCGTCGTTACAGTCAGTGAGTTTAAATTGTATCTGGGTGCTAGGCTCCGAAGATTGCGCAATTCCGGATAATGCTGTGATCGTGAAGCCCGGCTCATGTTTAAGTGCAAGGGTAAAGGTCACCGACGAATCATCGCTTACGGAATGTGGATTATGGTGTGCAAGTCGCCATTTGAAGCTGGGGGTGAGGCGGTGATGAGCTGAGAATAAGTCGGAGTGGTTTTCCTTATTCTCATTTCTCGACGAGGAAGCTTCCCGAAAATAGCCTTGTGGGAGAATATTAGTGAGTGACGTATAATCTTCTCGGCTTCTGAGAATATGCACGCGATCAAACTTGGACGAAGTGCAGCGTAATAATGCGGGGGCGCTCCCATCAAAATTATCGGCTATGAGTAGGTTGGCCTGAATCTTAGGCTCATTGTTTGCTATATCTTTTCTTGTCGGATAAGGAATGGCAAGCCAGCGCTCGTAGTCCAATGACGCACGTGAAGCGTGCAGACTCCCGCCTTTGAGGTCAGATTGGATCATGACTACCCCTCGCGCCAGACCAGCCTGAGTTCGGTCTCTTTTTACGAATTGTTGGGGTAATGCTGCTTGGCCAAACTTGTATTCGCTGACTAATGCCCCGCCGGAACTTAGGATTCGGTTAGCTAAATCCTTGTTTCTGGATGGCGAAATCGTATGTAACCCGTGAGCGAGAACAGCTACTGTATGGCCCCCTGCCCTAAGCGCGGATTCATGTGCTATTGAGTCGCAGCCTATAGCTAAGCCGCTAACTATGCTCCAGTTTTGTTCGCAAAAGTACCTAGTAATTCGCTCAGTAATCTCAATACCATGAGCTGTAGGCTCACGTGTACCGATTATTGCAACTGCTGGGGTAGAGTTAGGAGCCAACGAACCTATGCAATAAATTATGAATGGGTCATCTTTAGTCAGGCGGAGTAAATCGGGATATTCAACATCCATTGCTGAAAGAATACGTGCTGAAAAGCGGTTGGCTTCCTCAACTTGCGTGTTGGCTTCCGCTAGAGCTGCTGCCCATGCACCCTCCTCGAAAAGAGATTTCTTTATTCTTTGCGGCAGCCCTTCAAGATCATATGGATCCGCAGATGCAAAGCCCGGAATGCTGGCTATTATCCTGAGTGACGCGGCGCCTACACCTTTAAGCATGGAATAGGCTAGTAGTCTAAAGGTAGCATCTGAAATAGTAGTCATGTGACGTCGCTAATGTTTTTGGCGATTGAAAAACAGGTTACTTCTCTGACGCCTGCTTCTCTAAGGTACTGGCTGGCATAGACGAGTGTCGCCCCAGAGGTAGCCACGTCGTCAATAACCAAAACATTACTAGGGATTGGCCCTGCAGTATTGACCGATAGATGATCTCGAACATTTATAAAACGTTCCGGCTTGGTGAGGTGCTCACGACTACTGGATACAACTCCGTCTTTATAAGTTAAGAGTTTTGGCTCGAAAGCTATTTTGGCTTTGCCCCATGCGGCAAGCTTAAAGGAATTCTCCAGCTGAGAGAGAAGGCTTTCCAAGCGGGGTTCTCGTCCAGGTCGAGCTGGAATTACAGTAACAGTGAGGCTGCCTGCATAAGCTAGTAGAGGGTATTTATATCTGATGAACGCTCTTAACGTGTCAATCCACTCCGGCGGGAAAAGCTTCGAGTCTTTATTGATATGCACCGAGTTAGTAAGTGTATGCCATTTTTTGCGTTCTGATAAGGACGCATAGTCAGAGAAGTGCCTTCCTCCAATGAATACAGGTGTGGGTTTTTTTGAAGCGAAAACTTCTTTGGGGAAGAAGTAATTGGTTTTGTCAAAGCGACATAGAGAGTTCTGATTGGCGATTGGGTTCAAACGGTATTCAAGGTCCGGCAGAGTTAAGCCGGGTTCATTGAGCCACGTCAAAAAATCGGAAGGAGAATCTAGAATTCCATCTGCTGTTAAGTCTAAAGAATTCCAGTGCATGAATTGCCGCTCCGCCGGCCATGCAGATTTGTCAAGGACGGCCAAGCAGCCAGCATTATAGGCTGCACGAATGTCTACATCCGCGTCACCGACTAGCACCGTTCGGTCTAGCCTTGTCAGGTCGAAGGCTTTCATCGCTAGCTTGATACCTTCCCCGTGAGGTTTGTGACGCCTAACATCTTCATAACCTATTACGATATCCCACGTAAAATTAGGATACAACCATTGCAGCATTAAATCTGCGTAGGCGCGTGGCGATCTCGTGAACACGCCTAATTTGATCGCGGGAAAACGCGCTCTGATGGAAAGCAATATCTGTTCGGAATAGATAGCTCTGTTAGGAATCTTAAGATATTCAATCTTCAATTCCCGCTCATATTGAGGAGTGCGGTTGTGTACACCGCGCGGTCTTACGGCGCTCAAGTCATCTGTCTTTGCAAGCGTCTGATCTAGGTCAAAAAGACATAACTCGATCATGATTATCCGTCCATGTGATAGGGCAAAGTGCCATTGATGTCACTATGCCTACGCTGGCAAAAATTGGATAGATCACCTCATGCAAATTGTTGCGGTCACCATGATCGTTCAAACGCGCTCGCGCCGTCGTCCCCCCACCTCTCCTGCGGCCTAAGTGCGCTCTCTATTCTGCGTGACTGAGGGCTGGCTATGCGCATCCAGGGTCTGCCTGTGCTCCGGAGCTGGCCCCCAGCCCCCTACCTTCAAAACCCTGCGAGGTCTCATTGTCTGCCGGTAGGGAGTAACGCACTCTCCCGGTCTTTTTCCCGAACGATGTCGGAGAAAGGTAATAAAGGTAATTGCCACCCAAAACAGGCCTGAAGGCCGCGAGATACGTGGCTTCGGTCGATTACCTTGCAGGGTAATTTTAGGTAATTGAAAAGGTAATTTTTAGTCAGGTGCCTGTTTTTAAACAGTTTTTCGAATCTGAGAACTGACCCTGGTAAAAGGTAATTCACTTACCTTTTTATTACCTAAAAATTACCTTTCTGAGTTTATAAAAACTCCATAGAAATCAATAGGATGGTGGAGATTTAAGCTTTTTCTAACCTTTCTTACCTTTTCCCGATGCCTTTCCTGAAAATTGTCGTTGCTTCCGGCGTGCACAGGTTAGTGCTTCTTAACGTTTCTTCCGTGTTCGATGCTTCCAGGTGCAGTTGTGCTCGTTACGGACGCGACGTGAGCAATGAGTCGCCCGCAGCGTTGGTTACGCTTGTCCGTGACATCGAAGTCGCCGACTGCCCGAGGCATCATTGATGTGTGCCTGCGGTGTGGGGTGGAGGCGGGGAAGGGAGATTTGAGGCTGGAGCGAAACGAGTGAGACCGAAACAAACAATTGGAAATGATGCGCAATGCATCCATGCCGTAAGGGCTCAAAAATCCGTTCCGCATCTGAAAAGCGAGCCCTCACAGAATAGGCGTTCCAGAGGACTAAAAAAAATGGAAATGCGGAAGCGATTGGAGCGTAACTGATTGAGTTTTGGGGATTTTACTCATGGACTTGAAAACTGCCGACTGTAACAGGTCCTAGAGTTCGAATCTCTATGTCTCCGCCATCTTCGACACGCTAAAGCCCTGAAAATTCAGGGCTTTTTCGTTTCTGCCGCGCGCACGGTCAACACAGCCACGAAGGCCGGGCGTCCCGCATTTTCCAGATCACTTGCGCAACTAAGGCCCAATTGTTCTTAACCGCTGGGCGTAATGGCGGTCCCACCCGACGAAGCACGCCGCATCAGCCCGGCCGGCTCAGCTCGATCCAGGTCGGCGCATGATCGCTGGCATGTTCTTCACCGCGCACCCAAGTGTCTACACCTGCACTCATCAGCCTCGGTGCCAGCGTCGGATTGAGCAGCAGGTGGTCAATTCTCAGGCCGGAGTTTTTTTGCCAGTGCTGCCGGAAATAGTCCCAGAAGGTGTAAATCTGTTCCTCGGGGTGCATGTGCCGAACTGAGTCGACCCAGCCCTGGGCGAGCAGTCGCTGGAAGCATTCGCGGCTTTCCGGCTGGAGCAGGGCATCCTTGAGCCATGAGCGGGTGTTGTAGATATCGAAGTCCGTCGGCACTACGTTGTAGTCGCCAGCCAGCACGACCGGGTGTTCGCTGGCCTGCAGGCTGCGGGCGTGAGCGATCAGTTGCTCGAACCACCTGAGCTTGTAGTCGAACTTCGGTCCCGGCTGCGGGTTGCCGTTGGGGAGATACAGGCATCCGACGATCACCCCGTGAGCCGCTGCTTCGAGGTATCTGGATTGTGTGTCATCTTCAGCGCCTGGCAGTCCTTTGCGGATCAGCAGCGGGTCATCGCCGCGAGCCAGAATCGCTACGCCGTTCCACGATGGCTGGCCGTGATGCAGTGACCCGTAGCCCGCTGCTTCCAGTTCCGCAGCCGGGAAAGCCGCATCGCGTGCCTTGAGTTCCTGCAGGCAAACGATGTCCGGCTGTTCCCGCGCCAGCCAGTCCAGAAGGTTAGCCAACCTGGTCTTGATACCGTTGACGTTGAACGTGGCGATTTTCAGGTTATCCATGCCGGGCTCCCTTGACCCTCGCCCGACGGTGGGCGCGTTTATCTTCTGAGGCACCCAGGTCGTTATAGTTCGTGATTTCTCAACGTGCCTGGGGTGCGAGCGGGCGAGCGTCCGTCCTGGCTGAACGTTCGAAGCCTGTTTGCGTCAAAACCCGCACTAACCGCGGTATCTCATTACGCTGGAGGCAGCCATGCAACCCGAAACCGAGGGCAAGGAAGAAAAAGGCCCGAACCACATTCCCTACATCAATGATCCCGGCAAGCGTCCGCACCCCGATTCAGGCGCTGGCGAGCCGGAGGATTCCTACGAATCCGAATTCGAGACCACCGACGATGCCGAAGAAGCTGGTCGTGAAAGCTGACCCGCAGCAGCCGGTCAAGCGACTGTTCTTCGCGCTCAGTTGTGCGCCGCAACAGAGAAAGGCTATTGCGCAGTGGCGCGGGCAGCTTGAACTGCGCGCTGGCCGTCCGGTGCCGACGGCAAATTTTCATCTGACTTTACTGTTTCTGGGGGACGTCGAAGTCTCCCGGCTGCCGGACCTGCTCGCGGCGGCAGCAAAGGTTCGAGTGCCCGGCACCGCCCTGAGGGTCGTGCTGGACCGGCTGGATGTCTGGCGCAAGGCCGGTGTCATGGTGCTGGCGCCCCAACAGCCCCCGCCGCCTCTGCTGCAGTTGGTCTACGCGCTGGAGCAGGCGATGCTGCCGTTCGGGTCGGAAGAGCGGACGAGGGAATACCGGCCTCATTTGACCTTGTTGCGTGACTGCCGAGTGGATGTGCCCGAGTGGCTCACGCCGCCTGAATTTGTTCTGCATGCCGATCACTTCACCCTCTATGAATCTCACAAGGGCAGTTATCGCGTGCTTATGGAATGGCCACTGATTTCGTAGGAATCGTCTTTGGTCAGATAGGATCCACGCAGCACTTGACGGCATTTATTTTCACGATCCGGGCTTGCGCTGGTGACGGGTTTTGAGATCCGGATTTCAACAAAAGTTGTCCACCAAAGTCGTGGGTATGTCTGTGGGTAACTTGTTGTAAGTCCCGTATTTCGTGGCCTGCAGCCATATGGCTATTTTATGAACAGCACTGAAAATGCACTGCAATGGAGCCTGAAAGGCCTGTGGGAATGAGCCGGGGAGCGGCGCATTACGCGTTAAAATTCGTGCGCTGACAGAAAATTTATAGCCACTTGAATCAGGCTTGCCAGCGTTAAACCAAAAAAAACGCGCCCTTGCGAGGCGCGTTTTTTATCGGGACGGTGGGAAACGATCAAGCAATGGCCTGGTCGCTCCACTCACCGTTGACCAGGCGCCGCAGGCCCAGCGGGTTGGCATTCTGCAAAGCAGGCGGCAACAGGCTGTCGTCGTGGTTCTGGTAGCAGACCGGACGCAGGAAGCGGTCGATGGCCAGGGTGCCCACGGAGGTGCCGCGTGCATCGGACGTCGCCGGGTACGGGCCGCCGTGGACCATGGCTTCGCAGACTTCGACGCCGGTCGGGTAGCCATTGACCAGGATGCGGCCGACTTTGTCTTCCAGCAGTGGCAGCAGCCAGCTGTAACCGGACAGGTCCGAAGGCTCGCCAATCAGCGTGGCAGTCAGTTGACCGCGCAGGGCCAGCAAGGCATTTTTCAGCTCTTCATCGTCCGCCACTTCGATCACCAGTGTGGTCGGGCCGAAGACTTCTTCCTGCAGCAGAGGATCGCCATTGAGCAGCAGGCTGACATCGGCCTTGAACAGCTGGGCCTGAGCCTGTTTGCCTTCCTGGGGCTTGCCGGCCAGATGAGTGACGCCCGGATGCGACAGCAGGTGCTCGACGCCTTTGCTGTAGCTGCGCAGGCCGCCCGCATTGAGCATGGTCTGCGGAGCCTGTCCGCCCATCTGTTCGGTCAGTTGCTCCAGGAATGCCGAGAAGGCGGGGGAGCGCAGGCCGATGACCACGCCTGGATTGGTGCAGAACTGGCCGGCACCCATGACCACCGAAGCGGCCAGATCCTTGGCCACGGTTTCGCCACGGGTCGCCAGCGCCTGCGGCAGCAGAACCACCGGATTGATGCTGGACATCTCGGCGAAGACCGGAATCGGCTGCGCACGTTCGGCCGCCATTTTGCACAGGGCGTTACCGCCATTGAGCGAGCCGGTGAAGCCGACGGCCTGGATGGCCGGATGCTTGACCAGGCCTTCGCCCACACCGTTACCGAAGATCATGTTGAACACGCCCTTCGGCATCTGGGTGCGTTCAGCTGCGCGGATGATGGCGCTGGCGACCAGGTCGGCAGTCGCCATGTGACCGCTGTGGGCCTTGAATACCACCGGGCAGCCTGCCGCCAGTGCCGCTGCGGTATCGCCGCCGGCGGTCGAGAAGGCCAGCGGGAAGTTGCTGGCGCCGAACACGGCGACCGGACCGACACCGATGCGGTACTGACGCAGATCGACGCGCGGCAGCGGCTTGCGATCCGGCAGCGCCAGGTCAATGCGCGCGCCGACGAAGTCACCGCGACGCAATACCTTGGCGAACAGGCGCATCTGGCCGCTGGTGCGCCCGCGCTCACCCTGGATACGGGCTTGAGGCAGCGCGGTTTCCTGACAGACGACGGCGACGAAGTCATCGCCCAACTGATCGAGTTCATCGGCGATGGCGTCGAGGAAGTCGGCACGCTTTGCAGGACTCAACTGACGGTATTGTGGGAAAGCAGCCTTGGCAGCCAGCGCAGCGGCATTGATTTCGTCATCGGTGGCCTGGTGAAAGCCGTATGGCAATTCTTCACCGGTGGTGGCATCGAGGCTCTTCTGCAGGGTTTGACCCAGGGCGCTGCGGCCGCCAGCGATGAAGTTCTGGCCGAGAATGGTAGGCATCGGTATCTCCTGTTGTTTTGAGAGTGGAGGCAGGTTCAGTCAAGAATGGACCTGCTTTCCTTATGGGTTGCCGAATCGCTTTACGGTGGATGCTTGCGCGATGAAAAGAGTACAGGGTTTGGGCGTCTATCCGTCATTCGGTGAAAAAAGTTAGCAGTCATCGTACAACCTCCCTCGGGGGGCTGGCAACTGCCGACCGGCTTTTACCGCGCCTCGGCTGAAGTAATAAATGTTGTGAGGCACCCGGCTATTTATAGCCCTTGATCGTGACAATGCGCGGACTGGCTCAAGGTTTGCCGTGCGTGCCAGAATGTTCCCGGTGATGAGCGGCGTTCACCGCCTCGTCTGGAAAATGATCGTCCCCACCTCCTGCATTTCTCGCCTTGAGACTGACCCATGCCCGATTCCCTGATACTGCGCGACGCCTGTGACCAAGACATGCCAGGTGTGCAGGCTATTTATGCCGAGCACGTGCTGGGCGGGATTTCCAGTTTCGAGCTGGAGCCGCCCGACCAGGCGGAATTGCTGCGCCGTCGCGCCGATGTGCTCGCCAGGGGCCTGCCTTACCTGGTCGCCGAGCTGCGGGGCGAGGTGGTCGGTTATGGCTACGTCACGCCATACCGGCCACGCCCGGGCTATCGATTTACCGTGGAAGATTCAGTCTATGTGCGTGAGGGCATGGGTGGGCTTGGTATCGGCCGGCAGATCCTTGAACTGCTGGTGGCGCGCTGCGAGCAAGGCGGCTGGCGACAGATGATTGCGGTGATCGGCAACAGCGAAAACACGGCGTCGATTCGCTTGCACGAGACACTGGGATTTCGCCGGGTCGGGGTGTTCGAGGCGGTGGGTTTCAAGCACGGCCGCTGGGTGGACACGGTGCTTATGCAGCGTGCGTTGGGCGACGGCGCGCAGAGCCTGCCCCGGCCTTGAGGAGATCGACAGCGAGCGGTATAGGACTTTGATAGCCTTGCGAACCACGGCCTGTCTGGCTTACGGTAGCCGGCTGTTGATTGAAGGAGCCTGATATGACTCGGCAAGACCCCACGGAAGCGGGTCCGGTAGTAACCCGACAACGACGTGCGCCCAAGGGTGAGAAACGTCGCGAAGAATTGCTCGACGCTGCCTTGCAAGTGTTTTCCCTGGAAGGCTACACCGGTGCATCGGTCGCCAAGGTGGCCGCCATCGTCGGCATCTCCGTGGCCGGACTGCTGCATCATTTCCCCAGCAAGATTTCCCTGTTGATGGCGGTTCTGGAACGCCGCGATGAGGTCAATCGCAAGCTGGCTGACGAAGTTCGCCGGGAAAACACGCTGACAGGGCTGCTCGAAAGTCTGCGTGCGATCAACCGTTCCAATGCCACCGCACCCGGTGTGGTGCGTGCTTTTTCGATCCTCAATGCCGAAAGTCTGCTGGATAATCAGCCGGCCTGGAGCTGGTACCAGGGACGCTACGAAGATATCCGTGCGCGCATGCTGACGCAGTTCACAGGATTGGTAGAGCGAGGCGAGGTGCGCGGGGATGTGGATCTGCCGAAACTGATCCAGCAGATTCTGGCCATGATGGACGGGTTGCAGATCCAGTGGCTGCGCTTTCCCGATGAGGTGAATCTGGTGGAAGCGTTCGACAACTACATTGCGCAGGTCGATGCAGCGATAAGGGCTCGTCCTTGAGCCTGGTTATTCCCTGATTACTCAGTCACAGGTTGTGACTGTCTTACTCGTCAACAGTCTGGTCGAACACGCCACCGGTCTTCACCGCTGGTTTTTCGACCTTGATCTGGTTGAATGCTGAACGTGGCAGCGGGTTGCTGGTGGTGGTCGACAGTTCCTGGCGGAACGGGTTGACCAGCTTGGCGTTGAGGCGGATGTCCTGCGACGACGCACCCAGCGACAGGTTGAAGGTGTCGGCGTCGACCACCCAGTTCTTGCTTTCGGTGTCGTAGTAGGCCAGCGAGCGATCGTTGAGCTCGATGGTCACGCGGCGGCTTTCACCCGGCTCGAGGAACACTTTCTTGTAGCCCTTGAGCTCTTTGAGAGGACGCTCCACTTTCGGGTTCTGCTGGCCGACGTACAGCTGCGCGACTTCCGAACCGCCTACCTTGCCGGTGTTGGTCAGGTCGAACGAGACCTTGATCGGCGTGCCGCCGACTGCCACACCCGGGGTGACCTTGATGTTGCTGTAGCCGAAGGTGGTGTACGACATGCCGTAGCCGAACGGGTAGAGCGGCTTGATGCCTTTCTTCTCGTAGCCGCGATAACCCAGGAACAGGTCATCCTTGTAGCTCATCTCGGTCAACGAGTTGTCGTTGGCAAATTTCGGGAAGGTCTCGAAGATCGGGTTGTCTTCGATGTTGCGTTCGATACTGATCGGCAGCTTGCCCGACGGGTTGACCTTGCCGAACAGAATCTCGGCCAGGGCCTGACCGCCGTTCTGGCCAGGGTAGAACGCATGCAGCGCGGCCGGAACCTGATCGACCCAGTCGTTCATCTTCAGACCGGTGCCACCGAACATGGTAACGACGGTTTTCGGGTTGACCTTGGCGATGCTGCGGATCAGCTGGCTCTGGTACTCCGGCAGTTCGAACATGTGGTCGAAGCCTTCACCTTCGTACTCGTTGCTGTTGCCCACGGCAACAACGACGGCGTCATACGCGGACAGATCCTGCGGAGCGTTCAGCGACGCCCAGCTCAATTGCACGCCCACCAGGCCGCCCATGGTCGACAGGTAACCGGCACGGCGCGAGTACTCAAGCTTCACGTCATAGGACTTGCCGGCTTCCAGTTCGATCTTGGCGAACTCGGGAATGGTCGGCGGGATGCTGTTGCCCGGAATCGGGTTGCCGTCGCCATTGTCGATGATCTTCTTGCCGTTGACCCACAGGCGTACCGCACCGTCGGCGCGAACCTTGAACACCTGTTCGCCGCTTTGGGTCGGCGTGACCTTGCCGCTGTAGCGGATCGAGGTGGAAGAGGTGTCGCCGTTGAGCGAACCGGAAGTCGAGCCCTTGTTGGTGTAAGGGTCGGACGACGAAGTGTTGCTGTCGAACGGCAGGTCGGAATCGTTGGCCCAGTCAAGATCGATGTGTTTCTCGGTACGGGTCACGGCAGCGTCGCCGGACCAGTTGGCATTACTGAAGTACTCGGCCTTGAGGCCCTGGACTTCATCGCCCTTGACGTTGGTGCTGGTCCACGGCGTGGTGGTCGGGTCCAGCGACAGGCCGTCGATGAACTCGACCTTGGCGTTGGGGGCCATCTGCTGCAGGCCGCTCAGCTCGCTGATGTAGTTGCGGGCCATGACGTTGGCGCTGCCGAAGCCTGTCGGCGGCGCGTACTTGGCAAGGTTGCCGACCACGGCGATTTTCTTGACCTTCTGCTTGTCCAGCGGCAGCAGGTTGTCCTGATTCTTGAGCAGCACGATGCCTTCGCGTGCAGCGTTGAGCGCAACCTTGTTGCTGGTCGAGCTGTTCATGTTGTTGATGTTGTGCGCGGTCAGGATTCTTTTCTGATCGAAGTTGTACAGGTAGATCAGCTTGAGAATGCGGCGCACCTTGTCGTCGATGGTCGCGGCGCTGAGCTCGCCGCTGTCCAGATACGGCTTGAGCACCGTGCTGTTCATCTGGTAGCCCATCATGTCCAGGTCGGTACCGGCCTGGGCGGCGTTCAAGCCATGGACCACCGCGTTGTAGTCGCTTTGCACCATGCCCTTGTAGCCCCATTCCTTGCGCAGGATCTGGGTGATCAGGTGCTTGTTCTCGCAGGCGAACTCGCCGTTGATCTTCTGGAACGCGCACATCATCATCGCGACGTTGCTGTTCTTGGACGCCGATTCGAAAGCCGGCAGCGACATCTCGCGCAGTACACGCTCGCCCATGATCTGGTCGAGCTTGAAGCGGCTGCTTTCCTGGTCGTTGGCAGCGAAGTGCTTGGCGTTTGCCCAGATATTACGTGCCTGGATGCCGTTGATGACGCCGGGTGCCAGGCTTGCGCCCAGGAACGGGTCTTCACCGGAGAGGTATTCGAACGCACGGCCGCCGTAGGGCATGCGATACAGCGCTACACCGGGGCCGGTGATGAACTGATAACCACCGCTGGCGGTGTCATAGCCCAGCGCGCGGCCCAGATCGATGGCGCGGCGCGGGTTCCAGGTGGCCGCCAGGTTCGGGCCGGACGGATAGACCACGCCCTGTGCGTTACCTTCGCTGGTGTAACGCACACCAACGCCGCCGTCGGCGCCGTGGATCTGTGGAATGCCGTAGTTGGAAAGAGGCTTGACGTCCCAGCCGCCGGTGCCGCCGATGTAGTTCAGTTTTTCTTCCTGGGTCATCTTGTCCAGGATCTTCTGCGCCGCTTTTTCAGCACGCGCTTCGCGGGCTTCCAGCTGGGACGCATCGGTCGCGTGCACCTGTGAAACCGCCAGCGCCAACAGCGCCAGGGCCGATTGCGCACCGATCATTTTCCGTTTGCTCATCTAACTCTCCAACTACTTTTCAAGTAAAGGTTCGCGCATGAAAGCGCGTGCCGTTGCACGTGCTTCATAACTTTTCTTTAGGCAACAGTGACCCGTTGTCGCGTTTCCAGTCGATTTAAACTGGCGCGACCTGGGCTGATTTATTAAGTTTTAATGTTGTAGTGATTATATTTTTATTAGTGCCGTGTGCTACTAAAAGGCCACTACGTGATGGCACTTTGATCTGTCAAAATCGATACAATTAAGTCTAAAACGGAGCGTAAATGTCAAACGAAAGCGTAATTTTGTTGAAAATCGTATTTTTTCGTTACACATCAGGAACTCTCGGTAAACCTACTGGTCGATGGGTTTAAGATTTTTCGCGCGTTCTCCCGGTATTGCCGTTGCGGTCGGCTTAGTTGTAGTCTTGTTTTTGAGTTTGCGGGTCTATAAAGCCTGCAAGTTGTCCGGTCTTTTATTTTCTTATGTGGAGTACATGATATGAAGTTTCCTCTTGTGGGTGCGGGTGTCGTTCTGAGCCTGGCGTTGGGTAATGTAGCCTTCGCTGCTGAATCCACCGATGTCGATGCCACCTCCGGTACCACCGATTCCACCCTGATGACCCAGGCCACCAACCCGAAAGCGGCCAAGCAGCAGAAGGTCGAAACCGCTAAAGGCGGCCGTCCACAGAACGGAACCGCGCAAAAGCAGTCTGATTGACCGCTTGACGCTTCCGACCGCAGCACGGCCTTCTCGATGAAGGGGTGCTGCGACCTTGTCCCTCCGATGTATGCAGAACTCCTCGCCCATGCAGTCCAGACCCGTCGATGCCACTTCAATACTGATTCCCGATGCAGGGCAGGTCTGTGCCTGGCTGACCGAGAACGCCGGTCTCAAGACTCAGGATCTGGAGCGTGCACAACGGTTGCAGCAGGAATCCGAAGGCGCCGACCTTCCCGGTTTGCTGACACGTCTGGGCCTGGTGTCCGAATTCGAATTGGCGCGGGCCTGGGCGGCGCTGCTGCAAGTGCCGCTGTTGATGGCCGACGCCGTGCCGCCGCTGCTGGACCCATTGCCGCCGCTGACCGAACGCTTCATGCGCGACTATCAAGTGGTGCCGGTGGGCTGGAGCGATGACGGCTTGCAGGTGCTCAGCGCCCGGCCGACCAGCCTGTACCCGTTCCAGGCGATCGCCTACGCCTGTGAAGTGCCGGTGCGGGTCGCCATCGGGCCACGCAATGAAGTGGAAACCCTGATCGAGCGTTATTACGGTCAGGGCCGCTCGGCGATGGGCACGCTGATTGAAAACCTCGACGATGACGGCAACTCGTCCGAAGACATTGAACACCTCAAGGATCTCGCCTCCGAAGCGCCGGTGATTCGTCTGGTCAACCTGATCCTGCAACGTGCAGTCGAACAGCGCGCCTCGGACATCCACATCGAGCCGTTCGAAAGCCAGCTCAAAGTGCGTTATCGCATCGACGGTGTGCTGCATGAAGCCGAAGCGCCGCCGTCCAGTTCCTCGGCGGCGGTGATCTCGCGGGTCAAGATCATGGCGCGTCTTGATATCGCCGAGCGTCGCTTGCCTCAGGACGGCCGCATCATGCTGCGCATTCAGGGCAAGGAGCTGGACCTGCGGGTGTCCACCGTGCCCACCAGTTTTGGCGAGTCGGTGGTGATGCGTCTGCTGGATCGCCAGACCATCGACTTCGATTTCCCCAGCCTGGGTTTCGACGGCGAGCGCCTGGAGCATTTTCTCGACGTTCTGGAACGGCCCCACGGCATTCTGCTGGTCACCGGCCCGACCGGTTCGGGCAAGACCACCACCCTTTATACGGCGCTGTCGCGACTCAACACCGCCGAACGCAAGATCATCACCGTCGAAGACCCGGTGGAATATCAGCTCGAAGGTATCAACCAGATTCAGGTCAAGCCGGCCATCGGCCTGGACTTCGCCGGAGCGCTGCGCTCCATCGTGCGCCAGGACCCGGACGTGATCATGATCGGTGAGATGCGCGACCTGGAAACCTGCCGCATTGCGATCCAGTCCTCGCTGACCGGTCACCTGGTACTCTCGACCCTGCACACCAACAGCGCCGCGGCGAGTATCACGCGCCTGCTGGACATGGGTGTAGAAAGTTACCTGATCGCCTCGACGGTCAACGGCATTCTCGCCCAGCGCCTGGTGCGTCGTCTCGATCCGGCTACCCGCGAAGCGTTCGACGCGCCACCGGAGCTGATCGCCGAACACGGCCTGGAACGTTTCACCGACGAGCGCCCGATTCGCCTCTATCGTCCCCGCGCCGATGCGCCGGGCGGTGGCTATCGCGGCCGTAGCGCGATCACTGAATTGCTGGTCATGAACGAAGAGCTGCGCAGTCTGTTGATGCGCCACGCCGACGCCTCGACCCTGGAAGAAGCTGCCCGCCGTGGCGGTTTGCGCACCCTGCATGAAGAAGGTCTGCGCCAGGCCGTGGCCGGCGTGACCTCGCTGGAAGAAGTGCTGCGCGTGACCCGAGGCGAAGGCAATTGAGTCTGTTCAAGTACCGCGCACTGGATGCTCAGGGCGTCGCGCAGAACGGCACCCTGGAAGCCAGGGATCAGGATGCCGCCGTGGCCGCGCTGCAAAAGCGCGGCCTGATGGTTTTGCAGGTCGACAACGCCGGTCTGGGCGGTTTGCGCCGCGCATTGGGCAGCGGCTTGCTGAATGGCGCGGCGCTGGTGAGTTTCACCCAGCAGCTGGCGACCTTGCTCGGTGCCGGCCAGCCGCTGGAACGCTCGCTGAGTATTCTGCTCAAGCAGCCCGGCCAGCCGCAGACCCGCGCGCTGATCGAGCGCATTCGCGAACAGGTCAAGGCCGGTAAACCGCTGTCGGTGGCGCTGGAAGAAGAGGGCAGCCAGTTCTCGCCGCTGTATATCAGCATGGTCCGCGCCGGTGAAGCGGGTGGCGCGCTGGAGAACACCCTGCGCCAGTTGAGCGATTACCTGGAACGCAGCCAGTTGCTGCGCGGCGAGGTGATCAACGCGCTGATCTATCCGGCCTTCCTGGTGGTGGGCGTGCTTGGCTCGCTGGCCTTGCTGCTGGCCTACGTGGTGCCGCAGTTCGTACCGATTTTCAAGGATCTCGGCGTGCCGATCCCGATGATCACCGAGGTGATTCTGGCCCTCGGAGAATTTCTCAGCAGTTACGGGCTGGCTGTGCTGGCCGGTGTGATTCTGCTGATCTGGGGCGTCGCGCTGGGCATGCGCGATCCGCAGCGCCGCGAGCGTCATGACCGCCGCGTGCTGGGCCTGCGCATCGTTGGTCCTTTACTGCAACGCATCGAAGCGGCGCGCCTGACTCGCACGCTGGGCACCTTGCTCAGCAATGGCGTGGCGTTGTTGCAGGCACTAGTGATTGCCCGGCAGGTCTGCACCAACCGCGCATTGCAGGCGCAGGTCGAACAGGCCGCCGAGTCGGTCAAGGGCGGCGGCACGCTGGCCAGCGCATTCGGTGCGCAACCACTGTTGCCGGACCTGGCGCTGCAAATGATCGAAGTCGGCGAACAGGCCGGCGAACTGGACACCATGTTGCTCAAGGTTGCCGATGTGTTCGACGTGGAAGCCAAGCGCGGCATCGACCGCATGCTGGCTGCGTTGGTGCCGGCGCTGACCGTGGTCATGGCCGGGATGGTGGCGGTGATCATGCTCGCCATCATGCTGCCGCTGATGAGCCTGACCAGCAATATCTGAATTTCGAAACGAGGATTTTTTCGCCATGAACATGAGCCGTATCCGCTTCAAACCCGTGCGTCGTCAGGGTGGTTTCACCTTGCTGGAAATGCTCGCGGTGATCGTGCTGCTGGGCATCGTCGCCACCATCGTGGTGCGCCAGGTCGGCGGCAACGTCGACAAGGGCAAGTACGGCGCAGGCAAGGCGCAGCTGGCGAGCCTGGGAATGAAGATCGAAAGCTATGCGCTGGACGTCGGCTCACCGCCCAAGACCTTGCAGCAGCTCGCGGAAAAGCCGGGCAACGTTTCGGGCTGGAGCGGCCCTTACGCCAAGCCTTCTGATTTGAAAGACCCGTTCGGCCACGCGTTCGGCTATCGCTTCCCCGGCCAGCACGGCAGTTTCGACCTGATCTTCTACGGCCAGGACGGCCAGCCGGGCGGCGAAGGCTACAGCGCCGACCTGGGCAACTGGGAATGACAGCGCAATGAAAGCGCCGGTGGCGAGCCGCGGCTTCACCCTCATGGAAATGCTGGTGGTGCTGGTGTTGATGAGCATCGCCGTCGGGCTGGTGGGCTTCGCGCTGCAACAGGGTTTGAGTTCGGCCAGCGAACGTCGCGCGGTGGGCGATATGGTCGAGGCGCTGCGTGCCACACGGGTAAAGGCCATCGTCACTGGCCAGCCGGCCAAGACTGAATTCGACCTGCGCCGCCTGACCGTCAAGGCGCCGGGCAAACGTGTGCAGCACTTGCCAGAGCATTTGCAGATCAACCTGCAGACCGCTTCCGAACTGGGCTCGACCGTGGAGTTCTATCCGGACGGCGGCTCCAGT
This sequence comes from Pseudomonas sp. v388, assembly GCF_003935425.1. Lineage (GTDB taxonomy): Bacteria > Pseudomonadota > Gammaproteobacteria > Pseudomonadales > Pseudomonadaceae > Aquipseudomonas. The sequence goes on from NZ_RHQN01000010.1 coordinate 104,538, forward strand.
GGCGGCAATCTGCTGGTGGTGGGCGGCGACAAGCGCTGGCGGATCAACATCGGCTGGCTGACCGGCAATGTTCAGGTGCGGGCACTTTGAGGCACGCATCGCAGTCGGGCTTCACGCTGTTGGAGATGCTCGCCGCACTTACGGTCATGGCCGTGTGCAGCGGCGTGCTGCTGGTGGCCTTCGCCCAGGGTGCACGGTCGCTGCAACAGGTCTCGCGCAGTGACCGTTTGAGCCACGCGGCGCGCACGATCCTGGAACAGGAAGGCGCAGGGCCTCTGGAAAGCGGCGACCGGCAGGGCGTGCTGGCCGGTATCGACTGGAACCTGAGCGTGCGGCAGCTGCCGGGCCGTAACGGTCAGGCGCGATTGTTCAGGCTGGATCTGGTGGTCAAGGAGCATCAACGGCAGGCGCATTTCAGCACCTTGAAGTTGCGCGGCGCTGTCAGCGGAGCCGACTCGTGAAGACCGGCCAGCGTGGCTTTACGCTGCTGGAAGTGCTGCTGGTGATCAGCCTGCTGGGCATTCTGCTGGTGTTGGTGGCCGGTGCCTTGCTGGGCGCCAATCGCGCGGTGCTCAAGGCTGAGCGTTACACCACCAGCCTGGATGAAAGCCGCGCGGCACAAGCGTTTTTGCGATCCTCGATCAGTCAGGCGCTGCCCCTGGACACTTCCGAGAATGACGACGCCAAGAGCGGTTTCTTCGAGGGTTCGGCGCAGCGCCTGCAATTTGTAGCGACGCTGCCCGGCGAGCTGGGCGGCGGGATTCAGGTGCATACCGTGGAGTTGCATGGCCCGCAAGGGGCGCGGGATCTCCAGGTGGCGTTCGCTCAGGTGCAGACCGCCGCGAATGCCACAACGGTCAAGCCGTGGGGCGAGCCGCAAGTGTTGTTGCAGAACGTCGAGTCGCTGACGTTCAGCTATCGCGGCTTGACCCCCAAGGGCAAACCCACCGGCTGGCTCAATGACTGGCCGTGGCCCAATCGCCTGCCCGGCGCGGTGCGTATCGACATGCGCGTGAAAGGCGCAGTGCCTTGGGTGCCGGAAGTGGTGGCCTTGCGCCTGGATTTGTCCGGCGGAGCAGGCGGCTGATGAAGCCTGTACCGCAACAACAGCGTGGCGTCGCGTTGCTGGTGGTGCTCTGGGTGCTGGCCCTGTTGAGCCTGTTGCTCGGCGGACTGGCCGGTTGGGTGCAATTGGAAAGTCGCCAGGCGCTGTGGTTGCGACAGAACACTCAGGCGCTGCTGTCTGCGGAAGCCGGATTGAACATGACCGTGCAAGGCTTGCTCGACCCGACTCAGCGCAAGCGCTGGGTAGCGGACGGCCGATTCACCGCGCTGCGTCTGGACGATACGCAACTGACGATCAGCATCCGCAGCGAACGCGGCAAGCTGGACCTCAACAGCGCACCGGCGGCTGACATGGCGCGAGTGTTCCAGGCCTGTGGCGCCGACAAGCGTCAGGCGAGCGCCCTGGCCCAGGCTGTGGCGGCGCAGCGCAATGACGGCGAGTCGCCGCTGCGGGTGGTCGAAGAAGTCCGCGTCCTGCCTGGCATGACTCGGGCGCTGTATGCCCGGCTGTTGCCGGAAATTACCGTGCTGAGCGGGCTGGACCGGCCCGATCCGGCATTCGCTTCGGCGCTGTTGCGCCGGGCGCTGAATTTACCGAACCAGAGTGCGGTCGGTGCCGATCCCGGCGCGGTATTGAGCATCGATAGCCGCGCAGAACGACCGGGCGGCGTAGTCGCCCTGTTACAGACCACCGTTTTATTGAGCCCATCGGAGGGAGGCGCGCAACCGTATCGGGTGCTGCGCTGGCAAGAATGAATTCATCTGTTTCAGCACGTCTGGCGCCGGTCTTCGCGTTACGCGATCAGGTCGTCCAGCAATGGCGTGGCAGCCCGGCGCAACGCGCCTGGCAATGGTGGCTGGCCGAGTTGCAAGGCTGCCTGCCGCCGCGTGCCCGCCAATGGCTGGTTCACGAAACCGTCGAGCAGGTCTGCCCCTGGCCGCTGGCCGAACCGCTGGCTGCGCCGCACGCCGACGCCCGCAAAATCCTGCTGCTACCGACGTCCCAGGTGCTGGTGCAAACCCTGCAACTGCCGGCAGCAGCGGCGCGCAATCTGTCTACTGTGATCGGCTACGAGCTGGACCGCTTCACGCCGTTCGATGCTGCGCAGCTGTACTTCGTCGCCCGCCAGGAAAGCCGTACCGGCAGTTTCATTCAGGTCACGCTGGTCGCCATTTTGCGCGAGCGGCTGGACCGTATCCTCGCCGACTGTGTTGCCCAGGGCTTGCGGCCTGACGCGGTCGATGTCGGCACCCAGGATCAGCGCCTGGGCGTGGACCTGTTGCCCGTGCCATCGCGCCCGCAACAGACCCGTTCGGGCCATCGTCTGCGCCGCGGGCTGGTCTGGCTGTGCGTCGGCCTGTTGCTGGGCAGCATGTCGTTATGGCTCAACGACCGCCAGCGCCTGCTGGAACAGATGCAGGCCGAGGTGCAGGCACAACGCGCTCAGGCCGCCGAGATCCAGCAGCTGCGCCAGCAACTGACCAACACCCTCGGCGCGGCCAACTACCTGCAGCGCCGCAAGTCCGAACAATTGCCGTTGTCGGCGCTGCTCAGCGAATTGACCGCCTGCCTGCCGTCGGACACCTGGATCGAGCATCTGGAAATCAACGACAGCGCCGAGCTGGCGTTTTCCGGCCAGAGCGGCAAGGCCAGCGCCCTGATCGCCCGCGCCAAGGACTGTCACAGCCTCGACAACGCCCAGTTCCAGGGCGTGATCCAGCCCGATACCAAAACCGGGAAGGATCAGTATTCCCTGCGTGCCCATTTGCATCAGGAGAACGTCGATGCGTCGTCCACTGACCAGCCGTGAGCGGCGGGGCGCGGCCCTGATCATTCTGGCGTTGGTGCTTTATCTGGCCTACTGGCTGTTGATCGACAGCTGGTTCGCCGGGCCATTGCGCGAGATCAACGAGCAGGCCGACCAGCTGCGTGAACAGCAGCAGCGCTACGCCGGGCTGTTGCAACAGGGCGATTCGCTGCGTGAGCAACTGGAGCAGGCGCGCCGCGACCCGGCCAGCAGCACCAGCCTGTTGCCCGGCGAAGACCCCAGCGCGGTGGCCGCCGACCTGATGCAGCGCATTGCCGATTTGATCAGCAGTCACGCCAGCCAGGGCGGCGGTTGCGAGTTGACCCAGCGTATGCCGATCACTCCCGAACAAGAGGGCGCCGAGCCGTACCGTCAGGTGAAAGTCAGCCTGACGCTCAACTGCGCCATCGAGCCGTTGACCGCCATCCTGCACGCACTGGAGTACCAGCGGCCGTTTCTGTTCGTCGATGAAATGAGCCTGCGCCGCGATGCCAACGCTCCGGCCAGCGGTGGCGCGGGCAAGCTGGTGGCGCATCTGCTGGTGCGCGGCTATCTGCAACCGGCCAACGCCTCGGAGGGCGAACAATGAACGGTTCATTGCGTCCGCTGGAGTGGACGTTGCTGGGAACGGCGACGCTGCTGGCGTCTACCATCGCCCTGATTCTGAGTGGCAGCCTGCAGTCGCCGGACTGGCTGCCGGTGCCTGCGCCGCGGGATTCCGCCGGGCAGGCCGCGCCGGTTCACGAGGCGCCCAAGGCCAGCCTCGACAGCCTGTCCAATACCTGGAAAACCCCGCTGTTCAGCACCGACCGCAGCCCGGACATCGCCGTGCGCCAGAACGCCCAGGCCACTAGCCTGGCGGGGCTGACCCTGACCGGGGTGATCATCGACGGCTCGACCCGCGTGGCGCTGCTCAAGCAGTCGGGCGGCAAAGCCCTGAAAATCAAACAGGGCGAGCGTTTACCCAACGGCTGGACCCTCGAATTGCTCGATCCGATGCAGGCCACGTTCAGCCTCGATGGTCGCAGCGAGGTGCTACGCCTGCCCGCGCCGCGCCTTCCGCCACCTTCGAATACACCTCCGATTACCTTAACCAATGATCCGACCCTGTGATGGGTATCAGTTCTGGAGTGACCACCATCGCTACCTTGCGCACACCTCTGCTTTGTCTGGCCACCGCCGTCGCTCTCGGCGGCTGCGCGTCCCAGTCCAACACCCTCGACCCCGACAATGGCATGCTGCAGGAAGCGCTCCAGGGAACAGGCTCGCAACGTCCGCCGGTGGATCCGCGCAGCGAACAGGCGCCGGAGCAACCGCAGCCGTCGTCCGCTGCCGTCTCGCCGCAGCGACAGATCATCAAGGGCAATCAGCGTTTCATTCGCCCGCCGGCCGTGGCGCCTGCGTCGCAGGAGGCCGAGAGCGGCGACATTGTGTTCAACTTCACCAACCAGCCGATCCAGGCGGTGGTGAACAGCATCATGGGTGACCTGCTGAAGGAGAACTACAGCATCGCCCAGGGCGTGAAAGGCGACGTGAGTTTCTCGACCTCCAAGCCGGTCAACAAGACCCAGGCGCTGTCGATTCTGGAAACCCTGCTGTCCTGGACCGACAACGCGATGATTCGCCAAGGCAATCGTTACGTGATCCTGCCGGCCAATCAGGCGGTAGCCGGCAAGCTGACCCCGGAAATGCGCGTGGCCCAGCCGTCGGCAGGCATGTCGGCACGGCTGTTCCCGCTGCGCTATATCTCGGCTACCGAGATGCAGAAACTGCTCAAGCCGTTCGCCCGCGAGAACGCATTCCTGCTGGTCGACCCGGCACGCAACGTATTGAGCCTGGCCGGCACGCCTGACGAGCTGGCCAACTATCAAGACACCATCGACACCTTCGATGTGGACTGGCTCAAGGGCATGTCGGTGGGCGTGTTCGGCCTGCAACGCGCGTCGGTGGGCGAACTGATGCCCGAGCTGCAGAAAATGTTCGGTCCGGACAGCGGCATGCCGCTGGCCGGCATGGTGCGTTTCCTGCCGATCGAGCGGACCAACTCGGTGGTGGCGATTTCCTCGCAGCCTGAGTACCTGAGCGAAGTCGGCCAGTGGATTCACACCATCGATGAAGGCGGTGGCAACGAGCCGCAGATGTACGTTTACGACGTGCGCAACATGAAGGCCACGGACCTGGCCAAATACCTGAGGCAGATCTACGGCACCGGCTCGATCAAGGACGACTCGCCTGCGAAAGTGGCGCCGGGGCTGCGCACCACCACGTTATCGTCGCTCAATTCCAGCAGCGGCATGAACGGCAGCTCCGGCATGAACGGCAACGGCGGCCTGGGCGGCACCAGCGCCAGCGGCGGTTTCGGCAACAGCCAGAGCATGAGCAGCCAGAACACCGATGACAGCGAAGGCGAGGGCGAAGAGTCATCCTCCAGCGAAGGTGAGACCGACGGTTCACAAGGCGGCAGCGGCGCCAAGTCCCTGGATGCCAGCACCCGCATTACTGCGCAGAAGAGCAGCAACCAGTTGCTGGTACGCACCCGTCCGGCGCAATGGAAGGAAATCGAATCAGCGATCAAGCGTCTGGATAATCCGCCGCTGCAAGTGCAGATCGAAACCCGGATTCTGGAGGTCAAACTGACCGGCGAACTGGACATGGGGGTGCAGTGGTATCTGGGGCGTCTGGCCGGGAACTCGAGCAGCACCACAGTTGCCAACGCGGCCGGCAGCCAAGGCGCATTGGGCGGTGGCGGTGCAGGCTTGGGCGCGACCGATTCGCTGTTCTACTCGTTCGTCAGTACCAATTTGCAAGTCGCGCTGCATGCGCTGGAAACTAACGGACGTACCCAGGTGCTGTCGGCGCCGTCGCTGGTGGTGATGAACAACCAGCAGGCGCAGATTCAGGTTGGCGACAACATCCCGATCAGCCAGACCACGGTCAACACCAGCCTTTCCGACACCACTCTGAGCAGTGTCGAATACGTGCAGACCGGTGTGATTCTGGATGTAGTGCCGCGCATCAATCCGGGTGGTCTGGTGTACATGGACATCCAGCAGCAGGTCAGCGATGCGGACACCAGCGGCACCACCGACGCCAATGGTAATCCGCGTATTTCGACCCGTTCGGTGGCAACCCAGGTCGCCGCGCAGAGCGGTCAGACGGTGTTGCTCGGTGGCCTGATCAAACAGGACAACGCCGAATCGGTGAGTGCCGTGCCGTATCTGGGTCGTATTCCGGGTCTGAAATGGCTGTTCGGTAACACCAGCCGCTCCAAGGACCGCACCGAGCTGATCGTGCTGATCACCCCGCGGGTCATCACCAGCGGCAGCCAGGCCCGGCAAGTGACCGACGACTATCGCCAGCAGATGCAGTTGCTCAGGCCGCAGGTTTCGCAACTCAATCTGCACGATTGATGGGGTATGGTGGGCGCGCGGACCGCTCCCACCAGGCAAGACCGTCGCTACAGGCAGTCCATTTCATTCACGATGGAGACCCTCGACACATGCTCAAGTATCTCGCTGCATTGCTCCTGGCCTGCTCGGGCCTGGTCCACGCACAAGACAGCCTGCACACCGACCTGACGCTCAGCTATCTGGCCGAGGTCAAAGCCGACGCCCCACAGCGGCCGCTGGTGATCTTCATCCACGGTTACGGCAGTAACGAGCAGGACCTGTTCGGCATCAAGGATCGGCTTTCCGGGGATTACAACTTTCTATCGGTGCGTGCGCCGATGGAGCTGCGGCCCGGCAGTTACAAGTGGTTCACCCAGAAAACCGGCGTCGCGGACTACGACGGCGTGACCGAAGACCTCAAGAACAGCGGTGAACGTCTGACCACCTTCATCCGCCAGGTGGCGCAGAAATATCACACGCCTGCGGACAAGGTGTTTCTGGTGGGTTTCAGCCAGGGCGCGATGATGAGTTATGAAGTGGCGCTCCGCGACCCGACGCTGGTGGGCGGTTTTGCGGCATTGAGCGGGCGCTTGTTGCCGGTGCTGGAGTCAAGCCTGCAGCCCGACCCGCGTCTGGCACCGCTCAAGGTGTTCATCGGCCACGGTGAGGAAGACCATCAGGTCGCCTACAGCGGCGGGCCGAATGCCGAGGCCACGCTGAAGAAACTGGGCGTGCAGCCGCAGTTTCATGCCTACGAAGGGTTGGCGCATTCGATCAATGCGGCAGAAGTGGCGGATCTGGCGAGGTGGCTGGAGCATTCGGCAAAGTAATTGGAGAGGGCGTCAGACACTGGCGCCAATCCCACGCAACCCCGCCGAATCCCGCAAGAACGCCACCAGCGCAATCAACGGCAACGCCGTGCCCGCAATCAACACCCACAGCCATCCGCCATGATCGAACAGCGGGCTGGCAATCGATGAGCCTATTGCGCCGCCGATGAAGATGCTGGTCATGTACAGCGCGTTCAGGCGGCTGCGGCTGGCGGCGTCCAGAGCGTAGACGGTCCGTTGCCCCAGCACCATGTTCATCTGCACACAGAAGTCCAGCAGCACGCCGGTCACTGCCAGGCCGATCACCGCGTAGGCCGGGTTAACGAGGCTGGGCAGAAAACTCAAGGCGCCGAACAGCAGGGCGCCGAGGCTGGCGATCCGGGTGTGGCCGGCGTCTGCCAGGCGACCGCTGAGGGGCGCGGCAACTGCGCCGATGGCACCGACCAGGGCGAACAGCGCGATCTGGGTTTGCGACAGGCCATGATTGCGCGACAGCTCCAGCGGTACGGCGGTCCAGAACAGGCTGAACGTGGCGAACATGCAGGCCTGGTAGAACGCCCGCTGGCGCAGCACCGGCTGCTCGCGCAGCAATGTCCACAGCGAGAACAACAGTTGACCGTACGATGCCCGATGGTCAGGCACACGCTTGGGTACGGTGGTCGCCAGCACCACGCTGATACCGAGCATCACCACGGCAGCTGCGCCAAACACGGCGCGCCAGCCGAAATGGTCGGCAATCAGGCTGGAAATCGGCCGAGCCAGCAGGATACCCAGCAACAGGCCGCCCATGATGCTGCCGACCACGCGGCCTCGGGTCTGCTCAGGCGCCAGATGCGCCGCGAGCGGAATCAGCATCTGCACCGACACCGAACTGAAGCCCACCAGCAACGACATCAGCAGAAACAGGTTCGGCTGTTCGGCGAACGCCGCTCCCAACAGACTGAGGAACGCAACGGCGGTGGTTAACAGCATCAGGCGGCGGTTTTCCAGCAGGTCGCCCAACGGCACCAGAAAGAACAAGCCCAGCGCATAACCGATTTGCGTCAGCGACACGATCAGGCTGGCAGCGATGCTGGACAGGCCGATATCCGGTGCGATCAGCTCGATGATCGGCTGGGCGTAATAGATGTTGGCGACGATGGCGCCGCAGCAGAATGCAAACAACATCACCATGGCACGGGTCATGGTGTGAGCGTGTGGCTGCTCGGGAATCGAGGTAGTCATGAAAAGTCTCGCTCGGGCTTTTGGCTTTGGCGGGCTGGGCGCAGGCGCGTCAGCCACCGGATCGGATGGATGGCAAGCAGGCTAAAGGTTTTGCCCGACGCTCAACAGGCCTGTGGAGATGATACAAGATATTTCTCAAATCGATGGCATAGGCCCCGCGACGCGGATGACCGCCTGCCGACCCGCTCTTGACGGGAATTTGTAACGAGACAATACTCCGCTCACATTCATATAGATGACTGGATAACTATAAAAATGAACAAGCTTCCCAGCGACGACAGATTGCCGCTCTACCAGCGCCTGCGCGACCAGCTCGCCGAACAGATTGCCAACAACCGCTGGCGTCCGGGCGAAGCGATCCCTACCGAAGCGGCGTTGTCCGCCGAGTACTGCCTGTCCACCGGTACGGTGCGCAAGGCCATCGACATGCTGGTCAACGACAATATCCTGGAGCGTCAGCAAGGTCGTGGCACCTTCATCCGCCGGCCGCAGTTCCAGTCATCGCTGTTCCGTTTCTTTCGTTTCCAGACCGCGGCCGGCGAACGGCTCATGCCCGAAAGCCGTGTGCTGAGCATCGAGCCTATGGCTGCGCCTTCGGCTGTCAGCCAGGCCTTGGGGCTGGTGCCCGATGCGCCGGTGATCCGCATGGTGCGTTTGCGTCTGCTGGACGGCCAGCCGGTGCTTGCCGAGGAAATCTGGCTGCCGCGCATCCAGTTCCAGGGTTTGCTGGAGATCGACATCAATGCTCGCGGGCCGTTGCTGTACCCCATCTATGAAGAGCTTTGCGGCCAGGTCGTGGCCTACGCCCAGGAAAGCCTGACCGCCGAGGCCGTCAACGACGTTTATGGCCGCCTGCTTCAGGTTCCCACCGGCAGCCCGGTGGTGGTCATCGAGCGACTCGCCCGCAACTACGCCGGCGAGCCACTGGAATGGCGTCGTTCGCGTGGCCATGCCAGCCATTTCCGTTACAGCGTGGAAATCCGCTGATAACGCCCCTCCAAGGTTTTTTTCATAAGGATAAGAACATGTTCAGTTGGTACCGCGACATCACCTCCAGGGAACGCAAGACGTTCTGGGCCTGCTTTGGCGGCTGGTCTCTGGATGCACTGGAAGTCCAGATGTTCGGTCTGGCGATCCCGGCGCTGATCGCCGCCTTCGCCCTGACCAAGGGTGATGCAGGCTTGATCAGCGGCGTGACCCTGGTGACCTCGGCGCTGGGCGGCTGGGTCGGCGGTACGCTGTCGGACCGCTACGGGCGGGTTCGCACCCTGCAACTGATGATTCTCTGGTTCTCGTTCTTCACGTTCCTGTCGGCCTTCGTTACGGGCTTCAACCAGTTGCTGATCGTCAAGGCCCTGCAAGGTTTCGGGATTGGCGGCGAATGGGCGGCCGGTGCGGTGCTGATGGCCGAGACCATCCAGTCAAAATACCGCGGCAAGGTCATGGGCACGGTGCAAAGCGCCTGGGCCGTGGGCTGGGGCCTGGCGGTGGTGCTGTTTACCCTGATCTATTCGTTCGTGCCGCAGGACTACGCCTGGCGGGTGATGTTTTTCGTCGGCCTGCTGCCTGCACTGATGATCATCTGGGTGCGCCGCAACGTCGAAGAGCCGGAAAGCTTCCAGCGCATGCAGAAGGACAAGGGGCCGGATACCAGCTTCTTCAACTCCATGGCCGGTATTTTTCGCCCTGAACTGCTGCGCGTGACTTTGTTGGGCGGCCTGCTGGGCCTGGGCGCCCACGGCGGCTACCACGCGGTGATGACCTGGTTGCCGACCTTTCTCAAGACCGAGCGCAACCTGTCGGTGCTCAGCTCCGGCGGCTATCTGGCGGTGATCATCGTTGCGTTCTGGGCCGGTTGCGTGACCAGCGGCATGCTCATCGACCGCATCGGGCGTCGCAAGAACATCATGCTGTTCGCGCTGTGCTGTGTGATCACCGTGCAGTGCTACCTGATGCTGCCGCTGACCAACACGCAGATGCTGTTCCTCGGCTTCCCGTTGGGCTTCTTCGCTGCGGGCATCCCGGCCAGCCTCGGCTCGTTTTTCAATGAGTTGTATCCGGCCGATGTGCGCGGCGCCGGGGTGGGCTTCTGCTACAACTTCGGCCGCGTGCTGTCGGCAGTCTTCCCGTTTCTGGTCGGCCACATGAGCGAATCGATGTCGCTGGGCGCGGCCATCGGCATCGACGCCGGTATCGCTTACGGCGTGGCCATGATCGCCGCGTTCTGCCTGCCGGAAACCCGTGGTCGCAACCTTCAGGCCGCGGTTTCCCCGGATTCGCCCACCAAGGCAGCCCCGCAACAAGCCTGACGGTTTTCCCCCGCGCGGTGCCCTTGCACCGCGCTCACTTCAAAGATGAGTTTCATGACTGACGCCTGTTCCACGCCCCTGCTGGGCATCGATGCCCATGCCCATGTTTTCACCCGCAGTTTGAGCCTGACGTCAGGACGACGTTACACCCCCGACTACAATGCGACCTTGCAGGATTACCTCGCGCATCTGGATGTCCATGGCCTGAGCCACGGCGTACTGGTGCAGCCCAGTTTTCTGGGCACCGACAATCACTACCTGCTCGATGCCCTGGCCCAGGCGCCGGACCGTCTGCGCGGCGTCGTCGTGGTCGAACCTGGCATCGAGGGCGCGCAGTTGCAGGCCATGGCCGGGCAGGGCGTGGTCGGCATTCGTCTGAACCTGATGGGCAAGCCGCTGCCGGACTTTACCGAGTCGCAGTGGGCGCCGCTGTTCAAGCAAGTGGCAGCGCTGGGCTGGCACGTCGAGCTGCATCGTCACGTCGAAGACTTGCCGTGCCTGATCCGCGGCCTGCTGCCGTTCGGATGCAAGATCGTGATCGACCATTTCGGCCGCCCCGACGCACGCCAGGGTGTCGATGATCCGGCGTTTCGCGCTCTGCTGGAATTGGGGCTGACCGGCCAGGTGTGGGTCAAGGTATCGGCGATCTACCGCCTGGGCGGCGACGCCGAGCAGAACACCGCATTCGCCAACGCGGCGCTGCCTTTACTGGTCCAGACCTTCGGCGCGCAACGCCTGGTGTGGGGCAGCGACTGGCCGCACACCCAGCACGAACAGCAGGTCAGCTACGCCTCGGTGGTCGAGCAGTTGCGCGAACTGGACTGCCCGGACAGCGTCAAGCGTTCCTTGCTGGTGGAGGCACCCGGGGCGCTGTTCGACTTTGCGCAAGCCTGACTTTCAGGCCCTCAGGTCAACACCCCGACCGGCCGGCATTCGAGCCTCAGGCTCGCACCGCCATAGCGGCTGGTCCCGATGTGCAGGGTGAAGCCGTGCAGATTGACGATCGCCGCCACCACCGACAGTCCCAGGCCGAAGCCGCTCTGCGGGTCGCCGTTCTCGCTGCGGTAGAAGCGCTGGAACACCGCGTTGCGTTCGGCCGGCGCAATGCCCGGTCCTGAATCCTGTACGTTGACACACGGATAGCCGCCATCGGCCGCGGCATAGGCACTGACTTCGACGGTGCCGCCGGATGGCGTGAACTTGATCGCGTTGCCCAGCAGGTTGGTCAGGGCCTCGAACAACAGCGCGCGGTCGCCCACCAGGGTCGGCAGCGGCTGCTCCAGTTTCAGCAGCAGGGTGATCTGGGCTTCTTCGGCCAGCGGCAGGTAGAAATCGTGCAGTTCCTGCAGCAGCGGGTGCAGGTCCAGTTCAACGAAAGCCGAGCGCCGCTGGCGGTCTTCCAGTTCGGAAATCCGCAGCAGGCCGCGAAAACGCGCCATCAGAGTGTCGGCTTCGGCGATCACCTGAGCCATCTGCGCCGCCTGGCTGGAGTCGGACGGCGCCTGCTGCTGGATGCGATACAGCTGCGCCCGCAGTCGGGTCAGCGGGGTGCGCAGGTCGTGGGCAATGTTGTCGCACACGCCCTTGACCTCGTTCATGAGCTTTTCGATCCGGTCGAGCATCGCGTTGACGATCACCGCCAGCATGTCCAGTTCGTCGCGTCGGTTGGACACCGGCAGGCGCGCGGCCATGTCTCCGGCGACAATGGATTCGGCGCTGGCCTGGATGGCGCGGATGCGCCGCAACGGGCGCCGTCGCAGCAGGTGCCAGCCGGCAATGCCGGGAATGATGGTCAGCGAGATTCCCCATAACAAGGCGCGCAGAATCAGCTTGCTGACCGCAAACAGCGAGCCGTTCTCTCGCACCAGCACCAGCCAGTGGCCGTCGGCGGTGCGCGTCGCCACCGCGTCGCAACTGTTCTGCGGCAAGTCCGGGCTGTCCGATTCGATGCAGTCGCGCAACTCATGGATCTGGCCGTCGAGGGGCAGCTTGTCCGGTATGTGAGTGATCGGGCCGGTCAGTGGCTGGAGGTTGGCGTCGAACAGGCCGTAGGCATCTACGGCGTACATGTCGAAGGTCATGCTGGTGGTGAGCGCATCCACCAGCGCCGGGCCTTCGAAGCGGGAAAACAGCTGCTGGCGCTGGGTCAGGGAATGGCGCGCCAGGTCGTCCAGGTAGGAGGTGACTTCCCAATACAGCACGCCGAGCAGAATGGCGCTCCAGGCTACGAACAACGAACTGTAGAGCGCCAGCAGCCGGCTGGTGGAAGATCGCCAGCCTTCAGACGGGATCGGCAATGACATAGCCCGAGCCTCGCACGGTCTGAATCAGCGGTGCGAGGCCGGGCTGGTCGATCTTCTTGCGCAGGCGGCCGATGTGTACGTCGATCAGGTTGGTACCGGGGTCGAAGTGGTAACCCCAGACTTCCTGGAAAATCATCATGCGGGTGATCACCTGGCCGCTGTTGCGCATCAAAAATTCCAGCAGCTTGTACTCGGTGGGCAGCAGGGTCAGCGGCTGGTCACCACGGCGGGCTTCACGACTGATCAGATTCAGGGTCAGGTCCGCCACTTGCAGCATGGTGGTCGACGCAACGGCCGGGTTGCTGCGCCGCAACAGGACTTCGACCCGCGCCGCCATTTCATCGGAGGCGAACGGCTTGGGCAGGTAGTCATCGCCGCCGGCCCGCAGCCCGCGCACCCGCTCGTCCACATCGGACAACGCGCTGATCATCAGGATCGGCGTCGAGATGCCTTGGGCGCGCAAACGGGTAACGATGGTCAGGCCATCCATCTCCGGCAGCATGCGATCCAGGGTGATGAGGTCGTAATCGCCGCTGACCGCCCGCGCCAGCCCGTCGCGGCCATTGTCCACCCAGTCCACGTCCAGGCCGTGGCTGCTGAGCTCTGCGACGATTTCCTTGGCGGTAACGGCATCGTCTTCGATGGCCAGGATTCGAGTCATGGTCTGCGCCTGAGGGAGTCGGTCAAGCTGGCATTCTGCCAAGAAACACCTGTGGATTCCCTGAAAGAAAATTTAATCGACGTGCGTGCGCTCACCCGCGACGCCATCGGCATCCTTCACCGCTTTCTCGACGTCGGCGCGGCGTTGGGTCTGGGCGTCCTGTTTACGCTTTCGTTCAAGCTGCGCGCTGGTGTCGTTCTCGCTGCGAATCTGCGCGTGGCTGATCAGGGCGAAGATGAAACTGCCGCCGATGATATTACCCGCCAGGGTCGGGCCTGCGAACACCAGCCAGAAATCCGACCAGCCCAGCTCGCCGGCGAATACCAGATAGGACACTTCGGCCGAACCCACCACGATGTGGGTGAAATCGCCCAGGGCCATCAGGTAGGTGATCAGGACGATGATGGCGACTTTGGCGCTTTCCATGGAGGCGATCATCCATACCATGGTGGCAATCATCCAGCCGGACACGATGCCTTTGGAGAACATCTGGCCGACGTCGTTTTCCATCACCTTGTGGCCGATTTCCAGAAACGCCTTGTCGGTGTTGGCGTCGAAGATCGGCAGATTGAGCATTACGTAGGCGACCAGCAGCGTGCCGCACAGGTTGCCGAACAGCACGATGGTCCATAGGCGCAGCAGGCGATAAATGTTGGCAGTGGTGAATTTGGTCATCACCGGCAGCACGGCGGTGATGGTGTTTTCGGTGAACAATTGCTGGCGTGCCAGGATCACCGCGAGAAAACCCGCCGAGTAGCCCAGGCTGGTGATGACATGCGCGCCGTCGATTCCGGCCAGCCGCGACTTGAACAGCCCCATCGCCATCAGCGACAGGCCCATGGTCAGGCCGGCGGCCAGGGCCGACCACCACAAGGCGGCAGCGCTGCGCTCCAATTCATGGTCGCCTTGAATGCGGATGGTTTCGTGCAACACCGCCGCGCGGGGTGGTTGCTTCTCGTCGATCTCGCGTTCTTCCTCGGCGGACAGGCCGGGGGTCTTGCCATCTGATTCCTGGGCCATGCCAGTTCCTTCATGCTGCCGGTGGGTGGGATTCAGACCTGCGCCGTGCGAGGACGTTCGGCGGCGCAGAAACGATGATTCAACACACAGCGATGTGGGAGCGGACAAGTCCGCCTCTACAGATCAGAACTCTGTATCCGCTCAACCCCCGCCGCCAGCATTGCTTCCCACGCCGCATCCAGCGAGCCATTCATATCGATAGCCCGGCAGGCATCTTCGATCACATAAGTGGTGAAGCCTGCGCGTCGGGCATCTTGCGCCGACCACGCCACACAAAAATCCAGCGCCAGACCGACCACAAATACCGTATCGATCCCGCGTTCCTGCAGATAGCCGGCAAGGCCGGTGGTCGTGGTGCGGTCGGCTTCCAGAAAAGCCGAATAGCTGTCGATCTGCGAATTGCAGCCCTTGCGCAGGATCAGCTGCGCGTGGGGCAAGGCCAGGTCCGCATGCAGCTGTGCGCCGTGACTGCCTTGAACGCAGTGGTCCGGCCACAAGGTCTGCGGGCCGTAGGGCAGGGTGATGCTGTCGAACGGCGCGCGGCCTGCGTGGCTGGAGGCAAACGAAATGTGCCCGGCCGGATGCCAGTCCTGAGTGACGATCACTCTGGCAAAACCGGCACCCAGGCGATTGATCAGCGGCAGCACGGCGTCGCCATCGGCAACGGCCAGCTGCCCGCCGGGCATGAAGTCGTACTGCATGTCGATGACCAGCAGGGCACAGCGCGGGTCGTCGGGATGGTGGGCGAGCGTCATTTTCAGGTCCTTGGACGATGGCCGAAACAGGCTGCCAGTGTGCCGCGTCGCTCGCGTTTTGGCGATCAACAGAAAGGTGCTGCGAGCGTTTGAGAATTTGTATCAAAGCCAAATACGAATCTGTAACATTCGCAAAAAATCCAGCTGGCTCAGGTAAGCCGGTCTTTCCTTCAAGGGCATGCACGTCGATGCGTCGTACTTTTATTTCTCTGTGCGTTATCCAGGCCATTTCCCAGACGGCCTGGGCGGCCTCAACCTCTGCCGATTCACTCTCAGTCGAGCTGCAAAGCATCGACATTCAAGGCAGCGCCGACACCGAGCAGGCCCTCGGGCCGGTGCAGGGCTATCGCGCCACCCGGTCTGCCAGCGCAACGCGCACCGATACGTCGATTCATGAAACCCCGCAGTCGATCAGCGTCATGACCCGCGAGGCGGTCGAAGACCTAGGCGCGACGCGCTTGCAGGATGCGCTGGATTACGCAGGCGGCGTCGGTCGGGCCAACAACTTCGGCGGTCAGGGCCTGACCACCTTCACCGTGCGCGGATTCACCACCGGCGAGTTCTACCGCAACGGGTTTCCGATCAACCGCGGCTATCCCAACATGCCCGACGCCAACACCATTGAGCGTCTCGAAGTGTTGCGCGGCCCGGCCACGACCTTGTACGGCCGCGGCGATCCCGGCGGCACCTTCAACGTGGTCACCAAGCAACCGCTGGCCGAACGTCGCGTGACCCTGGGCAGCCAGATCAACGATCAGGGCATGAAGCGCGGCGCCCTGGATGCGTCCGGTCCGCTGGACGACGATGGCCGCCTGGCCTATCGCCTGAACCTGATCGGCGAGGGCGGCGACACCTTTCGCGACCATGTCGAAACCGAACGCTACGGCGTCACGCCGGTGCTCAGCTGGCAGGTGGACGATGCAACGCGCATCACCTTCGAAGGCGATTTCATGCGCAACAACCATCCGCTGGATCGCGGCGTGACGCGCTATCCGGCGCAGACCCGTACTGCTTCCCGTGACACCTTTTTCGGCGAGAAGGACATCGGCAAGCTGCACAACGACAACGATATGGCACAGTTGCGTTTCACCCATGACCTGAACGCCGACTGGACCCTGGGCGGCGGTGTGCAGTGGCTCGACGGGTCCCTGGCCGGCAACGCCATCGAAGCCAATGGCCTGGCCGCGGACGGGCGCACCCTGGGGCGCAACTTCAATTACCGCAAGCTGGAGTGGACCGATCGTGACGTGCAGCTGAACATTACCGGGCACTTCTCGACCGGCGAGTTCGATCACACGCTGCTGGCCGGTGTCGAGTACGAGGACTACGACTACAAGTCGATCATCCGACGCTCCGATGGCGCGGTTTCGGCGTACGCGATCGACATCTTCGATCCGGTGTACGGTCAGCCACGTCCGGTGTTGAACCGAACCACCACCCATGACAAGGAAAACCTCAAGACCTACGCCGCGTTCGTGCAGGATCAGGTGGCGCTCACCGAACGACTCAAGCTGCTGGCCGGTGTCCGTTTCGAGCGCTTCGAACACGACTACCAGAACTACCCGCCCGGCATTCGCGGCTGGAACAGCAGCGACAACGCCGTGACCCCGCGCCTGGGCCTGACGTTTGACCTGACCGACGACATCGCGCTGTACGCCAACACCGCTCGCTCGTTCAAGCCCAACACGGGCGCGAGCCGGCAGGGCGACGGGTTCAAACCGGAGGAGGGCAAGTCTTTCGAGCTGGGCGCCAAGTGGCAGGCGCTGGATCGTCAGCTGAGCGTCGAGGCGGCGGTATATCAGATCGAAAAGAAGAACGTGCTGACCGCCGACCCGGTGATCTCGACCTTCAGCGTCGCAGCCGGTGAGGTGCGCAGTCGCGGTTTCGACCTGAACCTGGTTGGCAACCTCACACCCGAGTGGCGGATGATGGGCAGCTACGCCTATGTCGATGCCCAGGTAACCAAGGACAACACGCTGCGCTCCGGCACCCGGCTGCTGAACATTCCCGAGCAGACCTTCAGCCTGCTCAACGTCTATGAGTTCCAGGAAGGCGCGCTGCGCGGGCTGGGACTGGGCGCGGGCGGGCGCTACGTGGACCAACGCGCCGGGCAAACCGCCAACAGCGCGTTCTCCATGGACAGCTACACCGTGTTCGACCTGCTGGCCTATTACAAAGTCAACGAGCAGGTGAAGCTCAATCTGGACGTGAAGAACCTGTTCGATTCGGACTACGAAGAAGGCGCCTTCGGCAATGTATATGCCTACCCTGGCGCCCCTCGTACCGTGCAGATGGGGATTTCCTACACGCTATAAGCGGTCAGCTGAACACCCGGATCGGCGCGCCTGCATGCCAGGCCTGGATGTCTTCAATCATCTGGCTGAAAAACATCTGGTAGTTGTTGCGGGTGACATAGCCGATATGCGGCGTTGCCAGCACGTTGTCCAGGGTGCGGAACGGGTGGTCGGTCGGCAGCGGTTCGCGGTCGAATACATCCAGCGCCGCGCCGGCGATGCGGCGTTGTTGCAGGGTGTCGATCAGGGCGGCTTCATCAATGATCGGCCCGCGTGAGGTGTTGACCAGCCAGGCGTCGGGCTTCATCCAGCCCAGCGCCTCGGCATCCACCAGGCCGCGACTGCGGTCGCTGAGCACCAGATGCACCGACAGCACGTCGGCCTGCTCGAACAGTTCGCGCTTGCTGACCCGCGTCACGCCCGACTCGGCTGCGGCTTCGGCCGTCAGGTTCTGGCTCCAGGCAATGACCTTCATGCCGAACGCCTGCCCGTATCGGGCGATCCATTTGCCGATACTGCCCAGCCCGAGAATGCCCAGGGTCTTGCCGTGCAGATCGCCGCCCAGGCCGATCTGCCAATTGCCTGCGCGCAGCGAGTCGGCCTCGGCAACCAGATTGCGCGTGGCCCCCATGATCAGCGCCCAGGTCAATTCCGGCGCGGCGTGTTTGTAGCTTTGCGTGCCGCATACCACGATGCCCTGTTTGTTTGCTGCCTGCAGATCGATAGCGGCGTTGCGCATGCCGCCGGTCACCAGCAGTTTCAGGTTGGGCAGTCGGCTGAGCAGTGCGGCATCGAACAGGGTGCGTTCGCGCATCACGCAGATCACTTCAAAGTCCTTCAGGCGTTCGGCCAAGGTAGCGGTATCGGCCGGGTAATCATGCAGAAAGCTGACCTGGCCCAGCGGGTCGAGCACCGACCAGTCCACCACGCCGCTGGCCACGTCTTGCCAGTCATCGAGCACCGCAATTGTCGTTTTTGTCATGGATAAACGCCTTTGGTGAGTCCGGCCCGTCAGTTGAACAGCCCGGCAGCCAGGTTGATGGAAAAACCCAGAATCGCCGTGTTGAACACAAAGCAGATCAGGCATTGGGCAAGCACGGTCTTGCGCAGCTCGCGGGTGCCTACGCCGACGTCGGAGGTCTGCACGGCAACGCTCAGGGTGTAGGAGAAGTACAGAAAATCCCAGTAATCGGGGTTTTTTTCGCCACCGGTGAATGCCAGCGCAGGTTCCGGGCCTTTGCCGGTGTAGAACAGCCGCGCGTAGTGCAGGCTGAACACTACGCCGATCAGCATCCACGAGCCGACGATAGTGAGGCCGGTGAAGGCGTGATGCAGCCACAGGGCGTGCCGGGGCAGCTCGGCACCGCCCGCCAGCTCGACGATGATCGCCGCCAGGCTGGCCAGGGCCGCGACGCATACGGTGGTCAGCACCAGGCCGGCGTTCTCGTCTTCTTTCATGGCAATGTGGCGCACGTCTTGGGCATCGCTGCGCAGCGTATGGATGAAGATCAGGACCAGATAGAGCCACACGCCCAGGTTCCAGCCGATCAGGCAGTGCTGGATAGCGGAAGCGTGGGGCAGCAGCGGGAGAGAGGCGACGCCGCCGACCAGGCCAAGCAAGGCCGCCAGTGTCAGGCGCGGATGGGTGTGACCGAGATGGCGCATGCAGGCATTCGCTACAAAATGTTGCGCGAACCTTAGCATGCACCGCGAATAAAAAAACGGCGCACAAGGGGGTTGTGCGCCGATTGCCAGTCCTGTGGCCAGTTCAGTTATCCAGGGTCAAGCGTTCAACGCACCAGGCAAGGCTGCTTGTTGTTGAACTTCCAGTCGTTGATCAGGAACTGCATGGCCGCCGCGTCGTCCCGTGCGCCCAGGCCCATGCCTTTGTACAGTTCATGGGCCTTGTGCACCTGGTCCATGTCCAGCTCGACGCCCAGGCCGGGTGTTTTCGGCACCTCCACATGGCCGCCCACGATCTGCAGCGGTTGCCTGGTCAGGCGCTGGCCGTCCTGCCAGATCCAGTGGGTGTCGATGGCGGTGATATCGCCCGGCGCGGCGGCGGCCACGTGGGTGAACATCGCCAGGGAAATGTCGAAGTGATTGTTGGAATGCGAACCCCAGGTCAGGCCCCATTCGTTGCACATTTGCGCGACCCGCACCGAGCCTTGCATGGTCCAGAAGTGCGGGTCTGCCAGCGGGATGTCCACCGATTGCAGCTGGATGGCGTGACCCATTTCGCGCCAGTCGGTGGCGATCATGTTGGTGGCGGTGCGCAGGCCGGTGGCGCGACGGAATTCAGCCATGACTTCCCGCCCGGAGAAACCGTTTTCCGCACCGCAAGGGTCTTCGGCATAAGCCAGCACGTGATGCTGATCGCGGCACAGGCGGATGGCTTCTTTCAGCGACCAGGCGCCGTTGGGGTCCAGGGTGATGCGCGCTTGCGGGAAACGCTCGGCCAGGGCAGTGACCGCTTCGATTTCTTCGTCGCCGCGCAGCACGCCGCCCTTGAGTTTGAAGTCCTGGAAACCATAACGCTGCTGCGCCGCTTCGGCCAGGCGCACCACCGCTTCGGGGGTCAGCGCTTCTTCGTGGCGAACCCGGAACCAGTCATTGTCGGCGTCCGCTTCACTGCGATAAGCCAGGTTGGTCTTGCCCTGGTCGCCGACGTAGAACAGGTAGCCGAGCATTTCTACGCTGTCGCGCTGCTGGCCTTCGCCGAGCAGGGCGGCGACCGGCACTTGCAGGTGCTGGCCCAGCAGGTCGAGCAGGGAGGCTTCCAGCGCGGTGACCGCGTGGATGGTGATACGCAAGTCGAACGTTTGCAGGCCGCGCCCGCCGGAATCGCGCTCGGCGAAGGCCTTGCGCACGTCGTTGAGAATTTTCTGATAGTTGCCGATGCTGCTGCCGACCACCAGCGAACGGGCATCTTCCAGGGTCTGGCGAATCCGGTCGCCGCCCGGTACTTCGCCCACGCCGGTGTTGCCGGCGTTGTCCTTGAGAATCACGATATTGCGCGTGAAATACGGGCCGTGCGCGCCGCTGAGGTTGAGCAGCATGTCGTCATGGCCGGCCACCGGAATAACCTGCATCTGGGTGATGACCGGGGTCTGACTGGCGATCTGCGGATTCTGAGCGTTCATGGGCGAGTCCTTTAGCTGTTTTTGTAGGGTTCGACGGTCGATGACGTCATCAGTGGGAAGTCGAGGTCTGCACGGCGGCCACCGGTGTCGCGCCGGGCTTGGGCCGGTTGCGGGCGGCGAACACGATGACGGCGGCCAGGATCGAGGTCGCTGTCAGGCCATACAGCCCGCCCTGGATGGAACCGGTGTGTTCTTCCAGCAGGCCGAAGGTGGTCGGGGCGACGAAACCGCCCAGGTTGCCCACCGAGTTGATCAGGGCGATGACCGCGGCGGCGATGCGTGCGTCCAGATAGGCCTGGGGAATCGGCCAGAACAGTGACGAGGCCGACTTGAAGCCCAGTGCCGCGAAGCAAATGGCGATGAAGGCGAAGATCGGGCCGCCGGTGGTGGACATGAACATCCCGGCTGCGGCAATCAGCAGTGCAGCCGCCACCCATGCCTGCTGGCGCTTCCATTTGGCCGACAGCGAAGCGAAGGCGTACATGCCGATGATCGACAGCAACCAGGGAATGGAGTTGAACATTCCCACTTCGAAGTCACTCAGGCTGCCCATTTTCTTGATGATGCTCGGCAGCCAGAAAGTGGCGGCGTAGATGGTCAGCTGGATCAGGAAGTAGATCAGGCAGAACAGCAGGATCTGACCGTCCTTGAGCAATTTACCGATGGAGGCCTTGACCGGTGTGGCGGCTTCGCGAGCGGCCTGTTCGGCGTCGATGGCATTGACCAGCGCGTCCTGTTCCTCGCGGGTCAGCCACTTGGCGTCGTGGGGCTTGGAATCGAGCCAGAACCAGACGAAGAAGCACAGCCCGACCGAGAACATGCCTTCGATGAAGTACATCCACTGCCAGCCTTTCATGCCGAACCCGGTGATCTGCAACAGCAGGCCGGACAGCGGACCGGAGATCAGCGACGCAATGGCCGAGCCACTGAGGAAAATCGCAATCGCCTTGCCGCGCTCGACACCCGGCAACCAGCGGGTGAAGTAGTAGATCACCCCAGGGAAAAACCCGGCTTCGGCCACACCCAGCAGAAAACGCAGGATATAGAAGTGGGTTTCGTTCTGGATGAACGCCATGCAGGACGCCACCAGACCCCAGGTCAGCATGATGCGGGTCAGCCAGATACGCGCACCGACCTTTTGCAGCAGGATGTTGGAAGGGACTTCGAACAGGGCATACCCGATGAAGAACAGCCCGGCGCCGAAACCATAGGCGGCCGCACCGATGCCCAGATCGGTTTCCATGTGCGAGCGCACAAAACCGATATTGACCCGATCGATGTAGTTCACGATGAACATGATGACGAAAAGCGGCAGGACGTGACGTTTGACTTTGGAGACGGCCGATGCCAATACCGTATCCGCGCCGCCAGCCATCCCGGAGGTGGATGTGCTCACTGTTGTATCTCCCACTCGTTGTTTTTATGCGGGTTGTGCAAGACGGCCGATGACGATCATGGCGTTTGCTTGTTGGTCATCATACAAGTTGATGCGTCCCACGCAACCCCTGAAATCGGGTTTTATGCGCAAATATGGGCTTTATGGCGATCAGTGGCGTGGATGACATCGCGGAGTTATGCACGGTTGTCTGACAAGCTAGACAAGTTACAACGGCGCTGCTTCACGCTCCGGTGCTATGATTCCGGCATTCCGGCCTGCTGCGGGCGGGAACAACAGACAACTCAGCGTTGCGGATTTCCTTCATGCAAGAACCCGAAAATGGCGCCCCCAAGCGACGTCAGCACAGCCTGGCCACCGATCTGGTCACTGAGCTGAGCCGGCGCATTCTGCTGGGCAAGATCGCGCCGGGACAAAAACTGCCTTCGGAAAACGAGATCGTTCGCGAGCACGGGGTCAGTCGCACCGTGGTGCGTGAAGCGATTTCCAAGTTGCAAGCCTCGGGGCTTGTGGTCACCCATCACGGCATCGGGACCTTTGTGCTGGAGCGCAGTGACCAGACCGGATTGCACCTGAAGGTGGAAACCGTTTCCAGGGTGCGCGACATCCTGGAATTGCGCCTGGGCCTGGAAACCCAGGCCGTGGCGCTGGCGGCGGTGCGGCGCACCGATGAACAACTGGCGGCCATGCGCCAGGCGCTGGACGACTACCAGAACCTGCTGGCCAGTGAAGACAGCTGCGTCGAAGCCGACAAGCGCTTCCACATGCTGATCGCCGAGGCCACCGGCAACCCGTATTTCATCGAAATCATGCAGCACCTGGGCAGCGCGATCATTCCCCGCACCCGCATTGCGTCCAGCGAGCGGGCCGGTAGCAATCTGGCTCACCAGGGCTATCTGGCCAACCTCGAACATGAAGCGCTGCTGGCCGCGATCCGCCGCAAGGACCCCGACGCCGCGCGGGCCGCCATGTGGACCCACCTGAGCAACAGCCGCGAGCGTCTGGTGCCGTTGGAGTGAACCTGGCGCTTAACGTTGCTCCTCTTGCGCGGCTTTCAGCACCTGCAACATCACCTGCGCTTGCCATTCGAAATACGGGTTGAAGGTCAGCCGCGCGTGGACCTTGCCCGGCTCGCGGTAACCCCAATCGGAAAACCACACCGGTGCGCCGGCCATGCATTGCTGCATATCCGGCGCGGTCTGACCGTTCCAGCAGATCCGCTGCGTGCCGTTGACGCCATACAGCGGGTTGTCCGGCGAGAACATCAAGCCCATGTGCGAGAACTGGCTGATGCGGTACTCGGGCAGATAATCCTTGCGCACTTCGACGCGCGGTGTCTGCGCGGCCGCAGCCGGGCTGTCGCCGTACCAGATCAGGCGGCTGGCGGGGTGGCCGAAACGCTGGTTGAAATTGTCCAGCACATAAGCAGTGTCTAGCACCGAATCATGCTGGGTGATGGCGATGAAAACCGGTCGGTCGAAACTGCACTGGTGCAGCCGCTTCTGAGCCAGGGCGCTGCTGCGGTAGAACTGGGCGAAACCGTTGGTCGGCACGTTCAGGTAGCGCACCGGTGTCTGCATGGGCCGGATGCCGTCATCGGGCGCTGCCAGCCAAGGCCGCGCCCAGCCGATCCACGGGGTCAGCCAGGCATAGGCGCTGTCGGAGCGGAACGCCGGAGAGAACAGAATCAGCCCGGCTATTTCGTCATGCTCGTAGGCGTAGTCGAGCACCAGGTTCGCGCCGGTCGAGAAGCCGCCGAGCAACACCCTGGGCACTTCGCTGCTCAAAAGGCTCGCCTGTTCGCGCACCACTTGCTGCCATTGGCCGAGGGTGACATCGAGCATGTCCCGGGGTTGGGTGCCGTGGCCGGGCAGCAGCACGGTGCGCACCAGGTAGCCTTGGGCCGCGAGCATCCGGCCGATGTCATGGAATGACCAGGGCGAATCACCCAGGCCGTGGACCAGCAGAATCCCGGCCTTGGGCGTGCCGACAGGGCGCCATTGCTGCGGCGCGTTCCATTGCAGTTCGGCATCCCGGTCGTCGGTCTGGAAATTGCGCTGGGCACTGATCAGCGCCAGGGTCTGGCGGCGGTAATCATCGAAGCGTTCCTGCGGCGACTTGACGTCGGCCAGCGATGTGCAGGCTTGCAGGGCGAGTAGCGGCAGCAGGCATGAAAGTCGATATCGGGTCACGGGCACCTGAGGGGCTAGGGTGGTTTCACTGCGGGTGGTGAACAGCCTACAAAACCGGCACTGTGCCACGCGCATCGCGCTCCCCGCTAGTTTCAGGCACACTTCGGGGCCTGAAAATTCAACAAAAAAAGACGGCTCCCATGACTGTCCATTCCACGTTTTCCTGTTCAGCGGAAACTGCCCATGTTCGCTCTTGATCGCGCCCTGGCGCAGGACATCGTCGACCGGGCGATGGCGATCCTGCCTTATAACGTCAATGTCATGGATTACCTGGGCATCATCATCGGCAGCGGCGATGCCCAGCGGCTGTGCACCCGGCACGAAGGCGCGCAACTGGTGCTGGCCGACGGTGGCGTGGTGGAAATCGATTCCGAAGCGGCAGGCCGCCTGGGCGGCGTCAAGCCGGGCGTGAACCTGCCGCTGATGCTCGACCACAAGCTGGTGGGCGTGCTGGGCATTACCGGCGAGCCTGAGGAAGTGAGGGTCTACGGCGAGCTGGTGAAAATGACCGCCGAAATGCTCATGGAGCACCGCCGTCAGCAGGCCGACCGGCAGTGGCGCCAGCAACGCAGTGAAGACCTGCTGGCGCGGCTGTTGTGGCAGGACTGCCCCGACAGCCTGCTCGACGAAGCCCGGCAGTTGGGCCTGCAGCCGCATTTGCCGCGTCAGGCGGTGTTGATCCAGTTGGCCGACCAGAGCACATCTGCCGTTCAGCTCAGCGGCTGGCTGAGTGCCCGGTACCCCGACAGCTGGTGCGTGTTGCGCGAACCGGCGATGCTTTACTGGTGCAGAACGGCAGGCAAGGATCGAGACGACGAGCACCTGCTCAAGCAATTCGACGACCACGGCTGGCCGGTGCTGCGCGTGGCGACGGTGGAGCCGTCCGCCGATCTGGCCGGCTTGCGCGCCGCCTGTGTCGCCGCCCGCGACCTTCTTGAGTATGCCGGTCACGCCCGGCCGGAACGCCGCCTGCTGCGCCTGGCCGAGCACCGCCTGGCATTGCTGTTCTGGCGCCATCGGGACGACTGGCTGGCGACCGAGGTGGCCGAACCGGTTGGCCGTTTGCACAAGCACCCGCAACTGCGCGAAACCCTGGCCAGCTGGCTGGAGCACAACGGCGAAAGCCAGGCCTGTGCCGAAGCGCTGGGTATTCACCGCAACAGCCTGCGCTATCGTTTGGACAAGATCGGCGAAATCACCGGCTGCAGTCCCTATCGCACCGCTGACGTGCTGCGTTTGTACCTGGGCGTGCAGCTGGCGGTCGGGGCGGGCTGAGCGCGGTTTTGTTCAAATGACCGATAAGTACGCGGCTGCATTGTGCGAAGGTCAGGCGGAAAATCGGCGCCGGGGTGAGACCATCCCCTGACATCGGAAATGGAGAACAACAATGAAAGTGGTCATCGCCCCCGATTCCTTCAAGGACAGCCTCAGCGCCCAGGCGGTTGCCGACGCCATCGCCGCAGGCCTGCTCACCGTCTGGCCCGACGCCCAACTGATCAAATGCCCCATGGCCGATGGCGGCGAAGGCACCATCGAAGCCGTGCTGGACGCCTGCGACGGCCAGTGGAAGAGCGCCAGGGTCCGCGGCCCGCGGGGTCTTGAGATCGACGCCCAGTGGGGCTGGCTCGAACATACCCGCACCGCCCTCATCGAAATGGCCACCGCCAGCGGGTTGCAACTATTGCCGTTCGACCAGCGTGACGCCTGCGTGACCAGCACTTACGGCACCGGTCAGTTGATCGGCGCGGCGCTGGATGCCGGCGCCCGGCGCATCATCCTCGCCATCGGCGGCAGCGCCACCAACGACGGCGGCAGCGGCATGCTGGCAGCGTTGGGTGTGCGCTTTCTGGGCGCCGATGAGCAACCCTTGCCTGCCGGCGGTCTGGCCCTGGCGCAACTGGCGCGTATCGATATGTCCGGGCTCGACCCGCGGCTGGCGGACGTGCGCGTGGAAATCGCCGCCGATGTCGACAATCCGCTGTGCGGGGTCAACGGCGCGTCACATATTTTCGGCCCGCAGAAAGGCGCATCCCCCGAACAGGTGCTGGCGCTGGACGCGGCGTTGGGCCATTTCGCCGACCACTCGGCTCAGGTGCTGGGCCAAGACCTGCGTGACCATCCCGGCAGCGGCGCGGCCGGCGGCATGGGCTTTGCGGCCAAGGCCTATCTGCACGCCTCGTTCCGCGCCGGGGTTGAAGTGGTCGCTGAACTCACCGGCCTGGAGCAGGCGCTGGACGGCGCCGATCTGGTGATCACCGGGGAAGGGCGCTTCGACGCCCAGACCTTGCGCGGCAAGACGCCGTTTGGAGTGGCGCGTTTCGCCCAGCGCCAGTCGGTGCCGGTCATCGTCCTGGCCGGCACACTCGGCCAGGGGTACGAGCGTCTTTACGAACACGGCATCAGCGCTGCATTTTCGATCGTCAGCGGCCCGACCACGCTGGAGCAGGCCTGCAACAACGCCGCCGAGCTGCTGCACGACCGAGCGCGGGATCTGGCGCGCGTCTGGCAGCACGTTAGCCGACTCCATTCCAGATAGGAGCGAGCTTGCTCGCAAAGCTGTCTTTACTCAGCGCACCAGCCCTAAACGTTCATGCCAGTGGGCAATCGATTCTTCGGGGTAACCTTCGAACTGCAAGTCGTTGTCGCCGACCTGCAATTGGACCCAGGACGCCTTGGAGTCCAGCAACATGTGGGTCACTTCCGGCGGCGTCGGCAACGGCGTATCGATGGCCGACGCGAAGGGATGGACCAGCTCCGGCCATTGCGGACTGAACAGCCACAGCCCACTGCCGCAGGCCTTGCAGAAATGCCGCTCGGCGCTGCTGATTTCTACGTGATGGTCCTGGCGTATTTTGGCGTGGTAGATGGTGACGTTTTCCCGCCCCTTGATCTTGAGGGTGGCGGCATCGCCGGCCAGGTTGATCGCATAACCGCCGCCGCCCTGGGTCTTGCGGCAGATCGAGCAGTAGCAGCGTTGATAAGGGTAGGGGTGGGCGCTGGTGACACTGAACTCCACCGCGCCGCAATGGCAGGACCCTTCCAGGTGCATGGCACATTCTCCTCGAAACTGAAGTCGGTAAGAGTCTAGACAGGCCGGCGCGTGAATCGACCGCGTCGTTCGTCGGACAATAATTGTTACATCCCCCCTCAAGATGCCTTGTGGCCCGTCGATACGCTTTGAAGTTGTCTGACAAGTTTCTTGTCGGCGCTGCCTTCCAAATAATAAAGAGCCACGGCCATGAATCTACGCAACCTCACCATCGCTCGCCGCGCGGGCCTGGGCTTCACCCTGATCTCCTTGCTGGTCGCCGTGCTCGGTTGGTTCGCGCTGGCGCAGATGTCCACGATCCGTCAGAGCGAGGTGGAGGTCGAGACCAACTGGCTGCCGAGCATGCGCGCGGTCAACGACATCCGCGAAATCATGCTGCGCATTCGCACCATTTCCCTGCGCATGGCGCTTGATCCCGACCCCAAGAATATTCCTACCTATCGCGGCCAACTGGACGTGCGGAATCAGGACCTGGCCAAGAAACTGCAGATTCTGAGCAAGTTCGTCGACACCCCCGAAGAAAAACTGCTGGATGACCAGTTCCGCGTGACCCTGACGCAGTATCAGAAGGCGCTCGAACAGTCCTTCGTGCTGGCCGGGCAAAACGACAGCGCGGGCCTGAACAAACTGTTGCTGGTGGACATGAAGCAGATCGTCGATGGCTCGGGCAAGCAGCTCAACGACCTGGCCGATTTCTACGCCGCGCGGGTCGATGACGAAGGCAAGGCCGCCGAGGCCCAGTACGAAAAATCCCGGCAGATCGTGCTGGCCTTCGTGGTGCTGGCGGCCTTGGCGACTATCGGCCTGGCGCTGTGGCTGACCCGCAGCATCGTGCGGCCGCTGGAGCGTGCCGTGGCTGCCGCCGAGCATGTGGCCGACGGCGACCTGACCCACGACATCGCCGCCGACGGTAATGACGAAGTGACCCGTCTGCTGCGCGCATTGAGCACCATGCAGGACAACCTGCGCGCCGCCATGCGTCACATCGGCAGTTCGGCGAGCCAGCTGGCGTCGGCAGCGACCGAACTGAATTCGGTGACCGAAGACAGCTACCGCGGCCTGCACCAGCAGAACGCGGAAATCGATCAGGCGGCCACCGCCATCAACGAGATGACCTCGGCCGTGGAAGAAGTGGCGCGTAACGCCGTGTCCACCTCCGATGCCTCCAATCATTCCAGTGCCTCGGCCAAGGCCGGACAAGCGCGGGTGATCGAGACCGTCCAGTCGATCCAGAC
The DNA here is from genome assembly GCF_003935425.1 of Pseudomonas sp. v388. Classification (GTDB taxonomy): domain Bacteria; phylum Pseudomonadota; class Gammaproteobacteria; order Pseudomonadales; family Pseudomonadaceae; genus Aquipseudomonas. The sequence goes on from NZ_RHQN01000010.1 coordinate 133,211, forward strand.
GCTCACCGAAAACGTCCACGCCACGTCCACGCTGGTGCAGAACCTGGCCGACCAGTCCCAGGACATCGGCAAGGTGCTGGATGTGATCCGCTCCATCGCCGAACAGACCAACCTGCTGGCGCTCAACGCGGCCATCGAAGCGGCCCGTGCCGGTGAGTCGGGGCGTGGTTTCGCGGTAGTGGCCGATGAAGTGCGGGCGCTGGCTCATCGCACCCAGCAATCGACCCTGGAGATCGACTCCATGGTCAACGCCATGCGCAGCGGTTCGGCCCAGGCACTGGACTCCATGAACACCAGCCGCGACCGCGCCGGTGCCACACTGGAACTGGCCCAGGGCGCGGGCGAGTCGCTGACCGAGATCACGTCCTCGATCAACCAGATTTCCGAACGCAACCTGGTGATCGCCAGCGCCGCCGAGGAACAGGCGCAAGTGGCGCGGGAAGTGGACCGCAACATCGTCAACATTCGCGACCTGTCCACCCAGTCCACCGATGGGGCCAACCAGATCAGCGCCTCGAGCAACGAGCTGTCGCGCCTGGCGGCCGATCTCAACCAGGTGGTGGCGCGCTTCAAGGTCTGACCAACGACACAGGTCCGCTTGCCGCTGACCGACCGGGACGCGCATTATTGCTCCCGGTCAGTCGGACCACATCCTTATCGAGGGAGGCGGCATTGCGTCATGGACAATAACAATTACAGCTTCAGCAGCTGGCTGCGCGCGCCGGGACATCAGCAATGGCTGGCGCAGGAAGGTCGGCGCCTGCTGGCGTTCGCCAAGGCTTCGAAGCTGGAACACGGTTTCGGCAGCCTCGATCATTACGGCCGGTTGATGGTCGGGGCCTCGGCCCAGACCATGAACACCGCGCGCATGACCCACTGTTTCGCCATGGCCCACGTCCAGGGCATTCCCGGCTGCGCAGCGCTGGTCGACCACGGCATTGCCTCGCTCAACGGTGCGCTGCGCGATGCCGAGCACGACGGCTGGTTCGATGCGCCGCTGCAAGAAGGCGGCCAGACCGGCAAGCAGGCGTACCTGCATGCCTTCGTTGCGCTGGCTGCCAGTTCCGCCGTGGTGGCCGGACGGCCCGCAGCGCAGGCGTTAATGTCGGCGGTGATTCAGGTGATCGAGCGCCATTTCTGGAGTGACGAAGAGGGCGCCATGCGCGAGTCGTTCGCCCGTGACTGGCAGGGTGAAGAAGCGTATCGCGGTGCCAACAGCAACATGCACAGTACCGAAGCCTTCCTGGCCCTGGCCGATGTGACCGGCGATGCGCAGTGGCTCGACCGGGCGTTGCGCATCGTCGAACGCGTCATTCATCAGCAGGCCGCCGCCAACGCCTTTCAGGTCATCGAGCATTTCAGCCAAACGTGGCAGCCGCTGCGCGACTACAACCGCAGCAACCCGGCCGATGGATTCCGTCCGTTCGGCACTACGCCGGGCCATTCCTTCGAGTGGGCGCGGCTGATGTTGCATCTGGAGGCGGCGTTGCGTCGTGTCGGTCGCCAGGCGCCGGACTGGTTGCTGCACGACGCCAGGCAGCTGTTCGCCCAGGCTTGTGAGCACAGCTGGAACGTGGATGGCGCGCCGGGCATCGTCTACACCCTGGACTGGGACAATCTGCCGGTGGTGCGCCATCGTCTGCACTGGACCCACTGCGAGGCCGCCGCCGCGGCCGCGGCGTTCCTGCAACGCACTGGCGAGCAGGCATACGAAGACTGGTATCGCCGTTTCTGGGAATTCAACGAAACGCTGTTCATCGACCTGGAACACGGCAGCTGGCGCCATGAGCTCAACGAGCGAAATATTCCCAGCGAAGACATCTGGCCCGGCAAGCCCGACCTGTACCACGCTTATCAGGCGACGCTGTTGCCGGTGCTGCCTTTGGCGCCCAGCCTGGCCAGCGCGCTGGCCAGGCTGGACTGAGCCGTCAGCGCAGCGACAGGCGCCGGTCGCTCAGGCGAATGATCTGCTTGGCCAGAAAGCTGCCGGTTAGGATGACGCCGAACAGACGCAAGGTCTGCATCGCCAGCACGAAGCCGACGTCGGCATGGGTATCGATGGCGATGATTGCCATGGTATCCAGGCCGCCGGGGCTGGTCGCCAGGTACACCGACAGGTAATCCTTGTCGAGCAGCGCCGAGATCAGCCAGGCGGACAGGGCGCACAGCACGATCAGCAGCATCGAGGCCAGCATCATCACCGGCAGACGGCGCCAGACATACAGCACGGTCGGCCGGTCGAAGCGCAGGCCGACGTAACAGCCGATCGCGCCGTAGCCCAGTGGCGGCAACCAGTCCGGGATGCTGATCTGCAAGAGGCCGGTCAATTGCAGGGCACCACCCAGGATCAACGGGACCAGCAGCGCGCCCGCCGGAATCCGCGAGCCCAGCCATACGCCGATCACGATCACCGCCAGGCTCAGGCCGAAGTCGATCAGGTCCAGGCTCTGCAGCACCACTTCACTGCTGTGCAGCTGCGCGCCGCCGCTGGGTGCGCCAATGAAACGGCTGACCAGCGCACCCACCAGCACCACGCACACCACCCGCACATATTGCATGGTCGCCACGACCCTGGAGTCCGCGCCGTAGTCTTCCGACATCGCCACCATGGCCGATGCCGCGCCGGGCGAGGTGCCCCAGGCCGCGGTGTTGCTGGGGATGCCGGCATAGCGGACCAGCAACAGGCCAACGGCCGCGCTGAGCAGCACCGTCAATGCCGTCGCGAACAGCATGATGTGCCACGACGCCAGCGCGGTGAGCAGCACGCTGATTGACATCGCGTGAGCGATCAGCACACCGACCGCGCCCTGGCCCAACTGGAACAAAGGCTTGGGCATGCGAATCGTCGCCCCCGACACGCCAAAGCCGATGGCGACCAGCATCGGACCGAGGAACATGGCAGCCGGCACGGCCAGCCATTTCAGAAGATGGCCGGCGGCACCGGCCAGTAGGATCAGCGCCAGCCATTGGACCAGCGGGGGAAGGGTGGGCAGTGACAGACGTGACACGCGCGACAAGGAGGTTCTCCGCAGGTTGACGAACGCTGGAAGGGGAAGACAGCGTGAAGTATCGACAGTTGAACCGATCAAGTCTATTTTCTAATAGTCATGAATTGATAACTTTGGTTGATGGATATGGACCTGCGAGACCTGACCTATTTCGAGACCATCGCCGAGCTGGGCCATCTGGGCCGCGCGGCAGAGAAGCTCAATCGCAGCCAGCCGGCCCTGACCAAGAGCATCCAGCGTCTTGAAGCGGCGTTCGGCACCCGGCTGTTCCAGCGCGACGGACGGCGCATCAAGCTGACACCGGTCGGCGAGCTGTTGCAGGCGCGGGGCAAGGCGCTGCAGCAAAGCATCGCCCAGACCCAGCGCGAGGTACGGGATTTCGCCAGCGGGCTGGTCGGCAAGGTGCGGGTGGGCTGCGCGGCGAGCATGGCCGAATACCTGATGCCCAAACTGACCTCGGCCCTGCTGCAACGTGCGCCGGACCTGACCTTCAAGCTGGTGATCGGCCAGGACGACCTGCTGCGCGAGTCGCTGGACTCCGGGCAGCTGGACCTGATCATTTGCGGGCTGATCCCCGACGACGAGCACGTCACCAGTTTTCCCATCTTCCAGGACGAGGCTGTGGTGATCGCCAGCCAGCGCCACCCGATCTTCGACGCGCCGATCCAGATGAGCGACCTGTGCAATTATCGCTGGGTGCTGCCGCCGGTCAGCGTCTCCTCGCGCAAGTGGCTGGACTCCACGTTCGCCGCCAACGGCCTGCCGGCGCCGACCGTGCAGATCGAAGCCAACTCCATCTCCCTGCTGCCGGGGCTGATCGTCCAGGGCAACCTGCTCAGCTTCCTGGCCCGGGAAACCCTGGAATTCGGCACGACCATGAAGCTGCTGCGCGAGGTGCCGCTGGAGCAGACCACCATGAAGCGCACCATCGGCGTCACCATCCGCAGCGGCAGCTACCTGTCGCCTGCGGCCCACGGCATGTTGCAGATGCTGCGTGACAACGGCGGAGATTTTCTCGGCGCAAGCTGAGAGGCGCTCGGCAAAAACCTGAAAGCTGCGGTAGCCTTGGGGCATGCGGACCCGCGGAACGGGTCCGATTCCATTTCCACAGGAGCACAGGTCACATGCAGGCGTCGTTTATCGCAACCCATCGCGCAGATCCCTCGATCATTTTCGGCCATCAATACCAGTTGGGCGGCGACCAGTCTCCGTTGAACGATGCGGATGCCGACGAGGATCGCGATCCCGAAGCCTACCTGGATCTGGAGATCCTGGGCCTGGACGAATTCGTCGACGCCGACAAGCTCGACCCGTTGATTACCGGTGACATCGGTTCGTCGAACCTGAGCTGAGTCCGGTTCGCCCGGATTCAGGGGTTGCGCCGGGTCCTGGCGTTGCTCAAGTGCAGCGCCAGGGCTTCGGCGCCCAGTTCCACCGTTGAGCTGCAACCGGCCCAGCTGCACGCCAGCATGAGGTTGCGTGGCAGGCCGAAGTCTTCGACCAGGTGGCCCTGTTCGTCCAGGCCTTGTGCGTCGTGGGGAACCAGCTCGCGCAGTGAAGCGATGGGTTCGAAGTACGCCCAGACCGGCTTGCCCAGCGCCACGGCCATGCCGACTTCGAACGCGGTGCCCGAGTCCGGCTCCAGGCCGCGGAACAGATTGAGATTGGCCAGCACCGCCGTGCAACGCTGGATCATGGCGATGTTCATCGAGCAGATCAGCTGCGCGCTTTCCTTTTTGGAAAGCTCCGGCGGGATCTGGTTATCGAATGGATACAGGCCATCCATGCCATGGGCTGTACACAGGGCCTTGAGGTAGTGCCCGTGTTCGATGGCGTCGGGGCGAAACACGTCGAATCCTGCGAGATAGATCAGCGGTGTCTGCATTGCAATGTCCCTCCGGTGCGTGCGGTCAGGTGCCATTGATCGGCGCGCGGCTCTGGTTCACGTTTGTGACTGGAATCTGTACGGATAAACAGTATGCTTGGCCGATGTGATTTACGCTGTGTGATGGTCGGCCTTGAATACGTCTGCGCTCGATAACCCTTTCTACTACCTTGAGAACTTCCGCCAGGTCCTTGCCTGGATATCCCGGCGTTACGACGATCTGCTGGACGACGGCGAGCGGGCATTCATCCGCGATTTTGCCGGGTTGCCGCAGCCGGCCCAAGGGTTGCTGGTGCGTATGGTGATGCGTAAGGGCACCTTGTTCCGCGCCAGTAAACTCAGTTACCAGGAAATCGGTGATACCCGCCAGGCCGTCCTGCCGCTGCTGGACCGAGGCTGGGTCGATGCCGAGCCGTCGCTGGAGCTGCGCGAGATCTTCCAGCTGCTGCGCAAGGACGAACTGCGTGTCTGCTTCAAGAGCCAGGCCTGCAAAGGCCTCGAACGCAAGGAGCAATGGTTCGAGCGGCTGTTGCCGATGCATGATACGCCCAGAACCCTGGCCCAGTGGCATCCACAACTGGATGAACAGGTGTTCAGCCTGCAGGTCATGGCGCTGTGCGACCGATTGCGCCTGCTGTATTTCGGCAATTTGTATCAGGAGTGGTCGGAGTTCGTACTGGCCGATCTTGGCATCTATCGCTACGAAAAGGTCGAGTTTTCACTGGACTCCCGCGCCATTGTGGCGCGGGTGGATATCGACGTGTGCCTGCAACTGCATGCCTGTCGCGAGGCGCTGGAAGGGAGCCTTGAGCTGGCGGAGCTGGCCCGGCAGGCGCTGGCGATCCAGACCGCCAACCCGTGGTTGCGCATGCGCCGCGCCAAGCTGCTGTTTCGTATCGGTCAGCAGGCCGAACGGGTCCAGGACTGGCCGCTGGCGCTGGAAGTCTATCGCCAGAGCGATTACCCCGGTTCGCGCTCAAGGCAGATACGCGTGCTGGAACGTGGCGCCGAATACGCCGCCGCCTTGGCGCTGGTTGAAGAAGTGCGCCGTGCGCCGCGCAGCGATGCCGAGGTCCAGCATCTGCAGCGCGTGCTGCCGCGCCTGCAGCGCAAGCTGGGCCTGGCTGTGGAGCGACGTCCTGCCGCGCGCAGCGTGTCGCGGCTGGATGTGGTCATCGAGCCGATCCCTGGCGTGAATGTGGAACAAATGATTTGCCATCATTTGGCAGAAGAGGGCGCGCAGGTTCATTACGTGGAAAACGCGCTGATCAACTCGCTGTTCGGCCTGCTGTGCTGGCCGGTGATCTTCGCACCCTTGCCCGGCGCGTTCTTCCATCCGTTTCACCATGCGCCGGCCGATCTTTACAGCCCGGACTTTTACGAGCGCCGGGCAGCCCTGTTCGACGCCTGCCTTGCCCAACTGGACAGCGGCGTCTATCAGGCGACGATCCGCGCGCATTTCCTCAGCAAGGCCGGTCTGCAGTCGCCGTTCGTGTTCTGGGGCAGCCTGACCCCGGAGCTGCTGGAGCAAGCCTTGCATTGCCTGCCCGCCGAGCACCTGCGTCACTGGTTCAAGCGGCTGTTGCAGGACATCAAGGCCAACCGCACCGGCATGCCGGACCTGATCAAGTTTTTCCCCGCGCAGCGCCGCTACCTGATGATTGAGGTCAAGGGGCCGGGGGATCGTCTGCAAGATAATCAGCTGCGCTGGCTGGACTTTTGCGCCGAACACGCCATGCCCGTGCAGGTCTGTTACGTGCAATGGGCGCAGGCGCAGGATCAGTCGATGAGTGCGTGACAGGTAGGGTGACGGTCATGGAAGCCGCAAGGCTCAACCGCCACCCATCCGAGTTGGCAGGTGGCGGCGGTCAAGGGGCGTTGCCGTCGTCCTCGTCATCGTCGTCCATGTCGTGATCGTCCATGGGGTCATGGGGATGGTCACGGCCGTCGATGCCTTTGTCGGGTTGCGGGTCCATGCCCTTGGTCCCAGGGCTGGTGCCCTTGGCGCCGGGGGAGGTGCCGTCAGTATTTTTTTCCATACCGGTGCCGGGCACTTTCGGGCCGTCGGCTTCGGGATTGGTGGGGCCGGTTGACCCGGCGAACGCGCTGCCGGTACACAGCAGCAGTGCGGCCAGGCTCAGAGCGCCCAAGCGGTTGCGGATCATGATGCAAACCTCCAGTGAATGTTTGATCGATACCACAATGTGCTGACACCTGATGGCGATTGGCAACGCGCGGGTGCAGCGGCTCCTCAAGCGGGCAGGACGGACGCCGTACCCGCCTGAGGAAGGTGATCAGTTGCTGGTTTTGCCCGTGCCGGTGTCGGTGCTGGTCTTGTCATGAGTGTCGCCATGGGTGGTGCTGCCGTGAGTCGTGTCGGTTTGCGGCGTGACTCCGGATTCCTTGGTACCGGTCTGCGCACCTGGGGTGCTGGACGAGTTGCGGTCCGCCGGTGCGGTGTTGTTACCCGGTAACTTGGTGGCGTTCTTGTTGATCGGCTCGGCTGGCGCGGTGGTGTCGGCAAAGGCCAGACCGGTAGAGGCGGCCATCAGACCTGCGAGTGTCATTGCTGCCAGTTTGGTCTTGATCATGTTTCTACTCCATATCCATAAGGGTTGTAGTACTGCATTGGTCCTGAGAACCCACCGATTCGTGCCCGCCAACCCGACGAACGGTATTGTTTTGATATCACCGCAAAACGCGAATGTCGCAGGAACAGGCAGGCTGGCGAACCGCTCCACTGCAGATTGCAGTTGCCGTGCAGGTAGTGGCCCATTCGCCGGCAAGCTGGCTCTACGGGGCGTGAAAGTGGCCTGGTTGATATCGAATTGATATCTCTGATCAGAAATAACCTAAATTATTGATTTATAAGTAAATAGATCATTTTCAATCCTTCGCCGGTGTAGGAAAACAGCTATAAAAACCTGTGTTTCCAGACCCAACTCGATCAACTGTCATTAAACAGCAACATTTCAGGGTTTAAATCCGCCTCGGGCCTCCTTAAGTGGACCACCAAACACTCTCCTGGACTGAGGTATTACCGTGATACTGCTGACTAAAAAACGCTTGTCGCTTCTGATCGCTTCGCTGTGCCTGAGCGGTGTGGCCCACGCGACTGACGTAACGGGCGCTGGTTCGAGTTTCGTCTTCCCGGTTATTTCAAAGTGGTCCCAGGACTACAGCAAGAATTCTCCAAACCGCGTCAACTATCAGTCCATCGGTTCGGGCGGCGGTATCGCGCAGATCAAGGCCGCTACCGTTGATTTCGGCGCTTCCGACGCCCCGATGTCCGCTGCCGACCTCAAGGCCGCGGGCCTGGGTCAGTTCCCAAGCGTCATCGGCGGCATCGTGCCGATCATCAACGTGGAAGGCGTAGCCAGCGGCGCACTGAAGCTGGACGGCGACCTGCTGGCCAAGATCTTCATGGGCACCGTGAAGAAGTGGAACGACCCTGCAATCGTGGCCCTGAACCCGGGCGTCACGCTGCCGGACCAGGCCATTACCGTTGTGCACCGCTCCGACGGCTCGGGCACCACCTACAACTTCACCAACTACCTGAGCAAAGTCAGCCCGGAGTGGGCCGAGAAGCTGAAGTTCGGTTCGACCGTGCAATGGCCGGCCGGTGTAGGTGGCAAGGGTAACGAAGGTGTTTCTGCCTACGTGAAGCAGATCAAGGGTTCGATCGGCTACGTAGAACACTCCTATGCTGTCACCAACAAGCTGTCCTACACCCAGCTGAAAAACGCCGCCGGCAAGTTCATCGAGCCTAACGCCAAGGCCTTTGCTGCCGCTGCCGATACCGCTGACTGGGCAAGCGCTGAAGACTTCGGCCTGATCATGACCAACGCTCCGGGCGAAGGCGCATGGCCGATCACCGCGACCACCTGGATCATCATGTACAAGCAGGCCAAGAACGAAGAGAAGAGCAAGGCTGCCTTCGACTTCTTCAAATGGTCGCTGGAAAACGGCCAGAAACAAGCCGAGTCCATGGATTATGTGGCTCTGCCCAAGTCGCTGGTTGACCGTGTAGAAAGCTACTGGGCTACCGAATTCACCAAATAAGTGATTCATAGCCTGTAGCTCAACCCCTGTCATCGACCGTGGTATCGGTCTGGTGACAGGGGCTTTTCCTTGCGAGTGGACTTAACATGACTGAAAACACCCAATACCTGTCCGCTAATGTCACCGATGTCGATTCCGATGGTGAAAAGCGCGCCAAGCGCGATCATCGCCACGACCTGTGGTTCAAGCGTTCGTTGCAAAGCGCCGCCATGCTGGTGCTTGCATTGCTGGGTTGTATTGCCTTGTCGACCCTGTGGGGCGGCAGTCTGGCGTTTCAAACCTTTGGCCTGGAGTTTCTGACCAGCTCCGAGTGGGACGTGAACGCTGGAAAATTCGGTGCACTGGTGCCCATCTACGGCACGCTGGTGACCTCTTTCCTGGCACTGCTGATCGCCGTTCCGGTGAGTTTCGGCATTGCCATCTTCCTGACCGAAGTCGCGCCGCCCTGGTTGCGGATGCCCATTGCCTCGGCCATCGAATTGTTGGCGGGGATTCCTTCGATCATCTACGGCATGTGGGGGCTGTTCGTGTTCGGCCCGTTCATGGCCGAGAACCTGTCGCCGTGGATCACGGAAAACCTGGGCAGCCTGCCGTTCGTCGGTGTGCTTTTCCAGGGCCCGCCATTGGGGATCGGCATGCTGACCGCCGGTATCGTGCTGGCGATCATGATCACCCCGTTCATCACTTCGGTGATGCAGGAAGTCTTCCGCACCGTACCGACGACCCTGAAAGAGTCGGCCTACGCGCTGGGCGGTACTACCTGGGAAGTGGTCTGGGACATCGTGCTGCCGTACACCCGTTCGGCGGTAGTGGGCGGTATCTTCCTGGGCCTGGGCCGCGCACTGGGTGAAACCATGGCGGTGACCTTCGTGCTGGGTAACGCGCACCAGTTCTCTGCGTCGCTGATGATGCCGAGCAGTTCCATCGCTTCGGTGATCGCCAACGAGTTCAACGAGGCCTACACCGACCTGCACCGTTCCGCGCTCATCGCGCTGGGCTTCCTGCTGTTCGTGGTGACCTTCATCGTGCTGGCTCTCGCACGTCTGATGCTCTCGCGCCTGTCGCGCAAGGAGGGGTTATGAGTAAGGACATGGCAGCCGGCGAGCGCCTGTACCGGGTTCGCAATTTCAAGAACAGGATCGCGATGGTGCTCAGTTGCGGCGCCACCGCGTTCGGCCTTTTGTGGCTGACCTGGATTCTGCTGACCACCATCGTCAAGGGCATCGATGCCCTGAACCTGCAACTGTTCACCGGCATGACACCTCCACCGGGAACCGAAGGCGGCCTGGCGAACGCGTTCTACGGCAGCGTGCTGATGTCCGGCATCGGCCTGTTGATCGGCACGCCCATCGGTCTGATGGCCGGCATCTGGCTGGCCGAATTCGCCCGCTATACCAAGCTGGGCAACGCGGTGCGTTTCATCAACGACATTCTGTTGTCGGCGCCGTCCATCGTGCTGGGCCTGTTCGTCTACACCGTCGTGGTGTTGCCGCTCAACGCGGTCACCGGCCACCAGGTGGGCTTCTCGGCCATCGCCGGTGCCCTGGCCCTGGCGTTGCTGGTGATTCCGGTGGTAGTGCGAACCACCGATGAAATGATGCAACTGCAACCCTCGACCATGCGCGAAGCCGCACTGGCCTTGGGTGTACCTCAATGGAAACTGACCCTGCAGATCGTCCTGCGTGCCGCCAAGGCGGGCGTGGTGACCGGGGTGCTGCTGGCGCTGGCGCGCATCACCGGCGAAACCGCGCCGCTGCTGTTCACCGCGTTCGGCAACCAGTTCTGGAGCAGTGACTTGCTCCGCCCGATCGCCAGTGTTCCGGTGGTCGTGTTCCAGTACGCCATGAGCCCGTTCGACGACTGGCATTCTCTGGCATGGGCCGGTGCCCTGGTCATGACGCTGTTCGTACTGATCCTGAGTCTGCTTTCTCGCTTAATTCTTCTGCGCAATAGGGCGTCCTGATGAACAACCTTTCCCTTGCCAACGAAAAAACCAAGATCCAAGTGCGCGGTCTGGAGTTTTTCTACAACCAGCAACAGTCGCTCAAGTCCATCGACATGGTCATCCCCGAGAAGCGCATCACCGCGATCATCGGGCCATCGGGTTGCGGCAAGTCGACCCTGTTGCGCGTGTTCAACCGTATCTACGCGATGTACCCCAAGCAGGAAGCCCGTGGTGAAGTGCTGCTCAACGGCGAGAACATCCTGGCCCCCGGCTATTCGATGAACCGCCTGCGCAGCCACGTCGGCATGGTGTTCCAGAAGCCGGTGCCGTTCCCGATGTCGATCTACGACAACATCGCTTACGCCATCAAGCACCACGAGAAGCTGTCGCGTCGTGAAATGGAAGACCGCGTCGAACAGGCCCTGCGCGGCGCGGCGTTGTGGGATGAAGTGAAAGACAAGCTCAAGCAGAGCGCCACCGGCCTGTCCGGCGGCCAGCAGCAGCGTCTGTGCATCGCACGCACCATCGCCCTGCGCCCTCAGGTGTTGCTGCTCGACGAACCGACCTCGGCATTGGACCCGATCTCCACCGGCCGTATCGAACAGCTGATCACCGAGCTCAAGGAACAGTTCACCGTGATCATCGTGACCCACAACATGCAGCAGGCCGCGCGTTGCTCGGACTACACCGCGTTCATGTTCATGGGGGAACTGATCGAGCACGGCGACACCGACACCATCTTCACCAAGCCCACCAAGACTCAGACCGAGGACTACATCACCGGTCGCTTCGGCTGATTCTCAGCCCGCCACGGTCAGGGCGGCCACGGCTTGTGGTTCGCCCATGAACGCCTCGATCCTGCCGCGCAGCCAGCGCTCGGCAGGGTCATTGTCCATCACGCTCAGCCAGGTCATCGACAGGTCCAGCCCCGGCGTTTCGAAGGGCAGCGGCTCGTCGTGCAGCAGCCCCAGCGCGCTCATGGCCCCGGCGGCAAAGTCGGATAACCCGGCAATCAGATCGGTTCCTGCCATCAACGCCGGCAAGGTGGTGAACTGCGGTACCGACAACACCACCCGACGTTTGCGGCCCAGCGCCGTGAGCCACTCATCCGCAAAACTGCTGACACTGGCCACGTGGGACACCACGACATGCGGCCGCGCGCAGTATTCGTCCATGCTCATCGGCTTGTCTGACTTGTCTGCGCGCACCAGGCGCGGCTTGACGTTGCGCAGCAGCTTGCGCTTGGCGTTGGCCGGCAAATCGCGGGTCAGGCACACGCCGACGCTGATGTCGCCGGACATCAGCACCTCGGAGATATTCAGGTAGTCCACGTGCTTGACCACGATCACCACCCCCGGCGCTTCTTCGCGAATGGCGTGGAGCATGGCCGGCAGCAGGCCGAATTCTACGTCGTCCGACAGGCCGATGCGAAAGGTCATCTTGCTTACCGACGGATCGAAATCGGTGCTCAGGCTCAGGGCGGTGGACATGGCGTCCAATGCCGGGGTCAGGTGCTTGAGGATTTCGTGGGCGCGGGCGGTGGGTTCCATGCGGTGGCCGACCCGGATGAACAGCGGGTCATTGAGCAGGTTGCGCAGCCGGTTGAGTGCGGCGCTTATCGTCGGCTGGCCGAGAAACAATTTTTCGGCGGCGCGTGTCACGTTGCGTTCCTGCATCAAGGTCTCGAACACCACCATCAGGTTGATGTCGGCCTTGCGCAATTCGTTTCGATTCATCGTTATTTCCCTGGCACCGGATACATCACCTGTCCGCGTCGGGACGGCTCAGTCTAGGGAAACGCGGGAGCGGGCGTCCAGCCTTTTGCCGGACGTACAGAGTATGGGCAGGGGCTGGGGCGTAATGTCTTCTTACGTTTATCTGCTCTGAGATATGAAGGAAACAGGCGAATCGAGCGTAGGAAATAAGGTCTACTTGCAGCGCTTCGTATTCGATTCACACCCACCACGTTACCCACAGGAGGTGCCCGCATGCGGGTTGCAAAGATTGCCGGTATGTTGATGTCGCTGACCCTGCCCGGCGTGGCGCTGGCGCAAGCCCCGGCGGCCGGATACGGCCAGCAGCTGGAAGGTTTCGCCTACCCCCACGCGCTGCACACATTCGCGTTCCAGTCCCAGGGCCAGGCTCTGGAGATGGGTTACATGGATGTCGCGCCCAGCGGCAAGGCCAACGGCCGCACGGCGGTGCTGCTGCACGGCAAGAACTTCTGCGCGGCCACCTGGGAAGACACCATCAAGGGCCTGGCTGCAGCCGGTTATCGCGTGGTGGCGCCTGACCAGGTCGGCTTTTGCACGTCCACCAAGCCTGAGCACTATCAGTACAGCTTCCAGCAACTGGCCAGCAACACCCACGCCTTGCTGCAAAAGCTGGGCGTCGACAAGGTCTCGGTGGTCGGCCACTCCACCGGCGGCATGCTTGCCACTCGCTTTGCCCTGATGTACCCGGCGCAGACCGAAAAGCTGGTGATGGTCAACCCCATCGGCCTGGAAGACTGGAAAGCGCTGGGCGTGCCGTACCGCACGGTGGATCAGTGGTACGAGCGCGAGTTGAAGGTGACTGCCGAAGGGATTCGCGCCTACGAGCAGAAGACCTATTACGACGGCCGTTGGAAGCCGGAGTACGACAAATGGGTCGATATGCTTGCCGGGCTGAGCAATGGACCGGGCAAGAAAGTGGTCGCATGGAACTCGGCCTTGATCTACGACATGATCTTCACCCAGCCGGTGTTCTACGAATTCCCGAAACTGCAGGTGCCGACCGTGCTGATGATCGGCGACGCCGACACCACGGCCATCGGCAGCGACATCGCGCCGCCCGAGGTCAAGGCGCGCATCGGCAAATACCCGGTGCTGGGCAAACAGGCGGCGCAGATGATTCCCGGCGCGCAGTTGGTGGAATTCAAAGGCCTGGGCCACGCGCCGCAGATGGAAGACCCGGTCGGGTTCAACAAGGCGCTGGTCAAGGGGTTGGTGTTGTAACTCCATACCCCGGGAAATCTGTGCACATTCTCTTCAAATGAGACACAAGTCTCAGCCTGGCCTGCCGATATAAGGCAGGCCAGGACCCTGCATTGTCATGACAAATACCGAACTGAGCGGTCCGCTCGGCCGGCGTTGCGTATCGACGGCACACCCTGAAGTTTGTAGTGATCAACTCCTGATCGCCGTTATTAGTTCTCGCCGTGGACGTGCTCGATATGATGAAAAATTTGGGTTTCAGTAAAAAGATTCTGCTGGCTGCCGCATTGATCGTGGTGGTCGCGTTCAGCGGCTTCATTGTCGTCAACGATTACCGACAACGTCAGTCGTTGAAAGCCAATGTGATGTCCGAGCTGCAACAACTGGGCAGCCTGACCACGCAAAACATCCAGACCTGGCTGGAAAGCCGCATCCAGCTGCTGCAATCGATGTCGCAGCAGATCGCGGTGGACGGCTTCGAACTGCCGCAGTTGCAGCGGGCGATCGGTCTGTCGGCCTACACCGACAACTTCCAGCTGAGCTATTTCGGCAGCACCGGCGGTGTCATGTTCTCGATCCCGGCCGGCAACCGTGCCGCCGACTACGACCCTCGGGCGCGCGGCTGGTACAAGGCGGCGCAGAACGCACCGGGCACCATCGTCACCGAACCCTACATCGCCGCTTCGTCGGGCAAGCTGGTGGTGACCCTTGCCACACCGGTGAAAATCCAGAGCCAACTGGTCGGCGTCGCCGGTGCCGACATTTCCCTGGACAGCATCAGCAAGACCATCAACTCGCTGAATTTCGGCGGGCACGGCTACGCGTTCATCGTCAGTGCCGAAGGCAAGATCCTGGTTCACCCGGACAGCAAGCTGGTACTCAAGAGCATCAATGAAGCCTATCCGACCGACACCCCGCGCATCACCGCCGGTGTGACCGAGATCGGGACGGGCGATAAGGCCGAGATCATTTCCTTCACCCCGGTGCAGGGCGTTTCATCCGCCAACTGGTACGTGGGCCTGGTGCTGGAGCAGGACGCTGCCTACGCCATGCTCAGTGAATTCCGTAGCTCGGCCATCACCGCCATGGTCGTGGTGGTGCTGGGCATCATTCTGCTGCTGGGCCTGTTGATCCGCGTGCTGATGCAGCCGTTGCACCAGATGGGCCGTGCGATGCGGGACATCGCGGACGGCGAGGGTGACCTGACCAAGCGTCTGGCGATCACTTCCCAGGACGAATTCGGCGCGCTGGCGCAGTCGTTCAACCACTTCGTGGAGCGCATTCATACCTCGATTCGTGAGGTGGCCAGCACGGCCGGGCAACTGGGCGAAGTGGCAACCCGCGTGGTGCGGGTGTCCAACTCGTCGATGAGCGATTCCGATCAGCAGGCCAACCGTACCGAAAGCGTGGCAGCCGCCATCAATCAGCTGGGCGCCGCTGCGCAGGAAATCGCCCAGAACGCGGCGCGCACCTCGCAGCAGTCCAGCGACGCCAGCCAGTTGGCCGGTGAAGGGCAGAGTGTGGTGCAGCAAACCATCGTGGCCATGAACGAACTGTCGGGCAAGATCAGCGACTCGTGCGCCAATATCGAAACCCTCAACGAGAAGACCGCCAACATCGGGCAGATTCTTGAAGTGATCACCAGTATTTCCCAGCAGACCAACCTGCTGGCGCTCAACGCTGCCATCGAAGCGGCGCGCGCCGGCGAGGCAGGCCGAGGCTTTGCGGTGGTGGCCGACGAAGTGCGCAACCTGGCGCATCGCACCCAGGATTCCGCGCAACAGGTCAAGACCATGATCGAGGAACTGCAGGTCGGCGCACGGGAAGCGGTGATCAACATGACCGAAAGCCAGCGCCAGAGCGAGGAGAGCGTGACCATCGCCAACCGTGCCGGCGAGCGCCTGGGCAGCGTCACGCGACGCATCGACGAGATCAACGGCATGAACCAGTCGGTTGCCGCGGCCACCGAAGAGCAGACCTCGGTGGTCGAGTCCATCAACGTCGACATCACCCAGATCAACACCTTGAACCAGCAGGGCGTGGACAACCTGCGCCTGACGCTGACCGCCTGCAACTCCCTTGAAGAGCAGGCTGCACGCCTGCAGCAACTGGTCGGCAGCTTCCGCATCTGAGCCTGACCCGATACCGCCGGCCGCAACGGCCGGCGGACATCCGCGCTCCGGCTTCCCTGGTGTGCTGCAACACGATCCGCGCAAAACTGTTATCGCCCCGTCATACAGGATTCATGACCCTGCAATAACGCCCGTTCAGTCTGGCTGACAACCGAACACGACCCCGCAGTCGTGCCACCAGACTGAGAAGCTTTCCATGAACGCTGCGATCCATGTCGATGGTCTGAACAAGACCTTTTCACGCAAGAGCGCGTTGGTTGACCTCATGTTGTCTATACAACAGGGCGAGATGGTGGCATTGATCGGGGCTTCCGGCTCCGGCAAATCCACGCTGTTGCGGCACATGGCCGGGCTGGTTTGCTGCGACCGGGCCAATGGCGGTCAGGTTCGGGTGCTGGGCCGTGAAGTGCAGGCCGCCGGGCGGCTCAATGGCCAGGTGCGTCGCCTGCGCGCCGACATCGGCTACATCTTCCAGCAGTTCAATCTGGTCAACCGCCTCAGCGTACTGGACAACGTACTGCTTGGCTGCCTGGGTCGCATGCCACGCTGGCGCGGCAACCTGGCGCTGTTCAATGCCGAGGAAAAGCAGCGCGCCATGGCGTCGCTGGAGCGGGTCGGCCTCGCCGACCTTGCCGGCCAGCGCGCCTCGACGCTGTCCGGCGGCCAGCAGCAGCGGGTCGCGATTGCCCGGGCGCTGACCCAGCAGGCCGAGGTGATCCTGGCCGACGAACCCATCGCTTCGCTGGACCCCGAATCGGCGCGCAAGGTCATGGAAATCCTGGCCGACATCAACCGTCGCGACGGCAAGACCGTGGTGGTGACCCTGCATCAGGTCGATTACGCCACCCGTTATTGCCCGCGCGCCGTCGCCCTCAAGGGCGGGCGGATTCACTTCGACGGCCAGGCTTCGGGTCTGACCGGCCAGTTCCTCAACGACCTCTACGGCGCCGACGTGGACACCAGCCTGATGATCACTCCCGCCCATCCACGCATCGACAGCGCGCCGCCACTGGCGCTGGCCAAGATTTGAACCCGCACCCGCAGCACGCAAGCCCACCCAGGAATCCACTCAGGAGCGCATACATGTTCAATCGCATCGGTCGCGTCCTCGCGTCTGCCGCCTTGCTGACCAGCTGCATGCTGGGCACTGCACAGGCCGACGACCAGGTCATCAATTTCGGCATCATGTCCACCGAGTCCTCGCAGAATCTCAAGGCCATCTGGCAGCCGTTTCTCGATGACATGGGCAAGCAGACGGGGCTCAAGATCAACGCCACCTTTGCTTCGGACTACGCCGGGCTGATCCAGGGCATGCGTTTCAACAAGGTCGACGTCGCGTGGCTGGGCAACAAGGCGGCCATCGAGGCGGTGGATCGCTCCAACGGCGAGATCTTCGCCCAGACCACCGCTCCCAACGGCACCTCGGGCTATTACAGCCTGTTGATCGCGCGCAAGGACAGCCCGATCAATTCGGTCCAGGACATGCTCAAGAGCGCCAAGACCCTGACCTTCGGCAACGGGGACCCGAACTCTACCTCCGGCTACCTGGTGCCCGGTTATTACGTGTTCGCCCAGAACCACATCGATGCCGCCACCGCCTTCAAGCGCACCCTCAACTCCAGCCACGAAGTGAACGCCCTCAGCGTCGCCAAAGGCCAGCTGGACGTGGCGACGTTCAACAGCGAAGGCTGGGATCGCCTGGCGGTGACCCAGCCTGAAAGCCTGAAGCAGCTCAAGGTGATCTGGAAATCCCCGATGATCCCGTCCGACCCGATGGTCTGGAGCAAGCGCCTGACGGACCAGAATAAAACGTTGATTCGCGATTTCTTTGCCGGCTACGGCGACAGTGCGGCCGAGAAAGCCGTGCTGGACAAGATGCAGCAGGGCCGTTTCATCGCTTCGAGCGACGATCAGCTGTTGCCGATCCGTCAGCTGGAGCTGTTCAAGCAGCGCACCGAAATCGGTAACAGCACCACCTTGAGCGCCGACGAGAAAACCGCGCGCCTCAAGGAGATCGACGCCAGCCTGGGCAAATTGCAGGAGCGTATCAGCGAGCTGAACAAGAAGGCCGGCGCCAGCACCGCTGGCTGATCCATCGGGCGCGGCATCGCGTGTCGCGCCCGTTCAGTCGATTTCAGGACACTGCATATGACCACTCACGTTGCATACGCCCAGGTCGCCGGCAAGCGCGGCTGGCCGGTCTATCTGGGCTGGGGGCTGTTTCTGGCGGCGCTCGCCTGGGCCTGGAAGGGCGCCGAAATGAACCCGCTGGCGCTGGTGCGCGATTCGGCCAACATGGCGACCTTCGCCAGCGATTTCTTCCCGCCGGACTTTCGCGAATGGCGCAGCTACCTCAAGGAAATGCTGGTCACGATTCAGATCGCGCTGTGGGGCACGGTGCTGGCGATTGTCTGTTCGATACCGCTGGGCATTCTCTGCGCCGAGAACATCACGCCGTGGTGGGTACACCTGCCGCTGCGCCGCTGCATGGACGCGTTTCGTTCGATCAATGAAATGGTGTTCGCCATGCTGTTCGTGGTCGCCGTGGGGCTGGGCCCGTTCGCCGGGGTGCTGGCGTTGTGGATCAGCACCACCGGCGTGCTGGCCAAGCTGTTCGCCGAGGCGGTGGAGGCCATCGATCCGGGCCCCGTGGAAGGCGTGCGGGCCACCGGCGCCAGTGCCTTGCAAGAGGTGATCTACGGCGTCATCCCGCAGGTCATGCCGTTGTGGATCTCCTATGCTCTCTATCGCTTCGAGTCCAACGTGCGCTCCGCCACGGTGGTGGGCATGGTCGGTGCCGGCGGTATCGGGGTGATCCTCTGGGAAAACATCCGGGCGTTCGAGTTCATGCAGACCAGCGCGGTGCTGCTGGTGATCATTATCGTGGTGAGCCTGATCGACATCGTGTCGCAGCGCTTGCGCAAGCAATTCATTTGACGAGGGGTGCCGGAAAAGGCGCTTTTTTTAACCATGCAGTTGTCTAGACAATCCGAACCGCTGTACCGGGAACTGGCTGACACCCTGCGTCAGGAGTTGCACGGCTACAGTGCCGGCGACTACCTGCCCGCCGAGTTTCAACTGGCCGAACGCTTCAGTGTCAATCGCCACACGGTGCGCCGCGCCATCGATGAACTGGTGCGTGAAGGCAGTGTGCTGCGCCGCCAAGGGAAGGGCACTCAGGTGCTGGACCGGCCGCTGATCTATCCGGTCCAGGCCGACAGCGCCTACAGCCAGTCGCTGTCGGCCCAGGGCCTGGGCGTCGAAGCCGTTCTGCTGCTGCGCCGCGCCTGCACTGCCAGTCGCGACGACGCCGAGCATCTGGGGCTTGCCGAGCACGCGCCGATGATCGAGTTGCAGACCTTGCGCAAGGTCGACGGCCAGCCGGTCAGCCTGATTCGCCACCGGTATTGCGCCAGCCTTGGCGACATGCTCGCCGATTACCAGGGCGGTTCGGTTCGCCACCACCTGGCCCAGCGCGACCTGCCGCTGAGCCGCACGCTGAGCCTGATCGGCGCGCGCCTGCCGGGGCGGGAAGAGGCGGGGCTGTTGATGATGCCTCGTCACCTGCCGGTGCTCACCGTTCTGACCGTTTCCCGTGACCGCTCGGGGCGGCCGGTGGAGCTTGCCCGGTCCACCAGCCGCTCCGACCGCTTCCAGTACCAGGTGACCTTATGACTCAGGAATCCACCCGACAAGAGTCCTCGCAGATCGCGCTTCGCCAGCGCTGGATCGGCATTCTGGCCCGCGCTCGCTTCGACGAGTTGAACCGGCATCAGGCTGCGTTGTGCGACACCGACGTGCAGATGATCCGCGCCCCGGAAATCGGCATGACCCTGGTGCGTGGCCGCATGGGCGGCACCGGCGCGGCGTTCAATCTGGGCGAAATGACCGTGACCCGTTGTGTGGTGCGCCTGGCGGACGGGCGTACCGGTTACAGCTACCTGGCCGGACGCGACAAACGTCATGCCGAACTGGCCGCCCTGGCCGACGCCCATCTGCAAGGCCCGCGCCAGAGCTGGTGGCTGGACGAACTGATCGAACCCCTGGCCCAGGCGCAAGCCATGCGCAGGGCGCAACAGGACGCTGAAACCGCAGCGACCAAAGTCGAATTCTTTACCCTGGTCCGAGGAGAAGACTGATGAACCCGATCCTCCTGCAACCGGCGTTCGCCGACCCGGTGCTCGATGCCCAGCGCAGCTTCCGCGCGGCCCTCGACGCATTGGCCGGCCCCGGGGTCGTTCAGACACTGGCGGCGGCGCAACGGCCGCCCGCACTGCAAGGCCTGGACAGCGCCACTCACGCGCTGTGCCTGGCGTTGCTGGACCTGGACACCCCGCTGTGGCTGGCGCCGGCGTTCGACACGCCGGCCATTCGGGCCAACCTGGCGTTCCACTGCGGCTGCCCGCTGGTCAGCGAGCGCCGTGATGCCCGTTTCGCCTTGCTCGACGTGAGCGACACCGAGGATCTGAGCGGCTTCGACACCGGCAATGACCGCTACCCGGACCAATCCTGCACCTTGCTGGTCCAGCTGCCTGAGTTGAGCGGCGGCGCGCAGCTGAGCTGGAGCGGGCCGGGCATCGAACGGCACAACGCTGTCGATCTGCCGTTGTCCGCCGGCTTCTGGGACCAGCGAACCGGGCGCAACGAATTTCCCCGTGGCCTGGATATGTTCTTTCTGGCCGGCAGCCGGCTCATCGGCCTGCCGCGCAGCACTCGTGTGCAGGAGCGTGCCTGATGTATGTCGCCGTCAAAGGTGGTGAAAAAGCCATCGATAATGCCCACCGCCTGCTGGCCAGCCGCCGCCGTGGTGATACCGCGATTGCCGAACTGGCGGTCGAGCAGATCCGCCAGCAACTGCCGCTGGCCGTCGCGCGGGTCATGACCGAAGGTTCGCTCTACGACGAGCAACTGGCGGCGCTGGCGATCAAGCAGGCCGCCGGCGATCTGGTGGAAGCGATCTTCCTGTTGCGCGCCTATCGCACGACGCTGCCGCGCTTCTGCGCCAGCCTGCCCACCGACACGTCCGACATGCAGCTGAGTCGGCGTCTGTCGGCCACCTTCAAGGACGTGCCCGGCGGCCAGCTGTTGGGCCCGACCTTCGATTACACCCACCGCCTGCTGGATTTCACGCTGCTGGCCGAAGGCGAACATCCAGGCCCGGAGGTGGCGCCGGATGCCGCGCTGCAACCCTGTCCGCGGGTGCTGGACGTGCTGGCCAGGGAAGGGCTGATCAAGAGCGAAGCCGACAGCGGCGAGCCAGTGGCGGACATCACCCGCGAGCCGCTGGAATACCCCGCCAGCCGCGCCGAACGCTTGCAGGCGCTGGCCCGTGGCGACGAAGGCTTCCTGCTGGCGCTGGGCTATTCGACCCAGCGCGGCTACGGCCGCAACCACCCGTTCGCCGGGGAGATCCGCATCGGCGAGGTCGAGGTGTGGATCGAACCGGAGGAGCTGGGCTTTCCCATCGCCATCGGCGCCATCGAAATCACCGAGTGCGAGATGGTCAACCAGTTCGTCGGTTCGGCCAGCGAGCCTGCGCAGTTCACCCGCGGCTACGGCCTGGCGTTCGGTCAGGCCGAGCGCAAGGCCATGGGCATGGCGCTGGTGGATCGCTCGCTGCGCGCCGAGGAATACAACGAGGAAATCCAGTCGCCGGCGCAGCGGGAAGAATTCGTGCTGTCGCACTGCGACAACGTCGAGGCCGCCGGTTTCGTTTCGCACTTGAAGCTGCCGCACTACGTGGACTTCCAGTCCGAACTGGAGCTGATCCGCAAGCTGCGCAAACCGGCCAGCGCTGCGACCCAACCTGGGGAGAATGACCAATGAACGCCGCGCAATCCCGGGACACCGAATACAACTTCGCCTACCTCGACGAACAGACCAAACGCATGATTCGCCGCGCACTGCTCAAGGCGGTGGCGATTCCGGGTTACCAGGTGCCGTTCGGCGGCCGGGAAATGCCGCTGCCTTATGGCTGGGGCACCGGCGGCATGCAGTTGACCGCCGCGATTCTGGGGGCTGAAGACGTGCTCAAGGTCATCGATCAGGGCGCGGACGACACCACCAACGCCGTGTCGATCCGCCGCTTCTTCTCGCGCACCGCCGGCATTGCCACCACCGAGCGTACCCCCGAGGCGACGGTGATCCAGACCCGCCACCGGATTCCGGAAACGCCGCTGCGCGCCGGGCAGATTCTGGTCTATCAAGTGCCGATCCCCGAGCCGCTGCGGTTCATCGAACCATCGGAGACCGAAACCCGAACCATGCACGCGCTGGACGACTACGGGGTGATGCACGTCAAACTCTACGAAGACATCGCCACCTACGGCCATATCGCCACCAGCTACGCGTACCCGGTGATGGTCGATGAACGCTATGTGATGGACCCGTCGCCGATTCCCAAATTCGACAACCCCAAGCTGGACATGAGCCCGGCGCTGATGCTGTTCGGCGCCGGTCGCGAAAAGCGCTTGTACGCCGTGCCGCCGTTCACGCGCGTGCAAAGCCTGGACTTCGAGGATCACCCCTTCGAGGTGCAGCGTTGGGAACAATGCTGCGCCATCTGCGGCAGTCGCGATTCGTATCTGGACGAACTGATTCTGGACGACGCCGGCACCCAGAGCTTCGTCTGTTCCGACACCGACTACTGCGCCCAGCGCACCAGCCACCAGGAGGGCGGGCAATGATCAGCGCGCACGTTATCGATGAACGGCAGACCGAGCGCCAGGCCGAGCGCGATCAGCCGCTGTTGCAGGTGCGCGGCCTGACCCGCTTGTACGGTCCGGAGAAGGGCTGCCAGGACGTCAGTTTCGATCTGTATCCGGGGGAAGTGCTGGGCATCGTCGGCGAGTCCGGCTCCGGCAAGTCCACCTTGCTGTCGCTGCTCAGCGGCCGTTGCCCACCGGATCGCGGCAGCATCGGGTATCGCGACAGCGACGGCCAATGGCTCGACCTGTACAGCGCCAGTGAAGCCGAGCGCCGCACCTTGCTGCGCACCGAGTGGGGGTTTGTCGAGCAGAACCCCCGTGACGGCCTGCGCATGGGCGTGTCTGCCGGCGCCAATATCGGCGAGCGGCTGATGGCCCAGGGCCTGCGCAATTACGGGCAGCTGCGCGCAGCCGGGCTGGACTGGCTGACGCAGGTGGAAATCGACCCTGCGCGGATCGACGATCTGCCGCGCACGTTTTCCGGGGGCATGCAGCAGCGTTTGCAGATAGCCCGCAATCTGGTGTCCAGCCCGCGCCTGGTGTTTATGGATGAACCTACCGGCGGGCTGGATGTTTCAGTGCAGGCGCGCTTGCTCGACTTGCTGCGCGGGCTGGTCCGGGAGCTGGACCTGGCGGTGGTGATCGTCACCCACGACCTGGCCGTGGCGCGGCTGCTGGCCGACCGGCTGATGGTCATGCGCCGCTCCAGCGTGGTGGAAACCGGGTTGACCGACCAGATTCTCGACGATCCGCAGCATCCGTACTCGCAACTGCTGGTGTCTTCGGTACTGCAACCATGAGCCGGTTTGAGGAACGCAACTGATGAATACCGTGATCGAGGTCCGTGACCTCTCCAAGACTTTTACCCTGCATCAACAGAACGGCGTGGTGCTCAAGGTCCTGCGTGGCCTGAACTTCTCGGTGCGCAGCGGCGAATGCCTGGTGCTGCACGGGCAATCCGGCGCCGGCAAGAGCACCTTGTTGCGCACCCTGTACGGCAATTACCTGCCTGCCGGCGGCAGCATTGGCCTGCAACATGACGGCGGGTGGGTCGAACTGGTCGGCGCCGAACCGCGCGCGGTGCTGGAAGTGCGGCGGCGCACGCTGGGTTACGTCAGCCAGTTCCTGCGCGTGATTCCCAGGGTCAGCAGTCTGGAGGTGGTAATGGAGCCGGCGCTGGCCCGAGGCTGGTCGCGGCCACAGGCCCGGCAACGGGCCGAAGCGCTGCTGACCCGGCTGAACATCCCCGCACGTCTGTGGCAGTTGGCGCCCGGCACCTTTTCCGGCGGTGAGCAGCAACGCATCAACATCGCTCGCGGCTTTATGGTGGCGTGGCCGATCCTGTTGCTCGACGAACCCACCGCATCGCTGGACGAGACCAATCGGCAAGTGGTGCTGGAACTGATCGAAGAAGCCAAGGCCGCCGACAGCGCCGTGATCGGCATCTTCCACGACCGCACCGCCCGCGAGGCGGTTGCCGATCGCCATCTGGACATGACTCCCCTCGACCTGACCGCCAAGGAGCTGCTGCAATGCTGAGCGAACGGATTTTCACCAATGCCCGAGTCGTCACCGGCGAGCAGGTGTTCGACGGCACAGTTGTGTGCCGCGACGGCGTGATCATCGACCTGGATGAGTCGCGCAGCCGGTCGAGCCAGGCGCTGGATCTGGACGGCGACTTTCTGTTGCCGGGTCTGGTGGAGTTGCACACCGACAACCTGGAAAAGCACTTGTCGCCGCGCCCCGGCGTGGACTGGCCGTCGACGCCGGCCGTCATCAGCCACGACGCGCAGATCGTCGCCGCCGGGATCACGACCGTGTTCGATGCGCTGTCCATCGGCGACGTCAATCCCAAGGGCAAGCGCATGCAGCAGCTACCGGCGATGCTCGACGCCATCGCTGCCGCCAACGCTGCCGGCCTGACCCGAGCCGAGCACCTGCTGCATCTGCGCTGCGAGGTCAGCCATCCGGATACGCTCAGCGTGTTTCGCGACCTGATCCAACAGCCGCTGGTGCAACTGGTGTCGGTCATGGATCACGCACCCGGCCAGCGCCAGTTCGCCCTCGAATCCAAGTACCGCGAGTACTACATGGGCAAGTACCACCTGAACGCGGCGCAGATGGATCAGTTCATTGTCGAGCAGGTGGCCAACTCCGAGCGGTACGCCGACAGCTACCGGCGCGCGATTGTCGAGCTGTGCCACGCCCGTGGCCTGTCCATTGCCAGCCACGACGATGCCACCATCGCTCATGTCGAGGAGTCGGCAGGCTACGGCATGAACATCGCCGAATTTCCCACGACCGTTGAGGCGGCCCGGCGTTGTCGGCAGTTGGGCATGAGTGTTCTGATGGGCGCGCCCAATGTGGTGCGCGGCGGTTCGCACTCGGGCAACGTGGCTGCCACGGCGTTGGCCAAAGAAGGGCTACTGGATATCCTCTCCAGCGACTATTATCCGGCCAGCCTTTTACAGGCAGCGTTCATGCTCGCGGACCCGGATGACGAGCGCACACTCGCCGCGGCGCTCAGTACAGTGTCCGGCGCACCGGCGAAGGCCGCGGGCCTGCATGATCGCGGAGAGATCCGGGTCGGGCTGCGCGCCGACCTGGTCCAGGCGCGGACACACGGCAGCCTGCCGGTGATCCAGAGCGTCTGGCGACAAGGCAAGAGGGTGTTCTGATGGTTGGCAGGTTGATCTATCTCATCGGGCCGTCGGGCTCAGGCAAGGACAGCCTGCTGGATGCCGCCCGGGAAACCCTGGGCCGGCGCGGCTGCCGCATCGTGCGCCGGGTGATCACCCGTTCCGCTGAAGCGGTGGGCGAGGCGGCCCAGGCGGTCAGCGTCGAGCAGTTCGAGGCGATGCGCGAGCGTGGCGCCTTCGCGCTGTGCTGGCAGGCCAACGGTCTGCACTACGGCATTCCCATCGAGATCGATCAGTGGCTGCTGGAGGGCCACGACGTGCTGATCAACGGCTCGCGTGCCCACCTGGCCCAGGCGCAGTCGCGCTATCCGAAGTTGCTTGCCGTGTTGCTGACCGTGAATCAGGACGTATTGCGTCAACGCCTGCTGGCCCGCAGCCGTGAGTCGGTGGCGGAGATCGAGGCGCGTCTGGAGCGCAATGCGCGCTTTGCCGGCGACCTGTTGTCGAGCAATCCGTCGGTGTTTTCGCTGGATAACTCAGGCGACCTGCAGCAGACCGTTGCCGCGCTGATCAGCCATCTGGACCGCCAGCCGGCATGCGCCTGACCCTGCTGGGAACCGGCGACGCGCGGCAGGTTCCCGTCTACGGCTGTTCCTGTCCGGCCTGTGACGCGGCGCGCAGCGACAGCCGTTTGCGGCGTTTGCCGTGCAGCGCGCTGATCGAATGCGAAGGTCAGCGCTGGCTGATCGACAGCGGCTTGCCGGACCTTGCCGAACGTTTCCCGCCTCACAGCCTCAACGGCATCCTGCAGACCCATTACCATGCCGATCACGCTCAGGGTTTGCTGCACTTGCGCTGGGGGCAGGGCCTGGTCATTCCGGTCTTCGGCCCGGCAGACTGCGAGGGCCTGGCGGATCTGTACAAGCACCCGGGGATCCTGGATTTCAGCCGGCCGTTCGCCGCTTTCGAAACGCGGACACTGGGCGCCCTGCAGGTGACCGCGCTGCCGCTGGTGCATTCCAGGCCTACGTTCGGTTACCTGTTCGAGGGCGGCGGCCGCAGGCTGGCCTATCTGACCGATACCGTCGGTCTGCCGCGGGACACCGCTGACTACCTGCAGCGTCAGCCGCTCGATGCGCTGATTCTGGACTGCTCCATGCCGCCCCAACCGCAGGCCCCACGCAACCACAACGATTTGAACCTGGCGCTGCAGACCGTCGATCAACTGCAGCCGCGCCAGACCGTGCTGACCCACATCGGCCATACCCTCGACGCCTGGCTGCTGGCCGAGCCCCGGCGGTTGCCGGCCAATGTCCGGATCGGGCGGGAAGGGCTGGTGGTCTGATTTCGCCAGCCGGTTGCCGGCGAAGCTCCATTCAGCGCGCGGTATCTGCCCATCAGGCCCAACGGCACGCTGCATGTTCTGCATTCCTGTCTAGGCTCAACCCCGCACCTTCGACGCGCCGGGTTCGGTGTACGTCGCTCGAACGTCGCTCATCTCCGATAACGCTGCACAATCCGAGGATCGATAGTCATGAGCTTGTTGAAAGTCAAAGACGGCACCGAAATCTATTACAAGGACTGGGGCACCGGGCAGCCGGTGGTGTTTTCCCATGGCTGGCCGCTGGACGCCGATGCATGGGACAGCCAGATGAACTTCCTGGGTCGCCAGGGCCTGCGGGTGATCGCCCACGACCGGCGTGGTCATGGTCGCTCTGGCCAGAGCTGGGAAGGCAACGAGATGGACACCTATGCCGACGACCTGGCCGAGTTGTTCGAAGCGCTGGACCTCAGGGACGCCATTATGGTCGGTCATTCCACCGGCGGCGGCGAGGTGGCGCGGTACATCGGCCGCCACGGTACTTCGCGGGTGGCCAAGGCGGTACTGATCGGCGCGGTCCCGCCCATCATGCTCAAGACCGACGCCAACCCCGATGGCTTGCCCATCGAGGTCTTCGACCAGATCCGCGAAGGGGTTACGACTAACCGTTCGCAATTCTTCAAAGACCTGGCGGTGCCGTTCTATGGCTACAACCGCGATAACGCCGCCGTGTCCCAAGGCATGATCGACTCGTTCTGGGCCATCGGCATGCTGGGCTCGATCAAGGGCGAACTGGACTGCATCAAAGCGTTTTCCGAAACCGATTTCACCGCCGATCTGCAGCGCTTCGACGTGCCAACCCTGATCCTGCACGGCGACGACGACCAGATCGTGCCCATCGGCGCCTCGGCGCTCAAGACCGTGGAGCAGGTGCCGGGCGCGGTGCTCAAGATCATTCCCGGTGCGCCGCATGGCATGTGCACGACCCTGGCCGATGAAATCAATCGGTATCTGCTGGACTTCATCAGGCAGTAACCCTTGCCTGTCGACGCTCTGAACGCGCACGCCCGTGGGATTTCCGCACCGCCTGACGGGCACGGGCCTGCCGCGCAAAAACGGTTCGATAATCGCCCCCATTCTGCAAGCCCCGTGTGCCGGGGCCTGCAGAACCCATGCTGCCGCTCGTTTATCCAACCGGGGTCTATTCTTGGAACAGTGACGGGGTGCGGCAGTTTGTCATTGGGAAAGGGCTAGTACATTCTGCGCGGCTGTTTTGACTGGACGAGCTGAAAACATCATGAGTACGCAAGGCACAGGGGTAGGCGGCAGGTTGTTGCTGCTGGGATTGGGTGTGCTGATCGCACTGATCGGGCTGGGCCTGGCAGGCGGTGGCGGGTATCTGGCAAGCCTGGGCGGAAGCTGGTACTTCCTGCTCATGGGCCTGGGCATGATCGTCAGCGGTGCGCTGATTGCCATGCGCAGACCCAAAGGCGCGGTCATCTATGGCGTCGCGCTGATTCTGACGGCCATCTGGGCCGTGTGGGACGCCGGGCTGCATTACTGGCCGCTGGTGTCGCGGGTGCTCACCTTCGCGGTGATCGGTCTGGTGGTGGCGCTGGTTTATCCGCTTCTGGTCCGCGCCTCGGGCGCACGTTCGGGTAAAGGCGCTTATGGCGTGGCTGGCGTGCTGGCGATCGGGATCGTCGCGACCATGGCCTACATGTTCGTACCCACCCATGTGATCTCGGCGGACAGTGTGCCGAAGATCCTACCGGTGGCGCCGGGTGCCGAGCAGAAAGACTGGGCTCACTGGGGTAACACCACCGCCGGCAATCGCTTTGCCGCGCTGGACCAGATCACCCAGGACAACGTCGATCAGTTGCAGGTGGCCTGGACCTTCCGCACCGGTGATCTGCCGCAAAGCACCGGCGCCGGTGCCGAAGACCAGAACACGCCGTTGCAGATCGGCGACACCGTATTCACCTGCACCGCCTACGGAAAGGTCTTCGCCCTGGATGCCGACACCGGCACCCAGCGCTGGAAGTTCGATCCCAAAGGCAGTGCGCCCAACTGGCAGCGTTGCCGGGGGCTGGGTTACTTCGCCGATCCCGTCGCCACGGCACAAGCCACCGCGCCGGCTCTGCCTGCGGCCTGCAGCCGCCGACTGTTCCTGCCAACCGGCGATGCGCGCCTGATCGCCCTGGACGCCGTTACCGGGCTGGCCTGTCCGGGCTTCGGCAACCAGGGTGTGGTGGATCTGAAAACCGACATGGGCGAGGTCAAGGAAGGCTACTACCAGCAGACCTCGACGCCGCTGGTGGCGGGCAATCTGGTGGTGATCGGCGGGCGTATCGCCGACAACTTCTCCACCGGCGAGCCGCCGGGCGTGGTGCGGGCGTTCGACGTGCACAGCGGCGAACTGGTCTGGGCCTGGGACCCAGGCAACCCGGCCACCACCAAGCGGCCGCCCGAAGGCCAGACCTACACCCGCGGCACGCCGAATGTCTGGTCGGCCATGGCCTACGATGAACGACTCGGGCTGATCTACCTGCCGACCGGCAATGCGACGCCGGATTTCTTCGGCGGTACTCGTACCGAGCTGGATGACAAGTGGGCGTCGTCCATTGTGGCGGTCGACGCAAAAACCGGTCAGGTGCGCTGGCACTTCCAGGCCACCCACCATGACCTCTGGGATTTCGACATCCCGGCGCAACCGCTGCTCTACGACCTGCCGGACGGCAAGGGCGGCAGCCAGCCGGCGCTGGCTCAGGTGACCAAGCAGGGCGAGATCTTCCTGCTCAATCGCGAAACCGGCGTGCCGATTTCCCGTGTCGAAGAACGTCCGGTGCCGCAGGGCAACGTGCCTGGCGAGCGCTATTCGCCGACCCAGCCGTTCTCGGTGGACATGCCCTCGATTGGCAACCAGACGCTCAAAGAGTCCGATATGTGGGGCGCCACGGCTTTTGACCAACTGATGTGCCGCATCGCCTTCAAAGGCATGCGCCATGAGGGCGTCTATACGCCGCCGGGCATGGATCATGCGTTGCAGTTTCCAGGCTCCTTGGGCGGCATGAACTGGGGCAGCGTGGCGGTAGACCCGACCAACAGCTACATGTTCGTCAATGATATGCGCCTGGGCCTGGCTAACTACATGATCCCCCGCGATCAGATCGCCGCCGGCGCCAGCGGTATCGAAATGGGTGTCGTACCGCAGATCGGCACGCCTTACGGCGCCATGCGCCAGCGCTTCCTGTCGCCGGCGGGGATTCCCTGTCAGGCGCCGCCGTTCGGCACCCTGTCGGCCATCGATCTCAAGACCAGGAAAGTGGTGTGGCAGGTTCCGGTCGGCACCGTGAAGGACACCGGCCCCATGGGCATTCGCATGGGCCTGCCGATTCCGATCGGCATGCCGACGCTCGGTGCTTCACTGGCCACCCAATCGGGGCTGCTGTTCTTCGCCGGCACTCAGGATTTCTACCTGCGTGCGTTCGACAGCGGCACCGGCAACGAAGTGTGGAAAGCCCGTCTGCCGGTGGGCAGCCAGTCCGGGCCGATGACTTACGTCTCGCCCAAAACCGGACGCCAGTACATCGTGCTGACGGCCGGTGGCGCTCGCCAGTCGCCGGATCGCGGCGACTACGTGATCGCTTACGCCTTGCCGCGTTAAGCCAACCCTTCTCGAGAGGTCGCCCGGCCTCTCGAACCTTTTCACACCAGCGTCGCAATCCACATCCAGACCGGCAGCGTCACGGCGGACAACGCCGTGCTCAGGCAGATCGCCGAGCTGGCTTTCTGGCTGTCCTCCAGCAGTCGGGCAAACCCCAGCACGTTGACCCCGCACGGACAGGCGCTCATCAGCATCAATACCGCGCGGGCCATGCCGTCGATGCCCAGCACGACGCACGCCAGCAATACCAGCAACGGCATCAAGGCCAGTTTGGCGAATGTGATGCCCAAGGCTTCGGCGCTGGGCGTAAGGCGGTAGCCGGCCAGGTTGGCGCCCAGCACGATCAGCGCGCAGGGCAGGGCGGCATGGGCCAGCCAGCCGCTCAACTGGTCGGCCCAGGTCGGCAAGGGAAAACCGGAAAGGTTGACCGCCATGCCCAACAGCAGGCCGATGATGATCGGGTTCGCCAGGCTGGAAATCAGGGAGCGGACGTTGAACGGCGCGTCGCCGGTCAGGCTGTCGTAGAAACTCTGGAAACTGAACAGCAGCAGGCTGTGGACGGCGATGACCGTGAACAACAGCACCAGCCCCGGATTGCCGAACAGGTCGGCCACCAGCGGCAGACCGATCAGCATATTGTTGGAAAAACTGGCGGTCAGGCCGAACGGCGTCGGTCGTTTGAGGAGGCGGTGCACCACCAGGTTGACCACCGCGAAGACCAGCAGTGCCGGCACGAAGTACGCGGCGAGAATGCTCACGTCCAGGCCATCCTGCAAATGGGCATGCACCATGCCGGTAAACAGCACCATCGGCAGAAACAGTTTGAAGGCCAGATTGCTCAGCGCCTTGTTGCCTTCGGCGGACAGCGCACCGCGTCGGGCGAGCACGTAACCCAGGACGATCAGCAGGAATATCGGCAGGATGGCTTGGGTGACGGCCACTGGGGATCTCGCTCCATGAGGGAAAGGCTGGGCAGTATGAACGAGCCCAGCCGTTTTTTCCTACCACGCAGGGCGACAGCGCAGAACTGCCGCGCGAGTCAGTAGCCGGCAGCGGCGCCGTTGCTGCGCGGATCGAACGCGCCTTCGAACAGGCCGTTGGGCGTGCGCACTGCCGCAGCCGCGTGGCCCATGGTTTCGGTGAATGCGCCGAGCACTTCCACTTCGTGGCCCAGCGCCTTGAGTTGCTCGATCACCTCGGGAGCGAAGCGCGATTCCAGTTTCAGCGAGTCGCTGCTGTCACCCCAGGTACGACCCAACAGCCAGCGTGGCGCGGTTACGGCCTGCTGCAACGGTTGGCCGAACACGGCGTAGCGACTGAAGACAGCCGCCTGGGTCTGAGGCTGGCCGTCGCCGCCCATGGTGCCGTAGACCAGCGTGCGGCCATCGACCAGTCGCGCAGCGGCCGGATTCAGGGTGTGGAACGGCTTCTTGCCGGGGCGCAGGGCCAGAACGTGGCCCGGATCAAGGCTGAACGAGGCGCCGCGGTTCTGCCAGTTCAAACCACTGCCGGGCAGCACCACGCCGCTGCCGAACTCGTGGTAGATGCTCTGGATGAACGACACGGCCAGACCGTCGTTGTCGATCACGCCCATCCAGATGGTATCGCCCGGACCCTTGCCCTGACCCCAGGCGGCGGCGCGTTGCGGGTCGATCTGCTGCGCCATGGCTTGCAACGCCTCGACGGTGAGACAGGCCTGCGGGTTGATGGTCATGTCGTCCGGATCGGTGATGTGCTCGTCCCGCACGCCGAAGGCCAGCTTGGTGGCTTCCACCAGCGTGTGGATGTGCGCGGCGCTCTCAGCCTGGCAACCGCTCAGTCCGGCGTGATCGGCGATGCCCAGAATCAGTTGCGACACCAGGCCCTGACTCGGCGGCGGCAGGTTATAGACGGTGCCGGTGCTGTGGGCCAGTTCCAGTGCTCGAACACGTTTTGCGCGATAGTTTGCCAGGTCGGCGCGGCTGACCGGACAGCCCAGCGCCTGCAGATCCTGGGCGATGCTGTCGGCCAGGGCGCCGCGATAGAAGCTGTCCAGCCCTTGTTCGGCCAGGGTGCGCAGGGTCTGCGCCAGGCGTGGCTGCTGGAACAGCGCGCCGGCCGCAGGCACATCGCCGTTTTGCAAAAAGGTCTCGGCGAAGCCCGGAATGTCCGCCAACTCCGCCAGTTTGCTGCGGGTGGCCGAGTGCTGGGATTCGGTGACCGGAATCCCGGCGCCGGCGTAGTGGATGGCATCGGCCAGCAGGCGCGCAACCGACAGCTTGCCGCCCAGTTCTGCGGATACGTTCAACGCTTCCTGCCAGCCGCCGACGGTACCGGCGACGGTGAGCGCCGCCGTCGGGCCACGGGGCGGGATGCGCAGTTGGCCGGCGTAGCGTTCCAGGGTCGCCAGGCTGCCCGCCGGGCCGCTGGCGTCGATGGCAATGGGTTCGCCCGCAGGCGGCACGATCAGCCAGAAGCCGTCGCCGCCCAGGCTGTTCATGTGCGGGTAGACCACGGCGATGGATGCAGCGGCCGCCACCATCGCCTCGATGGCATTGCCGCCTTCGCGCAGAACCGCCAGTGCCGATTGCGCAGCCAGGCTATGGGGTGCGACGGCGATGCCGCGAGCCGCCAGGGTGGTGTTGAGCATTACGTGATTCCTTGTTCACTCAGGCGTGATTTGGGTAGGAACGATGATTCAGGCCGCGACGGCGTTTTTCGCCACCCAGTTGCTGCGCATGCGCTTGAGAACGAAAAAGGCCAGGAACGCGGTGATGATGTCGAAACTGATGGCAACCGCGAAAACCGGTGTCCAGCTGTCGGTGTACTGGTGCAGCAATGCCGCGACCGGGCCGCCGAAGATCGAGCCGATGCCTTGGGCCATGTACAGGAAACCGTAGTTGGTGGTGGCGTTCCTGGTGCCGAAGGTGTCGGTCAGGGTCGAAGGAAACAGCGAGAAGATTTCGCCCCAGCCCAGGAACACCACGCCCGACAGCAACACGAACAGCACCGGGTTATCGCTGGTGGTCAGCCAAAGTGTCATGGCCACGCCTTCGAAAAAGAACGCGAACGCCATGGTGTTTTCGCGGCCCCAGCGATCCGAGATCCAGCCGAACAACGGGCGGGTCAGGCCGTTGCAGATGCGGTCGATGGTCAGTGCCAGCGGCAGGGCGGCCATGCCGAACACCATCACGTTGGTCATGCCGAAGTCCTTGGCAAAGCTGGCCATCTGCGAGGTCACCATCAGGCCCGAAGTGGACATCATGGTAAACATTGCGAACATCAGCCAGAACACTTTGGTCTTGAGCATCTGTTTAGGGGTGAAGTCGACCACCGTCGACACCACCTTGGGCTCGGCGATTTCCTGTGCCGCAGGCGGCTGGCGCAGAAACTGCGAAGCGACCAGGCCCACCACGCCCAGGATGATGCCAAAGGTGGTCATGGTGCTTTCCATCCCGGCATCACGCAGGCTGTTGCTGATCGGGAAGGTGGTGATCATCGCGCCCATGCCGTAGCCGGCTGCCACTGCACCAGCCGCCAGGCCGCGGCGATCCGGGAACCAGCGGACCATCAGGCCGATGATGCCGACATACACGATGCCGGTACCCAGCCCGCCCAGCAGGCCGTAAGTGAGGTACAGCGAGGTAAGGGAATTGGCGTGGGCAGCCAGTACCCAACTAAGGCCGGACACTGCGCAACCGACGGCAATCAATTTCTTGATGCCGAAACGGTCGACCAGAAACCCTTGAACAGGCGAGAAGAAAGTTTGCAGGACAATCAATAAAGAGAAGGTGATTTGCACTTGTGCCAATGACGCGCCCAACTTGACCGTCAAGGGGCCGGTAAACAGTGTCCATACATATTGCGGGCTGGAAATAGCCATCATGCACACCATGGCGGCGACCAGCTGATACCAGCGGGAGTGAGCGCTGGCGGTGCTGTCGGCCTGCAGATCGAGCGTTTTGCTGATCATGGAAAAGTCCTCGCTTGATTAAACAGGTTGGCCGTTTATGAAACAGGCCGGTTAGCCAATAGTTAGCAAGGGGTGTGCCATAGGGTTCAGGGAGGATGAGAAGAAGTTTTGTTGGTGCGCATAATTAACAAGTTAATTAAATAACAGGTACGATTAAACTCTGTGACCTGCACAGTGCAGTTTGAAATTTAACGGGGCCATTAATACATCAGAAGAACGTCGCTGACTTTACGCTTTCCGAAAAAGGACATCTAGCGCTAATGAGCCAAGCGATATCGCGTAAAGGACAGTCTGGAAATATTTTGCATTGTTGGCCGCACTGTCCTGCGCAATGACGGTGCAGCCGCACCATTGTCGGGCCTTGCAGCTTACCTGTGGGAATTCCGGTGCAGCTGCCGCTGCGCCCAGGCTCGCTCTTACAAGAGTCACGGTGTAGCTCAATGGCAGGAGACACAGGGCAGCGATCCGCCTGGCTGGCGAAGAGGTCGCCGCTTCGGTTTGCATGATGTTATAGTGTAACTGTTTTAGAGGTTATGCCTTGCCCTGAACCGTTCACATCATGCTTCGCCTCGCTGGCGAGGTTTGCGAAAGAGACAACCGATCGCCTATGAACAGCCCGCTTCCCGACGTCGCCCTGAGCGAAGTTTCCATGGCCTTGATGCCGCTCGACTGGGTCGGCATGCAAGGTGTTGACGTGCCTGTGCGGCTGGATGAGCCGGGTATCAACGGCGCGCTGCATGCGCGAGCCGATGTGCAGGTCGATCTGCCCGATCCAGGCATCAAGGGCATTCATATGTCGCGGCTCTATCGGCTGCTCGACGGTGTGGCCGCGCCGCGTGTGTTGAGTGTCGCCGCCGTGGCGCAATTGCTCGACGCAATGGTCGCCAGCCACGCCGACTGCCGCTCCACCCGCGCCCGGCTCAAGCTCGGGTTCAACGTGTTGCAACGCCGGCCTGCGCTAGTGACCGAAGGCCTGAACGGCTGGAAATCCTATCCGGTGACCCTCAGCGCGCTGTGGGACGCGGGCAGGTTGCGGCTCGATGTTTCGGTGGACGTCACCTATTCCTCGACCTGCCCGTGTTCGGCGGCGCTGTCGCGGCAATTGCTGGAAGGCGCGTTCCTCACGCGCTTTGCCGGGCAGGCGTCGGTAGATCCGGCGCACGTCGCGGTGTGGCTGCGCGAGAACGGCTCGTTCGCCACGCCGCACAGCCAACGCAGCATCGCCACGGTCAGTGTGCGCATCCCCGAACAGGCGAGCGACCTGGGCCTGCTGGCGCTGATCGATACCGTGGAACGAGCACTGGGCACGCCGGTACAGACCGCCGTCAAGCGTGCCGACGAACAGGCCTTCGCCCGGCTCAACGGCCGGAACCTCATGTACGTCGAGGATGCTGCGCGCAAGATCCAGCAGGCGCTGGAAGGGCGCTACGCCGCCTCCAGCGTCAGCGTTCGTCATCTGGAAAGCCTGCATCCCCACGATGCGGCCGCCCAGACGTCCAACTACCTCACCTGAACCCACTCCTGACTGCCCAACATTCATCACGGATTTTTCCCTGCAATGACCACTGCCTTTCACACCCTTTCAGCGCCGGCCTCACGGCTGCGCTCCATCGACGCCCTGCGCGGGCTGATCATTCTGTTCATGCTGCTGGACCATGTGCGGGAAACGTTTTTCCTGCATCGCCAGGTCAGCGACCCGATGGATGTCGCGACCACCGCGCCGGAGCTGTTCTTTAGTCGCATGCTCGCGCATCTGTGTGCGCCGTTGTTCGTGCTGTTGACCGGGCTTTCCGCGTATTTGTATGGCGAGAAACACAGCGGCCGGGCCGACGTCTCGGCGTTTCTGCTCAAACGCGGCCTGTTCCTGATCGCTTTGGAATTTACCCTGGTGAGCTTCGCGTGGACCTTTGCGTTCCCGCCGACGGTGATCTACCTGCAAGTGATCTGGGCCATCGGCCTGAGCATGGTGGCGTTGTCGGCTCTGGTGTTCCTGCCCCGCTGGGTGCTGGCGGTGCTCGGCGCGGTGATCGTTGCCGGACACAACCTGCTTGATGGCCTTCATTTCGGCGTCGAGTCGGCGATGCATATCCCTTGGGCAATTCTGCATGACCGTGGCTGGATCGAAGTGTCCGAAACGTTGCGCCTGCGCACCTCGTACCCGCTCTTGCCCTGGATCGGCATCATCGCGCTGGGTTATGCCGCAGGTCCGTGGTTCGCTGCCGGCGCCAATGCCGCCGCGCGTCGAGCCAGGCTGTGGATCTGGGGTGTCGGCGCGCTGGCGGGCTTCATGGTGCTGCGTCTGCTCAACGGCTACGGTGAAAAGCCCTGGAGCGTGGGCGAGACGGGCCTGCAAACGGTGATGAGCTTCTTCAACATCACCAAGTATCCGCCGTCGTTGCTGTTCATCAGCCTGACGCTGGGCATCGGCCTGCTGCTGTTGGTTGCCTTCGAGCGCTTCCAGGAAAAAAGCGGGTTGCGGCCGTTGGTGACATTGGGTGCGGCGCCGATGTTCTTCTATCTGTTGCACCTGTATGTGCTGAAGGTCCTGTACCTGATCGCCGTGGCGATCTGGGGTCTGAATCAGGGCAGCTATTTCGGTTTCGACGCGATGTGGAGCGTGTGGCTGTGTTCGGTGCTGCTGGCGGTGGTGCTGTTCCCGGCCGTTCGCTGGTTTGCCGGGCTCAAGGCGCGGCGTCGGGATATCACCTGGTTGAAATATCTGTAATCCCTGTAACAGCCCCTTTGCCAGCCAACTGGCCCCCACGAACTAGTGGGAGCCAGCTCGCTGGCGAAAACAGCCTCGTTGTTGCCAACGCAAATCAAGGCATCACTCGCGATGCGGCTCGCCGACAAAGCTCAATGAGGTGAACAACCCGCGGGCCTCGATATCGGCATCGTTCTTGACCGCTACCTTGGTCTGCGCGGCGATGATGTTCAGGCCCTCGTTGCGTACCACGACACTGGCGCGCCCATCGGCGTCGGTTTCGGCGCTCACTTGATGGGGCGCTGCGCGGTAATCCCCGATCAGCTTGATACCCGCCACCGGCTTGCCATCCACCAGAACGCGCACCGGCAACGGCTTGCCGACGCCCACGGTCAGCGGGTCGACCTGCGGCACGATGACGAAGTCGAGTTTGTCGAGGGCCGGAAGATCGGCGCCTTGCTGATAGATCGCCAGGCTGTATTTGAATGAGTGGCTCGACTCGCTGCCGCCGGCCACTTTGCTGCGGCCTTCGTTGATCCACTTTCGCTCGGGATTGCGAGTCCACATGCCGTTATCCAGCGCCACCGCGACGATGGCCGGCGGTTTGATGGGCTGCAGGCGGGCGTGGTCATCCAGACGCTGTACGGTGACCGGAATCATTTTGCCGTGCACATCGTAGGCCCAGGCCCCGCTGATTTTCTGCGCCTTGAAGGCACTGTCTTCGGCACCGTGGCCGTAGACCGTTTCGATGTTGCCGCGACGCTGCTCGATCCACAGACCGTGGGCGCTGGCCTGGCCGATGAGCAGTGCGCCGAGCAGGCTCAGGGCCAGGACGGATTTGGTTGAATGCATGATGCTTCCTTGATTGTTGTTGAGGGTCGATTCGAAGGTGCCGATCAGAGACTCAAGGTCAGGCTGACGGTGAAGTTGCGCGGCTCGCCGGGGTTGACCCAGTAGTTGCTGTACGAGCGCTCGTAGTATTTTTCGTCGAACAGGTTGTTCAGGTTCAGGCCCAGGGTGAGGTTGTCGCTGGCTTTGTAATGGGCCAGCAGGTCGACGGTCTGGTAAGCGGGCAGCTCAAACTCCTTGCCGGACTCGCCGGAGCGGTCGCCGACGTAAGTCCAGGCCATGCCGACATCCGATCCACGCAGGCGGCCTTCCTGAAATTCATAAACGCCCAGCAGGCTGCCGCTGTGTTTGGCAACGCCGAGAATCCGGCTGCCGGTGGGAATGGTGGTATCGCCTTTGGTGACTTCAGCGTCGATCCAGGCATAGGCACCGATTACCCGGACCGCGTCGGTGAGTTGCCCGGTGACTTGCATATCGATGCCCTGGCTTCGCGCCTTGCCCATGGCGCGATTGCTATCGGTCGCAGGGTCCAGCGCCAGCACGTTTTCCTTGTCGATGTGAAAAGCGGCGAGGGTGGTGCTCAGTCGGTCATCGAACAGCTCGGCCTTGAGCCCGGCTTCGTAACCCACGCCTTCTTCAGGGTCGAAAGAGCCGCCGTTTGCATCCAGGCCGTTGTTGGGCTTGAACGAGGTCGAGGCGTTGGCAAACACACCAACCTGTGGCGTCAGCTGGTACAGCAAGCCAGCACGTTGAGTGAACGCGTCATGCCGCTGGCCCGACGTGGCATTGCGGGCATAGTCGTCAGTCTGTTGGTCGAAGTGTTCGTAACGAACGCCGATCATGCCGCGCAGCTTGTCGGTGAAGACAATCTGGTCCTGCAGGTTCAGCGCCCGGCTTTCGGTGTGTTCCTGGAAATCGGTGCCGGAACGCAGGCCGTTGGGTTTGGCCTGGCCGTAGACCGGGTTGTAGATATCGATGCCGTACGGATTGCCCGCGATGGTGGTGACTCGTTCCTGCTTGCGGTAATTCTCGTACTCGGTGCCGATCAGCACTTCATGTTCCAGGCTGGCCGCATCGAAACGGCCGCGCAGTTCGAGCTGGGTAATGCTGTCGTGCCAGGCGTTGTCCCGTTCCCGATAACGACGGTTGACAGTGTGGCCGTCGACATTCAACGGCCGCGCTTCGCTGGCGAAACCCTGCATCTCGCCTTGTTTGTAATGGCTGGCCAGGCGCAGCGACCAGAAGTCGTTCAACTGATGATCCAGCGCCACCTGAATCATGTTGTTGTCGTTATCGATATCGTCGTCCGGCTCGCCCAGAAACGTCGACCGGGAAACGCCGCTCCACTTGTTGTTCGGCGCGACCACGCCCCGGTCGAAGGTCGAGGTGTGGCGAACGAACTCGGTTTCCAGCAGAAGGTGGGTGTCGGGGTTCAATTGCCAACTGAACGACGGCGCGACGAAGACCCGCCTGGCTTCGACGTGATCGCGGAAACTGTTGTTGTTTTCCACCGCCAGATTGACCCGCGACAGCACGTCGCCTTGCTCATCCAGGGGCGTGTTGACGTCCAGCGCGGTTCGGTAACGGTCCCAACTGCCCGCGCTGGTCTGCAAGGTGGTGAACGCATCGCGCTGCGGTTTCTTGGTGACGATATTCACCGTGCCGCCCGGATCGCCACGGCCATAAAGGCTGGCGGCCGGGCCTTTGAGCACTTCGATGCGTTCGATATTGGCGGCGTCGGGCGTAGCGGGGTAGCCACGGTTGGCGCTGAAGCCGTCCTTGTAGAACTCGGACGTCGTGAAGCCACGGATGCTGTACTCGTAAAGCGTCAGACCGCCGAAGTTGTTCTGCTTCGACACGCCACCGGCGAAGTCCAGTGCGCGCTCGACGTTATGGCTGCCGAGGTCTTGAAGCACTTTGGCGGGCACCACGCTGATTGATTGCGGCACATCGCGGATCGCGGCGTCGGTCTTAGTCGCGGTCGCCGAGCGGGTGGCGCGGTAACCGTCTACGGGGCCGGTGGCCGTCTCGTAGTGAGAGTCGGACGTGATAGTCACGCTTTCCAGTTCCAGGGTATGCGGCGCTTGCTCCGCGAAACCGGCATTGCCCAGCACGCCGAAGGCCAGACCAGTCAGCGATGCAATTCTACGAGACGACATGTACGACTCTTCCTGATAATTAAGTTGTTATAACGTAACAATTATGGCGGGATTATTTCCGATAACGCGGACGGCGCATAGGAAAATTTTCAGGAGAGGCAAGCAGGGAGATGGAAAAGGAGCGGGCGAATCGGGCGGTTGTAACTGGGAGGGTAAATCACGCGGCGCCGGGCGGCGCCGCGTGGTGCAAGCCGGGTATCAGGCCAGCAGTTCGGTTCCGAGCTGGAACGCGACCCACAGGGCCAGGCCGGTGGCGAAGGTCAGAGCGATGTTCTCGAACCAGTTGTTGCGGTATTCCTTGCTCAGCAGCGACTTCTGGTTGGACATGATCAGCAGGCCGAGGGAAATGATCGGCAAACCGACGATGTTCAGCGCATTCACGCCCAGGGTCAGGGTCACGAAGTCCGGCATGCCCGGCAGCGACCACACCAGCGGCGTGACGAGGATGAACAGCATGAACCAGCGGTGCATCGGGTCGCGATGGTATTCCTTGCCATAACGCGCGCGACGTTCCGGACGGATGTGCTGGAAGGCATCGGTGATCAGCATCGGGAACGCGGTAGTCTTGCCCGAAACACTGGCGAACAATGTGGCGAACACGCCGATGAAGAACACGTACCAGCCGATCGAACCGAAGTATATTTCAAGCGCTTTACCCAGGTCAGCCAGGGTATTCACTTGCAGACCGTTAGGGCGCAGGATTTCAACACCGACCACCCAGATGGCCAGGTTGATGATGATCCCGACGATCACAGCGAACAGCAGGTCATTGCGCTGGATGCGCTTGTGCTCGGGGCCGACCCAGCCTTTCTGGCGCATGACGTAAGGGTGAACGAAGTTGGCGATGGAACCGGCAACCGCACCGATCACCGAGACCGCCACCAGCAACGCGCCGTGGACGCCTTCATCCGGCGGGATGCTGAAGCCGATGGTGCCTTTCAGAATCCCGGTGACATCCGGTCCGGACATGATGGCCAGCGCCAGGAAGGCCAGGGTCATGATCGCCAGCAGGGCTTTCATCACGCCTTCGATCAGCGAGTAGACGTTGCGCCCCACCAGCAGCCAGACCGCGATGACCACTGCCACCGAGCACAGCAACGGCTGATTGATGTTCAACAGCATCGCCAGTGCTTCACCGGCACCCTTGAGCATGTAGGCGTTGATCAGATGCCCCATGAGCAGGGCGTAGGCAAGCATGAACCAGGCGAAGAACGGGTGGAGTTGCGCGTAGCCCTCCAGGATCGACATGCCTTTGTTATTGCACAGCTGGAAGCGGGCAATGATGTTGACGATCAGGAACCTGAGCAGCAGAGAGACGGCCAGCACCCACATCATCGCGTAGCCGTAGTTGGCACCCGCAACCGAAGAAGTGATCAGATCGCCGGCACCAAGCCAGGACAGTACCGCGATGATGCCGGGTCCGAGAAGCTTGGCGAGTTTCTTCATGCGAGGTTCGGCGACCGCGCCTAATTTTTCGTCCAGCGGGGGGCTGCTAGCCATGAGGGGGTATCTCCGTTGTTATTGTAATAAGACGTTACGCAGTTAAGCGCAAAGTCAGACGTCGTACAACAGCGGCTTTTGGGGAAATGTAAGTTTGTTTTTCATTGATTCGGTTGCGCAGGTACCCAGTACTTGCCCAGCCGCGCCGAGCGGAGTGGCGCTGGAAACCCTGATCCGCAGCAAGCCGGACGTCTACCTGATGACCGGCACCCAGCGGGTACGCAACGGCATCAGCGCGATTCCGTTCGGCTACGACATTGACCACGCTTTGGTGAAACAGCAGATGCGCGGGCTGATGCAACGCACCGGATTCGCCTCGGTGGCCCGTGATCCGCAGAGCTGCGTGGCGGGAATTCATCATCAGTTCTACAACAGCGTGTTCAACCTTATCGGTCTGGAATATCTCGCCAAAGCCATCTGGCCCGAAACGTTTAACGACTTGAATCCCGACGCCAGCTACCGCGAGCTGATAGCCCGATTCACCACGTTGCCCACTGATGTGCCGTTCGTGTTTTCCGGGCGGGAGTGTTTCCCAGAGCATGGATGAGCGCAACTGCGGACTTCGCTGAACCTGTAGGCGCGACCGGGGCGGCGTTCCGCCTTGCCCGTGGCAGCGGTGTTCCTGGCCATGGATCTGCTGTGGATGTAGCGATTTTGCTGCCGCTGCGCGCCAGATCGCCAGCAAGCTGCCTCCGACAGGAGTTATGCATCTTGTACGATGACTTACCACGCGGTAAAACTGCGCTCCGTCCAATAATAAAATCACGG
The DNA here is from genome assembly GCF_003935425.1 of Pseudomonas sp. v388. GTDB lineage: Bacteria > Pseudomonadota > Gammaproteobacteria > Pseudomonadales > Pseudomonadaceae > Aquipseudomonas. The sequence goes on from NZ_RHQN01000010.1 coordinate 175,484, forward strand.
AGACGCCCATGGATCGTTCGCAACCCGTCGTACAACCGGACCACAGCCGCAGAAAATTTCTCAAGACCTCATTGGCGGTGTCCGCCGGCGTCGCGGCACTCGGCAACCTGGCATTGCCGCGTCTGGCCAAGGCCGAGCCGCTTAGCCAGCGTTATCCAGACCCGCTGGTCAAGATCCTCGACGACAGCTTCATGGAACTGCGGGTGTTCAACGCCAGCGTCGAAAAGCTCGCCACCGGCCTGCGTTGGGCCGAAGGCCCGGTGTGGATCGGCGACGGCCGCTATCTGCTGATCAGCGACATCCCCAATAACCGCATCATGCGCTGGGACGAAGTTACCGAAAGCCTCTCGGTGTATCGCGAACACTCCAATTTTTCCAACGGCCTGTGCCGCGACCGGCAGGGCCGTTTGCTGGCCTGTGAAGGTTCGACCACCACCAGTGAAGGCCGGCGCGTCACCCGCACCGAGCACAACGGCAGCATCACCGTGCTTGCCGACAGCTTTGAGGGCAAGCCGCTCAATTCGCCCAACGACATCGTCTGCAAACGCGACGGTTCAGTGTGGTTCACCGACCCGCCATTCCAGACCGGCAATAACTACGAGGGTCACAAGGTCACGCCGGTGCAGCCCCACGGCGTGTACCGCATCGACGGCGAGAAGGGCGCCTTGACCCGAGTGATCGATGACCTCAACGGCCCTAACGGCCTGTGCTTCTCGCCGGATGAAAAAACCCTGTACGTGGTGGAAGGGCGCGCCAGGCCCAATCGGATCATCTGGGCGATCACCGTCAACGACGACGGCACGCTGGGCGCGCGGCGCAAGCACATCGAAGGGTTGGAATACGCCGCCATCGACGGCATCAAGTGCGACGAAAGCGGCAATCTGTGGTGTGGCTGGGGCGGCAACGGCGACCCCAAGGCGGACCTGGAAAAGCTCGATGGCGTGCGGGTCTTCAACCCGGAAGGCAAGGCTATCGGCCATATTTCATTGCCCGAGCGTTGCCCGAACCTGTGCTTCGGCGGGCGCGAGGGCAACCGGATCTTCATGGCCGGCAGCCACTCGATCTACTCGCTGTTCGTCAACACTCGGGGCGCCACCTTCGCGTGAAGGCCGCGCGCGTGCTCACTCGGCGACCGGCTGAGCGCGCGCAGTTTTCTCGAAACCTTCGCCGCGCACCGCCTGATACAGCGCGGCGATCAGGTCCGACTGGGTAATGATGCCCACCAGCCGCTGACGCTCGTCGATGATCGGAATGTGTCGATGACCGTTCTCGGAAAACACCGGCACCAGATCGATCAACAGCCGGTCGCTGCTCGATACTCGCACCGTGCGGGTCATGATGTGCCCGACCTGACGCAGTTCTTCACTGCGTTTAGGACGCACCAGCGAGCGCAGGCGCCAGGCCAGGCCGTCGTGTACATCCAGATCGATCTGCTTCATGAAATCGGCCACGGTCAGAATCCCGAGCAGATGCTGCTGGCGGTCGATGATCGGCAGCGCCTTGATCCGGTGCTGGCGCATCAGCGCCCAGGCGTCACGCAGCGGCGTTTCCGGGCGTGCGGTGACCGGTTCGCGGGTCATCACCTCGCTGCAGCGCAGGTGCCCGACGTTACGCTCGAAACTCAATGCGGCAGTCTGTTCCAGCAAGGACTCAAGATCCTCGCGATTGACGTCCAGAACTTCGTTATAGCGTGCCAGCACGGCGTCCAGATCGCTGCGATGCAGCCGGGTCGCGGCGGGTTCGGTGCTGGCCGGTCGGTTCAGATGCGGCCAGCGGCGCCCGGTCAGGTTGTTGTAGACCAGCCCGGCACCTACCAGCAGCAGGGAATCGATCAGCACCGGGCTGAGCGCGTATTCGAAACGGTCGCAGCCCATCAGCACCATCAACAATGCCGACGCGCCGCCGGGCGGATGCAGACAACGCAAGGCCAGCATCACGGCAATCGCCACGCCCACCGCCAGACCCGCCGCCAGGGTGGCGTCCGGCACCCAGCGATAGCAGGCGATGCCAACCAGCGCCGACAGGGTATTGCCACCCACCACCGACCAAGGTTGGGCGAGCGGGCTGGATGGCAGGGCGAATACCAGTACCGCGCTGGCGCCCAGCGGTGCGACCAGGGCCAGGCCCAACACGCCATGATCATGGGCCACCAGGCCGTTGAGCCAGAACGCCGCGCACAGCGCCACCAGCAGAATACCCAGCGCCGCGCCGCTGCTGGCGCGCAGTTTTTCCAGCGCATCGATATTCAGCGGCGCAGGCCAGAAGGAGCGCGCAGTCGTTATCAGGCGGGTGCGCAGGGAAGGGCGGGAAGTTGGAGCATCGTGATTGGACGGCATTGAAACAGTCTTCAAAGGCAGAGGGCGCAGCCGAACAAGCCGGCGCAAAAAAAGTACAGCGGGGCGCGATGGTAGCGCGGATGAACCGCAAGGGCTAATCAGCGACGGGTTGGCCGTCGGCGTTCACGGCGGCGCGGATCGCTTCGAGCAGCATCATGCACGCCGGATTGTCATTGTCGGTGCGCCAGATCAGATGCAGTTCGCTCTGCACGCCTGGGTCCAGTTCGACGGCGCGGAACGTCACGTCCTTGAACACCACGTTGGTAGCGCAGCGCGGGACCAGCGCCAAGCCCATGCCGGCGTTGACCAGCGCCAGGATGGTCAGCGACGAACCCAGCCACTGCACGTATTCGGGCGCCACTCGGGCCGAGCGGAACATGCCGGTCAGCAGCTCGTTGAACGGCGGATAAGCCGAGTGGGAATACATCAGGAACGGCACGCCGTCCAGGTCACGCACCGCCACCGATTCGGCGCGAGCCAGCGGATGCGCGCTGGGTATCGCCAGCACGAAGGGTTCACGCACCAGGCACTCGGTTTCATAACCGGGCTGGAACAGCGGCGCGCGGACGATGCCCAGGTCGATGCGCCGGGCGCGCAGCGCTTCGTGCTGCTGGTAGGTGTTCATCTCGGTGAGGGAAATCTTTACGTGGGGCTGGTTCAAGCGCGCCTCGGCGATCACCTTGGGCAGGAATTCATAGACTGCACTGCCGACGAAACTGATGGTCACCGAGCCGATATCGCCTTCGGCGATGCGGCGGGCAGCGATGGCGGCCTGTTGCGCACGCTCCAGCAGGGTTTGCGCCTCGATGAAAAATGCGCGTCCGGCGGCGGTCAGCGCCACGCTGCGGGTGCTGCGGGTGAACAACTCGACTCCCAGGTTGTGCTCCAGCAATTGAATCTGCCGGCTCAAGGGCGGTTGAGTCATGTTCAGCCGCTCGGCGGCACGGCGGAAATTCAGTTCCGTGGCCACGGTGGTGAAACAGCGCAGTTGAGCCAGTTCGAACATTGATCTATTCCAGGTATCAATCAAATCGCAATCTAGATTAGACGGGAATAATCTGCGCGTCCATGATCGGCACATCCCCAAAAAAACAATGAACGGGAATCGCCATATGAATCAGCTCCCCGGATCCGTCGATCCCGCTGTGCTTGCCCGTGCGGCGAGCAAAGTCAAACGCCACATCCTGCCGCTGTTCGTGGTGATGTTCATCGTCAATTACATTGACCGGGTGAACATTGGTTTCGTGCGCAGCCATCTGGAAACCGACCTGGGCATCGGCGCTGCCGCCTACGGCCTGGGCGCCGGGCTGTTCTTCGTCGGCTACGCGCTGTTCGAAGTGCCGTCCAACCTGCTGTTGCAACGCTACGGCGCCCGCGCCTGGCTGACCCGCATCATGTTCACCTGGGGCGCGGCCGCCATGGCCATGGCCTTCGTGCGCGGCGAAACCAGTTTCTACGTGCTGCGCTTCATTCTCGGTGCGGCGGAGGCGGGGTTCTTTCCCGGCATCATCTATTACTTCACCCAATGGCTGCCTGCCACCGAGCGCGGCAAGGCCATGGCGATCTTCCTCAGTGGTTCGGCCATCGCCTCGGTAATCTCGGGTCCGCTGTCCGGTGCGCTGCTGGGCATTACCGGCCTGAACCTGCACGGCTGGCAGTGGATGTTCCTGATTGAAGGTTTCGCCTCCATCGCCTTGTGCGGCTTCGTCTGGTTCTGGTTGCAATCGCACATTCATGAAGCGAAATGGCTGAGCGAAGAAGAGAAAGTCGCCCTGAGCACGACCATCGCGGATGAGCAACGGGCCAGGGAAGCGGCGCAGACGGTGAAGCCTTCGATCTTTCGGCTGCTGGCCGACCGGCAGATCGTGCTGTTCTGCTTTATCTACTTTTCCATCGCGTTGACCATCTACGGCGCGACCTTTTGGCTGCCGAGCATGATCCGCAAGATGGGCAGCCTCAGCGACTTCGAAGTCGGCCTGTTCAACTCGGTGCCGTGGATCATTTCCATTGTTGCCATGTACGGCTTCGCGGCACTGGCCGCACGCTTCAAGCATCAGCAGGCGTGGGTCGCCACCACCTTGGTGATTGCCGCTGCCGGCATGTTCATGTCCACCACCGGCGGACCGATCTTCGCCTTCGTCGCCATCTGTTTCGCAGCCATCGGTTTCAAGGCGGCTTCCGCACTGTTCTGGCCGATTCCCCAAGGCTATCTGGATGCACGCATCGCAGCGGCGGTCATCGCGCTGATCAACTCGGTGGGCAATCTCGGCGGCTTCGTCGCCCCCACCGCGTTCGGCTTCCTGGAACAGACCACCGGCTCCATTCAGGGCGGGTTGTACGGCCTGGCGCTGACCTCGCTGTTGGCGGCCGTGGTGATCTTCTTCGCCCGCACCGCGCCTGGGCCTCAGTCGCCGCCGCTGCACGCTGCTCCTTTGCACACGCCTTCACGCCTCAAGCCCTGATCTACCGGGAGAACCGCTTTGAAAATCACACGAGTGACCGTCACCCCCATCGCCTTCCGTGATCCGCCGTTGCTCAATGCCAGCGGCATCCACGAGCCCTTCGCGCTGCGTTCGATCATCGAAGTGGAAAGCGACAACGGCTACATCGGCCTGGGCGAAAGCTACGGTGACGCCCCGGCACTGGCGATCCAGCAACAACTGCAAAGCCAGTTGATCGGCCTGGACCCGTTCAACCTCAACCAGTTGCGGCGCATCGTCCAGGCCACGGTGGCAGCCAATAAACCGGCCAGCGTCGCGGGTGCCGAACTGGCGCCCGGTTCCCACGCCAGCAAGGCGGTGAGCAACGCGTACTCGGCTTTCGAAGTGGCGTTCCTCGATCTGCAGGCCCGCTCCATGAACCTGCCGCTGGTGGATTTGCTCGGCGGCGCGGTGCGCGATGAGGTGCCGTTCAGCGCTTATCTGTTCTTCAAGTACGCGCAGCACGTGGATTCGCCTTACCCGCCGGACAGCTGGGGTGAGGCGTTGAGCGAAGAGCAGATCGTCGCCCAGGCGCGGCGCATGATCGACGACTACGGCTTCAAGAGCATCAAGCTCAAGGCCGGGGCACTGGACCCGGAACATGAAGTGGCCTGCATCAAAGCGTTGAAAAAGGCTTTTCCCGGCCTGCCGCTGCGCATCGACCCCAACGGCAACTGGTCGCTGGAAACCGCGATTCGCATGGCCGAACTGCTGGGCGACGACCTGCAATATTACGAAGACCCGACGCCGGGGCTGGACGGCATGTCCGAACTGCACAAGCGTACCGGCCTGCCGCTGGCGACCAACATGGTGGTCACCGATTTCGACGAGTTCCGCCGCAGCGTGGCGCTGGACAGCGTGCAGATCGTGCTGGCGGACCACCATTACTGGGGCGGACTGCGCGACACCCAGGTGTTGGCGAAGATGTGCGACACCTTCGGCCTTGGGGTTTCGATGCATTCCAATTCACACCTGGGCATCAGCCTGATGGCCATGGCCCACGTTGCGGCTTCGGTGCCCAACCTGGATTACGCCTGCGACACCCACTACCCGTGGCAGGAACCGGACGAGGAAGTCATCAAGGGCGGCAAGCTGCCTATCGTCGATGGCTGCGTGAAAATCACCCGTGAGCCGGGCCTTGGCCTGGAGCTGGACTACGACCAGCTGGGCAAGCTCAACGACCAGTTCCTGACCTGCGGCATCCGCCAGCGCGACGATGTGCGGCAGATGCAGAAGTACAAGCCGGACTGGAAAGCGGTCAAGCCGCGTTACTGAGCCGCCCGGTTGCCGAGCCGACCCGCAGGTTACAGGCGGATGTCCTGCGGGCCGCGAATCTGCGCTTCGATGCGGGTGCCGGTCAGGCGCTCCTCGTTGGAGAAACCGTCGAACCGGGCAAGCTCGCCGAAGCGGATACCGGTGAGCTGTTCGATCTGCGTCACGCTGCACTGGTAGGTCTTCAAACGGCCGAAGGTGAAATCCAGTTGCCCCAGTTCACGGCTCTGGGTGATCAGATAGGCGCTGGCCGACGGCTTGCCGTCATCACCCAGGAATGCCACCACTTTCCAGAATGCCGAGGGTATCAGCACGCCACGGTAACGCCGGTCCTCGTCGTGCAGCACCGGGCCGCTGAACACCGTGCTGCGCTGCTTCCAGCGCCGGGTGTTGTCCAGAATGTAGTCTTCCAGTTCCAGCCAGGTCTTCTGGTTGAACGCGCCCATCTGCGGCGCGCAATTGGTGAAGTGAAAGGTGTCGCCATTGGCGACTTCGGCCTGCGGCCCCCAGTTGGGGTCCTGACGGCGCACCAGATGGCCGCGATCCAGCAGATTATCGGCATACAGGCTTTCACCGATCTGCGCTTCGGTCGGCAGCCTGCCGTCGAAAGCCCAGGCATCGCGGCCGCGTTTGACCTCCACGCTGCGCTCCCCGTCGATATTCACGCCCACATACAGGGCCAGCCGCCGACTGCGGGACATGGTGATGGAAAAATGCTGGTAATCCAGACGCTCGCCGGGTGTGCCCACAGGGTAGACATCGGTCGCCAGCTGCTCATTCGGGGTTGGCCACGGCACGTTGAAATCGCCGAGGAAATCCTCGGCATAACCCTCGCGCTCCTGCAGGTCGGCCGCCGGCGTGATGCGCGGCTGAACCAGAGTCTGCGTCGGCGCGAGCAAAGCGGCGTCGCTATGCAAAGGCTTGAGATCGGCAAGGCGAGGGCGGTAGGCAAGGTCTACGGTCAGGGTATCGGCAGCCATGGTGGTTCTCCGGCAACTGAGGAAGGTTCCTTGCAGTCCAGCACATCTGCATGACAACCCTGCGCACGCTTTCCTCTTTGCCCCACTGTCGCTACAGTTCCGGGTATCCCATCCGTCTACGCGCCATTACGGTCAAGGTCGCAAAAGGAAGCCTTTATTTATGCCTGGAGCGGCCGCTCATTCCGACGGTATCTCGCATTCGTTCATTCAGCGCCTGGCTTTGGCGTTCGTGGTGCTGGTGGTGGTGCTGATCCTGGCGCTGGGCGTCTGGCAAGCCTGGGCCAGCTATGACCGGCACTTGCAGGAAGGCGAGGTCAATACCGCCAACCTGACCCGCTCCGCCGCCCAGCATGCCGAAGACGTGATCAAGGAGCTGGACGCCTTCTCAGCCGGCATGGTCGAGCGTCTGCAATGGTACGCCCTGACGGACCTGGACAAAGCGCGCCTGCACCGGCTGTTCAAGATCCAGGGCGGCATCATGCAGCAGATCCACGGGGTGTTCGTCTACGACCGTGACGGCAACTGGCTGGTGACCGACAAGGACAACCTGCCGGCCAATGCCAACAACTCGGACCGCGAGTATTTCCGTTATCACCGTGAGCATCCCGAGGACAGCCAGACCCACATCGGCCCGGTAATCCGCAGCCGCTCCACCGGCGACATGGTCATTCCGTTGTCGCGGCGTATCAACAACCCGGACGGCAGCTTTGCCGGGATCTTTCTGGTGACCTTGTACCTGGATTACTTCAACCGCTTCTATGCCGGTTTCCGGCTGGACGAGCAGGGTGTCTTCGTCATTTCGCTCAGTGACGGCACGATCCTGACGCGGCGGCCGTTCGACGCAGCCGTGGTGGGCACCAGCCTGGCCGGCGGCACGATTTTCACCCAGTACCTGCCCAAATCCCCGTCGGGGACTGCGCACATCACGTCCATCGTCGACAAGGTGGAGCGCATCAACAGCTACCAGCAACTGGAGCGTTACCCGCTGGTGGTCCAGACCGGCTTTGCCCGAAGCGACATCCTGCGCCCGTGGCGACAGGAGCTGTATCGCTCGGCCGTGCTGTTCGGCGTGCTGATCCTGGCGGTTGCCGGTTTCGGCGTGGCGTTGCTGCGCCAGATCAGGTTTGGCGTCGCCATCGAAAAAGAGCTGCGGGAAACCCATGTGGCCCTGGAAAAGCTGGTCATGGAAGACGGCCTTACCGGGCTGGCCAACCGGCGCCATCTGGATGTGGTGCTGCCGCTGGAAATCAGCCGGGCGCGGCGCCTCAATGCACCGCTGGGCGTGTTGATGATCGATATCGACCACTTCAAGCGCTACAACGATTTTTATGGTCACCAGGAAGGCGATGGCTGTATCCGCGCCGTGGCCCGGGCGGTCAAGCAGGCCATCGGCCGCACCGGCGACATTGCTGCCCGTTATGGCGGCGAGGAGTTCACGGTCATTCTGCCGGGGGCTGACGAACTGGGGACCTATCAGGTGGCGCTCGCCATTGCCGACGGCGTTCGCGGCCTGGGCATGCGCCATGAAAACAGCGATCTGGGCTTTGTGACGGTCAGCATCGGCGCTCATACCCTGTTGCCCAAGGGCCCGGAGCTTTCGCCCGAGTCGCTGATCAAGGCCGCCGACGAAGCGCTCTATCAGGCCAAGCAGGATGGGCGCAATCGCATCCATCCGGAGCTGTGCATCCTGTAACTCAGCCTTTGGGGGCGGCGCGCTTGGGTTTACGGGCCGACGGCGCGGCACCTGCCGCTGTCTTCGTCGTCTTGCGCTTGGCGGTGGTCTTGCGTTTTTTCTTCCACGGCGCGGCGGCGCCGGCAGGGCTGGCCGGGCCGCTGATGGTCAGCCGCAGGCCGACGCAGCGGCTGACTTGCTTGCTCATCCACGCGGCCTGCTTGGCGACAAATTCTTCCAGGCTCATTTCCCCGCTCTGCACCATGTCCAGCGCCTGTTCCCAGATGGCCGTGGTACCCGGATCGGCGATGGCGCGGGGCACGGCGTCGATCAGGCTGAATGCAGCCGGCGTGGCGGCCAGCGCCTTGCCTTGTTTGACGATGTAGCCGCGGTCGATCAGACCCTGAATGATGCCGGCGCGGGTGGCCTCGGTGCCGATCCCGGTGGTGTTCTTGAGCTTCTGTTTGAGCAGCGGGTCTTGCACCAGTCTGGCGACGTTCTTCATGGCCTTGATCAGGTCGCCTTCGGTGAACGGCTTGGGCGGCTGGGTCCAGAGGTCCTTGAGCTTGACGTCGTTCACGGCGCAATCGCAGCCCTGATGCAATGCGGGCAGGGGCTGCGGGGCGGGCGCTTCTCGACCTTTTGCCGGGGCGAGTGCCTCGGGCATGGCGCGCTTCCAGCCTGGCTCGACGATTTGTTTACCCACGGCACGAAGGGCCTGGCCTGCACAGTCGAAATCGGCCTGGGTGCGGTCGTATTCGTGGTTGGGCAGGAACTGCGCCAGATAGCGGGCGCGGATCAGGGTATAGACGGCGCGCTGCTTACCGGCCAGACGCTCCAGTCCGCGAGCCGCAGCGGTGGGAATGATGCCGTGGTGAGCGCTGACTTTGGCATCGTTCCAGGCCCGGGAACGGCGCTGTGCATCCAGATGCGGCAGCAGCTCGCCCAGCGCGGCATCAGCCTTGCTCAGCGCAGCGATGATGCCTGCCGCTTCACCGTGCTGACTGACCGGCAGGTAGCCGCAATCACTGCGCGGGTAGGTGATGACCTTGTGGGTTTCGTACAGCGCCTGGGCAATGTCGAGGGTTTCCTGGGCGCCGAGGCCGAGCTTCTTCGAGCAGATTTCCTGCAGCGTGCCCAGATCGAAGGGCAGCGGCGCGACTTCGCGAATCCGTTCTGTACGCAGCTTGACCACCCGGGCGCCGGCGGCGTTGCCGATGGCCGCTGCGGCCTGCTGCGCCAGCGCCTGATTGAGGCAGCGGTCCTGGTCGTCGCAGGCATCCGCTGGCGCGCGCCACTGGGCAATGAACGGTTGCCGGTCGTGGACCAGCGTCACGTCGATGGCCCAGAACGGCACGGGCACAAAGTCGGCGATGCTGCGGTCGCGATCCACGACAAGGCGCAAGGTCGGTGTCTGCACCCGGCCCACCGGCAGTACGCCCTGATAACCGGACTGGCGCCCCAGCAAGGTGAACAGCCGGCTCATGTTCATGCCGATCAGCCAGTCGGCGCGGGAACGACCGAGGGCTGAGTGGTAGAGACTGAAGGTGTCGGCGCCCGGCTTGAGCGCGGCCAGCGCCTTGCGAATCGAGGCGTCGTCCAGCGCCGACAGCCACAGGCGCTGGATCGGCCCGCGATAACGGCAGTGTTCCACCAGCTCCCTGGCGATCATCTCGCCTTCGCGGTCAGCGTCGGTGGCGATGACCAGTTCGCTGGCTTCGCCCAGCAGACGTTTGACGGCCTTGAACTGGCTGGCGGTTCTGGGCTTGACCAGCATCTTCCACTTTTCCGGAACGATGGGCAGGTCTTCCAGCACCCAGCGCTTGTAGCGGGCGTCGTAGGCATCCGGCGGCGCGGTTTCCAGCAGGTGGCCGATGCACCAGGTCACCGTGGCGTTGGCCCCGATCCAGCAGCCATCGCCACGCCGGCTCGCGCCGAGCGCTGCCGCAATGTCTTTGGCCTGGGAGGGTTTTTCGCAGAGGAACAGCCGCATGACCACCGTCTTTAATTACCGGTTATGAAGGCTGTAAGGATGAACACAGAAGGTGAGTTGAGCAAGGTTTATCTGTATGGATATACAGATAAACCTTGTGGGATCGATCCGCGCAAGTGAGGCGCCCCGCTGAGAGGACGCCTCGAAGGCTTACAGGAAGCTGATCGGATAATCGACGATCAGGCGGAATTCGCTCAGGTCGCCTTCGCCTTGATCGGCGTTGGCGGTGTGGAAGGCCTGACGCACGCGGAACGACAGATCCTTGGCCGGACCGCCCTGGACCACGTACTTGGCTTCCAGGTCGGTTTCGTGGTGCTTGCCGTCTTCGCCGTAGCCGCCATAGCGGGTGTTGGCCGGCATGTTGGTGCCGTCAATATTCGAACCATTGAGGTAGCGAGCCATGAAGCTCAGGCCCGGCACGCCGTAGGTGGCCATGTTCAGGTCGTAGCGGATGCCCCAGGACTCTTCGCCCGGACCGTTGAAGTCCGACCACTGCACTGAGTTGTTGAGGAAGATCGAGTCGCCACCTTCGCCGCCGCCGTTATCGCCCACGCCGATATAATCGAACGGCGTGTCGCCATCGACTTTCTGGAACGACAGGGTCAGGGAGTGCGCGGCCAGGAAGCTGTAGGTGACAGCGGTCGACCAAGTGGTGTTGTTGATGGTGCCGGCCTTGGCCTGGCCTTCATCCAGCGTGCGGTACAGGTTGAAGTCGAAGTTCAGGGCCTGATCGTCACTCAACGTCAACACGTAGTTGGTGTTGACGTAGTACTGGTTCCAGATGTCTTCGAGCTTGGCGCCGTAGACGGTTGCGGTCCAGTTCGGGGTGATCTCGTACTTGCCGCCGGCGAAGGTTGCGCTCTTGGCCGACTGGTTGGCGTACACCGCCCAGATCTCGTGATCACCGTTGCTGGTGATGCCGCTGTTGGTGCTGGTATAGCGACCGGCTTCCAGCTCCAGACCGTCGAACTCGCTGCTGTCGAGGTTGAACCCGGTAGCGGTCTGAGGCAACAGGCGGCTGCCGCCAACGCCGAACACCGGTGCGGTAGGCTGCAGGTTGCCGTAGCGCAGCTGGGTCTTGGAAATGCGCAGCTTGACGCTGGCGCCTGCCGAACCGTAGTTGTCTTCCGGCTGGCCGTTGCGCCCGACCGGCAGGTTGCCGGTGCCCGAATACTGTTCCTGCGCATCGAGTTTCAGGCCGAACTGGCCGTAGGCATCAACCCCGACACCGACGGTGCCCTGAGTGAAACCCGAGCTGAAGTTGCCCATGAAACCCTGGGTCCAGTCGCGGTTGTCGCCACGTCCGCTTTTGCCGTCGCGGTTGAAATACTGGTTACGCAGCAGGCCGGTCAGGCTGCTGCCTTCGACAAAACCTTTGGCCTCGGCCTGATCTTCCACTGGTGCAGCCATGGCCATCTGACTCAATCCGGCCGATACCGCCAACGCGACGGCGCTCCATTGTCTTGCATTCATCTGGTTGATTCCCCTGGTTTGATGCGCCCGAACCGTGGAGGCCGACACTTAGGATGTGAAGTCTCTCCACGGACAGGCGGGTACGGCAGGCTGGCAAGAGCCCATCTAATAATTATTAAGGTCACGATTGAGATAGTTATGAACGACGCTGTCCAGGACAGGTCGTTATTCGCGCCGGGATTACTTATAACATATCTGTTTGCGCTGGCAGACCCGCGTCCTAGAGCCCTTGGTTACATTTATTTAACTTTCTTCGCACCGGCGCAGATTGCTAGCCTTCTGGTCAATTGAAGCTCTCATCGTTTCAATTGCTCTTTTTAGGCCGCCACCTTTTTGTGGCGGTTTTTTTTGCCCCGGATTTGAAAGATGCGCTCGCCGGCTTGTTACCATGGCGCGGTTGTTCAATAAGGGGAACCCGATGCGAAAGGTCTTGTGCATCGAAGATGACTACGACACATCGCAGGAAATCGCTTCGGAACTGACCCGCGTCGGTTTCAGTGTCGAGTGCGTCAGCGACGGCACACTGGGCCTGCAACGGGCCCTGAATGATGAATTCGCCGCCATCACCCTGGACCGCATGCTGCCCGGGCTCGATGGTCTGCAGGTGATCACCACGCTACGTGCCAGAGGGGTGCGCACGCCGGTACTGATGATCAGCGCGCTGACGGATGTCGATGACCGGATTCGCGGCCTGCGCGCCGGTGGTGACGACTATCTGGTCAAGCCGTTCGTGTCCGAAGAGATGGCGACCCGCATCGAAGTGTTGCTGCGCCGCCATGCGGAGGTGCCCGAACGGGAAACCTTTCTGCGCGTCGCCGACCTGACCCTGGATCTGCTCAGCCGGGAAATGCACAGCGGGGGCGAGCCGGTCGGGCTGTCGCCCACCGAGTTCCGCCTGCTGGAGTTTCTGATGCGCAACGCCAACGCAGTGGTGACCCGGGCGCTGATTTTCGAGTCGGTGTGGGGTTATCACTTCGATCCCGGCACCAAGTTGATCGACGTGCACCTGACGCGCCTGCGCCGCAAGCTGGACCGGGTGGGCGGCCGCTGCACCATCGACGCCTTGCGCGGTTCGGGCTTTGTGCTCGTGGCTGCCGATCCGGATCATTGAATGCGCGCTCGACTCTCGCGCACCACCGCATTCCGCCTGACCCTCAGTTACGCCGCAGCGCTGCTGTTGGGAGCCATGGCCCTGGTCGGGCTGATCTACTGGCAGGCCGCCGATTACATGGCGCGGCAGGGCGAGGCGATGGTGCAGGGCGAGATGCGCCAGTTGCTGTATCTGGAAGCCGAGCAACTGCCTGAGGAAATCGATCGTCTGCAACAGGGCGATCTGCGCCGGGTCATCAGCTACGGTCTGTTCGATGCCAAGGGTCGGCACCTGCATGGTCGCCTGGGGCAATGGCCCGCAGGTCTGCCGGTGGACGGTAAACCCCACGACTGGCTGACCGCCGACCATCGCCATGGCGACAAGGTGCTGGCCCAGCGGCTGGCCAACGGCGAGGTGATGGTGGTCGGTTACGATGCCAGGACCCTGGCGCATCTTCGGGAAATTCTGATCCAGTCCCTGGCCTGGGGCGCGGGGGTGATTCTGGCCGGTGGGCTGCTGGTCGGCGTGCTGCTCGGCATCCGCCCGTTGCGGCGGGTGCGCAAGGTGCAGGAGATCAGCCAGCGTATCGCCGAGGGCGACTTTTCCCAGCGCCTGCCGGTGGTGGAGCGGGGCGACGAGCTGGATGTGCTGTCCTCACTGGTCAACCGGATGGTCGAGCAGGTGGGGCAGTTGCTCGACGAGGTCAAAAGCGTCGAAGACAACGTGGCCCATGATCTGCGCACGCCGCTGAACAAGCTGCGCGCCCAGCTGCATCGAACCCTCATCGACTGGGACAGCGCGCCGGACGAGCAGCTCAAGGCGCGGCTGGAGAAGTCGCTCGACTCCACGGACGTGCTGTTGGGACGCTTCAGGGCGCTGCAGCGCATCGCGCAGATCCGCAGCACGGCGCGGCGCGCGGGCATGGCCGTGTGTGCGCCGCATCTGTTGCTTGAGCAGTTGTTCGAAGACTACGAAGCGGTGGCCGAAGAAGCCGGCATCCGCTTGCAGCTGGAAATCAAAGACACGGCACCGTTGATGGCCGACCGCGAACTGCTGGCCGAAGCCCTGATGAACCTGCTGGACAACGCCCTGAAATTCACCCCCGCCGGCGGCCGCATCCTGATGCGCCTGGCCCGCACCGCTCAAGGCACGCGCATCGAGGTTCAGGACACCGGGCCGGGCATTCCCTACAGTCAGCGCGAAGCGGTGCAGGTCCGCTTCGCCCGTGGCCAGCACCGCACCGGCGCCCCTGGCGCGGGCCTGGGCCTGGCGATCGTCGCGGCGGTGGCCAAGACCCACGGTTATCAGTTGTTGCTGGAAGACGCACAGCCTGGGTTGCGCGCTGCATTGCTGGCGCCTGCCGGCTAGACCGCTACCGCTACGCTGTCACCCTCCAAGCGCACCTGCCAGGTATCCAGGCGCTGATCGGGGTATTCGATGCAGCTGCCGTCCTGCAGGCGAAAGTGCTGTTTGTACAGCGGCGAGGCAATGACCAGCTCACCGCCAACCTGACCGATCAACCCGCGTCCGATCACGTTCACGCCCGACTTGGGGTCGCGATTGTCCACCGCGAACAGCTGCTGGCCTTCAGGGTTTTCCGGCAGCCAGAACAGCGCAATCTGACGCCCGTCGAGCCAGGCGACCACGCCGGAGTTGGCGACCAGATCACCGCGACTGCACAGCTCAAGCCATCGGACCGGTGCGTGTGCCTGCGGCAATGTTTCGGCGAATGCAGTATTGGACGAGCTCATCACACCACCTCCTGGTACAGCGGGATCAGGGATACTTCTTCAGCGCGGGCCGGGCGCCGCTGGGCGCGCTCCTTGACGAAATGCACGTCCGGGTCAGCGCGCTTGTCGTTGACGAAGGTGCGAAAGCGCTTGAGCTTTTCCGGATCTTTCAGCGCATTGGCCCATTCACATTCGTAGCGATCCACCACCAGCTGCATCTGCGCTTCCAGCTCGGCGGCCAGGCCCAGGCTGTCGTCGATGATGACCGCCTTGAGGTAATCCAGGCCGCCTTCCAGGGATTCGCGCCACACCGAGGTGCGCTGCAATTTGTCGGCGGTGCGGATGTACAGCATCAGGAAGCGGTCGATGTAGCGGATCAGGGTTTCGTCGTCCAGGTCGGTGGCGAACAGTTCGGCGTGACGCGGGCGCATGCCGCCGTTACCGGAGACATACATGTTCCAGCCGTTCTCGGTGGCGATCACGCCCACGTCCTTGCTCTGCGCCTCGGCGCATTCGCGGGTGCAGCCGGATACGGCGAACTTGAGCTTGTGCGGCGAGCGCAGGCCCTTGTACCGGTCTTCGATGCGCAAGGCCATGGCGACGCTGTCCTGCACCCCGTAACGGCACCAGGTGCTGCCGACACAGGATTTCACGGTGCGGGTCGATTTGCCGTAGGCGTGGCCGGTCTCGAAACCGGCCTCGATCAGCTCGCTCCAGATATCCGGCAGTTCGTGCAGCTGGGCACCGAACAGGTCGATACGCTGGCCGCCGGTGATCTTGGTGTACAGGTCGTACTTCTTGGCGACCGCGCCGATGGCGATCAAGCCATCGGGCGTGATCTCGCCACCCGGAATACGCGGCACCACCGAGTAGGTGCCGTTCTTCTGCATGTTGGCCATGAAGGTGTCATTGGTGTCCTGCAACGGCACCAGCGACGGCTCGGTGATCGGCCGGTTCCAGCAGGAAGCGAGGATCGAACCGACCGCAGGCTTGCAGATCACGCAGCCATGGGCCCCTCTGCCGTGGCGGGTCAGCAGTTCTTCGAAGGTCTCGATGCCCTCGACCCGTACCAGCGAATACAGCTCTTGACGGGTAAAGGGAAAGTGTTCGCACAGGCTCTTGTCGACACTGACGCCACGGGCGATCAGTTCATGCTCGAACACTTGCTTGAGCAATGCCGAACAACCGCCGCAGCCGGTAGCCGCCTTGGTGCAGGCCTTGATGCCGGCCAGATCCGTGCAACCGTCGTCGATGGCCGCGCAGATCGAACCCTTGCTGACGTTATGGCAGGAGCAGATGGTCGCAGTGGCAGGCAGAGCGTCAGTGCCTAAGGTCGGCGCGCCTTCGCTGTGGGGCAGGATCAGACTCGACGGGTCAGCGGGCAGGGCGATGCCGTTCTGCGCGTATTGCAGCAGCGTGTCGTAGTAGCTGTTGTCACCAACAA
This sequence comes from Pseudomonas sp. v388, assembly GCF_003935425.1. GTDB lineage: Bacteria > Pseudomonadota > Gammaproteobacteria > Pseudomonadales > Pseudomonadaceae > Aquipseudomonas. The sequence continues at coordinate 191,954 of NZ_RHQN01000010.1, forward strand.
GCACCGCGCCCAGCACCTGCTTGCCGTCGGCCGATACCACCAGGCGGCGATAGCTGGATGTGGCCTCGTCGATGTAGCGATAGCTGACCGCACCGGCCAGGGCGCCGTGGGCATCGCCGATGGAGCCGACGTCGACACCCAGCAGCTTGAGTTTGGTGGACATGTCGGCGCCGAAGAATGGCTGGGCGTCTTGCCCGCACAATTGCGCCGCAACGCCGCGGGCCATCTGGTAGCCCGGCGCCACCAGGCCGAAGACACTGCCGTTCCAGGCCGCGCACTCGCCGATGGCATAGATGTCCGCGTCGCTGGTCAGGCAGTGCTCATCGATGGCAATGCCGCCACGCGGGCCGAGTTCCAGCGCACATTGGCGGGCCAAAGCATCCTGCGGGCGGATACCGGCCGAAAACACGATCAGGTCGGTTTCCAGGAATTCGTCATTGGCGAAATTCATGCGGTAGCGATACTGCTTGCCGTCGCTGATCGACTGGGTGGCGCGGGACAGATGCACGCCCACGCCCAGCGCTTCGATCCGCGCCTTGAGCGCCGCGCCGCCCAGGTCATCCAGCTGGACCGGCATCAGGCGTGGGGCGAATTCCACGACGTGGGCTTCAAGGCCCAGGGATTTGAGGGCGTTGGCCGCTTCCAGCCCCAGCAGACCGCCGCCGACCACCACGCCGCGCCTGGCATTGCCGGCTGCGTAGCGGATATTGTCCAGGTCTTGGAGCGTGCGATACACCAGCCGCGAATTGCCCTGGGCGCCTTCAATCGGCGGCACGAACGGGTAGGAACCGGTGGCCAGCACCAGCTTGTCGTAACCGAAGCAGCCTTGGGCGGTGATGATCTCGCGGCGCTCGCGGTCGATTTCCAGCACCGGCACGCCCAGGTGCAAGGTCAATCCGGCCTGCTCGTACAGCGCCATGTCGCTCATGGCCAGGGACTCGGCATCGCGGCCGGTGAAGTACTCGGACAGGTGCACGCGGTCGTAGGCACGTTGGGCTTCCTCACCGAACACATGGATGCGGTAGTGCGCAAGCGCGCCGCCTGCGATCAGTTGCTCGACGCAATGATGACCGACCATGCCGTTGCCGACGACGATCAGTGTTTTTACATCACTCTGGGGGAAGACTGTGGTGTTCATAGCAAGTCCCGGCCGAGGCCAATCAGGTTTTTTGTGAAGCAAAAAAAAGGCGCCCGGAACCTTTCGGTTCCAGGCGCCTTTGCCTGTTCTCTTTATGCAATGGTGTGGATGCGCAGTGAGCGACGTTGCCCGGTGCATCCTTTGTCTTGAGTTATGCAGAGGGTGTGCCAGATTGCTGAAGTAGCTGTTTTAGCAGGCTTTTCGCAGATCAGGGCGGCCAGTCTACAGAGCGGGTCTTGCCTTGAATTGGTGCGTGCCGTCGCTGAGCGCTGTAAATATGTGCGTTTGACTTGTAGGAGTCGGCGTGCTGACGAAGGGGCCGACGGGCTCATGGTGGCTCAATGTCTGGACCGACGTTTTCGCCCGTGAGCTGGCCTCTACACGAATCTTGCGCACTTCACCGGCCTGTGGAAGGGAGCGGGCGGCGATCCGTATTGCTCGCGACTACGGTTGGCGGACTGATGCTGTTTCCGTAACAGCGGACCCTGTGTGGGAGTCGACCGCGAAGGGCTGGGCGATGATGTGGCGGCCTGATCCAGCGTGCACTGAGGTTTTGCTGCCGCTGCGCGCCAGATCGCGAGCAAGCTCGCTCCGGGGTGCGACGCTTATCCCGTGGGAGCGGACCGGGCGGCGCTCCGCTTGTCCGCGATGGGGCCCGTACATCCGCGGCTGATGCATCGTCTGAAATCAAGTCTTTGCGGACAAGCCTCCCCAAAAGCACCACCGCAGCGGCACCTCAAGACAGTTGCTGGCTACAGATGTAACGCGAGCCTGAAGCCCCTTTCAGCGGGTACCGTCCTGCGCTCTCCTGTATTACCCTGCCATGCCGTAATCTGGCCCATTCCCATGATCGCCATCACCGAAGCCACTGCCGCCGACATCCCTGAAACCCTGGATTTCGTCATGCGCGCCCGCGCCGAGATCTTTCCCATGCTCGACCCGCTCAAGCTGCCGGACGATCTGGCGCGCTTCGAGGCGGTTTATCTTTCGGGCGAAGGTGGCAGGTTTCTGATTGCGCGGCATGAAGCTCAGATCGTGGCCGCCATCGGCTATCTGCCTTACGACCACCGCTTCGCGCAGCTCGATTACGCCGGCCGGCGCACGGTGGAAATCGTGCGGCTGTTCGTGGCTCATGGGTTCAGGGGCGAAGGACTGGCGGGGAAAATTTACCAGGCCTTAAAGCAGTGCGCCGAAGAAGACGCAATAGAAATGCTGTATCTGCACACCCATCCGTTTCTGCCGGGCGCCATCGGCTTCTGGCAGAAACAGGGGTTCGAGATCGTCGACGTGGAAGCCGATCCGGTATGGCAGACCACGCACATGCAGCGCGTGATCCGGCCATCCGTTTGATCAGCGCGGGGCTTTCTGCCGCGCGGTCTTGAGCAGGTCAGCCGGGGTGATGTGGCCGACCACCTGCGCCGCCGCGCTGCCCGGCAACGGCAGGTCGAGGATGTGGCCCTTCATCTTGCCCACCACATGCATCTCGCACGGCTTGCAGTCGAATTTCAGGGTCAGCACTTCGTCGCCCTGAATCAACTGCATCGGCGCAACCTTGGTACGCACGCCAGTCACGCCCTTGGCCTGTTTCGGGCACAGGTTGAACGAGAAGCGCAGGCAGTGCTTGGTGATCATCACCGGCACTTCGCCCAGTTCCTCGTGGGCCTCGTAGGCCGCGTCGATCAACTGCACGCCGTGGCGATGGTAGAAATCCCGTGCCTTCTGGTTGTAGACGTTGGCCAGGAACGACAAGTGCGAGTCGGGGTACACCGGCGGCGGACTGGTCTCGGCCTTGCGCCCACCGCGTGGATGCGCCTTGACCCGCGCTTCGGTCAGCGCCTCGATGGCATCACGGCGCAGCGCCTTGAGCTGGGAGTTGGGCACAAAGAACGCCTGCGGGGCATCCAGCTTCACGCCTTGGGCGTGATAGATGGTGGTGCCCAGCTGGGTGAGCAGGTCGCGCAGCTGATCCAGCGCCTGCGCCGGCTTGTTGGCCGCGCCGAACGGACCGTCCAGTTGCACCGTGACACACACGCCTTCTTCGCTGGTGGCGTTCAGGGTCAGGCGATCTTCACGCAGCTCGGCCTGCCACTGAATGCCGATCCGGCGTTCGGCGGAGGTGCGCAGCAAGGCCTGCTGCCAGTTGTGATCCAGGTTGCGGTTCAGCGGGTGGTTGGGCCGCAGGCGCGACAGGTCGGCCGGCATTTCGTTGGGCTCGACGCGATAGCGCCAGCGTTTCTCGCCGTCTTCCTCGAACTCGCCCTTGAGTTCGGCGATGTTGGCGCGGAAACCCACCACTTCACGTTTGATCAATACATTCAGGCCGTCGCCATTGGACAGCGGCTCATGGGTCACGGCGATGAAATCGCGCTTGCCCAGTTTTTCCACCGAACCCACCGGCAGGCCGGTAAAGGTCGGGGTGTCGAACGCGCCGATATCGACCTTGCGGTCGGTGACGAAGTAATCGGTGCTGCCACGGTGGAAAGTCTTTTCCGGGTCTGGCACGAAGAAGTGCGCCGTACGGCCGCTGGAAGCGCGGGCCAGGTCCGGGCGGTCTTCAAGGATTTCGTCCAGGCGCTGGCGGTAGTAAGCGGTGATGTTCTTCACATAGCTGACATCCTTGTAGCGGCCTTCGATCTTGAACGAACGCACGCCGGCTTCGACCAGCGCACGCAGGTTGGCGCTCTGGTTGTTGTCCTTCATCGACAGCAGGTGCTTTTCGAACGCCACCACCCGACCCTGATCATCTTTCAGCGTGTACGGCAGGCGGCAGGCCTGGGAGCAGTCACCACGGTTGGCGCTGCGGCCGTTCTGCGCGTGGGAGATGTTGCACTGGCCGGAGAACGCCACGCACAACGCGCCATGGATGAAGAACTCGATGGCGGCGTCGGTGGCGTCGGAAATTTCGCGGATTTCCTGCAGGTTCAGCTCGCGGGCCAAGACCAGTTGCGAAAAACCGGCCTGATCGAGAAATCTGGCCCGGCCCAGGGTGCGGATGTCGGTCTGGGTGCTGGCGTGCAGCTCGATGGGCGGAATGTCCAGGTCCATGACGCCCAGATCCTGCACGATCAATGCATCCACGCCTGCGTCGTAGAGCTGGTGGATCAGTTTGCGTGCCGGTTCCAGTTCGTCGTCGTGCAGGATGGTGTTGAGGGTGGTGAACACCCGCGCGTGGTAGCGACGAGCGAAGGTCACCAGCTCGGCGATATCGCTCACCTCGTTGCAGGCGTTGTGCCGCGCGCCGAAGCTCGGCCCGCCGATATAGATGGCATCGGCGCCATGCAGGATGGCCTCGCGAGCAATGCTCACATCACGGGCGGGGCTGAGCAATTCCAGGTGGTGCTTGGGTAACGACATGGCAAACGGAATCCGACGGCGGGCAAAGCGCGCATTGTAGTGTCAGCCGGCGAGGGACGCACGCCTGTTGATGTGCCATTCGGCTCGACGGGCCGTGCAATCGTGCGATAGATGGCGGCCGGTCGTCGCTTTGGAGGATAATCGGCGGCCTTATCTCCCGCTGATCGACGATTGACGGGGCAATTCGAACAAAAGGTGAGTCCGATGGTAAAAGCACGACCGCGCCCGGCGGTGAATGGTGTCGCCTCCGCTGATCGAGTCCTGACGGTGCTGACCGCATTCAGGATCGGTGACACCTCACTGAGCCTGGTTGAGCTGGCCGAGCGTACCGGGTTGAACAAGAGCACCATCATGCGTCTGATGGTGTCACTGGAAAACCACGGGATGATCAACCGCATGGCGGATGGTCGCTATCAGTTGGCCAGTGAAGTCATGCGCCTCAATGCGGTCTATCAGGATGCGCTGGATCTGGAGCGCCATGTCATGCCGCTGCTGCATTACCTGACCGAGGAAACCGGCGAGACCGCTTCTTTTTATGTACGCCACGGTGCCTATCGCCTGTGCCAGTATCGGGTGAACTCGCCGCACCGGCTGCGCCTGCACCTGCAACCCGGGGACATGCGCCCGATGGACGACGCCGCCGGCGCCCAGGCGCTGCGCACGCCGTTCGACAAGGGTTTCGAGCTCGCCACGCCGTTCTATTCCTGCGGGGCGACCGACCCGCATGCCGCCTCGATGGCGTTGCCGGTCTACGGTGCGCAGCAGGAACTGGTCGGTGCGCTGGTGGTGTCGGGTCCGGCAAGCCGCCTGAGTGAGCAGCGAGCCCAGTCGTTGCAGCGGGTACTCTACGATTCGGCGCAGAACCTGATGCGCAGCCTGGGTTACAAACCGCAACCCAAGGCCTGAAAACGCGCTTGCCCGCGAGGTCGACGATCACGACCTCGCGGGCAAGCGCTGTTGCGGTGCTGTAGCGTCAACTGGCGTTCAGCGGTTTGGCCTGCGGGCTTTCCTCCGGCTGACGCTTGCGGCCCATGATCACCACCATCACCCCACCCAGCGCGCACAGCGCAGCCAGCGGCATCAGGGCCAGGGAATGACTTCCCGAGGCGTCATGAATCGCGCCGTACACGTTGACCATCAAGCCGCCGCCGATCAGGTTGGCCATCGCGCCGATGGCCGCCAGTCCCGCCGCGGCGGTGGAAGGCGACAGCCAGCCGGACGCCAGCGCCCAGAACGGACCTTTCATGGAGTAAGCGCCGACCAGCACGAGGCTGAGCATGATCACGGTGAGTGCAAGGCTGGTGGTGAACAAAGTCATCAGCAAGCCGGCGGCGATCAACAGCAGGGTACATGCCGTGTGCCAGCGGCGTTCGCCGCTGCGGTCCGAGCTTCTGCCCCAGAGGATCATCATCACCGACGCCAGGCCATAGGGAATCGCGTTCACCAGGCCGATTTCCATGGAACTGAGCCCGAACGACCTGAGCAGTTGCGGACCCCAGACGCTCAAGGTACTGCCGGCCGCCGACGCGCCGGAGTAGATCAGCGCCATGATCCAGATGTCCTTGTGCCGCAACAGCTTCCACAGCGACATGTGGCCGATGGCCGTCTTGCGGCCGCGTTCTTGCGCCAGACGCTGGACCAGCCAATTACGTTGCTCGTCGCTCAGCCACTTGGCCTGCTCCGGCTTGTCGGTCAGCACGAACAGGCACGCGATGCCCAGCAGCACCGCGGGAATGCCTTCCAGAATGAACAACCAGTGCCAGCCGCGCATCCCGTACCAGCCGTCCAGGCTCAGCAGCAGGCCGGATAGCGGCGAACCAATGAAGTTGGCGGCGGGGATCGCGACCATGAAGATCGCCACCATGCGCCCTCTATACGCCGACGGCAGCCAATAGGTGAGGTACAGCAGCACGCCGGGGAAAAAGCCTGCCTCGGCCGCGCCCAGCAGAAAGCGCATCACGTACAGCGAATTGGCGCCCTGAACGAACGCGGTGCCCGCGGAAATCAGGCCCCAGGTGATCATGATCCGGGCGATCCAAATCCTCGCGCCGAATTTCTGCATGGCCAGGTTGCTGGGGACTTCGACCAGGAAGTAGGCAAAGAAGAACAGGCTGCTGGCGAAGCCGAACACCTTGGCCGACAGGGCCAGGTCTTCGTTCATTTGCAGTGAGGCCATGCCGATGTTGCCACGGTCAATGATCGCAATCAGGTAGCAGACGATCAGGAAGGGCAGCAGGCGCCAGGCCACCCGGTGCATGGTCTTGCGTTCGAGCTCGCTGATCTGCTCAGTGGCTGATGTCATGGGACTCTCCGTTGTTTTTCTTGTGGAGTGGTTTTTTTATGGCGTGACAGCGCTTGACCGTGGCCCCGTCAGGCGGGAACGCCCTGTTGGGCAGCGTCCTTGAACGTGTCCAGCAGGTGCCGGTTGACCACGCTGCGCGCATCCGGCGCGTTGCCGTCCCACAGGCCGATGATCTGTTGCAAGGCGAGCAACGCTACGCGATTGCGTGCTTCTGTCGTATTGGCGCCTACATGCGGCGTCGCCACCAGCGTCGGCAAGCCGAACAGCGGGCTGTCGGCGGGCAGCGGCTCGGGGTTGAACGTATCCAGGCCCACACCACCGATCTGCTGCTCGCCAAGGGCCTTGATCAGCGCGTCGGTGTCGATCAGTTCACCGCGCGCGGTGTTGATCAGAATGCTGCCGGGGCGCATGCGCTCGAACTGGGCCGCGCCGAACAGGTTGCGGTTGGTGTCGGTCAACGGGCAATGCAGGCTGATGATGTCGCAGTCGGCGAGCAAACGCTCGAATTCCTCTTCGCGCTCGACGTAATCCCGCTCCGGCAACTGCTTGAGGTAAGGGTCGTAGACCTTGACCTTCATCCGCAGCGGCGCCACCAGATCCATGAGGATGCCACCGATCGAGCCGAGGCCGACCAGACCCAGGGTCTTGCCGAACAATTCGATACCGTTGGCGGTGGCCTTGTCCCAGTGGCCATCGCGCATGCGCGCATCGAGCAGGGCGGTCTGGCGCGCCACGCTGAACATCAGGGCAAAGGCATGTTCGGCCACCGACTGGGCGTTGGCACCCACCGCGATGGTGACCGGCACCCCACAAGCGGCTGCGGCCTGGATATCGATGGTGTCGTAGCCGACGCCGTGCTTGGCAATGATCGACAGCTTCGCTGAAGCCTGGATCATCTCGGCGGTCAGTTTCCCCTGGCGCACGATGATGGCGTCGGGCTGCTCGCGGCGAATGTTCGCCAGCAGTTCATCGGCCGGTGCATAGGGGGCGGTGGGGATCACCCTGATACCCCGGGCTTGAGCGAGGTTCATGGCTTCGGAGGCCAGCGCGGGGCCGGTCACCAGAATGGTACGAGTCATGGGCACACCTTGTTTTTGTTGAGAGCTCATTGGCTTCGCATTCTTCGTTGCGAGTGCTTTACCCTAGCATAATGAAACGGCATTTCAATAGTGCATTTTTTCGTACGTTTTATTCCTGTAAATTGGGGTTGAAAGGCTGTTGATTGTTTCAAAATGAAATGCCATTCTGAAAAAAACTCGCTCATTACGCGAGACGTTCCCCAACAAGACCAAAAGAGGAAGGGCAGATGAGCATTGGATTTCGAGTGCAGAAAGCCGCGCGTAAAGTCAGCGCGCAATGGGTCGCCCGCTACCGTGAAGTACCGGTGGCGAACGTCAGCGATTCGATGAACCGCATGACCGCAGGCGGCGCCCGGTTGCGACCGATGCACAAGCACGGCGTGCTGGCCGGCCCGGCGCTGACCGTCAAGGCTCGCCCAGGGGACAACCTGATGCTGCATTACGCACTGGATATCGCCGAGCCGGGCGACGTGATCGTGGTGGATGCAGGCGGGGACCTGACCAACGCGCTGATCGGCGAAATGATGGTGGCCTATGCCCTCAAGCGTGGGGTCGCCGGTATCGTCATCAATGGCGCGATCCGTGACGCCGGCAGCATCGGCGCCGGCGAGTTTCCGCTGTTCGCCGCCGGTATTTCCCATCGCGGCCCCTACAAGGATGGGCCGGGTGAAATCAACGTAGCCATCGCCATCGACGGCATGGTGATCGAACCGGGCGATCTGGTGATCGGCGATGAGGACGGGTTGCTTTGCGTGCCGTTCGATCAGGTCGCCGAGGTCTTCGACCGCGCCCAGGCCAAACACGCGGCGGAACAGAAACAGCTGGAGCAGATCGCTCAAGGCGAGAACGACCGTTCGTGGGTACTTGAAAGCCTGAAGAAAAAGGGCTGTTCACTGGCGTAGAGCCACCGAACCTTTGTCTGGGAGCGGACCTGTCCGCGCTGGGGCCATTACCTCCACAACGCCGATGGCGCCTGAAGCGAAGGCTTCGCGTCGAGCAGGGTTCTACAGTGGGCGCAAACGCAGTAGGCGAGCACCGTCATGAGGGTCGGTCAGCCAGCGCCCTTCAACACCGAAAGTGGTGCGCAGGCGGTCTGGAGTCAGTACCTCGAAAGGTGCTCCCAGAGCCACCAGCCGGCCTTTTTCCATCACCCCGACCCGGTCGCATTCCAGCGCCTGGTTGAGGTCGTGCAGGGCAATCACCGTGGTGATCGGCAAGGCCCTGATCAGGCCCAGGATGGTCAGCTGATGATGGATGTCCAGATGGTTGGTGGGTTCGTCCAGCAGCAGGATCTGCGGCCTTTGCGCCAGGGCGCGGGCAATGTGGGCGCGTTGGCGTTCACCACCGGAAAGGGTCTGCCAGAACCGGTCGCGCAGATGCAGCAGGCCGACATCTTCCAGCGCCTGATGGACGATGGCGTCGTCGGTTGCGCTCCATGGCGTCAGGGCTGACAGCCACGGCGTACGGCCCAGCTCCACGGCATCCAGCACCCGGATGCTGTCGCTGGTCTCGGCCTGTTGTTCGACCACCGCCAGCAGGCGGGCGATATCACGCCGCTTCAGGCTTGCCAAGGCGTGGCCGTCGAGGTGGACGTCGCCGTGGGTCGGCGTCTGGATGCCGGACAGCAGTTTGAGCAGGGTCGACTTGCCCGAACCATTGGGGCCGACGATGCCCAGGGTTTCCCCGGGCGTGATGCTCAGGCTGACGTCCTGCAACAGCGGCTGGCCCTTGACGCTGTAGGCCAGGCCCGAGCCGCTCAGCGCCGAGCAGGCGACGACTGGACTGCCGGCCTCGATGTCTTGCGGTGTGTAGGCATTCATCGCATGGACTTCCCGCGTACCAGAATCAGGGCGAATACCGGCGCGCCCACCAGGGCGGTGATCACGCCGATGGGCAAGGTCTGGCCCTTGATCAGCGTGCGCGATATCACATCCGCCGCAATCAGGAACAGCGCGCCGCACAGGGCGCTGATCGGCACCAGTCGGGTATGGCGCACGCCCACCAGCATGCGCACGGCGTGCGGGATCACCAGCCCGACGAAACCGATGGAGCCGACGATCGAGACCATCACTGCGGTGACCAGCGCGGCGCAGGCGATCAACACAATCTGCACCCGGCGCACCGGAATACCGAGCGACGCCGCCGAATCACTGCCGAAAATGAACGCGTCCAGCGCGCGGCGATACCACATGCACACGACCAGCCCCAACAGCACCACCGGCACCGCCAGCCACACCGAATGCCAGCGCACGCCGCTGAGGTTGCCCAGCAGCCAGAACATGATCCCGCGGGCCTGCTCGGAGCTGGCGGACTTGGTGATCAGAAACGAGGTCAGGGCATTGAACAGCTGGGAACCGGCGATGCCGGCCAGAATGATGTGTCCGGCCGCCGTCGAACCCTGGGACGAACGGGCGAGCAGGGCGACCAGGCTGAACGCCGCCACCGCGCCGACGAAGGCACCTGCCGACAGGGAAATCGCACCTGCGCCGAAGCCGACCACCGCCACCAGCACCGCGCCGGTCGAGGCGCCGGCGGAGATCCCCAGCAGATAAGGGTCGGCCAGCGGGTTGCGCAGCAACGACTGCAACACCACCCCGGAAATCGCCAGCCCCGCACCGCAGGCGGCGGCGACGATGGCGCGGGTCAGCCGATAATTCCAGATGATGCCTTCATCGATGGGGTCGAGTAGGTAGCCCGCGCCCCACAGTTTGTTGGCCAGGGTCTGGAGAATCACCTGCATGCTGATGTTGGTCTCACCAATGGCGGTGCCTGCCAGCACGGCCATCAGCAGCAATGCCGCGACCCAGAGTGAGTGTGCCAATGTCACCGATGACTTCATGGGGCTTTACTGAACCGGTCGGCCGCGGCGGCGAGTTCTTCGATGCCGGTGAACAGCCGCAGGCTGGCCTGCATGCCGTCGGCGTCGATGATCACGATGCGGTCATGCTTCACCGCATCCATGTTGCGAGTCACCGGGTCCGACTTGAGGAATTCGAGTTTCTTGCGGTAGTCGTCGGCCGGGAAGCGGCGGCGGTCCATGCGTGCGATCACCAGGATGTTGGGGTTGGCCTTGGCGATGGTTTCCCAGCCGACGGTCGGCCATTCCTCATCGGATTCGACGATGTTGCGCATGCCCAGGCTCTTGAGCATGAAGTCCGGAATTCCCTTGCGGCCGGCGACGTAGGGGTCGATGTCCAGATCGGCGCTGGAGAACCAGAACACCGCCGACACGTCCTTGTCATGGTTGCGCTTGACGTTGGCCAAGGCGGTTTTCAGACGTTCCTGAAGCTGGCCGATCAGTTGCCGGCCACGGTCCTGCACGTCGAAAATCTGTGCCAGCTGCTCGATGCTCTTGTAGATGGACTCGATGCGGAACGGCTCCAGGCGCGTGCCGTCGGCGCCCACCAGATTGTCCTTGCCTTCACAGTCCGACGGCATGATGTAGGTCGGGATCTTGAGGTCATGAAATTGCTGGCGGGTGCCGACCACGCCCTGCGCGCCGACCATCCATTCCAGCTGCACGGCCACCAGCCCCGGACGCTTGCCGATCACCGATTCGAAGCTGGGGTCGTTATCGGCCAGACGCTCTACCTTGTCGTTCTGCGCCTTGAATTGCGGCAGCACGTCGTTGAACCACAGCGAGGTTCCGCCCAGGCGGTCGCCCAGCCCCAGTTCGTAGAGCATTTCAGTGCCGGCTTGACCGATGGTCACTGCCTTGACGGGTGCCTGCGTAAAGGTCAGGGGCAGGCCGCAGTTTTCCAGCGTCAGCGGATACCGGGTCGGTTCGGCGGCGCAGAGCGTGGAAAGGCCAAGGGCGGTGATCAGTGTGGCTAGACGCGGCAACGACATGAAATGCGATCTCCTTTCGTACGTGTGCAAGGCGCAAGGTACTTGCAGGAAACACACCCCGGCTCGCCGCTGACGCCACCGGAACGGAGCAGGGCAATGCAAGGCACGCAGAGAAGGCGTGCGCGGATGTCCTTCCCGGACACCCCGCCGGTTAGTGTTGTGCAGCAGGTCGGCAGGTCTCCTGACTGGCACGTCATGGTCATGTTCCGGCCTTCCCGGGAAACCCAGTGGCCAAGCAGATGCTTCGGAACAGACTCGATGCCTACAGTTGCGGGGGCAGTTTCGGTGACGACCCGATTGAATGGGGCGCGCGAATTCCCTGTTAGTTCCTCTCGGAAACCGACGGGGCGGCATGTTATAGAATAACGAAACCAGATGCTACGGGTTTGCGCGAATCCGCTGCAAAGCGTTGATCAGATGCAGGCGCATGGCGGCCCGCGCGCTGTCGCGGTCCTGCTGGACGATGGCTTCGTAGATCAGCTCCTGTTCACGCTGCTGCACGGCCGGATCGTCTTCATGGACAACCGACGCCACATTGCCGAAACCGCTGCCGACCCGCGGCACAATGCCTTCGCCCAGTTGTGTCATGGCGTCGGTGAAAAAGCTATTGGCGGTGCACAGTACAATCTGCCGGTGGAACTCGAAATCAGCCTGCAAGGTCGGCGCGCCGGCCACCGTGCAAAGGTGCAGTGCGTCCAGCGCCGCGCGGATGGCAACCAGTTGTTCCGGCGTGCGGCGCTGGGCGGCGAGGGCGGCGGCTTCCGGCTCCAGACTCAGGCGCAACTCGATGATCGCGATGCCTGCGTTGCCGGTTGCCAGCGGCAGCGCTTCTGCATGCAGCGGGCGGGGCATCGCGGCGTCGACCACGAAGGTGCCGATCCCATGCCGGGTTTCGACCAGACCTTCGGCCTGCAGCCGCGACATGGCCTCGCGCACCACGGTACGGCTGACGCCGGTCTCGCGAATGATGACTTGCTCGGTGGGCAGTTTCTCGCCGCTGCCGATTTCGCCGTCGCGAATCCTGCGGGTGAATTCCGCGACCAGTTGCTGGGTCAGGCTGGAGCGGCGGCCGGTGGGCGAGGAAGGTTGGTCCATGGTCAGTGGGATCGTTCCGGATCGGGCTGTCGGTGGCGAACCTGGCGCACAGGGCGTCGGCTCGGGCGCGTTGAGTATAACCACACCTCGGCTGGGTTTTGTGTGGTATCGCGGCCTATACTCGCGCATTCCCCCCGAACCGAGGCTGCAATGGCGGACAACCTCCCTTCCGCGCAAAAGAACCACAGACGCCTGGCCGAAACCCTGGTCGACCGCTTTGCCCAACGCATGCGCGACGGGGTACTCAAGCGTGGCGAACGTCTGCCTTCGGAGCTGCACATCATGGAAGCCGAAGGCGTCAGCCGCACGGTGGTTCGTGATGCGCTGTCGCGCCTGCAGGCGGCGGGGCTGGTGGAGACCCGTCATGGTGTCGGGACGTTCGTGCTGGACATGCCGCCGCCGGAGGGGTTTTCGGTAGGGCCGTCGACCATTGCGACGCTGTCGGACGTACTCAATCTGCTGGAATTTCGCCTGAGCGTGGAAGTCGAGGCGGCCGGTCTTGCCGCACAGCGGCGGTCGCCTGAAGCGCTGCTGGAACTGCGCCGGGCGTTCGATGCGCTGCTGGAAGGCCCGGAAAAATCCGGCACCACCATCAATGCCGATTTTCAGTTTCACCTCAAGATCGCCAAGGCTTCGGGCAATGCTTACCTGATCGACATCATGAAGCATCTGGGCACCAAGCTGATTCCGCGTACCCGGATGAATTCGGCCTACACCGGCCAGAGCGACCGCAGCGCCTACCTGGCCGGCATCAACGCCGAACACCGGCAGATCTACAACGCCATCGCCCAGGGCGACGCCGACGCCGCCCGCGCCGCGATGTACCTGCACCTGAGCGGCAGCCGGACGCGCCTGCGCAGGACGCAGGCGTTGTACAGCGATTGACCGCCCAACCGCAGTCGCCGGCAAGCGGCCTCCACCAGAACCGGCGACAAAGCGCCCTTAGGGCTCAGCCTGCCGGCGAAGGGGCCCTCATTGGCTGCCGCGGATCTCAGAGAAAGTTGTACTGCACCCCCACCCGCAATCTCAGCTGGCGTTTGTCGTCCTCGGAATCGACCTTGATGTCGCCGACTTCGAAGAACGGCACCCAGTGCTTGTCCCACTTGTATTTGAACGCCGCGTTCTGTTCGTAATCGGTCTTGCCGTTGTCGAAGCGGATGTAGTCTGCGTCGAAATAGGTGAACTGGTATTCATAGGCCCACGGCCCTTGGGTTGCATAGTTGAGCCACACGTCGAAGCGATTGATCGACTGGTCGTTCATCTGGTTGTCGGGCATGTCCCGGTTGACCTTGTCGCGGTCCAGCTTGATCGAGTCGTAGCGATAACGGCCCGACACCGTCAACTGATCGGTGACCTTGTAGCCCACCTTGAGCCCCATCTTGTAGGCGGTGGATTTCTCGATGCTTTCCAGGGCCAGCGAAGGGGTTAGCAGCCACTTGTCGTTGAGCCGGTGTTGATAGCTCACGGTCAGCTCGTGGCCGTTGCCCACCGTGTTGTCGAACGCCACGTCCTGCCGGTCGCCGGCAGTCTTGTATTTCAGCTCGCCTTCGAACCCCCAGCCGCTGTCCAGGCGCGTGCCGAATTTGACCCGGTCGGCGTGCATGCGGGTGCTCTCGGCATACTGATGCCGGTAGTTGATGTAGGCGCTGTCGGCATAGGCCCAGGCGCTGCAGAACAGGGTGGTGAAAGCGATCAATGCAGTGGTTTTTGTCATGGTTTTTATTCTTGTTTGATTTGGTTTTCGGTAGGTGTGAGCAAATCGCGGGCAGCCGAACCCCTTGCCGGTCAGGCCGGGGATAGTTGTCAGCGGGATAAAGCGAATGGCTGCCGAAAGGGCAGCGGGTCGTCAGCCAGTCAGGCGCACGTCCATGTCTCGACTGGCCTGAATCAGCAGTCGGGAGTACTCATGCTGCGCCTGGTTATCGACCAGCCGCCGGGTGTCGAGGGTTTCCACCACCTGGCCCTGTTGCATTACCGCCACGCGGTCGCACAGGTGTGCGACGACGCCCAGATCATGGGTGACCATCAGGTACGTCAGCCCTTGCTGCCGATGCAGATCGGCCAGCAGATTGAGAATCTCCGCCTGCACCGACACGTCCAGCGCCGAGGTGGGTTCGTCCAGCAGCAACACTCGCGGTTGCAGAATCAGCGCCCGGGCAATGGCCACGCGCTGGCGTTGCCCGCCGGATAACTGATGTGGATACCGAAAGCGAAAGCTCTCGTTGAGCCCTACCTGATTCAGCACCTCGCAGACCCGCCGGTCGCGCTCGCCGATACGGTGGATGCTGAGCGGCTCTTTCAGCGCCGTATCGATGGTGTGGCGCGGATGCAGCGACGCGTAGGGGTCCTGAAACACCATCTGCACCTTGCGACAGTGGTCGGCGTCGAGACTGCGCTGGATCGCCTGACCCGCCAGGCGCAGCGTCCCGGTCCAGTGCTGATATTGCCCGGCCAGGCAACGCAGCACGGTGGTCTTGCCCGACCCGGACTCGCCGACCAGCCCGAACGACTGGCCTTCCTCGACCCGCAGGTCGACATTGCGTAATACCTGATTCAGCGCAGCACCGGTGCCAAAGCTCAGGTTGAGTGAATCGACTTCGATCATGGCCATGGGAGCAGTCTCAGTGAATGAGCCAAAGGGGATCGCGTTGCAACACCGGCAGGGTGGCACGCGGCCGGTCGAGGCTGGGCAGGGCGGCGAGCAGGCCCTGGGTGTACGGATGACGCGCCTGATCCAGTTCGTCGGCGGCCAGGGATTCCACGACACGCCCGGCATACATGACCAGCACCCGGTCGCAGAAGTGGCGGACCATGTTCAGGTCGTGACTGATGAAAATCAGCCCCAGGTCCCGCTCGCTGACCAGTTCCTCCAGTACATTGAGCACCTGGCGGCGCACCGACACGTCCAGTGCTGAAGTGGGCTCGTCGGCAATGATCACCTGGGGATCGGTGATGACCATCATCGCGATCATGATCCGCTGGCCCATGCCGCCGGAAACCTCATGGGGATACAGCTCGTAGACCCGTGCCGGTTCGCGGATATGCACCTCGGCCAGCATTGCCAGAGTGCGTTCCCGTGCCTCGCGCCGGGACACCTTGTGGTGGGCCAGGTACGCCTCGGCAATCTGCTCGCCGACCTTGATCACCGGATTAAGCGAGTATTTGGGGTCTTGCATGATCATCGACATGCGTCGCCCGCGAATGCCCTGGATCTGCTTTTCGCTGCAAGCCAGCAGGTCGACGTCGCCAAAGCGCATCGTCCTGGCGGAGACCCGCGCCGAAGTCGGATGCAGGCGCAACAGGCTGCGCCCCACCGTGGATTTCCCTGAGCCGGATTCGCCGACAATCGCCAGCTTCTCACGGCCCAGAGTGAACGACACGTCGCGCACCGCCGGGCTGGCCACGCCACCACTGATGAACTCGACCCGCAAATCCTCTACCGCAAGCTTGATCTCTGACATGGCGCTCTTCCTTGTTGTGATGGCTGTCATTACTTGGCGTTACGTGGGTCGAGCACATCCCGCAGGCCGTCGCCGAGCAGGTTGAAGGCCAGGCTGACCAGCATGATGGTGGCGCCGGGTGCTGCCACCAGCCACCAGCTTTCGAGCATGTAGCGCCGGCCGCTGGAAATCATCGCGCCCCATTCCGGCAACGGTGCCTGCGCGCCCAGGCCGAGGAAGCCCAAGGCGGCGGCCGTCAGGATGATGCTCGCCATGTTCATGGTCAGGCGGATGATCACCGACGACAGGCACATGGGAATGATGTGCCTGGCGATGATGCGCAGTGTCGAAGCGCCCTGCAGTTTCACAGCCACCACGAAGTCGGCGTAGCGCAGCGACAGGGTTTCTGCACGCGCCAGACGGGCTATCGGCGGCCAGGCTGTAAGGGCAATGGCGATGACTGCATGCTCCAGTCCCGGACCCAATGCGGCGATGAACGCCAGGGCTAGCACCAGGCTGGGGAACGAGATGAAGATGTCGGTGACGCGCATGAACAGACCGTCCACCCAGCCGCCGTAATAGCCGGACACGGTGCCGATCAACAGGCCGATGGGGCCGACGATCACCGTGACCAGCATCACGATGTACAACGTGACCCTCGAGCCATAGACCAGGCGGCTGAACACATCCCGGCCGTACTCGTCGGTGCCGAACCAGTTTTGCGCGCCGGGCATGCGCAAGGCGGCGGACAGGTCCTGGGCCAGCGGATCGTGAGTGGCGATCAGCGGCGCGAACAGGGCAACCACCATCAAGGTTCCGATCACCACCAGCCCGGCCAGGGTCATCGGGTTGCGCAGCAGAAAGTGCATCAGGCGCGAACTGCTGGCGCAGAACGCCGCCAGGCTGGATTGCGGAGCGCTGATCATGGGGTTGGCGCTGCTTGCGATTGAGGTATTCATCAGCGTGTTCTCGGGTCGAAGACTTTGTAGAGGGCATCACTGATCTGGTTCAGCGCGACGAAGATCAGGCCGATCAGCAGCACGCAGGCCATCACTGCATTCATATCCCCCAGTAGCAGGCTGCTGGTCAGGTACTGGCCGAAGCCGGGCCAGGCGAATACGGTTTCGATCAGTACCGCACCTTCTAGAAGCCCGCCATAAGCCAGTGCCACAATGGTCAGCAGTTGCACTCGGATGTTGCGAAACGCATGGCCCCAGATGATCCGTCGCTGGGACAAGCCCTTGACCCGCGCGGTGATGATGTACTCCTGGGAAAGCTGTTCGAGCATGAAGCTGCGGGTCATGCGGCTGATGTAGGCCACCGAGTTGAAACTCAGGATCACTGCCGGCAGCAGGATGTGCCGCACTGCGCTGCGAAACGCCTCCCAGTCGCCGGCCAAGGCGGTGTCCACCAACAGCAGCCCGGTGCGGGTTTCGATCAGGCCGTCGTAGGCCAGGCCGATGCGCCCGACACCGCCGGCCCAGCCCAGCCAGGCGTAGAACACCAGGAAAGCCATCATGCCCAGCCAGAAGATCGGCGTTGAATAACCGAACAGGGTAATGAGCCGGGCGAAATGGTCGCCGGCCCGGCCTTGGTGCGTGGCGGCGTAGACGCCCAGCGGCAGCCCGACCAATACGCCGAACAGGATCGCCAGGGTCGCCAGCTCTAGCGTGGCGGGAAATACCCGGACGATGTCGTCGATCACCGGATGGCCGGTGAGCAAGGCCATGCCCAGGTCGCCATGCAGCAGGTCGGTGAGGTACAGGCCGAACTGGGTCCAGAGTGGCTTGTCCAGGCCCAGTTCCTGATAGGCCTGGGCGTAGGCGGCGGCGTCGGCGTCGGGGCCGACGATGGCCAATACCGGGTCGAGCGGCATGACCCGGCCAATGAAGAAAGTGAGCAACAGCAAGCCGAACAGGGTCGCCGCCACTGAACCGCTGCGACGGGTGCCATGGGCGACCCGACTGCTCCAAAAAGAAATCGATGCACTCGACATGAGTTGTCCTGCCTTGGATTGAGCGAGGGAAGGCTTGGGTCAGCGTTGCTTGTAGACGTCGCGCAGGCGGGTTGTGGCCG
Organism: Pseudomonas sp. v388; assembly: GCF_003935425.1. GTDB lineage: Bacteria > Pseudomonadota > Gammaproteobacteria > Pseudomonadales > Pseudomonadaceae > Aquipseudomonas. Next base: position 210,287 of record NZ_RHQN01000010.1, read on the forward strand.
CGCTGTGTCCCTGGTACTGGCGCACATCGCTGTGCAGGACCACTTCATCGGTCATCTGCGACACCGGCATGATCGGCCCGGCGGCCTGGTCGTACAGCATCTGGATGCGCTGGTACAGCGCCAGTTGGCGATTTGCGTCCCGTTCCTGTTCGGCCTGCTCGATCAACTGATTGATCTCGGCGTTGTAGTACGAAGTGCGCCAGCCCTGGAAATTGCTCAGCTTGGCCTGTTCGCGATTGTCCGGGTTGTAGATCAGTGCGCGCAGGCTGGAATGCGGGTGGCGCTCGGCACCGCCGCCGCCGCGACCGACCAGGATGTCGAAGCGCCGTTCGCGCATCGCGCCATAAATCTGGTTGCCGGTGCCGGTGATGATGTTGGCGCGGATCCCGGCCTGCGCCAGGGTCGATTGCAGGCTGGTGGCGATATTGATGAAGGGCGAATCAGTGAGAGAACGGATGCTGATGTCGAAACCGTTCGGATACCCGGCCTCGGCGAGCAGGCGCTTGGCCTGGGCGACATTGAGCGCGTAACCCGGATCGTCCAGGCGAGCCGCCAGGCCCAGTTGCAGCGGGCGCTGGTTGATCAGGCCGTAATGCGGCATGACGACCTGGTTGATGCCTTGGTAATCGATCAGCGAGCGGACCGCCTGGCGCACCCGCACATCCTGAAACAGCGGCTGCTCCATGCTCAGTGCGACGTAGTAGATGGTGCCGCGCGCAATGGTCTGCACCGCGACGTCCTCGGAGCGGGTCAGCGCCTTGATGTCCGAAGCGGCCATGCCCCGAGCGACGTCCAGATCACCGCGTTCCACCATCAGGCGCAAGGCCTGGGATTCGGTCATGTTGCGCATTATCACCCGGCGCATCTTGGCCGGCCCGCGCCAGTACTGATCGAAGCGGGTCATGAGGATGACGTCGTTGGCGCGCCAGATGTCCAGCTTGAAGGCGCCGGAGCCTGCGGTATGAGTGGTCAGCCACGCTGCTCCCAGGTCGTCGCCCTTGGCATGTTCAAGAGCGGTCAGCCGATCGACGACAAATGCACTGGGCGAGGTCGCCAGGGTATTGAGCACCAGCAGCGGGTCGGTCGGCTTGGGCAGATCCATCACGAAGGTGGTCGGCCCTTCGGCACGCATCAATTGCGCCACGTTCGCGGCGGTGTAGCCGTAGGCTTTCCAGGTCGAGGCCAGGGCTCTGTTCAGGGTGATCACCCGCTGCAATGACCAGGCAACATCTTGGGCGCTCAGCGGGTTGCCGGAATGAAAGTTCACTCCGGAGCGCAGATGAAACGTCAGGCGCATGCGGTCGGGGCTGATTTCCCAACGTTCGGCCAGGGCCGGCACCAGGCGATCCGGCTGCGCGGCGTCCTGCTCCAGCAGCATGTCGTAGACGTTGGCATTGACCTCCGACACTTCCAGTCCGGTGGCGCCGGCAGGGTCCAGAGACAGCAGATTGATCATGCTCATGCCGACCACCAGTTGGTCGACCGGGGTTTCGCCGCGCGCCAGGGCGGGCGGTGGTTGCAACGCTGTCGCCATGACGGCGAGGCAAAGCAGCCAGGGCAGGCGCTTGGGCCAGAGTTTCATGGGGCGGTCCTTTCTTATATTTATTAAGACGCTTACTTGTCGAAACACGTGTGCGAAGGGCGCTGCGCTCGCCCTCGCGGTACAGCGGGTCAGTACCGTTGCAGGGTGTGGGTCTCGATATAGCTGAAGTTGATGTCTTCGCCCAGCCCGGGTCCGTCGGACAGGTGAACGTAGCCGTCCTTGTCCATCGGGTCTACCAGCCTGTTGAGGTAGGCGGGCACGTCATCGTATTCCAGGAAAGGGTGCAGCAGACCGCGTTCGTACCAGCGACAGTTGCTGATCGCACCGACCACGCTGAGGTTGGCGGCGCCGTTGCCGTGTACTTCGCAGTCCATGCCGAACGACTCGGCCAGGTGCGCCACTTTCATGCAGGGGCCGATGCCGCCAACGCCGGCCACCCCTGCGCGCAGGATGTCGCAGGATTTTTGGGTCACCCAGCCGGCACGGCTGTGGTATTTGCCGGCGATGCTTTCCGGGCCGAGCACCGGAATGTCCAGGTTGGCGGCCAGCCACGCGTAGGAGTCTGCGGAGTCTTCCATCATCGGTTCTTCGAACCAGGCGAAGTCGAGTTTCTGTAATTGGCGACCGATGTACAGCGCGTCAGTGCGGCTATACCAATGATAACCGTCGAGCATCAGCGCGATATCCGGCCCGACCGCTTCCCGGACGGCGGCGCAGGCCTGCACGTCCATGCGCGGGTCCGGCGCAAAGGAGATCGGCGGCATCCAAGTGTGCAGCTTGATGCCCTTGTAGCCACGCTGCACCAGCTTCTCGGCGAACCGGCCGTATTCATCCGGAGTGGACAGGCCGCCGGGCAGGTCATCCCCGCACATGGTCGAGCCGTAGGCCAGCACCTTGTCGCGGTAGCCGCCAAGCAATTGGTAGACCGGCAGCTTCAAAGCGCGACCGGCCAGATCCCACAAGGCTTGCTCCACCAGAGCCAGCGCGCGGTCGGTGAACTGGCTGGCACTGCCACGCTGCCAGTGGGCGAGCTCCTGCCAGATTTTTTCGCGATTCATCGGGTTCTGGCCGATCAGGACTTTCTTGACGAACGATTCCAGCACGTGGGGGCGAATGAGTTCAGGCGTTCCGAAGGCAAAGCCCTCCGAGCCGTCGTCGCAAGCGATCCGCAGCATGGCGTTCTTGACCGGGGTTTCTTCACCTGGATGGGCATGGCCGGCGCTGTCCACGGCGCGGCGAGAGGGGAACGTAAAGACATCGACATTGACGGAGGTGATCTGCATGGGGGCCTTCGTGATTTTTGTGATTATTAGTATGTCGTCATACAACTATGGCTGGATTATTGAGGAGGTTGTCGGTCAATGTCAAGCGAGTCAGTAGCGCGAATATCGCTGGATACCGCCATATACCGGGGCTTTGAGGTCTATTTTTAATCTTGTGCAGACGAACGGTAGATATTGTGATGTGCGAAGAGGTTATACCTCGTGACCCTGATTGAAACCCAAATACGTTTTCGCCAGCAAGCTGCTACTTCCAACACGCTCACCCGCGCTGACCGCACTCCGCTTCAGTTCCACCATTCGCCCCAAGCCGCCAGTCGCGGGTATACATTTCGATGAACCAGCTCAATGAATCTTAAACGGCCGTGAAGGGCTGCGGAGCTGGGTCAAACCGCCCAGGTGATGGTTTGCCGAGGAAGGCGGGCATGGCGACAAACACCCGGAGAGGCTTCGGCCTGAAGCGCGTATCGCTCCGCACACTTCAGGCCGGCGCTTCAGAATATGTAATCGGTGGTCAGGAAACTCGATTCACGGTTGCGAATGATGTCGCTGACCAGCGCCTTGTTGTTGTCCTGAAACTTGGTCGCGACCAGCGTGCGGATCGAGAACACCCGCAACGCATCGTGAACCGACAGCGTGCCTTCAGCCGAATTCTTGCGCCCGTTGAACGGATACTGGTCCGGCCCGCGCTGGCATTGGGCATTGATGTTGATGCGCCCGACCTGATTGGCGAAAGCATCCACCAGACGCCCGACCTGGGCCGAATCCTTGCCGAAGATGCTCAGTTGCTGGCCGAAATCGGAGTTGAGCACATAGTCGACCACCGTTTCTATATCGCGATAAGGCACCACCGGCACGACCGGACCGAACTGCTCTTCGTGGTACACGCGCATCTGCTCGTTCACCGGGTAGAGCAGGGCGGGGTAGAAGAAACTTTCACAGACCTGCGCGCCGCCGCTATTCACAACCCTGGCGCCTTTGCCCAGCGCATCGGCCACCAGACCCTGCAGATAATCAGTCTTGCCCGGTTCCGGCAGTGGCGTCAGCGACACCCCCGCTTCCCACGGCATGCCCGGATTGAGCTGCGCCAGTTTCTGCTGGAATTTTTCCAGAAAGCTGTCGACCACATCTTCATGCACAAACAGGATTTTCAGGGCGGTGCAGCGCTGGCCGTTGAACGACAGCGAGCCGGTCACCGCTTCGCTGACCGCGTTGTCCAGATCCACATCCGGCAGCACGATGCCCGGGTTCTTGGCGTCCAGCCCCAGCGCGGCGCGCAGCCGATGCGGGCGCGGGTGGAGCTTTTTCAGGGCGCTGGCCGCTTTGTTGGTGCCGATGAAAGCGAAGATGTCGATCATGCCGCTGGCCATCAAGGCGCTGACGGTATCGCGGCCGCTGCCGTAGATCACATTTATGACGCCCGCCGGGAAGCTGTCGCGAAACGCTTCCAGCAATGGCCGGATCAACAGCACGCCGAACTTGGCCGGCTTGAACACCACGGTGTTGCCCATGATCAGCGCCGGGATCAGCGTGGTGAAGGTCTCGTTCAACGGGTAGTTGTACGGACCCATGCACAGCGTTACGCCCAGCGGCACGCGCCGTATCTGGCCGAGAGTGTCCTGTTCCAGCTCGAAGCGGCTGGAGCGCCGGTCCAGCTCCTTGAGGGCAGCGATGGTATCGACGATGTAGTCGCAGGTACGGTCGAATTCCTTTTCCGAGTCCTTCAGGTTTTTGCCGATTTCCCACATCAGCAGATGGACCACCGCCGTACGCTGTTCACGCATGCGCTTGAGGAAACTCTCCACATGCTGGATTCGCTCGGCCACCCGCATCGTCGGCCAGCGACCCTGGCCGCGGTCATAGGCGTGCACCGCCGCGTCCAGTGCGGTCATTGCGGTGGGAGCGTCCATCAAGGGCGTGCTGCCCAGAATGACCGGCTCCAGCGCCTCGCCATCGCGTACGGACACCGGGCTGCGCACCGGCGCAAGTGCTCCGGCCCATACGCGCAGTTCGCCGTTGACCAGATATTCGCGCTGCTCGATGGGCGCGCCGGGGCGAAACTGCTCGGGGATCGCTTCGGCAGTGGGGAAGAGCGTTGCAAGAGGGTTTTCCAGGGGCATTGCGGTCACCTCGTCGGGAAGGGTTGTTTCAAAGCATGTGCAAATACACTACGCCACACCCCGCCGGCCATGAACCCCGTCGTGGGCAAGCACCGGATATTTATGGAAAATTTTTTGAGGGACTCGCTTGACTTCCTTTTTCCAATCAGTAACATAGCGCTCATTCCGCGATAGCTCAGTTGGTAGAGCAAGTGACTGTTAATCACTGGGTCCCTGGTTCGAGTCCAGGTCGTGGAGCCAGATTTTTCAGATGTAAATCAACAGGTTAGGCGCGCTTCGCGAAACCGTGTCAGTGATCGCAAAAAAACGATCATTGGTAGTCAGCTTGCGAAGCAGCTCGAAATCGTGGTTTTTACATCTCGAAACACATTATAGATGAAGGTTGAACGGCCGAACGCTGCCTCTAATCACTTGATTTAGAGGCGTTCAGCATGAAAATCGCAACCATCGTTTCGACCAAGGGCGGGCCGGGCAAAACCACGGTCACAGCCAATCTAGGCGCGTTCTGCGCCGACGCTAATCTCAAAACCCTGCTTGTAGACCTTGATACCCAGCCTTCGCTGTCCTCGTTCTATCGTCTGGACCATGAAGCACCAGGTGGCACCTATCAACTGATCGCACAGAACGAGACCCGCTCCGCGCAGGTGATCAGCCGCACGTGCATCCCCAATCTTTCCCTGATCGTCTCCAACGACCCGTTCAGCCAGCTCAGCAACCTGTTGCTGCATGCGGCGGATGGACGACTGCGTCTGAAAAATCTGGTCTCGGCCTTCGCTGATGACTTCGATCTGCTGCTGATCGACACCCAAGGCGCACGGTCGGTGATGCTTGAAATGGCGCTGCTAGCCTCGGATCTGGCGATATCACCGATCACGCCGGACATGCTGGCGGCTCGCGAGTTTTATCGCGGGACCCAGCAACTGTTGAAGGATCTGGAGCCGTTGTCGGCTCTGGGCGTGCATACGCCGCCGCTGAACATCGTGGTCAACAAGCTCGACGCAACGAACGATGCGCATCTGATTTACCAGTCGCTGAGCGAAACGCTGACCGAGCATCCACAGATCAAACTGCTGGATACCACCATCCCCGCTGCGGTGGCGTTCCGCCGCGCTGCGACCCAAGGCCTGCCCGCTCACCGGCTTGAACAGCGACAGCCCCATAATCGAAAGGCGCCATCGGCGTTCTCCGTCATCCACTCACTGGCACGCGAAGTCTTTCCCGAATGGCAGGCGCAGTTTGACCGCTACGCGTTCGACACTGTGGGCGAACCCGTCGATCAACGCGTGGAGGTGGCTTCATGAACCTTGCCGACTTGATGCCGCCACATTCGATCGAAGCAGAGCAGGGCGTGCTGGGCGGGCTGATGCTCGACAACCAGGCGTGGGAACTGATCGCAGACGGGCTGTCGCCAGGCGATTTCTTCAAGCGCGAGCACCGTTTGATTTATCAGGCGATCGAATCGCTGGCCGTCACCAACCTGCCATTCGATGTGGTGACGGTTGCCGAAGCACTCCAGGATGCCCAGGAGGCTGGCGGACTCGCATACCTTGGAGAACTGGCGAAGAACACGCCTTCCGTAGCGAACATTGCCGCTTATGCCGGGATCGTTCGCGAGCGTGCGCACCTGCGAGAGCTGATTCGTCTGGGTTACGAATGCAGCCGAAGCGCATCAGAACCCAAGGCCTGCAGTCAGGAGGTGCAGGAGCGTTTCGAGCAACGATTGTTCGCACTGGGCGAAGGGCAGTCGCCTGACTCTTTCGTCGATATAAACGAGGCGCTGATGAAGGTGGTCGAGCAGGTCGACTTTCACTTCAACCATGGGACTGGCGTGACCGGTGTCCCGAGCGGCTTGAAAGATCTGGACGAAAAGACCGGCGGTTTTCAGGACGCTGATCTGATCATCGTTGCGGCACGGCCGTCCATGGGCAAGACCAGTCTGGCGCTGAACATCGTCGACGCGGTACTGCAGCAGGATCCGGCCAACACCGTGCAGATCTACTCGCTTGAAATGCCAGCGCAGGCGCTGATGTACCGCATGCTCGCCATACTTGGGCAGCTCGACGTTGCGCAACTTATGCGCGGCCAGCTGGAGGACGAAGACTGGGTCAGGCTGACGGCCGCGACCGCCCGCATCAACGGCTATGGCCAGCGATTGGTCATCGACGACAGCGCCGGCCTCACGCCCACCGCGTTGCGCGCACGCGCTCGTCGAGCCGCTCGCCGATTCGGCAAGCCGCGGTTGATCATGGTTGACTACTTGCAACTGATGCAGTGCCCGGGTCACGAAAATCGCAACCTTGAGGTCGCGGCCATTTCCGCGAGCCTCAAGGCGCTGGCCAAGGAATTCAGCTGCCCGGTCATCGCCTTGTCCCAGCTTAATCGGGCTCTGGAAAACCGGGCCAACAAGCGACCTCACAACGGTGACCTGCGCGAATCAGGCGCGCTGGAACAGGACGCCGACCTGACACTGTTCATCTATCGGGAAGAGGTCTACCACCCCGACACAATGGATCAAGGCGTTGCCGAGCTCATCATCGGCAAACACCGCAACGGACCCACGGGTGTCGTGCGCACCGGTTTCATCCCCGCACACACGCGTTTCGTCAACCTCGACGCCACGGATCGGCAAGGAGCCTATGCATGACCCCCCAAGCGACTACCTTGGTTAAACACCCCATAGCGCGGAGCCAATGTCTGGACTGCCGCGCGCAGTTTGCTCGCCACCGTGCGCTGCAGCGTCTGGTCGACACCATCCTGCGGGATGGCGAACTGGAGATTCTGGTCTGCCCGGAATGTGGCAGCTACGCCGTCCAGGAGGACAGCCATGAAAACCGTTGAGTCAGATGAGGTGCTCTGCACCGTCGTGTTTCGATTGAAGGATGGCCAGAGCGGTGCTGGCCGTTTCATATACGGACTGGCCTGCCAAGTGGAGCGGTGGCAGGCAGTGGAGGTCCTGTCGCTCTCCGTTGGTGACCTGCATTACGAAAAAGATGATCTGCCGACGCACGGAGGCGAAGATGACTCGAAGTAAGAAACCGTGCGAGAAATTCATCGTACGCTTCGCGCAGGTGGGGCTGCGGCATCAGATAGCGGAGCTGGCAAAAGCGTCCAATCGGTCGATGAACGCGGAAATTCTCCATCGTCTGTTTCGAAGTCTGGAGCTTGAAGAGGAACTCCGGCGGGCCAACGCAGTGATAGATCGCCTGACCGCATCCGCTCCTGATAACAAGGAGCGGCCGTCATGAGTATCAAATCGCCGAACGTCGAGAGCATCAAAGGCAAGCTGCTGCAGGGCGCATTCATGAACAACGGCCCGACTCTGGCGCAGCTGTCAGATCCGATCGCCGACACGCCAATGGTCATCACGCTGGATCAGTTACGTCCCTATGAACACAACCCGCGGCTTAACCGCAATCCACTGTACGACCAGCTCAAGGAGTCCATTCGCAAGCGCGGTCTGGACGCGCCGCCGCCGATTACGCGGCGTCCCGGCGAGCCGCACTTCATCATCCGTAACGGCGGTAATACGCGTCTCGCCATTCTCAAGGAGCTCTGGACAGAGACTCGCGACGAGCGCTTTCTGAAAATCAGCTGTCTGTTCAGGCCATGGCCGTCGCGGCGTGACATCGTTGCCCTGACCGGCCACTTGGCTGAAAACGACATGCACGGCGAGCTGACCTTTATCGAGCGTGCCCTGGGTGTCGAGCGCGCCCGGGAGCTTTACGAAGTTGAGGCAGGCGGCCAGCTTACCCAGCGTGAGCTGGCGCAGCGTTTGGCTGATGACGGCTATCCCGTTTCCCAGCCGCATATCAGCAAGATGCAGGACGCCGTGACTTTCCTGCTTCCGGCGATCCCCAAGCTGTTGTATGCGGGATTAGGAAAACCTCAGATCGAGCGGCTGACTGCGCTGCGACGCAGCGGTGAGAAAGTCTGGCAGCAATACGCTGAGGCAGATGAGCGTATCGATTTTGCCTCTCTGTTTCAGGACGTGCTCGCTACCTTCGATGAGACAGCGGACTTCAAGGTCGATCGATTTCAAGACGAGCTGATTCACCAGATGCAGCAACCGCTGGGCAAGGATTACAACTGGTTGAAAATGGACCTGCTGGAGAGCCGGAGCAGCACGCCGGAGCCGCCGAACAGGCGGCCAGAGTCAGGGGCTCCGTCAGCATTGCCAGAATCCACGGGGGCTCCGCCGACAGTAACGGCGCCGGCGGAGCGCTCGCAGCGCAAGCTAGAACCAACGTCGGGTCTTGCGGAGCACCTTCCGCCGGCGTCGCACCCCGACTCTCCAGATCCAGAGGCTGTGGAGCAGGAGGAATCACAGGCACTGGTCGACGCCCATGTGATCTCTCCGATAGCCGGTTTAACAGAGCGCACTCAGGCCATGAAGCGGCAACTGGCTCAGGCCACTGGCGAGCCGATCCCGGATTTTGCGCAGGCGTGTCTGCACGCTATTCCGGTTCAGGTCGGCGGCCTCCACCCCATTACCGACCTCTGGTACATCGAACGCAAGCTCGACGAGCCCGACACTCTGCGTCAGCAGATAGCCGGGCTGGTCAGCGATATCGTCGAGGGAGAGGATCTGCATTGCAGAGTGGAGCCAAGCGATAGCGGCATCGGTTTTCTGCTGGATCGACCAGTAGACGCGCTGTCTCCGACCAGCAGGGAAACGCTGGTCAACCTGCTGGACGCGCTGAGTGGCCGCTTCGCGCTCGTGCGGGACATGCCCGAAGCCGCAGAGGCTGACTTCAGCGAGTTTCAGTTCGCAGCAGAACTGGGCCAGTTATTGCTCGGCCGCGCCGGAATCGGTGATCCCGATCCCGGCAGCGAGCCGCGCATAGGTGATGAAGCACTGGTCAAACTGTTCCGGGTGATTCGCCTGGCCCGTCGATTGATCGACCTGGAGATGCAGTCATGACTCATCCTCTCAATCTCGCCGTCGCCTATCAGGTCCTTGAGGACATTCGGCGCGGCGAGCTTCGCAGCTGCCTGGCGATGGGGTTTGCTGAGCACCACCTCAAGGACCTGATTGAGCCGCACTGCATGAGCCTGTTGGTTAACGCCAATGTGCCTTGGGTCAAGGTGGTGGTGGATAGCCCGGTGGTGCAACGGCTGCTGGCTCAGGCCAGAAAAAACGAGGAAGACTTGCTGGTCATGCAGGCGGTGCGTCTGGGTGCCAGCTCGCTGCTGATCCACGAGCTTTTCGGGCTCACGGCCAAGGAAGTGGCGTTGCGTCGATCGATCCTGGGGATTCCCAATCGCAAGGGGCGCTGGCCGTCCCTGACCCAGGAGCAGGAACAGGCGCTGTGGCAACACTGGCTCACCTTCGGTAAAGGCACCTCGGCAGACCCGCGCGACGCGCGGGCACTGCTGCGGGTAGCGATGCAGATCGTGGAGCAGATGCCGCAGGTCAACCTGATGATGGTCTGGAACACCCTGAAAAGCTGGATAGATCAGGAGCTGCTGTGATCGCCGCCACCGCTCATCGTTATTCGCCGGGGGCGCTCCCGGCACTGAACGCCTTGCTGGATCGCGCAACTCTAGCGCTAAGTCAGCAGCGACCGAGGCCTGTGAGGTCGACGCGGCCAGCAAGCCTGTCCGAGCAACCTGCGGCGCTTGGAGCGGAGACGGAAAGGGCGGGCCTTCTGTTTACCGGGAATCCGCATGAGAGCGTACCCCGACGTCTGCTGCTGGATGAGCGTCTGACCCCGCTGGAGCGCAATGCCTGGCAGGTATTCAGGTTGCTGCTCAACGATGATGGGCTGACCTCGTTCCCCACCTATGAACAACTGCGTCCATTTCTGGCATCGTCGCCGTTTCGGCTGGCATCGCGCGAAACGGTGGCAAAAGCGCTGACGACGCTTCGACTGACGCGCTGGATCAGTCTCGCGGGCAGAGTGCGAGACGAAGCGACCGGGCGTATGAAAGGCAACATCTACTTGCTGCACGATGAACCGGTGAGTATCAGTGAAGCCATGTTGCTGGACACCAACTATCTGGATTTGCTCGGCAGCGCGCAAACCCACGCGAACAAGGCGGTACGTGAAGTGGCGGCGTTCACTCTGGACGAGTTTCAGCATGACCCTCACGTGCGCAACCATACCGTGCCGACCAGAGTGGAAATCCTGGAGCAGCGAGTGGGTCGGCAGAGCTGGGCGACCAGAACCGACCTGGCTGAACGCCCAAGTGAATCCGAACTCGGTGCGCACGATTCCGAACCCGGTAAAAACGAATCCGAACTCAGTGAAAAACACGCAGTTCGGAATCCTGCGGACCCGAGTTCGGAATCCGAACCCAGTAGAAAACCGGGGCTTTGCGACCCGGTTCGGAATCCGAACTCATATTGTACAAGTACATATACAGATGTATTTAAAAGCTCTGTACCGCGCACGCGAGCCGAACCGGATCCGGGCTGGCCAGCGGTTTTTCATGAGCTGCCATTCGACGAGCGCCAGAAGATCACGATCGCCATGGGATTCATGCCGCCCCAGCTGCAGGCCGACGTACTTGCCCAATGGGCTGCGCGCTGCGGACAGAACGCACTGCGCAACCCGGTCGGTTATCTGCTGCGCATGATCGACAAGGCGCGCGACGGTCGCTTCAACGACCTGGCGCAATCGCCTCCCGTCGCCCGGCAGGCGGTACCGCCGCCGCAGACCACACGGCAGCCTGCTCCGAGGCCACCTGCCCCGCGTGCAAGCAAGCAGCCGCCAACCCCCGAACAGCGTGAGGTTGCACGCAAGGCCATGGCGGAGATCATGAGGAACATGACGAGCCAGTCGCCAGGCAACCGCCAAAAGCCGGGAGATAGTCCAGGGCGAAAGTGAAGTCAGGAGGCTTGATTCCACTGGAATCAAGATTTGAGGTCTGCTCTGATTCCAGTGGAATCAGGAGTCGTGGTTCGGTCTGATTCCAATGGAATCAAGACTGCCGGACGAGCAGGCGACCGGACCTGGATTCCGATTCGGCGCTGCGCAGAGTTTGATTCCAGTGGAATCA
>NZ_RHQN01000010.1:222240-273221 GCF_003935425.1 Pseudomonas sp. v388
TCAAGACTGCCGGACGAGCAGGCGACCGGACCTGGATTCCGATTCGGCGCTGCGCAGAGTTTGATTCCAGTGGAATCAGGAGTCGTGGTTCGGTCTGATTCCACTGGAATCAAGACTGCCGGACGAGCAGTCGACCGAACCTGAATTCCGATGCGGCGCTGCGCAGAGTTTGATTCCAGTGGAATCAAGATTCGAGGTCCATTCTGATTCCAGTGGAATCAAGTCTCCTCGGCCCATCCAGTTCCGCCGGTCTACCTGACCTAGCCTCACGCGTTGCCAAATCTTCGTTCCGACAAACCAGTTTTCCAACTGACTGCCTTCCGGCCCGTCGCGACACTGGATGCACTCCAGCCAGCAACGAGGTTTCCCGTGGCAGACTCCATCCAACTCAACCTGGGCGCGCTTCGCAGCGACATGAAGCTTACGCTCCACACCCATCACGCCGCGCGTATCTGGCACGGTCGGACCGCCAGCGAGGGCAAGAACGGCATCCTCGGCCTTAGCGGCTTTGTCGGTGTCCTCAACAAGATGAAGCGTGGTGCCGAGCAGGATGATCCTTACTCGGACTGGTGGCTGATCCGCGTCGAAGAAAAGCTCGCCGGTTCCAAGGCCGCGCTCACGACCATTCAGGAACAACTGGCTCAGATGATGACGGTCCTCCCGCCTGCGCTGAGCATCGGCGAGAACCTGAACGTTCAGCCCGTGACCCTGCCACTGTTCGTCAATGCGCAACACGGCTTCATGGCCGTCTACCTGCTGACCCAGTACGACGATCTCGCACGCCGACTGCTACTGGCCCATCACACCGCTTTGATCGGCCGCCGTGACATGGAGCGCTGGCTCAATGAAGGCGCTCATGTTCTACGCAGCCTGTTCGGCCTGGTGCAGCAGTACAGGTTCTCGGGGGCGACCCGCGACGACTTCGCAGCCAACAACGCCAGAGCGCGTGAAGCGCGGGAGTTGCTCGGCGAGCTGCCGCAGGAAGTGCTGGAAGGCACGCTGCGTGCCGAGTTCGCACCGCCGATCATCCGTCGACACAAGGTCGATGCGCTGGATCCTGACCCAGTAGAACAATCGCTCGACTCGGAGGGCCAGGAACCTGATGCAGGCGACGTCGAGAATAGGGAGCGCTGAGCCATGCACCTTCCGCTTACTGAGGCAGAGTCCTTCGCTGGAAGTGCCGGTGCTGACGCAAAACATCGAGCCTTCCGGATGCTGGAACAGACCGCCTTCTCCAGGCTTGAACACGCCGCCTTCCACAAAGGGCTTTTAAAACCTTTTAAGGGTAAGGGGGAGCTGGGCCAATTTGCATGCTACTGCGAGCAGCTCATGGAAGGCCTGATTCATCTCGCCGTTCATGAGGTCCTGGCACAGACAGGACGTTATCCCTTCACGCTGCTGCCGGTCCGCCTGACTCGACAAACGACCGGGGCCGGCACAGTCTTCCTGCGCTGGACCCGGGTCGATCGCAGCCAGATGGGCGTCCTGTTGTGGGACGAACTGCTCGCCGATCCGCGCACGCCGAACACCATGATCGACGACCTATACGCAGTGGAGCAGCAACGCATTGCGCTCAACATGCAGATCAGCCTGATGCACACGCTCAGCCGTCAGGCTGCGATTTGTGCCGACCGGATGAGCGAAGCCGAAGCCGCGTACGTACACCGCATCCGTTTCAATAACACCACATTCAACGAGGAGGCCTAAGCATGGCCACGCATTTCTGGGGTGAAGGCAACATTGGCAGCAAACCCGACTTCAAGGAGTTCGCCAACGGCAACAAAGAGCCGAGACGTCTGGTGCGGCTGAACGTCTATTTCGACAACTCGTTCGCCCGAGAAGGCGGCGACTTCGAAGACAAGGGAGGCTTCTGGGCCAACGTTGAGTTGTGGCACAAGGACGCCGAGCGATATGCGCGGCTGTACGCGAAAGGTATGCGCGTGCTGGTGCAGGGCCGGATGGTCATGGACAAGTGGGAGGCCGATGACGGCACCGAAGCCTGTGCCATGAAAGTCCAGGCGGCGCGGATCGGCATCCTGCCGCATCGTATTGAAAGTCTGGCCATGGCGTCGTCCGACCAGGCTGCGCCGGATCCGGACATTTGAACCTGGCACAAAAAACGCCCTCCACGTGGAGCCTCTGCGGAATGAGGCTCCATGCTCGTCATTCCGGCCATCCAACTAGACAGCTGATGTCTGGACACTCACGACGAAGGAGCGTCTGTCGGGCTGATTCCAGTGGAATCAGAATCACTGCTGATCACCGAACCGTCGCTTCGAGGTGGTCACCTGTCCGCTGGCCTGATTTGATTCCAGTGGAATCAAGTTACCTGGCCCAGCTTGATTCCACTGGAATCAGCCTGCGTTTCCGGCCCATGCGCTAATGAGCACGCTTCTTAAACGTCCACTACCGGCGCTGCTCAAAGCGGCGGTCTACGACGGTTACGACTACGGGCTGTCGCTCACGTATCTGGAAGGTGGCAACAAAGTCCTGCTCGCCCGGCAGGGCTACTACATCCGTCGCAGCGAGCATCCGTTGCACCGTGCCTGGCGCGTGCCGAAGCATCACATCCATGCCGACCCCGAAGGCTTGTTTGCCGACTTGAAGGCTTTGGCTTCGACGGATCTTCGCGAAACGCCGGACAGCTTTATCGCCAAACTCAACGAAGCCCGCGAGCATCAGGATCGCAGTGCGTTCATCTGGGGCATGCACCTACGCTTGGCGCCGCTGCTGGGTGGCGGCGTTCTGGCAAGTGGTGATTACCATCCGGGCGTCGTGGCCGTATACAAGCGCATGGGCGGCCTGTACCTGTCGCAGATGCGCGCGTGGAAACTCGCAAGCTCGGCCGAGATCGTGAAGCTCAACCTGGTCGAGGAGCTTGGCTTTGTGGATGCGCAGATCGAGGTCCTGACCACGCTGCAACAGCTGCACAGCGACGGCTCACTGACTTCGGTACGCGCCACGGACGGTATTTGTATTGGCGGAGATTTTCCGCAGGGTGAGGAAAAGGCCGAGGCAGGAGAGGGCGCCAAGGATATCTTTCTGGCCAGCGTGGCCGGCATCCAGCGCACGCAATGGACGGATGCCGGCATCGAAGAAGCGCTGCAGCAGTACTCGCTCTACGACCATCAGCATGCGGGCGTTCGCCATCTGCTGCTGCGTAACAGCGCGTTGCTGGCCGATGACATGGGGCTCGGCAAAAGCCGCCAGGCTGTTGTGGCAGCTGAGATCCAGTCAGCAGGCAGACCAGTCCTGATCGTGTGTCTGCTGAGCCTGATCATCAACTGGGAACGGGAAATTCGTGCGGTCAACCCGGACGCCCGGATTGCGCGGCAGCGGTTCGACAACGACGCTCAGTGGGTGCTGGTCAACTACGAGCGCTTGGGCGACTACCTGCAAACCGCGAAGCACTTCGCCGTCCTGGTCATCGATGAAGCCCATCGACTCAAGGAGCCGACTGCACTCTGGACACGACACGCCTTCGACATCGCTGCGCAGATCCCTTATCGCTACCTGCTGACCGGCACGCCAGTCCTCAACCGGGAGCTGGAACTGCACACTTTGCTACGGCTGTCGGGCCATAGCATCGGCCTGATGCCGTTGAAAGAATTCTGCAGAGATTTCACCGGTAGCACCGAATTTCGCCAGGCGCTGCGCGCGCAGCTTTCGGACTGGATGCTGCGCCGCCGCAAGGACGTGCTGACCCAGCTCAAAGGCAAACAGCGGCAATTGCTTTCACTGTCCATGACCTCTGAACAACGCGAGCAATACGACGCTGTCTTTCACGGCAGCGAATCCGCACTGGCACGTATCGGCAGGCTCCGGATCCTGCTCGAACGCATCAAACTCCCGAGCGTACTGGAGCTGGTGCAGGAGCTGGACGTCGAGGACAAGGTGATCGTCTTTTGCGAGTTCAAGGAAAGCGTCTTTGCGCTGACCGAAGAGTTCGAGCGCCTCGGCATCCAGGCTGTCACGCTGATTGGCAGCCATTCCTTCACAAAACGCCAGAAAGCGATCGACCGCTTCCAGACCGATCCCGATACGCGCGTGTTCATAGGGACCACTTCGGCGGCCGGTACCGGCAATAACCTGACCGCCGCCAACTACGTCATTTTTGCCAGCCTGCCATGGACGCCGGCGCTGCAGGATCAGGCGGAGGACCGCGCGTACAGGAATGGGCAGTTGAGGCTGGTTGTGGTGAAGATTCCGATGGTGGAAGGCAGTATCGATCAACAGTTGTGGAGCATGCTGGAGGGAAAGAGGGCGCTGGCGAGGGATCTGGTTGAAGGAGTAGATGAGCCGGACAGCATGATGCGAACCATGGCCCGCTCGCTTGAATACTCATCTGGTTGAAATCTGTTTGTTCCTGGACGGAGATTTCCCACTTTCGCACTCTGCACTCATGTCCGCTGACCTCGTCAGCAACATGCCCAGGCAGCCAGAGGTCTTCGAGGCTGTAGCGTGACTTCACGCTGACCTGCTCAGGACCGCTACCGCATTCATCAGCGCGGTCAGGTCGTCGTACCCTCGATGATCGGAATGCCTTTTTCATAACATCCCGCCGATCACGTTAACCGTGACCACCACCTACCTCTCGGGGAGCATTCCCCCTTGGGGTCAATGCTCGCCCGGGTTTCCTGGAGAGCACCTTATGAACCTGTCCCTGGTTAAACAAACCGGCACCGAGATGCAGTCGTTCGCGACCGCCATAGAAGATGAGCTCATCCTGCAGGCCTGCGAGATTCTTGATCGCAGACTGTTTTCGCAAGAGCCTGCTTTGAGTTGTCCTGCCGCAGTCTCATCCTACCTCAAGCTCAAGCTGGCACCCGAAGAGCATGAAGTGTTCGCCGCAGTATTTCTGAATGCGCAGCATCGTCCACTCGCGTTCGAAGTTCTGTTCACAGGCAGCATCGAAGGCGCTGCGGTTTATCCGCGGCAACTGGTGAAACGCGCCCTGTTTCATAACGCGGCCGCGCTGATCATCAGCCACAACCATCCTTCCGGCTGCACCGAACCCAGCACCAGCGATATCCAGCTCACAAAGCGTGTCCAGGAGGCGCTGAAACTAGTGGATGTACGACTGCTCGATCACTTCATCGTCGGTAGCGGCCAACCTCTGTCCTTCGCTGAAAAGGGATTGATCTGACCCTTCACTACTACGCGCCTTCGGGCGCTTCTTTTCGCCACATCACCCATTGGGAAACATCCCCGGTGGGGGTGCTTCCCATTCTGGAGAGCACCATGAACTCATTCACCACCCTGATCACTTCTAAAATTGGCGAGTCCCGAGGCGTTGCACGTGTCTGGCTGGAAGGGCAGAAGCTCCTCAACGCCGGCGTGAAGATCGGCATGCGATACGCGCTTCGTACCACAGCTGATAGACGTCTGGAGCTGGTTCCGCTGGCCACTGTCAGCGAAACTGACCTGGTTATCACCGTCTCGAAGCGGGAGCGCCACGGCGTGATCAGCCCGCTGCTCGAAATCCGCACCGAGCTGCTGCGCAACCTGTTCAAAACCGCAGAGAAGGTCCGCGTCGTAATCCGGCGTGGCCGAATTGCGGTAACGGCGCTCGATAAAGACATCCGCGTTCAGGAGCGTCTTGATCGACTGAGACACAAGCTGCAGGCCAACGAACCGCTGGCCGTCTGCAGTCTGTTTCACGGAGGAGGGGTGCTGGATCGCGCCATTCACAGTGGCTTCGCGCGGCACGGCATCGCTACCTATATCCGGATCGGGATTGAGCTCGAAGAACAGTACCTTGACGCAAGTCTGCGCAACAACCCGATGCTCTGGCGGGACGATTCGTTTGCCATCTGCTCGGATATCCGCGACATCAGGCGTGGAGACGATATTCCGGTTTGCGACCTAGTCGTGGCCGGTATTCCCTGTACCGGCGCATCAAGATCCGGGAAGGCGAAGAACAAACTGAGTGCCACGGAGGAGCATCCGTCCGCCGGCTCGTTGTTTGTCGACTTCCTGGATTTTGTGCGTTACTCCAACCCGGCCCTGGCCATACTGGAAAATGTCCCTGACTACCTCACCAGCACCTCAATGATGGTGATCCGTTCAGTGCTCGGTTCGCTCGGGTACAGGCTGTTTGAATGCGTGCTCGATGGCAATGCTTTCGGCGCGCTTGAGAACAGATCGCGGATGGCGATAGTCGCTTACACCGATGGCATGGTCGACTCGCTGTACCTGGAGGAGGTGCTGCCCGTGCGAACCAAGGAAAGCACCTTGGCCAGCGTGCTTGCGGAAATCGCACCAGACCATGAGAGCTGGAAATCTTACGATTATCTACATCTCAAGGAGCAACGCGACATCGCAGCAGGGAAGGGTTTTCGCCGGCAGCTGCTTGATGGTGATTCGGCATCTTGCGGCTGCATAGGTCGCGGATATGCGAAAGCCCGGTCGACCGAGCCTTTCATTCGGCATCCAACCAACCCAAGACTGAGCCGGTTGTTGACGATAGCCGAGCATGCCCGCATCAAGACCATTCCGGAGGAGATGGTGCACGGGGTGGCTGCTACGACAGCTCACGAGATCCTCGGACAGTCCGTTATCTTCGCGGCGTTCGAAGCGCTAGGGTCAGCGGTGGCGAAAAAATTGGTCCTTTTGAGAAGAGCTGTGTCACTCGTTGCATGATGGATCAGGTGCTTCCCATCTGGGAGCACCACATTCCCGACATGAAAGGCCGTGACCACTCCACGCTTTTGAGCTTGCGGACGCTAGCGGACAATCCGGTAATGGTCTGGCCTCGTATCGTCGACCGACCAGCGTATAACGCCCGGGGTTTCATGAACTGCAGCCTCACCTTCATCGACATCAATCAACAAGCTGCGGATCAATTTGCAAATCTGCTCCCGAATATCATCAAGGCTGTTGATTTGCGCGAGCCGCAAACTGAACGTCCAGCGGTCAGCGGCACCATTTTCAGTTTCCCATCGAAACAGAGATGCGGTGCCCTCTTGAAAGCGGGCCAAGGACCTTGGAGATATGTCACGCATCTCAAAGCCCATGTAGTTGTCATATCTCACATCTGTTGGGTCATCCCACAGGTTGATATGAATCAGGGGCTCGGGGCTGAAACCGCCTGCAGCGTCGTTACAAAGGAAAGTGATCTGGAACGCCAGATGCGCCGTCGCTTTACGTTTCCCCTTGGGCGTTAGAGGTAACGTCCATGCTGCTGCGCTAAAAACCCAGCCACTCTCGTCGGTTCTGTAACTGCTCGACCACTCGCCTGGTTTGTAGAGGGCGATAAGCGGATCTTTGCTGAAGAGAGCACTGATTTCTCCCTTGATCAGGTTGGCCAGCGCCTCACATTCTTTTCCGACTTCGGACACAAATGCGAAAGACGCTGAGATTGCTTTACCTACGTCACTCATTGGGAATGCACCCTTGGAAACTGGCTATTGAGATCGGGGGAAAAAGATATGACCCGACACGGCTGGCAACTGTGGTAGCGCCAGATTGGCGAACCCGTTAAAGGGCTCGACTGCGAGTAGCTCTAGACACCGTTGGACCTGATCGCTCCATCGTCTTAGCGCAATGCCCGGCCCGGTTTGAATGGCCGATACGGCAGTCAGGATGTCAAACCAGGAGCGTGCGAGCAGCTTCCCGTTCCAGATATCCTGGCGACTCAGCGCGTTACTGGCTTCGCTGACGTCTAGTCCGATGAACAAGTGGAGCGCTCGGCTCCGCTCTTCCGGCATGAGATAGGTTTTCCACTGGTCATGAAGCTGTCCCTGCCCACTCAAAGGAGCGCGCCATTTGAACTCCACCAGCAAAATCAGCGTGTGGTTGCCCCAGGTCAGCTCTACGTGCAGATCCGGCTCGACCCGATTCCTGCGTGGCCAGAAACACATTTCAGCACGAGTGGGCGCCTCAGCAGGGAAAGCGTATTCAGGATTGCGTAGATTGACCACGGCACCCCAGAAAGCTGCTATAGCCGCAGGAGGCAAAAATGCCAGCGGCCCCATAAGTGTTGAAGTGATTTCATCCTCTTCGGCGACCCTGCTCTCGTTTGTCTCGTCGCGATGGCCTAAATATCGCCGGTAAAGCCTGGATTTCTTATGGCTAAACGCATGCAGCATGACGGCTCTCCCGTGTATGCACAAAACTACTGAATTCACCCGGACGGCCCAAGCGATTGTGATCCTTATACAACACTGTAAAGGAGAGTCGCGCCTTCGCCTGCATTCATAGGATTGCGGGCAGTTTAAGACAACCCCGCAATGTTTAGCCCGTTCTTGCTGGTGTTGCTGAACAACCTGAAGCGCATCGTCCCTGAGCCTAGTCCACGGACCGCACCTACTTATGCGGGTATGGGCATGCCCAGATCATGCGCCGCCATCGACAGTGTTCGCTCCGCAACAAGCGAATCCAGATCCGAGGTCGAAAGATGGCTGCCAGGTGATGGTAGGGCAGAGGTTGTAGCGACGCGCCATTGGTCAAAAACTGCACCGGGTGCAAAATCCGGACGCTGAGCTTTGCGAGCCAATGCGCTTTCAATTCCTGAGCGGATGGTCGGTTTAACTCGGGCGTAAGCGAACCGGGAAGAAGGGTGGTTGACCACTGCTACGGGCACGGCACCCGCTAGTTTTTCAAGTGACGCTCCGGTGCGTCGGCTGAAGCAGATAATCAAGTCAGGAGATAAGACTGTGAGAACCTCTGCAAAGGCCTCTTTACCCTGTTCCCAGGCGTACGGTGGAGGATTGATTCGGCTGCGTGCGATGAACACTTGCAGGTAGTTGTAATAAGCGACCCTGCTCCAGAAATCTCGCTTGGACGGGTAAGCGAAGTCCTGCTTTGCGCCATTGATGGCGGCCATGATCTTGGCGAAATGCGGATGGCGCCGCAGCCTGCCGGTAGCTTTAGGATGTCTCTCGCCCAAGGCGAGAGCTTTGACAATTTCTGGTGTGACGGTCGGCCGTTCGTGATGCTTGGCCCCGTAGTGCGATTCGCAAACCAGCAGCATTCGCAAGCCATGAAACCCTTCGGCGTAGTTGGACCCTATCCAGGGCGCAAAGCGGATTGTCGTCTTGTTCATCGAAGCTCGTGAGTTTTATGGGTGGTAAATCTTGTGCGATTGGTCAGCTCGGCTTAGGTCATCCAGTGTCCTCGGGGTGTAGCCCTGCCGTATGCCTTCTCTATGTTGCAAGATCAGCAGGCGGTTTGGCCATCACTGCACCAATCGGATGTTCTTGCGCATGGCCTTTGAGCATCTCGCTATCAGAATTGTCCGCTCAGCGCGGCGGCTCATGCCTGTGGTTATGCGCTCGGCATCGAGTCTGTTCGGACGGACGCTGGGTAGACAATGGGGATTTTAGAATTCTGGGCTTTGTCTGCCGGAGCTGCTGAAGACACGGCGGTGGAGAGTTGAAGGCTGTTATCTCTTAGCGCTCGATTCGCGGTCAGTAGGGCTGTCCTGAGCGACAGGCTGCTACCGGCCAGAAGCGGACGCCTGTTTAGCTTGCGGATACCTTACAGTTGCTACTCAAGGGCTATGCACACCTGTTCGAACCAGGCGGCAAAGGTTGGCCAGCTTTCGTCTGTACTTCCGTTGTGTGACCAGTATCGAACAACACCAGCCTGCGATATGCAGAAGTAGTCGCTGTTATCTTCGATGAAAGGCAACCAATCCCGCGGCATACCTTGGGCCCAGGCGGCTTCGGCAATCTCAAAGATATCCAGATGGCTGCATCCGCCCAAAATCACCGCGGGTTCAAATACGGCGTTCGCGACGTCGCTGCCACCTTTCAGGAACTGGCTATATTGATCGGGAAAGCGAAAATTGAGTCTGCTCTCCGCGTCAGCAATTTCAGCATCTGTTGGAATGCGAAAAGGATGGTCGGTCATTCGTTCAAGTCCGAGGGTTGATCTGTATCGTGCAGTGACCGATAGCTGCAATAAGAGCGTGTAGGCGTCCGCTTTGGGTCGAAAGCAGAGAGCCGCGACTGACAGCTATCGACCCATAGCGGACCCAGTGGTGCTTCTTTCTTCTTTCGTCATGTTCGACTGAGTGTGCTCGCCTTTCGTGACGTCATGAGCGTCTGGCACATTGCCGCCACTTCTGGGATAGCCGCAGCCAGCGTGGACAACACCTGATACATCTCCTGGGCATCTGGAAATGGATATACATCTAGGCTCATGGCAATCCTTAGCTTGCGCGGATCGTGCTGTTCTCTGAGCCACGTCTCTACCTCACGCGTCATTGCCGCGCCGTTATCGTTTGTTTGCCATGCCAATAAATTGAATAGTTCGACAACCAGCTCTTCGGGCACTGTTCGAGGTATCTCCGCGAACAGGCGATTGGCTAGTTCAAGCTCGCCAAATACGCTTACCACTTCATTCACCGCGTCAAACGCCTGGGTGTATTCGGCGGCGTCGCGTTCTATATTAATGATGTCGAGCGCTTGTTTTAACGATGGGTGCATCTGGTCATTCCATGGTGTTGCAGGGGGGTTAATCATACGGGTATGCAAATCAGCATTGGACCCAACGCATCGTCGGCGCGTTGAGCCACGGTGCGGCAACATCTCACAGCTTGGAAGCGAGCGTTCACCACGAAAAGAAATATCTTTTCACCTATTGCAAACGTCCGCTTTGGCCGCATTTTGCCCCTCAGAGGTTAGCCGCAATCAATCCCCGGACAGGCAGCGCATTAACGCTCCAAGAGCCACGGATTGGCTTCGTCAAAGCGAGCCGGCGCCGGCATTTTTCCAGCGAAGAAGCCTTCGAAAACCATCTTGAATCTTTCACGAAAATCGTAAATTTGGTTTCTTTTGAGGTTGCGGATCTTGAAGCCATCCTTGTGATCGAAGTGGCATCCAAACAGCAGAAAACTATAGCTGAATATTTCAAACACCCGCTGAAAGAGCGTTAGGCTGAAGCTCGCTTCTGTTGCAAGTTGGTACAACGCCCACTCCAGTAACCAGTATTCGTCGTGATCCCAGATTTCTGCTTCGTGCAATCGTCCAATGAACGACGCGTCTTCGAACGCTTCGCCCCCAACGAAATTTCTAGCGATGACAGTATGTGCATCCATGTCCGAGATTCCCGACGCAAATAGGTCGATAGCCTATCGAGTGGCTCACTCTCAAACAATAGATTGCATAATCCTGCTACCCTTGAAAGGTGACTGGATCGACCGGCTGCTTCTGGCCGATTGCAGCCCCCGATGTCCGCAGCATCGGCCGAACCTAGAGGTGGCTTTACCAATATACCTGTTTAGTCAGCGTAGACGGCCGGAGTCCATCGTCAGCTTAGCAACGCCTGCAGAATCCGAAGAACGCTCGAGAGCCTGGGTCTGCACCAATGAGGGGTCCTAGGCAGTGAACTGGCACTCCCGCATGCAGAGTATTTCTACCGGGATACAAAAAAACGCTGAGTTGGTGGATGTCGGCACAGATCTATGCCAGACAGAGCCTCCCTGCTATCAGCCTTCAGGAGAGCTGGGGCCTTGAGGATTGTCGGCGTATCAGTCGGTGAAACATGTGACGCGACGCCGGAATAGCGAGGAGGTCTCGTAATAAGCTTCAAGTGCTGCCGTCCGGATGAGCAGGCGGCGTCATGGAGGCTTCCGATACTTCGTTCCAGCTGTCGTCAGGATCGAACGCCGCCATCAATCGTGCCACGCGGTCTCCGTCCGGACCCAGATCCTTTTCGAATACCTGTCCTTGATGGCTGATCATGAAGGACATCACCCCGGTGTCCGCGTAGCTAGCGGGCCAAGCGATCAACGCAAAACCACGGCTCATTCTGGAGCCGATCAGATAGCCATAGGCCCCGCCCGGCGCCGACGGGCCTTGCCGGTCCAGAATGCGGAAGTGATAACCGTGCCAGTCCTCGCCCGGCAGCGTCTTCCCAAACAGGGGGCCCAGGGGGCTGAGCTGAGCGCTGTCGTCTTCCGCCCAGTAGAGCCCGTCGTGTCTGCCTGGGGTGCTGAAGATATTCTGGGCATATTCGAGGGCGCCGTCGCCGTCGCGGTCCTCGGATGCATATTCCATTTGCGCGTCGTGATAGGCGAGCACCGCCTGCACAGCCGTCAGCTCATTGCGGCCGATCCGCCGCGCGCGGATTTCCTCGCCGCCTGCTTTGCTGTCGAAGCGCCAGCCGTCTGCCGCTCTGGCAATCGGGATGGGTAGCGTCCAATGAGTCGGAGGCTTGCCCACGGTCAACCGCGCCTCGTGGTCACCGACCCTCTGCAGATGATGCTCCACTCGGTAATGCATCAGGAACGCGTCTACATCCCTGCGCTGCACGCCTTCGAGCGGTATGAAGTCCCGCCAGTCATTGCCCAGGAGCTGGCTGAGACGTTGATGATTCGCAGGCTCCATGGTCAGCGCTTCGACGAATGACTGGGCTGCCTGCTCCGGCGTTGAAAAAAACTGCTATGCCCATGTTGCGCAGGACAGTGTTGCCGCCGTGATCAGGGCTAGGACCCGAGGTAGCCGGCGTATACCCGATGTGAAGCGCTTGTGGTCCATCAGCGTCTGCCTCGTGCGCCACGTGCCGGCGCACTGGCGGGGCGACTGACCGGACGACCGGCTGCTCGCGGCGTGCTCGCACGTTGCGCGGAAACCTGGCTGGCCCGACCACGATTCGCCTGCGCCGCCGTTTGAGCCGGTGAACGGGCACCTGCGAAGGCATTGTTGCGGGTGCTGCTCGGGCCGGCGGTCGCCTGGCTACGGGTGCCGGCCTGGGTCTGCGCCGTGTTCTGCCGGCGCTGCTGGGCGGCCTGAGCCGTGTTTTGCGAACGAGGCCCGGCTGCGTTTGCGGAGCGGGCCGCGCTGGCCCGGTCACGGGCTTCCCGGTTGCTGGTGGCCGGCCGTTGGACGCCATGCCTGTCCATCGAAGCACGGGCCTGTTCGCGAGCCTGGGCTCGTGCCGGGTCGTCGCCTCGGTAGGCATCGCGCTGCCGGGCGCCGTCCCGTTGCCGCCCGTAGCGTTCGCGACTCTGAGTGTCGCGGTAGGGGACACCGTCACGATGGACGGCATTGTGTTCCCATTTGTTCTGGTTTGCGCTGAGCTGGTTATTACGGTTGATGTTGTTGAATCGGGAAACATTGATATCGACGTCGTTGCTTCCCCAGTCGCAGTCCCCCCACAGCGACGCAACGACCGCGACGCCGGTGCCGAACGCAAGCCCGGCCATCAGCGCGGAACCGGGGTAGTAGGCGGGCGGTGGCGGGTAATACATCGGGGGTGAGGAGGGATATGACCATGACCCATACACCACTGTCGGGTTGTAGCTGGGGACATACACGACCTGAGGATCGGCAGGCTGAATGACGATGGTAGAGGCGGCCGGTGCCGGGGTCGTGGACGTTGGGGCCGGTCCGGTCTGCACCGTGACAGTCTGATAGCTGTTGCTTTTCAGGTTACCGGCCGCCTGCGCCTGATGACGCAGGCGCTGCACGCTGCCCATGACCTCATCGGGCTGCGCGAGAAAGGCATCACCGAGACGCTGGACCCACACCGAATCCTGCTCCAGAGTCGCCAGCACCTGGGGGAAGGCGACCAGCGCCTGTACGCTCGGATCCCAAGGCTGATCCGCGACCTGCCTGATGGCATCATCGCCTTTGGCTTCCGGATGGGCCTTCACCCAGGCTGCCGCTTCGGACAATCCACCGGGGTAGGTCGCGGCCATCAGCACTTGTGCCAGCAGAGGATCTGGATAGAGCGCGACAGGCGCCAGCATCTGGTCCAGTTGTTCCTGGCTGAACACCGCATCCTTTTTTGGCGCAGCGGCTGCGGGCGCGGGTTCGGCGGCCTTAGCGACCTTGGTTTCCAGGGCGGACCAGCCGCCCAGCAGCAACATGGCCGACATCAGGCACAGCAATCCAGACCGCATGGCACCTCTCCGATGACGCACTCACGCTTCAATGACCGGCAATTACGGCAGCGCATACACCTTGAACAGTTCTCTGGCGATCTCGGTGGTTGCACCGAAGTGCTTGTTGTAGGCGCCCTCGATGGCGCCGGTGTAATAGGCTTCGCTCAGGGCGGTGTCGACGAGCAGACGGAAATCCTCGTCACCGCGCTCCACAATCATGGCCACCGGTGAAAAATCGAAAATCCGGTCCAGCAACATCAGGCTCTTGCCGGTACCTTCTGTGGCTATCTCGTGCCTCAGCAGCATTCGTTCGGAAAAGAACGCATCCGCCTTGCCGTCGGCAACCAGCTGGACTCCCTCGTCCGCATTCGCGACTGTCACCAGTGAAGCCACCACGCCTAGCAGGCGCATGCGCTGGCGGATCCAGTCTTCGGTTACGCCGCCCTCGACCGTTGCGTAGGTGTGATTGGCCAGCCCCCGGTTGATCGTGGCCCGCCAGGTAGGGCCGTCGTACGCCTGATGTCCGTTGAGCACGTTGAGCAACGGCTGCGGGGCGTCGTTGCGAACGACTACCGACAGACCGGCGGTATAGACCGGTATGGAGTAGCTGATCGATCGGCGCCGCTCCAGAGTCGGCGGGGTCGGGGTGCAAAGGATATCAACTTCGCCCACGCTGACCGCTCCGACTTCTTCAGCGACCTTTACCGGGCGATACCGGACTTCAAGGTCAGGCATGCCCAGCTCGCGCTTGACCCTGTCGGCCACCATCAGACACAGGTCGATGGCATAGCCGCTTGCCTGATCGCCCTCGGCGCTGCTGAACGGCGCCTGATCCGGCAGATAGCCGAGGGTCAGCGTATGGGTACCACGCACCCGCTCAAGCGTCGCGGCGCCAGTCATCAGCGGCAACGCCAGGAGCACGCAAGTGGATAGCAAACGAGTGATTTTTGCCAGCGACCGGTTCATGTCCTATTCCCCTATGCAGATGTCTGTGCAGGTCCGGTGATCAGAGTCGCGGTTCACTGAGCCGGTCCTCGGTGCCCGGCGATGCGTACGGCGCGGCAACGAAGCGTTTAGCAAGGAAGCCATAAAGCAGATAGCCGAAGGCAAGGACCAGAGCACCCCCCATCACCGCATCCTTCCCGCACGCATACAATGCGTACAGTGAATAGCCCACCGCGATCAGCAAGACGGCGGTATTGCGCGTGTAGACCGAAGGCGCAACCCCAGCCTTGTACATGATCACCAGCAGCCCGGTCAGCGCCGTGATGTAAGGAATCAGGTTGGTGACCGCTGCCAGACTGACCAGTTTGCTGAACTGAGCGGCTGCGTCGGGCGAGATCGTCGACAGCGCAAGCACCGTCTGCAGAACGCCGCAGACGATCATCCCGACCACCGGCGCGCCCATGGAGTTGAGCTTGCTGAACAGCTTGAAAAAAAGATCCTGGTCGGCGGTCATCTTTGCCGTCTGCGCCAGCGTGAACTGCCAGCCCAGCAGCGAACCGACGCAGGCCATGACCGCCAGTGCCATGACGATGTTGCCCACCAGAGGGTTGAAAATCGTGCTGTAGACCAGCGCGAAGGGCGCGGAGGAATTGGCCAGGTCCGCGTTTGGCACGATCCCCTGGATGACCGTGGTCGACAGTACGTAGACGACCGCAGCGCCGAGCGTGCCGAACAGACAGGCCAGCGGTACGTTGCGCTTGGGGTCTTCGACGGCATCCGACGCCTGTGCCGCCGACTCCATGCCCAGAAAGGCCCAGAGCGTCAGGGGAATGGCCTTGCCGACGGCTTCCGAGATCGCCAGGTCGTTGGGGTTCCACGCGGCCACCAGTACATCCGGCTTGAACCAGAACCAGCCGACGACGCTGAGCCCGGCTACCGGAATGATCACACCCCATACCGTGAAGCTGCCGATTTTGCCGGTGATACTCGGGCCGCCGAAATTGGCGAAGGTGGTCAGCCAGATCAGTGCGATCGTACCGATGCATAACTCGATGGCACCGGTTCCCAGCCAAGGAATGAAGGCGGTCATATACCCTACCGCCGAAATGGCGACTGCAACGTTGGCGATCGCCAGCGACAGGAAGTACAGATAGGAACAAAGAAAAAATCCGGACTTCGCGTGGGCTTCTTCGGTATAGGCCGAAAGGCCGCCGGAGCGCGCGCAAAAAACCCCGCACTGGGCGAAACAGTAGGCGATCGCCATCGAACCTATGGCGGTGAATACCCACGACAACAGCGAAACGGCACCCAGTTGAGCCATGTTGGTGGGCAGCATGATGATGCCAGACCCCATCATGCTGACTGTCACCAGGGTGGTGAGTCCCATCAGGCTCATTTTTTTGTTCTTGCTTGAATCAGCCATCGCAAACTCCTTGTCGGGTTCGACGTGTTGAACCGGCCCGGCGCTTCACACTACGATGCCGGGGAGCGCACTGTTCACTGCTTGATGACATACACCTTGTAGGTCGGTTGTCCTTGACCGTCGCGCTCGATCTCGACGCCATGGTTGTCGTGTTCGAACCCCGGAAACCGTGCGTCGAAGGCCTCCATCGCCAGCAGATAGTCGATGACGGCCCTCTTTTCAGCGTCTGCCTTCTCGCCCGGCATCATCAGCGGAATGCCTGGCGGGTAGGGGACTATTTGCACGGCAACCGTGCGACCCGCCATGTCACGCACGGCAATCCGCTCGATTTCGCCTCTGACGAGCCTGGCGTAGGTTTCTCTGGGCGAAGAGACCTGGTCGGGCAGAAGGGTGTATGCGGCGTCCATGTTTTCAAGCATTTTCGTGGCTAGCATATCTTGGTGCATCGCTTGCGCCAGATCCTTGAGACCCATGTCGTGATAACGCCCGCTGTGGTCGGCCACCAGGTCTGGCATGACCTGCTTCAGCGGCGAATTGCTGTCGTAATGTTTTTTGAAATCCATGAGGCCTGCGACCAGTGAGCCCCATTTTCCTTTGGTGATGCCCAGCGTGAACAAAACCAGAATCGAATAAGGCTCGGTTTTCTCGACCACGATCCCGCGGCTGGACAGGAACGACGAGACCAGTGGTGCCGGAATGCCGTCCGCCTGCATCTGGCCCTCCAGAGTCTGTCCAGGGGTAAGCACCGTGACCTTGATCGGATCGAGCATGCAGTAGTCATCGCCCAGATTGCCGAAGCCGTGCCACGTCGCTTCAGGCTTGAGCCGCCACGCGCTGCCGTCTCGCAAGGTCTGCGGGTCAATGTCGGCGAAGGGCACGCCGTCAACCTCGTCGGGCTGCCAGACAGCGAACCACCAGTCCTCGGCGTCGCGCTGCTGTATTTCATTGCGCAGCCGCACCATGGCCTGGCGAAATGCGATCGCTTCGGCGATGGATTCATCGGTCAGGTAGCCGCCGGCATCATCCATCATCTTTGCCGAGACATCGGTCGAGGCAATGATGCTGTACTGCGGCGATGTCGAGGTGTGCATCATGAAGGCTTCGTTGAGCAACGCCGGCTTGACCGGCACTTTGCCCGAGCGGATATGGATCATGGACGCCTGGGACAACGCAGCCAGCAGTTTGTGGGTCGAGTGGGTGACGGTCACGGTGGCATCGTCGGCATGTCGTTCCCCGCGGTGCATGCCATAGTGTCCCTCGTAAAGCGTGTTGAACCGGGCGTACGCATACCAGGCTTCGTCATAATGGATGCGGTCGACGCTCTGGCTCAGTTCGCGAGTGGTGGTCTGCGCGTTGTAGCAGAGGCCGTCGTAGGTCGAGTTGGTGAGCACAGCCAACACCGGCCTCGCAGCCTTGTCGGTGGCCAGCGGGCTTTCGGCCAGTTTGCGGGCCACGGCCGCCGGAGTCAGTTCCTCGCGGGGAACAGGGCCTATGAGACCGCGCGCATTGCGTCGCGGGCGCAGGTACAGTGGTACGGCGCCGCTAATGTTCAAGGCGTAATTCAGAGACTTGTGACAGTTGCGATCCACCAGCACCGCATCCCCGTCGGTGACGGCCGAGTGCAGAATGATCTCGTTGCTCGCCGAGCTTCCTCCCACCGAGAAGAATGTGAAATCAGCGCCGAAAACACGGGCGGCGTAGATCTCGGCTTGACCGATCGGACCGGAATGATCGTTCAGCGAACCCAGCTCGCCCACTGACACGCTCAGGTCTGAACGCAACATCTGCTCGCCGTAGAAGTCCAGAAACGCACGCCCTACAGCGGTTTTCATGAACGCGGTGCCGCCGGTGTGCCCCGGCGTATGCCAGGAGTATTCATGGGTGTCGGCGAAGTTCACCAAGGCCCCGAAAAATGGTGGCAGCAGGCTGTCGAGGTAACGGCGGGCGGCGGTTTCGATACGCCCGGCGATGAACTCCGGGCTGTCTTCGGGCTGCCAGATGAATCCGTCGATATGTTCCACGATGGCCAGCGGAACCTGACCCCGATGGGCCTCGCTCATGCCCAGCATGAGCGGCACCCGAGCCATGCGACGACGGATCAGGCGGATCAGTTGCAAGGCTTCGTCCTGATTGTCCTCACAGAGCCCCCAGCCAACGATTACGCAGCACCAGGCCGGATTGGCGGTCACCGCAATCTGCGCTTCTCGCAGAGAATCCGCGAGCTGGACCGAGAGCTCATGTTCACGCAGCACGTCGGCGATCGCCTCGACGCTGCGCAGGATAATGCTGCCCTGATGTTGCCGGGTATCGGCAACGATCAGCACCGGGAAACGCTGCGCCAGCTCTTGAGGCAAGCGGGTCTGCGAATGACTCATACGTGTCTCCTTGATCAGCGTGAGTGTGCAGCGTCATGCCTTGAGCACGTGCCCGTAAACGCGAGTCCTGCCGTTTTCCCGTGTGAGATAGACCCCTTGCAGCTCCGGGGTGAAACCAGGCAGACGATTGATTCCCTCTTCGAGCGCTAGGAAATAGTCGAGCGCCGCGCCGCCCCAGACCTCTCCGGGCACGACGCACAGGACCCCCGGCGGATACGGCAGCGCGCCTTCCGCGGCTATTCGCCCGTTTGCCTCTTCCAGAGGGATCCGTTCGTAATTGCCGCGGATGTATTCGATCTGCGCCGCCTGGGGATTCATGGCGACCTGAGGGAGGTGGGCCTTGCGAAACAGGTACTTCTGCAACTGCTGAACATTGCGGCTGCGGTAGAGATCGTGCATTTCCTGACAGAGTCTGCGGATGGTGTAGCCGTTGTAGCGTTCCTGGTATTGGGCGTAGATCGCAGGCAGCACTCGGCTCATGGGCGCGTCATCGTGAATGAAGCGTTCGAAGCGGGCCATTTGCGCGGCGAGGTGGCTCATTTTGGCCCAGTCTTCGGCCGGGGTCAGCAGGAACAGAATGGAGTTGAGGTCGCACTTTTCCGGCACGATCCCGTTCTGGCGCAGGAAGTTGGCCAGTATCCCCGCGTGGATGCCGAAGTCCGTATAGCTGCCGTCCACTGGGTCGATGCCGGGCGTGGTGAACAGCAGTTTGCAAGGGTCGATGAAGTATTGTTTCTCGGCGTAGCCAGGGAAGGCATGCCAGCGATCCTTGGGATGAAACTCGAAAAAACGCAAATCGCTGGCGATGACTTCGGTCGGATGGTCCTGCCAGGGTCGGCCGTCGATGGTGTCCGGCACGAACGGCCGGATCAGGGTGCAGGCTTCAAGAATGAGCTTGCGCGCATTGATACCGAACTTCACGCAGTCGTCCCACAGCCTGAGGCCGCTGCGGCCTGCGTGGATTCGCGCATTCACATCCAGCGAGGCGAACAGCGGGTAGAAGGGGCTGGTGGAGGCCTGGGCCATGAACGCATTGTTCAGCCGGGCATGGTTGCAATAGCGCGCCTGACCTTTGATATGGCGATCCTTCTTGTGGATCTGCGAAGCCTGTGAGAAACCCGCCTGCTGTTTATGCACCGACTGGGTGACGAAGATGCCAGGGTCGTTTTCGTCCAGTTCCAGCAGCATCGGCGAGCAGTCCTTCATCATGGGGATGAACTGTTCGTAACCTACCCAGGCAGAATCGAACAGGATGTAGTCGCACAGTCTGCCGATGCGCTCGACCACCTGACGGGCGTTGTAGATCGTGCCGTCGTAGGTGCCGAGCTGGATGATCGCCAGCCGGAAGGGTCGGGGCAGGCCGACCTTGTCTGGGGCAACCTCTGCGATCAGCTGGCGCAGGTATTGCTCTTCGAAACAATGAGCGTCGATTCCGCCAATGAACCCATACGGATTGCGCGCGGTTTCCAGGTAGACGGGGGTAGCGCCGGCTTGCAGCAGCGCGCCCTGGTGGTTGGATTTGTGGTTGTTGCGGTCGAACAGAACAAGGTCGCCCGGGGTCAGCAGGGCATTGGTCACGACCTTGTTGGAGGCCGACGTGCCATTGAGCACGAAGTAGGTCTTGTCGGCGTTGAACACCTGGGCTGCATGTTTCTGGGCCAGCAGCGCGGGACCTTCATGGATCAGCAGATCGCCCAGCATGACATCCGCGTTGCACATGTCGGCACGAAACAGCGTCTCACCGAAGAAGTCGAAAAACTGCCTTCCGGCCGGGTGCTTGCGAAAAAATTGCCCACCTTGATGGCCGGGACAGGCGAAGGTCGCATTCGCCGACTCGGTGTAACGCTTGAGCGAATCGAAGAAGGGCGGCAGCATGCTTGCTTCGTAGGCCTTCGCCGCGGTTTCCAGTTGATTGCCGTAATACTGGGCGTTATTGCGGGTGGGATCGAAAACGCCGTTGACCTGCAGGATCACATCTTCCAGTTGCTTGTAGATTTCCAGCGAGCGTTCGCCGCCGCGCTGCGCGGCAACCAGAAAGATCGGGATGTCGAAGCCGGTGCGTTTGATGGCATCCAGAACACCAACTTGCAAGTCATCGATCGATAGCACCGCAACCGCAATATCGGTGTAATCGGTCAGTTCAAACGGAACGGTTTCGCGCGTGGTATGAAAGTAAGGTCGAACGGAGTCGCTGACAGCGATTTTCAAGATATTCATATCCATGATCTCTTGTTCGATGGTCAGATCAGTCAGCCGCTAGTTGCGTTTGAAATTTAGTATTCAGGTATAGGACTGACTCGAAAAGAATCAAATGCCGTTAGTCGCTACTGAATGCTGCGGGTATTAATCACCCTGTATTCGGGTTGGAGGCTCATAATAAGCATACTAACGAATCACTTTCAGGCAACACTAAAAAAGAGTGGATGACCGATGGTCGGGTGCGGGCTTCTACAAGCCAAACGGTGCTTTAGTTCAAGTTCGTACTTGCGCTCATCACCAAGTACCTGTGTCGAACTTTTTTCTCGTAGGTACTGACACCTGATGTCGGATCTTTCCGCTGGCTCGCACGGAGAAGGAAATGACAGGCCGCAGTACCATAATCTATAAATGGAGCGGACGATGAACGTGTTCAACAGACAGGCGTTAGGGATTGTTTTCAGCAGCTTGCTGCTTGGTGCTTGCGTCTCGGATGTGACAGAGGTAGATCAGTATTCCGGATTCCTTCCAGACTATTCGAGACTTGAGCGGGCCACCTCGACGAGCGGCCACCCTGTCATGCGCTGGATAGACCCGGACTTCAGCCCGCGCAGTTACACGACCATCGTGTTCAGCACGCTCCAGATGCATCCGGCACCCAAGCCCAACGAACGGGTGGACCGCAAGACCCTTCAGGATTTGCAGGATTACACCAGCGCCAGCGTCAGGGACACCCTTTCGCTGCGCTACAAGCTGGCAGCCAACCGCCAGTCGGTGCCCGCCGGAGAGCGCGCGATGACCCTGCGAGCCGCGATCACCGGTGTCAGCTCGTCGAACGAAGGCATGAAATGGTACGAGGTCATTCCAGTCGCCGCGGTGGTAGGGGCGACTTCCGCTGCGACCGGCCATCGCGACCAGAACACCGAGCTGTATATCGAGGCCAGTCTGACAGACAGCGCGACAGGGAAACCGCTCGTCTATGTGGTGCGCAAGGTGTTCGGCGAGACGCTGGAAAACGATCAGCAAGCGGTAACCGTCAAGGGTTTCGAGAAGGCTATCAAAGAGCTGAACAGCGATTTGAGCGTCATGCTAAATCGATAAATCCATGCTCTGGACATGAAGGCTGCCTGGATGAAAGATCTGTTCAACGCTCTCGTGTTGGGCCTGGTGGCGCTGTTGCCGCTGATCAACCCGCCGACCACGGTGGCGCTGTTCATCGCGCTTTCCAAGGGGCTGGGGCAGGAGCAGAAGCGCCGGCAGGCTTCGCTCACCTGTGTCTACGTGTTTCTGATCATGACGGTCGCGTTCTACCTGGGCGAGCTCATCATGAGGGCGTTCAGCATATCCATACCGGGCCTGCGGATCGCCGGTGGGGGGATTCTGGTGATCATGGGCATCAGAATGCTCTTCCCGGCGCCGGCACCCGCGTCGCCACGCATCAACGAAGAAGACAGGATCAGTTTCGCCTTTATCCCGTTGGCCATGCCCAGCACAGCGGGGCCGGGGACCATTGCGATGATCATCAGCGCCTCCGCCACCATCAGAACCAATGCCGCCTTTCCGGAGTGGGTGTTGCTCGCAGCGCCACCCCTGATTTTCCTGGCGACCTCGGTGATCCTTTGGTGCTGTCTGTTGGGAGCCGACCTGATCATGAAAGCGGTCGGCAGATCCGGAATCGATGCCATTTCCCGCTTGATGGGATTTCTGCTTGTGTGCATGGGCGCGCAGTTCGCGATAAACGGAATGCTCGAAGTCATGCAGGGATTTGTCAACTTCAATGCCCATCTCGTTCGACCGTAGGCGTTCCGCTCAGCACTGCGAAGCGAAGTATCTGATCCGAGGCTTATAGCGAAACGGTAGATGTTCTTCAGCGCTTTTTACTAACATGAGCAGCTGAATGCTCAATGTAGTTTTTATGAGAAAAGCGAACAAACAAAGGCAGCCTTACAGCCAAATGTTAGTTGGGGGTCTCTGTACAAAACGAGGCGGGATACTAAGCTGGAATTCGGAATGCCGCACCGTTTGAGTCGTCCGGGTCGCGCGCGAATGAAATTGCGAATGAAATTAAAGTTCTGCAAGGGCGGTTCTTGCCTGGCGCTTGTCAGAGAGAGTTGCTGTAACTCTGTCCAGAGCAAATATTTAGCCGGAGCTTTCCTGGAAATAGCACAGTTCGCCAATCACTCAGTCACCGAGGACGATCATGATGGCCCTGGAAAAAGTCAAACTCGGCGTGCATTCGGAAGCCGGCAGGTTGCGCAAGGTCATGGTTTGTTCGCCGGGTCTTGCGCACCAGCGGCTGACGCCGAGCAACTGCGATGAATTGCTGTTCGACGATGTACTCTGGGTTGCACAAGCCAAGCGCGATCACTTCGATTTCGTCAGCAAGTTGCGCGAATGGAACGTGGATGTACTCGACATGCACAACTTGCTGACCGATATCGCTGCGGATCCCGAAGCCCTCGACTGGATATTGCAGCGCAAGATCACGGCCAACTCGGTCGGCACCGGGCTGGTCAACGAGACAACGTCCTGGCTGCGCAGTCTGGAGCCCCGGGAAATCGCGGAGTTCCTGATCGGCGGGGTCTCTGGCGCCGATCTGCCCGACAGTTTCGGCGGCAATACCATCCAGATGTTCCGCGACTTCATCGGACCTTCTGGATTCATCTTCCCGCCGCTGCCCAACACGCAGTTCACTCGCGACACCACGTCTTGGATCTATGGCGGCGTCACTGTGAACCCGATGTACTGGCCCGCACGACGTCAGGAGACGCTTCTGGCCGCGGCGATCTACAAGTTTCATCCGCAATTTACCGAGTCCGAGTTCGAGATATGGTACGGCGATCCTGATCAGGATCACGGCTACGCCACGCTGGAGGGCGGCGACGTCATGCCGATCGGCAACGGCGTGGTATTGATTGGCATGGGCGAGCGTTCTTCACGCCAAGCCATCAGTCAGCTCGCCCTCAACCTGTTCGAAAAAAACGCCGCCGAGCGCGTGATCGTGGCCGGTATGCCCAGGTCCCGCGCCGCGATGCACCTGGACACGGTGTTCAGTTTTTGCGACCGGGACGTGGTGACGATATTCCCCGAAGTGGTCAACCAGATTGTCGCCCTGAGCCTGCGGCCCGATTCCGGTAATCCCAGCGGTCTGGACATTCGTCGTGAGCCCACCAGTTTCCTGGATACGGTTGCCGAGGCAATCAATCTCAAAACCTTGCGCGTCGTCCAGACCGGCGGCAACAGCTTTGCCGCTGAACGCGAACAGTGGGACGACGGCAACAACGTGGTGGCGATCGAGCCCGGCGTTGTGATCGGTTACGACCGCAACACTTACACCAACACGCTGCTGCGCAAGGCGGGGGTGGAGGTCATCACCATCAGCGCCAGCGAGCTGGGTCGAGGTCGCGGCGGCGGCCACTGCATGACCTGCCCGATAATTCGCGACCCGGTCGACTATTGACCGTCGAGCGCCGGCCCACGGGTCGCTCTTGATCCGAGGCCGCCGATTTCAGGAGAACGCAAATGGCCTTCAATATCCGCAATCGCAATCTGTTGAGTCTGGAGCACCACAGCGCGCGGGAACTGCGCTATCTGTTGGACCTTTCCCGGGACCTCAAACGTGCCAAGTACACCGGGACCGAACAACAGCATCTCAAAGGCAACAACATCGCCTTGATCTTCGAAAAGACCTCGACCCGCACCCGCTGCGCATTCGAGGTCGCCGCCTATGACCAGGGAGCTCATGTCACCTACATCGATCCGTCATCATCCCAGATCGGACACAAGGAAAGCATGAAGGACACGGCTCGGGTGCTTGGGCGTATGTACGATGCCATCGAGTACCGGGGCTTCAAGCAGGAGATCGTGGAGGAGCTCGCCGAATTCGCCGGCGTCCCGGTCTTCAACGGTCTGACCGATGAATACCATCCGACCCAGATGATCGCCGACGTGCTGACCATGCGTGAGCACGCTGACAAACCGCTTCACGAAATCAGCTACGCCTACCTTGGCGACGCTCGCAACAACATGGGCAATTCACTCTTGCTGATCGGCGCGAAACTGGGGATGGACGTGCGTATTTGCGCACCCAAGGCGCTCTGGCCCGCCGACGACCTGGTGAGACGCTGTCAGGAATACGCTGTGCAGAGCGGCGCCCGCGTCACCTTGACCGAGGACACCGGCGCGGCGGTCAAGGGCGTGGACTTCATTCATACCGACGTCTGGGTCTCGATGGGCGAACCGGTCGAAGCCTGGGGCGAACGCATCCAGCAGCTTCTGCCTTACCAGGTGAACAAGCGCCTGATGGACGCCACCGGAAATCCTCGGACGATGTTCATGCACTGCCTGCCGGCCTTCCATAACAGCGAGACCAAGGTCGGGCGACAGATTGCCGAGCAGTATCCGCAGCTGGCGAACGGCATCGAGGTGACAGACGACGTTTTCGAGTCGCCCGCGTGCATCGCCTTCGAACAGGCAGAGAACCGCATGCATACCATCAAGGCGATCCTCGTCTCGACCCTGGCGGATCTTTGACCGGGGCTTCATGTTTCTGGCTAGAAGGACTGCGCCATGCGTATTGTCATTGCTCTGGGCGGTAACGCGCTGCTACGACGCGGTGAGCCACTGAGTGCCGAAAATCAGCGGGCCAATATCCGGTTGGCGGCCGAGCAGATCGCCCGGATTCACCCTGGAAATCAGCTGGTCGTCGCCCATGGCAACGGCCCGCAAGTGGGTCTGCTGTCCCTTCAGGCTGCCGCCTATACCTCCGTTTCTCCCTATCCGCTGGACGTGCTGGGCGCTGAAACCGAAGGGATGATCGGGTACATCATCGAGCAGGAGCTGGGCAACCTGCTGGCGTTCGAAGTGCCGCTCGCGACCTTGTTGACCCAGGTCGAAATCGACCCCGACGATCCTGCATTCCTCAACCCCACCAAGCCCATCGGTCCGGTCTATACCCAGGCCGAAGCGGAGCGCCTGGCGGCACTGGAAGGCTGGAGCATTGCCCCGGACGGCGCCAATTATCGCCGCGTTGTCGCAAGCCCCAGACCCAGGCGCATTTTTGAAATGCGTCCGATCAAGTGGTTGCTGGAGCACGACTGTATTGTGATCTGCGCGGGCGGCGGCGGGATTCCCACGATGTATGACGATGCCCGCAAGCTTCACGGAGTCGAGGCGGTGATCGACAAGGACCTGTGCTCTTCGCTGCTGGCGCAACAGCTTGAAAGCGATCTATTGCTGATCGCGACCGATGTCCATGCCGCCTACGTCGATTTCGGTAAGCCCGGCGAGCGGGCCATTGCCCAGACGCACCCGGATGACATCGAAAAGCTGGGATTCGCGGCGGGTTCGATGGGCCCCAAAGTGCAGGCAGCCTGCGAATTCGCGCGTCATACCGGAAACGTCGCGGTGATCGGCTCGCTGTCAGACATCGAGCAGATCGTGGCCGGCCAAGCGGGCACCCGAGTCAGCATGGCATCCCGGGGCATCACCTATTATCCGGGCGCTGCCGAGACGGATGCGCCTGACATGCATCAGGGGAGTCAACCATGACCGCATTCAAGCCGGGTCACCTGCATCTGGAGCGCCATGCCGTAGGCAAGCAGGACGCTTTTTACGACGTCTGGCTCGATTACGAGGTCAGCCATGATTCCAGGCAAGGGAAGGGGATGCTGTTCACGATGCATGGCAGCATCCAGGGGAACTCGCTCGACGAGTCATTCTTTCTACCGCAGGATCAGGTCTATAACTTCGCCAGCGCTGTCACCAGCATCGCGGAAAAATATGGTGTGCCCAAGCACCTGAGCAGCATTGGCTCGGCACATAAACACTATGACGCGATGTTCGAGGATGTCAGGACGAAAATGGGCTTGAAATCAGGCGATGCGGTCAATATCGAGCGCTTCGAATAGAGCGCGACGGGTCGTTTGCGTCAGCCAGTCCTCGCGTGGCGCCTTGCCGGGTTATCCATCGCGTAAATCATTGCGCAACCATACAAGGCTACCAGCAGGAACAACGTCATGCGCACCGCGAACACCTGATAGACATCCCGACCCGTCACGCTGTCCTCGACGGACTGCCCGAGCAGTATCAGCAGCGTTGAAAGGCAGCTTACCCAGAAGCCGGGCGACTGCCGGGTCGCCACCACCCAGTAGAGCCTGCGGCCCTGCAATAACGAAAACAGGAAAGTCCACAGGAAGAACATCCACAGGTGAACGAACAGGCTCAGCGCTCCCCAGAAGAGCACTGCCAGGATGCCCGCCAGCACGGTTGAGCCGATCAGCTCGCGGCCTGCTCGACGGGCGTTGGTGGCGCAACTCTGTTGGCCGAGACTGACCGATTTCAGTATCAGTGGCATGAACGTGTCCGGGGAGACCAAGGCCAGCAGGAAGGCCGGCATCACGATCAAGGTGGCGCGTAGCGAGATCCGGGACCGCGCTTGCGGGTCGGGCAATGGAGGGGAGGGGAACGCTGGCGCCTGTAAGGGCTCGGGGAGTAGCCAGTGGGACAGCGTCACGGTGAGTGCGGCCAGTAGCATTCCTTTGGCCAGGGCGCTCACTACTGACAGGGCCAGGGTAAAGTGGCTGACCCCCGCAGCCGAGACCATGGTCAATCCGATCACCATGAAGGTTGCAAGCAAGCCGTTGCCGCCATTGAGGATGAACCGGAAACACAGGAACAGGCCGAGCCCCACAAGCAGCACGCCGCTGAGCGGTGCGTGGCGCAGCATCGGAATCAACAGCAGGCCGCTGCCAGCGCTCAACATCACCGTCAACGCCAGCGCTGGCGCCATGCGCAAAGGCAGGGCCTGGGGACGCGCGGCAAGTATCAACATCGTGAACAGCGGGCCGAGTATGGGGATTGGCAGCGCCAGACCGTAGCTGAGCGCCAGACAGAGCGCCGTGCCGGTGGCCAGACGCAGCGCACGTCGACGGCTAGGCTGAACCGGCCTGCAAGGCATAGGCTCAATAGGCATAGGACAGCCAGCTCATGAGCCACATGAACAGGCGCCCGAGCGGGTTCAGAAGATTACCCTCGCCGGGGAATGCCATGACCTCGGCCTGGCCGCCCACCCGCAGGTCGAGACTGCCGCCCAGAGCGCTTCGATCGAACTCCACGACCACGGGAAAACGTTGCGCCGAACGTAACCACTCGCGGCTGTTCTGCGCGGTCGGAAGGTTGCCGGCCGCAGTGGGGCGGCCAGCGCTGATGCCGTGACTGACGCTGCGCACCCGGCCTTCGAACAGCTCGCCGGGTCTTGCGTCGAGAATGATCAGGACCGGCGTGCCCGGCTTGACGTGGCCCAGGTTATTCTCGGTCATTTCCGCGCTGATCCAGACATCGTGGATCGCGATGAGGGTCATCACCGGGCTGCCGGCCGCGACGTAATGCCCGACGTCAGTGCGCAGATCGGTTATCAGGCCGTCCGAGTCGGCGCGCACGACCGTACGCTGCAGGTCCAGTTGGGCCTTGTCGACGGCGGCTGCCGCACTGCGCAGTTGGGCGTTCTCGGATTCCTGGCCACCTTGCTGCTCGCGGGCCCGTTCGACTTCGGCACGGGCGGCGATGACCTGGCTGATGGCCTGATCACGGCTGGCGCGGGCGCTCTCCAGACGACGTATGGAAACCGTGCCCGGATCCTCGCTGTACAGACGCTG
This sequence comes from Pseudomonas sp. v388, assembly GCF_003935425.1. Classification (GTDB taxonomy): domain Bacteria; phylum Pseudomonadota; class Gammaproteobacteria; order Pseudomonadales; family Pseudomonadaceae; genus Aquipseudomonas. The sequence continues at coordinate 250,669 of NZ_RHQN01000010.1, forward strand.
CAAGCGATCGCTGTCCTGACGGGCTCTGCGCTCGCTGGCTTGCGCTGCGGCCAGGCTCGCGGTCGCCGCATCGATGCCGGCGGTGCTGGCGCCGACTTGCCGCCGTACGGTTTCCAGATCCGCCTGCGCGCGAGCCAGATTGATGCGGTATTGCTCTTGGTCCAGCTCGAACAACACTTCGCCTTTGCGTACCCCCCGGTTGTTGCTGACCGCCACCCGGGTCACCTGGCCCACGACCTCGGCAGCGACAGGAATGACGTAGGCTTCCAGGCGTGCTTGCTGGGTATAGGGGGTAAAACGATCGGCAAACAGATACCAGACCAGGCTGGCGACAATGGCGATTAGCACCCATCGAACACTGTGGTCGGCGCGAGTGGTATTCGCGGGCTCAGCCGATGGAGCGGTCTCATTCATGTCTGCCTACCTCGTGATCCCCGTTCGCGAGTCGTCCAGTCGCCCGCCCCAATCAGTACGTTGTTCCATTTGCCTTTGGGTATCGGGGTCGACGACCGGGCGGGTCTCGTCCCAGCCGCCCCCAAGCGCCTTGTAGAGCGCCACCAGACTGCTGACCGCATTGCCCCGGCTCACCAGGTAACCATCCTGCTGTTGCAGCAAAAGCTGTTGGGAGTCGAGTACCCGCTGGAAGTCGGCAAAACCCTCTCTGTAGTGAGCGTTTGCCAACGCCAGGGAGCGCTCCGCCGCCTCTGCGGCGGAGGCACGCAGGCCCGCGCTGGCCAACGCGCGGACCAGGCCGCTGGCCGCATCGTCGGCCTCGCGCGCCGCCTGCCTAACCTGTTGCCGATAGGACTCGATCAATTGTTGCAATCGGGCATCCTCTATGCGCACCTGATCCGCACCCCGCTGATAGTCGAAGAGGTCCCAGGCCAGACTCGGCCCTGCGGCGATGTCGAAACTGTCGGGCAAGTTGCCTGCCGAAAACAGGGTCCAGCCGATCGTGCCGCTCAGGCCTATGGAAGGGTAAAGGTCGGCTTGTGCGACGCCGACCAGTGCCGATTGCGCCGCGACGAGTTGTTCCGCCGCGCGTATGTCGGGCCGGCGCAAAAGCAGCCGGGCCGGTACATCCTCCAGGATGGCCCGGTCGGGGAGCTTGAGCTGTCCCTGATGGGCCGCAAGTTCCGGGACCGGCCCGGGAGGGCGCCCGATCAGCACGCAAATCGTGTTGATGAGCGCATTGATCTGGTTCTCGAATTCCGGAATGGTTGCCTGGGTCGCCAAGTATTGAGTGCGGGCCTGTTGCCAATCCAGCTCGTCGCTTTCGCCGTGACGGAACAACCGCTCGGTAATCTCCAGGCTGCGCCCCTGGCGGGATGTGTTCTCCACCGCGACCGCCAGACGGGCCTGGGCCGTGCGCAGGGCGAAGTAGGTATCGGCCATCTGTGCATGCAGGAGGACCTGGGCATCGAAATAGTTGGCCTGAGAGGCGAAGTAGTTCGCGTCGGCTGATTCGATGGCCCGGCTGAACCGCCCCCAGAAATCGATCTCCCATGCGATATCGAAGCCCGGTGTCGACTGCCAGAAGACCGAGTCGCGCGCGCCCGGACCCGACTGATCGCGTTTGAGGTACAGCGTGTCGTTGCGCAACTGCTGGCGTTGCGGATAGCGACCGGAGTGGGCCAGTGAAAGCTGCGTGCGGGCCTCGACCACCCGCAGACCGGCGATCCGCAGGTCGCTGTTGTTCAAGTTTGCTTCATCGAGCAAGGCGTCAAGCGTAGGGTCCGCGAAGACGCGCCACCACTGCATTGAATCTGCCAAGTTTGTCCTGACGGTCCCGTTCTCCAGTACCGCATTACTCCAGCCCTCCAGCCATGGGCTGGGAGGCGTCTGATGATCCGGACCCACCTGAGTGCATCCGCTGACCAGAAAGACGAGCAACAGCGGGCATGTCGCGCAGCCCCGGTGCGGGGAGCGGCATGTGTTCATTCTTCGAGCCCGGAACCGGCCGGAAGCTTCTTCGCTCGTTCGTCCACCCACAGCCAGAAGATTCGATAACCCACTGCCAGGATGACCGGTCCCAGAAACAGACCGATGATGCCTTTCACCACCATGCCCCCCAAGGCGCCGATGAGCACCACCGGCATGGGCACGTCGACTCCACGACCCAGCAGCAGAGGTTTGAGAACGTTGTCCGCAAGGCCCGCGATCAGCGAATAGACGGCAAATACGATCGTGGGCAGCACCAGTCCTTCTGTACTGATGACGTAGATGATCACCGGCAGGGTGATCAGGGTTGCTGGGAACTGCACGATCCCCAGCAGCAGCACGGCGACCGCAAGGATACCGGCCCCGGGCACCCCCATGATGACGAAGCCTACTCCCAGCAACACCATCTGGATAAAGGCGATACCGATAACGCCCAGCGCGACCGCGCGTATGGTCGACACGCACAGCGTCACGATCCGGGGTCCGCGCTCGGGTCTCGAAATCCGCGCGGCGATGCGCTGGGAGGCGTCGAGGCCCTGATCGGCGAATGCCATGCAGATGCCGGCGATGATCAGTGCGCCAATGAATAGCAGCAGCGCCGCGCCCAGGTTGGCGGCCGTCTCCAGCATTGCGCGTCCCGAGCCTTTGAGATGGGGAAGCAGCCGGTGGAAAGTGCCGGTGAGATCGGTCGACGCTGACAACCATAGTGCGTGAAGACGAGGGCCTATCAATGGCCAGCCCGCGACGGCGTCGGGCGGGGCTGGAGGATGCCACGAGCCGCTCCTGATCTGGGTGAACAGCGCTTCCACCGACTCGGTCAGGGAAACGGCCAGCAGCCAGGTGGGAAGCAGCAACAGGATAAGCGTGAGCGCGACAACCAGGGTGGCGGCCAGCCCCGCCCGGATCCGGGCCCGGCTGAGCATCCAGCGCTGCATGGGGTAAAGCGTGACGGCCAGAATGATCGCCCAGACCATCAATTCAAGGAACGGCCGGAACACTTGGTAGCACACCGTGACCAGCGCCGCGATCAGGCCGGCCCGGATGAAGACATCGAGCAGATCCTGAGAGACCCTGCTACTCAGGCTCGACTGCGGTAGCATAAGTTCTTCTCCTCTGTCAGGCTGGAAGTGCTCTTGCCAGCGCCGGATATCTCTCCGCGAACCTGAGTTCAACAGTAAGCAGGGAAGTACGTGGCCATGACGGGCTATCGCTCGCGAATTATGGATGACTGATCCGGAAGTGCCAGTTTCAGCCGATGATCTGCAAGGGATCACATCCGAATTCTTGCGAACTTGATGAACGTGACCGCTGGGCGCCGAGACAGCGATTGCGCCACGGCATACCCGTAAACGACTGCTAAACTTGTGTGGCGCTCTTATTTAAGACTTTCCACGAGCGTTATATTCAAGCGTTCCAAGTAGTGGGGTCGATATGAAAAGGTTCGTTATTCCGCTTATCGCGCTGTCTGCATCCGGTTTTGGGCTGTTTGCAACGGCGCAGAGCGTTACGCCAATGAACGGTCAGTCCCAGCAAACCATGCAGCAGGACATGAGCGCCTGCCAAAGCCAGGCGGGCATGTCTGGCAGCTCCACCACCGGCAGTTCCCAGTCCGGTGGACGCGTCCGGGGCGCGGCCAAGGGCGCCGTCGCGGGCGCTACGGTGGCGGAAGTACGCGGCAATCGCGATTCAGAAATCTATGATCAGCTGGATTCGGATGTCAAACAGGAACACCGCCAGAACCAGGCGAAAGACGCCGCGGTCGCCGGTGTTGTGGTGGGAGGCTCCCGTCAGCGCCAGGACCGCAGGGAAGATCGGCGCAACTCGACCGACAGTGCTTCGGTATATAGCACCTGTATGCAACAACGCGGTTATCAGGTAACACCCTGAATCTGGGGTCGAGGTTGATCGAGTGTGGTTGTGACGCGACCTCCAGTTGCCTGTAAGTTGTCGGCGCGGCATTGTCATGCGCCGTCACGGGCAACTCTTTACTGGACTTCGAATGAATGCGCTGATGCTGGCTGCCAACTTTTGCATATTCTGGATCTAGGCCGAGACGAGGTCTTCCACGGCAGCTCCGAACCGCGTCTGAAAGACCGCCTGGCATGTAAGCTCGGCCATATTTTCACTTTCAGGCAAAGCAGGGCGGATACGCCCGATCGTATCCAGTACTGCGTTTTGGGCCGGGGACCAACTCGAATCGCTGGACATCAACGCGTAGCAGGGTCTTCCGGCCCTGGGCCGCTTTCGCGTTCAAATGGCTGTCGAGGGCGCTACCGATTTCCTCCGCGAGATTGTCCGCCCACCATTGCGTATCCAGAATCACCAGTTCGTTGCCGGTCTGTCGAACGACGATCTGCGTCCGCTCGACCTGGCGCGGCACCGTCACACGTTCAAGCTGGACGGCGAGCGCTTGCTGACCCGCGGCGGGCATTCCCGAAGACGCAGGCGGCAGGCTGTAGTAACGCACAGACTCACTCCGGCATGCCGCGAAAAGCAGAGAAAACAACATCAGCGTTGCCTTGCAGTGCGCGCGCATAAGGAGTTAGTCCTTCAAGCGCAGAGTCAGCGGTGAGATCGAAGAGCTGCTGCCGCATCGATGGCAGGCAATCTAGTTGCGCGAGATGAGATGCCCCGGCGCTTACAAAGCATCATTTGGAACACTGTCTTCACCGGACGTCCGCACTCAGTAAGCTTATAAGGATGGAGTGTTCGTACTCCCCAGAATTCGCATCAAGAAAAACCATATCCTGACTTGTAAGGGGCCGGCGAACACACCTTCCGAACTCCAGCATTAAGGGCGATGGTGGCCGCATATTTTTTAAGCGGGCGCGATAGTTTCCATTGCCGCCTCTAGGGTGCAAATGTCCGCTTTTGGCCGATTGCAGCCGCTACTGACTGCGGCACCATTCGAGCAGTCTGCAAGCGTCCGAGACCAAACCTCAGTTCGTACACTTGGATGGCCAAAACCTAATGACGCTTAAAGAAAACATTCAGGAGCTCGAAGAGCGCCTGCTCCGACGGGAAGTCCGCTCCAATGAATCAGTAGCAGCATTGCTCGCAGACGATTTCGTAGAGTTCGGCGCCAGCGGCCAGGTCTGGAACAAAAGCGAGGTGATCGCGGGATTGAAGTCCGAGGTCTTCGTGGCACGGTCCATCAGTAACGTTCAGGTACGAACGCTGGCTGAATGTGTCGTCCTGCTGACGTACGTTTGCCATAGCACAACGACCTCACTGCGCAGCTCGATCTGGCGTCTGGACGGAGGCAACTGGCAGATGACTTTTCACCAGGGTACGAGGCTGGAGTGAGGCCGTCAGGCGGAGGCTCAGCCCCGGTTCGATGAAATGTCCTCGCAGTCAGTCATCTAGTGGCTCGATAAGCGCGGCACCCTGATTCGCCACATTCCCCACCGCCTTACCCACCCGATACCACTCAAAATCCTCCACCGGCCGGCAAGCCTCCCGTGCAATCACCTCGGCGCGACCGGCCGACAACCCCGGCTCAACCCACTCCCGCGCCGCTTCCGGCGACAGCACCACCGGCCGCCGATCATGGATGTCCACCATCCCTGAATCACTGGCCGCCGTGATGATCACAAACCCATCGCCCTCGTGCGGCTCGAGTCCCGGATGCACTTGCGCGAGGGCGGCGAAGAACATCGGTTCCTGGCTCTTGAGTCGGATGAAGTAGGGCTGTTTCTTCTTTGGGGCGTCGGGATCTTTCACCCACTCGAACCAGCCATTGGCCGGTGCCAGCGCTCGACCGTTGGGCCACAGCTCTTTGAAGAACTTGCCGGTCATGACCGTTTCAGCCCGCGCATTGATCGGGTCCGGGCGTTTGCCCTTGGCCCAGAACGGTGCCCATCCCCAGCGCACCTTGTCGACGCTCAGTCCTTCACCCGCCGGGCGGATGATTTCGACACGGGTGGTGGGAGCGATGTTGTAGCGCTCGATGGGCCACTCGTCATAGCCGTTGATGATCAACTGCTCTGGCGCGAGCGTTTTGAGGTAATGGTCCATCGGTTCGTAGAGTGAATAGCGTCCGCACATGATGTCACCCGTAGTGTCACTCGTCGAAATTTCCTACATCTCACGTTGACCACCTGCGGGCCACAGAGTTTACTGTATATACATACAGATAACCCATCCACCCAAAACAGGCTCGCATTATGAGTGTCAACATCCTTGGCCCTTTGTCGGCAGGGGGCGTCAAGCTCCCATTGTTCTCTTCCCTGGTTGCGGCAGGCTTTCCATCGCCCGCGGCGGATCACATCGAAAAGCACATCTCGCTGGACGAACTCTTTCAGGTGCAAGCACCGCATGTGTATCTGGTGAAGGTCGAGGGCGACAGCATGCAAGGGGCGGGGATCTTCAGTGGTGACATGGTGGTCGTGGACCGCAGCGTGTATGCCGAGCATGGCGATATCGTCATTGCCTCGCTCAACTGCGAGCCGGTGTGCAAGCGTCTGCATATGCGCGACGGCGTAGTGATCCTCAAATCCGAAAACAGCAAATATCCGCCGCGACACATTCTGGAGGGTGACGAACTGGTCATCTGGGGTGTGGTGAAGTACAGCGTGCGCGATCATGACCATGCCTAGGCCGGTATTTGCCCTGATCGACTGCAACAGCTTCTACGCCAGTTGCGAGCGAGTGTTCCGGCCGGACCTGGCGAAAACGCCCATCGTCGTGCTCAGCAACAACGACGGTTGCGTCATCGCCCGCAGCTACGACGCCAAGCCTTTCGTGAAAATGGGCGCGCCGTATTTTCAGATCAAGGACCTGCTGCAGCAGCACGGCATCATGGCGTTCAGCAGTAACTACGCGCTGTATGGCGACATCAGCGAGCGAGTGATGTCGATCATCGAATCGATGGTGCCGGCGGTGGAGGTGTACAGCATCGACGAGGCCTTCGCTGACCTGACGGGCATACCCGGCAACCTGACTGCGTTCGGGCGAGACATTCGGAGCAAGGTCTATCGTGGTACCGGCATTCCCGTCGGGGTCGGCATCGCCCAGACCAAGACGTTGGCCAAGCTCGCGAACCATACGGCCAAACGCCTGCAGGACGTCACCGGCGGCGTGGTCGACATCACTGACCCGTTCAAGCGCGATTGGGTACTGCGCAACACCGCTGTGTCCGAAGTCTGGGGCGTGGGCAAGCGCATGAAAGCGCACCTGGAGACGATGAACATTCACACGGCCATGGACCTGGCGAAAGCGGACCCGCGCACCCTGCGTGATCGGTTCAGCGTGGTCATCGAAAAGACCGCCCGCGAACTGTCAGGCACGCCATGCCTGGAACTGAGCGAAGCCGACCCGCCGAAGCAGGAGATCTGCTGCAGCCGCATGTTCGGCAAGCGCCTGACCACCATTGAGCCGATCAAGGAAGCGGTGGCTACCTACACCCAGCGCGCCGCCGAAAAACTCCGCGCGCAGAACTCGCTGTGCAAAAAGATGCGCGTGAGCATCCGCACCGGCATGTTCAACCCGGAAGAGGCCAAGTACGCCAACGGCGCGCTGGTCGAACTGCCGTATCCCACCAATGATGTTCGCCTGCTGGCCAAGGCGGCGGCCGAAGCGGTGAATCGTCTGTTTCGCCCGGGGTTCAAGTACAGCAAGGCCGAGGTGCTGCTGATGGATCTGCGGCAGCCTGGTGAGTTTACCGATGACCTGTTTGCGGCCTCGCAGCCTGTGGCGGCGGAGAAGGTGATGGGGGTGCTGGACGAGATCAATTTGCGCTGGGGGAGGGGGACGTTAAGGACGGGGAGTGTGCCGGCGGATCCAGAGTGGGCGATGCGGCGGGATTTGATGAGTCGGAGTTATACGACGAAGTTGGATCAGTTGTGGGTGGTTAGGGCGTAATGAACACGGGATATCAATTGTTGTCCGCCCAGAGTTTACGTAAGCAGGTTGAAAGCAGTGCTTATTGATTTAGAAACGGGGCTATGAATGCCCAATTAGGATCGATTTCAAAAGGGGATTTCCATGAATGTAGTGTCCTTTAGTCGAGATATTCCATTCCATCTTTCGCCTGATCTTAAGCTATTTTGTCGCGACTGATGAAGATGCGGCTTCGGCTAACTCTGGAGCTAAAACCAGTAGATAAAACGCAAGGTGAGTTCACTATCCGCTTACATCGCTGCGCCCTGATTCGCCGCTGAGGCTACCGAGGCGTCTGCACCATTCGCCTCGGTGCCACGACAGTCTCATCGGAAGTGTAGAGCAGCAGGAAGTTACTTAGGCCGGACAGCTGCGGTCGTATTCCGCCTCCGTCCGGAACCCTGTTGGCTCTGTCATTTTAACGCGTCACTAGCATTCAACCGCGCACACAACAGCCTAGACACGTTGCTCAGCTGATACGCAACATCCGAGTGGTTGCGTCGGCTCGCCATGAGCTGGATATTGATTAGTGATCGATGCAACGCAAGCGGAGCGCAGGCCTAAGGCCGTAGGCGGGAGGATGGACGCCCGGCAGGGCCGAGACCGAGCAGGAACCGCGAGGCCTTGGTTCAAGTGGTCGGCCTCTTAGCTGCGTAGGTGTGTTCAAACGCATCACCGAATTTAGGAAGTAACGGATACTGAAGTTTCGAAACCTTGCCACCCATGAAGCTGTTTCGAGACGATCAGCAACCGGTTCCCTGCGCCGTCCGTGGACGCAACGCATCGACCCTGCTCATTCCAAAACGCGCTCTGCCCAGCAGCAGCCCACCCACCGGTCGGGCCGCCATGATTCGCCATGAGCACGGCCATTCCATGACGCTTTGAGCAGTTTTGCAATAGCGAGCTATCGCGTGAATAACCGGCTTCACCGATGAGCACACTAGCGGCATACAACTGCGCACCTTGTTTTGCAGCGTGTGATGAGTGTTCCGGGTGACTGAAATCAGCACACACCGATAGGGCTATGGGCAAGTCGCCGATAAGCATCAAATCCCCCCCCATTACCCGCACTAAAGAATTGCTCTTCACCAGGGTGTAAATGCTGCTTGGTATAGACACTAATCGAGCCGTCTTGGTGGAGTATGAAAGCTGCAATTTGCGGTTTGTCATTACTGGGTAGGCGCAACGGCAAACCCACTACCGTAGTCATGGAGGCTTCCCGCGCAAGGTGTCGCAAGGGGGAGAGAAGTGGGCTATCTATATCCTGCGCCAGAGCTTTAGCCAAGGTTGGTTCATATCCTGTGAGCGATAGCTCGGGAAAGAGTAATAGCCCCACCCCCTGCTCGCGGGCGTGCTGCATGAAATCCATGTGCAGCTTCAGGTTGGCACTGATATCGCCAGCACGAATGGCGCATTGGGCTGCCGCAAAAACTGGTGCCGACATGAGCGTCTCCAAAAAGAGCACAATCTTAACGTGACCCCGATTCGCATGCCACAGCGCGTTCCCTCGGGTAACGCGCATGGCACATATACTTTTCCACAGGAAGGCGTGTTGGCCAGACGGTTACTTCAGCTCGACGAATCTGTAGCATCTTCACTCTCCTGAGAGTAGCCATTTAGAACGGAGAATGAAAAAGCCCCGTCCATTCCTGGCGGGGCTTAGTCGATGCACTTGTTACCTACGCGCGCATTACCCTATGGCCCGCCCAAGGCGGTCATCAAGGTGTGCATCATGTACAGTCGGTGGTGATCATTGGCTTATAGTCTGGGGGATCAATCCGACTGTCAATGTCGGTTTGAAGAGCATGCTGCGTTCCTATTCTTGCCAATCACCGAGCCAGCCGATCGGGACTGCAGCGGTGTGATCACGGTCCAACCTTTCAGCTTGCTTGTCAGTGGTTTGATTTTCGGGGGCATAGGAATGCTCCGGGAGAGCGTGGTTGACCCCGGCTCACACGAGCCATAGGATCCGACTGCTGAGATCTTTTCACTGATGGCGCATCTGATAACCGTCTCGACGACGGCAGCTAGCCTGGCAGCCCTTTCATTGCTGGTTTCAGGGCGCTCGCACGTTGGTGTTACCCAAGTATTTTGGCCGGGGATGGTATGTTTTTTGTTCTCAAGGGATTGATTCTTCTGCCACCAACCGCTCTGTTTTTAGTCCTTCCATTTGCGAATGGCATGGCATGGCGGCAATCTGATTCAGCGCCGCTTAGCTTCTATCTGGTGTTTTCGGGAGCCGGCCTTTTCCCTGGCTGTCCTGGTTTTTCCTGTGCGTGCTCTGGAGGGAAGGGCTCAGGAGGCGGTTGCTGTGTGTGACAACGCTACAGGTTCCATTGCACTTTGTTGCTTATGCGTATTTAGCTCACGACTTCTACGTCGGTTATTGGATGTTGGTTCTTGTCGGATTTTCGATTCTGGTCTGGATCGTCCAGGCCCTGAAAAAGACCGTCTATGGATCTGAACCCGCTCGTTAGTAAGTGGAGGTGGTGACCAAGACGATGCATAAGGTTCCGCTTCACTCGCGCCTTCAATCTCGTAAACCTCGAGGATTAGAAACATGCCCGAACTATCCAGCCTGCTTGCCTATGCCTTGATCTCACTCGGCATGGTGCTGACCCCCGGTCCGAACATGATTTACCTGATTTCACGTTCGATCTGTCAGGGGAGAATGGCGGGGCTGATCTCTCTGGGCGGCGTTGCGCTAGGTTTTGTCGTGTATATGTTGTGCGCTGCATTGGGCATAACAGCGCTGGTTATGGCAGTTCCGTATGCATACGATGCACTGCGAGTCGGCGGCGCGCTCTATTTGATCTATCTGGCTTGGCAAGCGGTGAGGCCTGGCGGCAGCTCTCCCTTTCAGGTCAAAGAACTGCCGAAGGACAGTCCGCGCAAGCTGTTCATGATGGGGTTCCTCACCAACCTGCTCAATCCAAAGATTGCAGTCATGTATCTGTCGTTGTTGCCCCAGTTCATCAGCCCGGAGGGCCATGGCAGCGTGCTGACCCAATCGTTGATCCTTGGCTGCACGCAGATTCTGGTCAGCGTGAGCGTGAATGCGCTCATTGCTGTCATGGCTGGATACATCGCAGTGTTCTTTGTAAGCAGACCCCGCTGGCAGACTGCACAACGCTGGTTGATGGGCACGGTACTTATGGGGCTGGCCATGCGCATGGTGGTCGACGGGAAACGATAGAGTCTTGATACTTTGTGAAACTCCCCACCGTCACGCTCACGACAAAGCCCAAACCGCCGCACAAGGCAGCAAAATCAACACCGGACTGACACTCACCGGCAACGTCAGATGTATCACCCAAGGGCCACCCCCCATCGGCTTAACCAGCATCTTCGCCCGGTGATAGATAAACCCAGACTCCCGCCCAGCCCCATACCTACGCAGATCCACTCGTACCGCCCCATGTGCTGCGCTTTTCGGGCGTCGCTACCATGAACCAGCCCTCGGCTGGGTTAGCGTCATTTCTAAACCGTGCACCCATCCAGCCGCAGGCTGAATCCTCAACCCTCTGCGAGATGCCCCGCCTTAGCGCAACCGCTCTAGCACGGACGTAACAAACCCGATACACGGCCGTACAAACGTTTGACGTCAACGCGATGGCACTCTAATATCGCCGCCTTTTAATGATGTCAGCGTGGCATCGCAAGGACGCGTCGTGTATTTATTTCTGTCCCGGGCAGCCCTGTTGGTGCTGCTCGTACTCGCCCCCACCTATTCACTGGCTGCCACCCCCGGTGAACAGGACCTGATCCGTGATCGCCAGGACCGACTGCTCGAAGAGCAGCGCCGTCGCCTCGAAGATCTCAAGGACCTGCCCGGCAAACAAACCGTACCGGTCACAGCGGCCCTACCGGAAGACGGCCGCTGCTTCACCATCCAGCGCATTGAACTCAAGGGTGCCGATTCGCTGTCCGGTACCGAGCGTCAGCGGCTGATCGCGCCGTATCAGGGTCAATGCCTGGGCGTGGCGCAGCTCAACGAATTGCTCAAGGTCATCACTAATCACTACATCGACAAAGGTTTGGTCACCACCCGCGCTTATCTGCCGCAGCAGGATCTGTCCGGCGGCGACTTGCAGGTGCTGGTCGTCGAAGGCGCGCTGGAACACTTGCGTAGCGACGCCGACAGCGGGCTGTCGGAGCGGGAACTGGCGATGACCTTTCCCGGCCGCGAAGGGCAGCTGGTCAACTTGCGCGAGATCGAGCAGATGGTCGACCAGCTCAATCGCTTGCCGTCCAACAAGGCGCAGATGGAGCTGACGCCGGGCCAGCAGGTGGGCGGCAGTGACGTGCTGGTCAAGAACACCGCGCTAAAGCCATGGCGAGCCACTTTGTCGCGCAATAACGACGGCCAGCGCAGCACCGGCGAGCAGCAATGGAATGCCGGGCTGGAATGGGACAGCCCATTGGGACTGGCCGATCAGTTGAGCCTGCGCGGCGGGCATGATGCGATCAGCGATCACCAGCAAACCTCGCGCAACGGGCTGCTGTCCTACAGCCTGCCGTGGGGCTGGTGGACGTTCAGCTACTCGTACAGCGAAAGCGAATACCGTTCGGTCGCCAAGGCCGAAGGCATTTCCTTCAAGCAGAATGGCGACAGCCAGAACCATCAGTTCCGCGCCGAGCGGGTCGTGCATCGCGATGCGTTGAGCAAGACCTTGCTCAGTGCCGGGCTCGCTTACCTGCGCACCAACAACTACATCGAAGACAGCCGGTTGGCGCTGAGCAGCAATCGCCTCACCGAAGCGCAGTTCGGCATCAACCACGGTCGACGCGTCGGCTCGGCGTTCGTCAACCTGGACCTGGGCATGCAACAGGGCATCGGCGCGCTGGACGCTCAGGACAACGGTCATCCCGGCCCCGGCGAAGCGGACGCCCGCTATCGCAAGTACACCGGAACCCTGAGTTACCTGCACCCGTTCCAGCTGTGGGGCGAACAGTTGACGTTCTCCAGCCTGGCCACCGGGCAGCGCAGTGAAGACGTGCTGTTCAGCCCGCAGCGCATGAGCCTCGGCGGTTCGTCCTCGGTGCGTGGCTACAAGGACCAGTTTCTGTCCGGCGACAGTGGCGGTTACTGGCGCAACGAACTGCGCCTGACTCGGCCGGTCACCCTCAACTGGCTGCACCCGGTATTCGCCGAGTACGGAGCCGCCGCCGGTTACGACCAAGGCGTGATCCGCAACGACCGTTACAACGGCGAGGAGCACGGACGCCTGTCCAGTCATTCGCTGGAACTGTTTGCCCGAGGTCAGCACGTCGCCGCCTCGGTGACCTTTGCCCATTCCTTGGAACGACCGAACCTGATCGAGCGCGAATCGCCGGTCTACTTCCGTTTGGACTTTTTCCTCTAATTACGCCGCTCGTTAATACGCTGCCGAGGTTGCTTACATGGACGTTCATCAACTGGCTCTGCTGAGCCGCCAGCCTTCTGCAGCCCTGAGCGAGCGTCCGAATTTCTGGGGCATGCCCAAGCGCGGCCTGGCGCTGATCCTGGCCAACGCACTGTTCTGGCAGCCGCTGCTGGTGCAGGCCGAAGGCATCGTGGTCAGTGGCACCAACACCGGTCTGAGCCAGGCCGGCAATGGCGTGCCGGTGGTGAACATCGCCGCGCCCAACGCCGGCGGCCTGTCCCATAACCAGTTCCAGCAGTACAACGTCGACAGCCGTGGCGTGATCCTCAACAACGCCACCGGCCAGACCCAGAACACCCAGCTGGGCGGGATCATCGTCGGCAACCAGAACCTCAATGGGCGTGCGGCCGCCACCATCCTCAACGAAGTGACCGGCGCCAACGCCAGCCAGCTCAACGGCTACACGGAAGTGGCCGGGCAATCGGCACGCGTCATCGTCGCCAACCCCTACGGCATCAGCTGCAACGGCTGCGGCTTCATCAATACGCCGCGAGTGACCCTGACCACCGGTAAACCGGTGCTGGACGGCAACGGCCAGTTGACCCGTTTCAATGTGCAGGGCGGCAGCGTGTCCATCGACGGCGCGGGGCTCAACGCCGGCAACGTCGATCAGTTCAACATCATCACCCGCAGCGCGAAGATCAATGCCGAGCTGCACGCCAACAAGCTCAACATCATCGCCGGGCGCAACGACGTTGACGCCACTACCCTGAACGCCACGGCGCTTGCCGACGACGGCAGCGCCAAACCAGAACTGGCCATCGACAGCTCGGCACTGGGCGGCATGTACGCCGGGGCCGTGAAACTGGTGAGCACCGAAGCGGGTGTCGGCGTAAAACTGGCCGGTAATCTGGCGGCCAGTGGCGGCGATATCCAGATCGATGCCAACGGCAAACTGACCGTGGCACAGACCGCAGCCAGCGGCGCGATCAACGTCAAGGCTGTTGCTGCGCAAGTGACCGGCCCGGTGTACGCCGGTTCATCCACCACGATTGCCACTTCAGGCGACCTGACCGTCCGGCAGAACGTTGCGGCGCGGGATGGGGTGAACCTGTCAGCGGGCGGGCAACTGACCAATGCGGCGATCATCGAAGCCGGGGTCAATGCCGACAACAGCCGCAATACGTCCGGTGACGTGGCGCTGTCGGCCAATGCGCTGACCAATACCGGCAGCGTCACCGCCAGCCGTAACCTGCGAGCCACCGTTACTCAGACCCTGACCAACCAGAGCGCGACCCTCAGCGGCCAGGCCGGTACGCGCATTACCGCCGGTACGCTGGACAATCGTCAGGGCGGCCGGATCTTGAGCCAGAGCGGCACCGTCGAGCTGAAGGCCGAGCAGGTGCTGAATGAAAAGGGCGTGATTGCGAGCGCCGGTGACCTGACTATCAGTGCCGGAACTCTGGACAATCGCAATCAAGGTGCAGTTTCTGCGCAGCGCGATGCCCAACTCGAGGTAGGGTAACTGATCAATAGCGGCGGCTCCAACGTCAGCAGTGTCGGCGGCCTGACGGTCACAGCGAGCGGGGCGGTTGATAATCAGGGCGGGACGCTGGCGAGTGACGTCGGGCTGACGCTCAGCAGCTCGAGTCTGGACAACAGTCAGTCAGGCCGCATTACCGGCAAAGGCGTTACGGTCACGACCGGCACATTCAACAACGGGCAGGGCGGTCAGCTAACCAGTACCGGCGCGCTGGGATTGACGGCTGGCCAGGTGAATAACCGCGACGCGGGGCGCATTGCCAGCGCGGGTGCGCTGACTGCTTTAGTGACTGGTCTGGATCAGACCAATGATGGACGGCTGTACGGTAATGGCGATGTCAGCCTCGACCTGAGCAATGGTGTGCTGAATAACCAGGGCGGTCTGATCTCCGCGCCCGGCCAGTTGCTGCTGAAAAACCTCGCGGCCGTGAACAACCAGAGCGGCGAGATTTCCAGCGCGAATGCATTCACTCTGGCGGCCACTTCGCTGAACAACACGGATGGCTTGCTGATCAGCGACAAGGCCTTGATCGTTCGCGTCGACCAACTGTTGAACAATCTACGCGGCCTGGTATCCGCCAGCGGCCTGACGCTCAGCGCCGTAACACTGGACAACCGCAACGCGGAGATCTCCAGCCTCGGCGCGTTGACCGCCACCGTCGGCCAGTTCGATAACCGCGACAAAGGTCGCCTGCTGGCCAACGGTACGCTGGTGATGACGGCGGACACTCTCGACAACCGGAACTCGGGCACCGTTTCCGGGCAACAGGGTGTGCAACTGAATCTGGGGCAACTTACCAATAACGGCAGCGGCCGCGTTTACGGCAAAACCAGTCTGGGCCTGGATGTGACCGGCCCGCTGAATAACGATCAGGGCGTACTGCGCAGCGACGGTACGCTCACCCTTCGTGCCGGTTCTCTCGCCAATAGCGGAGGCAGCGTTACCAGCAGTGGTACGGCGTCGATCAGCAGCGTGGGCGCAGTCGTCAGTCAGCGCGGGGAATTGCTGAGCGATGCCGATCTGACTGTGGCAAGTGCTGCGCTGGACAATAGCGGTAACGGTCGAGTCGCAGGCAAAGGCGTTACGGTCACGACTGGCACGTTCAACAACGGGCAGGGCGGTCAACTGACCAGTACCGGCGCGCTGGGTTTGACGGCTGGCCAGGTGAATAACCGCGACGCGGGGCGCATTGCCAGCGCGGGTGCGCTGACCGCTGTGGTGACCGGTCTGGATCAGACCAATGATGGACGGCTGTACGGCAATGGCGATGTCAGCCTCGACCTGAGCAATGGTGTGCTGAATAACCAGGGCGGTCTGATCTCCGCGCCCGGCCAGTTGATGCTGAAAAACCTCGCGACCGTGAACAACCAGAGCGGCGAGATTTCCAGCGCGAATGCTTTCACTCTGGCGGCCACTTCACTGAACAACACGGATGGCTTGCTGATCAGCGACAAGGCCTTGATCGTTCGGGTCGGTGACCTGCTGACCAATATCCGTGGCCTGGTTTCCGCCAATGGAATCGATCTGCAAGCCGGTGCGCTGAACAACACCAGCGGCAGCATCAGCAGCGACGCGGACCTTACTGTCACCACCGGCAGACTGAACAATCAGCTCGGCGAGTTGACCAGTGCGGGCTCTGTGACCCTGAACGCTATGAGCCTGGGCAATGTGGATGGCCAGATCATGGCCGACCGTTTCCTGAACCTGGTCGTGACCCAGGCCATCGACAACCAGACCGGCACGCTGGGTGCAGGCCAGGGTCTGGACCTCAACGCTGCAAGCCTGGATAACCGCGCCGGTACGCTGGTGACCGATGGCAACGCCAAACTGGTGCTGGCCGGCGCGCTGGATAACCGCAGCCAGGGTGCCCTGCAAGCCAAGGGCCGGGTCGATATCACCAGTCTGAGCCTCAACAACCAGAGTGGTTCTATCCGCGCGCAAACCGGCATGCTGCTACGGGTCGATGCCCTCGACAACAGTCAGGTCGGCCTGACCGGCGCCAACAAAGGTCTGATCTACAGCAACGCTGGCCTGGAACTGGTGGGCAAGCAACTGGGCAACCGCAACGGTCTGCTCAATTCGACCGGCGTCATGCGCCTCGAAACAGGCACCGTCCTCAACGATAACGGCCGCATCGCCAGCCAGGCCGGGTTGACCGCCACGGTCGACAGCCTGACTCAGCAGGGCGGTGAGCTCGTCGCTCAAGGTGACCTGACGCTGACCGGCAAAACGCTGGATAACCGCGCCAACGGTCTGATCGGTTCGACTCAGGCCGTGATCCTCACTGTGGACGACATCGACAACCGGGGCGGCGAGATTTCTAGCCAGTTAGGGCTGGAGGTTATCGGCCAAACCCTCGACAACAGCAACGGCGGCAAGGCACTGGCCGGCACGGCGCTGGAATTGGCCGTTGCCCAGGTCATCAACCAGAACAAGGGGCTGTTGTTTGGCGACACGGTAAAACTCGCCGGCACCCGCCTGGATAACAGCGGCGGCAGCGTTGCCGGTCAGAAAGACCTTAACCTCTTCCTGTCTGGCGCGCTGCAAAACGGCAGCGGTCTGTTGAGCAGCGAAGGCACCTTGACCGTCAAGGCCGACACGCTGAGCAACACCTTGGGCAGCCTGTCCAGTGCCGGTGCGTTGCTGATCACCACCGATGGCGCGCTGAACAACCAGCAAGGCTCGATCACCACTGACGCAGGGTTGGTACTCGTCAGCGGCAGCCTCGATAACAGCAATAACGGCCTGCTGTCCGGCAAGGACGCCACACAGGTTGAAACAGGGCTATTCGACAACAGCCAGGGCGGGCGCCTGACCAGTAGCGACACGCTGCAACTGACCGCCGGCCAGGTCATCAACCAGAGTGCCGGCCGCATTGCCAGCGCCCTGGCCCTGACCGTCAGCGTCACCGGCCTGGACCAGCAGGGCGGCGAGCTGTTCAGCAACACCTCCGTGAGCCTGGACCTGAACCACGGCGAGTTGAACAACCAGGGCGGCCTGATCACCGCACCCGGCGCGTTGCTGTTGAAAAACCTCAAGGGCGTGGACAACCAGAACGGCGAAATCTCCAGCGAACAGTCCTTTGAGCTGCGCTCCGAATCCCTCGACAACAGCGGCGGCAAATTGCTGAGCAACCAGACCCTAACGCTGGTGGTGGACAACGCGCTGCGCAACCTCAAAGGCACGATTTCCGCAGCGTCCCTGAGCACTGCAAGCGCCAGCCTGGACAACCGCGAAGGCCTGATCAGCAGTCGCGGCGCGTTGGACCTGACGGTCGATACTGCCCTGAGCAACGTCGAAGGCACGGTGATTGCCGACGGTGATCTGCAGCTGAACGCCGCGACGGTGAACAACAGCAAAGGCCAGATCGCCAGCAAACAGAACCTGATTGCGAAGGTCGGCAGCTTCGAACAGCTTGCCGGTGAACTGGTGGCGCAGGGTGCATTGACCTTGACCGGCGACAAGCTGGTCAACGGCGAGAATGGTTTCGTCGGCGCGACTCAGGGCCTCAACCTCCTCGTGGCCGACATCGACAACCGGGGCGGCGAACTGTCCAGTCAGGGTGCGATTACCTTGACCGGCCAGCAGTTGAATAACGGCGACAACGGTCGAGTCCTGGCGCAACAGGGGTTGACCCTGAACATGGCCGAAATCAGCAACCGCGCGGGCGTGCTGCTTTCCTCCAAGGCCGGTCTGACGCTGACCGGCGCGTCTTTGGACACCACCGGCGGCAGCGTGTCCGCGCTGCAAGGCTTGGCCCTCGACCGGTCCGGCGTGCTGGACAACAGCAACGGCCTGATCAGCAGCGAAGGGCTGTTGACCGTAAATGCAGGCAGCCTGATCAACAATGCAGGCAGCGTCTCCAGCGCAGGCGATCTGACCCTGGATGTGGTCGGCGCGATCAACAACGACAGTGGCGCGTTGGTCACCGACGGCGGCCTCATTCTGCGCAGCACCAGACTGACCAACCGCCAGAACGGCAACATCAGCGGCAAAGCGCTGCTGACCCTCACCACCGGCGATTTCGACAACAGCCAGAAGGGCCGGGTGAGCAGTGGCGACCGACTGGAACTGACCACCGCCAAACTGACCAATCGTGATCAAGGCAGCATCGGCAGCACCCAGGAGCTGGTCGCCAGCGTCACGTCCCTCGATCAGCAGGGCGGACGACTGTTCAGCAACACCGCCCTGAGCCTCGACCTGAACTATGGCGAGTTGAACAACCGGGGCGGCCTGATCAATGCGCCCGGCACCTTGCTGCTGAAAAACCTCGGCACTGTGCTCAACCAGAACGGCGAAATCTCCAGCGCCGAGGCGTTCACGCTCACTGCCCAGACGCTGGATAACAGCAGCGGCAAACTGCTCAGCAATCAGGACCTGACCCTGCGCATTGCCAAGGCATTGAACAACGTCAAAGGCATGCTGGCCGGCGCGGGCGTCGATGTCGAAGCGAGCACGCTGAACAACAGCGGCGGCACCTTGATCAGCCGCAACGATCTGGACCTGACCGTCACCGGCCAGTTGAACAACCGCGATCAGGGCCTGATCAACAGCGCCGACACCCTCGACATCACCGCTGCCAGCCTGGACGCAGGCAACGGTGGTGAAGTGTCCGCCCTCGGTGACATGACCCTGGCCCTGAATGCGTTGTCGCTGGATGCCGGTCGCCTGATCGGTGACGCGGCGGTATCCATCGACCTCAACAACGGCGACCTGAGCAATCAGGCCGGCCTGATCACCGCCAAGGGACCGTTGACCCTCAATCGCCTGCGCGACCTGTCCAACCAGAGCGGCGAGATTTCCAGCGAGCAGTCTTTCCTGCTGAGCGGCCGCGCCCTGAACAACAGCGGCGGCAAAATCATCAGCAGCAACCTGCTGACCCTGCACGCGGACAGCCTTATCAATCAGACCGGCTTGCTCTCCGGCTGGCAAGGCGTAAGCGTCACCGGCGCCAGCCTCGACAACCGCAACACCGGCACCGTCTCCAGCCGCAACGGCAACGTTGGCGTGAACCTCAGTGGCGCCTTGCTCAACGGCAATGCCGGTGCGCTGGTCAGCCAGCAAGCCTTGACGGTGACGGCCAACAGCCTCGACAACACAGGCGGCATCCTCTCCAGCGGTGCCGGCCAGACCTTGACCGTCAGCGGCCGGCTGAACAACAGCCAGAACGGCCTGATCGACAGCGGTGCCGGGCTGGCAGTCAAAGCCGACACTCTGCAAAACGTCGCGGGCGACATCGCAGCGCAGCATGACGTTAACGTCGAAGCCCGCGAGCTCAACAACACCAGCGGCAGCCTGAGCAGCAAGGGCGGCATGACCCTCGACCTGCTGGGCCAACTGGTCAACACCCAGGGCAAGCTGGCCAGCGGCGGCGCAATGCTGCTGCGCCGTAGCACCCAGATCAGCAACCAGGGCGGCCAGCTGGTCAGCCAGAACCTGATGACCCTGAACACCGGCAGCCTGGATAACAGCAATCGCGGCACGGTCGCCGCCAATGACAGCCTGGTGCTCAACGCCACCGGCAAAGTGTTCAACAACGCCGACGGCCTGATCTACAGCCAGAACGCCGACCTGCAACTGACGGCAGCCGCCCTCGACAACGCTCGTGGTGCTGTGCAAAGCCAGACCGACCTCAACGTCGACGTCACTGGGGACATCGACAACCAGAGCGGCCGCCTCATCGCCCAGACCGGCGCGCTGGATGTTGACGCCGCCAACCTCGACAGTCGCGGTGGCGTGCTGTCCAGCCTGCAAGGCGCGTTCACCGCCAACGTCACCGGCGTGCTGAAGAACGGCTACAACCTGAGCAACCAAGGCGGCGTCATCCAGGCCAACAGCCTGAACCTCAATGCTTGGGGCGGCTTCGACAACAACGGCGGGCGCATCTCGGCACGTGCTGGCGATGCCCTGATCAACACCGGCAACGGTGACTTCGACAACCGTAACGGCGGCCTGTACGGCAAAGGGCTGATGCGCGTTATCGCCCGCGAGTTCAACAACAGCACCGGCGGACAGATCGCCGCCGGCCAGATCGACCTGCGATTGAGCGGGGCGCTGAACAACCAGACCGGCATCGTAGAAAGCGACAGCACCTTGTCCGTCACCGCGACCCAGATCAACAACCAGAACGGACGCTTGCGCGCACTGGGCGCGGGCGGCAAGACCGAGTTTCAGATCGGCAGCTTGTTCGATAACCGCAACGGTGCCCTTGACGTCGTCAACAGCGACCTGACCCTCAACACCCCGAGCTTCCTCAACAGCGGCGGCAGCCTGCTGCACACCGGCAGCGGCACGTTCGACATCTCCACTGGCAACATCACCAATGCCGGCGGCAGTGTCGTGACTCAGGGCGGCTTGACCCTTAACGCGGACAGCTGGACCAACAGCAGCGTTATTCAGGCAGGGCGTTTGACGGTCAATGTCGGGAGGTTCCATCAGACCGCCAACGGGCAGTTGCTGGCGGGCACGGCATTTACCGGGACGGGTGGGAACTGGACCAATGATGGGTTGATTGCCAGTGATGGCAGCACGAACCTGTTGCTGTCTGGACGCTACAATGGTGCAGGCCAGATCAGTGGAGTGGGAGCGGTCGGCCTGACCGCCGCACAGCTGGAGCTTGGTGCAACTTCCGCAATCAGGGCCGGTGGAAACAGCGACATCGCTATCAGCGGCCTGCTGACCAACAACGGCAACTTGTCTTCAAACGCGACGATGACCGTCAACGCTTCGCAGCTGGACAACTTCGGCACGTTGAGCGCCGGGCAGAACCTGATCGTGAAGACCCCTGCATTGCGTAACGAGCGTGGGTTGATCTTCAGCGGCCAGAATATGTCCTTGCTGGTGGGCGACCTCACCAACCAGAACGCTTCGATCTACGGTTTCGGCAATCTGGATATTTCCGGCTGGCAGGGCGGATCTGCGAATACCGTCAACAACCTCGCATCATCAATCAATGTGGACGGTGATTTCACGCTGGCCGCCGCGACGTTTCTGAACAGGACCGAGGCGGTGTTGGGTGAGGAGAAGCTGGTTTCCGGCGACATCACTTACGCATGTCAAGGAGGCCGTGAATGCAAGTGGGTCGACTATCACATTGAAGAGCACTGGGAATCGGAGTCTAAAATTATCGGTGATCAAGCCATTGTCTCCGTGGGAGGTAATCTCACAGCAAGGGCAGGTGACTTCTCTAACTATGCGTCCGTTATCTCTGCGGGCAAGAACGTCCAGCTGGATGTAGGAACATTCGATAACACAGCCCTGGAGTCCGGCAACTTCACCAAATCGCTTATCTACAATGCGCGGGTTTATGGTCTGGAAGACCTCGTTGACGAGCAACGAGGAGCGATGGCTGCTTACAATCGCAGGAATTCGAAATACATTCATCGCTACATGGACCGGTCGAAAAAGCTGTCCAGGACAGAGCAGATCACCTCGCAGCTCAATCCGAACTTCGGCATAGGACCCGAAGTCGCCGCGCCTGAGAAAATCTTCACCTACGATTATAAGGGCGGCGATACCGTCTTCACCGGCACCGGAGGAACGCCGTCGGTTGTTCAGGCGGGTGGGGCGCTGGCCGTAAACGCAACCGGTACCGTCAAGAACGGTACGCTGCAGGCCAATGCAGTGTTTTCCGGCATTGCCAAGAATGCACCGGGGACCCGCGTTGAGCATGATGTAGTAGTTCCCTATGTTCACCTGAATGCGCAACTGCCTCCGGATTTGGCTCAACAGCAAGTCAACCCGCTCGCACTGCCCGGCTTCAGTCTGCCAACAGGGCAGAACGGCCTGTTCAGATTGAGCAGCCAGACCACCAGTAACACCAG
>NZ_RHQN01000011.1 GCF_003935425.1 Pseudomonas sp. v388
TCAAAACACCTGCAACTCATTGAATCGCAAGGCTTTTTCGTTTCCGTCTGCGCCGGAAGTGGGGCGAATTATAGAGAGATTGGAGAGCGCGTCAACACATATTTCAAGTTTTTACAGAACCCGCCGGCCTGGTCGAGGCCAGGCGCGGATTCGCCTTGCAATCACTGGGATCCGGAAGGCCAGAAGCACTGCTCCGAGGACGGCATATAAGGCCCACTCCTTGAGATCTGCCCGTACGATCCAGAACATATGCAGCAAACCCAGCCCCAGAATGACGTAGACAAGCCTGTGAAGTTTCTTCCAACGGGCACCCAAGCGTCGCTGACTGTATCGATTCGATGTTACGGCGAGAGCCAGCAAGCCAAGAAAGGCTATCGCACCAACAATGATGTAAGGACGCTTGACCAACTCCACGCCCAACTGCCCCCAATCCAGCCCGAGGATAAACAGTGCGTACATCGTCATGTGCATGACCACGTAGGCGAAACACCACAACCCCAGCTGCCGGCGCACTACGATCCAGCCTGGCCAGCCGGTGAGCCGCTGCAACGGCGTCATCGTCAGCGTGATCAATAGCATGATCAATGTCGCCAACCCGAACCGATCCACCAGCACCTTTCCCGGATCAGGTCCGAGCGCGAAGATCCAGGCTTGATAAAGCCATAACACCGGTGCAACACATGCTGCGAGGAACACTCCCAGACGCCAGAGTGGATATCTCATCAGTAGTCCTTCCTCAAATCCATGCCGCTATATAAGGAGGCAACCTCCTCGGCATAGCCATTGAACATTTCGGTCTGCCGAACATTGGGGCTGAACAGCCCGCTGGGCAAGCGTCGCTCGCGGGCCTGGGTCCAACGTGGATGATCCACAGTCGGATTGACGTTGGCATAGAAGCCGTATTCATTGGCCGCGATGCTTTGCCAGGTTGTCTTGGGTTGTTCACTCACCAGACTGATACGCACGATGGACTTCACGCTCTTGAAGCCGTACTTCCACGGCACCACCAACCGCAACGGCGCGCCGTTCTGGTTAGGCAGCTCCCGTCCATACATACCCACGGCGAGAATCGCCAAAGGGTGCATCGCCTCATCCAGCCGTAACCCCTCTACATACGGCCAGTCGATCAGCGCAAAGTCCGAACGCTGGCCAGGCATCGTCTTGGGGTCCAGCAGTGTTTCGAAACGGATGTATCTGGCCTTGGAGGTTGGCTCGACCTGTTTGAGCAACTCGGAAATCGGGAAACCTATCCAGGGAATGACCATCGACCAGGCCTCTACGCAGCGCAGCCGGTAGATTCGCTCTTCGAGCTGGTAAGGCTTCATGAAGTCTTCCAGCGCATAACGACCGGGCCTGGCGACTTCGCCATCGATGACCACACTCCAGGGCTCGGTCTTCAGCGCCCCGGCGTTATTGGCCGGGTCGCCCTTGTCGGTACCAAACTCATAGAAGTTGTTGTAGTGGGTCGCATCCTTGAACGGGGTGATCGCCTCCCCTTTCACGTTTACGGCGCCCCACTGGGTCGCAGGCAGTTTCTCGGCGAACCACGCAGGAGGTTTTCCCGCTTCCACATCGGCATAACGCGCCGGGTCGGCGGCGCCTGCCCATTGGGGTATTGCAGATACGGCAAGGCCGGCCATGGAACCGGCGAGCAACGAGCGTCTGGACAGATAGAGGGTTTCGGGCGTGACGTCCGACTCTTTACAGTCGGACGCAGAGGGCAGCTTGATTAACATGAAAACTCCGCGACCTAAGGGGACTGATGCACCAGTAGTTCACGGAGTATGAGCCTAAATCAGCTCAATCGATCGTCTTGCGACGACGCATGTGCAACAAATATTGAATCGGGCCGGACAGCGCATAGGCAAGAAATATCAGCAACAGGATACGCGGTGGATCGCTGAATACCACGGCGAACACCAGCACCACGGCGAGTATCGCCACGAACGGCACCCGGCCCTTCAGGTCCAGCTCCTTGAAGCTGTTGTACTTGATGTTGCTGACCATCAGCATCCCGGCAGCCGCCACCAGCAGCGCAACCAGGAACGACAGTTTAGAGCCCTGGATACCGAAATCGCTGAATGCCCAGACCGTACCGGCGACCACACCTGCAGCCGCCGGGCTGGCCAGACCAATGAAGTAGCGCTTGTCGGCCTTGCCCACCTGGGTGTTGAAACGCGCCAGGCGCAACGCAGCACCCGCCACATAGATAAAGGCCACCATCCAGCCAACCTTGCCCATGTCATCCAGCGCCCAGCCAAACGCCAACAGTGCCGGCGCGACGCCGAACGCGACCATGTCCGAAAGGGAATCGTACTCGGCACCGAACGCGCTTTGCGTGTTGGTCATGCGGGCCACACGCCCGTCCAGACCGTCAAGCACCATCGCAACGAAGATGGCGATGGCGGCAAACGCGAAATATTTGCTGGCACTGGCCGTGTCACCGGCGCTCAGGGCGCTTTGCGCGCTCATCGAACTGATGATGGAGTAGAACCCGGCAAACAGATTGGCGGTGGTGAACAGGTTGGGCAGCAGATAGATGCCACGGTGCCGGACCTTGCGGCCTTCGGCGTCGTGACCTTCTTCTACATGTTCATCGATAGGCAGCAGACTTTCGGCGTCAGAGGCCTTGTTCGGCTCTTCAGGACGTTCGCTCATGGACATTACCTTGCAGCGGTTTGAAAAAATTCGACAGGTGTCTGCGGCGAGGGTTCGCCGGCAAACGATGCAGCTTTATACCAGAGCCTTGCCCCAGAACGAAAAAACGCGACCGATTGGCCGCGTTTTTCAGGAAGCCGTGAACTCAGTTCTTGTCTTTGTCGACAATCTTGTTCGCTGCGATCCAAGGCATCATCGAGCGCAGTTTTTCGCCGATCACTTCGATACCGTGCGCGGCGTTGTTACGACGCTTGGCGGTCATCGACGGGTAGCCGGTAGCGCCTTCGCTGATGAACATCTTGGCGTACTCGCCGTCCTGGATGCGCTTGAGAGCGTTGCGCATGGCCTGACGGGATTCGGCGTTGATGACTTCAGGACCGGTCACGTACTCGCCGTACTCGGCGTTGTTGGAGATCGAGTAGTTCATGTTGGCGATACCGCCTTCGTACATGAGGTCAACGATCAGCTTGAGTTCGTGCAGGCACTCGAAGTAGGCCATTTCTGGCGCGTAGCCGGCTTCAACCAAGGTTTCGAAACCGGCTTTTACCAGCTCAACGGTACCGCCGCACAGAACAGCCTGCTCGCCGAACAGGTCGGTTTCAGTCTCGTCCTTGAAGGTGGTTTCGATGATGCCGGTACGGCCGCCGCCAACGCCCGAAGCGTAAGACAGAGCAACATTCTTGGCGTTGCCCGAAGCGTCCTGGTAGACAGCGATCAGGTCAGGAATACCGCCGCCTTTGACGAACTCGGTACGCACGGTGTGGCCCGGAGCCTTTGGCGCGATCATGATCACGTCCAGGTCAGCGCGTGGCACGACCTGGTTGTAATGGATGGCGAAGCCATGGGAGAAAGCCAGGGTCGCGCCCTTTTTCAGGTTCGGCTCTACTTCATTCTTGTACAGCTGGGACTGGAACTCGTCCGGGGTCAGGATCATGACCAGGTCGGCAGCAGCGACGGCGGATGCAACGTCGGTAACTTTCAGGCCATGAGCTTCAGCTTTGGCGACAGTAGGCGAACCCTTGCGCAGGCCAACAGTGACATCAACGCCGGAGTCTTTCAGGTTGCACGCCTGAGCGTGGCCTTGGGAACCGTAACCGATGATGGCGACTTTCTTGCCCTGGATGATGGAAAGGTCACAATCTTTGTCGTAAAAAACTTTCATGGAATTCCCCTGTTATCTCGGCCTTCAGGCCATTTTTGCTAAATGAGTCAGATGCTCAGCACTTTGTCGCCACGGGCAATGCCCGTGACACCACTGCGTACGGTTTCAAGGATAGCGGCAGTGCCGATGGCCTGAATGAAGCTGTCCAGTTTGTCGCTGGTGCCGCTCAGTTGCACGGTGTACACACTGGCGGTCACGTCAACGATCTGCCCGCGGAAGATGTCCGTGGTGCGTTTGATCTCGGCACGCTGCGCGCCGGTCGCCTTGACCTTGACCAGCATCAGTTCGCGCTCGATGTGAGCGCTCTCCGACAGATCGACCAGCTTGACCACTTCGACCAGCTTGTTGAGGTTCTTGGTGATCTGCTCGATCACCTCATCATGGCCGACGGTGGTCAGCGTCAGACGCGACAGGGTCGGGTCTTCGGTTGGCGCCACGGTCAGGCTTTCGATGTTGTAGTTACGCTGCGAGAACAATCCGACGACACGAGACAACGCACCCGGTTCGTTTTCCAGCAGAAGGGAAATGATGTGCCGCATGATTATGTCCGCTCCGTCTTGCTCAACCACATATCGCGCATGGAGCCGTCCTTGATTTGCATCGGGTAGACGTGCTCGGTCACATCGACCTGAATGTCGATGAACACCAACCGATCCTTCATGGCAAACGCCTCTTCCATCATCGGCTTGAGGTCCTTGAGTTCGGTCACGCGCATGCCGACATGACCGTAGGCCTCGACCAACTTGACGAAGTCAGGCAGCGATTCCATGTAGGAATGCGAATGGCGAGCGCCGTAGCTCATGTCCTGCCACTGGCGAACCATGCCCAGTACGCCGTTGTTGAGCAGAATGATCTTCACCGGCAGGCCGTATTGCAGGCAGGTGGACAGTTCCTGGATGTTCATCTGGATACTGCCCTCGCCGGTCACGCAAGCGACATCGGCGTCCGGGAAGTTCAGCTTCACGCCCATGGCTGCAGGGAAACCGAAGCCCATGGTGCCCAGGCCACCGGAGTTGATCCAGCGGTTGGGCTTGTTGAAACGGTAATACTGAGCGGCGAACATCTGGTGCTGACCTACGTCGGAGGACACATAGGCGTCGCCCTTGGTCACTTCGCACAGGGTTTCGATCACGGTTTGCGGCTTGATGACGCTGCCGTCGCCACGGTTGTACGGGAACAGCTCACCACCGGCACGCCACTCGTCGATCTGCTTCCACCAGGCGGCAACGGCCTCCGGGTTCGGGGTCTCGCCGATTTCCTTGAGGGTCGCGACCATCTCGGTCAACACGCTTTCCACAGGACCGACAATAGGCACGTCGGCCTTGATGGTCTTGGAGATCGACGCCGGGTCGATGTCGATATGGATGATCTTGGCGTTGGGGCTGAATTTGGCGGCGCCGTTGATGACACGGTCATCGAAGCGGGCGCCCACGGCCAGAATGACGTCGGTGTTGTGCATCGCCAGGTTGGCGGTGTAGCTGCCGTGCATCCCCAGCATGCCGAGGAACTGACGATCGGTGCCCGGATAGCCGCCCAGCCCCATCAGCGTGTTGGTAACCGGCGCGTTGAGCAGTTGCGCCAGTTCGGTCAGCGGCGCCGAGCCATTGCCCATGACCACGCCACCACCGGCATAGATGATCGGACGCTTGGCGGCGAGGAGCATTTCCACGGCCTTGCGGATCTGGCCCGAGTGGCCGCGGACCGCCGGGCTGTAGGAGCGCAGCTTGGCTTTCTTGGGGAAGACGTATTCGAATTTCTCGGCCGGGTTGGTCATGTCTTTCGGGATATCGACGACAACCGGACCTGGACGACCTGACTGAGCCAGGTAGAAGGCCTTTTTCAAGACTTCAGGGATTTCCGACGGATGCTTGATCATGAAGCTGTGCTTCACGATCGGCCGGGAGATACCGATCATGTCGGTTTCCTGGAACGCATCGGTTCCCACAAGGGTGCTGGCCACTTGACCCGACAGGACGACCATCGGGATCGAATCCATGTAAGCGGTGGCGATACCGGTGATGGCGTTGGTTGCACCCGGACCGGAGGTCACCAGCACAACGCCGGCCTTGCCGGTTGCGCGGGCATAGCCGTCAGCCATGTGCGTGGCAGCCTGCTCGTGACGAACCAGAATATGGTTTACGGCAGGTTCCTTGAACAGCGCGTCGTAGACATGCAGGAGGGCACCACCCGGATACCCGTAAATGTACTCAACGCCTTCGTCACGCAAAAAGCGGACGACCATTTCAGCGCCAGATAAAAGCTCCACGTTGTTCACCTCTAAAACGCCAGAATACCGTCCATCCGGGACGGGTCTTGATAGGTTTTACTGCCAAGCAGAGCATGAGCGACGGTGGTCGCCGACTACGTCAGCACTGACTGAGCAAGTATTGGGATGTCCCTGAGTGTTGCGGAACATTCCCACCCAGCGCGAGGTAACGCGTTGCGGGTGTTACAGGTCGGCGCGGGTGTGCGCCTCATGATCTACTGAGAGAGTCTGCTTCTGGCAGTCCTTCTACAGCGAACTTTGGATTGTTCTGATTCGCCTCCCTCAAGTCAAGTCATCGTTGCGCTTTCTTCCTACCAACCTGCCCTGGCGCACCGCTTCGGACGCCATCGCAACGATATGATAGCTTTCGCCGTGCACAGACATTTTAAGGAAGCAGCATGCGTTGGATGATCCTTGTGGCCGCACTGTTGGCTGCGGCAAGCGCGAGTCAGGCCGCCACGGTCTACAAATGGGTGGACGCTCAGGGCGTGACCCATTTCGATGCCCAGCCGCCTGCGGGCCAGCAGGTGCAGGAAATCAACGTGCAGAAGCCGCAACCCTCGACCGAGCCTGCCGCGTCCACGCCGTCGGCTGATCTGGAAGGTGCAGCCGAGCAGCGCAGCATCGACGCCAAGGTCAAGAACCAGATCAAGGAACAGGAAGCGCGGCGTTCGGAAAACTGCGCGACGCTGCGCACCAACCTTGCGCAGCTGCAGAACAATCCACGGGTCCGTGAAGCCACGGAAAGCGGCAGCCGACGTCTGTCGGATGAGGACCGCAAGGCTCGCATCGAAGAAACGCAAACGGCCATCAACGACAACTGCCGTTGACGGTCGTCCTCGATCAGCGGGCTTCGGCGATCAGTTGATCGAATCGAGCCAGGTGCTGTTGCAGCAGCCGGGCTTCGGCCTGACGTCCGGCATAAACCATTTCGGCCATTTCCAGAATCCCGGACGCGTTGGGCAGCGGCAGATCCTGCTCCAGGATGATCTTCATCCGCGGCAGGAAAATCCATTGCAGCCACTGTGCGAAATCGAGGGTATCGACGCAAAACGGTTCAGGGCTGGACAACGCGGACTCGTCGGGAGACGTCGCGTCCCACCAGCCCAAGGCCCGCAATTCGCGCTCGATCAGCAGCAATTGCTCGGCCACTTCAGGCAAGCGCTTGTCCATCAGGAGCTGGCCCCGGCTTTCTGCCGAGCCAGTGCCGCGCCAGCGGAATCACCCTGCTTCTCGCGAGCCTGAGCGATCAGTTCCCACAAGCTGGCCTGCAGACTCGCCCGACCATTGGCATACGTCAGACCGCGACGCGCCAGTTGCTCGGCCTGGGCCGCATCGCCCTGGGCCAGACGCACCTGAGCCAGACGATAAAGCACCTGCGGCTCACGAGGCGCGACACGCTGTGCCCGTTCCAGGCTGGACGATGCTCCATTCAGATCACCGCCGCTCTGCTGTTGCTGCGCGGTAGTCAGCAGGGCCAGTACCGGGCCATCAAGCTGCTCGTCGGCGGAAAGCCCGCCGCTGTTCGACGGAATGCCGCTCGGCGCCGACGCTGCCGGCATGTTGTAGCTGCCGGTGTTCACCGGGGCCGTATTGATCGGCGCCTGATTGACCGGCGCGGTATCGATCGGCGTATCCACACTGAACGGGGCTTGTGCGGACGGCGTGTAGACCTGGCTCGATTGCCCGGCGCCGGGCACCATGACCACGACGCCCGAGTCCTGCGGCACCGCTTGCGGCTGCTGGGCCTGAGCGGTATTGGCGCGATACGTGCCGCTGCGAGACGCCGAAACGCGCTCGCTGTTGGACACTCTGGAACCCGAATCCACGACTGGAATCGAGCCACGTTGAACACTGGCGCAGCCGTTGAGCAGGGCCAGGGCCGTAAAAGCCGGAATCCACCATCTATTCACTTCAAACCCTCATCGCTTAATTCAACCAACCCTTGACCCAGTCCATCACCTCGGTAGCCGGTGCCGGAACGCCGCCGCACGTGGCGCCGGGCTGGGGTTCACTGCCGCGAATATACGGCATCTGGACCGCATTCGGGCAGCTGCCGTCAGAACCCTGCCCGGTCTGCGCATCGACCCAGGCCTGGGTGACGTTGTCCGGCAATGCCATGTCCAGTGGCAGCGGGTCGGCCTTGCGCATGAAGTGGGTCCACACCTGCAAGGCGCCGCTGGCACCGGTAAATGGCGTCTTGCCGTTATCGTCACGGCCCATCCACACCACGGCCAGCAGATCCTGGCTGAAACCTGCAAACCAGCTGTCACGCGAATCGTTACTGGTGCCGGTCTTGCCCGCCAGATTCAGCGAACCGGGCAATACGCTATAGACCGATTTGGCCGTGCCTTCCCGCATGACTCGCTGCATAGCGTTCTGGACCAGATAAATGGCGCCCGGATCGAAACGCTGTTCGATCTGGAACGGGTAACGCTTGAGCGGTTCGCCTTCGGCCGTGAGCACGCTGCGAATGCCGCGCATTGGCGTGTTGAAGCCGCCGCTGGCAATCGTCTGATACATGGTCGCCACTTCCATCGGCGTCAGCCCGCCCGCACCCAGCAGCATTGACGGGAACTGCGGCCACTCGCGGCTTACGCCCAGCTTCTTGAGGGTCTTGAATACATTGGGCACGCCCAGCTCGAGACCCAGCTTGGCGGTCGACAGGTTGTAGGAATGCGCCAGCCCCTGATACAGGAAGATATTGCCATGGGAGCGGCGATCATAGTTCTGCGGCTTCCACACCTGGCCGTCGGCGCCCTTGACCTGAAACGGCTCGTCGGACACCCAACTGGTCAGCGTGTACTTGCTGGATTGTTCCAGCGCGGTCAGGTAGATGGCCGGCTTGACCAGCGAGCCTATCGGCCGGACCGCATCGATGGCGCGGTTGAAGCCTGCGAAGCCCGCCTGACGACTGCCCAGCAGCGCCTGCACCTCACCGGTTTCCGGGTTGGTCACGACCATGGCCGCTTCCACTTCACCGGCGCCCTTGCGCCCGGCAAGCCGCTTGAAGGTTTCATCCATCGCGGCCTGGGACTTCATCTGCAGGATCGGATCGAAACTGGTGAAGATACGCAGACCTTCTTCGGTCAAGTCTTCGTCGCGGTAATCTTCGCGCAACTGGCGTTTGACCAGATCGAGGAAACCGGGAAAGGAGCTGTCCGCCAGACTGCCGGTGCGGGTCACGCCCAGCGGCATTTTCTTGGCCGCCGCCACCACTTCCGGCGTTGCGACGCCTTGCTGCTCCAGCAGATCGAGCACCAGGTTACGCCGTTCGAGGGCACGCTCCGGATTGCGTCGCGGGTTGTAATAGGACGGCCCCTTGACCAGTCCGACCAGCATGGCGACCTGATGGATTTTCAGTTCCGACAGAGGCTGACTGAAGAAATACTGGCTGGCCAGGCCGAAACCGTGGACCGCCCGCTGGCCGTCCTGACCGACGAACACCTCGTTCAGATAAGCCTCGAGGATTTCCTGCTTGCTGTAGTGCAGTTCCAGCAGCATCGACATCATGGCTTCGGTGAGCTTGCGGGTCAGGCTGCGCTCGTTGGTCAGGTAGAAGTTCTTGACCAACTGTTGTGTCAGCGTACTGCCGCCCTGGCGCATCTGTCCCTGGGAGGTGTTGACCCAGATGGCCCGGGCAATCGACTTGGGCGAAACACCCCAGTGGTTGTAGAAATCCCGATCTTCCACGGTCACCAGCGCGTCGAGCAGGTACGGCGGAGCCTGATCGAGCTTGATCAGAATCCGGTCTTCAAGGTTTTTCGGATACAGGCCGCCGATCAACAACGGCTCAAGGCGCGCCACGGCCAGCTTGTTGCCGTTGCCGGAAGACAGCTGGGCGACGTAATCACCGGAAAAGCGCACGCGGATCTGCTGGGCAGAGTCGGTGCCTTCATAGAACTGGAAGCCGCGCGTGTTGAGATCAACCGTATTGCCGTTGACCGATGCCGCACCTGGCCCGTTGGCCACGCTTTCACGTCGATAGCCCAGCGCGTCGAGCTCGATGAGGAAGTCATCGCGGCTCAGTTTCTGGCCCACGAACAGTTCCAGCGGCCGCGCATACACCTTGGCAGGGATCATCCAGCGCTTGCCGGAGAATTTTTCCTGGACGACGGCATCGAGATAAACGGCGAGGCCGGCGAGGATCACCAGGCCGACGATACTGAGCTTCAGCCCCCAGCCCAGCCACTTGCGCAGGCTGCCGGACGGTTGTTTTTTTGCTTTGCGAGGAGTACGGGATCGAGTCATGGGCGCGGATTATACGCACTTTGCAGGCGATCGACAGACGCTCGGGACAGCGGTTTGCAGCGCCGCGCCGAGCGGCCATAATGGCGCCCATGAGCCATCCCATTCCCATTCAATTGTTGAAGGATCGACCGTGAGCCAGTCACTGATCGCAGCCCTGCAGAACCCGGCCCTTTTCCCACACCCCGTGGAGGGTTTTCAGGTCATCGAGACGCACATCTCGCGGGTCCTGCTCACCGGCCAGTACGCCTACAAGTTCAAGAAACCGGTCAATTTCGGCTTTCTGGATTTCGAGACGCTCGATGCCCGTCGTCATTTCTGCGAGGAAGAGCTGCGTCTCAACCAGCGCCTGACCGACGACCTCTACCTTGAAGTCATTCCGGTCACCGGCTCCCCAGAGGCACCGCAATTGGGCGGCAGCGGCGAGGTCATCGAATACGCGCTCAAGATGCGCCAGTTCTCCCAGGACGGGCTGCTCAGCACCCTGCAGGCCAACGGCGAACTGACCACGGCCCATATCGATCAGCTGGCTCGCCAGATTGCCGAATTCCATGTCGATGCGCCTCGGGTCACGGCCGAAAACGAGCTGGGCTCGCCTGACAGCGTCATGGCCCCGGTGCTGCAGAACTTCGAGCAGATCCACCCGTTCCTCAGCGAAGCGTCCGACCTCGCACAACTCGAGGCGTTGAAAGCCTGGGCCGAATCGAGCTTCGAACGGCTCAAGCCACTGCTGGCTCAGCGCAAGGCCGACGGTTTCATCCGCGAGTGCCACGGGGATATCCACCTGGGCAACGCGACCCTGATCGAAGGCAAAGTGGTTCTGTTCGACTGCATCGAGTTCAACGAGCCGTTTCGCATGACCGACGTCTACGCCGACATCGGTTTCCTGGCGATGGACCTTGAAGACCGCGGCCTCAAATCCTTGTCGCGTCGGCTGGTCAGCCAGTACCTGGAAGTGACCGGCGACTATCAGGGCCTGGAACTGCTGAATTTCTACAAGGCTTACCGCGCCATGGTTCGCGCCAAGGTGGCGCTGTTCAGCCTCGCTCCTGATGCCGATGGTGTCCAGCGCGCGGCTACCCTGCGCCAGTATCGCAACTATGCCAATCTCGCCGAGAGCTACAGCGCGATTCCGTCGCGGTTTCTGGTGATCACCCACGGCGTATCGGCCGTTGGTAAAAGCCAGGTTGCCATGCGCCTGGTCGAGGCACTGGGCGCGATTCGCCTGCGCTCGGATATCGAGCGCAAGCGCATGTTCGCCGGCCAGGACGAAGCGCTGTACGGCGCGCAGGCCAGCGATGCCACTTATGCCCGCCTGCACGAGCTGGCCGGCCTGGCACTCAAGGCAGGTTTCCCGGTTGTTCTGGACGCCACTTACCTCAAGCGCGAGCAGCGCGACGCGGCCGCTCAAGTGGCGGAAGACACGGGCGTGCCGTTCCTGATCCTGGACTGCGAAGCACCGCAGGCAGTGATCGCCGGCTGGCTGGAGCAACGTCAGGCACAGAACAGCGATCCGTCCGACGCCACTCTCGACGTCATCGAAGCCCAGCAAGCGAATCGGGAGCCTCTCAGCGATGAGGAAATACTGCGCAGCAAGCGCGTGGAAACCAACATCAGCGGCGATCTGGACACCCTGATCGACAATCTGCGCCAACGTCTTCCAGGTCTGTGACACAGTTGTCGAGCCGTTGGGCAGGTAATGCTTCACGGCTCGACAATGGTGGCGATATACTGGCGCCATAAATCCAACGCAACCCACGAGGCCGCTATGAGCCAGCCCAAACAAATCGACTCACCTCTGTACATGCTGCTGCGCCAGGATGATGTCGACGGCTTCAACCAAGAGAAGCCGAGGACCGGCACGATCGATATGGTCGGCGGCGATTTCCGGGGCCTGGACCTACGCAGTCTGGATACCACCGGCATCGACTTCACTGATGCCTATTTCCGCTCGGCCGACCTGCGCGGCCTGGATCTGCGCAACACGCCGATGGAAGGCGCAAGCATCGCCCACGCACAGATCTCTGGCGCGTATTTCCCGGCAGAGCTGTCGGCTGACGAAATTCTCATGTCGGTCAACTTCGGCACCCGCCTGCGCTACCGTACCCGCTCGTAAGCTCTGCTTCAGGCCCGTATGCGCAAGGCATGCGGGCTGATGCAGCCATTGGCGTCACGCCACTCTGTGTCTACCGCGCGTTATCTTCTCTTCGCAGAAAAATCCGTTTCGACGTATCCGCTCTCGCAAGGTGAATGCTGCCCGCGCGTATCCAGCGGCAGCGGCTTGCTGTCGCCGGTCGCTGGGAAGGGCTGAAAAGAGTGTTGACTTCTAAATGAGAATCGTTATGATTATCACAACCGGTCGCGAGACTGGTTGATATTCTGAAAGACCTTGGTTCGGACTCTCAGTTTATCTCCTCATCAGGCTAATCACGGTTTTTGACCCGGCTTTTTGCCGGGTCTTTTTTTGCCCGCCGAAAACTGCGCCTCAGTACCCGCCATACCCACCGCTGGCCAGGATGCCGAGTCGCGCCAGTAGATCATCCAGCAGGCTGGACCCACCCACCCGCATCCGTTCCGGCTTGATCCAGTGCGGTCCGAAGCGACTGCGCGCCAGCTCCACGAAAACGCCGGCATCCGGCAATGTGCGAATCCCGCCCGCTACTTTCAGACCGACCTGCCCGCCCACCTCGGAAATGGACTCAAGCATGATGCGCGCCGCTTGGGGCGTGGTGTGCACGGCCGTCCGGCCGGTACCGGATTTGATGAAGTCGGCGCCGGCATGGATCGCATCGCGACAGGCTTGAAGCAT
This sequence comes from Pseudomonas sp. v388, assembly GCF_003935425.1. Taxonomy (GTDB): domain Bacteria; phylum Pseudomonadota; class Gammaproteobacteria; order Pseudomonadales; family Pseudomonadaceae; genus Aquipseudomonas. The sequence goes on from NZ_RHQN01000011.1 coordinate 13,144, forward strand.
GATTTGAGGGTCACGCAATTCCCCGCTCTCCAGCGTCGCAGTCAGGGTGATCCGGCTGGGGCATGCGCTGCGGCACGCCTGTATCAGCTCGACACCCATCCGCTGGTCGCCGGTCAGCAGAGCGCGGTGCGGGTAGACCAGATCGATTTCGTCAGCGCCGGCGTTTACTGCCGCCCGGATTTCCGACAGCACGGAGTTGATGTGCGCGCCACCATTGGGAAAGTTGACCGCCGCGACCACCCTGACGTCCGGAGTACGCTGCCGGTCCAGCAGGGTACGCGCCAGGCACACGAATCGCGGAAAGACACACACGGCGGCAACAGGCCCCACTGGCGTCAGGGCGCGCTGACACACGCCCGCGACTCGGTGTTCGGTTTCTTCATGATTGAGGGCCAGGAGTTCGAGCATGCTCAGCGTCCGGCGCGCGAGCTGCTCTTGTTCGGATGTGATGTCGTTCATGGGTGTCCGCTCTGAAAACATGAGCAGGACAATAAACGAGCCATCTTCCGAAGATTCTCGCCCGCTTGAACATGGGAAACGGACTACTTCAAATCAGGAAAAACCCTAACAAGTCAGTTCAGGGATGCGCGGCGCAGTACCAGACGTAATCGGCCGTATCCGGTGCAATATGGTCCCCCACTCGCGCCAGCATCAGTACCACCGGCTGGATTCCCGGGCCGGCACTGGCCATGAGCACAGGCAGCCCGGTGGCCTTGCGCACCCATCCGGCTTCGGCGAACAGCATGGTCGGCACGGGGGCAGCCAGCACGCAGCGGGTCATATGCTCAGGTACCGTTACGCCATGGCCGGGGTCGAGGCCGGCGGCGAGCACCCGATAAGGCTGAGCGAGCGCAAAGCGCAGGATCGGCCCGAACATCAGCCAGTCCCAGGCCGGCCGCCAATTCAATGCTGCGGCCAGGTCGGCGGGATAGCTCGAGGCCCGCATGCCGGCTTGCAGCCCATCGACACTGGCCTGCTGGCTGGAGGTCAACATTTCGAGCAGCAAACTGCCCTGAGGCCGATAATCGGTCAGGGCCTGCAACAGCCATAGCTGCACCGCGTGATGATCAGGGTTATCGTGCTGCTCGCCCACCAGTACATGTGAAGCGGCTGCCAGGCGTCGAGCGAGTTGCCGGGCAGTCAGCGACTGGCCACTCTTGATGTCACGAATCATGGCTAAGTTCCAATACTGACGCCTGCCAGGCTTTGCCAAGTCTGTATATTGGGCACCGCAAGTGGCCCTTGGCGAGCGACGAGCAGCGTTCGGATCATGAACGGAAACAGCTGCGGCGACGGCTGAGTACGGACTGCCATGCCGGACGTTTCACTCCGCCTGTCCATTGATATTTTTTTTGCATTGCAAGGTCAAGTCTTATGGGGGCTTCTTGAAATTCCTCTGCACCTCCGGCCATATCCCTGACGCCCAGAGCCGCGGCTTTGAACTGAGCGATCATCGGTTGCTGGCCATCCGTCGAGAAGGCCGGGTGTTCGTCTACAAGAACCGCTGCCCGCACCGAGGCGTGCCGCTGGAATGGGAGGCGGACCGTTTCCTGGACAGCAGCGCCAGCCTCATTCGTTGCGCGACCCACGGTGCGTTGTTCCTGATCGAAAATGGCGAGTGCGTGGCCGGACCTTGCGAAGGCCAGACACTCACCGCCTTGCCCTGCGCCGAAAACGCCGAGGGAATCTGGGTCGAGCTGCCTAGCGACGAAGACTGATCAGTCGCTCCCGCCGGCGACGGCCCAAACCACGTGCAGCGGCCGATCGATGCGGATTTCCTCAGGCGTGAGCTGCACCCCATACGCCAGGATCTGCACTCCGGCCTCGATGGCCTCTTTGAGTGCGGCGGCATAGACCGGGTCGATCTCTTCGGCGGGCCGTACCGCCTCGATCCCGGTCAGGTTCACGCAATACAGCAGCACCGCCCGAACCCCCTCGCGCGCCAGGGCGGCCAATTCGCGAAGATGCCGGGCGCCGCGCTGAGTGATCGCATCGGGAAACGCCGCAACGCTGGAATCATCGAACCCCAGGGTGACGCTTTTCACTTCCAGATACAGATAGCCTTCCGGGTATTCGAGGCGGAAGTCCACCCGGCTTTTTTCAACCCCATAGGCCACCTCGCGCTTGAGCGCGGTGAAGCCGGCCAGCTCGCTGATGGTGCCGGCCAGCAATGCCTCCTCGACCAGCGCGTTGGCGCGCCCGGTATTGATACAGGCCAGGCGCCCTTGCGGCGTTTCGCTGATCTCCCAGGTGCCGGGCAACTTGCGCTTCGGATCGCTGGAGCGGCTGAACCAGATGCGGCCGCCGGGCATCATGCAATTGAGCATTGACCCGGTGTTGGCACAGTGAATGGTGAGCTGCTCGCCGTCGGCGGTTTCGATATCGGCCAGGAAGCGCTTGTAACGAACCCGCAAACGACCTTGTTCAAGTTCCGGAAAAAAACGCATCAGGCCTGCCAGCTCCGCAGGCCACGGGCGATTCGCGCCACGGCTTCTTCGAGGCGCGGCAAGCTTTGCGTGTACGCGAAGCGCACATGATGACCGGCCTTGTACTGCCCGAAGTCCAGCCCCGGCGTGAAGGCCACGTGCTCGGTTTCCAGAAAATGCCGGCAGAACGCGAACGCATCACCGCCAAATGCGCTGATGTCGGCATAAAGGTAAAACGCGCCCTCCGGCTCGACCTGAATACCAAAGCCCAGCTCGCGTAACGCGGGCAGCAGGAAGTCGCGGCGGCGGCCGAACTCGGCGCGGCGCTCCTCGAAAATGGCCAGGGTCTGCGGCTCGAAACAGGCCAGCGCGGCATATTGCGCCATGCTGGGCGCACTGATGTAGAGATTCTGGGCGAGCTTTTCCAGATCGGCGACGGCCTGCTGCGGCGCAACCAGCCAGCCCAGGCGCCATCCGGTCATGCCGAAATATTTTGAAAAGCTATTGAGGACAAAGGCATCGTTGTCCACTTCGAGGACGCTGCTGGCGTCAGTTCCGTAAGTCAGGCCGTGGTAGATCTCGTCCACCACCAGATGCCCGCCCCGCGCCTTGAGCACCTGAGACAATGCGGCCAGTTCATCCCGATGCAGCAGCGTGCCGGTCGGGTTGGCAGGCGACGCGACCAGGGCGCCGACGCTGTCGCTATCCCAGTTTCGCTCCACCAGATCAGGTGTCAGTTGGTAGCGCTCCTGCGGCCCGACCGGTACCAGTCTGGCGGCAGCCTCGACCAGCCGCAGGAAGTGCCGGTTGCACGGGTAACCTGGGTCTGCCAGCAGCCAGTGCTTGCCGGGGTCCACCAGCAGACTGCTGGCCAGCAACAATGCGCCCGAACCGCCGGGCGTGATCAGAATCCGTTCCGGATCGATGTCGACCCGATAACGCTGCGCATAGAAGCCTGCGATGGCCTCGCGCAGTTGCGGCAGGCCGCGGGCGGCGGTGTAGCGCGTCTTGCCCTGCGCCAGCGCAGCCTGGCCGGCTGCGACGATGGGCGCGGCGGTGGTGAAATCCGGCTCGCCGATTTCCAGGTGAATGACATCGTGACCGGCCGCCTGCAGCTCATTGGCCCGCGCCAGCAGCGCCATGACGTGAAAGGGTTCGATGGCGCGGCTGCGCGCGCTGTAGGGCTGGGCCATGGGTGTTCCTTGCAGATAGAGCGGGGATGACTGCGATTGGCAGCGAGCCACGATTCTACCCAACCTGAGCGCAGGCGCCAGATGAAATCCGGCCCTCGGCGCGCGCCCGGAATGCAGGAAAAAAGAAAGATACGACGGCGACGCCACCACGGAGTTCACTCAAACCCATGCACTTTTCAACTAGCCCGTATACAGTGGCTCGATAGCGGCCACATGCACGACAACCGGGAGTAGCGCACTCCGATTTGATCTGGTAAGTTCGCCCGCTTGCAGCTGCAGGGCCGACGGGTGTCGGTGATGGAACAATCCTGCGCAATAGATTAGAAGAGTGAGAGGCGGTCCCATACATGCCCACCCCAGAAAAGCAACAGAATCATCTAATCAGCGGCTTTGAACCCTACGTGGAAACGAAGGGCGAAGAGTATATGGGCGAGCCCATGCGCGCGCACTTCACCAAGATCCTGAACAAGTGGAAACAGGACTTGATGCAAGAGGTCGACCGCACGGTAGACCACATGAAGGACGAAGCGGCAAACTTTCCCGACCCAGCAGACCGTGCCAGTCAGGAAGAAGAATTCAGCCTCGAACTGCGTGCCCGTGACCGCGAACGCAAGCTGATCAAGAAGATCGACAAGACGCTGCAACTGATCCTCGACGAAGAATATGGCTGGTGCGAATCCTGCGGTGTCGAGATCGGTATTCGCCGCCTCGAAGCCCGCCCGACCGCCGACCTGTGCATCGACTGCAAGACACTGGCGGAAATCAAGGAAAAGCAGGTCGGCAAGTAACTCGCCGGTTACCTGACCCGCCTTGAATGGCCCGCTTTGAATAAAAAGACGCTTCGGCGTCTTTTTTTGTGCCCGGCTCGGAGCCTGGGCGCAGGTTCGACGCTTGCCCGGCGAAGCCTGGCGCCAGTAACATCCCGACCATGAAAAACCCTGCCTATATCGGGCGCTTTGCGCCAACTCCCAGCGGCTACCTGCACTTCGGCTCCCTGGTCGCCGCGCTGGCGTCCTACCTGGATGCCCGTGCCGCCGGCGGAAAGTGGCTGATGCGTATGGAAGACCTCGATCCACCGCGTGAAGTCGCCGGCGCACAGGCGGCGATTCTCGACACGCTGGAGCGTTACGGTTTCGAATGGGACGGCGCGCTGGTCCGCCAGAGCGAACGCCATGACGCCTACGCCGAGGTTCTCCAGCGCTGGCTGAGTCACGGGCTGGCCTATGCCTGCACCTGCTCGCGCAAGCAGCTTGAAGATTATCAAGGCGTGTATCCAGGCTTTTGCCGCAACGCCGGACACGACTGGGCCAACGCAGCCATCCGCATCCGCGTGCCTGAACTCAGCTACCGTTTCGTCGACCGCGTGCAAGGTCCGTTTGAAATGCATCTGGGGCGCGAAAGCGGCGATTTCGTTATCCGCCGCCGTGACGGGTTGTATGCCTACCAGCTGGCGGTGGTCATCGACGATGCCTGGCAGGGGGTGACCGATATCGTCCGCGGCGCCGACCTGCTGGACTCCACGCCGCGCCAGCTCTACCTTCAGGAACTGCTCGGCATCGCCCAACCGCGTTACCTGCACGTCCCGCTGATCACCCAGCCGGACGGCCACAAGCTGGGCAAGTCGTATCGTTCGCCGCCCTTGGCCGCCGACCAGGCCACGCCGCTTCTGTTGCGTGCCTTGCGGGCGCTCGGTCAGCCGGCCGGAAAGGAACTGGCCTGGGCCAGCGCGCCGGAAGTCCTGAAATGGGGCATAGCGCACTGGAACCCTGCGCTCATCCCCCGCGTACCCAGTATCGAGGAAGCCTGCATTGCCTGATCCAGAGCGGTCGGCGAAAAGTCATACATAAGGCTACTTGCAGCCTGCCCGGCATCCGTTACCATGCCGCTCCTCATCTACCTGCGCAGGGAGACCGGATGTACATATACCGATTGGTTTTACTCCTGGTGGTAGGCATCTATCTGTTCTCCCCGGCCATCATGGACTGGTGGATCGATGCAACCGGCGCATGGTATCGGCCTTACATGTTGTGGCTGATCCTGATCGTGGTGACGTTCATCCTCCAGAGCCAGCGAGATGCCGATGAGCTTTAGCCTGACGCAGATGTTGCTGGTCAGCGCCGCCTATCTGCTGGTGCTGTTCGCCGTGGCGTGGGTCAGCGAGCGCGGCCTGATTCCGCGCTGGATCATTCGCCATCCATTGACCTACACCTTGTCGCTTGGGGTATACGCCAGTGCCTGGGCGTTCTACGGAACCGTTGGCCTGGCCTATCAATACGGCTACGGCTTCCTGTCCAGCTACCTTGGGGTTTCCGGGGCGTTCCTGCTGGCGCCGGTGCTGCTCTACCCGATTCTGAAGATTACCCGCACCTACCAGCTTTCATCGCTGGCCGACCTGTTCGCCTTCCGCTTCCGCAGCACCTGGGCTGGCGCGCTGACCACCGTCTTCATGCTGATCGGCGTGCTGCCGCTGCTGGCATTACAGATTCAGGCGGTGGCCGATTCCATCGGCATCCTGACCCGCGAGCCGGTCCAGGATCGGGTGGCGATTGCTTTCTGCGCGCTGATCACATTGTTCACGATCTTCTTCGGTTCGCGGCACATTGCCACGCGGGAAAAGCACGAAGGGCTGGTATTCGCCATTGCCTTCGAATCGCTGATCAAACTGATTGCCTTGGGCGGCGTCGGGCTTTACGCGCTGTATGGCGTATTCGACGGGCCGCAACACCTGGAACTGTGGCTGCTGCAAAACCAGACCGCCCTCGCCTCGCTGCACACGCCGTTGCAGGAAGGGCCGTGGCGCACGCTGCTGCTGGTGTTCTTCGCCTCGGCCATCGTGATGCCGCATATGTATCACATGACCTTCACGGAAAACCTCAACCCACGCTCGCTGGTCAGCGCCAGCTGGGGTCTGCCGCTGTTCCTGCTGCTGATCAGCCTGGCCGTGCCGCTGATCCTCTGGGCCGGCCTCAAGCTGGGCGCCACCACCAGCCCTGAATATTTCACGCTGGGCATCGGCATTGCTGCCAACAGCAAGTCATTGGCGCTGCTGGCCTATGTGGGCGGGCTTTCGGCGGCCAGCGGATTGATCATCGTGACCACGCTGGCACTGTCGGGCATGGCGCTCAATCACCTGGTGCTGCCGCTTTATCAGCCGCCGGCCGAAGGCAATATCTATCGCTGGCTGAAATGGACCCGGCGCGGCCTGATCGTGGCGATCATCGCCGCCGGTTATGGTTTCTACCTGATGCTCGGCGCCCAGCAGGATCTGGCCAACCTGGGCATCGTCGCTTTCGTCGCCACCTTGCAGTTCCTGCCCGGCGTGCTTTCGGTGCTTTACTGGCCGACTGCAAACCGTCGCGGATTCATCGCCGGGCTGCTGGCCGGTATCGCGGTGTGGGTCATCAGCATGCTGTTGCCGCTGATCGGCAACCTGCAAGGCTTCTACATTCCGATGCTCAATACCATCTATGTGCTGGACGACACCAGCTGGCACATGGCGGCCATCGCATCGCTGGCCGCCAACGTGCTGCTGTTCACCCTGGTGTCGCTGTTCACCAACGCCAGCGCCGAGGAAGTCAGCGCGGCCGAAGCCTGCGCGGTGGACAACGTGCGTCGCCCGCAGCGACGGGAGCTGCATGCCGTGTCACCGCAGGAATTCGCCACGCAACTGGCCAAGCCGCTGGGCGCCAAGGCCGCGCAGAAGGAAGTGGAACAGGCGTTGCGCGATCTGTACCTGCCGTTCGACGAGCGCCGTCCCTATGCACTGCGCCGCCTGCGCGACCGGATCGAAGCGAACCTGTCCGGCTTGATGGGTCCAAGCGTCGCCCAGGACATGGTGGAGACCTTTCTGCCGTACAAGTCCGGCGGCGAAAAATACGTCACCGAAGACATCCACTTCATCGAGAGCCGACTGGAGGATTACCACTCGCGCCTGACCGGCCTTGCCGCCGAACTCGATGCCTTGCGCCGTTATCACCGCCAGACCCTTCAGGAACTGCCGATGGGCGTGTGCTCGCTGGCCAAGGATCAGGAAATCCTGATGTGGAACCGGGCGATGGAAGAACTCACCGGCGTTCCTGCCCAGCGTGTCGTGGGCTCGCGCCTGGAAACCATTCCCGAGCCGTGGAAGGGCCTGCTGTCGGGCTTCATCAACGTCCCCGACGAGCACTTGCACAAGCAGCGCCTGGGTCTGGACGGACAAACCCGCTGGCTCAACCTGCACAAGGCGGCCATCGATGAGCCGCTGGCGCCCGGTAACAGCGGCCTGGTGGTGCTGGTCGAGGACCTGACCGACACGCAGATGCTGGAAGACAAACTGGTGCATTCCGAGCGCCTGGCGAGCATCGGCCGGCTGGCCGCCGGTGTCGCCCACGAAATCGGCAACCCGATCACCGGAATCGCCTGCCTGGCGCAGAATCTGCGCGAAGAGCGCGAGCAAGACGGTGAACTCAAGGAAATCAGCAGCCAGATCCTCGAGCAGACCAAGCGCGTCTCGCGCATCGTCCAGTCGCTGATGAGCTTCGCCCACGCCGGTGCTCACCAGAACACCGATGAGGCCGTCTGCCTGGCCGCCGTCGCGCAGGATGCCATCGGCCTGCTGGCCCTGAACCGACGCAATTTCGAAGTCCAGTTCTACAATCTGTGCGACCCGGAACATTGGGTCGACGGTGATCCGCAACGCCTGGCGCAGGTTCTGATCAACCTGCTGTCCAATGCCCGCGACGCTTCGGCGGCGGGCAGTGCCGTGCGGGTCAAGAGCGAAGCATCCGAGCACACTGTCGACCTGATCGTCGAAGACGAAGGCAGTGGGATTCCCAAAGCAATCATGGATCGATTGTTCGAGCCGTTCTTCACCACCAAGGATCCCGGAGAAGGAACCGGACTAGGCCTCGCACTGGTCTATTCCATCGTTGAAGAGCATTATGGACAAATCACCATCGACAGCCCGGCCGATCCCGAGCAGCAACGTGGTACCCGCATTCGGGTGACCCTGCCGCGCCATGTCGAAGCGACGTCCACCGCGAACTGAGACCGTCGAGAGAACTGAATCAATGCCGCACATTTTGATCGTCGAAGACGAAACAATCATCCGCTCGGCCCTGCGTCGCCTGCTTGAACGTAATCAGTATGAAGTCAGCGAAGCCGGCTCCGTGCAGGAGGCACAGGAACGCTTCAGCATCCCGTCGTTCGACATGATCGTCAGCGACCTGCGGCTGCCCGGCGCGCCCGGAACCGAACTGATCAAGCTCGGGGAAGGCAAGCCGGTGCTGATCATGACCAGTTATGCCAGCCTGCGCTCGGCGGTTGACTCGATGAAGATGGGCGCGGTGGACTACATCGCCAAGCCTTTCGACCACGATGAAATGCTCCAGGCCGTGGCGCGCATCCTGCGTGACCGCCAGACCGTGCAAAGCCTGCAGGCCGAACGCGCCGCCATGGCCAAGGCCGGCGGCAACGACAAGGGATCGGCGCCGAACGCCAACGGCGAGATCGGCATCATCGGCTCATGCCCGCCAATGCTCGATCTGTACAGCAAGATTCGTAAAGTGGCGCCCACCGATTCCAACGTGCTGGTCCAGGGTGAGTCCGGAACCGGCAAGGAGCTGGTAGCGCGCGCGCTGCACAATCTGTCGCGCCGTGCCAAGGCACCGATGATTTCGGTGAACTGCGCAGCCATCCCCGAATCGCTGATCGAGTCCGAACTGTTCGGCCACGAGAAAGGCGCGTTCACCGGCGCCAGCGCCGGCCGTGCCGGGCTGGTCGAAGCGGCGGATGGCGGCACGCTGTTTCTCGACGAGATCGGCGAGCTGCCGCTGGAGGCCCAGGCCCGTTTGCTGCGCGTGCTGCAGGAAGGCGAGATTCGGCGCGTCGGCTCGGTGCAGTCGCAGAAGGTTGACGTGCGATTGATCGCCGCTACCCACCGTGACCTCAAGACGTTGGCCAAGAACGGCGAATTCCGCGAAGACCTTTACTACCGCCTGCATGTCATCGCCCTGAAACTCCCGGCCTTGCGTGAACGCGGCAGCGATGTGAGCGAGATTGCCCGTGCCTTTCTGACACGCCAGAGTGCCAAGGCCGGTCGCAGCGATCTGAAGTTCGGCCCTGACGCCGAGCAGGCGATTCGTCATTACAGCTGGCCGGGCAATGTCCGCGAGCTGGAAAACGCGGTGGAACGGGCGGTCATTCTGTGTGAGAACCCGGAAATCACCGCCGACCTGCTGGGCATCGATATCGAGCTGGACGGCCTGAACGACGATGAGTACATGGGGCTGGCCCCGCTGAGCAACGCGGCGGTCAATACCAGCAATAACGAGCCGACCGAGGACCTTTCGCTGGAGGACTACTTCCAGCATTTCGTACTCGAACACCAGGACCATATGACCGAGACCGAACTGGCGCGCAAACTGGGCGTCAGTCGCAAATGCCTGTGGGAGCGTCGTCAGCGCCTGGGCATTCCCCGGCGCAAGGGCGTTGCCAACGAAACCTGAAACCCTGCGCAAGGCTCTGGCACGCGGTGCGCAGGCCATGCGAAAACTGTTACCTCATAGGATTCACGTAACAAAAGCCGGGGCATACGGTAACGTCTCCCCGGCTTTTTTTGCGCTATCAAAAAGCCATGAAATCCGCTGAACCCGCGGTTTCCAAGGGTTTGCGAAAGTTGGCACAGGTCCTGCTATATCTCAGGTACAAGAAAAACAAAAACCCGTACGACACCCACAATAAAAATAAGACGAATCGACTCACGCATAACAAGAACAACACGGCGGAGGCGCAGCTAACTGATTCTTTTGGAGAGGAGTTGTATTTGGGGCTTGCCCCGCAACCAGGCCGAGAACAATAAAAACTACCCTTAGGTAGCGCCTGAACTGGTTGGATCGAACGATCATTGCAACGCAGCGACCAAAGCAATCCGTTTGCTCTTGACTCCCGATTGGGAGGTTTCACAGGTCACAGGCCTTGTGAATGGGCACTCAACAAAAACAAGAAGCCCGGTCAGACAATAAAAATAAAGAGCACGCACTTTGGGGGAGCTTCGGCTCCCCCAGTAGCTTGTCCCGCATTGTTTTCCCTCCCCGCGTCAGCGTCCTACACCATCCCTCGACTAAATGCTAGAATCCCCGCCCATCCTGCGGTCATTCTCCATTTTTGGCCGAAAATTCCTTCAAACAGTGCATCCCATGCTGAAGAAGCTGTTCCAGTCATTCCGATCCCCACTGCGTAAACCGCAGCAGCACACGCGCACCACGCCCGAAGTGCTCAATGCCAGCCAGCACTCGCTGCAGCGTGGCCAATTCAGCCGCTACGCGGTCAACATCGTCGAACGCCTGCAGAACGCCGGTTACCAGGCTTATCTGGTCGGTGGCTGCGTACGCGACCTGATGCTGAATATCGAACCCAAGGATTTCGACGTCGCCACCAGCGCCACGCCGGAACAGGTTCGTGCCGAATTCCGTAACGCCCGGATCATCGGTCGGCGTTTCAAGCTCGTGCACATCCACTTCGGTCGGGAAATCATCGAAGTGGCGACGTTCCGCGCCAATCATCCCCAGGATGACGAAGAAGAAGACAGCAACCAGTCTTCGCGCAACGAGAGCGGTCGTATCCTGCGCGACAACGTTTACGGCACTCTGGAAGAAGACGCCCAGCGTCGCGACTTCACGATCAACGCCCTGTATTACGATCCGGTCAGCGAGCGCATTCTCGATTACGCCAACGGCGTGCACGACATTCGCAACCGCCTGATCCGCCTGATCGGCGACCCCGAGCAGCGCTACAAGGAAGACCCGGTGCGCATGCTGCGTGCCGTGCGTTTCGCCGCCAAGCTGGACTTCGGTATCGAGAAACACAGCGCCCAGCCGATTCAGCCGCTGGCGCCGATGCTGCGTGACATTCCGTCGGCGCGCCTGTTCGAGGAAGTGCTCAAGCTGTTCCTGTCCGGCCACGCCGAGCCCACCTTTGAAATGCTTGTGGCCCTGGAGCTGTTCGACCCCCTGTTCCCGGCCACCGCCAAGGCGCTGGAATACAACCCGACGTACACCCACACCCTGATCAGCGAGGCGCTGATCAATACCGACCTGCGTATCAAGCAGGGCAAACCGGTAACGCCCGCGTTCCTGTTCGCCGCCCTGCTGTGGCCGGCGCTGCCTGCCAAGGTCCTGCGCCTGCAAGAGCGCGGCATGCCGCCGATCGCGGCCATGCACGAAGCCGCCCACGAGCTGATCATCGAGCAATGCCAGCGCATCGCGATCCCCAAGCGCTTCACCCTGCCGATCCGCGAGATCTGGGACATGCAGGAGCGCCTGCCGCGTCGCTCGGGCAAGCGCGCCGACCTGTTGCTGGACAACCCGCGCTTCCGCGCCGGTTACGACTTCCTGCTGCTGCGCGAGAAGGCCGGTGAGCAAACCGACGGCCTGGGCGAGTGGTGGACCGACTATCAGGAATGCAATGACAGCGAACGTCGGCAGATGATTCGTGACCTGAGCGGCAAACCCGAGGCCGACGGCTCTGCACCCCGCAAGCGTCGACGCAGCACCGGTGCCAAGCGCAAGCGCAGCGGTGCCCAGGTTCAGGACGGTGAGTAACACGCCGGTCGAGCGCGTCTACATCGGCCTGGGCAGCAATCTCGCCGACCCGGCCGAGCAGCTGCGCAATGCCCTCAAGGCGCTGGCCCGACTGCCGGCCAGCGAGCTGGCGGGGGTCTCTTCGTTTTATGTCAGCGACTCTCTGCTGCCCGGCCAGCCGCGCTTTACCAATGCCGTGGCTGCGCTGGACACCGCCCTGACGCCGCTGGCGCTGCTCGACGCCCTGCAGGCCATCGAGCTGGATCAGGGCCGCGAGCGCCACGAGCGCTGGGGGCCACGCACGCTGGATCTCGATATCCTGCTGTTCGGCGAGCGCGTCATCGATGAACCCCGACTCAAAGTGCCGCATTACCACATGCAGGCCAGAGCGTTCGTCCTGTACCCGCTGGCCGAGCTTGCACCCGGCCTGCGGCTGGCCGACGGCCGCGATCTGTCGGCATTGCTCGCCGATTGCCCGTTCGTGGGCCTGGAGCGCCTGAGCGCGCAGGCTTGATGCCCGGTGTCACCCGTTACACCTGTCGGTAACCACCCCGGCAAACGGGTAACGCCCGCAATTGACTTCATGCCCCCTCCTCACGAAGATAGGCCTCCCGCCGCCAAGCCGTTGGTGAGTGGGTGCGAAACAGGCCTTTGCGAAACACCGCGCTACGATGGTGTGCCTGCTTTTCCAGGATGAATCTCACGCGTTGCCTGAGGCTGTATCGCAGATGATCGGTCCAGATCGAGCGACGACAAGCCTGGGGCTCACAGCGCCTGATGGAGAGACTTTACATGCCGGATATAACCGTTACGTCGCTGCTGGCGCTCAAGCAGAAAGGTGAAAAGATCACCATGCTGACCTGCTATGACGCGACCTTCGCCCACACCGCCAGTCAGGCGGGTGTCGAAGTGCTGCTGGTCGGTGATTCATTGGGCATGGTCCTGCAGGGGCATGACAGCACCCTGCCCGTCACCACCGCCGACATGGCTTACCACGTTGCCTGCGTCAAACGCGGCAACCAGGGCGCACTGATCCTCGCCGACCTGCCGTTCATGGCCAACGCCACCCTCGAACAGACCTTCGTCAACAGCGCCACGCTGATGCAGGCCGGTGCGCACATGATCAAGGTCGAAGGTGCCGCGTGGCTGGCCGAGTCGATACGCCTGCTTGCCGAGCGCGGCATCCCGGTGTGCGCGCACATGGGCCTGACACCCCAGGCAGTGAACGTGCTGGGCGGTTACAAGGTTCAGGGTCGCCTGGAAGCCCAGGCCCGGCAGATGCGCGCCGATGCCATCACCCTGGAACAGGCCGGCGCGGCCATGATCCTGCTGGAGTGCGTGCCCAGCGAGCTGGCGGCGGAGATTACCCAGGCGGTCAAGGTTCCGGTCATCGGCATCGGCGCCGGCAGTTCGACCGACGGCCAGGTGCTGGTCCTGCATGACATGCTGGGGTTGTCCATTACCGGGCGCGTGCCCAAGTTCGTCAAAAACTTCATGGTCGGCCAGCCGGATATTCCGTCGGCCATCCAGGCCTACGTCACCGCAGTCAAAGACGTCAGCTTCCCGGCAATTGAACACGGATTCTCGGCATGAACACAGTAAAAACCGTACTTGAGCTGCGTGCGGCCGTGGCGCGGGCGCGCAGCGAAGGCAAGCGGATCGGCCTGACGCCCACCATGGGCAACCTGCACAGCGGGCATGTGGCGCTGGTGTCCAAAGCCGTGCAGCGGGCGGATTTCGTCGTGGCGACCATCTTCGTCAACCCGCTGCAGTTCGGCCCCAGCGAAGACCTGGCGACTTATCCGCGCACGCTGGCCGCCGACCAGGAAAAACTGCTGCAGGCCGGCTGCCATTTGCTGTTCACGCCAACGGTCGAGGAAATGTACCCTCACGGCATGGCCGACCAGACACTGGTCAGCGTCCCGCATCTGTCCGAAGGGCTGTGCGGTGCGAGCCGTCCCGGTCATTTCGACGGCGTGGCGACGGTGGTCAGCAAGCTGTTCAACATGGTCCAGCCTGACCTGGCGGTGTTCGGCGAGAAAGACTTCCAGCAACTGGCGGTGATCCGCGCGATGGTCCGCGACCTCAACATGCCGATCAAGATCATTGGCGAGCCTACCGTTCGCGCCGCGGATGGCCTGGCGCTGTCTTCGCGCAACGGCTATCTGAGCGAAGAACAACGGGCCGCGGCACCGGCGCTGTATCGCATCATAAGCCAGATCGGCACGTCCATCCGTGGAGGTGAGCAGGATTTCGAGCGTCTGCTGGATGACGGCAAGCGTCAGTTGGAAAGCGCCGGGTTCCGGGTTGACTACCTGGAGATCCGTAATGCCGGCAGCCTGCGCCCGGCTACCGCGCAGGACCGCGACATCGTGATCCTGGGCGCCGCCTTTCTCGGCACGACCCGACTGATCGACAACCTGCACCTGCACGAGCAATGACACGGCGCTGCAGACCGGATCGTCATTCGTGCCTATGCTCACTGTTCATTGCCCGTGCGATGCCGGGCAATGAACTAAGCCAACCCTGCAATGCCATATCGGTACAGGTGGCTTGAGCCTCCAATGTCATTCCAGATGCACAGCCCGGCCACTGATGTGTGAAATAGTACCGGGCCCAAGTACAGCAAGGCGCAGACAAACGGGCAGGCGGAAGGTAGTCTCCGTGACATTGCCAGGGACCGAGTCTGTGCTCTCGCTTCAAATGTTCAAGACCGTTTAGCCAAAGGAAACCCGCAGCGATGGCGTACTACCGCAATCCTTCCGATGTGACCGCTCTGCCCGCCTGGCAGGCGTTGAGTCAACACCGCCAAGCCATGCAGGATTTCAGCATGCGCGAGGCGTTTGCCACAGATCCGCAGCGCTTCAGCCAGTTCACCCTCAGCAGCGCCGGGCTGTTTCTCGATTACTCCAAGAACCTGATTACCGGCCAGACGCGGGATCTGCTGGTGCAACTGGCCAACGAAGTGGGTCTCAAGGAGGCGATCAAGGCCCAGTACGATGGCGAGCTGGTCAATTCCTCGGAAGGCCGCCCTGCCCTGCACACCGCGCTGCGACGTCCGGTGGGCGACAAGCTCAAGGTCAACGGCGTCGATGTGATGCCCGACGTGCACCGCGTGCTCAACCAGATGACCGAGCTGGTCGGCCGCATTCACGACGGTCTGTGGCGCGGCTACACCGAAAAGCCGATCACCGATGTGGTGAACATCGGCATCGGTGGCTCGTTCCTCGGCCCTGAACTGGTTTCCGAAGCCTTGCTGGCCTATGCCCACAAAGGCGTACGTTGCCACTACCTGGCGAACATCGACGGCAGCGAATTCCACGAACTGTCGATGAAGATTCGTGCCGAGACCACGTTGTTCATCGTTTCGTCGAAGTCGTTCAATACCCTGGAAACCCTGAAGAACGCTCAGGCCGCTCGCGCCTGGTATCTGGCCCAGGGCGGTTCGGAAGCCGAACTGCATCGCCACTTCATCGCGGTGTCCAGCAACAATGCGGCGGCCGTGGCGTTCGGTATTCGTGAAGAAAACATTTTCCCGATGTGGGACTGGGTCGGCGGCCGTTACTCGCTGTGGTCGGCCATCGGGCTGCCCATCGCGCTGGCCATCGGCATGTCCAACTTCAAGGAACTGCTGTCGGGCGCCTACAGCATGGACCAGCATTTCCAGAGCGCGCCGTTCGAGCAGAACATGCCGGTGCTGCTGGGTCTGCTCGGCGTCTGGTACGGCAATTTCTGGGGCGCGCACAGCCATGCGATCCTGCCTTACGACCATTACCTGCGTAACATCACCAAGCATTTGCAGCAGCTGGACATGGAATCCAACGGCAAGACCGTGCGTCAGGACGGCACGCCGGTCTCTACCGATACGGGCCCTGTGATCTGGGGCGGCGTGGGCGCCAACGGGCAGCACGCGTACCACCAGTTGCTGCATCAAGGCACCCAGTTCATCCCCGCCGACTTCATCGTGCCGATCGTGAGTTTCAACCCGGTCGCCGATCACCATCAGTGGCTGTACGCCAACTGCCTGTCGCAAAGCCAGGCGCTGATGATGGGCAAGAACCGCTCTGAAGCCGAAGCCGAGCTGCGCGAGAAAGGCATGCCGGAAGATCAGGTGCAGAGCCTCGCGGCGCACAAGGTCATTCCGGGTAACCGTCCGAGCAACACGCTGGTGGTCGAACGCATCAGCCCGCGTCGCCTTGGCGCGCTGGTGGCGATGTATGAGCACAAGGTGTTCGTGCAGAGCGTGGTCTGGGGCATCAACGCCTTTGACCAGTGGGGCGTGGAACTGGGCAAGGAAATGGGCAAGGCGGTGTACCAGCGCCTTACCGGCGGCACCGACGAGCCGGCCGACGACGCGTCCACTCAGGGCCTGATCAACTACTTCCGCGGTCGTCATCGCGGTTGAGTCTGAACCGGCCGCGCCTGTCAGGCGTGGCTGCCGGCCCGTTCGCGAGCCAGCTCGCTCCTACGATGCTTACTGCCTGTAGGGCCAGCTGGCTGGCGAAGCGCCTGAACCGGTTGAGAGTACATGGCGCTTCAGCCTGCCATCTGCACATCACTCTTGAACCCCTCCCCCGCGCATAGCTCCTATTCTTGTAGATCCCAACAAGAATACGGAGGCTGTCATGTTCGACATCAGCGCATTCCCCAAAGCTGACGCGGTTCGACAGTCCGCACAGCTCAGTCACAGCGACTATCAGCGCCTGTATCGCCAGTCGGTGGAGCAGCCCGACGCGTTCTGGGCCGAACAGGCCGCTGCATTCCTCGACTGGTCCTCGCCCTGGAGCGAAGTGCAGCATGCAGATCTGAAAACGGGTCAGGCCAGCTGGTTCAAGGGCGGCAAGCTCAATGTCAGCGTCAACTGCATCGATCGGCACCTGAACGAGCGCGGCGACCAGATCTCAATCATCTGGGAAGGTGACAATCCTGCCGAATCCGCCGAAATCACCTACCGCAAGCTGCACCATCATGTCTGCCGACTGGCCAACGTACTCAAGAGCCGGGGCGTGAAGAAAGGCGATCGGGTGTGTATCTACATGCCGATGATCCCGGAGGCGGCCTACGCCATGCTGGCTTGCACCCGCATCGGCGCCGTGCACTCGGTGGTGTTCGGCGGCTTCTCCCCCGATGCCCTGCGCGACCGGATTCTGGACGCCGACTGCCGCACGGTCATCACCGCCGATGAAGGCGTGCGCGGCGGCAAGTACATTCCACTCAAGAGCAACGTCGACAAGGCTTTGCAGAGCTGTCCGGACGTCAGCACGGTTCTGGTGGTGCAACGCACCGAGGGCGACATCGAGTGGGTGCAGGATCGCGACCTCTGGTATCACGAAGCGCTGCACGGCATCAGCGGCGACTGCCCGGCCGAACCGATGGACGCGGAAGATCCGCTGTTCATTCTCTACACCTCCGGCAGCACCGGCAAACCCAAGGGCGTGCTGCATACCACCGGCGGGTATCTGTTGCAGGCGGCCATGACCCACAAGTACGTATTCGATTACCGCGAGGGTGAGGTGTTCTGGTGTACCGCCGATGTCGGCTGGGTGACCGGCCACAGTTATATCGTCTATGGCCCTCTGGCCAACGGCGCCACCACATTGATTTTCGAAGGCGTGCCCAACTACCCCGACGCGTCGCGCTTCTGGCAGGTGATCGACAAACATCAGGTCAATATCTTCTATACCGCGCCCACCGCCCTGCGTGCGCTGATGCGAGAGGGCGCGCAGCCATTGCAAGGCACTTCGCGGGAAAGCCTGCGCCTGTTGGGCAGTGTCGGCGAGCCGATCAATCCCGAAGCCTGGGAATGGTATTTCCATAAGGTCGGCAAAGAGCGCTGCCCGATTGTGGACACCTGGTGGCAGACCGAAACCGGCGGCATCATGTTGACCCCGCTGATCAGCGCCGAGCGGATCAAACCCGGCTGCGCGACCGGGCCTCTGGTCGGTGTGCAACCGGTGCTGCTTGACGAGCACGGCAAGGAAATCGAGGGGCCGGGCAGCGGCCTGCTGGCAATCAAGGCCAGTTGGCCTGGGCAGATCCGCAGCGTATACGGCGACCCGCAACGCATGATCGATACCTACTTCAAGCCCTACCCGGGTTACTACTTCACCGGCGACGGTGCTCGTCGTGACGAAGACGGCGATTACTGGATCACCGGCCGGGTCGACGACGTGCTTAATGTTTCCGGCCATCGCATCGGCACGGCCGAGGTGGAAAGCGCGCTGGTGCTGCATGACAACATTGCCGAGGCGGCAGTGGTCGGCTATCCCCACGACGTGAAAGGCATGGGCATCTATGCCTTCGTCACGCCGATCAACGGTGTCGACCCCAGCGACGACTTGAAGAAAGAGCTGCTGGACCACGTCAGCAAGGAGATCGGCAGCTTCGCCAGGCCCGAGAAGATCCAGTGGGCGCCGGCGTTGCCCAAGACCCGCTCGGGCAAGATCATGCGTCGCATCCTGCGCAAGATTGCCTGCAATGAACTGGACAGCCTGGGCGACACCTCGACCCTGGCCGATCCGAGTGTGGTGGAGGATCTGATCGACAAACGCTTGAATCGTTGAGGCAGGCGAGGCATGGTCTGCGCCGTGCCCGCTGTTTCCCTGTTTCGAGAGCCCATGGAATTCATTCGCAGTCATATCGAACGCCAGGTCATCAACCTGACCGGATTGTCTTTGGGCCAACTGGACCTGGAAAACCCCAAGGGCGATCCCGGCCTGTTCGGGCCTGACTCTATCTGTTGGCGAGTTCATGCTGACTTCACCAGCATGCTGATCGGCGGCATTGCGGCGCTGATGCTCCAGGCGCTGCATCCACTGGCCCTGGCCGGGGTCTGGGATCATTCCAGTTTTCGCCAGGACATGCTCGGGCGCCTCAGGCGCACCGGGCAATTTCTGTCGGGCACAACCTTCGGATCGACGCGTGACGCCAAGTGGTTGATCGACAAGGTACGCACCATTCACCTGCAGGTCACCGGAACGGCCCCCGACGGGCGCGCCTATGCGGCCAGCGATCCCGAGCTGCTGACCTGGGTGCATGTGGCGGAAGTCAGCAATTTTCTGACCGCCCATCTACGCTACGTCGACCCGGCCATGTCCTGCGCCGACCAGGACACCTATTACGCGGAAACTGCGCTGATCGCCGAGCAACTGGGCGCCCGTGATGTGCCGCGTTCCCGCCAGGCGATTGCCGAATACCTGGAGCAGATTCGTGGACAGTTGGTGTGCGATGAGCGCAGTCGTGAAGTGCTGCGCCTGTTGCTCAATGCGCCGGCGCCGAACCGGCTGAGCAAGCCGTTCGCCGCGCTGATGATGCAGGCAGGCATCGAGCTGTTGCCGGATTGGGCCAGCGACATGCTCGGCGAGCATCAAGGTCCGCTGCGCCGGCGTTTGATCCGCCTGGGGGTCAACAGCAGCGCGCCGGTACTGCGCTGGGCCGTGCGCGACGGCTCGTCGCACCGGGCCAGACGACGAATGGGTGTGTGAACCGGGCAGAAAAATGACCAACGGGTTCGCAGTTGGAACCCGAGCCCCCATGTATGACACCATCAGCGACTTGATCACCACGGGCAGCGGTCGAGCGCCCGGTCTCCAAAAACAATGAGGATCAGCACCATGCAAGACGTCGTTATCGTTGCCGCTACCCGCACCGCCGTGGGCAGTTTCCAGGGCGCATTGGCGAATGTTCCCGCCGTCGAACTCGGCGCTGCGGTGATTCGCCAGCTCCTGAGCCAGACCGGCGTGGAGGGCGCCAGCATTGATGAAGTGATCATGGGCCAGGTGCTGACCGCCGGCGCCGGTCAGAACCCGGCCCGGCAAGCGGCCATCAAGGCAGGGCTGCCGTTCGCGGTGCCAGCCATGACCCTGAACAAGGTCTGCGGTTCTGGCCTCAAGGCGCTGCATCTGGCGACCCAGGCCATTCGTTGCGGCGACGCCGAGATCATCATTGCCGGCGGTCAGGAAAACATGAGCCTGGCCAACTACGTCATGCCAGGCGCGCGCACCGGTCTGCGCATGGGCCACGCGACCATGGTCGACACCATGATCAGCGATGGTTTGTGGGACGCGTTCAACGACTACCACATGGGTATCACTGCCGAAAACCTGGCGCAGAAGTACGAAATCAGCCGCGAAGCGCAGGATGCTTTCGCTGCCCTCTCGCAACAGAAAGCGGCGGCGGCTATCGAGAGCGGGCGATTTGTCGACGAAATCACGCCGATTCTGATTCCGCAGCGCAAGGGCGAGCCGCTGTCGTTTGCCACCGATGAACAGCCGCGAGCCGGCACCACGGCGGAATCCCTTGCCAAGCTGAAACCGGCTTTCAAGAAAGACGGCAGTGTCACGGCGGGCAATGCATCCTCGCTCAACGACGGTGCGGCGGCAGTGATGCTGATGACTGCATCCAAGGCTGAACAACTGGGCTTGCCGGTACTGGCGCGCATCGCCGGTTATGCCAACGCCGGCGTGGACCCGGCAATCATGGGCATCGGCCCGGTCAGCGCCACCCGCCGCTGCCTGGAAAAGGCCGGCTGGACGCTGGAGGACCTGGACCTGATCGAGGCCAACGAGGCTTTTGCGGCCCAGTCCTTGTCGGTGGCTCACGAGCTGGGGCTGGACCCGGCGAAACTCAACGTCAACGGCGGCGCCATTGCGCTTGGCCACCCGATCGGCGCGTCAGGCTGCCGGGTGCTGGTGACGCTGCTGCACGAAATGATCAAGCGCGACGCCCGTAAAGGTCTGGCGACGCTGTGCATCGGCGGCGGACAAGGCGTAGCCCTGGCCCTGGCGCGCTGACCTCGTCGCTCGGACACCTGCGTAGCCAGCTCGCTGGCGAAACTGACGCTCGCGGCGATGAGGTTGCTGATGTCACGGCCGATTCGCCAGCAAGCTGGCTGCTACAAGGCAGCGGCGGACCTCAATGGTGTAGGAGCCAGCTCGCTGGCGAAAACTGACGCTTGCGATGATGCGGCTGCTGATGTCACGGCCGATTCGCCAGCAAGCTGGCTGCTACACGGTCAACGCCCCATAGCTGTTAAACTCTCGCGCCTCAATTCCCTGCCAAGGCGCTCTGCATGTCTTCCTTGAATCAGGCGCTCAGCGTCGCCCTCGATAATCGTCAGTCGCTGCTCGCCGAGCTGCACGGGCAAGGCACGGACTGTTATCGCCTGTTCCATGGCAGCCAGGAAGGCGCCAGCGGCCTGACGATCGACCGCTACGGCCCGCAACTGCTGGTGCAGAGTTTCCACACGGCCCTGGAGCGCGATGCCTTGCTGAGCCTGCATGCTCAGGTCAACGAGCGACTGGGTATTGACACCCTGCTGGTCTACAACGATCGCTCCCAGGGTAACTCACGTGTCGATCGCACCGACCCGATCTACCAGGCCGAAGACGCGGCACTGCAAGACCTGATCGGTCACGAATGGGGGCTCAACTACCGCGTGCGTGGCCGGCATGCAGGGCAAGACCCGCTGCTGTTTCTCGACCTGCGCAATACCCGCGGCTGGGTGAAATCCCACAGTGCCGGCAAAAGCGTGCTGAATCTGTTCGCCTACACCTGCGGCGTGGGCCTGAGCGCTGCAGCCGGTGGTGCGCGGGAGGTGTGCAACCTGGATTTCGCCGAAGGTAACCTGGCCGTCGGCCGCGAGAACGGCGCGCTGAACCCGGACTTGCCTGCCATGGAATTCATCCAGTCGGACTACTTCCCGGCCATCCGGCAACTGGCAGGCCTGCCGGTTTCTGCCCGGCGCGGGCAAAAACTTCCCGGCTACGCCAGGCTGGACCCGCGCCAATACGATCTGGTATTGCTCGATCCTCCTGCGTGGGCCAAGAGCGCGTTCGGCACCGTCGATCTGCTGCGCGATTACCAAAGCCTGCTCAAGCCTGCGCTGCTGGCCACCGCCGACGACGGCACACTGATCTGCTGCAACAATCTTGCAAGAGTCAGCATGGAAGATTGGCGCGAGCAGGTGCTGCGCTGTGCCAGCAAGGCCGGGCGTGCGGTCCGGGACTGCCAGGTCATGCAGCCCGCAGCGGACTTCCCATCCATGGACAACCAGCCGCCGTTGAAAACTCTGATTCTAAGGTTCTGATGCATCCTTCATTTTAGGAACTTTCCTACCTGACGTATGGGCGTTACCTTTTGAACCGAGTGGGCATGCCATACTCCAAGCAGCTCCAAAAGAGAGAGACGACGCCCCCCATGTCCAAAGGATTGAAACGCACGATCGGCACTTTGCTGGCCGTTTTCGTGCTGTACAGCTTGCTCGGATTTTTCATCCTGCCCGGCGTCGCGTTGCGCATCGCCAATCAGCAGCTGGCCGACTACGCCACCGTTCCGGCAAAACTGGAACGGCTCGAGCTCAATCCTTACACCCTGGAGGTGACACTCTGGGGGCTGAACATCGGGACACCGGGCCAGGAACAGGTCGGTTTCGAGAAGCTCTACGCCGATCTGCAGATCGACAGCCTGTGGAACCGCGCCCTGCATTTGCAGAGCGTCGAGCTGATCAAGCCACGCACGCAGGTGCTGTTCGGCAAGGATGGCAAACTCAATCTGGCGCAACTATTCAAATTGCCGGCCAGTGAGCCGGCCACCCAGGAGCCGGCCGGCGAGCCTTTCCCGCTGCGCATTGATCAGATCAAGCTGGCCGACGGCTATCTGCATTTCCAGGACCTGCGCCCCAGTGCACCTATCGACTTCCTGTACGACACGCTCAACTTCGAGCTGAAAAATCTCAGCACCCTTCCGGAAGACAACGCTGACATGACGCTCGTCGCGGCCGGCCCGGACGGCGGGCGGATTGACTGGGTCGGGCGCATCAGCCTGGTGCCGATCACCTCCGAGGGCACGCTGAAAATCACCGACGGCAAGATGAAACTGTGGTGGCCCTATGTCCGCGACTCCTTGCCCTTGGCGCTCAAGGACGGCGTACTGAATTTCAGCACCGCGTACAAGCTCAACCTGGCCAAGGAAACCCAGTTGCAGCTCACTGGCGCCTCGGCCAGTGTGGCGCCGTTCGCCCTCGATGCGCCTGACGGCCGCCCGCTGGTGCGCCTGCAACGCCTGGAGGTCAGCGATACCAACATCGACCTGGCCAAGCAGCTGGTGACGGTGGGCAAAGTCCGCAGCCAGAAGCTCGAAACCTGGGCGGCTCGTGAAGCGGACGGCCAACTGGACTGGCAGAAACTGTTCGCTGGCCAACCCGCCAAGCCTGCAGCGACACAAAAACCCGCGGTGGATGACAAGGCCGTGGAGCCTGCTGGCGCCGATCAGGCAGCCAAAGCGCCTGCGCCTGTCGGCAAGCCATGGCAAGTGACACTGCGCGATGTGCAACTGCGCGATTATCAGATCCACCTCACAGACCGGGTGCCTGCCGAGCCGGTAGTGCTGGACGTCGGCCCGTTGAATCTGGACATGCAAGACTTCGACAGCCTCAACTCCCGGCCTTTCAGCCTCAAACTGGATACCGGCATCGGCAAGCAGGGCCGCATCACCGCTGCCGGTAATGTCAACCTGGCACCGGTCAGTGCGCAGTTGAAAGTCACTACCAAGGACATCGACCTGCGCCTGGCCCAAGCCTACATCACGCCGTTCATTCGTCTGGAGCTGCGCAGCGGCATGCTGGACGGCGATCTGGCGGTCAATCTGCAAGGCACCGAGCCGCTCGCGTTCAACGTGACGGGCAAGGCCCGGGTCAATCAATTGCATACGCTCGATACGCTCAAGCAGCGAGACTTCCTCAGATGGCAGCAGCTGGATGTCGACGGCATCGATTATCGCCATGGCCAAAGCCTGGCAATTGCCCAGGTCAATCTCGAGCAGCCTTACGCGCGCTTCATGATCAATGATGACCGCACCACCAACATCGACGACCTGCTGGTTCCGCAACCTGCCGATCAACCGGCCTCACAGAAAGCGCGGCAACCGGCCAGCCAGGACAAGCCCCTGGCGATCCGCGTCGGTGGCGTGAACATCAAGAACGGCTCGGCCAATTTTGCCGACTTCACCCTTACGCCAAACTTCGCCACTGCCGTTCAGCAACTCAACGGCCGCATCGGCACCATCGACAACAGCAAGCCTACGCCTGCGCCGGTGGATATCGAGGGCAAGGTGGACCGTTACGCACCTGTCACCATCAAGGGCAGCGTCAACCCGTTCGACCCGATGGCAAGCCTGGACATCGCCACCAGCTTCAAGCGTGTGGAACTCACCACCCTGACGCCCTATTCCGGCAAGTTCGCCGGATTCCGCATCCGCAAGGGGCGCTTGAACCTCGACCTTCATTACCTGATCACCGAAGGCAAGCTCAAGGCTCAGAACAAGGTGCTGGTGGAGCAACTGCAACTGGGCGAGAAAGTGGACAGCCCGGACGCGGTGGACTTGCCGATCCGCCTGGCGGTGGCCTTGCTCAAGGATTCACAAGGCCGAATCTCCATCGAGCTGCCCGTGGAAGGCGATCTGAACAATCCTCAGTTCAGCGTCATGCCGATCGTCTGGCAGACTCTGCGCAACCTTGTGGTCCGCGCAGCAGCAGCGCCGTTCAAGCTACTCGGCGGGCTGGTGGCCGGCGGCGGCTCCGAGGACCTCGGCACGGTGAGTTTTGCTGCAGGCTCCAGCGAACTTGGCCCCGACACGCAAAAGGCGCTGGACAAGCTCTCAGCCGCCCTCAGGGAGCGTCCCACCTTGCGCCTGGAGATCGAAGGCACCAGCGCAGCCGGCAGCGACGGGCCGTTAATCGCCCAGCAACGCCTGGAACGCGAATATCAATACACCTACTACAAGATTCTCCAGCGCCGCGGCGACAAAGTCCCGGCCCGGGCCGCTCTGCTGGAAGTGCCGGAAGATGAAAAAGCGCCGATGCTTGAGGGCATCTACCGGGCGCGTCTGAAGCAACAGCCGCCGGCCCAGTGGCAGGATCTCGGCAAGGAAGAACGCGCCAACCAGATGCGTACAGCGGTCCTCAAGTTCTGGAGCGGCAACGAAGCCCTGCTGCGCGAGCTGGGCCAGGAAAGAGCCGGCAACATCAAGGACTATCTGGTGGAAAAGGGCAAACTGGAGGACGAGCGGGTTTACTTTGTCGATGCACGCCTCGGCGAAGCCCAACCGGATGGACGCGTTATCAGCCCCCTGCACCTGGACAGCGAGTGACAGACTTGAATCGAGACGCCCGCAAGACGATTTTGCGTATGGGTTTGGCCTGCGCCTGCGCGGTTGTGGCGTTGGGCACTGAGGCGGCGACGTTGCGCTGCGGCAGCCAGCTGATCAGCACTGGAGACCGGCCGTTCGAGGTCGAGCAGAAATGCGGCACGCCGGTCAGCCAGTCGGTGATCGGCAGCCAGGAAACCTTCGACAATGCCTATCGCAGGTCCGAGCAGGTTCAGATCGAGGAATGGGTCTACGGTCCGGACAACGGCATGTACCGATACCTGCGCTTCGTCGGCGGTCGGCTCACCGATATCACCAGCAAGCGCGGACGATAAAAACCGCACGCAAAAAAACAGGCCTCGGCGTTAACCGAGGCCTGTAATGGCTACGTCCCTGTAGCCCTTCGCATGAACTTTCCGTGAGTCAAATGACTTGGGTGTCCAATGCTGAGTCAGCGATTACTCGGCTTTCAGGCCGTCTGCCGATACAGCTTTGACGCCTTTGATTTTCTTGGTGATCGCGACGGCCACGTCTTTCTGGGACTCGGTCACAGCAACTGTCGAGGACAGGGAAACCACGCCTTTATTGGTCTCAACCTTGATGTCCGAACCTGGGATGCCTTTTTCAGTCAGCAGATCAGCTTTGACCTTGGTGGTGATCCAGGTGTCAGAGGTCTCTTCTTTTGCCTTGGTGACTTCACCGGCTGCGAGCACCATAGGTGCCTGGGTGTTGTTAGTCTGAGCAAAGGCAGCGTTAGCCATGGCCAGAGTCATAGTGGTGGCAGCGGCAGCAGCGATAACGAACTTCTTCATACGATAACTCCTGTTTTTCTCAGAAACTGCGCCAACTTCGTGGCTGCAGGGTTAACAGGTATATCGCAAGCGGTGTGCCAACTCTCTTCAAGAAATAAATCCTTATTAATCAACAGGTTAAGAATTTCTGCTTATAACCGGATCGTGCAGATTGCCCGTTCGACCCTGCGTTGTGGTTGCAAGATGCATGTTTGGCGAAAGCACCCAGGCATCGACAGGCAAGTCTTTCATTGAGAACAAAAAAAGGACCCCGAGGGGTCCTTTTTTCTGCAGCGGTCAATCTGATCGATTAAACGCCCGACGCTTTGGCTGCTGCCACGTCTTTGATCGACAGCTTGATGCGACCGCGGTTGTCGACGTCCAGTACCAGGACTTCAACTTCCTCGCCTTCTTTCAGGATATCGGTCACTTTCTCTACGCGAGCATCGCTCAGCATCGAGATGTGAACCAGACCGTCCTTGCCAGGCAGGATGTTGACGAATGCACCGAAGTCAACGATGCGCTCGACCTTGCCGACGTAGATCTTGCCGATCTCGGCTTCTGCGGTGATACCCAGAACGCGCTGACGTGCTGCTTCAGCCGCTTCCTTGGACTCGCCGAAGATCTTGATCGAGCCGTCGTCTTCGATATCGATCGAAGCCTTGGTCTCTTCGCAGATGGCACGGATGGTCGCGCCGCCCTTGCCGATCACGTCACGGATCTTGTCGGTGTCGATCTTCATCGCAATCATGGTCGGAGCGTTGGCCGACAGTTCGGTACGCGACTGACCGATGATCTGGTTCATCTGACCCAGGATGTTCAGGCGAGCTTCCAGGGCCTGGCCCAGGGCGATCTCCATGATTTCCTCGGTGATGCCCTTGATCTTGATGTCCATCTGCAGCGCGGTGACGCCTTTGGCAGTACCCGCTACTTTGAAGTCCATGTCGCCCAGGTGGTCTTCGTCACCCAGGATGTCGGTCAGGACTGCGAACTTCTCGCCTTCCTTGACCAGACCCATGGCGATACCGGCAACCGGCGCCTTCATCGGCACGCCGGCATCCATCAGCGCCAGGGAAGCACCGCAGACCGAAGCCATGGAGCTGGAACCGTTGGACTCGGTGATTTCCGATACGACGCGGATGGTGTACGGGAACACGTCGGTTTCAGGCAGCATGGCCTGAACGCTGCGACGCGCCAGACGGCCGTGACCGATTTCGCGACGGCCTGCACCACCCATGCGACCACACTCGCCCACCGAGAACGGAGGGAAGTTGTAGTGCAGCATGAAGGGGTCTTTCTTCTCGCCTTCGAGGGTGTCCAGCAGCTGTGCGTCGCGGGCAGTACCCAGGGTCGCCACGACCAGGGCCTGGGTTTCGCCACGGGTGAACAGTGCCGAACCGTGAGTCTTGGGCAGAACGCCGACTTCGATGTTCAGCGGACGTACGGTGCGGGTGTCACGGCCGTCGATACGCGGCTTGCCGTTGACGATGTTCTCGCGAACGGTGCGGTATTCGATTTCGCCGAACGCCGCTTTCACTTCGCTGGCAGACGGGCTGCCATCTTCGACGGCCAGCTTGGCAACGACCTGGTCTTTCAGCTCGCCCAGGCGCGCGTACCGATCAGCCTTGACGGTGATGGTGTAAGCCTGGGAGATCGCTTCGCCGAATTCGGCACGGATCGCGCCCAGCAAGCTGGTGGCTTCCGGCTTTGGCTGCCAGTCCCAGGTTGGCTTGGCGGCTTCAGCGGCCAGTTCCTTGACGGCGTTGATCACGACCTGGAACTCGTCGTGTGCGAACAGCACGGCGCCCAGCATCTGGTCTTCGGTCAGTTCCTTGGCTTCCGATTCAACCATCAGAACGGCTTCGGAAGTACCGGCTACGACCATGTCCAGGCTCGAAGCCTGCAGTTGCTCGTAAGTCGGGTTCAGCAGGTAGCCGGTGCTTTCGTGGAAAGCAACGCGCGCTGCGCCGACCGGACCGTCGAACGGAATGCCGGAGATGGCCAGGGCTGCCGAGGTACCGATCATCGCAGCGATGTCCGGATCGGTTTTCTTGCTGGTGGAAACAACGGTGCAGACAACCTGCACTTCGTTCATGAAACCTTCTGGAAACAGCGGACGGATCGGACGGTCGATCAGTCGCGACGTCAGGGTTTCCTTCTCGGAAGGACGACCTTCGCGCTTGAAGAAACCGCCGGGGATCTTGCCGGCAGCATAGGTTTTTTCCTGGTAGTGCACGGACAGGGGGAAGAAGCCCTTGCCGGCGTCGGCCTGCTTGGCGCCGACCACAGTCACCAACACGCTGACGTCATCGTCAACGGTGACCAATACTGCGCCGGAGGCCTGACGGGCGATGCGGCCTGTCTCGAGGGTTACGGTCGATTGACCGAACTGAAACTTCTTGATTACCGGGTTCACGGTTTCCTACCTTTCTTTGTGGCTCTGGGGGAACTGGTTTCTTGCGAATTCTTGGGCTGCGAGGGGAATCGGCCCCAACGGCGGTCCAGATAAAACTTGAGGCTGGAAGCCTGCCAGAACATCGGGAAAACCCGATGTATCGCGACAGACAACCAACCTCCAGAACGTCGTTATTAGCGACGCAGACCCAGACGACCGATCAGGGCGCTGTAACGGCTAACGTCCTTACCTTTCAGGTAATCCAGCAGCTTGCGACGCTGGTTTACCATACGGATCAGACCACGACGGGAGTGGTGGTCCTTACCGTTGGCCTTGAAGTGGCCTTGCAGCTTGTTGATGTTGGCGGTCAGCAGTGCAACTTGCACTTCTGGCGAACCAGTGTCACCAACAGCTTGCTGGTAGTCGGTTACGATCTGAGCTTTTTCTTCAACGCTGAGTGCCATGTGGGCAATCCTTTATTTCAGGGAACCGCTCCAGGGAGACGATTCCAACAGGCCGAGGACGAAACCTCGTATTAAAAAGTGAGATGTGACCGTGCCTGTTTACAGCCACCCTCGTTCCAGCTCGTTTTCAGGCAAGCCTGTCTGCGAGCCGGTTCCGGTCATTCTGACCGAATCAATCGACGCGGCGCGATCCGCCCGTCTTCGCTGACTTCACCGATACCGATGAAACGTCCTTCGTGATCCTGTACCCGCACCATACCGAATTTCGGCGCCTCGGGTGCCCTTACCGGTTGCCCATGCAACCAATAGAACGAACTGTGCTCCGAGAACTTCAACAGGGGCCAGTCCAGCAGACCGCTGTCCGATGGCATGAGGAAGCGGTCGACCGCTTCGTTGCCGCCTTCGGCATGCACCTGTTCCAGCTCTTCCAGGGTGACCGTCTGGGCCAGGCTGAAAGGACCGGCCTGGGTACGACGCAGCTCTGCGACGTAAGCACCACAGCCAAGCTTTTCACCAATATCTTCCACCAGGGTGCGGATATAGGTGCCCTTGGTGCAGTCGACCGACAGACGTGCCGTCTCGCCTTCGCAGGCAAGCAATTCCAGGCGCGCAATAGTAACAGAACGAGGCTCGCGCTCCACTACTTCACCGGCACGGGCCAGCTTGTACAAAGGCTGCCCGTCGCGCTTGAGAGCCGAGTACATCGGTGGTATCTGACTGATTTGCCCACGAAAAGCCGGCAGCACCGCCTCGATATCCTCGCGACCAACGGTCACCGGACGCGTCTGCAAAACCTCACCTTCGGAATCCGCCGTGGTGGTGGTCTTGCCCAGTTGCGCCAAGGTCTCGTAGGACTTGTCGGAGTCGAGCAGGTATTGGGAGAACTTGGTCGCCTCACCGAAGCACAAGGGCAGGACGCCCGTTGCGAGAGGATCGAGGCTGCCGGTGTGCCCGGCCTTTTCCGCGTTGAGCAACCAGCGGACTTTCTGCAGTGCCGCGTTGGACGTGAAGCCCAGGGGTTTGTCGAGCAGGATGATCCCGCTGACGTTACGGCGTATACGCTTGACCTGAGCCACCGCTTACTCCTCGGAACCGTCTGGCTTGGCGCCCGGCGCAGCAGGAGTTCCCTGGTGCTGGCCGTCTTCGGCCACGGCCCGCTCGATCAGAGCCGACAAATGCGCGCCACGGGCAACGCTTTCATCGTAATGGAAGTGCAATTGAGGCACGCTGCGCAGCTTCATTTCGCGGGCCAGTTGCATGCGCAGGAAACCTGCGGCGGAATTGAGCACCTTGATGGTCTGTGCGATTTCTTCAGCGCTGTCCTGACCCATGACGGTCATGAAGATCTTGGCGTGGCCCACATCGCGGCTGACTTCAACGGCGGTGATGGTGACCAGACCCACGCGTGGGTCCTTGATTTCGCGACGGATCAGCTGGGCCAGCTCACGCTGCATCTGATCGCCGATTCGTTGGGTACGGCTGTATTCTTTTGCCATGTTTGTTACCTGTTACTGATCCGGGAGCAAACCCTGACAGTCTGAAAGCGGCAAACGCCCGGCCGACAGATGTCAGACCGGGCGTTGCGTTGAGAGCCTGTGGTGCAGGGCGAGGCATTCGCATACCAGCTTGCACCATGGCTCTTGAAGCTCGCGACTTAGAGGCTGCGAGCCACTTGGACCTTCTCGAAGACTTCGATCTTGTCACCGACCTTGACGTCGTTGTAGCTCTTGACGCCGATACCGCATTCCATGCCGGCACGCACTTCGGCAGCGTCATCCTTGAAGCGACGCAGGGATTCCAGCTCGCCTTCGAAGATAACGATGTCGTCACGCAGAACGCGGATTGGACGGTTACGGTGAACAACACCTTCAACGACCATGCAGCCTGCGATCGCACCGAATTTCGGCGAACGGAACACGTCGCGTACTTCGGCGATACCCAGGATATTCTCCCGGACGTCGCTGCCAAGCATGCCGGTCAGGGCCTTCTTGACGTCTTCGATGATGTCGTAGATCACGTTGTAGTAACGCATATCCAGACCTTCCTGCTCGACGATCTTGCGCGCGCCGGCATCGGCACGCACGTTGAAGCCAAACAGTACAGCGTTGGAGGCCAGTGCCAGGTTGGCGTCGCTCTCGGTGATACCACCGACACCGCCACCGACCACGCGCACTTGCACTTCGTCGTTACCCAGGCCACCCAAGGCGCCCTGAAGTGCTTCCAGCGAACCACGGACGTCGGATTTGAGGACGATGTTAAGCGTCTTCTTCTCTTCCTGGCCCATGTTCTCGAAGATGTTTTCAAGCTTGCCGGCGTGAGCACGGGCCAGCTTGACTTCGCGGAACTTGCCTTGACGGAACAGAGCGACTTCGCGAGCCTTCTTCTCGTCCTGCAGTACCGACATCTCGTCGCCAGCGTCCGGCGTACCGTCCAGGCCGAGAATCTCGACCGGAATGGATGGACCGGCTTCCTTCACAGGCTTGCCGTTCTCGTCGAGCATGGCGCGAATGCGACCGAAGTTCGAGCCGACCAGCACCATGTCGCCTTGACGCAGCGTACCGTCCTGAACCAGGACCGTCGCCACCGGGCCGCGGCCCTTGTCCAGACGGGATTCAACGACCACACCACGACCTGGGGCCGACGGCGTTGCCTTGAGTTCCAGAACTTCAGCCTGCAACAGAACAGCTTCGAGCAGTTCGTCGACGCCGGTACCCATCTTCGCGGAGACCGGGACGAACGGTGTATCACCGCCCCATTCTTCGGAAGTGACACCGTGAACCGACAACTCGCTACGGATGCGATCGAGATCAGCGCCCGGCTTGTCGATCTTGTTCACGGCAACTACCAGCGGAACGCCGGCGGCTACAGCGTGCTGAACCGCCTCGATGGTCTGCGGCATGACGCCGTCGTCCGCCGCCACGACCAGGATCACAATGTCGGTCGCCTTGGCACCACGGGCACGCATCGCGGTAAACGCGGCGTGACCTGGGGTGTCGAGGAAGGTAACCATGCCGCGTTCGGTTTCAACGTGGTACGCACCGATGTGCTGGGTGATGCCGCCGGCTTCGCCTGCAGCTACCTTGGCACGACGGATGTAGTCGAGCAGCGAAGTCTTACCGTGGTCAACGTGGCCCATTACGGTCACGACCGGCGCACGGGAGAACGTCTCGCCTTCGAACTTCAGCGATTCGGCCAGGGAATCTTCCAGGGCGTTGTCGCTGACCAGCGTGACCTTATGGCCCAGCTCTTCGGCGATCAACTGGGCAGTTTCCTGATCCAGTACCTGGTTGATGGTCACCGGAGTGCCCAGCTTGAACATGAACTTGATGACTTCAGCTGCCTTGACCGACATCTGTGCAGCCAGTTCGCCGACAGTGATGGTCTCGCCGATCGCTACGTCACGAACCACAGGGCCTGTAGGGCTCTGGAAACCGTGGGCATTGCGCTTTTTCAGCTTGGACTTGCCGCGACCGCCGCGACGGAAGCTGTCGCTTTCTTCGTCGGTGGTACGAGGCGCAACACGAGGAGCCGGAGCTTTCTCTTTTACCGAAGCGCGATGCGGAGCGTTTTTGCGCTCGCCGTCGCCGCTGCGGGAGTTGCGGTCGTCTGCACGTGGCTTGTCGGGACGACGCTGGTCGTCGCGCTTGCGCACTTCGGCCGTCGGTGCAGCGTTGGCAGGCGTCGGCGCAGCGGCAGGTGCCTCGCGCTCGGCCTGGACAGCTGCAACCGGCTCGGCTGCAGCGGCAGCAGCCGGTGCAGTAGTCGATTGTCCGGCAGGCTGGCGACGCGCTTCTTCTTCGGCGCGACGCTTGGCTTCTTCTTCAGCCTTCTGACGGGCAGCATTCTCTACCGCACGGCGCTCTTCCAGCTCGCGCTGACGCTCTGCTTCGATCTCTTCGGCGCTGCGCTGTACGAATACTTTCTTTTTGCGGACTTCAACGCTGATGCTCTTGCTGCCGGCCACACGCAGGGTGCTGGTGGTTTTACGCTGCAAAGTGATCTTGCGCGGTTCTTCC
Organism: Pseudomonas sp. v388; assembly: GCF_003935425.1. Lineage (GTDB taxonomy): Bacteria > Pseudomonadota > Gammaproteobacteria > Pseudomonadales > Pseudomonadaceae > Aquipseudomonas. Next base: position 46,133 of record NZ_RHQN01000011.1, read on the forward strand.
ACTTTCGCCTTGTGGCTGCTTTTCAGGTGAGTCAGCAACGACTGCTTCTCACTGTCGCTCACATGTTCCTCGGCGGCGGTGTGCGGCAGACCTGCCTCACGCATCTGCTGCAACAGGCGCTCTACCGGTGTTTTGACCTCATCGGCCAGTTGTTTCACCGTGACTTGCGTCATGCACTTCTCTCCTCAGGCCGCGCCTAATTACTCGAACCAATGGGCTCGGGCGGCCATGATCAACTTGCCGGCACGATCATCGTCAATGCCGTCGATGTCGAGCAGGTCGTCAATAGACTGCTCGGCCAGGTCTTCGCGGGTAATAACGCCGCGCACCGCCAGTTCCATCGCCAGATCCTTGTCCATGCCCTCAAGCGAGAGCAGGTCGTCGGCCGGATGGGCGTCTGCCAGCTTTTCCTCTGTTGCGATGGCTTTGGTCAACAAGCGATCCTTGGCCCGAGCGCGAAGCTCGTTGACGGTATCTTCGTCAAAGCCGTCGATGTTGAGCATTTCCTCCACCGGTACGTAGGCAATCTCTTCCAGGCTGGTAAAGCCTTCGTCGACCAGCACCTGCGCCAGGTCTTCGTCGACTTCCAGCTCGTCGATGAAGTTGCGCAGAATGTCGCCGGTTTCAGCTTGCTGCTTGGCCTGGATGTCCGATTCGGTCATCACGTTCAGGGTCCAGCCAGTCAGCTGACTTGCCAGACGAACGTTCTGACCACCACGACCGATAGCCTGGGCCAGGTTATCCGCACCTACTGCGATATCCATTGCATGGGCATCTTCGTCAACGATGATTGCCGCGACTTCCGCAGGGGACATTGCGTTGATGACGAACTGCGCCGGATTGTCATCCCAAAGGACGATATCCACCCGCTCACCACCCAACTCGCCGGAAACAGCCTGAACGCGCGAACCACGCATGCCAATGCAGGCGCCTTGCGGATCGATTCGTTTGTCCTTGGAGCGAACGGCGATTTTTGCACGCGAACCCGGGTCACGAGAGGCAGCCATCACCTCGATCAGACCTTCGGCGATTTCCGGTACTTCGATACGGAAAAGTTCGATCAGCATCTCTGGCGCAGTACGCGACAGGATCAACTGAGGGCCACGGTTTTCAGTGCGAATTTCCTTGAGCAGTGCCCGCAAGCGGACGCCTACACGGAAAGTCTCACGAGAAATGATGTCTTCACGAGCCAGCAACGCTTCTGCGTTGTTGCCAAGGTCAACGATGACGTTGTCGCGTGTCACTTTTTTAACGGTGCCGGAGATGATCTCGCCCAGACGCTCGCGATAAGCATCCACGACCTGGGCGCGCTCGGCTTCACGAACCTTCTGCACAATGACTTGCTTGGCGGTTTGCGCAGCGATACGACCAAACTCGATGGAATCGATCTTCTCTTCGATCAGATCACCGGCCACAGCGCCCGGCTTCTTGGCCTGGGCCTGATCAACGGCCAGTTCGTAGGCCGGATCATCCAGGTCTTCGTCCTCGACTACTGTCCAGCGACGGAAAGTCTCGTAGTTACCGGTGTGGCGGTTGATCTCCACACGCAGCTCAACCTCATCTTCAAAACGTTTCTTGGTAGCAGTGGCAAGAGCCAGCTCCAGCGCTTCGAAAATCACACCTGCCGGAACGCCCTTTTCATTGGACACCGACTCAACAACCAGCAGTACTTCTTTGCTCATCGTACGCCTCGCCTTTCGCAAGCCATTGGATCCGCGGGATCCGCAGTATCTGGCACGTATCAGTCAAACGTGGGAATAATGTTGGCCTTGTCGATCAAGTCGATCGGCAACAGATATTCGTGGTCCTCTACATGCACCACGACATCCTGCTCCTCCACCCCGCGGAGAAGGCCTTGAAAGTTGCGCCGACCATCGAAGGGCGAGCGCAGCTTGATCTTCACTTGCTGCCCGGCGTGCAAGGCAAACTGTTCAAGCGTGAACAGTGGGCGATCCATGCCAGGAGAGGACACCTCAAGCGTGTATTCAGCGCTGATCGGATCTTCAACATCCAAAACACCACTGACCTGACGGCTGACTATTTCGCAGTCCTCCACCAGAACGCCGCCCTCTTTGTCGATATAAATGCGCAGCAGTGAATGTCGGCCCTGGGAAATGAACTCAATTCCCCAGCATTGATAGCCAAGAGCCTCGACCACCGGGGCCAACAAGGCCTGCAACTGTTCTAGCTTGCTCGACACCTGAACCCCCTCGTGCATGCTTTAAAAATAAAAAAATGGGCGAGCGCCCATCCATGAAAACGCCGCTGAACATCGACGTTATGTACTGTCCAGCTAACAAAAAGCCCCTAAAAAGGGGCTCAGCTAAAACTGGTTGCGGGGGCTGGATTTGAACCAACGACCTTCGGGTTATGAGCCCGACGAGCTACCAAGCTGCTCCACCCCGCGACAAAGCTGGGGCGGAAGTATACGACCGATCCATTGCAGGGTCAATCGAACATCCACCTACAAGAAAGCCCGCTAGTGCGGGCTGTCCTGTTTATTGGTACCGAGAAGGGGACTCGAACCCCTACACCCTATGGGCACAACCACCTCAAGGTTGCGTGTCTACCAATTCCACCACCTCGGCATTACAACTTTTTGGCGACCTCTGAAGCATCGCCGAATTCTGTTTACTTCTGCTCTGGAGCTTGAGGTACGTCAGCTGGAACAACCGCTGGCTTTTGCCCTTCGAGCACCGGCACATCATCAGTAGCCGGTTTTTGCTTCACTTCCAACACCGCCGGATCTGGCAAACCTACTTGAGTCAGCTGTTGAGCTTTCTCTTTAGCAAAGTAACCTAACCCCAAGCTGGTTATGAAAAAAGCTGCGGCGAGTATAGCAGTAAACTTACTCAGAAAGGTAGAGGTTCCTTGCCCTCCGAAGACAGTATTTGATGCACCTGCTCCGAAAGACGCACCTGCGTCCGCACCTTTACCCTGCTGCAGCAATACCAGAGCAACAACGCCCAAAGCGCCCAACAGATGAAAAACGACTACGACTGTTTCCAGCATTTTTTCAGTTTCCCGCGGCGCGACAGATCGCACCGAACTCATCTGCATTCAGGGAAGCCCCACCAATGAGACCCCCATCGATATCCGGCATGCCGAACAGTTCGACCGCATTGGCCGACTTCACGCTGCCGCCATAAAGAAGACGCACGCCTTGTGCGACTTCGGCATTCTTTTCCGCCAGCTGCGCACGGATGGCTGCGTGCACTTCCTGCGCCTGCTGCGGCGAAGCAGTCAATCCGGTGCCAATGGCCCAGACCGGCTCGTAAGCAATTACTGCATTGGCAAACGCATCAATACCGAACGCGTCGATGATGCTGTCGAGCTGCTGCCCTACCACCGCGAGCGTTTGACCTGCCTCGCGCTGCTCCAGGGTTTCCCCTATGCACAACACCGGGGTCAGTCCGCTTTCCTGGATAGCTGCAAACTTCCGGTTGAGCACTTCATCCTGCTCGCCAATCAACTGGCGACGCTCGGAATGACCGACCAACACGAAACTGCAACCGGCATCCAGCAACTGGGTAGAGGCGATCTCACCCGTCAAGGCGCCTTGCCCAGCCTGTATTGCCGCGTCCTGAGCACCCACAGCGACAGCCTGGCCTTCCAGCCCGACCACCACCTGATTGATGAACAGGCTCGGCGGCATTACAACGATATCAACATCACTCGGCAGCACTTGCTTGCCAAGACCCTCGATCAGCTCAGCGACACTGGCGCGGGTACCGTGCATTTTCCAGTTACCAGCTACCATTGGGCGACGCATGCTGCACCTCGTAGGTCAAAGTGGGCGCAGATGTTACCCAACACTTTCATCACTGGCAAGCCGAAATCAGGCGCAAACTTCTGTAACCAGTTTTGCCAGCTCATCGGCGTAGGCCTGGACCTGAGCTTGATCCTCACCCTCGACCATCACACGCACCAGCGGCTCGGTGCCGGACTTGCGCAAAAGCACGCGGCCACGACCGTCCATCTCGGCCGTCACACGGGCGCACGCTTCCTGGATGGATGGATGGGTGACCGGATCTACCCCGCCTGAGAAGCGAACGTTGACCAGCACCTGAGGACACTTGCGCAGCTTCTGCCGAGCCTCGGACAGGCTGACCCCGCTACGGCGCAACGCCAGCAGGACCTGCAGGGCTGCGATGATCGCATCGCCGGTCGTAGTGTGCTGGAAGCACACGATATGTCCGGAGTTTTCGCCACCCACCTGCCAGTTGCGCTCCAGAAGCTCGGCGATCACATAGCGATCACCGACATTGGCCCTTACGAACGGGATGTTCTGCTCGGCCAGGGCCAGCTCCAGCCCCAGGTTGCTCATCAAGGTGCCGACCACGCCGCCCTGCAGGCGGCCGCGTTCATGCAGGTCACGGGCAATGATGTACAGCAGTTCGTCACCGTCGACGATGGCGCCGGTGTGATCGACCATCAGAACGCGGTCGCCATCACCATCGAACCCGATGCCCATGTCGGCCTTGTTCGCCACCACGGCCGCCTGAAGCGCTTCCATGTGGGTGGAGCCGCAGTTTTCATTGATATTGAGACCATCCGGCTGCGCCGACAGCACCACAACCTGAGCACCCAACTCACGAAAGACGTTGGGCGCCACTTTGTAGGTCGCGCCATGCGCGCAATCGACCACCAGTTTCAAACCTGCAAAATCAGTGCTGGTCGGCACGCTGCTTTTGCAGAACTCGATATAACGACCGGCTGCATCGTTGATTCGTGACACCTTGCCCAGCTTCTCGGACTCGGCAACGGTCATGGGCGCATCGAGCAGTTCCTCGATCATCATCTCGATCTCGTCCGGCAGCTTGGTGCCCTGCCCCGAGAAAAACTTGATGCCGTTGTCATAGTGCGGGTTATGCGATGCACTGATGACGATACCCGCTTCAGCATGGAAGGTGCGGGTCAGATAGGCGATAGCAGGGGTAGGCATAGGGCCCAGCAGCATGACGTCGGCGCCTGCGGCAGAAAGGCCGGCCTCCAGCGCCGATTCGAACATGTAGCCCGAAATACGCGTGTCCTTGCCCACCAGAATCCGACAAGTGCCTAGACGACGAAAAGCCATCCCTGCTGCCCAGCCCAGCTTGAGCATGAAATCCGGGGTAATGGGAAACTGCCCCACCCGGCCACGGATGCCGTCGGTTCCGAAATATTTTTTAGTAGTCATGGATGCCCCGCTATTGTTATTCGGCCGTTTCGACAGCCGCAATCATGCGCACCACGTCAGCCGTCTCGGCGACATCATGCACACGTAGAATTCTTGCACCCTTGGTCATCGCCAATGCGGCCAACGCCAGGCCGCCATAGAGCCTTTCACCCACCGGACGACCCAGCACACCGCCAATCATGCTCTTGCGCGATACACCGACCAACAAGGGACGTCCAAGCGCCAACAAAGTCGGCATGTGCTTGAACAGGCTCAGATTATGCTCCAGCGTCTTGGCGAAACCAAAACCCGGATCAAGAATAATGCGATTTCGATCGATACCTGCAGACTCGCACCGAGCCATGTGTTCGGCAAGAAATGCACTCACCTCGCCGACCAGATCATCGTAGTGCGGGTCATTCTGCATAGTGCCGGGCTCGCCCAGCATATGCATCAGACACACCGGCAAACCGGTCTGGGCCGCCGCTTCAAGCGCACCGGGGCGACGAAGGGAGCGCACGTCATTGATCAGGCCCGCGCCCAGGCGAGCAGTCTCCAGCATCACCTCTGGCGTCGAGGTGTCGACAGAAACAATGACATCCAGCTCGCGAGTGATGATTTCGACCAACGGGGCCACGCGCTCCAGCTCTTCGCTCACCGAGACCGCAAGAGCACCAGGCCGGGTGGATTCGCCACCCACGTCAATCAACGTGGCCCCGGCCACCACCATGGCTTCGGCGTGACGGAGTGCGGCATCGAGCTGACGGTATTTCCCGCCATCCGAAAAGGAATCAGGAGTCGCATTGAGGATGCCCATCACATGAGTGTGGGCCAAATCAAGAACCCGGTTGCCGCAAGGCAACCGGGTTGGGTACAGCGCAGAAGTCATGTCAGACCTTAATGTTCGGCAGCCGGACCGCCGATAGGGGCTTCCGGACGAGGGTCCGGGATCGGCGTACCGTTGGTGCCCGAGCCACCTTCCCAGTCGCGAGGTTCGCGAGGTGGGCGACCGGACATGATGTCGTCGATCTGATCCGCATCGATGGTTTCATACTTCATCAACGCTTCGGCCATCGCGTCCAGCTTGTCACGGTTGTCGGTCAGCAGCTGCTTGGCCGTGCCGTAACAGTGATCGATGATGCTGCGCACTTCAGAGTCGATCAGCTTGGCAGTCTCGCCGGAGACATTGGAGTTCTGGCCACCGCCACGCCCCAGGTAACCGGCATCCTCGTCTTCCGAATACATCAGAGGGCCGAGCTTCTCGGACAGGCCCCACTTGGTCACCATGTTCCGGGCAATCTGGCTGGCACGCATGATGTCGTTGGAAGCACCGGTGGTGACACCGTCGAACCCAAGCGTCATCTCTTCAGCGATACGACCGCCGTAAAGCGAGCAGATCTGACTGACCAACGCGCGCTTGGAGAGGCTGTAACGATCCTCTTCCGGCAGGAACATGGTCACACCCAGGGCACGACCGCGCGGAATGATGGAAACCTTGTAGACCGGATCGTGCTCAGGCACCAGGCGACCGACGATCGCGTGACCAGCCTCGTGGAAAGCCGTATTGCGCTTTTCCTTCTCAGACATGACCATCGATTTGCGCTCGGCGCCCATCATGATCTTGTCCTTGGCCAGCTCGAACTCCTTCATTTCGACCAGGCGCTTGCCGGCACGAGCTGCGAACAGCGAGGCCTCGTTGACCAGGTTGGCCAGGTCGGCACCGGAGAAGCCCGGAGTACCCCGTGCGATAACGCCAGGATTGACGTCGTCACCCATCGGCACTTTGCGCATATGGACCTTGAGGATCTGCTCGCGGCCACGAATGTCCGGCAAGCCCACTACCACCTGACGGTCAAAACGACCAGGACGCAGCAGTGCCGGGTCGAGCACGTCCGGACGGTTGGTCGCGGCGATCACGATGATGCCGTCGTTCATTTCGAAGCCGTCCATCTCGACCAGCAACTGGTTGAGGGTCTGCTCACGCTCGTCGTGACCGCCGCCCATGCCGGCGCCACGGTGGCGACCGACGGCGTCGATTTCGTCGATGAAGATGATGCAAGGCGCGTGCTTCTTGGCCTGTTCGAACATGTCGCGGACACGACTCGCACCGACACCCACGAACATTTCAACGAAGTCGGAGCCGGAAATGGTGAAGAACGGAACCTTCGCCTCACCCGCAATCGCCTTGGCGATGAGGGTCTTGCCGGTACCCGGCGGACCTACCATCAGCACGCCGCGGGGGATACGACCGCCAAGGCGCTGGAACTTGCCCGGATCGCGCAGGAACTCGACCAGCTCGCCGACTTCTTCCTTGGCTTCGTCGCAACCTGCAACGTCAGCCAGGGTCGTCTTGACCTGATCTTCGGAAAGCAGGCGGGCCTTGCTCTTGCCGAAACTCATCGGGCCACCCTTGCCACCGGCTCCGCCCTGCATCTGGCGCATGAAGAACATGAACACCGCGATGATCACCAGGATCGGGAAGCTGGCCACCAGCAACTGGGTCCAGATGCTCTGCTGCTCAGGCTGCTTGCCTTCGACGACCACGTTGTTATCGACCAGATCGCCGATCAGACCGTTGTCCTGAATGGCTGGACGGATAGTCTTGAACGTATCGCCATCGCTGCGTTTGCCCATGATGACGTAGCCGTCGACGGACACCTTCTCTACCTTGCCGTCCTTCACCTGCTGGATGAAGTCGGAGTAGTTGAGGGTCTGCGGCTCGTTCGGGCTGGAGAAGTTGTTCATCACCGTCACAAGGACAGCTGCGATGATCAACCACAGGATCAAATTCTTTGCCATATCGTTCAATTAGCTACCCTCTGAAGCAAGCTCCACGCAGCAAGCGTGCCTCGCATGATATTCACCGGCCTAACTTACTACAGAACCTACAGATGTGGCAGGCGCCGTCTGTAACCCTTTGTGAAACTTTGACTGCAGGATGTTGGTACTGATCACCGCCTAAAGCCATTTAATTAAAGCTATCGGCAATCTCAAAGGCGCTCTTCGCTTGCCGAGCCTTCGATCCCCCTGAAGCCCCGCCCGAGCAGATACTGCTCTCGGGAACGGTCGCGGGATGACAAGGGTTTGCGCATCTGCACCTTGTCGAACAGCTTGCGAATGTCCTTGTGGTACACATCGAAGCCTTCGCCCTGAAATACCTTGATCAGGAAATCGCCCCCCGGACGCAGGACCCGACCTGCCAGATCCAGTGCCAATTCGCACAGGAACATGGCGCGCGGCATATCCACAGCGCTCAATCCACTCATATTGGGGGCCATATCGGAAATCACAAGGTCTACCTGCGTATTACCTACAGCTTCCAGAATCTGGGCGAGCACGGCGTCTTCGGTGAAGTCCCCCTGAATGAAGGTCACATCCGGGATGCTGTCCATCTCAAGGATGTCGGAGGCGATCAGCCTTCCTTGACCACCGATCAGACGACTGGTCACCTGCGACCAGCCACCGGGCGCTGCGCCGAGGTCGATCACAGTCATGCCGGGACGAATCAGTTTGTCCTTCTCCTGGATCTCCAGAAGCTTGTAGCTGGCACGGGAACGGTAGCCGTCTTTCTGCGCCATTTTGACGTATTTGTCGTCGAAGTGTTCTTTGAGCCAGTTATGGCTTGTCTTGGAACGGGCCACGGGGCACCTCAAAAATAAACGAGTCGTGATTAACTGGGCGGTCCCGGACTCGCTCGGGTAAACTGGCCGCCGCTTTTTACAAGATCAGACGCAGGGGTCAGATTATGCCGCTCACTCAAGAGCAGAAGAAACAATACAAATCCATTGGCCATCACCTGAAACCGGTATTGATCGTGGCGGACAACGGTTTGACTGAAGGTGTGCTCGCAGAGCTTGAACGCGCATTGAGCGATCACGAGCTGATCAAGATCAAGCTCAATATTCTCGACCGCGAAAGCCGCATCCAGGCCATTGCCGAACTGTGCAAGGTCGGGTCAGCGGATCTGGTGCAGATCATCGGCAAAATGGCGCTGATCTATCGCAAGAATCCAAAGGTAAACAAGCAGCTGTCCAACGTCCACCGCGCTCACTGATAAAACCGAAGCCAGGGGCCGCGCCCAGCGCGCCCTGGCTCAGGCTCTGCATCGGGCGCGCTCACCGGACGCCTGAAACGAAACCGCTCCGCCACTCACCAAAACCCCAAGGGTTTCGACAAGCCGTCGGAGCGGTACGCCCGCCTGAGCGGACGCTCGCATCAGATGTGACGAACCTCGATGATCTCGTACTCGATGACACCGCTAGGCGTCTTGACCGTCACCACATCACCCTCTTCCTTGGCAATCAGGGCGCGAGCGATAGGTGAACCTACCGAGATCTTGCCCTGCTTGATGTCAGCTTCGTCCTCACCCACGATCTGGTAAGTCACCGACTCGTCAGTCTCGACGTTGGCGATCTCCACCGTAGTGCCGAAGATCACCTTGCCGGTATGAGGAATCGTGGTGACGTCGATGACCACGGCATTCTGCATGCGGCCTTCGATATCACGGATGCGTGCTTCCACCATGCCCTGCTGTTCGCGGGCAGCATGGTACTCGGCGTTTTCCTTCAGATCGCCCAGCTCCCGCGCAGTACCGATGTCCTGGCTGAGCTTGGGACGAACCACCTTGGTCAGGTGGGTCAATTCTTCCTCCAGGGCGCGAGCGCCCTGAACTGTCATTGGGTATTTGATCATGCCTTCAATCCTGCATGGAGATCCTGCAAGCGACGCACGGTCTTTTCCGGACCGAACTTGAGCGCTTCGCAGATGGCTTCGCCTGCCGCAATAGTAGTGGTGCAGTAGATCTTGTGCTGCAAGGCGTTACGACGAATGGAGTAGGAATCGGCAATCGACTGACGCCCTTCGGTAGTGTTGATGATCAGGGTGACTTCGTCATTCTTGATCATGTCGACCACATGCGGGCGACCTTCGGTAACCTTGTTGACGCGACGCACCTTGAGGCCCGCCGCTTCGATGAGCTTGGCGGTTCCGGCGGTTGCCACGATCTCGAAGCCCAGGCCGATCAGGTCGCGAGCGACACCGGCAACCAGTGGCTTGTCATCGTCACGCACGCTGATGAACGCGGTACCACCGGTCGGCAGCACTTCGCTGGCACCCATCTGGGCTTTGGCGAACGCTTCACCGAAGGTATCGCCAACACCCATCACTTCACCAGTCGACTTCATTTCCGGGCCGAGGATCGGGTCCACGCCCGGGAACTTGGCGAACGGGAAGACTGCTTCCTTGACGCTGTAGAAGTTCGGAATGATTTCCTTGGTGAAGTTCAATTCCTTGAGCGTCTTGCCGGCCATGACACGGGCCGCGATCATCGCCAGGGAAACGCCGATGCACTTGGACACGAACGGTACAGTCCGCGATGCGCGCGGGTTCACTTCGATGACGTAGATATCTTCACCCTGCAACGCCAGCTGAACGTTCATCAGGCCAACCACACCCAGCTCCAGAGCCATCTTCTTGACCTGCTCGCGCATCTCGTCCTGGATGTGCGCCGGCAGCGAGTACGGCGGCAGCGAACACGCCGAGTCGCCGGAGTGCACGCCGGCCTGCTCGATGTGCTGCATGATGGCGCCGATCACCACGTCGGTGCCGTCACAAACCGCGTCCACGTCCATCTCGATGGCGCAGTTCAGGAAGTGGTCGAGCAGCACCGGGCTGTCGTTGGAAACCTGAACGGCTTCGCGCAGGTAGCGCTTGAGCTCGTCTTCCTGATAGACGATCTCCATCGCCCGACCGCCCAACACATAGGAAGGACGCACGACCAGCGGGTAGCCGATTTTCGCCGCGGCGCGAATCGCTTCGTCCTCGCTGCGCACAGTGGCGTTAGGCGGCTGACGCAGGTTCAGGCGCTCGACCATCTGCTGGAAGCGCTCACGGTCTTCGGCGCGGTCGATGGCGTCAGGGCTGGTACCGATGATCGGCACGCCGGCAGCTTCCAGAGCGCGAGCCAGCTTCAGCGGGGTCTGGCCGCCGTACTGGACGATCACGCCCTTGGGCTTCTCGACGCGCACGATTTCCAGGACGTCTTCCAGGGTTACCGGCTCGAAGTACAGGCGATCGGAGGTGTCGTAGTCGGTCGATACGGTTTCCGGGTTGCAGTTGACCATGATGGTCTCGTACCCGTCTTCACGCAGCGCCAGCGCAGCGTGCACGCAGCAGTAGTCGAACTCGATACCCTGGCCGATACGGTTCGGACCGCCGCCCAGGATCATGATCTTGTCGCGAGTCGACGGATTGGCTTCGCACTCTTGCTCGTAGGTCGAGTACAGGTAAGCGGTATCGGTGGCGAATTCGGCCGCGCAGGTGTCGACGCGCTTGTAGACCGGGAACACGTCCAGTTTCTGGCGATGGGTGCGCAGGTTCTTCTCGGTGACGCCCAGCAGCTTGGCCAGACGCGCATCGGAGAAGCCTTTGCGCTTGAGACGGAACATCAGGTCGCGGTCGATGGCGGACAGGCCGAGGGTCTTGACCTTTTCCTCTTCCTTGATCAGGTCTTCGATCTGCACCAGGAACCACGGGTCGATCATGTTCATGGCGAAGATTTCTTCGACCGTCATGCCGGCCCGGAAGGCGTCGCCGACATACCAGATGCGCTCGGCGCCCGGCACGGTCAGCTCGCGCTTGAGGGTGCTCATGCTTTCCGGGTGCGTCAGGTCCAGCTTCGGATCGAGACCGCACACGCCGACTTCCAGGCCGCGCAGAGCTTTCTGCAGCGATTCCTGGAACGTCCGGCCGATGGCCATGACTTCACCCACGGATTTCATCTGGGTGGTCAGACGTGCGTCGGCCTTGGAGAATTTCTCGAACGCGAAGCGTGGCAGCTTGGTCACGACGTAGTCGATGGACGGCTCGAACGACGCCGGGGTCTTGCCGCCAGTGATGTCGTTGGAGAGTTCGTCGAGGGTGTAACCGACTGCCAGCTTGGCCGCGACCTTGGCGATCGGGAAGCCGGTGGCCTTGGAGGCCAGCGCCGAGGAACGCGATACGCGCGGGTTCATCTCGATCACGACCATCCGGCCGGTGTCCGGGCAGATGCCGAACTGGACGTTGGAACCGCCGGTCTCGACGCCGATCTCGCGCAGTACCGCCAGGGAGGCATTACGCAGGATCTGATATTCCTTGTCGGTCAGCGTTTGCGCCGGCGCAACAGTGATCGAGTCGCCGGTGTGCACACCCATCGGGTCGAAGTTTTCAATGGAGCAGACGATGATGCAGTTGTCCTTTTTGTCGCGGACAACTTCCATTTCGTATTCTTTCCAGCCGATCAGCGATTCGTCGATCAGCAGTTCCTTGGTCGGAGACAGGTCCAGACCGCGGGCGCAGATTTCTTCGAACTCTTCACGGTTATAGGCGATGCCGCCGCCGGTGCCGCCCATGGTGAACGATGGACGAATGATGCACGGGAAGCCCAGCTTTTCCAGAACCGCGTTGGCTTCTTCCATGCTGTGGGCGATGCCGGAACGCGGGCATTCCAGGCCGATGGACTTCATGGCCTTGTCGAAACGCGAACGGTCTTCAGCCTTGTCGATGGTGTCGGCATTGGCGCCGATCATTTCCACGCCGAACTTCTCCAGGACGCCTTCGCGCTCCAGATCCAGTGCGCAGTTGAGTGCGGTCTGGCCGCCCATGGTAGGCAGCACCGCGTCCGGACGCTCTTTCTCGATGATCTTGGCAACGGTCTGCCATTTGATCGGTTCGATGTAGGTCGCGTCGGCCATGGCCGGGTCGGTCATGATGGTCGCCGGGTTGGAGTTCACCAGGATGACGCGGTAACCCTCTTCGCGCAGGGCCTTGCAAGCCTGCGCGCCGGAGTAGTCGAATTCACAGGCCTGACCGATCACGATCGGGCCGGCGCCGAGAATCAGGATGCTTTTAATATCTGTACGTTTTGGCATGGTTGGTCACTCAAATCCGTAGGTCAGTCGGCAAGCCGTCTTGAACATTACTTTGAGGTGGCCTGGGTGGCAGCGACCGGACCTGCGAGATCCGGGGCCACCCATGGGCACACCTGCTTATTACATTCTCAAGGCAACTTTCAGCGTCGCTTGGCCATGGCTTCGATAAAACGATCGAACAACGGGGCTACATCGTTGGGGCCCGGGCTTGCTTCAGGGTGACCCTGGAAGCTGAACGCGTCCTTGTCGGTGAGTTCGATACCCTGCAGGGTGCCGTCGAACAGCGACTTGTGGATAGCGCGCACGTTGGACGGCAGTGTCGACTCGTCCACCGCAAACCCGTGGTTCTGGCTGGTGATCATTACCACACCGCTGTCCAGATCCTGGACCGGGTGGTTGGCACCGTGGTGGCCATGACCCATCTTGACGGTCTTGGCGCCGGCAGCCAGAGCCAGCAGCTGGTGACCCAGGCAGATACCGAACACCGGAATCTCGGTTTCCAGCACTTGCTGGATGGCGGTGATCGCGTAGTCGCATGGCTCCGGATCGCCAGGACCGTTGGACAGGAACACGCCGTCAGGATTGTGCGCCAGAACATCGCTTGCCGGGGTTTGCGCCGGAACGACAGTGACACGGCAGCCGCGCTCGACCAGCATGCGCAGGATATTGACCTTCACACCGTAGTCGTAAGCCACTACGTGGTAAGGCAACTCGGCAGCGGCAATCTCGGGGCAGCTATCGGTTTTCAGGCTCCAGACACTGGAACGCCACTCGTAGGTGTCCTTGGTGCTGACTTCCTTGGCCAGGTCCATGCCCTTGAGGCCCGGGAAGCCGCGCGCCGCCTCGATGGCAGCCTCTTCGGAAATGTTGTCACCGGCCATGATGCAGCCGTTCTGCGCGCCTTTCTCACGCAGGATGCGGGTCAGGCGGCGAGTGTCGATACCGGCGATGGCGACGACGTTGTTGGCTTTGAGGTAGTCATCGAGCGACAGCTTGTTGCGCCAGTTGCTGGCAACCAGCGGCAGGTCGCGAATCACCAGGCCCGCGGACCAGACGCGGTTCGACTCGGCATCTTCAGGCGTGGTGCCGGTGTTGCCGATGTGGGGGTAAGTCAGGGTAACGATCTGCTGGGCATAGGAAGGATCGGTAAGGATTTCCTGATAGCCGGTCATTGCGGTGTTGAACACCACCTCACCAACGGTCTGACCGTCGGCTCCAATGGCTTCGCCGCGAAAAATGCTGCCATCAGCAAGGGCGAGTATGGCTGGCTTAGTCAAGAAGACCTCCCGTAAATAAAGCCTGAAAGGGCGTTCGCAGGTTGCAAAAAAGCGGAATGACGTAGATACGTCACCCCGCTTTCTTATAGATTCATCTGCGCGCTTTTAGTGGACACACTAAAGCTGTAGCTTACAGAAAAGCCTTGTTTCGGTCTACCACCAATGAGTCCGAAAAGCAGTCAAATGCGACAGCCATTCCCGTCGGTACAGACCGAAACGCCTTTTCCTAGCGCAGCTCCAGCACATCTTGCATGTCGTAAAGCCCCGGCGCCTTGCCGTCGAGCCACATCGCAGCCCGAACGGCCCCCTTGGCGAACGTCATGCGGCTGGACGCCTTGTGAGTGATCTCGACCCGCTCGCCTTCCGCCGCAAACAGCACCGTATGGTCCCCGACCACGTCGCCGGCGCGCACCGTGGCGAAACCGATGGTCTGGCGCTCACGGGCTCCGGTCTGGCCTTCGCGACCGTAGACGGCAACCTCTTCCAGATTCCGCCCCAACGCGCCAGCAACCACTTCACCCATGCGCAATGCAGTACCGGACGGTGCATCGACCTTGTGCCTGTGGTGCGCTTCGATGATCTCGATATCCACATCATCACCCAACACACGAGCGGCCGTGTCGAGCAGCTTCAGACACAGGTTCACACCCACGCTGAAGTTGGCCGCGAAGACGATAGGAATATCCTTCGCCGCCTCGGCCAGACGCAGCTTTTCTTCCGCACTGAAACCGGTGGTCCCGATGATCATCGCCTTGCCCGCCTTGCGGCAGAACGCGAGGTTCTTGAGCGTCACCGACGGATGCGTGAAATCGATCAGCACGTCGAACTCTTCGACCACCCGCGCCAGATCGCCCGACAACGGAACACCAATCCGACCCAGCGCAGCCAGTTCACCGGCATCGGCGCCGACCAACGTGCTGTCAGGACGATCGATGGCCGCGGTCAGACCGGCGCCGGACGCCTGCTGAACCGCTTCGATCAAGGTCTTGCCCATGCGCCCAGCGGCGCCGACTACAGCAATACGTCGCATGTTCTGCTCCTGTGATAGCTCTTACAAATCGCCGAAGAAACGCTTCACACCCTCGAACCAGCCACTGGCCTTCGGAGAGTGGGACTCGTCACCTTCAAGCGAGGTGCGGAATTCTTCGAGCAGCTCACGCTGACGCTTGCCGAGGTTGACCGGAGTTTCCACCGCCACACGACACATCAGGTCGCCAGGACCCCCGCCACGCACCGGCGCCACACCCTTGCCACGCAAGCGGAACTGCTTGCCGGTCTGGGTACCTTCCGGAATCTTCAGCTTGACCCGGCCGTCGAGGGTCGGTACTTCAAGCTCGCCCCCGAGGGCCGCATCGGTGAAGCTGATCGGCACTTCGCAGAACAGATGCTTGCCATCGCGCTGGAAGATCGCGTGCTCGCGCACATTGATCACCACGTACAGGTCGCCGGTCGGACCGCCCTGCGCACCCGCCTCGCCCTCACCGGACAGACGAATGCGATCACCGGTATCGACGCCTGGCGGCACCTTGACCGACAGCGTCTTGTATTCTTCGACGCGACCTTCGCCGTGGCACGAGTCGCACGGGTCGGAGATAATCTTGCCATGACCATGGCAGCGCGGGCAGGTCTGCTGGACCGCGAAGAAACCTTGTTGCATGCGCACCTGGCCGATGCCGCCGCACGTCGGGCACGTCACGGGGGACGAGCCTTTCTTGGCGCCACTGCCGTCGCAAGGCTTGCAGTTGACCAGCGTCGGAACGCGGATATTCACGGTCGTACCGCGAACCGCTTCTTCCAGATTCAGCTCCAGGGTGTAACGCAGGTCGCTGCCGCGCTGCGCGCCGCCACGGCCGCCACCGGCACCGCCACGGCCACCGCCGAAGAAGTCACTGAAGACGTCGCCGAAAATATCGGAGAAGTTCGCGCCGCCAGCGCCACCACCACCAAAACCGCCGCCACCCATGCTCGGGTCGACACCGGCATGGCCGTACTGGTCGTAGGCTGCGCGCTTGCTGGCATCGGACAGAACTTCGTAGGCCTCGTTGGCCTCCTTGAACAGCTCTTCCGAAGCCTTGTCATCGGGGTTGCGGTCAGGGTGATGCTTCATCGCCAGACGACGGTAAGCCTTTTTCAGTTCCGCCTCGCTGGAGCCGCGCTCCACCCCCAACACTTCGTAATAGTCACGCTTTGCCATAATTCTTCCGCACTCTTGAGGATCTCCGGCAAAACGCTCCTGTGCCTTGCCGAACTCGTTGAGCCCCATACAGGCCCGGACCCAACTCACGTCATTTCAACGATCCTGGACTTTATTCAAGGGCCAGTTGCCTGACCGAGAAAGCGGCAGAACGAGCCGCCACGCAGGAGCATGACAACCTTGCCACAGGGCCTGCGGGCCGAAACCCGCACGCCGGAATTTTTGCGTGTTCCAGACACGCCAACGCGGGAGCAAGCTCCCGCGCGGCGACATCCTACCAGCCACCGCTCGAAAGAGGTCAACCGGCTTGCAAGTGAGCCTGCGCTTACTTGTGGTCTTTCACTTCTTCGAACTCGGCGTCGACAACGTCGTCAGCCTTGGTCGCTTCTTCCGCAGGCTTGGCAGCTGCTTCAGGGTTTTCGGCCTGCTCGGCATACATCTTCTGAGCGATCGGCGCGGAAACCTTGGACAGCTCCTCGACCTTGGCTTCGATAGCGGCCTTGTCGTCACCTTTGACAGCTGCTTCCAGAGCGACCACGGCGGCTTCGACAGCAGCTTTCTCCTCGGCAGTCACCTTGTCGCCCGCATCAGCGATCATCTTGCGAGTCGAGTGGACCAGCGCATCACCCTGGTTACGGGCAGTGGCCAGCTCTTCGAACTTGCGATCTTCTTCCGCGTTGACTTCGGCATCGCGGACCATCTGCTGGATTTCGTCCTCGGACAGACCAGAGTTGGCCTTAATCACGATGGACTGCTGCTTGCCGGTGGCCTTGTCCTTGGCACCTACGTGCAGGATGCCGTTGGCGTCGATGTCGAAGGTCACTTCGATCTGCGGAACGCCACGTGGAGCCGGTGGAATCTCGGCCAGGTCGAACTTGCCCAGCGACTTGTTCTGAGCGGCTTGCTTACGCTCACCCTGCAGAACGTGAATGGTCACAGCGCTCTGGTTGTCATCGGCAGTCGAGAACACCTGGGATTTCTTGGTAGGAATCGTGGTGTTTTTCTCGATCAGTGCGGTCATCACGCCGCCCATGGTTTCGATACCCAGGGTCAGCGGGCTGACGTCCAGCAGCAGAACGTCTTTCACGTCTCCGGCCAGGACAGCGCCCTGGATGGCAGCACCCATTGCAACCGCTTCGTCCGGGTTGACGTCCTTGCGGGCTTCTTTGCCGAAGAACTCGGTTACCAGCTTCTGAACCAGCGGCATACGAGTCTGGCCACCGACCAGGATCACGTCGTTGATGGCGCCGATGTCGATGCCGGCGTCCTTGAGTGCCAGACGGCAAGGCTCGATGGTGCGCTGAACCAGGTCTTCAACCAGCGACTCCAGCTTGGAACGCGAGATTTTCACGTTCAAATGCTTAGGACCGGTGGCGTCTGCAGTGATGTACGGCAGATTCACGTCAGTCTGCATGCTGGAAGACAGCTCGATCTTGGCCTTCTCGGCAGCTTCTTTCAGACGCTGCATCGCCAGTGGGTCACCCTTGAGGTTCATGCCGCTTTCTTTCTTGAACTCGTCAACCAGGTAGTCGATCAGACGGATGTCGAAGTCTTCACCACCCAGGAACGTGTCGCCGTTGGTTGCCAGTACTTCGAACTGGTGCTCGCCGTCGACTTCGGCGATTTCGATAACCGAAACGTCGAAAGTACCGCCACCCAGGTCATAAACGATGACGGTATGGTCGCCCTTGGCCTTGTCCATCCCGTAAGCCAGCGCAGCGGCGGTCGGCTCGTTGATGATGCGCTTGACGTCCAGACCGGCGATACGACCGGCGTCCTTGGTTGCCTGACGCTGGCTGTCGTTGAAGTAGGCCGGAACGGTGATGACCGCTTCGGTAACCGACTCACCGAGGTAGTCTTCGGCGGTCTTCTTCATTTTCTTCAGGATTTCGGCGGAAATCTGTGGCGGGGCCATTTTCTGGCCGTTGACTTCAACCCACGCGTCGCCGTTGTCGGCCTTGACGATCTTGTAAGGGACCATCTGGATGTCTTTCTGCACGACTTCTTCGTCGAAGCGACGACCGATCAGACGCTTTACTGCGTACAGGGTGTTGTGCGGGTTGGTCACAGCCTGACGCTTGGCGGATTGGCCGACCAGGATTTCACCGTCGTTGGCGTAGGCAATGATCGAAGGCGTGGTACGAGTGCCTTCGGCGTTCTCGATAACCTTGACGTTGCCGTTTTCCAGAATGGAGACGCAGGAGTTGGTAGTCCCCAGGTCGATACCGATAATTCTGCCCATCTTGACTCTCCCGAAACTTTTCTGATTTGGTTGCCGCAACTGCGTTTACAGGTTGCGGTAGCTCTTAAACGCTTGGCCTTTAAATGGGGGCCTTCCAGCTGATTTCAAGCCTGCTCGTCAATTGACGGCGTTGCAGGCGACGGTGCCTTGCTGACCACGACCATGGCCGGGCGCAGCAGACGACCATTGAGCTGGTAGCCCTTCTGGAACACTTTGAGCACCGTGTTGGGCTCGACATCCTTGCTTTCCTGCATGGCCATTGCCTGGTGCTGTTCGGCACTGAACGGCTGACCGTGCGGGTCGATGGCTTCAAGCTGGTAACGCTTGAGCGTGTCCTGAAACATTTTCAGCGTCAGCTCGATGCCTTCACGCATCGGGCGAATGCTTTCGTCGTCCGGGTTGGAAAGATCCAGGCCGCGCTCCAGGCTGTCGATGATCGGCAGCAGGTCACCGGCGAATTTCTCCAGCGCAAACTTGTGCGCCTTTTCCACATCCTGTTCTGCACGGCGGCGGACGTTCTGCAGATCCGCAGCAACACGCAGAGACTGGTCCTGGGCGGCGGCTAGCTGCTCTTCGAGCACTTGCACGCGGGTAACCAGATCTTCGCCGGTTGCCGCTTCGGCAGCCTGGTCCTGGGTCTGCGCATCCAGATTCTGTTCGTCAGCCATCAATCCTCTCCTCTTAAAACGTCCGCGAACCCAACTCGCGCTTCTGCCCCCTATATGGGTTCGGATTTCCCCGCTTCAAGGGCCTGAGGTGTCGATATGCGCATTGCCTTACAAATTGCTTCATGGCGGGGACACCGCAGGCTGCTTCAATGCAAAGCGGCAGGAACTAAAAAAGTTGGTCATCCAATCAAATCGAGCTAAGGCAAGGCATTGTCAGAAGCAAATAAAACACTGTATAAATAACCAGACAAATCGCTCGGGAGCCGCTCAATGCTGGTGCACCTTTCCGTACACAACTACGCCATCGTCGAACACCTTGATCTGGAACTGGATCGCGGCATGAGCGTGATCACCGGTGAGACCGGCGCCGGCAAATCGATCATGCTCGACGCGCTTGGCCTGACCCTGGGCGACCGCGCCGACAGCGGTGTCGTCAGGCCCGGTGCCGACAAGGCCGATATCCTGGCAACCTTCGATCTGGCGGATATTCCCGAAGCGCAAACCTGGCTCAAAGAGCGTGACCTGGACAACGACGGCCCGTGCATCCTGCGCCGCGTGATCACCGCCGAGGGCCGCTCCCGCGCCTACATCAACGGCACCCCCTGCCCTCAGGGAGACTTGAAGTCCCTGGGTGAACTGCTGATCGACATCCACAGCCAGCATGAACATCAGTCGCTGCTCAAGACCGACACCCATCGCCGCCTGCTCGACGAATACGCCGGCGCGACCGATCTGGCGCGGCAGGTCCACCTGGCGGCACAGCGCTGGCGCCAGACCCGCCAGGAGCTTGAGCGACTGTCCAATTCCGGCGACGAACAGCGCGCCCGACACCAACTGCTCAGCTATCAGCTCGAAGAGCTGGAAAGCCTGAGCCTGGGTGAAAACGAGCTGGAAACCCTGGAGCAGGAACACAAGAACCTGACCAACGCCGAGAGTTTGCTGGCCATTTGCAGGCAGGTTGTCGAGCAATGCAGTGAGAGTGATTCCGGCAACGTGCTCAACGCATTGACCGCCAGCCTGCATCGCCTCGGCAGCGTGAACAATTCCCCATCCGCTTTAAGCGAGGCGACGGACCTGCTCTCCAGCGCCCAGATCCAGGTGGAAGAAGCCGTCGGTGAACTCAACCGGTTCCTCGACCATTTCGATGCGGACCCGGCAAGGCTGCAACAGCTCGAAGAACGGCTGGATACCATCTACACCCTGGCTCGCAAGCACCGAATCCAGCCGAACGAAGTGGCTACGCTGCAGCAGAAGATCCTCGACGAAATCGAAACCCTCAACGCCAACGATGAATCCATCGAGCGCCTGGAGCATGAGGTTCAGGCTTTTGCCCGGCATTACCAGGAAAAAGCCAGGGAGCTGAGCGATCTGCGCCGGACCTCTGCGCTTCAGCTCGCGAGCGCCGTCGAGCAGGAGATTCATCGCCTCGGCATGCCAGGCGGCCGCTTCGTTATCGAGCTCAAACCCAATGCCAGCAACGATCTGCTTCCCCACGGACTTGAACAGGTCGAGCTGCTGGTGAGTGCAAACCCGGGCCAGCCTATAAAGCCGTTGGCAAAAGTGGCATCGGGCGGCGAGCTGTCTCGCATCAGCCTGGCGATTCAGGTCATCACCGCGCAGACATCACGGGTTCCAACGCTCGTATTCGATGAAGTGGACGTCGGGATCGGCGGCCCGACGGCGGAAATCGTCGGCCAGCTACTGCGCCGGCTTGGCGAGCGTGGGCAGGTGATGACAGTGACTCACTTGCCGCAGGTTGCGGCGCAGGGCCATCAGCACCTGTTCGTGCACAAGGTAAGAGGCAGCGACGCGACCCGCACTGCCGTCTCCAAGCTTGGCAAGACAGAGCGCATCGAGGAAGTGGCCCGCATGCTGGGCGGCATCGACCTGACCAAGGAATCCCTGGCGCACGCCAAGAAGATGGTCATCACCGCAAAAAACTGATTCCCCTGAATGCACAAAGGCGACCCTGGGGTCGCCTTTGTCGCTTGCTCACGCCTTTTTGTTGCGGACGTAGAGCACCAGATTGTGATCCACCAGGTCAAAGCCGTGTCTTTCGACGATAGCCTTTTGCAGTTTTTCGATTTCTTCATCGAAAAACTCGATCACGTCGCCGGATTCAACGTTGACCATGTGATCGTGATGACCACCATCAGCCAGTTCGAACACAGCATGGCCACCGTCGAAATTGTGGCGAACCACCAGTCCAGCGGCTTCAAACTGAGTCAGAACACGGTAGACCGTGGCCAGGCCGACATCTTCGCTAGCCTCCATCAGCGCCTTGTAGACATCCTCGGCACTCATGTGGCGCTGCTCGGCAGAATCGAGCATTTGAAGAATCTTGACCCGTGGTAGGGTCACTTTTAGTCCTGCTTTACGTAGTTCGCTATTTTCAACCATGGTCAGCTTTCTCGCAGACGCTGCTTCGCAGCTTCTCTTAATGCAGGTATGATCGGGGTTTACGTTGTCCCAGCCAAGATAGTGGAAGTCGCCCACCGATGCAAAACACCAAGCTCTTGCTAACCAGTTTCACCTTCGTGGGACTGCTCGCACTCGCCGGTTGTTCATTCCCCGGGGTTTACAAAATCGACATCCAGCAGGGAAATGTCGTGACACAGGACATGATAGACCAGTTGCGCCCCGGAATGACCCGGCGGCAAGTACGGTTTATCATGGGCAACCCGTTGCTCACCGATACTTTCCACACTGATCGCTGGGACTACCTGTACAGCCTCCAGCCGGGTGGTGGTGAACGCCAGCAGGAGCGAGTCAGCCTCATCTTCAACGAGAGCGACCAGCTGGTGAGCCTGTCAGGCGACTTCATGCCG
Source organism: Pseudomonas sp. v388 (assembly GCF_003935425.1). Lineage (GTDB taxonomy): Bacteria > Pseudomonadota > Gammaproteobacteria > Pseudomonadales > Pseudomonadaceae > Aquipseudomonas. The sequence continues at coordinate 68,410 of NZ_RHQN01000011.1, forward strand.
GGCGTGAGTCGTGATGAAGCGATTCTGGGCAACCCTAGCGATACGACCACTCCTGCCGAGCCTCAGCAGCCGAAAGAAGAGCCGGCCAAGCCAGGCTCTCTGCTGGAGCGCATTCAGAAGGATGTCGACAGCGTCGAGACCACGCCGGTGCCTACTCAGGAACCGCTGGACACCGATCCGCAGTAAGGATCGCGTTCAACAAAAAAGCCCGGCTCGCCGGGCTTTTTGTTATCTCGACTTTGCAGCCGGTCCAGAAACTCAAGCCTGCCGGTTCAACCGCGCCTTCGCGGCACGCAAGCGCCTCACTTCCATCGGGTCAGCCAGCAGCGGGCGATAGATCTCGACCCGATCGCCCTCCTCAAGCACCCGCGAAGCCGGATCGCTCACCACCTTGCCGAAGATTCCGACAGGGCACTGGCTCAAGTCCAGTTCAGGGAATTCCCGTTCCATACCGCACATCAGCAACGCCTGACGCACCGAGCAGCCGACGGGTACGTCCAGCGCGAGCAGAACCTGACGGTCGACCGCCGCATAGACGACCTCGACCGCAATGGTCAGCTCAGGCATGCAGTTCTTTCGCCCGCTGGCAGAACGCATCGACCAGCGTGTTGGCAGCCTGGTTGAACAAAGGTCCCAGGGTCGCGCGGACGATCGGGCCTGCGTAATCGAAGGACAAATCCAGGCTGATCTTGCAGGCTTTCTCGCCCAGAGGCTTGAAGGTCCACACGCCATGAAGTTGTTCGAAAGGCCCCTCGACAAGATCCATGATGATGGACTCGCCAGGCACCAGCGTATTGCTGGTCACGAATTTCTGACTCAGACCACCCTTGGCTATCTCCAGGCCGGCTCGCATATGCGTGTCGCTGACCTCAAGTACGGTGGCCGAGGAGCACCACGGCAGGAATTCCGGGTAACGGGTTACATCATTGACCAGGTCGTACAGGAACCGAGCCGGGTACGGCAAAAGAGCCGAGCGTTGAATATGCGTAGTCATTTGAGCGTCATTTCCAAAGCTGAGCGGCAAACACCACAAGAATGCCGAACGGCGCTACATAGCGCATCAAAAAGAACGTCAGATTGAAGAGCAGCGGGCTGCGAATGGATAACTCGTCTCGCACCGCTTCACGCCCCATCACCCAACCGGCGAATACCACAAAACACAGTCCACCCAGCGGCAGCATGATCCGCGAGGTGAAGAAATCGATGACTCCAAAGAAGTCCAGGCCATGAGTTGCGCCCCACTGGTAGAGGTGGAATCCGGCTTCATCGTTCACGAAAAACTTGGCTTTTTGCCAGATATTGAAGGAGAACACGGTACCCAGCCCAACGAACCAGCAGGTGAAGGCCAGCCAGAAGGTCACCCAGGCGCGGCGGATTCCGGTGCGCTCGACCAGGTACGCCACCATCGGTTCAAGCAGGGAAATGGCCGAACTCCAGGCAGCCACCGCGACCAGCACGAAGAACACTACGCCCATCAACTGCCCGAACGCTACGTTACCGAACGCGAACGGCAGGGTGACGAACATCAGGCCCGGCCCTTCGCTCGGGTTGAGGCCCGCGGCAAAAACAATCGGAAACAAGGCAAGACCGGCCAGCAGGGAAACGAAGGTATCGAGCAACGCGATACCCACCACCGTGGTGCTGATCGACGAGCCTTTGGTCATGTAGGCGCCGTAGATCATGATCGAGCCGACCCCGACGCTCAGCGAGAAGAACGCGTGGCCCATGGCGGGCAGCAGGCCGTCGAGCACTTTGTCCGGGTTGAAGTCGAACATGAAATGCACGCCTTCCATGAAATGCCCGGTGGTCAGGCTGTAGCCCAACAGGATCAGCATCAGCAGGAACAACAGCGGCATCATGATCCGCAGACTGCGTTCGAGGCCGGCCTCCACGCCCTTGGCGATGACCACGGCCGACAGCAGCATGAAGATGGTGTGCCAGAGCGTAAGGCGCCACGGATTGCCGATCACGTTACCGAAGTAGGCACCGACCTGATCCGCCGACACGCCCTGGAAGTCGCCGCGCCCCATGTCGATGATGTAGTCCAGCGACCAGCCGCCCACCACGCTATAAAAAGAAAGGATCAGCAGCGCGGTGATCATCCCCGCGAAGGCGCCCCATGACCAACGCGGCGAATGCCCGGCCTCGACCGCCAGTTCCTTGAGCGCATTGGCCGGGCTGAGCCGTGAGCGGCGGCCGATCAGGGTTTCGGCCATCATCACCGGAATGCCGATCAGGGCGATGCAGGCCAGGAAAACCAGCACGAATGCGCCACCGCCATACACCCCGACCATGTAGGGAAATTTCCAGATACTTCCCAGCCCGACAGCAGAGCCGGTTGCAGCGAGAATAAATACCCAGCGGCTTGCCCAGCCACCGTGGACCGAGACCTTGTCCGTCGACATCGTATAAACGCCCACCCAAAAAAGAGCGCGCATTGTCCGGGATTCAATCATCGCGCTCAAGCGCACGCTTTCCCGTAGCCGACATTGATGCAACTCCCTATAATGCGCCCCCTATGGCTAAGCTCAAGAAACACCCCACAGGGACCATCGCGCAGAACAAGAAAGCGCGTCACGATTACTTCATCGAACACAAGTTCGAGGCCGGTCTGGTCCTGTCTGGCTGGGAAGTAAAAAGCCTGCGTGCCAACAAGGTGCAGCTGGTTGACAGTTATGTGCTGCTCAAGGATGGCGAGGCGTGGCTGATGGGCAGCCATATCACGCCGCTCAAGACGGCCAGCACACACGTCATCGCTGACCCGACACGCACCCGCAAACTGCTGCTGAACCAGCGCGAGCTTGAAAAGCTCATCACGTCGGTTCAGCAGAAAGGCTACGCCTGCGTCGCCCTTTCCCTGTACTGGAAGCAGCACTTGATCAAGTGCGAAATTGCTCTGGGCAAGGGTAAGAAGGAGTACGACAAGCGCCACACCGAACGCGAACGCGATTCGGACCGTGAGCTGCAGCGTGCCGTGCGTACCAAAGGCAAGGACGACTGAGTCCGGTTTCTCGGGCACCGCCTTCGCCAGCGAGCTGGCTCCTGCAAGAACTGCGGCAGACTTTGTAGCAGCCAGCTTGCTGGCGAAGGCGTATGTGCATTCTCTGCACATGTTGAACATGTGCACGCCCCTTCGCAGACAAGTCCGCTACGACCGATCATCATCGGCTACATCTTGCTGCGCCGTTCCGCCCTGGCCGTGCGCTGTACCTGCTGACGCACTTCTTCGAGCACTTCCTGGACGTAGGTGATATGGCGGTTGGAAATCTCCCGCGCGTCTTCGCCTCGCCCCTCGACAATCGCCAGATACAAATCACGGTGTTGCTGAATCAGCATGTCGCGGGTTTCGCTGCGCTGTTTGTACATGCCGCCGATGTTGATCACCATATTGCGCTTGAGCAGGTCGAACAACCCGCGAATCGTGTGCAGCAGCACGGCGTTGTGACTGGCCTCGGCAATCGCCAGGTGAAAATTCGCATCTGCTGCGCCCTCTTCCGCACGGCTCACTTCCCCTGCCCGGTCGTAACAGTCCTGCAATGCCTGGAATGCCACCTGCAGGCGCTGGCGATCCATGTCCGTCGCTCGTACCGCCGCGTAATAGGCGCAGGAGGCTTCCAGCGTATGACGAAACTCCAGCAGGTCGTGCTGTGAATCCGGGTTGCTGTCCAGCAGATGCAACAGCGGATCGCTGAACGTCGAGCCAATGGTTTGCGCCACATAATTGCCACCGCCCTGACGACTGATCAACAGCCCCTTGGCGGTCAGCTTCTGGATGGCCTCGCGCAACGACGGCCGCGACACGCCGAACTGTTCCGCCAAGGCCCGCTCCGCGGGCAAACGCCCGCCGGACTTGAGCGTGCCCTCAAGAATCATTTGTTCGAGCCGCTCGACAATATCGTCAGACAAACGGCGCTGACGCACCTGATCAAAACCCATCAATCACACTCCACATCCGTAACCTGCCGCCAGGCCGCGTATTTCGGCCGGTCCCGCAGGTAAAACCCGGTCGTCGGCTGCCGCCTTGAACACCTCTGACAGCGTGCGGCCAGCTGCATGCCCGACGAAAGTCGAGACATGACAAATTGACACACCAACTGCAGGGCCTCTAACCTAGCCAGCAGACATTGTAAATTGGTATTACCAATTATCCAATGCCAGCGTTTGGTGGCTGTCTCCATCACGCTGCGAGACCGCTCCACAAGAGCGGCTTGAGCTGGTGAGCTGTGCGATTTCGTCGTCAGTATCGACATGACACCCGCTACACGGCATGTCCAGTCGACGCCGCGCTTACACAGAACACCGGGCCTAACCAACAACAATTAGGGGCCACTTAACATGCAGACATGGCAACAGCTCTACACACCTCTAGGCAGCCTATGGCTTTCCGCCGCCGCTGCGCTCATTCCCATTATCTTCTTTTTCCTGGCGCTGGCAGTGTTCAGGCTCAAGGGTCACGTGGCGGGCAGTATCACGCTGGCGCTGTCGGTGCTAGTGGCGATCTTCGCGTTCGGCATGCCGGGCGACATGGCGCTGGCCTCGGCCGTGTACGGCTTTGCCTACGGCCTGTGGCCCATCGCGTGGATCATCGTCGCGGCGGTGTTTCTCTACAAACTGACGGTCAAGAGCGGCCAGTTCGAGATCATCCGCAGCTCGATCATGTCCATCACCGATGACCAGCGCATTCAGGTGCTGCTGATCGGTTTCTGCTTCGGGGCATTTCTTGAAGGTGCAGCCGGATTCGGCGCCCCGGTGGCGATTACCGCCGCATTGCTGGTAGGCCTGGGACTCAACCCGCTGTATGCGGCCGGCCTGTGCCTGATCGCCAATACCGCGCCGGTGGCCTTCGGCGCGCTGGGGATTCCGGTGATCGTCGCCGGTCAGGTGTCAGGGCTGGACGCGTTCAAGATCGGTGCGATGGCCGGCCGGCAGTTGCCGTTCCTGTCGATTTTCGTGCCGTTCTGGCTGATGTTCATGATGGACGGGGTACGCGGCGTCAAGGAAACCTGGCCCGCAGCGCTGGTTGCCGGCACCACCTTTGCGATCACCCAGTTCCTGACTTCCAACTTCATCGGCCCGGAACTGCCCGACATCACCTCGGCGCTGGTCAGCATCGTTTCGCTGACGCTGCTGCTCAGGGTATGGCAACCGCAGCGCGCCTCGGACACGGTGGTTGTCAGCGGTGGTTCGGCAGCGATCATCGGCGGGCCGGGTGGTTTCAAGCAGCAGCCGCGCAGCATGACCAAATCGCCCTACAGCCTCGGGCAGATCATCAAGGCGTGGTCACCGTTTCTGATCCTCACCGCCATGGTCACGCTCTGGACGCTCAAACCCTTCAAAGCCATGTTCCTGCCCGGCGGTTTCATGCAGGCCTGGACCTTCAACATTCCGGTGCCGTACCTGGACCAACTGGTGATGAAGGGCGCGCCGGTGGTGGCCAAGGTCACGGCGATGCCCGCGGTGTACAAATTCGATTTGATTGCCGCGACCGGCACCGCGATCCTGTTTTCCGCAATCCTGGCGATGCTGGTGCTGCGCATTACGCCGAAGACAGGCCTGACCACCTTCAAGGAAACACTGATCGAACTGCGCTGGGCAATCATGTCCATCGGCATGGTGCTGGCCTTCGCCTTCGTCATGAACTACTCAGGCATGTCTTCCACCCTGGCGCTGGTGCTGGCGGGTACAGGCGCGGCCTTCCCGTTCTTCTCGCCATTTCTGGGTTGGCTGGGGGTGTTCCTGACCGGTTCCGACACGTCATCCAACGCCCTGTTCGGTTCATTGCAAGCCACCACGGCGAATCAGCTCGGTGTCAGCGACATCCTGATGGTGGCGGCCAACTCCAGCGGCGGCGTGACCGGCAAGATGATCTCGCCTCAATCCATTGCCGTGGCGTGCGCCGCGACGGGTCTGGTCGGCAAGGAATCGGACCTGTTCCGCTTCACCCTCAAACACAGCATTTTCTTCGCCACCATCATCGGCTGCATGACCTACGCCCAGGCGTACTGGTTCACCGGCATGCTGGTGCATTGATCCACCGATGAGGCTTTACCCTGACGCCGGAGCCACCGGCCGGCGTCAGCCATTCACACCGCCGGCAACCAGGCGGATAACCGGGCCAACCCGGAGAATGACCTGATGAGTGAGCTTTTCTACAACGCCGTTCCCAACGCCACCCGCGTCGCCCCGCCGCGTCGCGCCCCCCGCCGGTATCCTGCCGAGAAACCGCGACAGGTCTATCTGTTCGGCACCTGTGTGGTGGACCTGTTCTTCCCCGAAGCGGGCATGGACGCCATTCACCTGCTCGAACGCGAAGGCATCCAGGTCCACTACCCGCAAGGGCAAAGCTGCTGCGGGCAACCGGCCTATACCTCCGGCTATACCGATCAGGCTCGCGACGTGGCCCGTGCGCAACTGGCACTGTTCAACGAGGACTATCCGGTTGTGGTGCCTTCAGGCTCCTGCGCCGGCATGTTTCGCGAGCATTATCCGGACCTGTTCAAGGACGAGCCCCAGATGCTGGAAAAAGTGCGCAAGCTGGCCGAGCGCACCTATGAACTCACCGAATTCCTGCTGCTGGTGTGCAAAACCCAGCTGGACGATCGCGGCCAACCGACGCGTATCGCCCTGCACACCTCCTGCTCGGCACGACGGGAAATGAACACCCATTTGCACGCCCGGGAACTGCTCGCGCAACTGGGCAATGTGGAGCGTATCGACCACGACCATGAAAGCGAATGCTGTGGGTTCGGTGGGACATTCAGCGTGCGCATGCCGGACATTTCCGGCGCGATGGTCGCCGACAAAACCCGCTCCCTGAAGGAAACCGGCGCCGATCAGATCCTCACCGCCGACTGCGGCTGCCTGATGAACATCAACGGCGCACTGGAAAAACAACGGGAAGCCCTGCGCGGCCAGCACCTGGCGAGTTTCCTGTGGCAACGCACCGGAGGTCAGCGATGAACATGCAAACCCGAATCCCGACCATCGAGATCGAATCCCCGGACTTCCGCGCCCGTGCTCACCAGGCGCTGGGCGATGCGCAACTGCGTGGCAATTTCCGCCGCGCCATGGACTCGCTGATGACCAAACGCGCCATTGCGTTCAGCGACCCGGAAGAACGCGAAGACCTGCGCTCGCTGGGCAACGCGATCCGCGCCCGCGCCCTGTCCAAACTGCCCGATCTGCTGGAGCAACTCGAACGCAATCTGACCCGTAACGGCGTACAGGTCCACTGGGCCGAAACCGTCGAAGAAGCCAACGCCATCGTTCTCTCCATCGCCGAAGCGCGCCAGGCCAGGCAGGTGATCAAGGGCAAGTCGATGGTCAGCGAAGAAATGGAGATGAACGACTTCCTGGAGCGGCATGGCATCGAGAGCCTGGAAGCGGACATGGGCGAATACATCGTGCAGATGGATCACGAAAAGCCGTCGCACATCATCATGCCTGCCATTCACAAGAACGCGGGCCAGGTCGGCGAGCTGTTCCACAACAAACTGGGCGTGGAATACACCACCGACGTCGACCAGTTGATCCAGATCGGCCGCCGCGTGCTGCGCCAGAAGTTTTTCGAGGCAGATATCGGCGTCTCCGGCGTCAACTTCGCCATCGCCGAAACCGGCACCCTGCTGCTGGTGGAAAACGAAGGCAACGGGCGCATGGTCACCACGGTGGCGCCGGTGCATATCGCGGTGACCGGCATCGAGAAAGTGGTCGAGAACCTGCGCGACACCGTGCCGCTGCTGTCGCTGCTGACCCGCTCGGCGCTGGGCATCCCGATCACCACTTACGTGAACATGATCTCCGGCCCGCGCAAACCTCACGAGCTGGATGGCCCTGAAGAAGTGCATCTGGTGTTGCTGGACAACGGCCGCAGCCAGGCCTTCGCCGACAGCGAGCTGCGCCAGACCCTGAACTGCATTCGCTGCGGCGCCTGTATGAACCATTGCCCGGTCTATACCCGCGTCGGCGGCCACACCTATGGCGAGGTTTATCCCGGCCCCATCGGCAAAATCATCACGCCCCACATGGCCGGGCTGTCGAAGGTTCCCGATCACCCGAGCGCTTCGTCCCTGTGCGGCGCCTGCGGGGAAGTCTGCCCGGTGAAGATTCCGATCCCGGCGCTGCTGCGCCGTCTGCGCGAAGAAAACGTCAAGGCACCGGACGCGCCGAATCGGGTGATGCGCGACCAGGGCGCCAAGTATTCACGCAAGGAACGGCTGATCTGGAATGCCTGGTCCAGGCTCAACACCTCGCCTGCGCTGTACCGCGCCTTCAGCCTGATGGCGACGCGCTTGCGCAACCTGACGCCGGGCAACGTCGGCCCCTGGACGCAGAACCACAGCGCCCCCAGACCCGCCGCCCGCTCACTGCACGAAATGGCCCGCGAACATCTGGCCAAGCCGTCTGGAGACCAGCGATGAGCGCCAAAGCCAATATCCTCGCCAAACTGCGCACCAGCCTTACCGGGACTACGCCGATTGCCGACAACTTCGATCAGGCGCTGGTGACCGAGCCGTGGCGTTACCAAGCCGCAGACCGCATCACCCGGCTACGCACCTTGATGGAAGCGGTGCACACCGAAATCCATTTGTGCAGCGAGCAGGACTGGCCGCGTCGCCTGGGCGAACTGGTGCGGGATCGTCAGCTGCCCAGCCTGCTGATCGCACCGGCCACGCCCCATGGCCGACGCGTCAGCGAGCATTGGTCGCTGCACGCCGACTTGCCGCCACTGAAAAGTTACGAACGGCCCGTTGAAGACTGGAAAACCGAGCTGTTCGACGACACACCGGCCAGCTTCACCGCCACCCGCGGCGCGATTGCCGCCACCGGCAGCCTGATCGTCTGGCCGACCCGTGAAGAACCACGCCTGATGAGCCTGGTGCCGCCGGTGCATTTCGCCCTGCTCAAGGCCAGCGAGATCCACGACAACCTGTATGAAGTGCAGATCGCCCAGAACTGGGCGAGCGACATGCCCACCAATGCGCTGCTGATTTCCGGGCCGTCGAAGACCGCCGACATCGAGCAGGTGCTGGCCTATGGCGCACATGGGCCGAAAGACCTGGTCGTGCTGATCGTGGAGGACGCATGAGTTTGCCCGCGACATTCTGGCAAGAAGCCCAGCGGCTGATTCCGAAGAACCGCCGCTTCGACGATCCGCTGTCGACCCTGGCGTTCGGCACCGACGCCAGTTTTTATCGGCTGATCCCCAAGCTGGTGATCCGCGTTGAATCGGAAGACGAAGTGGTCAGCCTGCTCAAGCTTGCCCAGCAGGAAAAGGTGCCGGTCACCTTCCGCGCGGCGGGCACCAGCCTGTCCGGCCAGGCAATCAGCGATTCGGTGCTGCTGGTGCTGGGTGATAACTGGAATGGCCGGGAAGTCCGCGATCAAGGTGCGCAGATCCGCTTGCAACCCGGTGTCATCGGCGCCCAGGCCAACACTTGGCTGGCACCGTTCGGGCGCAAGATCGGCCCGGACCCGGCGTCCATCAACGCCTGCAAGATCGGCGGCATCGTCGCCAACAATGCCAGCGGCATGTGCTGCGGTACGGCACAGAATACCTATCACACCTTGGCCGGCATGCGTCTGGTGCTGGCCGACGGTACGCGTCTGGATACCGAGGACGCCGCCAGCGTGGCGGCTTTTCGCAGCAGCCACGCCGCACTGCTCGACGAGCTTGAGCGCCTGGGCCGCGACACGCGCGCCAACCGCGAACTGGCTGCCAGAATCCGCCACAAATATCGCCTGAAAAACACCACCGGCTTGTCGCTCAATGCCCTGGTGGATTTCGATGACCCGCTGGAGATCCTCAGCCATTTGCTGGTCGGTTCCGAAGGCACGCTTGGTTTCATCAGCGCGGTGACCTACAACACCGTGCCGGACCACCCGAACAAGGCTTCGGCGCTGATCGTCTTCCCGGATGTCGAGACCTGCTGCACCGCCGTGAGCGTTCTGAAAAGCCAGCCGGTGGCCGCCGTCGAATTGCTCGACCGACGCAGCATGCGTTCGGTGCAGGACAAGCCCGGCATGCCGGCGTTCGTGAAAGAACTGTCCGAAAATGCCTGCGCGCTGTTGATCGAAGCCCGCGCCGCCAGCCCATCGCTGCTGCATGAGCAACTGGCGCAGATCATGGATTCGCTCGCCTCATTCCCGGTGGAAAAACAGGTCGACTTCACCGAGGACGCGCTGGAGAACGCACGGCTCTGGGCGATTCGCAAAGACACCTTTCCGGCGGTGGGCGCCGTTCGCCAGACCGGCACCACGGTCATCATCGAAGACGTCACCTTCCCGGTGGAACAGTTGGCCGCCGGAGTGCGCCGGCTGATCGCACTGTTCGACAAACACCACTACGACGAAGCGATCCTGTTCGGCCATGCGCTGGAAGGCAATCTGCACTTCGTTTTCACCCAAGGCTTCAACAACCCCGAAGAAGTCGCCCGCTACCAGGCATTCATGGACGACGTGGCCGAGCTGGTGGCAGTGGAGTTCGGCGGATCGCTCAAGGCCGAGCATGGCACCGGCCGTAACATGGCGCCCTTCGTCGAGAAGGAATGGGGCGCGGACGCCTACCAACTGATGTGGCAACTCAAACGCCTGCTCGACCCACACGGCATCCTCAACCCGGACGTGGTGCTGAGCGACGATCCGCAGATTCACCTCAAGCATCTGAAACCGTTGCCTGCCGCCGACGAGATCGTCGACAAGTGCATCGAATGCGGTTTCTGCGAGCCGGTCTGCCCGTCCAAAGGGCTGACCTTGAGTCCAAGGCAACGCATCGTGATCTGGCGCGACATCCAGGCTCGCAAACGTCGCGGTGCCGATACCGCCCAATTGGAGCGAGACTACCAATACCACGGCCTCGACACCTGCGCCGCGACCGGACTGTGCGCCCAACGCTGCCCGGTGAACATCAACACCGGCGAACTGGTGAAGAAGTTACGCAGCCAACAGGCCACACATCACAAAACCGCCGACTGGCTGGCCCGGCACTTTCGCACCGCCCTGCAAGGCGCTCGCTTCACCCTGCATGCGGCCAATGGCGCGCGCATGCTGCTGGGCGCGCCTCGCCTGGCGAAGTTTTCCGCAGGACTTCGCAAAGCCACCGGCAATCGAGTGCCATTGTGGACCCCCGCCATGCCGCAACCCGAAACTGCCATTCGCGTCTGCGCACCGCTCGACGATTCCCGCCCTCGCGTGGTGTACCTGGCCGCCTGCGCATCCCGGGCCATGGGGCCTGCCGTCAGTGATCGAGAACAGACCTCGCTGCTGGACAAGACCCGAGGCCTGCTGGAAAAGGCCGGCTACCAGGTGGTGTTTCCGGAACGTATGGACGCGCTGTGCTGCGGCCAGCCCTTCGCCTCGAAAGGCTACAACGCGCAAGCCGATGCCAAGCGCCAGGAGCTGTTGGCCGCATTGATCGAAGCCAGTCGCGGCGGCCTTGACCCGATCTATTGCGACACCAGCCCTTGCACGCTGCGACTGGTTCAGGATCTGAAGGACCCGCGCCTGGACCTCTACGACCCCGTGCGCTTCATCCGCACGCACCTGCTGGACAAACTGGCGTTCACTGCGCAGCAAGAGCCGATTGCCGTACATGTCACCTGCAGCACCCAACATCTTGGGGAAAGCCAGGCGCTCATCGAATTGGCCCGCCTGTGCAGCGTGAAGGTCGTGGTGCCGGAAGGCATTCATTGTTGTGGATTCGCCGGCGACAAGGGCTTCACCACGCCGGAACTCAATGCCCATGCCCTGCGCAGCCTGAAGGATGCCGTGCAGCATTGTCATGAAGGCATTTCCACGAGCCGGACGTGCGAAATCGGCCTGTCGGATCATGGTGGCATCGACTACCACGGGCTGGTGTATCTGGTGGATCGCGTGACCCAGGCTAAATTGGTTCAATCCACGCAGTAACTGCAGATATTGCCCCTTTTTGGGTCAAGATGGCCGCCAAGTGGCTTTTTCACATGAGCCTGAAAATAAAATAGAACCCCTGCGGTGGCACACAGTCCATTTCGTTAGGCCCTGGTAGAAAAACGGGGCTCATCACCATCTCGGGCACCGGCCTCATAGACCGGCCATACCGAGTCCACAGGCTATAAGGAGATACACATGAAGCGTACCGCCCTCTCTGGACTGTTTCTGAGTGCCGCACTGTTGGCTTCCCCGGTATTCGCCGCTGACGATTTGTGTGGCAGCAACCTGCAGACCATCAAGGATGCGCAGGTTTCGACCAACGCCAACCTGAGCCCTGAGGTCAAGGAAACCCTGGCCAAGACCGAAAAAGACGCCATGGCCGCCAAAGCCAAAGGCGACGAGAAAACCTGCGTGGAACTGACCACCAAGGCCATTACTGACCTGAAGAACATCGGTTCGGGCAGCGAAGGCGCCGGCAAGTAACCCGATTGCCCAGGCCAGCCACGGGGCTGGCCTTGTCGATTGACTGGACGGGTCGACGCGCCGCAGCAAAACGCGTACACTCCGCCCAGCGACTGCGAAAGCGGTCTCGGGGCCGATTAGGATTCGACGCCGGTGATGAAACTTTAGGTGCATGCCGAGTTGGTAACAGAACTCGTAAATCCACTGTTGCAACTTTCTATAGTTGCCAATGACGAAACCTACGGGGAATACGCTCTCGCTGCGTAAGCGGCGCTAGCCTTCCTTCTGGTAGCTTCGGCTCCAGCAATCATCAGGGGATGCCTGTAAACCCGAAATGATTGTCATATAGAACAGGATCGTCGCTTAGGACGTTGTGGCCGACGCGACTAAAACTTACACAACTCGCCCAAAGCACCCTGCCCGTCGGGTCGCTGAGGGTTAACTTAATAGACACGGCTAAGCATGTAGTACCGACAGCGGAGTACTGGCGGACGGGGGTTCAAATCCCCCCGGCTCCACCACATTTACATCTAAAGACGTCCACGGACGTCTTTTTTTGTGCCTAAATCTAGTAAATACAAGGCTTTAGCGTCAATTGGAGTCTACGGACGTCCGATAGAATCCACATCACCTGGTATTCCACATGGTATTCCAAGCCCTTCAGTGGTAATTTTTGGAATACCGAATGATGTCATGGAATACCTCATGTGCGCTCAAGCCACCCGCCTCTCTGATCGCCAGCTCAAAGCTGTAAAACCGAAAGACAAGGACTACGTCCTCAGTGATGGGGATGGTCTACAGCTGCGAGTGAGAATCAATGGCTCTACACTATGGAACTTCAATTATCGGCAGCCGGTTACCAAGAACCGTATCAACATGGGTCTCGGCACCTACCCAGAACTTTCGCTTGCGCAAGCCAGGAAGAAAACGGTCGAAGCCAGAGAGCTTCTCGCGCAGGGCATCGACCCGAAAGAACATCGTAGCGCGCTGGAGCAGACAAAAAGGCAGGCAACTGAGCACACGTTCGAGAACGTGGCGTCCGCTTGGTTTGAACTGAAAAAAGATTCCGTCACTCAGGCTTATGCCGAGGACATCTGGCGCTCGCTCATACTGCATGTTTTTCCAACACTAGGAACAACACCTATCTCGCAGATCAATGCCCCGATGGTCATCGAACTGCTGCGCCCTCTTGAAACCAAAGGCAGCCTGGAGACAGTGAAGCGATTGACCCAACGGCTCAACGAGATTATGACCTACGGTGTGAACTCGGGAATGATCTTTGCCAATCCGCTCAGCGGCATCCGGGCTGTTTTCAAAAAGCCGAAAAAGCAAAACATGGCTGCCCTCCGCCCCGAAGAGCTGCCAGAGCTAATGGTCGCCATCGCCAATGCGAGCATAAAAAGAACAACACGCTGCCTGATCGAATGGCAGCTCCATACCATGACTCGTCCTGCGGAAGCCGCCACGACCTCCTGGGCTGACATCGATCTAGACAAGAAAACCTGGACGATCCCAGCGGAGCGTATGAAGAAGCGACGCGCTCACGTCATACCACTCACCGAACACGCACTGGCTCTACTGGAGACGATCAAACCTTACAGCGGCCACAGAGAGTATGTGTTCCCGGCAGATAGAGACCCACGGGATCATTGCAACAGCCAGACAGCAAACATGGCCCTAAAACGTATGGGCTTTGAAGGGCGATTGGTGAGCCACGGCATGCGCTCCATCGCCAGCACCATCCTGAACGAACAGGGATGGGACCCCGAGCTGATCGAGGTCGCGCTTGCTCATGTGGATAAGGACGAGGTTCGCAGCGCCTACAACCGGGCGGACTACATTGAACGCAGACGCCCCATGATGATCTGGTGGAGTGAACACATCCAGCAAGCCGCCACTGGCAGCTTGTCAGTCGCAGCCGTTCAGGGAACAAGAGGCATGAAAGTAGTATCGATGCGTTAGAACCTCGAACAAAGGCAGCGCAACTCAATGACGGAAAAATGCCGCAAGCGCGCTGCCAGAGCGGTAATAAAGCCCAACAATAATCATAACCCATTGAATTATATACAGTTAACGTAGACAGTGCGACGGCTACCCCACGCAGAGCTCTATGCCGTCAGGCGCTTTTATAACCACGCGTAGTATCTGGCAGATCCCGCCAAGATGATGGAGCAACGGGCTGACTTATTTGGGCATCTGGAAGCACAGGCCTCTCATGCTGACGGTACGAATGGCGGGAGACAACCCAGTGGCCGCTCACGCAAGCGGGGCCCAATTTAAACCGTGATACGGCGCAAGACATGGGTAGATATCTAGGCGCGGAACATGTTCCAGTGAGAAAAATGTTCAAAAAAAGAAGTACTAGGTCTTGACCACCGGGTAACAGGCATCGCCCCAGAGCGTGTGTGGGTTATCGAGCATCAACAGGATCACCAGCGGCACCAGTTTGCCGAGCAAGTTCGCACAATCGCGCAATTGCGCCCGGTTAACGCTGCCCTCCCAAGTCGCACCACCATGAATCAACTGATTGCGTAGGGTGTAAATGCGGTTAAACATCACCCCCAACACCTTCGCCGTATCACGGTTGGCCAGCGCCGACTGTGCACTGCGCTTGCCGCTCCGCAGACGCTCCTCCCACTCCACCTCAGTGATCTTGCCGTTCTGGAAGTCCCAGAAGCTCTGGAACACATATGGGTTATCCAACAGCGCACGGATACTCCCGGCGAACTCCGACCAAACAAGCTTTTCGATCAGGTTCCCGGTATCCAGCGTGCAGAGTTTTTGCAAAAAGCCCTTGAATGACTCCTGCTCGGACAACCGATACTGCTCATCAATATCCGTGGCATAGGCCGCATTAAAGGCAATCCATAAAAAAATAAAACGCCCGTCCACATCCTCAGCCTGCTCGGCACGGTTCAACCAGCTCAGAGCCCGGTGCACACGTAAAGCTAAATTCGGGTGATGAGCATCGCGTTCGATACGATGGCGGGTTTTGAGCGTCTGGTAATCCATTCCAGGATGTTCCTTGAGGCTGGTGAGAGAAAGCAGTGATAAGGCGAATTTTGTGGATTTCGCACACCGAATGCGACACATCTTGCCGCGGATGGCTTTAAGCTACCACTCATTCAGGATTTGGATCCATAGGCGGCTAGCCCTGGAGATTTTTTGCAGTTACGCCAACCCCACCAAGGACTCGTTAATGTTCAAACTCCACACGCCGCTAGCCCGGATGAAAGCAGTTGCCTCCGGGTTGTTGTTGATGGCGGCTGCTCTCTACGTGACGGCGCTTGAACTTGCCCATGCGCAACCGGTATTCGCCGGCTACCTCAAGGCGTTTTCGGAAGCAGCGATGGTTGGCGCCATTGCCGACTGGTTCGCGGTCACAGCCCTGTTCCGACGTCCACTCGGGTTGCCTATCCCGCACACCGCAATCATCCCGCGCAACAAGGCGCGCATCGGTGCCAACCTGGGCGAATTCATCTGCACGCACTTCCTCTCTCGCGAGCAGGTACTCGCCAAAGTCGGCGAATTCGACACCGCCAAGCGTCTTGCCGAGTGGCTCTCGAATCCCGCCCACGCCACCGCCTTTTCCAACCTCTCCCTGCGCCTGGCGGGTCACAGCGTCGGTGCTCTGCGCGACGAGCGCGTCAGCCAGTTTGTGCGTAGCACTGCCCTCGCACGCCTGGAACAAATCGACCTGGCGTGCATCAGCGGCCAGCTACTTGAAGTACTGACCGACGACGGCAGAGCGCAAGAGGTGCTTGAAGGCGTGCTTGATCAGATCGATCTCATGATGCAAAGCGAAGCCACGCAAAAGCGCATCGCCGACCTGATCGCCGCAGAACTCGACATCCTGCGCTTCAACATTTTTGGCAAGGAAATATCCTTCAGCGGCGTGGCCGGCACCTGGACTTCCGACAAACTGGTCAAGCGTATTTCCACCGTGATCAGTGAAGTCAATGAAGACCCCGAGCACGAACTGCGCAAACACTTCGACGAGCAACTGCTCGCGCTTGTCGCCAAGCTCAAGGATGACCCGGCTTTTCGCCTGCGCGCCAGCCAACTACGCGCACAGCTCATCCTGCATCCGGCACTGCACAGCTACCTCACCGGCCTGGTCGACAGCGTGGTCGACTGGTTCGAAGCCGACATCCACAGCGACCAGTCCACCCTGCGGCAACAGCTGAACGCCGGCGTGCTCAAGCTGGGCGAAGCCCTGAGCGAAGACGCTGCCATGCAAAGCTGGATCAACGAACAAGTCCTCGCCCTCGCCGGGCCTATGGTCGAACGTTATCGAGCGCAGATCGGTGACTACATCCGCGAACGAATCGAACAGTGGAATGAGGAGGAGTTGGTGGAGCAACTGGAGGCGCACGTGGGCAGGGACTTGCAGTTTATCCGGATCAACGGAACGCTGGTGGGTGGGTTGGTGGGTGTGCTGATCCATGTAGGGACACAGGTTTTCGTACCTGGGTGATTACCGCGATGCATGCGCAGAACTTAAAGCTCATTAGTGGCCCGCCGATAACCTTCGGACTCGCCTGAAAAGCATCGCCGGTCAACCAAAAAGGATGATTAAGTGACCCCAGATCTGATCAAAAATCTTGAACACGCCGTTGCTGGCGTCCTGGATGTAGTAGCCGGCCTCGATAGCCGTTCGGCCCACCGCGCCACGCTGAAGTCGGTTTTGCGCAAATTGCGCATTACCCGCGAACTCTCCTCGCTGTATTACATCTGCGTTGCCGGCAGCCAGAGTGCGGGCAAGACGCGCCTGGTCAGGGAGCTTTACAACCTCAACGGTGAAGACGAGTGGCTGGTTGATAATCAGGGCCGTGGTGAACGAGTGCCGGTTTTTATCCTCGAGAAAGACGTCACGGCACCTTATGCGGTCGGAGTTCGTTACAAGCCCGGCGCTGATGGCCGTGAGGAAGAGACTCTCAACAAGGAAGATTTCCGCCGCATTATCAGCGCCTACGACGTCAACGACGATTACCTGTTCACCAAGCTGTATGTGCCGAAACGGTATTTTTCGGCGCAGAGTTTCGGTCTGGTCCTGTTACCCGGTTACGAGATGCTCAACCGCGAGAATGCCGAATGGCAGGGGTTGATGCGCCATACGCTGATCCACTCGCTGGGTAGCGTACTGGTAACCGACCGCACTCGAATTGCCGATAACGCCCAGATCAAAATTCTGGCTGACCTGAAATCCAGATACTTCCCCGACCGCAAACCGGTTATCGCCGTTACCAAAACAGAAGCGCTGGAAGGCCAGCAGATCGAGGACCTGACGGCGACGGTTGCCGATGTGTTCGAAGTACCGGGGCAAGAACTTGATCGAATAGTCTGCACCGGCGTGGGAGATGACGATTACCGAAGGAAATGGACCCGCAACATCATGGACGTGGTAGGCAAGTACGCCTTGTCTTCTGCGGGCTCGGAAACCGTTCGGGTCGAAGAGCTGGAACGCATCATCAATGATGAGCTGGACAATGTTTCTGCGGCGCTTCGCGACGAAGCCGCAGGCGAAGGTATCAACGAGCACTTGAAGGAGCGCCAGGTCGAGAAAGTTCGTGCCGCGTTCCGCAAAGCATCCGATCGCTATCGGCGCGGATACGCGAAAGAACTGCGAAACAACATGGTCGACTACGCCAGTCACACGATCAAGGTTGCGACTTCCAAGTACATCGAGGAAGAGGAAGGGCTGAAGGCCAAGCTGCGTCAGGCCGGTAATTTTCTGACGTTCCAGTCGGGTGAGCATGAACAGCGTTTTCAGGAGCGCATTGTCGACTGCTGGAACGGTGCGGACGATGACACCCGGTCACCGTTGATCAGTGACTATCGCGCCATCACCGACATGTCCCGCAAGGAACTTGATATTGAGCCGCCCGAAGAAGGGACGCTGGCACTGTCAGCCCAGCCGCTGCAAAACCTGATCGGCCACGGGACAACCATGGAGCAAATCCCAGACGAAAAACTCCTCACGCTTCGCCAAGACTTGCGCCTGTTGATGGGGCAAAACCTGAAAGACGAGGACAGCAGCGAGCTGAAACTGTTCAAGGGTGAGCAGCTCGAAGAGGTATTGCGACAGCTGCCTGCGATGACGATGGAATACGTTCGGATCAATCAGGCCATTGCGCTGCGCAATCCAGAGCTACTCAACAAAGAGCTGGCGAATTTTGATTTCAACGCGCTGCGAACGGAAATCGAAACCGAGCTGCCACAGGCTCAAAAAACCTTCGGGCCGCTGATCAAGTCGATTGCCGCCATCATGGCGGTAGATGTTGCCATTGATGGGCAATTCGATGTCTTGAACACGATGACCGGTGGGGGCGCGGCGGCTGGCCTCGGCGGCACGCTTTCGATGGCGGCAGCGGGAGCCATCGCGTTTGGCTTTATCGCTTACAAAACGGCCAATCAGGTCCAGGCGTACGACGCCGCGAAAAAAGGCTTCATTCGGGAAAGCTTGATGCACTTTGCCGAATCGCACATCCAGAAAAGCCTCGAACTCTACGATGATCTGATGGAAAACCTCGATGACCGGATGACCAGGAACCTGCGCCTGGCTTATGGGCTGGGGAGTGAGTTGACCAAGCACGATTCGTTGACTCGCAACCTGCACCGCATGGACGTGGCTCGCACCAACGTCATCAAGGCGCTGGATCGTGGCTGATGTGTGGCTGAGAAAGTTTCGCCAGCGCAACGATTGGGCCCAGCAAGCCTATGATCGCTTCGTCGCCGAGGTGGACCCCGAGCTGGTCGGGGATTTCACCCGCTCGGAGCACATTACTGTGGTGGTCTACGGTACGACTCAGGTTGGCAAAACCACGCTGATTCTGGATCTGCTCGGCATTCGCAAGGATGCGTTGCCCGACGTTTCCGAGGTATTGCGAGGCGGGCAACGGCTGGGAAAATCGTCTACCGCCACACCCATTCGCTATGGCCGCTCCCCTGACGATCTTTGGTATTTGGGGGAGGACGCGACGGGCTTGAGCAATGACGACGCAGCGGAACGCTTCGGTGAAATTCGCGAGCAGGTGATGAATGGGACCACCTGCTCCTCGCCCCTCTTGAATGTCCGTATCCCGGGTCTGTTCTTCCAGCATGAAGCAGAGGGGGCGCTGAGCCTGGACCTGCGGCTGATCGACATCCCGGGGATAAATGCGATCAATGAGCATGAACAAATCGAAGTCAGGCGAATCGCCGAGCGATATGTCGCATCGGCTGATTTGATCCTGTTGGTAGCGCGCGCGGACAACCTGGGTTTTTTCCAACCCAATGCCCTCGATTTTGAGGCACTCAACGACTGGATGTTGCAACCCAGCCGGTTTCGCGTTGTGTTGACCTACACGTTTTCGCCGGCAAGTTTCCAGACCTGGTTCTGCAAGGCCGAGGACGCGAGCCCCCTTACAGTGCGCGATATCCAGCAGCACCATTACGATGAAATGTGCACCCACGATGAACGCCCACCTGCGGAGGTGCTCAAGCATATTTACCCGCTCGAGTTTGGTGATTCTCTCGAGAGTATGCGCAACCATTCGCAAGCGTACTTCGAGCGTGCAAGTCATGTAATTGAGGCATTACGCCGTGATTTGTTGGCCAGCGTCACGGACGCGGCCAGTCCGTATGCCCGACTGTGGTCTGCGTTTCGGGTGGGAGAATTCATCGAAGCCAAGGTCCAGCGCGAAAACGATGAATTCAACAACCGGCGGCCCCATCTGGAGTGCGCTATCTCCCGGGCACAGGATCGTGTGATTGAAGCGCAGACACAGTTAAGCGATGCAGCAGACGAACACCTGAGCGCGGAACGGCGGTACCGTCGTCATGAACGGCGTCTGAGGCATTTCAATCGGGATGCCTATGTGCCGCGATTGAAGCGCTACTTTACCCTCGACGTCGAACTCGACCCCGGTGAAACCGTGCCCGTGCTCCGGCAAGCACTGAATGCGTTTCAGCTGCGTATTCGCCGCCATTGGAGCGACCTCTGGGACGGGTTGAAGGACTCTTCCGCCAAACTGGCTGTGGGTGATATGAGCCCGCCCTCTACCATAGCGTTGCGCGCGTTCGAGGCCAGGCTGGACGGATACTGGACCGACAGTTACTTGCTGAGCAGTAACTTTCAGACCGATGTTTCAGTGCTTCGAAACCAGGCAGGCATGGTGGGTTACACCTATGCCGAGGCGGCCAATCAGGCGCTGGGGGCGCGACTCAAAACCAAACGGAACCACGCTGTTGAGCAAATGCGCAACAGTGAAACAATTCTCAAGGCAATGAAACTGGAAGTGCTGCGCCGTGAGCTCAACCTTAAGGAAGCTGAAGGGCTGCTGCTGAACGCCGAACAGCAACATGCCCTCTTCAATGAGCGAATGGCACTAAGCCTGGTGCACGCCGTTAAATTCAAACAGTACATCTTTGAGGCATTCAGGACGGAGCTGAGCACCGTGCGCAGTGCGATTGCCCGACCCAGGAACAGCGTCGAGCAACTGTGTGATGCCTTTTATGGGCTGCTGCTGCCGTGCGAGCTCGACAAAATGCTTAAAGGAGATGAAAAGTGATGGACCGTACAACCCTCGACCCCGAGATCCAGCAGGCACGCGAAGAGCTTGGTCGTTTGCTCGACGACTTGATAAATCAACCTTTGGTTGAGGAGGCCCGGCGTCTTGCAAGCGACAACCTCGACCAGTTGAAAAGTGATATTCAAGCCCAGGGAGGTGGCCTGCGGCGACAAATCGATACCGGCTTCACCGCGACGAATGATGACCTTGGGGACGCAGTCGATAAGGTGCGGTCAGCCGTTTCGAAAATCGGTAACGACGTCCTCCAGGCGGCACAGAGTACCCAACTGCGCCTGGAAGGTATGGAGCCGTTACTGAACAGCCTCGATGCCGGGCTCGCGTCCAGTGAAGAGCGCCTGACCCGGTTGATGCAGGCGCAACTGCACCACAACGCCACCTCATTCAAAGCCATGACGGTACTGCTGAATACTCAACAGGCGGAGTACAGCCAGGCCATCGCCAGCGTCTCGCAGGAACTGGCGGGGGTGAAGGAAATGCTCTGCGCCGAGCGTGAAGACTTCCAGCGGACGCTACAGGAACAACGCTTTAGGTTTAAAACCCTGTTAGGGCTGTTACTGCTAACAGGTGTTGGTACCTCTTCCGTGCTGCTCAAACTGTTTCTTGGTTGACTACTTGCCTGCAGGGGTTTCAAGGCGAGCAGTTCAACAACCGGATTACACGCATCGCCCCATAAAGCGCGTTTAGGGCGTTTCAGCCGTTCGCTAGTGCCAACGAGCTGGCAGGTGCGTCGCTGGCCAAGTTTCGACTGAAATCCACCGGGCAGCAGCGGTCTATGAGGGTTCACGCATTGACCACACCAAAGGTTGGTGGATTCACGCCGATAGACAGCTAAGAAGCTTACTCGCCAGCCAAAGGCCAGCTTTAACTCTACGAGGATGACCCTTTTGCCTTCAGCAAAGACTCACAGCGCCCTTAGTCGTCAGTGGGAGCTGTTGCAACAGCTCCCCAAACGCGCCCCGGGTATTACAGTCAGTGAATTGCTGACCCGTTTAGTTGCTGCTGGTTACTCTATCAGCCGCCGCAGCATCGAACGCGACTTGCGCGACCTGTCCACAGTATTTCCACTGCAGTGCAACGATAGCGGTACGCCATTCGGTTGGTACTGGAAGCCAGGCGTGAGCGTCGAATTGCAGGGCATCACCCTGACCGAAGCCGTAAGTCTTTCGCTAGTCGAAGATGCCGTCCGCCCGCTGCTTCCGGGCAGTATGCTGAGCGTTCTGGAACCGCGCTTCGAGCACGCTCGGCAAAGACTCAAGGGCCTCAAAGATGGCAACCCCGCAGCCCGCTGGCCTGACAAGGTCGCCAGCGTTCGGCCGGATTTCAACCTTCGAGCCCCGGAAATTCGGGCTGAGACACTGGAGGCACTGCAGCACGCCCTCATCAGCGAGCAGCAGGTGCGCTGCCAATACTACTCGGCGCACAACAACAAACTCAGTGAACTGACCCTCAACCCCCTGGCCATTGTCCAGCGTGGCCTCGTAACCTATCTCATTGCTACCGCCGCGCCATACACCGATGTACGTCAGTTCGCAGTGCATCGCTTTCGAGCAGTAACGGGGCTCGATACGCCATGCCAAGGGCTGGAGTCGTTTGAGCTGAAAACATACCTTGCCACTGACGCTTTGCAATTTGGCAAACCGGAGAAGATTCGTTTCAAGGCTTGGCTAAGCGAACACCAGGCGCGATTGATTAGAGAGACACCATTAAGCACGGACATGGTGCTGGAAGCGCTGTCGGACGGTTTTCAGGTGCGGGCGACCCTAAACAATACGTGGCAACTGCACTGGTGGATTTTGTCGCTGGGTGATTCGTTGGTGGTGCAGGAACCGGCAGAGTTGCGCCAGCAGATGAGAGACACATTGCGGCGGGCGGCAGCAGCGTATGGGCACGAAGAAGACAAGGTGAGCTCGGTGTAATCCATCAGCCCAGTTGCCTGGACCCACTTAGCGAAGCACCAAAGGCATTGCTGTAGAGCGCTGCAATCGCCGTATGTGACGACGAAGGCAAAGCGGTGCGCGGCGGTATCCACTCCTGCGATGATTGAAGCATGGACGGCCAGGTATCACCCCTCAAGTTTGACCACTCGTTAATTCTTGCGGAATTGCACTCCACTTGACCACCCGTTTGCATTCGGCCTCACCAGTCATTTGCATTCGTTTTGACCATCGACTGCATCGGATTTGACTAGTACGCTTTCTAACCATGACCGGCAGAGAACGGCAAAAAGCGGTCATCGAGTATCTACAAAAGCCCGGACTACTCACTTCTTATTTACAGGTCCGCAACTGTCGAGATAGAAGCGCTTGGATAATTTATCGGGAATAATGCTGAAATTACATTGCTGATTTTCGCACTTGGCATAGCGCTTATTCTTTCTTTTGTAGGAATCATACTCTTGTGATTCAAATAACTTGAGTGGTGATCCGCAGTCGGGACAAAGCCCGACTGGATTGCTTTTGGCGTGATCCGAGCAGCAGCTACCACAGCCTTTGCAAATGTAGCGGCCGCTACTGCACTTTGCTTTACAGTCTCGCGAGTCAATAATGTGGTAGCAGTCGTAGCCCATGCAGTGATTTATATAGTGACCAACGTGATGTTCTAGACAAGCCGCATTTGGGCATCTGAAGACCGTCAGACGATACGCCGGTGCCATATTCTTTTTTACCAGTCTGCCATTTTCTATTGCGGTATATTCAACTCGAGCGTATTGCAAGTCTGGAAGCATTAAGGATGAGCACTGACGACAATGAAGAGTCTTAAAAATCTCTCTCAGTCGATTGAGGTAGCCAGCAAGTTTGATGGGGAAATCACGGGTTGTCGGCTTTTTTTCGGTCAGATAGTTGATGCCGTAATGAGAGAACCAGTCATAAATGGTGAAGTCACAATAGTTTTTTGGCTCTGTAAGGCCAACCACTTTAGGGCGTGTGCACTCACGCCCCCGGCAAAGAAACATCTCTTGTTTTTCCCAATAAACTGCTTCACAGGAAAGCGATTGGTTGATCGTGCCACATGCAGGGAACAACTCAAGGATTTCGCTGACCTGCTGTGAAGGGTCAATTTTTCCGGATGAAATTGCCTCCCACAAACGTCCCATAAACAGGCTGTAAACGTTATCCAGCGGGTTGCCGGCCAAAATCAGGCTGAATATTTCTTTCAGTACGAAACTGTCAAGTTTCGATTGCAGGTGCTCATTGGTGTCGTACAGGCTTATAAATTTCAGATCCTTTTCGTGCAGATACTTCTTGAATTGGTAGTAGCTGAAGATCGATCCGATAAGCGGATGCTTCATAATACCGCCACTGGGAAGCGTTTTATTTTTAATATACTGCGTCAGGTATTCCGGTAGCTTCACGGATTGGGAGTATATTTTGTTTACATACGAATCCATTGAGGCTCGCATGCTCTCTGAAAAGCTACCGTCTTCGTCCACATCTTCAATGTAGCCAGCCAGCAGACAAAACATTCTAAGGTCTGGTGGGAAATTTCCGGCGGTGTTTTGTACAAGGCGCACAGCCTCCGCCGGCTCAAGGGCCTGCAGATGGTTTGCCATTTGCTCAGCGTGCTGGCCGATGTACGGTGTCGGTAGTGACGACCACTCGATGTCCCATAACGGTTTTATGAGGCCTTTAGCTTCAAGGAACTCGATATTCTGCCGCCACTCGCGTTTCCAACGAAGTATGGTCAGCAGTTTCTTCAGGCCAACCCTATCTATGAGCTCTTGAGCGTTAGGGCCTCTGGCGGAGCTTAAATCAGCACTGATCCTTGATGTTATGAATTCACTTATTGCTTCTGCGACGGACATTTTGGGTCCACTAGTGATTTTTTCAAGCAGTTCAAGTTGCTTATCGCGGGGCACGTCAGTCAAGGCATTGGCGTTATTGGCGGACCATTTGCCTTTCTGCTCTTCCAGTTCAAAATAAACAAGCTGACTCTCGACAGGCTTGCCATGACCAAGCCATTGACTTTGATGAAGGAACACATCTCTACCGGATACGCCCTCCAAAAAACCAAATTTGTTCTCAGCGTCTTTGGCTTTATTGTAACCACCAAACCATTTCACAACTCCCGCGCTTGCTGACATTGCTTTACTCCGAAGTCCCGCCGGTTACTGCGTATGTTCCACTATTCCTCTCAACGCCACGCCACACAAGAGGGGGGCTGAATTGCCCTTGATTCTGTAGACACAAATGACTGGCAGCTATGGGGCGCTCTCTCCCGGTCGTGTCCGCGAAGTATGCTGGTCAAATCCGATGCAAATGACTGGTCAGGCCGAATGCAAATGGGTGGGCAAGTCTGTGCAATTACCCAATTCTGACCAAGAGTTAAAGCTCTGCCTGCGGTGACACCGTCTTGTTGCCAACGCGTTCACGGCGCCCCCTCATCGATAAAGGCGCACCTGTACGGCCGAGCAGGCATCTAATGCACACTGCCCAAGCCCCGAGCCTCGAGAATCATGTGGTCAAGCAGTGCGAGCATGTCGTCGACATCAATTTCCTGGAACCGGCCATTCGTATCCTGATCAAGGATCATGGCGGCGAATTCTTCGCTGTACTCGACCACTGCCTCAGCTTCAACCTCCGCGAGTGATCGGTCATCCGGGTGACTGTCAGTTTCATCGTTACGCATCGCGAACCTCGCAACTAGATGGGGCTTCAGTTGAATGGTTGCACCAGCTTGGCTTTAAAAATCTCCAGCCCCGTCGCAGGCCAGACATCCAGGTCGACGTGCTGGCATGAAGGGCAAGCCGAGAACCAATCTTTGCCCTCACGCAGCGCATCGCTGGGTGGCACCGTTGTTTTATGCCAGTGGCATTGAGGGCAAGTGAATGTGAAGGGATGGGGCGGCCAGGGCATAGAGATAACCTGTTAGTCTTAAATTTAATGGAGTAGTGGACACCGTACTGTGTCAGGCCGAATCACCGGCGCGCTTGTCCAGTTCCTGTTTCATCTCGCTGTATTCACGAAAGAACTCATAGCCCTTTTTTACAACGACGATGACGCCAATAATTGCGAACAGATTTTTCATGCTGCGGTCCCTTATGATTGGCTGATGAGGCGAGCATGAGGGAGCAGCGCGACAAGACACGTCGCGATCGGATGATCCGTCGGTGTTTTGCTGACTACCGCCCCCTGCCCCCTTACTCCTGCAAGAGCCCGTTTACCAATCGATAAGCCTCAGGCAACGCCATCTTCCCGCCTTCGACCGCCTCGATCAGCCGCAGCGCCTTATCTGCACTGATGACATCTTTCTCGATCACCTCGCGAAGTGACGAAATAAACCCTGACTTATCCAACAGCGTGACAGCCCCCATGCGCTCCTTGGCTTCCATCTCAGCCAACCGCTCCTGATAGACCAGCAACAACTCCTCCTTGCGGCCCTCTGACATTGCACCTCCGCGAATCCAGCGCGAGACGCCGTAGGCCAGAACGCCACCGGCTGCCGCAGCACCTAGTGCCCAGCCAAGTGGCGTCGCCGCCACGGCAGTGACACCCACCCAACCGGCGGCTGTGGTGAGAACCGGAATACTGGTCGCACCCGCGATACTCGCCACCGTGCCTGCTGCAGCGGCGCCGAGGCCGATACCGAGCGTGCTGATGCCCACCTCCCCCAGGATGCGGGCACGATCGTGGGGCCTGCGTTCAAGCTCATCAATGACCTTGAGCAGTTGCTTCTTGCTGACATTCGGTGGCCGACTCATGAAGTTTTCGCCGATGCAAATTCAGCCATGATGATCTGAAACGTCTCAATGAACAGATCAAAGTACGTTCGGGCCATTTCGATCAGGTTCTGAGGAAGCTCCTCCAGGCTCACCCCTCTGCCGTTCCCGTCCGGATGCTTATCGCGTTGATGGCCGGTGACCGCGATCATCAGGCCAAGCAGTGCACCCAGGGGCGCCAATATCGAGCCGAGCAACGGAGTCGCGGTAACCAGCGAAGCAATAGCGGCGCCCAACACGGTGCCAATAGCCAGGTTCTTATGCGCCGTAATGAAGTCGCGCAACTTCATCACGATCAGCTTGCCGATGGAGACAACCTTGTTACCTATGCGCTGAGTCACGTTAACCAGCTCTTTGAGCCGTACGGCGATTTCGGGCGACAGACCGCACCCGCAACCAGATATAAAGATCGCTGCTGGCCATGGAATCACTTTCGGCTTGCATGAGTGCAAGCTCCAGCTCGGCTTGAGCCTTTGAAATGAGTGTTGTCATCGCGTTTCCTTTTAGAGCGTTCCGTGATTTTTCATCCAGCACTTGCTGAAGTCGTTTCTCCAGCTGTCCATCACCCGTCAGTGGCGCAGGAAATTACCGTCATGGAATGCTCCACTGATTCAGCGTCAGCACAGCCCACCCAAAAGGGCCGTAGCACCACATCCAGCCCGCTGTGTTCAACGCTCAGCTCCGCGACGCCAACACCATTGTCTTTCCGGTAATTCATCGTCTCCAACAATGGAGCGCCTCCTCCACGGGGTACCAGCAATAACGATAAGTCCGGTTTATGCCCGTCCCAACGCAAGCAGTCCCGGTACAAGTGCGCAGACTCCATGCCTTGCAGCACCCATTCGCGATCAACTCGGTACTTGGCATCCATTACAATGAATGAGCGCCCAGCCGGACTTTTCACGGTGACAACAATGTCAGGGCGGCGCTCTCCGGAAATGCTGGAAAAGCAGTGGTTGGCTGGCCGGTCAAACGCAGGGCAGCGTACCTGTAGCCAGACATCGACCTGTGTGTCGCTACTCCTTCCCTCGCAACGTACGACGTCCACACGTGAGCCGGGCCATCGGTAACTCCACTGCAGGCCGGGATAGATCGACTTCATCTTGCCGACCACTTGGAGGTAGCACCAACGCTCATAGATCTCCCACGTCGGACTGATCCACAAACGCTCTCCCTCGCTGCTGCCATCAATACCCGGGCGCAGCAGGTACCAACCATAGCGATAAGCCCGAGCGTATGCAGGATGAGCGGAAATCGCGTTAAGCCCTGCAGCGTTAATACGAGGCTGACGCAGGGAACAGAAGGGTTCCTTGCGCTGGATCCTCCGAAGGGCGCTGTGCAAGCCTTCGAGGAACTCAATACGGCGCCCAAGCCGTGGGGCCAATGCGGAGCGAGCACCCGTATCACGCTCCTGATCAATGAGCTTTTGCAATCCGGCAATCACCTGCCGGCTGCGTCGCAGAGTATCTCCAAGGACAACAGCCAACGCCTGGTTGGCTGGGTTATCGAGGTCCTCGAAAACACTGGGCACATCAAAGTGCAGTACCTCACCACTGGCATTAGCCTGCTCGATATTATAGAGCAACGCCGTAGCCGCAGGGTCTTGCAAGGCACGACGCAAGGTCTGGCGATCAATCCGACGCAATTGATGCGCTGGCCGTAATGTGCGCTCTCGGTGTAACCGGGTTAGCGGCTTGCGCAAGACTTCGGCGAACGCCGACAATAGCTCAGGACCATAACGTTTCAGCCGGGCATATTGCAGATGTGGATCGCTGGTTCGACCTTCGCGCCCCACCTCCAGCTGTGCGTATTCGTTTCCCAACAGCAAACGTGTATCGAAGGCAAGAAGTTCATCGAGCATCGCTGCGAACGAAACCTCGCCGAGCTTGCATTGATCCGGGGCCACATCAAAGTGGTAGGTCGCTACGACTTTGCCACTGCCATCAACCAACTCAGCGATGACTTTGCCTGCATAGAAACCCGGTTGCCATCGCCAAGCGTCAAATGCCTCATGACGCGAGGTCTCCAACGGCTCATCGTCAACAAACAAGCGCCACTCTGGGACAGTCTCAAAATAGTAGATGCCGCGCTCCATGAAACCTGAGGCCAGAACATCGGGGCTGACAGTGAACGCGCAGCCTTGTTTGTCGATGCATCGAATAATCGCCATGTTTCAGCGCCAGAACCGGGCAGAACCCAAAGAGCGCAAATCATCGTGCAATTCGGCGACTTTTGCTGCCGAGTCCGCCAGTTTCATATCCCGCAACAGAGCGCTGGTGTCCGCGAAAGCGGCCTGGACCCGCGGTGTGTCTTCACCGCGCAGTTTTGGCAGGACTTTGGCGTAGATGGCTTGATCCAAAGCTCTATCAAAGTCAATCACACCACCGCGTTCGGCCTGCTCGATGTAGCCGATAACATCATGGATCGTCCGCCAGCCGAAATGCAGTCGGGCCGGGCGCAAGGCCTTGACCAAACCTTTGAGCGTGTCGCGCACTCTAACAACTTGTTCTTCGGCCAAAGCGCTGGTTTTCCAGCCAGGAAACGCTTCAACATCGATGTCCCAGAACTCGATCACTGCTGCCCGATCGAGCACCTTGTCGCTCAGACCATGTGTCGTTTCATCCATATTCACGGTGCCAATGATCACCAGGTTGCTCGGGTACTTGATGGTCGCCGGCACACCGCAGATATCATTGTCCTGAGCATGGAGCTCAATTTGATCACCTGTCTCCATGGCCGAAAGCAGCGGTGCCAAATATTGCTCCGGGTGCGAAAGGTTCATTTCGTCCAGCACAACCGTGTATGGACGCTCGGTGTCGGAACTGGCTCTAAGCAGGAAATCGACGAAAGCCGTACGTACGTAGCTCTCGCTATTCAAGGGATTGACGTAACCAAGCAGACACGAGGGATCATGCCAGCCTGGCTGGACGGGAACTGTAAGCAAGCCCTCTGCCTGATTGGTTTGCCCCTCGTGCAACGCAAGCGCATACCCCCGAGCCAGTACCGTCTTACCAGCACCGCTGAGCCCTGTGAGTACGGCGAAGTGACGGCGCGGATGGCTCCAGAGTCCCGCGTCAAGGCGAGCAACCAGACCGATCGGAAAGGCGATATCTTCGGGGAAACTACGCTGGATGGTTTCCAGCGAGGGTCGCTCAAACGGCACAGCCTCCTCACTGTATGGCACCACGCTGGTTGAAACGGCCCCAGCCTCTGGAGTAAGTGATTGGGGTTCCCAGTAGATTTGCGCTGCCCAAGTTTCACCGAGTTCGGTCAGGTGCAGCAGTTTGTCTGCACGGGTTTCGACCAATTGCAGGGCACGCAGCCAAAAGGTCAGACTGGTCAATGCTCGATCGCTGGTCCACCCGGGGTTGACCTTTCTCAACGCGTCATTCAACGCACTGACGGACATTGGGCCGATTCGCAATGCATAGAGCATGTGATCAAACCCGAGAACGCGGGTCAGCAACCAGTCCGATACTTCATCAGGTTCGCCAGAATCTAGCAGTCCCTCACCTCGCGGTGTCAGATGGATTTCGTCGCCTTGAGCCCGCAGAACACCCCATTCGGCAATGAGTGAATTGAGTTGTGTTCGGATACTCGAAGTCGCGTGACTTGGGTTGATCGAGCGCATGTGCTCCACCAAATCTTCTCGCTTGCATCCCTCTTTGGCGAACTCAATGATCGCCCTGATGGTCGCGATACCACCACCAATGGCGAGCATGCCGCGACGTCGGCGCTCAGCAGGTAAAGGATTCAAGCGCTCCTGACCTGTAGCGGGGTCTGCGATTTCCGTGGCCTCGGTTTCCTGCTCCCTTACGAATTTCATGTAGAGCAGCCAAGGCAGAGTCATGCGCTCCAGCGTCGGTATTGATAGTCCTTTTTCTCGCTCGCCCAAAACATCGTCCAGGCGCTCAAGCACACTCCGATGCAGAGAAAGCTCACGCTCGGTGCCTCCTACACCTATCAACGAAGCCAAAGTACGCAACTTCGGGTAGTGAGCGAGTGTGGTCAGTTCGGTTGGGCACAACGCTGCAAAAAGACGATACTTTTTAAGCCTCGGATTGCGTCGCACAAGGGGAGGAGCAACTAGTTGGTTCAACTCGCGCCAGCCTTCCTTGAGCACCTGATCTTGAAGGTGAATATCACCAGTTTTGAGCGATGCCCGAATACTCCAAAGGCATTGGGCGACTCCAGGATCGGCGATCACCTCAGACACATTGACCGTGCCCATGCCCGTTTTTGTAATGACCTCACTTTCCCACAGCAGCTCTTGAAACGCTGTACTACAAAACTCCTCCTGATCAGCGTCTTGTACTTTACGAAGGAACTCCGACAGCTTTTTCAGCCAGCTCTGATACCAAGGCAGCTCACGATTGTGAGCCAATACCGCCTCACAGGCTGCCTTCAGATTTGCGTTATCCTTCAGATCTACCGCCACCAGTCATGCCCCTTATTGTCTTGTTAGGCGACCGCGCCCAATACCGTCTCTGATAAATATTTGCATGCGGAGTTACACCACCTCCTAGGAGAGTCCAGGCAGTGACACTGGCTCCTGGCCCATCACCTTTCAGGCAAACGATTAACACGAGCCACTAGCCGCTGAATACGTGCTCGCGATGCCAGGCCAAGTAGTTCAAATGACGCTCATGAAGGCTACGCAATCGGCATTGCGGTTTAATACCAAGCGCCAGTTGCAGTTCAGTGGTCAGCGCTTGCGCAATTACAATATCGCCCTTCTCGGTAAAGCTGATTAGTCCCAGGTCAAAGGCTTGATCCAGGTTGGGTGTCAGAAGCAATCCGTTAAAGGGATCGAGGCGCTCCAGATGCGTGGCGTCACGCCATGGTTTGATGTGTGAAGCGCGCAGCATGGAAGCGAGCGCAAAACCACTAACAGCACAACCTTGCCAATGCTCGAGCAGCGCCTGGCGATAGACGCCTTGTCCTACTCGCGCTCGGATGATGGCCTCACGTTCTGTCGTACCGATCTGCTGCCCAGTAGGTGATTGCTCGAAGAGCTCAATCAGGCTGACTTCGTCTTCCACCTGCTTCTCGATGCTCACCAACTCACCGCCAAGCAAGCCAAACAAACTGAGCAAGTCGTCTACATTAGCCACGTTGACTGCGATTCCGGTTTTGCTGGTCGAGCCCGGCGCAAACGGAAACGCTTCCAGGCTGGTACTTTTGTAAGTCTCATTGGGTACTCCCCGCGTCAACGCCTTGATTTGCGCCCAATGCGCCGATTTTCGGTATGCCGGATGCAGCACCAATGGCTGGCGCCCAACGCTTCGGCCGGTGGCGTAATGCTTGACGAATAGCGGATGCTCAAGCCCCGAGTGAACATAACCCCGCGCATAGGCTCTTTCGTACTTCCTGCTGCAACCGTTGCCTTCCAGAAGCCTGCATATTTCCAGCGAATCGAGCATGTACTCCTCCTAATGTCTACACCGTATCGGAGCCAAATCACGGGGCCTTGCACCAAGGCCCTCGTGCCTCACACCTAGGGCAGCAAAGCCTGCAGAATCTCCACCTTGCGCTGCAACTGCTCCACATGAGCCTTCTCCGCCCGAAGCGCCGATTTCAACTCGCGATTCTCTTCGGCGTGCCAGCTCAGCCGCTGCTGGCGCTCCTTCGTGGTCGCATGCCAATGCTCGAGCAATCTCCAGGCTTTGTTAGTCTGCAGATACTGCACCAAAAGCATCAGCAGGATCATCAACAGCATCAGCATCGCTACCGACGCCGTCCAATCCCAACCATCCATAAACATGTCCCTCATGTCGTCAACTCCAAACTTGCCAGAGTCACGATATGTAGTGTTAAACGACACGTCTAGAATGTAGACTTATACAGGTAAAGTATTCACTCACATGGAGGCGACATGAAACGCAAGCAAACCATCGAGCAGGTCCGTTGGGACCTCGCCCTTCGCTACCGACTGATCGAAACCGTCGCGTGGTGGGAAGGCCGGCTGACCACGGTGCACTTGACGCAGAGCTTCGGCATCAGCCGTCAGCAAGCATCCAAGGACATCAATACCTATATCACCGAGCATGCGCCTAAAAACCTTACATATGATCGACAGATCAAGGGTTACGTGCCGAGCAAACAGTTCAAGCCACTGTTCATCGATGACAGCGCCAGCGCCTACCTACACCTGCTTTACCAGAACAATGCTCGAGCGCCACACGTTGAGGGGCTGGCGTTAGCCTACGCCCACACCAAAGTACTGGAGGTGCCTGATCGCTCGATCAAGGCCGAGATACTGCGCCCACTGCTCAAGGCTTGCCGGGAGCATCTACGCCTGGACATCGACTACGTTTCGCTCAACAGTCCCGAACCTGAAGGGCGAACCATTGCACCACATACGCTGGTTTACACAGGCATGCGCTGGCATGTGCGCGCCTACTGCGAAAAAAACCGCGAGTACCGGGACTTTGTACTGAGCCGACTGCGTGGGGTTCCTGAACTGATGGACGGCGAGACCGAGAATGGCCTCTCGGACGACGACCAGTGGAATAGCGAAGTCAAAGTCATCATCAAACCCGATGAGCGTCTGACGGTGATGCAAAAAGCGATAATCCAGGAGGATTTCGGGATGGTCGATGGGCGACTGCAGATTCCCTGTCGCCAGGCGTTGGTCAAGTATGTGTTGCAGCGCTATCAGATTGATCCAAAGAACATGGACCCGAAACCAGAGGCGCAACAGATCGTGGTGGAGAACCTGAAGGAGTTGAAACCCTGGCTGTATGACTGATACCGGTCCCTTTCGACTGCCCTGTTCGCGACAACCTTGCCGCTGGCACACGACTCCAAAAAATACCGAGCCCTGACACAGTGCGACATGATCTGTCGCACGAGTGAATCAAGCTCTGTATCAGACCCCACGAGAGAACGCGATATTGAATAATCTGGAAGCCCTGAAGCTGGTGGAAACCACGTTCACCGAGATACTGAACGCCGACAAAGTGTCCGACCTGCAAAAGATACTGACGTCCGATTCCCTGCTGGAAAAATGGCAGATGGACCGCAACAAGTACCCAGAATTGCAGTTGAAGTTGACGGACCACGACATCAGTTCCCTCATGACTAAGGTTGGCAACGATCTTCGCTTGCATGCGGACCTCAGCGCCAAACTGGAAACTCCTCTGGAAAAGCTGCTCTACGCCCTGGTCTGGAAAAATGGCGACCTGCAAAAGGTGGCGCACATCATCAAAGGTGCAGCCGATGTCAGACCAACATCGCTGACTAACGGCCCAGGCCAGGTATTCAGACAGTTCGGCCGGCACCTGGCTGATCGCTCGGAATCCATTGTCGATCAGCACGTGCTTCGTGCCTTCGAACTCTATGAGCAGATCAACGACCCAGACTTTTCCAAGATCAAGACCATTCGCAAGAAGATCAACTGGGACAAGGATGTCGCCTGCATCGAACGCTACAAACGCTGGCTCTGCGAGCACTTCAAAGAGCGTCAGGATGCCGAACCTGGATTCGTGGTGAACATCGACATGGCGCTCTTCGCGCTCGGTCGAGCGGTAAAGATCACCAGCAAACGCGGCAACGGTGAAGCAGCGTAATACCATCACCATCGAGGACAGCGCCATGAAAACCTACAAAGCCTTTATGCAACGTGTGGTTGCCACCGCCGGCCCCCAAGCCAACTTCACCATCACGGTTCAAGCGGTGACCTCTGCCATGGCAAAGGTCACCGCTGAAGCCCAGTACCCAGGCTACAAATGCCTGAACGCACCCACTCAGGTGCGTTGAAGTTTTGCCAGCTCATCTTGCAGTTGCAGCGCCAGCCCACTGGTTCGCTGCACATTGCGACTCACCGCACCTTCAAATACGCCCGGACTGGCTTCGACCAGGCTGAACCATTGCTTGGCACGGGTGATGGCGGTGTACAACAGCTCCTTGGTCAGCACAGGGTTAAGCGCATCGGGCAATACCAGAGCCGTATGGTTGAACTCCGACCCCTGGGACTTGTGCACCGTCATGGCGAAAACGGTCTCAACCTCCACCAGCCGACTCGGCATCACGAAACGTACGCCGCCGCTGCCATCGTTTCGCGGGAAGGCCACACGTAGAACACGCTCTGCAGAGGGGCCTGGTACCCAGAGTGCAATGCCAATGTCACCATTCATCAAGCTCAGGCTGTAATCATTGCGGGTGACCAGTACCGGTCGCCCTTCGTACCAACCCTGATCCCCCGACAACAACTCACAGCGGCGCAGTTCGGCGGCCACTCGCTGGTTCAGCCCTTCAACCCCCCAAGGCCCGCGACGCAGCGCACAGAGCAGGCGGAACTCATCGAACGCGCCCAATACTTTGCCAGCCCAACCGGCCCAAAGGGCACTGTCCCAGGGAGTGTCTTTCGCAGGACGCTGGTCTCGTAGCTGCTCAAGGTAATGACGGTAACCCGGGGCATCGCCTTTGCCGTTGATAATCAACTCTATGAGTGCGGCATCATGCTCGCCTCGCAACTTGAGGTTGAACAGCTGAGGCAATTGCTGATCAAGCAGGCTTCGTGCTTCGGCGGCGTTTTTCTCATTGACCAGCTTGGCCAGACGCCCAATGCCCTGCTGGGCGTCGAAGCGTCGGGAGTAGCGCAGCATGACGGTTTGCTGGGCCAGCGGATCGCCAGCACCGACTGCCGTTTGCAACCCCGGAGCGCTGACCGACTCGCCACTGTGGGCTTCCAGCCAGGCCACTGTTTGCTCGCTATAGCCGCCGGCTTCAGCGTTGCGACAAAGGTCGCCCAACACGGAGCCTGCATCCACCGATGCCAGCTGATCCTTGTCACCCAACAGAATCAAGCGCGCCTGCCGAGGCAAGGCATCGAGCAAGCAAGCCATCATTTCCAGGTCAATCATCGACGCTTCGTCGACCACCAATACATCCAGCTCCAGTGGCTTATCCCGGTGGTGAATGAAGTTGCGCGAATCCGGTCGACTGCCCAACAGACGGTGCAATGTGGAAACATCCGTCGGGATCGCCTCCTGCACCGGGGCGCTGACCGGCAGCTCACGGACGGCCTTGCCAATGGACTCGGACAAGCGTGCGGCTGCCTTGCCGGTGGGGGCGGCGAGGCGAATGCGTAGAGGTTTTCCTTCCTCCACGGCCGGTGTTTGCAGCAGCCCCAGCAAGCGCACGACCGAAGTGGTCTTGCCGGTGCCGGGGCCGCCGGTGATGACACTGAAATTGCCTCGTGCCGCCAGCGCACAGGCAATTTTTTGCCAGTCGCTGCGGCGTTCACCGTTAACTTCGAAGGTGTCAGGGAACAAGGCATCGAGCCGACTGGAAAGTTTTTCCGGTGTTACCGCGTCCACGCTCAAGCGGGCACTCAACGCCTGGGCAATGTTGCACTCGTAGTTCCAGTAACGACGCAGGTACAGGCGCTGTCCGGTCAACACCAACGGCCGTCGCGGAAAACGCTGTGCCCCGTCCCGATCCTCCACCAGCGGGCTCAAGGCCAACGCCCGGCGCCATTGCGCGACATTCAGGCCCAGCAACCATTTCGACGGTAATTGGCCGCCCTCCTCCCCTTCAGGAGGTGACGACAACACAAAGTCAGGCGCTTGCAGGGTAGAGACCAGATCTAGGCAGGAATGCCCGCGACCCAGTTGATGACTGGTCATCGCGGCGGCCAACAACACACTGGCCTGGGCCTGAGGATCCTGTTCAAAAATGAAGGTGGCGAATGAGCGATCCAGTGCGCGCAGCCAGCCTCGGCTCACCCAATTGTCGAGTTGATGCAGCAGCTCGCTGCTGTCGGCATCGCCAACGAACAACGGCGGGTGATCAACGTTGCGCTGGCTGTTGCTCAGTTGCTTAAGGGTCTGGCTCATGCGCTGACCTCCGCGTGTTGGCCCATGAAGAGTTGGTCCAGTTGTTCAATCAACTGCCGTGGCGGTCGTTCGAAATGCACACCATGGGTGGGCGCCTGGTGCCCACGGACGAACAGGTATACCGCCCCGCCCATGTGCTGTTCGTAGTCATACCCCGCAAGGCGCAGCTTGAGCTGACGATGCAACGCCAGCAGGTAGAGGCACAACTGCAGGTCGTAACGTTTGTTCAGCATGGTCTCGGCCATCGCCTCGGCGTCGTAGGCCTGATCGTTACCGCCCAGCCAGTTGGACTTGTAGTCCGCCACGTAGTAGCGACCTTGATGCTCAAAGGTCAGGTCGATGAAGCCTTTGAACATGCCGTTCAACTCGTTGGCGGCCAGTACTGGACGCGGTGCACCACCCAACGTGTATTGGCGCACCAGTGCATCAAGGCGCTGAACGTTCACTGACCGGCTGGAAAACCAGAACTCCATCTCCACCTGATAGGTGGTGAGGGTCGAGAGTTTGCATTGGGTACCGTTGAACCGCAGCGGTGCATTCAGATAGCTGCCAAGCCAAGCGGACAGTGGCTCGATCCAGGCTTCCCAATCGCGCAGGTTGCAGCGTCGGGCAACGGTGTTATGCAGGGTGATCGGATCTCCAGCCGCCTTGGCGAAACCTTCGCGGCCGGCCCATTCGAACAACCCGTGCAGAAAGGTGCCCGGCCCTGCGCCCCGAGGGAAACCGTGAATCCCGGCCCCGGCGGGCAAGGCTTCAGCTTCGTCCTCTTCCTGCAAGTTGGCTTCCAGCGCGGTCGCCGGCTCAAGATTGACACCCGGCTGCGCCCCCATCAGGACATTACCGTCGGCAATGGCCAACGCCGAGTAACTGGCGATCCACCAGTTAGCCGCAAGCTTGTGCAGGGGGCGCAATGCCGGCCCCACCAGCGGTGGCGTTGGCGCCGTATGCACATCGTCGGACGGCACGGGGGCTGCGCACACGTTTATGTCATTGCAGTTCTTTGCGAAAGTCTCGACCACGCCGAGAAGCTCATCGGGCGTGACCTGCTTCTCACCTGCCAACATGTAACCCAGGCCTGTCTTGTGCAAGTGCGTCGTTTTACTTCTGCGATCCGATGCTTGGGCTGCCATGCAAATCCAGGTGGCGTAACGAGCTCGGGTCAAGGCGACGTAGAGCAAGCGCATCTCTTCTCCCATACGCTCATCGTTGGCCCGCAGTTGTGCCGGTTTTGCCGATTCACCTTTTACCAATTCAATCACCAACGAATCATTTTCATCGTGAAACATCGGCGGGGTTTTGCTTTTGCCATCGATCTCCCTTGCGCTACAGGCAAACGGCAGCAGCACCAAAGGGTATTCCAGGCCCTTGGACTTGTGCACGGTGATTACCTTGATCAGGTCCGAATCGCTTTCCAGACGCAGAATTTCTTCTTCGCTCTGACCATCGACCTGCTCGGCCAGATGGCGGATCAGCGCATGCTCGCCATCGAGTTCGGCAGCGCTGCGCTGCAACCATTCGGCCAGATGCAACAGGTTGGTCAGGCGACGCTCACCCTGATCCTCCACAAGCAAACGGGCCGGCACCTTGAACGTGGCCAGCAGCTTTCGCAGCATTGGCAGAACACCTTGTTGCTGCCACAAGACACGCAAATCCCTGAACAACAGCACCTGTTGCTCCCAGAACAACTCATCTTGGTTCAATTGCTCCAGCGTCTGCCATGGCAGCCCGATGCTACGGGTCGCCATCGCCGCTCGCACCAGCCGATCGCTGGTCGGTTGAGCGCAGGCTCGCAGGATATACAGCAGGTCTTTGGCCTCCTCGCTTTCGAAGACCGAGTCCCTGTCAGAGAGATAGACGCTGGCCAGTTGGCGCTGCGCCAGGGCTTTGCGGATGGCTTCGGCTTCCTTGCGATTGCGCACCAGAATGGCGATATCGGCGGGCCGCAAGGCGATGAATTCACCCTTGTCGTTCAGCAAACCGGACCGGTTGATTGCAGCGGGATCGAGCCAGGCCTGAATCGCCGATGCCGAGGCTTCAGCGGCTTTGCGCAAGTACGTGGCGTTATTAATTACGCCCTGGGTTTCCAGATGCCAGAACGTCAGGGCCGTTTGGTCCGTGCCGTTGATCTGCAAAATATCGTCGCGCCCGTTGGCTTGTACGGTGTTGAACGGCACCGGATTGCCCTGGTCTTCCTTGGCAAAACGAAACGCTCCACGCGGCTGTGATTCGGCGAACTCGAAGCAGTGGTTGGCTGCATCGACCATCGCCTGGGTGGAGCGATAATTGGTGCCCAGCGTGTAATGACGGCCAGCCGTGGCCTCTCGCGCCTGCAGATAAGTGTAGATATCCGCGCCGCGGAAAGAGTAAATCGCCTGTTTCGGATCGCCGATCAGGAACAGCCCGCAGTCTTCCAGGTTCTCGCAGATGCGGTAGATTGTTTCAAAGATCCGGTATTGAACCGGGTCGGTGTCCTGGAACTCATCGATCAGAGCAACCGGGTACTGCTTGCGAATGGTCTCGGCCAAACGAGGGCCGGACGAGCTCTGCAAGGCGTGGTCAAGGCGATTGAGCAGGTCGTCGAATCCGATTTCAGCTCGGCGGCGCTTTTCTTCATCGAAGCGCTCATGCACTTCATGCAAGGCATGCAGCAGCACCTGCGCCCTGATATCAACCTTGGCGTTACGTTTTTCCAGCCAGGCATCAATGGCCTGTAGCGCCTGATGTTGGGGAACCTTGTCTTTACCAGTGAGCCTCAAGCCGGATTGACTGAACGCCTTTATTTTTTCAGGTGCAGGTTGCCCCCGACTCCACCGCTCCAAGTCGCGCAAATAGCCATTGAATACATCATCCTGGTCTGCCCCCCTATAGGTACCTCCATGCATCCGGACCCGAACACTCTGCAGTAAGGCCTCTAGGTCGAACTGATGCTGTACCCACAACTGGCGAGCATTACGCTCCAGTTCGCCGACTGTTCCGTACCATTCACCCGGTTCCTGGAGTAATGCCTGCAAAGACCCAGGCGCTTCAAGAGGCTGGGTTTTGTATTGATAAGTCGCGTCCCGGCGTGTCAGCAACGAACCGAGCGCATCCCCCAGCTCCTGAGGGCTTTTGAAACAATCACCGATCGATCGCGCCTGCTCCACCGGCAACTCATAGAAATGCCGGCGCCAATAATCCCTGACCACCTCGGCCAGTAACTCGCTCTGGTCGGTTTCCAGTGTCTGGGTGAACAGGCTGCCACTGTCGAAGGCATGCTCACGCAGCATCCGATAACACCAGCCGTGAATGGTCGAGACGGCGGCCTCATCCATCCACTCCCCGGCCAATTGCAAGCGTCGAGCGCAGTCAGGCCACTGCTCCGTTGGGTATTCGTCACGCAGTTGCTGCAGCAACTTGTCATGTTTGCGATCCGGTTCCAGAAAGCACTGCGCCGCTTCGGTCAAGCGCGCACGAATACGGTCGCGCAGTTCCTGAGTGGCGGCGTCCGTAAACGTCACCACCAGGATTTGCGGCGGCGTAAGCGGTGCCTTGAATGCGTTTTCGCCGCCATGCCCCAGCACCAGACGCACATAAAGCAAAGCGATCGTGAAGGTTTTGCCCGTGCCGGCACTGGCCTCGATCAATCGGCTGCCATGCAATGGAAAGTCTAGGGGGTTGAGATTAACTGGGCTCATTGGTCGCTCCCTGCGTGGCTGGAAGACAGGTGTTTGAACAGTCCGCCATACAACCGCTTGGACCATGTGCCAAAATCACCGCAAGCACATAGCTGGTCAAAGTCCGCGTAGGCGCGGCGCAAGGCGAAGGAGCTCTCTGCTTCTCCGGTGCGCTTGTAGCCACCCTCGAATGTCTCACGGGCCTTGTCCGAGGCCGCGTCTTTGTCTTCGCCATCCGCTCCCGCTTCCTCAAGCCATGCGAATGCGCTTTTGCAGGCGACCGGCAGCGGTTCACGCATGCCCGCCACCCAGGCGTCGAGCAGCGATTGCAACTGCGCCTGCGCCTCTTGCGCGGGCATTGGCCGGAACACCACATCACCGTTCAAACTGACCAGAATCGTGGTGCAGCCCAAACCGCTCAGCTGCAACGCCAGATGTCGCACCCAGGGTCGAACCAGGTTGTGCCAGCGCCAACTGTCGTCGTTGCACAGTTTCTTGCTGTCGAGTTGCAAGTACACCCGCTCACCTTGGGCATTACAGCGAATGCCGCCCAACCAGTCATTCAATCCCGGTGTCGATTCGCACGCGGCAATCGTGGCGGCAGTCTGGCCGTCCTCGATTTCAGGCCATGCCTGCAGCTGCGCGTGGTAACGCTCCAGCATGTCCGGTAGAGGCTCGGCCAATGCCGATGCGCTCAAGGTTCCGAAGCCACCCAGCGGCAACTTGCCTTCGCGCTGCAATCGCTGAACGTGCCGATCGAGCTCGGCCACCGCGTTCTCGGGCCGGTAATCTTCTTCAACCCAGCGCTTGAGCGCCTGGCTGAGCCGGTCCTGGTGCTGCCAGTTTTCGAGGCCGTCGAGCTGAAAGGTTTCGTCGTCGCGGCCGGTCAATTCGTCATTGTCGAAATTGACCTTGAGCCGTTGCTGGAAGAATGCCCCGACGGGATCACGGACAAACCCGGCCAGTTGGCGCAGGGTCAACGGGGTGTCTTGAGCGAGCGATGGCAACAAACCGGCCGATGGTTGCCCGGCTTGTGAATCATGCACTTCGCGCCACTCGTGAGAATACGTGAACAGCCCGTCGGGCCCGGGTTTATTGGCAAAGTAGGCAGGGCTGAAAGGCTGGAGCGGATGTTCCTGAGTCAATGCATGGAGCAGCGCATCAGGCGTCGCATCGGGCTGCGCCAAACGCCAGCCACTGGCCAGATGATCGCGCAGTTGACCGATCAAAACCGAAGGTACGCGCTCGCTGTTGTCGCGAATATTGCGACCGACCCAACTGACGTACAGTTGTTCCCGGGCCGATAACAGCGCCTCAAGCAACAGGTAACGATCATCCTCGCGCCGCGAGCGATCGCCCGGACGGTAATCGTTGCGCATCAGATCAAAATCTACAGGCGGTTGTTGGCGCGGGTAGTCGCCATCGTTCATGCCCAGCAGGCACACCACCTTGAATGGAATGGCACGCATCGGCATCAGTGTGCAGAAGTTCACCGCGCCGGCAAGAAACCGTTGTGACAAGCCGCCCTCTTCAATGCCGGCCATCCAGGTTTCATGCATCACACTCAGCGGCAGCGGTTCGTCGAACTGCGCGGACTCGCATGTGCGCAACCAGTCGTCGAGCAACTTGAGCAGTTGGTTGACCAACAAATCTTCGCCATCACCCACCGGCCGGAAGAACACTTTCAGCAGCGATTGCAGACGCTCAACCCAGAGTACCGGTGTGGCTGGCTGTTGCAGGTCTTCGCGGGCAATTTCCAGGTGATCGAGTAAGGTCAACAGCGGCCCGGCCAAGGCGGCTTCCAGTCC
Source organism: Pseudomonas sp. v388 (assembly GCF_003935425.1). GTDB lineage: Bacteria > Pseudomonadota > Gammaproteobacteria > Pseudomonadales > Pseudomonadaceae > Aquipseudomonas. The sequence continues at coordinate 110,374 of NZ_RHQN01000011.1, forward strand.
CGACACTTCATCGTACGGCTCGATGCCATTCAGCTCAGGTCCCTGGCCGGTCGCGTAGCCCAGCAACATGCGACGCATGCCGAAGCGCCAAGTGTTTTGTTCCAGGCCCGCCGGCATGTCCAGGCTCTCGCGCTGCTGCGCATCGAGTCCCCAGCGCACACCGGCACCGTCGATCCAACGCTGCAGAAGCGGCACATCCGCTTCCTTGATACCGAAGCGCGTGCGCAGCGCCGGTACGTCCAGCAGGTCGAGAATATCGCTGACGGCAAAGCGGCTTTGCGGCAGTTCAAGCAGGTGTTCGAGAGCGATCAGCAAGGGCTGGCGCCCACGCTGTCCCTGGTCGGCCAGGGTAAAGGGCAGATAACGAGGATCATGACGCGGCACCTGACCGAACACGGCCTCGATATGCGGTGCATACGCATTGATGTCCGGCACCATCACAATCACATCGCGCGGGCTTAGCCCAGGATTGGCACTGAAGCGAGCAAGCAACTGATCGTGCAGCACCTCCACTTCGCGCTGGGCACTGTGGACCACGTGAAAGCGCACGGAGCGATCCTGTGCCACGTCGACCGGGGCCCACACTTCGCGAGTTTCAGCCAAAGGACGCAATTCAAGAATGTCGCTTTGCAATTGACCTAGGAGGCTTGAAGGTGGCTCGTCATTGAACAGGTCGATACGCCCGCCGTTTAAGCCCTCGAAAAGGTGTCGATAACTCGCTGGCTCGTCATAGTGGTCGAGCAAATTGATGTAGTCGCGACCTTGCTTACCCCAAGCGGCGAGCAATGGCTGGCCATGTTGGCTCGCCACCATAGAAGCACTTCTGTTTGGCTGACGGCGATAGGCATGGCCCAACAAGTCTTTGTCAGCGACGATATCGCCCCAGTGATGGCGACAAGGGTTGTGCACGCACAGCAACACCTGGCTGTAGCGCGAGAGTATGGCCAAGGCTTCCAAAACCTGTGCCGGCATAGATGAAATGCCAAACACCACCACACGCCGAGGCAACCCAGCCGGGGCCTCCCCTGCTTCACGCAGACGTGCGACAAAGCGCTTGTGAACACCGGCGCGGCTCTGCTCAAGAGCGCCCTCGCCAACATCCGCCAATACTTCACGCCACAGCTCCGCTTGCCACAGGTTGTCGGGATCCAGCGGTTTCACACCGCCTTTGATGTGCTTTAGCTGATCACGCCCGGCCGCCCAGTCCTCCAGCCAGTCGGCGCGATAGACCTGATACTGATCAAACAGGTCCGCCAGCCGCTCGGAAAGCTGATGGCGCTTGCGCTGATCGTCATCCCCCTGGAGGAAACGCCGCAAGCTGCTGAAATGGGTTTTGTCGAGCAATTGAGGCAGCAAACGCATTAGCCGCCAACTCAGCGCGGTCTTGTCCAGCGGCGAAGACTCGGGGGTTGTCTCTACCCCCAGGACAGACCTGTAGGCCTGCCACAGAAAACGCGCGGGAAGTTGCACATCCAATGCGGCAGCAATACCGCAGCCACCGTGATCAGGATCTTCGGCCAGCGCCAGCTTCAACCATTGGGCAATGCCGTTGCTGTGCACCAGCACGACTTCATTTTCCAATGGGGCTAATGGGTAGCGCTGCATCCAGCTCACAGCGAGCTCACGCAAATCGTCCAGACGATTGCCGTGAATGATCATGAAGCCGGGCTTCAACGAGTCCGCATCCTGCATAAACGCTTCCCTCAGGTTTGAACGGGCAGCTCTGCAGTACAGAGCAGCAAAAGGCCATCACTTTAAAACGATATGGTTACACGCCACCAGCCCGAAGAAGGTCAGCACAACCATCCACAGGAGCCGAGCATAGGTTGCCCAAGGAGGAGAGCAAATGCTGGGTGTTTGCACAGGTCAACTTCCCACGCACATACCCAACCGTTTCTGCTTAGACGACAGTTAGAAAGAAATGAAAAGGCGTAAACATCTGTGCTGTTTGTTGACAGTCCACGGGGTTCATCACCACTCACTTGAGCCTGCCCCCATGAAAACCTACCTAACCTTCATGCAACGTGTAGTTACTACCGCCGGCCCTCAAGCCAACTTCACCATTACCGTACAAGCAGTGAGCTCAGCCATGGTTGGCCAAGGTCACTGCCGAAGCGCAGTATCCCGGTTACAAGTGTTCAATGCCCCACACAGGTTCGCTGATGCTTTTCCAGCTCAGCCAGCAATTGCAGCGCCAGCCCGCCGATACGCTGCACATTGTGACTCACGGCACCTTCCCTCGGCCTGGCCTCGACCAGGCTGAACCAGCCCTTGGCTCGTGTAATTACGGTGTATAAAAGCTACTTGGTCAGCACGGGATTCAGCACATCAGGCAATACCAACGCGGTATGGCTGAATTCCGAGCTTTGAGACTTGTGCACCGTCATCGCAACCTGCAGACAGGTTGTCGCGTGATACCAAATTCTTCATCGGCATGGGCGATTCGACTTAGAAAAAACCAAATCACTTGCTCCAAGACAGTTTTTTCGAGACGAGACGCTCCCTAATTCGATCTGAATTCAGTTCAAAAAAATTTCAAACCTATATCACCTCGATGAACACCCTACCGTATTGACTGCGGCAGGGAATTTGGCGTGCCTGCTTTGGGCTGAGCACGCTCATCATTGGAGGATTTGCGTATGTATGCCCCCTGCCCTAGCTGCAACTCTGGACGTGTCGTCACGAAAAATATCGGTAAACAAGCGGGTGGATTAATTGGGGTCGCCGGCGGTGCAGCCAGTGGAGCCGCCGGAGCCTTATCGGCGGCGGAAGCCGGTGCGGTAATCGGTGTGGTCGGTGGGCCGGTCGGGATCACTATTGGCAGTATTGCTGGAGCGATTTTGGGTGGTCTGGTCGGCGGGGTCGCCGGTGGGATTGCCGGCGCCACGCTGGGTGAACAAATGGATGACAAGGTACTGAACAACTTCCAGTGCCTAGAGTGCGGTTACAGCTTCAGCGTCAACCGTTAAGTCGTTGTGAACAGGCGCCGTGCCTCACTGAAAAGGCGCCGTCTCCCCTTAATTCACAAGGAAACATTCCCATGGCACACCTGATCGAAAAAATGGCTTACGTCGGCTCTACTCCCTGGCATGGTCTGGGCAGTCGCCTTTCCGAGAAGCAACCGCTGGAAATCTGGCAACGCGAAGCCGGCATGAATTGGAAGATTCAAGAAAGCCCAGTTCACTTCAAGGCTGACAGCATCGGCTCATTGGGAACCATCCACTCGTTCCCGGAACAAAAAGTGCTTTACCGCTCCGATACCAAGGCACCGCTCTCCGTCGTGTCCAACCGGTACCAAATCGTACAACCGCGTGAGGTCCTGGAGTTCTACCGAGATCTGACTGAAGTATCCGGCTACGAGCTGGAAACGGCGGGCGTGCTGAAAGGTGGTCGCAAGTTTTGGGCGTTGGCACGTACCGGACAAACGGCCGAATTGAAAGGCCATGACCAGGTAAACGGCTACCTATTATTGGCCACCTCCTGCGATGGAACCCTAGCCACCACAGCGACGCCAACCACGGTTCGGGTGGTCTGCAACAACACCCTGACCATCGGTCTTGATGGTACGACCCGTGCGATCAAAGTGCCTCATAACCCGCTTTGATCCGCAAGTGGTGAAAAAGCAGCTGGGTATCGCCGTTTCGCAATGGGATGAGTTTATGTACCGGATGCGGAATTTGGCTGAACGCAAAGTGCAGTGGCATGAGGCAATGGGTTTCTTCATGAACGTGCTGTGTGACGTCTCCCCACACAGCACGTTGCCGGAAGTCCTCCCCAACGAACGGGCGCTGCGTAAAGTCCAAGAACTGTACGAAGGCCAAGGTCGCGGCGCAACGCTGGAATCATCTCGCGGAACGGCCTGGGGCTTGCTCAACGCCGTCACCGAGTACGTCGACCATGAACGACGGGCTCGGAGTAATGAGTTCCGCATGGACTCGGCCTGGTTCGGCCAAGGGGCTGCGATCAAACAACGTGCCCTGAGCGCAGCCCTTCAGCTCGCCGCCTAGTGGGGTTACTCGCGGTTACTTTCGGCTCGTACGTCTCGTTCCTCTCACCTATTAAAACGCCTGATCAGCTTGCTGCTGGTCAGGCGTTTTTTATGCATTAGGAAATACTCATGACCTCTCAAACACTACCAAAAACCACTGTAAAAACCCGGCCAGCGTTACGCCTGGTTGGCACCAAACAACTGCCGCGTGAAGATTGGCTGGCGGTACGTAAAGGCGGCATCGGCAGCTCGGATGCAGCCGCCGCTGTCGGCCTCAACCCTTATAAGTCCCAGTTGGAGCTGTGGCTGGAAAAAACCGGACGCGATGCCTCCTTGCCCAAGATCGATCCTCAGGACGAGGAGAGTCCGGCGTACTGGGGCAACGTCCTCGAACCCATCGTCGCCTGGCATTACAGCAAGCGCAGTAGCAATCGAGTGCGGCGAATCAATGCCGTGCTGCAGCATCCCGATCCAAAACCGCCCTGGATGCTGGCCAACATCGACCGCGAGGTGATCGGTGCCGACGATGTACAGATCCTTGAATGCAAAACCGCCGGTATCAACGGCGCTCGCCTATGGAAGGAGGGTGTGCCCGAATATGTGCAGTTGCAGGTCATGCATCAGTTAGCCGTAACTGGCAAACAGGCGGCGGATGTCGCAGTACTGCTAGGTGGCCAGCACCTGGAGATCCATCGCATTAAACGAGATGAGTCGGTGATTGCTCGGCTGATTGATCTGGAGCGGCTGTTCTGGGATTACGTGGTCAGTGATACCCCACCACCGGCCGATGGCACGGCCTCAGCGGAAACGGCGTTGCGATGCCTCTACCCCGAGGACAACGGTCAGACGCTTGACTTTAGTCAGAACCCGGATCTGGCCACCACCTACCTGGATCTCAAGGCTGTTCGCCAAAGCATTGCCCAGCAGGAAACGCGTGAGGCGCAGCTCAAGCAAGTCCTACAACAGGCCATGGGCACGGCCACCCGTGCAGAATTTGCCGAGGGCTACATCAGCTGGAGGAAGTCCAAAGACACCACTGGCTTGGATATCGAACAGATGTTCAAGGACAAACCCTACCTGCAGGCCCGCTACTCCAAGATCAAAACTGGCAGTCGCCGCTTTCTGATCGGCTGAATCCTCGCCTCTCGCCCAAGCCACCTGGCCCCTTCACTTCCCGGTGGCTTTTTCATTTCCATATCTAGGATAACCACCATGCTCAAAGGTTTAGCGATCACCCCTCCGGTACTCGGGCGCATTTCCATCGGCAAGGTAGTCGAGAAAAACGGCAAGCGCCTACCGGAGAAAGACGATCAGTTCACCCTCACTTCCCAGGTACAAAGCCGCGACGGCTGGTTGCTGCACCCGCTCAATGAGGAATTACGCAACGGCCAGGACGGCAAGCTGCGCAGCATTCCCATCCGTTTACTGTTCAACGAGCCGGATCTGAATTTTCGTGCGGACTACAGCTTGTTCGACCGTAATACCGGCCGGCCGCTGTGCGTCGGCAATGGTGAGACCTGCAAGCGTTTGACCAAGGACGGCATCCAGTCGCTGCCCTGTCCCTCACCAGATGGGTGTCCACTCGCTCAAGGCAATGCCTGCAAGCCTTACGGCCGACTGAACGTGGTGATTGGCGATGACGATCCGCTGGGCAGCTTTGTCTTTCGCACCACGGGCTACAACAGCATCCGCACCTTGGCAGCGCGTCTGCACTACCTGCAAGCCATCTCCGGCAATCGCCTGGCCTGTCTGCCGTTGGAGCTGCGTCTACGTGGTAAATCCACTCGGCAAAGCCACGGTACACCGATCTTCTACGTGGACATCACGGTACGCAGTGGGCTGAGCCTGGAAGACGCGTTGCTGGAAGCCAAACAGCGGGAAGAAACCAGACAAGCTTCGGGCTTTGACCAGAGCGCCTTGGATCTCGCGGCCCACCAGGGATTTAAAAATGGAGCTTTTGAAGACAGCGAAGAGGACACCGGCGCCATCGTCGAGGAATTTTTCCCCGCCATTGAGGATCAGCCAAGCCTTGTATCCCATCAAGTCCAACTGACAGCGCCTGCCAAACCCTCACTCGCTCAAAAGCTGGATTCGCAAGCCACACGGCACAACAGCAAGCCCACAGCCCAGTAACCCCCTCTCGACATTCCCAGCGTTCTCACGCATTCGTATAGGAATACCCGCATGAAATATCACAAGCTCAGAGCCGGTGAAGAAACCGGCACCTATGTCATGGACTCTCCGGTTACCGAAGCCGACATCCTGCAGCTGGCGCAACAACTTGCGATGAGTCGTCTGTCTAAAGGTCGAGCACTGACTGAGCCAAGACACGTATTCAGTCATCTGCAAACACTGCTGCAGTACCATGAATACGAAGTCTTTGCTGTGCTGCTACTCGACAGCAAGCACAGGGTGATTGGTTTCAGGGAGCTATTCAGAGGCACACTGGACGGTGCCAGTGTGTATCCACGGGAAGTGGTCAAGATCGCTCTGGAGCATAATGCGGCAGCGGTGATCTTGGTGCACAACCATCCCTCTGGCGATCCGGAACCCAGCCAAGCCGATCGCACGCTGACCACCACCCTTAAGAACGCCCTCGACATGATTGGCACCCGGATATTGGATCATGTGGTGGTGGGCTGTGAAGGCTGCGTATCGCTGGCCGAACGAGGTTACCTGTAATCTGTAGTGGTCAACTGATCCCGGACACGACGTTAAGCTTTTTCTCGGCCCGAGCTGGCGGCACCCATCGTTAAATTGATGAAGCCGAATCCAGTTATACCTATGCATCAGGAAACGGCTGATGTCACCTTGAGGACAGTCCCGGCTCCGCACGCGCTAAAAAAGCAAAACCCCGACGGTTCGTAAACGCCGGGGCTTCTATTCTCCTCCGCCCCCTTTAAGACGGAAAAGCGTGGAGTCAATCTTAACAGCGTGAACCCTGTCGACCAAGCGCCGCATAGTCTCGAGCCAAGACGTTTACACGCCGACCACGATCCTCAAGGGCGTCCTCAGCATGAGAGGCACCCAAATATTGGATTATGTGGTGGTGGGCGGTGAAGGCTGCGTATCGTTGGCTGAACGGGGTTACCTTTTATTCCTAGAGTCACTTCGTCCGATAGACCGCCCCTGGCGGTCGTCGATACAAGCACTCACTCACTTATTTTTTTGTCATCAATGACTACCGCGCCAACGATGTATCATTCAAGGTTTCGTGAGCGAAGATTGCAACGGGTGGCATGCTACTGGGCAGAGACCACCAGTCACGAGAAAGCACACCACCACGCCACCCCTTTGGCTTTTCATTACTGCTCTAAAAACTCAGAAGATATCTACAACTAACTCCTTACGCACTACCTGTCGTGTGCGAAATCATTCATCAATAGCATCCCTCACGCATCACTTCACCAAGTCCATCAAAGCCCCATACCCGTCCACCACCTGGTACTTCACCTGATCCGAAGTGATCTTGGCGAAGAATTTTCGAGCGCAGGCGATTTTGGATTTTTCGATATCGCGCAGCTCAAGTGAAGACATCGAGCCCTTGGTTTCGGCGACGAAGTAAACGTGTTTCACCTTGCCTTCCTGGAAGGCTATCGCCCAGTCGGGGTTGTAGTTGCCGACAGGGGTTGGGATGAAGAAGCTCTTCGGCAGCTTGGCGTACACCGCAACTTCGGTACTGGCATCCAGCTCCTGAACGAATTTCCGTTCGATGTTGGAGTCGGTGAACACATAATCGTAGACGTGATGTTTGGCTTCAAACGCCTTGCTGAAGTCGTCACGCAACTTCTCGATGCTGAAGATATCGGAGCTGTGAGTTTCGTCCACCGGATTGTAAGCAATGTGCTCAACGATGGCCGTCGCCTTTTGCTCGTTGATCAACGTACCAGCCCTGGCAATGAAGTCTTCCGGGTTAGTTTTGTACTGGCTGAACACGGCTACATTCAAGCGCTTGAGGATGCTGGCAATGGTGCTGCGTGTCAGCTGCGTAGATCCCGCCAGGTTGCCGATCAGGTCATATTTCACCGCCGAATGAACGGAGTGCGTGTACTTCTCTGTCGAACTCTCGGCAACCTTGAAGGCAGTGCCGGTCTTCATATCGTCGAAGCTGGCATTTTCCAGCTGGGTGCCACGCTCGATGATGTACTGCATCGGCTTGACCCGTAGCTCCTTATCCAACCAACCCACGCATTTACCTACCAGCTCATCAGTTTCAAAGTGAACGGTGTAGGCCGCCTTGCGGTTGATCTTGTTCCACAGCGCCTGAAACTCTTTCTTCTCGAAATTCGAGTTCAGCGGATTGAGCTTTGCTTTGCGGTCGTCACCAATATCCGGCATTTGCGCGGCGCTAAACACGCTATCGATCAGTTGGAAAACCTGCTCGGCATAAGGCTGCAGCTCGGCTGGCAGTTCAGCCACTTGCTCTTCACGCTTGGCGTCATGGTAGGTCTGGGTGATCTGATCATTATCGTCGGTATAGTCGTTTTTCAACAGGTATTTGTAGATCTGCTTGGCCAGTTGCGGCGTGACTTCTATGTCTCCACCAGAGGCCTGCAATACCTTGCCGGTGAAGTATTTTTCATCAGCGATACGTGGACGAGCAGACAGGGAGTCGCTGATATCTTTCTGCAGCGCACTGACGAATTCCTTATAGCCTTCGCTGGCTACCACGGTCAGCTCGTTGATCTCGTGCACCGTGGCCGGGTTGTCCATACGCTCCCCCAGTTGATTCACAGACAAACGCATGCCACGTCCGACTTCCTGCCGGCGTGAGACAGTGTTATCGCTGTGTTTCAGGGCGCAGATGACGAAAATATTGGGGTTGTCCCAACCCTCGCGCAATGCCGAGTGCGAGAAAATAAAACGCACCGGCTCAGCAAAGGACAGCAGTCGCTCTTTGTCCTTGAGGATCAGGTCGTAGGCATCAACGTCATCGGTCTCGGTGGCCTTTTTGCCCACCGAGGGATCGACCAGACGCTTACTCTTCTTATCGATAGAGAAGTAACCGTTGTGCGTCTGCCGGGCCTGGATGCCTTTTAGATAACGGTTATAAGTCGTGTCTTCCAGCGTCATCACTTCGGTCAGGTAGGCGTTGTATTCCTCCTCGAAGATTTGCGCGTACTCCCCCGCCACCTCTCCGGTTTCATCGTACTGCCGGTACTTAGCAACTTCATCGATAAAGAACAGCGAGAGCACCTTGATGCCACGACTGAAAAGCATCATCTCCTTCTGGAAGTGTGCCTTGACTGCCTCGCGTATCTGGATACGCCGCATAGCAACCTCATCCACGTTGCCCACGGCATCGCCAGCGACCAGTTCTACCCCATTGATGAAGCTCAAGGCATCGATACGCGCATCGATGTCGGCAACTACATAACCCTTGTACTGGTCCAGCCCACCGGACAGGTCATACAGGTTGTCGTTACGACCGAGCTTACGCATCACCCGCTTGATGCCGCTGTTCTGCTTGACCTCAAACTCAACTCGCGCCATTGGCGGCTTGTTGGTGGAGACTTCGATGTCCTGCAGAAACAGGTAAGCGTTGGTGCCGGTCAAGTTCTTGATCGTAATGCCGCGCACATTGATCTTCTTCACCAGCTTCTGGTTGTACGCGTCCAAAGCATCGAGGCGGTGGATTTTGTTGTACTCAGTTTTGTGCGTCGCCGAGTAACGCACGATCATCAGCGGATTGAACTCACTGAAGGAAGCCAGCGTCTTGGCCCCTTCCATCTTCTGCGGCTCATCGAGAAATAGGATCGGCCGGTTAGCCTTGATCACATCGATGGGGCGGCGTGACTGGAAGTCGTCCAGCTCTTCGTAGATCCGTCGCTGGTCAGCACCACGGGCTGCAAACGCCTGGATGTTGATAACCATAACGTTGATGCCGGCATCCGAGGAAAAGCTCTCCAGGTTGTGCAGCTGCTTGGAGTTGTAGATGAAAAACCGCGCCTTCTTGCCGTAGCTTTCCAGGAAGTGCTCAGCGGTAATCTGCAGCGACTTGTACACACCCTCGCGGATAGCAATGCTCGGCACCACGACGATGAACTTGCTCCAGCCAAAGCGTTTGTTCAGCTCGAACATGCTCTTGATATAGCAGTAGGTCTTGCCGGTACCGGTCTCCATCTCGACATCGAGATTGATCGGGCAACCGGTTTTGCTGTCTTTCAACAACGCAGAAGACAGCGCCAAATTTTGCCGACGCTGCACAGTCTGAACGTTCTCCAACAACTGAGCTGGACTAAGAGCCAGCTCGGCATTCTTAAAGCCAACTTCGGTTGGCTCAGCAGAGCTCTGCACTCCATAGAGGTCAATCTGCTGTGACGTAACGGGTTTTGCAGGATTTACACCAGGGTCAATGCGATAGCTCACGCCCAAGGCTTTGGGCTGACCAGCAAAGCAATCGGCAAAGGCGTCTACCGCTTGGGTTTGGTATGGCTGCTGTTTAAATTTCAGTTTCATACGTCAGCACCCGAATAATCCGCTGGCAATTTAGGAGCCTGTTTGGCGATTTTCTTTTCTTCCGACTTCACTCGTCGCTCCAGCATGCGTATATCCTCTTCAGCCGGCAGCACCTCAGGCTTGATCCTGCGCTGACCGCCCGTGACGATCTCGATCATTTTCGTGACGCCACGAAAATGATCAGACAATTCGTATCCTGTGCGCTCACGTGAGGTCATGGCACGCTGGATCGAGGAGAGAAAGCTTTCCCAATTGGCATAACCCAAAGGTTCCAACAGGTCGCGAGCGAACCAAAACTCGATATTCTCATCTGGTACACACTGCACCAGCGCATCCAGACGTTGCTGCAACTGTGTCAGTGGTTGATTGTCCATAGCGGCGGCTCCCTGTCGGTCAAAGGGTCTTGATTTCAGTAGCCGGCGACAGCAGCTTGAATACCTGCTCGACGTTAATCTTCACGCTGTCGCTAGCAAACCCGGAGTCACGGAACACCACGCGCAATGGCTGATGTCCGGCGAGCTGTTTAACAAAGTCCTCGTCAATGCCGGTGTCGAAGCAAGCAACCAGGGCGTTACCGTCGACAAAGAAAACGGTCTTGCCAGCAATGCTTTGCTGGCTGATCGGCAGGGCCAGATCGACGCCCCAGTCCAGAAGCACCTGGAACAGCAGATCTTCGGCGGTGCGGTCTTTGCGGATATTGTCTACTTGATCGGAAAGCAGGTCTTGGCTGACAGCATCCGGGTTGTAGTAAACCTCCTTCATATTGGAAGTATCGACTTTTAGAGTTCGGAACCCTGTATCGAGGTCTGGAACGGTCATAGCGTGTGCGGCTTTAATTTTGGTGCCTGCGCGCCTAATTCGCTCTTTTCCTATATCAGATATTTTGGAATATCCATTTTTATAAGCTTCACTATCTTCAGGGCACGCCTCTGGCAGCTGAATCATCACATATCTACGAGTACCTTGATCTTCAGCATTAAGAGCCATAACCGCATGCGCCGTTGTAGCTGAGCCGGCAAAAAAATCAACAACAATACCATCCGACTGCATTCCAATTGATATACAGCGCTTAATTAACTCAATTGGCTTTGGAGTGTCAAAAACCTTGGCCCCGAATAGACTTTTTATATCTATCGACGCTTTCTTATTGCCCTCTATATTTTGCCAGAGATTTGACGGCTGCTTCAGACGTCCCTCCAAGTAAAACTTTTGATATGGCTTCCATACCTGGACCCCGCTCTCGGCAACCTGCTTCCACTCAATCAAATTATTACTTTTAAGCTCCTCATAATTTTTCGGGCCACAGCGCCACCTACTTTCATATCCACCAGGTCCTATCGGAAAAACTTTTCCTCCATCAGGGGCTTCAACGCTGTAATACATTGTAGGCCTATCTTCACGTCGATCCTCGCCACCAGTTTTCCTGAGGGTTCGAGTGAGGTAGCGACCGAACTCATCTTGCTGATCATAAATTTTCTGGTCGTTCGAAGTAAAAGGCAAACCATATAAAGTTGCCTCTTCAGATTTAGAGTAAATCAGAATAAAATCAACTTCATTTACTAAAATTCCATGCCCCTGACCGCTTGGCGTGCCGGTAGCGCGAGAAACCTTACCGCGAAAATTACTTTCACCAAAAATCTCATCACAAACCTTTTGTAGGTTTGCCTGCTCATTATCATCAATTGAAATGAATATTAAACCATCATCCCTTAATAAGCTCCGAGCCAATCGCAACCTTGAGTAAATCATACTCAGCCAATCCGAATGGATCCTGCCATTGCTTTCTGGATTAGCAATCATTCTATCGCCCACCTCACCTCTCTGATTAGACCGATACAAATAAGTATCAACATCCTCTGCAAAATCATCCTCGTAAATAAAGTCTCCCCCAGTATTATAGGGTGGATCGATATATATAAGAGAAACTTTATTGAGGTAAACCTCCTGCAAAAGCTTTAACGCTTCAAGATTATCCCCTTCAATAAAGAGGTTTTGCGTGGTCTCAAAATTAACACTGTCCTCTCTGCAAGGACGCAAGGTCTTTGCAATCGGGGCATTGGCAGTCAGCAACGCCTCACGTTTACCCGGCCAGTTCAGGTGGTAGCGCTCTTGAGGGCCTTCGACGACCGATCCTGATAATTCTTGTCGTAGCTGATCGAAGTCTACCGCCAGCCTCACCACGCCATCTTCGCCCTGGGATTCAGTGACGCAGCTCGGGAACAACTCGCGAATACGCGCGACGTTGTCCTGCGTGAGATTGGGCGAGTGCATTTTCATTTTCTCCATGTTTACTCCTAAGGTCGCCAAGCTTTCTAGAGAAATGCTCAGCGACTCAATTGTTCAAGTTCGTGCTGATAGATTCAGTCGTCTTCGTCGATGCTTTCGAGTTGCGCTAACGCATCGCCCGCGACCTGCTTGATGTATCTCTTCGATTCGCCAATCAGGGCCTGCGTCATGCGCTCTCCCTGCCGGTCAACTGTTCAAGTTCGCTCTTTAGCTGTCGCAAGAGCGCGTTGATCTCGACCTTGCGGTTGAATTGCTTTTCTTTGGCAAGCTTGCTCGCGGCCTTCTCGACCTCACGCTGCTTCGCCGCAACCTGTTCGACACGAGCGACCAAGTCACCAAGGCCTTCTTGCTGGCGTGCAGGTGTGGGAATCAGGCCGTGAAGCACCTGTTCGTACAAGCCACCCAAGTCGAGCGCCAAAGGCATGGCGGCGCGTTCCACATCGCTCGGTAACCACGCCGTCGCAAAGTAGTCGCTCAACACCCAACGGCTCGCGTCTGACTCGTTGGGGCGCTTGTACGCGGCGATTACCTGCGTTCGGCCGTCAAAGCTCAGCTCGAAGATGATGGGGAACTGCACCGCACCATCTATACAGCGCAACACATCCAGATTCAGCTCCGACGTCTTGAGCTGGATGGCGAAGATCTGAAGCTCCGGCACATTGGGTCTAGCGGGCAGGTTGATCGTTTCCGGAGCCAGCTTGTATTGCCAGACGATCTGTTCCACTTGCTCAACGAAGAAGTCTTTCAGCCGTGTGTTGGCTCCACTGTGTTCGTAGATCTTGTTCTTTGGCAGGGTGCGGCCAAAAGCGGCCTGCTTCGGGTAGCTGATGAACGCGGCGTTCGACTCCCATGGAGAGATATGACTCATCCGGCCTCCTGAATTATCAAGAAGGTGATGAGCTCGAAGTCATCCAGCCCGGCAATAGTGTTGACCAGCGCAGTGGTTTTGCCGCCGCTGAACAGGCTGTCCAGATCCTTTTCTTCCTTCACCCCGATCATCGAACGAATGGTCTTGCCAAGCAGGTCGGAATATACCTGCATCTGCCGCCCGTCAGCAGTTTCCTTGTTAAACAGACTGCAAGCCTCCGGAATGGGCAGCGCTTGGCCCTTGCAGCAACTGCGCACCACATCGAGCAGGCGTTTGACCTGGGTGTGATCATGAATGACCTCACCCTCACGACTGATGTAGACGAGGTAATACGGGTGCAGACGGTTATGATGGCTAACGCTGACGCTCGAGTTGCGGTTACGCAGTGTAAAGATCACCCCTGGATGCAGGCCAAGCTCAGGTTTGGCTGATACAGCGGCGTGCATGCCGCTCGGTACGTTGTTCAACTCACCATTGGCTTTAACGTAATTGAGCAAGTCCATGCGGAAGTCATTGAGCCCCAGATCTGTGATCGAAACGCCCGTTTTCAGGTCTTCCAGCTCAATGACTTCGTCTTGCAGGCGGCGCAACTGCTCCTTGCGGTAGGACACGTCGTTGGCTTGAGCGCTCAACACATTGTCGTCGCCCGTGGCAGTGACGTCGGCAATCATCATCCGGCTCTCGACACGCTCCTTGAGGTTGATGTACTCGTCGAGCGAGATGTCGGGCCAGTAATTGACCAGTTGGATGCTGCTGTTGGGCGATCCAATGCGATCCACTCGACCGAAGCGCTGGATAATGCGCACGGGGTTCCAGTGGATGTCGTAGTTGATGAGGTAGTCGCAGTCCTGCAGGTTCTGGCCCTCGGAGATGCAGTCGGTGCCGATCAGTAAGTCAATCTCTGCCAGTTCGTTGGGCAGCACGATGGCCTTTTCTTTGGATCGTGGCGAGAAGAGGGTGAGCAGCTCTTGGAAGTCGTAGCTTTTCTTTTGAGCTGTGTTTTTTAGCGTCGACTGAGGCGCGCTACTACCAGTGACCTTCGCTGTATGCAGGTTCTGATTGGCGAGCAGCTCAGTGGCCAGATTGTCATAGAGGTAATTGGCCGTATCAGCGAAAGCCGTGAAAATCAGTACTTTTTTATTGCCTGGATTAATGGGATTGGCAATTTTGTCGAGTACTAGCGATTTCAGGTGCTGCAACTTGGCGTCTTCGGATGGCGTGATTTTGCTCATCGAGACCAGTAAAGCGGAGATGATTTCCAGGTCAACCTGGAGTTCATGCTCCCAAGAAGGCAGATCCATATCTGCCAGCTTTATCCGAATGGTGTTGCCGATTTCTAAGTCATGAAACGACGGAATGCCGTCTTCTTCAGCGTCAATTGAGCCCATGGCTTCTGTAAGGCTGGCGACCTCTGTTACACCGCCCCGGCTCTCGAACTCCTTAATCAGGCCGAGAACGCGCTGGTGGTTTTCCTTCAAAGCATTAAGTGTGCTGCGGAATGCATAAACAGAGCTCTCAAGACGCTTCAGCAAATTCGTTGTCATCAGCGCTACCAGGCTTTTTTCCCGGTCAACCTGACGTAGCTTGCCTCGACCGCCTTCAACCTGCGTGTCATACATCTCTTCATACTTCGCCAATCTGCTAGGCAAGATGTAGCTGATGGGGGCATATACGGCGAGCTTGAGCAGAGACAACTGCTCGAAAATCTCGTTGAAACTCATTATATCCGTTCGCTGCTCAGCACCCACAACCAGTGGACTACGGAACGACAAGGGCTTGCGCCGTTCAGGGAAATGCCCGATATCCGTGGTGTCGTAGTAGGTCTGAATGTGCTTTCGCGAGCGTGCAATCGTGACGCTGTCTAGCAACTCGAAGAAATCGAAGTCGAGCGAGTCCAAAATAGCGCGCGCCGTGCGTTCCTCGGGCGGAAGTTTTGACCAAGCGTTAAAACTGGCCTGCGCACCACGGAAAATCTCCTCGACAGTTTTGCCAGTTCTCAGCTTCTTGCTTAGGTTTTCGGAGTTGCCTTCGTAGGCTAGCGCGAGTTGGTTGCGCAGGTCATTGAAGCGGTTGTTCACTGGGGTCGCTGAAAGCATCAGTACCTTGGTTTTCACACCCTCTTTGATGACTTTGTTCATCAGCTTCTGGTATCGGGTTTCCTTGTCCTTGAAGGCATCGTTATTGCGGAAGTTGTGCGATTCATCGATGACGACGAGGTCGTAGTTACCCCAGTTGATGCGGTTGAGCGGAGTGCCAAATGACTCGCCACTCGTGCGAGTGAGGTCGGTATGGCACAGCACGTCGTAGCTGAATCGGTCACGAGCAAAGATGTTGGTCTTGAGGTTACGGTTGTAGTTGAGCCAGTTGTCCGCCAGCTTTTTGGGGCAGAGCACCAGCACCGACTTGTTGCGCAGTTCGTAATACTTGACGACGGCTAGGGCTGTGAAGGTTTTCCCCAAGCCAACGCTGTCCGCCAGGATGCAGCCACTATAGGTTTCTAGCTTGTTGATGATCCCGGTGGCCGCATCCTTCTGGTAGTTGAAGAGCTTGTTCCAGATGAGCGTGTCCTGATAACCGGTACGGTCGTTGGGTAAAACGTCCTCATCGATGTCGTCCAGGAACTCGTTGAAGATGTTGTAAAGCATCAGGAAATAGACGCTCTCAGGCGAGTTTTCCTGGTAGACAGCCGCAATGTGATCGCAGATCTGCAGGGTGACGTCTTCCAGTTTGTCCGGGTCGCTCCAGATCTGATTGAACAGGCTTAGGTAAGTTGCCGTGAAGGTTGGCTCGTCCATTTTGTTGACGAGGTTGGAGACAGCATTGCCTTGCTGGTAACCGAGATCGACGGCGGTAAAGCCGTGCAATGGCATGTAGGATGTGTCCGTTTCAGCAGATTGCACGCAGGCGAACTGCTGCATCGGGGCCTTGCTGCGATTCGACTTGAAGGTCGCCTTGCGCCGCATCCATTCTGCGCATTCTTTGGCAACCGCTCGCTGGGTCAGCTTGTTGCGTAACTGAATCTCGAACTCGCTGCCGTACAGGCTGCGCTCACGATCCAGCTTTGGGATGTGGAATTCCTTTCGCTCTTTGCGGACCTTGTCGGCAACCTCGCTGGCAACGAACGTCGGTGAGGTGAAGATGAAGTTCAGCTCGTCGATCTTTTCCAGCTCAGCTTTCAGCGCTTCGAATGCATACATCGAAAAACAAGACGCTGCGATACTCAGGCGGGAACCGGGTTTTAACGTCGCTTTGAGGTCGTCACCCAGCAGCCTTGTAATATTGTCAATGAGCTCCATCGTTTCCCTTACCTTTTTTCGTCTCTTCCACTGACGGCGTTTCTGCCTGCAGACCCTGTTCCTGAGCATATTTCAGGATTAATACCTCAATCATCGAAGCAATGGAGCGTCGCTCTCTTTCCGCTGCAATTCGCAGCAGTTGCTTGATGTCACTCGAGGTACGAATGGACAGGGTTTCGTCCTTGGGACGCTTCATGACTAAGTCCTGCGATTTTTGTGCTGCAAATGTACTGCGTCGTGCCATCAATAGCGACTCAAAAAATCCAGAACCAGGCGAACTGCTATTCCCACCCACTAAATCTAAGATCAGGGTCGTGATCGATACAGCAGCCGCAGCTTGCAGGTTTTCAACAAATTCAGGCAAGGCAGGCCGCCAACTGGTCCACCACATGCTCAATCAAGGAGCTCCAAGTTCAGCTCAACGTTGAAAGAATTCCCCGGCTGATCAAACTCCCCACAACCACAAAAAAGTCCCGCGGGACGCGCTCGAAACCTTGGTGACGCGTTCGACGACGTCGCGCATTTCCAGCTGTTCTTACCAGCGCACCGGGATGGCGGCCGGACCATATTAGATGCCCAGGAGGTGCCCGGCGATCAGGCCGGTACTGTCGCTGTCGCATCTGTGGTTCACTGCGTTGATCACGCCTCGCTCGAAGGAGTCGGCACTGACAGGCTGCTCGGCGCTGCTAACGAATACATCAAAGCGCTGCAGCACGTGCTCCAGATAGTCTGCATAGACAGCTAATTGCCATTTTGGCAACGGCAGCGTTGCTGTTGCCTCCCCGAAGTGCGTGAGTCAAGTCCATGGCTTTTGGTTCATGTGGTAGTGAGCTCAACCGTCTCGTCCAACATTCCAGATTTGATGCCTTAGAAATAAAAGGACGATTAGGGACACACAGTCAGCAGCAACTGCCAACTGCATCACTTGAAGAATTCTCATCCAATCAGTTGATCACGCCGTGAGAGACTCGTGAACATCCCGCGCCTCGATCCTGGCCATGACCCAACCTATCACCTCACTTTCAACCCAGCCGACAGCCCTGTCGCCCAACGAAACGGGCTTCGGAAAGCTCCCCTCGCTGATGTACTTGTAGATTGTGGATCGACCTAAGCCGGTGGAATGCTGAACATCTTTCAAGCGAATGATCCTCATGAACGGGCTCCTCTGCGTTACGTTCAGAGGATTGCCATTGCGGTAAGGGAATACCTTTTGGCCTCTTACACGCCTTGACAAAATCAATGGGGCGCAAACAGGATCATTAAGCAGGGGAAAGCAAAGTCAGCCAGTCATCCACATGATCAGCGCGTATTCCAGGCACGGACAGCTCGCTTGACCGCCCTGGCTCACGCCAAGACGGTCGTTGCGTTCATTGACTCTTTGCCACGACTTCTCTGTATCAGCCCCGGCTGCAACCAAAACCATGGCTGCCATCCCCATAGGCTTTCGTCGCTGACTTGCAGAGATAACTCGCCCGGTAGAAAAACGCCTTCTGTCCTACAGGGTCGTCACGATTAATCGGATAGCTCGGGTTATTGGGAATCTCGACCAAACCACTCATGACCTCCACAGATAGCCTCAAGGCACTGGCCCAAGCTTCTACTAAGCGATTGAACATGTTGTCCCTGCCAATCTCGAATTTGCCCAAGGCCGTAAACGCATCTCGATTGAGCAGGATTGCCAGGTGATAATGGGGCTTACCATGCTGCCCCAACTCACGCGCCCAGACGTAGCGAACCTTGCTGTCATGAGCATACTTGTTCAATTTCCTAGCCTGACTGCGGTTATGCTTGATCTTGGCTTTAAACGATTCTATAAATCGTTCAATCACCTCATTGGTAAAAGCGTAATCGGGTAACTCCGACCCGGTCGGTAGTCGCAGGTCCACCCTAAATGCAAACACTCGGGCATATTGGGTAAGCGCTCTCTCCATGGTCTGATGCAGGCGGTATAGGTACTCACTGATAAACGGACCTTTAACCACCTGCACAGCCAAGCCTTGATATGCCACGTCTCTATGCAGGGTTAGGTTGGTATTCTTAGGATGACGAATCATGCAGTGCTCCAGGTATTTAGGTTCATACCATAGGAGCGCCCAGTAGACTTTTACCGCCCAGCTGGCATAGCACTATAACGATGTCAGAGCAGCTCTCTGCCTTTCCCCTTTGCATCTAGCAATACACTAACCTCAGCCAAAACTAAAGTCAGCCTATCCAACAAACAGCACTGATTCAAATGGGCACATACCCAACAGACGTACTAAAAATTGACACTCGCCCCTGACAATTAAACATGCATATAAAGCATATTACCAATACCGCAAAACCCGAAAAGTCGAGCACTCCGAAAACAGTAACAAATCACCTTCAAAGTACACTACATTTAAGCCATCTGGCGCTCTGACAAAAAACCACTAAGAGCTCCTTCTCAGAGCATCACGAAAGCTATTTTTTACATCCCCACGAACCATAACAACCATTGCTTCAATAAAAAGTTACGCGCAATGACTATCCCTAGAATTTTTTTCGAAACCTCGTTTTCTATCGAAGCACGCTCGCCAGATGGAGTCGAACTAGGGCAGTCCTACCCTCCGACAAACACCTATTAACTTATCGATCGGATGAGCCAGCCACCCTAATCAGTGGCCTCAGAAAAGCCCCACATGAATATGCCCTGTATTCATTCAGATAATGCGGGTACCACGCAATATTTCAAGAATGACGACACCTCCTTCCCCCACACACATCCACTCAGAACCTCCCCGCAAAAAAACAACTTCAATCAACCCCAGCCAGGCGATAGCAGGAATCTCCAGTACTATGGAACTCCCGATTAAAAAATAGCATCACCCTCCTCTCAACCAAGCTCGTAACTGAGTAACCATCAGTTTTAAAATACCGCTGAATGCCGATTACAGATCGCCGTTTAGCCCCCCCCTATCTCGATTCTGCAGAAGCAGGCCTCATGCACCATCACAGGCCCAAACTCAATCGATAGGATCCACCGAGATAAAAAATCACAATTCATACTTAAAAATCGGACAATTCACCTCCTACAGAAATGCCTAAAATATACGAAAACCATAGAAAAAAATCACATTTCATGGCGGTTTTTCCAGTAGAATTCCACTAGTAGGTCTAAAAAAACTGAAAATTCCCTCTTGGAAAACTGCTCCATGGCAATTCAGCAAGATCAACTTCACAAGGTATTGGGCGGAACAACAATAGATGATCGATTCATCACCTGGCTTTGGTTCTTTTTACGAAGCCTTTACCCACAATCAAATCTAGGCGAATACAAAAGCTTTGACATGAAAAACAGAATGTCAGACTTGATTTCCAACAACCAAAATTTAGTACAAACAATAGAACATCACAAAAAACTATACCTATTACCAAGTGTAATGCTTCGCTGGATTACAGGCGACGAGATACAACACAACTGGATAACCAAGCAAGTTCTCAACAAAGGATGGGCAGCTAATCGGCTAATTGCGCAAACTGAGGGAACCAACGTAGCTGCGCCGGAGAGTCTTAACGATCGCGACCGCGTTATCGCAATGATTGATATCTGGTCACTAGATCCATTCAAAAAACTTGATGAAATCAACAGCCTCAAGAATCTCTGGACCCAACACAAACAAAAAACTCAAATTTATGATTGGTTCACCGGGGCAGATGAAACCCAGAAACTCGTATTAGCTTGGGATCTAACTAGCAAAAAGCACCCATCACTTACCGATACAAACCTTCCATTCAAAAACCATCAAGAACTACTTATTTTTTTCGACAACACACGCTTGCACGAAGCAGAAAAAACGCTCCTAATTGATTCAATCAAGAAGCGGTGGAGCCAAAACCAATATCGTGAAAACATGATAGGAAAAAAGCAATATAACTTCATCCTTTCAGAAAAGACCATCGCTCGCTTAGACAAATTAGCTGACACATTCGACCTAAGGCGCGTGGAAGTTCTAGACATTCTACTAAAAATGGAAGAAACGAAGGGTGCTACTTACCCAAAGGGCTAAAACCCCGCATCAACGATTAGCCCTCTAATATTCGTCAGAGAAAAATAGATCGCCTCAATTTACTCCGCTGGCATCTGGAGATGGTCAGACCGAAGACCAGTGGCGATCTATTTCTGTGCGCCTACAGCCAAGGGCCACGCGGTAGTCAAGAGCGATCTCAACGAGCTGATTCGCCGGTGCTTGCCTAGGGACTGACACATCAGGCACAGCCAAATCAGCTCGACGCGACAGCACGCAACTGAACATCCCACGTCAATCGCTTCGATATGATTATCCAATTGAAGTCATGACCGCGTGGCATGATTCCCCAACATGAATTCAATAGCCGTGCACGATCAGTGCCTGCACCTACCACGGGACGGGTCACAGGTTCAAATCCAAAAAATCGAGGCAAGGGCCATCATCAGATCTGTTTAGTCGCAAACCATCGGCTGAGTATTGCCAGAAAAACGGTATTCCAAATGGTATTCCACATAAAAAACACAACTGAATTTATTGATAAAAATCATCAGCTTACAAAATCAGTTCAAATTACCCCGGCCCACCAAATGATCAATAAAGACGTCCACGGACGTCTTTTTTTGTGCCTGCAATCCAGTAATGCCCAACACCCTCAGGTGATATCTGAACCGATCCGACAATTCGTGCACGCCAATGCCATTCGTGTGGATATAGTGCTCGCTGAGGTTAGCCTCACGCATCCGACACCCAACGTACCCGGCTCAGAGGCCGCACCAATGCCCCAAGAAAAGATCGACCAGCTCAAGCTACCCAAGCCGGTCCGCAGTGCGATTGGAGATTTTCTGCGCGCGCTCAATGCTGCGAGTACCGTCGAAGACGTAAAAAACGAGGGCGAGCTTCAGATTGCGTTCATTCTTAGCCTGGAGAAAGCAAAAACCCTAAAGCCTCCTCACATTGAGGCGCTGTACATCATTTTTGATGATGCGGTTCAGGAAAAACTGAGGCAGCTAGCGGACTAGAAAGAGTGCCCAAGCGCTGTATCGAGCGCCCGCGTGGCGCTGGCCGAATTGAAGCAGGCGGCCGAGCTGATTCCCAGCCAGACGATGCTGTTCAACACCATCCCCTGCTGAAAGCCAAAGACAGCTTGGAAATCGAAAGTATCGTTACCTCCACCGGCTTGCTTTTTCGGCATGCACAGGATGGCGATAACCATCGCCGATCTTGCGACCAAGGAGGCCCTGCGCTATCGGCTGCCATTCCTTGGCCGAGCGCCCATTTTGCACCGGCACGGCAGTTGAGATCTGCGGCACGCTTAAGGGCGTGGACATGGATATACGCCGGGCGCCAGGCGCTCAGCTGTCCAACGACCGCACCGGAGAAATCATCTACACCCCGCCGGAAGGTGAAGACCGTTTGCGTGATCTGCTCGCCAGCTGAGAGCGCTTTCTGCATAACGAAACTGACCTCGATTGCCATTGGCGTACTGAAAGAAGTGCAGGTCGCCAAGGAAAACTCTTTATTCATCCCAAGCTGATGCAGCTGTTGACTCGCGACAACACTGAATTCAGGCCCTACGCCTGATCCGGGGTTGCCTGAAATCTGGGCAGTCAACCGCCACGCATTCAGCACACAACCGCTCACGGTTACCAGCAAAAACAGACTACAGTCGCCGCTGCACCGCCGAGCAAAGGATCCCCCATGGCCACTCAACCCCTCCTCTACACCCTCCTCATCCAGCTAGAACCCATACGCCTTGACCCACCCATCTGGCGCCGTATCCGCGTCAATGGCGATTGCACTTTGCGTAAACTTCACCATTTCATCCAGGCCGCCATGGGCTGGCACAGCAGTCATTTGCATGAGTTCAGAATCGGCCTGAACGGCTACATGCCGCAGGACCCCGAGTCGCTACCTGGGGACACTGCGCTGGATGACCGCAAGTTCAAGTTGCGGCGTCTTGCTGGTGAGGGCGATCGCATCCGCTACGCCTACGACTTTGGCGACGACTGGCAGCATGTGATTGCTGTTGAAGCTGTTCATCCGTTTGACTACACGGGAACCTGGTGTGAGGTGCTGGACGGTGAAGGTGCCTGTCCGCCTGAAGATGTTGGCGGTGTGCCGGGTTACCAGCACTTTCTGAAGAGCATGCAGAAACCGGACAGCGAGGAAGGCAAAGCTGCGCTGGAGTGGATCGGTGGCGGCTTCGAACCCGACCGGTTCGACCGTCCCAGCGCCGATGCGGCCGTGCAGCGGATCTGCAATAACCTGTGGGGTTGATGCAGCGTTGACACGCTCTGGGCGCTTTCAAAAATCTCCGTTAACGTATTCGTGCGGCGACGCGATTTGCTGCGCAGCCTTTTGGCGAAAACGTGGAGACTGTGAGCGGAGCAACGATCATGAGCTACGACGACAAACTGATTGAGGACGCGGTGCTTGCCCTGTTGGTAACGTTCAGCTCCGACATCGGTAACACTTGGAAAGGCTTCGATTTTGAAGTCATGAACCGATTGCATGAGCAAGGATTTATCGATAATCCAGTCAGCAAGAGAAAGTCGGTCTGGGTGACGCCGGAAGGCATGGAACGGGGTCGGCAGATACCCGACCGGTTGTTTCACACCAGAGATCAAGTCGAACACGGTCGGACCAAAGTCCTGATGACTGATCAGATATCCGAAAAGCTGTAGGGCTCTAGCTCAGCGAGCTGAGACAGAAAAGTAAGGTGCTCTACAGCTTTCACCTTCTCCAAATGTTTAAGAGTGGCAGGGCCTCCCAACATCAGCGCAGGTACGAAGCCATACATTTCGTCGGGACGTAAAGTGCCTAGTTTGTTCTTGGCCAGCGTGAAGAAGTCACCGTAGTCATTATCTTCAACTTGTCTACCAAGCACGAAGGAGCGAAGCCCTTTATCCATCTTATCTCTCAAATAAATGGATTGGTGGGTTGTATAGCGAGAGAGGATGCTGGTTATCTTGAGAGAAGCTCCTGTCTGTTCGCCCCAAAGGTACAGGTCACCAAAGGCACTGCGGGCGATAAGATGGTAAACGTCAAACGTCTCAAATTTTGTGCCTTCAAGCCAGGAAGCTACTACGCCCTCATACTCTTGCGGATTGACGAACCAAAAAATCCCTCCGCCGTATCCGGCCCAACCGTGCTCACTCCAATACTCCAACAACTGGCCAGGGAGCTTGCCTCTGTAGCGCTGGATACTTGAATTAGGCACATCACGACGATCAATAGGCCCACCAAATTTTTCCAGAAATCTCGCAAATACCTTATCCATGACCCGGCTCCATAGTAATTAGCACTTACGCAGTCTGACGTTGAGAAATGTTGTTTTCCGCGTGAGGCTCGATACGCTTTCAGCCGCGCGTTTTAAATTCTTAAGCTTACTTTTCCATTGCGGACCAATACTCGAATTCACCTGCCGATCTCCAAAATCTGCAATGACATCCTTGCCTCCCGCTTTCAGATCTGGATTATGCAGTCCAGCAAGAGTCGACATTGTCTCCTTAGCTTTCTTGATCGCAGCGTCTTCGGCATCAAGCTCGTCCATCGTCTGCATGAACTCTTCGAGAAAGCGGTCTTGCAACTTGAGCTGGAGATCCCTTCGAGCCCGTTTGGCCACCGCCGAATCCCGCTTCACCGGACTCACCACATTCTCCAGAAACTCCTCAACCGTCAGCTGATTCAACCCGCCTTCCTGACCGCCCAATTGTCGCTCGAATTCTCCGATCTTGGAGGTTGGCAGTTTGTCCGCTTTGAAGCACTCGACTTCATGCAGTGGCATCGTATTCGGCTTGCTTTTGGCAGGCTCATTGTCTTTGCCGGCTGGTCGATTGGCTGGCGGCTCGGGCGGGGCGAAGGGGTTTTTGATCCGTTCCGGTCTTTGCAGGTCCGGACGTTGTTTCAGCGACTCTTCATGCTTGAGCATCCACTCGCCCAGCCGCGCGCCTTTGGGGCTGGTGCGCATTTCCTGGGCCAGTGCGCCGGCGTTGCCTCGGCCTCGGGTCAGGTAGGCGATGATGGCGCTTAGTAGCAGAACCACCACTTCCACATGGCCCAAGGCGATCTGAAAAGCCGCGCTGCTTTCTGCGTTTGGGTCGTCGCGGCTGAATGGGTCCAGGCCTTGTTCGCCTTTGGGGCCTTCCCAGGCGATGCTGATGCCCCTCAGGTAATACTCGCCGATGCGCGGCAGGCCTTCGACGAAGAACTCGGCGATGGCGGTCAGGCCGAGCATGCCCAGTAGCCAGGTGCTGACCTGTGCGCCCATGGCAAACCCCGCCGCGCTCATGGGCACGACGCCGGCACCGCCGAACAACGCACCGACGCCTGCTCCGATCATGCCGCCAGCCAGGGCGCTGCCCGCGACGATCATGGCCATCTGCGTGACAACCTCGATCAGGTCGTCGAGAACACTGGCGATGTCGAGGTCAGCGAAGCGCTGTCGCAGCATCCGGCCGGCGTCCCACTCGGCACGAATGAACGCCGACCGCACGCTGGCAAGGCGCCGGAGGTTGAGAGATAGGCTGGGGGCCGGTTCGTTTCGGTAGGTTCGGAAATGGGCTCCGTTCTGATAGCCCATTTCCCGGGTGATACGGGCCTCCATCTCGTGCCATGAAGGCACGAGGCGTGCAAACAGCATTTGTGTGTCTCCCTGACAACAGACCCGGATCTCGGGCCTTTGGCGTCACCTCCATGTGCGGTTGAAGCAGGGTTAAGGTATTTGAACGGTGGATGGGCGGGTGTACGGGACGGCTTTACGGCCGATAGGTGGGATCCGAGAAACGGGTAGGAATCAACCTACAGCGACATTAACCATTGCCCGGAACAACACCGCACAGCCCGCACCCAGATCCTGCGGCGTCGCATTCTCGATTTCGTTGTGGCTGATCCCACCTTCACATGGCACGAAGATCATCCCAGCAGGCCCCAGCTCAGCGATGAATATCGCGTCATGCCCTGCCCCGCTGACGATATCCATATGGCTCAGGCCCAGTTGCGCAGCGCCTTGGCGTACCGCGTTGACGCACTCAGGGGCAAAGTCCAGCGGTGGGAAGTCGGCTGTCGGTGTGAGTTGGTAGCCGAGGCCGTGTTGTTGGCAGGTCGCGTCGATGGCTTGTTGCAGTTGGTCGACCATGGCCTGGAGTTTGTCCGCGTGCAGGTGGCGGAAGTCGATGGTGAGTTTCACTTCGCCGGGAATGACGTTGCG
The DNA here is from genome assembly GCF_003935425.1 of Pseudomonas sp. v388. Lineage (GTDB taxonomy): Bacteria > Pseudomonadota > Gammaproteobacteria > Pseudomonadales > Pseudomonadaceae > Aquipseudomonas. The sequence continues at coordinate 136,469 of NZ_RHQN01000011.1, forward strand.
TGAGCCAGGGTGGATGTTCAGGCAGCCGACGGTGCCGCAAGCATGGGGTTGGCTTTCGATGCCGATGCGGTTGACCGCGCTGACGATCTGCGCGGCGCCAACCAAAGCATCTTTGCGCAGGTGCATGGGGGTTGGGCCAGCGTGGGCTTCCACGCCGGTCAGGGTCAGGTCGAACCATTTCTGGCCGAGGCAGCCCATGACCACGCCGATGGTTTTGCGCTGGTCTTCGAGGATCGGGCCTTGCTCGATATGGGCTTCGAAATACGCGCCCACCGGGTGGCCGAGCACCGCGCGGCTGCCGGCATAGCCGATGCGCTGCAGTTCTTCGCCGACGACCAGGCCGCGCTCGTCCTGCTTGGCGAGGGTGTCGGCGAGGTCGAGTTTACCGGCGAATACACCGGAACCCATCATGCACGGCGGGAAGCGCGAGCCTTCTTCGTTGGTCCAGACCACCACCTCGATGGGGGCGTCGGTTTCCAGTTTCAGGTCGTTCAGGGTGCGGATGACTTCGAGGCCAGCCATCACGCCGAAGCAGCCGTCGAACTTGCCGCCGGTGGGTTGGGTGTCGATGTGGCTGCCGGTCATCACCGGTGCGCGGCTGGGGTCGCGGCCGGGGCGGCGGGCGAAAATGTTGCCGATGGCGTCCACGCTGACGGTGCAGCCGGCTTCTTCGCACCATTGGATAAAGAGGTCGCGGGCCTGTTTGTCGAGGTCGGTCAGGGCCAGGCGGCAGACACCGCCTTTGGGGGTCGCGCCGATCCGGGCCAGGTCCATCAGCGATTGCCACAGGCGTTGGGTGTTGATGAGTGGGGCGTTGGAGGTGAGCACGGTTTCCGGGGTGAAGGGTGTGTTCATGGTGGGTCTCCAATCGGGTGGACGGTTTTTTGTACAGACGACGCGGTGTGTCAGGTACACCGCATCGTCTCTTCGCCAGCGAGCTGGCTCCTACAGATTGAGGTGACCGTTGTTACAGATTTTTCGATTCGGCGATTTTCACGGCGAGTTTCACCAGGCTCAGGTCGCTGCCGGCGGGCCCCATCAGGGAAATCCCCAGCGGTACGCCGTCTTTCTTCACCAAGGGCATGGTCAGTTGCGGCGTGCGGCACATGACGGCGATGGCCAGCAGGTGATGGGAGATGCGGCGGGTTTCTTCGATTTCTTCATCCTTGGCGGTAAGCAGCGGTGCGATGTCGGGGACGGTGGGCATGACCAGCACGCGGTTGCCGAGCAATTCTTTCCAATGAGCGGCGAAGCGTTCGCGCAGGGCGCACGCATCGTTGTACTGCTCGTCGGTGACCGCCTTGGACCAGGCGAAACGCTGCGCCACGTCCGGCCCCAGCGCCAGGCCTTCGCGCTCGATCAGTTCGCCTTGGGCTTGCCAGGCTTCGCGGCCCTGGATGTAGCGAAACGCCCAGTAAGCGTCGCTCAACGAAGGCAGTTCACCTTCGAGTTTTTCCAGCGGGCCGCAGCAGTCGGTGATCTGTGCGATGGCTGGCGCCAGGGCGTCGAGGGAGGCAGCGGGCAACAGGGCGAACAGTGCGTCGCTGATCACCAGTTGCGGGGTTTGCGGCAATGGCGCCGAATCCTCACCCAGCAGGGTTTCGCCCACCAGGCCGAAGACCTTGGCGTCACGCGCAAAGTAGCCAGCGGTATCCATGCTTTCGCACAGCGGCTGGGTGGCAGCCAGCGACACGCGACCGTGGCTCGGTCGCAAGCCGAACAGCCCGCAATAACTGGCCGGCGTGCGCACCGAGCCGCCGGTGTCGCTGCCCATGGAGAAATCGCACAGGCCGTTGGAAACCGCCGATGCCGAACCCGACGACGAGCCGCCGGGAATCCGATCGTGAGCCGCACCGTTTCGCGGCGTGCCGTAGTGAGCGTTCTTGCCACTCATGGAGAATGCCATTTCATTGGTATGCGCCTTGCCGATCAGTTCGGCACCGGCATTGAGCAGACGCTGAATGGCCGGCGCGGTGACGATCTTGATGCCGGACATGGCCAGCACATGCGGGTTGCCGCCGCCGGTGGGATAGCCCGCGACGTCGAACAGATCCTTGGCCGCGAAGGTGTAGCCGGCCAGCGGCCCGCTGGTCGAGCGCGGGACGTCAACGTGCGGATACGGCATCAGAGCAAACGAAGAATCGGTCATGACATGGACTCTCGAAGGGAATGAACGGGGGCTTGGTTCCAGTGGTGGCAGCTCACCGAATGTTCGGCCTGCACGTCCTCGATGGGCGGGACGTCATGGCGGCAGATATCACTGGCATGCGGGCAACGGGGCGCGAAGGCGCAACCGGCCGGCAGCTTCGCCAGATCCGGCGGCGCACCGGGGATACTGACCAGACGCTCGCCTTTGCGCAGCCCATCCTTGGGGCGCGTGCCCAGCAGCACACGGGTGTACGGGTGCTGGGGGTTGTCGAGCAACTCAGCGAGCGGCGCCTGTTCGACGATGCGCCCGCCATACATCACCGCCACCCGGTCGGCGACTTCCACCGCCGCGCCGATATCGTGGGTGACGAAGATGATCGACAAGCCCAGCGCCTGCTGAAGCTCACGGAGCAGGATCAGAATCTGGATCTGCACCGTGGCGTCCAGCGCGGTGGTGGGTTCGTCCGCCAGCAGGATTTGCGGTTTGCAGGCCAGCGCCAAAGCGATCATCGCCCGCTGGCGCATGCCGCCAGACATCTCATGCGGGTACGCGTCCAGGCGCTGCTCGGGGCTGGGAATGCGCACGCTGCGCAGCGCTTCGAGGGCCGCCGCGCGGGCCTCGGCCCTGGACATGGGCGTGTGTCGGCGCAGCGCTTCGACGATCTGCTGGCCGATGGTGTAGACCGGGTCCAGCGCCAGCAGCGGTTCCTGGAAAATCATCGACGCCACCGGACCGCGTAGCGCCTGAAGCTGGCTGCGGGACAGCTTCATCAGGTCTTGCCCGGCGATATCGATCTGGCCTTCGATGGTGGTTGAACGCTCCGAATGCAGGCGCATCAGGGCGCGCAGGGTCACGCTCTTGCCGGAGCCGGACTCGCCGATCAGCGCCAGCACTTCGCCCCGCGCCACTTGCAGGCTGACGCCGTTGACCGCCGACAACGTCTGCCCGCCGCGCTTGAAACGCACCTTGAGGTCACGCACGGCAACCATGGGTTGTGAGTTCATGCCAGCGCTCCTCTGTGAATCAATTCCGCTGCCGGGCTGCGGCTGTGCCCGGCTCCCGGCTGCACCATCAGGCACGCGGCCTGATGCCCGGCGGCGGTTTCCGTGAGCAGCGGCGCGGTCTGGGCGCAGACGGCTTCGGCATGAGGGCAGCGGGTGTGGAAGCGGCAACCGGATGGCGGGTCGATCGGGCTGGGTGGATCGCCCGTCAACGGCGACAGCAGCGTGCGCTGCGCAGGGTCCATGGACGGCATGGACGTCAGCAGCGCTTGGGTGTACGGATGCTGTGCGTCGGAGAAAAGCGCTTCGGCCGGGCCGATTTCGACGATTTCTCCCAGGTACATGACCATGATCCGGTCGGACAGATAACGCACCACATGCAGGTCGTGGCTGATGAACACGTAAGTCAGTTGCAGGCTGTCCTTGAGGTCCAGCAGCAGGTTCAACACTTGGGCTTCCACGGACTTGTCCAGCGCCGAGACTGCTTCGTCGAGAATCACCAGCCGCGGGTCCACCGCCAGGGCACGGGCGATGTTGACCCGCTGGCGCTGGCCGCCGGACAGTTCGTGGGCATAGCGACCGGCAAAGCGCGTCGGCTCCAGCCCTACGCGCCCCAACAGATCGCGGGCGCGCTGCAATGAATCACGTTGACTTACGCCGTGCACCGAGGGGCCGAACGCAACCGATTGCTCCATGGTCATGCGCGGGTTGAGGGACGAGTAGCTGTCCTGAAACACCATCTGCACCTGGCGGCGGTAGTCACGTAGCGGCAGCTGATGACCGCCGACGCTCATGGCGTCGAAGATCAGCTCACCGCTGTCGTGTTCGATCAGTTGCATCAGCAAACGCGCGGTGGTGGACTTGCCGCAGCCGGACTCGCCGACCACGCCCAGCGTCTCACCCTTGTGCACCACGAAGTTGATACCGTCCACGGCGCGGACCACGCTGCGTTTGCCCAACGCGCCCTTGACCGGGAAGTGCTTGACCAGATTTTCCACTTTCAGCAGTGGCTGCGCTGGACCGCCAATATCACGCGTGGTCATGGTCAGCTCCTGATTGCCATGGCCACCCGCAAGCGCTCGGCCAGTACGTTGAAAGAGATCGAGGTGATGAAGATCATCGCCCCCGGCAACGCCGATACCAGCGGCTGGGTGTAGATCGCGGTGCGCAGGGTGTTGAGCATCAGGCCCCACTCCGGCTCCGGCGGCGTGACGCCCAACCCGAGGAACGACAGGCCGGACGCAAGAATCATCGACACCGAAATCAGCCCGGTGGTGAACACGAAGATCGGTCCCAGCACGTTGCCCAGCACCTGCGTGCGGATGATGGTGAACGGGCTGGCCCCGGAAGCGCGGGCGGCTTCGATGTAGTCCCGGTTACGCACCTGGGTGGTGACACTCTCGGCAATCCGCGCCACTTGCGGGACGAAGACCAGAGTCAGCGACAGCAGCGCGTTGTTGACTCCGGCGCCCAAGGCTCCGGAAAACGCGATGGCCAGCAGCACCGACGGGAACGCGTAGAACACGTCCACGGTGCGCATGATCAGGCTGTTCAGCCAGCCGCCGAAGTAACCGGCGATCACCCCGATGGCGCCGCCAATGAAAAAGGCGAAGATCACCGGTGTGATGCCCATGAACAGCGACAGCCGCGCACCCAGCATCAGCCGCGACAGCAAGTCGCGACCCAGTTCGTCGGTGCCCAGCGGGAAGCCTTCGGTGCCGATGGGTTTCAGGCGTTTGAACATCGAGGTGGTGAAGGCATCGCCCGGTACGATCCATGGGCCGAACACCGCCAGCAGCAACAGCACGAAGATGATGGAGCCGACGAACAGCGCCACCGGGTCGCGACGAACCCGGCCGAACACTTCGCTCCAGTAGCCGGGCGAGCTTTCGACAGGGGTGATGACCGGTGCAGCCGGTCGGAGTATCGACAGGTTCATGTTCAGCCCCTTTTGATACGCGGATCGAGCAGCGTTTGCAGGATGTCCACCAACAGGTTCAGCGCGACGAAGAACAGCGCCAGGACCCAGATCGTGCCCTGCAATAACGGCAGGTCACGCTGGAAGATGGCGGAGTTGAGCAGCAGGCCGGTGCCGGGCCAGGCGAACACGGTTTCCACCAGGATCGAGCCGCCCATCAGGTAACCGATCTGCAAGCCCATGACCGCCATCGCGGTGGGTGCGGCGTTCTTCACCACATGCCGGAACAGGCCCCATTCGCTCAACCCTTTGGCGCGCAGGCCAATGATGAATTCCTGAGACAGGGTTTCCGCCACTTGGGCACGCACGGTGCGGGCAATGATGCCGGTGGGAATCACCGACAGCGTGATGGCCGGCAGGATCATGAATTGCAGATGCGCCCAGTCCCAGGCCCATGCCGCCTGCCCCAGCGGGCCGCCGCCGGTGGCCGGCAGCCAACCCAGTTGCGAGGAAAAGATGATGACCATCAGCATGCCCAGCCAGTAGTGCGGCACGCTGACCCCAATGGCGGAAATGGCCGAGGCCACGCGGTCCAGCCAGCTGTCCTGGAAGTAGCCGCCGACGAAGCCGAACAGGCTGCCCAGCACGAAGCCGATCAGGGTGGCGAGCAGCGCCAGACGCAGGGAATAACCCACCGCTCCCAGCACTTCCGCCGTGACCGGCCGGCCGCTGGCGATGGACATGCCCAGATCGCCCTGCACGGCATGCCAGAGCCACAGGCCGAATTGCACCGGCAACGGTTTGTCGAAGCCGTAGGCCTGAACCAGTTGTTCGCGCAGCGCTTCGGAAGCGTCCGGCGGCATCACCGAGACCAACGGGTCGCCGGGCGCCATTTGCACGAGCATGAAGCACACCAGCGCCACGCCCAACAGAATGGGCGTTGCCAGCAGAATGCGTCGCAGGATGTAAGAGAGCATAGGTGTTCCTCACACAGGGCAGTCACGGTCGTCAGGGCATCACACGTCCTGTGGGAGCGCCGCCCGGTCCGCTCCCATCGATAGCGCGCCAGTCAGGCTTCTCAGTCCTGTTTGGAAACCAGCGTCAGGTCGATGAACCAGCTTTGCGGCTGGACGACTCCGGTGACTTTCGGCGAGATGGCGCGTGGTCCTACGTCGTGGGCGACGTACAGGAACGGGGCTTCGTTGACGATGGCGGCGTTGAGCTTGCCGGAGGCGTCGTCCAGGGCTTTGGGGTCGAAAGAGTTGCGCACGGCGGTGATCAGCTTTTCGACTTGCGGGCTGGAGAAGTAGCCCCAGTTATTGGAGACCGGCGGGAAGGCCTTCTCGCTGGCGAAACGCACCATGCCGAAATACGGGTCCATGACCGCTGCGCTGACGTTGATTGCGTTGGCCCCCTGCGCGGCCGGGTCTTTCGCGCCCAGACGCCAGCTGCTGAACAGCGTGTTCCATTCGGTTACCGCGATTTCCACATCGAAATAGCAGCCTTTGAGGCTCTGCTGGATGTATTCGTTCATCGGCAGCGGCTGCATCTGCCCGGAGCCGGACGCCGAAGTCAGGACCTTGACCTTGACGGGCTTGGCGGCGCTGAAACCGGCGTCGGTCATGAGCTTTTGCGCGGCGGCCTGGTCGTACTTGATCTTGAAATCAGGGTTGCCGTACCACGGCGAGTCGCTCTCGTAAGTGCCGGTGGCTTCCTGCATGTAGCCGCCCAGGTAAGCCTTCAACTCGCTGCGATCCAGGCACAGGTTGGCCGCTTGGCGCACGCGTTTGTCGAGCCAGGGCGAACCCTCGGCGAAGGAAAACTGCCACGGCCAGATATGCGGTTGGGCGTTGGCGTAGATCTTGAATTTCTTGCTCTTGAGCTGATCGATGGCGTCCGGTGCGGGGGCTTCGATCCAGTCCACCTGACCGGACAACAGCGCGGCAGTGCGGGCGTTGGCTTCGGGCAGTGGAATCAGTTCGACGCGATCAACCTTGGGTACGCGCTTGGCGTCCCAGTAGTCCGGATTCTTGTCCAGCACCAGCACCTGGCGCGGCACCATGCGGTTCATCTTGAACGGGCCGGTGCCGGAGGAATGGCCGGCGAAGGCGGTCCAGGCCTGCTTGGAACGCTCGGCCGGATCGGTGATGCCTGCGGGCACGGCGGTGAAGTCTTTTTGCCAGGCGGCAGGTGAGGCCATGAACAGATTGGTCAGGTTGTACGGCAGCACGGCATCGGGTTCGCTGGTGGTCAGCTCGACGGTCAGATCGTCGACTTTTTTCGCGCTGCGCAAAGTCGGCATGCGGGAAACCGTCATGCCGATCTGTCCCGGCGCATATTGCGGCGCCTGCTTGTCGAGCACTTTGTTGACGTTCCACACCACCGCATCGGCGTTGAACGCTGAGCCATCGTGAAACTTCACGCCGGGGCGCAGTTTGAAGATCCACTTGGTGTGATCGTCGGGGTTGACCGCCCATTCAGTCGCCAGTCCCGGCACCAGGGCGCTGGGTTTTTCGCTCTGGGACAAATCCCACTCCACCAGGGAATCGAAGATCGTGATCCCGGTAAAGCGGTTGCCCTCATATCCTTGATCCGGTTGACCGTGGGTCAGCGGAATGTCCGCTGCGGTCATGGCGATCTTCAGCGTGCTGTCGGCCATCGCCGCCAGCGGCGCCAGGCCGCCAATGGCTATCGAGCAAGCCAGTGCCAATCGGGTAAAACTACGTGCGCGGGTTACAGAAGCATGCGTCATAGCGAGTTTCCCATCAGTCAGGTAAGGAGAGCTGACAGGCCCAACGCAATGCCCATACCAACTTTTTTATCGAGTGGCTCCCCGGCACCGGACAGCTGTAAAAATTCGGCTGTTTTCAAAAACTTAGCGGCGTTAAAAAATCGCCTGAAAAAAGCACCCAAACGTTTGGGTAGTGTTGCGCAATGGTTTGTGCAATCTTTTGGTACGCCTCGCTCCATCGTGGCGCAACCGCGTTTAGGGCCCTCTCATGAACCGACGTCCAGCCACGCTTCGCGGAATTGCCCAACAGCTCAACGTGCACGTCTCGACGGTCTCGCGGGTGCTCAACGGCACGCTGGACCACGCCGGGCGCGCGGCGTCAAAGGACACCATCGAACGCATTCGCGCCCTGGCCGCCAGCCTCGATTACCAGCCCAACACTCACGCCCGCACATTGAAAACCCGGCACAGCCGCGAGATTGCGATTCTGGTGCCCAGGCTCTCCGATATCGTGCTGGCGACGATCTATGAAGGCATCGACGAAGCCGCCAGCGCCCGGCGCTACACCTCGTTCGTCGCCAACACCCTCGACCGCCCGGAACGCCAGCGGGAACTGGCCGAGCGAGCGCTGGCGCGCAATGTGGAAGGACTGATCATCAGCGACGTGCACTGCACGCCGGAACCCGGTTTTCTTGAAGAACTGGCCGAGCGCAAAGTGCCGTTCGTGCTGGTGAGCCGTCGACGCGGCAACCACTGTTCGATCACCTCGGACGATGAAATGGGCGGTCGCCTGGCTGCCGAACATCTTTACGCCCAGGGCCACACCCGCGTGGCGGTGATCGCCGGCGAAGCGCACAGCAGCAACGCCGGCGAGCGTGCCGCCAGCTTCGTCGAGTACTACCGGGAACGCGGCATCGATATCGCGCCGGAACGGATCATTACCGGCCACTTCGACACCCAGGCCGGTTTCAGTATCGGCGAGCGCTTGCTAAACCACCCGCAGCCACCGACGGCGATCTTCGCGGTCAACGATTTCCTGGCCATCGGGCTGTTCGGCGCGATGCGCAATCGCGGCCTGGTGGCCGGGCGCGATATTGCCGTGGTCGGTTACAACGACACGCCCCTGGCGCCGCATCTGCAACTGACCAGCATCAGCACCAGCATGCACGCCCAAGGTGTGCGGGCCGTAGAAACCCTGCTCAAGCGCATTGCGGGCGAACCCGTGGCGTCGCACCGCTTCCCTGCCCTGCTGACCGTCCGCACCAGCAGTCTGTGCCGGCCCTGACAGCCTGAAAAAATGCTGGACCGGCGGTAAGAACATTCATGCGTGGTCGGTTGAGCGACGGCTGGCGAATAACGCGTCGCTGAGCGGGCACAAAAAAAGGATCGCCTGGGCGATCCTTTTTTATGGCAACAGCGCCACACCTCAACCGCAGGAGCCAGCTTGCTGGCGAAGACTGGCGCAAGGGCGATGATGCATCGGCAGATGCTCAGGCCGTTTCGCCAGCGAGCGGGTTCCTACGCTGTATCAGATCGCCTGATCCCACGGGCGGTCGCCGTGTTCGTCCTTGATGCGGGTCGGCAGGCCCATCACGTCCAGCAGCTTGAGGAACGGCTCGGCCGGCAGTTCTTCAACGTTGGCCATGTGCTTGACGTCCCACTCGCCACGGGCAACCAGCAGCGCGGCGGCTACCGGTGGCACACCGGCGGTGTAGGAAATGCCCTGGCTGTCGGTTTCGGTGAAGGCATCCACGTGGTCGGCGACGTTGTAGATGAATACTTCACGCGCTTTGCCATCCTTGGTGCCTTTGACCAGATCACCGATGCAGGTCTTGCCGCTGTAACCCGGCGCCAGCGAGGCGGGATCGGGCAGCACGGCCTTGACCACTTTGAGCGGCACGACTTCCAGGCCTTCGGCGGTCTTGACCGGCTTCTCGGACAGCAGGCCCAGGTTTTTCAAAACGGTGAACACGTTGATGTAATGCTCGCCGAAGCTCATCCAGAAGCGCACGTTGGGCACGTCCAGGTTCTTCGACAGCGAATGCACTTCATCGTGGCCGGTCAGGTACAGGTTCTGCGAGCCTACGACAGGCAGATCATCGGTACGCTTGACCTCGAACATGGTGTTGCTGGTCCACTGGTTGTTCTGCCAGCTCCACACCTGTCCGGTAAATTCGCGGAAGTTGATTTCCGGGTCGAAATTGGTGGCGAAATACTTGCCATGGGAACCGGCATTGACGTCGAGAATGTCGATCGAATCAATGTGGTCGAAATGCTGTTGCTGCGCCAGTGCGGCATAGGCGTTGACCACGCCCGGGTCGAAACCCACACCCAGAATGGCGGTGACGTTCTTTTGCTGGCATTCCTCGAGGTGCTTCCACTCGTAGTTGCCATACCAGGGCGGCGTCTCGCAAACCTTGCCCGGTTCTTCGTGAATGGCGGTGTCCAGATAGGCCACGCCGGTGTCGATGCAGGCACGCAGCACCGACATGTTGAGGAAAGCGGAACCCACGTTGATCACGATCTGCGATTCGGTTTCACGGATCAGGTTCTTGGTCGCTTCGATGTCCAGTGCGTTCAGCGCGAAGGCCTGGATATCAGCGGGCTGTTTGAGGCTGCCCTTGGCCTTGACGCTGTCGATGATGGCCTGGCATTTGGAGATGTTGCGCGACGCGATAGCAATACGACCGAGTTCGTCGTTGTGCTGCGCGCACTTGTGGGCCACCACCTTGGCGACACCTCCTGCACCAATGATAAGTACGTTCTTCTTCAATTTATTCATCTCTCCTTAAAGCGCCAGCTTACGAAAGGCTGGACAAGTAGTCTTCGAAACCAAACTCACGAACCACCTCGACTGTACCGTCGAGCTGTTTCACTACGATGGACGGCATTTTCAGGCCGTTGAACCAGTTCTTCTTGACCATGGTGTAACCCGCGGCGTCGATGAACGACAGCCGATCGCCAATGGCAAGCGGGCGATCGAATTGATACTCGCCGAAAATATCCCCGGCCAGGCACGACTTGCCGCACACCATGTAGGTGTGTTCGCCGTCGCTCGGGGCCAGTTTGGCGTTTAGGCGGTAGATCAGCAGATCGAGCATGTGCGCTTCGATGGAGCTGTCGACCACAGCCAGATGCTTGCCGTTGAACAGGGTGTCGAGCACGGTCACTTCCAGCGATGCGCTGTTGGTGATGGCGGCTTCGCCCGGTTCCAGATAGACCTGCACGCCATATTTCTCGGAAAACGACTTGAGCCGTGCGCAGAAGGCATCGATGTCATAGCCTTCGCCGGTGAAATGAATGCCGCCGCCCAGGCTGACCCAGTTCACGCGGTGCAGCAGTTCGCCGAAGCGCTCTTCGATGGTGGTCAGCATCTGGTCGAACAGGTTGAAGTCACCGTTTTCGCAGTTGTTGTGGAACATGAAGCCGGAGATCTTATCCATCACTGCGGCGATCTTTTCCGGGTTCCATTCGCCCAGGCGGCTGAACGGACGCGCCGGATCGGCCAGCAGGTAGTCGGAGCTGCTCACCTGCGGATTGACGCGCAGGCCGCGCACGGTGCCTTCGGTTGCATCGGCATAGCGTTCGAGCTGGCCGATGGAGTTGAAGATGATCTTGTCGCAGTTGGCGACCATCTCTTCGATTTCGTCGTCGGCCCAAGCCACGCTGTAGGCATGGGTCTCGCCGTCGAATTTCTGTTTGCCGAGCTTGAGCTCATACAGCGAGCTGGACGTGGTGCCGTCCATGTACTGCTGCATCAGGTCGAAGACCGACCAGGTGGCGAAACACTTGAGGGCCAGCAGCGCCTTGGCGCCGGACTGTTCGCGCACGTAGGCGATCTTCTCAAGGTTGCTCAGCAACTTCTGTTTGTCGATGAGGTAGTACGGCGTTTTGATCATTGCGCTATCCGTAATAAGGGTCGGCCAACAGGAGTCCGCTGGCCTCCCGAAAAAAGCGGAGGCGAATTGTGCCGATAACCGACGTCGACCGAAAGGCCATTGAGCATATTTTGTCCACTGTCACGACCACCAACAGGTGCCGACCATGCCTGATGAGTCATAACAGAGGTGTGACAGTGTGTGGATATTCGGTGTGGGGTGGCGTTTTATCTGTAGGAGCGACCTTGGTCGCGAAGGCTTCGGCACAGACGCTACATCATCTTCGTCTGGAAGACTGTCTTCGCGACCAAGGTCCGCGGCGTTTTACCTGTGAAGCGGTGCCGGGGTTAATGGCGGCGTTCGTAGGTGGCGCGGTAGCTGCCCGGCGGAACGCCGAAAAAATCCCGGAACCGGCGCTGGAAATGCGGGGTGCTGATGAAGCCGGTGGCGACGGCGATTTCGGTCACCGAGCGGTTGGTCTGTTGCAGCAACTGGCGGGCGCGGGTCAGACGCAGTTCCAGGTAATAGCGCGTGGGCGTTGCGCCGAGGAAGCGACAGAAACGCCGCTCCAGTTGCCGCTTGGAAATATTGATACACACTGCCAGCTCGTCGATGGTCAACGGCTCTTCGATGTTCTGCACCATCAGCTCCATCGCCAGCTTGAGGCTCTGCGGCAGCGTCGGATCGGACTCGACGAACACCGGCGGCAGATCAGTGGCATCGCCGGACTCATCGCAGCGCAGCACTTCCTCGATGGCGCCGACCACTGCCTGGCCGCCGGTCTGGCGAATCAGTTCGAGCATCATGCGCAACGAGCTGTTGGCGCCGGCGCAGCTGACCCGCCCGCGATCCACCACGTAGGCCCGATTGGAAACAGTGACCTTGGGAAAGACCTCGGCCATCATCGCGCGCCCTTCCGGATGAAAGGCGCACTGGAAGCCGTCGAGCAACTGCGCATCGGCCAGAAAGAACGCGCCGTTCCACAAACCGCCCAGCACCGCGCCTGCAGTCGCACTGGCGCGCAGCTTGCGGCGCAACGACGGCTCGCTCTGCAAACGGACGCGGTATCCGCCGGCCACAATCAGCATGTCCTGATCGTCGCCCAGTGCGGCCAGTTCGGTATCGGCGGAAATCACGATGCCCAGGTCACTGGTGACCTGACACCCGGACACTCCGACCGTCAGCACTTCATACAGCGGCGTTTCGCTCATCAGGTTGGCGGTGACCAGCGCATCCACCGCGCCGGTAAAGGACATCATCGAGAAGTTGTCCATCAGCACAAACGCAACACGGGTGACGGCCTGTTCGACCGGCAACGCCCGCCCCGGTCCGCGATAAGCCATGTTCTTGTTCTTGAGTACGCTTTCGAATGCGCTGGGCATACAGGCCTCTTCCACACAGGAGAACGGCGATCATTGTTGAAATCGGTGGGCTGACCAGCAAGCGCGGAACCTCGTATTTCTGCCAGTAGACGTGGTTCCGCCATGGGCCTAGTTTCGCACTTGGTTGTGTTTGAACAGCTAAATGCGAGATGGCGATCATGGATACAGTTATGGCGACGATTCAATCTATTCTGCACGACAAGCTGGGGGTCGATGAAGCACGAATAACTCCGACCAGCACCCTGGATTCACTTGGCGCAGACGACCTGGATATTGTGGAAGTCTTTCTGGAAATCGAGAAGGAATTCAACATCACCATTCCGGATGAAGAAGCGACGTTTCTCGTGACAAAGCCTCTGCAAAGCCTCGTCAAGTACGTGGCCTCCAGAACCGCCCGTTGACCGTCGGCGGCACTCTGGAGGCACGCTTCAGCGCAAATGCTTGTTATCCGAGCAATATTGCCCCCACTCGGCACTGGCCTGGGATACGCGGTCGCGATAGCGGTCGTGCTCGGCCCACTCCTCTTCGGAGGCGGGGTAAGGCGTGGAGTTGATGTGATTGCGATAGGCTTGGTATGCGTCGGCAAACGCCTGTTCCAGGCGCTGCGCTTCGGTCCGGTATTGGCTGCTCATCATGGCTCTCGCAGGGAAGGGGTTGGGGTTCTATAACCCCAATGCTGTGTCACTGGCTACCGCGCCCGATCCTGCTGACCGGGCGCGAGGATGATTGCCGGTCAGCAGGCCCCAGGCGGAATGCCGCCTTTGTTGAAATCCTTCAGGCGCTCGCGTTCCTGCTCGGTGGAGTGGGCCGGCGTGTCGTCTTCCTTGGGTGGCTCTTTCTTTTCGTCGGTCATGGTCATACCCTCAATGAGTGATAGAGTTTGGGCATTGTCCAGGCTTGGCAGTTCCACCTGCAGGAGCGCTTGCCTGCGACGACGCTGGTTCAGCACCTGCGGGTTTCGTGGCTGCCAGTGCCCTTCGTCGGTATATGCGCCGCGAGAGCGTCAAAATTACGACTGGTACTGTGATAGTGATGTACAGCCCTTTGATATGTGGCAGAATAATGGCACATTGAGCTGAAGCATCGGGTAACTGATCGCTGCCATAGCCAACTTTTGCTCATTTAGCGTTGAGGTAGACCATGTTGAACAGCAATCTGACGGCTATGGAACTCGCTGTCATCAGCGAAATTGAAGCCACGTCGAGCCTTTTGAAGCTGGTCACGCGCCTGACCGGTATGCGCTTTTCGGCCATTGCGAAAGTCACCGACACCACCTGGCTGGCGTGTGCGGTACATGACGAAGTGCAGTTCGGCGTCGAGCCAGGCCATCAGATGCAAATCGAGGAGACCATCTGCAATGAACTGCGCCTGCATCGCACGCCGGTGATCATCAGCGAAGTGGCCTGCGACGTTAAATATGCACAGCACCCGATCCCCAAGCTGTTCGGATTTCAGAGCTACTTCTCCCTGCCGATCATTTTCCCCAACGGGGAGTTTTTCGGCACGCTGTGCGGGCTGGACCCGGTACCCGCGAAGCTGGACGATCAGGAAACCCTGGATACCCTCAAGATGTTCTGCACGCTGATCGCCAGCACGCTTTACGCTCACGGACAGCTGTTGAACGCCCGTGCCGATTTGCCGCTGCCTGGAAACCTGCCGGGCAACCAGCCGCTGGCTGAGCAAACCCACGCAAGCTGAACAAAACTTCCCCGGACGACGAACGGCTTTTAACCCTGAAAGCCCGCGCCGTTCGGGTTATCCGGCGCCTGCACGCCTGCGACAACCCCCTGATTGCACCCGTACCTGCCTGCGACACGTCTAGCCAAAGCCTCTCCATCTGATAAAGTGATCCGCAATATCAAAGTGGCATCATTCGATGCGAGAGTCCTATGCATTCCGGCGCGCCCATCCTTCTGAACGAAGCACAACGTCTATTACGGATCGAAGAGCTGTGCGTGCTGGAAAACTCTGCGGATCAAGTGTTCGACGAGATCGTCGCAATCGCGGCGGAATTTTTCGAAGCGCCGATTGCGCTGATCTCCATCGTCGACAAACACCGTCAGTGGTTTCGCGCCCGCGTGGGGCTGCAGGCTCAGGAAACTCCGCGGGACGTTTCCTTCTGCGCCTACACCATTCTCAGTGATGAACCCTTCGAGATCCCGGATGCGACGCTGGATCCGCGCTTCAAGGAAAACGCCCTGGTGACCGGCGAGCCGGGTATCCGCTATTACGCCGGTGCCCCGCTGATCACCGAGGACGGTCTGCGCCTGGGCAGCCTGTGCGTCATTGATACCAAGCCGCGCCCCGCCATGAGTGCGCGTGAGGCCTCGATGCTCAAGCGTTTCACTTCGCTGGTCATGAAGCGCATCGTCAGCCTGAGGCTGAGCTGTTATGTCGACCAGCCGTCGGGCCTGTACAACCGCCTGCGGCTGGAAGAAGACATGCGCGAAGTGCTGAGCACAGGTTGCGACAGCCAGTTAGTGGCGGTCGACATGTTCGCCCCCCAGTTTCTCAACGATGTGGTCAAGGCGCTGGGCTACGGCTTTACCCAGGAACTGGTGATGGCGATCAGAAAGCGCCTCGAGGAACAACTGCCTGCCGGTTGTCGGCTGTACCGCATCAGCCCGACCCGTTTCGGCTTCCTGCTGCCCGGCAACGCTGCACAAGAGCACTTGTACAACGCCATCCTCAAGGCCTGCGCGGCGCCGGTTCACTGCCGTGGCAATCCGGTCCAGATGCAGGTCGGGATGGGCATCGTCAGCCTCAAGAGCGAGCCGGGCCAGGAGCAGGACTGGATGCGCCAGGTGGTCAGCGCGGCCAACGATGCCCGTGAGCGCAACTTGGGCTGGGCGCGGTACAAGCCTCAGTGCGATGCGGCCCAGCAGCGGGCATTTCGCCTGCTGGCCTCGCTGACCGCCGCCGTGCATGCGCCGGACCAGTTGCGCCTGGTCTACCAGCCTCGTATCGATCTGGCGACCGGCGCCTGCACGTCCGTCGAAGCGCTGCTGCGCTGGACGCACCCGACCCTCGGGCCTGTAGGGCCCGCCGAATTCATCCCGCTGGCCGAGAAGACCGCGCTGATGCGTCCGCTGAGCCTCTGGGTTCTGCAGCACGCCGTCGAGCAGGCCGCCATCTGGCAGGCCCATGGTTTCATCTTTCGGGTTGCGATCAACGTCACGCCCGAGGATCTGTCAGGCTCGGACTTCACCGACCGCATGATCAGCCTTCTTCAGCACTACGGCATTCCACCACGCCGTTTCGAGCTGGAGTTCACCGAAGGCGCGCTGATGCACAATCCCGCCGAAGTGCGTAATCAGCTGGAACGCCTGCGCCAGCTGGGCATGACCGTGGCTATCGACGACTTCGGTACCGGCTACAGCAACTGGAGCTATCTGCGCCAATTGCCGGCGACCACCGTGAAGCTCGACCAATCCCTGATGCGCAATCTGGCAACCGACCAGCAGGACCAGCGACTGGTGCAGGCGCTGATCGGCTTGGCGACAAAGCTTGACTACTGCGTGGTTGCAGAAGGTATCGAGACTGAAGAAATCCGCGCATTGGTCAGCGCCTGGGGCTGTCATGAAGGCCAGGGTTACCTGATCGCCAGACCGATGGAAGCCGACGCCTTGCTCGACTGGCTGGATGCGCAGGACGTGCCGCGGTCCGTCGAAGCCATCGGCCTGGCCGCCATGGGATCGAAATGGTTATAACCTTAGAACACATCTTCATAACCGCTTAAAACATAAGGCGCTATGCTGCCCGCCACTTTTTGCCTGATAAGTCTGGTTTACAGGGTCGGTTATGGATGTGGGTGGTTTGGGTTTTGTTGTAGCTGGCCTGATCGTGGGCTTTATCGTGGGCATGACCGGAGTGGGCGGTGGTTCGTTGATGACCCCCATCCTGCTGTGGTTTGGCATTAATCCGGCGACCGCCGTGGGCACCGATCTGCTGTACGCCGCGATCACCAAGTCCGGCGGTGTGCTGGTTCATCGCAAGAACGACAACATCGACTGGAAGATCACCGGCTGGCTGACGCTGGGCAGTGTGCCGGCGGTATTGCTGACGCTGTGGTTTCTCAGCACGCTGGATTCGGCCCCGGAAGCAGTCAACGCCATCATCAAGCAGGCATTGGGTTTCGTTCTGCTGCTGACCGCGCTGGCGGTGCTGTTCAAGAAGAAACTGCTGGCCTACGCCCACAGCCGGGGCGACGGGCAATCGCTGTTCAGCGGCTCCAGCCTCAACAGCCTGACGGTCGCCACCGGCCTGCTGCTGGGTACGATGGTGGCGCTGACGTCCATCGGTGCCGGTGCGCTGGGCACCGTCGCGCTGTTCATTCTTTATCCGCTGCTTCCCACCCGACGCCTGGTCGGCACTGAAATCGCCCACGCCGTGCCGCTGACCCTGGTCGCCGGCCTGGGTCACGCGAGCATGGGCAATATGGACTGGGGCCTGCTGGGCTGGCTGCTGATGGGTTCATTGCCGGGGATCTGGCTGGGCAGCCACATGACCGGCCGGGTGTCCGACGATCTGCTGCGCCCGTTCCTCGCCATCATGCTCGGTTCGATCGGATTCAAGCTGGCATTCTAGGATTCTCCAGGCCTGCGGGCCCGGTATGCCTGAGTGGGCTGCCGGCCCCGTGAGCGGCAGCCATTCGTTCATCGGGTTCTGCATCATAGTGGTGGCCCGGTTCGGGATTTCGGCGCAGGATTCCCAGCGTTGATTTCATGCGCCGCTGAACCGGCACCGCTCACCTTGCCAGATGGAGATGCTGAACATGCTTATCCGAATTGAAGAGGGTCACTTTGACAACCACTGGATCGTCAGGCTCGACGACTATCCGGTGACGTGCCGCGACTGGCGTGAAGCCAATGAATTCGCCGAGCGTATGAAATCGCGGATCGACGCGCCGCACCCCCTGCCCCACCATTCCGGGCGCCGACCAGTGGCTGAAAGCTCCCGCGCCGCCTCCTGAACACCGCTTCCGGCCATGGCGCTGTTGCTCATCACAACAGCGCTGTTTCACAGCAGACTCAAACCCCGAACGGTTGTCCGACACTGGAAAACGGTTCTCGATTCCGTGACATCCATTTCACATCCTCTTCACCTCCGGGTCGGTAAATTTGACTCACTCCTTTGATGAATCCCATTTGGCCCACCGCGTTGTGGGCCATTTTTTTGCCCGTGATTCAGCGTTCCGTTCGCCGGCAAGCCGGTTCCTGCGGGTTCACGGGAGTGCTCGATCCAACGATGCCTCGCTCAACTGCGCCAGCCGTTCGCTGCCGTCGCCATTCACGATGCCGCCGCTCCAGCTGGCGGCGACGGCAGCCGCCCAGCCGACCACAAATACCGCCACCAGCTGCAACGCCCATTTGGCAATCAGGCTCATGTGCCTTCCCCCTCCAGGTTTCAATGGCGAGGATGTAAACACGCCTGTGTTGCAGAAGCATGGCAACGTCCTGCGTTCGATCGGCGCCACTGATCAACGCTCAGGAACTCCAGGCGCGGGTTTGGCTTCATAAACCTGAAGCCGATGAAAAATCCACCCAGCAATTCGGAGATTTCAAGCCATGCCTGCCGCCAACAAAGACAAATACACCGAGAAGCAGAAGCGCAAGGCCGAACATATCGAAGAAGGTTACGAGCAAAAGGGCGTGTCCAAGGGCGAAGCCGAAGCACGCGCCTGGGCCACGGTCAACAAACAGTCCGGCGGTGGCGAGCGCAAAGGCGGATCGGGCACTCAGAAGCCGGCCTCGGCCAAGACGGCCGCGCGCAAGGATTCGGCCAAACGCGCGGCAGCCACCCGACACGGCGAACCTCGCTCGGGCCAGTCGCTGGAGTCATACACCAAGGCCGACCTGATGCAACGCGCTCGTGGCCTGAAGATCGCTGGTCGGTCGACCATGAGCAAGCAGGAACTGATCACTGCCTTGAAAAAAGCCTCGTAAGGAGCGCGTCTATGAGCGGGTCACGAACAGGTGCTGTGAAAGCGGAAGTCGTTCTATTGCCCACCCACAAGAAACTCGCCACTCACGAATTAGCTGTCCATGAGGCCCTGGGCCGCAAGATCGCCAGCCTGCTCGGCGCGCGTTTCGGCGGGCTTTATGACTCCACCGTGCATGACGGCAAAGGCCGCACGCTCTATTTCGTCCCTTCCGATACCCTGATCGGCCACCCCCAGCATCGTCACCTGGATATCCAGTCGGCCGACGATCTGTTCGGCGGCCTGATCGCCGAGCCGTTCATGGCGACCAAAGCCATTTCCCACCCATTGCTGGACAATGCCACGGCCCGTCCCGCGGGCTGGTCCGACGAGTTTCACCGCCAGACCGCCGACGCGGTGCTTGCTGGCTTCAGCGTGTTCAATCATGCCGACGCCCTGGAGGCCGGCAAGCGCCTGCTGGTAAACGGCCCGATTCGCATCAAGCCGGTGCTGGCCACCGCTGGACGCGGGCAGCTCGAAGTCACGTCCGAGGCACAACTGGCCGCCGCCATCGAGGCGCAGGACAGCCAGGATGTAAACCAGTGGGGGCTGGTGCTGGAGGAGAATCTTCAACAGGTCGTCACCTACAGCGTGGGCCAGATCAGCATCGCCGGCCTGCTTGCCAGTTATTACGGGACCCAGAGCCTGACGCGCGATAACCAGGGTGAAAGCGTGTACGGCGGCTCCAGCCTGCGAGTGGTGCGCGGCGGTTTCGATGCGTTGCTGGCGCTGGAACTGGATGACCCAGTACGCCACTCCATCAAGCAGGCCATGGCCTATGACCGGGCGGCGTCGAGTTGTTTCCAGGGCTTGGTGGCATCCCGCCGCAATTACGACATTGCCATGGGCGTCGATGCCCACGGCCAGTCTCGTTCCGGCGTTCTGGAGCAATCCTGGCGCATCGGCGGCGCCAGCGCGGCGGAAATCGAAGCGTTGCTGGCTTTCGCCGACGCGCCCGCGTTGCAGCGGATTGATGCCTCGACCCACGAGGTTTACGGCGAAACCACGCTGCCGCGTGGCGCCGAGGTCCTGTTCGAGGGCGACGATCCGCAAGTCGGATTCATCACTAAATACACACAGGTTGAGCCTTATGAGCGTTCGCAGTGAAAGCATCGAGATAAGCGTCGAAAACCAGTCGATTTCCGGCACCATTCTTTCGCCCGGCGAGAAGATTCCTGGGATTCTGTTCGTGCACGGCTGGGGCGGCAGTCAGCAACGGGATCTGGCCCGCGCCAAGAACATCACGGGGCTGGGCTGCGTCTGCCTGACCTTCGACCTGCGCGGACATGAGCGCACCCACGAGTTGCGGGCGACCGTGTCCCGTGAACAAAGCCTCGAAGACCTGCTGGCCGCCTATGATCGTCTGGTTGAACATCCTGCCGTGGACCCGCGGGCCATCGCGGTGATCGGCAGCAGCTACGGTGGTTACCTGGCAACCATCCTCAGCTCGCTGCGGCCGGTGAAATGGCTCGCGTTGCGGGTGCCTGCGCTGTATTGGGACGCCGACTGGGACATGCCCAAGCAGCAACTGGATCGTGACAAGCTGGCGCACTACCGCCGCTCGGCGGTTACCGCCGCCGATAATCGCGCGCTGGCTGCCTGCAAGGAATTCAAGGGGGATGTGCTGCTGATCGAATCGGAGCAGGACGATTACGTCCCGCACGCGACCTTGATGAGTTATCGCGGGGCCTTCGAGCTTGCCCACTCGCTGACCTACCGGCTGGTGGATGGCGCCGACCATGCGCTGAGCAGCGACATCAGCCAGAGCGTCTATAGCTCAATGCTGACCAACTGGATCAGCGAAATGGTCATCGGCGCGCGTCTGGTGGACTACCCACACCACTCTTCGAAATATTCCTGAACCCACGCCTCAGTACTTGGTGCCCTGTTTTGCCGGATCGGCAGGACGGGGTACGTGGCGAGGTCCGGCAACCACCAGCGCCAGCACGCCGAGAATCGGTACGGCCACAATCACGATCATCCACATCAGCTTGTCGTTGGACGCAGTCACCGTTTTGCGCACGCGCATGATCGCCCATATGTCTGCGATCACTACCAAAGCGGTGAGCAATGTAAACAGCCACAGATGACCTTCTGTTATCCAAGGCATTTGAAACCTCCTGCATGTCAACGATACGACCAGACCGGTCGCCCTTGAAGTAGAAGAGGCGTCGGAGGGCCTTAAAGTTCAGCGAAGTAGGAAAAATGAGCTTTTTTTCAGCAGTGCCGCCGCCACTGGTCCACCCTCTCGAAACCACCGCCTTGTCGGGCATCCGGGCCGGTCGGGCTCGCAAGGACAATGCGGGTAGCGACCAACCGTAGAGGGATTCCTGATGAGCGCGTCCATCATCAAACTGTTCACAAAACCCAAGCAGGCCTGGCGAGACATACGAGCCCAGGAGGATGAATCACCGCGCCAGTATCTGCCGCATCTGATTCTGTTGGCGCTGATTCCAGCAGTGTGCCTGTTCATCGGCACGACACAGGTCGGATGGAGTCTGGCGGTGGGCGAGCGGGTCTGGCTGAGCACCAGAAGCGCGCTGCAGCTGTGCGCCTTGCTGTACGTCGCGACGTTGCTCGGCGTGGCAATGATGGGTGCGTTCATTCGCTGGATGTCCCGCACGTTTGAAACGCGACCGACGCTGAACCAGTGCATTGGCTTCGCGACCTACACCACGATTCCGTTTTTCGTCGCAGGACTGGCCGGACTGTATCCAGGCCGCTGGCTGGCGATCCTGGTGCTGGGCATGGCGTCGGTGTACTCGACACTGCTGCTGTTCGTGGGGATCGGCACCTTCATGCGCCTGCCCGAAGGCAAGGCCCCGCTGTACGCTGCCGCAGTGTGGGGCGTGGGGCTGCTGGTGCTGGTGACGATTCTCGTGTCGACCATCCTGCTCTGGTACAACGGCCTGACACCGGAATACGTGCGCAATGTGCTGGGGGAAGTGCCGGAATAGCCGCTCCTACCGCCGTAATCCTCCGACCAGGCAATCGGCACTGCCGAGGGAGCCGCAGAACTGCGGGAGCAGACTCATCCGCGAAGAGGCCGGTACATTCGCCAAACATCTATTGGCTGTAACTATGTCTTCGCGGACAAGCGGAGCGCCGGCCGGTCAGCTCCCACAAGCGCGGGAGCTGCCGTAGAGGAAATGCTCCGATCAGGTAATCGGCGCGGGGTTGAACAGAGTGATGTCGTTGTGCAGACGATAATGCTCGGTCCAGGTCTTCTTCTTGCCGCTGGCCACGTCCAGATAGAAGTGGAACAGCTCCCAGCCCAGATCCTCGATGCTGGCGCGCCCGGTGGCGATGCGGCCGGCGTCAATATCGATCAGGTCCGGCCAGCGCTGGGCCAGCTCGGTGCGGGTCGAAACCTTTACCACCGGCGACATTGCCAGGCCATACGGCGTACCACGCCCGGTAGTGAACACGTGCAGGTTCATCCCGGCCGCCAGTTGCAAGGTGCCGCACACAAAGTCACTGGCTGGCGTGGCGCAGAAGATCAGGCCCTTTTGCTTGAACCGCTCACCCGGGCCCAGCACGCCGTTGATGGCGCTGCTGCCGGACTTGACGATAGAGCCCAAAGACTTCTCGACAATGTTCGACAACCCGCCTTTCTTGTTGCCCGGCGTGGTGTTGGCGCTGCGATCCGCTTCGCCCTTGGCCAGGTAGCGGTCGTACCAGTCCATTTCCCGCACCAGTTCCTGCGCGACTTCCTGGCTTTCGGCCCGCGAGGTCAGCAGGTAAATGGCGTCGCGCACTTCCGTGACTTCGGAAAACATCACCGTGGCCCCGGCGCGCAGCAGCAGGTCGGACGCAAAGCCCAGCGCAGGGTTGGCGGTGATGCCGGAAAACGCGTCGCTGCCGCCGCACTGCATGCCCAGGATCAACTCGGACGCCGGCACCGTCTCGCGGCGGCGCAGGTCCAGCTTCTTGAGCCGCACTTCGGCCAGATCCATGATCTGCTCGACCATTTCACTGAAGCCATGGCTGGCATCCTGAAGCCGATAGAGCCAGGGCTCGCTGAGGTCGACCGAACTGTCGTCCTCGTGCATCACCTGCCCGGCCTGCAATTTCTCGCAGCCCAGGCTGATCACCAATGCCTCGCCGCCCAGGTTAGGGTTCCGTGCCAGGTTGCGCACCGTGCGAATCGGGATGTAGGCGTCCGTCGCGGTGATCGCCACACCACAACCGTAGCTATGGGTCAGCGCCACCACGTCATCGACGTTCGGGTATTTGGGCAGCAGCTCTTCGCGGATGCGCTTGACGGCAAAGTCGAGCACGCCGGTCACGCACTGCACCGTGGTGGTAATGCCCAGAATGTTGCGCGTGCCGACGGTGCCGTCGGCGTTGCGGTAACCCTCGAAGGTGTAGCCTTCCAGCGGCGCCGCCTTCTCCGGCACCGCGTCGGACATCGGCAGGCTGTCGAGCGCCGGTGCCGACGGCATGCGCAGCTGGTCTTCCCTGACCCAACTGCCGCGAGGGATCGGTTGCAGCGCGTAGCCGATGGTGGCGCCGTAACGAATCACGGCGTCTCCTTCGGCCAGATCAACGGTGTTGATCTTGTGGCTCTGCGGCACGTTATCGACAGTCACCAGCCCGTCGTCGAATTCGGTTCCGGCTGGCACGCCCTGGTCATTGACCACCACGACCACGTTATCCAGCGCATGCAGCCGGATGTACCGTGGAGAATCGGCATGTTGAATCAGGTTCATCACGGTTTTCCTCAGGGTTTGGCTCGGGAAAGGTCGCTGGCGGATTCGTCCAGCAATGGCCCCTTGACTGGGGGCTCTACCAATTCCACGCGCTTGATCTCACCAACGATGAAGATGTAGCTGATTACCGCCAGCAGCGCATTGGCGCCGACGAACACCAGAGCCCATTTGAACGAGCCGGTGGTGCTGATGATGTAACCAATCACGATCGGGGTGGTGATCGACGCGATGTTACCGAAGGTGTTGAACAGGCCGCCGCTCAGGCCGGCGATCTGCTTGGGCGAAACGTCGGACATCACGGCCCAGCCCAGCGCACCTACACCCTTGCCGAAGAACGCCAGCGCCATGAAGCCTACGACGACCCACTCGATGTCCACGTAGTTGCAGGTGACGATGGAGGTCGACAGCAGCAGGCCGCAGATGATCGGCGCCTTGCGGGCGAAGGTCAGCGAATGGCCCTTGCGCAGCAGGTAGTCGGAAATCACACCACCCAAGACGCCGCCGATGAACCCGCAGATGGCCGGCAAGGAGGCGATGATGCCCGCCTTGAGAATGGTCATGCCGCGTTCCTGGACCAGATACACCGGGAACCAGGTCAGGAAGAAGTAGGTGATGCCGTTGATGCAGTATTGGCTCAGGTAGATACCGAGCATCATGCGGTTGGTCAGCAACTGACGGATGTAATCCCACTTCGGCCCGCTGTTGGCAGCCTTGTCCTTGCTCTTGCCCTTGTCCTGGTCCATGTCGACCATGCCACCGCCACTGGCGATGTGGTTGAACTCGGCCTCGTTGATACGCGGGTGATTGCGCGGGCTGTAGATGACTTTCATCCAGACGGCCGAGAACACGATCCCCATGGCGCCCATCACGATGAACACGTGCTGCCAGCCGTAGGTGTAGACGATCCAGCCCATCAGCGGAGCGAACAGCACCGTGGCGAAGTATTGCGCCGAGTTGAAGATCGCCGAGGCCGTACCGCGTTCGGCAGTCGGGAACCAGGCCGCGACGATACGCGCGTTGCCGGGGAACGAGGGCGCTTCAGCCAGGCCCACCAGGAAGCGCAGCATGAACAGCGCGACGATGGCAGTGGAGATGCCGAATTCACCGACATAGCCTTGCAGCAGGGTGAACAGCGACCAGGTGAAAATGCTTGCAGCGTAGACTTTCTTCGAACCGAAACGGTCGAGCAGCCAGCCGCCGGGAATCTGGCCGGCCACGTAGGCCCAACCGAATGCGGAGAAGATATAACCCAGGGTGACGGCACTGATGCCGAGGTCTTTCTGCAGGCTGGAGCCCGCGATAGCGATGGTGGCTCGGTCTGCGTAGTTGATCGTGGTGACCAGGAAAAGCATCAACAGGATCAAATAGCGGACGTGAGTCGGCTTGGACTTTTGCATCGATTGAACTCCCACTCATTATTTTTTTACGCGGGTAATACAGTTTTTGGGTGAAGCACTACAGGCCCCTTAGGAAAGTCACGGCGATGACTTCCCTACCTGTAACGGGTGTTGCCTTCCAACGACAAAACCGCTGATCACTCAGCGGTTTTGTATTCGGTCGTTTACTGCTTGCCTTGCTTGTCCATCAGCGCGGCCAGCATGTCGACCTCTTCCGAAGTCAGGTCGGTCAGTGGAGCGCGGACCGGACCTGCATCGTAGCCGGCGATCTTGGCGCCGGCCTTGACGATGCTGACGGCGTAGCCGGCCTTGCGATTGCGGATTTCAAGGTAAGGCAGGAAGAAATCGTCGATGTATTTGCCGACCGCTTCGTGATCGTCGCGGGAAATGGCGTGGTAGAAGTCCATCGCCAGTTTCGGTACGAAGTTGAACACGGCAGACGAGTAGACCGGTACGCCCAGCGCCTTGTAGGCAGCGGCGTAGACTTCGGCAGTCGGCAGGCCGCCCAGATAGGAAAAGCGGTCGCCGAGACGACGGCGGATCGAAACCATCAGTTCGATATCGCCCAGGCCGTCCTTGTAACCGATCAGGTTAGGGCAGCGCTCGGCCAGTTGTTCCAGCAGCGTGGCGTTCAGGCGGCACACGTTGCGGTTGTAGACGACAACGCCGATCTTGACCGACTTGCAGACCGCTTCAACGTGAGCGGCAACGCCGTCCTGGCTGGCTTCAGTCAGGTAGTGCGGCAGCAGCAACAGGCCTTTGGCGCCCAGACGCTCGGCTTCCTGAGCATATTCGATGGCCTGGCGGGTCGGACCGCCTACGCCAGCCAGAATCGGTACGCTGGTTTCGCAGGTATCGACGGCAGTCTTGATGATTTCCGAGTATTCGCTGGCGGCCAGGGAGAAAAACTCACCAGTACCACCGGCAGCGAACAGAGCGCTTGCGCCGTAAGGAGCCAGCCACTCAAGGCGTTTGATATAGCCTGCGCGATTGAAGTCGCCCTGGGCGTTGAAATCGGTAACCGGGAAGGACAGCAAACCGGAAGAGAGGATGGACTTCAGTTCTTGTGGATTCATTGTGCGAACACCCTATGGGACTTTTTGTTGTGGATGAATCACCGGGGCAGTGCCGATGTCGTAAGTCATCGTACAACTGAAAATACAATCTCTCAACAGGGATTTCGCGGTTTTTCGTGGGAGAGCCGATGAAAGGCTGTGGAGGCCTTTGAATACGGGGAGATTGGGGGAAATTCGGAGGGTGGCGAGTTATATGACAACCGAGATTAAGAATGACCGTCTGTGACGGCCTCTTCGCCAGCAAGACGGAGCGCCGCCCGCTGGCGCCTACAGGAGCGCGGAGCACCCAGAATCTGTAGGAGCCAGCTTGCTGGCGAAGGCTGACTTCCCGGTGCCAACGACATTTGCTGGCTGCTACCGTTTAGTCTGTAGCCTCACTTTCAGGCCCGCTGCGACTCTGCCTCTTCGTGAGCATGGCGCAGCCGCTCACGGCTATTGGTCAAGTGCAGGCGCATCGCGGCGCGAGCAGCGTCGGGGTCCTGACGGGCGATGGCTTCGAAGATTTCCTCATGCTCGCGGCTGAGGCGATCCATGTAGTGCTGCTGATCATCATGGGCCAGCCGCGCAGAATTGAGCCGCGTGCGCGGAATGATGCTGGTGCCCAGGTGGGTCATGATGTCGGTGAAGTACCGATTGCCGGTGGACAGCGCGATTTGCAGATGGAACTGGAAATCCGACGCCACCGCATCGCTGTCGTGGGACGCGCTTTCGCTCAGCGCATCCAGCGCCGCGCGCATGGCGGCCAGTTGTTCGGCGCTGCGACGCTGTGCGGCCAGGCCTGCGGACTCGACCTCCAGGCTGATGCGCAATTCCAGAATCGCGAGAACGTCACGCAAGGTGACGATGGTGGCCGGGTCGACCCGAAAGCCGCTGGGGCTTGG
The DNA here is from genome assembly GCF_003935425.1 of Pseudomonas sp. v388. Classification (GTDB taxonomy): domain Bacteria; phylum Pseudomonadota; class Gammaproteobacteria; order Pseudomonadales; family Pseudomonadaceae; genus Aquipseudomonas. The sequence goes on from NZ_RHQN01000011.1 coordinate 163,574, forward strand.
GGTATCGAGCACGAAGGTGCCGATGCCATGCCGGGTTTCGACCAGCCCGGAAGCCTGCAAACGTGAAATCGCTTCTCGAACGACCGTCCTGCTGACGCCCTGCTCTTCCATGATTGCCGACTCGGTGGGCAACTTGTCGCCGCGCTTGAGCAGCCCGCTGCGGATCCGCTCGGACAACTCGATCACCAGTTCCTGCGCAAGGCTGCGGTGTTTTCTACGTGCGCGGGGTGGAGCGCTCTGGTTTTCCATATCCAACATCAGTCTCGGAACAGTTGAGTAAAGGGCAATGATAGCTCAGCAGTTGTACGATCACATCCCAACACGCAACAAGACATGTCAGAACCACCGACGGCTGCCACCCGAACGGCAAATCAGCGGCGCACGGGACGCTTCTGCAACTTGCGCTGCAATGTCCGGCGGTGCATGCCCAGAGCCCGTGCGGTGGCCGAAATATTGCCTTCGTGCTCGGTCAGGACACGCTGGATGTGCTCCCATTGCAGACGATCCACCGACATCGGATTTTCCGGCACCAGCGTATCCAGATCGGCATGCTTGGACAGCAACGCGGCCAGCACGTCGTCGGCATCGGCCGGCTTGCACAGGTAGTTGCAGGCGCCGCGCTTGATGGCTTCGACCGCCGTGGCAATGCTCGAATAACCGGTGAGGATCACCACGCGCATTTCCGGGTCCAGCTCCAGCAGCTTGGGCAGCAGCACCAGGCCGGAGTCGCCGTCCATCTTCAGGTCGAGTGCGGCGAATTCAGGAATATCCTGCTGCGCCAGCACCAGACCTTCTTCGGCCGAGCCTGCGGTGCTGACCCGAAAACCACGTCGCCCCATGGCCCGCGCCATGACGCGCGTGAATGTGGCGTCATCATCGACCAGCAACAGATGCGGCAGCTCTTCGCCGTCAACCTGGATGTCTTCGTCACTCATGCTTCTTCTCCTCGCGTGTCACGGGGCAATCGCAGCTCGGTCAACGTGCCGCCCTCCTCATGACTGTAGAGTTTTACCGAGCCACCCGCCCGGGTGACGCTGGCTTTGCTCAAGAACAGACCCAGGCCGAAGCCTTTGCCCTTGGTTGTAAAAAACGGTTTGCCGATCTGCTCGGCGATGGCCACCGGCACGCCGGGGCCATGGTCACGAATGCAGATCCACAGTTCGCTGGCGTCCCAGTCGAGACTGACTTCCAGGCCATCCGGACAGGCATCGGCGGCATTGTTGAGCAGATTGAGCAGCGCCTGGGTCAGGTCCGGCGGTGGCGACAGCATCGGCACGTCATTCTTGCCCAGCTGCTGGAAACGATAACTGACTTCCGGGCGCATCAGGTGCCAGCGGCTCAGGGACTCATCGAGCCAGCGCGACGCCGTCTGGTGCTCCACGGCCATCCGGCGATTGGCTTCCGCCGCACGCACCAGTTGCTGCAAGGTGTGCTTGCACTGCTTGACCTGCTCCTGAAGCACGCCGAGGTCTTCGCGCAGTTGCGGATCGGCGTGTTCCTGATACATCTCGTTGAGCAGCACGCTCATGGTCGCCAGCGGCGTGCCCAGTTCATGGGCGGCGCCTGCGGCCTGCGTGGCAACCGCCAGCAATTGTTGATCGCGCAGGCCCTCTTCTCGTCGTTCTGCGCGCAACTGCTCCTGGCGGCGCATCTCTTCGGCCATCTTGGCGGCAAAGAACGTGATGACTCCGGCGGCCAGGGCGAAGCTGAGCCACATGCCATATACCTGCATGTTCTCCCGCGCCGACGGGTAGGTTTCCAGCGGATAGGAGCGCACCATCAGCAAGGTGTAGAGCGACAGTGCAAAGCCGGACAGGATCAGCGAATAGCGCCACGGCAACGTCGCGGCAGCGATGGTCAGCGGCACCAGATAGTAGGAAACGAAGGGGTTGGTCGAGCCACCCGAGTAATACAGCAGCGCACTGTGGATCAGCAGATCCAGCGCCAGCTGCACGGCGTATTCCACTTCGGTGAGCGGCAGGGAGGTGCGCAGTCGCAGAGCCGTCAGCACACACAGTACGAGCGAGAAGCCCAGGGTCACCGACAACTGCCACCACGGCAGCGGAATCATGTCGAACAGCCAGGCGATCCCGACGGAACCTGCCTGGGCGGCCAATACCAGAATGCGTATGAATGTCAGGCGCCACAGGTTTTGACGAGTGGCCGAAAGCATTTGAATGGGGGCGAGCATGAGCTCTCCTATGACCGCACCAGCGAATCGCAGCGAGTATAACCAAGCGCAAGGTAAAACTGGGGAAAGTGCGTCAAAGCACCACAGGCGCCTGTTCCTTGCCCGTCCCGGAACCGCCATCGATAGTCGCAGTCTCATGAATTTGCGCCGGCCGACAGTCTGTTGGAGGCGGATCGACAACAAGGAGTTCGCATGTTCAACGTTCGCCCCGCCGCCACGCTCTTCGCTCTGGCTGCAACGGCTCTGGCCAGCCTGCCGGCTTTGGCCGATGAACCTCGCTACAACCAGATTTCCCTGCGCGCAGAGGTCAATCAGGAAGTGCAGCGCGACCTGATGCTCGTCACTCTTTACACCGAAGCCCAGAACAGCGACCCGGCCAGGCTCGCCGCGCAGATCACTGAAACCCTGAACAAGGCGCTGGGCCAGGCACGTCAGGCCAAGGATGTGAAGATCCGTCAGGGCAACCGCAACAGCTATCCGGTCTACGAAGAGAAAGGCCAGAAGATCACCGGCTGGCGTGAACGCGCCGAGCTGCGTCTGGAAAGCGCCGACTTTGCCGTGCTGTCCAAGCTGACCGGCGAACTGCTGGGCGACCTGAAAATGGGCGGGATGGACTTCTCCATCTCTCCACCGGCCCGCAAGGCCAGCGAAGATGCCTTGCTCAAGGAGGCGGTCAGCGCGTTCAAGGCCCGTGCGCAGCTGGTCACCGAGGCGCTGGGCGGTAGCGGCTACAAACTGGTCAACCTGAATCTCAATACCTCCGGCTATCCGCAGCCTTATATGCGCGCTCCGGCGATGATGATGAAGTCATCGCGCGAGGACGCCGCTCCGACGCCGGACATCGAAGCGGGCACCAGTCAGGTCAACGTGGCGGCTGATGGCGTGATTGAGGTGGCCATTCCGTAAGATCACGCTCAAGCGCGCAGCAGCGGACTTGTCCGCGAAGGCCCGGTCATGACCGACGCAGGATTGTCGGCCGTACCGCGCCCATCGCGGACAAGTGCGCTCCTGCAGACTCATGCTGTGCATTGAACAACGCGCACTGGCCGCCCTTTCCTGATTGCCCTACCGACATCTGATCAGCTTGTCAGCCATCGCCCTACAGCACTTGCGGCTGCGTCTGATTTTCCAGACCGCGTGGCGTTGCCACAATCCTCCCCGCTACATCACTCCATTGCGTCGATGTCCTGGAAGCGCCTGCCAAGGCGTCCCAGAGCACATCATCATTTCGAGGAATCACGGATGAATCCTTCAGAGAACTTTTCAGCGCGTCCCGCCCAGATCGATCAGGCGCGACGACCAGCCCTCGCGACGGCCCGTTTCAACGCCGGCGAAGGCAACAAGGCCCAAGCCAGCGAAGCCCATGCATCGATCGAAAAAGTACTCCTGAGCGCCGGATTTCGGCACGAGCAGGTCCGCGCCATCTACTTCGGGAACTGGCTGCGCGACTACTCTCAGTTGCTCGACCCCAAGATCGTTCGCGCAGCCACCATGCCCAAGAATTTTCCGGACGTGCTGTCCCGCGAGGCTTTGACCAAAATCGTCGACGTGCTGGCGGTCAAGCAGTTCACCGATCTGATGAAAACCGATCGCGCCAGCTTCACCGTGACGCCAGGCAGGCTCGGCGTCTACCGGCCTGGCGAGCACATCGACAACCCCAAGGTCGTCAACCCCAAACCGGCCAATCCTAAAGATCGTGACCCGGACTTCGAACCCTGGGTGCTGCCCGGTCACCGGTCGCTGGAGGTCGACCCTGACACCTCCATGAAGCGTTACCTCATGAATTCCGTAGAGGTGATGAACGTCGAATTCGACAAGGCCGTAAAGGAAGGTCCGACATCTACCGACGGCCTGCGCGCGCTCGGTGCGGCGCTGCACATCCTCGAGGACTTTTTCGCCCACTCCAACTTCGTCGAACTGAGCCTGATCAAGGCCGGGTACACCAAAGTGCTGCCCTGGACTTCGCCAGCAGCCTGCAAGCACCGACTCCCTCTGGTGACCGGTATGTTCGGTGGCAGCGACGTCGTTGCCAGCCTGGCCGCGCCCTTGAGCAAGATTATGTTTTCCAGTGACGACAAGCCGTTCGAGGCAACCCGGCCCGGCGGGCGCTCCGATCGCGATCAGATCATCCTGATTCTGCTCGGCGAGCATCCCAACACGGCACTGCTGCAGGGTTACGAGGCATTCCTGGCCGCGCGCGACAAATGGGCCAGCCTGCCGTTCTCCGAGCAGGTCGAGAAGTACTACTACTTCATTCGCACACCAGGAAGACTGCTCAGCAGCGCCGTCGGCACGGTCATGCAGGGCATGGCAACCTGGTTCGGCAACAGCGTCGATGATGTGCAGACCGCGCTGATCGACGACCCCAACACCAGCGGTTCCACCGATCCATCCCACTCGCAGCTGGCCAAGGACCACCCCGAACACCCGCTTCACCAGCTCGCCGCCTTGCTGGCGCGCAAGGCGGTGCTCGAGGTCGGGCAAGCCATCCTCGGCACCTGGCACGGCAAGCAAGGAGCGGAACATCCGGCGAGGGTGGCCACGCGGCTTTTCGTCCATCCGATGGACAGCAACTGGCAGGACAGCACCGTCGAGCAATGGGCGAAAACCAACCCCGGGATGGTGAGTCGTGCAGCCCTCAAGAGCGATCTGCTCGATGGCCAGAGACGCCTGCGTGAAAGCTCGCTCGAGGCCCTGCGGCGTTTCAACGCAGAGAGCTCCAGTTTTCTGAACACTTTCTTCCGGCGCAGCAACTCCCTCAAGGGCCTCTGGAACAAGATCACCGGAAAATAGCAAACATTGTCCGGCCGCGAGCAAGTGCGGCACTATCGCGGTCTATTCGCCTGTCGATATTCAGCCACGGTGATCGCCGTACCTTGCGAGGGTTTTCATGGGACATACCATTTTCAAACCGCTGCTGTTGGGCGCAGCCCTGGCCGCCTGCGCACCGCTGGCCCAGGCGGCCACCACGCTGGTCTACTGCTCGGAAGCGAGCCCCGCAGGGTTCGACCCCAGCCAGTACACCAGCGGCACTGACTTCGACGCCTCCGCGGAAACCGTTTTCAACCGCCTGACCCAGTTCAAGCGTGGCGGTACTGAAGTGGAGCCGGGACTGGCCACTCGCTGGGAAGTCGCTCCAGACGGGCTGGCCTACACCTTTCATCTGCGTGACGGTGTGAAGTTCCACACCACCGACTACTTCACGCCGACCCGCACCTTCAACGCCGATGACGTGCTGTTTACCTTCAACCGCCTGCTGGACCCTGACCACCCGTTCCGCAAGGCCTACCCTTCCGAGTCGCCGTACTTCACCGACATGGGGCTCAACACCACCATCAAGAGTGTCGAGAAGCTCGACGCCCAGACCGTGCGCTTCAATCTGAACGGCATCGACGCCGCCTTCGTCCAGAATCTGGCGATGAGCTTCGCCTCGATCCAGTCCGCCGAATATGCCGACCAGCTACTCAAGCAAGGCAAGGCGCAGGAGCTGAACCTCAAGCCCGTCGGCACCGGCCCGTTCGTGTTCAAGCGCTACCAGAAAGATTCGCAGATCCGCTACGCCGGCAATGCCCAGTACTGGAAGCCCGAGGACGTGAAGATCGACAACCTGATTTTCTCGATCAACAGCGACGCCGCCACGCGCCTGCAAAAGCTCAAGGCGGGCGAATGCCAGGTCAGCGGCTACCCTCGCCCGCAGGACATCGAGGAGATGCAGAAGGACTCACGCCTCAAGGTGCTCAGCCAGCCGGGTTTCAACCTCGGCTTCCTGGCCTACAACGTGACCCACCCGCCGCTCGATCAACTCAGGGTCCGTCAGGCGCTGGACATGGCCATCGACAAACCCGCCATCATCAAGGCGGTGTACCAGAGCGCAGGCGTGCTGGCGCAGAACGCCCTGCCGCCTGGGCAGTGGGGCTTCGATCCATCCATCAAGGATGCGCCGCACGACATCGCCAAGGCCAGGCAACTACTCAAGGAAGCAGGCGTCGCCCCCGGCACCACGATCGACCTGTGGGCCATGACCGTTCAGCGTGCCTCCAACCCCAATGCGCGCATGTCGGCGCAGATGATCCAGTCCGACTGGGAGAAGATCGGCATCAAGGCCAATATCGTCAGCTACGAATGGGGCGAGTACATCAAGCGCGCCAAGGCCGGCGAACACGACACCATGATCTACGGCTGGACCGGCGACAACGGCGACCCGGACAACTGGCTGGGCGTGTTGTACAGCTGTGCTGCGGTCAAAGGCAGCAACTACGCCAAATGGTGCGACCCGGCCTACGACAAGCTGGTGCAGCAGGCCAAGGTAACGCCGCAGCGGGAGCAACGCATCAAGCTCTACCAGCAGGCCCAGGGCGTGCTCAAGGCGCAGGTGCCGATCACCCCCATCGCCAACTCCAGGGTATTCCAGCCGATGCGTCAGGAAGTGCAGGATTTCAAGATCAGTCCGTTCGGCCTGACGCCTTTTTACGGCGTCAGCGTACGCAAGTGAGGTAACAATCGAGCGCCAACCGGGTGCATTTCTCACACCCGGTCGCGCCTTATTGGTGCGACAAATGATTTCAAATGCGACGCGCAAACGATCAAATGCGTCAGAACTTACACTTTCGCGACATTCCTGTACGAACGTGCCACTCTTTGTGGCTTCTTTGGCGCCAACATCTTGCTTTGGGTATGCACCCTGCATAAGTATCGGATGGACCGGCCCACAAGGCAGGTTCCTCTAATCAAAAAAATGACAACAACTGAGGCCACCATGCTCAAACACGCGGTCATTCCGTTTCTAGTCGGTGCCGGCTTGCTCGCCAGCGCCCCCTTCGCCCATGCAGCCTCGAACCTGGTGTTCTGCTCCGAAGGCAGCCCGGCGGGTTTTGACCCGGCGCAATACACCACAGGCACGGATTTCGACGCGTCGGCGGAGACCGTCTTCAACCGCCTGACCCAGTTCGAGCGTGGCGGTACCGCCGTTCAGCCAGGCCTGGCGACCAGCTGGGACGTCTCCGAAGACGTGCTGACCTACACCTTCCACCTGCGCGAAGGCGTCAAGTTCCACACCACGCCTTACTTCAAGCCGACCCGCGAGTTCAACGCCGACGACGTGCTGTTCACGTTCACTCGCATGATCGACAAGGACATGCCGTTCCGCAAAGCGGCACCGACCGAATTCCCGTATTTCACCGACATGGCCATGGACACCAACATCGCCAAGGTCGAAAAAGTCGACGACCACACGGTCAAGTTCGTGCTCAACAAGGTCGACGCGGCGTTCATCCAGAACCTGGCCATGAGCTTCGCCTCGATCCAGTCCGCCGAGTACGCAGCCCAGCTGCTCAAGCAGGGCAAGGCCACGGACATCAACCAGAAGCCGATCGGCACTGGCCCGTTCGTGTTCAAGAGCTACCAGAAAGATTCCAACATTCGCTTCACCGGCAACAAGGACTACTGGAAGCCTGAGGACGTCAAAGTCGACAACCTGATCTTCGCCATCACCACTGACCCGTCGGTGCGCATGCAGAAGCTCAAGAAGAACGAATGCCAGATCACCGCTTACCCGCGTCCTGCCGACCTGGAGCCGCTCAAGGCCGACAAGAACCTGAAGATGCCGGATCAGGCCGGTTTCAACCTGGGTTACATCGCCTACAACGTGATGGACAAGATCAAGGACAGCGATCAGCCTAACCCGCTGGCGCAGCTGAAGGTTCGTCAGGCACTGGACATGGCCGTCAACAAGCAGCAGATCATCGACTCGGTGTATCAAGGCGCCGGCCAGTTGGCCGTCAATGCCATGCCGCCGACCCAATGGTCGTATGACACCACCATCAAGGATGCCAAGTACGATCCTGAGAAAGCCAAGGCCCTGCTCAAGGAAGCCGGCATCAAGGAAGGCACCGAAATCACCCTGTGGGCGATGCCGGTTCAGCGTCCGTACAACCCCAACGCCAAGCTGATGGCCGAAATGCTCCAGTCCGACTGGAAGAAGATCGGTATCAACGCCAAGATCGTCAGCTATGAATGGGGCGAATACATCAAGCGCGCCAAGAACGGCGAAAACGGCGCGATGCTGATCGGCTGGAGCGGCGACAACGGTGACCCGGACAACTGGCTCGGCACCCTGTTCGGCTGCGATGCGCTCAATGGCAACAACTTCGCCAAGTGGTGTGACAAGCCGTTCGACACCCTGATTCACCAGGCCAAGGAAACGCCGGACCAGGCCAAGCGCACCGAGCTGTACAAACAGGCGCAACACCTCCTCAAGGACGCCGTGCCGATGACGCCTATCGCACACTCGACCGTCTACCAACCCATGCGCACCACCGTGCAGGACTTCAAGATCAGCCCATTCGGCCTGAACTCGTTCTATGGTGTAAGCGTGAAGTAAGAGCCGTATGACTGCGCTGTCGGCGCAGCGCAGTCAACGCTTTATCCAACCACATCAAGTGTTGTCCGGTTAGTTGGCGAAGTTGCTATTAAGCACTTCCCCTACTATTGCCAGCGCTTTTTCCTACACGCTTTGCGGCCTGCGAGCCTATTTACCGCATGCCTTTGCCGACATACCGTCGAGGGTGCGTCGCGCGTGTTGTTTGGATATTGCCTGCGGACCGTTGAGATATTCGAGCCTTGGGCTCGTCCTTTGAAGGATAGGAATCATGCGTAAATCTTTTGCGATGACCTCACTGCTCGGTATGGGTCTGTTGGCGATGACCCCTATGGCCCAGGCCGCGAGCAACCTGGTGTTCTGCTCCGAAGCGAGCCCGGCCGGTTTCGACGGCGCTCAATATACGGCGGCAACCGATAACGATGCCTCAGAACCGATCTACAACCGCCTGACCGAATTCAAACAAGGCGATACGTCGGTCGTTCCGGGCCTGGCAACTTCCTGGGATGTTTCCCCCGACGGGCTGACCTACACCTTCCATCTGCGACAAGGGGTGAAGTTCCACAGCAACAAGAACTTCACGCCCAGCCGCGACTTCAACGCCGACGACGTGTTGTTCACGTTCAATCGCATGCTCAAGCCCGATCATCCGTTTCGCGTCGCTTACCCCACCGAATTCCCGTACTTCACCGGCATGGGCCTGAACACCAAGATCAAGTCGGTCGAGAAGACCGATCCCCTGACTGTGGTCTTCACCCTGAACAACGTGGACGCGGCGTTCGTGCAGAACATCGCCATGAACTTCGCCGGCATTCTGTCCGCGGAGTACGCCGAGCAGTTGATGGCCAAGGGCAAGGCACGGGATATCAACCAGGAGCCGATCGGCACCGGACCGTTCGTGTTCCAGCGCTATCAGAAGGATTCGCAGATTCGTTACCGAGGTAACAAGGAATACTGGGACCCGAGCCGGGTGAAGATCGATCAGCTGATTTTTTCCATCAACACCGACGCCTCGGTACGCCTGCAGAAACTGCGCAAGAACGAATGCCAGGTCACCCTGAACCCGCGCCCGGCCGACCTCGAAGCGCTGAAGGCCGACAAGACCCTGAAGGTGATGGAGCGTCCGGGTTTCAACCTCGGCTACATCTCCTACAACGTGCGCCACGAGCCGTTGGGCAACCTGCAAGTGCGCCAGGCCCTGGACATGGCAGTGAACAAGCCGGCCATTATCAATGCCGTTTATCAGGGCGCGGGCCAACTGGCCGTCAACGCCATGCCGCCGACCCAGTGGTCTTACGACGACACCATCAAGGACGCACCGTACAACCCGGAAAAGGCCAGGCAATTGCTGCGCGCCGCCGGTGTGAAAGAAGGCACCGAGCTGACGTTGTGGGCCATGCCGGTGCAACGCCCGTACAACCCCAACGCCAAATTGATGGCTGAAATGCTCCAGGCCGATTGGGCCAAGGTCGGCATCAAGGTCAAGATCGTCAGCTACGAGTGGGGCGAGTACCTCAAGCGCACCAAGAACGGCGAGCACGATATCTCGCTGATCGGCTGGACCGGTGACAATGGGGACCCGGACAACTGGCTCGGCACCCTGTACAGCTGCGCGGCGATCGGCGGCAACAACTACTCGATGTGGTGCGACGAAAAATACGATCAACTGATCAAGGCGGCCATCCAGACCACCGACAAAGGCCAGCGCACCGACCTGTACAAACAGGCGCAGCAATACCTCAAGCAACAAGTGCCGATCACACCCATTGCGCACTCCACCGTCAACCAGCCATTGCGCAGCGAAGTCCAGGGCTTCCACGTCAGCCCGTTCGGTCGCAATAACTTCTCAGGCGTCAGCGTCGCCGATTAACCCCGCGTTTGAGCTTCTCGCTCGCTGCCGATTTCCGGCAGCGAGCGATATCGCCTGAGCAATCGAATACGTTACAAGCCGGACCAACCAGCCCGGCACTACCAAGCCAGCCCCAAAAAACTGGCGTTTTTATAAGAAAGACAGGAGCAATTGATCGTGAAAACCACCGGTACTGCAATATTGGCGTTGTCCCTTTCGTCATTCGGGGCCATGGCCGTGGCGGATGAGAGCACTCACAGTTTCGTACCCACCCAATTGAGCGCCACCAGCGCCCAGGCCGATGCCAACGGGTTCTTTGAAGACCAGCACGTGACAGGTTCCACGCGTAACTGGTATTCCAACGAGCTTCGTCGGCGTGACGACCGGTTCAGCTATCAGAAGAACGGGGTTGCGACACCGACTCCACGCCGGATCAACTGGGTGCAGGGCACCATCGTCAACTACAGCTCGGGCTTCACCCAGGGCACCGTGGGTTTTGCCACCGAACTGGCGCTGTACAACGCCATTGCCCTGGATCGTGATCGCAAGGATCTCGCCGGCGGCGCCAACCGCACCCTGACCGAGAACGACGGCGATGCCGTAGGCCAGTGGAGCAAGATGGGCCTGGCCAATGTCAAGGCGCGGGTGTCCAACACCACCCTGACCATGGGTCGCCAGTCGGTGAACACGCCGGTTATCGCTTACATCGGCAACCGGGCGCTGCCTTCCAGCTTCCAGGGTTTTGCCCTGCAGAGCGACGAATTCAACAACCTGTCCTTGCAGGCGGGCAGCTTCGACCGCGTGTCTCCGCGCAGTGAACAGAGCCTGGCCCGATTCCGCTCCGAATACGCCAACTCCACGGCCACCGCGGATCGCCTGGATATGTTCGGCGGCGACTACAAGCCGTTCGATAACGTGACCACCAGCCTGTACGCCTCCAACCTGGAAGACTTCTGGAAGCAGTACTACTTCGGCTTCACCCATGAAATCGGCAACAGCGATGCGCTGAGCCTGAGCACAAACCTGAACTACTACAAGACCAAGGACGCCGGTCAGAGCAAACTGGGGCCAATCGACAACGACACCTACAGCCTCTCCTTCACCGGCACGCACAAGGCGCACAGCCTGAGCATCGCCTATCAGGAAGTCGCCGGTGACGAATACTTCGATTATGCCCATGAAACCAACGCCATCTTCCTGGCCAACTCCCTGCTCTCGGACTTCAACGGACCAAACGAGAAATCGCTGCAGATCGGTTACGTGCTGAACATGGCCGAATACGGCGTGCCGGGCCTGAAATTCAACATCTACCAGGCACGCGGCTGGGGCATCGACGGTACCCATTACAAAGGCACCGCCTACGACGTGAAGAACATGGACGGTGAAACTCACTATGAATACGGAATCGGCACTTCATACGCCGTACAATCCGGCCCTCTGAAGGCCACAGCCATTCGCGCCACCTACACCACTCACCGGGCCAGCGAGTTCCAGGCCGATGGCAACCTGAACGAACTGCGCGTGGTAACGACTATTCCGTTCAACATTCTATAAGCAGCGCAAAGCCGCAGCCGCTGGCGTCATCACGCCACCGGCTGCGGCTGTACCGCTGGTATCGACAGGAGGTTTCGATTGAAAAAGCTCTCACTTCGCGCATCGATTGCCGTGGCGCTGCTCAGCACCGCCGCAGCCGTTTCGGCCAAGCCGCTGGTGGTTTGTACCGAGGCGAGCCCTGAAGGCTTCGATATCGTGCAATACACGACAGCTGTCACGGCCGATGCCTCGGCAGAAACCATCCTCGAACGCCTGGTCGCCTTCAAGCCCGGCACCACCGACACTATTCCGGGGCTGGCGGAAAGCTGGGACATCAGCGCCGACGGCCTGACCTACACCTTCAAGCTGCGACGCGGGGTCAAGTTCCAGACCACCGATTACTTCAAGCCCAGCCGCGAGATGAACGCCGACGATGTGGTGTGGAGCTTCCAGCGCCAACTGGACCCCAAGCACCCATGGCACGCATTGTCGCTGGTCGGCTTCCCGTACTTCGAGAGCATGGGTTTCCAAAGCCTGCTCAAGAGCGTCGAAAAAACCGACGACTACACCGTCAAGTTCACCCTGACGCGTCCCGAGTCGCCGTTCCTTCGCGACCTGGCGATGCCGTTCACTTCGATTTATTCAGCCGAATATGCCGACCAGCTGCTCAAGGCCGACAAGACCGCAGAGCTCAACAGCAAGCCTGTCGGTACCGGTCCGTTCATCCTGACGCGCTATGCCAAGGATGCGCAGGTCCGCTATAAAGCCAACCCGGATTACTGGAAGAGCAACGTGCCAGCCGAAGCGCTTATCTTTGCCATTACGCTGGATAACAACACACGCCTGCAAAAGCTCAAGGCCAATGAATGCCAGGTTGCGCTTTATCCGAAACCTGACGATATTGCCAACATCAAGGCCGACCCCAATCTCAAGATCGACGAGATGGAAGCCATGATGACCAGCTACGTCGCCATCAATACGTCGCACAAGTATCTGAGCGACGTGCGTGTGCGCCAGGCCATCAACCTGGCGTTCGACAAACAGTCCTACATCAAGGCGCTGTTCGGCGAAGGCAAGGCAACCGCAGGTGTCGGTCCGTATCCTCCGACCATGATCGGCTATGACCATGACAACAAAGGCCCGGCTCATGATCCGGCCAAGGCACGCGCCCTGCTCAAGGAAGCCGGCGTACCGGAAGGCCAGGTGTTCACCCTGTTCGCTCGCAATGGCGGCGCGGTGACCAACCCCAACCCGATGGTCGGAGCCCAGATGCTGCAGGCAGACCTGGCTCAGGTTGGCATCAAACTCGATATTCGCATCATGGAATGGGGCGAAATGCTCAAGCGCGCCAAGAAGGGCGAACATGACATGGTTTTTGCAGGATGGGCCGGCGACAACGGCGACCCGGACAACTTCCTCACCCCCAACCTGAGTTGCGAGGCGGCGAAGAACGGCGAGAACTATGCCCGCTGGTGCAACGAGGCGTTCGAGAAGGCGATCACCAAGGCCCGGAAAATAACCGAACCGGCTGAACGTGCCGCCCTCTATAAACAGGCACAAGATGTATTCAATCAGGAACAACCCTGGATCAGCCTGGCTTATCCGAAATTGTTCGTAGCAATGCGTAAAAATGTCGAGGGCTTTCATATCAGCCCGCTGACCAATAACAATTTCACCTCGACCGGGGTGAAGTAGAAAAAAAGCACCGCCTGCGCCCCACAAGGGCAACGGCGGTACGCCTGACCGGCTGATGAGGTACACGACCAGATGTTTAGTTTTATTGCCCGCCGGGTGGGGTTGTTGATCCCCACCTTCTTCGGCATCACGCTGTTGACCTTTGCCCTGATTCGCCTGATTCCGGGCGACCCCGTGGAAGTCATGATGGGCGAACGCCGGGTTGACCCGGAAATGCACGCCCAGGCCATGGAACGTCTCGGCCTGAACAAGCCGCTGTATGCCCAGTACATCGATTACATCGGCAAGCTCGCCCAAGGCGATCTCGGCGAATCGTTGCGTACTCGCGAAAGCGTCTGGACAGAATTCACGTCGCTGTTTCCGGCGACGCTTGAGCTGTCCCTGGCGGCACTGATCTTCGCCGGCATCCTCGGCCTGCTGGCCGGGGTAATCGCGGCCCTCAAACGGGGATCGCTGTTCGACCATGGGGTCATGGGCATCTCCCTGGCCGGGTATTCGATGCCGATTTTCTGGTGGGGCCTGATCCTGATCATGTTCTTCTCGGTGAGCCTGGGCTGGACCCCGGTTTCCGGGCGGATCGACCTGCTGTACGACATCCCGCCGGTCACCGGCTTCATGCTGATCGACACCCTGCTCAGCGATGAGGAAGGTGCGTTCCTCGATGCACTGCATCACCTGATCCTGCCAGCCATCGTGCTGGGCACGATCCCGCTGGCGGTCATTGCCCGTATGACCCGTTCCTCGATGCTCGAAGTGCTGCGTGAAGATTACGTGCGTACCGCACGGGCCAAAGGCCTGTCGCCGGCTCGCGTAGTGTTCGTCCACGGTCTGCGCAATGCGTTGATTCCGGTATTGACCGTGTTCGGCTTGCAGGTCGGCACATTGCTGGCCGGTGCGGTTCTGACCGAAACGATCTTCTCCTGGCCGGGTATCGGCAAGTGGTTGATCGAAGCCATCGGCGCCCGGGACTACCCGGTCGTGCAGAACGGCATCCTGTTGATCGCCTGCCTGGTGATCCTGGTCAATTTCGTGGTGGATATCCTCTACGGCTTTGCCAATCCACGCATCCGTCACCAGCGCTGAGATCATCGATATGAGCACACCTACTCCTGTGGCAGCAGTCGATCAAAGCCTGCTTTACCCATCCCCGTACAAGGAATTCTGGCAGGCATTCGCCAGGAACAAGGGCGCGGTCGCCGGCCTGATGTTCATGACCCTGATCGTGTTCTGCGCACTGTTTGCCCCCTGGGTCGCGCCGCATGATCCCAGCGAGCAGTACCGCGACTTCCTGCTGACCCCGCCGGTCTGGCTGGAAGGCGGCCAGTGGCAGTTCATCCTCGGTACCGACGAACTGGGCCGCGATCTGCTGTCGCGTCTGATCCAGGGTTCGCGCCTGTCGCTGCTGATCGGCCTGTCCTCGGTGGTCATGTCGCTGATTCCGGGCATCCTGCTGGGCCTGCTGGCCGGGTTCTTCCCGCGCATCCTCGGCCCATCGGTCATGCGCCTGATGGACATCATGCTCGCCCTGCCCTCGCTGCTGCTGGCTGTGGCCATCGTCGCGATCCTCGGCCCTGGCCTGATCAACACCGTGATTGCCATCGCCATCGTTTCGCTGCCGTCCTACGTGCGTCTGACTCGTGCGGCGGTAATGGGCGAACTGAATCGCGACTACGTGACCGCTGCGCGTCTGGCCGGCGCCACCCTGCCGCGCCTGATGTTCATCACCGTGCTGCCCAACTGCATGGCGCCGCTGATCGTACAGGCGACCCTGAGTTTTTCTTCGGCGATTCTCGACGCTGCGGCGCTGGGCTTCCTGGGCCTTGGCGTGCAACCGCCGACGCCTGAGTGGGGCACCATGCTCGCTTCGGCCCGCGACTACATCGAACGTGCCTGGTGGGTGGTGAGCCTGCCGGGTCTGACCATTTTGCTCAGCGTGCTGGCAATCAACCTGATGGGCGACGGTCTGCGCGATGCGCTGGACCCGAAACTCAAGAACGCCGCCTGAGGAGATTCGCATGTCACTTCTGGAAATCAAGAATCTCAACGTCCGCTTCGGCGACGCCAAGGCCGTACCCGTGGTGGATGGCCTTTCCCTGCGCGTCGACAAGGGCGAAGTACTGGCCATCGTCGGCGAATCGGGCTCGGGTAAATCCGTGACCATGATGGCGCTGATGGGGCTGATCGACGCCCCCGGCATCATCACCGCCGACTCGCTGACCTTCGACGGCAGCGACCTGCTCAAACTGAACTCGCGCCAGCGTCGCCGCATCATCGGCAAGGATCTGGCGATGGTGTTCCAGGACCCGATGACCGCGCTGAACCCCAGCTACACCGTGGGTTTCCAGATCGAGGAAGTCCTGCGTCAGCATCTGGGTCTGTCCGGCAAGGCGGCGCGTCAGCGTGCCCTGGAACTGCTGGAGAAGGTGGAGATTCCGGGCGCCGCGGCACGTCTCAATGCCTACCCGCATCAGCTGTCCGGCGGTATGAGCCAGCGCGTCGCGATTGCCATGGCAATTGCCGGCGAACCAAAACTGCTGATCGCCGACGAACCGACCACCGCACTGGACGTAACCATTCAGGCACAGATCATGGACCTGCTGCTGAGCCTGCAGAAAGAACAGAACATGGCGCTGGTGCTCATCACCCACGACCTGGCAGTGGTCGCCGAAACCGCGCAGCGGGTGTGCGTGATGTACGCCGGCCAGGCGGTCGAGGTCGGCCAGGTGCCGCAACTGTTCGACGTTCCGGCTCATCCTTACAGCGAAGCGTTGCTGGCGGCGATTCCCGAGCACAGCATGGGTGCCGAACGCCTGGCGACGCTTCCGGGCATGGTTCCCGGCCGCTATGACCGCCCGCAAGGCTGCCTGCTGTCGCCACGTTGCCCTTACGTGCGCGACAACTGCCGCACCGAACGCCCCGGCCTGGACCCTAAAGCCCAGAGCCTGGCGCGCTGCTTCTATCCCTTGAATCAGGAGGTGGCGTGATGAGCGTCGTACTTACCGCCCGCGACCTTACCCGTCATTACGAAGTCTCTCGCGGCCTGTTCAAGGGCCACGCCACCGTGCGCGCCTTGAACGGCGTTTCCTTTGAGCTGGAGGCCGGCAAGACACTGGCCGTGGTGGGCGAGTCGGGCTGCGGCAAGTCCACCCTGGCGCGCGCACTGACGCTGATCGAAGAGCCGTCTTCGGGATCGCTGAAAATTGCCGGCCAGGAAGTGACCGGTGCCAGCAAGGCCGAACGCAAGCAACTGCGCAAAGACGTGCAGATGGTGTTTCAAAGCCCGTATGCGTCGCTCAATCCTCGGCAGAAAATCGGCGACCAACTGGGCGAGCCGCTGCTGATCAACACCAACCTGAGCCGTGCCGAACGCCGTGAAAAAGTGCAGGCGATGATGAGTCAGGTCGGCCTGCGTCCCGAGCACTATCAGCGTTATCCGCACATGTTTTCTGGTGGTCAGCGCCAGCGGATTGCCCTGGCCCGCGCCATGATGCTGCAACCCAAAGTGCTGGTGGCGGACGAGCCGACTTCGGCGCTGGACGTGTCGATCCAGGCGCAGGTCTTGAACCTGTTCATGGATTTGCAGCAGGAATTCAACACCGCCTACGTGTTCATTTCCCACAACCTGTCGGTGGTGAGGCATGTGGCCGATACGGTGTTGGTGATGTACCTGGGGCGCCCGGCGGAAATGGGGCCGAAAGAGCAGATCTACGAACGCCCGCTGCATCCTTACACTCAGGCGCTGTTGTCCGCCACACCGACCATCCACCCAGACCCGCTCAAGCCGAAGATCAAGATCGTCGGCGAATTGCCCAACCCGCTCAACCCGCCTAGCGGTTGTGCGTTCCACAAGCGTTGCCCATACGCCACCGAGCGCTGCGCCACTGAGGAACCCGCACTGCGTCTGGTCGACAACCGCCAGGTTGCCTGCCATTACGCAGAGCAGTTCGTGGCGGCGTGATGCTCCACTGGTAAAAGCTGGCTCCTACGGGTTTGTAGCCCGCAGGAGCCAGCTTGCTGGCAAAGAGACCGTTACGATGGTGACGAATCGCGCATCGAGTTAACCGCATTTCAGCTTCTCCACTCCCGGCGTAAGCGCTGCAGATAGTCCACCAGCTCAGCGGCGTGGAGCTGGAAATCGTCCGCCAGCCGGATACCCGGCTCACCCTCGCCCAGCGCGTTGTGGCAGAAGTACTCCACCGGCGAGATGATTTTTTTTATCTCATCCACATACCCGCGCCTGGCCTCATCGACTCGCAACGGCCCCTGCATGTCTTCCAGATAAAACTCAAGCGTCCGTCGCCGGGCCTCATCACTGAAAGCGCTTACGCCCTCCAGCTGCCGTTCGGCGTTCCTGGCCAGCTCACGTGTGTCGTTGACCACCGCCGCCTCGACCGAAGCCAGGTGTCCGGTCAGCGCATCGACATAACCGCGGGCATTGCGCATACCCCCAAGCAGCTCGTTTACCGCCTGTTCCTGGTAGGACAGCAACGCCAGGTTTTCCTGTTGTGTACGTCCTTCACGTTCCAGCTCGCGCATGGCCGCACGATAAGGCTCCAGTTCAACGCCGCGCAGACTGGCGCAAACGCCGTCGAGCATCGTGATGATTTCAACGTCGACCACGTAGACCCTGTCGAGCACCGTGAGCAACTGGTCACGTAGAACGCCTGCGGTTTGTGCACCTGCACATTGCGCCATGACGCTGCGATGACGAGTGATCGCAGCGAGGTCGGGCCGGGGATACGAACGGGTTGTTCCTGAACGGTCGATATTCATGGCTGCACCTGCGCAATGGCATTGTTGAATGCTGTCAGCAGATCCTGTGAATGCCGCTTGATTTCGCTCCACGAGAGAATCATCGAGCGCAGACGTGCGACGAAGACGACAAGAAAGGTCGCGTCGGTCAGGTTGTGCAGGCGCTTGGCCGAGCCGTCGATGTAGGTCTGGATCAATATCCACAGGCTCTCCAGGTTCGAGGCGCCGGAGGCGGCTGCATCGACCCGGATGCGAAGTTCCTGAACCATGGTCTGCAACTGCGCCAGCGAGGCCAGCAGCGCGTGATCGGTCCGGATCCTGGCTATCAGCTCACGCTTGCGCGCAATCAGCCATTCCAGGCGGGTCCGCTGCGGTGCCTGCCCGTTCGGAAAGACCAGCGAATGGGCGAAGGATGCCAGGCACCACTGTTGTTGCAGAAAGTCTTCAAGACTGTCGCTTTGGGCCTGGATTTCCCGATTGATCTCTTCCAGCTCGGCATTCAGCTCAGCCAGCCGCAAATCCCGGTTGTTGCGACGGATCAAGGTCAACTTCAAGCCCAGCGAAGGCCCGATACGGGTTTTCAGTTCACGCTTGAATGCCGAAAGCCCGGAATTCACCCGGCCGGTGCTGCGGCTGCAATCCTGAATGACGATGCGCAGGTCATCGAGCAGTGCATCCAGCGTCGCCTTGCGGTTGCGGTCGTGCGCGGTCCACTCCACCACCGGCAGATGCGCCATCACCGCTGGAGTCAGTTCGCCGAGCACACCAATGGCGTTGCGGTAGCCCTCAAGGCCCTCCACGAAAGTGATGAGGGTCTCGCCGCTGCTTTTGAGCGCATCGGAAAAGTACACCAGATCGGTGCCGACATCCTTGATACCGGTTTCCAGACCAGACCATTCGTGGGCATGGCCTTGCATGGCCTGGTACAGCTCATGGATATCGGTCGGTTCCAGCCCGGCGATGTCCGCCACGTCATAGCCCAGCACCTGACGGACCTGATCGAGCCCCGATGGCAGTTCGAGCGCCGAGGCCACGTAGCGCCTGATGGTGCGCACGTCGGCAGGAGAGACGATAAGGCCTGGTTCTCGCCCGCCCTTGTCCGAAAAACCGGCCATGGCTTGCACGTAACGCGTGGTCACGTCGTTCAATGTTTCGATGGGTATTTCTTCGCTTGCCTGCATGTAACCATCCTTTATTGGCGGTGATTTATGCGCCCCGCCATTAAGCGGCATGTTAGTTGTGATAACCAAGCTTACTGCACCTGCCTTAAGTAACCAGAGGCAACCATAGACGTCCCTTGTAGGAATCAGCCAGCCGTCAAAAGTATTACCTACATAATAATACCTACACAAACACACCGACCTATTGTAATACCCGCCCAACCAACCCGACTTTACAGCTGTGATTACGCGCATCCTCCTACACACAAAGTAGAAAGCCAGCACTTACTCAAGCGCGCTTGAGCTGCTAACTTCCTCTACATGCTTTAAACCGATGCCGGGATTGCCTGAACGCCCCGCTCAAAACAACCATAGGAAATCAACGATGCTTAGCACTGCACTGGCCGAGAAAAACGACCTGAAAGACGAGAGCCTGAACGTAACGGATATTTTGGAAAAGCCGGTTCACACCGCCATCCAGAATTACTTACAGGCGGCTGCGGGAGACCACGAAAAAGCGGTTCGAAAGCCCGGACTTTATCTGGGAAGCGACGATCTTGAGAAAATAAAACGCCTGACCAGACAGGTCAATCAGCTACCGACCAAGCCTGAAGAAGTTGCCAGCTATCTGGGCTACTCCGAAAGCTTTATTGCCGGATTGAGGCCCTCGGACATTGCAAAGTTGCATCAACAACTAAAGGATCTTGCTACAACGTGGTACGGCATTGAAAAAAAGATGATTGAAGTCGGCAATACGCTGATCACCTTCAACGGTATTTTGAAGTCATACGGCAGCTCCATCTGCAACCTCATCCGGAAGCTGGAAGGTTACACGTCGTATCAGGGCGTCATCGCCGACATCACCCCGGAAGACCTGGCAACCCTGCCATCGGTCCCACTCAAGACCGATGCGCAGAGGGCCATTCACCCACTGCTGGCCCTTATCAAGGAAATAGTCAATACCGTTGATGAACATAAGAAGTCAGCCAACAACGTCAAAAACCTCATCACATTCTTCAGAACCGACTTGCGAACTGCCAGGGACGAAATTACACGCAAGCTCGCTTTAATCGTAAAAACAGACGGGAACGAACTCGCTGCCGAACTGAACGAAGAAATATCGCGATTCAACGCTCGAATTGAAGAACTGGGCAGAAGCTACAGCACCTACACCATCTATAAATGGGTCGGCCTATGGTGGGGCCCGGCTGGCCTGGGAATAACCTGGTCAATTTTCGGTTCGGATGCCAACCGCATAAAAGCAGAATACGAAAAGGAAATTCAAAACAAGAAGAAGCTGGAAAGCAGACTTGCCAATATCAACCAGGGTATACCTGCCCTGCTCCGACTTGAGGCCGATCTACAGAACATGCAATTGCTGATCGAAGAAGCGCTCAATGGGGCGGGCAACTTGGAGAACATATGGTCACTGATCGGGGCTTATATCACGGCTTCCGTAAGTAAAATCAGAGACACCGACGACGCCACTGCCCTCTTCATCTTCGAAGCCCGCATCTCCCATATGCTCAACCAATGGGACAATGTGGAACGACAAGCCCAAGGCCTTGTAACTGCGATCAACCAAGACGCCGTATCCATTCCGGCATGAACAGCAAACTGCTGCCATCCAAGCATTTGAGCAATCAACAAATGACCATTACTTATTTGAACGAACCCTTTAACTTCATAGGCCCCGACACGGCTGTTATCCGCACCAGCAGAGCCCTGCTTGAAAGAAAGCTGGCTGCGCGCGAAACGCTGTATCTCCCCGCGCTCAAAGAGCGGCTGACAACCCTGAGCAAACTTTTTTATCAGCTGGATGATTACGCCAGGGATATGCTTGCATCGGCGCCCGTAGAGCTGCAGACCCAGGAAATCAGCTCGCTACTGGCTGAAATCTCCGATTCAGCCGCTCTTGAACCGAAATCCACGGCGAACTCGGTCGCTGAAAGGTATCGGGCTGAACTTTCAATCACTCTCAAAACCACTCTGCACACCATGGACGAACATGCCGCAGCTTTGGGAGAGCGTCTTGATAACCTTCGCGCCTGGGCGCTCGGTGACAGCGCGTCGTACATCGCCGCTCAGGATCGCCAACGCGCTTCCATTCAGCGAGCACTGGAGGCTCTCACCGCACAGAGCGCACAGCTGGAGCGGGTCAAGCAACCGTTGACCGACGCCATGAAGGTCTATGAAGACATGACGATTCTTGACAGGTGGATTCCCATCCTTGAAGACGTCATCAAACTCCGACCTCTTCACCCCGCCATCAACACGCTGCAGGCAGGTGTAATCGGTGTGAAAAACATTCTGAGCATCGCCAGTGAAGCGGTGAAGTACGGAGATTTGCTTGAGGCCAGGGATCGCGTCCAGGCCGATCTGGACGGTAAGTACAGACAGATCGCCGATCACAAGCAGCAACTCAGGGAGCTGTCGGCGCGCAACGATGACCTGAGCGAGCTGCAGGACATTGCCGCACCCAAGCAACAATATGAAGAGCAACTGCAAAAGCTGGTGACTACCTTGCAGACGTTCATCACGCTACGCGAGCGACAAGCCAACGAACCTGTCGTGGACTTCGCCCGGGCGTTCATTCTTCAAGCCGATGCGTTGTCCAAGGTACTGCGTACGGTTCTGAAAACCTGGTAAGACAATCGCCCATAAAAAAGCCCGCGATCACTCGCGGGCTTTTCCGGTTCGGGCCTGGTTAGAGGTAGAACGCTTTCAATGGCGGGAAGCCGTTGAATTCCACCGCGCTGTAGCTGGTGGTGTAGGCACCGGTGGAGAGCCAGTACAGGCGGTCACCGATGGCCAGGTTCAACGGCAGGCCGTACTTGTAGTTTTCGTACATGATGTCGGCGCTGTCGCAGGTCGGGCCGGCGATGACGACTTCTTCCATCTCGCCTTTCTTCTCGGTCCAGATCGGAAACTTGATGGCTTCATCCATGGTTTCGATCAGGCCGGAGAACTTGCCCACGTCGGTGTAGACCCAGCGCTCGACGGCGGTACGCGACTTGCGCGCAACCAATACCACTTCGCTGACCAGGATACCGGCGTTGGAGATCAGCGAACGGCCCGGCTCCAGGATGATTTCTGGCAGATCGTCACCGAAGTCTTCCTTGAGGAAGCGGATGATTTCTTCGGCGTAGGTTTCCAGGCTGTTGGTACGAGTGATGTAGTTGGCCGGGAAGCCGCCACCCATGTTGATCAGCTTGAGAACGATGCCGTCTTCTTCCTTCAAACGCTCGAAGATCACCTTGACCTTGGCGATCGCGGCGTCCCAGACGCTGATGTCACGCTGCTGGGAACCGACGTGGAACGAGATGCCGTAAGGCACCAGGCCCAGGTCGCGGGCGAGGATCAGCAGGTCCATGGCCATGTCGGTCTGGCAGCCGAATTTACGCGACAGAGGCCAGTCGGCGGTGGTCGAACCT
Organism: Pseudomonas sp. v388; assembly: GCF_003935425.1. Lineage (GTDB taxonomy): Bacteria > Pseudomonadota > Gammaproteobacteria > Pseudomonadales > Pseudomonadaceae > Aquipseudomonas. The sequence goes on from NZ_RHQN01000011.1 coordinate 186,564, forward strand.
TCGGTCAGGATGCGCACGTAGACTTTCGAGCCGGGCGCGGCCTTGGCGATGTTGCGCAGGTCCGCTTCGGAGTCGGTGGCGTACAGGCGCACGCCCTTCTCGTAGAAGTAGCGGATGTCCTTGGATTTCTTGATGGTGTTGCCGTAGCTGATGCGCTCCGGGCCAACGCCGCAGCCCATGACCTTGTCCAGCTCGTAGATGGACGCGATGTCGAAGCTCGAACCCTTGTTCTTGAGCAACTCGATGATTTCGACCGCAGGGTTGGCCTTGACTGCGTAATACACCTTGGCGAATTCGAAACCTGCGCGCAGGTCGTCGTAGGCTTTGCTGATGATGTTGGTATCGATCACCACGAACGGGGTTTCTTGCTTGTCAGCGAAAGCCTTCATCTTCGAGAAAGTTTCGGCTGAGTAGTAGTCTTCGACCTTGATCGGCATGCTCGGGGACTCCATGAGGCAGACAGATGAATAAATGGGTGCTGGAGCGTGTCATCAATGGATTCTCAGTGAAATGAATCCATTGATGACACGCCCCGCGAACGCCCTCCGTATCCCCACTTTGGTTCGCCTACTTCCCAAGGCATGTCGCCGAAAGCAAAAAGGCCACGGAGGCTTGCCTCCTTGGCCTTGCTGTCTCGTCGTCAGTACTTGAGCCGGATGGATCGTTTCCAGCATGGACGTTCGGCGCGAACTGTAGGACCTGAGAGGCTTGAGATCAACAAAAAATGTCGCGTTTTTGTACGCAGCAATCCGGCAGTCCTTAACACCCACTTATGTAACCGACCCACATGACAGCCTGATGTTCCTCAAACGCCGGACTTGGCGACGAGAAGGCGGTTTTTCGTAGAGGGTTTTGCATGTGCTGCAGGCTCATTCTTCCGTAGTAGCGGACTTGTCCGCGAAGCGGCCAATGCATCCGTAGCGTATGCGTCGGCTGTACCTGCATCTTCGCGAGCAAGCTCGCTCCTACGACGAAAGTGTGCTGGAGCGCGGGGCGGAGTTGAGGTCTTTGCCGGCTGCATTCGGTCACTTTCATCTACGTGATTGATATTACTCGTGAATGAGTGGATTTCTTTCAGGCCCTTTTGATCGCACACAGCTCCACCGGCCGTGGGCTGGAGATATGCCTCTGCCGAATACAGCCGTGCATCACTTTACCGTCACTATTAATAATAGGAATACTTATCGTTGCGATGTAGTTTTTCGAATATAGTTCCCGGCTCAAACCGATGGCTTCTGCGCAATTGAATTAGGCGACCCGCGTTGGAGCGTTCGAATAATCAAGGGAAACGAGCATGACCGATAACAAAACCAGCTCTACCACACGCTTGGCACGGCAACGCGCCACCGCTCTGTTCTGCGCGCCGCTGGTTTTCGTGCCGCTGGGCGCAACGGCAGAAGAGGTCAGCAAAGAAGATAACGCGTATCGCCTGGGTCCGATTATCGTTGATACGCAGGCCTATTATGATGACGACGCCAATTCGGTTGTTGCTCGAGAGCTTTGGGTTGGCGGCAAGGTCGCCACCAGCATCCTGAATACGCCGGCTTCTGTTTCAGTCATCACCCAAAAAGAAATGGAGCAACGCAGCGTAAACACCACAGAGGAGCTCCTGCAATATACGCCTAGCGTTATCACCGACTATTACGGCACTGACGACCGTAACGATTACTTTACTATCCGCGGGTTTCAAGCCACGACTTACCGTGACGGGATGACTCTGGGGTCAATGCGCGGTGTACGTGAAGAGCCGTTTGCCTATGAGCGCGTCGAGGTGCTGCGTGGCGCCAACTCCACCTTGTTCGGCCCGGCAGATCCCGGCGGTTCGGTTAATTTCGTGACCAAGAAACCGCGCTTCGACAAATTCGGCCAGGGTTATGTCACCTACGGTTCTTTCGACCATAAAGAAACCGGTATCGATGTAGGGGACTCGTTGAACGAAGATAAGACGCTGGCTTACCGCCTGACCGGCAAATTCCAGGACAGTGAGCGCGAATACGATCACTCCAGGGACGACAACGAGTTCTTGATGGGCGGCCTGACCTGGGCGCCAACCGCCTACACGTCGGCCACAGTGGTTGTGGATCACCTTAAAACCAAGAGTTCGCCCAACAGCGGCGGTTACCCGTTGGACAAGGAGTACGACCGCAGCAAATTCTTTGGCGAGCCGGATTACAACTTCCACGATGTAGAGCGCAACACCATCAGCGGTACCATCAGCCACGATTTTGACAATGGCTTCGTTCTGAGCAGCAACCTGCGCTACAGCAAATTGACGGACGACTTTGGCTACGTTTACATCAGCGATAACGCGGGCCGGACCGGCACCACGGTTGATCGTTTTCTCTTCGGGACCGACAGCGAAGCCGAGCAAATCAACGGCAACCTGATGCTGAAATACGATGTGCGCTTCGAAAATATCGACAGCAGTTCGATTGTGGGTGTGGAGTATCGTAACGACGAAAGCGAAGACACGTCGGTATACGCGTTGACCACACCTATTGATGTCGCGAATCCGGTGTACACCGGCACGCCTCGTGGCGTTGCGCCATATAGCCGCAATAAGCAGGACTACACGACCAAGTCCGTATTCATGCAGCAGAACTTCTCTTTTTATGAGCGTTTCATCCTTACCGCCGGGGTGCGCAACGATTCTCTGGATCTTTCCAGCACCGACATCACCGACACCAAAACCTCGGATAGCTTTTCGGAGAACTCAGTCCGTGGTGCTTTGACCTATATCGTCAACGACGAAGTTTCCACTTATGTCAGCATGGTGGAGTCTGTTTCCCCACCAACGATTGGTGTCACTCCGCAACGCGGCAAGCAGTATGAGGTTGGCGTGAAATATGCGCCTACGGGTATGAATGCGTTGTTCTCGGCAGCGGTATACGACCTGAACCAGGAAGACGTCACCATCGCCGTCGTTCAGCCTAATGGCACCATCGAACAGGAAACCGTCGGCGAGTCGAAAGTGCGAGGCCTTGATCTTGAGGCCAAAGCCGAGTTGACCGAAAACCTCAGCCTGATCGGCGGGTATTCCCTCATGAAGTCGGAAGTCGTGCGCGGTACTTTGTTCACCGGCACTTCACTCAAGGGCAACGAGTTTGCCGCCGTGCCAAAGCACTCCGCTTCGCTGTGGAGCTACTACGACATCCCGAACACTAAAATGAGTGCTGGCCTGGGTGCGCGTTATATCGGCTCCTACTATTTCGATGCCGCCAACACTGGCGACAAGAGTGACGCCACCACGCTGTTCGATGCTGCGTTCAAATACCAGATCGCCAAGGGCACCGATCTGGCAGTTAACGTGAGCAACCTTCTGGATGAACAGCATGTGGTCGGTTCCGGCACTGCCGACTTCTACAACCCTGGCCGTGAGGTCACCGCAAAAGTGAGTTACAGCTGGTAAAAGCCTTCTGCCTGAGGTGTGTCCGCGAAGAAGCCGTATGAGCAGCAACCTGTGCATCGCTCATACGGACGTTTTCGCGGACAAGCGGAACGCCGTCCGGTCCGCTCCCAAAGATCAGATGCTCGCCGCCTCCGCCGCAATATCAGCCGGCGAAACAATGCTGGTCTTCATACCCCGCGAACGACCCGAACTCAGGTAGGCCGCGATGGATTCCTGGGTCACTTCGCCGAGGAATACGTTTTCGGCATCCAGCACCGGCAGCCAGGCGCGGTTGAACTCGTACATGCGCGACAGCAGGATGCGCAGGTGTTCGTCGTAGGCCGCCGTGGCGTTGAATGGGCGCAGGAACTGGGCGCAGGTGCCGGTCTGGCGATGCAGGTCGCGACGACGCACATAACCCATGGCCTTGTTCTCGGCATCGGTCACCACGATGTAGCGACGGTCGTTTTCGTCCATCACGTCCAGCGCGTCGGCCACCGGGGTTTCCGGGCTGACCGACGGCGCGTTGTCCGCTGCATCTTCGGCCTTGACCAGCAGCAGGCGTTTCAGAGTGCTGTCCTGGCCGACGAAGTTGCTCACGAAATCGTCCACCGGGTGCGCCAGCAGCGTGTCCGGATGGTCGATCTGCAGCAGCTTGCCGCCGCGGAAAATAGCGATCTTGTCGCCCAGCTTGATGGCTTCGTCGATGTCGTGGCTGACCATGATCACGGTCTTGTTCAGCGCGCGCTGCATCTCGAAGAACTCGTTCTGGATCATTTCGCGGTTGATCGGATCGACCGCGCCGAACGGTTCGTCCATCAACAGCAAAGGCGCGTCGGCGGCCAGCGCGCGGATCACGCCGATACGCTGCTGCTGACCACCGGACAGTTCACGCGGGTAGCGATGCAGATACTGCTTGGGCTCAAGCTTGATCATGCTCATCAGTTCGCGCGCACGGTCGTGGCAACGCTTGGCATCCCAGCCCAGCAGCTTGGGCACGACCACGATGTTCTCCTCGATGGTCATGTTCGGGAACAGGCCGATCTGCTGGATCACGTAGCCGATGTTGCGACGCAGGGTCACTTCGTCCAGACCGGTGGTGTCTTCGCCATTGATCAGGATCTTGCCAGAGGTCGGCACGATCAGGCGGTTGATCATCTTCAGCGTGGTGCTCTTGCCGCAGCCCGACGGGCCGAGGAAGACGCAGATCTCGCCTTCGTTGACGGTGAGGCTGACCGAATCGACAGCCTTCACTTCTTTGCCGTTGCTCTGGAAAGTCTTGGAGAGGTTCTGGAGTTCGATCATTTCAGGAGTCCTTTTGGAGTCAGCGCGCGTTGCAGCCATTGCAGAAGAAGGTCAGCGATGATGGCCAGGATACTGACCAGCACGGCGCCCACGATCAGCATCGACATGTCGCTGCGGCTGATAGAAGCAAGAATGAGTACACCCAGACCACCGGCACCGATGGTGGCGGCGATGGTCATGACACCGATATTCATCACCACGGCGGTGCGAACACCGGCCAGGATCACCGGCACGGCAATCGGCAGTTCAACCATGCGCAGACGCTGGCCGAAGGTCATGCCGATACCCTTGGCGGCTTCGCGAATACCAGGTTCGACGCCAGTCAGCGCCAGATAGGTGTTGCGCATGATCGGCAGCAGCGAGTACAGAAACACAGCGGTGATTGCCGGCATCGGGCCAAGGCCCTGGCCGAACTTGGAATAAAACGGCAGCAGCAACCCGAACAGGGCAATCGATGGCACGGTCAGCAGCACCGTGGCGCTGGCCTGCAGCGGGCCGGCGAGGGCCGGGAAGCGGGTCATCAGGACGCCCAGGGGAACGCCGACCACAATTGCCAGGATGACCGCGATGCCGACCAACGTGATGTGCTGCCAGGTCAAATGAATGACCTGAGCCCAGTCCAGATGGGAGAAGGCGCTAAAAATGCTCATATCGTCTCCTTCCTTAGTTCAGGGGATGTTGGCGCAGAAAATCGGCGGCAACTTTGGATGGGCTTTCATGATCGACGTCGATGCGGGCGTTGAGGTCGATCATCGTCTGGTTGTCCAGCAGGTCGGCCAACGGCTTGAGCAGCGTGGCGATCTGCGGGTGCTTGTCCAGATACTCCTGACGAATCACCGGCGCTGCGGTGTAGTCCGGGAAATAACCCTTGTCGTCCTTGAGCACCTTGAGCTTGAACGCATTCAGGCGCCCGTCGGTGGTGTAGACCAGGCCAGCGAACACCTGGCCGTTACGCAACGCGGTGTAGACCAGCCCGCCATCCATCTGCCGCGTATTCTCGCGACCGAGATTCATGTCGTAATGCTTGACCAGCCCGACCAGACCGTCGGAACGGTTGGCGAACTCGGTGTCCAGCGCTACGAGATGACCCTCTTTGGCTTCATCTTTCAGGACGTTGGTCAGGTCGGTCATGGTGTTGATGTGCGGGTACTGGTCCGCAACTTTTTTCGGCAGCGCCAGGGCGTAGGTGTTGTTGAATTTCGACGGGGAAAGCCAGGCCAGGCCTTTCTTCGCGTCGACTTCCTTGACCCGTGCGTAGGTCTGCTCACTGTCGAGTTTTTCATCGATATGGTTGTAGGACACCAGGGAAACACCGGTGTACTCCCACAGCAGGTCCAGCTGGCTGGTTTCCTGTGCGCTACGCGCCAGGTTACTGCCCAGCCCGCCGGTAATCTGCACATCGAAGTTCTTGGTGCGCAGATACTGAGCGGTGATTTCAGCGAGGATGGTTTGCTCGGTAAAGACCCGTGCGCCGATGCGCAGCAAGGGTTTATCCGCAGCTTGGGCCAATGCCGGGAACAACAGGGCAAGGCCTAGAAACAAGCATATCTTTTTCATTGGAATTCCTTTCGCTCAGCGAGTCAGGCCACGTTCCAGCCACTTACGACTCGCGAGAGTCACCAGGCCATCGAGCAGCAGGGCGAGCAACGCGGTACACGCCGCACCCAGCACCAACTGCGGCTGATTATTCAGGGCGATGCCGGGGAAGATCAGACTGCCGAGGCTGTTGGCGCCGATCAGGAAAGCCAGCGGCGCAGTACCGACGTTGATCGCCAGTGCAACGCGCACACCACCGATGATGATCGGCACGGCGTTGGGCAATTCCACGCGCAGCAAGACCTGGCGCGGCGTCATGCCGATGCCGGTGGCGGCTTCCTTGAGCGAACCCTGAACGTTCTTCAAGCCTTCGTAGGTGTTGCGCACGATGGGCAGCAACGAGGCGAGAAACAGGGCGAAGATGGCGGGGCCACTGCCGATCCCGAGAATACCGAGAGCGATGGCCAGCACAGCGAGAGGAGGAACGGTGTTGCCAATGTTGAAGATCTGCATGAAGCGTTCAGCGCGGCCGACCATGCTGGGTCGGCTGAGGGCAATGCCCGCCGGAACCCCGACCACGATGGCCGCCAGCATTGAAACCGCTACCAGAAACAAATGCGCTTGCAGGTAGAACAACAGATCATCTTTATAGCGTTCAAACGTATCGATGCCGATCCAGTGGACCAGCAGGGCCAGGAGTACGATGGTGATCGCACCTCCCAATAGCCCCTTGCCATAGCGATTAGCCACGGGCGGACTCCTTATTTCAGTCGGCGAACATAACGACACGGCATCGGAGCAGATGCCGGCCAGAGCGTTCGCGAAGAGCAGCGGGTGGGTCGCCGGTAAGGGTTTAACCTCGGCGAAAACACAAGCCATGAGCGCAGCTTCGTCAAGCTAACTTGCTGATTTATCAGCCCTTGATCTCAGCCATGCGCTGGCTGATGCGAAGGAGTGGACGTCTCCACAGCCGGAAAGGTTCCCATGCAAGACAGCATTTGGCCACCCTTAATCGACTGAACGGTTCGGTTATTGCCCTGAGTTGAGCTATAATCTGCGCCCTTTTTTTGACTCTCTTTCAGGCGATTTCCCATGACCCAACAGGCCGCCGAAGTCGCGAAACGCCGCACCTTCGCCATCATTTCCCACCCGGACGCCGGTAAAACCACCATCACGGAAAAACTCTTGCTCATGGGCAAGGCTATCTCTGTGGCAGGTACGGTCAAGTCCCGTAAGTCTGATCGTCACGCGACGTCCGACTGGATGGAAATGGAGAAACAGCGCGGCATTTCCATTACCACTTCGGTCATGCAGTTTCCTTATCGGGATCACATGATCAACCTGCTCGACACCCCGGGCCACGAAGACTTCTCGGAAGACACCTACCGCACCCTGACGGCGGTGGACTCGGCACTGATGGTTCTGGACGGCGGTAAGGGCGTCGAGCCGCGCACCATCGCGCTGATGGACGTCTGCCGCCTGCGCGACACGCCGATCGTGAGCTTCATCAACAAGCTCGACCGCGATATCCGCGACCCGATCGAACTGCTGGACGAGATCGAAGCGGTCCTGAAGATCAAGGCCGCGCCGATCACCTGGCCGATCGGCTGCTACCGCGATTTCAAGGGTGTTTACCACCTGGCCGACGACTACATCATCGTCTACACCGCCGGTCATGGTCATGAACGCACCGAAACCAAGATCATCCAGAAACTGGATTCCGACGAAGCTCGCGCTCACCTGGGCGACGAATACGACCGTTTCGTCGAGCAACTGGAACTGGTTCAGGGCGCCTGCCACGAATTCAACCAGCAGGAATTCATCGACGGCCAGCTGACTCCGGTGTTCTTCGGCACCGCGCTGGGCAACTTCGGTGTCGATCACGTACTCGATGCCGTGGTGGACTGGGCGCCGAAGCCACTGGCACGCGTTGCCAACGAGCGCATCGTCGAGCCGCAGGAAGAGAAGTTCAGCGGTTTCGTGTTCAAGATCCAGGCGAACATGGACCCTAAACACCGCGACCGTATCGCATTCATGCGCATCTGCTCGGGCCGCTACGACAAGGGCATGAAGATGCGTCATGTCCGCCTGGGCAAGGACGTGCGGATCGGCGACGCGCTGACCTTCTTCTCCTCCGAACGTGAACAGCTGGAAGAGGCCTACGCCGGCGACATCATCGGCCTGCACAACCACGGCACGATCCAGATCGGCGATACCTTCACCGAAGGCGAAAGCCTGGGCTTCACTGGTATTCCGCACTTTGCACCGGAACTGTTCCGCCGCGTGCGATTGAAAGACCCGCTCAAGTCCAAGCAACTGCGTCAGGGCCTGCAACAATTGGCCGAAGAAGGCGCCACCCAGGTGTTCTTCCCGCAGCGCAGCAACGACATCATTCTCGGCGCGGTCGGCGTGTTGCAGTTCGATGTGGTCGCCAGCCGTCTGAAGGAAGAATACAAGGTCGAATGCGCCTACGAGCCGATCACCGTCTGGTCGGCCCGCTGGATTGACTGCGCGGACAAGAAGAAGCTCGAAGAATTCGAGAACAAGGCAGTGGAAAACCTGGCATTGGACGGCGGCGGTCACCTGACCTACCTCGCGCCGACGCGGGTCAACCTAGCGCTGATGGAAGAGCGCTGGCCGGACGTGAAATTCCGCGCTACCCGCGAGCACCACTGATCCAGCGAGCGGCGTCCCTGCACCCCATGCAGGGACGCCGTGCGCGACTGGCGCCGGTCAGTGCGCGTATTCCTTGAGCTTTTCCTGCATGAAATCCAGAAAGCACTGAATCCTCAATGCCAGCTGGGAGTTGCGGTAGTACACCGCATTGATCAGCTGCCGATAGCCGCTGTTGGCTTCATCCAACACGCTCACCAACTGCCCTTGGCGAATGTCTTCATGGGTCATGAAGTCCGACAGGCAGGCAATCCCCTCCCCCGCCAACGCCAGATGCCGCAAGGTGTCGCCGCTCGACGCCGACAGCGCCGGCCGGATTACCAGCCGATCGCCTTCCGCATGCCGTAGCGGCCAGTGGTTGAGTGCGTCCACCTGGGTGAAACCCAACAGCGTGTGATGCGCCAGCTCCTCGACGGTGTCCGGCGTGCCGTGGCGTTGCAGGTAAGCGGGGCTGGCGACGATGTTGAGCGGGCAACTGCCGAGAAAGCGGGCATGCAGCGTCGAATCGGGTAATGGACCAAGGCGGATGGCGATGTCGGTGCTCTGCTCCAGAAGGTCGATGAACCAGTCGTCGCTGTTGAGTTCGAGCTGGATATCGGGATACAGCCGCCGAAACTCGGCGACGTGCGGCACCACCGAATGCAGCATGAACGGCGAAGCCGCATTGACGCGCAAGCGCCCGGCAGGGCTTTGCCGGGATGAACTCAGGTGCTCTTCGAGGCTTTCCATCTGTTCGAGAATTTGCCGGGCACGCTCCAGAAAGAACTTGCCCTCCTCGGTCAGGTCCATGCGCCGCGTGGTGCGGTTGATCAGCGTGGTTTCCAGCTTGGCCTCCAGCCGCGACAAGGTCCGGCTGATCCCCGAAGGCGTCTGGCCCATTTTCTCGGCAGCGGCGGAAATCGACCCGCTCTCGATGACGGAGACAAACACCTGCAACTCGTCGGATCTGGCTTTCACGAAAGTCCCCTGCGTAAAACACGTGGGGATGTTAGCACTGCGTGGCACTAGCTTGATGCCGACGTGGACGTTGTGGGCGGCAGCTTGCTGGCGACAGCGGTGTAACAGTCACTCTTGCAGCGGCAGATATGTCGTCGTCGCGAGCAGGCTCCCTCCCACAGTCCTGCGCTGGCGATTGAGAAACCATGCGACTGAACCGACCTCTTCGCCAGCAGCCTGGCTTCTACAGTTCGGCCTTCCTTAAACAGCGAAGACTTTCGCCAAATGCGCTTCGTAGCGCTTCACGTCGTGCTCGACGTTGGGCACTTTCATCACGTCCACTGCCAGGAACGTCGGCAGGCTGGTCATGCCCAGGAACTGGTTGGCCTTGTGGAACGGGAAGTACACGGCGTCCACACCCTTGGCTTCGAAGAAGTCGGTTGGGTCATCAAAAGCTTGCTGCGGCGCATTCCAGGTGGCGGAAATCATGTATTGCTTGCCGTGCAGCAAACCGCCGCTGCCGTATTTCTGCGAAGCGTCGGAACGAGTGCGGCCATCGTTGGCGTACAGGCTGCCGTGACCTTCGGTGAACACCTCGTCGATGTACTTCTTCACCGTCCACGGCGCGCCCATCCACCAGCCGGGCATTTGCCAGACAATCACATCGGCCCACAGAAACTTCTGCACTTCCTCGGCGACGTCGTAACCGCCATCGATGAAAGTTTCCTTCACATCAAAACCCGCGTGATCCATGAAGGCCACGCCCGCTTCGTGCAGCGTCGCGTTGTAGCGGCCGTCGGAGTGGGCGAATTGTTTGCCGCCGTTGAGGAACAGTATCTTTTTCATTGCAAGCCTCTCGATGTTCGCCCCTTTTGCAGCGAGGGCGAAGGTCATTAACTGATGGGCCGCAGAATAAAGAGGTATCGGCTTATGAAAAAGAATGACTTCGGCAAATTACATTTGTCTCAGGCTCACGAATCACCTGGCCATTGTTGACTTAGAATGGCACCCGTCATTTCAGGAGAGACTCATGAGCGAACAGCTAGGCTTCATCATTCACGCTTACACGCGTCCGGAAAAATCGGCGGAGTTCGAAGCGTTCTTTGCCGCCCACGTGGCTGCCAGCCGTCTGGAGCCAGGCTGTATCGAGTACCACATGTTGCGGGACCGGCAGGATCCGACGCTGTTCATCTTCTACGAGATCTGGGAATCCCAGGCGCATCTCGACGTGCATTCGGCCTTGCCGCACATGGCGGAGTTCGCCGGCAAGCGCATGGAGTATCTGGTCCGGGACTTCGAGTTTCATCGAGTGGACACGATCAGCCCGCGATAAGCAGATGCAATCCGAGCGCGCCCATGCCGATAAAGAACACGCGCTTGAACACCACGGCGCTGATCCGCTGCCGCAGCCACTGGCCAAGCATCATGCCCAGCAGCGCCGGAATCAGCGCCAACATCGAAGCGCCCAGTTCGCCGCCGCCCAATGCGCCGGTCCACATCAGCCCCAAGGCCAGTGCCAGCGTCGAGACGGTGAATGACAGACCGAGCGACTGCACCAGTTGATCGCGCTCAAGGCCCAATGCCTGCAGATACGGCACGGCCGGAATCACGAACACGCCCGTCGCCGAGGTAATCAACCCGGTGATCAGGCCACATAGCGGCCCCATCCACTGCTGCGCTCGGGCCGGGATTTTCAGCGTCGGCAGGAACAACCCGCTCAACGCATAGAGAAACAAGGCGGCGCCCAGCGCGCGCGTCACCCAATGCCCGCCACTCATGCCCAGCCACAGCGAACCTGCGCAGGTACCGATGAATACCATCGTGAGCATGGGCCACAGTCGCGCCAGCAAGGCACGCAAATGCCCGCCGGTCGCCAGTTGCCATACGTTGGTGAAAGTCGACGGAATGATGAGCAGCGCGGCGGCCTGCGCCGGCAGCATCGCCAGGCCCAGCAACCCCATTGCCACCGTGGGCAGGCCCAGGCCGATCACGCCCTTGACCGTACCGGCCAGCAGGAACGTACCGATGACCAGCGCCGTCAAGGCCCAGCCGAGGGTCTGGTAGAAATCGAGGATCGCGTGCATGCCGTCATCCTGAGGCTGGATCGCTTTAAAACTCTGGCCCCTACAAGGTGTTGCGTTGTTTCAGGTAGGCCACGACTTCCGCCTGTGTTCCGGCGAACTCGATGCGCGATGCCTTGTGCTCACGCTGGTAGGCGTACATCGGGTCGTAATATTCGCCGAGCAGGCCCTCGATCCAGCCGCGATGCAGCTCCACCGCACCGCTGCGCTGTTGGTCTTCAAGCGCCGTCTGCATGATCGCCAGCAAACGCTGATGCCGCTCGCCGCCCAGACGTTTGTGAATATTGTTGAGGCTTTGCAGCAGCCGCTCGCTGAACAGGGTAAAGCCGGTCTCGCCGCCGCGTGCTTCGATGAACTCGGCGCACAAGTCCACGACGTAATCCTTGAGGATGCGCTCGACGCGGTTCTCGAAACTGTCCTCCAGCCACACCATCGGATAATCCTGCATGCCTTGATGCAGTTCCAGCGGCACGTTGCAGCTACCGACCAGACGGCTTTCGTCTTCCAGCACGAACTGTTCGATGCCCGCCGCACGCTTCTTGAGAATGTCGATGGCCAGGCGATTCTCGAAATCGATCTGCGCCGGCTGGGCGGTGGCGCGCTTGCCGAAACTCGACCCGCGATGATTGGCGATGCCTTCCAGATCCAGACTATTGGGCAGTTGCGCCAGCACTTCGGTCTTGCCGGTGCCGGTCATGCCGCCGAGTACCACGAACGCGCATTCGGTGACCGCCGCGTGCAGCGTGTCCAGCAGGAAAGTGCGCATGGCCTTGTAGCCGCCGGTCACCAGCGGGTAATCGACGCCGCTTTCTTTCAGCCAACGCTGCACGGTTTGCGAGCGCAGGCCGCCGCGGAAGCAATACAGGTAGCCGTCGGGATGGGCCTTGGCGAACGCCGTCCAGGCGGCAATGCGCTCGGCCTTGGTCTGGCCGGACACCAATTGGTGGCCCAGCTTGATGGCGGCTTCCTGGCCGTGCTGTTTGTAGCAAGTGCCGACCTTCTGCCGCTCGATGTCGGTCATCAGCGGCAGGTTGAGCACACCGGGAAAAGCGCCTTTGGAGAATTCAACCGGAGCGCGGGCGTCCATCATCGGAACGTCGTTGAGGAACAGCGCGCGGTAGTCGGTGGTGTTGCGAGCCATCAAAACACCTCGACCGCGTGGCTCTGTCGCTCGACCAGCGTGCCGATGGCATTCAACTGCAGGCCCAGTTCGCCGGCCACCGCCAGAAACTCCGCTTCGCCTTCAGGGCTGACGGCGATCAACAAGCCGCCGCTGGTCTGCGGGTCGCACAGCAAGTCGCGCTGGGCATCGGTGATGGCGGCGATCTTGTCGCCGTAGCTGTCGAAGTTGCGCAACGTGCCGCCGGGCACGCAGCCCTCGGCGATGTAATGATCGACGCCCGGCAGGCGCGGTACGGCAGCGTAGTCCAGGCGCGCGGTCAGGCCCGCGCCGTCCGCCATTTCCACCAGATGCCCGAGCAGGCCGAAGCCGGTAACGTCAGTCATGGCCGCAACACCCGCCAGCTTGCCGAAGCGGCTGCCGGGCTTGTTCAGCGTGCACATCCAGTCGCGGGCCAGGCCGATGTCCTGCTCGCGCAGTTTCGATTTCTTTTCCGCTGTGGTGAGGATGCCGATACCCAGGGGTTTGGTCAGGTACAGCGTGCAGCCGGTCTGGGCGGTGTCATTGCGTTTCATGTGCTTTTTCTGCACCACGCCGGTGACCGCCAGGCCGAAGATCGGCTCCGGCGCATCGATGGAATGCCCGCCGGCCAGCGGAATGCCCGCTTCGTCGCACACCGCACGGCCGCCACGAATCACTTCGCGGGCCACTTCCGGTGGCAGCACATTGACCGGCCAGCCGAGAATGGCGATGGCCATCAGCGGGTCGCCGCCCATCGCATAGATGTCGCTGATGGCATTGGTGGCGGCAATGCGCCCGAAGTCGTAAGGGTCGTCGACGATGGGCATGAAAAAGTCGGTGGTCGACACCACACCGCGCTCGTCGTCCAGGGCGTAGACCGCAGCGTCGTCGCGGGACGCATTGCCGACCCAGAGCTTGGGGTCCAGGTTCTGCGCGCCACTGCCGGCGAGGATCACGTCCAGCACTTTGGGCGAAATCTTGCAGCCACAACCGGCACCGTGGCTGTATTGGGTCAGACGGATCGGCTCGCTCATCGCAACACTCTCGGACACTGGGAAACAGGGTGTGGAGTCTAGGGGGTGCGGTCGGGGTAGTGCAAACCGCGTTGCCCCGTTCGCCGCAGGAGCAAGCCTGCTCGCGGCGGCGGCATTACAGGCCGCACATTGGTCGTGGATGTACGAAGTTCAACGCGGGCAAGCGCGCTCGTACAGACTCTTCGACGAAGACCGAGCATTTGATAACTGGCCTTTCTCGCACCGGTTCTTATAATCGCCGCAATTCCTGCAAAGCGTCGTCTGGCGCTCTGTCCTTCCGTTTTTTCCGCCATTTAACCGGAGAACTCCCATGTTCAAGCGTACCCTCGCGCTGGCCGCCGGCCTTGCCCTGTCTTTTTCCGCTCTGACCAGCCACGCCGCTGACACATTGCGGGTCTCGGCCATTCCCGATGAAGCGCCAACCGAACTGCTGCGCAAGTTCAAGCCATTGGGCGCGTATCTGGAAGAGCGCCTGGGCATGAAGGTGGAGTTCGTTCCGGTGGCCGACTATCCGGCCGTTGTCGAAGCCCTGGCGACCGACCGTCTGGACATGGCCTGGCTGGGCGGTTTCACCTTCGTCCAGGTCAACCTCAAGACCGGCAATGCACTGCCGCTGGTTCAGCGTGAGCAGGATGCGCAATTCACCAGCAAATTCATCACGTCCGACCCCAGCGTGAAATCCCTGGCCGACCTCAAGGGCAAGACGTTCGCCTTCGGCTCGGTGTCGTCGACGTCCGGCAGCCTGATGCCGCGCTTCTTCATGCTCAAGGACAACATCAAGCCTGAGACCTATTTCAGCCGCGTCGCCTATTCCGGCGCCCACGACGCCACCGCCGCCTGGGTTCAGGCCGGCAAGGTCGATGCCGGTGTGCTGAACGCCAGCGTGTGGGACAAACTGGTCGCCAGCGGTAAGGTCGACACTGACAAGGTCAAAGTCTTCGCCACCACGCCCACCTACTTCGATTACAACTGGACCGTGCGCGGCACCCTCGACCCGGCGCTGGCGCAGAAGATCAAGCAGGCGTTCCTGGATCTGGACCCGGCCAAGCCTGAGCAAAAGGCGATCCTCGATCTGCAGGCTGCCAGCCGTTTCATCGAAACCAGGCCTGAAAACTACAAGGGCATCGAAGAGGCCGCCCGCGCTGCCGACCTGCTGAAATGACGCTGCGTCTATCCGGGATAGACCTTCGCCACAGTAACGGCACACTTGCGCTGCAAGGCGTGCAGCTGGACATCGCAAAGGGCGAGCGGGTGGCGATCATCGGCCCGTCCGGCGCGGGCAAGACCACCCTGCTCAACCTGCTGGCCAGCGCCTTGCCGCCCAGCGCCGGGCAACTGAACGTGCTGGGCGCCAACCCGTGGCAGCTTTCCAGTCGCCAGCGCCAGCGCTTGCGCAGCCGCATTGCACTGATTCATCAGGCGCCACCGCTGCCGCCGCGCCAGCGGGTGGTCACTGCGGTGCTGGCCGGCAAGCTCGGCCAGTGGGGATTGGGTAAAAGCCTGCTGAACCTGCTGCATCCGCTGGACGTTCCCGGCGCACGTGCGGTTCTCGCCCGACTGGATCTGGCCGACAAGCTGTTTGATCGCTGCCAGCAACTGTCCGGCGGCCAGCTGCAACGCGTCGGCATTGCGCGTGCGCTGTATCAGGCAGCGGAATTGTTGCTGGCCGACGAGCCGGTATCGGCCATGGACCCTCGTCTGGCGGACCACACCCTGGCGCTGCTGTGCGAGCACGCCGTCACGCACAACGTGACGCTGATCGCCAGCCTGCACGCGGTGGACCTGGCCCTGGCTCATTTCCCGCGGATCATCGGCGTGCGCGACGGACGAATCCATTTCGACCTGCCCGCCGGCGCTGTCGAAACCCGGCATCTGGATACCCTGTATGCCAACGCGCAGCTGAGCCAGCGCCCGAGCGCCGCCGCGCCCGTCATCCTTACGGCGCCGCGATGCTGAGCCGTGATCGTCGTGACCCCGCTGCCGTACCGCGCCTGCTGCTGGCGCTACTGGCGATCCTGTTGCTGTGGCCCGGCATCCGCCTCGCCGAGCTGAATCCGCTGGTGCTATTGCAGCCGGAAAACACCCGCTCCATGGGCCATTTTCTTGCTGATTTCTGGCCGCCTGCGCATTCGGCCGACTTCCTCGACCTGCTGCTCGACGCCACGCTGCAAACCTTGGCTATCGCTACGGCGGGCATGGCACTGGCGCTGGTGCTGGCCGTGCCGATGAGTCTGCTGGCCAGCCGCGCGCTGTCGCTGTCCGCCGCTTCACGCAATGGTCGCCCCGGTTGGCTGGGCCAGTGCGTGCGCTGGCCGGTGCGCGGGTTGCTGATTTTCCTGCGCAGCGTGCCGGAAATCGTCTGGGCCTTGTTGTTCGTGCGTGCAGTGGGGTTGGGGCCTACAGCGGGCGTACTGGCGATTGCGATTACCTACGCGGGCATGCTCGGCAAGGTCTACGCCGAGATTTATGAGTCCGTCGACCAACGCCCGGCCCACGCGTTGATGCAGGCCGGCAGTGGTCGGATCGCCGCGCTGGTCTACGGCATCCTGCCCAGCGCTGGGGCCGAGCTGACGTCCTACACGGTTTACCGCTGGGAATGCGCCGTGCGCGCGTCGGTGGTGATGGGCTTCGTCGGGGCCGGTGGGCTTGGGCAACAGATCGACCTGTCGATGCGCATGTTCGCCGGTGCCGAAGTGGCCAGCATGCTGCTGACCTTTCTGGTTCTGGTGCTGCTGGCTGATCAGCTCAGTCGTCTTTTGCGCGGGAGGTTCACATGAGACGCGCAGGCAACCTGCTGCTGGTGCTGGCGATCATTGCGGCCGTCGTTGGCTCGTTCATCTATCTGGGCTTGGACCTCGTCGCGATAAGCAGTCCTGACAGCCTGGGACAGATGGGCAGTTACGCGCTGCGCTTCATGAGTCCGGACGTGAGCCGCGAGCATCTGTTCGCTATCAGCCACGGCGCGCTGGAGACTCTGGCGATGTCGGCGCTGGGCACGTTGCTGGCGGCAATTTTCGGTCTGCTGCTGGCCTTGCCCGCGGCCGGTCGCCTGGGTTGGCCGCTGCGCAGCACCAGTCGCCTGTTGCTCAATGCGTTGCGCGCAATTCCCGAACTGGTCTGGGCGGTGTTGATGGTGTTGGCGGCCGGACTCGGACCCAATGCCGGAACCCTGGCGTTGGCGCTGCACACCACCGGCGTGCTGGGCCGGCTGTTTGCCGAAGCGCTGGAAAACACCCCGCCGCAGCCCGCCGCCGCGATCCGCCTGCAAGGCGGCAGTGCCTGGCAGGCATTCTGTTACGGCACGCTGCCCAATCTGTGGCCGCAGTTGCTGGCGTACACCCTGTACCGCTGGGAAAACAACATTCGCATGGCGAGTATTCTCGGCCTGGTCGGCGCGGGCGGTCTGGGGCAGATGCTCTACGTCAACCTCAGCCTGTTCCAGGAAGCCCAGGCAAGCACGGTGATTCTGGCCATGCTGGTGCTGGTGTTCGCGGTGGACGCGCTCAGCGGCTGGAGCCGCCAGCGCTGGGTGCGAAGCTAGCGCCGCCGCTCGGTACAAGCCGCAGCGGCGCTGATTCAAACGCCCTCAGTAGCCCAGGGAAAGCCCGGTGTTGCGGCGCGGGTCGTTGGCGCCGTAGAAGCGGTTCTTGCCGACCGGCTCGCCGCCCAGTGACGGCGCGCCCACCAGAATCGCCGCGACATGATTGAGCGGTTGCGGACCGGCGAACTTGTGGCCCCAGCTTTCCAGGATCTTCAGGGTGTCGGGGCTCACGGCGAAGGTGTCGATATTGGTCTCTTGCGGCTGCCATTGTTGATGGAAGCGTGGTGCATCGACCGCTTCCTGAATGTTCATGCCGTAATCGATCACATTGAGCATGGTCAGCAAGGTCGCGGTAATGATCCGGCTGCCGCCTGGCGTGCCGACCACCATTACGGTCTTGCCGTCCTTGGTGACGATGGTCGGGCTCATGGACGACAACGGCGTCTTGCCGGGTGCGATGGCATTGGCTTCGCCCTGCACCAGACCGTACATGTTGGGTACGCCGACTTTCACCGTGAAGTCGTCCATTTCATCGTTGAGCAGCACGCCGGTCTTGCTGGCCATGACGCCTGCGCCGAACCAGTTGTTGAGGGTGTAGGTCACGGAGACCGCGTTGCCCCACTTGTCGACGATGGAGTAATGGGTAGTGTTGTTGCCTTCATGAGGCGCGACGCCCGGTTTGATGGCGTTGGAATCGCCTGCCTTCTGTGGCTCGATGGCGGCGCGCAGCTTGGCCGCATAGTTGCGGTCCAGCAGGTGCTCGACCGGGTTCTTGACGAAATCCGGGTCGCCCAGATAGCTGTTGCGGTCCACATAGGCATGGCGCATGGCTTCGATCTGGTAATGCATGCCCTGGGCCGAACGGAAGCCCAGCTCTTTCATCGGGTAGCCTTCCAGAATGTTGAGAATCTGGCAGATCACCACACCGCCGGAGCTGGGTGGCGGCGCCGAGACCACGTGGTAGCCGCGATAGTCGCATTCGACCGGTGCCAGTTCGCGGGTCTTGTAGTTGTCCAGATCGGCCTGGGTGATGATGCCTTTGCCCGCCTGGCTGGAATCCACCAGCGCCTTGGCGACCCAGCCTTTGTAGAAGCCGTCGTTGCCCTTGCCGGAAATCTCGCGCAGGGTTTTGGCCAGGTCTTTCTGCACCAGTTTCTGGCCGACCTGCATGGCCTCGCCCTGATGCAGGAAGATCGCGCCGGAGTCGGCCATATCGGCCTTGAACACGTCCGTGGCGGTGGACAACAGGTCGATATCGCCCTGCTCCAGCACGAACCCGTCTTCGGCCAGTTTGATGGCCGGTGCGATCAGGTCCTCCCGCTTGAAGGTGCCGTATTTTGCGCGGGCCATTTCCATGCCCGACACGGTACCCGGCACGCCGACCGCCAGATGGCCGACGGCGCTCAGGTCCGGCACCACGTTGCCCTGTTTGTCCAGGTACATGTCGGCGGTGGCCGCCAGCGGCGCTTTTTCGCGGAAGTCGAGGAAGGTCTTGCGACCGTCCGCCAGCTGCACGGTCATGAATCCGCCACCACCGAGATTGCCGGCGGCCGGGTAAACCACTGCCAGCGCGTAGCCGACGGCGACAGCGGCATCTACCGCATTGCCGCCGTCCTTGAGTACGTCCACGCCCACACGGGTCGCGAGGTGCTGGGCGCTGACGACCATGCCATTTTCAGCGGCAACCGGTGCCTGGGAAGCGGCATGAGCGGGGACATGAATCAGGATGAATGCCGTCGCGATGAGCGATCTGGCGAAAGGCTCGAACTTCATGGTGATCTCTTCTTTTTCTTGAGGGGCAAAGGCGGGTGCCAGGCAATCGTCCATGGCTGACGGCTCTGTTCGTAGGTGCGCCGTGCATCCATGCGGCGGCCGAACCCCTTTCAAAGTAGCGGGTCGCGGGTGGTTTATCTAATGTCAGCGGCGCATGTCGGAAAAATTCCGGTATCCAGCCGGTTACCAGGTCGCGACGCAACGCTTGCAAATGGGATACCATCGCCGAGCCAAATGAGAATCATCCTCTACAACTCTTACGCTGATGGTTTTGCTCCATTGGTTTTGCAGGACACTCGATGAACACCGCTTTACCCTCGTCCACACCGGCCCCGCGCATTCTGGTGGTCGACGATCACCGCAAGATTCGTGATCCTTTGGCCGTCTATCTTCGCCGCCATCTGTTCGATGTGCGCACGGCGGAAGACGCGGCGGGCATGTGGCAGCTGCTCGGGCAGCAGAACTTCGACGCGGTGGTGCTGGACGTCACCCTGCCCGATGGCGACGGTTTCGAGTTGTGCAGCCGGTTGCATCGGCGCAATAACCTGCCGGTGATCCTGCTGACCGCCCGCGACACCTGCGCCGACCGGGTGCGTGGCCTGGATCTCGGCGCCGACGACTACGTGACCAAACCGTTCGAGCCTCGCGAGCTGGTGGCGCGTATCAACAGCGTACTGCGCCGACGGAGTTCGCAGCAGCCGACGTCCAGCGCGCCTGTTTGCGCCCGGACTACGATCACCCAGTGCTATGAATTTTCCGGTTTCAGCTTCTCGGCCGCCAGCGGAACGCTGATCCGCCGCGACGGCTCGGCGGTTCGACTCAGCACGGTGGAAAGCCGTCTGCTGGGCGTGCTGCTGGACCATCCCAATACCGTGCTCGACCGCCAGCGCCTGATCGACCTGACCGCACGGCCCGGCAGCGAGGTTTTCGACCGCGCCATCGACCGGCAGATCAGCCGCCTGCGGCGCAAGCTCGACGACAATCCGCTGGATCCGGAACTGTTGCGCACCATCTGGGGCGGCGGCTACATGCTGGCCGCCAGTGTGGTGCCGCAGGCTTCATGACGTTTTTCAGACGCCTGTGGCCGACGCGCATGACCCAGCAACTGGGCGTGTTGCTGCTTCTGGCGCTACTGGCTTCCAATGCCATTGCCATGTTGTATCTGCAACGCACCGGCGCGCTGATCCATCCGCTGTCTCGGACGCTGGCGGTGGAAAGGCTGATTACCGCCTGGCACGCGGCGCAGGGGCTTTCCGCGCGAGATGCGTCGAGGTTGCTGGCATCGATGCAGACGCCGGATTCGCACTTCTGGGTCGGCACCGAAGCGGCTGCCGAGAACATCGACATGCGCGCCGAAGAACTGCGACTGGTGAGCGATCTGCGCAAGCGTGTGAAGTTGCCGGTGGCAACCGTGATCGGCATGCAACTGGAACGCATCAGCGGCGGCCCGGCCCGTGAGCATGTGTTCGTCGCCGCCGGTTGGGCACCCCTGAAGCTGCGCACCAGCATCGAGTTGGGCAATGGCGAATACCTCAACGCGATCCAGCATCCGGCAGGCGGTTACGAATGGGGCCGCATGCTGGCCTATACCTTGCCGGTGACGACCATTCCCGTGCTGCTGATCGTGATTTTCTTCATGCGCCGCGTGGTGCAGCCGGTCAGGACCCTGGCGCACGCCACCGAACGGGTCAGCCGGGGTGAATGGATTGCGCCGCTGCCGCTGTCCGGTCCGCAGGAAGCACGAGACCTGACCACTGCCTTCAACGTGATGCAGGAGCGCATCGCTCGACATATCGAAGGCCGCACGCGGATGCTGGCTGCAATCAGCCATGACCTGAACACGCCCATCACTGAACTGCGCTTGCAAATGGAACTGCTGCAAGACAGCCCGGAACGCGACGACATGCTGGAAAGCCTCGACGAACTACGGGCCATGGTCCGGGAAACGCTGAACTTCGTGCGCGGGGATGCAGTGCAGGAAGCGACGGCGGATGTCTCGCTGACGGCGATGCTCGACGACCTTGCCAAGCGCTACGCGACCATGGGTAAACCCATCGGCTGGCAGCGTGGGGATGACATCCACTGCCGATGCCGGCCACTGGCACTGAAACGGGTCCTGACCAACCTCATCGACAATGCGCTGTGTCATGCGGGGGATGCCACTGTGGCTTTACGTATCGAGGCCACGGGCGATATCCGGATCGAAGTGCTCGACCACGGCCCAGGCATCGAACCTACGTGGCTGGCGCAGGTGTTCGAGCCGTTCGTGCAACTGAGCCAGAACGGCACGAAAACCACTCAGGGCGGCGGCCTGGGCCTTGGCCTGGCCATCGCCCGCTCCTGCGTCCAGGCCCACGGCGGCGAACTGATTCTGGAAAACCGCCCACCGGCCGGGTTATGCGCAATCGTCCGATTGCCTGCCGCCCATCCATAACGCCCCACGACCTCCGTAGCGCTTGTCCGCGACGGCGGCATTCCAGGCTATAAACCTGTAATGGATGTACCAACCTAATCGCCAGCAAGCTGGCTCCTACAAAATTTGGGGCGCAGCTCAATCGTGCAGATGCTGTAGGAGCGGACTTGTCCGCGAAGGCGGCGGTATAGACGACGAATAAGCAGCGGTTGTACCGGCCCTTTCGCGGACAACTCCCCACAGGGTTGTGGCCAGTCGAAACGTTGATCAGAACCGCACTGTCGTACTCGCCCACAACGTGCGGCCGTAGTTGACGGTGCCGTAGGTTTCATCGTCCAGGCGTTTGTCGGTCAGGTTGTACAGCGCGGCATTCAGCGAGATGTTGCGGGTCAGTTCATACGAGCCGCCGAAGTCTGCCGTGGTGTAGGCCGGTGCCGGCTCGCCGCTGAGGGTCGTGCCGTATTCCTTGCCGTAATAATGGGTCGCCGCCCACAACTGCGCGCGGTCGTTGAGTTGCCACTCGGCACGCACGTTGGCTTTCGATTTAGGGGTCAGCGCCAGCGGAGCACCGGCGTTGGCGCCGCTCTTCTGCTCCGAATCGGTGTAGGTGTAGTTGCCTTTGAGCGCGATCACCGGGGTGATTTCCCATCGTCCATTGACTTCCACACCCTGAATCACGGCCTTGTCGACGTTGACGCGGTCCATGATGACGTAGCCGTTCCAGGTCTGGTCAGTGGTCACGGTCGACAACTTGTCCTGGAAGTCGTTGTAGAACACTGTCGCGCCGGCCGACAGGTCATTACGGTTGGACCACAACGCTGACAGCTCGTAGTTGGTGCTGGTTTCCGGCTTGAGGTCCGGGTTGCCGAACATCACGTAGCGGTTACGACGCAGGTAGGAATAGTCCGGCACTACCGCGCGCAGCTCCGGCGCCTTGAAGCCACGGGCCACGCCGCCCTTGAAGGTCCAGTCATCGGTTGCACGCCACACGCCATAGACCCGCGGGCTGAAATGCACGCCGTATTCTTCGTGATGGTCCATGCGCAGGCCGGTGGTCAGCGAGAAGCTGTCGGTCACCGACCACTCGTTCTCGGCGAACAGCGCTTTCTGCACCACCGAGAATTCATAGTCCTTGCGATCTCCCAGACCCTGGTTCCAGTCGGTAACGGTGGTGTCGTTCCATTGCAGCCCGGCGGTGGTGATGTTGCGTTCCGTCGGCATCACCAGCTTGGCATCGAATACCGTGTTCTCGACCGTCGGTTTGCGACCCAGAATATCGGTCTGGTCTGCGCTGGCCTTGCCTTCACGGCTGGATTTTTCGTACGCCAGCGACACATCGGAGGTCGCCCAGCCCCAACGGCCCTGGTGGGAAAGCGACCAGTGATCGCGGTTGTTTTCCTGCTCGCGGGTCGCCCAGTTGGCGCTCAGCCCGTCGCCGTTTTTCAGACGCTGGGCGCCACCTTCCAGCAGGATGTCGTGGTCCGGCGTCGGCGTGAAAGCCAGGCGCGCAGTGAAGTCGCGGTGGTCGGCCTTACTGTAGCCATTGGTCAGCTCGACATCATCGTCCGCCTGACGATCCAGATAGCGGCCCCAGACCTGCAAGCCCAGCCAATCTTCCTTGAGCGGACCGCTGAGGTAGAACTGCGACTGCCGTGCGTTGCCTTGGTCGCTATGCTGACGCGCCGAGTAATCGTAAGTGACCGAACCGCCCCACTCCGAAGTCACCTTGCGGGTAATGATGTTGATCACGCCGCCGATGGCATCTGAGCCGTAGAGGGACGACATCGGGCCGCGCACGACCTCGATGCGCTCGATGGCCTCGGCCGGTGGAATGAAGCTCTGCTCGTAGCCGCTGTTACCGTTGACCCGCGATTCGCGAGCGCTCTGGCGTTTGCCGTCGACCAGGATCAGGGTGTAGTCGGCCGGCATGCCGCGGATTGAAATGTCGGTTTCGTTGGCACCGCCGTTGACGGTGACGCCTTCAACATCGCGCACGGCGTCCGTCAGGTCGCGGAAGGATTTTTTGCGTAGCTCGTCACCGGTGATGACGGTGATCGACGCCGGCGCGTCTTCCAGATTCTGCTCGTAACCGGCAGCGGTCACCACCACGTCTTCGATCGACAAGACATTGGCCGTTTCAACGACGTTTTCGGCAGCCTGTACCTGGCCGGACACCAGGCACGCCAGCGCAAGTTTGACCATCACTGCGGTGGGCCGCAAACGGAGAGCAGAGTGCATGAAACATCCTTACGATTCAAAGCAAAAGAGAATCGTAAGCATCTACATTCGCGAAGGTTGGACAAGATGTGACAGGTCGGCACTCATCCCGCCCATCGTTGTCACGCCCGACGCTATCACTTGCGGCGATAACCCTCGACGATGGCCGAGAAATCCTTGCCGCCTTCGCCGCGCAGGCTCATGGCCTGATACAACTGGTGCGCGAGCGCCCCCATGATCACCGGCTGCCGTGCAGCGCGCGCCGCGTCAGTGGCCAGGCCCAGATCCTTGAGCATCAGCTCGGCGCCGAAGCCTCCGGTGTAGCCGCGCGAAGCCGGTGCGGTTTCGACGATGCCCGGCCATGGGTTATAAGCTTCAGAACTCCAGCAGCGACCGGTGGAGGTATTGATGACGCCGGCCAGCACTTCGGTGTCGATCCCCAGCGCATTTCCCAGCGCCATGGCTTCGGACACGCCGATCATGGAAATCGCCAGCAGCATGTTGTTGCAGATCTTGGCGATCTGGCCGGTCCCGACTTCCCCGCAGTGCACGATATTGCGCCCCATCTGCCCCAGGATCGGCTTGAGCTGTTCGAACAGTTCCGGTGCGGCACCGACCATGAACGTCAGGGTTGCGGCCTGGGCGCCGCCGGTTCCGCCGGACACGGGCGCATCGCCGAGCATCACGCCCTGTTGCGCCGCCAGCGACGAGATGTCGCGGATGGTTTGTGGGTCGATGGTGCTGCAATCCACCGCCGGCACACCGCGGGCGATGCCCGCCAGGACGCCGTCTTCGCCGAGATAGACACTGCGCACATGCTGGGCGGCGGGCAGCATGGTGATCACCAGCTCGCTGCCTTGAGCGGCATGCCTGGGTGATTCGCTGACCGTTGCGCCCAACCCGGCAAGCTCCGCCAATACATCCTTGTTGAGGTCGAACAGTTGCAGGCGATGCCCGGCCTTGATCAGGTTGCGGGCCATGGGTGCGCCCATGTTGCCCAGGCCGATGAATGCGATTTTCATGGTCATGCTCTCTGTCGATGCGGTGCCGGATGTCCGGCGCCCGGAATCAACGCAGGTTGATGGTGGTGTTCACGCCGTGGTTGACGCTCTCGTCGTCGAACCAGCGGCTGGTGACGGTCTTGGTCTGTGTATAGAACTGCACGACCTGCTTGCCATACGGCCCCAGGTCGCCCAGCTTGGAACCCCGCGACCCGGTAAAGCTGAAGAACGGCACCGGCACGGGAATCGGGATATTGATGCCCACCTGGCCGACGTCGATCTCGCTTTGAAACTTGCGCGCCGCCGCACCGCTCTGGGTGAAAAGGCCTACACCGTTGCCGAACGGGTTGGCGTTGACCAGCGCAATGGCCTGGTCGAGGGTGTCGACTTCCAGCACCAGCAGCACCGGACCGAAAATTTCCTGGGTGTAGATGCGCATGTCGGTGGTCACGCCGGAAAACAGCGTCGGCCCGATGAAATTCCCCTGCTCATAGCCTGGCACCGAGATATCCCGGCCATCCAGTTCCAGGGTGGCGCCGTCCTCCACGCCGCTGTCGATCAACTCGACAATGCGCTGCCGGGCCTTGCGGGAAATCACCGGGCCGATATCAGTCCCCGGTTCGTGGCCGGCGTTGACCTTGAGCTGCTGCGCCAGCGCCTTGAGATCGGGCAGCCACTGGCGGGCTGCGCCGACCAGCACCACCACCGAGGTTGCCATGCAGCGTTGTCCCGCTGCACCGAAACCGGCACCGACCAGCGCGTTGAGCGTCTGCTCGCGATGGGCATCGGGCAGCACCACCGCATGGTTCTTGGCGCCCATCATGGCCTGCACGCGTTTGCCGTGCTGGCCGGCAAGGTTGTAGACGTGGGTTCCGACGGCCGTCGAGCCGACAAACGAAATCGCCTTGATATCTTTGTGGGTGCAGAGCGCATCCACTACCTCCTTGCCGCCATGCACCACGTTGAGCACTCCGGCCGGCACACCCGCCTCGACGGCAAGCTCTACCAGCAGCATGGTCGACAGCGGGTCCTGTTCGGAAGGCTTGAGCACGAAGGTGTTGCCGCAGGTGATGGCCATGGGAAACATCCACAACGGGATCATCGCCGGGAAGTTGAACGGCGTGATACCGGCGCAGACACCCAACGGCTGGCGCAGCGTGTAGGTGTCGACACCGCTGGCGACGTTCTCGGCGAACTCGCCCATTTGCAGTGTGCCGATCGAACAGGCGTGCTCGACCACTTCCAGGCCGCGAAAAATGTCGCCTTCGGCGTCGGCCAGGGTTTTGCCCTGTTCGGCGCTCAATACCGCAGCGATGCGTTTGCTGTGCTCGCGGATCAGCGCCTGAAACCGGAGCATGATGCGCATACGAGCGCCGATGGGCGTCTCGCGCCAGGCCGCAAACGCCTGCTGCGCGGCACTCACCGCCGCGTCGACTTCCCGGACGGTCGCAAACGGAACCTGGGCCAGTACCTGCTGGGTCGCCGGGTTGATGATGTCGTGCCATTCATGACTCTGTGACTCGATTGCTTCACCGCCGATCAGCAGTTTCACGCGAGCCACAGCCGTATTGTTGTTGTTCTGCGAGGCGTTCATGTCGAGCGTTCTCCGTGAGTGAAGACCAGCCGGGGCAACGACCTAGTCGCACCCTTCAATTGAAGGGCGGACGGCGTCGTTCAAGAGGGTTGGTCAAGGACACGCAATGGAGTATAGATGTGCAAACTTCTAACAAGAACGCACATAAAAGCAGGTTGAACATGCAAAAAAACATCACATCCCTGGGCGGCCTGAACTGGGATGACTTGAAGTTTTTCCTCGAAGTAGCCCGCACCCGCAAGGTCAGCAGCGCCGCCAAACGCCTGGCCGTGGATTACACGACTGTGTCGCGACGCATCAACTCGCTGGAAACCGCCCTTGGTACCCTGCTGTTCGAGAAATCGCGCAACAACGGCTTCATCATGACCGCCGAGGGCCAGCGCTTGCTGGGCTACGCCGAATCCATCGAAAGCACGCTGCATCTGGCCTGCGAACAGGTGTCCGGCTCGGGTGTTGCGTTGTCCGGGCATATTCGAATGGGTTGCACAGAAGGCTTCGGCAGCTTTTTCATCACCCCGCAGCTCAGCCATTTCCTGGATGCCTATCCGACCATTTCGGTGGATATCCTGCCGCTGCCGCACTTCATCAGCCTGTCCAAGCGCGAGGCCGATATCGTCATTGCCCTGGAGCGTCCGGAGCATGGCCCGTACGTGTGCTGCAAACTGTGCGACTACAGCCTGCGCCTGTACGCCACCCGGGAATACCTCGACAGCCATCCGCCCATCGAGCGCAAGGAAGATTTGAGCGCGCATCCTTTTGTCAGTTACGTCGACGACCTGGCGTTCAGCTCCGAGCTGCTGTACCTCAGCAACCTGCTGCCCACCGCCCAGGCGCAACTGCGCAGCACCAGCGTGATCGCCCAATACACCGCCGCCCTGCAAGGTCGGGCGCTGGCCATCCTGCCGTGCTTCCTCGCTGCCCAGGATTCACGCCTGCTGCCGGTGCTGGCGGACGAGGTGAACATCACCCGGCAGTTCTGGATGTACTGCCGCGAAGACCTGCGCAAGCTCAAGCGGATTACGCTGCTGTGGGATTACATCCGGGAAGTGGCCGAGCTGAACCGGCCGTTATTACTGGGCGAAACGCGAGACCTTCGGTTTACAGACTGAACATGTGCAAGGCGTAAGGGAGACCTATCGTAGCGAGGTTTGGCACGCCACTGAAACGACTTGTGACAGGGGTTATGACAGGACTTGTGACAGGACTTGTGACACCTCGCAGCAACCCGAACGGTATGGCTGAAAGCCCTCATCCAGAGGCGCGTATGGGCACGCGATAAGGACCCACGCAGGCGCCCCACCCATGGGGGGATGCGCGGACGCACCCGTATTGTGACTCCGCTCAGTGGGATTCTTCGCAGCTCCCACTGTTCGAGATTGGGACTTTTCCTACAGACCGTCCTCTGCGACTCCGGTAGCCTGCCACGCGCCAGCTCGAAGGCTGGTTATTGTCTATGGACGAAAAACGCAAGGACGATGTTCGATGATTTCTTCTGCTCGACTGGGTGACAAACACGTCTGCCCATTACCGGGGCACGGCACTACCCCTATTGCTTCTGCGAGTGGCGACGCAAATATCAACTTTATGGGCTCTGCTCGTGTTGGCGATACCTGTGGTTGCGGGGCGGTCATCATTACAGGTTTCCCTTGTATACAAGTGAATGGCCGTCCTATGGCCCACTTAGGGAGTCCTACCAGTCACGGCGGGACAATCATTACGGGCTCAGGCGATGTCGGGGGTGGCTTCGTCATGGGTGACGCTGGTGGCGCGACCATTATCAACTTCATGGCGCTGGGGGCCTTCCGGGCAGACGGCTCCGTGGACGATGAGAAGATGGCGACCTTGTTGGCCGACCCGAATCTCAAAGAGAAGGCCTTAGCGGCGAACGCTTTAGTAGACCCTAAGGCAGCCGGTAAGAAGCCTGAGGATAAGCCCGAGGAGAACGATGGACCTGAAGGTTGTACCCACCCGAACATGATGGCGAAGCTGGCGGATTACATCGCGGACGAGATGAATCGTAATATTCACGACTCCTCGGTTTTAAAGATGAAGGAACTGCTCAGCTATAACGTTGCGGAGGAGACCCGCAAGCAAATTGAGCTACCTTGGTACGCACAGATTGGTGCGACCAGCCCTCAAACTATCGGTTCGGCCAATGCCGCAGCTGCGCTGGCTCTTTGGACTGAACGAGTAGGTCAGGACCGAGTTTGGGACCACAAGCCAAAGATCCATGCGAAGTTTGGTAGGTATCACCATAGGCAAGGCAAGTACGACTACTTCTACGATATCTGGTCGAACATCCACTATGGTTATGTGGGTATGGCTGGCGGACTCACCGAAGGCGTCCTTCTGGATGGTGCTGGAGCCGAGCAAATTGTTTCAGATCAACTCCGACGGTGGGAAGAGCAGATATTTGTCGCAAAAGATGAGCAAAGGCTTCGCGGGCCTCATGCCACAGAAGGGGTAGAAGGGCTAAGAGCCTGGGATGACGTCCCTGATCGAATTTCAATTAGTATTGGCATCAAACTCTTCAACGATTACCCACATGGGGGCGTCCCGCCTCAGGCAATTATGGACGCAGTGCTTGCAGTCACACCGGAAGGATGGGGACAGGGAGTCCGTATTCATGTATGCGAGAAATATTAAGGCCCGATATGTTATTGGGACACTCATTATTTTCCCAATCCTTTTCTGGTACGTGGCGACCCCTGTCGTGCGTGTCCACTACTCCAAAGAGGGCACAGAGGAGCTTCGACTGATTTGGAACACGCAGCACAATATCCATAAGGAAAGGATGCTTCCGGGGCAAGCCACATTTGATACTGGGCATATTTTCCCTAATGAGAAATTCTTTATGATGTTCGATTGGTGGACCGATAAGGGGCTTCGGAGGTGCATCGACATCACGCCAAAATGGGGCGGTGCGTTGGACATCTACCTCAGTGGAACAGGTCGCATCGACATCGCTAAAACCTCTCCTAACGTTATTGCTCGCTTGAAGGCGTGTGAGGGTGATGCAGATCCTTTCCGCCCCTAAGGTGCCCCGCAAGCGCCACGACAAGTTACCCACCACAGTCACAGAGTAGAGGCAGACGACAACCTAACGGCGACATCACCGCAAATGGCAACAGCTGAAGTTTTGCAGCAACACCGGAACGATGGAACTACGCTTCCTGACTTAACCGAGGTGATGTTTCTGAGTTTTTCCGTTCTTGCAGGGCCCTATCTCTTACAACGACAACCAAGGCTACCGGAGACTAATTACATGGATGCAAAATCAATAAACGACACATTTAGTAATTTAACGAGGCGCGTTGACGCTGGGGAGTTCTCGGAAGCTTTCTCGGGGGCAGTGGACTTACTTAAAGAAAAGCTCAAGCGGATTACGCTGCTGTGGGATTACATCCGGGAAGTGGCCGAGCTGAACCGGCCGTTCTTGCTTGGGAGTACGGGCGTGGTGCGGTTTGCGGAGTGAGTGACCACGTCGTTAAAGCCTGGCGGGCAGGTCAGTCGTCCTTTTCGTCCTGGGTGATCTTGCCGCTGTGAGGGTCCATACGGAATTCATACTCCATACCGTCCTCCTTGATGCCCTTGCCTTCCCAGTGGCCGTCGTCGGCCTCGATCCTGGTGACCAGCACGTAACCCGCGCCCTTGAGGATTTCCTGGGTCCTTTGCATGCTGATCCAGTCGGCGCCAGGCTGATCGGCCCATGCGGTGGAGCTGATCATTGCACTCAATAGCGCCAGTGCAGCCAGAGGCTTGGTCAGTACGTTCATCATACGGCTTCCTTGATGCTCGGTAGTGGCCGAGGATTGACCCGTTCTTCAACGGGTCGTTCATTGCCGCACTGCTGGTTTTTGTTACCAGGCCCGCTGCCACAAGGTTTTCGGACTGGCGTTACAACTCGAGCATCAATCCGCTCAGGCGCTTGACCTTGCGCCGCAGTGCTTCCTCGAATACGCCCTGGCGTGGCTCGATCAGGCTGAACCAATGCTTGGCGCGAGTAATGCCGGTGTAGATGAGTTCCTTGGTCAGCACCGGGTTCAGGGCTTCGGGCAGGATCAGCGCCGTATGGGCGAATTCCGAGCCTTGGGATTTGTGCACGGTCATGGCGTACACGGTTTCCACTTCAGTGAGACGACTGGGCAGGACGAAACGCACCCCGCCGCTGCCGTCGTTACGCGGGAAGGCGACCCGCAGCACTCGCTTGTTCCGGTCATCCCGCTCGGGCAGGCGCAGGGTGATGCCGATGTCGCCGTTCATCAGGCCCAGGCCGTAATCATTGTGGGTCATCAGCACCGGTCGGCCTTCGTACCATTGGTGCTCACTTTCGATCAGCCCGGCGTTGAACAGGCCGTGAGTGATGCGCTGGTTCAAGCCCTCCACACCCCATGGCCCTTTACGCACCGCGCACAGCAGCTGGAAAGCATCGAAGGCATCCAGAACGGCGCGCGCCCAGCGAGTCCAGCATTCGTCGTCCAGCGCGGCGTCGGTCTGCGGGCGTTGTTGATCCATCACCCCCAGGTAATGGCGGTAGCCCTGGGGTGCGTCAGAACCCGTTCGGTGCCCGTCGAGCATCAGGCGTTCGAACTTGTGGTCCTGTTCGCCTTTGAGTGTCAGGGCGAACAAATCCGAATGGCTGCGGGCGGTCAATAACGCCCGAGCTTCGCGATCCTGCTGCTGGTTGACCAGCCGCGACAGTTGGCCGATGCCGCTGCCCTGCCCGAAGCGCCGCGAGTGGCGCAGCATCACCACCTGCTGGGCCAGCGGATGAGTCTGCGCGTCGCCGGGCAGCAGCGAGCTGTTGCTCAGGTCTTCACCGCTGACGGCCTGTAGCCAGGCCTGCGTCTGCGGGCTGTAATAACCGCTTTCGGCGTCACGACACAGGTCGCCCAACACCGCGCCCGCTTCCACCGAGGCCAGCTGATCCTTGTCACCCAACAGCACCATGCGAGCATGCGGCGGCAGAGCGTCCAGCAGATTGGCCATCATTTCCAGATCGATCATCGAGGCTTCGTCGACCACCAATACATCTAGTGGCAGCGGGTTGCCGCCGTGGTGACGGAAATGACGAGTGCCCGGCCGGCTGCCGAGCAGACGGTGCACCGTGGTGACTTCGCTGGGGATCTTTTGCCGGACCGCGTCGTCGACGTCCAGGCTCTGGACTTGCTGGCTGATGGATTCGGTCAGCCGTGCCGCGGCCTTGCCGGTGGGCGCGGCGAGGCGGATGCGCAACGGTTGGCCGCTTTGGACCGCCGGCGCCTGAAGCAAGGCCAGCAAACGCACGACCGTAGTGGTCTTGCCGGTGCCCGGCCCGCCGGTGATGATGCTGAATGCGCGTCGTGTGGCCAGCGCACAGGCCAGTTTCTGCCAGTCGATGACCGCGTCCGGCGCGCAATTGGCCGTTCCGAACAAGGCGTTCAGGCGTTGCGGCAGATCCTCGGGGGTCGGCTCTTCTTGAGCCAGACGCTGACGCAGCGCGGCGGCGATGCGCCGTTCGTAGGTCCAGTAGCGGCGCAGGTACAGACGTCGGTCCGCCAGAACCAGCGGTTTGCGCATGGCCTCAAGACCTGAATCGGCACCCTCGGCTACCAGCACGCTGCCGGCCAGTGCCCGGCACCACGCCGCGCCATCCACAGTCGCAAGCACTTGGGAGGGCAGCAGCATCGGCGTGCTTTGCAGATCGCCCTCGGGCGGCAACGACAAGGCGAAGTCGGGTTCTTTCAACGTCTCGTACAGATCGAGGCAGACATGACCGTGGCCCAGTTGATGACTGGTCAGCGCTGCGGCCACCAGCACCAGCGGATCAGCCTGCGGGTCCAGCTCGCGGAGAAACGCGACGAAGGCACGGTCCAGCGCCCGCAACCAGCCACGCTCGACCCAGCGTTCAAGCAACAGCAGCAAGTCGTCGAGCCGCGTCAGCGGGCTCAGCTCTGCAAGGCTGTCGTCAGCCGGCGCCACGGTCAACAATTCGGAAAACGAGCGGCTCATGCAAATGCTCCAGGAGGTTGGGTTGCAACGGGTTTGCCCTGGAACAGCAGATCCAGCGCCTCGATCAGCTGGCGTGGCGGCCGGGTGAAGTACGCGCCCTGGCTCGCCGCGCGGCTACCGCGCAGGAACAGATAGACCGCGCCGCCCATGTGCCGGTCATAGTCGTAGTCGGCCAGGCGCGCCTTGAGCTGGCGATGCAGAGCCAGCAGGTACAACACGTATTGCAGGTCATAGCGGTTGTCGAGGATCGCCGCTTCCATTGCGGCCTCGGTATAGGCCGCGTCGTCGAGGCCCAGCCAGTTGGACTTGTAGTCGGCTACGTAATAACGCCCTTGATGCTCGAACGTCAGGTCGATGAAGCCCTTGAACATGCCATTGAGCGACATGGATTCGATCGCGGCTCGCGGTGCATTGTGGTGGGTATAGCGTCGTACCAGCGCGTCCAGACGGGCGACATCCACCTGATGACTGGCGAACCAGAACTCCATTTCGACCCGGTACTGATTCGGCCGATCCAGCTCGCCCAGGGCAACCGGCTCTGCGTCATCACCCAGGCGCAAAGGCATGCCGAGCAGGTGTTCCAGCCAGCCGGCGAGGGTCTCGATCCAGCCTTCCCAGCCACGTCGGTTGCAACGCCGCGCGACGGCATCCTTCAACAACTCCGGCTGACGCGCAGCACCGGCGAAGCCCTCGTTGCCTGCCCATTCCAGCAGTCCATGCAAAAAGGTGCCGGGGTTCGGGCCGCGCGGGAAGCGGTGGATATCGCTGCCGCCGGCCGCCACGTCGCGGGGCGCTTCGGGGTCCAGGCGTTCGTCGTCGAACAGCTTCTGCGCCTGCGGGCTGTCGGGAGACTGGTCGGCGCCTGCGGTAATGACGTCGCCAATCCGCAATGCACTGTAAGACGCGATCCACCAGTTTTCCGCTGCCCGGCGCTTGGGCTCCAGCGGCTTGAGCAGCGACGCTTCATTGCGCGGTGGGCTGAAGGTCAGCGGAGTCGGTTCAGGCAGCAGCTCCAGCGCAATGTCGGCGCAGCTGTTCGCCAGCTCATTGAGCCAGATACTCAGGTCGACCGACTCAGCGAGCGGTGCACCACCGCCCAGCAGATAGCCCAGTGCCGAGCGATGCAGCATCGAGCTGTTGGCGTTGCCGCGCTTGAGGTCGGCGATGCCCAGCCAGCAGGCATGTTCGGATCGGGTCAGCGCGACGTACAACAAGCGCAGATCTTCGGCCAGACGCTCATCGTCGGCGCGCCGGATCAGGTCTTCGGTCGGCTGCAGACTGATCTGCACCCGGTCATCGTCGTCGTGATAGACCAGTGGCAAGCGGCTGCCGTCCACCGGTTTGCAAGAGCAGATGAAAGGCAGGAACACCAACGGGTATTGCAGGCCCTTGGATTTATGAATCGTCACGACCTTGACCAGTTGCTCATCACTTTCCAGCCGCAAGATCTGCTCTTCCCCGGCCTGCCCGGCCAGCGCCAGATGCTCGCCCAAGTGGCGAATCAGCGCCTGCTCGCCATCCAGTTCGGCGGCGGCCTGTTGCAGCAGTTCGGAAAGATGCAGCAGGTTGGTCAGGACACGTTCGCCGTCCGGCCGGTTGATCAGCGTTTGCGGTAACGCGAAGTCGTGCAGCAAACGGCGCAGCATCGGCAACACCCCTTGGCTGCGCCAGATGCTGCGATAGCCACGGAACTGCATCACGCGCTGCTCCCAGGCCAGTTCGTCCTGATTCAGACGTTCCAGTTCAGCCAGTGGCAGGTTCAATGTGATGCAGGCCAGCGCGGCGCGCAGGATCCGCTCGGCATCCGGATCGGCGCAGGCCTTGAGCCAGGCCAGCACGTCCTGCGCTTCCTGAGCGGCGAACACCGAGTCCTTGTCCGACAGGTACACGCTGCGCACTCCCCGGACCGACAATTCATTGCGGACCGCCTGGGCTTCCTTGCCGTCGCGGACCAGGATCGCGATATCGGCGGGCAAGACGCCGCGCAGTGGCTGATCAGGCGCTGCGAAACCCGCCCGTCCCTGCTGACCGGCATTGAGCAGACGGGTGATCTCGCTGGCGCAACTGGCGGCCAACTGCTGTCGATAGGTGACACCCGACGCCGGCTGCTCGGTCTGCAAGTGCCACAACGTCAGTGCCGCAAGCGGTTGACCGTCCTGTTCAAAGCGTTCCCTGCGGCCTTGGGCCAGGGCATTGCCGAACGGCACAGGGTTGTGGTCCGCGCCGCGAAACAGGAACGCACCTCGTCCCTCGGGTCGCCGCTCGGCGCGCTCGAAGACCTGATTGACCGACTCGACCATCGCATGGCTGGAGCGGTAGTTGGTATCCAGCGTGTGCCAACGGCCGGTAGTCGCAGACCGGGCCCGCAGGTAGGTGTAGATGTCCGCGCCGCGAAAGGCGTAGATCGCCTGCTTGGGGTCACCGATGAGGAACAGGCCGGTGTGCTGGTCATTCTCCTCAAGGCGGTAGATGCGTTCGAAAATCCGGTACTGGACCGGGTCGGTATCCTGAAATTCGTCGATCAGCGCCACTGGAAACTGCTCGCGGATCAGGTCGGCCAGTCGCTCACCGCCGGCACCCTGGAGCGCGGCATCGAGCCGCAGCAGCATGTCGTCAAAACCCATTTCCGCACGGCGGCGTTTTTCTTCTTCGAAACGCGCACTGACCCACTGCGCCGCGTGTTGCAGGACGGCGGCGTCGGGTTTCGGCAGGCCGTCCAGCGCTGCCTTGAGTTCCAGCATGGCTTCGAAAGCCGGGTGCGACGGCGCATTGCTCTTCCAGGCTTCAGCGATGCCGTCGGGGGTCAGGCGGGTGAAACCGGTGCCCAGGTCCAACGCTTCGACGGCTTCATCCGCCGCCCAGGCCGAGAGTTTCTCGAACCATGGCCGAAAGTAACGCTCCTGCATCTTGCGGCCGTCGACGATCTTGCGGGTAACACCGTCCTGGCAGAGGGCGAGCAGTTCAGTGGACCAGTCCGCCCACGGCGCCTTGAGGGTCTTGAGCGTTTCGCGTCGGTCCAGCAACGAGGCGGCAATCAACTCGGCCGGTTCCTGGGTCTGCGGGGCGCGCTCGCGTCCGAACAGACCACGCACTCGCGGCAACAACGCGGCCGGGCCACTCCAGTTATCGCGCACCCACTTCAGCGCATCACCATTCATGGGGTAGCAGAAGCGGCGCCAGTAGTCGCGCAGCACTTCGCCAAGCAGCTCGCTGTGATCGGTTTCCAGGGTCTGGGTAAACAGGCTGCCGCTGTCGAAGGCGTGTTCGCGCAGCATCCGCTGACACCAGCTGTGGATGGTCGAGACCGCCGCTTCGTCCATCCACTGCGCGGCGACATCCAGGCGATTGGCGCAGCCGGGCCAGAGGTCGGCGCTGAACTGCCCGCGCAGTTGTTCGATCAGAGCATCGGGTGACGGAATCTCATCGCGGAAGAAACGCGCCGCTTCGGCCAGACGGGTTCGGATGCGGTCACGCAGTTCCTTGGTTGCCGCGTCGGTGAAGGTCACCACCAGAATCTGGGGCGGCAACAGCTCTCGACCGAAACCCGAGCCCTGGTCGCCATGGCCGAGCACCAGCCGCAGGTAGAGCGCGGAAATGGTGAAGGTCTTGCCCGTACCGGCGCTGGCCTCGATCAATTGGCTGCCGCGCAACGGAAAGCGCAGTGCCAGAGGAAGGCTTTGCTTGCTCATGAGCGGGTCTCCCCGCCGGACAATGACTGCCAGGCTGCGTCGTAGATCGGTTTGTACAAGGCTTCGCACCAGCCAGCGAACTCTTCGCTGTCCATCAGGGCATTGAAATCTGCGAACTGGCGGCCAAGCGCCGCACTTTCCCGGCGTTCACCGTCGGTGGTCTGGCCGTCACCTTCGTAGGCTTTGCGCGCAGCGGCTTCGGCCTTGTCAGCCGGTTGGGCGAGCCAGGCGAAAGCAGTCTTCGTCGCCACGGGCAACGGCTGACGCATGCCGCATTGCCAGGCGGTCAGCAAATCACCCAGCATGGTCGCGGCGGCCTGGGTTTCCAGCGGGGCAAGCAGCAAGGTTTCGTCGCTGGCGACTAGTGCCGTGCTCAGTGGCAACCCACAGGCGCAGGCGATCAGGTGGGTGACCCAAGGGCGAATCAAGCGATGCCATTTGCGGGTTTTCTTCGAGCCGATGCCGTTGGGAATGACGCTGACGATCAGCAGTTCGCCGCGGCCATTGCGATGCAGCCCACCGAGCCAACCGTCGAGCCCGACGCCGTTGTGGGTAAAACTGACCGGCAATGCACTGTTCAAGGGCTCCGGCCACAGGGCCAGCAGCTCTTGATAGCGCTTGAGCACGTCCGGCAGCGGCTCGATCAGTTCTTCCTGCAAAAGGGCGCCGAACCCGGCCATGGGCAGCAGTCCGCTGCCCTGCAGTTTGAGTGCGTGCCCCTGCAACACGCGGTCAATCTCGTCAGGACCGGCGAGCGCAGCGGTGAGCAGGCTTTCGCTCAAACCGTAGCGCTGCAAGGCATCGAGCACAAAAGGCTCTTCGTCCGCCAACGGTGCCTGGGCCACCTCGAAGTGAATTTTCAGGCGCTGGCTGAAGAAGTGCTTGACCGGGTTGCGCAGAAAATCCTGCAACTGGGCAATGGTCAGCGGCTCGTCCTGTTCGTGAGGCGCCAGAACCGGGTGAGCGGCCGGATCGGTGTCGGTTTCATGGAGCAATCGCCATTCGCGGGCGAAACTGAAAAAACCACTGCCGGCATGGAAATAGCTGGCACTGAACGGCTGCAATGGATGATGCACGGTTAGGGCGTCGAGCAAGCGTTCACCGGCATCCTGCCTGCTGCCCGGCTCGGGCTCTCCGGCCAGCGTCCAGCCTGCGGCGAGGTGATCACGCAACTGGCCGATGAGCACCGACGCGGGGCGGTCGCTGTTGTCGCGAATGCTGCGGCCAACCCAACTGATGTACAGCTGGTCGCGCGCCGAGAGCAGCGCTTCGAGCAACAGGTAACGGTCGTCTTCACGGCGCGAGCGATCGCCGGGACGGTAATCGCTGCCCATCAGGTCGAAGTCCAGAGGCGGCTGGGCGCGTGGGTAATCACCGTCGTTCATGCCAAGCAGGCAGACGATCTTGAAGGGGATGGCGCGCATTGGCATCAGGGTGCAGAAATTCACCGAACCGGCCAGGAACCGCTGCGACAGGCGTCCCTGATCGAGCCCGGCCAGCCAGGCTTCGCGGACCACCGTCAGCGGCAATTGGTCCAGCAGACCTACGGTTTCGCAGGTCTCCAGCCAGGTTTCCCGCAAGGTCTCGAGCTGGGCGAGCAGGTAGTCGTCGTGCTCGCTGTCAGCCAGGAAGAACACTTGTAGCAGCGCTTGCAGACGCGTGCCCCAGACAGCCGGCGTGGCTGGTTGCGACAGCTCGCGGTGCGCGACTTCCAGGGCATCGACCAAGGCCACCAATGGCCCGATCAGCGCCGCGTCGAGGCCGCCGATTTCGTCGTAGGGTTCGATGCCATCGTAGGCGTTTCCGGCTCCCACGGCATAGCCAAGCAGCATGCGCCGCAGGCCGAAATGCCAAGTGTTTTGCTCAAGACTTTCCGGCAGGCCAAGACCCTGGCGTTGTTGCGCGTTCAACCCCCAGCGGATGCCGGCGCCTTCGATCCAGCGGTGCAGTGTCGCCAGATCACGCTCCTGAATCCTGAAGCGTGCGCGCAGCGCGGGGACGTCCAGCAGGTCAAGGATTTCACTGACCGGGAAGCGGCTGTCCGGCAGTTTCAGCAGGTGTTCGACGGCAATCAGCAGGGGTTCGCGGCCGCGTTGGCCCTGGTCGGCAAGCGTGAACGGAATGAAGCGCGGATCATCGCGCTCCAATTGCCCGAACACGGCGCGAATGTGCGGCGCGTAGCTGTCGATGTCCGGAACCATGACGATCACATCCCGAGGTCGCAGGTTGCGGTCCCTGCTGAACCGTGCGAGCAGCTGGTCATGGAGAATTTCCACCTCACGCTGCGCGCTATGGGCGACCTGGAAGCGGATAGAGCGATCGGCCAGGCGGTCGACGGGCGGCCACATCTCGCGGGTCTCGTTCAAGGGACGCAATTCGAGAATGTCGTCCTGAAGCTGGTTCAACAGGTTACGCGGCTCGCTTTCACTGAACAGGTCGATGCGTTCGTCCTTGAAGGAAGAGCGATAACTGCGCGGATCATCGTGACTGTCGAGCAGGTTGATATAGTCCCGGCCCTGCTTGCCCCAGGCGGCAAGCAACGGATGTGCATGCTGGTGCAGCGCTTCGGGATCGAGGATGACGGGCATACTAGCCTTGCGCGCCTGGCGTTTGTATTGATGGCGCAGCAGATCCTTGTCGGCGACGATATCGGCCCAGTGGTGCCGACACGGATTGTGGACACATAGCAGCACCTGACTGAACCTGGCCAGGCCGGCCAGCGCTTCCAATGCCTGCGCGGGCAACGATGAGATACCGAACACAATGACCCGCGCCGGCAAGCCGGGTGGTGCTTCGGTCAGGTTGCCGATGCGCTCTATGAAGCGTTGATGCACGCCGGCACGACTCTGGGCCATCCCTTCCTGCCCGACATCGTGCAGCAATGCCCGCCAGAGCTCGGCCTGCCAGCAGTTGGCGGGAGTCAGCGGCTTGGCTTCGCCTCGGACGTTGCGCAATTGATGGCGCCCTGCCGCCCAGTCTTCCAGCCAGTCGGCGCGGTAGACCTGATATTGGTCGAACAGGTCAGCCAGGCGTTCCGACAGCTGGTAACGCTTGCGTAAGTCGGTGTCGGCAGTGAGAAAGCGCTGCAGCGGCTCGAAGTGGGGCTGGTCGATAAGTTCAGGCAGCAATCGCATCAGACGCCACGTCAGCGGCGCTTTGTCCAACAGGGAGGTGGCAGGGATCTGATCGCGGCCAAGCACTATTCGATAGAGCTGCCACATGAAACTGCCCGGCAACTGAACGTCGATAGCCGCAGCAATCCCGCAGCCCCCCAAGTCGTCCTCGGAGGCATCTTCGGCCAGAGCCAGTTTCAACCACTGGGCAATACCGTTGCTCTGTACCAGAGCGATCTCGTTCTCCAACGGCGCCAGGGGATAGAGGCGCATCCACGACACAACCAGGCTGCGCAATTCATCCAGACGGTTGCCGTGAACCACCATGAAACCGGCGCTTAGAGAGGTTGTATCAGACATGCGTGCATCCTGGAGCGGAGGAGTAATTCCCAATCCCGAACCTTAAGGGCAAGCGTGCACGATTGCCAGATGCAATTGGTAGCTGACCCTGTAGGAGCGGGCCGCTCTATAGGCGCTCTACGTGATGCTTGAAACCCGGAACCGGAAAAGACAAAACCCCTGACTGCATGCGCAATCAGGGGTTTCGGAATGAATCTTGACGATGACCTACTCTCACA
>NZ_RHQN01000012.1:0-100405 GCF_003935425.1 Pseudomonas sp. v388
CGATGTATCGCCGATGGTAGTGTGGGGTTTCCCCATGTGAGAGTAGGTCATCGTCAAGATTCATTCCGAAACCCCTGTCTGCTCACGCAGACAGGGGTTTTGTCTTTTTGGGGGCCACAGCGCACCTTGGCCCTGCTTTCGACTGTAGCCCCACGTATAAAGCCAGCACCTGTTTCCAGGGCTGGCTTTATGCCGAGCGTAGCACTCACATTCAACTAAACAGCTTGCCTACGTTGCGCATGGCATCGTCCGCAAATCCTTGAAGGAATGCCTCGAATGCCGATGGCGATTCAGGACTGTCCGGCAGCGGATCTGCCACGATGGTCCAGGTCGCGATGCACTGCTCGTGTCCTGCGGGCTCTACGGTCATGGCCGCCCAAAGACTGCCAACGGGCAGACTGGTGTGGATCAGCGTCCAGGTCATGAACAGCGCCTCATCGTCGCAACTGTTCAATTGCTCGACGACAACGTTGCCATCCTTGAACTGCTTTCTGCGTACCGAGCCTGGTCCGCTGCCTGTTACCTCGGTGCTTTCCAGGGCCGGGATGAAAGCCTGGAAGCCGCCAAAGTTACCGACGACTGCCCAGACACCTCGGGCGTCGCTTGGGATCGCAATGGCTGAAACCACGCGGCATTGGCTGGGGTTTACGATCCGGGTGTCGGGTTTCAGGTTGTGGTGAAGGGAAGACATAGAGTGCTCCTTGCATGAGGTGAGTAAATCACCGACTCAAATGAAGTCGATGGCTTTCAGGTAGGCGCAGCCGGTTTGCAGCAGCGCCGGGGTTTTGCCTGGGTAGTGCGTGCCCATCTGTCGGACTGCAGCCTGGGCGTTGCTGAACTCGATCATCGAGATATCGCCGATGTCTTCTTCAAAACCGTCGAGGTAAAAACCGAGCACACCGAACAACGCGTTATGACTGTCGACCCGATGAAGCTGGGCCTGCCATTGCGCCACGCTCACCAGCTCGAACTGCCGCCCCGCTGTACGAAATGCGTCCACGTAGCTACGCCAGCTCAGCGGTTCGGGGTTGTGCAGGTTGAATACCGCCCTGTCGGGCTGATAGCGGCTGGCCTGAAAGCCAATGAAACGGGCGAGGAAGTCCACCGGCATCAGGTCAAAGTTGATGGCGAAGTCAGGCACCACGCCTAGCTGCATAGAGCCCTTGAGCATCAGCAGCAAACGGTTTTTTTCCGGCTGGCACACGCCGCTCAGGCTATGAAAGCCAATGTTGCCGGGGCGGTAGATGTTTACCCACGCCCCCAGCGCTACTGCCCGGCCCAGAATGCGTTCGGCCACCCACTTGCTCAGGTTGTAGCCGTTGCGGATATAGATGGGGGGTGTGGTAGCGGCAGGTTGTTCCAGTACCCGGCCTTGGCTGTCCACCGCGCTGCAAGCCGATAAGGTCGATACGTAATTGAAGATCTTCTTGCGGCGACCCTCGCACAGTTTCAGGCACTCATGAATGGGCGCTACGTTGTCCTTGGCCAGCGTTTCGTAATCCTGCACGTGATTGACGTTGGCCGCGTTATGCACAAGGGCACCAAACTCCCTGTCCAGTCGATCATAGGCCTCATCGCTCAGGCCAAGCCGAGGCCGGGCGATATCTGCGGCGTAAACCGTCACGCGGCCGAGGTCGAGATGGTCCAGGCCGTATTCCCGCAAGGCCTGCTGGAAACGCTCATTGGCACTGAGCCCGGCACTTTCCCGTACCAGACACGCTACTTCACTCGCGCCCCACGCCAGCAGTGCTTCGACGACATGAACGCCAAGAAAGCCGTTGGCACCGGTCACGATCACCTTGTGCACGTCGCCCAGCTCGCTGACCGACAGTGCCGCCAGCGTCAACTCGGCATTGGCGTCTGCGAATGCCTGTGGGTTCAGGTTGCTGGCCAGTAAACCCTGGCCATCGATCAGGCTTGCCAGGGTCAGGATGGTCGGTGCTTCGATAAAGCGGTTGATGGGGATACTGCGCCCGAACCGCTCGCGAATGCCCAGCAGCAGGCGAGACAGGAGAATCGAATGCCCACCCAGATTGAAGAAACTTTCGTCGATGGAAATATCGTCTATCGGCAGCTCCAGCAGGTCGGCCCACAGCTCGATCAGCTGTCGCTGTTGAGCGGTTTCCGGCAGACGCCGCGTGCGTGAAGCGGCAAAGGCCACCTGAATGTCCAACAGCGCCTTGCGGTCCACTTTGCCGTTGCTGGCGAATGGCATGCCGGCCAGCTCGGTGTAGGCAGCCGGTTGCATGTAGTCAGGCAGCAGACGGTGTGCGTGAGCGCGCAGCAGCTGCCGGGCGTCAGTGGCAGACGTCATCGGTTGGGAGGTGAACGCCAGAATGCGTCGCTGCTCATCGATCACGACGGCTACCTGCTTATACAACTGGCTGCTGCGCAGGCAATGCTCGATTTCCTCGGGTTCGACGCGAAAGCCACGAATCTTCACCTGATTGTCGCGCCGCCCGGTCAGCTCGATCCCGCCTGGAGTCCACTTGCCCATGTCCCCGGTACGGTACGCGCGCAGCCGCTGACCATCAGGCAAGTTCAGCCATACGTAACGTTCGGC
Organism: Pseudomonas sp. v388; assembly: GCF_003935425.1. Taxonomy (GTDB): domain Bacteria; phylum Pseudomonadota; class Gammaproteobacteria; order Pseudomonadales; family Pseudomonadaceae; genus Aquipseudomonas. The sequence goes on from NZ_RHQN01000012.1 coordinate 2,564, forward strand.
GGTCAGCTCCGGCTTGCCGATATAGCCCAGGCCAACGCCGGGGCCTGCGATATACAGCTCGCCCAGCGTGTGCTCGGCCACCGGTTGCTGCTGCTCGTCGAGAATCAATACCTGGCTGTTGGCGATCGGCGTGCCAAGGTGGCGATTGCCGGTGTCCTGGGTGAAGCGTCCGGCAGTGACCAGCACCGTGGCCTCAGTTGGGCCATACAGATTGTGGAAGCGGCATTGGTCCGCCAGGCGCTCGATGACCCACGGTTCGCAGACATCGCCCCCGGTCATGATGTGCTCAGGCCCAAGCGGTTCATCCAGCGGCATGATGCTCAGCAGCGCGGGTGGCAGAAACGCATGGCTGATGCTTCCACGCAGCAGTTCGGCCAGTCGATGCGGATCGCGACGTTGATGCTCGTCAGGAACCACCAGCTCGGCACCGCACAGCCAGGTGGGGAAAATGTCGATCACCGACGAGTCGAAGCTCGGTGTCGAGAATTGCAGAACCCGGCTGTGCTCAGTCAGCCCTGCATATTCGGCGTACCAGGCCGTGAAGTGGCTGAGGTTGCGCTGGCTGAGCATCACGCCTTTGGGCTGGCCAGTGGTGCCGGAGGTATACAGCGCCATGCAGGGCGAGTCGCAGGCCGATGGCTCGCCGGCCAGCAACGAGCCGCGTGCATCGGCCGGGATACCGCTGATGTCCAATGCCGGAAACTCGGCCAGCGCCAACGGATGCGAGCCGTCGTGCAACAGCAGCATGGCACCGGAGTCTTCCAGAATGTACTGCTGGCGTTGTATCGGCTGGGCAGGATCAAGCGGCAGATAGACCGCGCCGCTACCCAGAATAGCCAGAATGCCCGCATACAAGGCCGGCGACTTCGACAGGCAGATGCCGATAACCGGCGTCTTCTTGTGTTTTGCTCGGGTGGCCAGCAACGGAGCCAGGTGGCGCTGTATGGCCAGCGCCTGGCCGTGCAGCTCCTGGTAACTGAAGGTTCTGCCCGCGATACGCAAGGCCGGGCGCCCGGCGTGGACTTGCATGCTGTGTTCCACGCGCTGGACCCATGGCGTCTGGGCGATTTCAAGCAGATGTGGCTGCGTTGTGTGATTGAAACGGTGTTCGAAGAGTAGAGGCTCCAGGGTCTGCAAGCCGCCTTGGGTATCGCTTTGCGAAGGTAGCTCGGTGGGCAGGTTGGCAAAGTGGTGGGCATCGCGTGCCAGACGGCTGACCTGCAAGGCTACCCATTCCACCAGTGCTGCCACGGCTGCGTCATGCAGCATGCGACCGTTGCCTGAGGCTTCGGGCGGTAGCCATTGCCGTCCGATCAGGCGCTGGGCACGGGCCGTGCCGTACCAGCCCAGCAGCTCCAGACGTGGAAGTCCTTGCGCCGGCGACGAGCTATGGCCGATGCGCAGGCTCAGGCAGGCAGATCTGGCAGGTGATACCGTGCCAGGCGCCTCCAGGTCGAGGCTGCCGTCATCGATCAGCAAGGCGACGTTGTCGAGTCGGCTGCTCCGCACGGCCTCATGGGTTTTGAGCTGACGCACACCGTGGCCATGATCCTCCAGTTCTCGGCTCAACACGCTCAGGGCCGGTGTTCTGCCGATCAGCACAAGATCCAGGCGCTTCATGACAGCACCTCCTGTGCGGGCAGGTAGGCGGCAAGCGCTTGCGCAACGCAAGGATCCTGCAACATCGAACTGGCGCCGAAGAAACGCATGATGTTGCCTACCAACGGATGATGCCGGTTGATGGGAAAGCTCATCGCCCGACTCTCTGCCTTGAGCGCCTGTTTCACCGCTTCGTCCACCGGCAACTGTTCAGTCAGGGCGAAGTCGAAAGCGTTCTGGATATCGTTGGTCAGGTACTGGGCGATGAACACCGGCATAATCTGCGCAATGCACTCGCGATCGGCGACTGACGCCGTGTGCCAGTAGATCCTGACCAGGCGTGTCCAGAACCCGGAGTGACGGCCCTCATCCAGCAAATGGTCGGCCATCAGTCCCTTGATCGACTGTTTGACCGAGTCGTCTCTGGCGAAGGCGGCCACGTCGTTGGTAACGGTATTTTCCGCGACCGCCACGCAGATCAGTTCGACCGCGCTGCGCAGGTGATCCGGCGCCAGTGCCAACGCCGCGGGAATTGCCCGGCTCAGTTCTATTTCATCCGGCAGGGCGATGGGTTCGATTCCGGTCATGGCAATGGTCTGCTGCATGAAATCCATCGCCACCAGTGCGTGATAATCCTCGTCGACGACCACGGTCATCGCGTCATAACGGCAGGCGAAGGGAAAGTGAATCGCAAAATGCCCTTTGGCGATCCCGCGGGCAGTCTTGTCGACGATCTCGGTTTCGAAGATCACCACGTCGTTGATGAATTTGTAGAGGCTCTGGACCAGAGCGTAATCACGCAGCTGCGGGCATTCGCGAATGAAGGTTTCACTGAGCACCAGCGGCTGGCGGCTGAGTGGGTAGATCAGTTTGTCGTCGTTTTCCAGCAACCTGCGTGGACGCGTACGAATGGTGGCGCGGCCTTCCCAGGCATCGATGAATGAGCGGTAGTCTTCGGCTTTCATGACGGCTTCCTTGTTGAGTCCCGGTGGCTTGATCGTCAGGCAGTGGCCTGCATCTCACGCATGGTCAGGCGAAGGGTGTCCCACAGCTGGATACGGCTCTCCACGGCTGCGATGGCGACCTGATACACCTCGCGCTGGCGTTGCTCGTCGCCCTCGACCAGACGAGCAAGCAACTGCTCGGCGGCCGGCCCGTGTTCATCGGAGTCGACCTCGATGTGGCGTTGCAGGTAGTAGCGAAACACCGGCGCCTGCTCGATGCCGATGCCCCAGCGATCAAGGATGGTCTGAAACATTTGGGGGATGACGCTCTCGCGGCCATGCAGGAATGCGGCGGCAACGCTGTGGGCCTGGGCATGCAGTGCGGTATGCAACGTGTGACTGACGAACGTCGAAGCCGCCTGTCCGGCATTGACCCGTTGCAGCGCAACGGCGTAATGCACGCCCTGGCTCTGCAGGTCGATGAAGCGCTCGATCTGCAGCGTGCTGGCGCCGATTTCACGCATGGCATCCAGGTACAACTCGAAGTGGCTGTAATGCCCGCCTCCTGGCCTGTCGTCGGTTTCTTCACCCAGCACGATCTCGTTGATCAACCGGGCCGCCGACGGATCGGTTGGCGGCAGCCACGGTAGCCGGGTGCAGGTCAGTTCCTGCTGAAGCCGTTTGGTCAGGGTCATGAAATCCCAGACGGCAAAGACATGGGTTTCCATGAAGCGCCTCAATACATGCAGCGAATCTATTTCGGCGAAGATCGGATGACGGCTGAGTTCAAGTTTCTTGTGATCAAGTAGCGTTTTCTGACAAAGCATGGCGATACCCTGATAGTTATCAGTTGCACAGGAAGTGAGTAACTTGTCGGTCCAGGACAAGTCGGATTGTGTTCAACATTGCCGCTTCAGGGCCTCTGGAAGACAGGCGAGCTAAAGCCTGTAGTTGAGTAGCTCAACGACCCTTGAAGTTGAATGTTTCCGGAGCTGACGCCCGGTTGATGCCGCGTTTGCAGCGCTTCTTGACGAGGCTGATGGCGATTACGGCCAAATGCAGAAGTGGCTGCCAGGAAAAGTTAGAACACTTTTTGTCGTAGGTGCAATTGTTTTTCAATTTATTTTAGTTTGAGGTTTTTTGAAGTTGCAAGTGCATGTATAAAACTTTGAATATGGTTTTATATGGATGCAGGCAACCCTTTCGGCTAATAAAGGCCAAAATTATAAATAATGAACGAATGCCTCGTTCAGCGTCGCCGTGATGCTGAACATTCAATTTTTTTAAATGGGTGCGGGCGATAGTCGAATGGACATTCCAGTGTCTCCACGCCCTTTCTCAAAAGCTCCTTTTCTCAGGCGTTCGAATGAACGAGGTGCTGCTCCGTCATCCGCAGCAGCGCATCCTGACCAGCGCTCGCCATCCGGCTGGCTCCACTCTGGTCCAAACCGAGTGTGCCTCATTCCATGGATGACGGCCTGTCAGTCCGGCAGGGGGAAAGCACGGAATAAAGGCCGGGCGATGAAGGGGGATTTTCAGCTTGGGCGAGGCGTGGGGGAACAGACCGGAGATGGTCACGCACATTCAGTACCGGCCGAGCCTGGGGCAGGATACGAAGCCGTCAGGCAGGGCTCTTTTTGGGTCCGCCCACGGGTTTTGCTTCTTTTTCGGCGAGGGAGTTGAGATAGCGGGTGATGGCTTTGACGCCTCGGTTGAGATGCACTTGCAGCACTTCCACTGTCCGCTCGACGTCTTTCTCTTCAGCCAGGTGCAGTAGCTGCCAGTGATCATCCTGAGCGAGTTTGCCCAGGTTCATCTTTTCGAGGTTGAAGCGCAGGAAGCGCTCTTCCTCGTTCAAGCCTTGCTCCACCAAACGCATCAGGCGCTGGTTCGACGCCTTGGCGTACAGAGCCATGTGGAACATCCGGTTCAGCGTGCCGAAATGGGTGTAGTCGGTTTCGACTTCCATCATTTCGATGCATCGCCGCGCGGTGGCCAGGTCGTCCGCATCGAGCAGGGGAACGGACAAGCGCAGGGCCTCGGACTCAAGCAGAATGCGCAATGCATAGGCATCGACTGCATCCTCGCCGATCAGTGGCGCGACCACCGCACCTTTATTGGTTTCAACCCGCAACAGCGACTGCGCTTCGAGCTGGCGCAACGCTTCACGGACCGGCATGCGGCTTACCCCAAATAGCGAAGCCAGCTCCTGCTGGCGCAGGGCAGTGCCGCTGGGCAGGCTGCCGTCGAGGATCGCATTGCGCAGTTTTTCTTCGATCAACGCCCTGGCTTGGTTCGCGGGAATCTGCTCGTTACCCAGTACGGCAAGCAGGAATGCCTCTCTATCGGTTTTGCGCATGGGCATAATTCTTCACCACCTGGCTGGACTGGACCCTGGAACTGTCCGGACTCTATCCGGCCAGGACGCAGCTTGCTTGCACATCACAGGGTCAACTGCAGATGTCAGTTTCACAGGGCGGGACAAATTCGGCATATTCCTTTTCGACTGGGTGGTGGGTCGGGATATGTCGCCAGTTTAGCCGGTCCTTAGGCAGGCGAAGCATGAGCATATAGATGCTTATGGATTTTTCAGCTAAAGCCTTATAACCAAACCGGCTCATCACGTGCGCTGTGATGAGCTGGCAGGATGAGCAGCATGCCCATGCTTCAGCCGGGGAACCGCCCGGAAACGAAATGCTGCACGTCATTGAAACCTGGTGTCGACGCGTGGCCCGGTGTGACCAGCGAGTCGATGAACGCCTCATCCTCGGCAGTGATCTTCACATCCAGCGCACGGGTGTAGCTGTCCCACTGCTGCTCGGTGCGCGGGCCGACAATCGCCGAGCTGACTGCCTTGTTGTTGAGAACCCAGGCAATGGCGAATTCGACGGTACCCACTCCTTTATCCGCCACGTATTCCTGAATCCGCTGGGCAATGCGCAGCGATTCCGCGCGCCATTCGGTTTCCAGAATGCGTTTGTCCTGTCGCCCGGCGCGGCTGTCGCTGTCCGGGACCGCATCCGGTGCATATTTTCCGCTCAGGACGCCGCGGGCCAGCGGGCTGTAGGGCACTACACCCAGCCCATGAAAGGCGGCGGCGGTGATCTGCTCGGTTTCGGCCTGGCGGTTGACGATGTTGTACAACGGCTGGCTGATGACCGGCTTGTCCACGCCAAGACGCTGGGCAACGTTGACGATTTCCGCAATGCGCCAGCCGCGGAAGTTCGACACACCCCAATAGCGAATCCTGCCGGCGCGGATCAGGTCGCCGATTGCCGACACTGTGACTTCCAACGGCGTGTCGTGATCCTCTTTGTGCAGGTAGTAGATGTCCAGGTAATCAGTTCCCAGACGCCGCAGGCTGTTATCGATGGCATTGAAGATGTGCTTGCGGGTCAGACCCGAGCGATTGGGCAGGCCATCGGCAGGGCCGATGGCGACTTTGGTTGCCAGGATCCAGTCGCTGCGCCGTGAAGCGATGGCCTTGCCGACTATTTCTTCAGAGCGTCCGGCGTTGTACACATCCGCCGTGTCGACGAAGTTGACCCCTTGATCCCACGCCTTGTCGATGATGCGTGCCGAATCCTCGGCGTTCGTCTGCTCGCCGAACATCATTGATCCCAAGGTCAGGGTCGAAACTTTCAGGCCGGACTGGCCAAGGGTTCGATAGGTCATCTCGCTATTCTCCATGTCGTGGTTGGGCTGTGAACGGGGAATACTGGCCGGTTGGCGACCGAGTGGGAAAGAATGAAAAGTCAGGTCGTTAGAAGATAGAAGCGATTCGGCGGTGGCGGCCAATGGGAGAGGCTATGAGCATGTCGCGAACCGACCACAGCCGGTTCGCGGCCACGCTTCAGGACTCGGTCATGGGCGGCAAGCCCCAGGCCTGGAGCGGAAACTCGGCCAGCGAAGCCAGCAGGAGATCGGCGTGCGCGTATTGCTCGACCGGCATGTGCGAGTCGGGCACCGCCACGGCAGACATCCCGGCAGCCTTGGCAGCGGTCACGCCAAAAGGGGAGTCCTCAAAGACCAGGCAGTCTTCAGGCGCCACACCCAGCCGGCGTGCCGCCACCAGAAAGATATCCGGAGCGGGCTTGGCAGCGCCGACTTCCGGGTCGTCCGCCGTTACGACCGTCTCGAACAGTTCGAACCAGGCGCGATGGAGCGTCGTCTTGGCGTGGAAGTAATGCACCGACGAACTGGTGCCCACGGCGATAGGGATGTTGTTGGCGGCCAGATGGCGCACCAGCGCCTCGGCACCTGGCATCGCCGCCGCGCGTGGAAAGCGCTCGTCCAGCATGGGCTCGCGGACTTCCAGAAACTCCTCGATCGAGATCGGCAGCTCCAGCGCCTGAATCACATAGCCTGCGAAGTCCCGTGCACCCCGGCCGATGGTGTGCTGTTTTACCGACCAGTCGAAGGTCTTTCCATAACGGTTGGCGATCAGATTGGTGACTTCGGTATAGACCCCTTCGGTATCCAACAGCAGACCATCCATATCGAAAATCACGGCCTTGATCGGGCGTCGCTGGTTTTGCTCTGCACTCATGTCGTCACATCCGTTAACCAATTCGTTACCAGACTAACGGTTCGGCCAAGAACATGGCTACCCCTGTATTTGCGCATCGGCGACGGTAACGAACCACGGAACGCAGGTTCCACTGAGCGCGAAAAGGCGTGGTCCGCCACAGATCCGGGCATCACTGCTGGGCCGAGTGTGCGGTCGATGATAATCTTTCGCGTCTCTTCACCCTACGCCCGATCCTCGGGCAGGCGGTCCGCAGCGCAATCGGCACCACAGTGCAAAAGCCTGTCATCCCGCCGTTCATGCCCATGCCGTGGGACAGGGAAGACCTTCAATCAATAGAACGGATATCGTCGAGTCACTATGAACAAAGCAGCAGGTATAGCAGTAGGTGTCGTGGTCGTGGTGGGTGCCTTGGCAACCGGTGGTGCCTGGTACACCGGCACCAGGCTTGAAGGCGTCCTGACCGATTCGATTCAGAAAGCCAACCAGGAACTGAGCAAATCCTTCAAGGGCAGCAACACCAGCGTGACCCTGGAAATGGTCTCGCTGGATCGTCATGTCTTCAGCAGCACCGCACATTACCGTGTCGACATCCAGAACCTGACCGATAGCACCCTCAGTTCCGAACTGCGGTTCGTCGATCACATCGAGCACGGTCCGTTGCCACTGTCTCGAGTGAAAAGACTGAACCTGGTGCCAGTCATGGCACTGAGCAATGTTGAAATGGAGAAGACCGAGGCCTGGGAGAAGTGGTTCGCGCTGAGTAAGGACGCGGCGCCGATCAAAGGCCAGACCAGCGTCGGTTACGACCGCTCCACCAAGGGCTGGTTGCAGATGGCACCGTTGGAGATGAACGATACGGACGGCACGTTCAAGTTCTCCGGCCTGAAGGTGAACTTCGATGCCACGGAAAATGCCGAGAAGCTGCGCCTGGATGGCGCCATGGACAACCTGCAACTGAATGTCGATTCGCCGGACGGCCCGGTGAGCATCGAGGCCAAGGGCCTGACGTTCGACACCGGCGGCACCAAGGGCAAGTCCGGGTTCTATCTGGGCCACTCGACGATGAAGCTGCAGGATGCGGGGTTCCAGGTAATGGGCAAGCCGCCGGTTCGGCTCAAGGACTTCACCAATACCAACTTTGCCCAGGAAGAAGGCGGCAAGTTCGCCGCGCAGGTGAACTACGACATCGGCATGATTGCCTACGCGGGCAAGGATGTGGGCGCTGCGCACCTGGGCATCAAGATCGCCAACTTCGACGTGGTCGCCACGCAGTCGCTTTATGAGCTGTACCAGACCAGGATCCTGCCGCAACAGCAGGCCGCTGCCGCAACCGGCATCCCGCAGCCATTGCAGCTGGAACCGGCTGACGAGCAGCGCCTGCATGCCGATCTGGCGACGCTGCTGGCGGGCAAGCCACATATCGAAATGGACAAGCTGTCGCTCAAGACCACCAATGGTGAAAGCCACATGCGTCTGGCGATCGACCTGACCGAGCCGGGTTCGCTGGACCAGCCTGCCGACGCGATCGCGATGAAGGCACTGGGCCAAATCAACGCCAAAGTGGTGCTGTCCAAACCGATGATTCGCGACCTCGCCACTCAACAGGCGATTCGTGAAGGCCAGACCGACCTGAAGCTGATCGCGGAGCAGGCTACCGCAGCCAGCGACATGGCCAGTGCCATGGCGGAAATGATGCAGTTGGCAAAAGTCGAAGGCGACAACATCGTTTCTGAGCTGCACTACGCCAACGACGTAGTCGACTTCAACGGCCAAAAGATGCCAGTGCAGCAATTCATGGCAAACGTGCTGGGCAAAGTCGGCGCGCTGGGCGGCGGTCAGTAAGGTTGCAAGTCCGTCATCGCCAGCAAGCCGTAATCCTGTGGAAGCCCGCTTGCTGGCGAAGGCGCTGGATCAAGCGATAGAGCTGTGATCCAGACCACCGTCGCGGGCGAGCGCGCTCCTGCAATCAGGCATGAAACCCGGCGCTGCCCGTCATTACTGGGTCAAACCCACCAGGGTATCCGCCAATTGGCGGGTACGTTGCGAGGTGCCGGCTGTCATGTCGCTGGAGCCTTCCAGCTCGGTCAACAATCCAGTCAGCGTGCCGACTTCCGCCGACTGCTCCTCGATATGCTGCGCGACCTTGCGAATCTCTTCGGCAAGCCGGTCGATATCGGTCCCGATGTCACTCGCGTTCTGTGAAGTCTTCTGCGCCAGCTGGCGCACTTCATCGGCCACCACCGCAAAGCCCCGACCCATATCGCCCGCCCGTGCCGCCTCGATGGCCGCGTTGAGGGCCAGCAGGTTGGTCTGCCCGGCAATCTGCTGGATGGTCTGCACCACCGACTGAATGCGCAAACTGGACTTGGCCAGTTCCCGCGAACTCAACACCACATCGTCAGCCTGCTCGGCCAGGCTCTTGACCGTTGCACCGGCCTTGTCGATAACCTTCTCCTGATTGGAAATGGTCTGCGTCAGCTCATCCATCGACACGTGCAGCTCGCCCGAGTAATGGCGCAACTGATCGGCGATTTCTTCCTGATCCTGATGCGCCTTGATCAACACATCACCCAGATCACTCAACCCGCTGAACACCGGCTGAATCTGTTCGTCCAGCCCGCTGGGATCGATGGACTGCGCAAAGTTGCGCTGTTTGAACTGGTCGATCTGCTTGACCACCACATGGCTGAGCCCGGCCAGTTTCTTGATCTGCCGACGCAGAAAGAACGCTTTGAACTCGCCGTAGTAGGCGATGAAGTTATCGATGTATTCATCGCGAAACGGCTGGTCCTCGGCGGCCTTGAAAAAGAACACCGCCGTCAGCGTCTGGTTCAGGTTCAGCCCAAGGATCTCACCGAAGGTCGAGAACCCCACCACGGGCGTGTCGCCAAACACATCGTTCATGCGCCCCAGTTCGCTGCCGTTGTTCAGGCGACGCAGAATGCAATCGCTGAGCAGACCAAGCAGCGGCTTGCCGGACTTACCCTGCAGGAAGCGGTTGAAGTCCTTGCGCGTGGTATCGATCATCGAGGTGCGCTTGACCATCACCAGCTCTTCGCCGGGCGCCACGTCGCAGAACAGGTGAACCCGCTCGCTTTCATAATCGATACGCGCGATGGAGCGCACGAACAGTTCTTCCCCCACGCGAATGGCGAAGGAATACTGCGCCAGCTTACTCTCCAGGTCGCGGCGTTCGCATTGCAACGCGTCGCACAAGGCCGCGACCATGGTGGTGATCTCGCCTCGAGAGTTGACCACCTGGCTGATGTAGCGCTCTTCCAGCGATGCAGTCAGAACACTCAGGCTCAGTGAGGTGGCCTCGAAGTTCTGGCTTTTGAAAACGCCGAAGCGTACGTTCCTGGCGCTCTTGAGAAACACCACCTGAGCATGGTTCTGGTAACTGCGCTTGCCATCGTGGATCAGGGTTTTCTGGAAGTCCCCTTTACCACCGGCCGAGCCGCCGACGAACAGGCACGGAAAACGCCCGGACTCGTACAGCGCCTCCATGAAAAAGGATTCCGACGCCGACAACCCGTCGAAAGTGACATAGGCCAGCGTGTCGCGATGGTCGATGGGCGTGCTGACCTGGGTACGCTTGATCGAGTCGGTCAGGCGCGCGATCCGTTCACGCATGGACAAGCGCTTGCCTTGACCGCGGATGTCTTCGCTGTGCAATGGAATATGCACCACTTCTGCACTCTTGATCACACTGGAATCGAACAGTGCCAGGACAATCCGATCCCACTGGTTACCGGCGGCGCAATACAGCGAATCGTTGCTGGAACTCAGCTCGCCTGAAGTCGTGCACAGGCTGATCTTCGCGTTGGGAAACCGCGAAGCAACGGCACGCGCCACTTGATCGAAATCGACATGCGGAGAGACAAAACCGGTCAGGTACACCGGCTCGAAACTCAGGCCCGACAATTTGTCATTCAGATCCCGGGCCGTGGTGATGACACTCAGAACACCACCGGCGCGTGAAGCCTTGGTCTGAAAACGCGATAGAAAACTCATGGTTGAATCCGCAAAGTAAGGGGAGGGATCGCAAAAAACGTAGCCCGATGCTTTGCCATCGGCGGAGAAACGATTCAGCGTAGTAGCCTGGCAATGAATTTTGCCTATGAGTCACGCCCGTGCCGCCAGAATGCCGCTGCTGGGGATGGGGAAGAAGTGCAAGGGCCGGAGAACAGGGTGTTTTTAGAGGAGCAGCGCTGACGCCGACGGAAACGGGAAGGCACCGGGTAGAAATCGATCTGACGAACGGTCGCGAGGTTTCAGGCTGGTGCAGCTTCAGTCCCAAGGGCCTAATCACCTGGACTGGAACGGTAACCGTCCGATATCCGGTTCATAAAACCGAAACGTGTTGAAGCGCAGACCCGTCACTCGGTCCCGGGACTGGCCCTTAAAGCGCAGGTTTTGTTTTTCTAAGTATTACGGCTCGCGGGTTTCTTAGGCGGTATTGCCCCAGACGTGGTAGCGCGCCTGCCAGACGGTGTGGCCGTCGTTTTCGGTCAGTTGTTCGGGCAGGCCGTTGAGGTCGATGTAGTAGTAGCGGATGTTTTGTAGGGCGCCATTGCCGTCGACGCGGGCCAGCGGTTCGTAGCCGTTGTCGGCGTACACGTACAAACTGGTCTGGCTGTTCTTGTGTTCCTGCAGCAGGCGCATGCCGTCCCAGGTGAAACGGGTTTCGCCCAGCGGGAAACCGTGGCTGTCGTGTTCAGACTTCTCGATTCGGCGTCCCAACGGGTCGTACACCATCTTCACGATGGTTTCCCGCGCGCCATGCTGGTTGCGCACTTCCACGAGCCGGTGTTCAGCGTCGTAAGCAAAGCGCTGCACGCGATGGCTGCCGCTGCGTTTCTCGATCATCGCCCGAAGGCGTCGTAGCGATGACGCTTGTCCTGATAGGCCAACAGCTCGTTGTGAACCACAAGGTCTACGCCTTGAGGTGAGCTGTCCGGCATGCTGAAGCGTCCGATATAGTCAGTATCGGTCCAGATCCATTATGGTCGGTGACGATCGATATTTAAGCTCGACCAATTTTCCCAATTTCCCTAGAATCAACGATTTCAAAACCTTTTAGTTCTATTTTTTGGAGCATTTCAGCTGCGTAAGCCGAGAAAAAAATATACCCCAACAGGCTCGTGTCTCGAATACTGAAAACGTCCTTGTCGACGTCCGGTTTGACTGCCAGGCTTGCAATATGTTTTATTTCTCCAGTCTTTCTATAGTCAATATTTGAATTCGAACGGTCGATGATCTCGATGGATTCTCGATGCTCTGCACGCTGGCGAATGAAGTAATAATTGCTGGCCCCGCTTTTTTCGCCTTTAGGTGTCACTATATCAAGCTTTGCGATCTCCCAATTTCCTTTTGATAGAGTTTCAAATATAGAAAAAAAATGTTCGCTAATGATGTGTCCGCCAAAAGCTGAACGGAAATCGAAGTCGTATTTTTTGTCTTTGGTGACGAGGATAAGCTTAGCAGGAAGGCTCGCAAGCGTTTCGCCGGGTTCTACGTAGTACCAGCTTTCTCCCATGCCTTCGTCATAGATGCCGGCGTAAAATACCTCATTAAGCACGCCGTCAATAAAGGATGGGCAATATTTTTCTTTTTTCATTGCAAGTGTGTAATGCATTTGAACCTCGTTAGCAAAGTCGACCAGTTGTCGATTTGGTTCGTATTCTTCCTGAGATGGTTTTCTTTCGAAGACTACGTTGGAGTGACTCGACTTGTTGTTTTGCCTGCGCCTTTGATAAAGAATTAGCATAGTAGCGATTCTTGATGCGCTCTATTTTCTCATCGACAAGTGCCGAATAGTCTTTGTGCGAGCCGTTGTGATAAATCTTGGCGCCAATTGTTGAACACATTTTAGTTTAGCGGCGATAATATCATAGCTTTATCAGCCGCTAGGTGGCTATTCGATACCGGCGGGCTTGGGCAAGCATATACTGCCCCAGCTCCCTGTCTGCTTTCGCTGTACAAGAGATATTAGAGATTCTCCTGAAGGACAGCCTTTTTTTCCGAATTTAACGGGTGTCAGAACAAAGAGAAAAACTTTATCGTCTTCATCTGTATCGGCTGCGTCAGGTTTTTTGTTCCATGCCTTGTTCACTACAAGGAGTGCATCTATTTCATCTGGCCAGGCAAGATCGGAGTAGGCGTCTTGCGATCGACAGATCAGCATACTTTCTTTGAGTGGAGCATTATTTTTCGTGCGATCCGCAAGCCTTGAAAGAAGGTGTACTGGGAATGCCCAAGGGTCGTCGAGCGAAAGATCTAGACGAGGCAATGGCCAGTCCCCGGGGAGGCACAGAAAAAGCTCGGTACGAGGAACGTTGCGGAACAAACCAACGGTGAAGAGCAGTTTTAGTTTGTTTTTCCCATCGATACAACTGATACGCAGCTGTACGCCATTCGTGCTTATGGTGGGCGCAAATTTCTCTGGTAATACCCAGCCGGCTGTATTGTGAACAAAATTTATAATCGGCCCGCCGAACTGTTCATCTGCACTGACAGTAATATCCTTGACGCTTAATGCGCCCCGCTTTTCGAGAATCTCTTTGATCTCGTCTTGCCCCCAGGCTTCGGCTAGATCTCTTGGCGAAATATTCAGCCTTGTGTGCAGCCTGTTGATATCTGCCCCATTATCGATCAATAGCTCACAGGCTTCCCGATGACCGGAAATTACTGCTTCCATCAGAGGAGTAGTGATACTCAAATTGTCGGCATCGACATGAGCTCCTTTTTTCAGGAGAAGTCGCATGGTCAGCAAATGGCCGTTGGCGGCAGCATTATGAAGAGCTGTAGAGTATCCTTCTTCGCTGGCAGTGACGTTAATGTCGATACCCAGCTCGATCAATCTTTCGCAGATGCGCGACTTTCCATACTCTGCAGCTTCGTGAAGTAGCCCGCCGCGTCCACGCAGCCCATGTCTTGGCGCATCCCTAAGCTCTGGGATGTGTTTTAATGCCTCCTCAACGCAAGAAAGCTGGTCATTTTTTATATAAGAATATAAGTCTAATAAAGTTCCACGATTTTTTTCGCATATAACTGCCATGTCGTCATTTTTTTTCAAAATCTGTTCCTTTCCATTAACTTGCCCATCGCTCGGAGCTCTTCTACCACTGATGCTTTTCCGCCTTTGTCTGCAATGGACAGTGCTTCAAAAACCTTCTTCGCGCTAGCAATAGAATGATTACCTGCGCCGTTCTGCGCCCATGTGAAATTACGTAGGTCATTGTTCAGGCCGATCTTGTGCTTTGCTAATATCTCCTGCGCACCCGTAATGTAGCGTTGATTCTCAGGCTTCCAGGTGCGAGGCGCCTTTTCTCTTACAATATGGTGATAGTGCGGATTGACCATGCCTGCGGGGGCTGGCCCCATTTTGGCCTTATCCGCTTTGCTCAAGCGGCAGACCTCCCACCCCCACGGATCCACCCACCCAATCGGATTCGGCGCGTATTGATACAGGTTGATCCCACCCGCCAACCCAATCGGATCCGGGGTGGTAAACCGTCCGATATCCGGATCATAGAACCGAAACGTGTTGAAGTGCAGCCCTGTCTCTCGGTCCAGATACTGACCCTGAAAGCGCAGGTTCTGTTCTTCGAGGTAGTACGGCTCGCGGGTTTCTTCGGCGGTATTGCCCCAGACGTGGTAGCGCGCCTGCCAGACGGTGTGGCCGTCGTTTTCGGTCAGTTGTTCGGGCAGGCCGTTGAGGTTGTTGTGGTAGTAGCGGATCCTTTGCAGGGCGCCAATGCCGTCGACGCGGGCCAGCGGTTCGTAGCCGTTGTCGGCGTACACGTACAAACTGGTCTGGCTGTTCTTGTGTTCCTGCAGCAGGCGCATGCCGTCCCAGGTGAAACGGGTTTCGCCCAGCGGGAAACCGTGGCTGTCGTGTTCAGACTTCTCGATTCGGCGTCCCAAGGGGTCGTACACCATCTTCACGATGGTTTCCCGCGCGCCATGCTGGTTGCGCACTTCCACGAGCCGGTGCTCGGCGTCGTAAGCAAAGCGCTGCACGCGATGGCTGCCGCTGCGTTTCTCGATCATCCGCCCGAAGGCGTCGTAGCGATAACGCTTGTCCTCATAAGTCAGCAGCTTGTTGTGGACCACCAGACCTGCGCCTTGGGGTGGGCCGTCGAGCAGGTTGGCGGCGGCGTCGTAGGCGAAGGTTTCGCGCTGACCTTGCTGGCTGTCCTGGCTGGCGATGATGCGCCCGGTGGCGTCGTAGTGCAGCAACTGGCGATGTTCGCTGCGTGGTTGCTGGTCTAAACGACCGATCAGGTTATCGGCGGGGTCGAACTCGAAGTGCTTTTGCGCGGCCGCCGGCAGAATCGGTGCTTGGCTAGCATGTCGGCGTTTACGCGAGCGAAGACGTCCGCTGCGGTCGTATTCGCTGCGGGTGCTGATCTGGCCCTGGGTGCGCAACACTTCACGATGCAGGCGATCACGCTCGAAGTCGCTGATCAGCTGACCATCCAGATTAATCTGGTGCAGATGACCGCTGCCGTAATACAGATGGTTGAGCCATCGGCCGTCAGGAAGCTGGGTCTGGAGCAGATTACCCAGCTCGTCGTAGTGATGTTTCAAGCTGCCGGCAGCACTTTGATCCTCCACCAGCTGGCCAAGCGCGTCGTAGCTGAATTTCAGCCGGGATGACTGGCCGGCGTGGTCGATGAACGCTGCTTCGGTCAGTTGATCGACCGGGTTATAGGTGTATTCCGTACGGCCGTCGTCGGTGATTTTGGCGATCAGGCGCCCGACCGGGTCGCGCTCCAGCAGATGAATGATCGGCGGGACGGCTTCACTCGGTACCAAGGCCAGACCGCTGCCGAAAGGCGCCGGTACCCACTCCACGCGAGTGGCATTATCCAGAGGGTCATAGCCGTAGCGTCGGGCGCTGCCGTCAAGGTCGGTTTGTTCAGTCAGGCGATCACCTGCATCCCACGCAAACCGATAGCTTTCACCATTTTCGTTGGTCAATGCCTGCAAGCGGCCGTAGATGTCGTAGCTGAACTGCACACCTCTGCCGACCGCATCGATTCGTTGACGAACCTGGCCGCGACGGTCGTATTGATAACCGGTGGCGTGTCCCGCGGGATCGACATAGCCGGTGAGCTGCCCGCTGCCGTCGCGCAAGTATTGCTCGACCCGCCCATCCGGCAGCTGACTGCGCAGCAGTCGGCCTTGCGCGTCATGTTCATAGGTGGTGCGCTCGCCCAGCGCGTCGGTGACGACCTGTAGATAGCCATGCCGGTCGTAGCTGAAACGGGTTGGATATCCCGAGCAGTCGACATGCTCGATCAGCTGCCCCAGCTCGTTCCATTGAAGGGTCTTGCGTTTGTCGGTGGCGTCGATGATTTCCACGGTCTGGCCATGGTTGTCGTAGCGATAGCGGGTCACCTGGCCGAGCGGGTCGATCTCGTCGGTGCAATTGCCGCGTGGGTCGTAGCGATACTGCCAGCTGTTGCCCGCCGCATCGGTTTCTACCGCCGGCAGCGACCAGTGCTCCAGCCACAGAGTCGATTCGCGGCGGCCCAGCGGATCGAGCGTTTCGGACAAGTTGCCCGAATCGTCGTAGCTGTAGCTGTACTGCCCACCCTGAGGATCGGTAGCGCTCAGCAATTGACGTTCATCGTTCCATTCAAAGCGCCAGGTGTTGCCGAGATTATCGGTGTATTCGGTGATTTGATGTTGCGGGTTCCAGCGGCGCAGGCTGCTGCGTTGCAGGCCATCCACCACACGGGTCGCGCCATTGCTCAGGTCATAGCTGAACGCATAGCTGTCACCTTCATCGGTCCAATGTCGGACCACACGCCATTCAACGCCATCGATCTGCGCCCACTCGTAGAAGCAGCGCAACCCCGTGGGTAATTGGTGCTCGACCATGCGCCGATCAAGGTCGTAGGCAAAGCGGCGCTGGATCTGGCCCAGCGCATTGCGAACTTCCGCAAGGTCGCCACGACTGTCGTACGCATAGCTGACCAGTACCTCGCGCTGTTGATCGGGATAGAGCCGCTCGACTTGCTGCAGCCGCTCGGGCCATTGCTCGCTATAGACCAGTTCCACCTGGACCCAATCGAGCGTGTCGCGCAGGCGCACCAGCTTGCCCGCCGCATCGTAGTCGAGGTAGATGCGGTTGTCGTTGCGGTCGCCCAACTGGCTCAGTCGTAGATGCGAAGCATTTTCCGGCGTGGGCTCGAAAAGCCGATACAGGCCCTCGTCGCTTTCGATCAGCAGACGACCATCGGGATTGCGTCGCACGACCAAGCCTTGGCCAGCGCTGAAGGCTGCGCTGCCTGGCGCAATGGCGCCCATGTCGATGCGCCGTGCTTGTTCATCGTTGTACAGCAGTCGCTCACCGCCATCGGGGTGAGGTTCGATGTGTACGCTGATTTCATAAGACAGGCTCCAGCCCGCGCCGAGCAGACTGTTACTCCGCTCGTCACGGCTGTTGTAAAAGCGTTGCCAGTCGATGGCGAGCACGCCCGGCAGCACGAAATCCAGTTCATCCAGACCGCCCAGTACCTTGGCGCCAGTGGCGGCATGTACCGGGTTGGGCGAGCCGGTCATGGCGTTGCTCAGCGCTCCGGTCGCCTGGCTGACCACAAAGGAATTGACTCCAGACAACAACATGCAGGGCAGATTGGCCTTGAAGTTGCCTTTCTTGCCTTTGAGCATCATCAGTGCCGTCAATGCCAGGCCGACGCCAGGCGTTTTACCACTGCGGATCTCGCGGACCACCACCGATCCGCCGCCGATGGTGACATTCGAGGACACCATTCCGGACGACACCACCTTGGCGTCACACGTACTGCGGTCGCCACTGCGCACGGCGGGCTGGCCGTTGATGCTGACCTTTTCCGAGCCTTCGGCGAGAAACTGCGGAGGCATCGGCGGGTGCTTGCTGCAAATCACCAGATCCAGCGGCTTGGGCACTGCGCCTGGCGTCGGTGTGGCGACAGTCGGGCGCCACATCTGCGAGAAAAACTCTTTGGCGACATCCACAAAGCCGGGTCCTTCACCCTGCGGCTGTTCGGCAGGTTTTGCCGCTTCAGACTCGCTGTTCGATGTGCCGCCTGGATTCATATGTGCGGGCACGGCACCGGCTGCGCGAGCCGCCGGGATCGAGTTGGTGAAGGTGTCAGTGGAGCCGGTGAGAATGGTGGCCTGTACCGTGGGCGGGAACAGGCTGTTGGCAAGGCCCTCGCACATCTCGCTCAGGCCTTTGTCGACGCAGGTCTTGCTCATCGCCAGGCCGACAATGACGCCCACCACCGCGCCCAGCACGCAGCCGCCGACCCCGGCCGTGGCAATCGTGAATCCCGTCGCCGCCGCCACGGCTGCTGTTGCCAGCATGCCGATGGCGACGTTGGCCGCCACCTCCAGAACGCCGCCCAGAATATCGGCCATCATCGAGCTGTGTTCGAGCCCGTCGCCCAGTCGGGCGGCCCAGAGAGCGTCAGACATTCAGAAGGCTCGTCACGCGAAAGTCAGTGTCTGCTTGAGGACAGCCCAATGGTTGGCCTCTGGTTCGCCCAGTGGCTGAGCTTTCACGTAGCTGAGGGCAATCATTTTGCGAGTACCCGGCTGTACAAAGGCGAGCTGGAGCTGATAGACGTTTTCCGTGCCCTTGCTGAACTGGCTTCGCATTTCGATGGCATCGATAGCCTGGTCAGCGGCTATACGCACGTTCTGAACCTGCTGATAGCGCAAGTCCTGTACCTGCTTTTCCAGGCGCTTGAGTTGATCGTCGAAATTGCTCTGCAGGGTTTCGCCCTCGGCCAGCACGCTGCGACTGATGATCAGCGAGGTTCCCAGTGTCGGAAACTTGAGAATATTGATCGAAGCGTCCTGCAGCTCGCTTTCCGGTAGCTGAAACTGAAGCTCATTGATGCGATACGTCATGAAGGCGAAATCTCTTTATTTGGGCTTGGGAAAGACAGCAGCGACGTTGGCGTCGATGGACGCTTTGACGCCCTGGCCTTCAGGTGCCGCGTCGGGACCTTTGCCGTTGTTCAGGTGCAGCACGCCGCCGGTATTGAACTGTGCGTCGCCGCTTGCATGGAAACTGATCTGCACGCCGCTCAGGTTGATCTGGCCACTGGCGTTGAGCTCCAGCACACTGGCGCCGCACACCAATCGCAGGTTTTCACCCACCTCGATCAGATAGCTCTGGCTGATGCTGTCGGTCTTGCTCTTGCCGACCGCCAGCACATCGTCCTGTCTGACGATGCGCACGCGGTTATTGCCGATCAGCACCGTTTCATCGTGGCCGATGCTTTTGACCCGGTCGTGGCCGACCGAATGACTCTCATCCACTTCAACCACAATGTCCTGATTGCGCTCGGCATGGATGTACAACTGCTCGGCTCCCTTCTTGTCCTCCATGCGGATTTCGTTGAAGTTGGCCGGCGTGCCGCCTTTGCTTGAGCGGCTCTTCATGCCGCTCTGGGTCGCGTTGGCGGGCAGGTCGTAAGGCACGGTCTGTTCGGCGTTGTAAACGCGGCCGGTGATGATCGGGCGGTCGGGGTCGCCTTCCAGAAAACTGACGATCACTTCCTGGCCGATCCGCGGGATCTGCATCGCCCCCCAGTTCTTACCGGCCCAGGCCTGTGACACTCGAATCCAGCATGAGCTGTTTTCGTTGGACTGGTCGTGGCGATCCCAATAGAAATGCACCTTGACCCGGCCGAACTGGTCGGTCCAGATTTCCTCGCCGGCGGGACCGACCACCAGCGCAGTTTGCGGGCCTTTGACGATCGGGCGCGGGCTGTTGGCCAGCGGGCGGAAGCTTTGCTGGGCGTCGATGCAGGTCATACCGCATTCGAACTGCACGCCGCCCGCGCCCGCGCCGCTTTCCAGGCTTTCCTGAGCGATGTAGTAACGCGTCGCGACGATCAGGTATTCGCGGTTCTGATCCTGACGCCCGAAGCCGGACAGGCTGAACAGATTGCCGGCGCCCAGACCCCGTGCGTTGCCGCTCAGCTCGATTCGCTCGTGCAGACTCTGCAACGCTTCGAGGCGAGTGCGGGCGTAATGCTCGCCGTCCTGGCTTTGCACGTAGGTGCCGGGGTAGTCGAACAGCGGGTAATCGCCAGCCGTGTGCGGGCGCGGCATCGCCGAGCGCACTTCGATACTGGCGCTGGGGCGCTGGAAGTCGTAGTCGTTGAGTTCCAATGAGCCGGACTGGACTTCCTGCGCCAGGCGCCAGTCGTTGATGTGGTCGCGTTCGCGATGCTGGCCGTCGGGCGGGAAATAGGGCACCGATTCATAACCGGGCACCGGCTGGTGAGCGCCGTAGGCGTCGGCCAGTACCAGCACATGCCGGTCCTTCTCATGGCGGAAGAAATAGTAAATCCCTTCCTGCTCCATCAGACGGCTGACGAAATCGAAGCTGTTTTCCCGGTACTGAACGCAATATTCCCACTCGCGATAAGGCTTGCTGAGGGCGTCCTCGAAATCGGAGAAGCCCAGGTCGCGGAAGACTTGTTTGATGATCTGCGGGATCGTCTGGTTCTGGAAAATTCGGCAATCGGAAGTGCGGCTCAGCAGCCAGAGCCAGGGGCGCAAGGTCACGTGATAACTAGCGAACTGGCCTTGTTCGACGCTCTGACTGCAGCGCGCCACGATGCCGTGAAAATAGCGCTGACCGCCGCCGGCCAGTTGCAGCGCCAGACTCATGGGTTTGCCCAGCAACTGATTGAGGTCGATGGCGCCATCGGAGGAGGTCAGCTGCAGGTCGTAGCTGAACAGACGCCCCAGCTCATCGCCGCCGCTCATGTCCTTGAGCAGCAGCACGTCCGGCCCTAACGGGCTGGTGATTTGGGCCAAGCGGGTGAGTTGCTGGAAATTCATCGGTTATCTCGTTGCACTGAGTTCATTGCTTCCCCGACGGCGAGGTTGCGATGCACGTACCGGCCTTTTCAACAGCAATTGAGTTGGGCCCGTAGGAGCGAGCTTGCTCGCGAAGGCGGCTTTTCGGGCGACAGGGCTGGCGAGGCTGCACTGGCCGGTACGCCGACAAGCTGGGTCCTACGGCTTTGATCATTGGATCTGGTCACTGAACTGGTAATGAAAGTCGTTATCCCGCTGGCTGATACGCACGCCGGCCAAGGCCTTGCCTTCGAGCATGCGGGTCAGGAATTCGCGACTCATGTCCGGCAGCAGGGTATTGGTCAGGATGGTGTCGATCATGCGGCCGCCGCTTTCGGTTTCGGTGCAGCGCGATACGATCAGATCGATGACCTGGTCGTCGTAATCGAACGCAACCTTGTGGGTGTTTTCCACGCGCTTCTTGATCCGGTCCAGTTGCAGGCGGGTAATCGCCTTGAGCATGGTGTCGCTGAGCGGGTAGTACGGAATGGTCACCAACCGGCCCAGCAGCGCAGGCGGGAAAATCTCCAGCAACGGCTGGCGCAGGGCCTTGGCGATGGCTTCGGGATCCGGCACGTCCAAGGTGTCCTTGCACAGGTGCGAGATCAGCTCGGTCCCCGCGTTGGTGGTCAGCAGGATCAAGGTGTTCTTGAAATCGATGACCCGGCCTTCGCCATCTTCCATGACGCCTTTGTCGAATACCTGGAAGAAAATCTCGTGCACGTCCGGGTGGGCTTTCTCAACCTCGTCCAGCAACACCACGCTGTAGGGCTTGCGCCGCACGGCCTCGGTGAGCACACCGCCTTCGCCATAGCCGACATAGCCGGGTGGCGCGCCCTTGAGCGTCGATACAGTGTGAGCTTCCTGGAACTCGCTCATGTTGATGGTGATGACGTTCTGCTCACCGCCATACATGGCTTCGGCCAGCGCCAGCGCGGTCTCGGTCTTGCCTACGCCGGAAGTGCCGGCCAGCATGAAGACGCCGATAGGCTTGCCCGGATTGTCGAGCCCCGCGCGTGACGTCTGGATGCGCTTGGCGATCATCTGCAGCGCATGGTCCTGGCCGATGATGCGTTTTTTCAGATGCTGGTCCAGATTGAGGACCGTCTCCAGCTCGTTACGCGCCATGCGGCCCACCGGAATTCCGGTCCAGTCGGCGACCACCGAAGCCACTGCCTGATAATCCACCGTGGGCAGGATCAGCGGGTTCTCGCCTTGCAGTGCGCTCAAGCGCTGTTGCAGGTCGACCAATTGTTCACGCAGCGCCTGACCTTGATCGGTGCCAGCATCGCTGTCGACCACGCCTGCGCTTTCCCGCAATTGCGCGCGCAGCGCCAGCAATTCGTCGACCAGCGCTTTCTCATCGGCCCAGCGGGTTTCCAGTGTGGCCAACCGTTCGTGTTCAGCGACCAGCAGCGCCTCGGTACTGGTCTTTCGCGAGCCGATGCCAATGCCGATGGCCTGCTCGCGGGCGATGATCTGCAGCTCGGTTTCCAGTGCCTCGATCCGACGGCGGCTGTCGTCAACCTCGGCTGGAACCGCGTGCAGGCTGATGGCGACCCGTGCGCAGGCAGTGTCCAGCAGGCTGACGGATTTGTCGGGCAACTGACGGGCCGGAATGTAGCGGTGAGACAGTTTGACCGACGCTTCCAACGCTTCATCGAGGATCTGCACCTGATGGTGCTGCTCCATGGTCGAGGCGACGCCGCGCATCATCAACAGTGCCTTGTCTTCGGATGGCTCGGCCACTTGCACAACCTGGAAGCGGCGAGTCAGGGCAGGGTCCTTCTCAATGTGTTTCTTGTACTCGGCCCAGGTGGTCGCCGCGACCGTACGCAACGAGCCGCGTGCCAGCGCCGGCTTGAGCAGGTTGGCGGCGTCTCCGGTGCCGGCCGCGCCACCAGCGCCCACCAGCGTATGGGCTTCGTCGATAAACAGGATGATCGGCTTCGGCGAGGCCTGCACGTCTTCGATGACCTGGCGCAGACGCTGCTCGAATTCGCCTTTCATGCTTGCGCCCGCTTGCAATAGCCCGACGTCCAGGCTGCGCAGTTCGACGTCCTTGAGCGCAGGCGGCACATCGCCGGCCACGATGCGCAAGGCAAAGCCTTCGACCACTGCGGTTTTGCCGACGCCCGCTTCACCGGTCAGGATCGGGTTGTTCTGGCGACGGCGCATGAGGATATCCACCAATTGGCGAATCTCTTCATCGCGACCCACGATAGGGTCGAGCTTCCCGCTGCGCGCCTGCTCAGTCAGGTCGACGGTGAATTTCTTCAGAGCTTCCTGCTTGCCCATGGCGCTGGGCGACATCGCACCACTGGCTTCGCCCGGCACGGCACCGGCACTGAAACCGTCACTGGCGCCAAGGGCGTTTTCCGGGGAGTCGCCCACATATTCGTCGAAGCGCTCGCTCAGGCTTTCGACCTTGACCTTGTCGAACTCCGCAGACAGGCCCAGCAGTGCATGGCGCAGGCTGGGCGTTTTGAGGATACCGATCACCAGATAGCCGGTGCGCACCTGACTTTCGCCGAACATCAGGCTGCCGTAGACCCAGCCACGTTCAACCGCTTCCTCGACATGGGACGACAGGTCGGTGATCGACGTCGAACCCCGCGGCAGGCGATCCAGGGCGTCGGTCAGATCCCGTGCCAGACGCGCCGGTTCGATGTTGAGCTGACGCACGATGCGGTGCAGGTCCGAATCCTGAAGCTGCAACAGTTGGTGGAACCAGTGCGCCAGTTCGACATACGGATTGCCCCGCAATTTGCAGAAAACCGTGGCGGCTTCGATGGCTTTGTAAGCCACGCTGTTGAGCTTGCCAAACAGTGCTGCGCGACTGATCTCACCCATGTTCATTGCTCCCTGAAAGTTGTGCGGACGAAGTCTGGTCGGCGTAATGCCGGGCCAGAATCAGATCCTTGGCATCGTGTTGGCGTTTGCCCAGCCAGGTGTTGAAACCCAGCCGCTGGCGTCCGTTGAGTTGGAAGGGCGGGATTTCGGGTTGTTCCAGAATCAGGTTCAGATCCCAGTCCAGCTCGTGGCCCATATATTCGGCGACCCAGGCCACCAGCTCTTTGAACGGCTGGCCGTCAGGCAGCATGCCCATGTAGTCGGCAAGCTTGAGCGGCCCCAGGCGAATGCGGAATTTGTGCTGGCGATCCCATACGTAGCGGCCCAGACAGAAGTCGTTGCCCAAACGGTTGGAGCTGACGCCCACGCGGCTGCGCTCAGGCAGTTCTAGCCATTGACCTACGTATTCCTCGATCTCGACCGGCAGCCCAAAGTACTCAGCCAAAATGGCCCGCAGCCCGTCGGGATAACGCGTCTGGGCGGCCAGATGGCCGCTGAAATGCAACTTGGCGGTATCGGGAATCAGCCCTTGGCCCAGCAGGCTGGACATGCCGCGCCCGCTCAGCGAGGCCAGCCTGACCGACCAATAATCGTCGTCGGGTCGGTCGTGGCTGACCGTGGGCCTGGCCTCTGCCCAGGCGCGATAGAACAGGCTCAACAGACGATGATGGAACACGTCCAGGAAACGTTTGCTGGCGCTGTCTGCGTTGTTGCGCTGGCGCTCGCGCACATATTCGGTGATGTGCAAAGGCAGCGGTCCGTTCGGGCCGCCGAGGCCGAAGAAGAATTGCTCCAGTCGGGCCGGCTTGTCGCCTTCCGCTGGTTTCACCGATGCCAGTGTGGCGGGCGCAAACGAGCTTTCCGGTTGCTGGCCCAGGCGCAGCGGATCGTCTGCCAGGCGTAGCGAATGGCCCAATCGCGGCAAATCGGGCGACTCGCACTCGATGCGACGCAGTGCCTGGAAGAAATCGTATTCCCAGGGCTGATCCTGCATGTCGTTTAACGTATTCACAGGGTCGGACGGCGTCCTGGCTTGGCTTTCCATCGCATGATCTCGCCGCGTTCGGTGGTACGGATCACCGTCTCGGTAAAACTGTTGATCGACACGTAACGTGCCAGGAAACGCTCGAAAACAGCACCCAGCAGAAACACGCCGGTGCCGCGGAAAGCGTTCTCGTCGAATTCCAGAGTGATTTCCAGCCCACGACCAAACACGATCGGCCCCGGCATCGGCAGGCGCCTTGTGCAAG
The DNA here is from genome assembly GCF_003935425.1 of Pseudomonas sp. v388. Lineage (GTDB taxonomy): Bacteria > Pseudomonadota > Gammaproteobacteria > Pseudomonadales > Pseudomonadaceae > Aquipseudomonas. The sequence goes on from NZ_RHQN01000012.1 coordinate 27,622, forward strand.
GTTTGCTGCTGACGTCGCGCAAGCCTTCGATCTGCAATTGCAGCGCCGCATCATGGTCGTCGCCGTACAGGCGCAGCAATTCACGCAACGCCGCAGCGCCCTGACCTCGCTCGCTCAGCGACAGGTAGTTGAGCGACAGCTGGCTGATCAACCGCCATGCCTTGTTGTCGTGCGCATGACTGGCGCGGGGTTGGCTGGGGCCGGCCAGGCAACGAATGGCTGCCACCGGAGCGCTGTCGGCCAGGGTGAAATCGGTCTTGCCGGTGCCCACGCTCATGAATAGCGGCAGGTCGCGGTTGGTGCATAAAGCGCTAAGGCCCAGTTGCCGCAGATCATGCCGATAAGGCGCCTGCTGGCTGTCGACCAGGCTGATGAACGTTTCGCTGCCGACGTAGTTCGAGCGTGTCCCGTTGCGCCGCTGCTCGCTGGAAAGTACCCGAGGCTCGCGCCGCAACACGTAGTAAGCCTTGTCGCGACCATAGCGTGACGGATCGCGCACGGCGTAGAACGGCAGGAATGGTTGATCCGGGCCGGTGCCATGGCCGGTCACGGACTTGAGCGAGTGGACCTCGAAATCCATCGGCCGGGTACGGTCGGCGATGGCGTGGTGCTCGTTGACCCGGTCAGACAAGTGAATACGGTCCAGGCGGCGTGGGAACAGGTTGATGGCCGGCGTGCAGAACGGCACGAACTGGTCGGCGCCAATGCTGCTTTCAAGGGGCTGGTCGAAGCGGTCGAACAGCACGATCAGCTCCAGTTCCTGACCATCGCAACGCTGTACGGCGCGAGTCAGCTCGGCGAATTCGACGAACAGAAAACGCTGGGGCAGGGCGAAGTATTCCTGCAACAGCCGATAGCCCTGGAAGGCTTGCGGCACCACTGGCAAAGCGGCTTCGCGGTCATCGAACCCGCAAGGGCGCAATGCGTCCGCCGGCAGGCGCTCGACCCAATCCGCTCCAGGCTGGCGGGCAAATACCGCGCAGGCATTGCCCAGCAATTGTTCGTAAAGCCTGAACGGCTGCTCATCCGCGCCACTGAGATAGAGCGGCAGGTTGTTCAGGTCCATTTTGTCGAACGTCAGCTCGGCACCTGCGCGCAGCGTGATGCGCAAACCGGCCTTGGCCTTCGGCTCACTGGCGGCCAGACGACCCAGCACTGCGGAAGGATTACCAAAATACTGCGCATCGCTGACCTTGATCGGCCACAAGGTCACCTCATGAGCGGTCCGGTATTCGCAGGACGTCTGTGAGTCACGTCCCAATGCGCCACGCAGCACACTGTCACGGGGCAAGGTGAACCCCTGGCTCAGCGAGCCTTCGTCCGGGTCGGTCTGCATCTGCACGACGGTCATCGACGGCGTCGGCGCCAGGTAGTGCGGGTAGGCGATTTCCAGCAGGTTGTGGGTGAAGGTCGGGTACTCGGCATCGAGCTTGAGGTGCACTCGGGCTGTGAGATAAGCAAAACCTTCCAGCAAGCGCTCGACGTAAGGGTCAGCGCAATCGAGCCCCGACAGCGTCAGGCGCCCGGCAATCTTGGGGTACTCACGAGCAAACTCGGCGGCACTTTCTCGAATGTGCTGCAGTTCCTGATTGTAAAGCCCGAGCAGGCGCGGGTTCATGTACGTCTCCGTTGATCGGCGGGCAATACCTTGACGTGGCCGGACTCCAGATCCAGTTCAGTGCGCAGCAACAAGGGCAGGGCGACGGGCTGTGCCCAAAGATCGCCCTGAATCTCGAAACTCAAGGCGTTGTGATTCATCTGGTCGTGACCCACCCGAGCGCGCACGCTCAAGGTGTGAGGCAGGATGCGCGGCTCGAAGGTGACGATGGCGCGGCGGATCAGGCTTTCCAGCATGCCGATATCGATGCTCGATGCGCTGTTGCCCGCCAGCGCCGGTAGCCCGAAATTCACTACCGTGGTGCCCGCCTGACTGTGCAGCGTCGTATCGGCATCCAGCAGGGAAGTGGTGTTCAACAGCCAGGCGAGGTCACGCAGCACCGAAGCCTTGAGCTGGTTCAGGGACAGCACCCGCTTGTCCGCGCTTTCCTGCGGATTGGTCGGATCGTCGTCGGTAAGGCGATCGAGCAGGGACGGTTGCAGACGCTCGCGCGGAATCAGGTCGTTCACCAGTCGAACATCGCCGTGAACAGTTTCTGATCATGGCCGCGCGAGCACATGCCGGCCTGATTGACGCTGGAGATCTCCAACACGCCATTGCGCAAGCGCAGCGCCTGGGCAGTCTGCACGCAGTCGAAGCCAGATTCAGCGGCGCGCTCATCGTGGGTCAGCAGGACAATGGGCGTTGATTTGAAGGTTTCCACTCGCGCCCGGCCGTTACGATCCTGGCTGAACTGGCAGGGCCAGGGCAGTTTGGTCGCGAGTCGGGCACCGTTCGGCTTGAGCACCGAGCATTTGCCCTCGACATTGATAAGCGAGAGATTTTGCCCGCCCAGGCTGACTTGAGGTGAGTCGCCCGTTGTGGCGGAAGTCGAAGATCCGGACTCGGCGCAGGCGTTGAGGCTGAACGACAGCAGGCCGAGCAGGACTGTTCTGACGATAACGCGGCTCATGTCAGCTCCCAGAACCAGACTTGTCTGGACATGTAGTTGCCGTCGGAATAGCCGGTGGTACGGCCGCGATTCCATAGGTCGATATGGTCGCCCGAGCGTTGGTCCAGGTCTTCATTGGGCTGGGTGAAGCAGTCCTTGAAAAAGATCAGGCCGGTCTTGTGCTGAAGCTTGAGCCGTTCGGTCGCCGATCCGCCGAGAATCAGCGGCCGTCCCAGGTGGTGTTTCCATAGCCAGTTCGCCAACGATTCGGCGCCTCGGGCGTGCTCGTGCTTGCATTTGGGTTCGGTATAAGTGGATTTGTTGACCTTGATGGTCAGCTCGGCATTCAGCGTCATGCTCATGCGTATGGCGCACTGGTTCGCCCAAGGCCCGTCGCAGGGCTTGGCGTCAGGGTAAGTGTTCAGTAGATCGGAATACGCCCGCCACAGGTTGATGAACGAAGGCTTGGCCATGACTCTGTTTCCCTACAGAAAGAGGAGCGAAATGACGTTTCGTCGTCAGCAGATGCCCCCGGCCTGAATCGCCGGGGGCCGGCTAATCAGCGCTTGGTGTTAGAGCGAATGTTCCAGCCGTACTTGATCGGGCCGCCTTCCTTCGAGCCGTCGGCCTTCTGTGGCTGGTAGTCGACCGTGACCTGAGCGAAGTTCAGGGTGACGTTTTCCACCATGCGGTCATCGCTGCCCGAGCCGCCGGTGCTCAAGGAGGTGATGATCACTTCTTCCAGGTTGATGATCATGTACTCGACCTGGCTTTCGCCGCCGGCCTTGCGCACGGTCAGTTTGACCTTGTCGATGTGCTTGCCGCTGGAGCAATGCATCATCAGGTTTGGAGTGGCCTTGTCGACGTATTTGGTGATCGACAGGTCCTGGATGTTCACTTTGCCTGCACCGCCGCCGGTGCCCTGATGCATATTGCCGGACTGGGACATGCCCCAGCTCCAGTTCAGTACATCGACTTCGTCCTTGTGGGCCTTGTCCATGGACTCACCCTTGATGTCACCGATCTTGATGAAAATATCGACAGCCATGTTATCTCCTGATGTGGCATGGGCCACTGAATTGATTGATCACACCCAGGCATGAACTGTAGGAGCGGACTTTTCCGCGAAGAGGCCGGTACAGACGCTGCATTTGCGCGCCCTACTGCTCCGTCATCGCGGGCACGTCCGCTCCTACCTATGCCGCTTGAAGCATCCTTTCCTCAGGCACCCTTGGCCGAAGGCAGCTTCGAAACCAGGCGCAGCGATACGGTCAGCCCTTCCAGCTGGTAGTGCGGGCGCAGGTAGAAGCGCGAGTTGTAGTAACCCGGATTGCCCTCGACGTCCTCGACAACCACTTCGGCTGCAGCCAGCGGATGCTGGGCCTTGGTGGTTTCGGTGGAGTGCGCCGGGTCGCCGTCGACGTAATTGAGGATCCAGTCCTGCAGCCAGCGCTGCATCTCGTCCTTCTCTTTGAACGAGCCGATCTTGTCGCGCACGATGCACTTGAGGTAGTGAGCGAAGCGGCAAGTGGCGAACAGGTACGGCAGGCGCGCGGCCAGGTTGGCGTTGGCCGTGGCGTCCGGATCATCGTATTCGGCAGGCTTCTGCAACGACTGGGCACCGATGAACGCCGCGAAATCGGTGTTCTTCTTGTGCAGCAGCGGCATGAAACCGTTCTTGGCCAGCTCGGCCTCGCGCCGGTCGGAGATGGCGATCTCTGTCGGGCACTTCATGTCGACGCCGCCATCGTCCGTGGGGAAGGTGTGCGCCGGCAGGTTTTCCACTTCACCACCGGACTCGACACCGCGAATCCGCGAGCACCAGCCATAGTGTTTGAACGAACGGTTGATGTTCACCGCCATCGCATACGCGGCGTTGGCCCAGGTGTATTTGGCGCTGTCTGCGCCGTCGGTGTTTTCTTCAAAAGCGAAGGCTTCCACCGGATCGGTCTTGGCACCGTACGGCAGGCGCGCCAGGAAGCGCGGCATGGTCAGGCCGATGTAGCGCGAGTCTTCCGATTCACGCAGCGAGCGCCAGCCGGCGTACTCCGGTGTGGTGAAGATCTTGGTCAGGTCGCGAGGGTTGGACAGCTCCTGCCACGAACCCATGCCCATTACCGTCGGCGAAGCCGCAGCGATGAAAGGCGCATGCATGGCTGCGCAGACCTTGGACAGCTCGCCCAGCAGCTCGACATCCGGAGGCGACTGGTCGAAGTAGTAATCTCCGACCAGGCAGCCATAGGGCTCGCCGCCGAACTGGCCGTACTCTTCTTCGTACATCTTCTTGAACAGCGGGCTCTGGTCCCATGCCGTGCCCTTGAATTTCTTCAGGGTCTTGTGCAACTCAGGCTTGGAAATGTTCAGCACCCGAATCTTCAGCTGCTCATCGCTTTCGGTGTTGCTGACCAGATAGTGCAGGCCACGCCAGGCGCTTTCCACTTGCTGGAAATCCTGGTGGTGGATGATCTGGTTCACTTGGGCGGTGAGCTTGGCGTCGATGGCGGCAATGATCGACTCGATCGATTTGATCGCATCGTTGGACACCAGGTCAGTCTGCGCCAGAGCCTGCTCGGCCAGGGTGCGCACGGCAGTTTCCACCGCCTCGCGAGCACGCTCGGTCTTGGGTTTGAATTCTTGCAACAGCAGCGATGCGAATTCACTGGTCTGTTCGGTGGCCCCTGTCAGGGCCTGAGTTTCGCGACTCGATTCGGTCATGATCTGTGGTCCTGATTACGCGTTGGGCTCGGCGTCCTGAGGCTTTGGCGCACTCGCCAGGGCCTGGAGCAGCGCGGGGTCCTTGATGGCTTTCATGATGATTTCTTCTGCGCCGGTCTTGCCGTCCATGTAGGTCAGCAAGTTGGCCAGTTGAGTCCGCGCTTCGAGCAGCTTGTTCAGCGAGTCGACTTTGCGCGCCACGGCGGCCGGGCTGAAGTCGTCCATGCTTTCGAAGGTGATATCCAGGCTCAGGTTGCCTTCGCCGGTCAGCTCGTTAGGCACGTGAAATGCCACGCGCGGCTGCATGGCCTTGAGGCGCGAGTCGAAGTTGTCGACGTCGATCTCAAGAAACTTCCGGTCGGCGACGGCGGCCAGGGGCTCGGCAGGCTTGCCGGCCAGATCGGCCATGACGCCCATGACAAAAGGCAGCTGGACCTTTTTCTCGGCGCCATAAAGCTCGACGTCATATTCGATCTGGACGCGAGGTGCGCGGTTACGCGCGATGAACTTCTGAGAACTGGTTTTCGCCACGTTGCTCCTCCTGGTCGCTATTGCGACGATGTTGGCGTCATCGGTCGGTGCCGGTAACGGGATTGCGTGGCCCAGGCTGGGACTCCCATCGGGTGTCAGTCAGCCTCAGGCCCGCGCAAGTTTTCAAATTGGGACATACCGTCCGGGATCAGATTGCGCACGATGGTCTCGAAGTCCGCATGCACCAGCTTCCTGGCCCGGTTCAACAGCATCGGCAGCGGGCTCGACGGCTCGTGGCGTGCGTAATAGGTCAGGATCTGATCCAGGCCGCGCAGTACATCGTCGCGGCTGCCGATGCCGACATTGGCCCGCGTCCCGACCGAAGTCGGTGTTGTCGCAGATTCATGTGGGGAAGGGCTGTCAGACGATTCGGTGTCCGAAAGCTCTCTCTCGCCACCTGTCAGAACCAGCTCGCCCAGTACTTGCAGAGCCTGTTTGAGAGGCTGTTTCAACGCGGTCAGATCCACGCCCTGGGCCGAACCCACCTGATCGGACACCCAGCGCTCGATGGCTTCGGCTGCGGCGCGAGCTTCGTTGAGGGCGACGCGGGTAGCGGCCAGTTGATCGGGATCGCTGTCGCGTAGAGCACCGGATAACTCCTCGATACTCAGCTGTTCATCGCTGAAATGCTGCAGTCCGCTGGCGTTCAATGCCGCGCGCAGCGTGATGGTCCCGAACGCGCGTGAACGGATCAGAACGCTATCACGCAACAGGCGCACATTGGTGTCGCAGGCAAGGCCTGACAATGCGTTGACCCGAACGGTAGGGTCGTTGTTGTCATCGACATCGAGCTGCGGATAGATATCGGCCCAGTAGTTTTCGAGCAGTTGCTGGGTCAGAGCCAGGCTACTGCTCAGTCCGACGATTCCTTCAAGGGCCAGGGTGCTTTGCAGGAGGAAGTGGGTGATACGCAGATCTTTACTGCGCTGCAACAAAGCCACGCAGGTCTGCTCGATGGCACGCCACTGCGGGGGTTCGGCAGGTTGAATAGCATCGCCCATGACTCGTTCCGGTTTGCCTTGGGCGTCACGCTCCAACTGCAGAAAGTCCGGGTCATATTCCAGATCATCGCCACAGGGAAAGTTGGCGGAAATGGGGGCAAGCAACAACGGGACATCCACCAAAACCGATCTCCTTATCAAATCAGATGATGTATTGCTGTGCTTTGGGAAATTTTTTCTAACAAGTTCCGGGAATTGCTACCGGCAATCAATCCGTGATATCAAAGTGGCATCATGTATGTGCTGGCGTTGTGCATTTTTGGTGTAGTACAGATGCGTTGTCAAGGTTAAGCTATACGCCCTTTGTAACGCTGAAGGCGCCGGTAGCAGGGAACGTGCGGGCGTTCACGACTTTGACTCATTGTCATGAAACTGTTCTTGATTGCACGCGGACAGACAGCGGCACAATAGACCTTGAATGTTGCAATCGTTTCGCTCGTGCGAGGCGCGATTACGCCCACGCACACTTTCAATATTGAATTGCTCATGCGCGATATATCCAGGGAGGCGCGATGTCGCTGTGCTTGACTATCACTAGTTACCATAAGATCACCCCCGGACAATGTCCTGAGAAATCAATGGACATGGGCGTGATGGCAATTGGCCGTGGTCAAGAAAATGACTGGGTACTGCCTGATCCGGAACGACTGGTTTCGCAAAAGCACTGCGTTATTCAATACAAAGACGGCCGTTACTATCTAACGGACTTGAGTACCAATGGCGTGGAACTGGTAAATGCCGGAGTACGTCTGCGGAGGGGCAACAGCGAGCCTTTGCAGGATGGCGAGGTTATCCGTATTGGTGAGTATGAGCTTCGTGCGCGGATCGACTTCAAGATGCAACTGGTCGACGGCGGCATCTCAGGTGTCGACTCTGCGAACAGTTTCGAAGCCTTGATGGCGCGCCAGGGTAATCAGGCACCCTTGTATGACCCCGTTGCCATGCCTCCACCGGCTGTCGCCGCGACGGCCCAGTTCATGGGCGGCTCATCTCAGGATACCTTTCCCGATCTGTTCGACTTCCTGGCACCGTCGAGCGTGGCACCGCCTACCCGACCTGACCACGTGCCGGCGCAACGGCACGATTTCCGGCCGCCCGCGCCCGTGAGCCCGTCGGTTCCAGCAACGCCGGTCGCGCCCGTCGTCGAGCCTGCGGCTGGGGTCGGGCTGATTCCCGATGACTGGGACCCTTTTGCCGACATCGCCGGCAGCAGCCTGCCGCCCGTCGTGCTTGCCAAGCCCGAGCCCGGGGCCGCTCCCGAGCCTGTTGCCCCTGCGGCCGAGTCCAGGCCAGCCGAGCCGGTTGCCAGCGAACCCGTAGCCGCCCCACACGTGCGACCCGACTTGCTCCAGGCTTTCCTGCGCGGCGCCGGCCTTGATCAGTTGCGGATCGACACCGTGCAGGCCGAAGCGCAGATGGAAGCCATCGGACGCAGTTATCGGCTGATGGTCGAGGGACTGATCGATGTATTGCGGGCGCGTACCAGCCTCAAGGGCGAGTTCCGTATGCAGCAGACCATGATCGGGCCGGTAGAAAACAACCCTCTGAAGTTCGCGCCGAACGCCGACGAAGCGCTGTTGCTGTTGTTGCGTCACGGCAACCAGGCATTCATGGCGCCGGAGCAGGCGGTCAGCGACAGTTTCGATGACCTGCGCGCCCATCAGCTGGCAGTGATGGCCGGCGTCGAGGCTGCCATCAAGCACTTGCTCAAACGTTTCGAGCCGGCGGAGCTTGAGGCGCGAATGGGCGGCAAGGCCGGTGGTCTGTCGAACCTGTTCAGTGGTTCGCGCCAGGCTCAGTACTGGCAGCAGTTCACCACGCTGTACAGCAACATTTCACGCGAGGCCGAAGATGATTTTCAGGATCTGTTCGGTCGCGAATTCAGTCGCGCCTATGAAGAACACAGTGCGCGACTGCGTCGTCGCTGAACCACATAAGTCAACCCGATAGCCAACGGCCCCGAGGAAACAGGATGTATCGCAGCGTTGTATTGGCAGCATTGACCGTATTGCTGCTCTCTGCCTGTGCCAAGGATGTGCAGCCTCTCGACCAGAAGCCCGCAGCGGCGACCGACAGCGCTACCACTCTCGACTTCCAGGCGGCCGCCGGGCTCAACCCCGGCGCTGACGGACAGCCTGCGCCGGTGCGCGTGCGCGTCTACGAGTTGAAGAACACCGGCGCTTTCATGCGCGCCGACTATTTCGCGCTGGCCGACCGTGCGGCAGCGACCCTGAGTGTCGATCTGATCGATCAGGACGAAGTGCTGGTGCAGCCCGGCGAGCGACAAATCGTGGTGCGCACGCTTGATCCTGCGACCCGTCACATCGGCCTGGCGGTGGGCTATCGCGAAATCGACCGCGCATTGTGGCGCGCCGTGCTCAACGTCCCGCCACACGGCGGCAGCGAACATCGAATCAATCTTGACGTGCGAGCCATGCGCACCGACGTCGTCAACCGCCCCGCTCAATAGGTAATCGGAGAAATCATGTCCTGGAACAATCGAGTGGTCTGGTCGGAAGGCATGTTCATCGGAACGCAGCACTTCCAGCAGCATGACCGTTACCTGGAAAACCTCATCGACGCGCGCAGCCGCCCGCTGTCGGCCGGCGCCTGGGGCTTCTCCGAGCTGTTGATCGACCAGGGCCTGCTGGCTCAGGGCAAGCTGGCAATCGTCTCCGCTCGAGGCCTGTTACCTGACGGGACGCCGTTCAACATTCCTCAGGATGATCTGGCGCCGAGCCCGTTGTGCATCGAAGACAGCTTGCGCGATGGCGTGGTGTACCTGTCCTTGCCGCTAAAGCGGGCCGGCGCGCGGGATACCGTGGATGAAGGTGAAGTGGTGGGCGCTGCGCGGTATGTCAGCCAGGTGCGCGAAGTGCGCGACGACAACGCCCCGTTTGAGAACCGTGCGCCGGTCGCCATCGGCTCCCGTGCGCTGCGTTTGCTGACGGCTCAGGACGGCTTGAGCGATTACGCAACGATTGGCGTGGTTCGGGTCAAGGAAAAGCGCGCCGATCAGGCGCTGGTGCTGGACGACAGCTACATCCCGCCATTGCTGGACGTCACCGCCAATCGCTCGTTATCGGCGTTTCGCAATGAGCTTCAAGGTCTGCTGCGCCAGCGCGGGCAGGCCCTCGCAGGCCGGGTAGTGGCATCGGGCGCGGGCGGCGCGTCGGAGATCGCGGATTTCATGCTGTTGCAACTGGTCAACCGTGCCGAACCGCTGATCAACCATCTCAGCCAGTTGACACCGCTGCACCCCGAGCGCTTCTACAGCGAACTGGTGAGCCTGGCCGGTGAGTTTGCGACGTTCTCCAGCGCCGAGCGCCGCCCGGACGACTTCCCGCGTTACCAGCACGACGATCTCGAGTTGAGTTTCACGCCCGTCATGCACGCACTGCGCGAGGCGCTGTCGATGCTGATCGACAGCAAGGCAGTGCCGATCCCGATCATCGAGAAGGCCTATGGCGTTCACGTCGCGATGCTGGCCGACAAGAATCTGATCGACAGCGCCAGCTTCATTCTGGTGGTGCGCGCCGATATTCCGAGTGAGACCCTGCGTGGTCGTTTCAGTCAGCAGAGCAAGATCGGCTCGGTGGAACACATCCGCGATCTGGTCAACCTCCAGCTGCCGGGTATCGGCCTGCTGCCGTTGCCGGTCGCGCCGCGGCAGATCCCGTTCCATGCCGGTTCCACTTATTACGAACTGGACCGTGGCAGCGAGCACTGGAAGCAACTGATGCACTCGGGCGGTTTCGCATTCCATGTGGCCGGAGAGTTCCCAGGCCTGAACCTGGCTTTCTGGGCTATTCGAGGATAAATCGCGATGCAGTCCAACGACGATTTTCCCGGGTCGGGCGCGCCGGCCGGCGACCGTACCCAATTCATGCCTCGCCCTGGTGGTCGGTCTGCGCCTGCCGGCGCGCCGCAGCCACAGGCGCCGTTGCAGGTGCCGTCCGCGCCGTTGAGCGGCGGCCAGGCGCAAGGGCTCAATCCGCTGGAAAGTGCAGCCGGTCCGTTGTTGGCATTGCTCACACGGCTGCGCAGCACCATCGCCCACCCCGCGCCTGCCAGTCTGCGTGCACAACTGCTGGCCTACCTGCGCCAGTTCGAAGAGCGGGCGGAAGAGGCGGGCGTGGTGCGCAACGACGTACTGCTGGCGCGTTACGTGTTGTGTACCGCGCTGGACGAAGCGGTCATGAGCACGCCTTGGGGCAGCACCAGCGAATGGGGCAAGCAAAGCCTGTTGATCACCGTGCATAACGAAGCCTGGGGCGGGGAAAAGGTCTTCCAGTTGCTCGATCACTGCCTGCAAAGTCCGCGTGAACGGCTGTACCTGCTGGAGTTGCTGTACCTGTGCATGTGCCTGGGTTTCGAAGGACGCTATCGGGTCATGAACAATGGCCGCAGCGAACTCGAAGCGCTGCGCGAACGCACCAGCGCAGCGATTCGAAGCGCACGGGGCGAATACGAGCGCGAGTTGTCGCCGCACTGGCGCGGTCTGACCATGGCGCGTGACCGCCTGACTCAGTTCATGCCGCCTTGGGTCGGCGTCGCAATCGGTCTGGCGCTGTTGTTGCTGCTGCTGTTCGTGTTGCGCCTGAAGCTGGCGTCCGATGCCGAGCCGGTGTTCAAGAACATCCATGCACTGGGCGAGATTCCAGTGCAGTCCATCGACCGGCCGGTAGTCCAGCCCAAACTGGTGGAACGGCCACGTCTGGCCGGCTTCCTGGCCGAAGAAATCAAGGCTGGCAAGGTGGCGGTCGAAGACGCGGTGGATCGTTCGGTGGTGACCATTCGTGGCGACGAACTGTTCGCTTCGGGCAGCGCCACTATCGTGGACGACTTCCAGCCGTTGATGCTGCGCATCGCCGATGCGATTCGCAAAGTGAAGGGCGACGTGCGGGTCGCCGGCCACAGTGACAATCGACCTATCGCAACACTGCGCTTCCCGTCCAACTGGGCGTTGTCCGAAGCGCGCGCCGAGCAGGTTCTGCACATCCTCGCGGCCAAGACCGGCCAGCCTCAACGCTTCACCGCCGAGGGCCGCAGCGACACCGAACCGCTGGCTTCCAATGCCACCGCCGAAGGCAGGGCGAAAAATCGTCGGGTTGAAATCACTGTGTTGGCGGAGGGGGTCGAGTGAAGGCGTTTTTCGGTTTTGTCGTTCGCTGGGTCGTCCCGCTGCTGGGACTGATTGCCCTGAGCCTGATCATCTGGTTCGTCGGCCCGCTGCTTGAAGCCCTGGTCCCGGAAGGACGTCGCTGGGCAGTGATTGCCCTGCTGTTTGCGGTGTGGATCGGTTATCGCACCTGGCGCATCGTCCAGGCCCGCCAACAGGCGGCCAAGGTCATGCAGAGCCTGGCCGCCGAAACCGCGCCGGATCCTGCCAGCGTCGCAACCGCCGAGGAACTGGCGATCCTGCGCGAACGCATGGATGAAGCGCTGGCTCTGCTCAAGAAAGCACGTCTTGGCGGCGATCAGCGGCGCAATCTGTACGAATTGCCCTGGTACGTGATCATCGGCCCGCCCGGTTCGGGCAAGACCACCGCGCTGGTCAACTCCGGACTGCATTTTCCTCTGGCTGCGCAGTTGGGCGCCGGGGCGATTCGCGGCGTGGGCGGTACGCGCAACTGCGACTGGTGGTTCACCGATCAGGCTGTGTTGCTGGATACCGCAGGCCGCTACACCACCCAGGACAGCCATGCGCAGGTGGACAAAGCCGCCTGGCTGGGCTTTCTCGACCTGCTGAAAACCCAGCGCGCCCGACGGCCCATCGACGGCGCGTTCATCGCCATCAGTCTTTCCGACCTGCTGTTGGGCAGCGAGGCCGAGCGCGCTGCGCATGCCATTGCGATCCGCTCGCGAATTCAGGAGCTGCACACTCAGCTGGGCGTGCGCTTCCCGATCTACCTGATGCTGACCAAGATGGACCTGGTGCCCGGTTTCATGGAGTTCTTCGACGCCTTGAGCAAGGATGAACGGGCTCAGGTGTGGGGCATGACGTTTGCGCTGGACGACGGCAAGAGCGTCGACGGTCCGTTGCAGGACTTCCAGAGTGAATTCGCCGCGCTTGAGCAGCGCCTCAACGCCCGGCTGGTAGAGCGCCTGCAACAGGAGCGCGACCCGGCTCGGCGCGACCTGATCTACGGTTTTGCACAGCAATTTGCGGCCATCCGCCAATCCCTTCAGCAGTTTCTCGATAGCGTGTTCAAGCCTAATTCGTTCGAGGAGCGTGCATTGCTGCGCGGTGTGTACTTCACCAGCGGCACCCAGGAAGGCAGCCCGATCGACCGTCTGATCGGGGCGATGGCGCAGAGCATGAACCTGGACCGCCAGCAGCTGGCGCGTCAGACCGGCACCGGCCGCAGCTATTTCATCGAAAAACTGTTCACGGCTGTGGCCTTCGCCGAACAAGGCCTGATGGGTGTCGATCCGAAGGTCGAGAGGCGCCGCAAGTGGATGGCCCGGGGCGTGCTGGCTGCGACCGTTGCCATCGTGTTGCTGGTGAGCGCAGCCTGGCTGGTGAGCTACAACGCCAACCAGGCGTATATCGCGCAGGTCGACCAGAAGGTCGCGCCGCTGGGCCAGACCGTGCAGAACCTGAGCCCGGCGCAGCGCGATGTGCTGGCGGTCCTGCCGTTGCTTAACGCGGTCCGGCATCTGGCTGGCGATCCGCCGTCCTGGTCCCGCGGGCTGGGCTTGTATCAGGGCGACATGCTGGAAGCCGAATCGAGCAGCGTCTACCGCAAGCTGTTGATTGCCGTGTTCGCGCCACGGCTGGTGACCCGCATCGAGGAGCAATTGCACAACGGTGGCTCGTCGGACTACCTGTACGAAGGCCTCAAAGCCTACCTGATGCTCGCCGACAACGAACATTACGATCCAGACTTCATCAAGGCCTGGATCGCACTGGATTGGGAACGCAGCCTGCCTCGCGATCTGGCACCGGAGCAGCGCCTGGCGTTGGGTGAGCATCTGCAGGCGTTGTTCGAGCGGCATCCGCCCAATGCACGCCTGGACCAGCGGCTGATCGACGATCTGCGTCGGCAGTTGCAGCAATTGCCGCTGGCCCAGCGAGTCTATGACCGGGTCAAACGGCAAAAACTGCCCGACGGCGTGTCCGATTTCCGGCTCAGCGAAGCGGGTGGCCGAGATGCGGCGCTGGTGTTCAGTCGCAAGAGCGGCAAGCCGCTGGCCGAGCCGCTCAGTGGATTGTTTACCGCCAAAGGCTATCGCGAAGGGTTCTTGCTCAGCAGCCTGAACCAGGCCGGGACCATCGCTGAAGAACAGTGGGTGCTGGGGCGTGATCAGGCTGAGCAGCTCGACGTCGCCAGCCTTGCCGCTGAAGTGCGCAGCCTGTATTTCCAGGACTATGTGCGCCAGTGGGATGCGTTGCTGGCGGATATCGACTTCGTGCCCATCACCAGCGTGGCCCAGGCGGCTGACGTGCTGCGGGTGATTTCCGGCCCGGCTTCGCCGCTCAAGAAGGTGCTGGCGGCTGTTGCGAAGGAAACCGACCTGCAAGCGGAGCAGCGTCTGTTGGCCGAGCAAGGCAAGAAAGCCGACGACAATGTCGATCAGCTCAAGCAGCGCTTGGGTTCTCTGCTCGGCCAGCAACAAGCCGCTGCCAACAGCGCGCCGGTCGCGGTGGATGATCCGGTCAGCGCCCATTTCGCCGAACTCAAGGCGCTGGTCAGCAAAGGTGAAGGCGAGCCTGCGGCCATCGATGCGTTGTTGAGCGACATGAATGCGCTCTACGTGCAGGTCAGCGCCATGGTCGGCGCCAGTGGCGACGCCTTGCTCGGCGAAGCCAAGAATCAGGCCTCAGCGGCGGCTGCGCGGGTCAGCCTGACTGCCGAACGCCAGCCTCGGCTGGTGCAGGGCCTGGTCAAGTCCGTGGTGAACTCCACCACCAACACCATGATGGGCGGCGTGCGTAACCAGCTCAATGCGGCCTGGGTCAGCGAAGTGGTGAACGTCTATCGCCAGTCCCTCGGTGGCCGCTATCCGATGTCTCCGGGCAGCGCCCGCGACGCAACGCTGGACGACTTCGGTCAGTTTTTCGGCGTTGGCGGCGTGATGGACAACTACTTTCGCAAGTACCTGCAACCTTACGTCGACACTTCGGCGAGCGCCTGGCGCTGGCAGCCGGGCGCGGCCCAGAAGCTGGGTATCAATGCCGGGGTGTTGCAGACGTTCCAGCGCGCCAGTGCCATTCGTGATGCGTTCTTCCGCGCAGGCGGCACTCAGCCGACCGTGCGCTTTGAACTCAAGCCGGTGGCGATGGACGCATCCATTACCCAATTCCTGCTTGACCTCGACGGACAGCAGATCAGCTACGACCACGGCCCGAGCCGTCCGGTTGCGATGCAATGGCCCAACCCTGGCAGTATCGGCGTGGTGCGGCTGTCGATCTCGCCGCCTTCCGCCAGCGGGCGGTCGGGCATTACGCTGGACGGACCGTGGGCGTGGTTCAGGCTGCTCGATCAGGCGGATCTGACCGCCGGCAATTCGCCGGACCGTTTCAACCTGCGGCTGCGGGTCGATGGCGCGAGCATCGCCTACGAACTGCGCGCCAACAGCGCGTTCAACCCGTTCAAGAGCCGTGTATTGAGCGGCTTCAGCCTGCCGGAGCGGCTATGACCACCTCAGGCTTTTACGGAAAGCTGGCCAGCCGGGGCGATTTCGTCAGCCGTGGCTTGCCGCAAAGCTTCATTCAGCCTTGGGACGCGTGGCTGGCGTCCGGCCTGCTGGCCAGTCAGCAACAGCTCGGCGCCGCCTGGCTGGACGCGTATCTGGTCAGCCCGCTGTGGCGTTTTGTGCTGGCCGCGGACGTCTGCGGAGCGGATGCCGTAGTCGGCGTGCTGATGCCGAGCATCGACCGGGTAGGGCGTTACTTCCCGTTGACCCTGGCCGTGACCCTCGACCATGAACAGGCGCTCGCGGGACTCATCGGCAGTGCGGACGACTGGTTCGAACAGGCGGAAGACCTGCTGTTGGGAACGCTGGAAGCTGACGCTACCTTCGAAGCATTCGAAGCCGGATTGCAGGCACTGGGCCGTCCTGCCGTGAATACCCGAGAAGCGGTCAGTGAATTCGCCGGGTTGCAGCGCTTTGCGGCCGCCTCGCCCCAAGCACGTCATGCGGCATTGGCCGAACAGGCGTGTGTCGGCGCCAGCCTGTGGTGGGGCAAGGGCTCGCAGAGCATTGCGCCCGGCTTGCTGCGTTGCTCAGGGCTGCCGGCCGCTGCGCAGTTTGGTCGTTTCCTGTTGGGCCGGGAGGCGTCGGTCTGATGCTGCCAGCTTCGTCCATTACGTATAAATCGGCCAGCTACAGCCATGTAGGCATGGTGCGTCAGATCAACGAAGACGCGTTCCTGGAAGTGCCCCAAGACGGGCTCTGGGTCGTGGCCGACGGCATGGGCGGCCATGCGGCCGGCGATTACGTCAGCAGCCTGATCGTGGACAGCCTGCGCGGCGTCCAGGCTCGCGACCTGCTCGATACCTACTGCGAGCATTTGCGTCAGCGTCTGGACGAAGTCAACGCTGCCGTGCGCGAAGAAACCCGGGTACGCGCCGTGAGCATGATGGGCAGCACCGTCGTGTTGCTGGTCGTGCGCGCCGATGAAGCCGTCTGCCTATGGGCCGGTGACAGTCGTTTGTACCGGCTGCGCGATGGGGTGCTCGAAAGCATCTCGCGTGACCACAGTTACGTGCAGGACCTGATGGACAGCGGGCTGCTCGATGAAGCCCAGGCGCGGGTTCACCCACGCGGCAATATCGTGACCCGCGCCGTCGGTGTTCAGGATCGGCTGGAGCTGGCGCAGGTCCAGCTTGAGGTGAAGCCCGGCGACAGCTATCTGCTGTGCAGCGACGGTCTGAACAAGACCGCCGAAGACCGGGAAATCCGCGACGTGCTCGGGCACCCGGACCCTTACGAAATCGTGCGCAGCCTGGTGCATCTGGGCCTGACCCGGGGCGCTCCCGACAACATCACCGCCATCGTCGTCAAAGCCGGGTAAAGAAAGAGCACATGGACATACTGATTCCTGGATTCGATATCGAGGGCGAAATTGGCGAAGGCGCCATGGCCACCGTGTACCTGGCGACCCAGCGCTCGCTGGAACGCAAGGTCGCCCTCAAGGTCATGGCCGCCTCGCTGGCCGCCGACCCTTCGTTCTGTGAACGCTTCCTGCGCGAAGGCCGCACCCTGGCGCGCCTGTCTCATCCGCATACCGTGACCATCCACGACATCGGCAATGTCGACCAGCTGTATTACATGGCGATGGAGTTCCTGCCCAACGGCACGCTCAAGGAGCGCATCGCCGCGGGCCTGGCGCCCGAGCAGGGCCTGCTTTACATTCGCCAGATCGCGTCCGCGCTGGGCTACGCCCATGAGCAGGGCCTTGTGCATCGGGATGTAAAGCCGGCCAACATCCTGTTCCGGGCAGATGGCAACGCGGTGCTGTCGGACTTCGGGATCGCCAAGTCGCTGGACGATCGCACCCAGTTCACCCAGGCTGGATTCGCCGTCGGCACGCCCAGCTATATGAGCCCGGAACAGGCGCGGGGCCAGGATATCGACGGGCGTGCCGATTTGTACGCGCTAGGCGTGGTGCTCTATGAAATTCTGGTCGGCAAGCTGCCTTACAACGGCGTTGATGCACTGTCCACGGCATTGGCGCACCTGACCGAGCCGCTTCCGGCGCTGCCGATTCATCATGATCGTTATCAGGACATCCTGAGCCGGCTGCTCGCCAAGGACCCGGCCGAGCGTTTTCCGGATGCCAGGACTTTACTCGCGGCGCTCGATCAACTGACGCTGGTGGGTGACGAGCGAACCGTATTTCAGCCGGTATTCAAAGCTCCGGTCGATGACGGGCTGGCAGGTCTGACGCCTGTTTCAATCGACATTCCTGTCACTGCACCACCTGCTTACAAGCCGGCTCCCGCGTCTGAATCCACGCTCGACAAGACCGAAGTCGATAAACCACGGCGCGGCTCTGCCGTTGCCTTGCTGGCGCTGGCCGTGGCTGCCGCGTTAGGTCTGAGTGGCGCGGGATACTGGTGGCTGAACTCCGGGTCGCCTGCATCGGTTCCGAGCGCAGCCACAGCGACGCCTGCGGCCAGCGCGACTCCGCCGGTCGTTCCGCAAGCTGCCTCGGTAGCCGCATCGACAAAACTGCCGGCCACGACAGACGCCGACGGCGGCCAGCGGCCATTGCTGATGGCAGGTAAAAAGACCCTGTTCCAGCGGGTATTGAGTAAGCCGGGCGCGGCCTATGCCAGCGCGCCGGGCCAGTCGGCCGATAAACCGCTACCGGCGTTTTCGGTGCTCTACGTCTATCAGCGACAGAGCCTCAATGGTCGCCAGTGGCTGCGGGTGGGTGCGGCCACGGACGGGCGCAGCGAAGGCTGGTTGCCCGCCGAACAGGTCAGCGACTGGAAACAGAGTCTGGTTTTGAAGTTCACGGAACGCTCCGGTCGTGCGCCGGTGATGTTCGTCCGCCAGCCGAGCGAATTGGAAAAGCTGATCGCCGATCCGGCAGCGGCGAAGAGCTTGTTGCTCAAGGCCCAGGCCGAACGCTCCGACAACAGCCAGGTTGTTGCGCTGGAGCCGGCTGCCAGCGCCGTGCCGCAGGACCAGTTCTACCTGCTGCCGATCTTCGAATCGCGGGAAAGCTTCGACGAAAACGGCCAGCCCGTGCAGTTGCTGAATGTAGCGTCCATCGATCCGGGCAACCTTCCGCAGAAAACCGCCGGCAACGAACTCCGCAAACCGACCGGGGTAGATGCGTTCCGTACCGCCATAGTGCTGGTGGTCGATACCTCCGTGTCCATGCAGCCTTACATTGATCGCGTGCGCGAAGTGGTTCACGAGCTGCAAAACAAGATCGCCCAGCGGGGCGAGCTGGACAGCGTCAGCTTCGGCCTGGTCGGCTTTCGCAATAACCCGGAAAAGACGCCCGGGCTTGAGTACCTGACCAAGACGCTGGTCACCCTGGATCAGGGACGTGATCCGCAGCGTTTCATGCAGCTGGCCCAAGAGGTCAAGGCCACTTCGGTGTCGAGCCACTCGTTCAACGAGGATTCATTTGCGGGTGTCATGCAGGCGGTCAATGGCCTGAACTGGTCCGGCTACGGCGGGCGCCTGATTCTGCTGGTCAGCGATGCCGGCTCGCTGCGCAAAAGCGATCCGTTGAGCGGCACCCAGATGAACGAAGCCGAGGTGCGCCAGGCCGCGCTTGGTAAGCAGATCAAGATCTACGCGCTGCATTTGCGCACCGATGCAGGCAAGAACAATCACGCCTTGGCCGAGCAGCAGTACCGCGTGCTGACCGCCGATGCCAATCCGAAGATCGGCGATTTGTACATTCCCGTTCAGGGCGGTGATGTACGCAAGTTCGGCGAGCGGGTCGACGAAATTGGTTCGGTGTTTGCCGACCTGGTGCATCAGGTTCGCAGCAACCAGAACCAGGCCGTGCCGCTGCTCGCTGCCGCGCCAAGCGTCGCAGAGAAGTCAGCCGCTGTGGGTTACGCCATGCACATGGACTTTCTCGGGCGCAAGGCGGCCAGTCAGGCACCGCAGCTGGTCAGCGCCTGGACCGCGGATCGCGACCTGACCAATCTGTCGCTGCCCGCCTTCCAGGTGTGCGTGATGCTGACCAAGCTGCAGCTCAACGATTTGCAGCAATCGCTGAAGCTGATTGTCGATTCAGCACGCAAGACCCAAACCTCGCCCAAGGATTTCTTTCAGGAAATCGCCAGCGCCAGTGCCTATATGAGTCGCGATCCGTCTGCTTTGCGCAAAGGCGGCAATCTGGCCGAAGGTGGCGTATTGGGCGAATACCTCGAAGGACTGCCGTACCGCAGTAAGTCGCTGAACATGACCCAGGATTTGTGGCTGTCGCTCAGCGTGGCCGAGCAGGAGGACTTCATCGACGAGCTGGATTCCAAGATTCGCTTGTATGAAACCTTCCACAACGATCTCGCCAATTGGGTGCGGTTCGGCGATGCCGAGCCGGGTGATGCGTTGTACCGCGTTCCTTTGTCGACGTTGCCGTGATGTTGAGCCTGCGCGATGTACACAAGACCCGCGGTGCGGATCGCCAGCGCTATAGCCTGGCAATCCCGCATCTCGAACTCGAAGCGGGGCGACAGTACGCGCTGGTCGGGCCAAGCGGTTGCGGCAAGAGCACGGTGCTGGACCTGCTGGCGCTGGTGTCCTCGCCGGACAAGGTACAGCGCTTCGACTTTTCCACGGCCCAGGGCGAATACGATATTGGCGGCCTGTGGCGCGAAGCCCGGCACGATCAGTTGGCCGGGTTGCGCAGTCGGCATCTGGGTTACGTCCTGCAAACCGGCGGCTTGCTGGGCTATCTGGATGTGCGCGACAACATTTCGCTGCCACGCAAGCTGCTGGGGCTGGCCGATGACGGCAGCGTGCAACGGCTTGCCGATCAGCTGGAGATCGGCGACCAGTTGCGCAAGAGGCCCGGCGCGCTTTCCGTCGGCCAGCGGCAACGGGTCAGCTGTGCCCGGGCGCTCGCCCATGCACCGCAGCTGTTACTGGCTGACGAACCCACGGCCGCACTCGACCCCCTCAACGCCGGTCGGGTGATCCAGTTGCTGCTCAAACAAGCCGAACGACAGGGCACCTGTTGTGTGATCGCAACCCATGACGAAGCGCTGGTGCGCGGCGCGGGTTTGCAGGTGCTGCGCATCGGCTGCGAGCGCGACGCCCATGGCGGTGTCGTTGCCACGCTGGAGGCCTGTCGCTGATGCGCGCTTCTCTGGTCGCTGGGATGGCCTGGCAGGACTATCGCGCCGAGACACGGTTGTCGGCGTGCAATGTGCTGGCACTGGTCGCGGTGATTGCGCCGCTGCTGGTGTTGTTCGGCCTCAAGTTCGGCCTGATAGGCAGCCTGACCGAGCGCCTTGAACGCGATCCCGCCGTGCGGGAAATCATTCCCCTCGGCGGCGGGCGTTTCACGGCACCGTTCATCGACCAGCTTGCCACGCGCCCCGATGTTGCCTTCGTGCTGCCGCGCACCCGCCAGATTGCCGCGACCGTCGACCTGACTCTGAACGGCCAGGCCGTGAACGTCGAAATGATTCCGACGGCCATTGACGACCCCTTGCTGGGCGCGTTGCCGGCCCCAAATCGGCTGGATACCGTGGTGCTGAGCAAGACCGCCGCCGACAAGCTGGGCGCCAGGACCGGCGACTGGCTGGAAGCCGCTTTCGGTCGGCAGGTCGATGGACGTATCGAGGCCCGGCACACTCGGCTGCAGATTTCGGCCGTGTTGCCGCTGGAAGCATTCGGGCGTGATGCGCTGTTCGCCTCCCTGAAACTGCTGGAGGCGGCCGAAGATTATCGGGACGGACGCGCCGTGCCGACGCTGGGGTGGCCTGGAGAAGCTACCGATTCCACCGTGCAGCGTATCTATCCGGCATTTCGTCTGTATGCCCGCCATCTCGATGACGTCGAGGGGCTGCGCCAATACTTCGCCAATCACGGGCTGCTGGTTTCCACCCAGGCGTCGGCCATTGCTCAGGTGCAGTCGCTCAGTCGCAACCTTTCCATCGTGTTCTGGCTGATAGCGGGTCTGGCAGTTGCCGGTGCCTTCGCGGCGGTCTTTGCCGGTGCGCTGGCAGCGGTCGAACGCAAGCGCCGTGATCTTTCGGTCTTGCGCCTGTTGGGTTTCAGCACGGGCGCATTGCTGTTGTTCGTGGTCTTGCAAGCGCTGTACAGCGGCGCAATCGCGGCCCTGCTGGGCGCGGGACTTTATGGTCTGGCCGAGCAGGGTCTCAATCGTTTATTCGGACAAGTGGCCGGTGAATACGCCAGCCACCTGTTGCCTCGTCATTATGTATTCGCCCTGCTGGCGGTCCTCGGTGCCAGCGCATTTGCCGCCGCGCTGGGCGGCTGGCGCGTTGCGCGAATCGAAGCTTCGGAAGGAATCAGAGATGTCTGAGTTGCGCGGCGCCGCCCTGGCGCTGGTCATCGCCACCTTGAGCCTGGCGTCATTGAGCGCCGGTGCCGACGACAACAAGCTGGACAACCCCAAGCCGTTGGCCGACGACGTCAGTCTGCCGTTGCCGTGCGGGGGTGAGATGGTGTTCCGCTATGTCTACATCCTGGCGCAAGGCAGCCTGGACGACCGCGAGATCAGCCTCGGCTATCCGTTCAGCGAAGGTGAGGCCGGCTATAAGCAATCGTTCATTTCCGGCTATCGCCGCGACTTCATCAACGGTCAGTTCACGCTCAAGGACTTGTCCGGCGACTGGCGCAAGACCATCAGTCCGCTGCTGCCCAAGTCCGAAGCCGGAACGCCGCTCAAGCCGATGATGTATTTCATTGGCAAATACGAAGTCACCGCACGGCAATACGCGCAGGTCATGGCGCAGGCGCAGGCGCAGGCGCAATCGCTGTCCGGTGGCGAGGCGGCTGCGGCCTGTGAAGCGCCGGCAGGCATGGAAGGGCGCTTGCCCAAGGTCAAACTGTCGCGCTTTGAAGCCGAGCGTTTTGCGGCGGTGTACAGCGCGTGGTTGATGAAAAACCATCGCGACCTGCTGCCGGTCAGCGGACGCGGCACGGACGTGGAAGAGGGCGGAATCGGCTTTGTGCGCCTGCCGACTGAAGTGGAGTGGGAGTTTGCCGCTCGTGGCGCTCAGGCGGTGAATCGTCAGGATCTGGAAGGCCGGCTGTTCCCGCGCCGTCTGGAGGGCAGTGAAAGCGATGGCCCGCTTGCCGACTGGGCGGTGTTCAACCAGGTCGCCGGTGGCACCGGCCAGGCCGCGCGCCTGATGCCGATCGGCACCAAATTGCCTAACCCCATCGGCCTGTTCGACGTGATCGGTAACGCTGCCGAGATGGTTCAGGAATCCTTCCAGCTGGTTCATGCCGGGCGCCGTCAGGGTGCATATGGCGGCTTCGTCGCCAAAGGCGGCAACTATCTGGAAGGCGAGGGCACACTGTTTACCGGCATGCGCCGGGAGTATCCGCTGTTTGCCGCCGACGGCAGCGAGCAGAGTAACGAGACCACCGGGTTCAGGGTCGCGATTGGGGCGTTGTCTGCGCCGCGCTCGCGTTACAAGGAACTGTTCGACCAGTGGCAGAAGGAAGGACGTCTTGCCGCGCTGACCGATGACATCACGACCGACGACGATCCGACCAAGCGCCTGGACAGCATCATAGCCGCCAGCGTCGATCCGCGTCTGCAAGCCGAGCTGGGGCTGGTCAACGAAGAGCTCAAGCGCAACGTTTCGCTGATCGCCCGGCAGCGCGAGGAAGCCGCCGGCAACCTGATCCAGTCCGCAGCGCTGGTGGCCGAGACCGTCAACAACTACAACATTCGCCTTACCAATCTCAAGAAAAGCCAGCAGCAGGCCGAGGCGGCGAAAGATGCCGCCAGCGCCCAGCTGTTCGGTACCGCCATCGCCAACGGACGCAGCGCGCTGGACGGCGCGGTGGCGATCTACATCGATAACCTGGCCACCGGCACCCGTTATACCGACGCAGTGATTCAGGCGCAGTTTCAGCGGGTCAAGGAAGAACTCAGTCGCAAACCGATCATCGGCAAGAGTCTGGTGGCCCGCGCCACCCTGTTCGTGAATCACGTCGGCGAGTACCGCAAGAACAAGCGCGCCGACCCGGAAACGATAGTGAAACAACTGCTTGCGTCGGCCGGTCAGCAATGACCGGCCGGTGTCTGGCAGCTAAAAAGGGGACTCGGGCGGCATCCGGCTGCGCCGAGCCAGTTAAACCTAAGGAAGAGAACGCAACTATGCTTTTGTCCCGTAACCCGCTCGTTTCTGCCTCTCGCGGCCGCGCCATGCTGCTGGCCACTGCCGGTTTCAGCGCCGTTCTGCTGACCGGTTGCGCCGGTTCTCCGGTGTCCAAGGTGGGCGCGTCCACCAAGGTCGAGTACTACCCGTCTTGCTATGAGCCGGTACAGCACTTGCGCCAGACCGATTCGGATATGACCAAATCGGTCGCGACCGGCGCGGCGCTCGGCGCAGTCGGTGGTGCCCTTGCCGGTGCCCTGACCGGCGACTCCGACAAGCGTGCTCGCAACGTAGCCATCGGCGCGGCCGGCGGCGCACTGGTGGGGGGTGCGGCGGGTTACTACACCGAGCGTCAGAAGCAGATCTCGGACGACAACCAGCGTATCGCTTCCTACGCCAGCGACATCAGCAAGAGCAGCGGCGACATCGACCGCAGCACGGCATACGCCAAGGCCTCGCAGTCCTGCTACCAGCGTGAATTCACCAGCCTGATTTCGGGTCGCAAGGCTAATACCATCGACGCCACCGAAGGCCGCAAGCGCCTGGCGGAAATCGTTGCCGGTCTGAAAGAGTCGAACGACCTGATCGCCGCCGTCAATGGCCGCGCCAGCGAAGACCTGAGCAGCTACACCCAGGCCTACGAGAAAGATCTGCAACAGGTTGGCGTGAAGCGTAACGACGTGGTGATCGTTGCCAACGCCGACGCTGCCCCGGTCGCCACCACGTCGACCAAAAAAGTGTCGAAGACCAAGCAACCGGCCAAGGCCAAACTGCCGACGGTGCCGAAAGAAGCCGTGACCACCGAGAAGACCTTGCAGCAGGCCAAGACCAAGCAGGCTGAAAGCCAGCAGGTCGCCAACGCTGGCCAGAGCCAGGTCAACAGCATGTGCAAGAACCCGGACGTAGGTGACTGGGCGCCGGTGCCTTGCCCGAACGTCTGAGCGACTGAGGCTCAACGTTGAATTCATCGGTCTCCGCAGGGAGGCCGGTGAAGTCTGGCAGATGGATTCAAGGAAGACCGATGTCCCAAGTCATGATCGGGTTGAGCAACAGCCCCTCTCAAGTTATGGCGCGTCAGCGCATCGAAAGTCGGATCAATGTCCGAAAACTTTTCGCAGCCATCGACTCCGATCCCGGAATCGTTGGTGCAGGTGTCGTGTACATCGATGCCGATTTCAACGTCGTCACCCTTCGCGAATTCACGCCGATCTGTAGCATTCAGCCCAAGCGGCTGATTCTACGCGAGGCGCAGCGGCACATCACCCCGCAACAGTTCGTCCAGCAAGTCCAGAGCAGTCCCAGGGAATCGCGCCTGGTGTATGAAGCGTTGAATACCACCTTGTCCTGTGGCGGCGCGATTCTTGGTTGGATTGCGATACTCGGTGCTGGCGGGGCCGCGCCGTTCACGGCCGGAGCCAGCGCGGTTATTGCCAGCATGGGTGTGGCATCAACCGTAGCAAGCACGGGCCAATGCATGATCGGCCTTGCACGTACCGTCAACGAATGGGGCGATCCGGCTGCCAATGACATGCTGGACGATGCCGAGTGGTACCAGAACGTATCATCCATACTGGATGTGGCATCACTGATGGGCGTCGGGGCCACCGGGCTTGCAACCTTCAAACTGATGCGGGCGCGCAAGGCCGCCACGGGCCGTGCCTGGTATGACCTGACCCGGGAGTTGAATCGGCAGCAACGCAAGGCATTGACTCAGGAGCTGTTGACGCTTCAGAACCCCAGGCTGACGCCGCGGTTGCTGAAACTCCAGCAACGCAGCGGCGCACTCCCCCGGCGCATGACACCTACCGAATTGAGACCCGCGACCGTACTGCAGATGCAGGATGTCTGGAGCATGGGAATGGGGCTGGCCGGTAGCGGCCGCGTGCAAAACATGGCGGTGGGGCTTTATGAGGAGCTTGCCGAGTGACCGGCATGGGCGTTAACAAGGAAAAGAAGTTGAGTAAGAAACAGCGCGATACCTCTGGCGAGGACGGCCGTAAGAGCGCGTACTACTGGGATTTCCTGGCTTTCCTGAGGCGTTATTTTCCTTCGTTCATCAGCTCCATCTTCATGTGTATCTTTTCGATAGCGCTTGCGACGGTACAGGTGTTCCAGACTCATTTCAGTCATGACCCTCAACGAGCGAGCTATATGGTGGGCTTCCTGCTCGTAGCTTCAACGGTTCTGACTCTGGGCGGTTTCATGCTCAGTCGGGGACGGTTGTGGGCGACCTGGATACTGGTAGCCGTCCTGGTGGCGTGCATGTTGGTTGTGCTTTCAAGTGTGCCGGTACGTACGCATGCGCCTCACCTGATCACATACGTACTCAGTCTGATATTCCCGCTGCTTGGGCTGCTGTCGCTCAACAGCGAGCGTAGTCGGGAACTGCGCAGACAGTTTGTCTATAACCGTTCGATGCGAGCTTCTCTCCGGCAAGCCAGTTGCCAGCAAAACCCGCTCGAACGCCACCGCGAAAACCTGCGCAAGAAAAAAAGCCGTCGCCAATAGCCGCCCCTTTCCCGCAGACAATAAAAAACCCGCCGAGGCGGGTTTGTACAAAGACCATTCCAACTCCCTGTCGGCAGCCATCCGGGCATGGTCGATCGTCCTTGATCCTGGTGAACTCCTTGTTCACCAGTTGTTGGATCCAATCTTACGGGCAATACCACAGGCCACAAAGGGCCAACCTCCGCTAGCGCGTGTAAGCCTTTCGCTATGCTGGGGTGAGCTTTAGCCGAAGGTCTGGTCTCGAAAGCCTTGGGTACAGGCTATAACTGAGTACAGTCAAACCTGAAATCACCAGCCTGTACGGGCCTAGAGCTAACAATTCGCCAAGGTGTTCGTAATGTCGATCTTCAATCAGGGGCTTGCCAAAGGCCCGGCCAATCACATGGCCCTGACACCGCTCAGCTTTCTCGAACGTACCGCCGCCACGTATCCCGATTATCCGGCTGTCATCCACGGCGCCATTCGCCGCGACTGGGCGCAGACCTATCGACGCTGCCGCCAGCTGGCCTCGGCATTGAGCCGGCAGGGCGTGCAGGCGGGCGATACGGTCGCCGTGATGCTGCCCAACATTCCGGCCATGCTCGAAGTGCATTTCGGCGTGCCGATGCTCGGTGCGGTGCTCAATACGCTGAATGTCAGGCTCGATGCCTCGACCATTGCCTTCATGCTTAAACATGGCGAGGCCAGGGTGCTGATTGCCGACCGCGAATTCCATACCACCCTCCAGGCCGCGCTGGCGCAATTGGACAATCCACCGCTGGTCATTGACGTCAATGATCCTGAATACGGCGAAGGCCGGCCGCTCAGTGGCCTTGACTACGACAGCCTGCTGGATTCGGGCGATCCGGACTTCGACTGGCAATGGCCGCAGGACGAATGGGCACCCATTTCCCTGAACTACACCTCCGGTACCACCGGCGACCCCAAGGGCGTGGTCTATCACCATCGGGGTGCTTTTCTTAATGCCATCGGCAACCAGATGGCCTGGGGCATGGGCTTGCATCCGGTGTATCTGTGGACGCTGCCGATGTTCCACTGCAACGGCTGGTGTTATCCGTGGACCATCACCGCCCAGGCCGGCACCCATGTGTTTCTGCGTCGCGTCGATCCACAAAAAATCATCCAGCTCATCGAAACGCATCAGGTCAGCCACCTTTGTGGCGCGCCCATCGTGCTTAATGCACTGGCTAACCTGCCCGAGGCGGCGCAGATCGGCTTTCGGCATTCCGTGAGCGCCATGACCGCCGGCGCAGCGCCTCCGGCCCGAGTGATCTCGTCAGTCGAGGCGATGGGCATCAGCATCACCCACGCCTATGGCCTGACGGAGACCTACGGGCCGGTCACTGTGTGTGCCTGGAAGTCGGAGTGGGATGAGATGACGGCCGATGATCGGGCGTCGATCAAGGCGCGTCAGGGCGTGCGTTATCCGACGCTGGAAGGGGTCATGGTCGCTGATCCGGTGACCCGTGAGCCGGTCCCCCGCGATGGTCAGACCATCGGCGAGATCTTCATGCGCGGCAATACCGTGATGAAAGGCTATCTGGGCAATCCGCAGGCCACCGACAAGGCGTTCGAAGGCGGCTGGTTTCATTCCGGTGACCTGGCGGTCTGGCACGCCGATGGTTATCTGGAGATCCGCGACCGCAGCAAGGACATCATCATTTCAGGCGGCGAGAACATCTCCACCATCGAAGTCGAGGGCGTGCTGTATCGTCACCCGGCGGTAATGGAAGCGGCGGTGGTTGCCAGGCCGGATGAGAAATGGGGCGAGACGCCGTGCGCGTTCATCACCCTCAAGGTCGGCCAGGACGATACCAGCGCGGAGCAGATCATTCAGTTCTGCCGCGAGCGCCTGGCGAGCTTCAAGGTGCCCAAGACCGTGATCTTCACCCAGCTGCCCAAGACCTCCACCGGCAAGATCCAGAAATTCCTGCTTCGGGAATGGGCCTGTTCGGAGCCGGGCACGAACACTGAGGTCAAGGGGTGAACGTGGTTGCTACTTCACAATAGCGCTGCTCGGTGTCCGCACTTTTTTTATCGCGGTCACGGGCGGCGCGCCTGGTCCACTCGCGGCACAGCTCCTTGAAGTGGCCTTGTGCCGACTTGCGACATTCACGCCGCTCTACCGAGCGGCTGGTGAAATTGCCGCACACGCTGTCCTGATCGATGTGGTTGTCGTACATACGCCATTCGGCACGATAGCGGTCCGAACCGTCCCACTCACGGATCGACATGGAAACCAGCGTGTAAGGTTTTGCGCGCGGCTCCTCCTTGCGCGCCGCGCCGGATTTGAAGTCGGCCAGGTAACTGTGCGACACCATGCCCTTGGCCGGTTCGGTGTGGGCCGGACGAGGGACTTCGCCAAAGCGACAGTTCAACACGCTTTCGTCGATGACGTTGCCGTCCTTGATGCAGTTATCCAGAGGCTTGACGCCGGTGGCGGCTGGCTGCACGGCGGCTTGCGGCGCGACATACGACACCGGGCGAGCAGCCGGGCGCGTGGTTTCAGCCGCTGGCGGCTCCATGACGGGAGCCTGTGGCACGGCCTGGGTGTCTTCAGGTATCGGCGCGCTGGCAGCCACCAGCGCGGGTGCGGGCCTGACCAGCAAGGCCGAGCTTACCCAACAGGCCAGGCTGACGAATGCCAGGCAGGCGATCACCAATCCGTAAGGGCGGGACTTGCGGCCGCCAGGTAGCGGTTTTCGACGTGGGTGCGAACCCAGCACCACATCCACCTGGGCCGGATTGAGACGCTCAATGAGCGTGACGCCGTTGTCATCGGCTTGTTGTTTGGATTCCATTCCTGCTCCTCGGGGCGCAACGCCAGACAAGGGTTCCCGGTAGTCTTCGCGCAAAAAAGTAAAGTTACACCGATGTATCGGCAGCCAGGCGATTTCCTGCAGGAACGGACCGGGCGGCGCTCCGCTTGTCCGCGAAGAGGCCGGTATGCCCGCCGCAGATGTATCGACCGGGCCTGTACCTTCGCGGTCAAGCCTGCTCCCAGGCAATTGCGGCGCCTGAACGCAAACTGGCCGCTTCGAGGGCGGCCAGTCTGGTCATACGGTATGGATCAATGGCGCCAGTGACGCTTGTGCTTGCGATGGCCGTAATGCTTGCCGCGTGGGCCGTGGCCATGGCGATAGTCGCGACGGTCGTCACGGCCACCACGGTAGCGGCGATCATCGTCGCGGCTTTCGTTGCCCATGTAGTTACCCAGTGCCGCGCCGGCGCCGCCGCCTGCTGCCGAACCCACCAGGCTGCCAGTGTTGCCGCCTACACTGCGGCCCAACACGTTACCGCCGGCAGCGCCAAGGCCACCGCCAATGGCCGCTTCGGTACGGTTGCGACGGTCTGCGCCCACCGCGCCACCGGCCGCGCCGCCCAGGCCGGCACCGATTGCCGAACCTGTACTGCCGCCGATCTGTTGACCGACGACTGAACCGAGTACCCCACCCAATGCTCCGCCTACGCCGGACTCGAGATTACCGCCAGCTGTGGCGAAACCGCTTGCAAGCGTAAGAGACAACAACAGAATCGAGGAATACTTCATGTGTGGAATCTCATAGGGATGACGGCGCGATCCTGAGGTCAGACCGCATCCATGGCAACGCAAATCCGACGAGTAACACGATTGGTACACAAATACCTAAGTTACTGTTTTCACTAAGGAACTTAAGTGGGTTTTGGCAGTCTGAGGTTACTTGATCAAGGCCCGTTTCTCGCGAAACGGGCCTTTTTTGTGGGCAGGGATCAGACGATCCGACCGGTCTCGCTGGCTGGCTCGAGGCGAATCGCCACGAACTTGGAGGTTGGCGTATGGCTGCCTTCGCCAACACTTTCCAGCGGTACCAATGGGTTGACTTCCGGGTAGTAAGCCGCCGCCTGACCGGCCGGAATATCGAACGCCAGCAGCGTGAAGCCTTTGACGCGGCGTTCCACGTTATCGCTCCAGATCGACACGATGTCCGCTTTCTGGCCCGGCTTGAAACCCAGGCGAATGATGTCGGCCTCGTTGACGAACAGCACGTCACGCTGACCTTTCACACCGCGATAACGGTCGTCCAGGCCATAAATGGTGGTGTTGTACTGATCGTGGGAACGCATCGACTGCATGATCAGGTCCGGCGTCTGGCCAGTGGCGCTGATGCCTTCGTGGATCAGCGTCAGCGGCAGCGTGTTGGCCTTGAAGTTGGCGCGAGTGGTCGGCGTGTTCCAGCGGCGGGCGCCGGCAGCGTTGCCCAGGTAGAAACCACCCGGATGTTTCAGGCGCTCGTTGAAGTCCTTGAAGCCGGGAATGGTATCGGCGATCAGCTCGCGGATACGGTTGTAGTCTTCCACCAGCCACAGCCAGTCCACCGGCTTCTTGCCCAGCGTCGCGTTGGCAATGCCGGCAATGATGGCCGGTTCCGAGCGCATCAGCGAGCTGGACGGCTGCAACTGGCCGTTGGAAGCGTGGACCATGCTGAACGAGTCTTCCACGGTCACGGCTTGCGGGCCGTTGGCCTGCATGTCGATATCGGTACGGCCAAAGCACGGCAGAATCAGCGCATCCTTGCCGTGGAACAGGTGGCTGCGGTTGAGCTTGGTGCTGATCTGTACGGTCAGGTCGCATTTGCTCAGCGCCGCTGCGGTGCGGTCGCTGTCCGGCGTGGCCTGGGCGAAGTTACCGCCCAGAGCGATAAAGACCTTAGAGCTGCCGTCGGCCATCGCACGAATCGCCTCGACCACGTTGTGGCCGTTGTCGCGCGGAACCTTGAACTGGAAGCGCTTTTCCAGCGCGTCGAGCAAGGCCACCGGAGGACGCTCGTTGATGCCCATCGTGCGGTCGCCCTGCACGTTGCTGTGGCCGCGCACCGGGCACAGGCCCGCGCCCGGCTTGCCGATGTTGCCGCGCAGCAGCATCAGGTTGGAAATTTCCTGGATGGTCGCCACCGAGTGACGATGCTGGGTGATGCCCATCGCCCAGCACATGATGACGTTCTTGCCCTTGGCGTACATGCGCGCCGAGCGCTCGATATCCTCAAGGGTCAGGCCGGACTGCTCGACGATCTCGTCCCACGTGGTGTCGTCCAGGGCCGCCAGGTAATCCAGCACACCTTGGGTGTGTTCGTTGAGGAAGGCGTGGTCGAACACCGACGGCGCATTGGCAGCTTGGGCTTCGCGTTCCCATTGCAGCAGGAACTTGGCCATGCCACGCAGCAGCGCCATGTCGCCACCCAACGCAGGGCGGAAGTAAGCGGTATTGGTCGGGCGGTCGCCGTTGGTCAGCATCTCGATCGGCTGCTGCGGATGCTGGAAGCGTTCCAGGCCACGCTCCTTGAGCGGGTTGACGCAAACTACCTGGGCGCCGCGCTGGACTGCTTCGCGCAGAGGCTCAAGCATGCGCGGGTGGTTGGTGCCGGGGTTCTGGCCCAGGACGAAGATCGCGTCAGCATGTTCGAAATCTTCGAACGTGACGGTGCCTTTACCCACGCCCACGCTCTGGGACAGCGCCACGCCGCTGGCTTCGTGACACATGTTCGAGCAATCGGGGAAGTTGTTGGTGCCGTAGGCGCGCACGAACAACTGGTACAGAAAGGCCGCTTCGTTGCTTGCCCGACCGGAGGTGTAGAACTCGGCCATGTTCGGGCTGGGCAGGTTGCTCAGGTGCTTGGCGATCAGCGAGAACGCGCCGTCCCAGCTGATCGGCTTGTAGCGGTCGGTTTCCTGGTCGTAGACCATCGGCTCGGTCAGGCGGCCTTGGTACTCCAGCCAGTAATCGCTCTGCTCCAGCAGCGAGCTGACGCTGTAGCGGGCGAAGAATGCCGGGTCGACACGGCGCTTGGTCGCTTCCCAGTTGACGGCCTTGGCGCCGTTCTCGCAGAACTTGACCATACCGCTTTCCGGCGAGTCGCCCCAGGCACAGCCGGGGCAGTCAAAGCCGCCGTTCTGGTTGGTCTTGAGCATCATGCGCAGGTTCTTCAACGCGTTGTCGCTGCCCAGCCAGTGCTGGGTCACGCTGATCAGCGCGCCCCAGCCACCGGCCGCGCCTTTGTAAGGCTTATAGCGGGGCTTTGGGGTCTTGTCGGCTTGGTGATGCATGCTCACGGTTGAATCTCCATAGCAGGGCTATAAACCCGCGGCGCACTGTGCTGCGGCAGGTGAATTAAATTTAGGTTATGACGGCGTGCCCATTGCAGGGCCAGGCCGGTGGGCGACGACAGGCTGACCAGCGTCTGGATACCGGCGCGCAGGACTTTCTGGATCAGCTCCAGGCTGCAGCGGCTGGTCACGACAGCAACGCCGCCTTGCAGCGCGATGCCCTGACGGATCAGCGCGCCGATCAGTTTGTCGAGGGCGTTGTGGCGCCCAATGTCTTCACGGCCCAGCAGCAATTGCCCGTGGCTGTCCATGAAGATTGCGGCATGCACAGCGCCGCAGTGGCGCCCTAGAGGTTGGAATTCGCCGATCCGCTGCCTGAGGCCGTCCAGCCACTCGACAGGCGGCAAAGGCGCGCCGGGTAACACGTCAAGCTCGGGCAATGCCTGCTCGACTGCTTCCACGCCGCACAGTCCACAGCCGCTGGTGCCGGCCAGTTGGCGGCGTTGCTGCTTGAGGTTCCAGAAGGCGCGGCTGGCGATTTCGACTTCAGCCTGCATGGCCGAGCCGCAACCGCTGAGCTTGAAATCGTAGATATCGTCGGGGGATTCGATAATGCCGCTGCCCAGGCTGAAGCCGACGATGAAGTCTTCCAGATCGGTCGGGCTGACCAGCATGACCGCCTGGCTGATGCCGTTGTAGGCAATGGCCAGCGCGACCTCTTCGGCAAGCGCGGCGTCTACCGACTCGTCCCCTTGGAGGTTCGAATAAGAGTAGGTCTTGCTTGCTTCGGGCACGGTCCCGGTGGCGGGCGCCGTGACGTCCGTGCGCTTGACGTGCATGGGCTCAGATACCGGCAGATTAGTGGCCCTAAGCCTAGGCCTCTTGTCCGATATCGTCTAATCGCTAGTTCTGATGCGCCGATAGATGACGTCGATCAATGTTTCAGCGCGGCATTTCTGCCAGCAGGGCAAAGCAGGCTTCGGCCAGTGCCGAGCGTGGCGCACTGCGGCGCATGATCAACCCCAGAGGCGCCAGCGTGCGGGCTTCGGCGATCGGATGCAGGCGCAAATGCTCGGTCAGTGTTTCCAGTCCGCCGTCCAGCGGCATGATCGCGCAACAAAAACCGCCATGCACCGCCTGCAGCATCTGATGAACGGCATCGGTTTGCAGCACCGGTTGCGGTTGCAGGCCACGGCTATGGAAGTTGTGGTCGATGGATTGGCGGAAATGCATGCCGCTGGTCAGCATGCCCAGTGGCAGCTCGATCAGTTCGGCCCAGGTCAACGGCTGCTCGCCAAAGCTGAAGTAACGCTGATCGTACAGCAGGCCCATGTTGGTTTCGCTCAGCGGCATCGAGTCGAAGCGTTCACTGTCCAGCCGTTCCAGGAACGACACGCCCAGATCGATCCGGTTGCTCGCCAAGTGTTCCAGCACGTGTTCGGAGCTGAGCGACGACAGCTCGAAGCGCAGGTTGGGGTGCAGCCGATGCAGAGGCTTCAACAGCAGCAGCGGATCGAAGCTCGACAGCGGCACCACGCCAAGCCGCAGCGTACCGACCAGATGCCCGCGGCAGGCAGCGGCTTCGGCCTGCAACCCGTCATAAGCCGCCAGTACCGTGCGCGCCCAGGCCAGCACCCGTTCGCCCGGCGCGGTAAAACCTTCGAAGCGCTGGCCGCGGTTGACCAGCGGCAGGCCGAGTTCTTCCTCCAGATTGCGCAAGCGCATGGATAACGTCGGCTGGGTGATATTGCAGCGCGCGGCGGCCTGGCCGAAGTGTCGGGTTTCGTCGAGGGCGATCAGAAATTTTAGTTGTTTGATGTCCATCTTCACTCCGAAGGTGCGATGCAAGCGGCCGATTCTACCCCCTCGGCAGAAAGGATGAACGGACAACGTTGGTCGGAAGTCCAAATCCCACCTGCCTCGAAGACTATGGTTATCGCGGCGGGTACGGAAATTCAATCTATTGGAGGACGAGTAATGAGTGTGTTCAGTTTCCTGAAAGAAGCCGGTGAAAAGATCCTCGACGCGCTGACGCCGGGCAACGCCAACGCCGACGAAGTCCTGAAAAAGCACATCTCTGACGTCGGACTGGGCAACCCCAATGTGCAGATCAAAGTCGAGAACGAGACCGTTACCGTGACAGGTGAAGTCGCCAGCCAGGAAGAGAAGGAAAAGATCCTGGTGACGCTCGGCAATATCGAAGGTGTGGAAAAAGTCGACGACCAGATGACCATTGCTGCCAGCGCGCCGACCACCACTGCAGCCAAATTCGTCACTGTGGAGAAAGGCGATACCTTGAGCGCAATTTCCAAACGCGTTTATGGTGACCCGAACAAGTACCAGAAAATCTTCGACGCCAACAAACCCATGCTCAAGGATGTGAACAAAATCTATCCGGGCCAGACGTTGCGGATTCCGGAGTAAGCCTCGCAGATCCACATGCTGTAGGAGCGACCTTGGTTGCGAAGGGGCCAGCCTGGATCACGCGGCCGTATCGCCTGATAGCACTTGTCGCGGACAAGCGCGCTCCTACCAGCATCACAGTCCTCTGATCAGTTCCCGATAATCCACCAGCGCCGCAAACTCTTCGGTGTCTTTCGGCCCTTTCTGGCTGTTGGGCTGGCTCACCGCAAGCAGGTGGGCGACGCCGAACGTGTGGGCGCTGCGCAGCACCGGCAAGGTGTCATCGATGAACAGGCTGCGCGCCGGATCGAAATGGGTGTCTGCCTGCAAGGCATCCCAGAACTGCTGGTTCTCCTTGGGAAACCCGTAGTCGTGGGAGCTGATCAGCCTCTCGAAGTACGGCGACAATTCGATCCGCTCCATTTTCAGACTCAACGAATCCCGGTGCGCATTGGTGATCATGATCACCCGCTTG
Source organism: Pseudomonas sp. v388 (assembly GCF_003935425.1). Classification (GTDB taxonomy): domain Bacteria; phylum Pseudomonadota; class Gammaproteobacteria; order Pseudomonadales; family Pseudomonadaceae; genus Aquipseudomonas. Next base: position 62,678 of record NZ_RHQN01000012.1, read on the forward strand.
CCGGCCTGCTTGATGGCGGCCAGAAATGTCTCGGCGTCAGGGCGCAGGGCGATCAGGTGGGCGATTTCCTGTTTCAGCTCGCGAATCGACAGCTTCAACTCGGTGCTCCAGAAATCCAGACAGTACCAGTTGAGCGTGCCGGCGTTGTTCTCGAACAGGGGTTTGATTTCCAGCCAGGCCATCGCAAAGCTGATGCCGTGCAGGTCGGCATAGCGTTGCGGCAGATGCTGCATCCAGAAATGTTCGTCGAAATGCAGATCGAGCAGCGTGCCGTCCATATCCAGCAAGACGGTGTCGATGTCGCTCCAGGGCGTGGGAAGCATTCTGGCCTCTTCAGGGTTGATGGCTGATGTAAGCATATCCGACACAGACAATCGGAAAAGCCACGGTATAGTAACCCGTCCATGCAAAGGAGCCCTTCATGCGCCAGAAACCTACCGTACTCGCCCGTGAGATTGTCGCCAGCAGCCGCCTGTTTCGCGTCGAAGAGCTGCAGCTGCGATTCGCCAATGGGGTCGAGCGTACTTACGAGCGGCTGGTGGGACGTGGTTCGGGCTACGGCGCGGTGATGATCGTCGCCATGCTTGATGCCGAGAACGCAATTCTGATCGAAGAGTACTGCGGCGGCACCGACGAGTATGAACTGTCCTTGCCCAAGGGGCTTGTCGAACCTGGCGAGGACGTGCTGGCCGCCGCCAACCGCGAACTCAAGGAAGAAGCCGGCTACGGCGCCCGCGTGCTGGAACACTTGACCGAGCTGTCGCTGTCGCCGGGCTATATGAGCCAGAAAATCCAGGTGGTGCTGGCTACCGATCTGTACGAAGAACGACTGGAAGGCGATGAGCCCGAAGCGATCCGGGTCGACCGCATCAACCTGCGGGAGCTGGCCAGCCTGGCGCAGAATGCCCAATTCACCGAAGGTCGCGCCCTCGCTGCGTTGTACCTGACTCGCGATCTACTGACCCAACGTGGACTCTTCCAGCCATGACCGATCTATCCTGTGATCTGCCACACCCGCTGCTTGCGCCCGTCATCGAACTGGCCCGTCTGGCGGGTGAGCTGACCCTGCCGTTCTGGCGCGCCAACGTTACCGTCACCGCCAAGGCCGACGACTCGCCGGTGACCGCTGCCGACCTGGCCGCACATCAGGTTCTGGCTGAAGGTCTGCAAGCCCTTGATCCGACCATTCATGTGTTGTCCGAAGAAGACGCCGACATTCCATTCGTCGAGCGTGCCCGTTGGGAGCGCTGGTGGCTGGTGGACCCGCTGGACGGCACCAAGGAATTCATCTGCGGCAGTGAGGAGTTCACCGTCAACGTGGCACTGATCGAGCGTGGCCGCGTGGTGTTCGGCGTGGTCTGCACGCCGACCGACAACCGTTGCTGGTTCGGCGGTGCCGGTCTGGGTGCGTGGCGCAGTGATGAAGGTCTGCAAGCCACGCCCATCGCTGTGCGTAACGAGCGGGCGCCAGGGCAGGCGTTTACCGTGGTCGCCAGCCGTCGCCATTCAAGTCCTGAGCAAGAGCACTTGCTGGCCGGCCTGAGCGCAGGCTTGGGGCCTTTGCAACTGACCAACGTCGGCAGTTCGTTGAAGTTCTGCCTGCTGGCCGAAGGCAATGCCGATTGCTACCCACGCCTGGCGCCGACATCCCAATGGGACACCGCTGCCGCCCAAGGCGTGCTCGAAGGTGCTGGTGGCGCGGTGTTGCAACTCGATGGCCAGCCGTTCAGCTATCCGGCCCGGGAGTCGCTGCTCAACCCGTTCTTCCTGGCCATGCCCGCCGAAGCCCCGTGGCGCGATAAGCTGCTGGCGCTGGCGCAGCCCTGAATCCTGCGCAGGAATGGTGGGACCCCTTCTACAGTTTCAGTGCGCGCAGCGGCAGCAAAACGACGCATCACTTGTGCAACACAAACTGCCCGGTGAAGCGCACGGCGTCTGCATCGCTGTCCTGCGCGGTGATGCGGGTCTGCAGGATCAGGCGCGCGCGGCCTCGGCGTTGGTAGGTGGTGATGAATTTGTTCCATTGCGCGGCGTCGGGTGCGTCGCACAAGGCGATGGCGTCGCCGCGAACCGGCAATGGATAGCTGATCTGGCCGTCCTGAATCACGATATGCCCATCCTCGATTCCCGCTTCGCGCAAGCGCAGATGCAACCAGCCCCAACCCGCCAGCACCGCGCCGCAATACAGGCTGCCGCCAAACAGCGTGCTCTTGTGATTGACGTTGGGTGCCAGCGGCAAGTGCAGGCGCAGCCGGTGCTGTTGCCAGTCGATGACGCGCACACCCATCTCGCGGGTCAGCGGAATGTCACGGTGCAGGACCTGTTCAAGCGCCTGCGCCTGGGCTGATTCATTCTTGCTCATCGGCGGCTCCGTTGCTGTCGCCAAAGCTCAGGCCATGTTTGCGCAATTTGTCATGCAGCGTCTTGCGCGGCAGGCCCAGCGCTTCGGCCAGGCTGCGTACCGAACTGTGCGGCCGCGCCAGCTCGGCGGCAATCAATGCCCGTTCGAAGCTTTCGACCTGATCGCTCAAGCCTCCGCTTGCAGGCGGTACTTCCTGTGCGTCGCTGCCTTCCAGTTCCAGCTCCAGGCCAAGGGCAAAACGCTCGGCGGCGTTTTGCAGCTCGCGCACATTGCCCGGCCAGTTGTGCCGCAGCAACAGGGCGCGCTGGCCCGGCTTGAGTTCATGCTTGGGAATGCCGTGGCGCGTGCTCGCCGCGTCGGCGTAGTGTTCGAACAGCATCAGCGCGTCATCACCGCGCTCACGCAGCGGCGGAATGCGCAGCGACGCTACATTCAGGCGGTAATAAAGGTCGGCACGGAATCGGCCTTGATCCGCCGCCTGACGCAGGTCTTCCTTGGTGGCGGCGATGATGCGGATATCCAGCGGAATCTGTTGATTGCTACCCATCCGCTCCACGACCCGCTCCTGCAACAAGCGCAGCAGCTTGACCTGCACGTCCATGCTCATGCTCTCGATCTCGTCGAGAAACAGCGTGCCGCCGTTGGCGAATTCGAACTTGCCGATCCGGCGCTTCTGCGCGCCGGTGAACGCGCCCGGCTCGTGCCCGAACAGTTCGCTCTCCACCACCGACTCGGCCAGCGCCCCGGCATTGATCGCCACGAACGGCCCGTTGCGGCGGTTCGACAAGTCGTGCAGCGCGCGGGCCACTACTTCCTTGCCGGCGCCGGTCTCGCCGAGAATCAACACATCGGCGCGGGTTCCGGCCAGCGCGCCGATCTGTTCGCGCAGGCGCAGCATCGGTTGCGACTGGCCGACCAGACGCGTGCTCAATTGCTGGCGATCACTCAGCGCGAGCCGCAGGCTGCGGTTATCCAGCACCAGGCGGCGCAGCGCCAACGCTCGGCGCACGCTGTCGAGCAACGAATCGCTGGCGAAGGGTTTTTCCAGGAAGTCATAGGCTCCGGCGCGCATTGCTTGCACCGCCAGCGGCACGTCGCCGTGGCCGGTAATCAGCAAAACCGGCAGTTCCGGGTCTTGCCCATGCAAGTGGCTGAGCAGCTCCAGGCCATCCATGCCCGGCATGCGGATGTCGCTGACCACCACACCCGGCCAGTCGCGGCCGATACGCCCGGCCAGGCCGTTGGCCTCGGCCAGGGTCATGACTTTGAGGCCGGCCAGGTCCAGCGTCTGACTCAAGGCCTGGCGCAGGTGCGAGTCGTCGTCGATCAGCACCACTTGTATCTGGCTGTCGATGGCGGTATCCGAACTCATGCTGAAAGATCCTCTGGCGGTTGAAGATTGGCGCCGGACGCTCCGGCCCGCATGCGCAGCGTAAGCACTGCGCCGCCGCTGGCGTGGTTGGCGAACAGCAATTCGCCGTCCAGCGCCCGCATCAGCGTATCGCAGATCGCCAGCCCCAACCCCAGGCCCTGAGTGCGGGTCTTGGTGGTGAAGAACGGCTCACGGGCGCGGGCCAGTGCTTCCTGGGAAAAACCGGGGCCGTTATCGCGAATGTAGAGGTTGACGCCTTCGCTGGTTGGCTCGGCACTTATCCACAGCCTGCGCGGCGGACCTTTCTCGGTCAGCGCATCCAGGGCGTTGGCCAGCACATTGCCCAGCACCTGGCGCAAGCGGGTTTCCCCGGCCTGAACCCACAAGGTGGCGGCCGGCAGGTCACGAATCAGCTCGACTTCCATTGCCCGTCGGCGTTTGGCCAGCAGCGCCAGCGCATCGTCCAGCGCCGGTTGCAATGCCACGCTTTCCGGTGCGTGCCGGTCGCGACGGGCGAAGGCGCGCAAGTGGGCGATGATCGACGCCATGCGCCCGGTCAGTTCGCTGATCAACTTGAGGTTGCCGCGTGCGTCCTCGGTGCGTTGATGGTCGAGCAACACTTCGGCGTTTTCAGCGTAGCTGCGGATGGCCGCCAATGGCTGATTGAGTTCATGACTGATGCTGGCCGACATGGTGCCCAGTGCCGACAGCTTGCCGGCCTGAACCAGTTCGTCCTGGGCGCGGACCAGTTCCTGTTGCGCCTGCTCGCGCTCCAGCACTTCCTGACGCAAACGGCTGTTGAGACCTTCCAGGTCGCTGGTGCGCTCGACAACGCGTACTTCCAGCTCGCGCCGGGCCTTGGCCTCGAAGGCGATGCGATCCAGATAATGGCGACGGCGCTGCATCATCAGGCTGAGCAACAGCATCAAGACCAGTAACGCCGCGCCACCGATGGCCACCACCGTGCGAACTTGCCGGTCCAGCAGCGCACGAGGCGCCAGAATGTTCACGTTCCAGCTGGTTTCTTCGATGGCCTGGCTTTGGGTCAGCCAGGCTTTTTCATCCAGTTGCAGCGGGCGCGGGTCGCGGGTCGGGTAGGGCTGGATGGCGACAATGGCTTTCTTTTCGTCTTCGCTCAGCTCGCGGGTCGCACGAAAGCGCCAATCGGGGTTGGAAGTCAGGATGACCACGCCGTTCTGGTCGGTCAGCAGCAGTTGCTCGGGCGTCTTGCCCCACAGGGTTTCGGTGTGGTCCAGGTCGACCTTGACCACCAGCACGCCCACGACCCGGCCGTTGTCGCGTACAGGGGCGGCGAAAAAGTAGCCGCGCTTGACCGACGTGGTGCCCAGGCCAAAAAAGCGCCCCAGCTTGCCGGCCAGTGCATCGAAAAAGTACGGCCTGAACGAGAAGTTGCGCCCGACGAAACTGTCTTTCTGGTCCGAATTGGAGGCCGCCAGGGTCATGCCGGAGCTGTCCATCAGGTACATCACGTCTGCGCCGGTCTGGCGGGTAATATCGCGCAGCAGGCGGTTGGCGTTCTCGGCGGTCGCCTTGTCCTGAGGCGCAGCCAGCGCGGCGCGCAGCGCAGGCAGGTCGCCGAGGATCTGCGGCAGCGTTTCGTAGCGGTGCAACGTGCCCAGCAGGTTGGCGACGTAAAGGTCCAGGGTCTGGCGATTCTGGTTGGTCAGCACGCCGCGGTAATAGCGTTCGGCCAGATGTTCCAGCGGCCAAAGCAACGGCGCCAGGCAGAGCGCGACCAGCGCAAGGCTGCGCCAGCGCGGGCGATGTGGAACATGGGACGTCATGGTCATGTGCGGGTGGCCGGCCGAAATTCATCATGCAACCGGACGGCGATCTGCCCGGCTATCGAGCGCCCATTATGCCTGCCGCCACCCCGGCAGGCACTCCGGCAATGTGCGCCGCTGGCTGCGCCGGCCGTCAGCCGAACAGATCGGCCTCTCGCAGGCTTTTGCCTTGCCGGTCTTTGGCAGACAGGTTCGGCTCGCCGGCCAGCTCCCAATCGATAGCCAGATCCGGGTCGTCCCAACGAATGCAGCGCTCGGCGGCAGGCCTGTAGTAATCAGTGGTCTTGTACAGAAACTCGGCATATTCACTGAGCACCACGAAGCCGTGGGCAAAGCCCGGCGGAATCCACAGCTGGCGGAAGTTGTCAGCCGACAGCTTTACGCCGACCCACTGGCCGAACGTCAGGGAGCTGCGGCGAATGTCCACCGCGACATCCAGCACTTCGCCGGCGGTGACCCGCACCAGCTTGCCCTGGGCGTTTTCGATCTGGTAGTGCAGCCCGCGCAGCACACCCCGTTGCGAGCGCGAGTGGTTGTCCTGCACGAAATGCGGCGTCAGGCCCGTGCCGTCCTTGAAGCTCTGGGCATTGAAACTTTCATAGAAGAAGCCCCGCTCATCGCCGAACACCTTGGGTTCGAGAATCAGGACTTCGGGCAACTCTGTGACAATCACGTTCACTTCGATTCCCCTGCCAGTTTGAACAGATACTGACCATAGCCGGTTTTGCCGAAGTAATCGGCGTGCCTGAGCAACAGCGCCTCGTCGATCCAGCCGTTCTGGTAGGCGATTTCTTCGAGACACGCGACCTTGAGCCCTTGGCGGTGTTCGATGGTCTGCACGTAGGCCGACGCGTCGAGCAGGCTGTCGTGGGTGCCGGTGTCGAGCCAGGCGAAGCCGCGGCCGAAGCGCTCCACTCGCAGGTTGCCGCGCCGCAGGTAAGCGTTGTTCACATCGGTGATTTCCAGCTCGCCACGGGGCGAGGGCTTGACGTCCTTGGCGATGCGGATCACTTCGTTGTCGTAGAAATACAGGCCGGTTACCGCATAGCTGGACTTGGGCGCCTTGGGCTTTTCCTCGATGGACAGCGCTTTGCCATGCTCGTCGAAATCGATCACGCCGAAGCGGTCCGGGTCCTTGACCCAATAGCCGAACACCGTGGCGCCTTCGGTCTGCGCGGCGGCCTTGTGCAGCTGTTCGCTGAAGTGCTGGCCGTGAAAGATGTTGTCGCCCAGGATCAGGCACACGGAGTCGTCGCCGATGAACTCCTCGCCGATCAGAAACGCCTGTGCCAGGCCGTCCGGCCGGGGTTGCTCGGCATAATGGAATTGCACGCCGAACTGGCTGCCATCGCCCAGCAGGTTGCGGTATTGCGGCAGGTCGTGGGGTGTGGAGATGATCATGATCTCGCGGATGCCGGCCAGCATCAGCACCGAAATCGGGTAATAGATCATCGGTTTGTCGTAAACCGGCAGCAGTTGTTTGGAAATACCCAGGGTAATGGGGTGCAGGCGTGTGCCGGAGCCTCCGGCGAGTACGATGCCCTTGGTCATGCAATCAGATCCTTGTGGTCAGTGAAACCCAGTCGTTCGCCTTGGTAACTGCCATCCTGGACCCTGCGGCACCAGTCCAGATTTTCCAGATACCAGGTCACGGTCTTGCGCAGTCCCGACTCGAACGTCTCTTCGGGTTTCCAGCCCAACTCTTTTTCTATCTTGCCGGCATCGATCGCATACCGCTGATCGTGGCCGGGGCGGTCGACCACGTAGGTGATCAGGTCGCTGAAACGTTCCACGCCGGCAGGGCGCTGCGGCGCCAGTTCTTCCAGCAGCGCGCAGATGCCACGTACCACATCGATATTTTTCTGCTCGTTGTGGCCGCCGATGTTGTAGGTCTGGCCCACTTCGCCTTCAGTCACCACCTTGAGCAACGCCCGGGCGTGATCCTCGACGAACAGCCAGTCGCGCACTTGCAGGCCGTCGCCATAAACCGGCAAAGGCTTGCCCGCCAGCGCGTTGAGAATGATCAGCGGGATGAGCTTTTCCGGGAAATGAAACGGCCCGTAATTGTTGGAGCAATTGGTGACGATCACCGGCAGCCCGTAAGTGCGATGCCAGGCGCGCACCAGATGGTCAGACGCCGCCTTGCTCGCGGAGTAGGGCGAACTAGGTGCGTAGGGCGTGGTTTCGGTGAACAGGTCGTCGACGCCATGCAGGTCGCCGTACACCTCGTCGGTGGAAATATGGTGGAAGCGAAACGCCTGGCGCTCGGCCTCAGGCAGTCTGGTCCAGTAGCTGCGCGCGGCTTCCAGCAGGCTATAGGTGCCAACGATGTTAGTCTGGATGAACGCCGAAGGCCCGTCGATGGAACGATCGACATGAGACTCGGCTGCCAGATGCATGATGGCGTGGGGCTCGAATCGCCGGAGAACTTCGCTCACCGCGTGCTGATCGCAGATATCGGCCTGAACGAACTCGTAGCGCGTGTCGGTCGCGATACCGGCCAGGGATTCCAGGTTGCCGGCGTAGGTCAGTTTGTCGAAGTTCAGGACTTCATGTTCGGTGTTCCGGATCAGGTGTCGGATCAATGCAGAGCCGATAAAGCCTGCGCCGCCGGTGACGAGTATTCGCATGAGCTGGTTATCTTCCTTATGGGTCCTGGACGTTGTGCAGCATAGCCTGTGCTTCGACGGCTCCCGCGCAGACAGCATCGACCACGAATGACCGGTCGGTGATGAAATATATTGATGGCCTGTGGCCGTGCTGCCGGAAAACCGTCACTCCACCGGTTGGTCAGGGTTGGTGGCTCGCCTCGACCCACCCTATAGTTGTGCGACCAGATCACCTGCCTCCGGCCTCGCCGGATTGCCTGACCACAGATTGAGGTTGCACATGCCGCTTGCCACGCTTATTCGCCGCTCCAGCCTGCCTTGCCCTGACATCGGCGAAGACCAGGCCCGCAATGTCCTGCGGCATCATTACGGACTGAGCGGTGTTTTGAAGGAGCTTGGCAGCCAGCAAGACCGCAACTTCCTGCTCGATACCGGCGAGCGGCGTTATGTGCTCAAGGTTTGCCACGGGGACTACTCGACCCTCGAGATCGAGGCCCAGCACGCCGCATTGCAGCATCTGGCGAGCCACGCCGGCGTGCGCGTCCCGCACGTCATCGGCTCGATCAGCGGCGAGCAGCTGCTGTCGCTGAATCTGGATGGCGAAGCGGTGCATGTTCGCGTGCTGGAATTCATCGACGGCCAGTCGCTGGCGCATGTGCCGCATCTGAGCCACGAAGTGGTGGTCGGGCTGGGCGAGCTGTGCGCACAGGTTGGTCAAGCGCTGGCGCGCTTCGAGCATCCGGGCCTGGAACGCGTGCTGCAATGGGACCCGCGCCATGCCGCTGCGTTGACCAAACATCTGTTACCGGTCATTGAAAACGCCGATGAGCGCGCCTGTCTGCTCGAAGCCGGCGAACAGGCGCAGCGGCATCTGCTGCCCTTGATTCCGGCGCTGCCGGTGCAGGCAGTGCATCTGGACATTACCGAGCACAACGTCATGTGGGCGCGCGATGCCGGCATGAAATGGCAGCTTCAGGGGTTGATCGATTTCGGCGATCTGTTGACCACCTGGCGCATCGCCGATCTGTCGGTGACCTGCGCCGCGCTGCTGCACCACGCCGAAGGCGACCCGTTGTATGTCCTGCCGGCGGTCCGCGCCTATCACCGGATCAACCCGCTGCATAAAGAAGAGCTGCAAGCGCTGTGGCCGCTGATCGTCGCCCGCTCGGCGGTGCTGGTGCTCAGCGCCGAACAGCAGGCCAGCGTCGAACCGGAGAACGCCTACATTCAGGCCAATCTGGCGGGCGAGTGGAATATTTTCGACGTGGCAACCTCGGTGCCGATTCCCCTCATGCAGGCGGCGATTCTCCAGGCGGTCGGGATCGAGCCGGAGCCTGTCGAGCAGCCGATCTATTTCCCGCTGTTACCCGGCCTCAATGGTCGGGCGCCGACACTGGTCGATCTGGGCGTGCTCAGTGAACACTTCGCGGCCGGCAACTGGGAGCAAAGCGGCATCGACGAATATCTGCTCAGCCAGGCCGCCGAGGACAGCGGCTGGGCGGCGAGCCGTTTCGGTGAGTATCGACTGTCGCGCACGATACCCGACAGCGCCAAGGAGCCGGAAACCTGCGCCTTGCACGTCGAACTGCATGTGCCGCCTGCGACCGCAGTGCATGCGCCGTTCCAAGGCACCGTGCGCCTCACGGCCGATGGCTGTCTGCTGCTGGCGGGCGAGGGAATAAGCCTGCGCTTGTGGGGCGCGGTGTCCAAGTGCGCCTCGGGCAGCCAGGTGGCGGCAGGCGACTTGATCGGCGAAGTAGCCGGTTCGCTGCTGGTGCAGCTGTGCAACGCGCCGCAACTCAGCCCGCCGCTGTTCGCCACGCCGTCCTGGGCCGATGTCTGGCGCCGCGTGTGCCCGTCGCCGGCAACGCTGCTGGGGCTGGATTGCGATGCGCCGCCGCTCGCTGATCCCGGCGCATTACTGGCGCGGCGCGACGCCAGTTTCGCCCGGTCGCAGAAACACTATTACCAGGCGCCGCCACAGATCGAGCGCGGCTGGCGCAATCATCTGATCGACATGCAAGGCCGCTCGTATCTCGACATGCTCAATAACGTCGCAGTGCTCGGCCATGGCCATCCGCGCATGGCCCATGAAGCGGCGCGGCAATGGTCGCTGCTCAATACCAATTCGCGGTTTCACTATGCCGCCATCGCCGAATTCTCCGAACGACTTCTCAAGCTGGCACCGGATGGAATGGACCGGGTGTTTCTGGTCAACAGCGGCACCGAGGCCAACGACCTGGCGATTCGCCTGGCCTGGGCCTACAGCGGCGGGCGTGATGTGCTGAGCGTACTGGAGGCGTATCACGGCTGGTCGGTGGCGACCGATGCGATCTCCACCTCTATCGCCGACAACCCGCAAGCGCTGAGCACCCGGCCGGACTGGGTCCATCCGGTGACCGCGCCCAACGTATATCGAGGACCGTTTCGCGGTGCCGACAGCGGGCCGCAGTACGTGCAGAGTGTCGAACGGGTGTTGGCGGCGTTGGCCGAACAGCAGCGGCAGGTGGCGGGGTTCATCTGTGAGCCGGTCTATGGCAATGCCGGCGGGATTTCCTTGCCGCCTGGTTATTTGCAACAGGTGTATCAGAAAGTTCGGGAGCAGGGCGGGGTGTGCATCGCCGATGAAGTACAGGTGGGCTACGGCCGGCTCGGTCATTATTTCTGGGGCTTCGAGGAGCAGGGTGTAGTGCCGGACATCATCACCATGGCCAAAGGCATGGGCAATGGGCATCCGTTGGGCGCGGTGATCACTCGGCGCGAGATTGCCGAGGCGCTGGAGGCCGAAGGGTATTTCTTCTCGTCGTCTGGCGGCAGCCCGGTGAGTTGCCGGATCGGCATGGCGGTGCTGGACGTCATGGAAGAAGAACGGCTGTGGGACAACGCCCGCAGCGTCGGCGATCACTTCAAGACGTTGCTGCAAGGTTTGGCTGAACAGCATCCGCTGGTGGGCGCGGTTCACGGCATGGGCTTTTACCTGGGCGTCGAATTCGTCCGCGATCGCCAGACCCTGGAACCGGCTACCCAAGAAACCGCCATCCTTTGCGACCGCCTGCGTGAGCTGGGCATCTTCATGCAGCCTACCGGCGACTACCTCAACATCCTCAAGATCAAACCGCCGATGTGCACCACCCGGCAAAGCGTTGAATTCTTCGTGGCGATGGTGTCGAAGGTGTTACGCGAATTGGAATGAAGACGTTCGGCTGAACCCCGAGCACTGTAGGAGCGAGCGGGCGGCGATCCGTCTCGCTCGCGAAGGCGTCCTTCCAGGCGATGCATGACTCACATTTGTCCTGGCCCCTTCGCGACCAAGGTCGCTCCTACGGCTTCTGCATCATTAGTCAGATTTATATCGGCGAATATCGTAGTTTTTTTTATTGAATGCGTTGCTAGTCTTTCATATGCAGATTTTTATCGGGTATAAAGTCGCCCTGCAATCCACGTCGGTCCACGGAGTCCACGTTACCCATGACCACAACACTCAAAACCACACCACGCGCCGATGGCTTCCACATGCCGGCCGAATGGGCGCCGCAAAGTCAGGTCTGGATGGTCTGGCCCGAGCGGCCTGACAACTGGCGCCTGGGCGGCAAGCCTGCGCAGGCCGCTCACGTTGCGGTCGCCAAAGCCATCGCCAGGTTTGAGCCCGTGACGGTCGCGGTCTCCGCCGGCCAGTACGACAACGCTCGGTCGCGCCTCGACATGCCCAACATCCGCGTCGTTGAAATCAGCAGCAATGACGCCTGGGTACGCGACAGCGGCCCGACCTTCGTTATCAATGACAAAGGCGAAGTGCGCGGCGTGAACTGGGAGTTCAACGCCTGGGGCGGCTTCGATGGCGGCCTGTACGCACCATGGAACCTCGACTCGCAGCTGGGCGGCAAAATCCTGGAAATCGAACGCTGCCCGCGTTACGTCACCGAAGGTTTCGTGCTTGAAGGCGGCTCGATCCATGTCGATGGCGAAGGCACGTTGATCACCACTGAAGAATGCCTGCTGAACCGCAACCGTAACCCGCACATGACCCGCGAGCAGATCGAGCAGGTGCTGAGCGATAACCTGGCGGTCGACAAGATTGTCTGGTTGCCGGAGGGCCTGTTCAACGATGAAACCGACGGTCATGTGGATAACTTCTGCTGCTACATCCGCCCGGCTGAAGTGTTGCTGGCCTGGACCGATGATCCCAAAGACCCCAACTACTCACGTTGCCACGCGGCGTTGAGTATTTTCGAAAACACCCGTGATGCGCAGGGCCGTGAATTTATTGTGCACAAGATGCCGATCCCCGGTCCGCTGTTCGCAACCGAGGAAGAATGTGCCGGTGTCGACCAGGTGCACGGAAGTCAGGAACGCACCCCTTCGGTGCGTCTGGCCGGTTCCTACGTGAATTTCCTGATCGTCAACGGTGGCATCATCGCCCCGAGTTTTGATGACCCGATGGACGCCAAGGCCCATGAAATCCTGCAGGGTCTGTTCCCCGAGCATGAGGTGGTGATGGTCCCTGGTCGTGAGCTGCTTCTTGGGGGAGGAAACATCCACTGCCTGACTCAGCAGCAGCCGGCAGCGATCAAGGCGTCGTCGTAAAACTATATTCGCACCGGGACCCGCCAATGGTCCCGTTCTTGCTGTGTTAAGCCCATCATCCGATGGGCTTTTTTATGGGTAACACTCTGTAGCATTTTCCGGGATGGCTACCCGACAGCAGAACTTGAAATCGTGATTTTTTTAGCTGGACTGTCATACAGCGTGGGTACATTTAGCCGCTCATGAAGCCAAGAGGTTGTCCCTATGAACGCAGGTATTGGCCATTATCGGGCCCGTGGTATGTCTGCCAGTAACGAGGCTCGGCAGATCCTGGCGGATTGGTTAAGGACTACCAGATCCCTCAAGCCGCGCCGCGATGCGCGCACCATGCTGGTGCGGCGTTATCCGGCGGGTTTGCTCAACGAAGCGGAACTCGACGCACTGGTCAACGTGCTCGACGATTAGCTCAGGAGTCGACCGCTCTACGGCGCGGTTTTCCTTGATTGACACCGCGCGAGCCTTGCGACTAGCATTTGGCTCCCACCGGCTGTGGCAATACGCCATGTACGTGCATCAGTAGACCACTGCGATGATTGCGTGCGGCTTTTTCTGCTCCTGTTCTTCAGCAGAGATGAAGCCCGGGGCAGCCCCAGGGCTGTCGCCACAGCGTTCGATCCGCAGAAAAGGAAAACAAGATGCGTCAATACCGTTTGGGCCTGCTCGCTTTGGGCATCATCAGCGCTGGCCAGGCAATGGCCGCAGGCCAGGTTGATTCGAAAGGCTTCGTGGAAGACAGCAGCCTGGTTATCAACACCCGCAACGCTTATATCAACCGTGATTACAAGAACGGCAATGAAGACCGTGGCGAATGGGGCCAGGCCTTCATGGGTATCTTCAACTCCGGCTTCACCCAGGGCACGGTCGGTGTCGGTGTCGACGCATTCGGCTTCTACGCACTGAACCTGGACAGCGATCGCTCGCGCAGCGGCGCCGGCGGCGTCGACTTCTTCAAGCGTGACTCCAGCGGTGACCCAGCCGAAGACCTGGCTCGCGTTGGCGCGGCGGTCAAGGCTCGCATCTCCAACACCGTGATCAAGTACGGCGACCAGATGCCTCAGCTGCCCGTGCTGAGCTACGACAACTCGCGCCTGCTGCCGGAAACCTACACCGGCACCATGATCACTTCGAATGAAATCGAAGGTCTGGAGCTGGTCGCCGGTCGTTTCACTCAGCAGGTCCGCAAAAGCGCCACCGGCCATGACAGCGGCGATCTTAAGAGCATCAACGTCTACGGCGGTAGCTACAAGTTCACCGACGAATTCACCGCTGCGTTCTACGCCTCCGACGACGAAGACGTGCTCAAGAAGCAGTACGTGAACCTGAACTACGTGTTCGCGCTGCCGCAAGACCAGTCATTGACTCTGGATTTCAACGGCTACAAGACCAAGCTGGACAAGGACTTCGCCAACGACAACTTCGCTGGTGCTCGTGACAACAAGATCTGGAGCCTTGCGGCGACCTGGGCTGTCGGCATTCACTCCTTCACCCTGGCTCACCAGCGCAGCACCGGCGAAACCGGCTACAACTACGGCGGTTTCCGCAATGCCGGTGGTTTCGGCGACGGCGGCAACACCATCTACCTGGCCAACTCGTACTGGTCCGACTTCAACGGCAAGGACGAGCGCTCCTGGCAGGTCGCCTATGGTGTTGACCTGTCCACGCTGGTTACGCCAGGTCTGAGCTACAAGACGGCATACGTACGCGGTTACAACATCGATGACGGCACTGACGGCGGTCGCGGCGAAGAGCGCGAAATCTTCAGCCAGCTGACTTATGTCGTACAGAGCGGCCCGGCCAAGGATCTCTCTATCCGTCTGCGTAACTCGTTCCTGCGTGTCGACAACGACGCCATCAACTACAACAACGAAGGCAACGAGACTCGCATCTTCGTTGACTACCCGATCAACGTCTTCTAATGACGTAAGCGTGTAGCGCTAGCCAATGCCTCGGTCTTCGGATCGGGGCATTTTCGTTTCAGCACGACAAAGGCTTGCTCAGTTATCCAGAGCGAGCATCTGCACGAACACAGCGAACCCGCCCAGAAACACCCAGAGAATGCTGAAAACCCACGGCGTTCGAATCGAAAACGACAGCGACTTCTTCGGGCCTTTCTCGCTGTTCTCCCAATCACTGAACAACGGCGAGTCGTCATACGCCTGACCGATCACCGGCTCGCTGCGCAGCAGCTGGCTCTGCTTGTGATGCCAATGTTCGATGATGTCGCAGGCTGCACGAATTCCCGGCCAAGCAGCCACCGTGCAGATCAGACCGAGCAACGCCAGCACTGCCGGCACGACCATCGTGAAATAAACGCCCCAACCCGGGTTCACATTCGCCATGGAAGACGCATAGGCGATCACCAGAAACGATTGCGCGGAAAGATAGGCGTTGGTGCGGTTCGACAGGTTCGTCGTCTCGTAGTGAATCTCGCGCCGATAAAAGTCCAGGCGCTCCTTGGGCGAGCCGAACATCTTCACGCTTTGTTCTTCGACGACGTGCTGAGGCGTTTCGTCGGTGATGATTCTGGGCACAGCGATTACCCGCTTTCTAAAGATAAAAAATAGACCTCCGGCACATTGCGCGGTTCGACCTAATGCGCGGCGCCTCAAGATCGTTCATCGTGTCGTACCCGTTCCACTGGAAGGAAAGCGGCATGACTTACGTTCCACAGCTGGAAACCGAGCGCCTGCTGCTCGTCCCGCTCAGCCTTGAAGACGCACCCGCTGTGCAGAAGCTATTCCCTACCTGGGAAATCGTACGTTTTCTGAACAATCGCGTGCCCTGGCCCTACCCGGAAGACGGCGCGTTGAGCCACATCCGTGACGCCGCCCTGCCCGCCGTCGCCAACGGAACCGAATGGCACTGGACCCTGCGCCTGAAAAGCGCAGCGGAGCAAATCATCGGCAACATCAGCCTGATGACCGAACCCGGCAACAACCGCGGCTTCTGGCTGCACCCCGACTGGCAGGGCCACGGTTACATGAGCGAAGCTTGTGTAGTCATCAATCGACAGTGGTTTGAAGTCATGGGCCAACCCCTGATGCAAGTCCCCAAGGCCGCGCAAAACATTGCCTCGAAACGCATTTCGATGAAAGAGGGCATGCGGCTGTTGGGCACGCAGGAAGGAGAGTTTGTGGGCGGGACGATGATGGTGGAGGTTTGGGAAATGACACGGGAGGAGTGGGTGGGGCGCAGGTGAGCTGAGTCGCTACCACGTATACGGCAGGCTGATGGCGAGCTGCCGTATTACGGCGGTTACTGATTTCGGACTCATGGGTATGTAAGGTCGATCTTCATTTTCAAGGTATTCACTCATAAATACGCGACGCAAGATAGCTTACGAAATCATCGTCGGGGTGACTGAGTTGTGCAGCAATGACACGCTTTATCTGTCCCACATGCTTCTGAACGGGAATTGAGCGCTTCAAGAAAATCTATTTTATGCTCCGTGCCGGGCGCGACGCCCTTTATTCAACCCATAGAAGCCCAACGCTACTACGTCGTCTCAGAGAATAGCTGCTGGATTTTTGATTTGCGTCGCTAAGGCAGTTGCACAGCTTTTGGCTGAGCTGCGCTTCCTTCGAGCCGCTGCTCACCGATTGTCTGGATGGGTCCATCTGGGAGAGTCTTGTGGGCTCGCCATCGCGGGCCCTTGTGCCCTCGCAAAACAAGCGGGCACAAAAAAGGCCCACCTTTCGGTGAGCCTTCTTCGGTATTGCGTATGGTGCGGCACCAGACGAACGGTATCTTTGGACGAGGCTAGGATTTCTGCAGATCTGGAATACGGTGGAAAATTTAGCGTACCCCAACTAGTAACTATAAATAAATCAGCTAGTTATGGTCTTCAGTGGAATCGAATCTGGGGTTTACGCATTGGTAATTCTTGTGAGGATGGACGTAGCCAGCATCATAGTTGACAGGCAGGAGTCGGCCTGGACCTGCAGTTCCTCCCCCAACGCGACGGTAATCGTCACTTATTTATGAGTTATGAAGTTTTATTCCTTCATAACTATAGGTTGTGCGTTGGTTAGCTATGATTTGGAGCGGTTTTATATAAAATAGGAAGCTCGTAACCCCGCTTTTTTATGTCTGAGTGATGCTCGGATATTTTCAAATATCCTATCACTTGTAAGAAAGATAAAAAATCTACCGAGTCTTGTTCGGAAACATCTGATAAATTTGCTCTGATCCATTTGAAATCAAATTTTGTTTTATTGCCTTTCTTTGATGTGAAGTTACTAAATTGCTTGGCCCACTTCTCGTCTACTGTGCCGATGTTTTTGACGTATATATCTTTGGCATCAATATATGCTGTGTATACGCATTTCTTTTTGAAAAGATCCCATTCATAGTCTTTGTCAACTAGTACTAGTTCGGATATTTGGTCTGGGTTTTCTTCGTAATAAGAGGATACGTTGTTCACAACCTCTTTCAAAAATATAAGCATGTACCTAGGAGTGCAAACCGAGTTGCCATCAATAAAATGACCGCCAAGAAATTCAAATATTCCAATCTCTTCTGTCTGCTGACTACTTGCGCAGTAATGAATCGCTTTTCTTGGAAAGACCTTGGTTATGAAAGACTTATCGAATTTTCCAAATAGGTTTTGATCACGCTCAACCTTTTGTTTCTTACTGACTACTTTTTTTAGTATTTTAGGTATCTTTGGATTAAGTAAGAAGCGTTCCCTGAAAGATAGTCCATACTCGCTCAAGTCGGTAGCTAAAATCATGTTGTGGAAGTTTGCTATTTGAGCGTTGTGTAAAGCCATGCAAATTCTAGTCGCAAGAAAACGTAAAGTTTCGTCTTTGCTCCATCGAAGTATTACCGCGTTGTCAACGACCTTGTCATAGCCAAGGTTTGAAAAATTCAATCTTTCAAAAAGGTCGTAACGGATAAAAATTTTAAGGTTTAAGTGGCTGTCAGACGCCATGTCATCGTCTACTTCGAGAAGTGCAGTAAGAAAGTTTCTCTGTATGGCGTACTCAATTCCAGCAACAAATCTGTCGATTTTGTCGATAATTATTGTGGCTTTGTCAAAGCCTCGCTCTTTGACTGCGGATGAAATAGCTCTTTGTACTTCCTCTAAATTGATTTTCTTTTTATTGGTGCTTGGTTTTTTGATGCCCGCCTCAAGCGTAATCGGATGGTCAGCAATATTGGCCTCAAATTTAATGTTGGCGTTCGAGATGAGGTCCTTAACTTTGCTGATGATGCTGCTATAAGCATCTGTGCTTAATGACTCTTTTAGGAAATTGTTGATGGTTTGCTCGGATTTGCTTTCAGGGAAATTTGGCATTCCCGATATTGCAATTGCAGTCTTAGATAATATATTAAACTTCCAGAGCAACTGGTAAAGTGTTCTCTCGTCTTTTCCAATGTAATATTCCTTGGTGAAGTCGGACAGCTCGGAAAATGATAGCGCTTCTTCAAGTGGTATTATTAGGTCATTTTTAAATGCATCAATTTCTTTGTGACGATTCTTCAATAGTCTGAAAAGTGTACTTTTCCCAGTGCCGATGGCGCCAACGATAACAGAGTGTTTGTTTAGAAAGAACTTCTTAACAGCTGAAGTTACGATGAACATATCTTGTGCGAGATCATCTCGATGCCCATCATTACTACCAAAGTCTAACTCACGGAGTTTTTCGATTGGAAATGGGTCTGGAAGTGTTGCTTTGGCTTTTCCTGGAGTCAATTCCTAAATCCTTGCATTACGATATTTTTTTAAAGAAAACTAATTTTTGTACTGGCCAGATGCCATTCTATAGTGAGCAATAGCAGAAAGGGCACTAATTTATTTTTGCTGAATGCAGAGGAAATCCTTGACCTCCATATAAAGCAAAGCCCTTGAAGGCGGCGTCAATCGACACGTAGTTGAGCTTGCATCGCTACATCTGCGCCGTTGCTGGATCAACCCAGAAGAGGATCCAGATTTCTTCGAGTAGGCAGATGCATGCGACTGAACTTAGGTGTGACGTTGCATTTTGAATTTTCGCTTCAGGTCGTCTCCTTTCATTCGTGACAGGGCGCCTACGACCTAGGCTGTGTGAAAACACATGCTCCGTTTTGAAGTTTGCGTTGCTACGTAAAATCTGTCGGTGTTTGGCTAGTCAGCAGGCCTAAGATTTACGTAGGAGCAATTTTCGTTCCGTTTTTTACTTTCAAACTTACTCTTAAACATTTTCACACAACCTGATCCCGTAGTAGACGTTCGCTGAAGCGTCAGTAATGCGACTTATGCTAGTGGCATCCGTTTGAATGACACGCCATGTGATGTGTTCACCTTGGGAGCTCCATTAGGAATTTATCTACTTTCTCAAATAATAGTTCGTTCGGGTCATCGCCTGAGACTTTGCAACTAATCATTTCAGTCAATCCCTTTTCATCAAGGCAAAGTATTAGTTTTCCGTGTTCTCTCATTGCGCCTTGGCAAGCAGCGAGGGCGTTGTCTGATGCTCCAGTTCTAGAGATAAGAAAGCAAACTTTACGTTTGGCTTTCTCATAAAGGTACTTTTCTGTTGAGTAAATTTGAGATTGGCCTATCTGCTCTTTGTAGTTCTTGAACTCAAACAATACATATCTTGAGTCAAGATTCTGCGAAATGAATTTCCAAATGGTTGAGTTGTCGATTACGCGGCAAATTAAGTCGTAGCGGTGTAAATCATCGGTTGTTCTTTTTTGCTGATGCCAGCCAGTAAGACTTTCGTCAAATAAATATTTTAGGATTTCACTTGCGATATCCTCGAATTCATAACAGCCATCCCTGCCAAGCGGGATGGATTGTAGTTTTTCAATTAATCCCCGACCGATTCTTTCATTCTCATTCGCTGAGGATGTGATAGGTTTTACTCTAATATGTTTAGGGTTGATAATAGAGTTTGCATTGCTGTCAAATTGCCGCTCTGATAGATCAACTTCGCAGAGTTGTACTAATCTGTCCATAAGCTCTAGGTCAATGCTTGCCAAAGAGATTAGGTCGTTTAAGTTGA
Source organism: Pseudomonas sp. v388 (assembly GCF_003935425.1). Lineage (GTDB taxonomy): Bacteria > Pseudomonadota > Gammaproteobacteria > Pseudomonadales > Pseudomonadaceae > Aquipseudomonas. Next base: position 82,402 of record NZ_RHQN01000012.1, read on the forward strand.
GGATTTGTAAGTTATATTTGTCTTGCATTCGATTCTTTATTTCGGGACGGATATCAGCGGCTACTATGAGTACAGCCTTGTCTACTCCCGCCGCACTTACCATTTCTATAAGCCGTTCAGCTGATATTATTAGTGCCGATGTAGGAAAGGTGGAGTTGCGTGTATATTTAACCTCAAACGCTACACGATCTCTGGTAGTCGGCTCCGTAGCGGTTATATCTATGCCATAATCCGGAATTGAATCTAGAGGATCAATCTGCCAGTGGTTGGCTTTCAAAATATCGCGACACAGGTCTTCTAAGGCATATCCCCGTCTCGTGCTAGATCCCGATCCAGATGCAGTTCTTATATCCATTCCCTACCCTTTTCTATCATGCCTGCGTGATCACGAAAACTTATTAGAAGGTTTTCTGTTAGTAACTAATCAACAAACTTGTCGTTAGCACGTTCCTCGCACAGAGCATGCCATGTTTGTTGTGGTATAAGTTTGCTTGCCCAGCCGTAGTAGCCCCAAGTTTTTGAGATGTCGTCCTGCCAGCAGGCATCACACATCAAAGAATGATAGTGAACTCTATTGTTTACTATGTCCTGATAAATCGCAAAAAGGCTTTTGGGGTAGTTGCAATAACAGCTGAATCTTTTGTCTCTTTTGCGCTCGTGGAGTGGTCCAACGAGGCGCTCGTAGATTTTTGGATAGTGCTTTCTTAATCGCTGATTTACCGCATCTATGACGTCAATCCGATTCTTTTTGATAGCGTTAACACGTAAGTTCACCAGACTCTTTTCTGAGTCATACCTGCATTGGTTGATTCTGGAGACAATCCCAGTCACCTTGACCTCCGTGTACCTCTAACCTCAAGGTCATAGACCATGACGGCGATCCCTATGCTTTGGATGAGTAGCAAAGTCTGAGGGTAACGCAGGGCGATAAGGAAGGGCAATGAACGGAACTGCCATAGAAGCAATTATCTGAGAGGATTCTTGAGCGTTCAATTTTGGTCGGTTGCTCCTTCGTCTATTGCTTGAACTGCCAAGATTTACCTAAGCGAGTAATGAGTAAATGTACAGTCAGCAGATAGTAATAGCGCGTCGATTCAGCGTTCGGGTTCACTTGGTAGTTTAGAAACCACGCGAGATGTTTTCGCTGCCAGGTCCATGGATTGTCCCGTTGCCAGCGATTAGCGATCGCCGTTTGAATGGCTTTCGCTTGGCGAAGGTGACGGTGGCGAGTGGCGTGCGACCCAGTTAGAACGCCCCCCAGGAACAACTCCATATCGAATGGCTTGCTCATGCTCGACCACCGATGTACGCCGATATCACGTCGATACGGCCGTGTCCGAGCTCATAGCTGATTTGTGAGCGTGCCTCTCGATCAAGGCGTGGATCGAGGCGCCTGCACCTACCATTGTTGATGGGTGCGAGATGATGGGTGATTTGCTCATAGCGTTCGCACGCGTAGGCTGCCCGCAATTCGTGGAAGCCTTTGAGGTTGTGCTGATGGAGGATGTCCCGTGCAGGGCGAACAATCCCCTGTTGGAAATCGAGGTAGCTTTCGTCCAGTGCCAGCAGGTTGCGGCTCCCGTCGGGCGAGACCTGTTCGGCAAACCTCAGCGCGTCACGGATGTGATCATCCACAGTGATCCAGCGAGGTGCCAACGCGCCTGAACGGCCACCTTTGGTGCCATCCTGGATGTTGATCTTGCCGTAGCGTTCGGCCTCACGTTTTAAACGCGGTAGGTCGGCCAAAATCGCCTCGCGTAAGCGCATGCCGGTGGCTCGCGCCAACTGAGCGATAGCCGCCGCGCGCGGCATTTGGTGTTCGCGAAGCGCTTCGACGATGCGCATAACTTGCTCACGATCTTGGCCTTGGGGAGCGGTTGTGCGAACGGTGGTCCGCCGCATTCCTAACGCCTTGCTCGGACTCGGCACTTTCACATACTGATCACCGCGAAGCGCTGCCAAGGTCCGGTTTACGCTGGACAATCGGTTTTGCGCAGTCGCTACGGCGACCTCACCTTGTTCAACTTGCTTGCGCAGATGTTTGGCATAGTCCAGCAAAGTCTGTCGATCAATCTGCCGCGCATCGTTAAACCCCGGCCCATCCTCCGAGCGACACCAGCGCACAAACGCCTGCCACCGATCACTGTGCGCCTTGACGGTGCCGTAGTGCCCGCCGCCAAATAGATCTTTCAGCGCCAGCGGCCCGGCAAAACTCAGTTGCCTCCCGTAGCCAAAATTTCGCCCATCCCGCCTACCGACCAGTGCCATGATCAAACTCCTCGCGAAGCCGAACCTTTAAAACCTTCCCCACGTCATCCCGCCAAGAATGTTGAGTGTTATCAGGGATCAAGGCCCCTGCGACCTGTTAGGGTTGTCCACTAACGCGGGACTGACGGCTCTTTACGACCGGGAGCTTGGGCATCTCATGATCTGGCCTCCTGAACACTTCCGAAGAAGTGGGCGGGTGGAGGCTGCGCTGGCTGACGAGACCGGCGCCGCGAGATCCTGAGTTGGGTGAAGGCAGCGATGCCTATGACCGGGGCATGCCTGACTGTCAGTCAGGTGCAGTCCATTCCGTGGGCTGCGGCACCATCATCTGCATCGCTGTTGCTAGTGACGTCGGTGTTTGTCACGCCGATTGTCACGCGGTGAGCTGCCGCAAAGCCTTGTGCGACATGGGTTGCAGCAGTGTCCTGAGCGCCCGTCTCTTTCCAGATGAAAGAGACGGGCGCAAGTTGGCGCAGGAAAATGAGCCAAGCGGTGGAGTTGCTGCAGGGCAGCGAAGTTTGTTTCAGATGCCGCGCAGGGCAGAGGGATCAGTAGGCATCCATCACAGAGAGCGCTGTGACCGTGCGAGCTACCGGATGCTTATCGCACTTGGGGAGAACCACCCACTATGTGGCGTAGCCTTTTAGGTTCGGGCTACCTCTAAGGGTTGCTGTCGATGACAGCAGGCTTGCACCATCTTTTCTACGCCGGTGGATAATTCGGGTCAAGACTCGATTTGATGGTTGTTGCAAGCCTGTGGATGGAATTATCCACCGGTGGACATCAATGGTTGTCCACAGACCGAATGATTTTTTTGATTTTTTAAGTGAGGTCCATTCAAGCGGGGCGGCTTTGCAGCCCTGCTTGAATGGACCCGCGTGATAGCAGACCAACCTAGATCTTTCAGGCTACCTACGCCTGAATGTGCCGTGGTTGTTTCCCAAAGTCGTGATGTTGTCGCCTACCGGATGGGCGAACTCATAAGGCGTTACATGCTCGCTGCGATTGGCATCAATGTAGTTGCTCCACCACGCCATGATCAGTCTGCGTTGCTCCAGGAATTCAGCTTTGTGGATGTATGCAGCGCGTACGCGGTTACGCTCCTTGTGGCTCATCTGCCGTTCAATGGCCGCGTCTGTCCATAATCCGGATTCCAGCAACGCGCTACAGGCCATGGTTCTGAAGCCATGGCCGCACACCTCCTTCGCCGTGTCGTAGCCGATGTTGCGAAGCACCTGGTTGACGGTGTTCTCGGACATCGGCTTCCAGTACTTGTGATCGCCGGGCAGTACCAGTTCTGAAAAGCGGCTGAGGCTGCGCAGTCGTTCGAGAATCTCGATGACTTGGGGCGACAGAGGGACAATCTGAATATCGCCATTCATCTTGGTCCCACGTGTTGAGTTGAGCACTCCTTCAATTGGTGCGCGCACATCCGGGATTTCCCACATCGCCCGTTGGAGGTCGAACTCACTCCACCGCGCGAAGCGCAATTCACTGGAGCGGACAAACAGGTGCAGCGTGAGCAATACAGCAAGGCGTGTCAGTTCGCGGCCGTTGTAGTTGTCGATGCGGTGTAGCAGTTCAGGGAGGCGATTAAGTGACAGGGCGGGGCGGTGGACGGTACGCGGCGCGTGAATTGAACCGGCAAGATCGAGCGCAGGGTTGGCGTTAATCTGCCGCGCCCTTTTGGCTCCCCGCATGATGGTTGATAGGTAGTTCTGCACTCGTAACGCCACATCCATGGTGCCGCGATCCTTGATGCGCAGGGTAATCTCTAACAGGTCGTGGGTATCGAGTTCGGCGATGGGACGCTGGCCGATTAGAGGGAAGACGTGAGTGCGCAGTCGGCTCATTACGGTTTTGGCATGGCCTTGGGTCCAGCGGCGGGACATGTCTGCGTGCCAGTCCAGAGCCACCGTCTCGAACAGAAGTGAGGCTCGCTGAGCTGCGATTTTGGCCTTCTTCTTCTCTTCCATCGGATCAAGGTTATCGAGCAGCAGGGCTTTGGCCTCATCACGCTTACGTCTAGCGATAGCCAAGGGCACGATGGGGTAATTGCCGATGATCAGCGTGCCTTCCTTGCCGCTGGGCTTGAAGTATCGCAAGCGCCAGGTCTTGACGCCGTTGGGTTTCACAAAGAGGTACATGCCGCCCCCGTCGAAGAGCTTATAAGCGCGTTCGCGGGGTTTGGCGGTGCGGCATTGCAGGTCGCTGAGCGGGGTGGCTAGACGTGGCATGGGGTACGGTCTCCAAGTGACAAAGACGCTGTACCTCTAAGATAGTCCTGCAGATGGGGGATTTTGCTGGAAGCCGACGGAGGGTGGTAGAACGAAAAAACCCGCCAAAGGGCGGGTTTTCGGGGCTTCCAGAGCATTCAGTGGAATGCAATGGAGCCTAATGTGGTGCCGGCACCAGGAGTCGAACCCGGGACCTACTGATTACAAGTCAGTTGCTCTACCAACTGAGCTATACCGGCGTAATGGCGGGTGAGTATATAGAGTCTGTTGAGCTTGTAAAGCCTAGCTGTCTGATTCGGTTGAAAAAAATCGGGCGGGTGACGAACGTGGGTTTGGCTGGGGTGTGGGAGGGGGAAAGGGTGTACGGCGGTGCAGGAATTTTCTGTGGGTGGCTGGGAATTAGGCTGCTTGGATGCTGCAAAAATGGGGCTTGTGGCATAGGCATGCTGGGCGTGGCGGCGGGATTTGGGCGGTTGGGCGGGTCGGAAATTTTACCTGGGCTTCTGAATCAATGGGTTGCGGGCGCAGGCTGGAGGCGCCTTGTCGGGCGTGGGTTTGTGGGTTGGCGTTTTGCCGGTATTTGCGGCCTTGGGGCGCTTTGCATAGGCTTGGTTTCAACGGCCGGCGCTGACGAGTGAGCAGCGAGGGCCGTTACTTTTCAGCCAAGCGGGCAATGGATTGTCCATGAATAGCACGATGGATCGTGGCCGGGCTTCGGGGTGCAGCATGCGATGGCCGGAATTCACTGGAAAGTCATGTAGAAAATTCGTGATTGTTGGCACCCGGGTGGGGTGGCCGCCAAGGATTACCGACTCATTCGCATGAATGTGCGGCGTGGCGGTAATGACATCCTCACCGAAATCGAATGCGGTCAAGGTTGCTTCGGTAACTCAGATTGCATCGAAGCGTCAGGGAAATGCCCGGATCTGGTGGTCCGGGCATTTCTTTTGCCCATTGCGGGCTGCTGGTGGGTTTGCGACTGGAGTTGGCGCGTTTCAGGCCGATACAGAGGGTTAACCCATCGGCCGGCCGCCTTGGACAGCATGTGCACATTCAGAAAACGCCCACGCATTACCAGCTGCTGAACGTTCCAGGCGATGCCTCTCCTGATCAGATCAAGAAGGCTTATCGCAAGCTGGCGCAAAAGCTGCACCCTGACAGAAACCCGAACCCGTCCGCCTCGGACATGATGGGGGTGATCAACGCTGCCCACGATGTGCTGGCTGATCCTGTGCGGCGCGCTGCGTATGACGCTCATCTGGCGGCGCAAGCCCGGGAGGCGGCGGCTGGTCGCGGCCAGGTGCAGGCGGCCGTTCGGGCCTACGGTGCGGCGTCTCCCGCTGCTGCGGTTTCGCCGTCCCGCACCACTCGAGGCAAGCCACAAGCCCGTTCGACCGGCAAACCGCGCCCAGCGGGTCGGCGACGTCGCAGTGTCCTGCGTTGGGCCGCTGTGTTTCTGATCTTTTGTGCGGCCGGTGCCTGGATGGGTTATGACCCGGAGGCGGGCAAAGCCTATGTGCCGTCCGGCTCCGCGCCGGTGGCGCAAACCTGGGTCAGGCCGACCCCCGAACCCCGGGAGGCGCCGCTGGGCAACCCGGTCAAGCTGGTGGACCCGACGCAGCCGGACTGCGAAGTGCCAGCGCTCGATCCGCTGGGCGCGCCATGGCCGGATAAAGCCGGCTACTTGCAGGGCATGCCGTTGCGCAAGGACGGCGGATGGTCGCAGATCACCATCGACAACACCGGTGGCGAGTCCGCCGTGTATGCCAAGGTGACCGACGCAGTAGGGCGTAATGCCTTTCGGCATGCGTTCATTCCGGCCGGAGCGGTCTTCACGTTCGGCAAGATGAACCCGGGTTTGTATCTGCTCAAATACAAAATGCTCGACAGCGGCTGCGCGTTTGCATCGAGCCGGATCTTGCTGGAAGAAACGCCGATGGGCAGCCAGGTGAAGTCCAGCATGTACAAGTTGACGTTGCGCAAACTGGAAAATCGCAACACGCAGTTTTCCCACCTGCGCAGTGATCAGTTTTAAGTCGCTGTCAGGGGCGTTTTTGCAGGGCTCGTCTCTTTCTTTTGAAGGACATTTCCGAGAGAATCCGCAGCCGCTTGCGCCTCTCGAATTGCGCTTTTAGTCTCCACCGGTCGCTGATTGTCGGCGACCGGGTTTAGTAGCCCGAGTGAGTTAAGGCGCTTCGCAGTTACGTTTCGGCAGGTATCAAAACCTGCATGTAATGGCGGCTGTGCGCGAGGCACTTTCGGGTGCGCCGGTTCTTAGCTCGCCGGTCTACTAACTTGCGTACAGTCGCCGCCCTTCGTTTAGTAGCGATGCCGCAGCGACTCCACTGGAGAGCTAGAGATGATGAACGTTACTGCCGATACACTCCTGAATTCGACTGCCACCACGCCTGTGCTCGACGAGTCCATCGTCAAGCGTGCCCTGGCCTGTTACCTGCCAACAGCCACCAAGCCCGAAAGTTGTGAAACCGCCTTGAACCACGCCCTCGAGTTTTTGCGTTGCGCCGCTGCGACCGCCTATGAGTTGGGCGACAGCCTGCAGGGTTCCAAGCGCGATCTGGCGTTTGCCTCGATGCACATGATGGAAATGGCCAGGGTGATGGTGGAGCAGTCGTTGGAGGTAGTAGAGCGCCGTTGAGAGCGGCACGGCATATTCCTGTAGGAGCGATCACCGGCGGTATTCAGGCCTGTGGATCTGCTGGCGATGTGCGGGCTTCTTCGCCAGCAAGCCGGCTCCTGCAGAATGCGCGGTATGTCAGTAGATGCTGGCAGGGGCAGGCTCGTTTTAGAGCCCTTGCCAAATGTTTATGCACAATGGCTTCACAATTTCACGACGCTGTGCGCAATTTTCATCCAGAGGCGTTGATGTTGCGCAAAGCACCGCATTTACGGCTTTTGATCGGCAGGACAAGAATAATCAAGCGCCTGGATTACTGGCGCGCAAAGGGTTTTTCAACATGTTCCGGATTTTCATCAACAGACTTATCCACAGGTTGATCCGGATATAAGCCTATACCCGTTCAGCGAGGATCAGCAGGTTGCGCGGGGTCAGTTGGCTCTCGCAGAAGGTGCCCACGCGGACCCGATAACCGTGCTCCTGCACATACAGCGCCCGGTCCAGCACCAGCCACATCTCCAACGGCCTGCGGAACAGGTTGCGAACCAGCTCCAGATTGCGCACCTGCGCCAGCCGTGCCCAACCCGCTTGCTCCAGCGCCATCCAGTTCTGCTCACCAGGCGCGGGCAGGTTTTTCAGTTCGACCAGCTCACGGCAGTAGTCGGCGTAGGGTTTGTCGAGCCATGCGGTAGGCAGCGACGGTGTGGATAAGTAAGCGTCCTCGCTGCGCAGTTGCCGTTGCAGCAAATCGAACCCCAGGCGGCGTGCCATCGACGTGTCCCGCTGGCGTCGCACCCTGGCGCCGGCGGTCACGGTTTCGCTCAGCGGCAAGCCCAATTCGTCCCGCGACAGTTGCAGCGCCGATTCTTTGCCGGTGCTCGACAGTGCCTGGTAATGCTCGCTCTGGGTACGGTTATAGCAGCACGGCGCTATCGCCATTTGCGCGCAGCCATTCTGGCTGGCCAGTTGCATCAGTTGCACATGCAGGTCGCCGCAGGCATGCAATGCCACAGGTGTCTGTTCGGGGTGCAGGCTGCGCCAGCTGTCTTCGGCCATCACGTCTTGTTGCACATGGCTGGCCGCAATATTCAGGCGAGCACTGAGTTGGCGACCGGCCTCGACCAGTGCCGGATCAAACTCCAGGCAGGTCAGCGCTTGCCCTTGTTGCGCCAGGCGTCGGCCGAGGTGGCCTTTGCCGGCGCACCAGTCCAGCCAGTGAGAGGGTCGGTGATGGAAATCCAGATGCCGGGCCAGCGCCTCGATCTGCAACCACTTGCGCCCCGGCACATCGACGCTCATGCGCGGCGCTACCGGGTCAATGGCGTGGGCGGGCAGTTCACCCACCTGCGCCAGCGCCACGGCTTCGGCTGCCAGTTGCGGGAACGGGTAGGGCGCGTCCAGTTGCTCGGGATGATTGTGAGCGCTTTCGGCCTGCTCCAGCGAGCGCCCGCGCAGCCACTTCGCCAGCTCGGGATAGCCGTCTTCCCACGGCATGCGCAGTTCGGTGAAGGGCTTGGGGCGCCACAGTTGCTGATGGGCGAACAGGAAACTGTCCAGCGCCCGAAAGCGCTCGCCAAGCGAATCGTCCTGCAAACAAGGGTCAGAAGACATGGTCGGCCGTGTGGTGAGCGGAAAAGGGCTGCCGATTGCTCGGCCAACCCCCTTCATATCAGCGCCCTTGGCTGGCGTCTACGCGCAAGATGCGTTCGAGCAGGCGGAAGCCCTGCACCAGCACATAGGCCATGACCAGATAGAACATGCCCGCCGCAAAGAAAATCTCCACCGGCAGGTAGGTGCGGGCAATGATCGTGCGGGCCATGCCGGTCAGTTCCAGCAAGGTCACGGTGCTCGCCAGCGCGCTGGCCTTGAGCATCAGGATGACTTCGTTGCTGTACGCCGGCAGCCCGATGCGCGCTGCGCGTGGCAGGACGATGTAGAACAGCGCCTTCCACTTCGACATGCCCAACGCCCGCGCCGCCTCGACTTCACCAACCGGCACGGCCTGGATCGCGCCGCGCAGGATCTCGGCGATGTAAGCCGCCGTGTGCAGGGTCATGGTGATCACCGCACACCAGAACGGATCGCGCAGATAGGGCCACAACGGGCCTTGGCGCACGGCGTCGAACTGCGCCAGGCCGTAATAGACCAGGAACAGTTGCACCAGCAGCGGCGTGCCACGGAAGAAAAAGATGTAGGCGTAAGGCAGCGCGCGAACCGACAGATGTTTCGACGAACGAGCAATGCCCAGCGGAATGGCGATGATCAAGCCGGCGATGACCGCAATCGCTACCAGCTCCAGGGTCAGCGTCGCGCCCTGGGCCAGGCGCGGCAGCCACTTGATGATGACTTCCCAGTTCATGACGCGCTCCTTGTGAAGCCGCGTGCGGCACGTTTTTCCAGGAAGTGCATGCCGGTCATCGCGATGATGGTCAGGCCCAGGTACATGAAGGCCGCGACCATATAGAACGTGAAGGCTTCCTTGGTGAAGCCCACGGCGATCTGCGCATGCCGCATGATTTCTTCAAGGCCGATGACCGACACCAGCGCGGTGTCCTTCATCAGGATCATGAACAGGTTACCCAGGCCGGGCAGGGCGATGCGCCACATCTGCGGCAGGATCAACCGCGCGAAAATGCGCGTGCGCGACATGCCCAGTGCCAGACCGGCTTCGCGGTGACCCTTGGGGATCGCGAGGATCGCGCCGCGAAACACTTCGGTCGCGTAGGCGCCGAAACACAGGCCCAGCGCGATGACGCCCGCCGCGAAAGCGTTGAGCGCCAGGTCCTGGATGCCGAGCATTTCGCCCAGCGCCCGCATGCCGTTGACGGTGCCGAAATAGATCAGCAGCACCCACAGCAGTTCGGGGATGCCGCGCACCAGTGTCGAGTAGGTTCCGCCCAGCCATTGCAGCGGCTTGTACGGGGAAGTCTTGGCCAAGGCGCCGAGCAGCCCGAGCACCAGCCCCAGGCACAAGGCCGACAGGGCAAGCTGGACAGTCATCAGCGCACCAGCCGCAAGGGCCGGGCCGAATCCGTGGAGGTCAATGTTCATGTATTAGAGGCAGGCTTTGCAGAGGACGGGCCGCCGCGCTTCATGACAAAGCAGCGGCGGCGCCATCAGGCGGTTCAGAGGATGCTGAACGGGAAATACTTGTCGTTGATTTTCTTGTAGGTGCCGTCAGCGATGATTTCCTTGATGGCAGCGTTGAGCTTTTCGCGCAGCGGATCGCCTTTGCGAACGGCGATGCCGATCTTGTCGTTCTCTTCCACCGGCTCGCCCTTGAACTCGAAGCCTTTGCCCGCTTCGCTTTTCAGCCACTCGTAGCTGACGTATTTGTCGGCGAGGATGGCGTCGACGCGCCCGGACACCAGGTCGAGGTAGGCGTTTTCCTGGGTGTCATACAGCTTGGCGTCTACGTCCATGCCCAGCTTGTCTTCCAGCCAGGTGCTGGCGAGGGTCGACCGCTGGGCGCCGATGATCTTGCCTTTGAGCGAAGCGACGTCGGTCTTGAAGTCGCCGCCCTTGGCTGCCAGGAACTGCAATTTGTTCGAGTAGTACGGGTCGGTGAAGTCAACGGCCTGCTTGCGCTCTTCGGTGATCGACAGCGACGAGATCAGGAAGTCGAACTTCTTGGCGTTCAGGGCCGGGATGATGCCGTCCCAATCGGAAGTCACCACGTCGCACTCGACCTTCATCTTGGCGCACAGCGCTTTGCCGATCTCGTAGTCGAAGCCGACAACCTGCCCGCTCGCGTCCTTGTTGTTGAACGGAGGGTAAGCCGCTTCGATGCCCATTTTCAGGGTTTCGGCAAAGGCATTGCCGGTCATTGCCAGAGTGGCAGCTGCAACCAGCAGCAACTTCTTGTATTTCTGCATGAGGTGTTGCTCCGTTAACGATTACTCGACATGAATTGTTTGCACCTTACCGACAGCGGATTATCGAACACTTGCTGCGGTGTGCCTTGTTCTTCGACCAATCCTTGATGCAAAAAGACGATTTCGCTGGACACCTGACGGGCGAAATTCATTTCGTGGGTCACTAACAGCATCGTGCGGCCTTCCTCGGCCAGGGCACGAATCACGTTGAGCACTTCCTGAACCATCTCCGGGTCGAGCGCCGAGGTCGGCTCGTCGAACAGGATAACTTTAGGCTGCATTGCCAGGGTTCGCGCGATGGCCGCGCGTTGCTGTTGGCCGCCGGAAAGTTGCGCAGGGTAGACGTGGCGTTTGTCGCCGATGCCGACCTTGGCCAGCAGCGCCTCGGCAACTTCCGTCGCCTCGGCCTTGCTCTGGCCGAGCACGCGCCGCGGCGCCTCGATGATGTTGTCCAGCACACTCATGTGCGGCCACAGATTGAAATTCTGGAAGACGAAGCCGATCTCGCTGCGCATGCGGTTGATCTGCCGGTTGTCCGCCGCCACCAGTTCGCCATTCTTGGCGGCCTTGAGCTTGAGCTCTTCACCGGCCAGCAGGATCTGGCCCTGATGCGGGTTTTCCAGCAGGTTGATGCAGCGCAGCAGGGTGGACTTGCCGGAGCCGGACGAACCGAGGATCGAAATGACGTCGCCGTCACGCGCGGTCAGCGAGATGCCCTTGAGCACCTCCAGCTCACCGTAGCGCTTGTGCAGGTCGCGGATTTCCAGGGCGGGCGTGGCCTCAGCCATGTGGGGTCCTCATTGGTAACGAGCGCTCATTCAGCGGGCCAGCGCCAAGCTAGCACAGCGTTTCAAAGACAACCATCTGCGCCCGGTGCCGGGTGTGGCAGGGGCGAAGGGTCGTCGCGTGGCCGCAGCAGAATGACGCTGACAGGCGCACCGGTAGCGAAGACGGTGCTTCATGCCGGGCGGCTGTGCGCGAAAAAGGCGCGATGTTGCCAGCTTTGGGCCATGGTTGGAAGCAGCTTTTGCTGAGCGGCGCCCGTTGCGGCGCACCATTTGCGAGCCTGGTCGGCGGGAGTGGACGTTTTCGGTGCGCGCATGTTTCCCTGTTCTGAGGTATTCGGTAACAAATCCTACATACAGGCACACGGATTCTTTCGTGGCCTTCCCTTGCCGGGTGGACCCCGAGCCTTCTAGTCAAGGTGCGACGTCGTTTTTGAAACATCTTGGCGTACTTCTTGCGTCAAGAATAAAGAACGGTACCGTTTCTTTCTTTTTACGAGCGCTTCGGTGTCCATCGGTCGTCTTGCAAAGGTAGTTTCAATGAGCAATACCGCTAATTCTTCCGAGCTTGAACAGGGGCTGAAACCTCGCCATATCACGATGTTGTCGATTGCCGGGGTGATCGGTGCAGGTCTGTTCGTCGGCTCTGGCCATGCGATTGCCGAAGCCGGCCCGGCCGTGCTGCTGGCTTACGCCGCAGCGGGTACGCTGGTGGTGCTGGTAATGCGCATGCTGGCCGAAATGGCCGTCGCTTCGCCGGATACCGGTTCCTTCTCTACTTATGCCGACCGCGCCATCGGGCACTGGGCCGGTTTTACCATCGGCTGGTTGTACTGGTGGTTCTGGGTTTTGGTGATTCCGCTGGAAGCCAACGCCGCCGCGACCATCCTGCATGCCTGGTTCCCGGACATCGCGATCTGGGCGTTCACGTTGGTCATCACCTTGCTGCTGACCGCGACCAACCTGTTCAGCGTAAAGAACTACGGTGAGTTCGAGTTCTGGTTCGCGCTGATCAAGGTCGTGGCGATCATCGCCTTTGTGGTGTTGGGTGTTGCGGCGATTTTTGGTCTGCTGCCCACCACGCAAGTCAGCGGCGTCAGCCATCTGTTCGACACCGGCGGCTTCATGCCCAACGGCATGGGCGCAGTGCTGGCGGCCATGCTGACCACCATGTTCTCGTTCATGGGCACGGAAATCGTGACCATCGCCGCTGCCGAATCCAAGAACCCGGGCAAGCAGATCACCAAAGCCACCAACTCGGTGATCTGGCGAATCTTCCTGTTCTACCTGGTTTCGATTTTCGTGGTGGTGTCGCTAGTGCCGTGGAATGACCCGAGCCTGGCTGAAGTGGGTTCGTACCAGACCGTGCTGAATGTCATGGGGATTCCCAATGCCAAGCTGATCGTCGATCTGGTGGTGTTGGTTGCCGTGACCAGCTGCCTGAACTCTGCGCTCTATACCGCTTCGCGCATGCTGTATTCGCTGGGCAAGCGTGGCGATGCACCGGCCGTGTCCAAGCGCACCAGCAAGAGCGGCACGCCATACTGGGCAGTGATGTTGTCCACTGCCGCGGCGTTCCTGACCGTGTTCGCGAACTATGTCGCGCCGGCGGCGGTGTTCGAGTTCCTGTTGGCCAGTTCCGGGGCGATTGCCCTGCTGGTGTATCTGGTGATCGCGGTGTCCCAACTGCGCATGCGCCAGAAGCGCATTGCGGCCGGGGAAGCCATCGACTTCAAGATGTGGCTGTTTCCCTGGCTGACCTGGGCGGCCATTGTGTTCATCGTCGCGGTGCTGACCATCATGCTGATTCAGGAAGACCACCGCATCGAAATCATCGCGACCGGCGTGCTGAGTCTGGTGGTGGTGGGTGCAGGCCTCACCGTTTCCCGCCGCCGCAAGGCCGAGCGGTTGAGTGGTGCTGCGGTTCTGAGTTGATCAGGCCGCAAAACCGTCTTCGCCAGCAGAGCTGGCTCCTACGATTCAGCGAATAATTTGTAGGAGCCAGCTTGCTGGCGAAAGGGCCGGTACATCCACAGCGGGTGTATGACCCTGGAACAAAGCCTTCGAGAGCAAGACGGATCGCCGCCCGCTCGCTCCTGCAGGTTCAGCGTGCTGCCTTCTCATTCCTCAACATCAACAGCTCTGACGCCTTGTTGTAATCGGCCTGGAATGCCTGGCTGCTGATCCATTCGATGGCGGTGTCTTCGTCTTCGTTGTGGACGATGGCGCGGTACATGATGAGCAGGCCCATCATGAAGTCGGTGGCCGGCTCTTCGTCTTCTTCGGCAATCACCAGTTCCAGCACCGGGTATTGCAGGAACACCGCGCACAGCGCCAGCTGGCTGATGGCTTCGGCCTGTTTCATGGCCTGAAACAGGTCGTCATATTCAGCGGGGTCGAACCCGTTCTCGACGATGTCCTTGAAGTCGAATGTGCTCAGGTCGATCTCGACGTCATCGAAGGGCTGATCCACCAGCGCCGAGGCGAACAGCGGATGCACTGCGTTTTTCACCGGTTTGCCCGAGCGGTTCTGCTTGGCCTTGAGTTTGGCGCGCTTGGCGCGTTTTTGCTGTTTGTCTGGCGAAGCCATGGACGAGTCCTTTGCGGGCAATAGGGTGCAATGGCCGCCATTGAAGCGCAGACCGCCGCAATAGCCAAGCGAACACCCTTACAACATGCCCTGTGGACCCATCAGCGCGGATTGATCCTCGACACCACTTCAGACTCGTCCATGCGCGTGGCGAACATGCTGACCGCTTCCACCGCATCGCTGGCGCCGTCACGAATCTGCACGATCACCTGCCCGGCCTGATCGGCCAGGGTCACGCCGCGATTGGCGCCTTCCTGAGTGGCGTTCATGCTCGAAACCGCTTCACGGGTTTCGGCCAGGATCTTGCTGATCATCTCGGCGATTTCCTTGGTCGAGCCACTGGTGCGCCCGGCCAGTTGCCGGACTTCATCGGCCACCACCGCAAAGCCGCGTCCCTGGTCGCCGGCCCGCGCCGCTTCAATGGCAGCGTTGAGGGCCAGCAGGTTGGTCTGGTCGGCAATCCCACGGATCGTGTTGACGATGGCAGTGATCTGCTCGGAACGGTCACCCAGCTGTGCAACCAGCCTGGCGGAAACTTCGATGTTCTCTGCAATCTGGCGCATCTCCCGCGCCGTCTCCTGAATCACCTCAGTACCGTGCTCAGCCACTTTCTCGGTTTCGGCAGAGATGTGGTACGCCCGCGAAGCGCCATGGGAATCGGCTTCCTGCTTTTCGACGCGCTCGGTGATATCGCTGGCGAACTTGACGATCTTGTCCAGCTTGCCTTCAGCGTCATACACCGGGTTGTAAGTTGCTTCCAGCCAGACCACCTTGCCATGTTTGCCCAGGCGTTTGAATTGCCCGCCGACAAACTGGCCCAGGTTCAACTTCTGCCACAGTTCGGCATATTCAGGGCTGTTGACCAAAGACGGCTCGCAAAAGCCACGGTGATGCTTGCCCTTGATCTCATTGAGGGCGTAACCCATGGTGTGCAGAAAGTTCTCGTTGGCCGTCACGACAGTTCCGTCCGGATTGAACTCGCACACCGCCATGGCGCGCTCGACAGCGGCCAGCTTGCCCTTCATCTCGTTTTCGAGGGCGATATTGCTGGTGACGTCCAGCGCGTACTTGATCACCTTGACGACACTGCCCTGAGCGTCGGTGACGGGGTTGTAACTGGCTTCGAGCCAGACGGCCTCACCGCTTTTGTTCAGGCGATGGAAAGTCCCGGACATGAACTGACCGGCGCGCAGGCCATTCCACAGCCTGGTGTACTCCGCGCTGCGCTGATGGGCAGGCGTGCAGAACTCGCGGTGGCTTTTGCCGATCAGTTCATCGGCTCGATAGCCCATCGTTTTCTGAAAGTTTTCATTGGTGCGCAGGATCTTGCCTTCAAGATCGAACTCCACGACCGCCATGGAGCGCTCCAATGTGTTGACCAATCCCTTGAGTCCCTCCACCTCGGCCTTCATGGCTGTCAGTTCAGCGTTGATTTTTTTTCCGAACATATCCGGCACCGTATTTTTATAAGGACGTTTGCTTACGGGTTATCGCGCTTGAACGACAACTCATGAATGCAGGGCAGACCAGCGGTGCACGTATTTTCTGGCGTCAGAAGTTTGCTGCCCAACTTGAGTTTACTTAGGGTGGGAAATCTTTTTCGGGAGTGGAATTGCCCTGTATGCAGGAACAGTAATGTCCAGCCCCTGTAATAAATCTGTAGTACTTGCAGGCAAGTTCGTTCAAGCGCGGCAAAGGAGTGATCGGGCAGTTTTCGCGGAGGAGGTCGCCCGTCGGGCTGAGAGAAATTCCAGACAACAAAAAGCCCGCACGAGGCGGGCTTCTTGTGTGCTTTCAGGTGTGCCTGGCATCACCTGAAAACGAAAGGTGGTGCCCAGAGACGGAATCGAACCGCCGACACGGGGATTTTCAATCCCCTGCTCTACCGACTGAGCTATCTGGGCAACGGGGCGCATTAGACGTGTTTTTCAGGAGGTCGTCAAGCGTGTTGTCGAAAAAATTTTGAATCAATACCGACGCTTACGACCTTCACTGCCTGAAACGCTTTACTGGGCGGGTGGAACGTAGCCTTCGGCCTGGGCGTATTCCTCGCCGGAAAGGTACTTGTCCATCTCGGCCTGGAGGAATTTGCGGTCTTCGGCGTTCATCATGTTCAGGCGTCGTTCGTTGATCAGCAGGGTCTGGTGCTTCTGCCAGTCGGCCCAGGCTTGCTGCGAAACGTGGTTGAAGATGTCTTCGCCCTTGGCGCCCGGATACGGAGGGCGTTCCAGGCCTGGAAGTTCTTCTTTGTACTTGCGGCACATTACGGTGCGGGTCATGACGGTTCTCCTGCGTTCAAAACGTCGGCTGCGCGTTTGAGCAGCTTTTTCACCGGGGCGGCAAGGCCCAGGCGCGGCGGGGTGGCGAGGTTATACCAGAGCCAGTCGGCCTCGGCCACGTGATGGGCCGACTCCTCGACCGGCACCAGCCAGGGTTCGATGCTCAACTGGAAGTGGCTGAAGGTGTGGACCAGCGCCGGCAGCTCATACGGCTTGCCCATTTCCAGCGAGTGCTGGGTTGCCAGGTGCTGGAGTTCGTCGAAGTCATTGAGCTCCGGCAAACTCCACAACCCGCCCCACAGGCCCGTGGAAGGGCGTAGGTAAAGCAGAATGGCGCCGTCGCGATTGGCGAGCATCGGCATCAGGGTGCGCTTCTGTGGGACGGTCTTGCGCGGCTTGGGGATCGGGTAGCGGGTTTCCAGGCCGAGCATGTGCGCCTGGCAGCCGCGCTCCAGCGGGCAGAGCAGGCAGCTGGGCTTGCTGCGGGTGCAGAGCGTGGCGCCCAGGTCCATCATCGCCTGGGTGTAGTTGTTGACCCGGCTGTGCGGCGTGAAGCGCTCCGCCGTAGCCCAGAGCTGTCTGGCCACCTTGGGCTCGCCCGGATAGCCTTCCTGCGCGGTGAAGCGTGCCAGCACGCGCTTGACGTTACCGTCGAGGATCGGCGCGCGCAGGCCCATGCTCAGGCTGGCGATGGCGCCTGCGGTGGACAGCCCGATACCCGGCAGCAGAATCAGCTGTTCGACATCGCGAGGAAATTCTCCGCCGTGCTCGGCCACCACGATCTTCGCGGTTTTCTGCAAATTGCGGGCGCGGGTGTAGTAACCCAGGCCGGTCCACAGATGCAGCACTTCGTCTTCCGGCGCGTCGGCCAGAGCCTGCACGGTGGGCAACGCAGCCATGAACCGGTCGAAGTAACCCAGCACGGTGCTGACCTGGGTCTGCTGCAGCATGATTTCAGACACCCAGACCCGGTACGGCGTTATGGCCTGCTGCCAGGGAAGGTCGTGGCGGCCATGACGGTCATACCAATCCAGCACGGCGCTGGAGAATTGCTCGGGTTGCATGGTTTGGTGGGTTCTCTGGTTTGACGGTATGAATATGTTCGGCGGTCTTGAGGCCGCCATCGCCAGCGAGCTGGCTCCTTCAGTTCGGTGAAGATCCTGTAGGAGCGAGCTTGCTCGCGAAGACGTAATGCCAAACGACATGAATGCTGCGCCTGTACTGGCCCTTTCGCCAGCGAGCTGGCTCCTATAGTTCGGTGAAGATCCTGTAGGAGCGAGCTTGCTCGCGAAGACGTAATGCCAAACGACATGAATGCTGCGCCTGTACTGGCTA
>NZ_RHQN01000012.1:100413-148770 GCF_003935425.1 Pseudomonas sp. v388
CGGTGAAGATCCTGTAGGAGCGAGCTTGCTCGCGAAGACGTAATGCCAAACGACATGAATGCTGCGCCTGTACTGGCTCTTTCGCCAGCGAGCTGGCTCTACAGGCGAAGAGGTCGATATACAGCTGCAAACATCAGCGTTTGAACAGCCCTTTGAGGGCGTCTTTGAGTTCCGGGCTGACTTTGTCGCCCAGTTTCTCGTCCAGCTTGTCGCCCAGCTTTTCACTGATCCGGTCGCCGGCCAGTCTGGCGGCGATCTGGCCCAGGCCCTCGCGGTCCAGGCGGCAGGCTTTGGCGCCCAGTTCCAGCGGGCCGCGGCATTGCACGGGCCATTCGATGCCCACATAGCGTGGGTTGATCTCGCACGCCGGGTCCGGCATCTCGCTCTTGTCGCCTTCGATCACGATGCCGACGCGGTAGTTCATGCCCAGCACGCGCAGGTCCACGTCACCATTGCCATTGACCGTCAGGCCCGGCGTGCGAACCTTGAGGTCCGGGTTGCTGGCCACGCCATTGCGCAGCGCCAGGTTGCCGTCGAGCTGCTGGAACGGGGTGTCCTTGCCGCGCGGCTCTGCGCTGAGGGTTTTGCGATTGAGCACCGAAATGCCGCGGCACAGTTGCTGTTCAAGGTTGGCATTGACCAGCACGCCGTTGTTCAGGGTAAAACCGGCGGTGCCGCTGAGGCTGTCGACCAGGGCTTTCTCACTGTTGCCCTTGCCGTTCAGATCGCTGTTGAGGGTCAGCAGGCCACGCACCGGCGGATTCTGGCCCTGGCTTTCGAGAATGCGTTCCACCGGCACTTTGACGGCGCGGGTCTGCACGCTCACCAGCGGCACTTCAGGGCGCGCATCCAGGTTGCCCTTGAGTTCGAAATTGCCGTTGTAGAGGTCGCCGCGCAGGCTCTCGACTTTGACCAGGCCGCCCGCCGCCTGGGTCTTGAACGCCGCATTGTCGATGGGCAGCTTGTTGACGATCAGTTTGCCGAAGCTCAGGTCTGCCTCGACATCCAGCGTGCGCAAGCGCTCCAGCGGCAGCAGTCGAGTGGTGCTCCACGCGGCTTTGGTCGGCTGCTCCGGCAGCGGGGTATCGCCCGCGATGGCGGCAGCCTCACCGCTTTGCACTTCGGATTTGCGCGCAGCTTTCACGCCTTTGGACTCTTCGCTCTCGGCCGGGCGATAGCGGTCGGCGTCAAAGGTGTCACCCTTGAGCTGGACGCGCAGCGCCTGCCTGGCAAAGTCGGTCACGGCGATCCGGCCGGTGAAGTGGCTGTCGTCTACCTTGAGGCTCAGATCCTCCAGCGCCACGCTGTTGGGCGTGCCGCTGAGGCGGGTGACCATTTCCACTTTGCTCAATGCGCCGTCGGCCATCGGCGGCAATGGCTGGCCGATGGTGTCGAAGAAGGTGCGCACGTCGAGTTGGGCGATGGACAGGCCGCCGCTGACCTGCGGGGTCTTGTCCAGGTCACGGGCACGCAGCTCACCCAGTGCGCGCAACTGGTTGGCGGAAATCTTCAGGCCATTCCACTCGGCGATGTTCGCCGCCAGATCGACCAGCAACTGGCCTTGGGCGGCGAAGGTCACCGTCTTGCCTTGCAGCGGCTCGCCGGCCGCTTCGCCGGACAGGCGCATGTCTTCGAATTGATAGCGCTGCAATGCGCGGTCCAGGCGCAGCTCGCCGACCAGCTCGGTCTTGGCGCGAAGCATGGGCTGGTTGGTGCTCAGGAATGCCGTCAGCTTGATCGGGATGTCGGACGTTTCACGAATCGCGCCGGTGCTCAACTGGATGCTTTCAGCGAGGAAGGTCTGGCCCTTGCGCGCATCGCTGTAATCGATGCGGGCGTTGTTGACCGTCAGGCTGTCGATATTGAGCTGGATCGGGCGCGAAGAGCGTTCGGACTTGTCCGCATCCGGGGCAGGCTCGCCTGGCGCGGCCGGAGGTGTCTGGCCAGTGGCGGCGGCCGGCTTGCCGATGTCTTCCCAGTTGCCGTGGCCGTTTTCATCACGGTGCAGGCTCAGGTTCAGGCCTTCGATCCGCACGTCGCTCATCTGCACCTGTTTGCGCAGCAGCGGTAGTACCCGAACCGACAGGCCGAGCATCTGCACATCGGCGAAAGGCTGGTCGGGGGCGGCCAGCGTGGCGACCTTGGCTTCGTGCAGCTCCAGGCCCAGCCACGGAAACAGGCTCCAGCCGATGTCACCGTCAAGCGTCAGTTCCACGTTTGCCTTGTCGCGGGCCAGCTGGCGAATCTCGTCTTTGTAGTCGTTGGGATCAAACAGATGGGTCAAGGCGAAGCCAAGAGCCACGATGATCAGCAACAACCCGAGAATAAACAGCCCCAGGATTTTGCCGAACGCTTTCATGGGCGAGTCCTTGTGTCGATTGTTCAAAATTTAGCCCGCGAGTATACCGCTCTCGGCCGTCTCTCGGGCTTCGAATGCCGTCAGGGTCAGGACTGCCAGCGGCCCTGCGGCTGTCAGCAAGCGTAGTTTGCAACTGCCTGCGCGGTCGTTTTCTCCGCGCAGACTTGCCAGCGTCTTGCAGATGCGGTGTCGGACCGGTGGCATGCGTCGGATCTGCAGGAGCGGCTTTAGCCGCGAAGGAGGCAGTACGTTCGCAGCCGATACGTTGCCTGGAGTATTGCCTTCGCGGACAAGTCCGCTCCCACTTGGGATGTTGGTGAGTTCCGTTCATACGCATATGCACGGAAAGTTATAAGCACCCATTAAAGACTGTCTATATCCTGCCGATAATCGATTACATCTATGGGGTCATAGACAGCATGGATTAGTTGGAAATAAAAATGATGTAACAGCACACTTACATGCTTCGAGTAGTGGTAGTCTCCGCATGCGCTGACCGGGTGCGGCCATTTGCCACATCTGGAGCATCCTAAAAACAGTCATGCATTGCGGCATGGAAGCTGTGGATGTTCGGCGAAAAGTCCTGCGAGCTTTATACATATTGGGGTTATCACAATGAGCACAAGCACAGCCTTGGGCGGCGTTGCCGTTCAGCCTGCGTTCTTGTCCAAAGAGCGCATTATTGCCAAGCCCGGTTTCAACCGCTGGCTTGTTCCACCCGCCGCCCTGGCGATTCATCTTTGCATCGGTATGGCCTACGGCTTCTCGGTATTCTGGCTGCCGTTGTCCAAGGCTGTCGGTGTTACCGCACCTGTTGCATGCACACCCGACATGGGCTTCTTCGCTCAAATGTTCGCGTCGACCTGCGACTGGCAGATTTCGATGCTCGGCTGGATCTACACGCTGTTCTTCATCTTCCTGGGTTGCTCGGCAGCCATTTGGGGCGGCTGGCTGGAACACGCAGGCCCGCGCAAGGCCGGTGTGGTTTCGGCACTGTGCTGGTGTGGCGGTCTGCTGATCTCCGCGTTGGGTATCTATACCCACCAGATCTGGCTGATGTGGCTGGGTTCCGGCGTCATCGGTGGTATCGGTCTGGGCCTGGGCTACATCTCGCCAGTTTCGACCCTGATCAAGTGGTTCCCGGACAAGCGCGGCATGGCGACCGGCATGGCGATCATGGGCTTTGGTGGCGGCGCGATGGTGGGTGCACCACTGGCGACGTTCCTGATGAGCCACTTCGCTTCTGCGCAAAGCGTGGGCGTATGGGAAAGTTTCGTGGTGATGGCGGCGATCTACTTCGTCTTCATGATCGGCGGCGCACTGGGCTACCGCGTTCCACCGACCGGCTGGAAACCTGAAGGCTGGACTGCTCCGGCGGCCAAGGCCAAGAACGCGATGATCACCAACCGTCACGTGCACGTCAGCGTGGCCTGGAAAACACCGCAATTCCGTCTGGTCTGGCTGGTGCTGTGCCTGAACGTGTCGGCCGGTATCGGCATTCTGGGCATGGCTTCGCCACTGCTGCAGGAAGTGTTCGCCGGCAAGCTGTTGGGCAATTCGCTGACCTTCAGCGAGCTGAGTGCCGACCAGTTGAAGCAGATTGCTGCAATCGCCGCCGGCTTCACCGGTCTGTTGAGCCTGTTCAACATCGGTGGTCGTTTCTTCTGGGCCTCGTTCTCCGACTACATCGGCCGCAAAGCCACGTACTTCGTGTTCTTCGCGCTGGGCTTCCTGCTCTACGCTTCGGTTCCGACCCTGGGTCACCTGGGCAGCATCGCGCTGTTCGTGGCGGCGTTCTGTGTCGTGCTGTCGATGTACGGCGGCGGTTTCGCTACCGTTCCGGCTTACCTGGCAGATCTGTTCGGTACGCAAATGGTCGGCGCGATCCACGGTCGCCTGCTGACTGCATGGGCTGCAGCCGGTGTGCTCGGTCCGGTACTGGTCAACTACCTGCGTGAATACCAGCTCAGCATCGGCGTTGCCCGTGCCGACGCCTATGACATCACGCTGTACATCCTGGCCGGCATGCTGGTTCTGGGCTTCATCTGCAACCTGATGATTCGTCCGGTGGCCGACAAGTACTTCATGACCGACGCCGAACTGGCCGCTGAACAGGCCATCGGTCACGACAAGGGCGCCGATGCGACCACTTCGCTGGAGTGGAAAGCATCCGAAGGCAGCAAGCCTCTGGCAATCGCCGCCTGGCTGGCCGTAGGCATCCCGCTGGCGTGGGGCGTCTGGGTTACCCTGCAGAAGACTGCGGTGCTGTTCAACTGATAGCTCGCCGTTGATCAAGAGCGCTTGCACTTCGGTGCAGGCGCTTTTTTTTGCCTGCGGTTTGGCAAATGCAGAAGTTATATGGGGCTGATATCGGCTTCCCGTCGTCTGTTTGCTTCATGCGCGACGCTTCTGGGCCTATAATGATCGCCTTTTTCGCCCAATGATTTTGCGGAGCTGGTGATGGCCGAACGTAAGGCTTACGTCGAGCGCAATACTCTGGAAACCCAGATCAAAGCCTCGATCAACCTGGATGGCACCGGAAAGGCCCGATTCGATATCGGCGTGCCTTTCCTTGAGCACATGCTCGACCAGATCGCCCGGCACGGGCTGATCGACCTGGATATCGAGTGCAAGGGCGACCTGGAAATCGACGATCACCATACCGTCGAGGACGTGGGTATCACCATCGGCCAGGCATTCGCCCAGGCAATCGGCGACAAGAAAGGCATTCGCCGCTACGGCCACGCCTACGTGCCGCTCGATGAAGCGCTGTCGCGCGTGGTCATCGACTTCTCGGGTCGTCCGGGCCTGCAGATGCATGTGCCGTACACCCGCGCCACCGTCGGCGGCTTCGACGTGGACCTGTTCCAGGAGTTCTTCCAGGGCTTCGTCAACCACGCCAATGTGACGCTGCACATCGACAACCTGCGTGGCACCAACACTCACCACCAGATCGAAACCGTCTTCAAGGCGTTCGGCCGTGCCCTGCGCATGGCGGTGGAACTGGACGACCGCATGGCCGGGCAAATGCCTTCGACCAAGGGTGTGCTCTGATGCAGACAGTGGCGGTCATCGATTACGGCATGGGCAACCTGCACTCGGTCGCCAAGGCGCTTGAGCACGTTGGCGCCGGCCGTGTGCAGATCACCAGCGACGCCAAAGTGATTCGCGAAGCCGACCGCGTGGTGTTTCCGGGTGTGGGCGCGATTCGCGACTGCATGGCCGAGATCCGCCGACTGGGCTTCGACTCGCTGGTGCAGGAAGTCAGCAAGGATCGTCCGTTTCTCGGCATCTGCGTCGGCATGCAGGCATTGCTCGACAGCAGCGAAGAAAACGACGGCGTGGACTGCATCGGCATGTTTCCCGGCCAGGTGAAGTTCTTCGGCAAGGATCTGCACGAAGACGGCGCACATCTGAAAGTGCCGCACATGGGTTGGAACGAAGTCGCGCAGACGCTGGATCACCCGCTGTGGCACGACATTCCGGACATGGCGCGTTTCTATTTCGTGCACAGCTTCTACATCAACGCCGCCAATCAGCGTCAGGTGGCTGGTCGTGGACACTACGGTGTCGATTTCGCCGCCGCACTGGCTGAAGGCTCGCGCTTCGCCGTGCAGTTCCACCCTGAGAAGAGCCATACCCACGGCCTGCAGTTGCTGCAGAACTTCGCCGCATGGGACGGCCGCTGGTAACCATGAGCAGAGCCAGAACCAGGGCGCCGATTCTGACGCTGACGCCGGAACAGGAGCAGGACGCGATCCACAAGCTCAAGCGCCTGTTTGCCGAGCGTTTCGAACTGGAGCTGGGCACCTTCGAGGTGGCCGAGGTGCTGGAACTGTTCAGTCGCGAGATCGCCCCGCACTATTACAACCGGGCGATCTTCGATACCCAGGCGCTGCTCAAGGAGCGTTTCGAAGGGATCGAGAGCGACGTGTGGGCGCTTGAGAAAGATTAGAAGCAGCTTTGCGCTGCACGAATTGAAAGGTACGCATACGTGCAGCTTGTAGCTTGCAGCTTGCGGCTTATGACTAAGGACAAAGTATGCTGATTATTCCCGCTATCGACCTGAAAGACGGCGCCTGTGTGCGTCTGCGTCAGGGCCGCATGGAAGATTCCACGGTGTTTTCCGATGACCCGGTCAGCATGGCCGCCAAATGGGTCGACGGTGGCTGCCGCCGCCTGCACCTGGTTGACCTCAACGGCGCGTTCGAAGGCCAGCCGGTCAATGGTGACGTGGTCACGGCCATCGCCAAGCGTTATCCACAGTTGCCGATCCAGATCGGCGGCGGGATTCGCTCGCTGGAAACCATCGAGCATTACGTCAAGGCGGGCGTGAGCTACGTGATCATCGGCACCAAGGCGGTCAAGGAACCTGAGTTCGTGGCCGAAGCCTGCCGCGCGTTCCCCGGCAAAGTGATCGTCGGCCTGGACGCCAAGGATGGCTTCGTCGCCACCGACGGCTGGGCTGAAGTCAGCACCGTGCAGGTCATCGATCTGGCCAAGCGTTTCGAGGCCGATGGCGTGTCCGCAATCGTTTACACCGATATCGCGAAAGACGGCATGATGCAGGGCTGCAATATTCCGTTCACTGCGGCGCTGGCTGCGGCAACGCGTATTCCGGTCATCGCTTCGGGCGGCATCCATAACCTGGGCGATATCCGTGCCCTGCTGGACGCCAGGGCGCCAGGCATCATCGGCGCCATCACCGGCCGGGCGATCTACGAAGGCACGCTGGACGTGGCAGAAGCCCAGGCCATGTGCGACCTGGAACAGCGCTGACCGAGTCGGTGGGTGCGGACTGGTCTGCGAAGACCTGCGTACAGTCGATACATATGCAGCGACTGTACGGCTTCTTCGCGGACAAGCCCGTTCCCACAGGGTTTGCGGGTTGGATTTAACCGGAGATTGAGTCTGTGGCCTTAGCCAAACGCATCATCCCTTGCCTGGACGTCGACAATGGTCGCGTGGTCAAGGGTGTCAAGTTCGAGAACATCCGTGATGCGGGCGATCCGGTCGAGATCGCGCGTCGCTACGACGAGCAGGGTGCTGATGAAATCACCTTCCTGGATATCACCGCCAGCGTCGATGGCCGTGACACCACGCTGCATACCGTCGAGCGCATGGCCAGCCAGGTGTTCATCCCGCTGACGGTCGGCGGCGGTGTGCGTACCGTGCAGGACATCCGCAACCTGCTCAACGCAGGCGCAGACAAGGTGTCGATCAACACGGCGGCGGTATTCACCCCCGAATTCGTTGGTGAAGCCGCTGCGCGTTTCGGTTCGCAATGCATCGTGGTCGCCATCGACGCCAAGAAAGTGTCCGGGCCGGGCGAAACCCCGCGCTGGGAAATTTTCACCCATGGCGGTCGCAAGCCGACCGGTCTCGATGCAGTCGAGTGGGCCAGGAAGATGGAAGGTTTGGGCGCCGGTGAAATCCTGCTGACCAGCATGGATCAGGACGGCATGAAGAACGGCTTCGACCTGGGCGTCACCCGTGCCATCAGCGATGCGCTGGGTATTCCAGTGATCGCTTCGGGCGGTGTCGGCAACCTGGAGCACCTGGCGGCCGGCGTGCTGGAAGGGCACGCCAGCGCGGTGCTGGCGGCGAGCATCTTCCACTTCGGCGAATACACCGTGCCCGAAGCCAAAGCCTACATGGCCAGCCGCGGGATTGTGGTTCGCTGATTGCTGTTGTCCTGCCAGCAGTCTTCGCCAGCAAGCTGGCTGCTATGGTGCCGCGTGCATCCGTAAGAGCCAGCTTGCCGGCGAACAGGCCGGCCTGCTATTCCAGCAAGTCCGTACGCGGTGCCGAGCGCTGGCCGGACATATCTATTGCCCGGCTGCACAGTGTTGCAGGCAGTTTATCCTGCTCGATGTTCAGCGCCTCCAACGCACGTTGGTAATCCTTGGTGTTCTCGCAATCGCCCCCAAGCTTGTATTCATACGCGCTCAGTCCAGGGTGCGAGAACTGCCACGCCACGTTGTAGCTGCCTGAATCCTGCTTGCGAATCTCAAGCTGCGGCGCGCGGGTCGGGCCGGGCCGGGCGATTTCCATGGCCACCAGCAACGGGTTCTTCATGAGTGTCGGTGACGGCGACTGTTCCTGCGACTCGACCCCGATCACGCACAGCACATACAACCCAGGTTCCGAACCCACCGGATCGTCGATCAGCGCATCCTTGGCAGGCAGCGCCTGGCTGTAATGCCGAGGGCTTGAGCATTGCAGCGGGTCACGCACCGTCTTGTAGCGGTAGAAGGGCGTGTTCAGATCGAATGCCAGCCTCCAGGTCGGCAGCACCGGGTTGCCCGCCGCGTCGTTCTTGATCCGTTTGTAATAGCGAATCGCGTGGCTTTTCGGCGTGATGGTGACCGTCGGCAGCAGATCGCAGCCCTCGGCTTGCGGTGCGAATCGACCTTCGATGAAACACTGCGCCAGCGTGCCGACAGGGTTCGAATAGTTGCTCGCGGGTGCCCAGCGTGGATGGCCGTCTTGCAGCTCGCACGGCGCATCGCCGAAGCAGCGATTTTCTTCCTTGGCGTCTGCCGTCGTGGTCGCCACGACGCCCAGGACCTGGTTCGACACGCGATCCAGGAGCGGGCTTCCGGAGCTGCCCGGCTTCAGGCCACGGCACTGGTCCTTGTAGAAACTGCGGAACACCGCCGGATGCTCGACCAGCGTTTCGCTCGACAGCAGGCTGCATGTGGACAGCCGCAGACCTTTCTCGTCGTATTGCGAGGGCGCGCCGACGATCAGCAGATCGTCACCCACTTGCGGCGCCTTGGCGGCCAGTCGCAGTGGTTCGATACCTGCCTTGATCAGGCTTTGCAGCGAGGCCTCCAGTTCGATGATCGCCAGGTCCTGCCCGCGCTGGCTGCTCCAGTTGACCTGTTTAAGGCCGTAGCGAAGCTGTTTGTGTGCCGTATCGTAAAAGTGATTGAAATCCACATGGCCGTCGCTCGGCGTGTCCGTGGTGACGTTCAGGCTGTCGAGCGACACGCAGTGGCCTGAAGTCAGGACATACGCCGGGCTGGCGTCGTCGGATTTCTCGCCACGGGTGTCGATCAAGGTGGCGGTGCAGTATGCGTCTGGAGAGGCCTTAGCTATTTGCAGGCGGCCAATGCCTTTCCAGTGGTCGTTCTGGCCCCGCTGGTTGCCGAGCAGCAGTGAAGGCGCGAGGTTTTCCCGGCCAAGACCGAGATCCTGGGCGACGCAGGCCGACGCCATCAGCAGCGTAAACAGCGAGCAGCCCATCAGGTGAAGCGTTTTGGTTTTCATGACATTCCCTTGTAGTGAAACCGTCCAAAGCCGAGGAGTCGGCTGGAAGTGGTGTGAGTACGAAATCAGCAAACCCATCGTTGAAGGCAATAAATAGTTATGTGACGCATCGACTGCCGCTCGCCCGGCGCCCGGCCGCCATCGCCACCAGGCGTGCTCTCACGAGCCAGGCTCACCTACGATGTCCTCCCGAACGTCGGAGCGCTGGCCGTTGACGTCATGGGCGTAGGTGCAGATTTTCCTGGGCAGCGATCGCGCGTGCAGTTCCAGGTTGCCAAAGCGTCGCTTGAAGCCTTGCGGGTCTGAACAGTCGGTGGTGTCCACAGGCCCGACCTTGACGGTGTAATGATCGATCAAGCCGGAATCGAGCGACCAGTGAACCGAGTAGGCGTTGAATCGGGTTTTCTCGATGGTGATGCGTGGCGCGGCCGTGGGGCCGGCGGGCTGCAGCTCGATCGCGAGGGTCAGGGCGTTGCGCATCAGACCGTGACTCGGGCGCTCCTTGGCCGACGCCAGGCCAACGATGCACAGCCAGTTGATGCCGATCCGGGCATCTACCGGGTCATCGATCGTCGCGTTTTGCGAGGCAATCGCCTTGCTGTAGCCGGCCGGTCTTTCGCAATCCAGGGCCGAGTCGGCTTTCTTGTATCGATAGAAAGGCTGGTCCACGGTGAAGCGCAGGTTCCAGCCTGGAAAGATCGCCTGGCCGTCGTCGCCGGTCCGCACCTTGGCATAGTGTTTGGGCGGCGTGGCGGGGTCGAACCGGATCGAGAAGGTCGGGAACAGGCTGCACTGGGATTGTTCGGTACTGAGCACGCCGTTGACGAAGCAACGTTTGAGCTGAATGACCGGGCTGCCGAAGTTGCTGTCCGGCTCCAGCGGCGGGAAGCCGGGCGGCAGCGGGTCATCGTCCTGGGGTGGAGCGCCCGACGGGAGCGGCTGCGTGACGAGGTTCATTACCGCGTAAATCTCACCGCTGTCGCGAACGATCAGCGGACTGCCCGATGCTCCGGTGTCCACGTCCTTGCATCGGTTGCTCACCGAATGCCGCCAGACCCAGGGCTGATTGAGGATTTCCCCGGACGGCTGGTGAGTACAGGCCGCCATGCGCAGGCGTCCGGTGTCCTGATAGAGCGGCGCGCCCACCCAAAAGACTTCCCGGCCTTTCTCGGGTAGCTGGTCGGCGAGCGGCAGCGGCCGGATTCCGGCGTCGATCAGCGACTGGAGCGTGGGTTGCAACTCGACGATCGCCATGTCGACGCCCTGCAGACTGCTCCAGCTGATGCGTTTCAACGGATAGCTGCGCGGCGTGGTGTCGGTGAAGTAGTTGAACTGCATGGCGCCGTCGATCTCGCCGTCGGTGATGATCAGGCCGTTCTTTCGGGAAATGCAGTGGCCGCTGGTCAATACGTAGGCTGGCGCATCGGGCGTGCCGTCGGCGCTGCGGGTGTCGAGCAGGGTGGCCGTGCAGCTCAGGCCTTTCTTGCTTTGGATGCGGCCGATGCCGTTCCAGTGTTCGCGTGACCCGTCCGCGTTCAGGAGCACTCTGGAAGGGGCGAGGGAAACCAGGCCTTCGCCGATATCCGTGGGCGTCGCCTGTGCGAAACAGGGCAGCGCAGCGATGATGGACAGCGCCGCTGCGAGGGTTGTGACATTCATGATCGATCCTTGATAACGATGACTGGGCCTTCGGATGAAGGCCCGTCCGTTTAAGCGCGGCGTGGCGCGCTTATCAAGGGTGCGAAAGCAGGGGACAAAAAAAGCAGACGCGGCCTACTTTCGGCGAGGAAAGAGGTGATGCGCGACGAGCATGGAGCGTGTGGAAACCTAGCGATAAATGCCGTTCTTGCCGTGGCCGGCCATGGCCCGGTTGCCCCGCAGGCTGATCATGCTGGGCAGGTCGATCCATTCGATGCCCTGCGCCTTGAGGCGCGGCAGCTCCCGCTCCAGCACATCCAGGGTAACCGGGTAGGGATGCCCGATGACCACGGCCGAACCTTGTTTGCGCGCCAGTTCGATTGCGATACGCAACTGCCGGGTGACGGCTTCGGCGGTGCGTTCATCGTCGAGGAAGACGTCTCGCGACACGCTGGCCAGGCCGAGCTTCTGTGCCTGAGCGGCGGCCACGGTTCTGGCGCTGGTGCGGCTGTCGACGAAGAACATGTGGCGGCGTTGCAGCTCGGCCATCAGCCAGGCCATCGCCACCGGTTCTGCCGTCATGCGGCTGCCCATGTGATTGTTGATTCCCGCAGCGAAGGGCACCTTCAACAGCGCCGCATTGAGCCGGCTTTCCAGTTCGGCGAGGGGCAGGTCGGGGTGCCAGGCATACGGCCCGGTGGCCGGGTCCATCGGCATGTGCAAGATGACGGTCTTGCGCGCCTTGTGAGCCTGATGCGCGAAGTCGGTGGCGTGGGGCGTGTCGGGCATGATCGCCAGCGTCACCGGGCCGGGCAGGGCGAGGGTGCGGCTGTCGCGCAGCGGGTTCTGGCCCAGATCATCGATGATCACGCTCAGGTACGCGGCAGCGGGCTGGGGAGCAGGCTTGGCCGGTGCCGCGTGTGCAGCGCCGGCCAGCGAAAGCGCCAGGGTCAGGAAAGCGAGCAGGCGCATCCGTCAGTTGCCGCGCGTGATACTCAACCCTTTGAGCAGGCTCAAGGCCTGGCTGAGCTGGAAGTCATCATCCTGCGGACGCGCCTTGGAGGTGCCGCCCTTGACGGTCGGTTTGTCCGCGCCGCCGTTGCCGTTGCCCAGATGGCCGTACAGGTCGGCTTCCTTGTAGTTCTCGCCATCGACTTCGCTGGTCACCTTGGCGCGGCGCACGACGATATCCGGGTTGATGCCCTGGGCCTGGATGGAACGGCCGTTTGGCGTGTAATACAGCGCGGTGGTGATCTTCAGCGCCCGGTCATTGTTCAGCGGCAGCACGGTCTGCACCGAGCCTTTGCCGAAGCTGTCAGTGCCCATGAGGATGCCGCGTTTCGAATCCTGCAGTGCACCGGCGACGATTTCCGAGGCCGAGGCGCTGCCACCGTTGATCAGCACCACCAACGGCACGCCTTCGCTGGCATCGGCCGGGTCGGCGGAGAAGCGCAGCTCGGAGTTGGCGATACGGCCCTTGGTGTAGACGATCAGCCCCTTGGTCATGAAGTGATCCGCCACCTGCACCGCCGATTGCAGCACGCCGCCGGGGTTGTTGCGCAGGTCCAGGATCAGGCCGCTCATCTTCTTGCCGTTGTCCTTGCGCATCTTGGCCAGTGCCTTGCCGACTTCTTCGCCGGTCTTGACCTGGAACTGGGTGATGCGGATGTAGCCGTAGCCATTCTCCAGCATCTGCGCCTTGACGCTCTTGACCTGGATGGTCGCCCGCGCCAGCGTCACGTCGAACGGGTTGCCGCCGTCGCGCACCAGGGTCAGGGTGATTTTTTCGCCGATCTTGCCGCGCATCTTGTCGACCGCTTCCTGCATGGTCTGACCCTGAGTCGGCGCGCCGTTGATCTTGACGATCAAGTCGCCGGCCTCGATGCCGGCCTTGGAAGCCGGGGTGTCGTCGATGGGCGAAACCACTTTGACGAAGCCGTCCTCGACGCCTACTTCGATGCCCAGGCCGCCGAACTCGCCGCTGGTGCTTTCCTGCAATTCCTGGAAATCTTCAGGGCCAAGGTAAGCCGAGTGCGGATCAAGGTTGCTGAGCATGCCCTTGATGGCGTTTTCCAGCAGGGTCTTGTCGTCCACCGGCTCGACATATGCAGCCTTGACCCGATCCATGACCTCGGCAAAGGTGCGCAGCTCGTCGAGCGGCAAAGGCGCCTTGGGCGCGGCTGCAGCCGCCGGGGCCGGCGTGATGATCTCGGCCGCTTGCGCCAACGGCGCGCCGATAACGATGGCGACAGCCAGGGCCAGCGAGGTAAGGCGGGACAAATGCAGCATGTCTAACGAACTCCTGGAGATTTTGGTGCCGACTTATCCTTGAGTGCGACACCATTGGGCTGGATCGCTGGGGCGACCCTGCTGACGAATAGCAAAATACAACGCTGAAGTGTCTTGACCGCCACTGTTGCCTACGGTGGAAATCGCTTCTCCGGCCTTGACGATATCGCCGGCCGACTTGAGCAGGCTCTGGTTGTGTCCGTACAGGCTCAGGTAA
This sequence comes from Pseudomonas sp. v388, assembly GCF_003935425.1. Lineage (GTDB taxonomy): Bacteria > Pseudomonadota > Gammaproteobacteria > Pseudomonadales > Pseudomonadaceae > Aquipseudomonas. The sequence continues at coordinate 114,192 of NZ_RHQN01000012.1, forward strand.
CCATTGCCATGGTCGAGGATGACCAGAAGACCCGCGCCGCGCAACCAGTCGGCGAACACCACTCGTCCACCGTGCACTGCGCGTACCTGGCTACCCGCCGCCGCACTGATCATCACGCCGTCCCATTTGGTCCGTGCGTCATCACCGCGTGCTTCGCCAAAACGTGCAAGCAGTCGACCATCGATTGGCCATGGAAGTTTTCCCCGCGCTTCGGCAAATGGCCCGCCGTAGGATACGCCGGCACTGGAAACCACGGCGCCGGGGGCTTTGACCGGACGTCGCGGTGCCGGTTCATCATCATTGTTGCGGGCCACGGCCTGGGCTTCGCGCTGGCGCTTCTCTTCGGCTTCGCGAGCGGCGACCAATGCTTTCTGGCGGGCTTCTTCAGCTTCGCGTGCCTGACGGGCCAGGGTTTCTTCGATGGTCTTCAGAACCTTGGCCAGGTCGGCCTGATCCTGCTGGCGGGCCTGCAGTTTCTCGTCGCGGGCCTTGTAGTCCTGGTTGAGCCTGGCAAGCGCCTGCTGGCGTTCCTGGCGGACCTTGGCCAATTCTTCGGTCTGGCTGTCGAGGTTGCTCTTCTGCACCAGCAATTGCGCCTGCTGCAGATCGATGGCTTTCTCGACCTGGGCCAGCTGGCGCAGGGTTTCATTGAAACCACGCAACTGGGCCAGACGGGCCTGGCTCATGTAATCGTAATAGGTCAGGGTTCGGGCGAACTTCTCGGGGTGCTGCTGGTTGAGCAGCAGCTTGAGGTATTCCTGGCGACCGCTTTGATAAGCCGCGCGTGCCTGAATGGCGATCAGGCGTTGCTGCTCGGTACGTGCCTTGTTGAGTCCGGCTTTTTCACCGTCGAGCTTCTGGAGCTCGCCTTCGGTCTTTTTTAGTTCCTTTTGCAGGACCTCGACCTGCTTTTCCAGCTTGCCCATTTCGGTTTCGGTGGTACGCAGGTCCTTCTGGACGCCTGCCTTTTCTTCCTGGAGCTTGCTGAGCACTTTCTGCAGCTCGGCAACGTCCTGACGCGCGGCATCTATCTGTTGTTGGGTTTGCGCTCGCTCATCGACGGCAAACGCCGGATTGAGCAGGCACATCAGAGCAAGGGCGATCAAGGCGCGGAGCATGAGGGTGGGCGATACCGAGGATGTGTGAGAAAAATGTCGGGCTAGTATGCCCGCCACACGCTGCAAAAAAAACGCCCCGCGGCCATTGCTTTGGGGCTTGCCGTTGAATAACCGGCGGCGCCGGGTAGCCGGGCGCCGGTCAGAGTGGCTTTATTGCGCGACGAGGATGGAGTGGCCGGTCATTTCTTCGGGCTTTTCCAGATCCAGCAAATGCAGGATGGTTGGCGCCACGTCGGCCAGGACACCGCCTTCGCGCACCTTGAGCGGGCGCTTGCCGACATAGATGAATGGAACCGGCTCGGAGGTGTGGGCGGTGTGCGCTTGACCGGTGGAATCGTCGGTCATCTGCTCGACGTTGCCGTGGTCGGCGGTGATCAGCGCTTCGCCGCCGACCTTTTCCAGCGCCTCGGCAATTCGGCCCACGCACACGTCCAGGCATTCCACGGCCTTGATCGCCGCCTCCATGATGCCGCTATGGCCGACCATGTCGCCGTTGGCGTAGTTGACGATGATCACGTCATAACGCTGGTGCTCGATGGCGTCGACAATCCGGTCGGTCACTTCCGGGGCGCTCATTTCCGGCTGCAGGTCATAGGTAGCGACCTTCGGCGACGGGATCAGAATGCGCTCTTCGCCAGGGAACGGTTCTTCCCGACCGCCGGAGAAGAAGAAGGTCACGTGCGCATACTTTTCGGTTTCGGCGATGCGCAGCTGGGTCTTGCCGTTGTCGGCCAGGTACTGGCCCAGCACGTTCTTCAGGCTGCCGGCGGCGAACGCCGAGGGCGCCGGAATGCTGGCTGCGTATTGAGTCAGCATCACGTAGTTGACCTTCGGCTGACGGGCGCGCTCGAAGTCCTTGAAGTCGTCTTCGACGAACACACGGGTCAGCTCGCGGGCGCGGTCGGCGCGGAAGTTCATGAACACCACGGCGTCGCCGTCTTCGACCTTGACCACCTCGCCGATGCGCGTGGCTTTGACGAACTCGTCGTTTTCGTCACGGGCGTAGGCCGCTTCAAGGCCGGCGACGCTGGAGTCGGCGTGGAATTCGGCGGCGCTGTCGACAATCAGGTTATAGGCCGTGGAAACGCGGTCCCAACGGTTGTCACGGTCCATGGCGAAATAGCGGCCGATGATCGTGGCCGTGCGGCCCTTGCCGAGGCGGGCGAAGGTCTGGTCCATCAGTTCGAGGGAAGCCTTGGCACTGCGCGGCGGGGTGTCGCGACCGTCGAGGAACGCGTGCAGGTAGACCTTCTCGGCACCGCGCTTGACGGCCAGCTCGGCCATCGCGACCAGATGGTCCTGGTGGCTGTGTACGCCGCCATCGGACAGCAGGCCCATGATGTGCACGGCCTTGCCGGCGCTGACGGCCTTGTCCACGGCGCCGCAGATGGTGGGGTTCTCGAAGAACTCGCCGTCGCGGATGGCCTTGGTGACGCGAGTGAAGTCTTGGTAAACCACACGTCCGGCGCCCAGGTTCATGTGGCCGACTTCGGAGTTGCCCATCTGCCCGTCCGGCAGGCCGACGTCCATGCCCGAGCCCGAGATCAGGCCGTGGGACATCGTCTCGTAGAGACGATCCATGACCGGCATCTTGGCGGCCATGATGGCGTTGCCTTCGGAATGTTCGCTGTGGCCGAAGCCGTCAAGGATGATCAGGACCAGAGGTTTTGGGGTGGCAGTCATGGGACCCACTCGAGGCTGGTTGATGGAAGTAGGAAAAAGATCGGCATTTTAAGGACAAGTTCAAACGGCGTCACTGCCCGACGGACTTTGGCCGACCTTGGGTGCTGTGTATACTGGCCGACATTTTAACGCCCTGGAACCGACCGATGGTTGCTAATCTGCTTGAATTTGCCACGACCCACTATTTGATCACCGGCGCATTTGTCATCCTGCTGGGCACGCTCATCGCGTACGAGCTGAGCAAGGGTGGCAAAAGCCTGAGCACCGGCGAGCTGACCGCACTGGTCAACGCCGATCAGGGCGTGGTCATCGACGTTCGTTCGGCCAAGGACTACGCGGCCGGCCATATCGTCGGCGCCCTGAACTTCCCGCAGGACAAGGTGCTGACCCGCACTGCCGAACTGCAGAAGTACAAGGACAAGACGTTGATCATAGTCGACGCCATGGGCCAGCATGCAGGCAGCACCGCCCGCGAGCTGCTCAAATCCGGCTTCAAGGCCGCCAAATTGTCCGGCGGCGTTTCCAGCTGGCGTGCTGATAATCTTCCTCTGGTGAAATAAAACATGGCCCGTGTTCTTGTCTATTCCAGCGACTATTGCCCTTTTTGCATTCGCGCCAAACAGTTGCTCAAGAGCAAGGACGTGGCGTTCGAGGAAATCAATGTCGACGGCAAGCCGCAGGTTCGCGCCGAAATGACGAAGAAGGCGGGCCGTACGTCCGTGCCGCAGATCTGGATCGGTTCGGTCCACGTCGGCGGTTGCGATGACCTGTTCGCCCTGGAGCGTTCCGGCAAGCTCAGCGAGCTGCTGGCCTGAGTCCCTGTTTCCATTAGCCCCCTATTTGTTAAGGATCTGACATGACCGATCAAACGAACAACGCTGCTGCTCCTGCCGAAGAAAACGGCCCTCAGTTTTCCCTGCAGCGCATCTACGTTCGCGACCTGTCGTTCGAAGCGCCGAAAAGCCCGGCGATCTTCCGTCAGGAGTGGACGCCAAGTGTCAGCCTGGACCTCAACACCCGTCAGAAGCCGCTGGAAGGCGATTTCTACGAGGTCGTCCTTACCCTGTCCGTGACCGTCAACAATGGTGAGGAAGTAGCGTTCATCGTTGAAGTCCAGCAAGCCGGTATCTTCCTGATCAAGGGCCTGGACGACGCGTCGATGAGCCACACCCTGGGCGCGTTCTGCCCCAACATCCTGTTCCCGTACGCTCGCGAAGCCATCGACAACCTGGTCGTGCGCGGTTCGTTCCCTGCGCTGATGCTGGCACCGGTGAACTTCGACGCGCTGTACGCGCAGGAACTGCAACGCATGCAGGAAGCCGGCGAAACGCCGACTGTGCAGTAAGCGTTATCGGTTCAGCAAAGAAAGCGCCTCTCGGGGCGCTTTTTTGTGGCGGTGGGTTTCTGAGGCTTGCCTGTGGGAGCGGACCGGGCAGCGTCGTTACGCAAACCCGTTCTGCCGCCACGCCTCGTACACCGCCACGGCCACGGTGTTGGACAGGTTCAGGCTGCGGCAGCCTTCGCGCATCGGCAATCGCAGGCGCTGCTCCGGGCCGAGCGGGTCGAGAACGTCGGGCGGCAGGCCGCGGCTTTCAGGGCCGAAAATGAAGGCGTCGCCTTTCTCGAAGCTCACGTCGTGGAACGGTCGCGATCCTTTGGTCGTGAAGGCGAACAGGCGCGGGCTGCCGAGCCTTTCCAGACAGCTGGGCAAGTCGGCGTGGGTTTGCAGCGTGGCATACTCGTGGTAGTCCAGCCCGGCCCGACGCAGACGCTTGTCGTCCAGCTCGAAGCCCAGCGGCTCGATCAAATGCAGGGTGCAGCCACTGTTGGCGCATAGCCTGATGACATTGCCGGTATTCGGCGGAATTTCTGGTTGAAAAAGGATGACGTGAAACATGCACGGCTCCGAACAAAAGGGCGGATTGCATTCTACCCCCGAAGAGGACCCAAGACCGAAGCTATGGCCTCGGGTTCTGGGTTCCATGGCAATTGTCGGCTTTACGATAGGCACGATCATCGGCCAGTCGCAGCAGCCCGACCCCGTGGAATTGGTGCAGATCGAAGAACTGCCGACCGGCCTTGCACTGTGGTTTGACGAAGAGCCCACGTTCAAAAGCGAAACGGTCGATGGTGCGGTGGTGGTCAGGCTCGAGGCGGCGCGTGGACAGCCGTGGACCGGCCAGTTGCGGTTCGACAGCAAGGTGGCGCGCTGGAGAGTAGAAAGAGGGGAGAAAGGTTTGGTGCTGACTCTTCTGGCAGCCCGTCCGTTGCACAGTGACTTGCACACTGCCGAGGTGGACGGGCGCTGGAGACTGGAGGTCAGTCTCCGAGAGAAATAAAAGAGGGGAATCCCCGGCCTGCCTGTACCAAGGTCCCCAAAACTGGTGATGTAATACCTAATGCAGAGGGCGTGCCAGTTTTCAAATTCGACTGGAAAATGGGCGCTACAAGACCTTTGAGCGGCTCTGGAACCTGCGTTTTACCGAGTTCTTGCAGTCATTGCGCGTGATCCCTGATTTTTTGTGATCCGGCTGGCCGGTGCTCCGAAGGTGTTTCCTGCACGGTTATCGGGCACTCAAAGGCTTCTTGCACCCAAGGTGATGCACGCGCGCCTGCACGGCATCAGGGTTCCCTTCACCCACGCACCCCGCCCCGTCTCCTGCGCCCTGCGGTTGACCGGCATTTATTCAGTTCCATTGTCTTGCAGGGCTTTTCCTGCCGGTGAGCCGGGTCATGGCGAAACGCCGGCACGGCATTTGCACCGTGCTTTACGCCGGCTCGATGACCGCTCGCTGCCTGTTTCGTTCAACACCCGCCATGGCGTGGCGGACGATCAAGGCGTCGAAAAGGGGGTTTCAAGCCTGTGAAAGCCGTGCTGTGAAAGTTTCTCCAGTCGGTCCGAGACGAGTGCTCTCCCGTGTGGTGGCAATTGTCACAATTACTGCTACCGATTGTTAACTTGTTGATTTACAAAGAGTTAAGTATTTTCCACGGACGTTTATCGGAACGGATTTTCCAGGGTCTGCATCAAGATCTCCGGGTAAACGGACTGCGAACCAAATGATCTGACGAATGACTTGAAAATATTTTTTGGGAATTACTGAATTTGGCCGATACACTCGGTGCCGGCGGGTAAAAACGTGTTGCGTTATAGCTGATAGGTCTAAATACAGCGCTAAAGATTACTTTTGGACTTATCGCTTTTTCACTACCGTGCTGCCACCGAAAAACGCGGTCTAGTCATAAATGTCTCGGGACGCACAGCAACCATTGGCCTCACGGCCGGGACTGTCGTCTAACGCGCATCCGAGGGTCAGGGCACAGCCCGGCACCTTGGACATAAAAAATTAGATTCACGAGGAGCGTAGTTAATGAAGAAGTCGACCCTGGCCCTGGCCGTAACCGTTGGTGTACTGGCTCAACAGGCCGGTGCAGCTGGTTTTCTTGAAGACAGCAAAGCGTCTGTCAGTTCTCGTACCCTGTATTTTGATAACAATGTCCGTGAAGGCTATCGAGCTTCTGAGCAGGAAGAAACTGCTACCGGCCTCAAGTTCGACTACATTTCGGGCTTCACTCAAGGCACCGTAGGTTTCGGCCTTGATGCTCAGGCAGTCGTAGGCTTTGGCTTGGGTGGTGGTATCAAGCACCATAACGCCGGTAGCGCTAACACTGTTGTCCCGGCGGATACTGACGGTTCTTCTGTTGATAGCTGGAGCCGCGTCGGCGCTAACGTCAAAGCTCGCTTTTCCAAGACTGAACTGAAAGTCGGTAATGCGCTCGCGCCAAACCTGCCGATTCTGGTCAGCAACGATGGTCGCTTGCTGCCTCAGGCTTTCGAAGGCGGCATCCTGACTTCCAAGGACCTGGACAATGTGACCTTCACTGCTGGTCAACTGACCCAGGCTATTGGTCGTGCCTCTAGCGACTGGGGTGATCTGTCGGTAAACGGCGCTGCCAAAGGCAGCGACGAGTTCCGATTCGCTGGTGCTGATTGGAAAGTCACAAAAGACCTGACCCTGCAGTACTACTTCGCAAATCTCGAAGACTTCTACAAACAGCATTTCCTCGGCTTGGTACACGTTTACCAGATCGCCGATGATCAGTCGTTCAAGACCGACCTGCGTTACTTCAACAGCAGCAGCGATGGCAAGAACGATGATGGCGCTACCGGTTACGCTTTCAACAACAATAACGGTTATGCCAAAAAACCGGGCGAGGTCGATAACAGCACCTGGTCTGCCATGTTCACCTACACCTTGGGCGGCAACGCCTTCATGGTCGGCCACCAGCAGGTTGGCGACGACGGTGGTTTCGTGAACCTGAACCAAGGTTCGGTACGTAAAGATAATGGTCTCGGTAGTCTTGATGGTAACGGCGGCGCAAGCTTCTATCTATTCACAGACTCGATGATCAACCAGTTCAACCGCGCTGGCACAAATACCACCTTCGGTCAGTATTCGTATGATTTCGCCAAGGCGGGTATCCCAGGCCTGAAGGCTGCGATTGCTTACCTGCATGGCGATGACATCAAGGGCCGCCAGGGCACTGTCAACGCAGGCCGTGAATTCTCCGAGTGGGAACGCGATATGCGTATTGACTACGTGATCCAGAGCGGTCCGTTAAAAGGTTTTGGCACCACTGTTCGTCATGGTAGCTACCGTGGTGATGCTGATCTGCTCAACTCCACCAACGCCGATCAAACCCGCGTGATCTTCAACTACACCTACAACTTCATGTAAGTGTTCTGAAGCTCCAAAGAAACCCCGCCCCGTGCGGGGTTTCTTTTGTCCGTTATTCCATATTCGATTCGGGTCTAACTCGATCAACATCTATTCTTTTTAATTTTTCGCGACAGCAGGCACAGTGCAGCTTAACTCAGGCTTCCCCGAACAAAGACAAGGAGCTGCACCATGACACTGCGACTTGGCGATATCGCCCCGGACTTCGAACAGGATTCCAGCGAAGGCCGTATCCAATTCCATGAATGGCTGGGGAACAGCTGGGGTGTGCTTTTTTCCCACCCGGCGGATTTCACGCCGGTGTGCACCACCGAGTTGGGTTTCACCGCCAAGCTCAAGGATGAATTCGCCAAGCGCGGCGTCAAGGCCATTGCGCTGTCGGTGGACCCGGTGGACTCCCACGTGAAATGGATCGACGACATCAATGTCACGCAGAACACCCAGGTCAATTTCCCGATCCTGGCCGACGCCGACCGCAAGGTGTCGGACCTGTATGACCTGATTCACCCCAATGCCAGCGACACCCTGACTGTGCGCTCGCTGTTCGTGATCGATCCGAACAAGAAGGTGCGCCTGACCATTACCTATCCGGCCAGCACCGGTCGCAACTTCCACGAGATCCTGCGGGTCATCGATTCGCTGCAGCTGACCGATAACTACAAGGTCGCCACGCCCGCCAACTGGGTCGACGGTGACGACGTGGTAATCGTGCCGTCCATCAAGGACGAGGCAGAAATCAAGGAACGCTTCCCCAAGGGCTACAAGGCCGTCACACCATACCTGCGCCTGACGCCCCAGCCCAACCGCTGAACCCCGATCAACCATGCGTGAACCTTGGGCCGACTTGTCGGCCCTTTTTTGTGGGCGCAGGAGGGCTATAAGTTTATGGAATAACCAAATGAATAAATGAGATTTATAGATATAAAAAACACCTGTTACTGTCACCACCATTAGGGGCGAAACCGCTCATGAACCGCACCTTACTTGACCGCCATCGGCCAGGCAGGTGACCAACTTAGTGTTTGCAAAGGAGCGCGCCATGCGCACTATCGTTTTGCGTCGAGGCCTGGTCGCTCTGTTTGCTGCGGCGGTCTCTTTCGGCGTCATCTCCCAGGCTCAGGCCGAAGACTTGCGCATCGGTTATCAGAAGTACGGCACGCTGGTGCTGCTCAAGGCCAAAGGCTCGCTGGAGAAGCGTCTGGCCGAGCAGGGCGTGAAAGTGCAGTGGACTGAATTCCCCGGCGGCCCGCAGCTGCTGGAAGGCTTGAACGTCGGCTCCATCGATTTCGGCGTGACCGGCGAGACGCCACCGGTGTTCGCCCAGGCGGCCGGCGCGGACCTGCTCTACGTGGCCTACGAGCCGCCGGCGCCGACCAGTGAAGCGATCCTGGTGCCCAAGGACTCGCCGATCACATCGGTCAAGGATCTCAAGGGCAAGAAGGTCGTACTCAACAAAGGCTCCAACGTTCATTACCTGCTGGTGCGCGCCCTTGAAGACGCGGGCCTGAAGTATTCGGATATCCAGACCGTGTTCCTGCCGCCGGCCGACGCCCGCGCCGCCTTCGAGCGTGGCAGCGTGGATGCCTGGGTCATCTGGGACCCGTACCAGGCGGCCGCCGAGCAACAGCTGCAAGCGCGCACTTTGAAGGACGGCACCGGCATCGTCGATAACCATCAGTTCTATCTGGCGACCAAGCCTTATGCGCAGAAGAACCCAAAGGTGATTCAGGCGCTGGTCGAAGAGGTGCGCGCCGTGGGTGAATGGTCCAAGTCGCACCCCGAGGAGGTGACCAGGCAGGTTGCGCCGCTGCTCGGCCTGCCGGCGGACATCACCCTGACGTCGGTCAAGCGCCAGGGCTATGGCGCGTTGTTCCTCACCCCTCAAGTGGTTGCCGCGCAGCAGAAAATCGCCGACACCTTTTATCAGCTCAAGTTGATCCCCAAGCCGCTCAGCATCGCTGATGTGGTCTGGACGCCGCCCGCTGCCGTCGCGAACGCGCAGTGACTGACCGGCCCCTGAAGGAGACAACTCCATGAGCGTGACTACCTCACAACGCATTACCCACAGGCTGGCGCCCTGGGCGCTGCCGATCCTGCTGCTGGCGGTGTGGCAGCTGTCGGTCAGTGCAGGCTGGCTGTCGACGCGCATCCTGCCGGCGCCCAGCGCGGTTATCGCCGCCGGCGTCAGCCTGGTGGCCAGTGGTGAAATCTGGACTCATCTGGCAATCAGCGGCTGGCGGGCCGGAATCGGTTTTGCCATCGGCGGCGGCATCGGCCTGGCCTTAGGCTTTATCACCGGCCTGACCCGTTGGGGCGAACGCTTGCTCGACAGCTCGGTGCAGATGATCCGCAACGTGCCGCACCTGGCGCTGATTCCGCTGGTGATCCTGTGGTTCGGTATCGACGAGACCGCCAAAATATTCCTGGTCGCGCTGGGCACGCTGTTCCCGATCTACCTCAACACCTACCACGGCATTCGCAACATCGATCCGGCACTGGTGGAAATGTCCCGCAGTTACGGCCTGTCCGGGTTCGGCCTGTTCCGTCATGTGATTCTGCCGGGTGCGATGCCTTCGATTCTGGTCGGCGTGCGCTTCGCGCTGGGCTTCATGTGGCTGACGCTGATCGTCGCCGAGACCATCTCGGCAAGCTCCGGGATTGGCTACCTGGCCATGAACGCACGTGAATTCCTGCAAACCGACATCGTCGTGCTGGCCATCGTGCTTTACGCGGTACTCGGCAAGCTGGCGGATCTGGCCGCCCGAGGATTGGAGCGAGTGTGCCTGCGCTGGCATCCGGCCTATCAAGTGAACAAAGGCGGTGCGGCATGACCAGCTTGAAACAACAACCGCCGCACCTGCTGCGCGGCATCCCGCTGGCGGTTCGCAAGCTGAAGAAAGCCTTCGGCAGCCGCGAAGTGCTCAAGGATATCGACCTGCACATTCCGGCCGGCCAGTTCGTGGCGGTGGTCGGGCGCAGTGGGTGCGGCAAAAGTACCTTGCTGCGCCTGCTGGCAGGCCTGGATAAACCGAGCGAAGGCCAACTGCTGGCAGGCTCCGCGCCATTGAGCGATGCCCGCGATGACACGCGCCTGATGTTCCAGGAAGCCCGTTTGCTGCCGTGGAAAAAGATCATCGACAACGTCGGCCTGGGCCTGAGCGGTGACTGGCGGGCGCAGGCACTGGAAGCGCTGGAAGCGGTCGGCCTGGCCGAGCGTGCCAATGAATGGCCGGCAGCCTTGTCCGGCGGCCAGAAGCAGCGCGTGGCCCTGGCGCGCGCGCTGATTCACAAGCCACGTTTGCTGCTGCTCGACGAGCCGCTGGGCGCGCTGGATGCCCTGACCCGGATCGAGATGCAGCAACTGATCGAAAGCCTGTGGCGCAAGCACGGCTTTACCGTTTTGTTGGTCACCCACGACGTCAGCGAAGCGGTTGCAGTCGCCGACCGAGTGATTTTGATCGAAGAAGGCCGTATTGGCCTGGACCTGTTGGTCGACTTGCCCCGGCCACGTGCCCGTGGCTCGCATCGCCTGGCTGCGCTGGAAACCGAAGTTCTCGACCGCGTGCTGTCCATTCCCGGAACGCCGCCCGAACCTGAACCTACTTCACCATTGCCTACGCAGTTGCGTTGGGCCAATTAATCCCGATCCCAAAGGAAGCCAAACCATGACCATTAAAGCCATCAACGTTCGTAACCAGTTCAAAGGCACCATCAAGGAAATCGTCCTGGGCGACGTGCTGTCGGAAATCGACGTGCAGACCGCTTCGGGCATCGTGACATCGGTCATCACCACTCGCTCGGTCAAAGAGCTGGAACTGGGTGTGGGCAGCGAAGTGATCGCGTTCGTGAAATCCACCGAAGTGTCGATCGCCAAGCTGTGATCGAAGTGCGGCACAGAACCCCGGACGGTGAGAACCCTCCGGGGTTTTTTATTGCGGGGCGCACGGTTCTGCGGCCGTGGTGCGTCTGATCGTCGAATTGCCGTGCACTAGATGCCTTCGCGTTTAGGCAGAAATGGCGGCAGGTACAGCCCCAGATAGGCATTGAACACGCGCATGCCTTCCTCGGCCATGCGCGGCGTGATCTGGTCATGCAGCTGGATCGAGCGGGCGTAAACCCGGTCGCTCAGCTCCATCGCCAGGGCAAATACGTCGACGTCCTCTGGAAGCGCCGGAAGCAGGAAGTAGCGGTCGAACACTTCCAGCATCAGCTGGCCCAGCTCGATATCGTGCTGCCGGTCGGCCTGGTTGATTTCCGCAAGCCCGTGCTGGGCCAGGATCAACTGGCGTGCGGCGGCGTCGGCGTTGTAGATATCCAGCATGCGCAGTTCCACGATGCGCGACAGGTCGCGCCACTCATTGAGCTGCGCATGCTCGATGGGCGCCTGCAGCGAGGCGCGAAAGGCCGCGTGGATGTCTGCGGTCAGCGCTTCGAGCAAGGCCGGCACGCTGGCGAAGAAGTGATAGACCGATGACGGCGGAATCTTCGCCCGCTCGGCCACGCTGTAGATCGACAGGCTGGCCACGCCCTCGGCGGCGAGCAGTGTCCGTGCTGCATCGAGGATCGAATCGATCCGCGCCTGGCTGGCTGCTCGGGGTTTGCGGGGTGCGGCGGGGCGTGTCATGGGCAAGCTCTTGAAAATTGGAGTGGGAGCGGACCGGGCGGCGCTCCGCTTGTCCGCGAAGAGGTCGGTACAAACGCTGGAAATCTATCGTCTGTACATAAGGCTTCGCGGACGAGTCCGCTCCCACAAAGGCATGGTGTGCAACAAAAAACGCCGCAAGGCACGGGCGCTTGCGGCGTTTTCATTGCGTGGTGCGCTTACACGGTATGCAGATACCAGTTGTACTCAAGGTCGGAAATGGAGTGCTCGAACTCTTCCAGCTCACTTTCCTTGCAGGCCACGAAGATATCGATGTATTTCGGATCGATGTACTTGGCCATGACTTCGCTGTCGTCCAGCTCGCGCAGTGCATCACGCAGGTTGTTCGGCAGGCTTTGTTCATGCTGCTCGTAGGAGTTGCCGGAAACCGGCGCGCCTGGCTCGATCTTGTTGGTCAGGCCGTGGTGCACGCCTGCCAGGACGGAAGCCATCAGCAAGTACGGGTTGGCATCGGCACCGGCAACGCGGTGTTCGATGCGCACCGCATCGGCGGTGCCTGTCGGCACGCGAATGGCAACCGTGCGGTTATCCAGGCCCCAGGTCGGCGAGTTGGGAACGTAGAACTGAGCACCAAACCGGCGATACGAGTTGACGTTCGGGCACAGGAACGCCATTTGCGCCGGCAGGGTCTCGAGCACACCGCCGATGGCATGACGTAATGCGGCGTTCTGCTCGGGATCCTCGCTGGTGAAGATATTCTTGCCATCGCGATCAAGGATCGAAATGTGCACATGCAGTCCGTTACCTGCCTGGCCCGGGTAGGGCTTGGCCATAAAGGTCGTGTCCATTTCGTGGTCGTAAGCGATGTTCTTGATCAGGCGCTTGAGCAGAACCGCGTAGTCGCAAGCCTTGAGCGGATCGGCAACGTGGTGCAGGTTGACTTCGAACTGCGCCGGCGCGCTTTCCTTGACGATGGCGTCGGCCGGGATGCCTTGTTCTTTCGCGCCTTCGAGGATGTCTTGCAGACAATCGACGTACTCGTCAAGGTCGTCGATCAGGTAGACCTGTGTCGAGTGCGGACGTTTGCCGGAAATCGGTGAGCGCGGCGGCTGTGGACGACCGTTCACGTTTTCCTGGTCGATCAGGTAGAACTCCAGCTCGAATGCGGCGCAGATGGTCAGGCCCATGTCATCGAACTTGGAAACCACCTGACGCAGCACTTCGCGCGGGTCGGCGAAGAACGGCGTGCCTTCGAGTTCGTGCATGGTCATCAACAGCTGCGCGGTCGGGCGCTTCTGCCAGGGCTCGTTGCACAGCGTGTCAGGGATTGGATAGCAGATGCGATCGGCGTCGCCGATGTCCAGGCCCAGGCCGGTGCTTTCCACCGTCGAGCCGTTGATATCCAGGGCAAACAAAGAGGCCGGCAGGTTGATGCCTTTCTCGTAAACCTTGTGGAGGCTGGTGCGCTCAATGCGCTTGCCGCGCACCACACCATTCATATCTGCAATCAGAAGGTCAACGTACAGAACCTCAGGATGTTCCTTAAGGAACGCGTTCGCTTCGTTAAGCTGAACGGCACGCGGGGGTACCGACATGATGCAACACCTTTGTTGTTAAAAATATCAATCATCGAGTATTACGGGTTTCAGTCAATCCGAAAGCCAGGATGAAGTCAATAGAGCCAAAGGCCGCCCCAAAATTGCCCCGAAATGCCTTTTTTGCCGCTATTTGGGGCGCATTTTCAGTGGGGAAGCCTTTGTAGATATCGTGCGTGAGCGGCCTATCTAATGTCTTTAACGTAAAGTTGTATAAAAAAATGAACAAGGCTAAGCTCGATTGCAGCCCACAGAGCAATAATACCGGGGGTTTGATGCCTTGCCTTCTCTTGATTGACCTCCGCTTTTGCCGTGTGCAAAGCCGTCATCATGTCTGTCACATTAGCGTCCATAATGACCTGCCGCTGAACGTCACGACGTCCGGATCACCAGATTGCCTAGGATTTCAGTCGGGCAGGTGCCACCTTACCGCGTATTCGCGCCTGCCGAAACGAGTTGTACACCGTGACGCCAATGCGTCTAGAAAACGCCTGATCGCCTGATTGCAATCAGGACACGACAAACCCTGAGGTATTTATGAGTACCAACCTCGACCAGCTCACCGATTGGTTGAAAGAACACAAGATCACCGAAGTCGAATGCATGGTGTCCGACCTTACCGGGATCACTCGCGGAAAAATCTCACCGACCAACAAGTTCATCGCGGAAAAAGGCATGCGCCTGCCCGAGAGCGTGCTGTTGCAGACGGTGACCGGCGATTACGTAGAGGACGAAATCTACTACGAGCTGCTGGACCCCGCCGACATCGACATGATCTGTCGCCCTGACCAGAACGCGGTGTACCTGGTGCCCTGGGCCGTAGAGCCGACTGCGCAGGTGATCCACGACACCTACGACAAGCAAGGCAACCCCATCGAGCTGTCGCCGCGCAACGTGCTGAAGAAAGTGCTCAAGCTCTACGCCGACCAGGGCTGGCAGCCCATCGTGGCGCCGGAGATGGAGTTCTACCTGACCAAGCGCAGCGATGACCCCGACTACCCGCTCCAGCCTCCCGTCGGGCGCTCCGGCCGGCCGGAAACCGGGCGTCAGTCGTTTTCCATCGAGGCGGCCAACGAGTTTGACCCGCTGTTCGAAGATGTCTACGACTGGTGCGAACTGCAGAACCTGGACCTGGACACGCTGATTCACGAAGACGGCACCGCGCAGATGGAAATCAATTTCCGTCACGGTGATGCGTTGTCGCTGGCCGACCAGATCCTGGTGTTCAAGCGCACCATGCGCGAAGCCGCGCTCAAGCATGACGTGGCCGCGACCTTCATGGCCAAGCCCATGACCGGCGAGCCGGGTAGCGCCATGCACTTGCACCAGAGCATCATCGACATTCATACCGGCAAGAACATCTTCTCCAACGAAGACGGCACGATGAGCCAGCTGTTCCTGAACCACGTAGGCGGCCTGCAGAAGTTTATCCCCGAGTTGCTGCCGCTGTTCGCACCGAACGTGAACTCGTTCCGCCGCTTCCTGCCGGACACCTCGGCACCGGTCAACGTCGAGTGGGGCGAAGAAAACCGCACCGTGGGCCTGCGAGTGCCGGATGCCGTGCCGCAGAACCGTCGCGTGGAAAACCGCTTGCCGGGTGCCGACGCCAACCCGTATCTGGCAATTGCCGCCAGCCTGCTGTGCGGTTTCATCGGCATGGTCGAAGGCATCAACCCGAGCGCGCCGGTGGTGGGCCGTGGTTACGAGCGCCGCAACCTGCGTCTGCCGCTGACCATCGAGGATGCGCTGGAGCGTCTGGAGAACAGCAAGACCATCGAGAAGTACCTGGGCAAGAAATTCATCGTCGGCTACGTCGCGGTCAAGCGCGCCGAGCACGAGAATTTCAAGCGCGTGATCAGCTCCTGGGAGCGCGAGTTCCTGCTGTTCGCCGTGTGACCCCCCAAACCCTGCCGCCGCCGGGCTCGGTGGCGCAGGGTTCGTCCGACCGATCAAAGGAAGTGCCGCATGAGTGCCAACAACCCGCAAACCCTCGAATGGCAAGCCTTGAGCAGCGAACATCACCTGGCACCGTTCAGTGATTACAAACAACTGAAAGAGAAAGGCCCGCGCATCGTTACCCGCGCCGAGGGCGTGTACCTGTGGGACAGCGAAGGGCACAAGATTCTCGACGGCATGTCCGGGTTGTGGTGCGTAGCCATCGGCTACGGTCGTGAGGAACTGGCCGACGCTGCCAGTCGCCAGATGCGCGAGCTGCCTTATTACAATCTGTTCTTCCAGACCGCCCACCCGCCGGCGCTGGAGTTGGCCAAGGCGCTGTCCGAGATCACCCCTGCCGGGATGAACCACGTCTTCTTCACCGGCTCCGGCTCCGAGGGCAACGACACCATGCTGCGCATGGTCCGTCATTACTGGGCGGTCAAGGGGCAGCCAGACAAGAAAACCATCATCAGTCGCATCAACGGCTATCACGGCTCCACCGTTGCCGGTGCCAGTCTGGGCGGCATGACCTACATGCACGAACAGGGCGACCTGCCGATTCCCGGCATTGTGCACATTCCGCAGCCGTACTGGTTCGGCGAAGGCGGCGACATGGCCTGCGACGAGTTTGGCGTGTGGGCGGCCGAGCAACTGGAGAAGAAGATTCTCGAATTGGGCGTCGACAACGTCGGTGCGTTCATCGCCGAGCCGATTCAGGGCGCCGGCGGCGTGATCGTGCCGCCCGACAGCTACTGGCCGAAGATCAAGGAAATCCTGGCGCGCTACGACATCCTGTTTGTCGCCGACGAAGTCATCTGCGGCTTCGGGCGTACCGGTGAGTGGTTCGGTAGCGATTTCTACGGCCTCAAGCCGGACATGATGACCATCGCCAAAGGCCTGACCTCCGGTTATGTGCCCATGGGCGGCCTGGTGGTACGTGACGAAATCGTCGCCGTGCTCAATGAAGGTGGCGACTTCAACCACGGTTTCACGTACTCCGGCCATCCGGTGGCGGCGGCGGTGGCGCTGGAAAACATACGTATCCTGCGCGAAGAAAAGATCGTCGAACGGGTCAGGTCCGAAACGGCACCATATTTGCAAAAGCGTCTGCGCGAGCTGAGCGACCATCCTCTGGTGGGCGAAGTGCGCGGTGTGGGCCTGCTGGGTGCCATCGAACTGGTGAAGGACAAGGCGTCTCGCGAGCGCTATACAGGTAAGGGCGCCGGCATGATTTGCCGAACCTTCTGTTTCGAAAACGGCCTGATCATGCGCGCAGTGGGCGATACCATGATCATCGCGCCGCCGCTGGTCATCAGCTTCGAGCAGATCGATGAGTTGGTGGAAAAGGCCCGCAAGTGTCTGGACCTGACGCTGGAAGCTTTGCAATAGGAACAGAACCTGTGGGAGCGGCTTTAGCCGCGAAGAAGCGGGTACATCCATGAGTGATGTATCGGCTGAAATAATGCCTTCGCGGGCAAGTCCGCTCCCACAAATACAGAATCCTAACGGTCAGTGATAAAAAAATTATCGGAGCGGTAAGTATGAAAAAATTTGGCAAGACCCTTCTCGCGCTGTCCCTTATGGGCGTCGTGGCCGCCGCTGCGCAGGCCGATGACAAAGTGCTGCACGTCTATAACTGGTCCGATTACATCGCGCCGGACACCATTGCCAAATTCGAGAAAGAGTCGGGCATCAAAGTGGTGTACGACGTCTTCGACAGCAACGAAACGCTCGAAGCCAAATTGCTGGCCGGCAAATCCGGTTATGACATCGTCGTGCCGTCCAACAACTTCCTGGCCAAGCAGATCAAGGCGGGCGTCTATCAGGAACTGGACAGGTCCAAGCTGCCCAACTGGAAAAACCTGAACGAATCGCTGCTCAAGGCCGTTTCTGTCAGCGACCCGGACAATAAGCATGCATTCCCGTACATGTGGGGTTCCATCGGTATCGGCTATAACCCTGACAAGGTCAAGGCTGCGCTGGGCGCCGATGCGCCGGTCAATTCCTGGGATCTGCTGTTCAAGCCCGAGAACGCCGCCAAGCTGAAATCCTGCGGCGTGAGCTTCCTCGATTCACCGACCGAAATGCTGCCGATTGCCCTGCATTACCTCGGCTACCCGACCGACTCCCAGGACAAGAAGCAGCTGGCCGAAGCCGAAGCCTTGTTCATGAAGATCCGTCCTTCGATCGGCTATTTCCACTCGTCCAAGTACATCTCGGACCTGGCCAACGGCAACATCTGCGTCGCGGTCGGCTATTCGGGTGACATCTACCAGGCCAAATCCCGTGCCGAAGAGGCCGGCGGCAAGGTCAAGGTGAGCTACAACATTCCGAAAGAGGGCGCCGGCAGCTTCTATGACATGGTCGCCATTCCCAAGGATGCCGAAAACGTCGAAGGTGCCTACAAGTTCATGACCTTCCTGATGAAGCCGGAAATCATGGCCGAAATCACGGACGCGGTGCGTTTCCCCAACGGTAACGCGGCTGCCACGCCGCTGGTCAGCAAGGACATCACCGGCGATCCGGGCGTTTATCCGCCGGCTGACGTACAGGCCAAACTGTATGCCATCGCTGATCTGCCTGCCGCCACCCAGCGCTTGCTGACACGCAGCTGGACCAAGATCAAATCGGGTAAATGAGCCTGTCATGAAACCCGTGGATGCTGCGTAGCCCTGGCCGCGCAGCGTCCCGCCGACAGGAATGTTGTCGAAAACTTTGCTGGATGGATCCATAGAAGGTAAGTTGCGCGCCGGTTTCCGTTGTCCGGACGCGTTCCGGCTTCCAGGCTCCCCCTGTTGAAAGGACCCACTCTTTGTCTATTTCCATATTTTCCAAAGCCCTGCTCGCCGGCGCCGGGCTGACCCTCGCGGTCAGTGCCCAGGCCGAAACCGTGCACATCTACAACTGGTCCGACTACATCGGCAAGACCACCCTGGCAGACTTCGAAAGCACGACCGGCATCAAGCCGATGTACGACGTTTTCGACTCCAACGAAACCCTGGAAGCCAAGCTGCTCGCGGGCCGTACCGGCTACGACGTGGTGGTGCCGTCCAACCATTTCCTGGGCAAGCAGATCAAGGCGGGCGCGTTCCAGAAGCTCGACAGGTCGCTGCTGCCCAACTACAAGAATCTCGACCCGGCGCTGCTCAAGCGTCTGGAGAAAAACGATCCAGGTAACCAGTACGCCGTGCCGTATCTGTGGGGCACCAACGGCATCGGCTACAACGTCGAGAAGGTCAAGGCCGTGCTGGGCGTGGACAAGATCGATTCCTGGTCGGTGCTGTTCGAACCGGAGAACATCAAGAAGCTTTCCAGCTGCGGCGTAGCCTTCCTCGACTCGGCGGACGAAATGTTGCCGGCGGTGCTCAATTACATGGGCCTCGATCCCAACAGCACCAAGGAAGCGGACTATAAAAAGGCCGAGGCCAAGCTGCTGTCGATTCGGCCTTACGTGACCTATTTCCACTCGTCCAAATACATCACCGACCTGGCCAATGGCGACATCTGTGTCGCGGCCGGTTTCTCGGGCGATGTATTTCAGGCCAAGGCGCGTGCCGAGGAAGCGGGCAAGGGCGTCCAGATCGCTTACAGCATCCCGAAAGAGGGCGGCAACCTGTGGTTCGACATGCTCGCCATCCCGGCGGACTCGAAAAACGTCAAGGCCGCCAGTGCGTTCATCAACTACATGCTTGACCCGAAAGTGATCGCCCAGGTCAGTGACGAAGTCGGCTATGCCAATGCCAACCCGGCAGCCGGTGAGTTCATGGATCAGGAAATCCGCACCGACGAAGCGGTGTATCCGCCGCAGGACGTACAGGACCGGCTATATGTGAACAGTGAGTTGCCACCCAAGGTGCAACGCTTGATGACCCGCAGCTGGACCAAGGTCAAGTCGGGCAAATAAAAAATCCAGCACCCGGCCGTACAGGCCGGGTTGCGCTTGTGTTGGGAGTTTCACCCATGGCAGTTGCCTCCGGCGCCTACAAAAAAGCCCTCGAAGGCGGTCAGCAACCTAAAGAGGTGCTGGTCAAGATCGACCGGGTCACGAAAAAATTCGATGAAACGGTAGCCGTGGACGATGTGTCCCTGCAAATCCACAAAGGCGAGATCTTCGCCCTGTTGGGCGGTTCCGGTTCCGGTAAATCCACACTGCTGCGGATGCTGGCCGGCTTTGAGCGACCCACCGAAGGCCGGATCTTCCTCGACGGCGTCGACATCACCGACATGCCGCCGTATGAACGTCCGATCAACATGATGTTCCAGTCCTACGCGCTGTTCCCGCACATGAGCGTGGCGGACAACATCGCCTTCGGCCTCAAGCAGGACAAGCTGCCCAAGGCCGAGATCGACGCCCGCGTGGCCGAGATGCTCAAGCTGGTGCAGATGACCCAGTACGCCAAGCGCAAGCCGCACCAGCTTTCGGGTGGCCAGCGTCAGCGGGTCGCGCTGGCGCGTTCCCTGGCCAAGAAACCCAAGCTGTTGCTGCTCGACGAGCCGATGGGCGCGCTGGACAAGAAACTGCGCTCGCAGATGCAGCTGGAACTGGTGGAAATCATCGAGCGAGTCGGCGTGACCTGCGTGATGGTGACCCACGACCAGGAAGAAGCCATGACCATGGCCGAGCGCATCGCGATCATGCACCTGGGCTGGATTGCCCAGATCGGCAGCCCGATCGACATCTACGAAACCCCGACCAGCCGCCTGGTCTGCGAATTCATCGGCAGCGTCAACCTGTTCGACGGTGAAGTGATCGAAGACATGGAAGGCCATGCCCTGATCCGCAGCCCTGAGCTGGAACGCAATATCTACGTCGGCCACGGCGTGAGTACGTCCGTGGAAGACAAGCACATCACCTACGCGCTGCGCCCGGAGAAACTGCTGATCACCACCGAACAGCCGTCCTTCGAGTACAACTGGTCGCGGGGGAAGGTGCACGATATCGCCTATCTGGGCGGCCACTCGGTGTTCTATGTCGCACTGCCCGGTGGCAAGCTGGTGCAATCGTTCGTCGCCAACGCCGAGCGCCAGGGTGCGCGGCCTACCTGGGGCGACGACGTATACGTGTGGTGGGAAGACGACAGCGGCGTGGTACTGCGCTCATGAAAGCACGCAAGGTCAAACGCGCCCTTAACCGGATCACGCCCAATGGCCGGCAGATGGTCATTGGCGTACCGTTCCTCTGGCTGTTCCTGTTCTTCGCCCTGCCGTTCCTGATCGTGGTCAAGATCAGCTTCGCCGAGGCCGACGTGGCGATCCCGCCGTACACCGAGATCTTCAGCTACGCCGAAGAAAAACTGCAGGTGGCCCTGAATCTGGGCAACTACATCCTGCTCGGCGGTGATGACCTGTACGTTTCGGCGTACCTGGGTTCGCTGAAAATGGCGTTCATCAGCACCTTGCTGTGCCTGCTGATCGGCTATCCGATGGCCTACGCGATCGCCAACGCCCGCAAGGACGTGCAGACGGTCCTGCTGCTGTTGATCATGATGCCGACCTGGACTGCGATCCTGATTCGCGTCTATGCCTGGATGGGTATTCTCAGCAACAACGGCCTGCTCAATGCGTTCCTGATGTGGCTGGGGTTGATCGACGAACCGTTGCAGATCCTCAACACCAACCTGGCGGTGTATATCGGCGTGGTCTATTCGTACCTGCCGTTCATGATCCTGCCGCTGTACGCCAACCTGGTGAAGCACGATCACAGCCTGCTGGAAGCCGCTTCCGACCTGGGGTCGAGTACCTTCAACAGCTTCTGGAAGATCACCGTGCCGTTGTCCAAGAACGGGGTGATCGCCGGCTGCATGCTGGTGTTCATTCCGGTGGTGGGCGAGTTCGTGATTCCCGAGCTGCTGGGTGGCCCGGAAACCCTGATGATTGGCCGCGTGTTGTGGCAGGAATTTTTCAACAACCGTGACTGGCCGGTGGCGTCGGCCCTGGCAGTGATCATGCTGCTGGTGCTGATCGTGCCCATCATCCTGTTCAACCGCAGTCAGGCCAAAGAACTGGAGGGCAAGGCATGAAGAGCTTTCGATTCTCGACCTTGATGCTGGTCCTGGGCCTGGTGTTCATCTACGCGCCGATGATCATTCTGGTGATCTACTCGTTCAATGCCTCACAACTGGTGACGGTGTGGGGCGGCTGGTCGGTCAAGTGGTATGTGGGCCTGCTGGACAACACCCAGCTGATGGGTTCGGTGATGCGCTCGCTGGAAATCGCCTGTTACACGGCGATTGCCGCGGTTGCACTGGGGACCATGGCGGCGTTCGTGCTGACCCGTATCACGCGCTTCAAGGGCCGCACCTTTTTCGGCGGCCTGGTGACCGCGCCGCTGGTGATGCCGGAGGTGATCACCGGTCTGTCGCTGTTGCTGCTGTTCGTGGCCATGGCGCAGTTGATCGGCTGGCCTCAGGAGCGCGGCATCGTGACCATCTGGATCGCGCACACCACCTTCTGCGCCGCTTACGTGGCCGTGGTGGTTTCGGCTCGTCTGCGCGAACTGGACCTGTCCATCGAGGAGGCGGCGATGGACCTGGGCGCACGGCCGTGGAAGGTGTTCTTCCAGATCACCATCCCGATGATCGCGCCTTCTTTGGCAGCGGGCGCCATGATGTCGTTCGCGCTGTCGCTGGATGATCTGGTGCTGGCCAGCTTCGTGTCCGGACCGGGCTCCACGACCTTGCCGATGGAAGTGTTCTCGGCGGTGCGCCTGGGCGTCAAGCCGGAGATCAACGCGGTGGCGAGTCTGATTCTGCTGGCGGTGTCGTTGGCGACCTTTCTGGTCTGGTACTACACCCGCAGTGCTGAAGAGCGCCGCAAACGTGCGATCCAGCAGGCCATCGAAGAAGCAGCGGCGGACTCCTGGAAACAACCGGACCCGCGCCGGGCGCCTTCTGCCTGACGGGATCTGATCTGTGGGAGGGAGCTTGCTCGCGACAGCCGTGTATCAGCCACTGAAAATGTTGTGGATGTACCGGCCCCGTCGCCAGCAAGCTGCCTCCCACAAAAGCTCAGCCATTCGCTTCCTACGGCACCAACCTCAAAACTCCTTGCGTATGTTCTGCCACATCCTTCTCGCTGAAGCGCTGTGGCACGTACTCGCCTTTTACAAATTTTTCAGCCTGATCCGCGTAATGCCGGTCAAAAGGCACGCCGCTTTGGCCCACCGGGTTGATGCCCCGGCTCTCGGCTGGGGCGGCGAAGTCGATCAGGCGTCGCGTTGATGGCCCGTAATTCACCGGCCACGGCGCGCGGCTGATGCGCGAAGAGAGATTGTTGGGCACTTCATGGGTGCCGGGCGCGGCGAATGGACCAACATTCAGTACGCGGTCTAGCGGCTTTTGCGAACCCAGCGGGTGACCATGAGTCAGGGTGTGAACCTTGCCCCATTGCCAATCATTCGGATTAGCCCCATACAACGATTTCAGATGCGCCACGCTGGCGCGCCACGCCGCTTTGACCGTATCGGCGCGGCTTTCCACGACCGGCGTAACACGATTGTCCCACCAGGGTGATTGCGCATCGGCAGCCAGTCGGGGCAGGGCGGCGTCCAGCGCTCTGGTCGACAGCAGCGTTTCGAACATCCCGTCGCCCAGCTCGTCGTGAAACGACTTGTCCGCCAGCTCAAACAGCAGCTGGTTGAACAACGTCGCCGCTACGGAATCCACCGGGTAGTCGCCTTGCCAGGCAGCCAGCGATTCGACCAATGCCCGTTCGCCCGGCTCATCCGCCACCTCGCGCAACACCGGCATCAGCGGCCGCAGAATGCTCGGCGCGTAGTCAGTCTGCGTTCCGAGTTGCAGTCTGGCGCTGGCATCCAGGTCCCATTGGATGCCGGGCTCGCTCAGTTGCCGGTCGAGCTGCTGCCCGCGCTCGGCGGGGTTGTAGTAGCCAGGAATCTGCATCCCGGTTGGCGACAGCGGCTGAAAGTTGGCCGAGACGATATAGCCGCGGGCCGGATTTTCTTCCTGCGGGTTGGCGCTGAAAGGGTAGAAACCCAGCTTGTCCGCCTGCGCGGTGCTGCCGTCCAGCAGAAAGGTCGAGTTGACGCCCTCGGGACGAATCGGCAACTGCGCTGCCGCCCACCAGCCGATGTCACCCCAAGCGTTGGCCCAGACAAGGTTCAAGCCGGGAGACTGGATTTTCTGCGCGGCGCTGCGCATTTTCTCCCGCGTATCAGCACGGTTCAGCTCGTAAAAGCCGTCCAGTACCGGATTCTCTGATTCCAGAAACGACCACCACATGGCAATCGGTGCCTGTCCTGCAAGCTTGCCCATTACGTCGTTGACGATCGGGCCGTGGGGCGACTGGCGCAGGGTGATGGTAGCCGGCGGCTCGCCCTTCACCGCGATCTGCTGTTCGCTGCGGGTCATGTCTACCCAGCGGCCGTGATGCCAGACCTGATTCGGATCGTCCGGGTTGGTCTTCTCGACGATCAGGTCCACGTCGTCGTTCTGGAACATGGTCAGGCTCCAGCCGAAATCCAGGTTGTGGCCGAGAAAGGCGAAGGGATTGAGGGCCTGGTGATGCCCGTACAGCTCAAACCCCGGTGCAGACAGTTGCGCCTCGTACCATACCGATGGCGCGGAAAAGCGGATGTGCGGGTCGCCGGCCAGGATCGGTTTGCCGCTCTGGGTGCGGCTGCCGGCGATGGCCCAGGCGTTGCTGCCTTCGAACTGCGGCAAGCCTGCGTCCTGCAGCGCCCCGAGGCTCAACTGCGCCAGTCGGTCGAGGCTGTTCCAGTCGGCGCCGGTCAATGTGGGGGACTGGTCGAGCATACCCTGCGGGTGCCAGTCCAGATCGAACACCTCCAGGTAGCGTGGCCCAAGCTCATCACGCACATAGGTCAGCAAAGGTTCGGTGCGAAACGCAGCGGCAAAACTGTAGGCGAGATAGCCGCCCACGCTCAGGGTGTCTTCGGCGGTGAACGGGCGCTTGGCAATGCCCAGCAGGTCGAACTCCATCGGCCGGGCGTGGGTGTCCTGATACTGGTTGATGCCGTCGAGGTAAGCCTGCAATGCCTGCCAGGTCGGGCTGTTCTGGTCCTGCCGTGCGACATAGGCCGCCGCATGGTCGCGAATGCGCAGGCTGCGGAACAACCGGTCGGTTTCCACCAGCCGCGGCCCCATGACTTCGGCCAGTTCACCCCGCGCCAGGCGGCGCAGCATTTCCATCTGGAACAGCCGGTCCTGGGCATGAACGTAACCCAGCGCGCGGTACAGGTCGGCCTGATGCTCGGCGCGAATGTGCGGCACGCCGCGCTCGTCGTAGCGCACGGTGACCGGCGCCTGAAGGTGGCTCATGACAATTTCGCCGTTACGGACCGGCTGTTTGCCGTGAATGTACCAGCCGGCAACGGCGGCAAGCATTACCGCAAGCGCGGCGATGACAATCAGCAGGACGCGAAGACTGCGCTTCATGGGGCTTCCCTGTAAAAGGCTCCGGCAAGGGCGTTGAAGGCTACAGATTCGGCGCGTGGCTGGGTAGCGGCGGATTTCAGTGAGTCAGCAGGCCGTTTTCAAGGTCGGATGATTTTCTCGCGAGGGTGTCACTTGCCATGGCCGGACAGGCGGATACTATCGCCCTATGGCCGTTCGCGCCCTTGCCGCCATCTGGAAGCCCCATGTCTGTCACGTTCGACCCCGATCACCTGCGCGCCAGCCTGGCGCCGCTCACTGCCCAAGCCCCGCTCAACGATAACGGGCTGGGTTATCAGCGTTTCTACAGCCTGGAGAACCTGGGCGGCGAGAAGGCGACTCGCAGTTGGCTCGGCCGTCTGGACGTCGGTGACTATGAAATCGTCGGCCAGGTCTGGTTGCCGGAAAATCCGCTGGCGACAATGTTCCTGTTCCACGGCTTCTACGATCACATGGGCCTGTACCAGCACGTCATTCAGTGGGCGCTGACGCAGGGCTTCGCGGTGATTTCCTGCGATCTGCCCGGGCATGGCCTGTCCAGCGGCAGCCGGGCGAGCATCAACGATTTTGCCGAATATCAAATGGTGCTTCAGCGGTTGCTGGTCGAAGCCGAGGCGTTGCAGTTGCCGCATCCCTGGCACCTGTGCGGACAGAGCACCGGCGGGGCAATCGTGATCGACCACCTGCTGCATCAAGGGACCGACAGTCCGGCGCAGGGTCAGGTCATCCTGTTGTCGCCGCTGGTGCGGCCTCGGGCCTGGGGTTGGTCACGACTCAGCTATTACGCACTCAAGCCATTCGTGAAGGGTATCGCCCGGCGCTTTACGGAAAACTCCAACACACCGACGTTCCTGCCGTTCCTGCTGGCCGATCCGTTGCAACCGCGTCGTTTGCCAACCGCCTGGGTTGGCGCCCTGGCGCAGTGGATCGTGCGTATCGAGCGCGCTCCCGCCTGTGCCCGCAGTCCGATCATCATCCAGGGCGACGCCGACATGACAGTCGACTGGTTGCACAACCTGACCATTCTCAAGGCCAAGTTCAGCGAGCCGCAGATCCTCATGCTCGATCAGGCTCGGCATCATCTGGCCAATGAGTCGCCGGAACTGCGGGCGCAGTATTTCGAGTTCTTAAGGAGTCGGCTCGGTTGAGCCACCCGGTTCTGCGCGGCGAAGGTCAGTTCGCGCGTCCCGCTCCACTCTGACCCACCGCCAGACCCGCACGGATGGCGGCGAGGGCGGCCTGGTAGTAGGCCTTGCCTTCCGCAGACTCGGCGAAGGTCGAGAACTCTTCGAGTTCCGGGTCCGACAGGTCGCGGTAGACGTACAGCAGCGTGTTGTTGAGGTCGGCGCTGATCTGCGCCATCAAGCGCTCGCGCTGGCCTTCGAGCATGCCTTGTGCCTGTCCGCCGCCCAAAAGGCCTGGGATCATCTGGCTCAGGCTGTCGGCGGCAACGCCGGCAATGGCCAGGCTGACTTCGGCACCGGCCTGTTTGGCGGGCAGTGCCTGGGCCAGATGCCCGATCAACAGTTGGCGCGTCGCATCGGCCTGGATCACCGGCAGGCCTTGGGCATGCTTGGCCAGTTGATCGGGACGGGTCGCGGTGAGTTCGGCGTTGACGATCTTGCGGCCCAGCGGCGTCTGGAAGAACTGCAAGGCAGGCGCAGGGTCCTTGAGGCTTTCCCGCAGGCGTTGTTCGGCCCGTTGATCCATCGCCTGCGGCGCGAACCGTTGATTGCTATTGTTCACCAACGCCTGATAGACCGCAGGCGGCAGGTTGTTCTGATAGCGCTGCTGGGCCGCTTTGACCGCGTCGCTGAAGTGCGCCCTTTGTTCCGGCCAGCCGGCGGCCTTGTAGAGCAAATCGTAGCTGTCTGCCCAGGCAGGCACGGCGCAGCACATCAACAGCAAAACAAACAAACGACGCATTAGGGACTCCTGTCGGCAGGCCGCTATTCTCGGGGTGTAGACGGGGCTTTGTCGAGTTATGACTGCCCTTGCCGAATGAAAACTCCTGCGCACCACAATGCTGTATGCACGCCTCTGTTGGAGTGCAGGGCTTATGGATACTATGCACGCCATGCGCATACCTACCGATCACCCACTGCTGCTCCGAATTGTCGACGACCTCGCCACCCATGGCTGGTCGCAGCAGAATATTTTCCTGCCCGAAAGTCTGACCCGTGAACTGGCGCAAGAGTGCCGCAAACGTGCAGCCGAAGGTGAGCTGGAGCCTGCCGGGATTGGTCGCGGGCCTGCGCAGGAGGTGCGCGAAGGCATTCGTGGGGATCGAATCCAGTGGCTGGAACCCGGCCAGGCCGAATGCTGCGATAACTATCTGGAGATCATGGACAGCCTGCGCCTGGCGTTGAACCAAGGTTTGTTCCTGGGCCTTGAGGATTTCGAAAGCCATTTTGCCCAGTATCCACCGGGCGCGTTCTACCTGCGGCACGTCGATCGCTTCAGGGACGACGACAAACGCATGGTGTCGGCCGTGCTGTACCTCAACGATGCCTGGCGGCCGGAGCACGGCGGGCAGTTGCGCATGTACCTCAAGAATGAGGTGGAGTGCGATGTGGAACCCATCGGTGGTTGTCTGGTGGTGTTTCTGTCAGGAGAGTTCCCGCACGAAGTGCTGCCGGCGACTCGTGACAGGCTTTCCCTGACCGGTTGGTTCAGGCGGCGGGGCAATGATTTGTTCGCCTGACACCTTGTAGGAGCGGACTTGTCCGCGAAAAGCTGGAGCGACCGCAGAAGATGCATCGACCGCTCTGATGTTTTCGCGGACAAGTCCGCTCCCACAGACTCGGCAAAAGTTGACCAGAAAAAAGGAGACCCGAAGGTCTCCTTTTTTGTGCGCGCGGTCTGCAATCAGAACAGAACGCGGCTACGGATGGTGCCTTTGATCTGTTGCAGCTTGGCTTGCGCCAGGTCCGAGTACTCGGCGTCGACGTCGATCACCACGTAGCCGACTTTCTCGTTGGTCTGCAGGAACTGACCGGAGATGTTGATGCCGTTTTCCGCGAAGACCTTGTTGATCTCGCTGAGCACGCCTGGGATGTTTTCGTGGATGTGCAGCAGGCGGTGCTTGCCAGGGTGAGCAGGAAGCGCCACTTCCGGGAAGTTGACCGACGACACGGAAGTACCGTTGTCGCTGTACTTGACCAGCTTCTCGGCGACTTCCAGGCCGATGTTGGCCTGGGCTTCGGCAGTGGAACCGCCGATGTGCGGGGTCAGAATCACGTTGTCCAGGCCACGCAGCGGGCTCTCGAAGATGTCGTCGTTGGAGCGCGGCTCGACCGGGAATACATCGATGGCGGCGCCGATCAGGTGCTTGTCCTTGATCGCGTCGGCCAGTGCCTCCAGCTCGACCACGGTGCCGCGAGCGGCGTTGATCAGGATGCCGCCCTTTTTCATGGCGCGGATTTCCTTCTCACCGATCATCCACTGGGTTTCCGTGGTTTCCGGAACGTGCAGGGTGACGATGTCGGACATGCCCAGCAGCTCGGTCAGGCTGGCGACCTGAGTGGCGTTGCCCAGCGGCAGCTTGGTCAGCGTGTCGTAGAAGTACACCTGCATGCCCAAACCTTCGGCCAGGACCGACAGCTGGGTGCCGATCGAGCCGTAGCCGATGATGCCCAGCTTCTTGCCACGGATTTCAAACGAGTTGGCCGCGCTCTTGATCCAGCCGCCACGGTGGCAGGAAGCGTTTTTCTCAGGGATGCCGCGCAGCAGCAGGATGGCTTCGGCCAGCACCAGCTCGGCCACCGAACGGGTGTTGGAGTACGGCGCGTTGAACACCGCGATACCACGCTCACGCGCTGCGTTGAGGTCGACCTGGTTGGTGCCGATGCAGAAGCAGCCTACCGCGACCAGTTTCTTCGCGCAGTCGAACAACTCTTCGGTCAGCTGGGTGCGAGAGCGAATGCCGATGAAGTGGGCGTCAGCGATCTTTTCCTTCAGCTCGGCTTCCGGCAACGACTTGGTGTGGTACTCGATGCTGGTGTAGCCGGCGGCCTTGAGGACGTCGACAGCGGATTGGTGGACGCCTTCGAGAAGAAGGAACTTGATCTTGCTCTTGTCGAGGGAAGTCTTGCTCATCTGCGTAAACCTGTGTCCCGGAGAAATTGGCAGGGGCCGGATCGGCCATAGGCACGATTCACGGGGGTCGTATGCTAGCATAACGACCCCGCGAAACCTCATTCCTGAACGTGAACCGTTCTCAGGATGCCCATGAATGGTTCGAGAGTTGAGTCGATGAACAATCCTGTTTTGATTGACGAGCTGAAGACCCTGGTCGACCCCGGCAAGGTGTTGACCGATCCCGATTCCCTCGAAAAATACGGCAAGGACTGGACCAGGCAGTTCTCACCGGCGCCGTCCGCCATTGTGTTCCCCAAAACCACCGAGCAAGTCCAGGCCATCGTACGCTGGGCCAACACCCATCGTGTCGCGCTGGTGCCGTCCGGCGGGCGCACCGGCCTTTCCGCTGCGGCGGTGGCCGACAATGGCGAAGTGGTGGTGTCCTTCGATTACATGAATCAGGTGCTGGAACTCAACCTCACCGACCGCACCGCCGTGTGCCAGCCGGGCGTGATTACCCGCCAGTTGCAGGCTCTGGCCGAAGAGAACGGCCTGTATTACCCGGTGGATTTCGCGTCCTCGGGCTCCAGCCAGATCGGCGGCAACATTGGCACCAACGCTGGCGGGATCAAGGTCATCCGCTATGGCATGACCCGCAATTGGGTGGCCGGGCTCAAGGTCGTCACCGGCAAGGGCGATGTACTCGAACTGAACAAGGACCTGATCAAAAACGCCACCGGCTACGACATGCGCCAGCTGTTCATTGGCGCCGAAGGTACGCTGGGCTTCGTGGTCGAGGCCACCATGCGGCTGGATCGCGCGCCGCGCAACCTCACCGCGATGGTGCTGGGCACCACCGACTTCAACTCGATCATGCCGGTGCTTCATGCCTTCCACGGCAAGCTCGACCTGACCGCTTTCGAATTCTTTTCCGACAAGTCCTTCGCCCGGGTCATGGCCCGCGGGGACGTGCCATCGCCTTTCGATACGCCATGCCCGTTCTACGTCTTGCTGGAGTTCGAAGCCGCGACGCCCGACCTGGCCAATGACGCCCTGGCGACCTTCGAGCATTGCGTCGAGCAGGGCTGGGTACTGGACGGCGTGATGAGCCAGAGCGAGCAGCAGCTGCGCAACCTGTGGAAGTTGCGCGAATACATCTCCGAGACCATTTCGCACTTCACGCCGTACAAGAACGATATTTCGGTCACTGTCTCCAAAGTGCCCGAATTCCTCGCCGAGATCGATGCCATCGTCAGCGAGCACTATCCGGACTTCGAGGTGCTCTGGTACGGCCATATCGGCGACGGCAACCTGCACCTGAACATCCTCAAGCCGCATGACCTGGACACTGGCGAGTTTTTCGTCAAATGCGCGAAGGTCAACAAGTGGGTGTTCGAGACTGTCGAGAAGTACAACGGCTCGATCTCTGCCGAGCACGGCGTGGGGATGACCAAGCGCGATTACCTGACGTACAGTCGTTCGCCGGTGGAAATCGAATACATGAAGGCCTTGAAGTCGGTCTTCGATCCCAACGGGATCATGAATCCGGGCAAGATCTTCCCGCTTTGAATCTTCAGCGTCCTTCAATAAAAGCCACATCCACAAAACCCAGGAGACGTCATGAGCTACCAGCACAAATATGCCGATGGAACGAGCATCCACTTCCCGCTGGGTAAAGTGGTCTGCATCGGGCGCAACTATGCCGAGCACGCCAAGGAGCTGGGTAATCCGGTGCCGACTGAGCCGCTGATTTTCATGAAGCCGGGCAGCTGTGTCGTGGCCCTGGAAGGCGGGTTCAAGATTCCCACCGACCGTGGCTCTGTGCATTACGAAGCCGAGATCGTCGTACTGATCGGCAAGCCGTTGAGCAAGAACCCGTCGGCCGAAGAAGTGGTCGATGCCATCAGCGGCATTGCGCCGGGCCTGGATCTGACGCTGCGTGATGTGCAATCGCGTCTGCGCGAGAAAGGGCTGCCGTGGGAATTGGCCAAATGTTTCGACGGTGCTGCGGTGATCGCGCCATTCCTGCCGGCCGAAACCTATCCGGACCTCACCGACATCGGGATTCGCCTGACCCTGAACGACAAGGTCGTGCAGGATGGCAACAGCAGCCTGATGCTCAACCCGATCATCCCGATGATCCAGCACATGGCGGCCAACTTCTCGTTGCAGGCCGGCGACATCATCATGACCGGCACGCCTGCCGGTGTCGGGCCGTTCGAGCCGGGTGATCAGGTCGTTCTGGAACTGACCGGCCACAGCCGCTACGAAAGCGTCGTGCGTTGATAACCGGCCTCTCGTTACAGGGAACCGTCTGACACCACCGTCAGGCGGTTTTTATGCAGCTTTGGGGAAAGTTCCGACCAATTGTCGTTTTTTTCACAAGCGATCTGGATAATCCTCCGGGCTCTTCGCTGGAAGGGCTCGTCGTGGTGACGTCAAATCTGCCTGGAAACGGTTAAATGGCCATTGCTACCTCATCTATGTCTACGCCTCGGTCGCGGTTTGCCCGGCTTCGCGAGCTGCGCTGGTATTGCTGGGTATTGCTGATCCTCTGCATGGGCTACGGCATCGCCTTCCTGATGCATTGGGATGACCGCGCCTACCTCTGGATGCGTGAAGCGTTCCAGAGCAGGGCCGAGCGCAGCGCCAGTATCTGGTTGCCCGACTACCGCGTGGTCATCGACGCCAAGGTGCTGCCGGGCATGGAAGAGGACGAAGCTTCGGACCTGGCCTACAGTCCTGCCACCAAGACCCTGTTCGCCGTCATGGGCAAGAACCCGTTCCTGGTGGAGCTGAGCCTGGAAGGTGACGTGTTGCGCAAGATTCCGCTGGTGGGCTGGAGCAATCCCGAGGGGGTTGCCGTGCTCAATGACGGCTTGATCGCGATCACCGATGAACGCCAGCATGTGTTGACCTTTTCCAGGGTGGACGGCGAGACCACCAGCCTGGATATCGCCAATGCCGTGCGATACAACCTGGGCGCCTCGGACAATCAGAACAAGGGTTTCGAAGGCGTGGTCTGGGACCATGCGCGCCAGCAGCTGTTGCTCGGCGAAGAGCGGCCTGCGGCGATCTTTACCTGGAAAAGCAACGGCGGCGAAATCCTCAAAGGCGAGAAACGCAATGTTTCAAGCGATGCGCTGGATGTCCGCAACCTGTCCTCCCTGAGCATCGACCCTCGTACCGGCCATACCCTGGTGCTGTCGGCCGATTCGCACCTGGCGCTGGAACTCGACGAAGACGGCAAGCAGGTCAGCTTCATGACGCTGCTGATGGGCATGAACGGCCTCTCGGCCACCATTCCGCGTGCCGAAGGCGTGGCACTGGATGAAGAGGGCACGTTGTATATGGTCAGCGAACCGAACCTGTTCTACACGTTTCGCAAGCACTGACACTCAGCGCTCGATCAAGGCATAAAGCCATTAAGCTTGGATTCATATTGGTATGTTATTCATGCCGAATGATCAAACCGTGAGCCCCTTCAATGCGTCGCCTTAACCGCTATTCGTTGTTCATTCTTCTGCTGGCCGTCGTGGTCGCAGTGCTTTTCGTCATCGATCGCCGCTACCGTTTCGCTGACCAGGCGGCGTTCAATTGGCAAATGCTGTGGCAGTCGGACTCTATCGATACGCTGGCGCTGCATCAGTACCGGGCAGTGGTCGAAGGCCAGCCCATCGACGGGCTCAGCAGCGACGTATCGGCCTTGAGCTATGACCCGGACCGCAAAAGCCTTTTCACCGTGACCAACAAAAGAA
This sequence comes from Pseudomonas sp. v388, assembly GCF_003935425.1. Classification (GTDB taxonomy): domain Bacteria; phylum Pseudomonadota; class Gammaproteobacteria; order Pseudomonadales; family Pseudomonadaceae; genus Aquipseudomonas. Next base: position 147,119 of record NZ_RHQN01000012.1, read on the forward strand.
ATGAAATCGTCGAGCTGAGCCTGGACGGTCGCACGTTGCGGCGCATTCCGCTGGTGGGCTTCGGCGACTCGGAAGCGGTCGAGTACATCGGCCCTGGGGTCTACGTCATCAGTGACGAGCGTCGCCAGCGTCTGATCAAGGTGCAGATCGATGACGCTACCCAGGCTCTCGACGCACGTGACGCCGAACAGTTGACCCTGGGCATCGACGCCGGAGGCAACAAAGGTTACGAAGGGCTGGCCTACGATTCGGCAGGCAAGCGCCTGTTCATCGCCAAGGAGCGGGAGCCGGTGCAGATCATTGAGGTGCGCGGTTTTCCGAGCGTGGGGGGCGATGCACCGAGCGTTGTAGAGATAACGTCAGACCAGAAACGCAACGCCAGACTGTTCGTCCGTGATCTGTCCAGCCTGCAGTTCGATGAACGCAGCGGGCACTTGCTGGCCCTGTCCGATGAGTCCAGACGGATCATCGAAATCGACACCAAGGGCCACCCCATCGGCAGTGCTTCGCTCACGGCGGGCAGCATGGGCCTGAGCAAGGACGTGCCGCAGGCCGAAGGCATTGCCATGGATGACCAGGGAACGTTGTACGTAGTCAGCGAGCCGAACCTGTTCTACGTGTTCCGCAAGCCGGAAACCCCAAATCCGTAGGAGCGGACTTGTTGTGGCTCCTACAGATCGGGGATGTTCTCAGCGCGTCAGGGTTTTCACACCTTCGGCAGTGCCGAGCAACAGCAGGTCAGCCGGGCGCGCCGCGAACAGGCCGTTGGTCACGACGCCGACGATGGCGTTGATCTGCGCTTCCAGCGTCACCGGATCGGTGATGTTCATGTTGTGAACATCCAGAATGATGTTGCCGTTGTCGGTCAGGACGCCTTCACGATAGACCGGGTCGCCACCCAGCTTCACCAGCTGGCGCGCCACGTGGCTGCGGGCCATGGGAATGACTTCCACCGGCAGCGGAAACGCGCCGAGCACCGGCACCAGCTTGCTGCCGTCGGCAATGCAGATGAAGGTCTTGGCGACTGCGGCAACGATTTTTTCGCGAGTCAGTGCCGCGCCGCCGCCTTTGATCAGGTTCAGGTGCTCGTCGCTTTCGTCGGCGCCGTCGATGTAGAACTCCAGATCGCTGACGGTATTGAGTTCATAGACTGGAATGCCGTGGCCCTTCAAGCGCGCAGCGGTGGCTTCGGAACTGGCGACTGCGCCATCGAACGCGGCCTTGTGTTTGGCCAGCGCGTCGATAAAGCAATTGGCTGTGGAGCCCGTGCCGACGCCGACGATGCTTTTGTCGTCGAGCTTGGGAAGGATGAAATCGACAGCGGCTTGGGCGACTGCCTGTTTGAGTTGATCCTGGGTCATGCGGGCTCCACGGTGCCTGAGGTATGCAGAAGGGCCGGCATTATAACGACGACTGCGCCTGAAAGCCCTGTCATTCCGATGCTCATCCATCGGGCGACGGGTCCGGTTGTGCTGCAACCGCTCCAGCCCCTAGACTTCCTGCCTCGCTCTTACCGCCAGTGATGTCGTCCCGATGCTCGAACAGTACGTCAAGAAGATCCTCACCTCCCGCGTTTACGACGTTGCCGTGGAAACCCCGCTGCACGGCGCCCGCCAGCTGTCCGAGCGGCTGGGCAACCAGGTGCTGCTCAA
>NZ_RHQN01000013.1 GCF_003935425.1 Pseudomonas sp. v388
CGATCAGCACCGTCGGCCGCTACACGGTTGGCACCGACGCGATCAGCACCGTCGGCCGCTACACGGTTGGCACCGACACGGTCAGCACCGTCGGCCGCTACACGGTTGGCACCGACACGATCAGCACCGTCGGCCGCTACACGGTTGGCACCGACACGGTCAGCGCCGTCGGCCGCTACACGGTTGGCACCGACGCGATCAGCACCGTCGGCCGCGATAACGGGATGGCTCAGGGTTTGGGAGTCACTCACGACCGGCAGGGCGAACGCGCTGGAAGTCAATACAGAGAAGGCCAGGCCGAAGATCAGGTTCGAAGTTTTCATGGTCATTGCTCCAGATCGGGCGAGTCGTGGGTGACTCGGTATGGAGGCAATGCTACGCCGCTGGCGATTTTTCAGAAGTCAATGCGGTTGGTACCGATCATTGCTCAAATTGATAGTTGTTACCGGTGGGAAAGACCCTGAAGCCGGGCGGCCTCAGGGTCGGTCAGGGTCAGACGCGGAAGTGGCTGACCATGGTTTGCAGCTGGCCACCCAGGCGCGCCAGCTCGACACTGGACGCAGCGGTTTCTTCGCTGGCCGAAGCCGTCTGCTCGGAAACGTCGCGCACATTGACGATGCTGCGGCTGATTTCTTCGGCCACGGCGCTCTGCTCTTCGGCTGCGGCCGCGATCTGCTGATTCATGGCCTGGATGTTGGACACGGTCTGCGTGATGCTGCTCAGCGAAGTGCCGGCCTTGCGGCTCAGTTGCACGCTGTTGGCGGTCAGCTCGCGGCTGCTGAGCATGATGCTCGACACCTGGCGGGTGCCGTTCTGCAGCCCGGCGACCAGGCTTTCGATCTCTTCGGTCGACTGCTGGGTGCGTTGGGCCAGGCCGCGCACTTCGTCCGCCACCACCGCGAAACCACGCCCGGCTTCGCCCGCACGCGCAGCCTCGATGGCGGCGTTGAGGGCCAGCAGATTGGTCTGCTCGGCCACGGCCTTGATCACGTCCATGACCTTGCCGATCTTGTCGCTTTCCTGCTCCAGCTGGGTCATGGCATCGGCCGAACGACCTACTTCAGTGGCCAGACGCTCGATCTGGGCGATGGCTTCACCCACCACCCGATCACCGTCGCGGGCTTCTTTATCGGCATCGGAGGCCGCTCGCGAAGCCTGCTCGGCGTTGCGCGCCACTTCCTGAACGGTGGCCGACATTTCGTGCATGGCTGTGGCCACCTGGTCGGTTTCCACTTTCTGGCTGTTGACCCCGGCGCTGGTCTGCTCGGTCACGGCCGACAGTTCTTCGGCAGCGCTGGCGATCTGGGTCACGCCATCGCGGATGCCGGTGATCAGGTCGCGCAAGGTGGTGCCCATGCGCTGGATGCCTTGTTGCAGAACACCCAGTTCGTCGCGACGCGTCACGGCTGGGGTGTAGGTCAGGTCGCCCGAAGCAATGCGGTCGACCACTGCCAGGGTTTCCTGCAACGGGCGAGTGATCTGGCGAGTGATCAGCACCGCAGCCAGGATGCCCAGGATCAGGGCCAGCAGGGTGCAAGTGATCTGCAGGGTACGCGCCTGGGCGCTTTCCTGGTCGCGGCGATCCAGCTGGAACTGATAGAGGTCATCGCTGAGTTTGACGATCTCCTGACCCTGAACGGTCATTTCCTTGCGCGCCTTGGCAATCGATGCGTTCGCGCTCTTCATGGCTTCCAGGGTGGAGCGGTAGCTGATCAACGCGCTTTCCAGCTGGGTGATGCGGCTTGCCTGGGTATCGCTGAAAGCGGTCTTGAGCGTGTCCATGCCCTGGATGGCATCGGTCAGCTGTGCGGTGGCTTTCTGTTCGCTTTCCGGGGTGCCGTCGGCCAGGTAGCCACGCACTTCGTAGCGCACTTTCATCAGGTCTTCACGAGCGTCGACGATGGTTTCGTACTGCTCGAAACGCCCCAGGTCCATGGCATTGGTCTTGACGTCCGCCAGGATCTGCTCGATCAGCGCTTCGCCTTTGGCGGCGTGGGTGGTCATCTCTTGACGTGCGGCATTGCTGGTCTTGTAGCCGTTGCGCATGTCGTTGAGGGATTTCTGGTAGTCGGCGATGACCACGCCCAACTGCTCCAGCATCCTTTTGTTGTCAGGTGCTGTGAAGCTGGCCAGCAGCTTCTGCTGATAGCCTTTGAAGCCGTCGAGGGAGGTCTGCACGGTTTCGGCAATCTTGTCGTCACCGTTGGCGACCATGTACTGCAGGCGGGTCACGCGCAGTTTGGTCAGCTGTGAATTGAGCGAGGTGATATCGCTCATCCAGTTGCTGCGGTCGATAAGGCTACCCAGGCTGTTCCAGCCGGTCAGCGCGAGAATGGCAGTAAAAACAAGTACCAGGCCAAAACCCAGGCCAAGTTTCTTATTAACGCTGATGTTTGCGAACCAGCTGTTCATTGACGTTCTCCAGGAATGTCTAGTTTAAGTAATGGCCTCTGGAGCGTTTATTGTTATGGCCACCGGCAAGGCTTCGAGTACAGACACTATCGGCCGCGGATCGCCGATCTGTAACAAAAAAGCAGTGAAAAAATGAAAATCTTTCGCCGGTGCGCCTGGTGCTTTCATTCCCTGCAACCCCCGGTTATAAAGGCCTCCCGTCAAGCCCAAACGGCTGGATACCGCTGCCGTCGAACAGCCGCTGGAAGGCCTTTGGCGCTCAGGTATCGTGCAAACCTGCCGTTAAGTGTGGGTCACTGCCTGTAAAGAGAACGGAACACTCTTCAAGCAAGTTACCCAGACCAGACCCTTATCCTTTGTCGAGATGTGCCGTAATGAATTTGAAGTTCCGCCATAAAATCCTGCTGGCCGCATCGGGTGTCGTTGTATTGGCATTCGCGTTATTCACGTTGTACAACGATTACCTGCAGCGCACGACCATTCGCCAGAACCTGGAAGCTTCGGTCAAACAAGCAGGTGAGCTGACCGCCAGCAGCGTTCAGAACTGGCTGGGCGGGCGCATTCTGGTTCTGGAAAACCTTGCCCAGGACGTCTCCTTCCAGGGCGTGACCAATGACCTGACCGGCCTGGTGTCGCAACCGTCGCTGGTGTCCACCTTTCAATTCACCTACGTCGGCGACAGCAACGGCACCTTCACCCAGCGGCCCAACGCCGAAATGCCGGCCGGCTACGACCCGCGCCAGCGCCCCTGGTACAAATCCACGGTCGACGCCGGCCAGACCATCCTCAGCGCGCCTTACCAGGCTTCGGTGGGTGGCCTGGTGGTAACGGTCGCCAGCCCGATCAAGACCAACGGCAAGATCTCCGGCGTGGCCGGTGGCGACCTGAGCCTCGATACGCTGGTCAAGATCATCAACTCGGTGGACTTCGGCGGCATCGGTTACGCATTCCTGGTCAGCGGCGATGGGCAGGTTATCGTCAGCCCGCAGAAAGACCGGGTCATGAAAAACCTCAAGGACATCTACCCTGGGCAAACCCTGACCCTGGACAAGCAGTTGCGCGAAGTCACCCTCGACGGTGAAGAGCGCATCCTGTCTTTCACGCCGATCACCGGCCTGCCATCGGCGAACTGGTACATCGGTTTGTCGATCGACAAGAACAAAGCCTACGCGCCGCTGAGCCAGTTCCGCAGTTCGGCGATGGTCGCAGTGTTGATCGCCGTGGGCATGATCGCCTTGCTGCTGAGCCTGCTCATCAGCGCCTTGATGAAGCCGCTGACCACCATGGGTCGCGCCATGCAGGACATCGCTCAGGGTGAAGGCGACCTGACGCGCCGCCTGAGCATTCAGGGCAAGGACGAGTTCGCCGAACTGGGCAGCTCGTTCAACCAGTTCGTCGAACGCGTGCATGCTTCGATCGTCGAAGTGTCGTCGGCGACCATGCAGGTGCATGACCTGTCGCAACGGGTGGTGGAGTCTTCCAACTCCTCGATCATCGGTTTCGATGAACAGAGCGCCCGCACCAACAGCGTGGCAGCGGCCATCAACGAACTGGGCGCCGCCACCCAGGAAATCGCCCGCAATGCCTCGGATGCTTCCACCCAGGCCAGTGAAGCCCGGGCGCAGGCTCAGGACGGCCAGGTGGTGGTCGAGAAGACGATCCAGTCCATGAGCGAGCTGTCGACCAAGATCAGCGCTTCCTGCACCCAGATCGAGCAACTCAATGCCAGCACCGACAACATCGGGCAGATTCTGGACGTCATCAAAGGCATCTCGCAGCAGACCAACCTGCTGGCGCTCAACGCCGCCATCGAAGCGGCGCGCGCTGGCGAAGCGGGCCGCGGGTTTGCCGTGGTGGCCGATGAAGTGCGCAACTTGGCGCATCGTACCCAGCAGTCGGCCGACGAGATCCACAACATGATTGGCGAGTTGCAGACCGGCTCCCAGGATGCCGTGCTGAACATGAACCAGAGCCAGGTGTCCAGCCAGGACAGCGTCGAGGTGGCCAACCAGGCCGGCAGTCGCTTGCGTGACGTCACGCGCCGGATCAGCGACATCGACGGCATGAACCAGTCGGTGGCCGCTGCGACCGAAGAGCAGACCGCCGTGGTGGAAACCCTGAACGTGGACATCAGCCAGATCAACACCCTCAACCAGCAAGGCGTCGCCAACCTGAACGAGACCCTCAAGGACTGCGCGGCGCTGTCGCAACAGGCCGGGCGCCTCAAGCAACTGGTGGCCAGCTTCAAGATCTGATCGAAACCCGACCGGGCCTGCAAAGGGCTCGGTCAGGCAATCGGGTTGAACGGTGTGGGTCTATGCGGTTCTGACAGTACATGTCGATTCATTTACTGCTCAGGAAAATCCCATGACCCAGACCGCCTTGGTCGTCGGTGCCAGCGGCATCGTCGGCAGCGCCATCACCCAACTCTTGCTCGACAACGGCTGGCAGGTCGCAGCTCTGTCCCGTCACCCTTCGACCTTGCCCGGCGTGATTGCGGTGGCCGCGGATCTTCAAGACCCGGTGTCATTGCGTAACGCCCTGGCAGACCTCAAACCCAGCCATGTCTTCCTGACCACCTGGTCGCGCCAGGCCACCGAGGCAGAGAACATTCGCGTCAATGCCGCCATGGTGCGCAACGTGCTGGACGCGGTTCGTCCGGCCGCCAGTGTCCAACATGTGGCGCTGGTCACCGGCCTCAAGCATTACCTGGGCCCATTCGAGGCCTACGGCAAAGGCACGCTGCCCAAGACGCCGTTTCGCGAGAGCCAAGGGCGTCTGGACGTCGAGAATTTCTACTACGCCCAGGAAGATGAAGTGTTCGCGGCCGCCAAGAAAGACGGTTTCAGCTGGAGCGTGCATCGCCCGCACACGGTCACCGGCGTGGCGGTGGGGAATGCGATGAACATGGCGACCACCTTGGCCGTCTACGCCACCATCTGCAAAGCAACCGGGCGGCCGTTCGTGTTCCCCGGCTCGCGGGTACAGTGGGACAGCCTCACCGACATGACCGACTCCCACCAACTGGCTCGCCAGCTGTTGTGGGCGGCCACCACGCCTGAAGCGGCCAACCAGGCTTTCAATATCACCAATGGCGATGTTTTCCGCTGGAGCTGGATGTGGGGCCAGATCGCCGGGTACTTCGGCCTGGAACCGGCTGACTTCCCGCAAACCCCTGCGCCGCTGGAAAAGCAGATGGCCGACGACCAGCCAGCCTGGAGCGAGATCGCCCGCGAGCATCAGCTCAAGGAAAGTGACATCAACCGTTTGATCTCGCCATGGCACACCGACGCTGATCTGGGACGGCCGATAGAGGTGGTGACCGACATGTCCAAGAGCCGCAAACTGGGCTTCACGGCGTTCGAGGCCAGCGATGAGGCGTTCTTCAAGGTGTTTGATCGCTTGCGTAGTGAGCGGCTGATTCCTTGAGCACTGCTTGAGGTTGCTGACGTCTTCGCCAGCCCGGTAGCTCCTGCAGGATCGCAGCGCTCCCTGGATCTGCAGGAGCCGGCTTGCTGGCGAAAATCATCCTACAAAAATCAATCAGGACCTCCCTTTGAAAGTCGGCATCATTTCCGATACCCACGGGCTGCTTCGCCCGCAAGCCGTAACGGCCTTGCAGGGTTGTGAGCTGATCATCCATGCCGGCGATATCGGCAGCCCGGACATCCTCGACCAGCTGGCGGCCATCGCGCCGTTGCAGGTGGTAAGGGGCAATAACGACGTGGGCCTGCCTTGGGCGGAGCCCATTGCCGATCACGTGCGGTTCGACCTGGATGGCTGGCCGGTCCTGCTGGTCCACGACATGGCCGATGTTCCGGCGTTGCTCGATGACAGCATAAAGCTGGTGATTACCGGGCATTCCCATAAACCGCTGATCGAGTGGCGCGCCGAGCGGCTGTACCTCAACCCCGGCAGCGCCGGCCGGCGACGTTTCAAGTTGCCGGTGACGCTGGCGGTGCTGGAGACCGGTACGGCGTTGATCGAGCCGCAGCTGGTTACGCTTGTGACTTGAGACTTCGCCGGCAAGCTGTGCGCCCTATCACTCTCGCTATGCCGGTGTATCGAACGTCGGGTGTTGGGCCAGCAGGTGCTGCCACTCCAGGCAAAACCACGGAGTGAACTGCGCTTGCGATTCTGCCAGTCGGGCTGAAATTTCGGCGCGGGTCCACCACTGGATCTCGCTGACTTCGTCCCTGTTCGGGATGGCCACCGCGTCGGATCGAGCCACCAACACATGACACAGTTCGTGCTCCGCACCCACCGAACCGAAGCGGGCATGGTATTCGAAGCTGTAGAGAAAACGGCAGGCCGCCGAAATCCCCAATTCCTCGCACAGGCGACGCGAAGCGGCATCCACGATGGTCTCGCCGGGTGCCGGATGACTGCAGCAGGCATTGGACCAGAAACCTGGCCACAGCAGTTTGCCCTCGGCACGGCGTTGCAGCAGATGACGCCCGGCGCTGTCGATCAGATGCACCGAAAACGCCCGATGAAGCCTGCCTTCTCCCAGGTGTGCGGTGAGCTTGTCACACACACCGATCTCCACATCCTGGGCATCGACTAATACGACGTTGGTCATTGCGTAGGTCCGTCACTGCAGCTGTCCGGCTCAGACTCCGGCTCCGGCTCCGGCTCCGGCTCCGGAATCTGGCCCCAGGTGCTGACCAGCGTCAGGGCCGGGGCGTTGAAAGCCGGATCGGCACGCAGCTCGGCCATGGCCTCCAGGTCGTGCTGGGTCAGTAGCCCGTGTTTCAGCAGCGCCGGTCCGGCCTGTGCGGTGGTGGCGGCCCAGAAGGCATCGGCCGGGCTGTTGTCGCCGATCCGGCCTTCCAGGGTTCGACAGCCAATGTTGAGCAGGCCCCGTTCACGCAACCGGCTGGGCAGCGCATCGGCCCAGAGCATGTCGGAACCGATGGTTTGCTCCAGGAGCGTGATGCCGGCCTGGGCTACCTTGCGGAACAACGGGTTTTGCGTGTTCAAGCCCGGTTGCAGGCTCACGTCTTCGATCACCAGCCAGCCGCCGGGACGCACCCAGGTGGCGGCGCGGGTCAGTATGTCTTCGCGTTCGCTGAGGTGACACAGCAGCGCCCGGGTGTGCACCACGTCGAAGTAGCTGAGAGGAAAATTCTCGGTCCTTGCGTCGTGGATCATCACCTCAATGCCGGGTATCCCCTTGAGGAACCGGGTGTCGATGTCGCTGGCCAGGACCGTCGCGTCGGGATATCGCCTGGCCAGCCAGCCAGCCAGCGATCCGCCACCGGCGCCCAGATCCAGGATGGTGGCGTCGCCCGGAATATCCAGCTGCTCGAAGACCGCCTGGCTCAAAGGGTCAAAGGCATATTCCAGGGTACGCAGGCGTTCCAGCTGGCCGCTGTGCTGGTCGCCCAGATAGCTGTTGGTGTAGCCGGGTTCGTCGGCCAGGTCAGTGCGGTTCATAGTGCGACCTCCAGATGGTCAGGGCAGCGGTTGAGAAAACCGCGTTCGGTGGGCTGGAATCCTGGTGCCCAGCGCAGGTTGGGGAAGGCTTGCAGCAGCATGCGCGCGCCAATCGTGATTTCCATCCGCGCGAGCATGGAGCCCAGGCAGAAGTGGCGGCCCGCGCCGAAGGCGAAATGACTGGTCGCCTGATCGGCGCGGGACAGATTGAAGGTGTCCGGATCGCTGAACTGGTCCGGATCACGGTTGGCCGAACCGATCAGGCAGGCCAGGGTCGCGCCGGCAGGAATGGTTCCCGACGGCAGCTCCAGCGCGACGCGGGCCTCGCGCAAAACCAGTTGCAGCGGGGAGTTGCGGCGCAGGGTTTCGGCGAGGGCAGGGTCCATCAAGCCTGGATCAGCCAACACCGCCTCCTTGAGGCCCGGCTCGCTCAACAGGTTGACGATCAGGTTGGCCAGGGCGCCGTGGCTGGTTTCGCTGCCGGCAGTCATCAGGATTGCGCAGTAGGACCGCACGAACGACTCGGACAAGGGTTGATCGTCGATGCGTGCCGCCAGCAGCTGCGAGATCAGATCGTCTCTGGGTTCGGCCCGGCGGGCGTCGATGTGCGGCTGGATGAAGTCGTAGAAGCTGTCCCGGTTGGATAACCCGCCGGTCAGCAGGGCCGGGTCTTGTCGATAGTTGCCCATGTAGGCGAAGCCGATGGCGCACCAGTTCTTCAGCCGTTCCACCTCCTCGCGGGTTTCAGCCGGCAAGCCCAGTGCACGAGCCATCACCCGCACCGGCAGCGCTGCGGTGAAATCGGCGATCAGGTCCACCTGCGGTCGGCCGCGCATCTGCGCCAGCAGGTCGCCGGTGACCGAAATCACGGACGCTTCCAGCACCGTGAGCGCCTTGCTGCGAAACGCTGGCGTGAGCAACGCCCGGTGCTGGGCGTGCTCGCAGCCGTCCATGGACACGATGGTGTGCCCCAGCAACGGCCCGATCTGCCAGGTGTAGTTGCTGTTGCTCGCCCCGGGATGGGTCAAGGCGGCTTTGACATCCACATGCCGGCTGACCAGCCACACGTCCGTGGGCTCGTCGTAGACGATCGGCAAGGTCGTGCGCAAACGCTCATACAAGGGATAGGGATCGATTTCGAATTGCCGGGATTTCAAGGTCGGCGGGGTGAGGTTCAGGTCCACTTGCCGGTTGGCCTGCTCCGTGGAATCGGCGGTGTGCAAGTGGTAGCGAGAAACCGTCCGATGCCAGTCGCCTGCGGCCCGGACTACCTGACGCAGCCGATCCGGATCGGTGGCAGCGCACGACGGCTGATCAGCCTGCCCAGCGGCGACGGTGATGAACGCTGCCACTGCCGTATTGACCCTCCGGTGGGCCGCTTCGAGCGCGGCAGGCCAATCGCTGCCGGTGGTTTGCGCGAGTATCGACACCAGGTTGAAGCGCTCGCCGCACACCACGTCTTTGGCGATCGAATGGATATCGTTGGTCCAGGCGATGATATCGGCCCCGTGTTCACGCAGGGCGTCCCAGCCTTCGATAGCGGCGGGATGCTGATACGGGTCGAGGGATTCGGCACCGTCGATCAGATCAAAGAAAAACAGTGCGCCGAACGAGTCCCGGCGCAGCGGCAGATACTCGGCCAGTGTGAGCGTCGCGTCGGTTTCCCGCAGGCGTACCAGCGTCGCCTGGGCACGCAAATGGCGGATCAAATGCCGCACGACGCTGCGCCACCAACGCTCGCCACCCCAGTTCCGGGTGCGTGGCCACAGGTCATCGGCCAGGGCAACCAGCATGGGGTCATCGAATCGGCTGGTTTGAGCCGACGGATCGGCGCCGTCGTCTTCAGTGATCGCCTGCACTGCGGTGATGAAACGCTCCAGGGCACCGTTTTCCGCCCAAGGCCCGTCATCGATGCGGTCATCGAGCGTCAGTGCCCACACGTACCAGCACACCAGGATTTCGGCTCGCTGCGTGGGTGCCTGCCCGCACAGCGCCATCCCCAGATCGAGCAGCGGCGTGGTGCTCAATCGATGCGCGCCGCGGCGGCCGATCAAGCCGTACCGCTGCGCCCAGGCCAGGGCCTGCGTGCGCAACCGGTCGCTGTCGGAACGCGGCGGCGGCCCGGCGAAAGGAAGTCGAATCTCGGGAATGATCAATGGTGTCGGCGGCAGATGACAGCCGTGGCCGACGCTGAAATCGCCCTCGCGGTGTGTCCCTGGCATGGTGCTCTCCTTTCAACTTTTTTAAGAAACGCTGACGGCGATACACCCGACGGGTTCCGTTGAAGGAGGCCCAAAGCAATGTAGTCACATTCCAGCGGGCCGGACTTTACGCAAAAACAAATCGGCGGGATGTAGGAATTGCCTGACGTCGAGACAGGAAAAGTATTCGCGTGAAACCAAAGCCCATGCATCGCCTTTTCCAGGCATGTGCGGCATCAGCACTTGTCCACGCCTCTAAACCGGGCAGCCGAACCACAAACAGGCATCGGCGAGCCGTTTAGCAAAAATTGGTTCGCCTTTCCCTGAACCAATCCCCCTGTGTGCGCGTTACCTGTTTCGGACCATTGGTGTATTGGCCCGCTGTTTTCCCGTGCTCGTGTGGGTACGCGCATTCATGTGCGGATCTGTCCGCTGAACCAATTTCCATTGGCATCGCTATTGCACTCGCCCTTGCATCGCCGTGCAGGGGCCTGATGCGCCCGTGCCATTTTTTTAGACTTGTCACGAGAAACCAAGATGGAAAGGTTCGAGCCTGACGAGCCCCAGGACAACGCTTCAAAAATGGCCCTCGACGCCTTGCGCCAGATGGTGGCCCAGCACGCGGCGTTTCCGCAGCGGGCGTTGCCCACCGAGCGGGAGCTGGCGGTGAATTTCGATGTCAGCCGCCGGGCCATTCGCCGGGCGCTGGCGGTGCTGGAGGCCGAGGGCCTGATCTGGCGTCGCCAGGGCAAAGGTACGTTTGTAGGGCCTACGCCGCCCAGCGCGTCCATGAGTTTTGCCCGGCTGTCGAGCCGAACCAATTTCAGCGAGGTGATGGAAGCGCGCCTGCATCTGGAGCCGGTGCTGGCTTCGCTGGCGGCGGTACGGGCCAGCGGCGAGCAGATGGCGATCCTGCGCCGCCTGACCGAGCGCACCACGCGCCAGCAAGGCGCTGAAGAAGTCGACGCCGAAGGTCTGGAATTGTGGGACAGCGCGCTGCACCGAGGCATTGCCGAAGCCGCCGGTAACCGACTGATGCTCGATATCTACGAAATGCTCGACGCCATCCGGCTTGATCCGGCCTGGCGCGACCTGCGCCAGCGGGCGCGCAACACCGACCGGCTGAGCACCTACAGCCACGACCACGACTACATCGTCAACGCCATCGAAAGCCGCGACCCGGTCAAGGCCGCCAGCGCCATGCGCGGCCATTTGCGCGGGTTGCAGCAAGCGCTGGACACCGTCATTCACCAGGATCTCGAAGCGAGCCTATGAGCCAGAACACCCTCGAACATCGCCCGGTTTTGAGCATCGACAACCTCACCGTGCGTTTCAAAGGCGCGCCGGCCAACGTGGTCGACGGCGTGTCGTTTTCGGTTGCGCCGGGCAAGACGCTGGCCATTGTCGGTGAGTCCGGCTGCGGCAAGAGCGTGACGTCCATGGCGCTGATGGGCCTGCTGCCCGACACCGCGCAGATTCAGGCCAACGGGTCGAGCCTGCTGGATGAGCCGCTGTTGGGCATGAGCGACGAACGCCTGCTGGATGTGCGCGGCCATCGCATGGCGATGATCTTTCAGGAACCGATGACCTCGCTCAACCCGGTGTTCACCATCGGTGAGCAGATCGCTGAAAGCGTTATCCGTCATCAGGGCTTGTCGAAAAGCGCGGCCCGCCAGCGTGCGCTGGAGATGCTGGAAAAGGTCCGTGTGCCCGACGCCGCCCAGCGCCTGGATGCTTACCCCCACGAACTGTCGGGCGGCATGCGCCAGCGGGCGATGATCGCCATGGCGCTGGCCAATGATCCTGCGCTGATCATCGCCGACGAACCGACCACCGCACTGGACGTGACCATTCAGGCGCAGATCCTTGCGCTGGTGGGCAACCTGCAGGCCGAAACAGGCACGTCGATGATCCTCATCACCCACGATTTGGGCGTGGTGGCCGAAGTGGCCGACGAGGTCATGGTCATGTACGCCGGGCAAGTGGTGGAAAGCGGCTCGGTGAAGACCTTGTTCGACGACCCGCAGCACCCTTACACCATCGGCCTGATGGGCTCGATGCCTTCGATAGGCCCGCGTGAAGGCCGGCTGGCGACCATCAACGGCCGGGTGCCGACGCCTGCGGAAATGCCCGCCGGTTGCCGTTTCGCCGGGCGCTGCCCGTTTGTCATTGCCGCCTGCCGGGAAGCGCGACCACCGTTGCTGGAAGTGTCCGTCGGCCATTTCGCCGCCTGTATTCGCGCACCACTGGAACAGCATCTGGGAGTCAGCGCATGAGCCTGAACGCACCTCACGACGCGGCGGACAGCAGCGCCAACAAGCAGCCGATTCTGGAAAGCATCAAGGTCAGCAAACACTTCAGCAGCGACACCGGGCTGTTCCAGCGCAAGAAGCCGCCGGTGCAAGCGGTCAACGAGGTGTCGCTGGCAGTGCGCCGTGGCGAGACCCTGGCGCTGGTCGGTGAGTCCGGTTCGGGCAAGTCGACCCTCGGCCGCCTGCTGTTGAACCTGCTCAAGCCCACGGCCGGCGATGTCATCTACGAAGGGCGCAATCTGGCCAACCTGGCGCCGGACAAACTGCGTCAGGTACGCCGCGACCTGCAGATCATCTTTCAAGACCCGTTCGCCTCGCTCAACCCGCGCATGAGCGTGGAATCGATCATCGGCGAGCCGATCTGGCTGCACCGCGACGACAGCCGCAACGCGCGCCAGGACAAGGTTGCCGAACTGCTGCGCACGGTCGGTCTGGCGCCGGAACACGGCAGTCGCTATCCCCATGAATTCTCCGGTGGCCAGCGGCAGCGCATCGGCATCGCACGGGCTCTGGCCTCCGAACCGCGACTGATTCTGGGTGACGAACCGGTCTCGGCGCTGGACGTGTCGGTGCAGGCACAGGTGGTCAACCTGCTCGAAGACCTCAAGCATCAGTTCGGTTTGACCTTGGTGATCGTCGCCCACGGCCTGGCAGTGATTCGCCACATGAGCGACCGGGTCGCGGTGATGTACCTGGGCGAAATCGTCGAGCTGGCGCCGGTCAACGCGCTGTTCGAGACGCCTTTTCACCCTTACACCCAGGCGCTGATGGCGGCGGTTCCGGTCAGTCACCCGGACCTGCGCCACCCGCGCCCGGTGCTCGGCGGTGACATGCCGAGCCCCAGCAAACCGCCGTCCGGTTGCCGCTTTCACACCCGTTGCCCACACGCCAGGCCGCTGTGCCGCGAGGTGAAACCGGTGTTCGAAACCGTCGAAGCCGAGCGCCAGGTGGCTTGCCATTACTGGCGCGAAATCGCCAATGCCGGCGCCGGCTCGCTGCTGGTTCCGACACCCACTGCGGCCTACACCCAACGCCTGAACCTGTTCAAAAGCCATCAAGCCTTATCTCTGGAGAGTCAGCCATGAAGTTCGCCCATCTGATGACAGGAACGCTGTTACTGCTCGCCGCGAATACCGCTTTTGCCGAGTCGACGCTGCGCATCGGCATCCAGGATGATCCGGACGTGCTCGACCCGCATCGCTCGCGGACCTATTCCGGCCGACTGGTCTATACCGCGCTGTGCGACAAACTGGTGGATATCAGCCCGCAGCTCAAGTACGTGCCGCAACTGGCCACCGCCTGGAACTGGAGCGAAGACGGCAAGACCCTGACCATGACCCTGCGTGAAGGCGTGACCTTCCACAACGGCGAGGTGTTCGACGCCGCAGCGGTGAAGTTCAACCTCGACCGCGCCCGGACCCTGCCCGATTCGCTGCGCAAAAGCGAACTGGCTTCGGTGGACAGCGTCGAGGTGATCGATGCGAAGACCGTGGCGATCAAGGTCAAGCAGCCGGATGCGACGCTGATTTCGCAGCTGTCGGACCGCGCCGGCATGATGCTGGCGCCCAAGGCGTCGGCGACTGATGTGGCGTCCAGGCCGATCTGCTCCGGACCTTACCAATTCGTCCAGCGCGTGCAGCAGGACCGCATCGTCCTGGAACGCTTCGACAACTATTGGAACAAGCAGGCTTACCACTTCGACAAACTGATCTACCTGCCGATTCCGGACACTTCGGTACGCCTGGCGAACCTGCGTTCCGGCGATCTGGACATCATCGAGCGCGTCGCGCCCACCGACGTGAAAACCGCCCAGGCCGACAGCAAGCTGCAGGTCTTCAACACCCCGGGGCTCGGTTACATGCAGCTGGTGTACAACACCAACAACGGCGAGCGCTCCAAGACGCCGATGGGTCAGGACAAGCGCGTGCGCAAGGCTTTCGAGCTGGCCATCGACCGCGATGCGATCAACCAGGTGGTGTTCGAGGGGCTGTACACGCCCAGCGCCCAGCCGTTTCCCAACAGCAGTCCGTACTACGACAAGAGCCTGCCGATTCCGGCCCGCGATGTAGAGCAGAGCAAGAAGCTGCTGGCCGAAGCCGGTGTAAAGCTGCCGCTGAACGTCGAGCTGAAAGTCGCCAACAACCCGATTGCCCAGCAGGTGGGCCAGATCATCCAGGCAATGGCTGAAGAAGCCGGGATCAAGGTCAATCTGGTGGCCACCGAATACGCCACGCTGCTCAGTGAACAGCAGGCGGGCAATTTCCAGATCAGCATGAGCGCCTGGTCGGGGCGTCCGGACCCGGACGGCGACATTCACCAGTTCGTGACCTGCAAGGGCGGCCAGAACGACGGCCGCTTCTGTGACCCGAAACTCGATGACCTGTTGAACAAGGCGCGCGCCGTCAACGACGAAGCCCAGCGCCAGGCGCTGTACTTCGAAGCACTGCGCCTGTTGGCCAGCGACGTGCCGACCAGCTACCTGTATTTCGATCCACGGATCATCGCCATGAACAAGAAACTCAGCGGTTTCGTGCCCAACCCGGACGGCCTGATTCGCCTGGCGGACGTGACGTCCAAATGATCAGCTCATTTCACGCTGAACGCGAGGGCCCGGCATGCTGATATTCATCCTCAGACGCTTGCTCAGTGCCATTCCGACGCTGATCCTGGTGTCGCTGTTCGTCTTCACCCTGCAGAAGCTGCTGCCCGGCGATCCGGTGCTGGCGATGGCCGGCGAGGAGCGGGACCCGGCGGTGATGGAGTACCTGCGCGACAAGTACCGGCTCAACGATCCGCTGCCGTTGCAGTACCTCCACTGGGTCGGCAACGTGCTGCAGGGCGATTTCGGCACTTCGCTGCGCACTGAACAGCCGGTCACCGCGTTGCTGGCGGCCAAGCTGCCGGTGACCATCGAGCTGGCGGTGCTGGCCTTGCTGATTGCGATGCTGATCGGCATTCCCACCGGCGTGATTTCAGCGGTGCGCAAAGGCACGGCGGTGGATTACGCCGCCAATGTGGTGGCGTTGTCCGGGATCTCGATTCCGCACTTCTGGCTGGGGATTCTGCTGATCATGATCTTCGCCGTGCAGCTGCAATGGCTGCCGGCCTCGGGTTTCGTGTCGCTGGATGAGGATGTCGTGCAGAACCTGAAAACCCTGATCCTGCCGGCGTTCGTGCTGGGCGCCGGGTTGTCCGGCGTGCTGATGCGCCACACCCGCAGCGCGATGCTCGAAGTGCTGCGCGCCGACTACGTGCGCACCGCACGGGCCAAGGGCCTGTTTCCGCGCACGGTGATTCTCAAGCATGCGCTGCGCAATGCGCTGATGCCCATCGTCACGCTCACGACCCTGCTGTTCGGCGAGCTGCTGGGCGGTGCGGTGCTGACCGAGCAAGTGTTCAGCATCCCAGGCTTCGGCAAGATGATCGTCGACGCGGTGTTCAACCGCGATTACGCCGTGGTGCAGGGCGTGGTGCTGTGTGTTGCCATTGCCTTCCTGCTGCTCAACCTGCTGGCCGACGTGCTGTATCGCATGATCAACCCGCGCCTGAGGACAGCCTGATGACCTCGATAGCTTCCCCCGTTTCAAGAGCCGTGGACGTCACGCTCAAGCCGCGTACCCGCTCGCCGTTCGTGCGCAAGTTCATGGCCAACAAGGGCGCGGTGATCGGTGCCGTGGTGCTGCTGGTGTTCATTCTTGCCGCGCTGCTGGCGCCGTGGATCGCTCCCCATGACCCGCTCAAAGCCAACTTCCTTGCGGTGCGCAAGGCGCCGTCCCTGATTTACTGGCTGGGCACCGACGAACTGGGCCGCGACCTGTTCTCGCGCCTGCTGTTCGGCGCGCGCAGTTCGCTGCTGGCCGGTGGCGTGTCGGTGGCGATCGCCATGGCCATCGGCGTGCCGCTGGGCTTGTTGGCCGGTTACTTCGGCGGCAAGCTGGATGCGGTCATCTCGCGGATCATGGAAGCGCTGCTGTCGTGTCCGTTTCTGGTGCTGGCCATTGCCCTGGGCGCGTTTCTCGGCCCCAGCCTGACCAACGCGATGATCGCCATCGGCCTGTCGGCCATGCCGATCTTTGCCCGGCTGACTCGCGGTCAGGTGCTCGCCATCCGCCACGAAGACTACCTGGAAGGCGCCCGCGCCATCGGCCTGCCGGATCGCTGGATCATCCTGCGCTACGTGCTGCCCAACGTGCTGTCGCCCTTGGTCGTACAGGCCACGCTGACCATCGCGGCGGCGATCCTGGCCGAAGCCAGCCTGTCTTTTCTGGGCCTTGGCCAGCAGCCGCCCTCGCCGTCCTGGGGCTCGATGCTCAACACCGCGAAGAATTTCATGGAACAGGCGCCGTGGATGTCGATTGCGCCGGGTGTGGCGATCTACATCACGGTCCTGTGCTTCAACCTGCTGGGCGATGGCCTGCGTGACGCCCTCGACCCGAAAAGCTGATCAACTGCCAAAGAGACGACTGAATGTTCGATGATCTGGATTACCGCCAACCTTACGCCTCGGCTCGTTCGCCGGTGATGGGCAACAACATGGTCGCCTGCTCCCAGCCGCTGGCTGCGCAGGCCGGTCTGGAGATGCTGCGCAAGGGCGGCAACGCGGTCGACGCGGCCATCGCGGCGGCCATGGTGCTGACCGTGGTCGAGCCGACCGGTTGCGGCATCGGCAGCGACGCGTTCGCCATCGTCTGGGACGGCGAGAAGCTGCAAGGCCTCAACGCTTCCGGACGTTCGCCGAAGGCCTGGACGCCGGAGTTTTTCGCCGGCCAGAAAGACATGCCACAGCGCGGCTGGGGCTCGGTGACCGTGCCGGGCGCGGTGTCGGCCTGGGTGGCGTTGTCCGAGCGCTACGGCAAGCTGCCGTTCGCCACTCTCGCCGAGCCTGCCATCGGCTATGCCCGCGACGGCTACCAGGTGACGCCGATCATTGCCGAGCTGTGGCGCCGTGGCGCCGAGCTGCTCAAGGATCAACCGGGTTTTGCCGAATGCTTCCTGCAAGGTGGCAAGGCACCCAAGGCCGGTGAAAAAGTCCAGCTGGCCGGCCATGCCAGCACCCTGCAACAAATCGCCGAAACCAAGGGCGAGTCGTTCTACCGCGGCGAACTGGCCAAGACCATCATCGAACACGCCCAGGCCAACGGCAGTGTGATGAGCCTCGATGACCTGGCGAGCCACAGCGTCGACTGGATCGACACCTTGTCGGTGCCTTACGCCGGCGCCGTGGTACATGAGCTGCCACCCAACGGCCAAGGCATTGCCACCCTCGCCGGCCTGACCATGATCGAGGCGCTGGGCGTCGGCGAGTATGCGGTGGACAGCGTCGCGACCGTTCACCCGGTGCTGGAAGCGATGAAACTGGCCCTGGCGGATCTGGACGAGCACGTCGCGGACAGCGACCACATGCGCCTGCGCGCCGAGCACTTGCTGGACCCGGCCTATCTCAAGGAACGCGCAGCGCGGGTGACCGAGCAAGCTGCCGATCCGCAGCACGGCTCGCCGAAAGCCGGCGGCACGGTGTACCTGTCGGCCGCCGATGAAAGCGGCATGATGGTGTCGTTCATCCAGTCCAACTACATGGGCTTCGGCTCGGGCGTCGTGGTGCCGGGCACCGGCATCAGCCTGCAGAACCGCGGCGCCGGGTTCAGCCTCGATCCGAATCACGTCAACACCGTCGCGCCGGGCAAGCGCCCGTTCCACACCATCATTCCAGGCTTTGTGATGAATGCCGACGGCACGCCGTTGATGTCGTTCGGCCTGATGGGCGGCCCGATGCAGGCGCAGGGTCACCTGCAGATGATGATGCGCATCCTGCGCTACAAACAGAACCCGCAGGCCGCCGCCGACGCACCGCGCTGGCGTATCGAAAGCGGTCTGAAGGTCGCCGTGGAGCGTTCTTTCGACCGTCTGGTCGTGGAAGAACTGCGGGCCAAAGGGCACGACGTGGTGGTCGAGGAGCCCAGCGGCGTCTTCGCCTTCGGCGGCGCGCAGATCATCCAGCGCACGGCCCATGGCTATGTGGGCGGCACCGATCCGCGCAAGGATGGGTTGGTAGCGGCTTACTGAGTCACGGCCATCGGGGCCGGCGCGGTCTGGCGCTGACCCCGATCTTGAATCAGTTGCTCGGACGCTGCTTGGAGGAGTCCAGCTCGGCCTTCTTACCGGTGCTGATTTCGGTGATCTGCGCTGACTTGGCGATGGCCATGTCGAAGGTGTCCTGCATCTTGGCGATCGCCCCGGTCGCCGTGCCATCCAGTCCGCCACTGGCGGCCCAGTCGAAGTTCCACACGCCGGAAAGGTTGTCCTGTTTTGCCACGTCATGGGTTTCAATGGCGGTGAACACGTCAGGATGACGCTGCATATAACCTGCGGCGGCGGATACATCGGCCGGAACATTGCCTGATTTATTGTTGGCAAGTTCGGCAAGACCTTGCCCGGTAATCGAAGACTTGCCTGTCTGCTTTAGATAATCCGCGATGGTCTTGCTGGATTTGGCAATGCTCAGCTTGTCGTCGAACACGGAAGTCGAAGAATTCTGCGCTGTAGGGTTACCGCCGGTAGGTGTCACAGTCGTCATGGGCTCTCTTCCCTGGGTGTCGGTTTTAGGGCACTTCGAGGTGAGTTGGCCCATTAGCGCGACGTTAGCATGACCAAATGGCCACTGTGTGACGGCTTCACAGCAATTCGCAAATGCCGTGAAAATTCACGAATTTTCACAAGATAGGTTCTGACAGGCCCGGAAATACAGCCCAAGGTACTTGTGCGTTCTCACATAAAATAAGTTTGCGAAACTCAGGGTGTTGGCTTGTCATACCTTCAACAGCCTTTGAAGGATTGATCATGACTCACCGCCGTATCGGCTTCGCCTGTCAGTACCGCCATTCGCAGCGCGATTTGTCCGCCGTTGAATTGAAAGTCATCGAATCCGCCTTCAATCCCAAGACCACGACGTTGCGCTGGATGGACAGCGTGACGCCTCAGGTGGCGCGGGATAAGTTGCTGTACGTCATCGAGCACAACCTTGCAGCGCAACTGCGCCTGCTGGAGTACGTGACCGGGCTGCCGCCAGGTTTACGCATGCTGCGCTTGAGCAGCGATTTGCTGCCCTTCTACAGCCACCCCAAAGTCAGTGCGTTCTATCAGGACGCCGCCATTCAACAATGGCTGGGCGAGCGCTTTGCCGTTATCGGCAGCACGGCTCGGGAAAACGATATTCGTTTGTCGTTACATCCTGGGCAATATTGTGTGTTGGGCTCGGATAAACCGATGGTGGTTGAAAACAGTATCGCGGAGTTTGAATACCACGCCGATATGATTCGCATGATGGGTTACGGCCGTAACTTTCAGGATTTCAAATGCAATATTCATATTGCCGGTCGGCTTGGGGCTGAAGGTATTCGATCCCTCTGGTCTCGGTTATCGACCGAAGCCAGAAACTGCATCACTTTCGAAAATGAAGAGAAGACTTACGGGGTGGATGATTGTCTGGCTCTGGCGGACCTGGCGCCGGTGGTACTGGACATTCATCATTGCTGGATCAACGAAAACGACTACATATCGCCTCATGATCCTCGTGTCGAGCGCATTATCGACAGCTGGCACGGCGTGCGTCCGGCCATGCATTACTCACAGCCGCCCGAGCGTCTTCAGGCGTTGGGATTCAATGCCGAGCGCAAGTTGGTGATGGATGAACTCTTGCAAGTAGTGTCCAAGCGCGATTTATACGGGCACAGCGACCGCATGTGGAATCGCTGGACCAATGAATATGCACTGCAGTTTCTGGACCGCTTCGACATGATGTTCGAGGCGAAGGACAAGAACATGGCCGCCCTGGATTTTTATCGGGAGTTTATCGAGCCGTCTGATAATAACGCTGTTTGATTTCGGTCATTATTAACCCTTTGCCTGGCCGGCGTTGGTCATGCGCCGTTCTGCATGCTGAGCATCATGCCGTCGCTGCGCCCTGCCCTTGCCGCTTCCGACTTGCCCGCGCACGCGAGTGTGGGTCGCAGTGTGGGACTGATAAATAGCAGAACCGATTTCAACCCGAAAATACGGCGGTAGAAAGCAGAATGTACGCGGAGCCTTCCTCCGCGTACATTCTGTTGTAGAATTTCGCCTTCGCATCATCAGACGGCTGATAACAGCAAATGGGCAAACTGACGCAGGCTTTCGTCCGAACGATCGAAGCACCCGGGCGCTATCACGATGAGCGTGGTCTGTTCCTGCGCGTCACTGCCAGCGGCAGCAAGAACTGGGTGCTGCGCTACCAGTTCAATCAACGCCGGCATGACATGGGCATCGGTTCGTTCCCGGCGGTGTCGCTCAAGGCCGCGCGCCTGGCGGTCGATACGTACCGTCTCGAGTTGTCCCAGGGCGTCGATCCCATGGCGCACCGTGTGGCGTCAACGGCTGTGCAGACGGCCGTGGTCACTTTCCGGATCGAGGCTGAGCGGTATATCGCGACCCACCGGCAAAGCTGGAAGAATGCCCGCCATACCCAGCAATGGTCGCATTCCCTGCGTGATCATGTGTATCCGCTGATCGGCGATCTGCCGGTGGCCATGATTGCAACCGACCATGTTCTGGATGTGTTGTTGCCGCTCTGGAACAGCATTCCGGAAACCGCCTTTCGCTTGCGCAACCGGATCGAACTGGTGCTGGACGCCGCCAAGGCGCGCAACCTGAGGGAGGGCGAAAACCCGGCGCGCTGGCGTGGCCACCTCGATAAACTGCTGCCGCGTCAGAACCGCCTCCAGGTGCCCTTTTCCTCGATGCCGGCAGAGCGAATCGGCGCCTTCGTTCACCAGCTCGACAGCCTGGACAGCACAGCGGCCCGGGCCTGTGAGTTGATCGTCCACAGTGCCTGCCGCAGCGCGGAAGTCTGTGATGCGCGTTGGGAAGAGTTCGACCTGGCGGCCGGTTTATGGACGATTGCGGCGCAGCGCATGAAAGCCGGCAAACCGCATCGGGTACCCCTGGCGGCCGGCGCGCTGCAGGTGCTGGAGCAGCAACGCGGCAAGCACCCGGTCTACGTGTTCCCTAACGCTCGCAGGACCGGCAGCCTGCCCGGTAACGCGATCCGGCGAGTGATGGAGCAGCTGCACGCCGGCGAATATGTGCCTCATGGGTTTCGGTCGACCTTTCGGACCTGGGCCGCCGAGCACACTGTGTTTCCCCGTGAGGTGTGCGAAATGGCGCTGGCCCACACCCTGGATGACAAGGTCGAGGCGGCTTATAACCGCGGCGATCTGCTGGATAAACGTCGCCAGCTCATGAGCGCCTGGGACGCTTTTATCCAGCAGAGTCTGCCTGCCCGATTCAGTCCTCCGGAAACTCAAGACTTGCCTGGCTAGCAGGTTTTTTCGACAGGGCTGTTTCTGAGGGAGCGGCGGGTTTCGAATAGGTCGATTCGACCGTTCGAGACTTGCTTTCAGGGATCACGGCTTTCTTCCTGCCCACCAGATCGTCCGGGTTCAAATACAGATTCATCCGCGGAATGACTTCAATGCGCGATTTCTTGTCCGGCCGCTCGGCCTGGCGTGAATGGCGGTCGAAAGTGCGCAGCTCATGAACTTCGATGGGTTTCTCGCCGGCCAGCACGAACATCGGCAGGTTGCTGTGGATCATCGCGTCATAACGCGTGCTGGCTGAAAAATAGGCCATGGCGCGAGGATGGGGCGCAACTTTCTTGTATTTGATCAGCGTGGCCTGATCGGACAAATTGACGATGCGACGCAGCTCTGCGCCCGCCAGCGTCTCACCTTGGTCCAGGCTGTCTTTCTGAGCCTGTTGTTCTGCCGCTCGGCTCAACAGTTCACGCACCTTTCCCACTTCAATGCGCTCACCGCCGGTGGTATGTCCGGCCCAGGTGAAGACGATCAATCGAGGGCAGGCGTCGAACGCCTGGGTATGACGGCCCAGCTGTTTCATGCTGAACTGGTGGCCCAGCGCCTGGCGCAGAATTTTGGAGCGTGCCGTAGTGGCCAGGTTAAGTTCCACCCGTGTCTGCTCGATCGCCGCCATGAGATCATCCTTCAGTTGGTTGATCTCTCTGACCCACGGCAGGACGCTTTCCCGCATAGCAAAATAGCCCGGCAAGCGCATGACCGTTCCAGGTGCCTGCTCTGGCGCGCGCTCGAACGCGGTCATGGCATAGCGAGCGGCGTCGATGGCAGCCGCGCCTTCCAAGGCTTCGGCCTCGATGTAATCCAGAGCCTTTTGCTCGGTCAGCAGTGGTAACCGCCAGACTTTCCCGGCCACGACCAGATCAGGCCAGACCTGGTTGAAGGCGTCCAACTGGCGGCGCATCTGCTGGTATGCAGTGACGATATCGCTGTACATGAGCGCTCCTAAATTAATACCACCCCTATATAGATTTGCCAATTCTGTCCAATCCCCTTCGGCCTTTCCAGCGCAAATCGCCGAAAGGAGGCGCCGTAGTAAACAGTATAGGGTTGGTGGGGTGGTATTAGCTTAATGATTCTACGATAGCTATCTAGCTAGCTGTATATCTATCTAACACTTACGGGTCTTCTCGCGGAGACGATCGGCACCCATTGTATATGGCAGATACCATCTAGCTAGCTATATAGATATATATCAATCCAGTTATTTGATGCTGTAGTGCTTTTTCAGGAGCTGCTGGACGATGTCTGTTTCCGTCACCCGCTTCCCCGTCCTCGCGGATTCCTGAGCCGCACCCAGTTTGAGTGCGTTGGCAATATCCCATCGCAGTCTGAATAGTTTCTGCACGGTGGGCTCAGGCTTGAAGGCTTCCACCATCAATGTTGCAGCTTCTTCAGGTGTCGATCGCTCGTTGGCCGGAGCGGTTTTTCTCAACGGCTTGTCGGCCTCTCCGCCTTCCAGAAATTCATTGGGATCCTTGTTGAAGCTTTTGATATCCGGTTTGGATTTGATCATCCCAACACCTCGGCGATAAACGCATTCATTTCCTGGATAGCTGCATGGTCACGTTTAAGTTCGTGAACAATGGCGCCTTCACTGATGCAACGTCGAAAGGCTACGCGTTCGCAGATCTTGGTCTTGAACACGCTGAATGACTGTTCTTCGAGAAAACTCAGCATTTCTCCGGTGTCCTTGGTCCGCGCATCCACCCTGGACAGCAGCATTTTCACGTTCAGCGCAGGATTGTAATCACGGGCCAGGTCGACAACGGTCAACAGGTCTGTCATCGCGGCTGCATCGAAAGAACTGGCACCTACTGGAACGATGACCACTTCAGCCAGCAATAGCGCAGAGCGCAGGCCTACCGAATCACGTCCACCGGCATCTACCACCACATGTTCGTAGGAGCTTGCCAGTTGTCGGCCTTCGGAATTGATGGCTTTACCCTGGAGGCACACTGTCGTTGGGCTGGGGCTGTATTCAGGGTTATCACGGCGCCAGGCGGCCCAGCTTGCCGCGCTGGCCTGCGGGTCGCCGTCGATCAGCAATGTTTTGCCACGAGTTGCCAACATGGTTGCCAGGTGCACCGCCGTCGTGGTTTTACCGACACCGCCCTTGGTGTTCACACATGCAAATATGGTCACTGTCATCCCCTTATCCGTGCGCTAGCTATATAGCTAGCTACCATTCGTCTGTGAGTATAGCTATCTATCTATATAGCTATCTATACTTTTCTGATCCATTTTTGGCTGTAGCCTGGATATTCATCTTGTAGGACATGGCTGATTGAAGCGAAGGATCGTATTACCTGGGCTGCAGGCCTTATAACGGTCGTTGAAAGGATTTTTCATTTTCAGCTGTACGTATCTATGAAGCATGCCAAAATCGGGCAGGGGTCAGGTACCGGTTCCACCACACCCGGCGAATGCGCGCAGTGCCTGCACCAGTGATCAAATTGAAAAACAGGCTCGGATCAGCCACCTAAATCCCTTTAATCCAGCCCCTGATCTCTTTAGGGGCTTTTAATCTCACATACTGCAAGCCCCCTAGGGGTCAGGTTTTATCGAGCCTCTTGTGCGCTTATGAGAGGTCTTAGCGAAATCAGCTGTGCTCTGCTTGGTTTTTCGCTTTTGATTTTCCCCAAACAGAAAAAATTTTTTCGCTCGCGTTTTTAAAATCTTTTTTTCTTGTTTTTAAAGCTTGTTTTTAAAGCTTGTTTTTAGCACCTCTGCAGCCCTTGTATTCCGTGGCCTCCAGAGGTGCATCGACTACAAATTCCGGCTATACGACTACAAATTCCGGCTATGACGACTACAAATTTCAGCTGTATCGACTACAAATTTCAGCTATGACGACTACAAATTCCGGCTGTTATCCACAGGCTACGGGAGTCAATTTTCAGGGTTTCAAGGGATTTTCAGGTACCACAGCGGTCATTTTTGACAGTCCCGTGGATCCGGCCACTTTACAGATGAACGATACCCGCTACGGGCTGAATCCCCATCGACTACAAAATCCGGCTATGGCTTAAAGCCTTGTCACACAAGGCACAGAGCCACTGTCGGATTCTGACATCCATGTCCTACAAACCTCCAAAAGGGGATTGCATCGACTACAAATTCCGGCTATGCCAAAAAAACGGGCTTGCCATGACTGATTCAACGAGCGATACGCGCCTGGGGAACGACTACGAATTCCGGCTACCCAGGCCCATGCATCGACTACAAATTCCGGCTATGCCAAGAAGTCTTTCTAAACGAGACATTTCAAGCGCGCGTAAACAGGCAGAACTTGGCGAACAAGGTTGTTACTATCGACTCATTGCCGCGCCAGGAGTAGTCGATGACTGCCAAAGAACCTTCATCGTTGCTAGTGACCAAAGCCAACGATCTGATCAGTGCTTCATACCGGCTGACGCTTCAGGAACAACGCTTGTTGCTGGCCGCCATTGCCCAGGTCGACCCCCGCAAGCCCATGCCCTCCAAGATCACGGTGACGGCCGCAAGCTTCGCCGATATCTACGGCGTTCCTATTCGCTTTGCCTACACCAACCTCAAGGAAGCCGCGGATTCTCTGTATGAGCGCGACATCCAGACATTTGACGGCAAGAACCGCACGCGTATTCGCTGGGTCTACAAAGCGGCATACGCGGAAGGCGAAGGGCGTGTCACCCTGAACTTCACGGTTGACGTGATTCCTTATCTTTCGATGCTCAACAGCAAGCTGACTTCTTACGATTTACGCCGCGTCGCCAATCTGAATTCCATGCACAGCTTTCGGCTCTTTGAACTCATGATGCAGTTCAAAAGTACGGGCGTACTGGTTATCGAAGTCGAACGACTTCGCACACTTCTGGACCTGGGAGACAGCTACAAGCGGTTCAACAATCTACGTCAGAGAGTCATCACCCCTTCGATCAACGAGATCATGGCCAAGTCGGGAATATCCATTACCTACGAAACCATTACCGAAGGCAAAACGGTCAAAAGCCTGATTTTCCGCTTTCATGAAGCCGCCCAGATGCGGCTTTCCCTGGGCGATAGCCTGGCCAAACTGCCGGATAATCCTTTGGAAATCCTTAAAGATTAGCTTTTAAATCATATAGATACGTAATGGCTGGCTTTATAGCTAGCTATCTATTCCGATAGATAGCTAGCTATAAAGCCTGAAGGGCCAACATAAGGCATAGCCGGAATTTGTAGTCGATAGAATCATTTCACCATGGACTGGTGCTTGTCGATCCAATGCAGTTATCGCTGTACAGCCCACCGCTAATGGCTCATGGAAAACGCCTTGAGGCCCTTGTTTGCAGGGGCTTGCGCTTTGGCCTTTTGGACAGTTCATGCTAGATATATAGCTATCAATATATCTAGCTATCACGAAATGTCCGACATTGCATCCCGATTTATCACAATTGATACATAGCCGGAATTTGTAGTCGTTACGTCGTTTTCCCGTGAGAACGGCTGTTGATCCTTCTGCTCGGCAAACCTCGCAGGCTTGTTATGAAGCAGACAACATCCATGTCAAGGTCTCGTGCAATGGGGGTGTTTGCCAGTCATGCACCAGAGATCTAAGGCGAGTGTTATCGCCACACAGCGTCTTTACTTCATTGGCACGAACAAAAGCCGGATTGACCTGCACCTCGATATCTCTGCCAGTAATTTGCCGGCACATCTCGACTACCTCGCGCAGGGAATGAGTGACACCCGAACATACATTGATCGTTTGTCCCAGTGGCTTGACTTGCAGGAGGCCCCGATAAGCGCTGACGATAGAACGCACGTCGCTGAAATCGCGCCAGACATCCAGATTGCCCAACTCGATGGTTTCAGCCTTGCTCAGAAAATGCGAAACGATCTTGGGCAATAGAAAATTATCGGCCTGGCCAACGCCGGTGTAATTGAAGGGACGAGTAATGACAAGCGGCAGGCGTTCTTGCCAAAGCCTGGCCATGTATTCCATCGCCAGTTTGCTGACTGCGTAATCATTGGCTGGGGCCGGCAGGGTTGTTTCATCCAGCATGCCGGACGAAGCATTACCGTAAACATTGGCGCTGCTGGCCAACAGAATGCACTCTGGCGTTTTACCACACGCGTCAATGGCCTCGAGCAGGTTGCGGGTGCCGATCAGGTTGACCTGATAAAAGGCCTTGGCAGATCCGTGCCCGACAAAAGCCAATGCGGCAAGGTGGACCACAATGTCCGGCTGAATTTCAGCGAGCAGCGCATGCAGGCTTGCCACATCCGCAAGATCCATCTGGTGGTAATCGGCATCCTCAGATGGCTGGCTTCCCAGCCCATGAACCTCGCAGCCCTGTGCCGCGAGGTCGGCGGCCATGAAGCGCCCCGTAAAGCCATGGATACCTGTAATCAGCGCGCGTTTACCGACGATACTCATCAGAAAGAAAAACCTTTTTCATTACGACGCAGATCTGCCTCAACCATGATGCGGCACAGTTCTTCGAGATGGGTCCTGGCTTCCCACCCTAATACTTCCCGGGCTTTGGCAGGGTTGCCGATCAGTAGTTCCACTTCCGTAGGGCGATAAAACCTGGGGTTGACGCTGACCAGTACCTTGCCGGTCGCCGCATCCAGGCCACGTTCGGCTTCTGCTTCACCTTCCCATTGGATAGCGATATCAACAGCCTTGAACGCCATGCTGACGAAGTTGCGCACAGTCTCGGTACGATTGGTCGCCAATACGAACGTGTCGGGTTCTGCGGCCTGCAGCATGCGCCACATACCCTCGACATACTCCTTGGCAAACCCCCAATCGCGCTTAGCGTCGATATTGCCCAACTCAAACGACTCCATCAGACCCAGTTTGATCTTGGCCACTGAATCGGTGATTTTGCGCGTCACGAACTCACGGCCGCGCAGGGGCGATTCGTGGTTGAACAGAATGCCGCTGGCAGCAAATATCCCGTAGGACTCTCGATAATTGATGGTCATCCAGTGCGCATAAAGCTTGGCGACGCCATAAGGGCTACGAGGGTAGAAAGGGGTGCTTTCCACTTGGGGAATGGCCTGCACCTTGCCGAACATCTCCGACGTTGATGCCTGGTAAAAACGAATCTTCGGATTAACGATGCGAATGGCTTCCAGCAGGTTCACTGCACCAAGACCGGTTATCTCAGCAGTGGTCAGCGGTTGCTCAAATGAAACACCTACAAAACTCTGGGCCGCGAGGTTATAGATCTCGGTGGCCTCGGTTTTCTGTAGAAGACGAATACTGGCCGACAGGTCGGTCAGGTCATATTCAACCAGATGCAGGTTGGGGTGGTTCTGGATTCCGAGCTCTTCTATACGCCAGAAATTGACAGAGCTGGTCCGGCGGAAGGTCCCATAGACTGTGTAGCCTTTTTCGAGCAGCAGTTGGGCCAGATAAGGGCCGTCCTGACCTGTGATGCCGGTAATAATGGCTTTCATACGATGCATTGATCTCCGTTGGGCAGCCCGATTACGGCCTGATACAGGGGATAGCGTTATCGCAGCGACGACTCATCGCAACGAACGACTCCAGCATAGACATCAGGTTGCGCCAAGGCGAGTCGCGATCTTTCAGGCCATGCGTGGCCGTGCGTTGAAAAAGTAAAATAAAGACTGCAGGTCAGGAAAAGTAGCGGAACACAGCATCACGAATCGATATTACTTTCCACGCCGGGCGTTCTTATGCCGTTGGAAAAGTCCCTTGTCAGTCTTTTGAGGGAGTTTGCGAGCATCCGACAAACACCCCTCAGGTCATCTACGCTTGTGCCGATAACATGAAAAATCTCTCCCCTCACGTTCGGTGCAGTCATGTTCAATACCCGCTTGAAAAAGGAATTACTGGCGCAAGAAGCAGAGTTATCTGTTTTTCGTCAGATGCAGAAGGGTATGGACGCGCAGATGGTGTCGCTGGTTCTGGATGCCAATTACTGCATTGCGCATGCCAACGATAACTTCCAGCGCATGCTCGGCTACACCGCGCAGCAGCTGCAAGGCCGCAGCATGGACCAGATGGTCCCGGCCTATGTCAAACAGCTGGACTGCTATCGCAATCTGCGGCTGGCGGTGCAGAAGGGTGAGTCGGTCATCGATAAATACCGTTTTCTGCGCGCAGACGGCAGCCTGGCGTGGATCTACGCGATGTGGCAGCCGATTCTCGACGAGCATGGCAAGCTGCAGTGCCTGAAATGCTATGGCACCGACATCACCGAAGCGATCGAAACGGCGGCTGAAAACGCTGCCTTCATCCAGGCATTGCTGCGCTCCACGGCAGTGATCGAGTTCGATCTGCATGGGCACGTGCTGACCGCCAACGACCAGTTCCTGCGCGGAATGGGGTACAGCCTTGCACAGATCAAGGGCAAGCATCACAGCCTGTTCTGTGATCCTGTCGAAGCAAGTTCCAACCAGTACAAGGAATTCTGGGCAACCCTCAATCGCGGCGAGTTCGTGGCCAACCGGTTCAAGCGCATCGACGCGCACGGGCGGACGGTGTGGCTGGAAGCAACCTACAACCCGGTCCATGACGCTCAGGGCAAGTTGTATAAGGTCGTGAAATTCGCCACCGTCATCACCGACCAGGTCGCCCGCGAAGAAGAGGTCAGCCAGGCCGCAAGCGTGGCATTCGAGATTTCCCAGCAGACCGACGTCAGCGCCCAGCGCGGCGCCGATGTGGTGCAGAACACCGTGGACACGATGCGCAAGATCTCCGACGAGATGGAGTCGGCATCGTCAGGCATCGAGGCGCTGGGCAAGCAGTCGTTGCTGATCAGCTCCATCGTGCAAACCATCGGCGGGATCGCGCAACAGACCAACCTGTTGGCGCTCAACGCCGCCATCGAGGCCGCCAGGGCCGGGGAGCAGGGCCGCGGTTTTGCGGTGGTCGCCGACGAAGTCCGGCAGCTGGCCGGGCGCACCAGCGCCGCGACCGAGGAGATCGTCAACGTGGTGCAGCAGAACCAGGCGCTGGCCGACGCGGCGGTACGTGGCATGGCCAACAGCCGGACTCAGGCCGAACAGGGGCTGGCCTTGGCCAACGAAGCCGGTGCGGTGATCGTCGAGATTCAGGACGGTGCCAAGCAGGTGGTCGGTGCGGTCGGGCGCTTCGCCAATCAGTTGAAGTGATCGTCTTCAGCCCTCTTCAGAAGCCGGCTTGCTGGTGAAGGCTGCCTGGCAGGTGATCGACCTGTCGTGGATGGACTGGCCTCTTCGCTGGCAAGCGGGTTCCCACGGTAAACCGCTTGAGGCTTCAAATAGCTAGCATGCTAGCTATTTGGCTGGCAAAATGCTGGCCGGATTGTACAACGGTCGCCATAGCACGGGATGCTCTAGATCGCTGATTCCTCACTGACAAGGACGTGCAGGATGCTTCAGGTCGCGCTCGCTGTTCTCACCCTCCTCTGCTTGATTGGCGGTTTGCTGTTCAACGCAGAGTTGTTGAACAAGGCGGGCGCCGACATCCCCCTCAAACAACTCCAGACCCTCGAAATCTACGGCCAGCTGCTTGCCTCGGCCAGCGTTTGCCTGTTCGTCTGGCGGCTGTGTGTGGCGGCGCACAAGCGTCGGCAACGTCGGGCCGGTCCGCAGGGCTGCGACCCGCGTATTCTGTGGTACTCGATTGCACTCAGTACGCTGATCACGGCGCCTGCCACCTGGTGGGTCCAGGGCGAGGTACCGGACATCATCGCTGAAGAATTCCCGGCAAGCCTGCGGGTTTACAGCTTGTACGCCTACGTGACGAAAAAAGGCCTGCTTTACGATGCGTTGCAGATTCCGGGGGTTCCGTACCAGGAATACCGGGACGCCGGGGAAGGCAAGGCGTTCATCGCCAATCTGGGCGTACTGATGAGTGTTCAAGGCTCGTACGTTGAAAAGATTGACCGCAACTTCCAGGGTTTCGCCACCGCCGTGTTCAAAGGCTACACACGGCGTAATGCAGATGCGCTCTACGAGCGCCTGCAGGTGGAAGTCATTCCCACTCTCGAAGACATCATCCGCGCCTACGCCAGGCTTGAGGCGCTGCGTGTTTCGGGAGTGCCGGGTAACGAGCGCACACCCATCGAGTGGCCCGCCCAAGGCCAGGAGCTGAGTAACGCGCCGAGCGTTTCGGATTATGCCCTTTCGATAAAACCTGGCCTACGCACCCGGCAAGCGATTGCCGACAGCCCTGAAGTTCGCTACATGGCCCGGCAAACCCTCGGTCCGCTGTATGTCGAAGGCATGGACCTGTTTGCCACCCGCGAGCAATTCAACAGATACCTCAACGGCATCGCCGGCAACATGGCGGTCGATGTCGCCCACACCGACATCCGGGGCGAGCAGGGCCTCAGCGTGCTGAAAAACATGTGGTTCGTGCCCTGGTCGTTGCTCAGCGGGCTGTTCACAGGTGCGCTCAACATCGTGGGGCTGGTGCTTTCGCTCATCGAACGGCGCCGTCGTGTTCAGAACCCCCGGCGTGCAATCAAGGCTCGGCTCGCGGCGATTGCCACGGTCATCATCATTCCCATTTTTGCCGGCAACGCCATCCTCCAATCCTCGGGCTATCGCTCGGCGTTCAGAAGCATTGAGAAAGGGCCGACCCTCATGGTCGGGGTCTTCCATTGGGCCATGTCTGCCGAAGCCATGTTGTACAACCTGACCAAGCCTGTGCTCAAAGCGCAGTGACCATTTTCACAAGGGAGAAGTACCCAGTGCGTAAGAAATTCGTCGCATCGATTCTGGCCGTATCCATCGCCACTTCGTTTTCCGGATGCGCCCAGATGGGGATCAGCAAGGAGCAGGCCGGCACCGTGATCGGTGGTCTGGCCGGTCTGGCCATCGGCGCCACCATGGGCAAGGGCAGCGGTCAGGTCGCGGCGGCATTGATCGCCGCCAGTGTGGGCGGTTACATCGGCAACCGTATCGGCCACATGCTCGATGAGCAGGATCAGCAAGCGCTCGCCCTGCGTACCCAGGAAGTGCTCAACCAGCCCGCCACTGCCTCGACGCAACCGGCGGTCTGGCAGTCCACTCGCACCAAGGCGAGCGCGCAGATCATCCAGGGTCAGGAATACACGACCACCAAGACCGTCGAGGTCAAGCGTGCGCCCAAGATTCAGGCGGTGCCGTCGATGAAGCTGATCAACGAGCCTTACGTCACCAAATCCAGCCTCAACGTGCGTGCCGCGCCGAACCTGAAGGCTGACAAGGTGGGCGGCCTGCCGAACAACACCGAGTTCACCGCCGTGGGCTCCACCGGCGAGTGGATCCTGGTCGGGCGCAAGGGTGTGACGGTCGGTTACGTGCACAAGGACTACGTCCTGGCCAAGTCCGAAGCCGTCGCCCGCAAGGTGCCGTCAGCGGTCAATCTCGACGAAATGGACGTGGCCGCCAGCAAGGAGACCCAAGCCTTCGATCTGGACTCCATTCCAGCGTTGCCGTCCGAAAAAGTCGCGGCCGAGACCGCCTGCCGGCCGGTCACGGTGAGCCTGAAAGCGGCCAGTGGCGAAGCTGAAAAGCAGGACAGCACGTTCTGCAAGCAAGCCAACGGTACTTGGGAACTGATCTAAGGAAAAACATGAAAAAGTGCGTTCTCGCGCTGGCCGTGGTGTCTGCTTCCGGCCTGGTGCCGCAAGCGTTCGCCCATGAGCTGGCGTACTCGAAGAAAGACGACATCAAGGTCGAGGTTCCTGGCGAAGCGACCACCTGGTGCAAGCCCGATGTCGAGCTGACCCTGGTGCGTCCCGTGTGGGACAACCCGACGCTGCTCAATGGTTTGCTGTCCAAATTGCCTGTCATCCTGACCAAGGACTGCGCTGCAGCGCGGGTCACCTGGAAGGCGGTCGATGCAAACGGCTCGTTGTACGCAAACGGCGCAGGCAATGCGACCAATCTCGGCGTCGTCACTCTGGCCGCCGCGCCGGTCGCAGCGGCACCCCAGGCCGCAGCGCCGAAGCCGGTCGAGCCGCCTGCTGTTCCCGCGCCGACTCCAGCTCCAGCAGCGACACCTGCGCCCGTTGCGCAACCGGCTGTCGTGGTGGAACCGCAAGCCCCGGCGCCTGTCATTGGCCAGCCCGCCGCGCCTGCGCCGAAACCTGTCGTTGAAGGACCGGCAGCGCCCGCGCAACCTGCGGCGCCGGTCGCGCAGGCGGCTCCGGTGAGTGCGGACTACGGGCGCTCGCTGGTCATCAACCACCCCAGCCTGATCCAGATCAGCGACGCCAGCGGTTGCAAATGGGTGATCGGCAAGGCCGCCCTGGATAACGGCGACTCCAGCCTGGCCTTTACGTCGACGCCGGCCATGCCATGCCCGGCGTCGGGTTTTGCCGAAGGTTCATTCGACCGGCTGCGCTGGTCGATCCCCAATACCTATCGCGGCGATAACTGGAATCGGGTGTATGCGCACGGCAGCGGCCTGCTCTTCAACCAGCGTTCCGCCGACGCAGTCAAGGACAAGGCGCTGTCGTATCTCAGCCCCAAAGCCGATCAGGCCTTGTTTCTGCTGGGCGAGCTGCCGGCGCGTCAGATGAAGGTCTATCTGGCTTTCCAGCGCGGCACTTACGGTGTGCTCGGCCCGTTCAACAACGATCCTTACTACGTCGTGATCACCGGGGATGAACGTTTTGCCCTGGACGTGACGGAGTACAAGCGCGCTGCGCTGGAAATCTTCCAGCTGATCAAGGCCACGTCGCCATCGACCACCAGCCAGGAAAACCTGTTCATCGCCAAGTCCTTCGAGGCGCTGTACCCGGTCAACGGTTGGGGTGACGACAAGGACAAGATCGTGCGCAGCCGCATCGGCGAGAACCGCGGTCAGTTCTTCTTCGACGTTCAGGACGGTACGAACTACGCCGCCCGCCGCGAAGAACAGCGCAAGCGCGAAGAGCGTCGCGTGCAAGAGCAGCAAGCGCAGGTCCATACCCAGGTGCTGGCCCGCTACGAGCAGCTCAAGGCCGGCATGAAGGAATTCGAGGGTCGTGAAACCCAGGCGCTGGCCGGCATGGCCGGTATTCAGGTGCGCTTCGATTCGCCTCTGGCCCTGCAGAATCCCGATTCTTCGCGTAAAACCGCCTCGATGATGGTGCATGTCACCGGGAAAATCGGCGATTACGTCGAGATCGACTTCCCTGCCCACGGCCGACTGGTTTCCGACGTGGATCTGAAAGAGGCGTGGTATGTGTTCCCGGTCGCCAATATGACGCCTTACCTGCCGTTGGAAGACGGCCGGGCGATCCCGACGTTCCGCGTCTACAGCGTGGGTGAACCGCAAGCCTGCCAGCAGGATCTGTGCGCCGACCAGGTGTCTTTCGGAGCGGTCCTGGCTAAGGAATTCCCTGGCGCCGGTATCGACTTCAACTGGACCCCTGACGTTTCCCAACAGTACGTGAACGCTTGGAAGAGCGCTTCCGCTCAAATCTGGTAAGGCACCTCCATGATCAAATCAATGAGCAAAAAGCAGCTGCTGATTGCAGCTGTCGCCGCTGCGGTCATCGTGGTGGCCAGCGTCATAGCCCTGTTGGCCAGCTCCGGTAAGAAAGCCGCGCTCAACTATTACGATGACTTCAAAGAACGGTTCATGCTTCAGGATGTGCTGTCCGAGGGCGATGTGTCCTATTCGGTGTTTTCCGGCAACCTGACCGTCAAGGACCCCGAAATCCGTCTGGTCGCCGCGCGCACCAACGGTGCCGAGCAGTTTCTGCGTGGCCTGAGTGGACTTTTCCAGTCGGCCGGTCGCGGCTCGGACAACGAGCAGGGTCTGGTCGGCTGGAGCAATTATCAGTGGTCGTCCACCAGTGGCCGTAATCCGGGTGGCGTCTACCTGAAGGCCGATGCGTTGAAGATCAGTCATTCGGGCGACAGCAAGGATGGCGAGATCCACCTGCAGCTGCTGGGCCTGGACATGAGCAATCCGTACATTTCCCACAAAGGCGTCGACGTGGTGCTGGTGTCGGACGTCAGCGACGAGATTCAGCCGCGTGCGGACATGAGTGGGTCCGGCGTGGTCAAGTCGTCCTACACCTGGGGCAGCAACATGATTGCCCGCACGCCGGTGACCGGTGCGTTTCTGATCGGCGCCACGGGCGATTTCGGCACCCGTGTCGATCTGGACCTGACGCTCAAGCGCTCGGACGATGGCGAAGGCGCCATGAGCTTCGTCGTCACCCACCGCAACGACGGCAGCGAAACGGGCCGCATTGTCAGGGAAGCGGAGTTCGCGTCGTTGCCGGAACTCGATGACGTGCAGGACATGCTCAAGAGTGCGCTCAGCGGTTTCATCATCGGCGCGTACAGCGGTTTTTCCGGGCAGGCGGTGATTGCCGAATCGGTCAGCAACTTTGCCCGCAAGAGCAAGGTAGCCCGTTATGAGCTGAACTACGAAGGCTTCAGCCCGCTCAAGAAAAGCTATCAGGCGTACCAGGCCTCGGCGGGGCAGTCTCCGTTCGCCACCTTCTGCAAGGAAACCGGCCTTTCCACCTGGCAGAGCGATTTCGGCGCCAAGGGCAAGGGTCACAGCGATTCGGAATGCGCCATTGCGCAGAAACTCGTGGCTGAAGGCGCGTTCAACGAAACCTACACCTTCCGTGACGACAAGACCCTGTTTGCCGCGC
This sequence comes from Pseudomonas sp. v388, assembly GCF_003935425.1. Classification (GTDB taxonomy): domain Bacteria; phylum Pseudomonadota; class Gammaproteobacteria; order Pseudomonadales; family Pseudomonadaceae; genus Aquipseudomonas. The sequence goes on from NZ_RHQN01000013.1 coordinate 35,346, forward strand.
TGTTCGTGAGCAAAGGGTTCGAGCTGGAAGCGAACTGAATTCGACTCGCTCTACACGCCGTTCGCGGGGTGTGGAGCGGCCTGCCTGCGCTGCAGTCCGGTCAACCCCCCTCAAGGCTCTGTTTGCCTGGCCGATAACACGGAGTCGGCGGCCATCGGGCGATGCCGGGCTCTTCTCGCGGCGTCGCGGCTTAAAGGTATGCATCGATGGTTCGGCAACTGAACCGTTTTCTGGTATTCGGCGTCCTGCTGGCCCTGTTCGTGGGCGGCTGTTCGACGAGCATGGCGCACGACACGGTGCCGCTGCGCATCGTCACCGAAGAGTTGCCGCCCTACAACTTCTCCCGCAATGGTCGGGTGACCGGCATGAGCACCGAAGTGGTCGAGGCCGTGCTCAAGGAAGTCGGCATCCAGGCGACCATTCAGTCCATGCCCTGGGCACGGGCCTACGAACTGGCGCTCAACGACAGCAATGTCCTGATCTATTCGATCATGCGTACACCTGCTCGCGAACCGCTGTTCCGTTGGATCGGCGCTATCGCACCCACCCAATGGTTTATCTACTCGCTGGCAGAGCGGCCGGTGCAGCTGAGTTCGCTTGATCAGGCCCGTGGCCGACAGATTGCGACGGTCAATCAGGACGTCGGCGAGCAGTATCTGGTCTCGAAAGGCTTTCGCATTGGCGAAGAGCTGCAGTCGAGTAATAAATACGAACACAACTACCGCAAGCTCAAGGTCGATCACGTGGAAATGTGGATTTCCAACGAGCTCAATGCGCTTTACCTGACCCGCCAGAACGGCGAGGACCCGGCCAAAGTCCTGATCCGCTCGCTGCCCTTGCCGGAGCTGAGCAACGGGCCGGGCCTGAGCATGGCGTTCAGTCTGAAAACCCCGCCCGAGACGGTCGAACGGTTCCGCGACGGTCTGGAAACGATTCGTCGCAATGGCGTCTACGATGCCATTCTGCGCAAATGGCTCTGACGTGACCGCGCCCGTCTCCCCATCGGCAAAGCCCTTGCCGACCGGCTCGCTCGGGCGGCGCCTGGTGCTTGCCACGCTGCTGTTCTGCTTGCTGTTTACCCTGGTCATGGTGGCCCTGCGCACCTGGTCCGCGTGGGGAAACAACCTCCAGGCGATGAACTCGGAACTGGCCTTGATCGACCAGGTGTTTCAGAACACCTTGTCAGAAGCCATCTGGGAAATGGATCGCGAGTCCCTGGGCAAACAGCTCGCCAGCGTCGCTCAGGCAGCGCCCGTGGGACGCGTGACCCTCAGTATCCTGCGGCCCGGTCAATCGCCGGAGGTCATCGACCTCAAGCGCCGCGCTGCCGAAGCACCAGGCGCCGCGCCGGTGCTGCGTCGCCAGTTGATCAGTGAACCCTACGCCGGTGCCCGGGAAACCGTCGGCGAGCTGGTCATCGAAGGCGACGCCGGTCTGCTCTGGGAACGCCTGTGGGGCGAGGCGCGGGGAATCTTCATCACTCAGGTGATCCAGTCATTGCTGCTGGCCGGGCTGATCATGACCATGTTCAACCGACTGGTGACCGTCCACGTGAAGCACATCGCCAGGCACCTGAGCACGCTGGCCCCGCAAACGCTCAACACGCCGCTCCGGTTGCTGCGCTCGATCAAGCGCCAGGATGAACTCAGCCTGCTCGAAGCCCAGGTCAACGAGCTGCAGAACAATCTCCACGCCCATCTGGAACGGCAGCGTTCCGATGAACTGGCCATGGCCGCCAGTCGCGATCATCTGGCCGAACTGGTCGAAGCGCGCACCGCCGAACTCAAGGCGGCCAACCAGTCCCTCGAAGCCTTGTCGCGTCACGACCCGTTGACCGGCCTTGCCAACCGGCGGCATTTCGATGAGCTCAAGGAAGTCGAATTCCGCCGCGCGATTCGGCACAAGACGCCACTGGCGGTGCTGATGTGCGATGTGGATTTCTTCAAGATCTACAACGACACCTATGGCCACATGCTGGGCGACGAATGCCTCAAGCAAGTGGCCGAGGCGCTGCGCGGTGTCTTCGGTCGTTCCGGCGAACTGGTGGCGCGGATCGGCGGTGAAGAGTTTGTGGTCATGTTGCCCAACGTCGACCTGGACCAGGCCAACGCCGCCGCGCAAAGGCTGCGCGAGGGCCTTGCCGAACGTGAGGTCCCCCACGGCGGCTCGCAGGTGTCGCCTTATCTGACCCTGAGCATCGGCGTGGCCGAACTGGACCCTGAGACCATGGATCACTTCGATCTGCTGCTGCAGCGGGCCGACCAGGCGCTGTACCGCGCCAAGCGCCAGGGCCGCGATCGGGTGGCCAATTGAACCGGCCGCAGCAAGGAGCCTTGAGTGAATAAACGTCTTGTGCCGGGCACCTGCCTGCTGCTGATCATGCTCGCTTTGCCGGGCCATGCCAGTGAGATCGAGGTGGTGACCGAGGATTCGTCATACGCTTACCTGAGCGGCGGCAAGCTTGCAGGTCCGGGCACGCATGTGGTCGAGCAGACCCTCAAACACGCCGCCGTCAACGACTATCGCATCCTGCTTTACCCTTGGGCGCGAGCCTATGAAAAGGCGCTGCGCGAACCCAATGTGCTGATCTTCCCGATCCTGCGCACCACGGCCCGCGAGTCGCAGTTCAAATGGGTGGGTGAGATTGCCCAGGCGCAGACCATGCTCTACAAGCTGCGAGAGCAAACCGACCTGACGCTTGAAAGCATCAGCGACGCCCGGCGCTACATCATCGGTGTGGTGCGGGACGACTCCAGGCAGGCGTATCTCGAAGGGCGGGGCTTCAAGCGTCTGGTGGTGTCGACCACCAACCGCGACAGTTTCCAGAAACTGCTCCACCATCAGGTCGAGCTGCTGCCGATGACCGAACGGGAAGTCCGTCTGCTGAGCGAGCAGGCCCAGGTCGATGTCGGGCGCCTGGAGGCGGTGGCCGCGCTGGGTGACGTGAAGGCCGGTATTTACATGGCCTTCAGTCTGGAAACCCCGGACGAGATGGTGAACCTGGTGCGCACGGCGTTCGAGCAGCTCAAGGCCTCGGGCGAAATCGAGCGACTCATGCACGAAGAGCCCTGAGGCCGTTTCTCAGCGCTCCAGCGGCGGCTGCACGTCATGGGTGCCAAGCGCCTTGTACTTCTTGCGCAGCTCACGCAGTTCGCGCTGGTCCAGATTGTCCAGGCTCAGCAGCGCATTCTGGGCATCCTTGGTCACGCGCAGCAGCTCATCCACTTTGAGGTGCAGCACGTCGTTGTCGCGGTTCTGGGTATTCTGAATCAGGAACACCATCAGAAACGTAATGATCGTGGTCGACGTGTTGATGATCAGCTGCCAGGTATCGTTGTAATGAAACCATGGCCCGGTCGAGGCCCACAGGGCGATCAGGATAATCGCCGCCATGAAAGTCCTGGGGCTTCCCGCCCATCTCGACAGTCCCTGAGCAAATTTTGCGAACTTCATATATTTCCAACCTGGGTGAGGGCAACACAGCTTCTGACCTCGGCGGGCGCGTGAAATTTCCTGTTACATCGTGACGCATCAATCCCCACGCCGAATCGGCAAGTACCGGTCCGCGCAGGACATTTTCTCGACCGTTCGATCATTCAGGTGGAACGCTTGGTGTCAGGAGTCATCCACCGTTAAGGATTTTTCTGATACAGGCGTATTACGCCAGGAGAGTGCTCCAATGTTGTCGCACTTAGAGCTCCGCCAGATCGTCGAATCCGGGTTCCTGCCTATGAAAAGTGTCTGTTCGATCACCTCGGAAGGCATGATGACCGTCGAATTGTTCCATCCCATGAAAGGCCACGCGGCCGTCATCGCTCGTGACATCCCCGTGGAAGGGCTGGAAACCAGCCGCGCCATCGCCACCCTCGTGGCCCAGCTCAAGAGCCAGCTGCAGGAAACCCAGGAGGCGGCCGGCAATCGGTGGATGAAACCCGAAGCCAGATTCTTCCAGCCCTGATTCGGCGATTATTCAGGTGCCGGGCAGGCCACGGTATTCCACGCCTGTCCGGCGCGGGTGCGGCCGCTAGGCAAGGGCTGCGACGTTATTGAAGATCATCAGCCAGCCGAGAACGAAAATGGCGGCACCGGGCACAAAGAGCGGGGTTCTCGTCAACTTCTTCATGCCGATCTGCTCCTGTTCGGTGGCGAGCCCTTTCAAGGTCCAAGCGCAGCGCTTGCACACCTATAGGAGCCCTGCGGCGCGAGCAAATTTCCCCTAGTGCTCAGGCAAGACGACGAATGGTTTGTCCTGAACGGCCGTGCTCTGCTGTTATGGATGTTTTGCGTTTTCCCAAGAAGGGGTTTCTGTGTCTATCCAGCCGTTCAAACTCCATATCAGCGACGCGGCCCTCGCGGACCTGCATCGGCGTTTGCGCAACACCCGACTTCCCGACGCGCCGCAGGGCACGGGCTGGAGCGAAGGCATGGACAGAGATGAACTCAAGCGTCTGCTCGACTACTGGACCAATGATTTTGGACTGGCCGGCGCAGCAGGCGCGGCTCAACGAACATGCCCACCTGCACCGCACCAAACCCCAGACCCTGGCGGTGGGGCTCAACGATTCGCCTGCCGGGCTGCTGGCCTGGATTGCCGAAAAATTCATGGCCTGGAGCGACACCGCTGATGACGGCGGCCCGGCTATCGACAAAGACACCCTGCTGACCAACGTCGCGCTGTACTGGTTTACCGGTTGTATCGGCTCGTCCTTTCGCCAATACGCCGAAGGCAGCAAACGCCCGTTGGTGTTCGAGCCGGGCCACAAAGTCCAGCCGCCGTCGGGCGTCAGCCTCAACCCCAAGGAGCTGCCCATGCCGCCGCGGAGTTGGGTGGAGCGTTGCTATAGCGTGCAGCGCTGGACGCCAATGCCTACAGGCGGCCATTTCGCCGCCCTTGAACAGCCGCAGCGGCTGGCCGAAGACATCCGGGCATTTTTCCGACCCCTGCGCTAATGCCGATCCCGCATTCAGACATCGCTGAACGCGGGATCGGCATTTCGGGTGCTGAGCTGGGGTGCTTAGCGCGAAGTCAGGGCCGAGTAGCCGTTCATGAGATTGCGGTAGTTGGGAATACGCTCGGAGAGCAGGTTGCCCAAGCCTTCGATATCGTTGCGCCAGTCGCGTTGCAGCTCGCAGGCCACCGAGAACCAGTTCATCAGTTGCGCACCGGCCTGGGTCATCCGCGCCCAGGAGGCTTGCTGCACGGTGGTGTTGAACGTGCCGGAAGCGTCGGTCACCACGAACACATCAAAACCTTCAGCCAGTGCCGAGAGGGTAGGGAAGGCGACGCACACATCGGTCACCACGCCGGCGATGATCAATTGCTTGCGGCCGGTGGCCTTGATCGCCTTGACGAAGTCTTCGTTGTCCCAGGCATTGATCTGGCCTGGGCGAGCGATGTAGGGCGCATCGGGGAACATGTTCTTGAGTTCCGGCACCAGCGGGCCATTGGGGCCTTGTTCGAAGCTGGTGGTCAGGATGGTCGGCAGTTCGAAGAACTTGGCCAGATCCGCCAAGGCCAGCACGTTGTTCTTGAATTCGTTGGGCGAGAAATCCTGCACCAGCGAGATCAGACCGGTCTGGTGGTCGACCAGCAGAACCACGGCGTCGTCTTTGTTCAGGCGGTTGTAGGTTGCAGTGCTCATGTTCAATTCCTTTTCGTTGGTTAGAGGTCAGGGCTGTGCGTTCAACATGGGCACAGATTAATAGTCAGCCTGAAAAGGAAAAAGCCGCTGTAATGGGTTTTACTGTCCACTCACAGTGGACAATGGATCGAGTAAGCCCTTGAATCAGGGCGCTAACGCCTTGACCAGCGCCGGCGTCACGTAGTGTGGGCCGTCGAACAGGTACAGCGGGTAGCCGTCGTAGGCGGCCAGTTGGGGTTTGAGTTCGGCGGCGGTGGCAGAGCGAAAGCCGCCGCCGTATTGCGGGCGAAAGGCTTCGGCGATGATCCTTACACGCGCCTTGCCCAGCCGATCGCGCAGCGCATCGGCGTAGGTGCGGGCTACCGGCGCTGAACGGGCATAGACCCCGACGCCGTCCTGGAAGAACACGCCGATATCCTTAGGCAACCACGTATCGAGCCAGTCGGCAGTGGCTGCGGGGCCGATATTGGCGCCGTCGTAGACGCTGATCCATAACGGCCTGGGCAGCCTGGCCAGCAGCGCGGGCAGTTCCTTGGCGCGGCTCCAGCTGGGGTCCACTTCGGCCGGGAAATACCAGCCGGTCACGTTCAGCGGCGTCTTGACCTTGGCGATACGCTCGGACAGCTTCGCCAGTTCTTCGATGTTGTCCCGGGAACGGTTCTCACTGAAAAAACCCGCAAGCCCCAGGATCACATCCCTGGCCCAAGGTTCTTTCGCGATGCGCGCCCAGTCCGGCAGCACCGGCACTTCAGGCAGCCCGGAGCCGGGCACGAAGGATTGGCCATCGACCACCGTCCATTGCACCAGCAACTCACGTGCGCCCAGTTTTTCCCAGTCGCCCTTGATGCCGACCGTCAGGTTGTCCGGTTGCCAGACCATGCCGACGATACCCGGCTCCAGCGGTTTCAACGCAGTGACATACAACATGGCAGTGCCCGTCCCGAGGGTCGCTGCAAGCAGCAGCAGAGCACTGACCGTAGCACGGCCCAGCTGTTTCCCCAGGATGTTCACGGCAAGGCCTTTTTCACGCGTTGCTGCCATTGGCCGAGCGAAACGACGCCCTTGGCGCTCCAGTTGGCCGCCGCATCGGGGCCTTGGTGGAACTGGCCTTCATTGAACTGCCAGACGATCACCTGCGGCTTTTGCCGGGCGAAGTCCGGCGATTCCAGGTATTGCAGCAGCGTGGCCCAAGGCCCGACATCGCCGGGGTTCCAGGTCAGGGTAACCGGCCGGTCCAGCGCGTTGGACAGTTTCTGGGTAAAGCCCAGATACGGCTGCACGAAGCTGTTGCCGATCACCTGAACCGGCGCCGGCGCATCATCGATCAGCAGGTCGTCTTCCTCGACCTGATGGCGCACGGTGTAGATGTCACGGCCGATGGCCTTGCGCTTGACGGCAGGCAGGAAGTTGGCGGCCAGGTCACCGAAGGCCCGCCTGTCGAACCATTCACCCAGCGGCGCGCCGCCGCCCGGTTCGCCCTGCAACGGATACCGGCTGCTGATCAGCCTGGCGGTGGCATCGGCGGTGTTTTCCGCGCTCCAGGCGGTCCAGTGGTAATCGGCGCGGTAGAACGCGGTCTGCTTGCCTTGCTCGGTCTGGCGCAGGATGGGTTTGATATCCAGCGTGGTCAGGCCGGCTTTGTGCAGGTCGCCTTGCAGGCGGTCGTAGCGCTGCGTCACGGCCGGGCTCAATGGCTGATCGGCCGGCAGGCGTTGGGCATAGAACGGCGCCTTCATGGGCACCACCAACACCACCAGCGCGATGTGGTGGCGCTTGAGCTGCTGCTCGGCGTCCTTGATCAAGGCGATGTTGCGCGTAATGCCGGCGTTATCGATCTTGCTCAGGCTTTCCCAGGCGGGAAACAGCCAGCCGTCCTGGCCGGTAATGACCGCCGAAGCCGCGTGAACGGTGGTAGCCGACAAACCCAGAAACAGGCCGGCGAAGAGGGCGCGGTAAGGGAATCGACTCATCATGGCGCCGTCTGGTCGACCAGGCCGATCAGGCGCGGCGTTTGTGCCGAACCGACCAGGAACAGGCTGTAGCGATCGCCGGCCTTGAAAGGCACCAGCTTGAGCGGCAGGCTCGCGCTTTGCCCGCAGCTGGCGATCAGCGTTGCCTGCACCGGATTGATGGTGCGTTGCGCCTGGCCGCCCTGCGGCACCTGGCTGAATACCTTGGAGCCGTTGGCCAGCTTGAGGTCGGCGTTGGCGCACCCGGGATTGAGGTTGTAGACGTTGAGTTCGGCCCGCAGATCCTTGCCCCGCGGCGGCGGGTCGATCACCAAACGCGGCGCGGCGGCCGGATCACTGCCCAGAATCAGTGTCACCCAGGCATCTTTCGGCGCCTTCAGGCCTTTGACTTCACGACCGTTGACGGTCAGATGCAACGGCTGGCGCGCGTCCACCGCCTGAAACGGGCTGGCGGCGGTCGAGGCGGCCGACAAGGCGATGTCCTGCCCCTGATTCAGGCGCACCTGCAAGGCACTGTCGGACGGATTGACCACTCGCACCCAGGCCGAACCTTCCGGCAGTTTCGGTGCATAGAGTTGCGCGATTTCAGGCGCGGCCTGGGCTGCGGACGAAGCCAGACCCAGGCCCAGCAAAAAACACAGACGAAGGTGCATAAAAAGTCCTCAGTAGGAGTAGGTCAGGCGAGCGAACACGCCTTTGGCGCGGTCGTCACCGGACAGCTTCACCCGGTATTGCAGAGAAAAATCCACATAGGAACGCGGCGCGTTGTAGGCGTCTTCGCGAAACCAGTAGCGCACGTTGTTACCCAGCCCGATGCCTGCGGCGGTGCCGGAGGAATAGTCAGTGCTGCCGTCGCTGCCGGTGTCGCTGTCCATCTTGGAGTCGTAGTCGAACGCGGCCACCACATGGGGAAAGGTCACCCAGCGCGAGCCTGCGCCGCCGATGGCGTAACTGCGCCCGCCTTGCCATTCGCTGTTGAAGTAATTGCGCGAGTCTTCGACGTAGTGCCCGGCTTCGGCGAACAGTTGCGAGGTCCACCAGCTATCGGTGTCGACCCGCAGGTCGGTGCCGATGCTGGAGCCATAACCCAGGCGCAACAGCCAGTCGCCATCGACATCGGACGAGCCCAGAGGAAAAGTGCGTTCCACGGCGGCCATCACGTTCAAGGATGAGAACGGCTTGGCGCGCACCCCGAGCGCGCCTTGCAGGGCGTCGAAACCGGTGTCCGAATCGCTGTTCTTGCTCCACAGCGTATCGGTGATACGTCCGTACAGTTCGACGAACCGGGCGTTGCGGTAGCCCAGCGGCCGCCACGAGATCTCGGTGCTGTTTTGCAGGCTGTCATTGCTGCTGTCGCCACCGCGGCCGCCATTGTCGTTGCTGCCGCCGGAACTGGGCGCTGCGCTCAGACCGCTGGTGGAGGTGTTGCCGCGGTAACTGGTGGTACTGGTCAGGCCCCAGGTGCGCGACACATCGGCCACGGCGCGCCGGGTGTCGAACAGCTGGCGGGCAGGCATCTGCAGTTCACCGGCTTTTTCGGCGTCGATGACCCGCTTGAAGTAGGCCACCGCGCCTTTGTCGTCATTGACCCGCATTGCGTTGTAGGCCGCGTCCTGCGTGGCGGTCGGGGCCAGACGGGTCTGGGCGTCGGCCTTGGCGAACGACTCATGGGCGGCGTCATCGTCACCGGCCTGGACCGACAGATACGCGACTTGAAGATCCTTCATGTCCTTCAGTTCGCCCGCGTCCCTGGCCTGCTGCAAACGCTCGCGGGCGGTACGGCGCTGCCCGATGGCCGCGCACAGGCTGGCCTCTTCATAGCTGGGCAGACCGCCCAGCGCCAGGGCCTGGGTAAAGTCCTGTCGGGCGCCGGAATCATTGCAGGTCTGTTGGCGCAGGCGACCGCGCTGGGCCAGCAGGCGGGCATCGTCGCCATTGGCCTGAAGGCCTTCGGTGGCAGCGTCGATGGCGTCGTCGAGACGCTTCTGATCGGTCAGGGCGCTGACCAGCAGGCTGCGATAAGCCGGGTTGTGCGGTGCGCGGCGAATGGCTTCACGGGCCAGCGCCTGCGCGGACGCCGCATCCTTGTCGGCCAGTGCGGCGTAGGCCTGCATGGCCGTGTCGGTGCCACCGTCACGCTGGTTGCCCGGCCAGATGTCACAAATCAGTCCGAATGCGCTTTCCTGGCAACTGAGCGCCGGCACCGGGAAGCGCGCGGCGGTTTTCACGCCGTTGCGCTGCTGGCGTGCAGTGACCTGCGCGGCGCTGCGGCGGCGGGCCACCTCGCCGTTGGCGTCTTCGGGCACCTGCTCCAATTGCTCCAGTGCCTGGGCCAGTTCGCCGTTGGCCAGCGCCAGGTCGGCGGCGAAGAAACGAATGTCGCGCACTTCCGAATCCAGCAGGCCGTCGATGGCCAGGGCCTGCTGAAGGTCGGCCTGAGCCGCATCTTGCTTGCCCTGGCGATCCAGGGCGTAGCTGCGCAGGATCCACGGCGCGATTTCGCCGTCGTCCTGGGCCAGCGCGCCATCGGCGGCCTGTTCGGCGGCGCGATAGTCACCGCTCGCCAGCAGCGCGCTGATCAGCAGTTGCTGGTTGGCGCCGATTTCCGGTGCCCAGGCCACGGCCTTGCGCGCCTGAGCTACCGCCAGCGGCAATTGATTCTGTTGCAGCGCCCGATAACCCTCGATGGCCAGCGGTGCGGCCAGTTGTCGGCGAATGGCTTCGCGGCGCATCAGCAGCGTGTCGTCGTCGGGAAATACCTGCAAGGCCTGGACGGTCGCCTGATCGGCCTGCACCAACTGGCCCTGGCGCTGTAATGACTCGATCAGCAGCATCCGGTAGTCCATGCGCCTGGGTGCCTGGGCGATGGCCTTGCGGATCGAGCTGGCGGCGAGGGCGAAGTCGTCGCGATCGTAAGCCTTGAACGCCTGGGCCGCCGCGCCGAAACCGGGGCTTGGGCGTGATTCGGGGTACTGCCGGGGATGATCGCGGCGCTCTTTGTCGCGCTGCGCCAGGACGATCAGCCGGTTCAGCCGGGTGATGTCCGAGCGTTGACGCAAGGCTTCGCGGGCCTTGGCAATCGCCAGGTCGTAATCCTTGCGGTCGTAGGCGGCGTAGGCCTCGTTGGCGATGGTGTAGGCCGGGCCGCTCAATGGCAGCGGCAGCACTTCGGCCTGGCCCAGCGCAGGCGCCATGGCCAGGCCGGCCAGCGTCAGGAGAAAGGTGCGTTTCATTGCGGTTGCCCCAAAGGTGAGTGCGCTGCGGGGCGGCTGTGCTGGCGAGCCACGGCCTGTTCGATGGTTTCGCGCGACAGCACGCCGATATCGACCAGGTAGTCGCCGATGCGGCCGTGCAGTTGCGGACGATACTGGGACATGGCGCGGGCGAAGGTCTGGCGATCCAGCAAGCCTTCTTCGATCAGCATGTCGCCCAGCAATGGCGTGGCCGATGGCAGCGGCTGGCCGCTGACGATTTCCAGTTGCCGCAGCTGGGCGACGATTTCGCTTTCCCGGGCGATCAACTGCACCGGTTCGCTGCCCATCTGCTCGGTGAGCTGTTGCAGGCCTTCGGCCGACAACGGGCTGGCCACCGCAATTTCCGGACGGCCTTGCGCATCGATACCCAGCGGTACGGCTCGCCAGCGCAGCGCGAATTCGTCCGCCAGTGACGACGACAACCGAGCCCGGCCGGCCACGTCGAATACCCGCGGCAGGTTGCTCTGGAAGGCAATGGCTTCGGCCAGGGTTTCATCGTCGAGCCAGCCGTGGCTGAGCAGAATCCGCCCCAGTGGCAGCTGACGGGTCTGCTGTTCGTCCAGCGCCCTTTGCAGTTCGTGATCCTTGATCGCCTGCCATGACACCAGCACGCTGCCCAGCTTGCGCGGCGCCTGGGCGACCAGGTCGGTGGACGGGAAGTCATGCATGGTCTTGTCCCAGACCAGCTTGCGGTTGAGCAGCTTGCCCACCAGAAACATGCGCCAGGCCCGGGCGGCGGCCATGAAGTTGACGAAGTTGCCGACCACCATGCGCGGTATCGACAGCAGGCCATGCTGCCAGCCGTACAGCACGGTGGTGAAGTAGCAGCGGTGGATGATCCGCCACAGCAGCGCGAAACCGTTGGCCACCAACAGGTACTGGATCAGCCCGGTGGTTTCGAAAGGCGTCGGGAAGCTGGTGTTCCACAAGCCGCTGGCGCGCAGCACGATCAGTGCGACCAGCTGGATCAGGATCAGATAAGCGATGATGCTGACGAACGAGGTGAGCACGCTCTTGCGGTCGCGAAACAGCAGGTACCGGTTGGCCAGCGAGCCGCTCCAGCCCATCTGTTCCCAGCCTTGCAGGCCGATGCCCAGGGTCCAGCGGGCTTTCTGGCGAAACGCGGTGCGGAAAGTGTCGGGGAAGAACTCACGCACGCACAGCGGCATTTCCAGGGTCGACTCGTAGGGCCGGCGAAACCAGGATTTGCGCAACACCCGGTACTGCACCGGAAAGCGCACGAAAATCGAGCTCATGCCATAGCTGTAGAGGCGTGCGCCGACATCGTAGTCTTCGGTCAAGCTTTCGGTGTTGAACGGCTGATTCTGGTTCTCTTCGGCCAGCACCTGCAAGGCGCGGCGCGAGAAACAGGTGCCCACGCCCGCCGAAGGCACGCTGTCGGTCATGCTTTCGCGTACCACCAGGTCCTTGCCGTGCCATTCGGCGAATTCGTCCATGTAGGTGCCGGCTACCCATTCGTACCAGTTGCGCTCCAGCGACACCACCGGCAGCTGGATCATGTCCTTGCGCGGCAGCAGGTAGTTGAACAGGCGCAGCTCCAGTGGGTGCAGCACGTCTTCACTGTCGTGCAGCACCACACCGGCGAAGCTCACTGAATGGGTCTGTTCGTAGAGGAAGATCGCCTGGATCACCCAGTTCAGGCAGTCGGCCTTGCAGGTCGGCCCGGCATGCGGCACTTCCACGCGATGCAACTGCTTGTAGCGCCGGCGCATGCGCTCGACTTCATCGATGGTGCGCTGGTCGTTGACGTAGGTGCCGACGAACACTACGTAGTTCTGGTAATCGAGGGTCGAGACCATGTTCTCGATCATCGGTGCGATGACGTCGTATTCCAGCCAGGCCGGGACCATGATCGCCAGCGGCTGTTCGTCGCGCTCCACCAGCTGCTGCTCGGTCAACGGCCGGTAGCGGCGTTCGGCGGTGAACTTGCGATACAGGCGCCGTGCCCAGTACCACAGGTCGATGATCAGGTCGTCCAGACTGGAAATCAGAATGATCGAGCCGATCACGATGGTCGCCACTTCCAGCACGCTGTAGTAGTGGGCCAGCCAGTAAGGCCAATAAAGCGAAGTCATCGCTGCGTCCCGTTACTGGCGGTTGCGGCGGGCACTGCGGCCGGCCAGCAAGAGCACGAGGAAGACAATGACGCCGGCCGGAATCAGCCACAGCCACGACGGTGTACGCCAGGCGTCCAGGCCTTTGGGCTCTTGGCTTTCGATCATCAGGCTGCCGGTCGGGTCATTGGCGTCGAAGGTGGAAACGGCGCCTTCATTGCCCAGGAGGCTGACGTTGCCCCGTTCCAGCAGCAGTGGCTGAGCGAAGACCGGCGACTGGCCGCCCAGGGTGCGGTAGACCATGCCGTGCTGGCCGCCGGACTCGACCACCTGCAGGGACGCCATATGATTAAGGCTCTTGAGGTCCAGCAGCGACTGTTCCTTGTGGTGAATGGTCAGGTGACCGTCGTTGTTGACCTGCACCGCCTCGCGGCTGTCCTTGACCGGCAGTTCGAAGGCCAGGAACGCGTGTTCGGGGGCGACGGCGACCTTGGCGTCGGCGCTGACCGACAGCGTGGCACGCAATGGCGACACACCGCTGGCGCTGGCGACTCGAATCAGCTGCGGCAGGCTGGTGGCCGGATGCTCCAGATAGGTTTGCGGGACCAGCACCTGGGTGTTGCTCGCAAAGCGGGCGGCCATGCCGGAGAAATCGTCGCCTACCGCGGCCTTGTCCAGAGTGATGTGGCTGGTGGGCAGGACCGAGATCGGGAAGGGTTGCGGGGTTTCCCGGCACTCGTTGCTCACCGGTTGACGCTGGAACGACACACGCAGGGTGTTCTGCGCCGCCAGTGCATAGCGAGGAATGCGCGCTTCGATGCGTTCTTTCTTGCCGTCCGCCTTAAGCTGCGTGGCGCCGATCAGGTAATCGTTGAAAAACAGGGTGGCCACCGGCGCGGTGCTGGTGGCGCCCGGCGCGGCCGCCACGTCGATCACGGCATTGACCGGCACGCGGCCGTCGTAGGCGATGCTGCCCAGCGGGAACGAAGTGCTCCAGTCGCTTCTGGCCAGCACCTCGATATTGCCGGGCTTGCCGCCCAGGCGCGACAACGCGACCCGGCCGTCTTCGCTCAACGGCATGTTGGCTTCTTCACCCAGGGTCAGCTGACGCTCGCGAGCCAGGGTATTCCAGGCCGAACCGAACAGGCCGATGGCCTTGCCGACCGCGTCGTGATTGACCACCAGCATCGGCCGCGCGCCGAGCAGGGTCAGGCGCACATTTTCGCTGCCTTTGCTGTCCAGCGCCGCGTTGATGCGGCTTTCACGCCATTGGCCCAAGGCTTTGGCCGCTTCCGGATCGAGGCTCTGGACCTGGCTTTGCAAGGCGTCCAGCGATTCATTGATCGCCTTGAGCAGTTCGGGGTCGCGCACGGCCAGGTCAGCGTTGAACGCCGGGGTCTGGCCCAGCACCAGCAGCGCGCCGATCTGCGCCGCATCGCTCACGGTGTGCGGGCCTTGATGGTCCAGGCTGGCGAAAGCCGGAATCTGCTTGAGTTCGGCCGGAATGCGCACGCCGCTCAGGTCGATGCTGGTCTGCAACGAGGGGAACGGCAGGATGCGCGCCTGTTTGCCGATACGCTCCAGCGCCACGCCCAGCCGCCAGGCGGCGTCGTAGCTGGCGCTGGACAGCGTGCCGGGGGCCACCAGAATGCCGGGCTTGCCCGGCAAGGCGTTCCACGCCGCGCCGACGTTCTGCAGAAGGCGAGCGTCGTAGCTGTAGCTCAGGCGCGTGTGCGGATCGATGCGCAGCACGTTGCCGATGCCGCGCTGCTCTTCACACAGCACCCGCTCGACCGCCGACGACCATGCCACGCCCAGGCGCAGCGAACCGCTGGCACGTGGCGCCTTGTCGACGCCGACTTCGATGTTGGCATTGCCTTGCGGCTCGTTGAGGCCCAGCGCGCGTACCGGATAACCATCCAGCGACAGCACCAGCGTGTTGCGCCCCGCTTCGGCGTTCAGGTAGCTGGCGTCGAAGTTGAGGGTCGCATCGCTGAGCGCGACATCCGCCGGCACCGGCAAGTACAGCTCGCGACGAGCGTCGCTGGCACCGAGAATGATCGGCCGATCAATGCCCAGGTCCTGAAGCTCGACCACCCGTTGTTGACGGGTGTCGGCATTCAGGCGGCTGATCGCCTGGCTCAAGGGACTTTCGGCGGCAAAGGCGCCGACAGGCAGCAGGCTCGACAGCAGGGCACAGGCAAGGGCACTCAGCGCGGCCGTGTTTACGGTAACGGAAGACGTCATCTGGGGTTCATTCTCGGTCAATACAGCGGTCTGGGAGCGCAGCACCGCCGCCGGGGTCCGGCGGCAGGTCGTGGCAATTACTGTCGGGTCATCACGGAAACCGGATGCAGGTAGGTCCGGCTGGTCGGCATCTGGGTGCCGAACTCTTCCACCTCACGGCCCATCAGGGCGTCGACGATCCTTTCGCAGGCACGGCCGTCGCCATACGGGTTGGCCGCTTTCGACGCGTTGCGCCACAGGAACTCGTCGTCGAACAGGGCACACACGCCCTGCACGATGCCGTTGGTGTCGGCCCCGACCAGGCGCACCGTTCCGGCGCTGACCGCTTCGGGGCGTTCGGTGACTTCGCGCATCACCAGCACCGGCTTGCCCAGCGAAGGCGCTTCTTCCTGGACACCGCCGGAGTCGGTGAGGATCACGTGGGACAACTGCATCAGGCGCACGAACGACAGGTAGTCCAGCGGCTCGATCAGGTGCACATTGGGCAGGTCGCCCAGCAGGCGGGTCACCGGCTCTTTCACGTTGGGGTTCAGATGCACCGGGTAGACGATCTGAATATCTTCGCGCTGGGCCAGCAGGCGCAGGGCCTTGCAGATGTTCAGGAAACCATCGCCAAAGTTTTCGCGACGGTGGCCGGTGACCAGCAACATCCTGCGCTGCGGCAGCAGAAAGCTGAACTGGCGGTCCAGCGCGTGGCGCAGGCGCGAATTGTGCTCGATGCGTTGGGCGGTCATCTGCAACGCGTCGATCACCGTGTTGCCGGTGACGAACGAGGTGCCTTGCAGGCGTTCACCCAAGACGTTGCGGCGCGAGCCGTCGGTGGGAACGAACAGCTGGTCGGAGATCAGATCGATGCTGCGACGGTTCATTTCTTCCGGCCAGGGCTGGTAGATATCGCCCGTGCGCAGCCCTGCTTCCACGTGGCTGACCGGAATCCGCCGGTGAAAGGCCGACATCGCCGCCACCATGGCCGAAGTGGTATCGCCATGCACCAGTACCCGATCCGGCTGCATCTGCTCAAGCACCGGATCGATGGCGGCATACAGCGCGGCGGTCAGGGTATTGAGGGTCTGGCCGGGCGTCATCACGTTCAGGCTGTAGTCGGCCTTGAGTTCGAACAGGTCCAGGACTTGCTGCAACATGCTCTGGTGCTGGCCAGTCACACAGATCCGCGAATCGATGCCCGGCTCGGCCGCCAGTGCCTTGACCAGCGGAGCCATCTTGATGCCTTCCGGACGCGTTCCGAAGATCGAAAGGACTTTGAGTCGAGGCCGAACTTGAGCCATTGATTTCTCCGCGCGCAGCATCCTCCAAGCAACATGAGCTCAAGGCACTGGTAAGTTATTTATGATCAGGCAATAGCCCGGTACAACCGGATGTGGTTCGGCACTATGAAGACGCGGATAAACGGTACTTGCTGCCGAAGCGAGGGGGATTATTAGCAAGGAAAATGGAGAGTGCAAAGTTATTTTCGATTATTTTTTATCGACAATAAAATATGAAACTTCCCAATAACAGCGGGGTCATTTGCTGGTTATACCGAATTATTTCGGCAAAACCGTAGCTGGATAAGGTTCAACTATAAAGCTTGGTAAATCATCAGCTTACGTGTTTAGTGAAATGACTGCGGAACTTTACAGACGGCGGGCTTTCTGTTGTCGTTGGCCTTGTCGTTCTGCGCTCAAACATCGCCGAACGTGTCTGGTTTTCTGGCGTCATTATTTTTTCCCACAATAACGCATTGCACTCCCTTACGCTCGTTTTCTTCAGTCCGACAGCAACCTGTGCGCCGTCGTGAACTGTCAGCCGATATGCGTGAGCCGCTGTTCCGACAATACCGGACGGCCGAACGCATAATCCTGAAAGTGCAAACAGCCTCGGCTTCGAGTTGTGCCTGCTGTTGTCGGGTTCACGCGGTTCTGCACGGCCGGTCCCTCGGCCTGGAGCGGTCCAGCGGGTACTGGCGCCGCTCGGCGCCGTCGCAGGCGTTTATCCGTCAGTCCGCTTCAGCCACAATGCTGCCTTTTTTACCCGCCAGCCTGTTGTGGCTGAAAAAGGATTTGTACCGATGATGTTCCTTTCCAAACCCTGGCTCACCAGCCTTGCGCTGACGTTGCCGCTGGCTGTGCTGCTCAGCGCTTGCGATCAGTCCGATCAATCCGCAAAGCCGACCGTCCCGGCGGCACCGCCGCACACCACCTACACCCAGGCCACATGGGACGCCTTGCCCGCGGTGTCCGAAAGCGACCTGCAAGCCGGTTTCGCCTCGTGGCGCAGCGCGTGCGTGCGCTTGAAAGCCGATGCGGTATGGGGCGCGACCTGTGCCGCCGCGGCCGGCCTGCCGGCTGCGCCTGGGGCCACCGATATTCAGGCGTTTCTCAACGACCGGTTGCAGGTCTATAGCCTGCGCGCCGAGGGCGGCAGTGCCGACGGCCTGATCACCGGTTACTACGAGCCGGTCTACCCCGGCAGCCGGACCCGTACCGCAACCGCCAACGTGCCGGTGTACGGCGTTCCCGACGACATGATCGTGGTCAACCTGGACAGCATCTATCCCGAGCTCAAGGGCAAGCGCCTGCGTGGCCGGCTCGACGGTCGCGTGCTCAAGCCTTATGACGATGCCGCGACCATCCGCACTCAGGGACTCGACGCGCCCGTCATCGCCTGGCTGACCGATCCGATGGATTTGCAGTTCCTGCAGATCCAGGGTTCGGGCCGGGTAAGCCTGGCGGACGGTTCGCAGATCCGCCTGGGCTATGCCGATCAGAACGGGCGCCCGTATCGGGCCATCGGTCGCTGGCTGGTGGAGCAGGGTCAGTTGAAGAAAGAAGAAGTGACCATGGGCACCATCGCCGCCTGGGCCAAGGCCAATCCGCAGCGGGTATCCGAATTGCTGGCCAGTAACCCCAGCTACGTGTTCTTCAGCCGCAACCCTGACAGCAACGAAGGTCCGCGCGGGTCGCTCAACGTGCCGCTGACGGCCGGCTACAGCGTAGCCATCGATCGCAAGGTCATTCCGCTGGGCAGCCTGCTGTGGCTGTCCACCACCCGGCCGGACGGCAGCCGCGTGGTGCGCCCGGTGGCGGCGCAGGACACCGGTGGCGCGATCGCCGGAGAAGTACGCGCCGATCTGTTCTGGGGCACGGGCGAGGAGGCCGGCAAACTGGCCGGTGACATGAAGCAGAAGGGCAATATCTGGCTGCTGTGGCCCAAGGGAATGCCGCTGCCGGAAACGCAAGCGGCCTCGCCTCAATAGCCCGGAACAGCTGGGCCGCTACTGCTTGGAGGATATCTAGCTAGATAGATAGCTAGATATCCCGGTGCGCGTTTGAATGGTCCCTTGCCATCAAATGGATATCGCATTTTCCAGCGCCAATAAAGTGCCGTAAAACCCCTTGACACCGTTCATCGGTAATGGATTCGTAGAAAATATCAAAATATTGACACCATCAAAATGATATTACAGGCTATGTGCTCATGTATGAGTGTCGGGCCTGTTTTCAGCAGCCCCTTTTGAGGTTGTCTGGATGAGTCGTGCC
Organism: Pseudomonas sp. v388; assembly: GCF_003935425.1. Classification (GTDB taxonomy): domain Bacteria; phylum Pseudomonadota; class Gammaproteobacteria; order Pseudomonadales; family Pseudomonadaceae; genus Aquipseudomonas. Next base: position 54,073 of record NZ_RHQN01000013.1, read on the forward strand.
GATGATGTTGCCAGTCTGTTCCAGCGTTTTGGCGCGAGCTCCGATGGGTATCTTGAAGTAGAAAGCCGCTTCGATTATCGCGAGCCTGCCGTATTCCAGCCTGCGCCTGTCGTGGCACCGGAGCCGGCGGTGATGCCGAGCGTTGCACCTTCCCAGAACGCCGAACCGCGCCGCGAACCGGCCAGGATCGGCGCCGGGCCGCTGGGGCATTTGCTGGCCGAAGTGGCTCAGGCCCGCGAGGCCGAAGCTGCCGCACGAGCCGCCGAAGCCTTGAACCAGTCGATGAGCAAGCAACAGCCGGCGCCTGTCGAGGCGCAGGTGATTGCGGTGATCTCGGCCAAGGGCGGCGTGGGCAAGAGCACCTTGAGCGCGGCACTGGCTTCCACGGTCAGGTTGCCGGGCGGTCGCACCCTGGCCATCGATCTTGATCCGCAGAATGCGCTGCAACATCACTTGAGCGTCAGCCCCGACACCGCAGGCATGGCCAGCGCTAGCCTGACCGGCGAGGACTGGGGCACGCTGTTGTCGCCAGGTTCGGGCGACACCCGCCTGTTGCGCCACGGCGCGCAGACCCAGGAAGAGCGACGCGCCCTGGAACGGTTCATGGACAACGATCCGCACTGGCTGGTCCGCCAACTGGGGCGCCTGCAACTCAGTGCCCGGGACGTGGTGGTGCTCGATGTGCCATGCGGCGATGCGCTCATGCTGGAACAGGCACTGAACGCCGCCAGCCAGATTCTGGTGGTGGTGACGGCCGACGCGGCCTGCTACCTGACCCTCGATCAGATCGAAGCCCGCCTGGAAGCGACCCTGGGCCGTGAGCAACCTGCGGCCTGCGCCTTTGTGATCAACCGGTTCGATGCCTCGCGCAGCTTTGCCCGGGACATGGCTGAAGTCACCACACGGCGCCTCGGTGAGCGCCTGCTGGGTGTGGTGCAGGAAGACCCGGCGCTCGGTGAAGCTCTGGCCTACGGTCACAACCCGGTACTGGCCGCCGACGCCACCCAAGGCGCGCAGGATCTGCTGAAGCTGGGCAAGACGCTGATTTCCCGTCTGATCAACCCAGGCGCTCACGAGTCCCCACTGCCATGACCAACCTGTCTCTCGACGTGTCCGCGACCCGGACGCGCGCACCGCTGTGGCTGGGCACGTTGTCATCCTGGTTCGGCAGCCTGCCCTCGACGGCGCGCAAAGTGCTCAAGGGCACGGCTGCCCTTGTCGGCCTGCTGCTGATGGCGCTGGCCATCAGCGTGCCGCTGGACCTCTACGCCCAGTGCTTCTTTGCCCTGGGCTGTTTCGTCGCGATGCTGGTAATCCGCCGGATTCCGGGGCGCATTTCGGTGCTGGCGCTGGTGGCCCTGTCGTTGCTGGCCTCGCTGCGCTACATGTACTGGCGCCTGACCTCGACCCTGGACTTCGACAACTGGCTCGACAGCCTGTTGGGCTACGGCCTGGTGATTGCCGAGTTCTACACCCTGGTGGTCATCGTGCTGGGCTACGTGCAGACCGCCTGGCCGCTGCAGCGCAAGCCGGTGATGATGCCTCGCGACACCAGCCAGTGGCCGACGGTGGACGTGTTCATCCCCTCGTACAACGAAGCGCTGAACATCGTCAAACTGAGCATCTTCGCCGCCCAGGCCATCGACTGGCCGGCGGACAAGCTGCGGGTCTACGTGCTCGATGATGGCCGGCGCGATGACTTTCGCGAGTTCTGCGAGCAGATCGGCGTGGGCTATGTCACCCGTGACAACAACCGCCACGCCAAGGCCGGCAACCTGAACGAAGCACTGAAGGTCACCGACGGCGAGTACATCGCCATGTTCGATGCCGACCACGTGCCGACCCGTTCCTTCCTGCAGGTCGCCATGGGCTGGTTCCTCAAGGACCCGAAACTGGCGATGCTGCAGACCCCGCATTTCTTCTTTTCCCCGGACCCGTTCGAGAAGAACCTCGACACCTTTCGCGACGTGCCCAACGAAGGCGAATTGTTCTACGGCCTGCTGCAGGACGGCAACGACCTGTGGAACGCGACCTTTTTCTGCGGTTCCTGCGCGGTGCTGCGTCGTTCGTCATTGCTGGAAATCGGCGGCGTGGCCACCGAGACCGTGACCGAAGACGCGCACACGGCGCTCAAGCTCAATCGCCTGGGTTACAACACCGCTTACCTGGCCATTCCGCAAGCCGCGGGCCTGGCCACCGAAAGCCTGTCGCGGCACGTGGCGCAGCGTATTCGCTGGGCGCGGGGCATGGCGCAGATCTTCCGCACCGACAATCCGCTGCTGGGCAAGGGCCTGTCGCTCGGCCAGCGGCTGTGCTACGCCAACGCCATGCTGCACTTTTTCTACGGATTGCCGCGCCTGGTGTTCCTGACCGCGCCGCTGGCCTATCTGCTGTTCGGCGCCGAGATCATGCATGCCTCGGCATTGATGATTACCGCTTATGTGATCCCGCACATCCTGCATGCCAGCCTGACCAACTCCACGATTCAGGGGCGTTTCCGCCACTCGTTCTGGAACGAAGTGTACGAAGCGGTGCTGGCCTGGTACATCATGGGCCCGGTCCTGATGGCGATGATCAACCCCAGGTTCGGCGGCTTCAACGTCACCGACAAGGGCGGCGTGGTGGAAGAGAAATTCTTCGACTGGACCCTGGCGCGGCCCTATATCGTGCTGCTGACCCTCAATGCCGTGGTGTTCGGCATCGGCATCGTCAGCCTCTACGAGCTGGGCTGGAATAACGACGCGGTCACCCTGACGATCCTGATCAACCTGGCCTGGACCATCTACAACATCATCATCACCAGCGCCGCCATCGCGGTGGCCAGCGAAATTCGCCAGGTACGTGCCGAGCCTCGGGTCCAGGCCGAACTGCCGATCCGCGTGGCCCGCGCCGACGGCGTGCTGATCGACGGCGTGACCCAGGACTTTTCCCAGACCGGTCTGGGGCTGTTGCTGCCGCTGGGTTCGGGCATCGAGAGCGGCGACGGCATCGTGATTTCCATGTACCGCGGTTCGCAGGTTTATGACTTCCCCGCCCGGGTGATGTTCTGCCGCGACGGTTACCTGGGCACCCGTTTCGAAGGCCTGACCCTGCGCCAGCAGAGTGAACTGGTGCGCCTGACGTTCGCCCGTGCCGACAACTGGGCCGCCAGTTGGGGCCATCGCCGGCCGGATACGCCGCTGGTCGCCCTGCGCGAAGTCTGCCAGATCGGCCTGCGCGGGATTTTCGAGCTGCTCAAGGCCACCCGCCGGGACGTCAGCCGTTTACTGCCGCGCCGCACCCGACCCTCACCCCCTTCCGCAAACTGATGGATTAGTAGTCATGACTACACGGTATTTTTCTGGCGCCGAGCGGTTTGCCGCGCCGCGCTCATGGGCCTTGCTGGCCTGCGCGTTGTCGATGCTTTCCGGCACAGGGGCTGCAACAGCCTCCGAAGCGGCGGGAGTGGGTGACGATTACAGCGTGACCCTGCAACAGCTGGGTCGCAATTACCCGATGAACCTGCGCGGCGTCGAAGCCACCGACAGCGTCAATTTCAACGTGCGCGCCGACCAGGTCGTGACCGGTGCGAGCCTGACCCTCAGCTACAGCTATTCGCCGTCGCTGCTGGCCGACCTGTCGCAGATCAACGTCATGATCAACGACGAAGTCGCCGCGACCCTGCCATTGCCCAAGGACAACGCCGGCAAGCCGCAGACCCAGGTGATCGAGATCCCGCCGCAGATGATCACCGAGTTCAACCGGTTGAGCCTGCAGTTCATCGGTCATTACACCATGAGCTGCGAAGATCCCCGGCACTCCAGCCTCTGGGCGCGGATCAACAACGACACCCGTCTGGACATCCGCGTGACGCCGTTCGCGCTGCCCAACGACCTGGCGATCCTGCCGCTGCCGTTCTTCGACCGTCGTGACGACCGTGACCTGACCTTGCCGGTCGTGCTCGGCGCTGCGCCCGACAACACCACCCTGGAAGCGGCCGGTGCGCTGGCGTCCTGGATCGGTGCGGCCAAGACCCGTTCGCGTAGCGCCTCGTTCCCGGCGCATTTCAGCGACCTGCCGGCGCGGGGCAATGCCCTGGTGCTGCTCAAGGGCGACGGTGCGTTGCAGCTGGGCGCGCTGTCGATGCCGGCCGCCAAAGGCCCGACCCTGACCATGGTCACCCACCCGCTGGACCCCAACGGCAAGTTGCTGGTCATCAGCGGCCGCGACTCGGCCGAACTCAAGCAGGCGGTCAACGCCCTGGTGCTCGGCGGGCAAAGCCTGGTCGGCAGCAGCGTGCTGATCGACCGCGTCGAAACCCTCAAGCCGCGCAAGCCGTATGACGCACCGAACTGGCTGCCCACCGACCGGCCGGTCAGGCTCGGCGAGCTGATCGAAGCCAGGAAACTGAACGTGGCCGGTTACGAGCCGGGCGAAATCGTCGTGCCGCTGAACCTGTCGCCGGACCTGTTCAGCTGGCGTGAAGAGGGCGTGCCGCTCAAGTTGCTGTACCGCTACACGCCCCAGGAACGCTCCAACAATTCCTCGGTCATGGTCAGCTTCAACGACAGCCTGATCAAGGCCGAGCCGCTGCCCTCGGTTGAAAACCTGGACAGCGGCCTGGTCGCCAGGCTGACCGGCGGCAACGACACCATCAGCCGCGAAGCGCGCATGTACCTGCCGATGAACGCGGCGGCCCTGCAATCGCGCCTGCAGATTCGCTACATGTTCGATTACCTGAAACAGGGCGAATGCGGCGACATCATCATCGACAACATGCGCGGCAGCATCGACCCCGAGTCGACCCTGGACTTCAGCGGTTACGACCACTTCATGGCCATGCCCAACCTGGGCGTGTTCAAGGATTCGGGCTTCCCGTTCACCCGCATGGCCGATCTGTCGCAGACCGCCGTGGTGCTGCCGGACAACGCCGCGGCCAGCGAAGTGACTGCGTACCTGAGCCTGCTGGGTCGCTTCGGCGAGTCTACCGGCTATCCGGCGACTGGCGTGTCGGTCATCCAGGCCGAACAGATCGCCACTGCTGCAGACAAGGACATTCTGGTCCTGGGTTCGGCGAGCAATCAGCCGTTGTTCAGCCAGTGGGCCGACCGCCTGCCGCTGGCCGGCACCGGTCAGCAGCAGGGTTTCCAGTTCTCCGACCTGTCGTTCCGCCTGCGTGACTGGATGAGCCCCGACCCGCAAGAAAACCTGCGCCGGGCGCGGATTTCCATGGCGTTCTCCAGCGACAAGCGCAGCACCTTCCTGACCGGCTTCGAATCGCCGCTCAAGCCGGGTCGCAGCGTGGTGCTGATTGCCAGCGGCCAACCCGACGGGCTGGCTGACGTGACCCAGGCGCTGAACACCAGCGACAAGGTCCAGGGCAGCCTGGTGGTGGTGCGCGGCAAGTCGGTGGAAACCCTGGTTGCCGATCAGCAGTACTACGTCGGCGAATTGAACCCGATCCGCTACGTGCAATGGCTGATGTCGCGCAACGTGCTGTGGCTGCTGCTGATCGTGGCCGTCGCGGTGGCGCTGGTGACCAGCGTGGCCTACCTGACACTGCGCTCGATCGCCAAAAGCCGTCTGGAGAGCAGGTAAGCCATGTCGGCCTTCGCGATGAACCTGCGTCGGGCGGTCTGCTGGATGGCCGGTGTGCTGCTGTCGACGACGCTGGCGCCAGCCATGGCCGCCGGCACCTGCAACAACTCGACCTGGCCGTTGTGGCAGACCTACGCCCAACGCTACGTGCAGGATGACGGGCGCATGCTGGAATCGAGCATGCAGCCCAATCACAGCACCTCCGAAGGCCAGTCCTACGGCATGTTGTTCGCCTTGGTCGGCAATGACCGCGAGCGTTTCGACAAGCTGTGGGCGTGGACCGCCGCCAACATGATGGGCTCGGACCTCAAGACTCGCCTGCCGGGCTGGTTGTGGGGCCAGGGCGAAGATGGCGTGTGGAAACTGCAGGACGCCAATTCGGCGTCCGATGCGGACCTGTGGATTGTCTATTCGCTGCTCGAAGCGGCGCGGGTCTGGCAGCAACCGGCGTATCGAAACGATGCGCTGGCGATGCTCAAGACCCTGGAAGCCAGGCTGGTGGTCGATTTGCCGGGTCTGGGCAAGATGGTATTGCCCGGGCCTGAAGGCTTCGTGCAACCCGATCACCTGTGGCGCCTGAACCCCAGCTATCTGCCGGTGCCGTTGCTGCGCCGGCTGGCCAAAGAAGCCCCGAAAGGCCCGTGGGCGCAGATCGCCGACAACACCGCCAGGCTGATCGATTCCGCAAGCCCCAAGGGCTTTGTCGCCGACTGGGTCGGCTATCGCGGCACCTCGCCCACATCCGGCCTGTTCGTGGTCGACCCGATCAACGGCGAGCTGGGCAGCTATGACGCGATCCGCGTTTATCTGTGGGCCGGCATGACGCCTGCGTCCGACCCGCTGGCCGCCGGCCTGCTGACCCGCCTCGACGGCATGGCCACCAGCACGGCCACCGTCGGCACGCCGCCGGAAAAAGTCCAGGTCGTCAGCGGCGCCCGCGACGGCCAGGCACCGTTCGGATACTCGGCTGCGCTGCTGCCGTACTTCCAGGCCAAGGGCCAGACCTGGCTGGTCGAACAGCAACAGCGCAAGGTCGAACAAGGTGTCGAGAAGGCGCTGGCCCGCGACCCCAAGGACCGCACCGAACCTGCCTATTACAACCTCATGCTCAGCCTCTTTGCGTTGGGCTGGGCCGAACAACGTTATCAGTTCCGTCATGACGGAACCCTCGAATTGTCCTGGGAGACGTCATGCCCGCGCGCCGTCACACGTTAGTCATCGGGCTTCTTGCGGCGGCGATCACAGCCAGCGTAGCCTACGCCCAAAGTTCTCCCGCACAGGCGCAACTGATCGAGCAGGGCCACTACTGGCAGACTCGCTCCGACGCGTCGCGGGCTGCCGAGATCTGGCAGAAAGTGCTGCAGAACGACCCCGAACAAGTGGACGCGTTGTATGGCATGGGCGCCATCGGCGTCAAACAGAACAAACCGCAACAGGCCCAGGCTTACCTGGCGCGTTTGCAGGCCCTGGCGCCTGTGCCCTGGCTGGCCGTGCAGCTGGAACAGGACATTGCCCTGAGCCAGCCGCAGAACCAGGCCCTGCTCGATGAAGCCCGGCGTCTGGCCGACGCCGGTGAGCGCGACCAGGCCACGGCCGTGTTCCGCCGGTTCTTCGGCAGCCGCGCGCCGCAGGGCAGCATCGGTCGCGAGTACTACACCAACCTGGGTTTCAACAACGCCGACTGGCCCGAGGCGCGCAAGGGTTTCGAACGCCTGATCCGGCAGAATCCGGATGACTCGATCCTGGCGCTGTTTTTCGCCAAGCACCTGGCCCGCCGTGAAGACAGCCGCGTCGAAGGCATTCGGGCGCTGGCCCGGCTGACCGAGCGGGTCGATATCGCCGGTGACGCCGACCAGAGCTGGCGTATGGCGCTGGTCTGGATCGGCCCGCCCAATGCCGCGCAAGTGCCGCTGTTCGAGCAGTTCCTTAGGGTCCACCCGGACGATCAGGAAATCCGCGAGCAGATGAACAAGGGCCGTCAGCAGCAGGCCGGTGGCGCCGCGCCGGCCTGGCAGCAGGACCCGCTGGTTGCCCGTGGCCTGAGCGCGCTGGATAAAGGCGATCAGGCTGCAGCCGAAGCAGCCTTCAATGCGCGCCTGACAATCAAGGCCGACGATGCCGATGCATTGGGTGGCCTGGGCGTGGTCCGTCAGCAGCAGAATCGGCTCAGCGAAGCCGAACAGTTGCTGACCCGCGCCACGCGCCAGAACGGCGGTGCACGCTGGAAAAGCGCGCTGGACAACGTCCAGCTGTGGAGCAACTTGCAACAGGCCCGCGACCTGCAGGACAAAGGCCAGACGGCCAAGGCGCAGGAACTGCTGGCCCAGGCCGCGCGGCGCAATCCGTCCAGCGTTGACGTGCGCCTGACCCAGGCCGATCTTTTGGCTCAGGCCGGTCAGCTGCAAGCCGCTCAGGCCGGTTATCGCCAGGTGCTGGCGACCCAGCGCGGCAACCCGCAGGCGCTGCGTGGTCTGGTCAATGTCCTGGCACAAAGCGGCCAGGCCGATGAAGCCTTGCGCCTGCTCGACACGCTGCCGGCGGCGGAACAGGCCAGACTGGGCGACAGCGCCCGGTTCAAGGCGTTACGCGCCACTCAGGTGGCCCGTGTGGCTGAACAGCGCGGCGACGTACGCGCGGCCCAGGACGCGTTGAAAGACGCGGTGAAAAACGATCCGGACAACGTCTGGACCCGTTTCGATCTGGCTCGCCTGTACCTCAAGACCGACGAAGCGCCCAAGGCCCGTCAGTTGATCGACGATCTGCTCAAGACCCACCCCAACGACATCGATGCGCTGTACACCAGCGCCTTGCTCTCGGTGGAAATGGGTCAGTGGCAAGACGCCCAGGCCACCTTCGCGCGCATCCCGGTCGACCGCCGCACGCCGGACATGAACGCCCTGGCCGACGAAGTCACCATGACCGTGCAGATCAATCTGGCGACCCGCATTGCCCTGCGCGGCCAGCGGCAGGAAGCCCTGGCGTTGCTGGATCGTCTGCAGCCGGTGGCCAACGGCAGCCCGGAACGGCAGATGACTTTGGCCGGCGCCTACATCGACGCCGGTGAAAAGGAGCGCGGTCAGGCCCTGGCCCGCAACGCCATGGCGCAGACCCCGGCGCCTTCGGTGGACCTGACGCTGCAATACGCCGGCCTGCTGCTGGCCGCCGGCGACGACGTGCAGGTCAATTCGATCCTGCGCAGCGTGCAGGGCCAGCCGATGAACAGCCAGGCGCGCAAACGCTTCGACGATCTGTTGTACCAGTACCGGGTTCGCCAGGCCGATCTGCTGCGCGAAGGCGGCGACCTGGCCGCTGCCTATGACACCCTGGCGCCCGCGCTGGCCCAGCGTCCCGGCGATATCCAGGCAGTGTCGGCGTTTGCCCGCATGTACACCGCCCATGGCGACAGCGCCAAGGCGTTCGAACTCTACAAGCCGTTGTTGCAGCGTCAGCCCCACGATCCGCAGGTGCTGCTGGGCGCGGCCGATGTCGCCGCCAAGGCGCGTGAATACGCATCTGCCGAACAGGCCCTGGGGCAATTCCTCAAACTGGAACGCTACGACCCGCAGAGCCTGACCGAAGCGGCACGGATCTACCAGAGCATGGGCAAGACCGGTACCGCGACGGATCTGCTGCGCAAGGCCGTGGCCATGGAACAGAGCGAGAAGCAACGCTTCGCGGCGGCTCAGGCCGGCCCGGCCACGACCTCGTCCAACCCATTCGCGGCCAGCGGACCGCGCAGTCTGGCGGCCAGTGACGCGGCAGCGATTCCTGTGCCTGCGCAGGTTGCCCTTGCCGGTGGCGAATCGGCCGGCAATCCGTTCAGTGACGCGTATCCGGGGCAGGATCTGGCACAACAGCCGTTGGCGACTGGCCATACCCAGACCGTGCGCGGTAATCCGTTCGCGGCCGCGTCCGCCAGAGAACAGCAGAGCAGCGCCCAGCGTGCGTTGAACCGCATTCTTGAGCAGCGCAGCGGCTACGTCAGCCAGGGCCTTGCGGTTCGCAGCAACAACAGCGAATCGGGCCTGGGCAAAATGACCATGGTTCAGGCGCCGTTGCAGATCAACCTGCCGGCCGGTGACAACCGGGTCGCGGTGCAGGTCACCCCGGTGACGTTGAATGCCGGCAGCGTGAAAGCCGAGTCCGGTGCGCGCTTCGGTGGCGGCGGCAGCACGGCCGCCGGTTCCCAGCGTGAGCAGGGCGTGGGCCTGGCGCTGGCTTTCGAGCGCCCCGAAGAGGGCCTCAAGGCCGACGTCGGCACCACGCCGATGGGCTTCAAATACAGCACCGTCGCCGGTGGCGTGAGTGTTGACCGGCCGTTGGGCGATAACCCCAACCTGCGTTACGGCGTGAATGTCTCGCGCCGTGCCGTGACCGACAGCGTGACCTCGTTCGCCGGTTCCACCGACAAGCGTACCGGCCAGTCCTGGGGCGGCGTGACCGCCAACGGCGGCCGCGGGCAGATCAGCTTCGACGACCAGACCATCGGCGGTTACGGCTACGGCTCGTGGCACAAGCTGGTGGGCAACAACGTCAAGTCCAACAGCCGTGGCGAACTGGGCGGCGGTGTCTACTGGTACCTGCGAAACACCGAGGACAGCCAGCTGACCGCCGGGCTGAGCCTGATGGGCATGAGCTACGACAACGACCAGAGCTACTTCACCTACGGCCATGGCGGCTACTTCAGCCCGCAGGATTTCTACGCCCTCGGCGTGCCGGTCATGTGGTCGCAACGTACCGAGCGCTTCAGCTATCAGGTCAAGTCATCGGTGGGCGTGCAGCACTTCCAGCAGGACGGCGCCGATTACTTCCCCAACGACAAGAACCTGCAGGCGGCATCCGGGCAGCGTCATGCCGGGCAGAGCAAGACCGGTATCGGCTACAACCTGAGCGCGGCGGGCGAATACAAGCTGGGCTCCAGCCTGTTCATGGGCGCCAACCTGGGCCTGGACAATGCCCGGGACTACCGCGAGTTCAGCGGTGCCCTGTACCTGCGTTACATGTTCGAGGACATGACCGGCCCCATGGAACTGCCGCTCAGCCCTTACCGTTCACCTTATTCAAACTGATTTCTGGAGAATCCGATGCCTTCCGTTCTTGCCGGTATGACCCTTCTGGTCCTGGGAGAAAGCCACATGAGTCTGGCCGACCACCTCATGGAGCCTTTGCACGACAACCTGACCAGACAGGGCGCCATCGTGCACTCGATCGGCGCCTGCGGTGCCAGCGCCGGCGACTGGCTGATCACCAAGAAAGTCGACTGCGGTGCCGAGCAGAAGGGCAAGGGCCAGATCGTCATCAAGGGCCGCGATGCAACCACCACGCCGATCGGTGAGCTGATCGCCGCCGACAAACCGGACCTGGTGGTGATCGTCATCGGCGACACCATGGCCTCCTACGACAAACCGTCGTTTCCCAAGGCCTGGGCGTGGCAGAGCGTGACCGGTCTGACCAAGGCCATCGCCGCCACCGGCGCCAAATGCGCCTGGGTCGGACCTGCGTGGGGCAAGGTCGGCGGCATGTACCAGAAGAACGATGCCCGCACTCAGTTGATGTCGCAGTTTCTGGCCAGCAACGTCGCGCCGTGCACTTACATCGATTCGTTGAGTTTCTCCAAACCGGGCCAGTGGATCACCACCGACGGCCAGCATTTCACTGTGGCCGGTTACAAATCCTGGGGCACGGCGATTGGTGAAGCGCTGGGCAAGTTGCCGGTGAGCAGCGTCAGTGCCAAAGGGGCCGGGCAATGATGGTCTGGCGCCTGGCCGCAGGCAGTTGCGCGGCGCTGCTGGCAAGTCTGAATGTGCAGGCCGCCGATTTCGCGCTGTACCCCACCGGCCCTGCGCAGGATTCGGCGTTCATCCGCTTTATCAATGCCACCGCCGCGCCGCTGGACGTCAGCGCCGCCCAAGGCCAGCCGCTGCGCCTGGATGCCGGACAGCCGGCGTCGTTGTACTTCCCGGTGCAGGCCAGCCCTTCGATCAAGGGCACGCTGCTCAGCGGTGAGCACAAACTGGCCGTGGACGTGGGCATCGAGCCTGGCGAGTTCGCCACCGTGATCGCGCTGCCGGACGCCAAAGGCGCTCCCACCCAAGTGACCGTGCGCGAACAGCCGGATGACTTCAACGGCCTCAAGGCCTCGCTGGCGTTCTACAGCGTCGATGCCGGTTGCGCCGAGGCGTCGCTGCGTCCGGCCGGGCGCACGGCGGATCTGTTCAAGGCGGTGCCGAGCGGCACGTTGCAGCGTCGCTCGATCAACCCGGTCAGCCTGTCGGTGCAACTGGTCTGCGGCGGCGCCAATGTCGGTTCGCCGCTGGATCTGGGTGAACTCAAGGCCGGCGAGCGCTACAGCGTATTGCTGGTGCCATCCGCCGGCGGCCCTCGGCTGTTGTCGGCAACGGATACGTTGGCTCACTGATCGGATGGCGTAGTCGTCGTTATGGTATTTGCGTCCCTTGAGTTTCTGATGGTGTTCCTGCCAGCCTTCCTGGCGGTGTACGCCCTGGCGCGTCCATCCTGGCGCAACGTCATCCTGTTGATCGGCAGCTGGCTGTTCTACGGCTGGCTGAGCCCGTTGTTCCTGGCCCTGCATATCGTGTTGACCATCGTGGCCTGGGTCGGCGGCCTGCTGGTGGACCGGTCGCGGGAAGGCTCGAGCGGGCGAATGCGCTTGTTGATCGGCCTGATCGTGTTCAACACCGCGGTGCTGTGCTGGTACAAGTACGCCAACATCGTGGTCGGCAGCTGGAACGAGCTGATCAACTGGTACAGTGCGATGCCGCTGCAATGGCAACGGGTGGCGCTGCCGGCCGGGCTGTCGTTCATCGTGCTGCAAGCCATCTCGTACCTGGTGGATGTGCATCGGCATACCGTGCCAGCGGAGCGCAGCTTCATCAATTACGCGACTTACATTTCGATGTTCGGCCACTCGATTGCAGGCCCCATCATTCGTTACGACTGGGTGCGTCGCGAGCTGGTCCGGCGGCACTTCAACCGGCAGAACTTCGCGTTGGGCGCGCGGCGCTTCATGGTCGGCATGAGCATGAAAGTGCTGGTGGCCGATACCTTGTCGCCGCTGGTGGATGTGGCGTTCCATCTGGAAAACCCGTCGCTGGTGGACGCGTGGATTGGCTGTCTGGCGTATTCGCTGCAACTGTTCTTCGACTTCGCCGGGTACAGCGCCATGGCCATCGGCCTGGGCCTGATGCTGGGCTTTCACTTTCCGGAAAACTTCAACCGGCCGTATCTGGCCAGCAGCATCCAGGACTTCTGGCGGCGCTGGCACCTGTCGCTGTCCAGCTGGCTGCGCGACTACCTCTACATCGGCCTGGGCGGCAACCGTCGCGGTGTGTGGAACACCTATCGCAACCTGTTCCTGACCATGGCCATCGCCGGTCTGTGGCATGGCGGCGACAGCTGGAATTACCTGCTGTGGGGTTCGGCGCACGGTGTGGCGTTGTGCGTCGACCGCGCCTGGTCGCGTTCCAGCCTGCCTTCGATTCCCAAGCCGCTGGCGCATGTGCTGACGCTGTTGTTCGTGTGCCTGGCCTGGACGCTGTTCCGTGCCCCGGACTTCCACACGGCAATGACCATGTACGCCGGACAGTTCGGCCTGAACGGCTTGGGCCTGGGCGATGCGCTGGCGGTGACCCTGCGTCCGGCCCACGGCATGGCGGCGGCGCTGGGCGTGGTCTGCGTGCTGGCGCCGCTGTTGCAGAAGCGTGGCGAGCAGCGTTTCGGCAGCCGGCCGCTGTATGTGGTCAGCGCGGCGCTGTGGCCGGTCGCCGGTTTCCTGCTGTCTTTCGCGCTGATTGCCAGCCGCGAGACAGTGCCCTTCCTGTACTTCCAGTTCTGAGGACGACGCCCGATGACTTCTTCCTCGGCTCTACCGCCATCGCCCAGTGACCTGGACGTGCGCGTCAGTCATGTCGCCGGCATCACCCTGGCGGCCTTCATGGCCGTCGGAATGCTGGCCACCGGCGTGCTGATGGCCAGCGGCAAGGTGCAATGGTTGCCGCCGCACACCACCACCGATTCCGTCCTGCACGGCGATGTGACCCACGCCCTGGCCAAACAGATGTCCGGCACCTTTCTGGCTGAACGCATGGCGGATCTGGAGCGCGGCGCCAGCTGGCTGTTGCTGCACGACACCGGTCCACGGGTTCGCCAGGGTTGCCCCGGCTGGCTGTTTCTGGCCGATGAGTTCCGGCTCAACCGCCACGCCCAGGCCAACGCGCAAGCCAAGGCCCAGGCGGTGATCGATCTGCAACGCAGCCTGGGCAAGCGCGGCATCGAGCTGCTGGTGGCCATCGTGCCGGACAAGAGCCGTATCGCCGCGCCGCAATTGTGTTCGCTGTATCGCCCGACGGTGTTGCAGGAACGGGTCGTGGCCTGGACTGCTGCGCTGCAGACCGCAGGCATCCACACCGTGGACCTCGCCGCGACCTTGCAACCCTTGGGGGAGGGCGCTTACCTGCGCACCGACACCCACTGGAGTGAAATCGGCGCCGATGCGGCGGCCCGCACCGTCGCCCAGCGCGTGCAGCAATTGGGTATCGAAGCAACACCGAGCAGACAGTTCATCACCCAGACCCAGCCCGAAGCGATTCGCCCCGGCGATCTGGTACGCCTGGCCGGTCTGCAATGGCTGCCGATCTCGTTGCAACCGCTGGCGCAAAGCGTGGCGGCAACACAGATGGTCGAGCAGGCCGAAACGACCCCGGAAGGCGGCGACAGCCTCGACGATCTGTTTGGCGACAGCAATCTGCCCAACGTCGCGCTGATCGGCACTTCGTTCTCGCGCAATTCCAACTTCGTGGGCTTTCTGCAGCGGGCGCTGAGTGCGCCGGTCGGCAACTTCGCCAAGGACGGCGGCGAGTTCTCCGGCGCCGCCACGGCGTACTTCGACAGCCCGGCTTTCAAGCAGACGCCGCCCAGGCTGGTGATCTGGGAAATTCCCGAGCGGGATCTGCAGACGCCGTACAGCAAAGCCGTTGAAACCGGGCTGTAGTAGCATTGGCTAGATATATAGCTATCTAGCTAGCCAGCTATCCGAGCCGTGGGTCGATGCTGAAATCCAGTTCCCTGGCCAGCGCCACCACCGCGGGAAAGGCCGGGTGCAGCACATTGAGCAGGTAGTTGGATTCGCGCGGAATGATCACGCTGGGCACCGCCAGCGCCAGGCTTTGCCCCGACTCCAGCCAGGCATCGCCGAACGAGGCGGTGGCCGGCGGCGCCGGTTCATCGCGCCAATCGACGGGCAGGGTGTCGACGCGGGCATTGAGAATGTGTTGCTCGGGGATCTGTAATTGAAGCATGGCGTAGTGCTGGGTCAGGCTGGCATCGCCCAAGTGCACCAGCACTTCCAGCAGCGCCAGGGACTCACTACCGGCGCAATACACACAGGCATTGCCCTTGCTGTTCCAGCGTCCGCCGTAGAGTTTTGCGCCTTCACCGTCGAAGGCCTGGGCCAGCCATTTGCGTTTGACCAGGCGATAGATGGCAATCACGCCACCACACCGTGCTCAAGCCGGCCGATCAGATCGAGCACTGCCTGGGCTTCGGCCGAGGTGGTGAGCATTTCCAGCGGCCGTCGATTGCCCAGCCCATAGACCGGATTGGCCAGCCAGCGGCGAGTGGCGACGGCGTCGTCTTCGAACAGGTCCAGCGCCGCCTTGTACACTGCCGCCAGGCGAAACAGGCGGTCACTTTCTTCGGCGTTGAACTGCCGCACCTTGAGACGCCGCTGCAAAGTGGCCGGTGCAATGCCCAAATGTTCGGCCAGCGCCGAGCGGTTCAGGTCGGTGTACTGCGCCAGACGCTCGAACACTTCATAAGGCAAGCCTTCGCGCAGAGCCGTATAAAGCCGTGCGCCACGGGGCGGAATACCGAGTTTCTGCCAGAAGCCTTCGTCCTGGACCGGAGCAGGATGGTAGTCACGAATCGCCAGGGACACGGCAACCTCCGTCTATCGATTGATATTTAAAACATCTATCAACTGATACTAATCGGCTTTGGCACTCAAGGATAGCGCGGCGATGCCGTTTGCCGTTTGCTGCTGGTAATTGGCACAACCACTGCTTAACAGCAGGCGTAAAAAAGCGCGCATGCTGGATGCGCGCTTCAGCTATGGCCTTTACACCACAGGCTTGGGAGGCACGCCCGAGCCACTACCGGAACCGGTCGTTGTGCCGGAGCCGGAACCCGTACCCGTGCCGGACAGCGCACTGGTGGACGTCTCGGTGCTGCCGATTCCGATGCCAATCCCCGAATCCGAGGTCTTGCCAGGGGAAATGTCAGTACCGGTCTGTTCCTTGTCGCTATCGGTCCTGGAGCCTGATTTCGCCGCCTCGGCCGTCTGTTTCACGGTGTCTTTGACGCCGGCATACGCCTCCTGACCTTTGGCCTTGAGCGTCGACGTCAGCTTGTCGCTGGTGCGGCCCAGCAGTTCATCTTCCTTGCGGGTCGACGGCAAGGCTGCACCCAGCGCAGCGCCCAATGCGATGCCGATGGCCGCCAACACCAGAGGCTGCTCTTTGAGCAAGGTATCGAACTGACCCTTGAGTTGCGCGGTTTGCGCATGCAGCTGGGCATTGGCGTCATGGGCCAGATTCCGCGCCTGGCTGGCCGAGGAACCCAGCGACTCGCTGGCGCCCTGATGCAATCCGCTGGCCTTGTCTTTCAAGGTGTGAGCCTTGTCGGTCAGTGCATGCGCCTTGTCGGTCACCGCTGCGGTGGCATTGTGAACACTGTTGCTGACCTGCCCGAAGGCGCTCGCCACCTGACCTGCCACGTTACTGAGCTTTTCACCCAACCCCGGACCGGAGCTGACCGGATAGGCCGCAAACGGCTTGTTCTGGTTCAAGGCCAGCCAGGTCAGCCCTATGCCGGTCAGCACGGTGGGCACAGGATTGTTCTTCAAGGTGGTGCCCAGGTTCTGGAAGAACTCGCCGCCGTTGCCCTTGGTGTAGGTCAGGACCTGATCGAACAGTTGCCCCGGCGTGAAACGGCTTTCCAGGGAATCGACGATGTTGCTGATGCTGGCGCGCTTGGCGTCGATTTCCTGTTCCAGGGTTTCAGGGCTTTTCTGGGATTCGGTTTCGAATGAGGTGCTCATGACATTTTCCTCTTCAGCGTGTCCTTGTCCTGTTGCATGGCATGCAGCGTGCGGTCAGGCGTGAAATGCGACGGCTCGAACTGCTTCTTGCCGGACTGCAGCATGATGAAGCCGATGATCAGGGTCACCGCGCCGACGATCAGCGCTGCCAGCCACAATTGCATGATGGTGCCCAGGCCATACACCGCCGCCATCAGCAGGATGATCAGGCCGGCCAGCAGCACGATGGCGCCACCGGCCACCGCAGCGGTGCCGGCCTTGAGCGTCGCCAGGCTGGCTTGCAGTTCGGCCTTGGCCAGGGCCAGTTCCTTGGTAAACAGCTCAGGCACTTCGCGGGTCAGCTGGCGCAGCAGGCCGCCTATGGACGCGCTGTCCTGCACGCCTGGATCGCTCGACTTCGGGGTATCGAATGGATCGCTGCTCATCACACACCTCCTTTGAAGCTGCCGTGGGGCGCGCTGTTGCCATGGGGATAGGCGTTGTCACCGGCAGGATGGATCGCAGATTCCCCCAGTGGATCGACGACACCGGCCGGGCGTTGTACTGAAGCGGCCGACGGCAGGTCTTCGGAAAGCGGCGCGACCGAGGTCTGATACTGCTCCTGCGCGCCGTAGGCCGGCTCGGGAGCTGACGTCTGCCCGTCATGCTGGGCGCTGGCCCGCAGAAAGCGCGACAGACCCACGCCGATGGCGACACTGCCGGCCAGGAACAGCGCCGGATTTTCCCGCGCCAGCCGTGCACCGCTGTGCAGCAGGTCTTCGGCGCTCTTGTCACGCACCTGATCGGCAAACGAGCCAAGGCCGCTGGCCAGTTGCGACAGGTATTGGGAAATCCCCAGTGAGTCTTTGCCTTCCAGGGCCGAAGCCGCGCTTTGCGCCCCTTCTACCAGCGAGTCGAGCTGCTCGGCGGCCAGGTCTCGATAGTGCTCGTACTGCTCGGCGCCCTGTTCCTGGACGTCTTTGAGTGCCGCACCTGCTTCATCGCCCAGGTTCTGCAAATGTTCCTGGGACGTGCCGGATGATCCCGTTGGCCGGGTACCTTGAGCTGGATCGTTCGTCATTGCCATTCACTCCATCGTTTGGATATCCGCCGGGCACACGCAAGGCGTACCCCAGTGCATGTTGTAAAACACGCTTAAGTGAGTGACGGGGTGTTGTCGCGTGAGTTCAAGGAAATTGATGGGTGGGCATTGCAACCCAGTGGCACAGGCGTGCTGCTTGCGGGTGGGAACGGCTCAATCCTTCTCTGGAATGATCGAAATCGTCCCGTTGCGCTCGATGATCGCGTAGCGGATATCGCTCATGCTGGCGATGCCCTGGTTGGAGCGGGCCGACTCCATGATGTCGGCCTCGGTGATGCGCGCTTTTTTCATGCGGCGCAGCAGCGGCTGGCCGTTTTCGACGATGACCGTGGGGCCGCCGTCCAGCAGCAGGGCAACGCGCTTGGAACGCTGTTTGAGCTGGGAGAAACCGACGTCAATGGCGATCAGCGTGGCGATGATCAGCACCGAATTGGTGATGGAAAAGTCATCGCCCAGCAGTGCTTGCTGGGTCGCTTCGCCGATGATCAGCAGCAGCACGAAATCGAAGGTGTTCAGATCGGCCAGGGAACGGCGGCCGGCGATCTTGAACAGGATCATCAGCATCAGGTACATCACCGCTGCGCGGAGTACGGAGTCCATCGTTCAGGTGTCCTGTCAGGGGTAGATGAATTTGGGAAGCGTCAGCTGCGGCCCGTCGCGCAGGCGAATGCGGCCCTGATACAAGCCCACGCCGTTGCTGCGCAGACTCAGGTACAAGGTGGCCATGCCCTTGGCGTCGGCCTGCATCGGGATCACCAGGTCTTTGGCATCGCTGGTCAGGTGCGCCGGTTGCGGGTTGAGGCTTTCGATGGACATGCCGTCCAGCCATTCACTGCCCAGGACCAGATAGCGCATTTCGCCGGGCGCGCCGAACGAGGACACGATGACGTCGTCCTGGGCGCCGTTGCGGCTGAAGCGCTCGTACTCGACGCTCAGGCGTCCGTCGGGACTGTGCAATTGAACGTGGCTCAACGGTCCTTTGGAAAACAGCCCGGCGAGGGTCAGGGCGATCACCACGATCAGCGCCAGCCAGCCTGTGCGCTCGAAACGCCAGGCACCGCGTTGCAGGTCCATGTCCTCGTGCACCGGTTCGGTCCGGCTGGTGAATTCTTCCTGTTCGTTCATCGACGTCCGGTGCCCGGTTGTGGAGATCACGGCATTCGACACCAGGCCGGCCAATAGTTTGCGATATTTGCCACGGCTCGATGCCCGTCAGGAATGAATGCTGCTGCACACATAGCCGCTGTCCATTCGGGTGGGCTCGACGGCATGGATCATTCCGGCCGCGCAGGCTTGTTGCGGGTTGAGAATGCGCGGCGCGGCGATCAGGTATTTCTCGATTTCCAACGCCTCCTGGGCATCCTCGGTGCGCTCGGCGACGATGCGTGCGTACAGCTCCAGATCGTAATCCAGGCTCATGGCGTACTCGGCCATCCGCGCGTGATCGACCGAGCCGTTCACATGCCAGTGGAAAGGATGAAAGAGGAACTTGCTGTGCGGGCAGGCGGTTCTGCGTTCGCCGGCCAGGAACACGATATTGCCCATGGACTCCACGGTTCCCAGGTTATGGGTGTGCACCGGAATCGGCAGGGCCAGCAGAAAGTTGTACATCGAGAAGCCGTAGCTGCATTCGCCGCCCATGGTGGCCAGGTTGATGATCAGCTCGGTGGCGTTCTGTTGAACCGCCACCGAGCATTTCTCGATGAGCTGGCCGCAGGTGGATGCATTGATTGGAGCGGTGAAGTGGATGAGATGAGTGGTCATGGAAGCGCCTCTAGAACTGATGTCGGCTGACAGCACCCTGAAAGGCGCCGCCACCGGCATCGACCATCTTCTGATGGAGCTTGATTGCACCCGGCTATTGATAAGCACAGGTTCCGAAGGCCGGACAGACAGCTTTCCCACTGGCCGGTAACCCCTTGAGGTTAGTTATTCAGAGAGCGCCGGGCGCGGAATGTCCTGAGCTTTTTCGGGCATGACCGATGAACGGTATTTTCCCTGGCGGCCGGTGTTCCTTTCTGCCGGGGCTGGACATTGGACTAGTTGATCAGGGCGTGCGCCGGGCTGTTTCGGCGGCGGCCGCTGGCTGGGTGAAAACCCTGCGGTCAGATGAGTGGCCAGGAATTTCTTTAAATACGTAACCCGATGATTATCAAGAGTTATTGCGCATCGGTTATATCCATATGTTTGGTTATTTCCTGGGTAATGGCAAGATGCTTACTTATTGAATTGGCGTGGTTTTTTGACCCTTTAATTGTGTATTGTTTTTAGTGAGGAAAGTTTGATCTATAAATTCTATGAAACGACTGGGTGATGACCGCTCGTCTTGCTATGGACTAATTTCCTAAACTCTCGGGGCCTGTCCTATTCATACTCAGTGACGCTCATACGAGCACGTCGTCAATTCTGTAAAAAGGTGAATGAAATGGCTAAGACAGGAAACTCCGGCAATTTCGCTAACGATACTCAGAAAGCGTCGGAAGCCGGCAAAAAGGGCGGGCAATCCAGCGGACAAGGTTCCGGTGGCAAAGGCTCGAGCGGCAATTTCGCAGACGACCGGCAAAAAGCCTCCGAGGCCGGCAAGAAAGGCGGTCAGAGCAGCCACAGTGGTGGCCGCAACAGCTGATTCGGCCGGCGTGAACGGGCAGCACGCGCTGCAGTGACGCCGGTAGGCTGAATC
Organism: Pseudomonas sp. v388; assembly: GCF_003935425.1. Classification (GTDB taxonomy): domain Bacteria; phylum Pseudomonadota; class Gammaproteobacteria; order Pseudomonadales; family Pseudomonadaceae; genus Aquipseudomonas. Next base: position 74,527 of record NZ_RHQN01000013.1, read on the forward strand.
GAATTCACGTAATGAAAAATGGCGGACCCCGATAACCCGAGGCCGCCATTTTTTTATGCGTGCTCAATAGGGCTCGCCAATAAATTGCAGATAAATCATTGGAAGTATTTGAAATAAACAGGACTTTTGATAGAAGCTTGAGCACTATTGTATTGGCCGGTGAATGAACGCTGGAGGCCGTGTGTGTTTTTTCACTGTGTTTGATGCAGTCAGCGCGTTCATGCCCTAGCAGCATGAAGCGATTGAATCAGCCTGATTTTCTGTCGTGAGAAATACTGATGTCTACGATTGCGCTGCTGATTTGCGATGACTCGAATATGGCACGCAAGCAGATGTTGAGAGCCTTGCCCCCGGAGTGGGGCGTTTCGGTCACGATTGCCGGCAACGGTAGCGAAGCACTGCAAGCCATCCGCAAGGGGCTGGGCCAGGTCGTGCTGCTGGACCTGACGATGCCGATCATGGATGGCTATCAGACCTTGTCGGCGATCCGTGCCGAAGGCCTTCGGGCCAAGGTCATCGTGGTGTCGGGTGACGTTCAGGATGAGGCCGTGCGCCGCGTGCTGGAGTTGGGCGCGCTGGCGTTCGTCAAGAAACCGGCCGATCCGGCTGAAATCAGGCAGACCCTGACGCGTCTCGGGCTGATGGGGGCGCCCGCCGCCACGCCGACGTTGCTGCCGGCGGCCCGGGATGGTGCGATCAGCTTCCAGGATGCGTTTCGCGAAACCATCAACGTGGCCATGGGCCGCGCCGCCGCCCTGCTGGGCAAGGTGCTTGGGGTGTTCGTGCAATTGCCGGTGCCCAACGTGAGCATGCTGGAAGTCAGCGAGCTGCACATGGCGCTGGTCAACGCCCAGAGCGACGAAAAGCTCACGGCGGTTTGCCAGGGCTACATCGGCGGCGGCATCGCCGGCGAGGCGCTGCTGATGTTCCATGATTCGGAAATCGCCGACATGGCCCAGCTGATGCGCCGCGACTCACCCGATTATTCGGACATGGAAATGCTCCTGGACCTGTCCTCGATCCTGATCGGCGCCTGCCTGAGCGGAATTGCCGAGCAGATCGACATCTCGTTTTCCCAGAGCCATCCGCAGGTACTGGGCAGCCAGGGCGGGATCGACGCGTTGATCCGCAACAACCACCAGCACTGGAAGAAAACCCTGGCGGTGGAACTGAGCTACAGCGTGGAAGGGCACAACATCCATTTCGATCTGCTGATGCTGTTCACCGAGGATTCGGTGGAGCGACTGACGCATAAACTCGCCTACCTGATGAGCTGACCCATGAACCACTCGATCGACATCAAAGAGCTTCATTGGTTATTGGCCGTCACCCAGAACATCGACGTGGGCATCGTGGTGCTGGACCGCACGTATCAGGTGCTGGTCTGGAACACCTTCATGGAGAACCGCTCCGGCGTGGTGCCGTATGAGGCCATCGGCAAGACGTTTTTCGAGCTGTTCCCGGAAGTGAACCGCCAGTGGTTCGGCCAGAAGGTCGACAACGTGGTGACCCTCGGCACTCCGGCGTTCACTGTCTGGGAGCAGCGGCCCTATCTGGTGCGCTTCAAGAGCTACCAGCCGATCACCGGGCAGGAAGCGTTCATGTACCAGAACACCACCCTGTTCCCGCTGCGTTCCACCAATGGCGAGATCAGCCAGATCTGCCTGGTGATCTATGACGTCACCGACGTGGCCAGCAACCGCCACCAGTTGCAGGCCGCCAACGCCGAGCTGCTGCACCTGTCCAGCACCGACCGGCTGACCGGCCTGTACAACCGCGGGCATTGGGAAGAGGCGCTCAGGCTCGAACACGCGCGGCATGCGCGCTATGGCTCGCAGGCCGCGCTGGTGATGTTCGATATCGACCATTTCAAATACATCAATGACACCTATGGCCATCAGGTGGGCGACGAGGTGCTGCGCTCCGTCGCCGGGCTGCTGCGCAACCTGATTCGTGAAACGGACATTGCCGGGCGCTACGGCGGTGAAGAGTTTGCCGTATTGCTGCCCGATACCGATGGTGCGCACGCGCTGCTGTTTGCCGAGCGCCTGCGCAGTGCGGTGGAGGAAAGCGAGGTGATGCATGAAGGCCTGGCGATTCGCTGCACCATCAGCCTGGGCGTTGCGGATCTGGCTACGCCGGTCAGCGACTACAAGCAGTTGATCGAGCGCGCCGACCAGGCGATGTACGTGTCCAAGCGCAGCGGGCGCAATCAGGTGACGGTACACAAATGAACGCAGCCCTGCGGGGCTTTACCTGCTCGTGCTAGGATCGGGATTTTTCCGCTGACGCTCAGGGACATCATGCGACCTCAATCCACACTCACTGTTTTGCCTGTCGATCGTCCACTGGTCGGGCGCGTCAGCCCGCCGGGCTCCAAGTCGATCACCAACCGCGCGCTGCTGCTGGCAGGCCTGGCGAAAGGCACGAGCCGCCTGACCGGCGCGCTCAAGAGTGATGATACCCGCGTGATGTCCGAAGCCCTGCGCCTGATGGGCGTGCAGGTCGACGAGCCGGATGACAGCACCTTCGTGGTCACCAGCACCGGTCACTGGCAGGCGCCGCAGCAGGCTCTGTTCCTGGGCAACGCCGGCACGGCCACCCGGTTTCTGACCGCAGCACTGGCCAATTTCGAAGGCGACTTCGTGGTCGATGGCGACGACTACATGCGCAAGCGTCCGATCGGTCCGCTGGTCGATGCGTTGCAGCGCATGGGCGTCGAAGTCAGCGCACCCAGCGGCTGCCCGCCGGTGGCGATCAAGGGCAAGGGTGGTCTGGCGGCCGGACGTATCGAGATCGACGGCAACCTGTCCAGCCAGTATGTCTCGGCGCTGCTGATGGCCGGCGCCTGCGGCCAGGGCCCGCTGGAAGTCGCCCTGACCGGCAGCGAAATCGGTGCCCGCGGCTACGTCGACCTGACCCTGGCAGCCATGAAGGCGTTCGGCGCCGAAGTCCAACAGCTGAGCGACACCGCGTGGCGCGTCGAAGCCACCGGCTATGTCGCCACCGATTTCCACATCGAGCCGGACGCCTCCGCCGCGACTTACCTGTGGGCCGCGCAAGCCTTGACCGGCGGCGCCATCGACCTGGGTGTGGCGGCGGACGCCTTCACCCAGCCCGACGCCCTGGCCAGCCAGATCATCGCCCGCTTCCCGAACATGCCGGCGGTGATCGACGGCTCGCAGATGCAGGACGCGATCCCGACCCTGGCCGTGCTGGCCGCGTTCAACAACCAGCCGGTGCGCTTCGTCGGCATCGCCAACCTGCGGGTCAAGGAATGCGACCGTATTTCTGCCCTGTCCCACGGCTTGTGCGCCATCGCGCCGGACCTGGCGGTGGAAGAGAGCGATGACCTGATCGTCCATGCCAGCCCCGCCCTGGCCGGCCAGACTGTCGACGCCCTGATCGACACCCACGCCGACCACCGCATCGCCATGTGCTTCGCCCTGGCCGGCCTGAAAGTCGCCGGCATCCGCATCCTGGACCCGGACTGCGTGGGCAAGACGTATCCGGGGTATTGGGATGCGCTGGTTTCACTGGGGGTCCAGGTACAGCGCTGATCCAGTAGAACCGGGCTGCATGGCAGGCCTGCCATGCCACGGTCCATCGCCGCAAGCTCACTCGGCCAGCTCCACGCAGAACACGTGGGAGCGCAGCTTGCTCGCGATCTGGCGCGCAGCGGCAGCACAATGATTCACGCGGTGTACCTGAAAAAACACGGGCGCCCGGTTTGCTGCCGCTTCGCGCCAGATCGCAGGCAAGCGGAGCGCCGCCCGGCCAGCTCCCACGCCCTTTGGGCAGAATCAAAAAAGGATATGACCCGCTGTCATTTCTAACAGTAGACCAGAACTCCAAAGTGAATAAGCTGGAGGCTGGAATTCAATCCACGCCATGGAGGCGAGCATGGACGCTCCCAATACCGGCTTTTCCGTCTGTAAAAACCTGATCAGATTGACCGTCGTGCTGATGGTGATTTTCTCGACAAGTCTGCTGCTCGCGCCCAAGCGGGCCGATGCGCAAGAGGTCAACCTAGCGACCTGCGTGGCCGGTACCCATACGGCAAAATGGTCGCCTGGCGTTACCCACACCGAACAGCAGATCACTGTCACAACCACCAGCGAATGGGGTTGTTCGGCGCTTGCGCTCCCCTTGCTGACCGGCGCGAAATCCACGCAGACCTTTCAGGCGAGCTTTTCCTGCCATTCCCTGTTCAAGCAGACAGAGCCCATTACCTGGATCATCGAGTGGAATGACGGTCAGACCAGTACCTACAGGTTCACCGCCGGCGTGACATCAACCGGCAACTTGAACACGTCGATAACCGGCGTCGGAAAAATTGTGGACGGTCGCTTCAAGGATGCCGATGCGATCAGCACGTTCGCTCTGCTCGACGTTCCGAGCCTGTTGAGCAACGACTGCAACCAGCCCGGCGGTGTCACGCAAATGAGCGGCCTGACAACGCTGATCATTTCGCCCTGAGCCGCAGAAGAGGAAGCACTAATTGCCAAGGTACGTGAACGCTTGGCCAACCCTCAGCGGGTCCAGTTTTCGTCTGCAAGCAAACTGATCGATTTCTGCTTCATGGCGGGCTCTAGCAAACAAGGTACCCGGCAACAGAGCAGGGCTTTATCGAAGTATTCAAAAAACCCTGTACTGCCAACTGATCCCCATTCCCTCTCTGAAGGACCGAGCATCTCGCCTTGGTTGGTAAAAGCTGCCGTGCCGCACTGACTAAAAATGCACTGTATATAATGCATATAGCCGTATACACTCAGCTTTGCATTACATACGATGCATTTAGAGGCTATATGGATAACATCGGCGAAACGATACGCAAGCTGCGAAAGGCAAAGCGCTATACCCAAGGCGATGTCGCGTCACGGCTGCAAATGAGCCGCGCCACGATATCGGGTATCGAGAACGGGACGGTGTCGGAAATAGGCATTCGCAAGGTGGAAGCGATCCTCAATCTGCTGGGCCATACGCTCGCTGTTGTACCGAAGTCGCGGCGCCCGACCCTCGATCAACTGAAGGACCAGAACTTCCATGACTGACGAGAAATCCCGGCCATTGCCGGTGAAAGTTGCGAACGAGCAAGTCGCAACTGTCGCGCGTAGCGAGGTCAAGAAGGGCGGTACCAGCTTTCGATATTTGCAGGACGTAGCCCCCGGCAACGCCGTCTCGCTTGTCATGCCTGTACGTTGGGACGCCTACAACTGGTCAGATGGCATCCTCCCGATCCTGTCGATGAACATGCCCGAAGGCATCTTGAGGGCAGAGCTGCAGAGCATGTTCTCCAAGACGAAAAAAGGCTTTGATGACCTCGATCTGCTCGGGATTGTTGGCCCTTACCAGCTGGGCCGGGTTTCGGTCGGACACCTTGATGACGACGAGCTTCCAGATTTGTCGGTCGACGACCTGCTCATTCATGATTCGGCCCGAGGTCTGTTTGAAGATCTGTTGCAGCGCTATGCGAAGTACAGCGGCATTTCCGGCGTGCAACCTAAGGTGCTGGTGCGAGACGAAGCGGGCAACGAATTGAACAGGTTTACCCACCGAGGCGCGACACACATCGTCAAAAGCTGGCGGGAAGAGGACTACCCAGAGTTGGCCGCGAATGAGTTCTTCTGCATGCGAGCGGCAAAATACTCCGGGCTGGCCGTTCCGGACATCAGTCTCAGCGCCAATGGCAAACTGCTAATCGTCGAGCGATTCGATGTAACGGATACGGGATACCTGGGTTTCGAAGACTTGTGCGTGCTCAATGGCTGGCCTGCACACAAGAAGTATGACGGCTCCGTTGAAGGGGCCGCAAAGCAGCTCAAGACCTTCCTGTCACCGGATCGGGTGCGCGAAGGGCTGGAGGCGCTGTTTCTCACTATCGCGTTGTCCACGGGCGTTCGAAACGGCGACGCCCACTTGAAGAATTTCGGGGTCATGTACAACGACTGCAGCGAAGAGGCAGAGGTCTGGATGGCGCCGACCTATGACATCGTATCGACCACAGCCTATAAGCCGAACGACATCATGGCTCTGTTTCTGGCCGGGTCGAAGAACTGGCCCAAGCACAAGCTGCTGGTTGAATTCGGTAGGCGCTCGTGTCAGCTCGGCGAGGGGCGTTGCCGTGATCTGATGGAGCAAGTGGCGCAGGGTATGGCAAAAGCCCGTGGCGAACTGCTGGAGTACCTTCGGGACCATGCCTCGTTCGAACTGATCGGCACCAGAATGCTGAGTGAATGGGATCGCGGAATACAACGCAGCCTGGTGCCGGAGACGCGCCCCAGAGTCGTGGATCTGGGCGCAAAGAAGGGTCGTAGCCCTGCCATGTGATCTCCGTCAGCCGAAGGTAACTTGCTGCATCACGCAGTCAAAGCCCCCTGTACTGCAAACTGAACCCCAGCTCCACACTTTCCCCTTGCCGCAACAGGCACAACCCTGGCTTGCCCGGCAGGTGGTGGGCGTTGACCGGGTGGCTGACCGGTTCGAAGCAGAAGAACGGCAGATCCGGCGGGCAGAACACCAGAAAGTACTCGCTGCCGGTGGCCTGGCCGTGCAGTTCGTAGCCCAGGTCCGGCTGGCGGATGATGCAGCGGCCGTCCCATTGGGTGAAGCCGTTGTCCAGCCGGTTGGCGGGAAGGGTGTTGGACGAACTGAAATCCCATTCAGGCGGCAGTTCCGCCAGCTGTGTCGGTAAGCCGCCTTCATCGCTCAGCCAGACCTGCGCCGCCTTGGCCTGCAAGCGGGTATGGGTGGTGCGCGGCAGGTAGGGGTGCAAACCCAGGCCGTGCCAGGCGGCGCGGCTGTCCTGGTGAGTGGTGCTCAGTTCGATGCTCAGCAGGCCGTCGCGCAGGGTGTAGCGCAGCTGCGTGCGATAGGCGAACGGAATAGGGCTGTCGAGCTGCAGGCTGATCCGGTTTTCGCTGTGCTCGATCACCTGCCAAGGCTGTTGCCAGGCGCTGCCGTGAATCGGCAGTGCGTCGTTGGCGCTGTTGGGTTCAAGCGCCAGCCAGCCGTCCGGGGTGTCGAACCCGCCGTTGCCGATGCGGTTCGACCAGGGCGCCAGCGGGTAGCAACCCAGGCGCCTGGGCGTGGCCGCGGCCAGAGCGGCGGCGTCGCTGGGGCGCAGCAGCGGGTGGCCGCTGTGCAGCGCGGTCCAGTTGACGATACTGGCGCCGATGTCCGGCGCCACGGTCAGGCGCGTCAGGCCGTCTTCAAGCGTCAGAAGGTTTGCAGGCATTGGGTTCCGCCTTTTGGGAAGGAGATGTTGGCGTCGAAGGCGGGTTGCGCTTCAAGGCCAGCAGCACGATGCCGCTGACCACGATCAGTCCGCCGATGACCTGGCTGCTGCTGAGCAGCTGGTCGAGGATCAGCCAGCCGAACAGCAGGCTGGCGACCGGTTCGATGTTCATCACCGGCGCGTTGCGGGCCATGTCCAGGCGCGTCATGCAGATGAACAGCAGCGAGAAGCCCAGGCCGTAGAGCACCACGAGGCTGGCCAGGGCGGTCCAGCCGGTCGAGGTGGCGGGCAGGTCGACGCCGCCGGGCAGCACGCCGCTGATGCCCGCCACGCTGGCGGCGACGAAGACCACCACCATGGTCAGCATGCTGCGCACCGTGCCGCGCAGGCGGGCTAGCTTGTTATCCGTGATCCACAAGGCAACGGCGAACACCACCGCCGCCGTGAAGCCAAACGCGACGCCTTCCAGCCATTGCGGCTCGCTGCTGCCGGGGTTGCTCAGGCGATGCGGCACATCCAGTGCAAAGACCAGGCCGAACAGAATCAAGCCCATCAACAACGCGGCGCGACGAGTCGGTGCCGCACCGCCCAAGGCCCAGGTCAGCAACGCCAGCAGGATCGGCGCGACGTTGACCACCAGCAATGCCAGGGCAACGGGAATCCGCGCCACGGCCGAATAGATGCAGAAACTCTGGGTCGCAATCAGCAGGCCCAGCACGATCTGCCAGCGCCAGGTTTGTGCGCTGAAGCGCAGCGTTTCGCCTTGCCACAGCACCAGCCCGATCAGCACCAGCAGGGTCACGCCGGAACGGCAAAGGATGGCCAGCAGCAGGCCGGTGTCGTGATCGAAGGCGATGCGCGCAGCGATGTGGTTGCCGGCGAACGCGCAGGCCAGCAGGGCCAGAATCAGCACCGCGATGTGGCGGGGAAATAATGCAGGAGCAGACATAAGCGACCAGCCTCCTTGGCTGGAAAACAACATCGCCGCCAACGAGGGCGGCGATGGTGTGAAGCGTTGAACCGTTACAACACCACGCTGGGCAGCCACAACGAGATGGCCGGAATGTAGGTGACCAGCATCAGCACGAAAAACAGCGCCACATAGAACGGCAGCAGTGCCTTGACCGTCGCCTCGATGGTGACCTTGCCCACCGCCGCGCCGACGAACAGCACCGCGCCCACCGGCGGCGTTATCAGCCCGATGCCCAGGTTGACCAGCATGATCATGCCGAAGTGCACCGGGTCCACGCCGACACCGACGATCACCGGCAACAGGATCGGGGTGAGGATCAGGATCAGCGGCGCCATGTCCATCACCGTGCCCAGCAGCAGCAACATCACGTTGATGCACATCAGGATCACATAGCGGTTATCCGACAGGGTCAGGAACGCGGTGGTGATCTTCATCGGGATTTCCATCAGCGTCAGGATGTAGCCGAAGCTGGCAGCGAAACCGATCAGGATCATCACGATGGAAATGGTGCGCGCCGCCTTGTGCATCAGCTTGGGCAGGTCGCGCCATTTGTAGTCGCGGTAGATGAACATGGTGACGAAGAACGACCAGACCACGGCCACGGCCGCCGATTCGGTGGCGGTGAACACGCCGCTGAGAATACCGCCCAGGATGATGACCATGGCCATCAGGCCCCAGAGCGCTTCGCCGGCGATTTTCAGCGCCTTGCGCAGCGGGATCACTTCACCCTTGGGGTAGTTGCGACGACGGGCGAAGATCATGCACAGGCCCATCATCACCGCGCTGAGCAGCAGGCCCGGCATGATCCCGGCCATGAACAGCGAAGCGATGGACACCGTGCCGCCGGCCGCCAGCGAGTACAGCACCGAGTTGTGGCTCGGCGGGGTCAGCAGTGCCTGCACCGAGCCGCTGACGGTCACTGCCGTGGAGAAATCACGCGGATAGCCGTTGCGTTCCATTTCCGGAATCAGCACCGAACCCACCGAAGCGGTATCGGCGACCGAAGAACCGGAAATCGCGCCAAAGAAGGTCGACGCGGTGATGTTCACCAGCGACAGACCGCCGCGCACGAAGCCCACCAGCACCCCGGCAAATGCCACCAGCCGGCGTGACATGCCGCCTTCGGCCATGATCGCGCCGGCCAGCACGAAGAACGGGATCGCCAGCAGCGAGAATTTGTTCACCCCGCCTGCGACCTGGATCATCAGTGCGTCGAACGGGATCTCGATCCACCACGCGCCGATCAATGCCGCCAGGCCCAGGGCGTAGGCCACCGGCATGCCGATCAGAATCAGTGCGATGAAGCTGCCCAACAGTATGAATGCGTCCATTTATGCGGCACCTTCGCTTTCTTCCACCAAATCGAAACGCACGGCCCGGCGATGGCTTTGATCGCCGAGGAATAATTTTTCAAGCACGAAGATCAGGGTGATCACGCCACCGATGGGAATCGGCAGGTAGGAAATCCCGACCCGTACCGAAGGCATTTCGCCCAGGTACTGATTCCAGGTGGTCATGCACAGCTTCCAGCCTTTGACGGCCATGAACAGGCACACCACCGCCATCAGGATCTGCACCGCCACCGCGGCAATACGCCGAGTGGCCTCGGGCATGCGGTCCACGGCCATGGACACCGCCATGTGTGCACCGGCGCGGTAACTGGCGGCGGCACCGAAGAAGGTGAACACCACCATCAGCAGGATCGCCGTAGGCTCCGGCCAGCTGGAACCGGTGCCCAGTACGTAACGGGCAAAGATGCCCCAGGGGATGATCAGTGACATGGTCAGCACCGACAGCCCGGCGATGCCGATGCTGATCCGGTACAGCAGGTCATTGAAGCGCAATATCGAATTTTTCATGAAGATCTACCAAGGCTGCGGCGCACGGACTGGAGATCCGGCGCCGCACGGCTTAAAAAACTGCTGGTGAGAAAACGGCCGGATCAGTTGACCGCTTCGATGCGCTTGATCAGATCGGCATACGGCGCGCCGTATTTGGCCCGTACCGGCGCCGTCGCGTCGTAGAACGCCTTCTTCTGGTCGGCGCTCAGGGCGATGAACTCCACGCCACCGGCCTTGAGCTTGGCTTCACTGTCGGCGGACTTCTTGTCCCACAACACGCGCTCTTCAGCCTGGGCTTCCACCGCCAGCTTTTTCACCAGGGCCTGCTGCTCGGGGGTGAGCTTTTCCCAGGTGGTCTTGGCCATCACCACAGGCTCGGGCAGGATCAAGTGCTCGGTCAGGGTGTAGAACTTGGCGTTCTGGTAGTGGTTGTGTTCCAGCATGGTCGGCGGGTTGTTTTCCGCGCCGTCGATCACGCCGGTCTGCAGGGCGCTGAAGATTTCCCCGGTGGCCATGGCGATACCGTTGCCGCCCATGGCGTTGACGGTGTCGATGAACAGCGGGTTGCCCTGCACACGAATCTTCATGCCCTTGAGGTCGGCGATGTCGCGCACCGGCTTCTTGGTGTAGAGGTTGCGCGTGCCGCCGTCCATCCAGGCCAAGGCGACCATGTTGAAGTTGGAGTTGGTGATCTTGTCGAGGATCTCCTGGCCGATCTCGCCATCGATGATCTTGCGCATGTGCGCATGGTCACGAAAGATGAACGGCAGGTTGAACACGTTGACGTCCGGCACTACCGGACCAACGATGCCCAGGCTGACGCGGGTCATCTGCACCGCGCCGCTCTGCACCTGCTCGACCACTTCCTTTTCCGAACCGAGCACGCCGCCGGCGAACATCTTGAAGCTGATGTCGCCGTTGCTCTGTTCCTGAAGCTTCTTGCCCATGTTTTCTTCAGCCACCACCGGCGGGTAGCCCTTGGGGTGGACTTCGGCGAACTTGATCTTGACGTCGGCCCAGGCCGCATTGGAGATGCAAAAGGCCAGCGGGAGTGCCGCGATGAGTAACTTGCGTTTGAAATCCATGGATATCTCCGATGTTGTTGTTTTTGGTCGGTGCCGATAGGAATTCACAGCTGGAATGTCGGTGCGATGGGCGCAATCAGCCCTGGAACGTGGGCTCCTGAAGACCTTTGACGCCGGGCCGCAAGGCGAACACGCCACCGGCCAGGGGTTGATCGGTCAGATCGCCGCCGGGGCGAATCGAGGTCACGAACAGGGTGTCCAGGTCCGCGCCGCCAAAGGCGCACATGGCCGGCTTTTTCACCGGTACGGCCAGTGAGCGGTCCAGCTTGCCCGCCGGCGTGAAGCGGTGGATCAGGCCGGCGTCGTTGCCGCAGATCCAGTAACAGCCATCGGCGTCCACCGCCGCGCCGTCAGGGCGGCCGGGATGTTCGTTCATGTCCACGAACAGGCGCCGGTTGTGCGGCGTGCCGCTGTCGGTGTCGTAGTCGAAGGCCCAGATCTTCTGCACGCCGGGGTGCGAGTCGGAGAGGTACATGATCGTGCCTTCCGGGCTGAAGCCCAGGCCATTGGGCACGATGAAGCCGTCCAGTTGCGGTTCCAGGCTTCGCTGCCCGGCCTGATAGCGATACAGCGCCCCGACCACGGCACCGGCGTTCATGTCCATGAGCATGGTGCCGGCCCAGAAGCGGCCCTGGCGGTCGCAGCGGCCGTCGTTGAAACGCATGCCGTCCCGGGCGTGGCGGACGTCGACCAACGGTGTGGCGACCAGTTGGTCGGTATCGTCGGGCTGCACATGAAACAGGCCGGTTTCCATGCCGGCGATCCAGCCGCCAGTGGCGTGGGCCGCGATGCAGGCCAGCATCTGCGGCGCCTGCCAGCTGCGGCTCTGGCCGTCCAGGCTCCAGCGGTGCAAGCGCCCGGCCGGAATGTCCACCCAGTACAGCGCCTGGTCGCGAACGCTCCAGACAGGGCTTTCACCGGTGGCATTGCGCGCATCGAGAATCAGTTCAGCGTCCATGGCATCTGCATCTCTGTCATAAGGGTCAGAACGGGAAACGGTTACTCGTCACCGAACGGGCCGGCTGCCACGAAAGCGCCGCCCTGGTACACCATGGCCGGATCATCGGCGGCCGGCATCGGTTGCGCTTCCACCTTGTCGCGGAACACTTCCGAACAATCCTTGGGGGTGAAACCCAGATGGCTGGCCAGGTGGTTGTTCCACCACACGGTCTTGTTGTCCGACACGCCGTAGACCACCGTATGGCCGACATTCGGCGTATACAGCGCGCGCTCGATCAGTTGGGTCAGGTCGTCGAAGCTCAGCCAGGTGCTCATCATCCGGCGGTTCTGCGGCTCGGGAAAGGAAGAGCCGATGCGGATGCTGACGGTTTCGATGCCGTAGCGATCGAAATAGAAACTGGCCATGTCTTCGCCGTAGGACTTGGACAAGCCGTAGTAACCGTCCGGACGGCGTGGGGAGTGGGCGTCGAGGGTTTCGTCCTGTTTGTAGAAACCGATCACGTGGTTGGAGCTGGCGAAGATGATGCGCTTGACGCCATGGCGCCGCGCTGCTTCGTAGATATGGAACACGCCGCAGATATTGGCGCCGAGGATTTCCTCGAAAGGTCGTTCCACCGACACGCCGCCGAAATGCAGGATGGCGTCTACGCCATCGACCAGCTGATGCACGGCTTGTTTGTCGGAAAGATCACAGATCTGGACTTCTTCGCCGCTGCCGGCCGGCGCCATGTCCGCGATGTCGGAGAGTCGCAGTGTCTTTGCGTAAGGCCGCAGTGTTTCGCGCAATACTTTACCCAGGCCACCTGCCGCTCCGGTGAGCAGGAGGCGATCGAAGGGTTTTTGCGCGGTCGGATCCGTTGCCATGAGAGTGTCCCTGATTGTTATTGTTTTTGTCATCTGTTGTCGTATGACTATTGGGATTATCGACATCGGCCGCGCTGGTTGTCAACGCGGCCGATCACAAAGTTTTTCCGCTGCAAACCCTGCCCAGGACAGCTTTTCGCAGCAGAACCCGCTTTGCGGGCGGGCTTGCGAGCCTGGCGTCAGAGCAACGAAATCGGGTAGCTGATAAAGATCCGGTTTTCGTCGAACTCATTGGTGCTGAAGTCGCGGCGCAGGGTCGAGTTGCGCCATTTCAGGTTCAGGTTCTTGAAGGTGCCGCTCTGCACGGTGTACGCCAGTTCCGACTCGCGGCCCCATTCCTTGCCGTCGGTAATGGCGCCGGTGTGCACGTTGTCACCGCTGATGTAGCGGTTCATCAGGGTCAGGCCGGGAATGCCGAGGGCCACGAAATTGTAGTCATGGCGCAGCTGCCAGGATTTTTCGCGAGCGTTGTCGTAGCTGGAGTTATAGCTGTCATTGGCCAGTGTGCCGCCGCTGGTGCCGTTGACCCGCATCCAGGCGCTGTCGCCGGTGAGTTTCTGCAGGCCGACGTAGAACGTGTGACCACTGTATTTGGCGGACAGCAGCGCATAGGCAGTCTTGTTATCCAGGTCGCCGGCCAGCTGGCTGCCGTCTTCCTTGCCGATGAAGTAGCCCAGGTTGGCGCCCAGGGTCCAGTCGCCCAGCGGCTGGCTGTGCAGGACATTGAGGAACTGCTGCTGGTAGATGTCCTTGAGTTCGGCATGCCACAGGCCGATCTGGGTGCGCTTTTCGTTGAACACGTATTCGCCGCCGGCGAAGTTGAAGCGGTCGGAGACAAAGGCGCCCCGGCCGTTCATCGACATGTCTTCCATGCTCGCATCGTTGCGCGGGCTGTTGCCGCGGAACTGGCCGCCGTAGAGCGTCAGGCCGCTGATTTCCTTGGAGGTGATCTGCCCGCCGCGGAAAGTCTGCGGCAGGGATCGGCCGTCGTCGGAACGCAGGATCGGCAGCACCGGCATCCACTCGCCGACCTTCAGTTCGGTCTGGGACAACCTGGCCTTGCCCGCCACACCCAGCCGCCCGAAATCATCGGCCGGGCGCCCGTCGCTGTGGATCGGCAACAGCTGCGTGCCGCCGGTGCCGCGTCCGCCATCGAGCTTGACCGAATACAGGCCCAGCACGTCGACGCCGAAGCCGACCAGGCCCGGCGTGAAGCCGGATTTGGCGTCGAGAATGAAGCTCTGGGTCCATTCCTCGGCCTTGCCTTGCGGCGCCGCGCTGCTGGGGTAAGCCGGGTTGGTGAAGTTGCGGTTGAAGTAGGCGTTGCGCAGGTTGAGCGTGGCCTTGGTGTCGTCGATGAAGCCTTCGGCCATGCCCAGCAGCGGGAAGGCCATGCCGAGTCCTCCCAGACCAAGAATGACCTGCGAACGAGTGTTATGAGATTTCATTGTTGTGGTGCTCCCTTTTTGTCGAAATCTTCCGCTCCTCTGGCCGCGCCCATGCGGCGGCCGACACCCAGGAGAATGTGACCCGGCCGTCGAACGGCCAGGCAGCGCCATCGAAATCAGCGAGATCGATGGCGGCGGATAGGGGTGTCGTGTGCTTCGAGAAGGGAAAGCGTCGTAACGGCAAGGGATGCCGTGGCTTTCAGGTGCGTGCAAGCTGAGACGTAAGTCACCATGGGAGAGGCCCCGATTTTTGTTGTTATTGTTTTGGTGTCATAAGTTGTCGTATGACTGGCCGGGATTATTTGCAGCCCGCGATAAATTTGTCAACGCATCTGCTCAAGGTTGGCTCGGTGTCCAAACCATTGCCCCTGGCAGGCGCCGGAATATGACTGAACGCTGCGCTTGCTATGGCGTCCACCCCATACCTCAAGCCAATCTTCAGGAGCGTATTGATGAATCGTTTCACCCAAAAAGTCGTTGTCGTCACCGGCGCCGGTTCCGGAATCGGCGAAGCCACTGCCAAGCGTTTTGCCCGGGAAGGGGCCAGGGTGGTGCTGGTCGGGCGCAACGAGGAAAAACTTTCGAAGGTGGCCGCTCAGCTGGAAGGTGAAGGGCACCTGGTGCGCGCTGCGGATGTAGCGGACCTGAGCCAGGTGGAAGCGCTGTTCGGCGAGGTGGCAAGCCGCTTTGGTCGCCTGGATGTACTGGTCAACAATGCCGGTATCGTCAAATCCGGCAAGGTCACCGAACTGCAGCCGCAGGACTGGAAAGCACTGATGTCGGTGGATCTGGACGGGGTGTTCTATTGCACGCGCACCGCCATGCCCGCGCTGATCGCCAGCCAGGGCAGCATCGTCAACGTGTCTTCGGTGTCGGGATTGGGTGGCGATTGGGGCATGAGTTTCTACAATGCTGCCAAGGGCGCAATCACCAATTTCACCCGGGCGCTGGCACTGGATCACGGGCCGGACGGCGTGCGCGTCAATGCCGTTTGCCCCTCGCTGACCCGCAGCGAGTTGACCGAGGACATGCTGGGCAATGAGTCGTTGATGGCCAAATTCAAGGAACGGATTGCGCTGGGGCGTCCTGCGGAGCCGGAAGACATCGGCGATGTCATCGCATTTCTGGCCAGCGACGACGCGCGTTTCATCACCGGGGTCAATCTGCCGGTGGACGGCGGGTTGTCGGCCTCCAACGGCCAGCCTCCACAAGCCTGAAGCAGGCTGACGTGACAGACAGACAAGAACAGCACAGAGGCAGCGATGAGTACCTTCCAACACGTCGACGCCAATCGGGAGGGCCGCGACTTTGCGGTAGGCGACATTCATGGACATTTCATTCGTGTACAACGGGATCTGGACGACATGGGCTTCGATCCCGGCCGGGACCGACTGTTTTGCGTCGGTGATCTGGTAGACCGCGGGCCGCACAGCCTGCTGGCGCTGGAGTGGCTGGACAAGCCGTGGTTCTTCGCCGTCCAGGGCAATCACGAGGCGCTGGCCATCGACCATGTGCGGGGCCAGCCGTTGGACTACTCGATGTACATGGCCAGCGGCGGCGCCTGGTTTCTGGAGTTGCCTGCCGAGCAGCAACAACACCTGGCCGATCGGTTCGCCCGGATGCCCATTGCGCTGGAACTCGATACCGCTCAAGGGCTGATCGGTTTCGTGCATGCCGATTGCCCGTTGCCGACCTGGGATCTGCTGCGCTCGGTCATGCTCGGGCAACTGGCGGGGCGTGAGCAGATTCAGGAGCCCTGCCAGTGGTCCCGCAAGCGCCTGCGCTCGCGCGATACGACGGGCATTCCCGATCTGCGTGCGTTGATGGTCGGCCATACGCCTGTGCCCCGCGCCGAAGTGCTGGGCAATGTCTTTCACATCGACACAGGGGGGTGGAAAACCGACAGCACCGGGTACTTCACTTTTGTGGAGCTGGCGACCCTGCGGCTCAACGGCCCACCCGTGCGCTGAGCCCGCAATACGGTCGTTCGTCTGTTTGACCGCTGGATACGCAGGGCTTGGCCATAATTTCAGCGGACGGCACTGACTGTGCGCGCCTGTCTTTCAACAGGAGACCCGCGATGGCCAAGTATCGCAATGCGTTGCCGCAAATGAGCGGCGAGCTGTTCCTGACCGATGGCGGCATCGAGACGACATTGGTCTTTCACGAAGGCGTCGAACTGCCGCACTTCGCGGCCTTTCATTTGCTGCAAAGCCCCGAAGGCACGGCCGTGCTGCACAAGTGCTACAGCGCCTATGCCGACATCGCCACCCGCCTGGACACCGGGCTGATCCTGGAAGCGGCGACCTGGCGCGCCAGCCGGGACTGGGGCGAGCGCCTGGGCTATTCGGCCTATCTGCTCGAAAGCGCCAATCGCAAGGCAGTAGCGTTGCTGGAGGCAGTGCGCGGCGCCTATGAACAGGCCGTCAAACCGATCGTCATCAGCGGTTGCCTGGGGCCGCGTGCCGACGGGTACCGCGCCGAAAACAAGATGAGCGTGGCCGCGGCCCGTGACTACCACGCCGCGCAGATTCACACCCTGGCCGACACCGAAGTCGACATGCTGTGTGCCATGACCCTCAATTACACAGACGAAGCCACCGGTATTGCCCTGGCGGCCCGCGATGCCGGCATGCCATTGGCGATTTCCTTCACGGTGGAAACCGACGGCAGGCTGCCGGACGGGCCATCGCTGCGCGACGCCATCGAACAGGTGGATCGGGAAACCGACAGTTACCCGCTGTACTACATGATCAACTGCGCCCATCCGACCCATTTCCAGACCATGCTGAATCAGGATACGGGTCCGTGGCAGGGCCGGATTCGCGGTATTCGGGCCAATGCGTCGAGCAAAAGCCACGCCGAACTCGATGCCGCCACGGAGCTGGACAGCGGTGATCCGGCCGAGCTGGCCAGCCAGTACGTGGAACTCAAGGGCCAGCTCGAGCAGCTCAATATCCTCGGCGGCTGCTGCGGCACCGACCCGCATCACATCCGCGAAATAGCCCGCCTGTGCCGGCCATTGTTCGCACCTGAACACTGAGCCGCCGTCCTCAGGAGCCGGCTTGCTGGCGAACAGGCCGGTACGGTCGCTGCAGTTGGGGCGGCAGGGAATATGCCTTGGCGAGCAAGCTCGTTCCTGCAGCGAGACGGCCGGCACAAAGGTGGACACTTGGCGCGGTGAGGGCGGTGATTGTGTTTCATCGGCGCATCAATAATGCCTTTGCATCTGGATTCAACCAAAGGACAGCACCTTCAGGGATAACACATTGTCCAGCGGGTTGGCCGCACTTTCGATATATCGCCCATTCGCGGCCACTTTGAAGTCACGCAATAACACCCGACACAGACGGGGTGCGCTACAGTTAAAACGCACACTTCAGGGTGTAGATGAATCATCTTCGTACTGCGATGAAACATGTGTTTTCTGAAACAGTGTCACTTACAGGACGGCGCAAGGATGCTTTACGTCAGTGTCCAGAGGTCGAGCACTTCGATGCGTTAATCATCCATCCCAACAGAAAGTATCATCATGAATACACCGTCTGAAATCGATATTTCAGGCCTCAGGTGTTACGACAAGATAGTCGATGATGTCACCTACAGCGTTCCACGAGGTATTACGCGTGAGGCCAGGGGCCGCGTCTGGATCGTCAGAGTCCTGAAAAACAAGCAGGTGCAAGTTTCCGCCCGCTTTACCGATCTGCGCTTCGGGGGCACACGTCGTGCGCTGGACGCGGCGATCATTCATCTGATTCACAGCGGCCACGCCTGGCTGCGCGACGATGTCCTGCAACTGAGCGACAGCGCCACTGCGCACTGGCGCAAGCGCAGCGGCGTGGGATTGTGCGCGGTGGCCTACGTGGCAAACAAGGGGCCGGGGCGGGGTGAAACTTTCTTTCTTTCCACCTACAAGCGGGTGGCCAGCGGCCGGGGGATGGATAAGTTTCGCGCCAAGCTGGTGGAAGTATTGGAAAGTGCTTATGAAATGCATCATCAGGGCGTTACCACCCCGTATTCGATACAGAAAAAAATTCGCCAGGACATTGATCAGTTACTTGAAAGTCAGGCGCTTCGTGCGTTTCTTGCGGCAGGTAAAAGAAAGGCCGATCAGATTGCCGTTACAGAATACATAGAGCGACTGTCTCATAAAGTTGGACACTGACAGCAACTGCCCGCATAAATAACTGCGCCTATCGTCCGGTCGATGGCGTATTGTCCGCCGTCACCTGGCAGCGGTTACTGTAACTTTGGTGATACATCAGACAAACACAAGCCCGGCAAAGGCCGGGCTGGGAGTGTGCGGCGAAGGACTTACCCCAAGCGATTGGCACCGACGCGATCAGCACCGTCGGCCGCTACACGGTTGGCACCGACGCGATCAGCACCGTCGGCCGCTACACG
>NZ_RHQN01000014.1 GCF_003935425.1 Pseudomonas sp. v388
CGCTATAGGAAATGCCTAATGCAAGTCCCGGCCCACGAAGTTCATTGCTGGCAACTTCCGGCAGGTCGATGGCGATCCGATATAACCCGGTACGGGGATCGACACCGCTCTGCAGACAATTCATGAAGTTAAACGCACTGGAATGTACGGAAGAAGAAGCGGCCATGGGTTCAGCCTCGTCATTGGAATAGTCGCGCACAGTGCCGCGAGCCGACAATGTGCAGATCAAGCCAATTGGAGGAGGGCGAGGCGCATGCGAATTGCTTTCATATTAAAAGTGGCGACACCACAGTTGTTTTACATCAATAAGATGTAACTTCTCGCGCATCGTCAGTCCATCAGGCTTCACTAAACGGTAACAGCTAATAACAGGCAGACAACCTAGTAGTTCTGCTAGTAGGCAAGCGAGCGAGCGGGGCGTAAAAAACGCCGAAACGTTTATTGATTGTTCGATAGTCGGAGCGAGACAGATGCCTAGGCCACAACCTACCATCCCCGATCTTGGACCTGACAATGCCGTCGACCTCGACAAGTTGGCGGGGGCGGATCTCTTGACCTATATCAACTACCCCGGCATGGCGGACGGTGATCAGTTCTACCCCAACTGGCGTGGCTGCGGAGCCCAGGGTGAAGTCGTCGACATATTCGATAATTTGACCACCGTCGATATGAACGTCGTAACACCTGACGGCATGCCGGTCAGCATTGGCAACGGCTTTCTCGTTCTGCTGGATCAAGGCTGGGTGTTTTACTCTCATCGCGAATATGTCCCTGGCGCACCGGATCCCCATGGAGATGAATCGTTGCGCCGTTTTTTCTATGTCGGCAAACGTCCTTTGGCGGGCAGTTCGCTGACGGTTGCCCAATGCAAGGAATCCCATGATCTGGCCATCGATGGCTGGCAGCTTCCGGACGATGGCGCCACGTTCGTGACCGTGCCTTATCGGGCTATGTCGGCTGGCGACAAAGTCGTTCTGACGCTGGAGCGTTTCTTTGAGGTCGGGGTACCCCATGATCCTTTCATTCTCAGTCATGTGGTGGAGGAGGAAGAAGTCGGTCAGCCCCTGGCCTGGAAAGTGCCCAAGACTGAACTGCAGATCATCTTCGACGGATTCACGGAAGTTCGTTACAGCATCGAGTACGCAATTCCGACTACGCCAACGGTTTCGGCCGTTCAGACACTGTGGATCATTGAGCCTGCGACGCCTCTGCTGCCGGCGCTGACCATCGAGGGGTTCGCCGGGAACGATCTGGACCCGGACGCTTTTCCCGATGGGATCACCCTTCAGATACCGCTCTACCCCGGCATCCAGGTTGGGGACGATGTGGTGTTCTACGCCAGCAGTGACACCCGGATCATCAAGTCGCTGCGGGTCGACACCTCGACCGTGGACAGCGGAGTGCTGGAATTCCATCTCGACTATCCATGGCTGTCGCAGAACAACGGCCAGCGTCTGCAGCTGATGTATCAGTACGCCAGGGCGGGCGCCTCGGGCACTTCCATACCCTTGGCAGTGATGCTGCGCAAACCTCTTTATCTGCCTGCTCCTCGAGTGGAGGGAGCGACCGCCGATGGTGAGAACCGTGGCTATATAGAAGTCAGGTCACTGATCGCCGGCGTGAATATTTTCGTTCCGGACGATGCTGTGATCGGTGCCGGTGACAAGGTGCAGATGCACTGGCAGGGCAACGGTGCAAACGGCAGCGCCATCGTCGACCCCTCCGCGACCAATCCGAAGAAATTCCAGATAAAACCTGAGTCCGTACCGGCCAATATCCGTCGGCGGGTCGATGTGTTCTACGCCGTGACGCCACCGGGCGAGGGCGAGGTCACGTCGACGATCTACGACCTGGAAATCAAACTCACCGGCAGTCACTGGCCGACGTTGCAGATCGAAGAACCGGACATCATCAACCAGCAGCTGTCTCTGGCCAAGGTGCCTGCCGGTGGCGCCGAGTGCCTGTTGGCGGCCTGGATGTTCATGGCGGCAGGGCAGCGGGTGCGCATCCGTGTCACCGGCCGCTTGCCCGACGGTAGTGAATCGACGCTGAACCTGCGTGAGGGTGATCAGGAGGTCGTCACCGAGGACGAGCTTTACCAGGGACAGGTCTGGTCCATCATCCCGCGCGGGTTTCTAGAGTCGTTGAAGATCAATAGCCCCTTACACGTCGATGTCAGAACCAGCTTCGATCTGGGGAACAGCTACGAAGTATTTCCCCGACTCGACCTGACCCTGATTGCTTGATCAACCACATGGAGGTGGTCGTCATGGCTGACAATTCTTTGAAAAGCCTGCTGGCATGGATGAAGGATCCTGCCAGCGAGGTGATGTGGAAATGGGATGCCATCGCGGCACTGGCGCGAGGCAAGGTCAACAGGCTGTTGATTCAGGAATATATCGCCCGTTTTACCAACGGTTCCTATCTTCCGCCCATCAGCGCGGGTATCGAGACAGTCGGCGACCAGTGGCAGGAATACATTCATGACTTTGTCCTCGATGCGCCGCGCCTGTCTTTTGAAGTCGAAACAACCGACGGCGCGGAGTTCGTCAAGGCAGTGCTGACGATGTCGGTGATGGGGGGCAGCCAGATATCGATGGAAAAAAATGTCGATTACTGGCAGACGGCCAAGGTTAACTGGATCAGTCCGCTACAAGGGCCAAGACTGTTCCTGGACTTATACCTGGAGCATGTCCCAGGCGTGGTCAAGGAGGATGGCCGGGTCTACCTGGACCTCCGCTTCTCCGACAATTTCCGGTTGACCTTCGGCTCGACGGCAAACGAACAACGCCTGGGCGGTGCTTTTTTCCAAGAGCTGTTCAACGCGCTGCCGGACGAAAAGCGTATCTATCTGCTGGGCTCCATCGAGGAAGGCGGCATTGCGTCGCTGCGCCCGCAATCCTTCAAGCTCGGCGCGCAGTCCAATCGACTGACCACCGACGAAGGTTTCGGCGATGGCTCAGTGCTGGTGTTCATTCAGATGACGGGAAGCGTTCAGGGCGGGATGCCGGGGGCGGATTACCGCTACCTGATTCCCGACGATCAAGGCGCGGATTATTCAGCGACAGTGCTGTTTGCCCGGGAGCGCGTGCAACGGGTGGCGCCGGTGGCAGAAAGCGTTCTGCCGCTGGTTTCCCAGCTGTTGGGCAGCGATGATTTCGATCTCGTTCGTGACGCTGAGGGGAACCTGACCAGCGCAAGTTCCAACGATGGCGGGGTCCGGATAGAGGCTGTCAGTTTTGCAAGGCTGGGTCCGTTCCATTGGGAAAATGCAGAAAACGTAATTTCCATTCGGATAGACGCACCGGCAATGCGTTTTCCCGCCAATGCACCGTTCTCGGCTGCCATCACCGCCAATGCCGACAACACCGTGACGCTCAGATGGTCTTCGCGCTGCGATGAGCATATCGTGTGTGTCATTGAGGAGTTCCCGCATAGCCGTCCCCCGTTCGGCCTGGACTATCGATTCAATCTCACGCTCGAGGTGCGGTACGGAATGGGCGCCGACGACAGCGGCGGGCTCGTGGTCAGGCCTCTGGAATTCAATTATCAGCTCGATCATTACGACGACGCGTCTGCGGCGAGCGGCAAGTTTGGCCCTCCGGATCCCTGGCATGGAGATTTTCTCATCGCCCTGCAGGGCTGGTTGGCCATTGAGTTCCTTGACATCGAACCCAGGATCAGAGCAGAGCTGGATAAGTTTGCGCAAATGTCAGTGCCGCTGGATGGTTTCATCGACGACTGCATTCAGCTGAATTTCGGACACTCCATTACTGACTCGCTGATTCAGGCACCTCGTGATATCGGCGCCTTTGGCCGGGTCAATCCGCTGACCACCGCCATTGCCGTCGACCCTATCGAACCACGGTTGTACATCGGTTCGACCCAGCAGTTCTCCGTCACGCCGCCAACACCGGTCAGCTGGACGGTGGAGCACCTGCTGCGTAGCGCCGACAACCCCGGCACGATCAATGCCGATGGGCTCTATAGCGCACCACCTGGGGTAGCGGCCAGCCATTTGCGGGTGCGAGTGACCGCTGAGGCCGAAAATGGCTTCAAGAGTTCGGCGCTGGTCACGATTCTGCCCAGTCGGTTGACGGTCAATCCACTGATCTGTCTGTGCGATCCCGAAAGCACCGTAGCGCTGGAGGCCGGCACACTCAACGGCGGCGCGGTGACCTGGGCGCTGGTGACGCAAAACCCGGACAGTGGAACCCTGACGCCGGATCCGGCAACCGGTCGCTGCATTTATACCTCCAGCAAAGCCACCACCACCGACTCATTCGTACTGGACGAGATCAAGGTCAGCGGTGAAGGGGACTCCACTTCGGTCTATGTGCTGGTGGGTCGCACGTCCACGGTGTTGACGCTCAAGCCGGACCCCGAGGCCGTGCTGCCGCAGGGTCAGGTTCAGTTGCGTGCCTGGGTGATCAAGGAGGTAGAGGCCACCTGGTCGTTGCCGCTGGGCGGCCCCGGCAGCATCGATGCCAAGACCGGCCTTTACATCTCGGACCCCAACGCCCTTCACCGCTACGTGCTGGTGCACGCCGAGCGCGACAGCGAGTTCGGTCTGTATGAGGGGCACATCATTTTGCCGCTGCCTCTGTCCGATTTTTCCGAAGCGCTTAGTCTGATGAGTCTCTGAATAGCAAGATGCCAGGTTTGCGGAAGTCGTCCGCAAGCCTGGGACTGTAAATCTTTGAACGGTATCACCAGGGAGGTGATGTCATGGCTGGTCAAACGTTGCCCCAGCTCCTGGCCTGGATGAAAGGCTCCGACAATCAGGTCATGTGGGGCTGGGATGCTATTGCGGCTTTGGCGCGAGGCAAGACCAATACATTACTGATCCAGGACTATATCGGCCGCTTCGCGAGCGAGTCTTATCTGCCGCCGATCAGCGGCGTTATCGAACTGGTCGCCGACATGTGGCAGGAACACATTCACGGCTTCGTGCTGGATGCTCCGCGTTTGTCATTTGAAGTCGACGTGGTGGATGGCAAGGAATCCGTCAAGGCGATGTTGACGCTGGCGGTGATGGGGGGCAGTCAGATATCGATGGAAAAAGTCGTCGATCGCTGGGAAGTGAGTTCAATAAAGTGGATCAGCCCATTGCAGGGGCCGAAGCTGTTTCTTGATCTGCAACTGGAGCAGGTGCCCGGAGTTGTCCAGAACGACGGGCGACTACATCTGGATCTGCGTCTGGCAAACGATTTCCGCCTGACCTTCGCAGGTTCGGAAGCCGATCAGAACCTGGGCGGGGCTTTTTTTCAGGAGCTTTTCGAGCAACTTCCGGATGAGCAGCGGATTCTTCCCCTGGGCAGAATCAAGCCGGGTACCAACCCGCTGATGCGCCCGCAGTCTTTCAGACTGGGTGCGCAGTCGAATCGTCTGGTAGATAAACAAGGCTTCGGCGAAGGCGCTGTCATGGTCTTCATCCAGATGGAAGGCAGCACGCCCGGAGGTATGCCGGGGGCCAGCTATCCCTACCTGCTCCCCGCTGATGAGGACAAGAACCACTCCGCCGCTGTGCTGTTCGCCGGTGCGCGCATCAGGAAGCTGGTGCCGGTGTTGGAAACCGTCCTGCCATTGCTGACGGGACTGCTGGGAGGCTCTGCCAGCCCCCATTATGAGCACGACGTTCAGGGCGCACTGCTCAAGGCCACCTTGACCCAAGGGTTCCTGAGGGTCGGGGAGAAAGGCGCGAGATTGCCGGTCGTGTCCGGCGGGCAGACGCTCTGGGTCAGTGTGCTCAGCAACGCCATGGATTTTCTGGTCAAGCCGGATGTACCCGTGGTCTTGACGCGCAATGATGACAATTCCGTGCGTTTGACCTGGACGCCGAGCGCCACTTCTGCGACCAACTGCATCTTCGACAACAACGCCCAGCCCCCGATCAGTATCACCCACCGGTACGCCCTGACGCTGGATGTTCTGTATGACTTGGGCAGCGACGGCAGCGACGGGCTGAGCGTCCGGCCTGTCGAATTCAATTTTCATGTCGATTCTGAACGGCTTACACTAGCCCAGGAGGTGGACAGCAAGGACCCGTCTCCGGCCGCCAGCCCTTGGACAGAGTTACTGTTGCTGGTGGTGGCCGGTTACGTCGCAGGTAGATCGACCGACATCGAGCCTCGGATTCGAGAGACCCTGAGCCAGTTCATGCAGGTGGATGTGTCCGTGGACGGGCTGATCGAAGACAGCATCGAGCTGAACTTCGGGCACGCGATCAAGGAAGTCGCTCACTATTTTCCACGTGACCTCGCGTCGTTCGGTCAGATCAATCCGGTGACAACGGCTTTTACCGTGGAGCCCCTCGAACCGTTGATGTTCGCTGGCATGAGCCGCAGGTTCAGCACCGTGCCTCAGACCGCCGTCACCTGGTCGGTCGAACCCTTGACTGCAACTAGTGCCAACCCAGGCAGCATCGATGTTGACGGGAATTATCACGCGCCGTCCCTGGCGGATATTCCCGTCCACGATGGTTTCCTGAGAGTGCGTATCACCGCCAGCAGCGGTACGGGTGTCAGGAGCTCAGCGCTGGTCACGGTCCTGTCCTCGAGACTTACGGTCAACCCGGTCATCAAGACCTGTAACCCCGGCAGCTCTGTAACGCTTGTATGCGGAGGGATGCTCGAGAGTGCGCCGAGCTGGACCATTATCAATCCCGAAGCGGACAGCGGTGTGCTCAAGGCAGACGGAAACGAATGTATCTATACCGCTAGCCCTGCGACGACCGCTGAAAGCTTTTTGCTCGACGTAATCAGCGTGTCGGGCGGCGGCGCCCTGCTACCCAAGTATGCGTATGTACTGGCTGTACGCCATCCCGCAACGTTGCACATCAAGCCGGACCCTGATGCGCTCCTGCCGCCCGGGCAGTTGCAGCTGCGCGCATGGACCACCATAGAGGTGCCGGCCGTCTGGTCAGTCAAGGTGGACGGTAACGGGAGAATCGACCCGGCGACCGGAGTCTTTACCTCCAATCCTGATGCTCCGGATCGGTTTGCACTGATCTTTGCCCAGTGCGACAGCGAGTTCGGACTGCTTGAGGGCTACCTGATCCTGCCGTTGCCGCTGGCCGATTTCAGTGACGAATTGCGACTCATGAGCAACTGACTAAGGAAGAAACCGCCGGCAACGATGGTTGGGCGTTGTCCAGGCGCAAACCCGTTCAACCGGTATCACCAGGGAGGTGATGTGATGGCCAGTCATTCTTTGCAGAGTCTGTTGGCGTGGATGAAGGATACCTCGCGACTGTGGGGTTGGGATGCGATCGTAGCGTTGGCAGCGCCGCAGGTGAATCGAGGCCTGCAGGATGTTTACACCCGCAGGCTGCTGGAGTCCGGCGATCAACCAGTGCCTGCCGGCGCGTTCACCATTCCGGACACCGATCTCACGGTGTATTTGCAGGATGTGGTCCTGGCTGCCCCGGTGTTCTCGTTTGAGCAGGCCTCGCTCGATCACACCGATATGTCTATGACGCTGCCCTTGTTGATCGGTCGTGAGGTGCTGTTGAAGGCGGGCGGGGGCGGCAGTGCCATCCAGCGCATCGCGATCTATGAGCCGGAAAATGCACCACCTGTTCAAGTCGAGCTCAAGCTGCACACTGGCCCCAGGACAGTCGAACTGGACCTGGCGCAGAGCGTCGAGGTGAAGTTCATGTTCGGCCCGTCGCTGGTGCAGCAGCTTGAAGGTGGCAAGTTCTTTGGACAGTGGTTGCAGTCTCCCGAAAACCGGCAGCGGACGTTTGCTTTGGTGAGCTTTCCTGATCAGGGCAATCCGTTGATGTCCACGCGCCGTATCGACGTGCGTACCCAGTCGGACAAAGCGCCTGCCGGCGCTGCTCGCCAGGCGCTGATGCTGTTCATCACCATGGAACACGGCGTGACCGGGGCGGTGCCCGCTGACGCTGATCCGCAATTCCTTTACCTGATCCCCAACGATGCCGACCAGGCGTTCTCCAGCGCAGCGATGTTTTCCCTGCACTTGCAACACCGAGCGGCCTTCGGCCAGGCTGTTTTGCAGATGCTGGGCAATCCACCCTTCGACTACAGTGGCGATGCCTCCGGTTTGCTGAAAAAAATGACCGCAGGAGGCGGCACCGTGCAGGTGCCCGCATTGAACTATCAGAGCGGCAATTATGTGTTTGAATCCCAGGCCTTCAGTATCGAGGCTGCTTCGGGAGCAGAGCCGCTGAGCGTGGAATTCGAACCGGCCCAGGCCACCCAGCGCTGGCGCTTCTCCTGCACAGTCACGTTCAAGTACAGATGCCTGCCTGACACCGAGTGGATCGCTCACACTGCAAGCTTCGATGTACTGCTGGAGCATGAATTCCACCTGGGGCCTGATGAATCGGGCGCGTCGGCCATGGAAGGGCATCTGTTCGCGCCCTACGCGCTCAGTGATGAAGTGCGCCCGATGTCGGGCCTGCCGGGCAACCTGCCGCCCGATGATCTGGCGGAGATCACCGGATTCGTCGGCTATGCCCTGAAGCGCGCACTGCTTGAGAAATTATCCGAAACCCTGACCGTCACCCAGACCGACATTTTCCTGGGTGGGTGCAGCTTCGCCGACAGCCATCGGTTACATCCTTCGGTCACCGCGCTGCCCCATGACCTGGCGCTGTTCGGTAAGGTCGGCGGCTCACCGTCTCCCTTGAGCATCGTCGAGCAGCAGATCTTTCTGGCGGCCGGGGCGCAGCAGCAGTTTACCGCCGCGCCTCCGGTCGCCGGACTGCGCTGGAGCGTGGAGAGCCTGCCGGGCAGTGTCGGTAACCCCGGCACCATTGACGAGCAGACCGGTCTTTATCGCGCTCCGCCGGCCCACGCCATGGGAGGGCTTTTCGAGCGGGTCATGGTGGCGGTCACCGATCCCCAGACCAGCGACGTCAGCATGGCGCCGGTCACTGTATTCGCCCATCGCATCATGATCACGCCGCTGCTGCACGTCTGTAATTACGGCGAGCGGGTCGAGCTGTCCGCTGCCGGGCTTGGCGTCGGAACCCTGACCTGGGCGATCAAAAATCCAGTACCTGGTGAAAGCGGTGAGCTGGTGCTCAGTACAGAGCCTGGCGGCGACCATACCTACATTGCTCATGGAAAAGTCCAGGAGAAGTCTTTCGTATTTGAGGAAATCGAAGTGGGTACCGGTGAAACTGGGCAATCGGTCAGCGCGTTTATCGTTGTGCAGCACTTGTCCCAGAGCCTGAGCGTCAAGCCTCTGGAAGATGCCGGGCTGCCGGCAGGCCAGGTGCAGTTGCAGGCAACCGTGAGGGAGACGGTCGTCGCCGCGCAGTGGTCGCTGCCGTTTGGTGGGCCGGGTTCGCTGGGGGCGGACGGCATTTACACCGCGCAGCCGTCCGCTAAAGACCTGTTCGTAATCATCTTGGCGACGTACGAGAGCGAGCTGATCGGCAAGCTTGAAGGGTATCTGGTGTTGCCACTGCCGCTGGCCGACTCATCCGGGCTCATCAAGATACTGGCTCGATAACAGGTGGCATGGCGCTTCCGAAACCGGATCGTCACCGCCGTTTTGACATTGTTTGATCAGAGGGATCTGTCATGTCCAACTCAGTGCAAGACCTGCTGGACGTCATGGCCCAGGGCACCGTGACCCGTGGCTGGGGGGCGGTGTCGGTGTTCGGGCGCGCCAAACTCAATCGCCTGCTGGAACAGCAATTCATCGACAGTTTCAAGGACCGCAAATTCCTGCCCGGCTTCATGGGCACGCTGTTTCTGGACAACGCAGGGCAGGAGCGGGCCGAACTGGAGGGTGTCGAGCTTGGCAAACCTCTGTTGTCATTCAGCACCGCGTCGCTGACCAACTCCAGGGCGCTGCTCACCATGCGCATGGTCGCCGGGCAGTACAACACCTTGCATCAATCGTCCGGTGGCGCACGTCTTCTTTCATCCCGGGTCAGTATCGCCGAGCAGCATGGCTTCACGCTGGAAATCGATATAGATCTGTCGCTGGTCGTCGGCGAAGTGGACAGACAGGGCAAGGTGACGCTGAAACTGTCGGAGGGCCTGGAGTTTCGTTGCAATCTGGCAGGCACGGACACCGCGACCAATCAGCGGCTTGCGGGCTACTTCAAAGAGGCCTTTGCCCGGTTGCCGCCCAACCGTAGCGTGTTCGAGTTGGGCCGGTTGAACCTCAGGGGCTACAGCGCCCTGACCCCCAACTATTTTCGCATCCTGACTCAGGCTGCACCGGGTGCGAAAATCAGAGGCGCCGCCAATTTCGGTGAGGGCGCAGTGGTCGTGTTCATCAAGCTCAACGGCAATGAGCAGCCGGGGCATTTCCCGCCCGCAGGCGATTTTCCCTACCTGATTCCCGATGACCGGGACGCGGCGGGCGCAGATAAATATTCAGCCTCAGTGATTCTGTCCAGCGACATGCTTGCCTACCTCAGGCCGGGTGACCCGGATATGCTGGGCAACCTGTTGTTCCCCGGTGCCAATGCATTCGTCGAGTCCGAGCGTCACACCCCGGCCGATCTGGCAATCTTCGGCAACATCAGCCCCACCCAGACCAGCGTCACCCTCAGCCCGACGTTCGCCACGATCCGCGCAGGACAGACCCAGCGCTTCACGCTGCACGACTGGCAAGGCCGGGAGCTTCAGGCCGCCCGCTGGACCGCGACCGGATTGGAAAACCATGGTGCTCGAGCAGAGGGCAGCATCAGCAGCGGGTTGTATACCGCAGCCGATCCGTCCGCTCTGGGCCGCGACACGCTGCGGGTCGTGGTGACCGCCGAATATGTCAGCGACTCAATCACCTACACCGCGTCGGCGTTGCTGCTGGTGGTCTTCGACAACATGAAAACCGCACCGCGGATGGTCCTGTCGTCCCCCGGCGCGCAGACCCCACCGACCCGGCTGGTCGCCACGGTCCTGGACGGCACCGATGTGACCTGGGCCTTGAGCGGGCCGGAATACGGCAGCCTGCAAGTCGACGCCGGACAGGCGCTATTTACCCCGGACGCCCGCAGCTGCAGAAAAAGCTTGCAGGTTCAGCAGATCAAGGCTCACGGCAGCGAAACCCAGACAGCATCGGTGCTGCTGGTCAATGGCCAGCAGATATTACACATCGAGCCGGCGTTCAAGGCCAATGTCAAACGCTCCGCCACCGTTCAGCTGCGGGATGATCAGGCTATGCTGCCTGGCGCCGCGCGGCGCTGGAAGTTACTGGGTGGTGAAGGCAGCGTCGACGCGTCCGGGCTGTTCACGGCCCCGGCCCACGGTAGTACGTCCACCAGTATCGTGGGCTGTGAGATCGTGCGTAACGGGGTGGTGTTCACTACCGGTTACAGCGTGATCGAACTGTCCGAACTTGAGCCCGAGCCTACCTGGAAAGAACTGTACAGGTTCGTGGTCAGAGTTCCGGGTGGCTCGGAGCAGGATCGCGTCGGCCAGGTGGTCGCCAATGGCTATCAGCAATTGCCGGTGCAGATCGAAATCGAGACCACCGACGTCGATGGCGTTCATTACCCGCTGAGTGTGACCGAAGTGGCCAGCCTGCGCCTGGTAGATGATGTCTCCAAGCAGCAGATCGACTTTGTCGACACGTTACTGGACGGTATCCCCGAAGGAGATGATCAGAAATGGCGTACCAACCTGGTGCGCAACCGCTTCAATCTGGCCATCCCGATGGTCGCCCCCCAAAAGGCGCCGACCCGCAGAGATCCGACGATCCAGGACATGTTCTTGCATACCCGCTCCAGCGATAAACCGGCAGCTTTTCATGCCACCTTCCAGGCTGACAATCAGGCCTGGTGGAAGAGCACCGATCTGGGGGATTACAACGAGACCATCGTGGTGACGCCCACTCCCATCCCGTTTTTCACCGATGGTGATTACACACCGTTCAAGTGGGTGCGGGTCGCTGGCACCTCACCGGTCAATGCGGACGCCACTGACGACGACTGGTTCTATCTGCGCCTGAATACTGTGGACTACTGGAAACTCGAATGCAGGCCTCAGAACCTGGGGGCTGCCGTTGCCTTCGAGACACTGGATTTCATTCCGGTGGACGATTCCGGACAAGTCAGTACCTCCACCATTCGCTGGGAAAGTGAGCAACTGGACGAAACGATGTTCAGCTGGACCGGCCACGTCTTCTGTCCAGCCAAACAGGCACCTGCGAGCAAGGTCCAGTTCGATGAGGACCTCCAGAAGGTGATGGACCCCGGGTTGCTCGACGTTTCCACCGCAGCAGGCAATTACACCCCGGGCACGCTGGTCATCAGCCTCCACCGTTTTGACGACGTTCCCTATGTGAGGGCCAACGTTCCGGCCCGGGCGAAGTTGTCACGGGATCTGGCCGTTGTACTGATCGATGCGAACGGTAACCCGCATAAACGACGTATCTCATTCCTGCCAGCCAGCGATATTTCAGACCGGAACAAGCTGCAACACGCCGGGTTCACCCCTCCACCCGTTCCGCCTGTCTGATGCCGGACCTGAGAGGGCAGTCATCACGGACGCGCGTTGCGGCACTGGTCCGCTCGCGCGAGTTTACTGAAAAGGAGTTCAATCATGACCCTGTTAAAACACGGCGTAGTCGCCACCTTCGTCACCTTTGTCGCCATGTTCCAGCCCCTCGGCTGGGCCAGTGAATACGATGAGGGGAGTATCTCTTTTGCCGAGGATACGACGGAGTCCAAGACCTGCAACATCCCGTATATGGAGGGGGATTATGACTTCAAAGGCGAAAGCCCCGACAACTGCGTCAACGATGAAATGAGCTATTTCCGTCTCAATAAGGTGCCGTCGGCCAGTCAGTTCGAGCTGGAAAAAAGACGTTGTAATGAGTCGGGTGGCTGGGTCGTGGTCCTATCGGTGTTCAAGAACCCCACGACCACCGGCTGGATCTCGATACCGTCTCTCAAGCAGTACCCGGAAGGCCACATTGTCGCGGCCGGCGTCAGACTCAAGGAAAAAAAGGAAATCGGTGACGACGATCTGAAAGGTGAGTTGAGTTGCGTGCGCGTTCGCCGCTCGGCACTTCCTTGATCTTGGCTGCGCAATCAACCCAACCCACCCGAGTGCAGGGATGCAGGCGCCCGTATTGTCGGGCGCAAAGAGGCGAAGGAAAAATGGCCAGTTCTACTTCAGTTCACTCCAATGCGTTCAACTTCATGAGCTTTCTGCAGAACGGTGTCGATCCAAGGACCGGCCAATATACCGTCGCGATCAGTCTGCCGGAGGTCAAGTCCAACGACCTGCGCGGCCCGGAAATCCCCATCGGGCTCAACTACAACC
>NZ_RHQN01000015.1 GCF_003935425.1 Pseudomonas sp. v388
GGCGATGTGATCAATGAACGATCCGTCACTACTGCGATGAATACCAGCGGTAGGGCCGTGGGCCGAACTGACTACGCCGACAACGCTGCCCGCATCGAAGCCGGTAATGACATGGCCTTGTCCGCAGGCCGCGATGTCAACGTCATCGCCGGGGTACTGCAAAGTGGCCGGGATACCGCGATCGATGCCGACCGCGACGTAAATCTCCTCTCTGCCGAGACCGTCAGCAGTGATCGTCACACCACAACCGTGACGCAACTGGCGGCCAACGTAGCGTCCGGCCGCGACCTCAAAATCAACGCAGCGCGCGACGTCAACGCCATCGCCAGCCAGATCTCCGCCAAACGTGACATCGCCGCCAGTGCCAATGAAAACCTGACCATCAGCTCGGCCGCGGATGAGTACCACTACTTATCCAAGAGCAAAAAAGTCACTGTTCAGAAGGACAACATTCGACAGGTTTCGACGGATATGACGGCAGGCGGGGATATTTCCCTCAATGCGGGTCAGGACCTGGCCGTTGTCGCTAGTCGCATCACCGCCACGGGCAACATAGGCCTTGACGCTGCGCAGGATATGACGATCTCTTCAGCCAAAGACGAGAGTTCGTATTTCTACGCCAAGAAGAGCAAGGGTTCCTTTGGAAGAAGCAGTAGCAAGCAGCAGGAAAGCTACGACAGCACCAATATCGCTTCGGTGATAGCTGCGGGTGGCGATCTGACGGTTAATGCCAGCAAAGATGCGGATGGCAGCGTCAACATTAACGGTGGTCGCGATGTGAGCATCATTGGCAGCCACCTTACTGCCGGTAATGATCTGGTGCTAAGTGCCACGAATGATGTTGCGGTGCTTTCAGGCGTTGAGGAGCACGGCGCCTATAGCAAAAAGACCAAATCGGGTTTCATGGGGATTTCCAAGAGCGGTAAGAGCAATCTGAAGACTAGCGCTACCCAGGTGGCCAGCGACTTGCAGGCTGGAAACGACGTGGTTGTGGCGTCCGGTAAAGACATCAGGCTGCGTGCGAGTGAAATCGGAGCGGGAAATGACGTCGAGCTGCGAGCTGGGTTGGTGGACAGCGATGGCGACCTCAATCTGGTGTCCGCCAACGATCAGGCCTATAGCCACAGCGAGCAGTACAAGAAGAAGACTGGGTTATCCGTTTCGGGCGGCTTTCTTTCGGTGTCGTCTGCCAAGGAGGCTGGGCGTGAGGCGCAGAGTAGTACCAGCGTAGGCAGTCAAGTGAATGCTACGCGTGACGCAGCTCTGGAAGCGCAACGCGATGTCAACGTCAGCGGCAGCAGTGTGAACGCCGGAAGAAACGTGAGTTTGAATGCGGGGCGGGACGTCAACGTGCTCGCGGCTGAAAACGCGCAATCGGATCGCAGCTGGGAAAAGAATAAACAGAGCGGCATCGGCATCTCATCCAACGCAAACGGCGTGACATTCTTCGCAGGAGTAGAGCGCGAGGCGGGAACCGACCGCCTTGAGCAGCAAACAGCGGCAGCCAGTCGTATCAGCGCCGGGGAAAATGTTGCTGTCAACGCTAAGCGAGATATCAACCAGGTAGGTTCGGACCTCGAAGCCGCAAACGATCTCAATCTGACTGCTGGGCGAAATATCAAAATCGACGCCGCTCGCGAAACACTGCTTCAAGAGCAGATCCGCGAAAGCGAGCGTAATGGCCTCAGCCTGAGCATCAACCATAACTATGGCCGCACCAAAGATGCGGTGAGCGGGGCAGGCAAGGGCGATGATAACGTCAGTAAGGGATCCAGCACTCTAAAAGCCGTTGACAGCGTATCGCAATTCACATCCGGCGCGACATTTGACGGCAAGTTTGGCAACAGCAAACAAAGCACGACCGAGCAAGTGGTCGAGCAGAATAATAGGGCTTCCACGCTGTCCGCTGGCAACGATGTCAACATCTCAGCAGGTAACGACGTATTGATTAGCGGCAGCCAAATGCAGGCTGGACGGGACATCAATGTTACAGGTCGTGATGTCACTCTCGATGCGGCGAAAACCCAGCTCACCCAAGAAACCCGGGAAAGGCAAAGCTGGGGCGGCATCCATGGCGGGACCAGTGGCGGCTTCAAACTGGGTGTCGGTGGCAGCAACGGCATTGCCAGTGGCGACAGCAGGCAACAGTCGTCCACTGCCAGCGCGTTGCAGGCAGGACGCGACGTCAATCTGGAGGCCCGTAATGATCTGAGCCTGATCGGCACTCAGGTTCAAGCGACTAGAGATATTGATGTCAAGGCTGGCAACGACCTCAACATCAAGGCCGCTCAAAACAACAGCTCTACCGAAAACACCCGTAAAAACGGTGGCGGAGAAGTCGGTCTGACCTTCGGTTCCGAAGGAGTGGGTGTCTACGCCAGTGTCAATATTGGCAAGGGGGACCTGGACCGCAAAGCCGAGCAGCAGCAGGAAGCGTACCTGTATGCCGGCAATCGACTGGGCTTTTCGAGCGGGCAGGACACCAACATTGCTGGTGCCAGCCTGCGAGGTGATCAAGTTGCCGGGCGTGTAGGTCGAGATCTGAACGTCACCTCGCTGCCGGACACAGGGAAAGTCAAAGGCAGCGAGTTTGACCTCAGCGCGACCGTGGCCGTCGGCTTGGGTGTTAGCGCCAGCGGCTCAGTAGGCTTCGGCAAAACCGACGGTTCAACCAACTGGATCGAGCAGCAGACCACCATTAATGGCAAAAGCTCGGTGGACATTCGCACGGAGAAGCACACCCAGCTAGACGGTGCAGTGATCGCGTCTGACAACGGTAACTTGAAGCTGGATACTGGCTCGCTAGGTTTCAGCGACATTGCCGGTAACGACAAAGAGCATGGTTACTATCTCAATGTCGGTGGTACGTATGGTTCGGGCGGTGCTCAGGACTCAAGCCAGGTGGGCAAAGGCGGAAAAGATGAAAATGGCTGGAGTGTCGAAGGCTGGAATTACGAGAAGGATCGTCAGCAGATCGTGCGCGCTACGGTCGGTGCAGGGGACATTGTGGTTCGGGACGATGCCACGACGGGCCAGGACTCTTCTTCAGGCCTGAACCGGGATGTTGCCAAGGCTTACGAAATCACTCGGGATGATGAGCATAGGACGGATTTGTATGTCACAGACTCATCGCTAAAAGCCGTCGCCAACCCTAAAGCTGCATTACAACAATGGCAGGAGAACGTTGAGCGTTACGGAGAAAACAGTCAGGAAGCATTTGAAAAACTGGTCGATGCGTTTTTGTTGACCGGATATATCACAGCGCGGGGCGGATCGGCAGATGCTACCGGCAATGCGAACCGATACCTCGTCGCACGAGAAATCCGTCGAACGCTTTCACGCAAAGACGAAAGCGATCGCGCAGCCGTTGTAGAAAAGATCCTCTCGGGCATTGTCGGAAAGCCGGTGAGCAGCGACATGGATCCGCTTGTTGATCGTATCACTGCTATCGCTGGGCAGGACAGCGACCAGGCATATCAGCTACTGACGCTGCTTTATAGCTTGAATAAGCGTAATGATGCTGGGGGCCAGAACTTTGTAGCTGTTTTCCCACTTGCCGCAGGCGCTGCCGCAGCACTGGCCGCTGCTCTTACCACGACCGCAGCCAGTCCTGAAGGCCAAGAGCGTGTGCAAGCGGCGGCCAATGCTGTCGCTACTTCGGCCGCGGAGTCAGGGAAGTCACTACAGGATCAGGTCGCAATTTCTGTAGACATCTGGAAGTTCCTGTTTAACACAACCTTCCCGGTTCACCTGCTCGACGATGAAAACAGCAGGTTGATCAACCCGATTGTAGAAGCTCAAGGTGCCAATCCGGCGAGCGGAGGGTATGCTGCGGGATCGCAGCCGTCAGTTCCTGCTTATGCGGGTGGTAGCCAAATTGCTGATCAGGGGCCGAATGACTATTCGAATCCTGTGACGCAATTGCCTGCGCCGGGGGTTATGAATCAGGATGGCGTAGGTGCCGAAGTAACAGGTGGTGCAGTAGAGCTAACGTTTGACAAGGTTACCCGGACTTGGACGACTCCAGCTGGTCTAGACTATGGACAAGGATCGGTTCAAGGAAACAGAGTTTTGCATGTTTTAGAGCATGCGGAGCCGAATCCGGCCAAGACAACGCATAGCGTTTTTAGTATGGACAGAAAAGAAATTTTGGGCGCTGTTGATGAAGCGTGGCTCAAAAAAGGTAGTCCCGTAGTAGGTGATCCGGGTGCATATGTAGTGCCGATGGGTCGAGCGATTGGTACTTCGGGAGAAACGAGTATTAAAATTATTGTTCGGCCCGGGACCAATCTGGTTATTACCGCCTATCCTGTTAAATAGAGGAATTTTATATGTTGTGTCCAAGATGTGAGCAGGGAGATATTGTTAAGGCTAGAGTTGTAGCTGATGACACTTTATTGTTCGTATGTCAAGAGTGCGAGGCCTCATGGTTTCTATCCGAAGACATTGGTGTTAAGGGTTTTGTCGACTATGGAACTTATATGGAAAGTCTAGGGTTGAAACCACTATGGAGTGAGTTGCAAATCATTCCTGAGTAGGCGCTAAAGGCAGTTAGTTGGCAGGAAAAAGCCATTCATGGTTTGTGAGGTTCGGTAAGATGTTGGATTCCGCGGATGATCAGGTGAGTTCCCTCGGATGGGCCGAGCGCTTCAGAAGTATGGCAGCCAAGAAGATAGTGCATTCCTCATCAACGAGGGCGGAGTTAGCCCGCTGGTGTGCCTTTTGACTGACGACGGGGGGCGGGATTTTTTGGATTCAGTGCCTTGGTTAATGGAGGGATTGAGTCGAATACGACACGCCAAGGAGTCTCCGGGATGCTTGGTTGATTGGAGTCGGGATGTTTGGGGGGGGCGAGCTCTCCGACGAAATGGTCAAAGTTTACTCGCTTTATGATGAAGCGTTTTTTGAGATGGTCTGTATTGATTCATTTGAGGCGGCATTATCAGCGTGGTTAAGATTTATTAGCTCAGATCCGATCTTGGGATGGGTTCAGGAAGTTGGGATATAGTATATGTTCTTCAGATTTCAGAAGAATTAGTGGGGAGTTGGTGGTTTGGGAGCGTTGCGTTTTTTCTCATGATGAGGTTTAGTGTTCAAGTTTCATGAAGCGGTGGTTTGTGGAAGTGCTATGACGTTGTCTGTATTCGTAAGCTGTGATCGCAGATCGTGTATGAAATAGTGCGCCGGCGCGGGCGTGGAGTGAATCGAACGTAGCTCTGAAGCTTGCGCCAACTGCTACTGAGATGTAAGCGCTCTACCAAGAAATTTATTTTCGTCCGAGAGCTTGGGATGGCCGTTTAAAGATACTTCTTGAAACTCCCCACCGTCACACTCACCACTCCACCCAAAACCACCGCACAAGCCAGCAGTATTAACACCGGACTCCACACTCACCGGCAACGCCAGATAGATCACCCAAGGCGCCACGCCGACCGGCACAACCAGCATCTTCGCCCGGTGATAAACAAACCCCGACTCCCGCCCAGCACCGAACCTGCGCAGATCCCGCCTTACCAGCCCGTCCACCGCTCCAGTGAACGCAGCCATCAGAAACAGCGGCACCAACAGCGTGAGAATCACCAACCGCGTCAGAAACGTCAGCACGGTATAGACCGCCGCCAACCCGTAATCCTCAAGCGCGACGTACATCATTCCAAGGTATTGGTGAGCACCTTGAGTCTGGCTGCTATTGATCCGCGATTGTGCTGCCGAGTAGTTGATCCATTCGATAAGCCCAGTCTTTTCGAACATCCACGCATACGCGACATCGATGACGACCTTGGCCGTTCTGCCCGGATTGTCCACCACCAGACTTTGCGCAAAGCCATTCGCGATCCATTGCAGTTCGTTGTTGAGCATGTCCCGCGCATGGTGCCATCCCTGTTCTCGCCAGTAGAAACAAAGACCGATCCATTCAATCAGCACGCTGATGAACAGCGAGCCCAGCAGCAGGCCGATGAAGGCGAACGGGATGGAGAGGGCGCGCATGATTGGCCCTTTTTCTCGGACGTGTTGCTGCTGGGTTCCGGCGACCAGTGCGGTGGTGATCTGGCGATAGGTACCACCGGCACCCCAGCTGTCAGAAGTTTCCCGGGCGTCTTCCTTGAGCGCTAGGTAGTTGTCACGACTGATCTGTCGGTCTTCCAAAGACCGCGCAGGGTCGTAAGAGGCTGCCAGTTCTTTTTCGGCTTTGGCGTTTTTCTGGTCGACTTCCCTGATCTTGTCTTCCAGGAAAACGCTAGCGTTTTGAACGAACTTGCTGGTGATCTCGAAGTTGGTCTGAATCTCCTTGGCGTCGAAAATCGGCTTGAGCTTGTTCGTGCCATCTCGATCGCTGGACACATCGGTATTGATGCCCGCAACGGTCTGCGTAGCACTCTTACCTGTCAAAGCCTGCTGTCCGGCCTCGTTGATGATCGTTACATTGACGCCGCTAATGCCACTGCGTGTTTTGCTGCTCGCGTCGTCGCCATCTTCCCGAACGCTGCCCGAAGATCTACCGGCTGACCTGATCGACACCCTGCCCGACCAACCTGCTGAATAATCCATATGGCCAACCCCACGCAAAGCGCCCATATCTCCGGAAACGTCAGCGGTGGTGCCAGTCAGTTTGCTCAGAACATGCTGGTCAACTACGTCCAGCAGCAAGGCTCGGAGGCCATCGGCAACCTTGTTAAAAAAGGTCTGAAAGAAGGCAGCAGCGAACATGCCGCCCTGCGCGCCATCCTAGGTTGCGCAGGCGCGGCGGCGAGCGGTCAAAGTTGCTCGGCGGGTGCAATGGGCGGGGCCGCGTCGAGCGTGTTGACGCGCCTGTTCAGCGAGGCGAGCGCCGAGGAGAGCGACTCGGAACGTGAGGCGGAACGCAACATCATCGCCAGCCTGGTGACCGGGATCGGAGCGATGAGCAGTCCGTCTACAGCCGCGACGGCGAGCAATGCCGCGATCGCGAACGTGGACAATAACTGGCTGGCCACCCAGCAAGAGGTGCAATACAACAAGGAGCTTGAGGCTGCCGAGACGGCTAAGGAGAAGCTTCAGGTCTGGGCCAAGTGGCAACAGACCTCGATGCGCCAGAACGTTTTGACCGGTTCGGGCGTCGCGAAGGGCTTCACGGATGGGATGGCTGGCATCGGTCTGGATACGCTGAATAGTGCCGTGGGCATGTTGCGTGATCCAGTGGCCAGTTTCGACGCGGTCATGGAGTTCGCCAGCTCCCCTCAGGCCCAGCTACAGCTGGGCGAACAGGCGGCTCAGATACTTGCAGCTCAGATTAACGAGATCAACATCGCGCTTGAGCAGGGTTGGTGACGCCAACGCCGAAGAGATGGGCAGGAAGATGGGTGAGGTCACCGCCCTGGTAATCAGCACGATTGCCACTGGCGGTGGAGGCAGTGCGTCCCAGTCGATGCAGATGGCCAAGATGGGGATCGTGATGTCCAGCAAGGACCTCGCGAGAGTCGCTGCGACGGTGAAGCTGAGTGATGTCAAAGAGCGTATTGCGGGGATAGTTAAGGTTGGTCGCGATTTGGATGTTCCGGTTGTTGAGCCTGTTGCTACCCCCGGTGCAGCAGCGGCTGGCGCGAAGGCTACGGAACAGGCTTCGCTCCCGTCCTACTATCGTGAAGACAGTTCCGCAGGGGCCCAGTTGGTCAGACCGGAGAGTCTACCGGACGGCTACCGCCTGGTTCTCAATACGAGAACTGGAAATCGTGAGGCTCTCAGCCCAGAAGGCGTGTTTTACAGGATCCTTCCCGATGGAGGTGGACTCAAGCCGAAGGCGGGCGGTAATCTGGCGCAGTTGGTGAAGGCTGAGCAGGAGATTGCTGGTGCAAAAGCAACTCCATCCGGTTCGGTTTCTGGAGAAACTGGAGTTGTAGGTACTGGTAAAGCTGCGGCTAATGATGCGAGTTTTACACCAACATCCACATCAGGATGGACGAGTATCTCGAGTGACGCTCGCGCTGTGGTCCGGGACGTCGAGAACCATTCAGGTGTGCCGATGCCCTCTACCCAGCGCACGCAACTCGCAGAGGAGTTGCGTCAGGTGGATCACACTTATGTCGCGTCCAGAAGCGACTATCAAGCCTTACAGCGGGAATACAATAGCCAGCGAAATAATCTCAAGCGTGAGTGGGAGTTGAATACTGGTTTGACATGGCCCAAGACGGAGAGTGGTGTGGATTTCCAAGCGCACCATGTGATACCACAGCAGTATGGTGGACCTAACCAATGGTGGAATTTGCATCCGGTGCCGGTTGGAAGTGCTCACCAAGGTGGCGTTCATGCCCCAGCAAGTCCAACAACTACAGCATTTCCGCAGAACCCTCCGAGGCGACCATGACCATGTACGAAAAATTAGAGGCATTCAATGCACTTGCAAGCGTGCTATTAGAGCGGCTGGACCCTGTTTCTTCCGTTGACGTGAGTGGGATGCGACAGCAGTGGCCCGCGGCTCCCGATGAGTACTTTGCTTTTATGCAGGAGCGGGGGCATGGTGAGATAAAGGAGGACGACTGCGCGCTGTCGCTTTTGACGATTCAACCCACATTATGTCCCGCGGCAGACTACTTCGGTGATGATGGGTTTTATAAAGACGGACCCTATGAATCGGGTGCTAAGGGCGAGGTGTGGCTGTTCGGCTGGGATAGCACCGGGACTGCTTTCGGTTTCGACAGTGGAGACAACTGGCGATTATTGGAAATCGACAATATGCGTTGGATAACGCGACTTGACTTGTCGTTTCGTCAGTTCGTCGAAGGGGTGTTGGTATGTTATCCACAGCGGCCGATAAGCTTTGCGAATGGAGTTTGGCGCGACTCGGGAGATGTTTCTTACACCCTGTCGGATTAGGCATAAAAGCCTGCTGAGCCTAAAAAAGTGGAAAAGGCCGCATTTATCTGGTGCAAAAGCTGCAACAAGTGGAAGTGGTCCGGCCAAGGGCTTCTTGTAAGTCAGTGATGCATATTCATCTTCTAAAACTGTACAAGGGTTGAGTAATTCAAACCGATTGACTTTATTTACGAACCGGCTAGCCAACGATTCATCGTGGGACGGAATCAATTTGGGCATGAAGGGGTATTAGATGCTGGAAAAAATCCCGTCATCTGACGCTATCGTCGGCGGCGGGATCTGGAAGGAAATGGAGTCCTCCGGACATATGAATGGAGCGGACATTATGGGATGAACTGGACTCCCGAACTTCGTGAGCAGTTCAAGTCCTTTATGAGCAGCCATGGCGTGGATGTTACCCATACCCCTGGGATATCTAGCTGATAGATGAAGTGAAAGAAAAATTATTGATGGAACTCGATAACTAGATGTTTCATGGGTTGAAAAAAATGAATACAACATTGAAGGGAGTATTTTGAGTTGGCTTCTTGTAGCAGATTTCTGTAATGGGCGTTTTGCTTTGGGGCTAACGTCCAAAGGGGTTTGGGAAACTATTACAATATTCCCGGCTCCATTGAAGTAGTTTGAGTTGGAGGGGTTTGATGTACGAAAATATTCGGCATATGCTCAAGACGGTCTTTTCTTCTGATTTTGGGTTTTCAGAAGGAATGGCAGTAAGCATATATGTTGGGAGCGTAAACTCTAGCCGGAAAAAAGAGGAGTTAGTTCGTGAGTTAACAAGTGCCTTTGAAGATGAGGGTGTTTGTTGGCGAGATATTCTAGTAAATGACGAGTACGAGGTTTTGGAGTTTGAAACGGAAGAGGAAGCCAAGGCTTATATTAGAAGAGTGCTTTGGGAGCCGCTGAAGATTTAGCATTCGGATTACTGCGGATCTGACAGTTCTAGCGCTGCTGATGTATATTTCGCAAAAGCAGCGGCCAGCTCCGATGCGGTGATGGAGTTCGCCGGCTCTCCAGAAACCAGGAAACAGCTCGGCGAAGAGGTGGCGCAACAGCTTGCGAGTCAGATCAAGCAGATCAACATCGCGCTTGAGCAGGGTGGTGACGCCAACGCCGAAGAGATGGGCAGGAAGATGGGTGAGGTCACCGCCCCGGTAATCAGCACAATTGCCACTGGCGGTGGAGGCAGTGCGTCCCAGTCGATGCAGATGGCCAAGATGGGGAAAGTGATGTCCAGCAAGGACCTCGCGAGAGTCGCTGCGACGGTGAAGCTGAGTGATGTCAAAGAACGTATTGCGGGGATCGGCAAGGGCGGGCGAGATTTGGATGTTCCCATTGTTGAGCCTGTTGCTACCCCCGGTTCAGCAGCGGCTGGCGCAAAGGCTACGGAACAGGCTTCGCTTCCTTCCTACTAGGTGAAGACAGTTCCGCCGGCGCCCAGTTGGTCAAGCCGGAGAGTCTGCCGGAAGGCTACCGCCTGGTTCTCAATACGAGAACTGGAAATCGTGAGGCTCTCAGCCCAGAAGGCGTGTTTTACACGATCCTTCCCGATGGAGGTGGACTCAAGCCGAAGGCGGGCGGTAATCTGGCGCAGTTGGTGAAGGCTGAGCAGGAGATTGCTGGTGCAAAAGGGACAGAGGTCGCGGGTTCGGGGCCAAAGGTGCCGCCGAAGCTGCAGCCATTCACCAATCCGCCTCAAGGGCCAGTAATTCCATCGGGTTGGGTAAGTCGCCCTGGTAGAGCCTCTGGCAGCACCATTTATTATCCGCCGGGCACAGATCCAAGTGCTCCCGGAAGTACTTATATTCGATTGATGCCTTCAGGTTCGACTCCTGTTCCCGGGTTAGACAATGGTTATTGGATTTCCGTGAAAAATGGACAGCCGATAAACCCAGCAACCGGTGGTACTGGCACAAGGGGAAATACACATGTGCCATTACCGCCAAATACTGTGCCGCCTGAGCGATGGGAGTGAATTATGATTAATGAAGCCGATTTGGCAGAGCTGGATTCAACAGTGCTTACAGGTGTAACAGTTGGGATTGGCTCGCAAATTTTAGTATTCGGAAGTGGTGCGACGGTGCTAATACATTGCCCCTTTACAAGTGAAATTCAAGGACGGAAGCAAGAGGGGCACGGTGAGGATGTAACTACCAGTGAATTACTTTTCGATTATCTGAATTGCCAGGTGACAAGTGCTTCGCTTGAAGATGGGGGGATTCTAGTGTTGAAGTTTGAGGGGGGGAAGTCATTGATGATTATTCCTGAGTGTAACGGGCTTGAGTCTTATGTGATCTCTACTCGCTTTGGTATTTGTCCTGTTGCAGTAGTTTGAAGGTTCAAAAGGCATTGATAAAATTGTTGAAAGCGGTCGCACGCCAAAAGCACCCCTGTCAACGCGCAAACTTACAAGGGCAGATCAGATCACTGACGTGTTGAACCCGGACTTTGGGATAGGCCCGGCAGTGGCAGTGGTTGTGCCCAAGAAGATTCTTGGCTATGACTACAAAGGCGGCGTCGTCTTCAGCGGTACGGGCGGAACACCGTCGGTGGTTCAGGCGGGCCAGGCTCTTGCAGTCAACGCAACCGGCACCGTCAAGAACGGTACGCTGCAGGCCAACACTGTGTTTTCCGGCATCGCAAAAACAGCGCCCGGAACACGCGTTGAACATGATCTGGTGGTTCCCTATGTTCACCTGAATGCGCAACTGCCTCCGGATTTGGCTCAACAGCAAGTCAACCCGCTGGCACTGCCCGGCTTCAGTCTGCCAACAGGGCAGAACGGCCTGTTCAGATTGAGCAGCCAGACCACCAGTAACACCAG
>NZ_RHQN01000016.1 GCF_003935425.1 Pseudomonas sp. v388
TTGCTTGATTCAGTTGTTAAAGAGCGGTGGTTGATTCTTTCGTCTCAACCGAGGCGCGCATTCTACAGCGTCCTCTGCATCTGTCAAGCGGTTATTTTCTGAAGCTTTCCAAGCTTCCTTATCAACTTCAACCACTTGCGCCTCGATCAACTTGCGTTGCTCGTCAGCGGGAGGCGAATAATACAGTATTTCAGAAGGTGGTCAACCCCCTATCTCCATGTTCTTTCCATCCTGACGACTAACGG
Source organism: Pseudomonas sp. v388 (assembly GCF_003935425.1). Taxonomy (GTDB): domain Bacteria; phylum Pseudomonadota; class Gammaproteobacteria; order Pseudomonadales; family Pseudomonadaceae; genus Aquipseudomonas. Next base: position 246 of record NZ_RHQN01000016.1, read on the forward strand.
CCCTGCGCTGCCTGAATGACCCAGCCTTTTCAGGCGGCTCAGCCCAACATCTGCGTGATCCAGCGGACCTGCCGGGCAATGTCGCTTGTCCTTGCCTCGGCTAGAGCGCGCCCCGCCCGGGCAATGCCGCCGAGTGTCTTCTGCCTTTGCATCAGCCTGCTTCGCCATTTGCCGAGGAACGCCGGACTGCGAGCCTGAATCAGCAGCGGACCGAAGTACAGTTCCTGCTCGGTGTATGCCACCGGTCCGGTGCGTTCGGCGACGAGGATTTCATAGTCCCAGCGATTTTCCCGCAGCACTTCCTCATGAACAATGCGGTAACGGTTCTCCATCAACCATCGGCGCAGCGGCTGCTCGCCACCATTTGGCTGCAGGATCAGACGCTCTTCCCCACTCAGACGCGCCTGGTCGCTGTCGAGGATGTCGCGGATCGTTTCGCCGCCCATGCCGCAGATGCTGATCGCCGTGATGCCATCTGCCGGCTCTATCGCTTCCAGGCCGTCGGCCAGGCGGACTGTGATCTGCCGTTCCAGGCCGTTGTCACGCACGGTACGCAGTGCCGAACGAAACGGCGTCGAAGCTACCTCCCCCGCCACTGCCGCGCTGATCAACCCGCGATGGACCAACGCCACAGGGAGATAGCCATGATCCGAACCGATATCGGCCAGGCGCGCACCGGCCGGCACCTGTGCCGCCACGCGTTCGAGGCGTACGGACAAGGTCTGTTCGTTCAACTGCCGCTCCTTATATAGGTGGGGATTTGGGACTGGTCCTGGACCGGGGGCGATTCTGTCGCGCAACGCGGTGCATTTCAATTCGCCGATCAAAGATGAATCAGGTGACTCACCCGAGAGCCACTTGTCGAGAACCGCCCGGACAGCTGGACATGGGTCCAGACTTATCAGTGCGACTCGATAGGAGGCGTACGAAAATGAAACCCACCTTACTGAGCGTGGCGCTGGCAAGTATGCTCTGTACTGCCTGTTCGACCACCCTCGAAGAAACCGCGGTACAGCATGACGGAGCTCGATCCTCAGCCCTGCCTTCCTCGACCTCGGCACCCGCCATCCAGCCGGATGAGCTGGCCGACACTGCTGACAGCAACCAGGCGGCAAAAAACAGATCGAGCCATCAGTCCATGCATCCCAAAACGGCCCTGACTTCCGAAAGCTCCGACGAGGCTTACAACGAGCCATTGCGAGCGACCGGGGATTGACCCGTTCCACGCCACGGGACACCAGGCATACATCAAGCGTTCAGCAAGCCCGAGGGACATCCCCCGGGCTTGCCGCATCGATATCTCGCCAGCGATGGACAAGACGAAGGCGGGAACACGCTGCACCGGCGTTCAGCGTTCGATTAATCAGGCGGGTACATGAGTTCAAGAATATCGAATACAAACGGCCGGCCGTGAACACGCCGCCGGTCAGACCGCGCGCGAATATTTCCTTTTTGATACAAGCGAATCTATTGTGAGACAGGGGCACTACTTTTGTGTTCCGGTCATTGCTGAATGGACGGTGAAAGCCCAAGGCGCCTATGTCGACATTGAATTTCAAAGTCAGAGCGACCATTGCACTCGTATCGCTAAGCTTGGCTGTGCTGGTTTCAAGCTGCTCAAGCCATAAGGGATTGTCGGTAGTGAACTACGACAAAGTGTCGGCATCCCTTCCGCCGCAACTGCTCATTGGTTTGTGGTCAGGTCCCCATGCTGGGGGAACCGTGTTCATCAATGTGTTCGAGGAAGGCAACTTGCAGGGCTGCCTGAGCGCCCCACCCTATTTTCACGAGATGAAAGGCAAGTACTTTCGACACGCCTTGTATTTCGAGGACGGGTCCAGACTCAGGGTGCGCAGCGTCAAAGCTCATGAATTGGTGATCGAATCTGCGCCAGGCCTTTACGTGGCGAAGCTCACACCTGACAAGGACAACGCGCAAGTTGTCCGCTGTTCGACGCTGGCTGCCCACATGGCACCGTGACAAGCGGGCCGCCTTACCGGAGGAAAGCGGCGGGCCCATCAAACGCAGGCCCGTCCGGGGAGGCGTGGAGCCGCTGACCGGGCGGGTTCTGCTGTTGATCGGCTTAGCGGTAACGTTCCAGCCAGTGAGCATACGGTGCCGGCAACGTCCACGAAGCCTTGTCGACGTTCAGCTCCTTGGCGGCAAAGTACGCCCAGTGCGGATCAGCCAGATGCGCGCGACCCACCGACACCAGATCGAGCTGGCCATTTTTCACGGCGGCTTCGGCCAGTTGCGGCGTACCAAACCCCCAGGCGGATGTGACCGGCAGGTCGGCTTCGCGGCGCACACGCTCGGCAATCGGCCCCAGGAATGCCGGCCCCCACGGAATGTTGGTCTCCGGAATAGTGAAACCGACGCTGACACTCAGCAAATCCAGGCCGCCCGCCTTGAAGCGACGCGCCAACTCGATGGACTCTTCCAGGGTCTGCTCGTCGCGACCGTCATACTCCAGCACGCCAAATCGGGCAGTCAGCGGCAGATGTTCCGGCCAGACTTCTCGCACAGCTGCCAGGGTTTCGAGCAGGAAACGGCTGCGATTGTCGAAGCTGCCACCATAGGCATCGGTACGCTGGTTGGAATGTTCCGAGAAAAAGCTCTGCGCCAGGTAGCCGTGAGCAAAGTGCAGTTCGATCCATTCGAAACCGGCGTCACGAGCACGACGGGCGGCATCAACGAAGTTCTGGCGAACCCGCGCGATGTCTTCCAGCGTCATGGCTTGCGGTACTTTCGGCAGATTGGCGCCGAAAGCGATGGCCGACGGCGCGATGGTTTGCCAGCCGCGGGCGTCGCTGTCGGCAATATGGTCATCGCCTTCCCAGGGACGATTGGCACTTGCTTTGCGGCCGGCATGGGCGATCTGGATGCCAGGCACCGAACCGGCGGCCTTGATGGCCTTGACCATTGGAATGAACGCCTGAGCCTGTTCGTCGGTCCAGATGCCTGCGCAACCGGGCGTAATGCGACCTTCCGGAGCGACGGCAGTGGCTTCAACCACCAACAGGCCAGCACCGCCACGTGCCATGCCGGCGACGTGAACCTGATGCCAATCGTTGACCACACCGTCCTGGGCCATGTACTGGCACATAGGCGGGATTGCAATGCGGTTACGCAGCGTGACGTCCTTCAGGGTGTAGGGTTCGAATAATGCAGACATGCACTGACTCCAGGATGAGCTTGATTGGGATGGCTTAGTTACGATTGTTCGATCTTAATCGAACTATGGCAATTTGTGAAAGCCCCGTTATCATGTTCGCCATGCGAGCCTACCGACACCCCAACCCAGAAGACCTGATTCTCGAACGCGTGCTTTACGCTTTGAGCGACCCCGTACGCATGGGGATCGTGCGCGTGCTGGCAGACGTGGCCGAAGCTACGTGCGGCGAACTGGACGGCGGCCGTCCCAAGTCCAGTATGTCCCATCACTTTCGAGTCTTGCGTGACGCAGGCCTGGTTCGCACCCGTAATGTCGGCACCACGCACATGAACTCCCTGCGCACCGCAGAACTGGACGGCCGCTTCCCCGGCCTGCTCGGCACAATCCTCGCCCAGCGATAACTATCTCGACCCTGCGACCTATACTCAGACCTGCAACGTCAGGACAGGTCCAGTCTCAGGAAAGCGCCATCTTGAACCGGTATGCGCTGATCATCGCAGTGATAGCAACGTTGGCCGGCTGCGCGTCTTCCAGGCCGGCGCCGACCATCGTTCCGGCCGTGCCGATTTCCCAGGCCACATGGCAGCAAGTCGATCAGGACATTCTCAGCGCATCGCGGCAGGCCACCGCCCAGGTGAAGCTCTTTGCCCGCGGCTCCATGGACCATTGGCGAACCCGGGTCTATCAGCAGACCGAAGAACAATTCATCCCGTGGTTCAGCAGTTACTGGACCCAGGAATGGCTATCGATCAAGGTCAGCTGGTACACCGTCAGTGCCAACGGTGACAAGGATGCTTCAGCCAGGCGCCTGGCCGCCTATCTGCTGGAGGAATATCGTCGCCAGGTGCTCGCGCCGGTGGCAGTCGAGGTCGACCCGGACGCAATCCTGCATCAATCCACCGGCTTTTATGTGCAACTGATGGATCGAGAACTGGTGGCCATCGCCAGACGCCATGGCGTACCCATGCCGCAACTCAACGGGCGAATCCAGAAGATCCCGGCCATCGCCCTGGGGCCACCGGCCGGACGCAATGCTTCGTTGTTTCAGGTGGTCAGCAGCGAACCGCTGAGCACGTTGCCGGCCTATGCGGCACTGATCGACAAAATTCATACGGCGGGCGGCGACCGGGGCATCGGCTCGACGGACGCCGGAATGGCACCGGTTGCCAAGCGCGCCAGCCAGCGAATCGAAGCGGAAATGGCCCCGCGCGGCGCCGCCAGCGCAGTGGCGGCGGTAGCGGGAAAACTCGCTGGAGCGTTGATTTCGGTCGGTGTCGCCGGGGTTCGGGCGGTCATGCAGGCCAACGACCGGCCCGACAGCGAAGCCTTGATCCGCCAGTCCCTGGGCGCCTCGTTCGACCAGGCCTGGCTCAAGCTGGTGCAAAACCCTTCCACCGGCGTGATGGCCGGCGCCCTGTACCTGGCCGGGCAGATCGAGAACAGCGTGGCGAGTGGTCCGCGCCTTGAATTAAGCGACTATTAAGCCTCTGCCTCTAGGCTCGGGATCATGCTCATTCGCCAACGCTCATGAGCCCCGACCTTCGACAGGAGTGCTGCAGTGACAGGTCCCTTTGAGAAAAAATGGAAGTGCCTCAAAAGAACATTCAGCTACGTGGGCTGGTCATTGTTCTGGCTGCTGATCTGGGACCTGGCCGTCACGGTAGATGCCATGATGGTCGGCGGTTATGGGTTCGAACTACCGCTGATGCCCCTGACCCTGCTGTGCTCGGCGCTGGTCGTGCTGATCAGCTTTCGCAACTCCAGTGCCTATAACCGCTGGTGGGAAGCACGCACGTTGTGGGGAGCGATGGTCAACACCTCTCGCAGCTTCGGCCGCCAGGTGCTGACGCTGATCGACGGTGACGGGCGTGACAAGGAAAATCCCGTCAAGGCGATGCTATTGCGCCGCCATGTGGCTTATCTGCAAGCGCTACGGACTCATTTGAAAGGCAGTGCCGATCTGTCGAAGCTCGACGGGCTGCTTCCGACCGCCGAGCTGCAAAAGGCGCAGGCCAGCAATAATTTCCCCAATGACATCCTGACCGGTTCGGCGACCCTTATCTCGCAAGAGTTTGCGGCGGGTCGCCTCGACAGCATCCGACTCGCGCGCCTGGAGACGACCATGGTCGATCTTTCCAACTGTCAGGGTGGGATGGAGCGGATCGCCAACACGCCACTGCCGTTTCCCTACATCTACTTCCCCCGACTGTTCAGCACGCTGTTCTGCATCATCATGCCATTGAGCCTGGTGCCGACCTTGGGGTGGTTCACACCGGTCATTTCAACCGTGGTCGGCTGCATGTTGCTGGCGATGGAGCGTATCGGCACCGATCTGCAGGCGCCGTTCGGCAGCAGCCAGCACCGAATCCGCATGGAGGACCTGTGCCAGAACATCGAGAAGAACCTTTGCTCGATGTACGACCAGCCGGCGCAAGGTCCGCTATTCGCTCGACTGAGGGGTGGCGACGCGAGCCGGTCCGTTGCGGCCTGAGCGGGCATGCAGGTGAAGCAGCCCACCGGTGCCTGGCTCTTCACCTCGCTGCGGCCACTACTCCAGCACCGCCGCCACTGCCTCGATCTCGACCAGCATCCCGTCCAGCGCAAGTCGTGGGACGGGGATCAGCGTGCACGCGGGTTTCAGTGCAGCACCCCAGACTCGATCAGCCTCGGCGCCCCAGGTGCGCAGTTTTTCTTCCGAGTGGTCGACGATCAGCAGGGTCAGTTTGAACACCTGATTCAGGCTCGCTCCCCTGGACTGCAACGCGGTCTGCAGGTTGGCCAATGCCTGCGCGACCTGCTCGGCGAATATCGGCGACAGTCGACCTTCGTGATCCTCGCCGCCCTGCCCGGCCGGGAACAGCAGGCGGGCCCCGGATCGTACCTGCGCCAAATGCGAGTACCCGTTCGAACGCGGGTCGTAGAGACCGGAAGGATTGGATAACTCAAAGGCTTTTTCATGACTGAGCGAGGACATGGAAGGCTCTCCTGATTAAAGAGCCGCCAGTCTCAGACCTCAAGCATGGTTCAGGTCAATAGGGTTTTTAGCCTGTCCATGGCCAGGCGGGTCGACCACCTCATCAAGGCAACGCCTGGTCGGCCGATAACAGGGTCATACCCCATATCCGAAATCGCTTTGTCCGGCTCCAGCGCGGGCTGCTTCAGAGGCTGCTTGATGAAAACCCTTTCGGCCAGTGATCGCGCCCAGCTCTTACGCGAAGCGACGACGCAGTTCTGGCAACACATCGTGCCTGTCGTGCAGATCGCCTTTGGCATTCATGTCGCGCTGTTCGTTCTGTTCGCCGCGCTGCAGCTGCCGCTTCTGGCAGTGGGTAACGGGTTGAGTATCCTGGCCTACGTGATCTGTCTCAAGGCAATCAGGGCCGGCCGATTCAGCTTTGCCGGCATACTGATGAGCCTGGAAATCATCCTGCACGCGCTGCTGGCCAGCTGGGTGCTGGGTTGGGACAGCAATTTCCATTTCTATCTGTATTGCCTGGTGCCGATCATCGCATTCAGCTTTCAGCATGCACGCACGCGGCGACTGCTGCTGAACCTGGCCATCATCTCGGTGGCCGCAGGCCTGTTTGCATTTCGCGGGTGGATGGGCATCGACTCAGGCGTCGCACCACAACTGCTTGACGGGTTCGGACTGCTCAACGTACTGACCGCCACCGCGCTGCTGCTGCACGGCACCGCGCTGTCGGTTCGTTTCACCCACGCCATGCAGCAAGGCCTGTTTCATACCGCCAATCTGGACAGCCTCACCAGCCTTTACACCCGGCGAAGAGTGATGCGCGGCGTTCATGAACTGACCAGCACCTCAAGCTCGGCCATCATCCTGCTGGACGTTGACCACTTCAAACAGATCAATGATCGCCTGGGCCATGACCGGGGCGACCTGATACTGCAGCGGGTGGCCGAAGCCATCAGCAGTAATGTGCGAGCGACCGACGTGGCATCGCGCTGGGGTGGCGAGGAGTTTCTGGTGTTGATGCCTGAGACCCCCGAGCGGGAAGCGTTGGCGGTGGCCGAGCGGATTCTGCTGCGCATCCGCGAATGGGCCGGGCAACTTGAACCGATGCCTCAGGAAGTCACGGCCACCCTGGCGGTCAGCGAGATTCGCTCGGCCGAAAGTTTCGAGAGCGCCCTCACCCGTGCGGATCAGGCGCTCTACAGAGGTAAGCAGCAAGGCCGCAACCAGGTGGTCGTGGCGCGCTAAGCGTGGCGAGACCTGCGCGGTCACCCTGCCAGCACGCCTCAGGCAAGAGGAGCAGCGCGAGCAACTTAAAAAACACAAACAAAAACGCCGCTCAGAAGAGCGGCGTTTTTGTACAAATTGGAGCGGGAAACGAGACTCGAACTCGCGACCCCGACCTTGGCAAGGTCGTGCTCTACCAACTGAGCTATTCCCGCAAATGGCGTCCCCTAGGGGACTCGAACCCCTGTTACCGCCGTGAAAGGGCGGTGTCCTAGGCCACTAGACGAAGGGGACACTGCCTGAAACACCCTTGGTGGTGTGTGTTTCAGTTCCAGAACTACATCCTTGGATGTGTCCTGGTTTCACTCAACCCTGCCCGAGAGCAAAGTTGCTTAAAACTGGAGCGGGAAACGAGACTCGAACTCGCGACCCCGACCTTGGCAAGGTCGTGCTCTACCAACTGAGCTATTCCCGCA
>NZ_RHQN01000017.1 GCF_003935425.1 Pseudomonas sp. v388
TCTTGCGGATCGTAGAGCGAGCGTCGGATAACACCATTGCCCGCCGTTTCCTGCTCGACCTGATTGAAAGCGTTGTACTGGATATCGCTGACCAGCGTCTGTGTTGCGTTCGATAACTTCAGATCGACGGCTCTCAATTGTCCGGCCACGGTCTGTTTGAAGGATTGCGTATTACCCATGGCATCGGTCTGCCGAATCTGTCCGCCCAGAGCATTGAACGCCCACTGCGTTTCCAGGCTGTCGCTCTCCAGCAGGGCATCGCGCTCGGCTTCGGTCAGTGGCCAGTCCGGTGTTCCTGGATCAAGCAGAAAATGCCGGGTTTCGACCAGTGCAGCCCCGAGCAAACCGTAATCCGGCAGATGACGAGTCCCCGCCGTATCGTCATGGCGAATGAGCTGGTTGCACTGGTTATGCTCAAAACCATCTGACCCACCGTAGCCAAACCGCTCGGTTACCAGCCCGTCTTCGATGATTGCCAAAGGGCGCAGCATCGAATCGTATTCAATCTGGCGTCGGCTACCACGACTGTCCCATCCTTCAACCGGCAAGCCTGCTTCGCCCAATAACCCAAGACGCCAACCGGCGTCGACACTTTCGGTCAGCAGCGCCTGATTGCTGAGGCTGTAAGTCGTGTTGAGATTGGGAAGTGCAAGGCGTGGATCACGCTGACTGACCAGCCGTCCTGCCAGATCAAAAGTCTGAGAGGTTACCCGCTCATCGGCAGGTTGATCCTGCTCGCTACGGCAAAACGCAACGCTGCGCATCGCCAAACCTCGCGGGTCAATAACGATCAGCGTAGGTGTGTGAGTATCCAGCGCTATGTTCATCGTAATGTTCTCTGCTTGCGACCTGAGCTGAGTTCGGGGACTCAGGCAGGTTCATCTGACATCGAGTGGGGCATAAAAAGTCGCCTATTGTTTTGCTTGTGCGTGCGAATGCCTCGCTTGTTGACGTTGTAATTTCGGCAATATCTCTGTTTTGTAGTGCTTGTGCAGGTGATAAGCCGCATGCATGAGACTGTCAGCATTATTGGCCGAAACGTTAGCAGCAATATGGGGGTTCAAATTGAACTGATTGACTGCCGTATTTAAATCTGTTACGACGTCGGGGTCAGGGTGCAAGGCTCTTACTCGTTGTATGAATTCATTGGCTGTGACTCCGGAGTCTGCGAGATAATTTAAATTCAAACCCCCGTTAGTGATAACGTTGGCAGCGATTTTATATGGAAATTTGTAGGGCTTGTCTGCTCTTATGGTCAACAAGGAAATATATTCCTCGTAGATGTAGTAGTAATCTTTTGCGCTTGGGCCTCTTAAAGGACTTTCAAGTATATCTACTATGTGCGTGAGCTCGTGACCGAGAGTGTGAACCAGTTTTTTGGAGTAGATATGTCTGGTGTTTATAATTACTCGGCCCAGAGGGTCTTCTTGGTAGGTGAAAGCGCTAAGTCTCTCGTTGATGCTTCTAAAGCCAACAAACTTTCCTTCTGCAAAGTCTTGCTGGTACTCGGCGGCCCGAGCGAGGGCCAGTTCCCATGACTGTATGATTTGGTGGGTGACTTCGGCGTGTCGATAACCAAAAAAACTACGCATGATGTCGGCACTATCGTTAGGATGGTATTTGATCATTTCAATGGCATTTTTATAAATGGCATGAACTTTAAATAAGGCTATTTTTAACTTGTCTCTTAAATCATCCGGGAATTCGCTGAGGCCCCGATACAGAATAGTGCTTCCCTCTGAAGTCATGAGGTCCTCCATTCGGTCTCCGACGCCAATATAAATTCGACCGTCCAGATCGTTATGAAGAACGGGCGTGTTACCCACGAAGCAAAAAAGATTCAGCCCGTTTACATTGCCCGCCGGGTCCGGATTTATCCACCGCTGCAACCACTGCGCGTAATACCTGAATCCGTAGTAATACAGTCCGCTGGCATCGCGTTCCTTGCCGGAATAGCGAACCGTTTTGTACTTCACCTCGACAACACTGCGCGCGGCCCACCATGAGGTGCCGCCGAACGGGTAGTAACTTTCCTGGCTGATCAGGTTGCCTTGATGGTCCAGTTCCAGCGTGCTTGAGCCCAGGTGATCGCTCAGGCTGTAGCGGATTTGATCGTTGGCGATGCCGTTCGGTTGGCCTGCCTGCCAATGCAGTACCCGACTGTTTTGAGCCGTGATGACGTGCAGGATTTCACCATCTGCCGTGGTGCGGATTTCCAGCCCCGGCAGGTAACGAACCTCGTTGTTCAGGGTGCGGTT
>NZ_RHQN01000018.1 GCF_003935425.1 Pseudomonas sp. v388
AACGAATCGGTTGGGCAGTGTCTTCGATCTGCAGGATATTGCCGACCGGGTCGTAAGCGTAGATGAGGTGCTGCAACAGCGGGCTGCCCGCACGAAGTTCCATTAAACGACCGTCCTGCGGATCGTAATGCGAGGTGCTGATGACGCCGTTGCCTGACGTTTCCTGCTCGACCTGACCGAAGGCGTTGTAACGGATATCGCGGACCAGCGTCTGCGGCTGTGTGGCGCCGTCCACTGTCACATCAACGCACTGCAAGTGCCCGGCCACCGTCTGTTTGAAAAACTGAGCATTACCCAGGGCATCGGTTTGCTGCAGCGTCTCGCCCAAGGCATTGAACACCCGTCGCGTGCCCAGTTTATTGCTTTCCAGCAGGGCCTCGCGATCGGCTTCGTCCAGCGGCCAGTCCGGCGTTTCGGCTGCCTGCAGAAACTGCCGGACTTCGGTCAGGGCCGAACCGAGCACCCCATAATCCGGCAGATGACGCGTGCCCGCCGGGTCGTCGTGGCGGATCAACTGGTTGCACTGGTTGTGCTCGAAACCATCTGGCGCGCCATAGCTAGACCGCTCGGTTACCCGTCCATTCTCAATGATTGCCAAAGGACGTAGCGCAGCATCATAGGCAACCTGGCGTTGAGTGCCCCGGCTGTCCCATCCTTGAACAGCCTGACCTGCTTCTCCCAATAACCCGAGCCGCCAACCGGCATCCACGCTTTCGGTCAGCAGCGCTTGATTGCTGAGGCTGTAGGTGGTGCGGAGGTTTTCAATAGAGAGGCGCGGATCACGCTGGCTGACCAGTCGACCTGCCGCATCACAGGTCTGAGAGGTCACACGCTTATCGACAGGTTCATCAGGCTCACTACGGTAAAACGCAACGTTGCGTATCGCCAAACCTCGCGGATCGATAACGATCAGCGTAGGTGTGAGGGTGTGCAGCGCCATGTTCATGCGCTCTTCTTCCTTGTTCTTGAGTTGCGTCGAACCTCAATGGCGGGTTGCGCGGGAATGACCGTAAACCTTGAGGTTTTGGCAGTCTGCTCGACGGCAGTGATAGTGAATCTGGATAGTTTCTTGACGGCGGTTTCTTCCGTTTTGATTGCCGCCAGTTCTTGAGGCTCGACATGGATGTAGATATCCCAATCGGAAGAGCCTGAAAGCCTGGTTTCAACGCGGGTTGCTACCATCTTTAACGTATTCAATATTCGCTGGGTGCTTTTTCCATTCTGGGTATCGTTCAGAAAAGCGTTCAGAAGCTCTGGGGAGCCGCTAGCATATTTGCGGGCCACTTCAATGACTCCCTGATTGATAACCAGACTGTGTTTTATCACCGAGGGCAGCGCGTTCGGGAAACCTTCGGCACTTGATACTCGCATGAATTGCTCGACAATGACTTGGTCCGCATGGACGACTGGCTCTGCTCGCACGTGTTTGAAAAGTTGTTTGAATGTCCATTTATGGAGTTGAAATTTATTTTCAAAATAGTCTTCAAATTTGTAATCTTTGTGGGAAAGTTTTGAGGATATCGTGTAGGTGTCTTCAAATTCATGGTAGTAGCTGTTCTTCAGGAAGTCGTACTGTACCTGCGATTGTTTTTGGGCGTTTTTTAGCCGGTCCTGAAGTTCTTCATCGATAAAGTATTTTTGATCATTATTAGTGAATACGGTGATGGAGCCATTGCTGTCGAACGACGCGATCGGATTGTTCCCGACAAAACAGAAAAGATTCAGGCCGTCCACATTGCCCGCCGGGTCTGGATTGATCCACCGCTGCAACCACGGTGCGTAATACCTGAATCCGTAGTAATACAGCCCGCTGGCATCGCGCTCCTTGCCTGAGTAACGCACCGTCTTGTATTTGGCCTCTACGGCCCTGCGCGCAGCCCACCATGAGGTGCCGCCGAACGGGTAATAACTTTCCTGGCTGATCAGGTTGCCTTGTTGGTCCAGCTCCAGCGTGCTTGAGCCCAGGTGATCCCTCAGGCTGTAGCGGATTTGATCGTTGGCGATGCCGCTCGGTTGGCCTGCCTGCCAATGCAGTACCCGACTGTTTTG
>NZ_RHQN01000019.1 GCF_003935425.1 Pseudomonas sp. v388
CAAAACAGTCGGGTACTGCATTGGCAGGCAGGCCAACCGAGCGGCATCGCCAACGATCAAATCCGCTACAGCCTGAGCGATCACTTGGGCTCAAGCACGCTGGAGCTGGACCAGCAAGGCAACCTGATCAGCCAGGAAAGTTATTACCCGTTTGGCGGCACCGCATGGTGGGCTGCGCGCAGTGCCGTAGAGGCCAAATACAAGACGGTGCGTTACTCAGGCAAGGAGCGCGATGCTAGCGGGCTGTATTACTACGGATTCAGGTATTACGCACCGTGGTTGCAGCGGTGGATCAATCCGGACCCGGCAGGTGATGTGAACGGACTTAATCTTTTTTGTTTCGTGGGCAATAACCCCGTTCTCACCAATGATCTGGATGGCAGAATCTATATAGGTAAACAAGATGAACATGAAAAAGCCGTTTGGGAAGGCTTACACATCATTTATTATCGCGGGCTAGATGAGTTCCCTACTGAGCTGAGAGAAAAATTGAAAAGCGAACTGATCACAGCGCATGCAATTTTTCAAGACGCACTGTACATGATTAAAACTCACCCTGAAGAAAGCCATGAAATCATGAAAGATTTTTTTGGCTTTTTCTATAACGATGCAAAAGACCAGATCATAGAAAATTGGGAGCAGAGCTTCTTACTAGCCGCCCTATATAGGGGCGATCTTGGAAAAGACAAAATTGTGGGCATCAAAAGGCCTCAATACTCAAAGATGCAAGGTTTTGTTAGAACCAACGATCCTGAAGGTCGAATATGGTTGAATATCGATAATATTAATACCCCTGAACTCGCCACTCTTCTAGGCCACGAAATCACTCATGTGGGTGAGGTCAGCGGAAGCCCTGTAAAAGGAGCAAAATCACGCGATTACTATTACCTTAATGATATAAATAACGTGTTCTCCGACCTAAGCAAACCCTTGATACGCAAATACACTTCTTCAGTTATTACTGGAGGGAATATAGTTAAGGAACATATAAAAAACAGCATAGCCTTTATAGAAAAAATCAAGCTTCTTCATCCCTATCCAGACATGGTGAAAACTCTGGACGACGCAGTCAAAGCGTTCAATGATTTCCCCCCCATGCGCCCTCATATTGCTACTGAGAATGCAGACTCGTTGATCCACGCGGCGTATCACCTGCACACACTTTTCAAGAGGGATATCTTGCCAAACTTACAACGTCAACAAGCGAGGCATTCGCACGCACAAGCAAACCCATAGGCGACTTTTTATGTCCCACTCGATGTCAGATGAACCTGCCTGAGTCCCCGAACTCAGCTCAGGTCGCAAGCAGAGAACATTACGAATGAACATGGCGCTGCATACTCACACACCCACGCTGGCCGTTATTGACCCGCGAGGTTTGGCGATGCGCAGCGTTGCGTTTTGCCGTAGCGAGCAGGATCAACCTGCCGATGAGCGGGTGAACTCTCAGACTTATGATCTGGCAGGACGGCTGCTCAGTCAGCGTGATCCACGCCTTGCACTTCCCAATCTCAACACGACTTACAGCCTCAGCGGTCAGGCGCTGCTGACCGAAAGCGTCGACGCCGGCTGGCGGCTCGGGTTATTGAACGAAGCAGGCTTGCCGGTTGAAGGTTGGGACAGTCGCGATAGCCGACGCCAGGTTGAATACGATGCTGTATTGCGCCCTTTGGCAATCACTGAAGACGGGCTGGTAACCGAGCGGTTTGGCTACGGCGAGGCGGATGGTTTTGAGCACAACCAGTGCAACCAGCTCATTCGCCATGACGATACGGCGGGGACTCGTCATCTGCCGGATTACGGTTTGCTCGGGGTTGCACTGACCGAAGTCCGGCAGTTTCTGCTTGATCCAAGAACACCGGACTGGCCACTGACCGAAGCCGAGCGCGATGCCCTGCTGGAGAGCGACAGCCTGGAAACACAGTGGGCGTTCAATTCTCTAGGCGGACAGATTCGGCAGACCGATGCCATGGGTAATACGCAATCCTTCAAACAGACCGTGGCCGGACAATTGAAAGCCGTCG
>NZ_RHQN01000001.1 GCF_003935425.1 Pseudomonas sp. v388
TTGGGCGATGGTCTGTATGAACAACGACTCGTGCAGCAGGCAGTTGTCGCCAGAACAGGGCAGGCTTTCCTCGGCGGGCAGACCTCCAACGAAGATCAGTTCCGCTACCTGATGAACAATGCGATCACCAGCAAGGATCAGCTGAACCTTGCGGTCGGGGTATCGCTGACTTCACAGCAGGTCGCCGCGCTGACCCATATCGTGTGGCTCGAAGAGCATGAAGTGAATGGCGAAAAAGTGCTGGTGCCGGTCTTGTACCTGGCCCAGGCGAACAACCGTCTAGGCCCGACCGGTGCTCTGCTCGCAGGCAACGATATTACGGTGATAGCGGGTGAGAACCTGGAAAACGTCGGCACCATTCGTGCGACCAACAACCTGTCGGTTACTGCTGGCAATGATGTGGTCAATAGCGGCCTGCTGGAAGCCGGCAACCGCCTGGATCTGCTGGCAGGCAATGACGTGGTCAACAAATCGGGCGGGATCATTGCCGGTCGCGACGTAAGCGTGATGGCGGTCGGCGGCGATGTGATCAATGAACGATCCGTCACTACTGCGATGAATACCAGCGGTAGGGCCGTGGGCCGAACTGACTACGCAGACAACGCTGCCCGCATCGAAGCCGGTAATGACATGGCCTTGTCCGCAGGCCGCGATGTCAACGTCATCGGCGGGGTAATGCAAAGTGGCCGTGATACCGCGATCGATGCCGGCCGCGACGTAAGTCTCCTCTCTGCCGAGACCGTCAGCAGTGATCGTCACACCACGACCGTGACGCAGCTGTCGGCGGACGTAGCCTCCGGCCGCGACCTCAAAATCAACGCAGCGCGCGACGTGAATGCAATCGCCAGCCAGATATCGGCCAAGCGTGACATTACCGCAAGTGCCGATGAGAACCTCACAATCAGTTCGGCGGCGGACGAGTATCACTATCTCTCCAAGAGCAAGAAACTCACCGTCCAGAAGGACAATGTTCACCAGGTTTCTACGGCGATGGAGGCGGGCGGGGCTATCTCACTGGCGGCCGGCCAGAACCTCGCCGTCATTTCCAGTCGTATAACCGCAGGTAATGAAGCTTACCTCGTCGCAGGCAATAATCTCGACCTCCTGGCAGCGCAGGACAGCGAGTACTCGCTGTATGACAAGAAGAAAAAAGGCTCTTGGGGCAAGAAAGTAACAAAGCGCGACGAAGTGACCGACGTGCGCAACGTGAGCAGCGAGATCAAAACCGGTGGCGATCTGCTGCTGGTGAGTGGCGGCGATCAACACTATCAGGAAGCAAAACTGGAGAGCGGTAAAGACCTGACCATTGATAGTGGCGGTGCGGTGACATTTGAAGGTGTGAAGGACCTGCATCAGGAGAGCCACGAGAAGAGCAGGAGCGACTTGGCTTGGAATTCTTCGAGTGGTAAAGGCCGTACTGACGAGATATTGCGTCAGAGTGAGCTCATCGCCAAAGGCGAGTTGACCATCCGCGCGGTGGAAGGCTTAAAGATCGACGTCAAGCAAGTCAACAAACAGACGGTGAGTGCGGCCATTGATGCGATGGTGAAAGCCGACCCGCAACTCGCGTGGTTGAAGGAAGCCGAGAAGCATGGGGACGTCGACTGGAGGCAGGTGAAGGAGATTCACGACTCCTTTAAGTACAGCCAATCGGGGTTGGGGGCCGGGGCGCAGTTAGTGTTGGCCATTGCCATGGCTTTCTTCGTCGGCCCTGCGGCTCTGAGCGCGCTGTCGGGAGCAGGCACAGTGATGGCTGCTGGCGGGGCGGCTATTGCCACTGGAGCTGCTACAACTGCGGCGAATAGTTTTATCAGTAACAATGGGGACCTAGGTGCCGTCTTAAAGGACACTACATCAAGTGACGCGCTCAAGGGATATGCAGTAAGCGGCCTGACCGCAGGCCTGACCGCAGGCATTTCAATGGATTGACGGCTACGAACACAGATCCGTTGACAGGGAAAATCACTATTGATCTGGGTAGTGTGGAGAATGTTGGCCGGTTCGCTGCAAGCCAGGCACTACAAAACACCACTTCCGTGGCGCTAAGCAAAGCGCTTGGCATGAATGCGAATTACAACGATGCCCTCCTCACATCACTGTTGAACACTGCGGCGGCTACCAGCTTCAACGCGGCAGGCGGATCAAATCTGGCTGATGGCAGTGCTGGGAAGATTGCTTTGCATGCCTTGATCGGTGGGAGTCTGGCTGAAGCTTCTGGTAGCGACTTCCTTTCCGGAGCAATGGCTGCAGGTGTAAACGAGGCCTTTGCGACGCCATTGAGACGCAGCGTTACGCAGCTATCGCCGACACAACGCGATCTGCTGCTCACTTCGGCTTCTCAATTAGTGGGCATGCTCGCTGCTGCGGTTGTCGGCGGGGACGCTAAAGCCGTTGAGGCTGGCGCGTGGGTCGCAAAGAACGCCACCCAGTATAATTTCTTGAATCACCATGAAATGGTTGATTTCGTAGGCGACATGGATGCGTGCAAGGGCAAGGGCGACTCGTGCTATCGAAACGTCTGGACTGCACAGTACGGTGATACGAACTACGATCAACTGAGCCGAGACAATCTGGACGATGCGCTCAAAACGTTTGGACCTGCTCGAGCGAACGACCTGCTGGGGCAAATTCATGGCGGTCTGGCGGCGTTAGGTGAGCTGCAATGCACCAGTGCGGTGTGTGAGAACTACAAATTTACGCTTATAGAGCGAGCGCTGACGGCTAAAGCTTCATTGCAACAGACCTATCTAGACGGTAAAGGGCTCGTCGCCGAAGTCTTGATCGCGCCTGTAGGTGCCTTAGGGGGGCTGTTCGTGCTGCGACAGCAGCGGAGGCTAGCAACGTACAAAAGGCGTATGCTTATTGGGCTGAAGTCAGAGCTGCAAAAGGCGTAGGTGAGGTTGCATCTGTTGGCGGTAAGACCTGTGTTTATAGCTGTGTCGTGGATGGTGTAACTCGATATGTAGGAATAACCGACGACATCGTTAAACGTGGTCAAGCTCATCTTAGAGAAAAAGATATAGTGATTTCAAAAATAAGAGGGCTTGAAAATATATCTCGTGCGGATGCACGGGCGGTTGAGCAAACACTGATCGATTATCATGGCCTAGGTAAAGATGGTGGGACGTTAATGAACAAAATCAACTCCATATCGTCTATCAAAAACCCTACCAAGTATGAGCAGGGTTTGATTCGCGGCACCGAGCTGCTGAAAAAAGCTGGATACGAAGGATTTTAAATGGCTAAGAAGGTAAGGTTGGGCGACATTTTGCAGGTATTAACCTCGCAGGGTGTCGCATATGCGCAAGTTACTCATAAGCACCCGGAGTTCGGTTTCTTAATTCGTGTTTTTCCAGGGTTTCATAATAAGCAACCGAGTGATTTTTCAGCGGTGGTTGACAGAGAGCCACAGTTTTCTGCTTTTTTTGTTGTTCAAAGTGCAGTAAATCAAGGTCTCCTGTCCGTTGTTGGAAATGTCCCGGTTCCCGAACGGTTGCAGCTATTTCCTACATTTCGTTCTAGGAATGGCGGGCCGGGTGGCTCCCTTTGGTTGTGGGATGGTAGAGAGTCATTTCGACTCGATAGGGAATTCAGGTCGGATGAGCTGGAGTATCCAACCGAGGGAATTATCAGTGCGCCATTGCTTGTTGACCGCATTGAGAAGAATTACCGAGCTGAGACTCATGAGGTCTGGTGAGTTATAGAGCTTCGACTTGGTCTGACACTGTCAATGCTGGCCCGCTGGCATGCCGGCTATACGTGGCGCCAGATAACGACCGCACTGCTCGCCGGTGTCTTGAGACCTCAGCGGTGATATCAGCAGGTCCGGTCAGACCACGTTGGTCAATTACGTCCAGCAACAAGGTTCGGAGGCCATCGGGCGACCTAGTAACGAAAGGCCAGAAAGAAGGCAGGAGAGGACATGTCGGCTTCCACGCGATCCTGGGATGTGCGGGGCAGAAGTGAGCGGGCAAAGCTGCTCAGCTAGAGCAACGGCCGGGGGGCCGTCGTGCGTGCTGACGCGCCTGTTCAGCGATGCGAGCGCCGATGAAACCGAGTCGGAGCACGAAGCAAAACGCAATATCATTGCCGCGGCGGCCATATGGGTGATGAGCAACCTTTCGCACTACTGACAGCGGCATTAAGGTCTGACGCGTCGGGACCTGACCAAAAATCTACGTCATAAATACTTTTTGAAACTCCCCACCGTCACACTCACCACTCCACCCAAAACCACCGCACAAGGCAGCAATATCAACACCGGACTCACACTCACCGGCATCGCCAGATAGATCACCCAGGGCGCCACGCCGACTGGAACAACCAGCATCTTCGCCCGGTGATAGATAAACCCTGACTCACGCCCCGCCCCAAACCTGCGCAAGTCCCGCCGCACCAGCCCATCCACCGCCCCAGTGAACGCAGCCATCAGAAACAGCGGCACCGACAGCGTCAGAATCACCAGTCGCGTCAGAAACGTAAGCACGGTATAGACCGCCGCCAACCCGTAATCCTCAAGCGCAACGTACATCATCCCAAGGTATTGATGAGCACCTTGAGCCTGGCTGCCATTGATCCGCGATTGTGCTGCCGAGTAGTTGATCCATTCGATTAGCCCGGTCTTTTCGAACATCCACACGTACGCGACATCGATGACGGCCTTGGCTGTTCTGCCCGGATTGTCCACCACCAGGCTTTGGGCAAAGCCATTCGCGATCCATTGGACTTCGTTGTTGAGCATGTCCCGCGCGTGGTGCCAGCCCTGTTCTCGCCAGTAGAAACACAGTCCGATCCATTCGATCAGCACGCTGATAAATAGCGAGCCCAGCAGCAGGCCGATGAAGGCAAACGGGATGGAGAGGGCGCGCATGATCCGCCCTTTTTCTCGGACGCGTTGTTGCTGGGTTTGGGCGCTTTGCGTGGGGTTGGCCATATGAATTATTCAGCAGGTTGGGCGGGCAGGGTGTCGATCAGGTCAGCCGGTAGATCTTCGGGCAGCGTTCGCGAGGAAGGGGCCGTCCACCATTGGCCGCCTCCGTCGCAATACCCCTTGCGCATGTGCTCGGCCAGGGTTTGCAGGTCCTTGGGCATGACTTCGTCAGGATCAGGCGCGGGCAGCGGCATGCGCACCTTCCACAGGTTGCCGCCCTCGATCAGTGCGAAGGCCTGGCCTTTGGGCAGGCTGACGATATGCGCGGGCTCGATCAGCGGGACGCTGGTGGAGCTGACCCGGTCTTGGGTGTTGCTGGTGAAGTCGGTCTTCCCGGACGGATCCGAGGCATCGGTCGCGCCGCTCACCAGGGTGGTCGAGTAGATATCGACCTTCGGCAACTGCTTGGTCAGCAGCTCGGCCGTCGCTGTTTCGCGCACGCGGAGCATGAACAGGTTATTGAAGTTACCGACTACCTGACCGGCTTTGGCCCGGTTGCCGATGCGCGCTTCGATATCGCTGATGGTCTGGGTATAGGCGCTGACCTGAATGCCCGCGCCACCACCCTTGTTGATCATCGGGATGAACTCGTCGCCCATCAGTTCGTTGAATTCGTCAGCGTGCAGGTTGATCGGGATCTTGCGGTCGTTGACGGCACCTGGCAGGCCGTCGTCGATACCGAACTTGTAGATATGGCCAGCCACCGACACCAGATCGGAGAACATCGAGTTGCCCACCGCAGCGGCCACTTCCGGATCGGACAGGGCATCGAGGCCGACGTAAACAATCGCCCGTTTGCGGATGATCTGCATCCAGTCGAAGATCGGCCGTGGGTCGCTGAGGTCGTTGTAGTTGGGCGAGATAAGCTCCGCCATGCGCCCGGTGGTGAGTTTTTCCAACAGCGGCAGCAGCGAAGCGACGATCTTGTCGAAGTACGTCTTGTCGTAGCGAACCGCAGAGCGCAGCCCATCCATCACAGGATCTGCAACTCGGGTTTGCGACAGGTACTGGTCGATGGCAATAACGCGCTTCTGGCGGCCCTTCATGTTGAAGGGGATGTTCTTGTCGTTGAGCCCGGCCTCGATCTGCACGATAACCTCCCAGGCCTTGGTGTCGTGGCGTGCGAAGTAATGGCCGCTGTACTCGATGAACAGGGCGTCGATGTTGATCACATGGGTCGAACCTCATTGATCTGCATTTTTAGTGATACCTCCCGGTCTTCTTTCTCCATCCGGCAGGGTTCATCGTGGCGGTACTGTCGCTTTCTTTTAAACGGGGTGGGCCGCGACCCACTCTTTGAGATGAGCAACAAAGCTCAGGACAGTCGGAGCAATGTTTTCTCTTGAAGGGTAGACCGCATAGATTCCCACCGGCGGCTCAATGGCCCAATCGGAAAATGCCTCCACCAGCGCGCCTGAATCAAGATCATCTCGTACATGCCAGTCCATGAGCAGCGCTACTCCATGTCCATCTATCGCCATCTGGCGAACCACTTCCCCAAGACTGGATGAAAACCGTTTGCGTATTTTGCAGGTTTTTTTGACGCCTCCTCGGGACATGGCCCAGCTGGAATCCTTACCAACGATGAGGCCGTCCAGCATGGCCAATTCTTTTGGAGAGATAGGCATGCCCTGTTTTTCCCAATACTGGGGGGCCGCGCATATCAGACGTCGAGAGGCAGCAATTCTTTGCGCGATCAGGGACGAATCGGCCATGACGCCGTGCCGAATCGCAAGGTCGGTACCATGGGCGGCCAGATCAACCAGTTGATCCGTCGGATGGAGATCGACGATGACGCCAGGGTAGCGTTTGAGATAACTGCTTACGACGCTCGATAAATAACCTTGGGCAAATGTCGCGGAAGCGGTTATGCGCAGATGACCGGTAATCTCGGTCTTCTGGAAAAATCCTCCCTCGGCCTTCTCGACGCTTTCGAGGATGCTCAGGGCATGCTGATAAAGCTTCTCTCCGTCAGAAGTGGGGCTGAGTTTGCGGGTGGTTCGGTTAAAAAGTCTCCGGCCCACGCTGTCTTCAAGGGCCAGAAGACGCTTACTTCCGCCCGCAGCTGTCATCCGCAGTCGTTCGGAAGCCGCACGGATGGATCCTTCCTCAAAAACGGCAACAAACAAACGCAATTCATCGATGGAATCCAGCATTTATTACCAACCATCAGGACCGAAAGATTCAACAACTCTAACGTACTTATCCCATTTTATTGATGATAATTTGGTGGCCTATAGTCCCTCGGAGTTAAACCCTTGAAAGCCATTGTGATAAATCAGCATGGTAGCTCAGACCTTTTTGTCGACATTCAGACGGACAGTCCCGTTGCTCGAGCAGGTCATGTGATTGTCGATGTGCGGGCGACAAGCGTGAATCCCGTGGACACGAAAATTCGTCGTGGCAGCGAAGGTACGGCTGGTCTGACTTTCCCGGCCACTCTTCACATTGATGTTTCAGGGGTGGTCAGCTCCGTCGGTACTGGCGTGACGCGCTTCAACCCAGGCGATGAAGTCTATGGCTGTTTCGGCGGCATCGTGGGGATTCCCGGTGCGCTCGCAGATCAGATGGAGGTCGATGCCCAGATGCTGGCGCTAAAACCCACGTCGCTCTCTTTTGGCGAGGCAGCAAGCTTGCCGCTCGTGGCGATTACTGCATGGGAGGCGCTGATCGACCGTGCTTCGATCAAACCCAATGACAATGTCCTTGTACATGGTGGCACCGGCGGTGTAGGGCACATAGGCGTTCAATTGGCCAAGGTCCTGGGAGCCAGGGTATCGACGACTGTTTCCACACCGGAAAAAGCGGAAATTGCCCGTCGGTTGGGCGCCGATGAAATTATTTTTTATAACAGCGAGACGCCTGAGGAATACAGTCAGCGAATCACTGAAGGAAAGGGATTCGATACGGTCTTCGATACCCTGGGCGGCGAGGTCTTACAGAACTCGCTGAAAGCCGCGAAGCTCAAGGGCCACGTCGTCTCGATCATCGGTTACGACACCTACGATCTGACCGAAATGCACTTCAAGGCGTTGAGACTCGACCTGGTATTCATGGCTGTTTCGATCATTCATAACCAAGACCGCAAGCACCATGGCGAGATTCTGCAAAGACTGGCTGCCTTGGTTGATCGCGGCTTGGTCAAGCCTCTGATCGATGAGCGCCATGATTTCACTGCTGCGGGTGTCAGTGCGGCACATGATCGCCTAGAGTCAGGTCGTGCCATTGGCAAAGTCGTCATTGAGCGAAAGGCTTAGTCACGCCGACACAGGATCGTGCGCGCCGGGCCCGCAGACAGTGACTCAGTCTCTCCCTGCGACGAGTTCATGTGTGTCGTGCCGATAGCCTGGATTTCGACCAGGCCGGCATCTCGCAGCACCGCGGATTCAAATTGTTGGCCGCACGGCCGACGGCATGGATATCTTCGATACACCCGTGCCAGCCAACGCGCTCTCTCTTTATAACGCCCACAAGCAGGAGGTTTGATGACTACCCCTCTGACACTGATTGCCACTTTGATCGCCAAGGCCGGGTTTGAAGCCGAACTTCAGGAGACGCTGCAGGGCCTGCAAGGCCCGAGCCGAGCCGAAGCGGATTGCATCCAGTACGACTTCCATCGTGATGCCGAGCAGGCCCGCACTTTCCATATGATCGAACAGTGGCGCACTGAAGCGGCGCTGACTGCTCACGAAGCGACCCCGCATTTTCAGGCAGCGCTCCCTTTCATCGAGCGTGCTGCTGAAAAGCTCACCATCACGAAAATGTATCGCATCTCCTGAGGTTCTTCGAATGAAAGCCATTGCACACTTCAAATGCCTGCCTATCGAACATCCCGACGCCTTGGTGGAGATCGATATACCCGAGCCAGTGCCCAAGCCGCGCGACTTGCTCGTAGAGGTAAAGGCCGTTTCGGTCAATCCTGTCGATACCAAGGTGCGACAGGGCTACGTACCGCACGAAGACGAAAGCCATCCGCGTATCCTCGGATGGGACGCTACCGGCGTGGTCAAGTCGGTCGGCAGCGACGTGACGCTGTTCAAGCCCGGTGACAGGGTCTGGTACGCCGGATCGTTGATCCGCCCGGGAAGCAACAGTGAGCTGCAACTGGTGGACGAGCGTATCGTCGGTTCAATGCCCCATTCGCTGGATTTCAGGCAGGCTGCGGCATTGCCACTGACTTCCCTGACCGCCTGGGAATTGCTGTTCGATCGCCTCGGTGTTGCACGTGATACCACCGACCTAGGCGAAACGCTGCTCATCGTCGGCGCTGCGGGCGGGGTGGGTTCCATCCTGACTCAGTTGGCGCGTCAACTGACCGGACTAACAGTCATCGGCACGGCTTCGCGCCCGGAAACCCAGGCGTGGGTCACCGAGCTGGGTGCGCATCACGTCATCGACCATACCAAGCCACTCAGCGAAGAGCTCAAGCGCATTGGCATTGGACAAGTCAGCTATGTCGCCAGCCTGACCCAGACTGATCGGCACTACGAGCAAATCATCGAATCACTGAAGCCTCAGGGCAGGCTGGGCCTGATCGATGATCCGGCCACGCTTGACGCTGTGCCGCTGAAGCGTAAGAGCCTGTCGTTGCACTGGGAGCTGATGTATACCCGCTCGCTTTACGAAACCGAGGACATGCAGGAGCAGCACAACATCCTCAACGAAATTGCGCGGCACGTTGATTCGGGTCTATTGCGTACCACTGTCGGCGATAACTACGGACGCCTCAGCGCAGAAAATCTTCGTCGTGCCCATGCTCTACTGGAAAGCGGCAAGGCGAAGGGCAAGATCGTGATGGAGGGCTTCTAAGAGGTACCACAGAAACGACTGGGTAATCTCCAGCTCCCCAGGTACTCATCACGCAAACCGCGTTGCTTCAGGCGCTTGGCCACGCACGGGAAGCCCGAATTCCGTAACTCATACCCGGTGTTCTGGGACTTCGCTTTCGATATTCAGAACGGGGGGAAAAGATGGATTTTGATGGGCACCTGAATGCATTCTTAAGGATGCATTCAGGTTTTTGTGGCAATTGGGAATGGTCGGCTCTCTATCACGGTCCTTCATGTTGAAATGAAGATTCGTGAGAGTGTAGAACGCCCCAAAGCGAAAACTGGCTTACAAACAACAGTTAGCATACGGGACGTTGTTCCACGGCGCCGGCGTGATGGTAAGGCGATCCACTCAGGCTTGCAGGCGGCTGGTGTATCCGGCGTAGCCGGCTTGCTGGCGATGACCACACGCCTGATACACCAGATATGCGCGGTGCTGAGCGCTCTGTACTCGCTATGGCATTCCTAGCCAGTTGGGCAGGGCGAGAGACAGCATGGGCACGTAGGTCACCAGAATCAGGAACAGCAGGAGAATCGAGAGCCAGGGCAACGCCGCGCGAATGGTCTGCCCAAGCGTCAATCCCGTGACCGCCGAGGTCACGAACAGGTTCAGGCCTACCGGCGGATGCACCAGCCCGATCTCCATGTTCACCACCATGACGATACCCAGATGGATCGGGTCGATGCCCAGTTCCATGGCAATCGGGAAGAAGATCGGCGCCAGAATCAGAATGATCGCCGACGGCTCCATGAAACTGCCGGCAATCAGCAGGACAATGTTGACCATGATCAGGAAGCCAATGGGTGTCAGGCCCTCGGACAGTACCCAGTTGGTGATTTCCTGTGGAATCTGCTCGGTGGTCAGCACGTGGGCGAACAGCATCGCGTTGGCGATGATGAACAGCAACATGATGGTCAAACGGCCCGATTCCAGCAGCACCTTGGGGCATTCCCGTAAGCTCATATCCTTGTAGACGAACAACGCGATGAACGCCGAATACACCGCCGCGACGGCCGCCGCTTCGGTCGGGGTGAACATCCCGCTGTAGATCCCGCCCAGAATGATCACCAGCAACAACAGCCCCCAGAATGCGCGCCGTGCAGTGTGCAGCCACTGGCGCAAGCTCGCCCGCGGCTGGGCCGGGAGCTTCTTGATCCGGGCGACGATGTAGATGGCCACCATCAGGCACAGGCCCAGCAGGATGCCGGGGATCACGCCCGCCATGAACAGCTTGCCCACGGAGGTTTCGGTCGCTGCCGAATACACCACCATCACAATCGAGGGCGGAATCAGGATGCCGAGCGTACCGGCATTGCAGATGATCCCGGCGCCGAACTCCCGTGGGTAGCCCGAACGCACCATGCCGGCGACCGCGATCGAACCCACTGCGGCGACCGTCGCCGGCGAGGAGCCCGACAAGGCCGCGAACAGCATGCACGCCAGCACGGCGGCAATCGCCAGACCGCCGCGGATATGCCCGACGCAGGCGTTGGCGAAGTCGATCAGCCGCTGCGCCACGCCTCCGGTGGTCATGAAGGCGCCGGACAGCAGGAAGAAGGGGATGGCCAGAAAGGTATAGCTGTCGGACGTCTCGAACAATTTGATGGCGAGCGAACTGAGCGAATCCTGGCTGAATAGCAGGATGGACACCGCGCCCGACAGCCCCAGCGAAATCGCAATCGGCACGCCCAGGAACATGAATACGAACAACAGCAGGAACAGACAGATAACCGTCATCAGTGTTGCTCCTCACCAGGATTGGCCAGTTTGCTCGCTTCCGCCGCTTCGTCAGCCAGGCCAAGACCGGCCTGACGATGGGTGAAGATGCGATAGAGGATTTCCAGATAGCGCAAGATGATCAGCGCGAAACCGAACGGCACGATGACCGCGATGTGGCCGATCTTGATCCCGTAGCGGTCCAGGTCCTCGGCACCGATACCTGCAGCCATCAGCGCCGAGACCCATTTCACGCTGGCGATCAGAAACAGCCCGGCGTAGGCCAGGCAGCAGGCGCAGGCCAGCATCGCCAGGATGCGCTGGACCGGTTTGCTGGTCTTTCTGACGAGCACGTCCACACCCAGGTGGCCGGCGGTGCGGACACCATAGGAAATGCCAAAGAAGATCAGCCAGCCGAACAGCGCCTTGGTCAAGGCGACGCTCCAGGTCATTTCCTGCGCATATCCCATCAGGTGATCGCCGACGCTGGCGAACAGCTCGCTGCTCCAGGCCCATCGATCACTGAGGTTGTAGAACACGGTGTAAAGATTGTTCAGTGCCACGTAGACGAAGGTCACCAGTGTCATGGCAGCCAACAGGAAGGCGATCAAGCCTTCTTCGAAATGCTCCCAGACTCGCCTGAGCGATTGCATAAGAATTCTCCGAACGTAGAGGAGAGGCGGCTACCCGAGTGGGTAACCGCATTCACGTCACAGCCTGACGTCACAACATCGCGCACACGCAGGGGTGCGCTATGACGCCTTGTTGGCCTGTTCGGCCGCCTTGATGAGGTCCGCGCCGATCTGCTCGGAGAACTTGTCCCAGACCGGGCGCATGGCTTCGCGCCACTGCTGGCGCTGTTCGGCGGTCAGCGGGTCGATTTCGCTGGTCTTGGCATCGATGATCTTCTGCCGCGCCGTCTGGTTCAGCGCTTCGGCCTGTCTGTTCACCTCGACCGTGACCTGGTCCATGATCTTCTGCAGTTCGGTCCGCACGTCTTCGGGCAGGCCGTTCCAGAACCGGCTGTTGGTGATGACCATGTAGTCGATCAGCCCGTGATTGGTTTCGGTGAAGAACGGCTGCACTTCGTGGACTTTCTGGCTTTCGTAATTGGACCAGGTGTTCTCGGTGCCATTGACCGTGCCGGTCTGCAGACCTTGATAGACCTCGGCGAAACTCATCTTGCGGGGGTTGGCGCGAATGGCCTTGAACTGCTCTTCCAGCACGCTGGACGCCTGAACCCGGAACTTGAGGCCACGCGCATCCTTGGGCAGGATCACTTTCTTGTTGGCCGACAATTGCTTGAGACCGTTGTGCCAGTAGGCCAGGCCGTGGATGCCCTTGTCGTCCATGGAGGTCAGCAGCGCCTTGCCCTGCGGCCCTTGCTGGAAACGGTCGACCGCTGCCAGGTCGTCGAACAGGAAAGGGAGATCGAAGATCTGTACTTGCTTGGTGTAATGCTCGAACTTCGCAAGGGAGGGCGCGAGCATCTGCACGTCGCCCAGCAGCAGCGCTTCCATTTCCTTGCCGTCGCCGAACAGCGACGAGTTGGGGTAGACCTCGACCTTGACCTTGTCCTTGAGTTGCGGGTCTTCGGCGACCAGCTTCTGGAACATCAGTGCGCCTTGGCCTTTGGGCGTGTTTTCCGCCACCACGTGGGCGAACTTGATGACCACGGGGTCGGCGGCCTGAGCCAGGCCGGCCACGGATACGGCTGCGGCGCAGAACAGCGCCTTGGTCAGCTTCAACATCGATATCACCTTTTTATTGTTGTAGGAGAATTCAGCTTTCGGCCGGTAGGGCTCGCAAGCCGTTTCGAAGCGTTGCCGGCTTTACGATGGCCTAATCGACCGCATGTCGAGAATCAGCATTTCCGTAATCCAGCGTTCGGCAAAGCTGAACGCAGGCGATCTGTCCATCTTTGCTGTTCGGGCTGCTTTCAATGGTTGCTGCCGGCGAACTCTTCGAACGCTAGCAGGCCTGGTCTGCATCGCCATGGTTCGACGTCTGCCGACCGTCACCCTCTGCCAGGGCCAGCAAGCGGCGGGCGCGCAGCAAGACCGGCGCGTCGATCATCTGGCCGTCCAGTTGAAACGCACCGGCGCCGTTGGCGGCGGCGCTGGCTGCCACGACCCGGCGCGACCATGCCAGATCGCCTTCGTCGGGGAGCAGGGCGGCGTGAATGACTGGTATTTGCGCCGGATGAATGCACAAGGCACCGCCATAGCCCATGTCATGGGCGTGGCGCACCGCGCGTTGCAGGCCTTCGGGATCGCCGATGGCAGGGTAGACGCCGTCGAGCGGCGGCAGCAGGTTGGCGCCGCGAGAATGCAATTGCACCACCATGCGCGCCTGGTCGAGAACCAGCTGGGCGGCGGCCGTGCCTGGCGTGAGGCTCAGGTCCAGTGCCAGGTCGAGGCTACCGAAGGACAAGCGCTCGACGCCCGAAGCGCCGGCAATCTCCGGAAGCGCCAGTAAGCCTTTCGCGCTTTCGATGATCGGCCAGACAGGTTTGCCAGCCTTCCAGACTGCTGCGACCTGAGCGGCATTCTCCACTTTGGGCAGCAGGACGCCGCCGACACCGGCCTGCTGTGCGCAGAACGCCAGGTCGTCGGGATGCTCGGGATGGTCCGGCGCGTTGACGCGTACCCATACCTGCGCCTGTGGCGTCCGGGTCAAAAACGCGGCGAGATGGTCTCGGGCCTCGCGCTTGAGGGATTCCTCCACGGCATCCTCAAAGTCGACGATAACCACGTCGGCCCCGGCAGCCAGCGCCTTGGCAAAACGTTCGGGCCGGCTTCCGGGAACAAACAGTGCGGAACGGACAAGGGTCCGGGTCATGATACAAGACTCCTGTTTGGCGAATGACGATCGCCGATGCGTGTTCAGATCGCCCCGGAGGCGGCCAAACGTGCCTGCTCCTCGGCAGAGATGCCCAGCTCGCTCAGAAGGCTGCCCGTGTGCTCGCCGAGCGCCGGCACGCCGTCCATGCGCGGCGAAAAGGCCGCGTTATGGCCCGGCGGCAGCAGGGACGGCAGCGGGCCGCTGGGGCTTTCCACTTCGCGCCAGCGATCGCGGGCCTTGAGCTGCGGGTGGTCCCACACGCCCTGCATGTCGTTGACCCGTGCATTGGCGATCTGCGCGTCCTCCAGACGTTGCACCACGTCGTCGACGGTCAGACGCGCGAAGCTGCCGACGATTATCCGGCGCAGTTCGTCGCGGTTCTCCGAACGCTTGAAGTTGGCGCAGAAGCGCTCATCGCTCGCCAGATCAGTATCCAGCAAGACTTTCTCGCAAAAGGCTGCCCATTCACGCTCGTTCTGCAAGCCGAGCATGACCGTGCCGCCGTCTCCGGTGGGAAACGGGCCATAAGGGTAGATCGTCGAATGCGACGCGCCCGCCCGGGCTGGAGGTGGAGCGCCGTTGTATGCGTAATACATCGGGTAGCCCATCCACTCCACCAGACTTTCGAGCATCGAGACATCAATGCGGCTGCCAACACCGGTCTTGTCCCGCAGCATCAGGGCCGACAGCACGCCGGTATAAGCGTACATGCCCGCGGCGATGTCGGCGATCGAGCAGCCGGCCTTGGCCATCTGCTCGTCGCCGGGGCCGCCGGTGACCGAAAGGAAACCGCCTTCACTCTGGATCAATAGGTCGTAGGCCTTTTTCTTTTCATAAGGGCCGCCTTCGCCGTAGCCGGAAATGTCGCATACGATCAGGCGCGGATAGCGCTCATGCAGCGTGTCGAAGGACAGCCCCATGCGTGCCGACGCGCCGGGCGCCAGGTTCTGCACCAGCACGTCGGCCTTGGCGATCAACGCGTCGAGGATCGCCCCGGCACTGTCCTGTTTGAGGTCCAGGGTCAGGCTTTCCTTGGAGCGATTGGTCCACACGAAATGCGAGGCCAGGCCGTCGACCCGCTGGTCGTAACCGCGGGCAAAATCCCCGCTGCCGGGGCGTTCGATCTTGATGACACGGGCGCCGAGGTCGGCCAGCTGACGCGTGCAGAAGGGGGCTGCGATGGCGTGTTCCAGACTGATGACCGTGATGCCGTCCAGAGGACGTGGGTTGGAATGATTCATGGGTTCACCTATGCGCTCGGGCGCGTGTCAGATCAGATCGCTGAGCGTTTGCGCGTCGCGCAGCTGCCAGACCTTGTCGATCAATTGCCTGCCCTGTTCCGGGGTGCGAGCGCCGGAGAACGCCAACAGTCGCTGGAATTTTTCCTCCAGTTCGCGGCGCGACAAGGTGTTGCCTGGATCGCCCTTGGGATCGTCGATGGCCGCGGTCAGCGTGCGGCCGTCGGTTGTGGTCACGGTGACGCGGCCCAGCCAGCGTGCCGGATAGGCTGCGTCGACCTGCGGATCAAGCTCCATTGCGACCTTCTCGCGGAATGCATCCACTCGGGTATCCGTCAGGGCCAGGTCGCGGAATTCGATCAGTTGGGCGCTGCGGTGCACCGCGATCAGCCCCAACACCGTGCCCATGGAGAATTTCGCCTGATGCACGGTGCTCGGTTTCACCACCCGACCCAGCACATCGATGGCGCCCTGATGCACGCGAGCCGTCACTGTTGCGATCTGCTCGTGGCCCAGCCCCTCGCGTTGCATCAGTTCCAGCAGCGCATCGGCGGCGGGATGGGTGTGGCGACATGAGGCGTGAAACTTGAACGAGGTTTCGGCCAGTGCCCAGCGGCTGCCCAGCCGATCCGAGAGCTTTGCGGGGTCGGCGTCGCTGGACATGCCGGCCGCCATCCCCTGATCGCCTTCGAGAATGTTGCGCGCACCGGTCAGGCCGTCCTGGGTCATGTAGGCAGCCAGCACGCCATCGGCAGCGGCCTTGGCAGTATGCAGCTGTTTGGAATCGGCGGCATCGCGCAGAAACTCCCAGAGGCCGGCCGCCTGGGTGCCGGCGGTGCCCAACAGATTGATAAACTGCTCCTTGTCGAAATTCAGCAGCTTGCCCACGCCGACAGCCGCTGCCAGGGTTCCAACCGTGGCTGTGGTGTGGAAAATCCGGTAGTGCGAGCGGCCGAGGAATTCGCCGATGCGAATGCCCGCCTCATAGCCGGCGACCGAGGCGACCAGCAGGTCCTTGCCGGATTTGTCCAGATCCTGCGCGGCCGCCAGGACCGCGGAAAAGACCACGGTCGCCGGGTGCAGCACCGAGCTGTTGTGCAAGTCGTCCTGCTCAACCAGATGGGAGGCCGCGCCGTTGACCAGCGCGGCAAAGTACGGCGTGGTGCCGCGCCCGCTGACCAGAATCCGCGCAGCACCTTCGGCCGGACCCATGCGCTGGGCGTAGCGTTCGAACAACGGAATCGGACGGGCGCCCTGGCTGGCGAGCGCAGAACCGATCCAGTCCAGAAACAGGTCCTCGGTGCGGTCCAGCACGCCGGCCGGAATCTGTGAGTAATGCAGGTCGGCGAGAAAGGTCGCCAAGGCATCGGTGTGGTACATGGGCGTGCCCTCAGAAGCTGCGCGGCAGTTCAAGCAAGTGCTCGGCGACGTAGGAAAGGATCAGGTTGGTTGAGATCGGCGCGACCTGGTAGAGGCGGGTCTCGCGGAATTTGCGTTCCACGTCATACTCGCAGGCGAAGCCAAAACCGCCATGGGTCTGCAGGCAGGCGTTGGCGGCCTCCCAGGAAGCCTTGGCCGCCAGGTACTTGGCCATGTTGGCGCTGGCCCCGGCGTTTTTGCCGCTGTCGTATTCCTCGCAGGCGCGCCAGCGCATCAGGTCGGCTGCCTCGATTTCGATGTGTGCCTCGGCAATCGGGAACTGCACGCCCTGGTTTTGCCCGATCGGCCGCCCGAACACCACGCGGTCACGTGCATAGGCGCTGGCTTTCTCGACAAACCAGCGACCGTCGCCGATGCACTCGGCTGCGATCAGGGTCCGCTCGGCGTTCAGACCGTCAAGAATGTATTTAAAGCCTTTGCCTTCTTCGCCGATCAGACTGTCGGCCGGCAGTTCGAGATTGTCGAAGAACAACTCGTTGGTTTCGTGATTGACCATGTTGGCGATGGGTTGAACGGTCAGCCCCTTGCCAATGGCTTCACGCAGGTCAACCAGAAAGATCGACATGCCTTCGGATTTCTTCTTCACCTCTGCCAGCGGCGTGGTCCGAGCGAGCAGGATCATCAGGTCCGAGTGCTGGATTCTGGAAATCCAGACTTTCTGGCCGTTGATCACGTACTTGTCGCCTTGTCTGACAGCCGTGGTCTTGATCTTGGTGGTGTCGGTGCCGGTGGTCGGCTCGGTCACGCCCATCGACTGCAGGCGCAATTCGCCGCTGGCGAGCTTGGGCAGGTAATGGCGTTTCTGCTCTTCGCTGCCGTGACGCAGCAGCGTGAACATGTTGTACATCTGGCCGTGCACGGTTCCGGAATTACCGCCGCAGGCATTCACCTCTTCGAGGATGACCGACGCTTGCGCCAGGCCCAGACCCGAACCGCCATACTCGGCGGGAATCATCGCCGACAGCCAGCCAGCGTCGGTCAGGGCTTTGACGAAGTCTTCGGGGAAACCTTTTTCTTCATCAATCCTGCGCCAGTATGCGGCGTCGAAACCCGCACACAGCGCACGCACGCCTTCGCGGATGGCATTGAGGTCTTCATCTTCATACGGATTCATGGTCGATTCTCTGGGTCAGCCGCACCACAGGGACCCGGCGGTGCGTTCACGGTTGGAAGCGGTCAGTCGAAAGTGACGTCGGCGCTCTGGGCGATGCCCGCTTCATTGCCGGCCCACAGGCGGGCCTTGCCGGGCTCTACGACACGACCGCCGACTTCAAAATGCGCAGGCAGGTTCAGCGGGCGCACGCCGCGGTAGGCGAAGTGCCGGACGCGCTTGTCTGGATTGGCGCGAATGAACGCCCTCAGACTCAAGGTGGCGATCAGTGGGCCGTGCACCACCAGGTCCGAGTAGCCCTCGGTTGCCGTCACATAGGGAAAGTCGTAGTGGATGCGATGACCGTTGAAGGTGACCGCGGAATAGCGGAACAACAGGGTTGGGGTCGGAGCGATGCTTTCGGACCATTCGCCGTCGTCGGGCAATGCATCGCTGGCCAGTTTGGGCGAACTGGGTTCCCGATAGACGATGTCCTGCTCCTCGCGCACGCAGAGCTGGCCGTGCTGGGCATAGTCGTGACGCACCGTGACGAACAACAGCGAGCCGGTGCGACCGTGTTTTTCTTCGACGTGCGTAATGGTGGACACGCATTCTGCCGCGACACCTACCAGAAGCGGCTCGATGAACTGCACCCGGCCACCGGCCCACATGCGATTACGGTTCGCGGCAGGGGGCAGGAAACCGCCACGGGCCGGATGCCCGTCCTCGCCCAGCCCGGTTTCGGCGACCGGCTCCTGGAAAAAACACCACTGCCACAGTGGCGGCAAAGGCTGTCCGTCGTCAGGCGCGGGCTCGCCGAACGTGGCGGCAACCCGCTTGATCAGATTGCGGCTGAAAACGTCCTGGGCCTGCTGCGTTCTGCCAATCCAGGCAGTCGGATCCGATGGCGAATCATTCATGGCGTGCGGTCTCCGCGTCGTTGTTATGCGCGGATCATGCGAGAGGCTTGGCATTCTGAGAATTTACATTTGCATAAGACCGCGTTCAGATATGCTGAACGCCCAAGCATCGTTGGAGACGCCCATGCATTTCGACCTGGCTGATCTGCGCCTTTTCATCCATATCGGAGAATCGCCGAGCCTGACCCAGGGCGCACGCCGGGCATTTCTCTCGCCGGCTGCCGCCAGTGCCAGGATCAAGGCGCTGGAGGGCCAGCTCGACACCCGGCTGCTGTACAGGGACAGTCGCGGCGTCGAGCTGACGCCCGCCGGGCATAAACTGCTCAGGCACGCCCGGCTGATCATGAGCCAGGTCGACTATCTCAAGGCCGAGTTCACACACATGGGGTCCGATTCGGTCGGGCATATCCGCATTTTCGCCAACACGACGGCGGTCACGGAATTCCTGCCCGAGGTGCTGGCGGGTTTTCTCGCCAGGCGGCCCGGTGTCACCGTCGACCTCCAGGAGCGGCTGTCGCGTGACATTGTGCGGGGTGTGCTGGACGGCAGCACCGACATGGGTATCATCGCCGGGCCGGTGCAGGCCGCGGGTCTTCAGGTTCTTCACTTCAGCACCGACCGGCTGGTGCTGATCGTGCCTGTAGGGCATGAACTGGCGACCCGCAAGACCGTCACGCTGAAACAGACCTTGGCGTTTCAGCACATCGGCCTGCACGAAGGCAGCACGCTGCTGAGTTTTCTGCGCGATCATGTCGAAAAGCTGGGCGAGAGCCTGTCCCTGCGTATTCAGGTCTCAAGCTTTGAAGCGGTGTGCCGGATGGTCGAGGCGGGGGTGGGCATCGGCATCATTCCCGAATCGGCAGCCACAAGGCACAGCCGGACGCTGCAACTCGTCACTATCGATCTCGACGAACCCTGGGCCGTGCGCGAGCGCAGCATTCTGGTACGCGAACTCGAAGCGCTGCCGGGTACGGTCAGAGCGCTGATCGCTACCCTGATGCCCGCCACTTCTGCGGTGCCTTGAGCCGCACGATCAGCCCGCGCAGTCAGCAACCGCCCGGTGCTCTGGGCGATCATCCGGACCAGAAAACAGCTCAAGCCGAACGCCGCCAACCTGAAGGGAAGCATCACGTAACCCATGGTTTCGCCACCCCAGTGGGCGATGACCTAACCGCTGCGGATGGGCGCGGGCCTTCAAGAACCAGCGCTCACATGTCACGAAAGCCGACACCATCATCTTTCGATCCTCGCAAACCGACTGCGCTACTTGCTCAATGAAAGAACGCTGCTGCCCGAGGACTCCATTTAGAAAAAATCCCACGGAGCCTCCATGAAGCGGCGCGCGATATTGCTCGGCGCATCGCCGCGACACCTCAATACATGCGCTCTAACGCGTAGTGGGAAGCGGGGTGGCGCCATCCGCGGTTGTCATCTTCGGTTTAGTGAAAGAACCGCAGTGTTCTGATGTCGATTCCAGAGCTCCCATAGGGCGCTTTACACAACTGAGTCTAAATGACTCTTCCCATTGCGCTAGAGTCATTCTGACCCGAGTCTTAATGACCCATGGACTCGCGAAGTGTCCGGTTTACGGGGGTTTTGCATATGGCACATTCGTTGCTCAGTCGTTAGCACTGACTGAGTTATCGGAGTTCATATGCTCACCCCATCGCAACGCGACATCATCAAGGCGACAGTCCCGGTTTTGGAAACAGGCGGCGAGGCGCTCACGACCCACTTCTACAACATCATGCTGGCCGAGCACCCGGAGGTGCGGCCGTTGTTCAATCAGGCGCATCAGGCCAACGGGGCGCAGCCGCGTGCGCTTGCCAACGGTGTGTTGATGTACGCCAGAAATATTGACCGCCTGGAGAACCTCGGGCCGCTCGCGGGCCAGATCGTGAACAAGCACGTGGCGCTGCAGATCCTTCCCGAGCATTACCCGATTGTCGGCGCCTGTCTGCTGCGCGCCATCCGGGAAGTGCTGGGAGCTGAGACGGCCACGGATGAAGTGATTGACGCGTGGGCAGCCGCTTATCAGCAACTCGCCGACATCTTGATCGACGCCGAAGAGGGGATGTACGAGAGCATCGCCTCGGCGCCAGGCGGCTGGCGAGGCGGGCGACAGTTCAAAGTGGCCTGCAAGATCCCTGAAAGCAGTGAGATTACGTCGTTTTACCTCGAGCCGGTCGACGGCAAGCCGGTCGTGGCGCACAAGGCGGGCCAGTACATTGGCGTTCGTCTAAACATCAACGGTGCGGAAGTCCGGAGAAATTATTCGCTGTCAGCGCCTTCTTCGGGGGCTGGCTATCGCATCAGCGTCAAGCGCGAGCGAGGTGGCGTTGCCTCCAATTATCTCCACGATCAGGTCGCGGCCGGGTCAGTGCTTGAGCTGTTTCCGCCTGCCGGTAACTTCACGCTGACCGACGGGACCAAGCCGCTCGTGCTGATCAGCGGCGGCGTCGGCATCACTCCAACGCTTGCAATGGCCGAAACGGCACTTGAGGCTGGTAACCGCCCGGTCGTGTTTATTCACTACGCTCGTAATGCCGAAGCGCAGGGCTTTCAGGGCGTGCTGGAAAACTGGCAGCGACGCTATCCGCTATTCAAGGCGTATGTGGTTCACAACCAAGCCGGCACCCATGCCGGGACTTACCCAAATGCCATTGGCCTGCCGTCTATAGAGCATCTGAAGCAGTGGCTACCCGCTGACAGAGATCAGGACGTCTACTTCCTGGGCCCTAAGCTTTTCATGGCGTTTATGAAGCGGTCGCTGCATGAGCTGCAAGTGCCTGAAGATCAGACGCACTATGAATTCTTCGGTCCCGCCGAAGCGCTGGTTTAGCAACTCTTGAAATGGCGTCCGGGAGCCGCTGGTGGCGCCATTGACCGAAACTCACGACGCGTAAGGTAGGTGAATTATGCCGAAACACGGATTATTGCCTTTGCTGGGTATCGAATACCCCATCATCCAGGCGCCCATGGTGGGCGTCTCGACGCCCAGGCTGGCCGCAGCGGTTTCGAATGCCGGTGGGCTGGGCTCTATCGGTCTGGGTGCCAGTAACGTCGATCAGGGGCGCGACTTGATCAGGCAGACAAGAGCGCTTACCGCAAAGCCGTTCAACGTCAATATGTTTTGCCACCGTCCGGCAACCTTCGATCAGGCGAGAAACGATGCCTGGCTGGCGCACATAGCGTCTGCCTTCGCCGAGTTTGAAGCGGTCGCGCCCTCAACGTTAAGGGAGATCTACACAAGTTTCGTTGACGATCAAGCGATGTTGGCAATGCTGCTGGAAGAGCGGCCTCCCGTCGTCAGCTTCCATTTTGGCATGCCTTCTCGGGCCTGGATCGCGGAGCTTAACGCAGCAGGTATTTTCACCATCGGATGCGCCACGTCGCTGCATGAAGCGAGAGAACTTGAACACGCCGGTATCCGGGCAATCGTCGCCCAGGGTTATGAGGCTGGCGGCCATCGAGGCGTGTTCGATGATTCGCCGGGCCAGGACCACCAGATGGGTCTATTCGCTCTCTTACGTATTGTCACTCGGGAAGTGGATGTGCCGGTGATTGCCGCAGGAGGCATCATGGACGGCGCCGGCATTGAAGCTGCCATGATGCTTGGCGCGAGCGGTTGTCAGTTGGGCACAGCGTTCATTCTGTGCCCTGAGTCGTCCGCGACCCAAGAACACCGAGAGACTCTGAAGACCGCCAAAGCTCATGAGACACGCGTCACCAGTTACATCTCGGGACGGCCCGCCCGTGGGATTGCCAATCGGCTTTACCTGGATTCCCACCTCGAAAAGATCCCGCTCCCGGCTGAATACCCGCTCGCCTACGACGTGGCCAAGGCCTTGCACGCCGCTGCCAGCGCCAAAGGTTGCCACGATTTTGCTGCTCAATGGGCAGGTCAAGGCGCCCCGCTGGCCAGAGAATTACCGGCAGCAGTTCTTCTGCAAACGCTTGTCCAGGAGATGCGCACCGCATCGACTCTGATCGCTGAAAAAGGTAACTGATATGCCGCTGCTCAAAATTGATGTACGGGAAGTCGCCAATACGCAAGCCGTTCAAAGGCTCGCAGCCAGCCAGCTCGTAACGGTATCGTGAGCTGGGTTTGAAGGAGGATGCATCATGAACAGCCAGGTTTTCGTAGCGGTGCATGCGCTGTTGTGCCGCTTCTTCGCGGCGTTTGATAAACGAGACTGGGAGGCTATGAGCGGTTGCCTGGCCGGCAAAGTCTTCGTCGACTATTTGTCATCGGGTCGAGAACCCCCTGGATTCATGACCCGAGAGGCGTTTGTAACCAACCGCATGACAGCGGTCGACAACCTGAAAAAGCAGCACAGTTTTTCCAACCTCGTCGTCAAGGATTCTTCCAATGACCATCGCGTCGGGGCGAGCTGCAATTACCTTATTTGAGGTTCGATCCGTTCAAGCGGCCGCGGAAATCAGCGCCATGCGGAAGGCGCCTTGTTGCTGACGACCTGCGACGAGGTTCCGGTCAGATGGACGATCCTGCGTCGGTTCGCGACTCGGCGTCCATCTGAGCGTATGTTCCAGTGGAATCACCCACTCTCGTCAACGTCTCCTCTTGTGCGATTTACCGGGCGTTCCCTGCGATTGCAGCTTATACCGCTTCAAAAGGCGCGCAGGCCCAGCTGATGAGAGAGTTCGGCGTTGAAATAGTGATGTCGCTCATTGGTGAATTTATCTAACCAGCCTATCCAGGCGCGTGCGGCTTATTCCTGGCATTTGATGACCGTACACTGCGGCCGATCTCAGGAGGAGCATCACGATGAAAACACGCATCGACATCGACATCGACATTGTCGGGCCAGGGCCTGGCGTTGCGGGAATTGCTGCGAACTGCGCGCATCCAGGACGCCTGATCGCACCGGGCAGTACGGCGTACGCGAATATCCATCGCGCTTCGCCCGCCCGGCTGGAGGGTCTGCTGGCACATAAAGCGCTGAAACTGACGACGGACACGTTATGAAAAGGCTCGCCGCAATGTTGCTCGCGACCTTGAGCGTCGTCGGGTGCAGCCACGCCATGCCTCCTTCCGCGACCCCGAACCAGCTGGCGGGTACCTGGCGCATGATTTCCGCCACGTTGGAACGCGACGGTAAGATTGAGCAGCCCTATGGTGATAATCCTCAAGGCATGCTTGTTTTCACTGCCGACATGCATTTTGTCGAGGTATTAACCAATGGTCAGACCCCGCATTTTGGTTCCAACGCACGCGGCGGCGGCACCGATGACGAAAACAGGCGCGCCATGGCATCGAGTATTGGATTCTTCGGCACCTACACAGTGAACGAACAAGGCCATTTTTCAGGCAATCGCGTTGAGGGCGCGACGTTTCCCAACTGGGTGGGCGCTGTTCGGACGGAACGCGATCTGCAGCTCAGGGTGGAAGGGGAGCGAATGTACGAAACGTTCATTCGCCCGGATGGCGGACGAGTCACCGCAGAATTCATGCGGGTTCGATAGCAATGCCCAGCTAGTGGGCCCCCGAAAGCCACAACGGCACGACGTTGCACGCTCTACTGCGGGGCACCGGTGGCGCGCTGGACACTGGCACAGTCATCCTGGCTGAGGCGGGGCTTCTTAAATCATCGGGCAACCGGGCATTGCGAGCACATGGAGGCTTTACGGGATGCAGATCAGCCTGATGCACACCCTCAGTCGTCAGTCGGCGAAATGTGCATAGTCCGCAGCCGGGTGTCGCCACTGGCTAACGACCAGAGGCGACTGGTGGGCGGGGCGACATCTGATGAGTAGCTATGCTTGGTTTACCGCCCGAACTGATTGAGCAGATTGGGCTTGCCGTGCATGGTATTCAACCCCTTCAGCGGTCACCCGAATGTCGGGATGCCCGGGCTGGTCAGCAATAAACTACTCCACAAAGAATGTTTGCGCCCAGTCAGTGAACGCATCAACACCCCCACTGGGGGAGCGTAGAGGCCCCGAGAGGAGTCCACCATGACCGTAGTCGATAGACTCAAGTATTTGCGCGTCGTTTTGGTTCTAGCTGGCCTTGCATGCCTTGCTCTCTACCCGCTTATGGTGTTCTGGCCATCCGGCTGGGCCTGGCACGTCGGTCACTCGGACTACCCGATGATGATCGTTGGCATCTACGCCACATTGGGCGTGTTCCTGATCCTGGCCGCACGTCATCCATTAGCCAATCTGAGCCTGATCTGGTTCACCGTTTGGTCCAGCGCCGTACATGGAGGAATCATGGCTGTCCAGGCGATCACCCAGCCGGGGCAAATGGGGCACTTGGCGGGTGACGTGCCGGCGCTGTTCATCGTGGCAGTTGCCTTGGCCATCTTGACGCCACGCTCACATTCGACTGCTTAACCCCGGATCAACAACGGGGCCTGAAATCAGACCTGATTACCGGTAAAACCGCTGGGGAGCACAGATTCCTCTTGCGCCATTTCGATTGCCTGTTGCGACGCAGCTCAAGCGGACGCGCCCGTTATAAAGGCCGCCGCAAGGGCGAGGGAGCGTGCAAATGACTTCATGTGATTTTCC
Source organism: Pseudomonas sp. v388 (assembly GCF_003935425.1). Taxonomy (GTDB): domain Bacteria; phylum Pseudomonadota; class Gammaproteobacteria; order Pseudomonadales; family Pseudomonadaceae; genus Aquipseudomonas. The sequence continues at coordinate 25,546 of NZ_RHQN01000001.1, forward strand.
ATGGATTGGGTAGGGATGAGGACAGTTCAACGGCTCGCCTGAGCGCGGCGGCCCGGCGGAAAGGCGAAGCGACGTGCTGCCAGAGCTATGGCGAAAGAGGCCGAGGCGAGCGCGGCGACTACGGGTGGCAGCATCGGCGTGCCTCCATTGGTAAGCAGAGTTCCGCCGAGAAAACCACCGGCTGCGATTGCAAGGTTCCAGGCAGTGGTCACCATTGCTTGTGCCAAATCCACCCCGTCGCCGGCCGCATCCGCCGAGGCAGTCTGCATCATTGCGCCGGCCCCGCCGAAGCCCAGGCCCCAGATCACGGCACCGGCGTAGACGGCGATGCTCTGGTCCCCGGCGACAGCAAGAAAGGTGGCGGTAACCGCGAACGATCCAATCGCGATGAGCACCATCCGGCGCAACATCCGATCCACCCACCGTCCGACAATCCAGATTCCAATGAGCGAGCTGATGCCGAAGGTCAGCAGGACGAGGTCCACACGTGCTTCGGCAGCCGTTGAGAATGGGGCAATGTAGGTGTAGAGGATGTTGTGTGCTGTCATCCAGGTCAGAATGACGAGCAGGATCGGCATGACGCCTTTCGTCCCGAGAACTCGAAGAAGGGAGGGTCGATCATCGCCCGTTCGGCCGGGAGCATCGGGTACTTTTGCGATGATCCAACCAACCAGCAGGACACCCAGCGTCGACAGAGTCAGGAATGCCCCGCGCCATCCGACCAGGCTCCCCAGAAACGTCCCCAAAGGAACACCTAGCGAAAGCGCCAAGGGCACACCAACCATGGCAATCGCCATTGCCGGCCCTGTCTGGTCGGGGCGTACGATGCTTCGCGCGTAGCCGGCCAGTATCCCCCAGGCGAGTCCGGCTGCGCAGCCTGCGATGAACCGCGCGACCAATACGACGCCGACCGAGTCCGCCAGTCCCGTCAGCGTGTTTCCAAGCACGAAGCATATGATCGTCGCGAGTAGCACGGACCTTCGTCTAAAGCCTTGCGTCAGACTGGTGAGCGGAATCGCAGCCAGCAGCGACCCCAGCGCGTAGACGGTAACGAGCTGCCCGGCGACGGCTTCAGAGACACTGAGACCAGAGGCGATCTGTGGCAACAGGCCGGCGGGAAGCGTTTCGGTGACGATGCACAGGAAGCCGCTGGCCGCCAGGCCGGACAGCGCCGCGGTCGGCAGAGTAGAGCCTGACTTGGGTTTTCCTATGGAGAGGCTGGGGGATGGGGAAGGCTGCATGGTTTTCCTTGTGAGGGTGGTAGCACCGGGTCTTCGGGTGCGGCGATGGGAGAAGGTGGTTATTTACGTTATAGGTCACTATATTATTGGGTATCCATATGGGTAAAGGAATTTTGTAATGGTTGTTAATGAAATTAAGAGATCGCGTGGACGGCCGCGTGAGTTTTCGCTTGAGGACGCCGTCCAGGTCGGACAGGATTTGTTTCACGAGCACGGCTATGAGAACGTCAGCGTGGCCACGCTGACTGAGGCAATCGGGATCACAGCGCCCAGCTTCTATAGTGCTTTCGGAAGTAAAGGGGCTTTTTTCAGAGATGCGTTGCAGCACTACTCGGCCACGGTGGTGCCACTGGACCGCTTCCTGACCCCCGGCAATTCGCCTCAGGCGGCGCTCAGAGATATGTTGACGGCTGCGGCGCGAGCCTACGCTGCGCATCCTCGGCGACGCGGCTGTTTTATTTTGGAACACGCCAAGGCCGGAACCACCGATTGGGGCAGCGAGGCCTCAAAAAAAGCAGGGCAAAACCGCGAGCGGATGCTTTCTTTTCTCAAGTCATCCGGCACGCCAAGGCCTGCGCTCATTGCGGATTACGTCTCGGTAACAATGCTCGGGCTATCGGCCGCTGCGCGTGAAGGATGGCAGGAGAGCAGGCTGATTGACGTCGCTGAGACCTCAGCGCGTGTGCTCGATCAGATGATGGGGTGTGAAGCGCAACGCAGTCACTGACGTGAAGAATGTCGGCAGCGAGATCAGGACCGGAAGCGGGCGTGGAACACGATGAAAGGCAAGGGCAGCACGGATGAAACCTCGCTGCAGAGCGAAGCCGCTGGACCGGTAGTCGATGACACGCATGCACAAAAGTAGCCCTTTGTTCGTAAGCGTGCGCCTGACACACCTGCCGGGTTCGATTGATTAGTGAGGCGTGACCGGATTGGACGGCGCTCTGGCACTTGGGTTAGGTTTCATATCCGTTTATATCCTGGGCTCCACGACCATGACTGATCGTCAGATCATCGTTCCAGACGGCATGAAATTGCTCTGCGACCAAGCGGGTTATGCGCCAGCTGTAAAAGTAGGAAAGACGCTCTACTGCGCCGGTCAGGTAGGCCGGACACCGGAACTATCGGTGATCGATGATCCCGAGCAGCAGTTTTTGGCAGCTTGGGAGAATCTACGGCTGGTTCTGACGGCTGGTGGCTGCCGGTTTGAAGATGTCGTCGAAATGACGACGTATCACGTCGATATGCAAACCCACATGCCTGTCTTCAGACGAGTGAAGGATCGAGTCTTCCCCCGGAGCACTTGTGCATGGACATGCATAGGTGTCAGTGAACTGGCTCGACCGGGCCTGCTCGTGGAGATCAAATGCATCGCCGTGCAGCGATAATTTTTAAAATACGCACGTAAATACATAAATCCTCGATGCGCGCTCGGGCGGCAACCAGCGTCGGCCTTTTGCCTGTGCCTTCCTGATACGACATTGTTTCAAGCAAGCATGGAATACGCTTGACTTAGAGTGCGCTCTAAGTCGTAACGTGTTCATTGTCTGGACGAGAAGGCATATATGAAGATAGGTGAATTGGCAAAGCGCTCAGGGTTTTCTGCTCATACGATCCGCTATTACGAACGGATCGGGTTGCTACCCTGTGCCGAGCGTGACAGTTCGGGCCAGCGTGACTATGACGCCTCCATCCTGATCTGGATCGAATTTCTTGGACGCCTGAAAACCACCGGGATGCCGATCCGGGACATGGTGCGTTACGCGACTCTGCGCGAGCGCGGTGTTGAAACGCACGCCGAGCGCCGCGCGATGCTTGAACAACACCGTGAGTCTGTACGGGCCCATGCCAACGACCTCGCCGCCTGCCTGCTCGTCCTCGACACCAAGATCTCCGGGTATATCGATCAAGCACAGAGGATTAACGGTTATGACACACCACCACCCGCTGGAAAACGAAAGTCGCCTGGAGCGAGGTAAGCGCGCTCTTGCTGAGATTGATGGCGAAGCCGGACAGAAAGTCGTCGCCGCGCTCGCAAACATCGCTCCAGATTTTGCGACCTACCTGTTCGAGTTTCCTTTTGGGGATATTTACTCACGGCCCGGTTTGAGTCTGCGCGATCGTGAAATTGCGACGGTTGCCGCGCTGGCGGCGATGGGCACTGCCACCCCTCAACTGAAGGTGCACATCGAGGCAGCTTTGAATGTTGGGCTGTCACGGGAGGAAATCACAGAAATCCTGATGCAGATGGCGGTCTATGCGGGCTTTCCTGCTGCGCTCAATGGCCTTTTTGCTGCCAAAGAGGTGTTTATGAACAGGGCGGATTGCCCATAAACGTCGGTCCGCATAGTCATGGGGCACTTGTTTTGGTCAAGCGTCGTCGACGCTAATCGACGAGCTCGACATAGCTCGAGTCCCCACCTCCGGTTGCACCGGACAACCATCCCCAGACAAACGACAGGGTGGTGCGCCCAGCCCCATCGACGCCCACTCTGCCGCGCGACCAGCCTGAGAGAAGCTCGCCGTCTGTGGTCAGACAGTGGTAGAGAAGTTCGATGGTGTCTGGCCCTGTGATACGTCCTACCTGATTACCAATACGAATCCGACCTCCTTGGTAAGTGCTCGTTATGGCGCCTTCCTCGACCTGGTAATGAAACACAGTACCGGCGCCGGATAAGCCCTGGGTGTTGTTTGCCACCGAAAAGCGGCGACCATTCAGCCGTTCGCTGGTCTGCAGATTTACAGATTGCATAGAGATTGGGTCCTTTCATGTGATGGGTTGCGTTCCTGCGGCCGCTTCATCCTGGCCATTTGTTGCCCGTCCGGCTGGAAGACGAGGCTGTCCGCCTGGCTACGAGCTGATAGCTGCGTGGCACCCTCGTTCGGATTCAAACCCGTTGATCAATTGGCTGGTGGATTTGCTGGCGGGCTGAATGCGCCTTGCCCACGATAAGACGTCTGGACGAGAAGGCTGGCCTTGAAAGAACGGCAAGCCGACGCCGGTTCCGCACGAACGCCTTCGAGTTTCGGCCGCTTCGGCTCCAGCGACGGTCCCGTGCGCCGGTCTTTCAGATGCTGGCCAAGGCTTGCGCCAGATCGGCGCGCAGGTCCTCTACATCCTCGATGCCCACCGACAGCCTCACCAGCGCGTCGCCGATGCCCAGTCGGGCGCGATTTTCTGCGGGGATGCTCGCGTGGGTCATGATGGCCGGGTGTTCGATCAGGCTCTCGACACCGCCCAGGCTTTCCGCCAGCGCGAAGAGTTTGACCTGCTCCAGGAAGCGCCGGGCTCCGGCCAGATCGGTATTGAGGTCAAGGGAGATCATGCCACCGAAGCCCTGCATTTGTTCGCGTGCCAGTACGTGCTGAGGATGAGACGCCAAGCCGGGGTAGTACACGCGTGCCACTTGCGGCTGGAGTTCCAGCCACTGCGCCAGGTCAAGTGCGTTGCTGCAATGGCGCTCCATGCGCAGCGCCAGGGTTTTCACCCCGCGCAGGGTCAGGAAGGCGTCGAACGGGCCGGCGATGGCGCCGACCGAGTTCTGCAGGAAGCCCAGGCGCTCGGCCAGTTCAGGGTTGTTTCCCACCACGGCGATGCCGCCGATGACATCGGAATGGCCGTTGAGGTACTTGGTGGTGGAATGCACGACGATGTCGAAACCCAGCGCCAGTGGCTGCTGGATACACGGGCTGGCAAAGGTATTGTCCGCCACACAGAGGATGCCCCGCTCGCGGCAGATGGCGGCGATGGCTGCCAGGTCGCTCAGCCGCAACAGCGGATTGCTGGGCGTCTCTACCCAGATCATGCGCGTGTCGTCCTGCAGCCCGGCTTCGAAGGCCGACAGGTCGGTCATGTCGACGAAGCTGAAGCGGTGGCCGGCGCTGCGGCGGCGGACTTTGTCGAACAGGCGAAACGTGCCGCCGTACAAGTCATCGCCGGAAAGCACGTGGGAACCGGCATCAAGCAATTCAAGCACTGACGAAATCGCTGCCAGCCCGGAGGCGAAGGCGAACGCCTGGGTACCGCCTTCAAGATCCGCGACACAGCGCTCAAGGGCCCAGCGAGTGGGATTGTGCGAGCGGCCGTAATCCAGGCCTTTATGCACGCCGGGGCTTTGCTGCAGATAGGTCGAATTGGCATAGATCGGCGGCATCAGCGCGCCGGTGGAAGGGTCCGGAGCCTGCCCGGCATGGATCACGCGGGTAGCGAAGGCGTGATGCGGCGTGGTTGCGTCGTGCTGGCTCATGCAAAAGATCTCCGCAAATGATTGAGCAGGTCGACCCGGGTAATCAGGCCATGAAAGCCCGAGGCGTCGGCGATGATCGCCACCAGGCCACGATCCAGTTCCTGCTGGAGTTCATCAAGGCCGCTGTCCGGCGGCAGGGTTTCCACTTTGTCACTCATCGCGCCGGCAACCGAGAGCTGAAAATGCGCAGGGTCCTGATGGACACCCAGCAGAATGTCGGATTCGTCGATGACCCCCACCAGCCGTTTGCCTTCGACCAACACTGGCAACTGCGAGACATCGGCCAGACGCATGCGCTGGAAGGCGGTGAGCAAAGTGTCATCCGGCGTGACGCTGATCACCCGGCCATCCTCGAAACGTCGGGCGATCAGATCGCGCAAATCGCCGTAGTGGGTGCGCTGCAGCAGGCCCTGGTCGGTCATCCACTGGTCGTTGTAGACCTTGGACAGATAGCGCGTGCCGGTGTCACAGACAAAACTGACGACGCGCTTGGGCTCGGTCTGTTCGCGGCAATACCGCAGCGCCGCAGCCAGAAGGGTGCCCGTCGAAGAACCGCCGAGCAGGCCTTCGGTCCGCAACAGCATTCGGGCATGGTCAAAGCTTTCCTCATCACTGATCGAATAAGCGTGGCGCACACTGGAAAGGTCGGCAAACGAGGGGATGAAATCTTCTCCAATGCCCTCGACCGCCCAGGAACCGGGGGTTGGCAGGGTGCCGTCGCGGCTGTATTGCGCGACCACCGAGCCGACCGGGTCGGCCAGCACCATCTGCAGGTCAGGCTGCACGCGCTTGAAAAAACGGGTCAGGCCGGTAAGCGTCCCGGCCGAACCGACGCCCACCACGATAGCGTCCAGGTCATGCTGAGTCTGCGCCCAGATTTCCGGCGCGGTGCTGGATTCATGTGCCAACGGGTTGGCGGGGTTATTGAACTGATCGGCAAAGAACGCGTCGGGGATCTCGGCCGCCAGTCGTGCCGCGAAGTCCTGGTAATACTCGGGATGGCCTTTGCCGACGTCGGAGCGGGTAATGTGCACTTCAGCGCCCATGGCCTTGAGGTGCAACACCTTCTCGGTGGACATCTTGTCGGGCACCACCAGAACCACCCGGTAACCCTTCGCCCGACCGACCAACGCCAGACCCAGCCCGGTGTTGCCCGCTGTCGCTTCGACAATGGTTCCGCCTGGCTGCAGACGTCCGTCGCGCTCGGCCGCATCAATCATGGCAAGCCCGATGCGGTCCTTGATCGAGCCGCCGGGGTTCTGGGATTCGAGCTTGAGAAACAACGTACAAGGCCCGGTGTCGATGCGACTGACGCGCACCAGCGGCGTATTGCCGATCAGTTCGAGCACGGCAGGATGGGAATCGGCTGACATGTCATACCCTCAAAGCGCCAGGTAGAAATTCAAGGACGGTCTGCTTGCGTGTTCAGACAGCCTAGACGTAAGGCGGAATGTGGCAAACGTCCGCTTTGGTCGGGACGCGGGGAGAGAGGGCATAGCGCCGGGGTTGTCGTCAGGCTCGGGGTTGATTGTGGTGGTGCGATGCGCAGGAAACGGTCAGTCTCCGGGAAGTTTCACACTCAAGGTCGTGCCAAGGCCTGCGGTCGACTCAATGGAGATGACACCGCCGTGGGCGGTCGTGATTTCCTTGACCCTGAACAGCCCCAGACCGATGCTGCGCGCAGCGGTCGCTTCGGATGTAGCCCGCGTCATGGGCTCGAAGAGGGTCGCCATCGCCGCCTCCGATACGAGCTGGCTGTCAGCGACTATCGGTCGTGATCTCCCTGGGACGCTCCGCTGAGCGAGTAACCGTTTCGGTGGCAAAAATCGACCAGTCCTTGTGGCCCAGCCCTCGGGCCACGGCCGCGGTCATGTTCGCCCGCACCGCGTCGGCTGCGGGCAGTTCCAGGTTCACGCGGTGGGCCGCCTCGATGGCCAGGTTGATATCCTTGAGACCCAACGACAACGCGAAGCCCGGTTCGAAAGAACCGTTGACGATGTTCTGTCCATAGCGTTGATAGCTGGGCGAGGCAAACAAGGTCTGGGTCATCAGGTCAATGAATGTGGCCGGGCTCAGTCCATGACGCCCGGCCAGCGCGCTGGCCTCACCCAGGGACTGGATGGCTTGGGTAATCATCATGTTTCCGGCGATCTTGGCAATGCTGGCGTGCACCGGATCGTCGCCCATCCGCCAGGTCTTTTTTCCCAGCAAGTCGAAGAGGGGCTGTACGGTCGCAATTGCCGTCGGCGACCCGGCGACAACGATGTTCATTTCGCCCTTCGCCGCCACCGCAGGCACGCCGAAAACCGGCGCCGCAACCAGCGCCATGCCGTTGGCGTGATGAATGGCTTGCAACTCTTTCATCAGCGGAGGAGAGAGCGTCGACATCACGACGTGGATACAGCCCTTTCTCGCGGTGTTGATCACTGCAGAAGTCAACAGCACAGTCCTGACGGCGTGATCGTCGGCAAGCATGCTGATGGTGACGTCCTCCTGGAATGCCTCGGCGGGTGTGGCGAGGATGCGCACGTCTTGCAGATCCGCCAGCGTTTTCCGGGTGCGATTCCATGCCGAGACGCGATGCCCTGCCGCAAGAAGCAGGGGAATGATGGCGCGTCCCATGCTGCCTGTCCCGATAAAGCCGATGTTCATGTTGAAGCCTCCTGCTGCTGTTGATGGCTTCAAAGTATGCGGTTCAGGGGATTGCCGCGGGACTGCCATTGTTGCAACCTCGTCGTTCATTTTTGTAAGGGGTGAGGCATGGACTGGAGCGACATGCGGATCTTCCTGGCGATTGCCCGCAGCGGCTCGCTGGGCGGTGCCGCCAGACAATTGGGGGTCAGTCACCCGACGGTCGGGCGGCGTCTGCAGGTGCTTGAGCACACCAGCGGACAGCCCTTTTTCCTGCGGACTGCCCAAGGGCTGGTGCTGACGGACAGCGGCGAGAGGATTCTCAGTCTGGCGCAGGACATGGAGCACAGCGCCCTGGCCATCGAGCGTCGTCTGGCGGGGCACGGTGATCATCCCGAAGGCTTGTTGCGCATATCCTCAGCCGACTGGTTTGCCTGCCATGTGTTGTCGCCGGTCCTGAGCGAACTGGTGCAACGGTATCCGTTGATCGTTCCCGAAGTCATCGCCGGGCATCGGCTGTTCGACCTTGCCCGCCGGGATGCCGACATCGCTTTCCGGATCGTGCCCTTCACCGAGCCCGATATCGTCCACCGCAAACTCACCACCTTGCCGTACGGGCTCTACGCCGCTTTGAACGCCCCGACGCCGCGCCCGGATGGCGAGGGCCTGGGCCTGATCCTCATGAACGTCGCCCAGGCTCATTACCCGGACGTGCAGTGGCTGCAGCAACGCTATCCGCTGGCGCGCACCGTGTTCACCAGCAGCAGCCGGACGGTTCAGGCGCAGATGTGCGCCAAGGGCCTTGGCGTTGCCGTACTGCCCCGCGTTCTCGGCGACTCCGTGTCGGGGCTGCGACGGCTGGATGAGGACCCGCCGCCGCCAGGGCGGGACATCTGGATGGGGTATCACCAGGACATGCGCCAGATGGACCGGCTGCGCGCGCTGGCCGATCTTGCCTCCAGCATGATCGGCGCCCCATAAAACGTTGAGGCCTCTCAGGTCGAGCGAACGGCCGATGGCTCCGGTACCAGCGCAGGCTGCCGTGCTAACGTCAGGCTCACCGCAGCCCCCACGGCCAGGCAGGCGGCGATGCACAGAACGGAGATCGTGAAGGCGTGAGTGATGCTGACCGCCGTCGCCTGTTCCCCCAGCAAGGTATAAAAAACGCCACCGATCAGTGCAACGCTCAGCGACGTGCTGATTTGCAACGTAGCGCTGGTGACGCCTGCGATCATCCCCGAATACGCCGGCGCGACCCGGCCCGTGACCATGCGCATCAGCGTCGGCAGGGCCAGCCCTTGTCCCAACCCGATCATGAACAGGATGGCCGTCAGGGACGTGAGGGGCGGGGCGAGGGTGGTCGGCGTCGCTGACACGAGCCAGCCCAGCCATAGAAAACCTGATACTTCCAGTCCCATGCCTACGGGGTTCACGTAGCCCCCCAGGACGCGCCGGAGTCGGGGGACCGATAAAGGACCGAGCAGGAAACCCACGCCGAAGGGCAGGAAGATCAGGCCGGCCTGCAGTGCACTCATGTGCAGTGCGCCTTGCATGTACAGCGAAAACAGCAGGAAAAACACACCGATAGCGTAGAAGCAAAGTGCGACCAGTAGCGCGCGACCCAGGCCAGGCGCTTTCAGGGCGGCCGGGTCGAGGATCGGGGTGCCGCCTGCGAGGCGCAGGCGGGTCTCGTATCGCCAGAACAACACCGCCAGCACAGCGGCTGCGGCGAGCGACAGCCAGGCCCACAATGGCCATCCTGCTTCGCGGCCTTCAATCAACGGCACGACCAGCGCGGTCAGCGCCAGCATCGACAACGCCGTGCCCACCAGGTCCAGCTTGCTCGCGTGCGGGGCACGGGTTTCTTTGAGCACAGGGATGCCGAACGCAATGACCAGCAACGCGATCGGCAGGTTGACCAGGAATATCGCGCGCCACCCCATGCCCCACGCGTCGACGGCAATCAGAACGCCACCCAGCGCCTGGCCGATCACTGACGCCAGTCCAAACACGGCCCCATACACACTCAATGCCAGGGGTCTTTCCGACGCTGGAAAAATCGCCTGCACCGAAGCGAGCGCCTGAGGAGCCATCACGGCGGCGGTCACGCCCTGCAAGGCTCGCCCGAGGATAAGGAGCCAGGGCGAAGCCGCCAGCCCGCACATCAGTGACGCGGCGGCAAAGCCCAGCAGGCCAAGGAAGAACATCCGCCCGCGACCGTACAGATCGCCCAGTCGCCCGCCGGTAATCAGCGTCACGGCATAGAGCGTCGCATAGGAAGAGATCACCAGCTGCTCAGCGGAGGACCCTGTACCCAGATCCTCCTGTATTGAGGGCAGCGCGACGTTAACGATAAAAAAATCCAGGGGCGGCAGAAAAGCGCCTACGAGCAAGATGGCAAACATCAGCCAGCGCCGGGGCTCGGGCGCTTCTGTTTCGATTCGAGACATGACAGGCATCCTGTGTGGAAACTCAGGTTTCACGACGAGTGAAGGCGACAGGTAAGCGGCCAGGCTTGTGCAGGCTGTTTGCCCGCTCGCGCCGAGCCGATGGATGCCAATTTAGGGGATCGCTCCCGGTCTTTCGCCTTACAAAACTGCACGGCCATTGTTCATCCGTGTCAGTCCCGCTGTGCCGCGATGACGCTCACCATGAATAAGGTCGCTCCAGACGACCCTTTATCAACGACTGAGGAGTCAGACATGGCAGGTAAATTCAGCGATCAGGTCGCCGTCGTGACCGGCGGATCCACGGGGATCGGCTTTTCCATCGCGCAAGCCTTGATCGCCCAGGGCGCCAGACGCGTCTACATCACCGGACGGGCAGCGGACACGCTGGAGGCGGCGGTTGCCAGACTCGGCGACAAGGCTGTCGCGGTGGTTTCCGATGTCTCGCGTCAAGCGGATCTCGACGCGCTCAAGACGACAATCGAAACGCAGGACGACCGGCTCGACGCCGTGTTCGCGAATGCCGGGATCTGCGAGAAAAACCCGCTCGGAGAGACCAGCGAGGCGGCTTACTACGCAATGTTCGACGTGAACGTCAAAGGCGTTTTTTTCAGTGTCCAGACGCTTCTTCCGTTGATGAAAGACGCCTCGTCCATTGTCCTGACCGCCTCGATCTGCTCCAGCAACGGCATGGAAGGATTGAGCCTGTACAACGCTTCCAAGGCGGCAGTGCGATCATTTGCACGCACGTGGGCCAATGAACTCAAGGATCGCAAAATCCGCGCGAACGTGTTGAGCCCCGGCTTCACGCGCACGCCGCTGATGGACAACGGGCTGAAAATGAGCGAGAGCGATATCGCCGCATTGCGCCGATACGTCGAGCAAATCACGCCATTGGGCTACATGGCACAACCTGAAGAAATCGCCAGCGCGGCACTGTTTTTGGCCTCCGACGACGCCAGATACGTAAACGGCGTGGAGCTGATGGTCGACGGGGGGTTATCGCAAATCTGAAGTCTCACTGACCCCCGCGCGAACTCACTCCGAGGCCGGCGGGCCTGGACGGGCGCCGACCGACCGGTGCCGGTCCTGCGCACATCTCAACCAGGAGAACATCATGAACATCGATACCCTCAGCGCGCGACTCGACGCGCTGGAAAGCCGCGCCGCGATCGATCGACTTATCAGCGCTTACGCGAACGCATTCGACCGCCTCGACGCGGCGCTCCTGCAGGACATCTGGCACCTGGATGCCAGCCTCGATCTCCCAGGGTTCGGCAGCGCCTCGGGCCGTGACGGGATCCTCGCCATGGCTGAAAACAGCTGGCGCCAGATGCCCCACATGCACCACTGGATGGCCAATCCCTTGATCGATATCGTGGGCGACAGCGCTACGGGAACCGTCGCCGCGAACTGCCTGTTCCATGACATCGAAAAGGGGCCGGTGCAAGTCAGTGGGCTGTATTACGACAGGTTCGAACGCCGCGCAGGGAAATGGGCGTTTCTGTCGAGGCGATTCGAACTTCACTACCTGACCCCTTTGAACGACTGGCTACCCATTGCCGGCATCGAGTCGTTTTCAGCGTTACAGCCCGCAGCGGCCAGGGCGTAAACGCAGACGGGTCGCCCGTCTAGCGTAGCGTAGCGTCGAGTCGCATGAGAACGCCGAGTCCGTTACGGCATCCACGCCTGCAGCTTGAGCCTGGGCCTCCTTCAAGCCCAGGACAAATCAAACGTCGTCGACGCTGATCGTCGAGTTCGGCATAGCCCGGCTCCCACCTCTTGCAGCGGACAACCATTCCCCGACAAACGACAAGGCGGTACGCGCAGGTCGACCGAACAACGAGCAGTAGGAACCGCGTCTGAACCGTTCGGCTGGCTTGCCCCTGTTTCGGTCTGCAGTCTCGATCTGCGCGCGGCAACGCCTACCCCGCAGCCGGTGCCCCGTCCGCGCTCGACAAGGTCACCGGCTTGGGCGCGGGTTCTTTGAGCAGTGCGAAATAGGCCACCGCCGAGCATGCTGCCACCACTGCGCTGATCACGAATGCCGACGAGAAAGACCCGGTCTGCTGCACGCTGAAACCAGTGAGAATCGGTGCGATGGAGCCTGCCAGGTAACCACCGAAGTTCTGGATCGAACCGAAGGAGGCGACGCGTTCCGAAGGCACAATGGTGTTGACGATCATCCAGGCCGTGGCGCTCGAGATGTTGATGAAGAACATGGTCAGGCACAGCAGCACCACGCAAGCCACCACGTTGGTGGTAAACGCCACGATCAGCGTGAACAACGCGCCGCCAAGCAGGCCGAGAATCACCATCAGCTTACGGCTGGCCAGCACTTTCATGCCCCGCGCCACCAGGCGGTCGCAGGCCTTGCCGGCGACAATGGTCCCGACGGCGCCGAACAGGTAGGCCAGCGAGACCACCCAGGCGGTGCGGTACAGGTCCAGCCCGTGTTGACGTTCGAAGTAGCCCGGAAGCCAGGTCAGATTGAGCCAGATCATGTAGATCACACCCATGAAGCCCAGAAACGCACCCCAGGTATTGCGCTCCTTGAACAAGGCGATCCAGCGTACTCGTGGTGTGGCCGGGCGCTTGGCTTGCATGGGCAGTGGTTCGGCGCGTCCGCTCTGCGCCATGTATTGCGCCTTGCTCTTGTAGAACGCGAACCAGCAGGCGGCCAGCACCAGGCCGATGACCCCGGTGAGCACGAACATGCCGCGCCAGCCCAGGTGCACCATGAACAAGGTCAGCAGCGGCGGTGCCAGGCACGGCCCCAGGCAGGTCGAGGACCAGACCCAGCCGGTTGCCGTGCCGCGCTCCTGCGTGTCGAACCATTCCGACAGCGCCTTGGCGGCGGACGGGAACACCGGCGCCTCGCCGATGCCCAGCAGCACGCGCAATGCCACCAGCTGATGAAAACTGCTGAACAGGCCGAAAGCAGCCTGCGCCAAGGACCACACGATCAGGGAACCGCCCAGCGCCAGCTTGCTGCCCAGGCGATCAATGAGTGCGCCGAGCGGCAACTGCGAGAAGGCATAAGCGATTGAAAACGCCGAAAGCATGACGCCCATTTGAATGGGGCTGATGCCCAGGTCTTTCTGGATGGAGGTATTGGCGATGGACAGCGCACTGCGGTCCAAGTAATTGACGACGCCGATCAGGAACAGGAACAGAATCGTCAGTTTCTTGTAGCTTTTTATTGTTCTCATGAGCGCCTCTGTTGAGCGATGACGCCCGTCGTCGAGCGCGGGCGTCGTTCACTCTAGTCGGCCGGATGCCAGGCGCCCAATGACAGCTTTCCATTGATCGATAACCTTGGGTTATCGAAGGCTCTGTTGCGCCCGTTGCGCATCCGCGCCGCTGAGAAGCTCCTCGATCAAGGCCTGTGCCGACCAGCCAGGGCTTTCGTCGCGGCGAGTGATAATGCCGTAGTCCGCCAGGACCAGCGGAAACGGCAATGCCAGGCGGGCCAGACGTCCGGCCTGGACGTCAGGGCCGACCATGGACTCGGCGAGCATGGCCACCATGGGCGCGGTCTGCAGCAGTTGCAGGATGGTTCGCAGGGAAAGGGTTTCTACCGTGTTCTCGGGCGTCTGCATGCCCGCCTCGGCAAAGGCACGTTCGAGCCGCATGCGCATTGGCGTGCCAGTGGGAGGCACGATCCATGGCCAGCTGCCGAGTTCGCCCAGCGGCAGTTCATGCGCGCCGGCGAGCGGGTGCTGGCTGCCGGTCACCAGGCACAGGGGTTCTGGCGCCAAGGGCTGAAACTCGAACAGCTGGCGGTGGCGGTCAGAGGTGAACCGGGCAATGACCAGGTCCAGCTGTTTGTGTTCGAGCATGTTCAGCAGATCCGCGCTGGTGCCCTCCAGCACATCCAGCGTCAGCAGCGGCCAGCGTTGCTTGACCCCGACGATGGCGGCCGGCAACGCCACGGAGGTGGCGGCGTAGATGCTGCCGATCTTCAACAGGCCATGGCCGCCTTGCCGCAGATGATTGATCTGGCCCACGAAATGCCGAGAGTCATTGAGTGCGATGCGCGCGTAGCGGGCCACGTGAGCGCCCAGGTCGGTGGGCGACATGCTGCGCGGCAGCCGCTGGAACAAGGCGAAACCCAACTGCTTTTCGACTTCGCGAAGCATCTTGCTGACGGCAGGCTGACTGATGTTCATCTCCAGTGCCGTAGCGTGCATGTTTTGCGTACGCGCCAGGGTGTCCACCAACACCAGGTGACGAAAACGCAGCCAGTTGCACAACTGGCTAAAGCCCAGATCGGTCATCCGATAACCCTCGGTTATTGAACCTTGAGAATATCTCATTGGCGCTTATCGGCAACTGACTCTAAGTTCGTTTGACGCTGTCCCCCAACAACAAAAAACGGACACCTCCATGACTCCTGCCAATCAATGGACCCTTGCCAATAAACGCGTGTTGATCACGGCTGCCGCCCAGGGCATCGGCCGTGCGTCGGTTCTGGCCTTCCAGCAGGCCGGTGCCGAAGTCATCGCCACTGACGTGAATATCGAGCCGCTGCAGGATATGCCGGGCATCCTGGCGTTGCCGCTGGATGTGACTGAACGCGCCGCCATCGAGGCTATCCGCGACCAGGTGGGCACGGTGGACGTGCTGTTCAACTGCGCCGGCTACGTCCACAGCGGCGCCTTGCTGGAATGCGATGAGCAAGCCTGGCAATTTTCATTCGATCTCAACGTCACGGCCATGTACCGGATGATCCGCGCGTTCCTTCCGGGGATGCTCGCCGCGGGCGGCGGCAGCATCATCAACATGGCGTCGGTCGCCTCCAGCGTCAAAGGCTTGCCAAACCGTTTTGCCTACGGCGCCAGCAAGGCCGCCGTCATTGGCCTGAGCAAGTCGGTGGCCGCCGATTACGTCAGGCAGGGCATCCGCTGTAATGCCATCTGTCCAGGGACCGTCGACTCGCCGTCTCTGCGCCAACGCATCGCTGTCCAGGCACGGCAACAAGGCCGCTCGGAGGCCGATGTGTATCAGGCGTTCGTCGATCGCCAGCCGTTGGGCCGCCTCGGCCAAGCCGAGGAAATCGCTGCGCTGGCCCTTTATCTGGCCAGCGATGCCAGCGCCTACACCACCGGCGCCGTACATGTGATCGACGGCGGCATGAGCATCTGACTCTCTTTTTTGCAACCACTCAGGAACTGCCTATGAAACTGCTGCGCTATGGTGAGAAAGGCCAGGAAAAGCCCGGCCTGCTGGACGCCCAGGGAAACATCCGTGACCTCTCGGCGCATATCTCCGACATCGCGGGTCGTGCCTTGGAACTCGCCAGCCTGCAAGCCCTGGCTGAGCTGGACCCGACGGCCTTGCCGCTGGTGAACGGCTCGCCGCGCATCGGCCCTTGTGTCGGCGAAGTGGGGAAATTCATCTGCATCGGCCTGAATTACGCCGACCACGCCGCTGAATCCAACATGCCCGTGCCCACCGAACCTGTGGTGTTCAACAAATGGACCAGCGCCATCTGCGGCCCCAACGATGACGTGCAGATCCCCCGCGGCTCGAGCAAGACCGACTGGGAAGTGGAGCTGGGCGTGGTGATCGGCAAGGCCGGCCGTTATATCGACGAAAGCAATGCGATGGACCACGTCGCCGGGTATTGCGTGATCAACGATGTGTCCGAACGCGAGTGGCAGCTGGAGCGCGGCGGAACCTGGGACAAGGGCAAGGGCTTCGACACCTTCGGCCCCATCGGTCCGTGGCTGGTGACTCACGACGAAATCGCCGATCCGCATCAGTTGGACCTGTGGCTGGAGGTGGACGGGCATCGCTACCAGAACGGCAACACTCGCACCCTGGTGTTTCAGATTCCCGCGCTTATCGCTTACCTGAGTCGCTGCATGTCGCTGCAACCCGGTGACATCATTTCCACCGGAACGCCGCCGGGCGTCGGCCTTGGCGTGAAACCCGAGCCCGTCTTCCTGCGCGCCGGCCAGCAGATGCGCCTGGGCATTGCAGGCCTGGGTGAGCAATGCCAGCGCACCGTTCAAGCGGACTGAGCCCAAGGCGGCGTGCCACTGATCCAATAACAACAAGGAGAAACAGATGCGCATTCTGATTACCGGCGGTACCGGCTTCATCGGCCAGCAACTGGCGCGCCGCCTGCTCGACCTGCACAGCCTGGCCCTGGAAGGCCAGGCGCCCCAGGCCATTGAGCGCATCGTACTGTTCGATGCCTTTGCCGGCGACGAACTCCCCGACGACGCGCGCATTGAACGGGTTACCGGGGACATCGCCGATCCGCGTGTCGTAGCGAGTATCGTCGATGGCGTCGATCTGGTCTGGCACCTGGCAGCGGTGGTGAGTTCGGCGGCAGAAGCTGATTTTGACCTCGGCATGCAGGTCAATCTGCATGGCCTGCTGAACCTGCTGGAAACCTTGCGCAAGCAGGGCAGCAGGCCACGGTTCGTCTACGCCAGCGGTTTCGCGGTGTTCGGTGGCACCTTGCCCGAGGTCGTCAACGACGACACCGCGCTGACGCCGCAATCGTCCTATGGAATGCAGAAGGCGGTCGGCGAACTGCTGGTGGCCGACTACGCCCGCAAAGGCTTCATCGACGGCCGTGTGTTGCGCCTGCCGACCGTAGCCGTGCGCCCCGGCAAACCCAACAAAGCCGCGTCGACGTTCTTCAGCTCGATCATTCGCGAGCCGTTGAACGGCGAACCGGCCGTGTGCCCGGTGCGCCCGGATACCCAGGTCTATCTCACCTCGCCACGCCGGATTGTCGAAGCGATGCTGCGCGGCATGACCCTGTCGCCCGAAACCCTGGGCAATCAACGCATCATTCCACTGCCCGGCATCAGCACCACCGTCGCCGACATGGTCGCCGCCCTGCAAAGGGTCGCAGGCCCCGACGTGACCCGCCTGATCCGCTGGGAGCCGGACGCCACCATCCAGCGCATCGTCGAGAGCTGGCCGAGCAGGGTGGAGGCGCGGCGCGCAAGCGCCCTGGGTTTCACCGCCGACGCCGATTTCGATGCCATCGTGCGCGCTCACATCGAGGACACCCGACTGACCCTTTAACGCGCCCCGCAGTCAGGCGCCCGCTACTGCACACAATCCCATAACAACAACAATGCGAGGCCGTGCGACATGATCACTTCACACCCGGATGTCTCGGATATCGAAAGGCAAACCATCAAGCGCGTGACCCGGCGCCTGGTGCCGTTCCTTATCCTGCTGTTCGTCGTAGCGTTTCTGGACCGCAATAACGTCGGCTTCGCGGCGCTGCGCATGAACGAAGACATTGGCATCAGCCAGACCATCTATGGCCTGGGCGCCGGGATTTTCTTTCTCGGCTATTTCATCTTTGAAGTGCCGAGCAACATTCTGCTGCACCGCTTCGGCGCGCGGGTGTGGATCGCGCGCATCATGGTGACCTGGGGCATCATCGCCGGTGCGATGGGCTTTCTGCAGACCGCCGGGCATTTCATCACGCTGCGGGTCCTTTTGGGGATCGCCGAGGCGGGCTTTTTCCCGGGGGTGATCTACCTGCTGTCGCTGTGGTTCCCGAGCCGCTATCGAGCGCGCATGATCGCCACCTTTTACCTGGGCGTACCCATCGCGCAGATCATCGGTGCGCCGTTGTCAGTGGGCCTGATCGAACTGGGCGATGCCTATGGCCTGGTGGGCTGGCGGCTGATGTACATCGTCGAGGCCGTGCCGGCCGTCATTCTCGGCATGGTGTGCTACTTCTACCTCACCGACCGCCCGGCGGACGCCCACTGGCTGACCGTCGAGCAGCGCACCTGGCTGATCAACACACTGGAGCAGGAAGAGCGCGCCAAGCCACTGGTGGTCGGCGTGCAACCCACCAAAGGCCAGATGATCCGCAAGGCGCTGGCCAGCCGGCAGGTGTGGTTGCTGGCGCTGGTGTATTTCGGCATCACCTCTGGCTCCAACGCCATGAACTTCTTTCTGCCCACGGTGCTGGCGTCGTTCCGCGCCTCGTTCGGGCTGGAGATCGGCCTGATGCAGAACGGTCTGATCACCGCGATTCCCTACGCCGTCGCGGCCGTGGCGATGATCTGGTGGAGCCGCCGTTCCGACCGTCTGCAAGAACGCCACTGGCACGCCGGCGGCGCCGCAATGCTGGCCGCCATCTCCATTGCCGTGGCCCTGCTGATCAACCAGCCATGGATCATCGTGATCGGCTTCATCCTGCTGGCCATGGGCGTGTACAGCGCCATCAATGTGTTCTGGGCGGTGCCCGGCCAGGTATTGACCGGCGTGGGTGCGGCGGCGGGCATCGGCCTGATCAACTCCATCGGCAACCTGAGCGGTTTCACCGGCCCCTACCTGACAGGCTTCCTGTTCAACGCCACCGGCAGCTATACCCCGGGCTTTCTGATCATCGCCGCATTGGTCGGCGCCGGAGGTTTGGGCATGGTACTGATGCCGCGCAACAAGGTGGCTGTGGTCGGTGAACCCGAGCCGACCGTGCGCGGCCTTGGAGGCAAGGCATGAGCAAGCCCACCGTGGCGTTCATCGGCACCGGCATCATGGGTCAGCCCATGGCACTGAACCTGTTGAAAGCCGGTTACCCGGTCCAGGCCTGGAATCGCTCCGCAAACAAGACCGCGCCGCTGGCCGAACACGGGGCGCAGATACACGCCAGTGCGGCCCGAGCCGCCGAAGGCGCACAGACGCTGATCTGCATGCTCAGCGACGGCCCGACCTGCAACCAGGTGCTGTTCGGCGAGCAGGGCGCTGCCCTGGCCCTGGCGCCGGATGCCTTGGTGATCGTCATGAGCTCGATCGCCGTGGACGCAGCGGTCGAGCAGGCGCGCCAGTGCGCCAGGCTGGGGCTGCGCTATCTGGATGCACCGGTATCGGGTGGCGAACGCGGCGCCCGTAATGCCAGCCTGGCGATCATGGCAGGCGGCGAGCCCGACGCCTTCGAGCAGGGGCGCGCCATTCTGGCAACGCTGGGTCGAGCGGTGCATGTCGGCCCGGCCGGCACCGGCGAATTGGCCAAGCTGGTCAACCAGTTGATCGTCGCCAGCACCATCGCCACCGTGGCCGAAGGGCTGCTGCTGGCCGAACGCGGCGGCGCCGATCCGGCCAGGGTGCACGAAGCGCTGTTGGGCGGGTTCGTGGACTCGGTGATATGGCGCCAGCACGGCCAGCGCATGCTGCACAACGACTTTACTCCGGGCGGCCCCGCCAAATGGCAACTCAAGGACACTCGCACCGCGCTCGCCCACGCCGATTCCCTGGGCCTGTCGCTGCCGGTGGGCAGTCTGGTCAACGGCCTGTTCCAGGCCATGGTCGAGGCCGGTGACGGCGAGCTCGATCATGCCGGGCTGATCCGCCAGTTGCGCCGCCACAACCATTTGCCCGAATAACCGCCGGAGTTCGACATGACTGACCCAACCTCACGCCGTCTGCGCAGCCAGCAGTGGTTCGATGACCCGAGCCACGCGGACCTCACCGCGCTTTACGTTGAGCGCTACATGAACCAGGGCCTGACCCGCGCCGAGTTGCAGTCGGGGCGGCCGATCATTGGCATCGCCCAGACCGGCAGCGACCTCACGCCGTGCAATCGTCACCACATCGAACTGGCCAAGCGGGTCAAGGACGGTATCCGCGACGCAGGCGGCATTCCCATGGAGTTTCCGGTTCATCCCATCGCCGAGCAATCGCGGCGGCCCACTGCCGCCCTGGACCGCAACCTCGCGTATCTGGGGCTGGTCGAAGTGCTGCATGGCTATCCGCTGGACGGCGTGGTGCTGACCACCGGCTGCGATAAAACGACCCCTGCCTGCCTGATGGCGGCGGCCACCACTGACTTGCCGTCCATCGTGCTGTCAGGCGGACCCATGCTCGACGGCTGGCACAAAGGACAGCGCATCGGTTCCGGAACCGTGCTCTGGCATGCGCGCAATCTGCTCAGCGCCGGGGAGATCGACTACGAAGGCTTCATGACACTCACCACGGCGGCCTCGCCCTCGGTGGGTCACTGCAACACGATGGGCACGGCGTTGTCGATGAACGCTATCGCCGAAGCGCTGGGCATGTCGCTGCCCGGTTGCGCGAGCATTCCGGCGCCTTACCGTGAGCGCGGGCAAATGGCCTATGCCACGGGCATGCGCATTGTCGACCTGGTGCGCGAGGACGTGCGGCCGTCGCACATCATGACCCACGCCGCGTTCGAGAATGCCATTGCGGTGGCCTCGGCGCTGGGTGCGTCCACCAACTGCCCGCCGCACCTGATCGCCATCGCCCGCCACAGCGGGATCGATCTGTCCCTGCAAGACTGGCAGCGCGTGGGCGAAGACGTGCCGTTGCTGGTCAACTGCATGCCGGCCGGAGAATACCTGGGGGAAAGTTTTCACCGCGCCGGCGGCGTCCCGGCGGTGATGCACGAACTGGACAAGGTCGGGCGCCTGCACCGCGATTGCCGTTCGGCCAGCGGCCAGAGCATGGGCGAGATCGTCGAAAGCGCGGCGACCGGTGACCGCGACGTCATCCGCAGCTGCGCCGAACCGCTCAAGCACCGCGCCGGTTTCATCGTGCTGAGTGGCAATTTCTTCGACAGCGCCATCATGAAAATGTCGGTGGTGGGCGAAGCCTTCCGCAGCACTTACCTGAGCGACCCGCTGCAGCCCAACAGCTTCGAGGCGCGGGCCATCGTTTTTGAAGGACCTGAGGATTATCAGGCGCGGATCAACGACCCGGCCCTGGACATCGACGAGCGCTGCATTCTGGTGATCCGTGGCTGCGGCACGGTCGGCTATCCCGGCAGCGCCGAGGTGGTGAACATGGCGCCGCCCGCCGCGCTGATCAAGGCGGGTATCGATTCGCTGCCTTGCCTGGGCGACGGTCGCCAGAGCGGTACTTCCGCCAGCCCGTCGATCCTCAACATGTCGCCGGAATCGGCGGTAGGCGGCGGCCTTTCCCTGCTGCGCACCGGCGACCGCCTGCGCGTCGACCTCAATGCCCGCAGCGTGAACCTGCTGGTGGACGAAGCCGAGCTGGCAGCGCGCCGTCAGGAACCCTTACCGGCATTGCCGCCCGCGCAAACGCCCTGGCAGGAGCTTTACCGGCAATTGGTCGGCCAGCTGTCCACCGGCGGTTGCCTGGAACCGGCCACCCTGCATTGGCGGGTGATCGAAAAAAACGGCCCCCCGCGCCATTCCCACTGAGCCCAAGGACGAATTATGCAAGCGCTGCAACTGACGATTGAGAATTCCATGCCCCACGACTGGCAACGCGCAACCCTGGTAGGGCGCGTGTGGCTGCCGGGCGAGCAGGGCGGTCCGGCTGTCGTGGTATTGCGTGACGGTGAGGTCATCGATGTCACCGCGCAGTTTCCCACCCTGAGCCTGCTGCTCGACAGCGATACACCGCTGCAGGCCGCACGGGAGGCCGGTGGCCCGCGGATTTGCAGCGTGGAGGCGCTGCTCGCCAACAGCGGCGAACATCGTGATCCTGCACGGCCAGGCCTGTTGCCGCCCACCGATCTGCAGGTGATCAAGGCGGCGGGCGTGACCTTCGCCGCGAGCATGATCGAGCGGGTAATCGAAGAAAAAGCCGGCGGCAATGCGCAGCGGGCGCTACAGATACGCCAGCTGGTACAAGGGGTCATCGGCGACAACCTGCGTGATCTGCGCCCCGGCTCTGCCGAGGCGATGCGTCTCAAACAGGTGCTCATCGAGCAGCAGATGTGGTCCCAGTACCTGGAAGTGGGCATAGGTCCGGATGCCGAGATCTTCACCAAGGCGCCGATACTCGCCGCCGTGGGCAGTGGCAGTTCCATCGGCATCCATCCGCACTCGAGCTGGAATAACCCGGAACCTGAAGTGGTACTGGCGGTGGACAGCAAAGGCGGCATTCAGGGCGCGACGCTGGGCAACGATGTCAACCTGCGCGATTTCGAAGGGCGCAGCGCGCTGCTGCTCAGCAAAGCCAAGGACAACAACGCCTCGTGCGCACTGGGGCCTTTCATCCGTCTGTTCGACGAGCATTTCGGCCTGGACGATGTGCGCCGCTGTGAAGTTGCCCTGCGTGTCGAAGGCCAGGACGGCTACGTGCTCAACGGCGCCAGTTCCATGAGCCAGATCAGCCGCGACCCGGCCGATCTGGTCCAGCAGACCCTCAACCTCAACCATCAGTATCCCGATGGCTTCGTCCTGTTCCTCGGCACCCTGTTCGCGCCCACCGATGATCGCGACCAGCCGGGCCAGGGCTTCACCCACAAGGTGGGAGATCGGGTGAGTATTTCCTCGCCGCTGTTGGGTTGCCTTCAAAACCGCGTTGCCACCAGCGATCAGGCCCCGCCCTGGCGCTTTGGCGTGGGTGCGCTCATGAGCAATCTGGCGCGACGCGGCGTGCTGTAGACGGCGCGACACTTTCCTCCTTGTCCACCTGATCAGCCGGGCCTGGCTCACAGGAACGTCCACGTGGCGAACCCATACGCTGGGCACCGCTGCGTGGCCCAGACTCGGGTCATGGTCGGAAAAAGTTCCGGTGGGCGAGAATCGGAGCGGGATGCTCGCCTGCGCTTCACGCTCCGCTTCGGTGCACCGGTTCACCTCCCTCAACGGCCGAATCCGGTCCGTACCGCAGCCCGCCAGCCTCGACGCGCTCGCACCAATTCTGGAAATGCTCGCACCTGATTGAAGCATTTAATTCATTCTAGTTATCGCTTGAATTATTTGATCCGTCATCCTAGTCTGGGCCTCGAAACGCCTGCGCAAGCGGTAAGGCGGCCTAGTTGAACTGACTGATTGATCGGGGAGCAAGACATGAATGTGAAAGTACTCTTGAGCATGGCCGTGGCGACCGCATTTTCCGCTTCTACCTGGGCTGCCGACTGGACCGTGGGCGCCAACGTGGGCAACGTACCCTGGGAATTTCAGGACGCCAAAGGCGAGATCGTCGGCTTTGAAATTGACGTCGTAAAGGAAGTCGCCAAGCGCGCCGGCAAGACTGTCGAGTTCGTCAACATACCGTTCAATGGCCTGTTCAGTGCCGTGCAGTCCAAACGTGCCGACATCGCCATTTCCTCGATCACGATTACCCCCAAACGCCTCGAATCGGTGGGTTTCGCCCAGCCGTACTACGACAGTGACCAGTCCCTGTCGGTACTCGCGAAGTCCGGCATTACCGGTTTGAAAGACATGGACGGCAAAGTTGTGGGTGTCGATACCGGGTCCACCGGTGACATGTGGGTGAATACCCATCAGTCCGAGTACAAGTTCAAGGAAGTCTCGCGCTACGAAGGTCTGTCGCCTGCCATGCTCGATCTGGCGTCGGGCCGCATGGACGGCTATGTGAGCGATATTCCGGCGGTCCTGTACTACATCAAGGACAAGCCTCAATACAAGGTGGTGGCGCGTATTCCGACCAGCGAAAAGTATTCGCTGATGCACGCCAAGGGCTGGGCATCAGCCGCTCAGGTGAACGACATCATCTCGTCGATGAAAAAGGACGGCGTGATCGCCGACCTGCACAAGAAATGGTTCGGTGTTGATGCCGACCCTGAGTCCAGCACGGTGAAAGTGGTGGATGTGCTCAAGTAGCCACTCTGCTGACCACCGACTTCGCGCGCCGCCACCACAGCGCCGGTAAGTACTGACCCGACGCTTGCTACCTCAGCCCATTTCCACCAAGGAATCGCAATGGAGTTGTTACAGACTTTCTTCAACTGGAGCGTGTTCGTCGATGCGCTGCCACTGATGCTGCGCGGCCTTGGTGTGACCGTGATGCTGGGCGTTGTCAGCATCATTCTGGGGCTGGCCGGCGGCCTGCTGCTGGCGATGCTGCGGCTCTACGCGTACGCGCCGATTCGCTGGCTGGCGCGAGTCTACATCGACGTGCTGCGGTCCATTCCGCTGCTGGTGTTGCTCGTGCTGATCTATTACGCGTTGCCGTTTGTTGGCATTCGCCTGTCTTCTTTTGCAGCAGCGACTGCCGCGTTGTCACTGGTTTCCTGCGCTTACTCGGCCGAGATTTTCCGGTCCGGAATCGAGGCCATTCCACGCGGACAGTTCGAAGCGTCCGCGTCCCAGGGCATGAGCTTTTTCAACACCATGCGCGACATCATCCTGCCGCAAGCGATGCGAATCGTGATGCCGCCCATG
Source organism: Pseudomonas sp. v388 (assembly GCF_003935425.1). Taxonomy (GTDB): domain Bacteria; phylum Pseudomonadota; class Gammaproteobacteria; order Pseudomonadales; family Pseudomonadaceae; genus Aquipseudomonas. Next base: position 50,229 of record NZ_RHQN01000001.1, read on the forward strand.
ACCAGCAACTGCATCAACGTCATGAAAGACACCGCCTTGGCGTCGGTCGTGGCCATGCCGGATCTGCTCAAGCAAGCCACTCAGGCTCAGGCGCTGGCGGCCAATCCGACGCCGTTGGTGGGTGCCGCGGTGATGTACCTGTTGCTGTTGCTGCCACTCGTGCAGCTGGTGAGCTGGCATGAACGACGCAGTGCCTCCGGGAGAAAAGGCGCATGAGCACCGTCATCGAAATACAACGAGTGGCCAAATTCTATGGGGCCTTCCAGGCTCTGGCGGATATCAACCTGAGCGTCGATCAAGGCGAAGTGGTGGTTATCCTCGGCCCTTCGGGCTCGGGCAAATCGACCTTGATCCGCTGTATCAATCTGCTGGAGGAATACCAGGAAGGCGACATCCGCGTTGCCGATCAGCGCGTGGAAAACGGGCCGAAGCTGGCGGGCATTCGCTGCGAGGTCGGCATGGTGTTCCAGAACTTCAACCTGTATCCGCACCTGACCGTGCTCGCCAACGTTGCGCTGGCGCCCGTGCGGGTACGGGGCATGTCCCGACGTGATGCCAATGAACGGGCGCGCCTGTTACTGGAAAAGGTCGGGATGGCTGCGCACGCGGAGAAATACCCCGGCCAGCTCTCCGGCGGACAGCAGCAACGCGTGGCCATTGCCCGCACCATGGCAATGGAACCCCGGGTGATCCTGTTCGACGAGCCCACTTCCGCGCTCGATCCTGAAATGGTAGGCGAGGTGCTGGACGTCATGCAGAACCTGGCACGTTCCGGGGTGACGATGGTTGTTGTCACTCACGAGATGGGGTTTGCCCGCAAGGTCGCCGATAGGGTGATCTTCATGGAAAACGGCCGAATCATCGAACAGAACAATCCGCACGATTTCTTCACGGCCCCGCAAGAGCCGAGAACCCGTGCGTTCTTGCAGGCGATCCTGCATCACTGATCAGATTGTGGAGAACATGCCTTGAAAGCTCTGGATATCGACTACGTACGCAGCCAGTTTCCTGCACTGAGCAGCGGTTATGCCTACCTCGACAACGCCGGCGGTTCTGCCGTGCTCAAGCCGGTTGCCGACCGTATCAGCGATTACCTGCTCAACAGTGCGGTGCAACTGGGTGCCTCCTACAGCGAATCGGTTGATGCCGGCGCGCGGGTCATGCAGGCTCGTGAATCGGTCGCCAGGTTGATCAATGCACCCCATCCGCAAGAGTGCGTAATGGGTGGCTCTACCACGCACCTGCTGCAAATCCTCTGCCGCGCGATTGCGCCGTCGATTCAAGCCGGTGACGAGATCATCGTCACCGATTGCGATCACGAAGCCAATATCGGCCCCTGGATGCGCCTGTGCGAAGAGCGCGGCGCGACGTTGCGGGTATGGGCCGTGAGTCCGCACAGCCTTGAACTTGAGCTTGATGATCTGGACGCGTTGCTCAGCGAAAAAACCCGCTACGTGGCGATGACTCATGCCTCGAACATTCTCGGCAGCGTCAACCCCGTGGCCCAGGTGGCGCGCAAGGTTCATGCGGTGGGCGGTAAATTGTGCGTTGATGCGGTTGCCTACGCGCCTCATCGACTGGTGGATGTGCAAGCGAGCGGTGCCGATTACTACGTGTTCAGTTTCTACAAGACCTTCGGCCCGCACTTTGCCGTGTTGTGGGGCAAGCGCGAAGCATTGCTGGAGCTGCCAAGCCTTAACCACTTTTTCATCGGGCGCGACGTCATTCCTTACAAGCTTCAGCCCGGCAACCTCAACTATGAACTGTCCTACGGCTGCATCGGAATAAGCGATTACCTGATCGACATCGGCCGACAGCTGGGCGCCATGGGCAGCGAGCGCCAGTTGATGCAGGCCGCTTTCGATGCCTTCGAGGTGCAGGAAGATCGTCTGGCCGAGATCCTGTTGGCCTTTCTGCGCGAAACGCCGGGGGTACGAATCATCGGCAAGCCGCGTGTGACCGACGGCGACCGTGTGCCCACCATCAGTTTTGTGGTCGAAGGTATCCAGTCCGAAGCGATCGTTCGACGCGTCGATGCGCATCGAATGGGAATTCGTTACGGTGATTTCTACGCCCGCCGCTTGATCGAAGCGCTTGGCCTGACCCGCTACGGCGGCGTGGTCCGCGTATCGATCGCGCATTACAACAGCGTCGATGAAATGAAGCGCCTGGTGGCGCATCTTGCCCAGGCAATCACCGAACTGCGTCCTTCCTGAATTTTCGAGCGATTTTATGCCTGTACCCCTGACACTGGCCGAGCTGCGTTCGGCCATCGTTGAACACCAGGAACGCTTGACCGCGCGCCAGCGTGATGCCGCCCATTATCTGACCGAGCACCCGCACGACGTTGCGTTGAACACCGTGGCTGCGCTGGCGAAGATTTCCGGCATACCGTCTTCTGCATTCATCCGGCTGGCCCAGGCGTTGGGGTTCGGCGGGTTCAGCGATTTGCAGAAACTGTTCAAGCAGCCATTGCAGCAAGCCGGGCAGGGCAGTTTCAAAGAGCGCATCCGGCATTACCGTGGCGAGCAACTGCTCGACGACCCGACTGACGTCGGCGCCATGCTGTCGGCGTTCAGCCGGGCCAACATCGTGTCCCTTGAGCACCTGGCGGAAGGTCAGCAGGTCGAGGCCATTGAAAAGGCCATCCTGTTGCTGCAGCAGGCGCGTACCACTTTTGTCGTCGGCATGCGCCGTTCGTTTCCCATGGCGGCCTACCTCAGCTACGCCCTGAGCCGCGTGGGCAGACGCGCCGTACACATCAGTGGCCTGGGCGGCAGCCTGCGCGAACAGGTCGGTGCGCTGCACGGCGATGACGTACTGGTGGCGGTGAGTTTTCCTCCCTACGCGCAGGAAACCATCGACGCGTGTCAGCAGGCTGTTGCGGCCGGGACCCCCATCGTGGCGATTACGGACAGCATCCTCAGTCCCGTCGGACAGAAAGCGTCGGTGATGATCGAGGTCAATGATGCCGAACTGCTGGGTTTTCGCTCGTTGACCGCCGCCTTCTGCATCGCGCAGACGCTGGCCATGGGGCTGGCGTTCCGCAATGGCCAGAACCTGGACGGGCCTGATCACGATGCACTCAAAGATATCGACTGCTGAGCCTGGGCTTGGCGGTTTTGCCTAACGTTGAATCGTTGCAGGAGACAGGACCCATGGCATTACCCCATCGTGATCTGGTCGGCTATGGCCGACAACGCCCTCAGGGCACCTGGCCTAACGGCGCCCGGCTGGCGATCAACTTCGTCATCAATTACGAAGAAGGTTCGGAGCGCTCGCTGGCAATGGGCGACCCTGACCAGGAGAGCATGACCGAGTGGGGCAGCTATCAGTTTCCTGACGGCGTCCGCAATCTGGCCATGGAGTCGATGTACGAGTACGGCGCACGGGTCGGTATCTGGCGCATTCTCGACATCCTGCAGGCCGCCGACGTCCCCGCGACCTTTCATGCGTGCGCGGTGGCGTTCGAACAAAACCCCGATGTGGCGAAAGCGGCTGTCGAACTGGGCCACGAAATCTGCAGCCATGGCTATCGCTGGGAAGAGGTTTTCCGTCTGAGCGAAGCCCAGGAGCGCGAGCACATTCGGCTTGCGATCGAGTCGTTCGAGCGCACCTGTGGCAAACGTCCCGTGGGCTGGTACTGCCGCTACGGCGCCAGCGTACATACCCGGCGACTGGTGGCCGAGGAGGGAGGATTTCTCTATGACTCCGATGCGTATAACGACGACGTTCCCTACTTCGTCGACGTCCAGGGCAAGCAGCACCTGGTCGTTCCCTACACCAGCGACGTCAACGACTTCCGCTACTGGAACTCCCCAGGGCTTTCCCAGGCCTCGGACTTCCTCGAATACATGAAGGAAAGTTTCGACGTGCTGTACGAAGAAGCCGCCGATGGCCTGCGAATGATGTCCATCGGGCTGCATCCGCGCATGGTCGGGCGGCCGGGCCGGGTGCGTGCCATCAAGCGATTCATCGAGTACGCACAGAGCCACGATGAGGTGTGGTTCACCACCCGTGAAGAAATAGCCAGGGCCTGGTTGGCGCGCGGCTGAGGGAGTCCGGACATGCACGCTTTCGACCTGATTGTTCGCAACGCCAATGTAGTGACTGCAGCGGACACGTTTCGCTGTGACATCGGTATCCGTGACGGGCTGATTACCGCCCTGGGCCTGGACCTGCCCCAGGGTCGACAGGAAATCGACGCGGCCGGACGGCATGTCACACCCGGCGGTATCGACAGCCACGTGCACCTGGACCAGCCCACCGGCGACGGCTCGGTGATGGCCGATGACTTTCTCAGCGGGACGATATCGGCTGCCTGCGGCGGCACCACGACAGTCATCCCCTTCGCCTGCCAGCAGAAGGGCGAAAGCTTGCGCGCGGCCGTCGAGGACTATCACCGGCGCGCCGGCAGCAAGCCGGTCATCGATTATGCGTTCCACCTGATCGTCACCGATCCCACGCCACAGGTGTTGCGTGAAGAGCTGCCGGCGCTGATTGCCGAAGGCTACACCTCGTTCAAGATCTACATGACCTACGATGCGCTGAAACTGAATGACCGTGAGATCCTGGAGACCTTGTCGGTGGCGCGCCGAGAGGGTGCCATGGTGATGCTGCACGCCGAGAACAGTGACTGCATCGCCTGGCTTACCGAGCGTCTGTTGGCAGCCGGGCTGAGCGCGCCGCGTTATCACGCCACGTCGCGGCCGATGTTGGTGGAGCGTGAGGCGACTCACCGCGCCATCGCCCTGGCTGAACTGGTGGATGTGCCGATCCTGATCGTGCACGTTTCGGGCCGTGAGGCCGTGGAGCAGATCCGCTGGGCGCAGAGCCAGGGTTTGAAAGTGTATGCCGAAACCTGTCCCCAATACTTGTTCCTGACCGCCGATTCGCTGGGTTGCGACGACAGCTTTGAAGGTGCCAAGTGCATTTGCAGCCCGCCACCGCGTGATTCCGCCAACCAGCAGGTGATCTGGGACGGGCTGGAGAACGGCTCGTTCGAGATCTTTTCTTCAGACCATGCACCCTTTCGCTTCAACGGCGCGGACGGCAAGAAGGCACACGGCGAGCAGGCGTCATTCGACCGGACCGCTAACGGTATTCCCGGCGTCGAGACACGCATGGCCTTGCTTTGGTCTGAAGGCGTGCGCAGCGGCCGTATCACGCCGCAAAGTTTCGTGGCGCTGACCTCCACCAATGCCGCCAAACTGTATGGCCTGTACCCGCGCAAGGGCAGTATCGCCATCGGCGCCGATGCCGACCTGGTGATCTGGGACGAAGGGCAACCGGTGTCCATCAACAACGCCATGCTGCATCACAACGTTGACTACACGCCTTACGCCGGCATGCAACTCAGCGCCTGGCCGGCCATGACGCTGTCTCGCGGCGAGGTGGTTTGGGATGGCGAGCCGCGCGGTGACGCCGGGCGTGGGCGCTTTTTACGCTGCGAGCGTCCGGCGCCGGCCCAAGTGCGTCGGCGCCGGACCGAGCTGCCGCTATGAGCGTCGAGGAACACGTGGCAGCCGGCCTGATTCGCGGCTGGCGTGAAGGGCGCCAGCAGCCGCTGCCGGAGCTGAGCCTGAACAGCGAAACCCAGGCCTATGAAGTGCAGCGCCGAGTGGCGGACGCCCTTGGCTGGTTCGATGCCCTGGCACCTGCCGCCTGGAAGCTCGGTGGCGCGCCGGGTGGACTGCTCAGCGCCGCAAGGGTGCCATCAACGGCCGTGCATGCGTCGGGTTGGCACGTCCCATCGGGCGAGGCCTTCGGTTTCGGTATCGAAGGCGAGTTGATCGTGCGCCTGGCCCGTGATCTCGGCGAGAACACTGAACGGGCGATGCTCCATACGGCCATTGATGCGTGGCTGCCTGGCATCGAATTATGCGGCACCCGCTGGTTGCAGGGCGATCAGGCCGCACCATTGCTGCGGCTGGCCGATCAGCAGCTCAACCGCGCACTGGTGCTCGGTGTGCCGCAAACCCTGGCGCAGCTGCCGGACTGGGCAGGCCAGCGGGTCGAACTTCGGGAGGGAGGAAAAACCGTGTTGGCCAGTGCCGGCGGCCATCCGTTCACCGACCCGCTGACCTCGCTACCCTGGCTTGCGCGACACGCTGCGGCATTGGGAACCCCGTTGCGTGCCGGGGATCTGGTGGCGACCGGCAGCTGGACCGGTATCTACTGGGCCGGGGCCGGCAGGCAAATAGAGGTTGAATTCGCCGCAATGGGCACGGTCGGGCTGTCTACGTGACAAGGCTGTGGCTGTGGACGAGCCGCATGAGCGAAAGCCGGGTGCTCGACCGTAAATTCGGCAGAAGAAAAGCGTCGTCGCGCCGTTGGCACAGTCTCGAACATTGGACGGTGCCGACGCCACCCCGATGACGCCTGGGCTAAAACTTCCTCGACCGGCCCGCGTCAGTGACGTTGATGATCGTCCTGGCCGCGCGCCTCGTCCGGCAGGACGGCATCCAGCAGCTCGCGTGCCTGGAGCGTCAGTTGCGCCATGGCGAACGGCTTGGTGATGACCGCCATGCCATTCTCCAAATAACCGTTGCGGGTCACTGCCGTTTCGGCATAACCGGTCACGAATATGACCTTGAGCGCCGGGATCATTACTCGGGCTGCGTCTGCGACCTGTCGTCCGTTCATGCTTCCCGGCAAGCCTACGTCGGTTATGAGCAACTCTATGCTCGGCCTGGCGCGCAGCAGCTCCAGACCGCAGGGCCCGTCCGGCGCCTCGATAACGGTATAGCCTTCCTCGCGCAGCACTTCGCTCATGAGCATGCGTAACGTCGGTTCATCGTCGATCACCAGAATGGTTTCTCGACCGACGCAGCGGTTTGCCCCATCAGCTTCGGTTCCCGTCTCCTGGTCCATCGCACCCAGGTATCGCGGCAAATAGAGGGCGATCTTGGTGCCGATTCCGACGGTGGAATCCGCCTGCACAAAGCCACCGGACTGATGCACGAAACCGTGGATCATGGACAGACCCAGCCCCGTCCCTTGGCCCAGTGGCTTGGTGGTGAAAAAGGGGTCAAAGATCCTTTCGATGATCTCCGGTGCGATACCCGTTCCATTGTCCGATACGGCAATGCACACGAAATCGCCTTCGCTCTCCTTGGCATTTTCCGGCGTGTTGCCCGCCGCATGGTTGGACGTCTGGATCACGATACGCCCACCATCGGGCAGGGCATCCCTGGCGTTGATGGCCAGGTTCAACAGAGCGCTTTCCAGCTGCACGCCGTCGCTTCGGGTGGGCCACAGCCCGATTTCGCCCACCACTTCCAGGCTGATCGAAGGCCCGACCGTGCGCGTGATCAGCTCTTGCATTCCGTAGACGAGCTGATTGACGTCGATGGGTTTGGGATCAAGGGTCTGCCGGCGGGAAAAAGCCAACAGGCGTTGCGTCAACACCGCCGCACGCTGGGCGGAGTCACGGGCTGCGCCAACGTATCGTTCAAGCCCGTCGGTACGATTACTGACAACACGTCGCTCGATCATCTCCAGGCTACCGATGATGCCCGCCAGCAAATTGTTGAAGTCGTGAGCGATGCCGCCGGTCAATTGACCCACGGCCTCCATCTTCTGGGACTGGCGCAGCGCGGCGTGCGCGGCATTCAGTTCCAGGGAGCGGGCTTCTACCCGTTGCTCAAGCGTTTCATTAGCGTTCTTCACGTCTTGGAAAAGGCGGGCATTGTCGATTGCTATCGCCGCCTGCGAGGCCAGCGCCGATATCAGTTTCTCGTGCCGGGGCGTGAATTGCCCAGGTTCCGGGTGGCCGTAAAAAAGCCCGCCGAGTGCCGAGCCTGATCGCGAGACCACCGACACTGCCAGATAGCTCCTGATAGGCAGGTGGCCCAGCGCAAGCCCGCAGTAAGGGACGGAGGTGTCATAACGCGAATCCATCAGGATGTCGTCGGCCCGAACGACGCCGCTGTCGCTGAATGTCTGGCTGAACAAGGGCGTTGCGGGGGGTGTGGATAGCCGGGCGAAGTCACCTCGTTCGGCCCCTGACAAAGTAAACAGATGAAGCCTTTGCCCGGCTTCGTCGGCCACGTTCTGGGCATAGCCTCCATATTTTGCGCCCGTCACATCTATCCCGGCATCCGTCACGGTCTGGATGAGCCGCTCCAGATCGAGATCGCCAGCCAGTTCGGCATTCACCCGGTTCAGCGTTTCCAGGTTACGACTTTCTTCACGCAACGCCGCCTCACTGGCTTCCAGGGCCGAGCGTGACAAATGCGCCTCTGTGACATCAAAGCCTTCGCAGAAGATGCCGGTCACTTTGCCGGATTCATCCAACAGAGGTTCGTAGATGAAATCGAGGAAGCGCTCTTCGGCGACACCATGTTCGTCAACCAGCCGAATGGGCGTGCTTTGTGAGGCGAATCGTTGGCCGGTGATGAAGACTTGATCGAGCCAGTCGTAATAACCCTGGCCGCCCAGTTCCGGGAATGCTTCGTAAATGGTCTTGCCGACGAAGTCCCGGTCGCCGAAAAGGCGCTTGTAGGCTTCATTTACAAATTCAAAGGTATGGTTGGGGCCGCCGAGGATGGTGATGAACCCTGGAGCCTGCTCGAACATGCGACGCTGGCGTAGCGAATCGGCTTCACGCTTGCGGTCACTCAGGACACGATCTGTCGTCTCATGGCCCTGGTTGAACACGCCGGCAACGACACCGGCCTCTCCCAGAATCGGGGTCAGACTGTAGTTCCAGTAGGTCTCGCAGATATGGCCCTGGCGCTCCATCAGCAACAACTGATCGAAAGCGGAAAATCCCTGCGCAGACTGGGTCACCGCCTCCAGTTGCGGGCCGACCACATTCCAGATATCTGCCCAGACCGATCTGCCGGTTCGCCCCAGCGCTGCTGGATGCCGTTCTCCCGCTACCGAGCGCCATGCGTCGTTGTAAAGAAGGCACAGATCACCTCCCCAGTAGATCGCGGTAGGGAAGCTGGAGTGAAGGCAAATCCCGATGGCGGATCTGAGCGATTGCGGCCAGGTCTCCGGCGCACCTAAAGGCGTGGATATCCAGTCGTGGGCCCGAATGAGCGCCCCCATTTCTCCGCCACCCGAGAGAAAGGTAAGTGATGAATGCTCGGGGCTTTTAAAACTCATGGGATGTCTCGGGCCGAATGACAGAAATGAATTTTTGCACGTTATTCGACTGACCGGGTGGGCCGGACAAGCAATTGCACAAACGCCCCGCAAATCGAGGCCGACAACGGCGCTGCGGCGCCACGCGGGCCGTTACGGTGCCTCCTGGGGTTCGTACCTTGCGGCGCTGTTATTCGCGCTGGGCAACTTGCCGGGCAAGGTCTTCGATCTGCCCGGCAAGAATCATGACCGGCTCATGGGTGTTCCGCCTGGGGTGGTAGACCAGGCCGATTTCTCGATAAAACGTGTGCTCGCGCAGATCCAGAGCGCGTACCCCGTCGGGCCATGCCCCTTGACCTAGCGTTTCCGGCACCAGCGCCACGCCCACTCCATGGGCCACTAGCTTGACGATGGCTTCAAGTTCATCCAGCTCGCTGACCTGACGGGGCGTGATATGCATCTTGCGCAAGAACCGGTCGACCTGGCGCCCGCCGAATGATGTTCGGTCATAGCGGATGAACTGTTGCGAAGCCATCAGTTCCGGCCAGTCGTCACCTTGTGTGTCCTGCGGCACCAGCAGGCGGTAGGGCTCGCTGGCCAGCGCAACCCATTTCAGGTCGCTGGGCAGCGAGTAGGCCGGGCGAATGATTACTGCCAGATCGACCTCGCCGGCGTCCACTTGGTCAAGCAGTTGCATGGACAGGCCAGGCAGGATTCGCGTGCGGAAGTTGGGCCATTGCTGGTGGAACCTGGCCAGGGCGCTGGGCAGCAGCATGCGCTGTATCGAGGCAATCGCGCCCATGGTGACCAGCTGCGGGGTCTGGGTTTCAGGGGCCGGGGAGCCGAGTTCGTTGTACATCCGGATCAGCTCATGTGCCTGCTGCAGGGTCTGGTAACCCACGGCGTTGAGGTGGGCAGTGCGTCCCGTCCGGTCGAACAGCTCCATGCCAAGCTCGGCTTCCAGTCGGGCGATCTGCGCGCTCACGGCGGCCTGGGTCAGGCCGATCTTCTGCGCTGCGGCGGCAAATGTGCCTTCCCGGGCGACAGCGATCAGGGTCTTGAGCTCACGGATCATTCATAGATTTCCTTTGTTGATCATCAAAAAATATATTGTTTTTTTTGTTTTTAAGCCACCCCTATGATGGGGCCAGAGGCAGTTGGCCGGACATCAGGTCCGCTCTGTCTGAAGCGTCCCATAACACGAAAAAACCGGAGCCTACGATGAGCCTTTCTCCTTTCCATCTCGCGATCCCCGTTTACGACCTGCCTGCCGCCCGCACTTTCTACGGTGATCTGTTCGGCCTGGCCGAAGGCCGCTCATCCTCGAACTGGGTCGACTTCGACTTCTATGGCCATCAGTTGGTCATCCACGAACATCCCAAGACGGCGAGCCAGGAATCGGTTCACACCAATCCGGTCGACGGCCACGACGTTCCGGTTCCGCACTTCGGCATCATCCTCAACTGGGATGAATGGGAAGCCCTGGCTGAACGCCTGCAAGCCCGCGGAACCAGGTTCGTGATCGAACCTTATGTCCGGTTCAAAGGGCAGGTGGGCGAGCAGGCCACCATGTTCCTGTTCGATCCGTGTGGTAACGCTCTGGAATTCAAGGCCTTCAAGGACATGAGCCTGCTGTTCGCCAAGTGATCAACGACGCGGCATTGAGGTGATTCCCCCTTGCCGCGACGACCTCAATAAGAAATGCCCAATTGCTACGCCTTCTTGCTACTGCCCATCACAACCGGCTTGTCCTGACCGGCAAGCACATAAAAACAGGCGGCACTGACCGCTTTACTAACAATCCGTTGGTTCTGTGAATGGTGATCTATGTCTCGCGTATTAGCCCCTGGTGGCGCAGACGTTTCGTCTGCTGCTGCTTCCGATCATGCTTCCACCGCCTCTGACAGCCGATCCGTGAGTCGCCGCGCTGCGATTGCGGCCTCTACCGGCACCGCCGTCGAATACTACGAGTTTGGTGTATACGGCTACATGGCCGCGATCATTGCGCCGTTGTTCTTTCCCGGCGATAACCCTGCCGCCGCTTTGCTGGCTTCACTTGCGGTATTCGGCAGTGCATTTCTCACCAGGCCGCTGGGCGGAATCATCCTGGGTCGTCTGGGTGACCGCATCGGCCGCCGCGGCGTACTGTTGACGACGGTTATCGGCATGGGCGTGTCCACCGCGCTGATCGGATTCCTGCCCACGGCGGCCCAGGCGGGCATCATCGCGCCCATCCTGCTGGTTCTGATCCGTCTGGCCCAAGGCTTTTTCGCAGGCGCCGAGGTGGTCGGTGCAGCGGCGTTCGTTGCCGAGTCCGCGCCTGCCCATCGACGAGGGTTTTTCGGTTCGTTCACCCCGGTAGGCGTTGCCATCGGCGGCGGCACGGCAGCTTGCGTGTGCGGCGTGGTCACCTTGCTGCTGAGTCCCGAGGCCCTGCAGGCATGGGGCTGGCGGATACCGTTCTTCCTGTGCGTGCCGCTGGTGATCCTTTCCTGCAAGATGCGCCACAACGTCGAGGAAACCCCGGAGTACCAGGCATTCCTGGAGAAGGAAAAGCCGCCCTCGGCACCGGTGCGTGAGGTCATGAGCAAGCATTTGGGCAAGGTGGTGCGCGTGGTGATCCTGGCGTTCGGGCAGAACGTGGGCTACTTCATCGGCATCGTGTTCATGAACATCTACCTGACCACGTACCTGAAATTCGAGAAAGCCCACGTTTACTGGGTCATCGCCAGCATCAGCTTCATCGTCGCGGCGATGATGCCATTCTGGGGCGCGGTTTCCGACCGTCTGGGGCGACGGCGCACCCTTGCCATCGGTTTCAGTGGCTACATCCTGTTGGTGGTGCCGATGATGATGGTGATGAACGGTGCGTCGATCTGGATCGCCGCGCTGGCGCTGCTGGTTGCCACGCTGCCGATGCCGATCGTCCAGTCGGTGGGCTACCCCACCTACGCCGAGCAGTTCCCGACCCGCGTCCGTTATACCGGCATGGCCATCGCCATTAACCTGGGCGCGATCCTGGGCGGCGGATTGGCTCCCTACATGTCTTCGGCGTTGATCGGGATCACGGGCGACCTGCTGATGCCCGGCTACTTCCTTGCAGGAGCTGCCGCCTTGAGCCTGGTATCCCTGTTGTTCCTGAATGAAACCGCAGGCCAGCAGTTGCAGCGGTAACCCGGCACGCCGGTAAGAGAGATAAACATGTTGCAACGCCAAGCCCCCCTTGGCAGTGCGTGTGCCGAGACGTGGGCCATGTCCCCGGCCGGGGACAGCTGCCTGATACTGACATTCGCCCAGGTGCTGAGCCCGGAAGCCAACCGCCAGGCGGCGCGCTGCGCCAGGCACCTCAATGAAGCGGTGCTGCGCGGTGAGCTGGTCGGCATCACCGATATCGTGCCCGCAATGGTCTGCGTGGGTGTGCATTACCGACCGGAACACGTCACCCACACGGAGGGGCAGAGCCCCTACGCGGCACTGGCGGACCAGCTTGCAGCGGTGATGCGCAAGGCCGCGACTGCCGAAGCCGATGCCCCCCGGCTCATCGAGATTCCTGTGTGCTACGGCGGCGAGCACGGTCCTGACCTTGAAGAGGTCGCGACTTCCCTGGGCATTGCGCCTGAAGCGGTGATCGAGCTGCATACCGGCCAGTGGCTGGATGTACTGATGGTGGGCTTTGCGCCTGGCCATCCCTACATCGGTGTGCTCGACGCTTCACTGGCCCCGCCGCGCAAGGCCACCCCGCGAACCAAGGTGGCTGCCGGCAGCATCGGACTGGCCAATCGGCAGTCAGTGATCTACCCGCTGGAACTGCCAGGTGGCTGGAACCTGATCGGCCGTACGCCGCTGACCCTGTTTGACGCTCGCCGGCAAGAACCCTGCCTGCTGCAGAACGGAGACAAGGTCCGCTTCGTGCCCATCGAAGCCTCGACCTTTGCGTCGATCCTGAACGAGGAGCGCTTTTCATGACCCTTGAAGTGCTAAAGCCGGGGTTCTGCACCACGTTTCAGGATGTCGGACGCACCGGTTATCAGCACATCGGCGTGCCGGTGAACGGTCCGATGGATGCTCTGGCGCATAAGCTGGCGAACCTGCAGGTGGGCAACAGGCTCGATTGCGGCACTCTGGAAATGACACTCCAGGGACCGACCCTGCGCTTCGATGCCGGCACACTCATTGCCATCGCCGGCGCTGATCTGGGCGCAACGCTCGATGGCCAGCCGCTGCCACCCGAGACGGCTGTCCGGGTTCGACCCGGCTCGGTCCTGGCGTTCGGCACGCGCAAGAACGGCGCACGCGCTTATCTCGCTGTCGCGGGCGGTTTCACGGTCCAACCGGTGCTCGGCAGCGTCAGCACTTACCGCCGCGGCGCTTATGAAGGTGTGCTGGGCAGAGCCCTGGTCGCAGGTGACCGGCTGGGGGTGGCTTCCAGTTTCCGCAACCCGCCCAGGATCGTGCTGCCCAAGCCGTTGACGCGGGCCATTGAACGGGAGGCCGACGCGCCGATCCGGGTCATTGCAGGTGGTGAGTGGCTGGCGTTCACGGATCAGGCGCGGCATCACCTGCTCAACGGTCCGTACAGCATCGGCCATGATTCAGAGCGCATGGGGTATCGCTTGCAAGGCGCCGCCCTGGAACTCGAAGCGCCTTTGGAACTGCTCTCCGAAGCCGTCACCTTCGGCACCGTCCAGGTCCCGCCCAGCGGCCAGCCGATCATACTCATGGCGGATCGCCAGACCACCGGCGGCTACCCACGGATCGCAAATGTCATCAGCGTCGACCTGCCGCTGCTGGCCCAGCGCCTGCCCGGCGAAAAGGTTGTGTTCGAACTGACAACCCTGGAGCACGCCCAACTGCTGGCCGTACAGCGCGCGCGACTGCTCACGCAACTGGAGTGCACACATGCCTGAAATCGATTTGAACAGCGACCTGGGCGAGGGATTCGGTCTGTATCGCATGGGTGATGACGAGGCGGTGCTGGCGCAGATTACCTCGGCCAATATCGCCTGCGGCTTCCACGCCGGTGATCCGCGGATCATGCGCAATACAGTGGCGGCAGCGGTAGACAAAGGCGTGGCGGTGGGTGCGCACCCAGGCTTTCCGGATTTGCAGGGATTGGGTCGTCGCAAGATGAACCTGAGCCCTGACGAGGTCTATGAGTGCGTGTTGTATCAGGTGGGCGCGTTGAGCGCGTTCGTCGCGGCGCAGGGCATCAGGCTGCAACACGTCAAACCCCACGGTGCGTTGTATAACCAGGCGGCTGCCGATCCCGTGCTGGCCCAAGCCATCTGTGAAGCTGTCAGGGATTTCGACCCGGCGCTGTACCTCTATGGACTGGCCAACAGCGCACTGACCCGGGCCGCCGAAGCAGCGGGCCTGGCGGTGCGTCACGAAGTGTTCGGCGACCGCACCTACCAGGCGGATGGCTCATTGACCCCGCGCGGCCATGCCGGCGCGATGATCACCGATGCCGATCAGGCGGTCGCCCAGGTGCTGTGCATGCTGCGTGAAGGGTATGTGCTTGCGCTTGACGGCACCAGGGTGCCGGTGCGTCCCGACACGCTCTGCATTCATGGCGATCAACCTGGAGCTGCAGCCTTCGCTCGGGCCATACGGGAAGCACTGATCCATGAAGGCGTGACCATACGCGCTGCGCAGTCGGCCTGATCGGTCATGAAGATAAACAGTCTGGGGACATCAACCGCTCAGCGCACCGGTTTCCAGTCTCGAACGGTCCGCTGTGCTGCATCCTCGACCCGGAGTCCTCGACCATTGGCGAGATACCGGGAACGACGCGCTGCGCTTGTACGTCTGAGCTGTATCGACTCAATGAAAAGGTACAGTGCAATGGACAAGACGATCACCGTGGACCAACTGGCTACCACCGACCTGGGACCCATCAACGAGATATGGCTCGGTGGGACTCATACCCAGTTGTGCCTGTGGCGTGGCGAACAAGTCTTTACCCACGAAATGCTCAGCGAGGGCACTCATGATCAGAATGCCCGGCGCTTGTGCTTGCAACTGGTCAACCCTGACGATCAGGCCGCAGTGGCCAGCGTAGAGAAGATGGTCCGCGAACAGCTGGAAAAGACCGGAAGGGAAGGCGAGTTTTATCCGGCCGAGGAGGCGGACACTCGTCGATAGGCACGCGGCAGCGCGCATCAGGAAAAAGTCGCCGTAAAGGCGACTGGATTTATCCTCGAGTTTGCATGGCAGCGGCCGGGCCGAGAGGGGTCGCCGAGCACACACTCAGTGTGCCGTGGACCTCATTACACTCGGCAGGAAGTGCCTCTCACTGCGGCGCAACCCGGACCTGGCACATGGTAACTGCCGCCGGCAATTTCACGGCGCAAGCCTCATCGACTCGGTCAGCCGGGCTGGGCCGCCAGGTTGTTGCTGACGTTGCGGCCCAGCACAAGCACCGTGACAAAGCCGCACCCCACCAGCGCCGTGGCCAGGCTCAACAGCACTGAGCTGCCCAATTGGTCGACGATCTGCCCGCCAAAGAACGAACCCAATGCAATGATCACCTGGAACAAGGCGACGAACAGCGGCATCCCGCGCTCGACATCCTTGGGCGCTACGACAAACATCCAGATACTCGCGCAGGCCGGGAAGGCACCGAAAGCGAAGCCCCAGAGTGCGATCAGCATCGCTGCGCCGGTCATGCCGGTAGCGAAGTGGGGGAACAGGGCGGTGCTGATGCCGATCATCAGCGCGACCAGCAGCAAGGTGTGACGCACACTGCGGTTGGCCGCGAAGCCGGCGAAAATATTACCGATCACTCCAGCCACGCCATAGAGCAACAGTAGCGAACCAATGGTCGGCCCATCGAAGCCGGCACTTTCCTTGAAGAACGGCGCGACATAGGTGTAGGCGGCGAAGTGCGCCAGGCCGATCAGCAAGACGGCGATCAACCCGACCCGAGCTTGCGGGTTGATAAACAGGGCCGGCAAGTCACTGATGCGAATGGCCTTGTCCGGGTTGAGCCGCGGCAGCAGAAAGATCTGCGCCAATAGCACCGGAATGCCCACCAGCGCGGTGACCAGGAAGGTCATGCGCCAGCCCATCAGGCCACTGAGCCAGGTGCCGACGGGCACGCCCAGCACGGTCGCCAAGGTCACGCCGACCATGATGATCGAGGTGGCCTGAGCGACGCCCACGCCCTTGGGGGCCAGGCGGCCGCTGAGAGCAATCGCCGTCGCCCAAAAACCGCCGATACTGATGCCCAGCAGCACGCGGCCGAACAGCAGCAGGTTGAAGTCACTGGCATACGCCACCACCGAGTTGGCGATGATCATGATCAGCGTCAGGCCGATCAGCAGATAGCGACGGTCCATGGCGCCGATGCCTACAGACAGCAAGGGAGCGGCGAGGGCAGCCATGATGCCGGGCAGGGTCACCATCAGACCGGCGTGGCCTGCGCTGATGCCCAGGTCGCTGGCGACATCGTTGAGCACGCCCACCGGGAGAAACTCACTGGTCACCAGCGCGAAGGCACCCACGGCGACCGAGAGAATCGCCAGCCACTGCTGTTTGACGCTTTGTTGATTATGTTCGGGGAGGCCATCAATGGCTTGGGGGGTGTTGGGCATAATGCGGAGTTCCGAAGGGAATGGTCGCCTGTAGGCAGGCGCAGGAGCGGAGAAAAAGGGGAGGCGATTATAGAGGGCGCTTCCGGCGATCAGACAGGCGGGGCTTTTGATAGTCATCATCAGTGCCATCGATGAGGCGCGTTATAGACGCTGCGAATCCTTTTCAGGACCGGACGGTCAGGGCAAGCGCCTGAGAGGAGAATCGTGGCACGGGCCAACGCCCGGCGGATTCATTTGCGCCTGTTCGGAGGCTTGCATGGCGCGCTCCGCCGCCTCGGCGTCTGGCGCCTGGCGGCTGGCGAGGGGGACAACGCGGTTCCGGTTCGGCCCTGCGGATCTACGCTTCTGCGTTCCTGTTCTATCAGTTGAGAACGGTGATCGCGCCCACCCCTATGGCGGCTACCAACATCACGAGCACCGTTCCAACCGTCCATTTCAGTGAAACGCGTTGGTTGTCACCGTAATCGATATCCAGCAGCCCACACAGCAGATAAGTCGAAGCAACCAACGGGCTGAGCAAATGCACGGGCTGACCGATGAGGGAGGCAACGGCCATCTCCTGACGGTCGATCCCATAGTGGGCGGCCGTTTCGGCCAGGATCGGCAACACGCCAAAATAGAACGCATCGTTGGTCAGTACATAGGTGAAAGGCATGCTCAACAGTGCGGTAATCACCGACATGTAGTGGCCAGACTGCTGCGGCAGGATGGTGACCAGGTTTTCCGAGATGGCCTTGATCATTCCGGTGCCGCCCATGATGCCGACGAAGACGCCTGCCGCGAATATCAGAAGCGTCACGGCCAGGACGTTGTCGGCATGCCGTGCGATGACTTCCTTTTGCTGCTGCAAAGTGGGGAAATTGACCAGGCACGCCAGGCCGAATGCGATCATGAACAGAATCGGCAGCGGCATCAGGCTGAGCATCATGCAGGTGATCAGAGCGCCGGTGAGCACCAGATTGAACACAAAGCGTGGGTCGTTCAGGCGTATGTGTGCGTAGCCCTCAAGCACTTCGTCTTCGCTCACACTCACCAGGCCCAGGCGGCGATACTCCATGCGCCCCAGGCACCAGGCGGCCAAGATGACCCATACACCGCCCGCGACCATGATCGGAATCATCTCGAAGAACAGTGCCGTGATGTCCACGTGCATGGCACTGGCGGCGCGTGAGAAAGGGCCCGCCCAAGGCAGGATGTTCATCACCCCGATGGCCATCAGCAGCACGGTTGCCATGACCTGCAAGCGAATGCCGGTCAAGCGGTACAGCGGCAGGAAAGCGGCGGTGGCAATGATATAGGTCGTAGCGCCATCGCCATCCAGCCCCACGCACAATCCGAGCACCGCTGTGCCCACGACGATCTTGCGAGGATCGCCCTTGACCAGGCGAAGCAGCAGTTTGATCAGCGGGTTGAACAACCCGGCGTCGGTCATCATGCAGAAGTACAGAATGGCGAAGGTGAGCATGATGCCTGTGGGGGCAAGCATCTTCACCCCATCGAACATCATGCCGCCCAGCTGTGTAGCGAAGCCGCCCAGGCAGCCGAAAGCGATGGGAACCAGCAGCAACGCCACCAGCGGCGACAGACGCTTGCTCATGATCAGATACATGAAGCAGGCGATCATGGCGTAACTCAGGAAGATCAACATGGGTGCCCCTTTTTATTGATTTTGTCGGGTGCGGGAAGTCAACGCCCGCTTTTTTCCGGCCGAACGAAACCCGTGCGCCAGGCGCACCGTTTCAAGGCTTCATGGATTCAGCCGGCAGAGCACATGCGCGGCTCGGTCTGTTCAGGTTCCGCGACCGGCAGCGCGTCGCTTTTCGAGTCAGTGGTCAGGAGACGCTTGCTGAGCCTTGCGCCCGATGCCAGGTAAATGAGCGTGCGAGCGTGTGGGCAGGCGCACACATCAAAGGGAGGGGTGTATGGGATCAAAGGATCACCTCCTGACTGGGGCGAAGGCAGTGCTCACTGATTCTGGAGGTGCTGACACTTCGCGCCATGTTGTTATTGTTCTATCTGACAGAACGTAATGCGATCTGACAGAACAAATGTCTGCGGAATTTGCACCGCTGTCAACAGGGGAATGACCTATCGACTGCGCGTGTTGTTTTGCCATCAAGCTGAAAGCGGCCTCAAATTCTTTGGATGCATGCGATTTCGACCAGAGGCGTTGACAGCCTGCCATCGCCACGCTCATTCTTTTAATCAGAACGATGTTCTATCTAACAGAACTTATGTTTTTTGCATTCAGGAACTGGCGATGAACCATAAAAACAACATCGATATTCTGATCAGTGAGGTTGGCCCCAGGGACGGTTTACAGAGCGTCAAGGCCACGATGCCAACGGCCCTCAAACTTCAGTGGCTCACTGCCCTTGCGGACGCCGGGCTGCGGGAAATCGAAATCGGCTCCTTCGTTTCCCCAAAGCTGCTTCCGCAAATGGCGGATGCAGCGCAATTGGTCCGGCACATGCGTCAGCGCCCCGAGGTATTCGTCACTGCGCTGGTGCCCAATCTCAAAGGTGCGCAGGCCGCTTTTACTGCGGGCGTGCAGAAGATCACCCTGCCGATCTCAGTCAGCGAGCCGCACTCAATCGCCAATATCCGCAAGACCCACGAGCAGGTTTACGAAGAGGTGCGCGCGGTGATCGCGCTTCGGAACGAGCAGTACCCCCATGTGGAAATCGAGTCCGGCCTGTCGACGGTGTTTGGTTGCACCCTTCAGGGGGAGGTTCCTGAAGACGACGTGATCCGCATGGCGCTGACCATGGTGGAGCTGGGCGTGGATGAAGTCGGGTTGGCAGATACCGTCGGCTACGCCAATCCGGCACAGGTTCGCCGTGTGTTCACGCGTCTTCGCGGTGAAATCGGTGCAAAGGCCGGCAGTGCTCACTTTCACAACACCCGAGGTCAAGGACTGGCGAATGTGGTTGCCGCGCTGGAGGTCGGGGTCACGACGATAGATGCCTCTCAGGGGGGACTCGGCGGTTGTCCATATGCGCCTGGTGCGTCGGGCAATATCGTGACCGAGGATCTGGTGTATTTGCTCGAATCGATGGGGCTTCGCACGGGCGTCGATATCGCCAGGCTTGTGGCCGCGCGGGAATGGCTGAAAAAAGGCCTTCCCGGCGAGCCTCTTTACGGGTTCATCCCTGATGCGGGTGTCGGCAAGAATTTTCACTATGCAGAGGGTGTACGATGAGCCCGCACAATGCAAAGCTTCAGGCCTTGCCCTTGGCGGGCATACGCGTGGTCGAATTCGTGCACATGGTCATGGGGCCGACGTGCGGCCTGGTCCTGGCGGATCTGGGCGCCGAGGTGATCAAGGTCGAACCCACACCTGAGGGCGACAACACTCGCCGCCTGACAGGTTCGGGCGCCGGCTACTGGATGACTTACAACCGCAACAAGAAAAGCTTCGCCGTCGATATCAAGACGCAGGAGGGCATGGCTGCGGTACGCAAGCTGATCGAGAGTGCTGACGTGGTCACCGAAAATTTCCGGCCTGGGGCCATGGAGAAACTCGGCCTGGGTTATGAACAGATCAAAGCCATCAAGCCGGACATTATCTATAGCTCCATGAAGGGCTTTCTTCCCGGGCCGTATGAACACCGTACGGCCCTGGATGAAGTCGTGCAGATGATGACGGGTCTGGCCTACATGACAGGTCCCGAAGGGCGTCCCTTGCGCGCGGGTGCTTCGGTCAATGATGTAATGGGCGGCATGTTCAGTGCCATCTCGATCCTTGCAGCCCTGTGGCAACGGCAGGCAACCGGCGAAGGGCAATTCGTGCAGACCGGACTGTTCGAGAACTCCGCGTTTCTGGTCGGTCAGCACATGATGCAAATGGCAACCACCGGCAAGCCGGCGGCGCCGATGCCCAGCCGCCTCTCGGCATGGGCTATCTATGATGTCTTCGACACCGGTGACGGTGAGCAGGTGTTCATGGGGGTGGTCAGCGACAGCCAATGGCTGAGTTTCTGCCAGGCCTTTGGTTTCGAGGCACTGGGTCGGGACCCGGAGCTTGCGAAAAATACTCAGCGAGTGCACGCAAGGGCCAGGATCCTTCCCCTGGTCCGAGAGCGACTTGCCCAGTTGGACAAGCAAGCGGTCATGGACATGTGCGAGCAGGCCGGCTTGCCGTTCTCACCTATTCAGCGTCCCCAGGATTTGTTCGACGACGTTCATTTGAATACTTCTGGAGGCATGGCACAGCTTGTTCTGGATAACGGCGATCCTGTGAAAGTGCCAATGCTGCCATTCGAGATGAATGGACAGCGTTTCGACGCGCGCCTCAATGTTCCGGCTCTAGGCAGTCATTCCGAAGAGCTGCTCAAGGAGATGGGTTACGGCGCGCAGGACATCGATGCCCTGCGCGGGCGCGGTGTCGTGCGCTAACCCCAGCCTGGATTCCACCGTTGCCGGCGATCATCCCCGCCGCCCGGTGGCTTGCTTGTGTTTCTTGCTGCGCGAAAGACTGATGCACTGGCGGCACTCGGGACCGAAAGTGTATGTTACTCGGACTGAAAATATCCGCGACGTGAGCGCAGACCAGGATGCTGCGCTGCGCCAGCGGAACCCAACCTATGAGTGACCATGAATACCGAACCTGATAACTCTCCTGCGGCCCAGGCCAGTGCAGCCGAGGGAGGCGTCGCCGCCGTGGACCGTGCCTTCGCGATCCTCGGCGCTTTCGATATCGGCCACGAGTCCCTGAGCCTTGCGGAACTGGCACGCCGCACCGGCCTGTACAAAAGCACGATCCTGCGCTTGATTGCCTCGCTGGAAAAAGCAGGATTTGTGCGGCGCCTGGGCGATGGCACTTATTCGGTGGGGCCAGAGCCGCTTCGCTTGTCCCAGCTGTACCAGGCCTCCTTCCGCTTGCGCGATATCATCCATCCACTGCTGGAATCGATCTCCGAGGAGAGCGGCGAAACGTCCTCTTTCTACGTGCTGGAAAACGGCAGTCGGGTGGTGCTGTTTCGCGTGGAACCCAAGCGAGCCGTGCGGGTTTCCGTGCTCGAAGGGGCGCGTTTTCCTTTGCATGCAGGCGCGTCCGGAAAGATCCTTCGGGCCTTCTCCCGTCAGGGCGATGCAGCGCTGGCAGACGTCCGGGAGCGGTGCTGGGCGTGCTCGTTCGGTGAGCGTGACCCGGAGACGACGGCGGTGTCAGTCCCGGTCTTCGCGGTAGGTACCGAGCTGAAAGGCGCGCTGACACTTTCCGGACCTTCGGATCGGCTCTCGAAAGAACATATTCAGCACGCGGCGGCGATTCTACTTCGCAATGCTGCCATTGCCACCAGTGCCCTGGGCGGTAACAATTCAGAGCTTCGGGAAGCGCTGAATCAACTCAATGTGTAGTTCGATTCGCCGCCGTGCATTCAGAATCCTCAGGCCTGCCATCGTTGCGAACTTGCAGACGTGACCTGCAATCGATCCTGAGTCGTGAACGGTGGCTGGGCCGCTGAAACCCTGTAGTGCACGATGCACTGACCGCCTCCGGCTTCAGGTCTGAATGGCCCCAGAGTGAAAATGGCGTTAGCATTCCCGGTCATTGGGCTTTAAACAGCCTGTTTTCAGATCAGGGTCGCATTGTGGAAAAGCTAAAACGCCTTCAAAGTGGAATAGAAGGGCTCGACGCTCTGCTCAAGGGCGGCTTGGTCGCAGGCGCTTCGTACATCATCCAGGGGCGCCCTGGGTCCGGCAAGACGATCCTCGCCAATCAGCTGGGGTTTTATCATGCCAACAACGGTGGGCGGGTTCTGGTCGCCACGTTGCTGGCCGAGTCCCATGACCGTCTTTTCCAATTCCTTTCCACCCTGAGTTTTTTCGACTCTTCCAGAGTCGGCGCCGAAATCCAGTTCGTCAGCGCGTTTGATACCCTGGAAAACGAAGGTCTGGACGAAGTAGTGAAACTGCTGCGGCGCGAAATAAGCCGTCAGAAAGCCACGGTGCTGGTGGTGGACGGCTTACTCAATGCGCGCTCCAAAGCCGATTCGCCCATCGACACCAAGAAGTTCATCTCGGAGTTGCAGGGACACGCTGCGTTCGCCGGTTGCACCGTGCTGTTTCTGACCAGCTCCCGACTCGACGACGGCAGCCCTGAACACACGATGGTCGATGGCGTGATCGAGATGGGCGAGGAACTCTACGGCACGCGCTCGGTGCGCCGCATCCAGTTGCGTAAAACGCGTGGCAGCGGAGCAATGACCGGTCTGCACGAGTGTGAAATTACCGACCAGGGCCTGGTGGTTTACCCGCGGCTGGAAAGTCTGTACAGCCACCCGTCCTGTCCCGACAGCGCTGACATGACCCGCATCGCCAGTGGCATTGGATCACTGGACGGTATCTTGGGCGGCGGCCTGCACAGTTCCAGTGTGTCTCTGGTCATGGGGCCTTCCGGAATCGGCAAGACGACGCTGGGTCTCAAATTTCTGGCCCAGTCGACGGTGGACGCTCCGGGCCTGCACTTCGGCTTTTATGAAAGCCCGCAGCGCTTGCATCTGAAAGGGCTGTCACTGGGTATCGATATCAAAGGCATGGAAGAAAGCGGCGCGTTGAGTATCGCCTGGCAGCCCACCACCGAAGGTCTGCTCGACGGCCTGGGCGGCAGACTGCTGAGCATCGTCGAAGCGAAAGGCATCAAGCGCCTGTTCATCGACAGCCTTAGCGGTATGACGCGAGTCTCGACCAATCCGGCGCGGATCACGGACTTCTTCAGCGCATTGATGAACGAGCTGCGATCCAGGGGCGTGACGGTGTTTGCGTCTTGGGAAATGCGCGATTTATTTGGCTCCGAGGTCAGTGCACCGAACTCTGACCTGTCCAGCATCGTCGATAACCTGATGCTGATGCGGTTCTCCGAGAATCACACTGAACTAAGCAGGACGCTTTCCATTCTTAAAGTGCGAGATAGCTCCTACGACCCCTCACGATATGAGGTCGTTATCCGAGATCAAGATGTTTTTCTGAAGAAGGCTTTAAGACATGAACCGTCAGTCCCCACTGAGTCAACTTCCGGTTCGATATCTTAAGCCTTCAAGCGGATTGAATTAACATGACCACCATTCTGGTCGTAGACGACGAGTATTTGATCGCTGATATCCTGGGCTACGCGCTTGAGGATGAAGGGTTCATGGTCGTGAAGGCCAGTAACGGTCAAAAAGGGCTCGATGTTCTGGACCGAGAACGCCCCGCCTTGATCATTACCGATTTCATGATGCCGGTCATGGACGGCCTGGAATTCGCCACCGCCGTCCGCGCCCTGCCTGCGGTCAATCATTTGCCGATCATCCTGATGAGCGGGGCGCAGGCCCACATCGGCATGCAGCGATCGGATTTATTCGATGTTGTATTGGCCAAGCCCTTCAACGTCGACCTGGTCATTGCCGAAGTCAAAAAGCTGCTGGGCGCTGATCGATCAGTCATCTGATGCATGTGTCGGGGCAGTCCGGGCATGCCGGACCATTCAGGCGATCCGTCTGCGACGATTCAAGGCGCTTCATCTCTGGACATCCGCCAGTGCGCTGGCGGTGCCCGTAATCCCCGGACAACTCCAGTCTGCCGTCCGTCAAGCACTACCCATCAGACCCTGCAACGAGAGACGAAAAGTTCGTGGCTTCGGCACTTATGTGGCGAAATGCTGTCACATCCTCGCGCTCTGGATTGAGGGCATTTGACACGCGTGAAGCGATTCGGCGGGGCCTTTCCGCCGGGCGAGCATCATCCGGGTACCCGGCGCACGGAATGCGACCAGCACTGACCTATTTCTTACCGGCTGACACTCTATGCGCTTTCTCCTCGATCCTCGTCATGACATTGATGCAGCGCTGCTTGCCTACCGCCGGGTGTTCTGGGCGCTGGCGTTGTTCAGCGGGGTGATCAACCTGTTGGTGCTGGTTCCCTCGCTGTACATGATGCAGGTCTACGACCGCGTGCTGACCAGCCGCAATGAAACCACGCTGTTGATGCTCACCCTGATTGCAATGGGACTGTTCCTGTTCAGCGGGTTGATCGAGTGGGTGCGCGGGCAGGTGATGATCCGCATGAGCGCCGGCCTGGATGATGCGTTGGGCGAGCGCATTTTCGATGCCGCGTTTGCCCGCAGCCTGCGCGAGCACAATGCCAACCCGGCACAAGTGCTCAGCGATCTCGCCAGCCTGCGCCAGTTGATTACCGGGCAAGGGCTGATCGCGCTGCTCGATGCGCCGTGGCTGCCGATTTTCCTGCTGGTGGCCTTCATTTTTCATCCGTGGTTCGGCGTGCTCACCCTGGTGCTCGCGCTGATTCTGGTCGGCCTGGCACTATGGGGCGAGCTGGCGACCCGCACGCGACTCGGCGAGGCCAACCGGCTGGGCGTGCAATCGGCCGGCTACGTCAACAGCACCCTGCACAACGCCGAGGTTATCCAGGCGCTGGGCATGCTTGGCCCGCTGCGGGACCGCTGGAGCCTGATGCAACAGCGGATCATCGCTGCCCAGGCCCACGCCAGCGACCGCAGCGCGCGTATCACTTCCGCCACGCGCTTCGTGCGTATTTCCGGCCAGTCGTTGTCGCTGGGGCTGGGCGCCTTGCTGGTGCTGGAAGGGCAACTGTCTGCAGGCATGATGATTGCCATGTCGCTGTTGCTGGGCCGGGCGTTGGCGCCGGTGGAGATCGCCATCGGTTCATGGAAACAATTCACTTCCGGGCGCCAGAGCTATCAGCGCCTGAGCCAACTGCTGCACCAGCACCCTCGCGAGCCGCTGCGCATGCCACTGCCGCCGCCCAGCGGCGCGCTGCGCCTCGAACAACTCTATGCCGGGCCGCCCGGTGCGACCCAGCCGAGCCTGCGCGGTATCAACCTGGCGCTGAACAAAGGCGAAGTGCTCGCCGTGATCGGCGCCAGCGCCAGCGGCAAATCGACCCTGGCCCGAGCAATGGTCGGGGTCTGGCCGCCGATGGGAGGCTCGGTGCGCCTGGACGATGCCGAGATAAGCCAGTGGACCCACGACGCGCTGGGCCCGCATCTGGGTTATTTGCCGCAGGACATCGAGCTGTTCGACGGCAGCGTGGCCGACAACATCGCCCGCTTTGGCGAACAGGACGCTGAGAAAATCATCACCGCCAGCCGCCATGCCGGGATTCACGAGATGATTCTGCGTTTCCCCAAGGGTTACGACACGCTGCTCGGTCCCGGTGGCCTGGGCCTGTCCGGCGGGCAAAAACAGCGTCTCGGTCTGGCCCGGGCGCTGTATGGCAACCCGTCGCTGATCGTGCTCGATGAACCCAATTCCAACCTCGACGAAGCCGGCGAGCTGGCGCTGATCCAGGCCATCTCCACGCTCAAGGCGGCCGGCAGCACGGTGGTGTTGATTACCCATCGACCCAGCGTGCTGGCCGTCGCCGACCACATTCTGCTGCTCAAGGACGGCGCCCAACAGGCTTTCGGGCCGCGGGATGCCGTGCTCAAGGCGCTGGCGCCCGCCGCCAGAACGCCTGTTGTCCGGGAGGCCGGGAACAATGCGTGACGTAACCCCGAGCCGTGAGGTGCGCAGCGAGCCTCGCTTGAACGTGCGCAGTCCCGACGCATTACCGCAAGCCAGCACCGACGCCGGCAGCGCGGCGCGCTATGGCGTCGGCTTTCTGGTGGTCGCTTTCGGCGCATTTCTGCTGTGGGCGTGCCTGGCACCGCTGGACCAGGGCGTGATCGGCAGCGGCACGGTGGTCGTGGCCGGCGAGCGCAAGGCAGTGCAATCGCGGGTCGGCGGAGTGGTCGAGAAAATGTTCGTCAACGACGGCGACCGGGTCACTCAAGGGCAGTTGCTGGTGCAGCTCAATACCCTGCAGGCGCAGTCGCAGCTGGACGTCACGTTGGGCAAGCTGCTCAACGACCGCAGCGTAGAAGCGCGGCTGATCGCCGAACGCTTGGGCGAGCCGACCATCCAGTGGCCTGTCGAGTTGCTGGAACGAGCCGATGAGCCGCGGGTCAAGGCGGCCATGGCTTTGCAGAGCCAGCTGTTCCAGACCCGCCGCGCCGAGCTGGGCAGTCGGGTGCAGATCCTCGAACACGAGGTGCAATCCCTGCAGCAGCAACTGCGTGGCTACGAAGGCGTGAAGCGCAATTACGATGCACAGATGCAGTTTCAGCAGCAGGAACTGGTGGGCCTGCGGGATCTGGCGCGGGAAGGATACGTGCCGCGCAACAAGTTGTTCGAAGCCGAGCGCAACGCTGCGCAGCTGGCCGGGCAAATTGCATCGGGTATCGGTGACGTGGGCAAGACCCGCCAGGCCATCAATGAAAGCCGCCTGAAGATCCTGCAAACCCGGCAGGAATTCCGCCGTGACGCGGAAACCCAGCTCAGTGAAGTGTCCGCTGAAGCGGCAGGCTTCGCCGATCAGATTCGCGCCCTGCAATTCGAAGTCGACAACGGCGCCATTCGCGCCCCGGTGGCCGGGCAGGTCATGGACCTGAGTATCCACACCGAAGGCGGCGTCGCCCAGGCGGGCCAGACGCTGATGCAGGTGGTGCCGCTGGATGCGCCGATGGCGATCACCGCCCGCTTCGAACCGCTGATGGCCAACAAGCTGCGGCCCGGCCTGCCGGTGCATGTGCATTTCACCGCGCTGCAACGGGTCGATACGCCCACGGTGACCGGAACGGTCAGGACGGTGTCAGCCGATCAGTTGATCGATGAGCAGACCCATCAGCCGTACTTTTCCGCCAAGGTCGACATTCCGGCCGAGACCGTGGTTGCGCTGCACGACGCCGGTCTGCTGGTGCGCCCCGGCATGCTGGCCGATGTCACGGTGGTCACCGGCGAACGCACGCTGATGAACTATTTGATGAAACCCCTGCGCGAACGCCTGATCGCCGCTTTCAAAGAAGAATGACATGACGCATCGCAATCGCTACGGCCAGCAATTGTTCATGGGCCTTTGTGTGGGCTGGGCGGGTTGCGCTCAGGTATTGGCAGCCGGAGCGGGCTTGAGCCTGACTGCGGCCTATGACGCGTCGCGGGCCAACGACCCGACCTTGCAGTCGGCCACCCACGCTTATGACGCCTCCCGGCATGAAGCAGATATAGGCCGCGGCGGCCTGTATCCGCAGGTATCGCTCAGCTCGCGCTACGGCAGCGGCGGGCGCACCGACGGCGGCGATGATACCGGCTACGTCAACAGCAACGACTATCAAGCCAACAACGTAACTCTTGCCGCGCAGCAGCCGCTGTACGACAAGGCACGCTGGGCC
Source organism: Pseudomonas sp. v388 (assembly GCF_003935425.1). GTDB lineage: Bacteria > Pseudomonadota > Gammaproteobacteria > Pseudomonadales > Pseudomonadaceae > Aquipseudomonas. Next base: position 78,147 of record NZ_RHQN01000001.1, read on the forward strand.
GCGTATCAGGAAGGCAAGGCCCGTGGCGCCCTGGGCGTCGGGCAGTTCGATGTCGCCAGCCAGAGCCTGTTTGATCGGGTCGCCAAAAGCTACTTCGACGTCGCTCGGGCGGAAAACGAAATCAAGTTGATCGGCCAGCAGAAGTCGGCCATCGCCGGCCTGGTCACCCAGAGCAAAAAGCTTTATCAGGCCGGGCAGGGTGCAATCACCGATATCGATGAGGCCCAGGCCCGGCTCGATCTGGTCGAAGCGCAGGAAGCCGAAGCCCAGGCCCGGCGGATGGCCGCGTTGCGTGCGCTGGCCGGGCGCACCAAGGTGGCGGTGCAGGACATTCAGCCCATGCGTGAAGAGGTCGACGCCGGCGGACCCATTGCGCCGGAGCAGGATTTGTCTTACTGGACAGCCGTGGCCCGCGAGGCCAGCCCGGAGTTGGCGGCACGCCTGGCTGCGGTGAAAGTGGCCGAGGCCCAGGCCGACACCCAGCGTGCCGGGCACTATCCGACTCTGTCGTTGACCACGCAACTGACCCGCCGCGAGACCCGTCAGTATCAGGAACTCGATCCGCGTCAGGACACTTACTATGTGGGCGTGCAGCTGGACATTCCGCTGTACCGGGGCGGCTCGGTGCGTGCGTCGGTCGCCAAGGCCGAGGCGCAACTGGCCGGCGCGCAGTCCGACTACGACGTGCAGCGTCAGCAACTGGCCGAAGACATCGAAACCGATTACCTGGGCGTGGTGGCCGGATTTACCAAGAGCCAGGCCATGCAGCGTGCGGTGGCGTCCAATCAGCGGGCGCTGACTTCGACCGAAAAAGGCTTTCAAGGCGGGGTGCGCTCCACCGTGGATATCCTCGATGCCCAGCAACGGGTGTTCCAGGCGCGTCGCGATCTGCTCAACACCAAGCTGGACATGCTGCAGAGTTACGTCAGCCTGCATACCCACACCGGGCAGATGAATCGAGCAGTGCTGGAGAAAGTGCAGAGCCTGTTCTGAGCTGAGCCCGGGCGCGGCCCCAAGCCTGGGCGTACGGCCTGTTCTATCACGCAAACCGCGTAAGTCTCTTGGCAGCCAAGCGCGCTGCTGAACGGCAAAAAAAAACGGCCTCCAATGGAGGCCGTTGTGCTTTTACAAGATCAGTCAGGCGGCGAAGTCGCTGGCGTGCAGCTCCTTGACGCCCACCAGCTGGATTTCGAAGTCAGGCGTCGCATCGGCATTGACGCTGCCGTAGAGAATCCCGTCGGCGAAGCGCAGCTGGCCGGTGGCGTCCGTGGCGTCGAAGGCATCGCTGCCGATGAAGCGGAACGCGTCCATCCCCGTGGTCAGCGGATTGGCATCCAGGCCGCTGAAGTCGAGCAGGTCGCCGTCGGCGCTCTTGAAACCGCTGATCACGTCCCGCAGTTCACCCACGCCCATTTCCGCCAGGGAACCGAATACGTAGCTGTCGGCGCCGGTGCCGCCGGTGAGGTAATCCGTTCCTTCACCGCCGATCAATCGATCATTGCCCGAACCGCCGACCAGTGTGTCGTTACCCGCGCCGCCGTTGAGCACGTTGGCGCCGCTGTTGCCGGTCAAGCTGTCTGCAAAGCCGCTGCCGGTCAGGTTCTCGAAGTTCTTCAACGTATCCAGGCCGGAACCAACGGTGTCCTGTTGAGCCGACGTCGAGAGGGTGGCGGTGATCCCGGCCAGGGCCCGGGCGAAGGACACGGTGTCATTGCCGTCGCGGCCGTCCAGCACGTTGTTCCCGGCGCCGGCGAACAGCACGTTGTCCAGCGCGTTGCCGATACCGTTGGCCGCATCGCTGGTGTTGATGTACAGGTTCTCGACGTTGTTGGCCAAGGTGTAGGTGGCCAGACTGCTGTAGACACTGTCGACGCCGCCGGCGACCCGATCGGCATTGGTTTCGATCACGCTGTCGCCACTGTTGTCGACGAAATAGGTATCGTTGCCGTTGCCCCCGCTCATGCTGTCGGCACCGCCCGCGCCGTTCAGCACGTTGGCCGCCGCGTTGCCGGTGATGAAGTTGCGCAGCTCGTTGCCGTTACCGGCAATGGCCGAGACACCGGACAACACCAGGTTCTCCAGATTCGCGCCCAGGGTCCAGCTGACCGAGGATTGCACCGTATCGATCTGCGAAGGGGAGTCGTTGCTTTCAGTCACGCTGTCGAACGCGTTGTCGACGATGTAGATGTCGTTGCCGTCGCCGCCGCTCATGTTGTCCGCGCCCAGATCGCCATCCAGCGTGTCGTTGCCGGAGGTTCCCACCAGGGTGTCGGCCTGGTCGGTGCCGAAAATCATGCCGCCTTCGTTCTGGGCGTTGTCAAAGATGGCCTGGACACTGTTGTTGTCCGTCGGGTCGCCCTGGAAACCCAGGTCGTCAGCGATGTAGTCGGCCAGACGTTGCCCGACGATTTCCGCCGATTCCTCATGCAAGTGCCAGACGTCATCCGGATACACCAGCGGGTCGACTTCGTGGCGCAACGGCAGGTCGGTGTAGTCCACCGCAAGCTTGACGTCATCGCGTTCGGCGGCAATCGCCTCCTGGGTAGCGCGGACGTAGCCGACACCCTCGACGATGCCGGCGATCTTTTCTTCCGAGAAGCCTCGAGCGCGGGCGGCGTCCTGGTCGTAATGACCGGTTTCCATCATGTACACATTGAAGTCGCCGAGCTGCGCATGCAGGTAGTCGAACACGGCGAGCGTCGCGGCCTTGTACGACGCTGCGGCGGCTTCCTTGTCCGAAGCGCGGGCGATTTCCTGCGCCGCTTCTTCGCCCTGGCCCCAGATGATGCCCATGGTCACGTTGTCGATTGACTTGAGTTCGCCGAGCTGGTCCTGCAACAACGCCACGGCGCGCAGCAGAGCCGGTCCCGGCTGGTTGGTGTCGGTCAGCCACCAGCACAGCTTCAGCTCTTCAGCGCCCAGGGTCGACATGCCGTTGACGGTGCTGCCGCCCACCGCGATGTCGATGCCGTTGCCATCGGCGTCGTTGAACTGGCTGCGCACGTCATACGTGGTGTATTTGCTCAAGCCGTCGACCAGCGCCGAGGTGCCGGACTGGTTATCGTCCTCGGTCATGCGCAGCAGGCGCGCATTGGACTGGCCCAGGGTCGGCAGGAAGAGGATGTCCTGCTGCGCGCGCTGGCCGAAGACGAAATCGTCGGCGGTCAGGGTGTTCAGGTAATTGCCGCTCAGGGCAATCTCGAAGCGATTGCCGTCGGCGTCCGCCTGGCTGGATTTGATGTAGGTCTTGTCGCCGGCCGCGTTCAGGCTCAGGTAAAGGGTGCCGTTGCTGCCGTCGCCCAGGCCGAGGAAGCCCAGGGCCGATACGTCGATCTTGTCCTCACCGTGGGTGAAGTCGTAGATCGTGTCGGTGGCCGTCGCGCCGCCGGCGTCGTAGTCCCGATAGCTGTCCTGCACGTTGGTGTAGCGGAATGTGTCGGCGCCGTCGCCGCCATACAGCGAGTCGCGTCCGGCGCCGCCGTCGATGATGTCCGCTCCGGCACCGGCCCGGATGGTGTCGTTGCCGCCAAGGCCCAGGATCAGGTCTGCGCCGAGGGTGCCGGACAGAGTCTCGGGGTTGTCGGTGCCGGTAATGGTGCTGTCTGGTGCATCCGCCACGACCAGGGCGAATCGATCACTGACCGACGCCCCCGATGGGTCGGTGGCTTCGATCAGCACGGTGTAGCTGCCCGACGCGGTGCTGGTCGGCGTGCCGCTGAAGGTCATGCTGGTGCTGTCGAAGCTCAGCCAGTCGGGCAGGGCGCTGCCATCGTCGAGGGTCGCGCTGTAGACCAGCGAATCGTTGTTGCCGTCGTAAAAGCTGTTGCTGGCCACGGTGTAGGTGAAAGGCGAGCTTTCGGTGGCGTTCTGGTCCAGCAGCGGAATCACCACCACCGGCGCAACGTTGCTCGGCATGGTCTGGTCGGCAAAGACGAAATGACTGGCGTTGAGGGTGCCGGCCAGATTGCCCGCCAGCGCGATCTCGAACCGGTTGCCGTTGGCGTCCGCCACGTTGTCCTTGATGTAGGTGCGATTGTTGCCCGCGTTATAGGTCACCTGCAGCGTGCCGTTGAGGCCGTTGCCCAGGCCGCTGTAGCCCAGGGTCGAGAGGTCGATTCGGTCGGCGGACACATCGAAGTCGAGGATCTGGTCGGCGCCGCTGGCGGTCGCGGTGCGGTAGCTGTCGAGCTTGGAGCTGAAGCGAAACACGTCCGCCCCGGTGCCGCCGGTCAGCTTATCCGCGCCGGCACCACCGATAAGGATGTCGTTGCCGTCGCCGCCATCGAGGGTGTCATTGCCCGCGCCGCCGAACATCTGCTCGTTGCCGGCGGTGCCGGTCAGGTTATCGTTGTTCGGCGTGCCGTTGATAACGCCCGGTGCGGTAGATACGTCCTGCACGGCAAGGGTGAAATTGTCACTGACGCTGGCATTGCTGGCGTCGGTCGCGGTGATCCTGATCGCGTAGGTGCCCGATGCGCTGTCACTTGGGGTGCCGCTGAACGTGCGGGTGGCGGCGTCGAAGGTCAGCCAGTCGGGCAGGGCGCTGCCGTCGGCAAGGGAGGCGGTGTAGCTCAGGGTGTCGTTATCCGGATCGGTGAAGCTGGTGCCGGGCACGACATAACTGAACGGGGTGTTTTCCGTGGCGTTCTGGTCCAGCAACGGATTGGCCACCACCGGTGCCTGGTTGACTGTCGGGGCCGTGGCGAACACGAAGTTGGCGCTGGTCAGCTTGTCCAGATAGTTGCCGTCCAGCGCCACTTCGAAGCGGTTACCGTCGGCATCGGCGGTCAACGATTTGATGTAGGTCTTGGTGCCGGCCTCGTTGAGCACCGCATAGACCGTGTTGTTATTGCCGTCGGCCAGGCCAGTGAAGCCCAGCGCCGACAGGTCGATCTTGTCGGCCGTGACGTCGAAATCGGTGATCAGGTCGCCCAGGTTCGCGCCGCCTGCGTCGTAATTGCGGTAGCTGTCGGTGCGGCTGGAGAACACGAACGTGTCGGCACCTGCGCCACCGGTCAGGGTGTCCTGTCCGGCACCGCCGTCGAGTCGGTCGTCACCACCGCCGCCCGCCAGGCTGTCGCTGCCGTCAAGGCCGAGCAAGATGTCGGCCGCCTCGGTGCCTTGCAGCGAGTCATTGCCGGCGGTGCCGGTGACGGTGCGGTTGAAGATGAAGTGGTCGGCGGTAAGTTGGCTGACCAGGTTACCGGAGAGGATCAATTCGAAGCGATTGCCACTGGCGTCGGCGTCGTAATCCTTGATGTAGGTGCGGTCGTTGCTGGCGCTGTAGCTGACCTGCAAGGTGCCGCCGCGGCCATTGCCCAGCCCGGTGAAGCCCAGGTCCGCCAAATCGATCCTGTCCTGGGTCACGTCGAAGTCGGTGATGGTGTCGTCGAAGCTGGTGGTGGCGGTGCGGTAACTGTCGGACTGGCTGCTGAAGCGGAAAATGTCCGCGCCCGCACCGCCGGTGAGGTTATCCACGCCAGCGCCGCCGACCAGGATGTCATCGCCCGCGCCGCCGTTGATGCGGTCATTGCCCGCAGCGCCGTAGAAGATTTCGTTGGCATCGCTGCCTTGCAGGGTGTCATTGCCGTCGGTGCCTGGCACGGCCACCACCGGCACTGTCGCGCTGACGTAGCTGCCGTCGCCATACACCAGCGTGTCGCCCTTGCTGGTGTGGCTGATGGTGTTGCCGATGATCGCGTTGCGGTCGGTGCCGTCTTCATTGCGCTCGGCGACGCCATAGGTCGATTGTGCACTGCCGGTGATGGTATTGCCCTGGATGGTGTTGTCACTGCCGTTGAAATACTTGCCCGACACACCATTGGTGTCGTCGTAGGACTGAATGATGATTTCCGGCACCGCGCCACCCAGCGCGTTGTTGCTCAGGGTGTTGTTGGTGACATCCACATCGGTGCTGCCGTAGATGCGCACGCCGGCGCTGGCGTTGTCGTGGATGTTCACGCCGCTGACGGTGACGTCGCTGGACAGCTTGATCAGGATGCCTTCCGCGCCGTTGCCGTAGACCTCGCCGCCGGTGATGGTGATGTTGCTCGGCGACGGGATGTTCTCGCTGCCGCGCTGCACGACGATCCCGCCACCGCCGTTGCCATAGGCCACGTTATTGCTGAGGGTGAAATCGTGAGTGCTGGTGACGACGTTGAACCCGTGACGATCATTGTCGTAGGCGATGTTGTTTTCGAAGCTGCTGTCGCTGAGAAAGTCGGCAACGAACCCGTCCAGGCCATTGCCGTGGGACACGCTGTTCTTGATGACCATGTTCACGGTCTGTTCGTGCGGGTCGAAACCGTAGCCCGAGCAGTCCTTGATCTCCACGCCGTCCAGGGTGACGTTGGAGTCGTAGCCTTCCTGGCCCGGGATATAGCCGTTGAACCAGCCGTCGATCTTGCCGGTGGTGTTGTCCCGGTTGCCGTCGAGGGTCAGATTGCTCAGCCCGAAATCGTGAGTTTCTTCGCCGTAGGCGGAGCGGATGATGCCGGTGATTTTCGTGTCCGAGCCGTCAGCCACCTTGATGTTCGAGACGCCCATTCCGTCGCCGTACATGTAGACATTGCTCTTGAGCATCAGGCAGCCGTCGGACGGTTCCTCGCCGCCGCTGACAATGTAAGTGCCGGGCGGGACGTAAACCTGTCCTCCGCCGGCGGCTGCCGCCGCATCGATGGCTTGCTGAATGGCCGCCGTGTCGTCAGTGACGCCATCTCCTTTGGCGCCAAAATTTTTGACGTTGAAAATCATGCACTTATCTCCGATTTCGGGCTGGGATCACGCTGCGTGCCAATATCCAATCGGCGAGCATGGAGCTATGACCCTGCAAAATAGGAAAGTTATTGCCGTATGTCGGGAATTTGTCGGATTTCGATGTTTGGTAGAGGTGGAGCGGAATTGGCGCCATATAACTGACGTTCAAAGGCGGCTTTTTTGTATTCTCCGCAGGCTGACTGCTTGGTGCGGGCCGGAGTCTTGGGGCGCCCAGATGTTTTCGCAACCTTGAGCCCAGCTGACGAACTGTCTGCCGCGCGCTAGATTGTATTACGTTACCTTGAAAACCATTGGTGGATGAGGTCTATTAGCTGCGCGTGCGGTACGCACCTTGTGCGTTGACCTTGCCATTACCTTACGGCCCAGGCGGTTGCCCGGGCTCACGAACTGGAGCGAATCATGAGCGAACTGTCCCCTGCGGTCCTGGCTGATCTGGCACCCGGCGGAATCCTCCGTGCGGCAATCAACTTCGGCAATCCGGTGCTTGCCCAACAGGCGGCCGACGGTAGCCCGCAGGGTGTGTCCGTTGAACTGGCCAAGGCCTTTGCAGCAGAGCTTGGGGTGGCCCTTGAGATGGTCACATTCGATGCAGCGGGCAAAGTGTTTGCGGCGTTGGGGCAGAACGTCTGGAACGTTGCTTTCCTGGCTATCGAGCCGGTGCGGGCCGAGCAGGTCGCCTTTAGCGAGCCCTACGTGGCCATCGAGGGAACCTATCTGGTCAAGGCCGATTCCGGCTTCGTCAACGTGGAAGACCTTGACCAGCCCGGCTTGAAACTGGCGGTTGGAAAGGGCGCGGCCTACGACCTGTACTTGTCCCGGACCTTGCAGCACGCCCAGCTGCATCGGGCGCAAACCTCCGCCGGCGCGGTCGAGCTGTTCCTCGATGAAAAGCTCGACGCCGCTGCGGGCGTTCGCCAGCCTCTGGATACATTCGCTGCGACCCATCCGGATTATCGCGTCCTCGAAGGTACCTTCACCTCCATTCGCCAGGCCATGGCGGTGCCACGCCAGTGCACAGCCGGTGCGGCCTTTGTCCGCGAGTTTGTCGAACGCCACAAGGCCAGCGGATTCGTGCGTCGGGCGCTGGACGCTACCGGCCAGGCTGAGGTCAGCGTTCCTGGTCAGTGACGGGTCATGGCAAGCCTGCAGCACGGATAAATTGCTGTCGTAGAACCCCAGGTGCGGTCGCACCGCGCCTGGATGATGGTGAAACAGGATGCGCCTTAGATTGTACGTCGTAGTCTTGCAAAACAATCCTGATTAGCGTTTAGTAGGCGTCAGGCCCGCGATGGCCGTCCGAAACTCCCCTACAAAAACAAACGGAGTGCTCCATATGACTAAACGCATCGCTTACGTCACCGCTGGTATGGGGGGGCTTGGAACCGCAGTCTGTCAGCGCCTGGCCAAGGACGGCTTCACCGTGGTCGTGGGCTGTGGGCCCAACTCGCCGCTGCGGACCGCCTGGCTCGCCGAGCAGAAAAAACTGGGGTACAACTTCATCGCGTCCGAGGGCAATGTGGTGGACTGGGATTCGTGCCAGATCGCCTTCAAGAAGATTCTCAAGGATGTCGGCCCCATTGATGTGCTGGTCAACAACGCCGGTACCGCGCGCAACGTGACCTTTCGCGATATGCAGCCCGGCGACTGGCAGACGGTGATCGATACCAATCTCAATTCGTTGTTCAATGTGACCAAGCAGGTCATCGACGGCATGGTCAGCCGCGGCTGGGGCAGGGTGATCAATATCTCCTCGGTCAACGCCCAGCTGGGTCAGGTCGGCCAGGTCAATTATTCCACCGCCAAATCCGCCATCCGTGGCTTTACCCGCGCGCTGGCCCGGGAAGTCGGGTCGCGGGGCGTCACCGTCAACACCGTCTCCCCAGGCTATATCGCCACCCCCAAACTCAAGGCCATTACCACCGTCGACGCCATGGATCGCTTGATCCGTGAAGTGCCGACCCGGCGCCTGGGCAACCCCGAGGAAATCGCCTCGATCTGCTCATGGCTGGCCTCCGAGGAATCCGGATACGCCAATGGCGCGGACTTCTCCATCAATGGCGGCCTGCACATGAGTTGATCCGGCTCGGCGGGTCGGTGCTGTCCGGCCGGCCTGCGTGTTCTGCATGTAATTCTCGAACAGCGCCCGGCGCTGACCATAAAAACAAATGCATTTCAAGTCGAGGAAATACAGATGCTGTCAATTCTCGGTTACGGCATGATCGTAACCTTCATGGCGCTGATCATGACCAAGCGCTTGTCGCCTCTGGTTGCTCTGACCATTGTTCCGATTATCTTCGCCCTCATTGGCGGCTTCGGTGCCGAGATGGACGACATGATGATCGACGGCCTGAAGAAGGTCGCACCCACGGCGATCATGGTGATGTTCGCCATCCTGTATTTCGGGATGATGTTCGACACCGGTCTGTTCGACCCGGTGATCCGTGCGTTCCTGAAGATCATCAAGGGGGATCCGGTCAAGGCGGTGGTGTTCACCACGTTGCTGGCCGGCATGGTCTCGCTCGATGGCGATGGTTCCACCACCTACATGATTACCGTGACGGCCATGTTGCCGCTGTTCAAACGGCTGAAGCTGAATCTGCTGGCCATGACGTGCGTGATCATCCTGGCCGCCAGTGTCACCAACCTGCTGCCGTGGGGCGGGCCTTTGGCGCGGGCTGCGGCGTCGTTGCAGGTTGAGACGTCGGATCTGTTCCAGCCGATCATTCCGGCCATGGTCATCGGCTTTCTCGGGGTCATGGCGCTGGCCTGGTTCATCGGCGTTCGCGAGCGCATGCGCCTGGGCAAACTGAGCCTGCCGGATGACGGCTACGCCGCTTCCTTCGACGATGACGCCGCCGGGCTGCCGGCGATGTCCGAGGAAGACGCCGAACTGCGTCGTCCGAAGATGTTCTGGCTCAACGCAGTGCTGACCATCTCACTCATGGCAGGGTTGGTCATGGAATGGCTGCCGCTGGCGATCCTGTTCATGGTGGCGTTCTCGGTCGGACTGGTCATCAACTATCCGCACATGGCCGATCAGCGTCGGCGCATTGCGGCGCACGCGCCTACCGCCTTGAACCAGATTGCGATCTTCCTGGCGGCCGGGATTCTGGCCGGCATCCTGTCGGGCACCGGCATGGTCAATGCGATGTCAGCCAGCTTTCTGGCGATGCTGCCGGACAACTGGGGTCCTTACATGGCGCCGATCACGGCTTTGGCAAGTATCCCGGGCACGTTCTTCATGTCCAACGATGCCTTCTACTACGGTGTGCTGCCGGTGCTGGCCAAGGCGGCGGAAGCGTATGGCATCTCCCATGCCGAAATCGGCCGCGCTTCGCTGATTGGCTCTCCCGTGCATCTGCTCAGTCCGCTGGTGGCGTCCACCTATCTGTTGTGTGGTCTGGCCGGGGTTGAATTCAGCGACCACCAGAAGTACACCATGAAATGGGCATTTGCCTTGTCCTTCCTGATCATGGGGGCGATGGCGGTCACGGGAGCCTTTTCGATGTTCCCGTAACCGGTCAGGCATGGGCTGCCCGGATGTCTCGGCACAAGAGCTGTGGTATTTTGGCGGGGCCGACGATGCAGTCGGCCCTTGCGCATCAACCCTCATCTTCACGAGCGATCATGGATTCTATCGGCGTAGCCCCAGCCCCTGCAGAGGGCCATTCCAAGCTTCGGATCAAATCGGATCTGGCCGAGCAACTGGCGCCCAAAATCGTCGATATGGCCCGTGCGCGCTCCATGCGCAGTGGTGATCCGCTGCGCGAAGAAGCATTTGCCAAGGAGTTGGGGGTTTCCCGCTCGCCGATTCGCCGTTGTTTCGCCTTGCTGGAAGAACTGGGTATTGCCAGGCGCGAGCAAAACCGCGGGTATTTCCTGACCTGCGACGCCCGGGGCATCGAGATCGGCAAGCTGCCGATGGGTGCTGACCCGTTCGAGGATTTCTATCTGCGTGTCGTCGACGATGTGCTGAGCGGGGACATTCCCAAGACATTCTTCGAGGCGGAGTTGATTCGCAAGTACGACGTGCCTCGCGGTCAGCTGATGAAGGTGCTCAATCGCCTGGCCAACGAAGCGATGATCGAGCGCAAGCCGGGGCAGGGCTGGGAAATCAACGCCTTCCTGCATGACTCCAGCGCCCACATCCAGAGCTACCGGTTTCGCATGGCGATTGAGCCGGCTGCGGTTCTGGAACCCGGTTACAAGGTCGACAAGGCGGCATTCGCCAAGGCCAGGGCGCTGCAGCAGCAGTTGCTTGATGGCGATATCTTCAAGCTGTCCAGGTCGCAACTGTTCCATATCAACTCCCAGCTGCATGAGCTGATTGTCAGGTGTTCCGGCAATACCTTTTTCCTCGAGGCGATCCGTCGTCAGAATCAGCTGCGGCGGTTCATGAGCTACAAGGCCAACGTGGACCGCCAGCGCCTGGTGACCCAGTGTCACGAGCATATCCAGCTGCTGGACTTGATCGAAAGCGGCAAATGCGAAGCGGCTGCCGGCTTCCTGCGCCATCACCTGGATATCGCCGGTCGGCAGAAGACCGACAAAGAGGCTCGCGAAGAGGCCGAGAAGCGCATGCGTAACAATGCTGACGCTTGAGTCGCCGTGGCCTGCCGGCTGGCAGGTCGATCCTTTTACACCCTTCCCCCTGACGCACCCGCCACGAGTCGCCATGGCGACCGGTCGTTCCTGAAAATAATATTGTATTGCGTTACATTGGCGTACAAAATGCCTTTGCCCGGCATATGGTTTTGCTCACGGTTAATGTCGCCGGCCAAGAGGAACCGCCATGCGATACGAGCTGACCAGCCTGGACATTTTCATCACGGTGGCCGAGGAGCGGAATCTGACCCGCGCGGCTCGGCTCAAGCATCTGGCGGTGTCGGCCGTCAGCAAGCGCATCACCGAACTGGAAGCCCAGGCCGGGTCCGACCTGCTGGTGCGCAACGCTCGCGGGGTGGATCTGACTCCGGCGGGCCAGTCCATGCTGTTTTACGCGCGCCAGATCAGACAGACCCTGGCCAGCCTGGATAACGAGTTGGGCGACTACGCTGCCGGCGTCAAGGGGCATGTGCGTATTCACGCCATCACCTCTGCGCTTTCGCAATTCCTGCCGGGCGATATCGCCCGGTTTGTCGCGACCTATCCGCAGATCAAGTTCGATATCGAAGAGCGGGTAGGGTCGGCGGTGGTTCGGGCCGTCGCCGATGGCCGTGCCGATCTGGGCATCATTGCCGAGCAGACGCCGGCGCAGGGTCTGGAAACCCAGCCTTACCGGCGTGATGAGCTGACCCTGCTGGTGCCTCAGGATCATCCCCTGGGTTGTGAAAAACGCATCGGCTTCAGCCAAGTGCTGGAGCATGAATTCATCGGCCCGCATCTGGAAAGCTCCGTGCACAGGCTGTTGACCCGCGAGGCCGACAAGCTGGGCAAGGTGCTGAAACCGAGAATCCGGATCAGCAGTTTCGAGTGCATGTGCCGCATGGTTGCCAGCGGACTGGGTCTGGCGATTCTGCCGCGCACGGTGCTACAGCCGTATCTGCGCAGCCTGAAACTGTCGGCTGTCACCCTCGATGAACCCTGGGCGCAACGCTCATTGCAGCTGGTATTTCGTAAATACGAGGCCGCGTCGCCGACCTTGAAAACCCTGATCGACAACCTGAAACACGCCGATGCCTGAGCGTTGGAGCGTTCTCGTTTGGAGAACGCAGGCTTGGCAATACATCAATTTTCATCCTGGGCCACGACCCCTACTATTCGCCCATCAGCGGTGAGTGAGTCAGCCCTCGATCTACACCGTGGACATTATAAAAATGAGCGATGCCGTCATGACCGAGATTGCAACCGACCTGCTGAACACTCTGGAAGTCGAGGGTGAGCAGTTCGCCTATGTCGACTTGCACAAGATGTTGACCCCGGCGCAGATAGCGAAACTTCCGTACTCGATCCGTATCCTGCTGGAGAACGTCGCCCGCTGCACCCCTGAGGCGCTGCCTTCGGTACTGGCCAGGGCGCTGGGTGAAGGCCCCGACTGCGAAGTGCCGTTCCAGCCCAACCGCTTGATGTTCCACGACACCACCTGCCTGCCCGCGCTGGCCGATTTCGCCGGGATGCGTGATGTGGTGGCGGAACTGGGGGGCGATCCCAAATCCATGAACCCGCTGATTCCGGCCGTGCTGACCATCGACCATTCGGTGATCGTCGAGCATTACGCCGAAGCGGATGCCGTGGAAGAAAACCTGAATATCGACTTTCGCCGCAATAGCGAACGCTACCGCTTCATCAAGTGGGCGCAGAAGAGCCTGGACAATTTCGGGGTCATTCCGCCCGGCACCGGCATCATCCACCAGATGAACATGGAAGCGCTGGCGCAAGTGGTCTGGGAAAGCCCGACCGACGACGGCCGGCGCATGCTCCACCCCGATGACATGGTCGCCACCGACAGCCATACGCCGATGATCAATGCCATCGGCGTGCTGGGCTGGGGCGTCGGGGGCCTTGAAGGGCAGGCGGCGATGGTCGGCGAGCCGGTGCCGATCAGTTTTCCGAAGGTGGTCGGTATTCGGGTCACCAACACCATGCGCCCGGGCGTGACGGCGACCGACCTGTCCCTGCATGTGGCGCAGATCCTGCGCAAGCGCTCGGTGGTCGGCAAGTTCGTGGAGTTCACCGGGCCGGGTTTATCTACCCTGAGCTGGGCGGCACGCGGCACGGTGTCGAACATGGCGCCGGAGTACGGTGCGACGGTGGTGTTCTTCCCGTTCGACGGCGACACCCTGAAATACCTGGAGTTGACCGGGCGTTCGCAACAGCTGCGCCGTAAGGTCGTGGCGTACATGAGCGCTCAACCGCTGTGGCGCCGCGACGAGCACGCCGAGCCGCAGTTCGATGAGCTGATCGATCTGGACCTGGCGAGTATCGAGCCGAGCGTGGCCGGCCCTCATCAACCGCATCAGCGGCAGAGTCTGGCCAACGCCGCGGCGTCATTCCGCGATGGCGTATTGGGCGGTGGCAATCTGATCGCCGGTCCGGTCGAACAGCGCTTCTTCGAGCCCAGCTTCGGCGAACCCATCACCCACGGCGCGGTGGTGATGTCAGCCATCACCAGTTGCACCAATACCGCCAATCCGTCACAGATGATCCAGGCCGGCCTGCTGGCCCGCAATGCCCGAGCCTTGGGCTTGAAACGCAAGCCCTGGGTCAAGACCTCCCTGTCTCCAGGTTCACAGGTGGTCGCAGACTATCTGGCTGAAGCCAATCTGCTGGAGGATTTCTCGGCATTGGGCTTCGACCTGGCCGGTTTCGGTTGCATGACCTGCATCGGCAACTCCGGCAAGCTCGAAGAACACGTCGAGGTGTTTGCCGATCAGGGCCTCAAAGGCGTCGTCGTCCTGTCCGGCAACCGCAATTTCGAAGGGCGGGTCAATCCGAAGCTGCAGGCCGGTTACCTGGCGTCTCCGGCGCTCTGCGTGGCCTACGCCATCGTCGGGACCATCGACACCGATCTCGAATCCCAGCCGCTGGGCGAGGATCAGCAAGGCAACCCGGTTTACCTGCGCGATGTGATGCCCAGCGATGCGGACATCGCGGCTCAGGTGCTCAGGGTGCTCAAGCCTGAATTCTTCCAGCAACGTCTGGCCACGGTCTGGGACGGCACTCATCAATGGCAGGCGCTGTCGGCGGTGGGCAGCGTGCAGTTTCCGTGGAGCCCGGAGTCGACCTATCTGCGCCGCCCGCAGTACCTGGCCGACATCAAGGCCGAACCGAAGGATTCGCTGGCAATCAACGGCGCACGGGCGCTGATGGTGGTCGGCGACAACGTCACCACTGACCATATATCGCCCGCCGGCGCGATTCCGGCCGACAGCCTGGCAGGGCAATGGCTGTTGGAGCGCGGCGAGGACCCACAGGATCTCAACCAGTACTCCACGCGGCGCAGCAATCACGAAGTCATGGTGCGCGGTGCCTTCACAAATCGCTCGGTTAAAAACCTGCTGCTGGGCGACAAGCAGCCGGGACCGGGTGTCTGGGCCTGGAACGCCGATCATAGCGAGTGCCTGCCGTTGTTCCAGGCCGCACAGAGCTACATTCGCGAGCAGATTCCCATGGTGGTGTTCGCCGGTATCAACTACGGGGCGGGGTCAAGCCGTGACTGGGCGGCCAAGGCTCAGGCGTTGCTGGGCGTCAAAGCCGTGGTGGCGAGCAGCGTCGAGCGGATCCATCGTAGCAACCTGATTGGCATGGGGGTGCTGCCCTTGCAGTTCGCCCCAGGGCAGCGGGTCGCAGACCTCAAGCTGGACGGCAGCGAACACTTCGATTTCGCCGGACTGGACGACCTGGTGGTGGGCAACAACCCGGTGTCGATGACGGTCCGGCGCAGCAACGGCGAACTGGATCAGGTGCCGCTGTTTGCCCGGATCGATTCCCTGCAGGAAATTCGCTACCTCACCAACGGCGGCGTGCTGCCCTTCGTGATCCGCAAGGTGGTCAAGCGTACCGCGCCCCGATAACCACACCTGCCGCGATGCCCGAGCGTCGCGGCAGACTCCGGGCCGTTTCGCCAACGATGCTTTCCGCTACCGGGAGATACCCTCATGTACGCCTATGTCGGGTCACGAACCACCCGTGAGCGCAACGCTCGCGGCGATGGCATTACCGTTTACCGGGTCGATCAGGAACATGGCTCGCTGGCGCCGATCCAGGTGGTCAGCGAACTGGTCAATCCGTCCTTTCTGGCGCTCAACAAGGCGGGCGACCGGCTCTATACGGTTCATGGGGACCAGAGCGAGGTCAGCGCATTCAGCGTCGATAGAACCACCGGCCTGCTGAGTGTCCTGAATCGGCAAAGCTGTGAAGGCCAAAACCCGGTACACCTGGCGCTGGACCCCACCGAGCGGTTTCTGGTGGTGTCCAACCATATCAGCGGCACCCTGGCCGTGATGGATGTCGGCAAGGACGGGCGTCTGGGGGCAGTCAGGCAATTGCTCGCTCTGGAAGGTCCGGTCGGTCCGCATCGGATCGAACAACCGTTCCCCAAGCCGCACTTCAACCCCTTTGATCATTCCGGCCAGTTCGTGCTGGTGCCCGACAAAGGGCTGGATCGGGTGTTCAGCTTCCGGTTCGACAACGGCCGATTGTTTCCGGCCGATCAGCCCTTTGCCGCCGCTCGTGAAGGATCGGGGCCGCGGCATCTGGCCTTGCATCCCCATGCACCGTTTGCCTATGTCATCAACGAGCTGGACTCGACGGTGACTACCTACGGCTTCGACGCCCAGGACGGTTCGCTGACACCGCTTCAGGTGGTGTCTTCATTGCCCGCGACGTTCACCGGCAACAGCCGCGCCTCGGAAATCGAAGTGGACCGCAGCGGTCGGTTTGTTTACGCGTCCAACCGCGGCTTCGACAGCATCGCCGCGTTTGCCATCGACCCGGCAACGGGCTTGCTGAGCCCGGTCGCATTCATGCCCACCGATGGGAAAACCCCACGCTATTTCACTTTGACCCCCAATGGTCGATTCATTTTTGCGCTCAACGAAGACAGCGACAGCATCGTATCGCTGGCGCTGGACCCACAGACAGGAAGGATGAGCAGGACAGGTTTCACCGTTTCCACCGGAAGCCCGGTGTGCATGGTGTTTTCTGCCTGAATAACGCTGGATTCATAACACATGCGTGAGCAGGCACTGGCTTGCTTGCAGTGAGGTCGCCATGAAAAACAATAATACGCCTGAAGAAACCGCCATTGTCCGCAAGGTCACGCTCCGGATCATTCCGTTCGTGTTCCTGCTCTACATCGTGTCCTACCTGGACCGCGCCAATATCGGGTATGCCGCGCTGCAAATGAACAAAGAGCTGGCGCTGACCAGCGAAGCGTTCGGCTTCATTTCCGGGATCTTCTTTATCGGTTACTTCCTGTTCGAAGTGCCGAGCAACGTAATGCTCAACAAATTCGGCGCGCGTGTCTGGATCGCCCGGATTCTGGTGACCTGGGGCGCTATCGCTGCGGCGACTGCCTTCGCCCAGACCGCCAACCAGCTGTATGTACTGCGGTTTTTCCTGGGTGTGGCCGAGGCGGGCTTCTTTCCTGGCATCATCGTCTACCTGACGTTCTGGTTCCGCTCCAAAGAGCTGGCCACCACCGTGGCCCTGTTCACCGCGGCCATTCCGGTGAGTTACATCATTGGCGCGCCGATGAGCACCTGGATCATGGACAACATCAGCTGGTTCAACTGGAGCGGCTGGCGCTGGATGCTGTTTCTCGAAGGCATCCCGGCCGTGTTCCTGGGCGTGGCATGCTACTTCTATCTGACCGACAAACCCGAGCAGGCCAGGTGGCTCAAGCCAGAGGAACGTGACTGGCTGGTGGCCGAACTGGAGCGCGACCGGCAGAGCCGCAAGAACGTGAAGAGCCTGAGCGTCTACAAAACGATGACCAACCCCAAGGTGTTGTACCTGTCGTTCATCTATTTCGTCTATCAATGCGGCAGCCTGGGCGTCGGTTACTGGATGCCGCAGATCATCAAGAGCTTTTCCGAGTCGCTGACCCACACCCAGATCGGTTTGATCGCCATGCTGCCGTACATCGTCGCAACCGCGGCGATGATTCTCTGGTCACGCAGCTCGGACAAGCGCAACGAGCGCAAGCTGCACTCGGCCATTCCGTTGCTGATTGCCACGCTGGGATTGGTCGGGGCTGGGGTGCTGGGCAATCCCTATGTGGCCATGGCCATGATCTGCGTCGCCTTGTCCGGCCTGTACAGCTTCAAGTCTCCCTTCTGGGCGCTGCCGACTTTGTTCCTTGACCGGACCACAGCGGCGGTGTCCATTGCCGTGATCAACTCCATCGGCAACCTGGGAGGCTTCGTGGGGCCTTCCTTGATTGGCATGGTCAAGGGCGACAGCCACAGCGCGGCCAATGGGCTGCTGTTTTTAAGCGCGCTGCTGCTGGCCGGCTTTTTGATGACCCTGTTCATGCGCGTCAACAACAAGACGCCTTCGGACACGCCCGCCGTTACCCAGCAAGCGCACTGAGCGGCTGACAACAACCCCATCGCGCCAGGCCTTGCTGTCTGGCCGTATACTGCGCTGCACTGGCCACGCCAGCGAGGGTTCATCGTCCCGTTCAACACGCCAGTGAGTCGAGAATGGCTGCAAGTGCTTTAGTACAGAGAATCGTTGCTGAACTCCGTCAGAAAATTCATGCCACGGAACTTGAAGCAGGTGCACACCTGAGCGCCCAGAAAGTGGCCGACGTGTTCAGGGTGTCCCGCTCGCCCGCCCGCGAGGCCTTGCTCATGCTGGCCAGCGACGGTTATCTGGAGCAGCACGCCAACCGCGGTTTCTTCGTCCTGGATCGCAGCCACGAGGCGCTGCCAGTCAGTGATGAAGTGCAATCACTTGAGGAGCCACGGGCGTATTACCAGCTTTCCGAGGACTGGCTGAACAACCTGATCCCGCAGGAAGTGACCGAACACTTCCTGCGCAACCGCTACCACCTGACCAGGGCTCAGGTAATCGACATGCTCAATCGGGCGGCCAAGGTCGGCTGGGTTGAACCCAAGCCAGGCTACGGGTGGCGCTTTCTGGAGGTGGCGAAGACCCCGGAGACCCTGGAGCAGATCTATAAGGTCAGATCGCTCATCGAGCCTGCGGCACTGCTCGAACCCACGTACCGACGCGACCTGGATATCCTGCGTCGCCTGAAGAAAGAACAACAGGACATGCTCGACGGCGGTATCGATACGTTGCCGGCGGATGTGTTGCTGAGGAACGGTATCCGGTTCCATGAACAGTTCATCAAGCTCTCCGGAAACCCGCTGTACCTGATGATTCTCAAGCAGATGAACAATATGCGCCGGCTGCTGGAGTATCGGTCAATGATCGACCGCCAGCGCTTTTTCAAGCAATGCGCCGAACATATCCAGATGATCGAGCTGGTCGAGCAGGGCAACAACCTGCAAGCCGCCGAGCTCATGAAGCAGCATCTGAGCGGGTCATTCGCGCAGAAATCGCCGATCCTGCGCTTGCGGCTTGATGATCGGCACCCCATCGAAAAGGCCTGAGCGGGAAAGTGGCTGCCTCGCGCCCAGGTCATGCAACCGTCAGTTCATGGATGACAGTCCTTGCGGCTTACTGGATCAGGTCCAAGGCCTTTTCAAAGAAATCGACCGTTCCGAAGTTGCCGGACTTCAACGCCAGGGCGATTGGCGTGTCCCGGAGGCTCACCGTCCACGGCACGCCTGGATCAATGGGCGGACCGATTCGCAGCGCCTCTACGTTAAGCGCCTTGACCACCGCGCCCGAGGTTTCGCCACCGGCGACCACCAGTTTTCTGACACCCAGCTCGACCAGTCCGGCAGCGATGCGCGAGAGGGCCTCTTCGACCATTTCCCCGGCAGCCTCCACGCCCAGCAGATCCTGCGCAGCCTTTACCGTTTCCGGTAGCGCACTGGCGTAAATCAGCACAGGTTCGTGTTCGATGATGCCGGCCGCCCACGCCAGTGCCGCAGCGACCTGATCCTCACCCCTGGCGAGCGAGAGCGGGTCGATCCGGAAAGCCGGCCTGCCGGCCTGCCAGTGCGCCACTTGTGCGTTGGTCGCCACCGAACAGCTGCCGGACAGCACCGCGCTCAAACCACCCACCGCCGGCAATACCGACGCTGCTTCGCTACCCACCAGCAAGCCTTTGCGACCGAAGTTGTCGGGTAGGCCCAGGGCAACGCCGGACCCGCCGGTGACCAGCAGGTGATCCTGAATGACCACCGATATCGCGCGCAGATCGTCGTCGGTCACCGCATCGACAATGGCATAGCCGCAGCCGGAATCCTTGACCTGCGCCAGGGTTTTCTTCAGCAGGCCGTTGCCATTGGACACGGCGCTGTGGGGCACCAGCCCGACCTTTTTGTCGGTCTGCTGCTGGAGCACCTTGACCAGATTGGAGTCGGTCATGGGTGTCAGCGGGTGATGACGCATGCCTGATTCGCTGAGCAAGACGTCGCCCACGAACAGGTGTCCCTGGTACACCGTGCGTTTGTTCTCGGGAAAGGCAGGGCAGGCGATGGCAAAGTCGATGCCCAGCGACGCCATCATGGCGTCGGCCACCGGACCGATATTGCCTTGGGGCGTGGAATCGAATGTCGAGCAATATTTGAAGAAGTACTGCCGACAGCCGATCCCTTTCAGCCATTCCAGGGCCTGCAGCGATTCGCTGACCGCCTCGGCGGCGGGCAAGGTGCGGGTCTTGAGGGCGACCACCACCGCGTCTATGTCATCCGGAATCGGTTCGTGGGGAATGCCGATGACTTGCAGGGTGCGCATGCCGCCGCGCACCAGGGTACTGGCCAGATCGGTGCCGCCGGTAAAGTCGTCCGCAATGCAGCCCAGCAACAAGTGAGTCACTGTGATACCTCCCGCTCCGGTCACCGCGACCGCTTGTCGCGATGCATGAGCGTTGAATTATTGTGGGTAGGGAGATGCCTGTATGCAGCCGGCAGGAGCAACACAGACGTGTTGCCCCCGCCTGGATCAACCGAGGATGACCTTGGCGACTTCTTCACCGAAGGCTTTGGTACCCAGTTTGCCGCCCAGGTCCGGGGTGCGGTTTTCCGGGCTTTCCAGCACCACGTCCACCGCCCGGTCCATCTCGGCAGCCGCCGCTTGCAGGTTGGAGTTGCCGCGCTGCTCGCCCATCCACTGCAACAGCATGGCGACGGAAAGAATCATCGAGACCGGATTGGCGATGTCCTTGCCGGCAATGTCCGGGGCCGAACCGTGTTGTGCCTGTGCCGCGCAATGCACGTCGCTGGCCATGATCGAGCCGGCAAGACCAAGGCTGCCAGACAGCTCGCTGGCCAGGTCGCTGATGATGTCGCCGTAGAAGTTGGTCGCCACCAGGACGTCGAAGCGCTCTGGGCTGCGCACCAGGTGTGCGGTCGAGGCGTCGACCAGCAGATCGTCGAGCTGAACTTCGGGGAAGTCCTTGGCGACGTGGCGCACAGCTTCAAGAAACAGCCCATCGGTCATGTGGAAGCTGTTGGCTTTGTGGATCGCGGTCACTTTCTTGTTGCGCTTCATCGCCAGCTCGAAGGCACGGCGTGCAATACGTTCGCTGCAGTGGCGGGTGATCTTGCGGGTCGACAGAGCCATGTCCGGGCTGGGCATCACTTCGCCCCAGCCTCGGCTCATGTTGCGGTCCGGGTAAAAGCCTTCGGTGGCTTCACGCATGATGACCAGGTCCATGGTCTTGCCTTCTTTCATGTTCGAAGTCAGGAACGGACGGGTGCGTGCCGGGCGGACGTTGGCGTACAGGTCCAGGCCGATTCGGAAACCGGCGGAGACGTTGCGGCCACCTTTCTCAGGCACCGGGTAGTCGGCGTGGGACTGGGTGCCCAGAATGACGCCGTCGTAGGTCTTGGCCTTTTCCAGAATCTCGTCGCGCAGGGTCGTGCCGTATTTCTCAAGGCTTTTGAAGCCGACGTCGTCGTAATCGAACGTCAGGCCCAGGCTGAACTTATCGTTTACGGCATGCAGGACTGACATCGAAGATTCGACGATTTCCGGACCGATACCATCGCAGGGAAGAACAAGAATACGCATCACACTCTCCTAACTTTTTATTCGAAGCTGAGGCAGGCCATCAGACTGCCCAGGATTGTTATGTATATCAGTGTTACGAAATACAATATTGTCAGCGCGTCCGGTAAGGGGGCAGCAGGCGATCGGATCATCTGTCGTAATGAAGTGAACAGTACCCGTCCTGACAGATTGCATTTTATTGCACCAATATCCATATTGTGCAACCTTTTGTTTTCCTTCAAACGCCGAACCATTTTTCAGCCAGGAGCAATTATGTCTTTCAAAACCACCGATCTGTGTGATGACCATGGCGACAAGGCGCGAGTGCTTGCGCCACTGTTTCAGGATCTTGGCGGCAGGCGGGACTTCTGTGGAGAAGCGGTCACCGTCAAATGCTTCGAAGACAATTCACGCATCAAGGAACTGAGCGCCGAATCCGGCGTGGGCAAGGTGCTGGTCGTGGATGGTGGGGGCAGTGATCGTTGCGCGTTGTTCGGCGACCATCTGGCCCAGGACCTGGTCCTGAACGGCTGGGCAGGGCTGTTGATCTACGGCTACGTTCGGGATCGCGAAGTGCTCGGACAGCTGCCTGTTGCCATCAAGGCACTGGGAGTGTCGCCGCGCAAATCGGTCAAGCGCTCGGAAGGGCAGATCGGCGTGGCGGTGACCTTTGCCGGGCAAACCATCGCCAACGGTGACTGGCTGTACGGCGACGCCGACGGGGTGGTGATTCTCAATGGGCCGGTTGAGGCGCAGTGATTCATCGCAGGGCCCGATGATGGCGGTAAGTGCCGCCTGGGCCTTTAACCTGAATACGGAGTAATGAACATCATGGCCGGACAGCCGCGCATCTTCCTGATTCATGCCACTGACGTCTCCATCTCACCGATCAACGACGCGTTCCGGTCCCTGTGGCCTGAGGCGCGGCTCATGAATCTGTGGGATGACTCACTGTCGATCGACATTGCCGCTGCTGGAGGCCTGACCGACAGCCTCAGGCGTCGTATCCACGATCTGGCCGCCTACGCGTTTGCCGCCGACGCCGATGCGGTGCTCTATACCTGCTCGGCTTTCACCGATGCGATGGAAGTCTGCCGCCAGCGGTACGCCAAACCGGTCTTGAAGCCGAACGAAGCCATGGTGGCCGAGGCGGTATCGCTTGGCTCCCGGATTGCGGCGCTGACCACGTTCATTCCGGCGGTCGGGCCGATACTGGACGATTTCACTGCCCATGCAGCGTCAGTGGGCAAGTCCGTCGACGTTACTCCGGTTCTGTGCGAAGGGGCTCTGCAGGCGTTGAAGCGCGGCGACGCAGTGGAGCACAACCGGATCATCCGCGAAACGGCCGCGGCCCTGACCGGTTACGACGTGGTCTGCTTTGCTCAGTTTTCCATGACTCAGGCGGCGAGTGAGGTGCGCTCGGTCTTCAAGGGGCCGGTGCTGACCACGCCGGAGAGTGCCGTTCTGCATCTCAAAGCGCTGCTGGCCTGACGGACCTGCCGATGGCGGGCGGCGGCGCGCCGCTTGCCGATGAACCTCCCGCGCCGCTGAACCCTGCCGTCAACCTGCGTCAAACCAGCCCTTGAGCCGATCCCGGAAACTCTGGATCAACGGCTCCCGCGAGCGCCCGCGTCGCAGCGCCAGTGAAAACGGTGCCTGGTAGCCGAAGGTGGCCGGCAGCAACACTTTCAGCCGTTTCTGGTCCACCCAGAACTGCGCGTAATGTTCCGGCAGGTAGCCGATATACGCTCCGGACAGCACCAGGATCAGTTGCGCTTCCATCGATTCGACGGTCGCCGCACTGTGCTTGAAGCCATGCCGCGCCAGTTCCGCCTGGCTCCAGTAGCCGCGGCCGACCATGCGCTGTTGGGTGATGACTTGCGCAGGGATACGTTTCTGATCGAACAGTTCGTGGCGGTCGCTGCAATACAGCCAGTGCTGTTCGCGATACAGCGCCTGGTACATCAGGCCGTTCATGCGCACGGAGAAGGCGCCGATGGCCAGGTCCAGGCGGTTTTCCTGCACGCCCAGTTGCAGTTGCGCAGGGCTGAGCACCGAAAGGTGCAGGTGCACGGCGGGGTGCTCCTTGCTGTACGCGCCGATCACGTCGGCCAGCGGCAAGGCCGGATCGCTGACGGTGGAATCCAGCACGCCGAGGTTGAGCGTGCCGCGCAGTTCGCCCTTGAGCGCGGCGCTGTAGCGCTCGAAACCTTCCAGCTCGGCAAGCAGGCGCAGGGTTTCCTGGTGAAACAGTTCGCCTTTGCTGGTCAGGCTGAAGCCGCCGCGGCCGCGATGGCAGAGCACCAGGCCCAGCTGGGTTTCCAGCTGGCTCATGTAGGTGCTGATGGCAGACGTGGAGAGATTGAGTTCCTGCTGCGCGGCGGCAAACCCTCGATGGCGGGCTACGCAGGCGAAGATGCGCAGCAGTTTGATATCGGGCAAAACAGAAGACATTGCGAGAGGCTCCGGAGTAGCGCGCAGGGCGAGCAGTGTATCCGCGCTTGGTTTAGAAATCTCTGAACTGATTATTTGTCGGCAGCGATTCTTCCGGCTGCGCAGCGACACCAGAATCGGGGCACTTCAATGACATCAAGGTGAGGCCACCCCGTGGACAAGACTTTCCACCAGCCCTTGGGCGGCAACGAGATGCCTCGGTTTGGCGGTATCGCCACCATGCTGCGTTTGCCCCATGTGCAGGCTCCTGAAGAACTCGAACGGCTGGATGCCGCGTTTGTCGGCATTCCTCTGGACATCGGCACCTCGTTGCGCTCCGGCACTCGTTTCGGACCACGGCAGATCCGCGCCGAGTCGGTGATGATCCGGCCCTACAACATGGCCACCGGTGCCGCACCGTTCGACTCGCTGAACGTGGCGGACATCGGCGATGTGCCGATCAATACCTTCAACCTGCTCGACGCGGTGCGCATCATCGAGCAGGAATACGACCGGATTCTGGGCCACGGCATCGTGCCACTGACCCTGGGCGGCGACCACACCCTGACGCTGCCGATCCTGCGCGCCATTCACAAGAAGCACGGCAAGGTCGGGCTGGTGCACATCGATGCCCATGCCGACGTCAACGATCACATGTTCGGCGAGAAGATCGCCCACGGCACCACATTCCGCCGCGCCCAGGAAGAAGGCTTGCTCGACAGCGACCGCGTGGTCCAGATCGGCCTGCGTGCCCAGGGCTATACCTGCGAGGACTTCAACTGGAGCCGCAAACAGGGCTTCCGGGTGGTGCAGGCCGAGGAATGCTGGCACAAGTCACTGACCCCTCTGATGGCCGAAGTACGGGACAAGGTCGGCGGTGGACCGGTGTACCTGTCGTTCGATATCGATGGCATCGATCCTGCTTGGGCACCGGGCACCGGCACGCCGGAAGTGGGCGGGCTGACCACGATTCAGGCGCTGGAGATCATCCGCGGCTGCCAGGGGCTGGACCTGATCGGTTGCGACCTGGTCGAGGTGTCGCCGCCGTATGACACCACCGGTAACACCTCGCTGCTGGGCGCCAACCTGCTGTACGAAATGTTGTGTGTACTGCCGGGCGTGGTGCGTCGATGAACGCTGCCGCCCACGGCCGCGAAACGCAGGTGCTCCAGGCGGCGGCGGATCTGGTGAGCGCCTTCGCCGGCAATGACACGGCGCGCTACTTCGACTGTTTCAGTGAGGACGCCAGTTTCGTGTTTCACACCTTGCCGGAGCCTTTGAATTCGCGGGCTGCATACGCGGCGCTGTGGCAGCAGTGGCAGGCCGACGGCTTTGCCGTGCTGGGTTGCGAGTCGAGCAACGCCTGGGTCAACGTGCAGGGCGATGTCGCGATTTTTACCCATGATGTGGCGACCCACGTGCGGGTCGGAAGCGAAGAATTGCGGCTCAAGGAGCGCGAGACAATCGTGTTCCGCTTCGACGGCACGCGCTGGCTGGCCTGGCATGAACATTTGTCGGAGGTGCCGGGCTGATACGCCTCTGATGCGAGGCTGATGGATCGATAGCGACACTATAACAATGAGATTCAGCCCTCCGCCCGGGGTCAACGGGCGGCCATAAAGGGTCAGCGTGCCTGCGCTGGCCTTACAACAACCGTGACAGGCGCTGGAGCAACACATGAGTCATTCGACGCGTATTGAAACCCGCATTGAAACCCGTATTGAAACCTTTGGTGTCGAGCAGATACCCGACAGTCAACGCCACGCATCCCCTATCGATCTGTTCCGCCTGATCTTCGGCGGCGCCAACACCTTCGCCACCGCAGTGCTGGGCAGTTTTCCGGTGCTGTTCGGCCTGTCGTTCCAGGCCGGAGTCTGGGCGATCATTCTCGGCGTCACGGTCGGCGCGTTGATCCTGGCGCCGATGGGAGTGTTCGGCGCCATCAACGGCACCAACAATGCGGTGTCGTCCGGTGCGCATTTCGGCGTGCATGGGCGCATCATCGGCTCGTTCCTGTCGCTGCTGACGGCGGTGGCGTTCTTTTCCCTGTCGGTGTGGAGCTCCGGCGATGCGCTGGTGGGCGGCGCCCGGCGCCTGGTAGGCCTGCCGGAAACCGACCTCAGCCTGGGGCTGGCCTACGGGCTGTTTGCGGTGCTGGTGCTGGTGGTCTGCATCTTCGGTTTTCGCTTCATGCTGTGGGTCAACAAGATTGCAGTGTGGGCGTCGAGCCTGCTGTTCCTGCTGGGCATCCTGGCGTTTTCCGGCTCGTTCGATGCTGGTTATGCCGGCAGCCTCAATCTGCAACAACCCGGCTTCTGGGCAGCGTTCATCGGTGCGGCACTGCTTTCGATGAGCAACCCGGTGTCGTTCGGCGCCTTTCTCGGCGACTGGTCGCGCTACATCCCGCGTGACACTTCCAAGACCCGCATCATGCTGGCGGTAATGGCCGCCCAGGCCGGCACCCTGATTCCGTTTCTGTTCGGGCTGTGCACCGCGACTCTGGTCGCGACCCAGGCGCCGCAGTACATCGAGAGCGCTAATTACGTGGGCGGCCTGCTGGCGATTTCGCCCGGCTGGTTCTTCCTGCCGGTGTGCCTGATTGCGGTGATCGGCGGCCTGTCCACCGGCACCACCGCGCTGTACGGCACCGGGCTGGATATGTCGAGCATGTTCCCACGCCTGCTCAGCCGCGCCGGCGCCACGCTGTTGATCGGTGTGGCGGCGATTGCCTTTATCTTCATCGGCCGCTTTACCTTCAACCTGGTGCAGAGCGTATCGACCTTCGCGGTGCTGATCATCACCTGCACCAGCCCATGGATGGTGGTGATGATCCTGGGCCTGGTCAGCCGTCGCGGCTTTTATCACGCCGATGACCTGCAAGTGTTCACCCGCGGCGAGCGTGGCGGGCGTTACTGGTTCCACCATGGCTGGAACTGGCGCGGCCTGGGTGCATGGATTCCGAGTGCGGCGGTGGGCCTGTGCTTTGTCAATCTGCCGGGGCAGTTCGTCGGGCCGCTTGGCGAACTGGCCGGCGGCATCGACATCAGCCTGCCGATCACCCTTGGCCTGGCGGCGCTGCTGTACCTGACGTTGCTGCGCACCTTTCCGGAGCCTGCTGCGGTGTACGGCCCCAAAGGCGCGCACCCGATGCTCGGCCGCAAGGCCATGAGCAACGTCCCTCAGTCGGCCGCCGCCCATGTGTAGCCCGCGCTACGCCCATGCCGATACTGCCGCTGAGGTGTGCCCATGAAACTGGAACTTTTTCGCACGCTGTGGGGCTACCGCGGCACATGGCAACAGGCGTTGAACGAGGCGCGCGCTGCGGGCTTCGACGGCTTTGAAGCCCGGGTTCCCGAGGACGCCGCCGAACGTGCGGCGCTGGCGACCTTTCTGCGCGATAACCGGTTGCCCTACATTGCCATTCTGTTCACATCCAGCGCGGTACTGCCCGTGCAGTCGGCGACGCCCGCCGAGCACCTGGCGGACTTTGCCCGCAAGCTGCAACGGGCTGCAGAGCTGCAGCCGCGCTTCGTCAACGTGCTCGCCGGCAACGACCGCTGGCCGCTGGCGCAGCAGGTGGATTTCTTCGGCGAGGCGCTGGAAATCGCCGCTCGCAGCGGCCTGACCTGCAGCTTCGAAACCCATCGAGCCCGGTCGCTATTCAATCCGTGGCTGACCCTGCAACTGATCGAACAGCTGCCGGCGATGCGCTTCACCAGCGACATCAGCCATTGGGTGGTGACCTGCGAGCGGTTGCTCGATGACCCGGCGGACGACCTCGGCGCCTTTGTCGAGCGCGTGCACCACATCCAGGCCCGGGTCGGTTACGACCAGGGTCCGCAGGTGCCGCACCCCGGCGCCCCGGAATACGCCGCCGCGCTGGCCTTTCATCAGCGGCACTGGGAAGCGATCTGGCGCTCGCAACAGGCCCGAGGTTTTGCTGGCACCACGCTGACCCCTGAGTTCGGGCCGGATGGTTACCTGCATCACTTGCCGTTCACCGATGTGCCGGTGGCTGATCTATGGGGCCTCAATGCCTGGATGGGCCGCACCGAGCGCGAACATTTCACCGTTTTTTCCAAACGCCCAGAGAGCCTGCTGCCATGAGTGAACGTGCTGCTTTCACCCGCATTCCCGTGGTCGATATCCACGGCCTGTTCAGCGAACGTCTGGAAGACCGCCAGGCGGTGGCCCTGGCGCTTGGCGAGGCGGCCCGGCATGTGGGCTTCCTGTACATCACCGGCCATGGCATCGCGCCGCAATTGATCGACGATCTGCACCACGCCGCCGAGCACTATTTCGCCCAGCCGCTGGACGCCAAAATGCAGCACTACATCGGCGCCTCCCAGAGCCACAAGGGTTTCGTGCCCGAAGGCGAGGAGGTGTACGGCACCGGCAAGCCGGATCACAAAGAAGCGTTCGATATCGGTTTCGAGGTGCCCGCCGACCACCCACTGGTGCTGGCCGGTACGCCGCTGCTGGGGCCGAACCACTGGCCGGCCTTGCCGGGCTTTCAGACGGCGGTGCAGGCCTATTATCAGGCGGTGTTTGCTCTGGGGCACCAGCTGTTTCGCGGCTTCGCCCTGGCGCTGGGGCTGGATGAACACGCGTTCGATGACATGGCCTGTTTTCCGCCGTCCAAGCTGCGCCTGATCCATTACCCGTTCGACGGCGACGCGCACGACGCACCCGGCATCGGCGCGCACACCGATTACGAGTGCTTCACCATTCTCAAGGCGGACCAGCCGGGGCTGGAGGTGATGAACGAGCAGGGTGAGTGGATCGACGCGCCGCCTTTGCAGGACGCTTTCGTGGTCAATATCGGCGACATGCTGGAGGTGATGACCGCCGGCGCGTTTGTCGCTACCGCCCACCGGGTGCGCAAGGTCAAGCAGGAGCGCTATTCGTTTCCGCTGTTCTACGCCTGCGACTACCACACTCAGATCAAACCGTTGCCGCAGTTCGCGGACAGCCAGCAGAGCTATGCGCCGATCACTATCGGCGAGCATATGTGGGCTCAGGCCCTGCAGACCTATCAATACCTTCGCCAGCGTGTGGCGGACGGGCAGCTGGCCCTGCCGCAGCACGCCAGAAAGCCTTCAAGCTTCGGGCACCTGAAAAACCAGAGCGTGACTTCGTGACCTGCCTTTCCCCTCAATCTGGAATGACGACTATGCCAAGCACCCCGTTTTCGCGCCTTGCCGCTCCCCTGATCATCGGCGCAGCCCTGTTCGCCGGCAGCGTCCAGGCGGCACCTACTGCCACACCCGGTACGCTGAAGGTCGGCATGGAGATTTCCTATCCGCCGTTCGAGTCTTACGACGGCGACAAGGTGGTGGGCTTCGACCCGGAAGTCTCGACTGCGCTGGCCAAACAGCTGGGCGACTTGAAGGTGGAGTTCGTCGACACCCGTTTCCCGAACCTGATCCTGGGCCTTAATGCCAACCGCTTCGACACCATCATTTCCGGCATGTACATCACCGAAGAACGCACCAGGCAGGCCGAGGCGATTCCGTATGCGCAAGTGGGCGCGTCGATCATGGTGCGCAGTGACAGCGCCGCCAAACCGCAGCAGCCCGAGGATCTGTGCGGCCTGAAAGTCGGTCTGCAGCAGGGCACCAACTGGATCAACCAGCTCAAGGCCGTGTCGGCCGATTACTGCGCCAGACAGAACAAAGGCGAGATCGCCATCAGCGAATTCCCGACCACCGCCGAAGCCTCCCAGGCGCTGATGTCGGGCAATATCCAGGCGCATCTGGAAATTTCCGCCGCCGCGAAAATGATCGTCGACAAGGCTCGTGGCCGGATCGTGATCAGTTCTGAAAAATCCCTCTATCCGCAGACGCTCGGTATCTATGTGAAGCGCGGCAACGCCGAACTGCTCGAAAAGCTGCGCAGTGTGGTCGAGACCTACAAAAAGAGCAGCGAGTACCGCGAGGTGCTGAAGAAGTACAACCTGGAACCGGCATAACCCCCAAGGCTTGGGGGCCTGTATCTGACGCATGACGGCGCTGTGTCGACGACGCAGCGCCCTGCAGGCCTTCGCCACCCATCTGCTGCACCGAGGTCATCATGGCATTCGAATGGGCCTATTTTTTCTCGCTGTTTTCCGTCCAGGCATTCTGGCAAGCCTGTCTGACCGTGGTTCAGCTCAGCACGCTGTCCTGGACTCTGGGGCTGGCGCTAGGTTTTCTGCTGGCCAGTGCCAAACTGTCGACCCATGCCTGGCTGCGTGTACCGGCGAGCCTGTACATCTGGCTGTTTCGCAGCATCCCGTTGCTGGTGCTGCTGGTGTTTGTCTACAACCTGCCGCAGCTGTTTCCGGCCACCGGCAGCGTGCTTTCACAGCCGTTCTATTCCGGCCTGATCGCGCTGGTGCTGACTGAAACCGCGTACATGGCCGAGATCCACCGCGGCGGCCTGCTGTCGGTGCTCAAAGGGCAGCGCGAGGCGGCCAAGGCGCTGGGCATTCGCGGGCTGGGCGCGCAACGGCTGGTGATCATTCCGCAGGCGATCCGCATTTCACTGCCGACTTTGACCAACGAGTACGTGACCATCGTCAAACTCACCTCACTGGTGTCGGTCATCTCCCTCAGTGAGTTGCTGCTGGTCGGCCAGCGCATGTACGCGCAAAACTTCCTGGTATTGGAAACCCTGGCGGCGGTGGCCGTGTATTACGTGCTGATCGTCACCCTGTTCGGCTGGCTGTTGCAGTGGGCCGAGCGTCATCTGGACCTGTCGCGCAAAACCGCGCAGACCCTCGATGCCTCGCAGGCCGAAGCCCTGCGCCTGCCGGCGGTTGCAGGCAAGCCGCGTGGCGAGTCGCCGGCCGGGCAACCTGACGCGTTGAGGCTGCGCGATATTCACAAGTGCTACGGCAACCATGAAGTGCTCAAGGGCATCGAACTGAGCGTCAAGCCCGGCGAGGTCATTACCATCATCGGCCCGTCCGGTTCGGGCAAGACCTCGCTGATCCGCACCATCAACAGCCTGGAAAGCATCGATCGCGGCGAGATCGTGCTGTTCGGCAAGGACTACATCAAGGCCGGCAAGCGCACCGATTCGGCGGTGATCCGCCAGGGCATCGGGCGCATCGGCATGGTGTTCCAGAACTTCAACCTGTTCCCGCATCGCACCATTCTCGATAACGTCATCCTCGCGCCGCGTTACCACGGCCTGGCCGGCACCGATGAACTGCGCCGCCGGGGCCATGCCTTGCTGGATCGCGTAGGGCTGCTGGCCCATGCCGACAAGTACCCGCATCAGTTGTCCGGTGGTCAGCAACAGCGCGTGGCGATTGCCCGCGCCCTGGCCATGGAACCGGACATCATGCTGTTCGACGAACCGACCTCGGCGCTCGACCCGGAGCTGGTGGGGGAAGTGCTTAACGTCATCCGCGACCTGGCCGCCGAAGGCATGACCATGCTGATCGTCACCCACGAGATGGATTTCGCGTTGTCGATCTCCGACCGCATTGTGTTCATGGAAAACGGCCACGTGGTGACCGACGCGTCGCCCGCCGCGATTCGCTTCGACGGGGATCCGCGGGTCCGGCGCTTTATCGGTCTGGAAGAGGAGCGCGCAGCATGACCACCTGTGGAGAATTTCTCGTCAAGCAACTGCAGGCCTGGGGCATCGATACCGTGTTCGGCATTCCCGGCGTGCACACCGTGGAGCTGTATCGCGGCCTGCCGGGCAGCGGCATCCGCCATATCACGCCGCGCCACGAACAGGGTGCCGGCTTCATGGCCGACGGCTATGCGCGGGTCAGCGGTCGGCCGGGGGTGTGTTTCATCATTACCGGCCCCGGCATGACCAATATCCTCACAGCGATGGGTCAGGCCTATGCCGACTCGATTCCGATGCTGGTGATTTCCAGCGTCAACGAACGCACCCGCCTGGGCCTGGGCAACGGCTATTTGCATGAATTGCCTGACCAGCGGGCGATGGTCGCCGGGGTCAGCGCTTTCAGCCATACGCTGATGAGCGTCGATGAACTGCCCACTGTCCTGGCGCGCGCCTTTGCGGTGTTCGACAGCCAGCGTCCGCGCCCGGTGCACATCGAGCTGCCGCTGGACATCATCACCGCCAGCGCCGCGCACTTGGCGCTGCTGCCGCGCAGTGTCATCGCCCGGCCGGGACCGGACCCTGTGGCGATTACCGAAGCCGCCGCGCTTTTGCGCGGGGCGCAACGTCCCTTGTTGCTGCTGGGCGGCGGCTGCGTAGCGGCCATGGCCGAGGTGCGCGAGCTGGCGAGCCGGCTGGACGCACCCACCGCCTTGACCATCAACGCCAAGGGCCTGTTGCCCGCTGACCACCCGCTGTTGCTGGGCAGCAACCAGTCCCTGATGCCGGTGCGGCAACTGGCGCTGGACGCCGATGTGGTGCTGGCCATCGGTACCGAACTGGGCGAGACCGATTACGACGTAGTATTCGACGGCAACTTCAAGATCGGCGGCGATTTGATTCGCATCGATATCGACGCCGAACAGCTGACCCGCAACCAGGCGCCGCGCCTGGCGATTCTCAGCGATGCTGCGCAGGCGATACGCGCCCTGCTTGCCGAACTGCCGCCGCGCGACGCGCATATCGAAAGCCGTGGTGCGCAGCGGGCTGCGGCGGTGCGCAGGCAACTGGCCGAGGATTTCAGCGGCTGGGCGCATTACCGCCAGTTGTTCGACTGCGTGCTTGAGGTCTTGCCCGAGGCGCGCTTCGTCGGCGATTCGACGCAGACCGTGTACAGCGGCAATCACCTGGTCGAGTTGAACGGCCCGCGCCGCTGGTTCAACGCTTCCACCGGCTACGGCACACTGGGCTACGGCTTGCCTGCGGCGCTGGGTGCGAAACTGGCCGAGCCTTCGCGCCCGGTGATCAGCCTGATGGGCGATGGCGGTATTCAGTTCACCTTGCCGGAGCTGGCCAGCGCGGTAGAAGCGCAGCTCGGGATCATCGTGCTGCTGTGGAATAACCAGGGTTATGGCGAGATCAAGCGCTACATGGAACGCCGGGATATCACGCCGCTGGGCGTGGATATCTACACCCCGGATTTTCTGGCGATAGCGCGCGGGTTCGGTTGTGTCGCCGAACGCGCCCGGGATCATGCGCACCTGCAAGCGCTGCTGCGCGAAGCGCCGCATGACCGGCCGCTGATTATCGAAATCAACCAGGCGCCCCCGTTTGCACCCTGATTCATGATGGAGCCACACAATGAATACCCCGCATTACATCAACGGCGTCTGGCTGGCAGGCGAGGGCAGTGATGTCCTGACCGTGTGCGACCCCGCTCTGGGCGAACCCTTTGCCGAGCTGATCGCGGCCAGCAGTGCCCAGGTCGACCAGGCGGTCAGCGCCGCCCGCGCCGCGCTGCCGGCCTGGAAAGCCACGCCGGTCGCTGAACGCGCCGCGCTCTTGCGCGGTTTTGCCGAACAACTCGGCCGGCGCCGCGAAGAACTGCTCGCCTTGCAGATGCGCAATAACGGCAAGCCCCGGCATGAAGCCGAGGTGGATCTGGACGACGCCATAGCGACCTTCAGCTATTACGCCCGACTGGTCGAAACCCAGTCCACACACCGCGACGTCGAATTGGCGGCGTCCGGCTTCACCTCCCGCACGCGCCTGGAACCGGTGGGCGTGGTCGGGCTGATCGTGCCGTGGAATTTCCCGCTGGTCACCAGCGCCTGGAAACTCGCTCCAGCGCTGGCGGCCGGCTGCACGGTGGTACTCAAACCTTCGCAAATCACGCCGCTGATCGAGCAGGCTTACGGGCAGATCGCTGACAGCCTGCGCTTACCCGCAGGCGTGCTGAATATCGTCAACGGCAAGGCGGACACCGGTGCCGCGCTGAGCAACCATCCAGGTCTGGACAAGCTGTCGTTCACCGGCAGCAACGGTGTGGGCGGCCAGGTGATGCGCAGTGCCGCGGCGTATTGCCGTCCGGTGACCCTGGAACTGGGCGGCAAGTCGGCGTTTATCGTATTTGACGATTGCGATCCGGATCAGGCGGTGGAATGGATCGTCG
Organism: Pseudomonas sp. v388; assembly: GCF_003935425.1. Classification (GTDB taxonomy): domain Bacteria; phylum Pseudomonadota; class Gammaproteobacteria; order Pseudomonadales; family Pseudomonadaceae; genus Aquipseudomonas. The sequence continues at coordinate 111,952 of NZ_RHQN01000001.1, forward strand.
CCGGTATCTGCTGGAACGCCGGACAGATGTGCTCGGCCACCTCGCGGTTGCTGATTCAGGACGGGATTGCCGAAGAGTTGCTCCCGCGTCTGCAGGAGGCATTCGCGGCGTTGCGGGTCGGTAATCCGCTGACCGAAGACGTCGACATGGGGCCGCTGACCAGCGAAGCCCAGTGGCACAAGGTGCGTGAGTATTTTGCGATAGCGCAGGCCGAAGGCTTGCAGTGCCTGACCGGCGGCGCGGCACTGGCGCGCGATGGCTGGTTCGTCAGCCCGACGCTGTACCGCGACGTGCCGACCGGCAGCCGGTTGTGGACCGAAGAAATCTTCGGCCCGGTGCTCTGCACCCGACGCTTCAGCACCGAACAGGAGGCTGTCGATCTGGCCAACGACAGCCGCTTCGGGCTGGTTGCCACCGTGGCCAGCCGCGATATAGCCCGCGCCGAGCGCGTAGCCGATGCGCTGGAAGTCGGCCATGTATGGATCAACTCGATCCAGGCGGTGTTCGTGGAAACCTCCTGGGGTGGAACCAAGGCAAGCGGCATCGGGCGCGAGTTGGGCCCCTGGGGGCTGGCGGCGTACCAGACGGTGAAACATGTGACGCGGTGCCTGGGATGACAACCAGGTCCTGGGTCGCGAGGCGGGTCGGCTTTCCAGGCCATTGACGGCCTGGATGATCCGGGGCGGCGTCGGAGGCATATTTATTGCTTTGCTAACAATCAATTTATAGATAGCTAGCAAAGATAAGGCCCCGAACCATGATCGCTACCTCCAATCGTGCTGTGATTTGTACGCCCCATGCCCAGGCCAGTGCCGCCGGGATGCGGGTTCTCGACGCGGGCGGCACGGCCATTGATGCGATGCTGGCGGCCAGTGCCATGCTGGCCGCCGTGTTCCCACACATGACCGGGCTGGGCGGCGATGCGCTATGGATGATCCACGACAGCAAGGTACGCACCATCGTGGGGATCGGCCAGGCCGGCCAGCGTCTGCCTGAGGGTGGAGCCATCAGCGTGCGCGGTCCGGCTTCGGTCGCCAGTACCGCGGGTGCCATGGCGAGCTGGCAGACTGCGGCCAATATCAGTCGCCACGAGTGGGGCTCAAGGCTGGGCTGGGCTGATCTGTTGGAAGATGCCGCCAGCGTGGCGGATGCCGGGGTGCCGGTTTCACAGTCGCAGCTGTTCTGGCAGACCTTGCGTCAGCCACTTATCGAGCAGCTGCCGGACCTGCACCGGCTGTGCAAGACCGACGGACGCTGGCTACGTGAGGGCGACATGCTGCGCCAGCCGCAACTGGCCAACACCCTGCGTCATCTGGCGAAACACGGGGTCGGGGACTTCTACACGGGCGAGCTGGCCCAGGCTTTCGGCGCCGCCTTCGATCAACTCGGTTGCGGCCTGACCACAGCCGACCTGGCTGCCACCCAGGCGCACGAAACTGCACCGATTTCGGTGCGTTACCGGCAGGGCCGGCTGTTCAATGTCGCGCCGCCGTGCCAGGGTCTGTATACGCTGCAGGCCATGGCCGCCTTGCAGCACAAGCCGCTGGCGCAGGTGGGTAACGGCAGTGCGCTTTACTATCACTACCTGGTGGAAGCCATCAAACAGGGCCTGCTGCGGCGCAATGCACAGTTGTGCGATCCTGCGAGCAACCCCTGGGACTTTTCCGCCAGCCTCGAAGACGCGCAGATCCGCGCGTATTCCGATGCCATCGACGACCAGCGAGCGGCGCCGTGGAACGAGCCGGGACGTCCGGCCGATACGGTCTGGATGGCCGCAACCGATGCCCAGGGCCGCACCGCCTGCCTGATCCAGAGCCTGTTCCACGATTTTGGTTCGGGCTGCCTGCTCGGTGACACCGGCGTGCTGTGGCAGAACCGCGCGGCAGGTTTCAATGCCGACCGGAAGCACATCAACGGCTGGGCACCCGGCAAGCGCCCGGCGCATACGCTCAACCCGTCCTGTTACCTGGCTGACGACGGCCGGCGCTGGTTCTTCGGCACGCAAGGGGGCGATGGTCAGCCGCAGACCCAGATGGTTCTGGCGACCCAATTGATCGACTATCAGCAGCCGATCGACCAGGCGCTGCTGACTCCGCGCTTTCTGTTGGGTCGCAGCTTCTTCGACAGCACGGACAACCTCAAACTGGAGGGCGACATGAACGCTGCCGCCATTGAAGGCTTGGCGACGCTGGGACATGAGGTGGAAATCATTGCGGCCCGCAGCCCGATGACCGGCCACGCCGGGATCATCGCCATCGATGCCGAGGGCCGGCGCAGTGCCATGCATGACCCGCGAGGCGAGGGCACCGGACTTGGTCAGGCAGGCTGAGGGCTGAACCGGTTATTTGCCGGGTGCGGGCCGCTGGCGGATAATGCCGCCGATTGTCCGTCACCCGCAGCCTTGCGGGCTGGCATGAGGCTTTCAGGACAACAGAGGAAAGGATGGGGTTGAGCACTGTCACCGCCAAACAGCTTGAAGTGCAACGCATTGCCGATGCGCTGTTCAAGGCTATCGCCCAGCATCGCCTGCCGCCCGGTACGCGCCTGGTCGAGGCCCACATAGTCGAAACCCTGCAGGCCAACCGCAATCATGTGCAGGTAGCGCTGCAGCGGCTGGCGATGCAGAAAGTGGTGACCATCGAAGCCAATCGCGGCGCCATGGTTGCCCAGCCCACCGCCAAGGAAGCGCGGGATATCTTCAGCGCGCGTCGCGCCATTGAACGGGCGATCGTCGAGGCCATCACCCCGGCCCTGATGCGCAAACACCGCCAGCGCATAGCCAGCCATATGAACAACGAGCGCAAGGCCACCAGCGACACAGACCGACGGGCCATCGTCCGGGAGCTGAGCCAGTTTCATCTGCTGTTGGGGGAAATCAGTGGCAACGCCGTGCTCAGCGATATCCTCTCCAACCTGATGGTGCGCAGTTCATTGATTGTGGCGCTGTACCAGCGCAATGACGTGCCGTCCTGCGCGTCCGATGAACACCAGCAAATCGTCACCGCGCTCGAACAAGGCGATACCGACAAGGCCGTGGCAGTGATGCTGGAACATCTCGACGAACTGGAAGCGCAACTGGCCCTGGAAGAGAGAGCGCCAGAAGAATTCAACCTCAAGCAGGCGCTAAGCGATTAAAGCTAGAAAGCCGCCAGCTGTAAGGGCCAGCTGGCTGGCGAAGGCGGTGTTTTCAGGCGACAGATCTGGTGCGGAGGTGCGATGTTGCTGCCGCTGCGCGCCAGATCGCGACCAAGGTCGCTCCCACATAATCGCGGCGTCCGTCGAGCTTTTGTGGGAGCCAGCTTGCTGGCGAAAGCGGGGGTGCTGGCAATACCCGACATCGTTGCCGCCGCTGCGCGCCGGATCGCGAGCAGGCTTGCTCCTACCGTAAGCAGGCACGCCGCAAATCCCTGGGCGATAGCGGTTGCCAGGCTTTGGCAACATGCCGGCGCGTACAGAACCGGGGTTTATTCGGCAATTACGGTTTCAGCAACGTGCCTGCCGGGCGACTGAACGTTTGCCGTCCGGCCTTGAACCCCATCAGCGGTGCGCTCAGCTCGGCGACCACCGCCGCCGGGGAATGGGCGTCGAATACGATGAAATCGGCACGACACCCAGGCGACAGGCCGTAATCCGGCAATCTCAGCAGGCGTGCCGATTCGCTGGAGACCCACGCCAGGCATTGCAGCAGCTCAGGCTCGGTGCCCATCTGGCTGACGTTGGCAAACAGGTTGGCCTGGCGGATCAGCGAGGCGTCGCCGTAGGGCGTGAACGGGTTGCCGACGTTGTTGGTCGACACCGAACAAGTCACGCCGCAGGCATGCAAATGCGCCAATGGCGCCAGCCCGCGGGGTTTGTTGTGAAACGCTTCGCGGCCCATCAGAAACAGATCGGTGCTGGGCAGGCACGTCACCTGTACCCCGACCTGGGCCAGAAGCAGCGCCAGTTCCGTCAACGGTTCTTTGGCCAGGGTCGACAGCTTGGTCACATGGCCGATGGTCACGCGTCCGCCCCAGCCGTGCAGTTGCGTGCAGCGTGCGACTTCCATGACTGTCATGCCTTCGGGGTTCAGATCGAAATCCAGGTGCAGGTCAAGGTCGCAGTCGAAGCGTGCCGCCAGTTCGAACAGGCGCCGGATCTGCCCGAGCGGGTCGCTGTCCATGTACGGGCAGCCGCCGAGCACCGTCGCGCCGCTCTCCAGGGCCTGACACAGCAGCGCCTCGGTCCCTGGATTGTTGAGCATTCCCTCCTGTGGAAATACACAGATTTCCAGACTGATCGCCCAGCCATAATCCGCCTGCAAGCGGCGGATCGCATTGAAACCGGTCAGGCCGATCTGTGGGTCCAGCTCGACGTGGGTGCGCATGTGCGTCGTGCCTTGCAAAATCGCCTTGTCCAGCACCTGGGCGCCGCGCCGATACACGTCATCTTCGGTGAACCCGGCTTTGGCCGCCCGGGTCTGCGCCACCGCTTCGGCCAGCGTACCTTCCTTGAGCTGGCAACGCTGCATGATGCAGGCCTTGTCCAGATGGATGTGAGTTTCGACCAGCCCCGGCATGATCAGCTGACCATGCAGATCAAGAGTTTTCCACTGATGCGTGGCCGGGCTGAAGGCGCTGACGAAATAGCCGCTCTCAACGTACAGCTCGCGCTGGCGATGGTCGTCGCCCAGCCTTGCATTGATGATCTTCAAGGCGCTCATACGCTGACTCCTTCACCCAGGTAAGCCGCTGCCAGTTCGGTGTCGTTGCGCAGTTCGGCAGCGCTGGCGGCTTTGACGATGCGCCCGGTTTCCAGCACATATGCGCGATCCGCCACTTGCAGCGCCAGGTTGGCCATCTGATCGACCAGCAGGATGGTCACACCCTCGTCGCGCAGCGCGGCCAGCGCGTCGTACAGCTCGCCGATCATGGCCGGCGACAAGCCCAGCGAGGGCTCGTCGAGCAACAGGATCGTCGGCTTGGCCATCAGGCCGCGACCCACCGCGACCATCTGCTGCTCGCCGCCGGAAAGCAGCCCGGCCGGGTTGTCGATGCGGTCGCGCAGACGTGGGAAGCGCTGCAGGATCGCCTCGATTTCAGCGGCGGCATCAAAAGCCTCGCCGCGCGAATAACCGCCGAGCAACAAATTGTCGCGCACGCTCAGGTAAGGAAACACCTGACGGCCTTCGGGCACCAGCGCCAGGCCTTTGGCTGCGATCGTGCTGGCGCTGGCCTGTTCGATGTTTTCGTTATTCAGCAGGATGCTGCCGCCGCTGGCCCGATGCAGCCCGGCCAGGCATTGCAGGATGCTCGATTTGCCCGCGCCGTTGGCGCCCAGAATAGCCACCAGTTCGCCGGGGTTGACCAGCAGATTGACCTTGTCGACCACCGCCGACGCACCGTAGTCGATGACCAGATCCTTGACGTACAAACGCGCATCGCGGCTGCCGTCCCAGTTGTGGGCGCGGGGTGTGGCCTGATAGTCGGTGCCGCCCAGATACGCGGCGATCACCTGCGGATTCTGGCGTATTTGCGCCGGAGGACCGGACGCAATCGGTTTGCCGGCATCCAGCACCAGCAGGTGCTCGGACACCGCCATCACCAGCGCCATGTCGTGTTCGACCAGGATCACCGTCAGGCCGAAATCCGCCAGTTTGCGCAGCAGCACTGCCAGCGCATCGGTATCGCGCCGACTGAGACCGGCTGCCGGTTCGTCCAGCAACAACACCGCAGGTGCGGTTGCCAGGGCGCGGGCGATTTCCACCAGGCGGCGGTCCACATGGGGCAAATCCTCGGCGGCGATGTTCACTTCGCCGCGATAGCCCACCAGTGCCAGCAGATCCAGTGCCAGGCTGCGCTGTGCGTCGGACGCAAGGCTGAACGGCAGCCCCAGGCGACCTTTCTGCATCGCCACCAGCAGGTTGTCGAGCACCGACATTTCGCCGAACAGCAGGGTGGTCTGGTACGTGCGGGCGATCCCGGCCCGGGCGCTTCGCCAGGCCGGCAGCCCGGCCAGCGGCTGTTGCAGCTCGATCTGGCCGCTGTCCGGCGCGTAGAAGCCGCTGATCATATTCAGCACTGTGGTTTTTCCCGCGCCATTGGGGCCGATGATGCTGGTGATGCTGCCGGCTGGGGCATGCAGGCTGACGCCTTGCGCGGCTTGCACACCGCCGAAGCGAATGCCGATGTTGGTCACCCGCAGCCCCGAAACCGGGCCACGGCTGCGCAGATGAGCGGCGATACGTTGCTGATCGATATGTGTCGGCGGCAACAGGTGCTCCGGTTTGACCCAGCGCCGGGCGAGGGCGCCCAGCAGGCCGTTGGGCGCGATCCACAGCACCACCAGCAGAAGCACGGAAAAGATCAGCAAGCGATATTCGGCGAAATCCGACAGCAGTTCAGGCACCAGCACGATCAGCAGCGCGCCGATCAGCGGCCCGAACAGCCTGCCGCTGCCGCCGACGATCACCGCCAGCACGAACAGGATCGATTGCGAAAACGGAAAGGATTCCGGGTTGATGAACATCAGCAACGGCGCGAGCAAGCCGCCTGCCAGACCGGTCAGGGCCGCCGACAAGGCAAACGCCAGGGTTTTGCTGATGACCGGATTGAAGCCCAGCGAGCGAGCCGCGATTTCCGAGGCTTTCACGGCGCGCAGGGCCTTGCCCCAACCGCTGTGGCTCAGGCGCCGATAAAACAGCAGCGCGCCGATCATCAACCCGGCGGCCGACAGCGCCAGCAGGATCGCCGGATCGAGGCCGGCGAATTCCGGCAGCGGAATGCCCATCAAGCCGTTGGAGCCTCCGGTGACATCCCGCCATTCGATCAGGCTGTGATGCACCACGAACGCAAAGGCGATGGTGATCATCGCCAGATATGGCCCGCTGACCCGAAGCGCGGGGATCGCCAGCAGCGCACCGGTCAGACCGCAAACCACACCGGCTATTGGCAGCGCCAGCCACAACGGCCAGCCGGCCATGGTCAACAGTGCCGAGACATAGGCGCCGATGGCGTAGAACGCGATGTGGCCGAAGGAAATCTGCCCGCTCAGGCCGATCAGGATATTCAGGCCGACACCGACTACCGCAGCCAGGGCGCACAGGGTGAAAACCAGCAATGAGTAACTGTCGAGGGTGAACGCCAGACCGCCGCAGAGCACCGCGAGCAGGGCGATGAACGCCGGAGCGGCCAGGGTTTTGAGGTTTTTCATACTTTGACCAGTGCCTGGCTGCCGAACAGACCGTTGGGACGAATCGCCAGCGCCAGGATGACCAGCGCAAACGTGAATATCTGGGTGAAGGCGGAACCGAAGTACAAGGTGATCAGCGCCTCGGCCAGCCCGAACAGCAGCCCGGCGGCAAACACACCGCCGGCGCTGCCGATGCCGCCTAGAATGGCCACCGCAAACGCTTTGAGGCCGAACAGCATGCCCATCTCCGCATTGACGCTGAACAGCGGCGCAATCAGCAAGCCGGCCACCGCCGCAAACACGGTGGACACGGCAAAGGCGATGGCGACGACGCGATTGACGTTGATGCCCATCAGCATCGCCGCGCGAGGATTCTGCACGCAGGCCTCAAGCACCTTGCCCAGCCGGGTATAACGCCGCACCAGGTACAACGCCAGTGCAACGGCCGCGCCGGCCAGCGGAATCAGCAGCTGCAAGGCGCCGACGCTGCTGCCGAGCAGCTCGAGGTTCAGGTTCAACAGGCTGCTCTCGAACTGACGAGGCTCCTTGCCGAAGGTAAACAGTGCCAGGTTGTCCACCAGAATGCCGCCCGCCACGGTTGCCATCAGCCAGGCCTGGGAGCCGCGACTGTGGAAGGGCCGCACCAGCCAGCGTTCGATCGCCAGGCCATACAGCGCGCAGAGGATCAGCGTCAGTGGCAGGGCCAGCCATAACGACCAGCCCCAGGTGATGCAGCACGTATAACCCAGCACCGCGCCGACCATCATGGCGCTGCCCTGGGCAAAGTTGACGGTGCGCGAGACGACGTAGGTCAGGTGAAAACCCAGCGCCAGCAGTGCGTACATGCTGCCCAGGCCCAGGCCCGTGATAATGGCGGCGGTGAACATGGCTTAGTCCTTTTGCTTGAGCGGTACGATCTGGTCGTTGACGAAATGCGTGAAGATGTAATCGTCCGGCCCCAGCGCGTCATGCTGCGTCGCGGTGAACGGCTGCTTGTAGTGCTTGATCAGGCCGTCGTAGTCGCTGATTGCGTAGAAGCCGTCACGTACCGCCTTGCCTTCGGTACTGCCGGCTTTTTCGATGGCTTGCACGGTGAGGTGCAGCGCGTCATAGGCGTTGGCAATGCCGACTGCCGGAGTGACGTCGGCCAGGCTCTTGATCTGCGGGTATGCCGTTTTCAACGCGGCCAGCAGGGCATCGCCCTTGGCGCTGTTGTGCTCGGTGAATACGTAGGTCTGGATGAAGTGCACCCGGGAAGCGTTCGGACCCGCCAGCTCGCCGAAGCGACCACCGGCCGGACCCCAGTGAGAAACCACCGGCACATCCCAGCCCATGCGGTCCAGGGATTTGACGACCTGCGCCGAAGGCCCCACGTTGCCGACCATCAGCAGGGTGTCGGCACCTGCGTTTTTCAAGCGGGTCAGTTGCGGCACCACGTCCAGATCGCTGTCCTGAATGCGTTCGACGCCGGCGTTGGCCAGGCCGCGTTTTTCCAGGGCACGCTTGAAGCCCGCCTCGTTGGATTCGCCCCACGGGTTATTGATCAGGATCATTCCCGGCTTGCTCATGCCGTTGTCGACGCCGTATTTCACCAGCGCCTCGTCCACGCGTTCGTCGACGGCCGAGACCCGGAACACGTAATTATCCGCCGCGCCGTTTTCGGTGATCTTGGTGCCTGCCGCCCAGATGCCCATGAACGGGATTTTCATCTGGTTGGCCAGCGGCACGATGGCCAGGGAAACCGGCGTATCCAGACCACCGAACAGCACGGTGACTTTTTCCCGCTGGATCAGTTCGCGCGCGGCGAGCATGCCCTTGGACGGGTTGCTTTCGTCGTCGCGGCGCACCAGCTCCAGCGGACGTCCCAGCACGCCGCCCTTGGCGTTGACTTCATTGATCGCCATGGTCAGGCCGCGGGTCAGGGCCTCGCCGGATTTGGCCGACTGACCCGAAAGGGCCGCCACCAGACCGACCTTGATAGGCGGCTCGGCCGCTTGCGCGCCACCGAACATGGCCATGTTGAGCGTGACTGCCGCAGCCACGGGGAATAGCAGACGTTGCAGGTTTGGAAGCCGGAAGGCCATAGTGAATTCTCCTGATTGCTAGCAGTTGCACATTTATTGCTAGCAAGTAAGATGCCAGTCACCGCTTCCGTTGAAACCGCTGTTTTTACGCGATCTGGCGGCTGAATAACGCGCCAGTTTGAAGCGGATCGCACCATGTGGAGGCACTTTCAAGCCACCGGATTTTCCTGATTAAAGGGCTTTATCAATGTCTGAAATAAATGAAGGCGTGCAGATTGTTAGCAATTTTCTGGAGGCGTCCATGGCACCGGACCCGGTTCGGGCCGCGACGTTCATGAGCGACGACGTGAAAATCACGTTCACCGGCGCACGCGCCATGCCCGATCCCAAAGCCATCACCGCCTTCAACGGTGCGCGCTATGCGTGGGTCAAGAAACAGTTGGGCAATTTCGACTGGATGGACCGTGGCGACCACGTCGTGGTGTATTCCAACGGCACCTTGTTCGGCGAATGGCCGGACGGCCGCAGTTTCTCGGGCAATCGCTACCTGGACCGCTTCGAGGTGCGTGACGGCAAGATCACCCGCATGGACGTCTGGAACGACAGCGCCGAATGGCTGCTGGCGCCGGAGATTGCCAAGGCCTGATTCTGCGTATGCCATAAGGCCGCGCACCGGTGGCAGGCCGAGTGGCATTCACGGTCCAGGACTGCACTCATGTCATGTCCAGACACTCATCGGCGTGCGGGCGTTGTCAGGTCTTCTTGAGTTTCACCAGCACGAAGATCTTCACGCGCTCACTGATTTCGATGCGAGCGTTGCGAAAGGGGTTGGACTTTTCGCTGGTCACCGGATCTTCGAAGTGCCAGGCCAGAACCTCCGATACATCGTTGAGTACCGGGAACGTCTGCGCCGGGTCTTCACTCAGGGTGATGATGTAGTCGAACGGAACGCCGGTGAACTCATCGACGGATTTGCTGCGCAAGGCCGGGTCGTCGATGTCGATTTCCTGCAGCGCGGCCAGTGCCCTGGGGTCGATTGCCGTGGGTGCGATGCCTGCGCTGTAGGCCTCGAAGTGTTCGGGATCGGCATGGCGCAGCAGTGCTTCGGCCATTTGGGAGAGCGCTGCATTGGTGGTGCAGACAAATAGAACACGTAATCTGTGATCCATGAGTGAAGCCTCTCAAGCGGTGGACGACCTGGAACCGTGATGTTCACAGAAAAGCCTGTTTTACGCGTATAGCCATTGCCGCCTGTCCATCTGTCGCACCTGCTGTCAGCGCGCCACATTCAGCAGGCGGCGGGTGCTGTGCATGGCCGTCTCGAACGGTTGCAGGCTGCGTGTGATCTTGACCATCACGCTGGCTCCGACCCAGAGCTGGTAGAGGCTTTGCGCCACGGATTGCGGCTCCTGATCGATGGCGAACGATCCTTCCGCGACACCGGCTTCGACGGCCTGCCCGATTCTGTTGGTGATCCCGGAAGTGCCGCGTTTGAGCACCGAGCGCATGCTTTCCGAGAGGTCGGCAACTTCAACGCCCAGTTTCACTGCCAGGCATTTGCCTTGGCAGTCTTCAAAGGACTGGGTTTCCTGCCACAGACGCCAGTAGTCCATCAGACGTTCGGCCATGGTCATTCCCGGCTGGCTGAGCGTTCGGTCCAGTTCGGCCAGGTAGTCCTCGAAATAGCTTTCCAGCAGCGCCTCGCCGAAAGCGTCCTTGGAACCGAAGTAATGGTAGAAAGACCCTTTGGGCACGCCCGCGGTGGCAAGAATTTCGTTCAGGCCGACTGCCGAGTAACCCTTGGCCGCCATGATGCGCTGGCCGACATTGAGAATCTGCGAACGAACGTCGGAGGTTTTGAATTTCGTGGATGCACTCATATCAATCGGTTCACAGTCGAGAAAACGGGTTTGCCAGGCAATACAGGTTGTCATGGCCGGCTACTGTCATCAGCCGGAAGCGTTGTAACGCGTGGCATGTTAGCAATAGCCAGGTGGGTCGTCTAAAAGCTTCGACTCCCCGTAAGCGCATGCCAGGTTTCAGGTCAACCCGGCCAGCGGGCGTAACGGCACACGCGGTGTGCGCTGCGCCCGCAGCCACTCGAGACACGGCCGGCTCAGAACCTGGTTGATGTCCACAACCTTCGATACCGGCACTTACCGACCTCTACGGTTCATTCACCCAGCGACATGGCCGAGTTTTTTCACCAGCGCCTGCGCCGCCTCCGTTGAAGAGCCTGGGTTTTGCCCGGTAATCAGCAACCCATCGCTGACCACGTAGGAACTCCAGTCTTCGCCTTTCGAATACAGACCGCCCTTGGCCTTGAGCTCGTCCTCGACCAGGAACGGCACTACGTCGGTCAGGCCCACGGCCTCTTCTTCGCTGTTGGCAAAACCGGTGACCTGCTTGCTTTCCACCAGCGGTGTGCCGTCGGGATTCTTTACATGACGAAGAACGCCCGGTGCATGGCAGACCAGGGCTGCCGGCTTGTCGGCGGCCAGGAACGACTGAATCAACCGGATCGAATGCTCATCTTCGGCCAAGTCCCATAGCGGACCATGACCGCCTGGGTAAAAGACGGCGTCGTAATCCGCTTGAGAGACGCTGTCCAGGCGCACGGTGGCCGCCAGTCTGGCGTTCGCTTCGGCATCCGCTTCGAAGCGGCGGGTCAGATCGGTCTGAAACGCGGGTTCATTGCTTTTTGGATCGAGAGGCGGCTGGCCGCCCTGGGGCGACGCCAGGACAACCTGCGCCCCGGCGGCCAGGAATGCGTAGTAGGGCGCGGCCAGTTCCTCCAGCCAGAAACCGGTTTTACGGCCGGTGTTGCCAAGGGTGTCGTGGGAAGTCAGGACTATCAGAATTTTCATTGTGCATTCCTTAGTGGGTCAGTAACGGAAAATGGAAACAGCCACGTAGACCGGTCGTCTACAAAATGGTGAAAATCTAGCGCATCGCTTGCAGTCCAAGTCCCTTCGCCTGGTGAAGGTGTGGCTAACGTAACAGCCATTAGACCAGTCGTCTAGTCCGTTACGAGCATTCTTTCCAGATCGCGGTGCAGCCCGTTGACCGGCCTGCCATCCATCTTCAGCGGCGCCGCGCCGGGCCGCAAGCGGACGGGCTCGGCTCCAGACGCAATGATGGCTACACTCAAGTCCGAGCGGTCCGTCGCGGGCCTTGACGAATTCCCGGGGGATAGCGTGCCAACCACTCAGAAACAGCGAACCTTTGATCTGATCCTCGATGCGGTGCTGCCTGAGTTCAGGGAGCGCGTCACTGACTATCTCGACGGCTACGAGCACGCCTTGACGCAGGCCGCAGCGTCGCCCGAAGACCTGCGCGCATCGGCCAATCAGCTACGGGGCTATCTGCGTGGGCTCAACACGACCCGGGTGCTGGGCATGGCGGATTGGGAACAGCTCGACCAGCGTATCCAGGATTTGTGGTTGTCCTGATACGCGGCGAGGTTTTGAACGCGTCGATACGGGGCCAGGGCTTGCCCGCAATCTGACTCGAGGCGATGCCCTGGCTCCTTATCCCACGTGAGTCGACATGCCCGGCACCTGCGCAGCACCCTGTTCCTTCGGCCTGTAACGGAGCGTACTGGAATGAAGTCGCCGCCCGCTGTCGGCGTGATGACGGGCGAACCGGTTTCGGGCGCATGAACCCCTAATGTTGAAGCAAGGCGCGAAGCCGACGCACCAGTGGCCTGTCGCCATGGACATTCTGGTAGTGAAACACCGCTGTGGCACGAATCAGGCTTGGATCAGCCGGCAGGTTGGCGTGGAGCGAGCGATATCCCCAGAAAAGATACATATGGCCCGGCTGCATCTGTACGCGGGTGAAACCCTCGGCGTGTCGTGCGTGACGTCCCACAAGGCGGCGCTGGGTCCAGCGGTTGTCAACCCACAGCTTGTCCAGCAGGTTGCGGATGTAACTGCGACGTATTGGTCGGTGATTGGGCAGCATGACCAAATCGCCGGGTGCAGTTTTCTCAGGCATGCACACCGGCATGATCGCCGTCAGGACAAACGAGTCGTAGTGGAATATCAGCGATTCACGCTGGCCCCGGTCGCCGATGAGGCAGCGCAGCACCTGATGCAGCTTGAGTTCGACAGGGCGTTCTCCGGTACCTTGCGCAACTACCCGTTGGCACAACTGCAGGAACTCCGGCGATGTTCCCCAATCGTGCAGCCGTGAACCGGCTACGGCCTGGCTGCCGTTCAGCGCCACATAACTGTTGCCCGCATTGCTGACAGCCAGGGCAACCATTTTCCGCAGTTCAGACAACTCTTCGGCGGTGGCCCAGTCCGGCAGCACGGCGAAGCCTTGTGTGTTGATGGTGTCGACCAGTGCCTTGACTTGATGGTCCGAAAATGTCGCGTAGCCCATGATAGTAGTCCTCACTGCTGTCAAGTGAGTGACTCCGCTCGCACCGACAATGCGGCCGCTGGCCGACACACTGGGAGAGGAGGGTTCAATAGGCCGATAGCACCCTCAGGCTCACTAACCTGGCGGTGTCTGGCAAGGGAATGCAACATCGGTGGGACGTCGCGAGGCAAGCGTAGCTTCAAAGTCCTGACGCTGCGAATTTATCCGGATCGGGATTAACACTTTTCAGCGTGGACACTGCCCGCTGTCCTGAATGGAGAAGCCTGCGTGGTGGTGTGCGTCGGTGTTGTCAGCGCTGGAAAGCGTCCCGTCCGCATCCACTGCTTGCCACTGTCTCATTTCAAGGCGATGCTCTGGGCTCCTCTCTGCTAAGCGAGTCGTCATGTCCAGCATCGCGCAAAGCCCCGTCCCTCTGGCCTCCGATGAGGCGTACTGGAATGAAGTCGCCGCTCGCTATCCCCGTGATGACGGACCGATCAATCTGGACAACGGCTATTTCGGGCGCATGAGCCAGGACGTGGTGCAGGCCTACGAAAGCGCCATCGAGCAGGTCAACCGCAGTAACGCCGTGCAGGTGCGCGGGCAGTTCGACAAGCACCAGGCCCTGGACATTCGCCGCCAGTTGGCGGAACTGATGGGCTTGCCGGCCGAGGAACTGGCGTTCGCCCGCAGCGCCACGGAAGCGCTGCATTCCCTGATCCGCAACTACAACCGTTTGCAGCCGGGCGACCAGGTGCTGATCAGCGACCTTGATTACCACTCGGTACAGGACGCGTTCCACTGGTTGCACAAGGCACGCGGTGTCGAAGTCATCGTGATCAGTCACCAGCACCCGGCTACCTGGGATGCCTTGATACAGGCATACACCGACGCTTTCAGCGCACATCCCCGACTCAAGCTCATGGCGTTGACCCACGTGACCCATCGCACCGGTCTGGTGATGCCGGTCAAGGCCATCGCTCACGCCGCCAAGGCCCGCGGCATCGACGTGATTTTCGACGGCGCCCACTCCCTGGGCCAGCTGGAAGTGGACCTGGCCGATATCGGCATCGACTTCGCAGCCTTCAATTTGCAGAAATGGATTGGCGCACCGTTGAGCCTGGGCGTGATTCATGTTCGCCGGGAGCGCTTGCAGGATTTCGATCCTGAAATGGGTAACCAGAGTTACGCGAGTGACGACATCCGCTGCCTGGCACCCTACGGCACGCCTAACGTCCCGGCGCTGATGAGCCTGCCCGCGGTTTTCGCTGAACATCGGGCGGTGGGCGGTTGGGCCGCAAAGGGCGCGCGTCTGCGTTACCTGCGCGACCTTTGGGTCGGGGAGGCGCGCAAGCTGTCGGGGATTGAAGTCCTGACCCCGGACGACCCACGGCTGTATTGCGGCCTGACCGCGTTCCGGTTTACCGGCACGATGGACCAGCAAGCGGGCGTCGAGCGGTTATTGAAGGATTTCAATCTGTTCACCGTGGCCCGCCAGGGATCTGCCTGCGGGCCATGTATCCGCATCACGCCCGGCCTCAATACCCGCGTGTCGGACATGCAGGCGCTGGTGGCAGCGCTTGAGGTGCTGGGTCGGTAGGCATTGCACCGCCCATAGCCACAGCGGAACCGCTGCCAGGGCAAGTGGACAATGTGCAAAACGCTCTGGCCTGGTACTTGGTTGGGACCTGAACAAGGTTGCCTTGCGGACGAGACCATCAACCATCCACTAAAGCCCCAGACACACCGCGCCTGTCGCCACCAGACCACAGACGGCCCAGCGTCTGGCACTCATTTCCTGACCCAGGAACATCCTGCCGATCAGCGCCGCAAACACGACGCTGGTCTCGCGCAGCGCCGATACGCCGCCCATGGCGCCCGACTGCATGGCCCAGATCACGATGCCATAGGCCGCAATGGACACCAGGCCACCGATGATCGAGGTGCCGACGGCGGCGGGGTGGGTTTTCAGTGAGGCGGTCAGGGTGCTGCACCCACGGCTCGCCACGAACAGCAGCGGCATCGTCCAGTAGGACAGGAACATCCACGCGGTGTAGGCCAGCGCCTGGTCGCCGGATTGCCGTACGCCGATGCCATCGATCACGGTGTAGAGCGCAATCAGCACGCCGGTGGTGAGCGCTGCCAGCACACCCGCGCGGGTGACGTGCCGGTCGAGCAGGGCGAGGGACAGAATGCCGCCCGAAATCAGGGCGATTCCCAAGGCGTGCACCGGGCTGAGCGTTTCGTTGGCGAACAGCGCCGCGCCAAGCGTGACCAGCAACGGCGACGAGCCTCGGGCGATGGAGTAAGC
The DNA here is from genome assembly GCF_003935425.1 of Pseudomonas sp. v388. Taxonomy (GTDB): domain Bacteria; phylum Pseudomonadota; class Gammaproteobacteria; order Pseudomonadales; family Pseudomonadaceae; genus Aquipseudomonas. The sequence continues at coordinate 127,822 of NZ_RHQN01000001.1, forward strand.
CACTGCCAGGTCGCTGCGGTGGTAGGAGCGCACCAGGCTGATGTTGTAGACGATATGCACCAGCCCGGAGGCAATGATGTATGGCCAGGCTCCGGCTGCCGGCAGAGGCAGGAGCAGCACGGCGACCGTGGCCACCGCCGCGATCAGGATGCTCATCCAGGCCATGGACAAGTGGCGGTCGCGGTTGCCGTGCAGCAGGGCGTTCCAGCCTGCGTGGAGCATGGCAGCGAGAAGAACGAGACCACCGGCGTAACTGAGCATGGCTTTTTTCCAGGTCGCGATCAGCGAGTAAGTGCCCGGAGCGGTGGACCCGTCCGGCGTCGAGAACAGGTCAGCAAAATATCTATCTTGGTACCGGCTGACAAACCAGATAAATTGCCCGCTCACGTTAGAGCAGCTATTGCGAATGAGCCCACAACTGCCTCCACTCAATGCACTGCGCGCCTTCGAGGCCGCCGGTCGCTTGTCCAGCTTCAAGGAAGCCGCGACAGAACTGCACGTGACGTCCGGGGCGATCAGCCAGAGCGTCCGGCTGCTGGAAGACTGGCTCGGCGCTCCATTATTCGAACGGCACAACCGTCGCGTGGTTCTGACTCCAGCGGCCAGGGCTTATCTGGCGCAGATCGGTCCGCTGCTCGAACAGATCGCCCTGGCGACGGCCCGCTTCGGCTTTCCTGACCCGGCCCCGCGCACGCTGGTGGTCAATGCACTGGCGACGTTTACCTTGCGCTGGCTGGTGCCGAGGCTGGAGGCATTCCGCGCCGCCCATCCGGGCATCGACGTACAGGTGCACACGTCCAACCAGCCGGTGGAAAGTCTCAGTGAGGTCTACGACCTGGTCATCCGCGGCGGGCCGGACACGCTGTATGGCTACTCGACCCGAGTCTTCCTCCGTGAAGAGCGATTGCCGGTGTGCAGCCCGGCATTGCTGGAGCGGCTGCCCCTGCGCGAACCCGATGACCTGAGGCGCCACACGCTGCTGCACACCTCGAGCCTGCCCAGGCTCTGGCCGGACTGGCTGGCGAGCGTCGCTATGCCCACCTTGAAGCCCGCCGCCGGCGTAGTGTTCGATCATTTCTACCTGACCCTGCAGGCTGCCATCGACGGTCTGGGTATCGCCATGGGCCCACTGGCCCTGGTTGCCGCCGACCTGCAGGCCGGGCGCCTGTTGACGCCGTTCACCGGGCCGCGGCTCACGTCGCGTAGCTACTGCGCCTATATTCCAAACGGAAAGCTGGCTGACACCGCAGTGCTGACGTTCTGCGCCTGGCTCGAGGGGCAAGGCAGCGCGGACAGCTGTGGACGTCCCGCGCGATAACCCCTGACGAGCCATGTGCAGATCGGCGGTGCCGTTCATATTTTCTGCACTATTCGTTTGCGTGGACTCGTGCAAAACGCCCGATCCTCTCGTGATCTACGGTTCGTAAGTGCTTGAACAGCCTGGAAAATCGCAAAACGGTCCGTTGGCACGTGGCCTGCAATATCCCAAGTGTTACCCGCAGGACAGGCATCTAGACCCGTCCGCTGACCGTGATCCTGGAGGAAAACAAATGAACGCTATCGAGCTTCTCAAGGCAGACCACGAACGTGTCAAAGCCATCCTGACCCAACTGAGCGAGTCCACCGAGCGCGGGGTGAAAAAACGCACTGACCTGCTCAACAAGCTGGAGATGGAAATTACGCTCCACACCCGGCTGGAGGAAGAGATTCTCTATCCGGCCTTCAAGGAGGCAGGTTCCAAGGAGCAGGACATCATGTACTACGAGGCCAAGGAAGAGCACCGCACGGTCGATTCGCTGGTACTGCCTGACCTGAAGAACACCGACCCGGCGACCCCGGAATTTGCCGGCCGCGTGAAAGTGGTCAAGGAATTGCTGGAACATCACATCGAAGAGGAAGAATCGGAAATGTTTCCCCAGGCCAACAAGCTGCTCGGGAAAGCGAAGCTCGATGAACTGGGCGCGCAGATGGAAGCAATGAAGGCCGAGTCCAAGAAAATGACCCGCGCCGGCCTGGCCGCCTAGGCCGGTCGCTGAATGGACGCCCAGCCACGGCTGGGCGTTTTTATGCCCGGTTAACCGGGCGAAAGCTGCACGCAGCGTGATCAGCCCTGATTCTTCGCTTCATCCAGCAGCTGGCGGATGATTTGTTCCTGGGTGTCGTAGCGGCCTTCGCCGAAGTGGGTGTAACGGACCCGCCCGTTGGCGTCGATGATGTAGTGCGCGGGCCAGTAACGGTTACCGAAGGCGCGCCAGATCGCGTAATCGTTGTCGATGGCGATCGGATAGGTCAGCCCCAGTTTCACGACGTTCTCGCGCACGCTGTCGACGACTCGCTCGAACGGATATTCCGGCGTATGCACACCGATCACCACCAGGCCGTCCTTGCTGTATTTGTTCGCCCACTCTCTGACATGGGGAATGCTGCGCTGGCAGTTGATGCAGTCGAAGGTCCAGAAGTCCACCAGTACCACCTTGCCGCGCAGTGCCTCATCGCTTAGAGCCGGTGAGTTCAACCACGCCACTGCGCCGGACAAAGAAGGCATCGATCCTTTGTCGCTCAGTTCGGCAGCGTTCGCCGCCTTCACGCCGCCCACCCGATAATCCACGAGCTTCGGCACGCCATTCAGCAGCGCTTGCTCAACCGCCGCCGCGCCTTGGGAGGAGGTGCCGGCCAGCAGCCGGTTCTGCGACCCGCTGCCGATCACCACGGCCGCCGCCAGTGCCGCAACGCCGGCGCCGCGGCGCAGCCAGGCGATTACAGGCAATGACAGTTTCAGACGCGCTACCAGGCCGCGCCCGGCGAACATCACCACACCCAGCGACAGCGCGCTGCCCAGCCCGTAAGCCAGCAAAAGCAGGCTGGTTTCGGTGCCCGGCCCCTGAAGCATCGCCCCGGTCAGGATGATGCCCAGCACCGGCCCGGCGCACGGTGCCCAGAGCAGCCCGGTCGCAACGCCGATCAGCAACGACGCGGCCGGTCCGGACAGTTTTCGGATGGCGGGGTCCAGGCGATTGCCCAGCGCCGCCACGGGCTGCATCAGCCAGTTGCCGAGCCTGGCCGACAGCAGCGAGACGGCGAACAGCGCCAGCACTGCCACGGCCAGCTGCCGGCCGATGCCGTTGGCGGTCACCACCCAGTCGCTGCTGAGCACCGCCAGGCTGGACACTGCGGCAAAGGTCAGGCTCAGGCCGAGCAAGGTGAGGACTATCGACGCGGCCGAGCGGTCGGCACGCGCGAACAGAAACGGGATAACCGGAAGGATGCACGGGCTGAGAATCGTCACGATTCCGCCCAGGAAGGCGATGAGCAACATGAGGGGCTACCTGTGTTCAATGGAATGGACCGAGGCAAACAGCCCTCGATGGCGTCCATTGAACTGCCGGCAGGTATCGCGGATGTGTCGCGCAAGCGCCCGATTAATGCTGCAAGTGTCTCCGGTGCCTGCAGATACACGGCGATACAAACGCAGCAGCCGGCCTGATTCAACTGCGCAACCAGGCGCTGAAAGCCGGTGCAGGGCTAGGGGTGGGAGCGATCGCTCGGGTTGTTGTCGGTCAGCTTTCTGGTCAGCGTCGTCAGCCTTGCCGGCAGCGACAGTTCCGCGCACAGGCCGCCGCCCTCGCGATTCAGCAGCCGCAGCGTGCCTTGCAGCGTCAGTGTCAGTTGGTGGGAGATCGCCAGCCCCAACCCCGCGCCTCCGGTTTCACGATTGCGTGAGCCTTCGACGCGATAGAACGGCTTGACCACTTCGGCCAACTGGTGCTCCGCAATGCCGGGGCCACGGTCCAGCACCTGGATCAGCATCCCGCCGTCCGCCTGGGGGCCAGCGCTGATCTCGACCTCGGCGCCGAACTTCAGCGCGTTGTCCACCAGGTTGACCATCACCCGGCGCAGTGCGTGGGGCCGGGTTTCGATGGCCACGCAGCCATGGTCGTGAAACACCAGCTCTTTGCCCGTGTCGAGGTAATCGAACACCAGGCTCTGCAGGAACGAAGCCAAGTCCACCTTGCGGCCAGGCTCGCTGGAGCCGGCCATGCTTCGCGCATAGGCCACGCCTTCCTGGACCAGATGCTGCATCTCGCTGAGGTCGTTACACAGCTTGTCCTTCTCGGCCGAGTCGTCCATGAATTCGGCGCGCAGTTTCATGCGCGTGATCGGCGTCTGCAAGTCATGGGAAATGGCCGCCAGCAACTGCATGCGTTCCTTGACGTGGGCCGCGATCCGCTCCTGAAGAGTGTTGAAGGCGACGGCGGCATGAATCACTTCCATAGGCCCGTCTTCTTCAAGCCGTTCTCCCTGGCCGTTCGGGTCGAGCCGGTCCACTGCATCGGAGAGCCGGGTCAGCGGGCGGATAGCCGTGCGCACCGCCAGCCAGGTACAGGCAAACAGGGTCAGCAGTTGCACGACCAGTACCAACGGCAACCAGGGGGACAACGGCGTGATCGAGGGGCGCACATCGATGGTCAACGGGCTGCCGTCCTTGAGGCGCAGATGCACCTGATAATGCGGGCGTACGTCGGGCACATCGGTAAAGGCGAGGGCGTAATCATGCCCCAGGGTGGCCTGCATGGTGGCCACCGAAGTGGGCGCCGCGTCCATGTCCATCGGCGGCCCCGGCTGGCCTGCGTCGAGCTGGTAGCGATAATTGGGGTGCTCGAAGCGCGGCAGCCAGGCCGGGCGCTCGTCCGCCGGCAGACGCTCCAGCACCGCCACCGAGGTTGCAAGATCCTGCTCCAGATTGTCGAGCATCAGGGTCATTGCACTTTGATAACGCTCGTAGGACTGCAAGCCGAAAGAAAGGCCGTGAGCGATGACCAGGCTCACCAGAAAGATCAGCGACAGCCGCGACGCCAGCGTGCGCGGCCAGCGGAGCAGGGTCATGATGACTCCCCGAGAATTTCCACCGGGTAGGTGAACACATAGCCCTCGTTGCGCACGGTCTTGATGTAGGCCGGCGCGCGGGCGTCGTCCAGCAGACGCTGGCGCAGGCGACTGACGAGCAGGTCGATGGAGCGGTCGAACAGATCCGCATCGCGGCCCTGGGTCAGGTTGAGCAGTTGATCACGGTTCAGAACGCGCTGGGGATGGTCGAGAAACACCCGAAGCAGCCGGTACTCACCGCCGCTCAAGGTGACGATGGTGCCCTCGGCATCCAGCAGGTGGCGGGCCGTGGTATCCAGTCGCCACTTGCCGAAGGCCAGCAGCCGACCGGCTTCACTGACGATCAGGTTGGGCGGCAACATGCGGGTGCGGCGCAGCACGGCGTTGATCCGGGCCAGCAGTTCCCGGGCCACGAACGGCTTGACCAGGTAATCGTCGGCGCCCATTTCCAGGCCGATGATGCGATCCGTCTCGTCGTTGCGCGCGGTCAGCATCAGGATTGGCGTGGCCTTGTGTTTTCCCGCGCGCAGCTCGCGACACAGGATCAGCCCGTCGTCGCCAGGCATCATGATGTCCAGCACGATCAAGTCCACCGTGGTCGACTCCAGCAAGGCGCGCATCTGTCGCCCGTCGGCCACGACGGTGGTCCGCAGGCCGTTCTTCTGCAGATAGTTGCCCACCAGCTCCCTGATTTCACGGTCATCGTCGACGATGAGAATGTGATCCACGTGTTCCATTCGACTCACCCCTGGTTCCGGCTCCGGGCCGTTGTTTCGTTTCGCGTTCGGCGACCCCTCGCGAAGTCGGCCAGCAGCGTCTCACAAGGCTGGGGCCCGCTTCCAGCGCGCATGTATCGTTTTGTATCTGGGCCTGGAGCAGATACAGAACGTTTCTTTTTTCACCGGTTTTCGACACATGCGAGATACCTGCGACGCGTTCAATGAACCCCATCGAGACGGCCTGGAGCCGCTCGCTACTTCAATCATTGAACGCCCGGAGAATCCTCATGAACTGGAAGAATCTCAGCCTCGCTTCGCTGTTTGCCGTTTTGAGCCTCGGCAGCCTGGCCGCCAACGCGCAGGACAGCGTCAAACCGCACAGCTACATGTACGGCGACCATCTGGATATCGCCAAAGTGCTGTCGATCAAGGAAGGGACCTCAGCGGACTGTGGCGTGGTGAACGCCCGGCTGACCTACCTGGACTCCGCCGGCATGACCCACGCCGTGGACTATCGCGCCATCAATCAGAACTGCAATCAGGGCAATTGAATGGCGGGTGATCCACTCGCTGCCCGGCGCCGGGCGGCGTTGCCCGATGCATAACCAACGCTTATGCATCGGTGCAGAGATCTCATTTGTAGCGCCGCTACGGCAGCGGCACCATGCTTCCAGGCAACATCGCATGAGTGCCATGACGACCAGGAGCGTTACCCATGAACCACGAGATCATCGTGACCTGCGCCTTGACCGGCGCCGGTGACACGACCGCCAAAAGCCGCTATGTCCCCGTTACCCCGGCCGAAATCGCTGCGGCCGCCGTCGAAGCCGCCAAGGCAGGTGCAACCGTGGTGCATTGTCATGTTCGCGACCCGGAAACCGGCAGGTTCAGCCGCGGCGTCTCGCTGTATCGTGAACTGATGGAGCGCATCCGCGACAGCGGCACCGACGTGATCGTCAACCTCACTGCCGGCATGGGCGGCGACCTGGAAATCGGCCCCGGAGAAACGCCCATGGCGTTCGGCCCAGGCACTGATCTGGTCGGCCCGCTGGAGCGTCTGGCGCATGTGGAAGCGCTGTTGCCGGAAATCTGCACCCTGGATTGCGGGACCCTGAATTTCGGCGACGGCAACAGCATCTACGTGTCCACGCCGGCCCAGTTGCGCGCGGGCGCCAAACGGATCACTGAACTGGGGGTCAAGGCGGAGCTGGAGATCTTCGACACCGGCCACCTCTGGTTCAGCAAGCAGATGATCAAGGAAGGGCTGCTGCACGACCCGCTGTTCCAGCTGTGTCTGGGCATTCCATGGGGTGCGCCGGCGGATACCACTACCATGAAAGCCATGGTCGACAACCTGCCCGCCGGTGCGACCTGGGCCGGATTCGGTATCGGCCGTATGCAAATGCCCATGGCTGCCCAGGCCATGCTGCTGGGCGGCAATGTGCGGGTCGGTCTGGAAGACAATCTGTACCTGGACAAAGGTGTGCTGGCCAGCAACGGACAACTGGTCGAGCGGGTCGGCGAAATCATTGCGCGCCTGGGCGGGCGCATCCTCACGCCGGCCGAAGGCCGAGCCAAAATGAACCTGGCTGCACGCCACTGAGGGCTGATGCATGGCTTACCTTACCGAGATCAAGACCTTCGCAGCGCTGGGCAGTGGCGTGATCGGCAGTGGCTGGGTTGCGCGAGCCCTGGCCCATGGGCTGGATGTGGTAGCGTGGGACCCGGCACCGGGTGCCGAAGCCGCGCTGCGCCAACGTGTCGCCAATGCGTGGCCGGCGTTGCGCAAGCAAGGCCTGGCGCCGGGTGCGTCCCCGGATCGGCTGCGCATGGCCGATACCCTTGAGGCTTGCGTGGCCGGTGCCGACTTCATCCAGGAGAGCGCGCCGGAACGCCTGGACCTGAAGCTGGAACTGCACCGCAAGATCAGTGCGGCGGCCAGGCCCGATGCGCTGATCGCCTCCAGTACATCGGGGTTGCTGCCCAGCGAGTTCTACGCCCAGGCCATCCATCCCGAGCGCTGTATCGTCGGTCATCCGTTCAACCCGGTGTACCTGTTGCCGCTGGTGGAAGTGGTCGGCAACCACGCGACCACCGCCGAGGCGCTCGATGCCGCGCAGCAGGTTTACCGCAGCCTCGGCATGCGGCCGCTGCATGTGCGCAAGGAAGTGCCGGGGTTCATTGCCGACCGCCTGCTCGAAGCGCTGTGGCGCGAAGCGCTGCACCTGGTCAACGATGGCGTGGCGACCACCGGCGAGATCGACGATGCCATCCGTTTTGGCGCCGGGCTGCGCTGGTCCTTCATGGGCAGTTTCCTGACCTACACCCTGGCCGGGGGCGATGCCGGCATGCGGCATTTCATGCAACAGTTCGGTCCCGCGCTACAGTTGCCATGGACCTATCTGCAGGCGCCTGAACTGACCGACAAGCTGATCGACGATGTCGTGGACGGCACCACCGCGCAATTGGGTCAACACAGCATCGCCCAGCTGGAACGCTACCGTGACGATGCGCTGCTGGGCGTCATCGCCGCGGTCAAGGCCGCCGGGCTGCAACATGGGTTGAACGCAGATGACTGAACCCGATGTGACTTACCGCGGCCAGGTGCTGGCCGAATGGACCGACTACAACCAGCACCTGCGTGACGCGTTCTACATGCTGATCTTCAGCTATGCCGTCGATGGCTTCATGGACCGGATCGGCCTGGACGAGCAGGGCCGCAGCGACAGCGGCCATTCGCTGTTCACCCTCGAAGCCCATATCAATTACCTGGCGCAGGCCACGGCGGGCGATGAGGTGCGTGTGCATTCCCGCGTGCTGGGCCACGATCGGAAACGGGTGCATCTCTATTGTTCGCTGTACCGGGAAGGCAGCGATGAACTGCTGGCCGCCAGTGAGCAGATGCTGCTGCACATGGACATGGCAGGGCCGAGGTCCGCGCCCTTTGCCGAGGCGGTTGCGCGGCGCGTGGCGCAGTTTGCCGAGCTGCATCGGGATCTGCCAAGGCCGCAGTGGTGCGGTCGTGTCTTGCGGTTGCCCGACAAAGGGTAGGACGTCCGGGCCGGGCGCACGGCAGCATGGAGGTTGCCGGGTCCGGCATGCAGCCACCGGGCACGCATTGATGTTGGCAAATGAACAATAACAATTAACTCCATTCTCCCTGTACCTGCCATCAGCCAGAGGAAATGCAATGTCAAACACAATCACCACGCTGTTACTCGCCGGCACCTTGAGCCTCGTTCCGGTCGCCGCCGTGCTTGCTCAGGACGAACCCGGCTGCAAAACCCTCGACATCGGTGCGGTCAACTGGACGGACGTGGTGGCGACCACCGCCATCGCCAAGGCGCTGTTCGAAGAACTGGGCTATACGACCAAGGTCACCAGCGCCTCCCAGCAGATCATTTTTGCCGGCATCCGTGACAAGCGCCTCGATTTCTACCTGGGCTACTGGAAGCCGCTGATGACCGGCAATATCAAGCCCTTCGTCGATGCCGGGCAGGTCAGGATCCTGCCGGCCCCCAGCCTCGACGACGCCCGCGCAACCCTGGCCGTCCCCGACTACCTGTACGACAAGGGGCTCAAGACTTTCGCCGACATCGCCCGGTTCAAGGCCGATCTGGGCGGCAAGCTCTATGGCATCGAGCCGGGTTCAGGCATCAACAAGATGATCCAGGCGATGATCGACAAGAATCAGTTCAATCTTGGCGATTTTCAGTTGGTGGAGTCGAGTGAGGCCGGCATGCTGTCGGCAGTGACCCGGGCGGTGCGCCGCAATGACGCGGTGGTGTTCTTCGGCTGGGCGCCGCACCCGATGAACCTGCACTACCAAATGAAATACCTGTCGGGCAGCGAGGACGCGCTAGGTCCGAACGAAGGCAAGGCGACCGTCTGGACCGTGACCGATCCGGACCTGGGCAAGCGTTGTCCCAACGTTGACCGGCTGCTGAACAACCTGACGTTTACCGTGGATGACGAGAGCCGGATGATGGAACCGCTGCTGGCCCACGAAGATTCCGCCAAGGTGGCCAAGGCCTGGTTGAAAGACCATCCGGCGGACCGCAAGCGCTGGCTGCAAGGGGTCACACGGTTCGACGGCAGCCCGGCGAACTGACCGCCAGCGATCCTCGCCAGTCAGCCAGGCACAGCAGGTGCCTGGCGTTCTGCGACCGGCCTGGGCGTTTTAAGGCTGGGCGTCGAGTTGCGCCCGCAGCCATTCCACCAGCGTCTCTGTTTCGGCGTGCAGCGATTGCCCTTCGCGGCGATACACCGAAATCGCCTCCGGCAGCAGGATGCTTTCCTTGCATGGCCGCATCAATAGACCGCTGTCGATCAGTCTGGCGGCGGTTCGCTGCCAGCCCATCGCGATCCCATGCCCTTCGATGGCCGCCTGCAGCATCAGGGAATAACTGTCGAAGGCAATTCCCTTGTGGTGTGCAGGCAGCGTGATGCCGTGGGCGGTGAGCCAGGTGCCCCACTCAAGCAAGTGAGGCGGATTGGCGTGGTAATGCAGCAAGGTGCGCTTGCTCAGCGCCTTGATCTCCAGCGGATGGTCTGCATCGCCCAGATACGCCGGGCTGCATACCGGAAACACCTCGTCGGAGGCGGTGAAGGCGAGCGGGTGATTGCCATGGTCGCGACCGGTGCTTTGCAGCGCCACATCGAAATATCCTTCGAACTCAGTGAGCGCCTTGGTCGAGGTGGCGACTTTCAATTCGATTTCCGGATACGCGTGGTGAAAGCTCGACAGCCTGGGCATCAGCCAGTGAAACGCCTCGCAAAGCTGACACAGCAGGATCACCTCGTTCTTGCGCGCACCGCTGCGCAGCTCGCTGGAACAGGAAGCGATCGAACGCAGCGCGTTCTGGACCGTCCGGGCCAGCTCCTGGCCTGTCTCCGTGAGAAACACGGCCCGGTTGCGACGGGTGAACAGTGGCCGGCCGATGTTGCTTTCCAGGATGCGCATCTGCCGGCTGACGGCCGCCTGGGTGATGTGCAGTTCATCCGCGGCCCGGGAAAAACTTCCAAGCCGGGCGGCTGCTTCGAAGGGCAGCAAAGTCGACAGGGGAGGCAGGGACTTACCAAGAAAATTCATAACGAGAGCTTATGCATGAGTGCCGAGAACTCGTTTGTAGCACGCAGATGGGAGCGGCACCATGGCGTCACGCCGATCCAGTCGCAAATCGTGAAGCGGTGTCGGGTCTGGCTCGGCGCAGGTCGCTGTTCACGGTCAGCGGGGCCGGGTGTGCCGGCCGGTCGCGGCACGACCCGCAGCCAGGAGCGGCGATCATCCAGCCGCACAAACCGCATGATAAACAGGGAGCACACCATGACCGTCATTGCCGACTACCGAACCTACGCGGTCATCAGTCCCGTTGCCGGCGCTGCATCGAACGACGACCGGGTCGATGTGATCTGGAAGGACGGCCGCAGCAGCGCGTATCACTGCCTGTGGCTGCGGGACAATTGTCCGTGCGCCGAGTGCGTTTATGGGGTGACCCGGGAGCAGGTGTTCGAAATCGCCGACGTGCCGTTCGACCTCAAGGCGTCGGTGGTCACGGTCACTGCGGATGGCAACCTGGCGGTCATCTGGGAAGACGGGCATGCCAGCCACTACCACGCCGGCTGGCTGCGCGCCCATGCCTACGACGACCGCTCACTCGCAGAGCAGGCCGCAAGCCAGCCGAAGGCTAAGCACTGGAACGCGACATTGCAGGTGCCAACGTTCGATTACCCGGACCTCATGAATGACGACGGCGCGCTGTTGCGCTGGCTGCTGGCGCTGCGTGACACCGGCTTGAGCCTGGTCAACGGCATGCCGCTGCAGCCAGGCTCATTGGCGGCGGTGGCCCGGCGTATCTCGTTCATCCGCGAGTCGAACTTTGGCGTGCTGTTCGACGTGCAATCCAGGCCGGATGCCGACAGCAATGCGTACACGGCCTTCAATCTGCCTTTGCATAGCGACCTGCCCACCCGCGAACTGCAACCGGGCCTGCAGTTTCTCCATTGCCTGGTCAACGATGCTGTTGGCGGCAGCAGTACCTTCGTCGACGGATTCGAAATTGCCCGAACCCTGCGCCGGGAAGACCCACAGGCGTTCGCGATGCTCAGCCAGACACCGGTCGAGTTCCGCAACAAGGGCCGGACCACCGACTACCGCTGTCGCGCGCCGGTCATCGCGGTGGATGAGCACGGCGAGGTCACCGAGATCCGGATGGCCAACTTCCTGCGCGGCCCGTTCAGTACGTCTGTTGACCGGATGTTGCCGCTGTACCGCGCTTACCGCCGCTTCATCGAAATGACCCGCGAAGACCGCTTTCGCTTCCGTCAGCGGCTCGAAGCCGGGCAGATGTGGTGCTTCGACAATCGCCGGGCATTGCACGCCCGGGATGCGTTCGACCCGACCACCGGTAAACGGCATTTCCAGGGCTGTTACGTGGACCGCGACGAGCTGCTGTCACGTATCGGTGTGTTGCAGCGCTGATCCCTGGGCCGTGGCCTGGGTACTGCCGCTGCCCACCAGTCAGCTCGTCAGCCCATGGGCGGCGAGGATCAGATCCGCTGCGCGCTCGCCGATGACCACACACGGCGCCATCGTGTTGCCGACGGTGATGCGCGGCATGATCGAAGCATCCGCGACCCGCAACCGCTCGATGCCATACACCTTCAGCTGGTGGTCGACCACCGATGCGGAATCCCGGCCCATTTTCGCGGTGCCGCATTGATGCCAGTAAGTGACGGCCGAGTTGCGGGCGAATTGCTCCATCGCCCGCCGATCCCGCTGCCGGGGCACGACCTCTCGCTTTACGAGGCCGTCGAATGCGCGGTCGTTGCCCAGCGCTCTGCACAGCTCGATCGATGCCAGCGCGGCGGTCATGTCTTGCGAGGTGCTCAATGTATTGGGCTCGATGAGCATGTTGTCCATGACACCGGCGCCTGACAGCCGCAAGCGCCCGCGACTGCCTGGCCTGGCCAGGCCGGCGAACATCGTCCAGCCATGCTCCGGGGTCGCGACCTCGACCTCGGGGGGCGAGGGCACTGCAAACTGCAACTGACAGAGCAGCAGGTCTGGTGCTTGCAGGCGTGCATCGCTTTTCCAGTACAGCGTGGCTTCGCAGCCACTACCGCCAATCGGCTGAGGTAGCCGATATTCCCAGGTACAGCCGAACGCCACGTGATCCTGATGATTCTGCCCGACACCCGGCAGAGGGCTGATGAGCGGGATATCGTGGCTGCGCAACTCGTCTTCCGGGCCGATTCCAGACTGCATCAGCACCTTGGGTGTGTTCACCGCGCCCAGAGACAGAATCACTTCACCGGCGGCATGGAACCGCTGCCGCTGGTCACCGATCAGCACCTCGACCCCCGTTGCCTGGGTGCCGTCGAACAGTACGCGAGCCACCACGGCACCGGTCACAACGGTGAGATTCGGCAAATGGAGGCGAGGCACGACGTAGGCGTCGTACACGGACTCGCGCTTGCCGTGTTTGATGCACAGGTCGGCGATTGCCGCGCCGCCGGGGCCTTCCATCATCTCGCCATTGGGGCTGTCAAAACGGGGCACGCCCAGTCGGCCGGCTGATTCCAGGGTTGCCAGGGCCAGCGGGCGAGGCTCGGCGGGTTGTGCTACGTAAGCGGGGCCATTCACGCCGCGACGCCCTGCGTCCGGACGACCTTGCCAGTTTTCGATCCGACGGTAGTAGCCCAGCGCCGACGCGTAGTTCCAGGCGGCGTCGCCGGATTCTTCGGCGAAATGATCCCAGTCCGATTGATGCCCGCGAGCCCAGACCATCACGTTGATGGCCGAGCCGCCACCCAGGCCTTTGCCCATGCTCAGGGCCAGGCGACGGTTGTTCAGGGACGCAGCCGGTTGCCCTGCGAAGGCCCAGTCGCGCTCCGAGCCCAGATTCGACGGCCATTGCGCCGGGTCAGTGACTTCAGGGGTCGTGCACCCGGTCCCTGCCTCGATCAGCAGTACGCGTATGTTCGGCTGGTCGGCCAGACGAGCCGCGACCACGCAGCCCGTCGTGCCTGCACCGCAAATGATGAAGTCGTAATGTTGATCAAGTCGATGATTCATGGTCAGTCCGCTGCAATGCACAAGATGAAATTCCAGAAGAGGCGAGGCGGCGTCGCGATCACTGCTTGCCGACGCTCCGCACTGCCTTGAGGATCACCTGGGCAACCTCGGCTGGCTGTGACTGTTGCGGCACGTGGCTGGTGCGCAGCTCGGTCAGTCTGGCGCCGATGCGCTTGGCGGAAGCACGCTGGACGTCGGGGTGAATCATGCGGTCCTCGCTGGCGAGCAAGTACCAGGAAGGCTTGGTCTTCCATGCGGCGACCGAGGTTCTGTCCTCGAATGCCGATGCCTTGATCGGGCCTTGGGTCGCGGTCATCACGGCGGTCTGCGCGGCAGGCAGGTCCTGGGCGAAGTCCGTGGCCATGCCTTCGGGGGTCAGATAGAGAAAGCCGTTGCCGTCCGCCTTGATCTGGCTCAGGCCGGGCGGCGTGGGTGCGCCCTTGCCTTGTTCGCCACTGGCCTGGCCGGCCTCGGGTGCGAAGGCCGCGACGTATACCAGGCCGCCCACGTTGTCCTGGTTGCCCGCCTGGCTGATCACGGTGCCGCCCCAGGAATGCCCCACCAGCACCACTTTGCCGGGCTGGTTGTTCAGCACACGCTGGGTAGCGGCCACATCATCGGCCAGGGACGTGAGCGGATTCTGGACTACCGTAACCCGAACCCCCTGGGCCTGGAGCAATGGCACGACCTTGGCCCAGTCGGAGCCATCGGCGAAGGCGCCGTGTACGATGACCACCGACGGCAGGGTGTCCGCCGCCTGAGTGGTAGCGGCAACCAGGCTGGCAGCCAGGGCGAAGGCGGCAGTAACGACTGGCGATTTGAATGTTTTCATTGGGTGAGCTCCTCTGTAGGTGGCTCAATTCTGCTGACGGGCCTGACCGGCGTGTATCGGTCATTTGTCCGACCCTGGAACGATTTCATGGAAAACACGCAATTCGACATTTCCCTGGGCGCAGCCCTGGAAGCGATCTCCCAGGTGGGCGATCTGAGCATGGGGCAGCCGCTTGGGCATTCCCGGCGAGTCGCCAGGCTCGCCCGGCGCCTGGCGCACGCCGGGCATGGCGAGGGCGAGCATGTGCAGGTGGCGGAGCAGGTGGCGTTACTGCGCTGGTCCGGTTGTACCGCCAATGCCGAGGGATTCGCGCAACTGCTGGGTGACGACGTCGACGGCCGTCGCGCCATGCTCGACCAGACTCTGGATGTCGATGCCATGACAGCGGTGCACCAGGCGACGCCGCTGGCCGTCGTGCATTGCGAGGTGGCAGGAGAAGTCACGAAAACCCTGGAGCTGGGCCCAGCGGTCGAGTCAGGGTTGTGCCGGGTCTTTGAAACCTATGACGGCAATGGCCGGCCATTGGGCGTGACCCACGAGCACATCCCGGAAGTGGCGTACCAGGTCGTGCTGGCCGGCGACCTGGACATTCTCAGCCGCGCCCATGGCGTGGATGCGGCGCTGCGCTGGATCGGTGAGCAGTCCGATCGACGGTACCCGGCGGCGCTTTCCGGGTTGCTGATGCGCAATGCCAAGGCGTGGCTGGCAGAGCTGCACAGCGGCGCCGACGAGATGAACGACACCCGGAGCCAGCGCGCTGTTTCGCTGACCCTGGTGGCAGATGTGATCGACCTGAAACTGCCGTGGCTCACGGGGCATTCCAGGCAAGTGGCGCAGGTGGCCGTGCAAGCCGCTCGCTTGTGGGGTTTGCCGGAGCCGATGCTGACGGATATCGGCAAGGCTGCGCTGATTCATGGTCTGGGGCGGGCGGCGGTGTCCAATCACCTGTGGAACACCGAAGGGCCGTTGCCCTATGGCGCCGCGGAACGGGTTCATCTGGTTCCGTACTGGACACGACAGGCGGTGCGCCAGATCGCCGAACTGGCCACGCCGGGCGAGATCGCCGCACATGCCTACGAGCGGCTCGACGGCAGCGGCTACTTTCGCGGCGCGCAGGGCGATGCGCTGGGCGCCGAGTCGCGCTTGCTCGCCACCGCCGTGGCCTGGGTAGCATTGCGAAGCGCCCGGCCATGGCGGGCGGCCCATACCGAATCGGAGGCGGTGCGGCTGCTCAGGCAGGACGCAAGCCGCGGGCTGTTCGACGGTGACGTCTGCGAGGCGGTGACTGCGGCGGCGCGGGGTGAACGCCGACTGCCGCAGCCGAAAAGCACGCTGCTCACCACCCGTGAACGTCACATCCTTCTGGAGATCAGCCGGGGGGCGAGCAACAAACAGGCGGCGCAGCGCCTGGACATCAGCCCCAGCACGGTGCGAACCCACATGGAAAGCATCTTTCGCAAGCTGGAATGCTCGACCCGAGCGGCGGCCACCTTGAAGGGAATGACTCTGGGCCTGATTTCCTGATAGCGCTCAAGACGGGTCGGCCGAGGGTGCCAGCATCTTTTCAAGCGCCCGCACGGTATCCAGGTTCGCCTGATCGGTCAGGGCGCCGGGGTGTTGATCGAACATGTGCGGCACGCCGGGATAGACATGCAATTCCACCGCAACCCCGGCACGGGA
Organism: Pseudomonas sp. v388; assembly: GCF_003935425.1. Lineage (GTDB taxonomy): Bacteria > Pseudomonadota > Gammaproteobacteria > Pseudomonadales > Pseudomonadaceae > Aquipseudomonas. The sequence continues at coordinate 144,014 of NZ_RHQN01000001.1, forward strand.
AAGCCTGAGCGCAAAGGCCACGTCCTCTTCCAGGAACAGATCGAGGGCGCCGGTACTGAGGAAAGTCGGAGGCATTGCGGCGAGATTCGCGGCTCGGGAGGGCGAGAAATATCCCGCGCGCTCGTCATCGATGCGGTACTCACCCTGCATGCATGCCCAGCAGAATTGGTTCGCTTCCCGCGACCAGCTGAAGGTTCCGGTGCTGGGGTTGGGCTGCACCTCTTCGGCCGAGCCGGTGCGGTGATCGAGCATGGGGTAGATCAGCACCAGGCCGCGGACACCATAGCGGCCCCTGTCGCGGGCCAGGATCGTCAGCGCCGCCGCCAGGCCGCCGCCCGCGCTGTGGCCCATGACCACGACCCTTCGGGTGTCCAGATTGAATCGCCCGGCATTGGCCCAGATCCAGGCAAGCGCGCTGTAGCAATCCTCGAGGGGCAAGGGAAAGGGGTGCTCCGGCGCCAGGCGGTAATCGACCGCGATGATCGTGGCGTTCAGCTGTCGGGCCAACTGCGCCAGATAGTCGTCGAGCATTTCCGGACGCCCGAGCACGAATCCACCGCCGTGGACATAAAGAATCGCCGGTGTGGTCGCCGCCTCGTTCGCCTCGGGACGATAGACGCAGAGCCTGACCTTGGCATCGCCGGACGCGTTTCCGCTCCAATGCTGTTCGCAACGGCTGTGTTCCGGGGTCGGGAAGGTGGCCTCGATGCGAGTCCGGATTGCCGGCAGCCCGGTCAGGGTCCAGTCGCTCTCCGGCTCGTCCCGGAAAAAATCATAGGTCGGGTCCAGCAGTCGATCAGCGTCCAAACCATTCTCCTTGAGGTGACGTCGAGCAGTTTTCGCGCCGTTTGCCCGTGTTGCGCAAGGACGTGGTGTCGCCATCTAGACGGCCTGCCTGCGGCGAAGTTCGGAGCCTGCCGACCTTGCGCAAATCAGCAGGCGCGGCTTTCTCAGAGCTGGCTGGACCATTGCCGGATCTGCGCAAGGGTGGCCGTAGCACCGCCGCACACGACCATCAGCACGTTGCGGTAGGTCCCGAGCGCCTGCGGCTGGTAAGCCAGGGAAAGTGCAGCGCCGCACGCCGGTTCGACCAACACTCGATGATCGAGCAGAAAGCGCTCGCAGGCGTCCAGGGCCTCACGGTCGGAGACGATCACGCTTTCGATCGGATGAATGTCGTGGTAGCGGGAAGCCTGGTCGCAGACACGTTTTGCACCCAGGGACGTGGCGATGGAACTGATGCGCTCCAGTTCTACCGGCGCGCCGGCCTCTGCGGCGGCCCGAAACGAGGCCGCGCCTTGAGTCTCCACCGCGATCACCGGCACATCATGCCAGTTATTGCGGTGCAGGCCTTCCACCACGCCGCACAGCAACCCACCGCCGCCGACTGAAAGCACCACGGCATCGGGTTTGATACCGGCCTGAGCCACCTCGTCGATCAGGCTCGCGTGGCCGGTCCACAACAGCGGATCGTCGAACGGATGGATGAAGGCATCGCTCTGGGTCGTCAGCGTCAAGGCCAGCTCGTTGGCTTCCTGCCATGAGCTGCCATGCACGATCACTTCGGCACCTTCCAGCGCCAGCAGCTCTTTCGCCCGTTCGGTCGTGGTCTCCGGGACGACCACCGTTACCGGCACTTCAAGCCGGCGACCGGCATACGCCACCGCAAGTCCGGCGTTGCCGCCTGACGAAGAAATGAATCGCTTCGCGCCGCGGGCATGGTGGATCTCGCAGGCATGGCCGACGCCGCGCAGCTTGAAAGAGCCGCAGGGTTGAAGGGCTTCGAGCTTCAGCCAGACGGCGCGTCCGGCGGACGAACTCAGCGGGCGAGATTCGATGAGCGGGGTGTTGATGTGCAGAACCATGTGCAGTGCTTTCCTGAGGGAGTGGCGGTCGGAACGGGCAGGCACCGTGCTGCCTGGGATTGGGTGTCGACATCCGGATCGACGGCCAGCCGGGCGCTCACCCGCGCATTGACGATAACAGCCCGCGTTCCTGGGTGACACCTAGCGCGTCGACTTCGGCGCCCTTGTTCATCCCTTGTCGACAGGCCAAGAGACCGAGGGGCGTCGACGTCGGCGGGGTTGCAGGTTTACTGCGGCCACTGTTCGAGCAGCATCGCCACGAATTTTTCGGCCGCTGGAGAGAGTGAAGCGCCACGCCGCGACACCAGTCCCAGGGTCCTGTCGACCACCGGATCGGTCAGCGGCACGCTGACCAGCGTCGGGTGCCCTTGTGCCGGCATGGCCAGGCTCGGCATCGCCGAGATGCCCAGCCCGGCTTCGACCATACCCAGAGAGGTTGAAAGGTGCTGCACCTCATAAAACCATTTGGGGCGCCAGCTCAGCCCGCCCAGGGCGTGATCGAGGATCATCCGGTTACCGCTCAGGCGCCCCACGCCGATGAGGCGGTACTCAGACAATTCCTCCCAGGCGACGGACTTGCGTGTCGCCAGCTCATGATCGCGCCGGCAGGCGAGAACGAACGGCTCCTTGACCAGCGGCAGAAATTCGATATCCGGGTGCTGCCCGCTCATCATGTTGATGCCGAAGTCAGCCTCGCCGCGCAGCACCGCTTCCAGCCCTTCGTTGGCACTCAGGTCCAGCAGGCGGATACGAATCTTCGGGTAACGCTCGTTGTACAGGCGGATCACACTGGGCAGAAAGTAGAACGCGGCCGTGGGAATACAAGCGAGGGTGACCTGGCCGATTTGCCGTTCGGCCAGCTCCCGAATATTGAGGATCGAGTCTTCGAAGTCATCCAGCAGACGGCGTGCCTTAGGGAAGAAATCGCGTCCGACACTGGTCAGGCTGACCCGCCGCGTCGTGCGGTCGAGTAGCGGCGTTCCCAGACCCTGTTCGAGTTTCTTGATTCTGCGCGTGAGCGCCGGTTGGGAGATATGCAGCACTTCGGCGGCCTCGTGAAAACTGCCCAGTTCGGCGATTTTCACGAATGATCGAATATCTTGCAGCTCATATTCCATGTTCTTACCTTTTTTATTCGAGGAAGGCGACGACCCGTCACGCGTTGAATTATTGCTTCAAGTGGAATAATAGCTACGATCTTTGCATTGGATAAGCTCAAAAATCCATGTGACTCTTGCTTCCAACACATCAATTAGCTCAATTGATCAACAAGAGTCGAACATTATGCAACCCATCCCATGCGTACTGATGCGCGGCGGCACCTCCAAGGGGCCGGTCTTCCTTGCCAGCGATCTGCCTGACGTGATCGCTGAACGCGACGAGCTGCTGCTGGCGATCATGGGCTCCGGTCACGAGCTGGAAATCGACGGCATCGGCGGCGGCAGCCCTCAGACCAGCAAGGTCGCCATCGTCAGCCCTTCAACCCACGCCGACGCGGATGTCGATTATCTGTTCGTGCAGGTCATGGTCTCGCAACGCAGAGTCGACACCGCGCCCAATTGCGGCAACATGCTCTGCGCAGTGGGGCCGTTCGCGGTGGAGCAGGGGCTTGTTCCGGCCACCGGCAACCTCACTCAGGTGCGCATCCGCAACCTGAACACCGGTACCTTTGTCTGCGCGGACGTCCATACCCCGGGTGGACAGGTCAGCTACGAAGGACAGACCCGTATCGACGGCGTACCCGGATCGGCGGCCCCCGTTCAGCTCACATTCCTTGATGCAGCCGGCAGCAAGACCGGGAAGTTGTTCCCGACCGGGCAGCAGACCGACTTCTTTGCAGGCATTCCAGTGACCTGTATCGATATGGCCATGCCGATGGTAATCGTGGAAGCTTCCCTGCTGGGCAAGCGCGGCGATGAGACGCCAGCCGAACTGGATGCGGACAAGGAGTTCCTGTGTCAGCTGGAGCTGCTGCGCTTGCGGGCGGGGCTGGCCATGGGCCTGGGCGATGTCAGTGACAAGGTGATTCCCAAACCGGTGCTCGTGTCGCGCCCCGATGCGGGAGGTACGGTGCAGGTACGCTACTTCATGCCTCACTCATGCCACAAGGCGTTGGCCATTACCGGTTCGATCGGCATCGCGACGGCTTGCGTCAGTGCCGGGACGGTGGTGGCGCAGTTGCTGGGAAGTGCCGGCGAACCGCGCTTGTCGCAGGTGCGGATCGAGCATCCCAGCGGCTCCATTGAGGTGGCGCTGAGCTACGTCGGTGAGGACGGGCAGACCATTCGCGCCTCGGTGGTGCGTACCGCCAGGCGGCTGTTCTCGGGAATGGTCTACGCACCGGCTGCGCAGCGGCTGGCCGGCTGAACACTGTGCAACAACGTGTCATGCCCTAAGGGTCTTACGCATCAGAACAACTCCAATAATGGGTGATGCCTCATGAAAATCGCGAAATCGCTCTACTTCCAGATCATCTGCGCCGTTGTGCTGGGCGTTGTGGTCGGTCATTTCTGGGCTGAGCAGGCTATCGCCCTCAAGCCGCTGGGTGACGCCTTTATCAAGCTGATCAAGATGATGATCGCGCCGGTGGTGTTCTGCACCATCGTTACCGGCATCGCGGGCATGAGCGACAAGCGCTCACTCGGGCGTCTGATGAGCAAGACCCTGCTGCTGTTCTTCGTCCTGACCGTGATCAGCCTGATGATCGGCCTGGTTGCGGTTCATGTGCTGCAGCCGGGTGTCGGCATGAACATCGATCCGGCCAGGCTCAGTACCGCAGGCTTGAGTCAGTACACCGAGTCCGCCGCCAAGCTGACCGTCGTGGATTTCTTCATGCACATCATTCCGGAGACCTTCATCGGGGCTTTCAGCAAGGGAGAAGTGCTGCCGGTACTGTTTATCGCAGTGTTGTCGGGATTCGCGCTGTCGTCCCTGGGCGAAAAAGGCAAGCCGGTGCTCACCGTGCTGGAATCCGCGTCGCAGATGGTGTTCAAGATCTTCGCCTACCTGATGCGTTTCGCGCCGGTCGGTGCGTTCGGTGCGCTGGCATTCACGGTCGGTCAGTACGGCGTTACCTCGCTGGGATCGCTGGCCAAGTTGATCATGACCCTTTACATCGCCTGCGGCTTCTTCGTCTTCATTGTGCTGGGCGGCATCTGCCGCGCGCATGGGTTCAGCCTGTGGAAACTGCTGAAGTATTTTCGCGAGGAATTTCTGGTCGTACTCGGCACCTCGTCAACCGAGCCGGTGATGCCGCGTATGCTGGAAAAGCTTCAGGACCTGGGGTGCAAGAAAGGCGTGGTCGGGCTGGTGCTGCCCACCGGTTACTCGTTCAACCTGGACGGCACTGCCATCTATCTGTCGCTGGCGGCCGTGTTCATTGCCCAGGCCTGTAACATCGAATTGGGTGTGACGCAGACCCTGACCATGCTGGCGATCATGCTGCTTTCGTCCAAGGGGGCGGCGGGCGTCACCGGCAGTGGCTTCGTGGCCCTGGCTTCAACCCTCACGGTGATTCACGACATTCCGCTGGCCGGCCTGGCTTTGCTGATCGGCATCGATCGGTTCATGTCCGAAGCGCGGGCGCTGACCAGCCTGGCCAGTAATGCCGTGGCGACGGTGGTGATCTCCCTGTCGGAAGACGCCTGCGACAAGCGCGTACTGCTCCAGCGACTCAATGGCAAGCCCGTCGCGTCGGCGCAGGATGCGCTGAACTGGAATAACACGTCCCCGGCTGCCGAGCGCAGCTGACCCTCGATTCAAAGATTGCCAGTGACTTGAGCCGGCCAGGCGTCGCACCATACGACGTCCGGCAGGCCAGGCCGCGCCCGCGCGTCCATCCATAACAACAAGAGAGTCCCCGTATGCTTGCCTTCCTCGGTTTAGCCATGGTCGTGGTATTTACCTACCTGATCATGTCCAAGCGCTTGTCTCCGATTGTCGCGTTGACCGTCGTTCCTATCGTCTTCGCCGTGATCGGCGGCTTCGGTGGCACTACCGGAAAGATGATGCTCGACGGCCTGAAGATGGTCGCGCCCTCTGCGGCCTTGCTGCTGTTCGCGATCCTGTTCTTCGGCCTGATGATCGATTCGGGGCTGTTCGACCCGCTGATCCGCAAGATCCTCAAGCGCGTCAACGGCGACCCCATGAAGATCGCGGTGGGCACCGCACTGCTGTCGCTGACCGTCGCGCTGGATGGCGACGGCACCACCACCTACATGATCACCTGCGCCGCGATGTTGCCGCTGTACAAGCGCATCGGCATGAACCCGATGATTCTCGGCATCGTGTCGATGCTCTCGTTGAGCATCATGAGCGGCATGACGCCCTGGGGCGGTCCTGCCACTCGGGCCATCGCGGCGTTGGGTCTGGACGCCGGCGAGTACTTCATTCCGCTGCTGCCGACCATGATCGGCGGCGCGGCGTGGGTGGTGTTCACCGCTTTTCTGCTGGGTCGGTCCGAGCGCAAACGTATCGGCAACATAGAGCTGAAGAGCGGCGGCGGAGACTGTTACATCGAAGCGATTCTGGGCGATACGCCGTATAAGCGCCCGCGACTGGCCTATGTGAACCTGATGCTGGTCATCGCGGTGATGATCGCGCTGGTGATGGGCCTGATGCATTCGGCGATTCTGTTTCTGATCGGTTTCGTGCTTGCGTTGATGATCAACTATCCGCAACTGGATATTCAGAAAGAACGCATTCTGGCGCATTCCGGCAATGCCATGACCGTCGTGCTGCTGGTGTTTGCCGCCGGGGTATTCGCCGGGATTTTCTCGGGCACCAAAATGGTCGACGCGCTGGCGCAAACCCTGGTGGACTGGATTCCGCCGCAGTGGGGCCACCTGTTTCCACTGGTTGTGGCACTTACCAGCATGCCGCTCACGTTCGTGCTCTCCAACGATGCGTACTACTTCGGCGTGGTTCCGATCCTGGCCAATGCTGCCGCCGCGTACGGCATCAGCCCGCTGGAAATCGCCCGGGCCTCGATTCTGGGGCAGCCGGTGCATCTGATGAGCCCGCTGGTGGCCTCGACGCTGTTGCTGATCGGCATGATCGACCGCGACATCGGCGATTTCCAGAAAGCCACCCTGAAATGGGCAGTGCTCACTTCGCTGGTGGTGACGGCGCTGGCGCTGTTGACGGGCGCGCTGACGCTGTTCGTCTGACTTTTCCTCCTCTCTGACGTGACTGTACGCGCCCGACGTCGGGCGCGCGGATCGCTGCATCCCCAATAACAATAATGAGTATCGAGTATGAGCAGATTGGTAATGCGTTTGGCGGTGATGCCGTGGTTGGGTCTTGTGCCTTGCATGGGGGTGAGCGCAGCGGGTTTCATCGATGACAGCAAGGTGAAGCTGCAAGTGCGCAACGTGTATTTCAACGAAAATTTCCGCGACGAGAACGGCCTCAGTCCTCGGGCAGCCGCTACGGCGAAGAGTGAGCGTACCGAGTGGGCTCAGGGCTTTTTGCTCGACTATCAGTCAGGTTTTACTCAAGGCACCGTGGGCATCGGGCTGGACATGCTGGGCCTGGCCGGCTTCAAGCTGGACTCCGGCAAAGGGCGCAGCGGAACCGGCCTGCTGCCGGTGCACGACGATGGTCGGGGTGCGGACGAGTTCTCCAGCCTGGGGGTGACTGCCAAGGCGCGCCTGGCCAAGACCACACTGAAGGTCGGCACTTTGCTGCCCAAAACCCCGGTGCTGGTCTACAACGACGCGCGACTGGTTCCCCAGACCTATCGCGGCTCGCAGCTGACCAGTTCCGATATCGAAAACCTCACGCTGACCGCAGGGCGTCTGGACCGCTTCAAGCTGCGCGACTCGACCGAAAGCCGCTCGATCATTCCCGATGGATTTAGCGGTGAGGGTTCGGATTTCTCGTATGTGGGCGGCGATTACAAATGGGGCAAGAACCTACGGCTTGGTTTCTTCCATGGCGAACTCGACGACTTTTACCGCCAGCAGTTTGCCTCTATTCAGCACGATCTAGCCTTGGGCGCAGGCGTGCTCACCAGCGACCTGCGCTGGTTTCACAGCCAGGACGCGGGGCAGGGCCGAGCCGGGAAGATCGACAATGACATGTTCAGCGGTCAGCTGACCTATGGACTGGCCGGGCACACCTTCGGCGCTGGCTATCAGGTCCTGCGTGGCGATGCAGGTTTGCCTTACATCAGTGGCGCGACGGTGTATTCGTTCAGTAACGTGGGCATCGGCAAGTTCATCGAAGAGGATGAACGTACCTGGATGCTCAGCCACGCCTATGATTTTGCCCGCCTGGGTGTGCCGGGGCTGACCGTATCCAGCCGATACCTGAGCGGCGAAAACGGCAAATCCGGCAACGCGCACCTGAGTGAGTGGGAGCGCGACGTGGAGCTGGCATATGTGCTGCAGGGCGGGACGTTCAAAGGGCTGGGCGTGAAACTGCGCAACTATGTCTACCGCTCGGATTACGCGCGAGGGCGCGACAGTAACCGGATCTACATCACTTACGACATTGCGCTGTGGTGACCACCACGCAACCCGGAACTGATCGACCTGCCCAATACGTGGTGAGTGTCCTGGGCAGGTGGTGCGACCAAAGCGTTTTACTTGGTGGCTACCGGTTTGAGGCCGCTGTCTTCAATGGCCGGCGCCGCTTCCCTGGATGCCATATATTTCAGCAAGGCCCGGGCCGCTTGAGCCTGCTTGCTGCTCGTGGTGACGGCGCCGGAGTAGAGCGTCATTTCCTGCGCCTGGTCGGGGATCAAGCCCACGATGTCGATGCCGGGAACCGGCTTGAGCTCACTCAACTGCTGGAAGCCGAGCTGCGCTTCGTTGCGGGCGACCACGGCGCCGACCGGTTCGGCAGGTATCATCCGCGCCTTGGCGGTGAAGTCGGCACCCAGGTCCATTTTGGGGAACAGGATGCGTGACAGATAAACGCCGCTGGCGCTATCGGAGTATGCAATGGATTTGCCGGCCAGCAGCGTCTTGCGCAACGCCTCCATGGTGGAAATATCCGGTTTGGGCTCACCCTTGCGCACCGCCATGGCGATGTACGATTCCCCCAGGTCAACCCGGCTGGCCTTGTCGGCCTGGCCCTGGGCGATCAGCTTGTCCAGCGCCGAACCCACCATCAGTACGACATCGGCCGGTTCATGGCGTGCCAGGCGGTTGGGGATCGCCTGCGGTGTCGTGCCCATGGAGGGTGAAGCTTCGATCTTGAGCTTCACGCCGGTGGCTTTTTCGTACTCGGGGGCTATGTTGCGAACGGCCCCCATGATGCCGCCTGAGCTGAGCACCGTGAGCGTGGCAGGTGCCGCTTCAGCGGCATGGGCGGGCAGGGCACCGAACAGGGCACAGGAAAGGGCCAGGGGGGTAAGCAGTCGTAGCATGGGAATCACTCGCACGGGAAAGCAACGACACTAAGCGCGATACGTGGAATGACAAAATGACCGCCCATTAATAAAAATTTAATTTACCCGCCCCGGCCAAGTCCCTAGGCTGCCCGGTCCTCGACATATCCTTGCGTGAAGCTGCGGAGACAAGCATGAATCAGGCGCTGGTCATCGAAGATGATGAGGTGACCGCACACTCCATCGCGGCTGAACTGTCCGCACATGGGTTCAAAGTGGATCAGGCGGGCACCGGCCGCGACGGGCTGGCGATGGCGATTGCCGGCAGCTATGACGCGATTACCCTCGACCGGATGCTTCCGGATTTCGACGGACTGACCATCGTCAGCACCTTGCGCAGCCTGAACATTCGCACCCCGGTGTTGATGATCAGCGCGCTGTCGGACGTGGACGAACGAGTCAGAGGGTTGCGCTGCGGCGGTGACGATTACCTGACCAAGCCGTTTTCCATGGTCGAGATGGTCGCACGCCTGGAAGTCTTGCTGCGGCGCCCGGCGAACCAGGCCCAGGTCCATCAGCTGAGCGTGGGCACCTTGGTGCTCGACCTCATAGAGGGCACTGTGACTCGGTCCGGCCTAGGCATCGCCCTGCTGCCGACCGAATTCAAATTGCTCACTTACCTGATGCGCCATGCCGGTCAACAAGTGACGCGAACCATGCTGTTCGAGGAAGTCTGGGGTTATCACTTCGATCCCGGCACCAACATCATCGATGTGCATATGGGGCGTCTGCGCAAGAAGATCGAGGGGCAGGGCGCACCGTTGATTCGCACCCTTCGCGGATCGGGGTATGTGCTTGCCACGCAAGACTGACCGCTGGCGCTCCAGCAGCAGCCGCCTGATCGGGCTATATGCGCTGTTTTTCGTGGCCTGGGGAGCGGTATTTACCGGCGTGCTGTACTGGAAAATCGCCGAATACCTGGGCACGGTCGCCGAGCGCACGCTGATGCAGCGCGCTCATTACTACGCAAGGATCGACGATGCCCACCTGATCGACGAGCTGCAGGGCAGCGAGTTCTACTCGATCCCCGGCATCGACGCCTATGGGGTTTTCCAGGCCGACGGTCACTACCTTGCCGGCAATCTCCTGAAACTCAGGGCCAGCCTGCCCGACGACGGGCGTGTGCATTACCTCAAGCGCGGCTTGCGGATGGCCGGTTCCCATGGCGAAACCCGCAGCAGCCACGCCTTTCTGCAGCGCCGCCAGGATGGACGAATCCTGGTGCTGGCGCGTGATGGCGGGTCGATTTCCGCCGTGGCCGGGATCATCGGCCAGGCGTTGTTCTGGGGCTTGTCGCTTACCCTGGTGCCGGGCCTGATTGGCTGGCGGTTGCTGCGCCGCAGACCGTTGCGCAGAGTGGAGCGGTTGCAGCGCAGTACCGAACGCATCGTCGCTGGCAACCTGCGCGAGCGCCTGCCGCTTTCATCGGCGCGGGACGAACTGGACATGCTCGCCAGCGCGGTCAATACCATGCTCGAACACATCGAGCGTCTGCTGCATGAAGTCAAAAGCGTCTGCGATGGCATTGCCCATGACTTGCGCACGCCCTTGACCCGCCTGCGCGCCCGGTTGTACCAGTTGCAACAGTTGCCGCTGACCGACGCCCACGCCATGACTCTGGACCTTGCGCTGCAAGAGAGCGAAGCCATCATGTTGCGCTTTCAAGGCCTGCTGAGGATTTCCGAGCTGGAGGACACACGGCGCCGCTTGGCATTCGCGTCGTTCCAGCCTGGGGATCTGCTTGCCCAGGCCCATGAATTCTATGAACCCATGGCCCAGGAAAAGCAGCAGGTTTTCACCTTGGAGCTAGCGGCGGATCTGCCCGTCCTGCGGGGCGATCAAGCCTTGATGTTTGAAGCGCTGATCAACCTGCTCGACAACGCCATCAAGTTCACCCCGGCGGGTGGGCACATCAGCCTCAATGCCTGCCTGCGCGACGATGCCTTGTGTATCGAAGTGACTGATGACGGACCGGGCATCCCCGAGGCTGAGCGCGAACAGGTGTTGCGCCGCCTGTACCGTGGCGATGCCGGTCGACTGCAACCCGGCCATGGTCTGGGGCTGTCACTGGTGGCAGCCATCGTTCGGCTGCACGCATTCACGCTCTGTATCCAGGCTTCGGCGTCCGGGGGTACCCGGGTGATCCTCCACGGTCCTCGTGGGCTGCCGGCGCTCGCTGGTTCATGAGTTTTACTCAACGTGGCCGCGCGGTGCCGGCGCGCCACGTTTGAACAACGTTTCGACGATGCGTTGCCCATACAGCCCGACCGCAAGGCCCGACACGATCAGGCTCACCGCCGCGAGCTTGGGCAGTGACAGGTGTTCGTTGAAAATGATGACCGAACCCAGCAGCCCGAATACCGGCACCAGCAACGACAACGGTGCCACTGTGGACACCGGATAGCGTTTCATCAGCGAATTCCAGACCCAGTAGCCAAACAGCGTGTTGGGGTAGGCCTGGAACAGCATCGACAACACGGTCCGGTAGTCCAGCCGGGTCAACAAAGTGTGGTAACCCGTCGCACCGTTGACCACGTAATCAAGGGCGAACAGCGGAATGGGCGCAAACGCGCTCGACCACACTAGAAAGGCAAACACCTGCAGGGTTCCGGCGCCCTTGATGATCACGTTGGCCACACTCCAGGCGACGGCTCCGGCCAGCACCAACAGCAGCCCGGCCGTGGTCACTGTTCCATCGACGATGCAGAGAATGCTCCACAAGCCGCACAACGCAATGCCGATGCCTGCGACCTGATAACGGGAAATCTTTTCTTTGCAGATCAAGGCGCCCAGCGCAATGCTGAAGAAGGCGCTGAACTGCAAGACCAGCGAGGCAATGCCGGCCGACAGACCCGATTGAATGCCGAGGTTGACCACACCCCACAGGCCGATGCCGAACACCAGGCCGTAGCCGATGATGTAGCGCCAAGGCACAGCCGGCTTGGGAATGAAGAAGATCGCCGGCAGCGCGCAGAGGGTGAAGCGGATGCCGGCGAGAATGAACGGGTCGACCGTGGCGAGTCCCAGCTTGATCACCGAAAAATTCAGGCCCCACAGCGCGGTAATCACCACGGCAAGCAACAGATGGCGAGTTTTCATGACGATCTTCCTTGAAGGGCTGGTGAGTGATCCGTTGTCAAAATCCACAACAGCAAAGCAGCGGCACTGATTGACGCGCCCAACAGGCTGACGGCTGTCCATCCCCACAGCGCATACACCTGAGTGGCGGCCACGGCGCCTGAAGCGCTACCGATGGAGTAGAAACACATATAGGCGCCGACCATGCGGCTCTGCGCGTCAGGCCGCGCGGCCAGGATCAGGCTCTGGTTGCTGACGTGTACGGCCTGCACGGCAAAATCCAGCAGGATCACGCCGCACGCCAGCGCGAGCAGCGATGTTTCGGCAAACCCGACAGGCAGCCAGGACAGCGTCAGCAAGCCCAGTGAGAGACCGGTGACGCGTTGCCCATGCCCCTGATCGGCCCAGCGTCCGGCCCGCGTGGCCGCCAGCGCGCCGGCGATGCCGGCCAGCCCGAACAGGCCGATGGCGGTGTGCGACAGCGACAGAGGCGGGGCGCTTAGCGGCAGCACCATTGACGTCCAGAGCACCGAAAACGCAGCGAAGCTCAGCAAGGCCAGCCCCCCTCGGACCCGCAAGACAGGCTCGGTGACGAACAACATGAACAGTGACCGGATCAGTTGCGGATAGGAGGTCGCGCGTTGCGGTGACCGGGTATCGGGCACCGAACGCCACAGCACGGCGGCGACGGCGAGCATCAGGCCTGCGGACAGAAAGTACACCGCCCGCCAGCCTGCCAGGTCCGCTATCAGCCCGGAGGTGAAGCGGGCCAGCAGAATCCCGATAACGATGCCGCTGGTCACCGTGCCCACCGCTTGCCCGCGCTGTGACGGCGTGGCGAGCGCGGCGGCATAGGCCACCAGTACCTGGACGACCACGGCCATCAAACCCACCATGATCATGGCCCCAAGCAGGGCCAGCCATTGCTGCGAGGCGCCGACAGCCGCCAGGGCAAGCGCCGACAGCAACAGCTGGCTGACGATCAGGCGTTTACGATTGATCAGGTCACCCAGCGGCACGATGAACAGCAAGCCCAGCGCGTAACCCAGCTGGGTCGCGGTCACCACGACACCGATCGTTGCCGAGGCCACGCCCAGACTTTGCGCCATCGAGTCGAGCAAGGGCTGGGCGAAATAAACGTTGGCGACCGCCAAGGCACAGCTGATCGAGAACAGCAGCGCAAGGGCGGGCGAAAGGCCAGGCTGCGATTGCTCCCAAGGTTCACCCGGATGCGGGTCGTGGGAGAGCAAGCGCCGTTCGGCGGGGGACGCAGCGGGTGGATCGGTCTTGGCTGTCATCAGCACATCCATGGCGGTAAACTGGTTGCAATTAGAAACCGCCTCAATTCTTGGCTAATCTTGTTTCAAATTGCAACCAGAATTTACCCGTACGTGCGGTCAGGCAGACCCACGTTCCTGAATGGAGAACCCTGATGATCGACGACGCTGCCCTGCTACGAAATGAATGCCCGGTGGCCAGAGCGCTGGAGGCCATCGGCGATCGCTGGTCGCTGATGATCATCCGCGACGCATTCGACGATATCCGCCGCTTCAGCGAATTCCAGAAGAGCCTCGGGGTTGCCAGGAATATCCTGGCCTCACGCTTGAAAACGCTGGTCGAGGTCGGGGTGTTCGACGTTCAGCCCGCATCTGATGGCAGCGCGTACAAGGAATACGTCCTGACGGACAAGGGGCGGGAAATCTTTCCGATCGTGGTCAGCCTGCGGCAGTGGGGCGAGCGTTTCCTGTTCGCTGCCCACGAGACGCGCTCGGTGCTGCTGGACAACGCATCCGGGCAACCGCTGATGCCCATTGCCGTTCGCGCTCGCGATGGTCAGGCGCTGGGGCCGACTGATTGTCACCGGGTCAGGGTGGTGGTCGACAAGCCGTAAACCTTACGGTGCAAGCCAGGCCGGGCCGCTAGGGTCCGATCCGCCGGATGCTTTCCAGCTCGGCCTCCAGTGCTTCAAGAAAGACCTTTACCCGAGTGGGAACATATCGACGGGTGGGTGTGACGGCCCATACCGAGAGTTCTTCCATGTGCGCATCCTGCAGTGTGACTTGCACCAGCGAACCGTCACGCAGCTGCTGAAAAACATCCCAGTACGTGAGCATGGCCAGCCCCAGCCCCTGGACTGCGGCGGCCCTTACCGCATCGACGCTGGTAGTGGTCACGCGTCCTTGCAACCGCTTGCGCTGCAGCTTGCCGTCGACGATCAGCGGCCACCGTGGAACCGCTTCCAGCAGGATGCAGTGGTGGGGCGCAAGGTCAGCGAGACAGGACGGTCGCCCATACCGTTCCAGGTAGCCTGCAGAGGCACAGATCAGGCGCGGGTTGGCGGTGACTTTTTTGGCGACCAGTTCTGAGTCGACCAGAGGCGCCACTCGCAAGGCAAGATCCAGTCCCTGGCCAACGATATCGACCACCCGGTCGGAGAGGTCCAGATCGACGCTCAGCTCCGGATGACTTTCAAGCAGGCGCGACAACATGGGCAGGACGATGCTTTGTCCGAACACGCTGGGCGCTGTCATTCGCAGGACGCCTGCCGCGTTGACCGGCGATGGGCTCAGCTCACCACGGGCGCTGTCCTCGGCCTCGGTCATGGTATTGGCGTAGGGCATGAAAGCTTCGCCTTCAGCGGTCAGCGACACGGAGCGGGTGGTGCGATGGAACAGGCGCACGCCCAGCTCTTCTTCCAGGGCCGCGATTCGCCGTGACACCTGCATCGGCGTGATATCCAGCTGCCGGGCCGCCGCCGACAGACTCTCGACTGTCGCCACCGCCTGGAAGATCCTGAGGTCGGAGATCAGCACACTTTATCCTTTTCCGTTAAGGCGCCTTCACGCCTATGCACCTTGGTCTACGTCAGAGAGTTGCCTAGGATTGACCCATTCGGCGCACTCTTGCGATCCGTCATCATTTAGTGAGCTTTCCATGACTGACTTCGAGACCGGTATTTTATCGCCGCATGATATCAAGGGCGCCTCGTTGCGCAACCGCCTGGCCGTAGCACCGATGACGCGAGTGACGGCCACCGAAGAGGGCGTAGCCACCGCGACCATGGCTGACTACTACCTGAGGTTCGCCAAGGGCGGCTTTGGCCTGATTACCACCGAAGGCCTGTACACCGACAAGGCGTTCTCACAAGGCTATGCGCATCAGGCAGGGCTGGCGGATCAGGAGCAGGCGCAGGCTTGGGCCGCCATCAATGAGCAGTTGCACGCTCACGGCGCCCGTGTGTTCGCGCAGCTCATGCATGCCGGTGCCTTGAGCCAGGGCAATCGTTTCCGCTCCCGCACCGTTGCACCATCGGCCGTCCAGCCGGTGGGCCAGCAGATGGCGGTGTACTACGGCGAGGGCGCCTATGCCATGCCGGTCGAGATTACCGCTCAGGAAATCGAAGAGGTCATCCAGGGCTTCGTGGCGGCTGCGATTCGGGCCGTTCGCGTTGCGAAATTCGACGGCATCGAAATTCACGGCGCCAATGGCTATCTGTTGGACCAGTTCCTGACCGCGCACACCAATCTGCGCACCGATCAATGGGGCGGTGACGTCGCGAATCGGGTCGCGCTGTTGGCTGCAGTCGTCAAAGCTGTGAAGGCCGCCGTGGGGGCGCACGTGCCAGTGGGTATCCGGATATCCCAGGGCAAAGTCAATGATTTCACCCCTAAGTGGCCGGGTCGCGAAAGCGATGCCCAGGTCATTTTCAAAGCGCTGCAGGACGTCGGCGCGGACTTCATCCACGTCACTGAATTTCAGGCATGGCAACCGGCTTTCGAGGGCACGCAGCGCAGTCTCGTGGCCTTGGCACGGCAATACGCCCCGGATGTCACGCTTATTGCCAATGGCAGCCTCCATGAGCAGGATCGGGCTGCCGAAGCGCTGGCCGACGGCGCCGATCTGATTTCCGTCGGACGGGGCGCCCTGAGCAATCCTGACCTGCCTCAGGCGCTGGAGAGCCGGCGTGCCCTGCGGGCATTCGACAGCTCGATCCTTGGTCCTATCGCCAACATCAAGCAGAGCGAGCTGGCGTTGTTGAACTGAGCCGGTTCAGCGCACGCGCTGGCGACTCTGCACCGCCAGGTCCAGGGCTTTGTGCATGTCCAGCCGAGCCGAACGCCCGACGTCCTTGTCGTTGAGCTGATGGTTGCGCTCCGAGGGCAGGATGGGCGCGGTGAGATCTTCCGCGTCCATCGGTTCGAAGTCGTAATTTTCACCGATGGTCATGGCACTGCGACGCAGCAGCATGCGCAACTGTTCCGGGGTCAGGGCCGGGCTGACCGACAACATCGCCGCCACGATGCCGGTGACCATGGGCGTGGCGTAGGACGTGCCGCAATGCACCGCGCCGGCCTGATCCCGCGTCGGGGTCGAGGCGTGAACGCAGGCCGCGGCGGTGATGTCCACGCGCATGTCGATGTTCGAAGAACTGCGCTTGGTCGCGTAGGCCGGGTCGTCTACCGCGATGCCTTGGCGTTCGCTGCGCTGATGTCCGCCGACCACCAGCAGCTGATCGGTGATGAACGAGGAGGGCAAGCGGTATTCGTCGGTGCCGGAAAACGAAGACCCATTGCCCGCCGAGTTGATCACCACCACATCCGGATGCTCCTGGCGCAGCCACAGGAAAAACTCTTCAAGCAGCTCCTCATAGCCGCCCATGGCAATGCCGGAGCGCAGCAATGAATCCACTTCATCGCCGTCGACATTCTTCGCGCCGACCCGGTGGATTCCCCAGCTCCAGTTGAGCACGCGCACGCCGTCCTCCACCAGGTTCACCGAGGCTGCGATGTTGGCGGTAATGCCGGCATCGGAGTTACGTTCAACGATGACCTCGAAGCCGCCGGCCGCTTTCGACAGGCCGCGCAGGAATCCCGTGTTGCCGCCGTTGTCCCAGCTCGCCGCGAGAATGCCGGCCACGGTCGTGCCGTGGCCGTCCGGTTTTTGCGCATCCCGGGCGTATACGCAGGTGCGGGGCGCCGCGCAGTCACCCAGGTATTCGGCAAAGTCCGGGGTGTCGAAGTCCACCTCGCGCTCGATCAGACCGATCCGCACCGGCACGGGGTGGATCGGCGCCTGCTGCGCCGGAATCCGCCGCCGATAGTAATTCACCGCATCGAGAAACCGGTTCGCCGCCCACTCATCCGAGTCCGGTGCCGGTTTGCCGGGTTCTTTGTGGAAGGCGGCGGTTTCCTCGGACTTTTCCGCGGCAGATTCCTCGATGACCACGGCGTCCACGCCGGTCTCTGCCCCCAGGCGCAGCACCAGCGCATCGCGCTGCAGGAGGTCGGTCGCCGGCAGACGCAGCTGATAAAGGTTCAGAGGAGCGATGCTGCCGACCACTTTCGCCCCGTACTTGCTCGCCAGCCGCTCGGCCTCGGCGCGGCCCTCGCGGTCCTCCTCGATCAGCACACTGACCAGGTCGACGTAGGTGGTCAGGCCGTCCATGTTCTTTGCCACTTCGGCGGGACCTGCGGCCAGCACATGGCTGTTGCGCAGCGTCAGCCAGGCCGCATTGCTGCTGCGCTCGCCGTCGTGGAGCAACAGCGGACCGCTCTGATAATCATGGCTGTTCAATCGAACGCGCAAGCGGTCTCCGTCGCGCTGGACGGTCGATGCCGCAAGCGTCTTGCCACCCAGCGACAGAGTAGGCGTGGCGGCCGCCATGCCGCGCACGGAGAGACACCAGTCCTGCTGGCTCGCCTCCAGCAGATCGCCGCAACGGCTGAGTTTCTCCAGCCGCAACGGCTCATCGGCATGGGTTGTCGGGCTGACGGCCAGTGCCAGGACCATGGAAAACGCAGCGGATCGAAAGGGCATGAGCCGGATTACCTGGACGAAGATGTTGCTGTTCCGACTCGCGGGTCGGTGGCTTCGTTCCACGGCCTCGTCGGCATAACGGCCTGTATGCCGGGATGGCTTCACGGAATGGGCCTGCGAATCCTCGACCCGCCACACGCCTGTGCAACGGCGTTCGGCCCGGCGCCTCGAATTGTCTACCCGGTGGGGCTGTGCTATATAGCTTCCATCTGTTTGTCCACACCTGCGTGGCGCAACCGCGAGAACGTCATGACCAGAATCCTGAATATCCTGTTTGGCAAGCCCGGGCAGGGCATGAGCGACAAGGACCGCGAAATTTCCGAATCGATCCGGAAGCTGAAAAGCCTGGATGTGGTCGAAGGCCGCGTTTCTATCGCACCCTCAGAGGTGGTGACCGAGGATTTCATTCAAGAGCGTAAAGAGGCACGCCGTCTGCTGAGCGCATAAATGGGCATTCTTCTGCTGTTACCGTTTCTCGTAAGTGGCTACTGGATCTGCATCAACCATCCCCGCATTGCCCTCAGTTTTCACCGCTACGAAGGCCAGCTGCTTTACCTGCTGGTCGCCCGCGAAGGCATTTTCTGTTTTCTGATCGCGTCGGCACTCAGCGCGCTTCTTCTGCCGCTACGGCTTGTCACCTTCGCCTTGCCCGAGGCTCTGGGCGGTCATGTCCTGTCGCTGGACTATCTGGCACCTGTTGAAGACTGGCTGGTCGCCCATGAGCTGACTTCGCCCGCCAAGGCCGACATCGGCGCGTTTTTCGTCCAGGCCACCGCGCTTTGCCTGGTTGTCCCCAAAGCCTGGACCGCGTTTGCCGTCTGGCGCCTCAAGCGGGCTTACAACCTCCACACCCGTGCCGAACTCGATACCCTCTTGCTGTCCCGGTTTGCCGCGAGTAATCCGCGCCTGGAACTGCTGATGACCTCGATCCTGCATCCCAAACGCAAATACTTGTTCACCATGGCGGACAGGAAAGTCTACGTCGGCAGCGTTATCGGCATCGGTCAGGCCAGCGAGGCGCAAGGCGTGGACCAGCATTTTCTGTTGGTCCCGTTCCTGAGCGGCTACCGCGATGAGGCGACCCTGCAGGTGGAAATGACTACCGACTACTCGGACGCCGGGGAAGGAGTGATCATGCTGGCCCAGGAGAACATTGCGTCGGCCATGCTCTGGAAACACGAGGTCTGGGAACGCTTCAAGACCTTGCAGCAGGCCCGCAAGCCTCGGGACAGGCTCAAGCGTCGTCTGCCTGCTCGCCACTGATGGGCGTTTATGGATGGATACCCAGGCACAAAGGGTTCAGGCTTGGCCATGCCATCGGGAAACAGGATTCATGAACTCATCGAAACGAACACACGCCGGCATTGAGCGCGAGTTGGCGCGCGCGCTGACCTGGGCCTGCGAGTCGGCCAAGAGCGGCATCGTCGGCTTTGATTGGTTGACCCACCGTGTGGATTACCAGCGCTTCCCGGACAGCCTTGTCGTCACCTGGGTCTTCGACACTGAGAAGAACAGGAGCGCCGCCATCTCCGGCCCGGACTGCTCGCGCATGCATGACTTCACGCTGGCCGCGTTCGAGGACGTCGGGATAACCGTTGCGGATATCACGCGGCACGTGGAATCCGATTCCGAGGAACGCTGCAAGGCCGCCCATGGTGGCGACTGGGATCTGCGCCTGAGCTCACGGCAACGTTCAGGTGGCAGGCATGGCAAAGGACATTGAAAACCCGTGCGTTTCGCTGTGCCAGCTCAACAGCGAGCTGTGCGTAAGCTGCGGGCGAACCCGGGAAGAAATCCGCAAATGGCGCGGCATGAAGCGGCCGGAAAAGATGGCGACGGTGCAAAAGGCGACCGCGCGCATGAAAGCGATCGCCAGGAAAAAGAGCAAGCCCTAGACAGGCAGGCCGATCACTTATGCTGCGGCAGGAACCAGTTCAGCACCAGGGCGCAGATGCCGCCGGTGGCAACGCCGGATTCCAGCACATTGCGCAGCGCGGCCGGCATGTGGGCGAGAAACTCGGGAACCTGAGCCACGCCCAGGCCCAACGCCAGGGACACGGCGATGATCAGCAGGGCGCGGCGATCCAGGTCGATGCCGGCCAGGATATTGATACCCGAGGCCGCCACGGCGCCGAACATCACCATTGCCGCGCCGCCCAGTACCGGTTCCGGCACGGCCTGAATCACCCCGGCCACCGACGGGAACAGGCCGAGCACCACCAGCATCAACGCGATCCAGCCACCGATGCGGCGGCTGGCAATGCCGGTCAGCTGAATGACGCCGTTGTTCTGGGCGAAGATCGAGCTGGGGAAGGTATTGAACACGCCGGCCAGCAACGAGTTGACGCCGTTGACCAGCACGCCGCCCTTGATCCTTTGCATCCACAGCGGACCTTCCACCGGCTGGCGCGACACCTTGCTGGTGGCGGTCACATCACCGATGGCTTCCAGGGACGTCACCAGGTAAATCACCAGCATCGGGATGAACAGGCTCCAGGAAAAACCCAGCCCGAAGTGCAGGGGAGTGGGCACCTGGAACAGCGCGGCCTGGTGCATGCCAGTAAAGTCCAGGCGATCCAGGTAACCGGCCAGGGCGTAACCGACCAGAAGCGCGATGACAATCGCACAGCTGCGCATCCACACCAGCGGTATGCGGTTGAGCACCACGATCACCGCCAGCACCACACCCGACAACAACAGGTTCTCGCCGTTGGCGAAGGTGCCGTTGGCCATGGCGCCGTAGCCGCCACCCATGCTGATCAGGCCGACCTTGATCAGCGTCAGGCCGATCATCAGCACCACGATGCCGGTCACCAGCGGCGTGATCAGCTTCTTGACGAAAGGCAGGATGCGCGAGATGCCGATCTCGATGAACGAGCCGGCGATCACCACGCCGAAGATCGCGGCCATCACCGCTTCCACGGGCGTGCCTTGTTTGACCATCAGCGCGCCGCCGGCGATCAGCGGGCCGACGAAGTTGAAGCTGGTGCCCTGGACGATTAACAGCCCGGCACCCAGCGGACCGAAACGGCGGCATTGCACATACGTGGCGATGCCGGAAACCACCAGGCTCAAGGACACGATCATGTTCGTATCGCGAGGCGAAACCCCCAGCGCCTGGCAGATGAGCAGGGCAGGCGTGACAATCGGCACGATGATCGCCAGCAGATGCTGCAGCGCGGCAAAGAACGCCACCATCGGGCGCGGACGGTCGTCGAGGCCGTAAATCAGCTCACTGTCAGGGGCGGCTGGCTTGGCAGTGGAAATGGCTGGTTGCATGTTGAGGTCCGGGCAAAAAAGCGCGGAGTCTACAGGCCGGCCGGGTCAATACTCAATTGCCTGATGCTGTTGCGGGTATGCATTTCGCTGTTTTCTTCGGTGGTGGGTGCGTCTTCCCGCCAAAGCGGGCCCGTCCCACGAACCTGCCTTGTGGCGATAGCAGGTTTGCCGGGCGTTCACTGTGGTCAGGTGCCCAAGGAGGGGGTGAAGGTCCGCTGACGAAACAGGCTGCCAGCTCGATGTCCCGACGTGGCTTCACCCCCAATCGGGTCACGCAGCGGGCGAGGGGACCGGTGTGTTCAACAACTGCTGCTCCCACAAATACGCGATACCACTACCGGCGGCATGCTGCTGGAGGACTTCGGTCAGTGCGGCTGCGGTGTCGGCGCGAGCCCAGTCGCGCTGCCATTCCGCTGCCAGGGCCAGCCAGGTCATCATGTTCGCGCCCGCGGCGATCATGCGCTGGATCGCGACCTGATGGGCCTCGACGGAAACGGCGCCCGACGCGTCGGTGATGACTGTCACGTCCCAGCCTTCGCCGAGGGCTTGTATCACGGGCATGGCTACACAGATTTCGGTCCAAAGCCCGGCGATGATCAACTGCTTGCGCCCTGTCGCTTTCACCGCATCCACTACCTTGCGGTCTTCCCAGGTGTTGATGTAAGTCCGGTCAATGACCTCCTGGTCCGGGAACACGTCGGTGATCTGCGGGAAGATGAAACCGCCACGCTCGGCGATGACACTGGTCAGGAGGGTGGGCACGTTGAACGCCTTGGCCGCTTTTGCCAACGCTGTGGCGTTGTTGACCACCATCTGCGGTTCGTGGCTGTTCAGGTTGGTGAGCTGGTAGGGCTGGTGGTCGATCAGAACGAGTACCGAATCTTCCGGGCGGAGAAGCGAGGCGAGGCCGTTGCGAAAAGTCATCAAAGCACCTTTGTGTTTATGGGTGGATGGGTTTCAAGCAGCGTGCCGCGCTGTTTGAAGTCCATACTGTGCTGTTCCGGTTTTCGTTCCGGTAGTAGCATCTGGTGCTTAGCTGTGTCGCGAAATGAGGAACGCCGAAGTGGATATTGAAGCGCTGCAGACTTTCGTGGAAGTGGCCGACGCCGGGGGTGTTTCGCCCGCAGCGGTGCGGCTCGGGCTCTCCAAGTCCATCGTGAGCCGCAGGCTTGTGCGTCTGGAAAAGCAGCTTGGCGTGCAGCTGCTGGCGCGCTCCACCCGCGGCGCGGCGCTGACCGAAGCGGGAGCCACCTTCCGTGACCATGCGGCGAGAATTTGCACCGAAATGGACGTCGCCAGGGAAGCGATCCTGCCCGCGGGCGCTTTGCGAGGTCGCTTGCGGGTGGCCGCGCCGCTGTCTTTCGGACCGACTCATTTCGCGCCGATCCTGGCGGAAATGGCCCGACGCCATCCGCAGCTTCAGATCCAGACCTGCTACAGCGATCGCTTCGTCGACCTGATTGCGGAGGGGTATGACTGTGCGATACGGGTGGGCTACCTTCAGGATTCCAACCTGATCGCACGATGCATCGGCCCGATCAATGGCAAGCTGGTCGCCAGTGCGGGTTACATCAGCGAGCATGGCGCACCTGATAGACCGGAACAAATCCCAGACCACCAGGCGCTGATGAAGGGAACGGAAGCCTGGCAGTTCATGGATGGCGATAAAGTCGTCTCGGTTCGTCCGCAAGGACGTTTCATGGCCGACAACGGCATCGCGCTGGTCGCCGCTGCGGTCGCGGGAGTGGGCATCGCATACCTGCCCGATTGCCTCACCTACGACAGCGTGGTGTCCGGGGCGCTGGTGCCGATCATGACGAATTACCCGCCGCCGCCGGCGGGTGCGTATCTGGTCCGGCCCCAAGCCCAGCATCCGGCCCTGAAAATCCGGGTCTTCACTGAGCTGTTGATCGAATATTTCGGTCAGTCACCGCACTTTGCCGGCGCCGTTGCCACCTGATCCGCCAGCACCTGGCGTTGCGCTGCCACCGGTTCTTCATTGATGCCTTGGGCAGCCCGTCATTCCTGTGGAGTGTCTTTCGCCAGGCCTTCGTTGATCAGCACCATGCTTTGCGGTGCAGACAGGGCTATGCCCAGTTCGCGCAGCCGTCCGAGCACGGTAAACAGCAGGTCGCTTCGCGCGCCGCCCACCGAGCGTGGGCTGTTGACATAACCACTGGCGCTGATGATCAGGCCGTTGTTGGTCAGATCCTTGAACGTCACCGACGGCGCCGGCGCGTCGAGCACGGCTTCGTGCTCGGCAAAGGCCTGCAACAGCAGTTCGCGTATCTGCAGGACATCGGTTTCCAGCGGCAGGGTCAGGGTAATGCCCACCACGCCCAACGCATTGCCCATGGTCACGTTGCGCACGTTCTGTGTGATGAACTGCGAGTTCGGGACGATCACCGTGGAGCGGTCGGACATCTGGATTTCCGTGGCGCGCACGTTGATCCGGCGGATATCGCCCTCGACCCCGGCCAGACTGACCCAGTCCCCGACTTTGACCGGACGTTCGGTCAGCAGGATCAGGCCGGAGATGAAGTTCTGCACAATGGCTTGCAGGCCGAAACCGATCCCCACCGACAGCGCACTGACGACCCAGGTCAGGTTGGTCAGGCTGATGTGCAGCGTGGACATCACCACGCCCACCACCAGCACAAACCCGATATAACCGATCAAGGTCACAAGGGACGCCTGCATGCCGGCATCCATGGTGGTTTCAGGCAGCAGCCGCTGTCCGAACCAGTCCTTGAGCACCCGAACGCTCAGCAGGCCGATGACCAGGCACGCCAGTGCCAGCAGGATGTCGCCGGGTACGATATTCAGGTTGCCCAGGGATTTGTTGGTGAAGTCGAGCTGGATAAAGCTCTGCAGCAGCTCACCCGGGCTGGAACCCGAGGGCATGAACGCGAGCAGCACCGCCGTAAGCAACAACAGGGTACGGCCGATACCGGCCAGTATCGTGCTGGCCTGGGCCTGGTGCCGTGCCGACAGACCCAACGCCGAACCCAGTGCCAAGCCGCCGGGTTGCCTGGGCGACAGGAGGGTTTCGCAGACGTCGCCAAAGCAGGCAATCAACAGATAAGCGGTGGATGCCACCACGCTCATCCAGAGCAGCTTCACGGCCAGAAAATACGCCAGGGTCAGGTAACCGCTGAGCAAGGCCAGAAGACTCAGTCCTACCCAGACCGCGATCACGAATGGAATCAGCCCGGCGAAGCCCGCCGGTCTTTGCAGTTCGTACTTGCGGCGAATGCGGCGGTAGCGCACCAGGGCGAAGAAAAATACCAGCGAAACGGCCAGTGCCGTCAGCCCATTGACCGCCACCGTAAGCGCCAGACTGCTGGCGATTACGCTGTTGATGCGTTCCTGCGTACCGATGATCATCAGGGCCAGCGCCAGCACGACAGGGAAACGGCCCATGGCGGTGGCGATCTGGTCTGGAATCTGTGGCAGACGCCAGGAAGGATGGGGCAGCATCAACAGTGCGCGGCCCAGGCCCACGATAAAGGCGCAGAAGGTGATCAGTGTCTGCAATTGATCGAGCAGATTGAGCACGTCATTGCTCAGCACTGCATTGCTTTCCACCCCCCAGCGCAGCAAGGAGGTGGCTGCGGTGATGGTAAGGATGGTCGATAACCCGACGGCCAGCGCCAGGGCGCTGCGGCGCAGGCGACCTTCCGGGAGCCAGCGGACCATCGCCCGTATCAGCAAGCTTTCCAGCAGGCGTCGGCCAACGATCCATATCAACAACGCACCGGTCAGGATGGTGAGGAACAGGGTGCGTTTGCCCGGTGCCAGTACGCTGTCGAAGACCGCTCGCACATCGACCAGCAGCCCTTGCAGACGGCCCAGGTCATCGTCGGTAGGGCGGATCAGCGTGGACCAGAACGCGGAGCTGAGCGGACTGGCCGTGCGCGTGCTGATTTGCGAGTCAAAAAGGCTGCGACGCAGACTGAAGATCTGGATCGCCAGATCTCGGGCCGACTGGCTCAGCGCATTGGTCTGGCGCTCATCATTGACCAGCGCGTTTTTCTGAGCCGTCAGGGCTTTGCGTTGACTGGTCAGGCCGGGCGCCTCGTCAGGTTGCACCGGCCCGAGAATATTGAGCTGGTCGTTCAGCTGTTCGATGTCAGCGGCTTGCCGGGCGATAAGACCGTCGGCCTGTTTCTGCACCTGCAACGCCGCCTGGCGCAGGTTCGACAGCAGGTCGTCATTGGCGTTGACCGTGACTTTTTGGCGGATCTGGTCCAGCTGCTGATTGAGGTCCTCCAGACTCGCTTCTTCAACCTCCGCCGGCTGGCTGCTGGAACCATTGGCTGGCGTAGAAGGGGTTGGCTGCGCGATGGCCGGCAAGGTGACGCACAGCAGCAGTAGGGCGAGTAACCCGATGTAGAAACGGTTCAGCGTGGCTTGCTGCATTCTCTTTCTCTTTCCTTCTTGGCGTTAAGCGGCCGACGAGATCCCTATCGCGGTGGCCCAGGCCGCCGCGACGCATCATTGCTGAACCCGTGCAGAATGCGAAGCCGTTCGTGGGGGCGAACGGGCGTGCAGGCGCTGCCATTCTACTTAAAGAACCGGCGCCGGCTTCAGGAAGTTGACACGATCCGACCACAGCCCGCTCTCGAATCCCCATGGAACAAGGGATGGCCGGGCCGGCTGCAGGGTAGCCGGTCACTGCGTGCCTGACCAGCTGCCCGCTTCCCGCTACCAGGCGCCCAGGCCAACGGGGCTGTTCGAATCTTCATCCGCGCCGGTCGGCCAGGCAGGCCCCTCGACATGGTAGACCGTCGGTTCCTCCGAAAAAAACGCCTCCAGGCCCATCATGAACACTCGATGGTCTTCACTTTCTTCAAAACCCGGCGTGTGATCCTCGAGTGATTGCCATCGTACGATCAGATTGAATTGCTCGGGAGTTTCAATCCCCTGAGCGAGTACATGGCCGCGGTAGCCCTTCGCACGGGTAAGCAAAGGCGCAACCTCGGCAAATGCTTGTCTGAACATCTCAGTGCGTTCTTGGTGAATCGGGAGTAGAGCAATCTCATAAATCATGGCGTGCCTCGCAGTTGTGTTGACCGATTGAAAACAGGCGCCTACGGGAGGAGCGATGACTCGACCGCAATCGCGATTTTTCCTTGAACCCCGTTGTTGCGACTCTCCAGCCGAGCGTGGGCGAGGGCGATGTCGGCGAGCGAATAGACCGCACCTACGTGTGGCCGCAGCTGACCCAGCGCTACCGATGCGCTCAATTCATCGAGCTTGCCGCGGTTCTGCCGGGTGAACACGAAGTGATAGCTCGCGTTCTTGCCCCAGGCGTGGACCAGGTTTTGCGGCTGTGCAATGTCCACGATGGTCACGACGCGGCCAAGCTGTGCCAGCGCCTCAGGGCTGCGCGACAAGGTATCGCCGCCGATGGTGTCGAACACCACATCCACTCCGCGGCCGGCCGTCTCCCGCATGATGGCGTCGAGGTAATCCTCTTTTTCGTAGTCGATCACCACATCGGCCCCCATGCTGCGTGCGAACTCGGCATTGGCCTGGCGCACGGTCGTGAACACCCGGGCTCCCATGGCTTTTGCCAGCTGGATCGCCACATGACCGACGCCACCCGCGCCGCCGTGGATCAGTATGCTTTCACCCACCCGCAGCGCCGCGCGCACGATCAATGCTTCCCAGGCCGTCCCGCCCACCAGACTCAGACTGGCCGCCTCGAGATGACTGAGCGAGGCCGGCTTCTTCCCGATGATGCTTTCGGCCGCCACGTGGTATTCGGCGTAGCTTCCGGGGCCGTCGAATATCTGCGGTGTGTACCAGACTTCGTCTCCGGGCACGAAGGCTGTTACGCCTGGGCCCACTTCCTCGACAACGCCCGATACATCGTGTCCGGTAATCGCCGGCAGTTGCACCAGATCGGAATAGTCACCGCGTCGCACCTGGTAATCCAACGGGTTGATGGAAGTCGCGTAGACCCGGACCAGGACTTGCCCCGCTTGCGGCACAGGCTTTGGCACCTCGCGCAGCTCGAACGATTCCGGCCGGCCAAATGATTTGAGTACCATCGCTTTCATTTTTGAATCCTCATATCGACGAAAAGGGATATCGAGATATCTCGATATCATGCGGTAAAAAATTACAGCTCTTTCCCTATGATCTCGGCCAGCGCACGGATGGTTGCTTCATTGCGTTTGTAGTAAGTCCACTGACCGACGCGGGTGACTTCCACCAGGCCCACTCGTTGCAGAGTGGCCAGATAGCCAGACACCGTTGACTGCGACAGCCCGATACCTTCCTGAATACTGCTGACGCAGACGCCCACCGTGAGCACGTCGCCTTCGTCCTGGGCCGGAAAGTTCTTTGCGGGATCCTTCAAGCCTTTCAAGATATCCAGGCGAGTACGGTTCGAGAGAGCTTTGAATATTTCGATCAATTCCATACGCTGAGAATATCGAGATTTACCGATATGTCAATGTGGGAAGCATTTGCCCGACGGAAGGCTGTCCGGGCTGGATCGAAACAGCCGGTGCTGCCTCTTGCCCGTCGGCGAGCGGCTATTTCTGACGCGCCTTGGCCTCTGCGGCAAGGCATTCAAGGGCGAACTGCTCTGTGTAGGTCATCTGGATCGGCGTGGTTTCACCTTTGACGGTCCTTTCCCCATCGAGAATGTAGCGAATTCGCTTGTCAGTCACGCCGATGCGCTTGGCGATCCACGAAGGTGTCTGACCGATGCGCGCAATCAGCTTGTCGGCATAGTCGGTGGAGGGGTTATAGCGTTCTGCGTTGGGTGTCATGTGACGTCCGGGTAAAGGTCGGGTGCTGGCTGGGCCGGCAGTATGCAGCACCGCACGCGGATTGTTCGGTTGTGATCCCGCAGCCGACCTTTTTTTCTGCTGATTGTTCAAATTGCTACAGAGAAGGATTCGCATTCGCTATAATGCCGCGGCTTGGCCCACACCCTTACGATTAAGCGCTCATCCCCTCACGATCAGCAGGATTGCTCATGTCTATCCCACTTTTTCCACGCAAGGCCGCACTGAACTCCGTCTGGCTGCCGATTTGCCTCATGGCCAGCTTTTCCTCGGCAGCCGTTTATGCGCAAACAGCCATAGAGCTTCCCGTGCAGGAGACGCAGCCGGCCGACACCGGCGCAAGCCAGGGCGCGACGATGGAACTGGGAGAGACGGCGATCTCTGCAAGTGCCGACGCTTCGAAAGAGGGTCTTGTGCCGGAGTTCGAAGGCGGGCAGGTGGCGCGCGGCGGGCGGGTCGGCATTCTTGGCAACAAGGACTACATGGAAACGCCATTCACGTCCACGTCCTACACCAACCAGCTGATTCAGGATCAGCAGGCGCACAGCGTGGCGGACATCCTGCAGAATGATCCTTCGGTTCGTATCGCCCGCGGCTTCGGCAACTTCCAGGAGCTGTACGTGGTGCGGGGTTTCCCGCTGTATTCCGATGACATCTCCTACAACGGCCTTTACGGGCTGTTGCCTCGCCAGTACGTGGCGTCGGAGTTCATCGAACGTGTGGAAGTGTTCCGCGGGGCCAACGCATTTCTCAATGGCGCAGCACCGGGCGGCACCGGCATCGGCGGCGCCATCAACATCCTGCCCAAGCGTGCCGGCAACGAACCTCTGACCCGGCTCACCGTCGGTGCGGAGAACAATGGTTTCGGCACCGTCGCAGCCGACGTGTCGCGTCGTTTTGGCGAAGAAGATCGTTTCGGTGTCCGCTTGAACATGGCCAAGCGCGATGGCGAAACGTCGGTAGAAGACCAGGACCGTACCCTGGAAATGTTCGCGCTGGGCCTAGATTACCAAGGGGATCGTCTGCGGTTGTCCGCCGATATCGGCCATCAGTATCACTTCATCGATAACCCATTGCCGAGCGTTACCCCTGACGGACGTATTCCCAGCGCGCCGGATGCGGACAAGAACTACGGTCAGTCCTGGACCTACTCGAAAGAGAAGCAGACGTTCGGGACGTTCCGTGCTGAATACGATCTTTCTGATGCGCTGACGACGTGGGCCGCAGTCGGCATGCGCAAGGGTGAAGAGAAGAACAGTCTGGCTAATCCTCGAACAAGGTCTTCTGGTCAGACCTACGCTTATCGTTTCGACAATTACCGGGAAGAAACTGTAACGACCGGCGAGGTCGGTATGCGTTTCAACCTTCAGACCGGTCCGATATCCCATGAGTGGGTAGTTTCAGGATCCATGTTCGACACCAAAGATCGAAACGCGTATGCGGCGAGCGACTATGCCGGATTTGACGTTGATCTTTACAACCCATATGACACCGCTAAACCGGAGAACGAAAACTTCGGCGGCTCTATGTCAGACCCCAAGATTACAGCACGGACCCACACCCAAAGCCTCGCGATTGCTGACACACTCGGCTTCTTCGACGACAAGCTACTGGTCACTCTGGGTGCTCGTCGCCAAGGTTTGGACATGACCGGATACGATTACGACACCGGTAATCGTAACTCGCAGTACAAGCAGTACGAGACTACGCCGGTCGCAGGCATCGTTTACCAGTTGAACAGTGAGCTCTCTGTTTATGCGAACTACATCGAGGGGTTGACCAAAGGTGACACGGCGGGACAAGACACGATCAACAGAGGGCAGTCGTTGGCACCCTACGTTGCCAAACAGACCGAGATCGGCTTGAAGTATGACGGCGGCGTCTTGGGCGGCAGCTTGGCGGTATTCCAGACTGAGAAGCCGGTGGGCATCACCGAAAATCAGGTATTCAAGGAAGGCGGCGAACAACGTAACCGCGGTATCGAGCTTTCCGTTTTCGGTCAGCCCGCCCAGAACATTCGCCTGTTGGGTGGTGTGACATTGCTTGATGCAGAGTTGACCAAAACCCAGGACGGTACAAACGATGGCAACGAACCGATCGGTGTGCCGAAGGTTCAGGCCAATGTCGGTGCTGAATGGGATGTGCCGGGAGTCAATGGTCTGAGCTTGAATAGCCGTGTTATCTACACCGGCAGCCAGTACGCCAATAACGAGAACAACCTTGAGATCCCTTCGTGGACTCGCGTGGATCTCGGCGCGCGCTACGGCTTCAAAGTGGAAGAGCGCGATGTGACCTTGCGGGCGCGTCTCGACAACGTGACAGGTCGCGACTATTGGGCATCCGTCGGTGGCTACCCAGATTCCAACTACCTGGTCCTCGGCGCCCCGCGTACCTTCTCGGTCAGCGCATCGGTCGATTTCTAACGCTGAAGAACCGGCGGTACCTGACTAAAGCGGGAGTTTTCGACTCCCGCTTTTTTATGGTCGGCGATATGTCTGTCCTGCAATGGTGATGGACGTTCCAGCAAGCTCCCATCCACCCCGATACCTCCGGCCCATTGCTACGGCTGTGTTCAAATGCACGTTCATTGGTGCTGCCGGATGACCTGAGGGTTTTCTTGGCGGTCATTCGTAAAAATGGTTTCAACCATGCGGCGCAAGAGCTGGGGTATTCGCCGGCCTACATCAGCAAGCGCGTCTCGATCCTTGAGGCGACCCTCGGTGCCCGGTTGCTGCACCGGACCACCCGGCGCGTGGCGCTGACCGTTGATGGCGCGGGGGTGCGGGTCTGGGCTGCGCGATTTTTGGGCGACATGGACGATTTCATCAGCGAGCTGACGGACGCCCGACAGCAGTTGCGTGGCAGCCTGCACATCTGTAGCTCGTTCGGTTTTGGCCGCAATCACGTTGCACCGGCGATTACCCTGCTGTCGCGGCGCTGTCCCAAACCGGAAATTCGCCTGGACGTTTTTGACCGGGTTGGCGATATCGTCAACGAAGGGTTCGATCTGGAAATCCAGGAGGGTGACGACTTACCCGATCAATTGATGGGAAAGAAACTGGTCAGCAATCACCGGGTGCTGTGTGCAACACCTGACTACCTCGAACGGCGGGGCATTCCCGAGAATCTGGACGACCTGGCGAAGCATGATTGTCTGGTGCTCAAAGAGCGTAACTATGCCGTCGGGATCTGGAATCTGACGAAGGAGGGCGTTGAGGAATCGGTCAGGGTCAGCGGGCCGTTGTCGTCCAACAATGGCGAGATCGTCTTGCGCTGGGCACTGGCAGGTTCCGGAATAATTCTGCGTTCGTTGTGGGACGTGAAACCCATGCTCGACAGCGGAGAACTGGTGCAGGTCCTCAGCGTTTACAGCCAGAGCGCGAACGTCTGGGCGGTGTATCCGCCTATCAATGCCCGGTTCCCCAGCTGCTTGAGGCCCCAGAGGGCGTGTTCACGGCTGGAGCCGCAGCCGAAATTCGGGCCGACCACCAGAAAATTCGCGCCTTCCCAGGCGGGCTGGTTCAAGACGAATTGTGGATCGGGCGCACCTGACTCCAGAAACCGCAGGTCAAAGAAAACACCTTTGTCCAGGCCGGCGCGGTCAATGCCTTTGAGGAACTGCTTGGGCATGATCACGTCGGTGTCAATGTTCGACGCGAGAAGGGGAGCCGCTTTTCCGGTGACGATATCAAACGGTTGCATGGCTTACGCGTCCAGTGATCAAACGAACGTCGGTCAGGCGACCACGGATTGCGGCCGCAGCGACCATCGCAGGACTCATCAGATGCGTGCGAGCGGCCGCGCCCTGACGCCCCTCGAAATTGCGGTTGGTGCTGGAGGCGCAACGATCGCCTGGAGCGAGCTCGCGCACCAGCTTCCACGGCCATGTTGCAGATGGTCATCCGCGCTTCGACACTCAACGCGGAGATGGCCGGTCCGGTAAATTCGATGGCGTAACCGGTAGCACCTGAAGCACCAATTTTCTCGATCAGCGCCATGATGATGTCCTTGGACGTCACGCGCGTGCCCAGCCGGCCCGTTACCGTGACGCGCATGGTTTTCAGACGTTTGTAGACCAGCGTCTGGGTGGCGAGCAGGTGTTCGATCACCGAGGTGCCGATGCCGAACCCGAATGCACCGAGCGCACCATAAGTCGTGGTATGGCTGTCGCCGGCCGCGACCACCATGCCGGGCAGAATGAAACCTTGCTCAGGCGCAACCACATGCTCGATGCCCTGGCGCTTGTCCTGAACGTCAAACAGCTCGATTCCGAAATCGCGGCAGTTCTCCTGGAAGTACGACACTTGCAGCGCACCGCCCGCATCCGGCATTTGCGCCGTGCGAGCAGGCGCTGCCGGATTCACGTGATCGACTACGGCAAGGTGGCCGACGGGCGCCACACGCTGCGACCCGCTTCGCGCAAGCCGCTGAACGCCTGAGGGCTGGTGTACTCGTTGGCAACCTGGCGGTCGATGTAGATCAGCACGTGTCCCTGATCATCCAGGGTACAGACGGTGTGGCTGTCGATGTGTTTCTGGTAAAGGGTCCGAGGGCTGTTCATAGCGGCTGCGCTCTTGTTGTTGCGCAAAATCACGGTGAGGATTGCTACAGAATATTCCTTATGGAAACTGCATCAATGGCCTGGAAGTGTTCGTGTACAACACGATTCGTGAGTAGTCATGCGCGAAAAGCGGTTCCAGCACCAAGCTGCCCCCATTGGCGGTTACATTTACTAATCCTCTCGTTTTTCAGGACCCGCAATGCCGACCTCAATGCCGTTCGATGAAAACAACTGGTTGCCTGTCGTAGATGCTTTGATTGCAAAGTGGAAGGAATGCACGGCGCCGATTTTTGTAGAAAACCTGAGCCCTGCCGGATCGTCCACCGGCGATGCTCAACTGTTGGGACCGGCTTTCTGGCGACCTACCGCCAAATGACTTTTCTGGTGACGGCCGCCCACGTCCTCAAAGGCCTGGACACCAAGCGATTGCTGGCGACCAACCTCAAGGGCAAGGCGATCATGCTCAGCGGTCTGCCTTTTCTGGTCTGTAATGACAACGACCTGGCTATTGCTCCGCTGGAGCCGCAATGGCTGGCGGACACCGGTTTGCCCAGCCTCAACACGATCGTTCTCGACGATACCTGGGAAAACTATGAGTCCATCGGCTGCTGGATCACTGTCGGCTATCCCGGATCGAAAAACGGGATCTATCCGCGACTGGGCAAACATGCCATCAACAGCCATGGGACCAGCTTTACCGAAATGATCCAGGTGCCAAAGGCTCAAAGCCACATAGCCAACCCGCTTGGCTTTCGCTTCGATAAGAAAAGCGCGGTTGATACCGACCAGAAACGCGCCAACCCTCCGTCTTTCAGTGGCACCAGTGGCAGTCCCATTCTGGAGGTTCTGGCTCGCGTCGATACAACGGGCAATATCTCGCTGCGCTGCGTGCTTCAGGGTGTCTTGCTGGGATGGCACAAGAAAGAAAAAGAGGTGGTTGCGGGGCGTGTGGAAGCGCTTCTAGCCTTGATGGATGAGCTGTTTGAACTCCTGGAAGGTTCACGAGCTGCGTTGCGCTAGGCGGAAAAACGCTGCCTGGAGCAAAGCACTCCAGGCAGCGGCACCGACTCAATCCGCCTTGATATGAGCCTGCGCAATGATCTGCTTACTCAGGTCATAGGTGCTCTTGATCACCGCTTCACTTTGCTCCGTCGTCAGGCGTTGCGGTGCCATGCCCAACGCTTTCAATTCGCTGATGGTCGACGGTTCGGCCAGCACTTCATCAAACGCCTTGCGGATGGTCTCCAGCACGTCAGGTGGTGTCCCGCTCGGCGCCATGGCCAGGAACGCGCCGGAGAATTTCCATTGCGGGTAGGTTTCGGTCAGCGCCGGGATGCCCGGAAGATCCGGCGCTTCATCGGTGCCGAAGAACGCCAGACCGCGCAGTTTTCCAGCCTGCACAAAGCTGTTGGCCAGCGGATCGCTCACCAGATCGATGTGCCCGGCAGTGGCATCGGTCAATGCCTGGGCGCTGCCTTTGTACGGCACGTGGACCATATCGATGCCGGCCAGCAATTTCAGGTATTCAGTCGAGATATGGCCGGGCGTGCCGTTGCCTGATGTGCCGTAGGTGAGCTCGCCGGGATGCGCCTTGGCGTACGCCACCAACTCGGCAATCGATTTGATCGGCAGCTTGGGATTCACCGCGATGACCGAACGCGAGCCCGCCAGATGAGCCACCGGTGTCAGGTCCTTGACCGGGTCGAACTGCACCGCCACCAGTTGCGGGGCGATGGCCAGGTTACCAATCGAAGCATTGAACAAGGTGTATCCGTCTGCGGGTGCATGGGCAACGTGTGCCGCGCCCAGGGTTCCTGCCGCGCCAGGCCTGTTTTCCACGACTATCGGTTGGCCGAGTTTCTCGCTCAGATGACGGGCGATGATCCGCGCGATGTTGTCGTTGGTGCCGCCCGGCGTGTAGGGCACTACATAGGTGATGGGTTTGTCCGGGTACTGCGCCCAGGCCGTCGTGGCGGTGAGTGAAATAAGCGCGGCGGCGGTGATTCTTTTCAGCAAATGCATACGTGGTCTCGCAATCCTGGTAGACGATTAAGATAAAAGTTATTTATTATAAAAACATTGTTGAATAAGTAATGTTTATAACATTTTCGTCTAAGGTTAGATCGGGAGGCCGTGTGCGAGAGACACCATCTTCATTAACCCTGGCCTGGGCCCGGCATCTGCTGAGCCTGAAGCCTGGCGGGTCTGCACAGGTGATCGACGCCGCCCGCCGTGGGTTGACCGACTATCTGGCGTGCGCTCTTGGCGGTGCCGCCGACCCGGCGATCGACAAGGTGGTGGCCGCATTCGCGCCCGCTGCCGGCGCCGCGACCGTCATCGCCCGTGGGCAGGCGCTGGATGCATTGAGTGCGGCATTGATCAACGGCTACAGCGGACACGCGCTGGATTACGACGATGTACAGCGCAGCGTTCGCGGCCATCCCAGTACGGTTCTGCTGCCGGCATTGCTGGCACTCGCCCAGACCCGAGGCATCAGCGGGCACAAACTGCTCAGCGCATACGCGGTAGGCGTAGAGGCCATGGGGCGTCTGGGCCTTGCCGTCGGCGGCGCCCATTACGAGGCCGGTTTTCACAACACCGCGACCCTCGGCACGATTGCCACGGCAGCGGCCTGCGGTTGGTTGATCGGGTTGTCTGAGCAAGAGCTTGCAATTGCCATCGGCCTGGCGGTAACTCAGTCCAGTGGCCTGCGCCTGCAGTTCGGCAGTTCGGCCAAGCCATTGCACGCCGGTCTGGCTGCACGCAACGGCTTGAGCAGTGCGCTGCTGGCCGAAGCCGGGCTCGGCGGCGCCGCAGAAAGTCTGGCCTGGCGCGGCGGCTTTCTTGAGGTGTACGGCTTTGCTCAGTCCTCGCCGGAAAAGCTTCTGGAGAGGGGCGGCAACTGGCAGATCCTCAGTCCAGGCTTGATCTTCAAGCGGTATGCCTCGTGCGCGGCGACACACCACGCTGCTGACGCCGCACTGATGTTGCGCGCAGAGTACCGAATCAGTCCATCAACTATCACCCATATCACGGTGACCTTTCCGCCCGGCCTTAC
The DNA here is from genome assembly GCF_003935425.1 of Pseudomonas sp. v388. Taxonomy (GTDB): domain Bacteria; phylum Pseudomonadota; class Gammaproteobacteria; order Pseudomonadales; family Pseudomonadaceae; genus Aquipseudomonas. The sequence continues at coordinate 179,874 of NZ_RHQN01000001.1, forward strand.
CACGCCGTTGGCTCGTGAACTGCCGCCAACCCGTCAGGCGGGCCGCTTCAGTGTCGAGTATGTGGTCGCTTACGCGCTGGTGCATGGGCATCTGGATGCGCCCGCGTTTGCGACCGGTGATGTCGATGCCGAAGTCGCTGGGCTAATGGCGCGGGTGAGGGTGGTGACCGATGAGCAAGCCGCCTCGATCACCCAGCCGCCGTTCGCCCGGTTTTCCGTGGTTGAGGTGTTCGGCAGCGACGGCGAGCACCTGAGCCTTCGGGCCGATGCGCCGCGTTCAGGCAATCCTGAAGAAAAACTGCTCGCCGCCGCAGGCAGCGCCGTGCGAGGCGCTGCAGTGCTCAGCGCCATCGCCAACCTTGACGACGCCCAATCATTGCAACAGTTGCTCAACGCACTGGCCGCACCCGTTACACATCATTGAGACCCTTATGAGCCAAACACTTCAACACATGCGTCTGGGCCTGTTCATCCAGGCTGCCGGTCACCACGCCAGCGGCTGGCGCTACCCTGGCGCGCAAAGCGGCAGTGAGAATTTTGCGCTGATCAAGAACCTGACTCTGGCCGCCGAGCGCGCGCGGCTGGACATGGTGTTCTTCGGCGACAAGCTGGTCACCAACGCCCAGGAACACCCGTCGATGATCGTGCGTTTCGAGCCGCTGACCCTGCTCGGTTCGCTCGCGGCGGTCACCGGACGTATCGGCCTGGCCGCGACGGCTTCGACCACCTACGGCGAGCCCTACACCGTGGCGCGCCAGTTCGGCACGCTGGATCATATTTCCCAGGGCCGTGCAGCCTGGAACGTGGTCACCACCGGCTATGACAGCGCGGCGAACTTTTCCCGTGCGACTCATCCCGATCACGAATTGCGTTATGAAGTGGCACAGGAATTCGTCGATGTGGTGCGTGGCTTGTGGGACAGCTTCGAGGACGACGCCTATGTACGCGATGCCGAAAACGGGGTCTTTCTCGACACCGAAAAAATGCGTCGCCTCGATCACAAGGGCAAGCATTTTTCCATCGACGGCCCGTTGAATCTCACCCGCAGTCCGCAAGGCCACCCGGTGCTGATTCAGGCCGGTTCCAGCGGTCCGGGCGTGAGCCTGGCGGCGCGTATCGCCGAGGTGGTGTTTACCGCCCAACAGGATATCGAGACCGCGCAACAGTTCTACCGGGATCTGAAAAAGCAGGTCACAGGTTTTGGTCGCGATCCCCATCACTGCCTGGTAATGCCGGGCGTCATGCCGATCATCGGTGCCACACCCGCCGAGGCGCGGGCCAGCTTCGAGCGCCTGCAACAGTGGACGGATATCAGCACCTCCCTGAAGTTGGTGGGTGAACGTCTGGGTCAGGATCTCGCCGGCTTCGATCTCGACCAACCGCTGCCCGACCTGCCGTTGCCGCAGAACATGAAAAGCCGTGCCAGATTGCTGCTGGACATGAGCCATCGCGACGGGCTCACCCTGCGCCAGATCTGCAATCTGGTGGCCGGGGCGCGCGGTCACAAGATTCTGGTGGGCACGCCCTCGCAGGTCGCTGAGGAAATGATCGCCTGGTTTGAGGGCGAGGCCGCCGACGGCTTCAACCTGATGCCTTCGCACTTTCCCGAAGGGCTGGAGTTGTTCGTGGACGGCGTGCTGCCGATCCTGCGTCAGCGCGGCCTGTTTCGTGAGGAATACAGCGGCACGACCTTGCGCGACCATCTCGGATTGCCGCGTCCGGCCCATCGCCGCTGGGGGCAGCGGCAATGAGTGCGCCTCGTCAACAGATCGATTTCACCGTCGGGCTGCTTTATCTGCTGCTGGGTGCTGCGTTTGCCTGGGGTGCCTACGGCTACGGCCTGGGTACGCCGGCAGGGATGGGCGCAGGCTTCTTTCCGTTCTGGCTGGGCATCGGTCTGGGCGGGCTGGGTGTCGGCGCCATCGTCCGCGCCTGGGCTCGTCATCGGCCCGCACAACATCTGGAACGCTGGGCGTGGAAACCGCTGTGCTGGGTGTTGGGTGCGCTGGGCCTGTTTGCCTTTCTGCTGCCCCACGCCGGGCTGGTGATCGCAAGCATCGTGCTGGTGCTGGTGAGCAGTCAGGCCAGCGATCAGTTCAGCTGGCGCGGCAGTGTGTCCAGCGCCGCTGTCATCAGCGTGTTCTGCGCGCTGGTTTTCGTCGTCGGCCTTGGCCTGCCCATGCCTCTGTGGCCCACTTTCTTCGGTTGATACTTCATGGATTTGCTCACTCATCTGGCGCTGGGTTTTTCTACCGCTCTGACGCTGGATAACCTGCTTTACGCCTTCATCGGCTGCCTGCTGGGCACATTGATCGGTGTGCTGCCGGGCCTGGGGCCTGTGGCGACCATCGCCATGTTGCTGCCGGCGACCTATTCCCTTGAACCGACCAGCGCGCTGATCATGCTGGCCGGCATCTATTACGGCGCCCAGTATGGTGGCTCGACCACGGCCATTCTGGTCAACCTGCCGGGAGAGTCCTCGTCCGTGGTGACGACTCTGGATGGGCACCAGATGGCGCGCAAGGGCAAAGCTGGTCTGGCGCTGGCGACGGCTGCGCTCGGGTCTTTCTTTGCCGGCACGGTGGGCACTTTGCTGTTGGCCGCGTTTGCCGGCCCGCTGACCGAAGTGGCCATGGATTTCGGCCCGGCCGATTACTTCTCGCTGATGGTCTTCGGCTTGATCGGCGCGGTAGTGCTGGCCACCGGATCGGTCTATCAAGCCGTCGGCATGATTCTGGTCGGGCTGCTGCTGGGCATGGTCGGCACCGACGTGAATTCAGGTGTCGCGCGCTATACGTTCGGTCAGTTGGAGCTGGTCGATGGGCTGAACTTCGTATGCCTGGCGATGGGCCTGTTCGGAGTCGCGGAAATCGTGCGCAACCTGGAAGACAAGGAAGTCCGTCAGGCGGTCACCCAAGGGCTCGATCAGCTCTGGCCGAGCAAGGACGACTTCCGGCGGATGGTGGCGCCGGTGCTCAGGGGCACGGCGCTGGGTGCGTTTCTTGGCATATTGCCGGGCGGCGGCGCGGCATTGGCATCGTTTTCATCCTATGCCCTGGAGAAGAAGGTTTCGCCCCATCCGGAAACCTTCGGCCATGGCGCGCTGGAAGGTGTGGCGGGGCCTGAGTCGGCCAACAATGCGGCGGCCCAGACCTCGTTCGTGCCGTTGCTGACGCTGGGCATTCCGTCCAATGCGGTCATGGCCATGATGATCGGCGCCATGCTGATTCACAATATTCAGCCCGGCCCTATGGTCATCAGCCAGAACCCGGATCTGTTCTGGGGGCTGATCGTCTCGATGTGGATCGGCAACCTGATGCTGTTGGCCCTGAACCTGCCGATGCTCGGCCTGTGGGTGAAGCTGCTCAAAGTGCCTTATCGCCTGATGTATCCGGCGATTCTGGTGTTTTGCGCGATCGGCGTGTTCTCGGTGCAGAACTCGATTTTCGATCTCTGGCAGATGCTGGTGTTCGGTATTGCCGGTTACCTGTTCGGCAAGCTGCGGCTGGGCCCGGCACCGTTGTTGCTGGGGTTCGTGCTGGGGCCGTTGATGGAAGAAAACCTGCGTCGTGCGCTGTTGATTTCCCGTGGCCAGTTTTCCGTGTTCATCGAGCGGCCCATCTCCCTGGCGCTGCTGTGCGCAACCGCTGCGCTGATCTTCCTGATGGTGCTTCCCGTGCTGCGGCGTAAACGTGCGGTGGCGTTCGAGGCCGAGTAAGACGCTGATTGAGCGAGCAGCGTCAGGCGCTGTTCGCTCGTTCAAGTTCTGCGTCAGTTAGCGGGATGCCTGGCTGAGCTGGGCGCGCCTGGCATTGAAGCTCTCATCGAAGCCCTGCGAGACGTCGATGCGCTTGGTGAGAATCCCTTCTTCCTTATAGATGTCGGCGGTGGTCTGCAGGCCGCTGATGACCTCGTCGTCGATCTGCACCGGTTCCATGTGCGTGCCCTTGGCGACTGCAATATGCACCTCCAGCGGCAGGCCGGTGACCTTGGCCTGGGCGGCGGCGTATTCCTCGGGGTGCGCGTTGGTCCAGCGGTAGGCGCGATCCACTCTGGCGATGAAGTCTTCCAGTTGCTGGCGCTTGCCGCTGATGGCCTTGCTGGTGGCGGCCAGGTAAAGATGATTGGTCAGCAAGTTCTCGCCGCTGGCCAGCACCTTGGCCTGACTCTGCGTGGTGGAGATGGTGGTGTACGGGTCCCAGGTCGACCAGGCGTCGGCGCTTCCGTTGTCCAGCAGAATGCGCGATTCGCTCGGCAGCAGGTAGATGAACTTCACATCCGAAGTGGTCAGGCCGGCGCTGCGCAAGGCTTTGATCGCCAGGAAATGGCCGATGGAGCCGCGGGTGGTAACGATGCGTTTGCCCTTGAGGTCGGCGGCGCTGTTCAGCGGCGAATCCTTGGGTGCCAGCAGTGCCGTCGTGTAGCGCCCTTCGGCATGTACGATACTCACGACCTTGATCGGCGCACCGGCTCCCAAAGCGAACACATACGGCGCATCGCCCAGCGCACCGATATCTACCGCTCCGGCATTCAACGCTTCACCCAGCGGCGCGGCGGCCGGGAACTCGGAGAACTGGATATCGTAGGGCACGTCTTTCAGCTCGCCCGATACGCTGAGCAGGACCTTGATCGACGATTTCTGATTGGCCACCCGCAACGGCTCAAGATCGGCGGCCTGGGCGACGGCGCCCAGACCCAGAGAAAGTACGGCGCCCAACAACAGGCGTTTGAAGGGCAGTCGGTGAGTCGGCATGGTGAAATCCTTTTATCGTGATGACGTGAACAGCAGTATCCAAAGCTATTCCTATAAAAACCGACTGTGAAAGTCTTTATAGCTATAAGTTAATTATGAAAAAAACTGATTGAAGCGATGACTGATTATCAAGTTGGTGCATCCATTTCTATTCAGAAGTTGTACGCCAGGCGGGTGTAGTAATAGGCACCGCCGAACCCGAACGGCGAGAACTGGCCGTACTTGTAGCCACCGGCCCAGTCCTGAATGCCGTTCTTGTCCGGGTAGACGTCGAACAGGTTGTTGGCGCCCAGTGCCACGGTCAGGTGCTCGGTGAGGTCATAGGCGGCGTCCACGTCTGTGATCCACTTGGCGCTGAACTTGCGGTCGTTGACCGGGTTGTTGTCGCCTTCGACGTAGCTGCCGAAGCGGGTCAGCGCCACGTTTACGTTGTAATCGCTGACCCTCCAGTTGGCGCCCAGGATCAGCTTCGATTGCGGGGTGGCGACGGTCAGGTCTTTTTGCAGGCGCCGGTCGAACAATTGATAGCCTGCGCCCAGGCCGCTCAGTGCCGGCGGGGTGGCGTGGAGTTTTTCGATTCTGGTCTGGTTCCAGTTGTAGGCCAGGCTCCAGCGGACCTGACCGTACTCGTCCAGTTGCTGGCGATACTCGTTGATGATGTCGACGCCGCGCGTCCGGGTATCCACGGCGTTGGTGTAGTACTGGGCGTAGAGATCCGGTGACAAACCGTTGGCCGCCAGCACTTCAGACACCGCAGGTCCGCCCAGCAGACTGGTAGACACGATGCGGTCGCGGATGCCTATCTGATACAGATCGGTGGTCAGCCGATAGTTGGGCGTCGGCTCGTAGGTAAAGCCGACGCTGTAGTTGAGGGATATTTCCGGCTTGAGCTTTTCCGCACCCAGGGCCTGCGCCTCGGCGGTGTCCACCGGCAGCACCTTGACCGGCACCGACACCTGCTGGCCGTTGACCACGCCGCCAGAGGTGAAGGTCGACGAGGCGTAAATCGTCTGGGCCAGCGATGGCGCCCGAAACCCGTTGTTGATCGTGCCGCGCAGGGCGAAGGCGTCGGTGATTGTGTAGCGGGTCGAGAATTTACCGCTCCAGGTGCTGCCGATGTCCTGCGTGTAGCGCTCGTAACGAGCGGCCGCGCCGACGTACCAGTGATCGGTCAGGTCCAGGCCCAGATCGACATAACCGGCGACGTTGCTGCGGCTGATCTGGCCGGCATCCGCAGGGCTGGTGCCGTTATAGGAGGCAAGGCCGGGAAGCGGCGTTCTGCCTGCAAAGGGTCCGCCGGGAATCACGTAGGTGCCGGGCGTATAGGACGCGTAGTCGCCCGGCTCGATCTGATATTTCTCCCACCGATATTCGACACCGACGGCGGTTTGCAGCGGGTTCTTGAGGCCGATGTCGAAGCCGCGGTTGAAGTCCAGGTTGTTGGTCCACTGATCGAACTGCTGCGAGGCGAGATGAAACGAGGTCGGGCTGGTCGGTCCCCATGAAGGGTTGAGGGTATTGCTGGCATTGAGTGTCGAGTCGTCCTGGCCCCAGGTTGAACTGGCATCGTAGTTCCAGCCTCCGACTTCGCCCTTGAAGCCGCCCGCGATCTGAAAGTCCTTGGTGCGATTGCGGCGCTGGGCGTGAATGCCATCGGGGTAGGGCGTGTTGGGGTCGCCGGCCAGGGAGTTGATTTCGTTGGGTCGGTAGTTGCCGGTGACTTTGGTGGTTTCCATGTAGCTGGCGGTGGAAAAGGAATAGAAGGTCAGGTCGTCATGGATGGGCAGTTCCAGGTTGTAGCTGGCGTTGCTGACCTTTTCACGACCCAGCCCGTAACTGGGATTCCAGCCGTGGCGGTCAACGGTCTGGTCACGGCTGTCGGGGAAGCCGGGCGACGAATACAGGTTGCCGGTGGCGCTGCCGGTGCGGTCGAAGGGTTCCTGGCCTTTGAGGTCCAGTGACAGATTGGCGAAGCCGTCGTTGGGCAGGGGCAGGCCGTAATTGACGGTTTGATGGACTGTGTCGCCGTCACCACTGCCGTAGCGTCCGAACGAGGTCTCGGCGCTGCCGCCAGAGTCGTTTTCCTTGAGGATGATATTGATTACTCCGGCGATGGCATCGGAGCCGTATTGCGCCGACGCGCCGTCACGCAGCACCTCGATATGATCGATGGCGGAAACCGGAATCAGGTCGAGGTTGACCGGCACCGCCGCCGTGCCGATGCGCGCCAGGTTGTTGATCAGCGCGGTGTTGTGCCGCCGCTTGCCGTTGACCAGCACCAGCACCTGGTCGCCCGACAACCCGCGCATGGTCACGCCGCGAACCGACCAGGAGGTGCCGCCGCCGTTGATGGCCGGCAGATTGAACGATGGCAGCAGGCGGGCCAGCAGTTCCTTGAGCCCGACCTTGCCGCTGGCCTGTAGCTGCTCGGCGCTGATCACATCGATGGGCGAAGGGCTGTCGGTCACGGTGCGCGGCTGGCTGCCGCGATTTCCGGTGACCACTACGGTGTTCAGGGTCTGGTCCGGATCGGCGGTTTCCGCATGGGCCTGGATGCTGGCGGCCAGCAGGCTGAGGGCGGCGACGGCGTAGGAATTGTATTTGACTGAGCTCATGACGCGACTTCCTGAAAGATTGCAGGCACAGGCAAACCCTTCGCGACGGGGCGCGAAATGCGAGGTTTGCTGAAAGTTGTGTGTTGGCGAAGCGAATCAGGCCGGGTGGGCGCGTTTCACTTGAGCCGTGAGGTCGTTATGAGCGTTCAGCAGACGTTGCAGGCGATACCGTTCGATGCCAATGGCAGATTTCAGATAGATGATGTGCAGGGGATACAGGACGTATTGCAGGAGTGTCGACATGGTGGGTTTCCTCTCGCGTGTGGGTTCAGCCTCCGCCTGGAGAGGGGTCGGTTGGTCAGTGGATGCGCCCTGTACTTTTGCCACACAGGGCGCGATGAGTCAGATCACGTAAAAACCATGGGTGCCGTCCCGGGCCAGTTGCTCCACCAGGCCGAACTCCCAGTCCAGGTAGGCCTGCATGGCTTCGCGAGGGGCATCGGTGCCTTCATAAGGTCGGCGATAGCGGTCGATACGCGGTGAGGCCAGATGGCTTTCACCGTCTTTCAGCGGCAGTTGCGCCGCGATCCAGCTGGCGGTGCCGCCCTTGAGCAGGAACACCGGCTTGTCGGTCAGGGCTTGGACTTCAGCAACCGCCAAGCGCGCTAACTGACTGCTGCCGCAGGTCAGCACATAGCGTTGCGCGGCAGGAACGCGGGCAACGGCGTCGCGCAACTGGGCACGCAAGACCCAATGGGCTCCGGGAATGTGGCGCTTGACGTAGTTGGCGCTGGTGGTGAAGTCCAGCACTGCGCTATCCCCCTGTTTCAACCAGTCGGCCAACGTCTGGGGGCTGATCTCTTCGGCCTGGAGAGGTGTCGGCACCGGTGCCTGCCAGGCGCCTTTCTCGCTGAAGTGTGAAGGCTCGACGTCGTCCAGCACGTACACCTCCCAACCCAGTTGCGCGAGCCACGAGGCTGACATGTTGGCGCGCACACCGTCATCATCCACCAACACCAGGCGCGCGCCGCGCACACTGGCGAAATGATCGGTTTCCTGCACCAACTGGCCGCCGGGCGTCGAACGGGCAGCGGGCAGGTGGCCGGCCTCGAATTCTTCAGGGGTACGTACATCGAACAGGTAAGTGGTGCGGGTGGTTTCCTGCTGCCAGCCTTGCAGATTGGCCAGGGTGGCACGGCCCACGCGCGCCCTGTCGGCGACGCCGCGAGCATCACGGCTGGCGATCTGGCGATTGATTTCTCCGGTCGCGGCAAACCGGCGTGCCTGGTCGTGGTGCAACTTCTGACCGGCCAGGGTCCAGCCGATGGTGCCGTTGCGCAACGCCGACACCGGGTTGGCGATTCCGGAATTGATCAACGACTGGGTGCCGATGATGCTGCGTGTGCGACCTGCGCAGTTGACGATGATGCGAGTGGCCGGATCGGGCGCCAGTTCACGGGCGCGCAACACCAGTTCCGCGCCGGGCACGCTGATGCTGGTGGGGATGCTCATGGTCTGGTACTCGTCGAAACGCCGCGCGTCGAGCACCACGACGTCGGCGTGGCTGTCGAGCAGCGCCTGGACTTCGTCGGCGGCCAGGGAAGGGGTGTGGCGTTCACTCTCCACCAGCTCGCCGAACGCCTTGCTCGGCACATTGACGTCGATGAACAGCTCGCCACCGGCATCGCGCCAACCTTGCAGGCCGCCTTCCAGCAAGCCGACGTTGACGTAACCCAGCTCATGGAAGCGCTGCACGGCGATGCTCGCCAGGCCTTCACCGTCGTCGTAGACGGTTACGGCTGTCTCGAGTCGGGGAATACGTGAATACACCTCAAGCTCCAGTTTCGAGAGCGGAATGTTGGCCGCAAACAGCGGATGGCCCTGCGCAAAAGGCGCTTCTTCACGCACATCCACCAGCGCCACCTCTTCATGGTTCAGCAGAGCCTGGCGGATCTCGGCGAAGGAGCGAGTCGGTTCGTTGCTCATAAGGCTTGGCTCTCTTTAGACAGGTCCCAGATGTTGGGGAGAAAGGCGTTGGAATAGCCGGAAATAAACAGTTTTTCGCTGCCGTCGGCCTGGTAGACCGCGCGGCGCACGGCACCGATATTGGCGCCGTAGACATGAATGCTGATGGAAACCTGGTCGTCGAACGCGTTGCTGACTTGATGAATGTCGCCGACTGTGGGCGATACTGCCTCGACCTGACCGGGCTGCAATTGCACCGGGCTGCCGCCGGCGATCAGGGCACCGTCCGCTGCACGTTTGAAACCCTGTGCGTTTTCCTTGCCACGCAACATGCCGATCAAGCCCCAGACGCGATGGTCGTGGATCGGCGTACTCTGCCCTGGGCCCCAGACGAAACTGACCACGCTGAAACGCTGCCGTGAATCGGCATGCAGGAGATATTGCTGGTAACGCTGCGGGTCCGGGCGGGCGCATTCGTCCGGCAACCAGTCGTCGTGGCGGACCAGCCGGGCCAGCAGTTCGCTGCCCTGGCGCAACAGATCGTCTTCCCGAGGCGCGCTGTCGATGAGTTCCGCCAGCGCGCCGATGAATGCTCTGAGTCTCTCCGGATGTGGGGCGTTGGTCATGGTGTGTCCGTTTTGCGAGGGTCATGTTTGTCACGGTATTTAAGCATAATGATTTCAGTTAATATGCTATCTATTAATGATTAGCTTATAGCTCAAAAGCATTTAAAGCTGACGTTGACAGGCTTTATTGTTATCAGTCGCGGAGTGTGCTGTTCGGCCCGCAGCAATGAATCTATGCTTTTTGAACATCTTATCGACTGCTATCTATGTGCGGACCAAATGAAAATTGATGATATCGATGCCTTCGTTGAGGTGATTCGCTGCCAGTCCATCAGCCATGCCGCCGAGTCGCTGCAACTGACTCAGCCGGCCATCACGCGACGAGTGCAGAACTTCGAACAGGCGCTGGGCGTGGAATTGTTCGACCGCAACACCAAGCCGCTGCGCCCGACCCTGATCGGCACGCGGGTGTATGAACAGTGCCGTCTGATCCTGCGGGAAATGGATGCGCTGCGTGAACTGGTGGCCACCGACGCTCCGCCCACCGGCGTGCTGCGCCTGGGCGTTCCGCAAACCATCGGCGATGTGGTGCTGCTCGATGCCCTCAAGCAATTGCGCGTCGGATACCCGGAACTGCGCGCTCAGGTCGCGACAGGTTGGGGCAGCCAGTTGGTGGGCAATATAGAGCGCGGGGAACTGGACGCAGCCGCAGCGCTGTTCCCGGCGGGCAAGATCTTCCCGGACAACATCGTCGGTGAGTCCATCGGCAAGATGGAACTGTTGGTGGTATGTGCCAGGGAGCAGATGCCCAAGCGGCCGTGCAAGCTGGCCGATGTCTACCACAATGGCTGGGTTTTGAATCCGGACGGCTGCGGCTTCCGGGCCGGACTGCAGCGCGCGTTGTCGGAACAGGGGCTGGGCATGCGGGTCAATCTGGAAACGTTCGGCACCGAACTCCAACTAGGGCTGGTGGCCGAGGGCGTCGGCCTGGGGCTGGTGCCGCGCCCGTTGCTGGAGCGCAGCATCCATTTCGAACAGCTGGCGGTGGTGCCGCTCAAGGATTTCAAGCCGGTCATGGACCTGTGGCTGATCTACCCACGCTTTCTCGGCAATATGCAGGCCCCGGTGGATGCATTCGGCCGGCTGGTGGCCGCCTCGCTGCAAAAGGTCGGGCGCGCCGCCTAGCGCGTTCGAAAAAGGGGTTTGCCGCCAGGCCACCCCTTTACCGCGCTGGCCGGCTCAGGCGACTTTTCCCGCCGCCTGCCGCTCGCGTTCCGCCACCAGTTTTCGAGTCAAGGGGATCAGGCGCTTGCCGTAGTCGATGGCATCGTCCAGCGGGTCAAAGCCACGGATCAGGAAGGTGGTGATGCCCAGGTCGTAATAGTCGAGCAGCGCTTCGGCGACCTGCTCTGGCGTTCCAACCAGTGACGTTGAATTGCCTTGCGCACCCAGCAAGCCCGCGATGCCGGTCCACAGTCGCTTGTCCAGACGTGAACCTTGCGCAGCGGCGGCGAGCAGACGGCGCGATCCTTCATTGGGCGGTTCGCGCCGCACAAAGCCATTGCCCTCGGCCAGTGCCGTGGCCTGTTGCAGGATACGCTCGGCACGCTCCCAGGCCTGGGCTTCGGTGTCGGCCAGAATCGGTCGCAGCGACAGGCTGAAACGCACGCGGCGACCGTGCCTGGCGGCTTCGGCCCGCACGCGGTTCACCACATCCCGCACTTGCTCGTAGGTCTCGCCCCACAGCGCGTAGACATCGGCATGCTTGCCTGCCACTTCGATGGCGGCTTGCGACGAGCCGCCGAAGTACAGCGGAATGTGAGGCTGTTGCAGGGACTTCACGGCCGAATGCGCGCCCTCGACCTGGTAATACTTGCCCTGATAATCGAAGGGCTTTTCGCTGGTCCATTCCTGGCGCACGACATCAAGGTATTCATCAGTGCGCGCGTAACGCTCGTCCTTGGAGAGATAACTGCCATCGGCCCGCAATTCGCGATCATCGCCGCCGGTAATGATGTGCACGGCAGTGCGCCCGCCGTTGAAAATGTCCAGAGTGGTGAACTGGCGAGCGGCCAGCGTCGGAGCGGCGAAGCCAGGACGGTGGGCGATCAGGAACTTGAGCTTTTTGGTCACGCCGGCAGCATGCGAGGCAATCAGCGTGCTGTCCGGACTGTTGGAGTGGAAGGCAATCAGGGCCCGGTCGAACCCGGCTTCTTCATGGGCGTGGGCGACTTTCTCAACGTAATCGGGTTGCAGGACCGGGCCGCTGCGTGGGTGGATTTCCGAAGCGTGATGGCCGCCAATGTAGCCGATGAATTCAATGCTCATGGAAGAGTTCCTTGTCGTTGTCTGGACGGGATGAAAGCCTCCACCTGGCAGGGGGTCGGTCTGAGCTGTCCAAAGTAGGCGCAGCGGAAGTCGGTGTGAAATGCCGATTCATTCTATGGTTATTATCAAATAAATGAATTATCCCGATTTATATGTATTCATTCTGTGCATTTCTCGTGAGGCCTGTCAGGGATTTCAGTGTCGGCCGAAGCCATAAGATTATGCAAATCACTGATCTGAAATAGGATATTACTGATCATTTATCATATTAGTTTATGCCCAAATAGAATTTCACTGGGTTTTTTTATGCGAATAGCATGAAGGCGCAGTTCATCGATGGCGCTTTCAGCCATCGTCTGTTTGAGGAAGGAAGCCTGAATGAGCGAAAAGTCTCTCGACAACGCCAGCCTTGCAGGCACGTTTTCCATCGATAAACCCGCACGTCCCGCTGGCGGTTCGGCAGCGCGGCGTAACGGGCGCATCCCCGACGCTGTCCTGCGCTTGCTCAGCCCGGTAGCCCTGTTGTTACTGTGGGAACTGGCCTCGCAAGGCGGCCTGATTCCGCAGCGTGTGATAGCAGCGCCTTCGCAGATTGGCGGCACGTTGTGGGCCATGATCATTTCCGGCGAACTGGGCACGCACCTCTGGGTGTCGTTGCAGCGAGCGCTGGTCGGGTTGGGCATCGGTGTCGGTATCGGCGTGGTCGCGGCGCTGATCACTGGCTTATCCAAGCGCGGTGAGGTGATCCTCGATTCGCCGATGCAAATGCTGCGCACCATTCCCTCGCTGGCACTGGTGCCCTTGTTCATCCTCTGGTTCGGCATCGGCGAGTTCACCAAGATCGCCCTGATCGTGACCGGCACGACCTTTCCCGTGTACCTCAACCTGTTCGCCGGCATTCGCAATATCGATCCCAAGCTGATCGAGGCGGCCAATACCCTGGGGCTGAATCGCCGCGAGCTTATCTGGCACGTGATTCTGCCCGGCGCCATGCCTTCGTTCTTCGTCGGGCTGCGCTATTCCCTGGGGATTTCCTGGCTGGCGCTGGTGTTCGTCGAGCAGATCAACACCACCGCCGGGATCGGCTTTCTGGCCAGTGACGCCCGGGACTTCATGCGCACCGACGTGATCGTTATCTGCCTGCTGATCTACAGCGTTCTGGGTTTGCTGATCGACGGACTGATCCGCACCCTGGAGCGTTTCGCTCTGGCCTGGCGCCCATCCTTTGTGAGGAATTGATATGTCGACCATCAATGTTGCCGAAGCGCCCAATCCCGTGCAGCTGCGCAATGTGGTCCGCCAGTTCGGCGAGCAGCGCGTCATCGACGGCCTGGATCTGGACATCGCGCCGGGGGAGTTTGTCGCGTTGCTGGGCGCCAGCGGTTCGGGCAAGACCACTCTGCTGCGCAGCCTGGCCGGGCTCGACAGCATTGACAGCGGGCAACTGCAAGTACCTGTGGCGCGGGCGGCCGTGTTTCAGGAGCCGCGGTTGATGCCGTGGAAGCGCGCCTGGAAGAACGTGATCCTGGGTTTGCGCATTCCCGATGCCAAGGCGCGTGCAGTGCAAGCCTTGACCGAAGTGGGGCTGGCCCATCGGCTCGATGCCTATCCGGCCACGCTGTCCGGTGGCGAAGCGCAGCGCGTGGCCCTGGCTCGCGGTCTGGTACGCGAGCCCAAGTTGTTGCTGCTCGATGAGCCTTTCGCGGCCCTCGACGCATTGACCCGCATCCGCATGCATCGGCTGATCATCGAGTTATGGCGTAAACACGCGCCGGCGGTGCTGCTGGTGACCCACGATGTGGACGAAGCGATCCTGCTTGCCGACCGGGTCATTGTCCTGGCCAACGGCAAGGTTGCCGAACAGCTGTCGATCGATCTGCCCCGCACCCGGGACACCGGTCAGCAAGGGTTCCAGCAGATCCGCGCACGCCTGCTCGAATTGCTTGGGGTTGAAGTGGAGGGCGGCGCGCAGGTTCCGGCGGTTGAGCCGAACGTGGTGCGACGCGTCGCCAATGGTTGAAGGCGTGCTGTGATCGACGGGGCTGGCGGCGATGGCTCGATGGTCGCCAGCAAGACGGATCGCCGCCCCGGTGGCTTGTGCAGCGCGTCGTACTGGATCTGCGGGATGTGGCCTGCTTGCGAACGCTAAGGGTCAGGGTTGCCAGATTTCGACGTCTTTGGCATCCACGGCTCTGGGCAACAGGCCTGCTGCAAAGAAGGCATCGGCAATTTTCTGTTGTTCGCCCAGCTCGTCGCCCTTGACCAGCTGTATCTGGTAGCTGCGGTGGGCATTGGCGCTTTCCACGGTGGCTACATCCAGGTTGCCCCACAATGGCCCCAGCACTTTGGCCGCTTCAGTCGGGTGGCTTTTCACCCAGGCACCTGCCTTGCCCAACTGTTCGTAAATCAGCTTGAGCACTTCAGGGTTCGCCTTGGCGTAGGTGGTGCTGGTCAGGTAGTAGCGCTTGTAACTCGCAAGCCCGGTGCCGTCGGCCAGGGTGCGGGTCGGCAACTGACGCTGCACGCCGGTGAGAAAAGGTTCCCAGGTAACCCAGGCGTCGACCTTGTTGTTCTCGAAGGCCGCCCGGGCATCGGCAGGAGACAGATAAGCAGGCTCGATATCGTTAAACGCCAGGCCGCCTTTGTGCAGCGCCGCGATCAGCAGGTAGTGCGACCCGGCTGCCTTGGTAACGGCAATTTTCTTGCCCTTCAGATCCGACAATTGCTGCAACGGCGAATCCTTGCGCACCACTATAGCCTGGGCGGATGGCGAGGCCGCCTCCTGTGCAAAGTAGGTCAGCCTGGCCTGCGCCGCCTGGGCAAAGATGGGTACCGTATCGGCGACGTCAGCGCTGATATCGACATTGCCGACGTTCAAGGCTTCCAGCAAAGGCAGGCCACTGGCAAATTCATGCCAGCTGACATCGATGTTCGACTGCGCCAGTGCCTTTTCCAGCGTCCCCTGGGTTTTCAAAAGTGTGATCAGGGTCGAGGATTTCTGGTAGCCGATGCGTACCGTTTCCCGAGCCTGGGCCGTCAGAGCGAACGAGAAGGTCAGGGCGACAGCCAGGCCGGCCAACGCCGTGCGACGTAGCGTGGCGGTCGGGATTGCAAAATGTCTGGGCATGGCACGCTCACTGTCTGGCGAAAGGAAGGGGATTCACCGACGATCTTAATGATCTAAAAAACAATCCCTAAATAATTAATAGGAATGAGCTTAGTGCCCTTGCGTCAAACGTTTCGTACAGGTGCTGCGTACTGCGAGTGCGGCCGTTTCTAGAAGTAATAACGCACCGACGCACCAAACTGCGATGCCGGTTGGGGCGAAACCAGCAAGCCGGTACTGGTGCCATAGGCGACTTCACTGCCATAGCGATGGGGTTGGAAAATGCCATACATCGACACTTGATAGCGGTCGTAGTCGTAGGTCGCTTTCAGGTCGTAGCGGGTGTACAGCGGCATTTCCCTTTCACGGGTTTGCGGGGTACCTGTGTAGTACGCAATACCGTCCAGATGGTAGGCGTCCAGGTTCAGGGTCAGTTGTCCCGCGCCCAGTTGATCCTTGTATTGTGCACCGACCTTGTAGGTATGCTCCGGCACCGACAGTTTTGAGCCGGTGTTGACCGGTGGATTATTGACTTCGGCTTTGAGCAGACGACCGTAACTGGCGTAAACGCTGTATTGCTGATTCAGGCGGTAGCTGACATCCAGATCCAAGCCCTTGCGCGTGGTGTCGCCGACTTGTTCATACACCTGCGGCGCTGTCTGGACGATTTCATCTTCGTTGAGGGTGTAGAACAGCGTCGCCGATGCGCTCAGATCATCGGTCGGCCGCACCGTGAAGCCCGCATCGTATGAACGGACTTTGGTTGCGCCGATGTCACCATTCACCGCGCCGCCCGAGCCACCCAGCGGCACGGCGCTGGATGAGCCGGAACTGATCTGCTCGGCGGCCGGGGAGCGGTAGCCCTGGGCGACGTTGGCAAACACATCGAGGCTGGGCAGCGGACTCCAGACAATGCCGTATTTGGGGGTGGTAACCGAACGGCTGTAGTGAGTCGTAGCCGCAGGATATTTGATGTTCTCGATGTCGTAATCGAAGCGGTCGTAACGAATGCCGGCCAGCAACTTGACGCTGTCGATGATTCGATACTGCCCTTGGGCGAATACGCCGTAAGTCAGCAGATCCATGTCGAAAGCGTTGATGTAGTTCTGGGTCGGCGCTTTGTCGCGGTACTGCTGGCGCAGCGCATCGCCGTTGTCCCGCCGCATATCGGCGCCGACGAACAATGCCGCCGTGTCGCCGAACACAAGGTTATTGGCGATCCGCCCGCCGAAAATCGTGCGGTCGTCCTTGCCGACGGTGTGCAACGTGGCGCTGGTGGCGATTGCGCGGGTGCGCTCGAAATCTTCGGCGTAGAACGTCCCGTAAAGTCCCGCTTCCCCTTCGGCCGGCGCCCTGTTGAACACCAGAGATGTGCGTTTCGCGTCGCCAAACCCAGGGTTATTGAACTGCGTGGCGCGTCGGCTCAGGCCCGCTTCCATGGCCGGCAGCGACAGGTAGCCCGCACCGGCTGACTCCGACCGGTAATGGTTGAGTCGCACGCTGTAGCGGGCGTCGTCATGCACAGTGGACAGCTTCCAGAACAGGTTTTCCCGTTCGGTACGCGTGGCGTTACGGTAGCCGTCGGTACGGTACACATCGGCAACCAGCAGCGATTCGACGCCCTGGGCTTCACCGCTCAAGACCAGGTTGCTGCGGCGGCCTTTGAAACTGGAAATATCCAGGCCGATGCTGGACTGAACGTCCCGGGCATTGGCCGTCTGGATATCGACGGCGCCGGCACGGTTCTGGTCGCCGTAGAGCGCAGAAATCGGCCCCTTGACCACGTTCAGATGGCCGATCATTTCCGGCGTCAACCACTCCAGAAACACCGGGCCATGGCCAGCACCGCCCTGGCTGGACGGCATGTTCTGCGGCACACCGTCGACATAAACGGCAGTGTCCGCGCCATGGGTGCCTTGAGTGGCAAAGCCACGCATACGAAAGCCGTTTCCGGTGTCGCCCTGATCGATGTTGTTGGCAACCACGCCAGGCACACGCCGGAAGATATTGGAGATATCACGGCCCACGTTGATGGTGCTGATTTGCTCGGCATCGACGGTGGTGACTGACGCCGGCAGCGCGGTCGGATCGGTGCTCACGACCGAACGCTTGTCAGGTGTCGTGCGGCCTGAGCGCTGGCCGGAAACCTCCACCGCAGACAGTTCCACCGGCGCCTTCTGCTCAGGCACCTGACCATAAAGTCCGCCGGAGGCGCTTAGTCCGCTGACGCATAGTGCGTAGGGCAGCAGACGGTTTTTCACCAGGGATTGCGGCGGGCGAAGCGCAGGAAGGGGCATGGTCGGACCTGATATGGATGTTATAGTATAACAATAAGCTTATATCCAAGGGCCGCTGTGTTCACAGCGTTTTTTTGAAAAGGTAGGTTTTCTTTCGCTCGCACGGAGAGCTGAAACGCCTGGAGGCCGCGTCATGCGCAACCCAGAGCTATCGTAGAACCGGTATCAATGGCATCGATATTCATGACGCCACCGCCGTTTTTGCCAGCCCGGAAAAGTAATGCAACCTGCTGTCGTCACCGCTCACAGCGCCGCAGTCATCGACTCGAAATTCGCTTCGCCCTTCGACCGCACATCGTCGGGCACCGTGATCGTTGCCGAGAACCGCAAGGAGTCCGGTTTGGCTATCAGCGTTTTCGATCCTGGCCTTGATGCCAGCGCACCTAAGAAGCCCGGCAAATGCTGGGCTTTGTTGTTTGAGCCGGGCTGCACTCTGCGTAAAGTTGAAGTGTTGCGGCTGCAACAACACTTCAGCAAATCGACATTATTCCTGCACGGAGCAGAGCGGTGTCCGCTGATTTCATCAGTAAACCGATGAACAGCGGCATGTAATCCGTACGGCATGAACTGTGCTAGACGTGTGTGCGGCAGCCTTCATGATTCCTCCTCTGTACGAATACTCCCCGTAAACAGGAAGCCCTACTCCATGACGGAAACCTCCCACACTTCAGCTCTGGCGTTCAGGCCTGTCGATCTGGAAATGCACCTTGATGTCTGCGTACGGTTCGGCATCGATGCGAACGTTTGCGCCTTCGGCTCGGCAGAGCGTTTTCACGCGAGCGACGGCAAAGGTGCAGACCGTTATGTCATTTGGCTCAAGCAGAAGGCCAATGATCTTCCGGGCTGCGTGGTGCACGTCTGGCGCGATGAAAAAATCATTGGCCAGATCGAAATGGGTCGGGTGGCGACTAACCCGACAGTGGGTTACGTAAACCTGTTCTATCTGGTCCCCAGCGCGCGCGGGCAGGGATTGGGTGTGTTGCTGGAAGCCTACGCCTGGGCATTTCTGAGTGGGCAGGGGTGTCAATCGTTGAGGCTGTCCGCGAGCCCGAGCAATCTTTCTGCGTGGCGTTTCTATGAGCGTGCAGGGTGGAAGGATCAGGGGGCTCGTGAAGATGTTCCGGACGTCAATCTGCTGCATAAGGGTCGCGCTGATCATCCGGACGAATTGCCCGTGGTCATCAACCCCGATGATTACCTTGAAACCGAGTTCGGCCGGGAGTTCACGCCTGAGCGCAATCGTCAGGCGTGGGAGCTTGCTTATGCGCGCTTGCGGAGTGAGCTGTCGACTGCGCGGCCTGGCACTCATGTGTATGTGGTGATGGGTGTGCAAGGTGCGGGGAAGTCGCGATGGGTGTCCGAGAACTACGGCAGGCTGGGCAGCCGGGCAATCGTGTTCGACGCGGCATTGCCTGCGAGGCGTCATCGGGAACAGTTGCTGGCTATTGTCCGGGAGTACGATTTTCCGGTCATTGGCATCTTTATCAAGGCGCCGCTTGCGTTGGCGCTCTCTCGTAATGCACGGCGCAGCGCTGACAAGCGAGTGCCGGAGGATGCATTGAATAGCGTATTTGGCTTGCTGGAGCTGCCTGCTGAGAGCGAAGGGTTTGCCTGGGTGCAGACGGTTCAGCAGCAACCGATATTCCCCACAGCTTTGGAAACCGCTCGGGTAAAGCTGGTTGCTCCCGATGTGGCGCTGGCTGAAAAACTGGCGGATGCACTGAACGCCAGCTTTGAGCTGCACAGTGATTTTCTCGGCTGGAGCAAACCTCACTGGAGCCTGGAGGACAGCCACGAGACGCTTCGGCGTGCGACACAGGATTTCGCGGCCGACGCCGGCGAGAAGAAATACTTTCTCCTGCAACAGGGCGAAAACCCGGCACTGGTCGGCTGTATCGGACTCAGGCCGTTGCTCGATGAAGCGGGGAGTATCGGAATCGGTTATTGGGCGAATCAGGCCCACGCCAACACCGGTCTGATGAAAGAAACGCTGAATGCGCTGGTATCGGAGCTGGCAGGACAGCCACTTCGCCTCACCGTGTCGTCGGCGAACATTGCAAGCCAGCGACTGGCCGAATCGGCAGGGTTTGAGTGCCTGGAAGTGATCAAGGGTGATCGCGTTTCAGCGAAGTTCGGGGTGTGCGACACGCTGGTGTACCACCGGGCTGCGGAATGAGCACGCAGGTGGTGTGACTGTTTCAACGTTTACAAAACCGCTTCCGCCAGCAAGCTGGCTCCCACAGGATTTGCTGCGGTCATTGATAGGTGGGACGGTGCTGTATACAGCGCTGCGGTAGGACATGAATGACCGCTATCGTCAGCGCACTGAAAGTTTGTGGGAGCCAGCTTGCTGGCGATCTGGCGCGAAGCGGCAGTGATGTTTGACCGCTTGGCTCCCTGCTGGCTCCAGCAAGGATCATGGCGACTTCAAACCGGCACATCCCCCAACACCGTCGCGCGATGCATGATGCGCCGTTGCGGGCGGTAGTCGTCGATGGCGAAGTGCTGAGTCACGCGATTGTCCCAGAAGGCCACGTCGTCCTTTTCCCACTGCCAGCGCACGGTGAACTGCGGTTGGGTGGAATGGCTGAACAGCAGGCGCAGAATTGCGTCGCTTTCCGCAGCTGACAGTTCGTTGATGCGGGTGGTGAAGCCTTCGTTGACGAATAGCGATTTGCGCTCGGTGGCTGGATGCGTGCGGATCACCGGGTGGCTTTGCGGAGGATTGCGGCGTTTGGCCTGGTCGTAGCGTTGCAGGTCTTCGGCCGTGGCGCTGAATCGTTCGATCGGGAATGACTTGGTGATGTCGTGGGTGGCGGTCAGCCCGTCCAGCAAGCGTTTGAGCGGTTCGGAAAGCGCGTCGTAGGCCGCCGAGCTGCTGGCCCACAGCGTGTCGCCGCCGTAGCTCGGCACGTGGCGAGCGCTGAGGATCGCGGCCATGGCCGGGGCCGGCAGGAAGGTCACGTCGGTGTGCCACAGCGCGTTGTCGCGAACGTCGGTGACCGCCGTGTCCAGCACCAGTATCTCGGGTTGCTGCGCCACGTTGGGGTAGATCGGGTGAATATGCAGGTCGCCGAAGTACGAGGCCAGGCGCGCATGTTCCTGAGGGCTGAGCGGTTGGTCGCGAAAGAACAGCACCTGGTATTGCAGCAGCGCTTGTTCCAGTTCGTCACGCTGGCGTGCGTCGAGCGGGGCGGACAGGTCGATGCCGCTGACGCGTGCGCCCAGTGCCGGGCTGACGGGTGTGATGTGCAGGCTCATGGGAAATCTCGTATCAGTGGCTCTGGCCGTGCCAGGGAACCAGTTTTCGTTGCAGTGCGCGCAGGCCCATTTCCATGCTGAACGCGATCAGGGCAATCACGAAAATGCCCAGCACCACCACGTCGGTGACCAGAAACTGCGCGGCAGACTGGACCATGAAACCCAGGCCGCTGGTGGCTGCGATCAATTCCGCAGCGACCAGGGTCGACCAGCCGACGCCAAGGCCGATGCGTACACCGGTCAGGATGTCGGGCAGGGCGCTGGGCAGGATGACGTGGCGGATCAGTTGCCCGCGTGTCGCGCCAAGCGACTGTGCCGCTCGCAGTTTCGTCGGGTCGACCGTGCGCACGCCGGTGGCCGTGGCGATGGCAATTGGGGCGAAAATAGCCAGGTAAATCAGCAGCACTTTGGACAGCTCGCCGATGCCGCACCAGATCACGATCAGTGGCAGATAGGCCAGCGGTGGAATAGGGCGGTAGAACTCGATGAGCGGGTCGAGAATGCCTCGGGCGATGCGGTTATGGCCGATGGCGATGCCTACCGGAATGGCCGTCAGCACCGCACCCACCAGCGCCAGGCCGATTCGCTGAAGGCTGGCGGCCAGGTGCTCCCAGAGGGTCGATTCCATATAGCCCTGGGTGGCCAGCAGCCAGGCTTTTTGCAGCACGGCCGAAGGTGGCGGCAGGAACAATGGCTCGATCCACTCGACGGCGGTCACCGCCCACCAGAGTGTCAGCAGCGCCAGGAACGTCAGGATGCTGATCAGTCGGGTGCTGAGGGCATGGCGTGGCGCCGCAACAGATACTGCCTCAGTGCGGATAAGGTCAGGCTGGGTTATTTCGACGCTGCTCATGCCCGTTCCTCGCGCGCAGTCGCGCTTCGTTGGGAGAACACCCGCTGCAACACATGCTCGCGGGTTTCAATGAAGTGCGGGTCGGACTTGATTGCCCGGGCCGGTTCTCCGGCGGCATAACGCTTGCCGAAATCCAGATGCAGATGCTCGTCGATCCGGCCGGGCGAGGGCGCTAGCAGAATCAGGTCGGAGGCCAGAAATACCGCCTCTTCGATGTCATGGGTGATCAGGAAAATCGGCTTGTGGGTGCGTTGCCATATCTGCAACAACAGCTCCTGCATCTGCTCTCGGGTAAAGGCATCCAGCGCGCCGAAGGGCTCATCCATCAGCAGCAACCGAGGATCGGCCGCCAACGCACGAGCCAGGCCGACACGCTGCTTTTGCCCACCCGACAACTGCCAGATATGCCGTTGCTCAAAACCGGCAAGGTCCACCAGTTCGAGCAGGGCGCGGGCCCGGGCTTCGCGTACCGGGCGTGGCTGGCCCGCCAGTTCAAGACCGAATCCGACGTTGGCCAGCACGTTTTGCCAAGGCAGCAACGCGTCGTCCTGAAACACCACGCCGCGATCTGCTCCGGGCCCGTTGACCGCAACGCCATCCAGGGTGATGCGCCCGCTGACCGGGGGCACGAACCCGGCGATCAGGTTCAACAAACTGGTCTTGCCGCTCCCGGAAGGCCCGAGGGCCACCAGCAATTGCTCAGGCCCCAGAGTCAGGGAAATGTCCGCCAGCACCGGCTCAGGCGCGCCGGGGTAATGGGCGGTGATCCGGTCGAGTTTTAGCTGGGCCATGTCGGCTCCCCGGTGCAGAAATCAGTTGGCGATGAACTTGTCGCTGACGTAGGCGCTGTAGTCGGGAAGCACGCTTTCGACCTTGCCCTGTTCCTTGAGAAAGCCCGCAGTGGCGGCGATATCCTTGGCCGTGCCGGCCTGCAACAAGGTCGAACTCTGCTGCGCCTTGGCATCCGGGTAATCAGAGCCTGCCAGCAGATCCGGCACATCGGCGACATTGGAGCCGGTGAGCCTGGCGATCTTCTTCACCTGGTCCGATTCGACGGTCCAGCTGCTTTTGTTGGCGGCGTAATCGGCGTATGCATTGAGCGTGACCTTGGCGAATTTGGCGATCACTTCAGGATGCTTCTCGGCGTAATCCTTGCGTGCTACCCAGACTTCGAAAGTCGGCGCGCCCCATTGGCCGACTTCGGCGGCATCGGTGAGGGTCTTGCCGCTTTTGCGGATTTCGCCAAGGGCTGGCGACCACACGAAGGCGCCATCGATATCTCCGCGTTTCCAGGCGGCGGCGATTTCCGCCGGTTGCAGGTTGACCACCTTGACCTTGCCTTCCAGGCCCCAATGCTTCAGTGCGCCCAGCAAGCTGTAGTGGGAGGTTGAAACGAATGGGGTGGCGATGGTTTTGCCGACCAGGTCCTGTGGGTTTTCGATTCCGGAGCCATTACGCACCACCAGTGCTTCAGCAGACTTGATCTGCGCCGAGACGATGAACGCCACGATAGGCAGCTTGCGCGACGCGGCGGCGGCAAGCGGGCTGGAGCCCAGGTTACCGATCTGCACATCGCCGGAGGCAATCGCGGTTACCACTTCCGGGCCGCTGTTGAAACGCCGCCAGTCGATTTTCTCGCCGATGGCCTGTTCATAGGCGCCATCGGCCTGGGCCACCTTGCTCGGATCGATGCCGGTCTGATAGCCGACGGTCAGCGAAGCCGCCTGAGCAGTGAAGGCCGATACAGTGAGCGCCAACGCCGAGAGCAGCGGGTAAACGAAGGTTCTTTTAGCCATGTCGGATTCTTCTTGGATTAGGGATGACGGCGCGGACGACGCTCGCGGTTAAGGAGCGAATGATTTTCACGTTATAAAAAACAGCTTTCCAATATCTTTGTGGAATTAGCTTAGAGGGGAAAAGACCATGGGCGCCTTTTGCGCAGGTGGCTGGAAAATCCTCTATGTCACGTCCCTGTCACGCCCAGCGCCGATAGTGGTCGGCCATAACGCTTTGCCTGCGTTAGCGACTTCAGAGGACGATCATGCGCATCAATGCCCCTACTCAGGACAGCCACTCGCCGACGGCCGACGCCGGCAACAGCTTTGACAAGGCTGTCCTTGACGCCAAGCAGCAGCCTGCGTACCAGCAGGCGTTCTACGAAGAACACCGCGAGAACATCGAAACGATCCGCGAAAAGTGGGACGACTGGAACGGCAAGGACAGCATCGTCAGTGACAAGGACCTGCGCAAATTTGCCGCTGACGAGAACCGCAGCGCCGAGGAGCGGGACGCTGCGCAGTTCCTGCTCGACAACAAAGGCTTCTTCGATCATCTGGACACCAAGGCCCACGACAACAAGGCCGACGGCAAGATCAGCAACAACGACCTGAACGCCTGGCTGCGCCCGGTCGCGTTCAAGGCCGAAGATACCGGCGTCTATAAGGATTTCCTGAAAGCCAACCCGGATGCCGACGCGGCGTCCAGGGAGATCGCCAAGAATGGCGCGCTGTTGAGCGAAAACTTCGACATCATCAGTAAAAGCACCGACAGCGGCAAACACCTGACCCGTGAGGCCTTGCAGAAATTCCTCGACGAAAACACCGGCATCAGCGATGAACTCAAGCAGGCCATCACCTTCTGGCTGCAGCCGGGTGCATTCTCGGTACTGGAGACCGGCAAAAACCCGCTCAAGGACGCTCCGGACGGCAAACTGAGCAAGGACGACATCAACAACTCGGTCAAGACCCATAACCCGAAGACGGCCGCCGATGCGATCCTGTTCCTTAACAAGGTCGCCAACAACAATGCCACTTCCAGCGTGGACACCAGCAAGCTGGGCAAGGATGTTTTCGACAATCCCCAGAACTACACCGTCGAAGAGCGGGCAGCTGTCCTGCAGGATCTGCTCAAGGCCCAGCAATTGATCATCGACGGCGCAGGCGCCGGGATGTGGAGTGATGACTACGGCAAGGTCAGCATTGCCAACCGCGTCCAGGGGCATCCGGACCCTGAAAAACTGCTTCAGGACGTCAACGACCACATTGCCCGGTTGCAGGGCGATCCGGAAGTGGTGAAGTTCCTTAACGAAAGCACCTCCAGCCAGATGAGCACGCTGTTCGAAGGCAATCCGGCGCTCAAGGATGCGGTGCAGAAGAATTATGACGACAGCCTGTCCGGGGCTGCGCTGGACAAGATCTGGGAAACCCATACCAAGGACGGCAAGACCGACCAGACCGCCGCGCTGTCGGAGTTTTTCTCGACCGCCAAGTTGCAGCAGGAGGCGCTGGGCATCGACGACCTGGGCGAAATCCAGAAAGCGCTCGGCGATTCTTCCCATGCCGGGGCGCTCAAGGATTACTACAAGGACTCTCTGGCCTCGGGTTCGCGGCTGGAAGAACTGATGAAGACCGGCAGTTACGAGGAAGCAGTCGCCACCTATTCCGGCGAAGTGGCGCTCTACAACGCCGCGCTGGACCCGGAGTTCACCGCCGGATTCGACACGCAACTGAGCGACAACTTCAGCCGTGTCGCGAAAGACAACGCCATGAAAGACGGTTCCTTCGATGATCTCAAGGCTGCGCTGGGTATCGACGGCGGCGATCAGCTGGACGAGGAAAAAGTCAAAAAGATGATCGAGGAGGTCCTCAAGACCAACCCCGAACTGCTGACCAACCCGGACGGTACCGTGGCCACCGCTGACCAAGTGCTTGCGGGCGTGCGCGGCAGCTGGGACGTGCTGCGCCAGGGCACCAAGTCCCTGGCGGAACTGAAATCCGACTGGCTGAGCCCGGACCTCAAGGACCTGTCCGACCGCGGCGTGCTGCACGGCGTCAGCGGTATCTTCATGTCCGGTGTCACCATCGCCAAGGGTGCGCAGAGCGGCGGCAAGCTGACTGAACGCGCCATTGTCGATATCACCACCGGCTCGGTGCTCAGCGCCACGCTGCTGACCGAGGGCGGCACCAAGAACCTCAAGACCTACGTGAAGGATGCCGGCGCCAAACTCACGGAGCAGCAGAAACAGTTTTTCACTAACCCGGCCAAATCGGTGACCGACACCCTCAGCACCCTCGAAGACGGCGCCAAGGGTGTCGGTGGTCTGGCCGGTATCGTGGCAGGGGCCTACGGCATTTTCGACGGCGTGCAGTCGATCCGCAAAGGTGAAACGGTCGCCGGTGGGTTCAGCATCACGTCCGGCTCCATCGGGGCTTTGGCGGGGCTTTCCTCTGCCGCCGAAGGTGCTGCCGGTGTGCTCGGCAGAACCGCCATTCGCGCTGCGCTCGCGCCGATCTCCGGGATTCTGGGCATGACGGCCGGCGTGGTGGCCGGTTTTGCCCTGCTGCTGCCCGGCCTGATCGAGGAGGGCAAGAAACAGGCGAGCCAGGACAAGTTCGGCAGCCTGTTGGGCGACTACCTGACCCAATACGAGATAGACGGCGTGCCGCACGGCGATATCTACGACATTCCCGACGACCAGTGGCCGGAAAGCGACTGAGGCCGGCACCCGCCGGAGCATGTGTCCGGCGCAGGCGGTGCACGGAGGGTGAGCGCGGGTGGGAGGCGAGGCTTCAGCCGCCGGCCGTTCCAGCGCTCAGCTCCGGGTTTCGTCTGGCGTACACGAGAAACCCGCTCAGCAGCACCAGCGCGATGCCGATCACCGACGAGGCTGGTGGATAGTCGCTGAACACAACGATCCCGAACAGCGTCGCAAAGACGATTTGTAAATAGCCCAGCGGTGCCAGCACCGCTGAGGACGCGTAGCTGTAGGACTTCGAAATCAGAAAATGCGCCGCAAGCCCCAGACTACCCAGAACGACTAACTGACCCCACTGGATCGTGCTGGCCTGCGCCCAGTAAAACGGGACGGACACAGTCAGGATCAGCGTGGAGAAAACCCCGACGTAAAAACTGCTGGTGGAAGGGCTGTCCGTTTCGCCCGCCAGTTGCGTGAGAATCTGGTACAGCGCGAAGAAGAATGCAGTAGCGAGCGGGAACAGCAGCCATGGCGTGAACCCCTGACCCTGGGGATTGATGATCACCAGCACACCGACGAAACCGATGATTACCGGCAACCACTGCGACCGGTCGATTCGCGTGCCGAATACCAGCGGCGACAGGAGCGTGACGAAGGCAGGTGCCAGGAACACCAGCGCGGTGGACTCCGCGAGAGGCACGTGGGTCAGGCCGTACATGAACGTGAGGCTGTCCGCCAGCAGGCACAGCGCACGACAGACATGCAGCCATGGGCGCCGGGTCTTGGGCAGCGCCCGCTGTTTGCCGGCCAGAATCACCGTGCTGATGATGCAGCTGTGAATCAGGTACCTGACCCAGGCGACGAATATCACCGGCAGCGACATGATCAGCGTCTTGGAAAGCGTGTCGTGAGCGGCGAACACCAACCCGACCGAACCCATCAGAAGCATGCCCATGAGATGGGGCCGAATGCGTGCCGGAACTGCCATTGAGTCTCCCTGAATGCCCAAGTTTCGCCTGATCGCCGTTGACGGTAACCCACAGGTCTACGGGCCGCAATGCCGGGCGATGCCTGTCGGAACCCGCACCGTCCAGATCGCTGACCAGGTTCCTGGCCCAGCAGCTGGGCTGACTCAGGGCGAGCGCGGGCTTTGCACCGAGGTCACCAGCAGCTCACGAACCTGCTGCGCCAGAGAAGCGGGCAGTGGCACGTAGCCCAGATCGCGAGCGCTATGCTGTCCATTGGTCAGCGCCCAGGCCAGAAACGCGCGGGCGCGGCGATCTTGCCTGGAGATGGCTCGTCTGTTCAGCACCGCAAGAACAGTGGCGACCACCGGGTAGCTGGCCGCGCCGGGAGCGTTGATGAACTGCGGCTGGGCGTCCTGGCCGGCCTGCCAGGGCACCGCCTGAATGGCGGCTTCGATGGAACCGGGGTCTGGCTTTACGAAGTGTCCGGTGCCGTTCTTCAGTTGAACGATACCCAGACCTGCGGCTTGGGCCTGTACGGCGTCGAGGTAGCCGATGCTGCCCGGTGTCGAAGCCAGGGTTTGCGCCATTGCGCCGCTGCCGCGCACGGCTTTGCCGACCGGCCAGCGAACCACCGCGTCCACGCCTATCGCAACCGGCCATTCGGGGTCTTGAGTGGCGAGGTAGCGGGTCAAGGTGTGAGTGGTGCCTGAACCGTCTGCGCGGTGGATCGGCATGATGGTCTGATCGGGCAGTGCAACATTCGGATTGAGCGCAGCAATGCTTGCATGATTCCAGCGAACGATATCGCCACGCAGGATGGCTGCCAGCGTCGGGCCGTCCAGCCGCAGATTGTCCTTGAACCGCGGCAGGTGGGTGGCGATGGCGACACCACCCACCACGACGGGCATCTGGATCAGTTCAAGTCGGGTGAGTTCTGCAGCCGACAGGGGCAACTCGCTGAACGCGAAATCCACAGCCTTGGCCTGCAGGCGCAGCAGGCCCGCCTGCGAGCCGATGGCCTCGTAGTCCAGGGCGGCGCGGCCCAGCGCATCGTCGTCGAGCCCGGCATTGCCTGCCTGGAACGCGACGCCTGACGTGCCGCCCCGGTAGAGCCTGAGCCATTGTTCGACCAACGGCAGAACGAACGTGGAGCCTGCGCCTCTGAGCAACGCCTGGCCGAATGCATCCTGCGCCACGGCCCTCGACAAGGCGAAGCCGCCCAGCAGGCCGACGCCAGCCAGTTGCAGCAGGCGACGACGGGTAACCGGTTGTGCGCAAAACAGGTCCATGGCCGACCTCAGACGGGTTTGGCGAGCAGGCCGGCGGGCGGATGGTCGGCGGCCTGGTTCGGTTCGGTCTGACCCAGTTCGCGGGACACTGTCCGGCGCTCGTCGGTGATGCGCTGCACCAGGTTCAAGGCACGCTCCGCACTGCCCAGCAGTGTCAGGATCGCGCCCCGTTCGTCCCAGCCCAGTTTCTGCTCGGTTTGCAGGCAGCGCTCACGCAGCTCGGCGATCTGACCGGTGTAGGCGTGGGGTAGGTAGGTGCCCTGAGGGCCGTTTTTCACCGCCGGTTCCACGATGTCGAGGATCGCCGTGACAATGGCCTGGCCGTTTGCGGAAAACAGCTGACGTTCGATGCGTCGGGTGATTTGCGACAGGGTTTCGGTCAGGCTGGCGCTGAAGTCTTGCTCCTCGATCAGGCTCGCCAGCAGATGGGTCTCGTGCGCGCTCAAATCGTTGTTGAACATCTGCGCAGTGTAGGCGCGGATTTCCTGACTGAGGGTATCGAGTGCCTGCTCATGCTCGGCCACATTCTTCAACGCGTCGGCCTGGCCCCTTGCCGCCGCCAGCAGCAGGCTGGCGCCCTGGGTGTAGCGCGCCAGCTCCTGGCTCACCGCCGCAACGCCTGTGTTCACATCGCGCAGCGCCCCGCGATCCAGGTAGCGCGGCACCGCGTAGTCTTGCTCGCTGCTCCTGCCAGCGCCGATACGCGACAGGACACGGTCGAACACCCCGATGAACGGGAACATCAGCGCCGTATTGAAAATGTTGAAGCCGATGGAATACAGGCCGACCGCTACCGGCACCAGCGGAAAGGTCTCCTTGCCGTCGACCATCACCGATTTTCCGACCTCCATGCCGAACAGGCTCATGGTCCATTGCAGTACGTCCACCGACAGGAAGAACAGCGGAAACATCACGGCCACGCCGATGAAGTTGAACGAGATGTGCGCATAGGCCGCGCGCTTGGCGTTTTTCGACAGATTGAGCGACGCCATCCAGGAGGTAACCGTCGTGCCAAGGTCGGCACCCAGGGAAAAGGCCACGGCGGTCTGCCAGTCCAGAATGCCCGCCGCCCCAAGGCCCATGACGATGCCGATGGTTGCCGAGGACGAGTGGATCATTGCCGTGATGCCCGCCGCGGTCAGCACGCAGATCGCCAGGCCGCCGAAGCTGTCGGCCTGCAGGCTGGAGATCGCGGTCATCACCTCGGGCAGGTTGCGCAAGGGTTTCAGGCCGCCGGTCAGCAGGTTCAGCCCGTAGAAAATCAGCGAAAAGCCGATCACGGCCAGGGCGATGTTGCGCGTCCGCTCGCTTTTGCCGAACACATAGACCAACGCGAACAGGCCCGCGGAAATCAGCCCCAACGGCCCCAGCGGCATGGCGATCAGGCCGTTGCCCAGCGTGGTGCCGATGTTGGCACCCATGATCACGCTGATCGCCGGTCGCAACCCCACCACGCCGGCGTTGACCAGGCCGACCACCATCACCGTCATGGCGGTACTCGATTGCAGCACGCCGGTGATCATGGTCCCGGCGGCCAGCCCCTTCACCGGAGTGCCGGCCAGCTTCGCGAGCCAGGCGCGCATGCGATTGGCCGCCAGGTTATTGATCCCATCGGACATGAACTCCAGCCCGAGCAGGAAAATGCCCAGGCCGCCGATGACCGGGACCAGCAATTCTCTGAAGATGTCGATTTCCAAGACCATTCTCCAACGTGAGGACGATTGCCGGCGCGGACCTCTGCCCACCGGACAGCAATACCGGCAGGTGCGCAGGGTTCAAACCATGGACGCTAGAGAGAAAATGTGACGCATTGGTGACAACCGAACGGCCAGCGGCGGACGGCGACGGGTGGCGATGGCCGACTCGCTTCGACAACCGGCATCTGCTCACCGCCCGCGCCGAGCTGGCCGACCCGCTGTCCCGGTTCGGGGCGAGATTCAGGATCAACAAACCGCGTCGTTTGCCCGTGGTGCTATCCCAGGACTACGAGCGCATTGCCATCGACGCGCCGCCGTCCCGCGATTTCAGGACCTGTTCTGCCTCATCGAGCCAGCGGCGTCGCCAGATGACGCCGCCGCACCCGATCGCGCTTCATTGGCCAAGGATGCGTTTGCGACGCTGCCAGGTGGCCAGCTTGCGCAACAGGCGCGATAGCTGCTCGATCGAATAGGGTTTGTGCAGCAACTCGAAACCGTAGGTGCCGTTCTTGGCCAGGACATGGCTGTAACCGGAAGCCAGCAGTACGGGCAGGTCATGGTGATGTTCCCGGATCAGATGCGCCAGGTCGATGCCGTTCATGCCGGGCATCACCACGTCCGTGAACACCACGTCGAAGCGGTCGGCATCGGTGGCCAACTCGGCCAACGCTTCTTTGGCATTGTTGGCCAGCACCGGCAAATAACCCAGATCGGTCAGTGACTGAACAGCAAAGGCGCCAACTTCCACATTGTCTTCCACCACCAGCACGCAGGTGCCGTGCCCGTCCACCAAAGGTTCCAGTTTCTCGGCGTCCGGAAGCTGCAGTGGTTTCTCGGCGCGCGGCAGGTACAGCGTGAACGTGCTGCCTTCACCGGGCGTGCTGCGCACCATGACCTCGCCGCCCGACTGCTTGGCAAAGCCGAAGACCTGGGAAAGCCCCAGCCCGGTGCCCTGGCCGACGCTCTTGGTGGTGAAGAACGGTTCGAAGATCTTGTCCAGGTGTTCCTTCAGGATACCGCCGCCGTTGTCGGTGATGGAAATCGCCACGAAGGAACCGGTGACAGGCGCATGCGCCCGGATACCCGGCATCTGTTCCGCGGCTTCTATGCGGATCGTGACCCGGCCCTGACCCTTGACGGCATCCCGGGCATTGACCGCCATGTTGACCAGTGCCGTATCGAACTGGCTGGGGTCCGCGGTGACGAAGCAGGGCTCTTCCGGAAGTTCGGTGACGATCTCGATCAGCGGGCCGGTCAGCGTTTCCATCATGCTGGACAGCGCCCGTACGCTGTCGCAGGCCGCGAACACTTCAGGTTGCAGGGCCTGGCGTCTGGCAAAGGCCAACAGCTGTGCGGTGAGCTTCGCCGCCCGGTCGACGGTGTCGGAAATCGCCGAGATGTAGCGCAGGCGCCGCGCATCGGGAAGGTCCGGCCGTTTGAGCATGTCGGCGGACGACTTGATGACCGTCAGCAGATTATTGAAATCGTGAGCCACGCCGCCGGTCAGCTGGCCGATGGCTTCCAGCTTCTGCGATTGGCGCAAGGCTTCCTCGGCCTGTTTGAGGGCCGCTGCCTGTTCGTTTTCCAGAGTGATATCGCGCCCCGTGGCGAAGGTGACGTCGTCGGCCGGGGCGGCCACCCAGGAAATCCAGCGCACGCCACCGTTCTTGTGGCGATAGCGATTGATCAGCCGCGGCAGACCGCCCGCGGCCGCCAGGGTGTAGGCGTCCACGGTCTGGTCGTGATCGTCCGGCAGCACGAACTCATTGACGTGGTGGCCGATCAGTTCTTCCGGCAGGTAGCCGAGCAAGGTTGTCCAGGCCGGATTGACCCGCAGGAACACGCCTTCGAAATCCAGCACCAGCAACAGGTCGGGCGACGTTGTCCACAAGCGGTTCAGCTCGGATGTGCGCAGCTGAACCTGTTGCTCCAGCGTTTCGTTGAGGCGGCGCAGCGCCTCTTCGGCGTGTTGCTGGGCGCGCTTGGCCATCACCTGCGCGGTGATTTCCATACAGGCGCAGAAGAAACCCTGGACCAGGCCGTCACTGCCTCGCGCTGGCGTGTAGGAAAAGGTGAAGTGCGTTTCTTCGGCATACCCCTTGCGCTGCATCATCAAGGTGATGTCATCCATGCTGACCGCTTTGCCGTCGTAGGCCATGTTCACGATCGGGATCAGATCCGCACGTATTTCATCCCAGACATCCAGAAACGAGCGCCCCAGCGCGGCCGGGTGCTTGGAGGCCAGGATCGCGACATAGGCATCGTTGTAGAACAGCGTATGTGCCGGCCCCCAGACCACGAACATGGGCTGGCTCGAACCCAGGATGATCTCGACGAGGGTAAACAGCGCCGGCGGCCACGTGCTGAAGTGGCCCAACGGCGTCGCTGTCCAGTCCAGGTCGCGGATGCGCAGCGCCATCTCGCTGTCGCCGATGGGGGATGCGACCGCGGTTCTTTTCCAGTCAGGGGAAAGCGCAGTGACGTGAGGATCGACGGCGTCTGTCATTAGCTTTACCCGGCATGCAGTAAGTGTGAGGGTCTTGAAGGGATTGTCGTGGCCTGCGCGGCAGGGCGGCGTTGCTCATGGATTGTGCTGCCCGCTGCGGGTCACGTTGCGTTGGACGATGGCGGCAGCGGCTCGTTCCATGGGTGCGGGGCATTTGTGCCGGGCCAGACGAAGCCGGCAGGCGCCTGCGTCTGGGCGTTCCACGCTTGAACCGGAGGAAGCGGTAGGGTACATTCGCCGGCTGTATGGATATACAGCCATCTTTTTTTGCAGCAAGAGACCCGGATCGCGATGACAACAGACGCCACGACTATTCAAGACCGCCGCGATCTCAGGGGAATCAGCGCAGACCTTAAATGGTCTGCGGTCGAACTTTCCCGAATCGCCGACAGGCTCGACATGGCAGGCAACTCTGTCGATGCCGACGCCGTGCGGCGCATGATCCATGTCTTTCAACAGGACGAAGCACGCCTCATGCAGATTGCGGAGAGAGAAGCGGCGCCCGTCGGCTGACCGGGCCGCAGTCGGTCAACTGCCTTCCAGCAGTCTGCTGTCCTGGAAGAAGTAATCTTTCCATGAGGCCGGCTTGTTCTTTATCGCTCCGACCCTGTGCAGAAACTCGGCCAATGGGTAGGTGTTTTTCGGGTTGATGGTGAACTCGAACTGCGGGTTGTCGATGATTTTGGTCAACTGTGCGCGGTCGATGCTGGAGCGCGTCACGCGAATATAGGTGTCCGCGGCTCCCGCTTTATCCCGCTGGATATATTCCGAGGCTTCAACCAGCGCTTCGATGAAGGCCTGGTAGGTCTTGGGGTTGTCTTCGCGAAACCTTTCCGTCGCGAACAGCAGGGTCGGGGAGTTGGGGCCCAGCACGTCATAGGAACTGAGCACCACGTGTACGTTCTTGTTCTCCAGTTCCTGCTCCTGAAACGGCGGGTTGGAGAAGTGGCCGGTCAGTTCGGTGCCGCCGGAACGGATCGCGGAACTGGCGTCCGGATGGGGCAGGTTGATGGTGTACTTGTCCAGCCGCGCATATTGCGCATCACCCCACAGTCTGGCCGACGCCAGTTGCAGATAGCGCGATTGCACCGACACGCCCACCGCCGGCACCGCAATGCGGTCCTTCTCGGTGAAGTCGGCAATGGTTTTGACGTTCGGATTGTTGCTCACCAGGTAATAGGGGAAATTCCCCAGCGAGGCCACCGCCTTGACGTTCTGCCGCCCATGCGTACGGTCCCAGATGGTCAGCAGCGGCCCGACGCCCGCGCCGGCGATGTCCACCGCGCCGCTGAGCAGCGCATCGTTGACCGCTGAACCCCCGGACAGTTGCGTCCAGTCCACCTTGATATCGATGCCGGCCTGTTTGCCATGCTTTTCGATCAGTTGCTGGTCGCGGGCGACGTTAAGCAACAGGTAAACCACACCGAACTGTTCAGCTATCCGCAGTTGCCCCTCAGCCTTGGCATCGCCCGGCGCGACCAGGCTGGCCGCCGCGACGCTCACGGCCAAAAGCGCCGCTGCGCTGAATCGCCCAAATCTGGGTAAACCCAAACGTTCCCTGAACATAGCGTGCTCCGTAATCGACCAGGACGCGCCTCATGCGCATCACACAGCTAACGACTTTAGCGATATAAGTGATGCGCTTTAAATACTCAAATGGAATAAACATATTCGAGCGATGCCTGATATTGCCCTGATGCCTGACTGCGAATCTTCGGCCAACGTCACGCCTAGCGCTGGCCGGGCGACATGCAAGCCGCGTAACAGAGACGCCGCTCGGCACTATCAGCGATGTCGATATTCAGGATGCATCGCAGTGGTTTTTCACAGGCGGCCCGTCGCCATACAGTGGCTCCAACCCAACGGTTCAACCCCGACTCACTGGAGTAATCAATCATGAAAGCATCTCTCGCATTGGCCCTGGCCTTCTCGATCCTGGCACCCACAGCAGCGTTCGCCAGTGCTGACCCCACGCCGCAACGTCCTGTCGCGGCCGTCAGCAGCACGGTGGCGTCCGACAGCAAGGTGGCGTCGAACCCACGCGTCACACCGTTCGACAGCCAATCGACCGGTCGCGTGGTGGTCGCTGAAAACCGCAAGGAATTCGGTTCGGGCTATCAGCGTTACTAAGTGGGTCGGCGCCTCGTTCTCCCGGCACCTTTGCGGTCCGGGAGCAGGGCGGATGTGGCCCGGACCGCTCTAGCACGGTGGTTGCGGGTGAAACATTTGTTAATTGTCGCAGGCCGGTCCGGCAGGGAACATGCCTGCGCAATTAACGTCCATCCCGCCTTTGCTCGAGGAAACCTGTTCAATGCATCAGAAAAGACCTTCGCCGCGACATCCTGCCCTGCAGAGCCTGTGCGACCTGACGCTGCGAAGCGCCGCCGTGCTTGCGGTCAGTCTTGCGACCTTCGGTTGCGCCCAGGCAGCCACGCCGGCGGCGGATGTAATCAAGGCATTCAAGTTGTGCACCGGCGCAGACGATAATTCCCATGTGTTGCAAGGCACCATCAACCAGAAGATGCGCAACGACGTGACGGCGGTGCACTTCAAACAGACCCCCGCGCACGCCGCTTATGACTGGCACAAGGACCCTGAACCGCAGTACGTCATTACACTCTCCGGCACCCTGGATTTCGCGACCCGCACCGGCGAAACATTTACCCTGCACCCCGGTGAAGTACTGGTGGCCGAAGACAACACCGGTTCCGGCCACCGCTGGAAACTGGTCGACGACCAGCCCTGGCGTCGCGGGTACGTGGTCTTGAAGCCAGGCGCGCCGGACTCGTTCGTGCCCGACGATCCTGCGGCCGCCGGCGTTTGCAAAGGCTGAGCATCCTCGTCCTGCCGTTGAGTACCGGTCATCGCACATCCCACTCGGTCAACGCTTGCCTGACTAGCCTGTTTTCCGGGCGAGGAGTGACCCTCTTGGCCGATTCCAGCCATGGACGTGGACATGGGCCTGGTCTGGGACCCGGCAAGAGCCCACAGCCAGAACTCCTTCACAGACATGCCGCGGCGCTAAACCTTCAGGCAAAAAAACAGGCTGTCGGTCACCCGACAGCCTGCGTGGCCCACCGTTTCCTTAAGGCTTGGCGATATCGGTACGGCTCACGGCCGGCGATTCCTGCGGCAGGGTCGCGCGCAGTTCCTTGACCTGTCGGGCCGTGACCGCCGGGGCCTTGTTGCCCCAGCTGTTGCGGATGAAGGTCAGCAGCTGGGCCACTTCTTCATCCGACATGCGCCAGGCGAAGCCGGGCATGCCCAGCTGCGACGGAGCGGCTGCGGTTGACGGTAACTTGCTGCCGGCCAGTACCAGACGAATCATCGACACCGGATCTTCCGAGAGCACCGACGAGTTGCCGGCGATTTTCGGGAACACCCGCTCATAGCCTTGGCCGTTGGTCCGGTGGCAGGCGGCGCAGTTGTCGATGTACAGCTCGGCACCACGATCGTCTTCACGACCTTCGGCCAGGGCCTTGGCGGTGGTCGGATCGGCCTTGAACGCTGACACTTCCCGGGCATTGGGCTTCAGGGTTTTCAGGTACGCCGCCACGGCGTGCAGGTCTTCATCGTTCAGGTGCTGGGTGCTGTGAACCACCACATCGTTCATCGCACCACCCAATACGGCGTGGGTGGTGCTGCGACCGCTGCGCAGGGTGGCGACGATATCGTCGGCGCTCCAGCTGCCCAGGCCGTCGGCCGCATTGCCGCGCAGATTGACCGCCAGCCAGCCATCGATCACCGGCCCGCCGGACAGGAACTCGGCACCGGATTCATCCAGCGCTTTTTCCTGCAAGGTCACTGCCCGAGGCGTGTGGCAACTGCCACAGTGGCCAAGACCCTGAACCAGATACGCGCCGCGAGCCACTTGCGGGTCTCCATAGGAACCGGCATCGAACGCGACCGCTTGCGGTGTCGGCGCAAAGGTCTTGCGCCAGATCGCCAGCGGCCAGCGCATCGACAACGGCCAGGGCACGTCGTTGGCACGGTTTTCGGCTTTCACCGGTTCCACGCCGCGCATGAAGTAGGCGTACAGCGCGCGTATGTCGTCATCGCTGGTGCGCGCGTAAGCCGGGTAGGGCATGGCCGGGTACAGGCTGGTGCCGTTGGCGGCGATGCCGTGGCGGACCGCACGATCAAAGTCGGCCAGCGAGTAGTTGCCGATCCCGGTCTCCTTGTCCGGGGTGATGTTGCTGCTGTACAGCTCGCCGATCGGTGACGCAATCGGCAGGCCGCCGGCAAACGGCTTGCCTCCCTTGGCGGTATGGCAGGCGGTACAGTCGCCGGCGTCCGCCAGGTAGCGGCCTCTGTCGACCAGCGCCTGATCGACGTTGGCGGATTCCGTCAGGGCCGGGGTGGAGGTCGGCCACAGGGCGAACGTTAGCAGACCGACGAACACCACCACGCCGACCGCAATCAGGGTCAGGAAAAGCTTTTTCATGGTCTTCTCCTTATGCCTGAACCAGCGGGCCGGGGTTTTTCAGGTACTGCTCGCGAATGGCCCTGGCAGACCAGTACGCCAGCGCACCCACCATGCCGGTCGGGTTGTAGCCGTTGTTCTGCGGAAACGCGTTCGCGCCGATGGCAAATACGTTGTGCACGTCCCACGATTGCAGATAACGGTTCAACGCCGAGGTTTTCGAGTCGCTGCCCATGATCGCGCCGCCGCAGGTATGGGTACTCTGGTATCTGGTGATGTTGTAGTGCTCGCCCGGCTTCTTGGCGTCGCCGGACATGGCCACCGGATTGAGAATCTTCGACATCTCCATCGCCTTGCCCACCAGGTACTGCGATGCCTTGATCTCGTTGTCGTGCCAGTCGAAGTTCATGCGCAACAACGGTCGACCGAAGCCGTCCTTGTAGGTCGGATCGAGGCTCAGGTAATGCTGCTTGTAAGACATGCAGGCACCCTGGACTTCGAAGTAGAACGAGTGCCGGAACGAGTCGCTCGCCGCCTGCTTCCAGGCCGTGCCCCATGCCGGTGTGCCGGGCGGTACGTTGATCCCGCGCACCGGGCCCGAACCTGGCTGGCGCGCCCAGATGATGCCGCCGCCGACGAAACCGGCCTTGGCGTTGTCCAGCTGGTTGCCGTTGAGGTTGTCCATCGTGGTGCCGGAGCCGCCGATACCGATGAAGCCGTTGGCCTGCACATCCTTGTTGAAGAACAGCACCACGCGATTGAGGTTCTGGTAGGAATAGTTGCGGCCGATGGTGCCTTCGCCGGTGTGCGGATCGTAAGGCTTGCCGATGCCTGACAGGAGCATCAGATGCACGTTGTACAGCGAGAATGCACACAGCAGGACCAGGTCGGCCTGTTGTTCGACTTCGCTACCCTGAGCGTCAAGGTAAGTAACGCCGGTGGCTTTCTTGCCGTCGCTGTCCAGATTGACCTTGAGCACCTGAGCGTTGGTGCGCAACTCGAAATTCTTGCGCGGGCGCAGGACCGGCAGAATGCTGATGTTCGGGCTGGCCTTGGAATAGTTAAGGCAGCCGTAGTCGCTACAGAAACCGCAGGCGTTGCACGGTCCCATCTGGCAACCGTAAGGGTTGACGTAGGGCGCCGATGCGTTGGACGCAGGGATCGGATACGGGTCCCAGCCCATTTCCCGGGCCGCGCCGTAGAACATTTCCGCACCCAGGTAATTGGGGTTTGGTCCCAGCGCGAATTCCCGCGAGCGCGAGCCTTCGAACGGGTTGCCGCCGGGCTGCTTCAGACCGTTGATCACGCCAGCCTTGCCGGAGGTACCGCAGACGTATTCGAAGTGATCGAAATGCGGTTCCAGTTCTTCGTAGGTGACCGGGAAGTCCTGGATGCTCATGTCCGAAGGAATGAACTTGGCGCCGTAGCGTTGCTCGATGTTGCTGCGCAGCTTGAAGTCTTCCGGCAGGGCACGGAAGTGGCAGCCTGACCAGTGACTGCCCGCACCGCCAACGCCGGTGCCGGGCTTGAACGAGCCCATCTGCCGATAAGGCACGGCGGTGGAGGTCAGGTTGTGTCGCGCTGTCACGGTTTCCTGGGACAGGCTTTGCAGATAGCGGCGATGCACCGAACCTTCCAGCTCGTCGACCACTTTGGGGTAGGCGAAATCGGGCTGGGTGTCGCGGTCCGCGCCACGCTCCAGTACCACCACGTGCAGGCCTGCGTCGGTGAGTTCCTTGGCCATGATCGCGCCGGTCCAGCCCATGCCGACAATGACAGCATCTACTTTCGGTTTGACGTTCGCCATGCTCAACCCCTGCGTCCGGCAAGATCCACCGGCCCGATTGGATAGGGCTTGTCGCGCACCGTGATCCAGTCCATGTAATCGGCGCGCATGCCGGGATAACCGATCATCTTCCAGGCGCCCATGTTCTTGTTGCCGCCGTGGGAAGGATCGGCGAAGTAACCGTTGCGAACTTCATTGAGCAGGTTGGTGAAAAACAGCTTCGAGGAGATGTCTTCCAGCGCCAGCTTGCCGCCCTCGGCGGCCTTGAGCAGGTCTTCCTGCTGTGCCGGGGAAAGCTCGGCGAACACCTTGCCGGAGAAGTTCTTCTTGCAGCTGGCATCGACGGCCTTGATCCCGACGCGCAGGGTTTCGCGAAGATTCAGGCGACCCTGATAGCCGAATTCGGGCGCAGCTTCCAGAAACGGACCCTGCATGTACCAGATGGCGCCGTGGGCATAAGGCGACTGCATGTGCCGGTCGAGAAATTCCGGCACGCCAAGCTCGACCGCGCCCGGCCCGACGTGGTCGGACGGGATCAGCCGATCACAGGCCGCAACGACGAACGCCCATTCCTGGGCGGTGAAAAAGCTCGGCTTGTAGTCGCCTGCAGGGCGCGCGGCTGCGCCGGGTGCGTCCTTGACGGCATCGGTGGCGGGTGTCTGGGCGAAGGCTGCGGAGGTCAGGCCGGTACTGGCCAGGGTTACAACGGGGATAAGGGTCAGCGACTTGCGAAGAAAATCGCGACGCGCCGAAGAAAGGTCGTCCTCGAACATCTTTCAATACTCCTGAGACTGAACACGGGTGTGCCTGGTTATTTTTTTAGTGCCTGGTTTCTTGTTATGGAGTGCCGATGTTCCAGCGAACAAAGAGCAATAGGTTGCGAGCTAATCATGAGCAAGCTAAGTAACCGGATGTAACTAAAACAGAAATTGCCGCCCGATACTATCGAGGCGGCAAGGTGAAACGATTCATCAGATTTTGAACTGACCCACCAAGGCGCTGAGGTTGCCACCCAGGGTCGAAACGTCACGCATGGTTCGCGCGCTTTGCTCGGTTTCATCGGCGAGATTTTCCACGGCGGTCGCGATCTGGGTGACGCTGCGGTTGATCTCTTCGGATACCGAAGTCTGCTCTTCAGCGGCACTGGCAATTTGCGCATTCATCGCGTTGATGGTGCCGATCAGTTCGGAAATGGAATCCAGCGACACGCCGACCTTGTTGGTCTGCTGGTTGGCGCCTTCACCGGCTTCAGTGGAGCGGCGCATGGCCTCGACCGAAGCATGGGTGCCGGTTTCAAGGCGGCTGATCATGCCCTGTATTTCCTGAGTGCTCTGCTGTGTGCGGCTGGCCAGAGCGCGGACTTCATCGGCCACGACCGCAAAACCACGCCCGGCTTCACCGGCGCGTGCCGCTTCGATGGCCGCGTTGAGCGCCAGCAGGTTGGTCTGTTCGGCAATCGAACGAATCACATCGAGCACCGACACGATGGAGCGCACATCCTGTTGCAGGCTATCGAGGCTGGTACCGCTCCGGCGAATGTCGCTGACCAGCGAATCCATACCGGTGATGTTGCTGGCAACCACCTTGCGGGCGGCCTGGCCTTGCTGATCGGTTTCCGCAGCGGCCTCGGCAGCGCGCTGGGCACTGAGGGCAACTTCCTGGGCGGCGGCGGACATTTCGTGAATCGCGGTCGCGACCTGATCGGTCTCGTCGCGCTGACGTTGCATGGCCTGTTCCGAGCGCAACGTCTGCTGCGTCGCCTGCTCGACGAGGCCGCCGAGTTCGGTGGTCATGTGCGCAACCTGGCGCACCATGGAGTGGATCTTGTC
The DNA here is from genome assembly GCF_003935425.1 of Pseudomonas sp. v388. GTDB lineage: Bacteria > Pseudomonadota > Gammaproteobacteria > Pseudomonadales > Pseudomonadaceae > Aquipseudomonas. Next base: position 220,530 of record NZ_RHQN01000001.1, read on the forward strand.
GACGAACCGGTTGAAGGAGGTGGCAAGGTCACCCAGCTCATCGCGGCTGGTCACTTTCAGGCGGTGGGTCAGATCGCCGTCGCCGGCTGCGATGTCATCCAGGTTGGTCTTGAGAACCCGCAGTGGGCGCACGATGCCGTTGGCGGTCAACACACCAGCGACGGCGGTGATCAGCAACAGCACAACAGTGACCGCGAACACGCTGAGCAGGATGGCGCGAGTGCGGCTCGCTACGGCTTGCTGTTCCAGGGCCATCGTGGCATCGATGTCGTCCATGTTGATGGCGCTACCCAGCACCATGTCCCATTTGTCCAGATACAGGGTGTAACCCAGTTTGGGGACCTGCACCGCTTCGTCGCCGGGCTTGGGCGCCATGTAGTCGACGTAGTGCTTACCGTTTTTCGCCACTTCGACAAAGGTCTGGTAGTGGTACGAACCATCCGGGTCGCGGGTGTCCCAGAAGCTCTTGCCGACACCGGCCGGGCTGTCGCCACGGAAGGTGCGCACGCCCTTGGTGTCGTAGCCGAAGAAGTAACCGTCTTCGCCGTACTTCATGGGTTTGAGCAGTTCGATGGCCTGGTCCCGCGCGGCCATGTCGCCGGTAGCCGACGCGTCATGCAGCCCCTTGATGGCGGTGTAGGCAACTTGCACGTAGTTTTCCAGCACTTGCCGATTGCGCTCCACCAGCTTGGCGCGGGTTTCCTGCATTTCCTGATCGGCGCTGCTTTGCAACATCCACGAGGCTACGCCGCTAAGAATCAGAGCGAATAACAGCGCGGGGACAATGGCGAGGCATAGCAGCTTGGTTTTCACGGTCAAATTCATGCGACGTATCACTTTTTGTAGGGTGGTTTGTCTGACCCTATCGGCGTGTGATCGTACAACTTGATACAGCATGTGACGAAGTGCCACCTGTGACTTATCGACGCATAGGCACAAAGTTCCACGGGTATTGATTGACGCGGGCTGCGGGTATATGACGCGTGTTTGAAAAAGAATAAAAAATTGCCTAAGTGACGCTTACAGGCCTCTTCGCCGGCATGCGGGCTTCTCCAGAGAGCGGCCCGCCCGAGTACATGCGTCGCCCGAATCCTTTATCACTGAATTGCCGTCTGGGCCGCTTACGTTATGCGCGGATGGCATATGCATATCGGAAACAAATCGTTCGAGTTCAAGAACATTTGTTCTAGCTTAGCGGCCATCGGTAAGCCCCACAGACAGCCTCTGTGAGCTGCCCACACTCTTTCCGCGAGGCCGCGATGCTCATGTCCGATGCCGCTCAAGGCACTGTTTTCGATGCTGCCAGTCAGGGAGATTCGGCGTATGCACGTATACGTCGTGACATTCTCTCGTGCCGGTTGATGCCGGGGGTGAACATCACCGAGCCGGGGCTGATGGAAACCTACCAGATCGGCAAGAGCAGCTGCCGGATCGCGCTGACCCGGCTTTCCCACGAGCACCTCGTGACGTCTCGCCCACGCAAGGGTTATCAGGTCGCGTCGGTCACCGTTAAAGACGTCGAAGAGGTTTTCACTCTGCGTGTGCAGCTGGAGCCGCTGGCCGCCAGGCTGGCCACCGGCCGGGTCGACATCGCTCGCTTGAAAGAACTGGAAGCGGCCTGCCGGGTTCGGCATCGGGTGCCGCTGCCGGATCAGATCGATGTGTTCATGGACGCCAACAAGGCGTTCCACCTGGAAATCGCCCGGGCCACCGGCAACGAACGGCTGCTGCGCACCTTGTCCAGCCTGATGGATGAAATGAGCCGGCTGGTGGCGTTGGGTTTCAACGTGCAGGGCACCAAGCCCGAGATCAAGCACGACCACAACGCACTGATCGCGGCATTCGAAGAGGGCGACTGCAAGCGCGCCGAGCTGATCGCCCGGCGCCATATCGAAACGTTCCAGGCCATGACCCTGGAAAAAGTCTACGCCAGCCTCAGTGAAGCCGGCGCGTCGTTGCCGTTGCTGGCCGCGAGGTTCGGACGATGAATGCCGCGTTGCAGGTCCAGGCCACGCTGGACGTGAAATCCGCCGTGGCGGCCATCAGCCTGAGCGGTATCGGCAAGCATTTCGACGGCCTTGAAGTGCTGCGCGATATCAGTTTCGACGCGGCGCAAGGCGAAATCATTGCGCTGCTGGGCACCTCGGGCTGCGGCAAAAGCACCTTGCTCAACATCATCTCCGGCCTGCTGCGTGCCGACCGTGGCTCGTTGGCCATCGACGGCGAACCGGCCGGACAATTTCGCGACTGGCAACGCATCGCCTACATGTTCCAGGAAGACCGTCTGCTGCCGTGGCGCAGCGTCAAGGCCAACGTGGCGTTCGGGCTTGAGGCGACCTCGCTGGGCAAGCGCGAGCGTGAGCAGCGGGTCGCGCAGGTTGTGCAACTGGTGGGCCTTGCCGATTTTGCCAACGCCTGGCCGCACCAGCTTTCCGGTGGCATGCGCAGTCGCGTTGCCCTGGCGCGCAGCCTGGTGGTGCAGCCCGCCATCCTGTTGATGGACGAACCGTTTTCCAAACTCGACCCGCACACCCGCAGCCAGATGCATGAAGAGCTGCTGCGCCTGCAGGCGTTGACCGGCATGACCGTCATATTCGTCACTCACGACGTGGAGGAGGCCGTGGTGCTGGCGGACCGGGTCGTCGTTCTCGAACCCCGTCCCGGACGCATCCGTGCCGTCAAGCAACCGGGTCTGTCGCGACCGCGCATCCCGACCGATGCAGCAGTGACCGAGCAGATTCGCCAGCTGCGCCTGGAGGTGTGAGATGGAAACCGCCAAACGTTTTTCCAGCCTGGCCCTGCAACGACTCGCACTGGTCGCGTTTTTCGCCGTGCTCTGGTGGTACGCCGCTGGAAAGGTGCCGTCATTTGTATTGCCCGGCCCGCAAAAAGTGCTCACGGCGCTAGACGGACTGATTCATAGCCAGACGTTCCTCCACGATATTGGCGCAACCATGGGCCGGGTGTTCAGCGGCTTCCTGCTGGCGGTGGCGATTGGTACGCCGCTGGGGCTGGCATTGGGCACCAGCCGCGTATTGGCGCGGTTTTTCGAGCCTATGCTGGCGGTGTTCAACACCGTGTCGTCAGCGATCTGGGCGATCTTCGCCATTATCTGGTTCGGCATTTCCGACGCCACCACCGTATTTGTGGTGTTCATGACTGCCATGCCGCTGGTGCTGACCAATGTCTGGCAGGGCGCCCAGGCCGTGGAGCGGCAATACGTGGAACTGGCTCGGTCGTTCCGCATGTCGCGGTTGCAGATCCTGCTGAAGATTTCCCTGCCCAGCATCCTGCCGTATTTCTTTTCCGGTGCACGCCTGGCTTTCGGTTTCGGTTGGCGGGTGTCACTGGTCGCCGAAACCCTTGGCGCGTCCGACGGCATCGGCTATCGCCTGCGGCAGGCGGCGGATCTGGTGCAAAGCGATCAGGTGTTCGCCTGGACCGTTTTGCTGGTCGCCTTGATGTTGCTGCTCGAAGCCGGGGTGCTCAAACCCCTGGAGCGCCGTTTGTTCCGCTGGAAACCTCACAGTTCCTGAACCCAGCCTCTAAACCCCGTCACACACCACTAAAGGTTCTGCCCTCATGCGTAAATTGATTGCCGTCGCCGCGTTGGCTGCGACCGCTTTGTTGCCCCTGGCTGCCCAGGCGGCGGAGAAAGTCCGGATCGGCTACTGGACCAGCGGCGTCAGCCTGGGCTACGGCTCGGTGCTGGAAGCCAAGGACTTCCTGGCCAAGCGTGGCATCGAAGCCGAATTTTTCCATTTCCCGGACGTGAATGCGCCGATTCGGGCACTGGCCGCGGACTCCATCGACCTGGCCTTCGGCGCGCCACTGGCCGGGGTGTTCAGCTCGGCGGCGGAAGGCGTGCCGATCAGAATTTTCGCCGCGACCCAACCGGCGGATGTGCAGTTCGTGGTGCCGGCCGATTCGCCGATCAACTCGATCAGCGAACTCAAGGGTAAAAAAATAGGCATGTCGCCCGCCGGTTCCTCGGTGGCGGTGATCGCCAGCGCGGTGCTGGAAGGTAACCACGGCATCGGCGTCAACGATTTCTCGCTGGTGGGCGGCAACGAAGCGCGTCTGGCGCAGTTCCTGGCGCAGAAGCAGGTCGACGGCGCAGCGTTGCGTTCAGTGACCATCGCCCAGCTGGGCGACGAGCTCAAGCTCAAGCGCCTGGGCAGCTTTGCAGATGAGTGGAAAACCCTCACCCAGTCCGAAGCGGTGCCGTACATCGGCGTCGGCGCGGTCAGCGCCAGGCTGGTCGACGCCCATCCCGAAACGGTGACCAAAGTCATCGCCGCGCTGCGCGACACCCTGGCGTGGGGCGATGCCCACCCCGACGAAGTGGTCTCCATCCTCAAGAAAAGCGCAAACCTCCCGGAAAACGACGCCCGGGTTTACGTCGGCCAGTGGAACGCCATGAACCGTCTGGCGTTCGAGCCTCAGGATCTGCAAACCCTGCGTCGTGAGCATGAAGTGTTCGCCAAGGGCGGCCTGATCAAAGGCGAGCTCAAGCCGGACCTGTTCGTCACCCAACCCTACATCCAATCGAAAACCCTCAAGTAATCACGGAGACAACGACTGTGAGCAAAACCATGAAAGCCCTGGTACTCAACGAACACGGCGACCTTGACCGGTTGCAGGTGGTCTCCGACAAGCCGGTCCCGGCAGTCGCCACCGGGCATGTGCTGATCCGCGTAGGTGCCTCGTCGTTCAATTACCACGACGTGTTTACCGTCAAAGGCATGCCGGGCATCAAGGTGCCGCTGCCGGTGGTCATTGGCCTGGATCTGGCAGGCACCATCAGCGAGATCGGTGAGGGCGTGGAGGGCTGGGAAGTCGGGGAGCGGGTTTTGATCAATCCGCTCAAGCCGGATGTCGGCCTGATGGGCGAAATGGTCGACGGCGGCATGGCCGAGTACGCGCTGGTCGATGCCCGTCAGTTGATCCGCCTGCCCGAGGCGGTCAGCTTCGAACAGGCAGCGGCATTGCCGGTGGCCTATGGCACCGCGCATCGCATGCTCATCACCCACAACACGGTCAAGGCCGGCGACCGGGTGCTGATCCTGGGTGCCAGCGGCGGCGTCGGCACCGCGTGCATCGTGCTCGCCAAACTGCTGGGTGCCGAAGTCATCGCCTGCGCCGGCAGTGACGAAAAGGCCGCGCGCCTCAAGGAGCTGGGTGCCGATCATGTCATCAACTACCGCGATACCGATTTCTCCAAATGGGCCATCGGCCAATACGGCAAGCCGCAGCGTCGCACCCACGAAGGCGGCGTGGATGTGGTCATCAATTTCACCGGTGGCGACACCTGGCTGCCGTCGCTCAAGTGCATCAAGCGCGGCGGCACTTTGCTGGTCTGCGGCGCGACGGCAGGCCACGACCCCAAGGAAGACCTGCGTTACGTGTGGAGCTTCGAGCTGAACATCAAGGGCTCGAACAGCTTCTACGAGGACAACCTGGTCGGCCTGCTCGACCTGATCGCCGAAGGCAGGATCGACCCGATCATCGACCGCGTGCTGCCGCTGGAACAGGCCGCCGAAGGCCTGGCGCTGATTCGCGACCGCGAAGTGCTGGGCAAGGTGGTCGTCAAACCCTGACGCCACGCCTGCGCCTTTTGCGCCTGCGTTCCGCAAGCCGGTGCGCAGGATTACCGACCCCATTCGCTCTGAAGGAACACACCATGACCGACAACACACTGCCAACCGCTGAAGATATCCAGGCACGTCTGCTCAAAGGCCCATACCACCAGTGGCTGGGCCTGCAGGTACTCGAGGTGGGCGAGGGCAGCATCGAACTCAGCGCCAAGTGGCGCGAAGAATGGGTGGTCAACGTGGATGGCGGCTACACCCATGGCGGCATTCTCGCGGCACTGGTCGACCTGACGGCCGACTGGGCGCTGGTCTCGAAAACCGGCAAGGGCGTGCCGACCATCGACCTGCGTGTCGATTACCACCGCGCCGCCAAGGGCGACCTGCGCGCCACCGGCAAAGTGATCAAGTCCGGCAAGCAGTTCTCGGTGGCCGAAGCCCAGGTGTTCGACACCGAAGGCAACCTGGTGGCCAGCGGCCGCGGCCTGTACTCGACACCTGTAGCGAAGGCCTGAGCCATGAGCGCCGCACTGGACCATCTGGTCATAAACACTCGCTTCGACACGGATGCCGCTGCGGCGCTGTTCACCGCGCTGGGCTTTACCCTGACGCCGCGCGGGCATCATTCCCTGGGTTCGATCAACCACCTGATGATGTTTGCCGATGGGTACCTGGAGTTGATCGGGCTGCCGCTGGGCACCGACAGACTGCGTCAGGAAGTGCTCGACAGCCCGCAGGGGATCGACGGTCTGGTGCTGGCCAGCGCTGACCCGAAAGCCACCCATGCCGAACTGGTGCGCCAGGGTTTTCTGGTCCAGCCGGTGCAACATTTCTCGCGGCCTGTCGAGATCGACGGTGCGAACGAAGAAGCTCGCTTCGGCACGGTACGCCTGGTGCCGGGGCAGTTCGCGGCCGGGCGGGTCTACTTCTGTCATCACGAAACACCCGAGCTGGTCTGGCGACCAGAGTGGCTCGGCCATGCCAACGGCGCCACGGCGGTCAGCGGCCTGACCATCGTCAGCGAAAACCCGCAGCAGACCTGCGAGCAGTACGCCCGACTCGGGGTTTTCGATGAGCGTTTTCAGCTCGATGTGATTGATGTCGCCACCCTGGATCAGCGCTTCGGCGATCTGGCTCAGGGCTTCACACCCCGTTTCGAACGCTTCGCCGCCATCACGTTGCGTGGCGCGGACCTCAAAGATCTGGCACAACGCGCAGCGCGCATGGGTCTGGCGCATCGGGCCGAGTCCTCGCGCGTCACGGTTGCCATTGCGACGTTCGACACCTTGCTTGAGTTCATCCCATGAATAACGCTGTTCGTAATCTGGGCGAGGTGATCGGCGCGCACAGCCCGAGCGAGCGCCTGGCGTTCATCGGCCTGGATGCCGATAGCCTGGCGTGCGGCTACCGTTTCGACGAGCTGGACCAACTCGCCAACGCCGTGGCCCGAGCCTTGAGTGCTCGCGGCTATGCCCAGGGCGAGCGCATCGCATTGCTGGCCGCCAACTCCGTGGAGTTCATCGCCGTGGTGTTGGGCATCATGCGCGCCGGGCTGGTGGCGGTGCCGCTCAACTACCGTTTTCCCGATGCATTGATCGAATATGTCGTGGCCGACAGCGGCGCACGCCTGGTGTTCTGCGATCCGGACCGTGCGTCGTCCTGCCCGGCGAACCTGCCGCAGGTATCGCTGGTGCGCCGCACTGAAGATGGGCTGGATCAGTTCATCGATCCAGGTCCTTTCGACGCCTTCCAGCCCAAGGCCGATGAACCGGCAATGATGCTTTATACCTCCGGTTCGACGGGCCAACCCAAGGGCGTATTGCTCAGCCATGCCGCCCACTTGTGGGTGGTGCGCACCCGCTTGCTGGCGACCTCCCTGGAGCAGGAGCGGGCACTGATCGCCGCGCCGCTGTATCACATGAATGCCCTGGCACTGGCGCTGCTGACACTGGCCAGCGGCGCAACGGCCTTGCTGCTGCCGCAATTCACCGCCTCCAGCTACATCGACGCGATCAAGCGCTACCGCTGCACCTGGCTGACCGCCGTGCCGCCGATGATTGCCATGATGCTGCGCGAACGCGAGCGTCTGGCAAACGCCGACCTGAGTTCGGTGCGCGTGGTCAGGATGGGCTCGGCACCGGTCAGCGCCAGCCTGCTTGAACAGATCCATCGGTTGCTGCCCAACGCCCGGGTAATCAACGCCTATGGCACCACCGAAGGCGGCCCGGTGGTGTTCGGCGCGCATCCGGATGGCTTGCCGAATCCGCCGTTGTCAGTGGGCTATGCCCATCCGCAAGTGCAGTTGCGTCTGCGTGACGAAGCCGGGCAAGAGAGCAGCGAAGGCGTGCTGGAGCTGAAAAGCCCCGGTTTGATGTCCGGTTACCACAACCGCCCCGATCTGCGCACGCCGTTCACCGCCGATGGTTTCTACGTGACCGGTGATGTGTTTCGCCGTGACGAAAACGGTTTCTACACCTTTGTCGGGCGCCGCGATGACATGTTCGTCAGCGGTGGCGAGAACATCTATCCCGGCGAAATCGAAAAGCTGCTGGAACGCCACCCGGCCATTCAACAGGCCTGCGTCGTGCCGGTGGAAGACGAGATCAAGGGCTTCAAACCCATGGCGTTCGTGGTGCTGCGTGACGGCGCTGAAGCCAGCGAAGCGCAGATCAAGGCCTTCACCCTTGAACACGCGCCGGCGTACCAGCATCCCAGGCGCGTGTGGTTGGTCGACGCGCTGCCGCTGGCTACCACCAACAAGATCGATAGGCCCGCCTTGCTGGCCGACGCTCATCGGCGTCTGCAACAGGCGGGCGCGGAACAAGCACGTCAGCCCGTTAATTCCTGATCACCCATCATTCAAGGATCTGTCTATGCGCCTTACCCGTTTGTCGCCGCTTGCACTGGCGTGCGCTGCTTTTACATTGTCATGCGCAGGTTCGGCCTATGCGCTGGACGAGGTCACGGTCGCGTTGGCGATCCCGCCCGCCGTGCACGACGGCGCGCCGTATGCCGCCGCCCAGGAACTGGGGCTGTTCAAGGACCAGGGCCTGTCGGTCGAGGTGGTGGTGTTTCAGGGCGCCGGCGCCTTGTTGCCCCAGGTCGCCAGCAAGCGCGTGACCTTCGGTTTTCCGGTCGCCGAGCCAGTCATTTCCAGCTACTTCAACGGCAAGAACCCGCTGCCGGTGCGCTATTTCTACAACGGCGTACCGAGCCAGACCCTGGAATACGCAGTGCTGGCCGATTCGCCGATCAAGACCCTGGCGGACTTGAAAGACAAGAAGATCGGCGTTGGCGCGCTGACCTGGGGCACTCTGCCCAACAGTCGCGCCGCGCTGAAAGTCGCCGGTCTGAAGCCGGGCGAGAATGTCGAGTTCGTGGCCGTCGGCGCACTGGGCGCGGGGTTCCAGGCGCTGCGCAACAAGCAGGTGGACGCGCTGAACTTCAACAACAGCTGGGACGACATGCTGGAACTGTCCGGCACCGCGATCCGGCGCATCGCCTACCCGGCGGTATTCCAGGAAAACCCCGGCAACGGCTTTGTCGCCCATCAGGACACCTTCCGCGACAACCCGGACCTGATCCGCCGCTTCGGCCGCGCCTACACCGAGGCGCAGCGGGTCTGTGAAGCCAATCCGACCTTCTGCGTGCAGGCGTTCTGGCGTCAGCATCCGGAAAGCAAACCGGCGGATGCCGAAGGCAAAGGCCTGGCGGATGCCAGAACGCTGCTGGAACGACGCCTGCAACGAACTCTGTATCGGCCTGACGGCAGCGCCCGGATTCCCGGCGAATACGACCTGGATGTGATCAAGAAGGCCATTGCAGCCATGGCCGAGGCCGGCGAGTTTCCCACCGCCGAGGTGCCGGTGGAGCAGATCTTCTCCAACGAATTCGTGGCGTCGTTCAGTGATTTCGACCAGGCGGCACTGCGCAAGCGTGCGGAGGCCGCCAAATGAGCATCCGCCTGACCATCGACCTGCCGGACGGTCTGATCGATCAGCCGCGGCGGATCACGGCCAATGGTCTGGCAACGGGGCCGGCGACCCTCGTCACCCGCCTGGCGCATCCGGACGGCAGTCACTGGCGCAGCCAGGCGCGCTACGAGATCGGCCACGACGGACAGCTGGATGTCGACGCTCAGCGGCCACACTCCGGCGACTGGAGCGAGTCGGAGCCGATGGCGCCGGTCTGGGCGTTGCAGCAGCTGGCGCCGCCGGTAACGCCCGCGCTCAGCGAGGGCATTGCGCCGCTGACCTTCGACGTCGAGCTTCAGGATGCCGAAAGCAACACGGCGTCGGGTGCCTTTACCCAACGCTTTCTGGCGCCGGGCGTGACCTGGCGTCAGGTGACGGACGACGGTTTGTCCGGCCTGTTGTTCCTGCCTGCTGGCGAAGGCCCGCATCCGGTGGTGATCGTTCTCAACGGCTCGGGCGGCGGCACGCCGGAGCAACGCGCCGCGCTGTATGCGGCCCATGGCTACATCGGCTTTGCGCTGGCCTATTTCAAGGCGCCGGGCCTGGCCGACCACATTTCCGATACGCCGCTGGAATATTTCCAGACGGCGCTGCACTGGGTTGCGCGAACCCTGGCGCCCAGGCACGGTTTCATTGCCGTGGCCGGGTTGTCCCGGGGCGGCGAACTGGCGTTGATTCTGGGTGCCACTTTTCCCGAGCGGGTGTCGGCGGTGATCGGCTATGTGCCCAGTGCAGTGGTGCATGGCACCTTGCGCGCGGGGCGTCCCGATCAGCCGCGGGATGCCGACGCGTGGACCTGGCAAGGTCGGGCGCTGCGCAATGTCTGGCGCGACAACCCCTTTGCTGACTGGCGCTGGTTCGATCAACCGCCGGCGCCTGGCGCGGCGATTCGCCAGGCGCCGGCGTTCAGCAACGTGGAGCGTGGGGCAGAGTTCGTTGCGGCGGCACGTATTGCGGTGGAACAGATCAACGGGCCGCTGCTGTTGATTTCCGGCACCGACGACGGCTTCTGGCCGTCCACCGAGTACAGCGCGCGCATCGCGGCCGACCTGTCTGAAGGCAATCATCCCTGGCCGGTGGAGCATGTGCGCAACGAAGGGGCTGGCCATGCCATCGGCTTGCCCTATGTGCCGACCACCCAGATCGCCAGGCGCCATCCGGTGGCCGGCGTGATGATCAGCGGCGGTGGAACGCCGGCCGCCAATGCCGCCGCCAACCGCCACAGTTGGGCCCGCGTCTTGGATTTTCTGGCTGCCGCCGTGGACGCCAAGGGAGCGCAGTCATGAGTGCCGCGCTGGCACTGCGTGACGTGGGCCTGACCTACGCCACTCGCCGCGGGGAAATCCAGGCCCTGGCTGACGTGGACCTGAGCATCGCTCCCGGTGAATTCGTCGCGCTGCTCGGGCCTTCCGGTTGCGGCAAATCCACGGTGCTCAAGCTGGCGGCGGGCTTGCTCGCGGCGTCCAGTGGGCAGATCGAACTGGCGGGCAAAGGCGTTGCAGGCCCTAGCCCGGAAACCGGCGTGGTGTTCCAGAAACCCAATCTGCTGCCTTGGAAAACCGTGCTGGACAACGTGTTGCTGCCGGCCCGGACTTTAGGCCTGGAGCGCCGGCCGGCTGTGGAGCGTGCGATGCAACTGCTGGAACTGGTGGGCCTGGCGGCGTTTGCCAACGACTACCCGTTCGAACTGTCCGGCGGCATGCAGCAACGCGTCGGCATCGCCCGCATGCTGCTGCACGATCCGGACCTGCTGCTGATGGATGAGCCGTTCGCCGCGCTGGATGCGTTGTCACGCGAACTGCTGACCCTGGAGCTGCAACGCATCTGGAGCCAGCAGCGCAAATCGGTGTTGTTCATCACCCACAGCATCCAGGAAGCGGTGTTCCTGGCCGACCGGGTGCTGGTGATGTCGCCGCGACCGGGGCGGATCATCGATGAGCTGCCCATTGCGCTACCGCGGCCGCGCACCCTGGGAACCCTGGCCGACCCCGAGTTCACGGCGCTTTGCCACCACCTGCGCAGGCACTTTACCCATGAATAGACTGCACTCTGTGCTGTATCCGCTGATCAGCCTGGCGGTGCTGGTTGCCATCTGGCAGGCGGCCGTGGTGCTGCTCCAGATTCCGGATTACGTACTGCCGCCACCCATGGCCGTGTTTGATGCCCTGGCCGACGGTTTTGCCAGCGGCACGCTGTGGCCGCATATCGGCGCGACCGTGACCGAGATGCTCAGCGGCTATCTGATCGGTTGCGTGCTGGCCATTGGGCTGGGAGCGTTGCTGGCCGAATCGCAGACGTTCGAGCGCTTTGTCTATCCGCTGTTGATCGGCCTGCAAGCCACGCCGAAGGTCGCGTTGGGGCCGATCATTCTGGTGTGGTTCGGCTTCGGGCTGGCGTCCAAGATCGTGCTGGTCGCGCTGGTGTGTTTCTTTCCACTGTTCGTCAATACCGTCAACGGCATTCGCCGTACCGATCCCGAACTGCTGGATGCGTGTCGCGCCTTCTCGGCGTCGCGGTTGTACCTGCTGATCCACGTCAAGCTGCCCTCGGCGGCGGGAGAAATCTTTGCCGGATTGCAGATCGGCGTGTCCCTGGCGCTGATCGGTGCCGTGGTGGGTGAGTTCCTGTCTGCGCAGCGCGGGCTGGGCTACATGATCGCCTCAAGCTCGGTGAGCATGAGCCTGTCGACCATGTTTTCCGGCGTGGTGCTGCTGGCGTTGATCGGGCTGTGCGGTGCGCAGACGGTACGCTGGTTGCAACGCCGGGTCATTTTCTGGGAGCCCGGAGCGGCTCGTCAAAGCAAGCGTTAATGGAGCATTTCATGTCTTTCAACTGGCAAAACCCTTATCCCACTACGCGTATCCCGTTGTTTGCGCGCAACGTAGTGTCCACCTCCCATCCGATTGCCGCTCAGGCCGGCGTGCGCATCCTGCTGGCCGGCGGCAACGCCGTTGACGCAGCGATTGCCGCCGCCGCGACATTGACGGTGGTCGAGCCGGTGTCGTGCGGGCTGGGCAGCGATGCCTTTGCCATCCTCTGGGACGGCAAGCAGTTGCACGGCCTGAACGCCTCCGGGCACGCACCCAAAGCCTGGGACCTGAATCACTTCCGCAAGCGTTACGGTGAAGACGGCAACGGCCATGTGAAACGCCCGGTGCGCGGCTGGGACGCGGTCACCGTGCCGGGCGCCGTCGCTGGTTGGGCCGCGTTGCACGAACGCTTCGGCAAGCTGCCGTTTGCCGACGTGCTGGAACCGGCTGCCGAGATCGCCGAACGCGGCATCACCCTGGCGCCCATTGTCGCCCACAAATGGGCCGCGGCCATTCCTGCACTGCACGATCAGCCGGGGTTTGCCGATACCTTCATGCCCGGCGGCCGAGCGCCGAAGACCGGCGAGCTGTTCAAATTCAAGGACGCCGCGCGCACCCTGCGTCTGTTGGGGCAGCAAGGTGGGCGGGCCTATTACGAAGGCGAGATCGCCGAGGCGATAACCCATTACGCCAAAGCCACCGGCGGTTCACTGACGCTGGATGATTTGCGCAGCTATCAGCCGGAGTGGGTCAAGCCGATTTCCCAGCGCTATCGCGGCCACGACGTACACGAGATTCCACCGAACGGGCAGGGCATCGCAGCATTGATCGCCCTCGGCATGCTGGAGCATTTCGACCTCGCGAGCCTGCCAGTGGATAGCGCGCAGTCCCAGCACTTGCAGATCGAAGCCATGAAGCTGGCCTTCGCTGATGTGTACCGTTATGTGGCCGATCCAACCAGCATGGACGTGACGCCCGAGCAGATGCTTGACCCTGCGTATCTGGCCAGCCGCGCCAGACTGATCGACCCGTCCAGGGCCAGCCATCCTGGCTTCGGCATGCCCAGATCCGGCGGCACCGTGTACCTGAGCGCCGCCGACGAGGACGGCATGATGGTCTCGTTCATTCAGTCCAACTACATGGGCTTCGGTTCCGGCATCGTGGTGCCCGGTTACGGCATCAGTTTGCAGAATCGCGGCGCCGGTTTCTCCAGCGATCCGGCCTCGGCCAATGTCGTGGCGCCGGGCAAGAAGCCGTTCCACACCATCATCCCGGCGTTCCTCACCAAGAACGGCGTGCCACAGATGAGCTTCGGCGTGATGGGCGGTGATATGCAGCCGCAAGGCCACGTCCAGACCCTGGTGCGCATGCTCGATTACCAGCAGCAACCCCAGGCGGCGTGCGATGCGCCACGCTGGAAAGTGAATCAGGATTTCTCGGTGGACCTGGAAGCCAGCATGAACACCGCGGCAGTACAGGGCCTGGCGGAAAAAGGCCATCGATTGAAATCGGTGGAGGACCCGTACATGGATTTTGGCTCGGGCCAGTTCATCTGGAAGCTGTCCGACGACGCCGACCACGGCTACGTGGCGGCCAGCGACAGCCGTCGGGATGGGCACGCGGCGGGGTTCTGAGGTCAGGGCCACGTTGCCGGAAAGCACTCGGCAGCAGTCCAGCAGGCGTTGGCAATATGAGTTGACGATGCCCGGCGCAGCGGCCGGACATCGTCGATGCCGCGTTGGGTCAGGAGGTCACGCTCGCTGCGTGGGCGTTGATTTGTCCGCAGCTTCCCGCTGGCCGTCAACCAGTGTGGGGGCAGGGCGGTCCTGACCCGGTGCCGGACGGTTGGGCAGCGGCGGCAGGGCCTTGGCCTTCTCCAGATCGACACCGACACCCTGCGCGAGCCGCTGACCGTAGTCCGGATCGCAATGCCAGAAGTGCCAGATCATCCGCAACTGGATGTTCTCCGGGCACTGCTTGAGGTCGCCGACGATATTGGCGATCAGGTCTTCACGTTCCCAGTCTTCGAACGTGCGATAGCGCTCCCCGGTCTGCTGATAGTCCGCTGCGGTCTTGCTGGTCTGGTAGCGGCCCACGTGACCTTCCACCCATTGCTTGTAATCGGGGCCGTTGCGCGGTGCTTCATGCAGACCGCCTTCAGAGCTGGGCTCGTAATTGACGTGGGGGTTCTCGCCGGCACCGTCCACCTTGTAGGTCATCTGGCCGTCGCGCTGGTTGGTCGCGTAAGGGCATTTCGGTGCATTGATGGGCAGTTGCAGGTAGTTAGGTCCCACGCGATAACGCTGGGTATCGGAATAGGACAGGGTGCGGCCCTGCAGCATCTTGTCGTCCGAGAAGTCGATGCCGTCCACCAGCACCCCGGTGCCGAACGCTGATTGTTCGGTTTCGGCAAACACGTTGGACGGGTTGCGGTCGAGTACGATGCGGCCTACCGGCAGCAACGGGAACTGATCCTCGGGCCAGCGTTTGGTGTCGTCCAGCGGGTCGAACGGCAGCTCGTCATGGGCATCGTCCGACATCACCTGCACGCACATTTCCCATTCCGGGAAATCGCCGCGGTCGATGGCTTCATACAGGTCTTTGGTGGCGTGTCCGATGTCATGCATCTGGATCTGCGCGGCCTGCTCGCTGGTCAAGTTGCGCACGCCTTGCTTGGGCTCGAACGAGAATTTGCACAACACGGCCACACCGTCCTCGTTTACCAGCTTGTAGGTGTTGACGCTGGAACCCTGCATTTCCCGGTAACTGGCCGGAATACCCCAAGGGCTTTTCACCCAGGTGACCATATGCAGCGCTTCGGGATGGTGCTGTACGAAGTCATAGAACCGCCAGGGCTCCTGGCGGTTGGTCACCGGATCGGGCTTGAAGGCGTGGATCATGTCAGGAAACTTGATGGCGTCACGAATGAAGAACACCTTCAGGTTATTGCCGACCAGATCCCAGTTGCCGTCTTCGGTATAGAACTTGATGGCAAAGCCACGTGGGTCGCGAGCGGTCTCGGGTGACTCCTTGGCGCCGATCACGGTGGAGAAGCGGAGAAAGATCGGTGTCCTGACCCCGGTTTTGGTCAGCACCTTGGCCCGGGTGTATTTGCTGGCCGGCTCGTCGCCGATCGTGCCATAGGGTTCAAAGTACCCATGGGCGGCGGTGCCGCGCGCATGCACCACGCGCTCGGGGATACGCTCGCGGTCGAAGTGGGTGATCTTCTCGATGAACTGGTAGTTTTCCAGGGTGCCCGGGCCGCGTTCTCCCACGCTGCGCAGGCTCTGGTTGTCGGTCACGGGGTGCCCCTGGCGGGTGGTCAGGGTGTCGTGCTTTTGAGTCATGCTGCTCTCCTTCACATCAGGCTCACGTCAGGTCCTGATTTTTTGGGCGAAGTGGGATCCAATGGTTTCCATTGACGGACGAACGGTACTGTCTGTGGGCGGGCGTGGCGAAAGAATGGACAAAGCCCACCGGTTGCTGTCTGTCTAGGTTCACTGCGAACTTGAATGGAGGACGGCACATGTCTGAAAAACACGTACTCATTGCAGGCGCCAGCGGCGTGATCGGTCGCTCGGTACTCGACAGTTTCACCCACGCCGGGTGGCGGATCACTACCGTGGGGCGAGCTGCAACCCCGCCTGGCGACTGCCCGCATCTGGTGGCCGATCTGCTTGCACCCGGCAGCCTCGACAGCGCCCGTGACAGCCTCAAGGGCGTGACCCATCTGTTCTACAGTGCGCTCAAGCCCAACCCGGATCCAGGTGTAGAAGCGGATGAAAACGCCGCCATGTTCGAGAACCTCGTCGGGGCGGTGCGCAAGGCGGGAGCCGATCTGGAGCGGATCACCTTCATTCAGGGCGGCAAGGTGTACGGCGCCCAACTGGGCGTTTACAAGACGCCGGCGCGGGAGGATGACAGCCGGCATTTTCCGCCCAATCTGTATTTTCGACATGAAGACTTCGCTAGGTCGCTGGAAAAAGAAGGAGTGAAATGGACCGCCTTGCGCCCGGACATCGTCATCGGCCATTCACTGGGGTCGGCCATGAACCTGGGGAACCTGATTGGGGTGTACGGTGCGCTGTGCCGGGAAACCGGTACCGCCATGCAGTTTCCCGGCCCGGAGCAGGCCTACCGCAATGCCGTGGTCAACGTCACGGCCGCGGGGCTCATCGGCCAGGCCGCAGTGTGGGCCGCGCAGACTGACGCCGACGGCGCGTTCAACCTCACCAACGGCGACGTGTTTCGCTGGAGTCATGTGTGGCCGAAACTGGCCCAGTGGTTCGGCCTGGAAGTCGGCGAGCCACAGCCCATTTCCCTGCAGCAGCGAATCAAGGCGTTGCAGCCGGTGTGGAGCGGTCTGGCACAGCGAGAAGGGCTGGCCCAGGCCGATACCGACCAGATCGCCTTGGGCTCATTTGGTGACTTCATTTTTCATGTCGAGAAAGATGCGTTTTTCGACGTCACCAAGGCTCGTCAGGCCGGCTTCGATGCCATGACCCTGCGCTCCGACGAGGTTCTGCTGGCGCATCTGGACGACATGCGGGCGCGAAAACTGATCCCCTGATCGATCCCGGAGCAGCCCGCCAGGCCGCCACTACAGCCCCTGCCTGGCGCGAATCAGTTCATAGGCCCGTTGCACCAGTGGGTTGACCGCATTGCGGCGGACCCACAGGTAATAGGTGACGTCGCGCCGCGGTGCGGCTGCACATCGGTCTGGACGACGCGCGGGCTTTGACCAACGACCTGCAGCGCGGGTTCGCGGCCAGTCGGGAAGTTTGGAGCGCCGCGCGGTAGATCGCCACGATCACTGTAGGAGCAACCTTGGTCGCGATCTGGCGCGCAGCGGCAGTAAAAGCAGAACATCCACCGCAACGCCGCGGCATGAACACTGCCCGCAAAGCTCCCCTTCGCGGACAAGCGGAGCGCCGCCCGGTCCGCTCCCACGAGGTTGCTGTTTATTGCTAGAGTAGGTCGCTGCTGCCCCTACACAAATACAATAAACAGGAGTCACAGATGCAACCGATCCGTCTCGGTCTGGTGGGCTACGGCAAGATTGCCCAGGACCAGCACGTTCCGGCGATCCTCGCCAACCCCGCTTTCAAACTGATATCCGTCGCCACCCAAGGCCAGCCCTGTGCCGACGTCGAGAATTTTCGGTCATTGAAAGAGCTGCTGGAAAACGGTCCGCAGGTCGACGCCGTTGCGTTCTGTACACCACCCCAAGGTCGATTCGCTCTGGTGCAAGAGGCGCTGGCTGCCGGTAAGCACGTGCTGGTGGAAAAGCCGCCATGCGCCACGCTGGGCGAAGCCATGGCCTTGGTGGATCAGGCAGGCAAGCAAGGCGTCAGCGGGTTGTTCGCCTGGCATTCGCGTTACGCGCCAGGCATCGCGGCGGCGCGCGACTGGCTAGGCAGCCGCACTGTGCAAAGCGTGCAGATCGACTGGAAGGAAGACGTGCGCAAGTGGCACCCCGGTCAGGCCTGGATCTGGCAACCCGGCGGCCTGGGGGTGTTCGATCCCGGCATCAACGCCTTGTCCATCATCACCCATCTGCTGCCGCTCCCGCTGTTCGTGAAGTCCGCCGCACTGCGGGTTCCCGATAATTGCCAGTCGCCGATCGCCGCCGACATTGAAATGTCCGACGCGCAGCGGCTCACGGTGCACGCCGGGTTTGATTTCGACCACGGTCAGGATGAGCTGTGGAGCATCGAGATTCGCTGTGCCGAAGGCGTGCTGCGTCTGGACAACGGCGGCGCGCTGTTGAGCATCGACGGCGTCCAGCAGGCGGTGTCCGAAGAGGGCGAGTACGCAGCGGTGTATCGCCACTTCCAGCAACTGATCACCGACAAGGCCAGCGATATGGACCTGCAACCGCTGCGCCTGGTGGCAGACAGCTTTTTCGTGGGCAGCCGAACGCTGGTGGAGCCGTTCTACGATTAGCGTTCTGGCGCTTGCACCGGAGTAGCGCCGCGGCACACAGCCTTGTGCCGACGGCAACGCTCCGAGCAATAGCGGACTTCGTCCCAGCAGCGCGCCCATTTCTTGCGCCAACTGAAAGGCAGCCCGCAGACCACGCAGGTCTTCACAGGCAGGTCGGCTTTTCTCTTCACATCAGCTCTCGCCGCTGGACGACAACGGCGGGGTACGCGGCGGGATGACACGTTTGTTGCCCAGGGACTCGAACGCCGAGCCGAAGCGCAGCAGATTCGAGTCGTCATAGGCGCGCCCGGCAAACGTCAGCCCGACCGGCATGCCGATATCCGCCATCACCCCCATGGGCACGGTCACCGTCGGCACGCCCAGGTGGCGAATGGCAAGGTTGCCGTTGGCGACCCACACACCATTGCTCCAGGCGATATCGGCAGACACCGGGTTGACGTCGGCGTCCGCCGGCCCTACGTCAGCCACGGTCGGAAACAGAACGGCATCCAGACCCAGGTTTTCCATCCAGTCTTCCAGGTCGATCCGACGCGTCTGCTCCAGCCCGCGCAGGCCATCGGCCAGAGTCGGGATCTGGTTCCAGGCCGGGATGCCACGCTCGGCCATGCGCACGTATTCGTCCATGCCGGCCGCCAGCTCGTCTTCACGATTGGGCAGGGTGCCGGGGTCGTGAGGGAAGATCTGCGCGCCGTCGACGTCGACCAGGCGATGCAGCGCCGGGTCGTTGTTAGCGCGCAGGAAGTCGTCGAACGCCCAGGCCGACAGGCCCCACAGTTCGTCATGGAGAAACTCTTTGGACACCAGCCCGCGCGAGAAAACCGTAGGCGCGCCCGGCCGGTCGCCTTCGCAGTTCGACACCAGCGGGAAATCCACTTCAATCACCTGCGCGCCTGCGGCCTCAAGTGCTTGTCGGGCTTGCTGCCAAAGGTCGATCACCGAAGCGCGAGTGTGTATGCGCTGCCCGGTCGGGCCGCCGATGCCCGGTTTCTCGGCGGTGCCTGCTTCGGGATCGGCGTTGATGAACATGCGCGGCACGCCGAAGCGCTTGCCGGCCAGGTCGTGCGGGACGGCGACCAGCTCGGCGTAGGACGCCGGGCGCACCGAGGCGACACTGGGGAGCGGCACCCAGGGCTGCATGCGCCAGAGGTCGCCGCGAGTGTCGGGATCCTCGGCGACGATGACATCCAGCACTTCCAGCAGATCCGCCATGCTGCGGGCGTAGGGCACGACCACGTCCATGGTCGGGGTCAGCGGCCAGTTGCCGCGCACCGAGATCACCCCACGCGACGGGGTGTAGGCGCACAATCCATTGTTCGACGCCGGGCCTCGGCCGCTGGACCAGGTTTCCTCGGCCATGCCGAACGCGGCAAAACTGGCGGCAGTGGCGGTTCCGGCGCCATTCGACGAGCCGGAGGCGAACGGCGCGGTCAGGTAACCGGCGTTGTACGGGCTTTCCGCACGGCCATACACACCGCGCTGCATGCCGCCGTTGGCCATGGGCGGCATGTTGGTCTTGCCCAGGCAGATGGCACCGGCGGCGCGCAGCCGACTGATGGTGAACGCATCACGCTGGGCAACCAGATTGACGAACGCCGGGCTGCCCGACGCGGCCGTAAGACCGGTCACCAGATAGCTGTCTTTGGCGGTATAGGGAATGCCGTCCAGAGGTCCCAGCGGTTTGCCGAGTGCGCGACGCGCATCGGAGGCCAGCGCTTCGTCGAGCGCAGCAGGATTACGCACCACCACGGCGTTCAGCGCCGTCGCGGTGTCGGGCGTGTCGTAGGCGTCGATTCGTGCCAGATATGCCTGCACCAGTTCAACGGCGGTGGTTTCGCCGGACTCCAGCGCAGCACGCAGTCGGGCGATGGAAACTTCCGTGACCTCGATCATGCTGGTGTCCCGAAAATGGCCGCGACGCATTGGAATGGAAGGGCAGGCTGTCGCTGGAAAGAGGTGCTCATAAGGTTTTTCTCATCCGCTGTAACGCGATACGGGGAACTGAATCAGCGCTCAAGCTTATCTGGAGTGCTCGGTGCGGACAAAATTATTCAGTCTGAGCGGCGGCTAATTCTGGGCCAGGCGCTGTTCCAGGTTCTCGATAAACACCCGTTCGGCGCGGCTCAGTTTCTGCTCGCGGTTCCACAGCAGGTGGATGTCGACATCGGCGATCCCGTCATCCGGCGGCAGGCGCCAGAGCAGGCCATTGGCAACGTCGTCGGCCACCACGTGTTCCGGCAGGCAGCCCAGGCCGAAACCGGCGATCACCAGCCGCCGCACCTCTTCAAGGCTGGGTGAAGACGCGACGATGCGTCCGCTGAAGCCTTGCTGGTCACGGAAGATGGTCAGCGGCGAGAGCATGCCGCCGATCTGGTCGCTGGTGAAGCTGACGAAGTTCTCCGATTGCAGGTCGGTGTCGCTCAGATTGCTGCGGCCGAACAGTGAGTGATGGCGGCCGCAATAGAACGCATAGCGCTGGCGCAGAAACAGGCGTTGCTCCAGTCGCGGTTGCGGGCGGCGATTGAGGCTCAGGCCCAGGGTGGCGGTCTTTTCCAGCAGGGCGCTGACGATGTCCGAGCTGCGCATCACGTCGATTTCCAGGTCCACGCGAGGATGCCGGCGGTGAAAGTCGGCCAGAAACTCATCGAACCGGTCGGAGAAAATGCGGCTGATCATCAGCAGGCGCACCTTGCCGATCACTTCGTCGCCGGGCTGCTGCAGCGCGCTGCCCAGTTGCGACACCTGGCCGTACATCTCGCCGGCGATGGCGAAGATCTGCTCGCCGGCTTCGGTCAGGTCGAAGCGCGGTCCGCGTCTCGCGATCAACTGGCAGCCCAGTTGTTCTTCCAGACGCCGCAGGGCCTGGCTGATCGCCGGCTGGGTAACGTGCAAACGCGCGGCGGCACGGCTGATGCTCAGTTCCTGGCCGATGACGCGAAAGGTGCGCAGCAGGTTCCAGTCCAGGCGGTCATTGAGCAGCGGATGAGCGTCGCGGCGAAGGTCGGGCATGGCAAGTCTCGAATAATAAGCAGCATTTATAGTCGGAATAATAAATAGAAATTTGACTAATCATAGCCCCGAGACGATAAATCTCGTCACCGACCAGCGCCGTCAGAGCGCGTCGTGCGACACCCTTTTTCTCCTGCCAAAACAACAAACCCAAAGACGAAGGCGGTGTGACAACGTTGCGAGCGCAGTCGTTGTCAGACACCCTTCAAAGGAGCCTGACCCATGAAGCCAACCGCTTCGCCTCAGCCACGCCGTGCTGCGGCTGCCGCGTTCATCGGTACGATGATCGAGTGGTACGACTTTTATATCTATGCCACCGCTGCGGCGCTGGTGTTCGGCCAGCTGTTCTTTCCCTCCGACGACAAACTGTTCAGCACCATGGCCGCGTTCGGCACCTTCGCAGTGGGGTTCTTCGCCCGGCCGTTGGGCGGTGTAGTGTTCGGCCATATCGGTGATCGCATCGGTCGCAAGAAATCCCTGGTCATTACCCTGATCATGATGGGCGTGGTCACCGTCTGCATCGGCTTGCTGCCGACCTACGCGCAGATCGGCGCCGCCGCTCCGGTGTTGCTGATTCTGTTGCGTATCGTGCAAGGCATCGCGGTGGGCGGCGAGTGGGGCGGCGCAGTATTGATGGCCGGCGAGCATGCGCCCAAGGGCCGGCGTAATTTCTTCGCTTCGTTCGCACAACTGGGCAGCCCGGCGGGATTGATCCTGTCCTTGCTGGCGTTCAGTGCCGTCACGCGGCTACCCGAGGAAGACCTGATGAGCTGGGGTTGGCGTCTGCCGTTCCTGGCCAGCGCGTTGTTGTTGGTGGTCGGGTTGGCGATTCGTCTGGGTGTCAGCGAGTCGCCGGAGTTTCTGGCTGAGAAGGAACTGGCCGACAAGACCCGCGCCAAGTCCGTCAAGAAAGAGCAGGCGCCGGTACTGGAAGTGCTCAAGTCCTCCTGGCGGCCGCTGCTGTTGTGCATCGGCGCCAATACGCTGGGCATTGCCGGTGTGTATTTCACCAACACCTTCATGATCGCCTACACCACCCAACAGTTGAGCCTGCCGCGCTCGCTGATTCTGGAGTGTCTGTTCGTCGTCGCCATCATTCAGTTCTGCATTCAGCCGGTGGCCGCGTGGATCGCCGAGAAAGTCGGCGCTACCCGGTTCCTGTGCGTGGTGTCGTTGCTGGCCATGGCTTCGCCGTACCCGATGTTCGTGCTGGTGAGCAGCGGTGAGGCACCGTTGATCATCGTCGGCATCGCCTTGGCGGTGGTGTGTATGGCGTCCTTCTACGCGGTGATCGCCGGCTACGTCAGCAGCATGTTCGAGACCCGCGTGCGCTACACCGCGATCTCGCTGGCGTATCAGGTCTGCGGCGCACTGGCCGGCGGCTTGACACCGTTGATCGGCACCTGGCTGGCGCATCAGTACGTCGGGCAGTGGTGGCCGATGGCGGTGTTCTACAGCGTGATCTCGGGGCTTTCGCTGGTCTGCGTGATGATCCTCGCGCGCCGCCATGCCGACGCCAACCGCCTGGAAATGGCACCTCAGTCCTGAATCGAGGAGACATCGCGATGCTGACAATCAATGCGGACCGCCTGTGGGCAAGTCTGATGGACATGGCCGAAGTCGGCGCCACCGCTCGGGGTGGCAGTTGCCGCCTGGCGCTTGGCGAAGAGGACAAGGCCGGGCGCCAGCTGTTCGCAGGCTGGTGCCGGGAAGCAGGCCTGACGCTTAGTGTCGATGCCATCGGCAACCTGTTCGCCCGCCGCGCCGGAACCCAGGCCAATGCCGCGCCGGTGATGATGGGCAGCCATCTGGACACCCAGCCCGAAGGCGGGCGGTTCGACGGCGTCTACGGCGTGCTGGCAGGGCTTGAAGTGCTGCGGCGCCTTGACGATCTGGGAATCAAGACCCGCAAACCGCTGGAAGTGGCGGTATGGACCAACGAGGAGGGCGCGCGCTTCACACCGGCGATGCTCGGCTCGGCGGTGTTCACCGGCGCCATGGCGTTGGAAAAAGGCCTGGCAGCCACGGATGCCGACGGGATCAGTGTCGCTCAGGCGCTGGCCCGTACCGGCTACGACGGCGACCGGGCTTTGGGCGTGCCGGTGGATGCCTATTTCGAGGCGCACATCGAGCAAGGTCCGATCCTGGAAGACAACGGCAACAGCATCGGCGTGGTGACCGGCGGCCAGGCGATCCGCTGGCTGGACGTGCAGGTCGAAGGCATGGCTGCCCATGCCGGCACCACGCCCATGGCGCTGCGCAGGGATGCGCTGTACGGCGCCGCGCAAATGATTCAGGCGCTGGAAACCCTGGCAGCCGATTTTGCCCCGCAAGGCCTGACCACGGTCGGCGAACTGGATATTGCCAAGTCATCGCGCAACACCATTCCCGGCGTGGTGAAGTTCACCGTGGATTTGCGTCACCACCACGATGACGCCATCGAGGCAATGGAACAGCAGGTGCGCCTGCGTTTGCAGGACATTGCCGCCCAGCGCGGTCTGAACGTGGGCATTGCGCCGCACTGGATCAGCCCGGCCACACCGTTCGATGCCGAATGCGTCGGCCACGTGCAACAGGCCGTGGAGGCACTGGGTTATGCCCATCAGTCCATCGTCAGCGGTGCCGGGCACGACGCGATCCATTTGGCGCGGTTCTGCCCCACGGCCATGGTGTTTATCCCGTGCGTAGGCGGTCTGAGCCACAACGAAGCCGAAGATGCCCTGCCTGACGACGTGCGTCAGGGCACCGACGTATTGCTCAATGCCGTGCTGGCGCGTGCCGGCCGGTCTGAATAAGGAAAATCCCGATGCGCAGCTTTTTTCATCCCGAACAACTCCTGCACCATCCGCGCAGCTATTACTCCCGTGGGCAGATGCGCACGCCGCAGGAAGTGCCCGAGCGGGCGCAGAATCTGCTGATCGCCGCGAAGAACCTGGGCTTCGATGTCGCCCAGCCTGCCGATCACGGGCTCGAACCGCTGCTGGCGGTGCACGGCGCGGCCTATCTGACCTTTCTCGAAGAAGCCCATCGACGCTGGAAGGAAGTGCCCGAAGACTGGGGCGAGGAGGTCATGTCGAACATTTTCGTGCGCGAACCCAATGCCTTGCGCGGGATTCTCGCCCAGGCAGGCCGCTATCTGGCCGACGGCAGTTGCCCGGTCGGCGCGCTGACCTGGCGTTCGGCGTACTGGTCGGCGCAAAGCGCAGTGGCCGCAGCCAGAGCGGTGCTGGACGGCGAACCGGCGGCCTACGCACTGTGCCGTCCGCCCGGCCACCATGCTCGATATGAAGCGGCCGGCGGGTTCTGCTACCTCAACAACGCGGCGGTGGCTGCTCAGGTACTGCGCGAGCGATACCAGCGCGTCGCGGTGCTGGATACCGACATGCACCATGGTCAGGGTATTCAGGAAATTTTCTACGACCGTGACGACGTGTTGTATGTCTCGATCCACGGCGACCCGACCAACTTCTATCCCGGCGTGGCCGGTTTTGAGCAAGAGCGCGGCGCAGGCGCAGGCGAGGGCTTCAACGTCAATCTGCCCATGCCCCACGGCTCCAGCGAGGCGGTGTTCATGGACAAGCTGGAACAGGCGCTTGCGGCGGTCAGGGCGTTCGGTGCCGAGGTGCTGGTCCTGTCACTGGGTTTCGACATCTACGAGCTGGACCCGCAGACCAAAGTCGCCGTCACCCGTGAAGGTTTCGCACGGCTGGGTGAAAGGATTCGCAGCCTGGCGCTGCCGACGGTGATCGTTCAGGAAGGCGGTTATCACCTGGAGAGGCTTGAGAGCAACGCCCGCGCATTTTTTGTCGGCCCCGAGCACTGGCAACGCGTCTGAACGCCCGCGCATTTTCGACGGACGGATGACCGTTCGTCGATCCATGCTGATCCGGCATCAACCGAACTGCTCCGGACCGCTCTAAACAGGTGACTTCAGCATTCCGCGTACGAAAGGAGAACGCCCATGCCTGTTTCCCATGATCTGTATCAGGATCTGCATTACCCTCGAGAAATCGTGCAACAACGTCGTCAGCATGATCCTGAACTGGACCGTCTGCTGGACGCCTACGTCGACATCGACAATCAGGTACTGGCGGCGGAGTCCATCTCGGCGGGCAATATCGACGACGATGGTATCCGGCTTCTCAAGGAACGGCGGCTGGCAACCAAGTACATGATCGAGCGGCAACTGGAGCGGGTCAGGGCCTGACCGCGCTGCACCAGGCCGGCCATGCGGAGTGTTCCTCGACGCTCCGCATGTCTTCCACAGCCGGCCCGGTGTCCGGCTCTACTCACCGGCCCGCGCGGCTGCCATCTGATCGTTGAAGCTTTTGAAGAACGCCGCGTAATCCCCCTTCGCTTCGGCATAGCGCAGCGGCTTGACCCGCTCCACCAGAATCTCCTCGGCATCCGGCGAGCTACGGAGAATTGCCATGACTTCGTCGATGAACTCCTTGAGCGGCATGGCGTGGGGATCGTTGGCCTGCCGCTCGCCCATCAGGCTGGTCTGCACGTAGGGCGGCGCCAGTTCGTGGACTTTGACCGAGGTGTCCTTGAGCTGATAGCGCAACGACTGGCTGTAGGAGTGCACCGCCGCCTTGGTGGCGCAGTACGTCGGGTTCATCGCCAGCGGCACGAAGGCCAGGCCGGATGACACAGTGACAATCGCCGCATGGGGCTGTTTCAGGAAATGCGGCAGCAGCAAACCATCCAGGCGAATCGGCCCCAGGAGGTTGGTCGCCACGGTTTCGTCCAGCGCAGACGGCCCGGTTGTCAGGCGTTCGTTGCGCATGATCCCGGCGCTGTGGATGACTGCGTTCAGCCCAGGATAGTCCGCCAATAGCGCGGCGGCTGCTCGCTGGGTATCTTCGGCGTCGCTGATGTCCAGTACCGCATGCTGCATGCCGGGATTGGCCTCGCAGACTTCCTTCAATAACGCCTCGCGTCGCCCGGCGATGATGACCTGATTGCCGGCCGCCAGAAATGCCTCGGCCAGGGCGCGGCCGATGCCGCTGCCGCCGCCGGTGACCAACAGTGTGTTACCTGTGATATGCATATCGAGCTCCACTGGTTGAGAGAGACTTGCCCGGTTCGGGCTGACCTGATCTACGATAGGGGCGTCGAGCGCTTGCGGGAAGTAGGCGCGCAAAAGTGCACTACTTACCGCAAGGAAACCATGAACATGCCTGACCCGTTGCAACCTGCCAGACGCGACCCGCAATGGCCCCATGGCGCGCACGCCGTTGATCCTGAGCTCGAAGCGCTGGTGCGCGAAATCATCGGTCGGATCGCGGACAAGTGGACCATGCTGGTGATTGAAGCACTGGCCGAGCAGGGTTGCCTGCGCTTTACCCAGTTGGCGGCGCAGGTCGGCAATGTCAGCCAGAAAATGCTGACCAAGACTGTGCGGCAGATGGAAGCCGACGGTTTGCTGACCCGCACGGTGTATCCGGTGGTGCCGCCCAAGGTCGAATACCGCCTGACTGAAATGGGCATGAGCCTGGGTGAAGCATTCTGCGGTGTCTGGCTATGGGCTGAGCGGCATAGAGAAACCATCGAAGCCTCGCGTCGCCAGTACCAGGCGGCGGCCGAAGCAGCAGCCCGGCAAGCCTGCTGAAAAACTCGGCGGGCCGGTTTGCAGAGAGGGCCTGAAGCCTGCGGGACGCCGCTTATTACCCAATCCAGGCGCTGGCCTCCCCGCGAGCGCCCTCAAGATTCCGTCCATCTCCCCGATATCGTTCATCACCAGGCCATCGCGCTGAACTTCGCCGTGGCGCGGACGGTCATCATATCGACACCCAGGGGGCGCACCATGGGTCGAGAGTATCCATGGTGCCTGGTCTTTCAAGCGTAAGCAGGCCAGAGGCATCGAACATGGGGGCAATGGAGTCAGTGAGCTCGAAACAGACCGGTCTCAAAAGACGGGCGACGGTGATTTGCCGCGATGAGCGCGAGATTCTCTTCGTGCGCAAGCGCAACGCCAAATGGAATCTGCCCGGTGGCCGTGTGGAAACCGGTGAAACGCCGTTGCAGGCCGCGATTCGCGAAATGGCCGAAGAAACCGGCATGACCTTCGATCAGCTGTCCTACGTGGCTCAGTATCAGGAAGAGCGCGTCATCCACTTTCTCTTCGAGGCGCGCCGCACGGGTCAGCAGGTTGCGCGGCCATGCAACGAGATCGAGGATTGCCGCTGGTTCAGCGCCGAGGATCTGGAAAAACGCAAGGTACGTGGCCCGATCAGGACCTTGCTCAAAGAATGTGTGGGCGAGGGCGCCGCCGCTGGTGCCGGGCGATAGGTCAACCGACGACCGATGGCGTCACCTTTGCGAGGCGGCAGCCTCGGCCACCTGTGAGCGGATGTTTTCCACGTATTGCGCCTTCAGCTTTTCTGCCAACGGCCCTAATACAGGGTTGGACTTGAAATGCTCGAATCGAGTGTCGATGGCTTCGATGATCTGACTGATCGCCAGTTTGATGCTGCGCGGTTCGGCAGGATCGCAGGTAATCCCTGCCAGCTCCGTGTCCAGCGTCTTGAGGACGGATTCAGCTTGCTGTAGCTGGGTGCGCAGTGCATCGAGTGGTGCCACGATCCTGGACTCCATGTCGGACATTCGGGTTTCAAAAAGGGCGTGGGGCATTCCGGAACGAGCGTTGATGCGCCTTTCCGGCGGGCTGGCGGTGTGGATTGGAACAGAAAAGCCATTCAAAAGCTTGCTGTAAATCAACGCCAATGGTCGTATGGATGGATATCGCGCCGTATGCGGTTGCAATGCCTGTCCAGAGCCCGCCATCGAAGGCCGAGCGTGTCTGGAAGCCGATTTGTAAAATCCCCTTTTATTCCGACTGCCGTCTCTTCAACTTGCAGCGCTGTGTCGCTAATATGCGCGCCTTGTCGCCGCCCCTCAGGCCGCGGCAAGAATGACGCCCAGCGTGCCCTGATCCTCGCCTGCCACTCAGCCGAACCAGACATCCCCGTTCATGCAGCCTTCCCGTCCATCGCAGACGCGCCCTCGCGCGTGACTCTGGTGTGAGGCGATGGTGCGTCATCAATGGGCAGCCCGCCTGCACCGTCACTTCTGTTTTCTATCGAGCTTTGAGGTTTTGAGGTCTTTATGTCTGTGCAATTGCTGGCCATGGCGCTGGCGCCGTTACTTGGGCTGTTCATCATCAGTATCGGCAACGGAATGCTGTCGTCGTTGACCACGCTGCGGCTCGACAGCCTGGGTGAGTCGGCCACGATGGTCGGTATCGTGTCCTCTGCCTACTTCATCGGCCTGACCCTGGGTTCGATCTTCAACGACCGCCTGATCGTGCGGATCGGGCATATCCGGGCCTACAGCTGTTTCGCGGCGCTGATCGCCACGACGATTCTGTTTCAGGGGCTGTCGTCCGATCCCTGGACCTGGTTTGCCCTGCGCCTGATCAACGGCTGGGCCATGGTCGGCGTGTTTCTGGTGGTGGAGAGCTGGCTGCTGATGGCCGCCGACCCCAAGATCCGTGGTCGTCTGCTGGCCCTGTACATGATCGCCCTGTACGGCGCCGGTTTCATCGGCCAGGCCAAGCTGGGTGCGATCGCCGAGGCGGGCGGCACGGTGCCGTTCATGATCGCGGCGATCCTGGCGTCGTTGTCGCTGTTGCCCATCGTGATGATCCCGCGTGCGACGCCCATCGTCGAACGTGCCGAGCCGCTGATGCCCATGCAGCTGCTGCGGGTGACGCCCACCGGTGTGGTGGGCTGTTTCGGTTCGGGTATCGCCATCGCCGCGATTTACACGTTGCTGCCGCTGTACCTGCAACGAGTCGGGATGGATGTGACCGAAGTCGGTCACATGATGGCGGCGGTGATTCTCGGCGCGATGCTCTTGCAGTACCCGGTCGGACGTTGGTCGGACCACCAGGACCGGCAAATGGTGCTGGTGGTGCTGGGCATCGCCTGTGCGCTGTTGTCGCTGGTCATCCTCATGCTGCCGCCGTCTTCGCCGCTGCTGATCGTCGCGTTGTTCCTGCTCGGCGGCGGGGTGTTCGCGGTCTACCCGGTGGCGGTCAGCCACGCCGCCGACAGTGCGCCGTCCGGTGCCATCGTGCGGATGATCCAGGGGTTGCTGCTGATCAACTCGCTGGGTTCTGCCATCAGTCCGCTGATGATTTCGCCATTGATGACCAAAGTGGGTGAGGGCGGTCTGTTCTGGGCCATGGCCGCGCTCAATGTCTGTCTGGTGTTCCTGTTCCTGTGGCGCCGCACGCAACGCACCGAACCGGTAACGGCGGCACCGTTCACTGCTGCCGCGCAAATGTCGCCGGTCGGGGTCGAACTGCGGCTGACCGAAGACCTGGCGCAAGCGGTGATGGACCACGAGCGGGAAACCGACGCGGCGGCGGAGGCGGGAGAAGTCGTGGAAGACGCGGTGCGCCGAGCGGTGTCTTGAAAGAGACGACCGATTTTGTATAACCCCTTCGCCAGCAAGCTGGCTCCTGTGCACTCGCGGCGTACGCTGTACACGTAGCAGCCACCTCGGTGGCGAAGGGACCGCTCCAGTTGCCTGCACCTGTTCGTCGGTGCCGACGCGCGCTGTTTCGCACAGTCGGCGGCGACCGGCAAGAACGGTAGAATGCCGCTTTTGCCCCTGAGGCCCGCTTATGTTCCTGCAGTTTCTCGGCACGTCGTCCGGCGTGCCCACCAAAGCCCGCAATGTCAGCGCCACGGCCGTCATTGAAGCGTCCGGCAAACGCTGGTATCTGGTGGACTGCGGCGAAGGCACCCAGCATCAGCTGCTGCGCACGTCGCTGTCGGTCAGTGAGCTGCGCGCGATCTTCATCACCCATGTGCACGGTGACCACTGCTTCGGCCTGCCGGGACTGCTCGCCAGCGCCGGTATGTCCGGACGGCGCGAACCCCTGGACCTCATTCTGCCCGTCGCGCTGCATGCCTGGGTTCGCCAGAGCCTGGCGGTGAGCGAGACGTACCTGCCTTTCGAGCTGGTTTTGCATGCACTGGAAACCGTCGGCAGTTGGCGTAATGACGTGGTCGAGGTGAGTACCATCGAGCTGTCACATCGCGTGCCCAGTTACGGCTATGTTTTCGCCGAGATCAATCCCGATCCACGACTGGACATGGAACGCCTCCAGGCTGACGGTATTCCTCGCGGCCCACTGTGGGGCAATCTCGCCAAGGGACGTGATGTGGAACACGATGGGCGCTTGCTCAATGCCAATGATTACCTGCGGCCCTCGCGGCCGGGGCGACGCATCATCCTCTGCGGCGACAATGATCGCCCCGAGTTACTGGCCGAGGTTGCGAAGGGCGCGGACGTATTGGTGCATGAGGCGACCTTCACCCAGCCTGTCGTCGAACGCGCTGGTTCCAGCCATGGCCACAGCACCGCCGCAGCCGTGGCACAGTTCGCCGAAACCGCCGGAATACCCAACCTGGCCCTGACCCACTTCAGCGCCCGCTACCAGGACAATCCTCGGCGCAGCCCGTCGATTGACGACATTTGCGAGGAGGCACTCGGGCATTACCGCGGGCAGCTGTTGGTGGCGGGGGATCTGCAGCGCTATCAGCTGGGCCGGGATGGACGGCTGCTTCTGGTGGATGCGGTATAGGCCGGAGTCGAAACTGAAAACGGCCAGCACCGCTTCAGCGGGCAAGCAGTCCAGCTGATATCATTCGCCTCATTTCAACCCCGGTAAAACGCCATGAATCGCCAGAAAAAGCTCCAGCAACTCTTCAAAGCCAAGGCCAAAAAGGCCAGCGCCAAACTGGCACCCAAGAGCAAGACCCGCTACATCAGCAAAGCTGACCGGTTGAAGCTGGCGGCCGCGGCTGATCAGGATTCGACTGTCGCGGCCGAGAGCTGATCGATTCATACCCGGCCTCGCCGGAATGTCCGGCGCCTTGCGCCACTGATAATGCAGGCGCTCATGGCGAGGCGTGTGCAGGCGCCGGCGTGCCGGCGAACAGGCCGGTGCGTCGTCTGCAGCCAGCCGCGTCATTCTCGTCCCGCTAGAGCTCCTGTCGCCCGCGCATCGGCAGGTTGCGCGCATACGCCGGTCGGTGCGGGACCTTGTTCAGGGCGTCAGTCGGTTCGTCGGTATTGCAGGCGATGTCCAGCGCCAGCTTCATCAACTCGATGTCCGCTTCCATTGGCTTGATGCCATTGGAGCCTGGCTGGGAAAAACAGCCGTGGGTCGGTGGCCCCATCCAGGGTTCAGCCACCTCGACCCAGGGTCCGGCCTCGAACCATTCCACATCATAGAGACGGCGTCTTACCACCTGGCCTGGATGCGCGCGCTGGTGAGCGTCGAACCAGTCCTCCACGCGGTCGTCCATCCAGCCGTGGAAACACCAGAACAGCGGGTTGACGTGAGAGGACAGGGCATCGACCAGGCAGTCGTATTCCGGACTGAACCAGCGTTGGGAGAAGTCTACGGGTTTGCGGCCGGCCGGAACCGCAGCCCCGTCGCTCGGGTCGCGGGGGACGCTGGCCCAGCGAATGTGCAGCCAGTCGTGCAGGCCCAGCTCCATTTCCGAGCCGAATTGCCCCAGGGTCAGGCGTGACAGGTAGTCGGCGTCGCGATAGCGCGAATCCCACATCTGGAAATTGGCGTGAAAGGCTTCGGGGGTTTTGAGCAGCTCGGTGCCTTCGGTAAAGAACTCGTCGGAAGGGCTGAGCCACATCGGGGGCACTGAAAACCCGTCGGCGTTTTCGAAGTAGCGTACGAAACCTGCCCGGTCCTGCTCGACGGCCGGCTGCGGAAGCGGGAAGTGCCGCCAGGCGGGCGGGGCATTCAGGGCGCGGGCGATGGTCATCATGTGACGGTGCATGAAGAAAAAATCCACGCCGGCACCGTTGCGGTCCATGTTGCGCCCACGGGCGTGACGTTCCTGGCCCAAAGGCCCCGGTTGCCAGCCCAGCCCCCGCAGGGCATCGCGGCGCGACTCCGACAGCTCGTGCCATCGGTCCCGGGACGCATGCCAGAGCTGGTGGTACAAGCGGTTTTCCGGAGCCGTCGCCCACGCCTGGAGCTGCGGGCTGAGCTCGATGCGCTGGCGGGCGGTGGGCGTGGCGTGTTTGAGCATCACCACATCGAGCCTTGGGCCGATCAGCCCGTGCTGCGAATCGATGAACTGGATATGCCCGGTGAGTACATCCAGCCCCGATTCAAGGTGCAGGGCATGGCTGTCATCGAGCATGACCGTGAATTCGTAGACCGGCGCATAGCGCACCGAGTCACGGTCCATGAGCCGCCAGCGGATCAAGGCCGGCGTGGCGTCCATCAGATCACCCACCACCTTGTAACGCGGCAATGGCGCTGCGCGCAGATTTTCCGGCGTGTCAATGAAGCCGCGCAGCGCCCGGCCGCGCTCCACGGTGTCCAGGAGCAATTCCAGTCCTGCGGCGGGCAGGCCGAAGATGGCTGCGGCATTGCCGGCGATCTTCAGTGTCCAGATGCCGCTCAGGCGCCCGCTCAGGCGCCGAGTGTCACGGCCGGCCTGCTCGACCTGAGCCGGCGGCGGTGTCCCGTCGAATTTTTCGAGGTAACTGCTGACCTTGCGCGCTCCGAAATAAGCGGCAGGCACCAGGGCGCTGGTCACGGCCAACCCGGCAAGGACACTCCGTCGCGTCAATTGCATCCCAATCATCCTTCATAAGATCCATCCGTTCACCGCTCTACTGCCCCCGGGATGTAGGGTTAGTAGACTTTTTGACGGTTTTCAAGGAGTTTTAAATAACGCCAATTACTTGGCATATTGCTGTGGTCATACTGGATTTATCGATGACCCAGGCACGCCTTGGAGAACCGCTGAAGTGCGCTGGCTGGGGGCTATACCGAAGGTGCACGGCGGGATGAGGGCGTTGTAAGTCTCATGAAACAGTGCGTCTCAGGCCCGATTCGTGCCAGCGTTTTCAAGAGAAGACGCGCCGGGCAGGCCAGGCTACCGCTGGCGGCCTGCAACGGGATCACGAGGCGACACAGCCCGTTCTTCGCGAGCGTCTGTGGATTCACTGTCGAGTGCTTAATCTTTTAAAACATTTACCGCGCCTCTGGCGGGGAACTAACGAGACGGCGACAGGCTCCCTTCCTATGCGCAAGCAGCGCGAGTCTGATGGACCAGCGCATCTGCCCTGAACATCAGTCCAGAGCCGTCGAATGTTAAGGAGTCGCCGTGACTGTTACCGACCATCCCCATTACCGAATCACGCCAGGTCCGTTACATGCCATCTTGCTGGCCGGGACCGTGCCATTGTTTCTCGGCGGTCTGCTGAGTGACATTGCCTACTATCAAACCTTTCAAATCCAGTGGAGCAACTTTGCCTCGTGGTTGATTGCCGGCGGGTTGCTCTTTTGCGGCCTGGCGTTGCTGTTTGCCCTGGTCAACCTGATCCGTGCGGATCGCAAGGCAGGTCGCCCCGTCGCGTATTTCCTGCTGTTGCTGGTCACCTGGGTGCTGGGCCTGTTCAATGCCTTCGAACATGCCAAGGATGCCTGGGCCGCCATGCCGTCAGGGTTGATTCTGTCGGTGATCGTCACCGCGCTGGCCACTGTGGCGGCGTGGACCGGCTTGACCAACCTTCGTTCGGGAGGTGCGCAATGAGACCTCAAATCGCTTTGTCCGCCCTGAGCATGGCCCTGTTGTTGAGCGCTTGTGGTGCCGACGGGGAAAGTACCCAGGCCCTGGGGCCTGATCCGAAAATGCCGGAACAGCAGCGCACGATTCTGCCGAGCATGAAGATTGCCGAGCCGGTGGCCTGGGGCGACCAGAAACCCACGGTGCCGGAAGGTTTCAGCATCACCCCGATTGCGTCCGACCTGAGAATTCCACGCCAGACCCTGGTGCTGCCCAACGGTGACATTCTGGTCGCGGAAGGCCGTGGCGGCAGCGCTGCCAAGCTAAAACCCAAGGATGTGATTGCCAGCGTCATCAAGGCCAAGGGCAACACTCAGGTCAAGGGCGGTAATCGCCTGACCCTGCTGCGCGATGCGGACGGTGACGGCACCTACGAGATGAAGACCGTCTTCGCCGAGAACCTCAACGCGCCGTATGGCCTGGCTTTCGCTGACGGCAAGCTGTACGTGGCCAATCAGGACGCTCTGGTTCGCTTCGATTATCAGGACGGCCAGACCAAGGCCAGCGGCGAGCCGACCAAGCTCACCGACCTGCCGTCGGCCATCAACCACCACTGGACCAAGGCGCTGACCATCAGCCCGGACGGCCGCTTCCTCTATGTCGGCATCGGCTCGAACAGCAACGTGACCGAGCGCGGCATGGAGGTCGAGATCGATCGGGCCATGGTCTGGCAGATCGACGCCCAGACCGGCGCGCACAAGCCTTACGCCACCGGCCTGCGCAACCCGACAGCGCTGACCATTCAGCCGGAAACCGGGCAGCTGTGGACCGTGGTCAACGAGCGTGACGAACTGGGGCCGGATCTGGTGCCGGACTACCTGACCTCGGTGAAGGAGGGCGGTTTCTACGGCTGGCCCTACAGCTATTGGGGCCAGCACGTCGACCCGCGCGCGCAACCGCAGAATCCGGCCAAGGTTGCCTCGGCGATCAAGCCCGATTACAGCCTGGGCTCTCACGTTGCGGCGCTGGGCGTGGACTTCTCCATCCCGGCCATGGGCGACAAGTTCGCCAACGGCGTGTTCGTCGGCGAGCACGGCAGCTGGAACCGGCCCAATCCGGTGGGTTACAAGGTGATCTTCGTGCCGTTCAGCAATGGCAAGCCGGCGGGCGAGCCGATTGATTTCGCCACCGGTTTCCGCGGCAGCGACGGCAAGACCCGCGGGCGCCCGGTGGGCGTGACGGTCGACCCGAAGGGGGCATTGATCATCGCCGACGACCTGGCCAACACGGTATGGCGCGTCACGCGTAATCAGTAAGCCCGACCATCCGGGGCGTACCAGCGTCCCTGATTAGTCAGCCACATAACCGCCGGGCCGACGCCGCAGTTCTCAAGACTGCCGCGTCGCCCCGGCGTTTTCGTGCGCAACGGGATTGCCGACCATAGCCGTTGCCTATCGCCGCGCAATACTCACGTTATTAGACGCCGGTGCATCTTTGGCTACGCTTGCACGAGCAAGTGCGCGAGTGCGTTGGGCGTACCCCTGAGTCAGACACCGATTCGTCATCGCAAGGTCATCCCGGCCTGGCATCCTGCCCGTCACTTTCGTGCTTTTCCATACCGGCCCGGCGCAGGCCGGCGTGTCCTGATGAACATGACAAGAGAGACCTATCATGGCAGACGAATCAAAATGTCCGTTCCAGCATGCAGCCGGGGGCGGTACTTCCAATCGCGACTGGTGGCCCAAGCAACTGAACCTCAGGATCCTGCATCAGCATTCGTCGTTGTCCAACCCCATGGGGCCGGATTTCGATTATGCCCAAGCCTACAAGAGCCTGGACTTCGAGGCCGTCAAGCAAGACCTGCGCGAACTCATGACCGATTCTCAGGACTGGTGGCCGGCTGACTTCGGTCACTACGGGCCATTGTTCATTCGCATGGCCTGGCACAGCGCCGGCACCTACCGGATTTTCGACGGCCGCGGCGGCGCGGGCGCCGGTCAACAGCGGTTCGCACCGCTCAACAGCTGGCCGGACAACGTCAGCCTCGACAAGGCGCGCCGCCTGATCTGGCCGGTCAAGCAGAAGTACGGCAGCAAGATTTCCTGGGCCGACCTGATTATCCTCACCGGCAACGTGGCCCTGGAAAGCATGGGCTTCAAGACCTTCGGATTTTCCGGCGGTCGCCCGGATGTGTGGGAACCGGACGAAGACGTGTACTGGGGTTCGGAAACCACCTGGCTGGGCGGCGACTCGCGCTACGGTAAGAGTGGCCAGGGTCCTCTGGTGGCAGAGCCGCAGTTGCACGGCAGCGAAGAAAGCCGTAACGAAGCGCCGGGCCGTGAGCTGGAAAACCCGCTGGCGGCAGTCCAGATGGGCTTGATCTACGTGAATCCGGAAGGCCCTGAAGGCAACCCCGATCCGGTGGCGTCGGCCAAGGACATCCGCGAGACCTTCGGCCGCATGGCCATGAACGATGAAGAAACCGTGGCATTGATCGCCGGCGGCCACGCCTTCGGCAAGACTCACGGGGCGGGTCCGGCCACCGCCGTCGGCGCCGAGCCGGAAGCGGCGGGCCTGGAAGAGCAGGGCTTTGGCTGGCGCAACAGCCACGGCACCGGCAAGGGCCCCGACACCATCACCAGCGGTCTGGAAGTGACCTGGACGTCCACGCCCACCCGCTGGAGCAATGACTACCTGCAAAACCTGTTCAATTTCGAGTGGGAGCTGTCCAAGAGCCCGGCCGGCGCGCATCAATGGCGGCCGACCAACAACGGCGGCGCCGGTACCGTACCCGATGCCCATGACCCCACCAAGCGCCACCAGCCGAGCATGCTCACCTCGGACCTGGCGCTGCGCTTCGATCCCACCTACGAGAAAATTGCCCGGCGCTTCAAGGACAACCCTGAGGAACTGGCCGATGCCTTCTCCCGCGCCTGGTTCAAACTCACCCACCGCGATATGGGGCCGTTGTCCCGTTACCTGGGGCCGGAAATGCCGGACGAGGAGCTTATCTGGCAAGACCCGTTGCCCGAGGTCGATCACCCGCTGGTGGGCGATATCGAAGTGGCGACGCTGCGAGGTCACATCCTGGCCTCGGGGCTTTCGGTGTCGCAGCTGGTCAGCACGGCCTGGGCCGCGGCTTCGACCTTCCGCGGTTCCGACAAGCGTGGCGGGGCCAACGGCGCGCGGGTTCGCCTGGCGCCACAAAAGTTCTGGCAGGTGAACCAGCCGGAAGAAATGGGCGTGGTGCTGAGTAAACTCGAGGCCATCCAGAACGATTTCAACGCTTCAGGCACCGGCAAGAAAATCAGCCTCGCCGATCTGATCGTCCTGGCCGGTTGCGTCGGTGTGGAAAAGGCCGCCCAGGATGCCGGGCAACCGGTCAAGGTGCCTTTCAGTCCGGGCCGCACCGATGCCTCGCAGGAACAGACCGATGTGGAGGCGTTTTCGGTGCTGGAACCGATGGCCGACGGGTTCAGGAACTACCTGCGCGGCCAGCTCAAACCCAGCGCAGAAGCGCTGCTGGTGGACAGAGCGCAGCTCCTGACCCTGACCGCGCCGCAAATGAGCGTGCTGCTGGCCGGTTTGCGCGTGCTCGGCGCCAACTATGGCGGCAGTCAGCATGGCGTGTTCACCGAGCGTCCCGGCCAGTTGACCAACGACTTCTTCGTCAACCTGCTGGACATGGGGGTGGAGTGGAAACCTGTTTCCGATGCCAAGGCCGAGTTCGAAGGCCGGGATCGTGCCAGCGGGGCGCTGAAATGGACCGGCACCCGGGTTGACCTGGTGTTCGGCTCCCACGCGCAATTGCGGGCGATTGCCGAGGTATATGCCAGTGATGACGCTCAGGAGAAGTTCGTCAAGGACTTCGTCGCGGTGTGGACCAAGGTCATGAACCTGGACCGCTTCGATCTGCGGTAAGTCCGGTCGCAGCCATTGGGTGCCGCAGGGCGCCCAAAGGTTCGGTTTGGTGATCGGCGGTTTTCGTTCTATCCTCCTTCTCGCGGTTTCAGGAGAACACCGCGCACGGCCTACGGTGCAATGCCGTTGTGCCGCTTTGAGGACGACCTCACCCATCATGGGCATCACTTTCCGGGACGGCCCGGTTCTTTGACCGGGAGAACCGAGCATGGCTTGGGTTTATCTGTTGCTGGCAGGCGTATTGGAAGTGGTCTGGGCGTTCACCATGAAAAGCTCGGAAGGTTTCAGCAAACTGACGCCCTCGATCATCACGCTGGTGGCAATGCTCGCCAGTTTCGGCTTGCTGGCGGTGGCGATGAAAAGCCTGCCGCTGGGTACGGCATACACCATCTGGACGGGCATCGGAGCGGTAGGGGCATTCGTGGTCGGCATCACGGTACTGGGCGAACCGGTCAATGCGCTGCGGATTGTCGCTGCGGTGCTGATCGTCAGCGGGCTGGTGATGATGAAGCTGTCGTCCAGCTGAGGCCCAGCCCTCAGGCGTGACGCAGATCCGCCATCCTTCGGCCGATGGCCTGAGTGAAGAGCATTTCCAGTGCATCGACGTCGGCCGCGGCCATCGCGCCACAGCAGCCCAGGCCCATGCAGAACCCTTCGCTGATGCCGCCCAGGCGTGACAACTCAAGCACGCCCTCGGCCTCGGCAATTTCGATGAGGATGCTGCTCACCTGTGAGCGCACGGCATCGGGCATGGTGATCTGATCGAGTGTCATATCGGTCTCCTCTGACAAGGAGGCCATTGTGTTCTCTGCGGGCCTTTTGCGTAAGAGGAAGTGGCGCTTGCCTGCCACCTGTGTCAGTTGCGGGCGGCGAGCAACGCACGATTCCAGATCGCGTGGCCGCGAAAGACGAGCACCAACAGCCCGCCGGCCGCCGCGACGGCCATGTCTTTTTGCGCATCCCAGAAATCGTTCTGAGCGCCGACGAAGGATGAATTGCCGCCACCGATGTACTGACCGCCGACCCATTCCATCAGTTCGTACAGCATTGACGTGGACAGGACGAACGACCACGCGATCAAGGACGCCCAGGCGCCTTTCAAACGGCATTGGGTGGTGACGATTTCGCGGATGGGCAGGGCGGTGAGCAGTCCGTAGCACAGGTGCACGAAACGGTCGTACTGATTGCGGGTCCAGCCGCACAGCCGGTCGATGTCGAGGCCGGTTAGGTCGGCGAAGGCCGCGTTGTAAGGCACCTTGGGGTAGGTGTAGTGCGTGCCGATCTGGTGCAGGCAGAGAAACAGCAGCGCCAGTGCCCATGAACGCGGTGACCAGTAGAACCGATGCCGAGTGATCCAGACTGCGCAGGCGCCAACGGCCACCAGGCTGTTTTCCATCAGCCAGGTACTGCGGTCAGCCGGATTCCAGCCCAGTACCACGAGCACACCGAGGAATGCGCACTGCATGCAGGTGGTAACGGTCGATTGCGATTCATGCTTGCTCGGCACGCAGATACTCCTTGTCGCCTACTCACGGCCAGGCTTTGGGAGCAGGCCGAACGGATAACCTTTAGTCCGCGGGCCGGGTTCAACAATTCCATCGACTTCCTGGCACGACCGTTGCGGTTGTATCCAGACACTTCAAAGATGCGGCGGGAAACTTATCTGCCTGTTTCTTATCTCAGCTGTACAGTTTCGCTACGACGCGCTGTACAAGTCTTGTGAAAGTTTTCCCAAGTCCGGCAAGCAAATTTGATACTGTGTGTGCGGATTTTTTATCGCGACCTTGATAGCGTTCGCCGACCTCCGACTTTCGCCCACACTTTTCTGGAGGGATACCTTGACTACCCCCGCAACGCCCGACGCCTTCCAAGCCGCGCTGGACAACTGCGCGCGTGAGCCGATTCGCACGCCCGGCAGCATTCAGCCGCAGGGCTTCATGCTGGTGGTGGAAGAGCCGGGGCTGGTGATCCGGCAGATCAGCGAGAATCTGCCGCAGTG
The DNA here is from genome assembly GCF_003935425.1 of Pseudomonas sp. v388. Classification (GTDB taxonomy): domain Bacteria; phylum Pseudomonadota; class Gammaproteobacteria; order Pseudomonadales; family Pseudomonadaceae; genus Aquipseudomonas. The sequence continues at coordinate 260,346 of NZ_RHQN01000001.1, forward strand.
GCTTGGTGTCGACAGTGACGCGCTGTTGGGCGCGCCCCTGGATGCGGTGGTGGCCAGGGCTGCGGACGTCATCGAGCAGTTCGACGGCCTGGATGAGGACCAGACCCACCCCTATCACGTAGGGGATATCACTTTCCTGATCGGCGAGCGGGCAGCAGAATCGATTCCGATGATGCTGCACCGGCATGACCGGATGCTCATCGCCGAGTTCCAGCGCCCCGATGCCGTCTCGATTTCAGGCACCAGCCTGTATCCGGTGCTGCGCTCGTTCATCAGCGGCGCTTCCGAAGCGGAATCGGTCGACCAGTTGTGCGAACGTGCGGTGCGTGTGCTCAAGCGGCTGACCGGGTTCGGCAGGGTCAAGTCTTATCGCTTCGACAATGAGGGCAACGGGCTGGTCAATGCCGAGCTGGTCGATGAGGGCTATCCCAGCTACAAGGGCCTGTGTTTTCCCGCCTCGGACATTCCCGCCCAGGCACGGGAGCTGTACTGCCTGAACCGTATCCGGGTCATCGAAGATGCCACTTACGAGCCGGCGCGCCTGGTGCCGTCCAGCAACCCGCTGACCGGGCAACCGCTGGATCTCAGTTTCTCGGCGTTGCGCAGCGTGTCGCCGGTGCACCTGCAGTACATGCGCAACATGCAGACGCTGGCGTCCATGTCGGTGTCCATCGTGGTCAACGGCGCCTTGTGGGGGTTGATTTCCTGCCACCATAACGCGCCACGCTCGGTGCGTTTCCACATCCGTTCGGCCTGTGAACTGCTGGGGCGCGTGTTGTCGCTTCAGGTCGAAAGCCGCGAAACGCACCTGCGCAACGAGCGGATGCTGGAAATCCGGCAACGCATCGTGCAACTGCTGGGGGCCATCGCCGATCACGACAGCGTGCTGCTGGGCGTACGCGCCATGCCCGATGTCTTCGTCCATTTCGTGGGCGCGGCGGGGGCGGCAGTGGTGTCCGGTTCCGGTTGCGAGCTGCACGGCAATACGCCGCCCAAACCTCAGGTGATGGCGCTGGCCGCCTGGCTGACCCAGCGCCACGAGGACCTGTTTCACAGCGACAACATCAGCCGCGATATCCCGCCACTGGCCGCCTTGAGCGGGGTCGCCAGTGGCGTGCTGGCGGTCTCTATTTCCGAGATCCATCCTCATTACCTGGTGTGGTTCAAGCCGGCGCAATCGCAGATCGTCAACTGGGCGGGCCGCCCCGACAAGAGCATCGGCCAAAGCGGCTCGCTGAGCCCCAGGCAGAGTTTCGAGCAGTGGCAGCAGGTGGTCGAAGGCTTTTCCACGCCGTGGAGCGTCAGCGAGATCGATGGCGTCCAGGAGTTGCGCCTGGCGATTCTGGGCATCGTGCTGCGCAAGGCCGAAGAACTGGCCCAGCTGTCTGAAGACCTGGAGCGCTCGAACAAGGAACTGGAAGCGTTTTCCTACAGCGTCTCCCATGACCTGCGCGCGCCGTTGCGTCATATCGCCGGTTACGCCGAGCTGCTGGGTGAAATGGAGGGTTCGAACCTGTCCGAACGGGGTTTGCGCTTCCTCGGCACCATCGAAGATTCGGCAAAGTTTGCCGGCACCCTGGTTGACAACCTGCTGAGTTTCTCGCAGATGGGCCGCAGCGCGATGCGCTTTTCGGATGTGAACCTGTCCGCCATGGTGGCCTCCATCCAGCTGGAAATGCGCCCGGATTACGAAGGACGCCAGATCGAATGGACCTTTCACTCGCTGCCGGTTGTCGTAGCAGACCCGGCTTTTCTGCACCTGGCCATGCGCAACCTGATTGCCAATGCCATCAAGTACACCCGTAAGCAGCCTGTGGCGACCATCGAGGTCGGCGTCCAGGAGCGTGAGGCCGATACCGTCATCAGCGTTCGGGATAACGGCGTGGGTTTCGACATGCAGTATGTCGACAAGCTGTTCGGCGTATTCCAGCGGCTGCACCGCATGGACGAATTCGAAGGCACCGGGATCGGCCTTGCCAACGTGCGGCGGATCATCGAGCGCCACGGCGGCACGGTCTGGGCCGAGGGCGTCGTGGGTAGCGGCGCTACATTTTACCTTTCACTGCCCAAGCGAGCGCTTCGGCCGAACCATTGATACGAGATTCCCATGCTAAAGCCAATACTCTTGGTAGAAGACAACCCCAATGACCTGGAACTGGCGCTGATCGCGCTGGAGCGCAGCAACCTGGCAAACGATATCGTAGTGGTCCGCGATGGCTCCGAAGCGCTGGATTATCTGTTGCGCAGGAATCAGTTCTCGGACCGCGATGAAGGCAATCCGGCCGTGCTGCTGCTCGACCTCAAACTGCCCAAGGTCGACGGCCTGCAGGTACTGGAGAAGATCCGCGAGACCGAGCAGCTGCGCAGTATTCCCGTGGTCATGCTGACCTCGTCCCGTGAAGAACCGGATCTGGATCGGGCCTATCAGTTGGGCGTCAATGCCTACGTGGTCAAGCCCGTGCAATTCAAGGAGTTCGTCAGTGCGATCTCCGACCTGGGAGTGTTCTGGGCCTTGCTCAACGAGCCGCCGTCCGGATCGATGCGCGTGCCGCGCCGACCCAAGGTTTGAGCCTGCCCATGTCTGCAACCGAACCGGCTATCGATACGCCGCTTGCCACCGTCAAGCTGCTGCTGGTCGAGGACAGCGCCCACGACGTCGAGCTGACGCTGCTGACGCTGGAGTCCAGCGGGCTGCTGATCGATCCGGTCGTGGTCTACGACCACGATAATGCGCGCAGTGCGTTGCTGGCGCAGAGCTTCGATGCGATCGTGTGTGACGTGCTGCTGCCGTCCTCGTCGGGGGTGCAGGTGCTGGAGGTGGCGAAACAGGTCGCGCCTCAGACCCCGTTCATCTTCCTGTCCGGCATGTTCGGCGAGCAACAGGCCGTCGAAACCATGCGCCTGGGCGCCGTGGACTATGTGCTCAAGCAAAACCTCAAGGTGCTGCCCAAGGCGGTCATGCGGGCGGTGCTTGAAGTTCGCGAGCGCGAAAAACGCCGTGCCGCGGAAACCGCCCTGGAAGAAGTCGAGGTTCGCGCACGGCTGGCCATCGAAGCTGCGGAAATGGGCGTGTGGGAATTCAACCTGCGGACCGGCGAAGTCTTCTGGGACGAGCGCTGTCGGGAGCTGTACCAGCTGCCGCCCACGGGGTTCGTGTCCATGGGCGATGTGGTGGAGCGTTGCCATCCGGATGACCGGGAATTGTTGCAGCGCAAGATCGACCAGGCGATGGCCGAGGAGTCAGGGTTCAATGCCGAGTACCGGGTGATCCTGCCGGGCAACCGGGTCCGCTGGCTCAATTCCAATGGTCGCTCGCTGTTCAAGGATGGCCGGTGCGTGAGGTTCAGCGGCGTTCTGCAGGACATCAGCGAGCGCAAGGTCGCGACCCAGGAACTGGTCGAACTGACCGAAACCCTGGGCGAACGTGTCGAGCAACGCACCCGCGAACGGGACCGGACCTGGGAACTGTCCCGGGAATTGCTGGGTGTGCTGCGTTTCGACATGACGCCCATCAACTTCAACCCCGCGTGGGAAGCCGCGCTGGGCTGGTCGCGGGAAAAAATCAGCGGGCTGCGCTTGTGGGAGCTGATCCATCCGGCCGATCTGGAGGCCACGATCAAGGAAACCCGCAGCATTGCCGAGGGCAATGTCTCGACCCGATTCGTCAACCGCATGCGCCACGCCAGCGGCGAGTACCGTTGGTTGTCCTGGACCATCGTTCCGGAAAACGGCCTGATGTATGCCGCCGTGCGAGACATCACCGAAGAACGGGCCGTGGTCGAGGAACTGGCTTCCACCAACCGCAGGCTGCGCGAGCAGATGGACGAGCGCGAGCGTGTCGAGGCAACCTTGCAGCAGATGCAGCGCCTGGAAGTGGTCGGCCAGCTGACGGCGGGCGTCGCCCATGACTTCAACAACCTGCTGACCGTCATCCTGACCAGCTCGACCCTCGCGGCCCGGGACACGGATCGTGGCAACTTCGACAAGCTGCCGGCCAGGCTGAACAACATCAAGGAAGCGGGCGAGCGGGGCGCCCGGCTGACGGCCCAGTTGCTTTCGTTCTCCAGGCGCCAGCGCCTGCAACCGCGCCCGGTGGACTTGAACGCGACGATTCTTGGCATGCAGGGCCTGCTGTTCAAGGCACTCGGCGCCACGATATGGGTCGAGACCTCGCTGGCGCAGGATCTGTGGACCGCTTCGGCGGACCCGACCCAGACGGAAATGATCATCCTCAACCTGGCCATCAACGCGCGGGACGCCATGGCCCAGGGCAACGGTTCGTTGAAGCTGCAAACCAGCAACGAAGTGGTCACCACGGCTCCGACCCGCCCCGAAGACCCGGACCCCGGAAGCTATGTGGTGTTTTCCATGGCCGACTCCGGCAGCGGCATGAGCGACGAGATCCTGCAAAAGGTCTTCGAACCGTTCTTCACGACCAAACAGGTGGGCCACGGCTCGGGGCTGGGCCTGGCGCAGGTGTTCGGTTTCGCCAAGCAATCCGGCGGCGGCGTCAGGATCGAGACGGCGCTGGGCGTCGGCACCACTGTCAGCGTCTATTTGCCCAGGGTCAGCAGTGACGAGAACGCGGCGATCGAAGAGCCGCCCCAGGCTCACGAGCCGCGGGACGTGGACGGATCGAAAATCCTGTTGGTGGATGATGACGATGCGGTACGCGGCCTGACCGCGACGCTTCTGGAATCCTTCGGGCTCACTGTGATCCAGGCCGCCAGTGGCGTGGAGGCGCTGGACGTCCTGACGCCGGACGTGGATCTGGTGCTCACCGATTACGCCATGCCGGGCATGACCGGCGGCGAACTGGCCTCCTTGCTGAATGACGCCAACCCGGCACTGCCGGTGATCTTCGTGACCGGCTATGCCGACACCGACGTTTTGGGCCTCAATGACTGCACCGTGATCCAGAAGCCCTTTACCGAACGCGGCCTGCGGGAAGTGATCCGAAACGCACTGGCGCGCTAGGCAGACCGCTTTGCTTGCATCGGGTTCTTCACCTGACCGGCTACGAAAAATCTTTGGGTCTCTTGTGGGGGCAGGGAGTGTTTTGCGTGCGTGCGAGCTTGCGAGCGGAAAGATGCGGTGACAAACCGGCAGTGGAGTCGTGCCTTGTCTGAGCGGTAAGGTTTGCCGCGCTCAAGGACGAGCGCCTGTTGTCAGGTCCGTGCATCTGACCTGCATCGCACAAGGACTCACTGATGCCCCGTTCATTGCTGTTCATTTCCGCGCGCCACGCCTTGCTGTTCTGCCTGATGCTTTCGCTGTTCGAACTGTTGGTTTATGCCGGCAGCGATATGGTGATGCCCGGCATGTTGACCGTTATCGCGAACCTTGAGGCCCAGGTGCATTACGTACCCTGGTCGCTGAATGCCTACCTCATGGGCGGTGTTGCATTTCAGTGGCTCATCGGCCCGTTGTCAGACCGTTTCGGTCGGCGTCCCCTGATGTTGATTGGCTGCGCGGTGTTCATTATCGCCAGCCTGCTCAGCGCCTCGGTGGTGAATATCGACCAGTTCATTGCCTTGCGCTTTGTTCAGGGGATAGGGATGGGTTTCGTGATTGCGGTGGGTTACCCGGCGCTGCAAGAGAGCTTCAGCGAAACCGGTTCGGTGCGGCTCTTTGCCATTTTCTCGACCATCGGATTGCTTTCTCCGCTGCTCGGTCCATTACTGGGCACCGCGTTGCTGTCCGTCATTTCCTGGCGGACGCTGTTCATCGTGATCGCGGCGTCGGGCGCGCTGGTCTGGCTCGGCCTCTATCGATGGATGCCTGAAACCATCGGCGTGCTGCGCCGGGATGGCACCCGACTGCAACCGCACGCGTTGCGCATGGCTGAGCTGCTGCGCATTTACGGCGGGCTGTTGAACAACCGCGCGTTCATGGCGGGGAGCATCGCGCTGGGTCTGATCGGGCTCCCGCTGTTGGCCTGGATAGCATTGTCCCCGGTGTTGCTGATCCACCAGCTTGACTTGAGCACTGGCCAATACGCACTTTGGCAACTGCCGGTCTTCGGCGGGATGATCCTGGGCAGTGTGGTGCTAAACAAAGCGGCGCAGACCATGAGCATTGAGTGCCTGTTGTCCATGGGAATAAGGTGGGTGATCGGCGGGTTGGGCCTGGCGCTGATCATGACGCTGATCACCGGCCACATTATCGCGCTGGCCGCTGGTCTTGCCCTGTACGCCTTCGGCGTGGGCATCTGCAACGCTACGCTGTACCGGCTTACGCTATTTTCCAGCGAACGTGGCAAGGGGGCGGTTTCCGCGCTGCTCGGGATGATTCCTGTGGCGATATTTGCCTGTGGCATTTACCTGCTGACCGCGCTGGGTGCCTGCAACAGCCTTGAAGCTTATATCATCGCCGCGGCCTTTCCTGCCGCCGCTGCGGTGGTGCCTGTTCGCTATGTACTGGCGGTGCGGGCCGCTACGGAGCGGCAGCACCGGTAGCGGCTGGAGCCGGCTGGCTGCGGCTATGGAACTGGCTCGTTACAGCGCCCGGGCCAGAAACTCGGCAGTCCGGCTTTCATCGCAGGCCGCGACGGTCTGCGGCGTTCCGCTGATCACCACCTTGCCACCGGCGGTCCCGGCTCCAGGGCCGATGTCGATTACCCAGTCGCTCTGCGCCACCACGCGCATATCGTGCTCGACCACTACCACGGTATGGCCGCCGTCCACCAGGCGATTGAGCTGCACCAGCAGGCGATCCACGTCCTGCGGATGCAGGCCGTTGGTGGGTTCGTCCAGCACATACAGGGTCGCGCCGCGGGCCAGGCGCTGCAATTCAGTCGCCAGCTTGATCCGCTGCGCTTCGCCGCCGGACAGCTCGGTGGCGGGCTGCCCCAGTCGCAGGTAGCCCAGCCCGATGTCCTTCAATACGTGCAATGCGCGTCGTGCGGCCGGTTGCTCGGCAAAAACCTCGAACGCTTCATTCACGGTCAGTTGCAGCACCTGGGCGATGTTCAGCTCCTGCCAGGTCACGGCCAGGGTCTCGGGGTTGTAGCGGGCACCGTGGCATTTGGGGCAGGGCGCGTACACGCTGGGCATGAATAACAATTCCACGCTGACGAACCCCTCACCTTCGCAGGTCTCGCAGCGGCCCTTGGCGACATTGAAGGAAAACCGTCCGGCATCGAAACCCAGTTGTTTTGCCTGCTCGGTGGCGGCAAACAGCTTGCGCACGTGGTCGAACAGCCCGGTGTAGGTCGCCAGGTTGGAACGCGGCGTGCGACCGATGGGCTTCTGGTCGACCTGCACCAGCCGCTTGATATGTTCCAGCCCCGCGCTGATGTGCCCGCCGCTGGCCTGGACCGGCTCGTCTTCCAGGCTCGGTTCGTCACTGTCTACCGCCTGGGTGGGCTGGCCCAGATGGTCGCCCACCAGATCCAGCAGCGCCTGGCTGATCAGGCTGGATTTGCCCGAGCCGGAAATCCCGGTCACCGCCGTGAAGCAGCCGATGGGAAAGGCCGCGCTGAGGTTGTCGAGGTTATTGCGGGTGACGCCGTCCAGACGCAACCAGTCCGTGGCCTGGCGCGCAGCACGGGCGGCCTGACGCTGTTCGGCATAGAGATAGGCGCGGGTGCGGGATTGGGCGACCTGCTCCAGACCTGCCGGCGGGCCGCTGTACAGGATGTGGCCGCCTTGCTCGCCGGCGTCCGGACCGACATCGATCAGCCAGTCGGCACGCCGCATGGTGTCCAGATCATGCTCGACCACGAATACCGAATTGCCCGCCGCCTTGAGGCGCTGCAACGCGCCGTACAACGCCTCGCTGTCAGCCGGGTGCAGGCCTGCCGACGGTTCGTCCAGCACGTAGATCACGCCGAACAATTGCGAGTTGAGCTGCGTCGCCAGGCGCAGGCGTTGCAGCTCCCCGGAGGACAGGGTCGGCGTGCTGCGCTCCAGGGCCAGGTAACCGAGGCCCAGGTCAATCAGGGTCACGATTCGCTCCAGCAATTCGCTGGCGATGCGTTGCGCGGCCAGGCGTTTTTCGACCGACAGGTTTGGCGTATGCCGGGCGTCCGGCCCGCCACTGTGTGGATTCTCGCCTTTGGCGGCACGCTGCTGACGCGCTTGGCGGGTCTGATCGTGGCTCAGAACCTGGCTGGTTTCCTCCGGCTGCTCCAGATAAGCGGGGTCGGCCACGGCCTTGAGGACCTGCGCCAGCTCCAGCAGTGGCATGTGCGACAGCTCGGCGATATCCAGGCCTGCGAAGGTCACGGTCAGTGCTTCACGCTTGAGCCGTTTGCCGTCACACACCGGACAGGCGCTGGCACGCATGTATTGGGCAACGCGTTTGCGCATCTGGGCGCTCTGGGAATGCATGAAGGTGTGCATCAGGTAACGCCGCGCGCCGCTGAACGTGCCCTGGTAGCTGGGTTCGAGCTTGCGCTTGAGGGCGGTGCGGGTCTGGGCCGGGGTGAGCCCGGCATAGACCGGAACGGTGGGCGTTTCCTCGGTGAACAGAATCCAGTCGCGCTGCTTTTTCGGCAGGTCGCGCCACGGGGTGTCAACGTCATAACCCAGGGTCACCAGAATGTCGCGCAGGTTCTGACCTTGCCACGCCATCGGCCAGGCGGCCACGGCACGTTCGCGGATGGTCAGCGAGGGGTCGGGCACCATGGACGCTTCAGTGACTTCATAGACCCGGCCAAGCCCGTGGCATGCCGGGCAAGCGCCTTGCGGGGTGTTGGGCGAAAAGTCCTCGGCGTAGAGCATCGGCTGCTCGGCCGGGTAGCTGCCGGCACGGGAATAGAGCATGCGGATCAGACTGGACAAGGTGGTCACGCTGCCCACCGAAGACCGGGCGCTGGGGCTGCCGCGCTGCTGTTGCAGGGCCACGGCCGGCGGCAGACCCTCGATGGCATCCACATCCGGCACGCCCACCTGGTCGATCAGGCGCCTGGCATAAGGCGCGACGGATTCGAAGTAGCGCCGCTGGGCTTCAGCGTACAGCGTGGAAAAGGCCAGCGACGATTTGCCGGACCCGGACACGCCGGTGAACACCACCAGGGCATCGCGGGGTATGTCGACGTCGACGTTCTTGAGATTGTGTTCCCGGGCGCCACGCACGCGAACGAAGCCGGTGCCTTGGGGCGGTGAGCAGACAGCATCGCGACGTACGGACATGGGGGTATTCCTTGTGGGCATCCGGGTCCCACCTTAACGTGGGTTCGGCGGGAGCGAAACCCTGAGGGCCGCCTTCACAAGCCGGCTGGCCCGTACCGGTTTGCGACGAACCGTGATCTGTAGCAGCCAGCGTGCTGGCGAAGCCTGGACAGCCGCCCTTGATCAGCAAGCTGCCCTCCAGGGTTTCAGTGGTGTTTCTGGGCAAACGCCTGCCGATAAAACCCCTTCAAGGTCTCCACGAATTCTTCAGCCAGGCGGGTTCGGGTCTGGGCCGTGGGCCAGATGACGTAGGTCGGCAGCAGGATGTCCGGGCGAAACGGCAGGACCACCAGCTCGCGGTGCAGGTAATCGTTGGCCACCAGTGGATGGGCGAGGGTAATGCCCATGCCCAGCGCCACCATTTCACAGTTGATCGCACTGTACTGGGCTTCGACGGCCATGACCCGTTCGACCCCGGCCTGTTCGAACAGCCCGTCCACCAGGGAGCGCGTGCCGTCGCCGTGGCACAGGGAGACGAACGCTTCGCCCTCCAGATCGCCGAATGTGATGTGCGAATGCGATGCCAGGCGATGCCCGGCCGGCACGACGCACACCGCCGCAATTTCGGCCAGCAATTCGACCTGCTGGCCGCCGGCGTCGCCTGGATGAACCACGATGCCAATGTCGCAGAACTGCGATTTGACCCACTGCTCGACGGTTTGCGACGAGTTCACATGCAACGACACCGTAAGCTCCGGCCTGGTTTCGGTAAAAGCCTTGAGCGCCCTGGGAATCAGGCTCAAACCGGTGGACGGCACCGCCGCCACTCGCAGACGCCCGGTGCCGAGGTTGCGAATGTTCTTGGCCGAAAGCTTGAGGCTGTCCAGGCCCACGAACGCGCGCTCCACTTCCTGGAAGAACGCCTGGCCTTCCTGGGTCGGGATCAGTCGCACCCCGGCGCGCTTGAACAGCGTCAGCCCGGTGCTCAATTCCAGCTGGGAAATCAGCCGGCTGACATTGGGTTGCGAGGTGTACAGCACCTCGGCCGCCGCGGTCATGGAGCCTAGCCGCATCACACTGCGAAACGCTTCGATCTGCCTGAGGTTCATCACGTCACTCCATGTCGAATATGAATAGCTAACCCGGATATCCGTATTTGACCATATGGACGCGCTATCGCAATACTCGAATCCAGCAAGCCCAGCGCACGTCAAGATGCGCAGCCCGGGATGGATTTCCGGGAGCATGCACCGTGCATGCATGACTTCGGCCTCGTCGAAGCCACTGACGCATTGTTCGATCTGCCCCTACGCACTTCGGAGATAGTCTGTGAACAGTCTGAACGCATCCCCAGCCCCACAGCCGTTTCGCCCGCTGACCCGCATCGCCACTGTTGCTGTCACCCTCGCCGGGTTGAGCTGCGGCACCGTGTTTGCCGAGACCACCCTGTATGTTGCAGGTGTGGGCGGTTCCACCGAGCAGATGTACAAGACCAGGGTCATTCCCGCCTTCGAAAAACAGCACAACGTCAAAGTCATCTATGTCGCCGGAAACTCCACCGAAACCCTGGCCAAGCTCCAGGCGCAGAAGGGCCGCCAGCAGATCAACGTGGCGATGATGGACGACGGTCCGATGTACCAGGCGTTGCAGATGGGCCTGTGCGAAAAGCTTGCTGACGCACCGGTCTACAAGGATCTGTACCCGCTGGCGCGACTCAGCCCTGAGGCCACCGGTATCGGCGTGGTGGCGACCGGCATCGGCTACAACGAAGAAGCTTTCAAGAAGCGTGGCTGGGCGCCGCCCGATTCCTGGGAAAACCTGACCGACCCGCGCTACAAGCAATTGCTCGGCATGCCGCCGGTGACCAACACCTATGGCCTGCACACCCTGGTGGAAATGGCCCGCCTGCGCGGCGGTGGCGAGAAGAACATCGACCCTGGCTTCAAGGCGCTCAAGGATGAAATCGGCCCGAACGTGCTGGCCTGGGTGTCGGCGCCCGGTGAGATGGACGGGATGATGCAGAACGGCGATGTGGTCATGGCCGTTTATGGCAGCGGCCGCGCCGTGGCCTTGCAAGGCACCGGTTTTCCGCTGAAGTTCATCTACCCGAAAGAAGGCGGGATCGCCCTGCAGGTCGCGGCCTGCGGCGTTACGCCCAACGCGCAGTCCGAACTGTCCCAGGCGTTCATCCAGTACGTGTTGTCGCCGGAAGTCCAGGCCATCCAGGCCAGTCAGAACGGCTTCGCGCCGGTCAACCAGACCGTCACCCTGACCCCGGAAGTCGCCGCCCGCATGCCGTATGGGCCGGAGAAGGTCAACGCCTTGATCAAGGTCGATTGGGACACGATCAATCAGCAGCGCAGTGAGTGGACGACACGCTGGAATCGCACGGTCGAGCGTTAGAACACCCGCTGAACCTCGGTTGCGAACCTTCCCGAAACCCTTCAGGAGACGCAGGCCTGTGCCTGCGTGGCAAGCCCATGGCATTTCTCACACTCGAAGGCCTCGTCAAGAGCTACGGCAGTTTCAAGGCGATTGACGGCCTGGACCTGGAGGTCCGGCACGGCGAATTCGTCGCCTTGCTCGGGCCTTCAGGCTGCGGCAAGACCACCACCCTGCAATCGATCGCCGGCTTCGTCCAGCCTACCGAAGGGCGCATCGTCCTGGACGGGCGCGACATTACCCATGTCCGTCCTGAACAGCGGGGCCTGGGCATCGTGTTCCAGAGCTACGCGCTGTTTCCACACATGACCGTGGCGCAGAACATCAGCTTTGGCCTGGAAATGCGTGGCGTGGCCAGGGCCGAGCGCGGCAAGCGGGTTGAGGAAGCGCTGGCCCTGGTGCGCCTCGGCGGCCTGGGCGAGCGCTACCCCAAGGCGCTGTCCGGCGGCCAGCGGCAGCGGGTGGCGATTGCCCGGGCACTGGCGATCCGCCCCAATCTGTTGTTGCTCGATGAACCCATGTCCAACCTTGACGCCAAGCTGCGCGAGGAGATGCACATCGAACTGCGGGCGATCCAGCGTGAGCTGGGCATCACCACCATTCTGGTGACCCACGATCAGGTCGAAGCCATGACCATGAGCGACCGCATTGCGGTGATGCACAAGGGCCGGATCGTGCAGATCGATACGCCGTTCGAGGCCTACGAGCGGCCGCACTCGCCGTTTGCTTCAGCGTTCCTGGGCAAGACCAACGCCTTCGCCGGTGCCGTGCAGTTGCGCAATGCACGCTGCTGCCACGTGCAGGTCAGCGGCACGATGCTGCATGTGCCCCATGAAGACCGCACCCAGGGCAATGAGGTCAACGTCTACATTCGGCCCGAGAAAATCCGCCTTACCGAAGCCGGCGCCGGTCGACTGAGCGGGCGCATCCGCTTGCGCGTGTTCCTCGGCAACCTGTGGTTGATCGCCGTGGAAAGCCACCTGGGGCTGGTGCACATGACCCAGCCCAATCTCGGCGTGCCGCCGCCGGATGAAGGCAGCGAAGTCGGTCTGGACTGGCTCGACGACGATCTGCGCCTGCTGGACCGGGAGGTCGCCCATGGCCAGGTATGACGCCGAACACGTCGGTGCGGCGCCCTGGCTGCTGAGCGGTCCGGCGCTGCTGGTGTTTATCGCGCTGTTGCTGGCGCCTTTGCTGCTGACCGGCGTGCTGTCGCTCAACCTGTTCAGCGACACCGAGGGCGTGGTGCCGGTGTACAGCTTCAGCAACTACATCGAAGTGTTCAAGGACGATTACTTTCACCAGATCTTCCTGCGCACTGGCGGCATGGCCCTGGCGGTCACGGTGTTGTGCGTGCTGCTCGGCGTGCCGGAAACCATCATCATCGCTCGTATGGCGCCGCGCTGGCGTTCGTTGTTTCTGCTGGTGGTGCTCGGCCCTTTGCTGATTTCAGTGGTGGTGCGCACCCTGGGCTGGGCGATTCTGCTGGGCAATAACGGCCTGATCAACGACGCCTTGCAGGCGCTGGGCATCACCGACCAGCCGGTCAAAATGCTGTTCACCCAGCTTGGCGTGGTGATCGCCCTGACCCACGTGCTGGTGCCGTTCATGGTCATCGCGGTCTGGGCCACGCTGCAACGCCTGGACCTGCAAGTGGAGTGGGCCGGACTGTCTCTGGGCGCGTCGCGGCTGACGGTGTTCCGGCGGATCATCCTGCCGCAGATCATGCCCGGCATTCTGTCCGGCTCGATCATCGTCTTTGCGCTGGCCGCGTCAGCTTTCGCAACTCCGGCAATCATTGGCGGACGACGCTTGAAAGTGGTCGCTACCGCCGCCTACGACGAATTCCTCGGCACCCTCAACTGGCCCCTCGGCGCGGCGATCGCCGTGCTGCTGCTGGTGGCCAACCTGATCATCATCCTGGGTTGCAGCAAGCTGGCCGAGCGCCGCTTCAAGCAAGTCTTCGAGTGAGCCGCCATGCACAAGAACGGATTTTTCTCGCTGCTGTATCACATCGCGTTCGTGACCTTCATCGTCGCGCCGCTGGTGGTGGTCATGGCCATGGCCTTCACCGACAAGGGCTATCTGTCGCTGCCCACCGACGGCCTTTCGCTGCGCTGGTTCGAGGCGCTGCTGGATAACCGGGAAATGCTCGACGCCTTTACCCTGTCGATCAAACTCGGCCTGGCCTCGGCGACCATTGCGGCGTTGCTGGCGATCCCCGCGGCGCTGGCGATCAGTCGCTATGACTTCCCCGGCCGTGGCGCACTCACCGGTTTTCTGCTGTCGCCGCTGATGATTCCGTCGGTGGTATTGGGGATCGCATTCCTGCGCTTCTTTTCCCTGGCGCAGATCGGCGGCTCGTTCTGGGCGCTGACCCTGACCCACGTGATCATCGTCCTGCCATATGCCTTGCGCCTGACCCTGGCCTCGGCCATCGGCCTTGAACGCGATGTCGAACAGGCCGCGCTGTCCCTGGGCGCCAGTCGCTGGACAGCGTTCTACCGCGTGGTGCTGCCGCGCATCCGTACCGGGGTGATCGGCGGCTGGATGCTAGCGTTCATCCAGAGTTTCGACGAGCTGACCATGACCGTGTTCGTCGCCACACCGGGCACCACCACGTTGCCAGTGGCGATGTACAACCAGATTTCCCAGACCATCGACCCGCTGATCACTGCCGTGTCCACGGTGCTGATTGTCGGGACCTTGCTGCTGATGCTGATTCTCGACCGCATGGTCGGCCTGGATCGGGTTTTGATCGGGGAAGGCAAATGAACCGGGATTCGCACACAGTCATCCACTGCGACGTCATCGTGATCGGCGGCGGGCTGGTCGGCACCGCCGTGGCTTACGGGCTGGCGCGCAGCGGCGCCGACACGGTAGTTCTGGATCAGGGCGACGATGCCTTCCGCGCTTCGCGGGGCAATTTCGGGCTGGTCTGGGTGCAGGGCAAAGGCCATGACCTGCCGGACTACTCGCGCTGGACCCGCTCTTCGGCGACCCGCTGGCCAAGCCTGGCCGAGGCGCTGCTGGCCGACAGCGGGGTGGACGTGCAGCTGCGTCAGCCCGGCGGCTTCCACATGTGCTTCAGCGATGAAGAGCTGCTGGAACGCCAGACCCGATTGCAGACCTTGCAGGATGCGGTCGGCAACTATCCGTTCGAGATGCTCGACGCCGCTGAACTCAAGGCGCGCCTGCCGCTGATTGGCCCTTCGGTGGTCGGCGCCAGCTACACGCCGCAGGACGGGCACGTCAATCCGCTCAAGCTGTTGCGAGCGCTGCACGGTTCGGCCCAGGCCAAAGGCGCGCGTCTGTTCGGCGGTGTCCAGGTCGAACGCATCGATTGCGGGCCGGGCGAGTTTCGTGTCAGCGCAGGTTCGCGTCAGTTCGTGGCCGGGCGCATCGTGCTGGCGGCGGGGCTCGGCAATCCCGGCCTGGCGAAACAGGTCGGCCTGCACGCACCGGTCGCGCCGAATCGCGGCCAGGTGTTGATCAGCGAGCGGGTGCGGCCGTTCCTCGACTACCCGACCATCAACGTGCGCCAGACCGACGAAGGCACGGTGCAGTTTGGTGATTCCATGGAAGAAGTGGGTTTCGACGACGGCACATCCACCCACGTGCTGGCAGCCATCGCCCGACGCGGAGTGGCGACTTTTCCGTTGCTCAAGGACGTGCGCCTGGTACGTGCCTGGGCGGCGTTACGGGTCATGAGCCCGGACGGCTTTCCCATTTATCAGCAATCCGACGCCCACCCCGGCGCCTTCGTGGTCACCTGCCACAGCGGCGTCACCCTGGCCGCGGCTCATGTGCTGCGCATTGCGCCGTGGGTCCTGGGCGGCAGCCGGCCTGACGAGCTGGCGGTGTTTGCCGGTGAGCGTTTCCTAACCGACAAGGTGTTTTCCCATGCGCACTGATCCGCTGTTTCAACCGGTCGCCAGCGAAGTCGCATCGACGCGCACGGTGAGCCTGACCTTCAACGATGCAACGCTGGTCGTGCCCGCGGGCATCAGCGTCGCGGCGGCGCTGCTGATGTCCGGCATCAGCCGCTTTCGCGCCACGCCGGTCAGCGAAGCGCCGCGGGCGCCTTATTGCATGATGGGCGTGTGTTTCGAATGCCTGGTGGAGATCGACGGCGTGCCCAACCGCCAGAGCTGCCTGATCGAAGTGACCGACGGCATGCGCGTCCGCTCCCAGGAGGGCGCCCGCGACCTGATCTTCCAGCCAACCCCGGTCCGGATCCTGGAGGTGCAGTCATGAACCCGCAGACAGCCGATGTGGTGGTGATCGGTGCCGGTGCGGCCGGCATGAGCGCGGCGGTGGCGTTATCCGGCAAAGGCCTGAAAGTGGTGCTGCTGGACGAGCAGGGCAGCCCCGGTGGGCAGATCTATCGCGGCATCACCTTGGCTCCGTTGGCGCGCCGGGACATGCTTGGTCCGGATTACGCCCAGGGCAACGCGCTGGCCCAGGCGCTGGCAGCATCGACCGTGCATTACGAAAAAGGCGCCTCGGTGTGGCAGGTGACGCGCGATCATCAGGTCAGCTACCTGCGCGATGGACGTTTGCAGACCCTGGATGCCAAGGTCGTGCTGCTGGCAACCGGCGCCATGGAGCGGCCGTTCCCGATTCGCGGCTGGACGTTACCGGGCGTGATGAGCGCCGGTGCCGCGCAGATCCTGCTCAAGAGTTCCGGCCTGGCGCCCAGCGAGCCGGTGGTGCTGGCCGGCTGCGGGCCGTTGCTGTACCTGCTCGGCTGGCAATACTTGCGCGCCGGTGTGCCGATCAGGGCGCTGGTGGATACCACCCGAGCCGAGGACTACTGGCGCGCGCGGCGGCATCTGCTCGCGGCACTGCGCGCCTGGCCGTACCTGCGCAAGGGCCTGGATCTGATGCGCAGCCTGCGAAGTGCGGGCATTGCCCATTACACCGGTGCCGAGCAACTGGCCATCGAAGGCGAGGAGGCCGCGCAGGCGCTGACGTTCACGGTATCCGGCAAACCGCAGCGCATCGCCACTCGCTGTGTGCTGCTGCACCAGGGCGTGGTGCCGAACATTCAGTTCAGCCAGTCACTGCGCGCCCGTCATGAATGGGACGCTGATCAGTTGTGCTTCAGTCCGGTCGCCGACCCGTGGGGCGAACTGGACGTGCCGGGGATTTATGTGGCGGGCGATGGCGCCGGCATCGGCGGTGCCCAGGCTGCCGCTTTGCAGGGGCAACTGTCGGCATTGGGCATCGCCGCGCAGTTGGGCGCACTCGACCGCACGCAGCGTGACCGCGACGCCGGGCCGCTGCGGGCAAAGCTTGCCGGCAATCTGCGTATCCGGCCATTTCTCGATGCGCTGTACCAGCCCAAGGAAGAAAACCGCATTCCCGCGGATGAGGTCATGGTCTGCCGTTGCGAAGAAGTCACCGCCGCAGATCTGCGCAGCTTTGTCGCCCTGGGCTGCAGCGGGCCAAACCAGGCCAAGTCGTTCGGACGCTGCGGCATGGGGCCGTGCCAGGGACGGATGTGCGGCCTGACGGTGACCGAATTGATCGCCCAGGCACGGGGCGTATCGGCGCAGGAAGTCGGTTACTACCGGATTCGGCCGCCGATCAAACCCATCACCCTTGGGGAACTGGCCGGTGAATGACGTGCGCCGACGCCAGGGCGAGGTACTGGTGATAGGCGGCGGCATTCACGGGCTGAGCACCGCGTTTCACCTGGCTCAACGCGGGGTCGAGGTGACGGTGCTGGAAGCCGACTATTGCGGTCGCCACGCATCGGGGGTCAATGCCGGGGGCGTGCGCACGCTGGGGCGACACAGCCCGGAAATTCCCTTGGCGCTGTCTTCTCGCGAGTTGTGGCATCAACTGCCGCAGGTACTGGGCGACGACGGCGGCTTCGTGCCCAGCGGCCAGCTGAAACTGGCGGAAACGCCAGCCGAGCTGGAGGAATGCCGGCAGCGGGTCGAACAACTCAACGCCCTGGGTTTCAGTCACGAAGTGCTGGTCGACCGCGAGCAGGTCTTCGACATCATTCCTACCGTGGCGCGGCATGTGGTCGGCGGAATCTGGGTCAAGGACGACGGCTACGCGGTGCCATACAAGACCGTCACCGCGTTTCGCCTGGCGGCCCAACGCCTTGGTGTCCGGGTCCATGAAGGGTGCGCGGCGCGGCGTGTGGAGCAGGTTGGCACACGGTGGCGGGTCAATACCGAGCAAGGTGCGTTCAGCGCCGAACACCTGGTGGTGACCGCAGGTGCCTGGGCCGGGGAACTGGCGGCGCAGGTCGGCGAGCCGGTGCCGGTTCACCCCGAAGGCCTGATGTTGATGGTCACCCACCGCGTGGCACCGTTCTGCACCCCGGTGCTCGGGGCCACGGGACGCTCGCTGTCATTCAAGCAGTTCGCCAACGGCACGGTGGTGATCGGCGGCAAGCTGATCGGCGCGCTGGACTTTGCTGCGCGGCATGGCGAAGTCGACATGACCCGGCTGGGCACCAGCGCGCGCACCGTCACCGACCTCTTTCCGCATCTCAAACACTTGGGCGTCAATCGCGTCTGGGCCGGAGTAGAAGCCTTTACCGCCGACGATCTGCCGGTGATCGGCGCCAGTCGCAAGGCCGCCAGCCTGAGTTATTCGTTCGGCTTTTGCGGCAGCGGTTTCCAGATGGGTCCGGGCACCGGGCGACGACTGGCGCAGGAAATACTCGGCGAGACTTCGGACATTTCTCTGGACGCCTTCGCCGTTGACCGTTTCGACAAACCGGCGTCGCTGACGCCGCCCATTTTCGCTGCATCCATCCCGCAACATTGAGGAGTTCCCATGCTGGACATCACCCGTATCGAAACCAACCAGCGCATGAGCCGCGTCGTGCAGTGCAACGGCTTTACCTTCCTGGGCGGCCAGACTGCGACCGACCGCACGCTGGACATCAAGGGTCAGACCGCACAGGTGCTGGAGAAGATCGACAATTTCCTGGCCAAGGCCGGCCTCGACAAGACCCGCATCCTGAGTGCCCAGGTGTGGTTGTCGGATATCAACGCCCACTTCGCCGGCATGAACGAGGTCTGGGATGCCTGGGCACCTGACGGCCACGCACCGGCACGTGCCACCGTGGAGTCACGCCTGGCCGCGCCGGATCTGTTGGTGGAAATCACCGTCATCGCGGCAGGCTGAAAAACGTAGCTTTTTGTAGGAGCCACCTTGGTGGCGAAGACGGTGTCTGAGACGCTGAAACCCTTCGGTTGTACCGGCCTCTTCGTTGGATCGCCGCCCGAACCAAGGTGGCGCCTACAGATTTGCGGCGGCTTCGGCCAGCATTTCCTGGATCAGTGCTGCAAACCGCTGTGACAACAGACTCTGTGGCCGGTCGGCGGGGAGCAGCAGGTAGGTCGTGAAACGGATCTGCGGGTGGAAGGGCCGGGTTTCGATTCCGGTGTGCAGGTATTCGGCCGCCACCAGCG
This sequence comes from Pseudomonas sp. v388, assembly GCF_003935425.1. Taxonomy (GTDB): domain Bacteria; phylum Pseudomonadota; class Gammaproteobacteria; order Pseudomonadales; family Pseudomonadaceae; genus Aquipseudomonas. The sequence goes on from NZ_RHQN01000001.1 coordinate 279,349, forward strand.
GGCTCACGATACTCACGCCCAGCTGCAACGCCACCAGCGAACAGACCGTCGCGGCATGGTGGGTTTCCAGGTTCATCTTGCGATACGCCTTGTCATCGGGAAACGCGCGGTCGATGCGAATCCGCGAGCCATCGTTCTGCGACAGGGATATGAATTCCTCACCCTTTAGATCTTCCACCGTCACCGATTTCAGCGCGCTCAACCGATGTCCCTTGGGGAATATACATACGCCCGGCACGTTGCAGATCACCTGGGTCGTCACCCCCGGCATTTCCTCGCCCACATAAGACGCCAGCCCGATGTCGCAAAACCGCGATGCCGCCCAGTGCCCCACGGTGGGCGAATCGTTGGTGTGGATCGAAATGGCGGCATCCGGGTTCTGCTGGCGAAAGCGCTGGATGACCCTGGGCAATATCGTCAGGGTCAGCGAAGGCACCGCGCCGATCCGCAGCCGCCCGGTGCCGCCCCGGCGGATGTTCTGCGCTGATTTCTCCAGGCCCTGCAAGCCAATGAATGCGCGCTCGACATCTTCGAACAGCGCCGCGCCTTCATCGGTGGGCAACAGCCGCCCGGCGACCCGTTCGAACAGCTTGAAACCGGTATTGCGCTCCAGCTGCGCGATAAGTCGGCTGATGTTGGGTTGTGAGGTGTGCAGCGACTCGGCGGCCGCCGTCATCGAGCCGCTGAGCATCACCGCGCGGAAGGCTTCGACTTGTTTGAAGTTCATGGAAGGCCATATCAATTTGGTATGAGTGACTGATGAATTATCATTTGTTTGCATGAACTGGAAGCTTTATAAATCTTTTCCATCGACGTCACCGCGAAGACGGGACGCGATGCAGCTCAAGTAAACGGCAGACATAAGCATAAAAAAACGCCGCCACATCAGGCCTGGCGCAGCAGTCTTCACCCAGCCTGATTTATCTCATTTCTGCCCTTGTATTCCATGGTGTCGGCCAGCGCATGCGCGTTGGACGATGCTCATATGTAACCAGGAGGCATCATGTCGTTTTCGATCAAAAACCTTGGTAGTGCGCTGGCTTTCTCGTGCCTGGCAGTGGGCTGTCTTGCCCAGGCCCAGGCGGCCGAGCTTCCTGCGGTTCCCGATGCAATCAAAGAGGCCGGCCAGCTGCGTGCCGGTGTGCGTTGCGACCAGCCGCCTTACGGTTTCCAGGACAACAGCGGGCAATTCGCCGGGGTCGAAGTGGAGATGGCCAGGCAGGTCGCACTGTGGGCGCTGGGTTCCAGGGACAAGGTGTCGTTCACCTGCGTCACCGCTGAAAACCGCGTTCCGCAACTGATCGGTCGCAAGGTCGACTTGCTGATCGCCACCCTCGGCGTTACCCCGGAGCGCCTGCGCGTCATCGACTTCAGCACGCCGTATCGCTGGGGCGCCAGTGACGTGGTGGTGAAGAAGGACAGCGAAATCAAGAAAATCGCCGACCTCAAGGGCAAGACCCTTGCCACCCTGAAAGGCTCGGTCCAGGCCAAGTGGTTCGAAGACCACATGCCCGAGGTCAAGACCCTGCGCATGAACAGTGCCGCCGATGCCTTGCAGACGTTCCGCCAGGGCCGCGCCGACGCCTACACCCACGACGCCGCAACCCTGGTGGTGGTCGCCGACAACGATAAGGACGCACGTTTGCTCAACGAGCCGTTCCAGATTTCCGATGCCGCCATCGGCGTGCGCAAGAACGACGAGCAATGGCGCGACTACCTGAGTGCCGCCGTGGCGCGCATGCACGAAGAAAAGCTGTTCCGCGTCTGGATCCAGCAGTTCGTGCCGCAAAACATCCAGAGCTACTACATCAGCGTCTTCGAGCAGCCCAAGCCTGCCGAAGCCCTCTGACCGGGCGTCACTCATGGACTTCGACTTCAACTATCTGCTGGCCCAGTGGCCGGCGCTGCTCGACGGCGTGCTGATGACGCTGCGGGTGACGGTGCTGGCCATCGTCTTCTCGCTGCTGATCGGTGTGCTCGGCGGCGCGGCGCGGGTCATGAAAGTGCCGGTGATCTCGCAGATCGTCGTGCTGTACGTGGAGCTGATCCGCAACACACCGATCCTGGTGCAGTTGTTCTTCATCTTCTACGGCCTGCCGGCGGTGGGCATGGAGCTGTCGCTGTTCTGGTCCGGGGTGATGTGCCTGTCGCTGTGGGCCGGGGCCTATCAGATCGAGAATGTGCGCGGCGGCCTGGCGACCGTGGAGCACGGCATGCGCGAAGCCAGTCAGGCGCTGAGCCTCAAACCCAGGCATTACTTCTGCCTGGTGGCCTTGCCCATCGCGTTCCGCACCAGCCTGCCGGCGGTGCTCAACACCTCGATCTCGCTGCTCAAGAACTCCTCGTACCTGCAGGCTATCGGCCTGGCGGAGCTGACCTTCGTGGCGGTGGATCGCATCGCCACGGATTTCCGCGCCATCGAGATGTTCAGCGCGATCTGCGTGATGTACCTGGTGCTGGTGGGGATTCTGGCGCTGTTGACGGGCCGGCTCTCGGCTCATTTGCAACGACCATTCCGGCAGTGAGGCAAGCATGAATTTCCTGATCGAAAACTGGGCCTTCGTGTGCAAAGGCCTGTGGATGACCCTGCGCCTGGCGCTGGTGGTGCTGCTGTTCACCACGCTGATCTCTACGGTGCTCGGGGTGCTGGCGACGGTGAAGAACCGCTTCCTGTGGTGGACGATCCATGCCTATGTCGAGCTGTTTCGCTCGATCCCGCTGATCGTCAACGTGTTCTTCATCTTCTTCGGCGCACCGATGCTGGGGCTGGACCTGAGTCCGTTTGCCGCGGTGACCACCGGCCTGACCTTATGGGGCAGCGCCAACGGCATCGAGATCGTGCGCGGCGGCCTGGAATCGGTGGCGCGCCATCAATGGAAAAGCGCCTGGGCGCTGGGGCTGCGGCCCTGGCAGATCTACCTCTACGTGATTGCGCCGCAGTCGATGCGCGCCATCCTTCCAGCCTACACCGGGCTGTTGACCATGCTGGTGCAGGCTACGTCGCTGGGCGCGCTGGTGGGTGTCAGCGAGTTTCTCAAAGTCGGCCAGATCATCATCGAGCGCGACACGGTCATGACCGGGGTCAGCCCCGCGTTCACCGTCTACGGCCTGGTGCTGCTGGTGTACTTCGTTATCTGTTCGTTGCTGAGCTGGCTCAGCCGTTATCTCGAACGTCGCCTGGGTCGCCCGGTGACGCGTGCCACTCCTGAAGAGGTTTCAACATGCAAGAATCCAAAGTCAGCCGGCGCCTGAAGGAAACCACCGCCCCGGAAGTCAACGAGTTCATCTACCGGCCGCGTCTGCAGGGTTTTGCCGAAGGGTTCGACATCCTGGGCAACATCAACAAGGCGCACATCGTGATGCTCGCCGAGCAGGGCCTGATTCGCGACGAGCATGCGACGGTACTGGCCAAAGGCGTGCTGGACATGGAAGCGGCCGGTCCGGGTGAAGTCACCCTCGACCCGTCCCGCGAAGATGCCTATTTCAACTACGAAGCGCACCTGATCGAGCAGATCGGCACCGACATCGGCGGGCGCCTGCACACCGGGCGCAGCCGCAACGACATTCTGGCCACCGTCGACCGCCTGCGCTGCCGGGAAGTGCTGATGGACCTGATCGACGAACTGATCAAGGTGCGCCAGACCGCCCTGAATAACGCCGAGATGTTCGCTGAAACCGTGATGCCGGGCTACACCCACCTGCAACCGGCGCAGCCGATCACTTACGGCTACTACCTCTCGGCGGTGGAACAGGCACTGGAACGTGATTGCAAGCGTCTGACCCAAACGCTGGAGTCCATGAACCAGAGCCCGCTGGGCGCCGCAGCCTTCGCCGGAACCCCGTTTGCTATCGACCGGGCGCGGACCGCCGAACTGCTCGGTTTCGACGGCTACCTGGACAACGCGCTGGACGCGGTCGGCTCGCGGGACTTCATGATCGAGAGCCTGTCGCACCTGAGCCTGCTGGCGGTGTTCTGGAGCCGTGTGGCCCAGGATTATTTCGTCTGGAGTACCCACGAATTCAGCCTGATCGACTTCCCGGACAGTGTTGCCGCCACATCGAGCATCATGCCGCAAAAGAAGAATCCGACGGTGCTCGAATACCTCAAGGGCCGCACCGGACATATCGTCGGGCTGCTGATGGGAGCCAGCATCACCATCAAGGGCAGCAACTTTTCCCATACCGGCGATGCCAACCGCGAAGGAACCCGCGGGTTCTGGGAAGCGGCCGACGAAAGCCTGCGCTGTCTGAAACTGCTCGACCTGGTACTGCGGACCGCCACGCCGAACGCCGAACTGGCGGTGAAGCGCGCCGGTGAGGATTTCTCCACGGCCACCGGCCTTGCCGACTTGATCGTGCGCGAGGCCGACCTGTCGTTTCGTGAAGCCCATCATGTGGTTGGCGGCGCGGTGCGCATGGCGATGGACGCGGGTCTGCCTGCGCATCAGATCGACACCGCCATGGTGGACGCCTGCGCGCTGGAACAACTGGGCCACGCCTTGCATTTACCGGCCGACAAAGTCCGTGATTGCCTGGACCCGACCGCCAACGTGCAGGGCCGCAGCTCCGCGGGCGGGCCGTCGCTGGCATCGCTGCAACCAAGCCTGGCCCGCGCCGGCCAGCGCCTGGCCGCCGAACGTAATGCCAATCTGGCCAGGCGCGAGCGTCTGAGCGCGGCCAATCTACGTCTGCAGACCCTGACTCGGGCCAGGGCCGGGCTATGAGCGCCCAAGCCCTGAACGCCACAGCGAGCAACACCATGCTGACTGTGCGCGGCCTGCACAAGCGCTTCGACAGGCACGAGGTGATCAAGGGCGTGGACCTGGACGTCGGCGAAGGCGAAGTGGTGGTGATCATCGGCCCCAGCGGCTCGGGCAAATCGACCTTCATCCGCTGCCTCAACAGCCTCGAAGAACCGTCGGCGGGTACGGTGGTGATCGGTGGCGGCGAATCGATCAAGGCCGGCGACCGCAAGGCCCTGGCACGGTTGCGCGAAGACGTGGGCATGGTGTTCCAGGACTACACGCTGTTCCCGCACCTGTCGGTGATGGCCAACATGTGCCTGGCGCCGGTCAAGCTCAAGCGCGCCACCCAGGCCGAAGCGCAAGCGACGGCCCTGGCCTTGCTGGATCGGGTCGGGTTGCGGCACAAGGCCGACGGTTATCCCTCGGAGTTGTCCGGCGGGCAGCAACAGCGGGTGGCGATTGTTCGCGCCCTGGCGATGAAGCCCAAACTGCTGCTGTTCGATGAGCCGACCTCGGCGCTGGACCCCGAAACCGTGGGTGATGTGCTCAACGTGATGAAGGGCCTGGCTGCGCAGGGCATGACCATGATCGTGGTCACCCACGAGATGGGCTTCGCCCGCGAGGTGGCTGACCGAGTGGTGTTTTTCGATGGCGGCAGAATCGTCGAAATGGGGCCGCCGTCGCAGATCTTCAGCGCGCCCCAGCAAGCCCGGACCCGGGAATTCCTGCAAAGCGTGCTGCACTAGCCATGGAGATAACGTCATGAACGAAGCTGTCAGCCGACCGCTTGGCGCCGAAGGCATGATTCGCATGGAGGGCGTCCACAAGTGGTACGGCCAGTTCCACGTGCTCAAGGACATCAACCTGAACGTGCGTCAGGGCGAGCGCATTGTGTTGTGCGGCCCGTCGGGCTCGGGCAAGTCGACCACCATTCGTTGCCTGAACCGTCTGGAAGAGCACCAGCAGGGCAAGATCGTGGTGGACGGCACCGAGCTGACCTCGGACCTGAAGCAGATCGAGACCATCCGCCGCGAAGTCGGCATGGTGTTCCAGCACTTCAACCTGTTCCCGCACCTGACCATCCTGCAGAACTGCACGCTGGCGCCGATGTGGGTGCGCAACATGCCCAAGAAAAAGGCCGAAGAAATCGCCATGCATTACCTGGAGCGCGTGCGCATTCCGGAGCAGGCGCACAAGTATCCGGGCCAACTGTCCGGCGGCCAGCAGCAGCGTGTGGCGATTGCCCGTGCATTGTGCATGAAGCCCAAGATCATGCTGTTCGATGAGCCGACCTCGGCCCTCGATCCGGAAATGGTCAAGGAAGTGCTCGACACCATGGTCAGCCTGGCGGACGAGGGCATGACCATGCTCTGTGTGACCCACGAAATGGGCTTCGCCCGTACCGTGGCGAACCGGGTGATCTTCATGGACAAAGGCGAAATCGTCGAACAGGCCGCGCCGAACGATTTCTTCGACAACCCACAGAGCGACCGCACCAAGCTGTTCCTGAGCCAGATCATTCATTGATGATCTTGTAGAACATGTTGTGGTGTGGGAGCGAACCGGGTTCAGGTCCTGCGCGATCTTTGCGGGAGGGAGCTTGCTCGCGACAGCGGCGTGTCAGGCGCCGAAGCGGTCTGGTACAAATGGCGGTCGCGAGCAAGACGGAGCGCCGCCCGCTCGCGCCTACAGTTATGGATGTGGTGTAGCCTCCAACTGCTGATACCCCAACCGCATATCCGTCGCCCAGCCGTCCAGCACCGGTTTGACGTCTTCCAGGGTCAGCTGCGTGGTTTCGTTTTCCAGTGACTTGCCGGCGCCTTTGCGTACCAGCTGGGCCAGCACCTCTTTGGTCTGGCCGTCCACAAATACCAGCTCGGTGCCGATTTCCACGGCCTGGTCGCGGCCGCCCGCTGCGGTATTCACCGCGGCCGCGACCAGGGCGATGGGAATTACCTCATAGGGCTGCAAGCCCTCGGTCCGGGTGGACACCGCGGTGATCGCCGGGCGCACGATGATGGTGCTGGCCAACGGCGTTTCGACGATCTGGAAGTCCTTGCCCAGCTCACGTTTCAGCGCGGTGTCGTAATAGCGTGCGATGGACTGCAGGGTCTGGGCACTGACCACGCGGGTGGGCTGCGGTCGCGGGTAGAACTGGCTGGGCTGGATGTAGACCCGGGTGTACTGTTTCGGCTCTACGTCCGGTGAAATCCAGCGCATCACCGGCGCACCGCTGGCACTCTCGGCCGGCTTCAATCGACTGTAGTCGCCCAGAAAACCGGAATACTCACGGGGGTCGACCTGCGACCCGGCGCACCCGGCAACGGCCATGAGGAGGCAGCACCACAGCGCCTTTACCGCCTGAATGTTCATTGCATAGCTCCTGTCCCGTCATTTCAGGACCAGCAGGTGGTAGACCCCGGCGTCGTTCTCGATGCCATGGGTATCGTGGGTGAAGCCTGGAAACGACGCATCGAAATGCTCCAGCGCCTTGAGATAACCGAGCAGCGGACCGTCTGCGGCACCGGCGTTCTCCCCGGGCATCAGCAGCGGAATGCCCGGCGGGTAAGGCACGATACCGGTGGCCGCGATACGGCCTGCCGCCTGGGCCAGGGTGACCCGTTCCACTTCGTTCCTGACCAGCTTTTCGTAAGCCTCCACCGGGCTGAACTCGGCTCTGGGCAAGGTGCCGAACGCCCGGGACATAGTGGCGGTGGTGCGGTGCTGTTTCATGGCGGCGAAAATTTCCTCGGCCAGGTCCCGCAGCCCCATGCCCGCGTAGCGCTGCTGGTTGGCGGTCACCAGATCGGGCAGACACAGCTCCAGTTCCAGGTTGCTGTCGTAGTCGCGCTTGAAATCCAGCAGGGCGTTGACCAGCGTGCCCCATTTGCCCTTGGTGATGCCGATGGAAAACAGAAACAGCACGGTGAAATCGGTGGTCTTCTCCACCACGATGCCGACATTGCCCAGATAGGCGGTCACCACGCAGGCCGGAATGCCGAACTCCAGCAACTCGCCGTCATTGCCCATGCCGGGGCTGAGCACCGACACCTTGATCGGGTCGAGCATGCAGTAACCGTCTTCTATATCACCGAAGCCGTGCCAGACCTCGTTGGGATGCAATACCCAGCAATGGGGCTCGGTCTTGAGCACCTGCGGGTCGGCCTTGTGGAAGGGCACCGCCACACCGTCGATCTGTACCGCCGGCGGCTGCCAGCAGGAAAAGAACCAGTCATCATGGCCAAGCATTTCGCTTTTCATGCGCGAGATGACCTGGCGGAAGGCGATGGCTTCCTCGATGGATTCATTGGTCAGGATCTGCCCGCTGGGCGCTTCCATCATTGCCGAGCTGACGTCGCAGGAGGCCATGATCGCGTAGTTGGGCGAGGTCGAGGCGTGCATCATGAACGACTCGTTGAAGCGCCCGTGGGGAATAGCGTTGCGCCCGTCGCGCACGTGAATCATCGAGGCCTGGGACAGCGCCGCCAGCAGCTTGTGAGTGGATTGGGTGGCGAACACCGTCGGCCGTGATTCGTCATGGTCCTGCGGGCTGCCGTGCATGGCGAAGCGTTCCCGGTACAGCGGGTTGAAGCGGGCGTAGCCGTACCAGGCCTCATCGAAATGCAAGCGGTCCACGCTTTCGCCGAGCAGTTTTTCGACCCGCGTGACGTTGTAGGTCAGCCCATCGTAGGTGGAGTTGGTGATGATGGCGTGCACCGGCGTCGGATCGATCCCGTCGCCGACCAGGGGATTGTCGGCAATCGCGGCCTGAATACTCTCGCGGCTCAGGGTCTGGGGCAGGATCGGGCCGATGATGCCGTAGCGGTTGCGGGTCGGCACCAGATAGGTCGGGATCGCGCCGGACAGCGTCATGGCATGCTCGGCCGACTTGTGGCAATTGCGGTCGCACAGCGCGATCTGGTCTCGGGTCACGCTGGCCATCAGGATCACCCGGTTGGACATCGACGAGCCGTTGGTGACGTAGTAAGTGCGGTGCGCGCCGAACACCTTGGCCGCGTAGCGTTCGCCCTGGCCGATCGGGCCGCTGTGGTCCAGCAGCGAACCCAGCTCGCCGACCGAGATGGACAGGTCCGAGCGCAGCAGATTTTCTCCGAAAAATTCATAGAACGCCCGGCCCGCGGTGCTCTTGAGAAACGCCGTGCCGCCGGCATGGCCCGGCGTATGCCAGGAATATTCATAGGACCTGGCGAAGCGCAGCAGTGCGCCGAACATCGGCGGCAATACCGCCTGGCGATAGCGCTCGATGGCCGCCGAGATCCGGCCGCTGAGGAAGCGGCTGGTGTCTTCCGGCAGCCAGATGAAGTCATCGGCGTGCTGCATGACGATCAGCGGAATGCTCGACGCGGTGCTGCGATCACTGATCAGGAACACCGGGACCCGCGTATTGCGCTCGCGCAGGTCGGTCAGCAGCTTGATGCATTCGCTGCGGTCCTCGCTGTCGTCCATCTCCCAGCTCAGCAGCACGCACTGGATGGCCGGGTCCGAATGCAGGATCGCGGTGGCATCGGCCAGGCTCTCCGAGAGCAGGATGCTGATGGAGCGGCCCTCCATGTCGGCAATCAGTTGGTTCAGGGCGCGGCCGAACACGGTGCGCTTGTCCGGGGCGGCGCTGACCAGCAGGGCCAGCATGCCGATCAATTGTCGTTGTGCGGTCATGCTCTGACTCCCTGTATGGCTTCATTCAGGTCGTTCACCGGGACGGGGTCGGCGGTGATGTGCTGCGCGCTGACGGTCTGGGTCGGCACGCTGTTATTCAACGCCTCAAGCCGGATCAGCCGGTTGTTGACGAAGCCGAACAGCGTGTAGCCGAAGATTGTAGCCACGCCGCCGAGCATCAGCGCCTGGGCGCCGGAGCTGTACAGCGCCAGATAACTGTAGGCGGCACCGATCCCGGCCACGATATTGCTGATCAGCGCTTGTCGAGGCTCGACGTTGGAGACCATCTGGATGGTCATCAGCGCGGCCATGGACAGGATGTACGGCACCAGGTTGGTGACCACCGCCAGGTTGACGAGAATGTCGAACTGCTTGGTCAGATCCGGACTCATGGTCAGCAACGCCAGCGCGGTCTGGGCCGCCAACAGGATCAGCATGCCGATGATGGGCGTGCCGGCCTTGTTGGCCTTGGCGAATACCGGAATGAAGTAACCGGTGTCCGCCGAACTCTTGAATACCTGGGCGATGGTGAACTGCCAGCCCAGCAACGAGCCGATGCAGGCCAGAATCATCAGAGCCATCACCGCGTCGCCCGTCATGGGGTTGAACATCTTGGCAAACACCAGCCCGAACGGCGCGGTGGAGCTGGCCAGCTCCGGGTTGGCGACGATGCCGGCGATCACATTGGTGGACACGATGTAGATCACGGCCGCGCCGAGGGTGCCGCCCAGTACCGCAATCGGGACGTTCTTTTCCGGGTTCTCCACCGCATCGGTGTTGGCGCAGGCCGACTCCAGCCCCAGAAAGGCCCACAGGGTAATGGCCACCGAGGCGCCTGCGGCTTCGAACCAGGTTCGGTCGTGGGGGTTCCAGCCGGCGGCATAGACACTGCTGTCGAACCAGAACCAGCCAAGGGTCGAGACCAGCACCACCGGTGCGATCACGCCCCACACGGTGACCGATCCGATCTTGCCGGTAATCCGCGCGCCGCCGAAGTTGGCGAACGTCGTTATCCATAAAAGCGCAATGGTGGCAAGTCCCACCTGCAATGAATTCAACTCCACATTAAACAACACCTGGATATAACCCACCGCAGTAATACTGATCGCGACATTGGCAATCAACAGCGAAAGGCCATAGGTGTAGTTGGTGATGTAGTTGCCGGCCTTGCTGAACGTATATTCGGCATAACCGCCCATGCCGCCGGTCTTTCGGCTGAGCATGCCGCAACGGGCAAAGGCATAGGCCAGCGCCAGTGAACCGGTGGCTGTCACAAGCCAGGAAAGTATTGAAATTGCGCCAACTTCGGCCAACTTGGAGGGTAGCAGGACAATGCCCGAGCCCAGCATATTGACGGCAGTCAGCATGGTCAGCTGTCCAACGCTCATTTTCTTTGCGCTTGACATGGCCTTGCCTCCAGCCTGTAGTGAGGAACTTTAGGAATAGCAAATAATCAGCGCTCGGCAAGTGACGCTGAGCGGTTTTCCCTGCAAGCGGAACGCTCAGGATTCACCCATTCTTGACGTTTATCCGGCACGCGCCAAGTGCAGTGACTTTAAGTGCTTGAACTTGCAGGTTCCGATGTTTTTGTTGGTCAACGTAAGTTGTCTCGTTGCCGGCCGCTGTTCACTGCTAATCTGAATCTGGTTTTATCGAAAGTCAGTTATGGGAGGCTGGATAATGGCCGAGCACTCTATGGCTGCGCCGTCGGAAGGATGGCGTTTTCAGTGTGGAATAGGGCTGATCATTCTGATGGCGGCGTCCTGGGCGCTGGTACCGCTGGCGTCCATGGCGGGTGCGACCGGCGCCACCATCGCTACCCTGGTCGGGGTGCTGTTCATCAGCAACAAAGTGCTGCTGATCGCCGCCATTGCGGTAATGGGCAAGTCCGGGTTTCAGCAGCTCAAGGCGCAACTGCACAAGCATGTGAAGTCGTTCATGGCCTGGCCGGCGGAAGTGGGCGTCGTGCGGCATCGGGTCGGTGTCGCATTGTTTTGCATTCCGGTGGTCGCGGCGTTTCTGGATCATCATCTGGACATGTTCGCGCCGCAGCTGGCGCCGTACAAACTGCAACTGCGCCTGCTGGGTGATGTGCTGCTGGTAGCCAGCCTGTTCATGCTCGGCGCCAACTTCTGGGAAAAGCTGCGTGCGCTGTTCATTCGGACGGCAAAGGTCGCTACGCCCTGAGCATGCCCGGTATGGCTTGGGCAGGCAGGCCCGGAAAGAACCGGGCGTGCCTGAGGCTGGTCATTTTTTCAATGGCTCCGGATTCAGGTCCGGGTCGGAGTTGCTGTTTTTCTGGCCGAGCGGGTCGCTGGCGGGCTTGACGGTGGCCGGTTGCTGATCGATTGCCGGTGGCGGGGCCAGTTGCAGCAGATTGGCGGTGTAAGTCCATTCCTCCATGACTCTTTTGGGGTCGTCGTTCAGGCGCGTGCCATAGCTGGGAATGATCTGATGCAACTTGGCCTGCCAGGCCGGGCTGGCGAGTTTGTCCTTGAATACCCGCTGCATGACTTCGAGCATGATCGGCGCGGCGGTGGAGGCGCCCGGTGACGCCCCGAGCAGGCCGGCAATGGTACCGTCCTGGGAACTCACGACCTCGGTACCCAGTTTGAGCACGCCGCCCTTGTCCTTGTCGCGCTTGATGATCTGCACCCGCTGGCCAGCCTGCCACAGGCGCCAGTCTTCTTTTTTCGCCTGCGGAAAATATTCCTTCAGGGCGTTGAAGCGGTCGTCATCGGACTGCATCAGTTGCCCGGCCAGGTATTGCACCAGGTCGAACTGATCGACGCCGACCTTGGTCATCGGCCACAGGTTGTGGGTGGTCACGCTGCCCAACAGATCAAAGTAGGAACCTTCCTTGAGGAACTTGGTGGAAAAGGTCGCGAACGGCCCGAACAGAATGACGCGCTTGCCGTCCAGCACCCGAGTGTCGAGGTGCGGAACCGACATGGGTGGCGCGCCGGTGGAAGCAATGCCGTAGGCCTTGGCCATATGCTGCTCGGCCAGGGTCGGGTTCTCGGTCACCAGGAACGAACCGCCCACCGGAAAGCCTGCGTATTCCTTGGCTTCCGGAATCCCCGACTTCTGCAACAGCGGCAGTGCACCGCCACCTGCGCCGATGAACAGGAATTTGGCGTCGGTAGCCCTGGTGGTGCCGTCTTTCAGGTTTTCATATTCCACATGCCAGGAACCGTCGGCGTTGCGGGTGATGTCCTGCACTTCGCTGGAAAGCGTCAGGGTGAAATTGGGACGGCTCTGCAAATAAGCCACGAACTGCCGGGTGATCTCGCCGAAGTTCACGTCGGTGCCGATGGGCGTCCAGGTGACCGCCAGTTTCTGATTGGGATCGCGGCCCTCCATCATCAGGGGCACCCATTTCTTGATCTGCTGGTGATCTTCGGAGAACTGCATCGGGCGGAACAGGGGGCTGGCCTGCAAGGCTTCATAGCGCTTTTTCAGGAAGCTGATGTTGTCGTCGCCCCAGACGAAGCTCATGTGCGGCGTCGTGTTGATGAACGAGCGGGGATTTTTCAGTACACCGTTCTTGACTTGCCAGGCGAGGAACTGCCGGGTGATCTGGAACGCTTCATTGATCTCGATGGCCTTGGTGATATTGATCTTGCCGTCCGGGTCCTGCGGGGTGTAGTTCAATTCCGCCAGGGCAGAGTGCCCGGTGCCGGCATTGTTCCAGCCGTTGGAGCTTTCTTCGGCGACCGCATCGAGGCGCTCTACCATTTCCATCGACCAGCCCGGTTCCAGTTCATTGAGCCAGATGCCGAGCGTCGAACTCATGATCCCGCCGCCGACCAGCAATACATCGACCTTTCGCGTCTCCGCCGCCTGGGCAGTGCCCACGCTTGCAGAGATCACCACCGCAACCACCGCCATCCAGACCGCGCCCATCATGTCGCCACTCCTGAGAGGCCAATGCGCTCTCGTACTGATGAAGTTACGCCGCGCCTGCGGACAGCCCGTTGCTGCATGCATTCACCTGCGACGTTATTCTTATTTCTCGCCAGTCGGCCGGGTTGCGCCAGGAAACCCGGTTACGGCTCAGTACAGTGGCAATGGGGGGATGTGTCAATTCGCGGTGCTAGCTCACCAGCGGCGGCCGCCACGATAGGAGTCGTGGCCGCGATCATAGCGGCGGTTATCGTAGTGATGACGCGGCGGCGGGGCGTACCGACGGTACTGCATCCGCGGCGGGGCCGGCGCATAGGCCCGGTGGTAACGCGGACGCTCATGGCGGTGATCGCGGTCATTGCCTTTACTGGCGATCACCGTGGCCAGCACGGCGCCGACTGCGGCTCCGGCAATCACCGGCACGATCACGTTGCGGTCATTGGCAGACGCCGCGCCGGAAGCGATCAGCAAACCGGTCAGGATCAGGACTTTGGTCATCTTCGAAAACATGGTGTCTCCTCTGGCGACAGGTTGGGTTCGCCATGGAGCCATTCAACACCGCCGCCGTGTAAACCCACGTCTGGATTGGGTAAAGGTTGGGTAAAGCCACGACCGGGTGTGCAAATCCCGGGCGTTTCTGCTCTCATGGCGCTCCTAGCAGGTGTGTTACTAATCCGGTCATCCATAAGGAACGATGAAAGCGTGAGTGGGAGCAGTCTGGAACATCTCAGCCGCAGCGAGCTCGAGGCCGAAGTCTTGCGCCTGCGCGTCGCTGCCGCAGGCAATGGCATGGCATGGCGCGACGCGCGGCACCGCGCCGTTTTCGAATGCGCCATTGATTTCGCGATGATCGTCACCAACCCGGCGGGTATCATCACCGACTGGAATCCCGGCGCTGCGCACGTTTTGGGCTGGACCGCGGCAGAAATCGTCGGCCATACCGCCGGTCGCTTTTTTACCCCCGCCGACCGGGCCTGTGGCCGGATCGAGCAGGAAATGCTCAACGCCTTGCGGGACGGCCGGTCTTGCGACGAACGCTGGCATATGCGCAAGGATGGCCAGTTGTTCTGGGCGTCCGGCGAGATGATGCCGCTGTTCGACGACCACGGCGCCCACCTGGGTTTCGTGAAGATCTTGCGTGATCGCACCGCGGAGCACCTGGCCGGTCGCGCAATCGAAGAAGCCCAGACGCGCTACCGGCTGGTGGCCAAGGCCACCAACGATGCGGTCTGGGATTGGGACCTGACCACCAACCATGTGCTCTGGAACGAGGCACTCGAGGATGCCTACGGCCATCCGCTGGCCAGCATCGAGACCACCGGCCAGTGGTGGCTGGCCCAGATCCACCCGGACGACCGTTCAAGGATCGATGCCGCGATCCGAGCGGTCATCGATGGCGACGGCAATTCCTGGAACGACGAATACCGTTTCCGCCGGCACGACGGGACGTACGCCGAAGTGCTGGACCGTGGCCAGGTCATTCGTGACGCTAACGGCCGGGCGGTGCGCATGATAGGTGCCATGCTCGACTTTACCCGCATGCGCAGCGCGGAAACCGCCTTGCGTCGCAGTGAGGAGCGTTTCCGCACGATCCTGGAGACTATCGAAGCGGCGTTCGCCATCGTGCAGGTCAAGTTCGACGCCGATGATCGCCCGGTGGATTACCGTTTCGTCGAGGCCAACCCGGCTTTTGAACTCCAGGCCGGGGTCAATCTGCGCGGAAAATGGGTCACCGAGTTCGCCCCGGACCTGGAACAGTTCTGGTTCGACGCTTACGGGCATGTCGCCAAGAGCGGTGAATCGGCCAATTTCGAGAATTACGCCCACGCCTTCAAGCGCTGGTTCGACGTGCGCGCGGTGCGGGTCGGTGACCCGGCGGACCGCCAGATCGCGATCTTTTTCAGCGACGTCACCGAACGGCGCAATGCGCAAGAGCGGCTGCGCGTCAGCGAGGCACTGGCCCGGGAAAACGTCGAGCGCGTGCAGCTGGCCCTTGCCGCCGGCGCAATCATCGGCACCTGGCACTGGGATGTGGTGGCCGACTGCTTTACCGTCGACGACGCCTTTGCCCGCTCCTTCGGTCTGGACCCGGCCCTGGGCCGCCACGGCATCAGCCTCGCGCAGGTGGTGGCCAGCGTGCATCCCGAGGATCAGCGAGGCTTGAGCGCGGCAATCAATGAAGCGCTGGTGCGCGGCGGCGCCTATGCCCATCAGTACCGGGTGCGCCGCGCCGACGGCCAGTATTACTGGATCGAGGCCAACGGCCGCGTGGATCTGGCCGACGACGGCACGCCGTTGAGTCTTCCCGGCGTGCTCATCGATGTTCAGGAGCGCCGTGCGGTGGAAGCGGAACGCGACCGGGCGACTGCGCAGTTGCGTGCACTCAACGACACGCTGGAGCAAAGGGTTGCTGCCCGCACCGCTGAACTGATGCAGGCCGAGGAAAAGCTGCGCCAGTCGCAGAAAATGGAAGCCGTGGGACAACTCACCGGCGGCCTGGCCCATGACTTCAACAACCTGCTGGCCGGCATCTCCGGCGCGCTGGAACTGATGGGCAAGCGGGTCGAACAGGGGCGATTCAACGACGTCGACAAATACATGGCCGCCGCCCTGGGCGCGGCCCGGCGCGCGGCGGCCTTGACCCACCGGCTGCTGGCGTTCTCCCGTCGCCAGACTCTCGACCCACGTCCGACCAACGTCAACACATTGATGGAAGGCATGTGCGACCTGATCCAGCGCACGGTCGGGCCAAGCATTCCGGTGCAAACCGTAGCGGCGCCCGGTCTGTGGCCTGCGCTGGTGGATGCCAGCCAGCTGGAGAACGCGCTGCTGAACCTGTGCATCAACGCCCGCGACGCCATGCCCGACGGCGGACGGATCATCATCGAGACCGCCAACCTGTGCATGGACCAGGACGCCGCTCGCGCTTACGACCTTCCGGAGGGTCAGTACCTGTCCCTGTGCGTCACCGACACCGGCACCGGCATGACGCCGGAAGTGATCGCCAACGCCTTTGACCCGTTCTTCACCACCAAGCCCATCGGCCATGGCACCGGCCTGGGGCTGTCGATGATCTATGGCTTCGCCAAGCAGTCCGGCGGGCAGGTACGGCTCAATTCGCAGTTGGGCAAGGGCACCACGATGTGCATTTATCTGCCTCGTTACTTCGGCGATGCCGCCCGGGAAGAGCGCCACGCGGACACAACCCCGGCCGCATTCGCCCAGGCCGGCGAGACGATCCTGATCGTCGATGACGAACCCACGGTGCGCATGCTGCTGACCGATGTGCTCAGCGAACTGGGCTACACATTGATCGAAGCGGTGGACAGCGTGGCCGGCCTCAAAGTGCTGCGCTCCGACGTGCACATCGACCTGCTGATCACCGACGTCGGCCTGCCGGGCGGGATGAATGGGCGGCAAATGGCAGAGGCCGGCCGCGAAGTGCGGCCCGGCTTGAAGACGCTGTTCATCACCGGCTATGCGGAGAACGCTGCCTTGGGTAGCGCAGACCTGGGGCCGGGGATGCAGGTGCTGACCAAGCCGTTTGCGGTGGATGCGTTGGCGGGGCGGGTTCGGGAGTTGATGGGATTGGCGTAACCGCCTCACGAATCGGTCAGCCTGTCCTTGATCAGGTCGATGAACGCCCGCAGCGGCGCCGGTACATGCCGGTGTCCCGAATAATAGAGCGCCAGCCCAGGCTCGGTCGGACACCAGTCCGGCAGCAACGCCACCAGCCGCCCGTCGGCGATGGCGGTTGCCGCGTAAGGCTCGGGGACGTAGGCAATTCCCAGCCCGGCCACTGCGGCTTCCACCATCAGGCCGCTGTTGTCGAGGGTGATCTGGCCCGGCACATCAAGGGCAATGTGCTTGCCGTCACGTGTGAATTCCCAGCGAAAGCGTTTACCGCTGGGAAAACGCTGGCGGATGCACTGATGTTCGTTGAGGGAGTGGGGCTCGACGACCCTGGGGTGAGCGCACAGGTAGCCCGGCGCTGCCACAGTGAGAAACCGTATCGCGGGCTGCAACGGCACGGCGATCATGTCCTTGGGCACCGCGTCATGCAGCCGGACGCCGGCGTCGAAACCCTGTTCGACGATATCCACCAGCGTGCCGTCGGTTACCAGATCGAGTTCCACCTGCGGGTACAGCTTCAGGAAATCCGGCACCACCTTTGACAGCAGCAGGCGGATGCCGGGCTCATTGCCGTTGATTCGCACGATGCCCCGCAGGCGTCCGGCGCACGGCGCGAGATCCGCCAGTGCCTCATCCAGCGCACCCATCAACGGCAGCAGGCGCGCGACCAGCCGTTCGCCTTCCGGGGTTGGCGACACGCTGCGCGTGGTGCGGTTGAGCAGACGCACGCCCAGATCACGCTCCATGCTGCTGATGGCATGGCTGAGGGACGAGCGGGTCACGCCCAAGGAGTCGGCCGCTTCACGGAAGCTGCGGCGGGCGATGATTTCGGCCAAGGCCTGAAGGTCGTGCCATGAAGGGCGTTTCATTGGTGAATGTTCCTCACCGGGCCATCCGGTCTGTTGGGGATTCTGCCATCAATGGCGCTTGTCTAACATCGGGCTTTCACTGGCAGACAGGAGAGTGACATGAGCAAGACTTGGCTTATTACCGGAACGTCGTCGGGCCTTGGGTTGCTGCTTGCAACCCGCGCGCTGGCCCGAGGCGACAGGGTGTTCGCGACCCTGCGCAAGCCTCAGGCGCTGGACGAGCTGTTCGAGCGTTACCCGCAGCAATTGCACAGGCTGGAGCTGGACCTCACCGACACGTCCGCCGTTCGCCGTGTGGTCAATGAGGCCTTCGAGCAGTCCGAGCGTATCGACATTGTGGTCAGCAACGCCGGTTACGGGCTGGTGGGTGCAGCGGAGGAACTGAGCGACGAGCAGATCGACCGGCAACTGGCGACCAATCTGACGGGCAG
Source organism: Pseudomonas sp. v388 (assembly GCF_003935425.1). GTDB lineage: Bacteria > Pseudomonadota > Gammaproteobacteria > Pseudomonadales > Pseudomonadaceae > Aquipseudomonas. Next base: position 297,610 of record NZ_RHQN01000001.1, read on the forward strand.
TATTCAATTGATTCGCGCGGTATTACCGCATCTGCGCCGCCAGAACGGTGGCCGCATCGTGCAGGTCTCGTCCGAGGGCGGGCAGATCGCCTATTCGGGGTTCAGTCTGTACCACGCCAGCAAGTGGGGGATCGAGGGTTTCGTTGAAGCCGTCGCCCATGAGGTGGCCGGTTTCAACATCGACTTTATTCTCGCCGAACCCGGCCCGACGGAAACGCGCTTCGCGTCGGGGATCGACTACGCGGTGAAGTCGCCGGAGTATGCGGATACTCCGGCTCACGAGGTGCGGGCAGCGCTTGAATCCGAGTCGTTCCCGATGACCGGCGACCCGCAGCGCACCGTGGATGCGTTGATACGGGCGATTGACGCGCAGAACCCTCCGTTTCGTCTGGCCTTGGGCAGCACTGCGTACCGCAACATCCATGCGGCATTGAACCGGCGTTTGCAGGAGTTGGAGTTGCACAAGCAGGAGACGGTGTCTGCGGACAAGGTGTCGGGCTGATCAAAGGTGCCCGGACGCTGTCGCGGCCTGTTCGCGGACAAGTCCGCTCCCACGAAGTTGCGGTTCATGCGACTTCCACAGGAGCCGGCTTGCTGGCGAACAGGCCGCAGAACGGCTCAGCTCTGGCAGAAGCGTATCCGGTTGCCGAACGGGTCGTGCACTTCCAGGATTTTTCCCCAGCCCTGTTCGACGATTTCCGGGCGGCCATAGCCGTAGCGCTTGGCTATCAATTCATCGCGCAGCCGTTCGATATTGTGCATGGGGACAAACACCGTCGAGCCCGGACTGGCATCGCCATGGTGCTCGGACAGGTGCAGGTGCAGGCCATCGCGGATGATGCCCAGATACAGCGGAAGGTCTGGCGCGAAGCGATGTTCGAACTCGACGCTGAAACCCAGGAACGCCAGGTAAAACTCCCGGGCCTTGGCTTCGTCAAAACTGCGCAGAATCGGAATCGGCCTGTCGAACCTAACGCAGGCCGGGGCAGGGCCATGAGGCAACAGCGCGCAGGCGGTATTCCAGTCCTTGTAACCCAACTGCTGGGCCACCAGCTCCAGAGCCGTTGAGTGCGGCACAACCTGGGCCTGTGCCTGCAGCGAGGTGCGCAGGCGCTTGGCCATCTGCTTGGCTTGCTCGATCGAGATCATCAAAAACTCCTGTCGTCGGGGCCTCCTGGTGCTCGCATTGCCGAACCCTGACGGTCAACAGAAGTGATGAAGTCGGTTGGCGCAGACATGCTTTCACCTTTCCCGAAGGAAGCGAGCGGCGGGCAGCACAAGCCCGCGCCGATAGTACACAACCGACACCGCACAGCAAAGCCAGGGGAGCATGTGGTCGGCAAGCCCAAACAAATAACCGCCAGGCGTTGAACGATCCGCGCAGAAATACCTCGTACGAGAATAAGGTGAAAAAAAAGAGTATCCAAATGAGTGTTTCTGAGCAGTTGATCAGCTGGAACCAGCGCTGGAGCCTCAAGAATGGCAGCGTGTGCTGCAAAGGCTGCCATGCCGAACAGCTGGAGTCCGGACGATCTTGCAAGTTCGCCCACAATGCCGAATGCACCAGCAGGCTCGCAGCCGATGAATTTCCCTGGATCGACCTGGACATGATCGCGGCCAGTTGTCCGAGCGGTGAAATGGCGCCGAACCAGTAGGAGCGAACGGGTTCGCGAATACCCTCATCTATCCGCCACGGATGCATCGGCCCTGTCGCCACCAGGGTGGTTGCTGCGCAGATTGCGCTCGGCCATTATCCGCCTGCTGATCCACGCGCGGCTGTGTTCAAGGGTGCGCGCTGCGACGCGGGTGGGGAAATGGATGAATCCATGGGGGCAATCGGGCAGCAAGTGGTGTTCGACCTCGGCCGACCCGCGCCACCGCTCAGCCATCTGCAGCGTGTCGTCCCGCAGCGGGTCCAGGTCGCCGACAACCATCAGGGCCGGTGGAAAGCCGGTCAAGTCGCCATAGAGCGGCGACAATGGCGGCTGCCGGCGCTCCAGGTCAGTCAAATCGGGGGTAAGCATGCGGAACGCGTCCACCATGCCTGGGCCATCCAGTAGCAGTGTGTCCGGGCCGGCCGTGCGCACGCTCGGCGTTCCGGTCAGGTCAAAGACCCCGTAATACAGCAGGGCACCGCTCACCCGTTGCAGCAGTCCGGGCCAGGTCTTCAACCCGAGCAGGGTTGCCGCAGCCAGATGTCCTCCCGCCGATTCGCCGACTACCACCACCGGCAAACCGGCGAACTCCCGATTGCTCTCATCGAGCAGCCAGCGCGCGGCGTACAGGCAGTCGGTCAGCAGGTCTTGGACCGGCGCCGAGACGGCCAGTCGATAATCCACCGAGACGGTGATCACGTTGCACTCGTTGACCATGGCGACGTTGAACGCATCGTTCATCTGCGCATTGCCGATCACCCAACCACCGCCATGGAAATCCAGCACCACGCCTTGGGGTTGCCCTTTTGGCCACATGATCCGCAGCGGCACGCTCACGCCGTCCAGCGTAATGACACGAGTCTGCGTATTCAGCCGGTGCCGGGAGAACCGCAGCGCACTACCGAGTTGACCTGCGCGCAACAGGGCCTGAATGACTCTGGGGGTGACGCGATTACGGATGCGGAAGCGTGGCAACCGGGCGAGCGTGGTGTTGAACCGCCGGACTTGCGCTAAGTCGGCCTCGTTGAACACGCCGAATACGTTGCTATCCATTAACGCTCCTGGCCGGCGGCGGACAGGTTCTGCGGATGATCCATGCTCAGAAAACGCTGCTGGTGATCCGGGTTGGGCAACAGGCAGCTGTCGTACTTGCCGAACAGACGATAGCGATTGAACGCAATGCGGTTGTACACCCAGTCACGCAGCGGCCGAGGGCAAATCCGCAACACCTGCAGCGCAGGCCACGCGCCTGGCAGGTGGGCCACGACTTCAAAGAAGGCCTCGGACTGCACCCAGTAATGCCGGTCACGAATCACCGCCATGGTATCGAACTCGTCCAGCGGCAGGCCGGCCCAGGCCAGCAAGGCCTGGCCTTCGGGTGACTGCACCGTCGCCAGTCGGATGCGCTGATGGCGGTCATGGCGGATCAGGAATTTCGCCCAGCCGTTGCACAGCTTGCACACGCCATCGAACAGCACCACGGTTTCCCCCGGCGCGAGCAGCGGGGCGGGGATCGGACGCAGCAGAGAAGCAGGCATGGCGGGACTCGCTTTAGGCAGACGGATGAGGGGCGTTGCAAGGTGTCGCAAAGCAAGGACAGGCGATCGCTGTTAAAAGTTGCGAAACGTTGTGAGTTTCAGCCTGTTGTCGCGATGCAGTCATCGTGGCTGACGTATGTTACCAACGTCGCACGTGAGCGATGCACCCTGCCACCCACGCCGTGAGGAACCACGATGAGCATTTCCCCTGTCGCTCCAGCCGCTGCCGTGCAACCCGATGACGCAGGAGGCGCACGCTTCGATCAGGCCGTGGAACGCAGCAAAAGTGAGCAGGTACCGGCAGCCGGCGGCGGCTGGGCCGCTGAATGGGAGCGACGGGTGGAAGCGCGAGACCAGGCCAAAGCGGCCGGCAATGAGGCATTGGCGCAGCATTTTCAGGCCGAGCTTGATGTGATGCAGCCGGTGATGGACGCCATGGGCGGCGGCAGCGGTACGGGTACGAAGGACGTGCAGCCGCCGTCTGTTACCGAACCCCTGTTGCAGCGCGTTGAAGACCTGGGCGTTGACCCGTTGCCCACACAGTCTTATGCGCTCGCAGGCGACAACATTGACAGCAGCCAGGCCGGCCTGCACCTTCCTGCGCAGCTCGAACAGTTTCGTGGCGCGATCCAGGATGCCGCCGATGCGTCTGGCGTTCCGGCCAATGTGATCGCCGGCATGATCTGGGACGAGTCCCGTGGCGATATCGCAGCGCTCACGGTCAATGGCGGCAACGGTATGGGCGACACCGGGCTGATGCAGGTCAACCCGGAAACCTTCAAGGAGTTGCAGGCCAAATACCCTGACCTGCTGGGCGACAAGGAACTGAGCGACCCGACGACCAACATCATGGCCGGCGCGCTTTATGTCAAAGAGCAACTGGCCGACTTCGGCAGCCTGGACCTGGCACTGCGCGCCTATAATTCCGGGCCGCTCAACGTCAATCCTCAGAACGTGGCCGACATTTCCAAGTACGGCACCGGCACCGCGACCTACGTTGAGAAGGTCAATGATTACGCCGAGATCATCGGCAGCGGCAATGGAACGCTGCCGGCCTGATCAGTTCGTCAGATCAAGCACACGAGCGTGCCACTTCCCGGCTTTTGCCGAACCGCACCAGGCTCAGCAAACCGATGAACGCCATCGCAGCGCCCACCCACAGCGGCGCGCGCAGGCCGTGGCCCGCTTCGATGACTGCACCACCGGCCCAACTGCCGAAGGCCAGTCCTGCTGTGATGACCGAGGTGTGCAGGGCATTGACCATGGCGGCAGGTTCGGCGGCTTTCATGACCCGTGCGACCATCGCCGGGTTGAGCGCGACGCCGGTCAGGCCCAGCGCCATGAAGCAGGCCAGGTTCAGCCACAGGTGGTCGCCCGCCAGCGCGAAACCGCCCAGTGCCACGACCATCACCCCCAGGCCCCAGACCACTGCGGGGATGGTGTAACGGTCGGCGAAGCGTCCCACGATGATATTGCCCACCACGTTGGCCACGCCGTACAGCGCGAGCAGCGGAGCAACATTGGCCGGTGCGATACCCACTTCCTGGATCAGGATCGGTGCGCAATAGCTGAAGGCAGCAAAGGTGGCGCCGATGATCAGGCCGCTGGTGATATAGGCGCCCCACAGGCTGCCGTTTTTCAGGGCCGCCCACTGGCGACGCAACGGTGGCTCGCTGCCGGCTTCGGCGGTCGGCAGGCGACTGGCCGCCAATCCCGTGCAGATCAGCGCCAATACCACCACCAGCCACGAACTGGCACGCCAGCCGAAATGCTGCTCGGCCCAGGCCGTCATCGGCACGCCGATAACCGGTGACAGCATCAAACCGGCCAGCACCACCGAAATCGCCCGGCCACGTGCCTGGGCAGGCACCAGTCCGGCGCACAGGGTCATGCACAAGCCGATGCACGCCGCACTGGACACGCCCATGAGAACTCGCGCCAGCGCCAGCACCGTATAGCTCTGGGCGGAAGCAGCCAGCGCACCGGCCGCAACGTACACCGCCAGCAATCCGACCAGTGCCCGCTTGTTGCTGATCCCACGGGAAAGCAGCAGCATCGTCACCGGCGGCCCGCCCAGCGCCATGCCCAGGGCATAGAAGGCAATCAGATTGCCGACCTTGGCCAGACTCACCGAGAACGCATCGGCCAGCGCGGGCATCATCCCCGCCACCATGAACTCGGCCGTCACCAGGGAAAAGATCGTCAAACCCAGCAGGTAGACAGTGGAAGGTAGCTTGTAGCGGGTGGTCATAAATGCCTCAGACATACACAAAGCCCGCCACCCTAGGGATTGTGGACCGGTTGGTCAAATGCAAGCGCAGGGTGCGGTCAGGGTACGCACGATCCCCTGGGCGCCAGCTGGCTGGCGAAGCGGCCGCTCAGACCATGGGGCTCGGAAGCCGGCAGCGACCCGTCGCACATCGACGCCTGTCGCTTCGACTTTGAAATCCGCGCCTTGCCGGCGCTTGACCCGTGGCAGGTGGCCGAGCAACTGCGCGACTACGCCGAACACGCATTGCTGCCAGCCATGCGAGCGGTCAGTGGCCAGAGCGACATCCGCTTCACCGAGCTTTCCAGCTACCCCGGCCTGGTCACTGCGGCGCACAGCCAGGCGGCGCAATGGGTCGCGCAATTCAGCGGGTGCGCAGAGTTCGGCACGGTGGCGTTCGGCACCGAAGGCGGGTTGTTCGACCAGGCCGGTATTCCCACTGTGGTCTGTGGGCCGGGCAGCATGGATCAAGGGCACAAGCCGGACGAGTACGTGAGCATCGCGCAACTGGACGCCTGCGACCGGATGCTTGAACGGGTACTGGCGTTCGTTTGCGCAGCCTGACATGAGCGGGCGTCAGTCTTCGCGACGCCCTGACGCCTCACGATCCCGTTCATAGCGCCTGGGCACAGGGAACGCCGGCAGCCAGGCCTCGCGGCGCACGGTCCAGCATTCGTAGGTCGGCGCCAGCTGGTCCGGGGCGTCCAGCGCGCCAAGGCTCACTTCGACCTCATCGCCGGCGCGGGCAAAGACCGACGAGCCGCAGCGCGGGCAGAAGCAGCGCCCGGCGTAGTCGTGGGTTTCGCCGCTGATGGTGACTGCACTCGCTGGAAAGATCGCCGCCGCATAGAACAACGCGCCATGGTGCTTGCGGCAGTCCAGACAGTGACACAGGCCGACCCGGTAAGGCCGGCCCGACGCTTGGAGCCTGACGTCGCCGCACAGGCAACCTCCGGTGAACGTATCCATGCCGCGCCTCCTTTGCTGAAATGATCGGCAGACCACTCAGGCTAGCAGGCCATCGGCATAGGCGCGCTGTGCGCTGACCGGCGTTCAGCGCGAAACGAGCTGCTGTTCGATGGCCGCCTTGTCCAGCACCGACCATACCTGGGCGATACGCCCGTTCTCCAGCTCGTAGAAGACGTTTTCGGCAAAGCATACCCGCCGGCCGTTGACGGGCAGGTTCAGAAAAGTCTCGGCCGGGTGGCAGTCGAAGTGCAGGCGGGCGGCAAGGGTGTTGCCTTCGCAGACCAGGCGCTCGACACAAAAGCGCAGGTCGGGAATGTCGCGGTAGTCCTGCTCCAGCATCTGCCGATAGCCGGCCAGCCCCAGCGGCCGTGCGTTGTGCATGACCTCGCGGCCGACAAAATCGCCGAGGCAGGCCCAGTCCCGGGCATTCAGGCAGGCGAGGTAGGCGTCATAGAAATCGGCAAGCTCGCGGGGTGTCATGTGTGGCTCCATCGATCAGCGTTTACTCAATGCCAGGCGCGCCGCGAACAGGACAAAAATCAGCCCGGTGGTGCGATCCATCCACTTGATCACCGGCCCGCGACGCAACACGCCGGCCAACGGCTGGGTCGCAGCAATCAACGTCATCGACCACAGCAAACCGATCACCACATGGATGGCGACCAGGCCGAAGGTCCAGGCCACCAGCGGCGCACCCTGGGGAATGAACTGCGGCAGGAATGACACGTAGAAAATACCGATCTTGGGATTGAGCAGGTTGCCGGTCACGCCCTTGAAGAACCAGCCGGTGCCGGGTTTGCGATCAGTCTGCATGGGCGACAGCGAAGTGCGCGGCCGCAGCAGCATGTTCAGCCCCAGCCAGCACAGATAAGCTGCACCGCAGTATTTGAGCAGGTTGAAGGCCAGTTCCGAGACCGCGATCAGCGCGCCTAGACCAAAGGCCACGGCGGCGCCCCACAACAGGCAACCGACATTGATGCCCAGTGCGGCGCGCAGGGCCTGCTGCTTGCCTTCGACGGTGGCGGTTCGCAGAATCAAAGCTGTGTCCAGGCCGGGCGTAAGGGTCAGCAGTGTGGCGGCGAGGGTGAAGGCCAGCAGGTTGTCGGCGATGGACATGGGCGAATGACTTCAAAATGGGCGTGCCGGCACGTTAGCACGCCCAAGCGAGTGCAGCGACCGCCGGTCCGTCGAATTCAGCCGCCGGTTTCCAGCCTTGCACGTCGGTACTCGTCCGGGCTTTCGCCGGTCAGCTTGCGGAACATACTGATGAACGACGACGAGCTGCTGTAACCCAGGTCCAGCGCGATGTGCTCGACCGTGGCGCCATTGCGCAGGTACTCCAGCGCCCGCACCACCATCAGCCGCTGCTTCCACTGCGCCAGCGACATCCCCAGGTCGCGATGGCAGCGGCGCAGCAGGGTTCTTTCAGTGGAGTTGGCCAGTCGCGCCCAGTCGCCCAGCGAACGGGAGTCGGACGGGTCACGCTCAAGCGCGGCCAGCACGGTGGCCAGGGCCGGGTCGCTGGAACCGGGCAACCAGGTGCCGGCCAGGGACGTCTGGCTCAGTTTGTCGACCAGGACCTGCAGCAGGCGGCTGTCTTCGGCGGTGTGTTCGGGTTGCGGCGGCGCTGCGCGAAGCTCGTCGAGCAACGCCCGGATCAAGGGCGTGATGGTCATCGCACAGGCTGCGGTCGGCAGCTTGCTGCACAGGTGCCTGGCCACGTACAGCGAGCAGTGACAGGCTTCCTGGCGATTGAGGCCTTGATGCTCGACCTGGGGCGGCAGCCAGACGCCGTATTGCGGTGGCGCGATGAAGTGATTGTCCGCCAGCCTGACCTCCATCACGCCACTGTAGGAATACACGAACTCTCCCCAAGGGTGCTGATGCACCGGATAGCTGGCCGACGCCGGCACTCGCGCGGCGCGGAAAAAGATCGGCGCCGGAATGGAGTCGGAGAACGGTGCGACGAGCAGGTGCACGGCGGGCTGGCTCATGGTGACACCTTCGATTCGTGAGCGAATGGCGATTATGCGCTATCGGCTGGCGTTTTGAAGCTATATCCCGCGTATCCGCCTGCCACAGACTGGGCACATCTTCATTTCGGGATGGCGCATCGTGGACACTCGTAAGCCGATCGACAGCCAGGCCGCGGCACTGATGACCTTGCTGTGTGCCATCTGGGGCCTGCAGCAAGTGGCAATCAAGGCGGCCGCTCCGGATATCGCCCCGGTTCTGCAGGTGGCCTTACGGTCCGGAATCGCCAGTGTTCTGGTGGCGCTGCTGCTGATCATGCGGCGCGATACCCTGAATCGAAGCGTGAGTACCTGGCGCGCCGGGCTGGCGGTGGGCGTGCTGTACACCCTGGAATTCGTCGCCGTGGCCGAAGGGCTGCGTTTTACCTCGGCCGCGCATATGGTGATTTTCCTCTACACCGCGCCCATTTTCGCCGCCCTCGGCCTGCATTTCCGGTTTCCGAGCGAGCGCCTGACCGCGCTGCAATGGACCGGTATTCTGATCGCGTTCTGCGGCGTGGTTCTGGCGTTCCAGTCCCCGGCGCCCCCCGGCGTTTCAGCCAGCGAACAGCGCCTGGGCGATGCGCTCGGGCTGGCCGGCGCGGTGTTCTGGGGCGCGACGACCCTGACCATTCGCTGTTCCAACCTGTCCAACGCTCCGGCGCCGCTGGCATTGTTGTACCAACTGGCGGCCGCGTTCGTCATTCTGATACTGGTGGCCTGGCTGAGCGGCCAGACCCAGGTGCACGTGAGCACCGTTGCCGTCGCCAGCCTCACGTTCCAGACCCTGGCGGTGTCGTTGTTCAGCTTCCTCACCTGGCTGTGGTTGCTGCGCCGCTATCTTGCGTCGAGACTGGGCGTGCTGTCGTTCATGACGCCGTTGTTCGGCGTCGCATTCGGCGTCGGCCTGCTGGACGAACAGCTGGAGCTTTCGTTCATCCTCGGTGCGCTGCTGGTGCTGGCAGGCATTGTGATGGTCAGCGGCCGGGATCTGCTGCAGCGCAATGCGGCTCGGCGCGCCATGTCTACCCCGAATCCGTAGGCGCCAACTGGCCGACGCCTGGGGGACTGGGCGCATTGGGTCCTTCCGTGCGGTTCAAAACCGGTCCAGCCGATACGCATCCAGCGATGGCTGCTTGCGGCTTCGGGCCAGCGCCAGGTCTGCGATCCATTCGGCGGTAATCGCCGCTTGGGTCAGCCCCAGATGTTGATGGCCGAACGCCAATAACACTCGCGCATCGCACGCCCGGTCGATGATCGGCAGCGAATCGGGCAGGGAAGGGCGGAAGCCCATCCAGGGTGTCGCGCCTTCGACGTTCAGATCTTCGCGAAACAACCCCTTGCTCAACCGATGCAACTGCCAGGCGCGTCCCATATTCGGCGGGCGATGCAGGCCGGCGAACTCCACCGTGCCGGCCAGCCGCAAGCCTTCACTCATCGGCGTCATGATGAACCGGCGCTCCAGCGACGTGACCGCGAACGGCAATCGCCCATGCTCGTGGGGCAGCATCAGGTGATAACCGCGTTCGGTTTCCAGCGGAACCTGTTTGCCGGTCAATTGGCGGGTCAGGGCAGCTGAATGTGCACCGCAGGCAATCAGCACTTGAGCGGCCTGGATGCGGCCGTCAAATGTCCTTAATACCACCCCATTGCTTCGCGTTTCACCGTGGATGACCTCCCGCGTGTGAAACCGCACGCCGGCGGCGTGCGCCGAGTCGACCAGGGCGCACAGCACCAGGTACGGGTCGAGCACATGGGCAGTGGCCGGGAAAAACAGACCGCCCTGCAGCCCTTTGCTCAACTGCGGCGCCGCATCCTGCACGGCCTGGGCCTGCCATCGATCGACCGGTACGCCTTGGCGGAACAGGCTGGCCTGCAAGGCCTCGACCGACTGACGGGACTCGGCGCGTTCAAACACCAGCAGGGAGCCGTCTTCGCGCAGCAGGTCGCGCCGCCCGACGCTTCCGAGCAGGCGTCGCCACGCTTCGAGGCTGGGTTCGTTGAGACCTCGAAGCCCTTGCACGGTGCGCTGATAAGGCGCAGTCCGCAGGTTCAACAGCAACCGGGCGAACCAGGGCAGGGCCGGCGGCAGATAGCGCCAGTCCAGGCGCAGCGGCCCCAAGGGGTCCAGCAACATGCCGGGCAGACGTTTGACGAGTGACAGGTCGGCGATGGGAAACACCTGCTCGGTCGCCAGATGCCCGGCATTGCCATACGACGCGCCGCGACCGGGTTCCTGGGCGTCGATGACCAGCACCCGGCGACCCTGGCGCGCCAACGCCAAGGCGCAGGCGACGCCGATGATGCCGGCGCCCACCACGGCAATGTCGGTGGTCAGCGGCGTGCCCTGGCTTTGGGCCGTCATGAAATCAGCGTCTGCTCAGCCGACCAGTTGGCGTACCATGTCCGGAACAGCCTGTACTGGCTTTCGGCGTAGCGCCGCTGGGCGTCGCTCAACAGGTCGGTGTCGTTGAAGTGCAGTTCATAGCCGGTGTCGCCGTTGAGTACCATCAAGTGCTTGTAATAGAGCACCAGGTCGCAGCCCTCATCGAACGAAGACAGCACCGCCAGCGCCGATTCAAGCTCACCGGCCAGTCGCCTGGCCCGAGCGTCTCCTTGCGCCGCTAGCCTGCTCAAGGCCACCAGTTGCAACACTTCGCGGGGCAGGGCGTTGCCGACTCCGGTGATGGCGCCGGTGGCATTGCAGTTGACGAAGCCATGCACCACTTGCGTGTCGACGCCCACCATCAGGCTGACGTTCTCGTCTTTGGATGTGATGTGTTCGGCGGCATAGCGCAGGTCGGCAGCGCCGCCGAATTCCTTGAAGCCGATCAGGTTCGGATAGGTGCGGCGCAGTTCGAAGAACAGCTCGGCGCGGGTCGCAAAGCCGTAATACGGACTGTTGTAGATCACCGCCGGCAATTGCGGCGCGGCCGAGAGAATGGCCGAGAAATGGGCTTTTTGTGCCGCCGCCGAGGCGCCGCGGGACAGCACCCGTGGAATCACCATCAGGCCGTGGGCACCGACGTGGGCGGCATGGGCCGCATGGGAAATCGCCTCACGGCTGTTGATCGCGCCGGTGCCGACGATGGTCGGTACGCCTGCCGCCACCAGTCGCGCCACGCCTTCCTGACGCTGACTTTCGCTAAGCAACGGCCAGTCGCCCATGGAGCCGCAATACACCACTGCGCGCATGCCGATATCGACCAGTTCCCGGCCCTTGGCGACCAGGGCGTCGAAGTCCGGCTGGCGCTCGGCGGTGCAAGGGGTCATCAGTGCAGGGATACAGCCGCTGAAGATGTCGTTCATGGTCGTTTCTCTCAAGAGTGAGTTCAGATGCCCCAGGCAAAAGGGTCCTGTTCGTCGATCAGCAGCGTGCTGTCAGCGGTCATGTAGGCACGGCCGGTAATGAACGGGCGCACGCGGCCGACTTGCCATGGATCTTCGTGCCACTCGTAGCGGGCCTCGAAGCGGCTGCCGGTAATGCCGGCCTGAACCCATGGCTCGCCTTCGGCCAGCTTGCCGTCCGCCGCCAGACACGCCAGTTTGGCGCTGGTGCCGGTGCCGCAAGGCGAGCGGTCGTAAGCCTTGCCGGGGCACATGACAAAGTTGCGGCTGTCGGCCTGATCGTCCTCGGCAAACAGTTCGACGTGGTCGATCAACGCGCCGTCCGCGCCATGAATGCCCTGTGCCTCAAGGGCCTGGAGCATCGCCCAGGTGAATGCCGTCAGCCGCTCGACGTTGTCCAGTTGCAGGGGCAGGCCGTGTTCGGACACCAGGAAAAACCAGTTGCCGCCCCAGGCCACGTCGCCCAGGAATCGGCCATATCCGGGCACTTCCACCGCGACCTGTTTATGCAACCGGTAAGCAGGGACATTGCCCACTGTCACCGCACCATCCTCATGCAGCATCGCGCTGACCTGGCCCACCGGCGTATCGATCCGATGCAGGCCGGGGCCGATTAGCCCCAGATGATGCAGCGATGCGACCAGCCCGATGGTGCCGTGGCCGCACATGCCCAGGTAGCCGCTGTTATTGAAGAAAATCACGCCGCAGGTGGCCTGGGGCGACTCCGCTTCGCAATACAGGGCGCCGACCAGCACATCATTGCCCCGAGGCTCCAGCAGGCATGCGCGGCGCCAGTGGTCGTGGTGGTCGCGCAAGGCATCGCGCTTTTCGGCAACGGTGCGCCCGGGCAGTTCTGGGAAACCGGTAATCACCAGGCGCGTGGGTTCGCCGCCGGTGTGGGAGTCGATGACGTGAATCGTTTTCATAGCGTCGACGGCATGGCCGCACCCCGCAGGTGGTGGATGGTCGCTTGGTCTGAACGGATGGCGCAGACACAGTGAACCCACGGGCGGCTGGATGCTTGATGATTTTCATCACCGTCGGTGACGAAATCGGCACAGTGACGGTTTCGTGCCGCCGCGCCGAGGTGCTAGATTCGCGGCTGTTGCTCCGACTAAAAGGTGATCAATGACACCCGCCGCGCTTGCGAAGCTGTGCCACGCAGACGGTCCGGGCCGACCGGCCAGCATCGAAGACCTGCTCAACGCTGTGGCGCCGTTGCTGCCGCTGCTGGATGCGATCCCCAACGCAGTGATTTTCATCAAGGACGTGCAGGCCCGTTACCTGATGGCCAACCACACGCTGGTCCAGCGCTGCGGGTTGAAGCAGTTGCAGCCGCTGCTGGGAAAAACCAGCGCCCAGGTCTTTCCCGAACAGTTGGGCCCCGGCTACACCGAGCAAGACCGACGCGTGCTGGAGCAGGGGCTGGTGCTGGAAAACCAGCTGGAGCTGCACTTGTACGGCAGTCGCGAGCCGGGTTGGTGCCTGACCCACAAGCGGCCCATTCACGACGCGCACAACCGGATCATCGGGCTGGCAGGGATTTCCGTCGACCTGCAGACCGCCAGCGACAGCCACCCGGCGTATCAACGGCTGGCGGCGGTGGACGAGCACATCCGCAGACATTTTGACCGGCCGGTCGCGATGAGCGAACTGACCCGGATTGCAGGGATTTCGGTGGCGCAACTGGAGCGCTACTGCAAACGGGTGTTCCACCTGACCCCGCGGCAGATGATCCACAAGGTTCGGCTCGAACACGCCCATCGCCTGCTGCTCACCGATCTGCCGATCACCGAAATCGCGATGCAATGCGGCTATACCGACCACAGCGCGTTTTCCCGCCAGTTCAAAACCCTCACCGGCTTCACGCCCCGCCAGTACCGCCAGGCGACGGGTGAGGGAACCTGATCGGGTTTTGCTGCCGCTGCGCAGCGGATCGCCAGCAGGACGGCCGCCCACTGGCCTCCAAAGGGCACGCTGCCCTCATTGAAGGGGCTTATGGTGGCGAAGCTGCATCGATTCGTCGCGCATTCGGACCTGATCGAGGCAATCGACGGGCTTGCCGTAGTCTCGGGGAATCGGTCATGCTTGATAAGCTAATGAACAGTGAACCACGCTATAAGTCTTGCTTATCAATGACGGGACCTTCAGCCGATGCCGCGACACAACCTCAATGATCTCCAGGCCTTTCTGACGGTCGCCCGTGAAGGCAGCTTCACGCGCGCGGCAGCCCGAATGGGCGTGACCCAATCGGCCCTGAGCCAGACGGTGTCGGGGCTGGAAAAGCGCCTGAGGATCCGCCTGCTGACCCGCACCACCCGCAGCGTTTCACCCACCAGCGCCGGGGAACGCCTGATGCAGGCCATCGGTGAGCGGTTTGACGCAATCGAACTGGAACTCGACGCCCTGACCGAACTTCGCGACAAACCGGCAGGCACCGTGCGTATCACCTGCGGCGACTTCGTGGTCCAGCACACCCTGTTGCCGCGGTTGATGCCGGTGCTCCACGCGTACCCCGACATCAAGCTGGAATTGGACATCAACTACGGGTTCCGCGACATCGTGGCCGACCGCTTCGACGCCGGGGTTCGTTTCAGCGACACCGTGCACAAGGACATGATCGCGGTGCCCATCGGGCCGCATTTGCGCATGGCCGCCGTGGCGTCACCGGCGTACTTTGCTCGCCATCCGGTGCCGAAAAAGCCCCAGGACCTGATCCAGCACAATTGCATCGACATCCGCTTTCCCACCCGGGGTGCCGTGGATCCCTGGGAGTTCGAGCGGCGCGGACGCAAGGTCAGCGTCAGGGTCGAGGGGCAGCTGATTTTCAACACCACCCCGCATATCGCCACGGCGGCGCTGGAAGGGTTGGGTATCGCGTATCTTCCTGAGGACGAATTCGCTCCGTACTTGGCCGACGGCCGGCTGGTGCGGGTCCTGGAAGACTGGTGCCCCTGGTTCTCGGGGTATCACCTGTACTACCCAAGCCGGCGGCTGCCGTCACCCGCGTTCAGCCTGATCCTGGAAGCGCTGAAGGAAAGCAACCAGTGCGCTGCAGGCTGACGACTCAAGCCACCGGCAGTCGAATGCAGGCTTCCAGCCCGCCGCCGGTTCTGTTGCTCAGGGTCAGGCTGCCGCCGTGTTCCAGCACGGTGGCCCTGGCGGCAGGCAGGCCCAGGCCGACGCCGCCGGTGTGTTTGTTGCGGGAACCTTCAAGGCGGTAGAAAGGCGCGAATACCCGTTCCTGCTGCTCGGGTGCGATGCCCGGTCCACGGTCCAGCACCCGGATTTCGATCCGCTCATTGCCCACCTGCAGCGTGACCTGCGGCTCATGGCCGTACTTGATCGCGTTATCCAGCAGATTGACCAGTGCCCGCTTGATGCCGATGGGCCGACCCACGTACACGAAACGCAGCGGCACACTTAACGCCACGTCGGTGCCCGCGTCCTTGCAGTCGTCGACCACTGTGCGCAGCAACTCGGCCAGATCGAAGGCGGTTGCCTGTTCCAGGCGGGCGTCGTCGCGGAAAAACTCCAGGGCGCTGTTGACCATCGCTTGCATCTCGTCCACGTCCCGGAACAGTTTCGATTGCTGCTCGGCGTCTTCGATGAATTCGCCACGCAAGCGCATGCGGGTGAGCGGGGCGCGCAGGTCATGGGAAATGGCGGCGAGCATTTGCGTGCGGTCGTTGAGGAAATGTTGCAGCTGGGCCTGCATGGCGTTGAAGGCCAGGATGGCCTGGCGGATTTCATGGGGGCCGACCACCGGAATCGGCGGCGCCCGGAAATCGGCGCCGAAGCGCCGCGCGCCCTCGGCAAAGCGTTCCAGCGGCGCGGCCAGGTGCCGGGTGGCGATCAGCGCCACCGCCGTGGTGGAGGATAACATCAGCAGCAGGATCAACAGGTGACGGGGCAGTTCACCCACGCCCCAGATGCGGGTAGGCACCGAGTACATGACCCATGAATGATCGCTCAGCTCGATCAGCAGCACGTAACGGCTGTCGTCGCGGTCCGCCGGCCAGTCGCTGGGTTCATAGGCCTCGATGCGGGCGGCCGGCCGGTCGAGCAGGTGACGCAACAGCGGAGAGCCTTCGCGAAAGGCAGGGTCATCGACATGGGGCACCCGAGCGTCTTCCCGGCGCGGCAACCAGCGGGCGCTGAACACGCCGTCATTGACCGCCGCGAGCAGGGCGGGACGTTGATCCGGTGTCACCGAGTCGACGATGCGGCTCACCGCCGCCAGTTTGTCCAGCAGGCCGGTTTCCAGCAGCGGCGGGCGTGCCCAGACGCCACCCAGCAGGCTGAAAATCCCGTTCAGGGCCAGCGACGTGAGCATGGCGATCAGGGTGGTCAAGGCGATCCAGCGCGCCACGGTATTGCGCGGCCGGCGCAGCCGGGCGAGCAGGCTCATCGCTTGATCACGCTGGGGCTGAACAGGTAGCCGCCATTGCGGATGGTGCGAATCATCGGCTCGGCAACCGCATCGCGTTCCAGCTTGCGGCGCAAGCGGCTGACCTGCACGTCAATGCTGCGATCATAGGCATCACAGGCCTGGCCGCGGGCCAGATCCAGCAATTGCTGACGCGACAGAATCCGTCGCGGGTGCTCGGCGAACACCAGCAGCAACTCGAATTCACCGGCCGACAGCGGAATCATGACCTTGTCCGGCGAGCGCAACTCGCGCCGGGTAAGGTCCAGCTGCCAGTCGGCGAACTCCAGAACGGTGCGGGCCGCGCCATGGCTGACCGGACGCACCTCGCCGGTACGCCTGAGCACGGCGCGGACGCGGGCCAAAAGCTCCCGAGCATCGAACGGCTTGGTCAGGTAATCGTCGGCCCCCAGCTCCAGGCCCACCACGCGATCGGTCGGCTCGCCCATGGCGGTGAGCATGATCACCGCGACGCTGTGTTCGGCACGCAGTCGCTGGCAGAGCACCAGCCCGTTGTCGCCGGGCAGCATCACGTCGAGCAGGATCAGGTCCGGCATGCGTGCGGCCACCGCCTGCCACAGGCTCGGGCCGTCCGTGGCGACGGCGATGCTGTAGCCGTGTTGCTCGAGGAATTTGCGCAGCAGGGCGAGGACTTCGAGGTCGTCGTCCACGAGGAGTAGATGGCTCACGCTGGGCTCGCTGCCGTAATCGGAAAAGTGCGCCTATCTAAAATCATTCGGCGCGCCGCGTCATATATTTCAATCCGGCAATAAAGCGACCGTCAGGCAATAAACGGGCAATCCTGAGGCAAAGATCGGCAGGCAGCATGCTCTGCAATCCCTGACGAGAGTTCCGTGCATGCCGACCATCCAACGCGCCTTACCTGTCATTCGTTTCAGTGCCGCGAGTCTTGCCATCGTGCTGGTTGGCGGTTGCGCCGGTGCGCCCGATTCCGCACCTGCACCCTGTGACAGGGGCTTCTACACGGTTCATGACCCTGCCGAACCGTTCAACCGTGGCATCTTTGCGTTCAACCGCACCCTGGACGACTACGCGCTGGCGCCGGTCGCCCGGGGCTATCTGCACCTGCCCGAGCCGGTACAGGCGGGGGTGCACAATTTTGTAGCCAACTTCGGCGAGCCCAAGGTGTTCATCAATGATGTGCTGCAAGGCAACGGCTGGCGCTCGGTCAATACCCTGGGCCGGTTTCTGATCAACTCCACCGCAGGCATTGTCGGTCTGATCGATGTGTCCGGACGCATCGGCATCGAGCGCCACAAGGCCGACTTCGGCCAGACCTTCGGCGTATGGAACCTGGCCAATGGGCCTGTCGTCGAACTGCCGCTGCTGGGCACCGCCAACCTGCGGGATGCCACCGGTAAATTGCTGAGCTTCGCGGTCGACCCGTTGGGCAGCCACAGCGATACGTTGGACACGCTGGGCACCGTCAATACGGTGGGCGGTATCGTCGATGGCCGTGCCAAGGCATTGCCCCAGACCGACCAGCTGCGCCGACAGCCGGACTATTACGCAGCGCTGCGGGACGCCGTCGCCCGACGCCGGGCGGACTTTGTGATGGAAGGCAAGTCCGGCGCGGTGGTTCAGGACGGGTTCATGTGTGACGCCGGTGAAGCCGATGCCCGCCGGCGGTGAGGTGCTGGTGCTGCATCACGCGCGCATCAGGCCGTGCAGCCACACGTTGTATTGCAGCGACACCGAGCTGCACCTGAGCGAGGATGGGCACCATGTACTGCTCAGTCGTTACGCGGAGCTGTACAGCCACGGCCAGGTCCGCTGGCGCCGGGTGTGCCAGCATCGGGTGCCGCTGGTCAGGCTGCTGCGCTGGATGCTGGAGAACGGAGAACCGGTCAGTGACCAATGACGATCGCCCCAACCGGTGCCGTGCGTTGTAGACTTCGGCCCCCGGACTTTTCATCCGTTCTTCACACACAACACACCAAGAGGCCCGCAATGGCAAACTCCGACCTCACGTTCATTCCCGACCCTGACGCAGACTCCATCTCTTCCGACGTCGCCGGTTTCGGCGGGCTGCTGGTGTCGACACAGATCCCGACCCGCGTCGATGGCAGCCTGGAGCTGGGCGGTATCGTCGAGCAGAGCGAATGCACATTGCAGGCATTGAAGGTGGCGCTGGAGCGTGCCGGCAGTTCCATGGACCGGGTGCTGCACCTGACGATTTACCTCACCGACATGGCGGACCGCGGCGCATTCAATGAGGTTTACCAACGTTTCTTCGCCAAACCGTGGCCGGTTCGCGCTGCGGTGGGCGTCGCCGCTCTCGCGGTCGAAGGCATGCGTGTGGAAGTCACGGCGATGGCCGCCAAGGCCTGATCGGCCGCCTGCCGGACGCCCGTGCAGCGTTCGGGCCGGGTTGCCCGCCACCGTCGACGCTTGCTATCACGCAACTGAGGGACAAGACCATGCCGCCAACGACTGGACCGCTGCACGGCTTCAACCGCCGCACGCTGCTCAAATTTGCTTCAGCACTGGCTGTCGGGCTGGCTTTGCCGGCCTGCGCCGCGCCCGGTCGACAACCGGCAGGCCCGATGCCCGCCGGGCCTGTGCTGATCCGCCATGCCACGGTGCTGACCATGGACCCGCAACTGGGCGACATAGTTGACGGGGAAGTGCTGATCGATGACGGCCGCATCGTCGCGGTCGGTCGGCAGCTCGAGAGTGGCGGGGCGCACATCATCGATGCCAGTGGCATGATCCTGATCCCAGGCCTGGTGGATGCCCATTGGCACTTGTGGAACAGCCTGCTGCGCAGCAGCGCGCCCAGGCCCGCCGGCGAGCGGTTCTTCAAATCCCAGCTGGCGACCAGTTCGCGTTTCACCCCGCAGCTCACCGCGTTGAGCGTGCGCCTGGGCCTGGCGGAAGCCGCCAATGCCGGAATCACCACGGTCAATGACTGGGCGCACAATTTACGCACTACGGAATTTGCCGAGGCCGAATTGCAGGCGCTGGCCGACAGCGGCCTGCGCGCCCGTCTGTGGTACGGCTACGCCCAGGACCTGCCCGCCACCGCGCCCATGGATTTCAAGAGCATTCAACGCATGCAGGCCCGGTTGAAGGCGTCGGGGCCAGCACGTATCGACCTGGGCTTGGCGATTCGCGGGCCGGAGCGTACCGAGGCGCCTGTCTGGGAGCAGGAATTCGCCTTTGCCCGTAAGCAGGGCTTGCCGGTTTCCGCCCATATCAGCGTCACCGCCCAGATGCAGCAAAAGAAGGCCGTGCAGCAGTTGGTCGAACGCGGGATGCTGGATGCTTCGGTGCAGCTGGTGCATGCCACCCATGTGGATGCCCAGGACATCGCCAGCATTATCCAGAGCGGCGCCTCGGTGTGCCTGACGCCGTTGACCGAAATGCGCGTCGGCTATGGCCTGCCGCAGGTCGCGACGCTTCATGAGGCGCGGGTGCCGCTGAGCCTGGGCATCGACACGCTGGTGCTGGGCGGCAATGCCAACCCGTTCATGGTCATGCAGACCGCCTTGAACCTGGCGGTCGGCATGACCGGCAATGAACAGGCGCTGACCGCTCGGGACGTCCTGCACTGGGCAACCCTGGGCGGTGCCACGGCCATGGGTCTGGGGCGCGTCACCGGCTCCATTACACCCGGCAAACGCGCTGACCTGGTGCTGATCGATGCGCGGCGGCTGGGCATGTTTCCGGTTTCTGATGCAGTGGCAAGCGTGGTGCAGTCGGCCACGCCCTCGGATGTCGATACAGTGATCGCCGACGGACGCATCATCAAGCAGGCCGGCAGGCTGATGCATGTGGACGTTCCTGCTCTCGCGGCGCAGGCCGCCGCCGGGTTGCGTGAGCTGCAAGGCTGAACGCGGTCGCCTGCGTCAACCGGTCGCAGGCGGCGCTCGGCCCTTGCCGGCCGGTGGTGTGCGCACCAAAGCCTTATGAACGGCAGGGTCATGGCGTGTCGCCCATAGGCGCAGGGCGGCGACAGTGGTAAATTTCGCCCCCATGAACTCACTTCGAACCCGCCGATTGCCCGTGGCCTTGATCCTGCTCGCGCTGATCCTGTTCAACGGGCTCGCCTGCAGCTTTGGCCATGGCCAGATGCTCAAGGCATTTGCGGCGGGTGGAACTGCCGGTGAACAGGCGGCCGATTGCGACAGCCATCATGGCATGCCGGCCATGGGCGAGCACCACGCCGCCATGCCGGCCTCGGGGGAGTCCAGCGACATGAACGGCATGAGCATGCCGATGTTCGAGAACTGTTCGTTCGGCGCCACCCTGACCCTGGCACTGGTATTTTTCGTCGCCCTGGGTTGGCTGCAACGCCGTCGTCAGCCCCGAATCAGCGTTCCTTACGCGTGGCACCTCACGCCTTTGCGTCACTGCTCCAGCGGACTCAACCCCCACGCTCCCTGACAAGCGTGGCGGCTTCACGGCGACACCCGTCGCGCAACCATCACACTCGCTCAAAGCCCGCTTGGTGAATCGTTCACCGAGCCTGCGTTTTCATTGGTATGTCCCATGTCAGAGTTCCAACCCGCACCGGCGCCGCACGCGCCGACTGCCCTGGTGGCCTTGTTGAAAAGGCTGCACTTTTATATCGGCCTGTTCGTCGGCCCGTTTCTGTTCGTCGCGGCCCTCAGTGGCGTGCTGTATGCGCTGACGCCGCAGATCGAAAACCTGTTGTATGCCCACGCCTTGCACGCCGACAGTCAAGGTCCGCGCCTGAGCCTGGCCGCCCAGGTGACCCGAGCACAGCAACAGGTCGGTCCGCTGTTGACGGTCGCCGCCGTGCGTCCTGCACCGGGCGAGGGCGATACCACGCGCATCATGTTCAGCTCGCCGCAATTGGGCGCGTCGGAACACCGTGCGCTGTTCATCGACCCGGTCAGCGGCGAAATTCGCGGCGACATGACCGTCTACGGCACCAGCGGTGTGCTGCCGCTGCGCACGTTGATCGACCAGTTTCACCGTGGCCTGCTGCTGGGCGACGTCGGCCGCCTGTACAGCGAACTGGCTGCCTCCTGGCTATGGGTCGCAGCGCTGGGCGGCGTGGTGTTGTGGGCGGTGCGCCGTCGACAGACCAAGGGGCCGCGCCGCACCTTGCGGGGCCTGCATGCGACTGTCGGGTTATGGCTGCTGGTGGGGCTGCTGTTCTTTTCCGCCACCGGCCTGACCTGGTCGCAATACGCCGGCGGCAATATCGGCGTGTTGCGTGGCTGGTATGGCTGGTCCACGCCCAGCGTCGCCACCACCTTGCAGACCGCTGCGGGCATGGACATGTCGATGGATGCGCATCACACCATGCATCAGGCAGCGGACGAACATGCCGAGCACCACCTGCATATGCCGGCGACCAGCGCCAGCAAGGCTGTGGAACCGGCGCTGTTCGACGCCGTGCTGGCCACGGCGCGGCTGGCCAACGTCCAGGCGTCACGCATCGAGATTCGCCCGGCAGCCTCGGCGCAAAAGGCCTGGGTGGTCAACGAGATCGACCGCCGCTGGCCGACCCAGGTCGATTCGGTGGCCATCAATCCCACGACGCTGGAAGTGGTGGATCACGTGGAGTTTTCCGACTATTCGCTGCCCGCCAAACTCACCCGCTGGGGCATCGATGCGCACATGGGCGTGCTGTTCGGGCTGGCCAACCAGCTGCTGCTGGTATTCTTCGCCGGGGGGCTGGTGGTGATGGTGGTCATGGGTTATCTGATGGCGTGGCGGCGTCGGCCGAGCCTGGCTTCACAGCCGACCCTGCTCCAGAGCTGGTCCCGGCTTACCGGCTGGACGCGGATCGGGTTGCTGCTGGTCGCCGTGGTGCTGGGCATCAGCCTGCCGGTGCTGGGCTGCAGCTTGCTGGTGCTGGTCGTTGCCGATCTGCTGTTGACCCGCACCTCCACGGCGCGCAACGTGTCGCGCAGCCACGTGTGATCCGCTGAACTTGCGCTGAGCCGCCGACCGCAGCGGCTTGCCGCCGGCAGGTAAGCATCACGGGCTGGCGGCCTGGGAAACGCGCGGTGACCGCGCGTGGTCGATGCACTGCACCGGTCTTTCAGATCACGCTCAGCACGATCTTGCCGATGTGATCGCCGGCTTCCATGCGGGCGTGGGCCTGGGCGGCGTCCTCCAGCGGGTAGACCTTGTCGATCAGCGGCAGACAGCGCCCGGCATCCAGCGCCGGCCAGACGTGCTCACGCAACTGGTCGGCGATCGCGGCCTTTTCTTCCCCGGTGCGCGAACGCATCAGCGAACCGGTCACCGTGGCGCGCTTGCCGAGAATGGCCAGCAGGTCCACTTCCTTGGCCTGGGCGCCGCCCAGAAAACCGAGCATCACCAGCCGACCGTCCATGGCCAGGGCGCTGACGTTATCGTTCAGGTACGAGCCGCCCATGATGTCGAGAATCACATCGACACCCACGTCGCCGGTCATTTCCTTCACTGCACTGAGGAAGCTCTGTTCCTTGTAATTGATGGCCTCGCCACCCAGGTCGCGAATGGCCTGGCATTTGCTCTCGCTGCCGGCGGTGGCAAACGCCTGCACGCCAAACTCCTTGCACAGCATCAGCGCGGTGGTGCCGATGCCGCTGGTGCCGCCGTGGATCAGCGCGCGCTGGCCCTTGCTGGCGCGACCGATACTGAACAGGTTGGCCCAGACGGTGAAAAACGTTTCCGGAATTGCCGCGGCTCGTACCCAGTCCAGACCCTTGGGGATCGGCAGGGTCTGGCCGGCCGGCGCGACGCAGTATTGGGCGTAGCCGCCGCCATTGGTCAGCGCGCAGACCTTGTCGCCCACGGCAAATTCGGTGACGCCGGTACCGAGGGCGACCACTTCTCCAGCCACTTCCAGGCCGGGAATCGGACTCATGCCCGGCTTCATCGGGTATTTTCCGGCACGCTGGATCACGTCCGGACGGTTGACGCCGGCGGCGTGAACTTTGATCAGCACCTCACCGGCAGCGGCCGTCGGTACCGGTGTCTGGCGTGCTTTGAGCACTTCCGGGCCGCCGGGCTGGGTGATTTCGATCAGGGTCATGTGTTGGGGCAATGTCATCGGGATATCCTGTGTGAAATGCTCAGTGAGAATGTGACGTCGCTGGCCGGTCATGATTCAGTTCGATTCGGCCTGTACCCGCTGCCGATGCGTGATCAGGCGCAGCGCCGGGTCCAGCAGCATGGCCAGGACGATGGCCGCGCAGGCGATGCCGAACAGCAAGGCGTAGTCACCGCCACTGGCATTGAACAGCGCCGAATAGGCGAAGCCGACGATCGCCTGGCAGCTGGCGAAGGATACGGTTGCCCGGCTCCAGGCGACCTGCTGGCGATGGTGGTCATGCACCAGCTCATGGATGCGTGCCAGTGCCAGCGGCACGATGCCGGGCGGGAACGAACCGAACACCACCGCCAGCAGCATCAGGCCTGCCACGCTGTGCCAGACCGTCACCAGTCCCAGCGCCAGCGCCTGGACCCCCAGCACCAGCAGGAAACCGTTGCGCGCGCCCAGCTTGTCGGCGATCAGGCCGTAGGTCACTGGCCCGAGGATCGCCCCCACGCCGTAAATGACCCAGACCACGGCCCCCAGGTGAGCGCCATCGCCCAGCCCGCGTGCCACGTAATCAACCAGAAACACCATGATCGGCACCAGACCGGCAGCCATCAACGCATATTGCGCGTACAGCAGGTACACGCCCGGATCGGTGCGGACCGCAACCTGTGATTCGGCGCGGATGTGCGCATGGGGCAGGGCCGCAGGCCAGCCGAACCAGCTGGCGGCGGTCAGAACCAGCGCCAGCAAGCCCAGGCCGAGCCAGGTGTCCTGCAGGCCCAGGCTCAAGAGTGGCGGAATCAGTGTGCCGCTGGCCGCGACGCCCAGGCCGACACCGACGAAAATCGCGCCGCTGGCCAGGCCCTTGCGGGCAGCCGGCACGTGAGGCAGCACCGTGGCCGCAACCAGCACGATGATGACGCCGCCGGCAATGCCCGACAGCAGCCTCCAGCCGAAAAACCAGGTCAGCGACACCGGAAAGGCGCAAGCGAAGAATGACAGGGTCACGGTCGCCATCATCAGGCGCAACGCCAGCCTGTTGGTGAGGCGCTGACCCAGCGGCCTGCCGGCCAGTGCGCCGATCAGATAGCCCACCAGGTTGGCGGCGCTCAGGTACACGACGTCACCGGCGCTGAACCAGTTGGCGTGGATCAATGCCGGAATCAACGGGGTATAGGCAAAACGAGCCAGGCCCACGCTGACCAGGCTGGCGCACAGCCCGGCGAAAATGGGAAACCAGATCGCGGCGGACGGCGAGGCGAGGGCAGGGTTGCTGCGGTTCATGGACACAATCCTGAGAATGACGAATGGTGCCATCATACCGACCTTGGTTGATGCAATAATGCTGCGATTTCACAACACACTGATGCGAATCTGCATCACCAGGAGAATCACCATGAACTGGGATGACGCACGGGTGTTTCTGGCGGTCTGCCGCGAGTCGACCTTGCGCGGGGCGGCACGGTTGCTGGGCATCGACCAGGCCACCGTGGGGCGGCGGGTGGTCGCGCTGGAAAAGTCGCTGGATGCCACGCTGTTTCTGCGCACCTCCGAGGGCTATGCACTTACCGCCCTTGGGGAAGCCGCGCTCAGCGCGGTGGAGAAGATGGAGCACTCGGCGCTGGAGCTGGAGCGCCGTATCCAGGGCCTGGATGACCGGCTGACCGGTGAAGTGCGGGTCAGCACGACCGATTCGCTGGCCCTGGACTTTCTGATTCCAGCCATTGCGCGGGTGCATGCTCGCCACCCCGATGTGCGTGTTCACCTGGATGCGTCCACGCAGATGGCCAGCCTCTCCAAGCGCGAAGCGGACATTGCGGTCCGCAACACCCGGCCGGAAAATCCCGACCTGATCGCCCGGCGCATCGCCCGTTGGCCGCTGGGACTGTTCGCCTCCCAAGGCTACCTCGACACCCACGGCGTGCCGCTGCCGGGGACGGGTTTCGAAGGACATGATCTGGTGATCTATCAACCGCACCTGCAACGCAAGGATGCCGCGCTGGTGTCAGAACCGCTGCATCGCGGTCGGGTAGTTGCCACCCTGGGTTCGGGCCTGCTGGTTCGTCGCTCGATCGCGGCCGGCATCGGGTTGGGCGAGATTCCGGTGTATATGGGCGAGATGGACGGTCTGGTGCGAGTCTGGCCGGAACGCACCCGCAGCACACCCTATGACGTGTGGCTGGTGACCCACGGCGATCTGCAGCACACGGCCAGGGTGCGGGCGGTGATCGATGCAATCGTGGAGATGTTTTCCGAACAAGGCCTGGGATAGCCCGGCTCCGGCACACTCGAGGCAGGTGCCGAAGCCGGTTGGCCGCCGCTCAACCCTTGGTTTTGCTCGGGTCGGCGCTGCGTGGGTAGGTGCGTTCTTCCTGAATCGTGCCGTCTTCCTTGTGAATCTTCAGCGACGCCGTCTTGCCGTCGAAATAGTCCGTGGCCAGTTCCAGAATCTGCGCCTTGGTGGTCGCTGTCTTGGAGGCCCGGGCTGCGCCTTCTTTCTTGAGCTGCCAGCCGTTGTCGCTCTTGGTGATGTGGTAGTTGTCCATGATGTTCTCCGGGTGGGTTATTTCATTTCAATCTGTCGGCGCATGGCGGCGGTAATCGTCTGGCGGACGCCGGGCATGCCAGCCCACGGGTCTTCGCCCAGCTCGCCGAGCCGCGCATGCAGGTTATGAATGTTCCAGGCGTCGGCCCCTTTGATATCGTGAATTTCCTCCTTGAAGATCGGCACCGACACCGGCAGCCCCGGGCGCGATCGAGCAGCGTAGGCGTTGATGGTGGTCGCGCCCCGGCCATTGCGCAGGTAGTCGATGAAGATCCGGCCGACGCGGTTCTTCGGCCCCGATACCGCCGAGAAACGCTGGGGAATCAGACGGGCCATGTAATTGACGATGGCCTGGCTGAAACCCTTGACCGTATCCCAGTCGTCCTTGGGCGTCAGCGGCACCACCACATGGATGCCTTTGCCGCCGCTGGTCTTGATGAATGACTCAAGGCCCAGTTCGTCCAGCACGGTCAGGGTCAGCTGGGTGGCCTCGATCATGCTTTTCCAGGGCAGCGCCGGGTCCGGATCGAGATCGAGCACGAAGCGGTCCGGCCGCTCCAGTTCCGGTGCAAGGGCATTCCAGGCGTGGAATTCGATAGTGCTCATCTGCACGGCACCCACCAGCGCTTCGGCGTTGTTGATCAGCATCACCGAACCGTTCTCCAGCGTCTCGACGCCGGGGATCGCGAGGCGTTCGACATGCTTCTGGAAGAACAGCTCGCCGGCCACACCTTCCGGCGCCCGGACCAGGGCCACGGGTCGATCCTTGAGTGTAGGCAGGATCCACTCGGCCACGCTGACGTAGTACTCGGCCAGCTGCATTTTGCTGGAACCGCTGGTCACATCGATGACCCGTTCGGGGTGGGTGATGCGGATCCGGCCGCTGCCGGGTTTGACGGGTGCGGCGCGGGCTTTGCCAGCGCCGGACCGGTCGGGCGAGCGCACCTGCGTCGCGGGCTTGGGCGTCTCTTGCGTGATGGTGCGGGCCGGCTTGTCGACCCGCAGCCCATGGAACACGGCGTGGCGCACCGAGCCTTCGCGGGTGATCTCGGCGTAGGCGACTTCCGCCAGCAAGCGGGGCTTGAGCCAGTGCACGCCCTTGGCTTCAAACCCGGTAGGCGGATTGGCCACGGCAGGGGCGCCGGTTTCCAGCGGTTTGAGCTGCGCGTGCAAGGTCTTGAGGGTCTGGGCGTTGAAGCCGGTCCCCACCTTGCCGGCATAGCGCAGTTGGCCGCTGTCGCTGTCATGCAGGCCCAGCAGCAGGGCGCCAAAGGAGGAGCGCGAGCCCTTGGGCTCGGTGAAACCCACGATCACGAACTCCTGGCGCTGCTGGCACTTGAGCTTGATCCAGTCGTCGCTGCGCCGCGACACGTAGAAACTGCCCTGGCGCTTGCCGATCAGGCCTTCCATGTTGATCTGGCAGGCGCTGCTGAGCAGGTCGCCGGCGTCTTCGCCGAAGTCTTCGGAAAAGCGCAATATCTCGTCTTCGCTGCGCTCCAGTACCTTGGCCAATGCGCCGCGCCGTTCCTCGATGACCACTTCGCGCAAGTCCATGCCGTTAAGGTACGGCAGGTCGAACAGATAAAAGATAATCGCACCGCTCTTGCCGGTCTCGAACGCATTCTGCAGTAACTGGAAGCTCGGTGCGCCGTGTGCGTCGGTGACGATCATTTCGCCGTCCAGCCAGGCCGACTCCAGCCCCAGGCTCGCCAGAGCTTCGGCCTGCCGCGGCAGTTTAGCGGTCCAGTCATGCCCGTTGCGGGTAAACAGCCGGACGTCACCGTTGTCGATCCGTGCCATCATCCGATAGCCATCGAATTTCAGTTCATAGCGCCAGTCGCCTTCGGGCGCCGTATCCACCAGCGTTGCCAGTTCAGGCTTGAGCACCTCGGGCAACGGGGCCGCCACGGCGCCACTCAGCTTGCCGGAGGCCGCACGCCTGCGCGGTGGCGCAACCTCTGCGGCAGGCTTGGGGTCAACGGCTTTGCCCTTGCGCTTTCGAGGAATTCGAGGAATCAGCGTGCGGTCGCTCAGCACGCTGTCGGGCAAGGCACGCGTGATGTCGAACTCGCTTTCAGGGCGCGCCGCGTTGTCCTGATGCTTGATGAGAAACCAGGGTTTTTGCTTGCCTTCCTGATGCGTGCGCACCAGATTCCACTCGCCGGCCAGTTTCTCGCCTTGCAGTTCGAACTTGATCCGGCCCTTGCGATAGGACTCGACCGGATCGCCCACCGGATGCCAGATGCCCCGATCCCAGACAATGACGTCGCCTGCGCCGTAATGCCCTTCGGGGATGTGACCTTCAAACAAGGCGTAGTCCAGCGGGTGGTCCTCCACATGCATCGCCAGGCGTTTTACCTTGGGGTCCAGGCTCGGACCCTTCGGCACCGCCCAGCTTTTCAGGGTGCCGTCGATTTCCAGGCGGAAGTCGTAATGCAGCCGTGTCGCATCGTGTTTCTGCACGCAGAACTGCAAGCCGTGGGCCGCACCGGCACGCTTGCCGGCCTTTTTGCCGGATGCGCCCGATGGCTCGGGCGTGGCGTTGAAGTCACGCTTGCGGTTGTATTCCTCAAGTAAATCCAACATCACCTGGACCTCCACTGCTTGTGCTTGAGAGCCGGCGGAGCAGGTTGAGTTCCTTGTTTTTGATGCGTCGGGCCAGGCTTGGGCAGCTGCGCAAGAAAAAGGGACGCTCGGGCCGTTTCGTTGTCCCAACAAAACATCACGACGCAACGGTACAGGAGTCAGAATTTGAATATTGCATGCCTGGGTTGGGGTTCGTTGATCTGGAAGCCGGATACGCTGCCGCTGGCAGGCGAGTGGTACGCCGACGGTCCGCAGGTGCCGATCGAGTTTTCCAGGGTCGGCGACGGCGGCGAGCTGGCCACCGCGATCTGCCTGAACGCACCCAGCGTGCCGGTGTACTGGGCGTTGATGGCGGTCGAGTCTCTGGAACAGGCCAGCGCCGCCCTGCACGCGCGCGAACAGATTCCACTTGAGCGCCACGACGGCGTCGGCACGCTGCTGGTTTCCCGCGGCCCGCATGCCGGCGACGGCGTGATCACTCGCTGGGCCCGTGAACGGCAGATCGATGCGGTTCTGTGGACCGCGCTGCCGCCGCGCTACATGAACATAGAAGGACGCGTGCCCAGTGACCAGGACGCCGTTGCGTACCTGGCAGGCCTCAGCGGTGAAACGCTGGAGCACGCGCGCCGCTACATCGAACAGGTTCCCGCGCAGATCAGCACCCCGTATCGGCGGGCCATCGAACGTCAGTTGGGCTGGACCGGTGAAAGGGTCGCCTGATGCAGCCGCGGAGGCAGCCATGAATGACAGTCACCCACCCTTCGAGGCGGTATGGGCTACGCTTGAACAGCTACGTGCCGGTGTCCAGGATCTGGAGCGCTGGGAACTGGATCGGGTAGACCGGCTGCGCGGCCATCAGACCGTCGATGATCGTGAAGCCATCCGCCAGTCGTTCGCCAAGCTTGCCGCGGCGATACTCGAGATAGAAGAAACACTGGCCACCATTGGAGAAGCAACCGGGGAAATCGGCAAGCTCTGAGCTCGACCCGTCCGAGACGGTGACGCAGGTCATCGTCAGCCGTTTGGAATTTTCAGGTCACTGACCGGGTTTGCTATGCGACGACATGAAAACAAGGCTGCGGCCGACGATTCCACCGACGAAGGCCTGGGCCTGGGGGCGCAGCGCTCGCGGGCGCTGTTTCACCTGACCGTTGCGTTCATGGTGTTGGTGGTGATGATGTTCGCGGTGGTCGAAGGCTGGCGGATCTGGCGCGATTACCGGCATGCATTCGAGACTGCCCACGACTCGGTGACCAACCTGGCACGCGCCACGGCGCAGCATGCCGAAGACGCGATCCGCCAGGTCGATGCGCTGACCGCGCTTTTGGGAGAGCGGCTTGAAGGCGACGGCATGAATAATATCGACGTGCCGCGCGTCCATGCCTTGCTCCAGCAACAGGCGGCGATCCTTCCGCAGCTGCATGGCCTGTTCGTCTACGATGCGCAAGGCAGGTGGGTCGTGACCGACAAGGACATCACGCCGAGCAACGCCAATAACGCCGACCGCGATTACTTCATTTACCACCGCACTCACCTCGACGACAGGGTGCGCATCGGCGCGGTGGTCAAGAGTCGCTCCACCGACGACTACATCATTCCGGTCTCCCGCAGGCTCAATGCGCCGGACGGTTCCTTCGCCGGAGTGCTGCTGGGTACGGTCAGGGTCAGCTACTTCGTGGATTACTACGGCGACTTCAAGATCGACCACATGGGCGCGCTGGTCCTTGCCATGAAAGACGGCACGATCCTGACCCGTCGGCCGTTCGATGCTTCCGTCATCGGCCAAAGCCTGGCCGACAGTGAGATCTTTACCCAGTATCTGCCCAGAAGCAGTTCCGGGGTCGCCGAGGTCCGCGCCGTAGTGGACGGCACCCGGCGCCTGTACGGCTACCGCCAGCTCGACACCTACCCGCTGGTGGTGGAAGCCGGCCTTTCGCGGGAATTCATCGTCCAGGCCTGGCGCAACGACGTGATCAAGACCGGCTTCATCCTCCTGACCCTGCTGGCTGGCCTCGGTGGACTGGGGGTGGTGGTGCTGCGGCAGTTGCAGGAGCGCCTGCACATGGAACAGGAGATCCGTCGTGCGCATCAGGCGGTGCGGGACATGGCGCTCACCGACAGCCTGACCGGCCTGGGCAATCGCCGGCGGCTGGACATGGTGCTCAACGTGGAAATCGCCCGGGCCAAGCGCCAAGGCAGCCCGCTGGCCCTGGCCATGCTGGACATCGACTATTTCAAGCGTTTCAACGACCGGTACGGCCATCCGGCCGGTGACGAGTGCCTGTGCCGCGTGGCGCGGGTGATCAAGCAGACCGTCAGGCGCCCCGCCGACCTGGTGGTGCGCTACGGCGGCGAGGAATTCACTATCCTGCTGCCCGGCACCGATGGGAAGGCTGCGGGGCGGATCATTCAGGACATTCTCGACGCGATACGGGAACTGGGGATCGAACATGTCGATCATCCGTCCGGCCAGGTGACTGCCAGTGCCGGGTTGATGGTCAGCCTGCCCGGAGACGAGTCGGTCACTCCGGCGTCGATGATCAAGGCGGCGGACGCCTTGCTGTATGTGGCCAAGCACAAGGGCCGTGACCGTTGGTACTCGGCGGACCGGCTGGTGGAAGAAAGCGCGGTCAGCCCGTGACGTACGTGTCGTCGGTCATTGCCGATGAACGTTCGTCCGCAGCCACGATCCATCTCTACAAGGCCCAGAATACTTCGATGCCTTTGGAGGAACGACTTTGAATATCGACACACTGACCCGTCACGTCAAAGCGGGCGAGATTCACGAGATCAACCTGGTTTCCATTGAAGGTGGCTCCTACGCGCTGCATGCGCTCGTGGGCGAGCGATCCGTGCCCATCGACGACCCGCACGGCGAGCCCTTGCACCTGGCTTCAGTCGAGGAAGCACGCAAGGTACTGTCCGGCGTCCCGGATGCCCGATTGTTCCTGGTCCAGGCCGTGGCCCACGATGAAATGGTCGGCCAGGACGGCGTTACGGCCGAAGCTTCCCGTCACGAAGTGCCGCTACGCTCGAGTTTGTGAGGCAGATCCAACGGCGCCGGGAATCCCCATAAATCAAACACGTCCCAAACCTGCAGGAGCGAGCTTGCTCGCGAAGGCGGTGTTCCAGGCTGGTTGCACCGACCTCTTCGCCAGCGGGGCGGAACGCCGCCCCGGTGGCTCCTGCCAGAACCGGCTGAGGTCACACCTTCGGCCCGGTCCAGCGCGGCGCGTCTCTCAGCTCATCCCGTTTCTGCTGATCCGGCGATTTGTGAGTTTCGCCGAACTCAACGTGCAGCCCGCCATCCAGACGATTGGTCGATGAACCATCCTTCTGCGGGGTGTCATCGAAGTGTTCCCATTCGGCGCTCTGGAAACGAAACAGGCTGTCATCCTCCGGCGCTTCGCGTTCGCGGTAGTGGTGGATGGAATAATGCGCGTATTCCACCTTGTCGCCCCAGTCGCTTTGCAGCAAACCATCGGCGGCCAGGTCGCGATACCAGTCGTTTTCCTTCTCGCTGGCCTTCTGTTTCTTGTTGTGATCCACGAAGTAACCAATGATCCCGCCAACCACCGCGATCACCACCCCGACCAGAAAGAATGGCCCGGCCAGTGCCGCCGCTGCCGCACCCGCGCCAGCACCCGCGCCGAGCAACGCCGCGCCGCCCAGAACCCCGGCCGACGCACCGAACGCACCGCCGGCAATCTGCAGTCCACCGGCGGCCTGGGCCAGTTTGTCACCGGACTTGACGCCATCCTTGATGGTGAACGCGCCCAGCACGATGTCGGCAAAACCACCGGCCAGGTCCGTCGCCGGCCCCAGCACCTTGACCACCGAACCGGCAATCTTGCTGGCCGTGCCCGCCGCCAGTTTGGTCCCGGTCGTGGCTTGCACCGCATCGTCCAGACGCTGGGTGATGCCGCCCATGGCCTGGCGCTCGGCTTCAGGGCCGCCGGCCATGTCGCCCAGGGTCGAGCTGAGTTTGTAATCGTCGGTCGCGTCCAGGGCCGTGCGAATTTCCGTCAGGTTATTGGCCGAGATACCGCTGACCCGCACTTCCTTGGCCTTGCTGAAGTTGTCCTTGCCCCAGATTTCCGGCAGGGTTTTGTCCAGGCCCAGCATATCCACCAGGCCACCTTTGCCCATCAGGTCGGCGACCGCATCGCCCATCTTGATGAAGTGGCTGGCAGCACCGGCAAAACTGATGAAATCCTTGGCGATGCTCAGGCGTTGGATAGGGGTTTCGCCGAGCTTGCCGCCGTTGCCGACCATCTGATAAATCGCCGAGAACAGGGAAACGCCGGCCGCCACCGAGCCCATCACACCCTTGCTGTTGAGGGTATTGAAAATCTCGCCGATCTTGCCGCGGTCGGCCACCGGGATGTACGGCTTGGACAGCGCGGTCTTGATGTCCGCTTCGGTCACCTTGCCGTTTTTCTGGTAAGCGTCACCGACTTCCTTGAGCGCCTTGGCGATGTCGGCAGGCTTGGCGTTACCCACCACGCCTTCCTGGATGAATTTCTCGAACGTCGGCTGCATGAAACGCGGCAGGTCGACCAGAATCCCCTTGAGTTCACTCTTGAGCAGGCCGAACAGGTCCTTGACCGCCAGTGCGTTGTTTTCATCACTGATTTTCGACGGATCGGCCACCAGATCATTGAGGTCGCTGGTCAGCCCGTCGGCCTGGATCGATTGCGCGGCCTTGCTGGCGGCCTCGGGATCGACCAGCGCCAGCGAGGAGAGGGTGTCGCTGAGGTCTTTCTGGGCTTCCTGGCCCAGGCCCTGGCTCTGCAGATCCTTGAGGTACAGCACGTAATCGGGGTTGGCGGTAAGGTCCAGCAGCTTCTGCTTGATCTCGTCTTTGTTGGGGACCTTATCCAGCGCCTCGGTCATCTTGGTCTGGTAGTCCTTCTGGATCGTCGGGTCCGAGAAGAGGGTGGTCAGTTGTTCCTGAAGCTTGCCGCCGTCGATGATGTCGTGCATGTCGGCCGAGGTCAGTTGCGTCTGCTCGCTGTCGAACTCTCGCCAGGTGCCGCCGAATGCACCTTGTTCCTCTTCGTAGCCGGTCAGGCCACGGCCGTTGTCATAGGCGGCCTGGGCCTCGATGGCCCGCACCAGCTTGGCCCGTGGGTCATCCTTGGCGATGGAGCCGTCTTCGACACCTGCGCGGTACTGGTCCAGCAATTCCTTGGTGGCCAGTTCTCCGACATTCAGTTCCTCGGAATTCTTGTCGTCCTTGTCGGCCTTGACCCCGGTCTTCTGACCCATCAGGTCCAGCTCTTCCACCGGTGGCAGGTTGTGCTTGCTGCGCGTGTCGCCAATGTTGCCGGTGCCCAGCTCGTTCCATTTTTCCACCACATCGTCATACAGCTGCGGGCTCTGGTCCTGGGAGACGATGAACTTGCCTTCGCTGGTTTCATAGCGGATCAGCCCGGAGCCCAGTTCGTCCGGGGAGCCGACGACGAAGTTGTCGCCCTTGATGAAATCGTGCTCGCCCGCCAGCTTGTAGCCTTCTTCTTCGCTCTTGTGGATTTTGGTCCAGGCGTCGTTGAGGGTAGTGACCTTCTCGAACAGATCCGGGGTGAGCGCTGCGCAGACCACGATATGTTCGCCGCTCTGGGTCTTGTAGCTGATCTGGCTGCCTTCCTGACCCACTATCCAGTCGAAATTGGTGACGTCATTGAGGTCGGGCAGCGGGGTGTTGCGATCAGCCAGGGTGGCGCCGTCGTTGACAGCGTTCTCCAGAGCGCTGCGCTTGTCCGGGTCGGACACCACGCTTTGCAGTGCCGTCAGGTATTCGAACAGTTGCGGATTGGTGTCCGCCGCCACGATGACTTTCTTGCCGTCATGCTCGAAGCGAATGTTGCCGGGCCCGGCCTCGTTGGGCGGCCCGACTGTGGTGCCGAATACCGGCGGCCAGACTTCGTTGTCGGTGGCTACCCGATAGCCGTCGGCCTCGCTGCTGCTCAAACCGGAGAGGCTGGCGTAGGCATCCTTTGCCGCCTGATACATCAACGGGTTGTCGCGCTCGGCGACCACCACTTTGTTGCCGTCCTTGTCGACATAACGCATCACGCCGGGACCGACTTCGTCCGGCGGGCCGACCACCGAGAAGTCCGACAGTTTGCTCGGCGGCTCGCTGTCGGGGCCGGCGACGGCATAACCGTCCTGCTGGCTGCTGGCGACGCCCGACAAGGCCTTGAAGTCGGAGGTCAGCTGCTCGTACAACTCCGGGCTCTTCTCCTGAGACACGATCACTTTCTTGCCGTCGGCCGCCTCATAGCGAATCAGACCCGGACCGACTTCATCAGGAGCGCCGATGGCCTTGTAGCCGGTGAGGGTTTCGGGTGCGGCGGCATCGCCTGCGGCCAGCTCATAACCCGCTGCCAGGCTGTCCTTGAAGCCGGCGAGCCGCGATTGATCGTCGACCACTTGCTGATACAGCGCAGGGCTGGTGGATTTGTAAACCAGCACCTGATCGCCCTTGGCGGTGATGAAACGGATGGTATCGGCCGCGACAGTGCCGGGTTTCTCGATGGATGAGTAGTCCGCCAGGTCCGGAGCTTTTTCATCGGCAGTCGCAGGTCGGTATTGAGGATTGTTCTTCGCACTGGCCTGCAGCACATGGGTGAAGCGGGCTTTGGGGTTGGTGTTAGCGGATGCGGGTGATACCGAGCCGGGCAGGCGAGTGATCGGGGGCGTCGACATATCCTGGAAACTCCTGTTGTTATTGCCGGGTACGTTGTTCATGAGCGCGAGTGCAGGGCGCAGACGCACCGACAGTGGCGGATGATCAAACGGTACATATGTGCAAGGCAGTCAAAACTTGGAATCAGGCCGCAGGCCCGGAAGGGAAACAGTCTTTCGTTAAACCAGACACTAACAGGTCAATATGACTATTGAAGTAGCGGAGCGGGTAGTTTCACAACATTTCACAGCGGGTCTGCAAGCCTTGAGGGCCGCGGCGCACGCCAGGTTTGGGATGCCTCCCGCCGTGCCGGGGGCGGATGGAA
This sequence comes from Pseudomonas sp. v388, assembly GCF_003935425.1. GTDB lineage: Bacteria > Pseudomonadota > Gammaproteobacteria > Pseudomonadales > Pseudomonadaceae > Aquipseudomonas. Next base: position 333,010 of record NZ_RHQN01000001.1, read on the forward strand.
AGTTCCGTAAGGAGTCAGATATTTCTGTCTCAGTAACGTGTCAGAGTGCCAGTACTTGGTGTTGAGAAATGTGTATTCAGGCACTTGACGGGATTTCACAAGTTTTCACAGCAACCGGGATTTATCGCTGCGTACTATCTGTTCGGCAACGCGGCGAACCTTGTCGTAGTTCGGAATTCATCCGTGAAGTTCGACTGCCAAGTTCACTGGCTGTTTTGCAACGGTTACTGACTTGCCAACGGCAGGCGCACATTCCTCATTCCCAAAGCTTGGAGAAACAACATGGCTACTACTCCACCAGTAAGCTCCGGTAACTCTGACGCAGCAATCGAAAAAATGTCGGCTACCTTCGACATGGCCATTGAGAAGTCGGCCAAGATCACCGAGATCTCCACTGCCAAGAAAGCGGAACTCGACGCTACCAAACAACGTCCGCAGAACTGACGTTGTCGTGTGGGCAGCCTCCAGGCTGCCCGCATGCCCTTTGCTGTACCGTCGCCCGACCGACATTCTTGCCCGGCCCTGAACGGCCGTCTTTGGTGGATCACACGGTGGCGAATCGATCATGACAGCGCTGGTTTCCCTCAATTCCGTACCCGGTTCTGCGGCTCGCGACACGAGCAGCGCAGTGCTGGAAATTCTTGATGGCCTGCATCAGGGTGTGTCGCTCGCCCTGGATAAAGCGGTCTATCGCGTCGGCACGTCTTCGGACACCGACCTGATCCTGGGTGATGCCGGCGTTGCCGAGCAACACCTGGTGCTGCGCATGTCCGGCGATCAGGTAGCGGTCGAAGCCGTGGGCGGCGAAGTCGGCATCATCGGCCCTGATGGCGGTTCCATGGTCCTCAGGCAAGGCCATGGTCAGCGCACTCGTCTGCCGCTGGAACTCAGTGTCGGTCACGCGCGCTTGCGCCTGCGCGACACACGACCGGCCGCTGCGGTGAAAAGCCCGCCCGCCATGGCAATCACCTCGCGGCATTGGGCGGCCATTGCCGCCGTGCTGCTGATGGTGCTCTGCACCCTGGCCTTTGCCTTTCGCTCCGAGCCGGCCCAGCCGATTCACGCTGGCAGCACCGCGCACCCGAGCAACGCAATGCCGGGCGCCGCGCCCAGCGTCGAGCAGGCCCACGCCTGGCTCGATCAGTCGTTGCGTGACGCCGAGCTTGCCCATCTGCAAACCCGTGTCTACGGCGGGCAGATCAGTGTCGAGGGCAGCTATCCGGTTTCCCTGAAAGATCGCTGGGTGGCGATCCAGCAGGCGTTCGACTCGCGCTTCGGCCAGCACGTGGTGCTCACGCCGCGGGTACAGGCCACGGCCGTTGTGGCCAAACCCCGCGTGCGCTTCCAGGCGGTGTGGTTCGGGCCCAATCCCTATGTGATCGACGAACACGGCAAGCGCCTGTACCCAGGCGCCACGCTGCCCGACAACTGGGTGCTGGAAGGCATCGAAGGCGATCAGGTGCGCCTGGTACGCGGCCATGAAAGGTTTGCCTTTACCCTATGAAAGTCGATCTGCGTCCCGCACTGCCCAGCACTCCCGATCAACTCCCGGCGGTCGAACGCGTCGCGCCCGCCAATCCGCGCCAGAGCACACAATTCGAAGCGCTGATCAACCAGCGCGAACGGCGCATCCGGCGCTCCCTGCGCGGCGACATCGAGCAAGCCGAGCAATCGGCGCCGATCAACGCCGAACTGTTCGGCACAGCGCGTTCGTTGCAGGTGCTGGGCTACCTGCTGGAAACGGTGCTGCCCAGCCTGGATGCCGAACCTGAGATTCGCGAGCTGGCCGAGGATTTCATTCGTGAAGAGATCGACATCCGCCTGATGCTCCAGCAACAAAGGGCCGAGGTGGACGAAGAATGAGCGCGCATCAAGACCGCGAATGCGTCGAGCTGCTCAACGGCCTGGGCGATCTGTACCGACGCACCGGCCAGCCACAGCGCGGCCTGGTCATGCTGTTGATCGCCATCCAGCTGGCGCCGAGCAATACCGATCTGCTGCACAGCCTGGTGCTGGCTTTCACCGACAGCGGCGACGCCGACCGGGCGCTGGCGGCGCTGGACCGGCTGGTCAGCCTGCAAGGTGAGAGCGCCAACCTGCTGTTGCTGCGCAGCCGTGCATTGTGGAAAGCCACTCGCCGTGACGAAGCCCGGCACTGCTTCAAACGTTATCTGGCCGCCCGGAGGGCCGCGCAATGACCCTCATGAATCGCCTCAACCATCTGGCGCAACTGGCGTCCAAGCGCACCGACGTGGTGATCGTTGCGTTCATGCTGATGGCCATCGCGATGATGATCATCCCGCTGCCGACTTACCTGGTCGATGCGCTGATCGCCCTGAACATCGCCCTGAGCCTGCTGATCCTGATCGTCGCGTTCTATATCAACCACTCGGTCGAATTCTCGGCGCTGCCGCCGCTGATCTTGCTCAGCACCTTGTTTCGCCTGTCTCTGTCGATCACCACCACCCGTTTGATTCTGCTGGACGGCGACGCCGGTCACATCGTCAAGGCGTTCGGCGACTTCGTGATCGCCGGCCAGGTGGTGGTCGGTCTGGTGGTGTTTCTGATCATTACCGTGGCGCAGTTCGTGGTGATCACCAAAGGTGCCGAGCGGGTGGCCGAAGTGGCGGCGCGCTTCACCCTGGACGCCATGCCCGGCAAACAGATGAGCATCGACAACGACTTGCGCAACGGCGATATCGACCAGGGCGAAGCCCGTCGCCGTCGTTCGCGTCTGGAGCGGGAAAGCCAGATGTTCGGCGCCATGGACGGGGCCATGAAATTCGTCAAGGGCGATGCCATTGCCGGCCTGGTGATTCTGTTCGTCAACCTGCTGGGCGGCATGATGATCGGCATGGTCGAGCGCGGCATGCCGTTTGCTGAAGCGGCGCACACGTATTCGCTGCTGACCGTGGGCGACGGCCTGATCGCCCAGATTCCCGCGCTGCTGATTTCGGTCGCCGCCGGTACCGTGGTGACCCGGGTCAACAGCGACGGCGATGAGCGCGACCTGGGCACCGAGATCGTCCACCAGTTGGGCGCCAGCTACCGGGCCTTGGGCCTGACTGCCCTGATCCTGGTCGGCGTCGGCTTTCTGCCTGGCTTCCCGTTGATGGTGTTCCTCACGCTGGCGGCCATATTGGGCGGCTTCGCCGTCATGCTCTGGCGTCGGGAGCGGGTGCTGCCGCCTGAGGAAGTGATCGAGCCTGTCGAGCCGGAAACGGTGGCCGAACCCCAGGCGCTGGACCTGGCCGAATCCTTTGAACGCCCGCTGGACTGCCGGGTGCTGCTCAGTGTCGGCTCCGGCCTGGCTGAAGTCGCGCCGTTGCAACCGCTGCGCCAGCGCATCGAAGCCCTGTGTCACGACATTCGTGCTGACCTCGGCATCGACGTGCCGGTGCCGGAAGTGTTCCTGGATCGCGGCCTGGCGGCAGACCGTTTTGTGGTCGAGCTGGAAGGCGTGCCGGTCAGTGAAGGTGAATTTTCCGGGCAACTGCTGCTGTTGCGCGACGACCCGGTGCATGCGCACCTGCTGGACGTGCAGGTCGAGCAAGCGCCTTCACCCATCGCCAGCCGTCCGGGCCAGTGGGTGGCCCGGTCCCAGGCCGATCAGTTGCAGGAAGCCGGTATCGGTTTCCTGCTGGCCGATGAAGTGCTGCGTGAAGTCCTCGACCGGACCTTGCGTCGTTATGCCGCCGACTTCCTGGGCATTCAGGAAACCCGTGGCATTCTCGAACGGCTCGAAGACAAATACGGCGAGCTGACCAAGGAAGTGCTGCGCATCATGCCCTTGCAGCGGGTTGCTGAATCACTGCGCTTGCTGGTGGATGAGGGCGTGTCGATCCGCAACCGCCGCGGGCTGCTGGAAGGCATGGTGGAGTGGGGCAGTCGCGAGAGCGATCCGGGGCGCTTGACTGAGCATCTGCGCGCGGCGCTGTCCCGGCAGATCAGCCATCAATACGCTGATCGCAATCGAGTCATCAGCGCCTTTGTCCTGGCGCCGAGTCTTGAAGAACAACTGCGCACCGCCATGCGCCGCCAGGACAAGACCCGCGATTCGATCCCCGAAGAACTCAACCGCACCTTGCTCGGCCAGTTGCGTCGCCTGTGCGACCTGCTCCCGGAAAACGACCGCACCGTGCTGCTGGTGCATCCGGAGTTGCGTCGCGGCATGCGTCGACTGATCGTGCGTGGCGAGTTGCGCCTGTCGGTGCTGTCGTTCCGCGAACTGGCCACCGAGTACAACCTCCAGGCGGTCGGCACTCTGAGCCTGACCGATATCACTGCACGTCCGGCCAAGGCCGCTGCTGTCACTCCAATGGCGACTGCCTCATGATCTGTTTGTCCCGTTCCTGCCGCTGGCTGTACCTGAGCCTCGGCGCGTTGCTGATCTGCTCCACGGCGTCCGCCCAAGACATCGCGCGCGGTAGCAAAAGTACCATCGACCTGGCCACCGGCGAAGGCCGTGTGCTGCGTTTTTCTTCTCCGGTGGATTCGGTGATGGTTGCCGAACCGAACATTGCCGACCTGCAAGTGGTGTCGCCCGGCGTCATTTATGTGTTCGGCAAGACGCCGGGCCAGACCAGCCTGATCGCCCTGGACGGTGAAGGCCGGGAAACCGCCTCGTTGAACCTGGCGGTCAACAGCAGCACGGCCACGGTCAGTCGGCCGCTGAAAGACCTGCACCCCGGCAGCCAGGCGCAGATCAGCGCTTCGGGCAATCGGGTGGTCGCCAAGGGTCTGGTGCAAAGTGTCGGCGAAGCCACCGACCTCAACGCGCTGCTGAGCAGTCAGGGTCAGGGTTTCGATTCGGCCATCAACAGCGCTGGCTACGGTGGCTCGGCGCAAGTGAACATTCGGGTGCGCTTTGCCGAAGTGTCCCGTTCCGAACTGTTGCGCTACGGGGTGAACTGGAATGCGTTGTTCAACAACGGCACCTTTTCCTTCGGGCTGCTGACCGGCGGCGGACTGGCGGCCGATGCCGGCACCAATGTGATCAGCGCCGGCCTGAACTCCGGCAACGTCAATATCGACGCCATGCTCGAAGCCCTGCAAACCAATGGCGTGCTGGAAGTGCTGGCCGAACCTAACATCACCGCCATGACCGGCCAGACCGCCAGTTTCCTGGCCGGTGGCGAAGTGGCGGTGCCGGTTCCGGTCAACCGCGAAGTGGTGGGCATCGAATACAAGCCGTACGGCGTGTCACTGCTGTTCAGCCCGACGCTGTTGCCCAATGGCCGCATCGCGCTGCAGGTTCGCCCGGAAGTCAGCAGCCTGATGAGCACCACCACATTGGACGTCAACGGTTATCAGGTGCCGTCGTTCCGGGTGCGGCGCGCCGATACCCGGGTCGAGGTAGGCAGCGGCCAGACCTTCGCCATCGCCGGGTTGTTCCAGCGCGAAAGCACCCAGGACGTGGAGAAGGTGCCGATGCTCGGCGACATGCCGATTCTGGGCAATCTGTTTCGCTCCAAACGTTTCCAGCGTAACGAAACCGAACTGGTGATTCTGATTACCCCGTATCTGGTGGAGCCGGTGCGCGAGCGCGTGGTGGCCACGCCGCTGGATGCCCAGCGCGCCAGTGCCGCGTCGACCGGGCCGCGCAGCGGCGGTGCATTCGGCTTCTACATGAATTGAAGAACAAGGAGCTGCCATGAACGCTATTTCAGTGCTTAAAAGCCCGGCGGCCATCGTGATGCTGTGCCTGACCTTGTCGGTCACGGCAGGGTGCAAGACTCATCTGGAACCGGTGCGGTACTCGCCGGACTACACCGCCACCAAGCGCAGCGACGGGCGGGTCGAGCTGGTGCCCATTGCCTGTCTGAATCCATCGGCAGAGGACCAGATCGGTGTCGGTGAGGATTACCAGCCGCTGCTGGCGCCGGGCTGTGCCAACAATCTGCTGCTGCTGCAGATGGTGGAGAAGCGTGCCGACGTGGTTCAGGGGCGGGCGACCGGGCCGACCATGGCGGCACCGGTCGGCCGCGCCGCGCAGATCTACATCGATGGGTACGACCGTGAAGAATTGCGCCGGCGCCAGGCCGAACAGCAGGCCGGCGCCGACACCCGGGAGGCGCGATGAACTCAGCGCTGGTCAATCAACCCCAGCTCGCGGGCCTGGACGGCAGGATCGTCGATGGCCTTGATGCGGCGTGCTTCGGCCAGCAGCTTCTGGCGTTCGGCGACCGGAATGTCGTCAAAGCTTCGGGCGTCCAGATCCTTCGCGCTGCCAGCCAGTACCAGAATCAGCAGTTCGTTGCGTTGATGCCGGGACTGCGCCAACGGCGACTGGCTAACCGGCTCGATGGCCTGCAGCGCCTTGTGCCGATCACCGCCCAGCGCGTAGGCCAGCGCCAGGTTGCAGCGGGTGTCCAGGTCGTTGGGCGCCAGGCTCAGGCTGCGGGTGAACGCAGTCTGGGCCGGTTCGGCCTGACCGCGCAGGATCTGCGCGATGCCCAGCCGGTTCCAGGCCTTGGGCGCATTGGTGGCTTCGCTGGCTTGAGTGAGGGCCGTGACGGCGCGCTCCAGTTTGCCCTGGCGCAGCTGCGCGGTGCCCAGGCCCAGCAGCGCCTCGGCATTGCCGGACTCAAGCTCCAGCGCACGCTGAAAGGCCCGCTCGGCGCCGCGCAGGTCGTTGCCGGCCAGCAGGCTGTCGCCCAGTTTCAGCCAGGTATCGGCACCGGCTCCCGGTTGCTGGGTGGCTTGCTGGTAGAAGGTCGCGGCCGTTGCCGGATCACCCCGTTTCTCCAGGTCGGCGGCCAGTTGCATCGAGCGCTCGTAACTGGCATCGGATTTGGGTGGTGTCGAGCACGCCGTCAGGGCGAGGCAACCGGCCAGCAGCAGGGCAGAAGCGGAGCGATGGGGCATGAAATGGGCTCTTGTTCAGGTCAGCGGATTGATGCCTTGCAGACGCCGGTGACATCTGAAAGCGAGCGCTATCTTAAAGCCTCGGCGGTGAATAGCGACCGTTATCTGGCCGATTTCCAGCGGACGCTGCACTGCCGGGCCGAGCAATGCGAAGGAGGTCGCCATGGCACTTTCCAGGCTTGAGCCGTTGCGCACTGCCGCCCGCCTGACGCTGTGGCTGTGCGTTTTCGCTGCCACCGCCGCGCAGGCCGCGCCGAACCGCGAACCCGGCTGGTTCGCCGAGCCTTACGCTTATGTCGTGGTCGATCAGGACGTGCGCGGTGCGCTGGCGGAACTGGGCCGTAACCTGAACCTGATCGTGGTGTTCTCGGACAAGGTCCGGGGCAATTCCCGGGGCAGCATTCGCGGCGAGACCGCCGGGCAATTTCTTGATCGGCTGTGCGATGCCAACCAGCTGAGCTGGTACTTCGACGGCAATGTGCTGCACATCGCCAGCGCCGATGAAGTCGGCACCCGAACTTTCGATCTGCAGGGCAGCCAGCTGGACGAGCTGGAGACCTGGCTGCAACAGCTGGACGTGGCCGGTGAGCCGCTCTCCAGCCGGACCAGCCCGGAGCGCGACAGCCTGTTCGTCTCCGGCCCGCCGGCTTATCTGGCCCAGGTCCAGCAGCACCTTGATCGCCTTCCTGCCGCCGAGCCTGCACCTGTGGTGCGTGAGCGAGGCGTGCGGGTGTTCCGTGGCGGTGTCGTCACCCAGGTCGCGACCGACCGTGAATAACTGAACCCACACCTCAACTGAAACGTAACAGGAGCGCTATCCATGTCCGTGACAGCCGTAGACAGCAACATCGACGTCAGCAACACCCAGCAGGCCAAGTTCGACGCAGCGGTCAATAACGCCGAGCAGTCCGCTGCCGATGATGCCGAGTTCAACGAAGCGTTGATCACCAACGCCGTGGTGATCGGCGGCCAGTTCATCATCATGCCGCGCGCCCAGGAAATCCTGAAAGAAGCGCAATCCGACGACGACGAATAAGGACTGATCAATGTCCCTTGAACTAGGTGCAGCACCGGCGACTGTAGCAATGCAGTCGCCGGGAGGAGGCGGGGTGCCCCAGGCATCCCAGAACCTTTTCGAACACATGGCCGAGACGTCCAGGGGCATGCCCCAGGGCGCGTCTCCGCACCAGATCGGCAGCAACCTGATGGAGCGGCTCGACGGCTTCATCGACCGTTCGCGACAAATGTCCGAACGCGCCGACGCCATGACCAGTGGCACGGCGTCGCAGCCGACCAGCGAAGCGGCCAATGCGTTCAAGACCGGCGCCGATCCGGCCGGCAAGGTCGGCGGCCCGCAGGTCGATCAGATCGTGCAGTCGTTGGGGCGCATGTTCGACTACTCCATCGAAACGCAAATGGTCGTGCGTGGCGCGACACAGATTTCCGGTTCCGCCAACACTCTGCTCAAGGGTCAATGACGCATGTCCAAACGCTGCCGCGCCTTGCGCCTGATGATCGTGGTGATGCTCGCTGGCCTGTTGCAGGCCTGTGACATCGATCTCTACACCAACCTGGGCGAGCGCGAGGCCAACGCCATGCTGGCCGTGCTTCTGCGTGAGGGCATCCCGGCGTCGCGCAAGGTTCAGGACGACGGACAGCTGAAAGTGGTGGTGGACGAAAAACGTTTTGCCCAGGCCATGGCGGTGCTCGATGACGCGGGGCTGCCGGGCCAGAGTTTTTCCAACATGGGCGAGGTGTTCAAGGGCAACGGCCTGGTGTCATCGCCGGTGCAGGAGCGGGCGCAGATGGTCTACGCCCTGAGCGAAGAACTGTCCCACACCGTGTCGCAGATCGACGGCATTCTCTCGGCGCGGGTCCACGTGGTGCTGCCGGACAACGACCTGCTCAAGCGGGTGATTTCACCGTCCTCGGCCTCGGTGCTGGTGCGCTACGACCCACGCACCGACATCAATGTGCTGATCCCGCAAATCAAGACGCTGGTGGCCAACGGCATTTCCGGGCTGGGTTATGACGGCGTGTCGGTCACGGCGATCAAGGCGGTAGTGCCGGCCGGAGCGCAAAGCCAGGCGCGCATGGGCAGTTTCCTGGGTCTGTGGATGCTGGAAGACGACTTGGCCAAGGCGCGCTTCATGTTCGGCACGTTGCTGGTGATCGCCCTGCTGGCGGTCGGGCTGCTGGGCCGGCAGTTCTGGCAACGCAAGCGCGCTACCGAGCAATACGTGCTGAGTGACACGCCATGAGCGACCTGTTGATGGCGCAGTGGCGCGACCTGATCGACCAGCCTCTGACGTTCGTGCGGGCGCAGGCGCTGGTCGAGTGTTTCGAACGGCCGGTGAGCCCCGAACAGCTGGCCGCCTTGCGCGGTTCCCGGCGTTTTGACGAGCGCATTGAGCGGCGTCTGGCAGAGCACTTCCGGTTGCAGCCGCTGAACCGCCTGCCGGTGCCCGACGCAGCGGATCTGACGGTGCTGCTGCTGCCCGACGTTGACCTGTCGCGGTTGCCGAAACTGTGCGGGGCGGTCTGGCACGCGGCAACCCTGAGCCGTGAGATTCGCAGCGAAGTGGTCAACGAGTACCGCGAAGCCTTGGGCATGGACACCCTGAACCTGGCGTTGCGTCTACGTCATCTGGCCGGTGCCGCGGACCTGCTGCGCACACCGGCCGCGCTCTTGCAGGCCATTGATCGCGATGGTAGCGCCTGCATGGGCGCCTGGTTCGCGGCCCAGCCCGAAGCGCTGCGGGACTGGTTGAAGCTGCGCCTGGACCCTGCGCTGCAAGCCGGTATCCATGACGAAAGACAGGTGCTGGTGGTGCGCAGCGTCGCGGGTGAGATCGCCGCTGCCGGGCAAGCGACGCTTGAGCAAGGAAGCCTGCGCGATGAGTGAGTTACCGACCCAACCCAAGGCGCGCATTCTGCGTGCCGCCGAAGCCGAGCGCTGGATCGACGGCTACGCCATGGTCGAGGCGGCACGGGAACAAGCCCTGCGGATCCGCGAAGACAGCGCCCAATGGCTGCAACAGGCCCGTGACGAAGGCTTCGAAAAAGCCCGCCAGGAAGGCGCGGAACAACAGGCGCTGCTGCTGGCGCAGACCAGCGCTCAAGTGGACGAATACCTGGCGGGTCTCGAAACGTCCCTGGCATCGCTGGCACTGGGCATTGCCCGTCAGGTGCTGGGCGAGCTGGACGAGCATGACCGTCTGCTGCGCTGCACCGCCCATGCGCTGTCGGCGTTTCGCGTCGACCAGACCCTGAGCCTGTTCGTGCCGTTCGCGCAAGTGGAGCCATTGCGCCAGCGCATCAGCACCGGACCACTGGCGCTGCGCGCGTTGAATATCGAAGGCGACGATCAGCTGGAAAGCGGCCAGGCGCGCCTCGTCAGCCCGGCAGGCTCGGTGGAACTGGGCCTCGACGCGCAACTGGATAATCTGCGCCGGGCGTTGCTGCCGCTGGCCGATGGAGAAAGCGCGTGAATGCCGTGTTGAATGCCTTGCTGCCAGCCCTGACCGAGCGCTTGCGTCGCGCGCAGCCACGGCCGATGCGCGGTACTCTGCGCAGCATTCGCGGCGTGTTGCTGCGGGCCAGCGTCGCCGGGGTGCGCATCGGCGAGCTGTGCCTGCTTCGCGATCCGGGCAACGGTCGCGAGCTGTCGGCCGAAGTCATCGGTTTTGACGAGGACGACGCCATTCTGTCGCCCATCGGTTCCATGGAAGGCCTGTCGACCCGCACCCAGATCATCGCCACCGGCCAGGCACTGGGCGTGCAGGTCGGCGATGCGTTGCTCGGTCGGGTGCTTAGCCCAATGGGTGAATTTCTCGACGGCCCGGCACCGGTTGCCGCCGGGCTGCGCCGCTACCCGCTGCATGCCGAACCGCCGGCGCCGTTCAGTCGCCAGTTGATTGCCGGGGCGATGTCCCTTGGCGTGCGGGCCATCGACGGTCTGCTGACCCTGGGCCAGGGCCAGCGCATGGGGATCTTCGGTGAACCAGGCGTCGGCAAGTCGTCACTGCTGGCCAGCATCGTGCGCAACAGTGATGCGGACGTGATCGTCATCGGCCTGATCGGCGAGCGGGGTCGCGAAGTGCGCGAGCTGCTGCAAGGCCAACTGGACGCCGATGCCCGGGCGCGCACCGTGGCGGTGGTGGCTACGTCCGACCGGCCTGCGGCAGAACGGGTGCGAGCCGCCTACGTAGCCACGGCCCAGGCTGAATATCATCGGGATCAAGGCCGCAATGTCCTGCTGTTGATGGACAGCCTGACGCGTTTCGCCCGCGCCCAGCGGGAAATCGGCCTGGCGGTGGGCGAGCCGCCGACCCGTCGCGGCTATCCGCCGTCATTCTTCTCGGCCTTGCCCAGGCTGCTTGAACGCGCAGGTCCTGGCCCGGTAGGCAGCATCACCGCGCTGTACACGGTACTGACCGAAGGCGAGGCGGCCATGGACCCGGTGGCCGAAGAAACCCGCTCGATTCTCGACGGCCATATCGTGCTGAGCGCCGAACTGGCCCAGCGCGACCATTTCCCGGCCATCGACGTGCTGCGCAGCCGGAGCCGCTTGATGGAGCAGGTGGCGACCAGCGAACACAAACAACTGGCGGCGCGCATGCGTGACCTGATCGCCCGCCGACAACAGATCGAATTGCTGATCCAGGTCGGTGAATACGCCGCCGGCAGTGATCCGCTGGCCGATGAAGCCATCGCTCGGCACGACGCCATCGAAGCGTTCCTGCGCCAGCCTGCCCACGAGCACGACAGCCCCGAACACATGCTCGGACGCATGCGCAAGGTGCTGGCATGACCCTAATCGAACAGGCCGTACAGGCCGGAGAACACCATGAAGACCGCTGATTTGCACAGTCTGCAAGCCTTGCGTCAATTGCGCGAACAACGCGCATCGAGCCGCCTGGCCGCGCAGCAGGTACGCTGCCGGGAAACCCGGACCGAACTGGACAAGGCTCGTGAAGCGCTGCATCTGCACCGGGAAAAACTGGCCCGTGAAGCTGAGGACGTCTACGGGCGTTTCAGCGAAGGGTTGTCGGTCAGCGCCTGGAACGCGGCGCAGGATGAGTTGCAGCGTCTGGACGATGAACGCGAACAATTGCAGGACAAGACCGAAGACGCGGTGCGCAGCGTAGAAAGCGAAGAACAGGCCCGCCAGCAACTGCGGCGGGAACACCTGGCCCGGCAGCAGAAAACCCTGGCGTGGAACGCCTTGCTCGACCAGCGCGTACGCCAGGACGTGCGAGCCGGGGAACAGCGCGACGAAACCGATGAGCTGCCGGCCAGCGCCTCTGGTCTCGCACCCGGAGTGCCGGGATGAATAGCCGGCTGTCTGCTGGCCGGTGTGATATCGGTACATCGCTGGACTGGACGCCGCTGCAGGGTTTGCCGCGCTTTCTCGCGCAAGAGGTTGAGCTGTACAACCGCTTGCATCGCCGCTGCGCGACCTGGCAGTCGACCCTGGCGGGCGAAGCGGTCAGCGTGAACTGGGCCTGCGGGGGCACGACCGTTGCCGATCCGGTGGTGGTCGGCCTGATGCTGGGGGACATCCCCCTTGAGCTGCGCGGCCCCGGCGAATTGTATGCGCGCTCGGGCTGCGACGGGCTGGATGCCACGCGACGTGCGGCGCGCACTGACAGCGACGCGATGCTGCTGGAGCTGGCGTGGCTGAGCTGGATCGAGCCGCTGGAAGCCCTGCTCGGCGAGTCGCTGCGAGTGGTGAGCGTTGCAGCGATAGCGGTGCCGTATCCGATTGTGGTGCCGCTGCAAATCCGCCTCGGGCAAGCGCCGGCCATGATCGCCGAACTGCATCTGAACGTGGAAGCGGCCGGGCGGATTGCTGACTGGCTCGGTCAGCACACGACACCGCTGGCCGATCCCCTTGACGCGCTGCGTCTGGTGCTGGCGGTGGAATCCGCCGAAGCGCCGCTGACCTTGAGCGAACTGCGCAGCCTGCAACCGGGGGACGTGGTGATGCTCGACAGCCTGCCGGACCAGCAACTGCTGCTGCGCCTGATGAATGGCAACGCCCAGGGCCAGCGTTTTGAAACCCATGCCCGACGCACCGGCGCCGGGCTGGAATGCCTGGCGCCACTGAAAGCCGTAAACCCTGACAGGAATGATGTAATGACCGAAACCTCTGCTGCTTCCGATCTGGACGTGTCGCTGGACGACTTGCCGCTCAAGCTGGTCTGCCAGGTGGGCAGCGTCGAGCTGTCACTGGCGCAGCTCAGGGAAATGGGGCCTGGCAGCCTGTTGCCACTGACCGCAACCGCCCATGAAGGCGTCGATCTGATGGTCAATGGCCGGCGAGTCGGGCGCGGGGAACTGGTCAATATCGGTGACGGCCTTGGCGTGCGCCTGCTGGGATTCAATGCCCCATGAGCGGCTATCAGCCGAATCTGATCGAGATCATCCTGGTTGTCGCCACCATCGGATTGATCCCCCTGGCGGTAGTGACCCTGACCGGGTTTCTGAAGATTTCCGTGGTGTTGTTCCTGATCCGCAACGCGCTGGGAGTTCAGCAGACGCCGCCGAACCTGGTGTTATATGGCATCGCGCTGATTCTGTCGGTGTACGTCACCACGCCGCTGATCGGCGACATGTACCGCGAGGTGCAGGGCCGGGAAATCAGTCTGCAGAACGTCCAGCAGCTGGAGGAACTGGGCAGCGCGCTGCGACCGCCGTTGCAGGCGCACCTGGCGAAATTCGCCAACGAAACCGAGCGCGGGTTCTTCGTGCAGGCCACCGAAACCATCTGGTCGCCCGAAGCCCGCGCCGACCTGCGTGACGACGATCTGGTGGTGCTGATTCCGGCGTTCGTCAGCTCGGAGCTGACCCGCGCCTTCGAGATCGGCTTTCTGCTGTACATCCCGTTTCTGGTGGTGGACTTGCTGGTGTCCAACGTGTTGATGGCCATGGGCATGTCCATGGTGTCGCCGACGTTAATCTCCATACCCTTGAAGATTTTTCTGTTCGTGGCGCTAAGCGGCTGGTCACGCTTGATGCACGGCCTGATTCTAAGTTACGGGGGCTGACGCCATGGGCCAGGATGTATTTCTCTCGCTGATGAATCAGGCACTGATGACGGTGTTGCTGCTGTCGGCTCCGGCGCTGGGCGCGGCGATCATCGTCGGCTTGAGCGTGGGCCTGTTGCAGGCCTTGACCCAGATCCAGGACCAGACGCTTCCGCAGGTGGTCAAGCTGGTGGCGGTGCTGCTGGTGATCGTTTTCGTCGGGCCGCTGCTGGCCGGGCAGGTCGCGGAACTGGGCAGCCTGGTGCTGGACAATTTTCCGGCGTGGACACGTTGAGGCGTCATGCAAGCTGAACTGACCAACGCCTTCATCGAAGTGGCGTACCCGGTGATCAGCTCCACCTCGCTGGCGGCGTCCCGGGCCATGGGGCTGGTGATCATCACTCCGGCCTTCAACCGCCTCGGCCTGACCGGCATGGTGCGCGGCTGTGTGGCGGTGGCGATCTCGGTGCCGATGGTGCTGCCGGTATTCGGCGCATTTACCTCGATGCCGGAACACAACGGCTTCTTTCTCGCCGGGCTGATGATCAAGGAATTCCTGATCGGCCTGCTGATCGGTCTGCTGTTCGGCATTCCATTCTGGGCGGCGGAGGTGGCCGGCGAACTGGTGGACCTGCAACGCGGCTCGACCATGGAGCAGCTGCTGGACCCGCTGGGGCAAGGGGAGGCCAGCGTCATGGCGACGCTGCTGACGGTGATGCTGATCACGCTGTTCTTCATGTCCGGCGGCTTCATCATGATGGTCGACGGCTATTACCACAGCTACCAGCTATGGCCGGTCACCGAGTTCACGCCGCTGTTCAGCAGCGCGGCGTTGTCCTCGATCCTGGCGATTCTCGATCAGGTGATGCGCATCGGCGTGCTGATGATTGCACCGCTGATCATCTCCATGCTGATCACCGACCTGATGCTCGCCTACCTGTCGCGGATGGCGCCCAGCCTGCACATCTTCGACCTGTCGTTACCGGTGAAGAACCTGTTCTTCTCGGTGCTGATGGTGATCTACATCGGCTTTCTGGTGCCGGTGATGATCGATCAGCTGGCGCAGTTCCGTGGCACCGTTGAAGTGCTCAAGAGCCTGGCGAGCGGCACATGAGCGGCGGCAGCGAGGAGAAAAGCCAGCCGGCCACGGACAAGAAGCTGCGCGATGCACGGCAGAAAGGCCAGGTCGCGAAAAGTCAGGATCTGGTGTCCGGCATCGTGATTCTGATGTGTACGCTGTGCATCGCGGTGCTGGTGCCGCGTGCCCAGGCGCAGATCACCGCGTTGATCGATCTGGCGGCGCTGATCTATATCGAACCCTTTCCTACGGTGTGGCCGCGACTGCTGGACCACGCCGAACAGATCGTCATCACCATCACCATGCCGGTGGTCGGCGTCACGGTCGCGGCGGTAGTGCTGACCAATATCATCACCATGCGCGGGGTGGTGTTCTCGGTCGATCCGATCAAGCCGGACATCAAGCGCATCAACCCCGGCGAAGGTTTCAAGCGCATTTTCGCGATGCGCAATCTGGTGGAATTCCTCAAGGGGCTGGTCAAGGTGCTGATGCTGGCCCTGGCGTTCTACATCGTGGGGCGCAACGCGTTGCAGGCGCTGATGGAGTCCTCGCGTTGTGGGGCCGGCTGTATCGAATCGACGTTCTATCTGGTGCTCAAGCCCTTGGTGTTCACTATCCTGGCGGCGTTTTTGCTGGTGGGCGCCGTGGATGTGCTGATGCAGCGCTGGCTGTTCGGCCGCGACATGAAGATGACCCGCAGCGAACAGAAGCGTGAGCGCAAGGATGCCGACGGCGATCCGACCATCAAACGCGAGCGACAACGCCAGCGGCGCGAAATGCAGGCCTTGGCGACGAAGCTGGGCCTGGGGCGTGCGTCGTTGATGATTGGCGTTCCCGGCGGCTGGGTGGTGGGCGTGCGTTATGTGCGTGGCGAAACCCCGGTGCCGGTGGTGGTGTGCCGTGCCTCGCCGGAGGAATCCAGCGCCTTGCTGCGCGAAGCAGCGCCGTTGGGTATCCCGCTGTGGCCGGTGGACGAACTGGCCGGGCAAGTGGCCAAGCGCGCTGTGTCCGGCGATCCGGTACCGGAAAATACCTTCCAGGCCGTGGCGGACGCGCTGGTGGCGCATCGGTTGATCTGATCCTCGCGCCCCGTAGCAGCGGACCGCGCGGCGCCCCGCTTGACCAGGAACGGGCCGATGTGGACTCGGCGTTTTTACTGACTGCGCTGGTCTCTTGGCGGTTGAAACCGCTCCTGCAAAAGCGGCGCTGTGCTCGGGCCCTGCATCTCATGGATCACTCAATGCATGGCCGAGCGCTGCCGGTTGGGCAATGTAGCCGGCACGGTCTTGAGGTGGTTGAGGTCGGTGTTGATCCGCCAGGCCCAGAAATGCGTGCCGTCTTCACGGGCAATTTCCAGTGCGTCGGACAGCACCTTGCGCACCTGTTCCAGCGTATGCATGTGCGGCTGGCTGTGCATCAGTTGCGCCTTGATGCGCAATAGTTCCGGCAGGTACCAGCGATCTTCTCGTGCCACGGCGGTGGCGTGCAGTTCATCCAGGGTCTCCAGTGCCAGCGGCTCCAGCCCCAGGCTTGCCAGGCCCTGAGCGTATTCGACGTAGAGCATCGAGTGCAGCGGCGTTTGCGCACTGCTGCGCAACTGGTTGAGCGCTTCGCCCAGTTGCGGCACGCCGGTGGCCGCATCGCCTTCGCGAATCGCCAGGATGCTCTCGAAACACAGGCTCAGGTCGCGCCAGATCGGCAGCGGCTGGCGGGCCGTGCTCTGCTTCAACTGGTCGAGGAAGCGCCGCGTCTTGTGCAGGGTGCCGGCCATGATGGTTGCCGGAATGGCGCTCAGGGTCAGGGTGTACCACAGTGTCGCGGGGTGACTGAGCGCTACGGCCTGTTCGAGGTTGCTGTCCAGGGTCAGCATCGCCTGGCCGATGTCGCCTTGCAGCAACTGGATCAGCGCCTTGAGCGATTGTGCCGCGATGCGTTGGTCGAAGTGCATGTCGACGATGTGCGAAGCCAGGCACGACGGTGCGCCCAACGCTTCATTGATGGCTTGCCCGGCGCCTTGCATATCGCCCATGTAGAAGGCGCTGGTGGCGCGCATGCGCTTGCCCAGCAACAGACAGTCGGCAACCCGCGGGTCCTTGCCCAGCGCCAGGAAGCGCTCGGCGATCTGCTGCGCCTCGGCGTGGCGGTTGCAGCAGCACAGGTCGTTCCACAAACCCCACAGCGAGCGCAGGCGGTGTTCGGAATCATCGAGGGCTTCGGCGTCCTCACCCACCTGCTGCCAGACGTCGCGCATTTTCTGACCGGCACCGTAGGTCAGCATCAGGATACTGCCGGACACTGTCAGCAGGCGCATGCGCTGGCGGCGGTCCATCTGTTGGACTTCCACATGGCGCGGCAAGCCGCGATTGACCCAGTCGTAGTATTCGCCGATCAGCGACAGCCGCAGCCACAGCGGCGAGCTGAGCAAGGTCAGTTCGATGCCCAGCTGACGATTGCCCTGGGCGGAATACGCCCAGTCCAGCGCCGCTCGCACCGTGTCGATCTCCACGCCGTAGCGGCGGGTCCAGGTATCGTGGCTCAGGCGTTCCAGATCCAGCCGCGCGCCGTCCAGCAAGCGCAACGCCCAGTTGGCGTGGGCGCAGGACAGCCGCTCTACGTCATCGAGCTGGAACAGCTTTTCACGGGCGTAGAGGCGGGTGGTCTCCAGTAATCGATAGCGCTTGCCCAGGTCATGTTCGACGCTGCCCAGCAGCGATTTGTCGAGCAGGCTTTCGATCATCGGCAGGGTCATGCGCACGTCCGGCAGCCCGATATTGACGATCGCCATGACTCCTTCCAGCGTGAAAGAGCCATTGAAAATCGACAGCTGGCGCAACAGCGCCTGTTCATCGGACGACAGGGCGCCGTAGGTCCAGTCCAGCGTGGCACTCAGGGAACGCTGGCGTGGCAACGCCGTACGCCGGCCGGTCATCTGCAGGCGAAAGCTGCCGTCGAGCAGACCGACCAGGTCGCGCAGGCCGAAGGTGCGCACCCGTGCCGCCGCCAGTTCGATGGCCAGCGGATTGCCGTCCAGTTTGCGGCAGATGGCGGCGACGTCGTCGGTGTCGCTGTCGGCGAAGACAAAGCCTGGGTCCTGTTCCTTGACCCGTGCTATGAACAGTGCGACGCCGGCAAAGCTCAGGGCCTGGTCGGCATTCAGGGCCAGATGGTCGTGGGGCACACGCAACGGCGCGAGTTCGTGAACCCATTCGCCCTCGGCGCGAAGCGGCTCGCGGCTGGTGATCAGGATGCAGCACAGCGGGGCATTGAGCAGCAGGGTTTCGACCGCGGCGGCGGTTTCGTCCAGCACATGCTCACAGTTGTCGAGCACCAGCAAATGCGGTTGATTCACCAGGCTGGCCGGCAGATCGCGCAACGGGTGCTCGGTTTCAGCGCTCAGCCCCATCGCACAGGCGATCATGCCCTGCACCGGCTGAGCGGTCGACACCGGCGCCAGGTCGACGAATCCGAATCGGTTGCAGTAGCCGGGGGCCAGTTGTTCGGCCACCGCGAGGGCGACGGTGGTCTTGCCGACACCTCCAGGTCCGGTCAGCGTCAGCAGGCGGCGCGAGCGGGTCAGGTCGGCCAGTTGCTGGATCAGCTTGTCGCGGCCCAGCACCTGACGCTTGAGCGCCGGCGGCGGACTGACCGGCTCCGTGACGGGGGCCGGCTGTGCAGCGGCCTGCTGGAGCCTGACCGGTGCAGTGAAGCGATAACCCCGGCCGGGGACCGTCACGATGTAGTCGAAATCCTCAGCATCACCCAGCGCGCGGCGAAGCGCGACGATCTGCGCCCGCAGGTTGCATTCCTCGACCACCGCCTTGGGCCAGGCCAGTGACAGCAGCTCGGATTTCTCCAGCAGTTCGCCGGGGCGGGCCGCCAGCGCTACCAACAGTGACATCGCACGGCTACCCAAGGGAACGGGCTCGGTATGTTTGAACAATAAGTGCTGGCGAGGGAACAGCGAGAACGCGCCGAAACAAATGGCGTCCTCCGGCTGCATATCTTCCTGAGTCCTGAATTTGACCTGTTCTTGCGGTCCGCTTGCTTCGTAATCCATGGTTAGACCTGTATCAGAAGTATTTGCAGAGCTTCTATCGTGTAGAAACCTGGCGGCCGTCGAGCCGACCCATCTTGCATCTTGCCTGCCGCTGTATGCAGGCGCAGTTCTGTAACGCAAAGAAGGCAGGTCATGTAGCAATTAGGAGGCCAGCTTTGCGTCATTCAATGTGCGCTGTTCAGAAGCGTGCGCCAGTTCCGGAAAAAATTTCCTACCTTGAATGGCCTGTATGTCCAGGAACATCGGTAACACGACGTTATCCGGATACAATACGCGCGCATTATCATGACCATAAATGGCAGATTTGCGTACGTGTTAAAAATAAAAATCCATTATCGACCCGCGGCACGACGTGCCTGCTGCCGTACCGGTCTATCCACGCGACAGCCCTTGCGCTGCCGTCGGTCGCATCCCTCGACAAAAACATCAAACTCCAGACGGTAAAACGGTCTATTGCAGGGTGGCCAAGGCTCAATGCCGGCCATTTGCGCGTAATCGGTGCGCTGCCTATGGCACCGAGAATGAATTGTCGTACACAGGAGTATTGCCCCATGAACACGCCCCGCGCCATCTTGCTGATCGTATCGCTACTGGTCCTGAACGGCTGCTTCGATAACTCGGGCAACGAGACCAAAAACAATACCGACGGCACGAAATCATCCGTGCAAATGCAGGAAGGCAAATCGGATCAGAAGTAAAACAGGTGATGTCTCAATGACAGCCAATACCGGTCTTTGTTCCGCAACCTGGAGGGAGAAGGGGTATGAGCAAGCGTATCAGCGCAGCGGATCTGAACATTGATCTTCAGGCCGACGGCGAGAGCGCCTTATTCAAATGGTTTCTTGCCAGCTTTTTGATGGGCAAGCGTATTCAGGCGGATATCGCCTGCAATGCCTACCACGTTCTTGTGGAAAAACATCAGCGTGACACGCCGCGAAAGTTGGCCAACTGTACGCATCGCGAACTGGTCGCGATGCTGGGCGAGGCGCATTATGTGCGCTACGACGAGTCCACCGCCGATCGTCTTTCAGCCTTGAGCCATAAACTCAATGACGAATACGGCGGCAAGTTGAGTCATATACAGGCGGCCAGCGAAAACCGCGCCGAGTTTGAAAAACGGCTGCAGGCGTTCGACGGCGTCGGCCCCAAGACGGTCGAGATCTTCATGCGTGAAGCTGCAGGCGTGCTGTATTGAATCGGCCAGGCTCTTGCCATCCTGCGCAATATGTCGGTTGTGCAGGATGGAGTCTGCCTCGCGAGCACTGGCCGGCGTTCGACGAGCAAGGAACTCACCTGCAGCGCTACGCGTCGCGCTTCAATGCCGTGGAGATCAACAGCTCCTTCTACCGTCCGCATCGTCCGCAGACCTATGCTCGCTGGGCCGCTTCGGTGCCTTTGGCATTCCGCTTCGCCGTCAAGGTCCCCAAGGCCATTACCCATGAGCGGCGGTTGCACGATTGCGAGACGTTACTCGATGAATTCCTCGCCCAATGCACCGAGTTGGGCGCCAGGCTGGGCTGCCTGCTGGTTCAGCTGCCGCCATCCCTGGCTTTCACGGCGGATTCGGCCGAACAGTTTCTCGACGCCTTGCGGGCACGCTTCGTTGGGGACGTGGTGCTGGAGCCTCGGCATGAATCCTGGCGGTTGGCCGAGCAGTTGCTGATCGAACGCCGTGTCGCCCGGGTGGCTGCGGATCCTGCGCCATTTCACGGTGCGGACCTGCCAGGCGGCTGGCCGGGGCTGCGATATTGGCGGTTGCACGGTTCACCGCAGATCTATCACAGCGCTTATGGGCAGGATCGGGTGCAGCGGATCGCGGCCGATATCCGCGCGTGGGGAAGTGAAACGGTGCCCAGCTGGTGCATCTTCGACAATACCGCCAGCGGTGCGGCCGTGGCTGATGCGTTGCTGCTCGATTCGCTGTTGCGCGATTGACGGCTGAGGCCGCCAGGATGACGGCCTCTGAATGCGTGGATCAGTCCCGGTCCGCCAGCTTGCGCTCGGCTTGGGCTGATTTCTCGCGAATGGCTTGAGCGTCCTGTTCCTTTTCCTTGATCGACGTGGGGGTAATGACTTTGTCGACGCCTTCGGTGGAGGAGTGTTCGTGCTCGATGTCCTTGCGCACGACATTCACCGGCTTGCCGGACTGATCGACCGCGCCGGCTTTGGGTGAAGACTGTGGTTCGGTTGGGTTCGAGCGTTCGTGATTCATGTCATTTCCTCGCAGATGGGTGATACCGGTTGGAGACGACACGCCGTTCAGGAGTTCGATTTATCTGAGGACATGAGCCGCATCTTCGCCCGAACCGCCAGTCGGAAACGAAAAAGCCCCGCCAGATCAGATCTGGCGGGGCTTTTTCATGCAGCGGGGTGGTGCTTACAGTGCCATGTCTTGCGCGGCGCTGCCTTCAGGCTTTTTGGCAGGAGCGGCGGCCGGGGCGGCCGGGGCGGGTGCCGGGGCTGCTGCGGATGCCTTGTTGACCGCCGGAGGAGGGGTCAGTTGCAGAACTTCTGCGGTGTAGGCCCATTCCTTCGCAACGCTGTCAGGATTCTCGTTCAGCTTGGTGCCGTAGCTCGGCACGATCTGACGCAGTTTTTCCTGCCAGGCCGGGGTGGCAACCTTGTCCTTGAAGACTTTCTCAAGTACGCCCAGCATGATTGGAGCTGCGGTCGAAGCGCCTGGCGAAGCACCCAGCAGGCCGGCGATGCTGCCGTCCTTGGAAGCAACGATCTCGGTGCCCAGCTTCAGGACGCCGCCTTTCTCTTCGTCACGCTTGATGATCTGCACACGCTGGCCGGCCTGCCACAGACGCCAGTCTTCTTTCTTGGCGTTCGGGAAGTATTCTTTCAGCGCCGCGTAGCGGTCGTCATCGGACAGCATCAACTGACCAGCAAGGTACTCGACCAGCGGGTATTCCTTGACGCCGACGCGAGTCATCGGCCACACGTTATGCAGGTTGGTGCTGGTCAGCAGGTCCAGGTACGAGCCTTCTTTCAGGAACTTGGTCGAGAAAGTTGCGAACGGGCCAAACAGAATGACGCGCTTGCCGTCCAGAACACGGGTGTCCAGGTGCGGAACGGACATGGGTGGCGCGCCGGTGGACGCGATACCGTAGGCCTTGGCCATGTGCTGCTGGGCGATTTCGGTGTTCTCGGTGACCAGGAACGAACCGCCGACCGGGAAGGCGCCGTATTCCTTGGCTTCAGGAATGCCGGAATCCTGCAGCAGGTGGAGTGCACCGCCGCCCGCGCCGATGAACAGGAACTTGGCGTCGGTCTCGGTTTCAGTACCGTCTTTCAGGTTCTTGTAGCTGACGCGCCAGGTGCCGTCGTCGTTGCGCTTGATGTCTTCGACTTCGCTGGACAGCTTGAGGGAGAAGTTCGGCTGGGCTTTGAGGTGGCCGACGAACTGGCGGGTGATCTCGCCAAAGTTCACGTCGGTACCGATCGGGCTCCAGGTGGCCGCGAGCTTCTGGCTCGGGTCACGGCCTTCCATCATCAGCGGAACCCACTTCTTGATCTGCTCCGGATCCTCGGAGTACTGCATGCCGCTGAACAGCGGGCTGGCCTGCAGGGCAGCATAACGCTTCTTCAGGAAGGCGATGTTGTTGTCGCCCCAGACGAAGCTCATGTGCGGAGTGGAGTTGATGAACGAGCGCGGGTTCTTCAGTACGCCGTTCTTGACCTGCCACGACCAGAACTGGCGGGAGATCTGGAACGCTTCGTTGATTTCGATGGCTTTGGTGATGTTGACGTTGCCATCTTTGTCTTCCGGCGTGTAGTTCAACTCGGCCAGGGCAGAGTGCCCGGTACCGGCGTTGTTCCAGCCGTTGGAGCTTTCCTGGGCGACGCCGTCAAGGCGCTCGACCATTTCCATCGACCAGCTTGGCTCCAGTTCGTTGAGCCAGACAGCCAGGGTGGAACTCATGATCCCGCCGCCGACGAGCAATACGTCGACCTTCTTTGCTTCTGCAGCGTGCAGGGGCGTCAGGCCCATGGCCAGAGCCAGGCCCACAAGAGCCGTGTTCACTTTCTTCAACATACTGTCATCCATCTGATAAACGCCATCCGCCCTCTGAACCCCTTGGACCACTGCAACTTGCTGCACGCGTGACACGCATGCGACGAAATCACACACCCGCAGGGACTGGAGGTGGACATACAAGGCCAATACAATACCGCTCAAGACCTCAATTCATGTCCCACCGCGCTGACTTCTTATCGTTTGGTTTCAGCGTCTTGCGACATTTGCTCTTTGGTGCAACGCATTCGGCTGGCGAAGCCGCTTCGAATGCGTGGCTACACCTGGTCAGCCTGTTCACGGAGTCTTCGACGCCGTGCAGGAAGATGAAGACACGTCCGCAGGGAATTTTTTGCCCCGTAAAGTGTCACTCGCGTGTCCCAATCGGCAAAGACGCGCCATTTTGGCATAAGTGCCCTCATGGTGCGAGTTGCCATCACGGTTTCAACAAAGTTTTCACGATGTGTAAACGCGGCGTGGACATGGCTCCTGCCAGCGGTTTCCCCCTGCCAACTCCCTCTCGTGTTGCGTGACCTCTATATCGTCGGTTTTTGCCACGGCTTTAATAAGGTGGCGGAAATGTCGTCTGGCCAGACACACCCGATAGGGCGCCGGCACGATTTCGACGCCTTGTTGTAAGAAATTCACAACACATGGCGCTCTGCCGCCTGTCCGCCTCGCCATGAGCAGAACGCGGTATTGATGAGCCAGGCTAATGAGTCTTAGCCGATCCCGGTGGCTAATCGACTGGGTTCCCCGCTGATAACCTCGATGGCTGCAATCCTGATCCGCATGAGCCGGACGACTCCTGCGGACACCGTGATCCTGGCGAATCTGTCACTCCACAGCTTGGCTGCAGCGGTGGCGACGAAAAAGGGAACTTTCCCGGCGCGCGCCAGTTAAACACTTATCCGTTGAGTGGGCTTGGTTGCGCAGGTTTGTCATTTTCCAGAGATGAGAAATCCGATGAATAAACTTGCAGTCGCCGCGCTTTCACTTTCACTTTCACTACTCACGATCGAGACGTCCGCTGAAGAGAACCACCGGCTGACCGTTACGGCCAACGGCTCCAGACCTTCGGCCCAAGGGGCTGCGCAATACTTCACCGGCAAGGTGCGTGTGGATGCGCCGTTCAAGGGAACCGGGCCGGCCCGGGTGAGTGGTGCCAGCGTGACCTTCGAACCCGGTGCCCGTACCGCCTGGCATACCCACCCTCTGGGTCAGACGTTGATCGTGACGGCCGGCAAGGGCTGGGTACAGGAGGCAGGGCAGGCGGTGCAGGTGATCCAGCCCGGCGATACGGTGTGGATTGCGCCCAATGTCCGCCACTGGCACGGCGCGACGGCGACCACGAGCATGAGCCACATCGCCATTGCCGAAGCGCTGGACGGCAGTGTCGTCGATTGGATGCAACAGGTCAGTGATCAGGAGTACGCCCAGGCCGCTGACCCACAATAACGCCCATCGCTTCATGAAAGTGATGGCATTTTACGAGTGATCCTGATGAACGAAATCAAGAAGCATCAAGACCCCGTCCCCGAAGCCGATTCCGTGCAGCCTTCGCGACGCAACTTTCTCAAATTCGGCGCCTCCGGGATCGCCGCCGCCACGCTTTCTACCTGGATACCCGCCGACGGCATGGTCCAGGCCGCGCCGGTCGCGGCGCCCGCTCCGGTGGTCAACGACAGCGACGCACCAGGGGCGGGTGAGCAGCGCATCGTGCTCAAGGTCAACGGCCAGTCGCATACCCTCAATGTCCCGGCCAACGCGATACTGCTGGATGTGGTGCGCGACCGCCTGCAACTGACCGGCACCAAGAAAGGCTGCGACCAGGGCCAGTGCGGCGCCTGCACCCTGTTGGTCAATGGGGTGGCGATCAACTCGTGCCTGTCGATCGCCGTGCAGCACGATGGCGACGAAATCACCACCATCGAGGGCCTGGCGGACAACGGCAAGCTGCATCCGGTGCAGGAAGCCTTCTGGGAACATGACGCCTACCAGTGCGGTTACTGCACCTCCGGGCAGATCATGAGTGCGGTGGCCATTCTCAAGGACCCGAACATTCCCGGCGATGACGCCAGCGTGCGGGAAGCCATGAGCGGCAATATCTGCCGCTGCGGTGCATACAAGAACATTCTCACGGCCGTGCAGTCGGCTCGCTCGAAAATGGGAGGAGTGGCCTGATGCGTACTTTCGATTATGCGCGGGCCGACTCGCCCGCCCAGGCCGTCACCACCGCCGGCGGCGCGGCCCAGCGTTTCTATCTGGCCGGCGGCACCACGCTGCTGGATCTGGTCAAGCTGGATGTGATGCAACCCACGCAACTGGTGGACATCAACCGCCTGGCGCTCAAGCAGATCGAGTCGCTGGCGGACGGTCGGCTGCGCATCGGCACCCTGGTGAGCAATACCGACCTGGCCAATCATGCCGTGGTCCGGGAACGCTACCCGGTGCTGTCCCAGGCGATTCTGGCCGGCGCATCCACCCAGTTGCGCAACAAGGCCACCACCGGCGGCAATATCATGCAGCGGGTGCGGTGCAATTATTTTCGCGACGGGATTTCCCCCTGCAACAAACGCCAGCCGGGTTCCGGCTGTGCGGCATTGGGCGGCATGAATCGCAGCGTGCATGCAGTGCTGGGTACCAGCGACCACTGCATCGCGACGCATCCGTCCGACATGTGCGTGGGCATGGCGGCCATCGGCGCCACGGTCACGGTGCAAGGCCCGAACGGCAGCCGTGACATCGATTTCGGCGACTTCCATCTGCTGCCGGGCAACACCCCGGAACGCGAACACGCCTTGGCTCCGAATGAACTGATCACCCATGTCACCCTCGACGCGCCGCTCAAGGACAGCCGCTCCGGCTACCTCAAGCTGCGTGACCGTACTTCCTATCAGTTCGCCCTGGCCTCCAGCGCGGTGATCCTGGTCATGGACGGCAAGCGTATCGCCGATGCCCGAATCGCCTTGGGCGGTGTGGCCACCAAACCGTGGCGTGCCGTGGAAGCGGAGCGCGCGTTGATCGGCAAGCCCGCCGATGCCGAGACCTTTGCCCGAATCGCCGAACTGGCCATGCAAGGCGCGCGGGGCTACGAGCATAACGCGTTCAAGATCCCGCTTGGCCGCCAGGTCGTCGCCCGCAATCTTCGTGACCTCACGGCCACCGGCACGGTATAGGAGATACACATGAGCGAATCCATCCTCGGCATGCCCCAGCGTCGCATCGACGGCGGGCAGAAAGTCAGCGGCCAGGCACGTTACGCCGCCGATCACCCGGTCGCCGGCATGCTCTACGCCTATGGCGTCTACAGCACCGTGGCCAGCGGCCGTGTCCTGTCGATCCACGACCAGCAGGCGCGCAGCATGCCCGGCGTGGTCGACATCTTCCATCACCGGCACTTTCCGGACCTGCACCGCACGCCGGACACGGCGTTGAGCTTCGCCGCCATGCTGACCGCCAGCAAGGCGGACGAGCACCGCCTGCCGTTCGAGGACGATCAGGTCTACTACCCCGGCCAGTTCGTGGCATTGGTGGTGGGCAAGACCTTCGAGCAAGCCCGGGCCGCGGCCTACGCGGTCAAGGTCGACTACCAGAGCGCCGAACCGATCAAAAGCCTGGCCGAGGGTCTGAAAGCCAACGGTGCCAAGGATGGCGGGGCAGGGCATAGCCGCGGCGATGCCGACAGCGCCTTCCAGAGTGCGGCGCGCAGCATCGACCAGACCTACACCACCCCGGTGGAAACCCACAACCCCATGGAAATGCATGCCAGCACCGCCTACTGGCAGGACGGCAAGCTGTATCTCTATGAAAGCTCCCAGGGCGTGGTCAACCATCGCAACTTCCTGGCCAACGTCTTTGACCTGCCGCCGGATCGGGTGGAAGTGCGGGCGCCGTTCATTGGCTCGGGCTTCGGCAGCAAACTCTGGCCGTGGCCGCATTCGGTCGCGGTGTGCGCCGCGGCGAAAGTAACCGGCCATCCGGTCCAGTTCATGCTGCCCAGGGCGCAGATGTTCACCACTGTCGGCCATCGCCCGGAAACCCGACAGCGCCTGCGTCTGGCCACCGATGCCGCGGGCAAACTGGTGTCGATCCGTCATGAGTCGTATAACAGCACCTCGACGCTGGACGCCTATACCGAGAACTGCGGCGGCGTGACCAAAAGCCTGTATTCGTGCCCCAACGTGTTGGTCAGCCACAAGATCAGTGGCGTGAATCGCGGCACGCCGACGTCAATGCGCGCACCCGGCGCCGCGCCTGGACTGTTCGCCCTGGAATCGGCGATCGATGAAATGGCCCTGGCGGCCGGCATGGACCCGCTGGCATTCCGCAAGCTGAACCTGTCGGTCAAGGACGAGAGTCAGAACCTGCCCTGGTCCAGCAATCACCTGCCCGAAGCCATCGACCAGGCCGCCGAGCGTTTCGGCTGGCACCAGCGCAATGCGGCAGTCGGCTCGATGCGCGATGGCGACGAGATCATCGGCTACGGCATGGGCGCGTGTAACTGGGAAGCCTATCAGGTGCCGACCGAAGCGCGAGTGATCCTGCGTGCCGACGGCACCGCTCTGGCGCAATGCGGCCTGCAGGATATCGGCACCGGCACCTACACCATCGTGGCCCAGACCGTCAGCCAGTTGACCGGCCTGCCGCTGGACAAGATCGAAGTCGAGCTGGGCAGTTCTTCATTTCCTTCCGGGCCGGTGTCTGGTGGTTCCTGGGTCACCGCCAGCGTCATGCCGGCGATTGCCGGTGCTACCCGCGAGGCGCTTGGCAAGCTGCGCGATTATGCCGTTGCCAAGGACGGTGTGTTTGCCGATCAGCCTGGCGACAGCCTGTCCGTGGAAAACGGCCAGTTCGTCAAGGGTGAGCAGCGGGTGGCCTTCTCCGAGATTCTGCGTCGCAAACGCCTGGCCCGTGCCGAGGGTCATTTCCACAGCGACATGAACCAGGACAAGGAACACGCCTTCCGCTCGTTCGGCGTGCATTTCGTGGAAGTGCGCTGGGACCCGGGCATCTCCAGCCTGCGGGTATCGCGAGTGGTCAGTGCCATCGACGTCGGCAAGGTGATCAACCCGCTGGCGGCGCGCAACCAGGTGGAAGGCGCAATTGTGATGGCGATCGGCATGGCGCTGTTCGAGGCGGCCGAGTACGACCCGCGCAACGGCATGCCGGTCAACAACAATTACGCCGAATACGTGGTGCCGGTGCATGCCGACCAGCCGGATATCGATGTGCTGTTGCTGGACTACCCGGACTACAAGCTCGGCGAGTTCGGTGCGCGAGGCATCGGTGAAATCGGCGTGACCGGACTGGCCGCTGCTGTAGCCAATGCGGTCTACCACGCCACCGGCAAACGGGTACGCGATCTGCCCATCACCAAGGAAAAACTGATGGCGCAGCTGTGATGCGCGCTGGGCGAGGACAGGCAAGATGAAACAACTGGACTTGCAGGTGATCCAGCAGGCCCGCGACTGGCTCGCGGCGGGAAAACCGGTGTGGCTATGCACCGTGCTTTCGACCTTCGGCTCGGCCCCGCGCGGGCCGGGGGCGATGCTGGTGGCACTGGATAACGGCGAGCACTGTGGCTCGCTGTCCGGCGGCTGTGTCGAAGAGGACTTTCTGGAACGGGTGGCGAACCGACAGTTTGCCGCCCGCAGCCAGGTGGTGCGCTACGGCGAGGGCGGTCTGGCGCCGACCCTGGCTTTGCCCTGCGGCGGGGTGCTGGACGTACTGGTTGAGCACTTCGCGCCGGGCCCGGACAGCGACGCGCATCTGGGCGTCGTGGAACAAGCGTTGTCGGGCCGCGAACGAGTGACCCGCCAGATTCGCCTCGGTGGTTCGCAACGGGCGTTGCGTCCGGCGGCGATGGGCGAGGCGCGGGTCGAGCGTGGCGAGGACGAGGTCGCGATTCGCATGGGTGCGGTCTTCCGGCTGCTGCTGGCCGGGCTGTCGCCGGTAGCCGAATACTGCGCCAGCTTTGCCGTGGCGCTGGGCTACGAAGTCATTCTGTGCGACCCGCGCACTGACGTGACGGCCGGATTCTCCATGGCTGGGGTGGAAGTGCGTGACGTGCTGCCAGCGGTCTTTATCGAAGAAGGCGGCTGCCATCCGGCGACGGCCGTGGTGGCACTGACGCACGATCCGCGGCTGGACGATCTGACGCTGCTGGAGGCAGTGCGCAGCGACGCGTTCTACATCGGCGCGATGGGTTCACAACGCACCAGCCGCGCTCGCCTGGAACGCCTGGCGCGGATCGGCGGACTGGACGAACAGGCGCTGGCGCGGATTCACGCACCGATCGGGCTGAACCTGGGCAGCAAGACCCCAGCCGAGATCGCCCTGGCGGTGATGGCGGACATTCTGCGGGTGGCCAACGGGATTGCCCGTCACCAACTGTAGCGATCACGGCTTGAGGGCTTGCTGCAGCGCCTGTGCGGTGTCGGCATCGCGCAGGATGCCGGCATCGGCGCATTCCAGTACCTCACAGCGCTCCGCATGGGCGGCGATCACGGCCCTGGCGCCCTGATCGCCTTGCAGCGCGACAAGCTGCGGCCAGAAACGGCGGCCAATGATCACCGGATGACCGCGCTGTCCTTCATGCACCGGCACGGCGATGCGCTCGGCGTCAGCCATGGTGGCCAGGCGCAGCAGAGTGTCGGTCCCGATCCAGGGCATGTCCGCCAACAACACGGCCACCGCGACGGCGGAGGAAGGCAACAGTGCTCCGATGCCGCTGGCCAGGCTGTGGCCCATGCCAAGATCGGCATCGGCACAGCGCACGATGCGCACGTCGCCGGGAATTCCCAACGCGTGAGGGTTATCGTCCTCCCTTAATACCACCCACACCTCGCAAAATGCGGCACGCGCGTTGTCGAGGCTGGCCTGCAACAGGCTACGGCCGCAGGGCAAAAGGGCACGGCGTTTGTCGCCGCCAAAGCGCCGGCTGCGACCAGCCGCCAGGAGCAGGCCGAACACTTGAGGGGTTGTGCTGTCTATGCTGATCAATCCAAAGCCTGTCGATAGGTGGAGGTGTATTTACAATGCCTGAATTTGCGTCTTCAAGAGGTTTCAAGTGGCCAATCATATCCGCCCCGTCGATCTGGAAAAGGCCTATCGGCTGTTGAACCACGGGCCGACCGTGCTGGTGTCGTCCAGTCATGAAGGTGTTTACAACGTGATGTCCGCCGCCTGGGCCTGCGCGCTGGATTTTGACCCGCCCAAGGTCACCGTGGTGATCGACAAGATGACCCGCACCCGTTCTCTGGTGGAAAAAAGCGGGTACTTCGCCCTGCAGGTGCCCAACCTCGGTCAGCTGAAACTGACCCACCAGGTCGGCACCCAGAGCCTGATGTTCACCCCCGACAAGCTGGATCAGGCCGGTGTCGAGCTGTTTCGCGTCGAAGGGCATGATACGCCGCTGGTGGCGGGTTGTTCGGCCTGGTTGATTTGCAGACTCATACCCGAGCCGCACAACCAGCAGACCTACGATCTGTTCATCGCTGAAGTGGTAGGCGCCTGGGCGGACGCGCGAGTGTTCGAAGGCGGCCACTGGAAATTCGAAACCGCCGACCCGAGCCTGCGCAGCCTGCACTACGTCGCGGGCGGGCATTTCTACGCCATCGGTGATCCGGCGGTGGTGGATACCGGCGAAGAATGAAAAACGGGGAGCGCAAGGCTCCCCGTTCTATTGTTGTGCCGCAGGTTTACTTGCGGTCGCGCCAGACGGTCTGGGCGTTGCAGAACTCCCGCACGCCGAAGTGCGACAATTCGCGGCCAAAGCCGCTTTTCTTCACACCACCGAAGGTCACGCGCGGGTCCGAGGCGCAGTAGCCGTTGATGAACACGCCACCGGTCTCCAGTTCGGCGGCCATTTGCTCGGCCAGCTCCAGGTTCTGGGTATAGAGGGTCGACGCCAGACCGAACTCGCTGTCGTTGGCCAGTTGCAACGCATGCTGCGCATCCCTTGCGGTGATGATCGAGGCCACGGGGCCGAACAGTTCCTGCTTGAAGGACGTCATCCGATCGGTGACGCCGCCCAGCACGGTTGGCTGATAAAAATTGCCCACGCCTTCGGTCTTGCCGCCGCCCAGCAACAGCGTGGCGCCCTCGCCAAGGGTCGCCTGGACCTGGCCGTCCAACTCGTCACGCAGGTCGAAACGCGCCATCGGCCCGATATAGGTCGCGTCGTCCTGCGGGTTGCCCACCACCAGCCGGCGGGTGGCCTCGACGAACTTGCGGGTGAAGGCATCGACCACACCTTGTTCGACGATCAGGCGCTTGGCGGCGGCGCAGACCTGGCCGGTGTTCTGGTAACGACCGATCACAGCCGCCTGCACGGCCTCGTCCAGGTTCGCATCATCGAGCACGATAAACGGGTCTGAACCACCCAGTTCCAGTACACATTTCTTCAGCGCAGCACCGGCCTGAGCACCGATGGCCATGCCGGCGCGCACGCTGCCGGTGAGGGTCACGGCTGCGATGCGCGGGTCGGCAATGGCTTTGGAGACACCATCGGGCGTGACGTTGAGCACTTCGAACACGCCGGGCACGAAGCCCGCCTGGACGAACGCGTCATGCAGCAGGTAAGCGCAGCCCATGACATTCGGCGCATGCTTGAGCACGTAAGTATTGCCGCCAATCAGCGCCGGAACAGCGCCGCGCAGTACCTGCCAGATCGGGAAATTCCAGGGCATCACCGCCAGGATCGGGCCTAGCGGGCGGTATTCGATCCGCGCCTTGTTGTCCTCGACCTGAGTCGCTTCTGCGGTGAGCATGGCCGGCCCGTTGGCGGCGTACCATTCGCACAGCTGCGCGCACTTCTCGATTTCGCCACGGGCCTGGGTGATCGGCTTGCCCATTTCCGAGGTGATCATACGCGCCATGGTTTCGCCGTTGTCGCGCAACGCATGGGCCAGGGCAATCAGCATGCGGCCACGTTGCTTGGGGGTTTCGCGCCGCCAGCCGGCGAAGGCCTGGGCAGCGCGGGCCAAGGCCGCGTCCAGCGCCGCGTCGGATTCGAACGGATAGTGACCGATCTGTTCGCCGGTCGCTGGATCGATGGAAATGGCATGGGTATGAGCGGATAAGGAAGTCATCGTGGGGTCCTGCGTGGTTTGACAATGAACCCAGCGTAACGGCATGCTCGAATTTCGAAAACTGAATAATACTGAGCGATACGTTCACGTTTGGAGAATGAATTGGATCTGGTCCAGCTGGAGATTTTCAAGGCAGTGGCAGAGCAGGGCAGCATCAGCGCGGCCGCCCAGTTAATCCATCGCGTGCCCTCGAACCTCACCACCCGTATCAAGCAGCTGGAAAACGACCTGGGGGTCGAGCTGTTCATTCGCGAGAAGCATCGCTTGCGCCTTTCACCGGCGGGCTGGAATTTCCTCGACTACGCCCGGCGAATACTGGCGCTGGTGGAGGAAGCCCGCGCGGCGGTTTCCGGCGAAGAACCGCAAGGACCGTTTTCCCTCGGTTCGCTGGAGAGTACAGCGGCAGTGCGCATTCCGGGATTATTGGCGCGCTATAACCAGCAATACGCCAAGGTCGAACTGGACCTGACCACCGGGCCGTCTGGAGCCATGATCGACGGCGTATTGGCCGGGCGCCTGGTCGCCGCGTTCGTCGACGGGCCGGTGCTGCATCCGGCGCTGGACGGCGTGGCGGTGTTCGAGGAAGAAATGGTGATCATCGCGCCGCTCAACCATGCGCCGGTGACCCGCGGTCGCGATGTCACCGGCGAGAGCATCTACGCGTTCCGCGCCAATTGCTCCTACCGCCATCACTTCGAACGCTGGTTCAGCGACGACGCCGCCGTGCCGGGCAAGATCTACGAGATGGAGTCCTACCACGGCATGCTGGCCTGCGTGAGCGCCGGGGCAGGGCTGGCGCTGATGCCGCGCAGCATGCTGGAAAGCATGCCCGGCTGCACCACTGTCAGCATCTGGCCGTTGTCGGAAAACTTTCGCCTGCTGCACACCTGGCTGATCTGGCGCCGGGGTACGGTGTCCCAGAGCCTGACGCGCTTCGTGGAGTTGCTCGAAACGCAAGACGCGGCCTGCTGACGGCCGTCAGTACAGGCGGGGGCGGCGCATGGCGCTCCGTAGGCAAGGCGCTTGGCAGTCACATTAATACCACCCCAAATTTCCATTTTAATGATTTCCTGCCACCTCCTCATACCAAGTCAACAGGTGGCGCAGGGTGGCGAGTCGCCGCTGTCGTGCACCATTCGTCAGCTCCGCCAACACTTGTCTGAACGATGCCCTTGCCTGGCATGACAGATAACGGGTAAGCCGCCAACGGCTTGTACGTTTTGAAGCTCCTTGCTCGGCGGTTTTCGAAGCGCCGACGGGGGACGTAACTCAAGGAGACCGCAATGACTGACTACCCAAAACCACCGTTCCCGAAACAGAGCCAACCGGTTCCAGGTCAGCAGGGCCGCATGGACCCGTACCCCGACTGTGGTGAAGAGAGTTACACCGGCTCCGGACGGCTGCAGAACAAGATCGCGCTGATCACCGGTGGCGACAGCGGCATCGGCCGGGCTGTGGCAATCGCTTTCGCACGCGAAGGTGCGGACGTCGCGATTTCCTACCTGGACGAGCACGAAGATGCCGAGGAAACAGCTCGCTGGGTCAAGCAGGCGGGCCGTCAGTGCCTGCTGTTGCCGGGTGATCTGGCGCAAAAGCAACAGTGCTACGACATTGTCAGCAAGACCGTCGAGGAATTTGGCCGCATCGATGTGCTGGTCAACAACGCTGCGTTCCAGATGACCCACGAAACCTTCGAAGAGATTCCCGACGAGGAATGGGTGCGCACCTTCGATATCAACATCACGTCGATGTTTCGCATCTGCCAGGCGGCCGTGCCCCACATGGCATCCGGCAGTTCGATCATCAACACCAGCTCGGTCAACTCGGACATGCCCAAGCCGACCCTGCTGGCGTATGCGACCACCAAAGGCGCGATTGCCAACTTTACCGGCGGCCTGGCGCAGATGCTGGGCGAGCGTGGAATCCGGGTCAACAGCGTAGCGCCTGGTCCGATCTGGACGCCGCTGATTGTGGCAACCATGCCGGAAGAAGAAGTACAGAACTTCGGCAGCCAGACGCCGCTGGGCCGACCCGGCCAACCGGTAGAAGTGGCGCCGATCTATGTCCTGCTGGCCTCGGACGAAGGCAGCTATATCTCCGGTACGCGCTACGGTGTTACCGGCGGCAAGCCGATTCTCTAGCCAAGCCGGCTTTAAGGCGGGCGCGTGGTTCGGTCGAGCCACCGCCCGGCGAAACAAAAACGGTCGCGAGGCTGAGCCTTCGCGACCGTTTGTTCGTGTTGCCCGGGCGCGGTCAGTCCTTGGCCTGAATGCCCGTCTGGCGCATCACCAGGTTCTTTTCCTTCTTGTACTGCAGGGCCACTTCCGGTGCCGGGCCGCTCTGTCCGGTTTCCAGCCACTTGCGCAGGCGGCTGGCATCGGCGAAATGAGTGTACTTGCCGAAAGCATCGAGGATGACCACCGACACCGGACGATTGGCCATGGTCGTGAGCAACACCAGGCAATGACCGGCCTGGTTGGTAAAGCCGGTCTTGGTCAGACGGATGTCCCAGTTCTCCTTGCGCACCAGGTGGTCGGTATTGCGAAAGCCCAGGGTGTAGTTGGGCTTGCGGAAACTCACGGTCTTTTCATCGGTAGTGCTCAGCTCGCTGAGCAGCGGGTATTTGCGGGCGGCCATCACCAGCTTGGTCAGGTCGCGTGCGGTGGACACGTTATACACGGACAGACCGGTCGGTTCGACGTAGGCGGTGTGCTTCATGCCCAGCGCCTTGGCCTTGGCATTCATCGCCAGGATGAACGCCGGGTAACCGCCCGGATAACTGTGGGCCAGACTGGCGGCGGCACGGTTCTCCGAAGACATCAGGGTAATCAGCAGCATATCCTTGCGGGTCAGCTGGCTGCCAAGCTTGACGCGGGAAAACACGCCCTTCATTTCAGGCGTCTGTGAGATATCGACCGGAATGTATTCGTCCATCGACTGCTTGGCGTCGAGCACCACCATCCCGGTCATCAGCTTGGTCACCGAGGCGATGGGCACGATGACGTCCGGGTTGCTGGAATACAGGACTTTATCGGTCTGCAGGTCGATGACCAGCGCGCTGCCGGAAGCCAGATGAAGTTGCGCAGGGTCACGGTTGAGGGCGACAGGTTCGTTTGCCAGCGTAAGAGATGAAAAGCCCGGACCCGTAAGTGTAAACATCAGGGCCAGGAGCGGCAGGCGGATTTTCAAGAGCATTGCTCACACGTTAAAAGTGCATTGCGCACGGGACAGTAGGGAAACGCTGCATTCTAGGAGCACGTTTGAACCCCTGTCGATGGGTAGGGCGCTGTGTTTCGTCTTTAAGTTCGGGAATGTTCATCCCATTAAGTTGCGGTTAAGTAGGAAAGGTGCACAAAGCCTGCGCAAGTCTTCGATATTCGTGGTGTCGGCGCCGCTCACCGATTAGCATTCGATGCCGTGGAAGGTCATCGATTGAAGGAGTCGAGCAATGCTCAAAGGGTTTATCGGCAAGGATCACGTGGTATTGGTGATCGTTGCTTCAGTGATTGCCGTGCTGTTGCTGCTCGCCGGCTTTTTTTCCCGCCCCGCGGACTGGGCCGGATGGGTCCAGGCTATCGGCCTGCTCGTCGGCATTATGGTGGCGGTGGCGGTTCCGAGCATCCAGCGCAAGCAGGAAACGGACACGGCCCATGCGCTGCGCAAGGAACGGGAAATCGGTTATGCCCGGCGCATGCAGTACCTGTGTGGCGAACTGAGCGAACTGCAAGGGCGGATCAACCTGAATCTCAACCACCTGCGCGCCACCGATCGCCACCGGCTGCAACACACGCTGCAGGATTACCTGCACCGGTTGTTCGAGTCCCACAAGCACGATCTCAACGATGACCGGGTGGTGCTGGCCCACGAACTGCGGCAGGTCGCCAATGACCTGATCGACGAGCTGGAAAGCGGTCGGACCGACCGGGTGGTGTTGATCGCCCTGGAAAAACGCCTGCAAAAGCTGGCTCATCGTTGCCAGGTCAATGCGGCTATGGCAGAGCGTCTCTGAGTTGCATCGTGGGAGCGGACTCGAACAGATCAACTCCCGCAGGTTGCCGCGCAACGCCCATAAAAAAGCCCGCTTCAAGAAAGCGGGCAAGGGGTTGTGCGGAGCAACGCACGAGGATCGAGCGTTTGAAAAGGGCACTCAGTTAGGCAGCGGGCGGACCTGAAGTCTTTCGGACTGGGCCTGGGCGGCCGGCAATGACGCAAATGGTCCGACCAGCGGCTCACCATCCTGCACCAGGTACCAACAAGCCAGCAGGCCACGCTCTCTAAGCTGAGCCGGGACGGCGCTGCCGACCACCGACATGATTTGAACCTTGTTCATAAGTGCCTCCAACAAACTATGCCGCCACTGTAAGGCGACGGTATGGTCAGCAGAAATCAACGTTCTCGATAGTCGTCATTGATAAAAAAGGTGTGCACGCCTGAAAACCCCGGTATCCACGAAAAACCCCGCCTGGCGAGACGGGGTTGGCGGCGCCGTTACCAGCGATCGTGACGGTCATGACGGTAGTAGCCCGGAGGCGGGCCGTAATACACCGGGCGCGGCGGCGCGTAGCGGCGGTAGTAACCAGGCGGCGGCGCAGGGTAGCGCTCCACCACCTGATAGGCCGGCTGGTAATAAACCGGCGGGGGCGGCGGCGCGTAGTAGACCGGCTGCGGTTGTACATACACCGGCTCACGCTCCACATACACGGTTCTGTCCCGACCGGACGACACCGCCGCTCCGACGACCGCCGCACCTACGATGGCGCCGACCACTGCCGGGCCACCCCAGCCACGGTCGGCGTTGGCCTGGCCTGCGATGGCCAGCGCACCTATAAACAGCGCAATCTTGGGAATATGACGAATCATGGTGGTTCCTCGACTTTCGACCCGTTGTCGCCGGCCTGCACGATGCTCAAGCACTGCCACGGGATAACTTCTAAGACAGCGTTTGCGGAAAAAACTGCGAAGGCGCTGGGTAAAGTTTGTGTAAGGTACTTCTGTAGCTCACTCACAACGCATTGGGCGGCGTCCTGCTCCGGTGGCCATCGCTGGCCGGACGCGAGTGTTCGCCTGCCTCGACGGATCAATCCAACACCATTGGGGGGAAAAGAATGCCCGTCACCGCTAACCGCGACACCCAGTTATGCATGTCCATGGCCGCACGCCCGGGAAACTTCGGCGTGCGCTTCCATAACCATCTTTATCGGCAGCTTGGCCTGAACTTTTACTACAAAGCGTTCGCCCCCAATGATCTCTCGGCGGCAGTCGGCGGCATCCGCTCGCTGGGCATCCGCGGCTGTGGTGTGTCGATGCCGTTCAAGGAAGATTGCATCGCACTGGTGGATGAACTCGATCCTTCGGCGGCGGCGATCCAGTCGATCAATACCATCGTCAACACTGACGGCCATCTCAAGGCCTACAACACCGATTACATCGCAGTCGCGCAGTTGCTCGAAACCCACGGCGTACCGCACACCGCTTTTGCTTTGCGTGGCAGCGGCGGCATGGCCAAGGCTGTGGCGTTCGCCATGCGCGACGCAGGTTTCACCGACGGTTTGATTGTCGCTCGCAACGAACAGGCGGGTCGGGCGCTGGCGCAATCCTGCGGGTTCGCCTGGCAGCCCGACCTGGGCACTGAGCGGCCCGCCTTGCTGGTCAATGTGACGCCGCTGGGCATGATCGGCCCGCAAGCCGATGAACTGGCGTTCGATCTGCCCGCCATCGCCGCCGCGCAGACCGTGTTCGACGTTGTAGCCACGCCTGCCGACACGCCATTGATCAAGGCGGCCCGGCGGCTCGACAAGCGTGTGATCAGCGGGGATGAGGTGGCCGCGATCCAGGCTCTGGAGCAATTCGTACTGTACACCGGCGTGCGCCCGACCGAGGCGCAGTACCGGGAAGCCGCCGCCTTTGCCAGGAGCTGAAAGCCGGGCGCGTCACTCCAGTCGCGCCAGCCGCTCTTCAAGTGCGGCGATGCGCGCTTCCAGTTCGTCGAGTCGGGAGGTGTCAGCCGCCGTTGCAGCGGCTGCGCTACGCTCAGGCGCAGGTTGGCGGGCGGCCAGCAAGGCGTTCAGGTCTTCGGTTTCGCCGAGGCGGTGCATGTAGCGGTCCTCGCGCTGGCCGGGCTGGCGCGGCAGCAGGATTGCCAGACCGCGGCCGATGAGGCGCTCCAGCTGGTGGCCAACCTGCTCGCTGTCTTCGAAATCGTGCATGCGCTGGCTGCGGGTCAAGAGTTCGCTCACGGTCTGCGGTCCGCGCAGCAACAGCAATCCGGTCAGGATCAATTGCGCCGGCACCAGTTCCAGGTGTTTGTCCAGGCGATGTTCCCAGCGATCGGCGCGGCTGCCCATTACCAGTCGTGTCAGGCCCTGGTTCTCCAATGCGCGCAAGCCTTGGCCGACTTCGCCCTGGGTCAGGTTCATCACCGGGTCACGGCTGGTTTTCTGGTTGCAGGCCAGGACCAGCGCATTGAGGGTCAGCGGGTAGGTTTCCGGATGGGTGGCCTGCTTTTCGATCAGGCAGCCCAACAGCCTCACCTGAATGGCGGTCAGTCGAACTGTCTGCTCATCGGCGCTTGAGGATTCGGATTCAATGCTGGAAAGCTCGGTGGACATGGTGCGTTCCCTGAACAATTCGACGTGGTGTGGCGGGCTGCCAGCCTAGGACGGATCGGTGATTTATTCCAGCGGCTGATGGTCGTTTTGCGTCTGGCGGAAAACACCACCCATGGCAGGTAGCCGACACGTCTATAATCTCTCGCTTTCAGACCCAGGAATTCCCATGTCCATTTCCCTGTACGCTGCATCCGTCCCTGTCTTCCAACAGATGCTCAATGCTCTGAACGAGATTCTGGTCAAGGCCGAGGCCCATGCCGTCGCCAAGAAAATCCAGCCCGAAGCGCTGCTCCAGGCTCGCCTGTACCCGGACATGCTGCCGTTCACTCGCCAGATCCAGATCGCAGTGGATTTCGCCAAGGGCGCCTCGGCACGCCTGGCCGGTCTTGAAGTGCCCAAGTATGACGACAACGAAACCAGCTTCGCTGAGCTTCAGGCGCTGCTGGCCAAGGCTCTGGCGTTTATCGGCGACATCCAGCCTGCTCAGGTGGACGGCAACGAAGGCATTGAAGTCGTGCTGCGTCCCGGCACCGACAAGGAAAAACGCCTCAACGGCCAGGCCTACCTGCTGACCTATGCCTTGCCGCAATTCTTCTTCCACGTCACCACTGCTTACGATCTGCTGCGCCACAACGGCGTGGAGATCGGCAAGCGCGACTACATGGGCAAGTTCTAAACCCCGGCCGTGAACAGCTGATTGCGCGCACTCTCGGCAATCGCAACGATGCCGGGGTGCCGGACCTTGCGTTCCACGGTAATGGCGTAGAACGACTCGGTCACCGCCTCGGTCTGGCCGATGATCTGCACGCCGTATTGGCTCTGCACCTCATCGGCAATCACGCTGGGGGCGACGAAAATACCGCTGCCGGATTTGCCGAAGGCTTTCATCAGCGCGCTGTCATCGAACTCTCCGATGATGCGCGGCTGGATTCGCAGCTCGGCAAACCAGCGCATCAGCCGTCCACGCACCACGGTGTCCTGGCCTGGAATCAGCAGCGGCGCGCCGTGCAGGCATTGCGGAAACGGCGTCCCCACGCGTTGCGCTACGTCATCGGTGGCGAAAAAGCTGATCCCGCATTCCCCCAGTTTCTGGCTCAAGCCCTTGATATCCAGATGCGGCGGCATCGGACTGTCGGATATCACCAGATCCAGCCGCTGGATGGCCAGATCGGCCAGCAGGCGCTCCAGTTTGTCTTCCCGGCAGGAAATCCGGATCGGCTGGTCGATGACCATGGTCGGGGCAAGCAGTCGGTAGACGATCGACTTGGGCACCACGTCCGCTACGCCGATGCGGAACAGCAGTTGTTGCTCCCCGGACTGCGAGCGCAGCACATTCTCCAGTTCACTGCCCAGCTGGAACATCTGCTCGGCGTAGGGCAGGGCCTGGCGGCCGGCTTCAGTCAGCTCCAGCTGACGGCCGACGCGCTGGAACAGGTCGATGCCCAGTGTGCTTTCCAGCTGGCTGATCTGGCCGCTGATGGTTTGCGGTGTGAGATTGAGTTGTTCACAGGCGCGAACGATGCTGCCGGTTTTGGCGACGACCCAGAAATAATGCAGCTGGCGATAATTGAGCATAAGACCAACAGTTCGTTAAAAGCGAAGTATAGCTCTGTTAAATACGAATTTAACTGATGGTCATGGCTCTCTAGAATGCTGCGTTATCGCCAGGTTCGTCTGGCCCTGTAATAGAGGGAAACATGTTCAAACCCATCTGTGCGTTGATCCTTGGTGGTTCTCTGGTAGTAATGGCTGGCTGCGATCAGGTCGAATCATCTTCCAGACAATTGCTGGACACGGCGGCCCACTCGGCCAAACAAGCCATCGATGACACTCACAAGGCTGCAACACAGGCACTGGAGGATGCCAGGCAAGACCTTTCCGTACTGGAAGTGAAACCTGCAGACACGCAGGAAAAATCCAGCAAGGACATCTAACGTTCAACCCTTTGGCTCAGGCAGGCATACCTATGGAATATCTACTGGAACTTGCGACCAGCCCGGCAGCGTGGATCGCGCTGGCGACGTTGGTGGTCATGGAAGTCGTGCTGGGTATCGACAACCTGATCTTCATCTCCATCCTCACCAATAAATTGCCCGAGCATCAGCGGCCCAAGGCCCGGCGCCTGGGTATCGGCATGGCGTTGATCATGCGCCTTGGCCTGCTCAGTACCGTGGCCTATATCGTCCAGCTGACCGCGCCGGTGTTTGAAATGTTCGGCCAGGCATTCTCCTGGAAGGACATGATCCTGATCGCTGGCGGCCTGTTCCTGGTCTGGAAGGCGACCACGGAAATCCACCACAGCGTCGACGTCAAGACCGAGGAAGAGAAAACCCTGGCTTCAACCGTGACCTTGAGCATGTCAGCTGCGATTGCGCAGATTCTGATGCTGGACCTGGTGTTCTCCATCGACAGCATCATTACTGCGGTCGGCATGACCGAGCACCTGCCGATCATGATCATTGCCGTGGTATCGGCGGTAGTGGTGATGATGGTTGCGGCCGACCCGTTGGCCAAGTTCATCAATGACAATCCGACCGTGGTCATGCTGGCGCTGGGCTTCCTGATCATGATCGGCATGACGCTGATCGCCGAAGGCTTTGGTGCCCATGTGCCGAAAGGCTATGTGTATGCCGCCATGACGTTCTCGGCCCTGATCGAAGGCCTGAACATGATGGCCCGTCGTGCCAAGCGCCGTAAGGCGGCGGAGCAGGTCACGCAACACTGATCTGACCGTGCTCACGAAAACGGTCAGCCTCCAGACCCGGGGCTGACCGTTTTTTGTGTATCGTCTGTCGATCAGTGGGCTGTCGCAGGCCGTGCCTTGGGGCGTTTATCCAGGTTTACAGACGTGGCGGGCATCACCGGGCGAGCAGGGCGGTGCTGGTGGCGACGGGAGATGCGCAGGATGCCCCAGAGCATGGCGCATGCGATGGCGAGCCATGAGGCGATCAGCATCACGATGGTCATTTCCAGGCTCATAATTGCCTCCCGATTGCTGCTTGGTGTTGCAGTCTTGATAACTGACAGTCTAGTACGCGGCATGTTTCGGCAAATTGACCAATGGCCATGAGCTATGATCGATTTGGTCTAACCGCACGCTTTCCCCACACTGGAAGTGCTATACCCGCGCTGCCGAGCGCTCTATGATCGTCTGTCGACTCGGGCGCAGATGCCCGACATCTGTGAAAGTGAGTGAACATGCCGCGCCTGTTTTCCTGTTTTGCTACCGTCGCCTGTCGGCGAACCTTGCTCACCGCCGCGTTGCTGCTGGGCCTGGCCGGCTGCGCGTCGAGCCTGTCGCCCGAGATCCAGCGCTTGCCGGATCGCGTCGAGCTGAACTCCGTGCCTTTTTTCCGCGGCAATGCCTACCAGAGCGGGCCGGGCACCCTCGCGGCCATGCTGGCCCATCATCAAGTCCAGATCACGCCGGGTCTGCTCGACAAGCCGTTGCAGCTCCCCGGGGGTGAAGATCGTCTGGAGCAGAACATGTCGAAAGTTGCCCGTGAGTACGGTTTCATGGTCTATCCGCTGGATGGCGAATTGCAGGCATTGCTGGCACAGGTGTCGGCAGGGTATCCGGTCATGGTGCGCTATCGCGATGGCTCGGCCTGGTGGAAGACGCCGCGCTACGCGACGCTGGTGGGCTACAACCGCGTCAAGCAGACCGTGCTGCTGAACGCCGGCATGTACCGCCGCGCAGTGATGAGCTTCGACGACTTCAACGCCGCGTGGAAAGACGCCGGAAGCTGGGCCGTGTTGATCCAAGGACCCAGGCAACTGCCGGCGCAAGTCGATCAGCAGCGCTGGGTGAACGCGGCGAATGAACTCTCCAGGGCCGGTCAGGAGCAGGCTGCCGGGGAGGCAATCAAGAGCCTCGGGCGCCAGGGTGTTAATTGAATTGATCGGCTGGACCGAAAACGGCGCTCTCCAGGCGCCGTTTTTTTATGGATTCCGCTTAGAAACCCAAGCGGTCCCGCAGGCTGTAGTACCAGGCACCGAGCGCCGTCAGCGGGGTGCGCAACAGCTGTCCGCCAGGAAACGGGTAGTGGGGCAGGTCGGCGAACGCATCGAAGCGCTCGGCCTGACCGCGCAACGCTTCGGCCAGCACCTTGCCGGCCAGATGCGTGTAGGTCACGCCGTGGCCGCTGCAGCCCTGAGAGTAATAGATATTGTCGCCCAGCCGCCCGACCTGAGGCAGGCGCGACAAGGTCAGCAGAAAGTTGCCGGTCCAGGCGTAGTCGATTTTCACGTCCTTGAGTTGCGGGAACGCCTTGACCATCTTGGGCCGGATGATGGCTTCGATGTTGGCCGGGTCCCGCGCGCCATAGACCACGCCGCCGCCGAAGATAAGGCGCTTGTCCGCGCTCAAGCGGTAGTAGTCGAGCAGGTAGTTGCAGTCTTCGACGCAGTAATCCTGCGGCAGCAAGGTCTTGGCCAGCGCGTCGCCGAGCGGTTCGGTGGTAATCACCTGAGTGCCGCACGGCATAGACTTGGCCGCCAGTTCCGGCACCAGATTGCCCAGGTAAGCGTTGCCGGCAACGATCACGAACTTGGCCCGCACCCGGCCCTGGGCGGTATGGACCACGGGATTGGCGCCGCGCTCGATACGAATCGCCGCTGACTGCTCATGGATGATGCCGCCCAGCGATTCCACGGCTGCGGCTTCGCCCAGGGCCAGGTTGAGCGGATGGATGTGGCCGCCGGTCATGTCCAGCAGCCCGCCGATGTACTGATCACAGGCCACGACTTGCTGGATGCGCGACTTGTCCATCAGTTCCAGTTGCGTGTGGCCGTAGCGTTCCCACAAACGTTGCTGGGCTTCCAGATGCGCGAGCTGTTTTTCAGTCAGGGCTGCGAAAACGCCGCCGTCTTTCAGGTCGCACTGGATGCCATAACGCGAGACCCGGTCGCGAATGATCGCCGCGCCTTCAAAGGCCATATGCCCCAGAAGCTGCGCTTGCTGTGGACCTACGGTGCGTTCGATGACGTCGATGTCACGGCTGTAGCTGTTGACGATCTGCCCGCCGTTTCGGCCTGATGCGCCGAATCCGACCTTGGCCGCTTCCAGAACCCGGACCTTGAAACCGTGTTCAAGCAGGAACAAGGCGCTGGAAAGCCCGGTGTACCCGGCGCCGATGACGCACACGTCGGTTTCGACTTCGCCGTCCAGGG
The DNA here is from genome assembly GCF_003935425.1 of Pseudomonas sp. v388. Classification (GTDB taxonomy): domain Bacteria; phylum Pseudomonadota; class Gammaproteobacteria; order Pseudomonadales; family Pseudomonadaceae; genus Aquipseudomonas. Next base: position 376,939 of record NZ_RHQN01000001.1, read on the forward strand.
CGGCGCGCTCGGGAGCCGCATTGGCTGAGGCGGCATAGTACGACCGCGGATAAGACGTGTTGGCCATCCCGTAACTCCGTTTAATATTCTTGACGAGTGCGCCGATCCTACCCGAAGTCGGAAGCCGCTGCCAGACGCAGGGACCGCGGCAGAAGGTAGGGCGGAATGATAAAACCACGGAATAACAGTGGCTTACGGAAAATACCGTTTGACATATCCGCGAATTTGCGTAGGATGCACACCCACAGCAGGCACGTAGCTCAGTTGGTTAGAGCACCACCTTGACATGGTGGGGGTCGTTGGTTCGAGTCCAATCGCGCCTACCAGACAAAATCCGCTCTGCTGGGCGGTCTCGAAGGGCTCACCGAAAGGTGGGCCCTTTTTTGTTGCGTGTTTTTTAGCCACGCCTCGCACCACTGTAGGAGCGACCTTGCTCGCGAAGACGTCATTCCAGGCCACATAGCCAATGCGGCTGTACCGGCTTCTTCGCGAGCAAGCTCGCTCCTACAGATTTGCGGTCAGCTCGACCAACACCATTCCTTCGTTGACCATCTCGCCTTCGCGGCAATGCACCGCGGCGATTTCTCCGGCCTCGGCGGCGCGGATGTTGTGCTCCATCTTCATGGCTTCCAGCACCACCAGCTGTTCGCCGGCCTGGACCTTCTGGCCAGCCTTGACCAATACCCGCACGATGCTGCCGTTCATGGGCGCGGCAAGGCCGCCGTGTGGTGTGTGGCTGGCATCGGCCTCGGCGACGGCATCGAAGCGGCGCACCATATGGATCTCGCCCTGCCATTGAAGGTATAGCAACGGTCCGCGACGGATCGCCCGATGAGAGCGCCGTACGCCCTGGTCGTCGACGACCAGCCGTTCGCCTTCCAGGGTGCAGAGTGAGCCGCCACAGGTGCGTAGCCTGACGACCTGCCGCTGGGAATCGCAACTCAGGTGCAAGTCGATCTCAGCCGGCAGCCCGGCGCGCCAGCCACGGGCGTTACTCCACGGTGAGTGCTGATCGTCAGGATTCATCCGGGCAGGCTCGCTTTGGGCAAATGCCTCGGCGGCCACCTGCCAGAATGCGGTGGGTAACGCAGCGGTGTCGGGCAGTAAGTCTTGTTCATGACGGGGGATAAACCCGGTGTCCACCTCGGCGGCAGCGAATGCACGATGGCCCACGATCCGGCGCAGAAACGCCAGGTTGGTTTTCACACCCCCGACCGCAAACCCGTCGAGCATCGCCAGCAGGCGCAGGCGAGCCTGCTCTCGGGTTTGGCCCCAGGCGATCAGCTTGCCCAGCATCGGATCGTAATAAGGCGAAATGCTGTCGCCTTCACTGACGCCGCTGTCGATGCGCTGTCCGGTGGTCAAGGCGGGCTCACGGTAGAGTTCCAGGCTCCCGGTGGCGGGCAGGAAATCCTTGGCCGGGTCTTCGGCATACAGGCGCACTTCAATGGCGTGCCCCAGCAGCGGCACCTGCTCCTGGGTCATGGGCAGCGGTTCGCCCTGGGCAATGCGGATCTGCCACTCCACCAGGTCCAGGCCGGTGATGCATTCGGTTACCGGGTGCTCGACCTGCAGCCGGGTGTTCATCTCCATGAAGAAGAACTCGCCACGGGCGTCCAGCAGAAACTCCACTGTCCCGGCACCCACGTAACCGATGGCCTTGGCCGATCTGACCGCCGCTTCGCCCATGGCCCGCCGCAGCTCCGGGTCCAGACCCGGCGCCGGCGCTTCTTCGACGACCTTTTGATGGCGACGCTGGATCGAGCAGTCCCGTTCATTGAGGTACAGGCAGTTCCCCTGCTGGTCAGCGAAGACCTGGATTTCGATATGGCGTGGCTTGAGCAGGTACTTTTCCACCAGCACCCGTGCATCGCCGAACGAAGAGCGGGCTTCACGCTGGGCAGAAGCCAGCGCCTCGGCCAGCTCGCTGTCGCGCTCGACGACTTTCATGCCTTTGCCGCCGCCCCCGGCACTGGCCTTGAGCAGCACCGGGTAACCGATGCGCTCGGCGGCGCTGCGAAAGGTCTCCAGATCCTGAGCAGCGCCGTGATAACCGGGCACCAGCGGCACCCCGGCATTTTCCATCAGCGCCTTGGCGGCGGCCTTGCTGCCCATGGCGTCGATGGACGAGGCGGGAGGACCGAGGAAAATCAGGCCCGCTTGTTCGACTGCACGGGCGAAATCCGGGTTTTCAGACAGGAACCCATAACCGGGATGGATCGCCTGGGCGCCGCTTTGCCGGGCAGCGGCGATCAGTCTGTCAATCAACAGATAACTTTGCGACGCCCTGCTGCCGCCGAGGTCGACCCGAATGTCGGCTTCCCGGCTGTGCCGGGCGTCGCGATCTATGGCGCTGTGCACCGCGACCGTGGTCAGACCCATTGCCTTGGCCGTGCGCATGATGCGACAGGCAATTTCCCCGCGATTGGCCACCAGCAACGTATCGATAACGGGCAAGTTCGTACGGTTCATGAGTTCGGCTCGCTGTGGATGGCTGACAGCTGCCAGTGCGGGGTGCGCTTTTCGAGAAAGGCCCGCAGGCCCTCTTGGCCCTCGGCGCTGGTCCGGATGCGCGCGATCGCGCCTTCGCAGTAGCGGCGCAGGGCAGGGCTCAACTCGCCGTTACCGGCTTCGCGCAACAGATCCTTGGTGACCCGCATGGCCTGGGGACTGTTGAGCAGTAACTGCTCGACCCAGCGTTCAACCTGGGCATCGAGCTCGGCCGACGGATAGCATTCGGCGATCATGCCCAGCTGTCTGGCCCTCGGGCCGTCGAAGCGTTCGGCGGTCAGTGCATAACGCCGCGCCGCCCGTTCGCCGATGGCCTGCACCACGAACGGGCTGATAACCGCCGGCGCCAGCCCGATGCGCACTTCCGAAAGACAGAACTGGGCGTCATCGGCGCAGATTGCCATGTCACTGCAACTGACCAGCCCCAATGCGCCGCCGAATGCCGCACCGTGCACCACCGCCAGGGTCGGCATCCTGAGCTTTTCGAAGTTGTACATCAGCTCGGCCAGTTCCTGAGCATCATCCAGGTTGGTGTTGTAGTCCATGTTGGCGGCCTGCTGCATCCAGCTCAGGTCGGCGCCGGCGCTGAAATGCTTGCCGCGGCCACGGATCAGTAGAAAGCGCAGGGCGGGATCACCTTGGACGCGCTCCAGCGCCAGGATCAGCTCGCGGATCATCTGCGCATCGAAGGCGTTGTTCTTTTCCGGGCGGTTGAGCCACAAGGTGGCGAAGCCGCGCGGATCGTTGACTATTTCCAGCGTCGCGAAATCGGTCATGGCGTTCTCCGGCTTACATTCGAAACAGGCCGAATGTGGTGGGTTCGATGGGGGCGTTGAGGGACGCCGACAATGCCAGGGCGAGATGGTCACGGGTCTGCGCCGGATCGATCACGCCGTCGTCCCACAACCGGGCGCTGGAGTAGTAGGGGTGACCCTGGTGTTCATATTGATCGAGGATCGGCTGTTTCAACGCCGCCTGCTGTTGCGATGTGAAGTGTTCGCCATTGCGCGCCGCCTGCTCGCATTTGACCTGCACCAGCACGCCTGCGGCCTGCTCGCCGCCCATCACGCCGATCCGCGCATTGGGCCACATCCACAGGAAGCGTGGATCATAGGCACGGCCGCACATGCCGTAGTTACCGGCGCCAAAGCTGCCGCCGATAATCACCGTGAATTTCGGCACCCTGGCGCAGGCCACGGCCGTCACCAGCTTGGCGCCGTGCTTGGCAATGCCGCCGGCTTCGTACTTCTGGCCGACCATGAACCCGGTGATGTTCTGCAAAAACAGCAGGGGAATGCCGCGCTGGCAGGCCAGCTCGATGAAGTGCGCGCCTTTTTGCGCGGCTTCGGCGAACAGGATGCCGTTGTTGGCCAGGATCGCGATGGGGTAGCCGTGCAGGCGGGCGAAGCCACACACCAGTGTCGTACCGAACAACGCCTTGAACTCATCGAGCGCCGAGCCGTCCACCAGTCGGGCAATCACTTCGCGCACATCGAATGGCTGCTTGGCGTCGGCCGGGATGATGCCGTACAGCTCCTGGGCCGGATACATCGGCTCGACAGGCGCACTGCATTCCAGGCGACCCTGCTTGCGCCAGTTCAGATTAGCGATACAACGTCTTGCCAGTTGCAGCGCATGCTCGTCGTTGTCCGCGTAATGGTCGGCTACACCTGACGTCCTGCAATGCACATCGGCGCCGCCCAGTTCTTCGGCGCTGACCACTTCGCCGGTGGCAGCCTTGACCAGCGGCGGACCGGCGAGGAAGATCGTCGCTTGCTGGCGCACCATGATCGCTTCGTCGGCCATGGCCGGGACGTAGGCACCACCTGCGGTGCAGGAACCCATGACCACCGCGATCTGGGCAATGCCCTGGGCGCTCATGTTGGCCTGATTGAAAAAGATTCGACCAAAATGCTCGCGGTCTGGAAAGACTTCGTCCTGACGCGGCAGGTTGGCACCGCCCGAATCCACCAGGTACACGCACGGCAAGCGGTTCTGCTGGGCGATGGCCTGGGCGCGCAGGTGTTTCTTGACCGTCAGCGGGTAGTAGCTGCCGCCTTTGACGGTCGCGTCGTTGGCAATGACCATGCATTCGACGCCTTCTATCCTTCCGATTCCGGCCACGAGTCCGGCCGCCGGCACGCTCTCTTCATAGACCTCCCAGGCGGCCAGCGGGGCGATTTCCAGAAACGGCGAACCGACATCGAGCAGGCGATTGATGCGCTCGCGAGGCAGCAGTTTGCCTCGCGAGGTGTGCCGCTGCTGCGCACTCTGGCCGCCGCCTTGCTGAATCAGTGTCAATTGGCGGCGCAGGTTGTCCACCAGGCCGGACAGCGCGGCGTGGTTGGCAGCGAACTCGGCAGAACGGGGATTGATACGCGTGTGGACGATAGCCATGTGAACTCCAGTCAATCAACGGGTCTCGTTGAACAGCTCGCGGCCGATCAACATGCGACGGATCTCACTGGTTCCGGCTCCGATTTCGTACAGCTTGGCGTCGCGCAGCAGGCGGCCGGCCGGGAACTCGTTGATATAGCCGTTGCCGCCCAGGATCTGGATGGCATCGAGGGCCATCTGGGTCGCCCGTTCGGCGCTGTACAGAATGATCCCCGCTGAATCCTTGCGGGTGGTCTCGCCGCGATCGCAGGCCTGGGCCACGGCATAGAGGTAAGCGCGGCTGGCGTTGAGCTGGGTGTACATGTCGGCCACCTTGGCCTGGATCAACTGGAATTCACCGATGCTCTGGCCAAACTGCTTGCGGTCGTGGATGTAGGGCAGTACCAGGTCCAGACAGGCCTGCATGATTCCGGTCGGCCCGCCGGACAATACGACGCGCTCGTAGTCCAGCCCGCTCATCAACACTTTCACGCCGCCGTCGAGCTGGCCCAGCAGGTTCTCTTCTGGAACCTCCACATTGTCGAAGAACAGCTCGCACGTGTTGGAACCGCGCATGCCCAGCTTGTCGAACTTGCCGCTGCGGGAGAAACCTTTCCAGTCCCGCTCGACGATGAACGCGCTGATGCCATGGGCCGCCTTCGCCAGGTCGGTCTTGGCGTAGATGACGTAGGTGTGGGCGTCAGGACCATTGGTGATCCAGGTCTTGCTGCCGTTGAGGACGAACCGGTCACCGCGCCGCTCGGCGCGCAGCTTCATGGATACCACGTCAGAGCCGGCATTGGGCTCGCTCATGGCCAGCGCGCCGACATGCTCGCCGCTGATCAGGCGCGGCAGGTAGCGGGCTTTCTGCTCGGCGTTGCCGTTGCGGTTGATCTGATTGACGCACAGGTTGGAATGGGCACCGTAGGACAGTGCCACGGATGCCGAGCCGCGGCTGATTTCTTCCATGGCCACCACATGGGCCAGATAACCCAGGCCGGCGCCGCCGTATTCTTCGCTGACGGTGATGCCCAGCACGCCCATATCGCCCAGCTTGCGCCACATGTCGGCCGGAAACAGGTTGTCCTGGTCGATCTGAGCGGCACGCGGCGCAAGTTCCGCAGCCACGAAGGACTGTAACTGGTCGCGCAACATATCGATGGTTTCGCCCAGGGCGAAATTCAGACTGGGATAAGACATGGGCTCGCATTCCTGTATTGTTTTTAGGCGGATTCGCAATGACCTTTACGTTAACGTAAACCTCCGGCAATGGAGTGTCAATGTCCGGCATCTGCCGGGGCGCGAACGGGGAGGGAAGCGACAAGGAAAGGTGAACGACGCAAAGCACGAAGGGGAGCCTGGGCTCCCCTTCAAGGTTTCTTTGTATGCTCTTTTTTTATTATCCGGGTAAGTCTGTTGTTGTTTTTGATGACCAGGCCCGTTGCTGCCGTAGGCGACCCTATCCGGGTCAAGAGCAAACGTATTTTTTTGAGCGCTGACCGCTTTCGTCACTTCAGCCGATTCGGGCGCTACCTCACGGTAGTTTTATTGTTCTCTGCCCGGCTGCGAAACCCTTGCTCGGCAAGTGCTTCGGGAAAGCCATCTTCTTCAAAAAAATCTGTTAGCTGCGTCTCTGTGCGTGTTGTTCTTGTTGTGTCAGAGCCGATACATGTTGTTTTTATTGGATGCTGCTGGTTTTTATTGTTGTTATGCCTGAGAGATAGCAGGAGCCGTGCCAGTTTTATAAAAGCCTTACAGAACAGAATGTTAGGGGTTTTCAGTCAGCGGCTCCGGCGGGCGCTCGTGCAGATGTGTTCCCGAGATACCCGATTGCATCGCTTCAGTGACGCGCAGGGTAACACCCCTGCGGCAGTATGTCGCACTGCTGGCGTATCCTGCCCGACCAGCGTCACCCGGTCTGGCGGGCAAGGGCCACTTTCGACTGATTGGCGCGCTGCATGACGGTGCAGATGCGCTGGCCCGCGTCAATGACGCGATCCAGGTCCACCCCCGTGACGATGCCCAGGCCACTGAGCATGTACAACACGTCTTCGGTGGCGACGTTGCCGCTGGCGCCCTTGGCGTAAGGGCAGCCCCCGAGGCCGGCGACCGAACTGTCGAACACGCTGATTCCTTCCTGCAGGCTGGCGTAGATGTTGACCAGCGCCTGCCCGTAGGTATCGTGGAAATGCCCGGCAAGCCGGCTGCGCGGGATCTGTCCGGCGACGATATCGAGCAATACACGGGTCGCCGAAGGGGTGCCGACGCCGATGGTATCGCCCAGTGAAACTTCGTAGCAGCCCATGGCGATCAGCTCGTTGGCCACCGCCGCCACCTGATGCGCCGACACCGTGCCCTCGTAAGGGCAACCCAGCACGCAGGACACATAGCCTCGAACCCGCACGCCTTGCCGGGCGGCGGCGTCCATGATCGGCACGAAGCGTTCCAGGCTTTCGCTGATGGAACAATTGATATTGCGTTCGGAAAACGCCTGGGAGGCCGCCGCAAACACCGCCACTTCCGTGGCACCGGCCTGCATGGCCTCTTCGAAGCCCCGCAGGTTGGGGGTAAGGGCCGAATAGACCACGTCCCTGCGCCGTTCGATCCGGGAAAATACCTCGGCGCTCCCGGCCATCTGCGGCACCCACCGGGCAGACACGAAACTGCCGGCCTCGATCCGCGTGAGACCCGCCGCGGCCAGGTCATCGACCAGCCGCACCTTGTCTTCGATGGAGAGGGGGCGTGCTTCGTTTTGCAGGCCGTCGCGGGGTCCGACTTCAACCAGATGCACGAATTGGGGCAGGGGCATGGCAATCGATCCGGTCAGTGGGCGGGTGCGCAGGTCCTGCCAAGCGCGGCGTGGCAGCGCTCCTCGGCGGTGTCCAGCTCCAGTTGCATCTGCTGGATATCCAGCAGCTGCTGCTCCAGTTGTAGGCGGCGCTCGGCGATCTTGCCCAGCATGCTGTCCAATTGTTTCCGATTGCCTTCCGTCGGGTCGTACAGTTCGATCAGCTCCCGACACTCGGCCAGGGAAAAACCGATGCGCTTGCCACGCAGGATAAGCCTGAGCGTCACTTTATCCTTGGCTGAATAGACTCGCTCCAGCCCTCGACGCTGAGGGCTGAGCATGCCTTGCTCTTCATAGAAGCGGATGGCCCGGGTGGTAATGTCCAGCTCCCGGGCAAGGTCTGAAATGCTGTAGGTCGGGGTGCTCATGGCGGGCAATGACTCGGCGTAAAAGGATGCCCTACGCTACGGCGCGCTTTACGTAAACGTCAAGCGGCAAGGAGCCGAATCGCCGCAGGCGCCAGGCACGGCTAGAAATCACTTTAACTTCTGCTGCTCATTCAGTAATGACTTAATTAACAATAAATTCGATATAAATCAATAGCCTGCTGGATCAAGCTAATGTGACTTCTTCTGCCGGTTCGTGCGCAGTGACGCGCTGACACAGCTCGATCAACTGCTCGCGCATCCAGCGGTTGGCCGGATCCTGATCGGTGCTTTCGTGCCAGTACAGATGGGTTTCCACGGACGGCACGTCACTGACCGGCAGGTAGACGTGGTGCAGGTCATTGCGCCGGGCGAAGCGCTCCGGCACGGTCATGACCATGTCAGTCTGCTGCAACACCTGGGTAGCCATGAGGTAGTGCTGGGAGCGCAGGGCGATCTTGCGCTGGATGCCCATCTTGCCCAGCGACAGGTCCACATGCCCCAGTCCGCTGCGACGGCTGGAAATATGAATGTGCGCCTGGGCCAGGTAATCATCCAGGCGCAACACCTCCTTGCCGGCCAGTGGATGGCCCTTGCGCATGGCGCACACGTAGCGGTCTTCCATCAACTTCACATGACGGACCTGGGGGTCGGTATTGAGCGGCGCATCGACTGCGAAATCCAGACGGCCGGCGGCCAGTTCCTTGGTGGTTTCGCGACGCTTGGACAGGAAGCTCTCGATGGTCACCCCCGGCGCCAGCCGTTTCAGGCGCTGGAACAGCACCGGCAGGATCACCGCCTCGGTCAGGTCGGTCATGCTGATCCGGTAATTCTTGCTGGCCTTGATCGGGTTGAAGATCCGACTCTCCTGCACCGAAACCCGCAGCAGCGACAGCGCATTGCGCACCGGCCCGATGATGTTCTGGGCCATGGGCGTGGGCACCATGCCTTGTGCGGTTCTGACGAATAACGGGTCGTTGAAGGTCTCGCGCAAGCGCGCCAGGGCGTTGGAGACGGCGGGCTGGGTAATGCCGATGATCTGCCCGGCGCGGGTGAGGTTGGCTTCGGTATAGATGGCGTCGAAGACAATGAATAGATTGAGATCAACCTTGCTCAGGTTCATTGGTGGGGCGCCTCGTACTGTTCTTGTGGGTCGCTGCTTATGCCGCAGCGTGGGGTGGATCATATATCGGTTATGAATGTTTATACACGCGGAGAATAGGTTAGATAAATATCTGCGCCTTCCTTAGCATCGTGTCATGACCTCGATGGCCTCAATGAGAAGGTAGCTGCTCATGGAATTTGCGTACTCCCCGAAAGTGCAGGACTTGTGTGAGCGTGTGACCGCATTCATGGATCACCACGTCTATCCCGCCGAGCCGGTGTTCGAACGCCAGGTCGCCGAGGGCGACCGCTGGCAGCCCACCGCGATCATGGAACAGCTCAAGGCACAGGCGCAGGCGCAAGGGCTGTGGAACCTGTTCCTGCCGGACTCCGAACGAGGCGCGGGCCTGAGCAATCTGGAGTACGCGCCACTGGCGGAAATCATGGGCCGCTCCCTGCTCGGCCCTGAGCCCTTCAACTGCTCTGCGCCTGACACCGGCAACATGGAGGTGCTGGTGCGCTACGGCAGCGAGGCGCAGAAGCAGCAGTGGCTGGAACCGTTGCTGCGCGGCGAGATCCGCTCGGCATTCGCCATGACCGAACCGCAGGTGGCCTCCTCGGATGCGACCAACATGGCGGCGTGCGCCGAGCGCGACGGCGACCATTGGGTCATCAATGGTCGCAAATGGTGGACCTCCGGCGCCTGCGACCCGCGCTGCAAGCTGCTGATCTTCATGGGCCTGACCAGCCCGGACGGGCCGCGTCACCAGCAGCATTCGATGATTCTGGTGCCCCGCGACACGCCGGGCGTGACCATCCTTCGGCCGCTGCCGGTATTCGGCTACGACGACGCACCCCATGGCCATGCCGAAGTGTTGTTCGAGAATGTCCGGGTGCCCTACGACAACGTGCTGTTGGGCGAGGGCCGCGGCTTCGAGATTGCTCAGGGTCGCCTGGGGCCGGGCCGTATCCACCACTGCATGCGTTCGATCGGCATGGCCGAGCGGGCACTGGAGCTGATGTGCCGCCGCGCCATCGACCGTGTGGCGTTCGGCAAGCCATTGGCGCGACTGGGCGGCAATATCGACCTGATCGCCGATTCGCGCATGGAAATCGACATGGCCAGGTTACTGACCCTCAAAGCCGCGTACATGATGGACACCGTGGGCAACAAAGTGGCCAGAAGCGAAATCGCGCAGATCAAGGTGGTGGCACCGAACGTGGCCCTGAAAGTGATCGACCGGGCGATCCAGATGCATGGCGGCGCCGGCGTGTCCGGTGACTTTCCGCTGGCCTACATGTACGCCATGCAGCGCACCCTGCGCCTGGCAGACGGCCCCGACGAGGTGCACCGCGCTGCGGTCGGCAAGTTTGAAATCGGTAAATACATGCGCTGATTCTGCGCACATCCTGTAGCAGCCACCCTGGTGGCGAAAAGGCGGGCACATCCGGTGCTCTTGCATCTTCCGCGATCCGGTCTTCGCCACCAGGGTCGCTGCCGAGGGAGATAGCGCGCTACTGCACCCACACCTCGACCCGACGGTTCTTGATCCGCCCATCGTCGGCCTCGTTGGTCGCCACCGGCATTTCGTCGCCCAGGCCAAGAATTTCGTGCAGGGTGACGCCGCTTTTCTGCAGTTCACGTCGAACGGCCATGGCTCTCAGACGTGACAGCAAGGTGGCCCGGGCGGCGTCGCTCTTGGCGTCGCCGAAGCCCACCAGCGTTACCCGTTGGTTTAGCTTTTCATTGGCCTTGAGGTAGTCGACCACCCGCTTGAGGTCCAGCTGGGCCTTGTTGTCCAGCCTGGCACTGCCCTGGGCGAAGCGGAAATTCACCGACAGGCGCTGCGCCTCGCGGCTCAGGGCCTGATAGTCGCCCGGCATCCGGGCGCTGGGCTGAACCTTGACCGCCTCGACGGTCTGGGCCACGAATCCGTTGCGCGCCACGATCGCCTGGCCTTCAGGGCTCTGGGCAAAATGCGCGAATGCCTCGGCCCAGCGATGGTGGGCCAACGGCGGCACATACAGATACAGCCGGCGAGACAGTGGATAGTCCTCGGTGGCGATCAGGTCGACCGTGGGGCGCATGGGCTTGGACTCGCCATCCGCCACCGCCAGAGCCTTGGCCTGCCGCACGTAAGGCAGCCCGATAAAACCGATCCCGTTGCGGTCACGGCTGATCTCGTCCGACAGTTGCTCGCCGGACTCGAAGCGCCTGGCGTGGGCGGCCATGCTTGCCCCGTGCTTGGTCAGCACCAGGTCCTTGAACGTCTCGTAGGTGCCGGACTGTTCATCACGGGCGTAAAGATGGATGGCACCCGCGCCGCCACCCACTTCCTGCCAGTCGCGCACATGGCCGGAGAAAATGCGCGCCAGTTGTCGGGTATCCAGCTGCCGCAACGGATTGTCGGGGTGGACGATCACGGCTACGCCGTCGATGGCAATCACCTGTTCAGCGGCGGGGCTTTGCAGGTCGCCAAGGCGGGCCAGGTCAGCGGCTTCCTGGGCCTTGATCGGGCGCGAGGCGGCGGCAATGTCGGCGTGACCACTCCTGAGGGCAGTGAATCCGGTGCCTGAGCCGTGGGCGGCGATTTCCACCGTCAGCTGTTGGCCGGCCGCTGCGGTGCCCACCACCCGCACTTCATTGGGCACGGCACCGGGCAGCGTCCTGACACCCTGCAAGCCCTGCCGGCGCATCAGGCCTTCGACCAGCGCAGGCCCGAGCCGGGCGTTGATGGTGTTGGAACCCTGGATACGCAGCACGGCGGTGTCGCCAACCGGCATCGGCAAGGCCGCGTAAGCCGGGACGGGCAGGGCGACAGCGCAGATGCCCAGCACCAGAAACATAGCGCGCAGCATCTGCGTCACCTTGAATGACTGAAAGTGCCGGGAGAATAAGTCAGAAAGGTTGCTGCAATATGACGGTTGATCCACTGCCCGTTGCCCGTCAGTGTCCACCGGCAGGCACTGGGCAGTCGGTTCGGTCAGGTCAGTTCGAGCCAGATCGGCGCGTGATCGGACGGTTTTTCCATGGCGCGCAGGTCGTAATCCACGCCGGCAGCCTTGATTCTGGGTTGCAGACCGGTGGAGGCCATGATCAGGTCGATACGCAGGCCGCGCTTGGGTTGATCCTCGAAACCACGGCTGCGGTAGTCGAACCAGCTGAAACGGTCGACCACTTCCGGGTGCAGGTGCCGGAAGCTGTCCACCAGCCCCCAGTTCTTGAGGCGCTCCATCCACTCCCGCTCTTCGGGCAGGAAGCTGCATTTGCCGGTTTTCAGCCAGCGCTTGGCGTTGTCGGGGCCAATGCCGATATCGCTGTCCTGGGGTGAAATGTTCACGTCGCCCATGACGATCAGTGGCTGGTCGTTGCTGAACCGGGTTTCCAGCAAGGCCTGCAGGTCGCTGTAGAAGCGCTGTTTGGCCGGAAACTTGGTGGGATGGTCCCGGCTTTCCCCTTGCGGGAAGTAGCCGTTCATGATGGTGATTGGCTGGCCGTCGGCATCGGCGTAAGTGCCCCAGATGAAGCGCTTCTGGGATTCTTCGTCATCGCTGTCGAACCCCTTGTGCAACGCCAGGGGCATCTGCCGCGACAGCAAGGCCACGCCGTAATGACCTTTCTGACCGTGAAAATGAACGTGGTAGCCCAGGGCCTCGATTTCGGCCTGGGGGAACTGATCGTCCGAGACTTTGGTTTCCTGCAGTCCGATCACGTCCGGCTGATATTTGTCGATCAGCGCCGCCAGCTGATGCGGCCGGGCACGCAGACCGTTGATGTTGAACGAGATGATTTTCATGAAGCGGCAATCCTGAAACAAAGCAAAACGCGATGCTAGCCGACATGCCCGGTTACAGCCAGTGCACATTCGCCATCGTCATTGGACTGCTACGCTGGAAACGGGGCGCCGAATGCGGTGGAACTGTCGTCACATGCCATCACTCGAAACCTGTGCACGGTTGACGCCGTGCACTCAGGAAGCGCTGCCCAACGAGCAGTGCCATGAACGCGAGATCGAACCTCCATGACCCAAACCACCGCCATCGCGGCCGAAGTTCGCCAACTGGACAGCGGTTACTCGCGGGAGACCCGTTCCCTGCTGTTTCAGGCGTATCGCCATGAACCCAGTTTCGCCTGGCTGTTCAATTCCCAGCGTTCCGGTTACGAGCATCGGGTCCGGGCCACGATTCGCGAACTGGTCAAACAGCACTTTCTACAGGATCTGCCGGCCTTGGGGCTGTTCATCGACGACCGAATGGTCGCCGTCGCACTGATCGCGCCGCCGCAACGCCGCCTGGGCATCACGGAAAGCTGGGCGTGGCGGCTGCGCATGGTCATGAGCACCGGCCTGAGCTGCACCCGACGCTACCTGGAATACTACAACTCGGTGCTGGCCTGCCTGCCCACCAATGCGGTTCACGTGCTGCCATTGCTGGGCGTGCTTCCGGAATTCCAGGGTCATCATCTGGGCGAGCAGCTGCTTGAAGCGCTGCATGAATGGTGTGCGGTGGATGAGCATTCGGCAGGCGTCGTGCTCGACACGGGAAACCCCCACTATCTGGAGTTCTACAAACGACAGGGCTATGAGGAAATCGGCGAGGTGGCTGTAGGGCCTGTCCTGGAGCATGTGTTTTTCCATCCCAACCCTCAGGCTGTACAGCCGATCATGGCGTAAGGGTTTGAAAAATCGAGCCTTTGGCATGTTTCAGCAGCATGCTTTGATCGTGTTAGCATCCACGCCCATGAAGGTTTTCCAAGTTGTGAGCAGTAGCGCGCTGGTGTTGTCACTCAGTGCAACGGCCCTGGCCGAACCCCGTCTGGACGTAAGAGTCGACCCCGCGAACTCGGCCTTGAAAGCCAATGTCGAGGGTTATGTCGGTAGCCTGGGCGAGCGTGACGCCCAGGCGTTGCGGCAGTTCAGCCTGGGCGCCGAGGAGCAGGCGCAGAAGGCCGCCCAGGCGCTGGGCTATTATCAGGCGCAGGTCGACAGCGAGGTGGTCGACGGCCGTGATCCGCTGCTGGTGGTCAAGATCCGGCCCGGCGAGCCGGTGCGCTTGCGCACGGTGACCGTGCGCATCGATGGGCCGGCGGCCTCGATGAAAGCCTTCAAGGTGCCCAAGAGCGATGCGCTCAAACCGGGCGCCGCGCTCAACCACGGTCATTACGAGGACGCCAAGAGCCTGATCCAGAATCAGGCGTCCCGTTATGGATTCTTCAGCGGCCGCTTTACCCGTCAGCGTCTGGCGGTGGACCCGCGCGCCGGGGTCGCCGACATCGAACTGATCTACGACAGCGGCCCGCGCTATACGCTGGGGCAGGTGGCATTCAGCGGCGACACCCCCTTCGACGAAGACCTGCTCAGGCGCATGGTGCCGTTCAAGGAGAACACACCGTATGACTCCGAACTGATCGCCGAGCTGAACCAGGCCATGCAGGCCAGCGGTTATTTCGAAAGCATCCGGGTCGACGCAGCACCTACCGCCGCCGTGGGGCAGGTGATCCCGGTCAATGTCCAGTTGCATACCCGCAAGCCTCGCACCATGGGCCTGGGCCTGGGCTTTTCCACCGACGTGGGGCCGCGTGGCAAAGCCAACTGGACCCGGCACTGGGTCAACCCGCAAGGCCATAGCTGGGGACTGGAGTCGGAACTTTCCGCACCGCGTCAGAACGTCGGAATCTGGTACGACGTGCCCCTCGATCCGCCGTTGACCGACAAGCTGCGCTACGCCGGTGGTTATCAGTACGAAGAAATCGCCGGCACCGACAGCCTGAGCAAGCTGCTGACTGTCGGACCTGAATGGCACAGCCGTCTGCCCAGCGGTTGGGAACGGGTGATCTCCCTCAAATGGCAGCGTGAAGAGTACCGCTTGGGCGACGACTCGGGGCTGAGCACGCTGCTCATGCCCGGCATCAGCTATTCCTATTTACGTAGCGACAATCGCATCGACCCGCAAAATGGCTATCGCTTGCAGTTCGAAACCCAGGTCGCGGCCGAAGGCGCGCTGTCGGATGCCAACCTGCTGCGCGGCGATGCGCTGGTGAAAGGTTTGACGACCTTTGCCCAGAACCATCGACTGCTGGGTCGACTTCAAGTCGGCGGCAACTTTACCAACGGCTACAGCTCGATCCCGCCGTCGCTGCGCTTCTTCGCCGGCGGTGACCAGAGTGTCCGCGGCTACGATTACCAGACGCTTTCACCGACCAATTCCGACGGTGACCGCATCGGCGGCCGCTACATGGTGGCCGGTAGTGTCGAGTACCAGTACTCGGTGGCCGAGAAATGGCGCGTAGCGACCTTCGTCGATCAGGGCAACTCGTTCAACAGCCTGGACCTGCCCAGCCTCAAGACCGGTGTCGGCATCGGTGTGCGCTGGGTCTCACCGGTCGGCCCGTTGCGTCTGGACCTGGCACACCCCCTCGACGGCGACGGCGGTGTGCGCCTGCACTTTTCCATGGGGCCTGAACTGTGAACCGCTTGAAGCTCAAACGTGGCGCGCTCTGGACCCTGGCCGGCCTGGCCGCACTGTTGCTGGTGCTCGTCGCCGGCGTGGTGCTGATCTTCGGTACCCACGCCGGCAGCCGCTGGGCGCTGGGTCTGGTGCCGGGCGTACAGGTCGAACGGTTTGCCGGGCGTCTGGGCGGGAAATGGAGCGCTGATCGGGTCGTCTGGCAGCAAGGCCTCGACCGGGCAGAACTAGACGCGGCGGTGTTCGACTGGTCGCCGGGCTGTCTGTTGAAAATGACGCTGTGCATCAATCAGCTCCACGCAGGCCAGGTCCGCCTGGTGTTTCCACCCGGCGATCAGCCGGCCAGCCAAGGGCCGCTGGTCCTGCCGGATCTGCGACTGCCGCTCAAGCTGCAACTCCAGGACATTCAGATAGGCAGCCTGCAACTGGACGGTGTCGAGCAGCTTCGCGACCTGACGCTGGACGCGCACTGGACCGCCGAGGGCTTGCGGATCGACAAGGCGCATCTGCAACGCGACGAGCTGATCCTCGACCTCGCCGGTCTACTCCAGCCGGTCGGCAACTGGCCGCTGACCGCCAACGGCCAGCTGCAACTGCCCGCTCAGGACAATCAAGCCTGGACACTGGCGCTGGATATTCAGGGCGAGCTGCTGGAAACCCTGAAGTTGAAGGCTGACAGCAGCGGCTACCTGCACGGGCAGTTGTCCGGCGAGCTGCGGCCCCTGGCGGATAATCTGCCGGCGACCGTGACCCTGACCTCCGAGCGCTTCAAACCCAGTGCCGGGTTACCAGACACCTTGCAGCTGGAAAATCTGGTGCTCAACGCCACAGGCGATCTCGCCGCCGGCTACCAGATCCACGGCACGTCCAGCCTGCCTGCTGAGCAAGGGCCGATTGCTTTGGCGCTGAAAGGCCGGGTCGATGCCAATGGCGCGGACATCGCCGCGCTCGATCTGACCGCCAACGAGCGGCAGCGACTGGCGCTGACCGGCACCCTGGACTGGAAAACCGCTTTCAAGGCCGACGCCGGCATCGACTGGCAGGACTTTCCGTGGCAGCGGCTGTATCCGGTGACCAGCGAGCCATCCGTTACGCTGCGCGCCTTCAACGGCGAAGTCTCGTTCACCGACGGTCAGTACCTGGGACACTTCAATGGCAAGCTCGACGGTCCCGCCGGAGCGTTCAGCATTACCAGCCCGTTCAGCGGCGACCTGCAAAGCGTTTACCTGCCCCAACTGGAACTGGTTGCAGGGCAGGGCAAGGCCAGCGGCCACCTCAACCTGCAATTTGCCGACGGCATCGGCTGGGACACGGCACTGCAGCTAAGCGCACTCGATCCGTCCTACTGGGTCGCCGAGTTGCCCGGCACCCTGGCCGGTCCCCTGCACAGCAAAGGCCAACTGCGCAATGAGCGCTTGCAGCTCAACGCCGATCTGGACCTCAAGGGTCGGCTGCGCGGGCAGCCGGCGGTGATCAAGACCACCGCCGACGGCGCCGGTGGCAAATGGAACCTCACTGAGCTGAATGTCCGCCTGGGCGATAACCGCATTCAGGGCAAAGGCAGTTTGCAGCAGCAACTGACAGGGCAATTGGATCTCGACCTGCCGCGTCTCGCGCAGTTATGGCCGCGCCTGCAGGGGCGGGTCAAAGGCCGTCTGGACCTGGCCGGAACACTTCAGGCGCCGCAAGGGCAACTGGCGTTACAAGGCAGTCAGCTGGCGCTGGAAGCCAATCGCTTGCAAAGCCTGAATCTGTCGGCCCGGGTCGATCAGGCCCAGCGCGGCACGCTCTCGTTGACCGGTTCAGGCATTCAGACCGGCGATACCCAACTGGGCACACTCAGTGTCGACGGCCAGGGCACGCTCAAGGCCCAGCAACTCAAGCTGGATCTCAAGGGTCCGACGTTGAATCTGGCGCTGGCCCTGGACGGAACCCTGGACAAGGGCGACTGGCGCGGCCGACTGGCCGCAGGCAACGTGCAGGCCGGTGGTCAGGACTGGCGGCTGCAAGGCCCGGCCAGGCTGGAATACCTGGCAAACGGCCGTCTCGATTTTGGCGCTCATTGCTGGGTGTCCGGCGCCGCGAGCCTGTGCGGCGAGGATCAGCGGCTGATGCCCGAACCTCGCTTGCGCTACCACCTCAAGCACTTCCCGCTGGACAGCCTCGCACAATGGCTGCCCAAAGACCTGATGTGGAAGGGCGCGCTCAATGCCGATCTGCGCCTGGATGTACCGGCAGCCGGGCCGTCCGGGCAGATTTCCGTGGACGCCAGCGGCGGCGTGCTGCGCATCCGTGACGACAAGGACCAATGGCTGGACTTTCCCTACCAGGCACTAAAGCTCGACAGCACGCTGACTCCCAAGCGCATCGACACGCGCCTGGACTTCGACGGGGCAAGACTCGGCCGTTTGCTGGTCAATGCACGCATCGATCCGTTGACCAGGGACAAGGCCCTGACCGGCGATTTCAATCTGGCCGGACTGGACATTTCCGTGGCGCGGCCCTTCGCGCCGATGGTGCAAAAGCTCACCGGGCGCCTGAACGGCAACGGACGACTGTCCGGCGGTTTGCTGGCACCTCAGGTCAACGGCAGCGTCATCCTGGACGGCGGCGAAGTCTCCGGCCCGGAACTGCCGATGGAACTGCGGGATCTCAAGCTGCAGGCGCTGATTGCGGGTGAGAGCGTGCAGATCAAGGGCGGCTGGAAGAGTGGCGCGGCAGGCCGGGGTTCCTTGACCGGGCAAGTCAGCTGGGCGCAGGCGCTGCTGGTCGACCTGAATCTCAAGGGCTCGCAGTTACCGATCACGGTCGAGCCCTACGCGGCGGTGGAAGCGGCACCGGACCTGAAAATCAGCCTGCAGGGCGAGCGCCTGGCGGTGTCCGGCAAGGTGCGGATTCCCAAGGGGGCGATCACCGTTCGGGAGCTGCCGCCCTCGACGGTCAAGGTCTCCGAAGACACGGTGATCGTCGGTCAACAGACCGACGAGGGCGAGGCGCCCATGGCCGTGGGCATGGACATCGACGTCGAGGTGGGTGAAGAGCGTCTGGCCTTCACCGGTTTTGGCCTGACGGCCAACCTGGCCGGGCATTTCCACATTGGCGACAACCTCGACACCCGGGGTGAGCTGAATCTCAAGGACGGGCGTTACCGCGCCTATGGCCAGCGCCTGACCATCCGCCGGGCACGCCTGCTGTTCGCCGGCCCCATTTCACAGCCTTATCTGGACATCGAAGCCATCCGCCAGACCGACGACGTGATCGCCGGTATCCGTTTGAGCGGCAGCGCCGAGCAACCGACCACCCAGG
Source organism: Pseudomonas sp. v388 (assembly GCF_003935425.1). Classification (GTDB taxonomy): domain Bacteria; phylum Pseudomonadota; class Gammaproteobacteria; order Pseudomonadales; family Pseudomonadaceae; genus Aquipseudomonas. Next base: position 395,914 of record NZ_RHQN01000001.1, read on the forward strand.
TGTTTTCCGAGCCAGCAATGAGTCAGGAACAGGCGCTGTCGTACCTGGTGATGGGGCGTCCGCTGGGCGAATCCGGCGAGGATACCAACGTCGTCGCCCAGGCGGCCCTGGCGCTGGGCGTTGCGGGCAGCGCCTCGACCACCGGCAAGCTGGCCGACAACCTGGGCATCAAGGATTTTGAACTGGACACCTCCGGTACCGGTGACAAGACCAATGTGGTGGCCAGCGGCAAGATCACCGACAAGCTCAGCTTGCGTTATGGGGTAGGGGTCTTCGAGCCTGCCAATACCATCGCCCTGCGCTATCTGCTGAGCAAGCGGGTGTACCTGGAAGCGGCGAGCGGGATTGCCAGCTCGCTGGATATTTTCTACAAGCGCGATTTCTGATGCTCGAACGAGGCGATTTCGGCAGCCTGCGGTAGGTTACCGGTCGCTTTCATGGTTAACTTCCGATTCTTCTCTCTCTTATAAAAGGACTTGGTTTCATGGCTCAAGTGACTCTCAAAGGCGGCCCCGTTCAAATCGACGGCGAACTGCCGAAAACCGGTAGCGCAGCACCGGCTTTCACACTGGTAGGCGCCGGCCTGGCTGATGTCTCGCTGGCAGACCTTGCCGGCAAGCGCAAGGTGCTCAACATCTTCCCAAGCGTCGATACCCCAACCTGCGCCACCTCGGTGCGCAAGTTCAACGCCCAGGCCAACGACATCGACAACGCTGTAGTGCTGTGCATTTCCGCTGACCTGCCGTTCGCCCAGGCGCGCTTCTGCGGTTCCGAAGGTCTGGAAAACGTACAGAACCTGTCGGCTTTCCGCAGTGCCGATTTCGCCCGCAACTACGGTGTTGCCATTGCTGATGGTCCGCTCAAGGGCCTTACCGCCCGTGCCGTCGTGGTACTGGACGAGAACGACAACGTTCTGCACAGCGAGCTGGTCTCGGAGATCGCCCAGGAGCCGGACTACGACGCGGCCCTGGCCGTTCTGAAGTAAGAACCGCTGGTGTGACAACGGCCTGAACTCGTTCAGGCCGCTTTTTTTCTGCTGCCTCAACCGTTTAACGAAAGTAAGCGCTTGGTAAAGGCGCTTTGCTTGTCATGCATCTGTGCTTATTGTTCAGCCTTCTGAACAAGCCCCACACCCCGTAATGGTTGATTTATTCATGCAATCGTCTGGCCCCCGTAATTCTCGTCGCTGGTTGATCAGTCTTTTGGTCCTGTTGGCTATCGTCTGCCTGTGCTGGTGGCTCTGGCCCTCGTCGGCTGCCCAGAAGGGCGCGTCGTCCAGTGGCCAGGCGCGGGCGGGCGGCCCGGTACGACCAGGCTTCGGCGGTTCGGCCGCGGCCGTGCCAGTGCGCGTGGCGCCGGTGACCCAGGGCGACTTCCCGATCTACTACAAGGCGTTGGGCACGGTCACCGCGACCAACACGATCAATGTGCGCAGCCGCGTGGCGGGGGAGCTGGTCAAGCTGCATTTCCAGGAAGGCCAGATGGTCAAGGCCGGTGACCTGCTTGCCGAAATCGACCCGCGCAGCTACGAGGTTGCCCTGCAACAGGCCCAGGGCACCCTGGCGACCAATCAGGCGCTGCTCAAGAATGCCCAACTCGACGTGCAGCGCTACCGCGGCCTGTTCGCCGAGGACAGCATCGCCAAGCAGACCCTGGACACCGCTGAATCGCTGGTCAACCAGTACCAGGGCACGATCAAATCCAATCAGGCGGCCGTGGCGGAAGCCAGGCTGAACCTGGAGTTCACCCGCATTCGCGCCCCGATTGCCGGACGCGTCGGCCTCAAGCAGCTGGACGTCGGTAACCTGGTAGCCGCCAACGACACCACAGCACTGGTGGTGATTACCCAGACGCAACCGATCTCGGTCAATTTCACCCTGCCGGAGAAAGACCTGTCCGCCGTGCTGACCCGTTACCGTACCGGCGACAAACTGCCGGTCGAAGCCTGGGACCGGGGCGATGTGCAGATGCAGGCGACCGGTGTACTGGCCAGTCTCGACAACCAGATCGATGTCGCCACCGGCACCCTGAAATTCAAGGCGCGCTTCGAAAACCGCGATGAAGTCCTGTTTCCCAATCAGTTCGTCAATGTCCGCCTGCGCGCCGATACGCTGCGCCAGGCAGTACTGGTGCCTACCGCGGCCGTGCAGTTCGGCACCAACGGCACCTTCGTGTACGTGCTGGACGGCGACAAGAAAGTGAAGATCAACCTGCTCAAGACCGGGCCGAGCGACGAGCAATCGACGGTCATTACCGAAGGGCTTGCCGCCGGCGCCCGCGTGGTGCTGGAAGGCACCGACCGACTGCGCGATGGCGCGGAGGTCGAGGTGGTCAGCGACAGCAAGGATGTGCCGGCAGGTCCGGGTCAGCAGCTTCAGGGCGCGCCGGCCAAGGCCACCGATAAGTCGGCCATGGTCGACAAGGCGGAAAAGACTCGCGTATGAACATGTCACGCCTGTTCATCCTGCGTCCGGTCGCCACGACGCTCAGCATGCTGGCGATCGTCCTGGCCGGTCTGATCGCCTACACCTTGCTGCCGGTGTCTGCGCTGCCGCAGGTGGACTTTCCGACCATCCGGGTCATGACCCTGTATCCCGGCGCCAGCCCGCAGGTGATGACCAGCGCGGTCACCGCGCCGCTGGAACGCCAGTTCGGGCAAATGCCCGGTCTGACGCAAATGGCGTCCACCAGCTCTGGCGGCGCTTCGGTCATTACCTTGCGTTTCAGTCTCGACATCAATATGGACGTCGCCGAGCAGGAAGTGCAGGCCGCGATCAACGCCGCGACCAACCTGCTGCCCGATGACTTGCCGGCGCCGCCGGTCTACAACAAGGTCAACCCGGCCGACACACCGGTACTGACCCTGGCGATCACGTCCAAGACCATGCTGCTGCCGCAACTCAACGACCTGGTCGACACGCGCATGGCTCAGCGTATCTCGCAGATCAGTGGTGTGGGCATGGTCAGCATTGCCGGCGGTCAGCGCCAGGCGGTGCGAATCAAGGTCAACCCCCAGGCGCTGGCTGCCAACAGCCTGAACCTGTCCGACGTGCGCACGCTGGTCAGCGCGTCCAACGTCAACCAGCCCAAAGGCAACTTCGACGGCCCGACCCGGGTGTCGATGCTCGATGCCAACGACCAGCTCAAGTCGCCCGAGGAATACGCCAACCTGATCCTGGCTTACCAGAACGGCGCGCCGCTGCGCCTCAAGGACGTGGCGCAGATCGTCGACGGCGCCGAGAACGAGCGCCTCGCCGCCTGGGCCAACCGCAGCCAGGCCGTGTTGCTCAATATCCAGCGCCAGCCCGGCGCCAACGTCATCGATGTGGTGGACCGGATCAAGGCCATGCTGCCCGGTATCACCGACAACCTGCCGGCCGGCCTGGACGTGACGGTGCTCACCGACCGCACCCAGACCATCCGCGCTTCGGTCACCGACGTGCAGCACGAATTGCTGATCGCCATCGTCCTGGTGGTGCTGGTGACCTTCCTGTTCCTGCGCCGCCTGAGCGCCACCATCATTCCGTCCATCGCGGTTCCGCTGTCTTTGATCGGTACGTTCGGCGTCATGTACCTGGCCGGGTTTTCGATCAACAACCTGACGCTGATGGCACTGACCATTGCTACCGGGTTCGTGGTGGATGACGCCATTGTCATGCTGGAGAACATTTCCCGGCATATCGAAGAGGGCGAAACGCCGATGCAGGCGGCCCTCAAGGGCGCGAAGCAGATCGGCTTCACCCTGATTTCCCTGACCCTGTCGCTGATTGCCGTGCTAATCCCGCTGTTGTTCATGGCCGACGTGGTGGGGCGGTTGTTCCGCGAATTCGCCATCACCCTGGCGGTGGCGATCCTGATTTCCCTGGTGGTCTCCCTGACCCTGACGCCGATGATGTGCGCCCGGCTGCTCAAGCGTGAACCCAAGGAGCACGAGCAAGGCCGGTTCTATCGTGCCAGCGGCGCGTGGATCGACTGGATGATTGAGGTTTACGCCGGAAAATTGCGCTGGGTGCTCAAGCACCAGCCGTTGACGCTGCTGGTGGCCATCGGCACGCTGGCCCTGACCGTACTGCTGTACATGGCGGTGCCCAAGGGCTTCTTCCCGGTGCAGGACACCGGTGTGATTCAGGGCATCTCCGAGGCACCGCAATCGGTGTCGTTCGCCTCCATGAGCGAGCGTCAGCAATCGCTGGCCGACATCATCCTCAAAGACCCGGCCGTGTCGAGCCTGTCCTCTTATATCGGGGTGGATGGCGACAATGCCACGCTCAACAGCGGCCGCCTGCTGATCAACCTCAAGCCCCATGGCGAACGGGACCTGACCGCCACCCAGATCATCCAGCGCCTGCAGCCGCAACTGGACAAGCTGTCCGGGATCCGCCTGTTCATGCAGCCGGTCCAGGACCTTACCATCGAGGACCGAGTCAGCCGCACGCAATACCAGTTCAGCATGTCGTCGCCGGACGCCGAACTGCTCAGTCTGTGGAGCGGCAGGCTGGTCGACGCTCTGACCAGGCGCCCGGAACTGACCGATGTCGCCAGTGACCTGCAGGACAAGGGTCTGCAGGTCTATCTGGCCATCGACCGCGACGCCGCCAGCCGGGTAGGGGTGAGTGTCTCGAATATCACCGACGCACTGTACGACGCCTTCGGCCAGCGGCAGATTTCCACCATCTACACCCAGGCCAGTCAGTACCGGGTGGTGTTGCAGGCCGATTCGGCCAGTGAACTGGGCCCGCAGGCGCTGGAACAGATCCACGTCAAGACCACCGACGGCGCGCAGGTCAAGCTGTCCAGCCTGGCGCGTGTCGAGCAGCGCCAGGCGCAGCTGGCGATTGCCCATATCGGCCAGTTTCCGGCGGTGATGATGTCGTTCAACCTGGCGCCGGACGTGGCCTTGGGCGAGGCGGTCAAGATTATCGAGCAGGTGCAGAAGGATATCGGCATGCCGCTGGGGGTGCAGACCCGGTTCCAGGGTGCCGCCGAAGCCTTCCAGGCGTCGCTGTCCAGTACGCTGCTGCTGATTCTGGCGGCGGTGGTCACCATGTACATCGTGCTAGGCGTGCTGTACGAGAGTTACATCCACCCGATCACCATTCTTTCGACCTTGCCGTCAGCCGCAGTCGGTGCGCTGCTGGCGTTGATGATCAGCGGCAACGACCTGGGCATGATCGCGATCATCGGTATCATTCTGCTGATCGGCATCGTCAAGAAGAACGCGATCATGATGATCGACTTCGCCCTGGATGCCGAACGCAATCGCGGCATCGATCCGGAAACGGCGATCTATGAAGCGGCGCTGCTGCGGTTCCGGCCGATCCTGATGACCACCCTGGCGGCGCTGTTCGGCGCGATCCCACTGATGCTCGCCACCGGTTCCGGCGCCGAACTGCGCCAGCCGTTGGGCCTGGTAATGGTCGGCGGCCTGCTGGTCAGCCAGATTCTGACGCTGTTTACTACACCGGTTATTTACCTGTACTTCGACCGGCTGGGCCGTCGCTGGGGTCGCAAACCCGACACCGCACGCCTGGAGCAGGCTGACGCATGAACCTGTCGGCCCCTTTTATCAGTCGCCCGGTCGCCACCGTCCTGCTGAGCCTGGCGATCATGCTGCTGGGCGCCATGAGCTTTCGCCTGCTGCCCGTGGCCCCGCTGCCGAACATGGATTTCCCGGTCATCGTGGTGTCGGCGAGTCTGCCGGGGGCGAGTCCGGAAATCATGGCCTCCAGCGTCGCCACGCCGCTGGAGCGGTCGCTGGGCACCATCGCCGGCATCAGCAGCATGTCGAGCAATTCCAGTCAGGGCTCGACCCGGGTCATCCTGCAATTCGACCTGGACCGTGACATCAACGGGGCGGCCCGGGAAGTGCAGGCCGCCATCAATGCGTCGCGCAACCTCTTGCCCAGCGGGATGCGCAGCATGCCGACCTACAAGAAGGTCAACCCGTCCCAGGCGCCGATCATGGTTCTGGCACTGACCTCCGACGTGCTGGAGAAGGGCCAGTTGTATGATCTGGCCTCGACCATTCTGTCCCAGAGCCTGTCTCAGGTGACCGGGGTCGGGGAAGTGCAGATCGGCGGCAGCTCGCTGCCCGCGGTGCGCATCGAGCTGGAGCCGCACATGCTGGACCAGTACGGCGTGGCGCTGGACGATGTGCGTACGGCGATCGCCAACACCAACGTGCGCCGGCCCAAAGGCTCGGTGGAAAACGCCGAGCACAACTGGCAGGTGCAAGCCAACGACCAGCTGGAAAAGGCGGTAGATTACGCGCCGCTGATCATTCGCTACCAGGACGGCGCGACCTTGCGCCTGCGCGACGTAGCCACGGTCAGCGACGAGGTGGAGAACCGTTACAACAGCGGCTTTTTCAACGACCGCGCCGCCGTGCTGCTGGTCATCAACCGCCAGGCCGGTGCCAACATCATCGAAACCGTGGCGCAGATCAAGCAACAGCTGCCGGCGTTGCAGGCAGTGCTGCCGGCCAGCGTCAGGCTGGACCTGGCCATGGACCGCTCACCGGTGATCACGGCGACACTTCACGAGGCGGAAATGACCTTGCTGATTGCCGTGGTGCTGGTGGTCATGGTGGTGTTTCTGTTCCTGGGCAACTTTCGCGCCTCGCTGATCCCCACGCTGGCGGTGCCGGTGTCGCTGGTCGGGACCTTCGCGATCATGTACCTGTGCGGTTTTTCCCTGAACAATCTGTCGCTCATGGCGCTGATCCTGGCCACAGGGCTGGTGGTGGACGATGCCATCGTGGTACTGGAAAACATCTCGCGGCACATCGATGAAGGGGTCGATCCGCTGACCGCAGCCTATCGCGGTTCCAAGGAAGTGGGCTTCACGCTGCTGTCGATGAACGTCTCGCTGGTGGCGGTGTTCATCTCGATCCTGTTCATGGGCGGGCTGGTGGAAAGTCTGTTCCGCGAGTTTTCCATCACGCTGTCGGTGGCCATCATCGTTTCTCTGGTGGTCTCGCTGACCCTGACGCCGATGCTCTGTGCCCGCTGGCTCAAGCCCCATACCGGCGAGCAGAACGCTTTCCAGCGCTGGAGCCAGCGAGTCAACGAACGCATGGTCGCAGGTTACGACCGCTCGCTGGGCTGGGTCTTGCGCCACCCGCGCCTGACCCTGCTGAGTTTGTTGGTCACCATCGTGGTCAACGTCGCGTTGTATGTGGTGGTGCCCAAGACGTTCCTGCCGCAGCAGGATACCGGGCAGTTGATGGGCTTTGTGCGCGGCGACGACGGCCTGTCGTTCAAGGTCATGCAGCCCAAGATGGAGATCTTTCGCCGCGCCGTGCTGGCCGATCCTGCCGTGGAGAGTATCGCCGGTTTCATTGGCGGCAACGGCGGGACCAACAATGCTTTCATGATCGTGCGTCTCAAGCCGATCAGCGAACGCAAGCTGGACGCCACCCAGGTGGTCGAGCGCCTGCGCAAGAACATGCCGCAAGTGCCGGGCGGCCGCCTGTTCCTGGCGCCTGACCAGGACCTGCAACTGGGCGGTGGCCGCGAGCAGACCAGCTCGCAATACCAGTACATTCTGCAAAGCGGTGACCTGACCCAATTGCGCGAGTGGTACCCCAAGGTGGTGAACGCACTCAAGGCGCTGCCGCAACTGACCGCCATCGACGCCCGCGAAGGTCGCGGCGCCCAGCAGGTCACGCTGGTGGTGGACCGTGACGCGGCCAAGCGCCTGGGCATCGACATGAACATGGTGACCACCGTGCTCAACAATGCCTATAGCCAACGCCAGGTGTCGACCATCTACGACACGCTCAACCAATATCAGGTGGTGATGGAGGTCAATCCCAAGTACGCCCAGGACCCGGTGACCTTGCAGCAGGTCCAGGTGATTACCTCTGACGGCAATCGGGTGCCGCTGTCGAGCATCGCTCGTTACGAGCGCAGCCTGGAGAACGACCGGGTGTCCCACGATGGGCAGTTCGCATCCGAAGATATCTCGTTCGACCTGGCCGAAGGCGTGACGCTGGATCAGGCAACGGTGGCCATCGAACGGGCCGTCGCAGCCCTGGGCCTGCCCTCGGAGGTCATCGCCAAGATGGCCGGCACCGCCAGCGCCTTCGCCTCGACCCAGAAAAGCCAGCCGTGGATGATTCTCGGGGCGCTGCTGGCGGTCTATCTGGTGCTGGGCATCCTGTATGAAAGCTACATTCACCCGCTGACCATCCTGTCGACCCTGCCGTCGGCGGGCGTAGGGGCCTTGTTGACGATCTACGTGCTGGGCAGCGAGTTCAGCCTGATCTCGCTGTTGGGCCTGTTCCTGCTGATCGGCGTGGTGAAGAAAAACGCCATCATGATGATCGACCTGGCGCTGCATCTGGAACGCGAGAACGGCCTGACGCCGCAGGAATCGATTCGCAGCGCCTGCCTGCAGCGTCTGCGGCCGATTCTGATGACCACCATGGCCGCGATTCTCGGCGCCTTGCCGCTGTTGCTCAGCACCGCCGAAGGTGCCGAAATGCGCACGCCGCTGGGCCTGACCATCATCGGCGGCCTGGTCTTCAGCCAGATTCTGACGCTTTACACCACACCTGTGGTTTACCTTTATCTCGACCGTGCGCGCCATCGTTTCAATCACTGGCGCGGCGTGCGTACCGATGCTGCTCTGGAAAACCCGCTATGACCGATCGCCTGACTGTTCCCACCCACTTCACTCGCTGGGCACGTCCCATCGGGCTGGGCCTTGTCGTGCTGCTCAGTGCCTGTGCCGTCGGCCCGGACTACCACACCCCGGACATGACGACGCCGGCCAGCTTCAAGGCGGCCGAAGGCTGGCGCCAGGCCACGCCCAGCGATGCGGTAGCGCGCGGTGCCTGGTGGGAGATCTACAACGACGCCCAGCTCAACGCCCTGGTGGAACGTCTCAACACGTCCAACCAGACCGTTGCCCAGTATGAAGCCCAGTATCGCCAGGCCCGCGCTCTGGTACGCAGCTCCCGCGCCGCCTTCCTGCCGACCCTGGACCTGACGACCGGCAAGACCCGGTCCAGCCAGGGCACCGGCAGCAGCAGTTCTAGCCTGAGCAACAACAGCAGCGGCATCCGCGATACCTACAATGCGCAACTGGGCGTGAGTTGGGAGGCCGACGTGTGGGGCAAGCTGCGCCGCGGCCTGGAAGCCGATACCGCCAGTGCCCAGGCGAGTCTGGCCGACCTGGCCGCCATGCAATTGAGCCTGCAATCGGAACTGGTGCAGAACTACTTGCAGTTGCGGGTCATCGACGAGCAGAAGCGCCTGCTCGAGGCTACGGTCGAGGCTTATCGGCGCTCCCTGACCATGACTCAGAACCAGTACCGCGCCGGTATTTCCGGACGCGAAGCCGTGGCCCAGGCCCAGACCCAGCTCAAAAGCACCGAGGCCGACCTGATCGACCTGGCCTGGCAGCGGGCGCAGTTCGAAAATGCCATTGCCGTGCTGATGGGCATGGCCCCGGCCGAATTCAATCTGGCAGCGACCAATTCAGTGCCGGCGCTGCCGCAGATCCCGGTCGGCATTCCTTCGCAGTTACTGGAGCGTCGCCCGGACATCGCCGCCGCCGAGCGCAGCGTCATGGCCGCCAATGCCAACATCGGCGTGGCCAAGGCTGCGTACTACCCCGACTTCACCTTGAGCCTCAGCGGCGGCTACAGCAGCAGCACCTTCGCCAACTGGATCAGCCTGCCGAACCGGTTCTGGTCGGTCGGCCCGCAACTGGCCTTGACCCTGTTCGACGGCGGCAGTCGCTCCGCGGAGCTGGAACGCACCGAGGCCGTTTACGACCAGACGGTCGCTCAGTATCGCCAGACCGTTCTCGACGGTTTCCAGGAAGTGGAAAACTACATGGTCCAGTTGCAGGTGTATGAGCAGGAAGCGTCGGTGCGCCAGGAAGCGCTGGAGGCGGCCCGCGAGTCGCTGCGCCTGACCAGCAATCAGTACAAGGCCGGCTTGATCGCCTATCTGGATGTGGTCAATGTTCAGGCCACAGCCTTGAGCAACGAGCGCAGCGTGTTGAATGTGCTGCAAAGCCGCCTGATCGCCAGCGTTCAGCTGATGGCGGCACTGGGCGGCGGTTGGGACATCGAGCAGGGCCTGACACTCAAGGACTGAAACAGTCCACCGCACAGCTCCCCGAGGTCAGGCACGTACCGTCCGCCATTTATTTATGGCTCAACGCCATATTTGTGAGGCCGTCGCAGAGACATTCGGTGCCGTTTGGGTACAATCTCTATACTCGACCCGCATGGAAGCCGGACGGCCTTATCTCGGTGAGTTTATGTCAAGCGGCGCGTACATCCCCTCGTTGGTCCTGATTTCCATTCTGGTTGCGATTCTGGCTTCATACACGGCGCTGGATCTCACCAGCCGCATCGCTTCGGCGAGCGGCCGAGCGGTGTACGGCTGGATCGGCGGCGGAGCCTTCGCCATGGGCACCGGCATCTGGTCCATGCACTTCATCGGCATGCTGGCCTTCGAACCTCCTTTCGAAACCGCCTTTGACATTCCTCTGACCCTGGCATCGCTACTAGCCGCCATGCTGTCATCCGGTTTCGCCCTGTGGCTGGTGAGCCAGCCGCAGCTGCCGGCCCTTCATCTGGGTATCGGGGCGCTGTGCATGGGTGTGGGCATCAGCTCGATGCACTACCTGGGCATGGCCGCATTGCGCATGCAGCCGGGCATCGACTATGACCCTGACCTGTTCGGTCTGTCGTTGCTGATTGCGGTCGTGGCATCCGGCGCGGCGTTGTGGATCGCCTTCCGCTTGCGTCGGCAGTCGCGCCATGTGCTGCCGGCCCGCATCGCGGCGGCGGTGCTGATGGGGTTCGCCATCGTCGGCATGCATTACACCGGGATGGCGGCGGCCAACTTTGCCGACGGCAGTTTCTGTGGCGCCTTGAACGGCGGGCTGCACCGCGACGGGCTGGACAAGCTGGTGCTGGTCGGCACCCTGGCGGTGTTGACCATCGCGTTGCTGACCTCGATTCTCGATGCGCGCATGGAAGCCCGTACCGCGGTGCTCGCCCTGTCATTGTCCGAGGCCAACCGCGAGCTGACCAAACTGGCGCTGCACGACAATCTGACCGGGCTGCCGAATCGGGTGCTGCTCACCGACCGCATCGAACAGGCGATGAACACCGTCAGCGAGAAGGGCGGTTTCTTCGCCTTGATGTTCATGGACCTGGACGGCTTCAAACCGGTCAACGACGCCTTCGGCCATCACATCGGCGACCAGCTGCTTTGCCAGGTGGCGGCGCGGCTGCGAGAAAACCTGCATCGCAACGACACGCTCGCCCGGATCGGCGGCGACGAGTTTGTGTTGCTGATGGAGCTGGAGGACCCACAGGACGCGCAGACCATCGCCGCCCGACAGGTGAGCGTGGTGTCCCGCACGTTCGAGGTCGCCACCCATGTGGTGCAGGTCTCGGTCAGCATCGGCATCTGCATCTATCCGGGCAACGGCGAGACCCAGCACGAACTGCTGATGAACGCCGACGCCGCCATGTACCATACCAAGGCGGCCGGCAAGAACAGCTATAACTTCTTCGACCCTTCGATGAACACCAATGCGCGCAACAAACTGCAGTTGCTGCAGGAACTGCGCACCGCTATCGATCAACGGCAGTTCTGCCTGCATTACCAGCCCAAGTTCGACGCCCTGAGCGGCAGCCCGGTCGGGGCCGAGGCGCTGTTGCGCTGGAACCATCCGCAGCGCGGGCTGCTGGGGCCGGACCATTTCATCGCGCTGGCGGAAAAGACCGGGCTGATCATTCCGATCGGCGAGTGGGTGCTGGACGAGGCCTGCCGTCAAATGCGCGAATGGTACGTCCAGGGTTTCACCCAGTGGCGCATTGCGGTCAACCTCTCGGCCCTGCAGTTCTGCCACGCGCAGTTGGTGGCCACGGTAGCCGGTACGCTGGCCAGGCACCACCTGCCCGCCAATTGCCTGACACTGGAAATCACCGAAACCACGGCCATGAGTGACGCGGACGCCAGTCTGAATGTGTTGCAGCAGCTCGCCGACATGGGCGTGGACCTGTCGATCGACGACTTCGGTACCGGCTATTCCAGCCTGATGTACCTCAAGCGACTGCCGGCCAATGAAATCAAGATCGACCGAGGCTTCGTGCGCGATCTGGAGCATGACAGCGATGATGCCGCCATCGTCTCGGCCATCGTCGCATTGGGGCAGGCGCTGAACCTGCGCATCGTCGCCGAAGGGGTGGAGACCAGCGTTCAGCAGAGCTTCCTGACCCGACTTGGGTGCAGCTCGCTGCAAGGATTCCTGCTCGGCCACCCGTTGCCGGCTGCGCAGTTCATGGCCGATATCAAGGCACTTGCACTCGGTTCGAAGGCGCCCTCCGGCGCGGCGTGAGGACAATGTGACCGGTCGGGTGGCGTTAATGTTAAAACGCTGGCAGGATCATGCGGGCTGCCTGCAACCAAGGGCCGCGGCAACGTCTGCCGGTATTGAATGATCTTCGCGAACCAACGAGACACATACATGGAAAAGGTCCTGCTCATCACTGGCAGCTCCCGTGGAATCGGGGCAGCCACCGCGTTACTCGCCGCTGGACAGGGTTATCGCATCTGCATCAACTACCTTTCCGATTACGCTTCGGCCGAGAAGATCTGCACTCAGGTCCGGGCAATGGGCGCCCAGGCCATTACCGTCCAGGCCGATGTGAGTAACGAAGACGAGATCATCCGCCTGTTCGCCCGGGTAGATTCCGAACTGGGCCGCGTCACGCATCTGGTCAACAACGCCGGAACCCTGTCGTCCGCCTGCCGGGTTGAAGACATGTCCGAGTTTCGCCTGCTCAAAATGATGATGACCAACGTGGTCGGCCCGATGTTGTGCAGCAAGCATGCCCTGTTACGGATGCTGCCGGCCCACGGCGGCAGCGGCGGCAGTATCGTCAACGTGTCATCGGTGGCCTCGCGCCTCGGCGCCTCCAATGAATACGTGGACTATGCCGCGTCCAAAGGGGCGCTGGACTCCTTTACCATCGGTTTGTCCAAGGAAGTGGCGCCCGAAGGCGTGCGGGTCAATGCGGTGCGTCCAGGTTTCATTTTCACCGACTTCCATGCGCTGAGCGGCGACGCGTCTCGCGTCAGCAAGCTGGAAGGGGCCTTGCCCATGGGGCGCGGCGGCACGGCCGAAGAGGTGGCCGAAGCCATCCTCTGGTTATTGTCGGACAAAGCGTCCTACGCCACCGGCACCTTCATCGACCTGGCTGGCGGGCGCTGAGGCATCCGGCATCGGTTTCAGATGGCCCCACCCCGATCCACCGTGTGATGGCGCTTGTCCTGGGCGCCGAGCACGGTCAGGGCATCCGCCTCCGCTTCGGTGATGGGCACCGGCGTACCGTCCAGCAACGCCTCGGACATATGCGTCTGATCATTGGTGGTGATCACCACATCGGGAATCGAGCTGCTCAATACCACGTCGTTGAGTGTGGCCGTGCAGGTCTGGCTGGCACTGTCGATGTCCAGGGGCATGAGGTTTTCTCCTGTGTGGGTGCTGCTGACAAGTGTGGTCCATCCTTGACGTTGCGCCACAACCGGGCTGCCTGATCCACCGCACTCCGCCGTCTCGCTGCGGTCCACATGGCACAGAGGGTGACGGGAGTGGTGATGAACAGTTGGTGGCAGGAAGTCGTGGACACGTTGCAGTCGGAATTCTCCGACATCACCGATCCTTCGCAATTGACGCGGATCACGGTTCGGCTGCTGATGGCCGCGCTGCTGGGCGGCATACTCGGCTACGAACGCGAGCATCGCGGCAAGGCCGCTGGTATCCGCACCCACATGCTGGTGTGCATGGGCGCCGCGCTGTTCGTGCTGGTGCCGCGCATGGCGGGGGCCGATGACGCGGCGTTAAGCCGGGTGGTGCAGGGCATCGTGGCCGGCATCGGTTTTCTCGGCGCCGGGACCATTCTCAAGGACGGCGTGCGAAGCGCCGCCCAGGTCAAAGGGCTGACCACCGCCGCAGGCTTGTGGATGACCGCCGCCATTGGCGTGGCGGCGGGTATGGGGCGCGAGGCCACTGCGGTGCTCAGTACCTTGCTGGCGTTGGGCATTCTCAGTCTTGTACCGCGTCTGATCGACCACACCGAAATCGAAAAGCAGCCGGCGAAATCGGCGGATAACCAGAGCGCCAAGCCGCAGGATGACTGGCGGGCGCCCTGACACCGACCGATCACAGAATCGCAGGCGGCTCCTGCGCGGGCGGATCGCCCACCGGCGGCTCGATGACCGGCGGCATGGTCGGTGGCGGCTCTTCGTCCGGCGGCGGAACGGGCAGGGCCGGGTCGTCGATGTTCGGATCGGGCGCTTCGGGTGGAATCGGGATATTCATCGTTTGCTCCTCTTGGTGGAGTAGGCAAGGCAGTTGACCGTAGCAGCGTGGGTTTAATTCAGCGAGTTATGTGTTTCAGGCGTGCTGCAGCCTGTAACCAGGCATCTGCAGGCGCCACGTTGGTGGCGATCGGGAAAATCGATGTTGCTCCGGCTGTTCCGGATCAGGGCTTGGGGGGCCGTCGGTGCGATCCCATGGTCTACGCTCGTCGCTGGCAAACTTTTTGAACTTTGCCGATAGCGGCGGCTCGGAAACTCAGGCGACCCGTCAAGCGAAGTCAGTACCGCTTCTGGCCGGTCTGCCGCTGAACTGACCCATCTTTTTCTGCACGGATCCGCACAGGAGCGTCCCTGGGGCGTGAGGAGTGATGCTCGATGAATGATCAGCCATACGGCCCAGATTCCCTGGCCACCGATGTTCCCCACCCAACCCGACCCTTGACCCTGACCCAGGCCCTGCAATTGCCGCGCATCGCGATCGAAGACACGACGCCGGTAATCGATGGCGGCCTGTTTCCGGCCAAGGGCATCGTCGGTCAGGCCGTCGAGGTCACCAGCAAGGTATTCGCCGACGGCCATGACAAAATGGCGGTGCGCATCCGCTGGCGGGCCTCGGACGAAGAGCACTGGCACAGTGCGCCGATGCGTGACCTGGGCAACGACAGCTGGGTCGGCGAATTCACTCCGGTGTCGGTCGACCGCTACGCGTTTCGCATCGAAGCCTGGATCGACCAGTTCGCCAGCTACCGCTACGAGCTGGAAAAGAAATACGCGGCCGGGGTGCCCATCGAACTGGAACTGGAGGAAGGGCGCCTGCACTTGGTGCACGCGGCCGAACGCAGCCAGGGCGAGCTGCGCCAACAGATCGAAGAGGTGATCGAGCACCTGGCCAAGGCCAACAAGGAAGGCAAAGTCGCCTTGCTGTTGCACAGTGAAACGTCGGCCGTCATGCAGCAGGCCGACAATCACGCGTTCCTGAGCCGCAGCGTGGAATTTGCGCTGGATGTGGAGCGCGAACTGGCGCAGTTCGCCAGTTGGTACGAGCTGTTCCCGCGC
The DNA here is from genome assembly GCF_003935425.1 of Pseudomonas sp. v388. Lineage (GTDB taxonomy): Bacteria > Pseudomonadota > Gammaproteobacteria > Pseudomonadales > Pseudomonadaceae > Aquipseudomonas. The sequence continues at coordinate 411,330 of NZ_RHQN01000001.1, forward strand.
TCTATCACCGATGATCCGGCGCGCCACGGCACGTTCAAGGATGTCCATTCACGGCTGCCGATGATCCGCGACATGGGCTTTGACGTGCTGTACTTCCCGCCGATTCACCCCATCGGCCGTGCGCATCGCAAAGGTCCGAACAACTCCCTGACCGCCGGTCCCGACGATCCAGGCAGTCCATACGCCATCGGCAGTCCGGACGGCGGCCATGAGGCCATTCATCCGCAGTTGGGCAGCCGTGAGGATTTTCGCGATCTGGTGGCTGCGGCCGCTGAACATGGCCTGGAGATCGCGCTGGACTTCGCAATCCAGTGTTCCCAGGACCACCCTTGGCTCAAGCAGCACCCAGGCTGGTTCACCTGGCGCCCTGACGGCACCATTCGTTATGCAGAAAACCCGCCGAAGAAGTATCAGGATATCGTCAACGTCGATTTCTACGCACCGGATGCCATTCCCAGCCTGTGGCTGGAGCTGCGCGACGTGGTGCTGGGCTGGGTCGAAGAGGGCGTGAAGATCTTTCGCGTCGATAACCCGCACACCAAGCCGCTGCCGTTCTGGCAATGGATGATCGGCGATATCCGCAGCCAGCATCCGGACGTGATGTTCCTCGCCGAAGCCTTTACCAAACCGGCGATGATGGCGCGACTGGGCAAGGTCGGCTACACCCAGAGCTACACCTACTTCACCTGGCGCAACACCAAGGCCGAATTGTCGGAGTATTTCACCCAGCTCAACGAGGCACCGCTGCGCGACTGCTATCGCCCGAACTTCTTCGTCAATACGCCGGACATCAACCCCTCCTTCCTGCACGAGTCTGGGCGGGCGGGCTTTTTGATCCGGGCAGCGCTGGCGACCATGGGCTCGGGACTCTGGGGCATGTACTCGGGTTTCGAACTATGTGAATCGGCACCGATTCCGGGCAAGGAAGAGTATCTGGACTCCGAGAAATACCAGATTCGCGTCCGCGATTTCGCGGCGCCGGGCAATATCATCGCCGAGATCGCCCAACTCAATCGTATCCGCCGCCAGAACCCCGCGTTGCACACGCACCTGGGTCTGAAGCTGTATACGGCCTGGAACGACAACATCCTGTATTTCGGCAAGCGCACGGCAGACGGCAGCAATTTCATACTGGTCGCGGTGAGCCTGGACCCGCACAACGTGCAGGAAGCGCATTTCGAGTTGCCGCTGTGGGACATGGGCCTGCGCGACGATGCCGCGACTTCGGGTGAAGACTTGATGACCGGCCACCGCTGGACCTGGTACGGCAAGGTGCAGTGGATGCGCATCGACCCGGCCTATCAGCCGTTCGGCATCTGGCGAATCAAGGCCGCCAACTAAAACAACAAGGAGTGACCTATGGCAAAAAAGCCCGCTACCGCCGCTACGTTCATCCAGGACCCGCTCTGGTACAAGGATGCGGTGATCTACCAGGTCCATGTGAAGTCTTTCTTCGATTCCAACAACGACGGGATCGGAGATTTTGCCGGGCTGATCGACAAGCTCGATTACATCGCAGGGCTTGGGGTCAACACGATCTGGCTGCTGCCGTTCTATCCCTCGCCGCGGCGTGACGATGGGTATGACATTGCCGAATATCGTGGCGTGCATAGCGATTACGGGACGATGGCCGACGCCCGTCGGTTCATCGCCCAGGCGCACAAACGCGGGCTGCGGGTCATCACCGAACTGGTCATCAACCACACTTCCGATCAGCATCCATGGTTTCAGCGGGCACGCCACGCCAAGCCCGGCTCCAAGGCGCGGGATTTCTATGTCTGGTCGGACACCGATGCCAAGTACGACGGCACGCGAATCATCTTTCTCGACACCGAGAAATCCAACTGGACCTGGGACCCGGTGGCCGGCCAGTATTTCTGGCACCGCTTCTATTCCCACCAGCCGGATCTGAACTTCGATAACCCACAGGTCATGGAGGCCGTGCTGGGCGTGATGCGCTTCTGGCTGGACATGGGGATTGACGGTCTGCGGCTCGACGCGATTCCGTATCTGATCGAGCGCGACGGCACCAACAACGAAAACCTGCCCGAGACTCACGCGGTGCTCAAGCGCATCCGCGCCGAGATCGACGCCCATTACCCGGACCGCATGCTGCTGGCCGAAGCCAACCAGTGGCCAGAGGACACCCAGCTGTATTTCGGCGACAGTCACGGCGGCCCCAATGGCGACGAATGCCACATGGCGTTTCACTTTCCGCTGATGCCGCGCATGTACATGGCGCTGGCCCAGGAAGACCGATTCCCGATCACTGATATCCTGCGCCAGACGCCGGAGATCCCGGCCAACTGCCAATGGGCGATTTTCCTGCGCAACCACGATGAACTGACCCTGGAAATGGTCACCGATCGGGAGCGCGACTATCTGTGGAACTACTACGCTGCAGATCGCCGGGCGCGCATCAACCTGGGGATTCGCCGACGCCTGGCGCCGCTGGTCGAGCGTGATCGGCGTCGTGTCGAGTTGCTCAACAGCATGCTGTTGAGCATGCCCGGCACGCCGACCCTGTATTACGGCGATGAAATCGGCATGGGCGACAACATCTATCTGGGCGACCGGGATGGGGTGCGCACGCCGATGCAGTGGTCCATCGACCGCAACGGCGGCTTTTCCCGAGCCGATCCGGCCAGCCTGGTGCTGCCGCCGATCATGGACCCGCTCTACGGTTTTCAGTCGGTCAACGTCGAAAGCCAGGAGAAAGACCCGCATTCACTGCTTAACTGGAACCGACGCATGCTCGCCGTGCGCAAGCAGCAGAAGGCGTTCGGCCGTGGCACATTGAAGATGTTGTCGCCGGCCAATCGCCGCATCCTGGCCTATCTGCGTGAGTACACGGCGCCCGATGGCCACAGTGAAATCGTGCTGTGCGTGGCCAACGTGTCCAGCGCCGCCCAGGCGGCCGAACTGGAGCTGTCCGGCTACGCGGGCACGGTTCCGGTGGAAATGCTCGGTGGCAGCGCCTTCCCGCCGATCGGGCAATTGAACTATCTGCTCACCTTGCCCCCTTATGGCTTCTACTGGTTTCTTTTGGCTTCGGAGAATCAAATGCCCAGCTGGCACGTGGAACCTGCTCAAAGCATGCCGGACTTTCCGACGCTGGTACTCAAGAAGCGTCTGGAAGAACTGCTCGATGAACCGTTGCGCGGCACCATGGAAAACACCTCGCTGGCGGTCTATCTGCCCAAGCGGCGCTGGTTCGGCGGCAAGGACAAGCCCATCGAGCGCGTGCACATCGCCTACGCAGCGCGTTTCGGTGACCCGGCGCACCCGGTGTTGCTCAATGAAATCGAGGTCACTGCCGGCGGTCAGACCGAGCGCTATCAGCTGCCGTTTGGCCTGCTGGCCGAAGATGACATCGCCAGCGCCTTGCCGCAGCAGCTGGCCCTGGCCCGCGTCCGTCGCGGTCGCCAGGTCGGCCTGATCACCGACGCCTTCACCCTGGAAACCTTCATTCGCGCGGTGATCCATGGCATGCAGGCGCAAACCGTGATTCACACCCCCGATGGCGACCTGCGCTTCGAACAAACCGCGCAACTGGCGCCGCTGGGCCTGAACCAGGAATCGGAGGTGCGTTACCTGTCCGCGGAACAGTCCAACAGTTCGGTAGTGGTGGGCGGCGCCCTGGTGCTCAAGCTGATCCGCAAGGTCAGCGGCGGCATCCACCCGGAACTGGAAATGGGGGCGTACCTGACCAACGCCGGTTACGCACACATTTCGCCGCTTCTGGGTTCTGTGGTCCGCGTCGATAATGACGGCCAGCCACACCTGCTGATGATCGCCCAGGGTTATCTGAGCAATCAGGGCGACGCCTGGGAATGGACCCAGAACAATCTGGAACGCGCGGTGCGTGACGAGCTGTCCCATGGGGTTTCCGGCCAGGAACAGCATTACAACGCGCTTCTGGAACTGGCGGACTTTGCCCGCCATCTGGGCCAGCGCCTGGGCGAAATGCATCAGATTCTGGCCGCACCCACCGACAATGCCGATTTCGCCGTACAGCCTACGCTGCAAGAGGATGGCAAGGCGTCCGGCGAAAGCGTGGCAGCGCAGCTCGACAAAGCGCTGCAGCGACTGGAACAGCGCAAGGCCGATCTGGAACCGGACGACCAGCAACTGGTGGACGACCTGCTCGCCCGTCGCGACGCCATCCGTCAGCACGTCCTGCGCCTGGCCATGGGGTCGGTGGGTGGTCTGCGGATGCGTGTGCACGGCGACCTGCACCTGGGCCAGGTGCTGGTGGTCAAGGGCGATGCGTACCTGATCGATTTCGAAGGCGAGCCTGCGCGCCCGCTGGAAGAACGGCGTGCCAAGCACAGTCCATTCAAGGACGTCAGCGGCGTACTGCGCTCGTTCGATTACGCGGCCGCCATGGCCATTCGCAGCGCGCAGAGCGTCGATACATCCGATGAGGCGGCAGCGGCTCGCCGCCGTGTCGCCGAAACCTATCTGTCCCAGGCCCGCCAGGCGTTCATCGAAGGCTACGGCCAGGCGACCGTCGGCATGGCCCATGAATGGAAAGATCAAGACGGGGAGAGCGCCGCGCTGGAGCTGTTCACCCTGGAAAAAGCCGCTTATGAAGTAATCTACGAAGCCGAGAACCGCCCAGCCTGGCTGGCGGTTCCACTGCAAGGTCTGCGCGGATTGCTGCAACTGTCTGATGGAGAGTCACGATGAATGCGCCTGATAAAACCGGCACCGGCCGCACGGCTATGCCCGCTACAGTGGACATGGACGCGCTGATCCGTGCCGAGCACCACGATCCGTTCTCGATTCTGGGCCCTCATGGGGACGGCGGTAGCGGGCAGTTCGTGCGCGCCTACCTGCCGGGCGCGCTGAGCGTTCGCCTGTTGTCCAGGGATGACCAGCGGGATCTGGGTGAGCTGGAAATGAGCGAAGTGCCGGGCTTTTTCGTCGGGCGCCTCGAACAGCCGCAGCCTTATCTGCTGAAAATCAACTGGGCAGGCGGTGAGCAAATCACTGAAGACCCCTACAGCTTTGGCCCACTGCTCGGCGAGATGGACCTGTATCTGTTCGCCGAAGGCAATCACCGCGACCTGAGCAGCTGTCTGGGTGCCCAGGTGCTCAGCGTCGATGGCGTCGAAGGCGTGCGTTTTGCCGTCTGGGCACCCAATGCCCGGCGGGTATCAGTGGTCGGCAGCTTCAACAATTGGGACGGTCGTCGGCATCCGATGCGCCTGCGCCATCCGACCGGGGTCTGGGAAGTGTTCGTACCGCGCCTGCAGCCGGGGGAACTCTACAAGTACGAAATCCTTGGTGCCCACGGCATTCTGCCGCTCAAATCCGACCCCATGGCGCTGGCCACGACATTGCCGCCGGACACCGCGTCCAAAGTGGCCCGCACCCTGCAGTTCGACTGGCAGGACCAGCAATGGATCGAAACCCGCGCCGCCCGTCACACGCCTGCGGCGCCGCTGTCGATTTACGAGCTGCATGCCGGTTCGTGGCAGATGGAACAGAACGAAGAAGGCGAGTGGCGTCAGTACAACTGGCGGGAACTGGCTGAACGGCTGATTCCTTATGTGAAGGAACTCGGGTTTACCCATGTCGAGCTGATGCCGATCATGGAACACCCGTTCGGCGGCTCCTGGGGCTACCAGTTGCTGGCCCAGTTCGCGCCCACCGCACGCTTCGGTTCGCCGGAAGACTTCGCGTTTTTCGTCGACGCCTGTCACCGTGCCGACATCGGCGTGATTCTGGACTGGGTGCCGGCGCATTTCCCGACCGACACCCATGGTCTGGCGCAATTCGATGGCACAGCGTTGTACGAGTACGCCAACCCCCAGGAAGGCTTCCATCAGGACTGGGACACGCTGATCTACAACCTGGGCCGCACTGAAGTGCACGGTTTCATGCTGGCGTCGGCGCTGCACTGGCTCAAGCATTTCCACATCGATGGCCTGCGGGTCGATGCCGTGGCCTCGATGCTGTACCGCGACTATTCGCGCAAGGCCGGTGAATGGGTGCCGAATCGGTTTGGCGGTCGCGAGAATCTGGAAGCCATCGATTTTTTGCGTCACCTCAATGATGTGGTGGCGCTGGAAGCGCCGGGCACCATGGTCATCGCTGAAGAATCGACCGCCTGGCCGGGCGTGACCCAGAACACCCAACAGGGCGGCCTGGGCTTCAATTACAAGTGGAACATGGGCTGGATGCATGACTCGCTGCATTACATGCAGCAGGATCCGATCCACCGCGCCCATCACCATGGCGAGCTGAGCTTCGGCCTGATGTACGCGTGGTCCGAGCGCTTTATCCTGCCGATTTCCCATGACGAAGTGGTGCATGGCAAGCACTCGCTGATCGACAAAATGCCCGGTGACCGCTGGCAGAAGTTCGCCAACCTGCGGGCCTACCTGACCTTCATGTGGACCCATCCGGGCAAGAAATTACTGTTCATGGGCTGCGAGTTCGGCCAGTGGCGGGAGTGGAACCACGACGAGCAACTGGACTGGTACCTGCTGCAATACGCCGAGCATATCGGCGTGAAAACGCTGGTGAGCGACCTGAACCGGCTCTATCGGCAAGAGCCGGCGCTGCATGACCGCGACGCCGAACCCATGGGCTTCCAGTGGCTGATCGGCGATGACGCAACCAACAGCGTCTACGCCTGGCTGCGCTGGAGCAAGGAGGGTGAACCGCTGCTGGTGGTCGCCAACCTGACGCCAGTGCCACGCGAGGGTTATCAGGTCGGCGTGCCGTTTGCCGGGACCTGGGTGGAGTTGCTCAACAGCGATGCCGAAACCTATGCCGGCTCCAATCTGGGCAATGGCGGCGGGGTGCATACCCAGGACGAACGCGCCCATGGCATGCCGGTCTCGGTGTCCCTGAGCCTGCCGCCGCTGGCGGTGCTGATCCTCAAGCCCAAGGCGTCCGAAGAATAAGCGCAACCCGCTTCGTGGGAACGGACTTGTCAGCGAAGAGGCACGCTCGAAGTGCTTTCGCCAGCAAGCGGGTTCCCACGGGTTGCGATGTCTGGCTTACCAACTGACCCTCATCCCAATACTGCCGCGTACACCGCGGTAGTCATTGGCGTCCAGATTCTGGGTGTAATCCGCGCCTGCGTAAAAGCTGACTTCGCGGGACACCCTGGCGCTGATACCGAGGCCAAGGTCAGCTCGGGTCGAGGCGTAGTCAGTGTCGATGCTGTCGGCATTGTCGAAGGTCACGTGATCTTCGCCGCTGAATGTCCGCCAGAGATTGGCACGCACGTAAGGCTCCAGCAGCAGCCCGCTCTGCGGGTAGCGCCCTTTGAACCGGGCGCCGAGCCGTCCGGTGTTGCGGGTTCCCGAGTCCAAGGACAGATGGGAGATGCCGTCATGCTGGCTGTCCAGGTCGCTGCGTTGGTAAATCCACTGGGCCTGCGGCTCTAACACCCAGTGGGCGCTGACGTTGAACGGGTAGCCCGTCTCAATGGACGCGGTGAATGCCTCACCCTCGGTATCGATCCGCACGCCGCGTTCTGATCGCGCGCGACCTTCCAGACGAGTCCCCATCAACACGACATCGACGTACCAGGCGCCTGGACCTGTCAGCGTCCAGTAAGCGCCGAGGCTGTCGCCCTGCATATCCAGCTTGCCACTGCTGCGGTCCTCATGGCCCTGGGCGAAACCCTTCACATCGCCGTCCAGACGGCTGTGCGCGACGAACAGGCCGGCGCGTTGTATCTGCTCGTTATCGTGCTGATGGGCATACAGATCGTGGCCGATCTGGTAGCCCTTCAGGGTGGCGTCCAGCGTGGGTGAAACCGTGCCGGACCAGCGTTGCCGGAAATCATCGCCCAGCAGCCGAGTCCAGCCGGCCGGCACGGCGCCGGTTTCACGCAACAGGCTTTGATCACCCTGGCGTTCGTGAAACGTGCCCAGCGATGTCAGCGCGAGGATCGCAGCGGCCGAAGGCACGACCGACCATGTCGGAACTTCCACGCGATAGAGCGCAATCGGCTCGGCACCGACTACGGCGGCGGGCAGTGGCGGGGTGCCTATGGCGGGAACCGGCAACAGCCGCGCGGGACCCGGTCCAGGGTCAGGTTGCGGAACCGGGGCGGGTTGCGGAGGTGGCGCGGGGGTGGGTGGCACTGGTTGCCCGGGCGCTTGCGGTACCGGTGGTGGCTCGGGCGCCGGCGCCGGGTCTGGCAGTGGCGCCTGGGCCGCGGGCGGCGACACCACTGCCGAGCGCAGGAACCAGCTGTTTTCCGAGCCGGCCGTCGCACCGCCCTTGAACAGGTAGTACTGGTACGCGCCGGCGGACAACGCGCCGCGCAGCGAAAAGGCACTGGCGTCGCTGATCGCACCCTCGCTGGCTTGCACCACTTCGATGCCATTGAGCTGGGTCAGCGCCCCCGCGCCTCCCAGATTGGCGACGGTCAACTGCGTCGTGCCGGTGATACGCCCCCGAGCCACAATCAACCGATCGCTGGTCGAAGCGTCGTCAGCCAACACGCTCTGCAGCCACAATTGCCCGTTGTTGCCGACGTAATTGCCATCGATGCGCAAGGTATCACCGGCGACGCTGCTGCCGGTGGTCATGTCGAGAGTGCCGGCGTTGGTCACGGTCACCAGCTGCTGCGCCAGAAAAGGCAAGACACTGCCGCTGGTGGAGGCCAGCGTGCTGCTTGGGTCGATAGCCAGCGTTCCACTGCCGCTAACGCTGTCGCCCAAGGTGAACGCTTCGGCAAGCGCCAGGGTCGAGCCGTCGGTAAGACTGGCGCTTTCCCACTGAGTGAAGCGAGCGGCACCCGCGCTGGAAGTGTTCACCAGGGTCAAGGCATCGTTGCCCAGGCCGCCTGCAATCAACGGCGTGGCGCTCAGGTGGTCCTGATCAAGATTCTCCAGCCGCGCCGTATCATTGCCCTCAGCCAACAACACGTTGCTGCGCAGAGCACCGTCGCCGCTCCAGTTGAAAAGGTCGTTGCCGAAGCTGGTGCGGATCTCCCCGAGGACTTCTCCGCCGCTGACGCTGACGCTGTCGTCACCGCCACTGACGCTGATTGCACCACCAATGCTGCCGCCGCTGACGATGATGGTGTCTCTGCCGAATCCGGTGACCAGGTTGCCGACGATGCGCCCGCCGGACAGCTGAAACTGGTTGTCATCCAGCTTCATGTCGACCCGACCGATGCTCCCGCCGCTCATGGTGGCCGAATCACCATCCTCGAACGCGTTGCTGATCGTGCCGCCAGTCATGGTGAAGCGATCCAGTCCGTCCCCTTGATACAGCGAACGCAGGCTGCCGCCGCTCATGGTGAAGGTGTCGATCCCGGAACCTTGATTGACGTCGCCGCCGATCAGGCCGCTGCCGAGCACGAACGAGTCGGCACCGCCGGCCTGACCGACGCTGCCGCTGATACGGCCGGACGCCATGTCGACCCGGTCCTGACCGTCGCCGAAGGTCACATTGCCGCCGATGGCGCCGGTGCCGCCAGCCGCAAACCCAAGGCTGTTGTTGCCAGCGGTGTCGGTCAACGGGCCGCTGTTGCCGCTGTCGCACACGTGCACGTCATCGCCGGACGTGGCGACCAGCGTGCAGGCTCCGTGGAGGTCGACGGGCGTGAAAGCGAGCAGGGTAACTGGCGCTATTTTGAGCGCATGGCCGAGAGAAAAACCCAGTTTCATGACAACTCTCCCCGAGGATGTGGTCAGGGAGGCGTGAGGAGGGTTCAGCCCGTTCGGTGCCCGACTGCCACGAATTCCAGGCGCCGTGAAAATCACGACGATTTTCCAGCCAAATCAATGACCGGATAGGAGAAGTCAAGATTGGATCCTAAAGAGCGTCAACAACTTGACCGACCGACGGAGCAGCAGTTGTTCATAAGCAGGCGGGCAGTGTTTAGTGTCGGGGTATATCAGACGCGGGCCTGTGCGCGCCTGGACAGCCAGATCGTCAACAGCAAGGCGCCGATCGACAGCAGTGATGCGTAGAAAAAGATCCAGTCATAGCCTTGACCCAGGGCGATGGCGCCCATCAGCGGGCCCGCCACGGCGAGCGCCAGGTCGAAGAACACCGCGTAGGCGCTCAGGCCGGCACCGCGACTGGGCGGGGGCACGCTCTTGATTGCTTCGACGCCCAATGCCGGGTACACCAGTGACAGACCCAGGCCGGCCAGCCCGGCGCCGGTCAGGGCCACGCCGGTATTGGGCGCCAGCCAGAGCATGACCAGTCCGCAGGTTTCCACCACCATGCACAGGATTGCTGCGTTATACCCGCCCAGGCGGTTGATGGCACCGATGAACAGCAGTCGTGCGAGGATAAAACAGGCGCCGAACACCGTCAGGCACCAGGCAGCGCCTTCCCAGCCGCGGCTGAAGTAGAAGAGGGTGATGAAGGTGGTCAGCGTGCCATAGCCGATTGAAGACAGGGTCAGGCCCACGCCATACGGCGCGATGCGTCCGAACACCGACCAGTACGGCAGGCGCTCGCCGGCGATCACCGGTACCGACGGCTTGTTGCGAATCAGCAGTAATGCCAGGCCGCCCATCACCATCAAGGCAGGGCCCAGGCTGTTGAAGCCTACCCGGTCGATGACCAACACGCCGAGAGGCGCACCAATGGCAATCGCCCCGTAGGACGCAATGCCGTTCCAGGAAATCGAGCGTGCCGTGTGCTCAGAGCCCACCTTGCCGATGCACCAGCTGATGGTCCCGACGCCGATCATCCCCTGCGCTACCCCAAGAAACACCCGGGCTACGATCAGGATCGACAGGCTCGCCACCGCAAAGCTTTCCAGCGCAGTAGCGAGCAAGGTCAAGGCGCCGCTGATGACAATGCCGATCAAGCCGAACACGATGGCTCGCTTGCTGCCCAGGCTGTCCGTCGCACGGCCGGCGAACGGGCGGCTGAGCAGCGTCGCCAGGTATTGTGAAGCAATGGCCAGACCGGCAATCAGGGCACTGAAGCCCAACTGGTCATGGATGTAGCCCGGCAGCACCGCAATCGGCAGGCCGATGCACAGGAAGGCAATGAAGGTATAGAAAACGATGGAGACGATCTGCAGGGTGATCGTCGTGGAGCTGGGCTGACTGGAAGCGGCAGGCATTGGGCTCGTTCGCTGGCAGGCGGTAGGAGACCACCATCATGGCGTGAGCGAAGCGGAAAAGAAAGCAGGCTAACGATATTGCTGCTGGAAAACGCCAGATCGCCAGCAAGACGGCATTCAAGGCGATACACCTGCTGCAGATGTCCCGACCTCTTCGCGAGCAAGCTCGCTCCTACAAGTGTGTCGGCCGCAGGTCCGAGCGTGTCGGCGCCACTGGGTTTGAGGGTATATCCGTTACCGCGTTGTCGGGTCTTGGGTTCCGGCCCTTACGGCCGGAACCAGACCATCAGGCGACCTGATAAGGGATATGCTCCTAAGCCGTAAGGTCGCCTTCGCCAGCAAGCTGGCTACAGGGAAACTGCCGTAGGAGCGGACTTGACCGGGATGGGCCGCAAAGCGGCCCCGGATTTAGATCGCTACACCCTGACTACGCAGGTAGTCGTCGTAGGTGCCGCTGAAGTCGATCACGCCGCTTGGGCTCAGCTCGATGATGCGGGTCGCCAGCGAGGAAACGAACTCGCGGTCGTGGCTGACGAAAATCAGCGTGCCCGGATAGTTTTCCAGCGCCAGGTTCAGCGCTTCGATCGATTCCATGTCCAGGTGGTTGGTCGGTTCGTCCATCACCAGCACGTTGGGCTTTTGCAGGATCAGCTTGCCGAACAGCATGCGGCCCTGTTCACCACCGGAGATGACCTTGACCGATTTCAGGATCTCATCGTTGGAGAACAGCATGCGGCCCAAGGTACCGCGAACCAGCTGCTCGCCGCCTTGAGTCCATTGCCCCATCCAGTCGAACAGCGTGCTGTCGTCTTCGAAGTCGTGGGCGTGGTCCTGGGCGTAGTAGCCGATTTCCGCCGACTCGGTCCATTTGACCGTACCGGCATCCGGTTGCAGCTCATTGACCAGGGTGCGCAGCAGGGTGGTCTTGCCGATACCGTTCGGACCGATGATCGCCACGCGCTCGCCGGCTTCGACGGTGAAGCTGAAGTCCTTGAACAGCGGGTTGCCGTCGAACCCCTTGGCCATGCGTTCCACGACCACGGCCTGGCGGTGCAGCTTCTTGGTCTGCTCGAACCGAATGAACGGGCTGACGCGGCTGGAAGGCTTGACCTCGGCCAGCTGGATCTTGTCGATCTGCTTGGCGCGGGAAGTGGCCTGCTTGGCTTTCGAGGCGTTGGCCGAGAAGCGGCTGACGAACGATTGCAGTTCCGAGATCTGCGCCTTCTTCTTGGCGTTGTCGGACAGCAATTGCTCGCGGGACTGGGTCGCGACGGTCATGTACTCGTCGTAGTTACCCGGGAACAGGCGCAGCTCGCCGTAGTCCAGGTCAGCCATGTGGGTACATACGCTGTTCAGGAAGTGACGGTCGTGAGAAATGATGATCATCAGGCTGTTGCGCTGGGTCAGAATGTTTTCCAGCCAGCGGATAGTGTTGATGTCCAGGTGGTTGGTCGGTTCGTCGAGCAACAGCACCTCAGGATCGGAGAACAGCGCCTGCGCCAGCAAAACGCGCAGTTTCCAGCCCGGCGACACTTCGCTCATCGGGCCGTTGTGCTGCTCGATGCCGATACCCAGGCCCAGCAGCAGTTCACCGGCGCGGGATTCGGCGGTGTAGCCGTCCATTTCCGCGAACTCGGTTTCCAGCTCGGCCACTGCCATGCCATCGTCTTCGGTCATTTCCGGCAGCGAGTAGATACGGTCGCGCTCGGCCTTGACCTTCCACAGCTCTTCATGACCCATGATCACGGTGTCGAGCACAGTGAATTCTTCGTAGGCGAACTGATCCTGGCGCAGCTTACCCAGGCGCACGTTCGGCTCGAGCATCACCTGACCGCCCGAGGGCTCCAGATCACCGCCGAGGATCTTCATGAACGTGGACTTGCCGCAGCCGTTCGCGCCGATCAGGCCGTAACGGTTACCGGCACCAAACTTGACCGAGACGTTCTCGAACAACGGCTTGGGACCGAACTGCATGGTGATGTTAGCTGTGGAGATCAATTGCCATACCTATCAATAACTTGGGGGGTGCCGGCTTCGGATATTACGGCTCCTGAAAGCAACCGGAACGAACCGGTGCCATTCAGTGAGCGTGGGCCAGCGGACATGCGTCGACAGCAACTTGAGCATGTCACAGCCGAGTTGCCGGGAGATGAATGCGGGTTAGATGCCAGACATTGGCGCGCATTGTCGCATAGGTATGACGGCAATTGCATGGCAGCCGGTCTTGGGGCCTGCGACAAAGTGCGCATCACGATCGGCGGGCAGGGTGTGCGAATCGACAATTTGCCAAATACGCATCACCGCCTAGGCTGTCTGGCAGGTTGTCCGACGCTTGCATCAGGACCGTATGGAGGAATCGCCAATGTCCAACCTGACTCCACTGTTCACCGACGAAATCCAGGCATGGGATCGCTTTGCAGCCGCTGCGCTCAATGCGACGGTTGCGGCCGGGGAGCCTTCCGAACAGGCGGTGGAGGTCGCCGCCCAGTTGGCTGACGCGTTGCTGCGCGAGCGGCAGAAACGCATCAAGGCGGCCAAGGAACAGCTGTTCCAGCACTGAGTGCCGCTGCAACTCCTGCCGTCGTGAAACATGTTCGGCTCGGATGAGCCCTGGCCGGTCAGCCTGGTATATCCTGCTGCGCCATCGGCCCATGATTCATCTGATGTCCATTGTTCAAGGAGTTGTCGCTGTGACCACCATCAAGATCACCGCAGGCGGGTTTGAGTTTCTGGCTCAGGCCAACCCCGACGCGCCGCAGACCGTAGCCGCATTTCTCGCATTGCTGCCGTACCGGCAAAAGCTCATTCATGTGCGCTGGAGTGGCGAGGGCTGCTGGGTGCCGCTGGGTGACTACCAGCTCAAGAGTGGCGACCAGTTGATCGGTTTCGAGAACGCCACCAGCCATCCGTCGGTGGGCGACATCCTATTCTACCCAGGCGGCTACAGCGAAACCGAGATCATCCTGGCCTACGGTTCGTGCTGTTTCGCCAGCAAGATGGGGCAACTGGCGGGTAACCATTTCCTGACCATCGTCGAAGGCAAGGAGAACCTGCGCAAGCTGGGCGTGAAGACCCTGTGGGAAGGCGCCCAGGACGTGTTGTTCGAGCTGGCTTGAAACGTTCGCCAGGCCGGGCGGCGCGGCGGCGGCATTAGATAGCCAGTATTTCTGAACTGCCGCGGGTCGCCCAGGGTCTAGTCCACAACGCTTCCGTTTCCTGGAAGCCGTCCTGGAGACAACCCTTGAATATTTTTGAAGCCTTGCGTGAAAGCCATGAACGTCAGCGTCGCTATGCCCAGGCGCTGGTGCAGACCAGTGGGAACAGCGAGGAGCGGGTGCAGGCTTATAAACAGCTCAAGGAAGAGCTGCATGCCCATGAAACCGCAGAGGAGCGCTTTTTCTATATACCGCTGATGGCCCACGACACCGGGGTCGACCTCAGCCGCCACGCCATTTCCGAGCACCATGAAATGGACGAAATGATCGAGGAACTGGACGAGACCGAGATGTCCAGCCCGTCCTGGCTGGCGACCGCTAAAAAGCTGTCAGACAAGGTCCATCACCACCTTGAAGAAGAGGAACACAAGTTTTTCCAGATGGCGGGCAAGATTCTGGATGACAGCCAGAAACAGTCCCTGGCCAATCAGTACGTCAAGGAATACGAGGAGCAACTGGCCGAAGGTTGAGGCTGCGATGCTAGACTTCGCTTTTTTTCGGCGAAGCTCGTCAGGGAAAGGCCAGATCATGAAATCTGCGGTACTTGTAGTAGCAGCAACGGCGATGTTGGCGGGATGCGCAGCCCCTTCGCAATCGGATCGCTCGGCAGGTCCCAACAAGGTGCTGACCAGCACCAAGCAGGCGGCCGCCGTCGCCCAGTGCATTCAGGTGTCGTGGCAGAACGAGGCAATGTTCGGCGCCATCTCGGACGTGTTCATGCATAAGCTGGGCGAGGGCGGCTTCACCGTGTTCACCACCGAGGCGCGTTACTTTGCCGACGTGCGGGCCACGGGTCAGGAGACGACGGTCGAGTTCTATGCGCCGCTCACCGACAGCCAGGCTCCGCTGCGAGCCGCTGCGGTTGCGACCTGCCTGTAGCACCGCTTCTGCAAAGCGGTGCTTTTGCAATGAAAATTCAAGGAGATCCCATGAGCATCACCCGTTATGGCGCCGGCAGTACGGCCGGCGGCGGCCAACCACGGCCCTTTGCCCGCGCAGTCGAGGCCGATGGCTGGCTGCATGTGTCCGGCCAGGTGCCGGCGCTGGAGGGAGAGATCATTGCCGGCGGCATCGTCGAACAGACGCACCAGGCCATGCGTAATCTGGTCGCGATTCTGGAAGAAGCCGGCTATGAGCTCAAGGACGTGGTGCGGGTCGGCGTCTGGCTCGATGACCCCCGGGATTTCTGGAGCTTCAATAAGGTATTCGCCGAGTATTTCACCCCTGAACACGCGCCGGCGCGCGCCTGCGTCCAGGCCAGCATGATGGTCGACTGCAAGGTCGAGATCGATTGCATTGCCTATAAGGCCAAACAGCCCGGCTAGCCCGGTTGCCAGGAGGTGCGCGATGAGCATGACCGTGATCGAAAAGGGCAGCGCCAAGCCCGGCGACAGCCTCGTCGAGGACGTCAGTCTTCCGGCCCTGGTGATTCATCGCGCAGCGCTGGAGCACAACATTCGCTGGATGCAGACCTTCGTCACCAACAGCGGTGCGGAACTGGCTCCCCATGGCAAGACCAGCATGGTCCCGGCCCTGTTTCGCCGGCAGCTGGAAGAAGGCGCATGGGGCATGACCCTGGCGACTGCCGTGCAGACGCGTGCGGCTTATGCCCATGGTGTACGCCGGGTGCTGATGGCCAATCAGCTGGTGGGTGAGCCGAACATGGCGTTGATTGCCGAGATGCTGGCCGACCCGATGTTCGATTTCCACTGCCTGGTCGATCACCCGGACAACATTGCGGCGCTGGGCCAATTCTTCGCCGCTCGCGGACTTCGGCTCAATGTGATGATCGAATACGGCGTGCCCGGCGGGCGTTGTGGCTGTCGCAGCGAAGACCAGGTGCTGGAACTGGCCGATGCCATCGCCGCACAGCCGGCCTTGGCGCTGACCGGCATCGAAGGTTACGAAGGGGTGATTCACGGCGAGCACGCGGTGACCCAGATCAACGATTTCGCCGCGTCGCTGGTACGCCTGGCCGTAGAACTGCAGGATCGGGGCGCATTTGCCCTGGCTCGGCCGATCGTCACGGCGTCCGGTTCAGCGTGGTACGACTTGATCGCCGCAGCCTTCGACGCCCAGGCGGTGCGCGAACGCTTTCTCGGCGTGCTGCGCCCCGGCAGTTACGTGGTCCACGACCATGGCCTCTACAAGGACGCCCAATGCTGCGTGCTGGACCGCCACCCCGGCTTGACCGAGGGGCTGCGCCCGGCGCTGGAAGTCTGGGCCCACGTCCAGTCCTTGCCGGAACCGGGGTTCGCGGTCGTGGCCATGGGCAAACGCGACGTCGCCTTTGATGCCGGACTGCCGAACCCGTTGTGGCGATTCAGGCCGGGAATATCGCCACTGGCAGGCGAGGACGTCAGTGCCTGCCGCGTCACCGCCGTAATGGATCAACACGCCTTCATGACAGTGGCGCCGGGGTGCGCTCTGAAAGTGGGCGACATCATCTCCTTCGGCACCTCGCACCCGTGCCTGACGTTCGACAAATGGCGCAACGGCTGCCTGGTGGACGAGGAATTGAAGGTCATCGAGTCGTTCAGCACGTTTTTCTGAACGGCCAAGACCCTGCTGCGCAATCTCCAACGAACATGCAGTTGATCGGCTAAGGCCCTGACAGCAAAGCATTTCACTGGAGCTTGGCGGCGATTCCGGCGACCATAGGGCTCCTTCGCCTGCCAGCCATCATCTGGAGTCTGCGTGCCTGCCGAGTTGCCAACCGCCCCCGTATCCGATCTGGATCTCGAACTCAACCCGCCTGAACAGCTGCCGTTCTTCAAGCGCCTGCTGGCCCGAATGACCGGCAAGGCGTTGAGCGGCCTGGGTGCGCAGCATCAGCCGTCGTGGTTTCAGGGGCATGCCGACGGTTATCTGAACGGACATATCGAGGGCGTCAGGGAAGGCTATGCCGACGGGCATCTGGACGGCATCGAGCAGGGCCGTCATATGCTGGTGATCCGCGACACCCGGCCCGCAGAACACCGCGGCCCCAAGGTCGACGATCATCTGTTCGATGACTGGCGTCTGTCCCTGACGCCGGAACTCAAGAAGCGCGTGAGGCAGGACGTGGCCGAGAAGCTTCCCGCTCACGCCCAGCCCAGCGCCGCGCAGTGGAAAATGATCTTCAGCGATACGCCGTCCACCTACGTGATCGCCGGCGCCGGTGCCGGCAAGTCCACCACGCTGGTGCTGCGCATCCTGTTGCTGCATCACTATCTGGGCTATGAGTTGAACGCCATGACCGTGGTGACGTTCACCCGCGAATCGCGCAAAGACTTTATCAACAAGCTCACGCAAACCCTTGGCATATGGGGACATTCCCTGAGCGCCGCTCAAGGACGCGACCTGGTACGGACCTTCCACTCACGTATCCTGCCGCTGGTGCGCAGCCTGCCAGGGTTCGAACAGCTGCGCGCCTTCGAGAACCTGGGCAACGGCACTGGCCGCGAAGACGACGTCGACAGCAACCCGTTCGACCTGCGCATCAACGATGCCCAGCGCCAGCAGCTCAATCTGTGCTACCGCGACCTGTACGCTGGCAACGAACGTTTTCGTGAAGTGATCGCGCCCCTGTACCGACACGCGTTGCAGCTCAAGGAGCTGGACCGCGATCATCCGGACGTGCAAAAGCGCGTGACCGTGACCGAACTGTCGGCCAAGCGCGACGAGGAGTTGTGCGACACCATCGAAGACCTGTGGATCCGGGCCGGCGCCTGGCCGATCAAGGGCATCGAGCCGATGCGCCAGACCGTCGAAATCAATGGCTTTGGCTTCCATGTGCATGGCTACAGCGCCGAGCTGGATGCGTGGATCGTGCTGGGCCTGGACTCAAGCGAGGACCAGCAGCTCAAGCGCCCCGGCGCCAAGCTGCCGGTATGGGCTGAATGGGTGATCAAGCGCACTCTGTTTCAAGCTTTCTGCCGCAAGCCCCTGATATGGATCGAGAGTTATCAGGAAGGCCGCCAGGTTCTGCAATCGCTGGCCGGCACCGCAGTGGCCGGACCGGGCTTCGATTATCGGGTCAAGGGCGAGCTGAGCGCGGCGCCGTTGCTGGATGGTTTTGTCACCGCCGCGAACTTCATCGAAAACCTGGGCCTGGATGTTCCGGCGGCCGTAGCACACATGAGCTTTGCCAGCGATGATCCGGACCGGTACTTTTTCGAAGCGTTGAGCCTGTTCTGGAAAGCCTTTGAAAACCACCTGCTGACCCAGGCGCCTCCGGTGATGACCTACAACCGCATGTTCGCCCTGTTCGGCGAAACGTCGCCGGAGAACCTGCGCTTGGTCAGCGACGATGTACTGCGTCCCTTGTCGCACCTGATGATTGACGAGTTCCAGGACGTCTCGCCGCAGATCGTCTCCTGGGTTCGAGCCAGCCTGCGGGAAATTCGCCGTCGCGGCCCCGCCATGCAGGCTGGGCGCATTGCCCAGCGCTCGTCATTGCTATGCGTGGGCGATGACTGGCAGTCCATCTATGGCTGGCGCGGCAGTTCGCCGAAATTCTTCATGGAGTTCGCCCGACAGTTTTCCTCGCCCGCGACCACTAAGGTGATGCTCAGCGACAACTACCGCAGCCACCAGCACATCATCGACGCGGCCGAACACATCGTGCGCGCCGCGCCTGCCATCCCCGGCAAGAAGGCCAGGGCCAGCGGTGCCGCACAGGAGTTGCTGCCGGTTCGGGTGCTGGATCGTGACGAAGAAGCGCTGGCAGCCCGCGTGGCCGAGCATTACCAGGACGGCGACTCGATTTTGTTGCTGTACCGCAAGGGCAGTGAAAAAGCCCGCTTTGCCCCGGCTCTGCAGGCGCTGCTGGATGCCGACCAGTTGCTGCCTGCAGCGTCACGCCGGATCAAGAGCCTGACTTATCACAGTTCCAAGGGGTTGCAGGCTGACGCAGTTTTCCTGCTGGGGGATTGCCAGCACCTGACGGTTTCACCGTACAAGAATCAGGTTTATCGCCAGGCAGGGCTGGGTGAGACGGGGGATTTGCAGCCTTTCGACTCTGCCCAGAAGGACGAGATCCTCCGTCTGGCTTATGTCGCCATCACCCGGGCCGTGCGTCATTGCTACTGGTTCGTGGAAAAGGCCGGTGGCAATGCCGAGCATGCGGCGATGCCCAAGGCATCGGACCGGGTAGCGGCGGACAAGCCCTTCTTCGAAGACCTGCGTCGCGGGTAACCACGCCATACAAGCGCTGGCGCGAGACCGATGCACCGCCGCCGTGATTGTGGATACATTGCGCTCAGGAAAACCTGACCATGGGCTGCACGCCGAACATGTCCAGCTCCGCCTCAATGGCCTCGATGATGCGTTCCACATCGGTGGCGTTCATGACCATGGAACAGGGCAGGCCGGCAATCGCCAGAACGGTTTCGCCACTGGCCCGGTCGAACAGGCGCGCGATCATGCTGCTGGGCGCATCCATGCTGGCCTCAAAGCCAACCGGATGAAAATGCCAGCGCATCAACTGACAGGCGTTGGGGAAGGTAACTTTGTTCATGACGGCGGCCCACCTGCTGCAATCGAGCACTTCCTTGGCTCAAATGGGTAGGGAAGACCCATCGACCCATGACCGGCGAGCCTGAAGACCTTGCAAGGACAACCAACGGCGTCCTGTGGCGGGTCGCAGTGCTTTCCTGAGGATGATCGAAGCGGTCTCGATGAGCACTAAAAATAGCACCTGTCCGCTGACGCAACGAAAATATTTTCATGGCGCCGGCAAAAAGATTCATTTATCTGACGGGCACCAGGGTTTGCTATCGTCCAGCCGTGTTACTGCATGTGTTGTCGGCCCGGTCCGCTCTAGGGCAAGCTGTCGGCACTGACCCGAGGAGTCCCAGGATGTTGCACAAATCGATAGCTGCGCTGATGTTGCTGGCCTCCACCAGTCACGCGGCCGAGACAGTCAATGTCTATAACTGGACAGACTATGTTGCGCCGAACACGGTGAAGCAGTTCGAGAAGACCTCGGGCGTGAAAGTCATCTACGAGACCTACGACAACAACGACACCCTCAACGCGGCGCTGGTCGCGGGCCGGTCAGGCTATGACGTGGTGGTGCCATCCGTGCACTACATGGCACGGCAGGTCCAGCTGGGCGTGCTCAAGCCGCTGGACAAAAGCCGGTTGCCCAACTGGAAAAACCTCAATCCAGTGCTGCTCAAGGCCTTGCAGGCCAATGATCCGGGCAACCGCCACGGCTTTCCGTACCTGTGGGGCAGCACCGGGATCGGCTACGATGCGGTCAAGGTCAAGGCCGTGCTGGGCAATGACGCACCGGTCGATTCCTGGGATCTGATTCTCAAGCCCGAGAACATGCGCAAACTGTCCCAATGCGGTGTCGCGATTCTGGACAGCGCTCCGGAATTGCTGCCGATCACCCTCAACTACCTGGGCCTGTCGCCTTTCAGCGAAAGCGCAGAGGACTACGCCAAAGCCGGGGCAACCCTGGGCAGCGTGCGCCCCTACGTCACGTATTTCCATCCGACCCAATACATCGCCGACCTGGCCGCAGGGAAGATTTGTGTCGCGGTCGGCTACTCGGGGGACATTTCCCAGGCTCGCGATCAGGCGGTTGCCGGCGTGGACATTCATTACTCAGTGCCACGCGAAGGGGCGCCCATGTGGTTCGACATGATGGCGATGCCCGCCGATGCTGCCAACGAGCAGGCGGCCTACGCGTTCATGAATTACCTGCTCAAGCCGGATGTGATCGCCGAGGTGACCAACCACGTGCACTACGCCAACGGCAACGAGAAGGCCGAGGCCCTGATCGACCCCAAGCTGTGGACCGACCCCAGCGTCTATCCGGACGCCGACGTGATGAGTCGCATGTTCGTCCTGGAACCAGTGGCGGCGAGCATCGAAGCGTTGCGCGTCGAGATATGGAATCGTTTTCGGACAGGAAAGTAAGCACGCACCTGGCGCATCGCAGGCACGGCGCCAGGCTTGCCTGCCCGGACAGGCGCGCTCAGATCAGATGAGCCTGATGCAGGCGTGTCAGGGCCAATGTCTTGAGCTGCGCCAGGCGCGGATCGAGCCGATCCCTCGGCCACGCCAGGTCGACCGCCAGTTCATGGGCTACGGTGCCGGGATGATGATTCATCACCAGTACCCGATCGCTCAGGTACAGCGCTTCATCCACGTCATGGGTGACCACCAGCAAGGTAATGGCATGCCGTGCGGCCAGTTCGAGCAGCAGATCCTGCAGTTTCATGCGGGTAAAGGCGTCCACTGCGCTGAACGGCTCATCCAGCAACAACACTTGGGGATGGGAATACAGCCCGCGCGCAATCGCCACCCGCTGGGCCATGCCGCCTGACAGCGATTTGGGCAGGGCGTTGGCAAAGCCGGTCAGGCCGACTTCGTCGATCAGGCGCGTCACCCAGGCCTTGTCGTAGTGCAGATCGTCGCTGAAACCGATGTTCTGCTCCACGCTCAGCCAGGGCATGAGCCTGGGTTCCTGAAACACGAACGCGACCTGCTCGTTCGTGCGTCGTTCTCCGTTCCGGCGTACGCTGCCGTTGAAGTCCTTTTCCAGGCCGGCGGCAATGCGCAGCAGCGTGCTCTTGCCGCACCCGCTAGGCCCGAGCAGGCTCACGGTTTCCTGCTCGTGCAAGGTCAGCTCGATGTTCTGCAAGACCGTGGTCTCGGCAAATGCCTTGCGCTCGACGCGGATCGTCATCAAGGATGTGCTCATGTTCAACCCTCACGGCCCTGGCCGTTGAATGTGTCACGCCAGGCCAGGAAGCGTTTCTCAAGGCCGGCCAGTAAGCCGTCGCTGATTTTGCCCAGCAGTGCCAGGACGATGATCGCCGCCAGCACGATATCCGGCCGTGACGTTTCCCGACCGTCGCTCAACAGGTAGCCCAGGCCTTTGGTCGCCGCGATCAGCTCGGCGGCCACCAGGAACATCCACGACAGGCTCATGCCGCTGCGCAAGCCGGTGAACAGACCGGGCAGGGCGGCAGGCAGCAGAATGCGGCGCACCAGCCGCGGGCGGCTGAAACCGTACATCAGGCCGACTTCCACCCACTTGCGATCGATGCCGCGAATCGCCGCCACCCCATTGAGGTACACCGGGAAGAACGCGCCAATGGCGATCAGCACCACTTTTGAGGTTTCACCGATGCCCAGCCACAGCAGCAACAGCGGCACCCATGCCAGGCTGGGAATCGAGCGCAGCCCGGCGAAAGTCGGTTCCAGATAGGCTTCGGCCTCACGGCTCAGGCCCACCCAGGCCGCAAACAGCAGCGCCAGGCCGGCCCCGATGACAAACCCGGACAGCACCCGCAACAGGCTGGCGCCGATGTGTTTCCACAACGCGCCGTCGGCCAGGTCGGTAAGGGTCGCCGCGACTTCGCTGGGTGCCGGCATCTGGTAGGAAGGCAGCCAGCCGATCCTGACCACGATTTCCAGCACCCCAATGATCGCCATCGGCAGCGCCAGGCCCTTGAGCGCCGTGCCGTAACGCTGCCAGCTTTCGGCAGCGGCCGGCCGGGCCGGTTGGGCGGGGCGGTCCCAGTCTTTGCTCTTGCTGGTGCTCATCGCGGGTCGATCACGTTTTTGCCCAAAGCCGGGTCGATGAGTTCATCAATGACCTTGTCAACGTCGACGCCTTTGCGTACCAGCTCTTCAGATACCAGAATCGGCGCTGCGGCTTTGGACGCGGCAATGTCCTTATCGGTCAATTGCGGGTGATCCAGATCGGTACGCGACAGCTGCAATCTGGCGACTTCCAGCGGCAGGCCCGATTCGCTGGCCAGCAGTTTTGCTAGCTCTTCGGGATTGGCGCGGGACCACTCACGGGCCTGTTCATAGGCTTTCAGAACGCTGGCCACCGCTTGCGGATGCTCCTTGGCATATTTTTCGGTGACGCTGATCACGCCGTAACTGTTGAAGTCCTTGTTGCGGTACAGCAAGCGCGAGCCGGCCTGGATCTCGCTGGCCGCCATGTGTGGATCAAGACCGGCCCAGACATCCACGTCGCCTTTTTCCAGAGCGACCCGGCCGTCGGGGTGCTGCAGATGCAACAACTCGACGTCATCCTTCTTCAGACCCGCTTCCTGCAGCGCGCGCAAGGTGAACAGGTACGGGTCAGTACCCTTGGTGGCTGCGATTTTCTTGCCTTTGAGGTCGGCAACGCTTTTCAGTGCAGAATCCTTGGGCACGACGAAGGCCGTCCACTCGGCGCGGCTGTAGACATAGACCGATTTGATCGGACTGCCATTGGCCCTGGCGAGCACCGCCGATAGGCTGGCGGATGAGCCGAAGTCAACGCTGCCGCTGTTGAGGTATTCCAGTGAACGGTTGCTGCCCTGGCTCAGTACCCAGGTGACCTTGGCCTGGGGCAGGGCTTTTTCCAGCCAGCCGAAGTGCCTGAGCGCCAGGCTCACCGGCGAATAGTAGGCATAATCCAGGCGCACTTCCGACGGTGCGGTTTGCGCTGCCTGGACAGTGCCTTGCAGGCTGAAGGCCAGCGCGCAGGCCGCCATCGCCCATTTGGCCAGAGCGAAAGGCGTGTTCAGGGACAGGTTCACATAAGGCTGTGTCATAGAGGCGATCCAGATAAGAGTGGCAAGGCTGCAACCGCCGATTGATATATTTCAAATCAGTAGTTCAGTCGGGCGGACCTGCATAAATGGAATATTGCAGAGGTCGTGCCACTCTCGCACTGGCGGATCTTCAAGGCTGCGGCGCCATGGCAGCGCCAACCACTGTGTGTGGGGCAACACTCTGTTGAAACACTGTTGCCTGGTAAACAGCGCTACAAGGGTCGCTGGAGGTGGTGCAGGTCCGTTCGAGTACGCAAGACACATTTGCACACAGCTTATCGAGACAACATTCGGCATTTCTCAGCCGATTTTGCAACATCCCCGGTTTTTGGGACTCCTATCGTCCGCATTCTTCATAGCGAAACATTGACGCGCTAGGCTCTGTTGGTGATCAAGGGGCCTCTCGGTAAAAGCGTGCAAGGGCCGCGAACCCGCATATGACAGGCACTTTCGCCACTACGAAAGTTGACCTTCCCCTAACCGCATACTGGGTTCAGAAAAAATGACGATTTCCCGAACATCCTTTCCCGGCCGGCTGCAACGCCGCGTGGCCTGGCTGTTACTTCCCATGCTTCTGGTGGCTTCGGCACTCTTCTGGTTTTTCATGGGCGGCGGTGTGCATGCCGAACCCAAGAACGGTATCCAGACGCTGGTCTTCCTGCGCCACGCCGAAAAACCCAAGATGGGTCTGGGCCAGTTGAACTGTCAGGGGCTCAACCGCGCCATCGAGCTGGCCGAAGTGTTACCCAAGGAATTCGGCAAAGCCGACTTCATCTTTGCCGCCAATCCCAATCGCCATGTCGAAGAGGGCGAGGGCGACCTGTCCTACAGCTACGTGCGCCCCTTGATGACTGTCGGCCCTAGTGCAATCAAGCTGGGGTTGCCCATCAACATCGACTTCGGCGCCAACGATACCAGCGACCTGGCCGGTGAGTTGATGCACGACAAGTACCATAACGCGACTATCTATACCGCCTGGTCCCACGGCTACCTGCCGGAACTGATCAATGCGGTGGCCGAAGAAGCTTCGGGCCAGTCACTGAACCTGATCGACGACTGGACCGGCGATGACTTCGATTCGGTCGTGGTAGTGACGCTCAAGTGGCACAACGGCAAGGCCACGCTCGATTACAAGAACCACAAGCAGGGCCTGAACGACGGCGCCCATACCTGCCCGACTTCAGCATGACGTTGGCCGATTGTCGGCCACCTGGCGACCGGCACTAGGCAAAAAAAACGCAATGGAGTACAAATGTACTCCATGAGCACATTATCTGCGCGCCGTAGCGCCATCCTGGAATTCATCCGTGACCGCATTGCCCGTCACGGCCAATCGCCGAGCCTGGCGGAAATCTGCGAGGCATTCGGTTTTGCCTCGCGCAGCGTCGCACGCAAACACATCCTGGCCCTCACTGAAGCGGGCCTGATCGAAGTCCAGCCCAATCAGGCCCGAGGCATCCGTCTGGTGCACACCGGGCCGCGCCCTGAATTGCTGGAAATCCAGGTATTGGGTCGGGTAGCTGCCGGTGCGCCCATCGGGCCGGACGTCGACCTGCACGACACGCTACTGCTGGACCGGAGCACCTTCTCCAGAATCCCTGATTACCTGCTGCGCGTGCGCGGCGACTCGATGATCGAAGACGGCATTCTCGACGGCGATCTGGTGGGCGTGCTGCGCAACCCTCAAGCCAACGACGGCCAGATCGTCGTCGCCCGTCTGGACGGTGAAGTCACTATCAAGCGGCTGCAACGGGGTGCCGATGCCTTGCGCCTGCTACCGCGCAACCCGGCCTATGCACCGATTGTGGTCAACCCTGACCAGGATTTCGCCATCGAAGGCGTGTTCTGCGGCTTGGTCAGGCGCGAGTGATGGCCGCCGTCGTCAGCCTGGACGCCTTGCTCGACGAGCGCAGGGTCTGGAAAGGGCGTTCGCCTGCCGCTGCGGTCAGCCCGCATCCCAGTGGCCACGCGGCGCTGGACCGGGCTTTGCCCACTGGAGGCTGGCCGGCATCGGCCCTCACCGAAATCCTGTTGCCGGCCGATGGCAGTGGCGAACTTCGACTGCTCTGGCCGAGTCTGGCGCGTCTGTCGACCCGTGCAGAGCGCGTTGTGCTGGTGGCACCGCCTTACGTGCCATATCCCCATGCCTGGCAGGCGGCTGGCGTCGATTTGCAGTGGCTGGTGGTGATCGAAGCCGGGCCGCGTGATGCGTTGTGGGCCGCGGAGCAATGTTTGCGTTCCGGCAGCTGCGGTGCGGTGGTGTGCTGGCCGGGTATGGCCGACGACCGCGCCTTGCGCCGCCTGCAAGTGGCCGCGGAAACCGGCCAGACCCTGGCCTTTGCCTGCCGTCCCAGTCAGGCGGCTGCCAATCCGTCGCCCGCCGCACTGCGCCTCATGATCGACACACATCCCCAGCAACTGCGGGTGCTCAAGTGCCGTGGCGGGCTGGCCCCTCATTCGCCGATTCCTTTTTCAACCGACTCCTGAGGTTCTTATGCTGTGGGCCTGTGTCTTGCTGCCGCAACTGGCGCTGGACGGTGTCATGCGCCGCCACCCCGACCCCGATCAACCGCTGGCATTGCTCAGTGGCAGCGTCCAGCGTCGGGTCCTGCAAACCGTCAATCCTGCGGCCCGCGCCCTGGGCCTCAAGCCTGGGCAAAGCCTGACGGCGGCACAAACCCTGGTGCCACAGTTCACCGCCATCGAGCATGACCCGGCTGAAACCGATCGACTGCAGCAGCTGTTGGCGGCATGGGCCTACGGTTTCAGCTCTCATGTCAGCCTCAAGTACCCACGGGTGTTGCTGATGGAAATCGAGTCCAGCCTCAAGCTGTTCGGCCCCTGGCCGGTGTTCGAGGCCCGGTTGCGCGAGGAACTGACCGCGCTGGGTTTTCGCCACCGCATCGTGGTCGCCCCCAATCCGGTGGCGGCGCGGATGCTGGCCAACGTTCATGACGGCCTTGCCGTGGCAAATGCCTCAAGCCTGCGTTCGATGCTGGAAACCATGCCGCTGGACCGTATCGGGCTGCCCAAGGAAACCGCCACCGCCTTCGCCCGCATGGGCCTGCGCAAGCTCAGCGAGGTACTGGCCTTGCCGCGCAGCACCCTGGCGCGGCGTTTTCCCGCCAGCCTGCTGCACCACCTGGACACATTGCTGGGTGAGCGTCCGGTGGCACTGGCGTACTACACGCCACCGGACAGCTTCGATTTGCGCATCGAGCTCAATTACGACGTCGAGTCCAACCAGGCGTTGCTGTTTCCCCTGAAACGTCTGATTGCCGATCTGGCGGTGTTCCTGGGCGGCAGAGACAGCGGCGTGCAGCGTTTCGTGATCCATCTGGAACATGTCGACGGGCCTGAGACGCTGGTGCCGGTCGGCCTGCTGAGTGCCGAGCGGGATGCGACGATGCTGTTCGAACTGGCGCGTGGCCGGCTGGAACAGGTGCAGGTCAGCTCGCCGGTGCGCGCAATGCGCCTGCTGGCGCAAGACTTGCCCTCATTCGTCCCGGCGCACCGCGAACTGTTCGACGAACGTGTGCAACAGACGCTGCCATGGGAACAGCTGCGGGAACGCTTGCGGGCGCGGCTGGGGGACGAGTCGGTCAATGGTTTGTGTGCGCTGGCCGATCATCGTCCGGAATGGGCCTGGCAACCGGGCAGCAGTGCAAAACCCTCGACCCTGCAGCCGGGTATCCCGCGCCCAGGCTGGTTGCTGCGCGAGCCGCAGCCTTTACACGGCCACGCCACGCAGATTCTGGCAGGGCCGGAACGCATCGAATCAGGCTGGTGGGACGGCGGCGATGTGCGTCGCGATTATTACCGGGTCCAGACCATGGCCGGGCAACGCGCCTGGGCTTACCGCCAGGTGGGCGATAACGGCGAGCTGTTGCTGCACGGCTGGTTTTCGTGAACATCGAATACGCCGAGCTGCATTGCCTGTCCAACTTCAGTTTTCAGCGCGGAGCCTCCAGCGCCCGCGAGCTGTTCGACCGCGCAGTGCTGCATGGTTACACCGCGCTGGCGATCACCGACGAATGCACCCTGGCCGGCATCGTTCGCGCCTGGCAGGCCTCCCTCGATACCGGCCTGCGATTGATCATCGGCAGTGAAATGCAGATCGAGCAAGGACCGAAGATCGTGTTGCTGGTGGAGTCCCTGGTCGGTTATCAGGCTTTGTGCCGCTTGATCACCCTGGCCCGGCGCCGGGCGAAAAAGGGTGAGTACCGTTTGCTGCATGAAGATTTCACCGAACCACTGCACGGTTTGCTGGCGATCTGGCTGCCGGACCTTGAACAACCTGTGGCGCAGACTCAAGAGCAGGGCGCATGGCTGAGCGACCGCTTCGCCGATACGCTCTGGCTCGGCGTCGAGTTGCATTGCGGGCCGGACGATCGTCAGCGGCTGGCGAACCTGATGATGCTGGCCAGATCCCAACGCATCGAAGCGGTCGCCATGGGCGATGTGCATATGCATGCCCGCGGCCGGCGGGCCTTGCAGGACACCATGACCGCCATTCGTCATCACCTGCCGGTGGCCGAAGCCGGACATCGTCTGTTTCCCAATGGTGAGCGGCATTTGCGGCCATTGCCGGCGCTTGCCGAGGTCTACCCCGGTTTTCTGCTGGCCGAATCGGTGCGCATTGCGCGTCGGTGCAACTTTGACCTCAGTCAGCTGAAATACGAATACCCTCATGAGCTGGTTCCCGCCGGGCACACCCCCAGTTCATGGCTTCGGGAAATGACCGAGCAAGGCGCGCGCCGTCGCTGGCCCGACGGCGTGAGCCCGAAAACCCGCCAACAGATCGAGAAAGAACTGGGCCTGATCGCGGAAATGAAGTTCGACAGCTACTTCCTGACCGTCCACGACATCGTCACCTTTGCCCGCAGCCGCGCCATTCTTTGCCAGGGCCGCGGTTCGGCGGCCAATTCGGTGGTGTGCTATGCGCTGGGCATCACCGAGCTGAACCCGGAAAAATGCAGCCTGCTGTTCGAGCGCTTCATTTCCAGAGAGCGAAACGAGCCGCCGGACATCGACGTGGACTTCGAGCACGATCGCCGCGAAGAAGTCCTGCAATATATTTTCCAACGCTACGGCCGGGGCAGGGCGGCGCTTACCGCTGTGGCCAGCACCTATCACGGTGCCGGTGCGGTGCGCGATGTTGCCAAGGCACTCGGCCTGCCGCCGGACCAGATCAACGCGCTGGCCGACGCCTTCGGCCGCTGGACCGACAACCTGCCCGAGCCGGTTCGCCTGCGCGAGGCCGGATTCGATCCCGATACGCCGATCCTGCGCCGGGTCCTGACCCTGACCGGCGAGTTGATCGGTTTTCCCCGGCACCTGTCGCAACACCCGGGCGGTTTCGTGATTTCCGAACACCCGCTGGACACGCTGGTCCCGGTGGAAAACGCTGCCATGGCCGAGCGCACCATCATCCAGTGGGACAAGGACGACCTGGATCAGGTCGGGCTGCTGAAGGTCGACATTCTCGCGCTGGGCATGCTCAGCGCACTGCGCCGCACCTTCGAACTGGTCAAGCGCTACCGGGACGACCATTGGGAGCTGTCGTCATTGCCGCACGAGGATGCGGCCACCTTCGAGATGATCAGCCGCGCCGACACCATCGGCGTGTTCCAGATCGAGTCCCGGGCGCAGATGGCCATGCTGCCGCGCCTCAAGCCCAAGGAGTTCTACGATCTGGTGATCGAAGTCGCCATCGTCCGGCCCGGGCCGATTCAGGGCGACATGGTGCATCCGTACCTGCGCAGGCGTAACGGGACTGAGAAGGTGACCTATCCGGACAAGCTGAAAAAAGTCTTTGAACGCACGCTTGGTGTACCGCTGTTTCAGGAGCAGGTCATGGAAGTGGCGATCATTGCTGCCGGCTACAGCCCTGGTGAAGCCGACCAGCTGCGCCGGTCCATGGCGGCGTGGAAGCGGCATGGCGGGCTGGAGCCTCATCGGGAGCGACTTGCTAAAGGCATGAAGGCCAACGGTTACGAAGACGATTTCGCCCAACGCATTTTCGAACAGATCAAGGGCTTCGGCAGCTACGGCTTTCCCGAATCCCACGCCGCCAGCTTCGCGTTGCTGACTTACGCCAGCTGCTGGCTCAAATGCCATGAGCCCGCTGCGTTTACCTGTGCGCTCATCAATAGCTGGCCGATGGGTTTCTACACTCCTGACCAGTTGTTGCAGGATGCTCGGCGGCACCACATCGTCATTCATCCGGTGGACATTCGTTACAGCGAGTGGGATTGCACGCTGGAACCGGTGGACCATGCGGATTACCGCCGCAACCTGGCCATTCGCCTGGGTCTGCGCATGATCAGCGGCTTTCGCGAAGACGTCGCACGCCGGATTGAAGCGGCTCGTGCGGTCAGACCTTTCACTGATGCCACTGACATGACCCTACGCGCCGGGCTCGACGCCCGCGCCGCCGAAGCCCTGGCGGACTCGGGCGCCTTGCGTGGTTTGATCGGTCACCGCCATCGGGCTCGCTGGGAAGTGGCCGGGGTCGAAGCCCAGCGTCCCTTGTTCGACGACCTGCCCAGCGAAGAACAGCACGTCGCGCTGCCGCTGCCCAGCGTGGCGCAGGACATGCGCGCCGACTACGACACCCTCGGCACCACGCTGGGGCCACATCCCCTGGCCTTGCTGCGCCGCCAACTGAGCACCAAACGTTTCCGCAGTTCCCGAGACCTGCTCAGCCTGGAGCATGAGTGCACCTTGAGCGTGGCCGGCATCGTCATCGGCCGTCAGCGCCCCGGCACTGCCAGCGGCGTGACGTTTGTAACGCTGGAGGATGAGTTCGGCATGATCAACGTGGTGGTCTGGCGCGACCTGGCCGAGCGACAGCGCAAGATTCTGGTGGGTTCGCAACTGCTGCAGGTGTTCGGTCGATTCGAGTCAAAGGACGGCGTGCGTCACGTCATCGCCCAGCGCCTGTTCGACCTGACCCCGTTGCTGGCCGGGCTGGATGTGCGCAGCCGGGATTTTCAGTAGATGCCACGCCTCGATACCCCGGAGCAAGCGGGCGGCGAACCGTCTCGCTCGCGAAGGGCTCGGTACGGATACGGCAGACGTGTTGCGTGAAACATTGGCTTCGCCAGCAGGGCCGGCTCCTGCATGGATTCAGCGCTCCCGGTTCACTTGCGCGGCAATTCGTGGATAATGCCGCCGCTCTAGCCTCCAGACGCATCCTTAGATGAACATCTTCAGCCGCATCGTTGCAGTCTTTGCCCTGGCCAGCGGCCTTGCGGGCTGTATCAGTGCGCCTATCCCTCTGACGTCAGCAGCTACTGCCCACCTGCGTGAGCAGGCTCCGGTGCGTTTCCTGCTCACCTTCGACGACGGCCCCAGCGCATCGGGCTTCTACAATCCCACTGAGCGCGTGCTCGAGGGCCTGGCCAACAACGCGGTCCAACTCGGCATCAAGGCATTGTTCTTTGTGCAGACCGGTGCCACCGGCGCGGGAAACAGTGACCAGGGCAGGGCGTTGATGCAGCGTGAACACGCGGAAGGTCATCTGCTGGGCCTGCACAGCGCCACACCGCACCACACCAATCACCGCTCGCTGTCCGATGAGGAACTGGATCAATCCCTGACCCAAGGCGGCGATATCCTGGATTCAATCACAGGTTCTACCGTCCTGGTGCGCCCACCTTTCTGGAACTACGACAAGCGCACCTTTGCCGCCTACCAGCGCCATGGCCTGCACGTGCTGTTGACTGACATCAGCGCCAATGACGGAAAAATCTGGGGCTGGAACATGAGCCTGCGACGCCGCGCGCATTTCCTGCGCGAGCTGTCGCAGGTGCGAGAGCGGATTGTCGCGGGAGAGTTGCCGACGGTCGATGGCGCGATACCGGTGGTGGTGACTTTTCACGACCTGAATCGGTACACGGCCCGGCATATCGAAGAATATCTGCAGATTCTGGTCGACAGTGCCCGGCAGAACGGCCTGGTTCTTGCGGCCAGACCCTTCTATGAAAACACCGCCACCCTTGAGCGAGCGGCGCTGGCACGAACCGTCAAGACCGCCGACGAGCCGGTGCATTTGCCCGGAATCTGGAACTGGATCTGGGACCACAATTCCCACTGATGCGGATCACCATCCGGTGGTTCCTACAGCGCCCGCGCCGTACCGCGAATCAGTGGGAGGGAGCGGGCGGCGATCCGTCTTGCAGGCGAGAAGCTCAGATCACGCCAGGGTGTTTTTCCGCACCTGGCCGGCCTGCAGAATCAGCGCCAGGCATTCGCCCTGGCCGACCAGGCAATTGATGTCGGTCAGCGGATCGCCATCAACCACCAGCAAGTCGGCCAGCGCACCCTCGGCGATGCAGCCCAGCTCGCCTTCGCGTTGCAGAATCTGCGCCGCGACACTGGTCGCACTGCGCAAGGCCGCCAGGTTGCCCAGCACTTCGGCGCGAATCCGCAACTCATGGCTCTGGTATTCGTGCATCTCGCCCAGCAGATCGGAGCCGTAGCCCATGGGCACGCCGGCATCGGCGTACAACTTCAACGCATTGCGCCCGGCCAGCCGCACGTCCTCGATCTTGGCGACCGAATCGGCAGGCAAGCCGAAGCGCTCGCCGTACTCAGCCAGCATCTCGTAAGTCACTTGGGTCGGCACGGCAAACGCGCCTTTCTCGGCCATCAACTGCGCCGTCTCGGCGTCTACCAGGTTGCCGTGCTCGATGGTGCGCACGCCGCACTCGATAGCGCGGCGAATGGCTCGCGCGGTGTAGGCGTGGGCCATGACATAGGTGTTGGCCGCTTCGGCTTCGTCGACGATGGCGCGGATTTCAGCCTCGCTGTACTGAGTGTTGGCGATCGGATCGGTCGGCGATGAAACCCCGCCCGAGGCCATGATCTTGATCTGGCTGGCACCCTGTTGCAGTTCCTCACGCACCGCCAGCCGCACGTTGTCGACGCCGTCTACCACTCGCGCGATGGCCCCGGCACGAAAGCAGCAGGAACAGGGTTCATTGAGCAGCAACTCGCCACGGGCGCGCATGTCGCCGTGCCCACCGGTCTGCGACAGCGCCTTGCCCGACGCGAAAATGCGCGGGCCGGGGATCAGCCCCAGTTGAATGGAGCGAGCCAGCGCCCAGTCCGCGCCGCCGGCATCACGCACGGTGGTGAAGCCGCGCTGCAACATGGCCGCCAGGATCGGCAGCGCCCGGTACATGGTGATGGCGTTGGGTTGCAGCGCATTGAGACCCAGGTTGGCATTGGAAGCCAGCACATGCACGTGACAGTCGATCAGCCCCGGCATCAGGGTCATGCCGCCCAGGTCGATAACCTGGGTGTCGGCTTCGCAGCCTTGGGTGGTCGGCCGTACCGCAACGATACGCTCGCCTTCGATCACCACTTCCTGGCCGGCCACCAGCGCACCGGCTTGCAGGTCCAGCAGGCGCCCGTTGCGCAGGATCATTCGCGAAGAATCAGGGGTCGTCATTGATAAGCTCCAGTCAGGGTACGCCTGATCGCCGGTGCACGGTCACGATAGAGCAGCGCTCCGGTACCGCTGACCAGCGCAGCGAACATGATGTAGAAAGCGGGGGCGACATTGCTGCCGGTCGAGGCGATCAGCCAGGTGATGGTGAACGTGGCGAAGCCGCCGAAGATAGTCACCGCGAAGTTGTAGGCCACCGACAACCCGGTGGACAGGACGTGGGTAGGCAGCAATTCGCCGAACGCGGCAAGGATCGAGCCGATGTAGCCGGAGATCAGGATGCCCAGCACCAACTCGAACACCAGCAGCGAGAACAGCCCCGGCATCTGGTTGATGAACAGGAACATGGGGTAAGCGCTGCAGAAGATCGCCAGGGCCGAACCCAGCAGGAAGGGCTTGCGGCCGTAGCGGTCGGCCAGCGCACCCACAATCGGCGTGGCGACAATCAGCACCGCACCGCCCATCATCCCGGCGCTGAAGCCCATCCACGATGGCAGGCCCAGCACCCGCTGCGCATAGGACGGAATATAGAACAGGATCGCGTAGGTGCACACCGTCCACAGCACCACCAGCGAGAAGCTGATCAGTGTCTGGCGCGGATAGGTCTTGAGCACTTCGCGCAACGGCGATTCAACCGGCTTGGCCGCGCTGTAGGCCGGGGTTTCGTCGACCCGGCTGCGAATATAGAAGCCCACAGGCCCGATCAGCGTGCCGATGATGAACGGCACGCGCCAGCCCCAGCTCTCCAGCTGCGCCTGAGTCAGATAGCTGGACAAAATCGCGCCCAGCGCCGAGCCGAGCAACACCGCGACGCCGATGCTGGCCTGAATCCAGCTGGAATAGAACGCTTTCTTGCCTTCGGGGGCGTGTTCGGTGAGAAACGCCGTGGCGCTGCCCATTTCGCCGCCTGCCGAGAAACCCTGCAGCAACCGGGCGAGCACGATCAGCACCGGCGCGAACAGGCCGATCTGCGCGTAGCTTGGAGTCAGGGCAATGATCAGGGTGCCCAGCGCCATGAGCAGGATGGTCAACGACAGCGCGGCCTTGCGGCCATGCTTGTCGCCGTAGATCCCCAGGACGATGCCGCCCACCGGGCGCATGAAGAAGCCGACGCCGAAGGTGGCCAGAGC
Organism: Pseudomonas sp. v388; assembly: GCF_003935425.1. Classification (GTDB taxonomy): domain Bacteria; phylum Pseudomonadota; class Gammaproteobacteria; order Pseudomonadales; family Pseudomonadaceae; genus Aquipseudomonas. The sequence goes on from NZ_RHQN01000001.1 coordinate 445,757, forward strand.
CAGAAGGTAGGACGTCAACTCACTGCCGGTGGGGAAGAACACCTTGGCGATGATCACCGAAAAGAAGCTGTAGACCGTGAAGTCGAACCACTCCAGGCCGTTGCCGATGACCGTGGCGACGACCGCCCGGCGCGCCTGTGGGTTGTGCGCAAGGGTGTCGGAGGTACCGGCGGAATATTGTTGTGCAGTGCTCACATTCGTCTCCTGCATGCGATACACGCAGGGATCGACCCTGCAGTGAACATGGGGGGCAGAGTTGAAAGGGGAAACAGCCTGCGGGTCTGTTGCCCGCTGGACACGACATTAGGGCCTGTAACGAATTTGTGAAAACGCTCTTTACGCAGATTTGCATGCGCAGGACGCATGCAAGGCCGAGCGTTACGCCTCGACCTGCCGGGTCAGCCACTGCTCGAACGCCCGCGCCGCGCGACGCGGGGTCTGGCCGCTGGGCGTCAACAGGTGATACCCACCCACCGCGCCGACACTGACCTTGCAGGCGGGCACCAGCGCCCCGGACTGCACATGACGGTCGATCATCGGCTGCCAGCCCAACACCACGCCATGTCCGGCCAGCGCCAGGTCCACCAGCACCGGATAGTGATTGACCGTCATGCGCTGGCGAATCAACGACGCATCCACCCCTTGGCGGCCGAACCAGTCGTTCCAGGACAGCCACTGCCGTTGGCCGTCTTCGAGCATCAACAGGCAGTGGTCGAGCAATTGCGCTGGCTCCAGCAGTGCGCCGTGCAGATACCCCGGTGCGCAGTAAGCGCTGACGGATTCGGGAAACAGCAGACGGCTGTCCAGTCCCGGCGGCGACGCTTCACGCAGAAAATACAAGGCCAGGTCGAATTCGGCACGCACCAGCGAATCCAGGCCGTCCACCACGCGCAGGCGAATGTCCACGCCGGGAAACTCATCGCGATAGCGGCCCAGCAGCGGGCCGAGCCAAAGCGCCGCGACGCCGCTGGAACAGGCCAGGGTCAATTGCTGTTCGCCGCTGTGGGTGATGACCTGTGCAGTCGCTTCGGCGCACAGAGTCAGGACCCGGTGGATCTGCTCGGCGTAGATCTGCCCGGCCACCGTCAGATGAATGCGTTTATGCTCCCGGCGAAACAGCGCCCGACCAAGGAACTCTTCCAGCTGCGCCACCTGCCGGCTGATGGCGCTCTGGGTCAGGTGCAGCTCGCTGGCGGCACGGGTGAAACTGCCATGCCGCACAGTGGCTTCAAAGGCAATGAGGTTCTGCAACGGCGGCAGCGGTTCGATGCGCATGGCGACTCCAGTCAGGCAGCGTCGGGGAAGGGCGTGGACATCAGCCAGTCTCGAAAGACACACAATGACGGCAGGTTCTGAAAGCGCGTGGCGTACGCCAGGTAGTAATCACGGCCGCTGTCCATGGGTTCGAACAGGGTCACCAGTTCGCCGCTGTCGATTTCGTCCTGCACCAGGATGCGCGGCACCAGCGCGATACCGATCCCCGCCGCGACGGCCTGGATCAAATGCGAGGTCAGCTCGAAGCTGGGGCCGGGGCGCATCACATGGTGGTCCAGCCGATAGCGATCGAACCAGTCGGACCATGCGCTGGGTCGTGACACCACACTCAGCAACGAATGCAGGGCGACCTGTTCGGGGGTCATGGCGGCATGGTGGGGCAGCGCTGCGGGGCTGGCGATGACGACCAGCTTTTCGTTGACCAGCCGGTGGGCGATGTAACCGGGCCAGTTGCCGCTGCCTGTACAAATGATCGCATTCATCTCGCCGGCTGCGGGTGTGAGGTCGGCATGCATGATTCGCGAATGGATATGCACCACATACCCCGGATGGCGGGCGTAGAAGTCATGCATGCGTGGCAGCAGCAGCTTGGAACCGAAGGTGGGCAACACCGCTAGATGGAGCATGCCGCCTTCTGATTTGTGAGCGATGGTCTTGAGCGTGGCGCTACGAATCCGGCCCAGCGCGGCCGCCAGCTCATGTTGGTACAGTGCGCCTGCGGTGGTCAGCTCGATACGCCGGCCGTCGCGTTTGAACAACTCGACATCCAATTGCGCTTCCAACGCCTGCACCTGGCGGCTGACCGCGCTCTGAGTCAGGGCCAGCTCGTCGGCGGCCTTGGTGAAACTGCCGTGGCGGGCCGCGGCCTCAAAAGCGATCAGCAATGACATGGAAGGGGTAAGGCGTCTTGGATTCATTCATAAAACTCATGCAAAAACGGCAGCTTTTACGTTTGTGCCGGGCGGTATAAGGCCCGAAAATCCGCACAACCGTTGCTACCTTCAATGACAGTCACGATTTTTCGGCGCGAGTCAAAGCATACGTGTTCTGCATATAAAAAGCCTGGGTTTGCCACCCGGCTATAAGGAAACCGCCATGATTGCCCTCCTTAAACCCACCACTGAACCGGCCGATCAGTACGACCGTTTTCTCGACGCTCTGGTGCAGGAGGGCTTCGAAGGCGAAGTCGCCCGTGATCTGGGTTCGCGAACCGTACTGGCCACCGATAACTCGATCTACCAGCGTTTGCCCCAGGCCGCGGTGTTTCCCACCGGCAGCCATGACGTGGCAATCCTCGCCCGGCTGGCGGCACTGCCTGCGTACAAACAGGTGGTCCTGACTCCGCGCGGCGGTGGCACCGGCACCAACGGCCAGTCGTTGACCGACGGCCTGGTGGTGGACCTGTCCCGGCACATGAACCGGATTCTGGAAATCAACGTCGAAGAGCGCTGGGTGCGGGTGCAAACCGGCGTGGTCAAGGACCAGCTCAACGCCGCGCTCAAGCCACACGGCCTGTTTTTCGCGCCGGAACTGTCCACCTCCAACCGTGCCACCATCGGCGGCATGATCAACACCGACGCCAGCGGGCAGGGCAGTTGCACCTACGGCAAGACTCGCGATCACGTACTGGAACTGTCCACCGTGCTGCTCGGCGGTGGCTATATACACAGCCATGCGCTGAGTAGCGAGCAGTTGGTCAGCGAACAGGCTCGGGCAGATCGCGCCGGCGGGGTTTATCGCTGCGCCCGTGAGATTGCCGACGACCAGGCGCAACTGATCAAGGACACCTTCCCGCCGCTCAACCGCTGCCTGACCGGCTATGACCTGGCGCATCTGCGCGAGAGCGACGGCCGCTTCAACCTCAACAGCGTGCTGTGCGGTTCGGAAGGCTCCCTGGGCTTTATCGTTGAAGCCAAACTCAATGTGCTGCCGATTCCCCGACATTCGATTCTGGTCAACGTGCGCTACGCGGGCTTCATGGATGCGCTGCGCGACGCCAAGGCGTTGATGGCACACAAACCGCTGTCCATTGAAACCGTGGACTCCAAGGTGTTGATGCTGGCCATGCAGGACATCGTCTGGCACGGCGTGGCCGAGTATTTCCCCCAAGACCCGCAGACCCCGACGCTGGGTATCAACCTGATCGAATTCAGCGGCGATGAACAGAGCGAAGTGGAAGCGCGGGTACACGCCTTCGTCGAACATTTGCAGGCCGACACTTCGGTGGTGCGCCTGGGCCATACGCTGGCGACCGGCAGCGCGGCGGTGAACCGGGTCTACGCCATGCGCAAGCGCTCGGTGGGTTTGCTGGGCAACGTCAAGGGCGAGGCGCGTCCGCAGCCGTTCGTGGAAGACACCGCCGTGCCGCCGGAAAACCTGGCCGATTACATCCAGGAATTCCGTGCATTGCTCGACGGCTACGGCCTGCAATACGGCATGTTTGGCCATGTAGACGCGGGCGTACTGCACGTGCGCCCGATCCTGGACATGAAAGACCCGGCCCAGGCTGCACTGATCCGGCCGATCTCCGACGCGGTGGCGGCGTTGACCCGTAAATACGGCGGCCTGCTGTGGGGCGAGCACGGCAAGGGTTTGCGTTCGCAATACGTGCCCGAGTACTTCGGCGAGCTGTATCCGGCGTTGCAGGCACTCAAAGCGGCATGCGATCCGTTCAACCAGCTCAACCCCGGCAAGATTGCCACCCCGGCGTCCGTGCCGTCGGCACACTTGACGCTGGTGGATGAAGTCACCCTGCGTGGCGACCTGGACCGGACCATCGACGAGCGAGTCTGGAACAGTTACGACAGCGCACTGCATTGCAATGGCAACGGCGCCTGTTACAACTACGATCCTGACGACGCCATGTGCCCGTCGTGGAAAGCCACCCGCAATCGTATCCACTCACCCAAGGGCCGGGCGTCGCTGGTGCGGGAATGGCTGCGCCTGCAAGGCGAACAGAATGTCGATGTGCTGACCGCCAGCGCCAGGGCACGCTCGGCCAATGTGCTGAAGAGCCTGGCGGAAAAAACCGTCAATAGCGTGGCCCGCGTGACAGGCCAGAAAGACTTCTCCCACGAAGTGTATGACGCCATGGCCGGTTGTTTGGCGTGCAAATCCTGCGCGGGGCAATGCCCGGTGAAGGTCAACGTGCCGGAATTTCGCTCGCGGTTCCTGGAGCTGTACCACAGCCGCTACCTGCGTCCGCTGAAGGATTACCTGATCGGCTCGCTGGAATTCAGCATTCCGTATCTGGCCCGTTTCCCTCGCGTCTACAACACGGTGATGAGCGCGGCGCCGGTGCGTTACCTGTTGGAACATGTGGCCGGGATGGTTGATAGCCCGCTGCTGAGCATGACTGATTTCCGTGCCGCCTGCGCTCGCTGGAATGTGGGCATTGCCACGCCGCAGCGCCTTGCCGCGTTGAGTGCCGAAGAGCGTAAACGTACCGTGGTGTTGGTGCAGGATGCCTTCACCCGCTATTTCGAAACGCCGCTGGCTGCCGATTGGCTTGAGCTGATTTCGCGCCTGGGTTATCAGATCTACCTCGCGCCATTTGCCCCCAACGGCAAGCCGCTCCAGGTTCAGGGATTCCTGGCTGCATTCGAGAAAGCCGCGCTGTTCAACAGCCGGTCACTTCGCAAGCTGCAGGCCAGCGGCATCCCATTGGTGGGCCTGGACCCTGCGATGACGCTGGTGTATCGCCAGGAGTACAGCAAAGTATTGGGCAGCGAAGACGTGCCCACCGTGATGCTGCCTCAGGAATGGCTGGCGACAGAGCAGGAAGACAGCGCACCGCAACCGTCAGATGAAACCTGGTACTTCCTGCCGCATTGCACCGAGAAGACTAACGAACCGGGCAGCGTCGGCCTGTGGCAGAAGGTATTCGCCCGCATGGGAATGAAACTGGAAGTGCTGGCCAGCGGCTGCTGCGGCATGTCCGGGACCTACGGTCATGAGACCCGCAACGTCGCGACCTCGACCACCATTTACCGCCAGTCCTGGCAGCCGCTGGTGGCGCGCTATGGCGGCGATGAGCGTCTGCTGGCCGACGGCTATTCGTGCCGTAGCCAGGTCAAGCGCCAGGACGGCAAGCAGATGCGGCATCCGTTGCAGATTCTTCTGGAGAAGTTGCGGGCGGCCTGATGCCGCGGTAAATCGTGCAAGCACTCAGGATTTCCTGGATAACGCATCCCGGCCCGGCCCGCCTAATCTGATTCCACGCCCCGAACGGCGGGGACTCAATCGGAACAGGAGCCGGACCATGCAAACGATCCAACAAGGCATTCAAGGCAAAGTCATCGCCATCACCGGTGCCAGCAGCGGCATCGGTGAAGCGACGGCGAGGTTACTGGCGCAAAAGGGCGCTCGCGTCGTACTCGGGGCGCGCCGTACCGAGCGTCTGGAAGCGCTGGTCAGCGAGTTGCGCGAAGCCGGCGGCGTCGCCGATTTTCGGGCGCTGGATGTGACCGATGTCGCCGATATGCAGGCCTTCATTGATTTCACCGTCGCAACCCACGGGTGTGTCGACGTGCTGGTCAATAATGCCGGCGTCATGCCGCTTTCCCGACTCGATGCGCTAAGGGTGCAAGAGTGGAACCGGATGATCGACGTGAACATTCGCGGCGTGCTGCACGGTATCGCGGCTGCGTTGCCGCTGATGCAGGCGCGACGCTCTGGGCAGTTCATCAATATTTCTTCCATCGGCGCCTACGCCGTGAGCCCGACGGCTGCGGTGTACTGCGCCACCAAGTTCGCGGTGCGGGCGATTTCCGAAGGTTTGCGCCAGGAAGTCGGCGGCGATATCCGCGTGACCACCATCGCGCCGGGCGTGACCGAGTCGGAACTGGCCGAAAGCATTTCCGATGAAGGCGGGCGCAACGAAATGCGCGAGTTCCGGCGCATCGCCATACCCGCCACAGCCATCGCCCGCGCCATCGCCTACGCAGTGGAACAGCCGGCCGATGTGGACGTCAGCGAACTGATCGTGCGGCCGACGGCCAGTCCTTACTAGTCGCGAATCTGTTCCGGCGTCTTGATCGCCGCCCGCAGGCTCCTGCGGATCAAGGGCCTGGGTCGACCGTGGGAGCGAGCTTGCTCGCGAAGAGACCGGTGCATACACACCAAGGCGTCGCCTGAAACGTCGCTTTCGCCAGCAAGACAAATCGCCGCCCGCAGGCTCCTGCGGGAGAACGGCCTGCCGTGGACAAGCCCCGTTATCCAGGCCCCAGCATTCTGTAACCGACACCATGAATGGTATGCAGCAAAGGAATTTCAAACGGCTTATCGATGGTTTTGCGCAGCATGTACATACTGGTCCGCAGAATGTCCGAGTCCGGGACGTTGTCGCCCCAGATAGCTCGTTCAAGATCCTTGCGCTTAACCACGGCAGGGCTTCTGCGCATCAGCAACTCCAGCAGGGTCAGGGTGGTGGGGTTCAGGCGCAGCAAAGCCCCTGCGCGCCTGACTTCCAGTGAATTCAGATCGTAGGTCAGATCGTGTATCTGAAGCACATGGGTCTTGAGGCCGGTAAAGCGTCGTGTCACCGATTCGACGCGGGCCAGCAACTCCGAGAGGGCGAACGGCTTGACGATATAGTCGTCTGCGCCGACCTCGAAACCGATAAGCCGATCACTTAACTCATCCCGGGCGGTCAACATCAGTATTGGCGCTTTATGCCGACTTTTCTCCCGCAGGTTACTGCAGACTTTGAGACCGTCCATGCCGGGCAGCATGATATCCAGAATGATTGCATCAAAGTTTCCCGTATCGGCAAGATGCAGTCCTGTTACGCCATCCATGGCAGTCGTTACGTCACACCCTTTAAGTATGAAATATTCCGAAATGTTGGCCAGAATATCTTTATGGTCTTCAATCACAAGCACGCGCATCAAGCGATCCTTAATGGTTTGCATCACTCAGAATTCGGCCAGCCCTTAACTAAGGGCTATTCCAGGATTCCGTACTTCGCCATTCGTCTTCAGTGGGAAAAGAGTTCCGGCAGCCAGAAATCCGCAAGGGCTGGAAAGAAGACACCGCAATGCCTGGCCACTGCTGCCTGGTGCGCAAAGTTACCGTGGTAAAGGTCAAGCTTTGGTGAAAACACAGTCAAAACTTTCTTCGCCGTGTACTCAGGTATGGAGTGTGTCAGCGTTGACTCAAGTTCGTGTCGGCCGGCAGGGTTCTGCACGGCGCAAAGATATCCAGCGCCGGATCACGAGCCTGGGTGTTGACCTGTAATAATCCCAGCATCGAGTGGAACAGGTTGTCCTGACTCAACGGAGCGTTTCGATTGCGCTGCAGGCACTGCGTGTCGAGGACAAAAGAACGTTGATACCCCTCTGAGAACCAGGCCAGCATGGGCACCTGTTTTTGCTGAGGCGGGGCCAGCATGTAAGGGGTGCCATGCAAGAACAGGTTGTATTCGCCCAGCGATTCGCCGTGGTCGGAGATATACATCATGGCCGTGTCGACCCGTTCCTGATTGTTGCGCAAAAGCCTGATCAGGCTGCTCAGCACATGGTCGGTGTACAGCACCGTATTGTCATAGCTGTTGATGATGCTCTGCTGACTGCAGCTGTCCAGCACGTTGCTGCGGCACACCGGCGTGAACCGCTCGAACGCCTTGGGGTAGCGCTTGTAGTAAGCCGGTCCATGGCTTCCCATCTGGTGCAGTACCAATACCGTGTCGCGCTGCAGATGGTCGATCAAGCTCTGCAGCCCGGTCAGCAGGATTTCATCCATACATTCATGGTCGGCGCAGAGCTTTTCGTCATTGGCGTTACTGACATCCTCGAAGACCACTCGGTCGCAAGTGCCTTTGCAACCGGACTGATTATCGCGCCACAACACTTCAAGACCGGCGCGCTGGAGGACGTCCAGCAGACCTTCCTGGGATTTCGCCACGGCCGCGTTGTAATTCCGGCGCCCCATGGTCGAGAACATACAAGGCACCGACACCGCCGTTTCGGTTCCGCAGGAACTGACATCGGGGTAGGCGATAAGCCCCTGTTCCTCGCGCAACTGCGGGGTAGTATCGCGGCTGTAGCCCAGAAGGCCGAAGCTTTGCGCCCGGACGCTCTCGCCTACTACCAATACCGTGAGGGACTTGCGTGGGCGGTGTGCCCAGGCCTCGCTCAGCGTGGCGTCCTCGGCGACTTTCATGAATGGCTGCTGCGCGGTTGCGATTTGTTCGCGCAGATAACCCACCGACGCGCTGAGATAATTACTCGGCACCACCATCAACCTCAGCTCATGGTTATTGCGAAACAGCGAGGCCAGGCCTTGGTAATTGAGCAAGGCGACTGTTCCGATCAGCAGGGCGAAGCCTGTGCAGAGCACGCCTTTGACCGCCAGCTCGCGGTGCCAGGGACGGTAGCTGACCGGTGTTTTCCAGAGCAGCAGCGACGGTACGATGCCCAGCAGTACAACGTAGCCGGCCAGTCGCAACGAAAGCAGATCGCGGACCTCTGTGACATTGGTCTCGACAACGTTGCGCAGCATGCCCTTATCGATCACCACGCCATACTGACTCATGAAAAAGGCAACGCCGGCGCTCACTACGAACAGAAGTATCAGGATTGGTTTGAGGACGCGTCTGAACGCCACCAGATTAAGCACGATATTGAAGACGGCCAGTATCATCACGCCAAAGGCGACGATGGGCAGCAAACCCACACCGCTGTCACTTATGATCGCCCGTAGTTGTCTCCAGAGAACATTATTGAAAGCCACCAGCAGGTAGAGGCTGGCGATTAAAGTGATCCATTCCGCGCGAGCAGGTTTGAGTTCAGGCATAGAATTCTACTTTTACAGAGAATACGGAAGCGGAGCGATGACGCCGCATCGCCAACGGCGCGAACTCTAGGTGGGGAATAATCAAATTTTTGTGAAGGAGATGCCAATAAACAGTGGCCGCTTGAATACACTCATTGCAACATCAAGCAACGACCAGCGTGCTTACACTTTAAACATTTGGTTTGAGAGCTGAACATATTGTTGACGATTCATTCGCTTGGCAAAAGCAACATGCTCTAGTGTGCGACAGTTTCGATAGGCGCAGGAAGTTTGCCTAGGCTTGAACCCAGAGTTGTCGCAATGCTGACGTGACGGACACTTATGCAGTAGGGGCAGCGAGAGCGCCCTGATCGAGTCAGGGGTGCCGGCCAATCAGATCCTTTGGACGTTGCTCCTCGGCCGGTTCAACGTTGTGATCAACTCGCCGCCGGCCCCAGATACCGGCGAAACCAGCCTATGGTCCGCTCCCAGGCGAGCTTCGCGTCGGCTTCGTCGTAGCGCGGGGTAGAGTCGTTGTGAAAACCGTGATTGGCACCGGGGTAGACGAAGGCTTCATAAGTGGTGCCGGCCGCTTTCAGCGCTTGTTCATAGGCTGGCCAGCCCTCGTTGATGCGGGTGTCGAGTTCGCCGTAGTGGATCATTACCGGCGCCTTGATCCGGGCCACATCTTCGGACTTGGGTTGGCGACCGTAGAACGATACCGCAGCCCCCAGCTCGGGATAGGCCACCGCCGCCGCATTGGCGACCCCGCCGCCGTAGCAAAAACCGACGATGCCAACCTTGCCGGTGGACTCGTCGTGTTTCATCAGCCATTCAACGGCGGCGAAAAAGTCGTTCATCAGTTTTTCAGGATCAACCTTCTGCTGCAGTTCGCGGCCTTTGTCGTCATTGCCCGGATAGCCACCCACCGAGGAAAGTCCGTCCGGCGCCAGGGCGATAAAGCCGGCCTTGGCGACTCGCCGCGCCACATCTTCGATATAGGGATTGAGTCCACGGTTTTCATGGGCTACTACCACGGCCGGCAGTTTGCCGCTGGCTTTGGCCGGACGCACCAGGTAACCCCGCACCTGACCGTGGCCCTTGGGAGACGGGTAGGTCAGGTACTCGGCAACGATGTCCGGGTCGGTGAAGGCGATTTGCTCGGCCAGCGCATAGTTGGGGCTCAACGCAGCCAGGACCGCGCTGGCGGTCAGACCACCGAAGGTGAACAGCGCCGCCCGATCCAGGAATTCTCGGCGGTTGATCTTGCCGTGGGCATAGTAATCGTAGAGTTCGAGCAGCTCTGGAGCGAAGTCTTTGGCGGTGAGACGTTCCATCGATAGGCATCCTTCGATCATTCGGACGGCAAAGGCGACAGTTAAGCAGAAATATAGATATCCGCTGCCTGTCGCCCTGCATCATCCGCCAACTTATCAGCTGTTTTGCGCCACAGAATCCTCAGGCCGGGCAATCACCACCCGTTCGAATCGTCCGGCCAGCACTACGTAGGCGAAGATGCCAATCAGGCCGTGAGCCGCGACGAACCACAGTGCCGAATTGAACGAGCCGGTCGAGGCCACGAAAAATCCGATCACCACCGGCGTGACGATCCCGGCGATATTGCCGATGCCGTTGAACACGCCGCCGCTCAGGCCAACCATGCCTTTGGGCGCAGTGTCGGACAACACCGCCCAGCCAACCGCCGCCAGCCCCTTGCCGAAGAACGCCAACGCCATGAGGGCAATCACCATCCAGTTCGCATCCACGTAATTGGCCGATACCAGACTGGCCGCCAGCCCCATGCCGATCACGAACGGCGTTTTGCGTGCCCTCGAAGGATGCATGCCTTTGCGGATCAGGTAATCGGAGACCATGCCACCGAGCACACCGCCTGAGAATCCGCAGATCGCCGGCAGTGCTGCCACCCAGCCAGCTTCCATGATGGTCATCCCGCGGCCCTTGATCAGGTAGATGGGAAACCAGGTAATGAAGAAGTAGGTGAGGGCGGTGATGCAATACTGGCCCAGATAGATTGCCCACAAAGTGCGGTTGGTGAACAGTTGCTTCACTTCGCTCATCTTGGTCTTGGGCTTGCTGACCTTGCGGTTGGCTTCCAGATCCACCAGGGCGCCGCCTTCACGCATCATGTTCAGCTCCGCCTCGCTCAGGCCCGGGGCACTGAGCGGGTCGCGGTACATCGCGAACCAGAATACGGTGGCGACCATGCCCAATGCGCCCATCCACAGGAATACGTATTCCCAGCCCCAGGCGTGGGTCAGCCAGGCCATCAGCGGCGCGAACACCACCACCGCCATGTATTGCGCAGAGTTGAACAGCGCCGAAGCCGTGCCCCGTTCCCGGGTCGGGAACCAGCAGGAGACGATACGGTTGTTGGCCGGAAATGCCGGCGACTCCACCAGGCCGAGCATGAAACGCATGGCGAACAGCGCAACCGCCGCGCTGGCCCCGGCCAGGCCCATCCAGCCCACGGTGCCTTGCAGCATGGTGAACAGTGACCAGAGAAACAGGCTGCAGCCGTACACCCGGCGCGCGCCGAACTTGTCCAGCAACCATCCGCCGGGCACCTGACCCAGTGCGTAGGCCCAGGCGAAGGCGGAGAAGATCATGCCCAGCATGACCGGGTCCAAGCCCAGGTCCTTGACCACTTCGGTGCCGGCGATGGACATGGTCGCCCGATCGGCATAGTTGAGGACGGTGACGACGAAAATCAGTGCGAGGATGACGAACCGGTGCCGACCGACGCGAGCGTCGGCGAGGGGCACGGCCATTGAAGCGGTTTTGGCGGTCATGGCGTTCTCCGGCCTTCCTCGGGGAAGGCTTAATTGTTGGAATTACGGAGTTGAAAGGTGCGGGTCAGCAGGCCACGGCGGTTGGCAACGGCGCACCGGCAAAGCAGGCTTGCAGGTTGGCCAGAACGATTTCGCCCATGGCCAGTCGAGTCTGTTCCGTAGCGCTGGCGCGGTGCGGTTGCAGCACCACGTTGTTCAATGCCCGCAACGCCAGCGGCACATTCGGCTCGTCGGCGAATACATCCAGACCGGCACCGGCGATGGCGCCTGAACTCAGGGCGGCGATCAGCGCCGGCTCGTCCACCAGCTTGCCTCGCGCGACGTTGATCAGGTAACCGTGCGGGCCCAACGCCTGGAGCACCGGGGCGGTGATGATTGCACTGCCCTGATCGGCGGAGGCCGCGAGCATCAGGACATCACTGCGTTGCGCCAGCTCCGTCAGGTCGGGCACGAAGTGGTAGCCGCTGGTGGGTTGCTCGCGCAGATCGGTGTAGTGAATGGTCATGCCGAACGCCTCGGCCCGCCGGGCAATGGCATGGCCGACGCGACCCAGGCCGACGATGCCCAGGCTGATACCGGTGACCTTGCGGGCCAGCGGCTGGACCACCGAACCCCATTGGCCGGCGCGCACGATGCGGTCGCCGGTGCCGAGACCGCGCAGGGTCATGATCAGCAGACCCATGCCCATGTCGGCGACATCATCGGTCAGCACACCGGGCGTGGTGGTGACCTGCACGCCACGACGAGCGGCGTGTACCAGATCCACCGCATCGGTGCCGATGCCGCTGATGGCGATGACTTGCAGCGCGGGCAGGCGATCCATGATCGCGTTACTCAGCCCTTTGGCACCGCCGGTTACCACGCCGCGAATACTCGGACCGTGCCGCAGGAGCAGGGCGTCAGGGTCGCCGGCTTCGTAGAACCGATGAATGCTGTACAAGGCTTGCAGCTGCGCATCGATGGGCGCAGGGACGGGCTGGGTCAACAAAATGTCGATAGTCAATTTGGCCTTCCTTCGATTGTGATTGTTTTGGTCAGCAGGCGTCGTCGTGAAGGCCAGAGTAGGAAATCCATCGATACCGGTCTAACATTCATACTGAATCGATCAATACAAGAATTGAATCGTGGAACTCCATCAGCTTCGCTGCTTTGTCACGGTCGCCGAAGAGCTGCATTTCGGGCGCGCCGCCAAACGCCTGTTCATGACACAGCCGCCCCTGAGCCGGCAGATCCAGTTGCTGGAGCGCTCGCTGGGCGTAGAGTTGTTCGACCGCAGCAATCGCCAGGTGCGGCTGACGCTGGCCGGGCAGCATTTCCTGCGCGACGCCCGTCATGTGTTGACCTACACCGAACAGGCCAGCGCCTCCACGCGGCGCCTGGCGCGGGGTGAGACAGGCCAACTGTTGCTGGGGTTTACGGCCGTCAGCGGTTACAGCCTGATACCCGGTCTGCTGGAAAACGCCGCATGGGCCTTGCCGGACGTGGGGGTCGAGTTGCGGGAGATGGTGTCCGGCGCGCAGATGGAAGCATTGGAAGCGAGCATGATCGACATCGGCTTCGTGCGCCGGGCGGTGCCGCGGACCGGTTTCGACTACCGACTGGTGTGCAGCGAACCACTGCTGGTCGCGATGTCGGAGCGGCACCCGTTGGCGCAACAGGCACAGGTGGCGATGGCCGATCTGGATCAGCAGCCCTTCATCATGTATTCCCCGGACGAGGGTCGTTACTTTTACGACTGCATCGTCGGGCTGTTCGCCATCGCCGGCGTTTCGCCGCGCTATCTGCACCATTTGGGGCAGACCCATTCGGTGCTGGGCCTGGTTCGCGCAGGTCTCGGGCTGGCGATCGTGCCTCAGGCTTCTCGGGAGCTGTATCCGGGGCACCTGCAATTCCGGCCACTGCAGGATGCCAGCCCGCGCGCGGAAATCTACATGGCGACCCGCCGGGACAACGACAACCCGGCCCTGGCGCCGTTCATGGAAATGGCCTGGGCCTACTTCAAGGACCGCGTTCATTCATGACTTTCACAGGGCTGATGGACGCGAATCCGTGCTCGTCAAAAAACCTAACTAGCGCTCTGTTTAAGCCCCTGATAAGCTCGCGGCATGAATACGAACAGCGCAGGGCACTGGATAGAAGTGTCCATCTTGAAATCGGTCCGCCGCCTGAGCCCTGATCGCTCCAGGAAACTGACGTTCGGACAGATCTACATGCAACTTATCCAGCTCCAGACCAGCGTTCCCTCGATCGCACACTGCGTGCAAGCTGTGGATGTGCTGGTGACTGAAGGGCTGCTGATCTCGGAACGAGTGTTGGATGAGCACCCCGACTTCCCCTATACCCAGCACATCATCAGTGGGCTGACCGACATCGGCGCGGCTTCATTGATGAGTGAGGAGGAGGTTGCAGCGGGAGGATCAATGTCTGTTGGGGCCTGATCGTTCTTGCACAGCGATCAGCCACGCAGGGCATGGACGTAACACTCACTCATTCAGCTGCCCGGGACATGCCGACGCGGCTGAATGAGCTGAGGTGAATGCAGCCGTTATTCGCCACCCTTCATACGCCGCGCCACCAGGTAGATCCCTAGCCCGACCAGGGCAGTGGCGGCGCCGATGAAGCCGGTGCTGGTCCAGCCCAGTCCGGCGGTGATCGCCATTCCGCCGAACCACGGACCCAGGGCGTTGGCCAGGTTGAACGCCGCATGGTTGGACGCCGCGGCCAGGCTCGGCGCTTCATGGGCGATATCCATCAAACGGATCTGCAGCGGCGCGGCCAGCGCGATCATGGTGCCGACCAGGCCGATCCCCAGAAGAATCGACCACAGCGAGCCGGCGGCAAAGGTGAAGAACAGCAGCACGAGGATTGACCACACCAGCACAACGCCCACGGCCCGGAACTGCAACCGGTCGAACAGCTTGCCGCCTGCGATATTGCCAATGATGCCGCCTGCTCCGAATGCCGCCAGGCCGACTGGAATCCATTGCGGGCTGACCCGGGTGACTTCCAGCATGGTCGGCGCCAGGTAGCTGAACACACAGAACATGCCGGCGAAGCCGATCGAAGCGATGGCAAGGGCCATCCATACCTGCGGATGACGGAACGCCTGGAGTTCCTTGCGTGGATCGCTGCGCACCTCATCGTGGCGCTGCGGCACGAAACGCCAGACCAGTCCGAGGGTGCACAGCGCTATGGCACCCACCAACACAAAGGCCGAGCGCCAACCGAACAGTTGGCCCAGCCAAGTCGCCAGCGGGTTGCCCAGCAGCATGGCCAAGGTCAGGCCCAGCATCACCCGTGCCACGGCGCTGGCCCGTTGATTGCTCGGTACCATGCTTGAGGCCACGACCGCGGCGATACCAAAGTAAGCGCCATGGGGCAGGCCGCTGACGAACCGGAAAGCAACCAGGCCGGAGAATGACGGCGCGAACGCGGTCGCGATATTGCCGATGGCGTACAGCGCCATCAGCAGGAGCAGCATGTGCTTGCGCAACAGCCTGGCACCCAGAATCGCCAACGTCGGAGCACCGACCATCACGCCCAGGGCGTAAGCGGTGATGGCATGACCGACCTGGGGTTCGCTCAGTTGCAGATTGCCAGCGATATCCGGCATCAGCCCCATGATCGCGAATTCCCCGGTGCCGATGGCAAAACTTCCCAAAGCCATCGCGGCTTCCATCTTGGCAATCGTGCTCTTGGAGGTAGCGAGCGGTGGCGCTTCGTGGACAGACATCTAATTCCTTACTGAAATAAGCTGAAACGATAAAGCGGTGATCTTAGACATCCCGGGGCAGGGCGTCGAGCATCGGCGGCGCCTCAACAGACGGACTTGACAATGGCGGGCCTGCCGCGGACAAGTCCACTCCTGCGCAAGCACTGGGTGGCAGCGGCATTCAGCCGCAAAGGGGGCCGCATGGACAACGAATCACACGGCTCATTTCTCCCGCTACGCTGATAGCCATTCGACCCACTCTGTTAGCCGGCGGTGATTGTGGACAGGTTTCAGGAAATGAAAGTGTTGCTGGCTGTCGTGGAAGCGGAAAGCTTTGCCGGAGGCGCCAAGCTGCTGGGAATGTCACCGCCGAGCGTCACTCGCGTGATAGCCGGGCTGGAAAGTCGTCTGGGCACGCTGCTGCTGGCACGCAGCACGCGCCTGTTGCGGCTGACCGAAGCGGGTCGGCGCTATGTGGAGGACTGCAAGCGCATCTTGCTGGATCTGGAGGAGGCCGAAGAACTGGCTACCGGTAGCAACATTCGCGCCCGCGGCAATCTCACGGTGACGGCGCCGGTGATGTTTGGTGAGTTGTTTCTGATTCCGCTGATCACCGACTATCTGGCGGACTATCCGCAAGTGACCATCAACGCGTTACTGGTGGATAGACTCGTAAACATGGCCGACGAAGGCGTGGATGTCGCTGTGCGCATCGGGGTATTGCCGGACACCGGCTTGCAGGCCGTCAGAGTCGGGCAGATTCGCCCGGTGGTGTGCGCCGCGCCGGCCTTTCTCGACCGTGTCGGCCGCCCCAAAGCCCCTCAGGACGTGCTGGCGCTACCGGTGGTGATGTCGTCAGCCAGCAACTTGCTGACCGATTGGCACTTCCGGGCGGGCGACGGCGCCGTTGTCCTGCATCCTGAACCGCGCTTGATCGTCAGTTCCAATCAGGCGGCCATCAATGCCGCCCGGCTGGGCTGGGGTGTCACGCGGGTATTGTCATACCAGGTGGCGCAGTGGGTGGAAAAGGGCGAGCTGGAGATTGTGCTTGAGGCCTATCAGACTCCGGCATTGCCGGTGCACCTGCTGTACCAGGGCGACCGGCGCGTGCTCGCCAAGGTGCGGACTTTTGTCGATCATTGCGCCAGTCGGCTGCTCGTCGATCCGGCGTTGCAAGCCGCTGCGGTTGTGCGGCCATGAGCCGATTCAGTCAGATGCAGGCCTTCGAAGCAGTGGCGCAGGCCGGTAGCCTGGCGGCTGCCGCACGGCATCTCAATGTGTCGCCCGCAACCATCATGCGCACCATCGCCTCGCTGGAGGCACGGCTGCACTGCACGCTGTTCGCTCGCGGGCCGCGCGGCGTGAGCTTGAGCCATGCGGGCGAGGCGTTCGCGCAAAGCTGCCGGTACATTCTGGAACAAACCGAGGTGGCCGAGCGCTCGGCAGCAGGTCGGCATGCCAGCCCCCTGGGTCAGTTGACCGTCGCTTTGCCGCTGCTGATCGACCTCCAAGTGTTCACACCCGTCACCCTGGCTTATCTGGAGGCTTTTCCCGGTGTACGCCTGGTCATCCAGGCCAGCGACGGCGTCCCCAAGCTGCTCAAGGACGGTATAGATGTGGCCGTTGTCGTTGGTCAGCTGCCCAGTTCTTCCGATTTCGCCATGCTGCTGGGCATGGTCAAACCGATGCTGTGCGCATCGCCCGCCTATCTGGCGAAGTGGGGTCGACCTGCGACGCCGGCCGCCCTCAAGACCCACCGTGCGGTGGTCACCACCTTGCCCGGCTACGAGCCAGCGTGGCGTTTCCCTTCCAGTTGCACGCTGCCTGCGGTCAAACCCACCCGGGTTCTGACCTGCACGACCCAGCGTGCAGCCATCCAGGCGGCGACGCTGGGGGCGGGCCTGGTGCGCTGCCTGAGCTACGAAGTCTACGATCAAGTGCGCTGCGGAACGCTGGAACCGGTGCTGACGGACTACGCCGGTGACGCCTTGCCGGCGAATCTGATCTACCGACATGGCCGTCGTGCCGAAGCCCGTGTGCGCACTTTCATTGACTTCGCAGCACCCTTGTTGCGCAACCATCCTGCGTTTCTGGACTGATGCGGACGCTGCGGCCTGGGCGGCTTGTTTCGAAAAGCGGAATTGTGGATTGCCCGGCGTGGTGATTCTGCTGCGCATTGAATCAGCGCAGCATGGCTTCACCCAGCGCATCGCCCCGCGCTGTTTCCCACTCACCTGTTGCGGAGCCACACCATGCCAACTGCCATCAAACTGTATCGCCACCCGCTGTCCGGCCACTCTCATCGCGTCGAGTTGATGTTGTCGCTGCTGGCGCTACCTACCGAGCTGATTCTCGTGGACCTGGCCAAGGGCGAGCATAAACAGCCGGCGTTTCTGGCGATCAACGCGTTCGGTCAGGTGCCGGTCATCGACGACGACGGCACGGTGCTCAGCGATTCCAACGGGATTCTGGTGTATCTGGCGAAGAAATACGGCAGCGGCAGCTGGCAGCCTCAGGATCCGCTCGCCGAGGCGCGTATTCAGCGCTGGTTGTCGGTAGCGGCGGGGCAGGTGGCCTACGGGCCGGCGGCGGCACGCCTGATCACGGTGTTTGGTGCAGCCTTCAATGCCGACGAGGTCATCACCCGCGCCCATACGCTGCTCAAGGTGATGGATACCGAACTGGCGGACAGCCCGTTTCTGGCCGGACCCGAGCCGACCATTGCGGATGTGGCCAACTACAGCTACATCGCCCATGCCCCGGAAGGCAACGTATCGCTGGAGACCTACCCGAATGTGCAGGCCTGGCTGCAACGCATCGAGGCTCTTCCCGGCTTCGTGCCCATGCAGCGCACGGTGGTCGGCCTGCAAACCCACTGATTTTGGATCAGGGCGCCGGCGTTTCCGGCAGCCCGTTCAAGGAGCACCCGCCATGGACCCACGTTCCAGTTCGGCAAAATCACCCTGGCATGCCGGTGAAAAAAAGCTGCAAGCCCTCTATCAGGTGGCCGAGCGGATGGACGAGCTCGGCCGCCGTGTGATCCGCGATTACATGCCCGACCAGCACCGAGAGTTCTACCACCAGCTGCCGTTCATGGTGGTCGGTGCGGTCGATGCCGACAACCGGCCCTGGGCCACCTTGCTCGAGGGGCCGCCAGGTTTCGTCACCAGCGCAGACCCACAGCACCTTCGCCTGGCAGCCCATACGGATTCACAGGACCCGGCGACCTCCGGCCTCCAGACCGGCAACGCCATCGGCATGCTGGGTATCGAATTGCATACCCGTCGACGCAATCGCATCAACGGGGTGATTCAGCAGGCTTCGGCCGCCGGCCTTGAAGTGGCGGTTGAGCAGTCCTACGGCAACTGCCCTAAGTACATTCAGGAGCGGTCTTATACTTCGATGCCCGTACCGGACAGCGGGCGTTCGTTGCGCCAGGATTTCACCACGCTGGATGAGCAGACCCGCGCGATGATCCGCGCGGCGGACACCTTTTTCATCGCCAGCTATGTGGATGATGGCGAGCGGCGTTCAGTCGATGTCTCGCACCGCGGCGGGCGTGCCGGCTTCGTCAAAGTCGACGATAACCGCCTGACCATTCCAGATTACGCGGGCAATCTGTTCTTCAACACCCTGGGCAATCTGCAGGCCAACCCGGTGGCAGGCTTGTTGTTCGTCGATTTTGCCAGCGGCGACATGTTGCAACTCACCGGACGCACCGAGCTGCTGCTGGACAGCCCGTTGATCAAACTCTTCGAAGGGGCCGAACGGCTCTGGACCTTTGAGGTAGAACAGGCGGTCGTGCGGCCCGGCGCCGTCAGACTTCGCTGGCTGTTCCATGATTACGCGCCCACCAGCCTTGCCACCGGCACCTGGGCGGAAACCGAAGAGCGCCTGCGCCAGAACGAACAGCGGCGCAGCTGGCAGCCATGGCGGGTCACGCAGGTTCAGCAGGAGAGCAGCGACATTCGCTCGTTTTGCCTGCAAGCGCCTGACCATGGCGCCGTCCCGTTCGCTGCGGGGCAGCATCTGCCGATACGCATCGTGGCCGACGATGGCGAGACCTTGCCCAGAACCTACAGCATTTCCAGCGCGCCTTCGGATGGACACATCCGCATCAGCGTGAAAAAGATGGGCAAGGCGTCGCGCCATCTCCATGACAACGTGCAGGTCGGCGATCTGTTGGACGTGCGCCCGCCGCTGGGCAGCTTTACTTTGACTGACGACGCGACGAGGCCAGTGGTCTTGATGGGCGCCGGGGTCGGCATCACGCCGATGATCTCCATGGCCCGGGAACTGGTGGCACAAAACCAGAGCCGCCAGATCCACCTGTTTCAAAGTTCGCGTGCCCTGGATGACTTGCCGTTCCAGTCCGAGCTGGCACAGCTGCAACACCGTTCGGCCGGATCGCTGCATGTTCACCGCGCCCTGAGCAGTCCCGAAGCGGACGCTGTGCTGGAACGCGACTATCAGTTGGCGGGGCGCCTGACCTTTGCCCAGGTCAAGGCGCGCCTGCCGCTGGACGATTATGACTTCTACCTGTGCGGCCCGGCCGGGTTCCTCCAGGACATGTACGACGGCCTGCGCGGCGTGAACATCCCCGACCGGCGTATCCACGCCGAAACCTTCGGGCCTTCTGCGCTACAGCGTTCGGCAGCCGAACCTGCTTCGGGCCCGGTACAACCGCCGGCAGCAAACGCTCCAGTGCCGGTGTACTTCAGCGCGTCCGCCACCGAGGCCCGCTGGAAACCGGGCGGCGGCAGCCTGCTGGAACTGGCCGAAAGTCGCGGCCTGAACCCGGAATTCAGCTGCCGTGGCGGCTCGTGCGGAACCTGCAGCACCCGATTGATCAGCGGCCACGTGCACTATCCCAACCCACCGGCGCAAATGCCGGCGGCCGATACCGTGTTGATCTGCTGTGCGATACCGGCACACACCCAAGGCAACGGCCCGGCGTTGGTGCTTGATCTGTGACGCCGGGCGTCGAATTTAACGATGCGGGGAGGGCGGTGGCGTCTCAAGCGCGGCACTGGCGGTGCTTGCCGCGCTGGGCCTGACCGAATGCCTAACCCACAAACGCAGCTTTGATCACCGCAATATCGATCTTTTGCATGCCCATCATCGCTTCAAACGCACGCTTGGCCGCCGCACGATCAGCACTGGCAATCGCGCTCGTCAAAACCCGGGGGGTGATCTGCCATGACACCCCCCATTTGTCCTTGCACCAACCGCAGGCACTGGCCTGACCGTCATTCTCGATGATCGCGTTCCACAATCGATCCGTCTCGGCCTGGTCGTCGGTGGCGACCTGAAAAGAAAACGCCTCGTTATGCGTGAACATGGCGCCGCCATTGAGCCCCAGACATGGGATACCCATTACTGTGAATTCGACCGTCAGAACGTCGTCGAGCTTGCCGGCAGGATAATCGCCCGGAGCCAGGTGGACCGTACCGACCGCGCTGTCCGGGAACGTTTCGGCGTAAAAGCGTGCGGCCTCCAGCGCAACGCCGTCGTACCAAAGGCATACGATGTTCTTGCTGTTCATCTTGGTTCTCCATGAGAAACGCTGACCCATGGATGTTAGTCACGCAACGGATGTGGAGCGGTGGTATACGACGGTTCGGCGACGGGCTTATCAAAGAAGTCAGCGTGTCCTGACTTCATACAAATAGAAACACGGTTTAACATAATATACATTATGCGTACCTGTGGAGTTCGCGTTGAGGGGTAGGATTCGCCGCATTGTCAGGCCCACGTAAAGATGCGCTTTTGTCTATCTGAAAATGCGCCTGTTAAAAATCAATGCTTTGCAGCGGCTTGATTAGACCATTTCTGGAAACCAAGCGGTGTTATCATCTGCTTTCAGACATCTATCTACGTAAAAATGCGCTTCCATTCATGGCACGGCATCTACGTAAAGATGCGCTTTTTTGCGGGATATGGGCCCGGACGTCGCCTAATTCCTCAATTGGCAGGTATTCACCTAGTCAGCCGCGACTCAATTCAAGTTGGTGCTGACGTCGATCCAACTCGATTACCGCTCGCTATCGGTTCCACGATGTCCTGCACCTCATCAGGTTGCCAGGATCAATTTGGGATCGAGCCCCAGTTTAACCACCCATGGATGATGCAATCGATCGATCCACATGCGTTCAGTGACGTGCGGACGACAAACCAATCATAGTCCTGACACTCCAGAAATCCTTGCCAGCCCTTTGGGCTCCAGGATGAAACCTCCAATCCATGGTCACCGCGAGAGCCCGCCCGGCAACCGCCGGTTATTCCGCATTTTGTATATCTAATTTTGCGCCTCCTTAAGTTGACTCATGGGCTATGATGGGCGTAGCCCATCAGGTGCCGGAAGTCGTTTATGGTAATTCTACCTCGTCCATTATTTGGCTCCGCCCGCTCCCTCTCCAATTCAGATCAATCCGCTCCGATTTCGGCCAGAGCCTTTTTGCTCGAGATTGATCCTGCGCTTAAGCCCATGGAAGCATATGAGCTGGCAAACGCTTTCTTGGAGACTCGCCGCGATTTTGCAGGTTATGACCACGCCCGGGGTGTCATAGAACGGCTAGTACTGTGGACGCTTCTGATCAGGAAGGCACCGTTACTCAGCCTGGTTAGAGCCGATGCATTTGCTTTCATCTGGTTTACGCAAGACCCGCCTGAGGCGTGGCAATGTGGGTATGGCACTTTACGTTTCAAGAAAGTAGCGTCCACGTCTGGCGTAATGGTGACTGTCCCAAACTCCAAGTGGAGGCCTTTTACCGCAGGCCGTCTCCCCACGGAGCCTCCTACAGTATCCAAAGCGCTGAATCTATGCTCTGTCTTTTATAAACACCTGGTGAGTACAGCACAGACAACACGCAATCCATTCGCCGAGCTGCTTTATGAAGAGCCTACTACAGAAACACCAACCGCCCAGGTTTCGACAATCCTAACAGCAGACGACTGGGCGATCATCATCTCAGCAGCTAAGAGACTGGCCGCTGCCAAGCCTGTCATGCACGAGCGGACATTGTTTTTGATCGCATGCCTTGCATACCTGAATGTAAGCTGTTCTGACTTTATCGATTCCAATGGAAATTGCATAACTTTCAGACGAATCGTGTGGACTGGCGAGACGTGGCTGTTGAAGTTGGATTCTCGCGACATTCAGATTCCACAAGAACTATATGATCCATACATGCGGCGATACATGAATTTTCGCGAGGTATGCTTTGAGCGCAACGCGTCGCAGCCCTTAATTCCCAGGATCAGAGGCTATGGGCAGGTTACCCGGCGTACGTTGGTCAAAATCAGTAAGGATGCGGTGGTTGAAGCCTTGCGCCACATGGAAGCCAGTGGCACCTCTGACCATCGCCTCCAGTCTCTGCGTGACGCCTATAATGCGTGGTTACGCTCTGACGTAAAACTGAATCAAGCCTTTTGTGGGGGCGGACGAACCAGCGCGGATGCCCATCCGCAATTGAGCCCCATTTTTGCTGACTATAATGAGATTACGCAGGAAGATGGCTTCATCCCGGATCATCCTGACACCCTCCTCTACTTGGCGTCATGCAATAGAGCGGCAGAGCCACTGCAGGCCTACCATTATGCGAAATTATTTCTGAGTAAATTTCGTAACAAAAACAGCTTCGACACTTATAGGAAATATATTGAACGTCTGTTGCTCTGGACATTTCACCTGAAGCACAAGCCGGCTCACCTTCTGACGCAGACTGACCTGCACGAGTTTTTTGAATTCTGTAAATCACCCCCTATCACGTGGGTAAGGACAACATTTGAACGCAGGTTTGTCCAGGTTCATTCAGGGGCAATAGGCATGGCTTTCGCGGTCAGGCGTTCCAACCCTGACTGGAAACCATTTTGGATCAGCATCAATTCAGATGTTGAAGATATCGGCGTTGCGTATCACGCTTCCAGTGAGACGTCTTCTGGGCAGTACACAACGGTGCGTAGCTTTTATGCATTTCTAATCTCAAAAGGGCTAGTCGATTCAAATCCGCTAGTTAACCACGACGCGTTTTCGTCCTATACGATGAGCGAGCGCCCAGCCCCCAAAAAACGCAGAGGGCTCAGTGAGCAGGTATTTAAAACCGTAATCGATGCGTGCTTAAGTTTATATAAAGGCTTAAAGCTGCATCGGATGCTGTTCATCCTTTACACAATCAACGAGCTTTCATTGTCTTGGGTTGATTTTCGAGCATGTAGGAAAAATTTCACTATAGGGGATTTCACTAAAGTCCATAAGGGTGAGTGGAGCCTGAAACTTACCCGGGCGAATGCAGAGGCTACTTTAATCCCAGTGGCGATTAGCTATATAGAGAACGTATTTTTGCCTTACAAGGAATACTTGCTGGGCTTAGGTTTGCATGACCTTGATAGCTACCCAGTATTCTGCGCATTGAACGGCCGGTCTTCAATTTCTGAGGGTGCGGTCACGTGGATGCTAATTCGTCTTCGTGAGGTCGCTGCTGACGCCTTAGTTCGTGATCAAGCACCTGTGGTCGTGGTGGAACGGGTGCGCAGTATCACTATAAATACTCTCGCTCATACGGGTAAGCCTAAAACATATTTATTTAAGCAGTCGCTATCTTAGCGGCCCGAATAAAATGGGCAAAGAGACATTCGAAGCTTCCTGGGATCGTTGAGCAGAGGCGTGCCCTGACGGTTCGGCATGAGTCCTCCCCCTGATGGTTCCATCGCGCCAAACGGCCCTGCCCTCAGGCTTTTGAGTTCAAAGAGGGCCCGCGCCCTCATGATTTGAGAACCTAGTGGTCAAGAGGCACGGCAATCAAGATGCTGCTCGTCATTGGGGAGCGTCAATTCAATGACCCGATCTCCAACGACCAGATGTATATGACTGGTGCGGAGGATTCCCATCTGAGATCCAAAACTCCTCCCACTATTAACCAATTTTTTGATGTGTGAACCACCGCGCTTTACACGTCAAAAAACTGGTTTACAGGCTTTCTGAGACGTCAGCCTCAGGCGACCGTAACCACCTGCCGGGATCGTAGTAACAGTCATGTCTGAAACTGGCAACGGGTTCGCCTATAAAGGGAGACAGTGAACGGATGGCGGTGGTGTATGATAGGACTAGCCCGCAGAAGGAACGTACTCATGAGCACTTTGCCCCTCGATCAACAGGCCCGTTATTTGGAAGTGCTCGACGCAGCAAAGCGCTTGTATGGCGGCGATTTCGACGCAGCCATGCACTGGATGACACGTCCGGTAAAAGCATTTGGCGGCAAAGCCCCTGCCAGCATGATCACCAGCAGTGTGGAGACTGAGACCACTGTCGACTATGCGAGGCGTTTGGAGCACGGATTCGTTATCTGATAGGCCTGGATTTGCGTACTCAAGCATCCATGCGGCCTGTCGCCGGTTTCGATACTCAGCTCAAGCGGAGGCTGGTCGGTCGTTCATTAAGTCAAACCCTTGACCCTAAATCGTTGCACGGCTGTGCCCGGGCGACCTCACGGTATGGCCCACGGAGAGCAGGCGAAGGAAGGGACGCCAGCAATGAGCTCGGAAAGAAATTGCAGGATGATGGCCAGGATCGTACGCCTGCGACTACTCAGGTTCAGCAGGTGATCATCGCACGCGATATGATTCGTGAAGGTCAGTCCTAGACAGCCAACCTCGCTCCCCCCCGTAAACGACGCCATTTCAGTATATTGATTGAAATCATGTCGGGCATAGGTCGTTTGTCTCGGCCAAAGCCACTGCACCCTCGACAAGCAGCGTCCAAGATTGATTACACCGGCAGCTCTCAGGGCCTACTGATGCGGCTGCAAGCCGGCATTCTGTTCAGCATTTTCAAAAATATCGACACCAATTCTAACCCCATGAACCAACCTAATCGCCACCTGCGCATTGTTTCAGCTGAGGGTGCTCATGACAGGGGGCATCTGAAGACATGATGTTCCTAGCGCTTCTTGCGCCAGCTATCGCTCCAAGTGCAACATGTAACAAATAAGAAAACACTAGGAAGCCAAAGTGCCTGAAGTAAAACTCACAGCCCCTCAGAGGCGAGCCAAACACTGGTTCGGTAGGAGAAGCCTCTCCACTGCGCAGAAGAAGTCGATGAAGCTTAGCAAGTTCCAGGCGATTGGTTGGTTCTTCAATGCGGTCGACATAATGGCCGAAGGATCTATTCTGGATCAGATTAATGGCATGTTTTGTTTTGATCGCGAAATTGATCAGCTCTCTCTCGGGTATTTTGCACCCGTACACCTCTTATGCTCTGCGAATTGGGATGAAAGGCTTCTTGTAGCCTGGTGTCTAATTGGCTCGGCTGAACGAGAATTTGCAAAGAAGCTGGTCGCTGAAGGGGTGCATAATTTTTGGCCCGACGCGGGTTTCTGTGATCTCGAATGGGAAGCCCAAGTCCAAGCAAGGTTTGCCTGTTTGTCCACGCATCAGCCTAGTCACATTGAGTTCGAATTTGGCAGCTCTTTCGGACTGCCCGCCAAAGACCCCCTTCAGTTCGCACAATAGGATTAAGCCGCAGCAGGAACAGGTGCAAAGAGTGCACTCAGCGGTCAGCCGGCAAGCTTGCGCCCCATCCTGAAAAACACGTCATCAAGCCAGCGGTTATAGGCCACCTGCGACGCTGGGATGAGCAGCTGCCGTTCAACAATCTGCTCCTCTTGGCGGTGCGGCATCGAGAGACTGTTCGATGGAACGGCCGGCGGTTCTCGAAAAAAGCTTGTAGGAGATGTCAGTCAGGGAAAGCTGGAACCACCCTCCTCGGCCATGTGTGATCAGTCCGAATGCAGCCTCGGCGATAGTTCGAACCCGGCTAGGAGATATGTAATGGCCGGCGAATGGATCATGGTTAGATGAGCGGGTGGTGAGCGCAGCTGTGAGCCAAGCCATTCCGGAATCATGGTGACGCCACGCCACAGTGCCCGCGTCGACGCCGGTCAAATCGCCCTGATCGAAATCCTTGTATCCGTCCTTTAGCGAGCTCAACCCTGCTTGGCATAGCTTGAGGAAGAACGTTTCGTGTTCGGAGTGCATCTGGCGCAGAGTCCCGGAAAGTTCTGGCTGAGGCAGGAAGGCAATTTCCAACCGAGTATCGCGACTCCCATTGTTCCAAAGCCTCTGGCCATAACCTTGGCGTTTCTGAACGCGCTCAACAAACTCCTGCTCAGAGATCGCCGCTCTCGAAACATTGAGCTGATGCAGCGCCTGAACGATGGCGTCTGAAAGCTCGTGCTCGTTGCGAAACGTCGCCCGGAACAACCCGTCAACGTAATCAGAGACCTCCCACCTAAATGCTTCCTGAGGCCCTTCGACCGGAACGTCCTGAAGGAAGGCAAGCACCCGCTTTCCACCTGCCCTCGCACGACGAAATTCCTGCTGGGTCACAGACTCTCCGCTTGGCGTTTTGAAGCCAAAATCCGCCCCCAAAATCACAATGACCACGTCAGCCTGATCGACCTCGGTCATACATGCGATTTCCGACGAATCGGGTCTAGCACCGAAATCTTCGCACATGACGGCCTGATGCTGGAGAAGCCCGACCGCTTTCCTGGCGGCGGCGCGATAGCCTTCAAAGTTACGTACTACCGAGCTGATGAATACCTTCATAACCTGCCCCCCATGAGCAGTCGCCCCACATTCAGGGCGGTCATAAACGTCTGTACATCCAGACAGCAAACATACTCGCCCGTTACCGCGCTCACCAGCGGATTTCTGATGGTGCCTTCACGCAGAGGGCTCTTAGCCGTCACTGCGCTGAAAGAGCCCCACGCTTTTGAATTTGCGATGGCGGCCGTTTGCTCTGCCTCGGGTGACGTGGGCGCTCCTTTAGCCTCAGATGCGACCAAGCGTAACTGCCCCTGCATATCCGCTTTGCCCCATTCGTATCCTAGGGAAAAAAAAGGAACACTCGGCATGTCTCAATCAGCCTTCACTTCTCGCAGCTTCAGCCCCTGTAATGGTGGGTATCTAACCGGTGCCCATGAGGACAGACAGGCTGAGTCGCAAGCTCAGCAAATTTCAAGCGCTTGGGTTTCTTCTGCGCTAGGTCGATGCACAGGCTGGAGATGAGTCCGCTCATGTGTGTTTGATCACCGCCATGCAGGGATGCGGAGCTGAGGTAGGCGCGTTAGGGTTTGAAACCCATAACCCGGTGCATATATTGACCGCTGGCACATCGGCCACCCGCATGGCTGCGGCGTGGTGAGTCATCGGGATAAGGAGCGAGCTGTAGTTCAGCAGCTTGTTTACAGCGAAAACCACAGCTACGGCCCAACACCGACTTGTGTAACCCGGGCTGGGACGAATGGGCAAGACAGTGGGCCGCTTGGCCGGCCAGCGAAGAGATTCCCTATGAATTCAATCTGCTTGGAGTCGGCGATCCTCCTCGGCCACAACTTGAATAGAGGATCTTACCGATGCGAGGTCGGCCGGGGCAGCAATCGGAAACGCATTGCGCCTTACCCGTTTAGACGATCGCGCCTGGGCAATAACGGGCGCGGTTCAGCGTCTTTAACCGCGATGGGGGTGCGATGAGAAATCCAAGCTTTCCCCGTACCTGAGAGTTGCTCGATGAACATCGCCTACTGCAGACGGGAGTCCATCTGCCTCAGCTATTCAATCGGCACTTCGCGACAATGTAAGCTCGAAACGCTCTGTGGTATGTCAATCACCTGCTCCGACCAAAAACTGAGGTGGCACGGCGCACGCACGGAAGTGTTGGCGCGCTGTTCAGACCTCAAGCTGCTAGGTTGTGACTGGCACGGCTGACCGACAACCACAGTTTGTCCATGAAATTACTCAGACGCTCCAGAAATCCTTCCTGCGCCTCGCCTGATTGCTCTTGCTCCTAACGGGCTTTGAACCGATCCCAAAACTCTAGTTCGAATCTGCGCGCAGCCAGTTGGGTGTCATCACTAGCCCATTTAAAGCGCTGCGCCGGTTGTATTGCTCGCGCAGCCAGCGATCTACACCCTCCTCCCCCATGACATCAAGCGCCGTGCTTTAAGATCATGCTCGTGGCTCCAAGTATCCGCTGTCCCGATTGACCTCAAGTAATAGTCAGAATCCAGCGCATCGGCTTCAGATGCCAGTATCATTTGCATCCCCCTCAGCTTGAAGGACATGCATCGAGATGCTGATCGAACTCGACCTTAACATGAATGATTCCGAGTCACTGCTGCTCAATTTTGCTGACTTTCAGCCCGGCTCGGATGACTGCCGCGAGGACTCCCGGTTCGCCGACGCTCTGTCAACCCTACCACCCCCTTTGCAAGCCTGAATCAGCATATCAACCTTGGGTGCCAGCGGCGTCCGGGCGGCCATACCTTGGGGCGCTTGTACCTGCCATAAGTGGGGGAATGTAGTGATGGCGCACTTCAATAACCAACGAAGTTCTGGCTGCGTCCTCTAGCAGAGCATTGATCTCAGCTACATTACTCTGGTCGAGGTTTGCGTCCCATTCGTCAAGAAGCAAGGTACGAGCCCCCTCCTTAATAACAAGCTTCATTTCTTCGACCAACGTCTGTCCAGTCGACAATTCGTTGGCCCTGTCGCCAAACGTAACTCCGAGCGACATAAGAATAGCGTCGTCAAGTTCCGATTTAATGACCTTCAACAATGTGGATTTTCCCGCGCCATTTGGGCCTGTAATCAAATATCTTCCATTCGAAGACAGTTCTGCATCTAACAGTGCTAAAAATTCTCTCGGCTTGATGATCAAGCCGTTAGCCATGTTGATTATTTCGACAGAATCATAATCTATTTGTAGCTCGAACCGTTGCCGCGTAAGCGTAGCAGGGAAATCTTTCAAGTTTTTAATCTTCTGACGAATCATCACAAACTGGGAAAGATAAATATTCAACGCATGTACACTGCCGAAAAGCTGTAGCGATCGTGGCAGCAGGGCTACAAGCACGCCCAGTTTGCCAGCGTCCAGACCTGATGGTGACAGTAGGCTTACCAGTATTATTGTTACAGAAATTAATGTTGGGACAGAGGCTGCGGCCTGCTCGAGGTAGATGTAACGCTGAGTTTCCACAAAATAGTCACTAGCACGTTCATCGAAACGTCGTTTGGAGTTAGC
Organism: Pseudomonas sp. v388; assembly: GCF_003935425.1. Taxonomy (GTDB): domain Bacteria; phylum Pseudomonadota; class Gammaproteobacteria; order Pseudomonadales; family Pseudomonadaceae; genus Aquipseudomonas. Next base: position 475,410 of record NZ_RHQN01000001.1, read on the forward strand.
AGCCATGGACTTGTTTGCAAAAAAAAGGTTTGCAAGCACGCTGTCGATACGCGTCAGGAGATTTAGTTTCGCAGTCTGGATCTGAGTCGAAGTGGCCTGAATCCGGCCACGCAGGCAAATTACCACCAGTAGCGATAGACAAGTTGCAGAGGCGACGATGCTTCCCATCCCAGAGCCCAATGCTATATAGAACACGCTGCTGGTCAGAATTACATTCGCAATCGTTGCCGTGGCGCCGGTATAATAGGAGACGGCGTACTGGATGGAGGGCAATGCTTCAGATGATAACCACTGCGAAGTCAGCTTTCTGTTCTCGCTCCCCCCAAGCTCAGGCGCCCTGGTTACCTCCTCAACTGTGTTGTCAAAGTACACCTTCCAGACTGAGTTTTCTGCCTTCACGGCCAAAATTGCAGCTAATGAGCTGACCAAGTAAGCCCCGAGCGCAAGTACAAAAAATGCTACCAGGCATTGCTTAGCCTGAGGGGCGCTACCTGCGGAGACGGCAGCGCCGGCTGCGGCTATGCTCCAGGTGGATGCCGCAAGCAGCACCTGTTGGACGATGATTACGCCAATTGAAGCGCGGAAGTATCTGTTCTGTCCAAACATCATAGCCACCATACTAAAGCAGAAAATATGGCTGCACCGCATACTATTACGGCTATCAATTTTCTATTGAGCGATGCACGTGACCGCGCATAGTGATCTCGTAAAACGGTCGCCTCATCTACCCTGGACTTATAGAAGTGAGATTTTCCATCATTGCTCGAAAATTTTGAAATAAATACTGAGAGAAATGCCTGACGGTCACGAGGGGAATGATGCTGGGGATCTAAAAATATCAAATCCTGGACGGTGAGATTGCGAAAAACCAGCGTTGGAATCGGCGTCCTCAGCGGGAAGAAATTAGGAGAATGTAGGCTAGGAGCAGAGCTTTTATCGTACAGTACACCCAACATAATTTCTCGTGCTATACAGGCCTTTTTATGCCTTACGTGTATACGAAAGAGATCTGTGATGTCAAAATCCTCTTTAAAAAGAACAATGGTCGCGCCTGATCTCTCACCAACGTTCGCTTCAAAGTGATTCAAGCAGCTCTTCATTAAAGCATCACTAGCGGTCAGCCCTCTTGAGTCAAAGAAAGTGAAGTAGATTAAATCCTCTTTCAGCGCCTTCGGCATAAAAGGGCATACTGCCCCATTCCTGTGTGGGTGCTTAGCAGGCAAAAAGGCAGTCACATAAGGAATAACCTTCTCAAAGCTGGCACTCACCCACGCTGGCACCATATTCGGATCGAATGTCTGAACAGTCCAAAATTTCACACGTTGCTCCTTCCCTGAAAAAGCCAATCATTAGATTGGCTTTCCCTACATCACTCTTGAAAGCTTACCAGTTCCAGCCTGGGCAACCTACGATGCCCCTCGGACACCGCTGATTACGTGGCGCGATTTTTTTGATGTTGAGCTTTGAAGCGATTTTTGCCAGCAGGCCCCCGCTCACAATATCAGCGAACGTAACACTGTCATGGGAGTCATGAAACGCTGAGGACAACGGAGAGGAGAAGTCAGATTGCATATTTATATCCTTATATACTGAACGTCACGTGCGGAATGCGAATGTGACGCAGCTGCATAATCGTAGTTAGGGTAGCAAAGATCAATGGGCGTTAAAAATATTTCATGTTTTGTTTCATTTGACATTTTTATACGCTTCCTCTCCCCGGCGAATTGCGGTTGGGCATTTACTAGATATTCATTGCTGCCGGGGCGTAATGGCTCATCAGGAAAATGGGAGGTAATAGGTGGTAACCCTAGACGAGTGCTACCGTGCGCTCGTGAAACCTACGCGGCACAGAAATTTCCCTGAAACAATGGATGCACGTTGTACAAAACGCATCATCGGCGCACCTCATCTCTCCTGCAAACGGAACGGCCTTCAAAGTCCTGAGCGGCCATAGTGTAGTAATGTGCCGCACCACCTGCCGCTGACTACCTGGATCAGCACCAGCAACTGCCACTCAAGACAAAGGAACCACAGGTCGCTCATGGGAAGCGGAAATCAACCTAAAGGTCAGAACCCTAAGCACCTCGCAGGAAAATGCTTTGCGGTGACTGGCGCGATGCACAAGCCTCTTGAACGCATTCTCGATGTGCCGGTTGCAGTCACCCTCGGCTACGTCAGCTACCAAAAACAGCTGGTTTTCTACACGCCCACAACTGACCTTAAGCCAATGCTGGAACTAAACCATCCACTGCAGCGGGCAAACTTTCATGCATGGCTGACCTTGCCCAGCCACGAGATTATAGGTTTCACTTTTTTCACCAGCATTGGCGTACGCAACGATTGGCCCGAGTTTATCGGTGCAACGCTTCTTGGCCATCCGACGGAGTCAAAGACTTCATGTCTTTCCACCCACAACTGGTGGGTGATGAGTTCTTGAAGAAACAGGCCTTGTGTCATCGGGGTTTGTAATCTGAATAGACCAGGGGGCCAGAGTCACCCTCCGTACCGCCCAACATCTTCGTTCCGCAGATTATTCGTCGCCGGGCATCTTGGGGGAGTGGCGTCAGGCCCCCACACGCGCTCGCAGCCGCGACCTGAATATGCATCACCCACTCTGTCAAACACCAGTGGATACATCTCGTGTTTGTCGCGCCAGGTACCTACCCCTGTTTCACCTCACCTAAGACTCCGGCGTAGCAACGTCTATTGTCGGTCTCATCCCCTAGAGCATCCATACACCTTAGAGAGAGGGTTCGACATGCTGATTGAGCTTGAACTGAATTCAAATGACTCGGAGGCACTGCTTCGACACTGTGCTGAATACCGGGCCAATACTGGCGACTTTCGAGAGGACTCTAGACTCGCTGATGCTTTAGAAGCCCTAGCTTGCGCGATCAAGGATGCCGTCGAACGTCAGCACCTGAACGATGAGGCGATGGTAATGATTGACCCTGCGCTTCTTGAGGCAGCGGTCGGTTTGTTTCAGGAAAGGGCGCTAGCGATCAACTGGTTGTCTAAGCCAATGCGTGCCCTGGATGGTAAACGGCCGCTCGATGTCTCAGTTGAAGAAGCCTTGACGCTGATCCGCCGCTTGGAGCATGGGGTATTTGCCTGATTAGAACTTCGCGCTCGGCAAAGCCATCCTGCGATTGCACGGGCGACCCGAGACGGTGGCTACCCGTGAGCGGCATGCACGGGAAGCCAGACTATAATATTCGCCGTTCGAGGCAGAGCAGGCCGTCCCGTCTCTGAGATTTTCAGTCCAATCAAGGGATCGCCATGAGCACTCAGATAGCGGGTCAAAACCAGTCTGACAGGCATAGGATACTCAGCATGGCAGTGGCCATTGTGGCCTCATTCTGCAGCGCTGCATCCTTCAGCCAGACGTTTTCATCTTATGAAGATGTAGCGCTGTCCTCTCTGCCTGAGAACGTCCTGTGGCATGTCATTGCCCGTGATGGCAAATCCAAGAACTACTCAGACCTACTTCCGCTGGATGGGGGTACGGTTGGTATCGCTCATTTTGCTAAGGGCGGCCTTAACGCGCTCTACGACAACATGGATACGAACAAGTATTTTGGGAAAGACGGAGCAACGATGCGTCAACAATACTCCACGACCTGCAGACCTGCTGGCAAGAAGGGTGATGATACGGGGTGGGGATGCTACTCACAGAAGTGGTGGAACGAGGGTATGAGAAAATTCCTCGAAACCAACGAATCTAAAGACATCCAACATCGAGCATGGGCCCAGTTGATGAAGCCTGTAATCAAAGATGCGCTGGCCCATAAATGGCAATCAGGACGGCAGCTCGCGATCGCCCTTTTGATCGCCAACTCCTTGGGCGCAGCAGGCTTCAACCGCTTGGCAACCAAAGAGCAATGGGACGCAGAAAAAAGCTTGAATGCCTACGCGCAAACCAGCGATCACACCAAGCGACGCAGAGATGCGCTTAATCAAACCTATCCGTGATCTGATGCCCAGTAATGACTTTAACGCCACCGACAACGCAGCTCCCCGAATGCTCCCCCGAGGGTTGATCAGGTCATCAATGTTCAAGGCCATCCGCAGCTTCTGGGTAAATCCCAAAGCCTTGTCCAGAACGCCTAGATCTGTTCTGGCATAGGCTCCGAATCCCCCCTGGCGCGCTTGGCTGATCAGGCCGAGTCAACTCGATCTCGTCAGATCGTTGGATCTCTTATAGGGAATGAACCACTCGAATACTGCAGGAGCGGAATCAATCATGTTTATCTCATCAAAAAGGCTTTGAATTGATGATCTCGTTTGCGCTTTGTAATCATCAGCCAGATGATTACAAAGGAATACTTGATGATCGTTCAAATTGAGATCGAGATGACGCCCTGGCCGCCCTCCTCGCCAGACGCCTTGAAAACGGTTCATCGGTTGACCGAAGCAGTGACACCTGTGTTAGGGCCCCGAACCAGTGCAGCACCTGTGCGACTGGCAGGTGATTCAGTAAACTCTGCCCTCCTTTGCACTGAGCTCATCCATGAACCTCACAGACGCGATGATCGTGCTGCTACTGGCCGCTCGAATTCATGGTACGGATGAAGGTGTGCGTGCTGCTGCGAAAAGCGTCGTGAATAAGCTGCCTCGTAGCAAGCGGCATGGTATCTACAAAGTGATCGACAGTAAGCATCCCTTGCTCATGGTCGGCTTGATTGCAGAGCACTTTGAGATTTAGTCAATCGATTTCCAATGACGTCCCTTCGTGGGTGCTTTCTCGGCTACTTGAGGTGTGAGATGAAAACTAGTCCTACTGATTGTATGGTGGGCTAACACTCAAGGACGTCCCATGGCCAATCACACCTCTAATACCCAGAAGCATCTCGCAGTCCTGATCGACGCCGATAACGCCCCCGCTGCCATCGTTGAGGGGTTGTTTGAGGAGATTGCCAAATATGGCGTCGCTAGCGTTAAGCGCATCTATGGGGATTGGACTGGGCCTCAGCTGGGTAGCTGGAAGAAGGTACTGCTCGACCACTCGATACAGCCAATCCAGCAGTTTGCTTACACCAAGGGTAAAAACGCGACTGACAGCTCGTTGATCATCGACGCGATGGACTTGCTCTACACCCGCCGCTTTGATGGATTCTGCCTGGTGTCGAGCGATAGCGATTTCACACGCCTCGCCTCACGTCTGCGTGAAGAAGGGCTCACGGTGTACGGGTTTGGTGAAGAAAAGACCCCAAAGCCATTTGTGGCGGCTTGCGACAAGTTCGTGTACATCGAATTGCTGCGTGACGACACCCTGCCCTCACCAGCTAATGACTTATCCGAGGCACCAGCGACTGAGGTCAATCAGGGTGTCGCGACACCGCAAGTTGAGCCTCAGAAGAAGCCGAAAGCCCCTGTCGGTTTCATCGCGAAGATCCTGGATGACATTGCCGACGAGGATGGCTGGGCCCACCTTGGCGCGCTGGGCGCGAACATTACGAAGCTTCGGCCGGATTTTGATCCAAGGACTCATGGCTACAAGAAGCTTAGCGATCTCATCAAAGGCTATCCGCATGCCTTTGAGATTCAGGCGAGAGGCGCATCCGGCGGTACCGCAGCGATGTACGCGCGTCACAAGCAGCCAGGTAAATAGGGGGAGCGTCTTCGTCTCCAACCGCAGCTCATCGGGCCATTGTTGATCACCACCATATCAATCCGATATTTTCGCCTCCGAGCCAATCAGGGAGGAACGGCGATGACTTGCGTCATTTGCGATCTACAGGACAAGGTAGTTTCATGCGTCAGCCAATTTCAGGTAAGGCAGTGCAAGGCGTGCGGGTATTACGGCATGCCAGAGGAGCTAGTCGAGCAAATTCAAGCTACTGGGCAACGTCTCAATATTGAGCGCACCGAGGCATTTTTGACTGCTCGTAAACAGAATCAGCAGCCGCCTTGGATTTCGGTTGAGGATGCCCTGGAGAATTCGCTGCTCGAGCCTGCCTGACACCTACGTTCATTGCGCCCGATCTTGAGTTTCAGGTAACCAACGCCCCTTCCCACTTGCCATTACAGGTTGTTCGGCATTCGCTCGGTCATGCACTACCCCGGCCGACCTCAACCTGAAGATGCCGAGGAGCCGGTTGAAGCATCTGCAGGGTCTTCTCATCCGGTTTGCAATCAAAAAACTGATCGAGACCTTTCTGATAGACCGAAGAGTCGGAATTCATTGCTGCAAATAGCGTTAGGCTGGAGCGCAGCTTGAGGTCGTCGTGCGAGCCAAATATCTGGTGAGCGGTCTTGTTATGGTGATCCAGGAGCGTCCTGGCGCAGCACTGTAATCGGGGCCCAAGTAACGGGTGCTGCAGGTAGGCATGTGCCTCAGCGGGACAGGAGATCCCAAACCTCTGGGCCATATCGCTTCGACCAAGTCCCTGCAGTTGTGGAAATATGAACCACATCCAGTGGCTCGTCTTAAGGCCCGCGGGCAGCTCATCCATAGCCCGACCATAGACTGCTCGTTGAGCATGCACGAAGCGATCAAGATCAAAATCTTCATGCATAACACGTCCCTCGCTCCAAAGATGAAGGCGCTGCGCAGCCCCCATCATCAGAAGCCATAGTCAGTCCGGCACTGCAGTGGCGGGAGAGCTCGCAAGCACTGAATTCATGATCTGCCCCGGATCGACCGCCAACCGGCCTGCCCACTCAACCAAATTTTTAGGCCGGTAGTCATCAAGCTTACGCCAACGATCAAACACCGACGCATCGATGGTCTCGTTGATCGTGGCGGTCGTCGAGTCACCGTTGTCCACCGACGGAGCCTCGATAGAACGATAGTAATGCTTCCCCAGGGTCGCGAGTGCGTAAAGCCCGTGCGCCATCTCGGCATACGAATCTCGAACCTCACACGTGGACTCGTCACCGTCGAGCTGGACATCGTCGTTGAACACCAAACCGTGAGCGACGGCTTTCGACATCAACCACTTCAACGGGATTTGGGCCAGCAGGTCGTTTTCATAACCGCCCCCAACGTTTGCGTGGGCGCCGACAAACCAGCGCTGTTCAACCTGATCAAGGCGACGGGGTGCGAACGTATCACCCTGTTTAGGCGTGTTCTTCACCCAGAGAGTGGGAGCGAATGCTTCACGGTGTTCGTCGATCGCCAGCGCATGGTAGGCATGCGTGTCGTTGATCCGCAGATCTGTTTCCAGGAACGCGAAATCATCCTTGCTCACTCGCGGGATCAACGGCCCGGGTACGCCCAATGCGCCCACGGTGTCCCATACCCCCTGAAACCAGATCGGGATCGGGCGTGAGTAGCGCTTCTGCCAGATGTCTTCCTGTGACAGCTCGCTTTCATCCTTGTGCGCCAGCGTCAGAATCGAGTTCTTCGTTTTGCCGTGCCGGTAGCGTTCGTAGACCTGTTTCAGAGAAATGGGCGATCCAGGCTTGAGAAGTCCGCAGACCGAGATGAAGCCCGCCAGGCTTCGGGCAGTGAATGCGCCGCGGCTGAAACCAAAGATGAAGATTTTGGCGTCTGGCTCATAGTGGTCAACCAGCCACTCGTAGGCCGCCAATACCTCTTCGTTGACACCTATGCCGAACATGCCGCCACTCAGGTGTTCGCCTTTTTGAGTACCGACGCCGGCGCTGTAGTAGCACAGCTGTTCAGGCGATTTGTTACACAGAGATTTGGCACGGTAGACGTTGGTGTTGTCGTCGACGTTGTTCCAGGTGCCATCCAGAAAAAGGGCAATACGCTTCACGTCAGACATTCTTAGCTCCTGCTTAGCCTTTGCATTTTAGTCGTGCTGTTGGGGGGGCATCAGCCTCGGATGACCGGCACGTGTTGACTCGTGGGCGGTCGATAATCGGAGGGCCGATCTTAAAACAATGCTTTGAGGTAATTCATGAAATAGCTGTCATGCGGCTGGGTGCATGCGCGGCCTCTGAGCGCATGTGTGCGTCGTTCAAAAGCCTTAATTTACGAACAAGTTAAGCTTTACGACTGGGGCCTGATGAGCAATGATAGCGTTTTGATTTCAGCTACTGGATTAGTCATGGAAGGATTCTGGGCAGGTGCCGTCAAGTATTGCGGCATCGGTGCTGTGGCAGCATTCGTAGGTTATACCGTCTATCCGCAGATCATCGCATCTCCTTATCTCAAAAACCTCACGCACACTGAGCTCTTCGCTCTTCTCGCGCTAATCGTGCTGGTGGTGTTCGGTCTGTGTCTGGCGTTGGTGAATGCCGGCCTCAAGCCAAAGGCCGGGAGCAACACCGTCAACCTCAAACGCACCACCGTCCATGGAAATGTCCAGGCCGGCAACAACAAAACCTACGAAAAGAAATGAATAAAGCGAACTTGTGGGGTTCCCGTGTAGATGGGGATCTCCGGGTGGGCGATGATACCCATTACATCATAAACCCTCCCCCGCCTGATCCCGCAGCTCTGTCTCGGCTCCTAACCCAAATCCAGGAGCTGAGTGAGACCGACGAGGATTTTCAGTACTTCATTGGGCGCCTGGATTTTTTCACGAACCAAAAAACCCAAACTCCTGTTATTGGCCTTGAACAGAAGCTGCGCAACGGTGGCCGGGACGATCTTCTCGAAATCGCGATTGAGCGAAAAGATGCGTTTGCCAAGCGTCTGTTCAAATCGCAGCTCAATCGAAGGCGCCAAGGTATTTTTCTTTACATCCTGCAAAAGATCAGCTTCGCCTTTGAGGAACAGGTTCGCCCTCTCATGAAGCAGGGGGCTCCCGACACCGTCATCGACACCGTAATACTACATGGAATCGTGGACACGATTTTTCGTGAGGTGATGGCTGAAGACTTCACCGTAGATCAGTACATAATCTCGGGAATGCTGTATTTCCTAACCGGGAAGTGTCACCTGATTTGGGAGAAATCGAAATGCTGATGTATCACCCTGCCTTCGATGCGAACCATTGTCTCTACCGAATTGTGTCAATCCTCAATGCGACTCGCGAGACCCAGATCAGCTGGCCGCTCTTGAGAATGCTTGATTTTTATTACCTGTTCCCGGGGCAACTGAAATGCATTCACCCGTGGCCGCGGGAAATTTCCAAAATGAAAGCCCAGGTCTCAAAAATTCCGGAGCAGTTCGAGGATCTTACCAATCCTGCCCGCACATTTTTTGAACTGGAAACCTTCCAAAAATCCGCAACGCTCGAACTCATAGCGAAGGGCGTCATTTCCAAATCCGCATTTGATAAAGGCATCATGGAACTAGAGCCCGAATCCCTCTCTTCTGCTTACATCGACTTACTGGCCACGGATGATTTCCTCACGAGCGACGCCTTTGCCGTGATCACCAAGGGGCTTCCATCTGTACAGTTCGACGGGTCAAAAGGCCTCAAGCGGCGCTCCGGGTTGATGGAGTATATTTATGACCTCTAAAGCGTCCACGTTTTTCATCAATCGCTTCATTATCGGCAAAGGCGGGAAAGTCGTTTACGACGAGACTTTCCACAGAGGCGTCAACATCATTCGTGGTGCCAACAGCGTCGGTAAGTCCACCATCATGGATTTCCTCTTCAGTTGTCTGGGTGGAGACATCGCGGAAGACCGGTGGAACGAGGAAGCAAGGTCGTGCGATGCTGTCTTCGCGGAGATCGAGCTCAATGGTCACGTACTGACGATCCATCGGCAGGTACAGCCCGGCAAAAAGCCCCCCATGAATTTCTTTGACGGGAGCTATGAGCACCTGCTTGCCATAAACTCAGCCTCAGTCTGGCAAAGTTACGGCATCAGTCGAACCGACGAAAAGCTGAGTTTTTCACAGCAGATTTTTGAGCTCTTGAACTGGCCTCACAGCCAGACTGATGATTTCGCGAACCTGACCATTCACCAAGTCCTGCGTCTAATCTACGTTGACCAAGGCACCGCGGTGAACAAGATTCTGCGGGCCGAACATTCAACATTTGACAAGCCCAGCATGCGTCAAGCTATCGGGGATTTTCTGCTCGGTCTAGATGACCTTGGCATCTATGCGTTGAAGCAGCAGCTTTCAAAAGCAGAGTCTGAGTTTGCCCAGATCGACGGTCAGCTCGATTCGATTTACAGGTTCGTATCCCCTTCTGAAGGTGTCCTGCGCGTCGCAGCGCTTCAGACTGACATCGACAACGCCACCCTTGAGTTGAGGCGATTGCTTGACCGCCGGGAGGTACTGCTGGCGCAGCCTGAGGAGGCGAGCTCCGATGACGAGCTCAAAGTTAAGGCTGCCCAGGCGGGTCAAGAGATTGCCGCTCTGACAAAGGAAATCGACATCCGCACAGCCAAACAAGCCGAGATGGTCAACGAGATCCTCGAGTCCGAGCTGTTCATTACCGCTATCGAGTCCCGAATCAAGGCGCTCAAGGAGTCTCGCACCGCTTACGACTTTTTTGGGGAAGTCAGATTCAAGTTTTGTCCAAGTTGCCTGTGCGCGCTGACCGATGCGGGGCGAGAGAAATGTCACCTGTGCAAGGCCGAATTGGATGATAAGTCTCGTGAGGCCTCGTACCTGGCTGCGCTCAATGAACTGTTGTTTCAGAAGAAAGAAAGCACAAAGGTTCTGGTGGAGCTGCGCACCAAACTCAGCGAGCACTCCCGCTACCTCGCATCAAATCAGCGCATGCTTCAAACCGTAAAGGCCAATCACATTGCAGCATTGCGTTTGAGTTCTGACCGCGTGCTGCAGCTCAATGAGGTCTCCTCCAACATTGGCACTATTGAAGAGCGGATCAAGAACCTTGAGACCAAGGCACAGCTGGTTAGCGCAATCGAAGGGCTGATAGCGAAGAAAGAAAGCCTCAATGGCACGATGGGTGATTTGAAAGAGCGGATTGCAGACAGCAAGGCCAGAACCAGTGAGCGCCGCGAAACCGTCGAAAGCAAGCTGTCTGAAAAGACCGTCGAGCTCCTGAAAATGGATGGTGGATTCGAGCCGGCTTTCAACAATGCCCAAACTGTTCTGTTCGATTTCGCTAAAGATTTCATGTTGGTCGATGGCCGCTCCAAGTTTTCTGCCAGTTCTGAAACCGTCTTGAAGAACAGCTTCCACCTAGCGATCCTGCTGGAGTCCTTAGAGGACGAGAGCATGCGTTACCCGCGCCTCTTCCTTCTGGACAACACCGAGGATAAAGGAATGGGGCCTGATCGCAGCCAAAACTTCCAGCGAGTCCTGGTAGATGCGCTGGCCGAGTATCAAAACACGCCGTACCAGGTGATCATGACCACTTCGATGGTTGACCCGACCCTCGATAAGTCCGACCTTTGTGTAGGGCCACACTACATCAAAGGCACTCACACACTTAATCTTTGACAACCTGAGCGCGAGCCTGCCATGGCGTTGTCAACCATACGATCGCGCCAGGGGGCTCTCTTCAACCGCTCAGGAATTCGGCGCAATAGTCCATTCCATACCAGCCTTAGCACTCTATCATTTGCAAGGAGCTCCATATGCCTGCAGTTCAAACAGCCACGTGGCGCACGTGGCAGGGACATACAAAACAGATAAGTCTTCTACATCCCGACGCTGCTGCCTTCGACACCAAGTACAAGACCACGATCCTGACGGGGCAAAACGGCTCTCACAAGAGCACCCTTCTCAAACAACTTGTCTATGACTTAATCACCCCGTCCGAAGATGAAAAGCCCCCGAGAAGATCAAGAACAAAAAAGCCTAAGCCGACTTCTCACGTTGTCTGCGTATCCGGCTCTCCTTCAGACCGGTTTCCGCAGAAAGAGAAACCTGGCGGCGGCAGAACTCTTTTCGATGTTCCAAACTACACCTATTACGGACAGCGAGTATACGGCAACCTACTTAGCCAAAAACTCCCACTCGAAACGTTACTTACATCTGCCTTGAATGCATCGAAAAAAAATAGATACGCCTGGAATTTTTACTCCGAGTGCCATCGTCTTGTAGGCGTCGCTCCACGGGTTGAGTACATACTTAGCACAGAGGCTCTTCGTGCAAAGGGCATTAGAAAGCTCCTGCTTGAAAAACAAGTCGACGCCAAAGCAGATCGCAGAGGGCAGTTTTTCGAAAGAATCAGCTTTCAACTTGCTCAATGGTTTTTAAGTGAATTCACGCTCGAAGAGTTTGACGAACTCGATCTCCTCCTAGAGCGGCCCAGAAGAAAGCTGTCATTAATAATCGATCCTAATGGCCCTTCCTGCGAACCGACTTCGGTGAACGTCATTCGTCTGGGGCTACTGCTCGACATCATAAAACTGAATGAAGCCAAGGTGTGTCGAACTCAATCAAAAAATCCGTTCTCTATCTTCGAGCTCAGTTCTGGAGAGTTCCATCTTCTCACTACCATTCTGGGGATTGGTTTCAGCCTGGAAAAATCTTCCGTTTTGCTAATAGACGAGCCAGAAAATAATCTTCACCCGCAGTGGCAGAGATCCTTGATGGCGCTGATCTTCCAGGTCTGTGATCACATTCTGGATGACGGACACTTGGTCGTTTCCACTCATTCTCCGCTCATCGTGGGGTCGGCTATTCAAGGCAGCACGGTCATTGACCTTACTGATGAGGAGCCCGTACTGACTCTTGCCTCTTACGGCGCTTCGTCTGACCAGCTATTACTCAATCAATTCGGTGTCGGCTCAAGTCGCAACAAGCTGGTGGTGGATACTGTTCAAAAGGCTATATCACTTGTGGAAACCAATGGCCTGGATAGTATTGAATTTACATCGATTATCCCTAATCTGCTGAACATCCGCGAATCCTTACTCGATACTGATCCATTGGTAGCTGTGATCGATGCTCTTCTCGATGAAGAGGTCGTGTGATGAAAATCAAATTTGAGAAAATTGATCCAGTCCCTGACTACCCCGCTGGGACGAGCGCTTTAGCGTTGGCAGGGACAACATGGAGCTCCGGAAAGGTAGTCTTAAAGACATTCAAGGCTGAAATTAAAAAATCTTTAAGACTGGCTCAAAAAGCCCAGTGCTGTTTTTGCCGAAGAACGTTGTTTGATGATTATGCAAGCCAGCTCGAACATTTCATCGATAAGGATGCGTACGCGGGCTATACCTACGAGATCCGTAATCTAGCGCTAAGCTGCGGCACCTGCAATGGCAGAAAGAACGGGCATTTCAAGACGTGGAGATACCGTTTTGATCGCATGTTCGTTCCTGTAGGAGGCCCTCCTGTCCTTCGACTCCCGGTGCTGAAACCTAGCCTGGCTTCTGGGGCGCCCTACCCAACTAATCCTGACGATTTTCGCTGGGTGAATCCCTATGTGCATAACTACTCAGATCACATCCAGGTTGCCAAAAACTGGATTTTCAAAGGCATTACCCCCAAAGGCGTCAGAACAGTTCGAGGTGCCGGATTGAATGAAATCGAGGCGATCGAAGCACGGGCGCTTTCTGAGCGCCTGGAAAGCCGTGGTGGATGGCTGTCGCTGCTCGTCGGCGCGATGGCCGAACTCGACGCGCACCGAGCGCGAGAAGTGTCTGATGCTGTTGTGAAAGTCATCAAGCGGCGCAGGCGAGCAGGTAAGCTCTGAGGTTCGCTCATTTCTCTCTGGATCACGGGCGACGGGGCTGCTACCCGCTCCACATGCTGCGGGTACACCTCATCGTCTCAAAGCATGCAGACAATTCAGACTTCGAGGTTCCAGACGATTTTGACTCGTTTGATTGGGTGCCGCGCGGTCAGATCTCTCCGTCAGCATCAAGGACAGGCGCTGATGAGCGTGCTTCCAGCTGGATGAAACTTCCTCACTGCTACCTAGATTGCTTGTGATCTGATCCATGATTCATCTCCTGGGTCGTTTTGAGTTTTTTGCTTTCTCGTTGCCTTGCTGATTTTCAACCTGAGGGGACGCCTTGCTTCCCTCTCCCGGAGCGGACTCTACAGGGCGAGCGCGCCGCAGTTGTTCGTTCTCGTTTTGCAGTGACGTGATCGTCGCTACGGTTTCTTGCTCTCTCAGCTCTGCTATAGCCGCTGCCTTGTGAAGCGCCTTAACTTCCTCACGCAGCGCGGAAATCTGCTCGTTGAGATGCTCAGCCACGCCAGCGGTCTTCGCCTCTCCTTGACGCAATGTCTCGACCTGGTTGTTGAGCGATTGAACCAGGGATTCCTGAGTGTGCAGGTGTTTGGCTTGCTGCCTGGCTTCCCCGAGCAGACGTTCGTTATCACGATTGAGCCGTGTCGATTCATCCTGTTTAACCGCAATCGTTTCTCGCAGCTTGCGCTGTTCGACCTGCATCTCATGCAGTTGAGACTCATGCTTACGGTGATCCTGATCTCGCTGTTCCTTCGCCGCCTCCCGATAGTGCTCTAAAGCGCCACGGGCCTGGACATGCTTTTCCTCCAGCGACTGAATGTGCTTGTCCTTCTCGACAACCAGAGCCTCGAGGTCGCTGCAGCGCTGGCGGAGACCAGCGTTTCGTGTCAGTTCAGCCTGTAGCGAGGATTGGGCGGTTGCGAGTTCGGCACTCTGCACCTCCAGCGCGGCATGTTGGGTCGCCGACTGACGCTCAACCTTCGCAAGCGCAGATGTGAGTTCGAGAATCTGGGCCTCGAGCCTCGTGCGCTCCAGCGCAAAGGCCGCGGTGGCTTCGGAGATGGCTTCCTGGCCCTCCTCCATAAGCTGATCCAGGAGTGTCTGCACCATCCCGCTGAGCGCTTCTCCCAAGCGTTCACGCGATGCGGGAGCAACTGCTGGGCTGGAACCTTCAAGCTCTTTTAGATACCGAGAGATCGTGGATTTGGAGCCTGTGTTTCCGAGCTCAACCCGCACGGCATCAATACTTGGATTGATTCCTCTAGCCAGCAGCGTCTGACGTGCTTTTTGCACAACAGCTTTATTGATTCCGCCTCTGGCCATCGATCCTCCTACGATTTCGTACTGTGTTACATGACATGTAAATACGTAACATGAAACGCAAATTTTACGCCGTTTGATCTTCGATTTCTAGAAGCACATAATAGAAGTTTATCGCCTCTTGATCGTTTTCCGCGCCTCGAAAGCGGCTCGATGGCGTACACGGGCGAAATGCGTCGACTTTGAGGACAAAACGGTGGAGAAGGCTGATCGGTACCTGAGCGCCGGTACTCGCGAGAACACGCGTAAAAGCTACCGTTCCGCGATCGAGCATTTCGAGGTGACTTGGGGTGGGTACCTACCCACTACCGGCGCAGGCATCGTTCGCTACTTGGCTGAGTATGCGGACAAGCTCTCCCTAAACACCCTAAAGCAACGCTTGGCAGCGCTTGCCCAATGGCACATCACTCAGGGTTTCCCTGATCCGACCAAGACGCCTGACGTGCGCCAGATGATCAAAGGGATCAGGGTTGTGCACCCCGCCCAGGTCAAACAGGCTGCCCCGCTGCTCCTCGAGCACCTTGAGCAAGCAATCACCTGGCTTGAAAGAGAAGCTGCGGTTGCGGTTGAACGCGGGGACTACAAGTCGCTGATCCGACACCGCCGATCGGTGGCGATCATCCTCATTGGGTTCTGGCGCGGTTTCCGGGGCGATGAGCTGGCCAGGCTGACGGTTGAGAACACCCAAGCCATCAGCAGTGAAGGCATCACCTTCTTCCTGCCCTACACCAAGGGTGACCGCCAGCATGAGGGAACGACATTCCAGACGCCGGCGCTCGCCATGCTCTGCCCAGTGGAGGCCTACATTAACTGGGTGACGGTAGCTGGGATCGCCAAAGGCCCTGTGTTTCAGCGGATTGATCGCTGGGGCAATCTGTCAGGCAAAGGCTTGCAGCCGCACAGCCTGATTCCGGTGCTGCGCCGGATTCTGAAAGAGGCCGGATTGCCTGGAGAACTCTATAGTAGCCACTCGCTGCGCCGCGGTTTCGCAACTTGGGCCTCGGCCAGTGGCTGGGACATCAAGGGGCTGATGAGCTATGTGGGCTGGAAGGATATGAAGTCCGCTCTGCGTTATGTAGATGCCACTGTTTCGTTCGGAGGGCTATCCATCACAGCACCCAAGATGGGAATCGGAGCGAATGCGCCTAAACCCCGTAGTGGCTGATGACGCATCAGCCCCTAGTTACGTAGCCTTGATCGGCCCATCTCGGCAGAAGGTTTGGATGAGTTCGGGTTGGCGGGAAACAAGAACCCCCTGAGCGGCTCGGTTTTGGTTGCCGCCGCTCCCAGACTCAAAAAACCATGGCTATGGTTGGCTACTCATAGGTTTCAAGGGGGAGTTCAACATCAACCGGTAGCTCGGACAAGGCTCGCGTAATCGTCGAGGTGGAGATTCCAGCAAAAAATTGCACTTGGGGACGTTCAGGATCGTATCTATCCTCTGTGACGATCCCTAGGATGTGGCCCGTTCGAGCAACGATAGGCCCGCCACTATTCCCAGGGCGAGCAATCGCAGAATAGAGGAACACCTGCCTACGTTGATAATCTGCAATGCTTTCATTCACGACCTCACCTCCCTGAAGTATGAGTGGAGCTTCGCTAGACATGGGCACCGGGGGATACCCGAGCACGAAGAGCTGCTCCCCAATAACTGGATCTCGGAAACCAATGGTCGTGTCTGATTGCAAGCACGGCTCTTCGAACTCAACAACCCCGACGTCAATCGTTGGATGTTGATAGGTACACCTAACGGCGCAATCACGTCCTTTGACATGTTGAATAGGCCGCACGTCCATGTCACCAATGACATGCGCACATGTGAGCACGTGTCGATCAGAAATGATCCAGCCCGTCCCGCCGCGCTCTTGACCGTCGTTGTCCCCGATCAGGTGGACGGTGTGCGGGCCGAAATGCCAATACAGGTAATCTGGGCCGAGTGCAGGCGTTAGCCACGCATGTCCACTCTCCTCTCTTTTGCTTAAAAATTTCATTGTGTAATAAAACTTTGGAGCGGCCACGAAGGGCCCGTTTCCCATCGCAACAAGTATCCCTTCACGCTCCATCGCATCCAGAACGCCTTTCACTTGGGGAATAAACTGCATTGCGTTCGGGAATATGTTGGTCTGCTCCAAGTACGTCAAAAACTGTTGAACGGAAAACGGTCTTGTTTCGCCTGGCGTCTCGGGGGCTGCCAACGCATGACGGTTTTCGTCATAGCGCATGGGGCTAAAAAAAATTGAACGCATGCACTGCCATTGCTTGCCGGTTGGCGGCTTCCAACGGTTGAAGTTTGCGTCGAATTGGTGATGTGGATAAAGACATGGAGTCGTCGCTCGGAAGGTTTGAAATAGCTCATGCATCCCATGACCCGTCTTTTTTCCAACGTGCAAGCCAGTACGCTTATTTCGTCTGCAATGGGGTGGATGCCGGTCAGCGGGTACAAGGTTATGCGGGAGGTCAACTAGACTAGGAATGGTGGCGTATTCCACGACACGAGTGGTAGCGAAATCGCCTTGGCTGCGTATGTTGCCGCGATACGCCCCTCCCCTGCCCATTGAAAAAGTCGCCTGGACTCCGTTAGGCGGAGCGCCTTGCATTATCACGAATATTGAACCAGCCTCATTGTCGGCATTTTAACCGCAAAACCTGAGGCGCATGGCTCATTTGCGTTGTGTGCGCGCATTTCGGAGGGCCCATGGTTCCGATCGAAAGCGACGCTCAGCGACTGATGAGCGTATTGGTCAAGGCTACCCAACTCGACGCATCGATGGTCGTTGAACGCCATGCACTTCTTCGCCAGGTCAGTGCCATTTTGTGGTGGCTGAACCCGGATCAGCCTGCCTTGGGCATCGCCGCCCTCACCCGCTGCCTGAGCTTACCTATCGAGAAATGGATCGACGCCCGATACCGAAACGGCTTTGAAGGTTGCCTCGAGGTTGACGGCGTACCCAGCGTCCTTTGCGACGATATTGCACTGGAATACGATCGACGCCTGGGTTGGGAACGCGTTCAGGCAATGGTCGAGGACGTCAGAGAACGTTGCAAGCTACGTCCACACGGAGACAACGAATACCGGGCATTCCGCCTTTTTCTCTGTGAACACGCCCACATCCATGCCAGCGAGGCGACGGATTTTCTAATGGAGCTGGGCGTTCAGTTCCGTTATGCCTTCGAGGAAATTCCCGAGCACCTCATAAAGGCCGGCAAGATCTACCCGTGCCCGAGTTGTGGTTGGCCCATGCAGATTCACCGCACAGAGGTATGCTGCGGCGCTCAGTGGTGTGAAAAAAACGTAGGTCTTTGCCGCTGGATGGGTGGTGAGCTGTATCGGATTGATACCGGTAAAGCGGTGCCTGGCGTCGCGGCTGAAAATAGGTACCGCCTGAATACCGCGTTATGGAAATTCACCCTGATTCCGGGAATTCTCGAGCGCAGATTGCATGATAGGATCGCAAAGCTGGGGCTTACGCCCACGCTTTGGCCAGAGGTTGATCGGGCGGATGTGAAGGTATGCGTGGGTGACCAGGAAATATGGCTGGACGCCAAGGTATGGAGATCTCCCTCGATGCTGGGGTACCACCTGGCCTCCAGTGAACCGAATGGCTCCTGGATCGTGATACCTGATTATCAGGCGGACTATGTAGCCTCCCTGCGTGAGCAATGCGATCCACGCGTAATCCTCACTGAATCTCAGTGCCACAGTCGAATCAGCCGCTTATGCCGACGCTAACTGAGAACGCGCCCAACCTGGCGCTTGCCCTTGCCGTCAAACACATCAGCAAGGAGCCCATGCTCGCTGACGCCGAAGCCTTGATCACCGGGCGTCCTCATCTTTGGCTCGGCTGGGAAACCGCGACGCCCACTGCCCGTGGGCAGGTGATACAGCTCATCAAATGGCGTCCATATGACCTCAATTTCAGCGGCAATTTTATTGGCCAAGCCAGCAAGTTGTTGACGTCATCGAAAGGGGCGTTTCGGATCGCAGAGGGTGTAACCCAGCCAGGGCTTCCATTTGGGCCAGCGATCAGGGAAAGAGATTTCTACTGCCTGAAGCCTGGATTCGATCTGGACGGGCTGATCGAGGAGTTGCTGGCCGCGGTGAAACAACCTCCGACGGCGTCGTCGACCCAGGCCTTCCCGCCCACTGGCGCGCTGAAGCTTCGGGAGCAAACATCTGACGGGTATCGCACCTTCGTCATCCCGGAGGAGCTTCGACCACGGCTTGATAACCCAGATGCCAAACTGGAACTCCATGATGCTCCTCACCAGCCGTTGTTTCGCTGGGACTGGCATGTCCTCCATGACCTCGCCACCCGGCTCGACGAGCAAGCGGCAGATCAGTCGCTCGGATTGCATGCCAGCCACCGGACGTCCCTTGCGAACATTGTCCCTGAAAATGGCTTCATGGAAGCGGCTTCGGGCGTTTTTTACCGCGTCAATGCACCCACCGGTTCCGGCAAAAGCGTAGGGGTGAAACTGATGGCAATCACCAGTGCGCTGGAGGGGCATCGGGTCGTGATTGCTGTCCCGACGCTTACCGATGTCCGCAACACCGTTGAAGAGCTGAAGCGGGAGGCTGCGGTTGTTGGGCCAAATTTGCAGATCGCCCCTCTGCACTCTCAGCGAAAAATTGCACAAGCGGGCGCTCATTACATCTCGAAAGGTCGGGATGACCATCCCTATGAATACCGGTGTTTATTGGATTATTGCGCAACGGATGACTCCACAAGCGTTGCTGACGATGAACCCTGTTTCAACCTTCACATAACGGGCGTGAAAGAGGGCGAGGAGAATGTCAAAAGGCTGCGCGTGTGCCCACTTATCGGGCAGTGTGGCAAGCGCACCATGCTTGAGCAGGCGCTTTCAGCTGACATTGTTGTCGTTAACCATCACGCCCTGATCTCCAGCACAACTCGCATCCCCATCGCCGGCGATGGCGCTTCCACCCGAAGCATCCTCGAGTTGTTGCTGCGATCATCCCCCTTGTTCCTCATTGATGAAATCGACGGACTTCTCCAGAGCGCAATCGACACCAGCAAGTTCGAGCTGCCACTGAGCAACCATCACGAGCACAGCAGCCTGGCGGAGCTTTACCTCGAAGTGTTCGGCAAAGACAGCATTCCCGACCTGGATGACAGCGTGCTGTTTAGGGTGCAGCGAGCCTGCCCTGCTGTGATCATGAATACCACGCGGCTGCTGCGTTTGGCGCGAAACGAAAAGCACCTGCCATGGCCAAATCGCGAAACGGTCTGGGAACGCGCGGATGACCTGATGATCAGTGAGGGTCTGGCTGTCCCTGTTGAGTCTCTTGACGCCGTTTGCGGCTTTAACGAAGACCCCATCCCGGAACACCTCCATGACCTGCAGGCGCTGCTAAGGACGTTTTCGAGGAACAATCCTCAACCTGGGCCAGAAGAGGTCTCGTTGGGCATAAAACTGGCGCTCAATGAGCTGGGCACAACGAAGAAACTAGGCAAACACCTCAGCGAAGACCAGGCTGGGCGGCTCAAGGCTGCGCTGATCTTGAGGGCCAGCTTGCACTACATCGAGGAGAGCCTTCGCACGTTGTATGCCGACATCCCTGCGCTGGTGCGCGCCAAGGTACTCTCTGCATTGAAGGTGCAACAGGATCTGGCGGGCTCCGCTCCGTTCAGCCCAACGCCTCTGGGCCCACTTCAACGGGTCGTCTACGGGTTCAAACGCAAACGTACGGGGCGGGGCATGTGGTCGCTCCAGGTCGTGGCTATGTGCGGTGATCCGCATCGCACGCTGCAATTTCTGCCAAACCTGACCTCACAGATTTTTGCCAACGTCGATCGCACCTTTATCGGATTCAGCGCGACAGCCTTTTTTCCTGGCGCCAGCAGCTTCGATTTGAAAGCAAAAACGCTTGTGGATGTTCCTGATGCGAAGGGGAACATCGTCTTTGAAGATGTACCCGTCAGTGTTCATGTCTCGGGTTCAGACCTGGATAACCGGCTTGAAAATGTACGTGCTTTGGGCCAGGAGATCTGGCCGTGGCTTGACGCCAAGCTTGAGGCTCTTCGGCTGGACGACACGACCAAGGAGCGTGCTCGATTACTTCTGGTGACAGGGAGCGATGCAGAGGCCGAAGAGCTGGCGTCCACCCTATATGAGGTCAGTGGGGGATCGAAGCGAATCGGATGGTTCAGGGGCGGGAAAAAGGCTGACCGACAGGATCGGCTGCCACGTGAGCAGCGGATGACGTATGACGATTTGGCCAATTTTGCTGCTGGCCCAGGCGCGCAGATGGAGTTGCTCGACAGCTCCATCTATCCAATGGCTCGCGGACATAACATGGTCACTGACCAAGGAAAATCTGCGTTGGGCGGAGTCGTTGTTTGCGTAAGGCCCATGCCTTCTTCGGATCAGCCGAGCAATAATTTGGCCCACCTCTGCTACATCGTGGGTGATCAGCTACTCCCCAATGTCAGCCCTGGGTTGGCGCTCATGGAGGAGAGGGCGTTGGCGAACAAGACACTCAATGGAATTCGTACATCGCCGCCCTACTTCAGCCGCCAACCCAAGGCGATTCGTCACTTCACCATCATGAACGTCCTAGTCACACTGACGCAGTTGGTGGGACGCGCACGTCGAGGCGGAACTCCGGTCACCTGCTATCTCGCCGACGCCGCATTTTTTGACAACCGTACGACGTGGGCGCAGCTGTTGGCTGGCACGATCAAGACTCTCGAGGACGCCGGCCAGTGGCCTGAATTCTCGCGTCATCACGCGGGGCTTGTTGAGGCCATGCAGCTGTACATCGAAAAATCTGAAAATGACTCTGGTCGGAGATATCACGATGAGCCTTCAGCTGAGGACTAACCTGCTTCAGTTCGACCCGGAAGAACTTCCGCCTGTTTATCAGTTCCGGGCCACGGACGAGTACTGCCATGGCTGGAAGCAGCTTACCAGACTCTACAATAAACAGTATTTGCCAAGTGCTGGCCTCGAAGAAGTGCTAGCTGCATTGTCGGGAGGGCCGGTGTGGGTCAACTACAAGACGGCCGCCAAAGGTGGTGGCACGGCGATCGCCTCCCTCAACCCGATTTCCTACAGTCAGTTGTGCGAGGCCCTCAGAATATGGGCACGTGAAATAACGACTGGCGCTGACGAGGTGACGCAGTTTCTGCGTCCCGAAGACGCAGTGCACCTCGACGCTTCAACTCTGTTCGCCGATCCTAAGCAGTCGGAAGCAATGTACAAGGTTGTGCCCTGGATGCTGGCCAGGCAATTGACCGAGCAGCAGATGGAGTCTTCGAAACCGTTGACGCTCAGCCTCTGCAGCGATTCGACATTGCTGGCGTGGGATCAGCCGCTCATGTACGCAAAGGACGATCGCCGGGCGATTGCGATGCATGCGATCACCACTCAACTGCTGCTGGTTCACCGTCGCCAGCGGCCTTACGCGGCAGTGGGCGTGCACCTTAGCCATATATTGCCTCAATGGCGACATCCTACCCATAAGGTCTGGTACAAGACTGACCGAGGTATTTCCAAGTTTGCCATCCAGATCCCACCGATGAAGGACGGACAATTTGAAACTCGGTACTCCACCGTGGCCGATAGAGTGCTCATGAAGCTTGGCGAGCCTTCACTGCCACCCCTTGGGCAGGGTGAGCTTGAGTTGGCTGGAAACCTTCGGCCTATTCATGCGCATCTGCCGCCATTTTGGCCAGTTGGCAATGGAGCCGGCCCGCTGTTTCTCGATCAAGCCAGTTTTCACTTCCAAAAGTGCGTTCCGAGTGCCAAGCCCATGCTCACGCGGTACGTGGGTAAGTTGATCGCCAGCGGCCGCGGCGTGGTGCAAACGCCCGTCACTCCAATCAAGGTGGCGGTCATAACGGCACACACCGATATCATGGCAAGAGTCGCGCATGTCCATGACAACCTGGAAGACCTGACGCCGGTATTTTCAGCAGGCACCAAGCCTGAAGTCGTGCTTCAGCAAGTACAACGTCCTGGAGCCATGGAGGCGCTTACGACCATCACATCATTTGATCACTTGAAGCAATGGTTTGAGACGCAAGTGCTTCCAGTTGTGAAGCTGATGGGGGCGCCTGTGGCAATCGTCGAGACCGTGCCCGAGGTGGCGACCAAGAGTGATACTGACCCGAAACATATCTTGCGCACGTTGTTTGCCAAGCATGGTATAGCGACGCAGTTTTTGTTTCACATCACTGAAGCAAGGTCGAAGACAGCCGCCGGCGCAACAGTCAGCTCAGAGCCCGCGCCCATGGATCGTAAGATGGGCAAACGCATCAAGAAGCTGGTTGCCACTCGGCTGGCCAAGCAAGGGGAAGAAGAGGACGCCATCGATTACCCTGCCATCAATGGATTCCTTGATGCCATACGCAGCACAGGATACGCACCACAACCCCTGCAAAGTGTGAGCGGGGTGCCTGAAGACACCATAGTGCTTTCTATCTACCTGGATCATATCCGTCATCAGGGGTAGACATGTACCTACCCGTCATAACCCGTGCCCATGTTGGCTCTCTTGACCTTGAGGTGTTCTACCCCGCCCCCGTCGAGACAGCACGTTCAGCGCACCCACTTTCCCCCGCGACAGACGCGTGGGTGCCCTACCAGCAAGGCTTGTGCAGGATTCAAGCAACGCCGAAATTGATGAGCCAGGACGAAGCGACCAAGCTGATCAATCGGGCAATGCTTGCTCCGACTCCGATAGCAGGTACGCCGCTGATAGTGTTGATGAATGCTGGTCTGAAGAAGCTTTACCCAGGTCTCAATGATGGAGAAGGTTCTGGCCTTCCCCGGTTTCCTCGGCATGCTTGGGCAGTGCGCGTCCGTGCCGACTCCCAAACCGCGCAGATGACTGGGGTACACAGCAAGTCTCCGTTTGCCCCAATGTTCATTGGCAGCAGAATCGGTGTTCATCAGGCAGAGGATCAGCCAAGCGTGTATTACTTCACTTCCTACACCAAGCACTACAGCCGTCTGATCTCCCAGCGCAGCAGCACGCGCTACGACATCGCGCAAAGTAAGCTCAGAGAACCTTGGCAACAGTTGGGAGTGACGGAGTTTGTAATGATCCAAGAGGGAGAGTATGCGACCGCTGACCGCTTGGCACTGCAAGTAGGGCTTTGGTGCAAAAACGCCCCCCTTTGGGACGGGTACCTGCGCCTACCCTCTCCCCTTCACGCCGCCAAGCAGATCGCCACGGATCATCCCATCATGGAGCGCCATCGCAAAAGCAGCTTCTGAACAGCGGCCTCACGATCGTAAGAGTTGATGAACACTTGCTATCAGCCTGGGGTATGGATGATCGGCAAAGCCTTCAGCACGCCCGAGGTATCTCCCTTGGGCTCTATCCGGTGACCGACCGTTTGGGGCGGACACGTCTTGTGAATGCTTTAAAACCAATAAACCTTAAAGTCCAAGATCGCCCGAAAATCCAGCATCGCGAATAGCATTTGTCGCATGACCTTCAGCGATTAGCTTGCGGATCAGGTGATGATAGAGATGCCAGCGCACCGGCGAACGTACCTCCACTCCCCACTCATACTTGTGATGCCAAGGTGACTCAGGTGACGCTAGTGCCTGGGTTAGCCCTGCGAAGGCTTTATGTCCGATCTCGGTCAGATGAATGCGTGCGAGATCCTCCCGACCAGATTCTCTGCGATAGCTCGACAACGCCCGTTCAACCACGATTGCCAGATCTGAGCCGTAGACGTCAGCGGCAATGCAAAACACCTCATTCTCCAGGGGCGGATTCATAACCCCTCACGCATATCGATTACTCGCCGTGCATGGTTTGATCTTCAACGTCCCCATCCATTTCGTTCTGTCGAGCTGTGCAATATAGGGTTAACCGGCGTCGATATCCAAGAATTGGATGGCGGTCATGAGGCCTTTACTCCACCTCCTCAGGAGCTCACACACAGGCTGTGATTTTCAGCGCAAAAACGGGGCCGGGAACTCATGTTGTCCGACACTGGCACAATTCGAGACGGATTGTTCCTTCATTATTTTTTTGGATTCAAAGCAGCAGTAGCAGCCTACGGCTGCTAACAAACGCGACTTTCCCCTGCCCCCCGGGCAACCCCAAACAATCTGAATTCGGTTTCAGCCTCCAAGACCGTGTCATTTGCAAGCTAAAAAAAACCCGTCGAAACCGGCGGTGTCCTGTGCCAACGGCGGTGTTTGGGGCACTGCTGCTTTTTCATTGCTCTCAAATATATAAACTCCGTCGTCTTTAAAAATTTTCAAGGGGGTGGGGGTCGACTATTTTCGCGAAAACAGATGAACGGTCGCTAAGTTGACTATTTGGCAATGCCGATTAATACCCGCCTGAGCCAGTAAAACCGGGCATCCGAGCGGAAATATACCTCTATTTTCGGAAGGTGGCCGACGAACCCGTAATGGCTCACAAAATCCATGCGGTCTTGGTGCGAAAATGCCAATGCAGTGAGCAGATTTGAATATTTCCCTGGGTTTGATCAGTGTGCCAATGCCGAAAAAAGGATGGCAAATGACGCCATCTTGGGTACGTCTTCAAGACAACGTAGTGTTGATGCCCAAAGCCAGTTCGCGAAGACAAAGGAGGGATGGCAGATCACGGCCTGCGTCTGTCATACCATCCCTGAGTAGAGCTCAGGGGATTGGCATCTAATCATTGCGGCGGGGCCAGACCATCTCCAGCCGAGTTCGAGTTATGCGCCAACGGCCTTGCAGCAACGCATACTCGTCCGCGTATACGCCGAGAAGTGAGAGCTGGTTCGAATATGGCTTCGGAGCAGTTTCGAAATCCACCAGATAGCAGCGCCCCTCGGCCGTGTCGGGCCCCGTCAGTTTGATCCAATGGTTGGCAATGACGTGCATGAAGGGATAGCGGCCACGATTTTCGCGATCAAAGAGCTCAAAGGCGCATTTGAGACCCGTGCGTATCGCATCTAGGCCCACCATCCTGCCGATGTTGATTTCCATGACCGCATCGGCGGAGAAGACTTCGTCCAGCGACTGAATGTTATTGCTGTCCAGGTGGTGGGCGTACAGGATTCGGAGGTTCCGAATTTCTTCACGATCGATGAGATCTTGATTGTTCAAAAGCGGGTCTCTGTTGTCGATGAGCTACGGGCAGGTCTGTGAGGTCTGAGTCAGATGAATCCTGAGCACCTACAACCACAGAGTGCGCATGCAAGCGCCCTCTCACGACCGCGCGCCTACTCTACCCATCCAGCGACCAAAGATAATGACCTCCTGATTCCAGTCTCTTCGGAATTCCAGGCTGAAATTCTATGGCTGCTGCTTTCTGAGCATTCCGTAGGCCTCCTCGCAGGTGACTCCGGGCGCATGGCTGACGCCGTCGGGGATTCCAGTGCCAGTCGAGGGAGAAAAATGCTCTGGATCGAGATCACTGCGCAGCCAAGCCGAAGGGGCTGCTGTGGTAGCCTCCTTGTTCGATGAGCTGATCAAGAAACCGAATCTTGAGTTCGAGCCAGCACTACGAAGCTAATACAGGAATGGTTTATGTCCCTAAAGACAGCCGTCGCCGCGGTACTGAAGGCGATGCGCAGAGCCCGAGGGCTTTCACAGAAAAACCTGGCTGAAGTGAGCAGCAGGACATATGTCAGCAAACTTGAGCGTGCACAAAGCAGCCCCACGCTAGAAATGATGGCGACGCTGAGTCCCCCTATGGGCTTGAGCACGCTGACGTTGGTAGCCCTCACCATTGGTGCTGAGACGGGACAATCGATCAGGTCTCTCGTCAGACTCCTTGAGGAGGAAGTCACCGAGCTGGCGCAAGTCGGTGTGCTTGCGGAACTGGGGATACCTGCGGATATCGCCGCTCCGGGAAAGACCCGTTCTCCATCGAAAACGCAAATCAACTCCGCTCAGCAAGGCGAGTTCTGTTTTTCTAGGTAAATTGGCGTATCGGTGGTGTCAGATCGGTTCAAGATGACACCGCGATATGGAGTTGCCCATGAGCATTTCGGTCAAAGTCACCATTGAAGACTGGGACGGTGATGGTGCCATCCGCATCCCAGATGAAGTTCTCCAGGCGCTGGAAGTCGACGTCGGCGATTCGCTGTATGTCAGTGAAGAGTTTGTGGGCAGCGAACGGTGCCTGGTTCTTTCCAGGACGCCAAAGCTGCCTGACAGGATCGATGAGCTGGTTGAGTCGTGGAAAATTCAGACAATCCAGCCTGAATAACCTGCTAGACGCGCCTAGAAGATGGGTTCCTGGTGGCCATAGCAGGCTCCGTCCGCCAGACGTTCTGGGTGGCCGGCAAGCTCATTGGCGCTTACCGGCCAACGCCTCGAGCATCAGATCGGACACTGATTGAGCGACAACAGGTTGTTGTTCCATTGCCCATCTGCGTAGGTACGCAAATAAGGCATGCGGCCAGTTTCCCGCACCACGCCGATGTTCGCTCGCGCACCGCTCACCGGATCAAGCACGTAGAACGTGTTGGTTCCTGCGTCGATACTCGCGATCACCTGCTCTCGAGTCCAGCGCCACTGACTTACTGGGTTGCCCAGGTGAGTGATGTGCTCATGGGAGCTGTTCACATTCGGTTTCGTAATGCACGTTACTTGAGCATCAGCCATGTGGATTTCCTTGTCTCGGTTGAGGTGCGTACAACAGAAAAACTGCGCCTTTTTTGTACTGGCTTCTTGATGTCGTCGTCAATACAGTTCACCTACCGGATGGCCGAACAACTTGGTCTGCGAGAGGCCGTGGCAGTTGCGATTGCTGCTATCCCCCGACCACGATACGCCGCGGCCCGTACCCCTCTTCACAGCGTCACTCAGCCACCGGTGTTTGAGTTATTCACTTTTTCGTTCGTGTCCTCACCGATCACATCCGCGCTCGGATGAACGAGCCATGGATCTCCTCCATGCAGTTGCATGGTCACGGTCGTTTCCGCTGTGGTGTAGAGCTCCGTCCTGGGCTTGGTCGGAGCATCAAGCTCGGTGTACGCGATGATCTCGATTCCCGTGTAAAGGGTCTCGATTCTGGGAGGAATGATGGTCTGCCCGAAGAGATCAAATGCCACGCTGCTCTTTTCAGAGACCGTTATCAAAGGCGGCATGTCATCCTTCAGGAAACTCGAGAACTTGAACTCGTCCTGAGCGTTGAACCCACCTTTGGTTAGCAAGCCGGGTGTCCGAGTGGATGAGTATGGCCCTTTTAGCAACGTCGCATATTTGCGAATCGCGCCATAGACCTCGTGATCGAAGTCGAGGCTTTTCAGAATGACCGGTTCGCTGCACTGCTCTGCCACTTGCCGAGCGAAATCCAGGTATTCGATCAGCCAACGCAACCGCGCGTGGTATTCCTCGTTGAGGGCGCTGATCTTGGTGTCGAAGACTGCGACGTTGTTACCCACCTCGATCTCGACCACCAAGCGCCCCTTCTCAAGGCTCCGTGCTCCCTTCAGAAGACGGGAGAAGCGAGGTAGATCGAGAATGTTTCTCCCGCTCCATGCCTCGGCATTGAACGTCAGATCCATTTTAGTACCCTGCCCGTCATGCTCATATGAAGCACTGACCTTGAAGAAACCTCCCAGCGCCTCCCCATCGAAAACCGTGCGAACGGTGCCGGACGTGTAGTGGCAGGTAAATGTGTCGATGGAGGTTTCGTGACCTTCCGGGGTTCGTATGTACAGGTTGGCGGTCAGCGCTCGTTTCGGAGCACCCAGCGTTAAAACGCCTTGTCCTGAGCGGTGTGCCCTGTTGTGGATGGCCTCAAACAGCTTGGAACCTTCGAACATGACGTGGGCTCCAGGAATCGCCATTGGACGGCCTTCTTCATACAACGCCTTCTGCGCTTCCAAAAAGCCCGCCAGCTGATCCAGATCCCGCAAAATGAGGCTCAGGCTGACATTGTCCTGAGCAGCACTGATGAGGTGATAGTAATTGCCGTCTACCCGGTCGACCTGAACGTTGAACCTGGGATCAAGTGACTGCAACGAAGTCTCATATCCCGTCATCACCTCGGTAATCGGGGTATCAAGAGGGTCATCGGACTTGTTGACCCAGCGTTGAAGAACAGAAACACTCCCCTCCTCAACGGCTGCCTTGACCTCATTTTCCGTAAAGCTCTTCTTGTTGATGAGGCTATTGGATCGGACCTCGGCCAGTTGCTTCCAATCGAGCAAGGTTTCGACGCTGTAGGCCGAGTCGTCGGCGTCGACGAGCTTGGAATGCGTTTGGCACATCCAAATACCATTGTCGATGTGGCGACGTTCGTCCTTCGTCTGGCTGGCATCGTAGCGAGGCCCGCCGGGGGCGGCGGCTTTGATATGGCAAGCCACGCCAACCCCCACTGCTTTTTCCCCGGCGAAGGGCGCTCCATGGGTATGCACGTGGCACTCGGGAAACGAGCAAACGTTCCCTGCGCGATCTCGCAGCCGTTGAACGGTCGACTGAATGAAATCGTGACGTGCGTGAGGGGCCTCTCCCTGCGCTACCGTGGATTTCTTTGCTTTGGTTTTTGCTCCGCTCATCATGATCCCCTTCGTCCTGTGGCCGAATCATGCCGGGAAAATGCTCCGCCGCGAATAAGGCTTTCGGGGAATTTCGCATGTTGGGAGGTGAGGATCACAGACGCCGATTAAAGCTGCACAGCCTGGTTTTTCGTGATAGCGCCAAGGCTGCTGGATGCAATAGCAGAAGAAAATCGGGTAACTAGGGCGTCCGGATGTTCCCCGCCAGGCTTTTGAACCCGACATCAGCGAGACAAGGGTACGCCCGGCGGCTAGCGCCGGACATACGAAGATTACCTGACTATCGGAGCCTCGGCGCGACCTCTGTCATGAATAGAGCAAGGTTTTGCGTGGCCTGCTCCTGAGTCAGCCCTCCCAATCGGAAAGCACCAAATGCACCTCCGACACCCAGACTTGCGATTCGTGAGAACTCCTTCTCCATCGTTTCGACGGTACCGTGGAGAAAACCCATGTCAGCAGCGTTTTCCGCCGTTGCCTGGCGTAGATCACGACTGTGTGGCTCAAGTCCTTGTTCGGCATAAACCTTGCGCCGCAGCTGTCCTCGACTGTCGTGAGTCCGTAGGAAATTGGCAAGGCCAATGTCCTGGGCTTCTCGCAAGGAGTCGGCCACGTAGACTTCACGCCAGACCCAGCTCTGATCTAAAGCGTTCTCGATGTGCCGGGCGTCATATCCGGCTTCCTTCATGGTCTGCGTGTAGACTTCAAGTCGCCGCGCAGTCTCGTCGTAGGACAGTGGCGCCATCAAGATGGGCTCGCCTCGACTGGCAATCTCTTTCACTGAACTCGGACTACCTGAGGCATGAATCACCGGCGGATGGGGTCGGCTGATGGATCTCGGGCGCAGCGCAGGAACGTTGAGATTCCAGTGCGTACCTTCATGAGCCACAGAAGCTTCAGCATTCCAAAGCTTCAGCAAGACCTCGGTCAATTCCACATAGCGAGTCTGCGCTTCCAGGGCGTCGAGGTCATACCCTTGGTACTCGTAGATGTTCCCGTTGGTACCGCGGCCGAGCCCCACGACGACACGCTGATTCGACAGA
This sequence comes from Pseudomonas sp. v388, assembly GCF_003935425.1. Classification (GTDB taxonomy): domain Bacteria; phylum Pseudomonadota; class Gammaproteobacteria; order Pseudomonadales; family Pseudomonadaceae; genus Aquipseudomonas. The sequence continues at coordinate 505,758 of NZ_RHQN01000001.1, forward strand.
ATATCCAGGAGTGATAGCTGCTCTGCCAGTCTCACCGGGTGATACAGGGAAGTCTGAAGCACGGCAAAGCCGATCTTGATCCGTTGGGTGAGCGCCGCCAGGTGAGAGGCAAAAGTAACAGGGTCGCTATAAACACTGTTCCCGTCAAAATGATGCTCAGCGAGCCATAGCGTATCAACGCCAAGTTGCTCAGAGGTCACAGCTTCCTGAACGCACTCATGAATTCGAGTGGCGTCATGGGCACTGTTGAGGCTTTGAGGGTAAAGCATGTTACCTATTTTCATGAAAACCGTTCCACTGCTTCATGTCCGTACGAAGTAAAAGGTACCGATCCCAACCTGTGGGATCAGTCCGGATGGAGCCAAGGCTTAGGCCTGAATGTAGGTCGTCGCAAAGGAAGGACTCGAAGCGAACCCATCCGGTGTGTGGTCATGGATCTCACGCTTGGCCAGGGTGAACAGGCGCTGCGATACCAAATTGATGACCGGCAGATCTCGATCAACCTGCTTTTGGAATTCCAAGTAGTATTTGCGTCGGATTGCTGGATCGGTCTCGACCGAAGCCTTATCGAGTAGCTCATCCACTTGGTCGTTGGCGTACCAGCTGTTATTGGAGAACGGTAAGCCGATCAGCCTGTTGCTCGAGATGTAGATGCGTTGGACGCCGTCCGTAGGATCGAATCCCCCATCGACCCCGCCCAGGTCAAGATCGAATGCCGCGTTGGTGTAGACCGTCCGTACGTATGTGGCGCTGTCGTAGTTTGAAAGCACGACATCTACCCCAATTGCGTCCAGAGCTGACCTGATGAACTCCGCCCCGCCCTTCAACTCTTTGAAATATGGGTTGTAGGTCAACCGGAGCGAAAATCTGCGTCCGGAAGCGCCCCGCGGTAGTCCGGCCTGATCCAGTAACTGCTCGGCCTTGGCCACATCGAATGCGCGGTGCTTGATGCCGGTATCGAAGAACGCTTTCTGGTTCGGAGGTATCGGTGACGGAGCTGATACGGCGTAACCCTTCCAGACTCGCTGAATGTAATCCTGGACGTCGAGTGAGTGGGCGATAGCCTCACGCACTCGTACGTCTTGCAGCACAGGGGTACGTAAGTTGAAGAACAACTGGTTCATGGCACCATTGTCTTCATAACCCTCGGTGGAGGCCGTCAGGTCGGGATGGGCCTTAAGCACCCGGTCAAGCTCTTCAACGGCTATCGGAGACTGAAAGCCTAATCCCAGCGTGCCAGATTCGAAGGCAGAGAGACGCGCGCCAGGGTCGATGATGTACTTGATGATGATCTGATCAAGGTACGGCAGATCCTTGCGCCAGTAATCTGGATTGCGCTGAAGGAGATGGTAGCTGCCGCGCTCCCATTCTTTGAAAACATATGGCCCTGTCCCGATTGGCTTTGCATTGTAGGGATTGGTACGCGGATCGGTGCCTTCCCAAAGGCGTCGAGGCAACATCGGGCAGCTCTTGGCCGTGAGCGTGGTCAGGAGGAAAGGTACAGGTCTGGAGAAACGCAAGATGACGGTTAGAGGATCTGGGGTCTCAATTTTTTCAAGATACTGGAATGTCACCTTGCGACGCGCATTCGTCTCGCGGATGAGCTGGAGTGAAAATTGGACGTCAGACGATGTGAAGGGACTGCCATCGTGGAAACGAACGCCCTCTTGCAAGTTGAGGGTGAAAACATGGCCACCTTCGGAAACGTCCCATTTCTTGCACAGACTGGGAGCAACGCTGAGATCAGAGCGTGTTTCCAACAGTCCTTCGAGCACCCGCCCGCTCGTCCCTGCAATACCGATGTTCTGATACAGCGGTACCAGGGTCGGATACTCGTTTGAAGACACAATGCTCAGCGTCCCGCCGCGTGGACGGCCGGTTTGTGCCCACACTGACGACGGTACTGAAAGCAAGAGGCCAGACACAGCTAGACCTAGACTGAACTCTCTGCGAGTCATCCGTAACATTTATTCACCTCAAGGATTCGTAGGCTCGGCACTCACCGAGCCTTCTAAAAATTAATCAGCAACGACTCTTTAGCCGACTAGGTCAGGCTCATTACCTGAACTTCACATGTTCCTCGGACACCTCACGTGACTCTTTCCAAGTGAGATATCCCTCCCGTCGCTGAATGCGCCATCCTTCGCCGGTTTTTACCAAGGTGTCTTTGTATTGACCGTGCATGGACTCTAGAAGCAACTGACCAGGCTGGGCAGATCGCTTGACGTTGAATATCGAGAATTCCGAATGCGTGGTCGCTGTTTCACCGGCTAGGGTGACGATAATGTTATTGGTCAGGTGCTGACAGCCGATTCTGGTCTTGCTGTTGTTGGTGATACGCTCCTGAAAAAACTCAGGCGATCCGCGATTGCCGCTCAGGTTCGAAAAGTCCAACTCGGCATCATGGGCAAATAAGTCTTCCCATAGTTTCCAATCGAGGTGGTCAATTGCATAAGCCACACGCTTGACTACCTGTTCAACCTCAATATGATCCTGAAGCTCCACCAAAGAAACCATTCGACACTCCGTCCGCAGTTTTAAGTATTTATTCCAGGGTGTTCAAAAGAATCCAGCACTCGGCAGCGAGTTCCCATTGACTGCATGGTTGCCAATCGCCCGCGCTTTGTAGGAGACCGGATTGTGCGAGGCGAGCGTGCGAATATTGCGCCAATGGCGATCAAGCTGAGCCGCGCGAGAGGTTGCCGATGCGCCCGCAACGCTAAACAGGGAGTTGGCTGCATCCAGCGCTAAACCGTCCAAAATCACCTTGGATTTCGCCACGTATTGAGCTGCTAGTTCAAAGGCTTGATGGTCGATTTCGCCATTGATGGCTGAATCGAAGGCGGCACCCAATGCAGTGGCGGCGCGGATCACCGCGGACTCAGCCACGAACGCAATACTGGCGATTCGTCCTATATCCGCCTGCAGCAGCGGATCCTCGGTGGGCTGCTCGGCCACCGCGTGGTAGAAATTTCGGCCGCGTCGCTTAAGCACCGAAATGGCATCGGCTTCGACTTCTCGAATGATCCCCACCACGATCGCTGTGAGGTAGAGCTGAGGGAATGTTGCGGAGAAAGGCAACTTCACTTTCTCTTCTGCCGGGAAAATTTCTTCAGGCAGCACGCGTACGTTCGCCAGTACCGTGGTACCGCTGGCTGTACGGCTCTGACCGAAGCCGTCCCAGTCGTCTTCGAACGCCACACCCTCTCTATCCGCCGGGATCAGTGCAGAGATCAACTGCCCGTCCAGGGATGCGTATACCCTGATGTAGTCGGAGTACATGTTTCCGGTGCTGTAGAATTTGCGACCGGTCATTCGGAATTCGTCGTTTTCCCGAACGAGTGCCGTATCCGATTTCATGGTGCCGGCTTGAGCCACACCTTGCTCGGTAGCCCCAAGTCCAATCAGCTTCCCTTGCTTAACGAACGTGAGCCCGCGCTCGTAATGTGCAAGGCCACGGTTGCGCAGTGCGTGCTCGACGAAAGCGAAATGATTCCTGAGAATCTGTGCCACGGACGGATCACTCTGCCCGAGCAGGGTCGCAAATCCGATAAGCTCGGGGAGCGACAAACCATAACCACCCTCATCTTTTGAAATCCGCAACTTCCCCACGCCCGCGTCACGGAGCAGGTTCACTGCATCGCGAGTATCTTCCTCACCTCTCTCACGAGCGGGTACTCCTTTGGCAATCAGGCTCAATAGGGCCAGGCGCCCTTCTTCACTGCTCAGCGGATCGGAAACCAGAAACGCCTCTGCGTCATGCAGCGAATGATTAGTATCTAGACTCACTTGTGTACCCTTTCATTATAAATTTCATAACTCACTTTCCAGATCGCAGGCACAGCACAACGGCCGCCCAAGACTTCAGCGAGTCAGCAATATCTACCTATTTGCCCATGGCCGCGGTGAATCGAAGCCTTACTTGCCGCGCAAAAATAAACCTGACGAAATCAAACGATGAGGAAGCCAGTTAATTCATGGAATTCGTAAGTGCTGCGTCACGGCTGGAACTAAGCGTGCGCGGCGATTAAGTTGCGTGTGTAGGCATGCTTCGGATCATTCCAAAGGTTCTTGTGGTCGCCGTCTTCGACAATTGCGCCATGCTGCATGACCGCTATTCGATCGGACATGTACTGCACGACCGCTAAGTCATGAGAGATGAAAAGGTAGGCCAGGCCATGTTCTTGCTTCAGATCTGACATGAGATTGAGGATCTGAGCTTGGACGGACACGTCTAGCGCCGATACGGGCTCGTCACAGATGATCAAACTGGGCTTTAGGATGATTGCCCGAGCGATGGCGATTCTCTGGCGTTGTCCACCGGAAAATTGAAATGGGTACCGATCTACTGACCCTTTCGGAAGTCCGACATCGTCCAGGCAGTTCGCGACCAGCTTCGCCGCATCCTTGGTTGGCAAGTCCAGGTGCGTTCTGACCACACTGGCCAATATGTCCCCGACTGTGTGCCGAGGATTCAGCGACGAAAATGGATCTTGAAACACCATCTGGACGTGTTTCCTAACGTCCCGCATTTTTCTACTGCCGATTGCGGTGATGTCGACACCGTTCAGTTCCACCGTACCTTTTTGCAAAGGTGTGAGGCGCATTATTGCTTTCGAAAGCGAGCTTTTGCCGCTCCCTGATTCACCGACAAGGCCAAGAGTTTCTCCGCGATTAACGTGAAGAGAGACGTCATCGACGGCGGTGACGGTTCTTTTGTGCGCATCGGTGTACTTGACGACCAGGTGCTTCACGTCGAGGATCTTCTGCGGGTCATCGGTAAGCGCCGTCGGCGGAGCAATCGGGTCTGGGGTGCGTACATTGAATGCAGTGCCATGAGGCCTTGCAGTGTCCACAAGGATTTCTGGCAGCTTAGAGGTTTTGTAGTGCCGGCTATCCTCAAGACGCATGGTGACCGTCGCAAGGCCCGCGGTATATGGGTGGCTGGCGTGAGTGAACAGATCTTCTGATTTGAGCTCTTCGACCTTCGCGCCTGCGTGCATGACGACCACTCGATCCGTCCATCGCGAAACAACGGGCAGGTTATGTGAGATCAGGAGCAGGCTCATTGAAAGTTCGCGGCGCAGAGAATCCAAAAGCTCCAGTATCTGCAGTTGCACCTGTGCATCAAGGGCAGTTGTAGGCTCATCTGCTATGAGGAGTTTGGGTACCCGAGCCACTGCCATCGCGATAACCACGCGCTGGCGCTGGCCACCTGAGAGCTGGTGCGGGTAAGCAGAAATTTTCTGTTGCGGGTCTTTGATCTTGACCAGATCCAGCAGCTCCAGAACCATCTTCGTGGTCTGGGTTGCCGACAACCCTCCCTCAAGGCGCAACGCTTCGGCGATCTGTTCACCAATCGTGTAGACAGGATTCAAAGATGACATGGGATCCTGGAACACCATGCCAATCTCTTTGCCTCGTATCGCCTCCATTCGTTGTGCTGAAGCGCCTACCAGATTCTCACCTTGGTAGAGAATGTTTCCGCTAAGTGAGGTATTGGGCTGCAGGCGAAGGATAGACATCGCCGTGGTGGATTTACCGCAGCCCGATTCACCAACAACCGCTACGGCCTCTCCTTTTTGAATAGTGAACGAGAGCCCGTTTACCGCCGTTTTTGAAGGGTAACGGACTATGAGGTCGTTCACCTCTAACAATGTGTGAGTCATGCCTTTTCCTGCGCCAGGTGCGACTTTTCACTTTCATGCTGTCGGTGCTGAGGGTTCAACATTTGATTGAGGCGATCAGCCAGAACGTTCAAAGAAAGCACGGTAATTACAATGAATGCTCCTGGGATCGCGGTGAGGTACCAGTACGAGCGCAACACTTCCCGGCCAGCGCCGATCATTGAACCCCACGAAACAGCGTTGGGATCGCCCAAACCAATAAAGGACATCGCCGACTCCATTAGGATCGCGTTCGCAACCATCACTGATGTGCCCGCCACAATGGATGGCATCGCGTTGGGCAAAATCTCTCGAAATACGATCTTGAGATGCCCGTAGCCTTCACTACGCGCCGCGAGTACATACTCCTTTTCCTTCAAGGATCTGAACTCTGCACGCGTTAATCGCGCCATGAAGTCCCAGGAGACCAACGCCACGCCGAGCACGACCGCCCAGGTTGACGGAGGCGCGACCGCGACTACCACGACCAACAGGACGAAATTTGGAATGGTCTGAAAAATCCCGATGATGCCAACAACCAAGTCGTCAAAGAGGCCGCCGAAGTACCCCGCCGCGGCCCCCGCTCCGACACCGAGGAGCAACCCCAAAACCGTTGAAGCCAAAGCGATAAAGATGGAGACCCCAGCACCATGAAATATCCCTGACAAAACGTCACGTCCCAGGGAGTCAGTGCCCAATGGAAAGCTCCAGTCTTGCCCTGGCCAGATAAAAGCCGGGCCTACCACCTTGAGAGGATCATATGGACTGAGCCATGGTGCGAGTAACGCAACGACTCCGAGGACAACCAAGATAGATGCCGTAACCAACAAGCTCACTCTCCGGGCGGGTCGTGCAGGCTTCGCGCTGCGCTGGGGCGCGATGTCTTTGCCAATGGCTTTTGAAAGTGACCGCAAGGCGGCGTTAGAGGTTGTGCTGTTCATACTCAACGAACCTTTACCCGGGGATCCAACAACGTGTGTACAAGGTCGATCACAGCGTTCGTAACGATGACCATCAGAGCGCATACAAGCATCACACCCATCAATATCTGAGGCTCACGAGCCATGACGGCTTCATAAGCGAGCCGGCCCATTCCTGGCCAGTTGAACACTGTCTCAACGACGACTGCTCCTCCCAGAATTCCAGCGACGTGCATGCCTGCCACCGTTGTGATGGGTATCAGCGCGTTGCGAAGAACATGGCGGCGGATCACCTGAGCGCGTGTAAGTCCTTTCGCAGTCGCTACGCGAACGTAGTCCAGGCTTTGTGCTTCTAACATCGCCCCTCTGGTCAGCCGCGCATAAATGCCTAGGTAATAAAGCATCAGCGACAAGGCTGGGAGCGCAACATATTTGGCGCGGTCAATCAGCCAGGCAAACCCTTCAGATGGCCCGCCGATGGTGCGTGCGCCGCCACTTGGAAACCATCCAAGCTTCACGGAAAACAACACCACCAGCATCATCCCAACCCAGAAGGCAGGTACTGAATAGAAGAACTGCGAAGCCATTGAGGCGATCCGATCCGGTAATCGGTTAGCAAACACTGCCATGACTGTACCGAGCGAAATGCCAAGAATGAGTGCTCCGGCAATGGCCACGCCCATTAGTACTAACGTTCCGGGAAGCCGATCCAGGATCAGGTCAGATACAGAAAGCCCGTAGCGTTGTGAAAAACCAAGGTCAAAATGGAACAGTTGCTTAAAGTAGTTGGCAAGCTGCTCGTAGACAGGCTTGTCCACACCAAACGAATGCCTGATTTCCGCAATACTCTCAACCGTCGCAGCACCTGACTCCGCGGCAGCGAAGTCAGCTGCGTCCCCTGGGGCTAGTTTGAGAAGGAAAAAACTCAAGACTATGACGGCGAAGATCGTGGGAACCGCTTTGGTTACGTTGCGTGCGAAGCTCAGGGCGAGTCGCGTCAGTTGAATCATTGAGTTCCCTCATGGCACGGTTGCAAATTCGTCTTCCGTTGCTATGGTCAGAACGAACTAAATGATCTTGTTGGGCAGGTTTGTACCCAAGAGTACAGATTTATTTCCTGGCTTGGAACAGGGTGCAGGCAACAAATTCTGAGAAAATTTTTAGATCTAAACCTAGAATTTTTGGTTATCAAACCTCTGCCAGGTTCGGGCATAAGGTTAGATGATTTAAGTATTGGAGAAATCGCAGTCGACTGGTTAGAGCTTAAAAAAAGCGAACCTAGGAGGCTGTGCAGTGAATCCCAATCCCGTCCTTACCCAATTCGGCGCCCTAACGCCCGATGAACTTTTTAACGCTCTAAAATCACGGGAAGTTGCAGTGGTTGATGTGCGCTCACATGCTGAATTCGTGGCGGGACATATACTTCGGTCAGTGCATTTGCCGTTGGCGCAGTTAGAGACTCGATCACCCTCATTGATCCCAAACACAAAGGTTGAGATTGTTCTGGTCGGCGACGAAACGCTGACTACTCGTGCCGCTGAACTCCTGGAAAAGTTGAAGTATTCCAACATTCGTTACTTGCTGGGTGGGATTAGCGGCTGGGCCGCTATTGGCCGCCCACTGATCCCTGGCGCGCATGCCATCAGCAAAGCCCTCGGCGAATTCATCGAGCGGGAATTCTCAACCCCTAAACTTACGGCTGAGGAACTGGCACGGCGTAGATCGAGCGGAGAACAGATCATCGTTCTTGATACGCGCCCAGAAGTTGAGTTTCAGTATGTATCGATCCCCGGCTCCACTGTGCTCCCAGGTGCAGAAATCCTCTATCGTTTTGACCAGGTCGTGCCCTCGGAAAATGCCACCGTCGTGGTGACTTGTGCCGGACGCACGCGAGGCATTATTGGGGCGCAGGCGCTGATCACGGCAGGGGTCAGAAACCCTGTATTTTCGCTTGAAAACGGCACTGCTGGGTGGAGATTTGCCGGGCTTGAGCCGTCCAAAGGCTCAGCCAATCCTCTACCAACCCCCAGTGCAGAAACGCTTGAAAAAGCTCGAGACAGAGCCTCCGCGCTGCAGACTAAATATGGTTTGAAATTGATCGATAACGATCTTCTGAAGGCATTCCAGTCCGAAAATACGCGTACGACGTATCTGTTCGACATTCGTACGGAAGATGAATATACAGCCGGGCACGTTAAAGGAAGTCAGCACGTTCCAAGCGGCCAGTTACTCCAAACAACCGATCTTTTCGTAGGTGTCAATAACGCAAGAATTGTCGTGATTGATGGTGCTGACGGTGTGCGTGGAGCTATTACAGCTTACTGGCTGACGCAGCTCGGCATCGGGGAAGTGTTTTTGTTCAACGCTGACTCAGCCGACTTCACTGAGTCAGGTGTCATAAAACCCACAGACCCACTCTTGTCCAATGGGCTATATCTTGAATCTCAGCAACTCAAAGCGCTGATCGATACCCAGCCTCTGACTATCATCGACTTTGCTCCCACTCACTCTGGTTCACGATCCAGGCGAGTCATTGATGGGTCGTGGTACTCGTCACGTGAGTCTCTGCCAGGCAGCGTTGATGAATTGCCAGGCAAAGGGGCCGTCCTCTTCATATCGGATGACGGTCGAGAGGCTGCGTTTGCAGCCCAAGACATAGCGCCCTCTCAAAACCGAGACCTGTTTGTGCTTCGGGGTGGAAAGAAAAGTTGGGAGGCAGCCGGCTTGCCGGTGGCAGACCAAGTGCACCCGAATAGCCTTGATCCTCTTGGGCCACCGAACCCTATACACACCACTGCCGAGTGGAAGAAATATTTTAACCGTTATGTGGCATGGGGAGACACGATTGTCGATCTGATCCGGGCAGACGGGACGCTGGCGTTAGGGCGTGGCGCGTGAGCACATCATTGCCGTCTGGCAATCCGATCTTCCACTGGTATCTGCCCACCGTTGGAGACAGTCGCGCACTCCTTGAGCGTGGTGAAAATCGAAGAATCCCAGACATCGGGTATTTGAAAGAAGTAGCGCTTGCTGCGGAACGTAATGGTTTTGAATCACTGCTGACCCCAACGGGTCGATCCTGCCCCGATCCATGGCTCATCACCGCTGCTCTGACTCAAGTTACGAGCCGTATAAAGTTTCTGGTGGCATTTCGACCAGGCCTGGTTCATCCGACGCTTATGGCGCAGATGGCACAGACGTTCCAAGAGGTTTCGGGTGGACGACTTGCGTTAAACGTAGTGACTGGCGCGGACGATGCTGAGCAAATGTCATATGGAGATTTTATAAACAAATCTTCGCGGTATTCGCGAGCAGACGAATTTCTCAGCATCCTCAAACAAGAGTGGGCGGCGACTCCGTATGTGCATGAAGGTGAGTTCTACAAGATCTCAAAGGGTGGCCTTCCCGCTCTGTTGATAAAGCGACCTCCCATCTTCTTCGGGGGCGCCTCACCGCAAGCGGAGTCAGTCAGCGCTCGTCACGCTGATGTTCAGCTGTTCTTCGGCGAGACGCCGCCGATGCTGCGGGAACGGATTGCGAGGCTTCGCGAGTTGTCTGCTCAACAAGGCCGTGACATGGCTTTTGGGGTGCGCCTGCATGTGATCAACCGAGACTCATCCGATGAAGCCTGGGCCCATGCCAATCGGCTCCTCGACGGCTTGCCGGAAGACATCATAAATCGAGCCCAGCAGCGCTTCCGAGATTCTGGCGCAGTGGGCCACCAACGGCTGGCTGCGCTTCATGACGGCACTAAGCGGGATCGGGATGCGTTGCAGGTCTATCCGAACATATGGGCTGGATCGAGCCTCATTTACGGAAATCCTGCGCTAGTTGGCAACCATGCAGAGGTCGCGCAAAGGATCTCGGAATACCGGGATGCAGGTATCACGCACTTCATCATGTCCGGGTATCCGAGGCTTGAAAGCAGCTATGAGTTTGGAGAGAGCGTTATTCCGCTATTCAACAAATGATCACTGCTGAGGGATAAACCCTCCAAAAAATTTACATGACCATTCTGCATGCCGTACGACGCCCAGTTCTTGGCGAGTGGCAGGCTGTCACATGCAAACATAACAACCAACATAAGTAGAGCTTAATTCATGAGTACCGTTGTTCCATCAACAAATAACGAATCCAAACTGGATTCTGTGCGCGATCGTTTCAACGATATTTTTGCACACATTGCAAAAACCGCTGGGGCTCGTGATTCAAGTCGCGAGCATCCGTTTGCTGAGGTGGCGGAACTTAAGGCCCAAGGTTTCGGGGCATTGCGTGTCCCTGTTGACCTAGGGGGAGCAGGTATCTCATACACGGAGCTGATGGACATCGTCATCGATCTGGGCAAAGCAGATCCGAACATTGCTCATGCTTTTCGAAACCACTTTGCAACGATTGAAAGCGCGCTACTTAACCCGAACGCGCCGACATCCCGGTTCTTTTTGGAGGCTGCGGCACGAGGCGAAACGATTGGCGGGGCGTTCAGTGAGCTGACCACCGCTGTATCTGGTGGTGCCGACTTCAGCACGGTATTCAAACGCTCCGGTGATCGCTACAGCCTTACAGGCACAAAGCATTACACCACGGGCAACCTCTACGCCGATTGGCTGAGCGTGAATGCCGTGCGTGATGATGGCAAGCATGCGATGGCCACGATCCCCGCCTCTCGGGAAGGCATCGAGCGGCCATTGGATTGGGATGGCATTGGCCAGCGCCTCACCGGATCGGGTTCGACAAAATTTACAAATGTCGACGTTGCTCCAGAAGAGATTCTGGACGTCCAGCTTGATGCTCGCGCCTACCGGGCGGTTTTTCATCAGCTGTACCTCAGCGCAGTAATTGCCGGGATCATGGAGAACATTCAGGACGACGCTATTGCGCTGGTCAAAAACCGCAGCAGGAATTTCTACCACGGGCTGGCAGACCTCCCGCGGCAAGAGTCCGGTGTTCAGGAGATCGTTGGGCAAATCTCGACCAATGCCTGGATTGCTAGAACCGTGGTTCAAGAGGCTGCCCGTGGATTCGAGCGCTGCCAGCAGCAGGAACGAGCTCACGGCGACGATGAGGGCTCCAGAATGCAATCCTCGCTCGCAGCAGCGCGCGTCAAGGTTGTTGTCGATGAGCTTGGGCCTGTCACTGCCAACCTGTTGTTTGAAGCCGGCGGCGGTCAAACCGTTCGTTCGGGGACATACCTGGACAGGCACTGGCGAAACATCAAGACGCTTTCTGCGCACAACCCGCGGGTCTACAAGCTGCGGGTAATCGGCGACTACGAGCTCAACGGAGCACCGCTGCCCCGAGGCGGTTTCTTCTGATTCTGACAGCGTAACCAGCAAGCGTGCCAACCGTTCCAGTCACTCGGAACGGTCTAGCACTCGATCATGTAAACGAGAAAATAACAATGACCAAAGAAACCGCTGTATCTCCCGAGCAACTGCAGTCGCTCTTTTTGAAGGCAACCGAGATTGCGGTTCTCGACGTCAGGGAAGGCGGAATACATGCCCGTGATGGTCATATCCTTCGCAGTATCTCTTTGCCGTTAGGTGTCCTTGAATACCGTATCGGCGAACTGGTGCCCCTTCTCTCGACACAGGTGGTTGTGTACGACGACGGCAAGAGACAGCTGGCGGAAGCCGCGAAACAGCGACTTGAGTCGCTGGGGTATCACAAGGTTTCGATTCTCCTTGGAGGCACTTCGGCCTGGAGAGATGCAGGCTATGAAATTTTTACCGGCGTGCATGCGATCGGGAAGGCGTTTGGTGAGGTGGTAGAGCACCACTATGGGACGCCTAGCATCAGCGTCGTGGATTTCAAACAACGGCGGGATAACGGCGAAAACATTGTTCTGCTCGACAGCCGGCCAGAGCATGAATATCGTAAATTCAGCATTTCCGGGGCGATTGATTTGCCAGGCGCCGAGCTCGTCTATCGATTTCACGAGGTCGTAACCGATCCCGATGCGTTGGTGGTGGTCAATTGTGCTGGCCGCACACGTAGCATTATTGGCGCCCAAGCGCTCATTAATGCTGGCGTTCCCAATAAGGTTGCTGCCCTCGCCAATGGGACGATGGACTGGTTGCTGCACGGTTTTCCATTGGAACCCGGTACCGCTGAACCAGTGCGGGAGCCCTCCTCTCATGCGCTGGAAGCCGCACTGGAGTCTGCCGCGAAGCTAGCCCGGCAGTTCGATCTGAAATCGATCACCAAACAGGAGCTTGCGACCTTCACTGCTCAGGCCCTGCTGGAGGAGCGTTCGCTCTACCTGCTCGATGTGCGAAGCCAACAGGAGTTCGAGACATCGCATTATCCGGGATCGAGATGGGCCTATGGTGGGCAGCTTGTCCAACAGGTGGGTGAGTGGGTTGGCACGCAGAACGCGCGGATTGTATTGATCGACGGTGCGGATGGGGTGCGCGCAGCAATAACCGCCTCATGGTTAACCCAAATCAACTGGGCTGAGGTTTACATTCTTCAGGATGCTCTTGCTGGAGCTGTCGAGGTGGGCACGGCCCCTCATCGCTATGCCATCACCCCTCCAAAGGCGCGGGAAATCGACGCTGTAGTCTTGCATCGCTTTTTGGCGGCAAATGAAGTCAATCTGATCGACGTCTCAGCCAGCAACCTTTTCAAGATCGGTCACATCCCTGGCAGCGAGTTCACGCTAGGCACAGAGTTGATTGCCAAGATACGCAGCATCAAGAATGACCATCCGGTGGTGCTCACGTCCGTAGACGGTATCGTAGCCTCCTACGCAGCCGCGCGATGCGAACAAGCTGGGCTGACAGATGTCCTGGTGTTATCAGGTGGAACCAACGCCTGGTTGGCTGCAGGCCTTCCATTGATTGGAGGTGACAACGGGCAGCGACAACAGTTTTTGGACATATGGCCAAGCCCCTACACCGCGGAAAATCCTCACGCAGCGTTTCGAGAATACCTAGATTGGGAACTTCAACTTGTTGAACAACTCCAGCGCGATGGAACCGCCGAGTTTCAGCTGCCGGATCTCGTCTAGGTCAGCTTGCGCCTCCAGAAAAATTTACATGTAAAGAACAGCTAGAAAGCCGACGCAATAACAAGCGGGCAATCATTGTACGAGCAACTGGTAGTACTACTTCTTCTGACGGCGGATCAGCATGTGAAGGGTATGCACCACGCCAGTCGCTCGGCGATTCATACAATACTAATAAGAGAATCGATAGTAATAATGTCACCGACTCTAAAGTCGAAGGCGCGTGTAAACACGTCCCGAGGTTTGTGAAATTAGAGTGACAGGCCCAGCGCTCATATACAACGGCTTACCTGCCTGCGGCAATGAGCGGCATTCACACACCTTAGGAAAGTTTCACGATGTCGCCATCTAACAAATTGCTTTGGCTTTCTTCGCTTGCCTTTATTGCTTCTGACCCTTTTCAGTCAGCGCTTGCTGATAGCGCCCAAGAATCGTCCAAAGGCTTCATTGAGGACAGCACATGGGGGCTCTTGAATCGAACGCTGATCGATTATAGGGATTATCGTCATGGAGCGAGTAATTCCGGAGCTCGCAACGCTGTAAAGCCCAAGTCTGAGCGTAATGGCTATGCAGAAGAATGGGCGTATGGCCTGATGGGGAACATCCAGTCAGGCTTTACACAGGGCGTTGTGGGCGTCGGCCTGGACGCACATGTCTACTACGGTCAACAGTTGGACAGCGGCGGTGGGCGCGGCGGTAAAGCTCGGCTTCTCGGGGTCGACAATGACGGCCATATGAAAAACAACATTTCGCGCGGAGGCGTCGCTATCAAGTTCCGTGTGTCCAACACAACGTTGGCCATCGGGGAGCAGCGCGTAGTCACTCCAGTGTTCAACTCGTCTGACAATCGACTGCTGCCTGAGACTGCGACAGGTCTATTCCTAGAAAGCAAAGAAATCCCGAACTATAAATTTGTTGCTGGCCACTTCACAGAGAGCACTGACCGCAATGCGTCGAGCCACGATCAAGGCTTTGTCGTAAACTACTCCAATGCAAAGCAAGGAAATCGGTCAGATTTCGTGGGTTCTACCTACACCGGGTTCAAGGATACATCCATCAGCCTCTACACCTCAGAGTATGAAGACACCTGGCGCAAACATTATGTCGGTGGCACATGGGCCTACCCGTTGACGCCGCAGCAAGCAGTTGCACTGAACTTCAATCTCTACCGTATGACGGATACCGGCAAAGCGTTGTCGGGTAAAATTGATGATACTGCCTGGAGCTTGATTTCCAGCTATTCCTACAACGCCCACACGTTCATGCTGGGCTATCAGGAAGTCGATGGAAACACGCCTTTCGACTACCTCACACGCAGCGGAAAAATCCTGAGCAACTCATCCCCTATTTCTGGTTTCGATGCGCCCAACGAGAAATCACTGCAAGCCAGATACGATCTGAACATGGCGCCGTACGGTGTTCCGGGACTGACGTTCAGTAGCAACTATGTGAAGGGATGGAACATCGACGGAACCCACATGGATCGTACCGGCGGTTACAAATACCTTGGCTACGGGAAGGATGGTCGGCACTGGGAACGTGGGGTCTCAGCGAAGTACGTCGTGCAGAGTGGCTCCGCCAAGGGAATGTCCTTCTTCCTCAGGTATAACAGCCATCGTGCCAACAAGGCTCAGACCGAGGCGGATCAGGATTGGTGGAGATTTTCGATCGACTTCCCGTTAACCGGGACTTTTTAAGATCGGTTTTTGATCGGCTGACCTGACCTGAATGACAGGTGGACGCCATCAAACATCGATTGAAACGGGCTCGCCTGGATGACGTCCAACCGAGCCCGTTTATCGCTATACCCTTAAGGAGCCGAAGGGGTTCGAATCAGCGCCTCACCCGCCTCCGATGATGACGGGCTTTGAGAGGATGCCAGATGAGGAGCGGTCTCTCTTGCAAACCCCACAGCGATGAAGGTCAAGACCCCTCCAAAAATGATGTATAGCGCCAACGGCCAAGACGCC
The DNA here is from genome assembly GCF_003935425.1 of Pseudomonas sp. v388. Classification (GTDB taxonomy): domain Bacteria; phylum Pseudomonadota; class Gammaproteobacteria; order Pseudomonadales; family Pseudomonadaceae; genus Aquipseudomonas. Next base: position 521,320 of record NZ_RHQN01000001.1, read on the forward strand.
CCTGACCATGCAACCAGGGTGGTGGCTATGAACGGAACGGGGCCGCTATGGATCATCCCACCGCAGTGATATCCGATTGCTGAGCCTGTGTACCGCAAGCGGGTTTCAAACTGCTCGGTCACGAAGCTGGCAAGGGGGCCGTAGGTCGCTGCGTGAAGCACAGGCAGGCAAATGAACATGGCCAGGTAGACGTTCAGAGTGTCGCCCGAATCCACCAGCCAGAAGATGGGGTACGCCAGGATAATCATCAGCACACACCCGATCATCAGCACAGGTCGGCGCCCGTATTTGTCAGCCATGATGGCGATCACAGGTATGGTGAACACTTGTATCAGCGACGCCAGACACACCGCGCCCAATACGGTTGATTTGGGCAGGCCGATCGTCGTCGACACGTAACGCAGGATGAAGACGGTTGCGATGTAGAAAATGATATTCGCGGCCGCCATCGAGAACATGGTGATCAGGACGGACTTCCAAGCCGTCGTAATCACCTGTGTCACTGGGAACCGCACCTCACGCCCCTCGCGCTTTACTTCTTTGAACTCCGGTGTTTCGGTAATCTTCAATCGGATGTAGAGGCCCAGGATCACCAGCAATGCACTGGCGACGAAAGGAACTCGCCACCCCCAGGCCAGCATTTCTGCCTCGGGCAGCAACTGCACCAGATAAAAGGAAGACGTTGCTAAAACCAGGCCGGCGGGGATGCCACATTGTGGCCAACTTCCGTAAAAGGCTCGTCGGCCAGGCGGAGCGTGCTCCACCGCCATCAGAACCGCCCCACTCCATTCGCCACCAATCGCAATCCCTTGAAACAGACGCGCGGTCAACAAAAGAGCGGGTGCCAGTACACCTACTTGCTCATAGGTAGGCATGAGTCCCACCGAAAGCGTGGACAGCCCCATCATGAGCAAGCTCAAGACCAGCATGGTTTTGCGCCCTAACCTGTCACCGAAATGACCGAAGATCACACCTCCAAGCGGGCGTGCAACGAAGGCGGCGCCAAAAGCACCAAATGCTGCGAGTGTGCCTGTGAGCGGATCAAGTGTCGGGAAGAAGATTTTATTGAAAATCAGCGCCGCCGCGGTGCCGAACAGGAAGAAATCGAAGTATTCGATCAGCGTACCGATGAAGCTTGCGAAGGCCACCCTGACAATAGGTGAGCGTGGTGGTTTATCACTTAGGTGACTCATGGGCGCATCTCCACTGGAGGTTTCTTGTTTTGTTTGTGAACCGTCCCGTCGCCTATGCATCCCGGCAACTCATGTGAAGTTTGCAAGCAGCGTACCAAAGCAATCCGCCAAGCTAACCAATTGAAACTAAACAACTAATTTTGATATGAACGCAGGGCTCCTTGGGCCAGTGTCGTCTTGGAGGACACATTTGGCTGCGCGGGTGGACGAAAAAAAACGGCCAGAATTGGCCGTTTTTGTTATCGAGCAGCCTGGCGGTCAGAGCGCCACGCCTTGTCCACCGTCCAGGTAGATTGTTTCTCCGGTGAAATAGGGCATTTGTTCATGGAAAAGCATGGCGATAAATCCGGCTACATCCAGCGCCGAGCCAGGGCCCCCAACAGGGATGCGCGCAGCAAGGAAGTTCTTGATCTTCTCGGATTGCATGAAGTCTTTATTCAAATCCGTTTCGATATAGCCGGGTGCGACGGTTAGCACCCGTATACCTTTGGACGCCCACTCGACCGCGAGGCACCGCCCGATGGCTCCAATCGCCGCCTTGGACGCGGCATATGCTGCGTTACGCTTGACGCCCATCTTGTCGAAAAAAGAACCCACGTTTACGATCAGTCCGCCACTGTGCTCCAGATAAGGATAGGCTTGCTGGCAGGCAGCAAATGTTCCGGCCACGTTGGTCTGGATGACTTCATTGAACTCAGAAAGAGGCTGTTTGGCGGAAGGTGCCTCGGTCTGGATTCCGGCGTTGTTGATAAGCCCATGGATGTCGCCAACCTGGTCACTGAACGATGCCAATGCCTGCGCAATGGAAGCCGGATCGGTCACATCCCCCTGAAGGTAAATCAGGCGATCTCGAAGCTCATCAGGAACGTTCAAGGATTCTGGCCCCATACCTTTGCGTGACAGGCAACCGACGGTATACCCGCGCTGTGCGAGGTCAATGGCGATTACTGCACCGATGCCACGGCTGGCGCCGGTGAGAAAGATGTTCTTGGCAGTCATCTCAATGATCCTTGAATTGGGGTGGACGTTTTGCCACGAACGCAGCCATGCCTTCCCTGGCATCAGCGGTTTGAAATGCAAGCGTTGCCAGATCGGCCTCAATGCGTAAACCGTCGGCCAGGGTGCCGCCCATTGCTCGCTGAACCGCCTCTCGTGCAAAGGCAGTCGCCTGCTTACTGAAACCGCTGAACTGGTCAGCGAAGTTTGTCGCTGCGAGCATGACGTCCTCCTCAACCAGCTTATTCACCAGGCCAATTGAATGCGCTTCGCTTGCGTCCAGGGTGCGTCCCGTCAGGATCAGCTCCATGGCACGCGCTTCGCCGATCAATCTAGGCAGGCGTTGTGTGCCCCCGTAGCCGGGCATAAGGCCAAGCTTGACCTCTGGCAGCCCTAGCTTTGCTTTGCTCAATGCAACTCGAAAAGTGCATGCGAGGGCCAGCTCCAGACCACCGCCGAAGGCATAGCCGTTAATGGCAGCTATCGAAGGAACGGGGAATCGATCCAACCGGGAGAATGCCGACTGGCCGACTTCCAGCCCCTTTCGTTGCTGGGAAAGGCTACGATCCTGGAGTTCTTTGATATCGGCGCCGGCACAAAAGGCCTTCTCCCCACTGCCGCTGATGATCAATGCTCTGATATCCCAATCGGCCGCTTCGTCCAATGCATCGCCGATCTCAGCGAGAATTTCAAAACTGAGCGCATTCAGAGCTTCGGGGCGGTTCAAAATCAAGTGGGCATAGGGGCCAGCCCGTGTTAGAGACACTGTCATCGACTTCCCTCGTTTTGTTGTTGGATTCAAGCATGTGATCGATGGCCAGAAGTAATCGAAAAAATCCGGCCAGCTCTGGACAGACACATATTTCTTCCCCGCAAGCTGCGTGCCATCGCTCGAGATTCAGTTGTACACCTTCAAAACAGAGACCTTTTGACCCAGGTGTGAGGCGGCAGACCAGAGAATGTCTGCGATGAAGACACTCGTGCAATCTGAAGTGTGTGCTAATCGGTCACTTATGCACTGATCGCCCGTGCCCATTCATTCAATGATCCGCCCAGCCTCATCGGTAACCGCGACAGGGTTAGCACAAAGACCTTGGCACAGCGCTTGCGACGCAAGCACCAAACCTGTCGGAGAGCTGCAATGGCTGAGACTACCGCGTTGAATCCCCACAAGGAGCGCTCGCTCCGCATAATGGAGGTTGCGACGCAACTGTTCCACGAACAGGGCTACGAAGCGGTGTCGCTTCGAGACATTGCCAAGCGGGCGGGCATCAGCTCCGGGTCGCTTTACTACTACATCGAAAGCAAGCAATCGCTGCTGGTAGACCTCATGGAGGAGTCGCTGAGCGCATTGCTGCACGCGGTGACGAGTGCTGGAATCGCTCGCGTACATCCCTCAAAACAGCTGGCGCTTTTGACGAACGTATTCCTTGAGCAGGCCAGGAGAGATGGCTTGCAACTCGCTTTAGCCTTTCGCGAGTCGGGCAGGTTGTCCACTCATCATCGCGGTGAGATTGACGGGTTGCTGCTGCGCTTCACAGATCAGTTGGATCAAGCTATCAGCGCTCGTTGTGGGGTGGATTGCTCTTATCTACAGCATATGGGAATCACAGGGGGAATCCTGTCGGTGCTTAAAAGCCACCTGTATGACGAACCTTGGCTGGTGGGTTCAGATGACGGCAACCTGCTTTGCCGCATCGTGGATGTCTTAGCGACAGAGCTTGTGTGCACACGTGGGAAAACTGGCGTACCTGGCGTCGTCAGCGATGTTTAGCAGAGCCGGTTGATCAGTCCTGTGCACGCTAGTGTCAATCAGGGCGGGAAATCGAACATTGGGGCCTGGAAGGGCCCCAAAAAGCTGTACGTCGTTGACAGGTCTCACTTAATCGTGAGCCCACCATCGACCATGATTGATGCCCCATGAATGAACTGTGCCGCTTCGCTCGCCAAGAACAAGGTTGCGTTGGCAATGTCCTGGGGGTGTCCGACTCGCCCAGCGGGCACACTGCGAACGACCTGGCTGAATTTGGAGTCAGGGTCGGCCAAGACATCCTGGGTCATACCGGTATCAATCATTCCCGGGCAGATCGCATTGGCTCGAACCCCCTTACGGCCGTAGTCGAACGAGAGCTGCTTGGTAAAGCCCAGCACCGCGTGCTTGCTCGCGGTATAAGCCGCACCGCCCCCGCCGGCAAACAGGCCGGCGATAGAAGCAACGTTGATGATGACACCACCGCCTCGCTCCAACATTTGTGGCAACACTGCCTTGGTCAGTCGGAAAATGCTGCTCACGTTGATGTTCATCGTCTGCTGCCATAGCGCCTCGTCGGTATCCAGACAGCGGCTGAATCCATCGAGAACGCCTGCCGTGTTGCAGAGGACATCGATACAACCCAGCTGGGGCTGTATTTGCGCGATGCACTCAGTAATCGCCTCGGCGTCACCCAGATCAACTGTAAAAGTAAACAGTTTGTCTGGTGCAGCCCCTGACGCGCAGGCCAATGATTCTAGTCCGGCAGCATTGACATCTACCGCGGCGACCCTTGCCCCGGCGGCCATGAACAACTCCACTTGAGCACGGCCGATGCCGGAGGCGGCGCCAGTGATCAGCACCACCTTGCCGTCGAATCGAAGCATCTCGCTGACCTTGTCTGGCGTGACGCTCATGCGCTGGTTGCCTCAGAAGTACCCACCCAGCGAACAGCTGCCGGTTTGAGATGACCGTCCTTGACTTGCTCGGACAACTCGCGCTTCAAAATCTTGCCGCTCGCCGTCATCGGAAATGCTTCTACGCTAAGGAAATACTCGGGCATATCGAAGCGAGACAAACCGACTGCATCAAGGTGCTGAAGGATCTCCTCGCTGAGCGGCGCTGTGCCGACGGCGGGAATGATTGCCAGGCAAACCTTTTCCCCTAACCTTGCGTCCGCGACGGGGAACGCTGCGGCTTTAGCGACCCCGGGGTGGCGCAGTGCTAAGTTTTCAATTTCCGCGGGGTAAATATTGTGTCCACCACGGATGATCAGATCTTTTGAGCGCCCTACTATCTCCAGGTTACCGTTCGCGTCCAGTCGCCCCAGGTCACCGCTCATAAACCAGCCGTGGCGATTGAAAGAAGTCTGAGTGGAGACGTGATTACCGAAGTAACCCAGCATGAGAGTCGCCCCGCGCCCACCAATCTCCCCTACTTCGCCAATGGCCGCCTCGATGTCACGGTTATCCGCTTTCCAGATTTTGACCTCGTAAGCCGGATTACCGCGGCCGACCGGTTGTCCCACTGTTCTGGTCAGGGTTTCAACGCTATCGGTTGGAATGGTCGCATTGTGGGAGCCGTTTTCACTCATCCCATAGATGTTTTGAGGCATCACACCCAGAGCAACCAACTGGCGAGCAACCTCTTCTGGAATGGCGGCGCCGGCCATGTAGAACATCTTCACCCGGCCCAGTTGCTCCAGTCCTCTGCTGCGGACATCCTGGAGGATATCAATGGCGTGGGTAGGAACGCCCATCACATAGTCGGCGCCAGATTCAATCATACGGTCAATGGGTTGCTTGCCTTTGACCTGATCATTCACGATGAACTCGCAACCGGTAATCAGGCACTGCTCCAACCCAACGGTGGCGATGTGATGACTGAGAGGGCCCAGGCAATAAATCACTGTCTCTCGGGTCAGACCCCAGTCAGCCGCCAATGCCCTCCCATTGGCCAACAACGTGTTATCGCTGTGCATAAGCGCTTTTGGCTGGCCCGTCGTTCCTGAGGTAAAGGCGATGTAGACAATCTTATCCGGATTGCCATCCGGTACCGGGCTATCCTTAACACCACGATTCTGAGGAAAGCGTTTTGCCTCTGGCGGCAAATTCAAATTGGATGTTCCGGGAGGTGCGACGACGTAGGCTTGGCAGAATCCTTTGAGACTGTGCAGACGGGAAAAAATGTCTTTTCTATCGGCATCTGCGCCATATCCAGGCTGTCCTACGAAAGCGCGGACATCGCAGCGCTCAAGCAGCGTGTAGATCTCGTCAACTGTGTGATTCTGGTGCAGTGCCTGCATCGAAACGTAACCATTACGAGAACAGGCCAACAACAGAACTACGCATTCCACCCGGCTCGGAAGCCAGCCGGCCACACGGTCTCCGCTCTGCAGTCCAGCTTCATGGAGATCCGTTGCGAGTGCATCAGCCCAACTCACCAATTCTGCCCATGTCAGGCGAAGCTCGGAGTCTCGGATGGCGAACCGTTCCGGGTGAGAAGCTGCGTGCTGAACGGCCATTCCATACAGCGTCACGTCTTGCCATAGCCCTTTGGAGTAAAACTCCTTGGCGAGCTGCGGATCGTGCAGTGTCATCAAAGTCGAGCGCATGGTGCCTCCAATATTATTTCTATTATTGAGAAGGGTTGATCTCGTAAATCTCACGGAGCGCTTGATTGGCTCTCCACAAAGCGGCCTTTACCTGCTGCTAATCGGCGCAGAAGCGCAGAGGGCCGATACCGATCCTCTTGGTAGTGGCGCTGAATATTGTCGAGAACGCGGTAGAGATAATCTGCTCCAAGGCGATCGGCCCACGCCAAAGGCCCTTCGGGATAGTTCACGCCGAACCGCATCGCACGATCAATGTCGTGCGCAGTGGCTACCGATTGCATCAACGCGTCTGAGGCCTCATTCGCGAGCATGGCGACAGTACGAAGCACCACTAAACCGGGTGTGTCGTCAATCACGCTGACCCGCCAACCAAGCGCCTGGAGCAAGCCTGTGGCGACATCGATGGCCGCTGGCGATGCCTGGTCAGCCCTGGCGATGGCCAGCCGTCCAGACTTTTTGAAATCGAGAGCGAGATCGAACAGAACAAGGTTTGGCAGGTTGTCCTCGGCACTGCGGATCGTTGCACTCCGACCGTCGCTGAGGGCAAGCGTACAGCCGTCCATACGCAGTAGCCCTCCACCCTGAACGCATTGAAGGTCAACGCCTTGCAGTGGTGATGCAAGAAGGTCTTCGGCGGGGCCAAGATTGCCTTCAACGATCAATTTAGCGGGTACAGGCTTGGGCTCGTGCTCTGAGACGGCGGGAGGCGTCGCCTGGGGGCCATAGAAGTAGAAGCCGCGCCCTGACTTGCGGCCAAGAAAACCCGCCGAGACTAACTCTTGTTGGCTCAGTGAAGGCTTGTAACGAGGATCTTGAAAGTACGACTGGAACACCGAACACGTCACGGCAAAATTGACGTCATGACCAATCAGATCCATGAGTTCGAACGGCCCCATAGGGAAGCCTCCCCCTTCTCGCATCAATGCATCCAGGGTGTCCACATTCGAGACCTGCTCTTCGAGCAGCCGAAGGGCTTCAGCGTAATACGGGCGCGCTACACGATTGACGATAAAGCCAGGGGTTGATCGGGTAAGGACTGGCTTCTTTCCCCAAGCCAACGCTGTTTGATAAAGCGTCTGTGCGACTGTCTTATCGGTAGCCAGGCCTGAAACGACCTCGACGAGTGCCATCAACGGGGCAGGATTGAAAAAATGAAGCCCGGCGACGCGCCCTGGATATGCAAGCTTGGCGGCTATCGCTGTGATGGACACAGAAGATGTATTGGTGGCCAAAATCGCGGTTGGATCAACTACCGCTTCTAGCTCGAGAAAAAGGTGCTGCTTCGCCTCCAGGTCTTCAACGATGGCCTCAATGACCAGTCCTGCGGCGGCGACATCGTTGATGGAGGAGGCAACCCTAAGCGCCTCCGAGGCCATTTGAGCCTGTTCGGTTTTCATCCGCCCTTTTTCAACGAGGCGGGTGAACATAGCGCGTATCTGTTCGCGGCTTTTCGCTGCAGCACCCTCACGAACATCGAAGAGCCAGACAGTGTGCCCGGCGGCGGCAGCGACCTGTGCAATACCGCTGCCCATCGCTCCAGCCCCAATGACGGCGATTTCGGTAGAAGAACTCAGAGCATTCATCTCAGGCCCCCCTTTTCATCGATACGACGGCCTTTCCTTGCACTTTGCCCTCTTTGACCAAGGTCAACGCCTCGCCGGCATTCTCGAAGTCGAATAACCGCATGATCCGCGGTTTGACTGCTCCTTCACGCCACAGCTTGAATAGCGTTTGCTGAGCAGCCTCCACCTTATCTGGCGTGCGGTCGCGGTAGTCACTCCATTGCAGACCGCAAACACCAATGTTCTTTAGCAGCAGATAATTCACCTTCATGTGAGGGATTTCTCCTGCCGCGAACCCGATGACGACGATACGTCCACACCAAGCTGTGGCGCGTAACGCGCCAGCAAAAAACGGATCGCCGAGAGGATCAATGACGACATCGGCGCCGTAGCCATCCGTCACGGCGTAAACCTGTTCACGGATGCTGTCCTTCAGGTTGTCGCCTGAAAGATCAATGATGTGATCCGCTCCAGATTCCCGAGCGACCTGAGCCTCAGCATCGTTCCGAACACCGGCAAGCACTTGAGCGCCCAGGCCCTTTGCTATTTGAACCGAGGCTAAGCCGATGCCGCCCGAGGCACCACCGATGAGAACGATGTCACAAGCTTTAAGTTGCCCCCTCTCAGTGAGCGCAAAGTAGGCTGTTTGATAAACCAACCCCATTGCAGCCGCTTCTGGAAAGTCGAGCCCCTCAGGCATATGGAAGCTCTGGGCAGGCGTTGTGATGGCTTGTTCCGCCAGCGCGCCCCACTCGATCTGCGACATGATGCGATCACCCGGAGCGTAGCCCTCAACACCTTCACCTACAGCGCTTACAACCCCCGCGAAGTCCTTGCCGGGGGTAAAGGGCCGTGGTGGCAGCAGTTGGTATTTTCCCGATATGACGAGCACGTCTGGAAAATTGATCCCGGCTGCCTTGACGTCTACGACAATTTCACCCGGCTGGGCTTTTAGCTGCGGCAGCTCATCAATTTGAAGAGTGTGAGGCTCGCCATGTTCATGCACGCGATAACTACGCATCGTTCTTCTCCTGATCAGACGAGCAACAGTGGGTCTTGGGTTTCGTTGAGGCGCGGAGCGTTGGAACAGGCATGAGCCGATCTGAAAAGCGCCGACACAGGCGTCGGGAGGGCAGGAATTTTTTGACCGCCTGCCTCTACATGGCGGTCAAACACCCGCCGAGCGGTGACCTGAGGATCCTGCACCCCCTCCTCAAGCGTGGCCACGATCGAGCAGCAGACGTCTTGCCCTTCAAACACTGATCGCCAGTGCTCGGCGGAACGACTGCCAATGATCTGCGCGACCGCTGACTTCACCAGATCCGCGGGCGCATGTTCCTCTCGCAGATGTAATGGGAGCTCAATCAGGTTGCAGAACAATGCCCAAAACTTGGGTTCTAGCGGAGCTGCAGCCAGGTATCGGCCATCTGCGGTCGGGTAGATCTGGTACCGAGGCGACCCGCCGGTAACCACCTCATCACCCGTCCCAGGCCAGCGGCCATGAGCAAAGCCGTTACCAAGCCCCCAGTACATGAACGCATACAGGTTATCGGCCATCGAGACATCCAGATGGCAACCGAGGCCCGTGCGATCTCGCTTGGCGAGGGCAAACATGATGTTCATTACGGCTGGGTACGCGCCGCCAGCAATGTCAGCAGCAAGCACTTGCGGAAGTACCGGTACGGAATCAATTCCGCTCACGCTGAGGACGCCAGTTTCGGCCATATAGTTGAGATCGTGGCCGGCATTGCGTGCTTTGGGCCCAGACTGCCCCCAACCAGTGATAGAGCAATAGACCAGCTTGGGGTTCATGCGGCGCACCGCCTCATAGCCAAGCCCCAGCCGCTCCATGACGCCCGGGCGAAACTGCTCGATCAGGACATCCGCACGCTCAATGAGTGGTTTTAGTCGAGCAATTGCATCAGGTGATTTGAGGTCGATGGCAATCGACTGTTTACCCCGGTTTAGAAGCACAAAGTTAACGCTGTCGTCGCCAAGCTTGGGTTCGTAGGTGCGCATCTCATCGCCACGATCCGGCTTTTCCAGTTTCACTACCCGAGCCCCGGCGTCTGCCAAAATGAGGCTGGCCATGGGCCCCGGCAGCAGTGTGCTGAAATCGAGAACTAACAGACCTTCCAATGGTTGCATGGTATTCACCTCTTATTCGCTTTATGGGTGAAACGATGATCTCAACGAGGCAGGCGAGCCAAGGCGACCTGGGCGCGACGAGGAGGCGCGTAGGCGGCGTCCCCGAGCGCCTTGTACAACGCTTCGGTGGTCAAACAGTGCTCAGCCAGGCCGGTGCGTTCAAGAAGCTCGATTGGCCCCTCGGGGTAGCCGAGGCCAAGCCGCAGGGTCAAATCCAGGTCATCAGCTGTCGCCAACCCCGAATCAAGCTTCGCCAAGGCGACGTTGTAGTAAGGGCGTACTAATCTATTGACGATGCGGCCAGGAAAATCGGCGCACACCGCAGTTTTCAACTTATGCGATTGAAATAGGTTCTCGGCGAGGGCAATTGCATCTGTAGGCGTGTTGGGTTGACGCACAATCTCTACGAGATCACTGGGGGATGCATTTCCTAGGCGAAAGCGCGCAAATCCCATGACCCGACTGCCCTCTTCCCCTCGATGCTCACCGGTGTGCACTCCAAGACACTCGTCACCCAATTCGATCAGAATCAGTCGGTAGTGACCGGCATCGCTCAACTGCGCAAAGGCTTGCCCAGCGTCACTGCCAAGGATGACCAGGATATCGGTGTCGACGGTGTGCGCTTCGATCAGAGCATGCGGCGTCGGGAATGAGCGGCTGCTGCCAGCGTGGTGAATTGAGCATTTCATGGTTTAGCTCCCGAAGATCTTGGTTGAGTCGTATTCGAGAAAGCCGCGCTGGGTTTTACGCCCCAGACGTTTTGCCGCGACCATTCGCCGAAGAAGCGGCGGGCATGCGGCGCGGGGCTCATGCGTAACACCATGCAGGGCTTCGCAGAGCAGCACTTGCGTGTCGAGCCCGACAAGGTCGAGCAACTCCATCGGGCCCATGGCGTAACCCAACGCTCCTTTGATGGCCTTATCGATCTCTGCAGGATCGGCCACACCTTGTTCCACGAGGCGGATCGCGTCGTTGTTGAATGGCACGAGGAAGCAGTTGAGGATGAACCCAGGCTGATCTTGAGTTTTCACAGGACGCTGACCAATCTCTTCGCAGATCGACCACGCTCGGCTAAATGTGTCGTCGCTGGTTTCCAGCCCTGGTGACATTTCGACCAGCTTCATGAGCTGTGCAGGCAAACAGAAATGCATCCCGACGAATCGATCCGGCCGGCCGCTCACCGCGGCAATCTCAGTGATCGATAACGTCGACGTGTTGGACGCAAACAGCGTGTTCGGCCCACAGTGCTGGTCGAGCCGTTGGAACAACGCGCCCTTTACCTTGAGGTCTTCGAAGACTGCCTCGATCACCAGGTCGCAGTCTTTGATTTGCTCAGGGTCGGTGGCAACGCCGACACGTTCCATGATCTCTTCGACCTGCTCTGCTGTGAGCTTTGCGCGGGCAACGGACTTTTCAAAGAAGGCTGCCATTTGTGCCCGTGCCGCTTCCAAACGACCCTGATCGACATCGAAAAGGACAGTGCTGGCGCCGCTACGTGCGGCAACGATCGCGATGCCGGTGCCCATGGTTCCGCACCCGGCCACGCAGATGGATAGTTTTGACATTGTTTTTATTCCTTACGCAGGTACGGTTAACGCTCGATGAAGCTGCGCCCGATGATTTGTCGGTGGATCTGGTTCGTGCCTTCCCAGATCTGTTCAATCTTCGCGTCACGGAACAACCTTTCCACTCTGTATTCCTTGCAGTAGCCATAGCCGCCGTGAAGCTGAATGGCTTCGGTGGCCATGCGCATTGCGAGGTCAGACGCACGTAGCTTGAGGATCGACGCTTCGACGCCGATGTCGTGAATGCCGCTATCGACGAGTCGGGCAACGTTGAGTAACCAGCCCTCACAAAGCGCGAGCTCCGACGCCAGATCGGCAAGCAGAAACTGGATGCCCTGAAACTCGATGATGCGTCGGGAAGACTGACGGCGCCCGTTGATGTAGGCCACTGCATCCTCGAACGCTGCTCGCGCAATACCGAGCGAGTGCGCACCGACACTGGGGCGAGATTTGTTCAGAGACCCGATGAGCATCTTCAGCCCTTCGCCAGGGCCGCAGATAAGGTTGTGCCGCGAAACCCGGCATTGGTCGAAATTCAAGGTCGCAGTACTGGATGCACGGTGCCCAAGCTTGTCTTCAAGGCGGGCAACACTCAAACCAGCAGTACCCTTCTCGATCACGAGGCAGGAGATCGCTTGCTTGGGATCTTCAACGCCCGCCCACTTTCCGAACACCAGGTACACGTCAGCGACATCGCCGTTGGTGATGAAGGTTTTACTGCCATTGACGACGATGTGATCGCCATCCTCGCGAAAGCTGGTGCGCATACCCGTCGCATCAGAACCTGCATCGGGCTCCGTGATGACCAGTGCACCGATGCCTCCGTTCGCAATTACAGGGAGCAGCCGCTCTTTCTGTTCAGCGGTACCGAACTCAATGATCGGCTTAATCGCATGGTAATTCGTTGCCCAGATGATGCCTGTACTCGCACAAGCCGCGCTGATTTCACGAACGCAAGCAAGATACACGAGGTACGAGAGCCCGGCGCCTCCGTACTCTTCCGGAATGAACATAGCGTTCAGTCCTAGCCTGTTGATCGCTTCAACATTCGCCCACGGAAATTCCTTCGTCTCATCGTAATGAGCGGCGCGAGGGGCTATCTCTTCGCGAGCCAGCGCTTTGACCGACTCCAAGAGCATGGCCTCTTCCGGGTTGAGGCCCAGTTGGCTGTCCAGCCGTTCGATTACATTCATTGAAGGCACCTGTTGCTATGAGGGTTGATCAGTGGCCGAACTTGTCAGCGTCAGGCTTGCGCCGAGCGTTGAAAGACGCCTTCAGTTCATGGGCTTCCTCAGAGTCGAGATAAGGTCGCAGCAGTAGGTCGTGGGATATGCGAGCCAGGCCGGCAACGCCGTTGTGCCTGGCAGTAAATGCGGCTTTCAGAGATGCCAGCGCAAAGGCGCCACGATCGGCAACCGCAAGCGCCATCTCCCGAGTAGCCGCCGCGAGCTGATCATCAGGAACGACCTTGTTGATCAGTCCATACTCCAGAGCCTGCTGGGCGGTGAGCTTGTCGTTCAAAAACCACATCTCTTTCGCTCGACGCTTACCTACCAGATCTTCCAGGTACCAGGTGCCATACCCCGCATCGAAGCTGCCAACCATTGGGCCGACCTGACGAAAAATGGCGCTCTCTTTGGCGATCGAGAGATCGCACACGACTTGCAGAACGTTTCCACCTCCGACGGCGTGGCCGTTAACGCTCGCGATCACTGGCTTTTGCAGGCGCTCAATGGCGTCATACATTTCCAACGTCGGAAGCACCCCCGCGTAAAGCAGCGAATCTTCCATGCCGTCTTTACGGCCACCTGTGCAAAAAAAGCGGTCACCGGCGCCTGTGATCACCAGCACCCGGGTGCGTGTCTCATTGCGAACAGACTCGATGCAATCGCGTATCTCCAGGCACATGGTCTTCGTGAACATGTTTCCATCGTCCGGGCGATTGAGCGTCAGCGTCCCTACCGCACCGTCTTCTTCGTACAGAATCGTTTCGTATTGCATGAGAGGCTTCCTTGTTACGTGGCAGTTCAAATGATCTTGTCGTTGCTGAGCAGCTCGATTTGCTCAGGCGTGTAGCCCAGCATATCCCCCAGCACCTCATGCGTGTGCTCGCCGAGTCTTGGGGGCGCGCTACGGTACCCTGCTGCCTTGCCGTCCAGCTGAATACCAAGCCCAACCTGAGGGAGGGAATGGCCGTCGCGGGGAATCTGGAAGAACAGGTTCCGGTCGTGAAAGTGCGCGTCGTCGGTGACTTCATCGACACGGTATATCGGCCCCGCGGGGACGCCTGCCCCAGCCAGCAATTCCAACCACTCAGCGCGAGGCTTGTGCAGAAGAATGTCCTGGATGGCGGCGACGATTTCTTCTCTGCGCTCTCGACGCTGGGCATTGCTGGCGAGTTCAGGGTCAAGACCCATTTCTGGCCGTTGCACCAGTTCCCAGAAACGCTGCCAGATGCGATCAGTACCCAAGCTCAACGTCAGGGGCTCATCTGCGGTATCAAACGTCTGGTAGACAGCGATGACACTGTCCCTGCCCCCGGTTCGGCGCGAAACCTCGCCAGAGCCCAGGTAGGGAGTGATCCTCGGGGAAGTGAATCGCACCATGCTTTCAGTCAGTGCGATGTCCACCGTCGCCCCTTGGCCCGTTTGCTGGCGGCGATACAGCGCAGCCAGGACGGCCATGGCTGCATCGTTGCCGGCGAGCATGTCTGCGGCTGGAGCACCAACTTTCTGAGGGGCGGCATCAGATGGCCCTGTAAGATCCATGATGCCGCTGTAACCTTCTGCAATCAGGTCATAACATGGCTTGCTCGCATTTCGCCCTGTGAGCCCGAAACCGGTGATGCTGGCGACGACCAGACGATCACGACCTGAGCGCAGCTGATCAGGTGTCATGCCAAGTTTTAACTGAACATCTTTGGTCTGGTTGGTGACCACAACGTCGGCCTTGTCCAGCATGGCATCCAGCACAGCACGTCCCTCAACGGTGCTGAAATCAAGCCTGACACTGCGCTTGTTCCGATTCACACTCAAAAACCACAACGATTCACCATCCAGAAATGGAGGGCCCCAGAAACGGGCGTCATCCCCGCCGCGCCGTTCAACCTTGATGACATCGGCGCCGAAATCCGACAGCAGCATGGTTGCGTAGGGCCCAGCGATGGACGTAGTGAGGTCTAGAACGCGCACCCCCTCGAGGATGGAAAACGTCGGTTCTTTATGACCAATCGGGAGGCTGGTGGCTAGCATGAAGTTCCCCTTTTTGTATTTGCATGATGTTTTGCAACAGCTATGCCATACGTTTAGGATCGCTTGCAGATCAGGGATTTAAGCGCTCAAACTCATCGCATGCCCATTGACTTAAGCAGCTATGCGCATCGAAGTTGTATTTTAGAAAGACACACCATCCGCCTACTCTGTCTGCGTTGTGCACAGTGCGGTTATAGAAAAAACACGAGGTGCCAAGATGCATCCCAGCTTCGAAGTGGTCGTTTTTGATGACGATGGTCAGGTTCAATTTTGCACTCGCGGCGGGGCTGATCCTGAGCTTCATGGCCAACTAGCTCGCTTGATCCACAGCACCCCCGAATCTCGGCAACTCGTTCCCCTAGGACAGGAAGACAAGCGGGTTGCATTGTTCCTGCGTCAGCCCACCCAAACGATGGCAATCGTCCACGAAGACTCCGCCGACCATACGTTGCTCGATTTCATCGGCTCCGTGGACATCGCGTTCGATATCCTCAAGCACTTCATCACCAATCCCTATGAGGGTATAACCGTCGTCGACCGGGATGCGGTGCTACGGTACATCAGCCCCGTGCATGAGCGGTTTTTTGGTTTCAAACCAGGTGGCGCTGTCGGGCAACCTGTGGAGGACGTTATCGAGAACACTCGCCTGCAGGAGGTGGTGCGCACCGGCAAGGCGGAGATTGGCCAAGTACAGCAGATGCGTAATACCTCACGTGTCGTCAACCGAATACCGATCACGCGCGATGGCGAAGTCGTAGGCGCAATTGGCCGTGTGATGTTTCGCGCTCCTGAGGAGGTTCATGAACTGAGTCGTCAAATCTCGTCACTGCGTGCAGAGGTCAATTACTACGAATCAGAGCTCACTCGCTTGCGGCACCGCACCTATGGACTGGATGAGATCGTGGGCGAAAGTGAGGCCATCCAAAGACTCAAATCTCAGATCCGAAAGGTCGCACCGCTCGACGTTCCTGTCTTCATCGCCGGAGAAAGCGGGACAGGCAAGGAGCTCGTTGCTCACGCCATCCACAATCTGAGTCGGCGCAGCGAGAAGCCCATGGTTGTCGTCAACTGTGGCGCCCTCCCCGACACCTTGGTCGAGAGCGAACTGTTTGGTTATGACCAAGGCGCATTCACTGGAGCCAAGCGTGAAGGCCGGGTGGGGAAATTCGAGCTCGCGGATCGCAGCAGCTTGTTTCTTGATGAGGTCGGCGACCTTCCTCTGGAGGCTCAGGTCAAGCTGCTGCGTGTACTGGAAGGCAGCAGTTTTGAGCGTGTCGGTAGTAATAAGGCTCGCACCACAGATTTCCGTTTGATCAGTGCGACAAACAGAGACCTCAAAAGCGCGATTGCTGGCCAGGAGTATCGCGCAGATCTTTATTTCCGCATCAGCGGGGTGACGCTGACCATCCCTCCACTGCGCGAACGGCGAGAAGACATCCCGTTGCTTACTCGTCACTTCATTGCTCACATCTCAAACCGGGTAGGCTCGGACGTGCGCAGTATCAATCCGGCAGCGCTGGCTCTCCTGCAGCGCCAGCCATGGCCAGGGAATGTCCGGCAGCTATACCACGAGATTCAGCAGGCCATCATCTTTGCCAACCACCATGAGCTGGAAGCCAGCGACTTTGGGCACCTGGATAACATCGACGTCCCGCACGATAACGAGGCGCATTTGGAGGCAGGCGCGTTGACGATGAAAGACACTATGGGAAACGTTGAGCTCAACCTCATCCGTGACGCTCTCAAACAGTACGGTGGCAATAAAAAGCGAGTTGCCAAAGAACTCGGGATCTCACGGTCTTATCTCTATAAGCGGCTGGCGGATCTTGATGAGGAGTGACAGTCCTGTGCTGGAATCCCGTGCAGGTGTCTTCAGCGGACGCCATGGCGTTCCATGCATGGGATTTCCAGAGTCTGACACCACATCGGCGATGCGAAACTCATCACGGCGTGGCTGAGAATCTCGAGCCCGGGTAGCAAGGCTGCTGCGATGGCTTCGGCTTTCGGCGTTGGCTTCATCATCCCTTGCATTCGCAGGAACAGATCGTCCGCAAAGTCATGGCGCAAGTCACGCAGACAGTTGCTGACAGCGGGTTGAGTCACGCCCAGGCGCAACGCTGCGGTACTGACATTCCGCTCGCGGAACACCGTCATGAACACGATCAGTTTTGCAAGGTCGACTCGTTTCAGAAAGGTAGGCATTTGTCGAGATTCACTTCCGCCAACGCTCACGGTACTCATGCATTCCCTCCTCTAAACCAAACAGGAACGGCCGCTATTTTAGGCGCTGGCCGACCTCCACATTTTGGAATCTCAGGCCAAGGTGTTGAGCATCGGCGGCCAAGGCCGCCGGTGCATTGGAAGGAATCCGCAGCTGGCTGGTTCTAGCTATGGCGAGGAAGCGCGGGTGATGAGACGTCTGGTCGAAAAGCCTTGGGTTCTCGTAAAGCCAGCGCCAGCAATTCATCCACGATCATTCTGACTTTGGGCTGGATGTAGCGCGTGCGCGGCCAAAGGACGTGGATGGGCATTTCAGCGCCAGCGTACTGTTCGAGTACTGGGATCAGAACGCCTTGCTCGATGTAGTCTTGGACTAACCAGGTGGGCAGTTGAGCCAACCCTCCACCTGCAAGAGCCATCTCCAGCAACATCTCACCGTCGCCCATCTCGTGCTTGACGTAAATCTCTTGCTCGCTCGCGCTGCCATTCGACTCCCGCAGAATCCAGGTTTTCCGGGTACCGCTCTTCCATCCCACCATACAGTCATGGCGTAGCAAGTCTTCACGCGTTTCTGGGATTCCTCGCCGAGCCAGGTAATCTGGAGTTGCACAGATCAGCAGGCTTTGCGCCCCCAATTTCCTCGCCACGATTTCGCCGTCATCCTTAAGCGTTCCAATCCTCACGACAAGATCCAACCCATCATTCATGATGTCGACCAAGCGTTCGCTAAAGCTGACTGACAAATCCAGCTTGCGGTATCGCGCGGCAAGGTTAATCAGGGTGGGCAGGATATGCCGGCGCCCGAATGCGGCAGGCAAGTCTATCCGCAGCCGCCCGACGGGCTCCTGATGCCCGGTGGTGAGGCAACTTTCTGACTCTACGAGCGCTTCCATCGCTCGCAGACAACTGGCGAGGTAAGCCTCGCCTTCATTCGTGAGTATCAATCGGCGAGTTGTGCGATGCAGGAGTTTCACGCCCAGGCGTGCTTCCAGGCGGGTCACGCTCTTTCCAACGGCGGAACTGGTAACCCCTAGCTCATGCGCGGCGGCTGTAAAGCTCAACGTCTGCGCCGCAGTGACGAACTCTCTGATACCGTCGAAGCTAATCATCGACATTTTAGAATTCCAGGCAACAATGTAGAGAATCCGAACGGGTTAATCGCTTAATTATACAGTAATACACTGGCCGTAATTCTCTGATTGGAGCTTACGGATGAACTCAGTGACGCCCCCGGCAAACCTTCAGTACCCCGCCAGCCTCGCTCCCCACCGCGGCTATCGTCGTGTGTTTGCGAACAGCAAGCTGACGCTGGGATTGATTGCCCCTCTGGAAACTCATGCGATCAGGCCAGCACCCACCATGGAAGATCATACGGAGATGGCCCAGCTTGCAGATCGGCTCGGTTTCGCAGCGCTCTGGTTACGCGACGTCCCGTTTTACGATCCCCGCTACGGCGATGTGGCCCAGGTTTTCGACCCCATTCCCTACCTCGGATATCTCGCGGCAGCTACGAGAAACATCGCGCTGGGAACCACCGGTATTGTTCTTCCATTTCGTGAGCCGCTTATTTTCTCCAAGCAGATCGCCTCAATTGACCATCTCTCGTCAGGGCGAATGTTGCTAGGGATATCTTCTGGTGATCGGCCTGCTGAATACCCGCTGTTTGGGATCGATTTCGATACCCGGGGAGACAGATTTCGTGAGATCTACAGCGTCTTCAGAAAGCTCACAGAAGAGTCATTCCCAGAGTTCGACTCGCCTCGATTCGGCCAATCCAACGGTGAGTTCGAGTTGATCCCCAAACCTGTTACAGGCCGTGCCCCTACACTGGCGGTTGGCCAGGCACAACAGTCGCTACCCTGGATCGCGGAGCACATGGATGGCCTGATACGCTCCGCGCCGGAACCTGCGGATCTGATCAACATTGCAGGCCAGTGGAAAGGCGCGCTTGTCGAGGCTGGGGCCACGGCATTCAAACCATTGGGAGTGGGAGCATTCGTAGACCTGGTCGAGGATTCAGACGTTCCCCTGCGCCGTACGCGCGGCGGCTTCAGAACAGGCGCAAAGGCGCTGGTGGAATATCTGCAGGCCGCGCAGGAGGCGGGCGTTAACCACTTCGCTCTCAATTTGAAGGTCAGTAATCGGCCCTACAAAAGCATATTGGAAGAGCTTGCGACAGAAGTTCTGCCGTTTTTCAAATCCCATACAAACTGGTAGATCATCCAGTTTCCAAACGGGGCGGAACCTGTCCGCCCCACAGTTTGCTTCACCGGCAGGTCGCGTCACGCTTCGCAGCCCGCCGGTAATTGCCGCGACCGCAGTCATCCCTCAGCTGAACATCCTGCGGCAATCCATTCCTCGCCCACATCTTCTGCACGCGTTCCTCCCGACATCAGTTTGGGTTTGAGGATCGGGTTGTTGTGTGCAAGGTTTCGATGAATTCCCTGAGCTCATGCACGAAGGCTTTTCAGTGATATCCCGCGTCTCGAAACGCTGCCGAGGCGGTGCGGGAAATGCCGGGAGGCAGTCTACAGGCTGCCCCCCGTACCGTTCGTTGGATGATCTAACCTTTTCTATCACTGCCTGGCGTGGATGGGGTTGAGGCTGTGGAATCCCAACCTCCGCCCAAGGCTTTGTACAGATTGATCTGCGCGGTCAGTTGGGCGAGATGATCGGTGAGCAGCTTTTGCCTGGCTGATAACAACTGACGCTGCGCGTCCAGCAGCGTCAGGTAACTGTCTACCCCCTCATCGTAGCGTTGCTGTGCCATTTGGGTGTACTCGCTCGTACTGCGTACGAGATCTTGCTGGCTGCCGAGCTCCTCATCCCACGTGTCCATCGCCGCCAGGCCGTCCGCAACCTCACGGAAAGCTGTTTGGATGGACTGTTCGTAGTTCGCGACCTCAATGTCTTTTTCGATCTCGGCATAATCCAGGCTCGCACTGAGCCGCCCGCCAGTAAAGATGGGGATGTTGATCTGAGGCATGAAGCTCCAGCTCTCAGATCCGCTATCAAAGAGACCACTGAGTCTGCTGCTCGCAGTCCCTGCACTCCCGGTCAAGGTAATGCTGGGAAAGAAAGCTGCCCTTGCTGCTCCGATGTTGGCGTTAGCCGCAATCAGCCGGTGTTCAGCTGCAAGAATGTCGGGGCGTTGATGAAGCAGTCCGCTCGGCAAACCAGCCGGTATCCGAACGAGCACCTGAGTATCCAGAGCCGCGTGAGGCAGATCTGTAGGGAGCCCCGTTCCCAGCAAGAGACGAAGCGCGTTTTCGTCCTGTGCGACTTGCCGCAGGTAGGCTTGCACTTCCCCGCGAGCACTGTCGACCAGGGTGCGGGCTTGTCTGACATCAAGATCAGAGCCAGTGCCGGCCTGGCTACTGGCTTCGACAAGTTCCAGATTGTGGCGGTAGTTCTCCAGCGTGGATTGAGTCACCGCGAGCAGCTGCTGATTGGTTTGCCAGCTGAGATAGGCGACGGCGACATTAGAGACCAGACCAATCTGAACGTTGCGCTGAGCCTCCTGCGTGGCGAGATAAGTTTCGAGCGCGCTCTTGTCCAGGCTGCGGATACGACCCCAGAGATCCAGCTCATAGCTGGCGAGACCAACCTGCAGCGCATTATCACCAGTGGTCAGAGCCTTGCCCGTGTTGGACAGATCCGCGGGCGTGCGAGAACGCCCGCCTCTTCCATTTACTCCAATCTCAGGCAAGAGCTCGGCGCTCTGAATATGGTACTGGGCACGATATGCGGCAACGTTGAGAGCTGCTTTCCTGAGATCGCGATTGTTGTCCAGCGCCAACCCGATCAACCGGCGAAGGCCTGGGTCTTGAAAAAAGACCTTCCAGCTGACCTGAGTCGCATTGGTTTCCACCTGTTTTGAGTCAGCCGTCGACGTTGGATACGCGCCAGGGATCGGCGCTGCAGGCTCCTCATAGTGAGGAATGAAACTGCATCCGCTCAGAGACATGGCGAGCACAAGCAATAGAGGATTACGCGTCATGGCTGACACCCCCTTTCGCAAACTCCTCAGTGCTCTTGCGTTTGCGGGAAGCAAAAAGGCGCATGACTGCCACGTAGAACAAAGGGACGAAGAAGATAGCGAGGAATGTCGCCGCGAGCGTTCCCCCTACCACAGCAGTACCGATAGAGTGCTGGCTTCCGCTTCCCGGGCCATGGGCGCGGGCTAGAGGCAGCGTGCCCATCACGAACGCGATCGACGTCATGATGATTGGGCGCAGACGCAGCCGAGCCGCTTCCGTTGCCGCCTGGATCAAGCTGCGGCCATGCTTCTCCTGAAGCTCCTTGGCGAACTCGACAATCAGGATCGCGTTTTTTGCCGCCAAGCCCATGGTGGTAAGCATACCCACCTGGAAAAACACGTCATTGGCCAAACCGCGACCGAGGGTTGCCGCCACTGCGCCAAGAACACCCAATGGCACTACCAGCATCACTGAGACAGGGACAGACCAGCTCTCATACATCGCAGCCAGACACAGGAACACGATGATGAGAGAAAGGACATACAGCATCGTCGATTGAGAACCCGCCGCGCGCTCCTCGTACGACAGACCCGTCCAGGCAACCTCAAAGCCGCTCGGCAACTGCGAGGCTACCCGTTCCACTGCGGCCATCGCCTCACCGGTGCTGTAGCCCTCTGCGGGGGTGCCCAGCAGTTCGACCGAAGGAATGCCTGCATAGCGCTCGAGTTTTGGTGAGCCGTATATCCACTTGCCTGAGGCAAATGCCGAAAACGGTACCATCTGGCCTGCTGCGTTTCGCACGTACCACTTATCGAAGTCTTCGGGAGAAATCCGGGCATCCGTCTGGCCCTGGACGTAGACCTTCTTCACACGGCCCTTGTCGATGAAGTCGTTCACGTAAGTCGAGCCCCAGGCTACTGACATCGTGTTGTCGATTGATTCGATGGTAAGTTGCAGCGCGCGCGCTTTTTCATCGTCAATGGTCACTTGGTACTGTGCTTCGTCATTCAGACCGTTCGGTCGAATAGTCGACAGTGCTGGCTCTTGAGCTGCCAACTTCATGAGTCGGTCACGGGCCGCCATGAGTGCCGCATGTCCATGCGCACCATTGTCCTGCAGGTAGAGGTCGAAGCCGGTCGCATTACCCATTTCCAGGATGGCGGGTGGAACGATCGAAACGATGTTCGCCTCGGAAATTGTATGGGCAAATTGAGTGACTCTCTGCGCAATCGCCGAGGCCGAATTTTCCTTCGATGTGCGCTCCTCGAAAGGCCGCAAGCGAACCCACACGACTGCTGAGTTCTGGCCCCGGCCCGCGAAGTTGTAGCCGCTGATCGAGAACGCAGACATGACCCCCGCCTTCTCCTGCTCCAAAAGGTAACTGCGCACCTTCTGAATAACGGACTCAGTTCTCTGCGCACTGCTATTTGGCGGGGTCTGGATCTGAACCACCATCAGCCCCTGATCCTCATCAGGAAGAAATGCTGCCGGCAGTTTGTGGAACATCAGTGCGACGCCGATCAGCAGCAATACGTAGACGAAGAAGGTTCGTTTGGGGCGGTTCAATATCCCGGCGACGGAGGCATGGTATCGGCTGGTGTTGCGGTCAAACATCCGATTGAACCAGGCAAAGAAGCCCTTCGTCTTTTTCTCGCCATGTGCGTGGTCTTTGAGAATGGTTGCGCAAAGCGCAGGGGTGAATATCAACGCGATCAGTACCGACAAGGCCATGGCGGTGATGATGGTGATCGAAAATTGCCGGTAGATGATCCCCGCGGAACCGCCGAAGAAAGCCATTGGCATGAACACTGCGCTGATGACCAGGGCGATCCCCACAAGCGCCCCGGATATCTGCTGCATGGACTTGTAGGTAGCCTCCTTCGCGGACAGATGCTCCTCAGCCATCAGACGCTCAACGTTCTCCACGACGACGATCGCGTCGTCGACCAGCAATCCGATGGCCAACACCATCGCAAACATCGTCATTACGTTGATCGTGAAACCGCAGGCGTAAAGAACACCGAACGTCCCCAGCAGTACGACAGGAACAGCCAGGGTCGGAATCAAGGTCGCGCGGATGTTCTGCAGGAACAGGAACATGACCAGGAAAACCAGGACAATAGCCTCGAACAGGGTGTGTATCACCGACTCGATCGATGCCTTCACCGAAGGACTGGTGTCGTAGGGATAAACCACCTCGACATTGGGCGGCAAGGAGGCTTTCAGGTGGTCAACGGTTTGTTTGACGCGCTCAACGGTGTCGAGCATGTTGGCACCGCTGGCAAGACGCAAAGCAATACCTGCAGCGGGTTTGCCGTTGTAATTCACGTCGTACGAGTAGGTCTCGCTGCCAAGCACCACCTCGCCCAGATCCTTGAGGCGGATCTGAGACCCATCCGGCTGAACCTTGACCAGAATTTCCTTGAACTCTTCCGCGGAGCGCAGGCGAGTTTTACCGATCACAGTAGCGCTGAGTTCGACGCCTTTTCGAGTTGGTAAGCCGCCAATCGACCCTGACGATACCTGAACGTTCTGCGCTGAAATCGCAGCCGTGACGTCGCTCGGCATTAACTGATAGCTGTTGAGTTTTGCCGGATCCAGCCAGATGCGCATGGCGTTCTGGAAACCGAAGACGAAGAAATCTCCAACGCCTTTGGTACGTGACAGCGGATCCTTGAAGTTGGAAACCACCAGGTTGCCCAGATCTCCGTAGCTGAGCTTGCCATCGGTTGAGTAGATGCTGACCAATAGCATGAAATTCGCCTGGTACTTGACCACGCGAATGCCCTGTCGCTGAACCTCTTGCGGCAGATTTGGCGTGGCAAGCTGGAGTTTATTCTGAACCTGTACCTGAGCGATGTCTGGATTGATGCCTTGGTCGAACGTCACCGTGATTTCGACACTGCCATCGCTGTTGGCATTGGAGCTGATGTAGCGCAAACCGTCCAGCCCATTGAGCTGCTGCTCAATCACCTGGATAACGGTGTCCTGCACCGTTTGGGCGGAAGCTCCCGGGTAGGTCACAGAAATCTGTACCGCGGGCGCGGCAATGTTGGGATATTGATTAACTGGAAGGCCGTGAATGGCCAGCGCTCCGGCTAACATGATCGCGAGGGCGATCACCCAGGCAAAAATGGGTCGATCAATGAAAAAGCGTGACATCGTCAATCCCTCAGTTAGCGCTCAGAGCTGTTTGAAGACGGACGTTGGTGGCCGGCTTCGCTTCGACTACTGAATCGGGTTGCACGAATTGAAGGCCTTCGGTGATCACCCGGTCGCCAGGTTTCACACCTGCGTCCACCAACCAGGCGTTGCCGACCGTGCGAACGGTTTTGAGGTCATGTAATTCGACGTGGTTATCCGGGTCGATGACCCACACGGTCGCTACCCCGCGGCTATCGCGAACAATGGCCTGCTCAGGCACCAGGATCGCATTTTCCCTTACCCCTTCTTTCACTTCGGCGTGCACGAACATGCCAGGAAGCAAAGCCCGACTAGGGTTAGGGAACACCGCGCGCAACGTCACAGAGCCGGTACCTTGATCCACGCTCACTTCCGAAAATTTGAGCGTGCCTGGAAGCGGGTATTCGCTGCCATCATCAAGCGTGAGCGTCACCTCAGCTTGATCGTCACCAGCGGTTTTTAGAGAACCCGATTTCAATGCACGCTGCAGGCGCAGGATTCGGGTGATGGGTTGAGTCACGTCGACGTAGATAGGATCGAGCTGGTTGACAGTCGCAAGCGCTGTGCTTTGGCCGTCGGTGACCAATGCGCCTTCAGTGACCGTCGAGCGGCCGATGCGTCCTGAGATCGGCGAAAGCACTTTGGTGTATTGGACATTGATATCAGCGACACGCTTGTCTGCCTCTGCCTGTTTCCAGGCGGCGAACGCATCATCGTATTGTTGCTGGCTGACGGCACGCGTCATCAGCAGGCGCTCGTAGCGCTCAGCAAGGTTTTTGGCGCTTTTGAGATTGGCCTCAGCCCGAGCCTGTTGTGCCAGATAGGTACGAGGATCGATTTCATAGAGCTGCTGGCCCTGTTTGACCTCAGTACCCTCTGTAAACAAACGATGAAGGAGAATGCCAGATACCTGAGGCCGCACTTCGGCAACCCGGTATGCCGTCGTCCTGCCTGGGAGATCGGTCGTAAGGGTCAGCGGAGCTGCTGACACCTCGTAATATCCAACCTTCACGGCGGCAGCAGGCTTGGGTTGTGAATCCCCCGGCTTGCAACCCGCCATCAACATTGCAGCAAGGGGAAGAAGCCCCAAAAGCATAAATCCGTTACTTTTCATAAAGCTGCGCTCACCAAAAAAAACTGGATACGGAGCTCTCGTCCGTATGTCCTGGAAAAAGGTGAGCCGAGCCAGGTGCCTGTCGAGGGTGTAACTAATTTCGACAAGGTACACAGAGCCGGTTTTTATATTTGGATGGCCGAGCTAGAGCCGCAGTCATGAAGGATGATGATCAATCTTCCTGGCCTGGCTCACCGATGGACGGTCATTCTACTGGGCCATCAAAGAGCGATTAACGGGCGATCATTCCAACCATTTCATCCGCAGATTCCAAAATGAACCCGGGTAGTTCAGTCATTCTTTGTGATAGCGAGTTGCTTCATTGCGCTGAGTGAGCGGGTGCGGTTGGGCTACACCTGTGCAAAAAAATCGGAGATTCCGGCGGCAAGATCCTCAACCAAGTGAAGGGCTGCCAGGCTGCCACGACCACCGCACGGCGGAGAGAATTGAACCATGATCGTGGCGCCCGTCTTGTTGACGCAACCTGAGAGATTTAGAGTTTCGTGTATCTAATTAGGAGCATCGCGATGTCAACTCTTCTGCGCGCAGTAAAGGCAGCTCTGCTGAGCACTTCGATTTTGTCCACTGTTTCCTTTGCTGAGCCCCCTCGGAATCTGGCGCAGGAAAAAGCCAATCAGACCCTGGTTCTGGACTTTTACGAGCAATTTTTCAACAAGCACCGTACGGATGTGGCTGAGCAAGTGGTGTCTACCGAGTACAAACAACACAACCCGACAGTACCGGATGGGAGAACCCCGTTCGTAGATTACTTCGCGAAGTTCTACCAGACGCATCCTGCCGCCCATTCAGAGGTAGTTCGCAGCGCTGCCATTGATGACCTCGTGTACGTGCACCTACTCAGTAAACCTGACGCCAGCAGTCGCGGGTCGGCGATCCTCAACATTTTCCGCGTTAAAGGAGGAAAAATCGTCGAGCATTGGGACATCATCCAGCCGGTGCCGGCGGAATCTGCGAACGCTAACGGAATGTTTGATGACGTTTTGCCCAGAGCCACAGGAGCACGTGACGTTGCTCAAGAGAGCGCAAATCTCAAGACGGTCTTGGCGTTTTACGATGGCGTGTTCAACCAGCACAAGGTTGTCGACGCCAGTGGCGTGATCGCCAGCGATTACATTCAACACAACCCTGGAGTGCCTGATGGTAAGGCGCCGTTTGTTGAGTACTTTACTGATTACTTCAAAACACATCCGGACTCACGGGCTCAGATTGTGCGCAGCGTTGCTCAGAATGACCTCGTCTGGCTGCACGTGCATTCAACGGAGTCGCCTAACGATCGCGGCCAAGCGGTGCTGGATATTTTTCGCGTAAAAGACGGCAAGATCGTAGAGCATTGGGATGTGATCCAAGATGTGCCCGAGAAATCTGCGAATCAGAACACGATGTTTTGAGCCTGGCTCACCTCGCTGCCACGTCTGGGCAAGCCATGATGCCGCAACGAAGATTGAGTCCATCAGTCAGTAAACAGGTATTCAAAACCTCGCTACTGGCGTGCTGACTTCATTCAAGAAAATCCTGCCAGCTGATCAGAGCCCTGGCCTGCGCCTACAGTCGAGGGTTCATGCTGGTTCGTAGACCGGTTCGTAGACCGGTTCGTCTACCGTTCGGTTTACACCTTTGGAAGCTTGCATCCTTTGATGAGCCTGTTCAACGAGGCTGCTCGCTCCAGCAAAATCTTCATGAGGTGTAGCGACGCCTCCGATAATGGCTCGAACCGCGAATACACAAAGCTGATCTCAAACTCGATAGGCTGAGCAAGCCTGACCACAGCAAGGCCGCAGTCTTGCGCCACAAACTCATCTATCACGGCGATCCCCAACCCCTGTCTCACAAGCGCCACGCCTTCTACGGCTGTTGTGAAATTCAGGATGGAGGCGTACTTCAAATCTCGCTCCTCAAACTCTCCCGCCAGGATTCGGCCGAAAGGTATGTCTCGGCGAAAAAGTACGAGATCCTGCCCTGCAAGCTCTTCGAGAGATACCTCTTCACGTCCGGCCCATTCATGGTCAGTTGGAACTGCACAGACCATACTCCCGCGCATGAAGGCGAGTGAGTGCAGATGCTCGTGCGTGACCGGCAACGCAGATATCGCCAGATCGACCTTTTTCCCCAAAAGCTGAGCCGGCATGTCACTTATCAGCGCCGACTGCCACTGGATTTCCAGTCCAGGGACTGCGCGCTTGATCGTGGCCAATGCATAGGGGATCAGCACGGTAGCCAACGTCGTACTGCAGCAGATCCGCAACTGTCTGGCAGGTTGTACGGAAAGCGCAATGGCGCATTCATTCACCGCCTGAGCGGCGAGGTAGACCCGCTCCACCTCTCGATAAAGCGTTTGAGCTTCCGCGGTAGGTACTAGCCTGTTGTTGATCCGCTCGAATAGACGATAGCCAAGCCTGGACTCAACGTACTGGATCAGCTTGCTCACAGCAGGCTGAGTCACATACATCATCCTTGCCGCTGCGCTGACTGAGCCGGTGAGCATCACCGCACGAAACATTTCCATGTGGCGCATTTTGAAGACCCATTGGGTCGAATCTGGCATCGGCATAGACATCATTACTCTGGCTAATAGTCTCGGCGATCTACTCATGAGCGTCGCCTTCAGGATCGTCGTAATGTAATTACGAGCCACACTAACAGTGGGCCTTGGCGACAACGAAACGTCAAGCACCCGCCTACCGATGCCTACCGGTTCGTTATGTGGCTCTTTGGCTCAGGCTTTACGGTTGTTTGTTCTCAGGACGAGGCTGAGGCTCAAGGGATGCGATCCCGTGGGTCTGTCTAGCTTCAACTCGCCAAGCCTGCGCGCCACTAAATAACAATGATAAGAGGCACCCAAAATGGCATTTGATACTCCTGTAATGGACACGCCGGCTACCCATGCGCGGCGTACCCGCACTCGCTTCATGATCCTGGCACTCATCTCCGGCGGCACGATGATCAATTACCTTGATCGGACGGTCATGGGTATTGCGGCGCCGGCGATCAGTCAGGATCTAGGCCTCTCCGCGGTAATGATGGGCCTGGTATTTTCAGCATTCTCCTGGACGTACGCAGCCGCTCAGATTCCGGGTGGCATCCTCATCGACCGCTTGGGTACGAAGCTCACCTACTGGCTGGCTCTGACCCTGTGGTCGCTCTTCACTGCACTTCAAGGGCTCGCCCAAGGGTTCGCTTCCCTGCTCGGCTTACGGATGCTCGTGGGCGCATCAGAGGCACCTTGTTTCCCGACCAACAGCCGAGTTGTGGCCACATGGTTCCCTCAAAGCGAGCGAGCGCGCGCAACTGGTATTTACACTTTCGCTGAATACATCGGTCTGGCTTTTTTGTCCCCGGCGCTGTTTTGGGTTCTCCATGCCTATGGATGGCGAGTGCTGCTCCTGAGCGTCGGCGCCGTGGGTGTTGTGTACGGCCTGATCTGGTGGCGTAAATACCACGAGCCGCACGAATCAAAAACCGCGAATGCAGCAGAGCTCGACTACATCCGCGAAGGCGGCGGGATTGTGGACGGTGGGCAGAAAGCTACACGCTTCGAATGGCGCCAAATCCCAGCTCTGCTGAAACACCGCAACATGCTGGGCATTTGCCTCGGACAATTTGCCTGCAACTCCACAAACGTCTTCTTTCTGACCTGGTTCCCGACCTACCTGGTGACAGAGCGGCATATGCCATGGCTAAAGGTGGGCTGGATTGCCGTTCTCCCCTTTATCGCAGCATCCCTGGGCACCCTAGTCGGCGGCTGGGTGTCCGATGCCCTCCTTCGCCGCGGATACTCGCTCAACGTAGCCCGCAAGTTGCCAGTGATCGCAGGTCTGCTGACGGCCTCTGTGATCGTACTCGCCAACTACGTTGAATCTGATGCATTGGTCATCGGCATTCTCTGCGTCGCCTACTTTGCTCAAGGCATGTCTGCGCTGGCATGGATGATTGTGTCCGACATCGCACCCAAAGGGATGCTCGGCCTATCCGGGGGCGTTTTCAATCTCTTCGCTAACGCCGCTGGCATCGTCACTCCTCTCACGATTGGCGTGATCGTTTCGACCACCGGATCTTTTGTGTGGGCTCTGGCGTTTGTTTCTTCGATTACCGTCTTTGGCGCCCTCTGCTACCTATTCATCGTTCGTGACCTTACCCGCTTGCCTGCCATAGAGCAGCCTGAGCAAGGAGTTTCTAAATGACACTGTATCTCGAAGGCCAAACAGCCATTGTGACTGGAGGCATGCGAGGGATCGGCCTTGGCATCGCCAAGCGCCTCCATGCGTCAGGTGCTCAAGTAATCATCTGGGATCTGAACGTCGACAAGTGGGATGCCAGCGCAGCCGGGTTTGAACCAGCTCATCGACAAGCCGTGGACGTGGCTTCACTCCCTTCTGTAGAACAGGCATTTGCTCATGCCGTTGAGATATTTGGTCGAGTCGACATTCTGGTCAACAACGCTGGCATCAACGGCCCCGTAGTGCCCTCCTGGGAATACCCCGTGGAAGCATGGGATCAGGTAATCGCAGTTGATTTGAACGGAGTGTTCTATTGCTGCAGGACAGCAATTCCGCACATGCGACAGAATGGCTATGGCCGAATCGTGAACGTCGCGTCAATGGCTGGCAAAGATGGTGTCCAGTACATCTCGGCTTACTCGGCTGCCAAAGCGGGTGTGATCGCGTTCACCAAGGCCGCGGCCAAAGAGCTCGCACAGGACGGTGTGATCCTGAACTGTATCGCCCCTGCCATGGCTGAAACAGCGTTGATGGACGAAATGACGCCTGAGCACATCGCTGCCAGCAAGGCAAAGATTCCGATGGGCCGATTCCTGCAAATCGAGGAGATTGCCAACATGGTGAATTGGATCGCCGGGCCTGAGTGCAGCTTCACAACAGGCTTCGTATTTGACCTGAGTGGCGGGAGGGCAACGTATTGAAACGCTTAAGCGTCGCTCATCTCACCGCACTCGATTTGCAGCCCAAAACGCTGGCCAGGGAGGCTGGTCGAGCTGGCTTTACGCACGTAGGGTTGCGACTACACCCTGCCATGAAGGGCGGAATCGCTTATCCCTTGCGCTCCGGCACCTCGGGGATGACAGAATTGCTCACGGTGCTCAATAATGAGGGTGTTGGAGTCAATGACATCGAGTTTGTCGAGCTAGCGCCGGACGTCGACATTGCCTCGTTCGAGTGGCTCTTGGAATCGGGAGCTGAGCTTGGCGCGAGCTCACTTACGGTATCTGGTGATGATCCTGATTTCACACGACTGGCATCCAATTTCAGTGCCCTTTGTGAACTCGCTACGCCTTACGGGGTACGTATCAATATCGAGTTCATGCGTTGGCGCCAGGTAGCGAATCTCCAGCACGCAGCGGCACTTATTGAAGCTACGGCTAAATCGAATGCCGGAATTTTGGTGGACACATTGCACTTATTCCGTGCTGGCAATACCTCTGATGATCTTGGAGGGCTTAACCCCGCCTGGTTGGCCGATGTTCAGCTCTGTGACGCACCGCTCACCGCGCCGGCAGCCGACCTCATCATCCAGGAGGCTAGAGAGGGTCGGCTGCTTCCTGGCGATGGTGCCCTGCCACTTGCTGACCTCATTTTAAAGCTGCCGCGGGACGTACGCTACAGTGTCGAAACTCCAGTAAAGGGCTTATCGAATGGCGAGCGCTTGAGCCGAGGCGCAGCAAGCGTACTGCAATCCGCACTCTCGGCGCATCTCTATCCCGGCTGAGCAGCGGGCGTCGTTCCCCCGCGTGCATGTTGGCTTCCTGCGCGGTATCTACCGCGCCCCCACTGCACGCTGTGCTCAACCGTTTGGTGGATGGAGCACGATCAATTTTCTCTTATGCTTCTTCCGAGAGTCGAGCCCAAGAAAAGGGATGTCTCTCCGGCTAGAAAGCTTGCATTGATGATTTTCACGACAACAAGAATTGGCATTGGCTTTCATTCCTGCCAGTGGAGTGCGATCGCCTTGAGCAATGCGCCGACCGACTAGGGTGAGTGCATCTCAGGACAGCTCGGCACCCCACAGATTACGGTTAGACGAGCGGAACGATCCTATGAGTGAATTTTTTGCGTTGTTGTCCTTCGAGCCCCATGGATGGGGCATACCACTTCTGAAAGGTACCTGGCTGACCATAAGGCTTGCCATTGCAACCCTCCCCGGCGGCCTTGTCCTTGGACTTTTGCTGGCGCTGGGGATGAACTGCAAACATGTGCTCCTCAACCGTTTGTGCACAGTCTTTGTCACGATCTTTCGAGGCCTGCCAGAGCTGCTCACCATTTTCATCATCTATTACGGCGGGCAACTGCTTGTGCGAGAGGCGGCCACGCTCCTGGGCTCGAAAAGCTTTGAGGTAGATGGTTTCTTTGCCGGCATGGTTGCGCTTGGGTTGGTGTTTGGCGCGTTCTCTAGTGAGGTGTTCCTGACGGCCATTCAAGCAGTCGCCAAGGGGCAAAGCGAGGCAGCACATGCTCTCGGGCTCTCTGGCATTGATCGATTCAGGTTCGTCATTGCTCCGCAGTTGTGGCGAATCGCGTTGCCTGGACTTGGCAATCTGTGGCTTGTGTTGCTCAAAGAGACATCGCTGTTGTCCGTGATCTCTCTTTCCGACCTGATGCGTGAAACCTACATGGCAGTCGCGAGTACCAAACAGCCTTTTTTCTTCTACGCGTTTACCTGCGGGATTTACCTGCTGCTCTCACTTATGTCCGGGCAATTGCTGTCGAGGATGGAGAAACGTGCCAATCGATATTATGGGAGAGCCTGAATCATGAACTGGGAACTCTTACACACATATGGCCCGCGCATGCTCGACGGCTTGGGCACTACGCTCAAGATCGTACTGATTTCCATCGCCCTTGGTGCACTCATTTCCTTGCCACTGGCCGCGGCACGCATGAGTAGTAAGCGCTGGATTAGCCGCACAGCATCCGCCTACACGTACCTGTTTCGAGGCACCCCACTGATTGCGCAGGTTTTCCTGGTCTATTACGGCGCAGGCCAGATCCGCCCTGAGTTGCAGTCGCTAGGAATATGGTGGTTCTTCAGAGATGCATTCTGGTGCACGGTGATGACGTTCACGCTCAACACCGCCGCTTACCAGGCTGAAATCTGGCGAGGCGCCGTGCTGTCAGTCAGCAAAGGCCAATGGGAGGCAATCCATGCCCTGGGTTTGAGCAAACCTACGGGACTGAAGGAAGTCATTGCACCCCAAGCATTGATGGTCGCCTTAAGGCCTCTGAGCAATGAGTTGATCCTCATGCTGAAGTCCTCGGCAATCGCCAGCACCATCACCGTGCCTGAACTCATGGGGATCACGAACCAGGCATTTGCCCGCTCCTTTGATTTCCAAGTCTACCTCTGGGCAGCCCTGCTCTACCTCTCACTGGTGGAGCTAATCCGCCGCATCTGCGCTTGGTTCAACAACCGGCTGACTAAACACGTGATTCGTTGAGATAACTATGTCCAAGATTGAAAATGTGGTTCCGGTACGGGCCAAGAGTAAAGCGTCGAGTGAGGTAGTCGTCAGGGTCAATAACTTGAAAAAGTGGTACTCGGACTTCGCGGTCTTGAATGGAGTCACCCTTGATGTTCACCAAGGCGAGCGCATCGTTATCTGCGGGCCCTCCGGAAGCGGGAAGTCAACACTCATCCGTTGCATCAATGGCCTTGAGGAGTTTCAAAGCGGTGATCTGGTGGTCAATGGCAACTCTATGGCGACGCCTGACGGGGTCGACATAGTCCGCAAGGAAACAGGCATGGTGTTCCAGGGCTTTCACCTGTTTCCACACTTAAGCGCTGTTGAAAACTGCATGCTTGCGCCCATGCGGGTACTCAAGAAGAGCAAAAGCGAAGCTAGGGAGCAAGCAGTCGAGCTCCTCAATCGGGTCGGATTGAAGGATAAGTCAAATCATTATCCCAGCCAGTTATCCGGCGGCCAGCAACAGCGCGTTGCGATTGCACGCGCCATGTGTATGAACCCGCGGATCTTACTCCTTGATGAGCCCACATCCGCCCTTGACCCTGAAATGGTGAAAGAGGTTCTGGATGTGGTTCTAGGCCTGGCCAACGATGGGATAACGATGCTTTGCGTCACGCACGAGATGGGGTTTGCACGGCAGGCGGCCGATCGTGTGATCTTCATGGATAGAGGGCAGATCGTCGAGCAAGCAACTCCGGATGAATTCTTTCTCAATCCTCAAAGTGGGCGGGCTCAGAAATTTCTCTCGCAAATCATTGCGCACTGAGTCGCCCCAGTACCGCAACGGCGGTGTATCTCACACACCGATACGCAAGTGCAAAGTTCCACCACCTGATGAAAAGGCTTCCTATGAAGACAATGCTCAAGGCTTTGATTATTCCCGTTACCTTCTGTGCCTCGTTTGCTCATGCCCAGGGAGAGAAGACTGTTCGCATCGCGACAGAAGGCACCTACCCACCCTTCAGCTTTATGGAAAGCGGCAAGCTTAAAGGCTTTGATGTCGACATTGCTGAAGCGCTATGCGAGAAGATGAAAGTACACTGCACAGTCCAGGCCCAAGACTGGGACGGCATGATTCCAGGCCTGGTGACTGGCAAATTCGATGCGATTGTCGCCTCGATGAACATGACAGAAGAGCGTAAGAAGAAAATCGCCTTCAGCGACAGATATTACTCCACCAGCTCGCAATTCGTTGTGATGAAGGATGGTGGTGTACACGACGTCTCGCCAGGAGGCCTTGAGGGTAAAGCGATCGGCGTGCAAGTGTCTTCGGTTCAGGCCAATTATATCGAAGCCAAATATCCTAAGTCAGAGATGAAGCAGTACAAAACTGTTGACGACGCTGCCATGGATTTGGCCAACGGAAGGATTGACGCGATTCTGAACGATTCAGCCAGTGTCTACACGTGGATCAAAAGCAAAGACGGCGAGTGTTGCATGCTCGCGGGTGAGGGCATAAAAGACGCCGCCTTCTTCGGTGATGGCAAGGGCATTGGGCTGCGTCAGGATGATCCGGAGCTCAAGGCAGCATTCAATCAAGCACTAAATGAAATTCTCGCAGACGGCACCTTCCAGAAAATCAATGCCAAATACTTTCCCTTCCCCCTCTACTGATCAGCGATTCTGGTCAGTTTCGCGTTTACATCTGCGGAGCTGACCATCTCAGTACCCCAGCCGGAATCGTGCGTCCTTCGCGTTCTTCCTCTCCTGTCTGACCGACTGGTCGAAACACCGCGGCCGAGTGACACGCAAAGCTTGCCATGGCGCTGCGTTGCGCGTTCAGGGTGGAGGTCGTTGGGAGAAAATTGAATAGCACAATGGCCGCGCAAGACCGCAGACGCTCCCATGAAGAAACATCCAACCGGGTGTTGTCCCGGTTCTGTGGCCAACTACGCTTCAGACAGAAGGGGAAACACGTGCAACCTCCAAAAGCTGCACGTTTCTCATCATCACCTCAGTCGATCTGCATCACGACTTGATCCAACGAAATGGAGACGGCGGTGACGATCATGTCAATCTGTTCTGCGGTGATGATCATAGGCGGCGCAAACAGGATCGCACCGTTGGAGGGCCGGCTGACCACACCATTTGCCAGCAGCCGGTCTATGGCGAGAGCAGCCAGCTCCTTGTTGAGGATTGAAGTCGAGCTGATGTGCCGCGCATCCAACTCCACCGCCGTCATCAAACCCACTCCTCGAATTTCACTGATCAGCGGATGACCCAGAGCTTCCAACCCCGCGCGAAGTTTGGCGCCCATGACGGACGCGTTTTGCGGCAGTCCTTCTTCTTCGATGATGCGAATGTTCTCTAGCGCGATGGCGCAGGCTACCGGGTGCCCGGCGGTCGTGAAGCCGTGCCAGACCCCTCCGTGGACTTTCGCTCCTGCATAAACGCCAGCCATCACTCGCTCGTTGAGGACGATGGCGCTGAAGGGAATGTAGGATGAAGTCAGTTGTTTTGAATAAATCATGACGTCTGGTGACAGGTTATACGTCTGCGTACCGAACATATTGCCAGTGCGCCCAAACCCGCATATAACCTCGTCCACGACGAAGATGATGTCGTGTCTGCGCAACACAGCTTGAATTTTTTCCCAGTAAGTCGCTGGCGGCACAATGACCCCACCAGCGCCCATCACAGGCTCCGCGATGAAGCAAGAAATGGTATGAGCCCCCTCCTCAAGGATTCGATCATCAAGTTCGCGGGCAAGACGAGTGGAGAAGTCCTCTTCCGACTCATCCTCCAGGGCTTCACGCCGATAGTTGGGACAGGTTAGCCGCACAATGGGAAGAACATTGTCCTGTCCCAAGTGCATGGCCTCGAGCCCAGTCACGCTCGTGGCAGTGATGTTCGCACCATGATACGCCCCCTGTCGGGCGAGGATTTTCTTCTTTTCAGATTGACCTGCGGCGTTCGCTGAAAACCACAAGAGTTTGATCACTGAATCGACGGATTCCGATCCGGAAGCGCCGAAGAAGACCTTTGACATTGGTACTGGAGCCATCTCGATGAGTTTGGCAGCAAGCCGGATCGCCGGTTCGGTCGAGCGATGGAAGAACTGATGGTAGAAGGGCAATTTGTCGAACTGTGCTTTCGCCACGTCACCCAAGCGCTTTTCGCTAAAGCCAAGGCCCACCGACCATAGGCCGGACATAGCTTCCAGATAACGATTGCCGTGGTTGTCATAGACAAACACACCCTCACCACGCTCAATGATCAGAGGGCCTTTATCCTCATGTTTGAGCGGATCGGTTTGACAATGCAGGATGTATTTCTTGTCCAGAGCTTCCAGAGATTGCACTTGCAGTGATGGTGTCATTTGAATCCAGCCGTGAGTAAGGGACTTCAGAACAACTGACCGCCGCCTCCACCCTCGATGCGCACTGGTTCAAGATGACTCAGAATCAAATCGGCCAAACGCATTATGATTCCCGTGAAGGCAGGATCCTCTTTTGGGAGAGACTGGAGCTTACCGCCCCTTACAGGCGCTCACGTCAACCATTCGGTTGAGGTATTCGGTTGGCATGGGTCGTGCTGTAGAAAAGCTGGTGCGGAAATCTTCCGCATTGGGCGCGGCCAGATGGCAATCGCACTAGCGAGGTGCATTTTCTGAAGCCGCGCCCTTAATACGGCAATACAGAGGTAGGTTCCGATGTTTGATACACGCAGGCTGAGCATAAGCTGTGAGGACTACGCAAGAAAAACCGTCTCGTTCCTCAAGCACAGCACAGGCTCATCTGCAGTGGTGTTCACCTGGTGGGAAGACCATTCTGAATTTCCCCCGACCATTCAACTCGGTGGGGATAGCCGCAAGATTCGAGAATACTATTGCGATTATCAGCGCAGTGACCCGATGCGCGCCGAGCGGTTGGCCGCCCTTGGCAAAACATTCGAAACACTCTCCGAGGCCTCGGAACAACATGACGAGGAGCTGCTTGAGCAGTATCAGCCCCACCTACACAAATACGGTGTCATAGAGGAGATCGATTTCATTTTCTGGGCGGGAGGGAAAGCCGTTGCCTCTGCTGCTCTTGTGCAGACTCAGGACACATCGACCTCCTTGGGTATCATTGCCCTCAAAGAAATGCAGGGTTACCTGCAGTATGGTTTTTCGCTGCTGCCGGCGGTGAAAATGCGAGACCGAGAGCAACGCCTGAGAGACAGATACAAACTGACGCCCAAAGAGATCGCAGTGGCCGAATTGCTCGTTCTAGGTGAGTCGAATAAGTCCATCGCATCATTGATGGACGTGGAGTTAGCGACCGTAAAAACCCACCTGATACACCTCTTTCAGAAACTCGAAGTGCAGAGCCGCAGCAAAGCGGTATCGTTATTGAACGCATAGCAAGCCGCGCCTGGACAACCAGTCCGAACGGCCGGGATCACGAATCGAAAAAGCCGCCCTAAGGCGGCTTATGATGCGTCAGTAGACGCCAGGCTCGGTTTATCACTGATGCATGGTATGTCTGTTTCTAGTGGGGTGCTTTCAACGGCCCCGCTGAAGTCCCGACGCTCGTATGCGCATCCAGGCTCTGACGCACAGCTTCGACTTGCTGCTGAGAAACCTCGCTCGCCTGGTTAGACCAGGCTTTCCTGATGAATGTAGCAAGCTCGGCGGCTTCATGATCATTCAATCGCCATGCAAATCCAGGCATAGGCAGGACTGATGGAGCTCTTTCTGTGGAAGGCGTCTTGGTGCCTGCCAAGATGACTTGAATGAGCGCAGTCGGATTTTCTGCGTTGACCACAGAAGCACCGTCAAGCTTCGGGAACACCTTGGGCGCACCATTGCCCGCCACAAAGTGACACGCGCCACAGTTGTCCAGATAGAGTCGCTCTCCCAAATTCAAATCTTTGGCAGCGGTGAGCTTCTTGATAGTCGCGTCGGTGCGCTGTGCTAGGTACTGATAGGGTTGCGGGCTGCCAGCTAGAGACTTGAGGTATGCCGCAATGGCATTTAGGTCAGCGTCGGTCATGTGCGACGTACTGTTGGCCACGACATCCGTCATTTCTCCTGCAACGGAAGCCTGAGCGTTGCGACCCATTCCTAAGTAGTCGACCAGCTCTTCCTGTGTCCAGTGCTGCACGCCGCGCAATGCCGGTACCGCCCATCCATTGAGCTCTGACCCGGTCAGATAGGTCTTGGACGAAGCATCCAGACCTTTTTCCTGCATGGTTAGCGCCCTTGGTGTATGGCAGGAGCCACAATGTCCCAAGCCCTCTACCAGATAAGCGCCCCGAGCGATATCGCCAGCCCCGACAGCAGCCATTTTCAGCGAAGAGGCGGCTGCTTCAGGAGAGGGTGAAAAGAACGTACGCCAATAAGCGAGCGGCCAGCGAAGCGACAGCGGCCAAGGTATGTCGTTAGTTTTGTTCGCCTGCTTGACGGGCGTTACACCGTTCATGAAATACGCGTAGAGCGCCTGTGTATCCTCGACGGTAGTACTTGCATACGATGGGAACGGCATAGCAGGATAGAGTGCACTTCCATCGTGACCGACACCACGGCGCACCGCTCGCTCGAAAGCTCCGTACGTCCAGTTTCCGATCCCGGTTTCTTTGTCGGGAGTGATGTTGGTGGAGTAGATCGTACCAATTGGCGATTTGATGCCAAACCCACCAGCAAATGGCTTTCCTTCGTCGTGCGCCGTATGACACGCCACGCAGTCTCCCGCCTTGGCCAGATACTCACCTTTGGCGATGAGCGAGGGCGTAATCTCGACTGACAGTGGCTCCGCTGGATCTCCGGATCGGTTGAGCACTGACGCAAACAACCAGGCCGCGATTGCGGCGACGAAACCAAGTGCCACCAGTACAAGCAGCAAAGAGCGAGTATTCAATTTCATCGTCGCGCTCCTCACGCTTGCACCAGTGGGCCAGGGTTTTTCAGGTATTGATCCTTGATCGCTTGAGCCGAGAACAAGGTCAGCGCTCCGATCATCGATGTCGGATTGGCCTGGAAATTTTGCGGGAAAGCGTTACCGCCGGGCACGAATACGTTATGCACGTCCCAGCTCTGCAGATAACGGTTAAGAGCGCTGGTCTGGGGGGAATCCCCCATGATGGCTCCGCCGACGTTGTGGGTGGAGACGTACTTTGTGATATCCCAGTGCGAATCCATTCCCAGGAAGCTCTCAGAGAAGCTATCCGGCCCAAGCTCCCTGGTAATGTTCAAGACAATCTTGCGCAAGTGCTGCTGAAGCTTCAGCTCATTCTGTTTCCAGTCAAAAGTGATCCGCAAAAGAGGCTGACCCCATGGATCCTTATAGGTCGGGTCGAGATCTACATAGTGATCGCGGTATGACATGCAGCCAGTAGAGATGCTGATCTTCATCGAGCGGCCATACCAGTCTGCAAGGCCTTCCTTCCACCCTGCTCCCCACTCAGGCGTGCCACTTGGCAACGAAGTCCCGATAGGTGCACCAGTGGCCTGGGAGCTGTGAATCTTGGCGCCCCCGATAAATCCTAAGGATGGGCCATCGAAATTGCCTGGAGAAACGTCGTTGAACATCTGCCCGGTCGCACCGGCCGTGGCGAACGGGTTGAAGTGCTTGTCCTTGAAGAACAGTGTTGCGCCGCCATTGCTCAAAAATGCGTAGTTGCGCCCCACCGTACCGGTACCGCTCACCGGGTCATATGGCTTGCCAATACCTGAAAGCAGCATCAAGCGCACGTTGACGAACTGAAAGCCTGCAAGCACGACGATCTTTGCGGGTTGGAACACTTCGTTGCCAGACGCGTCAGCGTAGGTCACGCCCTTCGCCGTCTTCCCATCTGCATGCAGATCAACCCGAAGGACGTTCGCCTGAGTACGATATGAGAAGTTGTCCATGCGCTTGAGCGCATCCAGCACGCTTGTCTGAGGTGACGCTTTGGAGTAATTCAGGCACGGGTATTTGCTGCAGTAGCCGCAGTAGTTGCACGGGGCTAGCTGGTTCCCGTAAGGATTTGTCCAGGCCCGTGATACGTTGGCTGATGGGTTGGGGAACGGGTGATACCCGAGCTTGCGCGCTGCATCTGAGAACATGGAGTTGTTCAGAGTGTCCTCGAGCGCGGGGAGCGGGTACGGATTTGATCGAGGGCCCTCGAAGGGGTCGCCTCCTACAAGAATCTGTCCGTTCAGGTTGCCAGTGTTGCCCGAAAGACCGCAGATTTTGTCGAACTTGTCCAGGTAAGGTTCGATTTCTTCCCAGGTGAACGGAAAGTCCTGGATCTGCATACCCTCGCCGAGAATGCCGGGCGCGTACGCCTGGTCAGCGTATGTCTTGAGTTTGATATCTGTCGGCGTCGGACGGATCAACACACCTGTCCAGTGCAGACCCGATCCGCCTACCCCAGTGCCAGGCACAAATGCGCCCCATTTTCGGGTAGGCAGGGCCGTGCTTTTCAGATCGTGACGTACAGTCAATGCACCGGCTTTGGGAGTAACCATGATTTTGTTGCGCACGCCATAGGCGTATTGATCAGCAGGCTTCGGATAGGCGAAGTCAGCGTTGACACGATCCTCCCCTCGCTCCAGTGCTCGCACTTTCAGACCGGCTTTAGCCAGTTCAATGCTCATCAGGGAGCCGGCCCAACCCAGGCCGACGACTACAACGTCAACTTCGTCATTGGTAATAGTTGGCATACAAAACCTTGAATTCATCAGGACAAAATTAGGGTTAGCCGCGGTCGCCGTTAAGACTTACAGGCCCAAGGGGGTATGGCACGTTGTGCTGCGCAACCCATTCCAGATAGCTGGCGCGAGCACCTGGGAACCCGATAGCGATCCACGCCTTCATGCCCTTGTTGCCGCCGTAAATCGGGTCGGACAGATAGCCCTGCTGGGTAAGGGTGAGCATTTCTGAAAAGAACAATTTGGATGGGAGGATGTCTTCGCCAAAATCTTTGAAGTTCACCTCGCCTGCCTGGATTTTCTTGAGGACATGGACACGCTCCTCAACGCTCAGAGCAGCGAAATTCGCTTTGTGATTTTGTTGGCACCATGCATCAACCGCGCCGATCCCTTTGCGATAGATCTGCTGAGGTATGTAGGGGATCTGATACCCAAGCGTCTTGGGAGCGTTGAGATCGAATGGGCCGTCGAGATAGATCTCGCTACCCAGATCGCCTGCCAATTGCTGATCCATAAAAATGGGTACATTGGTTTCCAGCGCTCCCGGCGTTTTGCCGCCAACGGGGATCAACTGATCACACGCGGCCATGATGAATGCCCACTCGCCCGGAGAGAAAAATGCCGGCTTATAGGTTTCGATGCTTGGGGCGGCCATCTCGGCTGCGGCAGCAG
The DNA here is from genome assembly GCF_003935425.1 of Pseudomonas sp. v388. Classification (GTDB taxonomy): domain Bacteria; phylum Pseudomonadota; class Gammaproteobacteria; order Pseudomonadales; family Pseudomonadaceae; genus Aquipseudomonas. The sequence goes on from NZ_RHQN01000001.1 coordinate 562,675, forward strand.
CCGTGAGCCCTTTAACCGTCACGCCCATCGCAGGTAGTGCAATCAGTGACGACAGTAGAAATTTTCGACGAGATGTAGGTCTGGTTAGAAGCATGTACGGGCTACCTATGGATGCTCAGAAGAACGTCCCGCCCAAGAGCAAGTCTCCACGTCTGATGCTGTGCAAACCGAAACTCCCTACACCAGGCTGTAGATTGCGCATCCCAAATCAGGATCAGGCTACAAACCGAGAGGCATGGCTTCGCCACTGCGAAATTGCTCGCGCTGAGTACGCCAAGCGAACTGATTTCGACACCGGTAAAGAGATGGGAGGCGGCAGATATTCGTCTGCTCTGATTGTGGTGTGTGCGAGCTAGGCCCCGGACTGTGACCGGGCCGGCATCAAGTGGTAGGACTGAATCACTTGGTCATCACGGGTTGTAGGACATGTTACCAGATGCAACAGAGAATGTAACCGCGAGTACAGATTTGCAGTTATCATCCTCACATGCAGGCATCTCCTGGCTTCGACCACAATTCGCCGCCCGTTCAAGGCAATGAGGGACGTACGAGTCACTATTACATCGCGTTCCGCGTGGCCATTGACTGGACGCTTGTTATACGAGTGACCCTGGCGGTGTACTCCGGCCGGTGGAAGCGGATGGAAGTACATGAGGAGAACTGGGGTAGGTTGCTTCTAAACGCAGATAGTTGAAAGCCGTGAATTGGCACGGCCGATTCACCCGTGTGATTGATGAGAACTAGAAGAAATGAAGAACAGCAAAATGCGTCTGAGAAACTGGCTTGGTTTTGCGATTTTCTTTGCTGGAGTGACGCTAATGATGGCCGAGGCTCTGAAGCCTCTTCTGAAATGAGTTCTCCCTTGCCACCTCACTTCGCAGCACCGAGGCGGCACGCAGGACGCCGCTCTGAAAAAAACTGAGAGGGATTAACCTTCGAACGCGAAAATCGGTCGTTCCGGTGATCCCTCGCTCATTCCATAACCTGGCCTAATAGTTTGAGCGATCTAGGAATGAGCGCGGCCGGCAGCATCGTCGTAATCTACGGGGGACAGCCTCCAGTGAGGAACGATTCGAAAACCTGAGTCATGTTTCCAACGGCTAGAGTAGTGGCATGGTTTAGCAAACGCTTAATGAGTTTTGCGAAGCTAGCCGCGTGAAGCTGTCCCTAAAATGTAGCGCTTAAATCAACCATGGATTTCGGGCCGCTTGGCCTGAGGCTTTAGTGATTTCGCACGCGAACCCGTTTGATCTCCAGACTGTGGCACACTAGCCGCCGTCTTGAGGCCTAGCGAGCTATTGTCTGTGAAAACCGAGTTTGTCCCACCGACCCCAAAAGGCCGTGAGCGAGTGGAGAATTTGCTGAGCGTTGCCACTGAAGTATTTCTGGCACAGGGCTATGACGGTGCAAGCCTGGAAGACATTATTTCAAAGTCGGGCGGCTCGCGCGCCACGGTATATAGAGCTTTTGGTGGCAAGCAGCAACTGTTTGAAGCTGTGATCGAGTCAATCTGTAATGGGTATAACCGACAGCTAAGCTCTATTGATTACGCGGCCGACTCTTTCGAGGCGGGTTTCCGCAGACTGGCCGTCTCGCTGGTTGACATCGCTGTCGACGAACGTCAAGTAGCATTTTATCGGTTGGTACTAGGCAACACCGCGAGGTTTCCTGTGGTGGGCACCACTTGGTACTCCAAGGGGGTGGGTGCTGTATCCGCTGTCTTCCAAAATTTTCTACGCAGCCATATTACTGCTGACCAGCGCGATGATGAGTGGATTCGAAGCTTGGCGGACGCATTACAGGGGACTTTGGTGTTCTGCCTGCTGAGCAATGCGGCCACGTCGTTGGTCACCCCGCCCGCAGGTGAAAGGTCTGCTGCAATCGAGACAGCCACCCGGCTGGCAACAATGGCTTATGAAGCCAGTGCTAAGTAATTCGCTTGCAGCGGGTAATGGGTTATACAAAAGCCGGGAACTCATGCCTGCCCTTCCTTCCTGACGCTTGCCGTCGAGACTTGCCAGTTCAACGATTCTTATTCGGATCCTAACCACCATCGCAGCCAATCTGGCTATGACCAGAGGAGCTATTCATCTCTGATTGTTGAACCTGCGCGAAACCATCGCAGGTAAAACAAACTCGCCTTAATTTGGTACTGATTAGTACACCAAGCAGCACATTCCCGGCTACAACCCGGAGCGATGTGCTTACCGCTATCTTCACTCGTAGGATCTACGCAACATGACTACCCCAAGATCAACAGCGATTCACAATCGCTGGCTTATCTGGCTCGCTGTCTTCGGAATGCTGGTGTTTGGCCTCCCCTACACCGCACTCGGTGCCTATCTCGCATCACTGGGAGGCAGTTGGTACTTTCTATTGGCGGGACTCGGATTCATTGTCAGTGCGGTCTTGACTGCGCGTCGCCAACTTGCTGGTTTCTGGCTGTTTACAGCCATCATCGTTGCGTCCGTGGCGTGGTCGCTTATTGACGTAGGGTTGCAATTCTGGCCATTAATCTCGCGCCTTTTCGCCCTCGGGGTGCTCAGCTTTGTTGTATCGCTGACCTATCCGACTGCGCGCAAGTCGGTCGGTCTAAACGCTGGCGCCGCCGGATACTCGACGGCGGGAATCCTCGCATTGGCCTTGGTCGCCGGTTTCTGGGGTATGTTTCAACCTCACAATCCAATCAACGGGCAGGGCCCAGGCTTAACCAAGGTCGATCCTGCTCATGCGCAGAAGAATTGGGAGTTCTACGGTAACGACGTCGGCGGAAGTCGCTTTGCTGCACTAGATCAAATCAATCGGGACAACGTCTCGAAATTGGTACCTGCCTGGACTTTCCACACAGGTGACGTCGCCCTCAGCGATGGCAATGGAGCAGAAGACCAACTGACCCCGATGCAGATTGGCAACAAGGTTTTCATCTGCACCCCTCACAACAACATCATCGCCCTTGATGCCGATACGGGTGAGCAGCTCTGGAAGCACGAAACCAATGCTCAAACCAAGCTCTGGCAACGCTGCCGTGGCATGGCGTACTTCGATGCCACTGCGTCCATCGTGCAGCCTTCTGACGGCAGCACTCCAGTGCCCCCTGTTGCAGTGCCAGCCGGGGCCAACTGCCAACGTCGTATCCTCACGAACACCATCGATTCGCGCTTGATCGCTGTAGACGCTGACACCGGTGAACTTTGCCAGGGCTTCGGAAACAACGGCGAGGTCAATCTCAAAGCTGGCATGGGCGATATGCCTGACTCTTACTACTCACTTTCCTCCCCACCTCAGATGGCAGGTACCACAGTAGTAGTCGGCGGCCGTATTGCCGACAACGTTCAGACCGATATGCCAGGCGGCGTTATCCGCGGCTTTGATGTCATCACTGGGGCTATGCGCTGGGCCTTTGACCCGGGCAATCCAGACGATAGACAAGCTCCTGTTGACGGCAAGACGTACGTTCGAAGCACGCCGAATAACTGGGCTCCGATGACCTATGAGCCAGCGTCGAACACGATCTATCTGCCAATGGGTAGCTCTTCGACCGATATCTATGGTGTTGAGCGAACCGAGCTGAATCATAAATATGGCGCCTCTGTTCTTGCCCTGAACGCCACTACAGGTGAGGAGAAATGGGTCTATCAAACCGTTCACAATGATCTGTGGGATTTTGATTTGCCGATGCAGCCAAGTCTCGTAGACTTCCCCGTCGACGGCAAACCGGTGCCCGCCATCGTGATCGGCACAAAAGCCGGTCAGCTTTTTGTTCTTGATCGCAAAACCGGAAAGCCGCTGACTGAGGTTAAGGAAGTACCCGTCAAGGCAGCCAACATCCCTGGCGAGCAGTACTCACTGACTCAGCCAAAATCGCTTGGTATGCCTCAGATCGGGGCTCCTACCTTGACGGAATCGGACATGTGGGGTGCCACACCGTTCGATCAGATGCTTTGCAGGATCGCTTTCAAGAAGATGCGGTATGAAGGATTGTTCACCGCGCCTGGTACCGATCTGTCGTTGAGCTTCCCAGGATCGCTTGGCGGCATGAACTGGGGCGGTCTGTCCTTCGACCCAGTCCACGGCTACATCTTTGCGAACGATATGCGGCTTGGCCTCTGGGTCACGATGACGCCTCAGAAGCAAGGTGAGAAAACCGCCTCCGGCGGTGAAGCCCTCAACACAGGCATGGGAGCGGTGCCGCTGAAAGGTACGCCGTACTCCGTGAATAAAAACCGGTTCCTGTCAGTCGCAGGGATTCCTTGTCAGGCGCCTCCGTTTGGTACCTTGACCGCGATCGATATGAAAACGCGAAGCATCGCCTGGCAGGTTCCAGTCGGCACTGTGCAGGACACTGGCCCACTTGGCATCAAGATGCATCTGCCGTTGCCAATCGGGATGCCAACACTTGGCGGCACCCTCTCGACTCAGGGCGGCCTCCTGTTCATTGCGGGCACCCAGGATTACTTCTTGCGTGCCTATAACACAGCGAATGGAGCGGAGATCTGGAAAGCCCGTCTGCCAGTGGGTAGCCAAGGTGGCCCGATGACCTATGTATCGCCTAAAACGGGCAAGCAATACGTCGTCATTACCGCTGGCGGCGCACGCCAGTCGCCTGATCGCGGCGACTATGTCATTGCCTACGCATTGCCTGGCGAAAAATAGAAACTGAGCCAAGCATCAACGCAAGTACGCTTTTACAGCTAGGAAGTGCGCACGCCCGTGCGCACTTTCAATTCGTCTCGCCTTTAGGAGGATCGCCTGCCTCTTCACGGCCAATTCGATCCACAATTCCGATACTTATTGCTGTCCACCATTCACTCGCGCCGACATTGCTGATCAGTGCTTCACTCTGAGCAATGGCACGGTATTCAGCACTTCTAAAAAAGTCTTCGATGTCATTCATGCTCGTAAAGCTCATCAGTGTCACCCCATCTATCCAGCTTGCGTCAGGATGAAAGAAGGGTTTGCCAGCCTTGGTTGGCCCGACGTTATGAAGCTGAACATAGCGCTTGATCAGTGAGTTCGCGTTGCTTCTGATCACATCGCCATGTTCATTCAACCATCGATGATGAAATGTCACTCTGTCCAACGCGAGTGAACGCACATGCAGCTTTACCAAAACGATGGTTTCGTTAGCGGTAGAGCTAGGGATGATGATGTACTCCCGGGCGAGAATGGGTGCCAAGTCCTGGAAAATGCTTTGGTCGTCCGCCAAGACTCTTTGCCTCGTCCGCCCTGCACCGAACACAACAGGAATGTCGTCTACGGCAGAAAAGGTCAGGTAGGAGGCACCATCCCAATGAGGCCGCTGACGCGTCCCTTTGGGCACGGTGGCGGAAGACCAAAGCGTCCCTAGCTGATCCAGGCAGACATTGTAGGGAGGGGCCGCTACTTGAGAGGGGCCGGGGGCGAAGCGATGCAGCTGAACGTATCGGTGCAGGCGCTCGATCGAGTTATCACCGGCTTCATCTGTGTGTATGAAACAAGGGGCATGGACTTGTCGCCAGTAGGCTCCCCATTGGTCTGCGGACGTTGTGGCCTGGTCAGACGTTGGGAAAGCTCGACAGCTGACTCCCGGGCTATTCAGATGATCACGGCTGAGCTCAACAGAGCGCGTAAGCAATGAGAATAATACAGTCAATGGTTCTTGGCTGTGATTACGAGGTTGAAGATACGGCAAGCGCAAAAGACGGTCTTCAATAATTTCCAACATTCTATACGGTGACCCTGCAAAGATAGCGGTGGCATAGCTAGATCAGGGCCCGTTACAAACGCATGAGCAGTTTCGGAAAACTGAAACACTGCTTTCCATTGCCAGGAAGAATGGGCGATGAGCGACTTATGCTAAATGTGAGGCGCCGATGAAGTACACCTCAGATGCATCGCAACTGAGTTGACTGGCATTCGTCTATTACTTCTAGGCAGGCTGTTATGCTCGGCTGCGCGTTAAATGCGCACCCTTCGTCGACCACGATTTCGACACGCATTGTCACTACCAACAATCCAAGTTGCGCAGCTCTGGATGCTGAACAGCTGTGCCCGTGCTTGGCCCCAAAAAAGGTAACAATATGAGCGAAACGAAACCCGCAACCAGTCGAACAGCGCCCGCGCTATTTGGTTGCGTCCTCTTGGCGTGCGGACTCGCGCTCGCCATTGGCGGCGCGATGCTGGTGAAATTAGGTGGTTCAGGGTATTACCTGATCGCCGGCATCACCTGCCTGATTAGTGGCTTCTTTTTTCTGAGAGGCAGACGTAGTGGTTTCTGGGTGTTTTCCGGACTCTTCGTCGGCACCCTCCTATGGGCATTGAACGAAGTGGGGCTCCAATTCTGGCCTTTGATACCAAGGCTGTCCGGTGTTTTCATCCTGGCAATTCCTGCACTCCTCCTCGCCCCGAGACTCCAAGGCAAAGCGACCTCAGCTCGACAGTGGTACGTCGCAGCCTCAGTCATGACAATTGCAGTGATTGCAGGCTTCGCGGCAATGTTTTCCCCTCACGGATTAATTAGCAATCCTGGTGAGGACGTCATAACCAACACGGCTGACAACGGCATTAGTTCTGACTGGAGCGCATACGGCAAGTCCCCCTCGGGCACCCGTTTTGTAACCGCAGAGCAAATCGATAAAAAGAATGTTGGCCACCTGAAAGTCGCTTGGACATTCAGAACGGGTGAGCTGCCCATTAATGGTTCTGAGAATCAGAACACTCCCTTGCAGGTGGGTGACACGCTGTATGTGTGCACACCCCTCAACCAGGTCATTGCCATCAATGCAGATACGGGCGAAGAACGCTGGCGCTTTAACCCGGAAGTCAAAGGGAATGGAAAATGGCAGCGTTGCCGTGGCGTTAGCTACTTTGATTCAGCCACCAACAGTTCAGCCGTTGCTTCGGCTTCTGAGCAGGCAACTTCTGATCAGTCATGCAGCAGACGGATATTCACCTCTACCGTTGATGGCCGGCTGATCGCCCTGGACGCAGCGACAGGCCGCCAATGTGAGAGTTTCGGCGAAAAGGGTGTCGTCAATCTCAAGCAAGGTCTGGGCGAGATCAAGAATGCGTTCTACGTGCCGACCTCTGCACCAACGGTCGGCAAGGGCTTAGTCATGGTCGGTGGCTGGGTGTACGACAACCAGGAGGTGAACGAACCTTCCGGTGCGTTCCGTGCTTACGATGCACGTACAGGCAAGATCGCGTGGGCTTGGGATGTTGGGAACCCTAATCTTCAGGTTCCCCCACCTGCTGATTATCTCTACACCCGTGGCACCCCCAACGTTTGGAGCACGCCTGCGGTGGATGAGAAGTTGGGACTTGTCTACCTGCCAACCGGCAACGCGACTCCAGACTACTACGGCGCAAAGCGCCGGGATTTTGATGAAGCCAACTCGTCGTCGATCGTTGCTCTCGATATCGCCACCGGCAAGGTCGCCTGGAAGTTTCAGACCGTTCACCACGATCTTTGGGACTACGATGTGCCCGCCCAACCTGCCCTGGTCGACCTTCCTGGTGCTCTGGGTGTGAAGGTGCCGGCACTGGTGCAGGTGACCAAGCGCGGCCAGATCTTCGTGTTGAATAGGCAGACCGGTGTCCCTGTGCGCAAAGTGGAAGAGCGTCCTGTGCCGCAAGGTGCAGCGCCTGGCGACTTTGTTTCCGCCACGCAGCCCTACTCTACTGAAATGCCCGTCATCGGTACCAAGCGCCTGGTGGAGTCGGACATGTGGGGGGCGACTATCTTCGATCAGATGTTGTGTCGCATTACTTTCAAATCTGTGCGCTATGACGGAGAGTTCACGCCCCCTCGCCCGGACTCGACCGGACTCCAGTTTGCGGGCAACTATGGTGGCATGAACTGGGGAAGTGCCTCGGTGAACGAAGACACGGGTACGCTTATCGTCAACGACATTCGCCTGCCGTTGCTCTCGACCCTGGTTACACCGCGAGCGCTGGGCGAGTCCCAAAGCACCGGCGTTCATGACGGGAAGAACCTCTATTCGCCCCAGTCCGGATTGCCATACGCGGTCGTGACCAGCCCTTTCATGTCCCCTCTGGGCATTCCGTGCATTGCACCCCCTTTTGGCACCATCTCAGCGGTAGATCTGCATACCGGCCAACTGCGCTGGCAGCGTCCAGCCGGCACTGTCAGTGACACTCGCTTGGCCGATATCCGACTCGGGATGCCAGTGCCTCTAGGTATGCCTACGCTGGGTGGCCCATTTACCACTCGTTCGGGCTTGGTGTTCCACTCTGGAACACAGGATTACTTCCTGCGCGCTTATGACCAGGCGTCCGGCGATGAGCTATGGAAAGCTCCATTGCCTGTAGGATCGCAGGCGACCCCAATGAGCTATGTCTCTCCCAAAACCGGCAAGCAATACGTCGTCGTGACTGCCGGGGGCTCACGCCAGTCCCCTGACCGCGGGGACTACATCATCGCCTACTCGCTCCCAGGGAAAGCACTGAAATGAACAAAGGGGGGACATCCACACCCGGATGTCCCCCCTTTTGATGCAGCCCCTTAGAGCAACCTCCTACTTTCGAACCCCCGCAACCCCGTTAGAAAATAGAGATCGGATAGTCGATGATCACCCTGATTTCATCATCATCAGGATAGCGGTACCCTGTGGACGATCGATGAGTGGCTTGTCTCAACCGTACAGAAAGATCTTTGGCAGGCCCCGACTGCACCACATACCGCGCCTCAATATCTCGTTCCCAGTGACGAGGATCAGATCCAGCGGGGTACACGAATCGTCGGGTGTAGAAGGTGTTGTTGCTGTCGCGGTTGGAGACCTGGTCACCTGTGACGTAACGGGTCATGAAGGTCAAACCGGGCACGCCGAAAGCAGCCATGTCCAGATCATAACGGGCCTGGAACGATCGTTCGTTTGGCTCAGTGAACGTTGCATACTGCACGGCGTTCGCCAAGGACACCGACCCACCCATGGTACCGAATGCCGCCCAATCCATAGGTTCGTCGCTGTCTACTTTCTGATAAGCGAGGGTGAACGTGTGTTGCAGATACCGATATCCAACCGAGATTGACCAAGTGGTGTTGTTGATCACGCTGGCGAGTTGGCGTCCTGTATCAAGCGTCCTGTAAAGGTTAGCGTCAACGAGAACTGCCTGAGCTTGATCAATCTCATAACGGTAATTGACGTTGGCATAGTACTGACGCCAGACGTCTTCCAGTTCAGAGCCATACAGCGAAAGCTTCAAATCCTTGTCGACCGTGTATTTACCACCCACATAGCTTACCGAATCGATGGATAGTGGAAGAGCGTAGTCTGTGGTTATCGGGTCATCGTTGTTGCTTGAATCCACGCCACCTCTGGAGAAGAAGTGGCCAGAGTCCAGGTGCAACTTGTCCACGTTCCAGCCGAGCATCCAACCGGTGGCAGAACTTGGAAACAGTCGAACCTGGTTGACCGCAAACACTGGAACATTGGGAAACAAGTTGCCATATTGGAACAAGCCGTCTTGGTAACGAATTTTGAATGATCCGCCTGCTTTGTTGAAGCTGTCCTCGGGCTTGCCATCTCCACCAATGGGCATCAGGCGAAGCCCGGTTCGCCCACCGCCGCTATCAAGCTTGAAGCCTTGAAAGCTATAGGCATCCACGCCGAACCCCACCACGCCTGGTGTAAAGCCGGAGGTGAAGTTTGCCATGAAACCCTGTGCCCACTCTTCTTGGTAACCATTGCGGTCAGCAATGGGTTTCGAGGCATTGGTGCCGGTGCTGCTACTTCCACCGTTGCGAAAGTCCCGATTGAAATAAAAATTTCGCGCGGTGACTGTCAGCTTGCTGTCGTTGAAGAAATCTGAAGGTTGTTCCGGCGCAGCCTTGGCCTCAAGACAGACGAACGGAATGAGCGCCAAGCAAGTAACTCGGTGAGTAGCCATAGGATTGCATCCATCTCTTATTTTTGTAAAAAGGACTGCTTGTTATAGGGTTTTGGTAAGACTAGATTTTCAGTTTTCGGGTCAACCCTTCCTGAGCTACATGAGCTACTAAATCACCGTTAGTGTTGTAGATCGCCCCTCGCGCCAGCCCCCTTCCCGCACCAGACCAAGGGCTTTCGGTTGAGTACAACAACCAATCATCAACTTTCACGTCTTGATGAATCCACAACGCATGATCAAGACTCGCTACTTGCATGTCGCTCTGCAGATCAGACACCCCATGGGGTAACAATGAGGTGATCAACAATCCAACGTCACTGGCGTACGCGAGTACCGACCTGTGGAGCAACTGATCCGCCGGCAGTTGTCCAGCTGTCTTGAACCAGAAACGTTTAAGGGGCTCCCTGGGCACAGGTGTGCTGGGATCGATCGGCTCGACTGGTCGTATCTCAATCGCTTGAGCGGCCAAGCTTCTTGTCCTCACTTCTTGGGCTAAACCCTCATCGCCTTTGAGTAGCTCGATTTCCAGGGGCAGCGAAAACGCCTCTGGCACTGCGGGCATCACCGTCTGAAAACTCAGCCCCTCCTCAGGAATGTGAAAAGAGGCCGAGCCTGTGAAAATCGGCTTGCCGTCCTGACTCGCAGTGATCTGCCGCGTACTGAAACTGCGGCCGTCATGAAGCGAAGCAACTTGATAGAGAACTGGTTTGGAGGCTCTTCCCCTTCGTATGAAATACCCATGAATCGAATGGATCGTTTTAGCGCACTCCACCGTCAGACTTGCTGCCGCTACAGCTTGCCCAAGCACCTGACCTCCAAAAAGCTGAGGCAGGTGCAGCTCCTGGCTTGGCGCCCGGAAAATCCCCTCCTCGATGGTTTCGAGGTTGAATATGTTAATGAGCTCGGCCAGTGCATGAGACATAGGTGGCACCGTATGACTAGGTAGTGGGAAATCCGTGGAGCGTCTACGGCACCTCAAATGCCCTTGTATTGGGGTACCCGTTTTTCGGTGAATGCGCTGATCCCCTCCTTGAAATCGTCACTGAGCAACACGCGTCGAAACGCTGTTCGCTCCAATTCAAGTGCAGCATCCAGACCACAGTCCTCACCACGGCGTATCACCTGGAGCGAGGCCCGAACTGCAAGAGGGCCGTTACGCACTATCTGCTCTGCAATATCAAAAGCCCTGGCGATCAATTGCTCGGGCTTCAAGAGCTCACTGACCAGCCCTTCAGATAGAGCACGCTGCGCAGTGATCGGCTCGCCAGTAAGGATCATCTGAGTCGCCAGGGATGCAGAAACCGCTCTGGACAACCGGGTCACGCCTCCTGCGCCGGCAATCACTCCCCAGCGAGGTTCTGGCAAAGCAAACTTCGAATGGTCGACCGCAATTCGAATGTCACAAGACAACGCGATTTCCAGTCCCCCGGCGTACGCCAGACCATTAATTGCCGCGATAATCGGTTTGGTAGTGGGCGACCTGCGGTTGATGCCACAAAAATCTCCGTCGTCCAGCTCCCGCTGCGCCCGTTCGCGCAGGTACGGCAAAAAGGTTCCGATGTCGGCGCCTGAGCAGAATGCCTTCGGCCCCTCACCCGTAATGATCACTACATGTATTTGATCGTCCGAGTTCACCTTCGGCCAGATTTGCTGAAAGGCCAGATGTGATTCGAGGTCGATGGCATTCATCGCTTGCGGTCGGTTGATGGTGACCAGGCCGACGTTTCCTACTTTCTTAAAGTCGATGGACATGGCGAGCTCTCTCAAGTGACGGGTTCAAAGCGCTGACGCAGCTCGCGCTTGAGAATCTTGCCGTTGTGGTTGAAAGGCATGTCCTCGTATGCGATGAACTCGATTCGCTTAGGAATTTGGTAGCTTGCGAGCCGCTCCCGCGCATGGAGCAAAATCGAATCCTGGTCTTGGGTGCAATTGGCTTTGAGGACGATGATGGCGGTGACTTCTTCTCCCCATCGCTCATTGCTCAGACCAACCACGGCGACTTCTCTAACATCCGGGTGTTTGGAGAGCGCAGCCTCGACCTCTTGCGAGTAGACGTTAAGCCCACCCGTCTTGATCATGTCCTTGAGGCGATCGTAAAAGTACACATAGCCATTGCTGTCCATGTGTGCCAGGTCGCCAGTATGCAACCAACCATCGGCATCCATGACTTGCGCGGTAGCCTCCGACCGGTTGTGGTAGCCCAGCATCACCGTCGGCCCGCGTAAGACAATCTCTCCAACTTCCCCTGGCGCAGCTGTGCGTCCATTGGCATCGTGGATCTTGACCTCAACGTTTATGAAAGCCTTGCCGATGGAATCTGGTGCCTTGGCGTAATCCTCTTCCTTGAGCACAGTCGCGATCGGCCCAGCTTCGGTCAGTCCGTACTGGTAGAAGATCTCCACACCAGGAACACACGCTTTCATCGCCTCTCGATCGTGTGCTGTGAGAATTCCACTGCCGACATACCAGCGACGAAAACTCGACAAATCGAGAGACTTCGAAAGTGGGTGCAGAATGAACTCCCTGGTGAGGGATGGCGGCATGAAGGTGTTGGTGACACGCTCCTGAGCAATGGTGTGCAGCACGTCCTCGGTTGAGTACTTTTCAAGGATCGTTGCTGTGGCACCCAGATACAGGTGAGGCAGTAGCCAGCAATTCAGGGCGGCGGAGTGATGCAGCGGCGTTGCGATAAGCGTGTTGTCGGTCTCGACCATCCGGGTATCGATGATCTCGTCCATGCTGTTCCAGTAGAGGTTGGCGTGACTCAACAACACGCCTTTTGAACGTCCGGTGGTGCCGCCTGTGTAGAGGATGACCGCAGGGGCGTTTGAGTCGATCTGAGCAACGGGCAGCGCAGTATCGGAGGAGTTCACGGCGAACTCGGCAAGCGCTTCAAGTGCGACAACGGGTATCGTGAGGTTGTCCAGCAGGGACTGGAACGTTTCGGTGTGATGATGGGACACGAAAATCAGCTTCGCCCCCGAATCATCCAGCAGAGCAGCCAACTGCTCGGGAGTCTCTCGGTAGTTCAGAGGCACCGCCACCGCACCGGTTTTCACTACGCCGAAAAAAGCTTCTACCCAGCTTCGACTTGCTGAAGCAATGAATGCGACGCGGTCACCGCTTTCAATACCGGAAGCCGCCAGTGAACGAGCAACCCCGCAGGCGCTGCGCTCGAGCTCTTCATAGGTGGAACGACCGGTTTTATCGATGAGCGCGACCTTGTCAGGGTAGCGCTCGGCATTATGAGTGATGTGTCCACCCAGCAGCATACGACTCGACATAAGATCTCCTTTTGTAATTGTTATGACCCTGGCAACGCCGACTTGGAAGGCGAAACCGTACCAAGCTATGGCAGCTAGAATACCTAACGCCCGTTCGTTTTCAAGCCGAAAAATTAATAAAACGACGACATGCTTCGGCCATTCTGTTGCAGAAGCGGGCAAAAAACATGATGCATGACTCAGTATTCGCTTGTTTTTAAGCCGAAAAACGAGAAATATAACGGCTGTTAGTTTCTATTACAAAAACAACAAGGCGACTACGATGGGCATACCTTCTCTCGATTTATCTGGCAGCATCACGTTGATCACCGGTGCTGGGCGTGGCAATGGTGCCGCTCTGGCACAAGGCTTCGCGCGAGCGGGCTCGACGGTGCTGGTGGTCGATATTGACGCTGAAACCGCGAAACAAACCGCTGCCGAGATCACGGCATCAGGCGCTAAAGCGTATAGCTATCCGCTGGATATCAGAGATGAGCAGGCGTGCCGTGACCTTGCTGATCAGGTTGCGCGAGAGATCGGCACCATCTCCACGCTGGTGAATAACGCCGGGTTGTTGTTTCGTGGGCCCTTTGAAGGTTCGACTACCCCTTCTCAATGGCGTCGAACAGTCGATGTGAATGTCACTGGAATGCTCAACATGACCCACGCCTTCTTGCGGCACTTGAAGACCAATAAGGGATCGGTACTCAACATAGCCTCTATCTGCGCTTACGCTTCCGGGGTCGAATTAAGTACGTATTCCACATCCAAAGGAGCAGTGCTGCAGTTCACCAGGGCCTTGGCATCTGAGCTCGCCGAGCACGGCGTAAGGGTCAATGGCATCGCACCAGGATCTTTCCCTACGGCGATGTCCGCGGCAACGCGCGAAGATGCCACCAAACTCCAAACTTTCCTGAGCCACGTTCCTATGGGGCGTACAGGAGAACCAGAAGAACTCGTGGGGCCGGCTCTATTTCTGTCCTCGGCGCTTGCAAGCTATATTACCGGCGCAATGCTGCCCGTTGACGGCGGCTATCTGACACGCTGAGCGGTCAGCCCCACACAATTCGAGACAAGAGAACCAATGCGACCAGTCGGCGCGAAAAGAGAAGTCACCGAACAGGCTATCCATACTGCGGGTGTAGAGCTGATCAGCACATATGGCTACGAGGCCATGACGCTGCGGATGCTGGCGGAAAAAGTGAACATGAAGGCAGGTTCGCTTTATAACTATTTCAAGACGAAGCAAGAGTTCCTGGCGATCGTTTTGAAGGCAGTCATGCGGGATTTGCTGATGGAGTTCACCGAGCGGGTGGATCTGCAACCGACTACCCTCGCCCGCTTTGAGGCCATGGTGATCGTCCACATCGACTTTCACACACGTCGCCGCCAGGAGGTCTTCATCGGCAACATGGAGCTACGAAGCCTCGATGAAGAAAACTACAAGATGGTTACGCGGCTGCGATCTGAGTACGAGCGGCGGGTGCGTCAGATCGTTGAGGAAGGGGTAGCCGAAGGTGTCTTTCAAGTTACCGACTGCAACCTCACCAGCAAGGCTCTGATCTCGATGCTGACCGGTATATGCTCGTGGTACGACCTCAATGGCCGCTTGACCATCGACGATCTGGAGAAGCAGCACATTGAGCTTGCGCTGCGCATGGTTGGCTACCAGACACCGCAGTGAATACAAATAAAAACCCCATCAAGCGATGGGGTTTTTAGTATCAGGCCTTGTATCTGGCCAGGCTCCCTCCGCGCATGACCTTGCCAGGTAGTTGGCGACCAAACACGGATTCGGCCAAGTGAGCCGCCTCGATCAGCTTCTCAAGGTCGACTCCGGTTTCGATCC
Source organism: Pseudomonas sp. v388 (assembly GCF_003935425.1). Lineage (GTDB taxonomy): Bacteria > Pseudomonadota > Gammaproteobacteria > Pseudomonadales > Pseudomonadaceae > Aquipseudomonas. Next base: position 577,675 of record NZ_RHQN01000001.1, read on the forward strand.
CCATCTCTTCACACATGAACACCAAATCCTCAGTGCAGATGTTTCCTGCTGCACCTTTATGCCCCGCAAATGGACAGCCACCCAATCCCGCACAAGAACTGTCGTACTTGGCCACACCCAGTTTCAGCGCGGCGTACACGTTGGCCAGCCCGGTTCCGCGGGTGTCGTGCAAATGGAGTGCTAAAGGAAGGTCAGGCCAGCTCTCGCGAACGGCGCCAATCGTGCGCTCCATCAACAACGGATTGGCCCAGCCAACGGTGTCAGCCAGGTATACGCCCTTCAGAGATACGCCGGCTTCGGACGCCAGGCTCAGCACCTCCCCGACCATACGGACAACTTGAGGGATCGGCATGTACCCTTCGTAGTTGCAGCCAAAGGCGGTCATCACGTAACCCCATTCGACCTGCACATCGTGCTCAGCATAGGACTTGAGCCAGGCGCGCTGCTCTTCCAGCGTCTGCTCGATGTTCTTGTTGGTGTTCTTGGTCGAAAAGGTTTCAGACGCGGTCACTCGAATGGCGCCGACCACATCGAGTGGCGACGCGTAAGCGCGTTCCAAGCCCTGCTGGTTGAGCCATAGGCCGGTGTATCGTACGCCGACTTTCTTTCGGATAGCGGCGGCCAATTCATCAGCGTCAGCCATGCCTGGTACGCGCTTCGGGTTCACGAAGGACACACAGTCGATCTGCTTCAAGCCCGTCTCAGCCAGCGCTTCGATCAACTCGACCTTGCGCGAGACCGGAATCGGATTGGGCTCGATCTGAAACCCCTCACGAGGCCCCTCTTCATTGATGGCAATACGTTTTGGCAAATCAGACATTGAGATTACTCCAGGTTCTGGCCAGCGAAGTCCCCTTCCAGGAACTTGTTGGGACGCAGGAAAAACGAGATGACCAATGCTCCATTCGGAGATCGGGCCAAGTGCCTGTTGCCACGTGGACGCCACACAAAGTTGCCCGCAGTGACCTCGCCCTCGTCGTCCACAATGCTTCCCTCAAGCACATAGGTCTGCTCAATCTCGACGTGCTCATGCAGTGGCAGGCGTGTTCCGGGCGCCCAGCGAAACAGGGCGGTCAGCAAGCCGGTCTCTTGATCCTGAAGCAGGATCTTCATGTCGATACCGGGCGTAGGCGTTGGCTTCCATGGGAGGTGATCCAGATCCACATAGCGCGATGCCAACGCCGGCAATGCATCCAGCTCCGGAAGATTCGGGGTAATAGCGACCATGTCATCGTCTCCTTCAGGCTGGTTGCGCGACAGGAAAAAGGGTGTCTGCATGCTCGTCAATGAAGCGCGTGTGCACTCGTGTTTCGACGTATGCAGGGCATTCCAGCACTCTCAAGAGAAACTCGCGATTGGTTCGCAAGCCTGTGATTTGAAGTTTGCGCAACGCCTGACCCAGACGCTCAACCGCTTGGTGGCGATCGGCACCATGGGCAATGATCTTCATGACCATTGGATCGTAGAACGGGGTAATCCGATCACCTGCGACGAATCCCGAGTCGATCCGCACGCCTTCCACGACGGGAAGCTCAAGTCCTTCGATAAGCCCGGGAGCAGGCATGAACTTGCGTTCTGGGGTTTCAGCGTAGATGCGCGCTTCGATGGCATGCCCTTGCTGCGCGATAAGGTCTTGAGCCAATTCCTGACTCAAATCCTCACCCAGAGCATGGCGAATCTGGGCGGCTACCAGGTCAACATCAGTAATCGCTTCCGTAACGGGATGCTCTACCTGGATGCGGGTGTTCATCTCCAGAAACGCATAACTCTGCGTTTCATCGTCGTACAAGAATTCCACGGTGCCAGCCCCGTCATAGCGACACGCCTCGGCTAACCGCACTGCCGCGGCCGCCATCGCACTGATGACAGTACGCGGTACACGTGGAGCCGGCGACTCCTCCAAGACCTTCTGGTAGCGACGCTGGATCGAGCAGTCACGCTCGAACAGATGGACGGCCTTACCGTTACCAAACCCGAATATCTGCACCTCAATGTGTCGGGCGCTCAGGATCAGTTTTTCAAGAAATACCGTACTGTCCCCGAATGCTCTTTCTGCCATCCGCTGCGTACTGGCGACGGCTTCGACTAGCTGCTCTTGGGCGTACACGGGCTTGAGGCCGATGCCTCCCCCGCCGGCTGACGCCTTTACCAGCAGCGGATAGCCCACTACTGCAGCAGCGCGGATGAGCGCTTCAGGATCCTCCGCGGTGACGTTTTCGGCTGCAGGTTGAACAGGAACCCCCGCTTCAATCGCCAGGTGGCGGGAGCGTTGCTTGTCCCCCATCGCCTTGATCACCGCCGCGGTGGGGCCAATGAAAACGATGCCCGCAGCGCTACACGCGTCCGAAAAAGCAGTGTTCTCCGATAGGAAACCATACCCTGGATGAACTAAGGTCACGCCATTGGCCTTGGCCACTTCCAGAACCTTGTTAGCGTCAAGATAACTCTCGGATGCCTTGGCAGGCCCCAAGAGAAATGCCTCATCTGCAGCTTTAACGTGCTGCGAGGTCGCATCAGCCTCGGAGTAGACCGCAACGGTGGGAATTCCGAGCGACTTCGCTGAGCGAATCACCCTGCAAGCAATTTCCCCTCGGTTCGCGACCAGTAATTTTTGTTGTGTCACGGCAACCTCCAATATCTAACGATTGTAAGTATCCCCAGCAGCATGTGGGTGCGGCCTAGCAAGCCCAAACAGCGGCCATGCTGCACACACTGAAAGAAAAAACTGCAGAGGGTTGTGCTGCGAATTCAGCGTAGCTATATTCAGGAAAACTAACAACCGTTCGTTAAAACAAAAAAGGAGACGACTGTGACCTCCACTGAACTGCTGATCAACCGCCAGGGTGGGCGGGCAACCATAACAATCAGCAACCCCTCCAAGCGCAACGCGATTGCCACGCATACCGCCAGCGATCTGGTTCAAACACTCCGCACGCTGGATCAGGAACCCGACATCCGAGTCATCGTGATCACTGGTGAAGGTGAATGCTTTTCTTCCGGTGGCGACTTGGATGAGTTCCTGGCGACAGTTGACTCCGGGGCTACGCGCCTATGGGAAACCGGTGAGCCATGGCAGGAGCTGTTTGGCCTGATTCCCAAGCTCTCCAAACCTGTGATTGCGCGGGTGGTCGGCCCTGCCATGGCAGGCGCCTGCGGCCTGGTGGCAGCGTGCGACTTCGCATACGCCAGTGACGACTCGTCCTTCGGGTCGCCAGAAATCAAGATTGGGTTGTTCCCTCTTTTCATCCTCCCTGCGCTCGTCAATCGGATGGGCAGCCGCCACGCGCTGGATTTGGCGCTCACGGGTAGAACAATCAGCTCATCCGACGCAGTCCGAATGGGGCTGATCAATGCCGCGGTAGAGGTAAACCAACTCGATGACCTCATCGCTTCGCAGGTGAACGCCTTCATCAAGCTCGAGCCCGAAACGGTTAAGCGCGGCAAACACGCGTTCCACAAGATCGCCTCGGCGGGCTTCGAAGAGGGGCTGGAGCTCGCACGAGGTCTGCGCCCGGCATTCATGTGCTCGGAAGAGCTTCGTCGCGGCATCGAGAAATTTTTCACCGGTAAGGGAGTTAAGGCATGAGCGGAATCGAGAACGTCAAAGAACTTCAGCGCCGGGTCGAAATTGCCTTGGCTGGCGGTTCCGATAAGGCAAAGGAAAAACACAAGGCTCAAGGCAAGATGCTCGTGCGCGAACGCCTTGAGCGCATCTTCGATAAGGGTGAATACCTTGAAGATGGCCTGCTGGTGGGTGCGTCGCGAGGTATGCCAGGAGATGCAGTCGTTACCGCCATCGGCAAGATCGACGGCCGTGAAGTTGCGGTCATTGCCAACGACATGACAGTTAAAGCCGGAACCTGGGGGTATCACACATTCCGCAAGATCGTGCGAATGCAGGAGATCGCTGTCGCCAGCAAAATGCCCATCATCTATTTGGTGGACAGTGCTGGGGCGCGTATCGATAGCCAGTTCGACTGCTATCTCGGCCGCATCGCATGGGGGAACATCTTCTACACCCAAGTGCAGATATCCGGTGTGGTGCCACAGATATGCGTCCTGTTTGGCCCCTCCCCAGCCGGGTCTGCTTACGTGCCTGCCCTATGCGACCTCATCATCATGGTCGACAAGCAAGCGACGGCGTATCTCGGATCCCCGCGCCTGGCAGAGATGGCGATCGGTGAGAAAGTTACCGAGGAACAAATGGGTGGCGCGCGCATGCACTGCGCTGTGAGCGGACTGGGTGACTATCTCGCTCAGACTGAGGAAGAAGGTCTGCAGGCCGCAGTTGATTACCTGCGATTCTTCCCTTCGCACAACAGTGATATGCCGCCGCTGCGCGAGGCTCGTTCCCCCGCATCAACTCGTAAACTCAGCGAGATTGTTCCGCCCGATCAGAACCGCCCATTCGACGTTAAAGAGCTGGTTGAGTCGCTGGTCGATGCGGACAGTCTCTTTGAGGTCAAAGCCCTGTTCGCGAAAGAAATGTTCACCGGCCTTGCGTATCTGGGCGGTCGCCCTGTCGGGATCGTTGCCAACAATTCGAAGAACAAGGGCGGCGTGCTGTTCAATGACAGCGCTGACAAGGCCACTCGCTTCATCTGGGCGTGCAACGCATTCAACGTTCCCCTGCTGTTCCTGCAGGACATCAGTGGCTACATGATCGGTAGCGCTGTCGAAAAAGCAGGAATCATTCGCCACGGGGCCAAGCTCCTGCACGCTGTCTGCGAAGCCAAGGTGCCAAGAATCTCCGTGATGATTCGCAAGGGCTACGGCGGTGGCTATCTCGCGATGTCCGGCGGGCCAACTCAACCCGATGCTCAACTCGCGCTCCCGGGGGCCATGCCTGCCTTGATGGGCCCTGAAGCTGCAATCAACGCCATCCACTTCAACGAAATTCAGGCGATGGAGCCGGAAGCCCGCGAACGCTTCATCAGTGAAAAGCGCCAGGAATATGCCAAGGACATCAATGCCTTCGACCCGGCTGACCAGTTCTCTTTCGAGGCAGTCGTCGACCCGGATGCCCTTCGTGACGACCTGATTCGCCGGTTCAACATCTACAGCCGTCGCGCCATCCCGCGCATCGATCGCCGCAACGGCATCTACCCCGTTTAACCGTAGCCATATAAGAAAATCCGGAGACATTCTATGAGTCAAATCAAGGCACAGATGGCCGGCAACATCTGGAAGGTGAATATCCAGGTGGGTCAGTCAATCGACTTCGGAGACGAGGTGATCATCATGGAGTCCATGAAGATGGAGATCCCCGTTGAAGCGGACGATGCCGGTGTCGTGAAGGAAATACGGGTGGCCGAAGGCGATACCGTAGACGAAGGCGATGTCCTCATCATCCTCGAATAATCCATGGGGGCGCTGCAATGAAGATTGCAAGTTACATGCACCAAGGGCGCGCGTCCTACGGGATCGTCCTCGATGATCACGTAGTGGACGCCGGTCACAACCTGGCGTCCAAGTATCCCGACCTCAGGTCGGTACTCAGCTCGCCGTCTGGGATCGACGAGCTTTGGGGCGCGAAGGATGCGCCTCGCCTTGCACTGGACAATGTCCAGTGGCTTCCTCCGATTCCCAATCCTGACAAGGTGCTGTGTGTCGGGCTCAATTACAGCAAGCACATTGAGGAAACCGGAAGAGAGATCCCGAAACATCCGACGCTGTTCACACGCTTCGCAAGCGCTCAGGTGGGGCACGGTTGCCCATTGACCTGCCCTGCAGCTTCCATAGCCTTTGATTTTGAGGGTGAACTTGCGGTGGTGATTGGGAAATCAGGACGCCACATTAAGGCCGAGGATGCGTTTGATCACATCGCAGGCTATAGCGTTTTCAATGATGGTTCCGTTCGCGACTGGCAGCGCCACACGCTCCAGTTCACTGCAGGAAAAAACTTCGTTGGATCGGGAAGCTTCGGCCCGTGGATCGTTACGACCGATGAGGTTCCAGATGTAAATGCGCTCGAGCTGATTACTCGACTCAATGGTGTCGAAATGCAGCGCTCTGGCATTGACGATCTGCTGTTCAAAATACCTGACCTGATTGCCTATATCTCCACGTTCACAGAGTTGCTGCCTGGCGATGTGATCGCGACGGGGACACCTGGCGGTGTGGGTGCATTTCGAGAACCCCCTCTCTGGATGAAGGCAGGCGATGTGGTGGAAGTCGAGATTCATGGCATTGCGACACTGACCAACCCGGTCATCAACGAACCCTAGCAACCAGTTCAGCGTGGGGCCAATGGCCCCCGTTTGCAGTCCACGACAAAAACAATACAGGACACTGAAATGGAACCCACTACTGACACCTCTCAGTGGGCGCAAGCTGACGCGCGCACTCTCTCTACTCAGAAAATGCTCTTTCGCAAGATCACCCTCAGAGTCATGCCGCTTGTATTCATCGCCTATGTGTTCGCGTTTCTCGACAGGGTGAACATCGGCTATGCCAAATTGCAGATGGCTCCCGAACTCGGTCTCACCGATAGCCAGTATGGTCTGGCCGCAGGCATCTTTTTCATCGGCTACGCCTTATTCGAGATCCCCAGCAACATTCTGCTGGACAAGATCGGGGCGCGAAAGACGATGACCCGCATCATGATTCTCTGGGGCATCACCTCTGCGATGACGATGTTCGTCAGCACAGCCCAACAACTCTACATCCTTCGCTTTTTTCTCGGAGTCTTCGAGGCTGGGTTCTTCCCGGGGGTGATCCTCTATCTCAGTTACTGGTACCCCAGCTACCTGCGCGGCCGCGCCACCGCAACGATCATGATTGCTACCCTGGTTGCGCCGATTCTCGGCGGCCCCATCTCGGCACTGATCATGCAGCACTTTCACCACGTGGGAGGTTGGTCGGGATGGCAGTGGTTGTTCCTGCTTGAGGCACTCCCGATCATCGTGATAGGCGTCGTGTGCTTCTTCCTGTTGTGTGACCGCCCTTCCCAAGCTCAATGGCTCTCTCCAGATGAGCAGGCGCTCCATAAGGAGGTCATGGATAGAGATTTGAAAGCTGCCGATGCTCATACCTCACACCAGGACAAGGATGCACTCCTCACGGCTTTCCTGGATCCGCGGGTTTACGTGCTGGCGTTTCTGTATTTCAGCAGCGCTTTAGGTACCTACACCTTCAACTTCTGGTTGCCCACAACCATCCAAAAAATGGGCGTCACCGACCTCACTCACATCGCACTCTACGCAATGTTCCCTTTCACCTGCGCAGCACTGGGCATGTTCCTTGTAGGCAGGAGTTCCGATTTGCGCCGGGAGCGCCGCTGGCATTACACGCTCAGCATTCTGTTTGGCGCGCTGATGATGTCCCTGTCGACATTCGCCGGTGACTCTCTGCTGCTTTCTCTGCTGCTGTTGGGTGCCGCAGCGTTCGGCTTCAGTGGAGCGATCATCGTCTGCTGGGCGATTCCCTCTACCTATCTCAGAGGAAAAGCAGCGCCAGCCGGCATCGCCTTAGTGAGCAGCCTGGGTGTGACGTGCGGTTTCGTGGGCCCTGCGCTGATCGGCTTCGTGCGTGACCTTACCGGGAAAGATCACGCGGGCCTTTATGTTATCAGCGCAATCATGGTTATCGCGGCCCTCGTGATGCTGTTCCTTACGCCCAAACGAGCACTACATGTAGGCAGCTCGGGAGAGTTAGACAGTATCCATGGCACCGGTTTGTCCGTTAGCCAAAAATAAGGGCCTGGCACATCAGGCCAGCACTCGGGCCAGTTTCCTTTCAATGACAAAACGCCTGGCATGAGGCCAGGCGTTGGACGTGAGAAACTCCACGGTGACGATGATGCCCCCGAGAATCAGGGGCACATCACACACTCAACCTACCGGCGGTAAGCTGGATAATCAACATAGCCTTCGGCGTCTCCGCCGTAGAAGGTGTCGCGATCTGCCGGTGTCAGCGGCCAACCATTTTCAAGCCGGGCGACGAGGTCTGGGTTGCTGATGAAGGTGTGCCCGAAGCCAGCAAGATCGATCAGCCCTTCTTCGATCAATTCTTCTGCGCGCTGACGGTTCAAACCACCGGCCAGGATAAGAGCGGTCTTCCCAAGGATGGACTTGATTTGCTTCAGCAAAGGAAACAAGCCGCCGCTGGACGCGCCTTGGACACCCCGATCAATCCGCTCAAAGCTGTTTTGATTCATTACGTGCACGTAGGCGAGATTGCGCTCGGCTATCTCTTTGGAGAGCGCCAGGTACGTCTCATCTATCTCGTCATACAGCGGCATGTCGAACAATTGCCCGTATGGAGAAATCCGGATGCCTACACGGTTTGCACCGATACGCTTGACGACGGCATCGATCACCTCAACGGTGAAGCGGATGCGATTCTCAAGAGTGTCAGCGGCGTATTTGTCGGTTCGATCATTGACCTTCGGGTTCAAGAACTGCTCATGAAGGTAACCATTCGCTCCGTGAATCTCGACGCCATCGAAGCCTGCCTCGACAGCGTTGGCGGCTGCTTGCGCGAAGTCTTCAACGATTCGCTCGACTTCTGCGGTAGTCAGTTGGCGCGGAGCCGGAGGCGCGACACGATCAGGCTCACCGTTTTCGTTGTACGCGTACGCCGTAGAATCTTTAGGCAGTTTGGAACTGGCGCTCACTGGCAGCTTTCCGCCCTCTTGAATCGAAGGGTGAGAGATGCGGCCGACGTGCCAGAGTTGGGCGAAGATGTGGCCACCCACGGCATGCACCGAGTCCGTCACCAGCTTCCATCCGCTGATTTGGGCGCCGCTGTGGATACCAGGGTTGAACAGATAGCCGCGGCCTTCTTTGGAGATCGATGTCCCCTCGCTCACGATCAGGCCAGCAGTTGCACGTTGGGTGTAATACAGCGCGGTGAGCGAATCCGCTACGTCATTTGTCGCCCTGGAGCGAGTCATGGGAGCCATGACGATCCGGTTTTTGAGAGTGATCCCCGCGAGATCAAAAGGCTTAAACAGGTCTGTCATAGCAAAACTCTTGGTAGGTGAATTCGAGAGCGTCCAAGTCCTAACATTCGAGACTGAGCTGCGAAAAACCAAGGACGGCAGTAAGACCATCCTAGGCAGCCAAGATTGATGCTGCAACAGCCATAATCCGCAAAATTAAATTGTCGTTTCCGCAATTTTTAGATGTGCATATGGGGTTTCACTCTCAAAGGCAGTTGGGTATGGTGCGCCAAACCAATAGCCCCTCAGTAGGACTCTCATGCAGCTAAAAGCCCTACGTTACTTCCTCATGGTCTCGGCGACGGGCAGCTTTCTAGCCACTGCCAGGCACTTCGAGGTCTCTGCGTCATCGGTCTCCCGGTTTATTGCTGCCTTGGAGAAAGACTTGGGGCGTCAGCTGTTCTATCGCAGCACGCGAGCAGTGAAACTCACCGAGGAAGGCGAAAGGTTCTACGTCCAGGCACAGGAAGCGATTGGGATGCTGGACGATGCAGCTGCAGAGCTGACGCAGGGTGATATCGGGATCAAGGGTTTGGTCAGGATCAACGCTCCAGTGGCGCTAGGAAGGCTTCATATAGCGCCATTACTTTCGCGGCTTCAGTCCAAGTTCCCAGAGCTGACAGTAGAGCTGACGCTGACCGATGCCCTTGTAGACCCGGTGCAGGAAGGCGCGGATATTACTGTGCGCGTGGGCCGCGTAGTTGATTCCGGCTTGATAGGTCGGGTCGTGAGTGGGCATCGCTTCCTTCTCGCGGCGAGTCCCGAATACCTCTCCAACCACCCCGCCATTGAGAAACCTCAAGACCTACTACAGCACAGTTGCCTGCTCTACAAAGGTCATCAGGGCGCCCAGCGCTGGTACTTCAAACCTGTACCACAAGAGCCGTTCAAGACACTGGATGTACGTGGGCCTGTGCGCAGTAACAACGCTGAAGTATTGGTAGCGGCCGCGCTCGCTGGCCAGGGAATCGTCTTGTTCCCAAGCTGGCTGTTCAACCCGGAGAGCTTCAAGGCCGGAAGCCTCATCAAGCTTCTGCCTGAGTGGGAGCTTTCAGCGTCGATGGAAGAGATGTACGTCCAGCTGCTCTCGCCTGAGAACCGGCTGCGGTCAAGAAAAGTGAGGGAAGTGTCTTCATTCCTGCTGGAGCAGATCGGCTCCCCTCCTTACTGGGAAAATGTTTAGCGCCCCCTGGATCACCCCGACGATGTGGTCACGCGGATTTGACCTCCCAAGGCTGCTCCGGCACGAAGCGTTCGGCCAGCAAATCGACGACGTGCCGAACCTTGGGAGACAGCAACTGATTACGTTGCCAGACAGCGTGGATCGGGAAGCCTACCGTCCGTACATCTGGTAGCACCACAGCAAGCCTTCCGGCTTTCAGATGCTCATTGACAAGCCAGTCTGCGATCAGGGCAATGCCAAACCCGGCCAACGTTGCGACCAGGATTGCGCCACTGTCGTTAAGCCCGATACGCCCACGTATAGCCAATGAGTGGCTATGGCCGCCTTCATCCAAAAAGTGCCATGAACGAGATTGACCTCCGCTTCCGAATGTAATGCAGGCGTGGGAGTGCAGCTCGTCCAGGGTTTGCGGCTGGCCGTGGCGTTCCAAATACTCAGGGGTGGCACAGAGCACGGCCCGCTGCACACCTAGAGGCTTGGCAATCAAGGTCGCACTGTCATGCAATGGGCCAATGCGAATGGCAAGGTCGACGCCCTCCTCGACCAGATCTACGAGTCGATCTGTCAAGTTGATGTCCAGTTCGAGCGCGGGATGGCGTTGCGCAATCTCGAGCAGTGCAGGCAACACCCATTTTTTTCCGAGCACCATGGGCAAGGTTACTCGCAACCGCCCGCTCAACTCCTGCTGCTGTGCCAAAAGTTGAGTTTGTGCTTGTTTGAGCTCTTTGAGCGATCGGCGGCACCCTTCGCTGAACCGAGTGCCTTCGTCGGTCAGGGTCAGGCTTCGGGTTGTACGGTGGAACAGGCGAGTTCCGAGAGTCGTCTCCAGACGGGAAATGCTCTTGGCCACGCCTGACTTACTCATGTCCAGGCGTTCAGCAGCGACTGTGAAGCTACCTGCTTCAATGACTTCGAGGAAAATGGATATCCCTCGAAACGGATCTGGTGCGTTCATTCTAAGCGCTCATTGACGAACAAGAGTCAACTCTCTTGCGATCACAGCATCCTATATCTAAACCGAAATCGTCAATAGCATATGCATATCGAGGTAACCCGCATTGGGCTACCACTGTTTAACGAGTGACAAGGAATCAATGAACGCTTCATCAACATCCAAACTACCCCTGAACGTCGAGCTTTTTCTGCTTGCGGTGTGCTCAGGCCTAGGGGTGGCAAACGTTTACTATCTCCAACCTGGTCTGCAATTGGTCAAGTCCGACCTGGGCGTAACAATTGAACAGATTGGCTGGGTACCTACGCTCACACAAATCAGCTATGCCCTTGGCATGCTCCTTCTCGCCCCACTTGGCGACGTGATTTCGCGCCGGCGCCTAATCATCATCAAATCTCTGATTTTGGTGGGTGCTCTGATCGCGACAGCGACAGCCCCAAGCCTCAATGTCCTGCTGGCAGCATGCATGGTGGTCGGACTGCTGGGGAGCGTTGGCCAAGACTTCATCCCGGTTGCCGCACAAATCGCGCCAGCTCAAACCCGTGGCCATGCCGTAGGTGTGGTCACGACGGGCCTGCTGACCGGTATTCTCCTATCCAGAACATTGGGAGGATTCGTCGCAGACAGCTTTGGCTGGCGTGAAATGCAATTCCTCGCCGCCGGACTGATGCTGGTCGTCATTCTCATCACTTCGCTGACCCTGGCTCCGACGCCTCCTCCGCTGCGCACTCCATACACTAAGCTGTTGGCCAGCCTGTGGACGTTGTGGGATGAGCATCGCCCTCTGAAGCTTGCGATGATTGTGCAGGGACTGCTTGCCGCAACACTGGGGGCGTTCTGGTCTTGTCTTGCGCTGGTACTCGCAGCTCCGCCATTCCACATGGGCGCAGCGGTTGCTGGATCCTTCGGTATAGCCGGTGCCGCAGGCGCTCTGGCTGCCCCGCTGTTTGGAAAACTGGCTGATAAACGCGGGCCTCTGATCGCGATCCGCGCCGGTTGCCTGCTGGTAATCGTCTCGTTTGTAGCGATGGCGCTGCTGCCACCGAGCCTGGCTCTACTTGGCGTAGGTGCGGTGCTGTTTGACCTGGGCGTGCAGGCGGGCCTCGTTTCTCATCAAAGCATCATCAATGGACTTGACCCTCACGCCCGCAGTCGACTGAACGGTCTCATGATGGCTGGAGCGATGGCAGGCATGGCGGTCGGAGCCGCGATCGGTACGTGGGCGTTCACGCATTATGGCGCCAGAGGCTTGTTCACTTTCGCAGCCTTCGCCGGCGTCTCGGCCCTGGCAGTGACTTATCTTCATCACGCACCAAAACGGGAACAGCGTTATGCCTAACACCATGCACGATCATCTTCTACGAACTCCTTACATCAAGCCCGAGCTCGGTGATCACGCACCGCTGACCGTTCTCTTTTCGCTGCTTTCGCGCTCTGACAGCACGCCGCTGAGCGAGCGTAGCCGCGCTGAAGGTTATGGCATAGATCACGAAGGCAATGTCATCGAGGATCCTGCTGCTGATCCGACTGCGAACGCGCTCGAGCGCAATCCCAACTTAAGCTTCGAACACTGGGGTGAATACTGGCGTAAGGTGCACGGGCCAAGGTTTGTGCATGTAGAAGAATCAGACGACAAATCTCTGGAGCGACTGCTGCGATACGATCAGCTGCATCGTTTCGCGCCGGGGCCGACCAGCTATAACGCCCCTCCGTACCGATTCCCAGTGGATGATCAAGGCAAGCTTTGGCCAACGATTGTCGGGCATGTACCGCCGTACCAGCGACCTGCGTGGGATGGTGTCGCATACCTTCATTTCGCTCGCATGGAAGACATGGGCGTGGTATTCGGCAACGAACGTATTCGGGAAAAGATTGCTCCGGAAGATCATGCGATGTTCCGAAACATCGCGCCGATTCCGGCTCGTCAGTACATCGTCCTTCCAAGTAATTCCGGGAACGAACCAATCACGCTTGTGAAGCTGCATGTGCGCAAGTCTGACACCACCCGCGAACAGTTTCAGAAGTGGTGGCTGCAGGAGCACGCTCCAGTGGTCGCTGCGCATGCAGGCGGTCTGATCAAGCGGTATGTGCAGCTTCACAGCATTGGGCCCACGCAGCGGGGAGAACCTTTCTACCATCCAGATGCGTGTCGATACGACGGCGTGAGTCTGCTCAACTTCGCCAGCCTCAACGACCTGGAAGATTTCTTGCGTAGCGATGACTACCTGACGATTTCAAAAAGTGAGCAGTTGATGGCAGATATTGACGCTGGAGAATGGTGGACTTCCATCGGCCTGACGATCGTCAATCGCATCATCTTCGAGAAAACCACGTCGCTTGATGAGTCGAGAATCCCATTCGACTTCTTCAAGAGTCTCTGACCCAGCCTTCAGGGGTGCCAGCAGTCGCTGCTCCCCTAACAGAGTTCATGCTTCCAGTCTCGCCGGCTTACCACGCATCTGCTGCGTAAGGCTGGAAGCGTGGCATCTCATGTTCCCTGACCACATGGATACCCAGGCCGAACCTCTAGCTGGCAGTCCTCTTACGGCCAGGCTTCGCCGCCTTGGGTAAGGTTGGCTCCTCCTTCTGCTCCGTGTCCCTGAACCCCATGTCTGCACTCAATTTGCGAGCAACCAGATCGAGGCAACGCGCCTTTGGCCCATCGAGCTCGGCAGTGAAGTTGGACACCGATCCGACGACGGTCAGCACGCCGGTGATGCCTCCAAATGCATTGAAGACGGGGGCGGACACGGCGTTGATGCCAGGCATGAAGAGCCCCTGTACTGAGCACATCCGTTGCGTGCGTATCTGGGCAAGCTGAGCCTCAATGTCCTTGCGGCGCAAAGCCTGGCTTTTAGGGCGTTGGCTGGCATCTTTGTCGAGCCAGTATTGAATCTCCAGATCCGGTAAGTGGGCGCCAAATACCAATCCAGTCGATGACCGGAACACGGGGAGTACCGATCCGATTTGGGTCACGACAGTCACTGACCGTGGCGCAGGCTCTACCTTGATGACGGTCGCACCTTCACTCCCCCAGACAGCCAAGAAACACGTCTCCTCGACCATGTCCCGCAGTTGGGTTAACGCAACGCCCCCGCTGCGATAAACGTCAACGCTGTTCAGGGCAGCAAGACCCACATAGAGAGCTTCTCTGCCCAAGCGATAGTGACTCGTCTGAGGATCCTGCTCGGCAAATCCACTGGCCATGAGAGCCTGCAGGTATCGATGGATTTTCGCTGCAGGCATATCGATGTGTTTAGCGAGTCCACTGAGGGATGTAGATGGGGCCAGTTGAGCGAGGCCGCGCAAAATATCTGTGCCTGTCTCCGCCGACCTCACCGTCTGCTTATTACCTGCAGATGTCGCTATTTCGTTATCCATGCACCGAAAGCTCTTCGCCAAAACGAGCTTTATATCTCGTCTCGACCCCCGCGGGCAAATTAGCATTTGCGTAACACGATTACGGATAGCAGAATATCGCGGCGGTTTTTTATCAACGCACGCTGCCGTGGGTAGGCGAAAAAAACTTGCGCCGAACCTGCGGGGGGCACTTCGATCACTCTGTATAGGCAGACCATTGCATGACGTTTGAGACCCACAAAGCACCTTTTGCTACGCAAGCCGCCCCGTTAATCGCTAGAGTCCTTCTATGCGGTTTCTATCTGATCTTCGCTGTCATCAAGCTCAACCACGTAGACCAAACCATCGCTTCAATGGCTCGACTCGGTACGCCCAGTCCTGAACTGTTTGCCTGGGTTGCCATACTGATTGAGGGGCCTCTGGCTCTGCTTTTGCTCCTCGGAGTTTTCTTCCGTCCGCTCTGCCTGCTGTTTTTTGGCTACACCATCGCGACCGGAATCATCGGCCACGCCTATTGGGCTGTGCCGCCAGAGCAATACATGGGCATGTTCACTCATTTCTATAAAAACGTAGCTATCGCGGGCGGCTTCCTTGCTCTCTACGCGATCGGGGCCGGTAGATTCTCGCTGCCTCTGAAGCGCAGCTAAAACGCGTTGCCCTCTTATGATGGCGCTCCCGGGTGAAGCGGTGGGCGAGCATCGTCTGTACCTGGAAAGCTGCAGTCAGCAACCGCCCGCAGCGCTCTCTACCCTGGCAAGAAACGAAAGTACCCAGCCCTACCCTACTTGACGGGTCTAGGGCTGTGTCGTTGCGCAGAGACGATGCCTAGGCGCAGCGCCACCCAAAAAGCGACTGCCTCCTACTCGACTACTTCCCACAAGTCGATCTACATTCCCTCCCCCATCTTGAGTATCCAAGGACGTATCCATGCTCCAAGACCGAGAGTCCCTGTCCAATCTGAAACAACAATTCCTGGAGCTGCTCGATGGCAATCATCCGGAGCAGACCTATCAAGCATTCCTTGAGCAACACACCCAATTGATCCCCCGTGAGTTCGTTCAAAACCACGGCGTGCATTTTGATCTGGTGTTTCGCAAGCTGCATCTGGCAAATGACTATGCCCCTGATTTTTTCTACATGTCCAAAAGCTCGGCAGACTGGCATCTGGTTTTAGTTGAAATCGAGAAGCCTCATTCGAAATATTTCAAGCCGAGCAGTAATGACATTCACCCAGACTTTCTTGCTGGCTTGGAGCAGATCAACAGATGGAGAGCCTGGTTCCAAACCGGGGCAAATCAAGAAGGGTTCATCAATGGAACCTTACGAGATGTACGAACCCCGATGGGATACAACAAGTGCCACATCAAGTATGTCTTAGTGCACGGCCGCAGGTCAGAGTTTGAGGGGAATAACAATCGCCGTTCACTCATTGCTACTCGTGAACAGGAGGACTTCAAGATCCTGTCCTTTGACAGTCTGGTGGAATCTTTACACACGAAGTACCCCCTCTACGTTTGCGCTCGGAAGAATGAGTATCTTGATGTATTGTCAACGAAGTTCGTCTCAGATCAGGTATTCACCTTCCTCGATCCAAGCCTGGTAAGAATCAGTGATGATTTGCGCGCTGATGTCCTCGCCAGCAAGCGGCACTGGCAGGTCAACAGTATAAAGGGCGGGTACGAGCTAGATCACAAGTTAGATCTGGTCGGTCGTCGCTGACTCCGCACCGGTACTCGCTTGTGGTTCACTTTTTCGAAGCAAAAAAAAGAGCGGCTGACGCCGCTCTAGGGGACAAAACACTGGATGTTCATAGCCGTCAAAACTTCAAGCCGTCCCAATAGCTGGCCCTGGAGAGGTTCCAGCGGTGACTTTTAACCTTGAAGCAGCGCCCAGACCTCTTGGTCACGCTCTGCAGTCCAGACGCGAGGCCAGTCGATACCTTCGTATTCATCCCATACACGCTGCACATCGAAAGGCAGGCAATGTTCGAAGATCGGCCATTGACCGTACTGTGGTTCGAGCGCCTTGTGAGTGGCTTCAAAGGCATCTTTGACAGTGCCACCGGAACGATGGGCATTGCCTACGTGTTCGAGCATGCCGTTAATGAAGGAGCGAGTCTGCTCGATCGCAGCATCAGCAGCCGCGAGACCTTTGGCAACGGGGCCGCGGCCGCCGACAACGTTCTCAGCACGGAAAGCTTTTACGTTGTCCAGAGTTTTGCCGGCCCAATCGAAGTGGAAAGCGTCGCCGGTGTACAGAGCAGCTTCTGCCTCAACCAGGTCGCCAGCAAACAGAGTCTTGCTCTTGCTGTGCCAAACAACGAGGTCGCCAGCAGTGTGGCCACGGCCCAGGAACTTGATTTCCACGGTGCCACGATCGCCGCCCAGCTCGATGGTGTAGTCGTCAGTCACGATGTTCGGAACGGTGAGACCTGGAATCTCTTCCGGGTTTTTGAACAACCGCGGCATCCGGCCGTACTCGCTGTCCCAGTCCTGCTGACCGCGCTCAGTGATGAGCTTGGCTGTGGCCGTGCTGGCCAGGATGTTTTCCGCTTCAAAAGCGCTGGCGCCCAGCACGCGAACAGCGTGGTAATGGCTCAGAATCAGGTACTTGACCGGCTTGTCAGTGTGCTGGCGCAGCTGCTCCAACCAGGTGTAAGCGGAAGCAGGCGTTGCGCGAGCGTCGAAGCAGATCAGGAAGTCTTCGCCCTCGATAGCGCCGACGTTTGGATCACCTTCGGCGGTCAAGGCGTACACGCCGTCAGCAACTACTTCCAGCGTTTCGATTTTGTCTACAGTGTCATTGGACGAGGCAAAGGCTTTAGCCATGGTTGTTCTCCTTAGAATTAGATTTAGAACACATCGGTCGCCAGTGAAGCCAAGTGTGCCAGCACTCTATTCAGGCCAATCAAGTGCTTGCAGGCAACAGTGAGCGTCTGTCCTAAGCTCATCCTAAAGCGGTATTTGGAGTTTATATATACTGTAAACATCGCAAGAGTGTTGACTGGAAGTCGTCTATTGACGCTACGCTTGGCAAGAAAAAAGGCACAGGTCATTACGAATAGTTATTAGCGTAGGTCAGGTATCTGCGTTTGTGAAAAAACTACGCAAAAAAGAATCCCCCAAACGCAAAAAGCCCCGTCGCATCAACTAATGCGACAGGGCGAGGTAAAGCTGTGAGGAGCATTTTCATGCACCCAAAGAGTCTTTACTTGGAGACCTCAGGCAGTGAACTCATGTCATCAAGCTCTTCAGGCTTTTTTACTGAATCCGCCTGAGGATGCTTGATGTTGACCACAAACATCGCCGCCAGGATTGCAGGAATTGCTGCCAGGAGCATCACGGTTGGCAATGGGATCTGCATCGAGATCAGCATGGCGCCCATCAGCGGGCCAGAGATCGAACCCAAGCGGCCAACTCCCAGAGCCCAACCTACCCCGGTTGCCCGGATGTGAGGCGGGTAAAAGTTGCTGATAACCGCGTTGAGCGTTAGCTGGCCACCGATCAGACAGAACCCGGCCACCATCACCGCCAAGACGGTCAATGCAGGAAGGCTATGGTTATATCCAATCGCCGCTGTTGCCACTCCACACACAACCATGATCCCGCCAACCAGCCAAACCTTCCTCTTAACCTTATCTGCGAGGTAAGAAAAAGCGATCGCTCCAACTGTCCCGGAGGCCAAAAAGGAGGATGTAGCAAGGCTTGCCGAGCTTGAGGAGAAGCCAGCCTCGCCAAGCAGCGTCGGCAGCCAACTCACGGTGAAGTACAGCAGGATGAAGCTGGAGACACAGGTGCACCAGATAAAGATCGTGGGCTTCAGATATCCATACCGAAACAGGTCGACGATCGTCACCTTCTGGACTTTACCATTCTCCAAAACTGGAGCTGGCGGAGTCCATGACGGTACCAACGTATCTAGCATTCGCTTGAGCGCAGCTGCCATATGCTTGGCGCTAAATAGCCTGGCGAGGGACTCAGGCAGCCATAGGTACAAAAATGGCAACAACACCAGCGGGGCAACCCCTCCGACTATAAATACGCTTTGCCATCCGTAGTGCTGCATCATACTGGCGGCGATGAAGCCTCCAGCTGCGCCCCCAAATGAAAAACCGCATGCAGCCAACGTAACGAAGAATGTCTTCAGCCTTGGTGGCGCATAGTCCGCCATCAAGGCCATCGCGCTCGGCATTGCCCCGCCCATTCCAATACCACAGAGGAAACGGATTACCGCCAGCGTTTCGATGTTGTGCGCCCAGGCTGAGAGCAGGGTCAACCCAGCAAACAGCACCACGCAAGACAGCAGCGTTTTCCTGATGCCGAAACGATCGGCCAGAGGCGTAAGCAGCAATGAGCCAATAGTCAGCCCGATCAGGTTGCACGTGAACACAATACCGAAAGCAGCTTTGGGCGTGGCCCATTCGGTTGCCAAACTTGGAACAACGAAGCCCAGAAGCTGGGCATCGTATCCATCGCATACCAATAGCAAAATCAGTAGCACGAGGGTGCGGATCTGGTACCGAGAAAACGGTCGCTGATCCAATGCAGCACGAAAAGCATCAATTTGGTTATTCATCATGGCAATCCGATTATTGTTGTGAGGCCACGTTAGAATTGTCGGGATGTCTTACGTCGGCGGAGCGTCAATCTGGTTCGAGGGATGCGCGCGCTGAAAGGCTGGATGCTCTGCCGCCAACTGTTCAACCCGAGCGATTTTGGGAAATGCTGCATCTACATCCAGGCCGAATCGCCGGGCTGCATAGATCTGAGGCAACAGGTAAACGTCCGCCAGGCCAGGGGTTTCCCCCAAGGCCCAGCCGCTCTCACCGATGAGTTCCTCCACTGCGGTAAACCCCGCCGAGATCCAGTCCCTGATCCACTGTTGAACGTAGGCCTCATCGTGCCCGGCCCCTCGCAGCTTGTTCAGCACAGAAACGTTGTGCAAAGGGTGGATGTCGCACGCGATGATTGCAGCGACCGAGCGAGCCAGTGCTCGCTCAGCAGCATCAGCGCTTAACAGCGGAACGCTGGGGTAGATCTCTTCCAAGTACTCGATGATCGCCGGCGATTGAATGACCTTTGTATCGCCGTCAATCAAGGTCGGGACTCGACCTTGAGGATTGATTTCGAGGTACTCCGCACTGTGGTGCTGCCCGCCGTCGAGTACGAGATTTACCGGCTCTACACGGTATCGGACGCGCTTGAGCTCAAGCGCGATCCGCACCCTGTAGGAAGAAGTGGAGCGATAATACGAGTACAGAATCATGACCGACGTGCCTTCGCTGGCAGAACCACTGCCCGGCACTCGCCGAACCCGATTGAGCCAGCACCATCACGCTCACAGCGAGCCTTGAACAGAATCTCGTCACCGTCCTCCAGGAAGGTGCGAACCTCACCATTCGGAAGTGTGATCGGATGTTTGCCTCCCTCGGTCATTTCGAGCAGAGAACCCATCGATCCCCTTGTAGGGCCCGACAATGTGCCGGTACCAAAGAAGTCACCCGGGTTCAGCTGGCAACCATTCACGGTGTGATGAGCGACCATCTGCGCGAACGTCCAGTACATATTCAGCGTGCTGCTGACGCTGAGCTGGAATGGAGCTTCGCCCTCCTCCCGCATACGTGGCGTCAGGATCAATACCTCGAGTTTGATATCGAAAGCTCCGGAGTTCTGATCCTCTTCATCCTGAAGATACGGCAACGGGCCCGGATCGCCAGCTGGCCTGGACGGTTGCGCACAGCGGAAAGGCTCCAATGCCTCACTCATCACAACCCAAGGAGAAATCGTGGAGGCAAAGCTCTTGGACAGGAACGGGCCCAGCGGTTGGTATTCCCAAGCCTGAATATCGCGTGCAGACCAATCGTTCAGCAGGCACAGACCAGCGATATGCTCACGAGCATCACTGATGTCGATTGGCTCACCGATGGCATTGCCTGCGCCGACCCAGAGGCCAACCTCAAGTTCATAGTCCAGGCGACGGCTCGGTGAATGAATTGGAGTTTCGCTCTCAGGAAGTTTTATCTGGCCAGACGGACGGATGAAAGGCTGACCTGAAGCGATGATGGTCGAGGCGCGGCCGTGATACCCAATCGGAACATATTTGTAGTTGGGCATCAGTGGGTTTTCAGGCCGGAACAGCTTGCCTATGTTCTCTGCGTGGTGAATCCCGACATAGAAATCGGTGTAGTCCTGAATGCGTGCAGGAACATGCAGTACGCATGCAGAGGCATCGATCAACAAGCTGTCGCCCAATGACCGTTGAGCCTCAACTTCATCACCACCCTCGGACAGCAAAACCGTGAGACGGTCACGCAGTGCTTTACGCTCCTGTCGTGGGAGACCAAAGAACGCGTTCAGCGAACCGCCGACCGCGGCAAGTGCTGCGGCTTGAGCGGCGCCCGTGAAAAAACCAGCCTTGAGGGCCGCTTTAAGATCGTAAATCCAGTCACCAATTGCGACGCCTGTGCGGCGTTCGCCGCCGTCGACGCTGAAAACACCAAACGGCAGGTTGGCAAGCGAAAAATCAGGATGGCCATTGGCCGAAGATACCCAGCTGTTCATTGTAGATCTCTCTATTAGGAATTTTTGCTTTCAAACTTTCCGGCGATGCCTTCCCAGCATGCGTCGTAGTTTTCCTGCAGTGCTGGATTGCCCAGCGCAAATTCCGTTGCGCGCAACACCTGCGAAGTCTCAAACATGAATGCCATCGTGCCGTCGACTTTCTGAGGTTCCAAGTCAGCGGCCATTGCCTTCTCGGACGTCAGAGCATCGGGGCCATGGGCACTCATGCAACTGTGTAGTGAGGATCCACCTGGAGTGAAGCCATCAGCCTTCGCGTCGTACTCCCCCTCGATCAGCCCCATGTACTCGTTCATGAGGTTGCGGTGGAACCATGGTGGACGGAAGGTGTTTTCCGCCACGAGCCAACGCGGTGGGAAAATCACGAAGTCGAGGTTGGCGAGTCCATGCACGCTGGTTGGGGATGTCAGTACCGTGAA
Source organism: Pseudomonas sp. v388 (assembly GCF_003935425.1). Taxonomy (GTDB): domain Bacteria; phylum Pseudomonadota; class Gammaproteobacteria; order Pseudomonadales; family Pseudomonadaceae; genus Aquipseudomonas. The sequence goes on from NZ_RHQN01000001.1 coordinate 599,111, forward strand.
GATCGACGGATCCGGGTGGTCGAAACTGATCGAACCAATGGTATTGAAATGGCGCAGATCATACTTATACGGGACGTTGTTTCCATGCCAAGCGACCACATCGAACGGCGAGTGATCGAGCTCTGCTTCCCAGAAGCTTCCCTGGAATTTCTGAACGAGCTGGGTTGGGCCCTGTTGCTGATCAAACCACGCATCTGGCGTCAAGAAGTCGCGAGGGTTCGCCAGACCATTGCTGCCAATAGGCCCAAGGTCAGGAAGGCGTAATGGCGCGCCGTGGTTTTCGGCGATGTAACCTCGGGCATCGGCGTCGAGAAGATCGACTTTGAATTTCAACCCACGAGGTATGACGGCAATTTCAAGCGGCTTGAGCTCGATACGCCCCAGCTCGGTCATCAGCAATAGTCGACCCTGTTGCGGCACGATCAGAAGCTCGCCGTCAGCGCTATAAAAAGCGCGCTCCATCGAGCGGTTGGCCACGTAGTGATAAACCGTTACCCCGCTCGGGTGATCGAGGCTGGAGTTCGCCACCATGGCACGCAGACCATCTACAAAGTCAGTCGGTGCTGCCGGGATCGCCAGCGCTTCCCAGCGAAGCCGGTTAGGGTTGGCCGGAGCCAGTGAGGCCTGCGGGATGGGTGAAGCGATTGGCTTGAATGTCGGGTGAGAAGCCGAAGGTCGAATCCTGTACATCCAGGTGCGACGGCTCTCGTGGCGAGGCATCGTGAAGGCAGTTCCGGAAAAAAGCTCGGCGTACAACCCATGCGCGACGCGCTGCGGCGAGTTCTGGCCGACAGGCAGAGTCCCCTCAACCGCCTCGCTGGAGAAATGGTTACCAAAGCCAGATTGGTAACTGATGCTGTCGTTGGTGTTACTCATCGTTCCTCCTGCAACCGCTACGTTGATTTTTACTTATTCGTAATGCGTTTATGCAGAGCGTAATTTCCTGAGCGTGTTTGGTCAACCATTTCCATGACAGAAAATGCAGTTTTGCGTGGATATTTGGGACATTTTGGCTACACGGCCAGACGGGCGGCAGACGCGTGAAGCCGCCGGTAACGAGTGTTCCGGGTGGTTTAGTCGATAGGAAGGTGCAGGCTGCCGCTGCCAGGGCAGACGACGTGATTGGGGGGAGTTTCGAATTTGAGGAAGGTAAAGCTACGAGGATCTATGACTCATCCCCGCAGCCCTGCCCTCATATGATCATGATCTCCCGCCAACAATATCTGCAGCCGAGCGGGCGGGAGCCCCTTACAGCGCTAAGTCAATTGGACGCGTAATACCATTGCGTGGTTTCTTCTAGGGCTTGGGCGAACCGGCTGATCAGTTCGTCGATTTCCCGCTCAGAAATGATCAACGGCGGGCAAAATGCGATGACGTCACCAATTCCTCTGACAACCAAACCGTTCGCCTGCGCACGTTCCACCAGGTAGCGACCCACCTGCCCCGGAACGTCGAAAGATGCTTTGGTGTCTTTGTCAGCGACCAGCTCAATCGCCCCAATCAAGCCCACCGCACGGACATCCCCCACTAACGGATGATCCTGGAAGTCTTGCAACGACGTATAAAAACGCTTGCCCAAGACGGCTGCTCGTTCCGCAAGCCCATCTTCTTCAATGATTGCGATATTTTCCAAAGCTACGGCTGCGGCGACGGGATGCCCGCCCCCCGTAAATCCATGCGCAAATGCCCCCACCGCGCTCGCCTGATCAGCTACACCTTCGTACACATGCTCATTGATGAGAACGGCAGAGAGAGGCTGATACGCGGAAGTGATCTGTTTGGACAAAACGAGAATGTCTGGCTTTATCCCGTATTTGTCGCAGCCGAACATCGCACCGGTTCGACCAAAACCGGTAATCACCTCATCCGCCACCACCAAGACGTCGTACTTACGACATACCTTCTGGATTTTTTCCCAGTAAGTTGCTGGGGGTATGTGTACCCCACCTGCCCCCATCACGGGCTCGCCGAAAAATGCGGCAACCGTCTCAGGCCCTTCTTCAAGAATCAGGTTTTCAAGTTCTGCTGCCAAACGATCGGCGTAGGATTCCTCCGTCTCACCGGGAAGCATATCTCGATAGACATTTGGGCAGCTGACATGCAGGAAGCCGGGAAGCGGTAAGTCGAACGCCTTATGCACTGCTGGCAAGCCCGTTAGGCTGGCTGAAGCGATAGTGACCCCATGGTATCCATTTTTTCTTGAGATGATTTTTTTCTTCTGTGGACGGCGCTTCGCGTTGTTGAAATACCATACAAGTTTGACAGCAGTATCATTCGCTTCTGAACCGGAGTTGGCTAAAAAAACTTTGCTCATAGGGCCTGGAGCAATCTCAATGAGCTTTTCGGACAGCTTGATGCAAGGCGACATGGTTTTATTAACGAACTGATGGTAGTAAGGCAGCACGTCGAATTGCTTCGCAGCGGCGGCAGCAAGCCGCTTGTTGCTGAACCCTAGGGCCACACACCACAGTCCAGACATCCCTTCAAGGTAACGTTCCCCGTTGGCATCTATCACATAGACCCCGTCGCCCCGTTCAATCAACAAGCCTCCCTGCTCTGAGTGAACATGCGCATTGGTGAAAGGATGGAGCTGAGTTCGTTTATCTGCGAGCTGCAGATCAGATACCTCATCACGCGATGCAATAACTTCAGCTCTAGTCGCAAACATATGATTGGTTCCCTGCTTGATGGTCATGAGAAATTTTGGGCATGGCAGTTCCAGTCGAGAGTGTTCAACTGGAAATGGGTGACGCCGTTAAAAGCTGCGATAGTTGCTTTATATTCGATAGCAAAGGGGATGAATATCCACATTGCGAACAGCGGCAGACCGAAAATCAGGTTCTCAGCTTCTCTACCCGGATCGCAGTCGCTCAGGCGGTACCGCGTACTCGGTGCAAGGTTTCGCGAGGTGACTCACAAAAAATCGAGCGATACTCGACTGAGAATCGACCGAGATGCGTAAATGAGTGAGCCAAGGCGCTGTCAGTGATTCCCGAGGGCCGTAAGCGAATCAAGTCTCGGTGCACAGCATTCAAGCGAGCGATTCGGAGCCATTTCAAAGGGGTGACGCCAAGCACCTCGCGAAATGCATACTGGAGAATTCTGAGGCTGACACGGGCCCCATGACACATTGTGTGCAGTGTCGCGAAGTTGAGACCTTCTTCCTCTGCCGCGTCACATGCATCGTTAACGATGACGAATCTATCTGTGCGCCAAGGTCGCGCACCCCCGATGGCTGACACTTCACAAATCGGCGACGCCAGGGAATCCAACAGCCGCTTCGCCGCGTTTTCGCAAAAATCATCCGCTAGCCCCAACCTCGATTGGCAGAGCATGTCTACGGCCATCCGCTCGAAGCCGTCAGGCAGCGTGAGCGTGCGGACACTCGAAACTGTCATTCCGATTTCAAGGTTGGACATGTGCTCGGCCAGTACCTCCTCTGAAACACTCAAAACCAGCACATCGGAGGACACCGAAGACATCACGCGATAGGTGCCGGCCGAATTCATCAGTCCAGAGCCGTCCTTTACGTCACGCCGCCAGTCCAGGTGATGCAGGCCGTCGCGATTGATAGGGTGTGATACCGCGAACCTTTTAGGCGGCAGGCTGCCCATTTGTTGAACAGCGGTATTCATGCGCTCGCGAGAGAGCGTCACGCCGTCGAGCTGAAGCTCCGTAACCGAACCCTCAAAACGGCCGGGCGATAGCTGGGTATATTTTTGATTCCAGTTGCCCAACAACCTGGATTGGTGCACGACATCGAAGGAGCGACATTCGACGAACGATGGCATAGAGCGAACCTCAACAAATCTTCAGCAACCTGGTAATCCTAATTTCCCCCGAAACCGCCTGTTTCAGCAAGCACCATCCATAGCAAAGTGCACGAGCGAATGTCGCCAATCCAGCAGATATAGCCGCTGAGCTCAGATGGACATCCACCACATGTCACACCGCCTCTATGCTTGACGCCCAAGCCTCCACAGGCCGCGACAATTCTTAGGGGGTCGCCACCTTGCCGTCGGAATCAGCAGAGACGGAGGCGTCGACCTTCACTCCTCGTTTCTGCCGAATCACCCCACAGGCCATTATGCAAAGTGTCAAACCACCCGTTGAGAAGATGACCGATTGATATTCTTCACTGAATGCCATGACAGCCAGGCACATGACGATGAAGCCGATCACAGCCCAGGTGAGCCACGGATACAGCCACATTTTCAACGGCATGACGGCACCTTCCTGCTCCAGCTTGCGACGCATGCGAAGCTGAGAGAAAGCAATGACCAGGTAAACGAGCAATGCGGTGGAGCCTGTCAGGTTCATCAGTGTATTCAGGACATCTTTCGGGCGCAGTGCCTCACTGAAATTCATTAAAGCGAGTGCGACTGGAATGAGGCACGACGCAATGATCGCCCAGGTCGGGGCACCGTTAGACTGGCGAGTTCTGCCCAACAGTGACGGGGCATCACCGCGGGCAGCAAGCGAAAACAGCATTCGAGAGGCCGTGTAGTGAGCCGAGACCAGGCAACTGCTGACAGAGGTCAGAACCACGAAGTTCATGATGTACTCTGCACCCGGTATCCCCAAAAGCTCCAGAGTACGCCGGTAGGCACCATAACCGGATTGCCCGAGCAAGGGGTCGTTCCACGGAACGAGGCAAACGACAAGGAAAATTGAGCCTACGTAAAAGAGACCCACCCGCCAAATGACGGATTTGGTCGTTTTGACGATTTGTTCTCGAGGGTTCTTCGATTCGGATGCAGCAATTGTTGAAATTTCTGCACCAAGAAACGAAAACATCACGCCGAGCATCGCACCCACTACAGCCCCGGTGCCATTCGGGATGAAGCCGTTGGCCGTCAAGTTGGAAATCCCAACTACTTGCCCTCCGCGCCAGATGTGCATTATCGCGAGCAAGCCAATCACCAAAAAGCTGCAAATGGCGACCACCTTGATGAGAGCGAACCAGAACTCCATTTCCCCGTAATGCCGGACGTTGAAAAAGTTCACGCTAACCAGAATCAGCGTCGTGACCAGGACAAAAGCGTTGATGCTGACCTCAGGAAACCATCCATTCAGGATTTTGCCGGCCACGTAGGCTTCCCAGGCCATGATGCATACCCAACTCAGCCAATAAAGCCAGCCGATTGTGAAACCCGCCCATCGACCGATAGCCCTGTCGGCATACGTGGAAAATGACCCGGTGTCAGGTGAAGCAGTAGCCATCTCTCCAAGCATCCTCATAATGAACATCATGAGAACACCGCCGGCCAAATATGCCAGCACTGCAGCGGGCCCAGCGCTGTGGATAACGCTCGCAGAACTTACAAACAACGAACCGCCAATGACCCCCGCGATGGACATCATCGTGAGATGGCGAGATTTGAAGCCCACCCCAAGCTGGTTGGCATTGCTACCTCCTCCCACGCCACCCGCTTTTAGATCTTCTTTTGACCAGCTCATAGTTTTTCACCATTGAGAAAATTATTGGATACAGGAGCTCTTCCTCCCTGAGGAACGTCCGAAATAACCCATTGAAGCACTCACAAACTTTGAGAAACCTGGGTACCGCGGCAGTTTTTCCAATTACTTACTAGCAGTGGAACTTGTTATTTTTTGAGACGATCTATATTTTTAGTTGTGTGTCGATGAAACATTTAAACGTAACTGCGACCCGCTCATTTGACCTTCGAAATGACGAGAAAACTATCCAGATTGCGAATGCTCCTGGCGCTCCGCTCAGCGGAAGTCGAGCGGGTCAGGCGCCTGGCTTTTTCACGTATTGCGCCCCTCTGTGCCTCGCCCGTATGCCTCTACGCTTGGGTTGCAGGTATGCCACCGTGGACTCTGATGAGCTTGTGTCCAACAACCTCTTCTGATCCGGGTGGGCGCTCCATCGCGAATGGTTTACCCTCCCCACCCCTCCTACTGCAAAGGCTTCTAATAAGTGCCGATTGGTGACCCATGAAATCTGAGCGATCTTTTCTACTTCGCCAAGGTGGTCGAGGAAGGTGGTTTTGCAGCAGCAAGCCGGCTGCTGGGTATTCCAAAGTCGCGTCTATCAAGACGTGTATCTGAGCTCGAGGAGCGGCTTAACGTACGTCTCCTTCAGCGAACCACCCGAAAGCTGCAGTTGACGATGGTGGGCGAGCGATACTTGCGCCATTGCCAAGCAATGCTTTTTGAGGCGGAGCAAGCTGAAGCCGTCGTCGCATGCGTCACCAACGAACCCCGAGGGCCGCTAAGAGTGAGCAGCCCGGTCGCGCTGGCGAATCAGTTTCTGAATCCCGTCGTCCGCGATTTTCTGACTCAGTACCCTCACGTGCAGCTGGACTTGCTCCTGGTCAACCGACGGGTTGACATGATCAATGAGGGAGTCGATGTGGCGTTACGCGTTCGTGAGATTGAGGATGAGGAGCCGAGCCTGGTCGTTCGACGCCTGCGCGAGGCTCGCACCGAGGTCGTAGCCTCGCCGTCGTTTGCCGCAGCGCATCCCGTGACACATCCCCAAAACCTCACCACGCTTCCCTTTTTGGGAGCTTTAGATACCGATAGGTTGGCGAGAGTTCGTCTCTTCAGCGAGGCGGGCGAGCGTTTTGAGTTAGCCTGCCCCCCCGACTCGGAGTTGAGGATTTCGCCATGCGAAAGGAGGCGGCATTGGCGGGCTTGGGATTCACCGTATTGCCCATAACTCACTGCGAATCTGAATTGGCCAACGGGACGCTTGTCAGGATCCTGCCGGGTTGGAGCTGCCCTCCCGCTTGGCTGCAAGCGGTTTATCCTCATCGTAAAGGAATGCTCCCAGCAGTCCGTGCATGGCTGGATCATTTACAGAACGCATTCGTTCCTACGGTTCCCGCAACATCCAGTTCGGTGGCTTGATCCCTACCACCGGGCGGGTGTTGACGCCGCCCAGCCTGATCAACGCCTGCCTGCTAAAGCTGCCAGAACCCACATCGCTGGCAGCGCTTCCCCTTTTCCCCTCAGCACAGTTGTCCAGCGCTTCACCCTCCAGCCAAGGCGTGCGCAGCCGCTATTCAGAGTGCCATAAATTACGCATTGCATAATTTAGTTACATTTAACGGAACTCCTAATTCAGGGTCTCTGTCGTACTTACGCAAGCTGGACATCTGCCAAAGCACCGAGCTAGAGCGGTCGAGCGATTTCCAGCCTGTGACACGGTGGATCTTGCAGGATGAATACCCTTGGTGCGCGAGACAACGGCACTGATCGGAATTTCATCCATACGGGAGGGAGGGGACAGATCCAACCTTAAGCAACACCTGGATCAACAGCCCCTCGTTTCAACCTAGGAGGCACTGATGCAAATTTGTGAAGCAGCCAAAACTCAGACGCCAGGTGCTGGGATGAATCCAGCCAAGCTCTGGATAGATGGACAATGGCGGGACAACGGTCAACACGAACAAAGCTTCAACCCAGCTACGGGAGATGCAATCGGGATCTACGTTGATGCGCGAGTGAGTGATGTTCAGACAGCAATCGACGCTGCTCTACGAGCATTCCGACGCGGAGACTGGGCGGCAGATCGTCAGCTACGCGTCCGAGTGTTGCATGCGATGGCGCAGCAGTTTGAAGACCACGCAGAAGAACTTGCGATGCTGCTGGCGTTGGAGAATGGTAAAACGCTGCAGCAGGCGCGGTTTGAGGTGAGTTTTGCTCCCAAAACGCTGCGTTTCAATGCAGCATTGGCGACCACGGATTACGGCCGCGCAGCCGAGTTGGCGCAAGACCGGCTCTCGATTGCCATACGGCAACCGGTGGGTGTCGCCGGCATCTATGCGCCATGGAACTCCCCGGTCGCACTGGCTATTCGCTCTCTGGGCCCGGCCCTTGCCGCTGGTTGTTCGGCCGTAGTCGTGCTGCCGAGGCAAACCGCCCAAGTGAACGCATTGCTCAGCCAGTTGATTGCGGCGACACCCGGGCTGCCTGCCGGCGTCGTCAACATTCTCACCGGGGACAAGGACGTCATCAACCACCTGGTCAAATCCCCCAAAACATCGGTCATAAGCTTCACGGGGAGCACCGGTACGGGCCGAGCGATTTTGGCATCTGCCGCATCGACTTTGAAGAGAGTCGGGTTGGAACTCGGCGGCAAAACGCCAATCGTGATCCTGGAGGACGCAGATCAGGATCAGGCATTAGAGAAGGTTGTCGAAGCGCTGACGGTTTTTTCGGGCCAATTCTGCGTTACTGGAAGCCGCCTGCTCGTCCATCGCACGGTGGCAGACAGTTTCCTGCACGCGCTTGCCGAGAGGCTCGAAAAGGTTAGAGTCGGGCCTGGGCTTGAAGAATCGAGCCAAATGGGCCCATTGATCAATAAGGCTAGTGTCAAGCGAGTCGAGTCAATGGTAATGGACGCCATCAGCTATGGCGCCGAGGTGATTGTGCGCGGAGGGCCAATCACTGATGGGCCGCTCGCAGCTGGTGCCTTCTTCCGCCCTACTCTTCTTGAAGTCCCAAATTCAAACCTGCCTATCGTTCAAGAGGAAGTATTCGGCCCGGTATTAACCGTCCAACGGTTCGACACAGAAGCTGAAGCGATCGAGTTGGCAAATGACAGTGAGTACGGACTGGCAGCAAGCGTGTGGTCGCAGGATGTTGATCGAGTCATGCAAATGGCCAGACACATCAACGCAGGAACTGTTTGGATTAACGACTGGGGCTCGATGGATGATGCTTTTGAAGAAGGAGGTTTCAAATCAAGTGGACTGGGGCGCTTGCGAGGCCTGGCCGGGCTTGAAGACTTTCTTGAATACAAACATATCGCCTTGAAAACAAAGTCTGGTTAATCATCTCTATCAATCCCCCTTGAACGAAGGAAAATCTCATGAAGCGAAAAATCGCGCTGGAGGAACATTTCACAACCGAGGAAAATAATAAACTATGGGATGCTCAAGGCGAATCTAGTCGCAATGGCAAAGCCTATATGCAACAGGTTGAAGCAAATCTTCTGGATGTTAATGATCGACTCGCCAGAATGGATGCAAATGGTATAGAGGCCACTGTGCTTTCATTAACCTCACCTGGAGTGCAGTCGATACTCGACAGTCAACTGGCTATCGATTTTGCACAGCGTACGAACGACCTCTTGTACTCCAAATATTTGGAGACTCATCCGGATCGTCTTTTCGGCTTCGCAGCTGTCCCACTTCAGGATCCCGCTGCAGCGGCTGACGAACTAGAGCGATCTGTTAAAGAACTCGGCATGCTGGGGGCGTTGATCAACGGATATACCAATATCGGTGACAGCGAAACAGGTCAATACCTGGACGAAGAACCCATGTGGGAGTTCTGGGATCGGGTCGCCTCGCTTGATGTCCCGGTTTATCTACACCCCCGCGAGCCACTGCCCAGCCAGCGGGAAGCGTACAGAGGGTACTCATCTCTCGTGGGATCGGCCTGGGGATTCGGCGTCGAGACCAGCACCCATGCGGTACGTCTGATGATGAGCGGGCTGTTCGACAAATACCCGAACCTTCAGATCATTCTGGGCCACCTTGGCGAGGGGTTGCCCATTCTCCTCCCCCGCCTGGAATGGCGGTTGCAGATGCAAAAGGACGGTGAGGGATTGGGCCAAGCGCAAAAGCCGCTGAGCCATTACTTCAATAAAAACTTCAGTCTTACGACCAGTGGCCACTTCCATAGCAAATCCCTGCATAACGCTATTGCCGAGATTGGAATCGATCGACTCATGTTCTCAGTGGACTATCCGTACGAAGACATGGAATCAGCGGTCAAGTGGTTCGACAACGCCCTCCTTAGCGAAAACGATCGCGGAAAGATTGGCCGCACCAACGCTCAACGACTGCTTAACATCCCATAAATCACAACCCTCTACCGTGAGAAGCGACTATGAATGGAGAAGCAATAGCCAGCCAGACTATCATTGCTGCGGGAAAGTCATCGGATCTTCCCGAACAAGGTAGGCTAATCCTTGACATAGGTAAGCGAACTATCGGCTTGTTTCGTATCGACGGCGATGTGTTTGCTTACGACAATGTTTGCCCGCATCAGGGCGGCCCAGTATGCCAAGGCAGAATAATGCCCAAAGTCTTGGAAAACATTGATGAAAATCACAAGGCCCACGGCATGCGATACGACCGTAATGAGATGCATATCGTATGCCCATGGCATGGCGCCGAATTCATCATTAAAACGGGACGCCATGCCACGATTCCCGAGATGTCTCTTGCTCCGATTGAGGTAGAAGAAACGGAGGGAACAATCTATGTCTATGTATGAACATATCGGCAAAGCCGATCACGGCCTCACCGAGGTTGCTGATCAACTCCATACCGTCGTCCAGAGTATGCAGGAGGGCAGCACGCAGAACCTGTCCTTGACGACGCTGGCACAGCTCGTCAGCGATACCGCTAACCTTTACGCCAACGCCAGTCTTGCGGCAGGACGCGAACTGGATATCGCCAGTTCAGGCCTTACCGCAACGACCTCCGTCATGTTGATTTCTGCGCTCATGCGTGCAGAAAACCTCAATACATTCGATCTTGCCCTATGGCTTACTCAGATCGGGGATCGGCCTTCGACGCACCAGGAGGAACGCTAATGGCCAGCGACGAGTTGGAAGTTAAAAAACATCCTGTCCAGGAATTCACCGTTAAATCTGACACCAGGGACATTCTGGCCAACGCGACTCGAGACATCGATCAATTCGGCTTACGCGACTACCTGATCATTGACGTCGACTCTCATCATGAAGAGGCGCTCGATTGGTCGGAAATCCTGGCAAATCTGGATGATGAAGTACTCCGTGACTATGGACTTGGAGTGGCGGCATCGGCGCCTGGCGGGAGCAATTTCGCACTCACTGCAGAGATGCCTGGTTTGCGCTTCCAGGAAGTTGGAGGAAGGATTCCACATGCTGCGGAACGTGGGGAGCCGGTTGAGCCTGGCGTTGAGCGTGCTGTTACCGTCACCGGCAGAGCCATTGACGCGTTCGGGTATGACTATCAGATCCTTTTCCCTCAGACGATGCTCGACATGGGCATGCATCCGAATCCTCGCATCGCCACTGCCCTCATCATGGCGTACAACAAATGGTTCACATCGAATGTTCTGGGGAAGGATCCACGGATCAAAACGATGCTTAATCTGCCGATCGAAGATCCAGAAGCAGCGTTGGAAACCATACGGCTTTACCACGACCACCCTTACGTCGTTGGTTTCCTCATCACCAGCCAGAGGTTTATCAGCGTTCACAACAACAGCTACATGCCGATCTACGCAGAGCTGGAGCGCCTGAAAATGCCACTGGGGTTCCATGCTGGGCCCAACTGGGGTGACTCATGGACGAAGACGATGAACAGGTTCACTGCTGTTCATGCCATGTCTTTTGTCACCTGCAATATGACGCACCTCACCAACTGGCTTTTCAACGGGCTGCCGGAGCGCTTTCCAGAGTTGAAGGTCATCTGGATCGAAAGCGGCCTGGCTTGGGTTCCATTCATGATGCAACGCCTGGATCATGAGTACATCTTGCGAACGTCTGACGCACCCTTGCTCACCAAAAGGCCAAGCGAGTACATGAAACAGATGTTTTTCACCTCCCAGCCGCTTGAGGTATCGCATCCCGATGCCTTGGCTCAAACGCTGGAGATGATGGATGCCGAACATTCGCTGCTGTATTCGTCTGACTGGCCGCACTGGGATTTCGATCCACCCGCGCGCATCATGACCATTGATGGTCTTACCGATAATGCAAGACGCAATATTCTGGGAAGAAATGCACAACGGTTGTTCGGGACGGACAAGCTTCCAGAGCCTGACCGCCTGAAAAGAGCGCAGCGAAATGATCTTTGACTGAGCTTGATCTAACCAGCTGAGAAAGGCCCTTGAATCAGGATAGGTTCAAGGGCCTTAACTTTTTCGACGCAGGATGATCAGGACTCATGTCCATTCTGAAAGGGAACCGTACGCCGGGACTGACTGCTGAGGTGTCGCGGCACGTTGCCCGGTTTTTCGACGTGGAGTCAGCAGCCTAATCTAGGGCGCTGACGTCTGAACTTGGCAAATAAATTGAACTTCCAGACATGCGCTTATAATTTAGTTGTAGTTGTTTATCGGCGAAATTTAGTCAACTCAGTTGCGACTTCTCAGCTATTTATCGCTTGTTCGTTATTGCTTAGGATGAAAATCGAATGACGATTGAGGATTGATTCAGGCGCTTCGCGGAAATACTACCGTTGGTAGCCATTTTACCTGAACTATTCGATAAACACGTTCGACTAACTGCTCTGAGGAGAAGATCCATGGCTAAAGCCTTTGCTTCAACCGATGATACCGCCGAAAAGTCTGAAACCTTGGAGGTGCTTGCCGATGGCGTATATGCGTTGACCGCTGAAGGCGATCCTAACGTTGGCGCAATCGAAGGCGAAGATTTCATCGTCTGCTTCGATGCCCGCGCTACGCCCGCCGCGGCTCATACATGGCTCGAAAAGCTACGTGAGCATACAAACAAACCGGTCAAATACCTCGTTCTGAGCCACTATCACGCGGTACGCGTACTCGGAGCCAGCGCGTTTGAAGCCGAAAATATTCTCGCTAGCACTGCGACCGCGAAGCTGATTGAAGAGCGTGGACAGGCTGATTGGGACAGCGAATTCGGAAGGATGCCGAGGTTGTTCAAAGAGCCTGAGGGCATTCCAGGGCTCACTGTTCCAAATATCGTCACTGATGACTACACCATCGAACTCGGTGGAGATCGTGGTCGCCTTGAGATCAAATTTGTCGGCAGGGGTCATACTGCGGGAGATCTCGTTATCTGGCATGAGAAGAGTAAAACTCTTTTCGCAGGTGACTTGGTCGAAGCCGAGGCAGCACTGTATACCGGTGATGCATTCCACTTTGACTGGGCTAGCAAGACGCTCGATAACATCAAAGCGTTCCGTGCGGAAAACATCGTGGGCGGGCGTGGCGCTGTTGCCAAGGGATTGGAAGCGTCCGACGCTGCTGTGGAGCAAACTCGCTCATTCATTGATGGCATGCTTGAGCATGTTGGTAATGCGCACCGCAACGGCGGTACGGTGAAAGATGCTTTCAACGCGACCTACAAAGCGCTGGCACCAGAATATGGTCAGTGGCCAATCTTCGATCACTGCCTGCCATTCGATGTACAGCGGGTTTGGGATGAATACGAAGGCATTGAATGGCCTCGTGTTTGGACAGCAGAGCGAGACCAGGAAGTTTGGGCAGAGCTTCACGATTGAGCGATGCTGAAGCTATGACTGAGACTTGATCTGAGTCTTTTTTCATACCCTATCGTGTCATAACGCATCGCGTTTTTAAAACCAGGTTTCATCCTTTTGGAGCGGCTATGCCGCTCTTTTTTGTGCCGGTGTTACGGTCATCTCGTCCGCATAGCTCCCGCCGTTACAACTGTGCGGGGATGAACTTTCTGGCAGTCAGGTGCTACTTTCACCCCATCATGTGTCCTAACCAGATACCCAATGCCAAGAGCGTTATCGCTGCAAGCGCCATACAGATTCGGATATTACGGTTCAGAATTGAGGGGCGGGCTCGCAGATCGCCCTGGATGTTGTCCAAAGCAGCGGCCATCACGGTTAGCATTTGCTGTTGTTCACGATGGCCTGTTAATAAGACCTCCTGCCGGCGCACCAGCTCAGCGAGCTCAGTAGTCCTGCCGGTCTCTTCAGCACCTCTCGCAGCAGCCCATCCTTTGCGGCCCAAGAAAGTGATGATGGCGGTTGCAACATATGTCATCCCCATGATGGCTTCCGTCGCGACCACAATTTTCCCTGATACTCCACGCGGTATGATGTCGCCGAATCCGAGAGTAGTAAAAACCTCCACCGAAAAGTATAAGCTCTCCACAGTCGTGAATCCTTTGAGGATGATTACCCTAGAATCACGAACTGGTATAACGTCATATAAATTATGCTGGTGATAAAGCCCGGCAAAAAATACGATGAAAACGAGAGCGAAACCTGTAAAGAACAGAAAGATGAGCCCTCCCTCTCTTAACGTGGGCTTGACAATGGCGAACATGAAAACCGCCAGAACCGCATAAAACGAGAGTATTGCCAAATAACCGTATAGCCAGTCATCCGACAGTCCCACAATCAATAGGGTGGCGGGGCCCATTATTGCCAGAATCAATAGAGCTAGTTTGCGTACAACTTTTGGATCAGTGAAACTGGATCGCATCTAAAACTCCTATCAAAATGGGAACGTTATCACCAACATGGTCTGGGGAATGATAATCCGCGGGGCTCACGGATTGGCTCATACAGAGAGCCCAGCGACCCGTGTTAGGCTCACCCCATGGCTGAGCCCCTGATTCAAGCCAATGAAGCGCCCTTTCGCGAGAGCCTTGGCCAACATCGAAACCGTCAGGATTGCCAAAACCACACAAGCCACCTAAATCACGCAGAGCCTAGCTGAGGACATCCGGCGCTTGCTGAGATACCACTGCCGCTCTCGCTCTGAACGTCATGAGAATATTATGCAAACTTTGTTCAATGGGGCTACAAGGCGCCGGCCAGAACAAGTGCTCCATGATTTCTGCTGCCGCAGAGGACTGCATGGCATATCCTTAGGCAACGCAATCAATGAAGCAGTGAATTGAACGATCGGTTTTGAACAGCTAGCAGATTTACGTGACCGCCTTCGCGCTGAAAAAACACCAGCGAAGACCGTCAAAGCGACTACCCCTACGCGCAAACCTTCCTCGCAGGGAAAGCCTCGAACCCAGAATCCAGCTGTGGGAGCGATTTGGCCACTGCAGAAGCATTTCCCACTCGCCTTCCCCGTTAATCCTGCGCCGAAGGTTCCTCTCAAAGAGGGCATTCTCAAGGATGCAGAGCAACACTTGGAGTTGCTTGGCCTGACCCTCGAACAACTCAAGTTGGGCATATCAACTTGGTGCCAAGGAACTCGGTATTGGAAAAGCATGGTGGAAAATGCTTCGCGCCTAGATCTGATGGTCAACCAGCCGGCGTCGTGACTGCGTCCCAGGCACTTCATGCTAAGCAGCAGTCTTCAAGACAACGCGGCCAAGACCGACGCGCTCGATCAAAGCCACAAACCATCGCGCAAGCGCCAATGGTCGAGGGCGCGGTTGAACCGACCACGGACTGAGGTCGCCCATGCTCAAAGCGTTGCTGATCGAAATCTCAGCAGATTTGATCGCACAGAACCCGCTACGGTGGTTTTTGATTGGCTGAATTTCGTGCCATCATTCTGGCCGATCCACACCTTTTGCATGGTGCACACATGGACGATTCATTCGCAGGTGATCTGACGGCACTCATTGAGCAACAGCTCAAGTTGACTGAGGCGATCAAGACGGCCCTCTTCGAACATCGCCAGGCAGGCACGCCAGACGAGGTCGACATGTGGCTGATCCAGGCGGAAATCTTTCAGACTCAAGCTGCAACGTTGCTAAGCCAGCTTGAGATGGCGTCCACTGAGGCCCCTCCCATGGCTGCGAAACAGTAAAGTCCAAGCACCGATTGCTACGCTGAGAACCGACTCTGCCCCCTCAACAACAGGGTCACTCGATGGACGCGGAAACGCATCAACTACCGCGATCAGGCTCAGCACCAATGTTTTTTATTCCGTGCTAAAAGTTCGATCCGGACTCTCCCGAGCTGTCGGATCCGCTAATTGATCCGCCTCATTAGGGGATGATCTGCTAGCCCGGTTTCATGCTGTGTAATCGGGCCTTCCAGGGTCTTCCACTGCAGTCCAATGGAATCAGCCTAATGCATCCAGTTGGAGCTATCTGATTGAGCGCGTACGGCGCCGAAGAAGATGGGTAGCTAGCAGCAATACTCAGCACTCAGGGGCCTGTCTAACCATCTATTGCATGGAACGCGTGCAGAGGGCTGCGATCAACACTCAAGTGACCAGCGTGCTAATTGAGGGCTCGCAGGCGTTGCAACCGTTTTGAGGGCCTCGCTGTCAAATCGGACAGGAGGATCAACTCGATGAACACGAGATCACGCCGGCAGCTGCAAAGTCTGCGTCACGTACGTGACTGGCATTTGAGCAAGGCATTGCAGGCAAAAATGGCAGGCCGAAATAGCCAAGCAGAGATGCACATGACTATTTTTCGCTGCTCAGCCCAGCAGTTGCTCCAGATGACGCCAACAGCCTCGACCATAGGACATTCATTGACTGAACCTCCGGTGCGAATCACACGATGGTGAAAAGCAGATTTTATTGGGGGATCTCGGATCGACGACGGATGTGCGCCAGCATTTCGGCCATCTCGCTTTTTCGAAAAGGTTTGTTCAGCCGTGGCAGACTAGGATCCAGACCTTCCCGCTCCGCATAGCCTGAGACGAGGAGAATGGCAACCTCAGGTCTGGAGCTATGGATAATCCTGGCCAAGTCAGTGCCATTGATGCCGGGCATGAGATGGTCTGTGACAACCAAGTCGAATGGCTGCCCTTTCTGAAACAGCGCGAGCGCCGCCTCGCCTGACGCAGCTTCAATTACTTGGTAGCCCAATTCCCCCAGCATGTAGGAGGTGCTGGCCCGGACATGCTCCTCGTCATCAACGAGCAACACGATACCCCGTGTTGATTGCGTTTCCAGACTATCAACTACGCGCGGTGGAGCCACAGGCACTGTCATGCTGCGGGGGAGCCAAAGCTCCACGTTAGTGCCCAGACCAGGCGAGCTTTGGATGGTGAGTGCGCCATTCAACTGAGATGCCAAGCCGTGCACCATCGACAGTCCAAGCCCTGTCCCTTTGCCAATGCCTTTGGTTGAGAAAAATGGCTCGATGGAGCGAGTGAGCGTCATCGCGTCCATCCCTGTTCCAGTATCCGCGACTGACAGACAGAGATAGTCACCTTGAGGAAGATGGGATCGATGTCCGATGGCTACGGACTCCATGCTGGCGGAAATCCGCATCGTCCCTCCCGACGGCATGGCATCACGCGCATTCACCGAAAGATTAAGGAGGGCCATCTCAAGCTGATTCTGATCTGCAATAGCTGCCGGCAGACCATCCGGAGCTTCGACAACAACTTTGATTTGCGGCCCCGTGGTGCTCGCCACGAGATCGCCCATATCGCTTATGAGTTTCGCTACATCCACCGAGACCGACTGGAGCGGCTGGCGACGGGCAAACGCAAGCAACCTTTGCACGAGCGTTTTTGCACGCTCTGCGGATTGCATCGCACCCAAGATCAACCGTTTTTCCCGCTCCCCCCCGACTCCTCGCCGCTGAAGCATATCCAAAGCACCAACAATGGGCGTAAGCAGGTTGTTGAAGTCGTGAGCCACTCCACCGGTAAGTTGCCCCATGGCTTCCATCTTCTGGCTCTGGCGCAGCGCTCTCTGGGCGTCCTCCCTTTCCACGAGTGCCTGGACGATCCGTTCTTCAAGTGTGGCATTGAGTTCCCGAAGCGCTTCTTCCACGCTCTTGCGCGCCGTAACGTCAATGGCGGTTCCGGTCACGCGCAAGCAGCGTCCCGAAGAATCAAAGACGCCCTTACCCTTTGCCGCTATCCATCGCACAATCCCGTCCTCTCGGCCAACAGTGCGATAATCCACTTCATAGAGTGCTCGCCGATCTGGGTCAGCGGCGGCAGTGAACGCAGCCAGAGTCGCCTCTCGATCTTCAGGGTGTAGCCCGTCATGGAAGTCTTGGAACGTGACCGGTACATCCGCCGAAATGCCGAACATGGCCTTGGTTTGGGGTGGCCAAATCAACGTATTCTGAACGAAATCCACGTCCCAAAAACCGACATCAGCATGGTCAACGGCCAAGCGTAGTCTCGCTTCGCTGGCCCTTATCGCCGAATCGGATCGAGCACGATGCACGATGATCCCCACCGTCTGAATGACAAAGTCGATGATCTCAAGATCGGCGGGAGTAGGCTCGCGGAAATCCCGGTGATACATCACGAGAACGCCCAGCAAGGAGCCTTGCGCTGAACGTATCGGGATCGACCAGCAGACATTCAGGTCATGATCGTTGGCCACGCTGCCGAACTTCGTCCAACGTGACTCATCAAACGGCAGGCCGTCTTGTACAGCGCCCGCCCTGAAAATTTTTCCGACTTGGCTGATGGTCAGTCCAGCTATAGCGCTGCGATAAACGCCGGACAGGCTTGGGGCCGCACAGTGCTCGACCTGGTGACCGTCCTCGGCCAGCAGTACGATGCTTGCCAAAAAGCCCGACATGGACAGCCCCTCAACCTCACGGACGATCTCATCAAGGGTTACGCCGAGTTCGGTTTCTTCTACTGCCAATTCCAGAACGCGATTCTGCGCAGCGCCCAAAGCAGCGGCCCGGTTGCGTGCTTGCGTGAGTCGAGCGTTTTCAATGGCAATCGTCGCCAACCGGGCGAGGCTTTCCAGCCTTTTGATCGTATCTGGATCATGTTCATGAGTTTCTGACCAGTACGCGCCCAGTGCAGCCACCGGGTTGGGACTCCCTATGGGCACCATCACCAGGCTTCGAACGAACGTCGGGGCGTAAGCGTCCTGAGGGATGCGCGGATCATTACGGACGTCAGAAATCGCTACCGTCTGCCGGTGGCGCATCACCCACCCTGAAATGCAATGATCGGCAGGAAAGCTTTGGCCCTGCCAAAGCGGAGAAACGGAGTCTTCCGCGACGTACGAGCAGTACCCTCCATCCTCAATCACTACCGCAACGCCCTCCGCACCAGTTGCGGCACGCGCAGTGTCACGAAGCACGGCAACGACTTCCTCCACAGACCTTGCTCCAACGAGCAACTCACTGGCCTTCAAAACTTGAACCAAGCGGTCTTCGCTGGCGCGATCCATTGAAATAGCAGGCAAGGGGATTTCCTAAGAAGTCCAAAGAATGGCTGAGGACAGATGTGGATAGGCGTGCGTGGAAAAGTGGCGTAGACCAATAGTGATCAACGACGATCATCAGTGTCTCAAAAACACGCGCTGCCAACACCATCCATTCAGAGGGGTAACATAGAAAATGCTACCGAGCTGAAAAAAACCAATCCACCCCATCGTTCATGTGCGCGGGCACATGAATCCATCGATTGTCGAGCTGAGAATAATGTTTAAAACAACCTTGGGTAGGTGGAGCCGCCAGTGACTCTTGCGAGCCGATGCTAAGACTACTTGGTACTTTGAGCGCCTGAACAAAAGATTCCGTGCCCGTTGCCGATATACTGACATCTCCATCCCTGACGCGCTGGACGAGTGAGAATTTCGCGGGGCTCTCCACATGACGCATCAAATGACACCTTCAACATTCAAATCCTTAGGGTGCGCCGAGTGCCGCAACCTCGAAGGCCTCGGCTTTGAGTTCACCATGGCGTTCCAGCCTGTTTTCAACGTCCGTACCGGTCAGGCCTACGCCTATGAGGCTTTGGTACGCGGGCTAGACGGTGAGTCAGCCGCAAGCATTCTCAGCAAAGTCAATGACACTAACCGATACCGTTTTGATCAGGCATGCAGGGTAAGAGCAATCGAGCTTGCTGCTGCTTTGGGCCTGCCTGCCCTTCCTGGCTGCAAGCTCAGCATCAACTTTTTGCCAAATGCTGTGTACCGGGCTGAGACATGCATTCGAGCCACCCTAGAAGCTGCACGGGTATTCCGTTTCCCGATTGAGCGCCTAATGTTCGAGGTTACGGAAGGTGAGCGTGTAGACGATCCGGATCATTTGAAATCGATCTTCCAAGAGTACGAGCGTCAAGGTTTCACCACCGCTATCGACGATTTCGGCGCAGGTTATTCAGGGCTGAATTTCCTAGCGATGTTTCAGCCGAACGTTCTGAAGATCGATATGGCACTTACTCGCGACATTGATCGAGACAGAGTACGCCGTGCCATTGTTGAGGGCATCGTCCTTGTGTCCGAACGACTAGGGATCATCGTTGTTGCTGAAGGGATCGAGACGCTTGAGGAACGAGACACACTGCTAGCCTTGGGGATCAATCTAATGCAAGGCTATCTATTTGCCAGACCGATTGTAGGTCAACTGCAGACAATGCCGGAGGCGTTGATCTCAACTCCTCGCGGAATTTAACCTCTCCCCCTGCACTCCTGAGTCACCTCTTACCCATTGGCAAGCCGACGCGTCCAGCACTGCGCTTCATTCGTCGGCTTCGCCGGTCACTCAGTTGGTGATTCGGTATTGATGAAGGGTGGTACGTCGGCCAACACCAGCTTTCGACACTGCGTGCTGCGAGGTAAGCGCCTCGCCGCTAATGGCTCCAACTTCTGCGGCAACCCAGTTTCCAGCGCTCGCTCTATCGCCACCACCACCCGGACGTCCCTCCATCCCTCATCACCATCAGGTTCAGGTGCTTGGTCATTGAGAATGCAGGTGGAGAAGTACGCCGTCTCGCCAGCGAACTGATCCACAACTGGGTGAACGTGCTCCGTGGTCTCGCCGTCGATCATCGCCCGATAACTGATCGCGACGCCTTCACCGTACCCGAAGCAGGGTGATGCCTCGATTTCACCCTTGGTACCGAGCAACTGGAAGCGCTCAGTATCCGGCAGTGTGTAGCTGACTGTGAAATGGGCTAGCCGCTCTTCCGGGAAACGCAGTGAGACGGTCACCGTGTCCCATGAGTCCAGCGGGGAGCCTGGCGTCTTTGAGCCCAAGGCCATGACCTCAATGGGCTCAGCGTTAAAAAGCTTCCTCACCATGTTCAAAGGGTAAGGCCCCATGTCCGCCACGGGGCCAGCGGCGAAACCATTTTGGTTGCGGTGGTTGCTGGCTTTGACGACTTGCGCGAAGGTCGACGTGAACACCCGAGGGTCACCGAAATCTCCGTTCTGAACACGTTCGATCATCTCCAGCGTTCCCGGCTCGCAATGGAGCCGATAGGCAACCATGAGTTTAGTGCCCGTCCGTTTTGCTGCGTCCGCCATTTCCCGGCATTCGGCTTCGGTGATTGCCATCGGTTTTTCCAGAAGAACATGAATGCCTGCGTTGAGCGCAGGAATCACATACTGGGTATGCAGGAAGTTCGGTGTTGCTACGTAGACAGCGTCAATTTCCCCGGAGGCCAGAAGCTTCGGGTACTCATCGTACGAATAAGATTTCAGGCCGTAAATTGAGGCCAAATCCTGCGCTTTGAGCGGATCCCCTGTCACCAGTGCCGTCATCACTGAGTTATCCGTCTGGCCAATTCCAGGCATGAAAGCACCCTGTGAAATCGAACCACCGGCCACTACCGCATACCGAATCTTTCCGTCAGAGCTTGGCATCATTTCCTCCTGTTGAATCGATGATTTGTACAGTGGGTGGGCAAGCTCGACCCTCCAAGGTTCCATCTATCAGCGGGCAGGTGGCAAAGTCGTCAAAGACACGAACCATCGGCGGTGCCGATCCGGCGATCTTTTAATCGGAACGATACCGGGTTGAGTCACTCCACCTTATTGACGGACTCAACGCCAGGATTTCCTGACTTCCTTCGAGCGTCCGTATCCGATCATGTGGAGCACACATCATGCAAACCATGGATGACCTCAAGAACTCTAAAGCTATGGCCAACTTCCTTTCGCGCCCAAGGCTAATTTGGGGAATGGTGATTTTCTGCGCCGGCGTGACCCTCTTGACGGTCGAGGCCGCTTCAACTTTGTACCGCTAATCACTGCTCTGTCTTCCCCTCATTTCCAGTGCGGGGCCAAGACACTCGTGACTGAACATCCTCAAAATCTACCCACCGAAGGAATGACCTATGCCGTCCAAACGACCAATTGCCGCTTTAGCCATCACCCTGTTCTGCGCAGCTTCAAGCGCTTCATTTGCGGCTGAAGAGCCCAGCGTTACGCTGGATCGCCCTGGAACTGGAGACAGAGAGTACAAGGTCGGTGATCCGGTGCCCGATGAATATCAACGCGAAAGCATGGAGGTCAAAGACTGGAAAAGTCGGCACTTGAAGGCGCCCGAGGAGCACGAGCAATGGGTGCAAATCTACG
Organism: Pseudomonas sp. v388; assembly: GCF_003935425.1. Lineage (GTDB taxonomy): Bacteria > Pseudomonadota > Gammaproteobacteria > Pseudomonadales > Pseudomonadaceae > Aquipseudomonas. Next base: position 621,050 of record NZ_RHQN01000001.1, read on the forward strand.
GTAAATATGCGTTGATCAGTGTGCCTACTGGCACCATCAAGGAAATGGTCAACAAGTGACTGGGGTGCGTCCAGCCGCATCGTACGGGCCACACTCATAAAAAAAGCCCGTGCAGGACACGGGCAAAAGCTTGGCTCGGGCTACTACCGGCCAAGCAATCCCTGCTTGAAGCGCTGGATGAACAAGGCCGTATGAAGGCCTCGCGCACAGGCATTAGCCTGTGACTCAAAGCTGCGGGCACAACGATCAAGCTCATTCGACACCAGTGTGTCGATTCTGCGGTCTGTGGTTGAGAATTTACGGGATGAAGAGGCCATTACAAGTATTCTCAGTTAGCGTTGGTGAGGTGGGGCAACTGTAAGCGTTGCCCCCAAGTCCACGTATCACAAAGCCGGATCAATATCTTTTTCTGACCCTTGCCCCAGGCCAGAGCCTAGGTCTGCCCCTGTCACCGGGTCGGCATCCAAGTCGGACTTCGTCCGCTCTGTCATCATGGTTAGCGTGACCGAGTCATCCTCGCCTAATGTGACCGAAGCGGTTCCATCACCACCATCCACGGCTGGATGAGGGTTCTCGACATACTCGAACTCGGCATCGCTGTTCCAAGGCCCACGCACGTTGGGCTCACCGTTGGACATGCTGAAGTAGGTGCGACTGAACTCCGGCATTCCAGGCAGCTTGCCTTGTGGGAAGTTGGGCTGAATCGAATGCAGGGCTTTTTCAAACGACAGCTGATGCGCAATCTCGCGTGTCATCAAAAAACCCAGCGCATCTTTTACGCCAGGATCGGCGGTTACATTCATTAGCCGTTCGTAGACGATTTTCGCCCGAGCCTCAGCGGCGATGTTGGAACGGAAGTCAGCGGTAGGCTCGCCGATGGTGTCGATATAAGCCGCCGTCCAAGGTACGCCCGCAGAGTTCACCAACGGTGCACCACCGCCATACAGCAAGCTGGTGATATGGGAATCATTGCCGGCGCCATTGATATCCCGATACAGCTCACCCTCCTGCTGAACACCTTCTGCCATCTTGCCCTTGGCGCCTTTGTTTAGCATGACAATGATCGAACCGATGATTTCCAAGTGACTGAGCTCTTCGGTAGCGATGTCCAGCAGCAGATCCTTACGGCCTGGATCTTCCTCGGCGAGCGCCTGTGTGAAGTAACGGGTCGCCGCCGCGAGCTCGCCCTGAGCCCCGCCAAATTGTTCCAGAAGCAGATTCGCCAAACCTGGATTTGGTTCAGCAACGCGCACGGTGTATTGCAAACGCTTGTTATGCAAGAACATGGTATTACTCCCATCCTTAGCTATTTTTAGACGCACTCGAGCCCAAGCCCGATATTGCTCACGGTTTACTACTTAGGAATCAACTTCAGCTGCTCAGCCGACACTCAACTCTGCATGCTCGACTTATACATAGTTTCAGCTTTGTACAGGTTCAGTCTCATGGTTAGTTCGCGGCACCGAAATGGCTATGACGCAGTCCATCACTTTTTAGCGAGCGTCGCTGCTTGGTTACCGCCCTCATCGGCGATGGCCGAAAGCTTCTCATCGGCGGCCTTTTCTTCCACCAGCGTTTCGGCCAAGAGATTGGCAGCGTCAGTCATTCCAAGGTGTTTAGCCATCGCGATGAGCGTGCCGTAGCTCGCTATCTCGTAGTGCTCAACCTTCTGGCAGGCCCCAATAAGCGCGGCGTCCAGCACCTCACCCTTCTCGATTTCATCAAGCAGTTCTTTGCTCTCCTCCACGAGACCTTCCATCGCAACACACTTCATGCGCTTGAGCTTCAGTCCGGCTTGTTCAACGAGTTGATCAATGCGTTCGATCTGGCCCTGGGTCTCTTCCAGGTGAGAGGTAAAAGCTTCTGCAAGCTTCGGATTGGTCGAGGCACGCGCCAAGCGAGGAAGTGCCTTAGTAATCTGTTTTTCCGCGCTGTAAACATCGGAAAGTTCGTGAATAAACAAATCATCCACAGTGGTTCTAGCCATGATTAAGTCCTCGTCTAATCGGTACTGGGTTAGAGCAGATACAGCAAAATAACGCGCCCTGCTAATTACTCGACCCAAGCCAAACGGCGCGCGTTCTTAAAACTGATCACCTGACCGACCAGTGGTAGCTAGCGCCTTTAATTTCCACCACTGGGCAAATAGCGCTGAACGTAATTTACGGGCATTACTCACAAGCCCATGGGCGCTAATGCCCATCATGGAATGATGAGGAAAATCTAAATGGCTAAGTTACTGAACACTTGCGCCTTTACCCTGCTGATTGGCCTGAGAGCTCAAAGTGCCTTTGCAGCACAGGATAACGACGACTTCGTTGAGGACGCCTCAGCCAAAGGCGTAGCGGAAGTCGAGGCCGGGAAACTGGCTCAGGAAAAGGGCACCGCCGCTGACGTCAAAAGCTTTGCCGACATGATGGTCAAAGACCACACCGCTGCAAACGCCAAACTTAAATCGATTGCTGATGCCAAGAATCTTGAGGTTTCTGACAGTGCTGAACTGATCGACAAAGCAAAGGCCATGATTCTTGAGCTGCGAAGCGCCAAGTCGTTTGATCAGGCGTACGCGAACAACCAGGTCAAAGCTCACGAAGCGACCATTGAGCTGTTCGAGAAGGAGGCGTCCGAGGGCAAGGATGCGGAACTCAAAGCTTTCGCGACTGACACCCTGCCAAAACTAAAGGCTCACCTGGAGCATGCCAAGGCGCTGGCAAAAGCCCATGGCGGTGATGCCGCGAACTGACGTCACTTGCGCCCCCCCTCTCAACGGCGGCGCTTTCACTAGGTGCAGAAAAGGATTTCGTTATGGTCATCTCTTACGACGGTATCGCTTCACTATGCGTTTCTGCCGGCGAGGATCCATCGGACATACGCCACCTGCACACTATCGCCTTCATCAAGCTCAGGAGTGAATATCCCACAGGAGCGGGTTTGGTGGACTTCGTGGGTCATCTGAATCGTCCAACAGGATTCAAACATGTGCAGATTTGCACATCGGCAGGGCCTTCGCTCTCAGGGGAAATTATTGATTATCTGGAGCACGGCAGCGGGGGCTGGATCAGGTTTGAGGTAGGTGGATCATGATCCGTGGCTTCCACCTACTGGAGACGTGAAACTCTCAGCTATGCGATTTTATGAGGTAGGTGTGTGTTGGCTTGAGACATGGCGGTGAACTCGTTTCGAAGCTCTCCTATCAACTCCGAGATGGCACGACTGGTACCCAACGTCGCGACATCAATCCCGCCTACCGCCAAGTTGGCGCCGGTGCTTCGGTCAATGATCTCGATGGTCAACTCATTGGCTGTGGTGGATGTACATCGGCATTCAAGCGGCAGAAAACCCGATTCGATGATGTGCCGTAATTCAAGCAGAGAAATTGACATGGTGTTTTCCTTCTTGTGTGAGCGGTCGACTCCCTCGCAGTTGTCTTAATTCCATCTTTCGGCGGGACGGCTACGAGAGAAATCTACCCATCACCCGTAGGAGGCTGCATGCGCCGATCTCGTCAAAACGCTGAATCAGAAGTAGCAGGCCATCTACGCGGGCTGCGTAGGGCAATCCAGGCCCTTGCCGAGCACCACACCTCTGAGCCCCATGAGCTTTCAGGCCATCAGACGGTTGAGTCACGGCAGAGCCTGCTGCTCAGCTTCGAACGTTTGGAAGCCTGTGTCGACGAGATGCAAGAGATCCTCGTAACCATCATGGAAGCCACAAGGGATGATTGAGGCGCCAGAGATCTTGACCTCGCCCTTTAGCTCATGCGCTTGGCGTTATTTGTCCAGGCTCCTCAAAGTTCGTTGAATTAATCCTCCAGGCCTTTCTCTCACCTACATACCAAGAAAACTGTGTAGGCCTACCTATGACTTCTCTGCGAAGTGTCGCTGACTGCCTGATCTCGAAACCGACGCAAGCATCAGACGCGGTCTCCATCTATCACGCCCTCTTGAACCGGCCTCAGGACGTCGCCTTTCCGGTGGTTCAGGAATTTCTGAACGATCAATTGATGCTAGCCACCCAGCACAGTGACGCCGCAGGGCTTCCTGATGACCTCAACAACTGGGCAGCGTGGATCGAGGGCAACGCCAGTCAGGTCGCAAGCGCCTATCGCGAATATCTGGATGGTCGACACGCGGGGTGTGGCCGAAAATTCTTTACCAGCAAAGCCCACGCCTTGTATTTCCTGCAGCACGTGGCGCCGACCAAGCTGGTCGATGGTGCATGGCTGTATGACGCTGTGCATCATGGCGGTGACTGGCGATATCACCCGCTGATCCGCACCTATCTTGAAGAGCTGGGCGATGGCGACCCCGCACTGAACCATGTGGTGCTCTATCGCAAGCTGCTGGCGGATCATGACTGCGCTCCCACTGAACTGCTCGATCAGGAACACCACGTACAGGGCGCCATCCAGCTGGCATTGGGTCATGCTGGCAGTGACTACCTGCCTGAGGTGCTGGGCTACAACTTGGGTTATGAACAACTGCCGTTGCATCTGTTGATCACCGCATTCGAGCTCAACGAACTCGGCATCGACCCCTACTATTTCACGCTGCATGTCACCATCGACAACGCGAGCACGGGCCACGCCCATAAAGCCGTACAGGCCGCCATTGATCTCTTGCCCATGGACGACTCGCGAGGGAAGTTCATTGCGCGCATGCGCACAGGCTATTTGCTCAATGAGCTGGGAACAGGCACCAGGGCTGTGATCTCAAGCTTCGAACTGGAGCATGAAGTCGTCGCCATGCTGGAGCGCAAACGTTCGTTCGGCCAGCACATGCATTCTGATTACTGCCGTCTTGATGGCCTGACCGTCAATGAATGGCTTTCTGAACCCGGACAATGCCGGGCTTTTCTTGCAGCGCTGGAACACAAAGGCTGGATCAAACGACATCAAGATCCGGCTGATAGCCGTTTCTGGCAACTGATCGACGGCCCGGGTGCCGTGATGTTCGGAGTCTTCAGTGGCTACGAAATGCAGCTACTGCGGGACTGGATTGCTGGTGACTGGCAGCCAGAAAACCAGGCGAAAAAAGCCAATCCATTTCGCGCGCAATTCCGTCGACGTGCGACCCATGTGGAGCTACCGGCGTCGACCTCAGGTGCCATATCCGTTGAGCGATTGACCGCCCTCCTGTCCCCCTCCCTGCATTCAACTCCAGACGGCCTGAATGCGACCCGAGCGTTCTCCCGTCAACTTGCTGAAGGATCTTCAATCCGATGAGCCAAGCCATTGTGCGTTCCCAGTCTCTCGATGTAATCAACCCCGAAGACCAAACTCATGATCTCGCCCTGCTGCAGTTAGGCCGGCGTCTTTTGGCTGATGGGTACCGATTCACCACGGTCACTCCCCTCACCCATCAGCGCAACAACGCTCGTGAGGAAAATCATCAGGCTCGCGACTTGCGGGATATTTTCGGCTGGAACAGACCTTTTGCTACCGAGCTTCTCCCCGAAGCTGAGCTTGAGGCCCTGCTCAGCAGAGCCATCCTGCGCGCGCATGCTGGCCTGTGGATCAGCGAAGTGCGCTGGTCAAGCCTGCATGACCATTTGTTCGTGCACTCGGCGTTTCCCACTGTCTCCAACGACTCAGTATTCTTTGGCCCCGACACATACCGATTTGCCCAGGCCATTGAGGAGCACCTGCGCACTTCGACCCATCCCATCCGCACTGCAGTGGATATAGGCTGCGGCAGTGGCGCGGGCGCCATCCTGATCGCCAAGGCCAGGCACGATGCCCAGGTACTGGCGTTGGACATCAACCCCACAGCGCTGAGGTTTACCGCAGTCAATGCAGCGCTGGCCGAGACGGAAAACGTTTCTGCGTGGCACAGCGATCTGATGGACAGTGCCTCAGGTGAATTCGATCTGATCGTCGCCAACCCGCCCTACATGCAGGACAGCCAGAAACGGGCCTATCGCCACGGTGGAGATCGCCTGGGTTCGGCGTTGTCGGTGCGTATTGTGGATCAGGCCATGAGTCGCCTCACCGTAGGCGGCAGCCTCGTTCTCTATACGGGTTCACCTTGGGTCGAGGGTGTGGATCTGTTTCTTGAACACGCCCGGCCATTGATCGATAAAGCCGGCTACAGCTGGTCTTATCGTGAGGTCGATCCTGATGTCTTTGGAGAAGAACTGGAGACTGAGATCTACTCCCGTGCGGAACGGATTGCAGCGGTCGTACTGACCGTGACCAGGCTCTCATGAGCCACATCGTCACCCAGCGATCTGAGGCTGACGTAAAGGATACTTCTGACGCGATCATGTTCGGATCGCTGAAAGATCGCTTGGACTTCTATCGAAAAGAAATTGAGTACGAAACGACCATGCTTTCAAATCGGACAAACGCCTATTTGGGGGCGCAGTCGTTTCTGGTGATCGCCTACTGCTCATCCATGGCAAACATCAATCCGCAATGGGGCAACATTTTCTCGCTGGTGGTCTCAATTCTTTTGTCAGTCCTGGGTCTGATCACTTCGCTGCATGCCTGGTCGGGTATAAAGGCTGCGTACGAGATCATCGACCACTGGTATCTGAAGCAAAGCAATCTGTTGCACGGCCAGCCCAAAATGAGCGATGCCTACGACGATTCTCCATTGTTCGCGAAACGGGAATCCAATGAGCGTGGGTACCGAGATGCCTTGAAGTTTTCGATGCGCTCGCCCTGGATCTTTTCTACCCTGTGGATTCTGCTGGGCGGGTTCTCTGGACTCATTCACTTCATCGCGATCAAGGTCTGATAAAAAAGCCGCCTTTGAAAGACGGCCTTCACTATCATTAACGCCTCTAACCTCAGCGTTGCGGTGGATGCTCCTGAGACACGGAGTCATTGGCTTCTACGTCCGACATGTCTTCGTCCACCAGGATGTCCCCGTCGAGGATTGACGCCGGTTCGTTGTCCTTAGACTCATCCCCATCGCTGCCGAGGGGCGGATTGGGCATGACGTCAGGACGGCCAGGCTCCAATGGCTTGATCGCGTCATTGGCATCTCTGTCATCACCGGGTATTGCGGAACTGTTCATAAGCACCTCGCTCGACCACGAAAGAGTCGCGATCTACAGATTCGAAATCGCTTTGTGCTTCCCGTTCGATCAAGTTCTCGAACGATCATTCCCCCGTGATAAATCGCGAACTCCTCCCCCTGCAAACCCTCACATGAGTAGGCTCGGACTGCTGGAAGGTACGCAAAGGTGCAAGACCTGAAGATCGCCACGTACAACGTCAACGGCATCGGCGCGCGACTGCCCAATCTATTGCAGTGGCTAGCGCGCGAGAAGCCCGACATTGTGTGCCTGCAGGAGCTCAAGGCGCCGGACAAGAACTTTCCCGGCAAGGACATAGAAGCGGCGGGCTACGGGTCGCTACACCTTGGTCAGACCTCCTGGAACGGCGTGGCCATTCTGGCCCGCGACGCGCAGCCGCAACTCATCCATAAGGGCCTGCCTGGAGAAGAAGCCGATACCCAGGCACGTTATCTTGAGGCTGCCGCCCACGGTGTGATCGTCGGCTGTCTTTACCTGCCAAACGGCAACCCCCAACCGGGCCCGAAGTTCGACTACAAACTTCGATGGTTCGAGCATTTGATCGAGCATGCCAAAGCATTGCAGGCCAGTGAGCATCCAGTGGTGTTGGCGGGAGACTTTAACGTCGTCCCCTCCGACGAGGATATCTACAACCCACGCTCTTGGTTAAAAGATGCCCTGCTTCAACCTGAGAGCCGCGACGCCTACAAACGGCTGCTGGCTCAAGGCTGGATGGACTCGGTTAGGCATCTGTATCCCGACGAACGCATTTACACATTCTGGGATTATTTTCGTCAGCACTGGCAAAAAAATTCGGGGCTGCGCATCGACCACCTCCTGCTAAACCCGGTACTGGCGCCACGTCTTAGGGATGCGGGCGTCGACGCGTGGGTGCGCGGCGAGGAGCACGCGAGCGACCACGCACCTACCTGGATTCGTATCGGGAATGCGTCACAGAAGCCGAAAAAGAAAACCCGGAAGAAAAGCCCATCCGCCTCCTCGCCGCCAGCTCCCAGCGAAACCCATTTGAGCCTTGACGAGTACAACCGCAAACGTGACTTCAACGCGACGTCCGAGCCATCGGGCGGCAGCGACCACAAACGTGGCTCAACGAGGAAGGCTTCCGAGCAAGCGCTTCAGTTTTGTATTCAGAAGCATGATGCATCCCGGCTTCATTATGATTTTCGGCTGGAACTGGATGGCACGTTGAAGAGCTGGGCCGTACCCAAGGGCCCTTCCGTTGACCCCAAAGCGAAACGCCTGGCCGTGCATGTCGAAGATCACCCCATCGATTATGCGACGTTTGAAGGCAGCATCCCAAAGGGCCATTACGGCGCTGGAGATGTCATCGTGTGGGATCGGGGCATCTGGAAGCCATTGTCAGACCCCGCCGAAGCCTACGCCAAGGGACGACTGAAATTCGAGTTGCAGGGCGAAAAGCTTGGCGGCGTATGGAACCTAGTGAAGACCCATATTCCCGGCAAACAGGAGCAATGGTTCCTGATCAAGCATCAGGACGAATTCGCTCGTGCCGAATCGGATTACGACATCGTCAAGGAACAGCCCGACAGCGTGTTGAGCGAACGGACAATCGTGGCCAGGAAAAGGGGTGGCAAAGCTGCCGAACCGAGAGCCGTCGAGAAAGTGCCAGCACGCAAGAAAAGGCCTGCGAAAGCCAAGCTTGAAGGGGCACAGGCGGCAGACCTCCCTGACACTATCAAACCGGAGCTGGCGACGCTGGTGGAATCGGCCCCCGACGGCGAATGGCGCTACGAGATCAAGTTCGACGGCTACAGGATCATGGCGCGCGTGGATCACGGAAAAGTCCAGCTGTTCACGCGCAATGGCCATGACTGGACGCACAAGCTCCCGCGCCAAGCCGAAGCCATCGCCGGTCTCGGGCTGGCCTCTGCCTGGCTGGACGGCGAGATGGTGGTCGCCAACGAGGACGGTGTCCCTGACTTCCAGGCATTGCAGAACGCGTTCGAATCCGAGCGCAGCGGCAATATCGTTTACTACCTGTTCGACATGCCCTTCCTCAACGGTATGGATTTACGCGAGGTGCCGGTCGAGCAAAGGCGCGCCGCCTTGGCCAAAGTGCTGGAAGCCAGCGAGGACGAAATACTTAGGTTTTCCGAAGATTTTGGTGAAGCCCCCGACGCCCTGCTCAACAGCGCCTGTCAGATGAAGATGGAGGGCCTGATCGGCAAGCGCGTCGGCAGCACTTACGTGTCGCGGCGTAGCGGTGACTGGATCAAGCTTAAGTGCAAGCGCCGGCAGGAGTTCGTGGTGGTCGGCTACACCGAGCCAAAGGGCGCTCGGAGCAAATTCGGCGCGCTGCTGCTGGGGCTTCACGATGCCGATAGCGGCGAGCTGCGTTTCTCGGGCAAGGTCGGGACAGGCTTCAACGAAGCCACGCTGAACACCATCTTCCATCAGCTCGTCCCGCTGGAAGTGAAGAAAGCGACCGTGGTCAATCCACCCACCGGCTTCGAGGCCAAGGGTGTGCACTGGCTCAAGCCCCAACTGCTGGCCGAGGTGGCGTTCGCTGAAATCACCAAGGATGGCTCGGTCAGACACGCGGTGTTCCACGGTTTGCGCACGGACAAGCCGGCAAAGTCCATCACCGAAGAGCGCCCTGCAGCGCCTTCAGATACCGAGAAGACCGCCACTGCGAAAGCCGCTCGAGCCGAAACCCGCAAGGTTGTCCCAATCAAAAAATCAGAATCTGCTTCCCCGGCGACATCGGGAAAGATCCGGTTAACCCACCCCGAGCGGGTCATTGACCCTACCAGTGGTTCGACCAAGCGCGATCTGGCGGATTACTACATCAGCATCTGCGACTGGCTGCTACCACAGTTAGCTCATCGACCCGTGGCGCTGGTCAGAGCTCCTGAGGGCATCACCGGCGAGCTGTTCTTTCAGAAAAACGCCGACCGGCTGGCAATCCCCGGCATTGAGACCATGGGCAAGGTGTACACCGGCCACCCGGTAATGCTGATCAACAATCCCGAAGCCCTGATCGGCGCCGTGCAGATGAGTGCAATGGAGCTGCACACCTGGAATGCCGTTTCCACAGATCTGGAGCGGCCCGACAGATTCATCCTCGACCTTGACCCGGATCCCGCGCTGCCTTGGAAAAGCATGGTGGAGGCCACCCAATTGACCTTGGCCGTCCTCGATGAACTGGGACTCGAATCATTCCTAAAGACCAGCGGCGGCAAAGGCATTCACGTGGTCGTGCCTCTGACGCCCAAGGCCGACTGGGAGGCCGTAAAAGGCTTTAGCCATGCCATCGTCAAACACATCGCCAAGCTGCTGCCGGATCGCTTCTCAGCCGTCTCGGGGCCGAAAAACCGGGTGGGACGTATCTTCATCGACTACCTGCGTAATGGCCTGGGCGCCACGACGATCAGCGCCTACTCAGTTCGCACGCGCGAGGGGCTTCCGGTCTCGGTACCCATCTTTCGGGAGGAGCTGCTTGAGATCAAAGGCGCCAATATCTGGAACATTCGAAACCTTCATGAACGCCTGGGACAGCTGGACAGTGACCCATGGGCCGATTTGCCGTCGACCCGGCAAACCATCACCGCCGAAATGCGTCGGCGTGTTGGCATCAAATAGCGGGATAACCCGAGGAGAACATCATGGACAACTACCAGATCACCAAAACCGATAAAGGCTGGGCACTCACTAAGCAGGGCGCTGGTCGCGCATCTAAAACCGCCTCGACTAAAGCGGAGATAACGTCGCTCGCTAGCGAGTTCCTTGAGGGTAAAACAGCCTCACTGAAGATTCATAAGGAGGACGGCACGATCCAGGAAGAGCGTACCTACCCAAGAGCTGCTGACCCTACGAAGACAAAAGGCTGACATCATCACCGACGATGGTTGTTCAACATAGGTGACGACATGGAGTGGGTTCAATGGCCGGCAATGATGGCGATAGTTTTAGCCGCTTGGCTCGTCGGGTCGAAGCGAGCCGAGCGTCGGACTATGGCTTTCGCCGTCTTCATTATCGGCAATCTGCTGTGGGTTCTCTGGGGACTCCATGTCGAAGCGTATGCCGTTGCGCTGCTAGACATAGTGCTCTGTGGCATGAATGTCAGAGGATTTCTAAAAAACCGGGCCGCAGTTTTAAAGGACGCACGCGGTGCGGCGGAATAATGGGTGAGCAGCCTTCACTCAACTTATCTTGGGAATCAAACTATTGAACATTGTGGACTGGCTGCAATGGCCGGCGATGGTTGTGACCGTGATAGCCGCGTGGCTCATAGGCTCGCAGCAACCTCGTCGACGCATGATGGGATTCTGGGCTTTCATCGCGAGTAATGTCTTGTGGGTCATCTGGGGTTGGCCTGCCCAAGCCTACGCGCTGATCATTCTGCAAATCGCCTTGTTTGCACTGAACCTTCGGGGTTTCAAAAAAAACCTGCACCATCATCAATCCCGTAAGCCTTGACTGCGCTGGATAGTCCATCGGAACCATTAACTATCACAGCGCATTCACTATTCGAGCAAGCTCACCGTTGGATTTGCGTAGATCTAGTTAGCGGTGTTTTGATTGGAGGAATCGCCAGGCGTGGAATCAGGATCGTTGACCTCATCAGCGCCCAGCGCCTTGTACCGCTTTCTGAGCGCCGCTAGCTCTTTCTGATCGAGGTTGTCCAAGCTGAGCACGGCATTCTGAGCATCTTTGGTCACCCGCAAAAGCTCATCAATCTTGATGTGCATGATGTCCGTATCACGGTTCTGGGTGTTCTGGATCAGGAAAACCATCAGAAAGGTGATGATGGTGGTGGAGGTGTTGATCACTAGCTGCCAGGCATCGTTGTAGTGAAACCATGGCCCGGAAGCCGCCCATAAAACCACCAGCGTGATTGCAGTCAAAAACGTCTTCGGGCTGCCCATCCATTTCGATAACCGCTCGGAAAACTTCCAAAATTTCATCATGGCACTCCCACGTTAGATAAATGATCTGACCTGAGTGACCACTGAAAATTCTTGTTACATCTAGACCGGGAGATCACCGGTAAGCAATTGCACAAGTGTCGACGAACAGGCCGCGATCCCGTCCCTAAGAACAACTTCAAAGCCGTGGGTGTTTTCAGTGGGTATCGCTATACAGCCCACCTTACCCATCACGCCGACACTCAAGATCGCGCTGGCATCGGAGGCAAAGTCGATGAGCAAAGCAACCTGGGCTTCGTATCCGCAGTCACGCACCGCCGTTATCAGCGCATCGGTAACCTGGCGGCTGTAGTGACCTTTTTCATCACCAGCAACGATGATCGGGTTCGCAGAGAGCACCGTGCCGTACTCCTCGGCAATGGGCCCGACTTCCACGGCGATGGCTGTTCTGCAAGACAGATGGCGCGCCGCGAATAGTGCGCCAGCGTTGGTTTCCTCCTCCATGGTGGTAAAGGCAAGGTACACGTCCTGCTTGAGCTCTGACCGCCGGCTAAAAAGCTGTGCTGCGGCATTCAATACCGCCAGGACGGGAGCCCGGTCGTCGAGAAAGTGGGCTGCCACTGCATCTTGCAAAGGAAACGGTTTGCGCCAGTGCCGACTCATCACTACCCGCGTGCCGGGTCTAATACCGGCTGCCTCAAGTTGCTCTCGACAAAGTCGGGTGACTACATGCACGTCTTCCCAATAGACATTACCGGTCTGGACATCACGACCCTGTTTTGAATCGGCTGTGAGATGCATGCTGCCGAAAGAAAGCACTCCGGGACACTCCTGCGTATCACCCAGGATATCAACCGGACACATACCAAAATTGACTGGATTGGCGCCGCCTAACGCTACCACCTGCAAGGTGCCATCGTCGTTGATCCGCTTGACTGTCATCGCGATTTCATCAAGGTGCGCCATGACCAGTAAACCACCGGCGCCATCGCTTTTTGCTGACTGTGCTCGAATCAGTCCCACCAGATTACCGGCATCATCAATCCACGTTTCGTCGCAATACTGTTGGAGCTCTTTTCGGCACACCTCACGGACTTCGAACTCTTCTCCACCTGGCCCACGAGCCATCAGCAACTGTTCCAAAAGAGTTTCTTCAGTCATCCATACATCTCCTGATCTCTAAGCCGTCTGACCTGCGAGCATGCGCTGGTGGAAATGAGGCAGGTGCTCTAGTGCATATAGCGCGGCATCGTGCTGCATGGTTTCGCGCTCGCCGAAAAAGCGATGCTTGCGAGTGAACACGCAATAGCGATCCGCATCCACGAATCCCCAAGCGAAACAGACAGTGCCTGCCGGAATGCCATCAACGTCTTCGTTGCCGCATAAACCGGTCGTAGCAATGGCGACCGTTGCAGGGCTATCCCGAAGTGCGCCCATCGCCATTTCCCCTGCCACCTCCACGCTGGTGAGATTGAAATCAGCAATCGTCTTGGCACTAACCCCGAGTAGGCGCTGCTTGGCTTCCGGGGAATACACCACGAAGCCACATTCGACCAACGAACCGCTTCCTGGTATTTCAGCGAGCAATGCAACGATCCGACCTGCGGTGCATGACTCCGCCGTAGCCAGAATCAATCCCTGTTTTTTCAGATATTCCACCGTCCCTTCTACGATCATCAAACACCTCAGCGCTCGACCATTGCTCCGCGCATAAGCTCTGACCCATGGAGACAGCAATCCTCTCGGATTTCATGACCCCATTCTTACCAGAGGCGCTCAGCCGCCCACTGATCCTCTTGTTCAGGAAAATCCTGAACGAACACCGCATCCACTGCTCCGCTGTATACAGCCCTTAAAACTGAGGAGTTAGTCCATGAGAGCACTTACCTACCACGGCGCCCATGACGTGAAGGTGGATACCGTTCCAGATCCCGTGATCGAGCAGCCGGATGACATCATCCTGCGGGTCACGGCGACGGCGATATGCGGTTCAGATCTGCACCTGTATCGCGGCAAGATCCCGACAGTGGAGCATGGCGACATCTTCGGCCATGAGTTCATGGGCATCGTTGAAGAAACGGGTTCTGCCGTAACCGCTGTCCAACGGGGTGACCGGGTAGTGATTCCATTCGTGATTGCCTGTGGCGACTGTTTCTTCTGCCAACAGGACTTGTTCGCGGCTTGTGAAACGACCAACACCGGGCGAGGGGCGATCATCAACAAAAAAGCCATTCCACCGGGCGCGGCGCTCTTCGGTTTCAGCCATCTTTATGGCGGCATCCCGGGTGGCCAAGCTGAGTACGTGCGGGTGCCGAAAGCAAACACCGGCCCGTTCAAAGTTCCGGGCACACTGGCTGACGAGAAGGTGTTGTTCCTCTCGGACATCCTTCCCACTGCGTATCAGGCGGTGACCAATACGGGAATCGGGCAAGGCTCCAGCATCGCCATCTATGGCGCTGGCCCAGTCGGCCTCCTCTGCGCAGCGGTTGCCCGGATGCTGGGTGCGGATCGCGTCTTTATGGTTGACCATCACCCCTACCGCCTCGCCTATGCGCAGGCCACCTATGGCGTTGTACCGATCAATTTCGATGAAGACGACGACCCTGCCGACACGATCATTCGGCAGACTCCGGGCATGCGAGGCGTGGACGGTGTGGTGGATGCAGTGGGCTTTGAGGCCAAGGGCAGCACGACAGAGACGATCCTGGCCACCTTGAAGCTGGAAGGCAGTAGCGGCAAGGCACTACGCCAATGCATCGCGGCAGTACGGCGTGGCGGCACCGTCAGTGTCCCAGGCGTCTACTCCGGATTCATTCACGGCTTCCTGTTCGGCGACGCCTTCGACAAAGGCCTGACGTTCAAGATGGGTCAGACCCATGTGCAGCGCTTTTTGCCAGAGCTGCTTGAGCATATTGAACTCGGCCACCTCTCCCCCGAAGCAATCATTACCCATCGTATGTCGCTGGAGCAGGCGGCAGAGGGCTACAAAATCTTTGACAAGAAACAGGAAGACTGCCGCAAGGTCATCCTTACTCCGGGCAGCAGTGACATCGTGCTGCCAGAAACTGACGATCCGGTGAGCGTTCCTGCCATGTAACGATCACCGCGACGAGGATCAAACAAATGGAAACCATCTTTTCGCTAGCAGTGGCAGTGATCATCCTGCTGGTAGATCTCTGGGCTATCGCAAGCGTCTGGCGTTCAACGAAGACTTCGGGCACTAAGCTGGGGTGGACGGCGTTGATTCTGGTGTTGCCCCTAGTCGGCTTGGCTGTGTGGGGGATCGCGGGGCCACGGGGGATCGTCGAGCCGCCTACCTCCAAAGAACACAGCAAGGGCTAATCAACAACTACAACGCCATGGTGCCGACATGTAGCTACGCCGATGGCAACTAAATGCAGGCTGCTATCTTCGCCAGCTTGGCCAACCGTCAAGCCAGGAGGAAACATGAGTATTCAGAACACGGATCAAAGCGATAAAAACGGAAAAACCATCATCCCTGATACCACCGACCCGTTGTCGCCAGGACGAACTGATGTAAAGCCCAGTGATAAGCCCGGGGGGGATGAGCTGCCAGCAAACGAAGGTGAGGCGCCTAGCGAAGCGGACGAGGAAGAAAAGCGCCAAGAATCAATGCCAGACACCGACGTCGATAATGCAGAGATCGATGGGCAACCCAATCCCCGCTGATCCGGGCTCGCGTCAGAACACCATTGTGGTTGTCCATTTGCTTATAGCCAGCGTCGGAGGGCGTGTAATGATCGACTCTAAAACAGGTATGAAGCCAGGCGAGCGTTATTCAATCAAGAGCTCGAATGACGCGCATCCGTTCACCGGCTTTTTCTTGGATGGAAAATATTATCTAGCTCCTGATCTCCAGACCGCCGTCGGCTGGCTAGAGGAACAAGAGTTCATTTATGACCATGTTGACTCCTCTGGAGAACCAGTCTTCCCAAATCGCCTGGCGGGCACTATCGAAAATCTAACACTCTCGATGTCGGGCGGTGAGAGACTGCAACTCATCCGGGAGAACGTGAGTTTGTCGGATGAACCGCCAATCCAAGCTTCGGACGCTGAGGAGTCCGGTAGACCGGCGCAGGCATCGCTGAACGGCAAGCTCGTAGTCATTACTGGTGCTTCTAGTGGTATTGGCCGAGCGACGGCCAAAGCTTTCGCGTGCGAAGGCGCTCGGCTCGTCCTTGCCGCCAGGGATGAAGAGGCGCTTTACGAGGTGTTGGATGAATGCACTGAGTGCGGCACCGATGCGATAGCAATCGCGACCGATGTAACCGTCAGCGGGCAGATGGAGAACCTATCGAAACATGCAGCAGAATTTGGCAATGGCCGAATCGATATCTGGGTAAATAACGCCGGCGTCGGCGCTGTGGGAGCTTTTGAAGAAACACCCCTTGAAGCACATGAACGAGTGATCCAGACCGACTTGGTCGGCTATCTACGGGGGGCTTATGTCGCGCTACCTTACTTCAAAGCGCAACAGGACGGGATTCTCATCAACACTTTGTCATTGGGTAGCTGGGTTGCCCAGCCATATGCCGCCGCTTATTCCGCAGCCAAGTTCGGCTTGCGCGGACTGACCGAAGCGTTGAGAGGTGAGCTTACCGGTTTCCCTAATATTCATGTATGCGATATCTACCCCGCCGTCATGGATACGCCCGGTTTTTGTGATGGGGGTAATTATACGGGACATGCCCTGAAGCCTCCCTCACCTGTCTATGATCCACATTTGGTAGCCGATGCGATGGTGGCCTGCGCCATTAATCCGCGCCCTAGCACTACCGTGGGCGGTACCGCTTATTTAGCCCGCTTCTCTCACTTCCTCGTACCACGGTTGAATCATCTGATTGGAAGATTCACTCGATGGGGTATTCAACGCAGCCCAATTTCGCCTTTGTCCTCGGGAAACCTTTTTGGCCCTCCGGAGGGAGAACGTCGGGTGGAAGGCGGACGGCGTGATCAATCCATTAAACCACTCACGATTCTGGCGCTAGCGTCGGGTCTGCTTGTTGCGGGCTGCGGCTATGTGCTGCTTCGCAGTAGACGTAGATAGTATTGGCGAATTTTATGGGATGGCTGCAATGGTGGAAGGCCATGTCCGCGCTATTAGGCGCCTTTAGCGGCAGCAGAGTTTTCGGCTCCACCCGAATCGATAGGTGTGTCGATGACTTGTTGATGGACTTAGGATGCGTGTAACCCACCGGGCCGCTAAAAGTCCACTCCCTGGCGAGGACACCCGATCGGTGGCGCATTTTGCGGCGTGCTACCGTACCCCTACTCTTGCAACTCCGGTTCTGCGTCGCATGCGTATCCGGCGATTTGTATTAAACGAGCATTGCACTCAGCGCGTAGCCTCGGCGAAGCGAAGGACTGAATCAGCAACAGTTGATCAACGGCCAAGCGCGTCCTGGATCTGTTTGTCTCCTGCAAAAGTGGGGATCGGTATGCCGCCAGCAATCGTCTCGCGAGAGGTCAGAAAAAGCACAGGGGATGAACGAGGCTGTGGGGCCGAAATTGCACCTACGGCGCTGGCGACATGAGGATCGTCAATGTAAACATAGGACAGTCCACTGAATCGATGAAGAGCTACGATCATCTGGCACCGGCGCTCAGATGTCAGGCTGGTTGAAATCAGCCGCCTGATCTGCGAAACGTATCTAAATACGCTAGTGCTTCTTTCAATCTCCAATCGATACCAATTGACCACCGCATTATCTCCATAAACGTTCAGCAAAGAAGCGAACTGCTGTCCCTAAACTCACCGATATGTCATCGGCTAAGACGCTCAATCACCACCCGGTGTAGCTCATCAAGTGTCCATGGCTTACGAATGAAAGATGCATTTTGAGCCAGTCGTGCATCCGAAACGACTCGATTGCCGGAGGATAGAATGACGGGTAGGTCAGGCCACCTTTCCCAAATCAATTGGGCTAACTCCAGCCCATCACGAGAACCCGGCATGCAGATATCTGAAATGACCAAATCAAAGTCATGCGACCTTTCAAGTCGAGTCAAGGCTTCATCTGCATTGACGCATGCAACCGAATCGACGTCGATCAAGGCCAAAACTTCAACGAGAAGCGAACGAAGCATCTCCTCGTCTTCAACCAAAAGCACGGTGGTAGGCATCGTTCAAATCCGCAGGGTTAGTCAACTTAGGAAATGAAAAAAGAAGCTCGTTTCGCGTTCCCGACCGATGGCCAACCCACCTTTTTCCACGCTACATCTCGCCGCAGCTGACTGCGCGCCTGCTTCGGTATGCTGGGTCGTTAGCGCCCAAATAAAATGAACGGTCATTACTTTCGACTTGTCTCCCATAGAGGTGAAAGGAGACGCCCATGGACAAACAACCAAAATTTTCAGCCAGGGACATCGTGGTCATCGGTGGATCGCAGGGCGCTCTCGATGTGCTGAGATCCATGCTAGGTTCGCTGCCTCGTGATTTCCCTGCCGCCATTTTGATCGTGATTCATTCTGGGACATCAAGCCCCGGCCACCTGGCAACTATTCTGGGACGATATTCAACGTTGCCTGTTGAATATGCTTGCGAAGATGATCAGATCGAGCACGGTCGGGCTTATTTAGCGCCTGCAGACAGGCATCTTGAGATTATCCCACCTGGCCTCCTGCATCTGGACGACGGGCCCAAGGTTCGAAACGCTCGTCCGGCAGTTGACCGATTGTTCATGACTGCGGCTGAAGTGTACGGCCCACGAGTGGTCTGCCTCATTCTGTCGGGCGGTGACTCCGACGGCGTTGACGGAGCCAATGCAGTATCAGCAGCAGATGGAATATGTTTGGTTCAGGAACCGCAAGAAGCGGTAATTCCAAGCATGCCTATCAGCGTGATCCTAAAGGATCATCCTGATGCCGTTGTCCGAAAAGACGATATGACATCTGCGCTGCTGCGGGCCGTCAATGGCACATCCGCCTAGCTCACTATCGCCAACCAAAGCCATTCGTCCATTCACGGCTGCAGACGGCAATGAATGGTGTGAACTCACGCCGGTTGCTTTTCTCCCTTAGGAGACTTTTGACATGATCAACGATGATGCCAAGCCGTCTTGTCACATTTCAAAAGCGCGCACCCCGCGCACGCGTCGGGCAAGACATTCGAAACCAGCGGTAACCTAATTCGAGAGTCAGAGTTTGCCAGAGACATCTTGACGTAAAATCTTCATCGCTAAAAAACCCTAAAAGCGACGGGGCGATGACGCCTACTAGATCCCAGGCATATCCCACGCGCTCGGTTCATACCATTTCCAAAGGGCTGACCTGCAATGAAAGGCTCGATTGAACAGCATGGAACAGTGATCTGCCTTTCAAACGACAAGATTTTGCTTGTCCGCAAAAAGGCCCCCGAGTGGTCGCTGCCGGGTGGCAAGGTCGAGCCCGGCGAAACGCCTCAACAAGGCGCTGCACGAGAACTGCAAGAGGAGACGCGACTTCTCCTTAGCGGTGCTGAATTTCTTGGCAAACACACCACGGGCGCGGAGGAACATCATCTCTACAGGCTTGCGATTTCGAAAGAAGCAGTGCCAATGCCTGGGCACGAGATCGTTGAATGCCGATGGTTTAGCCCTGCAGAGCTGGTCGCATTGAACCTCAAACACTCCAACATTGAGCTGTTGAAAGCCCTCGGGTACATCCGTTGACGCTTGGATTCAGAACCAGAAGCCGAGATCGCCCAGCTCCACCATCGCTGCAAAACACAACGCGCATAACACCACCACCAGCGCACATCCCAGTTCAATACGTTCCATCGTCACAACCCACTGCTCGAAAGTTGATCACGACTGATCTATTAGCACGCCGATAGCGAAAACCTCCCAGGGGTGAGACTCGACGCGCCCTTGGGCAAAACAACCTGGCGCATGTGGGAAGTCGTTGTCAGCATCCGATTGAGTCTGCGAACTCCTGCATTCAATGGAGATCACATCGCCACCGACCAATGCCCAACGCTGACACCATGCCTTATCAAATTGAAGCTGATTCCCCACGTCCGTGTACCTCTTCCAATCATTCCGTTAAAACTAATTTAGCGATTGTTCGACAATCTGAAAACGCCCGATACGAGCCGTCTGAAGATGCCGACCAGTTCATTCGGATAGAAATCACAACGGCCTGAAATTTCTCTTTTTCCTCGGCTTGAGGTATGCATCAATCGGGTCTTCAATCTTTCAGTTCAAAGCCGATATGGCCTGTTGCTCCCGGCGCAGCCGTCCTCTACACAGCGAGGCATAGCAAGTGACGAGCTTTGGAGTGGAAGCCATTTCTGCCAAAACGAAGACGCACGCATTTGGCCTCTGACTCCCTGAGAATGCACTGGACAAAGATCAGCTCGCTCTTGGGAATGCAGCAGAGGCTGGAGGTTCCCCCGTGGAGACCCAAGCGCTCCCTTTCGCCTCGGCATCTTTTTCGCAGGAGCTACAACTGATGGACGGGATTATGATGCCTGGTAGGAAATACCGCGTTCGCCTCCAGGGGGCTGAAGCATTCGTGGAAGGTTTTTTTGAAAACAACCAATTTTACGAAGGCGTGCAGCCTTGCCTGCGGGTCGGTTTTGTGGACGTGCGAAGTAACAACTTCTATCGCCATAACGCAGGCGAGGCTGAGCTGGATTCGAAGGCTGAGCTGGCTGGGAAGGTATCGGGGCTGACACTGATCGGCATTGCGGGTGGGATCTACACGCTGCTGGAAATGCCGAGTTGTCAGCGTTAAATATCCCATTGAGGGCTCCGGTGTAAGGACATAGCGAAATGCCTCCATTTCATTCGAGTATGAATGGGCGCACTGTGGATTGGTGTGCAGTCCTGCATTTATGGAAAGGAATCACTATGTCACTCCGGTCATCCTCACAACTCGCGAAGCAATCGCACTCGACCCCAAACCGTCGTTGGTTGCCGGACGAAGAGTGGCAGCACGCCTTAGATCAGCTGCGCAGTCTCGATGAACCTCACGCGGCATCCCTCAGCTTCAAGACGTGTAGCGAACTGCTCCAAGCGATGATGGAAAATGATTGCATCACTGTTGACCAGCATTCAGGTATGAAAACCGAGCTGCATTCGCTTTGGACATCAATGGTCAACCGGCTCGATCAGTCAAAGGTGTTACCCACAGGCATGAACGGAGGTTCGTGAACGAATAGATGGGAGATTTGATTCACGACGGCTTAAAGCCTGCCTACGTGCCCCGCTGTCTCCTCGTTCCGATACATGTGGGTGCGACAGATTGTCCTCTTAGAGCTTTTGAACCTTCGCGATTTCTCAGAAGTCGAATTGCCTAGCGCGAAGAAAGGTTCAAAGCAATGGCGACGACGGTAGAAAATCTAATCCAGTGGAATTTTCAGTGGCGCATCAACGCCGGGACTGTGTCTTGTCGTTTTTGCCAAGCGCAGCAAGCCGAAAGTGAGAGAGCAGCAGTCTTTGTCCATTCTGCAAGTTGCTCTTGCCTAAACTCGCTAATCAACCCTTGGGATGCTCTAGACGTGCTTAGCCTCCAGTCCCGCGTAGGTCGTTGAGGGCTGGCGACATTCTGTCTCCATCATTGCGCCAGCAGCGACAGGACTGCTCTTGAGGTCATCCAGAGTAACTGATTGAGTAAAAAATGTGGCGTTGTGAGGCAGAGCTCCCTGAGGTGGTACCGTAAGCGTCCGGCGAACTCACCTTCCGAACTTCAGCATTAAGGGCGGTGGATGCTGCCTATTTTAAATGGAGGCAATCACCCTTATCGCCAATATTTCCACGCGCCAACGAAGCCCTTAGTCCAAAACGTAAGCTCCCGTAACGACGTCGACGAACAGAGTCTCGGAGTGGGCTATTTGTATCTAAAGTCTCCAGCATTGCTAGCCTATCGCTGGGCCTCGAATGATGCCCACTGCTCGACGCAACACCCGAGTCGGAGGCCCAAATTCTTTGGCTATGGCCAGCGCTTTCAACAACGCGCCCGACATCACTCACTCCAGCTCGCTGTACATGAGCAATTACTCCGTTAATGGTTGGATCGACTGCCTCACACATTACACCGGCACTGGAATCAACTTATGCGGGTATAGATGCCCAGCAACGCAAATGCAGCAAAGTCAGCCTATCCACAGCCAGATCAGTAGTGGGGTTTGTGAGCCTCTTGGTCACGCCGTTGTCTACCCTAGACTAACGTGCGTGCTGACCCAGCACATGGAGACGTCGCCAACTAAGGAGCCGGTATGCCTGGATGCGAATCAGATCAATCACGAACCCTCCGGCCAGAAATCCAGGAGCAGAGCCTCAAGGGCCTTAGCAATTCCACAGTATTTCAGCTGACCGCGAGCTTCATGATTCTAATGGTGCTGGCCTTTCTTTCGGTGGAAGGTTGGAGGGCGTGGCGTGATTACCGTCAGGCTTACAAGACGGCAGAAAACTCGGTGCAAAATCTAGCGCGTGCAACAGCGCAACACGCAGAGGATGCGATTCGGCAAGTTGATGTGCTGACGGCAGAACTGCGCGAACGCGTAGAGGGTGATGGACTGGAAAAGCTTAACCTCCCCCGTATCTGTGCCTTGCTTGACCAGCAAACCCAGATCATGCCTCAGCTTCAGGGGCTATTCATCTACGCACCCAATGGGGACTGGGTTGTCACGAATCGATACATCACTCCAGACACCTCGAATAATGCGGATCGGGACTATTTTATTTACCACCGCTCCCATCCTAGCCGCGACATTCTGATCGGCAACGTGGTGAAAAGCCGCTCCTCTAGAGAACTGGTCATTCCCATATCCCGGCGGCTGGATAATCCCGATGGCACCTTTGGTGGCGTTCTCCTTGGGACGATAAAGGTCAGCTACTTTCTAGATTTCTACGGAGATTTCAAAATCGATGACAAGGGGGCTCTCGTACTGGCCAAGCGCACAGGCGAGGTCTTGGTGAGGCGACCATTCGTGTCGCCCTCAACGGACTTGAGCCTGGCTCAAAGCGAGATTTATACGCGATACCTTCCTAACTCAAACGAAGGCATAGCCGAAGTGAAAGCGGTCATTGACAACACGGATCGACTCTATGGCTACAGAGCCCTGACGTCATACCCATTGGTAGTGGAAGCGGGGTTGTCCCGCGAATCATTCGTGGGGCCGTGGCGACATGATCTTTTCAAGACTGGAATGGTGCTACTGGCACTGCTCGTGGGTTTGGGCGGCTTTGGCGCAGTCGTACTTTCTCAGCTACGTGCTCGCATGATTTTGGCGAAGCAGCTTCGACTTGCCCACCTTGCCGTTCAGGACATGGCGCTCACCGATAGCCTGACTGGTTTGGGTAATCGCCGAAAGCTCGACATCGCGTTGGCAATGGAGATCGAGCGAGCACGGCGCCAAGGCGGCACGCTTTCCCTGATCATGCTGGATGTTGACTACTTCAAACGATACAACGACCGATATGGGCATCCCGCCGGCGATGAATGTCTCCAGAGGGTCGCTGCGGCGATTCAAAAGACCTTGAAGCGTTCGGCAGATCTTGCTGCCCGTTACGGTGGTGAGGAATTCACAATTCTGCTCCCTGATACAAGCAGTGCCGGAGCGGGCCAAGTCGCTGAGGAAATCCTCGACGCCATAAGAGCTCTCAGGATTGAGCACGCTGAGCATCCACTGCAAATCGTCACAGCAAGCGCTGGCATTTCCTCAACCTCGCCAGCCGCGCAACAGATCACTCCAATGGGCATGATCAAGTCCGCCGACGCTTATCTGTACCTTGCCAAAAACAGTGGCCGAAATCAGTGGAGGTCAGTGGCTGAGGCGGCGGATACACCTGCTCAATTATGAACAGAAGAGCTGAGCTTCCTCCCCTCTCCTCAGAAAACCTCGAAGCATCTGCGAAGGCAATTCGGGAGGGGCAGCGACGTAGGCCCCAAGCAGTGAACCAGCGGTTATCCCCGGAATGTGAAAGGGTCTCTTACCGCGTTTCACCCCATACACGTCTAACAGACGCAGCCCTGATGATCAGATAGCGCGAGTCCCGCCTCGGAGCGCATCGCCGAGTGCCCATTGCAGCCGAGAGACCTCCAGCGCCAAGGCATCCCTACTTTTCGTGGCGTCCGTATGCATTTTCACAAGCGTGCGAATTGCCGCGAGCACTGGCTAGGTCTCTCTGCAAATCCCCAATTTCAGACGCCAAGAGATGGGCTTGGTGCTTCCAGCACTCTACCTCCGACGGCATGCCGAAATCTTCAAAGCCTTCACAGTCGATGAGGTCATTTTCCATGCCAGCGCTCCAAGAGTACAAATGTTCTCTTTAGAGGATATGCAGAACAACTGGATGAATCAACAGTACCTGATAAAGGGCAAGAGCTGCGTCAGGCTCACGGAGGCGCTCATTTCAGATCAACGTCGCTGGCGATGCAGGAGGCTTGAGTAGCACCGACCGCTTAGGCACACGACATATGACATCTATAAAACGGCTGCACGCGGATAGACCAATTTGAGGCCACAAGAGATGGCGCTTGGCGTCAGCTGAGCACGGGCAGCTTTGCGGCGATCCATGATGTGGTAGACATCAACGCCACGGACGAGCAGATAGTCGGCCACGACCCTTCGATGACATCGCCACCACACCGCCTCAGAGCACATGATCGCATTGCACCTGTTCTCGCTCAGACGAAGCAGCTCTAGCTACCCGGCCTCAAACTCGTCCGTAAGGGCGTAGTCGGCATAGTTGTGAAAGCTGCGGTTGTCCCAGAATGCGTTGGTTTGATCAGCCACGGTTTTGGACTTCTTCCTCAACCCTCCAAGCGCCGCAATTTGATAATGGTCGATTCCATGCTGAGCGAGAGTCTCGGATAAGGTGTCCAGGTTGTAGGCAGGATTCGTCCAAGATCTAGGCACCGTACGAATGTCCACGACACCAGTGATGTCGAAACTCTGCAGCACCTCTAGGAATTGATCGATTGGCCGTGTTGAGTGACCAATCGTGAAAATCGGTTTGCTCATCACCCCTCCCGGCAGCTAGAAGCGAATCACCCCTCAGTTCGACTTGGGTCAGCGGAGCGAGGATAAGGGCGCTCTTCCTCAATGGTGCCATCCATCTTGTGGATCTTCACCGACGCCGTTTTTCCTTTGAAGAACTCGCTCAGCCAGTCCACCAACTCCTTCTCGGTTGCGCCGCGCCTAGATGCCCGGTCGGCACCGGATCTCTTCAGCTCCCATCCCTCTTGGGTTGGGTTTACATGATAAGTGTCCATTCGCAATCTCCGATAAAGAGCCCACCGCTTGGCGGCAAACCACCATTCATTTTCCGTCAACGACATCAGTGTTAACGGGCTCGTCGTTCTCATTTTGAGCCTTCGACGTAGGCTTCTCCGGATCGTTGATGAATGGCACGTGGCTAGGGCCTTGCTCTTCAAGACCTTCGGTTTTTGGCTGCATGATACATCCTCCAGTTAGAATGTTTAGAAGACAGCCAAGCGCGTGCGTTCAGTCTGAATTGAGACTGCCGTTGTGCGGGTTCTTGTAGACTTTCACGGCACGAGCACGACGTACAACTTTCTCACGTGCAGCAGGCGCTCCTTTCCGGCTAGCGGCAATTGGGTCGAGAGTCTCGCGCTGCTACTTCAGAGTGAAAATAAACCGCCATCGATTAAAGGATCACCATAACCCCTCTACCTGGCATGGGGGCCTTCGTGTTTGACGGGGTGCTGCTCGACACTCCACTCACCTTTTTCAGTTCGGCCATCGATACCTTTTTGATCCCCGCCTCCTTAGCGGGCCTCATAGGGTTCGGCAGCGATAAGCGTGATCACGTCCAAGGCTAGAGCGAGATCGGCAATGAACCGCCGACGAAAACTCCCGGCGCTTCGCGGTTTGCTGCCATCGGGCGCTGCATGGCATATTCTTTGGCCACGTAATCAACGAAGCAGTGAATTAGACGATGGGTTTTGAGCAACTGGCGGAGCTACGTGACCGCCTTAGAGCTGAACAAATGCCGGTGAAAACCGACAAAGCCCTCTAAGAACAAGCCTTCCCCTCAAGCGAAGTCTCGCTCCAAGGATCCGGCGGTGGAAACTATCTAGCCCTTGCAGAAGCATTTTCCATTGGCATTCCTTGTTAATCCAGCACCCAAGGCTCCTTTCAAAGAAGGCATTCTCAAGGATGCCGAACAGCACCTGGAACTACTCGGGCTAACCCTTGAACAACTCGAGCTAGGCATCTCAACTCGGTACTGGCAGAGCATGGTCGAAAATGCGCCGCGCCTGGATCTGAACGGTCAGGCAGCCGGCGTCGTAACGGCTTCACAGGCGCTTTATGCAAGGCATCAAGCTTCGCGGCAGCGTAGCCAAGACCGACGCAACAGGGCAAAGCAATAATCAAATGACCCAGCGCCTGGCGCCGATGCTTAGGAAGAGGAGTCAGCAAACTGAGGCTGATGCCCCGGTCATGGGCAGTTATTCACGCTGCTGAATCCAATGTCGAAAACAAACAGGCTGAGGCAGCGGTTCGGTGTAGAAAAGGCTTACGGACGACGAGCGAACACGTCATTCACGAGCCAACCGAACAACCATAGGTTGGGCCCATCGACTGGAGGACTGGATGTACCTCAGAGGTCATGGATGATCTGCCGCTGCTCGGAATGCTGCTGACCAGGATGTTGGATGGATTTGATGGCATAGAACCCGCTTCGGCGGTTTTTTTTATTTTGGTTATCCTTTCCCCGCACGACTTGTGACACATTCAGCGACTGCCACGCCTATCGGTGGCTCTCAATCACCAGCTCGCGTGATGACATTGGACGGACGCTTGGGGACGATCCGCAGAGCCGATTACTAACTGGCCTAGTCTATCAACCAGGGATTCGTGATGCGCCTTCGGTGACCCGGATCAACGCACAGAAAGTATCCACATCCAAAGGACGACTCAGGAAATAACCCTGGCCCTCGTCACACACCACTGATTTGAGCAACTCCAGATGCTCCTGAGTTTCAATGCCCTCAGCCGTCACCGTCAGCGATAGGGCATGGCCCAAATCTACAATCGCCTTGATGACCGACAGATCATCTCCAGCCTCCCCTATTTGGCACAGAAAGCTGCGGTCGATTTTCAACCCATCAAACGGAAATATTCGTAGATACCCTAAAGAAGAGTAGCCGGTTCCGAAATCGTCCATCGCGATACGAACGCCCAACTCCTTGAGTTTGCGCATGACTTCCAGAGCGCCAGATGCATCCTCAAGCATGACATTTTCAGTGATTTCGAGCTCAACACGAGCGGGGTCTATCTTTGTTTCTTCAATGACGCGTCGCACACGCCCAACCAGATTGTCGCGTTTGAATTCACTAGGCGACAAATTGACGGAGACGAACAACTCTCGTGGCCATCTGGATGCAAATTCAAAAGCGGTCTTCATCACCCAATTGCTCAATGCCAAAATCAGCCCGGTTTCTTCTGCAATGGGAATGAATGTATCGGGTGAAACCAGCCCGCGTTCCGGATGCTGCCAGCGTACCAGTGCTTCAGCTCCAACCATTTTCCCGTCAGAAATCCTGAAGCGTGGCTGAAAATGTAATCGCAACTCACCATGTTTGATCGCAAACCGTAGATCACTTTCCAGGCGGCGCCGCTCGACGATCTTGGAGTTCATGTCACCTGCGTAGAAGCGCCAGGTATTGCGACCGCTTGACTTGGCCTCATACAACGCAATATCCGCATAGCGAAGCAGTTCGGTGGCTTCGCTGGCGTCATTCGGGGCCATCGCTATGCCAATGCTCGCGCTGACGAATACCTCTTGTTCGCCAATCAAAATAGGGGATTCAATTGCATCGATCAGGCGTCTGCACAGAGCCTCAACCTCTTCCTGGCTGCTTAAACCTGTCAAAATCAGGACAAACTCGTCCCCGCCAATTCTTGCTACTAAATCACCATGGCGAATACGATCTGCCAGCCGACTGGAAATGACGTTCAGTACGGTGTCGCCTGCCGCATGCCCCAGCAGGTCATTGACCGGCTTGAACCGATCCAGATCCAGACTGAGCATGACCAAGGGACGCTCAGCACTGGGTTGTGCCTTAAGCTTGCCATCGAGAAACTCTCTGAGCCTCGTTCTGTTAGGGAGTCCAGTGAGCGAGTCATGCTGGGACAGGTACTCAATACGCTTGCGTGATTCGACCTCTTCGGTGACATCAGTCGCGGTGCCAAGAAAACCGTGCTCGCCCATCGATTTTGCGGAAAGCCTCGAAATGCGTTGTTGGCCTTTTGGATCGATGTAGCTGCAATTGACGCTAATGTCGGGGCGGCGGTTTGGAATACTGAGCCACTGAGTTACTGACCCAAGCTCAGTCCGCAAAAGATCATCGATTGATCCCCCAATCCAGGCATCTTTCGGTAACCCAGTCACCGCTTCAAACCGCTCTGACAAATAGGTGAACCGGCCTTGTGAATCGATCTCCCAAATCCAGTCGGAGCTCGCTTCTGCTACATCCCGAAAGCGAGCCTCACTGGCCGCAAGGGCCGTTTGGCTGGTTCGCAGCGATTCATGACTGGCATCTAACGCCAGTGCGCTGGCCGTGGTACGCCTCAATATCACCCATGCCATGCTGATGACCAGCAGAGCCACAACCGCGACCATCGGCAACCCTAATCCCAATAAGCGCTCCCCTGGTTTCGGGGGGTTCCAATGCAAGCTCCCTGCAGAGCCTTTATCGCCCAGAGCGAAGGAAGAGTTCTCGTCAAGCTCATCAGCAGTAGCGAC
Source organism: Pseudomonas sp. v388 (assembly GCF_003935425.1). Classification (GTDB taxonomy): domain Bacteria; phylum Pseudomonadota; class Gammaproteobacteria; order Pseudomonadales; family Pseudomonadaceae; genus Aquipseudomonas. The sequence continues at coordinate 649,704 of NZ_RHQN01000001.1, forward strand.
CCGCAGCCCATCGACCCCGAAGTCCTTTCCAAGGTTTTCAAGCCTTGAACCTTCAAGGATGTCGACGAAAATCAGCACTGAGCCAGAGCCTTCGTCGGGACTGACGGTGGGATCCGTTCCGGGAGTTATTGCTGCGGCGCTGACCAGCGCAGGGTGTCCATGTATATTCACGAATGTCGTGGCAGGCACTTCCGCTTCGGCTCCCACACGAGCCTTGCTCAATACCTCCAAAGTCGCGTAACCGAGCCAACTGGACGCATCAACCGACGTCAATTCTCCTCTGATCACGGAGTAAACCGTCTGATCGGCGTCGCTGACCACGAACACCCCTTGAATACCGAAATCGGCATACAGGGTAGGCCCGACGTTCTGCCTGACATAAGCCCAGTCGATATCCACCTTTGAATGCAGGTTTTTGTAGGCATCCCCCCAAAACGCGTAGTCCTTCACGGTAGATCTAAGATTCTTCTCAAGTGAGAGAACAGCTTTTTTGGTGTAAAACGCGCTTTCGATCTCCTCCGTTCTATCCAAGTCATGCGCCAGGTAGATGAGTAGGTAACCCGTAAGTACCAAGACTGCTGTCAACAGGCCTACGAATTTAAGCAATGAGGCACGAATGATCGCGACACTAGACCGCCGACCTTTAACAGCAACAGTAGATGATGAACGGTCAGGCATAGGGAAATGGTTCAAGGCGCGAAAAGGGACTATCCAGGCTATCGGCCCGTACCGCCAAAGGATGAGCGATGGCAGGAACACGGTCGCCAATTTGGGGTGCCAGCATGTGAAGCCGACAAACACCTTATCTACGGGGTTTCAGATTGTATCAGCAGGTAGGTCTGGCACTTAGAATGCGCGGATCTCTATCGATATCGCACTCTCGATGCGAGCGTTTGGCCTTGCCGCAGGTTTTAAATGACTTGAAGCACTGGCCCTGACCGGTTGATCATGCAGCGACACCGTTTGTCGAACGTACTCGTCCGCATCGTCGATGCCGACATGCGTGTGAAATACTCCTCATCCACTCCAGCGTTCTAACTATTACGCCCATGAAATCCATCGCTAAGCCTCGTAATACACCAAAAATCCGAGCCGATGAGCTGGCGACCTACCCAGATGTCGAGTATCTGGTTTCTCATGGCGATTTGATGAAGATCGGTGCCGGATACAGCGTGCAGACTGAAGCGGGCTTCGATGCCATCAGCCCTTACATCGTGGGCCTCACCATCGGTCGTGATGGCAAGCCTACGGTCTACCGCCTCGCTCGACGCAAGATCTAGCTCGTTTTAGACTGGGATGAATAACCGGTGAGACTAGCGCGGCAGCATGCGCCGCAGTGTGTTGTCCCGAATGTAGTAATGGTGGAACAAGCCCGCCGCCGCATGCAGTCCAATCAACCAGTATCCCAGGTTGCCCAGCCACTCGTGCCAGCCTTTGATTTGTTGGCTAGAGTAGGATCCAGAGCTACGGGCGCGGGGATAGAAAACTCGAAGTAAGGCATCGGCTTCGAGGTCGACCAGCCGGTGCTCTAGACCCACGTGGCGGCCATGCACCTGCTGGAGCTTCGTTTCGGAGACGTTGAAAACAGCCTGATGATGCCCAACGCGGATGCGACGCTTGGAGAAATCCTGGCAGAGGCCACGGTCGTGGGGCTGACGGAAATTTGGGTCACTTCCGACGGTCGCTCACCCAATGATGTTGCGCCAACACGAGCGCGACGGCATGCATTTCGGACAAAAACTACTGTCGGCGCATACGTGTATGTCTGCTGTTGGCCGAAGGCTTCCAATTCCCTGCTATATGTTGGAGTTCTGCCGAGAGCCAAGATGGGGCATTAGCCTGTCCCTTTCAGTTCTTCCGCTTGACCCAGCCGAACCCCATCAACGCGAGTCCCGGAATCAACAAGCCTGGCGCGATATAGCCAAACGTACTGGTACTCGCTATCCCGATCAGCGCAAACGTAAATCCGCAAATTGCCAAGGGAAGCCCAGTGATGAAAAACGGGTTTTTAAAGGCTTGTGTCATAGATAAATTCCTTGCTAAAGACCTTAGGACTTGCACGCCAAGAGTGCTCACCGTCCGAGCTTCATACCTGATCATTCTGGTGCGGATCTAACGGTCAGGAGGGGCCTGAAACAAGCTGATAGCGCATTGCGCCCCAATACCCGCTTCCGGTGCTTTGTTGACGAGTCGAACCCGCAGCTTCCAGCTGTTTAGCGATCATCCGATTCATGAAACCGTGTCCAACCAAGAGCACAGTGGCCTCGTCAGCGAGGGACTGCAGTTGCTGAGCCGCAGTTTCAGCCCTTGCCTTGGCACTCCGGATGGATTCAACGCTTCCCGAGAATCCGCATAACCATAGGATGCGCAGGATGAATACCCAAGTAAACGGCGAAAGACGTGGCCGCTTCCACGATCCATGGGGAAGTTCGGCCTCGCGAAAGAGCTCATCGACGAGCTTCGCCTCAAGCCCCAAGGCTCGCACGGAGGTCAGTGCACGGGGCGCATTGCTCGCAACAATTACATTTGCAGACTTGGCCAGCTCGGCACTGGCTGCCGGAGCTGGTTGATCAACGATTTCAGATAGCTCGTACTCTTCGATCCAGCGCTCCATCTCGAGCGTAGAAACCTTGTCGACATGGGTCAGGTTCGGCTGACCATGACGCATTAGGATGATTTCTTTAATCACACAACTCACTTGCTTTCCTATCCATGCTTGTCGCTAGCATTTCAATCTCACGGATTCCCATCTGATAGGGAATCCATTTGCTATCCCGATGGCCGCCGAGCGCTTGGTAGAAGGCTTCGGCAGGGTCATTACCGACCATAACATCCCATTTGATTCGTGCCGCACCTTTGTCTAATGCCACTCTCGCGACATGCTGCAGTAAAGCATGACCTAATCCCCTGCCACGGCAAGCATCAGACACATAGAGCTCTTTTAGCAGGATGGTAGGCCGGAGGTCGTAGGTATATGGGATCTCCAGCACTACGGCATAGCCCGCAACACAAGCGTCCCATTCAGCCACAAAAATCTGGCACTGAGCTTGTGGCCCGAAAGCACGATCCAGCAAAGCCTGCGCATCAACCTTGAATTCGTCGATGTAGTCCTCAAACACTGCCAAGGCGCGCATCAATGTGATCAGGGCGGGTACGTCCTCTGGTACAGCGAGGCGTACGGCGCAAGAGGAAGTCAGCATGCACAGGAGATTCCGGAAACGACCGCCGCGTGGGGTACGTCCGTGCCTTCTAACGTAAGCCCCTCATCGAGCCATCCTGTGACACCACCCAGCATCTCTTTGACCGCATAGCCAAGATGAGCTAATCGCACAGCTGCACGGTGAACTCCATTGCAGTGAGGCCCGGCGCAGTACACGACGAACAATGTATCGCTACTGAATTTCGCTAGGCGCTCTGCTGTGATCAGCTTCGTTGGGAGGTTAATAGCGCCGGGAACGTGCGAAGCAGCGAAGGCATCCGGGCCGCGCACATCCACCAGGACGTAGTCGACCACACCTGTTTGCTGACTGTGGAACACGTCAGAGCAGTCCGTCTCAAAACGCAGGCGAGAACTGAAGTGCGCGTAGGCCTCAGAAGATGGAGCTGCTGGAGTTTGACTGATCAGGCTAGACATCGGTTTACCTCAAGAAAAGAAAGTAAACCTACTTTAGCCACGAGGCAGAGCACGCTACAGTGGCGAAATCGACTTCGAGTGGTAGTTTTTCGCCAAATGCATAATGTCTCCAACCTGGTTGCCGTGTTGGCCTACGACGGTCTGTGTCTTTTTGAGTTTGGGATCGCTGTTGAGATATTTGGCTTACCCCGCCCCGAGTTCGACTTTGACTGGTATCGGCATGTCGTAGTCGCTGTAGATCGCGGGCCTATGCGCGCCCTGGAAGGTGTCGAAGTCAAAGCCGATGCTGATTTGGGGGTGCTGCCAGGCGCCGGGACGATCATTATCCCTGGCTGGCGGAACCGTGATGAACCCCCACCAGAACCGCTGCTCGACGCACTTCGTGGCGCGCATGAACGAGGGGCCCGATTGCTTTCGATTTGCTCGGGCGTGTTCGTACTGGCTGCGGCAGGGCTATTGGACGGAAAACGAGCCACTACTCACTGGCGTTATACGGATGAGCTCGCCATGCGATTTCCTGCTATTGAAGTCGATCCAGGCGTGCTGTACGTCGACAGCGGTCAAGTAATCACCTCGGCGGGCAGCGCTGCAGGCATCGATGCGTGTCTGCATCTCGTTGAACGTGATTTTGGTGCCAACATCGCCAACAGCGTCGCGCGCCGGTTGGTGATGACCCCACAACGCGCTGGAGGACAGGCGCAGTTTATTCCCACACCCGTTGCGCAAGCACCACGTCATGATCTGTCTGGGGTGCTGGAGTGGGCGCGTCACCATTTGAGCGAACCACTGACGATTACCCAACTGGCTGCAAAGGCGTTGATGAGTGAACGCACCTTCCTGCGTCGATTCACCGAAGCCACCGGTATAACCCCCAAACGCTGGTTGCAACACGAGCGCATCGCCCAAGCCCGTTTGATGCTGGAAACCTCGCAGCTGAGTAGTGAGCAGATTGCTACTCGTTGTGGTTTCGCATCGGTGGAGGGTTTCAGAGTAGCCTTTCGGAAAACGGTAGGCCTCGCACCTTCGTTGTACCGAGACGGGTTCGGGAGCCGTATTACACTATCCGCCATAGCCGGCTGCGAATGAGCGAGACGACCGGTCATGACTGATAGATCACGAGACCACAGCCCAGCTGATCAGCAGCCTAGCGCTTAGCTACTTGCTCGTTTCGCTGAGCTTTGGCTGGTGGGGCAACTGCGGTCACCCTTGAATTTTTTGCGAACTCGCGCTGGCGGTCACTCTCAAACGTTTAACTGACTGGAGGTTCCCGACATGAATGATGACCAAGCTACAAAAGCAAGCTCCACCCCGCCCAATGCACAGCCAGTGGATGCATCTGGCAAACCTGTCGACGTTGTCAAAAGAGATCTAGAGGATCGTGATGACGACACCCGCGCCGTTGACGAGGTCATAACGCCCACGTCCATTCGCGCCAAGGAGCAGGAAGCTGAGGACATAAAGCGCACCACTGACGAGATCGAGCGAAAAGTTGCAGACAGCAACTGATCAATCATTGGCCACCGGACGCCTCTCAGACAAGTTCCAATGACCAGCGCTGAGATTAATGTAGGGCGTTTGGGGCGAGGTGGACAATACGGGAGAGCAAACGCAGCGTTGGCTCCCCTTAGACCTAAGCGCGATTCCACTCAACATTGGTAATGCCATGTTTTTCCGCCTGAGGCTTGCTCAGACGGGGGATAGGGTCGTTTCGATATTTGGGAATCTGGCCGATACCCGCGTCTACGGTCGCCCAATGCCAAGCCTGCGCGTTATCCATTAAGGCCGCGCGAATGTAAAAGGTCTTGTAGGCTCTATTGAGCAGATAATCGATCCGGAAATGTTGCTCTTGCGCCATCGTTCACTCCTTTGGAAAGGTCTGATCCTCTTACCAAAAGATTGTCCGACAAAGAAATAATTCCATATATTTAACAGGCAGTTATCGAAGTCATCCGAATGAACTGCCCCGCCCGATTTGAGGTTTCCAAACGAATGGTATGTCTTGCGCCGCTTCGGCGAACTGACCTCACGAACGGGAGTCTCGTAGCGCTTATCTCCATTAAAAAAGAATGAAGATGAGACGCACATCACTCCCGGGCAACCCCCGCGCTTCCGTTTTCAACGTTAGTGTTCAGCCTGGTGAACGGAAAGCCGGTATGGCGCCATCTTCAAGAAACCGTCTGCGCATAGCACGATCCTAACGCCAACCAACTGCTGATGCCGGCGTGGTCAGCGCTGCTGCAAGCGGAGCGCGCAGGTGGGAGGATGTAAGCCCGCAGGGACGAGACTGAGCGGGTACCGCGAGGGCTCGGTTTACGCCAGCCGTCCGCCGCAGGCGGCCCACCCATACCTCGCCCGACGCCTCAATCGGCCGGACTACGAAAGAACGATGTAATCGTTACGCTGGACGATCCCAGCATGCGGCCCCTCAACGAGATGCACATAGCGCCCACTCACCAAATCGATGGGCAGGCAGTCATCGACGTCCAAAACAGCGTCGGTATGAGCTTGAGTCCAATGGGACAGGATTCGCCATCGCTTCCCGCTTGTCCTTGGCAACCACCAACACGTAGTGATGGGCTTCACCAAAGGTCTGCGACTCGTACCCGCCCAGATTGATGAAGTACAGCCGAGGTGAGTCGGGCAATGGTGCTAATGGGCTCATCTCCACCCGCCAACCTTCGATACCATCGACAGCCATCCATGAATCGATATGCACGCCCTTGGGGCTGCCGAACCAGCTCTCACGACTGCGGATATGCCTGCTCAAAGGAATCGGCAACAACAAACGCGATGTCATGAACCTCGATCTTCGCGCGAGGATGTTTACCGCCCAACATCACAACAAAAAGCATTCAACGCCCCATTCAAAACCACGTCGGTCACTCATTGAAAAACACTGCGATCTTGTTGCCCGCCGGATCTCTCATGTAGGCAACATAGAAGTTGGGCGTGTACGCAGCTCGTGTTCCGGGAACACCCTCATCCTTCCCACCATGAATGAGACCCGCAACATACAGCGCGTCGACCTCAGCACGCGACTGAGTGCGGAAAGCAGGCATCATCCCATTGCCAGGCGTTGCGGGGTTTCCATCAAATGGCTTGCCGACATGCACCGTCCCTGGGCCGTTCAGCTTGTCGACGGTTCCGGGGAGCGAATAGCTGCTGACCCCATCGGAGTGATCTTTTTCGTAGCCCAGTGGCAGAAGAATCGAGTCGTAAAAGGCTACGGACGCGTCGACATCATTTGCACCGATCCATAAATAGCTAAGCATGATCGTCTCCGAGAATGCTTGGTTGATATCTCATGCGACCAACCCTAAGAGGCGAGATTCCCTTCGTACCCTTGCGCCTCCACATAGGCTCAGGCGGACAAGGGGGCTGCATGAATAATTCGGCCTGCAGCCACGTCCTCGACGATCGAGCTGACTTTGGCTTCCTCGATCTGGAACATCTTGATCATGCGGTAGAGTGCTTGAGCGTCCGGCTCGTTGCCGGCTTGGCTGAGTCGCTCGGCAATACGAACCAGCTCCACACCTGACCACTTCAAATCAGCAGCCAAGCCCCGCAGGTCTCGCCGAAGGTTTTGTTCAGGACTTCCCATTTCAATCTCCTTTTTTGTTCCGTTCATAGCGCCCAACATCGGCTAATCGACTAGGCAACCAATCTAGAGCCAAGCTTCCTACGTATTACTTCAGCAGCCCATGAAACGCCCTTGCGGGTGCCTCATCTGAGGTATACATGAAGTCAAAATATGGCGAGGTGTCGACGAGCCCCGGATAAACCAAAATCCACCCTTGAGATGCGCTCGGGAATCGAATCGTGACGCAGCGACTCCCCCACGTTGATTCATCGCTGCTGATGAGACGAAAGACTTCCAGTAGGGTTGAGCAATTGTGAATTTGAGTCATTTGAATGCGCGCCGACCAAGGAGCACGCACCTGGCGGCGAAGGCCAGACCTGCGCCACAAACCACCAGCAGCAACAAGTCACCGATCAAATTCAGTCTGAATCGCCAAGGCTCGAGTTCAGACGTCACGACTTCTAACACGCGATGCCCCTTAGGGCCCGTGAAAACCTCCAACTGGCCAGTGCGCCATGCTTCAAGAAGCTCGTTGATCACAGCAATGACTCCGCCCAGGCAAGCAAGTCCAATGAAGAAGGCATAAAATAGTAACCGGTAGCCTGGGAGCTTGCTCAGCGTGTGGCCGTTTAGACGCGCACCTAGCGACTCGTTAAAAGTCTGATGCTGTTCACGATTGCACAGCGCTGCAGCTCCAAGCAGAACCCCACCCATCAGCATGAGGAGGTAGCCAACCGGCCATCCATCTCTGATGCCCGTCCAAGCTCCGGAGATCGTCAGCGCCAAGCCGAGCATCAACATTGAAGTCCGGTTTTGACCTTGTTTCCTTCTGTCACGTGGTCGCATTAGGTCTAGACCCATCACCATTCACAATCCTCCCTGATCTCTCTGATGCTTCCAATTGGACAGCTGCAGGGGCAGTGCGCCGAGCTATAGCCACCCCCCCCTACGAAGGCGCTGTGCAGGCTAGAACAGCTCGGAGACGAACTGTACAACCGGCTCTGGTAACAAATCCTGCGGATGATCACCACCAAGGGTGGCCAGACCACTGCTGCCTTTGATGATGCCCGAGCTGATGACATCTCCAGTTCGTAGGTCAACAACATCAACTTTGACCTCGACTTTGTCCGGGATCATAGACCACTCGGTGGCCCTGTCCTCCCAGTGCAAAATCGTCGGAAAGATCAGAATGTCCTGGTCGCTTCTCTGCGCCTGGGAAGTGGCATCCTCATAGTTATCGGCAACACCACCCATCTGCACCATCCTGGATTTCGCGCTTATCGCGTTGAAGATGATTTTCGCCGTATTGCGACCCGACCCCCGGTAGACGTGGTTGCCGTACTCACCATCAACTGGCGTGGAAACGAAGATCCGGTCGTTGGGCGCAATCCGGGCGGAGCTGTTTTGCTGAGGTATCCACTGGTGAGAATCAGCGCAGCCAGCGAGAACGACTAAGCCACAGAGAATTACGGGAAGGCGCATCGGTACGTCCTTGTAGGTGTCGCATTGGTAAGGCCGAGAACTCTACTTCGACCGTGATCTCTATTGCTACAACGCAGACGTATGAAAGACGCGTCCAGAACGAAGTCAGCCTTGCCAGCAATAGGAGTAACCACTTGCATCCGACGATTCCAGATGGCCGATATTTTGTTGTCAAAGGACGGCTGTGGCGTTGCTCGAATCCCGCGCTGAGCGAGGATGAGCGGCAGCGGCTGGTGCGTCAGCTTATGAATGCCCGCCGTGCAGTGAAAGCCGCGAAGGTTTCAGGTGATCCAGATGAGATGAAGGTTGCCCGTGCCAGTGTCCAAGCTGCAAAAGTGGCATTGGGAGAACGAGGGCCGGTTTGGTGGGATGACGGGGCACCAGACCTGAATCAGCACATGGTCAGAAATACCTTTTATGCAGAATGGTTCAAACTACTCGACGTTGCCAGCGATCGCTGAAGAAGAATGGCTTTGGTGATGCAGGAGCGACCAGTCCCGGCGCACCAGGAATATTTGCCTTGAGTGACCCCTGAATGGAATACCCCGCAATCAATGCGTTCACACTGATCACAGGGCGTCGAGGAATTTGCTATCAGTTGGTCATCTGGATCGCCTTGACGATACGGGCCCTCACAGACGCAGTGAGCTTCTGCACTCCAGCCTCTTTCGCAATGCTGTAAATCATTGATTCGTCATCCAATGCCCGTCCAGAAAATTTAGCGGCGATACTGGCAATCTCAGCTAGGCAGATCTCCATCAGACTTCGCAAAGAGTCTTCATCCACAGATCGACGGAATACAACCTCATGATCCTCTTTGAGGCTGGATGGCCAGTAAAAGACGCCTACCTGGCTTTCGTCGTGAAAACGAAAACGTTGCTTGGCCAACTGATCGACACGATCTCGAATTTTCGCGCCGGTTCGCACCCATCCATGCGCGCGTGCAATACGGCGAGCCAAAATTACATCGAGAATTGGGCCCTCACTTTCAACCACGTGGGCAATCATCTTCTCCAGGTTTTCGGTGTAGTCGCGCTCAAAAAAACGATCCGGATCGATGGCGTCAACGGCGCTGCTGGGATCAGCTTCGACATAGATCAGTGGCTGAGACGGAGCCACAAAAACCGTTTCGTCCTGAGCCTGAACAACCGATGCTGATCTAGCGTATTTAAGCTCTGGCAAAGCCCCTGAAGGATCATTTGCTTCAACGGTATCAACCGCACCAGCAACCACGGCGACTTGCTCGACGACTTCAATAACCTCGGCCATGGCGGCATCGACTTTCAAGCGCTGTGCTTCCTGCGCTGCATCGATAACCGCCTGTTTGGCACGTGATTCTGCAAGGAGGTCGTTCAGGCGCTGGTGTACCTTCTCTGCAGTACCCAGCGCATCGACCCACCAGTCCGTAGACCAGATCCTGACGATCTCCCAGCCTAGGCCACGCAGTACAAACTCACGAAGCTTGTCCCGGTCTCGTGCGGTGGCGCTGCGATGGTAGGTCGCGCCATCACATTCAATGCCAGCAAGGAATCGTCCAGGTGCATCAGGATGGACGACCCCGAGATCGATTCGGAATGATGAAACACCAATTTGTGTTTGGATGTGCCAACCCTTTTTGGCCAACGCTGCGGCAACCGCTTCTTCAAATGGACTGTCGAATCCGCCTACGCTGCCCAAATTAGCCTCAGCCAAAGCTCGTGGCCCGCGCTCTGCAAATTCCAGGAAATGCTTGAGGTCTCGAACACCGATAGCTTGCGTCCGAGCCAGGTCGATCTGCTCCGGTCGCAGTGTGGAGAACAGAACAAGCTCCTGGCGAGCGCGGGTAATTGCGACGTTGAGACGACGCTCGCCTCCGGGGCGGTTCATCGGCCCAAAATTCATCGACAGTACGCCGGCGGCGTCCTTACCGTAGGTCGTGGAGAAATAGATGATGTCGCGTTCATCACCCTGAACGCTCTCCAGATTCTTCACGAACACCGGCTCCAGTTCGGACTCTGCGAAGTATGGCTCCAGCGACGGATCCTTTCGGCATGCCTCATCTAGCATGTCCATGATGAGTTTCTGTTGCTCACCGTTGAACGTTACAACCCCAACTGTTCTTCGACTTTCCCGGAACGCTTGAGATTGAAGACGAGCAATGAGGTCTGCCACCAAGGCCCTCGCCTCAATCAGGTTCGTGCGTGAGCCTCCCTTGTCGTAGATACCTGCGACAGGGCACAACCGCACGGCCTTGTCTGCGGTGAATGGCGATGGGAAGGTCACCAACTTCGACTGGTAGTAGCGCTGGTTCGAGAACGCGATCAAGCTTTCATGACGGCTACGGTAGTGCCAGTTGAGGTTACGCATTGGTAGGTTGGCGCTGATGCACTCGTCCAGGATGCTTTCAAGATCGGCTTCGACATCCTCATCGTCAGCAGTCGACTCGGCTCGATCAAAAAAGGACGTGGGCGGGAGCTGTTTAGGGTCACCTACCATCACAACTTGCTTGCCTCGAGCCATGGCACCGATGGCGTCCCAGACAGGTATCTGAGACGCTTCATCGAAGATGACCAGGTCGAATGGCGTAGATGCCGGCGGCAGATATTGCGCGATGGAAAGCGGGCTCATCAGCAAGCAAGGGGTCAACTTGGTCAACGCATCAGGTGCACGAGTCATTAGCTCACGCAACGGAATGTGTTTGGTCTTCTTGCCCATTTCATGGCGCAGCAAGCCCCAATCCGAGGAACGGCTGACACTGTCCTGACTCGGCAGATCTGCACACAGCCTCGCACGAAGCCAGTCCTTGGTCAGTGCTGTGAACTTGTCGTCCAGCGCACGGAAATCGCGAATACGCTGTTCGTGCTCGACGCTAACGAACGTCCGAATAACCTCTTCGTTATCCACCGTGGCGTTCAACCACCAGCGGGAATAGTTCACTTCCAGTACTCGCCGGACTTTTCCGGACGTGATCGCGCCCTGCTCCATCGCATTGACTATGGGGGCCAGTCCCACCGCAAAGGCTTCATCTCGAACCTTGCGCCACGAGCACCATGCCTTCAGACGCGGCTCCGAAGAGACAACCGTATCACAGTTTTTCTTGAGTTCGCTCAATGCCAGGTGTGCGGTTTCGTCGATACCCGAATCGGTGAACTGACCCACCGCTGTCAGATGCGAAGTACGCTCTCGGAGCAAGCCAAGCTTCTCGCGCAAAGTACCGCCTGCCAGAGGGATAGCACCTTCAGACTCCAGCAATGCATTGCCATCGCCAAGCAACGTCTGGAGCGGCGTCTTGTAAGCACCAATCTGCTCAGGGTTGAGCGCCAATTTCGCAATCGCAGTCGTCAGCTCTCCTTGGAACAACACTGCATTACGAACCACCTCAAGCTTAGTCTTCAGGTCATTCCAGGCAGGCACCGTTTCGCGAAGATCTGCTAGATCAGCTAACTCTCGCTCGACAGCAGCCCTGCGCTTTAGCAACTCAAAATCATTTTTCAGCGAATCTCCGCAACGCCCCTCCTCTACATGAGGATGATCGTCGACAAGCCGTCCACGCTCCTCGAGGTCACGCCGTTCGACCTGAAACCGAATCGCAGCAGTGAGCCCATCAACGTCTGTATTAAGTCCGGCCCACAGAGAATGAGTTCCTGCCGCGAGGTCGGCCAACTTATCCATCTCGGCATCGAGGCGAACCACAGTGCGCAGTCGATTAAGTTCTTCTTTCAGCTCATCCCCTAAATGGCCCTGCTCTACTAACAACAGCCCTTCGTCATCCCAAGACGCATCCTCCTTCTGGAGTCGCACTGCTGTCTGGAGCTTTATGGCTGCAACAATCCCAGTAGCATCGGACTTGGCGCCCTGCCACAAGGAGCCACACTCCTGCCCTGGTGGTAGGTCATCAATCGCGCGGCGCACAGATCGAATCTCGACCCACGTCGCCAGCTCCTTGGCATTGTCGATCTCTTCTTCAAACGTCTGCGCCGGGGCCAATAGCCCTGCGATTCGGCGCTTACCGAACCAGGATTTAGGCCAGAAAGCCTCTTCAGCCTCAGCCCACTCACGATGCAGAAGTTCGACATCAATCGTGTCGATCGTATCGTTGTAAGTCGCTTGCAGTTGCCCCTTGAGCTCTTCCACTTGGCCAAGGAGAACGACGGCTTGCCCTAATACATCAGTGACGCTCTGCGGCCAGGCTGGGCCGAGATCGGAGAAAGCAGCGCGGCGTTGCTGCAGCAGATCGATGCCCAGTTTGGCATCTGCCATTACACGAGACGACCATGGCGTCGAAAGCTTCGAGTTGATTTCGCGGTGCTGTTCAACCCAGCTGCAGCCATCGCTCAAGCGTTGAGAGATAGAGCGAGCATCAGGTTTCAGAGCAAAACGCCAATCGTGCCCTGCCGCCGCTGGCAGTACCCGTGAAAGAATCGATAGACCGTCCAGGGTAGTAGGTGTGTATTGGGTGGCAGGAAGTGCAGTCAACTCAACGAAGCGATCTGCAGCTTTTTGCACCTCCAACACACTGGGCAAGACGTCTCTCGCCGCTTGCACAAATTGCTGCTGCCAGTGAGGCGACCATTCGGCTTGACCGACCGGAGACAAGGCGTTGCCAGCGAGCTGATCAAAGCCTACAGCCTGCGCGTTGACCTCAAGTCGATCGCCCAGCTCACGCAGTTCAAGCATCGCCTTCTGGTCATGGATATCAGGGGATGCCCAGCCAATCGGCGCTACAGCTTCGTCAACTCCGGATGTGACGGTGCCAATCGCGTCGTAGATCGTATAGCCATTGCGATGACGGCGATGAAGCCGTTCGACGTAGATGTTCAGACTGTCCCGCAACGTCGCGAGACGCTGGGCCTCAACTTCCCATGCCGCCGAATCAACATGCCCTTTCGCTTCCCAAGCTGATTGCAGTTGGGCGAGCACATCAGTCTTCCGCGCCTTGCTCGAATGGAGCTCAAGGCAAAACTCACCCAAACCGATTTCACGAAGGCGTCGATAAACGACGTCCAGTGCAGCGATCTTCTCAGAGACAAAAAGAACTCGACGGCCTTGGGCGATCGACTGCGCAATCATGTTAGAGATGGTCTGGCTCTTGCCAGTACCCGGTGGGCCAATCAGAACGAAGTCCTTACCCTTCGCAGCCGCCATCACAGCCGCGAGCTGGGATGAATCAGATGGCAGCGGGCAGAAAACATCCGTCGGGCCATAGTCACGATCCAGCGACTCAGCTTCGGGGAACGGTGTATCGGAGACAAACGAGTCCCGAGGCGTGTCGAGCAGATGCTGGACTACTGGGCTCTGCCGCAAGTGCTCGGCGTTCTCAACCAAATCCTTCCACATGAGGTATTTGGCGAATGAGAACATGGAGAGCACCACGTCTTCGTTGAGCTCCCAGCCAGGAATGTCCTTGATGGCATGACCGACTTTCTTCCATATGCCTGCGATATCGAGACCCGAGTCATCACGAGGCAACTCGTTTTCCAGCGAACCTAATCCCAGCTCAAAATCCTGGCGGAGCATCTCGATCAGCGTGGGGTTGAAGCGCGGTTCATCATCGTGCAACACCATGGTGAACCCCGAGCGAGCACTCTTACGCTCCAACGTCACCGGGATCAGTACCAGCGGTGCTTTGTACTTCTGCCCTGCCCTGTCTTCACGCGTCCAACTCAGAAAGCCAATCGCCAAGAACAACGTGTTGGAACCGCCTTCTTGCAGCGCGGTACGTGCACCTCGATAAAGTTCGGTGAGTCGGACATCCATCTCATTGGAAGTCAATGCAACAAACACTTCTCTGCGCTTGAGTGCATCCTCGGCATGTCGATGACGTACGTCCTCACGTTCACGTTGTTCATAAAGCGCTCGTTCCCGTGGATCAGTGCCGTCCATTAGATCTGGTCGGGTAAGCAACTTGAGCGACTGACCACTTGCCAAGATGTCCTCGAGCGCTCCCGGGTCTGGAGACTCAAGCTTCAGCGAACGTTTGCCTGTTTTGAAGTTGAGCAGGTTGTTTCGAAGAGACAGATCCAAAAGCTTGCGCTGCCAGCGACCCAGACGGTCGGAGGGATTTAGCTTGGACAGATCCTCGACCTGAACCTCAACATTATCCTCGGCGAGACCAAGCCCTTCCTCCACCAGTAACGGTGGTGGCGCGTCTGACGATTCCTCAGTGGCTACGCGCGCAATTTGGGATTCGGCGCTCGCAAGCGGCTTGATTCGCTGCAGGCGCGCTCGGCGGACGTCCAGAAGCATCTCAAAACGGCTGTCAGCATCCTCCTCAACCTGCTTGGCCCCTCGTTCAACAGCATAGGAGAAAGCCGGAACCGGGTTCTGCGTGACGAGCGTCGTTTCAAAGAGCACAAGCTCCTGAAGCTTGACTCGCTTACGCACCGCAGTGACATCGTCGACCAGCGCAGTAGTGAACTCTTCCGGCTTTAGCCACAGCCCAGCGAATGCATGCCCATGGGTAAACACGATCACGGGATTGAGACCCGCTTGCTCAAGCGCAGCGCAAAAAAGCAGCGTCAGGTCGAAACAGGTTGCCAGGCCGGTATCAGCGATCTGACTCGGACTGCGAACTTTTTGGCCCGACTGTTCAAAACTCGCCGGCGGCAATGCGTAGTCGAGCTTCATCCGAGCGACAGCGCTCCATATGGCAGAGGCCAACTGCCAGGCTCGCTTGGAGCCACCCTCATACCCATCGAGCGCGGACGATAGTTCGCTTAGGCGAAGAAGCTCAGCAGCCTGTTTGAGTAATCGCTCAACCGCAGGATCATTGGGCTGGACGAATGCTGCTGTCATATCAGGGATATGTCGCAGTCCGCCCCACTGGTTGCGTGGGAGAAGGTCTACCACCTGCTCCAGCCGGGCGATCTCTCTGCGACCGCCCTCCGCTGCTTTGTCATCAGCCTCCAGGACGAAGGTAAACGTCGACATCTCCGATTCTGTCAGCCGACTCAGTAACGGCCCATCCAGTACCAGATCGAGGCCTGGGATGACTCGAAAACTATCAGCAGCGATTTCGTCGATTCGCCAGGTCTTGGCCTTCAACACCTCGGGAGCTGATGTCAGGGTCAAAGTCGCGTTGACGAACCTGTCAGTAGTCTCGTTAGAAATTCGAAGCTCCCGAATAACGGGAATGGCATTTTGGAAGTCAGCCAGATTGAGCTTCGCTACCAGAGTCGCGAGGATTTTGACTTCTTTCGGAGAGAAAATTTCTTCGGGCGTGAGGGGCTGAACTACATCGTCCATGCGCAAACATCCTTCTCGAGATACCCAAGGGAGTGCCGGAGTTGGCCGGCCAAGAGGCCCCGCTTGAGCTAATGGCGCGATGATAGCGTTTCTGAGAGCTACCGTAATATGCCATTAGTCGCCAGCGAGATCGCATACTAACTATCTCCTCCGCCCCGCTCTTCATATCCAGTCCGATGGACTCAGCAATAAGTCTACACAGAAACCTCAAAAGATTTGGATCCAAGGCGTTGCCATCGACCCGGAACATCATTATGTTGTGCCAATCCGCAACAGGAAACACTACATGATGTGTTTCCGTTTCGGTCACCGTTAGCGACTATCTGATACCCCTTTGAATGCAATATGGGAGATTTCGTATGACAGACCGCCGTCCGATCAACAAAGATGTGAACGTTCCAAAACCAGGTGGTGGCGAGCAGCCTCGTTCCCGAAATCAAGATGGCCAGATTCGGGATAAACGAAGCGACGCTGGCAAACCTCGTAAGTAACGCCAAGTAGGCCAGCGGGATTCGCGCAACATCCCCCCGCTGACCTGCTCTCATGTTTTATGAGCAAGCGGAGCGCGCAGGCCCTCGGCTAAAGGCGGGAGGATGGACGCCCGCTAGGGCTGCGGCCATGGGCTCCGTTCACGACAGCCGCTTGCATCAGCAGCCCGCTTGAGATGCCCCTTCCCGATCATCCCATTCCCCATCGTGACAAAAGCTCCCATATCCTTAAATACAGAGAACTGTTGATTCATCCAGTACAAGAAATTATCCTTAAGAGAACATTTGTACTCCAGGCGACAATTTGATGTCCAACCTCCCCACCTCAACTGCAGACAGCCCTTTTGACCTCGGCATACCTACCGAGCTTGAGAGCTATCAGCACCAATGCCTGATGCTCCTGGATGAATTGCATGAAGCGTGGGCTGACATCAGAAGGCTGAAAGGTGACACGCGCACCTTGGTAGCGATGAACGATGCACTCATGGCTGAGGTGATAGCACTGAAGCGAGCAGTCATCCAACTGGCTTTGATAGAGGCTAAGCACGCCGAGACGCGGACGATCTGAACTTAGACCTGACCAGCGAGTCAGGATATTCAGCTATCCAACCATTGCTGAGGCCTGCCATGCATACTCACACCATCAATTACCGATTCAAGGACACCCCACGTCAACATCAGCTCGAAATTGGGCAGCAAACGCTCGAGGCACAAGAAGCTGCAATGCACGTGCTGGAGCTTCACTTTGGGGATGGGGAGAACAGTTTGATGATTCCGAACGCGGACGCGACATCCGAAGATATTCTTGCTCAAGCTGCGGTGGTTGGGTTGACCGATATCCGTGTCGTGCCCGGAAAGTCTGATTCTCTGCCCGCCATGAGAAGCTGATACCGGAAAATTAAAAAACCCGCCGAAGCGGGTTCTTTTCTATCAGTACCATCCCAACATCCTTGCCGGCAGCATTCCAGGCAATGGCTGATCATCCATGATCTCTGGAGGACTTCCTGCTCTCCAGCTGATGGATCCAATTTATGCTTTTCGATGAGAGTCTGTAAACGGTCGTTTTGCTGAAGCGTGTGTAAGCCTTTCGCCATTACCTCAGAGCGCCTTGAGGGCTTGGGTAGCAGCCCCAAACCTTCAACCCTGCTCTGCACCTATCACCAGATGGGCAAAATCCACGAGATTGTTGATCCGGCCATGCAGCGACCGTTCGAGATGAATGCCCGTCATTCCCACGCTTCGCGGGCCGTGACAATCACAGCGTAAAGAATCGCCAATCATCACTAGACGTCGAGTATCAGCCTCATGAGCGAGCTCAATCCCGAGAGAACTACAAGCGGCACGATAAATCTGCGGATCAGGTTTGACAGTGCTTATCTCAAAGCTAAACGTGTATCCCTGAAGCTTGGGAAAATGGCGCCTGACTGCTTGCGCATACGGCTGTGCAAGGTTGCTACAAACACCCAGAGGGATATGGTGCTCGCGGAGCAGCTCGACGGCCTCTAACGCATCCTCAAACGCCTCGATGCCAGCAACCTCTTCCTCAAGCGCCGCTTCGATTTCTGCCAGGCGTTGAGGCTTGATCTGAATTTCTAGCGCGTCAGCACATGCCGACAGGCTTCCGTTGAAGATCATGATCCTGACGGCATCGTCAGGCCGGGGACGGCGGCCGTGCTTCATCCCCTCGCGAAGCAGCTGCCTGTAAGGATGGACACCGTCTTGGATCTTCAGGATCGTGCCAAAGGCATCGAATATAACTACCTTGTACGCCATATGACTTCTATCCAACTAGCTCGTCTCATTCAGCATCGACGACATCGGGTCGACGCACCGCCCACTTGAACGTGTGATGTTCGTTAGCGGTTTAGCCCCGCAAACCTGCCCTGCTAATGACCAATCTCGCGTTCGATGTCCATAAAGACGCTTTCCAAGCCAGGGTGCATCCCACTCGCGCGTAGCCCTTCGACTAGTGCAACCAATTCTCGGCCCTGCTCTGGCGACATCTGGAGGTCGCAATAAACCCGATCTTGCACATCCGCAAGTGCTGCGATTCCGCCGCGCGACTCTGCCCTTCTTGGTGTCAAGTAATCGTCTAAAACGCGTCCGTGTGGCACCAAACGTACCACTTCAAAAGGTGCATTTCGGCGAATGCCTTTGCCGAGCAGGACATAGATTGTGTCTTGGGTCTCGAAGATGCCCCGGCCGTCGTACTCAACAGCAAAACCCGTCCTGATCGAATGGCCTTTCTCGTAACGACCGGTACTGTGAAACTCAACGTAGTGTGCGAAAAGCACTAAAGGGAGCAGCGGTTCCAGCACGTTTGCGGTGACGGCATCTGTTAGTGCGTCATCTGATTGATTGCCCTGGCTCGAGGGGGTGGGCTTCGAGTGATCATCATCAATCAAGTCTAGAACGATCCAGCTATGGACAGCGCAATGGGGTTTCAAGGTTCTGGCTTCGAGCGCGATCAGAGTGGATGCGTCTGCGTATGACGCCCCATCAATGAGCTCACCATGAAAGCCCAGCCACTGATACAGATCCGTCTCTTGCATGCGTCCTCCAGCTACGTAGAAAGATTCTTGCCCGCGTCGCAACAAGTTTGATGACAAACAAATCAGGTTGGCCGGGAGACGAATCAGTGAACGCTCCCGCTGAGAAAAGGACGTACTCGAG
The DNA here is from genome assembly GCF_003935425.1 of Pseudomonas sp. v388. Classification (GTDB taxonomy): domain Bacteria; phylum Pseudomonadota; class Gammaproteobacteria; order Pseudomonadales; family Pseudomonadaceae; genus Aquipseudomonas. The sequence goes on from NZ_RHQN01000001.1 coordinate 668,785, forward strand.
GCAGCCGACGCAGTCCCGCGAATGAATTTCCGCGAGCTTCGACCAGCAAATAATGGCTGCGCCCACAGGTGCGCGCGATTGTGTAATCGCCTTCCTCGATCAGCTCTCTGACCTCCGAAGTGCGTATCAACCTGCCGTCTGCGAATCGACCGCTGAGATCCATAAAAACCCGCCCTGTCAGACAGGGGTATTCAATTTCGGGCAGCCAGAGAATCCCACTCACGGGCGCTTTGAATGTGAGCCGTGCGGCGTATAAAACGGCCGGCGGCCAATCAATCACGATTGCCATTTCCGCCTCCCACGCTTTGCTGTGAGACAAGCACGTAGTGATCAGCCCCATCCAAAGTTTGGAACAATCTGAACGATCCATGCGTTGCAACCTGCCTGAGTGGATGCGTGGCTACAGTTGCTCCATTCGGGATCTCCCCTGGTTGACCAAAATAGGCAGTGGCTGCGTACCGATCACCTACCCGCGCGCCATTGCATAGATAGGCATCTACGAAAACGCCCCAGTCGTATGCCATCGCCTGTCTGACCTCGGCCGGTAATGGTTCAGCTGCGTCCGACTCGTCTGCTTTTGAAGTGGCGCTTGTGATGGCAAAGACATTCGATTTCAAAACACAGTTGCTCTTGGTGGCTGAGTGGATAGCAGGTTTCCGGGGGCGTTTGAGCGGCTTCTCGGGACGCGCTTTCTCTAGATTTCTAATTCGTAATGCGCGTCGAAACCAGTGGTCTCGCCGGGGTACCCTCTCGGATTCGACACGACCCTGCACCCTGCTAGTTCTACGTCGACCGCTTCGTGCGTGTGGCCGAATACCCAGAGGTGAGCTTGTTCGATAAGCCTTGGCCAGTCACTGCTATAGGCTGCATTGAGATGACCTTCATGCTTGCTGCCAACTACGGCCGGCGTGGGCGCGTGGTGGGTGACAACAATCGTCTTTCCTTCATGCGGCTTGGCCAGTTCTTCAGTAAGCCAAGTTTTTGCTGTCCGATTTTTCTCGATCAAGTCGGACGGACGTATCCGTCGGTAGCTGGTTTCAGCGCGAATGTACTTGAAGTCGTTCATCCACTCTTTGGCCATGTTGCTGGCTGCGACCTGGTCGCCGGTCGAACTGAAATCTGTCCAGGCGGCGGTTCCGAGGATGCGAGTGTTACCGATCGCCAACGATTCATTTTCCAAAATGTGCACGTGAGGCGCTGCAGCATCACGCATCTTCTGAAGAGTGCGATCGAGATGGCCGTCATAAAATTCGTGATTGCCTACGATGTAAACGGTCGGGCATTTGAAGGTGTCATTGGCCCACTGGACGCCCCGGGCTTTTTTGTCGATATCGCCGGCCAAGATTACCAGGTCGATGCTCGCGTCGAGTGGAGGAGGATCGAAGCGGTGAAACTCGTTGTGCAGATCGGAGTAGATACGAATTTTCATAATATGGACGTGAGCACTATTGAAGCCATTTAGACGCGTTGGTGAGGCAGGTTGACCCGGTAGCCAAGCTTGAGCTAGGCAAGTCCTAGCTTGGTTTGTCTGACCCCGTCGGATCCCTTCGAACGGTTTAGGCTTATATTGGAATACATGGCGCACCAGCTTGGTCAGTGAGCAACCCGACTGATTGATCGATACGTCCATGCCCTTACCTTGCCCTGTCGGCTTGGCTGCTTCAGTTGATCGCCAGCCGCCGCCCTGGTTGTCATGCCGGCTCTACACGCATGGTTTCAACCTTCAAGCGAGTTACAGCAATGCAAATATATACGGTAGAGTGTAACTACGCAACATGGCCTGATCCTGCATTTTGAGGACGGGACATGTCGCTGAAGGTGCCCCTTGCTGCAGTACTCCGGGCTTTGCGGGCCGCCAAGCGTTTGCCCCAGGAAGCATTGCCTGACGAAGGGAGCGCTAGGCAGTACATCGGCGATCTGGAGCACGGCAAGTCCAGCCTCACGCTCGACAAACTTGAGAAGCTCTCCGAGTCGCTCGGGCTGAGCCCCGCCACGGTTGTCGCTGCAACAATGGTCGTCAAGGACGGCGGGAGCATCGAAACGATCCTTGCGCGCCTCTCCGAAGAGCTCAACGCCATTCAGGCATCAGGACAGCTGGAGCAGGCCCTCTCCCAAGTGGTCGATGGAAAGTTGGTTGATCGTCCTAGGGGAACGAGCATAAACGCCGACCTATTGGCCAAGGTGCTCGACTGCAAAGCTAAAGGGATGACTCAGGCCGAAACGGCTTCGGAGCTGCAGGTGAACAAGGTAACTGTCCACAGATACTGGAAGCTGGGGTGATCGGTTCGGATAGATCGGATCATCACCGAGTTGCGGTTCAGACAGGGCCGTTGCTTAGCTTTTGGCCGCTGACCCCTAGCTGACAGCACCGTACAGGATGCAAGCAAGCGGAGCGCGCAGGCGTGAGGATCGAAGCCCGAAGGGCCAAGAACCGTAGGGGCTTGGTTTACGACAGCCGTCCCGTAGGGCACGCCCACCACTCTGGCACGAGATATCTGCATCACCGTTATGGCTGCCAACGGCGATTATCAGCGCTCCACTTCGCTTTGTGGTCGAAACATCCAGCGTTGATGAGGCGATCCACTGTTCAGCCACTCTCGATCCCGAGAAGAGTATTCATCCCGCAATGAGTACGCGCCATGCTCAAGCCCACGGAAAAAGTCAGCACACCTGTCTACGAGAGATGCAGGGGTAGCCGAGTACAGCTCACGTAGGACGAAATACTCCTCCCGACTTGCATACTGCATTGCCATCTTGCCGATTTCAAAAGGTGTGCTTGGCCATGGGATCCCGTGCTGCCGGGCCAGCCCGACGAACCTCGCGATGTGCTCGGTGGATATCAGTCCAAGGATCATCCCCGTGAGGATCAGCGCATAGGCACGCTGAACAGGGACTGCCTGAGCTAGGCCTGTTTGGATACGCTCACTCAAGGGCAGGATTTGTCGCACTATTTGCGCTCGATACTCTCGGGCCAGGGCGCATGCGTATCCTCCCCCATCGAAGCGTGTTCGGCATTTCAGCAGTAGAGAATACGTGAGGTCGAACATAGCTACGCTGCGCCCAGAATGTACAAGGCCGAAGGTGTTGAAGCCTGGTTGCCTGAAATACCAGCATTGGATGCGGATTGCGAGACGGTCGCGCATCCTCCTGAACGGGTTAGACGGCGCGCCGGCGCTGTCCTCCTTGAACGCGATCCACGCGCGGTCGTAATCGCTTGGACTCGTCCGTGAGATTGCCAACAACCGATTGTGCTGCACACAATAGCCAGTCATGCAGTAAGTCCAAGACTTGCGCCAGTAGGGAAAGCCTATTGCTGCAACGTCCTCTTCCAGGCAGTCTGGGCAGTAATAACGTCGCATGCTGAAGGGAGTGATCAAGTCAGAGTTTGGAACGAAGAACTGAAGGTTCACTCCAAACTGTTCAAGGCTCGCACCGACGACACCTTTGACTAAGTTCATGTCGTAATCAATGTCGGCGTCGCGGTTAGCGAACAGAGTGGTCTCGCTGCCGATCTCGTTGCCAAGCGCGTACTTGAGTGGGGATATTGGGTGCGTAACATCTTTGGTCAGCGCCCTGAGAGCCGCGGTGAATTTACTGTACTGCGACCCTGAACGGGTCACAGACACCCTATACAGCCAGGAAGATAACGTCTCATCATACGCGGGGCGCTTGACGTACCTAGCCATGACGAACCCTATAGCGATCGCATGTCAGACCAAATGCATCCCTGCCGGGGACGTTGTGGTTGCTATCAATCTGACACTGACGAGCGAGTATTGAAATAAAAGAGACGATTTCTCCGACATGCCCCTTTGTCAGGTTAATGATATGTTTAGCATCTTTGAGCGACATTACTGGCAAGCTGCAGGAGAGTTTCATTTCTAATGCAAAACTAGACAAGATCGAGTTAGAAAATTCTTGCGATTCTTTTTGAGGTCTGAATTTGCTCATTAAAACCAGCGCACTCATTGTGAAGTCCGACCAGTCTCGTTTGGTGGGTTGAAATTTACCAAAATTACCAGCCAATACAAAAATCAACGAGTAAGGAGGTTTAATTAAAACCTGAATAATATTCAGGAAGCGTAGCCGCTCTATTGGACTAAGCTTCTCGGCAATATGAAAATCGTCCACCAAGACCACCTTATTCCTTGAGCACTTCAAATACTTATCCAGGAAGCTTGGAACGACTGTCGTGTTCGGCCACGTATCGCTTTCGTTTGGTAAACGCATCGCATGAAGTAGAGTTTCTCTGACGCCCATGAGATGTGACATCGGCGTCATCATAACTAACCATGGGTGCTGTGCCCCAAATCGTTGCCCTTGACAAAGGCGATAGAGAACGGTGGTGAGCCCACTCCGCGCTTCTCCATGAAGACGGATCCATCCGCCCTCAGCCTTTTGCAGTTTTGACACAATCGATGATGCCACCTCAGTAACAGCTGTATCCTGCACAGAGTTTGGAATGTAATTGACTCGACGCATTAGGAACCCTTTTGATAAAGGTCACTCAGGTAATTCACCCAGCCCAGAGGGCTCTTATGAGCAAGATCAATATTGTCAACAGTAATACACTCCTGTCTAGTAGCGATGGCGTAACACCCCGCCCCTTTAAGAAGGTTGATCATCAGACCTATTACCCCTTTTGAACGATCATAGAGAGCGCGCACTATAGTGGGATCCGTAAGATTAGAGGGCAACTGCAATGGATACAGCTGTTCGATCACCTCTAGAAAATCCAAAAGCTCAGGATCTCGCTCTTGCCAAGGACTCAGTGAAATTTGTTCGATCCTTCGATCTAACTGATCTTCATTGGTAAAAATATTTTTGGTCTTTGGAAGTCCGTATCCGAATATAGGCAGGCTGCAAGGTTCAGCAGTTAGTCCTCTTATTAGCAAAAGAATTTGAGCGAGTTGGTCGCGGTTGTTCCTGCCAAGGTCATGAATGTCATCTAGCGCCAAGCCAGTCTTGCCCTTGGATTTCAGAACGTCGGCAAACACGTCATACTTGAATGAACCACGTACCGACGCATCTCTATGCTCTGGCTCCCCCACTGCAGCGTAGAGCTGAGCAACAAATTTTCGATAGCCGATCTCAGGCTTGACCTCGAAATAGATAAGCCGCTGCGCCCATTCGTCCCTGGAACGCAGCCAGCCCTTAAGGAAGCTAGTCTTACCCGCACCTGTCGGCCCCAAGACTGCAAGGCATTCCGCAGATATCTGATTTCCACGATTCGTCATCATCATTTTCATGATGAACTCGATTTGCTCGTACTGGGAGTGGTGTACCCATAGATCCTTCTTGATCGCCGCAATCCGTTCCATAGTAGGTAGATCAAGCAAGTGCCTACGCGAAGGATCAAGATGCTCGCCTGCCATGTTAGTCCTCCCAGCGCAGCTTACGGCGTGGACGATTTGGATCAACCGGTCTGACCGATGGAATTGTTGGCTCCTGCACAGCCGGGGCACCAATCACAGCCTGAGTTTTCTTGGCATGCTTAGCGTCTGCATTACGTTTCTTCCGGGCCCTCTTGGTTTCCTTCTCAGTTTGAATATCTTGCTCGTTATTTTTTTCGCGCAATCGATGACCGCGGTCAGACCGTACCGTTCCAGACTTCTTGTACACCGCTGGATCTCGAAGGATATACTGATTTTCAGTCATGGGCGCATCCATTAAGTCACTTTGCACGATATCATGATATAACCCTTCAACTTTAAGAAAGATCCTACTAAGATCTCGAGGGTCATATTTAAAATATACTGTCGCCCTTCCCATATCTCGCAAGACCTGGTCATAGTAGTACCTTCCATTGAATAATATCCCTTTAGGTGAGACGACCCTGTGCTCTGTAGGAAAAAAGTCCAGAGCAAACGTCCTTGGGTCTCCGGGAGTTGGCGGCATGATATCTTTACCACTCGGCGTGGTCATATCGGCAATCCACACTTCGAACGGTGTCTTACCTTTTAGAGACCTATGCTCCGTGTCATGGTACAAACTGACGCTTCTAGCAACCCACAACTCAAAGTCTTCCAGTTTCCTGGTGGCGTGTTTTGCCGGATCGATGGAGCCTCTTTTGACAACATTGGACTGTGTAGAGCCGCGCAGAAAGTGCACCTTACCCATCATGGTGCCAATCAGTCGCTCAATATGACCACCCCAGTGCTTGGCCCCTAGGGGACGTAACACCGGCTCTATTCCATATACCCAGCAGGTGGCCTCAAAATTGTCACTGATAAATTCGCTGGCATTGTCTGAGTGGAGAACTTTCATCAAGCCATAGCATATATATAGAATGTCGGGATCGTTAAACTCAAGGAGAGATTTGGTTTTAGGAAACACTGCATTCACTAAAGCCATGGCGCAGCTAATCGCACTTGGTGGACACAAAGAAATGTAATAACCCAAGATAACGCGAGTTCGCAAATCGATGAGTATCGTAATCCATGGCCTCATTAAAGGAACACCGGCATCATCCAAAATAAAAAGATCGACCATTGTGTGATCTATCTGGACAAAGTCTAACGCACTTAAAACCTTTTTGGTTCCAGGTTTCAACCCGTATTTTTGTTTGGCCTCCTCGATGCCGTGTTTCATTCGGCATCTATCAAACGCAGGAATTGCGTAAAAACGCTTGGAAACAACTCCACGCGACGGCACAGGTAATTGACTAAGTTTACACTTTGTAACTATCTGCTGGTAGACATTTTCTAATGTTGCGCCTTTCCCTTGATAATAGGCCGTTATGCAAAAATCTATAATCTTTTCTACCTCTGGAGACAGCAGGCGGGTGCCTTTCTTTCGCCCCCTCGGGATAGCTACTATAGAAATTACGCCAATATCAGGGCGATAATTCTTAAGAACCCTATTAAACTGGGAAACAGACAAACCTATAGACGCGGCCGCTTCTACACGAGATAGTGTTTTGGCACGGTAGCCTATGATGGCCTTCTCTCGTTTAGTAGCAACTCCCCGCTGCACTGGTGTAACTCTAGAGTCGTCAAACCAATACGCCCGGAGCGTCTTCGCTATATCCTCGGCCTTGTCTTTAACATCAACAAGGGTGAGCTCCGCGGGCGATGCGTAGGAGTAATCGCCATTGCTCCGGTCTCGAACAAGAACCCCTTGAGTTTTATTAAAGTCGATGATCTCGCAGACTCTACCGCCGTAGATAACGATCATCCCCTTCGTTAGTTTCTCACGCATTTTCGGCCAAGCCTTGCTGTGGACGGAGTCAACATCTCCAACTCATAGCAACCAGAACCTATCACGTCAACTAAAAAACGCAGCATTTCTCAATTCGGCGCGCCCTTTAATATATTTAATAATATATTGGCAAATACCACTCCTAGGCAGCACCAGTAAGTGATAACAAGTAGATGAATCAATGAGTTATAATAATATTTCGACACCAAGCAATTTATTTTCAACACTTTTATATTATATTGGTAAAAAGTCCTGAGACAGATCATTTCTTTCCGCACGCGTCAACAAATCAAGCGCTTTCAACTAGTTATGTCAGAGCAATGTTCCATTAATGCCGTTTCTAAGGTCAGGTGCGATATGGCATGCGTTTTGCTAGCGTGCGGGACGAGCTTTGCGTTCAAAGGATGCATGTTGCGGCGTCTGCTTTATATTTCCACAGTACCAGCGAGATCCTCAGGCTCGGCATCCGAAGCTGAACATTTCTGCGCAGCCATGAATCGGCCTCTGGTCGCCATGATCATTTGCACGGTCATTTGGCAGGGTGATCAGGGTGCTTATTGTCGGCCCGCGCTCATGTCAAGCGTGGGCTGAGGCTCACACACGGGCTGGCTGGCGTTCATATAAGAGCTGGTTTGCATTCTCAGGGCTAGGGATACTCGGACAATCTGCTTCACTCTGAAAGTGCGTGCCGCAGCTCACGGGATTCTTGGAGGACTGGGGGAGCTTAAACCCACCTGTTCGGATGATCTAGTGACTTGGTTTCAGAGCACGGTGTTGCTCGGGCGCTGGGCGTTAGCTTTCGCGACGGCTTGGTGATGACCAGCATGGTTTGGGCAGTATCGAACACAGTTAGGTGAGCTTGACGAAACGGAATGCGTGCGCGAGGTGTGCGGTGGTTACCGGCCGATCCGAGCATTGATGCGACGATTTCGAGCCCTAGCGCATTACCAAGGGTTTCGGGGATACTGAGAATCGTGGGATCGTGAGGTAATGGCCGTTCTAGAGCGGTTTCGTGCATCTATCTACAAATAGATGCGCTTTTTTCTTTTGGCTACCTTTAGATGCGCTTTTTTACTTTTTGACCCTAAAAAAAAGCGCATCTATTTATAGACACTGAAAAATAGTCAATAAAATCAGGGCATTGGACGGGACGCACCTATTCGTGGGCCTGACACGCATTTTAAAAGGCACAACCCCTCAAGCCACAGCGGTCTCAAACTTGTGCCATTCCTCCATCAACGAATATTTCACCGCCGGTCATGAAGCTGCTTTCATCCGATGCGAGGAATAACGCTGTCGCTGCGACTTCCTCCGGCCGACCGATGCGTGCCAGCGGCATTTGCGTAATCATCCCGGCAACAATCGCATCTTTCTGGCCCGTGCCTGACAGCGCCTGATCGAGCCCGGGCGTCGAGATCGGACCAGGCGACAACACGTTGACCCGAATGCCGGTGCCCTGAAGATCCAGCGCCCAGCTTCTGGCGAAGTTACGCAACGCCGCTTTCGTCGCACTGTAGACACTGAACGCCGGTGTACCCATGGTGCCGGTCGTGGATCCGGTCAGGATGATCGAACCGCCATTGCCCATCAGGGGCAGCGCCTTTTGGACGGTGAATAAGGTGCCTTTGACGTTGACACCAAAAGTACGGTCAAACGACTCTTCAGTGATCGATCCGAGCGGTTGGAAATCACCCAGGCCTGCATTGGCGAACAAAATATCAATGCGGCCGGTGGCGGTTCTGATCTTTGCGTATATCCGGTCCAGATCGTCCAGATCTGAAATATCGCCCTGGATAGCGATCGATTCGTGGCCTATCTGCTGCACTGCCTTGTCCAGTTCTTCCTGGCGACGACCAATAATGACGACTTGCGCGCCTTCCGCAGCAAAACGTTCTGCGGTGGCCAGGCCTATTCCGCTGTTACCGCCTGTGATGACTGCGATTTTACCGTTGAGCCTTGTCATGCGGGTATCCTCAGCAAAGTTGAAGCACAACTCTAGAACCGCGCGCACTATTTGAATAGTATGCACCTTTTGGTAAGTACCTGATGAGTGTCATGTCGAAAACCCCGTTCAATTCTGGGCTGGATGCGGCCTTGGCGGTCATTGGCGGCAAGTGGAAACCGCTGGTTTTGTACCACCTGTCCCGGGATGTTCACCGCTATGGCGAGCTTAAACGTGCAGTCGGCAGCGTGTCTGATAAAGTCCTGATCCAGCAGCTCAAAGAGCTGGAACGTGACGAAATCGTCGCCCGGCTCGACTTTCAGGAGATCCCTCCCAAGGTGGAATATTCGCTGACCCCGCTTGGGCAGTCGTTGGCTGCGGCGCTTTGCTCGTTATGCGCTTGGGGCACGGAACATATGGCCACCGTAGAGCGGATCAACGAGCGTCGTACGGCCGTTCACGACTAGCCTTATATATCGAAAATATATAACTCCACTAAATGACTGTTTAGTTGAGTTATAACCCAGGGGGTGTTCAAGATGCCAGCCAGCCGCCCTCTGCGCCTGCTTACGCACTGACCTGCATAAAGCGGTCAAACCAGGCTCTGTTCTCGCTCTGCGCTTTGCCTCATCATGCCCGGCATGCCTCGACCCGTCCCGTCCATGAAACGTTATGAGAAATTCGCTGCCGACATCGCCGAGATGATCCGCAGTGGGATCCTGTCGCCAGGCGAAAGAGTCCCTTCGGTCAGGGTCGCTAGCCGGACTTATTCGGTGAGTCCGTCTACTGTGTTCAAGGCGTATTACCTGCTCGAAGACAGGGGTCTGATTCAGGCGCGGGAACGCTCGGGGTACTTCGTGCGCGAGCACGCTGCCCATGCCATGGTCGAGCCGGAACTGGTCAGGCACTCCAGCGACGGAACCGAGGTCGGCGTCAGCGAACTGGTGTTCTCCGTGTTGGCTTCGCTCAAGGACCCGCACACCGTGCCCTTCGGTTCGGCCTTCCCCAGTCCGCACCTCTACCCTCTCCCACGGCTGGCGAAATCCATGGCCGCAGCCCTGCGTCAACTGACGCCGGCCGCGATCCTCAGCGACATGACTACCGGCAATCCGGAGTTGCGTCGGCAAATTGCACTGCGCTACATGATCAGCGGCGTGCGCCTGCAGGCTGCAGAGTTGGTCATCACCAACGGCGCCATGGAAGCGTTGAACCTGTGCCTGCAGTGCGTTACCCGGCCCGGCGACCTGGTGGCTGTCGAGGCGCCCGCCTTTTATGCCTGCCTGCAGGTGCTGGAGCGATTGCAGCTCAAGGCCGTGGAGATCCCGGTTCATCCGCGTGACGGTGTGGACATCGATTCCCTGCGCGACCATCTGGACCGCCTGCCGATCAAGGCATGCTGGTTCATGAGCGGCTTACAGAACCCGCTGGGCGCCAGCATGCCCCAGGAACACAAGGTCCGGCTCTATGAGCTGCTGGAGCAGTGGCAGATTCCCCTGATCGAGGACGATGTCTATGCCGAACTGCATTACGGCAGTCAAGCGCCGCATCCGGTCAAGAGCCTGGACCGCAGCGGGCTGGTCATGCATTGCGGCTCGTTCTCGAAAAACCTTGCACCGGGGTATCGTGTGGGCTGGGTCGCGGGAGGTCGCTATACCGAGCAGATCAACCGGCTCAAACTGATGACCACCCTTTCGCCTTCGGTTCCTGCCCAGGCGGCCATTGCCGACTACCTCAACCATGGCGGATATGACCGCCACCTGAGAAAGCTGCGCGACACCCTGGAATTGCAACAAGGCGCCATGCTGGCGGCGGCCGCCCGCTACTTCCCGGCCGGAACGAAAGTCACCAAGCCGGTCGGCGGCTATTTCCTGTGGTTCGAGTTTCCTGAACGGGTGGACTCATTGCAGCTGTTCCAATTGGCGCTGGCCCAAGGGATCAGTCTGGCGCCCGGGCCGATCTTTTCCCCGACCCAGGGGTTTCGCAATTGCGCCCGGCTGAACTATGGCAACCCATGGGACGAGCGCAGCGAGCAAGCCATGGCCATGCTCGGGCGAATCCTGGCCGCATTCTGAACAGCGCGCACGCTGCCATCTGCTCCGTATTTTTAGGCGCTTTCTGAATCTGTACCGAATTTCACCGTGCCCTGACAATGACCGGGTTTCTCCAAGGTGCCGCAGCGCGGCACTCGAACCCGATCAAGAGGTATTTATGGGCAAGCTTGCACTATGTCTGCTGGGGTTTCTGGCGTTGGCGATCGGCGTGGGTTTACTGGGGACCATTTCCCCGTACTGAGTACGCCCCGCGCGACGCCGCAAACCGGGTCACGCGTCGCTTCTTGCGCGACTGCGTTTGCGCAACAGATCAATGAACTGTTGCAGTTCGCGGCTGACCGGCTCGCTGGTACGTCGCAGCAGGCCGAACGGTGCCATCTGGGCGTCCAGCGCCACCGGCAACGGCTTGACCAGCCCCATTTTCAGGTAATCGCGTAACGCGGATTCCGACAGCACCATCAACGCGCTGGTCAGTTGCACCAGTTGCAGCATGGAATACACCGAACTGCATTCGATGATGTCGGCCGGCACCGGCAGTTCCAGCTGTTCGAGCGCCTGGTCGAAGGCGATGCGCGCCGGACTGGTTTCCGGTTGCAGGATCCACGGCCAACTGCCGACCAGTTCACGCCAGTCCAGACGCTTGTGAGTCAGCAAGGGATGACCGCTGCGCACCACCGCCAGCAGGCGCTCGTTGCCCAGCGGTTCGAACTCATAGTGATCACGGTCACTGGCCCGGCTGCGTCGGGTGATGGCGATATCCGCCTGGCCTTGTTCGAGCAGTTGCACCACCTGATCGCTGGTGTCGCCCATGATGCGAATCCGCAGTTGCGGATTGAGCGCCTTGATCTCGGCCACCACGTTCATCACCAGATCGGGCGCGGCCCCCATGATCGTCGCGATGGAAAGATAGCCGTAGCCCCCTTGCCGGCGTGCGGTCAGGTCCGCCGCGCAGCGATCCAGCCCACTGAGTGCAGACTCGGCGAAGCGCAACAATTCGCGACCCAGCGCCGTGGGCCGCATGCCTCGGGGAAGGCGCTCGAACAGCTCGCAACCGAACATGTCTTCGATCTCCTGCAGCATCCGGCTGGCGGCTGGTTGCGACATGTTCATGGTCAGCGAGGCGCGATGCAGATTGAGGCTGGAGCCGAGCACCATCAACATCTGCAGGTGCTTGTAGCGCAGGCGACTGAACAGGTGGTGGGGTAACCGATCGACACTCATCGAGGGCTCGCTTATCGATAACTTGAAGGTATCGACTATAAGCTTAAATCGATTAGTCGCGCATCACGGCACGCAGTACAGTCTGACCCACAACAAATATCACCCCAAGAGGTGTGCACCATGAGACTCCACGCCCCCGCTCTGCGCCTGCCATTTTACTCGCCAGGCCGTCCATTCCTCGCCCTCGCCCGCTCGAAACCTCGCTGTCGCGGCACCTTCTGATTCATCCGGATACGTCGTTACGCAGTCCAACAATTCCAATAAAGGAAACTGTCGTGAACACACTCCCTGCGTCCTTGCTGGCCAAGGTCTCCTGGCGGCTGCTGCCGTTCCTGCTGTTGATGTACATCATGGCCTTCCTCGACCGGGCCAACGTCGGTTTCGCCAAACAGGCGTTCCAGGCCGACACCGGGATCAGCGATGCAGCGTTCGCCTTTGGCGCCGGCGTGTTCTTCGCCGGTTACGCGCTGCTGGAAGTGCCGAGCAACCTGATCATGCACCGCATCGGCGCCAGGCTGTGGATGTGCCGGATCATGGTTACCTGGGGCCTGGTGTCGGCGGCCATGATGTTTGCCCACACTGAAACCAGCTTCTATGTCCTGCGCTTTCTCCTGGGCGTTGCCGAAGCGGGCTTCTTTCCCGGCGTCATTCTGTACCTGACTTACTGGTTCCCGAGCGCGGCGCGGGGCAAGGCCATGGGCTTCTTTTACTTCGGCGCGCCGCTGGCGTTTATCTTCGGCAGCCCGCTGTCGGGCCTGCTGCTGGAACTCGATGGCCTGCTCGGCGCCCACGGCTGGCAATGGCTGTTCGCGGTGGAAGGCTTGATGGCGACTGCGGTCGGCATATGGGCTTATTTCTATCTGGACAACCGGCCCAAGGATGCCAAATGGCTGACGGCGGACGAGCGCCACCAGTTGCAGGCGGTGCTGGACGCTGAAGACAGCCAGAAGCAAGCCCATGGTTCGCTGCTCAAAGTGCTGAGCCAGCCTGCCGTGCTGTACCTGTGCGGCATCTATCTGTTGATTCAGGCCAGCGTATACGGCGTGGTGTTTTACCTGCCGACTCAGGTGGCCGGTTTGCTGGGCACCAAGGTCGGCCTGCTGGTCGGCGTGGTCAGTGCCCTGCCCTGGCTTTGCGCGCTGTTCGCAGCCTGGAAAATCCCTGCCCTTGCCGATCGCACCGGGCGCCGCCGCACGGTTGCCTCTGTCACGCTAGTGGTGTCGGGCCTGGGCATCGCCGCCTCGGTCACCTTTGCCAGCCCGCTGCTGGGTATTCTCGCCCTGTGCTTCGCCGCGTCAGGCTTCATCGCTGTGCAGCCGGTGTTCTGGACCTTTCCGGGCAGCTTTCTCGCCGGTTCGGCTGCCGCCGGCGCCATCGCGCTGATCAACTCGTTCGGCGCGCTGGGCGGTTTCATCGCCCCGATCATCAAGAACGCGGCGGAAGGCTTATTCCACTCTCCGGCCGCCGGCCTGTACCTGCTCGCGGTCACCACACTGATCGCTGCGGCGCTGATCATGGGCATTCGCCCACCTCGCCAGAGGCCGGCCGCCAAGCCCTCCCCCTTTACCACTGCGAACTCGAGGAACCTGTCATGAGCACACCGACCATCAAGCATGTCCGCGCCTACGTTCTGCGCGGTGGCGGCGCGGATTATCACGATCAGGGCGACGGTCACTGGATCGACGATCACATCGCCACGCCCATGAGCATATACCCCGAATACCGGCAGAGCCGCCGCAGTTTCGGGATCAACGTACTGGGCACGCTGGTGGTCGAAATCGAGGACTCGGCTGGCAATATCGGCTTTTCCGTCACCACAGGCGGCGAACCGGCGGCCTATATCGTCGAGAAGCATCTGGCGCGCTTCGTCGAAGGCGCCAAGGTCACCGACATCGAACGCATCTGGGACCAGATGTACTTTTCCTCCCAGTACTACGGGCGCAAGGGGCTGGTGATCAACACCCTCTCAGGTATCGACCTGGCGTTGTGGGACCTGCTCGGCAAAGTCCGTCAGGAGCCGGTACATCAACTGCTCGGCGGCGCGGTCAGGGATGAACTGCAGTTCTACGCCACCGGCGCACGGCCTGACCTGGCGCAAAAAATGGGCTTCATCGGCGGCAAGCTTCCGTTGCACCACAGTCCGGCAGAAGGCGAAGAAGGCTTGCGCAAAAACCTTGAAGAACTGGCCGTGATGCGCGAGCGCGTCGGCAAGGATTTCTGGCTGATGCTCGATTGCTGGATGAGCCTGGACCTCAATTACGCCACGCGTCTGGCCCACGGCGCTCACGAACTGGGGCTGAAATGGATTGAAGAAGCGCTGTCGCCGGATGATTACTGGGGGTATGCAGCGCTGAAAAAGAACGTGCCGCCCGGCATGCTGGTCACCACCGGCGAACACGAAGCCACCCGTTGGGGCTTTCGCATGCTGCTGGAAATGGGCTGCTGCGACATCATCCAGCCTGATGTGGGCTGGTGCGGCGGGATAACCGAACTGATCAAGATCTCCGCGCTGGCCGATGCGCATTCGGCCATGGTCGTGCCCCACGGTTCCTCCGTGTACAGCTATCACTTCGTCGCCACGCGCACCAACAGCCCGTTCGCCGAGTTCCTGATGATGGCGCCCAAGGCCGACGAGGTGGTGCCGATGTTCCATCCGCAGTTGCTGGGCGAACCGGTCCCGGAAAACGGCCGCATGCGCCTGTCGAAACTGGACCAGCCGGGCTTCGGCGTCACGCTGAACCCCGAATGCCAGTTGTCGAGGCCCTACCAGCACTGAACCTGACCGGCTTACACATGGAGTGACGCATGAACAATAACAACAGTAATGCGACAGCCGTTATCGACGCCCAGGCATCGGCCACCCGGCCGATCCTCAGCAAAAGTCCGCGTCTGCGGCGCATCCAGTGGATCGCCCTGACCCTGCTGGTGGTGGCCGGATTCGTCAATTACCTGGACCGCAGCACCCTGGCCATCGCCAACCAGACCATCAGCCAGGAACTGCACTTCACGCCCACCGAAATGGGCCTGCTGCTGTCGGTGTTCTCGTGGGCCTACGCCATCGTGCAGCTGCCCATTGGCGGTATTCTCGACCGGTTCGGCGCGCGGCTCACGCTGGGCGTCGGCATCTGCCTGTGGTCCATGGCCCAGGCAATCCTCGGCCTGTTGAGCACATTGCCGGCGATGATCATGGCGCGCATAGGCCTGGGCATCGGTGAAGCCCCGCAGTTTCCAGCGGGCGCCAAAGTGGTCAGCGAGTGGTTCAACATCAAGGAACGCGGCCTGCCGTCCGGTATCTTCAACATGTCGTCTTCCCTGGGACCGGCGATTTCCCAGCCGATTCTGACGGCCCTGCTGTTACTGCTGGGCTGGCGGCATATGTTCATCGCCATGGGGTTGCTCGGCGTGGGTGTCGCGTTGATCTGGTACCTGACTTACCGCAATCGCAGCGAAGTGCGGCTGACCCAAGCGGAACAGGACTACCTCAACGAAGGCATTGCCCGCGAGGACCGCGAAGGCAAGCTGAGTTTCGCCGAGTGGCGTGGGCTGTTTCGCTTGCGCGTGACCTGGGGCGTGGTGTTCGGCTACATCGGCATCATCTATATGCTGTCGCTGTTTCTGACCTGGATGCCGGCCTACCTGGAACGCACTCACCAATTGTCGCTGGGCCACGCCGGCTGGGTGTCCAGCCTGCCCTTCCTGGCGGGCGCCTTCGGTGTCATCAGTGGCGGCCTGCTGGTAGACCGGGTAATTCGTCGCGGCGCCAGCGTCAGTGCCAGTCGCCGTTGGCCGATCTGCGGCGGCATGGTGTTTTCCGCGCTATTTACCCTGGCAGCAGCCTACTCGACCGGAGTGGTTCCGGCGGTGGCGTTTTTCTGCGCGGCGATGTTCTCGCTCAACGTGGCGGTGGCCGCCACCTGGTCGCTGATCAGCGTGGCGGTGCCGTCCCGCAAGGTCGCGTCGCTGGCGAGCATCCAGAATTTCGGCGGTTATTTCGGCGGAGCGTTCGCGCCTGTCGTGACCGGGATCGTGGTGCAGCAGACCGGTTCTTTCACCATCGCCCTGGTGATTAGCGCGGTGATCGCCCTGATCGGCGCGGCCTGCTATTTCTTCCTTGCCAAGCTGCCGACCGCGACGCCGGCTCCGCGAGGCGACAGCCCTTACTCTGAATCCACCCTCGCCGACGGGAGTCACTCATGAATTTGCCCATCAATCCCTTCAAGGCCGACCTGGCCAAAGGTCAACCGCAGTACGGCATCTGGGCCGGCTTCGCCAGCGGATATGCAGCGGAAATCACCGCCGGTTTCGGCTATGACTGGATGCTGATCGACGGCGAACACGCGCCCAACACCGTGCCGTCCATACTTGCCCAGTTGCAGGCGGTCGCACCGTATTCAACCGCGCCCGTGGTCCGTGCGGTCAGCCACGACCCGGTGCTGATCAAGCAACTGCTGGACGTTGGCACCCAGACGCTGATGATTCCCATGGTGGAAACCGCCGAGCAGGCCCGAGCACTGGTCAGCGCGACGCGCTATCCGCCCCATGGCATTCGTGGCGTGGGCGGCGGCCTGACCCGCGCCACTCGCTGGGACAGCGTGCCCGATTACTTGCAAACCGCTCATCAGGAACTGTGCCTGATCGTGCAGATCGAGTCCCGTACCGGCGTGCTCAACGTGGCTGAGATTGCGGCGGTGGAAGGTGTGGACGCGATCTTCATCGGCCCGGCCGATCTGTCCACCGGGCTGGGCCACGCCGGCAATCCTTCGCATCCCGAGGTTCAGCAGCAGATACGCCAGGCCGTCGACGCCACCCTGGCGGCCGGAAAAGTCTGCGGAATCCTGTCACCGGCCGAGGACGACGCGAGGCGCTACGCCGGCTGGGGCTGCCAGTTCATCGCCGTCGGCATCGACATCAGCCTGATGCGTCAGGCCGCGCTGGCCAACCTGGCCCGCTATCGCGAGACCGGCGATGAGCGCGGCACTTCCCGTACTTACTGAGTAAACCCAAGGAGCTAACCGATGGCATCCATCCCCGTTTACGACAATTACATCAATGGCCGATTCATACCGGCCAACGAGCATCTGGATGTGCTGAACCCGGCCACCGGCGCGCTGTTGTCCCGCGTGCCGGCTTCAAACGCCGAACAGGTCGACACCGCCCTCGCCGCAGCCCGTGTCGCGCAGAAGGAATGGGCGCGTAAAACCGCCAACGAGCGCGCCGGTTATCTGCGCAAAATCGCTGCCCGGCTGCGGGAAAACGTTGCGCATCTGGCGCGCACCATTACTCAGGAACAGGGCAAGATCTCGGCGCTGGCGGAGGTAGAAGTCAACTTCACCGCCGACTACCTCGACTACATGGCCGAGTGGGCGCGGCGCATTGAAGGCGAGATCATCACCAGCGACCGGCCCGGCGAAAACATCTTTCTGTTTCGCAAGCCGCTGGGCGTAGTGGCCGGCATCTTGCCGTGGAATTTTCCGTTGTTCCTGATCGCCCGCAAAATGGCTCCGGCGCTGTTGACCGGCAACACCATCGTGATCAAGCCCAGTGAGGAAACGCCCAATAACTGCTTCGAGTTTGCGCGGCTGGTGGCTGAAACCGATCTGCCCGCCGGCGTATTCAATGTGGTGTGCGGCGACGGCGGTGTCGGCGCAGCATTGTCCAGCCACGCCCAGGTGGACATGATCAGTTTTACCGGCAGCGTGGAAACCGGTGCGCGGATCATGAGTGCCGCAGCAGGCAATCTCACCAAGCTCAATCTGGAACTGGGCGGCAAGGCGCCGGCCATTGTGCTGGCCGACGCCGATCTGGAACTGGCGGTCAGAGCAATTCGCGACTCACGGATCATCAACACCGGGCAGGTCTGCAACTGCGCCGAGCGGGTGTATGTCGAACGCCGGGTCGCCGAGGAATTCATCGACAAGATCACCGCGGCCATGGCCGCCACCCGTTTCGGCGATCCGTTGGCCGATGCGGCGGTGGAAATGGGTCCGCTCATCAATCGCCAAGGGCTGGACAGCGTGCAGGCCAAGGTTCGCACCGCGTTGTCCCAAGGGGCGCAACTGACCACCGGCGGCGAGATTGCCGATCTGGGCCAGGGCTTTCACTTCCAACCCACGGTACTGATCGGTTGCAGCAACGAGATGGAAATCATGCGCAAGGAGATTTTCGGCCCGGTGCTGCCCATCCAGATCGTCGATGATCTGGATCAGGCCATTGCCCTGGCCAACGACTGTGAGTACGGCCTCACCTCCTCGCTGTACACCCGCGACCTCAACAAGGCGATGCACGCCATGC
Organism: Pseudomonas sp. v388; assembly: GCF_003935425.1. Lineage (GTDB taxonomy): Bacteria > Pseudomonadota > Gammaproteobacteria > Pseudomonadales > Pseudomonadaceae > Aquipseudomonas. Next base: position 687,490 of record NZ_RHQN01000001.1, read on the forward strand.
GTGAAATAGACTTCGGCGAGACCTACATCAACCGCGAGAACTTCGAAGCCATGCAGGGTTTCCATGCCGGGGTTCGCAAGTCGGGAGTCGGCGGTGCCGACGGCAAGCACGGGCTGTACGAGTACACCCATACCCACGTGGTGTACCTGCAGGCCTGACGTCGGTCACGGACTCGATGTTCCGCTCAATCGGGGACGATGGTCTGGGCAACCCATAACGATTCATACACACCGCCCTGGCTGCGCAGTTGCCGGGGCGGGCCGTCTTCGATGATCTTGCCGTCGTGCAGCACGATCACCCGGTTGAAATGCGCGACGGTGGACAGCCGATGCGCCACCACCAGTACGGTGCGGCCCTGCATGAGTTTGGCCAGCGCCGCCTGGATCACCGCCTCGGAATGGGAGTCCAGTGCCGAGGTCGCTTCGTCCAGAATCAGAATCGGCGCATTTTTCAGGAACGCCCTGGCCAGCCCCAGACGCTGGCGCTGCCCACCGGACAACATCACCCCACGCTCTCCCACCAGCGTGTCGTACCCTGCCGGCAGCTCGCGAATGAACTCATCGCAATAGGCATTTCTCGATGCGCGCAGCACATCCTCGGGCCGGGCGTCGGGGTGGCCGTAGGCGATGTTGTCGAAAATGCTGCGATTGAACAGCGTCGGCTCTTGCGGCACCACGGCAATCTGGCGCCGCAGGCTGTCCTGGCTGACCGAGCGGATATCCCGGTCACCGATCAGGATCGCCCCGCCCGTCACATCGTCGAGCCGCTGCAACAGGCTGAGCAGGGTCGACTTGCCTGCACCCGAAGAGCCGACGATACCCACCCGCTGCCCGGCGGGAATCTCCAGGTTCAAGCGGTCGAAAATGGTCCTGCCTTCCGGATAGCTGTACATCACATCTACGAAGCGGATGGTGCCGCGGCTGGGCTGGAACTCGACCGGGCTGTCAACCAGGCTGTAGGGCTGCACGATGATGCGCAGGGTCTCGGCAATCACGCCTATTTGCTGGGAGGTGTCGACCAGCGCCAGCGCCAGGTCCCGCGAGCCATGCAGAATGCGAAACGTCAGCGCACTGATCATCACCACGTCGCCGGCGGTAATGCCTGCGTCACGCCACAGCATGATCGCCCAGCACAGCATGCCGCCGGCCATGACCGACAGACAGACGTCATGCAGCAAGCGGGCTTTCTCCAGGTAGATCCAGCTGCGGCGCTGGGCCTGGGCCTCCACGCCGATGGACTGCTCCAGCCGCTGGCGCTCCCGTTCCCGGGCAGAGAACGCCTTGATGGTCCAGATATTCGACACCTGATCGACCATCTCGCCGCCGACCCGTGCAGCCTGGGCGGCGAAATCCACATGTTTGCGGTTGCCGAGAACGCCTACCAGCATGATCAGCAGGCCCACGACCAGCACGCAGCCGACCAGCGCCAGTGCCATGCTGACCCGAACGGTACACAGCACCACCACCGCGCCCAGGAAGTCCACGCACGGCGGAATGATCTTCCACGCCAACCCGCCGTAGATCGAACCGGCCGCGGCGCCTGCCGAAGAAATGCGGTTGGCCAGTGCTCCTGAGAAATGCTGGGAGAAATAGCGCATCGGGTGGCCGGTCAGGTGATTGAACAGGTCCACCCGCAAGTCGGCACAACTGGCGACCACCGTGCGACAACCCAGCCAGCCGCCCAATCGCCAGAACAGGTTTTCGACGACGATCAGCCCGATGAACAGAAAGAACGGAAACCAGATGTGCTGACTGCTGCGGTCGCCGAGCGTCATCACATCCACCAGCATCTTCATGCCGTACTGCACGGCCACCGCACAGCTGGCCGCACCGACGATCAACAGCAACATGACCCCGAAATGCCAGGGGCGCAGCGTGACATAGCGCAGCAAAAAGCGGATCGGGCCTGCGGGCAAGGGTGGTGCCGGGCTGGATTCCATCGGCTACAGACCTCCGCTGCTGTCGGCCATGGCCGGACTCACCGCGTCGAACTGATCGATACCGTGGCGCAGCTGTGCCTGCAGCGGATGAAAGGGTGCACGCCGGCCCTCGCCGTCGGCATAGCCGAACAACCCCGCCGGGCAATAACGCCCGTCGTCCCAGCCCGGATAATCGAGGATCGGATACCAGCAGACCCCTTGCATGGGCACCCCGCCGACCAGCGCCGCCATGACCTGTTCATTGACGTAGCGCAGCCACGGCACCCGATGCTCGTTCTCCGCGCCGGTTTCGGAAATCAGGATCGGCCGTTTGTAGCGTGCGTACAGCTCACGCAACATGCCGCACAACGGCCGGTAATTGCTTTCACCGCGCATGATCCGCGGCCCGTTGTAGACCCACTGATTATGGGGATAGAAGTTTGCCCCCAGCAGGTCCAGATACTCCGGCCGGCCGCCAAGGCCGGGCCACTGGCGACCGCACAGCAGGTCCCAGGCTTCGAACTGCGCCAGGCGGTAATTTTCCGCCGCTTCTACCTCGTCACTGCGGCGGGAACCGGGAATCACATGGATCAGCGGGTCGGCCTGAACGAACCTTGCCGACGGCTGCACGGCGCGGATCGCTTCGATGGCGGCGATGCTGGCCCGCACCAGCTGATGCTTGAGCTCCATGCCGCGTCGCTCGCTGCCGGGGTTGAAATACCCCACATCGCCGCCCGCCCAGCTCCAGAACGAGATTTCGTTGATCGGCGAATAGAACGGCGTGCCGTCGCCCTCCTCATTGATGAGCTGTGCAGCTGCGCTGGCAAATCGCGCGAAGCGCTCGACGAACTCAGGCCGCCAGATGTCCAGGCCATCGGGGTAGCCGTAGTGACACAGGTCCCAGATCACCTGCGTGCCCTGCCGCTGAGCGGCGCGCAGCACGGGCAGGAAGCTGCTCCAGTCGTAGTGACCGGGCCGGGTTTCAATCAGATGCCAGCGCAGGCCGTCGCGCACCGTGCGCATCCCGCAGCCGGCCAGGGCGGCGAAATCCTCCTCGGGCCAACGGCCGTGGCCGGTGGACTGCACCAGGTCCAGGCGCACTCCGTCGCGCCGCCGATGGGACGAACACTCGAAGCCGCCGATGAAAAAACTCTTGAAGACGTCCGGCATGCTCAACCCCCCGCAGGCTGTCGGGCGGTCACGGTCGCAGCTGCTTCGGCTATCCGCTGGTACAGCGCCAGCGCCTGGCCGACCACCTGATCCATGTTGTAGTACTTGTAGGTTCCCAGCCGACCCAGGAAAGTTACCGTCTCGGATTGATCGGCCAGCGCCTGGTATCGCTTGTACAGTTCGGCGTTTTCCGGGCGCGGAATCGGATAATAAGGATCGCCGTCGGCGCAGGGGAACTCGTAGGTGACACTGGTCTTATCGTGCTGCTGCCCGGTCAGGTGCTTGTATTCGGTGATCCGGGTATAAGGCACCTTTTCGTCCGGGTAATTGACCACGGCCACCGGCTGGAACCGGGCCTGATCGAAGGTTTCATGGTGGAATTCCAGCGAGCGGTACGGCAGGCGGCCGTAGCAACAGTCGAAATATTCATCGATGGGTCCGCAGTACACCAGGTGACGGTATTGCACCTGATCGCGCAAGTCGGCGAAGTCCACGCCCAACAGGATGTCGATGCCCTCATGATCCAGCATGCGCTGGAACATCCGGGTATAGCCGTGCAGCGGCATAACCTGAAAGCGATCCCCGAAATACCGGTCATCCTGACTGGTGCGGGTCGGCACCCGCGAGGTGACCGACTTGTCGAGCTGTGACGGGTCCAGCCCCCATTGCTTGCGGGTATAACCGCGGAAGAACTTCTCGTACAGCTCGCGACCCACCTGATTGACCACCACGTCTTCGGAGGTGCGAATGCTCGCCACCGGCTCGGCGCGGCTGGCGAGGAACGCTTCGGCCTGGGCTTCATCCATCTGCAGGCCATACAGCGTATTGAGCGTATCGAGGTTGATTGGAATCGGTACCAGTTGCCCGTCCACCTGCGCCAACACCCGATGTTCGTAGGCGCGCCACTCGGTGAAACGCGACAGGTAATCGAAGATGCGCTCGGCATTGGTATGGAAGATATGCGGGCCATAACGATGCACCAGCACGCCGGCCTCGTCATAGTGGTCGTAGGCATTGCCGCCGATGTGGTCGCGGCGGTCGGCCAGCAGCACCTTCTTGCCCAGCCCGGCCGCCAGCCGTTCGGCCAGCACGCTGCCGGCGAACCCGGCCCCGACAATCAGGTAATCGTAGGTGATGCCCTGCTGCGCCTGAGCAGTCGCAGTCTTGAGAGTTATCTGAGGCATTCGATCTGCTCCTTCATGTCCGCGCAGGTCTTGTCCCACGACATGCCGGCCAGCGCGGCGTCGGCAGCCTTCAGGAAGTCGGCACTGCCCTTGCGGTTCAAGGCTTCCTGCACTGCGGCTACGAACTGGTCCGCCGTATCGGCGATCCACACCGCGCCGCTGTCGCCATACGCGCGGACCACGTCGGCGATCGGCGTTGACACTACCGGGCAGCCGCCAGCCAGGTATTCCGGCGTTTTCGTCGGGCTGATGAAACGGGTCGACTCGTTCAGTGCGAACGGCATCAGCGCAACGTCCCATCCTCCCAGATAGGCCGGCAGCTCGCTGTAGCGCCTGGCGCCCAGGTAATGAATGTTGTCGAGGCGCGGCAGGATGGCCGGATCGATCTTGACCACCGGCCCGATCAGCACCAGTTGCCAGTCCGGCTGCGCCGTGGCGAGTGCGCGTACCAGTTCGATATCGAAGCGCTCATCGATCACCCCGAAGAAACCCAGGCGTGGATGGGCTATGGGTTGTTGATCGGGCGGGTCAGCCAGGCCATTGCGTGCCGTGGCGAAATGCGCAATGTCGACGCTGCTGGGCATGGCGTGCGCATTGCCGTGCTGCCGGCGCTTGACCTCCCACAGGCTGTAGCCGCCGGTGAACACCACGTCGGCGCGTTCCAGCAGTTCCTGTTCCATTTCCCGAAGCTGCGGCGGTGCGCCGTGGAAGGCGGACAGCTCGTCCATGCAATCGAACACCGTCACGCTGGCCCATAGATGGTCGGTAAAGCTCAGGCTCATGGGAGTGAAGTACCAGAGGATCAGCTCCCGCGGCGCGTGATCATGCAGCCAGGTGTCGATCAGGTTGCGCTGTTCCTTGATCACCTCTTCGGGGTTCAGGGTACGCGGCAAATGCGGAACCAGCAGAATCACCCCCTCGGGCTGCGGCAGCTGTTCCAGCCACGGCTGCGGCGTGTCGTCCAGCAGTGGTTCCTCAAAGAACGCGACGTCGTAGTCCTGTGCCAGCCGGGACATGAGGTGTTGCGGGCGTTGATAGACAAATCCCCAGCGCAGGTGTGACAGACACAGCAATAGCGCACGCCCCTCGTGGTCGGAGGATGCGGGGGGCGTGGATTCGGATTGAGTCGTCGCCTCAAGGCTCATGGAGTTCCCCTTTCGTTAAAAAAGTGCCCGGACGAATCTGAAGGCCTCTTGGCAAGGGGCGGAACTTCGACTTCATTCATAAGGAAATGGAGCGTCGCAATACCAGGGTTTTGCGCACGCTGATCGTATTGAGGCGATAACCGGCCGGCCGTTCAATGCCACCCGATGAAGTGCATGCACCGCTGGTACAAATTCGTGGAACCTACTGGCTCCTCGGCGCCCCTTAATCTTAGGCGAATGAGTTTTCAGTTCCTGATGTACGTTGAATTCCCAAGCCGGTACGAGATGTTTTCCACGCGGCACTACCCGAGCGTAGCTACATTTCCTATCCCGCCAGGGTTCGGTTGGTCCTGATTTTCGCTTGCAAAGGCTCCGTATCCAGCTGCCGGTCGGGCAGCGCTGGGGCCGTCAGCCTCGTCCAGAGGCCGCGAAAATTACGGAAGGAAAAACAACCATGATCCTAGTGACCGGTGGTGCGGGTTTTATTGGCGCCCATATTGTGGTGGCGTTGCTGCAAAGCGGCAGAGACGTAGTGGTGATGGATAACCTGTGCAACAGCTCGCGCGAAACGCTGGACCGCATCACGCGGATCTGCGGGCGACACGTTCATTTCGTGCTGGGTGACGTGCGCAGCAAGACCATGCTCAACGCCCTGTTCGCCGAATATTCCATCGAAGCGGTGGTGCACTGCGCCGGGCTAAAGGCAGTGGGGGAAAGTGTTCGCGAGCCGTTGCGCTACTTCGAGACCAACGTCAGCGGCAGCGTCAATCTGTGCCAGGCCATGGCCGAAGCGGGCGTGTTCCAACTGCTCTTCAGCTCATCGGCGACCGTCTACGGCCAGGGCGAGCGCATGCCGCTGGATGAGCACTGTGCGCTGGGCCAGCCGACCAACCCCTACGGCCATTCCAAATTGATGGCCGAACACGTGATGCAAAGTGTCGCCCGCTCCGACCCCCGGTGGTCCATCGCACTGCTGCGCTATTTCAATCCCATCGGCGCCCATCCTTCGGGCCTGCTCGGGGAATCGCCGCGTAACACACCTAACAACCTGCTGCCCTTTCTGCTTCAGGTCGCCACGCGCGCGCGCCCGGCGTTGCACGTCTTCGGCAACGACTACCCCACGGCGGACGGCACCGGGGTGCGTGACTATCTGCATGTGGTGGACCTGGCCGAGGGCCACCTCAAGGCCCTGGAGCGCAACCGCCACCAGCACGGGGTGTCGGTCTGGAACCTGGGCACCGGCCGTGGGCATTCGGTGCTCGAAGTGGTCCGCGCTTTCGAACGCATCACCGGCATCCCGATACCGCTGGTCTACGAGCCGCGACGTCATGGCGACGTGGCGCAATGCTGGGCCGACCCGGGCAAAGCCTGGCGCGAGCTGCATTGGCGGGCACGGCACAACCTCGACGCCATGCTGACCGACGCCTGGCGCTGGCAATACCTGAACCCCCAGGGCTACGAACTGGAAGTTCGGGTGGGCTGAAATTGCCATCAGACCGCTGGTCATGCCGCCCTGCAAAGATCTGAACCCGCCCGCCGGGGATTTTTCTACCCCATACCATTCACTTGGACGAGGAACTGATCATGGCTACAAAACAGGACAACCTGCTGGACTGGCTGCGCGATGCCCACGCCATGGAGCAACAGGCTGAAAGCATGCTCAAGGCTCAGGCCGACCGGCTGGAGCACTACCCTGACCTCAAGCGCCGTATCGAGCAGCATCTGGACGAAACCCTGGGCCAGCAGAAGTTGCTCAAGGAATGCATCGAACGCCTGGGCGGCAGTACGTCGACGCTCAAGGACATGGCCGGCAAGCTCATGGCGTTCGGCCAGGCGCTGGGCGGCATGACGGTGTCCGATGAAGTGGTCAAGGGCGCAATGAGCGGCTACGTATTCGAAAACATTGAAATTGCGACTTATACGGTGCTGATCCAGGCCGCCAAGGACGCGCGCGACAAGGAAACCCAGCAAGCCTGCGAGAAGATCCTGCCTCAGGAAGTCGCCATGGCCGATTGGCTCCGGGAGCATCTGCCGGCAATCACCACCGCATTCCTGCAGCGCTCGGAGGACCCCGACGCGGTTGCCAAACGCTGATCGGTTTATGTGGCAGTACGCAAGACAGTAGCGGTAAAGGTCGAGCGGCCCGCAAAGGCCGTTCGACACTCACTTGATCCTGCAGAATTCATGAGGTGCTCCATGAGCCAATTTCCGCTGGTTGCTGTGAAGTCCACCACCTATCGCATCCATCATCCCGATATAGGGCCTACGCAACGGTCACTTTCATTGCTCGCCGGAAGCCTGCTGTTGCTCAATGCACTGCGCAGTGGTGGCGTAGGCGGTGTGGTGCAGGCTGCCTTCGGCGCTTATTGCGTTTATCGCGGCGCGTCGGGCAACTGTGTGCTCCAGCGCAAACTGGCACCGACGCCCTTCGAACAACAGTTCCAGCGCAGCCATGGCTGGAAAGCCAGTGAAGCGCTGACCCGCAGCGTCACCATCGGCAAGCCGCTGGAGCAGGTGCTGGCCTTTCTGCGCCAGCCGCAAAACATCGGCCCGCTGATTCCCTGGGTCGACACCGTTGAAGCCATCGACGAACGCACCAGCAAATGGACCTTGCAAGGACCGCTGGGCCGCACCGTGAGCTGGACCCTGGAAATGGACGAACCCGACGAGCCAGATACTCTGTGCTGGCACACCGTGCCTGCGGGCCGTTGGCAACACGACATCCGCGTATCGTTGAAAAACGCCCCTGGCGAGCGCGGCACCGAAGTCAAAGTGGTAGCGGTGTGCGAACCGGCTGGCGGCAAGCTTGGTTATGCCCTGGCCTCGGCCGTCAGCGTCTTCAGCGACAAGGCATTGCTCAATCTGCTCGGCAGTCTCAAGCAACAGCTGGAAACCGGCGAAGTGAGCACCAACGAAATGCGGGCCAGCGAAATGCGCGACTTCGTGTTTCTTCATGCCCCTGCCGAACAGGCCGCGCAACCGGCCACCGATCACCCGCCGACTGTCGCCGCAAACCCGGTGTCCGCCGAATCCGCCCCTCTGCCACGGAGTCATTCCTAATGCGCGCACTGACCTGGCAAGCTCCCAATCATCTGCAAGTCGACACCGTACCGGACCCCGCCATCATCAACCCCAGAGATGCGATCATTCGCGTCACGCTGTCGTCGGTGTGCGGCTCGGACCTGCATCTGCTCGGTGGTTACGTGCCGGCGATGAAGCCCGGCGACATCATCGGGCATGAATTCATGGGTGAAGTGGTGGAGATCGGCTCCGCCGTCACTTCCATCCGCAAAGGCGACAAGGTCATCACCATTTCCATCGTCGGTTGCGGAGAATGCGAACCGTGCAAGCGCACGGATTTTTCCTGCTGCGACAATTCCAACCCCAATCCGTCGGCCACCGATATCGCCTACGGCCAGCCATGCTGCGGCATCATCGGCTACAGCCATGCATTCGGCGGCTACGCCGGCAGCCATGCGACCTACGTGCGAGTCCCCTTTGCGGATGTGAACCTGTTCGCCGTACCGGATGGCGTCACCGACGAGCAGGCACTGTTCGTGTCCGATGCCGCGCCCACCGGCTACTTCGCCGCTGACAACGCTGACATTCAGCCCGGCGACATCGTGGCGGTCTGGGGCTGCGGCGGCGTGGGCCAGATGGCGATTCGCAGCGCCTACCTGATGGGTGCCGAACAGGTCATTGCCATCGACCGTTTCCCCGACCGCCTGCGTCTGGCCCAGCAGAAAGCCGGGGCCACCGTCATCAATTACGAGACCACCGACGTCCATGAAGCCTTGCTGGAACTGACCGGAGGCCGCGGCCCGGACCGCTGCATCGACTGCGTCGGTATGGAGGCCCACGGCACGGAAATCGACTACGCCTACGACAAGGCCAAACAGATGCTGCGTCTGCACACCGAACGCGGCACCGTGTTGCGCCAAGCCATTCGCGCCTGCCGCAAGGGCGGCACGGTTTCGGTGGTGGGCGTCTATGGCGGGTTGCTGGACAAGTTTCCCATGGGCGCCATCGTCAACAAGGCGCTGACCTTGCGTTCCGGGCAGCAACCGGGGCAGCGCTATGCCACCCGGTTGTTCGAACACATCCAGAAAGGCGAACTGGACCCCTCCTACCTGCTGACTCATCCCATGAGCCTGGAGGACTCGCCCAAGGGTTACGCGCTGTTCAAGGAAAAAACCGACAACTGCATGCGTGCCGTGTTCAAGCCCTGACCGGCTCCGTGCCGATCAGGCCTTGACCCAGGCATTGACCAGAAACCCCGCCGCGCCCGTGACGGGGTCCTGGGTCGGTAGCGCAACCGCGGCGATGCGCTGTACCGCTGCGTCGTGATCCGCACGTTCCGGGCGCTGGATATCGTAATCTTCCTGGCCTTTGGGATACGCGCCCACCACCAGGAAATCCGCGCTCTGGCGCAGTCGGCAATGACCGGTACCGGCGGGAAGAATCAGCACGTCACCGGCCTTGACCGAAACGTCCTGGCCCTGTTCGCCGCCCAGGCGCAGCAGAGCTTCGCCACTGGCAACCCCCAGGGCTTCGTGCGCCGTGGAATGATAATGGTGATAGTCGAACACCCCGTCGCGCCAGAGCGGCGTCCATTGGTGCCGGGCAAACAACCCCTCGAACGCTGCCGCCGCATCGGCCCGCTCGCTGATCTGCAAGGTATAGATCAAAACCGGAAAACGATTATTGGGGATGGCGCCGTCGTCCTCGAAGAACATCGGCTGTGGCACCAGTAACTCAAGGTCCTGGTCGTTGAAATGAGGGTCGAGCCGGGTCATGAAATACTCCGTGAACAAGGAAGGATGGAATGGACTCAAGGCGCCGGTGAGCGGCTATTGGTGTCTTTGGCATCCCCACCGTGCCGGTGATGTGGACGGTGGCCGGCGGTGCCGGTGGGATCGGACAGCTGAATCACCTTGCCGGTGGTCCACGCGTCGGCGCCGGGCAACACCGGCTGGGGTTTTATGTCCTTGCGTGATTCACGCTCGGCAGCGCTGTCCAGGCCCATGCGCTCGTCGCGAGCCTTGACCATCGCCGGATCGGCCTGGCCATCGGCGGTGAAGCCCATCATCAATTGCGGAACGCCCAGCGGCAGGCTTTTGTCCTTGTCGGTGTGCCAGGTATGCCAGGTCTTGCCGTAGGTGTTGGCCAGCTTGTTCATCAGAGCGTGTTCGGCCGGTTCCGGGACCGCCGGCGCGATCAACTGGCCGGAGGTCACTTCATGGGCATGGCTGTGCCAGTAGGCTTTTTCCGCTTCGGGCAGTTGGGCGAACAGCCGGGCGCTGATGATGTACTCCACCCCCATCAGGTGCGATGCCTTCACGTTGCCGTCGAAGATCACGCATTGGGTGACCTCCTCATTGAGCATCGAGCAATAGTGATGCGCCTCCATCTGCGAATCGGGCGTGCCGTTGTAGAAATGAAAGCCATCCAGATACGTGTTGAGCTGCTCGAGCGGTGGCTTGTCCTGCAACAGGTCGGCGCCGGCTTCCAGCACCTGGGTGGAGGTCTGTTTCTCGGCGCCGGGTGAATCGACGTTGGGTCGCGTGTCGTCGCCGCCGCATCCGGCCAGGGCGAGCATCATCAGCGGCAAGGTCGTGCGGGCGAACGAGAAGAACGGGGACGAGATCATGAAATAAACTCTGAAAAAGGCGCTGCCGCCTGAACGACTGGCCAGGCCGGCAGCGCTGAATGCGAAATGGCTGGGTGACGCGAAGGCATCAAGGCGAAATAGGGTCGCTGGCCGGGAACGTCTCTTCCAGTGCATCGTCCAGAGTCGAATTGGCAATCGGGCGCCCCTGAACATCACCGGCGTGCTCGCAATGGCAGTCGTCACCAGGGCATGGCTCGCCGTGCGGGTGCTGGTCAGCACAGGCGGGGCTGCAAAAACGCTGGTGGTCCCGTTCCAGGGCCAGATCGCCGCTGGTGCCACAGGTGCAATCCGGGCAGGCGCAGGTTTGATCGCTCATGAGTGGTCTCCTGATGTTCGGCGGTCAATGCCATATGGAAGCGGCGCAGGCGCGTTAGTTGAACCAAAACTCGCGGAGGGCGACGGGCGGTTTGAGACCATCAACTCTGGGCGACGTGACGCGGTGCGCCTGTCCGGCATCGAAGAGCTGTCCATTCGGGCACGCTGCCGGCGTGTCCCTACACTGCAACCGCATGGCTTGAGGCTTTGCGACCGCTGCTGCAGCCCGCACGGTGCTGCGACAGCCCAAGGCACGAGGCATCACCCTTTGCAGCAGAACGTTTCTTTCCAGCGCTCACCATTGTGCATCTTCGGCCTGAGCGCGGCCCTCGCCTGCACTGCGGCAGGTGTTGCGCAGGCGCAGACACAAACCGCCGACGGCACGCTTAACCTTGCCACTATCGATGTGCAAAGCACCTCGGCCACGCCGACCGAGCTGGCCCATGACGCGCTGCATCAGGTAGCGGGAGCCGGCAACCTCGTGGACATGGGCCGCGTCACTCAGGGCCGCGTGGCGACCAACGAAGACGTGTTCCGCTATCAGCCGGGAATCTATGCGAAAGCGGCCAACAACGAAGGAGCGAAGATTTCCATTCGCGGCTCGGGCCTCAACCGTGCGCCGGGTTCCCACGCCTCGGGCCTGTTCGAAACCCTCGACGGACTGCCGCTGACCGGTCCCGGCGGTACGCCTTATGAACTCAAGGAAGCGCTGTGGCTGGACCATGTGGAAGTGCTGCGCGGTGCCAACGGCTTCGAGCGCGGCTCGCTGGCCCTGGGCGGCGCGGTGAACTACGTCACCCACACCGGCTATGACGCGCCGCGCCTGCGACTGCGCTACGAAGTCGGCAGCCATGGCTACGCCAAACGCGAAATCAGCTCCGGCCAGGTGCTGGGTGACCTGGATTACTACCTGAGCCTGACCGATTCCAACTACGATGGTTTCCAGGACCAGAGCGCCGGCGGCGGCAAGGGCATGGCGGCCAATGTCGGTTACCGCTTCAGCCCGAATCTGGAGACTCGTTTCTACTTCCGCTACCGGGAAACCGATAACGACACCCCCGGCCGCCTGACACGCGAGCAGATCCGCCATGACTCGCGCAGCGCCAACGCGCTGAATGTGGCCCGCGACTCCAAACGTCTGCAACCGGGCAGCACCTGGTTGGGCAACACCACCACGTTGTATCTGGACGACAGCTCGCGGATCGAAACCGGGCTGGTGTATCACGACTATCCGATGGACCTGCGCGAAGGCACCAATCGCCTGAAGGTGGCCTACACCGACATCAGCGGCTCGGTGAAATACATCCGCAACGACACGCTGTTCGGCCTGCAGAGCAACACCACGCTGGGCCTGCGCACTACCAAGGGCTTGCCGAACAATGGTGGGTCCGAGTCGGTGCGAATCCCGACCGGCAACACCGCAGGTTATGCCGTGGGCACCAAGACCCGTGACTACAGCTACCTGGGCTCGGACTCGGTGCTGCAACTGTCCAACGATCTGGAACTGGTGCCGGACCTGTGGCTGACCACAGGCATCGCGGCCATCTACACCCGTCGCGAAACCGAAGTCAGCTATCCGCAAACCAATGACCTGACCAGCACCCACGCCTGGGACTACGCTTCGCGGCTGGGCCTGCGTTATGACTTCAATCCGCAGTTGCAGGTCTATGGCAACCTGAGCCGTTCGGTTGAACCGCCGCATGCGTGGTCGATGATCTGGGGTTCGAACCGCTACTTCCCGACAGGCAGCGGCGCGGCGACCGGCCTGCAGCGCGGCGGCGTGAAACTCGACAACCAGACCGCCACCACCCTGGAGCTGGGCGGGCGCGGCGAGGCATGGTTCGGTCAATGGGATCTGGCCTGGTATTACTCACAGGTTCGCCATGAACTGCTCAACGTGGAAACCCAGGCACAGACGGCGACCACCTCGGCAATCATCGCCGAGTCCAACGCCAGCCCGACCGTGCACCAAGGGATCGAACTGGGACTGGACAGCCCGCTGTGGGACGGTGGCGCTGCGGGCAAGCTGGACTTGCGCCAGGCCTACACCTACAGCGATTTTCATTACCGGGATGATGATCGCTTCGGCAGCAACCGCCTGCCGGGGATTGCCAAGCATTACTACCAGGCCGAAGTGCGCTACAGCCATCCGACCGGCCTGTATCTGGGCGTGAATACGGAACATGCGTCGAAAATGGCGGTGGACTACGCCAACTCGTTTCATGCAGACGCCTATACGCTGTTCGGCGCTACCTTGGGCTATGCCTCACCAGACCGGCAATGGCAAACCTGGCTGGACCTGCGCAACCTGACCAACCAGCGCTACGCCAGCACCGTCACGCCAGGCTATGACGACCGCGGCCAGGATGTCGCGCGCTCGACGCCCGGCGATGGTCGCGGGGTATATGCCGGGGTCTCGTGGAGTGTGCTCTGAAGTTGATTGATTGCGGTGACAGGTACGGCCCCTTCGCCAGCACGCTGGCGAAGGCAGCCTGACATGCACCCGGAGCAGTCGCCGGGAGCATGATTCAAACGTTGCCCAATCGGCGTCAGAAGTTGGCCGGGGTATTGGCGCTGATGATTTCCGCTTCGTCCTGGCCGACATTGCGAAAACGATGCGGCAAGGTGGTCGGGAAGTAATAGCCGTCCCCCGGCCCGAGGATATTGACCTGACCGTCGATGGTCAGCTCGATGGTTCCGCGGGTCACCAGACCGCACTCCTCGCCTTCCCCATGCACGATCAGCTCTTCCCCGGAATCCGCACCGGGCGCGTATTGCTCGCGCAGAAAGCGCATCTGCCGTGTCGGCAAGGTCGCGCCCACCAGCAGCAGGCGTACGCCGTTGCGGCCAAGGTCAGGCTGGTCGCCGGCACGAAACACATACTGATCGCGGCCCGGTGGCTGGTCGAAAGTAAAGAAATCCGCCAGGGTCATGGGGATGCCTTCCAGCAGTTTCTTGAGCGAGCTGACCGAAGGGCTGACGCGGTTCTGTTCGATCAGGGAAATGGTCGCATTGGTCACACCACTGCGTCTGGCGAGTTCTCGCTGGGACAGCTTGTAGCTTTCGCGCACCAGCTTGAGTCGTGCTCCGGTGTCCATAGTGACCCTTTGCTAAGAGTGTCCGAAATACCCGCAAGACCGTGCCTGGGGGCGTGAAGGCCGGGTATTAAATCACGTTTGGTCTGTCGGCTCAGCAGATCGTCTGATGCGGATATTCATTATCAGGGGGGCTGATCGTTTGGGTCCGGCCCTTACGGCCGGAACCCAATGACCCAACAACGCGGTAACGGATATGCCTCCAAACCCAGCGGCGCCGACACGCTCAGACCTGCGGCCGACACACTTGTAGGAGCCGGCTTGCTGGCGAAGGCGGCCTTACGGTTTAGGGACATATCCATTATCAGGTTGCCTGATCGTTTGGTTCCGGCCCTTACGGCCGGGTCACTTTCCTTTCGGGGAAAGTAACCAAAGCCACTGCTCCTGGTTTGGCCCCGCCTGCCGGCGGGGTTCCCTCACTGCGGTGCCGCTCTACCGGGCCGCGCTGAAAGGGCCGTCCCGGCCCGCAGCGCTGGCTCGGCATCCTTGCCTCGCTCCCCGGTTCCGCGACACCTCCGTTCGGCCTGCAACCAAGTCGCGATGGGCGGCGCCTGGGAGATTTGTGGAGAAGAGCAAAGCAAAAGCTTTTTGCTTTTTGCTTTTTGCTTTTAAACCACGATGGTCCAGTCACCGCCGTACGCGACGTGTGGAGGCCGAGTGGAGGCGTTGCGCAGGGGGAAACGAGGCAGGGAGGCCGAGTGAGTGCTGCGGGCCGGGACGGCCCTTTGCAGCACGGCCCCCGGAGCAATGCCGGAGCGAGGGAACCCCGCCGACAGGCGGGGCCGGAACCAGGAGCAATGCCTTTGCTTACTTTGGGCGAAACCAAAGTAAGCCGGCCGTCAGGGCCGGAACCCAATGACCCAACAACGCGGTAACGGATATGCCCCCAAACCCATCGGCGCCGACAAGCTCGGATCTGCGGCCGGCACACTTGCTGGCGAAGGCGACCTTACGGTTTAGGGGCATATCCATTGTCAGGGTGCCTGATCGTTTGGTTCCGGCCCTTACGGCCGGGTTACTTTCCTTTCGGGGAAAGTAACCAAAGCCACTGCTCCTGGTTTGGCCCCGCCTGTCGGCGGGGTTCCCTCACTGCGGTGCCGCTCCACCGGGCCGCGCTGAAAGGGCCGTCCCGGCCCACAGCGCTGGCTCGGCATCCCTGCCTCGCTCCCCGGTTCCGCGACACCTTCGTTCGGCCTGCACCCAAGTCGCGATGGGCGGCGCCTGGAAGATTTGTGGAGAAGAGCAAAGCAAAAGCTTTTTGCTTTTTGCTTTTAAACCACGATGGTCCAGTCACCGCCGAACGCGACGTGTGGAGGCTGAGTGGAGGCGTTGCGCAGGGGGAAACGAGGCATGGAGGCCGAGTGAGTGCTGCGGGCCGGGACGGCCCTTTGCAGCACGGCCCCCGGAGCAATGCCGGAGCGAGGGAACCCCGCCGACAGGCGGGGCCGGAACCAGGAGCAATGGTTTCCCCCCCTTTTGCCGAAACAAAAGGGGGCCGGCCGTAAGGGCCGGAACCCAGTGACCCAACAACGCGGTAACGGATATGCCCCAAACCCAACGGCGCCGACACGCTCGAATCTGCGGCCGACGCACTTGAAGCAGGAGCCAACTTGCTGGGGGAAGGCGGCCTTGCGGTATGGGGACCTATCCATTGTCAGGGCGTTTGGTCCTGCGGTTCCGACCTAACACTCTGGTATTGAATATCCCCGAACAACAGACCGCAGCCCAGTGGCTCCTAAAAACAACGAAACCTCCCGATGCCACGACCGACCAGCCGCCCACCACGAACCGGACTCGACACACCCCGAACGTTCGGGCTCAATGTACAGTCCTATGCCAGGTCCGGCTTCGAGGCAATACGATGGTTCTCAATACACTGGTGTTCCTGGCCACCCTGGCAGGGATGGAAGGTTTCGCCTGGTTCGCCCACAAATACATCATGCACGGCTGGGGCTGGGGATGGCATCGTTCCCACCATGAGCCGCGCACCGGTTGGTTCGAGAAGAACGACTTGTACGCCGTGGTCTTCGCCGGGGTTGCGATCGTATTGATCGCCCTGGGCAATCAAGGCATGAACCCGCTGGAATGGATCGGCGCGGGCATGACCGCCTACGGTTTTCTGTACTTCCTGGCCCACGACGGCCTGGTGCACCGCCGTTGGCCGCTGCGCTACGTACCCCGCAGCGGCTACCTCAAGCGGCTCTATCAGGCGCACCTGATGCATCATGCCGTGGAAGGCAAGGAACGCTGCGTGTCGTTCGGCTTTCTCTATGCGCCGTCCACCGCCCGGCTCAAGGCGCAGTTGCGGGCGATGCATGAAGGGCCGCTGCGCAAGTCCGATCAGGCCGCTGCCACAGAGCCGGGTCCCTCGCCGGCCAGCGCCGACCGCGAGAAGCCAGAGAGCGCCATGCACCCTTGACCACCAGGCGCAGTTTATCGGCCTTGGACGTCGACACTCGTTCATCCCAGGCCGCAGCACCCGCCGCTTGCACTTTCACTCCGATTTCCCGATAGACACCGCTGGCGGTCGCGACCGCCCAGCCTGAACGCCACGGCAAGGCGCCGATCCCCGCCTCGGCGCTTTGGTAGAACGGTTCGGCCAGCTGCACCAGACGGCTGGCCAGCACTGCCAGCGCCGGCCGGAACGCAGGTTCGGTCATGCGTTCACGAGCGATGTCCAGTTCAGTAAGCCACTCCTGCGGCAGATAACAGCGCCCGATCGCGGCGTCTTCGACGATGTCCCTGGCAATATTCGTCAACTGGAACGCCATGCCCAGGTCACAGGCGCGATCCAGCGTCTGCTCGTCCTGCACGCCCATGACTTGAGCCATCATCAGGCCGACCACGCCTGCCACGTGATAGCAGTATTCGAACAGGTCCTCGAGTCGCAGGTACTGGCGATCCTCCACATCCATGGCGAATCCGGCCAGGTGATCCAGCGCGTAGACCTGGCGCAGGTCATGGCGGCGCACCACATCCTGAAAGGCGGCGAACGCGGGCGTGGTGGCCGGTTGACCGGCGTATACGGCGTGGGTCTGGTCAATCAGCCCGGCCAGGCGAACGCGCACTTCTGCAGGGCTGACCGGCGCCGCATCGCGTCCGCCTTCCTGGCCGTCGATCACGTCATCGCAATGGCGACACCATGCATAGAGCATCACCGCACTACGACGTGTCTCGGGGTCGAACAGCCGTGAGGCGGCGGCGAAGCTTTTCGAACCCACAGTGATGCTGTTCACTGCATGATCCATCAACGCTTGGTCTTGATTCTCAACCGTCACGACTGCATGTCCTCCAGCATCAAGCCTGCGGTGGCCTTGGCCGAACCAATCACTCCCGGAACGCCTGCGCCCGGATGGGTGCCCGCGCCCACCAGATAGACATTGTTCAACTGCGCATCCCGGTTGTGCGGGCGGAACCAGGCGCTCTGTTGCAAGACCGGTTCCAGGGAAAACGCCGAACCCAGGTATGCGTTCAGTTCGTCACGGAAATCATGGGGCGTGAAGATCCGGCAGGTGACCAGATCTTCACGCAGCCCCGGCATATAGTGTTCTTCCAGATAATCGAAGATCTTGTCCCGGTAACGCGGGCCTTCGACCGCCCAGTCGATATCCGCGTTACCCAGGTGCGGCACCGGCGACAGCACGTAGTGGCTGGAGCAGCCAGGCGGCGCCAGGCTGGGGTCGGTGACGCAGGGCGCGTGCAGGTACAGGGAAAAATCCTCAGCCAGGGTCTGGCCCTTGAAGATTTCCTGGATCAGCTCGCGATAACGGTTACCGAAGCACACCGTGTGGTGTTGCAGCTGCGGTTGCGGACGCTTGAGGCCGAAGTGAATGACGAACAGCGAGTTGCTGAAGCGCTTGCCCTTGAGGCGCGTGCTTTCATGCTGGCCGCGAGCATGGCCGCCCAGCAGGTCGCCGTAGGTGTGCACCACGTCGGCGTTGGACGCCACGCTGTCCACTGTCCAGCGCCGGCCGTCGCGCAGCATTACCGCCGTGGCCCGGTCGGCGACCACTTCGATATTGGCGACTTCGGCGTTCAGCTCCAGCCGGCCGCCCAGGTCCTGGAACAGCCTGACCATGCCCTGCACCAGCGCGCCGGTGCCGCCTTTGGGAAACCATACCCCCCATTGCCGCTCCAGCGCGTGGATCAAGGTGTAGATGGACGACGTGGCGAATGGATTGCCGCCCACCAGCAGCGAATGGAAAGAGAACGCCTGGCGCAGTTTGTCGTGCTCGATAAAGCTCGACACCATCGAATACACGTTGCGCCATGCCTGCAAACGCGCCAGTTGCGGGCCTGCACGAACCATGTCGCGAAACGACAGGAACGGCACTGCACCCAGTTTCAGGTAGCCTTCGCGAAACACTGCCTGGGAATAGGCGAGAAATTTCTGATAGCCCAGCACATCCTTGGGGTTCAGCGCATGAATCTGGCGGTCCAGTTCGGCCTGATCGTTGGCGTAATCGAACCGGGTGCCGTCCTCCCACGCCAGGCGGTAGAACGGTGCCACCGGCAGCAGTTCGACATAGTCGGCCATGGGCTTGCCGGCCAGCGCGAACAGTTCTTCGATGGCGCTGGGGTCGGTGATCACGGTCGGGCCGGCGTCGAAGGTGAAGCCCTGATCCTGATACACATAGGCGCGGCCGCCCGGCTTGTCGCGCTTTTCCAGCAAGGTGGTCTGGATGCCGCTGGCCTGCAGCCGGATCGCCAGCGCCAGGCCACCAAAGCCTGCGCCAATCACAACTGCTGTTTTCGGTGAAGTCATACAAGATTCTCGAAATGCCGGGGGGAAGAACGGACGGCGGCGCACATGGCCTCGCCGACCGGAACCGGAGGTTTGCCCGCCAATATGCGGAGGCGGTCACGCCAATGGCTGCGACCGGCGTAGAAGCGCTCGATCAGACCTGCCGGCAGGTGGTAGAACCGCTGCATGACCTGCCAGCGGTCTTGCGGCCGCCCAGCCAGGAACAGCATGCGATTGAGCAGACGGTAAAAACCCTGCCGTTGCCATTCCAGCCGGGCGTACTCGCGCAGCGCAGGTGCCAGACGCGCGGCTTCCAGGTCGAGGGCCAGGCGCTCGGCCAGCCAGTCGGCCAGGCGCACCGCGTGGGGCAACGAGTACCCGGTGGTGCAGTGGAACAGTCCGGCGCGCAGGCCGGATTTGGGTTGCTCGGCGCTCTGGTCCCAGAACGCGGCAAAATCACCGGCCAGCGTGATGGGCAAGATCCCTTGTTCTTCACGCAGACACTCACCGATCACCCAGCCTTTCGCGGCGGCGTATTCGGCGATATGCCCGCGCAACTGCTCGGCGCTGGCGGTCTGTTGCTCGACGTAATGGGTGTCTTCGATCAGCAGGGTATCGGCCGAAAACGGCAGCACGTAGACAAAGCGATAGCCCTGCCCTTGAGCCACCCGCGCGTCCATGATGATCGGGTCCACCAGGCCATGGGGCCGTTCCAGTCGCACCAGTTGGCCGAGAAACGCCTGTTGACCGAGCACCAGGTGGGCGCTGGGCTGCACGCCGCGCCCATCGATGACCGCGCCGGCGCGCAGGGTCCGGCCGTTCTCCAACACCACCTGAGTCGGCTCGATCTGGGCGATGCGCTGCCCCAGCCACAGGTTCTCGCCCAGTGCCGGGCCGATCACCTCCGCGAAGCGCTCCGACGTCACCGTGGCGTAACCGCTGGACAGGTGCCGTGACAGGCCGGGGAAATGCACGTCGTAGCCGCTCCACTGCTGAGCGATCAAAGGGGCGAGCCACTGCCGCTGGGCAGCGCTGAGGTCGCCGTCATGGAATGACCAGGTATGGTTGCCGCCCAGACTGTCCTGTTCGTCGATGCACAGCACACGCAGATCGGGGCGCGATTGCTGCAGACGCCAGGCAATCAGGCCGTTGGCCAGGCCACCGCCGGCGAGGATCAGATCGTAATTCATGGATAAACCCCGGCATGCACGCCACTGCGAAGCACCGGACGGCGGTCGGCAATCGCCGCCTCGACGATATCGGCGGCCCTCGGTGCGCCGCCCGCCCGGGCCAGGCTCTGCGCCAGCGCGTCGAGCGGTGCCGTGGGATGAGCGAGCAGCCGCTGCACATGTGCGGCGATCCGTGGCGCACGGGCTCGGCGGCTCAGTTGCAGCCCGATGCCACTGTGGCTGACCCGGGCTGCCACGCCAGGCTGGTCGAAGGCGATGGGCATGATCAGCATGGGCGTGCGCGCGGCAATCGCATCCATGACCGTATTCAGTCCGCCGTGGCTGACCACCGCGTCGGCCTGTTGTAATGCCCACTGCTGCGGCGCGAAATCGGTGACCCAGGTGGCACCGTTCTGCACCAGCATGCGTTCCTGAATACTGCCCAGCCCGCCGCAATGCGCCACCAGCAACTGGGCATCGATCTGCCGACAGGCGCCGGCTATCTGTTTGAACATGCTGAATCGCGAGCCTTGCAAGGTGCCCAGGCTGGCAAAGACGAACGGGCGCTGCGGGTCGATGGGCCACAGGCCCTGCTCGACCTTGCCCGGCATTCGCAATGGGCCGACCGCGTGAAAATGCTCCGGCAGCCGTTGCCGTGGAAAGTCGAACTCACTCAAGGTCTGGCTGATTTGCGCCAGCGGCGACAGGCAATCCTGCAAACCGTCGCGCGGCGGCACGCCCAGTTGCCGGGCCGCCTGATGCAGCACCCGTCGCAACGGTTTCATCAGCCAGTCGTACACCTGGGTGCTGCCCTGATACATGCGTTGGCTGTATTCGTCAGTGCCGAAGGCAAAGGGCATGACCGCCAGCGGTACGCCTGCTTCGCGGTTGACCGGCAAGGCACAGGCCACCGATACGAACGGCAGGCCGACACCTTCGGCCACCAGCCCGCCGGCGGCTTCCATCTGGTCACAGAGCAGCGCATCCACCCGCTGCTCGGCCAGCGCCGCCGGAAGCTGCGCGCAGAGCATGGCAGTGGTGGCGCTCAGTTGCCGGATGATCGCCACCAGCCCCAGCGGCCCGGACGGATTGGCGGCCTGATGCAAGGCCCGTTGCAGGCTACCCGGCGGATGGCTGTCCAGGCCCAGGGCATGGAACCCGATCCGCGTATCGGTCAGCCAGTGCCGGGCATCGCTCTGATGAAAGAAAGTCACGCGGTGGCCGCGCTCGATCAACACCTGCGCCAACGCCTGCATGGCCTGAAAGTGGCTGTAGAACGGCGGCGCGATCACACCGAAATGGCTCATGGCCGATACCCGTCTGGCCAGGTCAATAACCGCGCCCGTCGCAGTGCCGCCAAGTCTGCGGAACCGGTACAGAAACAGGCGATGCGCAGCTGCCGAATCATGATCGAAAAATGCTCCACCACCGCCTCCGTGGACAGGGTCGCGCTGTCCAGCACGCCGGCCGCCTGCCCTACCAGATCGGCGCCCAGGCGGATGGCCTTGGCGGCATCCACACCCGTGCGGATGCCGCCGGAAGCGATCAGCTTCACCTCCGGCAGCGCAGCGCGCACCTCGATCAGGCTGTTCGCCGTAGGAATGCCCCAGTCGGCAAAAGCCATGGCCACCGAACGATCTGCGGGAAGACGCGAACGCTCGCCCTCCACCGCCGCCCAACTGGTGCCGCCGGCGCCTGCCACATCAATGACCTGCACCCCCGCCTCGACCAACGCCCGGGCAACCGGCGCCGACAGTCCGGCGCCCACTTCCTTGGCGATCACCGGCACGCCAAGGCCCGCCGTGACCCGTTCGATGGCATCGATAATCCCGCGCCAGTCGCGATCACCGCCGCCCTGCACCGCTTCCTGCAACGGATTGATATGCACAATCAGTGCATTTGCCTCTAGGCTATCCACAGCACGGCGCGCCAGATCCAGACCGTCGGTGCCCAGCAGCTGCGCGGCCCCGATATTGCCGAGCAGCGCGATATCCGGAGCGAGCCGGCGCAACTCGCGGGTCAGGCCCTGGTGGTTGTCTGCCTGCAGACTGACCCGCTGCGAACCGACGCCCATGGCGATGCCCAGCGCTTGCGCCGCTTCAGCCAGGTGCCGGTTGATGGCGACAGCACGTTTGGCGCCGCCGGTCATCGAACTGATCAGGAACGGCGCTTGCAGAGGGACGCCCAACAACGAACTGCCCAGATCGATATCATCCAGATGCAGTTCCGGCAGCGCACAATGCTCGAAGCGTACGTCGCCGAAGCCGGACGCCACGCAGGTCGCGGCACGCGTGGGATCGAGCACGATGTCCAGATGATCGTCCTTGCGCCGACTGAGGTCGCTTTCGGTCATGACTGCTCCGTTGTCAGGAATCATTTCAGGCTGTAGAGGGTCTTTTTATCAGTTTAACGTTGTACATCATGCGCCAAGCTGCATAAGTTATGTACATGCCAAGCCGTTTCATCAGGCAGTAAAGAACAACAGTCGTTCCGTTTTGCCCGACGCTTCGAGCACGGGGTCGGGAAATAAAAGGACGCGTCCAACAGCGTCAGTACAGAGGTAGTGTGAACGATGACATCGATTTCGGCCGCAACAATAGAGATGGATTTCGCGGGCCGGCTGGCGAGCGTGCGTGAAGCGATAGATCTGCGCCTGGCCACCTTGCTGCCCGAAGCCGGCAACGAACGTGACCTGGTGGCGCTGGCCATGCGTGACAGTACGCTGGCGCCCGGCAAGCGGGTACGACCGATACTGCTGGTGCTGGCTGCCGAGGGTCTGGGCCACACCGGAGAACAGGCGCTGGAGCTAGGGTGTGCGGTGGAAATGGTGCATGCCGCGTCGCTGGTCCTGGACGACATGCCGTGCATGGACAACGCCCGGTTGCGGCGTGGGCGCGAGACCGTGCACGTGCGCTTTGGCGAAGACGTCGCGATCCTGACCGCCGTGGCCCTGCTCAGCCGGGCGTTCGGTCTGGTGGCGTCGATTCAGGATCTGCGCCCCGAGATCCGCACCCAATTGGTGGAGATCCTCGCCAACACCGTGGGCATGAAAGGCCTGGTGCGCGGGCAATTGCAGGATCTGCGTGACGGCACCCACTCGCGCTCGGCCGAGGAAATCGCCCTGACCAACGAACTCAAGACCGGCGTGTTGTTCGGCGCGGTGATGGACATGGCCTGGCTGGTCAGCGACGCCTCGCCAGCGGTGCGCCCTGCCCTGCAAAGCTTTGCCATCGAGCTGGGCCAGGCGTTCCAGCTGTATGACGATCTGCAGGACCATTGCGTCGACACCGCCAAGGATCAGGGCAAGGACGACGGCAAATCCACGCTGGTCGCCCTGTATGGCAAGGACAAGGTTCGCGAGCGGCTGTACGCGCACCTCAATTCGGCCGACCGATACCTGCGCGAGGCGTTCGACGGCGAACAGTGCATCAACGGCTTCGTGGCCTCGATCTTCGCCAAGGCCGCGACGCTTGGCTGATTCCGGCTAGCGCGCCAGGGTCTGCAGCGCCTTCTGCAAGGTCGGCGCATCGGTGTAACGGTGTTCGCGGGTAATGGTGCCGTTCTCCAGGTCCAGCCACTGAACGCTGTCCCGGTCGTCGCCGTAGCGAGGCGCCACACTGCCTGACTGATCGAGCATGATCCGGTACTTGGCCGAACGCATGGCCGGGACCATGACCATCTTGGCGAGACCGGGCATTTTTTCGATGTCGGCGATGTAGACCACCTTCCTCGCTTCGAGATAGCCCTGCGGCTGATCCTCCAGCGCTGCGTTGACCATTCTGGCACTGGACATGCTTCGGGCGATCAGTAGCACCCGCGTCTTGCCGTCGAAGGTATAGGCCTGCTCGAACTGATCGAGCAGCGTCCAGGGCGCAACGGTGCGCACGGCATCCGCGGCCCAGGCGTGGGACGACAACAAGCAGACAAGCAATGTGGCGGGCAGCTTCATGTAGGGGCCTTTTCCAGTGAACGAAGTGTTGCTTGGGCCATGGGGCAATTTGACAAGTTCCCTGCAGCATTCGATTGTAGGAGCGCGTCTGTATCAGCTGCACAAACGTTCTAGCATCTGCACGCGGATGGCAAGATAAAGCGCTCTCGTTCCTCGAACTACTCAGGCCGCCATGACGCAAGACAACTGGATCGATATCGCCCAGGACCGGGACACCGGTATCGAGACCCTGCGCGCCCACTTCAAAGGCCATGCCTATGACCCCCACTGGCATGACAGCTATCTGGTGGGCGTCACCGAACAGGGCGTGCAGCAGTTCAACTGCCGCCGCCGGCGCCACGCCAGCACGGCGGGCCACGTCTTTCTGCTGGAACCGGGCGAAATTCATGACGGCGAAGCCCCCACCGAAGATGGCTTCACCTATCGCATGCTGTACATGCACCCGGAATGGATCGCCAAAGAGCTGGGTGCGGTGTTTGAAGACGCGCCTGCTGACCATCAGCCAGGGTTCGCAGCAAATCTGATCACTGACCCACGCATGGTAAATGCCATCTGGTTCGCCTTCGGCGCCCTGCACGGTCGGGAACCGCTGATGGTCCGCCAGGGCGCGCTCGACGGCCTGCTCGAACGCCTGACCGGCCACCTGGACTGGCGAGCACGGCAGAATCCCGACCCGCGCCTGCCCCAGGTCGCCCTACGGGCGCGGGATTACCTGCATGCAAACTTCCGGCGGGATGTGGGCATGGACGAGCTTGCGCTCGCCACAGGCGTGGACCGTTTTCGCCTGACCCGCGCGTTCAGGGCCGCGTTCGGCCTGCCGCCCCATGCCTATCTGGTCCAGTTGCGTCTGTCCCGCGCCCGGCGTCTGCTGGCCCAGGGCGTATGGCCGGCGGATGCGGCCATTGAAGTGGGTTTTGCCGATCAGAGCCATCTGGGACGCTGGTTCCTGCGGGTCTACGGCCTGACGCCAGCGGCCTACCGCAAACGCTGCACGGGCCTTCCAGACTGACCCGTCCCGGCGCGGCACCATGACGGCTTCACTTTCTGGAGCCTTGTCATGCTTTCCTTCCTGTTGTTCGCCTTCGTCGCTTCCATCACCCCTGGCCCCACCAACATACTGGTGCTGAGCAACAGCGCCCGCTATGGGCTGGTCGCCACCCTTCCGGCCATGTTCGGCGGTTGCCTGGGCGCTGCCGGGCTGGTGTGGCTGGTAGGCACCGGGATCGGCCGCTCTCTGTTGCAGATTCCCGGTGCGCAGATCGTCATGGCGGTGGCCGGAGTGAGCTGGCTGAGTTGGCTGGCCTGGAAAATCTGGCACAGTTCGACCGCGCCGGAGCTGCCCGACGCTCAGCACGCACGCGGGCGTCTGGGCTTCGCGGCCGCCGCCGGGCTGCAGGTGGTCAATCCCAAGACCTGGATGATGGCGCTGGCAGTGGTCAGCGTGTTCAGTCAGGCGGCCATCGCGCACCTGGCCTTGGTCTTTATGCTGGTATCGCTGCCGTGCATGGGCTGCTGGGCGCTGTTGGGCGCCGGCTCGTCGCGCTGGCTGGGGTCGCCGGCGCGGATGCAGGGGTTCAACCGGGCGATGGCGCTGTTATTGCTGATCTCCGCCTGGGCCGGGTTTCTGACCAGTCAGTCTGTACCGATCAGTAGCTGAATTCGTGGCCCAGTTCGGCCTGCATCCATTCCAGAAAGCGCCGGACCCGCGGGAAGTTGGAGTGGGCACGGGGAAACACCAGATGGTGGGCGGTGATCGGTGCGCTCAGCGCCGGGGTGATCTCCACCAGATCCCCGCGGGCCAGGTAATCCCGGGCCAGCAGCGTGCTTTCCAGGGCGAATCCCAAGCCATGGCTGGCAGCCTCCAGAGTCATGTAGGAACGGTCGAAGCTCAGCGAGTACGGCTTGTCCGGGCGCGAAAGGCCGTGCTGGGCGAACAGTTGCGGCCATTTGATCAGCGTCGCTTCCGAAAGGATCAGGTTCTGGTCCAGCAGATCCGCCGCGCCGGCAATGGGCCGCCTGGCCAGTAATCGGGGCGATGCCATGACCGCCACCCGCTCGTCGCGGATGGTGCGCACCTCGAAACTTGGCCAGTTGGGCAAACCGTGGCGGATATCCACATCGATCTTGTCCCGGCTGAAATGCAGGGACTCGTAAGAGCACGACAGGTTGAGCTGGATGTCCGGGTGGTTGAGACGAAACTGCTCCAGGCGCGGCATCAGCCACAACAGCCCGAAACTGGGCGACGAGTGCAGGCGCAGGCAGTCGAGGCCAACGTCGCTGCTGGCCCGTTCGGTGGCGATCGCCAGGCTGTGCAGGATGCCCGACACCTCGGTCAGGTACTGCTCGCCCACCGGCGTCAGGCTGACGCCCCTTGCCGTCCTCAGGAACAACTGCCTGCCGATCATGGCTTCGAGCTTAGCCAGCTGGTGGCTGACAGCCGAGGGCGTCAGGTCGAGCACCTCGGCTGCTCGCGCCACGTTGCCGAAGCGCGCGGTCTGCTCGAAGGCCTGAATGGCTTTCAGGGGTGGAAGTACCGCAGGCGGATCGGCAGGCATTCGCATGATTGTTGTTATTCCGCTGATTGATCGATAGGGCGCGCGATGTCCCTATTCAAGCATCGGCACGGGACGCTGACGAGTGCTGAATTTTTTTCAGCATCAAGTGAGCGTTGCGGCATTGCTCGGGGCCGGGTGCGAGAACAAGCTCAAGCCATCGATTCGTCAGCGGATCGCCCCATAAAAACAATCAGCTCACAGGTACGCCCTCATGTCTCAGCCCGCTGCTCTGCTGCTCAACGATAAAGTCGCGATCATCACCGGTGCCGCCTCGGCCCGCGGCATTGGACGCGCCACCGCCGCCACCTTCGCCCGACACGGCGCACGGGTAGTGATTCTCGACCTGGATGAAGCCGCCGCCCGCGACGCCGCCGCTTCGCTGGGTGAAGGCCATCTGGGCCTGGCCGCCAACGTCGCCGACCAGGATCAGGTCCAGGCCGCCGTCGCTGCCGTCATCCAGCACTTCGGCAGAATCGACGTGTTGGTCAATAACGCCGGCATCACCCAACCGCTCAAGACCCTGGACATTCGCGGCCCGGACTACGACAAGGTGCTGGACGTCAGCCTGCGCGGCACCCTGCTGATGTCCCAGGCGGTGATCCCCACCATGCGCCAACAGGGTGGCGGCAGCATCGTCTGCATGTCCTCGGTGTCGGCCCAGCGCGGCGGCGGCATCTTCGGCGGCCCGCACTACAGCGCGGCCAAGGCTGGCGTACTGGGTCTGGCCAAGGCCATGGCCCGCGAACTGGGGCCGGATCAGGTGCGGGTCAATTCCATCGCGCCTGGCCTGATCCACACCGATATCACCGGCGGCCTGATGCAGGACGAGCGCCGCCACGCGATCATCGACGGCATTCCGCTGGGTCGGCTCGGTGCCGCTCAGGACGTGGCCAACGCCGCGTTATTCCTGGCCAGCGACCTGTCGTCCTACCTGACCGGCATCACTCTGGATGTGAACGGCGGCATGCTGATTCACTGACTTCGTCTCGACGGGCCTTGCGGCCCTTGCTGTTCTGGATCGACGATACGGCCGGGTTGCAAAGCCCGGCGGTCAATAAAAACAAGAGATCAGACCATCATGACAACCCTGTCCCTCGACGCGGTTTCGACCGTGCGTTCCAACGCCTACCGCAAGACTGCCTGGCGGCTGATGCCGTTCCTGATGCTGTGTTACCTGTGCGCCTATCTGGACCGGGTCAACGTCGGTTTCGCCAAGCTGCAGATGATGAACGACCTGGCCCTCAGCGAAACCGTGTATGGCCTGGGCGCGGGTATGTTCTTCATTGGTTACTTCCTGTGCGAGGTGCCCAGCAACATCATTCTCCACCGGGTCGGTGCGCGGATCTGGATCGCCCGCATCATGATCACTTGGGGCATCATCTCGGCGCTGTTCGCCTTCGTCGAAACCGCCTGGCAGTTCTATGTGCTGCGTTTCCTGCTGGGCGTGGCCGAAGCGGGCCTGGCTCCGGGCCTGCTGCTGTACCTCACCTACTGGTTTCCGTCCTATCGGCGGGCAAAGATGACCGTCCTGTGGTTCATCGCCATTCCCCTGTCGGGCATGATCGGCGGACCGTTGTCGGGCTGGATCATGAACCACTTCGCCGGGTATCAGGGCTGGGCCGGCTGGCAGTGGATGTTCGTCATCGAGGCGATACCCACCGTGGTGGTCGGTCTGATGGTGCTCGGCTATCTGAAGGACGGCGTGCATCAGGCGTCCTGGCTCGACGATGAAGAGAAAGCCCTGGTGGCCCGGGAGCTGGAAGAAGACAACCAGCAGAAAATCACCCACGCCTCGCCCGCCGCATTCATCCGAGACAAGCGCCTGTGGCTGCTGGCCGGGATCTACTTCTGCGTAGTGATGGGCCAGTACGCAATTACCTTCTGGCTGCCTACGCTGGTCCGCAACGCCGGGGTGTCCGACCCGCTCAACATCGGCCTGCTCACCAGCCTGCCGTACATGTGCGCCATCGTTGCCATGCTGCTGGTCGGGCGCAGCGGCGACAAGCACCGCGAACGCCGTTGGCACTTGATCGTACCGATGCTGCTCGGCGCCCTGGGCCTGACCCTGGCCGCAGCGCTGGGCGGCAACGTGGTGCTGTCGATCCTCAGTCTGTGCCTGGCCGCTTCCGGAATCCTCTCCGCCTCGTCGATGTTCTGGATGTTGCCCACCACCCTGCTGGGTGGCGTTTCCGCCGCCGCCGGCATTGCGGCGGTCAACAGCTTCGCCAACCTGGCGGGTTTCTGCTCGCCGTACCTGATCGGCTGGATCACCACAGTCACCGGCTCCAGTGCGATCGGCATGTACCTCATCACCGGCGTGCTGGCGGGCGGAGCGCTTCTGGTGCTGCGCGTCCCTGCCGCTCTGGTCAACCGCTGAGTCCAAGGAGTTCCGTCATGACTGCCACACCTTCATCCGCTGCCGTACCAAGCCTGGCGCAGCGCGCCCACAACATCCGCCGCCACGCCCTGCGCATGGGCCAGGTTCAAGGCCAGGGTTACGTCGGCCAGGCGCTGGGCGCTGCCGACCTGCTGGCCGTGTCCTATTTCCACGCGCTGAACTATCGCCCGCAAGACCCTGAATGGGAGTCGCGCGACCGGTTTTATCTGTCCATCGGGCATTACGCGATTGCGCTGTATGCCGCCCTGATCGAAGCGCAGATCGTGCCGCTCTACGAACTGGAAACCTACGGGTCGGATGACAGCCGCCTGCCGATGTCGGGCATGGCCGCCTACACGCCTGGCATGGAGATAACCGGTGGCTCCCTGGGTCACGGCCTGGGCATCGCCGTCGGCGCCTGCCTGGGGCTCAAGCGCAAGGCATCCGAGTCGTTCGTCTACAACCTGCTGTCCGACGGCGAACTCAACGAAGGCTCTACCTGGGAAGCGGTGATGTCCGCCTCGCACTGGAAACTGGACAACCTGATCGCCATCGTCGACGTGAATAATCAACAGGCCGACGGCTACTCCAGCGAAGTGCTGGCGTTCGAGCCGATCGTCGATCGCTGGCAGGCATTCGGCTGGTTCACCCAGCGGGTCGATGGCAACGATCTGGACGCCCTGGTCGCCGCCTTCGATGCCGCCCGCCGACACCCCGGCGCGCAGCCGCGGGTGATCATCTGCGACACCCGGATGGGCAAGGGCGTGCCGTTTCTGGAAAGCCGCGAAAAAACCCATTTCATTCGTGTGGAAGAACACGAGTGGGAGCTGGCCCTGAACAACCTCGAAGAAGGGAAAACCGCATGACGACCGCCAAGCACCCCATCGCCCCGGCAGGCGCGGCGAAGAAGAAACTCACCACCTCGGCGATGATTGCCTCGATTGCCGCTGAAGGTCAGGCGACCCGCGCGGCGCCGTTCGGCCACGCCCTGGCGGCACTGGCCGACCAGCGCAGCGACATCGTCGGGTTGTCGGCCGATCTGTCGAAGTACACCGACCTGCACATCTTCGCCAAGGCCCATCCGGACCGCTTCTATCAGATGGGCATGGCCGAACAATTGCTGATGAGCGCGGCGGCCGGCATGGCGCGCGAGGGCTGCGTGCCGTTCGCCACCACCTATGCGGTATTTGCCTCTCGGCGCGCCTATGACTTCATTTGCATGGCGATTGCCGAGGAGAACCTTAACGTCAAGATCGTCTGCGGCCTGCCGGGACTGACCACCGGCTACGGCCCCAGCCACCAGGCCACCGACGACCTGGCGATTTTCCGCGCCATGCCCAACTTGATGATCATCGACCCGTGCGACGCCCATGAGATCGAACAGGCGGTGCCGGCCATCGCCGCCCATAACGGCCCGGTCTATATGCGCCTGTTGCGTGGCAACGTGCCGTTGGTGCTGGACGAATACGGTTATCAGTTTGAAATCGGCAAGGCCAAGACCCTGCGCACCGGCAATGAAGTCTTGATCATCGCCACCGGCCTGATGACCATGCGCGCCCTGGAAGCAGCCGAGAAGCTACAGGCTGACGGGGTGGATGTCGCGGTGCTGCACGTGCCGACCATCAAGCCGCTGGACGAGGCGACCATTCTCGCCGAGGCCCGGCGACCGGGGCGGCTGGTGGTCACGGCGGAAAACCATTCGATCATCGGCGGCCTGGGTGAAGCGGTGGCCAGCCTGCTGCTGCGCAACGGCGTCACCCCGACGTTCCGGCAGATCGCCTTGCCCGATGCGTTTCTCGATGCCGGAGCCCTGCCGACGCTGCATGACCGTTACGGTATTTCGACATCGGCAGTCGCGGCGCAGATCAAGGCCTGGCTGTAGCGTAGCGGACCTTTCGCCGGCGAACCGACTGCTGCGCGGCTAATCCGTAGCAGCCGGCTCCCCGGCGAAAGCGACCTGAGCCGCGTCATCGGTCGCTGCGTTCAGCAACCGCCGGCCGCCACTTTGGCAGACTCCAGCCACACCAGCGTAGCGTCGAAACTCATCGGCGGACTGTAGAAGTAGCCCTGCACCATCGTGCAGCCCAGGCTCTTGAGCGCATTGAGTTCCTGCTCGGTTTCCACGCCTTCGATCACACACCCCAGCGCCATGTCCTGACTCAAGGCCACCAGCGATTTGACGATCTTGTAGCTGGCGGGGTTTTCATGCACGCCGGTCACAAAGCTGCGGTCGATCTTGAGCTTGGTCAGCGCCAGGGCGTGAAGCTGGCTGAGGCTGGAATACCCGGTGCCAAAGTCGTCCAGCGATATGCCGCAACCCAGCTCGCGAAACCGGCCGATGGCGCGCTGCACCTGCGCCAGGTCCTGCATGATGGCCGTTTCGGTGATTTCCAGGTCCAGGCGTGCGGGATCGAAGCCGCTGCGCTGGATCACGTCGGCGATCAGCCGAACGTGCTCCGGCGTCGCACAGTCGTGGGCTGACAGGTTGAACGACAGCCGCACGGGAGCCGGCCATGCACGGGCCTGGTCCAGCGCCTGGGCCAGCAACGGCAGGGTCAGCTTGTTGATCATGCCGATGCGTTCGGCAATGGGCACGAAGCGCGCCGGTGAAACCGCGCCCAGCTCCGGACTCGTCCAGCGCGCCAGAGCCTCGAACGCCACGGTCCGCTGGCGGCAGGTGTCGATGATCGGCTGGAACAGCACGTAGAATTCGGCATGCAGGTCCGCGCGGCGCAACGCCTGCTCGGTCAGGCCGTCGTTGAACAGCTGCTTACGATGGTCGATGGAAAACAGGCATGCCGTACCGGGGCTGTGGGCCTTGCCCTGATACAGCGCGTAATCGGCGTATTCGAACAGCTGCGGCGCGTTCTGTGCGGTGTTCGGAAACGTGGCGATGCCCAACGTTGCGCCGATCTGAATCGGCATCTCGGACAGCTCGAAGCTGACCCGCAACTGGTCGCACAACTGGGTGCCGAACGCCAGCAGCGCCGCGTCGCTCAAATTGCCCTTGATGATCAGGGCGAATTCGTCGCCCCCCAGGCGCGCCACCATGACGCTGTCGCTGACCACCGACTGGAGTCGCTCGCCCACCAGCATCAGCACCCGATCGCCCATGCTGTGCCCATACAGATCGTTGACCGGTTTGAAACCGTCCAGGTCCAGCACTCCGACCGCCAGGCCGGTGCCGTACTGCATGGCGTCGCCCATGGCCGCTTCCAGGGTGTGGAAGAACTGCCGTCGGTTGGGCAGCCTCGTCAGACTGTCCTGGTTGGCAAGCCGCAGGTTCTCGTCGCTCAATTGCTCGGTCTGGGCCTGGGCGTTCACCAGCCGGGTGAAGTCCTGATACTGGTGCTGGAGAATCACCAGCATGCCCGCCGACACCAGCACGATATTGACCGCGGTGGCGATGAAGATCGGATTGCGGGTCGAGGCGAAGAAAATCACGAATGCCACGTTGACCACCACCGTGGTGGTCAGCGCCGCAGGCCGCAGGTGCATCATGCAAAAGATGCACACGATAACCGTGATGCCCATGAAGAACGCCACATGCGCCTGGGCATAGGAATCGCCATAGGGAAACAACGCCAGCGACCAGGCGGTGAAACCGCTGGCGATCAGCCCGGACAAAGCATTGGTGCGGCGCAGGGTCGCCAGAATCACCGCCGCCGATGGCAGCGCCCTGGCCGCCTGCAGCCACATCCGCACGCGCAGGCTGCACACCACGGTCATCAGGCACGGCACGACAAAGGTCAGCCAGAACGGGGCGTCCTGTCGATGGGTGAACGCCAGGATCCAGGTGTTCACCAGCAGTACGAAATACATCAGCGGCAATTGCCGCGACAATGCTTTGTATTGTGCCTGGAGCAATCGAGGATTATCGCGAGGCACGGACATCAGAATCCGCAGTGTCTCGATCAGGTTTTTCAGCATTGCAAACGCATCTCTGTCGCCGTCGTCGGAACGTCGCGGCGAATGAAAGGTGCCCGCAGGTCGTGCGGGTCGCTAGCAGTTTCTCGGCGCGCTGTGTGTTTTCTTGAACACGTCGAGACAAACAATGGCGTCAAGCGACCGACGGTTAATCGAACCCAACTGGCCGTGCCCGGTCTGTTGCTGTACAACTTTTCCGGGAATCTGTGCTTATGTCCGCCCAACAGGGTCTCATCCTGCTCGCCCGCAGCGGTTACGCCGCGCGCGGCGTCGTTTATCTGATCATTGGTATTTTCGCCCTGCTCGCTGCGCAAGGCGCGGGCCAGCCGGCAGACAGCCACAGCAGCTTGCAAGCCCTGCTCGCCCAACCGTTCGGCAATGTGCTGGTCGGTCTGGTGATCGTCGGTCTGCTGGCCTTTGCCGCCTGGCGCGTGCTGCAGGCCACCCGCGACGTCGATCACCACGGTACCGAGTTCAAGGGCCTGGTCATTCGCGGTGGCTTGCTGGTGGGTGGCGCGACCTACGGCCTGCTGGCATTTTTCGCACTGGGCCTGCTGATCAGCGGCCTGAAGCGTTCCGGCGGTTCCGGTGGCGAGCAGACCAACGACCTGCTGGCACACATGCTGTCCTGGGAACACTCCAACCTGCTGGTGTACCTGGTGGCGCTGGTGCCGTTGGCGCTGGGCATCGTGCATATCATCAAGGGCTGGAAAGCGTCGTTCGAGAAATACTTCGAAGCCGACGAGGACGTGATGCGCTACGTACGCCCGGTCTCGCGCTTCGGCCTGATCGCACGGGGCGTCGCGTTCATCGAGATTGCCGCGCTGCTGGCCATCAGCGGCTCCAGCTATCAGGCCATGCACCCTCCCGGCATGAAGGAGGCCTTGAATGGCCTCGAAGACCTGCCCGGTGGCAGCCTGATCCTGATGATCGTCGCGCTGGGACTGATCGCCTTCGCCGCCTACAGTTTTGCCGAAGCGACCTGGCGGCGGATCAACATGGACGTGCCGGACGCCCCTGAGGCCGTGGCGCGACACTTTCGTTAGGCAAAAAAAACCACGCGGGTCATGCCCGCGTGGTCGTTGCTACCGCATCACTCACATCATCGAACTGACGACCCGCAGTGCCAGGCCTTCATAGGCATCCAGGGTAATGGTGAATTCACCCTGCTCGGTCAGATCGCCTTCTACCCGCTCATTGATGATGTCCACCACCGGACCGGGCGCGATGCCCGGCAGATGCAGGGTCTCGACGATGGTTTCGCTGCTGAAGTTGAGCGCGGTGATCTGAGTGCCCTTGCCCGCCGGCAACTCGTGAACCATCACCAGCAGGCCGGGATGCTCGACATCCGGGATCAGGATCTGGCGGCTGGCGGCGATGTCATACGCGCGGCGTACCGAAAGAATCTTCTTGAGCTGCGAAGCGAACGAATCGGGACGCTGTAGCTGGCTGACCAGGCTGCCGTACAGTGTCTTGGGCCGCGGCATGTTGCCGGCGGAAAATTCGGCTTCCGGGTCCAGGTCCACCAGGTCGTAGGCACCGCGATGAATCCAGCGGGTATCGCCGTCCTGCATCAGATGCTCGACCTGTTCGGCGGGCAAGGTCAGCGCGCCCACCAGGTCCCAGCCCGACAAGGCAAATACCCCCGGCTGCATGGCATTGAACATCACCAGCAGCAGATGGACATGCTGGATCTGCTTGATGTCGGCCTCGGTGATCGTGTCCAGATCGCGGATGCCCAGCGCCGCGGTAATGATGCTGGCGGTGGTGCAGGACACGCCGTTGGTGACGAACTTAAGGTTATAAGGCGCGTGCTCGCCGGCCAGGCGCTCGTACATTTCCTCGCGGATGTGCTCGCGCAGGATGTTGCCCGGGAAGGTCTGGCCCTGATAGTGATAGGTGTCGTGGGCATGCAGCGTCCAGAAATGCACCAGTTCCAGGGTCAGTTCGTCGTGATTCTGCATGGCGTGGATCAACGACGCCGGATCGATACCGAACACATGTACCTGGCGCAGCATCAGGCGCAGGAACTCGGTGGTGCCGGTCACCACTGCGTGTTGATACGCCGGACGGGTGATGAAGTCATAGGACAGGTCCGCACCGCCATGGCTCATGGCCGCGATGTCGTCGATGGTCAGGTTCAGTTCCTGGAAGCTGAAACCACCCGCTTTGCGGATCGCACCGCCGAGCAGCTGGTTACCGGTGATCGACAGCGGGTGGCTTTCCGACCACGCCGTGCCCTCGGCCTTGCGCTCCACGCCGAGGAAGCCGTTGGCGTCCAGGCGCAACACCCGGGCGCCCATGACATCGATGGCGTGCAAGGCGTCGCCGATGATCATCTGCTGGGCGGCAAAGCTGGGGTCCAGCCAGTTCAGTGACGGCTGGCCTTCCTTGAAATAATGCAGGTATACCCAGCGCCGGGCCTTGCCGTCCACGCCCTGTACGACCGTAGTGGCGCTCCAGTCGGTTTCCTTGACGCCGGGTTCGAAGAAAATCACCCGCTGCAGCTGGCCGACGATGTAATGCTTGTCCTTGAGCTGGTCGACCACCTCGGGCATCAGGTTCACCGCGTCGCGGCCGACCGGCACGTCAGGCAGCAAGGGCCAGTCTTCCTCGCGAATCTCGACCATGTGGTACAGGCCCGGGTAATCCTCGTAAGCCAGTTCCGCCAGGCGGAAGTCGGCGCCCTTGCCAGTGTGCGAGGGAATCACGTCATCGATGATCACCGCGTTGTGCGCGGCGGCGATCCGCGACAAGTTGAGCAATTGCGCTTCGGTGCCCAGATCCGGATCAATGCCGAAGCTGATGCGGTCGAAGTTGCCGTCGATGCTCGGCGTAAGGTTGCGCCCCTGCAGGCCACCGGACAATTTCAGCGGACCGTTGTGAATGCCCTGGATGCCAATCTCCGACAGCGCGTGCCACAAGGTTTCATCGCCCAGTGCTTCGAGCACAGTGCCACCTTCGCGGGTGACGATGGAGGCCGGATAAGCGGTGAACCACACCGAGGCAATGGCCGAAGCATCCCGCGGACGGGCCTGGGCGTAGGGCCTTTGCCACAGCCGGCCTTGCCCCGAGTAGGTCTTGGAGCGCTGCCGTGCCGCGTTGAGCATCGATTGCTCCACCAGCCATTCAACGTACTGCTTGTCCGGGATCGTCATAGCGTCCAGTCATCCTTTCGATCGGGTGGCATTGGGTCGTCTGCACGGACGGCTCGCAACGCGAGCCGATGCAGTGAGTGCTTATGGGTATGAGCCTGACGGCGGCAAATCGTTGCATCGGCCTGCGCAGGCCCGCGCCGGGTTCAGTAACCCTGCACGGCCTTCAGCGCAGGCTTTCGTAGCGCCTGCACCACCACGTTGGCCGCGCTGGAGAGCAACGACGCGGGACGCGCCACCACACTGATCTGGCGCAGCAGGCCCAGCGGCAGCGGCACGGATTCGAGGTCTTTATGATGCCCGGCCAGCAAAGTGGCGGGCACCATCGTCACGCAGTGCCCTTTGGCGACCAGGTCCAGCAGCGTGTCGATGCAGCTCAATTCACCGCGATGACTGAGCCGTACCTGCGCCGCGGCCAGCTGCGCGTGCAACCGATCCAGACCGGTGTGGCGCCAGGCCACGTAGCGCGTGTTCTGCAACAACTCGGGCAGCGTGCGGCCGGCGCCACGCTTGCTCTTGGCGACCGCCAACACGTAATGATCGGACCAGCGATGGTGCTCGACAAAATGTTCACCCAGCGGCATGGCAGGGACGATCAGGATGTCGGCGGACTCCCGGCGCAGCATCTCCAGCGAAGGATGCGGATCGCTGCTATGCACCACGCTCAGGTAGATGTCGGGATAGACCCGGGCAATGAACTCCAGCGAGCTGCTCAGGCTGGTTTCGCGAATATGGGTGAAATAGTGCAGGCTGACGCTGCCGCTGACCCCATTTTTTTTAGCTGTTCCAGGGTTGCGAGCATGTTTCCCAGGTTCTGCGCGATGACAGTGCCCTCCGGGGTCAGGGTACAGCCGGTGCGGCTGCGCACGAACAGGCGTTTTTCGAAGAAGTCTTCGACTTCCTTGATGGCGTAGCTGATGTTCGACTGGCTACAGCCCAGGATAGCCGCGGCTTCGGAGAACGAACCGTGCAGCGCGACGGTTTGAACGACTTTGAAGAAGTGGGTTTTCATGTTTCCTGCACTCTGAACTGGGCGATGGCCTGCGCGACCGGCGTCGGCAGGTCCGGTGATGGGTAGCCGGGCCGACGCCCCGTGAGCACACCGGTCGGTCGCGGCATTGGGCAATCGGGATGCAGGCAGAGGCAATCGGGCTGCCGAATGCCCTGCCAGACTACCCGGGCGTCAGCGCCCGGCAGGAAACGGCATGACCTCTTCCTCGGGCCTGGAGTCTGCCGCCGGCCGGACGTACGACTGGTCTGGACAGGGCTGAGTCAGTCGTTCTCCGTCCAGTCGAAGTCCAGCTGCAACGCGGTACGCTCTGCCAGTTCGCGGCTGTGCAGGCGCTCTACCAGATGCAGGCACATGTCGATACCGGCCGAGATGCCCGCCGAGGTCACGAACGCCCCTTCATCGACCCAGCGCAACGTGCTCAGTACATCGACCTTGGGAAACATCTCTTTGAGGTCGTCGATGTCTTCCCAGTGAGTCGTCACCTGTTTGCCGGACAGCTTGCCGGTCTTGGCGAGCATGAACGCGCCGGTACAGACCGCAGCGATCACCCGGCCGGGAACCGACTGCTCGTTGATCCAGCGGATGACTTGCGGTTTCTCCATTTCGGCGGTAACCACGCCACCGGGCACGATCAGGCAGTCCATGGGCGGATGGTCGAGAATGGTATGGTCCGGGTCCACCTTGAGACCGGCGCGTGCCCGTACCGGCGCACTGCTCGAACCGATGGTGAAGACCCTGAACAACGGTCGCTCATCCCGGCTGGTGCGAGCATGCATGCGGGTCGCGGTGGTGAACACCTCGTAGGGGCCGGCGAAGTCGAGCACTTCGACCTCGTCATAGACATAGATACCGATATTGAGTGACACGAAATGGCTCCTGGGCCCGTTGCCAGACCCCTTTGCAGATAAAGGTTTCACCTGGATGACAGGCAGCAGATTACCCAGTAGCATCAGGCCGGACCACTGTCCGAAATGCCAATATTCGGTAACATCGCGCCATGAAGAATCATCTCGTCGTCGCCCTGATCTACAACCAGTTATGCACCTTCGAATTCGGCTGCACGGTCGAGGTGTTCGCGCTCAAGAGGCCGGAGCTGGGGGTGACCTGGTACGAGTTCGCCACCTACCCGGTGGACGAAGGTCCGATCACCGCCGCCGGCGGCATCACCATCGTGCCGACGCCCGGCGAAGTGCTGCTGGAGAACGCCGATACCATCATCGTGCCGGGCTGGCGCGGGGTGGAGTCGGCCGTGCCGCCGCGCCTGATCGAACAGCTGCAGGCGGCCCATGCCCGGGGCGCGCGGATCTGTTCGATCTGCACCGGCGCCTTCGTGCTGGCGGCCGCCGGGTTGCTGGACGGACACAAGGTCACGACCCACTGGCGCTATACCGACCTGCTGGCGACCATGTATCCGGGCCTGACCATCCAGCCCAACGAGCTGTACGTGGACCAGGGCACTATCATCACCGCTGCGGGTTCGGCCGCCGGGCTGGACATGATGCTGCACCTGGTGCGCAGCGATCACGGGTCGAAAGTGGCCAACATGGTCGCCCAGCGCATGGTCATCCCGCCGCATCGTGAAGGTGGCCAGTCGCAGTATGCATCCCGTCAGCTGGTGTCGGCGCTCGATGGTCCGATCTCCAACCTGATGGACTGGATTCGCAGCGACCTGCAACGCCCGCACACCATCAAGGAAATGGCGTCCCGCGCGGCCGTCAGCACCCGCACCCTGCACCGCAGCTTCATGGACACCACTGGCCTTACGCCTTACGAATGGCTGCTCGGCGAGCGAGTGGCCTACGCCAAGGAATTGCTGGAGTCCTCCCGGCTGCGCCTCAACGAAGTGGTCGACCGCGCAGGGTTCGGCTCCGAAGAATCCTTCCGCCGGCATTTTCGCAACACCGTCGGCATCAGCCCCAGCA
Source organism: Pseudomonas sp. v388 (assembly GCF_003935425.1). Taxonomy (GTDB): domain Bacteria; phylum Pseudomonadota; class Gammaproteobacteria; order Pseudomonadales; family Pseudomonadaceae; genus Aquipseudomonas. The sequence continues at coordinate 726,798 of NZ_RHQN01000001.1, forward strand.
GCTACCGCAAGCAGTTCGCCAGAACCTGAACTTCTTCCCACGGCGTCCCGAGAGCCTGTAACGGTTTCGGCCGGCAGATCCTGGGCGCCCGCTCGCTGGCGAAACGGCGCTTCCCGACCTGCCTTTGGAACAGTGCGCTTCAAATGCCCAGGGCCGGACATAAGCTAATACCTTTTCGGTATTTAACTATCGTTTTTTAGTTCATTTAGTATCAGTCCCACCACCACTGTTGCTGCAACAACTGTTCGCTGTCCAACAACTCTCCACTGCCCCGTAACTGTCCGACTGGCACCCAGGAATTTCAGGCCCACGCGTACCTGATCCAGCGCCGTTCACTTTTCGCTTTGATCGAGGGAAACCGCGTGCCTGAACATTCGTCGCCTTTTGCGCCGTCGCCGTTACACATTGCCAAGGACCTGGCTGCCACGTTCGCCCTGACTGCGGTCGAACGTGACCGACGGGGTGGTACGCCGAAAGCCGAGCGCGATGCCTTGCGCGCCAGTGGTTTGTTGTCACTGACCATTCCTGAACAGTTCGGCGGCCAGGGTGCCAGTTGGACAGACACCTTCGCCGTGGTGCGGGAATTGGCCAGGGTCGACAGTTCGATTGCCCATGTGTTTGGTTTTCACCACTTGATGCTCGCCACCGTGCGCCTGTTCGCCAGTGCCGAGCAGTGGCAGCCCTGGTTCGAACTGACCGCCCGCAAGAACTGGTTCTGGGGCAACGCCCTGAACCCGCTGGACACTCGGACCGTGGTCAAGAACCACGACGGCTGGCGCGAGTTCTCCGGCAAGAAAAGCTTCTGCTCCGGTGCTACCGACTCGGAAATGCTGATCGCCTCGGCGGTCGATGAAGAGGCCGGCGGCAAGCTGCTGATTGCTGCCATTCCCAGCGCCCGCACCGGCATTACCCTGCACAACGACTGGGACAACATGGGCCAGCGCCAGACCGACAGCGGCAGCGCGACCTTCGAACGCGTCCGGGTCGAGGAAAGCGACCTGCTGCTCGACCCTGGCCCGCTCAGTACGCCGTTCGCCTGTCTGCGTCCGCTGATCGCCCAGTTGCATTTCGCCAATATGTTCCTGGGTATTGCCGAAGGCGCGTTCGACGAAGCGCGGCAGTACACGCTGAACGAACGTCGCCCGTGGTTTCTGTCCGACGCCCAGAACAGTCATCAAGACCCGTACATCCTGCACCACTACGGCGAATTCTGGGTCGATCTGCAAAGCAGTCGCCTGTTGCTGGAACACGCCGCACACAAGCTGGACGAAGCCTGGAACAAAGGCACCCGACTCACCAAAGACGAACGGGGCGAAACCGCCGTAGCCATTGCCACCGCCAAGGTCGCGGCCAGTCGCAACGGTCTGGCGCTGTGCAGCAAGGTATTCGAAGTGACCGGTGCCCGCGCCACCCAGAGTTCGGTGGGCCTGGACCGGCACTGGCGCAATCTGCGCACCCAAAGCCTGCACGACCCACTGGACTACAAGCTCCATGAGTTGGGCGAGTGGGCGCTGAACCATTCCCATCCTGTTCCCACTTTCTATTCTTGAGGGCATCGCCATGCAGTTGCTGACCTTACCCCCGTCTCCAGCGCTCGCCACGTCCATTCGCGCCACCGCGCAGGTGTTCGAAGACCCCAAATCCAAAGCCTTGCTGGCCCATTTGCAACAGGTCGCGCCCAGCGAGGCCAGCGTGTTGATCATCGGTGAAACCGGTACCGGCAAGGAGCTGGTGGCCCGTCACATCCACAACCTCAGCGCGCGACGCAACAAGCCGTTCGTGGCGGTCAACTGCGGTGCGTTTTCCGAGTCACTGGTGGAAGCCGAACTGTTCGGCCACGAGAAAGGCGCGTTCACCGGCGCCCTGAGCGCCAAGGCCGGCTGGTTCGAGGAAGCCAACGGCGGCACGCTGTTCCTCGACGAGATCGGTGACTTGCCGATGCCGATTCAGGTCAAGCTGCTGCGGGTGCTTCAGGAGCGCGAAGTGGTACGCCTGGGTTCGCGCAAGAGCGTTCCCATCGACGTGCGGGTGCTGGCGGCGACCAACGTGCAAATGGAAAAAGCCATCAATGCCGGCCACTTCCGTGAAGACCTGTATTACCGCCTCGACGTGGTCAGCCTGGAACTGTCGCCGCTGCGCGACCGACCCGGCGACATCCTGCCGCTGACCCGGCACTTCATCGACGTCTACTCCAGGCGCCTGGGCTACGGCAGCATCGCGCTGTCGGCCGAGGCCGAGCACAAACTGCGGCACTACAGCTGGCCGGGCAATATCCGCGAACTGGAGAACGTGATCCATCACACCCTGCTGATCTGCCGCGACGGGGTGATCCAGCGCGACGACCTGCGCCTGTCGAACATGCGTATCGAACGCCCGGACGATTCCAGCCAGGCTGACGAATCGGCGGAAGCGACCTTGGACCGACTGTTCCAAAAGCTGTTCGAGGAACAGGCCGGTGCGCTGCACGACACCGTTCAGGACTTGTTGCTGCGATCGGCCTATCGTTTCAGCCACTACAACCAGGTGCACACTGCCAACCTGCTGGGCCTGAGCCGCAACGTAACCCGCGCACGCCTGATCAAGATGGGCGAGCTGGCGGTGAACAAGCGCCGCGGCAACGACAGCGTGCAGGATGAGCGCGTGCTCAAGCTGTCGATCTAACGCGATTGATAGACCGAACTGCCAGCTGTCGCTGACAGCCGCATGAACACCAGGCCGGAGGCGGCGCACAACACCGCCCCCATGAGAATGACCAGGCCGATGTCACCCGCCGTGGCTGCCGGGTGACCGCGCCAGGCCATCAACAAGCCCCGCGCGGCGGCAGACAGTGCCACCGACACGCTCGTGGTCAAGCTGGACTCGCCGAAATCACTGGCCATCTGCGGCAAGGCGGTCAGCACCGCCGTGGCGTCCACCAGTTCCATGAATAACGCGCAGCCAATGATCATCGGTACCCGCCGCTGGCTGAGCGCTGCCACGCCGTCAACCGGCGTTGCGTTCGCAGCGTAGCCGGCCATAGGCTTCAAAACAGGCCCGACGTCGGCGGCGGCGTGCCTTTGAGTTGCCAGGCACCCACCGCAGCGGCCTTCCAGTCGCGGGGATTATGGTTGGCGACGGTGCGCGCATTGCGCCAGTGGCGGTCCAGGTTGTGGCTGCGGCCGGTAGTAGAGGCGCCGCCCACATCGAATATGCGCTCGGAGGCTTTCAGCGCCGACTCGGCGGCGATGTACTGCGCCTGCGCGACTTCAATCGCTGCCTGATCCACCAAGGCCGGGTCCAGCCCGGACGCCCAGGCCCGGTCGACGGCGTCCGCCGCGTTCAGCACCACTGCCTTGGCGGTGTAGGCCCGGGCAGAGATTTCCCCCACGCTGAGTTCCACATAAGGGTCGTCGACCGACTTCTGCGCTGTGCTGTGCTTGATCGGCCGGGCATGTTCGCGCGCGAAGTGCACCGCATCGTGCAGTGCATTGTGGGCAATACCGGCCTGCACCGCGGCGAGGAACAATTGCAGGAACGGCGTGACGATGGTGCGCTTGCCCTCCTCCACGGTCCGGGTGCGGATTTCGTTGGCATAGACTTTGACGTTGTCCAGCCGCGTGGTGCCGCTGGCGGTCAGGCGCTGGCCCATGGCGTCGAAGTCATCCAGCAGCACCAGGCCTTCGCGGCCACGGGGCACGATGAACGACACCGGCTGGTCGTCCTTGTCCAGCGCCACGGCGCTGATCCAGTCGGCGTACAGCGAACCGGTGCTGTAATACTTGCTGCCGTTGGCGCGCCAGTGCTCGCCGTCGGGCTCGATGCGGGCGCTGATCGCGCCGTTGGCGCCGCCCACTTCCCAGCCCGCATTGCCCAGCACGGCACCTTGCAGATAGCGCTCGAACCAGCGGTGACGTTCCTGCTCGGCGCCTTCGGCGGTGGAAACCAGCAAGCCTTCGACGAATGCGAAGCCTGGACGCAGCGCCTGGGCCACGTTGGAATCCACCGATGCAATGCGGATCAACAAGCCGATCACATCCCGCACCGAACCGCCCGGGCCGCCGTACCGGGTGGGAATGCGCACGGTGTACAACAGCGCCTCGGCGATCTGGCGCACGGCGTCGAACGGTAGCTGACGATCCCGCTCGCGGGTCGCCGAACCGGCGCCGATGGCGGGCAGCAGTTCATCAGCACGGGCCAGCAGTTGCTCCACGCTCAAGGCAAACGGCGCTTGGGAGGACGAAGGTGCAGCGGCAGATTGGGTCATGGCAATTCCTTGATTCGATTGATTAGATGGCGATCTTCCACAGCCGCGATTCGTCGAACAGCCAGGCGGCGTTCTCCGGTTCCAGCGGTGGCACCTGCAAGGCCACGCCGGCGCCCGGCAGACGTGGCACCGCGCCCAGCAGGCGCTGGGTGTAGGCGTGCTGCGGGGCGTCGAACAGTTGCTCGACCGGTGCGTGCTCCACCACCTGGCCGTGGCGCATGACCAGCACGTCATCGCTGACATGGCGAATCACTCCCAGGTCGTGGGAGATGAACAGGTACGCCAGGCCCAGTTCGCTTTGCAGGTCGGCCAGCAGATCCAGCACCTGGGCCTGCACCGATACGTCCAGCGCGGAAACCGGCTCGTCGCAAACGATGACTTTCGGGTTGCTGGCGATGGCCCTGGCAATCGCCACCCGCTGGCGCTGGCCACCGGACAGTTGCAACGGCCTGCGGGTGGCGATATCCGCCGCCAAACGCACCTGTTCAAGCAGTCGTTGTACGCGCTGTGGCTGGTCGGCGACGGCCACGCCCGCCACGTCCAGCGCGTCGGCCAGGATCTGGCCGACGTGCCAGCGCGGGTCGAAGGAGCTGAGCGGGTCTTGGTAGATCACGCTGATATCGCCGCTCAACGGACGGCGCTCGCGCTCGGCAACCCGCGCATCGGCCGCGCCGTTCCAGGCCCGGCCAAGAAACTCCACTCGGCCTTCGTCGGCTTCCAGCAGGCCCAGGGCGATGCGCGCCACGGTGGTCTTGCCCGAACCGGATTCGCCGACGATGCCCAGCGTGCGCCCGGCACGCAGCTCGAAACTGACGCCGCTTACCACCTGCCTCGATGTGTGATCCGGCCCCACATAACGTTTGCCCAGGCCCTCGGCCCGCAGCACCACCGCGCCGGACGCGTGAATGGCCGTCTTCGACGGCACACTTTCACGGCCCGGCGACAATCGCGTGCCGCGAGCGTGTTCGGCAGGCACCGCGTCGAGCAAGGCGCGGGTGTACGGATGGCGAGGTGCGCTGAGCACCTGGGCCATCGGCCCTTGCTCCACCACTTCGCCATGGCGCAGCACCAGCACCTCATCAGCCAGCTGCGCGACCACCGCCAGATCGTGGCTGATGATCAGCAGCGAACTGCCCCGGGCCTTGATCGCGCCCAGCACACCGAGTATCTGCGCCTGCACTGTGGCATCCAGCGCGGTGGTCGGTTCGTCGGCGATCACCAGCCCTGGATCCAGCGCCAGGGCACTGGCAATCAGCGCCCGCTGACGCAAGCCGCCGGACAATTCGCCGGAACGCTGCCGGGCGCGCAACGCAGGCTCGGGGACGCCGACCTTTTCCAGCAACTCCACGACCCGTGCGGGCCGGGTTTGCCGGTCGCCCCAGTCGTGGGTTTGCAGCACTTCGAGGATTTCCTTGCCCACCGGGCGCAGCGGGTCCAGAGACACCAGCGCGTCCTGCAGCACAAAGCCGATTTCCTTGCCTCGCAAACGGCGCCATTGCCGGTCACTGAGGGCCAGCAGATCGGTGCCGCCGTATTCCAGACGCCGGGCGCGCACCACAGCGCCCTCGCCCGCCAACCCAATCAAGCTGCGCGCCGTGACGCTTTTGCCGGAACCCGATTCACCCACCAGCGCCAGGCTCTTGCCCGGTTCCAGGGTGAATGACAGATTGCGCACCACGCTGTGCCCGGCAAATTCGATGTTCAGGCCTTCCACCACTAATGATTTGCGGCTCATGTCAGGCGGCCCTCCAGGCGTTGTTGCAGATAGCGACCGGCGACGGTGGTCGACAGGGTGGTGAGCACGATGAACAGGCCCGGAAAGAAAGTCAGCCACCAGGCATTGGCGATGAAGTCGCGGCCCATGGACAGCATGGTTCCCCACTCCGGCGCCGGCGGACGCGCGCCCAGCCCGAGAAAACTCAAGGCTGACGCCCAGACAATCGCCTGGCCGACGCCCATGGTCAGGGTGACGATCAGCGGCCGCATGGCATTGGGCAAAAGCTGGCGCCAGATGATGCGCCCCGGCCCGTGGCCCAAGGCGCGGGCCGCTTCGATGTAACCGGCATTGCGCACCGCCAGCACCTGGCCGCGCACCATGCGCGCATAACCCGGCGCTCCGCCAAGGCCGGTGGCGACGATCAGGGTGCCGATGCCGCTGCCGAAAATCGCCACGAACAACAGCGCCAGGATCAGGCTCGGAAAAGCAAACAGCACTTCCAGCACCCAGCCGACGCTGCGGTCGGTACGCGCTCCGCCCAGCCCGCCGAGCAGGCCCAGGACGACGGCGATGCTCATCGCCAGCGCTGTTGCCGCCAACCCCACGAACAGCGACAGCCGGGCACCGTGAATCACCCGGGAATAGATATCGCGTCCGGACTGGTCGGTGCCGAACCAGTGCTCCCAACTGGGCGGATGAAAGGCATTGCGCGGCACGATGGCCAGCGGATCGCTATGGGCGAACAACTGCGGCGCGATGGCGGCAATCACGATCAAGGCCAGAAAGCCGATCGCCAGGCTCGCCCCCAGCCGAATCCTGCGTGGCTGGCGTTGGGTCTTCACCGGCAGCGCCGGGGCTTCAAGAATCAGATCGCTCATGCCAGAGGCTCCTGCTGACGAGGGTCGATCCACTGGTAAACCAGATCGACCAGAATGTTGGCCAGCACGTAACCGGCCGCCACCACCAGGCTGATGCCGATGGTCAGCGGCAAGTCCTGCACCTGCACCGCCTGGAACAGCTGCCGGCCCAAGCCCTTGCGGGAGAAGATCACTTCTATCACCACGGCGCCGCTGATCAGCGCGCCGATGGCCCAGCCGGACAACGACACGCCGGGCAGCACTGCATGGCGCAAGGCGTGCTTGAAACGCACGGCCACGTCGCTCAGGCCGCGAGTGCGGGCAGTGAGCACGAACGGCTGATCCAGGGTCAGCTCCAGAGATTCCCGGGTCACCTGGCCGATGAATCCGGCCAAGGGCACTGCCAGGGCAATGGTCGGCAACACCAGGGTGCGCCAGCCGTCACTGCCTGCCGGGGGAAACAGCCGCAGGCCGAAAGCGAATACCGCCAGCAACACAATCCCCAGCCAGAAATGCGGCAGCGCCGCCGCCAGGGTTTCCAGGGTCGAAGCCAGCCGCCCGACCCAGCTGCGGCGGCCTGCGGTGAACACCGTCAGGGCCAGCACCAGCAGCCAGGCCAGCACCAGCGAGGAAAAGGTCAGTTCCAGGGTCGGCCAGGTCTGCTCGGCCAGCACTCGGGTGACCGCCATGTGCTGAGAGTAGGAAACCCCCAGATCGCCTTGCACCAGCCGGCCCAGGTACAGCCCGTACTGAACCACCAGCGGTTTGTCGAGGCCGTATTCCCGGGTGACCTCGGCCACGGTTTCCGGGGTCGGATTGCCGCTGGGGCCGCCGAGAATCGCCTGCACCGGGTCGCCCGGCATCAGGCGCAACGCGAAAAACGTCAGGGTCGCCACCGCCCACAACACCAGGATGCCGCCGGCCAGGCGTATCGCCGCGCGGCGACCCAGTCGGGCAAGGCGTTGGCGTCGTGGGTCGGGCGCTGTGGAAGCCAGGGTCGTCGTGCTCATTTGTTCACCCATGCGTCGTAGAGATAAGTCACTGCCAGGGAAGTTTCCAGCCGCACGCCCTGGGTGGTCTTGTAGATGCCCAGCCGCGTGCTTTGCGGGTAGGTGGTCAATTGCAGGTACTGGCCGGACGCGATGGCCTGGACCTCGCGGTAGATGCGCTGGCGCTCGGCCGGGTCCTGGGTGGCCAGGGCGTCCTGCAACAGCGCGTCGAATTGCGGGTCACTGAAGCCTGCGGTGTTCTGGTGGTAACCGCCCACGCCTGCCGGCTGGATGAATGCGCTGCTGAAGATGATCCGCAGCACGTCGGCGGTGTTGGTGTTCCAGTAGCCGACGCGGATGTCGTAGTCCCAGTCCGCCTGACGCTTGGTAGCCTGCACGTCGCTCATCTGATCCATGATCAGTTCGAACCCGGCCTGGCGCGTGGTGGCCTGCACCTGTTCCCACAGGGTGAATTCCGACGGCGGTGTGCGATTGCCCAGCACCACCGTGACCTGAAGGCGCTTGCCGTCCTTGAGGCGATAGCCTTCGGCGTCACGCGCGCTCCAGCCTGCTTCATCCAGCAGCTGCGCGGCGCGTTTGGGGTCGTAGTCCTGAGCGTGTTCGAAGTCCGGGCTGTAGAAGCGCGTGGCCTTGCTCAACGGCCCGCCGGCCCGAGGGAATTCGCTGAAGTAAACGCTCTTGAGTGCGCCTTCGATATCGGCGCTGCGCACGAAGGCCTCGCGCACCTTGATGTCGCTGAACGGCGCACGGCGGATGTTCAGCGTGCCGTTGGTGGGGTTGCCGGGACGCTGGGCGATGATCAGTTGCAGATCCGGGTTGCGCCGCGCAGCTTCGTGGGACTCGGGCGGCAGCGCTTCGATCACGTCCACTTCGCCGGCCTGCAGCGAGGCAAAGCGTACCGACGGTTCCTGGATGAACTTCCAGATGATGCGGTCCAGATACGCCGGGCCTTGATGCCTGGCGGTCGGCGGCGCCGAGTTGTAATCGGGATTACGCACCAGCTCCACATGGCTCTGGCGATCCCAGCGGGCAACCTTGAACGGGCCGGTGCCGACCGGGCTTTCGCAGTTGACGTCACGCGGGCGCTTGAGCGCGTCCGGCGATTCGATACCCAGAAAGCCCTGGGCCAGCACTTCAAGAAACGCCGCATAGGGCGTACTCAATTCGACCCGCGCTGTGTACGGATCGACGATTTCCGTGCCGCGGTACTGGCGAATGTAGCCGCCTGCGGTGCTGGACTGGGTCTTGGGGTTGGCCATGTGGTCGAGGTTGGCTTTCACTGCGGCGGCGTTGAAGGGCGTGCCGTCGGTGAAGCGCACGTCCTTGCGCAAATGAAAGGTGTAGAACAGACCGTCAGCGGACACCTCCCAGCGCTCGGCCAGCCAGGGGCCGATCTTGCCTTCGGCGTCCATGGACACCAGCGAGTCGAGCACCTGCTGGGCGAGAAACACCTGAGGCATGTCGCCGGCCACGTGTGGGTCCAGGCAGGTAGGCTCGCGGTCAGTGGCATACACCAGAGTGCCGCCGCTGACCGGCACATCGCTGCGCGTCGTGGTTTGCGTGCGGCTGTCGCAACCGCTGCTCAACAGCCCCACGAGCGCCAGGCCAACGAGGCCCGGCAAGCAACGCGGCCAGGGTGAATGGGTGAGGAAACGCTGATCGATGTCTGGCATGGGTACGGGTGCACCTTGTGTCCGTTGCGGGATCTCACAAGGGTGATTGCACAACCCGTGCCGGGCTCAAATCCCCGTAAAACAAGGGGTTGAGCGCGACGAGCAGTGGAGCGAAAAGGCAGATTGTTGAGTGACTGTCGGTAGAGCAACAGTTGCGCAGGCAAAAGAGCCTGTTCAGGCTGAAGCAGCTTGCTCGTCGAACATCCCGTGCGACTGACGACTCCACAGACGATAGTACTGACCGCGGCGTGCGAGCAGTTCGTCGTGGGGGCCGTCCTCGATGATCCGGCCGTCTTCGAACACCACGATGCGATCCAGGTGGGCCACGGTGGACAGCCGGTGCGCGACCACGATCACGGTCTTGTCCTGCATGATCTCGTCGAGCTTCTCCTGTATGAAGCGTTCGGTGATGGAGTCCAGTGCCGACGTCGCTTCGTCCATCACCAGGATCGGCGCATTCTTGAGCAGTACCCGGGCAATGGCGATGCGCTGCCGCTGGCCGCCGGACAGTTTGACGCCCCGCTCGCCCACCAGCGAATCGGCGCCCTGATCCATGCTGTCGATGAAGCCGCTGGCTCCGGCGCGGTGAATCGCCTGGGCAAGATCTTCAGGCGTGGCGTCCAGCCGACCGTAATGAATGTTTTCGGCGATGCTGCGATGGAACAGCCCCGGTTCCTGAGGAATCACGCCGATCTGGCCGTGCAGCGAATGCTGGGTCACGTCGCGCACGTCCTGACCATCGATCAACACTTGGCCCTGGTTGACGTCGTACAGCCGCAGCAGCAGGTTGAGCAACGAGGACTTGCCGGAACCGGAGGTGCCGACCAGGCCGACCCGCTGCCCGGCCGGAATCACCAGCTGCAGATTGTCGAAGACTCGTTTGTCCGGGGAATAGCCGAAGCTCACGTTGCGAAACTCGATGGCGCCGCGCACCGCCTTCAAAGGCTTGGCATCCGGCCGGTCCACCACTTCGTGGGGTTTGATCAGGGTGCGCACGCCATTGGCGATATTGCCGGTGGCCTCGAAGAAATCCAGGAAGCGCCGGGACAGGTTGGCGACGTCGGTGATGATCAGCAACGACAGGCTGGTGGCCATTACGAAAGTGGCGATGTCGATCTGCCCGACACGCCACAGGTACAGCGCGATCAGCAGCATGCCGATTTTCAGCGTCATTCCGCAGACCGACTGGAAACGGCGGATTTTCTCCATGTAGCCGAACGAACGGCCGGCGGCGTTCAACTCCCGGTCCAGATAATCGCCCAGGTAGCTGTGTTCGAAGGAATGCCGGGCGAACAGACGAATGTTGGTCAGGTTCGACACCGCGTCCACCACCTTGCCGTTACTGGTGCTGCGCGCCGCCGAGTATTGCTGGGACAGCGGATGACTGCGCCTGGCGAACACATAGCACACGGCAATGAACGCCAGCGCCCAGCCGAGCATGAACAGTGCCAGCCACATGGAGGCGGTAGCCAGCACCACCACCGCCAGGGTCAGGGTCACCAACAGCGGAATCAGGTCGAACAACAGCAGCGCCAGGGCCTGGCCGACGCCCATGGAGACTTCGGAAATCTTGTGCGCCAGGGCACCGGCGAATTCGCTGCTGACAAAGCGGTGAGAATGCTTTTGCAGGTAGGCATAGACCGCGTGAGTGACGGTGCGGCGCTGCATCGGCAGCACCCGGATATGCACGCTGGTGGCGCCACGGGTGCAAATCACTTCCAGGGCCAGCAGGCCGACAAACAAGGCCAGCGGTTGTTGCAGCAGTGGCCAGTTCAGCTCCTGCTGGGTTGAGTTGCTCACCAGCCGGGTGATCTGCCCAAGCACCCAGGGCACCAGCACCGTGCAGATCACGGCAACGATTTGCAGGCACAGAATCGACAGGTACCAGCCGCGGAAGTGGCCGACAAAAAAGCGTGCAAAGGCAAACGGCGTGTCGGGAAGCGACTGAATGTTCCAGCTGCGCAGGGCCTGCTGACGATCCTTGTACGAGGTTTTCGAACGGCTCATGGGCCTGGGTTACTCCATTGAATTTGATACAACGCAGATGTTGGGTGCGGACCTTGTGGGGAGCGCACCGACGATCAAATCGCCAATCGCAGAAAAGCCAGGGAACGCTGGCGGCCGGTCTGTAATTTGGGCACTGCGTCCAGCAGCGCCAGGGTGTACGGGTGGCGTGGTTGATCGAAGACCCGCCGCACAGGCCCGGCCTCGACGACCACGCCGTCTTTCATGACCAGCACCTGATCGCTGACATGGTTGATCACCCCCAGATCATGGGAGATAAACAGGCAGGCCAGCCCCAGGCGACGTTTCAGGTCGTCCAGCAGTTCGAGGATCTGCGCCTGCACCGACACGTCCAGCGCCGACACCGGTTCATCGCAGACCAGGATTTCCGGATCGGCCGCCAGCGCCCGGGCAATCGCCACCCGCTGGCGCTGGCCGCCGGACAGTTCGATGGGGCGCCGCTCCAGCAGGCTGACGTCAAGTTTGACCAGTTCCAGCAATGCAGCGGCTCTTTCGGTCAAGGTCGCAGAAGCATGCCCGGCCACCTTCAGCGCTTCGAACAACACCCGTTGCACGGTGTAGCGTGGGTCGAAAGAGCTGAGCGGGTCCTGAAACACCACCTGAATGCTGCGCCGGGCCTGACGGATTTCCGCCTTGTCCAGCGCCGACCACAGCCGCCCCTTGAGCCGCACCTGGCCGCTGTCCGGCTGCTCCAGCCCCAGAATCATCCGCGTTAATGTGGTCTTGCCCGAGCCGGATTCACCGACGATGCCCAGGGTCCGGCCGCGCTCCAGATGCAACGACACATCGGACACCACTTTGCGCGCCCGACCGTCGGGGCCGGTAAAGGATTTGTTGAGCCGGTCCACTTCCAGCAGGACTTCGCCACCGACGGCAAAGCACGCCTGGTCAGCCAACGGCGCGCTGGTCGGCCGGCGAAAATGCACCGCCACACCAGCAGTCAACAGGCTTTGGGTATACGGATGTTGTGGGTCACGCAGAATCCGGTCGACGCTGCCGTGCTCGACGATCACGCCCTTGTGCATCACCGCAATCCGCGTCGCGAGACGCGCGACGACGGCCAGGTCATGGCTGACGATCAGCATCGCGGTGTCTTCGTTGCGCAGGGATTCGAGCAGCGCCATCACCTGGGCCTGCACCGTGGCATCCAGCGCGGTGGTGGGTTCGTCGGCAATCAGCAAACGCGGGTTGCAAGCGATGGCCGAGGCGATCAGCGCCCGTTGGCGCAAGCCGCCGGATAACTGAAACGGGTGCTGGCGGGCGCGCAATTCGGGTTCAGGAACGCCTACCGAACGCAGCAAGTCGATGACTTTGGTCTGGCGCTCGGCCCGGTCCAGCTCGGTGTGCAGGCGCAGCGGTTCGTCGATTTCCTGACCGACCCTGCGCAGCGGATCCAGGGAACCCAGGGCGTCCTGCATGACGAAACCCAGTTGCGCGCCGCGCATCTGCAGCCAGTCGCGTTTGCTGAAGTGCTGCAAGTCACGGCCTTCGAACGCCAGGCGCCGAGCCTGGATCTGCGCGTGCGCACCGGTCAGCCCGGCCAGGGTGCGAGAGGTGACGCTCTTGCCCGAACCGGACTCGCCCACCAGCGCCAGACACTCCCCCGCGTGCAACTGAAAACTGATGCCGCGAATGACGGGCTGGCCGTGGAAATGGACGTGCAGATCCTGAACATCGAGCAACGGTTGCGCGGCAACCCGCGGCGATACCTGTGCGTTCATAAACGTTTTCCTTCGCTGCGGCGCAGCAGTTCGCGGCCGATGGCGGTGATCGAAATGACCGTGAAAGTGATCGCCAGCGCCGGCCAGGCCACCAGCCACCAGGCGTTGGCCAGGAAGTTGCGGCCCACAGCCAGCATGGTGCCCCACTCCGGCGCCGGTGGCGGCGCGCCGAACCCCAGGAAACTCAGGGCCGCGCCGGCAGTGATATTGCCGCCGATGCCGATGGTGGCCAGGATCAGGATCGGCTTGATGGCGTTGGGCAGCACGTGCCGCCAGATCACTGCCGCTCGGCCCAGGCCCAGCGTGGTCGCGGCCTCTACATAAGCGGCGCCGCGCACCACCTGGGTTTGCGCCCGCACCAACCGGGCGTAGCGCGGCACGCTGGCGATGCCCACGGCAATGACCAGGTTCAGCGTGCCCTGGCCGAAGAAAGTGATGATGACCAGCGCCAGCAGCAGATCCGGAAACGCCAGCAACACATCCACCAGACGCATGACTGCGCTATCGAGCCAGCGCGGGCCGAGCCCGGCCAGCAAGCCAAGCACGGTACCGAGCACCAGGCCCATGGCGGTGGCCGCCAGGCCCATCAGCAGCGACGGCCGCACGCCGTGGATCAGCCGGGCCAGCACGTCGCGACCGTTTTCGTCGGTGCCCAGCCAGTGCAGGGCATCCGGCGCGCGATAAGCGTGGCGTGCCGTGGCTTCCAGCGGGTCGACCGAGGTCAACAGACCCGGCACCAGCGCGGCGATCACCAGCCACACCACGAACAGCCCGGCCAGCACCAGGCCGGGCCGAAGCGGCACGCGACGGCGGGTACGGCGCGCAGCGGCTGTGCCATCGCTGACCGTCAGCCCCGGAACCGGGCCGAGCACGTTGGGTTGGGATACGGTTGTCATGGGCAGTCCTCCGCCAGACCGGTCCGGTCAAGGCGCCGGGTTGGGAATCAGGGCGTGGATATGAGCGATCTGTTCCAGCAGGGTCGGGGTGAACTCGATGTCCAGCGCGCCCAGGTTTTCCAGCAACTGCGCCTCGCTGGTTTGCCCGGTGAGCACGCTGCTGACGAACGGCTGGCGGGCGACGAAACCCAGGGCCAGTTGCGCCGGGGTGTAGCCGTAGTCCAGGGCCAGTTGCACGTAAGCGGCAATGGCGCGGCTGGCCGGTTCGCTGTCGTAGCGATTGAAGGTGCGGTACACCGACGACAGCCGCGAACCTTCGGGCCGCGCACCGTTGAGGTATTTGCCGGTCAGGGCACCGAACGCCAGCGGCGAATAGGCCAGCAGACCCACGCCTTCGCGGTGGCTGAATTCGGAAAGCCCACCTTCATACAGGCGATTGAGCAGGCTGTAGGGGTTCTGGATCGTGGCGATGCGCGGCAACCCGTGTTGCTCGGCTTTTTGCAGAAACTGCGCCACGCCCCACGGGGTTTCGTTGGACACGCCGATATGGCGAATCTTGCCGGCCCGTTGCAGTTCGGCCAGCACCTGCAGCGACTCTTCGATGGCCACGCTGTAGCGGTCTTCCACATACGGGTATTCGCGCTGGCCGAAGATATTAGTGGTGCGGTCCGGCCAGTGCAGTTGGTACAGGTCCAGATAATCGGTATGCAAACGCTTGAGACTGCCTTCCAGGGCGGCGGTGATATTGGCCCGGTCGTGGCGAGTCAGGCCGTCGCGGATATGGCTGCCGGAACCGGGCTGGCGCGGCGGGCCGATGATCTTGCTGGTCAGCACGATATCCTGACGCCGTCCGCTGCGCGCCAGCCAACTGCCGATGAAACGCTCGGTGCTGCCCCAGGTGTCGGCATGGGTCGGCGTGGGGTACATCTCGGCGGTGTCCACCAGATTGATGCCGTGCTCCAGTGCCAGGTCCAGCTGGCCGTGAGCGTCCTGTTCACTGTTCTGGTGGCCCCAGGTCATGGTGCCCAGGCCGAGCAGGCTGACGTTGAGGTCGGTGTTGCCAAGGGTGCGATAGTTCATCGAAACGATCCGTTCAGAAATGAAAAGGGTTCAGGCGCTGCGGGCCTTGGAGGCGCTGCTGTACTGACTGGCCGGGTACGGCAGACCGAGGTGATCGCGCAGGGTGTGGCCGCTGTATTCGTGGCGGAACACGCCGCGCTGGCGCAGCAGTGGCACCACTTCATCGACGAAGATCTCCACGCCGGACGGAAACATGTCCGGCATGATGTTGAAGCCGTCGGCGGCGCCTGCCAGGAACCAGTGCTCCAGGGTGTCGGCGACCTGCTCCGGAGTGCCCACCAGCAGGCGATGGCCGACCAGAATCCGCCGCGACAGCTGGCGAATGGTCAGGTTTTCCCGACGCGCCAGATTCAGCTGCGCTTCGAGAAAGCCATGGGAGCCGCGCTCGAAGGATTCCACCGGGCCGATCCGC
Organism: Pseudomonas sp. v388; assembly: GCF_003935425.1. GTDB lineage: Bacteria > Pseudomonadota > Gammaproteobacteria > Pseudomonadales > Pseudomonadaceae > Aquipseudomonas. The sequence goes on from NZ_RHQN01000001.1 coordinate 742,432, forward strand.
TCCCAGGGCAATGGCTGGTCCGGGTCGAGTTCGCTGACATTCAATCCGACTCGCGCCGCTACCTGATACAGCAAACCTTCTTCGCCGTAATAGTCGTTGAGCCGGTCGAACCGGGCGTTGGCTTCTTCTTCGGTGCTGCCGATGACCGTGGACAGCCCCGGCATGATCTTCAGGTGCTCGGGATTGCGCCCCCACTGGCGGGCGCGATTCTTCATTTCCGTGTAGAAACCCTGGCCGTCTTCCAGCGTGGTCTGGGTGGTGAAGATGGCGTCGGCATAGCGCGAGCCCAGGGATTTGCCGCCCTCGGACGAACCGGCCTGCACCAGCACCGGCCGACCCTGGGGCGTGCGCGGCAAGTTCAGCGGGCCTTTGACCGAGAAATGTTTGCCTACGAAATCCGGGGTATGCACCTTTCGCGGGTCGGCGAAGCGGCCATTGATCGCATCGCCGATGATCGCGTCGTCTTCCCAGCTGTCCCACAGCTTGAGGGTCACGTCGATGAACTCGTCGGCCCGCGCATAACGATCCACATGCAGCGGCGCGCCGGCCAGACCGAAGTTCTGTGCCGCGGCGTCGCCGGCATTGGTCACCACGTTCCATGCGGCGCGACCGCTGCTGATATGGTCCAGGGAAGAAAAACGCCGGGCCAGATTGAACGGATCGTTATAGGTGCTGGAGGCGGTGGCGATCACGCCGATGCGCTGCGTCGCCAATGCCACGGCGGTGAGCAACACGGTGGGTTCCAGACGGCCTGCGGGTTGGGTCGCGACGTCGCCGCCCAGCGCCGGGCCGTCGGCGAGAAAGATCGCGTCCAGCGTGCCGCGCTCGGAAATGCGCGCGATGTTGCAGTAGTACTCGGCATCCAGATAGGCGTCGGGCGGCACTTCACCCACCCGCCATGCGGCGGAATGCGAGCCGAAGCCCAGGATGTTCATGCCAATACTCATTTGCCGGTTGCTGCTCATGGGAAATCCTTATGGCTGTGGGGTCAGACGGCGCTGGCTTCGTCGTGGATGGCGGCGGTTCCGCTGGCCTGCCCGGCGACCTGTGCCTGTTGCAAGGCACGCCACGCGGCATTGGGGCTGACGCCGTTGAGGTAGTAATTGCCCAACGCCCGCTCGCGATAGATCGCCGGGTTGTGGGACGCCAGGGTGCGCGCGTTACGCCAGTGCCGGTCGAGGCGTCGGGTCTGGCTGGTGGCCGATGCGCCGCCGACTTCAAACAGCAAGGTGGTGGCTTCCAGCACTTGCTCCAGCACGATCTGCTGGGCCTGAAACGCGGTGACTTCCGCCTGGGTGTAATGGGCTTCCAGCGCCTGCCCGGCCAGTTCAGCGTCGTGTACGTTCTGCAGCACCTGCGCTACCGCCAGCACTTGCGACTGCGCAGCAAACGCCAGGCTCGACAAGCGCCCGACCACCCGCTGCACCAGCGGATCGTCCTTGGGGCTGGACTGCCCCGGCACACCGAAGGCGCGGGTGCGGCCCTGAACGAATTCGGTGGCATCACGCAGCACGGCACGGGCGATGCCGGCCAGGGTCGCCAGGTGGAATAACTGGTAGAACGCTGAGATGTAAGATTCGCCCCGCTGCTCGCCCATGGCATAGCGGCGCAGCACGTACTGCTGGGGCACGCGAACGTTGTCGAAACGGGTGGTGCCGCTGCCGGACAAGCGTTGGCCGAAGCCGTCCCAGTCATCATCGCGACTGACGCCCGGCGCATCGGTGGGCACCACCACGCTGACGAAATCTTCATCGGCCAGCGCCGCAGCGGCGATCCAGTCGGCGTACAGCGTGCCGGTGCAATAGAATTTGGTGCCATTGAGCCGCCAGCCGCCCTCGCCGTCCGGCGTCAGGGTAACGCTGTTCTTGCTGGTGTCGCTGCGCTCGGCCATGGCTGCGCCCCACAATTGGCCGGCGACCACCTTGGGAAACCACTGCGCCTGGGACTCGGTTTCGCCCTTGGACAGGCGCCCTTCGACGAAGCCGAAATGCGCCCGCAGGATATGCGGCAGGTTGGAGTCGGCCTCACCCAGTTCGATCAGCAGTTCGAACAACTGCGGCAGGCTCGCCCCGCCACCGCCTTGCGCCTTGGGCACGCGCAACGCCCCGAACCCGGCATCGCGCAGCCAGGACACGGCGTCGTGAGCCAGCTCGCGGTTCTGTTCACGGGCCAGGGCCGTGTCGGCGATACGTTCGAAAATCTCGGCGAAAGGCGCTCGCAGGCGAGCGTATTCCGGGTTATGGACAGGGTTTAGCGGCAGGCCGCCGACAGGTTGTTCAACGCTCATATCCGTTCCTTGCATCGTCGGGCTGCCGGGCAGCCGTGAAGAATGTCGTCATGCCTGTTTCACGCGCGGGTCCACCCAATGGTTGATCAGGTCCACCACCAGGTTCACCGCCACATAGATCGCCGCCGCCAGCAACGTGATGCCCAGCACCATGGGCACGTCCTTGCTGTTGGCCGCATCGAGCATCAGGCGCCCGATGCCTTGCCGGGAAAACAACAACTCCACTACCACCGCGCCGCCCAACAGGCTGGCGAAGACGAAACCGGCCAGGGTAATCAGCGGCACCAGGGCGTGGCGCAAGGCATGGCGCAGGCGCACGCCGGTTTCCGACAGGCCTCGGGCGCGAGCCATGGCGATAAAGGGTTGGTCGAGAATGTCTTCCAGTTCCTGACGCAGCACCTGGGTCAGCACCGCCGCGATGGGCAACGCCAGCGCCAGGGTCGGCAGGATCAGTGATTGCCAGCTGCCCGAGCCCGAAGGCGGCAGCACGTGCCAGTGAAAGGCGAACACCAGCAGCAACAGAATGCCGATCACGAACGACGGCGCCGAAGACAGCACCAGTTCGCTGCCCGACACCAGCGAACGCACCCAAGGGCTGCGCTTGGCGGTGGTGATGGCGCTGATCACCGCCAACAGCACTGCGAGCACCGCCGCGCAGACCGACAGCTGCACCGTGGCGCCGATCTGCGCGCCGATCGCTCGGGTGACTGGAATCCGCAGCCGATACGACTCGCCCAGATCACCTTGGGCCAGGCGCAGTACGTACTGGCCGTACTGCACGATCAGCGGCTGGTCGAGTCCGTACTCAAGGCGCACGCGGGCGATCATCTCCGGCGTGGGCATCGACTCCGGACCGCCGAGAATCGCCAGGGCCGTGTCGCCGCCGCTGAGGTTGATCGCCAGGAACGTGAGCGTCGCCGCGCCCCACAGCACGCCCAGCCCGGCCAGCAGGCGCCAGCAAACATTGGATGCGATGCGCTTCATGGCGCCTCCGGTTCCAGCCACAGGCTGGGCAGAAAAACCGTGTTATGGGAGGTGTCGAAGATCACGCCCTTGAGCCGGTTGCGGTACGCCACCAGTACATGACTTTCAAACGATGGCACGACCGGCACCTGTTCGGTGAGGCGTTGCTGGGCCGCGCTGTACAGCGCGGCGACTCGCACGGGGTCCTGGCTGCGCCGCGCTTCGGACAACACCCGGTCCAGCTCGGTGTCACGGAAGCGCCCGCCGTTCTGGCCGATGCGTTTTTCCGAGGTGATGGAATCGCTGTGATAGAGGATGTACAGGCCATCGGGCGTATTGGTGTGCCAGTAGCCGCCGCCCATGACCTGAAACTGGCCCGCGTAACGCCGGTCGGTGACCTGGGCCAGCGGCAGTAACTCGATGCGCAGCTCGAAGCCGAGCTTTTTCAGGTCCGCCTGCAGTGCAACCGCCACGCTGCTGGAGAAGCTGGCGCTTTCAGTGGCCAGCAATTCAGCGCTCAGCCGCTGCCCGTCACGGGTTCGATAGCCTTGGGCGTCGCGCCCGGTCCAGCCGGCCTGATCCAGCAGTTGGTTGGCAGCCTTGGGGTCGTAGGCCAGCGTGTCCTTGAACGTCGGGTCGTAGTCACGGGTGTTGGCGGCCAGGAAATCGGTCTTCACCCGGTACTCGCCAAAGCCGATGATCCACGCCAGCCCTTCGCGGTCGATGCCCTTGGCCACGGCACGGCGCACAAGCACATCATCGAACGGCGCCTGCTCGACGTTGAAGGTCAGGCTGCGAAACGGATTGCCCTTGCGAATCCGGCTGCGCAGGGTCAGGTCGGACGATTCACGGATGGCCCTGGCGTTCTGCGGCGGCGCATCCAGGGTCAGGTCCGACTGACCGGCGTCCAGCGAAGTGAAGCGAATCATCGCCTCGGGCACGATGCTCAGTTCGATGCGGTCCAGGTAAGCCTCGCCCTGATGGCGGGTGACCGGCGGCGACCAGTTGTAGCCGTTACGCCGGGTGAACACCGCGCCCTGCTCGCGGGTGTAGCTTTGCAGCACGAACGGGCCGGAGCCGATCGGGTGTTCGGCGATGGATTTGGGTGCTTCGAGAATCTGCTTCGGCGAGATCATGCCCAGCCACGACTGGGCCAGTACATCGAGAAACGGCGAGTACGGTTCGCGCAACGTGGCTTCGAAGGTGTATTCGTCCACTACCCGTCCCTTGTCGTAGGGCGCGATGTAAGCCGCCGCCAGCGGGGATTTGGTCGCCGGGTCGCGCATATGTTCCAGGTTGATTTTCACTGCCTGGGCGTTGAATGGGCTGCCGTCGCTGAACGTCACGTCGTCGCGCAAATGGAAGGTGTAGGTCTTGCCGTCTTCGGAGATGTCCCACGACTTGGCCAACCACGGCGAAACGCCGCCCTGCTCGTCCTGGTACACCAGGCCGTCATACAGAAGGCGGCCCAGCCACTGCACGTTGCCGTGGGAAATCGAATGCACGTCGAAGGTGCCGGTATCGGTTGCGGTGGAGACTCGTAAAGTACCGCCACGTTTGCCGGGCGCCGCTTCATGGAAGTCGCCGGTCGGATAGCTGATCAGGTCGCCGTTCACCTGGCCGTCCGCCACCTGAACCTGCACCGGCCGCTGCCCGTCGCCGCTGGGTGAGCAACCGGGCAGGCCGATCACCCCCACTGCCAGCAGGCTGCGGCAAAGCATTGATAACTGTCGGCTCATAAGGCAGCCCTGTCCTCCGTCGGCGATCATCAGAAGCTGTACGTCACACCGGTAAACGCGCCGAAGCCGTCCCCCGGATACAGCGCGGCGGTGTCCTGGCCCTTGACGTCATAGGCCGGCACGATGGCGGTCACGTAATCCTTGTCACCCAGATTCTTCAGGTCGACATAGGCCTGCCACTTCTTGCTGGGCGCGTCGTAGCCCAGGCGCACTCCGAAAATCGTGTAGGAAGGAGCGCTCACGCTGTTGGCGTAGTCCACCGGTGTGCTGGAGGCTGAACGCAGGTTGACCCCGGCGTAGAAACCGTTGGCGTATTGGTACTGCAACTCGGCTTGATAAATGTGCCGCGGCAAACCGGGAAGTTCGTTACGCCTGAACAGCGGGTCGTTGCGGTAGTAGAAATCGTTGAGGGTGTAGGCCTGGCGCCAGGTCAGCACGTCGCCGTTGGCGCGTTGCCACAGTTTGGTGGTCAGCCCGGCCTCGACGCCCTGATGAATGGTCGGCGTCGCGTTGGAGGTGGACACGATCGCGGCAGTCGTACCGGTCGCCGGAGCGATCTGGGTGGTCAGCAACTCGTTCTTGATCCACGAGCGGTACAGCACCAGGCTGCCCTCGAAGCGCTCGGACTGGCCGCGAATTCCCAGTTCCACGGTGTTGGCGGTTTGCGGAACCAGAGTCTTGGCGTAGTTGTTGGCAACGCCGGAGTTGGAAATCGACCACGAACTGGGCGGGTCGATTGAGCGGCTGACGTTGCCGAATACCTGCAGGTTCGGGGTCAGCTCGTAACGCAGTCCGGCCCGTGGCGCCAGGGACCACTCGTCATACTGGTAGCGGCTGGGAAACGCCGTGGTATTGGGGCGGTCGCTGAACTTCACATCAATGTCACGCTTGATGTTGATGGCTGACAAACCGGTGCTCAGGTAGAGCCGCTCGGTCAGCGCCAGGTCATTGCCGAGGGTAAAAACGTTGTCGAACGAACCGTCGTAGCGCACGTCCTTTTGCAGGATGCCGTTGTCCCGATCGCCCAGATACGTCTTGGCGCCGGCGTCGAGATGACGGGTGCTGGTGGCGCCCAGGGTCGTGGTGCTTTCCAGACCGAACAGCTGGTCCCGGCGGGTGTACTTGAGCGAAGCGTTGATATCGCTCCAGTCCCAGTAGTTGGGATTGACGCTGCTTTGGCGATTGAGGATCTGCGGATAGTCGTGGTACGCCAGGCCCAATTCCAGGGTGGCGTCGTCATTGAAGGTATAGGTGGTCTTGCTCGCCACCCAGGTCGAGCCGCGCTTGGTGGAATCGCCACGGCTGGTGCGGGTTGCGGCGTTGGTCTGGCGGCTGTCGCGCTTGAGCTGCGCCAGGGTCAGGGCGCCGGCGTTCTCGTGGTATTCCTCGCGGTAGCGAACGATCAGCCGGGTTTGCAGTTTGGGGCTGAAACGGTAGCCGAAGTTGCCGACCACGCCCTTGGCCTTGGTGAAGGTGTAGTCCTGATACCCTTCGCGCCGGCCGTTATCGACGCTGACGAAATAGTCCGCATCGCCTTCCACGCCGCCGGTGCTGAGGGTCTGTTTCTGCCAGCCGAAACTGCCGCCTTCCAGCTTGATTTTGCTGCCCGGCGCCGAATAGCCGGTGTGGGTGATGAAGTTGATCCCGCCGCCCAGGGACAACGCGCCGTATTCAAAGGCGTTGGCGCCACGCAGGATCTCGGTGTACTGCAAGCCCTGGCCGTCCAGCAGCTCGTAAGGCGTGCCGCCGGCGCCGGTCAGGGCGATGCCGTCAAACAGGAACTTGGTGCCTTCGCGAAAGTAGCCCGGCGAGGTGTTAGCCCCCGAGCCACGGATGGAAATCTTGATCGCGTCATTGCCGCCCGCGGCCTGGGCATAAACGCCCGGCTGATAGGCCAGGGTATCTTCCAGAGTGGCCGAGCGCCCTTTTGCCACCTCAGCCTGGTCCACCAGGCTGGTGCCGCCGGGAATGTCCTTGAGTTGCTGTCTGGCCGCCTCCACCGGGGTGGCCTTGGCTGCCTGCACGGTCACGGTGTGCAAACGCTGTTCTTCGGTTGCAGCCGCAGCAAAACCGGTGTTCATCAGCAGGCAGGCGCCGAGGCTGGAGGCCAGTTCGACATAGCCGACGGATAAGTGCCGCGGTCGGGTATTGCGCTTTGCGAGGTTCAACGACTTCAAGGTACTGCTCCCACCTAATAAATAAAAAGGCGAGTTTCTATTCGTATAGTCAAACTCTGTGTTTTTAATATGTCTGGATCAGGTATTGCCCAGATATAAGCAAGTGCACGCTTCGTGCCAGCTTCCAATGGCAGCGTTCGGGGGTTAATACCGGACATGAAACACATTGAATGTATAAAAACAGCATCAAGTGTCCGGCCACTGTTGCGCACTGAACACTTGATGCTGCTTATAACTTGCCATTGCGTGGTTAGATCAGTTGAAGCGATAACTCACGCCGCCGTAGACACCGAAGCCGTCGCTTGGATACGAACGCGCCCGATCCACACCGCCGTCGTCGTACGCCGGGCTGATCACTGTGGTGTAGCGCTCGTTACCCAGGTTGCGCAGGTCGACGTAGGTTTGCCAGGTCTTCTTGGGCGAGTTCCAGCCCAGGGTCGCGCCGAACGCCTGGTACGGCCTGGTGTAGTAGGAGTTGGCGTAATCCACCGCCATCTTCGAGCCGATCTGAGCGTTGACGCCCACGTACACCCCGTTGTTGAAGTCGTATTGCAGCTCGCCCTGGTAGTAATGCTCGGGAATGCCCGGCAGCTCGTTGGCGCCGAAGCGGTCGTCGTCCACGTAATGGAAATGGCTGTAGGTGTAGGCCTGGCGCAAGGTCAGCCTGTTGGTGTCGCTGCCCTGCCAGAGCAGGGATTCCAGACCCGCCTCGACGCCTTCATGGACAGTGGCGCTGGCGTTGGACTCGGCGGTGATCGCCGCTGTGGTGGCGCTGGCCGCCTGCACTTCCACCGACAGCAGCTCGTGATTGACCCGCGAATAGTAGTAACTCAAGGTCCACTTGTGATTGTCGATCTGGCCACGGCCACCCAGTTCAAAGGTGGTGGCAGTCTGGTTTTGCAGGTCGACGCCCTCCCGCGCCAGCCCCGTGGCCGGGCCGCTGGTAAAGCTGGGCGGCGTGCTGAGGATCTGCCAGTCGCTGGGCGGTTCCACCGAGCGGCTGACGTTGGCGTACACCTGCGCATGCGGGTTGAAGTCGTAACGCAGGCCCAGGCGCGGGGCGTAGTCCCAGTCGTTGTTTTTGTAGCGGCTGTTGGTGACCGGGTAATCCACCTCGGTTTCCCGGTTGGTGTAGATCATCGACAGGCCGGTGGTCAGCCACAGGTCAGGCACCAGTTCCAGGTCGTTGCTGGCGTGGAATACGTTGTCGCTGCCTTCGTACTCGGCGTTGCGCACCAGGGTGCCGGGCTGCAAGCCGGCCGTCGCGCCGCTGGGAATTCTGACCGTGGTGCGCTGGAAGCCGTCGCCCTGCAAATGCCGGGTGCTCAACAGGCCCAGGCGCGTGGTGCTGGCGTGGCCGAACAGATCGTCGTCGCGGATGTACTGGACGGTGCCGGACACGTCGCGGTAGCCCCATACCGCGCGGTTCACGCCGCCGCGCACATCGATGGGATAGTTGTGATACACCGCGCCCAGCTCCAGCCGCGAGCTGTCGTCCAGCCGCAAGGTGGTCTTGTTGGCCAACCAGGTCGAGCCGGGCTGGATGCGCGAGGCGTCCTGGCTCAGGCTGGTGGCGTTGGCACGGCGATTGTGGTGCGCGATTTCGTCACGGGTCAGCAGGCCGCCGGTTTCGTTGTCGGTCTCGCGGTAGCGCAGGTAGAAACGGGTCTCCAGATCCGGGCTGAAGCGGTAACCGACGTTACCGGCAAAGCCTTTGCTGGAGCTGGTCGTGTGGTTCTGGTAGCCGTCCTGATCCGAGTCGGTGAGGCTCACGTAATAGTCCAGGTCGCCCAGCACCTGGCCAGAGGCGATCTGGCGCTTCTGGTAACCGTAGCTGCCGGCCTCGTAGCGCACTTCCAACGGCGAAGCGTCGTAACCGGTGCGGGTCACATAGTTGATCGCACCGCCCAGGGTCAGCGAGCCGTAATCGAAACCATTGGCACCGCGCAGGATTTCAGTGCGCGCCAGGCCCAGCGGCTCGAACAGCTCGTAGGGCGTGCCACCGGGGCCGCTGACCGGCAGGCCGTCGAACATCAGGTACACGCCGGAACGAAAGTAGTTGACGCCCTTGTTGATGCCCGAGCCGCGAATCGACAGCTTGATCCCGTCACCGCCGCCCACTGCCTGGGCGTAGACGCCGGGCTGGTACGCCAGCACGTCCTGGTTGGTGGCGGTGCGGCGTTTTTCCACGCTGGCGGCCTCCACCTGCGCGGTGCCGCCGGGTACTTCATTGAGGCGTTGTTGGGCTTGTTCACTGTCGCTCAATTGCCGGCCTTGAACCACTACGGTACTGAGCTGGCGAATGTCCTGCGCGGCGTTTGGCTCGGCAGCCGTCGCATCCAGGCCGCAGGACAGCAACGCCACGGTCAGTGCGCTCAATGCGAAACCGTGACAAGGATGGGCGGCGTTCGGGGAATAGGTTCGGATCACGCGTGGCAACTCCTGTTGATCAGATCGGCAGACGGCCGCACGCCGCCGACGCCCCCGCGGTGTGCGGGGCGCCGGGCGTCGGCCGGATGGTTTTATTCAGCGGTCAGAAGCGAAACGCGACACCGGTGGTGACGTTGAACGCGTCGCCCGGATAGAAATTGGCCGAGTCATTGCCCCGGGCGTCGTAGGTGGTGTTGGCAGCGGTGGCGTAGCGCTCGTCGGTCAGGTTGCGCATGTCGAGGAACACGTCCCAGCGTTTGCTCGGCGCTTCATAACCCAGGCGCGCACCGAGGATGGTGTAGGACGGCGCACTCAGGGTGTTGGCGTAGTCGACGAAATAGCTGGAGGCCGAACGCAGGTTCAGCTGGGCGTAGAACCCTTTGGCCTGCTGATATTGCAACTCGGCCTGATAGACATGGCGCGGCAGACTCGGCAGCTGGTTGCCACCGAAGGTGTCGTCGTTGCGGTAGTAGAAATCGTTGAAGGTGTAGGCCTGACGCAGGTTGAGCGTGTCGCCGTTGTCCCCTTCCCACAGCAAGGCACTGAGCCCGGCCTCGACACCCTGATGGATGGTCGGGCTGGCATTGGACGACGCAACCAACTGGTCTTGGGTCGCCGAAGCCTGACGAACCACTACCGAGAGTATTTCGTCGTCGATCCAGGAGCGGTAGAACGTCAGGCTGCCGTCGAAGATGCCGACACTGGCCCGCACGCCCAGCTCGGCGGTGGTGGCTTTCTGCGGCTGCACGTTGCGGATGAAGGGCGAACCGGTACTGCCCAGCTGCCAGGTGACCGGCGGATCGATGGAGCGGCTGACGTTACCGAACAGCTGAATGTCCGGGGTCAGCTCATAGCGCAGGCCGATGCGCGGCGCGGTGTCCCAGGTGTCGTAATTCACCCCGTCCGGAAACTCGCTGGTGTTAACGCCTGTGGTGTACTTGATCTCGGCCTTGCGCTTGATATTGATGAACGACAAGCCGGTGGACAGCCAGGTCTTGTCGTTCAATTGCAGCTCGTTGCCCAAGGCAAAGACCGTATCCCGGGAGCCGGTGTACTTGGTGTATTGCAGCAACTGGTGGGTGGCGGGATTGCGGGATTTCACGTCACCCAGATACGCCAGGGTGTTGCTGAAGGTCACGGTGGAGTCGCTGGGCAGGCCGAATAGTTCATCGTGGGCACGCCGATAGCGCAGCACCACGCTGGTGTCCTTGGAACGCCAGTCCTGTGGCGTGGTGGAGGTGCGCCAGCCGTTGTACAACGGGTAATCGTTGTAGCCCAGGCCCACATCCAGCGTGGATTCATCATCGAAGGTGTAGGTGGTGTTGCTCCCCAGCAGCGTGGTGCCGTCCTTCTTGCGCCCGGCCGGCACCGTGTTGCTGCGCGGATCATGCTTGAGCTGGTATTTGGTCAGGGTCGCGCCGTTGGTGAGCTGTTCTTCGCGATAGCGCAGGAAAAAGCGCGTCTGTAGCTTGGGGCTGAACACGTGGCCGAAGTTGGCGATCAGGTCGCGGCCCTTGGTTTCAGTGTTGTCCTGATAGCCGTCTCGTTCGTTGTGCAGCACGCTGACGTAGTAGTCGCTGTCGCCCACCACGCCGCCGGTGCTCAGTTGCTGCTTGCGATACCCGAAGCTGCCGACTTCGAAGCGCGCGTAATTGCCCGGCGCGGTGCGCCCGGTGCGGCTGACGAAGTTGATCGCCCCACCCAGGGATAACGCGGTGTGTTTGAAGGCATTGGCCCCGTACAGCACTTCGGTGTGATCGACCGCGGCCATGTTCAGCAGGTCTTCCTGAGTGCCGCCGGGGCCGGTGATGGGCAAACCGTCATAAAGGAATTTGATGCCCAGCGCGTAGCCTTGATAGAAGGTATTCAAGCCCGAGCCGCGAATGGAAATCTTGTTGGCGCCCGTGCCGCTGGTGGCCTGGGCGAATACGCCGGGCTGCAGGGCCAGCACGTCCTCGGCGTTGGAGGCACGGCCTTTCTCCACCTCTTTCATGTCTACCACTGCCGTGGTGCCCGGTGTTTTATCCAGCTCGACTTTGGCTTTCTGCGCTTCGCTTTGCGCTGCACCGGTGACGGTCACCGTGGACAGCCTGGCGTCGTCAGCCAGCGCGTGGACAGGCACGCCGAGCGCCAGCCCCGTGGCGGTGAACAACGCCAGTGCATTGCCAGGATAAACAGACTTGCTGCACAACTTGAAACCCATGAATGACGCTCCCCGACATATACGAAAGATAAGGAGCCTCTATTCATATAGTCGCGCTCAAGGAGACCAGAGCATCTATCGTGCCAGGTTCAAGCCTGCTGTTTCGCTGCCATTCAGGCGAATACACCGCATGGCGCATGGGCAACTTGTGGTTCTGCTGTTGGCAGGGCAACAGTTGTACAAAACAGACTAAGCATAGGTTCGTTTGTTCATTGCCGATGGCGCCATCCGACTTATATGTTTCCCTGGTTCAAATGAATAACTGCTTATCAAGGAAATCTCGCCTGTGCCTGTACCTGTTACTACGCCGCTCTCGATCCGCCTTGCCGCGCCTGCCGACGCCACTTCAATCGCCAAGGTTCATATCGCCAGTTGGCAAGCGGCCTACCGAGACCTGCTGTCGCCGACCTATCTGCTGGCCTTGGGGAACACGGTCCAGCGGCGCGCGACCTTCATCGAGTCCGCGCTGGCGAACGGCAGACTCGATGCCTGGGTCGCGGAGCGCGACAGTGAGATTGTCGGGTGGAGTTCCTTCGGTTCCAGTCGTGACGACGACGCGCCACCTTTAACCGGCGAGCTTTATTCGCTGTACCTGCATCCGCAGGTATGGGGTCAGGGTGGCGGACGGCTGCTCTGGCAGGCATCGCGCCAGGCGTTGGTTGCCTCAGGACATTGCCAGGTTACGCTCTGGGCACTGGACGGAAACCAGCGGGCGGAGCGCTTCTATGTCGCCGCCGGCTTCATTCGGCAAACGACCCGCCCGCGGGTGTTCGAAGACGACGGCATCGCATTGCCTCTGATCCGATACGTGCAGGCGCTATAAGGCGAGACGGTCCGCGTGGCCACCGTGGAATATTTCAACATCCCGACACAAAGCTCTTGCATGTCCGATCTTATGGTATACCATCAGACGAAATACAATAGCGCTCGAACCGGGAGTCGACCATGAGCTTTGAAATTCGCAAAATCGTCAATTACACCGAAGAAACCTTCATCGAAGGCGGCAAGGCGGCCGACAAGCCGGTCACCATGGTCGGCCTGGCGGTGGTGATCAAGAACCCCTGGCTGGGTCGCGGTTTCGTTGAAGACCTCAAGCCTGAAATCCGCGCCAACTGCTCGGAGCTGGGCGAGCTGATGGTCAAGCGCCTCACCGCCGCCATCGGCGGTGCCGACAAGATCGAAGCCTACGGCAAAGCCGCCGTGGTCGGCGCCGAGGGCGAAATCGAGCACGCCTCCGCTGTGATTCACACCTTGCGTTTCGGCAACCACTACCGTGAAGCGGTTCAAGCCAAAAGCTATTTGAGCTTCACCAACAAGCGCGGCGGCCCCGGCACTTCCATCCAGATTCCAATGATGCACAAGGACGACGAAGGCCTGCGTTCGCACTACATCACCCTGGAAATGCAGATCGAGGACTCCCCTCGCGCCGACGAGATCATCGTCGTGCTCGGCGCTGCCAATGGCGGTCGTCTGCACCCGCGTATCGGCAACCGCTATATCGATCTGGAAGAACTGGCTGCTGAAAAAGCCCAGTAAACCGACCTCTTCCTCATGCCTGCGCAGGAGTGTTCCATGATTCAGCTCACTGCTGAACGCACCCCGGCCGGAACCAGTTACCTGGCGACCGGCCAAGGCCATCCTGTGGTGTTGATTCACGGGGTGGGCCTGAACAAGGAAATGTGGGGCGGACAGATCGTCGGCCTGGCCCCGCATTACCACGTCATTGCCTATGACATGCTGGGCCATGGCGCCAGTCCGCGCCCGGCCCCGGAAACCGACCTGCTTGGCTACGCCGACCAGTTGGTCGAATTGCTCGATCATCTGGGAGTCGCCCAGGCCACGGTCATCGGGTTTTCCATGGGAGGTCTGGTGGCGCGAGCATTCGCCCTGCACTTCAGTGACCGGCTTTCCGGCCTGGTGGTGCTCAACAGCGTGTTCAACCGCAGCCCCGAACAACGTGCGAGCGTCATTGCCCGCACCAGCCAGGCGGCTGAACATGGCCCTGACGCCAATGCCGCCGAGGCCTTGTCGCGATGGTTCAGCCGCGAATATCAGGCGGCCAATCCGGCACAGATCGCGGCGATCCGCCAGGACCTGGCCGGCAATGATCCACAGGGTTACCTGACCACCTACAAACTGTTCGCGACCCAGGATATGTACCGCGCCGACGATCTCGGCGATATTCAGGTGCCGACGCTGATTGCCACCGGCGAGCTGGACCCCGGTTCCACGCCTGAGATGGCCCGCCAGCTGGCCATGCGCATTCGCGGCGCGGAAGTGGCGATACTGCCCGAGCAGCGGCATATGATGCCGGTGGAATCGCCGCGTCTGGTCAACCAGGTGCTGCTGGATTTCCTCGACAAGTCGGCCGCCGTCCATAACTCGATCAAGGGGATTGTTGCATGAGCCTGACCCGCTTCCAGATGTGCATCGACGGCGAATGGGTCGATGCCCTGTCCGGCAAGACCTTCGACAGCCTGAACCCGGCGCTGGCCCAGCCCTGGGCGCAGTTGCCGGACGCCGATGAAGCCGACGTCGAGCGTGCGGTGCAGGCTGCGCAACGGGCCTTCGAAAGCCCGGCCTGGCGCGGCCTGACCGCCACCGCTCGCGGCAAGTTGCTGCGCCGTCTGGGCGATCTGATTGCCGAGAACAAGGAACAACTGGCCCAGCTGGAAAGCCGCGACAACGGCAAGCTGATCCGCGAAACCCGTGGCCAGGTCAGCTACCTGCCCGAGTTCTTTCACTACACCGCCGGCCTGGCCGACAAGCTCGAAGGCGGCACCCTGCCTTTGGACAAGCCTGATCTGTTTGCCTACACGGTTCACGAACCGATGGGCGTGGTCGCCGGGATCATTCCCTGGAACAGCCCGCTGTACCTGACCGCGATCAAACTGGCCCCGGCCCTGGCGGCGGGCAACACCATCGTGCTCAAGCCTTCCGAACACGCTTCGGCGACCCTGCTGGAACTGGCGCGGCTGGCGCTGGAAGCCGGAATTCCGCCCGGCGTGGTGAACGTGGTCACCGGTTACGGGCCGACCACCGGTGCCGCCCTTACCCGCCATCCGCTGGTACGCAAGATTGCCTTTACCGGCGGCGCGGCCACGGCACGGCATGTGGTGCGCAGCAGTGCCGAGAACTTCGCCAAGCTGTCGCTGGAGCTGGGTGGCAAGTCGCCCAACATCATCTTTGCCGACGCCGATCTGGACAGCGCGATCAATGGCGCGGTGGCCGGAATCTACGCCGCTTCCGGGCAGAGTTGCGTGTCCGGCTCCCGGCTCCTGGTGCAGGACGAGATCTACGATGAGTTCGTCGAGCGTCTGGTCGAGCGCGCCAGCCGTATCCGCATCGGTAGCCCGCAGGATGAACACACCGAGATGGGGCCGATGGCTACCGCTCAACAGCTGGCCGTGGTCGAAGGCCTGGTGGCCGATGCGGTTGCCGAAGGTGCCCGTCTGCGCCTGGGCGGCAAGCGTGCGGCGATGACCGGCGAAGGCTGGTTCTACGAGCCGACCCTGTTCGAATGCGACCGCAATTCGATGAAGATCATGCAGGAAGAAGTCTTTGGCCCGGTCGCGTCGGTGATCCGCTTCAAGGACGAAGCCGAAGCTCTGGCGATTGCCAACGACTCCCAGTTCGGCCTCGCCGCCGGCATCTGGACTCGCGATCTGGGCCGCGCCCATCGCCTGGCCCGTGACATTCGCTCCGGGATCATCTGGGTCAATACCTATCGTGCCGTCTCGGCGATGGCGCCCATCGGTGGCTTCAAGAACAGCGGTTACGGGCGTGAGAGCGGCATCGATTCGGTGCTGGCCTATACCGAACTGAAAACGGTGTGGATCAACCTGTCGCAGGCCCCCATGCCCGATCCATTTGTGATGCGCTAAGAGGTAACTGCGATGATCGAACCCGGCATTTACAAAGAAGTCATGGCGTCCTTTCCTTCGGGCGTCACGATCGTCACCACGCTGGACGCAGAGGGCAACCTGACGGGCATTACCGCCAGCGCCTTCAGCGCGTTGTCCATCGACCCGGCGCTGGTGCTGTTCTGCCCCAACTATGCGTCCGACACCTATCCGGTGCTGCGCGAGAGCAAGCAGTTCGCCATTCATCTCCTCTCCGCCGACCAGCAGGCCGAAGCCTATGCGTTCGCCGGCAAGGGCAAGGAGAAGACCAAAGGCATCGAGTGGCAGCTCAGCGACCTGGGCAATCCCTTGCTGAGCAAGGCCACCGCGATCATAGAATGCGAACTGTGGCGCGAATACGATGGTGGCGATCACGCTATTATCGTTGGGGCGGTGAAAAACCTGATCCTGCCGCAGACGCCGATCACGCCGATGATCTACCACCGCGGCAAGCTCGGCGCCCTGCCCGGCCTGGCCTGACGCGGGCTGTTTGGTGGACTGGGCAGTCAGCGTGATAAACTCGCCCCCGATCCGGGCTTGTGCGACCCGGACATGCAGCAGCCCGCGTAGCGCCGGGCTGCCGACGTCAACCCGTCCGGGTGTAATCCGGGCGCGGTTACTACCAAGACAGCCCTTCTCCGAGCAAACCTGATGAAACGCCTGCCACTCGACGACAACTTCAAGGTCAACCGAAACCCCGTCACCTTGCGGGAAATCGTGCTGGATAAACTGCGCAGCGCGATCATGAACTTTCAACTGCTGCCCGGTGACCGTCTGGTCGAGCGAGACCTGTGTGACCGCCTGGGTGTGAGCCGCACCTCGGTGCGCGAAGCGCTGCGCCATCTGGAATCCGAAGGGCTGGTGGAATTTGCCGACGCCAAGGGGCCTCGAGTTGCGATCATCACCCTGGAAGACGCCTGCGATATCTACGAGCTGCGCTGCGTGCTGGAAGGCCTGATCGTCCAGCTGTTCACCCTGCGCGCCAAGCCCAAGGACATTCGTGCCCTGGAAAAGGCCCTGGAAGAAAACCGCCAGTCGCTGAAGGAAGGCGAGCTGCAGCAGGTCATCGACTCGGTGCAGGGTTTCTACGACGTGCTGCTCGAAGGCTCGGGCAATCATGTGGCCGCCACCCAGCTGCGCCAGTTGCAGGCGCGCATCAGTTACCTGCGTGCCACCTCCGTTTCTCAAGAGAACCGTCGCGGCGCCAGCAATCAGGAAATGGAGCGCATCGTCGAAGCGATCAAGAGCGGCGACCCGCTGGCCGCCCACGAAGCGTCGGTGGACCACGTGCGCAATGCCGCCCGTGTGGCGCTGGAGTATCTGAAGTCCAAGCAGGACGACGATGCCCAGGTACGCGATATCGTGGCCCCCGTCGCGCTGAAAGAACCGCGCATAGGTCGCTGACATGCCCGCGCCGCGTTTCTGCCCCCAATGCGGTAGCGCCGGCCTGGCGCTCTGCACGCCACCGGGCGATACCCACCAACGGCTGATGTGCGGCGGCTGCCGGTATATCCACTACGTCAACCCGAAGATCATTGCCGGCTGCATCATCGAGCAGGAAGGCAAGTACCTGTTGTGTCAGCGCGCGATCCCGCCGCGACCCGGCACCTGGACGCTGCCGGCCGGCTTCATGGAAAGCGGCGAGACCACTGAGCAGGCGGCGCTGCGCGAAGTCTGGGAAGAAAGCGGCGTGCGCGCGGAGATCGTCTCGCCGTATTCGATCTTCAGCGTGCCGCAGATCAGCGAGGTGTACATCGTGTTCCGCGCCATCGCCCTGGAAGTCACCGGCCAGTTCGGCCCGGAAACCCTCGACTACAAGTTCTTCGCGCCCCAGGACATCCCTTGGGACAGCATCTACTACCCCGCCATTCGCCAGATTCTGGAGCGTTATATCGCCGAGCGCCAGGCCGGCGTGTACGGCATCTACATCGGCAATGATGACACCGGGAAGGTGCATTTCATTCGCTGAGCCTGTAGCAGCGGACTTCGTGGGAGCGGAGCGCCGCCCGGTCCGCTCCTGCATGGCGCCTTGTTACGGCTCGAACCCCTCAACGATCACGATTTCCGCCTCCGCCGCGCCCCGTCGATGCGCCAACGCTTCCTGATATTCCGGTGACTGGTAGCAGGCTACGGCCTGCTCATAGGAATCGAATTCGATCACCACGGTGCGCTGCGGCGTCGCCCGTCCTTCCAGCGCTTGCGAGCGCCCTCCCCGAGCCAGAAACCGGCCGCCGTACAGGCTGAATGCCGCCGGCGCGCGCTGTAGATAGCCGCTGTACTGATCGGGTTCAGTCACGTCCACGTGTGCAATCCAATAGGCCTTCATCGCGATCTCACTGTTTCAATCAATGGGAATGTGTGAAATATTCTGTCTTATGGTATACCACGATTTTGTCATTCATCACAGCGAGATCCCAAGCATGGCGTTTGATCGCATCGAAGACATCCTTGACGATTACCGTCAGGGCAAAATGGTCCTGCTGGTCGACGATGAAGACCGCGAGAACGAAGGCGACCTGTTGCTTGCGGCCGATCGCTGCACGCCGGATGCCATCAGTTTCATGGCCCGGGAAGCCCGCGGCCTGATCTGCCTGACCCTGACTGACGACCATTGCCAACGCCTGGGCCTTGAACAGATGGTGCCCAGCAACGGCAGCGCCTTTGCCACTGCGTTCACCGTGTCCATCGAAGCCGCCACCGGCGTGACCACTGGCATCAGCGCGGCGGACCGCGCCCGCACCGTCGCCGCAGCCGTCGATCCGGGCGCCTGCGCGGACGATCTGGTGCAGCCGGGGCATATTTTTCCGTTGCGCGCCCGTGACGGCGGCGTGCTGACCCGCGCCGGCCATACCGAAGCCGGTTGCGACCTGGCGCGCCTGGCCGGCTTTACCCCTGCGTCAGTGATCGTCGAAGTCATGAACGACGACGGCACCATGGCCCGGCGTCCCGACCTGGAGCGCTTCGCAGCAAAACACGGCATCCGCATCGGCACCATCGCCGACCTGATTCATTACCGCCTCAGTCACGAACACACCGTGGTACGTATCGGCGAGCGGGAACTGCCCACCGTCCACGGCACTTTCCGGCTGTATAGCTACGAGGATCGCATCGAAGGCGGCGTGCACATGGCCATGGTGATGGGTGACATTCGCCGTGAAGATCCGACGCTGGCGCGAGTGCATGTGGTCGACCCGTTGCGCGACCTGGTCGGCGCGCAGTACACCGGTCCCGCCAACTGGACGCTGTGGGCCGCGCTGGAACGGGTCGCCCAAGAAGGCCGCGGCGTCGTGGTGGTGCTGGCCAATCATGAGTCGTCCCAGGCATTGCTGGAACGCATCCCGCAACTGACCCGCCCGCCGCGCCAGTACACCCGGTCGCAATCGCGGATCTATTCTGAAGTGGGTACCGGCGCGCAGATCCTGCAGGATCTGGGCGTCGGCAAGCTGCGCCACCTCGGGCCACCGCTCAAGTACGCGGGTCTGACCGGCTACGACCTGCACGTGGTGGAAAGCATCCCGTTTGTCGGCTGATCGACCGTTCACACAAGGAGAATCGGGCACCGTAAAACCCTTGCACAAAGTTTGGAATACCATAATATGACATCCCGTAGACCGCAGGAATATGTCAGGTGCGCCCGCCAGGGACAGCACAAATAACAGCCCCTGACGCGGTCCCCAGTTTCGCCGGTCCCATGGACCTACTGCTCCCGATTAAGCGGGCCAGAAAAGCCCGCTCAAACCACAACAAATGAGGGCGTGAAAATGGTGTTGAATAAACGTGCAACGGCGGTTCTGGCGGCAGGCGTGCTGGCCTTTTCGAGCACCGTCGCCCTGGCGGCCGAGAGCGTCAATTTCGTCAGCTGGGGCGGTACCACCCAGGATGCCCAGAAGCAGGCGTGGGCGGCGCCATTCAGCAAGGCCAGCGGGATCACCGTCGTGCAGGACGGTCCTACCGACTACGGCAAGCTCAAGGCAATGGTCGAAAGCGGCAACGTGCAATGGGACGTCGTTGACGTCGAAGCCGACTTTGCCCTGCGCGCCGCCAGTGAAGGTTTGCTGGAACCGCTGGATTTCAACACCATCAAGCGCGAACGGATCGACCCGCGCTTCGTCTCCGATCATGGCGCAGGCTCATTCTTTTTCTCCTTCGTGCTGGGCTACAACGAAGGCAAGGTCGGCGGCAAACCGCCGGCGGACTGGGCTGCGATGTTCGACACCAAGACCTATCCCGGCAAGCGCGCCCTGTACAAATGGCCGAGCCCCGGCGTGCTGGAACTGGCGCTTTTGGCTGACGGCGTGGCGGCCGACAAGCTTTACCCGCTGGACCTGGATCGCGCGTTCAAGAAACTCGACACCATCAAGAAAGACATCGTCTGGTGGGGCGGCGGTGCGCAGTCCCAACAGCTGCTGGCTTCGGGCGAAGCGTCCATGGGCCAGATGTGGAATGGCCGGGTCTACGCCCTGCAACAGGACGGCGCGCCGGTCGGCGTGAGCTGGAAGCAGAACCTGGTCATGGCCGATTTCCTGGTCGTCCCCAAGGGCGCCAAGAACAAGGACGCGGCCATGAAGTTCATTGCCGAGGCCACCAGTGCCAAAGGCCAGGCCGACTTCTCCAACCTCAGCGCCTATGCCCCGGTGAACCTGGACAGCGTGCAACGCCTTGACTCGACCCTGGCGCCTAACCTGCCCACCGCATACGCACCGGACCAGATCACTCTCGACTTCGCATACTGGGCCAAGAACGGCCCGGCCATCGCGACACGGTGGAACGAATGGCTGGTCAAGTAAAAATGCCGAGCGTGGCGTCCGCTCCAACCAAACCTGCCGGTGGTGCTTCCAGCGCCGCCGGCGCGGTTTCCAACCCGGCGGCGAGCGTGCAGCCAACCCCTTCTCTGTCCACCCGCTGGCGCGGCAGCCGCAATCTGCTGCCGGCGCTGATTTTCCTGGGCCTGTTCTTCTTCGCGCCGCTGATCGGCCTGCTGCTGCGTGGCGTGCTGGAACCGACGCCAGGGCTGGGCAACTACGAACAGCTGTTCGCCAATTCGGCGTACTCACGCGTGCTGCTCAATACCTTTTCGGTGGCCGGCCTGGTCACGCTGTTCAGCTTGCTGCTGGGGTTTCCGCTGGCCTGGGTGATCACGCTGGTGCCGCGTGGCTGGGGCCGCTGGATTCTGAACATCGTGCTGCTGTCGATGTGGACCAGCCTGCTGGCGCGTACCTACTCCTGGCTGGTATTGCTGCAGGCGTCCGGTGTCATCAACAAGGCGCTGATGGCGATGGGCATCATCGATCAGCCGCTGGAGATGGTGCACAACCTGACCGGCGTGGTGATCGGCATGAGTTACATCATGATCCCGTTCATCGTCCTGCCGTTGCAGGCGACCATGGCGGCCATCGATCCGATGGTGTTGCAGGCCGGCTCGATCTGCGGCGCCAGCCCGCGGACCAACTTCTTCCGGGTATTCCTGCCGCTGTGTCGGCCGGGGCTGTTTTCCGGCGGGCTGATGGTATTCGTCATGTCCCTGGGTTACTACGTCACCCCGGCGCTGCTCGGTGGTGCGCAGAACATGATGCTGCCGGAGTTTATCGTCCAGCAGGTGCAGTCGTTCCTCAACTGGGGCCTGGCCAGTGCCGCTGCCGCGTTGCTGATCGTGATCACACTGGTGCTGTTCTACTTCTACCTGAAGCTCCAGCCGGAATCCCCGGTTGGCGCCAGTAACGCGAGGTAAGCCGCCATGCTCCTGACTCCCAATGCCATGAGCCCCGGTCTGCGGACGGGGCTGTATCTGACCACCGGGTTGATCGCGCTGTTTCTGCTGCTGCCGATTCTGTTCATCGTGCTGCTGTCGTTCGGCTCGTCCCAGTGGCTGGTGTTCCCGCCGCCGGGCTGGACCCTGAAGTGGTATCAGCAGTTCTTCTCCAATCCGGAGTGGATGGACGCGGCGATGTCCAGCTTCAAAGTGGCGATTCTGACGACCATCGCCGCGGTCGCGCTGGGCCTGCCCACCGCGTTTGCCCTGGTGCGCGGGCGTTTTCCGGGGCGTGACCTGCTGTACGGCGTGTTCACCCTGCCGATGATCGTGCCGCTGGTCATTATCGCCGTCGCGGTCTACGCGCTGTTTCTCAAGCTGGGCTATACCGGCACGCTGTTCTCGTTCGTGGTCAGCCACGTGATCGTGGCGCTGCCGTTCACCATCATTTCGATCATCAACTCGCTCAAGCTGTTCGATCAGTCCATCGAGGACGCCGCCGTGATCTGCGGTGCATCGCGCCTGCAGGCCGTGTTCAAGGTGACCTTCCCCGGTATTCGGCCGGGCATGATCGCCGGTGCGCTGTTCGCCTTCCTGGTGTCGTGGGATGAAGTGGTGCTCAGTGTGATGATGGCCAGCCCTACCCTGCAAACCCTTCCCGTGAAAATGTGGACCACGTTGCGTCAGGACCTGACCCCGGTCATCGCCGTCGCCTCGACACTGCTGATCGCATTGTCGGTATTGGTCATGTTCATCGCCGCGTCCTTGCGCCGCCGCAACGAAGCCAGGAGTACCTCATGAGTGCCGTGATCAAAGACCCCGCGCAGCAGGACCGGAAGCCCCTGGTCAGCCTGTGCAATCTCAACAAGCACTATGGCGATTTCGCCGCCGTCGACAATATTTCCCTGGACATTCAGGATGGTGAATTCCTGACCTTTCTCGGTTCCAGCGGCTCGGGCAAGAGCACCACGCTGTCGATGCTGGCCGGTTTCGAGACGCCCAGCTCCGGGGAAATCCTGGTCGGTGGCAAGTCGCTGGTGAACGTGCCGCCGCACAAGCGCGATATCGGCATGGTGTTCCAGCGTTACTCGCTGTTCCCGCACTTGTCGGTGCGCGATAACATCGCGTTTCCGCTGGCAATCCGCAAACTGGCGGCCGCCGAGCGCGACAAGCGGGTCGATGCGATGCTCAAGCTGGTGCAGCTGGAGCAGTTCGCCCACCGCCGCCCTTCGCAGCTGTCTGGTGGACAGCAACAGCGCGTCGCCATCGCCCGGGCACTGGTCTACGAGCCACGCATTTTGCTGATGGACGAACCCCTCGGCGCGCTGGACAAGAAGCTGCGCGAAGACCTGCAGGATGAACTGCGCCAGCTGCATCGTCGGCTGGGCATCACCATCGTCTATGTGACCCACGATCAGGAAGAAGCCATGCGCCTGTCCCAGCGCATCGCGATTTTCAGTCACGGCAAGATCGTCGGGCTGGGCAGCGGCTACGACCTGTACCAGAACCCGCCCAACGCGTTCGTTGCGTCCTTTCTCGGCAACTCGAATTTCCTCAAGCTCAAGGCCCAGGGCAACGGCGTGGCGAGTTTTGAAGGCAAACCGCTGGCGATACGCCTGACTTCGGGGCTGAGCACCGAACAGGATGTGCTGTTGATGGTGCGTCCGGAAAAAGCGCTGGCCTTGAGTGTCGAGCAGGCCAGCAGTATGCCGCTGGAAGCCGGCTGGAACGAAGTCAACGCGACGGTCACCGAAGTGCTTTTCCTCGGGGAAAGCCAGACCTGCTCGGTCGTGACTGCCAGCGGCACGGCAATGACGGTAAAAGCCCTGTCCGCCACCGGCATGCCGCTGAAAACCGGCGATCAAGCGCGGGTACGCTGGGCCGCGGCGGATGCCTGCATCTACACCGAATGGCTCGACAGCGACCTGAATAAGGCGGCTGGTGCGCATTGAGACATGCACCACAGCTGCCTGCAGTGATCTTGCATCCGCCTTCGCCAGCAAGCTGTCTCCTACAGGCCTGAAGTATGCCGCAGTTCTGTAGGAGCCAGCTTGCTGGCGAAGGGGCTGTCTGTTTCCTCACTCTCTTACATCAAAGCTGCGAAGACTCCAGCGTGCCGCGCATTTCTGCGATCAGCTCCAGCAAAATCGCTTTCACCGCCTGCCCAGGCACCGACAGCGGCAGGTGGCCGGACAGGCACAGTGCCAATGGCGCTTCGATTTCCGGTTCGACGATGCAGCTCAGGTGCACATCCTGAACCTGCCGCATCGCCCGGGCTGCGGATTCGGGCAGTACCGTGGAACCGAAATGCTCCGCCACGGCGGTGGCCAGTGTCGAGGCCGACTCCACTTCGGTGAGCGCACCTGGCAGCTGCGTTACGGCTATGACCTCAAAGGCATAAACCTGCCGGGCTGGACCTTCAAGAGCATGTATCAGCGCGGCGACAACATCAAATCCGCCGCAGGCGACATGAAGGAGTGGGCGCGAGACCTGACGCTGGCCTACACCTTCGCATCCGGCCCGGCCAAAGGCCTGAATGCCGCTTTGCGCTTCGGCTCGTTCCGCACCGAAGCGCAACGCAGTACGGACGAATACCGCGTGATTGTGGACTATCCGATTTCGCTGTTCTAACCGGCAACCGCTTCACACCTCCTCTGGTTTTGACGACGGCACAAGCCGTCGTTATTTTGCGTGGCATTGAGCCGAACGAAAACGCCCCAGGCTCAGGCCCAGGGCGTTTCGGCTTCAAGGCAGGCCGATCAGTCGCTGTAGCGCAAGCGCGCGGCTTTAACGGTTTGAGTCTTGCCACGAGTCGCCAGGCAGTAGTAAAGCGGGCAAGTCACCGCCAGGCCGACCAGCCAGGACAGGTCCACTCCTTCTATATAGTTGGCGTACGGGCCTACCCATACAGCGGTATTGGCAAACGGCACCTGCACCAGAATGCCGATGCCGTAGGCGATGATCGCGTGGGGGTTGAAGCAGCCGTAGATTCCGCCGTCGGCCCGGAAGATCGACTGAATGTCGTACTCGCCGCGCTTGATCAGGTAGAAGTCGATGATATTGATCGATGCCCATGGCACCAGCACGATAAGCAGCGCCAGGATCAGGCCGATGAACCGGCTGATGAAGTCGCTGGATGCGGACAGTGCGATGAAGCAGCAGGCCGCCAGCACGATCGTGGACAGGATCACTCGCACTCTGACACTGGGCGTCCACTGCCCAGCGAAGGTCTGGATCGAGGTGACGATGGAAAGTACTGCACCGTACAGGTTCAAGGCGTTGTGGCTGATGATGTTGAGCAGGAACAACACCATCAGCACCGGGCCCAGCAAGCCGGTCGATTGCTTGACCGCCGCCATCGCTTCGGTGCCTTCGGGCGTGGCCAGTGCTGCGGTGGCGCCGAAACTGAACGACAGAATAGTGCCCAGGGTCGCGCCCAGATATGTGGCCCAGAACGGCTTGCTGACGCCGATGTCGCAGCGCAGGTAGCGCGAATAGTCCGAGGTATACGGCGAGAAGCTGATCTGCCAGATGATCCCCAGCGAGACGGTGGCCAGAAATCCGGACAGATTGAAGCCGCCGCGCTGGAAGAAATCCTGGGGCAGATCATTAAGGAAGATCATGCTGAAGCCGGCGAGCAAGGCAGAGCCCATCACCCAGGTGCCGATGCGGTTCAGGGTATGAATGAAGCGGTAGCCGATCACGCCGATGGCGGTGGCGCTCAATGCCCCGATGATGATCCCGGTCGGTAGCGACACCGACGGCGCGATGCCCTGGATCGATTTGCCGGACAGCACGATGTTGGAGATGAAGAACCCGACGTAGATAAGCGCGGTGATGAACACGATCAATAACGCGCCGTAGCGTCCGAACTGGCCGCGACTCTGAACCATCTGCGGAATGCCCAGGCGCGGCCCTTGAGCCGACGCCAGGCCGATGACGAATCCGCCGATCAGGTTGCCGGCGATGATTGCCAGCAGCCCCCAGAAAAAGTCGAGGTGGAATACCTGGATCGCCATCGCGCCGGTGACGATGGGCAACGGCGCGATGTTGGTGCTGAACCACAGGGTGAACAGGTCCCTCGCCTTGCCGTGGCGCTCGGCAAGCGGAACATAGTCGACGGTATGGTTTTCAATCAGGGGAGCGGCTGCGCTGTTCTGGGACATATTCACGATCTCGAAACCAATGGCCATGCACCTTTTTCAAGATGCCGGAAAACGAATGCTTCGGTTCATGCCAGCCTTTGACGATCAGCCGGGTGCGCGAACGCCTGTCCGCAGCGCGAGGATCTTGAGTCAATGGCCATGCAGTCCCGAGGCTTCACGCACGGGTGGAGTCAGGCGTCAGACCTGGAGTCCTGGCAGGAGAAAATTGCTATGCAACTGAGAAGCGCCACGGCGCGTGGTGGCGTGCACCACTGTATCGGGATAGGAAAAAAACATTGTCTCGCCTGATTGTTGTTGTGCTGAGCCAAAACCATGCAGTGACTCCGGATCGGGCTGCCGGCGCTCAGGATAATAAGCACCGGTAGTCGATCAGGTCATCCACTGCGTCGATTACACCATATTATGGTATGCCAAAATAATGCAACCCCGACAGTCGTGTTTCTTTGCCAACCGCAAGGGTCGAAAAGAGCCGCATCTTCGGGTCCAGTGCAGGCCCTTACAGGTCGAGGGCTACGGAGGTGGATCATCGGGCAGACGAAAAAATGCTTGCCTTGAAAGTATTACGGTATACCATCAGACAACAATAATTCATCGCTCCGGCACAGCCTGCAGAGGTAGCAAATGATCGACGCAACTGCCTACAAGAACGTCATGGGCTCGTTTCCCTCCGGCGTCACGGTCATCACCACACTCAACGACGACGGCGACGTGGTCGGCCTGACCGCCAGTGCGTTCAGCTCGCTGTCCATGGACCCTGCCCTGGTCCTGTTTTGCCCCAACTACAGTTCGGATTCCTACCCGACCCTGATCAAGAACAAACGCTTCGCCATTCACTTGCTGTCCGGCACGCAACAGGCCGAAGCCTACGCGTTTGCCCGCAAAGGCAAGGACAAGGCCGCCGGTATCGCCTGGACGCTGAGTGAGCTGGGCAACCCCTTGCTGGCCAACGCCACCGCTATCATCGAATGCGAGTTGTGGCGCGAGTACGAAGGCGGCGACCACGCGATCATGGTCGGTGCGGTGAAGAATCTGATCCTGCCCGAACAGCCTGCGGCGCCGCTGGTGTACTGCCGCGGCCAGATGGGCGCGCTGCCGGAACTGGCTTGAACCGCGCCTGCATCCATACTGAAAACTCGTGCGCCTGATCCTGGGCGCCATGATTGAACCGAGGTGAGTGTCATGAAATTTTCGTTGTTCGTGCACATGGAACGCTGGGACGAAAGTGTCAGCCATCGTCAGTTGTTCGAAGACCTGACCGAGCTGACGCTGATGGCCGAACAAGGCGGTTTCAGTACCGTATGGATCGGTGAGCACCACGCGATGGAATACACCATTTCCCCAAGCCCGATGCCGCTGCTGGCGTATCTGGCCGGGAAAACCACCACCATCCACCTGGGTGCCGGCACCATCATTGCGCCGTTCTGGCATCCGCTGCGGGTCGCCGGTGAATGCGCTTTGCTGGACGTTATCAGTAACGGGCGCATGGAAGTGGGCCTGGCCCGTGGCGCTTATCAGGTCGAGTTCGACCGCATGGCCGGCGGCATGCCTGCTTCCGAAGGCGGCAAGGCACTGCGCGAGATGGTGCCGGTCGTCCGTGCCCTGTGGCAAGGCGACTACGCCCATGACGGCGAGATATGGAAATTTCCCACGTCCACCAGCGTGCCCAAACCGATCAAGGCGCCACCGATGTGGATCGCCGCCCGCGACCCGGATTCCCACAACTTCGCAGTACAGAATGGCTGCAACGTAATGGTCACGCCACTGATGAAGGGCGATGAGGAAGTGGTGGATCTGACGAACAAGTTCGAAGCCGCGCTGGCCAACAACCCGAACGTGCCGCGTCCGCAATTGATGGTGCTGCGTCACACCCACGTGCACAGCGCAGACGAGCCTGAAGGCTGGAAAGTCGGCGCCACGGCGATCTCGAAGTTCTATCGCACCTTCGATGCCTGGTTCGGTAACAAGACCACGCCGGTCAACGGCTTCCTGGCGCCAAGCCCGGAAGAGAAGTTCGCCGAGCGTCCCGAATTCCAGCTGGACAGCATCCGCAAGAACACCATGATCGGCACTCCGGAGGACATCATCCCGCGCATTCGCTACTACCAGGAACTGGGCGTCGATGAGTTCAGCTTCTGGTGCGACAACAGCCTGCCTCATGCGCAAAAGAAGAAGTCTCTGGAGCTGTTCATCAAGCATGTGGTCCCGGCATTTCGCTAAATGAACATCGGTAGGAGCCAGCTTGCTGGCTCCTACCGGCCATCTTCAATGGTTGTATGCCCGCTCATTATGCTCGGCCAGATCCAGGCCCATCTCTTCGACGGTGTCGTGCGCTCGCAAGCCCATGACAGCCTTGACCACCTTGAGAATCACCCAGCTCACCGCGAAGCAATACACCGTGGTGAACAGCACGCCCTTGATTTGCGCAATCACCTGTTCGCCCATGCTGACGTCGGGCACCAGACCACCCAGTGACGGCACGCAGAACACGCCGGTCAATACCGCACCGATCATCCCGCCCACGCCATGCAGGCCGAACACATCCAGGCTGTCGTCATAGCCCAGGCGCTGTTTCAGAACGGTCACGCTCAGGTAGCAGAACACCCCGCACAGTACGCCGATGACCAACGCGCCGCCGACACCCACGTAAGCGCACGCCGGTGTAATCCCCACCAAACCGGCCAGCGCACCGCAGGCCAGGCCCAACGCGCTGGGCTTGCCGACCTTGAACCATTCGGTGAACATCCAGCCCAGAATCCCGGCGCACGCGCCGACCTGAGTGTTGATCATCACTACGCCGGAGGTGCCGCTCAAGCCGCCGCCGGAGCCGATATTGAAACCAAACCAGCCGACCCACAGCATCGCCGCGCCGACCATCGTCAGGCTCAGGTTATGGGCAGGCATCGGCGTGTTCTGATAACCCTTGCGCTTGCCCAGCACCATGCACGCTGCCAACGCTGCGACACCGGCGTTGATATGCACGGCGGTGCCGCCGGCGAAATCCAGCACGCCCCAGTTGTGCATCAGCGCGCCCGCCCCGCCCCACACCATGTGCGCGACCGGTGCATAAACCAGGGTGAACCAGGCCGCCATGAACACCAGGGCCGAAGAGAATTTCATGCGCTCGGCAAAGGCACCGGCGATCAGCGCGGGCGTGATGATCGCGAAGGTCATCTGGAAAGTCACGAACACACCCTCCGGGATCTCACCTACCAGACTGTCCGGCGTCATGCCCGCCAGAAACGCACGGTTCAGGCTGCCGACGAAGCTGTTGAAGCTGACTTCACCGGCGACCATGTTGCTGCTGTCGACCACCATGCTGTAGCCGTAGATCACCCACAACACACCCACCACCCCGGCAATGCCGAAGCATTGCGTGAACAGCGACAACATCTTCTTGGCCCGCACCAGCCCGCCATAAAACAACGCCAGCCCCGGCAGGCACATGAAGAGCACCAGCACGGCAGCGGTTACCATCCAAGCCGTGCTGCCGGTATTGAGCGTCGGGGTTTCGGCCGCCTGCGCCAGCGGGATGCCTGCGCAGAGCATGAGTAATAAAAGAAGGGATTTTCCAGGTAGACGATTAACCATGTTCAACGCTCCTGCTTCGGGAATGGAAAGTGTCTGGCAGAAAGCAATGGGTTTTGGTTATGCGGCCTTTGCGGCTCTCGTCATTTGAAATCAGCACTGTAGGAGCCGCCTTGGTGGCGAAACGCAGGCATTCGCCACCAAGGTGGCTCCTACAGCAATTGCAACGAACATGAGTGTAGAAGCGGACCTGGTTAGTACTGACTACCCGGAATCCACGACGTACCGGCCAGCGGCACGCGGGCCATGGCGGCGGATTCCACGGTCAGCGCTACCAGGTCCTCGGGGTCGAGGTTATGCAGATGCGACTTGCCGCAGGCCCGAGCCATGGTCTGGGCCTCCAGCACCAATACCCGCAGATAGTTGGCCAGGCGACGACCGCCTTCCACCGGGTCCAGCCGCTTGGCCAGTTCCGGGTCCTGGGTGGTGATCCCGGCCGGATCGCGGCCGTTCTGCCAGTCGTCATAGAAGCCGGCCGCCGAGCCGATCTTCTTCAGTTCCTCGTCCAGACGCGGATGGTTGTCACCCAGCGCGATCAGCGCCGCCGTGCCGATGGCGACCGCGTCGGCCCCCAGCGCCATGGCCTTGGCCACGTCGGCGCCATTGCGGATGCCGCCGGAGACGATCAACTGCACCTTGCGGTGCATGCCCATTTCCTGCAACGCCTGAACCGCCTGGGGAATCGCCGGCAGAATCGGAATGCCCACATGTTCGATGAACACTTCCTGAGTCGCAGCGGTGCCCCCCTGCATGCCGTCGAGCACGATCACGTCGGCACCGGCCTTCACCGCCAGCTTCACGTCGTAATACGGGCGACTGGCGCCGATCTTGACGTAGATAGGCTTCTCCCAATCGGTGATCTCGCGAATCTCGGCGATCTTGATCGCCAGGTCGTCCGGGCCGGTCCAGTCCGGATGACGGCACGCCGAGCGCTGATCGACGCCGACCGGCAAGGTGCGCATCCCGGCAACCCGTTCGGTCACCTTCATGCCCAGCAACATGCCGCCGCCACCGGGTTTGGCGCCCTGCCCCAGCACGATTTCAATGGCATCGGCCTTGCGCAGGTCGTCGGGGTTCATGCCGTAGCGTGAAGGCAGGTACTGGTAAACCAGATGCTGCGACTGGCCGCGTTCCTCGGGCGTCATGCCGCCGTCGCCAGTGGTGGTGCTGGTACCGGCGATGGACGCGCCACGGCCCAAGGCTTCCTTGGCGTTGGCCGACAGCGCGCCGAAACTCATACCGGCGATGGTCACCGGGATTTTCAAGTGCAATGGTTTCTTGGCGAAACGGTTGCCGAGGATCACGTCCGTGCCGCATTTCTCGCGATAGCCCTCCAACGGATAACGGGAAACACTGGCGCCAAGCAGCAGCAAGTCATCGAAGTGCGGCAGCTTGCGCTTGGTGCCGCCACCGCGAATGTCATAGATGCCGGTCTCGGCGGCGCGCTGGATTTCCTGGATCGTCAGGCGGTCGAAGGTGGCCGACTCGCGCAGGACAGGAGCTGCTTTTGGGGTGTTCTGGTCGCTCATGGTAATGCTCCTGAAATCAGTACGCGGAGGCGTTGTCGACTTTGAAGTTGTACAGCTGACGGGCCGAGCCGTAGCGCTTGAAGTCCGCAGCCTTCTCGTTGAAGCCGGCGCGGTTGAGCAGCTCCTGCAATTCTTCCAGGTGTTCGGCGCGCATCTCTTTCTCGATGCAGTCCGACCCCAGGGACTCGACCTTGCCTTTGACGAAGATTTTCGTTTCGTACAACGAATCGCCCAAGGCATCGCCTGCGTCGCCGCACACCACCAGCCGACCGGCCTGGCCCATGAAGCAGCTCATGTGGCCGATGCTGCCGCCGACCACGATGTCGATGCCTTTCATGGAAATCCCGCAGCGGGCTCCGGCGTCGCCTTCGATGACCAGCAGCCCGCCATGAGCCGTGGCACCGGCGGCCTGGGACGCGCTGCCTTTCACGCGCACCGCGCCGGACATCATGTTCTCGGCGCAGCCGACGCCGACGTTGCCGTGTACGGTGATCGAGGCTTTCTGGTTCATGCCCGCGCAGTAGTAGCCGGCATGGCCCTGAATATCGATGGACACCGCTTCGTTGACGCCGACCGCCAGGTTGTGGGCGCCGTCAGCGTGGGTCACCACCCACTCGCGGTCCTGTACGTTATTGACTTGATCATGGAGCGCCTGATTCAGCTCACG
This sequence comes from Pseudomonas sp. v388, assembly GCF_003935425.1. Classification (GTDB taxonomy): domain Bacteria; phylum Pseudomonadota; class Gammaproteobacteria; order Pseudomonadales; family Pseudomonadaceae; genus Aquipseudomonas. Next base: position 773,829 of record NZ_RHQN01000001.1, read on the forward strand.
CACGGTGGAAATGGACAGATCGATGGTTTTCATAAGTGCGTTCCTTAAGCCGACTCGCGTTCCCAGATGTACATGGTGGCCGGAACCGGCTCCCAGACCTTGGCGTTCTCGATGCCCGGCAGGCTGGACAACGCCTGATATTCCGAGGCCATGGCGACGTAATCGTCGGTTTCAGCGAGGATGGCCGGCTTGCAGGCAATCGGATCGCGAATCACCGCAAAGCCGTTGCGGGTACCGATGGCGAAGGTGAAAAAGCCGTCCAGGTCTTCCAGGGATTTATCCAGCGCCTGCTTGAGGGTGTCGCCCTGCTGCAGGCGCCAGGCCAGGTAACCGGCGGCCACTTCGGTGTCGTTCTCGGTTTCGAAATGAATGCCTTCGCGGCGCAGGTTCTGGCGCAGCCGGAAGTGGTTGGACAGCGAGCCGTTGTGCACCAGGCACAGATCGGCACCGGTGGAAAACGGGTGGCTGCCTTCCATGGTCACGGCGCTTTCGGTGGCCATGCGGGTGTGGCCGATGATGTGGCTGCCTTTCATGGCGGCCAGCCCGAAACGCTGGGAAATTTCCCGCGGCAAGCCCATGCCTTTGAGGATCTCGATGCTCTGGCCGGCGCTCATGATGCGCACTTCAGGTGCCAGGTCGGCGAGTGCCGCACGCACCGCAGCTTGCTCGGCATTGATCTTCAACACGACGGCGCTGGCGTTCTGAAACCAGTCCAGCGACGCGGCCAGCCGACCTTCCAGCTGCCCGATCAGGCTCTGGAAATCGTAATCGTCAGTGGTTGCCTGCAAGGTCAGCTTGACCCAGCCCTCGGCCACTTCATCGCCATAGATCGCAAACCCGGCGCTGTCCGGGCCACGGTCGGTCATGGCTTCGAGCATCGGTTCGAACAGCTTGCCGAGCTGGGACTCCAGCGCCGGGTTTTTCAGGTAAAGACCCACGATTCCACACATAACTAAAACTCCTGGGCGGAAACGCCCTGCCACGCGCAGGACGTCGAAAAAAGAGCGGCGGTCAGAAAAATTCGGTGTAGCGCTTCACTTCCCAATCACTGACATGGCGGCTGTATTCCACCCACTCCATGCGCTTGAGCTTGATGAACTCGCCGACGATCTCGTTGCCCAGCACTTCGGCGAACAGCGGATCGGCTTCCAGCGCATCGCAGGCCTCCTTGAGCGATTGCGGCAGGGTCTTGATGCCGCGCGCGGCGATCTCTTCCAGGCTCAGCTTGTAAAGGTTCTCGTTGCAGACCTGATCGACTTCCAGCTGGCGGTCGATGCCGTCAAGGCCGGCGGCGATGATCGCGGCGCTGACCAGATACGGGTTGCAACCGGCATCGGGCAGGCGGTATTCCAGGCGCCCGTAAGGCACGCGGATCATCGCCGAGCGGTTGTTGGCACCGAAGGCGATGAACGCCGGCGCCCAGGTCGCGCCGGACAGCGAGTTACCCACCACCAGGCGCTTGTAGGAATTGACGGTGGGCGCGGAGAAGGCGCACAAGGCCGGCCCGTGGGCCAGCAGGCCGGCGGCGAAGTGATAGGCCATTTTCGACAGGCCCATGCCGCTCGGATCGCTGGCGTCGTGAAACAGGTTCTTGTTGCCGGCGCTGCTGATCGACAGGTGAAAGTGCATGCCATTGCCGGCGCGCCTGGGGTCGGGTTTGGGCATGAACGAGCAGATCATGCCCATGTCGTTGGCGATTTCTCCGGCGGCCATGCGGAAGAAGGTGAACCGGTCTGCCGACTCAAGGGCATCGCTGTAGGTGTAATTGATCTCGAACTGGCCGTTGGCGTCTTCGTGGTCGATCTGATAGATGTCGAAACCCACCGGCTGCAGCGCTTCGGTCAGGCGTTCAAGGAAGGCCCGGGAACGGGACAGGCCTTTGTAGTCGTAGCACGGCTTGTCCAGGCCATCGCTGGCGTCGACCAGTTGCAGGCAACCGGCACCGTCGCGCTTGAACAGGCTGAATTCGGGTTCAAGCCCGGTATTTAGCGTCCAGCCACGGTCGCTCAGGCGCTCGACCTGCTTTTGCAGGACATAACGGCTGTCATAAGCCCAAGGCTTGCCTTCGACATGGCCAATGCACACCACCCGCCCGTAACCCGGCTGCCAAGGCACCGGGGTCAGGGAGGACAGATCGCCCTTGGCCATGAAGTCCGGACCGTGGGGCTCCATGCCCATGCCACAGATGGCGAACCCGGCGAACCCGGCACCGTCCTCGATCACCATCTCCAGACCGGAGATCGGCACCGACTTGGTCTTGGCCGAGCCATGAATGTCGACGAACTGGGCGAGCACATACTTGATGCCGTGCTCTTCGATCAGACGCTGTGTTTCTGGTGGCAACATGTGGCTGGTCTCCAGATGAAAGCAGAACGGGAAAGGTAAGAAGTCCGGCTGCGAAGCCTGTCGGACGGTTATTCCGATCAGGAAAGTTACTTTCACTACAGGAATGCAAAGCCCTTGCCACTTTGGTATGCCAAACGTCGAATACGAGAGAGAGGCGAAATTCTGCTGTTTATATGGGAAACTGGATTTCCCCTTGGGAATAAAACCGGCGACCTGCCCTGTTCGGCAGCGCCATTTGCACATTCGTGGTGCGAAATAAAAATTATCGAACGGAAAACGTGCACAGCCGATGACCAACGAAACCGAATCTCCACCGAAGTTGAAGCTCGAGCAGTACCTCGGGATCCAGATCAAGCGGCAGCGTCAGGCGCAGGAACTGAAACTGTCCGACGTGGCGCGCATCGCCGGCATCAGTCAGGGGATGTTGAGCAAGATCGAGAACGCTCAGGTTTCCACCAGCCTGGATAACCTGAGCCGTCTGTGCGACGTGCTGGGCATGCCCATGTCCAAACTGTTCAGCCAGTACGACCAACAAGGCAGCAGCGCGCTGCTGGTCAAGGCCGACGAGGGGCTGGAGGTGGTGCGGCGTGGCACCGAGAAAGGCCACACGTACCATCTGCTCAACCACACTCGCGGCCCAAAGAAGAGTTTCGAGGCGTACATGGTGACCATGGATGACGCCAGCGAGGAGTTTCCAACCTTCTCCCATCCCGGCACTGAGTTCCTGCATTTGCTGGAGGGCGAGCTGATTTATCGCCACGGCAATCAGTTGTATCGGATGGAGGCTGGCGACAGCCTGACTTTCGACGGGGACATTCCGCACGGTCCAGAGCAACTGGTGCAGGTGCCGATTCGGATGCTTTCGATCATGAATTACGGTGCGCAGGGGGAATGATTCTTGTAGCCAGCGGGCGGGGATCCGTCTTGCTGGCGAGGGATTCTATCGGATCACCTCGACATTGAATGCCTCGCCGCCACCGCCAGTAAACGTATCGCCGTTCGCTGCCTGATACAGAACATCCCTCAAAAATATTCCCTTCAATAAAGAAAGTTTCCAGAAATCTCTGGACGCTGGATTTTCTTTCGCCTATAAAACAGCCTTCGTGAATATTTAATTCTCAGCAGGAATTTTAATTTGCCTGCAAAAAGACCATTCACAGATCAAATCTTTCGCCCTGCGCAGCGCTGCCGCCACTTTCCGAGGACAAGCCATGCAACACGAAAAGAACCATTTCATCCTGAAGATCAGCTGCCCGGCGACATCCGGGATCGTTGCCGCCGTCACGTCCTATCTGGCCGGCAACAGCTGTTACATCGGCGAAATGGCCCAGTTCGATGACGAGTTCAGCGGCCGATTCTTCATGCGTGCGGTGTTTCGCTTCAACGACGGCCACGCCGGTGACATTGCACGACTCAAGGCCGGTTTCGACGCGGTGGCCAGTGACTTCGCCATGGAGTGGGAACTGCACGATACGCGCCAGCCGATGCGCGTGCTGCTGATGGTCAGCAAGTTCGACCATTGCCTGACCGACCTGCTCTACCGCTACCACAAGGGCGAGATGGACATGACCATCACCGCCATCGTCTCCAATCACCTCGACCTGCGGCCCATGGCGGAGCGGGAAGGCATTCGCTTCATCTACCTGCCGGTGACCAAGGACACCAAGGCCGAACAGGAAGCCGCGCTGATGAAGGTGGTCGACGAAACCGGCACCGAACTGGTGGTGCTGGCGCGCTACATGCAAATCCTCTCGGACGATCTGTGCCGTCAGCTTTCAGGTCGGGCGATCAATATTCACCACTCGTTCCTGCCCGGCTTCAAGGGCGCCAAGCCTTATCACCAGGCTTACGAGCGCGGGGTGAAGCTGATCGGTGCCACGGCGCATTACGTCACCAGCGACCTGGATGAAGGCCCGATCATCGAGCAGGAAGTGCAGCGGGTCGACCATGTCTACCTGCCGGACGATCTGGTGGCGGCCGGCCGCAACACCGAAACCATCGCGCTGTCCCGGGCGGTGAAGTACCACTTGGAACACCGCGTCTTTCTCAACACGGACAGAACGGTGATTTTCCGGTGAATACGACCCGACTGATCGATGGCAAGGCCGCCGCAGCCCGCGTGTTGCAGCGGCTCAAGGATGAAGTTCAGGCGCTCAAGGCCGACGGCATCGCACCGGCCCTGGCGGTGGTTCTGGTGGGTGAAGACCCGGCCAGCCAGGTTTACGTGCGCAACAAGATCCTGCGTGCCGAAGAAAGCGGTATTGCCTCGCTGGAACATCGGCTCCCGGCAAACAGCTCCGAAGCGCAGGTACTGGCGCTCATTGCCGAACTCAATGCCAACCCCTCGGTAAACGGCATTCTGGTGCAACTGCCGTTGCCGGCTCATATAGCAGAAACCCGCGTGTTGCAGGCCATTGCGCCGGGCAAGGATGTGGACGGGTTTCACAGCGAGAACGTCGGCGGCCTCAGCCAGGGTCGTGAGGTGCTGACGCCCTGCACGCCCGGCGGCTGCATGCAGTTGCTCGAAGACACCTGCGGCGACCTGACCGGCAAACACGCGGTGGTGATCGGCCGTTCCAACATCGTCGGCAAACCCATGGCCGCGCTGCTGCTCAAGGCCCATTGCTCGGTGACCGTGGTTCACTCGCGCAGCGTGGACGCCAAAGCCCTGTGCCGCCTGGGCGACATCGTGATCGCCGCCGTCGGCAAGCCACGCATGATCGGCGCCGACTGGCTGAAACCGGGCGCTGTGGTCATTGACGTCGGCATCAACCGCATCGACGAAAACGGTCGCAGCCGTCTGGTGGGCGACGTCGATTTCGACAGCGTCCTGCCGGTGGTCTCGGCCATCACCCCGGTGCCCGGCGGCGTCGGTCCGATGACCATCGCATTCCTGATGCAAAACACCGTCATTGCTGCCCGACAGCAGGCGCTCGTGCAACGCAGCCAATCGGAGGCCGTATGCCTTTCAACCTATTGAAGTACGGGCTCAGCTCGCAATACCCGGTGGACGTGGACCTGCCTGCGCCCAGGGAACTGAAATCATCCTACGACGTGGTGATCATCGGCGGTGGCGGCCACGGCCTGGCGATCGCGTACTACCTGTCGAAGTACCACGGCATCAGCAATATCGCGGTGCTGGAAAAGGGCTACCTGGGCGGCGGCAACACGGCGCGCAACACGGCGGTGATCCGCTCCAACTACCTGACCAGCGACGGCGTGAAGTTCTACGCCGAATCGGTGCGGATGTTCGAAGGGCTGTCCAACGAGTTCGACTTCAACATCATGTATTCCCATCGCGGCCAACTGACCCTGGCCCACACCGATGCCACGGTACGCTCGTTCCGCCAACGCGCCGAGGTCAACAAGCACTTCGGCGGGCGCACCGAGATGATCGACCGCCAGCAGATCCGCGAGCTGGTGCCGAGCCTCAACCTCGACCCCGGCCACATTCCGGTGATCGCCGGACTCTGGCACATGGACGGCGCCACCGCGAGGCACGACGCAGTGGCCTGGGGTTACGCCAGGCAGGCGGCCAAGCGGGGTGTGGAAATTCATCAGCTGACTGAAGTACAGGAGCTGGTGATCGAAAACGGCACCGTCACAGCGGTCAAGACCAATCGCGGCACGATCCAATGCGGCTGCGCCGTACAGGCCGTGGCCGGAATGAGTTCGCAGATGATGAAGAAGGCCGGAATCCGCTCGCCGATCCAGACCTTCCCGCTGCAAGCCATGGTCACCCAGCCGTTCAAGCCGTTTCTCGACCCGCTGGTGAGTTCGTCCGCCCTGCACTGCTACGTGCAACAGACCAGTCGTGGCGAAGTGGTGTTCGGCGGCGGCTCGGACCCGTACCCGCTGTTCAACACCCGCTCGACCCTTGATCTCAAGGAAAGCCTGCTCGCCCATGCCGTGGAGATGTTCCCGTTCCTGGCCAACGCCAAGCTGATGCGTCAATGGGCCGGGATTACCGACATGACGCCCGACTACAGCCCGATCATGGGCCTGTCGCCGGTGAAGAATTACTACCTGGACGCCGGTTGGGGCACGTGGGGCTTCAAGGCCACGCCGATCTGCGGCAAAACCATGGCTGAGTTGGTGGCCAGCGGCGGCAAGGTGCCGGAGCTGATCAAGCCGTTCGGCCTGGAGCGTTTTTCCACCTTTGAGCAAGTCAACGAAATGGGCGCCACCGCGGCCAGCCACTGAGCAAGGAACATACATGAAAGTCATGACCTGCCCGCTCAACGGGCCCCGCAACATCAGCGAATTCAGCTACGGCGGCGAGTTCAAGCGCATGCCGGACCCACAGACCTGCACCGACGCCGAATGGGCCGACTACGTGTTTAACAGTGAAGACACGCTGGGCGTGGTGCGTGAGTGGTGGATGCACAACCCGTCCAGCTACTGGTTCCTGGCCGAGCGCCACACCGGCAGCGACGAGATCATTCGCACCTTCGACCCACGCGAGCTGTTCACCGCCCGCGTCGACTTTGCCCCAGCCGCTTCCAGGGAGATCGCAGGATGAGCACGCCAACCCGCCTGCCCGCGCCGATGGGCCTGCTGATCGACCGCAACCAGCCGCTGGCGTTCAGCTTCGACGGCCAGCCCTACCAAGGACTGCACGGCGACAGCATCGCCAGTGCGTTGCTGGCCAACGGTCGATTCCTGCTCTCACGCTCATTTAAATACCACCGCCCGCGCGGCCCGCTGACCATGGCCGGCCAGGACGCCAACAGCCTGATCCAGCTGCCCCGCGAGCCCAATGTACTGGCCGACACTTTCGCCCTGACCCAGGGCCTGGAGGCCACGGGCCAGAATTTCAGCGGTTCGCTGGACAACGACAAGGACGCGTGGCTGGGCAAGTTCTCCAAATTCATGCCCGTGGGTTTCTACTACCGTTCGTTCTACAAGCCCAAAGGCATGTGGAAAGTCTGGGAACCGCTGATTCGCAAGAAGGCCGGCCTGGGTGTGCTGGATCTGAAGTTTGTCCCGGAATACTACGACAAGGCCTATCTGTTCACCGATCTGGCGATCATCGGCGCCGGACCCGCAGGGCTGCAAGCCGCACTCAGCGCCGCCAATGCCGGAGCCCAAGTGCTGCTGATCGAACAACAACCGATTCTCGGCGGGTCGCTGACCTACGCGCGCTTCGATATCGAGGGCGTTCGTGCCAATCAATTGCGCGCCGAGCTAGTGGATGCAGTCGAATCCCACGCCAATATCCGCGTGCTCAGACAAGCCACCTGCAACGCCTGGTTCACCGACAACTACCTGCCGGTGATTCAGGGCAAACGCATGTACAAAGTGCGCGCGACCCAATGCCTGGTATGCAGCGGGTCATTCGACCAGCCGGTCGTATTCCGCAACAACGACCTGCCGGGTGTCATGCTGACCAGCGCCGCGCAACGCCTGATGAAGCTGTACGCGGTCAAGCCCGGCAAGCGCGGGGTGGTCCTGACCGGCAACGACGATGGCTATCTGGCGGCGCTGGACCTGCACGAACAAGGCGTCGACGTGGCGGCCGTTGTCGACATGCGTGCCACGCCCGCCGACCGCACCTTGCAGCTGGCGCTGGAAAAGCGCGGGATTGGCCTGCATCTGAACACGACGGTCTACGAAGCGCTGCACGAAAAAGGCATGCGCCATGTGAGTGGCGTCGAGTTGCGGCAGATCACCGGCCAAGGCCAGGTCGCCGGCACCGGCGTGACCCTGGACTGCGACCTGCTGTGCATGTCCGGCGGCTATATGCCGGTCTATCAGTTGCTGTGCCAGGCCGGCGGCAAGCTGAGCTATGACGATCAGAGTTCGGCGTTCACCCTGAGCGGCCTGCCGCAGAACCTGAGCGTCGCCGGTTCCGCCCATGGCTTTCATGCACTGGACAACGTGCTCGGCGATGCCATCAACGCCAGCTCCGCAGCTCTCGCCGCGCTGGGCCTGAAGGCCGACACACAGGCTGCACCGATGCGTGCTGAGGCCCGAGTCAACTTTGCCTGGCCGATCTTCCCACATCCCAAGGGCAAGGATTTCGTCGATTTCGATGAAGACCTGCAGGTCGCCGATATCGTCAACGCCACCCGCATCGGCTACCGCGACATTCAGCTGGTCAAGCGTTACTCCACCGTCGGCATGGGTCCGTCGCAAGGTCGCCATTCGGCATTGCCCACGGCGCGGTTGGTGGCATCGGCGACCCAGCGCAGCGTCAGCGAAACCGGGGTAACCACCGCCCGCCCGCCGTTCGAAGCCGAGAAACTGGCCCATGTGGCCGGACGAGCTTTCGACCCCTACCGGCAAACACCGATGCACGGCCGCCATCTTCAAGCAGGTGCGAAGATGATGCCTGCCGGCATCTGGCAACGGCCGGCGTTCTACGGCAAGCCGTCAGAGCGCGATGCCTGCATGCAGGCCGAAGCCCATCACGTGCGCACCAAGGTCGGCATTATCGACGTGTCAACGTTGGGTGGTTTGGACGTGCGCGGCCCGGATGCCGCCGAGCTGCTCAATCGCATGTACACCTTCGCGTTCCTCGAGCAGCCGGTCGGCCGCTCACGTTATGCGTTGATGACCAACGAACAGGGCGTGGTGATCGACGACGGCGTGTGTGCGCGCTTTGCCGACAACCACTTCTACGTCTCGGCGACCACCAGCGGCGTGGACCGGATTTATCAGCAGATGCTCAAGTGGAATGCGCAATGGCGCCTGGACGTGGACATCGCCAACGTCACGGCTGCCATGTCTGCCGTCAATCTCGCCGGGCCGGATTCACGCAAGGTATTAGAGAAGGTGTGCAGCGATCTTGACCTTTGCGCCGAAGGCTTTCCTTACCTGGCGGTGCGCCAAGGCACCGTGGCCGGGATCAAGGCACGTTTGCTGCGGGTCGGCTTTGTCGGTGAGCTGGGCTACGAGATCCACGTACCGGCGCGGCATGCCCTCAAGCTTTGGGATGCATTGATGGAAGCCGGCAAGGCGTTCGACCTGCGCCCGTTCGGCGTCGAGACCCAGCGTTTGCTGCGCCTGGAAAAAGGCCACATGATCATCAGTCAGGACACCGACGGCATGACCCATCCCGCCGAGATCGACATGGGCTGGGCGGTGAGTCGCAACAAGCCGTTCTTCGTTGGCCGCCGTTCGTTGGACATCCTCGAAGCGCAGCCGCAAACCCGCAAACTGGTGGGCTTCACTCTGCCCAAGGCCGGTCCCCTGCCGCTGGAAGGCCATCTGGTCCTCAAAGGGCCGGACATCAGCGGCAATGTCACGTCCTGCGAATACTCGCAAACCCTGGGCAAGATCATCGGTCTGGCTTACGCCGCGTTCGATCAAAGCGAGCCCGGCCAGCAGATTCCGATCCGTGTCGAGGACGGCGTGGTGGTGCGGGCCACGGTGGTGAAACTGCCTTTCTTCGATCCCCAGAACCAGCGTCAGGAGCTTTGAACCATGTCCAGTCTCACTGCAGAACATCCAGTCGGGCTCAGTGCGTTGCAGCTGTGCGCCCTGGTCGACCTGACTGCCGTGCCCCGGGTCGGTTTTCGCGGCGCGCAGAGTGCCGAGTATCTGTCGGCACGCGGCTTTGAGTTGCCTGACACGCCCAATCGGGCGGTGATACAGGCCGACGGCAGCCAGGTGGCGCGCCTTTCGCAGACCGAGTACCTGATCCTGGGCAGTTTGAGGGACAACGGCCGGCGCATTGCCGATGAAGAAGCGCGCTGGGAGCTGGACCACCAGGCCAACTACCTGCTGCCAAGGGAAGACAGCCACGCCTGGCTGCGTCTGAGTGGCATCTGTGTCGCGCAGGTGATGGCCAAGCTGTGCGGAGTAGACCTGCGCCCCCAGGCATTCGCGCCGGGCGCTGTAGCCCAGACTTCCGCCGCGCGGATCAACGTGATCGTGATCAACACCGGCACTGCGGCCCAACCTGCCTTCCACCTGCTGTTCGACCGCATGTCCCTGGAGTACTTCAAGGCAGCGGTGCTGGACGCCATGGCGGAGTTTGACGGGCAGCTGGTTGAGCTGTGACCGCTTTATATAGGGGCACCGAGGCGGCGTTCCGTCTTGCTGGCGAAGAGGTCGGCGCGAACGCAGTATTCGGGTCGCCTGGAACTACGCCTTCGCCAGCAGGCTGGCTCCCACAGGCACCACCAGGCCGCTGGTGAAGAGAATCAGGAGCCACACATGCCAACCTCCGACATCGCAGAAAAAGAAACCGACTACAGCGTCCCGGCACTCGCCCGTGGGCTGAGCGTACTGGGGATGTTCAATGCGCAGACCCGCTCGCTGAGCATTCACGAGATCGCCGAGCGGCTGGCGGTGAGCACCTCGGCGGTGTACCGAATTCTGTTCACCCTGACCCGGATGGGCTACCTGAACAAGAGCCACAACCAGTACGAGCTGGGCGCGCGGGTCATCAGCGACGGGTTCAGCTACCTGGCCAGTCGCGACATCGTCGAGGTGGCGATGCCGCACCTCAACGGCCTGCGCGACCGCACGTCCCTGTCCTGCCACCTGAGCATTCGCGAGCAGACCGACAGCCTCTACCTGTATCGCGCCTTCGCCGCGCAGCGGTTGTCAGTCAATATCCCGGTGGGCACTCGCATCGCCTGTCACTGCACGGCCATGGGCCGAATGTTACTCACGGCCCTGGACGATGAAGCGCTCAACAGCCTCTATCAGCATATTCGCCTGGACGATTATCCGGCGCCGGCACCGCGTACATTGCCGGATCTGCAAGCCATGGTGCACCAGGACCGTGCGCGGGGCTGGGTGCTGCATCGTTCCGACTACTCGACGGCGATTGCCACCGCAATCAAGGACCACGGCGGGCACGTCGTCGCCGCCATCAACCTGTCCGGACCCGATGCCGTCATGGACCCTGAAGGTGCCACTCACCGATTCCAGAGCCTTCTGCTCGAATACAGTGCAAAAATCAGTGCAGAACTCGGTTATCGACCCTGAGCAAACCCCCGAAAACAAACGACGAAACGCCGGTCGGGCGCTTAAAGATAACCCGTTCGGGGCCGAAGGCTTAGGTACACCATCAGACATCTCGCAGGCGAGCGTTTGGGTGAACAGACTGCGTCCACGCAGCGATCGATACGTTTGGCAGTAGCCACAATTGCGGAGCTCAAATGAATATCAAACAGAAATTGACCTGGGCGTTCGCAGTGATTGCGTGCCTGCCCATTCTGGTGGTGGCAGCGATTGTCATCGTCAACCTGCGCCAGGATGCCACCGATGGATTCGTCGACAGCAGCGGACGTGAAATTCGCCAGGTCGACAACGCCATGCAGCTGTTCTTCGACGGTATCAGCCAGAACGTCAACTTCATCGCCTCGCATCCGCTGATCTCCGGTGCCGGCGGCGATTTCCGCAGTTACATGGGCGCCACGCCGACGGCCCAGTCGGAAAACGACAAGCTGGCCACCGAGTTCTTCGCCAGCATTGCCAAGGCCCACCCGGCCTATTCTTTCGTGTCCTACGGCCTGGTCAACGGCACCTACGTCATGACCCCGGAAGACCCGAAAATGGCCAACTACGACCCGCGCGTTCGGCCGTGGTACAAGACCGCCATGGCCAACGTCGGCAAGACCGTGCGCAGCGACGCCTACTATTGGGCCGGCGATGATTCGGTACTGGTCAGCACCATTCGCGCGATCCCCAACACCCTGGGCAGCCCCGGCGGCGTGGTGAACATCGACGTTTCCCTCGGCAAGCTGACCGCCATTGTCAAGCAGATCAAACTCGGCGAAAGCGGTTACCTGCTGTTGATGGAAAAGAACGGCACGGTGCTGGTCGATCCGCAACAACCGGAACACAACTTCAAGAAACTGGGCGAACTGGGCGACGGTTTCGCCGAGCTGGCCAAGACCACCAGCGGCCTGGTGGAAGTGACGCTCAACGGTGAGCGCTACATGGCCAACGTCTACCCTTCAGATGAACTGGGCTGGAACTTCATCGGCCTGATCAAGCAGCAGGAAGTGATGGCCGACGCCACCCGCCTGACCTGGCTGATCGGCGCGATTGCCGCGATTCTGGCGCTGGTGTTCGCCATCGTCGGTGCCAGCTTCGCACGCGTCATCGTGCGGCCGATCCACAGTGTGTCCACCGGCCTGGAAGGCATTGCCCAGGGCGAAGGCGACCTGACCCAGAACCTGGCCGTGCGCGGCAAGGACGAAACCGCTCAACTGGCCGGCTGGTTCAACAAGTTTCTGTCGGCCATTCGCAGCCTGATCCAGCACATCGGCCAGGCCGCCGCCAAGATTCTCGACGCCTCTCACAGTTCGATCCGCGTCTCCAACGACATGGCCGAAGCTGCGGGCAGGCAGCGCGAAGCCGTGGACATGGTGTCGACCGCGTTTCACGAGATGGTCGCCACCTCCAACGAAGTCGCCCGCTCCTGCAGCCAGGCCGCCGACAGTGCCGACAGCGGTCAGCAGCAGGCCCGAGAAGGCCAGCGCCAGATCGACGACGCGGTGCGCAGTGTCGACCAGCTCAGCGAGGAAATCGCCCGCTCGGCCAAGGACATGAGCCAGCTGGAGAAAGACAGCAACGATATCCAGTCGATCCTCGACACCATCCGGTCCATCGCCGAGCAGACCAACCTGCTGGCGCTCAACGCCGCCATCGAAGCGGCACGTGCCGGTGAGCAGGGCCGCGGGTTTGCGGTAGTGGCCGATGAGGTGCGGGCGCTGGCCAAGCGGACGGCCGACTCCACCGCCGAAATCGACGGCCTGTTGGGCAACCTGGCCAAGCGCACCGCTTCGGTGGCGCAGCAGATGCACGCCAGCCTGGATGTTTCCCAGCAGTCGGTGACCAAGATCGGCCAGGCGCGCAACAGCTTCGGGCAGATCCGCGAGTCGGTGGACGTGATCCGCGACATGAATACCCAGATCGCCACCGCCGCCGAAGAACAGCATCAAGTGGCCGAGGACATCAACCGCCACATCAGCCAGATCCATGGCGACGCGCAGTTGATCGCGCAACTGTCCGACTCGGCCCGCGCCGACTCCAGCAGCCTGGCCGCGTTGTCCAACGAACTGGACGGCCTGGTACGCAAGTTCAAGACCTGACAGCCCGTTGCATCGCTCTCGCCAGCCGCTGCGGGTCTGGCGGGGGCAGCCCGGCTGCCTAGCGCAGCCGCGTATCCATTCCCGGCGCCTTGAGCAGCTGCATCTGCTGGCGGTAGTCATCCGTCACCTGACGGGCCTGGCTGGCGCTGGTCACGACCCGCGGGGTGATCAACACGATCAGCTCGGTGCGGTTCTTCGACTTGCTGGTGTTGCCGAACAGCCATTTCAGCCCCGGCACTCGGCCCAGGTACGGCACGGCGCTGACCGATTCGGCATTGTCCTGCTTGATCAGCCCGCCCAGCAGCACGGTCTGGCCGCTCTGCACCGCCACTTGCGTAGACACTGAACGTGTGGAGATGCGCGGGTTGCCGTTGCTGTCGGTGGTCGTGGTATCGGCGTCGCTGACCTGCTGCTGAATGTCCATGTACACCAGGCCGCCGGGATTGATTCGCGGCATGACGTCGAGGATTACCCCGGTCTGCACGTACTCGACGCTGCTCAGCGTGGTGTCCGAGGTGCTGGTGTTGACCGTGGTCTGGCTGATGGGAATGTTGTCGCCGACCTGAATCTGCGCCTGCTGATTGTTCATCACCACTAATGACGGCGCCGACAGCACCTGGGTGCGGCCATTGGTTTCCAGGGCATGCAGCGCCACTTGCAGGTTGCTGCTGACGAACGAGTAGAATAGCGAGTCGGTGGAACCCAGCCCCGCTCCGCCACCGCCCAGCGCGCCCTGGCTGCCGGCGGTATTGGCGACGGTGGTGCTGGTGGAGTTGCCGGCCAGGCGACCCAGGTACCATTGCACCCCCATGTCCAGCTCGCCGGTCAGTTTGACTTCCAGAATCCGGGTTTCGATCTGTACCTGCAGCGGCAGGTTGTCGAGCCTTCTGATCGCCGATTCGATTTCCTTCCACTGCGCCGGCCGCGTGCGCACCAGCAACTGGTTGCTGCTTTTCTGCGCGGTAATGCGCACGCTCTGATCCAGGCTTTTCGCCGAAGACTGGCTGCCACTGCTGTCGTCGCCGGACTCGCCGCTGTCCTCGCCCTGCTCGGATTCTTCGTCGTCGCCGGCCGCCTGTGCCGTGCTACCGGTGTTCTGCGCGCCGATACTGCCCAGCCCCTGGCTGGAACTGCTGCCCAATCCAGTCGAACCGCCGGCCGCCGACGACAGCGTGGTGGTGCGCAGGCCCGGCGCGACCTTGGCCGCCGTCTCTTCCTTGATCTGACCGCTTCCGTAAATCTGCCGCAGGTACCGGGCCAGGTCGGTGGCCTTCATGTTGCGTACATCGTAGACGTACATCTGCGGCTCATTGCCGCCGCCTTCATCGATGGTGCGAATCCAGTCCCCGACTTCGCGCAGGTATTCAGGCTGGGCGGAAATTGCCACGATGGAGTTGGTGCGCTCGTTGGGCATGAAGCGCACGATGCCGGCCAGCGGCATGCCGCTGTCGGGACCGAAGAGTTTCTGCAGTTGCGGCATCAGTTCGCCGACTGAAGCGCGTTGCAGGCCGAACACACCGATGGACATGCCCTTGAGCCAGTCCACGTCGAAGGTGTCGATGGTGTCCTGGTAGTTGGCCAACTCATCCGCGGTGCCGGCCAGGCTCAATACGTTGCGCGCCGGGTCCACCAGCAGGAAGGCGTTTTCCCGCACGAACGGCTTGAGCAGCTTCTGCATCTCGGTGGCCGAGATATAGCGCAGCGGGTACAGACGCGCCGACAGCCCGCTGGACGGCTGCGACACGGGCATCTCCGGCACCAGCTTGCCGGCCACGGCCTGATTGGCCGGCAGGATCACATAGCGGTTGCCCTGGCGGATCATGGCGTTGTCGGTCCAGGACAGCAGGGTTTCGAGGATCGACAACGCCTGCTGTTTGTTGACCGGTCTGGACGTCGAGAAACTCACATTGCCTTTCACGCCCTGGGCGATGCTGTAGTTCTCCTTGAGCAGGTCGCCCATCACGCTGTTGATCACCGCTTCGATCGGCTGATCGGTGAAGTTGAAAACGATATCGCCTTCCGCCGCTTGGGCCTCGGCAACGGCGGGCCGTGGTGCCTTTACGAAGCGCTGGCTGCCGCTGATGATCTGCCGCTGCGGCGGCATCGAGATCGGCGCGGGACTGGCCGGTGTCGCAACGACGTCGGCCGCTGCCGGCTCGGCCACGGGACGCCGTTGGGCACCGGTGCCGTCCAGCGCCTCGTTGAGCAAGGCTGGATCGTTGTCCAGCGCCTGGCCGGGCAAGGTACAGCCGCTGACCGCCATGGCGGCGGCCAGTCCTAACAGGGGCAGGCGCAATGAAGCGACCGGGGTAATGCAAAGGTGATTTTTCATGGCGCCGATAGAAGTGGAGGTGTAATGGAAGAAGGTGTGTGCAGTGAGGTGGCCGGCGGTAAGCGCAGCACCGGCAGGCTCAGGCTTTGAGACTGCCCTTGGCGGGTGAAGGTGGCGACCCGCGCCGTCAGTTGACTCAGGGTCCAGCCGTTGTCGAGGGTGTCACCCACCTTGAGTTTCACGGTGTGCTTGTCCTGGTTGCGCAGCAGCGCCCATTGCGCTGAACCGTCCAGAATCACACCGCTCAGACTCAAGCCCTCCAGACGCGTGGCACCGGCGACCGACTTTGCGAGATCGGGGCTGCGGTCAGGGCTGAACAGTGGGCGCTGCCAGGCAGCCTGCAACTGTTCATCAGCCAGCATGGGCATCGCCGCCACCGGCCCGGACGGGCGCGGAGTGTGAGGCGCTTGTATGGCCGGTAGCCATGTGACGGATTGACTCATGCTGGTGGTGAGCCAGATCACTGCCGCGATCAACAGCGCCGCGAGGCTTGAAAGCGCAAGGGTCGAGGCACGAAACCTCAGGCTCATGCGAGTCATGGGCGTGGCTCCGCTACCGCACCGGCTTGCAGGTAACCGCGCAGCAGCAGGCTGACCTGCAGACGTCCGGCTCCGCCCAGCGCCGGGGCACTGGCGGCACGGCGCACGGTGAAATTGTCGACGAACAGGTACGGCTGGCTGTACTCGAAATCCCGCAGCACACGCAGCAGCGGCTCGATGGCGCATTCCAGCGTCAGGCTGACCTTGACCGGTCGCCAGGCCTCGCCCGGAACCGGTTCGGGAACCATGGGCATGCGCTGGGTGACTTCGCAGCCGGCGCTGGTACTCGAATGCGCCTTCACCGTGTCGACCGCATGCTGCATCAGGTCGGCGGCCACCGCGCTGGGGTCGTCGCCGTCGAACAGGCTGCTGCGCCGCGCCGGATCCTGGCGCGCCTGCTGCAGCTGGGCCTGGAGTGCCGGCAACTGAGCGAGCTGGCCTGCGTAGCGCTGCTGCTGTTCGCGCAAGCCGGCGGCTTCGGCATTCAACTCGCCGAGGGGGCCGGTGAACCAGCTGTCGATCAGCAGGGACCAGATGATCCACAGCAGCAACGCCAGGACCGCCAGCGCCGCGATGCGACGTTCACGACGGGTCAATGGTCGGCGCATGGTGGGCGTCCTCCTTGAGTCGGGCACGGACAGAGAAGCGGTCCTTGCCGGTTTGTGGGTCTGGCTGGATGACGCCCTGAAACTGAACGCTGTCCAGAGACGGGCAATTTTTCATCAGGCCGATCAGGGCGCTGGCGTGTCGGCTCTGCCCGGAAAACGACAGTTCGCTGCCCTCGCCTTTAGCCGCGCCGTCCCCGACTTCCAGCTGTTCGATCCAGGTGTCGTTGCCCACGCAGGAGGTCAGCTCGGTAAGTAACGCACTGACGCCCGGCCGTGCCGCTTTCAAGCGCATCAGGTAACCGGCGGCGCCCTGGGTGTTGCTGAGTTCCTGACGCAACGTTTGCAGCTGCCTGACCTGTTCACGCTGGGCCGCGACTTCAGTGCGCATGGTTTGCACCATGGCCTCACGGGCACTGACCGCCATGACCATCAGCGCCAGCAGTAAAACCAGACAGAACCAGGCCAGATAACCGTCAAGCCGCGACTGCCCTCCGCGTCGGGGCCGCAGCTCATCGGGGAGCAGATCGACGCCCAGCGCTTGCCCGTCGCGACCCAAGGCGTCGATCCCGGCGAGCACCAGCCCTGTGGCGCGGCAAGCGTCGAGGATCTCGTCGAGCCGGGTGCGGGCGATACTGACCAGCAGCACGTGGGCGCGCCCGGCGACGGTCTTCTCGACCCGGGCGGCGAACGCCACCTCATCACGGGGGAACGGGGTGTACTTGTCGATTTCATAGCCCAGCATGCGCGGCAGATCGCGGGTCGCGGCCAGGGGCAGGTTCAGGCGCTGGATCAGCACCTGGCGCGTGTCGAGGACCAGCACCTGCGGCAACGGCACAGCGAAGGCGTGCGGCAGCGGCCAGGTCACCCGTGCGACACGCCGAGCGGCAAGGCGCACACGCAGCGCAGCCGGCAGCAGACCGTGCAGTTCCTCGAGCCAGGCGCGCCACGCCTGTTGCAGCGGGCTGCCGGTCCAGTGCCGCAGCAGGCGCAGGTGTTGCGTGCGCAGTGCGGCAAACCGGGTGGAGATAAAATCGTTCATTCTTGCCAGCGCAGGACCCGATACGGTCTGGCGCCCTCCTTCGGTGGGTTCAACATCAGGGTCACCTGCAAGGTGGCGTCATGGCCGCCGGGCAAGCGGGCACGGCTGGAAATGGAAAAGGTCTGGCCGCCGTCGGTTGGCAGCCCGCGGGCCGGCGGCATGTTCAAGGCGTGGGCCAACAGCGGCGCGGCCAGGTCCGGCAGCGGCCGGTCTTCGCCGGACCAGACCGTGACGTAAGGCAAGGTGCATTGATAGAGCGCCTGAGTCATGCCGGGCAGCTCGCGCAGTTCTTCGAGCATGCGCAACGGCGTTGACTCGGCACGGCGCCGATCCAGTTGCCGGGCCAGCGCCTTTGCCGGGCCGGGTCCGGCAGCACAGGCCTGAAACAGTCGGGCAAAGTCGCCGGACAGCGCGCTGTTGAGGTCCAGCTTGCCGCGTTCGCTGCGCACGCTGATCTGCAACTCGCTGTCATCGAAACGCTGGAACTGCTCACGACCATCGGGCCGCCAGCGGGCGCGAAGATCGCGGCGGGTCAAGGCTTCCACCGCCAGGGCCACGCCCGCTTCGGCGATGACCAGGGCGCGGGTATGCTGGCTTTGCCACAAGGCCTGCCGATTCTGCACATGCACCAGGCTGGCGACGCCGGCCAGCAAGGTGCCCAGCAACGCCAGCACCCACAACACCACCAGCAGCGCCGCGCCGCGTTGGCCGCTCATGGCGTCAGCCCATCACTGGCATGGGCCTCGCCGGACAGGTCCAGCCGCAGCTCCACCTGTTGCAGCACCCACTTCGCACCGCCACCCAGCGACGCATCGATGCGCACCGCCCGTGGCAGGCGCGACGGCCACGGCCATTCGCTCAGCCAGGCGGTCGGTTGGCCTTTGGGGTCGCTGCCGCGATAGCTGAACTGCACGCGTTGCACCCGGCGCAGCAGCACTTGGGGCTCACCGAACGGCTGTGTACCGTGCTCGCCCAATCGGGCGAAATCCACTTGCAGGCGCTGGCCTGCCCATTGCACCCGTTGCTGATGCAATCCACCGCCCAAGGATGTCGGCAGCGGGCCGTAGAAGGTCATTGCCGCCGGGCCGCCGAGAAAGATCACCGGCTTGTGGTGCTGCTCATCCGGGATGCCGAGGGGCAACGCGTGACTGATCGCCACGCGCAGGAAATTCTGCGCGGCGCGGACTTCATCCAGTTGCCCGGCGAAACGCTGGGCTTTGGCCACTGCGCGGTTGGCCCCCAGAATCGCACCGGCCACCAGGCTCAGCAGCACGCCGAGCAGGGTCAGCACCATGAGGATTTCCAGCAGCGTGAACCCGGCCTGACGCTTCATCGCATCACACCGCGGCCAAGGGCGCGCAAGGTGCTTAGCCGCACCTGATGCGCGCCGTCATGAATCGTCAGGTTCAGCCGCAGCAAACGCACCGCGCCGGGCGGCACCGGTTGGTCCTGCACCTCCAGCGTCCAGGGCAGACCGTCCCAGCGGCCAGTGCTCGATCCAGGCTGCAAGGCGCCCTCGCCCAGTTCGTCCAGCAGCGAACGCGCCGCCAGGCTCAGGCGGTCACTGCGCTGCGCCTGCTGCATGGCGCGGGCACTCTGGCCGAATGCACCGAGCAGCACGCTGACGCACAGGGCCAGCACCGTCAGCGCGGCGAGCATTTCCAGCAAGGTGAAACCGGTCTGGCGCTTCATTGGAGTGTGTGCAACTCAACGACTCCGGTCAGCCAGGAAACATCGATCCGCCAACGCGACTGATCGCGGCTGACCAGAATATGCCCGCCGCTGGCGCCGCCATCCGGATAGAACTCGAACGCCGCGCCCAGTTGTTCAGCGGTGTGCAGTTCGACGTCCAGGCTGCGGGGCCAGTGAAAGGCTCGCGTGCCCGGCGCCTGCACGCTGCGTTGGCGCAGGTCGAACAGCGTCCGGGCCGGCTGGCCGCTGACGATCGCCTGCACCCGCGCGGCCCGCAACGCATCGACGATATGGCTCAGCGCCTGGCGCTCGGCGTTGGCCTGCATGCCGCGATTCACGGCCACGCCGACGATGCCCGCCGCCACGCCGATCAACACGATGACCACCAGCAACTCGAACAGGGTAAAGCCACGGCTGCGGCGCTGGGCGTGATGCAAGCCGGTTACTCCCAGTTGCCCAGGTCGGCGCTGTAGCCTTCGCCGCCCGGCTGGCCGTCCTGGCCGTAGAAGATCAGGTCGAAACTGCCGTGTTGGCCGGGGAAGCGATAGCCGAACGCATGGCCGAACGGGTCTTTGAGGTCCGACGGCTTGGCGTAAGGGCCGCTCCAGCCCGAAACGTTGCCCGGCTTTTCCGCGAGCTGCTGCAAGGTCTTGGGCGGTGAGCCGACGTCCAGCGCGTAACTTTCGATCTTCATTCCAAGGCTCGCCAGCTGCGCCTTGCCCGCGCCGTACTTGCCCTTGTCGACGTTGCCGCCGACCTGGCGCACCACGATAGTGGCGACGATGCCCAGCAGCACGATTACCGCGAGCATTTCCAGCAAGGTGAAACCACCCTGACGACGCACGGGTTTGAAGCGGATACGGCTCATGTTCATGGCGAAAAAATCCTCGTTTCGAAATTCAGATATTGCTGGTCAGGCTCATCAGCGGCAGCATGATGGCGAGCATGATCACCGCCACCAGCGCGGCCATCACCACGGTGAGAATCGGCACCAGGGCCGCCAGCATGCGGTCGATGCCGCGCTTGACCTCGACATCGAACACCTCGGCGACCTTGAGCAGCATCTGCCCCAACTGGCCGGACTGTTCGCCGACTTCGATCATCTGCAAGGCCAGTTCCGGCAACAGCGGATCGTCGCCGAAAGCCTCGGCAAGCCGGCCACCGCCCTTGACCCGGTCGGTGGCCTGCTCGAGCTGAATACGGATGGCATGGTTGCTGCTCACATGGCGCACGATGACCAGCGCCTGCAACAGCGCAACGCCGTTGCCCAGCAGCGTGCCGAGGGTTCGCGCCAACCGCGCCGCCTCCAGCTTTTGCAGCAACGGCCCGAACGAACGCAGGCGCAGCAGACGCCGGTCGTGACGCTGACGCCGCTGCGGATTACGCCGGGCCAGCACGGCCAGCCAGGCCAGGCCGATGATTCCGCCCAGCAGCGCCAGCCCGTAGCCACTCAAGAATTCGCCCAGGGCCAGAATCACCTCGGTGATCCACGGCACCGGCACGCCCAGGTCGCGAAAGATCGGCACGAACTGCGGCACCACGTAGGCCAGCAGCAAACCCAGAGAACCCAATACGCCCGCTACCAGAAAAGCCGGGTAGATCAGCGCATTGATCACCTCGCCGCGCAGCTTCTGGCTGCGTTCCAGATAGTCCGAGAGCTGGCGCAGGGTTTCATCCAGCGCACCACCGGCTTCACCGGCGCGCACCAGGCTGATGTACAGCGTGGAAAACTGTCCGCCCTGCTCTTCAAGCACCTGGGACAGCGGTTTGCCGGCCTTGACCTGGTCCCGAATGCGCTCGATCAGCGCGTGGCGCGGCTTGTCGGTGGATTGCTTCAGCAAGATCCCCAGCGAGCGTTCCAGCGGCTGGCCGGCACCCAGCAAAGTCGCCAGCTGCTGGGTGAAACTGACCAGCGCCGCGCCGTTGAGCAAGGCGGCCGAGCGACCGCGCAGGCTGCCTTCAGCCGCCTGATGCAAACGCAGCACCACCAGCCCGCGGCGCTGCAACTGCAGGGCGGCGGCCTGTTCACCAGCCGCCTCGAGGCGACCCTGATGCTGAACGCCCTGGGCGTCGAGGGCTCGGTAGTGGTAGTGGGACATGTCAGTCGCCGCGCGTGACGCGCAGCACCTCGTCGAGTGAGGTGATACCGCTCAACGCCTGACGCAGGCCGTCTTCATAAAGCGTGACCAGCCCGCAGCGGCGCGCCGCCTGCTCCAGCGTCGCGGCATCGGCCTGGCGCATCAGCAGGCCGCGCAGCTCTTCGTTCATCACCAGCAATTCGGTAATCGCGCTACGCCCGTGGTAACCACCGCCGGCCGCATCCTGATCAGCGCGGTACAAGCGAATCGGGCGTTCGTCGGTGTACTGCTCAAGGCCGTGCAGGCGGATCAGCTCTTGCGGCGCATCGAAGGCGATGCGTGTAGCCGGGTCGAGCCTGCGCACCAGACGCTGGGCCAGGATGCCCTTGACGGTGGACGCGATCAGGTAGCCTTCGACGCCCATGTCCAGCAAGCGGGTGATACTCGCCGCCGCGCTGTTGGTGTGCAGGGTCGAAAGCACCAAATGGCCGGTCAGCGAAGACTGAATGGCGATGCGGCAGGTTTCCAGGTCGCGCATCTCGCCGATCATGATCACGTCCGGGTCCTGACGCACGATGGAGCGCAACACGGTCGGGAAGTCCAGGCCGATGGCGGGCTTGACCTGAATCTGATTGATGCCCTGCAACTGATACTCGACCGGGTCTTCGACGGTAATGATTTTGCGCTCGTCGGTATTGAGCCGGGACAAGGCGGTATACAGCGTGGTGGTCTTGCCCGAGCCAGTGGGGCCGGTCACCAGCAGAATGCCGTGGGGTGTTTCCAGCAAATCGAGGAAGGTCTGCAAGCGCGCACCGTCGATACCCAGGCTGGGGAAATCGAAGCTGACGGTCTGGCGATCCAGCAGACGCATCACCACCGACTCGCCAAAACTGGTGGGCACCGTCGACACCCGCAGATCCAGCTCGCGGCCCTGGATGCGCAGCATGATCCGGCCGTCCTGGGGCAAGCGGCGTTCGGCGATGTCCAGGCGCGCCATGATCTTGAGTCGAGAGATGACCGCAGCGGCATACCCGGCCGGCGGCGCTTCGCCGTGCTCCAGCACACCGTCGATGCGATAGCGCACGTTCAACTGGTTTTCGAACGGCTCGACATGGATATCCGAGGCGCGATATTCGACCGCCTTTTGCAGGATCAGGTTGACCAGGCGAATGACCGGCGCTTCGGAAGCGAGATCCTTCAGGTGCTCGATGTCGTCATCCGAGCCGCTGTCGTCGTCCAGCGACTCGATCAGCGCGCCCATCTCACTGCGGCCCTGACCGTAGACACGTTCGATGAGGGTGTTCACATCGGCGGACGTGCCGATCATCAGCGAGACCTGACGCTCGCAGAAATAGCGCACCGCTTCCACGGCGTCGGCGGATACCGGCGCGTTGAATGCCACGGCCATGGCGCCGCTGTTGTCATCGAGGCCGATCACGCCGTAGTGCCGGGCAAAGCGCTCGCCGCCCAGCGCCACAGGCTCGGCGCAGTTTTCCAGGTCCAGGCGCGGTGCGCCGAGCAGAAATGCGCAGGCGTTGGCGACTTCCTCGTCCCGCACGGCACCCAGGCGCAGCAGCATCGCGATCAGGTCATCATCGCTGCCGGTTTCGGCCAGGCACAGCTTGCGGGCACGGCCTATATCGGAAGCTTTCAACCCCGCCACTTCCGACAACCGCTCGCACAAGGCAGTGGCCGTCGGTATATCCACGCCGGTATATAACGACATACATGATGACTTCTGAGAAGTTGTAGCCCTGCGTACAGCGCGAGCTATTAAAGAGTACAGAGACAACCCGATGCCGCCACTCCAGTTTCAAATCCGCTTATTCACCGTGCACGCTTTCGCGCTACAGAAGTTAGACTTCTGCCATTGTTTTCCCGGCAACTAAACGAACTATGGATATGACATGAATCAAGCAGGAGGCAAGCTTACCAGAAGCTAAAACCTAATTGCAACTAGGTTTTTAGGATGGGTAAAGTCAGCACGATATCCTCGCTATATCGACGATATATTGCTTATATTGTTATTTTTACGCTATTAACTATCGCACTTTGCCATATTTGGACAATACGTGTAGGGGTTGCCAGGCATCCAGATAAGCAGATCTGTCCGACGCCGCCGTCATTTAGCGATTTTCAAAAAATATTTTTTAAAGCTTTGAACTTTCATATGCCTTGGTCACACTTAGTGTTCGGCCAGATTACGTCCCTGCACCTGATCCGCCGTGCCTATTCCAAATACCCCCTTATCGAGAATTGATCGATGACTAGACCCATGCTGTCCGTTTTCAGCGCGATAGTTCTTTGCGCCAGCACTTTTTCAGTGATGGCTGCGGATTCAACTTCTGCTCAGGCTGCCACCAGCCAGCAAGTACGCACCCAGATCGACGCCAAGCGCGAGCAGATCACCGGCGCGGATAAGGTTGAATTGCCGGCGGCGAAAACCTCCTCCGCATTGCTCGACGCGCCGGTGGCAATCGACGATGCCCCGGACCAGGCCGAGACCCAGAACCAGAACCAGGAGCAGCAACCATGAGCGCTCTCAAGCACACATTGGGACTGAGCCTGCTGGCTCTCAGCGTTTCCCAGGCCAGCCTGGTTCTGGCGGCGGGACCGGTGAGCGGTAATGAAGTCGAAGCCCGCGTCAGCGCGGTACTGGACAACATGAACGTCTCCGAAAAGATCAATTTCACCCGCGTCGACGACGGCCGCATGATTCCACGCCTGGCCAAATGGGGCATGGAAGGCACCGTTGCCTACGACTCCTCGATGGGCGTACACGTCAACAACGCCACCTTCGGCGCCCAGTACCCGGCGCAATCCGCGCTGGCTGCGACCTGGAGCATCAACCGCGCCAAGGAATTCGGTCTGGCGATCGGTTATGAAACGCGCATTTCCGGCGGCCAGCAGATGCTGTCTCCGGGCATGAACATGTACCGCACACCGCTCAATGGCCGTAGCGCCGAGCACGTCAGCGGCGAAGACCCGTTCCTCGGTGCGGTGCTCGGCCCTGCCATTGCCAACGGCATCCAGGCCCAGGGCATTCAGGCCGGCAGCAAGCATTTCGTCGCCAACGAGCAAGAAGCCAACCGTCATTACCTCAACGTGATCGTCGATCAGCGCGCCCTGCGCGAGCTGTATCTGCCGGGCTTTGAATCCCTGGTCAAGAACGGCAACATCGCCTCGATCATGTGCGGCTACAACAAGATCAACGGCGATTACGCTTGTGAGAACCATCACCTGCTGACCGACATCCTCAAGGGTGAATGGGGCTTTCAGGGCTTCGTGATCAGTGACTTCAACTCGGTCACCGACGCCTTCAAGGGCGCCTGGGCCGGCACCGACATCGACATGCCGTCGGGCCTGCAATTCACCGAGGCCAAGCTGCTGCCTTACCTGTGGAGCGGCCAACTGACCCAGAACGTGATCGACGACAAGGTCAAGCGCAACCTGCGCGGCCTGGTCAGCTACGGTTTCGACAAGAGCATCAACAAGGCTCAGACCCTGGATCATCCGGAGTACGGCCAGCGTGCCTCGTTGAACATGGCGCGTGAATCCACCGTGCTGCTGCGCAACGAAAAGACCAGCAGCGGCAAGCCACTGCTGCCGTTGGCGAAGGACGCGAAGATTGCGGTCATCGGCAACCTGGCGTATGACGTGCCGGCCTCGCCGTTCGGCACCGCCAGCTCGGAACCGACCACCTATGTCACCGAGCTGAGTGGCCTGCAGCAACTGGCGTCGTCGAGCAGCAATGTCGAGTTCATCAAAGAGATGTCGCTCAACCCCAGGACCTCGGTCTGGTACCAGCCTTCAAGCGGTCAGAACGGCATTCGCAACAGCGGTGTGAAGGCCGAGTATTTCTCCAACACCGAACTGGCCGGCTCTGCGACCCTGACTCGGGTCGAGCCCGGCGTGAACCTCAGCTGGAGCGCCAATAACAACATCACCGACGGCGGCACCACCACCGTTTCGGGCTTCAGCCCAACAGCTGGCGCTTTCTCGGCGCGCTTCACCTCCACCATCAAGCCGACCATCAGCGGCGAGCAGATCTTCAAGATTCGCGCGGACGGCGCTTACAAGCTGTGGGTCAATGACGAACTGGTGCTCGAGAGCGACGGCAAGTCGCCGTCCACCGATCTGGTCAAGGCGGTCGCTCACTCCGGCAAGACCGCTCGGCTGCAAGCAGGCAAGGAGTACAGCGTCAAGCTGGAATACCGTCGCCTGGAAGGCACGTTCATTCCGACCCTGGGCGGCCTGACGGGCGTGCAGATGAGCTGGGCTTCGCTGCGTCCGCCAAAGGATCTGTCCAAGTACGACGCCGTGGTCATGGCGACGGGCATGACCGCCGAATATGAAGGCGAAGCGAGTGATCGCAGCAACGACCTGCCTGAATACCAGGCCGAACAGATCACCTGGGCCACCAAGGCCAACCCCAACACCGTGGTCATCATGCACAGCGGCGGCGGCCTGAACATGCAGCCATGGGCCGACAAGGTCGGCGCCAGCCTGCACGCCTGGTTCCCGGGCCAGCAAGGCGGCCAGGCCATCGCCGAGATCCTGTTCGGCAAGGTCAACCCCTCGGGCAAACTGCCGATCACCCTCGACAAAAAGCTGGAACAGAACCCGACCTACGCGTCGTACAACGATCCGTCGCTGTACATCGGCGACAACGCGTTGACCGAGATGACCTACAGCGAAGGGATCTACCTGGGCTACCGCGGTTATGACAAGAAACACGCCAAGCCGCTGTACCCGTTCGGTTACGGCCTGTCGTACACCACGTTCGACTACAGCGACCTGAAGCTGTCGACCAACGTGATGACGCCGGGCACCACCGTCACGGCCTCGTTCAAGATCACCAACACCGGTGACAAGGCGGGCTACGAAGTGGCGCAGCTGTACGTGCGTCCGATCAAGCCGCTGGTTGATCGCCCGGAGAAAGAACTCAAGGGCTTCACCAAGGTTTACCTCAAGCCGGGCGAAAGCAAGACCGTCACCATCCCGGTGGACTCGCGCTCGCTGGCTTACTACACCGACAACACCGCAAGCTGGGACGTCGATGCGGGCAAGTTCCGGATTCTGGTAGGGCCGGATTCCGAGACCCTGCCGCTGGATCGCACGCTGGTTACCCTGTACCCCGAAAAACTGACCACCAGCGGCAGCAACCCGCTGCCGGTACCGGTGCGCAAGGCCGTGCAGGTCAGCGATTCGCAGGCGTACTAAAACCGTGAAGACAGGCTCAGGGATGAGCCTGTCTGACTTGCAGGTCGTTGGCCAGGCGTTGCAGGTAAATATCGAACACCTGCTTCACATTCACGCTTTTGGGACTTCGCAACCACTGGATCTGCAAGCCGTCCATCACCGAGAAAATCTCCTGGGCCAGGGCCTTCACGTCGACATCGGCGCGAATCTGCCCCTGCTCGATCAACGAAGTCAGGTGCCCACGGGCATGCTGATGGGTCATCTCGAAGCGTTCCTTGTACCACTGCCACGCCGGATGGGACTTGGACAGGCTTTCGGTATTCATCACCATGGAGGCCTGACACTCGTCAGCGTCCTCGACACTGAAGCTCATGCTCAGCCTCAAGAAGCGTATGAACCCGTCCAGGGTCAGCTCCATCTCCATATCCTGAAACCGCGACACCACCTTCTGATCCCGCCTTTCCAGCAACGCAGTCAGCAGCGCGACCTTGTTGGGAAAGTGGTGCAGCAAGCCGACGGTCGTGATTCCGGCAATTTGGGCAACATCGCGCATTGACGCACTGGAATAGCCGTCCCGGGCAAACACCTGGGTGGCCGCATCCAGCAGAGCGGTTCTGCGCATCTCGCCCTTGGGCGCCTTGCGCCGCTTCGAGGGCGGTGTGTCGTGTTCGTGTTCTGGTCCATCAACAGGCATAAATCATCCAATCACGCTTTGGTTCAAGTTACCCGAGCCTTGCAAGGCCTGGCCCGCGCTCGAAAAAGCGCCGCGCCGCCAAGGATGCGGCAGTGGTCGAGGCAATCGCAATCAGCGCGTTGCCGGTCAGCATGCCCAGCAGCGCGCCGCCGCTGCCGAACCAGTGAGCACCTGCCCACACGAAAGGAAAGGTTCCGACGGTGACCCGCAACCAGGCAAATAGCGCGACCAGCCAGGGGCGGCCCATGGTCAGGAAGACCGACAACGCGATGAAGTCCAGACTGATCACCGCCCATAACAGGCCACCATACACACAGAACGCCTCGAACAGGGCGCGGCCCTGCCCCGAAAGCTGGTAGAAATCGGCGATGGCGCCCCGCAACAGCCACATCAGGCAGCCCACCACCAGACCGTAGCCCACCAGCAGCCTGCGCGCGAACCTCACGGCCTCAAGCGCGCGTTGCGGCAGGCCGGCACCGACATTCTGGCCCAGAACCGGTGCCAGCGCGCCCGGAATGGCGAAGAACACACAGTAGGCAAACTGCGTGAGCCGATCCGTCACCGTCATGCCCGCCAGCGCGTCCACGCCGAAGGACGCAACGGTGGACACCAGATAAGCGATGGCGACCGGCGTCGCCACGTTTCCCACCACGGCGGGCAGCCCGATGCGCAAGGTCTGCGCCACATGGCTGCGCAGCTCAGTAAGGTCGATGCGCCACGACAGCCCGACATGGCGGCGCACCCAGTACACGCCCAGCGCGGTGGAGACAATGGCCGACAACGCGTAGGCCAGGCCCGCCCCCAACAGTTGGAGGTCGAGCACGAAGATCAGCAGCGGGTCGGCGATGGCCAGGGTCGCGGCGCCACACAGCACCACCCATAGAGCCCGGGCGCCATGGCCGGCGGCGCGCAGGATCTGCACCGACATCTGCACGACGGCCTGAAGAATGGTGGCCGGCAGCGCCAGCAGGATGAAATCGCGCGCCGCCAGACACATGACCGGATCGGCACCGACCAGCTGCATCAGCGGCTCCACGAACATCAGTTGCAGGGCGGTGGTCACGCTGGAGATTGCGGTGATCAGCAGCAACAGGCTGAACGTCTGGCCGCCCAGATCGGACGCGCCCTGCCGGCCGATTCGCGTCGAGAGCACCGAAGTGGCCGCGATGATCAGCCCCGACACCAGCGCGGTATTGGCAAAGATCAACACCTTGGCAATGCCCACGGCGGCGATCAGCAACGGCTGATGAAGCATGGACACGTAGACAAGCGTCAGGATATCGACCAGGAACACGGCAAACAGGCTCACGGCACTGGTGCTGGTCATCACCAGAACGTGACGCTTCACCGAACCGGCGGCAAACCTCGCAGTGGCTGCGGACAACGTGCATCACCTCAAAAACGGGACTCCGGCGCGTGGCCGGCCGGGCAAGCGCGGCAGTCTACCTGCGCCAATGTCGGCCTGCCATGACTTTACGACCGCTTCGGCTTGACGCGGGCATGAGGAATATTCTACTAACGGGGGCCAGAAGCCCTCTCGTCCGGAGACACCCGTATGTCGTCCATCACTGCAACTCGCCCACCCCTGCCGCCCTTCACTGCGGAATCGGCCATCGAAAAAGTCCGGCTCGCCGAAGACGGCTGGAACAGTCGCAACCCGGAAAAAGTTGCGCTTGCCTACACGCCGGACACCCAATGGCGCAACCGCGCCGAGTTCGTGCACGGTCGGGAACAAGCCCAGGCATTCCTGGACCGCAAATGGAAAAAGGAACTTGATTACCGGCTGATCAAGGAACTGTGGGCCTTCACCGACAACCGTATTGCCGTGCGCTACGCCTACGAATGGCACGATGACTCGGGCAACTGGTTCCGATCCTACGGCAACGAGAACTGGGAATTTGCTGAAGACGGGTTGATGGCCTCGCGTTACGCCTGCATCAATGACCTGCCGATCAGGGAATCGGAGCGCAAGTTCCACTGGCCGCTGGGCCGCCGCCCGGATGATCATCCAGGGCTTTCGCAGCTAGGGCTTTGAAACAGCTGCAAGAGCGGACGTATCCGCGCAGAGGCCGGAGCCGGAACATCTATGTGGCGGTAACGGCCCCTTCACGGGCGACGTCGGTTCCAGTTGTCTGACTGCCACGCTGTACTCCACTCAGAAGATGGAAGGCCAATGAATCAACCGCATTTCCGCAACGCCACACCGGCTGACACCGCACGCTGCTATCAGATCGAGATCAGCGCCTACGAAGGCGACGAAGCCGCCACTGAACAGAAGATCGCGACCCGCATCGCGCAGTACCCGCAAGGTTTTCTGATCATGGAGCTGGACGGCGAAACCGTCGGCTTCATCAACGGCGGCTGCGCCCATGACGTGGTGATGTCGGACGAAGCCTTCAAGGAGCTGATCGGCCACGATCCCGACGCGCCGAATGTGGTGATCATGTCGGTGGTGGTCGATCCTGCGCACCAGGGAAAGGGCTATTCCACCCTGCTGATGCGCACCTTCGTCGAACAAATGGCACGTTCGGGCAAAAAAACCATCCATTTGATGTGCAAGGACCGCCATGTCGAGCTGTATAGCCGCATGGGCTACCGTTACGTCAAACCGTCCGCGTCCGACCACGGCGGCATGGCGTGGCATGAGATGGTGATGGATATCTGAAACCGCTCCTCACAGACTGATCGCGATTGCGCAGGAGATTGTCATGACCACGAAGTTCAAGACCGGCGACACCGTGCGCTGGAATTCCGAGGCCGGCGAAATTCACGGCAAGGTGACCAAAGTGCATACCAAGGACGTGGAGTTCATGGGCAAACACCGCCCCGCCTCCAAGGATCAGCCGCAGTACGAGGTCAAGAGCGACAAGACCGGTCACCTGGCGATGCACAAGGAAGACGCCCTGCATAAGCGTTGACCGATCCACTCCCCCCTTTGCAGCCAGGCGGGCTCTCACCCTTACAGCGCTAGCTCCGTCCTGCAGGAGCGGGCTGGCTGGCGAAAGCGGCTGGGAAAACATGACGATCACGACAGATTTCCCCTAGCCGCTGTGCCAGATGCTGCGCCTCGCTGGCGTCCCTCACATTGGTAAACCCCATCAATAACGCCCGTTGCGGTGGCGCCGCCAGGTACCAGGCCGACAACGGTTGTACGGCCAGCCCGATGAGTCGAGCGCTGTACGCCACCTGCCGGTCATCGATTCCTTCCGCCAGACGCCCCACGACATGCATGCCGCCTGCCTGGATATCGACCTGCAACTGCCCTGCGAGCGTTGCGTGCAGTGCCTCGACCAGCCAGGCGCGCCGCTGAGCGTAGAGCACGCGCATCTTGCGCAGGTGTTTGGCGAAGTGGCCGGTGTCGATGAACGTCGCTGCCGTCGCCTGCCACAGCTGCGGACAGTGGTTCTGGGCAGTGTCGATCATGCGCGTGAACAGCCCGACCAGTTCTTGCGGCACCACCAGATACGCCAGCCGGATGCCGGGCGTCAGCACCTTGCTGAAGGTGCCGGTGTACAACACGCGGCCATGGTTATCCAGGCTCTTGAGCGCGGGAATCGGTCGTCCGTGATAGCGGTATTCGCTGTCATAGTCGTCCTCGATGATCCAGCTTTGCTGTTGCGCGGCCCACCTGAGCAGCTGCTGGCGCCTGGGCAGCGACAACGTCACGCCCAGCGGCGACTGATGCGTCGGCGTGACCACTGCAAAGCGTGCCTGTGGCGCCCGTTCCAGGCCTTGGTCGACATCCAGTCCATGGGCATCCACCGGCACCGGCACCAACCGCGCACCGGCGCTGTGTAGAAAACGTCGCGCCTGAAAGTAGCCGGGGTCTTCAAACCAGCATTCATCGCCCTGGCGCATCAAACTGCGGCAGATCAGATCCAGGCACGCTTGATAGCCGGCGCAGATGAATACCTGACTGGCCGAACAGGCAATGCCACGCGACACGCCCAGATACCCGGCAATCGCACTGCGCAAAGCCCCATGACCGCGAGCATCCGGATAAACGAGGCCGTCCAGGCCACTTTCCCGCAATGCCCGCCCCGCCAGGCGGGTCCAGGCCTTGCGCGGAAATGCATCCAGCGCTGGCAGGCCCATCTGCAACGGCAACGGCCGCTCGCCGTTATGCAGCAGCGGCTCAAGCGGCGGCGCAGCGGCAGGCGGTTCCCCAGCGGACGGCAGCGCGCTCAGATGCGGCGACACCACCGTGCCCGCAGGCCCGCGCGGCAGCAGATAACCCTCGGCGATCAACATCTGATAAGCCGCTTCTACGGTACCTCGCGCCAGATTCAGTTCCGCCGCCAAGGCGCGCACCGACGCCACCCGGTCGCCCGGCAGCAGGTGGCCGGCCGCAATCGAGTCCCTGTAACGTTGATAGATCTGGCGGTACACCGGCAGCTGCAAAGCGGAGCTGGCGGCGACGCTATCGATTTTCATGTCCTAGCCGTTTATGCCGTTTTTGGCCCTATAGCATAGGCCATCGGCGATCTATTGTATGGCTACGGTTCGACACAGAGATCCAGCCATGCCAACGCCCATGACCCTTCGCTACATCGAGCAGCCACAGGACCAACTGGCCAGTTTCAGATTGATGCGCCAGCTGCGTCCGCATCTGACCGACCCGTCGGCTTACGCCCGGCAGCTGGCCCGGCAAGCCGAACACGGCTATCGACTGCTCGGCGCGGTGGAGGCCGGACAGGTCTTGGGCCTGATCGGCTTTCGTGAAATGGAAAACCTGATCTACGGACGCTTCATCTATGTGGACGATCTGATTGTCGACGAACCGCAGCGCCACCACGGTCTGGGCGCCACGTTGCTCGACGCTGCCCGTGAGCACGCGAGGGGCCGGGGCTGCGCCCATCTGGTGCTGGACACCGGATCGCACATGAGTCTGGCTCAACGCTTTTACTTTCGCGAAGGGCTGCTCGCCCGAGGCATGCATTTCGTCCAGTTGCTCGACGCCACGCCGGAGACGCCCCATGCATGAATTATTGCTGCTCAATGCCAGCCCCCGCGACACCTCGGTCGGGCTGCGCCTGGCGCGGGAAATGGTCAGCCACCTGTCACGACACCACCCGCAGGCCCGCGTCAGTCAGCGCGATCTGATCGCCGCGCCGCTGCTGCCCTTGACGGCGGATTACGCTACCGCACTGACCCGGCCGACACCTGCGCACGACGCGGTGTTCAGCCAGTCGGAGCAACTGGTCAGGGAACTCGAAAACAGCGCTGCGCTGGTGATCGCCACGCCCATGCACAACTTCACCGTGCCCGCAGCGTTGAAACTGTGGATCGACAACGTAGTGCGCATCGGTCGCACGTTCGACGCGCGCCCCACCGGGAAGGTCGGCCTGCTGGCAACCCGCCCGGTCTACGTGGTGGTCAGTTCCGGCGGTTTTCATCGCGGGCCGAACGCCCGCCAGCCGGATTTCCTGACCGACTATCTGAGCCACGTCCTGCAGACCATCGGCTTGGGCGACACCCATTTCGTTTACCTGCAAGGTCTGGTGCAAGGTCAGGACGCCGTTGCCGCCGCCTACACCCAGGCGCGTCGGGAACTGGGTCGCCACGCCCCATTTGCCGAATGGTCCCGGACCTGAATTGTTTCAACCCCTCAACCCCTCAACCCCTCAACCGCCGTCTATCATCAGGAGTTCGATCATGAGTCAGTTACGTCTTCCGTTCGCCAAACTTTCTCCGGCCGCCTACCAAGGACTGCTTGCCACCAGCGCCGCACTCAGCGACAGCGCGCTGGGCGTCGAGCTGGTGGAACTCATCTATCTGCGAACCTCGCAAATCAACGGCTGCGCCTACTGCCTGGGCATGCACGCGCAGGCATTGCGTGAGGCTGGAATTTCCCAGGCCAGACTCGACTGTCTGGCCGGGTGGCGGATCAGCGAGCTGTTCAGCCCACGGGAAAAAGCTGCGTTGGCCTGGGCCGAAACCCTGACCCACGTTTCCGCCCAGGGTGCGACCGACGAGCTTTATGAGCCGCTGAAAGCGCACTTCACCGATGCCGAGATCTCCGACCTGACTTTTGTGGTCGCCTTGATGAACGCCTTCAACCGCCTGGCCGTGGGCATGAAGCTGTAGCCGCCGACCGCCCGACGGCGGGTATTGCGGGTTATCGACAGCGCGAAAATAGTCCACGATGAGTGATCAACCACCATCGGGAGTGCTTATCTTGAACATCGATTTCAACGGTCGTCGGGTGCTGGTCACCGGTTCCACCAATGGCATAGGCTTCGCCGCTGTGAAAGGTTTCCTTGAGGCCGGCGCGCAGGTCGTGATCAACGGCCGCAGCCAGGCCGGCATCGACAAGGCCCTGGGGAAACTGGGGCCGCTGGCCTGCGGCGCCACCGGCTTCGTCGGTGACCTGGCCAGCGAACCGGAATGCAATCGGCTGTTCGCCGAGCACCCCGAGTTCGACATCGTCATTCACAACCTCGGCGTCTACCAGCCGCAGGACTTCTTCGAAACGCCGGACAGCGAATGGCAGCGGTTCTTCGATACCAACGTGATGTCCGGGGTGCGGCTGTCCAGGCTGTACGCACCGGGGATGGTTGAGCGCGGTTGGGGGCGTATCGTGTTTGTGTCGTCGGAATCGGCGCTGAACATTCCCGCCGACATGATCCACTACGGTTTCACCAAGACCGCGCAGCTGTCGGTCTCCCGTGGTCTGGCCAAGCGCCTGGCGGGAACCGGGGTCACGGTCAATGCGGTATTGCCCGGCCCGACGTTATCGGAAGGCGTCGCCGAGATGCTTCAACCGGATGTGGAGCGCACCGGACAGAGCCTTGAAGAAGTGGCCGCCGACTTCGTCAACACCCACCGCAGCTCGTCGATCATTCGCCGTGCTGCCAGTGTCGAGGAAGTGGCCAACATGATCCTGTACGTCAGTTCGCAGCAGGCATCGGCCACCACCGGCGCCGCATTGCGCGTCGACGGTGGTGTGGTAGACAGCATCGTCTGAAACCCGAGCGTGCTGCCCGCAGGCCATGCGGCCGGCACGCTGCACCGGCCCCGGTCAGGCCAGCGAGCTTCTTCTTTTCAGGTCCACATTGAGAATGAAGTCGTTCTCCGAGTAATCGACCGGGCAGTCGATAACGTGCACGCCCGGCGTGCTCTGGCACCGCTCCAGCAGTGGCAGGAACTCTTCGGCGCTTTCCACACGATGCCCATGGGCACCGTAGCTCTGGGCGTATTGCACGAAGTCCGGGTTGCCGTAATCCAGGCCGTAATCGGTGAAGCCCATGTTCGACTGTTTCCAGCGAATCATGCCGTAGCCGTCGTCACGCAGAATCACCACGGTCAGGTTCATCTTCAGGCGAACCGCAGTTTCCAGTTCCTGGCTGTTCATCATGAAGCCGCCGTCACCGCACACCGCGATGACTGGGCGATCCGGGTAGACCAGGTGCGCCGCCATGGCCGACGGCAGGCCCGCGCCCATGGTCGCCAGCGCGTTGTCCAGCAGCACGGTGTTGGGCTTGTGGGCCTTGTAGTTGCGGGCGAACCACAGCTTGTAGATGCCGTTGTCCAGGGCGACGATGCCTTCGGATGGCAAGGCGCGACGGACATCGGCGACCAGCCGCTGCGGGTAGACCGGGAAACGGTTGTCGTCGGCGCCTTCGATGATCTGCGCTTCGTTGGCTTCACGGATGGTGAGCAGACGGGTGAAATCCCAGTGCGGCGGGTTTTCGGTCAGTGCTTCGCCGATCTGCCAGACCGCGTTGGCGATGTCGCCGATCACTTCGACCTGCGGGAAGTACACCGGATCGACTTCGGCGGAGCGGAAGTTGATGTGGATGACTTCAGTGCCGCCGCGCACCATGAAGAAAGGCGGCTTTTCGATCACGTCGTGGCCGATATTGACGATCAGGTCGGCTGCTTCCACGGCGCGATGCACGAAATCGCCGGCCGACAGCGCGGCGTTGCCCAGGAAGCGCGAGTGACGTTCGTCCACCACACCCTTGCCCATCTGCGTGGTCACGAACGGAATACCGGTCTTGTCGATCAGCTGCTTGAGGACCTTGGCGGTCATCTTGCGGTTGGCGCCGGCACCGATCACCAGGATCGGGCTGCGGGCGTTGCTGATCTTGTCGACGGCGGCCTGGATCGCTTTGTGCTCGGCCAGCGGGCGGCGGCTCAGGCTCGGGGTGATCGGCAGGCTGTCAGTCTGCTCGGCGGCGATGTCTTCCGGCAGTTCCAGATGCACGGCGCCCGGCTTTTCTTCTTCGGCCAGGCGGAACGCTTCGCGCACGCGGGACGGAATGTTGTCGGCCGACGCCAGCTGGTGGGTGTATTTGGTCAGCGGCTGCATCATGCCGACCACATCGAGAATCTGGAAGCGGCCCTGCTTGGATTTCTTGATCGGCTTCTGCCCGGTGATCATCAGCATCGGCATGCCGCCCAGGAAGGCGTAGGCGCCGGCGGTTACCAGGTTGGTTGCGCCCGGGCCCAGCGTGGACAGGCTGACGCCGGTCTTGCCGGTCAGACGACCGTAGGTGGCAGCCATGAAACCGGCGGATTGTTCGTGACGGGTCAGTACCAGCTTGATCTGCGACTTGCGCAACGATTCCAGAAGGTCGAGGTTCTCCTCACCGGGAATGCCGAACACATATTCGACTCCTTCGTTTTCCAGGCACTGCACAACGACATCGGCGGCCTTGGCCATTTTTTGCGTCTCCTATGGGCTTGGGTGTGCTGCGGAACAAGATAGAACGCCTGATGTAGCCAAAACGTTCTGCCCTGCTTGTATGGTTTTGCCTAAACAGGCGGACGACACTTTCCCACAGGAAGGCACGTGGCGGGTGGTCATCGGTCTCATCAATTAACACGACTGGACAAAATCCTTGCTGAAAGTCTTGCGCTTGCAGCGACGCAAACTTATACAAATCAGCCGTCGAAACGTCACATTGATGGCGTCAGATTTTCTAGAAAATCCTGGAACACAGATACGCCGCGGGGGTTCTTGAAAAAGCATCAGCGTGGTGGCCACCGTGGGGTTGGTCGCCCTGCTGGTGGCCGTGCTGCTGACCCGCAGCGTCGCTCACCTGTCTTCGCTAGCGCGGTTCAGGACTTGACGGTCTGTCTTCGCGAGCAGGCTCGCTCATACAGGACTAAACGGGCTTGCGGTGGGCGAATCCGCAAGCCATTAATACGAACAATTACCATTAACATACATTCGAAACTTTGCTAGCATCCGCGCGCTGCCGTATCTATGGATGTAATCCCCATGCACCGCGCCCTGCACACCCAGCCTACCCCTCGGATCCTGGCCGTCGAAGACGACCCGTTGCTGGCCGCTCACCTGGCCAGCCACCTGGGCCGGCGTGGCTTCACTGTCACGTTGCGCCATGACGCTGGAGACATCCTGGACCTGGTGCGCTCCCAGGCTTTCGACCTGATCCTGCTGGATATCATGCTGCCCGGCAGCAGCGGCCTGGAGGTGCTCGCCGAACTGCGCCGTCGCCAGCGCCTGCCGGTGATCCTGATGTCGGCGCTGGGCGCCGAGCAGGATCGCATCGTCGGCTTCAGCCAGGGCGCGGATGACTATCTGCCCAAGCCCTTCAGCATGCTGGAGATGGACGTGCGCATCGATGCGGTGTTGCGCCGGGTCGCCTATGAACAGGAATCGGGCAGAGCGCCGGTCGATGAAGACCCGCTGCTGGTGCTCGACAGACAGCGATGCGATGCCTGCCACCAAGGCAGCTGGGCCGACCTGAGCAGCACCGAGTACCGGATTCTGGAAGTGCTGCTGGAGCATGCGGGCGAAGTCATGAGCAAGGCATTTCTGTACCAGCAGGCGATGCACCGCGCCTATTCGCAGCATGACCGCAGTCTGGACATGCATGTCAGCCGCATCCGCCGCAAGTTGCAGGCCGTGGGCTACAACGGCGCGCGGATCGAAACGGTGCGCGGCGCCGGTTACGTGCTGACCCGTCCCGCCCCATGAATCTGCCTGACCGGCACTCGCTGCTATGGAAACTGATCGGCGTACTGGCGCTGTTGTGTCTGCTGGTGGTCAGCCTGCATGTGGACCTGAGCAAGCGCCTTCACGACGCCACGGCGCGTTTGGGCGAGCCGGCCCGGCGCGGCCTGACCGATTACGCCGCCCAGGCCGAGCAGGCCTGGAAGCGCAACCGCGCGACCGGTGTCGACCAGTTCCTCGCGGACCTGCGCCAGCGCGAGCAGGTATGGGCCGTCGTGGTGGACGATCATGGCCGCTCGCTGTCCTCCACCGGGTTGCATCCGGACGAGCAAGCCAAGCTGAACTTCGTGCGCAGGCTCGACTGGATGGTCGGGCGCCCCGACGGCTGGCCGACGTTCTACGTGCCGTTCAGCGACGGCCAGGGCCGCCTGGTGCTGGACCTGCCACGACGCTTTCATCCGCGCCAGCACCAGAAGTTGTGGCAACTGCTGTTGCAGCAAGTCCTGCCCGCCAGCCTGGCGCTGTTGCTGGCGGTGCTGCTGTACCGGGTGCTGATCGCGCCGATGGCCGCGTTGCGTCGCCAGGCCAATGCGCTGGGCACCGGCGACCTGGCCGCCCGGGTCGGTCCGCGCATCGCAGGCCGGCGTGACGAACTGGGCGAGCTGGCCCGGGCCCTCAATCACATGGCCGACCGCGTGGAAGACACCGTGGTGTTTCAACGGCAGTTGCTGCGCGCCTTGTCCCATGAACTGCGCACGCCGCTGAGCCGCCTGCGGGTCGCCGGTGAGCGCGAACTGGACATCGCCGCCATGCGCCTGCGTCAGGAGCGCGAGGTGCGGGTCATGGAAGGCCTGATCAACGACACCCTGGAACTGGTCTGGCTGGATACCGAGCGTCCACAGCTGCCGCTGGAGCCGGTGTTGATCGGCGAGCTGTGGGAATTGCTGAGCGAAGACGCCTGTTTCGAAACCGGCTGGACCCTGGACCGGCTGCCCTGCGACCTGCCGGCCGACTGCACGGTGTCGGGCAACCTCAATGGTCTGGCGCAGGTGTTCGAAAACATTCTGCGCAACGCCATTCGTCATTCTCCGCACAACGCCGTGGTGCGGCTGGGCGGACAGCGCGAGGGGCTGAACTGGCACCTCTGGATCGAAGACCAGGGCACCGGCGTTGCTCCTGAAAAGCTCGAACAGATGTTCCAGCCTTTTACCCGACTGCATGCCCAACGGCCCGGCGGCGAAGGCTTCGGCCTGGGGTTATCCATTGCGCGCAGCGTGGTCCATTCGCTGGGCGGGCAGATCTGGGCGCAGAACGCCGAGCCGGGGCTGCGCCTGCATCTGCGGCTACCAAGTGTATAAAGTGTAAAATACATTTACTCTCATTTGAGAATGACTACCATCTTCGCCATCCAGGGACTTGGATGAGCGCAATTGCCGGCTGGCAGCGTGATGCTCGCTCCTCGCTCCCTCCGTTTGAAAGCTGGTTCAGAGCCGGCGTTTTCAAGGCAACAGGAGTTGTAGATGCAACCGCAATTCAAGCTCAGCCACCTTTTCCTGGCCCTGCTGGCCGCCTGTCCCACCGCCTTGCTGGCGGACACGCCGAACGGCGAGAGCAACGATCCGAATGCACTGCACTTGTCGGACACCCATGTGGTGGCCACCGCCGAGCAGGAACTCAAGCAAGCGTCGGGCGTTTCCCTGATCACCGCCGAAGACATCAAGAAGCGCCCGCCGGTCAACGACCTGTCTGACATCGTGCGCAAGATGCCCGGCGTCAACCTCACCGGCAACGGCGCCAGTGGCAGTCGCGGCAACAACCGCCAGAT
Organism: Pseudomonas sp. v388; assembly: GCF_003935425.1. GTDB lineage: Bacteria > Pseudomonadota > Gammaproteobacteria > Pseudomonadales > Pseudomonadaceae > Aquipseudomonas. The sequence goes on from NZ_RHQN01000001.1 coordinate 813,166, forward strand.
CGACCTGCGCGGCATGGGTCCGGAAAACACCCTGATCCTGATCGACGGCAAGCCGGTCACCTCACGCAATTCGGTGCGCTACACCCGTTCCGGGGAACGCGACACTCGCGGCGACAGCAACTGGGTGCCGGCCGATCAGGTAGAGAGCATCGAAGTGCTGCGCGGCCCGGCGGCAGCGCGCTACGGTTCAGGCTCCATGGGCGGCGTGGTCAACATCATTACCAAGCGCCCGACCGACAAACTGACCGGCTCGCTCACCGCCTACACCAGCATGCCGGAAGACGATGCAGAGGGCGTCACCAAGCGCACCACCTTCAGCCTGGCCGGGCCGCTGACCGATGCGCTGACGTTCCGTGTCTACGGCAACCTCAACAAGACCGACGCCGACGACGCTGACATCAACCAGGACCACACCGCGAGTGGCGCGTCGCTGGCGGCCGGCCGCGAAGGGGTGCGCAACAAGGACATCAACGCGCTGGTCAGCTGGGCGCTCGACCCGCAGCAAACCCTGGATTTCGAAACCGGCTACAGCCGCCAGGGCAACATCTACGCGGGCGACGTCGGCACCGGCGGTACCGATTCGCTGGTGCCGGACAGCACCATCAATCGCCTGCTGGGACGCGAAACCAACACCCTGTACCGCCAGAATTTTTCCGTCACCCATCGTGGCGATTGGGCCTTTGGCACCTCGCGCCTGCTCGCGCAGTACGAAAAAACACGTAACAACCGCTATCTGGAAGGCCAGACCGGTTCGGTGGATGGCGACATCAGCGCCAATGCCGACAAGAGCACCAGCACCTACGACAGCTATCTGCTACAGGGCCAACTGGATATCCCCCTAGAGATCCTGTTGCCGCAGACACTGACCGTGGGCACCGAATGGAACCGCCAGGAACTCGATGACCCGAGCACCATGGACCGCTCCATCGGCAGCAGCCTGCCCAACTCGGCCGCAGGTTCGCGTGCCACCGACATGGACGCCACCCTCATGGCGGTGTTTCTGGAAGACAATATCGAGCTGACGCCCAAGTGGTACCTCACACCCGGCCTGCGCCTGGACCACCATGACCAGTTCGGCGCCAACTGGAGCCCAAGCCTCAACTCGTCCTACAGGCTGACCGACGACATCACCCTCAAAGGCGGCATCGCCCGGGCGTTCAAGGCACCGAACCTGTACCAGTCCAACCCCAACTACCTGTACCGCAGCAACGGCAACGGCTGTGCGCCAAGCCTCAGTTCAAGCGGCTGCTATGTGCTGGGCAACGAGAATCTGGACCCGGAAATCAGCATCAACAAGGAGCTGGGCATCAGCTTCGTGCGAGATGGCTGGAGTGCTGGCCTCACCTACTTCCGCAACGACTACGAGAACAAGATCGTGTCTTCCAACGATCTGGTCGGCCGCACATCCATCAACGAAGCGATCCTGCAGTGGGATAACGCCAAGGATGCGGTGGTCAAGGGCTGGGAAGGTAACCTGGGTATTCCGTTGCTGGGCGAGAACGGCGACACCCTGAGCTGGAACACCAACTTCACCTACATGCAGGAAAGCAAGGACGGCGACGGCAACCCGCTGTCGGTCACGCCCAAGTACACGATCAACACCCTGCTGGACTGGCAGGTCAGCCAAGCGCTGTCCCTGAGCCTGACCGGCACCTACTACGGCAAGCAGGAACCGCGGCAGGTCAACCCGCTGCGCGATGCGCCGGTCACCGCCGCCAATGAACTACGGCCCGTCGATCCGTACCATGTCTGGGGCGTCGGCGGCACTTATGAGCTGAACAAGCACCTTTCGCTCAGCGCCGGCCTGAACAACCTGTTCGACAAGCGAGTTTACCGCGAAGGCGCCGGCACCAGCGCCGGCGCCAGCACTTACAACGAACCGGGCCGTTCGGTGTACGCCTCGATCACCACCTCGTTCTGAGGGTAACGCCCGGCCCTGGTGCCGGGCTTCGCCTGGATAGCCGCCATGAACACACGCTCCACCGCCTGGTCGACGATCTCCCGAATCACCGCCGCCCTCCTGGGCGGCTATCTGTTTACCTATGCCTTCACTGCCGCGTTGGCGAGGCTGCTGCCGCTGGACAAGGTGAACGCCCTGATTATCGCCACCCTGCTTTCATTTCTGGTCTATACCCTGGCCATTCTCTGGGTATTTACCTGCCGCAGCGCACGCAAGGCCTGGGCGGGAATGGCCCTGGCGCTGCCGTTGAGCGTGATCGGCTTCTGGCCACAATGGCTGGAGCGCCTGGGATGAAATACAAGACCGTCACCCAATCGCTGTCGTGGCTGCACACCTGGAGCGGCCTGATCTTCGGCTGGCTGCTGTTCGCCATTTTCCTGACCGGCACGCTGGCGGTGTTCGACAAGGAAATCGACGGCTGGATGCGCCCGGAAATTCCCGCCCATGAGCTGACCCAGGTCCAGGCGGCGCAAACCGCCCTGAGCTATCTGCAAGCCCGCCATGCCGATGCCCGCACATGGAACATCGGGCTGCCAACCGAGCGTTCGCCAGCCTTGACTGTGTCCGCCGGCGAGCAGCGGCGCGGCGGCGGCACCGTACTGGACCCGCACAATGGCGAACCGCTTACAATCCGGGAAACCGCCGGCGGCAGCTTCTTCTTCCGTTTCCACTTCACCCTCAACCTGCCGCGCAATCTCGGCATCTGGGTGGTGGGCCTGGCGGCGATGGCGATGCTGGTGGCACTGGTCAGCGGCATCGTCATTCACAAGAAGTTCTTCAGGGAGTTCTTCACCTTTCGGCCTGCCAAGGGCCAGCGTTCCTGGCTGGACGCCCACAATGCCACGGCGGTGCTGGTGTTGCCGTTTCACTTGATGATTACCTACACCGGGCTGGTGATTTTCTACCTGATCTACATGCCGGCGGCGATGGACGCACTGTTCGACGGCGACCGCGACGCGGCAACCCGGGCAATCCGCGGCGCCCCGATAGAGCGGCAGGCGGCGGAACGTCAGCGTAGCGAGGTGCACACCGGTGTGGCGCTCACTGCGCTGGGGCCGTTGCTGGCCGAAGCCGAACGGCAGCTGGGGCCGGTGGCCGGGTTGTCGATCCGGAATCCGGGGCGCAGCGATGCGCGCATCGAAGCCCGGCCGGTGCTGGGTAACCGCATCGAGCTGAGCAAGGGCCAGAGCATGCTGTTCGATGGCGTGACCGGCAAAGTCCTGCGCCCGCCTGCCGAAAGCCGGGCCAGCCTGTTGACCCAGAAGGTCATGTCCGGCCTGCACTTCGCGCAATTCGGCGGTTATCCGATGCGCTGGCTGTATTTCCTCTGCGGCCTGGCCAGTTGCGCCATGCTCGCCACGGGTGTGGTGTTGTTCACCGTCAAGCGCCGCCGTCGGCATGACAACGAAGGCGCCCTCGCCGCCTTGCTCTATCACGTTGCCGAGCGGCTGAACGTGGCGGTGGTGGCCGGTCTTGCGCTGGCCTGCGTCGCCTTCATGTGGGCCAATCGTCTGCTGCCGGTGGAGCTGGCGCACCGCGGCGGCCATGAGGTGCAGGTGTTTTTCCTGGTATGGCTGGCCAGCCTGGGCCACGCCATCGTGCGCCCGTGGATGGCGGCCTGGCGCGAGCAATTGGGCCTGACGGCGCTGCTGTGCCTGGGCCTGCCGTTGCTGGACCTGTTCGGCGCACACCGTGGCGAAGCCCTCTACCTGCACGCCTGTGCAGTCGTCATCGGCGGGTTGCTGGCCTGGATGACCTGGAAGCTCGGCCAACCGGCGCAACCCCGCATTTCCCGACAAACAGGCCCTGATGCGGCGGAGGCGAACTGAATGAGTCTGGCACTGATGAGTTCCGCGCTGCTGGCCTTCAGCGGCATGCTGAGTCTGTGTCTGGGGCTGGAACGGCACTACCGGCAGTTGTTGCAACGCGTGCCGGTAACAACGCGCCTGCACGCCCTGCGCATCCTCGGCTGGACGGCGCTGGCGGGCGGGTTCGCCACCAGCGTGGCGAACTGGGGCTGGGCCATGGGGCCGGTCGGCTGGTTGGGGCTGATGTCGCTGGCTGGGCTGGCGCTGGTGATGCTGTCGCCTTATGCCCTGCGGCTGCTGATGGCGCTGCTGGGCATCGGCTGGCTGCTGCTTGGACTGCTGGCGCTGATCGCCGGCTGATCAGCGCGCGCCGCGCTCGATCAGCGGTGCGTGCTCGGCCATCAGCTCGATGATCCAGTCGATAAACACGCGCAACTTGCGGCTGATATGCCGGTTGGGCGGGTAAGCGATATACATCGGCATGCTGTCGAGCTGCCAGTCTTCGAACAACGACACCAGCTCGCCACGGGCGACATGGGCCTTGGCCATGTAGTCCGGCAGCCACAGCAGACCAAGCCCGGCGACCCCCGCCGCGACATAAGCGTTGCCGTCGTCGACGGCCAGCACTGGTCGACCCTGAATCAATACCGACTCCGCCCCGCGACGCATGGGGTACGGCAGCGCCTTGCCATGGCGGGCCCAGAGAAAGCCGACGATACGATGCGCCGAACCCTCGATCTCGCTCGGATGCGCGGGTCGCCCGACACGCTCCAGGTAGCCGGGCGACGCATAAATACCGGAGCGCAGATCCCCGACATGCCGCGCCACCAAGGACTGATCCGTGAGTTCGCCGCCCCGCACCACGCAATCCACGCTCTGGTCGATTATGTCGACGATCCGGTCGCTTACGCCCATGTCGATCTGAATGTCCGGGTAGCGGGCGTGAAAATCCGCCAGCGCGGGAATCAGGATCAAGCTTGCCAGCGGGCTGGGCACATCGACCCGCAGCCGCCCGCGAGGCAGCACGGTATCGCCGGACAGGCTGCTCTCGGCATCGTCCATGTCCGCCAGCAAACGCACCACGTGTTCGTAGTACAGCGCACCTTCGGCAGTGACATTGACCTTGCGCGTGGTCCGGTTGAGCAGCTTGACCCGCAAGCGTGCCTCCAGCTGCTGGATCAGCTGCGTCACGCTGGTCTTGCTCATGTGCAGGGTGTCGGCGGCCCTGGTGAAGCTGCCGGTCTCCACCACCCGAGCAAAGGCCTGCATCGCATCGAAACGGTCCATATCGGCCTCGCTGCCGGTGATTGTTTGGGATCTGCAAACAGTGCAGGCCAGAATTGGGCATTTATCCGGCCAATGCAAGCTTCTACAGTCTGTCCATCACTGACTCGGGTCGCTTCGACCTTCTGACTGGAGACATTCCCATGACCGCACGTGACGTCGTATTCCCCGCTGGACGCCAGGACCTCTACGAGCGTAACCGCTACTCGCCGGCTGTCCGTTCCAACGGCTTTCTATTCGTGTCCGGCCAGGTCGGCAGCCTCGAAGACGGCTCGCCCCAGCCAGGCCTTGAGCAACAGGTCCGCCAGGCATTCACCAACCTCAATGCGATTCTCGAAGCGGCAGGCAGCAGCTTCGACGACGTGGTAGACACCACCATCTTCATCGTCGACCCGGAAAAACGGTTCGACACCATCTGGAACACTGCCCGGGAATTCTGGGGCAGCGCGCCTTACCCGACCGTGACCTGTGTCGGCGTCACCTGGCTGTATGGTTTTGATTTCGAGATCAAGGTAATTGCCCGGCATAACGCCGATGCCGGAGCCGCATGAGGGTAGCGGCAAGGTTCAGGCACGGGCAGGCCGCGGCGTTGCTCTTTTCGCCGCGCAGTTTTCTGCCGCTTTGCGCTTGAGACGAAAATCCCGTTGAACCTGACGTTTTCCGAGCGCTCCATTCTGAACGGGCAGGCAATCGCCTGCCCATCGACCAGGAGGCTTGGAATGCCCAGTTCAGACGGCAAAATCCGCTACGGCGTGGTAGCGGGCGGATCAATTTCCCAAGGCGCGTTCATGCCCGGTGTCGGCCAGACGGAGAATTCCGTCATGACCGCGCTGGTGACCGGCGACCCGGTGAAGGCTGAACGCCTGGCGCGTCAATACGGGCTCAAAAGCTACAGCTACGACAATTATTCCGCCCTGCTCGCTTCAGGCGAAGTTGACGCGGTTTATGTCGCCACACCCAATTTTCTGCACCGGCAGTTCGTGGTCCCGGCACTGGAAGCGGGCATCCATGTGTTGCTGGAAAAACCCATGGCCACCAGCGAGGCCGACTGCCAGGCCATGATCGAGGCTTCGCAGCGTTCCGGTGCGAAACTGATGATCGCTTATCGACTGCACTGCGAGCCGGGCACCCTGGAAATGATCGAGCGTGTGCAGGCCGGGGAATTCGGCGATCCGCGCCTGTTCACCTCGACCTTCACCCAAACGGTCAAGGCCAGCAATCATCGCACCGAACATGGCTTCGCTGCGGGTCCTGTCAGCGACATGGGGCCGTATCCTTTGAACATGGTGCGTCAACTGTTCGGTGACGAGCCGATTGAAGTCAGCGCGGTGGGCATCACCACACCGGGCAGCAAGATGAGCACCCCGGATACCGTCACGGTTTCCTTGCGTTTCCCGCAGGAGCGGCTGGCACAGTTCACCGTCAGCTACAGCCTGCCGAGCAGTGAGCGCTTCCAACTGCTGGGCAGCGAAGGCCAGATCGATGCAAAGCCCTGCTTCGGCTTCGGTGCAGGGGTCGCCATCACCTACACGGCGACCGTCGGCGACAAGACCCAGGAACATGCGCACCCGGTGGTGGATCAATTCGCGGGCGAAACCGCGTATTTTTCCGACTGCATCCTCAACGACGTAGCGCCCGAGCCGGACGGCGATGAAGGCTGGCGCGACGTTCGCGTGGTGCAAGCCATCGGCCGGGCGCTGGAAACAGGGCAGCCTCAGCGCCTTGATCCCTTGCCTGCAAAACGGCCTGTCACCCGCGACCAGCAGCGCCATTATCCACTGGCAGAGGTGCCGGCGTTCATCAATACCGAATCGCCGACCGAATGACGCGGCCTCGCGTACCGCCTTCCTGCGCGACCCGGAACCGGGCTTAAAGCCGGCACCGGCCAAGGCCAGGCGCCAGATCCGCAGCTGGACAGACGCTGGGCACACACCAGCGACAACGACTAGGCACGTAGTCCAGGGATAGTAGCGCTTGGCGGCGGCCGCCCTCGAACCCTCGGGCTGTAGATCGCCTCCACCAGCCCGTCGGCCAGCGTTCCCCAGGCACCGGCCACCGCCGTATTGCTCATGACCACCAGGCTGATACCGGCCTGGGGGTCGACCCAGTAATGACTGCCGTAGATTCCGCACCACGACCAGGTGCCGGCGCCCTGCAATTGCCTGGCCGCTCGCGGATCACTCAGCACCAGCGGTCCCAACCCGAACGTCCAGCCCGCACCCCTGCCCTTTATCAGCGTTTCACCGATGGCATTGCCTAACAGCTGCTCGGTGCTGGGCGCGCTCAGTAGCGGTGCACCGCCCTGGCGCAGACATTCCAGCAGTCGCAGGTAATCGTCCGCCGTGCCCAGCATGCCCGCGCCACCTGACTGAAAGGCTCGGACATCGAACGCTCGAGCCGAACTGATCTGCGCGCGCCCGCTGTCCAGTCGCAGAACGTCACTGACGCCGACGGGCTGCGGCCCGTTCGGGCCATCTTTGTAGGCCACGGCCAGATCGGCCTGGCCCGGCGGATCGAAGGTCGTGCAGTGCAGGCTCAAAGGCGCGGTCACCCAACGGGCCACGTTCTCGCCCAATCCCACGCCGGTCGCCTGTTCGATGACGGCGCCCACCACGTCAGTGGCCAGGGAATACCCCCACGCGGTTCCTGGCGCGAACAGCAACGGCACTTGCGCCAGCCGTCGCAGGTTTTCCGCCAGCCCGATGCTCGACTGATCGAGGCCGTCCGACACGCCTGCAAGCCGATAGGCATTGTTCGGCGGCTGCTCGAATCCATAACCCAGCCCGGCAGTGTGGGACAGCAGATGCCGCAGCGTGATGACCGGCTCGCGGCCATCTGCCAGCCGTGGGCGAAAGGTAGTCAGCCAGGTGGTGACCGGCTTGTCCAGATCCAGCACGCCCCGTTCGCACAGGCGCAATGCGGTGACCGAAGTCAGCAACTTGGTCAACGACGCCAGACGGAAGCGGGTGTCGCGCTGCATCGGCAGGCGGCGTTCGCGATCCGCCCAGCCTCGGGCGCTGACATAGCGTAGCTCGCCGGCCTGGGCCAGCAATAAGACACCGCCGACGATTCGTCCCTGTTCCACCGCCTCGCGCCACACCTTCGCGACCCGCTGCACCCCCGTTTCATTGAGCTGCGGCATCGTCTAGCTCCCTTGAACCGCACGGCAAAAGATCTGCGAATACATTTCGGCCGTATGCCGGATCGGATTGGTGTGCGAGCAGCCATCGACGTATGCCATGCGCCCGACCCGTTGCGCGTCACTTGCATCAAGGCCGATGGCGCCCAGGGTGTGGGGAATGCCGATACGTTCGCGCAGGTCCAGCAACCAACTCATCACGCCGTCGAAACCCGGTCGGGGCAGACGCAGGAACAGCGCCAGATCGTCCATTTGCCGGACGAGCGCCGGGCGATTGGCTGTCAGCACGTAAGGCAGCAGAACCGCGTTGAGCAGACCGTGATGCAAATCGTACAGGGCGCCGAGGCTCTGTGCGATGGCATGCACGCCCCCCAGGCCACGCTGGAAAGCCGCGGCGCCCAGACTGGATGCCACCAGCATTTGCTGACGAGCCTCGATGTCCCGGCCGTCGGCCACTGCCCGCGGCAAATGCGCCTTGATCATCTGCAGCCCCTTGACCGCCACCGCTTCAGCCATCGGGTGCCAGACCGGCGAACACCAGGCTTCCAGGCAATGGGTCAATGCGTCGACGCCGGTGGCGGCGGTCAAGTGCGCGGGCAGATCCACAGTCAGCTCGGCATCCAGGATGGCGATGCGCGGCATCATCCGGCTGTGCAGAATGGTGCGCTTGACCCGTGCCGCCTCGTCGGTGATCACCGAAGCGCGGCCGACTTCGGAGCCTGTGCCGGCGGTGGTCGGCAGCGCGATGACCGGGGCGATGCCCGCCGGGTCGACCCGCCGATGATTCTCGCCGATGTCCTCGAAATCCCACAGCGGACGATGCTGCCCGGACATCAACGCCACCGCCTTGGCCGCGTCCAGTGCCGAGCCGCCGCCAAACGCGATGACCCCGTCATGGCCGCCGGCCTTGTAGGCTTCCAGGCCATGGGCGACATTACTGCCGGTGGGGTTGCCTTTGACGTTGTCGAACAGCCCGCAGCTGCCGAGCGCACGACGACAGTCCTCCAGCGCCCGGCCGACCATGGCGCTTTGGCCGAGCCACTGATCGGTGATCAATAATGGCCGCTGCATCCCGACGCTGCGGCACGCGTCAGCCAGTTCAGCGGCGCGCCCTGCCCCGACACGCATCGCGGTCGGGTAATTCCAGTCATTGCTGTGCATGAGTCTCTCCTTGCAAAGGGCCAACCCTCAGCCGATCAGGCCGGCGGGCAGCAGGCCGATCAGCAGGCGCAGGCCGAACACGATCATGAACAGGCCGGTGACCACGTCGATGGCCTTCTTCATGCGCTGGTAGCGGCGCTGCACGGCCGGGATCGAGAACAGCGTGGCCAGCAGCACGAACCAGGAAATGGCCAGAATCGCGATGATCGACACGCCCGCGCTGCGGACCCACAGCGGCATGCCCGGCGTGGTCACGGTGGTGAATACGCTGGTGTAGAACGCCAGCGCCTTGGGGTTGGTCATGTTGGTCAGCAGGCCGAAGCGGTAGGCGCGGCCCAGGCTGCCGATGCCCAGCGCGCCGATGTCCCGGGGCTTGGGCTGGCTGCCGGCGCTGCGCAGGCTCTTGGTGCCCAGCCAGGTCAGGTAGCCGCCACCGAGCAATTGCAGGCCCGGTTGCAGCCACGGCAATTGCTGGAACATCAGGCCCAGCCCGGTGGCCGCCAGCAGCGCCCAGAGAATGCTGCCGGAGGCCACGCCCAGCCCGGCACAGATGCCCTGCTGCCGTGACTGGCTGTAGGACAGCTGGGTGATGACCAGAAAGTTCGGGCCGGGGCTGATGATCAGCACAATAAAGGCGCCGGCCAGCGCGGTGAGCAACGTGATCTCGTACATGAGTAGTCTTCCTTATGAGTGGACGGGGTGAGGTGTTCAGGCGCAGTGCCGTCTCGCCAGGCTGGCGGTGAGACTGTCAAGACAGGATTGCGCGGCAACGCGTGCCTGAGTGGGGGCCAGGCACGCCGGATCGGGCGTCGGCACGTAGTGGTTGTAGAACAGCCAGCCTTCTACGGCCGGCCCCAGCACCCAGAGCCGCTGCTGCACGGAACCGTCCTGGAGAACGGCCCGTCCCAGAGCATCGGTCTCGATGCCGTCGGCCGGGTACGGATGCGCTGCGCGGATCAATCCTTGCTCCAGCAGATCGCCGGTCAGGCCCGCGTGCCCATGGGCGACGCGCGCTGTGATGACCGAATCGACGCTGAGGGCGGGTTCGGCGCCTGGAGGCAGCAGGGTCACGATGCCCGCATCGAGCAAGGCCAGCAGGTCCTCATAGCGTTCATGCTGCGGACCGCCGACCAGGCGGTTGGAAACCCCGGCCCAGACCGCATAGAACTCATGGGTAGAGCGGTCCGTCAGACCGTTGCCGTCCGCTACCCGGCGCAGCAGGTCGCGATAGTCGCGCCACACTTCCAGCGCCTGCTTGAGCGGGCTTTGCGCGGTGCCCAGGCGGCTCAAGGCCAGGTCGCGCTCGATCCAGCGGCGAAACCCGTTCGCGTATTGGCCCTGCGGCCCGGTCCACGGTGCGACCGTCAGCCAGTCCTGCGGCTCGAAATCATCCCACTGCTCGGCCAGCCGGGCGAACAGCGTGGTGCGTTTTTCCGGCGTCTGGGCCTGTCGCATCTGTTGCTGGAGGTGCCCCAGTTGCCTGGGCGCTGCAAGCCGGACTTTGGCCTGATAGAACACGGCACGCATTTCCGCGTCGATCAACGGCAGCACGTCGGCGCGAAAATCCAGTCGGCCTGAATGGCGCCCGCACCTCAGCGCATCGATGGCCGCCGCCGTGAAGTACAGGCGTGGGAAAGCCTCGCAGCCGCCAGGCTGCCATCGGGGCCGGGCGTGAAACGGCAGGCCGCTGCGCGAATACATGAACAGTTGCGGCTCGCGGCCTGAAGGCTGATACCGCCAACCGGCGAAACATCGGTCCGGCACGAACCGCCCGCCGCGACCTTCGGTGAGGTGTGCCAGGGCATCCATGGCCGTAAGGCCCAGGCCCTCGATAGCCACTCGCTGCCCGAGGTTATCCGGCGCGGCAGGTTGCGGCGCGTGACCTGCGGTGAGAAACAACCCGTCGCAGGCCTGTTGCCAGCCGCTGGCGGTCACCAGCCCAAAGCCGGGCCTGTCCGCCAGCGGCCGGCACTGAGTGACAGCCTCGGCGTGGTGCTGCACCTGGACATGCGCCGGGCAGTGCCGGACCAGCATGCGATAACACGCCTGCAGGTATCGCCCCAGCAATTTGCGCGGCACGAAATCACCATACGCCACCGGCCTGCCATGGCTTTCGGTGACGTGGCCACGCTCGTCGAGACGCACCCGGCTGGCGTCACACCATTGCAGGAAAGTCATGCCCGGCGACTCACACGACGGATAGCGCGTAGAAAACGCCGTGAGTTGCCCGGCCATGGTGTTGAGCATCAGGTAGTCGGGCTGCTGGGCGTGGTGCAGGCCGGAACCCGGTGCCCGTGGGTCGAACACGTCGATACGCAACCGCAGGCCGCTCGCCTCCCGCGCCAGGCCAATCAGTTGTTCCAGGACGCTGAGGCCGCGCGAGCCCATGCCGACAATGGCGATTCTGAACGGCGGAGCAAAACAGTGCATGGCAGTCACCAACGGTTCGATTCGAAGAAAAAATCCGCTACGGCCAGGGCACTGCCCTCGGCCCGCGCTTGCCGGTAAATCCGTTGGCCCACGGCAAGGTCCAGCACGCCCAGCCCGAACGGCGAGAAGATCGCCGGCTTATCAGGACACAGTTCCACCTCGCCCAGCATCAGTTGCGCGAGGGTGCCGGTGATGAACGAGCGGGCTTGATAGTGCTGTACCGCCAGATCGGGCGAGGTCCGGGCCTTGAGGCAATGCTCCACGTCGTCGAGGATGTTGTCGGCTGCGCCAATCACCTGGGGACCGAGGTCGCGCAGCGAAATATTGAGGATGATCTGCCCAGCCCGAAACACCGGCTCATGCACGTAAGGGCTGGGCGCGGTGGTGGCGAAAATCACCAGATCCGCTGTCAACGAATCGTGAAGTTCGCCAGCCGCTGCGCCTAACCCGTGGACCTGGGACGCATGGCCCAGCAGCGCCTCGGCCGAGGCCTTGTCGAGGTCGTGAACACGGACGTCCTGCAGCGTCCAGCCATCGCTGACCAGCAAGTCGAGAATCGTGCGGGCGATGAACCCCGCGCCGATGAACGCGACGCGCCCGACACGACGTTGCCGGCGGTTCAGCCAGTAAGCGCCCAGCACCGCCGAGGCCGCGGTGCGCATGGCGCTGATCCGCGAGGCTTCCAGGCAAGCGAAGGCGTAGCCGGTCAACGGATCGTTGAGTACCAGCACCGCCGAGGCGCGCTGCAAGCCTGCATCGATGTTGCCCGGAAAACTGGAAATCCATTTGATGCCGCTGACCGGCTGGCTGCCGGTGAGGCTGGCGGGCAAGGCGATGATCCGGTTAGCCGGCGCATCGGGAAAGTGCAGGAAGTAACTGTCGGGGTTGACGGTCTGTCCGGCGTGATGATCCAGATAAGCCTGCCGCACATCCTCGATACAGGCTTGCGGGTCGGCGTGCAGCAGGCGCGCTACGACCTGCCCGTCCACCACATGAAACGCCGCGCACGTCTCGCGTTCGGCCGCCAGGTAGCGGGTCCGCTGCGGCACGATGGGCATGTCGGCCAGGCTCATGCCCAAGACCTCCGCGCCGAAGTGCCGCTCGACCCATTGATCGTCATACAGGGTGTCCAGATAACGCTCGCCCCAGTCCGGCGACAGCGCCACCACCACCGCGCCCGGCTGGATGCGTTCGCGCCAGGCATGCACGGCGGCGATGACCGTGGCCGTGGAGCCGCCCACCAGCAGGCCCTTGGTGCGCGCCAATATCCGGCACATGGTGACAGCGCGCGCCTCCGGCACCATTTCCAGCGCATGAATGCCGTCGATGTTGCAGATCGGCGGCCGTTGGCTGGTGCCCAGGCCCGGTATGCAGCGTCGGCCGGCTGGCGTGCCGAAAGTCACCGAGCCCACGCTGTCCACAGCGATGATCCGCGTGGTCGGATGATGACGACGAAAATGCTCCACGCAGCCCATCAGCGTTCCGGTGGTACCGGCCCCGACGAACAGGTAATCCACGTGCCCGATCTGGCGGGAGATGGAGTGCGCGGTGGTCCGCGCATGGGCGCGGGGGTTGGCGGCGTTCTCATACTGGTTGAGCCACAGATAACGCGAGTCGGCGGCGAGTTTCTCCCGGATCAGCGCAATGCGCGTGCCCAGATAACCGCCGTTGGCGTCCGGCGTTTCGACGCGAATCACCGAGGCGCCATAGCTGCGCATCATGCGGATGTTGTGGCTGGAGGTGTTGGGGTCGATCACGCAGGTGAATGCAATGCCGCGTTCGGCGCAAGTCATCGCCAGCGCCACACCCAGGTTGCCGGACGAGGACTCGATGAGCACGGTATCCGGCCCGATCAGGCCGCGCCCGTGCAGGTCGTCCACCAGGCCCACGGCGGTCTTGAGTTTGATCGACCCGGCCGGATTGAGAGATTCCAGCTTCAAGAGAAAATCCGGACCCAGGCCGCGGACCTTGAGAAAGTCGCGGTCGTGAACGATGTCGCTCACGGCCTCGTAAGCCATAGCGTGGTGGAGGTGTGCTTGGTGCATGAGGTTCACTTCACTGTGTCAGGATCGATTCATGAGCCGTCGTGCGGACGGCCCGTTCAAGGGCGGCGGCAATGCGCTCGGCACGCAACGCCATCAGCGAGAACGACTGGCTGTCGCTGATGCCGTGGCTGCGCTCGGACAGGCCGTTGACCCAGATCTTCACGTCGCAGTCGCCTTGGGTGCCGACCTGGTAGTCGCGGTCGATGACCAGGCCGCCGTCGCGGTCGGCCTTGAGCCAGGGTTGCAGGTTGCTCAGCAATGGCGGCACCCGGAACTGCTGATAGCCGGTGCCAAGGACGATGGCGTCCACCTCCAGGGTTTCGCGCTGACCGCTGAACGTATCGGTGAGCGTGACCCGATAGCCGTCGCCCGACGGCTGGATGGCCGATACCGCCCGATAGGCATGACTGCGCAGGCGTCGGCGGCCGGCGATACGGTCTTCGTAGACCAGGGAAAACAGTTTCTGGCTTTCGTCCGGATCGATGCCCGCGTAGTTGGTCGAGCGGCTCCATTCCAGGAACCGCTGTCGTGCAGCCGGCTCCAGGCTGTGGAAGTAGTCGACGTGGTCCGGGGCAAACACCCGGTTGGGGAACTGCCCCAGTTGGGTGAGCTTGAAGCCTGCCGAGCGATGCACCGAATGCACCTCGATGCCTGGGTTTCGACCGATCAGTTCCAGCACCGATTCACTGGCGCTCTGCCCGGAACCCAGCACCAGCCAGCGCTTGGGCAGCGCCGCACCCAGGGCGTCAAGCCGGGTGAGGAACTGCGAGGTATGAAACACCCGTGGACCGAGCAAGGGTTCGAACAGCTCGGGAACCCGAGGCGCGCTGCCGCTGGACAGCACCAGATGCCGGGTGCTGAACGTTTCCGGCCGATTGCGGATGCGGATTTGCACCTGCTCCAGGCGCCCGTCGCGTATGACTGGCAGGATGTCCTGTACCGGCGCATCGAACCGGGTGTGGGCGTCTACCTGGCGGGACACCCAGGCCAGGTAGTCCGACCATTCATGACGGCTCGCCGGACGACCCAGCAGGCCGAAGTCGAACAGGCGGTCGTGGGCCTTGAGGTACATGGCGAAGGAAAACCGGCTGCGCGGGTTACGGGGCGTCACCAGGTCGCGAAACACGTGGTGGTTGATGTCGGTTCCGCTGAGCAACAGTTCGGGATGCCATTGGGTGTGGGGCGCAGCTTCCAGATACTGCACCGACAGGTCGGCCAGCGGCGCGCCTGCTTCCCGCGCGTCCTCGAAGGCGCAGGACAAGGCCATTCCGGCCGGGCCGAAACCGACGCATACGGCGTCGCAAGTAACAGAAGGTGGCGTCAGAGTGTTCATCAGGCTCGTCCTTGAAGGTGGAATTAAGGGGGAAAATGGTGACTCGGCTATCCGGTCAAGGGCAGCAAACCGGCGCTGCCGACTTGCCATATCCGGGTAGTGGCGCCCCGGCATTCGCCGTTTTCGAAGCCAACGGCACCCAGTGGCGTTGCGAAGCAGCGCCGTTGCAGCACGTCGGTCAGCTGCGGCCCTCGCTCCGGCCCGACTGCCAGTTGGGCCAGCACGTACAGCATCAGCAGGCTTTCCCGGAAATAGGTTTCGGGAGCCCCTTCGAACAGCGTCCGGTGCAACAGCGCGCTGTGGCAGCCAGGTGCCTGGGGGTTGCCGAAGCCGATGACGAAGGCGTTTACGTCGCCTGCTCGGCCAGCGCCGAGTTGCGGCGACGCGGCATCGTCCGTGAGCACCAGCGGCCTGGAACTGCCGGTGGCACGACGCGCCTGCCAGTGCTGTCGACTGGCACGCAAACGTCCGGCGAAGACCTCCACCTGGGCTTGTTCCCGGTCGAAGACCTGCTGCAATCCGGCCAGATGCGCGGCCGCAGCTATGGCCTGAGCCAGGGCTTGACCGTGAGCGCTGGTGTCCGCCTCGATGTGCAGCGCCCGCCATTGCCGGGCCTGCAGCCAGCTCACCAGGTCCCCGGCCAGGCGCCGGTCGGATGGGCAGAAACGAAACACGTTGCGATGCTCTAGGGTCAGGCAGTCGATCGTCGCCGCAGGCGTCAGCAGCGCGATGCCGGCCGGTTCGTACAGCCGGGCTGCGCTGACGGCGGCGTCGGAAGAGAAGTGGCCGATGACCACGTCGGCCTTCCACTGGATCATCTGCCGGGCGACCTCGGCACCCCGCGCCGGATTGGCACCGTCATCGAGGAACAGCCATTGCACCGGTTGCAGGTCGGGCAGCAAATTGCGCGCGACACACAGGGCGCGCAGAAACGTGCGCGCATGGGGCGTGTCGGCCGGGTCGAACAAGGCACTGACACCGACCCGCAGCGCCGCCGGTTGCCTGCGGATGTCGCTCATGGCTGCATCCTCACCTGCCCGGCGACCTGCATCAGGCGCGAGGGTGACAAGCCCGACCAGTCCGCGCCGGGCGCCTGCCCGTTCAGGTGGCGTTGCAACTGCCCGGCGGCGATCTGCGCAACGGCGGGGGCGAATTTGAAGCCCAGGCCGGACATACCGGTGGCCACATAGAGCGGACTGTCTTCAGCGCAGAAACCCACCACCGGCCGACCGTCCGGGGTGTAGCTGTCGAAGCCGGGCAATAGGTCGAGAACCTGATGGCGCGTGGTGCCTCCAACCCTGACCACAGGCGCGATATCGGCTGTGGCTGGACGGGCCGCTTCGCGGCTAAAGCCGCTACCACGAGGTTCGCACCCGCTCCGAGAGAGTTGTTCAATGCGCACGCGGGCATCTTCGGCATGGCGGGCATCGGGCGATTTCAGGTCTTGCGGCCATGGGGCTGTGTCGCGAAAACCACAGCCGGTCTGCACCAGGTTACGGCTCAGCGGGATGGCGTAGCTTTGGGTCACAGCATCAATCACCGGCATCGCCCACTCGTCGTCAGTGCGGACCCGGGCCAAGGGAATCGAACGAGTGTGCAAGCCCAGTGGCGGCAGCCAGCGCTGACTCCAGGCCCCGGCGGCAACCACCACGGCGCGGCAACGCAACGTGGCCTGGCCGATATCCAGCAGCACTTCGTCACGCGAGCGGCAGTCCAGCGACTTGACCTCGCAATGCTCCAGCAACAGGCCATCGCGGCGCACCCGGCCGGCAAGCGCGGCCACCGCCTGGCGCACGTTGCCCACACTGGCATGGGGTTCGAACAGGTTGCTGCGGTGTGCCGAAAAGCCCGGTTCGCCGCCGGACAACAGCTGCATCGGATAACGCGCGCTGGCGTGCTGCTTGATGGCGGCGTGCAGGCGTTCCAGCTGATCCGGCCCTGCCCGGTAGATCGCGCCGGTGCGCTGCAACGCGCTGGCGTAGGCACTGGCGAATGGGTCCTGATCCAGCAGGCCGATGGACATGGCCGCCAGCTCCATCAACAACGGGTCGCGGTCGTAGAGCCGCACCAGTCCACCGGAGTAGCTGCTCGCGCCCAGGCTGCCGGCGGCGCCCTTGTCGATCAAAACCACTGAAATGCCCAGGCTGGTGAGTCTGGCGGCAATGGCGGCGCCAATGATCCCGGCGCCGATCACCGCAATCGGGTAGTCGATAAACATCTTTGTGCGTCCGTTCAGATGGAGTAATCGGCGACCGAGCCGGACATCAGCGTGGCGTTCACCCGTGCCTCCGGCAGATCGAAGCGCTGGAAGATCAGCGCCGACATTTCGGGGATCAGCGCTTGGCCGGTCACCGCGATGAACGCTGCCAGGTGATGGACCGGTCGACCTGCGGCCAGGCGTGTGCGAGTAATGGCGATCACGTCCAGCAGTACCTGCGCCATGCCTTTCATCGAGAACCGCTCTGGCTCGGCGGCCTTGATCCATTGCAGGCGCAACGCTTCCAGCAGCCCCGCGTCGGGTCCGCAAAGACCGGTCCACCAGTCCTGACCTGGCTCGCTTCCGGCTTCCAGCAGCGCCGGGAAAAACGTGGCGAACAGCTCGCCTCGCCATTGCAGGAAATGCTGCAGGCGAAAATCTCCTTCACTCTGCTCCGGCGCGATGCTCGCCAGGTACAGACGCGCGCTGTCGGCACACGCCTGGCGGGCCAGATCGCCGACCCAGATAGCGTGATTGCGGCTGGTGGACAGGTTCAGGCCATCGAGCTTGAGAAACTGGTTGGGAACGAAGTGCTGCTGCACGTTCAGGCCGCTAAGCACCGACAGTTGCGCCGGGTAGACGATGGCGTGGCTGAACACGCAATCGAACCCCAGGAAATGCACCAGACTGCCCTGCCCCGACTGCCAGTACTGGCGAAACAGATCCGGCTGTCCGGTGCAAGCGGCCCATTCGCGAAACGCCGCGATATAGCCGGCCAGTCCCATGAACCAGGTATGCACCCGGCACGAGCCGTCGGCCTGAAGATCCAGCCCACCGTCGCCGGGGCGGGTCACGCCCCAGTCGTGCAGATGCTCCAGGGTGTCGCGCAGCCAGGTGCCGAGCGGCGCACGCCAGTGGCGATCCAGCAAACGTTCGCGCAACACCGGGCGAAACGCCGCCAGTTTGAGGAAGGCGCGATGGGCGCTTTTCCACTGGCACGGCTGGTTGCACAGCTTGCAGCGCAGGTCGGTCATCCGCTCCGCGTCCGGCGCCTGGGCGCAATGTTCGCACTGACTGGCGTCGGAGTCGGTCCCGCAATAGTTGCAGCGGCCCCGGGCAAACGCTTCGTAGCCCCAGACTTCACAGTCCGGGCACCAGGCCTGGAGGGAATCACGAAACTCGATGAAACCTGCGGCTTGCAGCGCGTCGAACACTTCGGCGACGGCCTCGGCAAACCACGGGTTGCCATGGGGGCGCATCCAATTGTCGGGCTGGATATTGATCGCGGCCAGGGAGGCTTCGATGCGGTCGCTGTTGCGGCTGGCCAGCTCCACCGGGTGCGTCCCGGTCTCCAGCCCCTTGCGCAGCATGTAGGACTGGTAGTCGTCGGAATACGACAGCAACACGCATTCATGCCCGCGTTGACGTTGTACCCGGGTGAACACGTCAGCCGCCAGGAACGGGCCGGCGATATGGCCGATGTGCAGGTCGCCATTGGGCGTTGGCGGCGTAATGGTGACAATGAACCTAGTCATCGAGGCACCCCGTGGTGTCGGTGTGCTGTGCCACGAAGGCGTCCACATGGTTCATGTCCCACCAGATGACGTAAAAGTGAAAGTCTTCTGCCGAGTCGTTGATGACGTAATGGGTGGTGTGCTTGGGGATCGCGGCAATGTCCCCGGTTGCGAAAGACATTTCCCGCTCACCGATCACCAGGCGCGCCTGGCCCTTGATGGCGATGAACAGTTCCTGATCGACCTGGGTGTGCGCCTCGCTCTGCGTTCCTGGACGCACCACACACCAGCCGCCGGCAAACGGCATCGGATAACCCTGCCACGGCAGCAAGCGGCTGCCATCCAGACCGTATTCAGGCACCAGCGCATCGAAGTCGGTCCTGCGGTGAATATCGAACTTTTCCATGCTCAAATCCGTGCGTTGTTGACGGGATCAAGCATGTAATCCGGGCCGAGGGTTGGCTATTGGATCGGTTGATACCTCGCGGGCGACGGATCGAAATAACGGATGGAACCGCGCAGCGGGGCGTGTTCCGCGGGCTGAAGTGGCAAGTTGCGGATGATGATAATGACTATCAACAGAGCTGATACACCCTGTGCAATCGGGGGTGTTAACGTTGTCGGCGATGGTTGAACACGTTTTTGTCACCGTGCGAATCCGCGTCGCATGGCACATGAATACTTGCTCTTCTTCATCATTCCTTTGGTTAGATCTTTAGGCCGCCTCGCTTAGCGAAGCGGCCTTTTTTTGTTTGCGGATACGTGATGAGCGCGGGCATGTCCGCGAAAAGGCGGTACCGGCGCAGCAAACAGGTCAGTTGCGAAAATGTCTTCGCGGACCAGTCGGCTCCTGCGAGGTTTGGCGCCGGGCAGGCTGGAAGTGTCTACAGGTCAAACCGGTCCACGACCCGGCGCCGTTCGTTTTCGCTGCGCATGTCGTAGCTGGCGGTGGTCGCAATATGGGTGTGGTGTGCCAGTTTCTGGGCGATCGACAGATCGTATTCTTCGATTACACGGGTGATGAACGAGCGGCGAAAATCATGGGGCATGATGTTTACCCCCACCTGCCGACCGCGCTGCTTGGCGATGAAGTAGATTGCGTGCTTGGTGATCCGCTCCCGGGTGATGTGACTGCCGCGACGGATACGATTGAACAGAAACGGATCATCGTCCAGACCTTGCGGCAGGCACGAACGGCGCAGCTGCAGCCAGGCATCCAGCGCCTGGAACGCCCATTGCGGCGCGTACTTGATCATCTGCTTGTTGCCCTTGCCGAGTACCTTCAGGCTGCGGTCGGCGAAATCCACCTGGGACAGGTCAAGATTGACTGACTCGGACTTGCGCATCCCCGAGCCGTAGAGGATCGCGATGATCGCCGCGTCCCGGCGCCCTTGCGGCCTGGGGTCGGCGGCGCAGACGTCCATCAGCTCGCGAATCAGGCTGCGCCGGATGTTGCGGCCCTTGACCAGCCGCGTGCCGCTGACCGGTTTGATCGAGCGGATCTTGAGCAACTGGTCGTGGCTGATCAAGTCATGGCGCCAGGCTTCGTTCATCACCCCGCGGATTGCATTGACATACAGCGAGGTGGTATTGGGTGCGTAATCGTCTGCGCGCAGCGCCGCGACCAGTGCAGTGACATGGCCAGGTTGCAAGGTGTGCCAGGGCACGTCGCGAATGTCCACGTCGGCCAGGCCGAGACGGTCGGCAGCGTCCTGCAGCACGTAGGTCATGGTCAGGCGGCTGGAGGGAGCAAGACGATCGAGGTAGAGCTGCAGCGGATTGCTGATATCCGGCAGTTTCGGTGCAGGTGGCGAGGCCACGGGTTGCGCGGCAGGCTCGCTGCGGGAGTCTTCGGGCATGTGAGGCGACGCCTTTATTGCATGGGCGAGGCAGCGCTGAGCTGCCTCGTCCGGGTCCAAAACAGTGACTTTAGCACGCAGCTGAAGGCTACCGTGCCCGCGACTCAACGTTCGACATCGACCACAATCCGCCCTCTGACCTGTCCGGCCAGCAGGCGCGGCGCAATATCAATGACCTCACTGAGGCCGATCTCATGGCTGATCAGCGGCAGCAGCGAGCGATCCAGATCAGACGCCAGTCGCGCCCACGCCTGCAGGCGATCGGCGCGCGGGCGGGTCACACTGTCGATACCGGCCAGGGTCACGCCCCGCAGGATGAACGGCGCGACCGAGCCGGGGAACTCCATGCCTTGGGCCAGTCCGCAGGCGGCGACAATGCCGCGATAACGGATACCCGCGCAAACGTTGGCCAGGGTGTGACTGCCCACCGAATCGATGGCCGCCGCCCACTGTTCCTTGGCCAGCGGCTTGCCCGGCTCGGACAGTCGGCTGCGGTCAATGATGCTGGCCGCGCCCAGGCGCGTGAGGTAATCCGCCTCGTCGGCACGCCCGGTGGAGGCAACGACCTGATAGCCCAACCCGGCCAGCAGGGCAATCGCAAAGCTGCCGACCCCGCCATTGGCGCCAGTGACCAGCACTTCGCCGTCTTCCGGTCTGATCCCGTGATGTTCGAGTGCCAGGACACTGAGCATGGCGGTGTAACCCGCGGTACCGATGGCCATGGCCTGAGCTGGAGTGAAGGCGTCCGGCAGCGGGATCAGCCAGTCAGCCTTGAGCCGCGCCTTCTGCGCCAGCCCACCCCAATGGGATTCCCCCACGCCCCAACCGTTGAGCAGCACCGCATCGCCCACCTTGAACTGAGTGGATTCGCTGGCTTCGACCGTACCGGCCAGATCGATGCCCGGCACCATGGGAAAGCTGCGCACGATCGGGCTTTGCCCGGTCAATGCAAGAGCGTCTTTGTAGTTGAGCGTGCTGTGGGAGACCCGGACCGTGACATCTCCGGTCGGCAAGGAAGCATCGTCGATCGGCCCCAAATGCGCCCGATAACCCTGTTCGTCTTTATTGATCAGAATGCCGTTGAACATGCTGCCTCCTCTTTAGACCGGTTGTCTTTAATTGGCGCTGAGCTTTCACTGCGGCAAGCCGCGTAGAAAGCCTGCAATAAAGGTATTGAGCGGCGCGTCGTTGCGAACCATGCGTGCACGGAGCACCGCGCCTTCCCAGCCGATCCAGAAAAACGCGGCCAGCTCGGCGCAGTCTGCACGCCTGCCCAGTTCGCCCGATTGTTGGGCGGCCTGCAGGCAGCGTGTCAGTCTGGCCTGCCAGTCCAGCAGGATCAGTTCCAGCGCGCTACGAAACTCTTCCGGGAGCAGGCCGATTTCCTGCCCCATGTTTCCGACCAGGCAGCCGCGTCGGTATTCATGGCGGGCCATGCCCGACTTGGCGCTCTGCACGAATCCGACCAGACGCTCCAGCGGTGACAGGTTTTCATCCAGCAGCCAGTGATCCAGGCGACGGGCGAAATAGCGGGCGTATTCGTCAAGCACGGCCAGGCCAAACGCCTGCTTGCTGCCGAAATAGTGATAGAAAGAGCCTTTGGGGACCTGCACTTCCTTGAGCAGGAAATCCAGGCCAGTGTTGGTGAAACCGTGCTCGGTCATGATCTCAAGGCCGCGTCGCAACAGGGCTTCGCGGGTTTCGAGGGGGTCGCGGTCCACCTTGGGTGGACGCCCGGGACGCCGGGGCTTGGAATTGAGTTCAGTCATGACGCGCTAGATTAGACCGATCGTATTTAATGTCAAATCGGCGTGTTGCCGGACAACCGTTATACTCGGCGCGCAATCCGGAATTTCCACCGCCCTGCCTGGAGCCTGTACATGACCACTTGGCCAGACCGTCGCCTGTTGGACCTTTTCGCTATCGAACTGCCGATTCTCCACGGGCCGATGGCCGGCGTCACCGGATCGGCCATGGCCATTGCCGTGGCCAAAGGCGGCGGCCTGGCGTCATTGCCCTGCGCGATGCTGACCCATGAGCAGATCCGCGAAGAAGTCGCGATATTCCGACAGCACAGCCAAGGGCCACTGAATCTCAATTTCTTCTGCCACACCCCGCCGCCGTTCGACGCCGAACGCGCCGAGCGCTGGAAAGAAGCCCTCCAGCCTTATTACCAGGAACTGGGCGCCGACTACGATGCACCGACGCCGGTGTCCAATCGCGCGCCGTTCGACGAAGTCGGCTGCGCACTGATCGAAAGCCTGCGGCCGGAAGTGGTCAGCTTCCACTTCGGCCTGCCGCAAGCCGCTCTGCAGCAGCGCGTGCGGGCCACAGGCGCGCGCATCATCTCGTCGGCGACCACGGTGGACGAAGCAATATGGCTGGAGGCCCACGGCTGCGACGCGATCATTGCCATGGGGTATGAGGCGGGCGGTCATCGTGGCATGTTTCTCAGCGATCAACTGCACACTCAGGTCGGCACGCTGGCACTGGTGCCGCAGATCGTCGACGCCGTGAAAGTCCCGGTGATCGCTGCCGGGGGAATTGCCGACGGCCGCGGCATCGCCGCTGCTTTCATGCTTGGCGCCTCGGCGGTGCAGGTCGGTACTGCGTACCTGTTCTGCCCGGAGGCCAAGGTCAGCAAGCCGTATCATCGGGCGCTGCGGGAAGCCAAGGACAGTCAGACCGCACTCACCAACCTGTTCACCGGCCGCCCCGCGCGCGGCATCGTCAATCGTGTGATGCGCGAAATCGGACCAATGAGTCCGCTGGCGCCGGCGTTCCCGCTGGCCGGCGGGGCACTGATGCCACTGCGGGCCAAGGCCGAAGCCGCCGGCAGTGGCGACTTCATGAACATGTGGGCAGGCCAGGCCGTAGGCATCAAGCGCGAGCTGCCCGCCGAACAACTGACCCGTCAGTTGGCCGCGCAAGCGCTGGCAAGGCTGCAAGGCGTAGCAGCGCGGATCTGAATCGGTACTTCCATCGGGACTGGAGATCGCTATATATTCTCGTATATAGCGAAAGGCCGCCCGCACGCGGCCTTTTCCACTTCAAGACACCGGAGCCGCTTCATGTCAGTCAATGCCCTTCGCACGCCGCTTGTTTTCATTGTCGCGGCCTGTGCTGCCCTCGGTGCAGCCTCAGCGCTGGCTGACGAAGTCCAGGTCGCGGTTGCGGCGAATTTCACTGCACCGATCCAGGCCATCGCCGCAGACTTCGAGAAAGACACCGGACACAAACTGGTGGCGTCGTTCGGCGCAACCGGCCAGTTCTACGCGCAGATCAACAATGGCGCGCCCTTTGAGGTATTCCTGTCCGCCGACGACACCACGCCCGCCAGGCTGGAACAGGAAGGTGCGACCGTCAAAGGCTCGCGCTTCACCTACGCCACCGGCACGCTGGCGCTGTGGTCGGCCAGGCCCGGTTATGTCGATGACCAGGGTGACGTGCTCAAGGGCAACGGCTATCAACATCTGGCCATCGCCAACCCCAAGGCCGCGCCTTATGGCCTGGCGGCCATGCAGACGCTGAGCAAGCTCGGCCTGAAGGACGCAACTCGTGCCCGCCTGGTGGAAGGCCAGAGCATCACTCAGGCGTATCAGTTTGCCTCCACCGGCAATGCCGAACTGGCCTTCGTCGCTTTGTCGCAAATCTACAAGGACGGCAAGCTCACCAGCGGTTCGGCCTGGGTGGTGCCGGCTCAGTTGCATGACCCGATCCGTCAGGACGCCGTCATTCTCAACAAAGGCAAGGACAGTGCAGCCGCCAGAGCATTGGTGGAGTACCTCAAGGGCCCGCAAGCCGCTCGAATCATCAAGTCGTTCGGGTATCAGCTGTAAATGCCGCTGGGAAGCGCCGATCTGGCGGCGATCTGGCTGACCTTGAAACTGGCCTCGGTGACCACGCTCATTCTGCTGGTCATCGGTACGCCCATCGCACTATGGCTGGCGCACACCCGCTCCTGGCTCAAAGGTCCGGTGGGCGCCATCGTCGCCCTGCCCCTGGTACTGCCACCCACGGTGATCGGCTTCTATCTGTTGTTGCTGTTGGGCCCCAACGGCGCGGTGGGCCAGTTCACCCAGAGCCTGGGGCTTGGCACGCTGACGTTCAGTTTCACCGGGCTGGTGATCGGCTCAGTGGTGTATTCGATGCCTTTCGTCGTGCAGCCACTGCATAACGCCTTCGCCGCCATCGGCCCACGCCCGCTTGAAGTGGCCGCGACACTGCGTGCCGGCCCTTGGGACACCTTCTTCACGGTAGTGCTGCCGCTCGCCAGACCTGGTTTCCTGGCTGCTGCGATTTTAGGGTTCGCGCACACAGTCGGGGAGTTTGGGGTGGTATTAATGATCGGTGGCAACATACCGGAGAAAACCCGCGTCGTTTCGGTGCAGATATTCGATCACGTCGAGTCTATGGAATATCTGCAAGCCCACTGGCTGGCAGGCGCCATGCTGGTGTTTTCATTTCTGGTGCTGCTGGCGTTGTATTCCAGCGGCAAGTCCAGCTCCGGATGGAGATGAGTCATGGCTGTGCCTATGGATATTCACCTGCAGATGCGCTACGCCGACTTTGAAGTCGACGTCGACATCAGCCTCCCCGGCTCCGGCGTGACCGCCCTCTACGGGCCTTCCGGCTCAGGAAAGACTACCTGCCTGCGCTGCATCGCCGGTCTGGAGAAAGCTCAGCACGGAGTGATCCGTGTCAACGGCGAAACCTGGCAGGACACCGCCAGGGGCGTATTCGTACCACCGCATAAGCGCTCCATCGGCTACGTTTTTCAGGAAGCGAGCCTGTTCAGCCATCTCTCTGTGAGCGGTAACCTGGCGTTCGGCTTCAAGCGGATTCCACGCGGGCAGCAGCACTTGCAACCGCCCCAGGCGGCTGAACTGCTGGGAATCGATCATCTTCTGCAGCGCCGGGTCGACACCCTCTCCGGCGGCGAACGGCAACGCGTCGGCATCGCCCGCGCCCTGCTCACCAGCCCTGGCCTGATGCTGTTCGACGAACCGCTGTCGGCGCTGGACACTCAGCGCAAGAACGAAATCCTGCCATATCTGGAACGGCTGCACGGCGAACTGGACATTCCCATGCTGTATGTCAGCCACGCACAGGATGAGGTTGCGCGCCTGGCCGATCACCTGGTGCTGCTCGATCAGGGCAAGGTGCTGGCCAGCGGTCCGATCAGTGAAACCCTGGCGCGACTCGATCTACCCTTGGCCTTGGGCGATGACGCGGGGGTAACCATCGAAGGCACGGCGACGGCCTATGATGCGCACTATCAGCTGTTGAGCCTGGCCCTGCCCCACAGCGAACTGGCTATCCGCGTCGCGCATCGGGCGATAGCGCCGGGTACGCGCTTGCGCATCAAGATCGGAGCCAGAGACGTCAGTCTCAATCTGCTGCCGGACGGCCAGAGCAGCATTCTCAACCGCCTCCCGGTCCGGGTGGTCGGTCATCAGGCGGCGGATAACGGCGCCCACGTGACTGTGCGCCTGGATGCGTGCGGCACGCCGATCCTGGCGCGCATTACACGCTTCTCTTTCGACCAGTTGCAGATCCACACGGGCCAGGCGATGTGGGCGCAGATCAAGGCGGTGGCGGTGCTGGCCTGAACCGAACGGCAGATACTGGGCACCTCGCCGCGCGGCAGCGGTCAGTGATGTTAACTGCCTTTGAGGTTCAGCCATGCCCGACTCGCCCCCCATCACGCCCGCCGCATCCGACCTGCATTATGTAGACGACAGCCAGCCTGGATTCACGCGCAAACTGTTGCGCGGCAAGTTCGCCTATTTCGATACCCAAGGCGAACGCATCCGGGATCAGGCCGAGATCAAACGCATCAACGCCCTGGCAGTACCGCCCGCGTACACAGACGTATGGATCTGCGCCGACCCGGCAGGCCATCTGCAAGCCACCGGCCGTGATGCCCGCGGCCGCAAGCAGTACCGCTATCACCCGCGGTGGCGGGAGATACGCGACCAGAACAAATACGCCCGCCTGATCCAGTTCGGCCACGCGCTGCCCAAGGTGCGCAAGCAGATCGAAGCCCAGCTCGCCCAGCCAGGCATGGGACGTGAAAAGGTCATGGCAACGGTCGTTTCTTTGCTGGACGCTACCTTGATCCGTATCGGCAACAGCCAGTACGCCAAGGAAAACCGCTCGTATGGGCTGACCACATTGCGCAACAAGCATGTCGAGGTGCATGGGGGCAAGATTGTCTTCGAGTTTCGCGGCAAGAGTGGCGTCGAGCACCGGGTCAGCGTGCAGGACCGCCGACTGGCGAATGTGATCAAACGCTGCATGGAGCTACCCGGTCAGAATCTGTTCCAGTACCTGGATGATGACGGCGTGCGTCACAACGTGACGTCCTCGGATATCAATGCTTATCTGCACAGTCTTACCGGCGCGGACTTCACCGCCAAGGACTACCGGACCTGGGCCGCCAGCGCCATGGCCCTGGCCACCCTGCGCAAGCTGCAATGGGAACCGGAGGCCGATGCCAAGCGACACATCGTGGAAATGGTCAAGGAGGTCTCGCGCCTGCTCGGCAACACGCCGGCGATCTGCCGTAAATGCTATATCCATCCTGCGGTGCTGGAAGGCTTTCTGCTCGGCAACCTTGCCAGCCTTCCGAAAATCCGACAGCGCAAAGGGCTGCGCCAGGAAGAAGTCGCCCTGGCGAACTTCCTGCGGCAGTTGGCAGACAAGGTGGAAGAGGTCATCGAGGACACGCAGGCAGGATAGACGCCTGCCGTCCAATCTACTCCCGGCTCGCCATGGACAACGCTCGCCCGCCGGAGTCACCCTGTCGAGCCTCGGAGTCATAGCTGTTGGAGATCTGCTCGATGGTGGTCACCAGTTGGCTGACCGCCTGCTGCACTTCGACGAACAGCGCCGCCGGCTCGCCACCAGTCCTGGCCACCCGACTAACCAGGTTGTCCATCGCCACCGTACTGGTTCGCCGGTCGGTCAGGACGTACAGAACATCCACCCCAATACTGGCCAAGGCCGCCAGGTAGTCTGCCTTGGGGACCCGCTCGCCGCTTTCATACTTGCCTTGTGCATTGGCGGCCACTCCACCTAACTGGCCAATTTCCCGCTGGGAGAGTCCCAACCGCTTCCGTTCCTGTCTCAAACGTGAACCGATGTCGCTCATTGCCTGACTACTCCATCCCCTGTTTAAACGATCAGTTTCTTGCTGCACAGCCCGCCCCATCCCGGCCTGCCGGTTCACCGCCCGCCTCCCTCGAGCCACCGTATACCACCGACCGTGTCGGAATTTTTCCTATATCTTTAGACGATTTCAACTAGCGCTTATCGGCTCATTGGCGAACTGGTCTGAGCTGTTTCGACCGCCGCCCCGATTCGTCCCGCGCCAGAGATTTATATAGGCGAACGGACAGCGAGCTTCAAGCGGTGATGTGTGACGCGAACACAGGTCGCGCCGCGCAATAGGACACCAAGCTGAGATCTCGCTACAGGCAGATTTCATAGCCCCATGATTTATCGAGAGTTTTATTTTTGAAAAAAAGCCCGCGATTGCGCGCTTCCGGCCCTCCCGCGCTTGCTTCGTGGGGACTGGGTGTATATATTCCCTGCTCTTGGCGCTACCGCCCCGATGGCGAAATTGGTAGACGCAAGGGACTTAAAATCCCTCGTCCTTTGGACGTGCCGGTTCGACCCCGGCTCGGGGCACCATATGAAAATCACCGCTTACGCCCTCTATAGCCGGAATTTTTTGTGAGTTTCCGGTTCGCAATTGTCGGTTTGCTTCGCAGTTCATGGTTGCCCGTCGTCCTGTCCTACTCGCCTCCCCCTTTACTGACTTCCCACCCTGTCATGCACTGCTGCCGGGTGAAGGCTCCTCTGACTCGTCAACCGGCGAGTTGTCCGGCAAGTCCGAATCGACGAAATCATCGGTCAGTTCGTCCTGATCATCATTGTCAGCGTCAGTTTCCAGATCAGGATAAGTTTCGTCTTGGCTGCCAGGCTCGGCCGGGCCTGGATAAGCGCTGTCAGGGCCATTGTCTTCATTCACCATGATCATTCTCCGATATGCGGCGCAGCTTATCCGCGCATGAAACTGAGATTGCGCTGGCTTTGCCGAAGTGCCGTTGGTTCGATAAATGGTAACGGTGCGCGGAGTACCTTCGGTCGGTAAGTGCTGTGCTTTTGGTACACATGAATAGCCTTCCTCAACCGTTACCTTCATACGGATAGCTAACCTTAGGAATTTCGGGAGTAAATTCTAATTTCAGATATTCCACAGGGCTAACGAGTTGCCCTTGGTTGCACGGAGTAGTTATGAAATCGCTCACAAGAATTTACGTGTCGGAAGCCGAACAGACGTTGGAACTCAGTCAAATCAACCAGTGCTTCGTTGAAGCTGACCAACTTTATGAAGCGGCCTACGCTGTGCTGGACACACCTCCCGATAAACCCGAGACGATTCACGAGTTTTCCATGCTGAAGGGCGTGGCTGACGCCAAGCTTGCAGAAGCCCGTGCGCGCTGGGAGCTCTACCGGAAAACCAGTCTCAAGCGAGAACGCTCCGGAGCGAATCGCAAGGATTGACCTAAGCGGGATGGGTGAGGTGTGACAGCGCAACATGGAGATTCGTGCCTGAACCGTGGGGCAGGTCTTTTCGATGCCGTTCAACATGACTTTGCTGTAAAAGCAACAATAAGCCGTGCGACTGAGGTAATGGTGGCGATCTGTAGTAAGCAACCAGAATGGTCAGCATTCATACGATGTCGATTTCTACATTGCAAACCGCCAGTCGGTTCGAGCGCCCTCTTTCATTCAACTGTTATCTTTCACTGGTAAATAATTGAATCCACGGATTCGGCTGGCTTGAATTGGTTGTCGTCAAAGCAAAAGGATGGACCCTGATATGTCCGAATACATGGATGAATTCTCTGCAACACCCCGCAATGACGTCGAATTCAGCGAAAGACTGACGCAACTGATGCGCAGGCACCCCGCGCAGGAAATGCCATCCACGCCTGGGGCTGACTGGTCGACTGCACCGCGGGAAGCCACGCACCACTGGATGTCTCCCACCGGTCGCCGTGTATGGTTCAAGCTGGGCGAGCCTCACCACCTGGCAAAATTACGCCATGGCTCCACGTGGGTGGCAGACGTCAACTATTGGGAATACTGGCTGCGTCATCCCTCCATCGAGTCGAGGCCAACCGGTGAAACGCTTTCAGTCAACCTCGCCGTGCTGATGCAGGAATCCCCTCGTTTTCTGCGGTCATGATTCACTTGCGAGTGGCATAGCGATCCCCTCGCGTGGTAATAGACCGGATCGAGCCATACGTCGATAAGACGCCTGACGCGAAGGGTTTATGCGAACGCCGGACTCAAGGTGAAGAGCAACTCACCGCGATCGGTCACCCCCACGCCATTTCTCAGCTGCCCCAGGTACATGTCATGAACTGAGTAGACCGCGCCACGGGATATGCGGAACACCAGCTCATCAACATGGCGAATGTGACCGCTCTGATCGACGCGCCCCAGCTCGACACTGTTCTTGCTGTAGGCGATGCATCCTGCCAATTCCATAACACTCTCCTTGCGTGCCCTGTTACGAAGTTTCCATACATTCGTAGACACAGAGTACCGCCGCTGCGTTCCCCATCTTTTTTCAAACAGCTCTGTATTCATCGGCAACCAGTGTGCGCAGACATCATCTCGCCACATTGCTCCTCGCCTCAAACCCCTGCTCAGCCATCAAGACGGCCGGCAACGAGAGCAATAGTCAGTCATTACAGACGCTGCCGACCGGTATGGTTGCTGGCTTGACGCTTGCAAGGTTCCGGTCAGCGATTCGGAAAGATGGAATTCTGACGCGACAGCCCACCCATTTATTACGCAGCGATGCGCCGGCCAGCCATAAGGAGATGTACCGTGTCCACCCTCAGTGAGATCGCAGCGAATCACGCCCAAACCGTAGCGGCCCGCGAAGTCGAGGGCACTCGATTGTCAGGGCCTTGTGTACCTGACGTACAGGTTTTTGACGCCAGCTCACTACTAAACAACCAGCTGCCTGCGCACACCATAGCGGCCATCACCGGCGCCTTATCTGCGTCGGCTCAGTCTGCCAGCTTGTCCATCTGATGCACGGCGAACGGGTACTCCCTGACGTGAACGCTGGAAGAAAAGGCAAAGTTAGGGAACACCTACCCAAAAATCAGGGAACACATGCTTTTTCGCCCACAATAAAAAACCCCGCAGACCTGAATCTGCGGGGCTTTGTATGTGGAGGCCGAGGTCGGAATCGAACCGGCGTAGGCGGATTTGCAATCCGCTGCATAACCATTTTGCTACTCGGCCTCAAACGTACGATGCCATGCAACAACATCAAACGCATTTGAACTTTGGAATCAGCAGCTTAGCTTTGATTCCCAACCCATTGAATCTTAAGGGTTTTCTGCATTCCCAAACCAGGAATGGACGCAATTCTGGACTGATACGGAGGTCATGTCAAGAACGGGGAGAAAATAAATCGCTATCTCTTCCCTTATGCAGCTACTACAAACGAAAACGCCACTCATTGAGTGGCGCCTTCTTGAATCTGGAGCGGGAAACGAGACTCGAACTCGCGACCCCGACCTTGGCAAGGTCGTGCTCTACCAACTGAGCTATTCCCGCGTCTTGGTAACGTGCGCCATTGTATACGCTGAGAAACTTACGTCAACCCTTTGATTCAAAAACTTATTTTTTTTCTGCGGTGGATTTCAGATGGGGCCAGGCGGCGCGCAGATACAGGATCATCGACCAAAGGGTCAGACCCGCGGCAACCAATAACAGAACGTAGCCCAACACCACCCAAGGGGTGAAGGCCGGCGCATTGGCGAGCAGTATCACCAGAGCGAGCATCTGCGCAGCGGTTTTCCATTTACCCATGCTTGAAACAGCCACCTGGGCACGTGCGCCGATTTCGGCCATCCACTCCCTCAATGCGGAAATGACGATCTCGCGCCCGATGATCACCGCTGCAGGCAGCGTCAACCACAGGTTGGCGTGGGTCTGGACCAACAGGACCAACGCCACTGCGACCATCAGCTTGTCCGCCACCGGATCGAGAAAGGCGCCGAAAGGCGTGCTTTGCTCAAGCCGGCGGGCCAGATAACCATCCAGCCAGTCGGTGGCCGCCGCAAAGGCAAAGACCGAACTGGCGGCCATGTAGCTCCAGTGATAGGGCAAGTAGAACAACAAAATGAAGATCGGAATCAGTACAACGCGTAAAACGGTAATCAGATTAGGGATATTCATCGGCACAACTGGCTACGAGGTGAGCGAGCATTCTACTCGCTGTGCAGGTTTGCATAAATCGACTCTGCCAGCTTTTTGCTGATTCCCGGCGCTTTCGCTATTTCATCGATGCTTGCGCGGGACAATTCCTGCAATCCGCCGAAGTGCTTTAGCAAGTCGCGGCGTCGAGTTGGGCCCACGCCTGCCACACCTTCCAGGGTGGAGGTACGCCGCGTCTTGCCGCGACGCGCGCGGTGGCCGGTAATGGCGAAACGGTGGGCTTCGTCGCGAATCTGTTGAATCAGGTGCAAGGCAGGTGAATCACCAGGCAGCGTGAATTCGTGTGCGGCGTCATTCAAATACAAGGTTTCGAAGCCCGCCTTGCGCGTCGTGCCCTTGGCCACGCCGAGCAGGATGAGATCAGGTACCGCCAACTCGTTGAGAACATCGCGCGCCATGGACATCTGGCCCTTGCCGCCATCGACCAGCAGGACGTCCGGCAGCTTGCCCTCGCCGTCCATGATCCGGCTGAAGCGACGCGTGAGCGCCTGATGCATCGCGGCATAGTCATCGCCCGCCGTGACGCCTTCGATGTTGAAGCGTCGGTAATCGGCCTTGATCGGCCCTTCCGGCCCGAACACTACGCACGACGCGACCGTGGCTTCGCCGCTGGAATGGCTGATGTCGTAGCATTCCAGACGCACCGGCGCCTCGTCGAGATTGAGCACCTGGCCAAGCGCCTCGAACCGCGACGCCACATGCTGGCGGTTGGCGAGGCGAGCCGACAGCGCCTGCTCGGCATTGGTGACCGCCAGCTGCTGCCAGCGCGCACGGGTGCCACGGACACGATGACTGATGGCCAGCTCACGCCCGCGCAGCTCCTCGATCGCTTCGATCAGGGCCGGGAAATCCTCGTTCACCACGTTGACGATGACTTCGGCAGGCAACTCGCGGTCGACGCCGCCCAGGTAATACTGAGCCAGGAAAGCGGACATGACTTCACCCACCTCCTCCTCGATACCCACCTGCGGAAAAAAATTCTTGCTGCCGAGCACTCGCCCGCCGCGCACACTGATCAGATGCACGCAGGCGCCGCCCGGATTGACGAAGGCAGCAATGACATCGACATCCCCGGTGCCGCCCTCCATGCTTTGCTGGTCCTGGACGCGGCGCAGCAAGGCGACCTGGTCGCGAAGCTCGGCGGCACGCTCGAAGTCAAGCGCCATGGCCGCTTTTTCCATGGCCGCGTTGAGTTCATCGCTCAATGCGTTGCTGCGGCCTTCGAGAAACATCACCGAGTGCCGCACGTCCTGGGCATACACCTCAGGCTCGACCAGCCCCACACACGGCCCCTTGCAGCGCTTGATCTGGTACTGCAGGCACGGCCGGTTACGGTTCTTGTAGTAGCTGTCTTCGCACTGGCGCACCTGGAACGTCTTCTGCAACAGACTCAGGCTTTCACGAATGGCACCCGCACTTGGATAAGGCCCGAAATAGCGCCCTTTCGCCCGTTTCGCACCGCGATGGATGCTCAGCCGTGGAAAAGCGCCATCGGAGAGAAACACATAGGGATAGGACTTATCGTCGCGCAGCAGAATGTTGTACGGAGGCCGCCACTCCTTGATGAGCGTCTGCTCCAGCAGCAGGGCCTCTGTTTCATTGGCGGTGATCGTGGTCTCGATCTGCGCAATCCGGGCTACCAGTGCGCCGGTCTTGGGCGCGTGGCCGGTCTTGCGGAAATAACTGGCCAGGCGCTTCTTGAGGTTCTTGGCCTTGCCGACGTAAAGCAGGCGCGCGTCAGCGTCGAACATGCGGTAAACGCCCGGGCGCCCACTGCACGTAGAAAGAAAAGCACTAGGATCGAACGTAAGGGTCATGTTCAGGCGCTGGCATCGACCATGCCGTGACGTACAGCCAGTAAAGCCAGTTCGACATCACTGCTGATCGAGAGCTTTTCAAAAATACGATAACGGTAGGTATTGACGGTTTTCGGCGACAGGCAAAGCTTGTCGGAAATGGTCTGGACTTTCTGGCAACCCACGATCATCAGCGCAATCTGGATCTCCCGCTCCGACAGCAGGTCGAATGGCGAGTTGTTGACCGCCGGCTGGAACGACTTGAGCGCCAGTTGTTGAGCGATCTGCGGGCTGATGTAGCGCTGGCCGGCGAATACCAGCCGGATTGCCTGAACCATTTCAGACAGCCCTGCGCCCTTGGTCATGTAGCCCGCAGCGCCGGCCTGCAGCAGACGGGTTGGGAACGGATCTTCCTCACAGGCCGTGACGGCCACGACCTTGATGTCCGGGTGACTGCGCAGCATCTTGCGAGTGGCCTCAAGGCCACCGATGCCAGGCATCTTGACGTCCATGAGCACGACGTCGGGCTTGAGTTCCCGCGCCTTCTTCAAGGATTCCTCGCCGGAGTCGGCCTGCCCGACCACCTGCAGGCCGTCTATGTCGGCCAACATGCGGGTGATGCCTGTCCGGACGAGATCATGGTCATCGACAACTAGCACCCTAATCAAGCAGACACCTCACGCAACAGTCATAACGAATTACCCGCCACCATAACAAAAAACATCAGACCAGACCTAGCCCAAGCGAGATCAGTCACCTGTCGGCCACGGATCGAGGCGGTGGAGTTGTCACTCGCCTTCCGAAGGTAGCCCCTTGCCACTGCTATAGGACGCCGACAATTCGGCCATGGTCGTCGTCAGCCTTCTGATTGCATCCTGGTCTTCGCGGTTCAAGACACGGTAACTGCCGAGCACCTTTTCCTCGGCCACGCTCAGATTGTCGACGGCCATGGGCGTTGGCGTGCCGGTCAATACATAGAGTACGTCCACTCCCTTAGCGGCCACTGCAGCCAGATAATCAGCCTTGGGTGCACGATCACCACTTTCATACTTTCCCTGGGCGTTGGCCTCCACGCCGCCGATTTCACCGAAAGCACGCTGGGAAAGCCCTAGGCGTTCCCTTTCCTTTCTCAGCCGGTACCCTATTCCACTCATTTGAATGCATAACCCTGTTGACCCCATCCTTACGAATGGTAGAATCCATGTAAAATTAAACTGACTTGAACGGTTTTGAACTATGCCCGGAATACGTACCGCTGCACAAGCCAAGGCCTGGCTTGAACAACAGGGGAAATCTGTTCAGGAATTCGCGCGCGAAAACAGCATCGATCCGGCAACGACCTACCAGGTGCTGGCCGGGCGAAAGAAAGGTCGGCGTGGAGAAGCTCATAAAGTGGCGGTTTTACTGGGGATGAAGATCGGCAGCATTCCGACGCCGGGCACCCCGGCAGAATCGCTGGTCGACTGACGGTCCTGCGCACAGCCCTGTGTGCGGAAAACCTTTACGTCTTAGGCAGCAGACTTCCCGGTGATTTCGCCGCCTTTTCCGACAGGCTACGTCTGTCATTATTCCTACATGCCTCTGCCCGTTTTGAGCTGCCGTAAAAACGGCGGCCGCTATAGGCTCGATTGGAATTTCCATTTGAATCCAGCAACGCATCTGGCGTAAGCTCGGCCCCGACCTTTCGGAGACTCTCATTCTCATGCCGCTCTTTCTTTCCACACCGCTGCTGCGTACCGTCGGCGTCACTCGCCTGACGACGAACGCTGCTGCGTGGATCGATTCGGCTGCAGTCTGCCTGCCGGTCAACTTTTATTATGGGTATTGGTTTAGCCACTGGCGCGCCTGATACCCACACGGCGCCCATCTGAAGGGGACGCCAACCAGAGAATTTCTCTACCCCCGGTCGGCTACCCGACCGGGGGTTTCGTTTTTCTGGGCCACGCAAAACAGCGTTGCACCCACATTCAATCGAGGATTACGCCATGAATTACGCCACCTATTACCGCAACGACATCGACTTCGCCTGGCGATTTAGCAACCTCCGTTCGGGCCAGCCTGCCGCCTCCGACCGGTCCCTGCCAGGTGGCATCCAACCCGTCACGGCCGAACCGGCCAATTGTCGAACACCCCTGTAGGGCTTGGGCGGGAGCTACCCGCCAGCCCAGGAAGCCTAATATGAACTCGTCCGTTGCCGTAAAACCGTCCGACCTTTCCACCAACACTGTGGTGTTGCGTGATACTTCCGCTTCCCGTCGCCTGCCCGGCACCCTGGAACTCAAGACCCGGTTGCCGCTTTCCGTGCCGCTCGCCGCCCAGATCGATGCTCAACGCCGTGCCGTGCGCGCCATCCTCGACGGTGAGGACTCGCGCCTGCTGGTCATCGTCGGCCCCTGCTCGATTCACGATCCGCAATCGGCACTCGACTATGCCGAGCGCCTGGCCGCACTGGCGTCTCAGGTCAGCGACCAGATGCTGATCGTCATGCGCGCCTATGTCGAAAAGCCACGCAC
The DNA here is from genome assembly GCF_003935425.1 of Pseudomonas sp. v388. Lineage (GTDB taxonomy): Bacteria > Pseudomonadota > Gammaproteobacteria > Pseudomonadales > Pseudomonadaceae > Aquipseudomonas. Next base: position 849,524 of record NZ_RHQN01000001.1, read on the forward strand.
CACCATCGGCTGGAAGGGCCTGGCCTACGATCCGCATCTGGATGGCAGTGACGACATGGCGGCCGGCCTGGCTCTGTCGCGGCGCTTGATGCTGGACATGATCGAGCTGGGCCTGCCGATCGCGACCGAACTGCTGCAACCCATGGCCGCCGGCTATTTCGACGACCTGCTCAGTTGGGTGGCCATCGGCGCGCGCACCACCGAGTCGCAGATTCATCGGGAAATGGCCAGCGGCCTGCCAATGGCGGTGGGCTTCAAGAACGGCACCGACGGTGGTGTCGATGTCGCCAGCGATGCCATTCGTTCGGCGACCCACGGCCACCGGCACTTCGGCGTGGACAGCCACGGCCATCCAGCGGTGATCGAGACCCGCGGCAACCCCGATACGCACATCGTCCTGCGCGGCGGTCATGGCGGCCCCAACTTCGACCGCACCAGCGTTGCGCAGGTCCGGGCCAGCCTGGAAAAAAACAGGATTGCCGCCCGCATCATGGTCGATTGCAGTCATGCCAACAGCGGCAAGGACCCATCGCGCCAGCCGCAGGTGTTCAACGACGTGTTGCAGCAACGTCTGGACGGTGACCACACGCTGATCGGCATGATGCTGGAGAGCCACCTGTTCGACGGTTGCCAGCCGCTGAGCCAGACACTTCGCTACGGCGTTTCGATCACCGACGGCTGCCTGGGCTGGGAGGCGACCGAGCAACTGTTAAGCAATGCGGTGGACCGTCTGCGCTACAGGTAAGCGTCGGGCAGGAACTTTTAGCGGGAAATGCCGGACTGAATCCGGTAGGCTCTTTCTTTTTTTTGATTGGAGATGTTTTCCCATGGCTAAAGCCACTGCCCGCCACATCCTTGTTTCGAGCGAAGAAAAATGCAACGAACTCAAGGCTCAGATCGAAGGCGGCGCTGATTTTGCCGAGGTTGCCAAGGCAAACTCCAGCTGCCCTTCGAGCCGTCAAGGTGGTGACCTGGGTTCGTTCGGTCCAGGCCAGATGGTCAAGGAATTCGACACCGTCGTGTTCAGCGCGCCGGTCAACGTGGTTCAGGGTCCGGTCAAGACCCAGTTCGGCTATCACCTGCTGGAAGTGACCAGCCGCCAGGACTGATTGCCTGCGCTACGCTGACACTCAACGGCTCATCTTCGGATGGGCCGTTTTCGTTTTTGCCAGCGTCCACTGGCGCTTGCCGGTAAAGACCGTTACAAAGCCAAGGGCATCCGGTACCTTGGCAGCTTGACGGTTCGCGGATCGCCCCCCTCGTTCTTCCCCGTTTCTTGTGTGCGGACACCTGTCAGGAATCGATTGATGCGCTTCGTTTTTTCATCGCTGATTACCGTAAGCCTTGCCCTGCTCTGGGGCCTGCAACCCCTGTCCGCCGCCCCGCAACACGCCTTGACCGTCTACGGCGAAGCGCCCCGTTACCCTGCCGACTTTCAGCACTTCGACTATGTCAATCCCGATGCGCCCAAAGGGGGCAGCATGCGCCGTTCAGCGCTGGAGATCGGCCAGTTCGACCACCTGATGCCATTCACCGACAAAGGCTTGGGCGTGGCGCAGATCAACGGCATGCTGTACTCGCCGCTGGCGGTGCGTTCACTGGATGAACCCTACACCGTCTATGGGCTTGTCGCGCAGAAAATGGAACGCGGCCAGGACGGCCTGTCGCTGCGGTTCTACCTCAACCCCAAGGCACGCTTCGCCGATGGCACGCCCATCACCGCCAGTGACGTGAAATACACCTACCAGCTGTTGATGACTCAGGGCAGCGTGCAGTACCGCACCGAATTTGCGGCAGTCAAGGATGTCCAGGTCGAATCCCCGACTCAAGTGCGCTTCGACTTCAAGCACAACGACAACCGCACCCTGGCGCTGGATCTTGCTTCGCTGCCGGTGTTCCCCGAGCACTGGTGGAAAACCCGCGATTTCGCCAACGGCGCGGGCTTTGAAATCCCGCCCGGCAGCGGCCCCTACCGGATCGGCCACGTGGACCCGGGCCGCACCATCACTTTCGAACGCGATCCGGACTGGTGGGCCAAGGATCTGCCGGTCAGTCGCGGCCTGTATAATTTCGACCGGTTCAGCATCGAGTATTTCGGCGACATCGACGTGGCCCGCCAGGTACTCAAGGGCGGTGCCTACGATTACAACCGCGAATTCTCGGCCACCGGCTACTCGATTCGTTACGACGGCCCGGCGCTTGCCCAGGGCCTGCTGCAAAAGGCGCATCTGGCCAAGGGCGCGGTGCAGAGTTCCCAAGGGTATGTCTTCAACCTGAGCAAGCCGATGTTCCAGGACCGCCGGGTGCGCCAGGCGCTGTCTCTGGTGTGGGACTTCGAATGGACCAACCGGCAGATGATGCGCGACATGTACATCCGCCAGAACAGTTTCTTTTCCAACTCCGAGCTGGCTGCCACACAGCCGCCGACGCCGGCGGAACTGAAGATTCTCGAACCCTTGCGCGGCACGGTGCCCGAGGAAGTCTTCACCCGGGTCTACACATCACCCAAGACCGACGGCAGCGGCTTTATTCGCGACAAGCAATTGCAGGCGCTGGCGCTGATGCAAGAGGCAGGCTGGACACCCCGAGGCGACCACCTGGTCAATGCCCGGGGCGAGCCGTTCAGCTTCACGTTCCTGAACGCTCAATCGGGCATCGAGCGGATGCTGCTGCCTTACAAACGCAATCTGGCGCAGATCGGCATCCAGTTCGATATCCGGCGTATCGACCCGGCCCAGTACCTGAACCGGGTCATGGCCCGCGACTACGACATGATCGTCACCGGGTATCCGGTATCGACATCCCCAGGCTCGGACCTTTACAACAATTTCGGCTCGAAGGTGGCCACCGATCCTGGCTCATCCAACTACATGGCGCTTCAGGACCCCGCCGTCGACACCCTGATCGACGGGCTGATGAAGGCCGATAACAAGCAGACCATGACCGACTACGCTCGCAGCCTGGATCGGGTACTGCAGTGGAATTACTACTGGATTCCCAATTACTACCCGCCCGGCTCTTCGACCGTGTGGTGGAACCGCTTCGGCATCCCCAGGGTGCAGGCCAGCAATGGTGAAGCCATCGAAACCTGGTGGGAAGTCAGCCCCACGCCCCTGACCAACGAACAGTTCGCCGCCAGACGCGGCGCCTCGGCACTTGTTTCGGAGATGAAGTGAATGGTGGGTTACATCATCCGACGCCTGCTGCTGATCATTCCCACGCTGCTGTGCATTCTGTTGGTCAATTTCTTCATTGTGCAGGCAGCGCCCGGCGGCCCGGTGGAACAGGCCGTCGCGCGCCTGCAAGGCATCGGCGGCACCGGCGTGGGGGCTTCTTCGGAAACCACCGGTGGCGGCCATTCACGCGCCTCGCGGGGCCTGGACCCCAAGCTGATCAAGGAAATCGAACGCCAGTACGGGTTCGACAAGCCGCTGCATGAACGCCTGTGGCTGATGCTCAAGAACTACGCGCAGCTGGATTTTGGCACCAGCTTCTTTCGGGGCGCGACGGTGACCGACCTGATCCTGCAGAAGATGCCGGTCTCGCTGTCGCTCGGCTTGTGGGCGACGCTGCTGACCTACCTGGTGTCGATCCCGCTGGGCATCCGCAAAGCCGTCAGGCATGGCAGCCAGTTCGATATCTGGAGCAGCACCGCGATCATCATCGGCTACGCCATGCCTGCGTTTCTGTTCGCCATGCTGCTGGTGGTGGTGTTTTGCGGCGGCACCTCGCTGAACTGGTTTCCGGTGCGGGGCCTGGTGTCGGACAACTTCGACCAGCTGTCCACCCTGGGCAAGATCGCCGACTATTTCTGGCACCTGGTGCTGCCGGTCAGTGCGCTGGTCGTCGGCGGCTTCGCCACCTTGACGCTGCTGACCAAGAACTCCTTCCTCAATGAAATCACCCGCCAGTACGTGACCACGGCACGGGCCAAAGGCATGAGCGAGCGCCGCGTGCTGTACGGACATGTGTTCCGCAATGCGATGCTGCTGGTGGTGTCGGGTATTCCCCAGGCGTTCATCAGCGTGTTCTTCGCCGGGTCGCTGCTGATCGAAGTGATCTTCTCCCTCGACGGTCTGGGCCGGATGAGCTACGAGGCGGCGGTATCCAGAGACTATCCGGTGGTGTTCGGTTCGCTGTTCATCTTCACCCTGTTCGGCCTGCTGATAAAGCTGCTGGGCGACATCTGCTACACCCTGGTCGACCCGCGGATCGACTTCAGCGCGAGGAACGCCTGATGACCAGACTTTCCCCGGTGGCGCGCAGGCGCCTGGAGCGGTTTCGCAGCAATCGACGCGGCTGGTGGTCGTTATGGCTGTTCTGCGCCCTGTTCGCCCTGACCCTGGGCGGCGAGCTGATCGCCAACGACAAGCCGCTGCTGCTCAGCTACAAGCACTCGCTCTATTTCCCCGTTTTCAAGCGCTATACCGAAAACCAGTTTGGCGGCGAACTGCCGTTCCAGCCCGATTACCGCAGCGAATACGTGCGCCGGCTGATCGACAAGGGCGACGGCTGGATGCTGTTCCCACCGATTCCGTTCAGCGCCGACACCCCCAACTACGAGCTGAACATTCCGGCACCCAGCCCACCCTCTGCCACCAACTGGCTGGGCACCGACGATCAGGCGCGGGATGTCATGGCGCGGGTGATTTTCGGCACCCGGGTGTCGATTCTGTTCGCCCTGGCGCTGACCGTCATCAGTGCGCTGATCGGCATCGCGGCCGGCGCCCTGCAAGGCTACTACGGCGGCTGGGTCGACCTGATCGGCCAGCGCCTGCTGGAAGTCTGGTCCGGGCTGCCGGTGCTGTACCTGCTGATCATCCTGTCCGGGTTCGTCGAACCGGACTTCTGGTGGTTGCTGGGCATCATGGCGCTGTTCTCGTGGCTGGCGCTGGTGGATGTGGTGCGCGCCGAGTTCCTGCGCGGGCGCAACCTTGAATACGTGAAGGCGGCCCGCGCCCTGGGCCTGCCCAACCGCAAGATTATCCTGCGGCACATCCTGCCCAACGCCATGAACGCGACCCTCAGCTACCTGCCGTTCATTCTGACCGGCGCCATCTCGACCCTCACGGCGCTGGATTTCCTGGGTTTCGGCATGCCCGCCGGCAGCGCCTCGCTGGGCGAACTGATCGCCCAAGGGAAACAGAACCTTCAAGCGCCGTGGCTGGGCCTGACCGCGTTCTTCGCCCTGGCGTTGATCCTGACCCTGCTGGTATTCATTGGCGAGGCGCTGCGCGATGCCTTCGACCCGAGGTCCTGACATGTCCGACAGCCTGATCGAAATCCGCGACCTGTGCGTGGCCTTCAACGGTGAGCAGGTGGTGCGCAACCTGAGCCTGGATGTGCGTGCCGGGGAATGCCTGGCGCTGGTGGGTGAATCCGGCTCGGGCAAGTCGGTGACCGCCCATTCGATTCTGCAATTGCTGCCCAAGGCCGGGACGCGATGCAGCGGCAGCATCACCTATCGCGGCAAACAATTGCTCGGCGCCAGCGACCGGACCCTGCAAGAGCTGCGAGGCAATCGGATCGCAATGATTTTCCAGGAGCCGATGACCTCGTTGAACCCGCTGCACACCATAGCCCGGCAAATCGGCGAGACGCTGCTGCTGCACCGCGGGCTCGGCGGGCGTCAGGCCCAGGCACGAATCGTCGAGCTGCTGGAACTGGTCGGCATCCAGCAACCGCACAAGCGTCTCAAGGCGTACCCCCATGAACTGTCCGGCGGCCAGCGCCAGCGGGTGATGATCGCCATGGCCCTGGCCTGCGAGCCGGAGCTGCTGATTGCCGACGAGCCGACTACCGCGCTGGACGTCACTGTGCAGCGCAAGATCCTGCTGTTGCTCAAGTCGTTGCAGGAGCGCTTGAACATGTCGCTGCTGCTGATCAGCCATGACCTGAACCTGGTGCATAGCGTCGCGCAACGGGTGTGCGTGATGCGTGCCGGCGAAATCGTCGAACAGGCCGATTGTCAGTCATTGTTCAAATCGCCGCAGCACCCTTACAGCCGCCTGCTGCTGGACGCCGAGCCCGCGGGCGAGCCGCTGCCGCGCGATGCCCGGGAAAACGTGCTGGAGGTGAACAATCTGCGGGTCTGGTTTTCCCTGGCCGGCGGTCTGCTGCGCCGCCATCAGGAATACCTCAAGGCGGTGGATGACATCAGCCTGAATATCGAGCGCGGCAAGACACTGGGGATCGTCGGTGAGTCCGGCTCGGGCAAATCGACACTTGGTCAGGCAATCCTGCGGCTGCTGGAATCTCGTGGCAGTATCCGTTTCCGGGGCCAGGCGCTGGAGGGGCTGAGCCAGAAACAGATGCGCCCGTGGCGCAAAGAGATGCAGGTGGTTTTCCAGGACCCTTACGGCAGCCTCAGCCCACGGATGTCCGTGGCGCAGATCATTGCCGAAGGCCTGGAGGTCCATAACCGGCTGGACGCGGTTCAGTGCGATATCGAGGTGATCCGTGCCCTGGAAGAAGTGGGCATCGATCCCCAGAGCCGTCATCGCTACCCCCATGAATTTTCCGGCGGCCAGCGCCAGCGGATCGCCATCGCCCGCGCTCTGGTGCTCAAGCCGGCGCTGATTCTGCTGGACGAGCCCACGTCGGCGCTGGACCGCACGGTGCAGAAGCAGGTCGTTGCGCTGTTGCGCCAACTTCAGGAGCGGCACGGGCTGACGTATCTGTTCATCAGCCACGACCTGGCGGTGGTCAGGGCGCTGGCCCATGATGTGATCGTGGTCAAGGACGGCAAGGTGGTGGAGCGCGGTGCCAGCCACGAAGTGTTCGATGCGCCGCAACACGCCTACACCCGCGAGCTGCTGGCGGCGGCCCATCCGGGTTTCAACTGACAGGCACGCCCGGACAGACCTCTTGCCGGGCAAACATTAACAACGGGCATTCTGTGCGGCCAGACGCCGGCTCACAGAGGGTGTCTACAAAATCGGCGATGAAGGCAAGACAAGGCGAAAGCGCTCGAAAAAGCGCAGTTTCCTCAGCGTAATTGAGCATTCGAGCGCGATTTCCACGCAGTGATGTCAAGCGCAGCCATTTTCTAGAGGCCCTCTCAAGGATGGAACAACCCAATGAAAGACAGCGACACCCTCAACGATTACAAGCGGGTGCAGCGCCTGGCGATTCGCTCGCTGTTCGAGATCATCGAGCAGTCCAGCGAAGGCACGGTGATCGTCGATAAAGATGCACGCATCGTATGGATCAACGAACGCTATGCGCGGCGCTTCGGCCTGCAGGACCCCAGCCTTGCCATCGGCAAACCCTGTGAAAGCGTGATTCCCGGCAGCCTGTTGCGCCAGGTGGCGCGGGACGGCCAGCCGATCCTGCTGGATATGATGGACACCGCCAAGGATCCACTGGTGGTCATGCGCTTGCCCATCCATGACGGCGGTGGCTCGCTGATCGGGGCTATCGGCTTTGCCCTGTTCGACGAGCTGCATACATTGTCGCCGCTGCTCAAACGCTACCTGAGCATGGAGCAGGAACTGGCCACGACCCGTTCGCTGCTCAAGGCGCGCCAGGCCAAGTACAGCTTCGCCCATTTCATCGGCATCAGCGAAGCGACCCTTGAGGTCAAGCGCCGTGCCCGGCGGGGTGCGGCCGCCGAGTCGCCGGTGCTGTTGCTGGGCGAAACCGGCACCGGCAAGGAACTGCTGGCGCATGCGATCCACAATGCTTCGCCGCGCGCCAACGGGCCGTTTGTCAGCATCAACAGCGCGGCGATTCCTGAATCGCTGCTGGAGGCGGAATTTTTCGGCACTGCGCCGGGCGCTTTCACCGGAGCCGAGCGCAAAGGCCGTGCCGGCAAGCTGAAGATCGCCCAGGGTGGCACGCTGTTTCTCGATGAGATCGGCGATATGCCGCTGGCCCTGCAAAGCAAGCTGCTGCGGGTGCTGCAGGAAAAGGAGTACGAACCGGTCGGCTCCAACGAGGTGCTGCACAGCGACGTGCGCCTGATCGCCGCCACGTCCACGGATCTGGAAGCTGCCATCAAACGGGGTGAATTCCGTGCCGACCTGTATTACCGCCTGAACGTGCTGCCGATCCATGTACCGCCGTTGCGCCAGCGCCTCGAAGACATTCCGGCCCTCAGCGAAGCCATTCTTGAGGAGCTGCGCAGCCGGCACGAACTGGAGGCTGCGGCCCTGACATTGCTGGCTCAGCACGCCTGGCCCGGCAATATCCGTGAACTGCGCAACGTGCTGGAGCGTGCCGCGCTGCTCAGCGATGATCTGGTGCTGACGGCCAATGACATTCGCGCGGCCATCGGCTCGCTGGTGCCGGTCAGCGCCGTCGCCGTGCCACCCCTCAATGGCGCGGCCGTGCACGAGACGTTCGGCCAGGCCCGGCAGCGCTTCGAGCGGCAGTTGATCGAAACCACACTGCTGCAATGTGCGGGCAACGTGATACGCGCCGCCACCCAGCTGGGGCTGGGTCGCTCCACGTTGTACAAGAAGATGGCCGTCCTGGGCATCGCGGAATCTCCATAGCGGGATATTGCGTCCACTTAGAGAGACTCTGCTCTGACCGCGCTGCGCTGCGGCTCTGCCCGCATGGCCGCAGGCTTTTCGGCGCCACGGCTGCTTCGTCGTCTACGCTTCGGGACGCAGGCCCGCTCGGCTGGCCGGCCATCAAAAGCAATTTCCTTGAATATCAATGATTTAGTTGTCTGGCACGAAACCCGCTATGACGTTCACTGCCGTGCAAACGCCTGCCGCGGCAATGAAGCGGGCCACCCGCGCATTAAAAAAACAATAACGACTGGAGAAACCGATGAGCGTACTCATCGCACTGGCAGCACTCACGCTGTTGATGGTCGCCGCCTACCGCGGCTACAGCGTCATCCTCTTCGCCCCCATCGCCGCCCTCGGTGCAGTCCTGTTGACCGACCCGGCTGCCGTGGCACCTGCCTTCACCGGGGTGTTCATGGACAAGATGGTCGGCTTCATCAAACTGTATTTCCCGGTGTTCGTGCTGGGCGCGGTATTCGGCAAACTGATCGAGCTGTCGGGATTCTCACGCTCCATCGTCGCAGCGGCCATCGGCCTGCTGGGCACGCGTCAGGCGATGCTGGTGATCGTACTGGTCTGTGCGCTGCTCACCTACGGCGGCGTTTCGCTGTTCGTGGTGGTGTTCGCGGTCTACCCGTTCGCCGCCGAGATGTTTCGCCAGAGCAATATCCCCAAGCGCCTGATTCCGGCCACCATCGCCCTGGGTGCGTTCTCCTTCACCATGGATGCGCTGCCCGGCACGCCGCAGATCCAGAACATCATCCCCACCACGTTTTTCAACACCACCGCCTGGGCCGCGCCCTGGCTGGGCGTGATCGGCACGGTGTTCGTGTTCTGCGCCGGCATGCTCTACCTGCAACGCCAGCGCAACAAGGCGCAGCGCGCCGGCGAGGGCTACGGCTCAGAGCTGCGTAACGAGCCGGAAACCGCCGAGGACATCCGCCTGCCGAATCCATGGATCGCGTTGTCGCCGCTGCTGCTGGTGGGCCTGATGAACCTGCTGTTCACCTGGTGGATTCCGCAGTGGTACGGCAAGACCCACACCCTGGCGTTGCCGGGCATGACCGCGCCGGTACAGACCGAGATCGCCAAGCTCACGGCCATCTGGGCGGTGGAAGCGGCCTTGCTGGTCGGCATTGTGATGGTATTGGTATTCGCCTTCGGCACGATCCGCAACAAATTGGCCGAAGGCAGCAAGAGCGCGGTCAGCGGTGCGCTGCTGGCGGCCATGAACACCGCCTCGGAGTACGGCTTCGGCGCCGTGATCGCTTCGCTGCCCGGTTTCCTGGTGCTGGCCAACGGGCTGAAAAGCATTCCCAATCCGTTGGTCAACGAGGCGGTCACCGTCACGTTACTGGCCGGGATTACCGGCTCGGCGTCGGGCGGCATGAGCATCGCCCTGGCCGCCATGTCCCAGACCTTCATCGATGCGGCCAATGCCGCGAACATCCCTCTGGAAGTGCTGCATCGGGTGGCATCCATGGCCAGCGGCGGCATGGACACCCTGCCCCACAACGGCGCGGTGATCACGCTGCTGGCAGTGACCGGCCTGACCCATCGGCAAGCCTACAAAGACATTTTCGGCATCACCCTGATCAAGACCCTGGCGGTATTCGTCGTCATCGGCACGTTCTACGCCACCGGTATCGTTTGAGGAATAGACATGAATCTGCAAGGCAAGACAGCATTGGTCACCGGTTCCACCAGCGGCATTGGCCTGGGCATCGCCCAGGTGCTGGCCCAGGCCGGCGCCGACCTGATCCTCAACGGCTTCGGCGACGCCTCGGCGGCGGTGACCGAGGTGCAGCGCTTCGGCGGCAAGGTCGGCCACCACCCGGCCGACGTCAGCGACCCGGCGCAGATCGCCGACATGATCGCCTACGCCCAGCGAGAGTTCGGGGGCGTGGACATTCTGGTCAACAACGCCGGCATCCAGCACGTCGACAGCGTTGAAGACTTCCCCATCGAACGTTGGGACTCGATCATCGCCATCAACCTGTCTTCGGTGTTCCACAGCATGCGGCTGAGCCTGCCGGGCATGCGCGACAAAGGCTGGGGGCGAATCGTCAATGTCGCCTCGGTGCACGGGCTGGTGGGCTCGACCGGCAAGGCGGCCTATGTCGCCGCCAAGCACGGGGTGATCGGCCTGACCAAGGTGGTGGGCCTGGAGACCGCGCGCAGTAATGTGACCTGCAATGCCATCTGCCCGGGCTGGGTACTGACGCCGCTGGTGCAGCAACAGATCGACAAGCGCGGTGGCGATCCGGATCAGGCGCGGCAGGATCTATTGGCCGAGAAACAGCCGTCGCTGGAGTTCGTCACCCCGCAGCAGTTGGGGGAACTGGTGCTGTTCCTGTGCAGCGATGCCGCGACCCAGGTGCGGGGCGCGGCCTGGAATGTGGACGGCGGCTGGCTGGCGCAATGAATCAGGCCTGACCGCCCGGCTCGTCCTTCTCCTCTACCAGGCCCCATTCGGCCGGGTTGTCGCTGGAGCTCGCCACCGGCGGTGGCGGCGGCGTGGTCAGGCTCGACACGCCGTCCTCACTGTGCAGTTTGAGCCGCAGGCGTAGGTTGTTCTGCGAGTCGGCGTGTTTCAGCGCTTCTTCCTCGCTGATCGCCCCCTCCACCACCAGCTCGTACAATGCCGTGTCAAAGGTGCGCATCCCCAGGTTGGCGGATTTTTCCATGATGCCTTTGAGTTCGGTCAGCTGGTTGCGATGGATCAGGTCACGGACGGTGGGCGACCCCATCATCACCTCCACCGCAGCGCGACGCTTGCCATCGGTGGTCTTGACCAGCCGCTGGGAAACGAACGCCTTGAGGTTGTTGCCCAGGTCATGCAACAACTGGTCACGACGTTCTTCGGGAAAGAAGTTGATGATGCGGTCCAGCGCCTGGTTGGCGTTGTTGGCGTGCAGCGTGGAAATCGCCAGGTGCCCGGTGTCGGCAAAGGCCAGGGCGTGTTCCATGGTTTCCCGGTCACGGATCTCGCCGATCAGGATCACGTCCGGCGCCTGACGCAGGGTGTTTTTCAGGGCCGCGTGAAAGCTGCGGGTGTCGACGCCGACTTCGCGCTGGTTGACGATGGATTTCTTGTGCCGATGGATGAATTCCACCGGGTCTTCGATGGTGATGATATGCCCGCTGGCATGGCGGTTGCGGTAATCGATCAGCGAGGCCAGGGAGGTGGACTTGCCGGAACCGGTCGCGCCGACGAACAGCACCAGGCCGTGCTTCTCCATGATCACGTCGAGCAGCACCGGCGGCAGGTGCAGGTCCTCGAAGCGCGGGATATCGAGCTTGATGTTGCGGGCCACGATGGAGACTTCGTTGCGCTGCATGAAAATGTTGATACGGAAACGCCCGATGCCGGCCAGCGACACCGCCAGGTTCATCTCCAGTTCGCGCTGGAATTCGAGCTTCTGCTCGTCATCCATCAGATCCTGGGCGATCTGCGCGACTTCGCCGGGCTTGAAGGTTTCGGTGCCCAGCGGCTTGAGCACGCCGTTGAACTTGGCACACGGCGGCGCGCCGGTGGACAGATAAAGATCCGAGCCGTCCTGGCTGGCCAGAATCTTCAACAACGCTGGAAAACCCATAATCGACACCAACTTCAGAATAAGCGTGAATGACAGGCATAATGGCAGCCTTTTTCCACTGGTGATATTGCGACATGAAAGCCCAAGCCCGCCACATTCTGGTGAAGACTGCCGAAGAGGCCGAACAACTCAAGCAGCGCATCGCCAAGGGCGAGGCGTTCGATGTGCTGGCCAAAAAGCATTCCACCTGCCCATCCGGCAAGCGCGGCGGCGACCTGGGCGAAGTTCGCCCCGGCCAGATGGTCGGCGCCATCGACCAAGTGATCTTCAAGAAACCCCTGCGCACCGTACACGGGCCGATCAAGAGCAAATTCGGTTACCACCTGGTGCAGGTGTTTTACCGGGATTGATGGTTTTGGCGTTCGCCAGCAAGCTGGCTCCCACAGATACCGCGCGGCCTATAGGAGCCAGCTCGCTGGCGAAACGGCTTTCAAACCACGGCAAATGCCGCGCTTATTTCGGAGCAATCGCCCCATCCACCAATACCTGAGCTTCGGCCACCAGGCGCTTGAGGTGCTCTTCGCCGATGAAGCTTTCGGCGTAGATCTTGTAGATGTCTTCGGTGCCCGAAGGGCGTGCAGCGAACCAGCCGTTTTCGGTCATGACCTTCACACCGCCGAACGGCTGGTCGTTGCCCGGCGCGTTGCTCAGCACCGACTGGATCGGTTCGCCGGCCAGTTCGGTGGAGGTCACCTGATCTGGCGACAGCTTGCTCAACAGTGCTTTCTGCTGCGGATTGGCCTTGGCGTCGACGCGGGTCGAGAACGGTTCACCCAGTTCGTCGGTCATGCTGCGATACAGCTCGCTGGGGTCACGGCCCTGAGTGGCGGTGATTTCCGCCGCCAGCAATGCCGGAATCAGGCCGTCCTTGTCGGTGGTCCAGACCGTGCCGTCGCGGCGCAGGAACGACGCACCAGCGCTCTCTTCACCGCCAAAGCCCAGTGAACCGTCGAACAGCCCGTCAGCGAAATACTTGAAGCCCACCGGCACTTCATACAGGCGACGACCCAGACGTGCCGTAACCCGGTCGATCATGCCGCTGCTGACCACGGTCTTGCCCACCGCCGCGTCGGCGCGCCAGTCCGGGCGGTTCTGGAACAGATAGTCGATGGACACGGCCAGGTAACTGTTGGGGGTCATCAGCCCGCCGGTCGGGGTCACGATGCCGTGGCGGTCGTGGTCCGGGTCGCAGGCGAAGGCGATCTGGTAGCGGTCTTTGAGGCCGATCAGGCTTTGCATCGCGTGGCTGGAGGATGGGTCCATGCGGATCTGGCCATCCCAGTCCACGCTCATGAAGCGGAAGGTGGCGTCGACGAACGGATTGACCACGTCCAGGTTCAGGCCGTAGTGCTCGCCGATGGCCGACCAGTAGCGCACACCGGCGCCGCCCAGCGGGTCCACGCCCAGGCGCAGGCCGGCGTTACGGATCGCGTCCAGGTCGATGACATTCTTCAGGTCGGCCACGTAGGTGTTTACGTAGTCATGGCGGTGAGTGGTGTCGGCGCGCAGGGCCTTTTCATGGCTGATGCGCGAAACGCCCAGGACTTTCTCGGCCAGCAGCTCGTTGGCCTTGTTCTCGATCCACTTGGTGACATCGCTGTCGGCCGGGCCGCCATTGGGCGGGTTGTACTTGAAGCCACCGCTCTGCGGCGGATTGTGCGACGGGGTGATGACGATGCCGTCGGCCAGGCCCGAAGTCCGGCCACGGTTGTAGCAGATGATCGCGTGGGAAACGGCCGGCGTCGGGGTGTATTCGTCGCCTTCGGAGATCATCACCTGCACCCCGTTGGCGGCCAGCACTTCCAGCGCGGTGGCGGCGGCCGGTGTGGACAGTGCGTGGGTGTCGGCGCCGAGGAACAGCGGGCCGTCGATGCCCTTGGCCTGGCGATACAAGCAGATTGCCTGGCTGATCGCCAGGACGTGCCATTCGTTGAAGCTCAGCTCCAGCGACGTACCCCGGTGGCCGGACGTGCCGAAGGCCACGCGCTGGGTCGAAACCGACGCGTCCGGCTGACCGGTGTAATAAGCCGTGACCAGCCGCGGGATATCGACCAGTAACTGCGCAGGTGCCAGCTTGCCGGCGAATGGACTGAGACTCATACAAACCTCCATGGAGAAACGGTTTCGGAAGACAGAGCGCGGCGACCCGTACCAGGCCGCAACGCGGAAAATTCGAGGTGTGGCAGTTTACTGGCAGTTCGACCGCAACGCTTGTTTATCGATCCCTAAGTCTCTGATCGATCTAGCCGCCACCAGTCAGGCAGTAAATGTTGGACCTTGGGTTCGGCGAAACGGTCATCGATCAACATGACGACGCCCTGGTCGCTTTGACTGCGGATTACCCTGCCCGCTGCCTGGACCACTTTCTGCACACCGGGGAAAAGGTAGGTGTAATCGTAGCCTGCGCCGTACAGCCCGGCCATGCGCTGTTTGAATTGCTCATTGACCGGGTTGAGCTGCGGCAGCCCCAGCGTGGCAATGAACGCACCGATCAAGCGCGCGCCGGGCAGATCGATGCCTTCGCCGAACGCGCCGCCCAGCACCGCGAAGCCGATGCCCCGGCTCTCAAGGGTGAAGCGGTCGAGAAAGCCCTGGCGCTCACCTTCACTCATGCCCCGCGCCTGCTGCCACAGGGTGATGTCCGGATGCTCGCGTTGCAGCAGCTCGGCCACCTGTTGCAGGTAATCGAAGCTGCTGAAAAACGCCAGGTAGTTGCCGGGCCGTTCGCGAAACGTGTCGGCCATCAGTGCGACGATCGGCGCCAGCGACGCCTGACGATGGGCAAAGCGCGTGGAGATGCGGCTGACGATACGCACATCCAGCTGCGCGTGGTGGAACGGCGACTCGACGTCGATCCACGCGGTAGTGGCCGGCAGGCCCAGCAAGTCAGCGTAATACTGCCCAGGCCTGAGGGTTGCTGAGAACAGCACCGTGGTGCGCGCTGCCGTCAAGCGGGGCTGGATGAACTTGGCCGGCACCACATTGCGCAAGCTCAGGCGCGACAGGCTGCGACTGCGTCCAATGTCGCGCTTGGCAATGTCGAAGATGAAGTGTTCGTCGAACAGCTCGGCGATCCGCGCGAAACCGATGGCCTCGAAGTAGAAGTTCTGCAACGCGCCCTCTACCGCCTGCGGATGCTCGTTGAAGTAATCGCCCAGGGCGGTCATGCACAGGTTCAGGCTGTCGACGAACTTGATCGGCACGTCGCGGTACGCCTGGTAAGGCGCGATTTGCTCCTTGTGCAGCGCGTTCCACTGGCGATTGAGGCGGTCCAGAGGCTTCTTCAACACCACCGGAGCCGACTGGCGCAATTCGTTCAGACGCTGCTGGTCGAGACTGGCGCTGTACATGCTGCGCGTGCGCTCGACCATGTTGTGCGCCTCGTCCACCAGCACCGCGACGCGCCATTGATTGAGCTGGGCCAGGCCGAACAGCATGGCGCTCAGGTCGAAGTAATAGTTGTAGTCACCGATCACCACATCCGCCCAGCGCGCCAGCTCCTGGCTCAGGTAATACGGGCAGACCTGATGCTCCAGCGCCACCTCCCGCAGGCGGGCCTGGTCCAGCCTGGCAACCTGCACGGCGGCCAGTCGCGCAGCCGGCAAGCGATCATAAAAACCCTTGGCCAGTGGACAGGAATCGCCGTGACAGGCTTTGTCCGGATGCTCGCAGGCCTTGTCCCGCGCCACCAGTTCCAGCACGCGAAGATTGAGCTGCGGCGCGCTTTCGCCGATCACCGTCAGCGCGTCCAGCGCCAGTTTGCGGCCGGGGGTCTTGGCGGTCAGGAAAAACACCTTGTCCAGCTTTTGCCCGGGCCGGGCCTTGAGCAGGGGAAACAAGGTGCCGATGGTCTTGCCGATCCCGGTTGGCGCCTGGGCCATCAGGCAACGCCCGGTGCTGGCGGCCTTGTACACCGATTCGGCGAGGGTACGCTGCCCGGTGCGAAATTCAGGGTGAGGGAACGCCAGCCCGAGCAGTCCTTGATCGAGCTCGCGCCGGTGTTTGAGCTCCTGCCGCGCCCACTGCAGAAATACCTCGCATTGCCGGGTAAAGAACTCGCCCAGGGTTTCGGCCCGGTAGTGCTCGCGCAGCACGGTTTCCCGCTCGGTGACGATGTTGAAATACACCAGCGCCAGGGTCACTTCACTCAGTTGTAACTGTCGGCATAGCAACCAGCCGTAGACCTTGACCTGCGCCCAGTGCAGTTGCCGATGGTTGGCGGGGATGGCGTCGAACTCCCCCCGGTAGGTTTTCACCTCTTCCAGCTGATTGCCGGCGGCATCATAGCCATCCGCCCTGCCCCGGACCCGCAGCTCGCGATAGTCGCCGCTCAACGACACCTCGGCCTGATAATCGGCACTGCGCCGCGACGCCACCGTGCGATGTCCAGCGATCCCTTCCTGAGCGGTGGGCGATGGCGTGAAACGCAGGTCCAGGTCGCCGATCTTGGCGGTGAACTCGCACAGCGCCCGCACCGCCACGACGTAGCAATCGGCCTCGGCCTCTATACCAGCGGTGGCTTCAGGTGCAACGGATGCGGGGCTGGTGTCGGGATCGATGGGGATCGTGAGGGTCACTGCGCGGGAAAACCATGGGCTGGCGGTACTGGATGGGCGTACAGATACCAGCCCGGACCCGCCTGTGGCAAATACAAATGGATCGACGGCCTGTATCAATCACCCTCATGGTCGGCGCGCCTGGCGCAACGCGTCACCCAGCGCCGTGAGCAAGCGCGGCAAATCCTGGCGCCAATCGACGGTATAGCTGATGCGCAGGTGCTGGGCGTGCAGCCCGCCGAGGCTGAACAGTTCGCCGGGGGTGGTGACGATGCGTTGCTGCAACAGATTGCGGTACACCGCGCGCATGTCCACGCGATGCGTGCTCTGCGCCCAGATCGCGCCGCCGCCTTCGGGGGTCTGATAATGGATCAGCGCTCCCAGATGCTCGTCCAGCAGCTGCGCCATGGCCAGCATGCGCTGTGACAGTAACTGCCGCAGCTGGTGCAAATGTTCGTCGAGCCGTCCGCTGCTGCATAGCCGGGCAATGGCTTTCTGACGCAGCGGTGGGATCTCGAATGCGCGCAGCAGAAAGTAGTGCTGCCACTGAACCGGAAACTGACGACACAGCAGGTAGCCATAGGGGGCTTCCGGACTCAGGGTCTTGTCGAACGCGCCGACGATCAACAGCCGCTGCGGGTCGATCAGGTCCCGCAACCGGGTACGACCCACGACAAAGGCCAGGTCACCGTGGCTGTCGTTCTCCATGACCCAGACCTGATGACTATTGAGCACCTGCGCCACGGCCTGTCGGTTGCGCAGTGGCAGGCTACTGCCTCGCACCGGATTGATCGAGGATGACAGGATCGCCAGCCCGACCGGCGCCTGGTGCAGCAACTGGTCCAGTTGCTGCACGTTGATGGCGCCGCCGGCATCCAGCGGCAGCTCGACCACTTGCACGCCGAGCGACTGCAACAGGCGCAACAGCGCCCACGGGCACGGGGATTCCACCAGCACCGTGGCGCCGCGCAGCTGCAGGATCTCTACCGCCGCCTTGAGCATGCCCAGCAGGTCGGGGCCGACGTAGACGTTCTCGGGATACCAGCAGCGCTGCGCATCACAGGTGTAGCGTGCGGCCAGCGCGATGCGCAGTTCCAGGTCGCCGAAAGGCTGGAAGCCTGGGTCCAGCGGCCGCGGACAATGCCGAAGCAGCTCGCGCTCGATCACCAGCAACTGGCCTTGCAGGGACTGCAGTAAAGTCGGTTCGTCGTTGCCTAGCAGCGCCATGCCGGGACGCCGTGCATGGCGGTAGAACAGGTCCATCGGACTGTCTTCGGCGGCTTCCGTCAGCGGCTCATCGCCGGCACTGACCGGCACCGCAAAGTAGCCCGACTTGGGCACCGAGCATACCCGTCCTTCTTTCTCCAGCAACGCGTAGGCGCTCTGTATGGTGGAGATCGAAACCCGCAGGCGGCGCGCCAACTGACGCAGCGACGGCAGCTTCCTGGTGGAGTCGGCCTGCACCTCGTTGACCAGGCGCACGATGTAGCGATAGACCGCCTGATAGGCGAAGTCGGTTTTATTATTCATGGCACAACTTACTCATGGAGCAGCCGAGCGCATCGGCGAGTGCACGCAAAGACAACGGCGCAAAGGCAACTGCCGGTACGGGCAGCCGCCATTGCCGATGACGAAAGGGGGGTTAAACAGCGAGTGGGCTCAGCGCCCGGACACGACCTCGACGGTCGCCTGCCCGGTCAGCGGATCGACCGTGCGGATGCGGCACTTGTCCGGGTCCGAGGCGCGGATCCGGGCGATGATCGAGTGGGTATCGCTGAAGTCCACCCGCTGTTTGCGGTAGAGCGCATTCAACCCCTTGAGGCTCATGCCGCTGATATCGGTCAGCCATTGCAGCACCTGATCCGGCGCGCCACTGCCTTGCAGCGCCTTGTGCAGGTCCGGCAGGGCCACCAGCATGCCCGGATGACAGCGGCGCAGGAAAGTTTCCAGCTCGCGGCCCTGGTCCACGAACGGCGAGAACAGCATGCACACCAGTTGCGACTCGTTCAGGCCGAAGCCCTCCTGGGCATAGCTTGCCGCCAGTTCGCGCCGCGCTTCCAGGCGCTCGGCGCCGCGGTACGCGCCCAGCGCCTGCTCTATCAGCCGGGGCGGCATCTGCTTGCGCCGCATCAGCCTGTTCGCCAGTTCCAGGTATTCGGCGATACCGTCGGCGTAGCTTCGCTGCTGCAGGTACTGGGCCTTGAGCCCGCGCATATGCGCCATCAGCAACGGGTTGGCGCAGTCCGATTCGCTGAAGCTGAAGGCCAGGTCATCGAAGCGAAAACCGAGGAATTCAGTCAGCAGGTTCCAGTGCTCATCGACCTTGCAACTGACCAGATCGGCGATGGGCACCAGCGCCGGCAGCGTGCCCCGATTGCCCTGCAAAAGGGGGCGCGGCGCCTGGCCGCCACCTTCATCGTCGTCGGCGTACAACGCCTGATGCCAGGCCTGGCCGATGCCCTCCACCAGACGCAACGCGCCGCCCAGGCTCTGTGTCGCCCAGCGGCCGCCCTGGCCATTGCCTTGAGCCAGCCGCGCCAGCCAGGTGGCGTAGTGTTTCTGTTCCTTGCGCGCATCACCGCTGACCAGCGCATCCACACCGGCGCCCGAGGACGCCGCGCGCCCCAGGAAATCCGCCAGGTTCAGGTAGCAACGGGTACAGAACGTACTGCGCCCGTCGCCTGCCGACAGATGCCCGGCCACCAGCATGTCCGAACGGTTCTGTTCCCGTCCGGCGCTGGACAGCGGCAGGTCCCGCTCGAAGGCCTGGGTGTACTGGTTGTCCATGACCAGCATTTCGACACGCGGGTCGTCGTACAGAAACAAGGCCGAGTAGGTGCGATGGATATTGTCCATCACGGCCGGCGTGATGCCCACGTGGCGCAGGGTGGCGACTCGCAGCTTGAAGGTGCCCGGCGCGCGGCAGGCAATGCTCAGTTGCGCGGCGCGCATGAAGGCCAGGGTGTAGGCGCTGTCCTTGCCGCCGCCGAAGGTCACCAGCGCCTTGAAACTGGAGATTCGCTCGATGCCGCCCGCCGCCACGATCAGGCGCTGGATCAGCAACTGCAATGCGGTACGTTCAGCGCGCGTGAAGTAACCCAACAGGCGTTGCAGCACTTGTTGGTAGACATAATTCATCGCTTGCTCGTGGATAGTGCTCATCGTGTCTTGCCCACCCTTGGTTGTAGACGCGGCGCGGCGTCGGGGCGGTGATGGATATCAGGTTGGCAACCGGGTTTATAATCGCGCATGACTCATTCCCTGAGTAATAATTACCCAACTATTATCAGTATCTTCCCGGCGATTACAATGCACAGATACCGGGCAAAAACAGTACAGCTGCGCGTATTATCAGGCGCGCCGAAAACACTTTGTTTAATCACCTTCCAGACACCGCACGCCGGGCAAACCCCTTGCCCACGCGGGCATCAAGCCAGTCCCCGGCGTCCGCAGCCGCGTGGCAGACACCCGCCACCGAAAGTTCAAACGGACGCTCGTTCGGCGCAGGCGACCCACGCCTGCGTGGCAATACTTCGCCTGAGTAGGAATGCCGCCATTTCACAATGGCGGCATTTACCGCCGCCGATAAACACGATTCATCGGCTGATTAAACGCGCACTCTTTATCCCGGCAAAGTTTAAACTTTCCATCCACCTGGCTTTTCAATCGGCCATAAAAAAAGCCTTCCGCAGGTGGAAGGCTTTCAAGACCTGAGTAACGATTATTCGGCGTCGGCGGCAAGTTCAAGCACCGCACGGCCACCGATGGGGCAGTTGTCCATGTAACGGTGCGCCTGGACGACCTGCTCGAAGGCAAAGGTACGCGTCTGCAAGGGCTTGAGCACCCGGTCGGCGGTCAGCTGGTTGATGTCGCGCAACGCACGCTGCAGCGCCTCGGCATCCTGGGTAATCGCCAGCTCCGGCTTGCCGGTGAAGTTGCTCAGGCAGTGCACGAAAAACTGGATGTTCTTCTGGAACGCGGCGCAGGCCGGAAACGGCGTCTGGTTGCCGCCTTGCAGGCCGTACAGCACCAGGCTGCCACGGGGCGCAAGCACATCGCCCATGATCGACATCTGCGGGCCACCCAGCCCGTCGAACACCGCGTCCACACCCCGGCCTTCGGTGAACTTGTTGACCGCCAGCAGCAGGTCCTGCTCCTCGGTCACCACCACTTTGTCCGCGCCCAGGGACAACAGATAGTCCCGCGCATCGGCCGTCTTGGTGGCGGCGATCACCCGCACGCCCAGCGCCTTGCCCAGTTGCACGAAGTTGGGACCGGCGCAATGACTGGCATCGGTGATCAGGGCGCACTGGCCTGCCTTGATCCGTGCCAGATCCACGTAGGCAAAGTACGCATTGAGAAACGGCGTGTAGTGCACGCTGGCCTCGACCGGCGACAGCAGATCCGGATAACGGGTCAGCGCACCGCGCGGCAGCACAATGACTTCGCCATAGGCCGGATGCTGATTGGGGTCGGCCGCCGGAAAGCTGGCCACCCGGTCGCCTACCGCCAGATCGTCTACGCCAGTGCCCAGCGCGGTGACCACGCCGGCCATCTCATAGCCCAGGCCCGCCGGCAAGCGCGCCTGGGTCGACGCAAGATTTTGCCGCCAGAGTACGTCATACCAGCTGATGCCGATGGCCTGCACACGCACCTGCACCTCGCCGGGAGCAGGCAGCGCGGCAGGGTGCTCTTCGACCTTGAGCACCTCGGCCGGGCCAAACTGGTGAAAACGGATCATGCGGGACATTTAGAACCTCGCCTTGGAAACCTTGATGCCATGAACTCTATCCGGGCGCTGCCGGTAACACTATCAGTGGCTATTAATAGTCGACATGCCTGCCGTCGATTGTGTTGCACAGGCCGCATGACGAGTCAGACCACGCCCGTGCCTGGATGTGCGATCGGCCGCCATTGTTCGCATCTGCACTCAACATTGCAACCTCAAGGGGATTTCGGGCGATGTCCTACACAACAAAGGAATTTTTCGGTGCGCCGGATCGGCATTTGCTCGTACTATCGCAACCTGCTTCCGTTCACCCTCGACCCATGGCCCGGGACCTCCTGTATGAATCGCAACGACCTGCGTCGCGTCGACCTGAATCTGCTCATCGTTTTCGAAACCCTGATGCATGAGCGAAGTGTCACCCGTGCCGCGGAGAAGCTGTTCCTCGGGCAGCCGGCGATCAGCGCCGCGTTGTCTCGCCTGCGCGGCCTGTTCGACGACCCTCTGTTCGTCCGTACCGGGCGCAGCATGGAGCCCACCGCCCGCGCTACCGAGATCTTCGGCCTGCTGTCGCCGGCGCTGGATTCGATTTCGACGGCGGTCAGCCGCGCTTCGGAGTTCGACCCGGCCACCAGCAATGCGGTGTTTCGTATCGGCCTGTCCGACGACGTCGAGTTTGCCCTGCTGCCTACCCTGCTCAAACGCCTGCGCTCCGAAGCGCCGGGTATCGTGCTGGTGATCCGCCGGGTCAATTACATCCTGATGCCGGCGCTGCTGGCGTCCGGGGAGATCTCGGTGGGTGTCAGTTACACCCAGGACCTGCCGGCCAACGCCAAGCGCAAAGTGCTGCGCCGCAGCAAGCCGCAACTGCTGCGCGCCGACTCGATTCCCGGCCGGCTGTCGCTGGACGACTTCTGCGCCCGGCCCCACGCCCTGGTCTCATTCGCCGGCGACCTGAGCGGGTTCATCGACGAGTACTTGGCCGAGATGGACCGCAAGCGCCATGTGGTGCTGGCCGTGCCCCAGTTCAATGGCCTGGCCACGCTGCTGACCGGCACCGATATCATCGCCACCGTGCCCGACTACGCCGCCCAGGTGCTGACTGCCGCCGGCGGCGTACGCTCCGAAGACTTGCCGCTGGAGAGCCGCACCTTCGAACTGCACATGGCCTGGCGCGGCGCGCAGGATAACGATCCGGGCGAGCGCTGGTTAAGGTCCAGGATTCAGATGTTTTTCGGGGATCCGGACAGCCTGTGAACAGCGGCCGTCCGCACCGGGCGCATGCTGTCAGCTGGGCAAATCAGAAGGTCACGTCGCAGGCCGGCGCCAGCTTCCAGTCGCCGGAAGGCGCAATGAGGCAGGCGAAGTTATTGAGGCTTGTTCGTGGCGATCTGAATAAGCCCCGGCGCGCGCATCGGCCGGGCCAATCTTAAAAAAAGATTTATCAATACGAATGATATTAACCTTCGTTTTATTCGATTCGTTAATAACACCCCCGGCGCAACAGAATCCGTCCATTCCTACTATCGGCGGATTTTCCCATGTCTCAGTCATTCTCCCATCTGCGCTATCCCCTCACCGCCCTGGCCCTGATCGTGATAAGCGCCTGCGGGCGTGCGCCTGAGGCGACCACTGCGCCGGCGGCCGCCAAGGTCAGCGTTGCCAAGGTGCTGGAACAACCCGTCAATGAGTGGGACGAGTTCACCGGGCGTCTCGAAGCGCCGGAAACCGTCGAAGTGCGCCCGCGGGTGTCGGGGCAGATCGATCAGGTGGCCTTTACCGACGGCTCGCTGGTCAAGAAAGGGGACCTGCTGTTCCAGATCGACCCGCGGCCGTTCCAGTCTGAAGTCCGCCGTCTTGAAGCCCAACTGCAACAGGCCCGCGCCGTAGCGACTCGCAGTCAGAACGAAGCCGAGCGCGGTGAGCGGTTGCGCACCAACAATGCCATTTCCGCGGAACTGGCCGACTCCCGCGCCACCGCCGCGCAGGAAGCGAAAGCCGGGGTCGCCGCCATTCAGGCGCAACTGGACCTGGCTCGCCTGAATCTGAGCTTCACCCGGGTGACCGCGCCGATCACCGGCCGCGTCAGCCGCGCCGAGATCACCGCCGGCAACATCGTCACCGCCGACGTCACACCGCTGACCAGCGTGGTCTCCACCGACAAGGTGTATGCCTATTTCGATGCCGATGAACGCGTGTTCCTCAAGTACACCGAGCTGGCTCGCAAAGGCCAGCGCGGCCAGACCACCCCGGTGTACCTGGGGCTGTCTACTGAAACCGGCAACCCGCACCTGGGCCAGATGAATTTCATCGACAACCAGGTCAATCCGCGCACCGGCACCATCCGCGGTCGTGCCGTGTTCGACAACACTGACGGTAGCTTTACTCCTGGCCTGTACGCCCGCCTCAAGCTGGTCGGCAGCGGCACCTACTCCGCCGTGCTGATCACCGACGAAGCGGTCGGCACCGACCTGGGCAAGAAATTCGTGCTGGTCATGGACAAGGACAACAAGCCTTCGTATCGCGCCGTTGAACTGGGGCCGAAGATCGAAGGCTTGCGCATCGTGCGCAGCGGCCTGGCCAAGGACGACACCATTGTGGTCAAGGGCCTGCAACGCGTGCGTCCCGGCCAGCCGGTGGACCCTGAAGTGACTCCGATGGCCAGCGCCGACACCCTGGCGCTGCTGCTCAAACAACGCCAGGCCCTCGAAGCCAGCAACCTGCCACAAGTGACGCCCAAAGCGGTCGTCAAACTCGCCAGCGCCACCGCGCCACGCGGCTAAGGGACTTGTCCGATGAACTTCTCCAAATTCTTTATTTCCAGGCCGATCTTCGCGGCGGTGCTGTCGCTGCTGGTGTTGATCGCCGGTGCCATCTCGCTGTTCCAGTTGCCGATCAGTGAATACCCCGAAGTGGTGCCGCCCACCGTCGTGGTGCGCGCCAACTTCCCCGGCGCCAACCCCAAGGTGATTGGTGAAACGGTTGCATCGCCGCTGGAGCAGGCGATCACCGGCGTGGAAAACATGCTGTACATGTCCTCCCAGGCCACCGCCGACGGCAAGCTGACCCTGACCATCACCTTCGCCCTGGGCACCGACCTGGACAATGCGCAGGTGCAGGTGCAGAACCGCGTGACGCGCACCGAACCCAAGCTGCCTGAAGAGGTGACGCGGATCGGGATCACCGTGGACAAGGCATCGCCCGACCTGACCATGGTCGTGCACTTGACCTCGCCGGATGACCGCTACGACATGCTGTACCTGTCCAACTACGCGGTGCTCAACATCAAGGACGAGCTGGCTCGCCTCGGTGGTGTCGGTGACGTGCAGCTGTTCGGCATGGGCGACTACTCGCTGCGGGTGTGGCTCGATCCGAACAAGACCGCTTCGCGCAATCTGACCGCCACCGATGTGGTCAACGCGATTCGCGAACAGAACCGCCAGGTCGCGGCCGGCCAGCTGGGCGCACCGCCCTCGCCCACTGCCACCAGCTTCCAGATGTCGATCAATACTCAAGGCCGCCTGGTCAGCGAGGAAGAATTCGAGAACGTGGTGATCCGCGCCGGTGCTGACGGCGAAATTACCCGGCTCAAAGACGTCGCCCGTGTAGAGCTGGGCTCCAACCAGTACGCCCTGCGCTCGCTGCTCAACAACAAGCCGGCGGTGGCCATCCCGATCTTCCAGCGCCCAGGCTCCAACGCCATCGACATCTCCAACGATGTGCGGGCAAAAATGGCCGAGCTCAAGCAAGGCTTCCCCGAAGGCATGGACTACAGCATCGTCTATGACCCGACCATCTTCGTGCGCGGCTCCATCGAGGCGGTGATTCACACCCTGTTCGAAGCACTGATCCTGGTGGTGCTGGTGGTGATCCTGTTCCTGCAGACCTGGCGTGCCTCGATCATCCCGCTGGTGGCGGTACCGGTCTCGCTGATCGGTACGTTCGCCGTGATGCACATGTTCGGCTTCTCCCTCAACGCCCTGTCGCTGTTCGGACTGGTGCTGGCCATCGGCATCGTGGTCGACGACGCCATCGTGGTCGTGGAGAACGTCGAACGCAACATCGAGCTGGGACTGGAACCGGTGGCGGCCACCCACAAGGCCATGGCCGAAGTGACCGGGCCTATCATCGCCACGGCACTGGTGCTGTGTGCAGTGTTCGTTCCGGCCGCATTCATCTCCGGCCTGACCGGGCAGTTCTACAAGCAGTTCGCGCTGACCATCGCCATCTCGACGGTGATCTCGGCATTCAACTCGCTGACCCTGTCTCCGGCCCTGGCGGCAGTACTGCTCAAAGGACACGACGCGCCGAAGGATCGCTTCTCGCGTTTCCTCGACCGCATGCTCGGCGGCTGGCTGTTCCGTCCGTTCAACCGCTTCTTCGAGAAAGCCAGCCATGGCTACGTCGGCACGGTGGCACGCGTCATCCGCAGCAGCGGCATCGCCTTGCTGGTCTACGCCGGCCTGATGGTGCTGACCTGGATGGGTTTCTCCAGCACGCCGACCGGTTTCGTGCCCAGCCAGGACAAGCAGTATCTGGTCGCCTTCGCGCAACTGCCCGATGCCGCCAGCCTGGATCGCACTGAAGAGGTGATCAAGCGCATGTCGGACCTGGCCATGCAACAGCCAGGCGTGCAAGACGCCATCGCCTTTCCGGGCCTGTCGATCAACGGCTTCACCAATAGCCCGAACAACGGCGTGGTGTTCGTGACCCTCAAGCCGTTCGATGAGCGCAAGGATCCGAGCATGTCGGCCAATGCCATCGCCGGCGCCTTGAACGGCAAGTTCGCTTCGATCCAGGAAGCCTACATGGCGATATTCCCGCCACCCCCGGTTCAGGGTCTGGGCACCATCGGCGGTTTCCGTCTGCAGATCGAAGACCGGGGCAACCTGGGTTATGACGAGCTGTACAAGGAAACCCAGAACATCATCGCCAAGAGCCGCAGCGTGCCCGAACTCGCTGGCCTGTTCACCAGCTACACGGTCAACGTGCCGCAGGTGGATGCCGCCATCGACCGCGAGAAGGCCAAGACCCACGGCGTGGCGATCAGCGACATCTTCGATACCCTGCAGGTCTACCTGGGTTCGCTGTACGCCAACGACTTCAACCGCTTCGGCCGTACTTACCAGGTCAACGTCCAGGCCGAACAACAGTTCCGCCAGGACTCGGACCAGATCGGCCAGCTCAAGGTGCGTAACAACCTGGGCGAGATGATCCCGCTGGCAACCTTCGTGAAGGTCAGCGACACCGCAGGCCCGGATCGGGTGATGCATTACAACGGCTTCATCACGGCGGAGATCAACGGCGCGGCAGGACCGGGCTTCAGCTCCGGCCAGGCCCAGGCGGCGGTCGAGAAATTGCTCGAAGCCGAATTGCCCAACGGCATGACCTATGAATGGACCGACCTGACCTATCAGCAGATTCTGTCCGGCAATACCGCGCTGTTCGTATTCCCGCTGTGCGTACTGCTGGCGTTCCTCGTGCTGGCAGCTCAGTACGAAAGCTGGAGCCTGCCGCTGGCGGTGATCCTGATCGTCCCGATGACCCTGCTGTCGGCCATTGCCGGGATCATCATTGCCGGCAGCGACAACAACATCTTCACCCAGATCGGCCTGATCGTACTGGTGGGCCTGGCGTGCAAGAACGCGATCCTGATCGTCGAGTTCGCCAAGGACAAACAGGAAGAAGGCATGAGCCCGCTGGACGCGGTGCTGGAGGCCTGCCGCCTGCGTCTGCGGCCGATCCTGATGACCTCGTTCGCCTTCATCATGGGTGTCGTGCCACTGGTGATCTCCAGCGGCGCCGGTGCGGAAATGCGTCACGCGATGGGCGTAGCGGTGTTCTCCGGCATGCTGGGGGTGACCTTCTTCGGCCTGCTGCTGACGCCGGTGTTCTATGTCCTGATTCGAAACTACGTTGAGCGCCAGGAGGCCCGCAAGGCCGCCCGGGCGCAGAAGCTGAACACGCTGCCTGCGGAGATGCATTAATGAGCGCGCTGAAACTCTTTGTCCCAAGCCTGCTGGTACTGGCGCTGGCCGCCTGCGCAGTCGGCCCGGACTACAAGGCGCCCGACACCGCACCGGCGGCCATGACCGCCGCCGGCCAGGGCAACTATGACCGCTCCAGGCTGGACGCTCTGTGGTGGAATCAGTTCGAAGACCCGACCCTCAACAAGCTGGTCGCCCAGTCGCTCAACGGCAACCGCGATCTGCGCGTGGCCTTTGCCCGACTGAAATCGGCCCGGGCCATCCGCGATGACGTCAGCAACGACGCCATGCCGGTGGTCACCAGCCGTGCCAGCAGCGACATCGGCAAGGGCCAGCAACCGGGCGTGACCGATCGCCGGGTCAACAGCGAGCGTTATGACCTGGGCCTGGACATGGCCTGGGAGCTGGACCTGTTCGGCCGTATCCAGCGTCAACTGGAAGCCAGTGACGCCGACCAGCAAGCCGCCGAAGCAGACCTGTATCAGTTGCAGGTCACGCTGATCGCCGAAGTCGTGGACGCCTACGGCCAGCTGCGCGGCGCGCAACTGCGTGAGGCCATCGCCCACGACAACCTGGAGAACCAGCGCAGCTCCAAGGGCGTGACCACCCAGCTGCGTGATGCCGGTGTCGGCAATGAACTGGACGTGGTGCGCGCCGAAGCACGCCTGGCCGCTGTCGAAGCCAGCGTGCCGCAGTTGCAGGCCGAGCAGGTGCGCCAGCGCAACCGGATCGCGACCTTGCTGGGTGAGCGCCCGGAAGCCCTGAGCGTCGACCTGAGCCCGAGCAAGCTGCCGGCGGTTACCAAGGCGTTGCCGATCGGCGATCCGACCCAGGTGCTGCGCAACCGTCCGGACGTACGCGCCGCGGAACGTCAACTGGCTGCGGCCACGGCACGCATTGGCGTGGCCACCGCGGATCTGTTCCCGCGAGTCAGCCTCAGTGGCTTCCTGGGCTTTACCGCCGGCCGGGGTTCGCAGATCGGTTCGTCGGCAGCCAAAGCCTGGGCGCTAGGCCCGAGCATCACCTGGGCGGCGTTTGACCTGGGCAGCGTCAGGGCGCAGATCCGCAGCGCCGACGCAGACGCCGAAGGCGCACTGGCCAACTACGAGCAGCAGGTGTTACTGGCGCTGGAGGAATCGGAAAACGCTTTCAGCGATTACGACAAGCGCCAGCAACGCCTGGTGTCGCTGATGCGCCAGAGCGATTCCAGTCGTGCCGCCGCCAGGCTGGCCTCGGTTCAATACCGCGAAGGCACCGCCGATTTCCTGGTGTTGCTGGACGCCGAGCGTGAGCGCCTGGCCGCCGAAGACACTCAGGCCCAGGCCCAGATCGAGCTGTACCGGGGCATCGTCGCCATCTACAAAGCGCTGGGCGGAGGCTGGCAACCCCAGGCCTGATCGGCCGAACCCCGCCATCACTGGCCATGCAGCCCGCGTCCCGGTTTCCGGTGGCGCGGGTTTCTGCGTTTGAAGTTTGACAGCGGCCCGTCGCAGCACCGAAGCTGCACGTCATCAAGAAATGGATTCTGATATGCCCCCATTGCCGTCACAGGGCACCTCGCCTTCATCCCTTGCACGCCGTCGCTGGCTGATCGTCCTGGCCGTGGTCATGGCGCTTGTCCTGCTTGCCCTGCTGGTCCGCTCCTGGCGCGACCAAGCGGCCAGCGTTGCGCCCAGACCCAGCCTCAATTATGCCCAGTCCCTGGACCTGGCCCACAACGGCAAGCCCGGTGCCGCGCGGGTGCTGTACCAGCAACTGGCGCGCAGCGACCTGACCGACGCCCGGCGCGTCGCCCTGCTTGCCGAACTGCCCAATTACCCCAGCCCCCAGGCGCTCAAGCTGCTCGATGCGCACCTGGCACATGAATCACCGACGGTGCGCCGCGCAGCCATCGAAGCGAGCGTGAAGCTGATCACCACCAGCCAGCGCAGCCTGTTGCTCGGCCCGCTGCTCGACGATCCGGACCAGTCGGTGCGTTTCAGTGCCACCGGCGCGCTGCTGGGCCTGTCTCCAGATGAGCTGGGGCTGTATTTCGCGGTGCAGCAGCAGAGCATCGAGGCGTATCAGGAATTTCTGCGGACCCAGCCGGCCAGCGCCCGGACGCTGCTGCAGCTGGCCCGCCTTTACCTGCAGACCGGCGACAATGAACCGGCGCTGGCCGCCTTGCAGCGGGCCGTCGCGCTGGAGCCTGACAATGTCGAGGCGGCGCTGGCGCACATCGATCTGCTCGACAGCCAGGGCCAGGCGGATCAGGCTCGCAGCCTGCTTGCCAGGCTGCTTCAACGCAACCCTGATTCGGCACTCCTGCAACACGCGCTGGGCAGTTGGCTGCTGGAACATGGCCAGGGCGAGTTCGCCCTGCTCAGCCTGGCCAAGGCGTCGGAACTCGCGCCGCGCAACGCCGACTACCGCTACGACCTGGCCGTGGCGCTGCACGATCTGGAGCAGCTGGAGGCCGCTCAGAAGCAGTTGATCCAGATCCTCCAGGATCAGCCGGCCAACCGTCGCGCCAGGGTGCTATTGATTCAATACTGGAAGGAAGCCGGCCAGTTGCAGAACGTGCAGGTATTGCTGGCCGAGCTGGAACAGCAGAACCCCGATGATCCGGCGTTGCAACAGGGTCTTTAGCAGCCCTCGGCCGAATCCGGCGTTTCTTTAGCTTACTGCCTGATTTCGGAAATAACTTACAACCTTCTTCATCAAATAAGACAACGCACCTCACAAAGTAGCGATCGGCGCGCCACATTCAAATATCAATTTCGTGGAAACTATTTTCTCTTTCGAAAAAAACGTGCATCATTTGCAGGCTACTGATTAATAACTACCCATTATCTTCTGCGGGACTGGTTGGAACGTTAAGTTTCATCATCGACATCGCTGGGGGCTGGGTAGCAACGAACGAGCGTATCGAGCGGATTCCTATCTGGTCGCTCTATTTGGACCGCTTACGGTCACTACACTGTCGGAGTATGTTATTTGTCCAGACTTGCCGAGTTTCGCGCAGCAGAAAAGGCCCTTCAAGAACAGCTGGCACAGCTGGAAACATTGAAGAATGATGCAGGGTTGAAGAAGGAAATCGAGTTCGAGCACAAGCTCCAGGACCTGATGGGCAGCTACGGCAAAAGCCTGCGCGACATCATCGCCATCCTCGACCCGGCCAGCACTTCCACCCTGATTGCCCCTGCAGGCCCCAAGCGCCGCCGCGCGCGCGTCGTCAAGGTCTATCAGAACCCGCACACTGGCGAACTGATCGAGACCAAGGGCGGCAACCACCGCGGCCTGAAAGCCTGGAAAGAGCAATACGGTGTGGACACTGTCGATTCATGGCTGCGCGCCTGATCGCCGGTGTTACCTCGAAGCCCTGCACTCGCAGGGCTTTTTTATGCCGTCATGGTTATGTGAGTTGCAGGCCGGGACAACCACGATATCCCAAGGACTATATCCAGCGATTGTGACGCGCTCGACAGTGGTTATCGGCGGTGTATATATAAATGGGCCGCAGATCATACAAACGGCCCCGTTAAAATCCTGACGTCAATAAACTTGCACCCGAACACTTTCGGTCATGTCCTGTAACACGCCGGGTGCATCAGCCAATAGACACTGATCCGTAAAGCCACCGTGACAGATAAATTTTGTTTAACGAAAGAAATTTCCTAAAGTGCCGACAGACCGTTCCGCAGTAAGCCGACGGACGTCGCAAAGCTTCACACATTTTTCACATGCTTTCTTACATAGTGAAGACCGCTAAAGGAATAGCGCCCCAATGCCCGCTTCGGCGGGCTTCTTTTTGCCTCGAAAAAACCGCTCCCCGCGCCATCCCCTCCCGCTCACGGCACGTTCTGCAGCTTCATGGTCTGGCGAATGCGCAAGGCTTGCTCCTTGTTTGCGGCGTAACCCTGGGCGGAACCGGCGTAAGACAATGACCAGGCCAGCTCCTTGCCGGCAGCGGCCACCAACGTCTGGGTCAGGACATGCACACCGTTCTGGGTGATCGAGCAAGTGGTCTCCAGCGCGGGCACTGTACTGAGCGTGGTCTCGCGCACCGGGGTGCAGGCGCTCTGCAGGCCGCTGCGGGCAAAGTTGACCTGAATGGCCTTGCGCATTTCCAGCAGCACGCCCTGGACATTGACTTCATGGCCGGGTGTGAGGCGCGTCTGGGTCAACTCCATGACCATTTCCGGATTGCCCGCCTGATCGTTCTTCACCGCGCGCTGTCTCATCTGCACGGACGCCTCGGGCGCCGCGGGCAGCACTTCCACGTCCCAGCCCGGCGGCCAGGTGATTTCAGGGTCTGCCGCAAGGGCCAGCGTCGGCAGCAGCAGGCACAGGCCCATCAAAGTAATGCGGGAACGGGCAAGAATCATGATCGACGGCATCCGGTGGGCAGGTCGCAAAGTCTGAAGCCACTACCCTGCCCGATCAAGTGCTCAATCGGCATCAACCTGCCTCAGCGTTTGGCACAGGCGCCCAGGTTCCGTATCATTTGGACATATTTGAACACTTAGCTGGAGAGACTCATGAGCTTGCAAGCACTCAACACATTCCCGGGCGTGACGGCCCAGCCCGAGGCTGTGACCCAACAGTTCGTGTTCAACCACACGATGCTGCGCGTCAAGGACGTCACCGCCTCGTTGGACTTCTACACCCGCGTGCTGGGTTTCAGCCTGCTGGAGAAGCGTGACTTCCCTGAAGCCCAATTCAGCCTGTATTTCCTCGGTCTGGTCGACAAGGCGCAGATCCCGGCCGACGACGCTGCGCGCACAGTGTGGATGAAGTCGATGCCCGGCATTCTGGAGCTGACCCACAACCACGGCACCGAGAACGATGCCGACTTCGCCTACCACGACGGCAACAGCGACCCACGCGGCTTTGGCCACATTTGCGTGTCCGTGCCGGACATCCGCGCGGCATGCGAGCGTTTCGAAACCCTGGGCGTGAACTTTCAGAAGCGCCTGGCTGATGGCCGCATGAACAGCATTGCATTCATCAAGGACCCGGATGGCTACTGGGTCGAAATCATCCAGCCGACGCCGCTGTGATCGTTCGATAGCTGAACGCCGCGCAAAACAAAAAGCCCCATGATTGCTCATGGGGCTTTTTGTTTGGCGCTGTACTGGGTGGGAGCGGACCGCCGCCCGGTCCGCTCCTACAGCATCTATCAGGCTGGCGCTGAGGTGCGGATCAGGTGATCAAAGGCGCTCAGCGAGGCCTTGGCACCTTCGCCCAAGGCGATGATGATCTGCTTGTACGGCGTAACGGTCACGTCACCGGCACCGAAGATACCCGGCACCGACGTCTCGCCGCGAGCGTCCACCACGATTTCGCCACGGGGCGACAGCTCGATGGAGCCCTTGAGCCACTCGCTGTTGGGCAGCAGACCGATCTGCACGAAGATGCCTTCCAGCGCGACGGTCAGTTCTTCACCCGACACCCGATCCTTGTAGCGCAGGCCGTTGACCTTTTCACCGTCGCCGGTGACTTCGGTGGTCTGGGCATTGGTCAGCACGGTCACGTTCGGCAGGCTGTGCAACTTGCGTTGCAGCACCGCGTCGGCACGCAGTTGCACGTCGAACTCCAGCAGCGTCACGTGGGACACGATACCGGCCAGGTCAATGGCCGCTTCGACGCCGGAGTTACCACCGCCGATCACCGCAACACGCTTGCCTTTGAACAGCGGGCCGTCACAGTGCGGGCAGTACGCCACGCCCTTGTTGCGGTATTGCTGCTCGCCGGGAACGTTCATTTCCCTCCAGCGTGCGCCGGTGGCGAGGATTACGGTCTTGGCCTTGAGGCTGGCACCGCTGGCGAACTTCACTTCGTGCAACTCACCGGCCTTGCCGGGAATCAGCTTGTCGGCGCGCTGCAGGTTCATGATGTCGACTTCGTACTGCTTGACGTGCTCTTCCAACGCAACGGCCAGCTTCGGCCCTTCGGTGTGCTGCACGGAAATGAAGTTCTCGATGGCCATGGTGTCCAGCACCTGCCCACCGAAACGCTCCGCCGCGACGCCGGTACGGATGCCTTTACGGGCAGCATACACAGCAGCTGCCGAACCGGCCGGGCCACCGCCGACCACCAGCACGTCGAAGGCTTCTTTACTGTTGAGCTTCTCGGCCTGACGCGCACCGGCGCCGGTGTCGATCTTGGCAAGAATTTCTTCCAGGCCCATGCGGCCCTGACCAAACAGCTCGCCATTGAGGTAGATGCTTGGGACCGACATGATCTTGCGGTCGGTCACTTCATCCTGGAACAGCGCGCCGTCGATGGCGACGTGCTCGATGTTCGGATTCAGAACGGCCATGAGGTTGAGTGCCTGGACCACGTCCGGGCAGTTCTGGCAGGACTGAGAGAAATAGGTTTCGAACTTGAAGCTGCCTTCAAGTGCGCGAACCTGCTCGAGGGTCTCGGCGCTGACTTTGGGCGGATAGCCACCCACCTGCAGCAAGGCCAGGACCAGCGAGGTGAATTCGTGCCCCATCGGGATGCCGGCGAAACGCAGGCTGATGTCTTTCCCAGGGCTGTTGAGCGAGAACGACGGCGTGCGCACGTCGGTACCGCTGTCGTTCAAGGTGACGTCTTTGGAAACGCTGATGACATCGTTCAGCAATGCCAGCATTTCCTGAGACTTCGCGCCGTCATCGAGGGACGCGACGATCTCGACTGGGCGAGTCACCCGCTCCAGGTAGGATTTCAACTGGGCTTTAAGATTGGCGTCCAACATGTGTCGGCTTCCTTTTTCAGAGGGTAGAAATAACAACGCCCAGGCGATGACCGCCCGGGCGTGTTTGAGGGCGATGCGGTTTACTTGCTCAAGAGCTCAGCGCCCTCAGCTGTTTCAAGCGACTCAGATCTTGCCGACCAGGTCCAGGGAAGGAGCGAGAGTAGCTTCGCCTTCTTTCCACTTGGCTGGGCAGACTTCACCTGGGTGAGCAGCAACGTACTGAGCGGCCTTGATCTTGCGCAGCAGCTCGGAAGCGTCACGGCCAACACCGCCGTCGTTCAGTTCAACGATCTTGATCTGACCTTCCGGGTTGATCACGAAAGTACCGCGGTCAGCCAGGCCAGCTTCTTCGATCAGAACGTCGAAGTTGCGGGAGATGGTCAGGGTCGGGTCGCCGATCATGGTGTACTGGATCTTGCCGATGGCTGGCGAAGTGTTGTGCCAGGCAGCGTGGGCGAAGTGGGTGTCAGTGGAAACGCTGTAGATCTCAACGCCCAGCTTCTGGAAAGCGTCGTAGTTGTCAGCCAGGTCTTCAAGTTCAGTCGGGCAGACGAAGGTGAAGTCAGCTGGGTAGAAGAAAACGACAGACCATTTGCCTTTGAAGTCGGCATCCGAAACGTCAACGAAAGCGCCGTTCTTGAATGCGGTTGCCTTGAACGGTTTTACCTGGCTGTTGATGATAGGCATCGGTATATCTCCTGATGGTTTGTAGAATCTGTAGGGGTTTGAAAATTTGATGGAGCGAAGCTTAACGACGATGGATGACATTCGCTCATTGGCAAACCTCATGTCATCGATTGCTTTTGCCTATGGCAGACGCTTATCAATAGAAGAAACCTTCAACGCGTCCATCGTCGCTGCCTCCATGGAACCCATGGAACGAGTGTCGACGAACGGCGAGGCGTCAATGTAGCGCATTGCGGACTTGATGTCCCTCCAGCCAACGTAGGTCATCAGTGACTTGAGGTCCCAGCCGCTGCCGCTTGCCCAACTGGCAAAGCCGCGGCGCAGCGAATGGCTGGTGTAGATCTGCCCGGCAATTCCCGCGCGCTCCAGGGCCTGGCGCAGCAACGGGATGACGCTGTTGGCATGCAGGCCCGCTGCGCTCAGGTTGCCCCAGCGATCGATGCCGCGAAACACCGGGCCGCGCACCAGCGCCGCACACTTGATCCATTCCAGGTACGCCTGCACCGGGCAAAGTCGTTGCAACGCCGGGGTCTGGTAGGTGCGGCCCAGATTGTCACGGTCCCCCTTGCTGCGCGGCAGGTACAGCGTGATTCCGGAATCGGCGACGGCTTTGACGTCCTCGATCTGCAGGCGACACAGTTCATCGCTGCGAAACCCGCGCCAGAAGCCGAGCAGGATCAACGCGGCATCACGCCGACAGCGCAACACCTGCGGATGATCCTGACGGGCCAGCGCCTGAGCGATCTGCCGATCCAGCGAGGCGATCACTCGCTCCAGATCCAGCAGTTGCAACGGCTCGGCCTGTTTTTCCTGCAGCGGATGCAGGGCGCGAATGCCCTTGAGCACCTTGCGCACCATGGGCGCCTTGGTGGGATCGGGAAACCCCTGGCTCGCATGCCATTGGGCCAACGCCGAGAGCCGCACCTTGAGAGTGTTGACCGACAGACTCCCGGCGTAGTGCACCAGATACCGCGCAATGCTGTCGCTGGTCGCCGGCAGAAAGCCGCCCCACACCACCTCGAAATGCTCGATGGCCGCACGGTAGCTGCGGCGCGTGTTATCTCGCGTCGCCGCCTCCAGGTAGCGATCCACCTCGTTCATGGCTTGTTTCCCCGCTGCTGTACCGATTTGCGCGCCCTTTTTATCGGCACACGTCATGACACGGGATAATACGCCAATATCCCATCTGACAAAGATGAAATATGCCTCGATTTTTTGGCCATTTTTAGTATGTAATTACAGGGTACATACCACAGTACGAAATCGTAGGAGAGATCATGGCTCGCGGCGGCGTAAACAAGGCATTGGTGCATAAAGCCAGGCAGGCATTGCTTGCCCGCGGCGAGCATCCGAGCATCGATTCAGTACGTATCGAAATGGGCAACACTGGCTCGAAAACCACAATCCATCGCTACCTCAAGGAGCTGGATCAGGTCGACGTGTCCGCTCCTGAACTCAATGAAGAACTGACCGAACTGGTTGCCCGCCTCGCTCAACGCCTTCAAGAACAGGGGCAGGAGCGGATCGACAACGCCCAGGCGGTCTACGTAGCCGCGCGCGAGAAGCTCGAGCAGGAGCTGAACGCCGCGCGCCAGCAGATCACCGAGCAAAGCCAACGCCTGACCGCGCTGGAGTCAGACAACGCAACACAGGCCGTCGCACTGGCGCGCTGCGAGCAGGCGCTGCACAGCACACAAACCGACAATGCACGACTTGGCCAGGCCACGCAGGATCTGGAAAGCCGCCTGACCGACAAGGACAAGCAGATCGACTCGCTGGAAGAAAAACACCAACACGCGCGGCAAGCCCTTGAGCATTACCGCACTTCCATCAAAGAGCAGCGCGAGCAGGAACAGCGTCGCCATGAGGGCCAGGTTCAGCAGTTGCAAATGGAGCTGCGGCAGGTGCAGCAGAGCCTGATGATCGGCCAGGAAGACATCACTCGCCTGAACCGCGACAACGAACGCCTGCTGGCCGAAAACCGGGCGACCTTTCGCGATCTGGAGGCGCTCGGAGAACAACTGGACAAGGCCACCCATGAGGTCGGGGTCGCGGCGCAGCAGCATCGTCACGCACAGACCCAGTGCGCGCTGCTGGACGAGCGCCTGCGCGCGGCAACGGATGAGAACGCCAGCTTGAAGCAGGCGCTGACCGAGAATCAGCAGCAGAACCGGATGCTTGAACTGCTGCTGGTCAGAAAGGAAATGGCACTGGAGGCCCTGCAGACACCGACAACTTTCAGCGAGCCGGTCAAAGCGCCCAGACCCCGGAAACCCAAGGCCTGATCCCACGCGCTCAGTCCGACGGCGCCGTGCAACGCACGTAGAGGCCAATGCACGTGCCCTCACCTTCTACGCTTTCCACGTGCACGTGCCCGCCGGACTGCTTCATGAAGCCATACACCATGGACAGCCCCAGGCCGGTTCCGCGCCCCACCGGCTTGGTGGTGAAGAATGGATCGAACACCCGCTCCACTATGTCGGCAGCGATACCGCATCCCACGTCGCTGACGCTCAATTGCACGTAGACACCCGCGCTCATCGCCCCCTGCTGACGCTCAACCACCGACAGCTGACTGCGGATCGTCACCACCCCGCCATCGGGCATGGCGTCGCGGGCATTGATAACCAGGTTCAGCAAAGCGTTTTCCAGCTGATGCTCGTCGGTTTCGACCAGCGGCAAGGGCTCGCTCAACGCCAGGCGCACGTCGATGAGCTCGCCGGTGGTCTGCCGCAGCAATTGCTCCATGGACTTCACCATGCAATTGACGTCGACCGAACGGGTGCTCAAAGGTTGCCGGCGCGCGAAGGCCAGCAGGCGGTGGGTCAAGGCAGCGGCGCGATTGGCCGAGGTGACGGCAGCACTCATGTAGCGGTCAATCTCGCTGACGCGCCCGGAAGCGATACGACGCTGGATCAGTTCCAGCGCGCCCAGCACGCCGGTGAGCATATTATTGAAGTCGTGGGCGATGCCGCCAGTGAGCTGGCCGATGGCGTCCATCTTCTGCGCGTGGCGCAACACCTCTTCAGTCTGGGCACGCTCGGCCATTTCGATCTGCAAACGCTCGTTGGCCTGCGCCAGTTCACGGGTGCGCTCGGCCACCCGCAATTCAAGGCTTTCATTGAGTTCGCGCAGCGCCTCTTCGGCACGCACCTGCGCGGTGATATCGGTGTGAGTGCCGAGCCAGTGCGTGATATGGCCCCACTCGTCGCGCACCGGCAAGGCCCGCGACAGAAACCAGTTATAGGCGCCGTCCTTGCCGCGCAGGGGAAAGGTATCCTCCCAGATCGAGCCGGTCGCCAGGCAATACTGCAAGCGTGTGACCACCCGTTCTCGATGGGCCGGATGCAGCACCGAGCGCCAGCCCAGCGCGTGCATGGCTTCGGCCGACGCACCGGTGTAGGCACTCCAGCGCTCGTTGTACCACTGCACGCATCCGCGCGGGTCTGCGGTCCAGGCCAGCTGACTCATGCTGTCGGCCAGCGTGCGAAAATGCCGCTCGCTTTCGCGCAGGCTGTCGATGTGACGCACGATTTGTCTGGCGTCACGTACGGAATTCAAGGGCGCAGGCGCCGGACTGTCGCTTCTCGGCATAGGGATCCTTCCTCGTATCAGGGTGTTGCCCGACCTTCATCCTGAAGGCCGGGGTTGCAGCATCACTCGGTTAGCGGTCGACGGGGGTGCGCATGGTCACGAATTCCTCGGCGGCCGTCGGATGCACGCCGATGGTGTCGTCAAATATCTGCTTGGTCGCACCGGCCTTGATGGCGATGGCCAGGCTCTGAACGATTTCCCCGGCATCCGGGCCAACCATATGGCAGCCCAGGACGCGGTCGGTGTCGGCATCCACCACCAGCTTCATCAGGGTTCGCTCCTGATCGTCGGTCAAGGTCAGCTTCATCGGCCGGAAGCGGCTTTCGAAAATCTTCACCTCATGCCCCGCCTCGACCGCCTCTTCCTCGGTCAGGCCGACCGTGCCGATGTTCGGCAAACTGAAGACCGCCGTCGGAATATGTCGGTAATCCACCGCCCGGTACTGTTCGGGCTTGTACAGCCGCCGCGCCACCGCCATGCCCTCGGCCAATGCTACCGGGGTAAGCTGCACGCCGCCGATCACGTCGCCGATGGCCAGAATCGACGGCTCGCTGCTTTCGTAATGCTCGTTAACCTCGACATAGCCTTTGTCGTCGAGCTTGACGTCGACCGTCTCCAGCCCCAGGTTGTCGAGCATCGGCCGCCGCCCCGTGGCATAGAACACGCAGTCGGTCTCCAGCGTTCGGCCATCCTTGAGGGTCAGGCTCAGGCTGCCGTCAGCCTGCCGGTCAATGCGCTCGATGTCGCTGTCGAACTGCACGTTCAGCTGCCGCTTGAGCAGCTCCTCATGCAGGTGCGTACGCACGCTGCCATCGAAGCCGCGCAAGAACAGTTCACCGCGATAAACCAGGGTTGTGTCCGCGCCGAGGCCGTTGAAGATCGAGGCAAACTCCACGGCAATGTAACCGCCGCCCACGACCACGATGCGCTTGGGCAACTCTTGGAGATGGAACGCTTCATTTGAAGTGATGGCGTGCTCGCGCCCCGGGATGTCAGGGACGACCGGCCAGCCGCCGGTCGCGATCAGGATGCGCTCGGCGCTGTAGGTCTGGCCGTTGATTTGCACGGCATTCGGACCTGCCAGACGCGCATGCCCTTCCAGCAGCGTGACGCCGCTGTTGACCAGCAGGTTGCGATAGATGCCGTTAAGGCGCTGGATCTCGCGATCCTTGTTGGCGATCAGGGTCGGCCAGCTGAAACCGGCTTCGCCCAGCGACCAGCCAAAGCCCTTGGCGTGCTCGAAGTCTTCGGAGAAATGCGCGCCGTACACCAGAAGTTTCTTCGGTACACAGCCGACATTGACGCAGGTGCCACCCAGATAGCGGCTCTCGGCCACCGCGACCTTCGCACCGAAGCCTGCGGCAAAGCGTGCCGCCCGGACGCCGCCGGAACCTGCGCCAATTACAAATAGATCGAAGTCGTAAGCCATCATCATCTCCTAAGCAGGCGCACAGCATAACCTCTAAGCCGCCGCCCAGAAACGACAAAGCCACCCTGAGGTGGCTTTGTCCGACACTTTCGCGAACGATGGATCAGTACGCTTTGCCGGTCTTGTAGAAGTGCTCGAAGCAGAAGTTGGTCGCTTCGATGTAGCCTTCAGCGCCGCCGCAGTCGAAACGCTGGCCCTGGAATTTGTAGGCCAGTACGTTGCCTTCAGCCGCCTGCTTCATCAGCGCGTCGGTGATCTGGATCTCACCGCCCTTGCCCGGCTCGGTCTGTTCGATTTTCTCGAAGATGTCCGGCGTCAGGATGTAACGACCGATGATGGCCATGTTGGATGGGGCATCTTCCGGCTTTGGCTTCTCGACCATGTCGGTTACGCGGAACAGGCCCGGCTTGATTTCGTCGCCGGCGATCACACCGTACTTGTTGGTTTCCTGCGGATCGACTTCCTGGATCGCGATAATCGAGCAGCCGTAATGGTTATGCAGCTTGACCATCTGCGCCAGCACGCCGTCGCCTTCCAGATTGACACACAGGTCGTCCGCGAGCACGACCGCGAACGCTTCCTTGCCGATCAGCGGGCGCCCACTGAGGATCGCGTGACCCAGGCCCTTCATTTCGGTCTGACGGGTGTAGGAGAAGCTGCACTCGTCGATCAGCT
Source organism: Pseudomonas sp. v388 (assembly GCF_003935425.1). Classification (GTDB taxonomy): domain Bacteria; phylum Pseudomonadota; class Gammaproteobacteria; order Pseudomonadales; family Pseudomonadaceae; genus Aquipseudomonas. Next base: position 890,020 of record NZ_RHQN01000001.1, read on the forward strand.
TGCGAATCCCGACCAGATACTTTTCTTTGTCTGTGCCTTTGATCTGGTGTTCCAGCTCGTAGCTGATGTCGAAGTGGTCTTCCAGAGCACGCTTACCGCGACCGGTAACGATGGAAATCTCACTCAGCCCAGCCGCAAGCGCTTCTTCCACACCGTACTGGATCAACGGCTTGTTGACTACCGGCAGCATCTCTTTTGGCATGGCCTTGGTCGCTGGCAAAAAGCGAGTGCCGTAACCGGCTGCAGGGAACAAGCATTTCTTGATCATAAAGGTCCTTGTTAAGGGCTATGGGCGTTAGCGGCGCAGTCTAATCAGGCGGCGGTCACCTTACAATGCCCCGCCATTGGCCGTCCGATGCCATGATAGAGGAAGCCTTGCGCAGATAGTTCCGCACAATCATAGATATTGCGACCATCGAACAGCACAGGCATGCGCATCGAACCACGCACCCGAATGAAATCCGGCTGGCGAAACTGCTTCCATTCGGTCAACAGGACCACTGCATCGGCGCCTTCGGCGCAGCTGTACAATGACTCGCACAAGCGTAGCTGACCATTGCGCACCGCGTCGCAATAATGCGCGGTGATCGACCCCATCGCCGCCGGATCGGTCGCCTGCACTCGGGCGCCGGCAGCCAGCAACGCGTCGATCAGCACCAGGCTCGGCGCTTCGCGAATGTCATCGGTGCCGGGCTTGAACGCCAGCCCCCACAGCGCCACTACCCGTCCTTGCAGGTAACCGCCGAAATGGCCGGTCAGGGCATCAAACAACACGGTTTTCTGAAGCGCATTGCGGGCCTGGACAGCACGCAGGATCTGCGGCTCGAAGCCCCGCTCTTCAGCGGTCCGGATCAGCGCGCGGACATCCTTGGGAAAACACGATCCGCCATAGCCGCAGCCGGCATAGATGAAATGGGTGCCGATACGCTTGTCGCTGCCGATACCCCGGCGCACCTGCTCGATATCCACATCCAGGCGCGCGCACAGCCCCGCCATCTCATTGATGAAAGAAATCTTGGTGGCAAGGAACGCGTTGGCGGCATATTTGCTGAACTCGGCGGCGCGCACGTCCATGACCAGGGCGCGCTCGCGATTGCGCAGAAATGGCGCGTAGAGGCGCTGGAGCACCTCGGCCGCCTCGGGTTCGGCGCAGCCGAGAATGACCCGTTCGGGGCGCATGAAATCCTCGATGGCCGCGCCTTCCTTGAGAAACTCCGGATTACTGGCAACGCTCACCCGCGCTGAAATTCCCCGCCGCGCCAGATGGCCGTTGATGCGGCGGGCCACCTGCTCAGCGGTGCCGACCGGCACCGTGGATTTGTTGACCACCAGACACGCCCGGTCCAGGCATTGCCCCAACTGATCGGCGACCGCCAGCACATGGGACAGATCGGCGCCGCCCTCTTCATCACTGGGCGTGCCCACTGCGATGAAGATCACGTCCGCCTTGCGCACGCCAACGGACAGGCTGGCGGTGAAACTCAGCTGCCCGCTGGCCTGATGCTCCACCAGCATCGGCTGCAAGCCCGGCTCGTAGATAGGACATTGCCCCCGGCGCAGCGCGGCAATTCGCTGCAGGCCGGTTTCCACGCACGTCACGCGATTACCCATTTCCGCGAAACAGGCCGCGGTCACAAGCCCTACATAGCCAGCGCCAATGATGCAAAGCCGCATGCCCAGACCCTCGTCCTGAATGTGGGTCAATTGCAGCGCAGGGCCATTGCAGGTGCGTGACACGAACAAGACAAAGCCGTGACGCAAGATAAGGCAAATATGGCGGAACGATGGCACCGCCATTCAGTCATACTCGGTAGCTGTAACCTTCCCTGGCCTTACCGTGAAGCGAATAACATGATCAGACTTATGTCCCTTATTGCGGTCGTGGGCCTTACCGGCTGCGCCACCGCCTCCAACACCTATCTGAAAAACGGCCAGCAGGCCCTCAACATCGATTGCTCCGGCGAGGCGATGTCCTGGGCCGGCTGCTACGAGAAAGCCGATGCGTCCTGCGCCGGCACCGGCTATGAGATCGTGGGCACCGACGGCACGCCGCGACCTGCCGAGAGCGACAAGACGCTGGGCGTCGACGTCGGCAACTACAAGAGCCGCAGCGTACTGGTGGTCTGCAAGTCCTGATCCGGCACCCGCCAGGCTCGATCAGCCTGAGATACAGGCCTCGGCGGCATGCTGCACATCGCGGAAACGGATAGGCAGGTTCGCCAGTCGCTCATAGACCTTGATGGAGCTGCCACCGGAGCGATTTTCGATGTCCACGACGGCCGCTGGTGAGTCGCTCATCTTTTGAGCGACGATCAGGCGCAGGCCGTCGTGCCGGGTCTCGACCACCGGCCGGTCACGACTGCCGATGATCTTGCTATTGAAACAATCCGCGTATTCCTGAGGGTTCTTGCCTGACATGACACTCATGGTTGCAGGGGTATGTTCGATATCCGAGACGGTCGCGCAACCGGTCATCGCCAACGCCAGGACTACCACAGCCAGTTTCATACAATCCCTCCAAATAAAGGTGCTACGACAAGCACCGGCACGATTAAATCCCTGCAGGGTTGAATTTTGCGTGAAAACCCTCATTTAACCTGCCCTCGGCGGCAATTGGCGCGCCCCGCGTGCTATCGTTTTGATTTTTAAGAAAACCGCCGTTTCGGAGCCCCCCATGAAATTCGTACACCAGCGTGAGCATTTGAACGAGGACGACCTGGTCGTCATCGAGTGCTCGCAGACCTGCAACATTCGCCTGATGAACGACGCGAATTTCCGCAGCTTCAAGAATGGCGGTCGCCACACTTACCACGGCGGCGCCTTCGACCGCTTTCCGGCGAAAATCGCGGCACCCAGCACCGGCTTCTGGAACATCACGATCGACACCTCCGGCCGCAAGCCCGATGCCAACACCAGCCGCAAACCGCCGTTCACCCACTCGATCAAGATCGTCCGCCGCTCGACCTCGCGCCTGCGCTGATTCAAGGAGTCTTCGTGAATAACCCAGCCCCACGCACCACCAAGTACGCCGTCAGCTACAAGCTCAACGGTGAGCGCCGCTTCGAGTTCGCCAACCTGCAGTCCGCGTCGGTCGATGAAGCCCGTGCGGCGCTGGAAAAGATGCACGACCAGAGCGACGATCAGATTACCGACGTGAAAGTCAGCAAGGCCCTCTAACCCTAGCAGGCGTGCGAAACCCTCATGCAACCGCAGGACCCGATTCACGCTACCTTTGATCTGTTTGCCGACCATGAGCCCTCGCTCCCGACGAGCGAGCGGATCGGCCCGGCCTCGACCTTGCTGCGCGGGTTTGCCCTGGCGCAGGCGCCGTCCTTGTGGCGCGCCTTGCAGGCGGTGCTGGCCCAGGCGCCGTTTCGTCAAATGCAGACGCCGGGCGGCCATCTCATGTCGGCGGCGATGAGCAGTTGCGGCGAGCTGGGCTGGGTCACCGATCGCCGCGGCTATCGCTACAGCCATACCGACCCGGTCACCGGGCGGCACTGGCCGAGCATGCCGGACGCCTGCCTCGAGATCGCATGCGCTGCCGCGACGGCGGCGGGATTCGCGGAATTCCTTCCCGATGCATGCCTGATCAATCGTTATGTGCCGGGAGCGAAGATGTCGCTGCATCAGGACCGGGACGAACAGGATCTCGGCGCACCGGTGGTGTCCGTTTCCCTGGGAATCGCTGCCATCTTCCAGTTTGGCGGCACGCAGCGCGGTGACCCTGTGCAACGTATCCCGCTGTTTCACGGCGACGTGGTGGTCTGGGGTGGTGAGGACCGGTTGCGCTTTCATGGCATCTCGCCGGTCAAGCCGGCCATTCATCCATTGCTGGGCGAGCAGCGCATCAACCTGACCTTTCGCAAGGCAGGCTGAAAGCCCGCATCAGCGGGCGGGCAGAATGAAGCGGTCGATTGCCTGAGCGACACCGTCCTGCAGATTGCTGCCGGTAACTTGATCGGCCTCACTCGCCACCGCAGGATCGGCCTGACCCATGGCGATGGACAGACCGGCGCGCCGAAACATCGCCACGTCATTGCCTCCGTCGCCGATGGCAGCCGCTTGGGCCAGCGCAACGCCCAAGTACTCCGCCAGCGCAACCAGGGCCGCGCCTTTATTGGCTTGCAGGGCAGTGACGTCCAGATAGTAGTCTTGCGACCGCGCCGCCAGGGCCGAGCCTTCGATCAGCGGATTGAGACGGGCTTCCAGCTGCTTGAGCAGCTCGAAATCCCCGCTGGACGCCACGATCTTGTCGATACGGTCCAGATAAGGCTCGAAGCTCTCGACGATGACCGGCTCATAGCCCAGAGCGTGACGCTCATGGTTGATGTACTCGGCATCGAGATCGCGCAGCAGCCACTGGTCGTCGGCAAACACCCAGATCGCCACTGGCTGTTCGGCGAACAGGCGCAGGCACGTTCGTGCAGCCTGCGGCGCAATCCGGTGCGCGACCAGGATCTGGCCGTCAGGCTGAGTGATGGTGCCGCCATTGAAGGCCACGGTCGGCAAATCGACGCCCAGCGCCTCGATCACCTGGCGCATGGCACGCGGCGGCCGGCTGCTGGCGAGGGTGAAATGAATGCCGGCGGCGCGCAACCGGGCAACCGCGTCGACGGTCGCCTGAGCCAGGCTATGATCGGGGCGCAGGACGGTGCCGTCGATGTCTGACAGCAGGAAGCGGATAACTGGCTGCTCGGAATCACCCATCGATCTGCCGCCACTCGCGGTCATCACGATCCAGCAAGTCATGCGCTGCGGTCGGACCATTCTCCCCGGCCCGATACAGGTGCAGTTCGGGACTCTTGGCCCAGGCGTCAAGGAACGGTTGCACGGCGCGCCAGCCGTTCTCGATGTTGTCCGCTCGCTGGAACAGGGTCTGATCGCCGGTGAGGCAGTCGTAGATCAGGGTTTCGTAACCGGTGGAGGGCTGCATCTCGAAAAAGTCCCGGTAGGCAAAACCCAGCTCGATGTCTTCCATGTCAAGGGTCGGGCCCGGCCGCTTGGCGAACAGGTCGAACCACATGCCTTCGTTGGGCTGGATCTGAATGCGCAGGAAGTTGGGCTTGAGACGGTCCACCTCGGTGTCGCGGAACTGCGCATAGGGCGCGGGCTTGAAACAGATGGCGATTTCCGTGCTGCGGGCGGCCATGCGCTTGCCGGTGCGCAAATAGAACGGCACGCCGACCCAGCGCCAGTTGTCGATCATCACCTTGAGGGCGACGAAGGTTTCGGTGGTGCTGTCCGGCGCCACCCGTTCCTCCCGGCGGTATCCAGGCACTGTCTTGCCGTTCACCAGCCCGTCGTCGTACTGGCCGCGCACCGAGTTGGCCAGCGCTTCCATCTCGCTCCACGGGCGGATCGCGCCGACCACCTTGGCTTTCTCACCGCGAACTGCGTCGGCGCCGAAGGCCGCCGGCGGCTCCATGGCGACCATCGCCAGCAGCTGGAAAAGATGGTTGGGCACCATGTCACGCAGCGCCCCGGTGTTCTCATAAAAACTGCCGCGGGTTTCGACGCCCACGGTTTCGGCAGCGGTAATCTGCACATGATCGATGTAATGGTTGTTCCAGAACGACTCGAACAAACCATTGGAAAATCGGCTGACAAGGATGTTCTGCACGGTTTCCTTGCCCAGGTAATGATCGATGCGATAGATCTGCCTTTCGCTCATGACCTTGAGCAGACAGACGTTGAGCGACATGGCACTGGCCAGATCGGAGCCGAAGGGCTTCTCGATCACGACCCGGCGAAACTCGCCTTCAGCCTCCCGCAGCAGCCCCGAAGCACCCAGCCGGCTCGCGACTTCGTGGAAGAAGCGCGGTGCCGTGGCCAGGTAAAACACCGCGTTACCGGTGCCGGTGCTGTCGATCTTGCGGGCGATGTCCTGATAGGTGGAGTCATCGAGGAAATCGCCCTGCACGTAACTGATGCGCGCGGCCAGCCTGGCCCACAGCGCAGGGTCCAAAGGCTCCTTGCCGCTGCCTGCCACCTTGCTGGCGACTTCATCACGGATGAAGTCTTCCAGCTTCTTGGCGAAGGCCGCGTCGCTGATCGCGTTGTGGTCGACGCCGACGATGTGCAGGCCATCGTCGACCAACCCGTCGCGGGCGAGGTTGTAGAGCGCGGGCATGAGCAGCCGCTTGACCAGATCGCCATGCGCACCGAACAGAAACAGTGTGGTCGGCGGCGCCACTGCCGGCGCCTGCTCAGATTGCCCGCGCCCCATCGCCATTATTTAGGTTCCTTGTGACCACCAAACCCGAAGCGCATCGCCGAAAGCATCTTGTCAGCGTAAGAGCTGGTCTGGCGGGAGCGGAAACGTGCCCACAGCGCGCTCGACAACACTGGGACCGGCACGGCCTGCTCGATGGCAGCCTCGATGGTCCAGCGGCCTTCCCCGCTGTCGGAGACGGAACCGGAGAACGCATCGAGTTCCGGATCGGTCGCCAGTGCTTCGGCCGTCAGGTCCAGCAGCCAGGACGAGACCACGCTGCCGCGACGCCAGACTTCGGCGATATCGGCGGTGTTGAGGTCGAAGCGCTGATCCTCCGGCAGCAGTGCCGAGTTCTTCTGCTTGAGCAGGTCGAAGCCTTCGGCGAACGCCTGCATCATGCCGTACTCGATGCCGTTGTGGATCATCTTCACGTAGTGCCCCGAGCCTGCGGGACCGGTGTGAATGTAGCCTCGCTCGGCGCGGTCGTCGGTGGCGCTGCGACCGCGGGTGCGCTCGATATCGCCCAGGCCCGGCGCCAGGGTGGCGAACAGCGGGTCCAGGCGTTCGACGACGGCCTTCTCACCGCCGATCATCATGCAGTAGCCACGTTCCAGGCCCCAGACACCGCCAGAGGTGCCGACGTCGATGTAGTGCAGGCCCTTGGCGCTCAGCTCCTGACCACGACGAATATCGTCCTTGTAGAAGGTGTTGCCGCCATCGATGATCACGTCGTCCGCGTCGAGCAGTTCGCTCAGTACCTGGATGGTGTCTTCGGTAGGCGCGCCGGCAGGCAGCATGACCCAGACAGCGCGAGGCTTGTCGAGGGCCTGAACCAGCGAGGCGAGGTCCGCTGCAGGGGTCGAACCTTCGTTGGCCAGGGCGCTGCGCGATGCTTCATCGCGGTCGAAGACCACGGTGGTGTGACCATCAAGCATCAATCGCCGTGCGATGTTGCCGCCCATGCGGCCCAGTCCAACAATCCCAAGTTGCATGAAAGGTGCTCCTAAACTCGTAATAAGATGCCTGGCTTGAACAGAGGCCGTCAGGCGTCGATGCCTGCTGGTTAGTCAAGAAAGGCCGAAATCGGTTCCCGCCCTGCGGAGGGACGGCAGCGCATGCGCCACCGGATCGTGCATTTTGTCGCGATCGGGAAACGTTCGCGACAATTAAAAATAAAAAAGTTCCAATCTTTTGCAAAAGAAATCAGAATTGATGCCGATAGAGAGGTAAGCAAGGACACATCCAGGATCGATAGTCATTGCCACGAGCCTCTCTGAGGTTGAATCCGCCATTTGCGAGGTGAGCAATGGGCACTGTACTTCCAGCACTTGCACCACAAACCCTTTATGTCACTATCCGCCGTGACGAACTGCGTTCCCTCAAAGATGAGCGTGAACAGCTCCAGAAAAAAGTCGCTCATTTGAGCCTGATGTTGCAGCAAGCGCAACTCATCTCCCAGGGCAGTGCCCTGCAGGCCTGACCGCACCGGCATCACCTATCTCGTCACTGTCCCGTGGCAAGCCTGATCTGCAGGCTTGCCCGCATTGGCGTTTGCGCCTTCCGGACGCCCTGGCACACCCTCGCGTGATGCGCCGTCGGGCAGCCTGTCAGATCAAAGCGCCTTCTGCCAGAACATAGCCCGTCCCATGGCCGGGTCAAGTTGATAGTTGTCGAATCCCAGCTTGCGATACGCACCCTGCGCCACTTCGTTGCCTTCCAGCACCTCCAGCGTCAGCTTGCAGCAGCCGCGCTGCCGGGCGATCTCTTCGACTTTTGCCAGCATTTTCTGACTGATGCCCAGCCCGCGGAATGCCGAGATCACCACCACGTCGTGGATATTGACCAAAGGCCGACAGGCGAACGTCGAAAACCCTTCAAAGCAATTGACCAGACCGACTGGCTCGCCGGCGATGAATGCCAGCACGCTGAAGGCATGGGAACGCTTGGCCAGCTCGATGGCGAGCTGCTCGCGGGTGTCGGCGGAAATCGGTACGCCGCCGCCCATTGCGTCCATCGCGTATTCATTGAGTACGAATCCAATCGCTTCGGCATGCACCGGATTGGTGTAGCTCGCCTGCAGTACCAGTACCTCTGGGGATTCCATTGCCAACCTCTTTAACGCTTCGATACGAATGGTGCTTTCTGACCCGTGCCCTGCCTGACGCCGGACCGGGCGCACGATTCTATCGTGCCCAGCCGCTAAATGTGCCAGTACAGATGCACGAATTTTCGATGCACACAGTTCGCCGGATGCAGCGCGCACCATAAAAAGGCATACGGCCTCTGAGCCTGCCCGATTCCGCGCACCCCGGCAGGGCGTGTCCACGACCGTGTTTTCACGGGTCAATGGGGTTTGGTGAAACGGCCCACGACCGGTCGTCCGAAACATTGTGCAGGTGATCAGGGTTCCGTTTCAGTCCCTATGGCTGGGGGTTGGCGCCAGTCAGAGCAGGTCGTAATACCCTTCCGTATCAAGCGCCAGACATTTCCCCGTTAAAAAGTCGAAACTTTCTTCAGAGCCGATAGGTCATCTGTTTTGAGCGCCTATGCTGTTGGCTGGACACCCTGCATTTGGCTTCTTCGAATCGCTACTCCGCTCTGCAACATCCACTTCGGTATCGATCTTGCGTAGCACCCAGTAGCGATCCGGCCATAGGAAATGGCCAATAAGAAAATCAACTGACGCACCAACACAGTTTTGTATGGGAGAAATCGATGATTAGCGCCGCTGTCAAAACCCAGAAGGGAGAGAGTTTTAATCAGACGGCCAGCGAGCTGACTCATCTGCCGGTATTTGGGTCTGCGCAGGTTCCACTGCTTCAGTTACCCCCCACGACGCTTCAGCCCACCATGTCGCAGGTCAACCGCCGCAAGGTGCTGTTCGTGACCTCCGAACTGGCCGACCTGGTCAAGACCGGCGGCCTGGGTGATGTATCCGCTGCCCTGCCCCGCGCCATGCGCCATCTGCATGATGTCCGGGTGCTGATTCCTGGTTATCCGCAAGTGCTCAACAGCGGCAACCCGATCCACATCATCAGCGAGCTGGGTGGTTATGCCGCGCTGCCGTCGTGCAAGATCGGACGCATGGACATGAAGGACGGCCTGGTCATTTACGTCCTGATCTGCCCTGAACTCTACGAGCGCGAAGGCACGCCCTATGCCGATTCCCATGGTCGCGACTGGTCGGATAACCATATCCGCTTCGCTCGCCTGGGCCTGGCAGCAGCGGACTTCGCTGCCGGTGCGGTCAAGAGCCAATGGTGCCCGGAGCTGGTTCACGCCCACGACTGGCCGGCCGGCCTGGCGCCTGCCTACATGCGCTGGCGCGGGCAGACCACGCCGACCATCTTCACCATCCACAATCTGGCGTATCAAGGCACGGTGAGTACCGCCTCCAGCGTCGAGTTGGGCATTCCCGACGAAGCGCTGTCCGCCGAGGGCATGGAATTCTACGGCAAGCTGTCGTTCATCAAGGCCGGCATGGCCTATGCCAGCCACATCACCACGGTCAGCGCCACCTACGCACGGGAAATCACCACCCCGGCTTTCGGTTGCGGCCTGGAAGGTTTCCTGCAGAGCAAGGCCGAGCAAGGCAAGCTCAGCGGCATTCCCAACGGTATCGACGCCAGCTGGGATGCGTCCACCGATGAACACCTGATCTGCCACTTCGCCCCTAACGAGTGGCTGCGCAAGGAAATCAATGCCGACCACGTGCGCGAGCTGTTTGAACTGGAACCGTCGAACGGCCCGCTGTTCGCCGTGGTTTCACGCCTGGTGTACCAGAAGGGTCTGGACCTGACCATTGGCGTGGCCGAGCACATCGTCAACAACGGCGGTCAGATTGCGATCATCGGTCGCGGTGAGCCGGAAGAGGAAGACGCCATGCGCGCCCTGGCGGCCCGCTTCCCCGGCAAGATCGGCGTGCGGGTCGGCTTCAATGAAACCGACGCGCGCCGCATGTTCGCCGGCAGCGATTTTTTGCTGATGCCTTCACGCTACGAACCCTGCGGCCTGAGCCAGATGTACGCGCAGCGTTTCGGTTCGTTGCCGGTTGCGCGCAACACCGGCGGCCTGGCCGACACCATCGAAGACGGCGTGACCGGTTTTCTGTTCGACGAATCCACTGTGGAGAGCTACACCGAAGCCTTGAACCGGGCGTTCCAGGTGTTCGCTCACCCGGAACTGCTCAACGCCATGCGCTGCCGTGCCATGGCGGCACCGTTCAACTGGCATCAGGCTGTGGAGCCCTATGCAGAGCTGTATCAGGACCTGTTAAAGAAGACCACGGGCGTTTCGATTCATTATTGAGGACTAAGGGGTTTATGGATGCCGCTGCGTAAAGAAGAAACCTGGCGTCACGGCGCAGTTTTGCTGGACCCTGAACACACCCGATTCGTCCTCTGGGCACCGGATGCCTACTACGTAAGTGTCGAACTGGAGCAGGGTCAGTCACTGGCCATGCTCCCCCAGCAGGACGGCTGGTTCATCCTCGAAGCCCGCTGTCCGGCTGGCACTCGATACCGCTTCAACATCGACGGCGAGCTGGAGGTCCCTGACCCGGCCTCCCGAGCGCAGGTCGATGACGTTCACTCCCACAGCATCGTGGTCGATCCCCTTGCCTACCAGTGGCAGAACCCTGCCTGGCAAGGCCGACCCTGGCATGAAGCGGTGATCTATGAGCTGCATGTCGGCACACTCGGCGGCTACGCGGCCGTGGAAAGCCACTTGCAGCGCCTCGCCGAGCTGGGCGTGACCGCCATCGAACTGATGCCGCTGGCACAGTTTCCCGGCGACCGCAATTGGGGCTACGACGGTGTGCTGCCCTACGCACCGCAGTCGTCGTATGGCACTCCCGAACAACTCAAGCACCTGATCGATACCGCCCACGGCCTGGGCCTTTGCGTGATCCTCGACGTGGTCTACAACCACTTCGGGCCGGATGGCAATTATCTGGGGCGTTACGCCAAAGGCTTCTTCCGCAGCGACCTGCACACGCCTTGGGGTGATGCCATTGATTTCCGGCGCAAGGAAGTGCGCAGTTATTTCATCGACAACGCCCTGATGTGGTTGCTCGAATACCGGTTTGACGGGTTGCGCATGGACGCGGTACACGCCATCCGCGATGAGACCTTCCTGCCGGAATTCGCCGCCCGGGTGCGCGAGCATATCGACCCGCAACGCCACGTCTGGCTGAACCTGGAGAACGAGTTCAATCAGGCGAACCTGCTGCAGAAAGGGTTCGATGCCCAGTGGAACGACGACGGCCACAACACGTTGCACGTGCTGCTGACCGGGGAAACCGATGCGTACTATTCGGATTTCGCTCAGGAACCGACGCAAAAGCTGGCACGCTTGCTCAGCCAGGGATTCGTCTATCAAGGCGAAGCGACCCGCCATGGCCATGCCCGCGGCGAGGCCAGCGGGCATCTGCCGCCCAGTGCGTTCGTGCTGTTCCTGCAGAATCATGACCAGATCGGCAACCGCGCCTTCGGGGAGCGGCTCCCGGCCCTGTGCCCTGCCCCGGCGCTGCAGGCGGCGACGGCCCTGTTGCTGCTGTCGCCGATGATCCCGTTGATGTTCATGGGTGACGAATGGGCCGCCAGCGAGCCGTTCCTGTTTTTCACCAGCCATCACGGTGAACTGGCCGACGCGGTGCGTGAAGGCCGACGCAGCGAGTTTGCCGACTTCGCGGCGTTTGCCGACGAGAAGCGCCGCGAAACCATTCCCGACCCCAACGACGTGAAAACCTTCGAGGCGTCGCGCCCGGCCATCGACGCACTGGCGCTGGAAACCGACAAGGGCCTGGACCATCAGAGCTGGCTGGCGCTCTACCGTCGGCTGCTCGCTTTGCGCCATGAGGCGATCATCCCGCGGCTGCCCGGTGCGCACGCGCTGGGGGCCGAGGTGCTGGGTGAAGGCGCGGTCAGCGCTCGTTGGCGCATGGGCGATGGCAGCGTACTGCGGATCGACCTGAACCTGAGTGCGCAGCCGGTCACGGCCCCTGCCTGGGACGAGGCGACGCTGCTGTTCGCCAGCCAGGACAAATCAACCGAACTTTCCAGACAAGGCACTCTCAATGCCTATACGGCGATTGTCAGCCTGACCGCACGTGATGTTCTGGAGAAACGGGATGAGCAATGAACAATTGGAGCGGCTGGCCACGGAAGTTGGCGTGTCGGTGCAATGGGTGGACGCCAATGCACGACCGCAGACGGTCAGCCCGGATGTATTGCGCAAGGTACTGGAGGCCCTCGGCTACCCGGCCGACGGCAGCGAAGCCATCGATGCCAGCCTGACGCGGCTCAACAACGAGCGGCACGGGGCTGGCGCACCGCCGCTGCTGACCGCCGACGAAGGTCATAATCTGGACTTGTCGGAGTGGTTCGCGCCCGGCACGCCCTTCACCCTGCACCTGGAAGACGGTTCTTCCATGGATGCGCGGTTGACCGCGAGCGCCGAACTGCCGGGCCTGGCCCCGGCCGGTTATCAGCAGCTGGACATCGACGGCCAGCACCTGACCATCGCGGTGGCACCGAAGACTTGCTTCAGCGTGGCCATGGCGACCGATGCCGCCAGGCCCCGCGCATGGGGCCTGACCGCGCAGCTGTACAGCCTGCGCCGTGAAGGTGACGGCGGGTTCGGCGATACCCAGGCACTGGAAAACCTGGTTCGCGCCGCAGGAGAACGTGGCGCGGATGCCTTGGGCATCAGCCCGATCCACGCGATGTTCGCCAGCGATCCACAACGCTACAGCCCGTATTCGCCTTCCAGTCGCCTGTTTCTCAATGGCCTCTACGCCTCACCGGGCACCATCCTGGGCGAACGGTCCTGGCGGCAGGCCATTGAAGACGCCGGCATGGCCGAAGAATTCAAGCGCCTGGAACAGATGCCCTTGATCGACTGGCCCGCCGCGGCCGGCGGCAAGTGGAAAGTCCTGCATCGCCTGTATGAATCATTCAGCAGCGGCGGCCACCCGTTGTTCGAAGATTTCAACAGTTTCCGCCACAGCGGCGGCGAAGCCCTGGAAAACCACTGCCGCTTCGAAGCGCTGCGTGCCGAAAGCGCCGCAATGGGCATCAGCGACAACTGGCACGAATGGCCGGATGAACTCAAAGATCCACGCAGTGAGGCCATCGACCGCTTCGCCGCCAGCCACAGCGAGCTGATCGGCTTCCACGCGTTCGCGCAGTGGCTGATCGCCCGAGGCATGGAGCGGGTGCAGGTGGCGGCGCGCAGCAGCGGAATGCGCATCGGCCTGATTGCCGATCTGGCAGTGGGCGCCGACGGCGCCGGCAGCCAGGCCTGGAGCCGCCAGGATGAGCTGCTGTCGGCGCTCACCGTCGGCGCGCCACCGGACATCCTCAACCGTTCCGGGCAAAGCTGGGGCATTTCGGCCTTTTCGCCCGATGGGCTGAAACGCAACGGTTTCCGCGCCTTCATCGAAATGCTGCGGGCCAACTTCGCCCATGCCGGCGGGCTGCGCATCGACCATGTGATGGGCCTGCAACGCCTGTGGGTCATTCCCATGGGTTCGCCGCCCAGCGAAGGCGCCTACCTGAATTTTCCCCTCGACGACATGCTGCGCCTGCTCAGCCTGGAGTCCTGGCGGCACAAGGCGATCGTGCTGGGTGAAGACCTCGGCACGGTGCCGGAAGGTCTGCATGAGAAGCTTTCCGAACGCAAAATGCTGGGCATGCGCGTGCTGTTGTTCGAACAGGAGAATGGCCAGTTCAAGCCGATTCTGGATTGGGCCGACGATGCCCTGGCCACCACCAGCACCCACGACCTGCCGACCCTGGCCGGCTGGCTCAGCGAGCTGGACATTGAATGGAACGCCCGCCTCGGCCATGTGGACGAACAAGCCGAGCGTCACTGGCGCCAAGAGCGCGCCCGGGAATTCGACGGCCTGCTTCGGGCACTCAGCCAGAACAACGACAACCTGCCGGCCGACAGCGAAGACCTGCAGCAGATCATCGACGCCAGTATTCGCTACCTGGGGCATACCCGCGCGCCGCTGGTGCTGCTGCCGCTGGAAGATGCACTCGGTGTCCAGGAACAGGCCAACCTGCCGGGCACCATCGACAGCCACCCCAACTGGCGTCGCCGCCTGCCGGGCGACAGTTCAACCCTACTTGACCATGAAGATGCCGCGCGACGACTGGAGCTGCTTTCCCAATCCCGGCTACAGGCTGCGGAGCGTGACCGATGAACACCTTTGTCCAACCCCTACGTGCCACGCAACGCCTGCAATTCCATAAAGACTTCACCCTCGATGACGCCGTCCCGCTGGTGCCGTATTTCGCCAGGCTGGGCATCAGCCATATCTACGCCTCGCCGTTGCTCAAGGCGCGGGCCGGCTCCATGCACGGCTATGACGTAGTCGACCCGACCCTCATCAACCCTGAACTGGGCGGTGAGCCGGCGTTGCGCAGGCTGGTCGCGGCGCTGCGCGAGCACCGCATGGGCCTGATCCTGGACATCGTGTCCAATCACATGGCAGTCGGCGGCGCCGACAATCCGTGGTGGCTGGACCTGCTGGAATGGGGCCGACGCAGCCCCTATGCGGACTTCTTCGATATCCAGTGGAACTCCCCCGACCCGCTGCTTGAGGGCCAACTGTTGTTGCCGTTCCTGAGCAGCGATTACGGCACCGTCCTGCAAGCAGGGGAAATCCCCTTGCGCTTCGATGCCGAGCACGGCGCGTTCTACATCGAGCACTACCAGCACCACTTCCCGGTGTGCCCGACCAGTTACGGCCCGCTGCTGCACCTGATCGGCCATCCACAGTTGACCGAGCTGGGCCAGCGATTCTCGGCGCTGGAGCAATACCCCCAAGCCTACGAACGCGCACGGCAGGCCAAGGCCGAGTTGGCCGAGCGCGCCAAGGACGCCGATATTCGCGCGGCAATCGAGGCCGGCTTGAGCCACTTCGATTCGAGCCAGCCGGAAGGCTTCGAGCGCCTGCACCAGTTGCTGGAGCGCCAGCACTATCGTCTGGCCAGCTGGCGCACGGCCGGCGACGACATCAACTGGCGGCGGTTCTTCGACATCAACGAGCTGGGCGGCCTGCGCGTCGAGCAGCCCAAGGTGTTCGAAGCGACCCATGGCAAGATTTTCGAGCTGATCAGCGAAGGTCTGGTGGACGGGCTGCGCATCGACCACATCGACGGCCTGGCGAACCCGCGCGGCTACGGTCGCAAGCTGCATCGCCGGGTGCAGAGCCTGCTGGCCCGGCGACCGGCCGATGCCCCGCTGGAGCACCTGCCGGTTTTCGTCGAGAAGATTCTCGGTCCGGATGAGCCGTTGCGTGAGGACTGGAGCGTGGACGGGACCACCGGCTACGAATTCATGAACCAGGTGTCACTGCTCCAGCACGACCCCAAAGGCCAGGCGCCACTGGGTGAGCTGTGGAGCCGGTTGAGCGAGCGCACCGCCGATTTCGATCAGGAGGTGCTGGTCGCCCGCGACCTGGTGCTGCACGGCACCCTGGCAGGCGATTTCGAAAACGTAGCACAGGCGCTGCTGCAAGTGGCGCGCAGTGACCTGATGAGCCGCGACCTGACTCTGGGCGCCATCCGCCGCGCGCTGCTGGCGCTGGTGGTCAACTTCCCGATCTATCGCACTTACATCAGCGTCTGCGGCCGCTCCAGTGAAGACGAGCGCTTCTTCCAGCAAGCCATGGAAGGCGCCCGGGCCACGCTCAACGAGGGCGACTGGCCGGTGCTCGATTATCTGCAGCGCTGGCTGGGCGGCGAAGCCTGGCGCGATCTGCCTCGCGGTCGGCAACGCAAGCTGTACAAGAACGCGTGCGTGCGCTTCCAGCAACTGACCTCGCCGGTGGCTGCCAAGTCGGTGGAAGACACCGCGTTCTATCGCTCGGCGGTATTGCTGTCGCGCAACGATGTGGGCTTCCATCCGCAACATTTCAGTGCGCCGGTCGAGGACTTTCATGCCGCGTGTCTCAAGCGCCACGAGTCCTTCCCCGATAACCTGCTGGCCACCGCGACCCATGACCACAAGCGCGGCGAAGACACCCGCACCCGCCTTGCCGTGCTCAGCGAATGCGCCGGCTGGTACGCCGAACAGGTCGAGCGCTGGCGTCAGTTGGCGATTGCGCTCAAGGGCGAGGAGCCGAGCATCAGCGCCGGTGACGAATTGATGTTGTACCAGGCGCTGCTGGGCAGCTGGCCGCTTGCGCTGGAAGGTGATGAGGCCCATGAAGCTTATGCCCAGCGCATGGTCCAGTGGCAGGAAAAAGCCCTGCGCGAAGCCAAGCTGCAAAGCAGCTGGAGTGCGCCCAACCAGGCCTACGAAACCGCCTGCCGCGAATTTCTCCAGCGCCTGCTGCTGGCCCCCGAAGCGTCGGCATTGCGTCAGTCACTGGGTGCCACGGCTCATCGCATTGCCACGGCGGGCGCCCTCAACAGCCTGGCGCAAACCTTGCTACGCTTGACGGTGCCCGGTGTCCCGGATCTGTACCAGGGCACCGAGTTCTGGGACTTCAGCCTGGTCGATCCGGACAACCGGCGCCCGGTGGACTACGCAGCTCGCGAGCGCGCGTTGTCCGAAGAAGCCGAAGTGGGTGAGCTGCTGGCCGGTTGGCAGGATGGTCGCGTCAAACAGGCGGTGATTGCCCGGGTCCTGAACCTGCGGGCCAACCATCCGGCGCTGTTCGCTCGGGGCGACTACCTGCCGCTGGAAGTCACCGGCAGCCAGGCCGGGCACGTGGTGGCGTTCGCACGCCAATGGGAGCAAACGCAGGCCATCATCGTGGTGCCGCGCATTTGCAGTGAACTATTGGGCACCGCGCAAACTCCATTCATCAACGCGGCCAACTGGGGCGACACACGTATCAAGGTGCCGTTCGCCGATTCCGGTTCAAGCTGGAACGGCCTGTTCACCGAAGTCGTAGACACACACGACGGGGAAATTGCAGTAAGCGCAGTGCTCGAAAATTTTTCTGTGAACCTGCTTATTAAAACTAAGTAATACCTGGGAGTGTCGAGATGAGTGCCGACGAAAAAAGAATCCGCGAGTTTGCGTATCAAATATGGGAGTCGGAAGGTCAGCCTACCGGCCAGGAAGAACGGCATTGGGAAATGGCGCGCAAGCTGGCCGAGGCTGAGGCACTGGCTCCAGACAAGTCCACCGTGCGCAAGGCCAGCAAACCCAAGCTGCCGGCGGTAGACGGCAAGGCGCCCAAGGTGACCGCCAAATCCGCACCGGCGCCCAAGCCTGCAGACCCGGCCAAGGCCAAGCCGGCGACCAAGCCTGCCGACGCTGCCAAAGCCAAACCGGCAGGTAACTCCGCTGCCAAGCCTGCTGCCCAGCCCAAGCCCAAGACCAAGGCGGCCTCCGCTGCCCCTGCCCAGGCTGAGCAACCGGCCAAGCCCGTCGCGAAAAAAACGAGCAAGCCATCGGCTTCTTGAAACTCTCGCGGCTGCGCACCTGTCCACTGCCGCAGGACCCACGCTAGTTCGCTACGTGGGCTGCGGCTCCCCAACTTTTTCTACAGCAATATTGAAGCCGTCCAAGCTTCGATAGCGGTTCTGGCCGCTCAGAAAAAACATTCGACGTCAGGAAGGCATCATGAATACCAAGTCAAAAAAAGTGGAAAAAGAAAGCCAGGCAGTTCAAGACAAGCCTGCAACCACGCGCATCCGTGAAGGCCTGCCCTTCCCGCTGGGCGCCAGCTGGGATGGTCTGGGTGTCAACTTCGCGATTTTCTCGGCGCACGCCACCAAGGTCGAGCTGTGCCTGTTCGACGCCACCGGTGAAGTGGAACTGGAACGCATCGAGCTGCCTGAATACACCGACGAGATCTACCATGGCTATCTGCCCGACGCCCATCCGGGGCTGATCTACGGCTACCGTGTGTATGGTCCGTACGACCCGCAGAACGGCCATCGTTTCAACCACAACAAACTGCTGATCGACCCCTATGCCAAACAACTGGTGGGCGAGCTGAAGTGGTCCGAAGCGCTGTTCGGTTACACCATCGGCCATCCCGATGGCGACCTGAGCTTCGATGAGCGTGACAGCGCGCCGTTCGTACCCAAGAGCAAGGTCATCGACCCGGCCTACACCTGGGGCCGCGATCAGCGCGTGGCAACACCGTGGGACAAGACCATCCTCTACGAAACCCACGTGCGCGGTTTTACCAAGCAGCACCCGGATGTACCCGAGGAACTGCGCGGCACCTTTTCCGGCCTTGCCGTGGAGCAGGTCACTGACCACATCCGCAAGCTTGGCGTGACTTCGGTCGAACTGCTGCCGATCCATGCCTTCGTCAACGACCAGCACCTGCTGCAAAAAGGCATGACCAACTACTGGGGCTACAACAGCATCGCCTTTTTCGCTCCGGACCCACGGTACCTGGCCCACGGCAAGATCGCTGAGTTCAAGGAAATGGTCGCGCACATGCACCATGCCGGGCTGGAGGTGATTCTCGACGTGGTCTACAACCACACCGCCGAAGGCAACGAGCTAGGCCCGACCCTGTCCATGCGCGGGATCGACAACGCCTCCTACTACCGCCTGATGCCGGAAGACAAGCGCTACTACATCAATGATTCGGGCACCGGCAATACCCTGGACCTGAGCCACCCGTGCGTCCTGCAAATGGTCACCGATTCGCTGCGTTACTGGGCGACGGAAATGCACGTCGATGGCTTCCGCTTCGACCTGGCAACCATTCTGGGCCGCTACCACGACGGTTTCGACGAGCGTCACAGCTTTCTGGTCGCTTGCCGCCAGGACCCGGTACTGCGCCAGGTCAAACTCATCGCCGAGCCGTGGGATTGCGGTCCCGGCGGTTACCAGGTAGGCGGTTTCCCGCCGGGCTGGATGGAATGGAACGACAAGTTTCGCGACACGGTGCGCGCGTTCTGGAAAGGCGATGACGGCCAGTTGGCAGACTTCGCGGCACGCATGACCGCCTCGGGCAACATGTTCAACCAGCGCGGGCGTCGGCCGCAGGCGTCGGTAAACTTTATCACCGCCCATGACGGCTTCACGCTGCACGACCTGGTCTCGTACAACGACAAGCACAACGAAGCCAACGACGAAAACAACCAGGACGGCAGCAACAACAACCTGTCCTGGAACCATGGCGTCGAAGGTCCGACCGACGACCCGGAAATCAACGCGCTGCGTCTGCGCCAGATGCGCAACCTGTTCGCCACGCTGCTGTTGGCCCAAGGCACGCCGATGCTGGTGGCCGGTGACGAGTTCGCGCGCACCCAGCACGGCAACAACAACGCCTATTGCCAGGACAGCGAGATCGGCTGGGTCAACTGGAACCTGGACGACGATGGCAAGGCATTGCTCAAGTTCGTCAAGCGCGTGATCAAGCTGCGTCAGAGCTACCCGATCTTGCGCCGCAGCCGGTTTCTGGTCGGCGACTACAACGAAGCCATCGGCGTCAAGGATGTCACCTGGCTGTCGCCGGACGGCAGCGAGATGAGCATCGAACAGTGGGAAGACAGCAACGGGCGCTGCCTGGGCATGCTGATGGACGGCCGCGCGCAGGAAACCGGGATTCGTCGTGCAGGCGCCGACGCGACGCTGCTGTTGGTGGTCAATGCCCACCACGACGGTGTCAACTTCACCTTGCCGGAAGTGCCCGAAGGCAATCACTACGTCTGCCTGATCGACACCAATCAGGACGACGCCCGCAGCAAGGAGAAATTCGGTTTCGGCACCGAGTACACCGTCACGCCGCGCTCACTGCTGCTGTTCGAACTGCAGCGTGACGATCAGCAATGATCCGGGCCATCGGCGAGTTTCTCGACTGGCGCAAGCACGGCTATGCCGATGCGCAGGCGCTGGGCGAGTGCTTGCGGGCCATGGTCGGCGAAGGGTTCGATCAGCTGCCGTTGCCGGCCGCTGGTCGTACCCTGGAGCGCTGGCAGACTCTGGCCTGTGTGGCCGGTCATGACCTGGGGCTGTGCAAGCTGTATGAAGGACACACCGACGCGCTGGCGATCATGACCGAACTGGGTGCTCCGGCACCCGGCACGGGCTTTACCTGGGGAACCTGGGCGGCCGAACCGCCCCAGGCCCGGGTCAGCGTAACAGGCGAGGGCGAAAACCTGCGCCTGCACGGTCGCAAAGCCTGGTGTTCGGGAGCCGCCGTGGTCAGCCACGGTTTGCTCACCGCCTGGGATGAAAACGGTTTCCAGCAGCTTGTGGCGTTGCCGATGGACCAGCCGGGGGTGCAGGTCACCCAGGATGGCTGGCGTGCCGTCGGCATGGCCGCCACCGGCAGTTTTGACATCCGGCTCGATCACGCCAGAGGCTGGCGGGTCGGCGAGCCCGGCGCTTATCTCGCCCGGCCGGGATTCTGGCAGGGCGGCATCGGCATTGCCGCCGTCTGGTACGGCGCTGCGCAAGCGTTGGCACAACGGCTGCTGCAGCACGCGGGCAAACGGCCGGAGCCTCATTCCCTGGCCCATCTGGGTGCGGTGGATGTCGCACTCAATGGTGCCGGCACGCTACTGCGCGCGGCGGCGGCCGAACTGGATCGGCTGCCCGGCGCCAACGCCGAATTGCTGGCCAGGCGCTGCCGCGCGGGCATCGAGCACGCCGCCGAGCAGGTCATGTTGCATGTAGGCCGAGCGCTGGGCGCCGGAGTGTATTGCAAGGACGCAGGCTTTGCCCGGCTGGCGGCGGACCTGCCTGTGTTTCTGCGCCAGAGCCACGCCGAGCAGGACCTTGCGGCGCTGGGCGAGCTGACGTGCAGCCAACTGCCTGCGGCCAAGGCATGGGCGCTATGAGCGAATCCTTTGTCGTCAATGAAGGTGAATCCGGGCGCGGGACTACCCTGCAGGCATGGAACGCTTCCGGCAAACTGGCAGCAGTACCGGCCATCACCGCCGACATTCTGGTTCCGCCCAACTGCCGGGCCGTGATCATCGCGCCTCACCCGGACGATGAAGTACTGGGCTGTGGCGGCCTGATGAGCCAGTTGGCGCAACTGCAGCGCAGTCTGGCACTGATTTCCGTCACCGACGGCGGCGGCAGCCATCCCGGCTCATTGCTGTGGCCGGAAAACCGGCTCAAAACCATTCGCCCTCAGGAAAGCGCCGACGCCCTCGCCCGCCTCGGCCTGCTGCCCGGAACGTTCGAATGGCAACGCGCAGGCATTGCCGATGGTAGCGTCAGTGATCACGAAGACGCCTTGGTCGCCTTTCTGGAGCGGCATCTGGGACCGACTGACGTGGTGTTTTCAACCTGGGCGCACGACGGTCATCCCGACCACGAGGCCGTTGGCCGCGCCAGCGCCAGAGCCTGCGCGCTGACCGGTGCGCAATTGCGTGAAGTGCCGATCTGGGCCTGGCACTGGGCGGACCCGCAGGACGAGCGTTTGCCGTGGGATCAGGCGCGCAAGCTGCTGCTCGATCCGGCCACCCTGGCGCACAAACGCGACGCGGTGCACGCGTTCAGCAGCCAGCTGCAGGGCGATCCGGGCATCGGCCTGCCTCCGGTCCTGCCGTCGGGCGTGCTGGAGCGCTTGCTGCAGCCCTTTGAACTGGTATTTACATGAGTGTGGCCGATAGCTATTTCGACGAGCTTTTCCAGGACAATGACGATCCCTGGGCGTTCAAGCAGCGCTGGTACGAACGACGCAAGCGGGCCTTGACCCTGGCGGCCCTGCCCCGCGAGCGCTATGCGGCGATTTTCGAACCCGGCTGTGCCAACGGCGAACTCAGCGCGGAACTGGCTACCCGCTGCGATCGGCTGGTGGGCTGTGATACTTCCCGACGTGCCGTGGAACTGGCCCGTCGGCGGCTGACATCGTTCACACATGCCAGTGTGCTGCATGCACGCCTGCCCCAGCAGTGGCCCGAAGAACAGTTTGACCTGATCGTGTTCAGCGAACTGGGTTACTACCTGGACATCGACGACCTGCATCGCTGGATCGAACGCGCCCTGGCGTCGCTGACACCCGACGGACAACTGCTGGCCTGCCACTGGCGGCCGCAGATCGCCGGCTGCAGCCTGAATGCTGAAGCCGTACACCGAACCCTCGGCATGCATTTGCCGATGCAAAAACTCTTCAGCCATCTCGAACCCGATTTCCTGCTGGATCTCTGGAGCCGGGATGGCACCTCCGTGGCTGAACAGGAATTCGCGGATGATCGGCGTTCTGATCCCGGTACATAACGAAGAACAGTTGTTGGACCTGTGCCTGGAGACGGTGCTGCAGGCCGCACATCATCCAGGCTTGAACGAAGAACCGGTGCAGGTGCTGGTGGTGCTGGACAGTTGCACCGACCGCTCGGCGGCAATCGCCCGCTTCTATGGTGTGTCGACGCTGGAAGTCAACGCCCGCAACGTGGGCCTGGCACGTGCCGCAGGCGCCGATTGGCTGATGGACCGCGGCGCCCGCTGGCTGGCCTGTACCGATGGCGACAGCAGCGTGGCCGCAGACTGGCTCGTGGAGCAGCTGGCCTTGGACGCCGATGCGGTGTGCGGCACCATTCAACCCGGCCAGTGGCACGACGGCATATCGGCGGCCGCACAGATCGCCTATCACCAGCATTACCAGCATCGCGACGGCCATCGGCATATTCATGGGGCGAACCTGGGCGTCAGTTCCAGCGCTTATCGCCGGGCCGGAGGGTTTCCGTCCCTGGCCTGCCACGAAGACGTGCATCTGGTGCGCCAGCTGGAGCGGTGCGGCGCACGTATCGCCTGGAGCACGCGCCCACGGGTGATCACCAGCACGCGGCTGGATTCAAGGGCCAGGGGCGGCTTCGGCGACTTCCTGCGTTCGCTGAATCCTTGAGCCTTCAATGCTGGTGCGCGGTCTGCAGGCCGGCGTTGTCGTCGCCCTCGTTACCCAGTGCACCGGCAAAGAAACGCACCGCCTCGGCACTCAGGGTGCGATGGATGTCCTCCCGGTCGACACCTTCCCGATCCGTGCACAGCGATGGCGACTCGCCCTGCTGCTGCGCGCTGCAGGGGGCCATGAACACGAAGTGGCCGGCGCCCGCCAACAACCGGTAATCCGGCGGCTGCGGCAGCTTGCGGGCCAGCGCCTCGGCGTTGCGGTCCACTGCCAGCAGCTGGTCATCGTCTCCGGCGAACATCAGCACCGGCACGTGAACACTGCCCAGCGCATGGCGGCCGAACATCAGGCTCAGTGGCGCCATCAGCATCAGCGCACGCACCCGCGGATCGGCCTGGGCGTGCAGGTCGTCGCGATCGGCGACCAGCTCACCCTGAGTCCGGCAGGCATCGCGGTCGTGAGGCCGTTCCAGGCAATAGCGCCGCAGCCGGTCCAGATCCGGCTCGGCTCCGGCAAGAATCAATGCGGTCTCGCCGCCGGCCGAATAGCCGATCACGCCGATCTGCCGGGCATCGAGGTAAGGCGCCAGCGTCGGGTCCGCCAGAGCAGTGGTGATGGCTGCGGAAATCTGCAGCGGTCGGCCGTACAGATTGCTCAGGCTGCCGAGCCGGCTATGATCGCGATCGTTATCGCCAGGATGCACCACGGCCACCACCACGAAACCACGCCGCGCCAGTGACGTCGCCAGGTCATGCAGCGCCAGCGGGTTGCCGGTATTGCCGTGGGACAGCATCAACAACGGAAAACGGCCCATGGCCACCGCAGCATGACGACTGGCTTGTACGCGGTAGCCTTGTACGGTGCTGACACGCTCGGCATCGGTCGAGGGGTAAAACGCGATGGCCCGCATGGGTTGCGCGTCGAGCGGATCGACAACGCTCAGCGCACGAAATCCTGCGCTCCAGTCGTCATCGGCCTGCACCCAAATCAGGCCACCGAGCAGATAGACCAGCAGTGCTGCACAAAAACGTGGCATGGCGGGATTCCTTCCGGGGGTCTATAGGGCGCAACCGCGCGGCATCGGCTGATCTGCCAAGCCCTGCAAACGGTTTGCCAGCTATCGATTCGAGCGTGGACTGCAGGAAGATGTTCCGTGAGTTTGAAAGGTAGACGCTCTCCTCCCACGGTGCGATGCCTCGTAGTCAAGTAGTCTGCGTCAGCAAGCTGGCTGCAAAGATATGAAGCGCGCCGCGAAATTGTGGGACGGAGCTTGGTCGCGACTGCGGTATATGTGTTCCGGCAACAGTGACTGACAGATTGCGGTCGCCAGCAAGACGGAGCGCCGCCCGCTCCTGCCACCAGTCATCGCAACACAGTTGCTACAGGTTGTGCAGGAATACGCTTGCCTGCGACAGCGTCAGCACTCCGGTGATCCAACACACCCAGCCCGCCTGATGCACCAACACGATGAGCCAGAACATGAGCTGGAACGACACCTTGCGCGTCTTGTGCCGATACATCTGTTGCGCGAGCAGCGCGCCGGGCCAGCCGCCGAGCAATTCTGCACCGTGCAGCCATTTCTCCGGAATGCGCCAGGCACCACTGCCCGCCCGCCGCTTGTCCTGCCGATACAGCACGAATGCCAGCAGACTGACGGCCACATACAGCGCCACCGCGACCGGCACGCCATGCCTGACCCACAATACGCCCGCCCCGTAACCCGGTACGGCGCACAGCAACACCCAAGCCAGCGCCTTGAGGCGCGCAAACTGCACAGTCGCGGATCGGGTGGGCTCGCGCCGCGCCGCCGACGCCGTTCTCATCCCTGCGCCGAAGCCCAGTCGATCCAGCCCAACTGCCAGGTCGCCAGGATCAGCAGGCCGAAACCGATGCGATACCAGGCGAACACCGCATAGCTGTGGGTGGCAATGAAGCGCAACAGGCCACGCACCGCGATCATGGCGAAGATGAACGACACCACGAAGCCCACGGCGAACACCATGAAGTCATCGGGACGGAACAGCTCGCGGTACTTGTAGCCTGAGTACACGGCTGCGCCGACCATGGTCGGCATGGCCAGGAAGAACGAAAACTCGGTGGCCGCCTTGCGCGACAGGCCGAACAGCAGGCCGCCAATAATGGTGGAGCCGGAGCGTGACGTCCCCGGAATCATTGCCAGGCACTGCACCAGCCCGACCTTGAGCGCGTCGCTCCAGCGCATGTCATCGACGGTCTGCACGCTGATCACATGCTGGCGCCGTTCGGCCCAGAGCATGACCACGCCGCCCACCACCAGCGCAACCGCCACGGTGATGGGATTGAACAGATAGTGGTGGATCAGATCGGCGAACAGTACACCCAGCACCACGGCGGGCAGGAAAGCGATCAGCAGGTTGGCGGTAAATCGCTGCGCGGGTTGTTCCTTGGGCAGGCCGACCACCACGTCGAAAATCCGCCGGCGAAACTCCCAGACCACGGCGAGAATCGCGCCCAGTTGAATGATGATGTTGAACGCCATCGCCCGCTCGCCACCGAAATCGATCAGGTCGGCGACGATGATCTGGTGCCCGGTGCTGGAAATCGGCAGGAACTCGGTCAGCCCTTCTACCACACCCAAAATCAACGCCTGAGCGGCTGTCCACAGATCCATCATTCCTCCATGCAGCGCAGCCGAAGGCCCGCTGGTTACGTTGTTGTGCAAAAATGGCGATCACTATGTTGGATCGAACCTGAACGACGCTTGAAGATCAGGCTCATGCGCGCAAAATTGCGCAGATGCTAGCAGACCTGCACCGGCAAAGCCTGCCCTGCATGCCGCCGACGCCAAAGCTTTGCCTTGCAGGCTCCCCGCGAGGCGCCGAACCGCTTACAATCGCCGCCCCCCGACCATTCCCGTGCCGATGGAGCCCCCATGTCCGAGGTTGAATTATTCGCCGCCGCCCTCGGCGTGATCGCCGTGTGGCTGACGGTCAGGCAGAACCCGTGGTGCTGGCCAATCGGGCTGGTTACGGTGGTGATCTACATCTGGATTTTCTTTGACGTGAAACTGTATTCAGACATGCTCCTGAACGTCCTCTACGCGGTTCTCCAGGTCTATGGCTGGCTGCAATGGACACGTCACGGCTACAACCTGCCGGTTCGCGCGGTGACAGCGTTGCGCGGCAGTACGGTTCTGGCAGGTCTTGCTATCGGCGCACTGGTGGGTCTGGCATTGGGCGCAGCGATGGCGCATTTCACTGACGCTGCGCAACCCTGGCTGGACGCCGCGCTCGCCGGTTTCAGTGTGGTCGCACAGGTCTGGATGGCGCAAAAGCGCGTCCAGTGCTGGCCGTTATGGATCGTGCTGGATGTGATTTTCGTCGGCCTGTTCATCTACAAGGAGTTGTTCCTTACCGCCGGGCTGTACGCGCTGTTCACCTTGCTGGCGGTACAAGGCTGGCGCGAGTGGCGCAACGACCTGGCGCCTGCGCGATGAAAGTGCTGGTACTGACCGGCCCGGAGTCCAGCGGCAAGAGCTGGCTGTCGGCGCAGATACAGCAGCGTTTCGGCGGCGTACTGGTCGGCGAGTACGTCCGGCATTTCATCGAGCAGCAGGGCCGTGACACCTGCTATGCGGACATTCCCGCCATCGCCCGAGGCCAGTTGGCCTGGGAAGATGCCGCCCGCGCCGCGGCCCCCGAGCTGTTGATTCTCGATACTCATCTGTTGAGCAACCTGTTGTGGAGTCGAGCGCTGTTCGGCGACTGTCCACCGTGGATCGAGCACCATCTGCTCAGTCGCCATTACGACCTGCACCTGCTGCTCTCGCCCGAAGGGGTGGAATGGATCAGCGACGGCCAACGCTGCCAGCCGCAGCTGAGCGAGCGCCTGGCATTCTTCGCCGCCGGCCGCCAGTGGCTGGACAGCCGCCGGCAGCGCTACCGAATACTCGACGGCGACTGGAGCGCCCGGCGCGAACGGGCCATGGCCCTGGTGCAACAGCTGGTCTGCGACTCACCGGATCTGATGCTTGTGCAACAGGCGGTAGAAGGTCGGCCGGGAAATCCCTAGGACTTTGGCGGCCACGCTCAGGTTGTCGCTGTGGCGGGTCAACACATCGCACAGCGCCTGGCGCTCGGCCCGAGACTTGTAGTCGTCCAGGGTGCCCATACTGCTGGCGATGTCTTCCTCGCCCAGCAGGCCCAGATCCGCCGCTTCGATCTGCCGCCCTTCGGCCAGCACCAGCCCGCGCCGCACCCGGTTCGCCAGTTCCCGAACGTTCCCCGGCCAGTCGTGCTTGCCCATGGCGATCAGCGCATCCTGACTGAAATTACGCGCCCGTCTGCCGGTTTCCTGGCTGTAGAAATGGGCGAAGTGGTTGGCCAGCATCGCCAGGTCGCCATGCCGCTCGCGCAGCGGTGCGGTGCCCACTTGCAGCACGTTGAGGCGGTAATACAGGTCTTCGCGAAAGCGCTTCTTGCGAATGGCCGCCTCCAGATCCACATGGGTGGCAGCCAATACCCGCACATCCACCGGAATCGGCTCACTGCCACCGAACCGCTCGATCTGCTTGTCCTGCAGGAAGCGCAGCAGGTGCGCCTGGGTTTCCAGAGGCAGGTCACCGATCTCGTGCAGGAACAGCGTACCGCCGTCCGCCGCTTCGATCCGGCCGATCTTGGGTTCCTGAGCGCCGTTGAAGGCGCCCTTCTCATAGCCGAACAGCTCGGCGTGGATCAGGTGCTCGGCGATGGCGCCGCAATTGACCGATATGAACGGTTTGTTGCGCCGCTGAGACTGGGCGTGCAACGTTCGCGCAACCAGTTCCTTGCCGGTACCCCGTTCGCCACGGATCAACACCGGCGACTCGGTGGGTGCCAGCTTGCCTAGCAGCCGACGCAATTCACGGATCGGCCGGCTTTCGCCCAGCATTTCGTGATCGCCGCTGGACGTCTGGCTGGAACCCTGTGCCCGCAGGCGAGCCATGCCATAGGCACGTCCCAGGGTGACCTGCATGCGTGCCACATCGAAAGGCAAGGTATGGAAGTCGAAAAACCACTCGCAGACGAAATCGCCGATCTTTTCCCGGCGCAGGTCTTCCGGCGCCAGCACGGCGATCCACTGCGTTCCGCTGCGAGTGATCAGTTCCTTGACCACTTCGGGGTGTTCGAAGTGATTAGGCATCAGCCGTATCAGCCCGACATCACAACTGAGGTGAAGCGCTGATTCAATGGTGCTGCTGTCTACCGCCCATCCGGCGGCATGTAGAACAGGGATCAACTGCTGGCAATCGTCACAGGGGTCCACTATCAAGAGACGTCGCGTTGGGGCCGACTCATGCATATAGTTTCCTTGGCGCCCGGCGTTCGGTTAGGGTTATAAAAATCGTTTTATAAACAGCATGTTGGCGAGCCCGACTGTTACATTAGCAAATATTTGACACAGCCTTGTACCGTTTCCATCTAACCGACATAACCAAACGTCATTAAGCCTGTTACCCGCGCTTTACACCCTTCCTGAAACGCCCGGCTGATGGGCGGCGCGAACTTGATGCCTTGGCTTGAGTCAATACGCTCGGCCCGTTGCTGTAAGAAAATTGAAAATAACCGGCAATGGGTGTGACTCAACCCACCCTCTTTTGCATCAACACCATTAACCAGCCGGACGGTAAGCCCGCCGACGTGACTGAATTGATATGGGCACCTTGAGGAAACGACCATGAACGCCCCACTGCGCTTCAACGATGCACTTCTGATCGCTGGACACGCTTTTGAACCCTTCCGCTGTGTCGCCTGGGCACCCCAGGACGGGAATGGCGAACTGAGCCTGACGGTGATCGACCGCACGAGCACCCGCATTGGCCGCAAACAACTCCCAAGCAGCACCTATTCCGACAAGGCCCAACTGGCCAGCGCTCTGCAGCAGGCGCGCGAAGAACTCAGCAACGAGGGCTACACCCTCGAGCCGTGGACCATGCCGGCCTGATGCGTTGAAGACGGGTCGATGGAGGGCGTTGCGCCCTTCATGGCCTGCACGAACACCAGCTTCTAGCGACTGCGGCTCAGTGCCAGATTTTCGATATGCCGGTATTCGGCCCCCAGCGTTTGCGCCAGTTCCCGCGCCCGTCCCAGGCGAATCGGCCCCATCTCGATATCCACCAACATACTTTCGCACGGCAACGGCGCCAGCCCGCTCATGGGCTTGAGGCGTCCATCGGTCATTACCAGCACCCGCTGGCGCTCGGCCGGATAGCGCTTTTTGCGTTGTGCCAGCCAGTGCGCGGCCTGTTCCAGGGCCTGTTGCAACGGCGTACCGCCGCCCGCGCCCAGTGCTGCAAGCCAGGGCTGCAACGCGGCCGATGCCTTGAGCCCTTGATGCTGCCACTGTGGGGCAGTGCCGCTGGCAGTGAGCAGCGCCAGACGTGCACGGCGCCGATAAGCGTCGTCGAAGACCTGGGACAACAGGCCTTTGGCCTGACTCAAGGCGCTGTTGCGTCGGGTAGAGGCCGAGGCGTCGACGATGACCAGCAACAGCTCAACCGGCCCGGCCCCGCGCGGCCCGCCCCCCAGGGCGGGTTGGGGGCGGGGGGGCCCCCGCCCCAAAGGGGGCCCCCCACCCCCCCCGCCCCACCGACCCGCCCCCCCCC
>NZ_RHQN01000021.1 GCF_003935425.1 Pseudomonas sp. v388
AGCGGTAGTTCAGTCGGTTAGAATACCGGCCTGTCACGCCGGGGGTCGCGGGTTCGAGTCCCGTCCGCTGCGCCATACAAAGCTTCGAGGCCCTTGAACTCCTCGAAGCAAAAAGAAAAGCGACCTTAACCGGTCGCTTTTTTTTTGGCTGTGAATCGACCTGCATTGAAATGCAGGCACCCGTGCAGTCGGTGGCAGGTCGCACGACTATCGCCCTTTGCGCCGACAGGGCGTGGGCGAGTGGTTTGTATCAGGAACTTTGCACTGCGCAACGTTGATCCTGCGCCTGCCTTGTAGCAGACTTACCGACGTTTTTCCGGTCCGCGGTTCTGCTGACAGCTACTTCCTTCAGGATTCTTGATGTCTAACTTATTGAGCTTTCGTACCGCATGCTGGGCTTTGGCCCTGCTGGCCGTCGCAGGCTGTTCTTCGAAGAAAACCGCCGTCTACGAGCACGAGAACTTCGACGACGCGGGGACATTCTCCAGAACCTATCCGGTCAGTGATTCGGCCTCCTGCGAAGCCGCACGTCGCGCCTTGTTGAGCCAGGGCTACATCATCACCAGCAGCGATCCGAAGATGATCAGCGGCAACAAGAGTTTCCAGCAAACCGGCGAAACTCATATGCAGATCAGCTTCAACGTGGTCTGCGCCGCCGACGACGCAACCGGCAAGAGCTCCACGGTATTCGCCAACGCCTTGCAGGATCGCTATGCGCTGAAGAAGACCAACAACTCCGCAAGCCTGGGAGTGGGCGTGTTGGGGTCCGTGTCCATGCCTATCGGTTCCACCGATGATTCGATGGTCAAGGTTGCCAGCGAAACCGTGGCCTCGGACAAGTTCTACGATCGCTTCTTCATGCTCGTCGACAACTTCATGCCGCCGGAAGCGAAGAAGACTGCGCATATCGCCGAAAAACCCAAGGCCGACCTGGGTGTGCCGGAAGCGCCCAAGGCCGCCGAACCGGCAAGCCTGGCGCCCACGCAGGAAGGACCGGCGCCGAAGGCCGAGCCAGCCCCGCAAACCCCTGCGCCGGCAGCTAACAGCGAACCGATGGCTGCTCCGGCAGAACCTGCGTCGTTTGAAGCTGAACCCGCCGTAGCTCCAGAGACAGAACCCGCACCGGCAGAAGAACCAACAGCGCAATAACCCGGCGCAGGCCCCGTGGGAGCGGACCGGGCGGCGCTCCCACAGGTGTTGCGGTGTTCCAGACTAAGGCTATTACCCCAAAAACAGCCGATACGCCGGGTTATGGGTTTCGTCCCAATGCGGGTAGCCGATTTCGTCCAGCGCCTGGCCG
>NZ_RHQN01000022.1 GCF_003935425.1 Pseudomonas sp. v388
AAGGTGATACCCGTAGCTTCGGTGCATGGTTTGAGCCCCGTTACATCTTCCGCGCAGGCCGACTCGACTAGTGAGCTATTACGCTTTCTTTAAAGGGTGGCTGCTTCTAAGCCAACCTCCTAGCTGTCTAAGCCTTCCCACATCGTTTCCCACTTAACCATGACTTTGGGACCTTAGCTGACGGTCTGGGTTGTTTCCCTTTTCACGACGGACGTTAGCACCCGCCGTGTGTCTCCCATGCTCGGCACTTGTAGGTATTCGGAGTTTGCATCGGTTTGGTAAGTCGGGATGACCCCCTAGCCGAAACAGTGCTCTACCCCCTACAGTGATACATGAGGCGCTACCTAAATAGCTTTCGAGGAGAACCAGCTATCTCCGAGCTTGATTAGCCTTTCACTCCGATCCACAGGTCATCCGCTAACTTTTCAACGGTAGTCGGTTCGGTCCTCCAGTCAGTGTTACCTAACCTTCAACCTGCCCATGGATAGATCGCCCGGTTTCGGGTCTATTCCCAGCGACTAGACGCCCTATTAAGACTCGCTTTCGCTACGCCTCCCCTATTCGGTTAAGCTCGCCACTGAAAATAAGTCGCTGACCCATTATACAAAAGGTACGCAGTCACCCAACAAAGTGGGCTCCCACTGCTTGTACGCATACGGTTTCAGGATCTATTTCACTCCCCTCTCCGGGGTTCTTTTCGCCTTTCCCTCACGGTACTGGTTCACTATCGGTCAGTCAGTAGTATTTAGCCTTGGAGGATGGTCCCCCCATATTCAGACAAGGTTTCTCGTGCCCCGTCCTACTCGATTTCATGACCAAGAGATTTTCGCGTACAGGGCTATCACCCACTATGGCCGCCCTTTCCAGAGCGTTCCGCTAATCTCAAAGCCACTTAA
>NZ_RHQN01000023.1 GCF_003935425.1 Pseudomonas sp. v388
GTGAGTCGCAAATTTTCGGTGCGTGTCGTCTTCACAGTCACCGCAATCTGATCCCGTTCGGGTCGCAGATTGCTTGGGTGTTATATGGTCAAGCCTCACGGGCAATTAGTATTGGTTAGCTCAACGCCTCACAGCGCTTACACACCCAACCTATCAACGTCGTAGTCTTCGACGGCCCTTCAGGGAACTCAAGGTTCCAGTGAGATCTCATCTTGAGGCAAGTTTCCCGCTTAGATGCTTTCAGCGGTTATCTTTTCCGAACATAGCTACCCGGCAATGCCACTGGCGTGACAACCGGAACACCAGAGGTTCGTCCACTCCGGTCCTCTCGTACTAGGAGCAGCCCCTCTCAAATCTCAAACGTCCACGGCAGATAGGGACCGAACTGTCTCACGACGTTCTAAACCCAGCTCGCGTACCACTTTAAATGGCGAACAGCCATACCCTTGGGACCGGCTTCAGCCCCAGGATGTGATGAGCCGACATCGAGGTGCCAAACACCGCCGTCGATATGAACTCTTGGGCGGTATCAGCCTGTTATCCCCGGAGTACCTTTTATCCGTTGAGCGATGGCCCTTCCATACAGAACCACCGGATCACTAAGACCTACTTTCGTACCTGCTCGACGTGTCTGTCTCGCAGTCAAGCGCGCTTTTGCCTTTATACTCTACGACCGATTTCCGACCGGTCTGAGCGCACCTTCGTACTCCTCCGTTACTCTTTAGGAGGAGACCGCCCCAGTCAAACTACCCACCATACACTGTCCTCGATCCGGATAACGGACCTGAGTTAGAACCTCAAAGTTGCCAGGGTGGTATTTCAAGGTTGGCTCCACGCAGACTGGCGTCC
>NZ_RHQN01000024.1 GCF_003935425.1 Pseudomonas sp. v388
GCACTGCCCGGCTTCAGTCTGCCAACAGGGCAGAACGGCCTGTTCAGATTGAGCAGCCAGACCACCAGTAACACCAGCGCCGCAGACACGTCGCCGCAAAGCTGGAGCCTGGGCAGCGGCGCTGTTTCCTTAGCGCAGCGCGAGCACGCGGTTCCAGCCGCACCGGCAGGCACCATTGAACTGGGCTCCATCGGCCAGATATCCGGTGCTACTCGCCAGCTCTCGTTGATCACCCGGCAGAACGCAGGCATAGCTACCAATGCCTCGCAATTTGACGCCTCGCTGCCGACCGATACGCCGGTTGGCGGGGTTTTAGTGCCCGGCCACGGCTCTGATGCCGCAAGCTTCGCGGGTAGCGATGCCGTAACCGGCGTCACACCTACTCATCAGGCGAACGGCGCAGTTCCACCGGTGCAGAATGCCGGTTCCTCCGGCGCTGTCCCGTTCGTTATTCCCGACGCCTCAAACAGCGGGACAGACCTCGTTTCCAGCTCGCAAACAGTCGGAAGAGTTCAGGGGTTGCCCAGCAGCGGTTTTGTTTCCAAACCGCAGAAATACCTGATCGAAACCAACCTGGTCCTTACCAACCTCAAGCAGTTCATGAGTTCGGACTACTTGCTCTCCAACCTCGGTTACGACCCGGACGCGAGCGCCAAGCGGTTGGGCGATGGTCTGTATGAACAACGACTCGTGCAGCAGGCAGTTGTCGCCAGAACAGGGCAGGCTTTCCTCGGCGG
>NZ_RHQN01000026.1 GCF_003935425.1 Pseudomonas sp. v388
TACGCTTACGACCCGGTCGGCAATATCCTGCAGATCGAAGACACTGCCCAACCGATTCGTTTCTTTGCCAACCAGCGTGTCGAGCCGGTCAACCGTTACCGCTATGACACGCTGTATCAGTTGATCGAAGCCACCGGCCGCGAGGTCAATATCGGCGCCAGCCATGGGCCAGCACTGCCCGGTTTGCAGCCGCTGCCGCCCGATCCGAACCAGATCAGCAACTACACCCAAAACTACAGCTACGACAGCGCCGGTAATCTGTTGCAGATGCGCCATGTCGGCGCGCAAAACTTTACTCGCACGATGCGCGTGGCGGAGGACAGCAATCGCAGCCTGCCCGAAGATGAAACTGACGCGGACTTTGATACCGGCTTCGACCCCAATGGCAACCAGCTGCACCTGATACGCGGCCAGACTCTGGCCTGGGATGTACGCAACCAGTTACAGCAAATCACCATCGTCACCCGCGCCACCGAAGCCAGCGATAACGAGCGCTATATTTACGACGGCCAAGGCCAACGCTGTCGCAAGATCAACAGCACCCAAACCTCCAACCGCACCCTGAACAACGAGGTTCGTTACCTGCCGGGGCTGGAAATCCGCACCACGGCAGATGGTGAAATCCTGCA
>NZ_RHQN01000027.1 GCF_003935425.1 Pseudomonas sp. v388
GTTCCCGGGCCTTGTACACACCGCCCGTCACACCATGGGAGTGGGTTGCACCAGAAGTAGCTAGTCTAACCTTCGGGGGGACGGTTACCACGGTGTGATTCATGACTGGGGTGAAGTCGTAACAAGGTAGCCGTAGGGGAACCTGCGGCTGGATCACCTCCTTAATCGACGACTCAGCTGCACCATGAGCCCCCACACGAATTGCTTGATTCATTGAAGAAGACGATTAGAAGCAGCCCGATACCGGGTCTGTAGCTCAGTTGGTTAGAGCGCACCCCTGATAAGGGTGAGGTCGGCAGTTCGAATCTGCCCAGACCCACCAGTTGCCTGGTGAGTAGTTGGTCAGAGCGTTAGCCACCCGTAATACCTGGGGCCATAGCTCAGCTGGGAGAGCGCCTGCCTTGCACGCAGGAGGTCAGCGGTTCGATCCCGCTTGGCTCCACCATTTGCTGCTTCTGTTTGAAAGCTTAGAAATGAGCACTCCATCAGGTTGATGGTGAGTGTTGATTTCTGGTCTTTGACTGGATCGTTCTTTAAAAATTTGGGTATGTGATAGAAAGATAGACTGAACGTTGCTTTCACTGGCAACGGCTCAGGCTAAGGT
>NZ_RHQN01000002.1 GCF_003935425.1 Pseudomonas sp. v388
CGATCAACGTTTGCGTTGTTCGTCAGCGGGAGGCGAATTCTACAGCGTTACAACCGCGTGTCAAACTCTTTTTCCTCGCCGCTGCCGATCAACCGGATCGACGCTGCCTCTTCGCTGACCTTCACTTCAAAACACCTGCAACTCATTGAATTGCAAGGCTTTTTCGTTTCCGTCTGCGCCGGAAGTGGGGCGAATTATAGAGAGATTGGAGAGCACGTCAACCGCTAATTTCAAAACGTTCGAAATAACTGTTCCGAAGCCTTTGCTATATAGAAGAAGACGTACACACCTATATAGCTAAACTACACCCGCCTCTCGCAAGGCAGTGATATCGCCCTCAGACAAGCCGAGCAGTTCTCGCAGGACGCGGTCGGTATGCTCACCGAGCAGCGGTGGTGCATGCCGATATTCAATCGGCGTCTCCGACAGCCTGATAGGGCTCGCAACCTGAGCCACCGTTCCTCCCAGCGCATGGGGCAGCTCCATGGCCAGCCCCCGTGCCTGCACTTGGGGATCGGCGAACACCTGAGCAAGGTCATTGATCGGGCCGCAAGGGACGCCTGCCGCTTCAAGTTCTCCTACCCACTGCGCCGTCGTCTTGAAGACGGTTGCCTGGCGTATCAACGGTATCAGCTCATGGCGATTGGCAACGCGCAGCTTGTTGGTCAGGAACCGATGATCATCCGCCCACTGCGGCTGCCCTGCTACCTCAGCGAATTTCCTGAATTGGCTGTCATTGCCTACGGTAAGGATGAAATCGCCATCAGCCGTAGGAAAGTCCTGATAAGGCACGATGTTGGGATGGGCATTGCCCAGTCGACGTGGCGCCACGCCGGTAGTCAGGTAGTTCATCGCCTGATTCGCCAGACACGCCACCTGAACGTCCAGCAGCGCCATGTCGATGTGCTGACCGACGCCACTCTGCTCGCGATGCGCCAAGGCAGCCAGAATCGCGGTAGTGGAGTAAAGCCCGGTCAAGATGTCGGTCAGCGCCACGCCAACCTTTACCGGGCCGGCGCCCTCTTCCGCATCGGCGCGACCGGTCAGGCTCATCAACCCGCCAAGCCCCTGGATCATGAAGTCATAACCCGCACGCCTGGCATACGGCCCGGTCTGCCCAAAGCCGGTGATCGAGCAGTAGATCAACCGGGGATTGAGCGCCTTGAGCGACGCATAGTCCAATCCATACGCCGCAAGACCGCCGACCTTGAAGTTCTCGATGACGATATCGGACCTGGCGATCAACGCCTTCACCAGCGCCTGCCCTTCGGGCTGAGTGAAGTCGACGGTCACCGACTCCTTGTTGCGATTGGCAGCCAGGTAATAGGCCGCCTCGGTTGTATTTTCACCGGCAGGATCCTTCAGGAACGGCGGCCCCCATGAACGGGTGTCGTCCCCGCAGCCTGGCCGCTCGACCTTGATGACTTCCGCCCCGAGGTCCGCAAGAATCTGCCCCGCCCAAGGACCGGCAAGTACTCGTGACAGATCCAGCACACGTACATGCGATAGCGCCCCCATGACTCTGCCTCCTTAATAGAAAGCCTGGATACCGGTTTGGGCGCGGCCGAGGATCAGCGCATGCACGTCGTGAGTGCCTTCATAGGTATTCACCACTTCTAGGTTGACCAGGTGCCGCGCTATGCCGAACTCGTCGGAGATACCGTTCCCTCCCAGCATGTCGCGGGCCATGCGGGCGATATCCAGAGACTTGCCGCAGGAGTTGCGCTTCATCAGCGAGGTGATCTCGACCGCTGCCGTGCCTTCGTCTTTCATGCGCCCCAGGCGCAGGCAGCCTTGCAAGGCCAGGGTGATCTCGGTCTGCATGTCGGCCAGTTTCTTCTGGATCAACTGATTGGCCGCCAGGGGCCGGCCGAACTGCTGCCTGTCAAGGGTGTACTGACGCGCCGTATGCCAGCAGAACTCGGCCGCACCCAGCGCGCCCCAGGAAATGCCGTAACGTGCCGAGTTCAGACAGGTGAAAGGGCCTTTGAGGCCACGGACATCAGGAAAAATGTTCTCCTCAGGCACAAACACGTTATCCATCACGATCTCGCCGGTGATAGAAGCACGCAACCCGACCTTCCCGTGGATCACGGGTGCGCTCAGCCCGGCCCAGCCTTTTTCAAGCACGAAGCCGCGAATGTCGCCCTCGTCATCCTTGGCCCAGACCACGAACACATCGGCAATCGGGCTATTGGTGATCCACATCTTGCTGCCCGTCAGCCGGTATCCGCCGTCGACCTTCCGGGCGCGGGTGATCATCGCGCCCGGGTCGGAGCCGTGATTGGGCTCGGTCAGCCCAAAACAGCCGATCCACTCACCCGACGCCAGCTTGGGCAGGTACTTCTGCTTCTGCGCCTGGGTGCCGAATTCGTTGATGGGCACCATGACCAGGGAGGACTGCACACTCATCATCGAGCGATAGCCGGAGTCGATGCGCTCGACCTCACGGGCGATCAGGCCGTAACACACATAGTTCAAGCCACTGCCGCCGAACTCCTCCGGGATGGTCGCACCCAACAGACCGACTTCGCCCATCTCGCGAAAGATGGCGGGGTCGGTCTGTTCGTGCCGAAACGCTTCGAGGACACGAGGAGCCAGTTTGCTGCGTGCGAATTGCTCGGCGCTGTCGCGAACCATGCGCTCCTCTTGCGTCAATTGCTGATCAAGCAGCAGCGGATCGATCCAGTTGAAGCTCGCCTTGCTCATCTCTCACCCCACCATCGTGTAAATACGTGGGTTGATCCTAGTCACGTACCGCCAGACGGACAAACGAGAATTACGCACGCTATTGTGCTGATTTCTCACTCCGAAAAGCTCACACTTGGGTTTTTCCAGCGCCATCAGTGAGTACAGCGTACATGCGACGCAAGATCCCCAGCACCGCTGCCTTGGTGAGCTTCGAAACGGCGGCCCGCCACGAAAGCTTCACCAAGGCCGCCCACGAGCTGTCCCTGACGCAGAGCGCCATCTGTCGTCAGATCGCCAGCCTGGAAGAGTTTCTCGGCGTGGAGCTGTTCAAACGATCCCGACGCGGCGTCAAGCTGACGGACGCAGGGCTTTCCTACAGCCGGCGAATCGCGGCGCAACTGGACGCGGTTGAACGCGACACCCTTGCCGTGATGGGACAACAAGGTGCCAATACGATCGAGTTGGCGGTAGTGCCGACTTTTGGCACCCAGTGGCTGCTCCCTCGACTCAAGGACTTCCAACAGCAGCACCCGGAAGTCACGGTCAACCTTACCAACCGCACCCGTCCATTCCTGTTTGCCGATACTGATTTCGACGCCGCCATCTATTTTGGCGACGGCGAATGGCCTGGAACCCAGGCCCACCGACTGATGGGCGAAAATCCCATGCCGGTATGCAGCCCGACACTCTTGCAAGGCCGCCACGATCTCAGCGCCGAGGCCATTGCCGCGTTGCCGCTGCTGCAACAGACCACACGTCCCTACGCCTGGCGTCAGTGGTTCAACGCGCAAGGACTCAATATCGCCCGCGACATGACCGGCCCACGCTACGAGCTGTTCTCAATGCTCGCCCAGGCAGCCACGCATGAAATGGGCATCGCTCTGATCCCGTCGTTCCTGATCCAGCGAGAGCTGGGGGAGAAGCGTTTGGTGATAGCCCACCCTCAAGCCCTCACCAGCGTCAAGGCGTATCACTTGATGATTCCGGAGCGCAAAACCCAATCGGCAGCGCTGCGCGCCTTTCGTGACTGGCTGACACTCCAGGCGCAGAACTACCGCTTACCGCTTCAAAGCCCGGAGACTGGCGGTATAAAAAAGTAGTCGTGAGCATCTTGTCCCTACAGATATAACTTTATGTCGCTCCAAGACAAGCGAACATCGCCAGGTGGAAAACCTCTTCAAAGGCCCGAACAACGTGCGCTTCGGCTTTTTTTTCCGGGAATTTGGGTCGCTCGGCAAAAAATAAGCCTTCCCCACAAATTTCCCAAGGCATTCTCTGTAAGCCCCATAGATAAAGGGCTATAGCGAAATGCCGCGACAATAGGTCACAGGGTGACTTGTAGTTAATCTATAGTCTCGTTACAGAATGTATTGAACCCCCTTTCCCGCGCCTGCAAAATGCGGCGCCCCTTGCTGCAAGGGGCGTGCTGATCGGCCATTCCAGGCGCACCAGCCGTAGTGCCCTGGCCTTATTTATGAAGATAAAAAAGATCGCGCAGGAGATTTGACGTGCACATTGGTGTTCCCCTAGAAACCCAGACGGGCGAGACACGGGTTGCTGCAACCCCGGAAACCATCAAAAAGCTGATCGGCCAAGGCCATAGAATCACTGTGCAAAGCGGAGCCGGCGTTCAAGCCAGCGTTCCGGACAGTGCCTATGCAGCCGCCGGAGCCACTATCGGCAGCCTTCAGGAAGCCTTCGCGGCGGACTTGATCTTGAAGGTGGCAGCGCCGAATGACGCCGAGCTGGCGCTCCTCAAGAGCGGCACGATCGTAGTGGGGATGCTCAATCCGTTCAGCAACGAAACCATCGGCAAG
This sequence comes from Pseudomonas sp. v388, assembly GCF_003935425.1. Taxonomy (GTDB): domain Bacteria; phylum Pseudomonadota; class Gammaproteobacteria; order Pseudomonadales; family Pseudomonadaceae; genus Aquipseudomonas. Next base: position 4,509 of record NZ_RHQN01000002.1, read on the forward strand.
CTGGCAGCCCAGGGCGTAACCGCCTTCGCGCTGGAAGCGGCGCCACGTACGTCCCGCGCGCAAAGCCTCGACGTGCTGTCCTCCCAGGCCAACATCGCCGGCTATAAAGCCGTGTTGCTGGGTGCTCACCACTATCCGCGCTTCATGCCGATGCTCATGACGGCTGCCGGTACCGTCAAGGCCGCGCGAGTCCTGATCCTGGGTGCCGGCGTCGCCGGCTTGCAGGCCATCGCGACCGCCAAGCGGCTGGGTGCCGTGGTCGAGGCTTCCGACGTTCGCCCTGCCGTCAAAGAGCAGATCGAATCCCTGGGCGCCAAATTCATCGACGTGCCGTATGAAACCGATGAAGAACGCGAATGCGCCGAAGGCGTCGGCGGTTACGCCCGCCCGATGCCTGCCAGCTGGATGCAGCGTCAGGCAGTCGCGGTACACGAGCGCGCCAGACAGGCCGATATCGTCATCACCACCGCTCTGATCCCTGGCCGCAAGGCACCTGTGCTGCTCAGCGCCGACACCGTGGCGCAGATGAAGCCCGGCTCGGTGGTCATCGATCTGGCGGCCGCTCAGGGTGGCAACTGCCCGCTGACCGTCGCCGATCAAGTCATTGTCGAGCACGGCGTGACCATCGTCGGCCACACCAACCTGCCCGCGCTGGTTGCCGCTGACGCATCGGCGCTCTACGCCCGCAACCTGCTGGATTTCATGAAGCTGCTGTTCGACAAGGAAGGCACGCTTTCGATCAACCTCGAAGACGACATCGTCGCCGCGTGCCTGATGTGCCGCGACGGCCAAGTCATCCGCAAGAACGGCTGAGGACACATACCAAAATGGAAGAGTTGATCTCCCCCGGCATCTACAACCTGATCATTTTTGTGCTGGCCATCTATGTCGGCTACCACGTGGTCTGGAACGTTACCCCTGCGCTGCACACGCCGTTGATGGCGGTGACCAACGCCATCTCTGCCATTGTAATCGTCGGCGCGATGCTCGCTGCCGCGCTGACCGTGACGCCACTGGGCAAAACCATGGGCACCCTGGCGGTCGCGCTGGCTGCAGTGAACGTGTTCGGCGGCTTTCTGGTCACCCGGCGCATGCTGGAGATGTTCAAGAAGAAAGCGCCGAAAGCGAAGGACGAGGTGCAGAAGTAATGAGTATGAATCTGGTAACCCTGCTGTACCTGATCGCTTCGATCTGTTTCATCCAGGCGCTCAAGGGTCTGTCGCACCCCACCACCTCGCGCCGCGGCAACCTGTTCGGCATGCTGGGCATGGGCCTGGCGGTCATCACCACCATCGGGCTTGTCTACAAGCTGGCCGCGCTGTCGAGCGCCGAGGGCACCAGTGCCGGAATCGGCTACATCATCGTTGGTCTGCTGGTCGGCGGTACCGCTGGCTCGATCATGGCCAAGCGTGTCGAGATGACCAAGATGCCTGAGTTGGTGGCATTCATGCACAGCATGATCGGCCTGGCAGCAGTGTTCATTGCCATCGCGGCTGTCGTTGAGCCGCAGTCACTGGGCATTGTGCGCAACCTGGGCGATGCCATCCCTGCGGGTAACCGTCTGGAGTTGTTCCTGGGCGCGGCGATTGGTGCTGTCACCTTCTCAGGCTCGGTGATCGCGTTCGGCAAGCTATCGGGCAAATACAAGTTCCGCCTGTTCCAGGGTGCGCCGGTACAGTTTGCGGGTCAGCACAAGCTGAACCTGGTTCTGGGCCTGGCCACGCTGTTCTTCGGCGTGACCTTCATGTTCACCGGCAACCTGACTGCTTTCGCAATCATGCTGGCTCTGGCTTTCGTGATCGGTGTGTTGCTGATCATCCCCATCGGCGGCGCCGACATGCCGGTGGTGGTCTCGATGCTCAACAGCTATTCGGGCTGGGCGGCGGCAGGGATCGGCTTCTCGCTGAACAACTCGATGCTGATCATCGCCGGCTCGCTGGTGGGTTCGTCCGGTGCGATTCTGTCGTACATCATGTGCAAGGCGATGAACCGCTCGTTCTTCAATGTGATTGGCGGCGGCTTCGGCGGCGCTACCGACGCAGCCGGGCCGGCGGGGAGCAAAGAGGCGCGCTCGGTGAAATCCGGCTCGGCCGACGATGCCACCTTCCTGCTGACCAATGCCGATACGGTGATCATCGTTCCGGGTTATGGCCTGGCGGTGGCCCGGGCACAGCACGCATTGAAAGAGCTGACCGAGAAGCTGGTCCATCACGGCGTGACGGTGAAGTACGCGATTCACCCGGTTGCCGGTCGTATGCCAGGGCACATGAACGTACTGCTGGCCGAAGCCGAAGTGCCCTACGATCAGGTGTTCGAGATGGACGATATCAATTCCGAGTTCGGTCAGGCCGACGTGGTGCTGGTCCTGGGCGCCAACGACGTGGTCAACCCGGCGGCGAAGAACGATCCGAAATCGCCTATCGCCGGCATGCCGATTCTCGAAGCCTTCAAGGCCAAGACGATCATTGTCAACAAGCGTTCAATGGCCAGCGGTTATGCCGGCCTGGACAACGAACTGTTCTACCTCGATAAAACCATGATGGTGTTCGGCGACGCCAAAAAGGTGATCGAGGACATGGTCAAGGCTGTGGAAAACGCATAGTTTCAGCCCATCGCCAACAGGCCCCGGCTCGCCCTGCGACCGGGGCCTGTTGCATTTCGCGTAACAGTGTTTTGCGCTGCAAGCCGCTAATTAGAGCCCTCCAATGCGACCTTGGTAGTGGGACGAAAAACATTCAACTCACTAGACTTGACGCTCGCATCCTCATCCGAGAACAACCTTCCATGTACCGTGACCGTATCCGCCTGCCCTCACTCATGAACAAGGTAATGAGCGCCGCAGACGCTGCTGCCTTGATCGAAGATGGCATGACCGTCGGCATGAGCGGCTTTACCCGCGCCGGTGAAGCCAAGGCCGTTCCCCACGCACTGGCAGCCCGCGCACTGCTGACCCCGCTGAAAATCAGCCTGATGACCGGCGCCAGCCTGGGCAACGATCTGGACAAGCAGTTGACCGAGGCCGGCGTCCTGTCGCGACGCATGCCTTTCCAGGTCGACAGCACTTTGCGCAAGGCCATCAACGACGGCACGGTCATGTTCATCGACCAGCACCTGTCGGACACCGTCGAGCAATTGCGTAACCGGCAGATCAAGGCGGTGGACGTCGCGGTGATCGAGTGCGTCGCCATCACCGAGGATGGGCACCTGGTGCTCAGCACGTCGGTGGGCAACTCGGCCAGCTTCGCGATTCTGGCCAGGCAAGTGATCGTGGAGATCAACCTGGCGCAGCCGCTGGAGCTTGAAGGTCTGCATGATGTGTACATTCCCAGCTACCGGCCGACGCGCCTGCCGATCCCGGTGCTGGAAGCCGACTCCCGAATCGGCAGCCACGCGGTGAAGATCGACCCGGCCAAGATCGTCGGGATTGTGATCAGCGACCAACCGGACTCGCCTTCCACGGTATTGCCGCCGGACGAGGACACCCAGGCCATTGCCGGTCATCTGGTGGAGTTCTTCAAGAAGGAAGTGCGCGAAGACCGCCTGACCAACAAGCTGATGCCGCTGCAAGCCGGTATCGGCACCATCGCCAATGCGGTCATGCACGGCCTGCTGGATTCCCCGTTCCATGACATGACCATGTATTCCGAAGTGCTGCAGGACTCGACGTTCGATCTGTTCGACGCCGGCAAACTGACCTTCGCATCGGGCAGCTCCATGACCCTGTCGGCCGCCAAGCACGCCGAAGTGTTCGCGGACTTCAACCGCTACAAGTCCAGGCTGGTGCTGCGCCCACAGGAAATTTCCAACCATCCGGAAGTCATTCGTCGCCTGGGCATCATCGGGATCAACACTGCGCTGGAGTTCGACCTGTACGGCAACGTCAACTCTACTCACGTTTGCGGCACCCGGATGATGAACGGGATCGGCGGCTCCGGTGACTTCTCACGCAACGCGCACCTGGCGATCTTCGTCACCAAGTCGATTGCCAAAGGCGGCGCCATCTCCAGCGTGGTGCCGATGGTCAGCCACGTCGACCATACCGAGCACGACGTCGACATTCTGGTGACTGAACAAGGGCTCGCCGACTTGCGCGGCCTGGCGCCGCGGGAGCGCGCTCGGGTGATCATCGACAACTGCGTCCACCCCGCCTACCGCGACGCGCTCAATGCCTATTTTGCAGCGGCATGCGCACGGGGCGGACACACGCCTCATATCCTCCAGGAAGCACTGAGTTGGCACATCAACCTGGAAAATACCGGCCGCATGTTGCCCGCCTGACACGCACAGTTGGGAGTGGGCAGTTCCCCCGACTGCTCGCTCCAAAACTGTTTTGGGCAAACCTGGCAAAAACTGTACTTCTGTACCGGTTGAAAACCGCTTGAAAACACCCTAGAACCGCCCCCTCAAGCCAAAAATGCACCACTTCGGTGCTCACCGGTACAGTTGCCCCATTTACGAACAAAACAGTGCCTTTAAACAGTTAACTGAACCCTCACAATACAGATGAACTGTGTCTGTAGAAGATGGACGACTGCGAGGAAAATGGGCACCAGTCAAGCCACTATCTAAACCCGCCACAAGCGGAAGGAAGTCACACCATGGAACGTACACTCAGTTCCGATCTGTTCAACGAAAGCACCAACAACGCTCCTAAAGCTGCTCTGCCTCTGCGCATGTTCGCCAACCTGATGCTGTGGCAACGTCGCCTCTCCAGCCGCCACCAGCTGGCTCGCCTGGACGCACGTTTGCTCGCCGATGCAGGTATCAGCGAAGCACAGCGTTACGAAGAGCTGAGCAAGCCGTTCTGGCGCTGATTTAGCGCTCGCTGGCTCTGGTCTCACAGGCCTCTTGCCAGCAACCCGAATCGTACAAACAAGACCCGCTCAGCTCTGCTAATGCGGGTTTTGTCGTTCAAGGGGCCAAATAACCTCGACTGATACAGTTTCTTTGGTTGAGATATCCAGCAGTACAGTTATCATTTCCTCAACCCGGACAGGCTGGCGATGCGCCGCGATGACAACAGCGATAGGCGTGCGCTAGGCTTAAGCCTTATTCTGGCCGCGTGCCTCCCGGCGACCGGGACTCAATCACCGGCTTTTTCTCACGACGGACGTTAATCATGACCCTGGTACGTATTCTCGGCGCGGCTGTTCTGCTGTCGGCAGCTGCAAGCGCTCATGCTTCGAGCTTTATCGTCACCACTGATGCAGTGGTGGATGCGGTTGCAGCTTCGACTCATGCCACTTCGGATGCCTCGTCTTCTCTGAGAGATGACAAGATCGTTCGCGCGGCACGTGATGAAGCCGCCAGCTTCGTCGGCAGTGCCGGTGAAATCCGTGGCGCGCAGCTTGAAGGTGCTTTGCAGCACATTCGCCAGCAGCTGCCACAGCTCCAGGCGACAGATGAGCAACTGGCCCAGGCCATCCTCGCCATCTGAAACAAGCCCCGGCAGCCACATTGCCGGGGTAGCCCTTGCCAAAGCATTGCGCTAGCCTTGGCGCTCGTTTTGCCGGTCTACTAAAAGCCATGCGTTTATTGCACTTCGTACTCTCTGTTCCTGTCGCCCTCCTGGCTTGCATCAGCCCAGCCCAAGCGTTCGATACGACGACCCAGAGTCTGTTCAAGACCGGGTACGTCACCAGTCAGGTCACCACCGCTCCCTTTGATAACAAGCTGGTCATGGCCGCTCAGGATGACGCCGCGGCGTTCATCGCCAGTGACGGACAATTCAAGGGCGCCCGACTGGAAGCTGCGTTGCGCAGCCTGCGCCAGTCCCATGCAAAACTTCACGCCAGCGACCTTGAACTGGCGCAGGCAATCCTCGTCCAATAGGCACTTTTTGAACCTTCGCGTTACTGGAGACGTTACTACATGCGCACCCCGCTGATTGCCGCCACCCTTGGCTTCTTGTTGATCGCCGACATCGCCCAGGCCCAGACCGTCGTGGCCACGAGCAATATCATCGTTCGCGCGTTCGGTCGCTCCATCGATTTCACCTCCGACACCACCACCTCGATCCGCGACTCCAAAGTCGTGGTTCAGGCCAAGGACGACGCTGCCAGCTATGTCGCCAGCGGTGGCGATATCCACGGAGCACAGCTCGACGCGGCTTTCGATACCTTGCGCACCCGTTTGCCGGAAGCGCGCGATGCCAGCGATCAGATTCTGGCTGAAGCAATCCTCGCATTGTGAGGCGCCTCGGCGTCTGGCTGCTCGCTGGCGCGCTGGCGCTGGTCGGAACCCCTGTACTGGCCGGGCTGCGCCTGGAACTGCACGCCGACGGGCTGACCGCCGCACAACGGCAGGCCAGCCAGACGCTGCTGGACGAAGCCATCCGGGCATTGCCGCCCAGCCTGGTGCAACGGCTCGACCGCAAGGTGGATGTCGGCTGGTCCAGCGACATGCCGGTCAATGCGTATGGGCAGGCAGCCGGACCCTATCAGCTGTACCTCAATACCCGCCTGCTCACACCGCTGACCGACGGCTCGGCCGCCACTGAACAGACCGGGCGCCCGCATGGCACGGTACGTCGGGAACTGCTGGCTACCGTTGTGCATGAGCTGACTCACGTCTATGACCGCGCACGCCTGTGGTCGCCCGCCGAACGCGCCTTGATCCTGCAATGTACCCGCCGCAGCAGTACGCTGGGCAAGATCGGATTGCCCGATCACTGCCGTGGCGAAACGGAGCGACGCTTCACCCTCAGTGACGATCCCCGGTTGCTCGACCTGGCAGGCTGGCCGCAATACGTGGGCCGACGTGGCGAACGGGAGGAGCACAATGGCCAGGTGGTTCGCAGCCCGGATCTCTATGAAATCAGCAGCCCGCTGGAATTCGTCGCGGTCAATATGGAGTACTTCCTGCTCGACCCGGCCTACGCCTGCCGTCGGCCCGCGTTGTACGCCTGGTACAAAGAGCATTTCGGCTGGGCACCGTCCGCCAAGGCAGAATGCCCGGCGTTCTATCCGTACCTGAACGCCGGCAACGATTTCGGACGTGAACCGCTCGGCAAGCTCGATCCGGAGCGCGTCTACGCTGTCGATTACCTGCTGGCCGAAGCCAATCAGAACTGGGTCAGCCGCTGGGGCCACAGCATGTTGCGCCTGGTGATCTGCAAGCCTGGCAGGCCGCGCGGCCCGGACTGTCGGCTGGATCTGGATCAACATCTGGTGTTGTCGTACCGGGCCTTCGTGGGCGATGTACAGCTTTCCAGTTGGGACGGCCTGATGGGCGCGTATCCGTCCCGGCTGTTTGTCCTGCCCTTGGCGCAGGTGATAGACGAATACACCAAGACAGAGCTGCGCAGCCTGGCGTCCGTGCCCATCACGCTTTCACGACCCGAAATCGAAGGGCTGGTGCAACACGCTGCGCAGATGCACTGGAGCTACGACGGAAACTATTACTTCCTGTCCAATAACTGCGCGGTGGAAAACCTCAAGTTGTTACGCAGCGGCACGCACAACCCCAAGCTGGTCGGGCTGGACAGCATCTTGCCCAATGGTTTGCTGGAGGTGCTCAAGGGCAGAGGACTGGCCGACACCAGCGTGCTGGACGACCCGAAGGAAGCCTTGCGCCTGGGTTACCGTTTTGATTCCTACCGCGACCGTTATCAGGCCATGTTTGAAGTGCTGGCAAAGAACCTGCCCATCACTCAGACCACCGTGGAAGACTGGCTGTCGCAACCTGCCGAAGAACGCCGCCAATGGTTCGCGAAAGCGGACCTGCGCACCAGTGCCGCCATCCTGCTGCTGGAGCAGGCCAGCCTGCGCCGTCAGTTGCTGGTTGCCCAGGACGAGGTGAAGCAGCGTTATCTGGGCGCTCGCGACCAGCACAAAGGCAGCGTTTCCAACGCGACGCGCACCTTGCAGGAATTACTGGCCAGCAGCGGTTTCCTGAGTCGGCCGGCCGAATTGCTGGGCAGCGATGGCTATGGACTGCCCCAGGCCGGGGAATGGACCCGGCTGGAAGCGGAGAGCAGCCAGCGCCAGAAGCAGTTGAAACGCCTCACCGGCGATCTGGACAAGGAAGTACGCGCCTTGCTGGAGCCTGAGCGCGCGAGGGAAATTGCCGCCAACGAGGCCAACCTCAAGCAGGTCGGCGAGCATTTGCGAACATTGCACAAGGCGGCCGGCGGCTTGCAGCTGCCTTGATCAGCGGGTTTTCTTGCGGGGCTTGAGATACTTGGTCAGGCCCTGGAACCAGATCACCAGCGCAGGATTGCCTTTGATCTGGATGTCCTTGTCCTGAATGCCCTTCATGAACGCCAGCTGTTTGTTGCTCGCCTGCAAGGTGGCGAAGCCGTAGGCGGCGTCCCGGAAGGAAATGGCGAAAGCAGGCTCGGCAACCGTGCCGGAAGCGCTACGGATTCGTTCGCCGCTGACGACGTAATGACGCGCCACCTTGCCGTCGGCCGTTTGCAGTTGAAAGGTCAGATCCTTGCCAGACAATTGTTGTTGAAAGGCAGCATTGTTTCGGCTGGCGCGTGCCATCAACAGTCCCAGCATCCAGAGTAAAAAACGGAACTTCATACGTACTGCCTCACCAAGGTTGGATCGCTGGACGCGATCAGCGCGGCAGTTTAACGGTAAATTTTCATGAAGATCTGTAGGACGATTCCGCTTTTTCTGAGCGCCCGTGAAGAATGCTCCGCAAAAGCGCTGCTCCGAACCGGAACAGCGCCTCACAGCCACTCAGCGGATGCTGTTGATGCTGCCTTTGTTGCCGGTGACTTTCACGTTCACCGTCTTGAAGATGAAGTAGTCGTTGACGCTGACTTCATAACGCGGCGCGACGATCAGGTCGGCACCGGAAGACTTGACCGCCTTGTAGGCGGCAGCGGCTTTGGTGGTTCCTACTGGATCAGGAATCGGCAGCAGTCCGCCACCGCTGCTTGCACCAGCGCCGTAGGTAACGCCATCGGCAAACTGGGTGTCGCCACCGAAGGCGAAGAAGTTGAACAGGATCTTGGTCGACGATTCACCGGTGATGGTACCGCCTACCTTGACGTCCGCTTTCAGGTCAGTCTTCACCGAGCCATCCAGCGGTGCCGACGGCTGGCTCACGTTGTAACTCACGCAGCCGCTGGTGGTAGCGATCAGCGTTGCAACCGCAGCGGACATCCATAGCTTTTTCATTCGTGATTTCCCAAATGTAGTTTATGAGGTGCAGCAGGGGCGCGACTTTAAGGGAATCGGCGAAGTGAAAAAGTCAGGAAAATCTGCGTTAGGGTGAGGTAAATGAATACCACCAAGTAGGAAATATCCTGTGTTTAACAGGAGCAGTGCCTGGCGGCAGTATCGACCAGACCGAAGGCGTAACCGGAAACGAAAAACGGGCACCCAAGCTGGTTGGTGTGCCCGTTCTGATCGCTGCCCGCCTCATGCAAGGCGCACAGCCGGTATCACGGATTGACGCTGTCTTTGAGCGCTTTGCCCGGTTTGAAGGCGACGGTATTGCTGGCTTTGATCTTTACCGGCTCACCGGTCTGCGGGTTCTTGCCGGTGCGGGCACCACGATGACGTTGCAGAAAGGTGCCGAAACCGACCAGGGTAACGCTGTCTTTCCGGTGCAACGCATTGGTGATTTCTTCGAGAACGGCGTTGAGGACGCGATTGGATTGTTCTTTGGTGAGGTCCGCCTTTTCAGCGATGGCGGCTGCTAGATCTGGTTTACGCATATGAAGCCTCTTTACGGTTTTTGTTTTTATGTCCCGCGCCGCAGTGAATACGGCAACAAGGCACCGCAACGGCTCTACGTTGCGGCAGACGTGAACGAGAATGGCATGCCGCCGAAGCCCGCGCCAGTACATGCGGCGCGATATTCGAAAGAAAAGAGCGGGCTATCCGACAAAACGAACCGAAATCAGCTCAGCAGTGCGGGAAGCACCTTGTTTAGAGCGAGTTTTTGCATAACGGCCGTTCCGGTCAGCGCGTAACCCAGCAACTGGCCCTCAGGCCCATGGCACAAGGCGGTGATATCAAGCCCCTGCCCTTCTACGCTCCAGACACCGTCCAGGCCTCGCGGTGGCGGCGAGACCACCAGCGGGCAGGCCGGAGTCTTCACTGTGATGGGCATCGGCCCGTACTTGACGCTCGTCGGCACGCCGGAAAGCGTCTGGGCCAAGGCCCGGGCGCACGACATCAGCGGCATGACATACAGCAGATTCAGTCCGTCGACCTCTGCGCAATCACCCAAGGCATGGATATTGGCGTGGGAAGTCCGCAGATGACGGTCAACCAGAATCCCGCGACCAATCTGCAGACCGGCAGCTGCGGCCAGCTCTACTCTTGGACGCAGTCCGATGGCCGAAACCACCAGATCGCAGCCGATGACCTGTCCATCGGACAAATGTGCCTCGAGACCGGCATCGGTACGCTCCAGGCGCGTCAGCACCGGGCCCAGATGAAACCGCGCGCCCAGTGCTTCGAGTCCGGCCTGGACGGCGTTGGCGGCAGGCGCCGGCAAGAGGGTCGGCATGACCTGCTCGCAAGGCGCTACCAGATCGACTTCGTAGCCGCCCAGGATCAGGTCGTTGGCGAACTCACACCCGATCAGGCCCGCGCCCAGGATCAGCACCCGGCGCTGGCCGGCGGCCGCCGCACGAAAACGCGCATAGTCCTGCAAATCGTTGATTGGGAAAACGGCGTCGGCCGCGTCGCCCTGTATCGGCACCTCAATGGCCTCGGCGCCCCAGGCCAGGACCAGATCTCGGTAATACACCGCTTCTTCGCCCAGCCAGACCCGTTTGTGGCCCGGATCGATGCCGCTGATCCGCGTATGGGTGCGGATCTCGGCGCGCAGCTGCTCGGCCATCGCGCCCGGCTCAGCCATGCTCAGGCCGTCGGCATCCTTGTTCTTGCCGAAGCCGGTGGAGAGCATCGGCTTGGAATAGGAACGACCGTCATCGGCCGTGATCAGCAACAGCGGGGTGTCGCTGTCCAGCTTGCGAAACTCCCGAGCGAGGTTGTAACCCGCAAGACCGGTACCGATGATGACGACAGGTGCGCTCATTACTCTTCCTAAGGACAAAGGGGATCAGGCGATTTCAATCATTTCGAAGTCGATCTTGCCGACTCCGCAATCCGGGCACAGCCAGTCTTCCGGGACGTCTTGCCAGAGCGTGCCCGGCGCAATCCCGTCATCCGGCCAGCCGTCGGCTTCGTTATAGATCAGGCCACAGACAATGCATTGCCACTTCTTCATGATTCGGTTCTCTTGAGGCTCGGTTATTACGGCGTGGCGGTCGTTTGCCGCCTGAACGGGGTTTGTACTGATCGGGGCGCCCGGATGCAAGTCTGATTGTGTCAGTGAACGCAACCCCGGTCGTCGGTCGGCCATGGCAATCGTGCTAAGCTCGCGCCCTCGATGATTGCCGATAATCGCTTACCGTGACCCAGCAAAGCCCAGCGTTTCCGTCCCCTTCCTGGCTTGAGCGCGAGCAACTGATCGACGCTCCCGCGCCGTCGATGCTCGACTGGCTGTTCAATCAGGACTCCCTGACCCGCCGTCTTACGCGCTTGTCCGACAACGGCTTCAGCGTGACCCCATTGCTGGAAGGCTGGCAACCGCTACGCGACGACGAGTGCGCCGCGCTGGGTCTGCCCGCTGCCAGTGAAGGCTGGGTGCGCGAAGTGTATCTGCGCGGTCACGGTGACAAGTGGGTATTCGCTCGCAGTGTCGCGGCACGCAGCGCCTTGCAGGCGGGCGGCCTGCACATGGATGAACTGGGCACGCGCTCGCTGGGCGAGTTGTTGTTCAGCGATCCGGCATTCGCGCGCGGCCCTCTCCAGATATGCCGCTACCCGGCGGCCTGGCTGCCGACGGCCGACGCCGCCCAGGGGCTGTGGGCGCGCCGCTCGCTTTTCAGCCGGGGACCGTTGAGCGTGGTCGTGGCGGAAGTTTTCCTGCCCAACCTGTGGAACGCGATTCAGACCAAGGAACACCGCTGATGTACCAGTCCCTGCTCAAATCCTTCAATCGAATCACCCCCCGCGCCTGGGACTTCATCCAGTTGACGCGCATGGACAAGCCGATCGGTATTTATCTGCTGCTGTGGCCCACGTTGTGGGCAGTGTGGATCGCCGGTAAAGGTTCGCCATCGCTGGCAAACGTCATGATTTTCGTCATTGGCGTGTTTCTGATGCGTGCCGCAGGCTGCGTGATCAACGATTACGCCGACCGCAAGGTCGACGGCCACGTCAAGCGCACCGAGCAGCGGCCACTGGTCAGCGGCCGGGTCAGCAGCCGCGAAGCCCTGGTGCTGTTCGCGGTACTGGTGGGGCTGAGTTTTCTGCTGGTATTGATGACCAACGCGACGACAGTGTGGCTGTCCTTCGGCGGCCTGGCGCTGGCGGCCTGCTACCCGTTCATGAAGCGTTATACCTACTACCCGCAAGTGGTGCTGGGCGCCGCGTTTTCATGGGGCATGCCCATGGCGTTCACTGCCGAAACCGGTGAACTGCCCGCCGCCGCATGGCTGTTGTACATTGCCAATCTGCTGTGGACCGTCGGCTACGACACCTACTACGCCATGGTGGATCGCGATGACGACTTGAAGATCGGCGTCAAATCCACCGCCGTGCTGTTCGGCGACGCCGACCGGGTCATCATTGTTACCCTTCAAGGCCTGGCGCTGTTCTGCCTGGCGCTGGCCGGGGCGCGCTTCGAGCTGGGGACGTTCTTTTATATGGGCCTGGTGGTGGCCGCCGGGTGTTTTGCCTGGCAATTCTGGAGCACCCGACTGCGCGAACGGGACGCCTGCTTCAAGGCATTCCTGCACAATCATTGGGCGGGGCTGGCGATTTTCCTGGGGATCGTCGCCGATTACGCACTCCGCTGAGCGGCCGACACGGGCCGGCCGCTCGTCCGGGTTCAGGGTTTGGCAACGTGCCAGACCCCGCCCTTGCCATCGCCTTCCACGTCCCCGGCTTTCTTGTCACTCTTGAACGTGTAGACCGGTTTGCCGTCATAGGCCCACTGCCGCGTCTTGTCGTCACGGGTAATGACCGTCCACTTGCCTTGCGCCGAACTGTCGGCCTCGGCCGCCAGCGGCGGCCAGTTGGCAGCGCATTGGTCGTTACAGGCGGACTTGCCGGCCGTGTCCTTGTCGAAGGTGTACAACGTCATGCCTTCATGATCGACCAGCTTGCCGCCCTCCACCATCGCCGGCTCGGCGGCCAGCGCCATGCCGGACGAGGCCAGCAACGCCGCCGCCAGCAGGCCCTTCAATGCAGCAGGTAAATTAGCCATCGGTACGTCCTCTTGTTGTTGTGGAACCACTACAGCCAGGTCGACCAAGCTTAGCCTCGCGTTCGGATACCGTGCTAGCCTCCTCGCAACCTGTCACACGACTGCAATAATTCCGTTATCTAATGCGCCCCAAGACAGTTAAATGACAAGAGGTTCAAGCATGGCTGGCAGGAGCATCCTGATCGTTGACGACGAAGCGCCTATTCGCGAAATGATCGCCGTTGCATTGGAAATGGCCGGCTATGACTGTATTGAAGCCGAGAACTCGCAGCAGGCCCACGCAATCATCGTCGATCGCAAGCCGGACCTGATCCTGCTCGACTGGATGCTGCCCGGCACTTCGGGCATCGAACTGGCCCGGCGCCTCAAGCGTGACGAACTGACCGGGGATATCCCGATCATCATGCTGACCGCCAAGGGTGAAGAGGACAATAAGATCCAGGGCCTGGAAGTCGGTGCCGACGACTACATCACCAAGCCGTTCTCGCCTCGCGAACTGGTCGCACGCCTCAAGGCGGTCCTGCGCCGAGCCGGGCCGACCGATGGCGAAGCGCCGATCGAAGTGGGCGGCCTGTTGCTCGATCCGATCAGCCATCGCGTCACTATCGACGGCAAGCCGGCGGAGATGGGGCCGACCGAATACCGTCTGCTGCAATTCTTCATGACCCATCAGGAGCGCGCCTACACACGCGGCCAACTGCTGGATCAAGTCTGGGGGGGCAACGTCTATGTCGAGGAACGCACCGTGGACGTTCACATTCGGCGACTGCGCAAGGCGCTGGGTGATGCTTACGAAAATCTGGTACAAACCGTGCGCGGCACCGGCTATCGCTTTTCCACCAAAAGCTGAGCGCCGTCATCGCACGCCCGGCGCGATAGCCGGGAAGTACCAGACAAGGATGTACCTTTAATTGAACCAGAATTGGCACGGCACCTTGATACGCCACATGTTGCTGCTGGTCACTGCCTGCCTGCTGGTCGGGCTGATCAGCGGGGAATACGGCTGGAGCCTGGCCGTCGGTTTGGGTCTTTATCTGGCCTGGACCCTCAAGCAACTGCTGCGCCTGCATGAATGGCTGAGCAGCCACAAGGCCGACGAGCCACCACCCGATGGCTACGGCCTGTGGGGTGAAGTCTTCGATAGCATCTATCATCTGCAACGCCGTGACCAACGCGTCCGGGGCCGTCTGCAGGCGGTCATCGATCGCGTCCAAGAATCCACTGCCGCTCTCAAGGACGCGGTAATCATGCTCGACAGCGACGGCAACCTGGAATGGTGGAACCGCGCCGCCGAAACCCTTCTGGGCCTCAAGACACCTCAGGACAGCGGCCAGCCGGTGACCAATCTGGTGCGCCATCCACGCTTCAAGGAATATTTCGCGCAGGGCAACTACGCCGAACCGTTGGAAATCCCGTCTCCCAGCAACGATCACATGCGTATCCAGCTGCTGATCACTCGCTATGGCAACAATGAACACCTGATGCTGGTGCGTGATGTCACGCGCATCCACCAGCTGGAACAAATGCGCAAGGACTTCGTGGCCAACGTGTCCCACGAGCTGCGCACGCCGCTGACGGTGATCTTCGGTTATCTGGAAACGCTGCTGGATAACGTCGATGAAGTGAACCCGCGCTGGGTCCGCGCGCTGCAGCAGATGCATCAGCAAGGCGGGCGCATGCAGACGCTGCTCAATGACCTGCTGCTGCTCGCCAAGCTTGAAGCCACCGACTATCCGTCCGACAACTACCCGGTCAATGCGGCGGAACTGCTCAAGACCATCAAGAATGACGCTCAGGCACTTTCGGGTGGCAAGAACCAGACTATCGTGCTGGAGGTCGAGAGCGACATGCACCTCAAAGGCAGTGAGACCGAACTGCGCAGCGCGTTCTCGAATCTGATTTTCAACGCGGTGAAGTACACGCCGGCTGAAGGACAGATCCGGATTCGCTGGTGGGCAGACGGCCGTGGTGCGCACCTGAGCGTGCAGGATTCGGGCATCGGCATCGAGACCAAGCACCTGCCGCGCCTGACCGAGCGTTTCTACCGCGTCGACACCAGCCGCGCGTCCAATACCGGCGGTACGGGCCTGGGACTGGCGATCGTCAAGCATGTCCTGCTACGACATCGCGGTACGCTGGAGATCAACAGTGTTCCCGGCAAAGGCAGCGTCTTTACCTGCCATTTTGCGCCCGTGCAACTGGCCAAACCCGGCGAAGGGGAAGCGGGCTACTAGGCAAGCTGGCTTGCAGCCGCTACATTGCCTCGCTCATGGCGCGTTTGTCAGGGCGTGAGCCCGGCGCAGCGTCACCTCTTTCAAGACCATACGGACCCCGTAAAACCCCACCATGGACCCTTCCCCTAGTTTCAACCTGGCTTCCCTGTTCGCCGATTTCGGCATGATTCTCTTCGCTCTGTTTCTGGTACTGCTCAACGGCTTTTTCGTTGCGGCCGAATTCGCCATGGTCAAACTGCGCTCGACCAAGGTCGAGGCCATCGCCGACAAGAACGGCTGGCGCGGGCATATCCTGCGCAAGGTTCACGGGCAGCTGGATGCCTATCTGTCGGCCTGCCAACTGGGTATCACCCTCGCCTCCCTCGGCCTGGGCTGGGTGGGTGAACCCGCCTTCGCGCACCTGCTTGAGCCGTTGCTCGCAGCGATGGGCGTAGACACACCTGAACTGATCAAAGGCATCTCCTTTTTCACTGCCTTCTTCATCATTTCCTATCTGCACATCGTGATCGGCGAACTGGCGCCCAAGTCGTGGGCCATCCGCAAGCCAGAGCTGCTGTCGCTGTGGACCGCCGCACCGCTGTACCTGTTCTACTGGCTGATGTATCCGGCCATCTATCTGCTCAATGCCAGCGCCAACGCCATCCTGCGCATTGCCGGCCAGGGTGAACCAGGGCCTCACCACGAGCACCATTACAGCCGTGACGAACTCAAGCTGATCCTGCACTCCAGCCGTGGTCAGGACCCAAGCGACCAAGGCATGCGCGTACTGGCCTCTGCGGTAGAGATGGGCGAGCTGGAAGTCGTCGACTGGGCCAACTCCAGGGAAGATCTGGTAACCCTGGATTTCAACGCCCCGCTCAAGGAAATCCTGGCCCTGTTCCGCCGCCACAAGTTCAGCCGTTATCCGGTCTACGACGCCGACCGTGGCGAGTTCGTCGGCCTGCTGCACATCAAGGATCTGCTGCTCGAACTGGCGGACCTGGATCACATTCCCGAGTCTTTCAACCTGGCCGAATTGACCCGCCCACTGGAGCGTGTCTCGCGCCACATGCCGCTCTCACAGCTGCTGGAGCAGTTCCGCAAGGGTGGCGCGCACTTCGCGCTGGTCGAGGAAGCCGACGGCAAGGTCATCGGCTATCTGACCATGGAAGATGTGCTGGAAGTGCTGGTCGGTGACATTCAGGACGAACACCGCAAGGTCGAGCGCGGCATCCTGGCCTACCAGCCGGGCAAGCTGCTGGTGCGCGGCGATACTCCGCTGTTCAAGGTCGAACGCCTGCTGGGCATCGACCTGGACCACATCGAGGCCGAAACTCTGGCCGGCCTGATCTACGAAACCCTCAAGCGGGTTCCGGAAGAAGAAGAGCAGATGGAAGTCGAAGGGCTGCGAATCATCATCAAGAAGATGAAAGGCCCGAAAATCGTGCTGGCCAAGGTGCTGAAGCTCGATTGATGCCTGTGGGAGCGGACCGCTCCCACAGTATCAAAGCAGGTGTCGGCTAATTCCCACCCACCGCGAAATTGGGCAGGCTCTGTACCGGTTGAGCGAATTCGTAAGGGATGGACTCCAGCGCCAGACCGGTGTTGCGCTGCACTACAAAGTGCAGATGCGGGCCGGTGCTGTTGCCGGTGTTACCCGAGCGCGCCAACGAGTTGCCCACGCTGACCCGTTGCCCTTCCTGGACCACCACTGAGCCCAGCATCAGGTGCAGATAGACGCCCATGGTGCCGTCGTCATGCAGAATCCGCACGAAATTGCCCGACGAGTTCGAACCTCGGCCGGACTGGTTGTTCTCGATCTTGACCACGGTCCCGGCACGTGCCGCGATAATCGGCGTGCCCACCGGCATGGCGATATCCATGGCGTAACGTCCCTTGGGGCCGTAATGGCTGTATTTGCCATTGGGGCCTTGGGTCAGGCGAAAGGGTCCGCCGATCCACGGCAGCGGGTATTTGTAGGCATGGGCAATACCTTTCGGATCGCCCAGCGCCGTGGTCAGCATCGAGGCGTAGTTCATCGCCTTGCTCGCCACCTTGGGACTGAGCACCACCAGGCGCTCGGTACTGCGCGCAGCAATGGTGCGCCGAAGCATGGAAGATGAACCGGTCACCCCCAGCACGTTCTTGAGATTGGAGAGTTTCAGCTCGACCTCGACCGGCGCATACAAATCGTTGCGCACATACAGGCTGTGAGCGCCTTTGTCGCGCTTGATGCTCAGATGAACCTGCCGGTCGAAGCGCTCGACCATGCGATCCCTGAACACCACGACCGACGCCCCGCGGGTGGGACGGTCGGTGAACGAGACAACCCCATCGGCATCGGTGAATTTATAGATCGTGACAGCCCCGGCCGATTGCGCGACCAGCGTCAGGGCAAGCAGGATCAATAAGCGTTCGAGCATCAGGGCAGTTCGGAGTCGGTGGCGAAGGAGCCAAGCCTAGCAGCGTTGCGGACAAAAGAGGAATCGCGGGTATCAATCGGCAACAGACCGGCCGTCAAGAAGTCCGCGTCAAAGCGTCGAATGGGGCAGGCCTGTGCTCAGGCCGCCCCAGCGGGCCGTCAGGCGCCCGGTATGAAGTGTTTCTGTGCGGTGCCGCGGGCGATCAGACGGGACAGGTAATCAAGCTTCTGCGCATCCTGGTCGACGAAGCGGAAGGTCACTTGCAGCCACTCGCTGTCCGGCTTCTGCTCGAACGCAGAAATGCCCTGCAGATAACCGTTGAGCCGTGCGATTTCGTTGCTCTCGCCCTGCTCCAGGTCCAGAACGGCACTGTCGAGGATCTGTGGCAGGCTGTCACTGCGACGCACCACCAGCAACGCTTCTTTGAGGCTCAGCGCCTTGATCACGCAAGACTGAATGCCGTTGGGCAAACGCAATTGGCCTTGCCCACGGCCGGCCGGCTCTGCCGACTTGGCAGGAACGGCGGGCGCTCGGGCAATACCTGCCGAAGCAGGAGCGCCGGCCGGAGCCGAACGAACCACTTCCGCCTTGCCGCCGGTCAGCGCGCTCAGGGAATCGTTGAGCGGCGAATTCATGCGTGCCGGGCCGGAGGACATCACGGCGTCCAGCTTGCCGACCTTGGCCAGGGCTTTCTTGACCTTGGACAACAGTTGCTCGTTGGTGAACGGCTTGCCGACGAAATCGGTCACGCCGGCCTGGATGGCCTGCACGACGTTTTCCTTGTCGCCACGGCTGGTCACCATGATGAAAGGAACGGTTTTCAGATAGTTGTCCTGCTCCCGACACCAGGTCAGCAGCTCAAGACCGGACATCTCGGGCATTTCCCAGTCGCACAGAATCAGGTCGAACGTATCTTTGCTCAACACTGCCTGGGCCTTGCGGCCGTTGACCGCATCCTCGGTATGAATGCCGGGAAAGTAGTTGCGTAGCCCTTTTTTTACCAAGTCGCGAATGAACGTCGCGTCATCCACCACCAACACACTGACCTTACTCATCGACGCTCCTGCGGACGTGTTCACCACGAAGGCGAACTGCGGTATGCCAACACGCCCTTTGTTTCGGCAAGCATAGCGTTGACCCATAGCCAACTGCCATATTGATTGGCTGCGCCGGCACATTAAGTTCGCGGGCGGCCTGGAATTCGCGCCTGGAATGAAAAACGCCCGGCACAGGCCGGGCGTTTATTTCGCAGGCAATCTTACTTATCGTCAGCGGCGCCCGGAACATTAGCGGTTTCGCTCGAGATACCCTGCACTTCTTCCTTCATGCGCTTGAGGCCCATGTGGCGCACGTCGGTTCCGCGTACCAGATAGATGACCAGCTCGGAGATGTTGCGTGCGTGGTCGCCGATGCGCTCCAGCGAGCGCAGTACCCAGATCACGTTCAGTACGCGGGAGATCGAGCGTGGATCTTCCATCATGTAGGTGGCCAGCTCGCGCAATGCGGTCTTGTACTCACGGTCGATGACCTTGTCGTACTGCGCGACGGACAACGCCAGCTCGGCGTCGAAGCGGGCGAACGAGTCCAGCGCATCGCGGACCATATTACGCACTTGGTCGCCGATATGACGCACTTCCACGTAGCCGCGCGGCGCCTCGCCTTCTTCGCACAGCTGGATGGCACGACGGGCGATCTTGGTCGCTTCGTCACCGATGCGCTCCAGATCGATCACCGACTTGGAAATGCTGATGATCAACCGCAGGTCGGAAGCCGCCGGCTGGCGACGGGCGAGGATGCGCAGGCATTCCTCGTCGATGTTGCGCTCCATCTGGTTGATCCGGTCGTCAACTTCCCGAACGCGTTGCGCCAGGCCGGAATCGGCTTCGATCAGCGCGGTCACGGCATCGTTGACCTGCTTTTCGACCAGCCCACCCATTTCGAGCAAATGGCTGCGAACGTCTTCGAGTTCAGCGTTGAACTGTTGGGAAATGTGATGCGTATGGCTGTCTTTGTGGATCATGCTGGGTGTCCTTGGAACGTCCGGTTAAATGCGAAAACGCAGCGGTGGTTCAGGTCTGACGAAGCACGTCCTAGGTTGTGCACGAAATGACATTTCGTACAGAACCTAGCCGTAACGACCGGTGATGTAGTCTTCCGTCTGTTTTTTTGCCGGATTGGTGAACAGGGTATCCGTATCACCAAACTCGACGAGCTTGCCCATGTACATAAACGCGGTGTAGTCCGACACCCGAGCCGCCTGCTGCATATTGTGGGTAACGATCACAATGGTGTATTTGGATTTCAGTTCGTAGATCAGCTCTTCAACTTTCAGGGTTGAAATCGGGTCCAGTGCCGAGCAAGGCTCGTCGAGCAGCAAGACTTCCGGCTCGACGGCAATGGTGCGGGCTATCACCAGACGCTGTTGCTGACCGCCGGACAGGCCCAAGGCCGATTCATGCAACCGGTCTTTGACCTCGTCCCACAATGCAGCGGCTTTCAACGCCCACTCGACGGCTTCGTCGAGCATGCGTTTTTTATTGATGCCCTGGATACGCAGCCCATAGACCACGTTTTCGTAGATGGTCTTGGGGAACGGGTTGGGCTTCTGGAACACCATGCCCACCCGACGCCGCAACTCGGCGACTTCCTCGCCACGGGTATAGATGTCGTGCCCATAAAGGTTGATAGCGCCTTCGACTCGACAGCCATCGACCAGATCGTTCATGCGATTGAAGGTGCGCAGCAGCGTCGACTTGCCACAGCCGGACGGGCCGATGAACGCAGTGACCTTCTGCTTGGGAATGTTCAGGGTGATATCGAACAGCGCCTGTTTCTCACCATAGAACAGATTCAGCCCCGGCACTTCGATCGCCACGGTTTCGTCGGCCAGGTGCAGGCTTTGCTTGGTGCGTCTCAAAGAGGACATGTTCACGCCTTGAGTGGGGCTATCGTGCTGCATGGTTTGCTCCTGTGCGAACCATTCGTTTCATCGGACCGCCCTGCTCGTGTTCGGGGGCGGTACTCTCGGATCAGTTGTCCAGCGCCTTGTACTTTTCCCGAAGGTGGTTGCGAATGGCGACCGCCGACAGGTTCAACAGAGCGATGACCAGCACCAGCAACAACGCCGTGGCATAGACCAGCGGACGGGCAGCCTCGACGTTGGGGCTCTGAAAGCCAACGTCGTAGATATGAAAGCCCAGGTGCATGATCTTCTGGTCCAGGTGCAGATAAGGGTAATTACCGTCCAGCGGCAGCGAGGGTGCAAGCTTGACCACGCCCACCAGCATCAGGGGTGCCACCTCGCCCGCAGCACGCGCCACGGCCAGGATCAGGCCAGTCATCATTGCCGGGCTGGCCATCGGCAGCACAATCTTCCACAGGGTTTCAGCCTTGGTGGCACCCAGCGCCAGCGAGCCTTCGCGCAGGCTCAAGGGAATCCGCGCCAGACCTTCCTCGGTGGCGACGATGACCACCGGCACGGCCAGCAGCGCCAGGGTCAGCGACGCCCACAACAGGCCGGGCGTGCCGAAGGTCGGTGCCGGCAGTGCTTCGGGGAAGAACAGCCTGTCCAGCGAACCCCCCAATACGTAAACGAAAAAGCCCAGGCCGAACACGCCATAGACGATGGCCGGGACGCCGGCCAGGTTATTGACCGCGATACGAATCAAGCGGGTCATCGGCCCCTGGCGTGCGTATTCACGCAGGTACACCGCAGCCAGCACGCCGAACGGCGTCACGATCACGGCCATGATCAGGGTCATCATCACCGTACCGAAGATCGCCGGGAAGATACCGCCTTCGGTATTGGCCTCACGCGGCTCTTCGCTGAGGAATTCCCAGAGCTTCTGGAAGTAGAAGCCCAGTTTGGTGAGCGTCCCCATGCTGTTGGGCTGATAGGCGTGCACCACCTTGCCCAGGTTGATCTCGATTTCTCTGCCGTTGGCGTCACGCGCCGTCAGGCTGTCGCGGTCGACGGCCAGATGCAGTGCGCTCAGCTGCTGCTCGATGGCGTTGTAACGGGCATCGAGTTCGGCACGTTCGGCGGCCATGTCGGCCTGTGCCGCAGCGTCGAGCGCGCCGTCCAGCTCCAGCTTGCGCGCCTGAAGACGCAAGCGCTCGATGCCATGGTTGATGGCACCGATGTCCTGGCGCTCGAGGGCATAAAGCTCGTCGGCGAGGCGTTCGACCCGCTGGATGCGCTCCTGAAGCGTCGCCCAGGCCGCTTCGCCTTCGGCAACGACCTGTCCGTTTTCCTTCACATTGACCAGATAGCCGTAGAAGTTGCCCCACTCGCGGCGTTCCACTGTCATCAAGTGCGCTGGAAGGGTCTGCTGAGTCAGCCACTCGCCAACGACCCAGGTGAAGTCGCTGGGGTTGAGATCACGGTTGCCGACCTTGAACAGCTCGCGGGTCATGAATTCCGGGCCGTTGTCGGGGACCGGCAAGCCGGCACCCTTGAGGCGCGCCAGGGGAACCTGTTCGCTGTCGACCCGTTCGCCTACCACCAGCATGCCCGGCTGGCCCGGTACGTCGTACTGCGCGGCCACCAGGTCGGCCGGCCAGAAATGGCCCAGGCCGCGCACGGCAATGACCGCCAGCAGGCCGATGGTCATGATCACGGCAATCGACACCGCGCCCGCACTCATCCAGATGCCGGGAGCACCGCTTTTGAACCAGCCTTTGACGGAGTTGCGTTTCACGAACTTCTGCCTTCCTTAAAGCGACGAGTATTTCTTGCGCAGGCGCTGACGGATCAGCTCTGCGAAGGTGTTCATCACAAAGGTGAACACCAGCAACACCAGCGCGGCCAGAAACAGCACGCGATAGTGACTGCCACCCACTTCCGACTCGGGCATTTCCACCGCCACGTTGGCCGCCAGCGTGCGCATGCCCTCGAACAGGTTCATGTCCATGATCGGTGTGTTGCCGGTGGCCATCAGCACGATCATGGTTTCCCCGACCGCACGGCCCATGCCGATCATCAACGCCGAGAAGATGCCGGGACTGGCCGTCAGGATCACGACTCGTGTCAGCGTCTGCCAGGCGGTTGCACCCAGCGCCAGCGAACCCAGCGTCAGGCTGCGCGGCACGCTGAACACGGCGTCTTCGGCGATGGAGTAAATATTGGGGATCACGGCGAAGCCCATGGCGATGCCGACCACCAGTGCGTTGCGCTGATCGAAGGTGATGCCCAGGTCTTCCCTGATCCAGGTGCGCATGTCTCCGGCGAACAACCAGTTCTCCAGGTGCGGGCTCATGCTCAGCGAGCACCAGCCCACCAGCACAATCACCGGAATCAGCAGCGCGCTTTCCCAGCCGTCAGGCACCCGCAGGCGAATCGAGTCAGGCAGCCGCGCCCAGGCGAAACCCGCCAGCAGAATGCCGATAGGCGTCAGCAGCAGCAGGCTGAAGACGCCGGGCAGATGAGCTTCCAGATACGGCGCCAGGAACAGTCCGGCGAAGAAACCCAGGATGACCGTGGGCATCGCTTCCATCAGCTCGATCACCGGCTTGACCTTGCGGCGCATGCCCGGCGCCATGAAGTACGCCGTGTAGATCGCCGCGGCAACCGCCAGCGGTGCGGCCAGCAGCATGGCGTAGAACGCCGCTTTCAGGGTGCCGTAGGTCAGTGGGGCAAGGCTCAGCTTGGGTTCGAAGTCGGAGTTGGACGCCGTGGACTGCCAGACGTACTGCGGCTTGTCGTAGTTTTCATACCAGACCTTGCCCCACAGCGAACTCCAGGACACTTCCGGGTGCGGGTTGTCCAGCGTGAACGGCAGGATCTTGCCGCCGCTCTCCAGCAGAATGTGGTTGGCGCGCGGGGACATCGCCAGAATGCCGGGGCCTTCTGCAACCTTGTCCACCAGCAGCGTGCGATGCGCAGTGCTATGGAACACGCCGAGCCGGCCGGCTGCATCCACGGCAATGAACCCTTTGCGGCGCTGCTCCGACTTGATCTGCATGACCGGCGCATCGCTCATCCTGAAATCGCGAACATGCATGAAGCGTGGTTCGCCGTCGGTATCCCGAGCCATGAACCACTGGGCCATGCCGCCCTTGGAGTTGCCGATCACCAGCGAAATACCGCCAACCAGCTGCGTGCTGGCGGTGATTTCGGCGTTGGCGTCTTCCAGCAGTTTGTAGCGGCCGTTGAGGGTGCTGTCGCGCAGGCTGAACACGTCCGCCTGCGCCCGCCCATTGATGACATACAGCCACTGCTGACGCGGATCGATGTAGATGGCCTTGACCGTGGCAGAGGTCTGCGGCAGCTCGATACGCGTCTGCTCGCTGGTCATCTCGCCGGTCATCATGTTTTCGGTCTGTTCGATCGCCAGCACATGCAACTGAGTGCCGGTAGCGCCGGCCAGCTTCAGACGCTCGCCATCCGCGGTAAGCGTAACGTGCTCGACCGGCCGCCCTTGCTCGTCCAGCACCAGCGGTGTCTCGCCATACGGCCAGACGACACTGGGCGTGATGGTCTTGCGATTATCGGGATAGGTGGTCTTGTAGATGTGGCGAAACACCAGCACCTGGCCGTTGGACAAACCCAGTGCGATCAACGGTGCGCCGGGCTGGTCCTTGCCGATGGACACCACTTTTGCGCCGGCCGGCAACGGCACGCTCAGGCGCTGCAATTGGGCGCCGCTCTCCAGATCGAAGAAGACCATTTCGCCCTTGTCGGAAATGCGCATCCCGACCTGGTTCTGCTCTTCGATGGTGATCATCAGCGGATTGCCCGCGTCCTGCATCCACGGGGCGCTGAGGGGATTCCGGGCCGTGAGGCTCGCGCCCTGAAACAACGGAGCGACGACGTAGGCCAGGTAAAAGAAGATCAGCGTGATGGCCGCGAGCACCGCCAGGCCACCCACCGCCACGTACCACCGCGTCACGCGATCCTTCAGGGCGCGGACACGCCGCTTGCGCTGCATCTGCGGCGTATTGAAGTCGATACGCTTGGGCAGCGAACGCTCGTCGGTGGTGGATTTGGCCAGCTCATTCATGCACAGATACCGTAGGCGCCCCGTATGACAGATTCGTTACAGCAGGGTGACGCAAAAAAGCCCGCCGCCCATGGATATTGGCAGCGGACCATTCGATTGACGACAAGACCCATCCTTGAGCCTCGCTGATAAATTCAACTACTTCGCCGCGACACCACTGGCGTTCTGCAGCCCCAGATCCGCCAGGGCTTTTTCAACGACCCGCGACGGCAATGGGATGTAACCGTCCTTCATGACCACTTCCTGTCCCTGACGAGACAGCACCAGCTTGAGGAATTCAGCCTCCAGTGGCGCCAGTGGCTTGTTGGGCGCCTTGTTCACGTAAACGTACAGGAAACGCGACAGCGGATAGGTGCCGTTCAAGGTGTTGGCTTCGTTGTCTTCGACAAAGGCGCCGCCTTCCTTCTTGGCCAGTGGCACGGTTTTGACGCTCGATGTCTTGTAACCGATACCTGAATAACCGATGCCGTTGAGCGAACTGCTGATGGAACTGACCACCGATGCCGAACCCGGCTGCTCGTTGACGTTGGCCTTGAAGTCGCCTTTGCACAGCGCCTCTTCCTTGAAGTAGCCGTAAGTGCCCGAGACCGAGTTGCGGCCAAACAATTGAATCGGCTTGCCTGCTAGGTCGCCGGTCACGCCGACGTCGCCCCAGGTCTTGGCATCGGCCTTGGCGCCGCACAGGCGGGTGGAGGAAAAAATCGCGTCCACCTGCTGCAGCGTCAGCCCCTTGATCGGGTTGTCTTTGTGAACGAACACGGCCAGGGCATCGACGGCCACCGGGATGGCCGTGGGTTTGTAGCCATGTTTCTGCTCGAACGCCGACAGCTCACCGTCCTTCATCTTGCGGCTCATCGGGCCGAGGTTGGCGGTGCCTTCGGTCAGCGCGGGCGGTGCCGTCGAAGAACCGGCCGCCTGAATCTGGATGTTCACGCTAGGGTATTCTCGCTTGTAGGCCTCGGCCCACAAGGTCATCAGGTTCGCCAGCGTATCGGAACCTACACTCGAGAGGTTGCCTGAAACGCCGCTGGTCTTGGTGTAGGACTTGATCGCGGGATCAACGGCGGCGAACGAATTGGCTGCCGCAACACCAGCGGCAACGAACGTCAGGGCGGTCATCAGGTTCTTGAGTGTCATGCCACGCGCTCCTAAGGAGAGTATCCACGATCAATATTTTGCTCATCGCATGAACACTTTATGAACTGATTGTGACAATAAGATGAAAAAAGGCCACCGTCTTCAAAAGAGGGTGGCCTTTGTATATCACGCATGATTGTCCGCCGAATGCTGTCGGCGATGGCTCAGCGCTTCTTCGACAGCAGGTACACGCCGATCGCCATGCCCATGCCGCACAGGATCGCGACATACCACGCCGGCCCCATCGGGCTGGACTTGAGCATGAACGTCACCACCATCGGGGTCAGGCCACCAAAGATGGCGTAGGCCAGGTTGTAGGAGAACGACAGGCCGGAGAAACGCACCACCGGCGGGAATGCCTTGACCATGACATACGGAACCGCACCGATGGTGCCGACGAACAGGCCGGTCAACGCATAGAGCGGGAACAGCACGCCGGGGTTATCACCCAGGATGTGATAGAAGGTCCAGGAACTCACCAGCAGACCGGCGCTTCCCAACAGGAACACCCAACCTGCGCCGAAGCGGTCGGCCAGCGCGCCGGCGCCGATGCACCCCAGGCTCAGGAACACGATTGCCAGGCTGTTGGCCTTCAGGGCAGTCGCTGCGGGAAAACCATAGATGGTCTGCAGAATGGTCGGCGTCATCAGGATCACCACGATGATGCCGGCCGACAGCAGCCAGGTCATCAGCATGGACAGCGCCACTGCCCCACGATGGTCGCGCAGCACGGCCTTGAGCGGCACTTCATCGGCCAGCGCCTTGCGCAGTTGCAGCTCGGCGAACACCGGGGTTTCGTGCAGCAGGCGACGCAGGTAGACCGACATCAGGCCGAACACACCGCCCAGCAGGAAGGGAATCCGCCAGGCGTAGTCCGACACTTCCACCGGGGTGTAGATACTGTTGATGGCCGTGGCCACCAGAGAACCCAGAAGAATGCCCGCAGTCAGCCCGGCCGTCAGCGTGCCGCAAGCGTAACCGACGTAACGTGCCGGCACGTGCTCGGACACGAACACCCAGGCGCCCGGCACTTCACCGCCGATGGCAGCGCCCTGAATGACGCGCATCAGCAGCAACAGGATAGGCGCCCACATCCCGATCTGGGCATAGGTCGGAAGCAAGCCCATGATCAAGGTCGGAACGGCCATCATGAAAATGCTCAAGGTGAACATCTTCTTGCGCCCCAACAGGTCACCGAAGTGCGCCATGATGATGCCACCCAGCGGCCGCGCGAGGTAACCGGCGGCAAAAATGCCGAAGGTCTGCATCATGCGCAGCCAGTCCGGCATGTCTACCGGGAAGAACAGCTTCCCGACGACGGCGGCAAAAAACACGAAAATGATGAAGTCGTAAAACTCCAGCGCCCCACCCAGGGCAGAGAGCGACAGAGTTTTGTAATCGCTTCGGGTCAACGGCCGCGCCGGTTGCGCAGCGCTTGAAGGTACGGATGACATGACAAGGGCTTCTCTTAACTTTCTTTGAATGGGCAAGCGACAGCTACGCTGGCTGCGGCGGGGTGGCATGCAGAAGCGATCGTCCGGCGGCAATTGTGCGGGTGGGCACCAAAATTGCCTGTACAGGTGATCTTGTTACCTGTAAGGGTCAGGCAAGATAGCAAATTGCTTCAAAAAACACATGATTAGAACAGTGCAACGGCAAAATGAAGACCCAACGGTCGTCCTGTGACGTTGCGGCCGATATACTCGCAGGCTGTCACCGGCATTGGGAATTTGTGCGAAAACGTCTGAATCAGCGGTTTTCGCAGAGTTTCCCTTCAGGCGCCTTCCGGGCGTGGGACGTGCACTGATCGCACAACCTTCACGCCCGGGGTTTCAAATGGCCCTGTCAACCGCGACAAAAATAATGAGAGTCATGGGTCAGAGGCACCCTAGGCATGATTGAGCTCGAACAGGAAGATCCAACTCCGCAAGGCGACCTTGCCTTGCAAATCACCGCACTTCCGCGGGAAACCAACGGCTTTGGCGATATCTTCGGCGGCTGGCTGGTCTCCCAGATGGACCTGGCCGGCACCGCGATGGCCAGCAAAGTGGCCGCCGGACGCGTTGCCACCGTTGCCATCGACCGCATGGCGTTCCTGGTCCCGGTTGCCGTTGGTGAGCAATTGTCCTTCTATACCCGAACCCTGGAAGTGGGCCGCACCTCGATCAAGATGATGGTCGAGGTCTGGAGCGACGATCCGCTGACCAGCGAATGGCGCAAGGTGACCGAGGCGGTGTTCGTCTTCGTGGCTATCGACGGCAGCGGCAGGACACGCTCGGTGCCCGCACGGCGCTGATCGCCGTTCGGGTATTTGCCGGGCAGTCGGTTAAACTCGACGATTGTAGAGGGGTCTATCTCCGTCACAGTCCTTGAGCGAGAACTACGCATGTCCACACTTCCGGCTGAACCCTCCATCGAATCGGTCCAGTTCGACGAACTTGAATGCTGGCGGATTCGCCACGGCAACGCCGAACTGCTGGTCGCCCGCCAAGGCGCGCAGATCCTCAGCTATCAGGTCGACGGTCAGGAACCGCTGATCTGGCTGAATGACGAGGCCGTGTTCAAGCAAGGCAAGCCGGTTCGTGCAGGCATGCCGATCTGCTGGCCGTGGTTCGGTAATCTGGAGCGCAATCCCGACAGCGTGCAGGCCATGCGCCAGAGCAGCGAGCCGGCCAAGGCCCACGGCGAAGTGCGCGCCTTGAACTGGGAATTACTGGGCGTGGGTGAAGACGGCGACGCCTTGCTGGTCGAACTGGTGCTGCCGCAGGCCGAAGGCCAGTTGCCCGGCTGGCCGCACAACGTCGCGCTCAAGCTGAGCATCCGCATGGACCAGGCGCTGAACGTCAGTCTGGTCAGCTACAACGGCGGCAGTGAAACCGTGACCCTGAGCCAGGCGCTGCACACCTACTTCGCGGTCAGCGATGTCCGTCAGATCAGCATCGAAGGGCTGAACGGCCTGCGCTACATCGAAACCCTTGAAAACTGGGAAGAGCGCGAGCAGGCCGGTGACCTGACCTTCGGCGGCGAAACCGACCGCATCTACCTCGATACGCCGAATCTGCTGAGCATTGTCGACCCACAATGGCAGCGGCGGATTCAGGTCCACACCTCCGGCTCGAACTCGGCCATCCTGTGGAATCCGTGGATCGAGAAGACCAGGAAATTCACTGACATGGCTGCCGACGGCTGGCAGCGGATGGTCTGTGTCGAAACCGCCAACGTGCTCGATGACGTGGTGACACTGGCGCCGGACGAAATGCACGTCATGGCCGTGAGCATCTGGGCCGAAGCGCTGCCGGAATAAGCGCTGCCAAGGCGTCAGAGGTCCGATTCGACAACGACCCGGGCCTTTGACGCATCCATCGCATAGGCCGCGTCGGCCAGATCATTATTGACCTTCTCTATCTTCAACGTGCCCGTTACCCACAGCGGCACGTAGATATCATCGAGCTTCACACCCTTGGGATAACGCACCAGCACCAGTTGGTTGGGCGGTGGAGGCGGCACGTGGATGCAGGCGCCCGGATACGGCACCAGGAAAAACAGGGTAGCGTTGCCTTTGGCGTCGGTTTCCAGCGGAACCGGATAACCACCAAGGCGAATGTTCTTGCCGTTCATCGCTGCCACGGTTTTGGTCGAGTACATCACCGCGGGCAAGCCCTTGCTCTGCTTCAGTCCGCCCTTGCTGTCGAACGTGCCCATGGCCTCCGGCGAGTCGTGGTCGATTTCCGGCATAGCTTCCAGTGCCTGCTGATCGGACGGGGGCATCAGCTCGAGCCAGTCGGTTTCAGGTACCTCGGCTTGGGCGAGCCCGGATAGCAACAACAGGGTAATGAACGCAAAGCGACGCATGGACAGTGCTCGGGAGGGCGAAAAGTGCCGCGTATTCTAATGCGCGGGCGGGGCTTGCACCTTGCTCTTTCGTCGTAGAAACAGCTTTGCGACAGGTCAAAAACGCAGCAGCCCCTGCACGCGAACGGGCAAGGGCTGAGCGGATGCTACTGCCAGGGGATCAGGCTTTCTTTTTGATCAGCCCGTACAGGACCAGCAGAATGATCGCGCCTACCAACGCGCCGAGGAAACCTGCACCCTCGCCTGCCTTGTAGAAACCGACTGCCTGGCCGCCATACGTTGCAGCCAGCGAACCGGCGATACCCAACAGAATGGTCATGATCCAACCCATGCTGTCATCGCCAGGCTTGAGGAACCGGGCCAGCAGGCCGACGATCAAGCCAATGAAGATGGTTCCGATAATACCCATGCCATTTCCCTCTGTATGAATTGGACACACAAACGCCTGATTGCAGCGTTGTTACTGGTATCTGAGAACAGAGGGTTGGAATGGTTCCGGAAAGCATGCCTTTGCAGACAACATCCTCCAGAAATGCCGTCGCCAGCGAGCGGCCCCCTGCACGACGGAGGAGCCAGCTTGCTGGCGAAGAGATCGGCACAGACGCGGCTCGTATTCGCCAGCAAGCTGACTCCTACGGGTAAAAGCTACCAAGGCTGATCAGATTTTGATCAACGCCTCAACCTGCTTGACTTGACGGTCAAGGGTGGCACGGTCAGCGCTGCGCACCGTGGCATGGCCGACCTTGCGGCCTGCCTTGAACGCCTTGCCGTAGTGATGCAGATGGCAGTCTTGCACCGCCAGCACTTTATCCACAGCCGGCACTTCACCGATGAAGTTGAGCATCGCGCTTTCGCCGACCTTGGCAGTCGACCCCAGCGGCAGACCGGCAACCGCCCGCAGATGGTTCTCGAACTGGCTGCATTCAGCGCCTTCGGTGGTCCAGTGCCCGGAGTTATGCACACGCGGCGCGATCTCGTTGGCCTTCAGGCCACCGTCGACCTCGAAGAACTCGAACGCCAGCACGCCGACGTAATCGAGCTGCTTGAGCACACGGCCAGCATAATCCTGGGCCAGCGCCTGCAACGGGTGATCGGTGCTGGCGATGGAGAGACGCAGGATGCCGCTGTCGTGGGTGTTGTGCACCAGCGGGTAGAAACAGGTTTCCCCGTCACGACCCCGCACGGCGATCAACGACACTTCACCGGTGAACGGCACAAAGCCTTCCAGCAGGCAAGGCACGCTGCCCAGCTCGGCGAAAGTGCCCACCACATCAGCCGCCGTGCGCAGCACTTTCTGCCCCTTGCCGTCGTAACCCAGCGTACGGGTTTTCAGGACTGCGGGCAGACCGATACTCGCTACCGCAGCGTCCAGATCGGCCTGGGACTGGATATCGGCGAACTCCGGCGTCGGAATGCCGAGGTCCTTGAACATGCTCTTCTCGAACCAGCGGTCACGGGCGATGCGCAGGGCTTCGGCACTCGGGTAGACCGGCACGAACTGCGAGAGGAAAGCCACCGTTTCAGCCGGTACGCTTTCGAACTCGAAGGTCACCAGATCCACCTCGTCGGCCAGCTGGCGCAGGTGGTCGAGATCGCCGTAGTCGGCACGCAGATGTTCACCCAGCGCAGCGGCGCAGGCGTCCGGCGCCGGGTCGAGAAAAGCGAAGTTCATCCCCAGCGGTGTACCCGCCAGAGCCAACATGCGACCCAACTGGCCGCCACCGATTACACCGATCTTCATGAAAAACCTCAGGCGTCGCGCGGGTCCGGGTTGCCCAGAACGCTGTCTGTCTGATCAGCACGGAATTGCT
This sequence comes from Pseudomonas sp. v388, assembly GCF_003935425.1. Taxonomy (GTDB): domain Bacteria; phylum Pseudomonadota; class Gammaproteobacteria; order Pseudomonadales; family Pseudomonadaceae; genus Aquipseudomonas. Next base: position 36,194 of record NZ_RHQN01000002.1, read on the forward strand.
TCAGCACTGCATGGAATTGTGGATGCTTGGCGCCCAGGATGCTGGCTGACAGCAGAGCGGCGTTGATCGCGCCGGCCTTGCCGATGGCCAGGGTGGCGACCGGAATGCCGGCCGGCATCTGCACGATCGACAGCAGGGAATCGACACCCGACAGCATCGAGGACTGCACCGGAACGCCCAGGACCGGCAGGTGCGTCTTGGCTGCGCACATGCCCGGCAAATGCGCTGCGCCGCCGGCGCCGGCGATGATGACTTCGATGCCTCGGCCTTCGGCTTCTTCGGCGTACTGGAACAGCAGGTCCGGCGTCCGGTGGGCTGAGACCACCTTGACTTCGTAAGGGATGCCGAGCTTGTCCAGCGTATCTGCGGTGTGGCTAAGGGTGGACCAATCGGACTTGGAACCCATGATCACGCCAACCAGTGCGCTCATCGTCGTGCCTCTCATCAGGCGCCCGCAGGCGCTGCAAAAAACAAACAAGCCACGCGGGGTGACCGGCGTGGCTTGCTGTACGAAAAATGACCGATCAAACCGGCCAAAGGCCGCGCAGTATACCGCAAAGCGTCAGGATGACAGCCCCCTGGGCGACCATCCGTTACAGCTTTTTACCACTGCGGCGTCAGGACGACTCTTGCGCCGCCGCGCCTTCAAGTTTGCGCCACAGCAGCCGGACGTTGGCTTTGCGCACCAAGGCGCAGCGGTACAGACGAATTTCCAGCGGGACGTGCCATTGCGGGCCGCCGCAGACCACCAGTTCGCCCCGCGCCAGCTCGGCGCGCACGCTCAGCTGCGGCACCCAGGCGATCCCCAGCCCTTCGAGCGCCATGCTTTTAAGGCTGTCAGCCATTGCGGTTTCGTAGACAGTCGTGAAACGCAGGTTGCGCTGACGCAGCAGCAGGTTCACCGAACGCCCCAGAAAAGCCCCGGCGCTGTAGGCCAGCAAAGGCACGCTGCCCTCGCCTTCGATGTCGAACAGCGGCTGCCCGTTGGCATCTGCCGCACAGACCGGCAGCATCTCGGTCTGCCCAAGATGCAGTGAAGGAAATATTTCGGCGTCCATCTGCAGGGCCGCATCCGGGTCGTAGAACGCCAGCATCAGGTCGCAGCCGCCTTCGCGCAACGCGTGAACGGCATCGCCGACGTTGGTTGCTACCAGACGGGTCGCGATATTCAGGCCTTCATTGCGCAGCTGCGCGATCCAGCGCGGGAAGAACCCCAGGGCCAGGGAGTGCGCGGCCGCCACCTGCATCACTTCGCCCTGCCCGCCTTCCAGATGATGAAGGTGGCGAACCACTTCGCCCAATTGCTCGACCACGGTTCGCGCGGTGACCAGAAACAATTGACCGGCAGCCGTAAGCTCGATTGGCGTGCGCGAACGGTTGACCAAGGTCAGCCCCAACGCGGCCTCCAGGCTGCGGATGCGACGACTGAAAGCCGGCTGCGTTACGAAACGCCGCTCGGCAGCCTGGGAAAAGCTGCGCGTTGCGGCGAGGGCGCTGAAGTCCTCCAGCCATTTGCTTTCCAGATTCATCACATCTCCCGGATTGATCTCAGGATGGCAGGCCATCCAGTGCCGACGACCTGCCCACGTTCCGCATACGGACGGCGTCACACCATCGTTATGCCGTTCTTGCATAGCCCAGCTTGTAACAGCATTGGTCAATCATAACCGCAAAGCCCACTATTCGGGGCGTTCCGGCATTGTCCGTGCCTATCTTGAGACTCTCTCTATCATGTCCTCGTCTGCATCATCGCGCATCGAAAAAGACCTGCTTGGTGTCCTCGAAGTACCTGCCCACGCTTACTACGGCATTCAGACCCTGCGAGCGGTGAACAATTTCCACCTCTCCGGCGTGCCGCTTTCCCACTACCCGAAACTGGTCGTGGCACTGGCAATGGTCAAGCAGGCGGCAGCAGACGCCAACCACCAGCTCGGGCACCTCAACGACGCCAAGCATGCGGCGATCAGCGAAGCCTGCGCACGGCTGATCCGTGGCGATTTCCACGATCAGTTCGTGGTGGACATGATCCAGGGCGGCGCCGGCACGTCGACCAACATGAATGCCAACGAAGTCATCGCCAACATTGCGTTGGAAACCATGGGCTTCGAGAAAGGTGAATACAAGCACCTGCACCCCAACAACGACGTGAACATGGCGCAGTCGACTAACGACGCCTACCCGACGGCCATCCGCCTGGGTCTGCTGTTGGGCCATGACGCGCTGCTGGCCAGCCTCGCCAGCCTGATCCAGGCGTTCGCCGCCAAGGGTGAAGAATTCAACCACGTCCTGAAAATGGGCCGCACCCAGCTGCAGGACGCTGTTCCGATGACGCTTGGCCAGGAATTCCGCGCCTTCGCCACGACCCTGACCGAAGACCTGAACCGCCTGCGCAGCCTGGCGCCGGAGCTGCTGACCGAAGTGAACCTGGGCGGCACGGCGATCGGCACCGGCATCAACGCCGACCCTGGCTATCAGCACCTGGCGGTCGAGCGTCTGGCGACCATCAGCGGCCAGCCGCTGGTGCCTGCCGCCGACCTGATCGAAGCAACCTCCGACATGGGCGCGTTCGTGCTGTTCTCCGGCATGCTCAAGCGCACCGCGGTCAAGCTGTCGAAGATCTGCAACGACCTGCGCCTGCTGTCCAGCGGCCCGCGCACCGGCATCAATGAAATCAACCTGCCGGCGCGCCAGCCGGGCAGTTCGATCATGCCGGGCAAGGTCAACCCGGTGATTCCCGAGGCCGTCAATCAGGTGGCTTTCGAGATCATCGGCAACGACCTGGCACTGACCATGGCGGCCGAAGGCGGCCAATTGCAGCTCAACGTCATGGAGCCTTTGATCGCTTACAAGATCTTCGACTCGATTCGCCTGCTGCAACGTGCCATGGACATGCTGCGCGAGCATTGCATCGTCGGCATCACCGCCAACGAACAGCGCTGCCGCGAGCTGGTCGAGCATTCGATCGGTCTGGTCACCGCGCTCAACCCTTACATCGGCTACGAGAATTCGACCCGTATCGCACGCATCGCGCTGGAAACCGGCCGTGGCGTACTGGAACTGGTCCGTGAAGAGGGCCTGCTCGACGACACCATGCTCGACGACATCCTGCGTCCGGAAAACATGATTGCCCCGCGTCTGGCGCCCTTGAAGGCCTGATGCATCACGCAACACGCTCACCAGGTTGAGGGTCCTAGACAGCCCTCGGCTTTTGAGGGTCTGGGAGTGATTCTCCAGGCCCTTTTTTTTGCCTGCTCGTCGGAAATCCACTCGTGTTTTTCCTACATCAGGCGACTCGTTTTCCCTGCAAACACAGGGGGAACATTCATTTAGCGCCGTAAATGAAGAATCAGTCACACAAGAAAACGGCTACAGACGTAAAAACTTCGCACCGGTATAGTGCGCCCCCTCAAATGTAACGAGGAATAACAAAAATGCTGGAAATGATTAACGACTTCCTCTCAGGCAAAGTGCTGATCGTCCTTATTGTCGGCCTGGGCGGGTATTTCACGATCCGCTCACGGTTTGTCCAGTTTCGCCATTTCTTCCATATGTTCGCCGTATTCCGCGACAGCCTGCGCAGCAGCTCCGGCCAACTGAGTTCCTTTCAGGCCTTGATGCTCAGCCTCGCCGGTCGCGTCGGTGCGGGGAACATTGCCGGTGTCGGCATTGCCGTGACCCTCGGCGGCCCCGGCGCCGTGTTCTGGATGTGGGTGACCGCGCTGGTCGGCATGTCCAGCAGCTTCATCGAATGCGCCCTGGCCCAGCTGTACAAGCGCAAGGACTCCGAAGGCCAGTTCCGCGGTGGCCCGTCGTTCTACATCGAGCACGGTCTGGGCAAGCGCTGGCTGGGTATGGTCATGGCCGTGCTGCTGCTGGTGACCTTCGGCTTCTCGTTCAACGGCCTGCAATCCCACGCAGTAACCGACTCGCTGCACAGCGCGTTCGGCGTCGACTCGATGACCACCGGCATCTGCCTGGTCGTGCTGCTGGGCATGGCCTTCATCGGCGGCATCAAGCGTATCGCCGCGATTTCCGACCTGCTGGTTCCGGTCAAGACACTGATCTACATCGCGGTCACCCTCTACGTTATCGCCATCCAGATCGACCACGTACCGGCCATGCTGATGACCATCGTCAAGAGCGCCTTCGGCCTTGACCCGGTTTTCGGCGGCCTGATTGGCAGTGCGATTGTCATGGGCGTCAAGCGTGGCGTTTTCGCCAACGAAGCGGGCCTTGGCAGTGCGCCGAACGTCGCGGCCGTGGCTCAGGTCGAGCACCCGGTTGCCCAGGGCGTGGTCCAGGCATTCAGCGTGTTTCTCGACACCTTCGTGATCTGCACCTGCACCGCGCTGCTGATTCTGCTGTCGGGTATCTACGACGTGGGCTACGACGGCAACGGTATCGTGCTGGCGCAAAATTCGCTTGCCGCAGTTGTCGGTGACTGGGGTCGGATCTTCATCAGCGTTGCGCTGGCGTTGTTCGTATTCACTTCGATCCTCTACAACTACTACCTGGGCGAAAACAGCCTGCGCTACCTGGTTGGCGAAAAGCTCGGCGCCCTGGTGGGCTACCGGATTCTGGTGCTGGTGCTGATTCTCTGGGGTGCAGTGGTGGACCTCAAGACCGTGTTCGCCTTTGCCGACATCGCCATGACCATGCTTGCGTTCGTCAACCTGATCGCTCTGGCCCTGCTGTTCAAGGTCGCCCGACGCATCCTGGCCGACTACGATGCACAGCGTAAAGCCGGGATCAAGACACCGGTCTTCGACTCCAGCAAATTCCCGGATCTGGACCTGGACCGCACCGCATGGCCGGCCAACCCGACCGGGCAGCCGGTAAACACGGCCGAGGTAGACGCCAAACCCGTTCAAGCACAGTAATCACCGAAGCGCCGCGCAGGAGAACAGCCATGACTCACGATGTATCACGACCCGCCCAACGAGTGATGGTTCTTTATACCGGCGGCACGATAGGTATGCAGGCCAGCGCTGGCGGCCTGGCACCCGCGTCGGGCTTCGAGGCGCGGATGGCCGCGCAGCTGGCGGAGCTGCCGGAGCTGGTCGTTCCGCAGTGGCGTTTTCGCGAGATGTCGCCGCTGATCGATAGCGCCAACATGACCCCGACCTACTGGCTGCGGCTGCGTGATGCGGTGGTCGAAGCCGTCGATACAGACGGCTGCGACGCCGTGCTGGTGCTGCATGGCACCGATACCCTGGCCTATAGCGCCGCAGCCATGAGCTTCCAGTTGCTGGGGCTCGACGCACCGGTGGTCTTCACCGGCTCGATGCTGCCGGCCGGCGTGCCGGACAGCGATGCCTGGGAAAACGTCAACGGCGCCCTGCTTGCGCTAGGCGGCGGTCTGGCGGCGGGTGTTCATCTGTACTTCCACGGCCAGCTGCTGGCGCCGACCCGCTGCGCGAAAGTTCGCAGCTTCGGACGCCACCCGTTCGCTTCGCTGGAACGCTCGCGTGGCGGTCAGGCGCTGGATGTGTTGCCCGAAGCACTGAGCTATCGCCATCCCAAGGCACTGGCTCGCGTTGCCGCATTGCCGCTGTATCCGGGCATCGGCGCTGCGCAGGTCGATGCCATGGTCCACAGCGGTATTCAGGGTCTGGTTCTGGAGTGTTTCGGCAGCGGCACTGGCCCAAGCGACGATGCGCAATTTCTCGCCAGCCTGTCCCGCGCCAACGCACAAGGCGTTTGTGTGGTCGCCATCACTCAGTGTCATGAAGGCGGCGTCGAGCTGGACGTCTACGAAGCAGGCAGCCGCCTGCGCGTGGCGGGCGTACTGTCCGGCGGCGGCATGACCCGCGAAGCGGCATTGGGCAAACTGCATGCGTTGCTGGGGTCAGGTCTGGACACTGCCGAAGTCCGGCGCTTCATCGAACTGGACCTTTGCGGCGAACTGCGCTGACAGGTCAAATGATCGGGGCCGAGCCGTTCGGTCCCGATTTCCCGCCGTTCGCACCGATCAAACGGTGCACTCTTCCTTCGCATCACGCAGCATCGAATCCAGATTGCGTTCGATGTTTTCGCACAGCGCCTCCATCTGGATTTCATGTTCGCTGGCCCGGAACGGGCTCTGCAGATCGGTACCGATCCGTTCGATGGCCAGCAGCATGAAACCCACCACGGTAGAAGCCAGCGGCGTGAACCAGCCCAGGGTTTCCACCAGGCCGATGGGCACGATCAGGCAAAACAACGTGATGAACAGGCGTGGAAAAGCCACGTAGGGGTATGGCAGTGGCGTATTGGCGATCCGCTCCATGCCGCCCTGGCAGTTGGAGATATCCACCAGCGTGGATTCCAGCCGGGACAGGCGAATACTGTCCAGACGGCCGGCGGCGTATTCCTTGGCCAGCAGCGCGGCCGAAGCATTCAGCAAGTCGTTGGGGAAGTTATTGGTGTCGTGCCGCCGCTCGTATTCTTCGCGTGGAATCAGCGCGCGTACTTCGTCGCCGCAGCTCCCGCCCTTCAAATGGGCGGACAGGCATTTGACGTAGGCAACGTGCCGACGCAGCAACACGGCCTTGACCGGATTGATGCCGTCGTCGTCCTCCACCAGGGTCAGCACCTGCCGGGCAAAGCTGCGCGAGCTGTTGACCAGCGCGCCCCATAACGTCCGGGCTTCCCACCAGCGGTTGTAGGCGCTGGAGTTGCGAAAGCTGGTCAGCACCACCAGAGCCGAACCCAGCAGGGTCAAAGGCATCGACGGCAACGTGATCTTGCGCTCCAGATAGAGCATGAAGTCCACGGTAACGATCACATCCCAGATCAACAGCCAGAACAGCGACCAGCCCACATACCCGATGGTCTTGCCGAGAAACCGGATTTTCTCAATGATCGTCTGCTGCAAAGGCTCACCCCTTTTGTGAAATGGCCGGGCCGCTCTACATCGGCCTTGCCGCTACAGGGTGTTTGAATGCCGTTACAGCAGATGGTTCGCAAGCTACCTTTTTTAGACCGTCGACCCAGAGCGGTTCAGCAACCGCTCAATGCCACTTGCGGACGTTCGCCGGTGAAGAACATCGGACGCAGTCGGACACCCACCACGTTGCCGATGTAGGCGGCAACCAGCCACAGCCAGCCGTGCAGGCTGCCGGATGCGATCCCACTGAAATAGGCGCCGATGTTGCAGCCGTAGGCAAGCCGCGAGCCGTAGCCCAGCAGCAGGCCGCCGATGACCGCCGCTACCAGCGAGCGCTTCGGAATGTTCAGGTTCGGGGCGAAGCGTCCAGCCAGGCCAGCCGCCAACAGGGCGCCGAGCATGATGCCGATGTCCATCACGCTGGTAATGTCTTCCCAGACCGGCGCGGCGAGCGCCTTGGCATTCGCCGGCATCTGCCAGAACGGCCAGCTGGCGACATCGACGCCCATGCCGCTCGCCACTTTCCCGCCCCAGACCGCGAACGCCGAGGTAATTCCCCAAGGTCGGCCGGCCAGCGCCAGCGTTGCGTAGTTGAGCAGCGCCAATGCCACCGCGCCCCAGACCAGAATCCACGGACCACGCAGTACACGGCGCAAGCCGGTGTGTTCGCTGGTGACCGGGGCTTCCAGCTGGCCATGACGGCGCTTTTCCAGTTTCACGGTGACGAAGGCGATCAGGGCAAAGACCGCCAGGTTGGCCAGCAACGCGGGAACCACACCGAAGGTCTTGACCACCGACGTTGCAGGAAAAGACGGCAAGGCAAACCACCAGTCCACATGGTGGGTAGCGATCAGCGAACCGAGGATGAAGAACAGCAGCGTGACCAGCATTCGGGCGTTGCCGCCGCCTGCGGTAAACAGCGTGCCGGATGCACAACCGCCGCCCAGCTGCATGCCGATACCAAAGATGAACGCGCCGACGATCACGGAGACACCGGCCGGAGCCACCAGGCCTGTCACCGGCTTGCCGAACAGCTCGCCCGCACCCAGCGCCGGGAAGAACAGCAGCACGGCGACTGCGAGCATGACCATCTGCGCCCGTAGCCCGGCGCCACGACGTTCACGGATGAACACCCGCCACGCCGAGGTAAAGCCGAACGCGGCGTGATAAAGGGTGATTCCCAGGGCGGCGCCGACGATCCACAACAGCACTTGATGCATGCCGACGCTGAGCAACAGGAACTGGGCGCCGAGCAACAGCAGGAACAGCGCGGCCAACGGAGCGCCGAACTTGCGTTCCGGTGTAGCAGAAAGGGAAGTACTCATGACTGGCTCTGTGACAAATGAAAAGTGGTGGCGAGTATACTCCCGCTCATGACCCAGCCAAATGGTCGGGATTGACGCACCAGGCACGCCGCAGTCGCATCAACGCCTCTGTGATCGCGTGTTCGTCGACAGCGGCAAACCCAAGCACCAGCCCGGCACGGTTATCCACAGGCTCTGCTGAATCCGACAACCAGTAATCACTCAGTGCATTGATTTCAACACCCACACTACCGGCCTTGGCGATCAGTTCCTGTTCGCGCGCGACGCTGTCCACCTTGACCATCACATGCAGACCGGCGACCGCCCTGGGCATCGGCTGGCAGCCGGGAACATCGTTCGGCCAACCGGCCAGCAAGGCATTGCGCCGACTCAGCGCGGCACGCCGCATGCGCCGGATATGCCGCTGGAAATGCCCTTGGGCGATGAACTGCGCCATGACGAGCTGGGTGCTGACTTCCGAATGGCGCATATCCAGTGCTTTGCGCTGGGCGAACGGCTTGACCAGCGCTGGCGGCAACACCAGATAACCCAGCCGCAGCGCAGGAAACGCTACCTTGCCGAAGGTGCCGACGTACAACACTCGCCCTTGCCGGTCGAGCGCCGCCAAGGGTGCCAGCGGTGCGCCGCTGTAACGGTATTCGCCATCGTAGTCATCCTCGATGATCCAGCCGCCGCTGTTCTCGGCCCAGGCCAGCAATTCCAGACGCCGCGCCAGGCTCATCACCACGCCGGTCGGGTACTGATGCGACGGCGTCACATAGGCGAGCCGACACTGCCCGCTCTCCAGTTCATCACAGCGCATGCCTTCGACATCGACCGCCATTCCCTGCACGCGGGCACCGGCGATGGCGAACGCGTGCCCCGCTGCACGATAGCCTGGGTTTTCCACCGCCACTGCATCCCCCGGCTCCAGAAGCAACTGTGCACAAAGGCTGATGGCCTGCTGCGCGCCACTGGTGATCAGAATTTGTTCAGCGCTGCAATTCAGTCCACGCGATGAATGCAAGTAGGCCGCGATCAGCTCGCGCAGCCGCCACTCGCCGGCCGGCTCTCCATAGCCGAGCTGATGAAGCCCCGGCCTGCGCCAGAAAGCCGCCTGAAGCCTGCCCCATATGTCGAAAGGGAACAGATCGAATGCGGGCACGCCGACGCGAAACGCCCGAGGTTCGCCCTTGAGCGGATCATTCAGGTGATGTGTGTTCAACCGTTCCAGCGCCGCGCTGTGGATAACTTCAGAGGGAACTTTCACGCTGTTTTTTAGTGAATTTGTGGATAAGGCTGTGGGTAAGCTTGTTGATAAGCCTGTGGATACATTTGTGGATAATCTCTCGCGCTGCCTGTTCACTTCGCCCGGTTCGGCGCTACGCAGCGCGGCAATGTACGTTCCGTCACCCACACGCCCTTCGGTAAAACCCTCGGCATACAGTTGGTCGTAAGCCCGCATGACCGTGTTGCGTGAGATGCACAGCAATGCCGCCAGATCCCGGCTCGCCGGCAGCCGCACTCCGCTGCTCAGTTGTCCATCGAGAATGCGTTGGCGCAGCGCCTGGTAGAGCTGTCGACTCAGACCACGCTTACGATCCAGCTCGATACCGGCCAGGCTGAGTGGAAATGAAGGAATGATCGTCACGGCAATGGCCCTGCTGAATTGATCGGAAATGGATCTTACAAAGAGCCATTAGCCTGCCTAGGATTTGCCGGTCAGCCAAGGAAAATTCCATGTACACACCCGCAGCCTTTCGTGACACCGATCTTGCGAGCTTGCAGCAGCAGATGGACCAGACTCGCCTGGCAATCCTGATGACCCATGGCGAGCACGGTTTGCAGGCCTCGCATCTGCCCCTGCTGCTACGCCCGGAACAAGGCGCCCGCGGCACGCTCTACGGCCACCTCGCCAAAGCCAACCCGCAATGGCAAGACCTGGCGACCGGCTGCGAAGCGCTGGTGGTATTTGCCGGCAGTGACGCTTACATCAGCCCGTCGTTTTATCCGAGCAAGGCCGAACACGAGAAAGTCGTACCCACCTGGAATTACCTGGCCGTGCACGCCTATGGCCGGGCCGAGGTCTTCACCGATGCCCAACGCCTGCGGCAGCTGGTCAGCGAGCTGACCGACAAGCATGAGTCCCGCCGCAGCCAGCCCTGGTCGGTGGACGATGCGCCCGCCGACTACATCGCCAAGATGCTTGGTGCCATCGTCGGCTTTGCGCTGCCCATCGAGCGCCTGGAAGGCAAGCGCAAGCTGGGCCAGAACCGCAGCGCCGAAGACTACGCCGGGGTACGCAGCGGCCTGGCCGCCAGCGCCGACCCGCAGGATCGGGAACTGGCCCGGCTGATGAACCCCTGACGGGTGAACCAGAGGAGTCCACAATGCATACCGCACAGATTCGTCCAGTGACCGCCGATGATCATGCCGCCTGGTTGCCGTTGTGGCGGGCCTACCTGCAGTTCTATAACACCGAACTGGCGCCCGGCGTCAGTGACGTCACCTGGCAACGCCTGCTCGACGACACTGAGCCCAATCATTCGGCACTCGCCTGGATGAACGGTAAAGCCGTCGGCATGGTGAACTTCATCTACCATCGCTCGAACTGGAGCATCAACGATGCCTGCTACCTTCAGGATCTGTACGTCGCTGCGGAGCAACGCGGCACCGGGTTGGGCAGGTCGCTGATCGAACATGTCTACGCCACCGCCAAGGCCGATGGTTGCGACAAGGTTCACTGGCTGACCCATGAAACCAATGCGACGGCCATCCAGCTGTACGAACGCATCGCCGAACGCGGCGGCTTCATTCAATTTCGCAAAGCCCTCTGACCGGAAGTCCGCACATGTCCGAAACCGAACTGCACTGGCAAGATGCAAAGCGCCCTGACACCCGAACGCTCGAAGGGCGTTTCATTCGCCTGGAAAAACTCGATGTCGCCCGCCATGCCGCTGATCTGTGGCAGGCGTTGGAAGGTCCGAATGCCGATCCGAAATTATGGGATTACTTGCCTTACGGTCCATTTAGCGAGCGCAGCGGGTTCGATGCCTGGCTGACCGGCCACGCCGCTGAAACCGATCCATGGTTCTACACCGTGATCGATCAGCAAAGCGGCATCGCCGAAGGCATCATCAGTTTTCTGTCGATCGTCCCCGCCCACGGTCGAATCGAGATAGGCCATGTCACTTTCGGCGCGGCGATGCAGCGCACGCCCAAAGGCACCGAAGCGGTCTATCTGCTGGCCCGGGAAGCCTTCGCCCTGGGCAATCGCCGCCTGGAATGGAAATGCAACGCCAACAACGCCCGCTCCAAACGCGCAGCGAACCGCTTCGGCTTCAGCCATGAAGGCACGTTCCGCCAGCACATGGTGATCAAGGGCGTGAACCGCGATACGGCGTGGTATTCGATCATCGACAGCGAATGGCCGGATTTACAGAAAGCGTTCGAGGGATGGCTGGCTGTGGATAACTTCAAGGACGGGCAGCAGATCAAAGGGCTTGAGGGATTCAGATCGTAGGAACGGAAGACATCTAACCAAGCGGCCCACATCTTTCGGCTGCACCGGCCTCTTCGCGAGCAAGTTCGCTCCTACATGGACCGAGGCGGGCTCGACCTCTCAGGCGAAATCCCGCTTGCGCCTGACAACGCCCATCTGCAATCCGAAAGGCCGGAACACTGCGTTCAAGGATTTGAGCGTCGGGTTACCTTCTCCCTGCTCGATCTGGATCAGCGTACGCACTGAGATTTTGCAGATTTGGGCGTAGGTGCTCTGGGGCATCTTGGCTCCTTCGACACGCAGTCTTCTGACCGCGTCGCCGATTTGCAGCGAGCCATCGGCAATGCCGTTCTGCACCTCTTCTATCAACAACACACGAGCGTCAATGGAGAGCGTCATAGCAGTCCCCAATCAGCCAACCGCTGATCCAGTTTTCCCAGGGCAATGGCCGGGTGTTCAAAGGTTTTGCGAGGCAAGCCGCTGTCCTGCAACAGGTCGGGTAGAGCCCTTAACCGCGCGGCATCCCCCCGCAAATGCTCGAAGAGATGTTCGGGGTCGGCAATATCAGCCAAGGCACCACATGCCTTGCGCCAATTGATATCGCCTGCCCTCTCGATTTCTTTCGGCCATTTGGTGGTCCGGGTGACGCCTTCTGCATCCATGACCATCGGTGCCAGATCATAAATCGGGGCAAGCTCGAACCGGTCATCAAAGCGAATAATGGCAGTGTTTCGACCGTGGTTATCAGAGTTGCCCAGTATCTTGTTGATCAAATCCCGTCGCATGTAATCACAGACCAGTTCCACCACCTGCTTCTGCTGACCCGCTTGCGACCAGAGCCGCGCTAAATGAGTTACCACGTACACATGATCCATTCGACTGCCGGGTATCGTGACACCAGCCAACGAATAAACCGACTCCACCGCTAACCGCTCAACACCCTGCTGACTAACGCGGCGATCAAAGCGCTTGAGCCACAGACTGGGTTTGGCGCCTTCTTCAAGGCCCATATCATCGCTGGCTACCGTATCGATATTCAGAGCGCGCAGAGCCTGGTAATACAGGTGTTCACTGCGCAGGATATCTTGATCGTCCTTCAACGCTTGATTACGGGAGAATTTGATAAACCAGTGGGTGCGCGCTTGTGCATCCGGCAGGATCGCGTCCGGATAGAGCTGTCCGCTCTGCGCCTCCGTCATCAGCAGTTTCGGCGCCTCACCACCAGCGCCTGTAGCACCACCGATTGCCGCGCCTTGCTCGTAAGCATATTCAAGGAAGCGTTGATCGCGAGTAATCACATCCTGTCGGGAGAATCCTAACGGAGTACCAGCGTCCAGAGCCTCGAGAGACTCTTTGATTCGCATGTTCCCTATCGGAGCGGGCGTGCTCTGAGTCAGCAGGTACAGATCATCGCTGATGCCTTCCGGCTTTCGACCGATCAGATGCTTGATCAGAAAGCGTTTGGCCGCACCCGACGGCGCGATATCGTGGAGAAAAGCCGGAGCCTCTGGCAGCGATAGTGGATTGAAATCCACCGGCAGCCGGGCACTGACGGCCTGTTTGAACGGGCTTTGAAATGCATCCAGGTTGCTGTGGACGTATTTGGAGAGATATCCGACGCGGCACGGACCGAGAAGCCCCTTTATCGGCTCGGCAAACGAAAGCGTCATAGCGTCCTGCCAACGTTGGCTCGCGTACAGCTGTAGCGTGAGTTCCATGGTTGCCCCTCGAACCAGTGCGTCTGCATTGTAGTGCAGATACCTGGGGCGGACCGCTAAAAAAATGCACTTTAATGCAGATTTTCGCGGTGGAAAAGCTGGCTAGCTGCAATTTAATACAGATAGTGAAAGATGGAGGCCCATTTTCGGGGCAAAAAAAGGGGAAGCTCGCGCTTCCCCAATGAGGTAAATCTTAAATTTTTACTCGCGATACGGGCTTTTGGTCAGCCTTCGATCTCCACCAGGATTTCGCCCGGATTGACGCGGTCACCCTTGGCGACGTGGATAGCCACGACCTTGCCGGCGACGGACGCCTGGACTTCGGTTTCCATCTTCATCGCTTCAGTGATCAGCACGGCCTGACCCGCCTTGACCATGTCGCCTTCTTTGACCAGCACGTCGACGATATTGCCCGGCATTGTGGTGCTGACATGCCCGGGCGCGTGAGCCTGCTTGCGCTTGCTGGCGCCGCCGCTGACGAACTCGTTGAGCGGTTCGAACACCACCTCTTCCGGCATGCCGTCGATGGACAGGTAGAAGTGCCGCTTGCCTTCCGCCTTCACGCCCACGCCAGTGATGTCCACGCGGTAGGTTTCACCATGCACGTCGATGACGAATTCGGTCGGGACGCCCTCGCCGCCTGCCCGGGCAACCGCGCCCGCTTCAGGAATCGGCAACAGCACTTCGGGCGTCAGGGTGCCGGCAGCGCGCTCTTCCAGGAACTTGCGCCCGATATCCGGGAACATGGCATAGGTCAGCACGTCTTCTTCCGACTGTGCCAGCGCGCCGATTTCCGCGCGTAGCTTGTCCATTTCCGGCTTGAGCAGGTCGGCCGGACGCACCTCGATCAACTCTTCGTTGCCGATGGCCTGACGGCGCAGCTTTTCATCCACCTGACCCGGCGCCCGACCATAACGGCCTTGCAGGTACAACTTCACTTCATTGGTAATGGTCTTGTAGCGCTCGCCGGCCAGCACGTTGAAGAACGCCTGGGTGCCGACGATTTGTGAGGTCGGCGTGACCAGCGGTGGATAGCCAAGGTCTTTGCGCACCCGCGGAATCTCGGCGAGCACTTCGTTCATGCGGTTGAGCGCGCCCTGCTCCTTGAGCTGGTTGGCCAGGTTGGAAATCATCCCGCCAGGCACCTGATTGACCTGGACGCGGGTATCCACCGCGGTGAACTCACTTTCGAACTGGTGGTACTTCTTGCGCACGGCATAGAAGTACAGGCCGATCTCTTGTAGCAGCTCCAGATCCAGGCCGGTGTCGAACTCGCTGCCCTTGAGCGCAGCAACCATGGACTCGGTGCCCGGATGGCTGGTGCCCCAGGCAAAGCTGGAAATCGCGGTGTCGATGTGATCCGCACCGCATTCGATAGCCTTGAGCTGACACATGGCCGCCAGGCCTGCGGTGTCGTGGGAGTGAACGAAGACCGGCAACGACTGCTCGGCTTTCAGCGCCTTGACCAGCTCACCCGTGGCGAATGGCGTCAGCAACCCGGCCATGTCCTTGATCGCGACCGAGTCGCAGCCCATCGCCTCCATCTGCCGCGCCTGTTCGACGAAGGCCTCGATGGTGTGCACCGGGCTGGTGGTATAGGCGATTGTGCCTTGCGCATGCTTGCCGGTCGCCTTGACCGCCTCGATGGCCACCTGCAGGTTACGCACATCATTCATCGCGTCGAAGATGCGGAACACATCGATGCCGTTGTCTGCCGCTTTGGCGACGAACGCTTTGACCACATCATCGCTGTAGTGCCGATAGCCCAGCAGGTTCTGCCCACGCAGCAGCATTTGCAGACGGGTTTCCGGCAACGCCGCACGCAACTGGCGCAGGCGCTCCCACGGATCTTCCTTGAGGAACCGCACGCAGGCGTCGAACGTTGCGCCACCCCAGACTTCCAGCGACCAGTAACCGACCTTATCGAGCTTGTCACAGATCGGCAGCATGTCTTCGGTGCGCATGCGGGTTGCCAGCAGCGACTGGTGAGCGTCGCGCAGGATGGTGTCGGTGACGAAGATTTTCTTGCTCATTGTTCTATTCCTCACAGGCCCGCATGGGCGGCGATGGCGGCGGCGATGGCCAGGGCCAGCTCTTCAGGTTTGCGCTTGATCGAGTAGTTGGTCAGTTCAGGATGGCTTTCCACGAAGCTGGTGTTGAACCGGCCACTGCGAAATTCCGGATTGCGCAGGATTTCCTGGTAATAGGCGGCGGTGGTCTTCACGCCTTGCACGCGCATGTCGTCCAGTGCACGCAGGCCGCGGTCCATGGCCTCTTCCCAGGTCAGCGCCCAGACGATCAATTTCAGGCACATCGAGTCGTAGAACGGCGGGATGGTGTAACCGGTATAGATCGCCGTATCGGTGCGCACGCCGGGGCCGCCGGGCGCGTAATAGCGGGTGATCTTGCCGAAACTGGGCAGGAAGTTGTTCTTCGGGTCTTCGGCGTTGATCCGGAATTGCAGGGCGAAGCCGCGGTGAATGATGTCTTCCTGCTTGACCGACAGCGGCAACCCGGATGCGATGCGGATCTGCTCGCGCACGATATCGATGCCGGTGATCTCTTCGGTGATGGTGTGCTCCACCTGAACCCGGGTGTTCATCTCCATGAAGTACACCTCGCCGTCGGCAAGCAGGAACTCCACGGTGCCGGCGTTCTCGTAGCCGACAGCCTTGGCCGCACGCACCGACAGGTCGCCGATATAGGCGCGCTGTTCGGGGGTCAGTTGCGGGCTGGGGGCAATCTCGATCAGCTTCTGGTTACGGCGCTGGATCGAGCAGTCGCGTTCGAACAGATGCACGACATTGCCAAAGCTGTCGCCCAGTATCTGGGCCTCGATGTGCTTGGGGTTGACGATGCACTTTTCCAGAAACACTTCGGCAGAACCGAAAGCCTTGGTAGCTTCGGAAATCACTCGCGGGAAAGCCTGCTCCAGCTCCTCGCGGCTGTTGCAACGGCGAATGCCGCGCCCGCCGCCACCGGAAGTAGCCTTGAGCATGACCGGGTAACCGATGCGGTCACCTTCTACCAGCGCCTCATGGATATCGGCCACGTTACCTTCAGTGCCCGGCGTCACGGGCACGCCGGCCTTGATCATGCTGCGCCGCGCTTCGGTCTTGTCGCCCATCCGGCGAATGACTTCCGCCGCAGGGCCAATGAACTTGATACCGCGCTCGACGCAGATTTCCGCCAGCTCGGCATTTTCAGAAAGGAACCCGTAACCTGGATGCAATGCATCGCAACCGGTCTCCACGGCCAGGTTCACCAGCTTGCGAGGGTTCAGATAACCGGCAAGTGGTTCAGCGCCAATGCTATAGGCTTCGTCTGCACGTTTGACATGCAGGGCATGGCGGTCGGCATCCGAAAAGATGGCCACCGAGCGAATGCCCATCTCGGCGCAGGCGCGCACGATCCGAACGGCAATCTCTCCACGGTTGGCGATCAATATTTTTGTTATCACTGGCTTTTCCTCAACCATAAGGATCCGCGACCCGACGAGGTCGCCGCATTTGTAACCGCACATGTGGCTCAATGACGCAGGACCACCCTAAGCCGGATCAGCAATTAATAAAAATGAGTAAAAATTGGGGTAGCCATAAGTAAAAGCTTATAGTCAGCACTTCAGCTATTGGCCGGAGCGGCACTAATGCGTAAGTCATTGATGCGTATGACATTGCGTCAGCTGCGGATCTTCAATGAAGTCTGCGACCTGCGTTCTTACAGCCGGGCAGCGGAAGAAATGGCGTTGACCCAGCCAGCGGTGAGCCTGCAGATTCGTCAACTGGAAGAGTTGGTCGGTCAGCCGTTATTCGAGTACGTCGGCAAAAAGCTGTACCTGACCGAAGCGGCCGAGGCGCTGCAACAGGCCAGCCGGGATATCTTCGGACGCCTGGAAAACCTCGACATGCAGCTTTCGGACATGCAGGGTTCGTTGCAAGGGCAGCTGAAGCTGGCAGTGGAATCGAGCTGCAAATACTTCACTCCCCACCTGTTCGCGGCCTTCAAGCGCCAGCACCCCGAAGTCAGCCTGAACCTGACGGTGGTCAATCGTGCCCAGGTCATCCGGCGCCTGTCGGACAACCGTGACGACCTGGTGGTGATGTCGATGGTGCCGCAGGACATGGGCCTGGAGTTCCTGCCTTTTCTCAACAATCCGATCGTCGCCGTAGCGCCGCCGGATCATCCGTTGTGCGCCGCCGCACAGCTGAGCCTCAAGGAGCTGGAACCCTGGCCGCTGCTGGTTCGCGAATCGGGTTCGGGAACGCGCCGGGCATGCGAGGAATATTTCAAGGAGAAACGCGTGCATTTCACCCAGACGCTGGAGGTGTCTTCCAGCGAAGCGCAGCGTGAATGCGTGGTGGCCGGGCTAGGGCTGGCGATGTTGACGCGGCACGCGGTGAGTCAGGAACTCGCCACCGGCGCGCTCAAGGAGCTGCCCGTGGCCGAGTTGCCGTTATACCGCAGTTGGTGCGTGGTG
The DNA here is from genome assembly GCF_003935425.1 of Pseudomonas sp. v388. Taxonomy (GTDB): domain Bacteria; phylum Pseudomonadota; class Gammaproteobacteria; order Pseudomonadales; family Pseudomonadaceae; genus Aquipseudomonas. The sequence goes on from NZ_RHQN01000002.1 coordinate 54,063, forward strand.
CAGGCCAGGGACAAGCGTCTGTCGCCGGTCGCTCATGCCTTCCTTGGCTTCATCCGCACGGAACGTGCGCAGATCAGCCAGCTTGTTGAACGTTTCGACGGCCGCCCTCGGAAGGTCTGACTGACTGCCAGAGATGCTCGGGCGCGCTGTCCAGGTAATCGCAGAGATCCTGGTTGAGTTGGCGCGCCTCGCTGTAACTCTCGATTGCGCGGCGAAACTCCATACGTCGCTGGTCTTCCAGTTGACGACGGGTTTTGACGGCGCTCTTGGGTAAATCATCGTAGTGCCGAGCCATGTTCTGTCTCCCCAATACGTGGTGTGGGCATACAGAATGACGCTCGGGGATGACGATCAGGCGGCGAACACATGACAAGATGATTAAGGCTGCGCAGGCCCGCTGTCATCAGGTTCGAAAGGAGAAAAATACATATGTAACGCATCTGTGCCGTGCTGACCGGCGATAGTCGCGCTACTGAAAGGCCGTCAATCGTCGTGAGTCTTCACAGACTTGGGCGACAGCCGCAGCCCACGCAGACTGCGCTTCACACTCTTGAGGTGGTTGACCAGGCTCGGGCCGCGCGCCATGGCAACGCCCATGGCCAACACGTCGATCACCACCAGATGCGCGATGCGTGAGGTCAGCGGCGTATAGATTTCCGTGTCTTCGTGCACATCGATTGCCAGATTGACCGACGACAGCTCGGCCAGCGGCGTTTGACTCGGGCACAGGGTAATGAGGGTCGCCCCGCTCTCGCGCACCAGATTGGCCGTGATCAGCAAGTCTTTCGAACGTCCGGATTGGGAGATGCACACCGCAACATCCGTAGGCTTGAGCGTGACCGCCGACATGGCCTGCATGTGCGGGTCCGAATAGGCCGCCGCAGTCAGCAGCAGCCGAAAGAATTTGTGCTGGGCGTCGGCGGCAACCGCACCTGAGGCCCCGAAGCCGTAGAACTCCACGCGATTGGCGCCGGCCATCGCCGACACTGCCTGTTGCAAGGCGTGAGGGTCGAGGTTCTCGCGCACTTCCATCAAGGTGTGCAGCGTGGTGTCGAAGATCTTCAGGCTGAAGTCGGCGACCGAGTCATCCTCGTGAATCGCGAACTGCCCGAAGCTCGCGCCCGCAGCCAGGCTTTGCGCCAGCTTCAGCTTGAGGTCCTGAAACCCGGTGCACCCGATGGCCCGACAGAAACGCACAATCGTCGGCTCACTGATACCCACGCTGTGTGCCAGATCGGCCATGGAACTGTGCATCACCGCCGCAGGATCGAGCAGCACATGATCGGCTACCTTGAGCTCTGACTTGCGCAGCAGATGACGGGACTGGGCGATGTGTTGCAGCAGATTCAAGGGACTGACTCTATAAAGTGCGGTGGGCTGGGTTGTAGCTTTCTTGTAGTTATACTACATGACCTGCAAACCGCCCAGTTAAACGAGGCTCAAACCTCGCATCCAGGCCCACATACGGCAAAACGGCCATTTTTGTGGGAATAATCCTACATCATTGACCCTGGCGACCCATGCATTCGGCCGGTCCTACACCGGCCGACTCAATATCCCGATCATGACATCCGCTTCGACGGGCCTGCTGATCAGGTAACCCTGGACCTCGTCGCAACCATGCGCCCTGAGAAATGCCAGTTGGTCCTGATTCTCCACGCCTTCGGCCACTACCTCCAGGCCCAGGCTGTGGGCCATGGAAATGATCGCCTGAATAATGGCCGCATCCTCGGTTCCTTCTCCCAGCCCACGAATGAACGCCTGGTCGATCTTCACGTAATCCACGGGGAAGCGCTTCAGATAACTCAATGAAGAGTAGCCGGTACCGAAATCATCGATAGCCAGTTTCACACCCAGCTCATGCAACTGCAGGAAGGTCGCGATGATGTGTTCGACGCTGTCGAGCAGTTGGCTTTCGGTCAGTTCCAGCTCCAGGTATTGAGGCGCCAACCCGGTTTCATCGAGCACCTGCCGGACCAGGCTGACCAGTTTGCCCTGGCGCAACTGATGCACCGACAGGTTGACCGAAACCCGAATCGGCGCCAGTCCCTGGCGCTGCCACTCGCAGGCCTGCCAACACGCCTGCCGCAAGACAAACTCCCCGATGGCGCCAATCAGGCCGGTTTCCTCGGCCAGACCGATGAACTCGCCCGGCGGCACCATACCCCGCTCCGGATGGCGCCAGCGCACCAGCGCCTCGGCGGCATCCATGCGTCCGTTCTTGAGGGTCAGCTTGGGCTGATAGAACACTTCCAGCTGGCGCTCTTCGATGGCTTTGCGCAGCTGGATCTCCAGTTGCAGGCGTTCCAGGGTGCTGGCTTGCAGGCTGTCGGTGAAGAACTGGAAGTTGTTCCCGCCCAGATGCTTGGCGTGCTGCATCGCCATGTTTGCCTGGCTGACCAATGCGGGAATTTCCCGGGCCGAGTCCGGCAACAGGCTGATGCCCACCGACGCGCTGACCACCAGATCATGGCCGGCCACCGACAACGGCGTGCGCAGCTTGGTCAGCAGGCGGCTGGTAACCCGCGCCAGGCTCGACAGGTTGGCATAACCATCGAACAGCACGGCGAATTCGTCGCCGGAAAGCCGCGCGATAGTGTCGGCTTCCGGCAGCGTGCTGCTCAGTCGGCGGGCTACATGCTTGAGCAACTGGTCGGCAACTTCGTGGCCCAGGCTCTCGTTGAGCAGCTTGAACCGGTCCAGATTGATGTGCAGCAACGCCAGACTGCGCCCGCCTTGTCGCACTCGCAGGCTGGCTTCACGCAAACGATCCCGGAACAGCGAACGGTTGGCCAACCCGGTCAGCTCATCGAAATGGGTCAGGTAACGCATGCGCTCTTCCGACTCCCGACGCGCCGAGAGATCCGCCAGGAAACCCACGATATGACTGGTGTTGCCGGCCGAGTCGCGGACCACGCTCAGTTGCAGCCATTGCGGATACAGCTCGCCGTTCTTGCGCGTTTCAATCAGTTCGCCTTGCCAGCTGCCGGTCAGCTCCAGTGACTGGCGGATGGTCTGAAAGTGACGGCGCGCGTCCCGACTGCTGGCGATATCCATCGCCTTGCGGCCGATGACATCTTCCGGCTCGTAGCCCGATACCCGGCTGAACGCACGGTTGACGGTCAGGATGTTGTAATCCGGGTCAAGGATCAGAATGCCTTCGCTGGCCGCCTCGAATACCGTTGCGGCCAGGCGCGGCGGGCTTTTGCTCAGTGCCTGATTGGCCTCCTCCAGCTCAAGCGTGCGTTGCATGACCCGGCTCTCCAGCCCAGCTTGCGCCTCCATGAGGCTGACTTCGGCCTGGCGCCGTTGCTCGATCTCTTTTGCCAGCTCCTTGTTGAGCTGGGCGCTGCGGGTCTGGGCCTGCTGCAGATGCTCGATCAGCGCCTGGTTCTGAAAGCGGCGCAGCAGCCCTCGCAGGATCAGGCGGTTGACTTGCCAGGCGACGACGACCAGCGCAAACAACAGGATCAGGCCCAACCAACCCCAACCGCGCAAAGGAACATCGGCACCCAGGAAAAGATAGAGAATCGGCGGCACCAGGCACGGCAGGCTGAAGGCCAGAAACGCCCAGAGGCTGACCGCATAGGCCACGCTCGCTGAAAGCGTGGCCGCACCGATCAGGCCGAAAACCCATGCCTGTTGTTCGAAATTATCCACCGGCACCATGACCCACGCGGCGGTAGCCAGGGTCAGGCCGCTGACACCGGCTCCCAGCAGGAACATGCGCTGCCAGATGGGCGCTGCCTGGCGCTCCGGTGATGCATTGCGAAAGGCGGCAACCTGGGAAACCCGCAGGCAGATCAATGCCGCCAGCCAGCCCAGCCAGATGCTCACCCGCAGGTAGCCTTGCGGACTCCAGAGCAGCCAGGCGCATACCAGGCCGTTGATAAGCATGAACAGGGTCGGCAGCACCGATCCCTGGTAGAGCAAGCGTGTCCGCTCGACTGCCAACTGGCTGGCGAACTGTTTGAGAAGGCCGCGGCGACTGCCGTCATAGGCGTCGTTCGCGCTGAAACTGTCTGTCATGGCGTTTTTCTTGTCATTGATCGGCATTTCCGTGCGCCACCGGATTCGCCGGCGGCCTACAGAACCACGGCCTGAGCATGCGTCGAGCATACACAAGCGTCGGAGCGGACCAAACACCGTGCGCGGATAAAACCCGAGAACCTGCGTCGACCCCTCGCCTGCGTTACATGCGGCGCTCAACGCTCCCGCCACTTGCGAGCCGACATGACCGGTCGTCAGCACCCCGGATTTTTTAAGCCTCGCAGCAAAGCATGGTTTGCCCGACATGACGCGGCACCCTAGAATGCGTCGATGCGCGATGATCTCTCTCTTCTTCTCAATTCCCTCAACGATGCCCAGCGGCAGGCCGTAGCGGCTTCGCTGGGTCGTCAGTTGGTCCTGGCCGGCGCTGGTTCCGGCAAAACCCGTGTGCTGGTGCATCGCATCGCCTGGCTGATGCAGGTCGAGCAAGCCTCCCCGCATTCAGTGCTGTCGGTGACATTCACCAACAAGGCCGCCGCCGAGATGCGCCACCGCATCGAGCAACTGATGGGTATCAACCCGGCCGGCATGTGGGTCGGTACGTTCCACGGCCTGGCACATCGCCTGTTGCGTGCGCACTGGCAGGAAGCCGGGCTGGTCCAGACCTTCCAGATTCTCGACAGCGACGACCAGCAGCGGCTGGTCAAGCGCGTCATTCGCGAACTGGGGCTGGACGAGCAGCGCTGGCCTGCGCGCCAGGCTCAGTGGTTCATCAACGGTCAGAAAGACGAAGGCTTGCGCCCCAAGCATATCCAAGCCAGCGGCGACCTGTTCCTGACCACCATGCGCAACATCTACGAAGCCTACGAGACCGCCTGTCAGCGCGCAGGTGTCATCGACTTCTCCGAGTTGCTGCTGCGAGCACTGGATTTGTGGCGCGATAACCCCAGTTTGCTGGCGCATTATCAGCGCCGTTTCCGCCACGTGCTGGTCGACGAGTTCCAGGACACCAACGCCGTGCAGTACGCCTGGTTGCGTCTGCTGGCCCAGGGCGGTGACAGCCTGATGGTGGTCGGCGACGACGATCAGTCCATCTACGGCTGGCGTGGCGCGAAGATCGAGAATATCCACCAGTATTCCGATGACTTCCCGGATACCGAAACCATCCGCCTCGAACAGAACTACCGCTCCACCGCCAGCATCCTCAAGGCTGCCAACGGCTTGATCGTCAATAACAGCGGTCGCCTGGGCAAAGAGCTGTGGACCGATGTCGGCGAAGGCGACTTGATCAACCTGTACGCGGCCTTCAACGAACACGATGAAGCGCGCTATGTGGTCGAGACCATCGAGAGCGTGCTCAAGACCGGCATCGCCCGCAGCGATATCGCGATTCTTTACCGTTCCAACGCCCAGTCCCGGGTACTTGAAGAAGCCTTGCTGCGCGAGCGTATCCCGTACCGGATCTACGGCGGCCAGCGCTTCTTCGAGCGTGCCGAGATCAAGAACGCGATGGCCTACATGCGCCTGCTGGAAGGTCGCGGTAACGATGCGGCGCTGGAGCGGGTGATCAACGTACCGCCCCGCGGCATCGGCGAAAAGACTGTCGAAGCGATTCGCGAGCATGCGCGCCACTCGGATGTCTCGATGTGGGAAGCGATGCGCCTGCTGATCGTCAACAAGGGCCTCACCGGCCGGGCCGCCAGTGCATTGGGCGCGTTCGTCGAGATGATCGAGAACCTCTCGGCCAAGGTCATGGACATGCCGCTGCACCTGATGACGCAAACGGTCATCGAGCAGTCCGGGTTGATCAACTATCACCAGCAGGAAAAAGGCGAGAAAGGCCAGGCTCGGGTAGAAAACCTTGAGGAACTGGTCAGCGCCGCGCGCAACTTCGAGAACACGGACGACGACGAAGAGCTGACCCCGCTGGCCGCTTTCCTGGGTCATGCGTCGCTGGAAGCCGGCGATACCCAGGCGGAAGAACACGAAGACAGCATCCAGCTGATGACCTTGCACAGCGCCAAGGGCCTGGAATTCCCCCATGTGTTCCTGGTGGGCATGGAAGAAGGCTTGTTCCCGCACAAGATGAGCCTGGAAGAACCGGGTCGCCTTGAAGAAGAACGCCGTCTGGCCTACGTCGGGATTACCCGTGCCATGCAGCAGTTGGTCATGACATATGCGGAAACCCGTCGGCTGTACGGTAGCGAAACCTACAACAAGGTGTCGCGCTTCGTACGCGAGATTCCACCGGCGCTGATTCAGGAAGTGCGTCTGTCCAACAGCGTCAGCCGCCCTTTCGGCGGTACGCAGAAGGTCAGCAACAGCAGCCTGTTCAGTGGCGCAGGCATCCCCGAGACCGAATTCAAGCTTGGACAGCACGTGCAACACGCGGTATTCGGCGAAGGCGTGATCCTCAATTTCGAAGGCGCCGGCGCCCAGGCCCGGGTGCAGGTCAACTTCGCCGACGGCAGCAAGTGGTTGATGATGGGCTACGCCAAGCTGGTGCCGCTGTAGACGCAACGACTCATCTGTAGGAGCGGACTTGTCCGCGAAGGCGCATGCACAGACGATGCATTTTCTGTGGCGGTACAGGCCTCTTCGCGGACAAGCGGAGCGCCGCACGGTCCGCTCCCACAATTCAAATCCTACAGACAGATCTGAAACGTCCTACGCAAATCATGCAAAAGTCCGAAACACTAACCCGCTAGCCATGACCCTATGTGATGTGCAACATGGCGGGCGTGCAATTCACAAATACGGGATTACCCTTATGCAACGTTTTCTCAGCATCGCTATGGCGCTGTGCATCTCGCTCACTATGAGCCTGGATGCCAATGCCGCGCGTTTCGGTGGTGGCAAGAGCATGGGCTCGGCCCCATCCCATCAGGCGCGCCAGACTGCGCCCGCCACACCCGCCGCAGCCCCCAACGCTGCCGGACGCCCCGCGCCTGCCGCCAGCGGTGCTTCTCGCTGGTTGGGTCCATTGGCCGGTATCGCCGCCGGTGGCCTGCTCGCTTCGATGTTCATGGGCGACGGTTTCAACGGCCTGCAGCTGTTCGACATCCTGATCATGGGCCTCATCGCCTTCCTGATCTTCCGCTTCATTGCTCGCCGTCGGCAGCAGCAACAGCCGAAGATGGCCGGTGCCGGCGCGCCGTATCAGCGTGAAAGCAGCCAGCCTGCCCAGAACCCGATTTTCGGCAGCAGCTCGGCCAGCTCGACGGCTCCTGTGATCAACGCTCCGGCATGGTTCAACGAACAACGCTTCCTTGAAGCCGCCCGCAGCCACTTCCAGGCGTTGCAAGAGCACTGGGACGCCAACGAGATGGACAAGATCAGTGAATACGTGACGCCGCAGATGCTGCAGTTCCTGAAAAAGGAACGTGCGGACCTGGGCGACGGCTTCCAGTCGACGTTCATCGACAACCTGAGCGTCCAGCTCGAAGGTGTCGACGATCGCGCCGACAAGACCATCGCGACCCTGACCTTCTCCGGCGTGTCCAAGACCTCACGCTTTGACCAGGGTGAAGTGTTCAGTGAAAGCTGGAATATGGAACGCGCTCAAGGCGACAACCAGCCTTGGCTGGTGGCAGGAATTCGCCAGAACGGTTGAACCAGAACCCGTTCTCGCGTTCAGAACCCCGGACATGTCCGGGGTTTTTCGTTCTGTCCTTTTGGATAGTTATTTTGAGAAAGCCGTTACGCTACTGTATAACCCGCGCCATCAAGTAAGAGGATTCGTGTCGTGGAAGAAGTCATCGAACAACTGCGTGAAGCAAACGAAAAGGTCCCGGTTCCGCTCGAACTGCCGGACGAAGACTTGCTCGTCGAAATCGAGGAGCAGCTGTTCATCAATATTCCCTTTGTCTTCAAGGAATTCCTCCTGACCGTCAGCGACGTGGTGTATGGCAGCCTGGAGCCGGTCACTGTGACCGACCCGCAGTCGCACACCTATCTGCCGGACGTTGCCGCGCAAGCCTGGGACGATGGTGTGCCACGCGAGTTGATTCCGATCTGTCAGGACGGCGACGATTACTACTGCGTCGAGGAAGACGGCACCGTAGTGCTGTGGTCCGGCGAAGAAGAACTGGTGACTGAAGAGAACTGGGAATCGGTCTGGCACTGGGCGCGGGACGTCTGGCTGGAAAGCTGAGAGCGCCCCGATCCGCAGCTAACGGTCGCCGGGTTCAGTGCCCGGACGACTCGCTGTTATTGCCCAGTGTCTCCAGCAAGGCGATCTGCATCCGCGTATGCACGCGGATGAACCATCGCCACAACACAGCGGCCACCACCGCCGCCACCGCCAGAATCACCAGCAGCGACTCTCTGGTCGGCACGATACTGGCCGACAGCGCCGCCAGCATGATGAAAATCACCACCAGCGACAGCAACGGAATCACTTCGGCCACCACCTTGCGCACGCGAGCCGTATGGCGGCCGGCCATCTCGGGCTTGACGCCCATTTCCGCCAACAGCATCGAGAGCGCCTTGAGCTTGCGATAGGCGGCGATCAGGAACGGCAACGACAGCACCACCGCCGCACCGCAAATCCAGGCCTTCTGGGTACCGACGTCAGCTACCCAATCGCTCAGGTATTGGCCGATGCGCTCGGCAAAATAGCTGCCGCAGAAAAAGATCGCCATGACCAGCGCCAGGTTCACACCCACCTGCAGCAAAATGCGCCGGATCATTGACGCCAGCACCGCGCCCTGCCCGTGCGGCTGGATACTGCGCAGCCATTCGCCGTACATGCCGAACACCCGTGACAGCCGCTGCGGCATCACCGAGGCCAGCTTGTTGGACAACGGATCGGCGCCGCGAATCAGGTACGGCGTCAGCAGGGTGGTAATCGCCGAGACGGCCACTGCCACCGGATACAGGAAGTCACTGGTGACCTGCAGCGTCATCCCCAGCGCGGCGATGATGAAAGAGAACTCGCCGATCTGTGACAGCCCCATGCCAACCCGCAGCGAAGTGCGGCCGTCGTTGCCGGCAATGAACGCTCCCAACCCGCAGGACAGCATCTTGCCCAGCACCACGGCGACCGTGATGACCGCGATGGGCCAGGCGTACTCCAGCAGGATGCCGGGGTCGATCATCAGGCCGATGGCGACGAAGAAGATTGCGCTGAACATGTCGCGAATCGGCTCGACCAGGCGCTCGATCTTCACCAACTGGCGGGATTCGGCCATGATCGCGCCAATCAGGAACGCGCCCAGCACCATGCTGTATTCCAGCTTGACCACCAGCAGGCAGAAACCGAAGCACAGGCCCAGCACCGTCACCAGCAGCATTTCGTTGCTTTCAAAACGGGCGACGTAAGCCAGCAGCCGGGGTACCAGCAGAATGCCGACCACCAGCGCCACGATCATGAACAGCGAAAGTTTGCCGACCGTGGAGAACACTTCGCCGGAACTGACCGTGCCGCTGACGGCGATGCCGGACAACAGCGCGATGATGCCGATGCCCAGAATGTCTTCGACGATCAGCACGCCGAAGATCAGTTGAGCGAAGCGCTCGTTCTTCATCTTCAGGTCATTGAGTGCCTTGACGATGATGGTGGTAGAGGAAATCGCCAGAATCGCGCCCAGGAACAGCGAATCCATGGTTTTCCAGCCGAAGAACTGGCCGATCTCGTAGCCGATCCAGATCATCAGGGCGATTTCCAGGAAGGCGGCGATGAACGCCGTTGCTCCCACCTTGAACAGCTTGCGCAGGCTGAACTCCAGACCCAGGCAAAACATCAGGAAGATCACCCCGAGTTCGGCCAGGGTCTTGATGGTGTCCTCGTCATGAATCAGGCCGACCGGCGGCGTGTGAGGGCCGATGATGAAGCCGGCGACGATATAGCCCAGCACCACGGGCTGCTTGAGACGATGGAAAAGAATGGTCACCACACCCGCCACCAGCATGATCACTGCCAAGTCCTGAATGAAGTTGATGGCATGCATGGTTTCCGGCTCCTTTGGTATGACGGCGACGCTTCCACGCGCTCGACAGGCGCATGAAGCAGCCGATGAGTCGTAGAAAAGTCTGTTAAGCGTGTAGGACAAAACCCGATCCGCGGGTTTTCGCAGGTTAACACTGCACTCTCTGTCAGAATGCCGGTGCAATATATGGAAACAGATCGAGTGGATGCTGCGTGACGACCATCAGGCCGGCAGCGTCCCGATAACAGTCTTTATCAGACGCAACGATGCGAGCGCCAGCTGAGGCGCCATTTACACCCCTTGACCGTACGAGTGAGCTATGGAACCTGGAAACGCCCAGCTGTCGATGACTGTATTGATGACCCCGGACATGGCCAACTTTTCCGGCAACGTGCATGGCGGTACGTTGCTCAAGTACCTCGATGAAGTCGCCTACGCCTGCGCCAGCCGCTACGCCGGTCGCTATGTAGTGACACTGTCGGTAGACCAGGTGATTTTCCGTGAGCCGATTCATGTCGGCGAGCTGGTAACCTTCCTGGCCTCGGTGAACTACACCGGCAACACCTCAATGGAGGTCGGCATCAAGGTGGTTACGGAAAACATTCGCGAGCGCTCGGTGCGCCACACCAACAGCTGTTTCTTCACCATGGTTGCGGTGGACGACAATCGCAAACCGGCCAGCGTCCCACCGCTGGAGCCGGAAACCCCGGACGGCAAGCGACGCTTCATTCAGGCGCAACAACGCCGCCAGATCCGCCAGGAACTGGAGAAGCGTTATCAGGAAATCAAGGAAGAAACCTTGTAAGGCTATTGCCGCTCACGCTTGAATCAACGGGCGTGAGCGGAAAAAAGCCGGGCTACAGCCGTACCGCTTCGAACTTGACGCGTGGATGGGCAATACGGTCCTGGGCACGCACCAGTTCCAGCTCATAACTGGCACAAGCCTGGGTTTCCAGCAGCACTTCGTGGACCGCTGCTGCGGTGTATTCGAATGCCGCGACCAGATCGTCACCCAGCAGCACCCGACTCAGGAACAGGCCCGAGGTCAGGTCGCCGACGCCCACGGGCTGACGCGGGAACGCCAGCAACGGCCGGCGCAGGTGCCAGCTGGCGTCGGCAGTAACCAGCAACATTTCAAAGCCGTCGGCCGGCTTGCCTGGGTAATCCAGATGTTTCACCACGATCGCACGCGGGCCGCGGCTCAGCAGTGCGCGTGCCATGGCCAGGCAATCGAGCAGCGATTCGGGCTTTCGGCCTGAAAAGCTATCCAGCTCAAGCTGGTTCGGGCAGAGAAAGTCCGCCACTGCCGCTGCTTCGTCCAACAGGAAATCGCTGACTTCAGCTGGAACGATGCAGCCTTTTTCAGGATGGCCCATCACGGGATCGCACAAGTACAGCGCTGCGGGGTTGGCCGCCTTGATGCGCGCTACGCCCGTGAGGATCGCCCGGCCCTGTGCCGCACTGCCCAGATAGCCCGATAGAACGGCATCGCAGTTGCCCAGCTCACCGATGGCCGCGATACCGTCGATCAGCGCGGGAATCTGCTGCGGAGCCAGGACTTCGCCGGTCCAGTGCTTGTACTGGGTGTGGTTGGAGAACTGGACCGTGTTGAGCGGCCAGACATTGACCCCGATACGCTGCATCGGGAACACCGCTGCGCTGTTGCCGGCGTGGCCGAATACCACATGCGACTGAATGGCGAGCAAGTGAGGGGTACGTTTCATTGATCGATCCTGAACACGATGCAAATGCAGTAATAAGAAATATAAGCCGCGCAGTATGGCTGTAAATCACTCCGGGCAGTTAAGCTGGTGGCTCCTTTGTTGGAGCTACCTGCCATGCTGACCCTGGGAAACATTTTCGTGCTGATGCTGTTCGCGACCGCCGGCGCCTGGTTGTGGCACGCCCATGGCCTGCGTGAGCGAGCACTGGAGCGGGTCAAACAGCACTGCGCCAAGCTGGATCTTGAACTGCTGGACGGCAATGTCGCCCTGCGGCGCCTGACTTTCACCCGCGACGCCCAAGGCCGCAAGCGCCTGGCGCGGATCTACAACTTCGAATTCACAGTCACCGGCGAGCAGCGCCATCCCGGCACGATCACCATGTTTGGTGCCCACACCGCTCAGATCGAGCTGGCGCCCTACCCGTTCGAGATCAAGACGCCACCACCGAGCGCCGAAATCATCCAGATGAACGAGTGGCGCCAGTCCCATCAGAAGCTGAAGCCGTAGACGTTACAGCCGGCAATCGGCGAACTGCGCCTGCAACAACCCGATATCCTGAGGCGTGGTGAAGATCAGTTCCAATCGCGAATCCTGACGCCACTCACTGGGCTGCCAGTCGATGTCTCCGACGGACGCGGCGTTGCCCGAGAACCACGCGTGTTCCCCATGAATCACCATCTTGGCCCGCAGCCACTGGGCGCTGCGCAGCCAGCACTGTAAGCGTGGCAGATCGAAACGCTGCGACGGATGCCAGCGCCAGCCGACACTCCAGCCTTCCCCACTGGCATGGCTGGAGCACAGCGGCTGATCCAGGCTTGCCCAGCGCTCGGGCAACGGCGCGATGCTGAGCGGCACGTCCAGGTTATCCACAGCCTGGTTATCCACAGCGGTTCGAGCGGTAAATCCCGGAAGCTGCGCCAGCATGATCTGACCGTGTCGAGTCCACAACAGCGAGTGTTCCTTGTACTGCTCAGCCAGCGCGTGACGAGCACCGGCGTCGAGTGCCTCCGACTTGTTCATCACCAGCAATCCCGCTTCAGGCAACGCGTCTTGCTGAATGACCGGTAACGGCAAACCGGCGGCCATCGCCGCTGAGTCCAGCACCAGCACGGCTGGCTGCACATCGAGCACGCCAAGCCATGGAGCCTGACGCAGTTGCGCGATCAGTTGCGCCGGATGCCCCAGTCCTGACGGCTCGATCAGCAGACGATCAGGCCGCGCCTTGCGCAGCAGCCGTCCCAGACCTATCTGGAATGGCACGCCGTTCACACAGCACAGGCAGCCGCCAGCCACTTCGCCAAGTGCGATACCATCGGCAGCCGTGGTCAGCAGCGCGGCATCCAGACCGACCTGACCAAACTCGTTGATGAGTACCGCCCAGCGCTCGCCCGCAGGTTTGTTCGCGAGCAGGTGTTTGATCAGGCTGGTCTTGCCGGCACCCAGCGGGCCACCGATCACATGTGTGGGAATGTTCTGCAACATGAAGGTGACTTCTTCGCGAGGGTCTGGCGCCATTGAAGATGAAGGACAGGTAACGATGCAAGCACACCCGCTGCCCCTATGGATCGCGATGATCCTTGTGGCGACGCATTCAGGTTCGGTTTTGGCCGAGGCATGTCTGGTGCATAGCCAGGCTGAGCGGCTGGACGTCAAGGTCTGCCAGGAAAATATCAGCATCCCGCCGAAGATGTTCCGCGACAGTTTCTGCCAGCCGCAGTTGTCCGGGCAGAAAGTGGCGACCCAGTTTTCCCGGCAGTGCCCGACGGGTGCCTTTGGCGTCTGTAACAACGCGCAGATCGCCAATATGCCCTATCGGGAAAACATTCACTATTACGGCGTGGCGAGCGATGCCGCGTACCTCAAACCCTTTTGCGAGGGACAAAGCAAAGGCCAGTGGGTGACGCCGCCCTAGGCAAGCCAATCCAGCGTCAGAATCAGCCTTCGTTCGTTGTGCGCCAGTTGCGGTGAGCGGTGTACCAGGCCACGGCCTTCATTGCCACGCCAGCGCTCGCCCTTGAGCAGCGCAACGTCGCCGCATTCGATTTGCTGGATACAAAGCGGGTCCCGCGGCTCGGCGCCGGCCTCACCCAGCCGCTTGCGGTCGATGGCATCCTCCTTGAGCCATTGGCTGCCGACGCCGGCGTAGGTGGTAATCAGGCGCATCGGCACGTGGTCGACGTGAAAGCGCGGGCACATGGCCTTGTCCAGCGTTCGCAAGCGCAGGCCCACCGAGTCTGCACCCAGCAGGCAGGCGTAAGCGCTGACCAGCCAGGACAGGTCGGCGATGAATCCTTCGTAGCCGTGTACGTCGGCATAGCCCGACGCGAGGCCGCTCAGGTTCGGCTCCACGTCCCCGGCTTTCACACTCAAAGTAATGGACTCGGCCAGAGGCTGGTTCATCGATAACAACAGCGCGCTGAAGTCTTCGATGTGCGCGGGTAAACGGCGCTGCCAGACAGCCAGGTTGATGTCGTCGTCGAGCGCCCGGCTCAGCACTTCAGGCGTGTCACCCAGCACCTGGCGGACATGTCGGCCGTCAATCGGCAAGGCAGCGAGCATCAGGCGGCCTCTTCTTCATGCCAGGGGCCGAACGGGTCCGACAGCAATTGCCAACCCTCGGCGCCCAAGGCCATTTCGGCATCGGTCAGCAGGCAGTTATCCAGCTCGGCGATCAACAAGGTAAAGTCTATGTCTTGCCCGATGAACACCAGCTCCTGACGGCAATCTCCGGCTTCGACCGTCCATTGTTCCATGATGGACGTGACGCTCTCCTGATCCTGCGGCCAGCTCTCGCGAGGCACGAAGCGCCACCAGCGTCCGGCCAGCCCGTGGCGCATCAGCCCGCCGGCCTGAGACCAGCTGCCGGCTTCCCGGTACTTGCTTGCCAGCCAGAAGAAGCCCTTGGAGCGCAGCAATTTGCCGTTGGTCCACGGGCGGTCAATGAAACTGAAAAAGCGCTCGGGGTGAAACGGACGTCGTGCCCGGTAAGCGGTCGAGGCGATGCCGTATTCCTCGGTTTCCGGTACGTGCTCGCCGCGCAGCTCCTTGAGCCAGCCCGGCGCCTGGGAGGCGCGCTCGAAGTCGAAGCGGCCGGTGTCGAGAATGGTCGCCAGCGGCACCGCGCCCATGACCATCGGCACGATAGCGGCGTGGGTGTTGAGGCGTCTGAGGATCGCCATCAGCTCCTCGCGTTCGTGGCTGCCGATCAGGTCAATCTTGCTGATCAACAGCACGTCGGCGAACTCGATCTGCTCGATGAGCAGGTCGGTGATCGAGCGGTCGTCATCCTCGCCCAGGGTTTCACCTCGGGTCGAGAGGCTCTCGGAAGCTTGGTAATCGAGCATGAAATTCACCCCGTCGACCACCGTGACCATGGTGTCGAGCCTTGCCAGATCAGCCAGGCTCTTACCGGCTTCATCGCGGAAGGTGAAGGTTTCCGCCACAGGCAGCGGCTCGGAAATCCCGGTGGACTCGATCAACAGATAGTCGAAGCGGCCGTCCTGGGCCAAACGACTGACCTCCTCAAGCAGGTCTTCCCGCAAGGTGCAACAGATGCAGCCATTGCTCATCTCGATCAGTTTTTCTTCGGCACGATTGAGGCTGACGTCACGCTGCACCTCACCGCCGTCGATATTGATTTCGCTCATGTCGTTGACGATCACAGCGACGCGCAGGTTTTCGCGGTTGCGTAGTACATGGTTGAGCAGCGTACTTTTGCCGGCTCCCAGAAAGCCGGACAGGACAGTGACAGGTAGGCGGTCGGGCATCAGACTCATTCTCGGTACGGTTACAAGCCACGGGCTTGGTCAAGCAGGCAAACCTGCGACGGTAGATTTGTTATAGTATAACAATACACTAACCCAAGGCGGTCGACGAGGTTGTTTGTCATGTCCAGAGTTTCACTCGCCTTGATTGGCTCGCTTGTACTGCTTAGCGCTAACGCCGTGGCGTCCGGCCCCAGGCCCAATGTGGATCTGGCGACGTGTACGCGAAGCGCAACGTTGCTGGCCTGTGCAGACAGAAAGGGAAACAGCTACAGCGTGGCCACGGTCGGCCAGACACTTTACTTGCGGGGATATGAATCGAACGATGAACGCAGTTGGGCGCAGACCAATACCTACGCCGACGGGATGACGTTTTTTACAGGTCTGGCGTCGGACGGAGAGGTCTGGATAGGCACGATTCAGCGCGTCGGATGGACCACCATCACGCGACTATCCAGCTCTGATGGCACTCGCAGCAAGATCACTTGCAGCCGGCTCAGCGGTTGCCGATAAGCTGTCAGCGTTGTGGAACATTCAGCCCAGGCGTCGTAAATGCCTGAGGAAAAACGTAAATGTTCCACGTGGAACGTGTGCAAAAAATCAGCTTCGTGGCGCCACGGCACCGCATTGAGCACCCAGCCAGACGGCGCGTGTATCCATGCTGCCGTTCTGTTGCTGCCCGGTGGCGTTGAAGCTGCCAACCACGTGAGTAGTGAACTCTCGATCACTGAGAAATTGTGCTTGCCCGGTTCCCTGGGCTTTGGGGCAGGTGAACTGAAAATTCCAAGTCTTGCCATTGCGGGCCGTGATCTTCTGCGAGCAACCCGACTTTGGATCAGTCAGCGGGATATTGTCCGATTGGACCTGTGCCGGCGTCAGGCACACGCGTACACCCTGACCGCCTAATGTGACGCCCTGCTTCTGTAGCATCTGTTCCATCATCGCGCGTTGCTCAGGCGGCAGGTTCTTCAACTGCCCTAACATGAACTGCATGTCCGGCATCTGTTGGCCGTCCACTTTCATGTTGCTGGAAGTGACTTCCCACAGTCCCGGCTGCAGCATTTGCGCTTGAGCGACCGGTGCTGCCAGACAAAAAACCCAGGCCAATACTCGTTTGTTCATTAGAAGTTTCCTGATTAACCATCACCATTACTGCGCGGTCAGGCGGCGCCGTCGGGCGGGCAGTGACGATTAGACGATGAATACCGCGGCCAGTTGCACGCTGAAGAAAATAGCGACAATCCCAGCCCGCTGTGGTCTGTTAGGCACAACGACAGGAGTAGCACCGGTATGGATTATCACAGCCCTTATTTCTTTGGCTATGTGCTGGGCTTCATTCATCTGCTGGGAACCGGAGCCGCCATTCATGCGCTGCTGACCGTCCGTACCGCGCAGGGCGCCATCGCCTGGGCGATGCCGCTGCTGTTCATTCCCTACGTGACCTTGATCCCTTATCTGGTATTCGGCCGCAGCTCATTCGATGCGTACATTCGTGCACGGCGCGATGCCAACGCCGAAATGCGCAACGCTATCGGCAGCCTGAACTGGCGACCATGGGTCGAGCGCGCCGTCGCCGCGCGCCGTTCGGATGCCTACGCATCGTTGCGTGCCATGCCCAAGCTGGGCCACACACCGGCGCTGGCCAACAACGAAGTCCGACTGCTCATCAACGGCGACGCCAGCTTCACGGCGATCTTCGAGGCGATTGGTCAGGCCACACAAACGGTGTTGATCCAGTTTTTCATCATTCACGACGACGCGCTCGGCCGCCGCCTGCAGCAGCTGTTGCTGGAAAAGGCCGCAGAAGGCGTCGCGGTGTTCGTGCTGTACGACCGCATCGGCAGCCATGCCCTGCCCAAGTCCTATAGCGACAAGCTGCGCGCCGGCGGTGTGCAGATCAAGGCATTCGCCACACGCAGCGGCTGGTTGAATCGTTTCCAGATCAATTTTCGCAATCATCGCAAGATCGTTGTCGTCGATGGCTTGAAGGGTTACCTCGGCGGGCACAACGTAGGCGACGAATACATGGGACTGAAACCGCCTCTGGCGCCTTGGCGAGACACCCACGTCGAGGTGATCGGGCCGGTGGTGGCCTGTTTGCAGGAGTCCTTCGCCGAAGACTGGTTCTGGGCAACCCGGCAGCTGCCGCCGCTGAGCCTGCCCGATGTATTCCCGGAACACGGCGTGCTCTGCCAATTGCTCGCCAGCGGTCCTGCCGACGCCCAGGAAACCTGCTCGCTGTTCTTCGTCGAGGCCATCCATGCCGCCGAAGAGCGAGTGTGGATAACCAGTCCCTATTTCATTCCCGACGAAGCAGTATCGGCGGCGCTGCGCCTGGCCGTATTGCGCGGAGTGGATGTCAGAATACTGTTGCCGTCGCGCCCCGACCATTACGTGGTGTACGCCGCCTCAAGCCTGTTCGCTTTCGATGCAGTGCGAGCCGGTGTGCGGGTGTACCGCTACGAGCCGGGTTTCATGCATCAGAAGGTGGTGCTGGTGGACAGCGAAATCACCGCCATTGGCAGTGCCAATCTCGATAACCGCTCGTTCAGGTTGAATTTCGAACTCATGCTGCTCACCGTCGACCCGGCATTTTCCAGCCAGGTGGAAGCCATGTTGCTCGAAGACTTCAGCCTGGCGCGGGAGATTTCCCTTCAGGAAAGCCGCGAGACGCGTCGCCTTCATCAACTGGGCATGCGCGTGGCGCGGTTGATTTCTCCTATCCTTTGACACCGAACGAGCCGGTCAGCGGTAAAGGTCTTCCCGGGTCAAAGGCAAGCCGGTGCTTCCGTCGGCGTAAGGCTTCACCGCCAGGATCTGGTGCAGGTTGATCCAGCCACGGGCGAAGGCATAGGCGCAACCGGCCAGATACAGCCGCCAGATGCGCAACGTGTGTTCCGGCACCAGCGCCGCAGCCTGATCGAGGCGTGATTCGAGCCGACTGCTCCAGTGCTCCAGCGTCCGCGCGTAATGCGGGCGCAAGCTTTCCACATCGACGATCTCCAGGCCTGCGTTGCTGATATCGGCACTGATCATCGTCAGGTGCGGCAGCTCGCCATTGGGGAACACATAGCGATCGATGAACTCCCCTGCCCCGCGCCCGACCGGTCGACCATCCGTATGCCTGGCGGTGATGCCGTGGTTCATGACCAACCCGCCTTCCCGGACTGCTCCGAACAACCGCTGCGAGTAAAGCGGCAGGTTGGCATGGCCGACATGCTCGAACATCCCGACGCTGACCACCTTGTCGAAGCGTCCGTCCTGTGGCAGATCACGGTAGTCCAGCAGTTGCAGCTCGATCTGCCCGTCCAGTCCCTGTGCCTGAATACGCTGATTGGCGAGGTCCAGCTGTTGACGACTGAGGGTAATGCCCAGCACCGTCACACCAAACTTGCGCGCGGCATAGCGCGCCAGTCCGCCCCATCCGCAACCGACGTCGAGCAAATACTCTCCAGGCTGCAAACGCAGTTTGCGACACAGGTGCTCGAACTTGTCCAGCTGCGCCTGCTCCAAGGATTCGTGACCGGTCTTGAAGTAGGCACACGAATACGCCATCTCTTGATCGAGCCACAGCTGATAGAAGTCGTTGGACAAATCGTAGTGGTAGGAAATCGACTCGGCGTCGGTTTGCTTGTCGTGCTGCGTGCGTGAAGGCAGTACCGGGTCTTCGTCACTGAGCAGCGCATGGGTCAGCTCATCGCAAACCCTGACGACTTCGCTGATAGAGCCTTCCAGCTCCAGGCGCCCTTCCACGAACGCACTGCCGAGCAAATCGAGACTGGGATGAGTGAAATCGGAAACCAGTTGCGGGTCTTTGACCAGAATCGTGACACTGGGCGAGGGGCCAAGATCCATCTCATGGCCGTTCCACAGCTTGAGCCGCAGGGGTAGCTGTAGATTCCGAAGGGCTGGGGGAAGTAGCGCGATCATGTGAGTAACCCCTAATCCAGAAGCTGGAAAAAAGGGTAGTCCAAAACGGATCCTATCAGGAACCGTCAGGCCGAATGGCGTGCTGGCAAAGACTGGAAATCGACGACGGGAACGGCACAAAGCCCACTGATTCAAGCCAGACGTGCAGCCTGTATTGGATCACCCTGAGTTGAGAGACCCTCAATTTGTAACAGAGTTCTTCGACGTTCGTCCGTGAAAATTGTTTTAAGTGCGCATCTCATAGCGGCAGAGCTCAAAAACCGCTCAATTTGTCGGCGGTGAGAGCTATCGCACAAATGGGAGTGCGTGGTAAGTACGGCATTATGTTTCACTAGCACAACGCTGCTTCCCGCTTATCCAACGCCCGGTGTCAGGCAGTTATCCACAGACAAGGATGTACCTCCGTTGATCTCGATCTACCAGCTGAAGCCGCGCTTCCAGAACCTGCTGCGCCCGCTTGTAAAACGTCTCTATGACCGCGGCACCACGGCCAATCAGGTCACCCTCGCCGCCTGTGCCGTTTCTATCCTGATCGGCGCCATCGTCGCGCTTTCGTTGCCCCATGTCTGGGTGTTTGCCCTGATCCCGGCGTGGATGATCCTGCGCATGGCGCTCAACGCAATCGACGGCATGCTGGCCAGGGAATTCGGCCAGCAGTCTCGGCTCGGTGCCTACCTGAACGAACTGACCGACGTCATCGCCGACAGCGCACTGTTCCTGCCCTTTGCTTCGCTTCCAGGTGTCAGCCCCTGGCTGGTGGTGCTGGCGACATTGCTGGCGATCATCACCGAATACGCTGGCGTGCTCGGCCCGATGGTCGGTGCCTCCCGGCGCTACGACGGACCGATGGGCAAGAGCGACCGCGCGCTGGTATTCGGCGTGCTGGGCGCAGGTGTGGCAGTCGGCTGGTTTGCGCCCTTGTGGATAAATACTGTGCTGGCGGTGGTCAGTGCATTGCTGGTGTACACCGTGATCAATCGAATCCGGCGCGGGCTGGCCGAAGCGCCCGCACCTGAGTAACGAACCGACCTGAACTTTGCATAAGGAAATTGCAATGCGTGATGTGAACGAGCGGCGCTTCACCACCCATGATGGAGCAGAGCTGTTCTACCGCCACTGGCCTGCCGCCGGACTCGCGCCCGGTGTTCCACGTCAGGCGGTCGTCCTGTTCCACCGAGGACATGAGCACTCTGGCCGCATCGCCCATCTGGTCGACGAACTGGACCTGCCCGGATTCGATTTCTACGCCTGGGACGCGCGCGGTCACGGCCAGTCTCCCGGCGCCCGAGGTGACAGTCCAAGCTTCGCCACCAGCGTGCGTGACGTGCAGACCTTCGTCGATCACATCAGCGCGACCTACGATATTCCCGAGCAGAACATGGCCGTGGTCGCGCAAAGCGTCGGCGCCGTGATCGCGGCGACCTGGGCGCACGACTACGCGCCGAAGATCCGCGCCCTGGTGCTCGCCTCGCCCGCTTTCAAGGTCAAGCTGTACGTGCCCTTTGCCCGCACCGGGCTGGCGCTGTTGCGCAGGTTCAAAGGCAACTTCTTCGTCAACAGCTACGTCAAGGCGCGCTTTCTGAGCCATGACCCGGCACGTGTGGCGTCCTACGACAGTGACCCACTGATCACCAAGGCCATTTCGGTCAATGTGTTGCTGGGGCTGTATGACGCCGCCGAGCGCGTGGTCGCCGATGCCCAGGCGATTCAGATCCCGACCCAGCTGTTGATTTCCGGTGCAGACTTTGTGGTCCACCGCCGGCCGCAGGAACGCTTCTTTGAGCGGCTGAGCAGCCCGCGCAAGGAAAAGCACATCCTGCCGGGCTTCTTCCATGACACCCTTGGCGAGCGAGACCGGCATCTGGCCGTCAGCCGGATACGGCGTTTCGTGTTGCAGAACTTCGCGAGCGCACCCCAGCCACTAGCGTTGCTGGACGCCGACCGGCTTGGAGCGACCTGCGCCGAGGCCGAAGCCTTGGCGGCTCCACTGCCACGCAACTCGCTGCGCGACCTGTACTGGCGCATGACCCGCGCCAGCCTGCGTCTGGGCAGTCGACTGTCGGTCGGCCTGAAGCTGGGCTTGGACACCGGCTTCGATTCGGGCAGCACCCTGGATTACGTCTACCGCAACACCGCCATGGGCAAAGGCGCCCTGGGGCGGATGATCGATCAGAACTATCTGCAATCCATCGGCTGGCGCGGGATACGTCAGCGCAAGCTGCACGCCGAAGAATTGCTGCGCCTGGCCATGGCGCAGCTGCGCAAGCAGGACACGCCAGTGCGGATCGTCGACATCGCCGCCGGCCATGGCCGTTACATCCTTGAAGCCATGCACGGCGTCGAACCGCTACCTGAATCCATCCTGCTGCGCGATTACAGCGACATCAACGTGCGCGACGGCAGTGCATTGATCCAGCAAAAAGGTTTGCAGGGCGTCGCCCGCTTCGTCAAAGGCGATGCGTTCGATCGTAACGACCTGGCGGCGCTGGAGCCGAAGCCGACCCTGGCGGTTGTCTCCGGGCTGTATGAACTGTTTGCCGACAACCAGCGGGTCGCCGACTCGCTGGCCGGGCTGGCGTCGGCCGTCGAACCCGGCGGTTACCTGATCTACACCGGCCAGCCGTGGCATCCGCAACTGGAACTGATTGCCCGCGCCTTGACCAGCCACCGTGAAGGTCAGGCGTGGGTCATGCGGCGCCGCAGCCTGATCGAAATGGACCAGCTAGTGGAAGCCGCGGGGTTCCGCAAGCTCACCCAGCGCGTGGACGAGTGGGGAATCTTTACCGTGTCTCTGGCGCAGCGCATCCAGTGAGCGCCCAACGTGAGCCTGGCTTATGGAAGCGGGCGGTGCTCTGGTTGCTGCTGTTGGCGCCGTTCTTCTTCGCCAGTTACGGTTTCGCAACCTGGTACACGGCGCAGCGCAGCGACGTCGGCAGTTTGTCGTTCGCCTGGGAAAGCGCCATTCCGTTCTGGGCCTGGACCATCGTTCCCTACTGGTCCATCGATCTGCTCTACGGCTTCTCACTGCTGGCCTGCCTGACACGGCGCGAGCTGGATACCCATGCACTGCGCCTGTTCAGTGCGCAGCTGCTGGCGGTCAGCTGTTTTCTACTCTGGCCGCTGCGGTTCACTTTCGAGCGTCCCGATATGGACGGCCTGTTCGGCTGGTTGTTCGCGGTACTGGCAGGCTTCGATAAGCCGTTCAACCAGGCGCCCTCGCTGCACATCGCCCTATTGGTCATCCTCTGGGTCTGCTTCGCACGCTATGCCCGGCACTTTCATCCCGCCTGGCGCTGGCTGCTGCATGGCTGGTTCACGTTGATCGGGCTGTCGGTGCTGACCACCTATCAACACCACTTCATTGACTTACCCACAGGCGCGCTCGCCGGCTGGTTCTGCGTCTGGATGTGGCCTGATCACGGCCGCAGCCCCTTGCTGACCGCCCGCCTGACCCGCCACCGGCAGCGCTTGAAACTGGCGGCCTACTACGGCCTTGGCGCACTGGCGCTGGCGGCGCCCGCCTTCGCGCTGAAGGGCGGCTCGCTGTGGCTGATCTGGCCGGCACTGGCGCTGGCCATGGTCGCGCTGAACTACTTGCTGTTCGATGCCACGGGCTTTCAGAAAGGCGCTGACGGACAGTTATCCCCAGCCTCGCGCTGGCTGCTCGCTCCGTATCTGCTGGGTGCGTGGATAAATTCTCGCCTGTGGACAAGACGCCAGCCGGACCCAGTGTTGGTGGTCGGGGGTATCTGGCTTGGCCGTAACCCTGATCAGCGCCAGCTTCAACCCTTCGCAGCCGTGGTAGACCTGTGCGGCGAGTTGCCTGTGCAGCCAGGCCAACGAGGTTACCGATGCGTACCGGCGCTCGATCTGGTTGCACTGTCTCAAGCGCAGTGCCGCCACGCAGCCGAAGCCATCGAACACCTGCGCCAGCAAGGCCCGCTTCTGGTGTGCTGCGCATTAGGCTATTCCCGCAGCGCGATGGCCGTAGCCGCATGGCTGCTGGAATCCGGACGCGCGGCCTCCGTGGATAACGCGGTATCGATCATTCAAGCAGCGAGGCCAGGCGTCGTATTACGGGCCGAGCATCTAGAGATTCTGGCGCAGACCTACGGCAACCCGCCTTGCCCTGTGAATAACCTGGACCTTAATGCGGACTCGGCTCATGCCCGCTGACCTGCACCTCGCCATCGTCGCCAGCCTGCTGCGGCGAGGAAAAGCCCTCGATCTTTTATCCACAGGCCTGACCTTGCTGGCGCTTGCCGGCGGCATGGCTCAACTGTGGATAGATTCCGCCAGCTTCTGGCTGGCCGCACTCATGACCTGGATCGCGATCTGTGGCATAGCGGAAAAGTATTACGGCTTCCGTGTGGCCTTCGATGCTGAACTGTTCACGCTCGCCGCCGCCGATATCGAGCGCACTGCGGGCCTTGATCAGGCGCTGACCGCACTTGGGCTACTGCCTGTGGACAAGTCCGGGCGCCCCTGGGACGTACGTTGTCGGGGTGCGCTCAGGTTGCTGCGCCTGCAGGTTTTGTTTGTCGCGCTCCAGTTGCTGTCGCTGCTGGTCGCCTTATCGATCTTTCCCTGGCTACCTTCTGCCCTATAGGAATTGTCATGTTCGAACCCTTGGTCGCCACGATCATCACCGCCGGTGCGCGCAGCGTGACCGGCGCTCGTAGCCTGTGGCTGGGCTGTACGCCTGAACCCAGGCAACGCATCTATTTCGCCAACCACAGCAGCCACGGCGATTTCGTCCTGCTCTGGGCATCGTTGCCGCCGGCCCTGCGCAAGCTGGCGCGGCCAGTGGCAGGGGCCGATTACTGGCAGGCCAGCCCGCTACGCCGCTACATCATCAACCGGGTGTTTAACGGCGTGTTGGTGGACCGCAAGCGCGGCACATCGGACAGCAACCCGCTGCAACCCATGCTGCAAGCGCTTGAACAAGGCGATTCGCTGATCCTGTTTCCCGAAGGCACGCGCAATCTGGAAGACGGCCTGCTGCCGTTCAAGAGCGGGCTTTACCATCTGGCAAAAAGTTACCCACAGGCCGAACTGGTGCCGGTGTGGATAGCCAACCTCAATCGCGTCATGCCCAAGGGCCGCCTGCTGCCGTTGCCACTGTTATGCACAACCAGCTTCGGCGCACCGTTGCGCGTCGAA
The DNA here is from genome assembly GCF_003935425.1 of Pseudomonas sp. v388. Classification (GTDB taxonomy): domain Bacteria; phylum Pseudomonadota; class Gammaproteobacteria; order Pseudomonadales; family Pseudomonadaceae; genus Aquipseudomonas. The sequence continues at coordinate 78,564 of NZ_RHQN01000002.1, forward strand.
GAAGACGAAACCAAAGAACAATTTCTTGCCCGCAGCCGCGACGCGCTGCTGTCCCTGGCACCGGAGCCGCTGTGATGGATAACCAGACTCAACTGCTGTTCATGGGCATTGGCGCCATTCTGCTGCTTGCTTCGTTGATCGGTTACGTACTCAAGCGCAAGGCCGGCGGTCCCAATGCGGTCATCGATAACCTCAATGCACGGATCAACGCCTGGTGGGTGATGGTGCTGGTGATCGGCTTTGCCTTCTGGCTCGGCCATTACGCGGTAATCCTGTTGTTCTACGCGGTGTCGTTCTACGCCTTGCGGGAGTTCCTGACGCTTACACCCACGCGGCGCAGCGACTACCCTGCCTTGGTGGCGGCGTTCTATCTGGCGCTGCCGCTGCAATACGTGCTGATCGCGATGAACTGGTACGGGCTGTTCTCGATCTTCATTCCCGTGTACGTATTCCTGCTGCTGCCGATCCTTGCGTCGCTGGGTGGCGACAGCAAGCACTTCCTGGAACGTGCCTCCAAAGTGCAATGGGGACTGATGATCGCTGTGTTCTGCGTGTCCTATGTGCCGGCGCTGTTGACCTTGGACATCGCCGGCTATGAAGGCCGCAACCTGTTGCTGATCGCCTGGCTGGTGATCGTCGTGCAATTGTCGGACGTGCTGCAGTACGTATGCGGAAAACTGTTCGGCAAACGCAAGATTGCGCCCAACCTGTCGCCATCCAAAACCGTGGAAGGCTTCATCGGCGGCCTCGCCCTGGCGTCGCTGATCGGCGGTGCATTGTGGTGGATCACGCCGTTCAACCCGTGGCAGGCGATGCTGATCGCGCTGCTCGTCAACCTGCTGGGTTTTGCCGGCGGCATCGTCATGTCGGCCATCAAACGCGACCGTGGCGTGAAGGACTGGGGCCATATGATCGAAGGCCACGGCGGGATGCTGGACCGGCTGGATTCAGTGTGTTTCGCCGCGCCGATTTTCTTCCATCTGGTGCGTTACTGGTGGACCTGAAACCCCGCACCGAGCATTTGGGTGGTCAGCGGCGGACCAAGCTGGCGGGCAAATGATTGCCAGATATTGCATGGCTTGATTCAGCCTTTGGACGCTGTGATCGCCCGGCTAGATGGCCAGTAAAATGATGGCCTGCGTGAAACCCTTGTGCCATGCGGCGCGCAGGGAAATCGGCCGGCCCGTAAAGGCCGCTTGAACCGGACGCTCAGCCTTGAAACGCCGTCATCCCTGAACAGGAGCGGCGTTTTTTTTCGGGCTTTTTTCGAACCGCATCTCGTCTTTGTTATCTGTTGTGGGTAGTTTGCGTTCGGCAAGGAGTGGTTGGCGCGCATTTTCCTGTGCAGGACGCACAGCATTACTCAGAGGCTTCACTTTATGAATCGCAGGAATCTCCTGAAAGCATCCATGGCGTTGGCCGCTTATAGCAGCGTGCCGGCCTCGGGGCTTTTCGCTGCGCGTGCGCTCGCTGCGGCAGCTGATGGTGAAATCGAGCACTTCGATTTTGCCGCCTTGCAAGCTCATGCCAAGCAACTGGCCGGACGCGGTTACGTGAGCACCAAGCAGGTATTGCCGCCGGTGCTGGCGAACATGACGCCGCAGCAGTTCAATGCCATTCGCTACGATCCGGGTCATTCGCTGTGGAAAGACGTCCAGGGCCAGCTCGACGTGCATTTCTTCCACGTCGGCATGGGCTTCAAGACCCCGGTGCGGATGTACAGCGTAGATCCCAAGAACAAGCAGGCCCGTGAAGTGCATTTCCGCCACGACCTGTTCAACTACGAGAAAAGCGGCATCGACAAGAACCTGGTCAATGGCGATCTGGGTTTTGCCGGTTTCAAACTGTTCAAGGCGCCCGAGATCGCGATCAACGATATCGTGTCGTTTCTCGGCGCCAGCTACTTTCGCGCCGTCGACAGCAGCAAACAGTACGGCCTGTCTGCACGCGGCCTGGCCATCGACAGCTATGCCAAGCGTCAGGAAGAATTTCCGGACTTCACCAAATTCTGGTTCGAGACGCCGGACAAGAACGCCACGCGGTTCGTGGTCTACGCCCTGCTCGACTCACCCAGCGCGACCGGCGCCTACCGTTTCGATATCGACTGTCAGGCCAGCCAGGTGGTCATGGAGATCGACGCCCACGTCAACGCCCGCGTCGACATCCAGCAGTTGGGCATTTCGCCGATGACCAGCATGTTCAGCTGCGGTACGCATGAACGTCATATGTGCGACACCATCCACCCGCAGATTCATGACTCCGATCGCCTGTCGATGTGGCGTGGCAACGGCGAATGGATCTGCCGCCCGCTGAACAATCCGCTGAAACCACAGTTCAGCGCCTTCGCCGACAAAGACCCGAAAGGTTTCGGCCTGGTGCAGAGCGACCATGAATTCTCCAGCTATCAGGATACGGTCGTGTGGTACAGCCGCCGTCCGAGCCTGTGGGTCGAGCCGACCACCGCCTGGGGCGATGGCGAGGTCAGCCTGCTGGAATTGCCGACCACCGGCGAAACGATGGATAACATCGTGGTGTTCTGGACTCCCAAGAAGCCGGTCAAGGCCGGCGACTCGCTCAATTACGGCTACAAACTGTATTGGAGTCCGCTGCCTCCGGTCAGCACACCATTGGCCCAGATTCACGCCACCCGGTCGGGCATGGGCGGCTTCCTCGAAGGCTGGGCGCCGGGCGAGCACTACCCGAAAACCTGGGCGCGCCGTTTCGCGGTGGACTTCCACGGCGGCGGTCTGGACCGTCTGCCCGAAGGCGTCGGCATCGAGCCGGTGGTGAACGTTTCCCATGGCAAGGTGCAGGACTTCAACATCCTGGCGCTGCCGGACATCAAGGGCTACCGCGTGACGTTCGACTGGATCCCGACCAACGACTCTGTCGAGCCGGTCGAGATGCGTATGTTCATTCGTTCCCGCGACCGCACCCTGAGCGAAACCTGGATGTACCAGTACTTCCCGCCGGCACCGGACAAACGCAAATATCCGTAACATTGGCTGACCTTCGTTCCTGCGCGCTGCGCGGGAACGATCGCCGTGAGCAACAATTTCCGTCGAAATAATTGACAGGTTCGCCAACACCGGCTGATATATCCCCTGTCACGCCGTTGCGAGCATTCGCTCCAGACCTCTTCCCTTTCCTGGCTCTTCCCCGAATCGACTGATCCCTTGCAGTCGGTGGGCGGTAGCTTTGTCCGTTGAAAAACCCTGACGTTATTCAGAAGGCAGACATCATGGAGTCGAGTCCCGCGAACAGTGGCGACGAGCAATCGTCGATCATGTCTTTCGACAAGTCCTCCGCAGCCGTATGGGTCGCCATCGGCCTGCTGCTGGTCGAGACCTTTTCCGGCGCGCTGCGCTTTTACTTCGACAAGGCCGGTATAGGCCCGCTGTTGTACCTGCCAAAAGTCGGCTGCGTGCTGCTGTTCGTCATGGAACTGCGCACCTACAAGGCCGGGCGGCTGTTCTGGATTTTCATGATGATCTGGCTGCTCTCCGGCATGCTTGCCATGCTGCACCGCGCCAGCCTTTCCAACCTGGCATTCAGCCTGTTCGCGCTCAGCCCGCTGCTGTTCGGCATCGTCTGCAGCCAGCACTTGCTGCATCGCAAGAAGCTACTGTGCTGGGGCGTGGCGTTCTGTATGGCGGCTTCGCTGGTCGGGCTGGCGCTGGACAAGTTTGGTGCGGTGCCCTGGAAAGGCTACAGCTACCTGGTGGGCGACACGCAACTGTCGGCCAACACGGCCTGGAGCGCCGACGAGCAGGACCGCGCCGCCGGTTTTGCCCGAGTCTCCAATGTGCTGTCGATCATGCTCGCCCTCTACACCATTTACCTGCTGATGTTCATACGTTCCGGTGTCGCCAGGCTCGCGCTGAGCGCCGTGGCGATGTATGCGATCGTTCTGACCACCAGCAAGGCACCGGCTGCTGCGTTTGCTTTGACCATGGGCCTGCTGTTCATCCAGCGCATGACCTGGACCTGCCGGATCCTGTGCGTGGTGGTGGTTGCGTTCGGGCTGCTGTTGCCGACCCTGGGCCTGATGCACCACTTCGATATGCGAACGGTCAGTGAAGGCGGCAGTTCACTGGCTTCGTTGTACGACCGGCTCAACAACACCTGGCCACGGCTGGTGGACTTCATGAACCTGCAGGGCTGGGGTCTGACGGGCGCCGGCTTTGGCATGGTCGGCAGCACCATGGCGATTTTCCCGGTGCCCGGCAGCGACATCCTGCTCGGTGCCGACAGCAGCGCGGTCTACCTGTGGGCCATGCTGGGCGTGGTCGGCGTGCTGCTGTACCTGTTGCAGATTCCGATGCTGTTCAAGCTGATCAACGACTCGTCCCGGATCGGCCGCATGCTGCTGGCGACCGGTTTCTGCTGGTGCCTGATCGGCTGGACCACCGACATGTTCGAAGTGGCGGTCGCCAACCTGTTTATCGGTCTGGCGGCAGGCTACGTGTTGGCGGCCGCTCGCGTTGAAGATGTGCCGCAGCCCAGGCAACGCGAGCTGAAGTTGAACACCCTGTCCGCTCCATACTGAGGGCCGCGCCATGACCTCTTTCTTGCGGCGTTTCTCCGGCCTGGCGCTGGCCGTCAGCCTCGGCTGCGGATCGGCGATGGCCGAAGACACGCCCTTTATCCTCGGCATCTCGACCCACCTGATGAACTATGACCGGCCGGCGAAAAAGCCACTGACCCTCGCGGCCGACGCAGGCTTCAACGCGGTCAAGGATGACGTTTTCTGGTCTACCGCAGAACCAACGCCCAATCGTCTGCGCATCACACCGCGCTGGCGCAGCTACCTGGAGACCGCCAGCGGGCTGAACATGAGCCGCCTGGCGATCCTGGGCTACAGCACGTATTTTCATGACAACAAGAAGCCGCGCGATCCGCAGATCATGCAGGCCTGGCTCAAGTACACCGACTATGTGAGCCGCCAGCTGGGCAACCGGGTGGACTACTACGAAATCTGGAACGAGTGGGATCTTGAGGCGCCCGCCGACCGCCAGTTGAGCCTGGACTATGTGAAGCTGGTGCAGGAAACCGTGCCGGTGATTCGCAAGAACACCCGCAACAGCACCGGCAAGCCGGCGAAGATTCTGGCGGGCGCGGTGACGCCGGACGGCATCCGCTTCGGCTTCGCCGACCACTTGATCGAGAGTGGCGCGCTGGATCTGGTCGACGGCCTGTCGATTCACCCTTATGCCCACTGCTCAGCCAACGACGGCAACACGCCGGAAGCCTGGGTGCGGTGGATGCGGGAGTACGAGCAGCAAATCCGCAGCAAAGCAGGCCGCGACGTACCCTTGTACCTGACGGAAATGGCCTGGCCCAGCCATCAGGGACCGTGCGGCAAGAGTGAGGTCACTCAGGCGCTGTACATGGCCCGGATCTTCTTCCTCGCGCGCACGATCCCCAATTTCAAAGGCATGTGGTGGTACGACCTGTACAACGACGGGCCGAATCGCTACGACCAGGAACACAACTTCGGCATCCTCAACGAAGATCTTTCGCCGAAGCCGGCCTATCCCATGATGCAGGCGATTGCTCCGGTGGTGCGGGATTTCACCTACGACGCTGAGGCTAGCGTGTTGTCCGAAGACCTGTACCGGCTGTATTTCCACAAAGGTGCGCAGCGGGTGCTGGTGGCGTGGGCAATCGGCAAGCCGCGCGAGGAAACCGTCAGCAGCAGCGCGGCCATGAGCGGCCCGGTGCGCTTGATCGATACGGTCAAGGCCGAGCAAGGTCAGATCAACAGCGACCAGGCGTGGACCTGCCAGAACGGCCAGTGCTCCGCCATGGTGACCCTGACCAACTTTCCCAAGATCATTCAACTGAGCCCGCGCTGAACCTCGCGGAGTTCGTTCGCCTGCGCCCCCGCCACGACCCTCCTACCACCTTCTCATCGACTGGGCATGCCGTCATGGATTTCAGAAAAGACATCAATGGTCTCCGCGCCATAGCTGTTGTCGGTGTATTGATCTATCACTTCAATCCGGTCTGGCTGTCTGGCGGGTTCGCCGGTGTGGACGTGTTTTTCGTGATCTCCGGTTTCCTGATCACCGGCATCATCATGCGCGGCCTCAAGGCAGGCACGTTCAGCCTCGCCGCGTTCTACAGATCCCGCGCGCGACGCATCATTCCGGCGCTGGCGGTGCTGTGCCTGACGTTGCTGGTCGCAGGCTGGTTCTACATGCTGCCGATGGATTACAGCGCCTTGGGCACGCATGTGGCCAGCAGCCTGGCTTTCGTCTCCAACTTCGTCTACTGGGGAGAAGCAGGCTATTTCACTGCCAACGCCCACGAGAAATGGCTGCTGCACACTTGGTCGCTGTCGGTTGAATGGCAGTTCTACCTGCTGTTTCCGCTCACGCTGTTGATACTGGTCCGCTTCATGTCCATCGCCGCGCTGCGCTGGTGGATTCTGAGCGGATGCGTGGCAGGTTTCGCGTTTTGCGTATGGGCGTCGTACCAATGGCCGGAGCCGTCGTTCTACCTCTTGCCGACCCGCGCCTGGGAACTGCTGCTTGGCGGCGTCGCCTGCCTGTTTCCCTGCCAATTGCGGCCGGGAGCGCAACGACTGCTGGAGCTGACCGGGCTTGGGCTGATCCTGGCCGGCTTCGTATTGCTGAACGTGGAAGAAGTCTGGCCCGGCTACCTGGTGCTGTTGCCGGTGTTGGGGACTTTCGCCGTGATTGTCGCGGCACGTCAGGATTCGGTACTGACCAACAACCCGATCTCACAATGGATCGGCACGTTGTCCTACTCGCTCTACTTGTGGCACTGGCCGGTGGTCGTGCTGATGAACTATGCGGGCTGGCTGGGCGTGACCGGCAATGTCCTGCTCGGGATGACGGTCGCATTGGTTCTGGCCGTCGCCTCCTACTGGATGATCGAAAAGCCCACCGGCAGCGTCCGGAAAGAACGCGGTTGGGCCTTCGCCACGCTCGGCACACTGATTGCGCTGGTATTCGTAGGCGGCGCGGCAGTCACTGCCAGCGGCGGCGTGGTGACACCGGTGCGCACGGTGAGTGTGTCGGACAAGGCACGCTTCATTCAGGATTACGTCGATCGCCAGCAAAATCTGTATGAGCCCTATTGGCTCAAATGCGATGCGTTTTCCGCCATCAATCAGCGCGGCCAGTCCGGCATAGATGCCTCGTGTATCGCCAGAAAAGGCGAAGGCGGCGTATTTCTCTGGGGAGACTCGCATGCTCAGGCGCTGTCTCTGGGCCTGCGCACGCTGCTGGCGCAGGGTACCCCGTTCTATCAGGTGGCATCGGCCAGTTGCCGGCCCAGCCTGACCCCCGAGCAAGGCCGAATGACGTCCATCCGCGAAGCCTGCAATTATTCCAACCGGACCGCGCTGAAGAGCATCGAGGCGCTGCGCCCGGACATCGTGGTGATTGCGCAAAAGGACGGCCACGACAAGACACGCTGGAACGACATCGCTACCCGGCTCAAAAGCTACGGCGTCAAACACATCGTGCTGATCGGGCCTTTGCCACAATGGAATCCCTCGCTGCCCAGTGTCATCGTCAATCGCCATTGGGAGGTGACCGACTCGCACATCAGCGACCCGGCCCTGGATCGCAACACGCTCGCGGTAGATCAGGCGACCCGCCGGTTGATCGACCCGGCTGACATGCAGTTCGTCTCGCTCATCGACAAGCTGTGCGTGAAAGGCGCCTGTCTGGCCCGGCTGGAGGACACCCATTCTCTGTTGCAGATCGACTCCGGACACCTGAGCGCCGAAGGCTCGCTGTACATCGTCAGGAATTACGTACTGCCGCAACTGGTGAACTAAAGAACGCAGAGTGCCAAACACTGTGGGGAAGTGCCTTGCCGGCTCTTGGGCGGGGTGCAGCGTATGCGTCTGCTCGGCGTGCAGATGCGAAAAGCGCCGCAACGAGGCGGCGCTTTCGTGTCAGACCATCAAGCCGCGGTCCACTCCACGTTCGACAACCCAAGCTTTTCAGCCTGAGGCTTGCTGAGCTTTGGCACCTTGTCCGAGCGATACTTGGGTATCGCTCCAAACCCTGCATCAACCGTAGCCCAGTGCCAGGCCTCCTGATTGTCCATGGAGCCTGCCCGGATGTAGAAAGTCTTGTAATTACCATGCAGCAAATAGTCAATCCGATAGTGTTTCTCATCAGGCATGACCTGCTCCTCCTTTATGTACACGCAAAACAGATCGTATCCATTCGAGAAGATTCCGAGAATTTTTTAGCTTTATAAAACGATATCAAATAGCCATGTAATTCAGGCCGCTCTATTAACCAACAGTGCCACTCACTGATCATAGTCTCTTTTAATGATGGACTGCGCTTGCGCCTGTAAGTGTTCACCAGACTAACCTGCTGTTTCTTCGCTACAGGCAAAGTCCTGCGCTGCGTTACTTGCTAATGACCGCTTCTGAACCTCTAAAAAGAAAATTCTATGGAACCTTGGCTTTCCTACCGTTGGTCCTGTCATCGCGTTTATTTTCGCAACCTACCTTTGCCGACTCGCCTCATAAGCTCTGACTGCGTTGAAGTAAGCTCAATTCATATGGGTAAAACGCTTCCGAAGTAACAAGCCTGAGGAAACGCATAATGTTCATTCATAACAAGCGTCTGCAATACACCGTCCGTGTAGCCGAGCCGAATCCTGGCCTGGCCAACCTTTTGCTCGAACAATTCGGCGGCGCCCAAGGCGAACTCGCGGCGGCTGGCCGCTATTTCACCCAAGGCCTCAGCGAAGATGATCCAGGCCGCAAGGACCTGCTCATGGACATCGCGACCGAAGAACTGAGCCACCTGGAAATCGTAGGCTCCATCATCGTCATGCTCAACAAGGGTGCCAAAGGCCAACTGGCCGAAGGCGTCCAGGAAGAAGGCGAGCTGTACCGCGCGATCAATGGCGACGGCAACGACTCGCATATCACCAGCCTGCTCTACGGTGCCGGTGCGCCACTGGTCAACTCGGCCGGAGTGCCCTGGACAGCCGCCTACATCGACACCATTGGCGAACCTACCGCCGACTTCCGTTCCAACATCGCAGCCGAAGCCCGCGCCAAGATCGTCTATGAGCGCTTGATGAATATCACCACTGACCCAGGCGTCAAGGAAGCACTGGGCTTTCTCATGACCCGCGAAATCGCGCACCAGCTGTCGTTTGAAAAGGCGCTGCACTCGATTCAGCCGAACTTCCCGCAGGGCAAACTGCCAGGCATGCCTGAGTTCACCAACAAGTACTTCAGCATGTCGGGTGAGCCGAACGTCCGCGGCCCATGGAACCAGGGCGGCGAGTGGGAATACATCGAGAATCCGCAACCGGCGGTCGACGGAGGCGATGGATCGGCTTCGGTCACGCTCAGCGCCGACGACGCCGAAGTGCTGGAAGCGATGAAGCTGCGGACCATGTCCGACCCAACCGCCAACCCGGTGACTGGCGCTGATCTGGGCTCCGGCCTGGTCCAAGGCGGCGATAAGACCAAGCTGTGATACTCGGCTGAACCCATCAATCCCCAGGAGAATGGCCATGAAAAACATACCTACCAAAACAACAGGTCTGCCTCATGGCACTCTCGATGAGGGGTTGCCGGGCAAAGCGTTCGCAACAGGTTTGCGTGCTTTTGAAATCGAGGCATTGAACGCTCGTCGAGGCTTCCAGGTTGCGATGGCGGTCAATGTTTTCGGTGTAGGCACCGTACTCGAAAACAACTTGCTCCGGCGTTGATCGTCGGACAGGTTCGACCTGTCTGTATTACAACGCGCTGAACAGCAACGACCCGTCAGGGAAACAAGTTGGCGTTCATGCGCACTGCTCTGGCCCTCTGTGTAAGCAGTTGGGCCATTGTTTTATCAAGCAAGGACTTATAACCCACACACGCCTTAAGAAGTTGGCTGCGCCGCATGTAATCTCGCTGCCATCGGGATGAGCCTTATACGCTTACTACCGGTCGGCACAAGCCATTCAAATGAATGGCTTGATATAAAAACATACCTCGTTCGAATTAGCCCGTGCCCTCCTATATGCACACCGGCCTATTTGTAAACCCGCTGAAGTTGTGCGCCACTATTAAGCCATCCTTGTGGACTTTCCATCACTTGTGGCTGAATGCTATCTCTCGCTACCGAAGACCCATGCTCATGCATGCGTCAGGGGTACCTAATACTTTCAGGAATCGGTCTTTGCTATCGAACACAGAGATTCGTCACATCATTGAGTCAGGCTTCGCTCCACTGTCCTGTCGGTGCGAGCTGACGAGCAATGAAGCGCTCACTGTCGAAATCTATGAGGCCGATACCGGAAAGGTCGAGTTATTCGTAACGGGGATTGCGCTGAGTGACGTGCAGACAAGTCGAGCAGTTGCGCGTCTGATCTGCGAGCTGCGCTCGGAGGTGGCCTTCACCAGGCTGGAGGGTCCGCACAGGCGCCGGCAGCGTAGCGCTTGATGGAGACCAGAGGTGATCCGCGCAAAGCGGACCACCTCGTGACGCCCTTACACTTTAGTTCTTGGCTGCGCTTCCACCATGGGCCTTGGCCAACGCCCGGGCGTGTTCCAGATGCGCCTTGAGCTTGGGCAGCGTGGCGGTGGCAAAGGCTTTCAACTCTGCATCTTCACCCTTGGCCGCTTCTTCTTCGAACAGTTTGATGGTCTGCTCATGAGCCATGACCTGGTTGTTCGCATACGCCTGATCGAACGACTTGGCACCGCGCAGCTCCAGAATCATTGCCTTGGCCTTGTCCAGCAGCATGGCTTCATCCGAGACTTCCAGGTTCTTTTTCTGGGCGATTGCCAGCAGTTCTTTGTTGGCAGCGGTGTGGTCGGTGATCATCTGCTGGGCAAACGTCTTGACGTCTGCCGAGGTGCCTTTTTCCTGCGCCAGCTTGCCCGCTTCGATTTCGGCAACGCCCTTGGCGGATGCGTCTTCCACGAAGTCTTCCGAATCCGCCATCGCCGCCTGGCAGCCTAGCGAAAGCACAACAGCAAGAGCGCTCATACGAAATAAATTGGCCATCTTGATCATTCCTTTTTCTTGGGCTGGATAGGCCGTCGGCTAGCGACGACATAATCCTGTGACTGGCGACATAAATCGGCGTTCATCTTTTTTGCTTTCGTTTTTGACGAGATGTCGTTCAGGGCCGTCGGCCGGATTCGTGGAACGCTCGGGAAACAATCCCGGTCCATCGGATAACCGGACGCCGCCCCAACGCGCGGCGCGAAACAAGGCGCGATTATGAAGATCATCGAGGATGTGGTTGATTACCTGCGTGACGAGCAACTGCTGCTGGCGACCGCCGAGTCATGCACGGCAGGGGAAATCATTACCCTGCTGGCGCAGATCCCTGGCAGCGGCTCGCTCATCGAGTGTGGGTACGTTGTCTATTCGCCGGAAGCCAAACAACGCCTGCTCGGTGTCAGCCCGCGCACCATCGAGCAATTCAACCTGACCAGCTGTGAAGTGGCTCGCGAAATGGTGCTGGGCGCCTTGCGGGACAGCCCCGCCAATGTGGCCGTCGCAACCACCGGCCTGTGCGGGCCTGACGACGTGGACGGCATTCCTGCCGGCACCGTTTGCTTCGCCTGGGGCTTCGTACATGACGGGCAGCACAGAGCGTTCACCGAACAGCACCGCTTCTCTGGCAGCAGAGAAGATGTGCAACTGCAGGCCGCATTGCATGCGCTCAAGCAGATCCCGCACTTCCACCGTCGCCTGCTCAACGACGAAACGAAATGACACACACTGGCCAAGCGCCGCCTATCGGTCCTGGAACAGTTTTGCTGAATTTTCCGACAGCTTTGGTACTCAGTTGAACAAGAACAACAGATGGGCATCGCGTGATCATTTCTTGCGCGATTTTCAAACTGCCAAGGAATGATTTCTATGACGTCTCTTCAGATGATGGCTAGCCGAGTTGTCGCCAACCCGGCCATGGTTGAAGAAGCCAGTGCAAGAACCCTTTACCAGGCGTGGATGAGCGAAACGGCGACGCAAGACAAGTCCGCGACCCATGCATTTCTCAATCATTGCCTGAGCCTTGCGGATCACGAGCCGTGCGATCTGCCTTCCACGCCCGACGATCTGGAACAGTGGATGGAACACAACGTCGGGCAGGTTGCGCAACAGTACGCGCTCTATCTGGATCAGCGCCGTGCCGGCCAGCCTCGCCGGTTCTTTCGCAACAAATCCCATGCGATGTATTTCATTCAACAGGTCGCACCTACCAAGCTGGTGGACGGCGCCTGGCTCTATGGACTGCTGCCGCACTGGAGCGACTATCGCTTCCACGGCCTGATCCGCACGTACCTCGAAGAACTGGGTGACGGCGAACAGGCACTGAACCACGTTTCGCTGTATCGCAAACTGCTGGCGGATCTCGACTGTGACGGCGCCGCTCCCCTCGCGGACGAACTGTACCTGCAAGGCGCCATCCAGCTGGCGCTCGGCCATTCGGCCGATCAGTACCTGCCTGAGGTGATCGGCTACAACCTGGGCTATGAGCAACTGCCGCTGCACCTGCTGATCACTTCGTTCGAGCTGAACGAGCTGGGCATCGACCCGTACTACTTCACCCTGCACGTCACCATCGACAACGCCAGCACCGGACATGCACGCAAGGCAGCGCAAAGCGTGCTGGCGCTGATGCCAGTGGGCGACGAGCGTGATGATTTCTACAAACGTATCGCCCGCGGTTACGCGCTCAATGAACTGGGCATCGGCTCTTCTGCCGTTATCCAGGCATTCGATCTGGATCAGGAAATCATCTCGATGCTCGAACGCAAGCGCACCTTCGGCCAGCACATGCATTCGGACTATTGCCGCCTGGATGGAAAGACCGTCAACGAGTGGCTGGCCAAACCGGATCAGATCGCCGAATTCCTGGCCGTGCTGGAAAATCGAGGCTGGATCAAACGTCATCAGGACCCGGCCGAAAGTCGCTTCTGGCAGCTGATCGAAGGCGCAGGCGCACCGATGTTCGGCGTGTTCAGTGGTTACGAAAAGCAGTTGGTACACGATTGGATTGCCGGTGACTGGATCGCCGACGGCAGTGCCGCAGCGCCGTCCGGCAAACGTCTGCCGGAAGCCTTTCGCTCCAGATTCCGTACAACGTCGGGTACCAACCAGCAAGCGATGGGCGCGGGCGAGCAGTACGATCCGGACGTCCAGGAGTTGGAGGACAAACTCGCCTCGGTGGCTTGCGGTGAAAAAATGCAGATGCTGATTCAGAACATGTCGCCCGCCCGTCACGCTTCACTGGCTGGGCTGCACGCTACCCGCCTGTTCGTTGCCGCGATGTCAGAACGTATGACAGGAGCTACTTCATGATTGCCACTCAGCCGTTGCCCACCGAGGCCCTGCCGCCGGACCCGCTACCGGACCCCGTCGCCACGGTTGCGCTGGGCTGGCGCCTGAGCAACGGCGGCTATCATTTCATCACGCCCACGCCAGTCACCCATCAACGAGTCAACGCACGGCCCGCCAACCAGACCGCTCGCTCCTTGCGTGACGTGTTCGGCTGGAGCCGAGTCATGCCTCGCACTCTGCTGACGGCGCCGGAAGTCGAAGAGCTGCTGCAGGCGGGCGTCCTGGAGCACCATGCGCAAGGGCTGAAAAGCCGGGTTCGCTGGTCCAGCCTCGACGGCCTGCTACTGCTTCACTCGGCCTTCCCGACTACCGACGAAGACTCGGTGTTCTTCGGCCCGGACACTTATCGTTTTGCCCATTCGATCAATCTGCACCTGCAACACACACCGCACCCTATCCTGCGGGCCGTGGACGTAGGGTGCGGCAGTGGCGCAGGTGCGATGCTGATCGCCCGCGCCCGGCCTGAAGCGCAGGTGTACGCGGTGGACATCAATCCCAAAGCCCTGCACTTTGCCCAGATCAACGGCGTGGTGGCGCGACTGGATAATCTGGAGTGCCGTCACAGCGACATTCTCAGCGGTGTCGACGGGCAGTTCGATCTGATTGTCGCCAATCCGCCATACATGAAAGACTCCCGGCGCAGGGCGTATCGTCACGGCGGCGATGCGCTGGGCGCGGATCTTTCGGTGCGCATTCTGCGCGAAGCCCTGCCAAGGCTCGCTCCAGGTGGTTCGCTGGTGCTGTATACCGGCGTGGCGATGGTCGATGAACAAGATCCGTTTTTCAGCGCCATCAGCGACGACATCGAGCAGCCGGGATTCGACTGGACCTACCGCGAACTGGACCCCGACGTCTTCGGGGAAGAACTCGCCGAGCCCGGCTATGAAGAAGTCGATCGCATCGCTGCGATCGAGCTGATCGTTACCCGTCGCTCAGTATGATCAGCGTGCCGGAACAGCGTTTTCCCGGGTCAGGCACTCGATCATGTAATCCGGGGAGTACGCGTAGAGCGTCTCCTTGGGCAACGGTTCGAAGGGCACGCCCAGAAATTCGCCGAGGGCTGTAACATCCCAGCAATCTTCGCTGCCGATGACCAGAATATTGTTCGGATGGTAGAGCGGCGCATCTTTGACCGATGCGTTGTTGGTGATCAGCTTCTTGCCGAAGTAGGCCGCTTCCAGCGTTCGCAAGGTGAAACCGGCCTGTCCAGGCTGGTTTATCTCGATCAACACGTCTGCCGCCAGAGACAACTTCAGGTTGGCTTCGTAATCGAGTAACGCATCGGTGTGAAAGCGCGACGGTGGCGTCGAGGTACTGTCTCGAACGATATGGAAGTCCGCTGTGCAGCCGTGCTGCTCCAGGATACCGGCAAGCCGGTCCAGCAATGCAGACCGTCCTTTGTCACGGCCCAGGAAGAAACACTGCTTGTGGGTAACAGCCTTCGGCCTTTCAGCCAGCAGCAACTCGGCCTCGGCAAAACCCAGCGGAAAAAACTGATTGAGAGGATGCATGCCCAGGCGCTTGCACTGGGACTGATCAAAACTGTAGATCCGGTCAAATAACGGCGTCATCTCTTCGACGAACGCTGCATCCACCAGATCGCGAACCAGCAGGATCTTGCATCCAGGAAAGGCGCTGACAATCGTAGGCAAGACATTGCGCCTTACCTGCCCCTCGTTGCAGACCAGAATATCCGAGCGATCAAACCCTTTCGACGCACAGTACAGGCGCCCCAGCCATGCCACTCGCCTGCCTTGCACGTCATCGGACTTGCGAAAGCCTGTGGCAAGGCGATGGATACGCTTGAACAGCTTGGGCACTTCCAGCCTGCTGACATTGTAGTGACGTGCCAGATAGCCGATGAAACGCCGCTCATACTGAGCCGTCCAGCCGAGAAAGAACGTTCGCAACCTGTACACCCTGAAACCGACTGCGCCTGATCGCCAGGCGTTGAAAGAGCGGAAGTATCGCAGACAATGCCTGCGACCTTCCACTCAGGCTGTGGATAACTATTCCACAGTGACCGACTTGGCCAGGTTGCGTGGCTGATCGACATCGGTCCCCTTCAATACGGCGACGTAGTACGAAAGCAGCTGCAACGGGATGGTGTAAAGGATAGGCGCCAGCGCATCAATGATGTGCGGCATGGCGATGACGTGGATGCCCTCACCGTTCTTCATCTGGGCCTGCTCATCGGCAAACACCACCAACTCGCCGCCGCGGGCACGGACTTCCTGCAGGTTGGACTTGAGCTTTTCCAGCAGTTCGTTATTCGGCGCAACGGTAACCACCGGCATGTCGGCGTCGACCAAGGCCAGCGGGCCATGCTTGAGTTCGCCCGCCGGGTAGGCTTCAGCATGGATGTAGGAAATCTCTTTGAGCTTGAGCGCGCCTTCCATCGCCACCGGGAACTGCGCGCCGCGACCCAGGAACAGGGTGTGGTGCTTTTCGGCGAACAGCTCGGCGACCTTTTCGACGGTGCCATCCATCGCCAGCGCCTCGCCCAGGCGAGTCGGAAGACGACGCAGCTCTTCCACCAGTTCGGCTTCCACACCTTCGCCCAGCGTACCCTTGACCTGCCCCAGCGACAGCGTGAGCAACAGCAACGCTACCAGTTGCGTGGTGAACGCCTTGGTGGACGCCACGCCGATCTCTGGACCTGCCTGGGTCAGCAGGGTCAGGTCGGACTCGCGTACCAGAGAGCTGATGCCCACGTTACAAATCGCCAGGCTGGCCAGAAAGCCCAGTTCCTTGGCGTTACGCAACGCAGCGAGGGTATCGGCAGTCTCACCCGACTGAGAGATGGATACGAACAGGGTGTCCGGCTGAACCACCACTTTGCGGTAGCGGAATTCGCTGGCCACTTCGACCTGGCAAGGAATACCGGCCAGCCCTTCAAGCCAGTAACGGGCAACCATGCCGGCGTGATAGCTGGTGCCGCACGCCACGATCTGCACGTTGCGCACCCTGGCGAACAGCTCGGCCGCTTGCGGACCAAATGCATGAACCAGCACTTGCTGCTGCCCAAGGCGACCTTCCAGGGTGCGCTGTACCACCTTGGGTTGCTCGTGGATCTCTTTGAGCATGAAGTGGCGATATTCACCCTTGTCGGCGGCTTCGGCGCCTTCGTGGTACTGCACCGCTTCACGCTCGACCGGCAAGCCGTCCACCGACCAGATCTGCACGCTGTCGCGGCGGATCTCGGCGATATCGCCCTCTTCCAGGTACATGAAGCGGTCGGTGACCTGGCGCAGCGCCAATTGGTCCGAAGCCAGGAAGTTCTCCCCAAGGCCCAGACCGATCACCAGCGGGCTGCCGCTACGGGCGGCCAGCAAACGATCCGGCTGACTGGCGCTGATCACCGCCAGGCCGTAGGCGCCATGCAGTTCCTTGACCGCTGCCTTGAGTGCCACCGCCAGGTCGGCAGTGTCCTTGAGCTTGTGGTCAAGCAGGTGGACGATGACTTCGGTATCGGTGTCCGACGCAAATACATAGCCCAGGGCCTTGAGCTGCTCGCGCAAGGCTTCGTGATTCTCGATGATGCCGTTGTGGACAACGGCCAGCTGGTTTCCCGAAAAATGCGGATGCGCATTGCGCTCGCACGGCGCGCCATGGGTGGCCCAGCGGGTGTGAGCGATTCCGAGGCGTCCGGCCAGCGGCTCGCCCGCCAGCGCCTGTTCCAGCTCGCTGACCTTGCCGGAACGACGGCGACGTTCAAGTACGCCGTCATTGCTGAACACGGCTACACCGGCACTGTCATAGCCGCGGTATTCAAGGCGCTTGAGGCCTTCAAGCAAGATGGCCGTGATATTACGTTCAGCGACGGCACCGACGATTCCACACATGGTTTTCTCCTAGCTGACAGCGGCACAAATCAGGTTGATGCCGCGGGCTTGTATCTGTTCGCGCGCCTCTTCAGGCAGACGATCATCAGTAATAAGGGTGTGGACACTGCTCCAGGGCAGCTCCAGATTGGGGATCTTGCGGCCGACCTTGTCGGCTTCGACCATGACGATCACTTCCCGGGCAACTTCCGCCATGACCCGGCTAAGGCCCAGCAACTCATTGAACGTGGTAGTGCCTCGGGCCAGATCGATGCCGTCGGCGCCGATGAAGAGCTGGTCGAAGTCGTAGGACCGTAACACCTGCTCCGCGACCTGCCCCTGAAAGGACTCGGAATGCGGGTCCCACGTTCCGCCGGTCATCAGCAGCACGGGCTCGTGCTCCAACTCCGTCAGGGCGCGGGCTACATGCATCGAATTGGTCATGACCACCAGGCCAGGCTGAACGCCCAGTTCGGGGATCAACGCCGCCGTGGTGCTGCCGCTGTCGACGATGATTCGTGCGTGCTCTCGGATGCGGGCTGCGGCCGCCCGCGCAATCGCCTGCTTGTAACGAGAGACCGGCTGGGCTGACTCATGGATCATTTCCTGCGGCAACGTCACGGCACCGCCATAGCGGCGTAGCAATAAGCCATTGGTCTCCAGGGCAGCCAGATCCTTGCGAATCGTAACTTCCGAAGTTTCGAAACGCCTGGCCAGATCGTCCACACTCACTTCGCCCTGCTCAGTCAGCAGCGCAAGAATGTTGTGGCGTCGTTGGGGCGTATTACGTTTCGACATGAGAGCCTTATGTTTCGTTACGAAAGATAACGAAGGCAATCAAAACCTATTTAGCCGTTTCGGTCAAGTTTGCGTTAGAACCCAACCAAAACCCGTAGAAGCGAGCTTGCTCGCGAAAGCGCCGGTGCAGCCGCAGAATAGGCGTCGGTTGCACTGACCTCTTCGCGAGCAAGCTCGCTCCTTCTGTCTGCGGGAGGCTGTGGATAACTCAGCTTTTCTTGATCTTGACCGGGCGCTTCCAGCCCTCGATGTTCCGCTGACGCGCACGTGCTACACCCAGTTGCTCGGCAGGCACATTTTGGGTAATCGTCGAACCGGCCGCCGTGGTAGCGCCGGAAGAGATATCCACAGGCGCAACCAGCGAGTTGTTGGAGCCGATGAATACGTCTTCGCCCAGGGTTGTCTGGTGCTTGTTGGCGCCATCGTAGTTGCAGGTAATGGTGCCGGCTCCGATATTGGTCCGCGCTCCCACCTGGGCGTCGCCCAGATAAGTCAGATGCCCGGCCTTGGCGCCTTCGCCCAGGCGAGCGTTCTTGAGTTCAACGAAGTTACCCACATGCGCCCTGGCGCCAAGCTCGCTGCCCGGACGCAGCCGCGCGAACGGACCGGCATCGCTGCCTTCGCCCAGCACGGCGCCATCGAGGTGACTATTGGCCTTCACGATGGCGCCCTTGCGAAGGGTGCTGTCCTTGATGACGCAGTTGGGACCGATGATGACGTCATCCTCGATCACTACCTTGCCTTCGAGGATCACGTTGATGTCGATCAGCACATCACGGCCCACGGTCACTTCGCCGCGCACATCGAACCGCGCCGGATCACGCAGGGTCACGCCCTGCGCCATCAAGCGACGCGTCTCACGCTGCTGATAGTGACGCTCCAGTTCGGCCAGCTGACGCCGGTCGTTGGCGCCCTGCACCTCCATCGCATCGTATGGCTGCTCGGTTGCCACGATCAGGCCGTCGGCCACAGCCATGGCGATCACGTCCGTCAGGTAGTACTCACCCTGGGCATTGTTGTTGGACAACCGCCCCAACCAGTCAGCCAACAGTTTGCCCGGAACGGCGAGAATACCGGTGTTGCCTTCGGTAATCGCTTTTTGCGCCTCGGTGGCATCCTTGTGTTCGACGATGGCGCAAACCCGGTCGCGCTCATCACGCACGATGCGGCCATAGCCGGTTGGATCGGCAAGATTGACCGTCAGCAGGCCCAGTTGCTCTGGCGTCACCAACGCAAGCAGACGATTCAGGGTCTCGACCTCGATCAGCGGCACGTCGCCGTACAGGATCAGCACGGTATCGGCGGTCAGTTCCGGCAAAGCCTGCGCCACGGCGTGACCGGTGCCCAGTTGCTTGTCCTGCATCACGAAATTCAGGTCCTGCGCGCCCAGGCGTTCGCGCACCGCATCTGCACCATGACCGATGACGACGTGGATGCCGATTGGGGATAACTGTCGTGCGCTGTGGATAACATGGCCAAGCATGGAATTGCCCGCCACCGGATGAAGAACCTTGGGCAGGGCCGAACGCATCCGGGTACCTTGGCCAGCAGCAAGAATAACGATATCGAGAGACATGAGAGGACTACCAACTGAGCGGCCAATAGAGCCGTGGGCGGGCGAATGCCAAAAAAGAAAAAGGGTAGCCGAGGCTACCCTTTTTCTCAATCGCATCAGCAATGCAGCGGGATTAACCGCCGAACTTCTTGCGAATCTGCTGAACGGTGCGCAGCTGAGCTGCAGCCTCGGCCAGACGAGCAGTCGCGGATCCGTAATCGAAATCTGCGCCTTTTTCGTTCAGGGCCTTCTCGGCAGCCTTGACGGCAGCCTGAGCAGAAGCTTCATCCAGGTCGGCAGCACGTTGCACAGTGTCGGCAAGCACCTTGACCATGTTCGGCTGAACCTCGAGGAAACCACCGGAGATGTAGAACACCTCGGTGTCTCCACCCTGCTTGATCAAGCGGATCGGGCCTGGCTTCAGATCAGTGATCAGCGGCGCGTGGCCTGGAGCGATACCGATATCACCCAGGTTGCCGTGCGCAATCACCATCTCGACCAGACCGGAGAAGATTTCCCCTTCCGCGCTGACGATGTCGCAATGGACTGTCATAGCCATTTGCTTGCCTCAACCTAATTAGCGCCCGTTGCCGGGCGCCGGGATTACAGTTTCTTGGCTTTCTCGATCGCTTCTTCGATGCCGCCAACCATGTAGAACGCTTGTTCTGGCAGGTGGTCGTAGTCACCGTTGAGGATGCCTTTGAAGCCAGCAATGGTGTCTTTCAGGGAAACGTATTTACCCGATGCACCGGTGAAGACTTCAGCCACGAAGAACGGCTGGGACAGGAAACGCTGGATCTTACGAGCACGGTTAACCAGCTGCTTGTCGGTTTCCGACAGCTCGTCCATACCCAGGATCGCGATGATGTCCTTCAGTTCTTTGTAGCGCTGCAACACGTACTGAACGCCGCGAGCGGTGTCGTAGTGATCCTGGCCGATAACGTTCGGGTCCAGCTGGCGCGAGGTCGAATCCAGTGGATCTACCGCTGGGTAGATACCCAGGGAAGCGATGTCACGGGACAGTACGACGGTTGCATCCAGGTGGGCAAACGTGGTCGCTGGCGACGGGTCAGTCAAGTCGTCCGCCGGTACGTATACCGCCTGGATCGAGGTGATCGAACCGTTCTTGGTCGAAGTGATGCGCTCTTGCAGAGTACCCATCTCTTCGGCCAGGGTCGGCTGGTAACCTACTGCCGAAGGCATACGGCCCAGCAGTGCGGATACTTCAGTACCGGCCAGGGTGTAACGATAGATGTTGTCGACGAACAGCAGAACGTCGTTACCTTCGTCACGGAACTTCTCGGCCATGGTCAGGCCGGTCAGTGCTACGCGCAGACGGTTACCCGGCGGCTCGTTCATCTGACCGTAAACCAGTGCCACTTTGTCCAGAACGTTGGAATCCTTCATCTCGTGGTAGAAGTCGTTACCCTCACGAGTACGCTCGCCCACACCGGCGAACACGGAATAACCGCTGTGCTCGATGGCGATGTTACGGATCAGTTCCATCATGTTTACGGTCTTGCCGACACCGGCACCACCGAACAGACCGACTTTACCGCCCTTGGCGAACGGGCAGACCAGGTCGATAACCTTGATGCCGGTTTCCAGCAGGTCGTTGCCGCCTGCCTGCTCAGCGAAGGACGGCGCAGGACGGTGAATGCCCCAGCGTTCTTCGGTCGCAATCGGACCGGCTTCGTCGATCGGGTTGCCCAGCACGTCCATGATCCGGCCCAGAGTCGCTTTACCGACCGGTACGGAGATGGCAGTGCCAGAGTCTGTTACTTCCAGACCACGCTTCAAGCCCTCGGTGGAGCCCATCGCAATGGTACGAACCACGCCGTCGCCCAGCTGCTGCTGAACTTCCAGGGTGGTTCCTGCCGCGCTTTTGACTTCCAGCGCGTTGTAGATGCTCGGTACGCTATCGCGTGGGAATTCCACGTCGATCACGGCGCCGATGATTTGAACGATACGTCCGCTACTCATTAGCTGGTTCCTCTGAATATTTGAACCGTTAAACCGCGGCAGCGCCGCCGACGATTTCCGAGATCTCTTGGGTGATCGCTGCCTGACGCGCCTTGTTGTAGATCAGCTGCAAATCGCTGATCAGATCACCGGCGTTGTCGGTGGCGTTCTTCATTGCAATCATCCGCGCCGCTTGTTCAGCTGCGTTGTTCTCGACCACCGCCTGGTACACCTGCGATTCCACGTAGCGAACCATCAGGCCGTCTAGCAGCTCTTTGGCATCGGGTTCGTAGAGGTAGTCCCAGTGGTGCTTGAGTTCTTGATCCGGGGTCGCCACCAGGGGAATCAACTGTTCCACTGTTGGCTGCTGGGTCATGGTGTTGATGAACTTGTTGGACACCACGGACAGGCGATCGATACGGCCGTCCAGATAAGCATCCAGCATCACCTTGACGCTGCCGATCAAATCGTTGATCGACGGCTCTTCGCCCAGGTGGCTGATCGCAGCGACGACGTTACCGCCGAAGTTGCGGAAAAATGCCGCACCTTTGCTGCCGACCACACACAGATCGATCTCTACGCCGTTTTCACGGTTTACCGCCATGTCCTTGACCAGAGCCTTGAACAGGTTGGTGTTCAGGCCACCGCACAGACCACGGTCACTGCTCACTACGACATAACCGACACGCTTTACTTCGCGATCGATCATGAACGGGTGGCGATATTCCGGGTTGGCGTTGGCGAGATGACCAATTACCTGGCGGATGCGATCCGCGTAAGGACGGCTAGCAGCCATGCGGGCCTGAGCCTTGCGCATTTTGCTGACCGCCACTTTTTCCATGGCGCTGGTGATCTTTTGCGTGCTTTTGATGCTCGCAATCTTGCTGCGAATCTCTTTTGCGCCTGCCATGTAACACCTATCAGGTTAGCAAGCGGGAGCCTTGCGACTCCCGCTGCGGCTTACCAGGTTTGGGTGGCCTTGAACTTCTCGATACCGGCTTTCAGGCCAGCGTCGATTTCGTCATTGAAGTCACCCTTCACGTTGATCTTCGCCATCAAATCGGCGTGATCGCGGTTGAAGTAAGCAATCAGCGCTTGTTCAAAGCTGCCGACCTTGGCGATTTCGATGTCGGTCAGGAACCCACGCTCAGCGGCATACAGCGACAGCGCCATGTCAGCGATCGACATTGGTGCGTATTGCTTCTGCTTCATCAGCTCGGTAACGCGCTGACCATGCTCAAGTTGCTTACGGGTCGCTTCGTCCAGGTCAGAAGCGAACTGGGCGAATGCCGCCAGTTCACGGTACTGAGCCAGAGCGGTACGGATACCACCGGAGAGCTTCTTGATGATCTTGGTCTGAGCGGCACCACCCACACGGGATACCGAAACACCGGCGTTCACTGCCGGGCGGATGCCGGAGTTGAACATGGCCGATTCCAGGAAGATCTGACCGTCGGTGATGGAAATCACGTTGGTCGGAACGAACGCGGAAACGTCGCCAGCCTGGGTTTCGATGATCGGCAGTGCGGTCAGGGAACCGGTTTTGCCGGTCACTGCGCCGTTGGTGAACTTCTCTACGTACTCTTCGGAAACACGCGATGCGCGCTCCAGCAGACGGGAGTGGAGATAGAACACGTCGCCTGGGTAAGCTTCACGGCCTGGTGGACGGCGCAGCAGCAGGGAAATCTGGCGGTAAGCCACTGCCTGCTTGGACAGATCGTCATAAACGATCAGCGCGTCTTCACCGCGGTCGCGGAAGAATTCACCCATGGTGCAACCCGAGTACGGTGCAAGGAACTGCAGCGCAGCGGATTCGGAAGCACTTGCAGCCACGACGATGGTGTTAGCCAGTGCGCCGTTCTCTTCGAGTTTGCGCACAACGTTGGCGATGGTCGATTGTTTCTGACCGATTGCCACGTAGACGCAGAAGATGCCGCTGTCTTTCTGGTTGATGATCGCGTCGATGGCCAGAGCGGTTTTACCGATCTGACGGTCACCGATGATCAGCTCACGCTGGCCACGGCCGACAGGAATCATGGCATCGACAGCCTTGTAGCCAGTCTGTACAGGCTGGTCTACCGACTTACGCCAGATCACGCCTGGAGCAACTTTCTCGACCGCATCGGTCTCGGTGTTGTTCAGCGGACCTTTGCCGTCGACTGGGTTACCCAGTGCGTCGACTACGCGACCCAGCAGTTCCTTACCAACCGGAACTTCGAGGATGCGGCCGGTGCACTTGGCGCTCATGCCTTCAGCCAGAGTCGTGTATGCGCCCAGTACCACGGCACCTACGGAGTCTTGCTCAAGGTTCAGCGCCATACCGTAGACGCCGCCCGGAAACTCGATCATCTCGCCGTACATTACGTCGGCCAGACCGTGAATCCGCACGATACCGTCAGACACGCTGACGACTGTGCCTTCGTTACGGGCTTGGGAGGTTACATCGAGCTTCTCGATGCGACCCTTGATGATTTCACTTATTTCGGAAGGATTGAGTTGCTGCATTGCTCTGCTGCCCCTTCAAACTCAAGATTTCAATGCTTCGGCTAGTTGCGCGATTTTGCCGCGAACTGAGCCATCGATAACCAGGTCGCCGGCGCGGATCACGACACCACCGATAAGGGTGGCATCCTCCGCAGCGTGCAGGCGCACTTCCCGGCCGAGCCGTGCACTGAGAACCTTGGCGAGTTTGTCTTGCTGATCTTGGTTCAATGCAAAAGCACTGGTGACGTCCACATCGACCGATTTTTCCTGCTCGGCCTTGTACAGGTCGAACAGTTCGGCGATCTCCGGCAGAAGCGGGAGACGATCGTTTTCAGCAACGATGTGGATGAAATTCTGTGCCTTGGCATCGAACTTGTCGCCACACACTTCAATAAAAGTGGTGGCCTTTTGTGCGCTCGTCAGTCGCGGGGCCTTGAGCATGCGCTGCATGGTGTCGTCTTGCGACACCGCAGCAGCCAGGCCGAGCATGGCTGACCAATTGGCCAGTTGCTGGTGGGCCTGCGCGTGCTCGAAGGCCGCCTTAGCGTAAGGTCGGGCCAACGTGGTCAGTTCTGCCATGATCGCCCTCGCTTAAATTTCAGCAGCCAGTTTGTTAACCAGCTCCGCGTGCGCGTTTTGATCGATTGTGGCACCCAGGATCTTCTCGGCACCGTTGACTGCCAGGCTACCCAGTTGGGCACGCAGCGCGTCTTTGACACCGTTCAGTTCCTGCTCGATCTCGGCCTGAGCCTGGGCCTTCACACGGTCAGCTTCGACGCGAGCCTGTTCACGGGCCTCGTCGACAATCTGCGCACCGCGCTTCTTGGCTTGCTCAATGATTTCGGCTGCTTGAGTCTTAGCTTCGCGCAGTTGTTGACCCACTTTGTCTTGGGCCAGCTCCAGGTCGCGAGCTGCTCGGCTAGCAGCGTCCAGTCCATCCGCGATCTTCTTCTGACGTTCGTGCAAAGCCGCGATGACCGGAGGCCACACGAACTTCATGCAGAACAGCACAAAAATGAAGAACGCAACGGACTGGCCAATCAGGGTTGCATTAATGTTCACGCCAACACCTCGCTCGTTCGTTGTCCATCACACCAATCACCTCGAAAATTCGAGAGATCAGCCAGCGAGTTGACCAACGAAGGGGTTCGCAAAGGTGAAGAACAGAGCGATACCAACACCGATCATGGTCACGGCGTCGAGCAGGCCCGCAACGATGAACATCTTGACTTGCAGCATTGGAACCATTTCTGGCTGACGCGCTGCGCCTTCCAGGAACTTACCGCCCAACAGGCCGAAACCGATTGCAGTACCCAGTGCGCCCAGGCCGATCAACAGTGCAACAGCGATAGCGGTTAGACCAACTACAGTTTCCATCTTTCCTCCCGACTTTTACGTCGTATTGGTTAGGTTTTTTAATTGAAGCGGTAAAACAAAATCGTTTTTTACATCAGCCCTTGCGGGCACCTTCTCGCCTTCGCGAGAAGGTCATCAGATGCGCCGGGTGGCGGATCTCAATGGTTATCTTCGTGAGCCATCGACAGGTAGACGATGGTCAGCATCATGAAGATGAACGCTTGCAGGGTGATGATCAGGATGTGGAATACAGCCCACGCCCATTGGAGAACCACACCCAGGCCGCTCAACCAGAGCAGGCCGCTGCCGAACATCACGGCAATCAGGATGAATACCAGTTCGCCGGCGTACATGTTGCCGAACAGTCGCAGAGCCAGGGAAATCGGCTTGGCGACCAGTGTCACGAACTCAAGCAGGAAGTTCACCGGGATCAGCAGCGCCTGAACGAAGACGTTCTTGCTGCCGAACGGGTGAAGGGTCAGTTCGCCGATGAAGCCGCCGATGCCCTTGACCTTGATGCTGTAGAAAATGATCAGCGCGAAGACGGACAGGGCCATGCCCAGCGTGGCGTTCGGGTCAGTGGTCGGCACAGCGCGGAACGGAATGTGCTCGTCGCCCGAGATCAGCATCGCCAGCTGAGGAATCCAGTCGACCGGTACCAGGTCGACGGCGTTCATCAGGAATACCCAGACGAAAATGGTCAGTGCCAGCGGCGCGATCACGGCGCTGCGGCCATGGAAGCTGTCCTTCACGCTGCCGTCGACGAACTCGACCAGCACTTCGACGAAGTTCTGCAGTGCGCCCGGCTGGCCGGAAGTTGCCTTCTTGGCCGCCATGCGGAAAAGCAGTACGAAAATCAGGCCCAATGCCACCGACCAGCCGAGGGTATCGACGTGGAAAGCCCAAAAGCCCATTTCTTTCGCTTCTGCCGCGGTGTGGGCAAAGCCCCATTCGCCGTTAGGCAAATGACCGAAAGTCAGGTTCTGCAAGTGGTGCTGGATATAGCCCGAAGCTGTCTGCTCTGCCATGGTTGCCTCAAACGCCCTAAGGTCTCGAAAGTCTTGTTCTCGTAAGCAGGGGAGCGAACCAGTTGACCACCTGGATCAACATGAATACGCCAAATACCGCCAACGGTGCCAACGGCTTCACGCCTGCAAACGTCAGTGCAAAAAGCACTGCCGTAAAAATAAGTTTGCCTGCCTCGCCGGCGTAAAAGGACCGGACGATGGCTTGCGCTGCTCTAGCCCCGGAAAACCGGAATGCCTTATGAACAAAATACAAATTGGGCAGCCACGCTATCAGGCCTCCGCAAAGGCCTGAATATCCTGCCACGACTCCCTTCCACTGCCAGAGCGTCAGGGAAGCCAGCACCAGGACGATCAATTGAGCCAGCAATACCGGAAAGACCGCCAGTCGATGGAACGGCAAGCGGTCTGGCATGCGTGATTCCATTGCAACTGCTCCTTTCGCGTCGGTCGCCATAATCATCAACTTGGCATAATTTGTGCCGACAAAATGCGCGCAGAGTATAGGGGCGCTTAACTCCCTATTCAACTGTAAGGTAGTGATTTCCGACTACACGCTACAGGCCAATTGTTTCAGCGGATGTGGGCCAGTACCCCTTGCAACTCATCGAGCGAGTTGTAACGGATCACCAACTGCCCCTTGCCCTTCTGACCGTGGCGTATCTGCACCGCAGAGCCCAGACGCTCGGCCAGCCGCTGTTCGAGGCGGCTGATGTCCGGATCGGCCTTGACCGGCTCGGCTGCGGCCGGTTTGCCGCTGAGCCACTGCCTGACCAATGCCTCGGTCTGGCGCACGGTTAGCCCGCGTGCGACAACATGACGCGCCCCCTCGACCTGCCGATCTTCGGGCAACCCGAGCAACGCGCGAGCATGACCCATTTCCAGGTCACCGTGGGAAAGCATGGTCTTGATGGCTTCCGGCAACGCAATCAGACGCAGCAGGTTGGCCACGCTGACGCGGGACTTGCCCACCGCATCGGCGA
Organism: Pseudomonas sp. v388; assembly: GCF_003935425.1. Classification (GTDB taxonomy): domain Bacteria; phylum Pseudomonadota; class Gammaproteobacteria; order Pseudomonadales; family Pseudomonadaceae; genus Aquipseudomonas. Next base: position 105,915 of record NZ_RHQN01000002.1, read on the forward strand.
CTTGCTGCTGGGTCAGCTGGAATTCGTGCTGCAGGCGCTGTAGTGCCAGCGCTTCCTCGATCGGATTGAGGTCTTCGCGCTGGATGTTCTCGATCAACGCCATGGCAATGGCGGTTTCATCCGGCACATCGCGAACCATCGCCGGGATGGTTTCCAGGCCCGCCTGCTGGCTCGCACGCCAGCGACGTTCACCCGCAATGATCTCGAAGCGATTATCAGCGATCGGACGAATCACGATCGGCTGCATCACACCGTGGCTCTTGATCGACTGAGCCAGTTCTTCGAGTGCCTGCGGGTCCATGTCCCGACGCGGTTGATACTTGCCACGCTGGATCAGGTCCAGCGGCACATGCTGCAACTCGCGTTGGTCGGCCTTGGCGGCCTGTTCTTCCAGCGAACTGACGGTTGGACTGCTCAGAAGTGCGTCCAACCCACGTCCGAGACCTCGTTTCTTGACGGCCATGGGATTTCCTTAGGTGGGCTGAGCGGCTTTCGAGCTGCGGCGTTGACGACGGACCAGTTCACTGGCCAGCGCCAGGTAGGCCAGCGCGCCACGGGATGACTTGTCGTAGGCGAGCACCGGCATGCCGAAGCTCGGCGCTTCAGCCAGCCGAATGTTGCGCGGGATCACCGTATCGTACAGCTGCTCGCCGAAGTGCTCCTTGAGCTGCGCCGACACATCGTTGATCAGGCTCAGGCGCGGGTCGTACATGGTCCGCAGCAGACCTTCGATCTTGAGCTGCGGGTTGAGCAACTCGCCGATACGCTTGATGTTATCCACAAGGTCGCTCAACCCTTCCAGCGCGAAGTACTCGCACTGCATGGGAATGATGACGCCGTCGGCCGCCACCAGCGCGTTCAATGTCAGCATCGACAGGGACGGCGGGCAGTCGATCAGGATGAAATCGTAGTTTTCGCGGATCGGCGCCAGTGCGTTGCGCAGACGACTTTCCTTCATCTGCATTTCCAGCAGGACCACTTCACCGGCCGTCAGGTCACGGTTGGCCGGCAGCAGCTGGTAACCGCCGTGCTCGGAAAACTGCATGGCCTGGGCCAGATCGCATTCGCCGATCAGCAGGTCGTAGACCGAGTTTTCCAGGTTGTGTTTATCCACACCGCTGCCCATCGTCGCGTTGCCCTGAGGGTCGAGATCGATCAGCAGTACACGACGCTTGGTCGCCACGAGGGACGCTGCGAGGTTGATGCACGTGGTGGTCTTGCCCACACCACCTTTCTGGTTCGCTATCGCGAATACCTTAGCCATTCTTGCTTGTGTTCCCAATCATGCCGTGCGGCGCAGTATCAGCAGATGGCGTTGGCCTTGGCAACCTGGAACGGTCAAGGCTTGTGCGCTATCGAGATGAAAATCTGCCGGCAATGCTACCAGCTCATCCGCAGGATGCAGCCCTTTCATTGCCAGCCATTGCGTATCGGTGTCGCCCATGTGGCGAGTCCAGCCAGTGAAATCCTCCAGACTGCTGAACGCACGGGAGATGATCCCGGTGAACGGCTGATCCGGCTGGTAAGTCTCGGCCCGGCTGTGGATAACTTCAAGGTTATCCAGCTTCAGCTCCAGTTTGACCTGGGTCTGGAAGCGGGTTTTCTTGCCATTGCTGTCGAGCAACGACACTTTCATGTCCGGAAACAGGATAGCCAATGGAATCCCCGGCATCCCGCCGCCGCTGCCGACGTCCAGCCAGCGCTCGCCTTTGACGAACGGCACGACGCTCAGGCTGTCGAGCAGATGCCGGGAAACCATTTCGTCGGGATTGCGCACCGCCGTCAGGTTGTAGGCCTTGTTCCACTTTATCAACAGGGCCAGATACGCCAGCAGCTGACTGTGCTGGGTTTCGCTCAGATCGATGCCCAGCTCACGGGCACCGGTGGATAACTCTTGGGCGTGCTGCGGGGTGACCATAGAACTCAAGCGCTTTGCTCCAACTGACGGCCCGCGCCGCGTTTTTTCAAGTGAATCATCAACAGGGAAATCGCCGCAGGCGTCACCCCTGGAATCCGCGATGCCTGACCCAGCGTCTCTGGACGAGTTATCCCCAGCTTGCTTTGAATTTCCTTGGACAACCCGGAAATCCCGGCGTAATCGATGTCTTCCGGCAGGCGCGTATCTTCGCTGGCCCGCAGGCGAGCGATCTCGTCCTGTTGCCGATCAATGTAACCGGCGTACTTGGCCTTGATTTCGACCTGTTCGGCGACTTGAGGATCGGTGCTGCCATGACCGGTGATGGAAACCAGGCTCGCGTAGTCGATTTCGGGCCGGGTCAGCAGGTTGAGCAGATTGTATTCGTGGGTCAGCGGCGTGCCGAAGTGCGTGGCAATCGCATCACCCTGCTCGGTGCCGGGGCGAACCCAGGTACTTTTCAGACGCTGCTCTTCCCGTTCGATGTTCTCGCGTTTGGCGCAAAACGCGGCCCAACGGGCATCATCGACCAGCCCCAGTTCGCGCCCTTTTTCCGTCAGACGCAGATCGGCGTTGTCTTCGCGCAGGATCAACCGGTATTCGGCCCGCGACGTAAACATTCGGTACGGTTCCTGGGTACCCAGCGTGATCAGGTCATCGACCAACACGCCGATGTACGCTTCATCGCGGCGCGGGCACCAGCTTTCACGACCTTGCGCGCGCAGGGCAGCGTTGGTACCGGCCAGCAGACCTTGGGCACCGGCCTCTTCGTAGCCGGTTGTACCGTTGATCTGACCGGCGAAGAACAGCCCGCCGATTACCTTGGTTTCCAGGCTGTACTTCAGATCGCGCGGATCGAAATAGTCGTACTCGATGGCATAGCCCGGGCGAACGATATGTGCGTTTTCCATGCCGCGAATCGAGCGCACGATCTGCAGTTGCACATCGAACGGCAGTGAAGTCGAGATTCCGTTGGGATACAGCTCATGGGTGGTCAGGCCTTCCGGCTCGATGAACACCTGATGGCTCGCCTTGTCGGCGAACCGATGAATCTTGTCTTCGATGGACGGGCAGTAACGCGGACCGATCCCCTCGATCACACCCGAGTACATCGGCGAACGATCCAGGTTGGACGCGATGATTTCGTGGGTCCGCTCGTTGGTATGAGTAATCCAGCAACTGACCTGCGCGGGATGCTGTTCCTTGGAGCCCAGGAACGACATGACCGGGATCGGTGTATCGCCCGGCTGTTCGGTCATCACCGAGAAATCCACGGAACGCCCGTCGATTCGCGGCGGAGTACCGGTTTTCAGGCGACCTACTCGAAGCGGCAGCTCGCGAAGACGATGCGCCAGCGAAATCGATGGAGGATCTCCCGCCCGACCACCGGAATAATTCTGCATGCCGATGTGGATAAGCCCGCCCAGGAACGTGCCGGTCGTCAATACCACAGAGTCGGCCATGAATCGCAGGCCCATCTGGGTGATCACTCCACGAACCTGATCCTGTTCGACGATCAGGTCATCGCAGGACTGCTGGAATATCCACAGGTTCGGCTGATTTTCCAGTGCTTCACGGATTGCCGCTTTGTACAGCACGCGATCTGCCTGAGCACGCGTAGCCCGTACGGCCGGCCCTTTGCGGCTGTTCAAGACACGGAACTGAATGCCGCCCTTATCGGTGGCCATTGCCATCGCGCCGCCCAGGGCATCGATTTCCTTGACCAGGTGGCTTTTGCCGATCCCGCCGATGGCCGGATTGCAGCTCATTTGGCCGAGGGTTTCCACGTTGTGCGTAAGCAGCAGGGTTTTGACACCCATGCGTGCCGACGCAAGTGCTGCCTCGGTACCGGCATGACCGCCACCGATGACGATCACTTCAAAACGGGAAGGGAAATCCACCACGCACCTCGTGCCTGTTGTCGATGAGAAATTGGGATAGCTGACAAGTATAGGGACTTCACCCCCCTGAATGAAACCCGTTGCACAAAATTTAACCAGCTGTGGAAAAGCCGCGGATAAAGAAAATAAAAGAGAAAGAATTTTTATAAAACCTTGTTTTTATGTTTATTCTTACTGGGCGCCCTTTCTGTGGATAGATCGCTGCAGCCCTTTATTTCCGATATGTACAGAGCTTCAAAAGGCTGTGGTCATGTGCCAATGAGGGCTTGGGATAACCGTCTTGAGCCTGTGGATTAAACGGACACTTGTCCACAGGGCAGGTTATATCCAGTTTTCACGACCGGTTATCAACTGAGCTAAGGGCTGCTTATGCACAGGGCTTAGGAAGAAAAAAATCGGGCTTTTCTTCGTTGTTGCCAGTTCGGCGCGGCTGAGGGACGTGGGATTGGCGTACCGGGGGGTCGATATGAGCCTGCTTTCAGAACGGGCCACGTATCCGAGCCTGCTGAGCAGACGTTACGCGCATGGAAGCAGCTCGCCTGGAGAGGGCAAGGTTGTCGGAGAGGGCATTTTAGGATCGTAAAGACACAGGTAACGGATTATCCACAGCGATGCCGATGACCGGCACGCCGCCTGCCTCTGAAGCTGGATTGGTCATCTCAGAGGCAGGCGAGGCTCATTTACCGATACAGAAACTGGAGAAAATTCGGCCCAGCAGATCATCCGAGCTGAACGCGCCGGTGATTTCACCCAACGCCTGTTGAGCCTGGCGCAGGTCTTCGGCCAGCAGCTCCCCTGCGCCCGCCAGGGTCAGTTGCGCACGACCGTGCTCAAGCGCGGTGCTGGCGTGTCGCAGTGCTTCCAGATGGCGTCGACGAGCACTGAAGCTGCTTTCCGAGGTTTGTTCATAACCCATGCAGGCTTTGAGATGCTCGCGCAGCAGTTCCAGTCCGTCTCCGCCGGCCTTGGCACTCAGACTGAGGGTCACATGACCATCAGTACTGGTTTCAAGCCCAATAGCGTCACCGCTCAGATCAGCCTTGTTGCGGATCAAAGTCACTTTGGATGGATCCGGACGTTGCTCAAGAAATTCAGGCCATAGTGCGAATGGGTCTGATGCTTCCGGTGCCGTAGCGTCGACCACCAGGAGGATGCGATCTGCCTCGCCGATGGCCTTGAGCGCCCGCTGCACACCTATCATTTCTACCTGGTCGTCGGTATCGCGCAGGCCGGCGGTATCCACGACGTGTAACGGCATGCCATCGATGTGGATATGTTCGCGCAATACATCCCGCGTCGTACCCGCAATCTCCGTCACGATGGCCGCGTCACGCCCTGCCAGTGCATTGAGCAGGCTCGATTTGCCGGCGTTTGGCCTGCCGGCAATGACAACCGTCATCCCGTCACGCAGCAGCGCACCCTGCCCGGCTTCGCGCATTACTGTGGATAACTCCGTGCGGACGTCATCGAGCATGCTCAGCACATGGCCGTCGGCCAGAAAGTCGATTTCTTCCTCGGGAAAGTCGATGGCGGCTTCGACATAAATGCGCAGGCCAATCAGTTTCTCCGTCAGGTTATCCACGCGCCGGGAAAATGCACCTTGTAAAGAGCGCAACGCATTGCGGGCGGCCTGAGCGGAGCTTGCCTCGATGAGGTCGGCGATGGCTTCGGCCTGGGCCAGATCCAGCTTGTCATTGAGGAATGCACGCTCGCTGAATTCCCCTGGCCTCGCCAGACGGCTGCCCAGTTGCAGGCAACGCTGCAACAGCATGTCCAGGACGATCGGGCCGCCATGACCCTGAAGTTCCAGAACATCCTCCCCGGTAAAAGAATTCGGGCCCGGAAAATACAGGGCGATGCCTTCGTCGATCACTTGTCCGGCGTCATCTTCGAACGGACCGTAGTGGGCGAAACGAGGCTTGGGGATTCGCCCGGTGATTGCTTCGGCGGCCTTGCCGGCCAACGGCCCTGACACGCGGACGATACCAACGCCGCCGCGGCCCTGAGCGGTGGCGATGGCGGCAATGGTTTCACGAGGGACATTCATGGTCCGACTCCTGGAAAACTGACAGATAGCAAAACGCCCCACGAGGGGGCGCTTTGTAGAACATGTTCACAGGTTAGATCAGGCGGCAGCTTTCTTGGTAGCCGCTTCGATCTTGCGTGTGATGTAAGCCTGCTGTGCGATGGACAGGGTGTTGTTCACAACCCAGTACAGAACCAGACCGGCAGGGAACCACAGGAAGAAGAAGGTGAAGATGATTGGCATCATTTTCATGACCTTGGCCTGCATCGGGTCCGGCGGAGTCGGGTTAAGGCGCTGCTGGATGAACATGGTCGCGCCCATGATGATCGGCAGGATGAAGAAAGGGTCTTTGATCGACAGGTCGGTTATCCACAGGATCCACGGTGCCTGACGCATTTCGACGCTTTCCAGGAGCACCCAGTACAGGGAAAGGAAGACCGGCATCTGCACCAGAATCGGCAAGCAGCCGCCCAGGGGGTTGATCTTCTCTTTCTTGTACAGCTCCATCATCGCCTGGGACATCTTCTGGCGATCGTCACCAAACTGTTCTTTCAGCGCGGCGAGCTTCGGCGCCACGGCGCGCATGCGGGCCATGGACTTGTAGCTGGCTGCGGAAAGCGGGAAGAACAGGCCTTTGATCAGCATGGTCAGGATGATGATCGACCAGCCCCAGTTACCCAGGATGGCGTGGATATGCTGCAGCAGCCAGAAAATCGGCTGGGCGATGAACCACAGGATCCCGTAGTCGACCGTCAGCTCCAGGCCTGGGGATAACTCTTTGAGTACCGCCTGGCTTTTCGGACCGGCATACAAGGTAGCCGCCGTTTCACCTTTGGCACCTGGCGCTACGGCCAGAGTCGGGCTGGTGAAACCGATGATGTAATTGCCTTGGCTGTCCTTGCGGGTTTGAACAGCGTTGCTGGAATTGTGATCAGGAATCCACGCGGTCACGAAGTAGTGTTGCAGCCATGCGACCCAGCCACCTTGAACGGTTTCGCGGATCTGTCCCTTGTCGATATCTTTCATCGACACTTTTTTGTACGGCTCGGCCGCGGTCCACAGTGCCGCACCCAGATAAGTGGCGGTGCCAGTGGCGGTAGTCGACGAAGGATCGGAGCTGGAATCGCGTTTCAGCTGTGCGAACAGATTACCAGCCCACGGCTGAGTGCTCTGGTTATCCACAATGTAGGTAACCACGAGGTCGTAGAGACCACGCTTGAGGGTGAAACGCTTGATGTAGTTGACGCCGTTTTCAGAAAACTTCAGGTCGATGACCAGCTCATTCTGGCCTTCAGCCAGTTGATAAGTTTTCTGTTCGGTCGCGTAAACCGGGCGACCTGCAGGACGAGCGTCTGGACCATTGGTGCCTGTCAGGCCGCTTTGTGCCAGGAAAGTACGCTCGCCACCGTTATCGAACAGCTGGAAAGGTACGTCTGGACGATCCTGACGACGCGGGTACAAAGGCAGACGCAGCTGAACCACGTCACCACCCACCGGATCGATTGCCAGATCAAGCACATCGGTCTTGACCTTGATCAGATCCTTGCTCACTACGGCCGGAGTTTCCAGCGGCGCAGCTGTATTCGCGGTTGCGCTAGGAACATCGGCACTGGCAGAACCCGTGTTGCCGGCTGCTGTGTCCGGAATTGCCGGTGCGGCTGGAGTGGCAGCAACATTCTGGGTCGGCATGGCAGCCTGGCCGTAGTCTTGGTTCCATTTCAGAACCCCGACGTAGGTCACGATTGCAAGGGCGACGATCAGGATCGTGCGTTTAATATCCATGATTACTCGGCCATCGAAGAAGAACGGGAGGTGGGGACAGGTGGAACCGGGTCATAACCGCCGGGATTCCACGGATGACAGCGACCTAGACGACGAAGAGTCAGCCAGCCGCCGCGCAAAAGGCCATGATTATCGATGGCTTCATACGCGTAGCAGGAACAAGTGGGGTAGAAACGACAGTGACTGGCCATCAGCGGGCTAATGGCATAGCGATAAAACTGGATCGGAACGAGCGCCAGTTTACGCATCTGAACTGTCTACCCCCGCAGTTTCGGGTTTGTCTGCTGAAATGGGTCGGCTGCGCGCCAGACGTTTCCAGAGCTTGCCGAAATGCTCGATCAATTCGGGGTTTTCTACGTCACCCAAGCCTTTACGCGCGACGATCACGATATCCCAACCGACCAGCAGATCCTGGTGTTGGCGAAACGATTCGCGCATTAGGCGTTTCAAGCGGTTGCGCTCAACGGAGAGCTTGACGCTCTTTTTACCTATCACAAGCCCCAGGCGGGGATGCGGCAGGTCGTTGTTGCGCGCAAGGAGCAGGAGATTTTTCCCCGGAACCTTGCCGGTAGGGGAGTCAAAGACTGCCTTGAAATGCCGGGGAGTAAGCAAACGCTTTTCCCGACTGAAGTCCCGACTCACCACCAGTGCCGATTAATCAAACTGCCAGACGCTTACGGCCTTTGGCGCGACGACGCGAAAGGACTGCACGGCCGTTCTTGGTGGCCATGCGAGCACGGAAACCGTGGGTGCGGGCGCGCTTGATAGTGCTGGGTTGGAAAGTACGTTTCATGGCGTGTTACCTGGTTCGTCCACTACGGGCCGGAATGGCCCCCGTTTTAAGAGACCGGGGATTCTAGAGAAAGCAGGCGCGCAGGTCAATTTCCAACCAGCTTTTCCGTCATTTACTTCGCAGAGGGTAATTGTGGCCCCTGCCCCTTCGGTGTGGCCGCGCGGCTGAGTCAGTAATAGAAATAAAAAGAACGAAGTATTTAAAGCTTTTTTATAGAGCTTATAAAGACTAGGGGCGACCCTATCTGTGGATAAGTGGCTCGAGGCCAATGTAATCAATGTGTACAGAGAAGGGTAACCCTGTCGAGAAGCGGTGGTGACCCTGTGCTGGGGCCTCGGAAAACCTGTGCATGGAACGCCATGTTATCCACAGGGCGGTTATCCACAGAGTTCAGCCCGGGGTTATGCAATGGGCTGAAGCGTGGTTATCCACATGGCTTATGCACATGCCGTTGAACGTTTGATTCACAGCGGATGAACGCTAAAACTCGGTTCGACCCGATACCTACATGTGGATAAGTCCGCATCGGATCGTTACAATGGCGGCTGTTTTTGGCCTTACCGGCGTTCAACCTAGGGGATATCCGTGTCAGTGGAACTTTGGCAGCAGTGCGTGGAGCTTTTGCGCGATGAGCTGCCTGCCCAGCAATTCAACACTTGGATCCGTCCGCTACAGGTAGAAGCCGAAGGCGACGAGTTGCGTGTGTATGCACCAAACCGCTTCGTTCTCGATTGGGTCAACGAAAAGTATCTGGGTCGTTTGCTCGAGCTGCTCGGCGAACATGGCCAGGGGATGGCGCCTGCTCTTTCCTTATTAATAGGGAGCAAGCGCAGTTCTGCTCCGCGGGCCGCTCCCAATGCCCCGTTGGCCGCTGCTGCCTCTCAGGCGCTGTCGGCCAATTCGGCAAGCAGCGTCGCGAGCGCTGCGCCGGCAGTGCCTGCGCCTGTAGCGGCGGTGAGCGCGCCTTCACGTGCGGTCGAGACCGAAGGCGAGCCTTCGCGTGACAGTTTCGATCCGATGGCCGGGGCAAGCTCACAGCAGGCTCCAGCCCGGTCCGAGCAGAGAACCGTCCAGGTTGAAGGCGCGCTCAAGCACACCAGCTATCTCAACCGCACGTTCACCTTCGAGAACTTCGTCGAAGGTAAGTCCAACCAGCTGGCACGTGCTGCTGCGTGGCAGGTCGCGGATAATCCCAAGCATGGCTATAACCCGCTCTTCCTTTATGGGGGCGTTGGTTTGGGTAAGACTCACTTGATGCATGCGGTGGGCAATCACCTGCTCAAGAAGAACCCCAACGCCAAGGTGGTTTATCTGCATTCCGAGCGCTTCGTGGCCGATATGGTCAAGGCGTTGCAGCTCAACGCAATCAATGAATTCAAGCGCTTCTACCGTTCGGTCGACGCGCTGCTGATCGACGATATCCAGTTCTTCGCGCGCAAGGAGCGTTCCCAGGAAGAGTTCTTCCACACGTTCAACGCGCTGCTTGAAGGCGGACAGCAGGTCATCCTGACCAGCGACCGTTACCCCAAGGAAATCGAAGGCCTCGAGGAACGTCTCAAGTCCAGATTCGGCTGGGGCCTGACGGTTGCGGTCGAACCGCCCGAGCTTGAAACCCGGGTTGCGATCCTTATGAAGAAAGCTGATCAGGCCAAGGTCGACCTGCCTCACGATGCGGCGTTCTTCATTGCTCAACGTATTCGTTCCAACGTCCGTGAACTCGAAGGCGCGCTCAAGCGTGTCATCGCGCACTCGCACTTCATGGGCCGCGACATCACGATCGAACTGATCCGTGAGTCGCTGAAAGATCTGCTTGCTCTGCAAGACAAACTGGTGAGTGTGGATAACATCCAGCGCACCGTCGCCGAGTACTACAAGATCAAGATCTCCGACCTGTTGTCCAAGCGTCGCTCTCGATCTGTTGCACGGCCTCGTCAGGTGGCGATGGCGCTCTCCAAGGAGCTGACCAACCACAGCCTGCCGGAAATCGGTGACGTATTTGGCGGCCGGGACCACACCACCGTTTTGCATGCGTGCCGCAAGATCAACGAACTCAAGGAATCCGACGCGGATATCCGTGAGGACTACAAGAACCTGCTGCGAACTCTGACCACGTGATGACGCCAGTGCAGCTTATTAAGGCAAGGGACTAGACCATGCATTTCACCATTCAACGCGAAGCCCTGTTGAAACCCCTGCAACTGGTCGCCGGCGTGGTCGAACGCCGCCAGACCTTGCCGGTATTGTCCAACGTGCTCCTGGTTGTCGAAGGCCAACAGCTGTCGCTGACCGGTACCGACCTGGAAGTGGAACTGGTTGGCCGCGTGCAACTGGAAGAGCCAGCCGAGCCAGGCGAGATCACCGTCCCGGCGCGTAAGCTGATGGACATCTGCAAGAGCCTGCCTAACGACGCCCTGATCGACATCAAGGTCGACGACGCCAAGCTGGTCGTCAAGGCGGGGCGCAGCCGTTTCACGCTGTCCACCTTGCCGGCCAACGATTTCCCGACGGTAGAAGAAGGTCCAGGCTCACTGACCTTCGATCTGGTGCAGAGCAAGCTTCGCCGCTTGATCGAGCGGACCAGTTTCGCCATGGCGCAGCAGGACGTCCGCTACTACCTCAACGGCATGCTGCTGGAAGTCAGCGCAGGCATCCTGCGTGCCGTGGCCACCGATGGACACCGCCTGGCCATGTGTTCGATGTCTGCGGATATCGGGCAGGCCGACCGTCATCAGGTCATCGTGCCTCGCAAAGGTATCCTGGAGATGGCCCGCCTGCTCACCGAGCAGGACGGTATCGTGAGTATCGTGCTGGGTCAGCATCATATCCGTGCCACGACCGGCGAATTCACCTTTACCTCCAAGCTGGTGGACGGCAAGTTCCCGGACTACGAGCGGGTGCTGCCTAAAGGTGGCGACAAGCTGGTTCTCGGCGATCGTCAGGCGTTGCGCGAAGCGTTCAGCCGCACGGCCATCCTGTCCAACGAGAAGTATCGCGGCATCCGCCTGCAACTGGCTAATGGTCAACTGAAGATTCAGGCCAATAACCCGGAACAGGAAGAAGCGGAAGAAGAGATCGGCGTTGAATACAACGGTGGTTCTCTGGAGATCGGTTTCAACGTGAGCTACCTGCTCGACGTGCTGGGTGTGATGACGACCGATCAGGTTCGCCTGATTCTGTCGGACTCCAACAGCAGCGCCCTGGTGCAAGAGTCGGACAACGACGATTCCGCCTACGTTGTCATGCCGATGCGTCTGTAACGTCATGTTCAGCGGAATCTAGATGTCTCTCAGCCGCATCTCGGTCACCGGGGTGCGCAATCTGCACCCGGTGACCCTCTCCCCCTCCCCGCGTATCAATATCCTTTACGGCGCTAACGGCAGCGGCAAAACCAGCGTGCTGGAAGCCATTCACTTGCTGGGGATCGCCCGCTCGTTCCGCAGCACCCGGTTGCTTCCCGTCATTCAGTACGAACAGCCTGCCTGTACGGTTTTCGGCCAGGTTGAATTGGCAGAAGGCGGCCATAGCGCTCTGGGTATTTCCAGAGACCGCCAAGGCGGGTTTCAGATTCGCATCGATGGGCAGAATGCCCGCAGTGCCGCGCAGCTCGCGGAAATACTCCCCTTGCAGTTGATCAACCCCGACAGCTTTCGCTTGTTGGAGGGTGCACCGAAGATCCGTCGTCAGTTCCTCGACTGGGGAGTGTTCCACGTGGAACCACGTTTCATGGCCACTTGGCAGCGCCTGCAGAAGGCCTTGCGGCAGCGGAACTCGTGGCTTCGGCATGGTACACTTGACGCCGCTTCGCAAGCTGCATGGGACCGTGAGCTGTGCTTGGCCAGTGATGAAATCGATGAGTTCCGACGTGCTTACATCAAGGCACTGAAGCCGGTCTTCGAACAGACATTGGGCGAGTTGGTAGAGCTTGAAGGGTTGACGCTCAGTTACTACCGCGGCTGGGACAAAGAAAAGGAGTTGAGCACCGTACTCGCCTCTTCCTTGCACCGGGACCAGCAAATGGGTCATACCCAAGCCGGGCCACAACGCGCTGATCTGCGTCTTCGACTGGGCGCACACAACGCGGCGGACATATTGTCTCGCGGTCAGCAGAAGCTGGTGGTGTGTGCGCTGCGCATTGCGCAGGGACACTTGGTCAGTCAGGCGCGCCGTGGCCAGTGTATCTACCTGGTAGACGACCTGCCGTCCGAGCTGGACGAGAACCATCGACAGGCACTATGCCGCTTGCTGGAAGACTTACGCTGCCAGGTTTTCATCACCTGTGTAGATCAAGAATTTTTGAGGGAAGGCTGGCAGACGGAAACGCCAGTCGCTTTGTTCCACGTGGAACAGGGCCGTATCACCCAGACCCACGACCATCGGGAGTGATTGCATGAGCGAAAACCAAACGTACGACTCGTCCAGCATTAAAGTGCTGAAAGGACTTGATGCCGTGCGCAAGCGTCCCGGGATGTACATCGGTGATACAGACGATGGCAGCGGTCTGCACCACATGGTGTTTGAGGTGGTTGATAACTCGATCGACGAAGCGCTGGCTGGCCATTGCGACGACATCAGCATCATCATCCATCCTGACGAATCGATCACCGTGCGCGACAACGGTCGCGGTATTCCGGTAGACGTGCATAAAGAAGAAGGCGTCTCGGCAGCAGAGGTCATCATGACCGTGCTCCATGCCGGCGGTAAATTCGACGATAACTCCTACAAAGTTTCCGGTGGTTTGCACGGTGTAGGTGTCTCGGTCGTAAACGCCCTTTCAGAAGTCCTGCAACTGACAGTTCGCCGCAGCGGCAAGATCTGGGAACAGACCTACGTCCACGGTGTGCCACAAGAGCCGATGAAGATCGTAGGCGACAGTGACAGCACGGGCACTCAGATTCACTTCAAACCTTCCGCTGAGACTTTCAAGAACATCCACTTCAGCTGGGACATTCTGGCCAAGCGGATTCGTGAACTGTCCTTCCTGAACTCGGGTGTTGGCATCGTCCTCAAGGACGAGCGTAGCGGCAAGGAAGAACTCTTCAAGTACGAGGGCGGCCTGCGGGCGTTCGTTGAATACTTGAACACCAACAAGACACCGGTGAACCAGGTGTTCCATTTCAACGTCCAGCGTGACGATGGTGTGGGTGTCGAGATTGCCCTGCAGTGGAACGACAGCTTCAACGAGAACCTGTTGTGCTTCACCAATAACATTCCACAGCGCGATGGCGGTACTCACCTGGTGGGTTTCCGCTCTGCCCTGACGCGTAACCTCAATACCTACATCGAACAGGAAGGCCTGGCCAAGAAGCACAAGGTCGCGACCACCGGGGACGATGCCCGTGAAGGTCTGACGGCGATCATCTCGGTAAAAGTACCTGATCCGAAATTCAGCTCGCAGACCAAGGACAAGCTGGTTTCGTCCGAAGTCAAAACCGCAGTTGAACAAGAGATGGGCAAGTACTTCTCGGACTTCCTCCTGGAAAACCCGAACGAAGCCAAGGCCGTCGTCGGCAAGATGATCGACGCTGCACGTGCTCGTGAAGCTGCGCGCAAAGCGCGGGAGATGACGCGTCGCAAAGGTGCTCTGGATATCGCCGGCCTGCCGGGCAAGCTCGCGGATTGCCAGGAAAAAGACCCTGCCCTCTCCGAACTGTACCTGGTGGAAGGGGACTCTGCTGGCGGATCAGCCAAGCAGGGACGCAACCGTAAGACCCAGGCCATCCTGCCGCTCAAGGGCAAGATCCTCAACGTAGAGAAAGCGCGTTTCGACAAGATGATTTCCTCTCAGGAAGTCGGCACCTTGATCACTGCGTTGGGCTGCGGCATCGGGCGTGAAGAGTACAACATCGACAAGTTGCGTTATCACAACATCATCATCATGACCGATGCTGACGTCGACGGTTCCCACATCCGCACCCTGCTGCTGACGTTCTTCTTCCGCCAGCTGCCGGAGTTGATCGAGCGTGGCTACATCTACATCGCCCAGCCGCCGCTGTACAAGGTCAAGAAAGGCAAGCAGGAGCAGTACATCAAAGACGACGAGGCCATGGAAGAGTACATGACCCAGTCGGCACTGGAGGACGCCAGCCTGCACCTCAGCGACTCCGCACCGGGTATCTCCGGCGCCGCGCTGGAGAAACTGGTGAACGACTTCCGTATGGTGATGAAGACGCTCAAGCGCTTGTCACGCCTGTATCCACAGGAACTGACCGAGCACTTCGTTTACCTGCCGCCGGTGACGCTGGAGCAGTTGTCCGATCACGCCGGCATGCAAGCCTGGCTGGCCAAGTTCGACGAGCGCCTGCGCGCCGGCGAGAAGTCGGGCCTGGTCTACAAGGCCAGCCTGCGTGAAGATCGTGAGCGCAACGTATGGCTGCCGGAAGTCGAACTGATCTCCCATGGCCTGTCAAACTACGTCACCTTCAACCGCGACTTCTTCGGTAGCAACGACTACAAGACCGTAACGGCCTTGGGTGCGCAGATCAGCTCGCTGTTGGAAGAAGGCGCCTACGTGCAACGCGGCGAGCGCAAGAAGCCCGTCACCGAGTTCAAGGACGCCCTCGCCTGGCTGATGGCCGAAAGCACCAAGCGTCATACCATTCAGCGATACAAAGGGCTGGGTGAAATGAACCCGGACCAGTTGTGGGAAACCACCATGGACCCAAGCGTGCGCCGCATGCTCAAGGTCACCATCGAAGACGCCATTGGCGCTGACCAGATCTTCAACACCCTGATGGGTGATGCGGTCGAACCACGCCGTGACTTCATCGAGAGTAACGCGCTGGCGGTGTCCAACCTGGACTTCTAAGCCGTCTGGACGCAAGCACGCTGCCGATCTCCGGCTTCGAGCCGGCATCCAAAGCGTTCAAAAAGGCCAACCTTGACCGGTTGGCCTTTTTTTGTGCCCGCATCGCGGGATGCACGGGCATCAGCGAGCCATAAATAACCGTGATATCAGGAAGCGTTCGGTTTGATTTAGAGCATGGGCGAATTTCCCTTTTAATACGTTCAGCACCTAATCAATTACAGGAACTGAACATGAAATACACCATCGCTTTTTCCATGCTGGCCGCACTTTCAACCACCCAGGCATTCGCCCAGGACGAGGTCACAAGCGATACCCACTCGTTGCCGACCGAGCAGTATCACTACGGTATGAAGGTGGATGTTGCAAAGGTCATCCACCTGAGTGGCAACCAGGATCGCGCGGGGCTTACCCGCTCGGTGATGATCTACAAGGACCCCCAAGGCGAGGTTCACAAGCTGCAATACCTGATCGAAGGGACACAGCAAAACCAGAACGGCTGACACCTGCAGCAGAAACTAAAAACCCGGCCTGAGCCGGGTTTTGTTTTCGCATCGCACGTATATGCACGAAGTCATTTTGAACTTATGCACGTTTTTCCAAAAATCCGAGCTTTTGAAATATCCATCAAAAACAGCAGCTTAAGAGACATTTACGACGCTTTGTCAAAAACGGTACACAGGTTATCCACAAAATCAGACAGGCACTTTTTCACCTGTGGACACTGGCCTGACGGGCGAGCCTAGTGCGCGCTGTGCATCCTCGTTCCAGGTCTGGACACGCTCGTTGAGCGCCGCGATGGCGCGGGGTCCAGTGCCCTCGGCAAACATGGGCTCGCCAATCACTACTTCGATAGTGCCGGGTTGCTTGGCCCAGCCTTCCTTTGGCCAGTACTTGCCGGCGTTGTGTGCTACCGGCAGTACAGGCAAGTCAGCGTTGACCGCCAGTGCCGTACCCCCTCGCGAAAACTTGCCAACCTGACCGAATGGAACACGTGTGCCTTCCGGAAAAATCAGCACCCAGACACCGTCCTTGAGCAATTCGTCGCCTTTCTTGGCGATTTCCTTGAGCGCGGCCTTGGGGTTGTCACGATCAATGGCGATAGGACGCAGCATAGCCATCGCCCAGCCGAAAAACGGCACGTACAGCAGTTCGCGCTTGAGCACCTGGCTCATGGGCTCGAAGTACGCCGAAAGGAAGAATGTTTCCCACGTGCTTTGATGGTTGGAAATGATGACGCATGGCGTCTTGGGCACGTTCTCGGCGCCGGTGACGTTGACCCGAATGTTCAACAGCACACGCGTGAGCCAGATTGCGCAGCGGCACCAATAGACGTTGATGAACCGGTAGCGAGCCTTGAACGGCAGGAAAGGCGCGATGAAAAAACTCAATGTGCACCACAGCAGCGAGCTGGTGCCCAGCAACAGGTAGAAGAGAAAAATCCTGATTGCCCGCATGATCGACATAGTTGCGTTTACCGTACGGGCAACTGCCCGCTCCTTGAGCGTGCCGAACCCGAAGGCTTAACGGTTCAGCGAACGCCGGTGTGGATAAGTTCTGCGGCGACTGCCGCCAGATCGTCAAAAATCAAGGTGCCCGCGGGCACCTCGCCGTCCAGGGTCCTGCGGCCTTTGCCGGTCATCACCAGAACTGGCTGAGAATCGACGGCCAAAGCGGCCTGCAGGTCACCTTTGCTGTCGCCTACAAACCATAGCCCCTGCAGATCGACCGCGTAGTGGCGAGCGATGGTCTGCAGCATACCGGGCTTGGGCTTGCGGCAATCGCAGCCTTCGTCCGGCCCGTGCGGGCAATACACGATCAGACCGACCTCGCCGCCCTGCTCCGCCACCAGAGCGCGCAAACGCTCATGCATGGCATCCAGAGTGGCCAGATCGTAATAACCTCGGGCAATGCCCGACTGGTTGGTGGCGATGGCCACCGTCCAGCCGGACTTGCTCAATGCTGCGATGGCTTCGATCGAGCCTGGAATGGGAACCCACTCCTGCACCGACTTTATATAAGCGTCGGAGTCGTGATTGATCACGCCGTCCCGATCGAGTATCAGCAGTTTCAACGGCGACCCCTTGTCAGCCCAGCAGCGAGATATCGGCCACGCCCAGGAACAGGCCGCGCAGACGCGCCAGCAACGCGTAGCGGTTGGCACGCACGTTGGCATCTTCTGCGTTGACCATGACGGCCTCGAAGAAAGCGTCGACCGGTTCGCGCAAAGTCGCCAGACGCGCCAGCGACTCGCTGTACTGACGCTCGGCGGCCATCGGCTGCACCGCGTGGTCGGCCTGTTGAATGGCCGAGTACAGCGAGAACTCGTTGGCGTTGTCGAAATACTTGGGCTCGACGGTCTGGGCAATGTTGCCCTCGGCCTTGCTCAACAGATTCGACACACGCTTGTTCACCGCTGCCAGCGCTGCGGCCTGCGGCAACTTGCGGAATGCCTGCACCGCCTGCACGCGCTGATCGAAGTCCAGTGCCGAACCTGGCTGCAGCGCGCGCACCGACAGGTACACCGCCACTTCCACACCTTCGTCTTCATAACGCGCACGCAGGCGGTCGAAGATGAATTCCAGCACCTGCTCCGCAAGCCCGGCTGCCTTGACCTTGGCACCGAATTGAGCGACCGCGTACTTAACCGTTTCGATCAGATCCAGGTCCAGCTTCTTCTCGATCAGGATACGCAGGATGCCCAATGCCGCACGGCGCAGTGCATAGGGGTCTTTGCTGCCGGTGGGCAACATGCCGATGCCAAAAATGCCGACCAGGGTATCAAGCTTGTCAGCGATGGCGACCGCCGCTCCGGTCAGCGTCGTCGGCAGTTCCGCTCCGGCGCCGCGTGGCATGTACTGCTCGTTCAGAGCCAGTGCGACATCTTCTGGTTCACCGTCGGCCTTGGCGTAGTAGTAACCGGCAACGCCCTGCATCTCAGGGAATTCGCCGACCATCTCGCTCGACAGGTCACACTTGGAGAGCAAGCCGGCACGGGCAGCGCGCGTTGCATCGCCGCCAATACGCGGCGCGATAAAGGCCGCCAGTTTGGAAACCCGCTCGGCCTTGTCGAAAACGCTGCCCAGCTGAGCCTGGAATACAACGTTCTTCAAACGGTCGTTGAAGGTTTCCAGCTTCTGCTTTTTGTCCTGCTTGAAGAAGAACTCGGCGTCGGTCAGGCGCGGGCGAACCACTTTTTCATTACCGGCGATGATCTGCGCCGGGTCCTTGCTTTCGATGTTGGCCACGGTGATGAAGCGTGGCAGCAACTTGCCGTCGGCATCCAGCAGGCAGAAATACTTCTGGTTGTCCTGCATGGTGGTGATCAGCGCTTCCTGGGGAACATCCAGGAACCGCTCTTCGAAAGAGCAAACCAGCGGAACCGGCCATTCGACCAGGCCAGTCACTTCGTCCAGCAGGCTTGGCGGCACGATGGCGGTGCCTTCCTGCTGGGTAGCCAATTCTTCAATGCGCTTGGCAATGATCTGACGACGTTCGTTGAAATCGGCCAGTACGTGGGCGCCACGCAGGTCGCTCAGGTAGCCGGCTGGCGAAGAAATGCGCACATCTTCCGGATGGTGGAAGCGGTGACCACGGGAATGACGGCCTGCGCTCTGGGCCAGGATCGTGCAATCCACGACCTGCTCGCCGAACAGCATGACCAGCCACTGGGTCGGCCGCACGAACTCTTCCTTGCGCGCGCCCCAACGCATGCGCTTGGCGATTGGCAGGTCGTTCAGCGAATCTTCGACGATGGTCGGCAGCAAGCTGACTGTCGGCTTGCCGACGATGCTCTGGCTGTAACGCAGCTTCGGGCCGCTCTGATCGATTTCGCTCAGATCGACGCCGCACTTCTTGGCGAAGCCGAGTGCGGCCTGGGTCGGATTGCCTTCGGCATCGAATGCCGCCTGACGCGGCGGGCCGTCGAGATTGACGCTACGGTCCGGCTGCTGGATTGCCAGCTCAGTGATCAGGACAGCCAGGCGGCGCGGCGCGGCATAGACCTGTTTGGCGCTGTAGGTCAGCCCTGCGCCCTGCAGGCCTTTCTCGATACCGGCCAGAAAGGCATCGGCCAGGGAACTCAGGGTCTTGGGTGGCAGTTCTTCAGTGCCCAGTTCGACCAGAAAATCTTGAGCACTCATTGTGCAGCCTCCAGCTTAGCCAACACTTCGTCGCGTAGATCAGGCGGCGCCATCGGGAAGCCAAGCTTGGCCCGGGCTTGCAGGTAGCTCTGGGCAACAGAGCGGGCAAGGGTGCGCACGCGCAGGATGTATTGCTGGCGCGCCGTGACCGAAATCGCCCGGCGAGCATCCAGCAGGTTGAAGGTGTGCGACGCCTTGAGCACCATCTCGTAGCTTGGCAATGGCAGCTCGAGTTCGATCAGGCGTGCTGCTTCACTCTCGTAGAAATCGAAGAGGTCGAACAGCTTCTCGACATTGGCGTGTTCGAAGTTGTAGGTCGACTGCTCCACTTCGTTCTGGTGGAACACATCGCCATAGGTCACTTTGCCGAACGGGCCGTCAGCCCAGACCAGGTCGTAGACAGAGTCCACGCCCTGCTGATACATCGCCAGACGTTCCAGGCCGTAGGTGATTTCGCCAGTGACCGGGTAGCACTCGATGCCACCGACTTGCTGGAAGTAGGTGAACTGCGAGACTTCCATGCCGTTGAGCCAGATCTCCCAGCCCAGACCCCAGGCACCCAGAGTCGGCGATTCCCAGTTGTCTTCCACGAAGCGGACGTCATGCACCAGCGGGTCGAGGCCGATGTGCTTGAGCGAGCCCAGGTACAGTTCCTGGAAGTTGTCCGGGTTCGGTTTCAGGATCACCTGAAACTGATAGTAATGCTGCAGGCGGTTGGGGTTTTCCCCGTAACGGCCATCGGTCGGGCGACGGCTTGGCTGTACGTAAGCGGCGTTCCAGGTTTCCGGGCCTACGGCGCGCAGAAACGTGGCGGTGTGGAAAGTGCCGGCGCCTACTTCCATATCGTAGGGCTGAAGTACCACGCAACCTTGTTCCGCCCAGTATTGCTGGAGGGCGAGGATCAAGTCTTGGAAGGTACGCACGGCTGGCGTAGGCTGGCTCACAAAATTCACCTGTGCTGGGCTGCGATTCAAAGAGCGGGAGTATACCCGATTCGGCCACGCGTCCACTCTTGGGAGCCTTATGACACGCTGCTATTGGTGCAACGAAGACCCGCTTTATATCGCCTATCACGATCATGAGTGGGGCGTGCCGCTGCGCGATGCGCAGAAGCTCTTCGAGTTGCTTTTGCTCGAAGGGTTCCAGGCGGGCCTGTCGTGGATCACGATCCTCAAGCGCCGCGCCCGTTATCGCGAAGTATTGTTCGGCTTCGACGCCGAGCGCCTGGCGCGGTTGAGCGATGACGAAATCGAGCACCTGATGCTCGACCCGACCATCATCCGCAACCGCCTGAAGCTCAACGCCGTACGCACCAACGCGCGGGCCTGGCTGGCGCTGGAAGATCCGGTCGGCCTGCTCTGGTCGTTCGTCGACGGCAAGCCCAAAGTCAATCATTTCAGGGACCGCAGCGAGGTGCCGGCGATCACGCCAGAAGCCCAGGCCATGAGCAAGGCACTCAAGAAAGCCGGCTTCACCTTCGTCGGCCCTACCATTTGCTACGCCTACATGCAGGCCACCGGCATGGTCATGGATCACACCACCGATTGTGATCGGTACGCGATTCTGACCCGCTGACGGTTACAATGCCCGCCTCGAGAATTTGGGAGTGATCTGTGGATAAGTTCAAAGGCGCCATGATAGTCGGGGCGTTGCGGTTGTTTGCCCTGTTGCCGTGGCGAGCGGTCCAGTGGGTCGGTACTTCGATCGGCTGGCTGATGTGGAAGATTCCCAACAGTTCGCGGGAAGTGGTGCGGATCAATCTATCCAAATGCTTTCCCGAACTGAGCAAGGACGAACTTGAAAAGCTGGTCGGCCGCAGCCTGATGGACATCGGCAAGACCTTGACCGAGAGTGCCTGCGCCTGGATCTGGCCCGCCCAGAAATCCATCGACCTGGTGCGTGAAGTCGAGGGTCTGGAAGTGCTTACCGCGGCGCTGGCTTCGGGCAAAGGCGTCGTAGGCATCACCAGTCACCTGGGTAACTGGGAAGTGTTGAATCACTTCTATTGCAGCCAGTGCAAACCGATCATTTTCTATCGTCCGCCCAAGTTGAAAGCCGTCGATGACTTGCTGCGCAAACAGAGGGTGCAATTGGGCAACCGCGTGGCGGCGTCCACCAAGGAAGGCATTCTCAGCGTCATCAAGGAAGTGCGCAAAGGCGGTTCGGTGGGTATCCCGGCCGATCCGGAGCCTGCGGAATCGGCGGGCATCTTCGTCCCCTTCTGCGCCACCCAGGCACTGACCAGCAAATTCGTGCCCAACATGCTGGCCGGCGGCAAGGCAGTCGGCGTATTCCTGCACGCCATGCGCCTGCCGGACGGCTCAGGTTACAAAGTCGTCCTGGAAGCCGCGCCCGAAGCGATGTACAGCACCGACACCGAAACCTCGGCGGCGGCCATGAGCCAGGTGGTGGAGAAATATGTACGCGCTTATCCAAGCCAGTACATGTGGACGATGAAACGCTTCAAGAAACGCCCGGCCGGAGAGAAGCGCTGGTATTGAAGGGATGAACGTGGTGTCGGTGTAGGAGCGACCCTGGTCGCGATCTGCCGCGCCGCGGCAGCAAACCGGCACACCCGCAGCAGGTCTGTCACCAGGAATACCGCCTTCGCGAGCAAGCTCGCTCCCACAGTAATCAGATGTGCGCTGAGACCTGTGTAGGAACGACCCTGGTCGCGATCTGCCGCGCCGCGGCAGCAAACCGGCACACCCGCAGCCGATCCGTCACCAGGGACACCGCCTTCGCGAGCAAGCTCGCTTCCACAGTAATCAGATGTGCGCTGAGACCTGTGTAGGAGCGACCTCGGTCGCGATCTGCCGCGCCGCGGCAGCAAACCGGCACACCCGCAGCAGGTCTGTCATCAGGAACACCGCCTTCGCGAGCAAGCTCGCTCCCACAGTAATCAGATGTGCGCTGAGACCTGCGTAGGAGCGACCTCGGTCGCGATCTGCCGCGCAGCGGCAGCAAACCGGCACACCCGCAGCAGATCCGTCACCAGAGACACCGCCTTCGCGAGCAAGCTCGCTCCCACAGTAATCAGATGTGCGCTGAGACCTGCGTAGGAACGACCCTGGTCGCGATCTGCCGCGCCGCGGCAGCAAACCGGCACACCCGCAGCAGATCTGTTACTAGGAACACTGCCTTCGCGAGCAAGCTCGCTCCCACAGTAATCAGATGTGCGCTGAGACCTGTGTAGGAGCGACCCTGGTCGCGATCTGCCGCACAGCGGCAGCAAACCGGCACACCCGCAGCAGGTCTGTCACAGGGACACCGCCTTCGCGAGCAAGCTCGCTTCCACAGTAATCAGATGTGAGCTGAGACCTGTGTAGGAGCGACCTCGGTCGCGATCTGCCGCGCCGCGGCAGCAAACCGGCACACCCGCAGCAGATCTGTCACCAGGAACACCGCCTTCGCGAGCAAGCTCGCTCCTGCAGGCGAGTCGTCAGAAAAAGCTCAACCCCACCTGGAACAGCCGCTCCACGTCGCGAATGTATTTCTTGTCCACCAGAAACATGATCACGTGATCGCCGGACTCGATCATGGTGATGTCGTGGGCGATCAGGACTTCGTCCTTGCGGATGATGGCGCCGATGGTGGTGCCTTGCGGCAGGGCGATGTCCTTGATAGGGCGGCCAATGACCTTGCTGGATTTGCTGTCGCCATGCGCCACGACTTCGATCGCCTCCGCAGCGCCTCGGCGCAGGGAGTGGACGCTCACGATATCGCCACGCCGCACGTGGGCCAGCAAGGTGCCGATGGTTGCCAGTTGCGGGCTCAGGGCGATATCGATCTCGCCGCCCTGCACCAGATCCACGTAGGCCGGGTTATTGATCAGCGTCATCACTTTGCGCGCGCCCAGCCGTTTGGCCAGCAGCGACGACATGATGTTGGCCTCGTCATCGTTGGTCAGAGCCAGAAAGAGGTCGGTGTCACCGATGTTCTCTTCCATCAGCAAGTCGCGGTCCGAAGAACTGCCTTGCAACACCACCGTGCTGTCGAGGTTCTCCGACAGATATCGGCAACGCGAAGGGTTCATCTCGATGATCTTGACCTGATAACGGCTTTCGATGGCCTCGGCCAGACGCTCGCCGATGTTGCCGCCGCCAGCGATCACGATGCGTTTGTAGCTTTCATCCAGCTGCCGCAGCTCACCCATGACCGCGCGGATATGCGCCTTGGCGGCGATGAAGAACACTTCGTCGTCGGCTTCGATAACGGTATCGCCCTGGGGCAGGATCGGCCGGTCGCGGCGGAAGATGGCCGCAACGCGGGTGTCGACATTGGGCATGTGGGCACGCAATTGGCGCAACTGTTGGCCAACCAGCGGACCGCCGTAGTAAGCCTTCACGCCGACCAGTTGAGCCTTGCCCTGACCAAAATCGATCACCTGCAACGCGCCGGGATATTCGATCAGGCGCTTGATGTAGTTGGTCACCACTTGCTCGGGGCTGATCAACACATCCACCGGAATCGCATCGTTGTCGAACAGCCCGGCGCGGGTCAGGTATGCACCTTCACGAACCCGAGCGATTTTGGTCGGCGTCTTGAACAGGGTGAACGCGACCTGACAGGCAACCATATTGGTTTCGTCGCTGTTGGTTACCGCCACCAGCATATCGGCATCGTCGGCACCGGCCTGGCGCAGCACCGTCGGGAACGAACCCCGGCCTTGCACCGTGCGGATGTCCAGGCGGTCGCCGAGGTCGCGCAGCCGATCACCGTCGGTGTCGACCACGGTTATGTCATTGGCTTCGCTGGCCAGATGTTCGGCTAGCGTGCCACCGACCTGTCCTGCACCCAGGATGATGATTTTCATACGGCAATCTCCTGTCAGCGCTTGGTCGAGGCAGCGATCTTCATCAGCTTGGCGTAATAGAAGCCGTCGTGACCGCCCTCTTGGGCCAGCAGTTGACGGCCATGGGGCTGGCGGATGCCTGCCGGCGGCTGGCCGAGCTGCCCGGCGATATCCAGCTCACGAGCACCGGATGTGCGAGCGAGGAACGCCTCGATCACTTCGGTGTTCTCGGTCGGCAAGGTCGAGCAGGTGGCGTACAGCAGGATGCCGCCCACTTCCAGCGTAGGCCACAGCGCGTCGAGCAGTTCACCTTGCAAGGCTGCCAGCGCCACGATGTCGTCGGGCTGACGGGTCAGCTTGATGTCCGGGTGGCGGCGAATCACGCCGGTTGCCGAACAGGGTGCGTCGAGCAGAATGCGCTGGAATGGCTTGCCGTCCCACCACTTGGCGGTATCGCGGGCGTCGGTGGCGATCAGTTCGGCGTCCAGGCCCAGGCGATCAAGGTTTTCCCGCACGCGGACCAGGCGCTTGGCTTCCAGATCAACCGCGACCACGCCAGCGAGCTGCGGTTGTACTTCCAGCACATGGCAGGTCTTGCCGCCCGGTGCACAGCACGCGTCGAGCACGCGCTGCCCCGGCGCCAGTTCCAGCAGGTCGGCGGCCAGTTGCGCGGCTTCGTCCTGCACGCTGATCCAGCCTTCGGCAAAGCCCGGGAGCGTGCGCACGTCGCAGGGTTCGGCGAGCAGAATGCCGTCCTGGCTGAACGTACAGGGCGATGCTTCATGCCCGGCAGCCTTGAGCAGCTCAAGGTATTGAGCGCGACTGTTATGACGACGATTAATCCGCAGGATCATCGGCGGATGCGCATTGTTGGCGGCGCAGATGGCTTCCCACTGCTCAGGCCAGGCGGCTTTCAAGGCTTTTTGCAGCCAGCGCGGATGAGCCGTGCGCACCACCGGGTCATGTTCCAGTTCGACCAGCAGCGCTGCGCCGTCCCGTTGTGCGTTACGCAGCACGGCGTTGAGCAAACCTTTGGCCCATGGTTTTTTCAGCTTGTCCGCGCAGCCGACGGTCTCGCCAATGGCGGCGTGGGCGGGGATTCGGCTGTAGAACAGCTGATACAGACCCACCAGCAACAGCGCTTCGACATCGGCGTCGGCAGCCTTGAATGGTTTTTGCAGCAGCTTGGCCGCCAGCGCCGACAGACGCGGCTGCCAGCGGGCGGTGCCGAACGCCAGATCCTGGGTCAGGCCGCGATCACGGGCGTCGACTTTATCCAGTTGGGTTGGCAACGAACTGTTCAGCGATGCCTTGCCGCTGAGGACTGCAGCCAGAGCCTTGGCGGCCGCCAGACGCGGGTTCATCGACCCAGTACCGTGCCGGTCGCGAATTTCTCGCGGCGGCTGTTGAACAGGTCTGTGAAGTTCAGCGGTTTGCCGCCCGGTAGTTGCAAGCGCGTCAGACGCAATGCGCCCTGGCCGCAAGCGACGATCAGGCCGTCCTTGCTGGCGCCGAGAATCGTACCCGGCGCACCCTGCCCTTCGGCCAGACCTGCGGCGAGAATCTTCAACGTTTCTTCGTTCAAGGTGCTGTGGCAGATCGGCCACGGGTTGAACGCGCGGACCAGACGTTCCAGCTCATCGGCCGGACGCGTCCAGTCGATACGCGCTTCATCCTTGTTCAGCTTGTGGGCGTAGGTGGCCAGGCTGTCGTCCTGAACCTCACCCACCAACGAACCATCTGCCAGCCCGGCGATGACTTGCAGCACGGCTGGCGGGCCAAGTTCGGCCAGGCGATCGTGCAGCGAACCGCCGGTATCTTCGGCGCTGATCGCAGTAATGGTCTTGAGCAGCATCGGCCCGGTATCCAGCCCGGCTTCCATGCGCATCACGGTCACGCCGCTCTCGGCATCGCCGGCCTGCACCGCGCGCTGGATCGGCGCTGCGCCGCGCCAGCGAGGCAGCAGCGAGGCATGGCTGTTAATGCAGCCCAGGCGCGGAATATCCAGCACCACCTGCGGCAGGATCAGGCCGTAGGCGACCACCACCATCAGGTCGGGCTTGAGCGCGGCCAGTTCGGCCTGGGCGTCGGCATCGCGCAAGGTCGGCGGCTGCAAGACCTGCACACCGTGCTGCAAAGCCAGTTGCTTGACCGGGCTGGGCATCAGTTTCTGGCCGCGACCCGCCGGACGATCAGGCTGGGTGTAGACCGCAACGATCTGGTGAGGGCTGTCGAGCAGGGCCTTGAGGTGTTCGGCGGCGAAGTCCGGGGTGCCGGCGAAAACGATGCGCAGTGGCTCAGTCATGGGCTTCTCATCTGAAAAAAGAAAAGGCCCTGAACAGGCCTTTTGAGGTGACGGATCAGGCGTTCTGCTTGTGCTGTTTTTCAAGCTTCTTCTTGATCCGGTCACGCTTGAGATTGGAGAGGTAGTCAACGAACAGCTTGCCGTTCAAGTGATCGCATTCGTGCTGGATGCACACGGCGAGCAAGCCTTCGGCGATCAGCTCATAGGGCTGGCCGTCGCGGTCCAGCGCCTTGACGCGGACTTTCTGCGGACGGTCTACGTTTTCGTAGAAGCCCGGCACCGACAGGCAGCCTTCCTGATACTGATCCATTTCATCGGTCAGCATCTCGATCTCGGGGTTGATGAACACCCGCGGCTCGCTGCGATCCTCGCTCAGGTCCATGACCACGACGCGCTTGTGAACGTTGACCTGGGTCGCCGCCAGACCAATTCCTGGCGCTTCATACATGGTTTCAAACATGTCGTCGACCAACTGGCGGATGCCGTCGTCTACTATCGACACGGGCTTTGCGATGGTGCGCAGGCGCGAGTCGGGAAATTCGAGAATGTTTAGGATGGCCATATACGTAAGAGCTGCACTGTAGGGTAAAGTCAAAATCGGCTGCCGGCTTGGGACATCGAAGCGAGGCAGGCCTGATAACGAGCCTGTTGGGACTCTATGTTCACGCGAAGCAACATGATAAAGGGATTCACCGCATGAGGAAATCACTACTCGCCTTGCTGCTGTTGACCGCCAGCGGTCTTGTCCAGGCGCAAGTGCAGCTCAGGGAAGGCCATCCGCAGCGTTATACCGTCGTCGCCGGAGACACGCTGTGGGATATTTCCGGGAAATTCCTCAGTGAACCCTGGAAGTGGCGGGAAGTATGGCGGGCCAATCCGCAGGTGAGTGATCCGGACCTTATCTATCCTGGCGATTCGCTGTCGCTGGTGTACATCGACGGCCAGCCACGCGTGACCCTCAGTCGCGGCGAGTCGCGCGGGACGATCAAATTGTCACCGCGTGTGCGCAGCACCCCGACCGTCGAGGCGATTCCCAGCATTCCTTTGGGCGCGATCAATGCCTTTCTGATCAGCAACCGGATCGTCGACAGCGCCGAGCAATTCCAGACCGCGCCGTACATCGTGGCCGGTAACGCCGAGCGCGTGCTCAGTGGCCGAGGCGACCGCATCTATGCGCGCGGCACCCTTGATCCGGAACATTCGGTGTACGGCATTTTCCGTCAGGGCAAGACTTACACCGACCCGGAAACCAAAGAGGTCTTGGGCATCAACGCCGATGACATCGGTGGCGGTGAGATCGTTGCCACCGAAGGCGATATCTCGACCATGGTGCTGCAACGCTCCACCCAAGAGGTGCGACTGGGGGATCGGCTGTTCAGCAGCGAAGAACGGGCCATCAATTCAACGTTCATGCCTGCCGCGCCGCAAACCGCCATCGAGGGCCTGATTGTCGACGTGCCCCGTGGCGTCACCCAGATTGGCGAGTACGACGTAGTGACCCTGAACAGAGGCAAGCGCGACGGACTGGCGGAAGGCAATGTGCTGGCGATTTTCAAGACCGGCGAAACCGTGCGTGACCGCATCACCGGCGAGTCGGTCAAGATCCCTGACGAACGTGCCGGCCTGCTGATGGTGTTTCGTACGTACGACAAATTGAGCTACGGATTGGTCCTGCAAGCCAATCGATCGATGGCCATCATGGATAAGGTGCGTAACCCTTAACGCTATGTTTCAGTTTTGAGACGTTTTTTTTCATTGATTCACAACTTTTCAAATTGTTGTCAACAGAGTTATCCACAGGTTTGTCCGCTCATTGAGCGCGCATCTGGATCAAGGACGATCTTATGCCACTGTTCGAAGACGCTACTGTTTCGCCCGCCGAACTGGAGGCGCGTTTGCGTCTTCAGCGCCTACCTGAAATCGGCTCTCAACGTTTTTCACGACTGATCGAAGCCTTCGGTTCAGCCTCCGCTGCTCTTGCGGCACCCGCCAGCGCCTGGCGCGCATTGGGCCTGCCGGCGGCCTGTGCCGAGGCGCGGCGCGAGCCTTCGGTGCGCGATGGTGCAAGCGCCGCATTGGCCTGGCTTGAGCGTCCGGGCCAGCATTTACTGATGTGGGACGATCCCCGCTACCCCGCTCTGCTCGCCCAGATCGCCGATCCGCCACCGCTGATCTTCATCGCCGGTAATCCTGAAATCCTCGACCGACCGCAGCTGGCAATGGTCGGCAGTCGACGCGCCTCCAGGCCCGGCCTGGACACTGCCGCAGCGTTTGCGCGAAGTCTGGCTTCGGCCGGCTTTGTGATTACCAGCGGCCTGGCGCTGGGCATCGACGGCGCCGCGCATCACGCCGCGCTGGCGGTCGGCGGCACGACAATCGGAGTGTTGGGTACCGGGCTCGAAAAACTTTATCCACAGCGCCATCGTCAGCTGGCTGCGCAGATGGCTGCCCAGGGCAGCGCGGTGATTTCCGAGTTCCCCCTCGACGTTGCGGCGCAGCCGGGCAACTTTCCGCGACGCAACCGGATCATCAGCGGCCTGTCACTCGGCGTGCTGGTGGTCGAGGCCAGTGTCGGCAGCGGCTCGCTGATCACCGCCAGGCTGGCAGCCGAGCATGGCCGCGAGGTGTACGCGATTCCGGGGTCGATTCATCATCCCGGCGCCCGCGGCTGCCATCAGCTGATCCGCGACGGCGCGATTCTGGTGGAAACGGTCGATCACATACTTGAAGCGCTCCAGCACTGGAAGGTAGTGGCACCCGCAGCGGCCGCGCCTGCCGCCAGCCCCGAGCAAGCCATTCATCCTTTGCTGGCGCTGCTTTACGCCGCACCCCACAGCAGCGAAGCCCTGGCGGTGTCCAGCGGCTGGCCTTTACCTCGCGTACTGGCGGCATTGACCGAGCTGGAACTGGAAGGCTGCATCAGTAATGAAGCCGGGCGATGGTTCGCACGCGTGCGCTGAGGTTAAACTTCGCGGACGTTTTAGCGGAGAAGAGCAATGGTCAGCAGTTGGCGTGTGCAACAAGCCGCTCGGGAGATTAGAGCAGGAGCGGTGATTGCCTACCCAACCGAGGCGGTCTGGGGGCTGGGGTGCGATCCATGGGACGAGGAGGCGGTCTATCGCCTGCTCGCCATCAAGTCGCGACCTGTGGATAAAGGGCTGATCCTGATCGCGGACAACATTCGTCAGTTCGATTTTCTGTTCGAGGATTTCCCCGAGCTGTGGCTGGACCGGATGGCCAGCACTTGGCCCGGCCCCAACACCTGGCTGGTGCCGCATCAGAATCTGCTGCCGGAATGGATAACCGGCAAGCATGAAACCGTGGCCTTGCGAGTGACCGATCACCCGACCGTGCGCGAACTGTGTGCGCTGGTCGGCCCGTTGATTTCCACATCGGCCAACCCGGCCGGGCGCCCGTCCGCCCGCAGCCGGCTGCGGGTCGAGCAGTATTTCCGGGGCCAGATCGACCTGGTACTCGGCGGCAGCCTGGGCGGTCGCCGTCACCCCAGCGTGATTCGCGATATCGCCACCGGGCAGGTAGTGCGGCCCGGCTAGCGACAGGTGCGCGGTTTTACGGGATCAGGATGGTGGAGCCTGTGGTGCGGCGAGCGGACAGCTCGATCTGCGCCCTGGCGGCATCCTTCAACGCGTATTGCTGAACGTCATTGACCTTCAGCTTGCCGCTGGCAAGCATGTCGAACAGTTCGTCGGCCATCGTCTGCAGGTTCTGCGCGTTGTTGGCATAGCTGGTCAGTGTCGGCCGGGTCACGTAAACCGAGCCTTTCTGGGCAAGGATGCCCAGGTTCACCCCGGAAACCGGCCCCGAAGCGTTGCCGAAACTCACCACCAGGCCGCGCAGCGCCACGCTGTCGAGGGACGTCAGCCAGGTATCCTGCCCGACGCCGTCGTAGACCACCGGGCATTTTTTGCCGTCGGTCAGTTCCAGCACACGACGGGCAACATCCTCATGGCTGTAGTCGATGGTTTCCCACGCACCGAGTGCCTTGGCGTGAGCGGCTTTTTCGGGCGAGCTGACGGTGCCGATCAATCTGGCACCCAGCGCCTTGGCCCACTGACAGGCCAGCGAACCCACGCCACCGGCGGCGGCGTGGAACAGAATGATCTCGCCGGGCTTGACCTGATAGGTCTGACGCAACAGGTATTGCACGGTCAGGCCTTTGAGCATGACCGCTGCGGCTTGCTCGAAGCTGATCGAGTCCGCCAGCTTTACCAGGTTTGCTTCGGGCAGCGTGTGCACATCACCGTAGCTGCCCAGCGGGCCGGTGGCATAGGCCACGCGGTCGCCCACCTTGAACCGTGTGACTTCATTGCCCACCGCCTCCACAACGCCGGCCCCTTCGGTGCCCAGGCCCGACGGCAGGGATGGCGCCGGGTACAGGCCGCTGCGGTAATAGGTGTCAATGAAGTTCAGGCCGATCGCCTTGTTGCGCACAAGCACTTCCTGCGCGCCCGGCGCAGCAGGCTCGAAGTCGACATAATCGAGCACCTCGGGGCCGCCGATCGCGCTGAACTGGATACGCTTTGCCATTTGCTCTCTCCATGCTGGTGGGTAACCGATGCTCTATCGGACGCTTTCCCCTGACCTTCGTCAACTGCGAAGGCCGCCCGGCCGGTGGTATGCTACGCGCCAATTTGCCTGCGCCCCTTTCAATCCGGGCGCCGAGACGTTTGAAGCCAGTTGTAAGGGATCGCCATGAACACCCGTACCGAGGCCGTGAAAGCCTATCTGCTCGACCTGCAAGACCGGATCTGCACTGCTCTGGAACAGGAAGACGGCAGCGCCCGCTTCGTCGAAGACGCCTGGACTCGCCCGGCGGGCGGCGGTGGTCGCACGCGAGTCATCGAGAATGGTGCCGTGATCGAGAAAGGCGGCGTGAACTTCTCGCACGTCTTCGGCAGCAACCTGCCGCCTTCGGCCAGCGCACATCGGCCCGAACTGGCCGGTCGTGGTTTTGAGGCGCTGGGTGTGTCGCTGGTCATTCACCCGCACAACCCACACGTGCCGACTTCCCATGCCAATGTGCGGTTCTTCATTGCCGAAAAGGAAGGTGAAGAGCCGGTCTGGTGGTTCGGTGGCGGTTTCGACCTGACACCCTACTACGGCGTCGAGGAGGACTGCGTGCATTGGCACCGGGTGGCCGAGCAGGCGTGCGCCCCTTTCGGTGACGACGTCTACCCGCGCTACAAGGCCTGGTGCGACAGCTATTTCCACATCAAGCACCGCAACGAGCCACGAGGTATCGGCGGCCTGTTCTTCGACGATGTGAACCAGTGGGATTTCGACACCAGCTTTGCCTTCCTGCGCACCATCGGCGATGCGTTCATCAACGCCTACCTGCCCATCGTGCGCCGCCGCAAGGCAGCGGCCTATACCGTGCAACAGCGCGAGTTCCAGGAATTCCGTCGTGGCCGTTACGTGGAGTTCAATCTGGTCTACGACCGAGGCACGCTGTTCGGCCTGCAATCGGGCGGGCGTACCGAGTCGATCCTCATGTCCCTGCCGCCGCAGGTGCGTTGGGGTTATGACTGGAAGGCGGCACCCGGCAGCGAAGAAGCGCGCCTGACTGAATACTTTCTCACCGACCGGGACTGGCTCGCGGCGGATTGACGCTGTTTGTTGCGGGAGCGGACCGGGCGGCGCTCCTACAGAACTCCACAGGTCTTGCACCGGAACAGGAACTCCCATGGACCACTACGTCGTTTTCGGCAACCCCATCGGCCATAGCAAGTCACCGCTGATCCATCGGCTGTTTGCCGAACAGACCGCACAGCAGCTGGATTACCAGACTGCCCTGGCACCACTGGACGATTTTGCGGCCTTCGCTCGCAGGTTCTTTCAAACTGGCCGTGGCGGCAACGTGACGGTGCCATTCAAGGAGCAGGCATTCCAACTGGCTGACAGCCTGACCGAACGTGCGCGACGTGCCGGAGCGGTGAACACATTGGCCAGACAGGCCGACGACACGCTTCTGGGCGACAACACTGACGGCGCCGGGCTGGTTCGCGATCTGACCGTCAATTGCGGCATCAGCCTGCGCGGACAGCGGGTTCTGGTATTGGGGGCCGGTGGCGCGGTGCGCGGCGCTCTGGAGCCGCTGCTGGCGGAAAAGCCTGCGGTGTTGGTCATCGCCAATCGCACGGTGGAGAAAGCCGAACAACTGGCCCGCGAGTTCACGGACCTCGGCCCGGTATTCGCCAGTGGCTACGACTGGCTGGAAGAACCGGTGGACGTGATCATCAATGCCACGTCAGCCAGCCTTGCCGGTGAGTTGCCGCCGATTTCACCAACCCTGATCCAGTCGGGCGCGACGTTTTGCTACGACATGATGTACGGCAAGGAACCCACTGCATTCTGCCGCTGGGCCACCGAGCATGGCGCGGCGCAGTCGGTGGACGGCCTGGGCATGCTGGTCGAACAGGCCGCCGAAGCCTTCCTGCTCTGGCGCGGCGTGCGCCCGGATTCAGCACCCGTGTTGGCCGAGATGAGACGGCAGTTGGCGATTGGCTGAAAGAATCACGTAGAGCCTTTCGCCAGCAAGCTGGCTCCTACCACGCTTAAGTGCGCCAAGATCCAGTAGGAGCCAGCTTGCTGTGGGCGGCAATCCGACGATCTGGCGCGAAGCGGTAGTAAAAACGGCTTACCTCAATCCTCAAACAAAACCGGGCAATTCTCCGGGCCTTCCAGCTTGTGCAGCTCTTCGATCACTTGCGGCCTGGCATGGCGCAGGACCAGCGCGCGCTCCTGCTGGCGCAGGCGGCGGGCTTCCTGATGGAGCATCTCCACGCCTGAATAATCAATGAAGTTGATCTGCTGCGCTTCGATCACCACCCGCTTGCCCTGGGTGCGTTGCAGGCGCGTCTGCAGGTAGTGGCTGGCGCCGAAGAAGATCGAGCCGCCGACGCGCAGGATCTCGTCCTCGCCGTCGCACCATTGCTGCACCCGCGGCTGTGACGTGCGCTTGAGGTAGAAAAACAGCGAGGCCAGCACGCCGGCGTAGATGGCGGTCTGCAATTCCAGCAGCAGGGTCGCCAGGCAGGTCAGCGCCATGACGAAAAACTCTGCACGGCTGACGCGGTACAAGGCGCGTATGCCGCGCCGATCCACCAGACCCCAACAGATCAGCAGAATCGAAGCAGCCATGCTCGGGATCGGAATATGCGAGATCAGCGACGCGCCGGCCACTGCGAACAGCGCCACCCACATGGCGGAAAACACGCCCGCCAAAGGCGAGCGCGCGCCTGCTTCATAACTCAGCGCGGCGCGGGTGAACGAGCCGGCTGACAGATAGCCGGAGAACAGCGAGCCGACCATGTTCGACAGCCCTTGGGCGCGGACTTCCTGATTGGCATTGATCATCTGCTGCGAGCGCGCCGACAGTGAGCGGGCAATCGACAGGCTGTTGACCAGGCCGAGCATGCCCACGGCGACGGCGGTGGGCAGCAGCCGCAGAATCAGATCCAGATCCAGTGGCAGTGCGCTGAACGGAGGCAGTTGGCCAACGAATTGGGTCACGACTTTTACCTGGCCGAACATGGCCGGCCACCACCAGACCAGCAGCGTGCTTGCCACTAGCGTGATCAACAATGTCGGCCAGCGTGGCACCACGGATTTGAGCGCGATGCCCAGCGCCAGGGTCAGCACGCCGAGCAATAGCGAAGGTACGTCCAACTCACCGCGATGAACGAGGAGCGAGGTCAGGCTGCCAAGAGCGGTGGACTGGCTTGGCAGGTTAATGCCGAGCAGGTTGGGCATTTGCCCCAGCGCAATGACGATGGCGGCGCCGAGCGTGAAGCCCAGCACCACGGAATGGGAAACGAAATTTACCAGTGCACCGAAGCGCATCATGCCCAGCAGCAACTGGAAAGCGCCGGCGATAAAGGTCAGTAGCAGGATAAGCGTGATGTAGTCCTGACTGCCGGGAATCGCCAGCGGGCTGACGCTGGCGTAGAGCACCACGGAAATGGCAGCGGTCGGCCCGCAGATCAGGTGCCACGACGAACCCCACAGGCAGGCGATCACTACCGGAACGATGGCGGCATACAAACCGTATTCAGGTGGCAGACCGGCGATCAGCGCGTAGGCAATCGACTGCGGCAGGGCGAGAATCGCGCCGCTGAGTCCCACCATCGCGTCACGACCGACGCTGGCGCGATTTTGCCTGGGAAGCCAGGCAAGGAAAGGCAGGAATTTATGGCGGTTGAGCCAGCGCATCGGTTCCTCAAGGTGGGTGGGGTGCGGGCAAGATTAACCCGGAACCGGGGCTGCGTTGGTTACCCGTGCCCGAACTGTAGGAGCCGGCTTGCTGGCGAAGAGAACGGCACAGCCACAGAGTCAACATCGTCTGTGCCTGAGCCTTCGCGACCAAGGTCGCTCCTACAGGCGATGTGCGTGGGTTAGAGCTTGGCTTTTACTGCCGCCAGCGCATCTTTGTCATCGATGGTCTTCACCCCGTCGAGCCACTTGTCCAGTACGGCAGGATTGGCCTTGATCCAGGCTTTGGCTGCCTCGGTGTTGCTGATCTTTTTGCTGGCCACGTCCGCCATGATGCTGTTTTCCATGTCCAGCGTGAAGCTCAGGTTGGTCAGCAGCTTGCCGACGTTCGGGCAGGCCTGGGCGTAGCCTTTGCGGGTCAGGGTATGGACCGAGCCGGTATCGCCGAAGTACTTCTCGCCGCCCTTGAGGTAGCGCATGCCCTTGATCTGCACATTCATCGGGTGCGGCGTCCAGCCCAGGAAGGCCACGAATGCCTTGCGCTTCACGTTGCGGTTCACCTCGGCAAGCATCGCCTGCTCGCTGGATTCCACCAGCTTCCAGCCGCCCAGTTCGAATTCATTGTTCTTGATGATTTCCTGCAACGACTGATTGGCCGGCGCCCCGGAGCCGATACCGTAGATTTTTTTGCCGAACTTGTCGGCAAATTTGTTCAGGTCGGCAAAGTCGTGCACGCCCGCTTCCCAGACATAATCGGGTACGGCGAGCGTAAATTCGGTGCCTTGCAGATTTTTGGCCAGCTGGGTCACGTCTCCGGTGGCGATGAACTTGTCATAGAAGCCCTGCTGCGCAGGCATCCAGTTACCGAGAAACACATCCAGCTGGCCGTCCTTCAGGCCGCCGTAGGCGATAGGTACGGCCAGCGTGTCGATCTTGGTCTTGTAGCCCATACCGTCGAGCAACAGGCCGGTGATAGCGTTGGTTGCCGCAATGTCGCTCCAGCCTGGATCGGCCATCTTCACCGTGTTGCAACTGGCGTCGGCCGCATGTACGGCGAAACTGCCGAGCGCCAGGACACTGACCGCAACTGCTGTGGATAACTTCTTCATTGACGTACCCCTTTGGTTTTCTTGGTTTGGGCAGGGTTTCAAAGTTGCGGATAACGTGCCTTGCGCTCCAGATCGTCCAGATCAATATGGTTGCGCATGTATTGCTGACTGGCGTCTACCAGTGGCTGGTGATCCCAACTCTTCAGCTTGCC
The DNA here is from genome assembly GCF_003935425.1 of Pseudomonas sp. v388. Lineage (GTDB taxonomy): Bacteria > Pseudomonadota > Gammaproteobacteria > Pseudomonadales > Pseudomonadaceae > Aquipseudomonas. The sequence goes on from NZ_RHQN01000002.1 coordinate 141,869, forward strand.
GGTTGCCAGTGCGCGGGCGACAAAACGTCGCCGACGCTGGCTGGCGAGCACCTGGTGGTGTATCGCCGGTATGTTCCATTTCGCCCGGGCTTCGAGCAGGAGATCGCTGAACACCTGTTGATGGGCGGGCGAGCCGTTCAGGTCTTCCCTTTCCTGCGGGTCGCTGTGCACGTCGAACAACAAGCACGGGTCCTGTTCCGAATAGACAAACTTGTAGCGGCCGCGACGAATCATCATCAACGGGCTGGTGGTGCCCTCGGCCATGTACTCGCCGAACACTTCGTCGTGACCGCCCTGCCCCATGAGGTGCGGCATCAGCGAGCGACCGTCCAGCGGCAGGCCGCTGTCCAGTTCACCTTCGGCCATGTCGACGAAGGTCGGCAGCAGGTCGGCGGTCGACACCGAAGCACTCACGCGACCGGCCTTGAACTGACCCGGAGCGTACACCAGCAGCGGCACGCGCGCCGCCATCTCGAACCAGTGCATTTTGTACCAGAGGCCTTTTTCCCCAAGCATGTCGCCGTGGTCGCCGGAGAACACGATGATAGTGTCCTCGGCCAGACCCACCTCTTCGAGCGTCGCCAGCAACTTGCCGACGTTGTCGTCGATATAGCTGCACGCCCCGAAATACGCTCGGCGTGCATCGCGGATCTTGTCCTGCGGCAGAGGTTTGTCCCATAGATCGTAGACTTTGAGCAGGCGTTGCGAATGTGGGTCCAGGGCTTGCTGGTCGGCCGGTTGCGCCGGCATCGGGATCTCGTCGTCGCGGTACAGGTCCCAGTAGGGTTTGGGAATGGTGTACGGGTCGTGAGGATGGGTCATGGACACTGTCAGACAGAACGGCGCGTCGCCGTCCTGGCGGACATGGTCGTACAGATACTGCCGCGCCTTGAACACCACTTCTTCGTCGAAATCCAGCTGGTTGGTGCGCACGCTCGGCCCGGCTTGCAGCACCGACGACATGTTGTGGTACCAGCTCGGCCGAACGTCCGGCTCGTCCCAGTTCACGGCCCAACCATAGTCGGCCGGGTAGATATCGCTGGTCAGGCGCTCTTCATAGCCATGCAACTGATCCGGGCCGCAGAAATGCATCTTGCCCGACAGCGCAGTCTTGTAGCCCAAGGCACGCAGGTAGTGGGCGTAGGTCGGAATATCGGCCGGGAAATCGGCTGCGTTGTCATAGGCACCGATCCGGCTGGGCAACTGGCCGCTGACCAGCGTAAAGCGGGATGGCGCACAGAGCGGGCTGTTGCAATAGGCAGAATCGAACACCACGCCTTCGGCGGCCAGACGACTCAGGTTGGGCATCTTGATCGGGGACGGCGCGTGGAATGGCAACATGGGCGCGGCCATTTGATCGGCCATGATGAAAAGAATATTTTTGCGCTTCATGTAATCGCTGCATCCCATAGTGAATAGTTATGCGAAAGTGCTGAACATCAGAATGAAGCCGTTGGATTAGACGGTAAAGCCCATGCAAGGCAATACCTAGGATAAGCACAGCTTATGTTTGAAACGCTTGGCGAGATGTCGCTCGATCTACTGCGCGCCTTCGAGGCGGCTGCGCGGCTGCGCAGTTTCACGGCTGCGGCCATTGAGCTGGGGACCACTCAGCCTGCCGTGAGCCAGCAGATCAAGCGCCTGGAAGAACAGTTGGCCATCCGGCTGTTCGACCGCATCTACCGCGGCATCGAGCTGACCGACGCTGGCCAGGTGCTGTTCAACCATGTGCAGGCAGGTCTTCAATCGATGGACAGTGGTCTTGTGGCGATCACCGACCGGCATCAGCACGAAGTGCTGCAGGTGGCGACGGACTTCGCCTTCGCCGCCTACTGGCTGATGCCGCGCCTGCATCGTTTCCATAAACTGAACCCGGACGTGGACGTCAGCCTGGTCACCAGCGAACGTACCCACAGCATGCTACGGGCGGATGTCGACGTGGCCGTGCTGTTCGGCGATGGGCGCTTCAAGCAAGGCGAAAGCCGCTGGCTGTTCAGCGAAGAAGTGTTTCCGGTGTGCAGCCCGCAGCTGGTGGCCGGTCGTGAGACACCGCTGACCAACGACGCGCTCAAGGAGTTTCCTTTGCTGCACCTGCGTGGCGAGGGCAGCAATGACTGGTTTGACTGGAGCGGCGTATTCCGGGCCTTGGGCATTGCCCAGGCGCCTGCGCCCGGCCAGTTGCGTTTCGACAATTACACGCTGCTGATTCAGGCGGCCATCGGTGGACAGGGCGTTGCCATCGGCTGGCGGCACTTGATCGACGACCTGCTCGCCCAGGGTTTGCTGTGCCGCCCGGTGGTGGGCACGGCGATTTCCGCTTACGGTTATTACGTGGTTCTGCCACAGCGTAAACGCCGGGTGCAGATCGTTCAGCAGTTCGTCGACTGGCTGGCCAGCGAGCAGGCATTGAGCAGTGATTCGCTGGCGGGCAAGCCGCTGCCGTCTATTGCGGTCTGAGGCTCGATCACTGATTCGGATTACGGAGGACTCGGTCATGCCGACCGTTCAGGGCTATCACGCCCATGTTTACTTTGATGCGCAAAGCCTCGAACAGGCGCAAGCGCTGTGTGAGGCCGCCGTTGACGAGTTCGGCGTGCAAATGGGCAGGGTTCATCAGCGCCCGGTCGGGCCGCATCCGGACTGGAGCTGCCAGCTGGCGTTCGAGCACGCGCAATTGGCGGACGTGACGCTGTGGCTGGCGCTCAATCGCAAGGGGTTGGTGGTGTTCGTGCATCCGCTGACCGGCGATGAGCTGCGCGATCACACGGAGCACGCTATCTGGATGGGTGCGGTCAGGCCGCTCAATCTGAGCGTTTTCAGCTAGGGATGCAGACTGGACCTGAGTCGCGAGCTGAAAACTCATTTGGATACCGTTCGTAAGTTTCTTCTGAAATTCTTGAACGAAAGTAAATATCCGTTGTCAGGCTGCGCCCGCGGCTTATAATCCGGCGCCCTTGCGCTGGATTCTGCCCAGAAGCAAGCCAAACCGGCAGCGTTGCTGCTGAACAGACGGACCTGTATAGCGCGCATCGCCGTGGCTATTCGAATTCAAGGATTGAACGCGCATGTCATCTCGTGCCTTGACCGCACTCGCTGTGGTCGTCGCTGTGCAATTGACCGGTTGTGCTGCCTTTCGAAGCTATGATTCCGAATTGCTGGAAACCAATCAGCAGTTGGTATCCGGCAATGTCGATGCCGCCCTCGGCACCCTTGAAAAGAACAACAGCAGCGCCGACAAGGATCTGCTGTATTACTTCGAGAAGGGCGAACTGCTGCGCGCCAAGGGGGATTTCACCGGCAGCCAGACTGCCTGGCGCACCGCCGATCAGGTGGTGTTCAAGTGGGAAGAATCAGTCAGGCTCGACACTGACAAGTACCTGGCCCAGTTCGGTAGCTTCCTGGTGAACGACAAGGTTCGTCGCTACGAAGGCTATGACTACGAAAAGGTCATGCTGACCACACAGATGGCGCTCAACCGGCTGGCGCTGAACGATTTCGACGGCGCCCGCACGGAAATCAAGAAGACCCACGAGCGTGAAGCGATCATCGCCGAACTGCGCGACAAGGAGTACCTCAAGAGCGAGCAGGAAGCCGAGAACCGGGGCGTCAAAACCCAGTTCAAGGACCTGCAGGGCTACCCGGTTGCCTCACTCGATGCGCCTGAAGTGGTTGGTCTGAAAAACAGCTATCAGAGCGCATTCAGTCACTACCTTTCCGGTTTCGTTTATGAGGCCCTGGGTGAAAAAGGTCTGGCCGCGCCGGGCTATCGCAAGGCTGCAGAGTTGCGCCCCAATACGCCGTTGCTGGAACAGACCCTCAAGGATCTGGACGCCGCCGGCAGCAAGGACGGCAGCAGTGAAGTGCTGATCATCGTCCAGTCCGGCTTCGCCCCGGCCCGCGATTCGGTACGCGTTCCGTTGCCACTGCCGATCAGCGGCAATCTGGTGATCACGCCCCTGTCGTTCCCGGTGATCAAGCCGGACACCCTGACGCCCGCCTTCAATCAGATCAGCCTGGACGGCAAGCCGCTCAATCTGACTCTGCTCAACAGCACCACTGACATGTCGCGCCGTGCGCTGCGTGATGACATGCCGGGCATCATCCTGCGCACGACGGTGCGCGCCATCACCCGTGGCGTCGCACAAAAGCAGCTCAATGACGTCAACCCGCTGGCCGGCCTGGCCCTGGGCATCGCTTCGGCCGTGACCGAAGGTGCAGATACCCGCACCTGGCGCACCCTGCCGGACAACACGTTGGTGGCACGCTTGCGTCTGACCCAGGGCGAACACCAGATCGTTCTGCCTAGCTCGCTGGGCGGTACTCGAGTGCAGGTCAAGGTCGATCAACGCTACCAGGTGATTCCGCTGCGCGCCCTGGGCAACCAGGTCTATGCCGGCAGCCTGGCTGCTCAAGTGATACCGACGACCCTGCCTCAAGCCATTGCGGCTGCCAAATAACTGAAACGGAGATTCTCATGCGTATGAAGATTTTCGGCGCGCTGGCCCTTGCCATGCTCGCCGGTTGCGCTACGCCGCCGCCACCTGCGCCCGGCAGTGCCGCCAGCAAAGTGGTGTCGATGGGCGACACCAAAAATATCGAGGTTGGCGCTATCCGCGTCGCCCGTGAAAACGGCTTTCTGACGGTCAAGGCGCAGTTGAGCAACACCAGCAGCCGTAACAGGATGATGTATTACCGCTTTGCCTGGCTGGGTAACGACGGTTTCCCGGTTGCCGATGAAGAAGGCTGGAAAAGCCTGACCCTGTATGGCTCGCAGAGCACCGTTTTGCCGGCCATTGCGCCGGTTCCTCGCGCGACTGATTTCCGCCTCGAAATCAATACGCCTTGATCCCCATTCGCTCAGTTCAAGAGAGTCCCGACATGCTGTCCATTCGTCTTTGCTCCATCGCCGCCATCGCCATTCTGGCTAGCGGTTGCGCCAATAACTCCCCGGTTCTGGGGAGCAAGAACATCAGCTACGGCGACACCAAGGCCGTCGAGACCGTGACCAACGAGTTCGGCTCCACCGATCTGCAGATGATCGCCGAGAGCATGACCCGCTCCCTGGCCCAGTCCGGGATTCTGCAGGGCCGTCCGGTGGTTCAGGTCTACGATGTGAAGAACAAGACCAGCGAATACATCGACACCCGCGAAATCACCACCTCCATCAAGACCCAACTGATGAAGTCCGGCACTGCCCGCTTCGCCAGTGACAACACCCAGATGCAGAGCCAGGTCGACCAGCTCAAGCTGCAAAACCAGAGCGGCCTCTACAAGCAGACCACCGTGGCCAAGACCGGCAACATGATCGCCGCCAAGTACCGCCTGGAAGGCTCGATCAGCTCCATCGTCAAGCGCAGCAGCGACTACAAGGACGTTTTCTACAAATTCAGCCTGCAATTGATCGACGTTGAAAGCGGTCTGGCCGAGTGGATGGACGAGAAAGAAATCCGCAAGACCACGGAGCGTTAATTGATGCGTGCATGGATTGGCATTATCGGCATGGTGTGCGCCTTCGGCGTCCAGGCCGCTCCGAAGATCGCGGTGGCCGACATGGCGTTCCAGGAACGTGTGGAGCAGTACATCCACACGGTCTCGGCGCGCAGCGACGTGCAGGTCAATCGCTACAGCGCCAGCGGTTCCGCCAGCTACGATGAGTACGAGTCGCGTACCAGCTACATCGAGCAAGGTGAACTGCGTAAATTCAGCGGCGACATCAAGGGCGAGATCCTCAAGTCCGGGATGTTCCAGCTGGTGCAAGGTACGCCCTACACCGCCGGCTCCAAGGAAGATGTCTACGACGTCATCAAGCGCATCAAGAACGGCAACTTCAAAGGTGCGGACTACGTGCTGTTCGGGACGGTTTCCGATATCGACTTCCGTCAGGATGTAGGCGAGATCGCCAATACCGACACCCATTCGGCCATTCTGGGCCTGACCCTGGTCGCCGATTTCAGCCTGATCAACACCCGCACTTTCGAAATCACTTCGGCTTTTACGGCGATGGGGGAAGGTCAGGACACCAGGCTGGTCAACGGTCGGGACATCAAGGTGTCGCTCAATCGTGGCCGAGTGGTGCGTGAGGTGTCCAAGTCGATTGGTGTGGATGTCGCGCGCCAGATGCGTGAGCAGCTGCGTGGCGAGGTGGAGTACAGCCACCAGCCCATGCAGCAGAACAACCTGCCCCGTGACGAGGCACCGAAGATTCTGCGCTGAACGCAGCGTCTGAATGAGCCGGCTCCTGGTAGCGGAGCCGGTTCATGGCTTCAGATTCAAGCCGTGCCGCGATGCAAGGTCGCCAGGAACCCCGCGGCGCCGACGAACAGGCTGGCGAAGGTGCGGTTGAGGCGACGCTGTTGGGTCGGCGTCTTCAAGGCGCGCAGCACACGGGCGGCCAGTCCGGTATAGCCGGCCATCACGATCAGATCCACCGACACCATGGTTGCCGCGATGATCACGTACTGGATCAGCAGCGGCGCCGCCGGGTCGATGAACTGTGGCAGGATCGCCAGCATGAACACCAGCGCCTTGGGGTTGCTGATATTCACCAGAAAGCCACGCAAGACCAGGCTCAACGGCTTGCCGATCGGGCGAATCGTCGACTCGTCAGCCAGATCGGTGGGCAGCGCCCGCCATTGCTTGATGCCCAGATAAATCAGGTACGCCACGCCAAACCATTTGATCAGGCTGAACGCCAGCTCCGATGCGGCGAGCACGGCGCCCAGGCCGGCTGCGACCACCGCGATCTGCGCCACCAGCGCGATTTGCAAACCCAGGGCATTCCAGTAACCCCGCCAGAAACCATATTGCAGGCCGCAGGACATCGACGCGATGGCGCCTGCGCCCGGGGAAAGGCTGATAATCCAGCTGGCCGCCAGGAATCCCAGCCACGTCTCAAGCTCCATCACATCCTCCAGGCAAAATCATGTTTCGCTAAGTTAGTGCCTGGCCGCGCCGAATGCTACTCGCCCAGGGTCTTTTCGATGGATGCCAGGGGCAGCGCATCACTGCCGCGCCAGCGACGCACCGACTTCTGGAAGAACTGGCTGTTGGGCACTTGAACCAGCGCGCCGCCTGACTCAGGCATCTCGATCAGGGTCGTGAACATCAGGTTGATGGCGACCACACGCCCCTTCACACCCGGCTTGTCCAGGGTGTCGACCAGCTCCACCACATCGCCGATGCGGAACGGGCCGATGGTGTAGATCAGGATTGCGCACAGCAGATTGGACAGCACGCTCCACATGGCGAAGAACGCCACCGCCGCAACGGCGACAAAGCCCGACAACGCTGTCCAGAGCACCGTGGCTGAAACACCCATGCGCCCAAGCACCACCACGAAGGCGCTGCCCATGATCAGCCAGCGCAAAACACCGCGCACCGGCACCAGCAGTTCAGGGGGCAGCGGATATCGCTCGCCCAACCCGGTCAGGAAGCGCCCGACGACACGTTGCAACACGTAACCGACCAGCAAAATCAGCAGAATCTGCACACCCAGCAGGATCGGTTCGACCCAGTGTGGCGCAACCAGCAAACCAAACAACTCCATCATGTTCTCGCCTTACTCACGACAGCGCTTCCAGCTCGGCCTGCATCGACTCCAGCAGCTCCAGCGCCTCCATCCACGTCTCTTCCAGTTCCGCCTCGCGGACCTTCAGTTTTGCCTGCTCGGCCAGCAGCTCGCGCAGCTTGTCCTTGTTGGCCGCCTCGTAGTTGGCACTGTCGCCCAGTGCTTCTTCGATTCTGGCCAGCTTTTCGTTGACGGTACCCAACTCGCGCTCAAGCTTGTCCGCTTCGCGCTTGTGCGGCGCCAGTTGCTGACGCAGGGCGGCAGCCTGCTGGCGCTGGGCTTTCTTGTCAGTCTTGTCGGCATTGACCGGCGTGGTGCTGACCGGCGCGTTACGCAACCGGTAGTCCGCCAGCCAGCGGGTGTAGTCGTCCAGATCGCCGTCGAATTCCTGCACGCGGCCGTCGGCCACCAGCAGGAAGTCATCGGTAGTGCTCTTGAGCAAGTGTCGGTCGTGGGAGACCACCAATACCGCACCGCTGAACTCCTGAAGTGCCATGGTCAGCGCCAGGCGCATTTCCAGATCCAGGTGGTTGGTGGGTTCGTCGAGCAGCAGCAGGTTGGGCTTTTCCCAGGCAATCAGGGCAAGAGCCAGCCTGGCTTTTTCACCGCCGGAGAAATTCACCACCGGCTCGTCCAGCCGAGCGCCACGGAAGTCGAAGCCACCCAGGAAGTCGCGCAGGGTCTGTTCACGCTCGGTCGGCGCCAGGCGTTGCAGGTGCAGCAACGGGTTGGCCTTGGCATCCAGCGAATCGAGCTGGTGCTGGGCAAAATAGCCGACGGTGAGGTTTTCACCGCGTACCAGTCGGCCGCTTTGCGGAGAAAGCTCACCGGCAAGGTTCTTGATCAGCGTCGACTTGCCCGCCCCGTTGGGGCCGAGCAGGCCGATGCGCGCGCCCGGAGTCAGTTGCAGCTTGACCTTTTCCAGGATGGTTTTGTCGCCATAGCCCAGACGCGCTTCGGACATGTCCAGCAACGGGCTGGAGATCTTGTCGGACTCACGGAACACGAAATTGAACGGCGAGTCGACGTGCGCGGCCGACAACTCTTCCATGCGCTCCAGCGCCTTGATGCGGCTCTGCGCCTGGCGCGCCTTGGTGGCCTGGGCCTTGAAGCGGGCGATGTACTTTTCCATATGCGCCCGCTGCGCCTGCTGCTTCTCGTAGGCTTGTTGCTGCTGGGCCAGACGCTCGGCACGCGCGCGCTCGAAGGCGCTGTAGCCGCCGCGGTAAAGCGTGATCCTGCGTTGCTCGACATGCGCGATGTGATCGACCACGGCGTCGAGGAAGTCCCGGTCGTGGGAAATCAGCAGCAAGGTGCCGGGATAACCCTTGAGCCAGTCCTCCAGCCACAGAATCGCGTCGAGATCCAGGTGGTTGGTCGGCTCGTCGAGCAGCAGCAGGTCGGATGGGCACATCAGTGCCTGCGCCAGGTTCAGGCGCATCCGCCAGCCACCGGAGAAGCTGCCGACCTGGCGTTCCATCTGCTCGTTGGTGAAGCCCAGGCCCGCCAGCAGCTTGCGGGCACGGGCATCGGCGGTGTAACCGTCGGCGCTGTCCAGCTCCGCATGTAAGCGAGCCTGCGCCGCGCCGTCCTGCGCCGCTTCGGCTTCGGCAAGCAGACGCTGCACTTCGCGCAGGCGAATGTCGCCGTCGAGCACGTAGTCCACCGCCAGGCGTTCGAGGGTATCGACCTCCTGACGCATGTGCGCGATGCGCCAGTCGGCGGGCAGCAGGCAGTCACCGGAGTCGGGAGTCAGCTCCCCGCGCAGCAGTGCGAACAGGCTGGATTTACCGGCGCCATTGGCACCGATCAGGCCGGCTTTCTGGCCGGCGTGCAGGGTCAGCTCGGCGTCTTCTAGCAGACGTTGCGGACCACGCTGTAAGGTAAGGCTTTGAAGTCGAATCATAATGGCGGCGGAGTCTACCAGCTTCGTCCCGAACAGGTTGATCACTATGCCTTCAGACCTCTGGAGTTTCACCCTCGATTTTTACGCAAGGCCCGGCGTGGAACAGGCGTGCCTGGACCTTCAAGCCGGCGGCGCCAACGTATGCATGGTGCTTTGCGGTGTGTGGCTGGCCATGCATGACGTGCCCTGCAACGGCCGACGACTGAGGGAAGTCCGGGAACGGGCCGAGCCTTGGCACGCTGATGTGGTGCGTCCGCTGCGTGAGTTACGTAGCCGGTGGAAAGCCGCAGCGATTCACGATTCCGCGTTGAGCGCGTTGCGCGAGCAGGTCAAGGCGCTTGAACTGGATGCCGAACGGCAATTGCTGACGAGTTTGCAGGCACTGGTCGAGGCGTGGCCTGCAGTAGATGAGCGGGGTTCGCAAGAGTGGTTGAGCGAAGTGGCCGGAGAAGCGGGTAAAAACCGCCGTGGCGCGCTGCAAGTGCTGCGCGACGCGGCGGGACTGACGACCAACCAGACTTAGGAAGCGCTGCTTGGCGTCACGCTGTTGCCGGCCACCGGTGCTGCGGCAGCGGGAGCCGCCGCCGGTGCAGGGCTTGCCGCGGGTTTGGCGGCCGGTTTTGCAGCAGTCGGTTTTGCCGCTGCGGGCTTGGTGACAGGCTTGGCTGTTGCCGACTTCGCCGCTGGACGTGCGGCAGGCTTGGCTGCCGGCTTGGCGGCACTGCCTGTGGTTGGCGCTGCTTTGGTTGCTGCCGGTTTGGCCGCTGATTTGACTGGGGATTTGCTCGCCGTGCTGGCTGCCGGCTTGGCGGCGGCAGGCTTCGCAGGTGCCTTCACCGCCGCGGCTTTGCCCGTTACCGGTTTGGCGACCGTCGAGGCGGCGGCCGGCGTTCTTCTGGCGGCGGGTTTGGCAGTTGCCGTCTTGGCCGGAGCCTTCAGCGCAGCCGGCTTGGCGGCCGCAGTCTTGGTCGCGGTTGAGCGCGCGGCGGTCTTGCTGGCAGCAGGCTTGGCGGCAACTTTCACCGGCGCTGCCGGTTTGGCTTCACGGGCGATCAATACCTTGCCGACCGCTTCCTTGACGCGGCCGACACCCTGAGCGAGCTTCAGGCTTTCCTGGGCATCGCGCTTGAGTTGCAGGATGTAGGCGCGGGTTTCGGTCTGGCGATTCTTCAGCGCGTCGAGCAGTTCTTCCAGCTCGGTGGTGACACTCTTGGCTTTTTTCTGGGCCTTGGCTTTACCGACAGCAGCGGCGTCCTGCACTTTGGTGCGAGATTTATGCAGCTTTTCCTGGGCTTTTCCGCGCTGTTTTTCGAGCTTGGCGAGCAGTTTCTCGGCATCAGCCAAAGCTTGGGAACAGGCGTCTTCCAGATGTTCGAGCAAGCTGCCCGACAGTTGCTGGAGCAGGTGTAGCGGAGTGTTTACTGGCTTCTTTTTGGCCGACATGACTTACCTCCTGGCTGACGAATTAGCGGCTCATACTAGACCTCTGCTGGAACCGCGGCTAGGGCATCTTGACAGCATCGGATGCACCCTGTTGCATGGCTGCGCAAACGACTGCGGTGGCTGTTCAATCCGCGATCAAGAATTTCATTTACCCACAATCGCAACTGCACGTGCTGGCGCTGGCATAATCGCTGCCTTCCCAGGCCGGAGAGCATTCATGTCGCGCTACTTGTTAACGTCGTTGTTCCTGTTGCTACCACTGGCGCAAGCCGCCGAACCCGCCTCCCTGACCAATTCCCATGATCTGGCCTACAGCCTGGGCGCCAGTCTGGGTGAGCGTCTGCAGCAGGAAGTGCCGGACCTGGACCTCAAGGCGCTGGTCGAAGGGTTGCAACACGCTTATCAGAATAAACCGCTGGCGCTCAAGCAACAGCGCATCGATGAGATTCTGCGTGAACATGACGCCGCAATGGCACAAGCCGAAGTGTCGGGCTTGCCGGATGCCTCCAGCGAGGCGGCCCTGGGAGCCGAACGGCGTTTCCTGGATGCGGAAAAAGCTCGCCCGGGCGTGAAGGTGTTGGGCGACGGTATCCTGATGACCGAGCTTGTAGCCGGCACCGGCCCCAAGCCGGACCTCAACGGCCGGGTCGAGGTGCAATATGTGGGTCGATTGCCGGACGGCACGATTTTCGATCAGAGCAGGCAACCGCAATGGTTCAGGCTCGATAGCGTCATCAGTGGATGGACCACCGCGCTTCAGGAGATGCCCGTGGGTGCGAAGTGGCGGCTGGTGATTCCGTCCGATCAGGCCTACGGCGCAGAAGGCGCGGGCGACCTGATCGACCCGTTCACGCCTCTGGTGTTCGAAATCGAGCTGATTGCCGTTTCCCAGTAGCCTTTGCCGGGTGCCAGACATGCAAAAGGGTGCAAAAGCACCCTTTGGCAACGACCGGTTCAAGCCGTGTGACAGCGCTTACGCCTGAGCGGCGACTTCTTCCTTGTGGGAGTTGTGCAGCACTTCGATCAGGCAGTCTTCCAGTTCGAAACGCTCGTGCAGCAAACCGCCCAGTTTGTTGAATTCACTGGCGACCAGGGAGCAATCCGAACAGTCACCCTTGTCGCAGCGGTCATTGAACGCCAGCGCAAATTTGGTGATCACGTCCAGACGCGGATAGATCGTGTCGGCCAGTTCAAGCCCGCGCTCATCATTGAACGCTTTGGCTTCACTGCTCAGTTGCTCATACACTTCGAAATGCCCGGCCGAAACGTAGTCGACCAGGATTTCGCAAAACCGCTGGAGCGCGTCGAGATCCGCAGCCAGTGCTTCTGGCGTATCGCCCAGCGCATCGTAGGCCTTGATCAGTTCGTGACGATCCTGCAACCAGCGGTCAATCAGCAGATTGACTCCACCCCATCGTTCCTGAGCGTTCTGACAACTTTCCAACATGATGTTTTCTCTTCCCTTCAGGGGCATGCGGTCCTGTGCCGGCCCTAGTGTGGTGTAGGAACCTGCCTGTTAAATGCGCCAGGACTGCATACTTCCAATGACGCGTGCGGCCAGATTATGCCCGCAAGACAAGGCCATCAAGGTACGCAGGAGAGAAAGTTCATACAAGCGTTTAATCCTTTGCCCGACCTTCGGTGTATCGGCGGCCCGAGGAGCCCTTGAAAAGCGGATAGCAGGCGAGCGCCATGATTCCGGTGAAAGCCAGCAGGCTCCACTCCGGCAGGGTGAATCCGCACAGCGACCAGTTTATTTCAGCGCAGAACACGATCTCGCTGTCCAGGCGGACAAGCCAGGTGTGTAGGGACAGCGCGCTAAGCACTGTTTCGAGACGGGCCACGATCGGCACCAGTTGATCATGGGTGGCGGTCTGCAGCCAGACCTGGCTGCCCGCTGCCGCTGCACCGAACGCCGCAATCAGCAGCACGGACGTGGCGTATCGCCGCCAGCCTGCGATTCCCGGCGCATGCCACGCAGCGGAAAGTCCCAGCAGCCCGCAACCGATCATGGCGATGCGTTGCAGCATACAAAGCAGGCAGGGGTCGAGGCCGAAGGTTCGTTGCAGGTAGAAGGTCGCGCCGATGATCAATGCACATGCGATGGAGACGAACAGAAACAGGGAGCGCGTGCAAGCCAGATACATGGCAAATCCGTTACCAAAGACATTGGTGGTTACGGTAGAGGAAAGCGCCTGGCGCTATCAAGGCGACAAAGTACGGACGATTCGCTGTTTTGAGAGGAAAGCGCGCATAGATCTGCTGCGCTTTTTCACGAATCGATGTAGGAAATATCTGGGCCTGGTTTCACGCCAGGATGACGGCCATGAACGGCAGGCCAGCAGGGTGAGGGCATCGGACTGGCCCCCACCGGTGTCAGGCTTTGGTCAACGCGGGAACCGGGCGAGCGAGAAGGCGTTCATCGAGCATGCCCAGACCTTCCTGAAACAACTGGTTGCTCCGGTCCGTCTCGCCGAGTTGGGCGAGCAGGCGCGCCAGTTCGGCACAGGTTTCCGGATTACGCTGCATCCGCAGGCTGCTTTCCAGATAGTCGCGGGCCTTGCCCCACAATCGGCTTTGCAGGCAGATACGCCCCAGAGTGAGCAACAGGCTGGGATCGTCGGGGTGCTGTTTGAGCCAGCCTTCGGCCGCTTGCAGCTGTTTCGAGGGTTCACTGCCGCGAACCAGCCCGTAAAGACGTGCCAGATGGCTGTGGTAGTCGCGCTTGATCGCCGTGCGCAGCACTTCTTCGGCCTGGGCGTCGGCACCCAGACGCCGTAGCTGTTCGGCATACGCCAGCACCAATTGCGGTTCCTGACGTTGCGCGGAAGTCAGGCCTTTCCAGGCACTTTCCAGCGACGGCAGCCCGGCCTGCGTGCCTTCGCTCTCGTCGCGCCAGGCGGCCAGGGTCAGGTTCTCACCCCAGGCACGACGCTCCAGCTCTGCCAGTTCCTTGGGCGGCAGCACCTTGTCCTTGCGTAGTTCAGGCATCATTTTGATCAGCTGCGACCAGTCCCCGCGCTGCTGATACAGGCGCTGCAACTGGCGCAGAACCTGCGGATTATGCGGATGACGTTCATGCATCGCCTGCAGGGTCACCAGCGCGTTGTCCGTGTCGCCTCGGTCCTGCTGCAACTGCGCGTGACTCAGGGCAATGGCCAGTTCCGCCTGTGGCTGGCGTTCCAGGGCGCGCTCCAGCAGGCTGTCGCAATCTTCGTAGCGACCTTGCTCGTTGGCTGCCCGTGCAGCGCCGATGTAGTAGAGCAGCGGTTGCGGATCTGCCTCGGCAGCGCGGTGCAAGTGACGCTGGGCGCTGGCCCACCGTCCCTCGGCCAGATCCATCTGGCCCTGTTCGATCGCCAGCTGCACGCGGCGGCGGCGATTACGTAGCGACCACGGATTGACCACGCCACCGGAGGTGGTCAGCAGGAGTATCAAGGCGCGGATCAGGAAAATCACCAGCAGCACGGCCACCAGCAATGCGAGCGTTGCCCACAGGCTCGATTCGTAACGGAAGTTCTGGTACGCAATCAGGACGTAGCCGGAATGTTCTGCAATCGCGACGCCGATCAGGGCCGCGACCACAATAGCGATGAACAGCAGGACATAGACGCGCTTCATGGGCTGACACCCCGCGTCGCGTCGGCAGGTTCAGCCGCGGACGCGTGGCGCCGCTCCAGATAGGCTTGCACCGCGCTCAGGCTCTGCGCCAGATCCGGTGTCATGACCGCAACCGGTTGTTTGGCCAGCGCGTCCAGGCGTTCGCCGATCACTCTGCTCTGCGGATCATCCTGATTGAAGTTGGCTTGCAGTACGCTTTTCGCTTCGGTCACGGCCTTGGCGTACACCTGCGGTTCGCCATTGAGCGCCGCCCACTGCGCCTGCTCCAGTGCCAGGCTCAACGCCAGGCGCACCTGGGCCAGCGCTTGGCCCGCCAGCACCGGGCGGATGTCCTTGTCGGCGCTGAAGTCGATACGGAAGTAGTGGGAAATCTGGTTCCACCACTGGGTCCAGTAGTTGTCTTCGGATTTCTCCGAGGTCAGGCCCAGCAGCGATTCGCCTTTGTCCTGGTACTCAGGCGCCAGTTTGTTGAGCTGGACGGCCTGGTCACGCAGCGCGGCCAGTTGCAGGAACAACCCTGTGCGATCCGGCTGCTCGATGCTGCGCAGTGCAGCGAGGCTGCGGGCCAGTTGCTCGCGGGCGGCGTACGACCCCGGGTCGTCCTGTTCGCGAAGAATTTCATCCGCACCCTGGACCAGTGCCAGCGCGCTGTTGATGTCCTGCAATGCCGACAGTCGCAGGCTGGCCAGACGCAGCAGATGCTCGGCTTCAGCCAGGCGCCAGTCCTTGCGGCTGGCGCCCAGTACGGTTTCCAGACGCTGGCTGAGGCGCTGTTGATCGCCTTGCAGCTGGGTCACCAGGCGGCGACTGTCTTCAAGCTGGTCGGCCGGCGGGAACTGGGCCAGGCGGGCCGTGAGCTGCTGATCGCTCTGGGCAAGGGCCAGGGTCTGCTCGGCAATGTTCTGGACCTGACCGCGTTGTTGCTGGTGCCCGGCCTGCAACATTCGCAGCTGCCAGACTCCCCAACCGGCGACGGCAATGCCTGCGATACCCAGCAACAGCGCCAGGATGACCAGGCCGCTGTTACGGTTCCCGGTGCGCTCGGGGCGCTTCGGGTCGGGAGTGGATGTCGGCGTCTTGAGTACCGATTCTTCGTCTTTAGGCAAGGCTGTTTCGCTCACGTATCCATCCTTTGCATTTTGGCGTATTAGCGTAACGACGCGATGTCGATCAGTACGCCTTGACGGCTGGTTGCGGCTGATCCCGCAACGCTGCCAGCAATGCCACGGCGCTGGCGCCATGGCAATCAATAACGGTTGAAGCACCCGCCGCCCGGGCCATTTCGGCAACCCGCGCGCTCGGTACGAACAGAGGCATGTCGGCCAACTGTGGCCATGCATCCGCCGCCAGTTGGAGCAGATGTTCGAATCCCTGCCCACTGCTGACCACCAGCCCGTTCAAGCGTTCCAACTCGACGCGCTGCCGCAGCGTCGAGGGTGGATAGGACGGCAGGAAACGACGGTACAGCGGCAGGTAGTCGACCTCCACACCCTGATCGCGAAGGCGCTCGGCCAACAGCTCGCGACCTTCGTCGCCGCGCAGGATCAGCACTCGGCTGCCGGGCTGTGCGACCGCTTGCTGCAAGCGCGGCAGATCGAGCAAGGCTTCGCTGTCGTCGCCCTCGGCGGGCCAGCTCACATCGAGCCCGAAGTCTGCAAGAATTCTGCCGGTCGCTTCGCCGACGCTGAACCACGGCTGCATGGGCGGCTGCGGCCAGACCTCGTCGACCAACTCCAGACCCAATCGCGCGGCAGGCTTGCTCACCACGATGACCGCAGAATAGTCGAGCAATGTGTAGATGATCGAGCGCTGCGCGGGAGTCAGTGGCAGGGGGTCGATTTCAAGCAAAGGCAGGCTGCTGCTGAAAACGCCCTGCTCGTCGAGGAAACGCGCCAGTGCGGCGGATTCCTGGGCCGGCCGGGTCAGCAGCAGGCGCCATGCGTTCATTCGGTGTCGGCCTCGCCATAAACAGCCTTGAGGATCTTGTCCGCACCTTGCGCGAGCAAGGCCTCGGCGACCTCGACACCCAGCGCCTGGGCCGCGGTCTGCGGCGCACGCGCCTCGGCCTGCAACAGCACCTCGCCCGAAGGCGCGCCCACCAGGCCGCGCAGCCAGACCTGATCGCCTTCAAGCACGGCGTAGCAGGCGATCGGCACCTGGCAGCCACCGTTGAGATGTTTGTTCAGCGAGCGCTCGGCAATGACCCGCACCGCCGTGTCGGCGTGATGCAGGGGTGCGAGCAGTGCATGGATTTCGGCGTCGACGCTGCGGCACTCGATGCCCACCGCACCCTGCCCGCCGGCCGGCAGACTGTCGTCCACGCTGATCGCGGCCGTGATCCGGTCCTCGAAGCCCAGGCGAATGAGCCCGGCCGCCGCCAGGATGATCGCGTCGTACTCGCCGGCATCCAGTTTTGCCAGGCGCGTATTGACGTTGCCACGCAGGAAATGAATCTTGAGGTCCGGCCGCCTGGCCAGCAGTTGGGCCTGACGCCGCAGGCTGGAGGTGCCCACCACGCTTGCGGCCGGCAGTTGCTCAAGGCTGGCGTAGGTGTTGGATACGAAGGCATCCCGCGGGTCTTCCCGTTCACAGATGCAGAACAGGCCCAGGCCTTGCGGGAAATCCATCGGCACATCCTTCATCGAATGCACGGCGATGTCGGCTTCGTTTTCCAGCAGCGCAGTTTCCAGTTCCTTGACGAACAGACCCTTGCCGCCGATTTTCGACAGTGGCGAGTCGAGCAGCTTGTCGCCACGGCTGACCATCGGAACCAGCGTCACGATCAGGCCGGGATGAGCCGCTTCGAGCCGGGCTTTGACATATTCGGCCTGCCAGAGGGCCAGCGCACTTTTGCGAGTGGCAATGCGGATTTCGCGAGAAGACATTGAACAATCCGTACTAGGTAAATACGACGGATCATACCAGCTCAGCCGGAACGACTTCAGCGTCGTCCGTAAAGTCGCAGTGACCCACTGGTTCCAATCAAGGAATACGGTGCCGGGCGCCGCCCGGCCATGCTGGTCGACAAAGAGCCGGAATGCTCGCGAATCGGGCGCTGATGCCGATGCGTGACCAGGTCTCTGCGAGCAGGCCGCCGTGGGTCGAGGTACGTGTCAGAGCTGTTGCATCATCTTGCGCACGCCTGCTACATGGCGGCGGCTGACAATCAGCGCATCACCATTAAGCCCCCTGAGAAACAGCTGGAAATGGCCCAGCGGGGTGCGCTGCAAGCGTTCGATGCGTTCTCGTGCCACCAATGCATTGCGGTGAATACGCACGAACCGGTCACCGAACTCGTCTTCCAGCGCCTTGAGAGGCTCGTCGAGCAATACCTCGCCACCGTCGTGACGCAGGGTGACGTACTTGTGGTCGGCAATGAAAAAGATCACCTGATCCAGCGGGATCAGCTCGATACCTTTTCGCGTCCTGGCACTGATGTGGCTGCGTGGGCCGTTGCCACTTTCGGCAGCGGGCCGCGTCATGGCGGCCAGCTGGACCCGATTGGGGCGCTCGGCCTTCTTCAGTGCTTCGATCAGGTTTTCCGACCTGACCGGTTTCACCAGATAGCCCACGGCGCTGACCTGAAAGGCGTCGAGCGCAAATTCATCGTGCGCCGTGCAGAAGACCACCGCGGGTGGAGCTTCGCGCTCGCACAGTTTGGCAGCCACTTGCAGGCCGTCGATACCCGGCATGCGGATATCCAGCAGCACGACATCGGGCTTCAGATTTTCAATCAGCGCCAAAGCCTCTTCACCATTGGCGGCGCTAGGTTCAAGTACCCGGTAACCCTCGATTTCGCTGACCAATCGGCTCAGTCGCTCGCGGGCCAGGGGTTCGTCATCAACGATCAGGACATTCATATAGCTCTGGCTTCCTGCGTGAGTCTCGCACAAGGATAGCGTAGACAGGTGTAGTGACGACCGTCACGGCGCTCCACGCTCAGACTGGCGTGCGGGCCAAAAAGTGCCGTAAGACGAGCACCTATATTCAGCAAGGCCTGTTGCGTTCCGTGGGAAGTCTGCCGTGTGGCAACTTCGTCAAAGGGATTGCTGACGCACAACATGAGCTCTCCCCCTCTATAGTCAGCTTCGACCCGGACCACGCCCCCTTCCACCCGCGGGGCAATACCGTAGATCAACGCGTTTTCCAGCAATGGCTGCAAGGTTAGCTGGGGAATCGGCAAGTCATCGGGAATTGTGTTCACCCTCCAGTCCAACTGTAGACGCTCGCCGAGACGATATTGCTCAATCGATAAATATCGTTTCGCCAAAGCCAGTTCTTCGCGCCATGTCACCAGGCTGCCGGGCTTGGCCAGGCTGGCGCGAAAAAGGTCGGAGAGGTCCAGTACGGCCTGTTCGGCCTTGGCCGGATTGCTGGCGACCAGGCTGGCAATGCTGTTGAGCGTGTTGAACAGAAAATGCGGCCGGATGCGCGCCTGCAGCGATTCGATCCGTGCGCGCAGCTCGCCTTGTTGTTGCTTGCGCCACTGACTTTGCAGGTAAAAATAACGCAGCATCAGCGCCGACATGATCAGCGCGATCAATGCGTATCGCAGGTAACGCTCGACCATGCCGTCTACCGAGATTCGTCCGGTGAGCTGGCAGATGTCGGTTACCGCCGTACACAACAGGGTCAGTGCGACCACCAGCAGGCAGCTCAACACGCCGGCCAGTCCCGCCGGCAGACGCGCCAGCCAGGGACGAAGGCCGCACAACAAGGCAGCCGACAGCAGTACGATCCACTGCACGAACAGCGACATCAGTGCCAGGCGCACCCAGTTGAATCCGCTGCGCATCGGCTCGACCAGCACCAGCACTAACACCAGCAGCTCGGCCAATACCACGAGCACCAGCAATGCCTGCGGCAGGCACAGCTCGGGGAGGAAGAAGTCTTTGCCGGGCGCGGGGCTGGCAGTCGGGTTCGCAGGGTTTTTTCGCATGCAGCCAGTCTCGTCCCAAGCCTGGCCAGCGGCAAGCCGTCCGGGGATAAAAAAACGACAACCCTGTTATCATCGCACTCGCCCTTGTGCCACGTTTTCGGGCACGCCACTTTCCAGCAGAGCAACGAGCGAAACCATGAGCACCGACAAGACCAACCAGTCCTGGGGCGGCCGCTTCAGTGAACCCGTCGACGCCTTCGTCGCGCGCTTCACCGCCTCCGTCACCTTCGATCAACGCCTGTACCGCCACGACATCATGGGCTCCATCGCCCACGCCACGATGCTGGCCAAGGTCGGCGTGCTGACCGATGCCGAGCGCGACACCATCATCGATGGCCTGAACACCATTCAGGGCGAGATCGAGGCCGGCCAGTTCGAATGGCGCGTCGATCTGGAAGATGTGCACATGAACATCGAGGCGCGCCTGACCGACCGCATCGGCGTCACCGGCAAGAAACTGCACACCGGCCGTAGCCGTAACGATCAGGTCGCGACCGATATCCGCTTGTGGCTGCGTGACGAAATCGACCTCATCCTGGGCGAGATCAACCGCCTGCAACAAGGGCTGCTGGGCCTGGCCGAGCGCGAAGCCGACACCATCATGCCGGGTTTCACTCACCTGCAGACCGCACAGCCGGTGACCTTCGGACACCACATGCTGGCCTGGTTCGAAATGCTCAGCCGCGACCATGAACGCCTGGTCGATTGCCGCAAGCGTCTGAACCGCATGCCTCTGGGCAGCGCGGCACTGGCCGGCACCACCTATCCGATCGACCGTGAGCTGACCTGCAAGCTGCTGGGCTTCGACGCTGTGGGTGGCAACTCGCTGGACGGCGTTTCTGATCGCGATTTCGCCATCGAATTCTGCTCGGCTGCTTCGGTTGCGATGATGCACCTGTCGCGTTTCTCTGAAGAGCTGGTGTTGTGGACCAGTGCCCAGTTCCAGTTCATCGACCTGCCGGATCGCTTCTGCACCGGCAGCTCGATCATGCCGCAAAAGAAAAACCCGGACGTTCCCGAGCTGGTTCGCGGCAAGAGCGGCCGTGTGTTCGGTGCATTGATGGGGTTGCTGACCTTGATGAAGGGCCAGCCGCTGGCCTACAACAAGGACAATCAGGAAGACAAGGAGCCGCTGTTCGACGCGGCCGACACCCTGCGCGATTCACTGCGTGCCTTCGCCGACATGGTTCCGGCCATCAAGCCCAGACACGCGATCATGCGCGAAGCGGCGCTGCGCGGTTTCTCCACCGCTACCGATCTTGCCGATTACCTGGTGCGCCGTGGCCTGCCGTTCCGCGACTGCCATGAGATCGTTGGTCATGCCGTGAAGTACGGTGTGGAAACCGGCAAGGACCTGGCGGAAATGAGCCTGGAAGAGCTGCGTAAATTCAGCGATCAGATCGAGCAGGATGTCTTTGCCGTGCTGACCCTAGAAGGTTCGGTGAATGCCCGTAATCACATCGGCGGCACCGCACCGGAACAGGTCCGCGCCGCAGTGGTGCGTGGTCAGGCGATGCTCGCAGCACGCTGAGTGCCTGGCTTGTAGGAGCGACCTTGGTCGCGAAGACTTTGGTACAGACGACGCATGTTCTGCGGCTGCACCGGGCTCTTCGCGAGCAAGCTCGCTCCTGCAGGTGGTGTCGGCCTTTTCGCGAGCAGGTGCCGGATCACCCCGCCGTTTGGGCTACGGCCTGAACACGCGCCATGAATCTGGGCCAGTCCGCTTCGCGGCCGGCTGCCACCTTCTGCACGTTCGGATTCGCAGCCAGGCGCTCAAGCAATGCTCGTGCTCCCGGTACGTCCCCCAGTAAATCCAGGCCGAACATTTCCTCGCCTACACGTTGTGCAAGGTCCACGGTGTACAGGAAGTAAATATCCGCCAGCGTAAAATGCTCACCCGTCACATAGGGTGTGAAACATGCGCGCTGAGCCAAGGCAGCGAAGCCCTTGATCAAATCCCGGCGGGCCTTGGCCTTGAGATCCGGTGGCGTCGGACGCCCACCGAAGATGACCTCGACGTAGCACGAACGAGCCGGCAGCTCGATGTACAGCTCGATTTCCTTGGCGATGGTCCACATCTGCGCGCGTGCGAACGGCTCGGCAGGCACGAGCGGTCGGGCGTTTGAAGTCTCTTCGATATAGCGCAGGATCACGTCGGTTTCGCTGATGAAGCCTTCCGGCGTTCCCAGCACGGGCACCTTGCCTCGTGCACTGATTGCCAGCGTTTCGGGGTTCTGGCAGCCATGCAAAGGCACTACCTCGAACGGCAGTTGCTTCTCCAGCAGTGCAAGCTGGACCATGTTGAAATAGTTGCTCGCCGCGAATCCATAAAGTTTCAGCATCGGTGGCCTCCATGAGCCTTGGCGCGATGGTTTGGGGGCGGGAGACTTTATCGGTTTATTCATTAAAGTCAGATACTTAGAGGGCACTCCATGGGCATTTCAGACCGCTCCTACATTGCCAGGCGATTTCGGCGACAGGATTGCGGTTAAAATGCGTGCCTTATCTGAGGAATCATCATGACCGACGTAATCGACAACGACGAAGAAGAGTTCGCCGCCTCGACCTTGATCCAGGCCATCGAAAACCAGATCGAAGCCGACAACCCGCCTGCCGCCAAGGCCACCTTCAACAAGCTGACCCTGGTCGGCTACGAGCGTGAAGACATCCTGGAATTGATGGCCCATGTGCTTGCGTTCGAGATCGATGCAATGCTCGAGACGGATCGTCCCTTCGATACCCAGTGGTATGAAACGGCCCTGCGAGCCCTGCCCGAGCTGCCGCCCGAAAAATAGTCGTTTGCCGGCAGAGATATCCGGCAAGGGATAAAGACGGTGTCTACACTCCAGAAGCCCCCTGCCAACGCTTTGTCGGGGCTTTCGCGCCATGCCGGCTTTAGCGGCCTCCGGATGCCGACGAGCATCGCATCTGCTCGTCGACCTCAGGCACTTCCGTCAGCCTGTGGCGTATATCTAGAAAAGTCTGGAGCACCTATGTCGTATACCTCTGAGCTGGTTGCCGAACTGGAAATCCTTGCACTGTTCAACCTGGCCAATACCCAGGAAGGCCTGAAAGTCCACCATGTGGCGGCACCTTCGGCCATTGCCGCGGCACAAAGACTGTTTGAAAAAGGCCTGACCACCCAGGTCGATGGTGGTTACCTGACCAGCCTTGGGCTGGAGGCGGCCGAGCATGCGCAATCCCTGCTGACCATTCTGGACGTATCCCGAGAAGCCGCCTGACGTCGTGGGGCCTGCACAAAAAACTGTGACGGCCCCTTCATTTCCGGGATGATGGGTCGATATAAAAAATTGGCGCCAGAATAATAACCCGACTGAACATGCATCCTCTCGGCTGTAACTTCTTCGCCATCTTGCTCACTACTTCAATGCCTGCGCGGCCAGATGCAATGAGTTGCGATGACGCATAACCTCGAAATTCGCCCGGACCTGGATGAGGGCATCGACCGCAAGGTGCTCAGCCAGCTTCGTAATCGCTTCCTGACTCTCAATGACGGGCGGTACGCGCGCGCCATGGAGGGACTGTCGACACGCCAGCAGTCGGTCATGACGCTGCTGCCGCTGTTCTTCCACGTCAACCACCCGTTACTGCCCGGCTATGTGTCCAGCAGCACGCCGGCCGGCGTCTCGCACTACGAACCCGATGCCCTGGCCCTGGCCGAAGCCCAGCGCCTGACGCGCTCGTTTTCCTACAAGGTGCGCCACGGCAATCCGCCGCAACCCATTCATGGCCTGTTTCTCATGGGCAGCCTGGGCACTTTGGCGCAGGCCGATCAAAGCGACATGGACGTCTGGGTGTGCCACGACTCCAGCCTGCCGGCCGAAGCCATCGCCGAACTGCGCAGAAAGTGCCAGGCACTGGAAGCCTGGGCGGCGACCATGGGCGCCGAGGCGCATTTCTTCCTGATCGACCCCCAGCGTTTCAAGGCGGGAGATCGGGACACTCAGCTCAGCTCCGACGATTGCGGGACGACCCAGCACTATCTGCTGCTGGACGAGTTCTATCGCACCGCCATCTGGCTCGCCGGGCGCACGCCGATGTGGTGGCTGGTGCCGGTGTACGAGGAAGAGAGTTACGAGGACTACACCCATACGCTGCTGTCCAAGCGTTTCATCCGCGCTGACGAGGTACTCGACCTCGGCCCGATGGCGCAGATCCCGCCCGGCGAATTCGTCGGCGCCGGGTTGTGGCAACTGTTCAAGGGCATCGAGTCCCCTTACAAGTCGGTGCTCAAACTGCTGTTGATCGAGGTGTATTCCAGCGAATACCCCAGCGTTCAGTGCCTGAGCATGCGCTTCAAGCAGGCGGTGTTTGCCAATCGACTGGATCTGGATGAGCTGGACCCCTACATGGTGGTGTACCGGCGCATCGAAGAGCACTTGCAGGCCCGTGGCGAGAGCGAGCGGCTGGAGCTGGTGCGCCGCAGCCTGTACCTGAAAGTCAATCGCAAGCTGACCGGCCCGACTCGCCAGCGCAGCAACAGCTGGCAGCGCCGGTTGCTGGAGCGCCTGACCGGCGAGTGGGGCTGGGACGAACGCCAGCTCGCCTTGCTCGATAGCCGAAGCCAGTGGAAAGTCCGCCAGGTTGCCCATGAGCGCCGCTCGCTGGTCAATGAACTGAATTTCAGCTACCGCTTCCTCACCCTGTTCGCCCGGCTGCAGAACATCGAAAGCTCGATCGACAGCCGTGACATGACGGTGCTCGGGCGTCGGCTGTATGCCGCTTTCGAACGCAAGGCGGGCAAGGTCGAGTTCATCAACCCCGGCATCGCGCCGGACCTGGCCGAAGACACCCTGACGCTGGTCCAGTCTCCGAACAAGCGCGAGCCAGGCAAAAACCAATGGGCGCTCTACAACGGCAACCTCAACGTGCATGAATGGATCGACTTTTCGCCGATCAAGCGCAGCCGCGAGTTGCTGGAACTGCTCACCTGGTGCCACCGCAACAACGTCATCGACACCACGACCCGGCTGGCGCTGCACCCCGGTACCAGCGATCTGAGCGAGTTCGAACTGTTCAACCTGCTCGGCGCCCTGCAACAGGCCATCGCGCTGCCGTTGCCCGAAGTGAGTGACGAGGTGTTGCTCAAGGCCAGTGTGCCGAAGGAAATCCTGCTGCTGGTCAACGTCGGTGTAGACCCGCTGCGACATCACCGCGACCTGAACATCCTGATGACCACCGAGCGTACCGATTCGCTCAGCTACGCCGGGGTTCGTGAAAACCTGGTGCTGACGCTGGACCAGATTACGCTCAACAGCTGGAACGAAACCCTGGTCAGTCGCTTCGACGGCCCGCATGCCCTGCTCGACTGCATCAGTGAACTGCTCGGCAGCCTGGGCGACAGTCAGGCGCATGTCCGGGTGCGTTGCTTCTGCCACAACCGCGCCTCGGCCATCGCCCAGCGAGTGGATGAACTGGTCAGCACCGCGCGGCTGTTGCATGCCCGGCGACTGAATCATCGATACCTGATTCAGGTCCAGCAGCAGTACCACGTGCTGGAGATGAACCCCGAGCAGGTCACGCACGTGGTGGTCAACAGCCTGGGCGGACTGTTCACTTATCTGGGCGAAGAGCGGCCGCGCTACAGCCCGCTGCACCTGGACCCGCAAGCGCTGGACGACCATGATCTGGCGCTGATCCTGCCATTCGGGCAGCCGGAGTGCATCCAGGTGTTCTACCGTCTGAACGAGGCGGAAGCGGATCTCTACGTGCTCGACGAGCACAACTCGCTGTGGCACCAGCGCTTGCCGTATCACGACGAACACAGCCTGTTGATGCCGCTGCAGCGCTTTCTTCATTCGCTGGTGTATCGCCGGGGTGCGTCATTGCCGCTGGATAACCCGGCCGAACCGGTGTCGCTGGAAACCCTTTATTACCAGGTATTGCCGTCCGGAGCCGGACGCGCCCGGCGTGTCGAGTCACGTACGCCGCCGACCGCTGCCCATAAGCCGTTCTATGACGTCCAGGCCATCATCGAAGAGACATCTCCGGGCCAGATGAGCGTAACGCTCTACTGCGACAACAGTGAGTATTCCGAACTGGAGTTCGGTGATCAGCTCTACGCGGAAGTTGCCCGCCAGATCCTCGCCAAACGCCGGGAAACCCGGCGGTATCGCTGCTACATCACCGATCTGGACTTGTCCGGCCTGCTCAACGAAGGTCATGGGCAGAGCATCCTGTTCCTGCGCCATAAGGCTGAGCTGGAACAGCTGCTCAATGACGCGATGGATGATGTCGGCGCTAACCCCTAGGACCGAGCTTGCTCGCGATCTGGCGCGAAGCGGCAGCAGAGATGAGTGCGAGATGACTCAGGCCACCGCGCTCCTACGCAAACACCAGGCCGACAAGGCTTATTGGTACTCCCCCGCCGCCTCCGGCTGGTACTCGACGGCCAACAGAGTCAGCTTGAGGGTCTTGCCGCCCGGCGCGGGCCAGTCGATGTGCTGGCCGACCTGCAAGCCCAGCAGCGCCGAACCAATCGGAGCCAGGACTGAAACCGTGCCTTCGACGCCTGCGTCCTGCGGGTAGACCAGCTTGAGGTGGTAGTCCTTGCCGCTGCTTTCTTCACGGCAGTGCACACGCGAATTCATGGTCACCAGGCCCGCAGGCACCTCGTCGTGGCCGACCACTTGATCGGCGCGATCCAGTTCGGCCTGCAGCGCCTTTACGCCGGGACTGTTCTCATCCTGGCTGTCGATCAGGCGCTCCAGACGCTGAACGTCGAGCCGGGTGAGGATGATGGGAGGGACGGTGTTCATGACTAAGGCAAACTCCTGTTCTGCGCGTTATAAAAGCAAAACCCCGCCAGCGTGGGCGGGGTTTTGATTGGCCTCTCTTTCAAGAAAAGCAGGTTCTGACACTAACACAGGGCAATAAATACACAACCCGACGGGACGTTACCCGGCCACTTGGGCGTGTTGCCTGCGCAGGTCTGCCTGGATGCGAATCTGGCGTCTGCGGTCATCGTCGGCCGAACGCCATTCGCGGATGTCTTCCACGTGGCGGAAGCAGCCGAGACAGACCTTTTGCTCATCGAGACGGCACAGGCTGACGCACGGCGACGGCACCGCCGGGCTGACGTTGCTGAACAGCGGCTTGGGCGGGCGCGGAGAAACAGGAGGTTGAGACACGATCAGATCTCGTCGAAGTCCAGCTCGACGCCGGCTTGCTCGTGGGTAAAGCGGGTCAGCATTTCGCTCAACAGCTCGTCACTGGAGTCGCAGGCCCAGCGGCCGTGCTCTTCGTCATAGTCGAAGTGAAAACCGCCCGAGCGCGCGGCCAGCCAGAGCTGACGCAGAGGCTCCTGACGGCTGAAGATCAGCTGCGTGCCGTTTTCGAATTTAACGGTCAGAACGCCAGCCGAGTTTTCAATGTCCAGGTCCAGGTCACTTTCGTCGAAAATGTCCTCCAGCGCCTGCTGGGTGGCATCGACCAGGTCGTGAAAGCGGGCTTCGGTCAAACTCATTGCGGGAACCTCGAAAAATGTCTGCGGATGACGCCGTGACGCAAGATACGGACGCCGCATGCCAAATGCAAAGCTTACCCGCCGAGCGCAGCGCGGGGGGTGCCAATAATCCGAAGTAAAGCGGCAAATCCCGGGATATCGCGTCAAAGCCCCGCCGGACGGGCGGGACACCACATAGGCAATCCCGCAGGTGGCCGGTATACTCGGGCGCAATTAATGCTTTTACAAAGGATTTCGCCATGAAGCGCCTGATCTCTTCGCTTGCTGCGCTCGTCGCGGTTGCTTGCCTGGTTACTGCCTGTGGTCAAAAAGGCCCGCTGTACCTGCCTGATGACACCAAGTCTTCCGACGAACAAGCCAAATCGCACTCGCACAAGCATCTTTAAGGGAATCCCATGGACGCCTTCAACTACCGCGACGGCGAGCTGTTCGCGGAGGGAGTGGCATTGTCTGCCATTGCCGAGCGCTTCGGCACGCCAACCTATGTCTACTCCCGCGCTCATATCGAAGCGCAATATCGGGCCTATGCCGATGCGCTGAGCGGCATGCCGCATCTGGTCTGCTTTGCGGTAAAAGCCAACTCCAACCTGGGCGTGCTCAATGTCCTCGCGCGTCTGGGTGCCGGTTTCGACATCGTGTCGAGGGGCGAGCTGGAACGCGTTCTGGCGGCTGGCGGCAAGGCGGACAAGATCGTGTTCTCCGGCGTCGGCAAGACCCGCGATGACATGCGCCGCGCCCTGGAAGTCGGCGTCCACTGCTTCAACGTCGAGTCCACCGACGAGCTGGAGCGCCTGCAGGTCGTGGCGGCCGAACTCAACGTTCGCGCGCCGATCTCGCTGCGGGTCAACCCGGACGTCGATGCCGGCACCCACCCGTATATCTCGACGGGCCTGAAGGAAAACAAATTCGGCATTGCCATTGCCGATGCAGAAGATGTCTACATCCGCGCTTCGCAGCTGCCCAACCTGGAAGTGATCGGGGTCGATTGCCACATCGGCTCGCAGCTGACCACGCTGGAACCCTTTATCGATGCGCTGGATCGTTTGCTGGATCTGGTGGACCGCCTCGGCGATTGCGGCATCCATCTGCACCACATCGATCTGGGTGGCGGTCTGGGTGTGCGCTATCGCGATGAAGAGCCTCCGCTGGCCGCCGACTACATCAAGGCTGTCCGTGAGCGTCTCGAAGGCCGCGATCTGGGCCTGGTGTTCGAGCCGGGCCGCTTTATCGTCGCCAATGCCGGCGTTCTGCTGACCCAGGTCGAGTACCTCAAGCACACTGAACACAAGGACTTCGCCATCGTCGACGCAGCGATGAACGACCTGATCCGCCCGGCGCTGTATCAAGCCTGGATGGACGTGACCGCCGTGCGCCCCCGTGATGCCGAGCCCCGCGCCTACGACATCGTCGGCCCGATCTGCGAGACCGGCGATTTCCTCGCCAAGGGCCGCGAACTGGCCCTGGCCGAAGGCGATCTGCTGGCCGTGCATTCGGCGGGCGCCTATGGTTTTGTCATGAGCTCGAACTACAACACCCGTGGCCGCGCCGCTGAAGTACTGGTCGACGGTTCCCAGGCTTTCGAAGTGCGTCGTCGCGAAACCGTGGCCGAGTTGTTCGCCGGCGAAAGCCTGCTGCCGGAGTAAACCCATGCTGCTGCGTTTTACCAAGATGCACGGGCTGGGTAACGACTTCATGGTCCTGGACCTGGTGAGTCAGCACGCGCATATCTTGCCCAAGCACGCCAAACAGTGGGGCGACAGGCACACCGGAGTCGGTTTCGATCAGCTGCTGCTGGTCGAGGCGCCTAGCAATCCGGATGTGGACTTTCGCTACCGGATCTTCAATTCCGACGGCTCCGAGGTCGAGCAGTGCGGCAACGGCGCGCGCTGCTTCGCCCGCTTCGTGCTGGATAAGCGCCTGACCGCCAAGCGCCAGATCCGCGTGGAAACCAAAGGCGGCATCATCGAACTGGACATCCGCAACGATGGCCAGATCAGCGTCGACATGGGGCCGCCACGCCTGGTGCCGAGCGAGATCCCGTTCGAAGCGCCTGAGCAGGCGCTCAGCTACAACCTCGAGGTCGACGGCCAGAACGTCGAACTGGCCGCCGTTTCGATGGGCAACCCCCATGCCGTCCTGCGGGTGGACGACATCAATGCGGCCCCGGTGCATCAATTGGGGCCGAAGATCGAACACCACCCGCGCTTTCCGGCGCGGGTCAATGTGGGCTTTCTTCATGTGGTGGACCGCCAGCGCGCACAGCTGCGTGTCTGGGAACGCGGCGCCGGGGAAACCCAGGCCTGCGGCACCGGTGCCTGTGCGGCGGCGGTCGCGGCCATCAGCCAGGGCTGGATGGACTCACCGCTGCTGATCGACCTGCCCGGCGGACGCCTGTCCATCGAATGGGCAGGCCCGGGCCATCCGGTCATGATGACCGGCCCGGCCGTTCGGGTTTACGAAGGCCAAGTTCGTCTATGAGTGAGCAAATGCGATGACCGATCAGCCTCCGGCTTCAACCGGCAACACCAGCGAATCGCCTGCCGATAGCGCAGCGCCCAATCTTGAAGCGGAGGCGGTCATTGCATTCCTGCTTCAGCACCCTGATTTTTTCGCCGAGCACGACGAACTACTGGTTTCGATGCGCATCCCGCATCAGCGCGGCGACACCGTTTCGCTGGTAGAACGCCAGCTCAAGGTGCTGCGCGAGCGCAACATCGAAATGCGCCACCGTTTGTCCCAGCTGATGGATGTGGCCCGGGACAACGACCGCCTTTTCGAAAAGACCCGGCGCCTGAACCTTGCCCTGATGGATGCCACCAGCCTTGATGAGCTGGTCATTGCAGCCGAAGACAGCCTGCGCCAGGAATTCCAGGTGCCTTTCGTCAGCCTGATCCTGTTCAGCGACACTCCGGCCACCGTGGGACGTTGGGTCAGCAGTGCCGAAGCGCAGAAAGCCATCGGCGGTCTGATCGGCGAGAAGACCGTATGCGGCGCCCTGCGCGAGCATGAACTGGCCTTCCTGTTCGGTGCCGAGCAAAGCAAGGAAGTCGGCTCCGCCGCCGTCGTGACGCTCAATCATCTGGGACTGCACGGCGTACTGGCGATCGGCAGCCGCGATCCTCAGCACTACAAGAGTTCGGTAGGCACGTTGTTCCTCAGTTACATCGCCGATGTACTCGGGCGCCTGGTGCCGCGCTTCACCCATTCGCTGCGCTCGGTCCGCTAGGCCATGGAACAGCACCTGGATGCCTACTGCATGCACCTGCGCAGTGAGCGCCAGGTATCGCCGCATACCCTGGAAGCTTATCGACGCGATCTGAACAAGGTTCTCGCTTATTGCGAGAAGGCCCATGTCTCCAGCTGGGTAGACCTTGATATCCAGCACCTGCGCAGTTTCGTGGCCCGCCAGCATCAACAGGGCCAGTCGTCCCGCAGCCTGGCACGTATGCTCTCGGCGGTGCGCGGGCTCTACCTGTACCTGAACCGCGAAGGCATTTGCCAGCACGACCCGGCCAACGGCCTGTCGCCGCCCAAGGGTGAGCGACGACTGCCCAAGACCCTGGACACCGACCGGACCGCGCAGTTGCTGGATGGCGCTGTCGAAGATGACTTTCTGGCTCGTCGTGATCAGGCCATTCTGGAGCTGCTGTACTCCTCCGGGCTGCGGCTTTCCGAACTGACGGGACTGAATCTGGATCAACTCGATCTGAGTGCAGGTCTGGTGCAGGTACTCGGCAAGGGCAGCAAGACCCGAGTCCTGCCGGTGGGCAGCAAGGCCCGCTCGGCACTGGAAAACTGGCTCTCCTTGCGTGCATTGGCCAATCCGCAGGATGACGCGGTGTTCGTCAGCCAGCAGGGTAAACGCCTTGGGCCTCGGGCTATTCAAAAGCGTCTGAAGGCCGCCGGCGAGCGCGAGCTGGGTCAGAATCTGCATCCGCACATGCTGCGTCATTCCTTCGCCAGCCATCTGCTGGAATCCTCGCAGGATCTGCGCGCCGTGCAGGAATTGCTCGGTCATGCGGACATCAAGACCACGCAAATCTATACGCATCTAGACTTTCAACATCTGGCGACCGTATACGACGGTGCCCATCCCCGCGCCAAACGCAAAGGATCTGCCCATGATTAAGCTCATCACTTTCGATCTGGACGACACTCTGTGGGATACCGCGCCAGCGCTCGTGGGCGCCGAAGCGGCTTTGCGCGACTGGTTGACCGAGCACGCGCCGCTGTTGGGGCCGGTTCCGGTCGAGCACCTGTGGGAAATCCGCACTCGCCTGGTCGAGGCGGAGCCGTCTTTGAAGCATCGGATCAGCGCCTTGCGACGTCAGGTTCTGCTTCATGCACTGGAAGACGCCGGCTACGAGTCCGAGCAGGCTCAGGATCTGGCCGACAGGAGTTTCGAGGTGTTCCTGCATGGCAGGCACCAGGTGCAGATCTTTCCGGACGTGCAGCCCACCCTGGAAATCCTGGCCAAGACCTTCACCCTGGGTGTGATCACCAACGGCAACGCCGACGTGCGACGCCTGGGCCTGGCGGATTATTTCGCATTTGCGCTGTGTGCCGAAGACCTGGGCATTGGCAAGCCGGACGCCGCGCCGTTTCTGGAAGCGTTGCGCCGGGCCAATGTGGACGCCAGCACGGCCGTGCATATCGGCGATCACCCCAGTGATGACATCGCCGGCGCACAACGCGCCGGCATGCGCGCCATCTGGTACAACCCGCAGGGCAAGGCCTGGGAAGCCGACAATCTTCCGGACGCGGAAATCCACAACCTGTCGCAGCTGCCCGAGGTGTTGGCGCGCTGGGCCTGAGCCTGGCGGCGCGGAATCGGTAGGAGCCAGCTTGCTGGCGAACCCATCCTCTTCGCGAGCCAGCTCGCTCCTACAAAAATTCCCCCAAAAAAAAGCCCGCAGCGACAGCGGGCTTTTCTCATACGGCCGTGCAGCGTTAAATCGGGCGGCTGCCGTATTTGTTGTCTGGCTTCTTGGGCGGATCGGCGACCACGTTGGCCTCCACTTCCTGCACCTTGCCACCGCGCGCCAGGAATTCCTCCATGGCACGGGCAAGAGCATCACGCTCCTTGTTCTTGGCTTCTACGCTAGGCAGCTCATCGACCGATACCGCAGCCTTGGCCTTGCCTTTGACAGGTGTAGCCGAGGCTTCAGCACCATCGTCGGCATCGGAGGCGTCGTCTTCAGGAGCAGCAGCAAGCTCCTCGCCGTCCTCTTCACCTTCCAGGTCGTCTACCAGATCATCGTTGTCGTCGTCGCTCATGTTCTACCTCATGACTTGCGAAAGCAGATTAGTTATAGCCCAGCAGCCTCAAAATCCAAGGCTGTCGGAAAAAATTCAACAACCGCCATGTCTGGCGATCATGTCCATTCACCCTGAAGGGTGGCAAGGACGTTGCGAGCACCGCCAGCATCCCGGTGCTCACCCAGATAAACACCTTGCCAGGTCCCCAGCGCCAGTCGCCCCGCCGTCACCGGTAAAACCAACTGGCAGCCTAGCAAACTGGCCTTGAAGTGCGCCGGCAGATCATCAGGGCCTTCGTCGTTGTGTTCGTAGCCGCCCGCACCTTGCGGCACAAGACGGCTGAAGAAACGCTCGAAGTCACGACGTACCGCCGGATCGGCATTCTCGTTGACCGTTAACGAAGCCGAGGTATGTTGCAGCCACAAATGCAGCAATCCGACCTGACAACCACGCAGCTGCGGCAAGCCTGCCAGTATCTCGTCGGTCACCAGATGAAACCCGCGAGGCCTGGCCTTGAGGGTAATCCTGGATTGATGCCACATACCGTTCTCCGTACGTTCGGCGCGCATTCTAACTCGCCTGTGAAAAAAGCAAAGCCCGCAATAATGCGGCTTTCGGACGAGTTGACAACCGAGCTGTCAGCCACGCGAAGAGCGCATTGTCGAACCGCCCGGATCGCTCCCGGCGGCAAGATAAATGACAGCGCAAACTGGCAGTTGATTCACAAAAGACAGACAAAAAAATGCCCGGAAACCGGGCATTTTTGTTTCCGCAGCAGTGGCCGATTACAAGTTGTAGCCACGCTCGTTGTGTTGCGCAAGGTCCAGACCGACAGACTCTTCTTCATCGGTGACACGCAGACCCATGACTGCATCCAGCACCTTGAGAATGATGTAGGTCACGATCGCGGTGTAGACCACGGTGAACGCTACGCCTTTGAACTGAATCCAGACCTGACCGCCGATGTCGGTCACGGTGCCGAAGCCGCCCAGGGCCGGAGCTGCAAACACGCCGGTCAGGATGGCGCCGACGATACCGCCGACACCGTGCACGCCGAATGCGTCCAGGGAGTCGTCGTAGCCCAGCTTGCGCTTGAGGCTGGTGGCGCAGAAGAAGCAGATCACGCCCGAAGCCAGACCGATCACCAGTGCGCCCATCGGACCAACGGTACCCGCCGCCGGGGTTACTGCAACCAGGCCTGCAACCACGCCCGATGCGATACCCAGTGCGCTTGGCTTACCGTGGGTGACCCACTCGGCGAACATCCAGCCCAGTGCAGCGGCGGCGGTTGCGATCTGGGTAACCAGCATCGCCATGCCGGCCGTGCCGTTGGCAGCTGCAGCGGAACCTGCGTTGAAGCCGAACCAGCCGATCCACAGCATCGCGGCGCCGACCAGGGTGTAACCCAGGTTGTGCGGAGCCATCGGAGTGGTCGGGAAACCTTTGCGCTTGCCCAGTACCAGGCACGCCACCAGACCGGCCACACCGGCGTTGATGTGCACCACGGTGCCGCCGGCGAAGTCCAGAACGCCCCAGTCCCACATCAGGCCGCCGACGCCGCCCCAGACCATGTGAGCGATTGGCGCGTAGACCAGCGTGAACCAGATGCCCATGAACACCAGCATGGCGGAGAACTTCATGCGTTCTGCGAATGCACCGACGATCAGCGCCGGGGTAATGATGGCGAACGTCATCTGGAAGGTGACGAAGACTGCCTCAGGGAACAGTGCCGCAGGGCCTGTGATGCTCGATGGTGTGATGCCCGCGAGGAACGCTTTGCCCATGCCGCCGAAGAAAGAGTTGAAGTTGACGACGCCTTCTTCCATGCCCGTCGTGTCGAAGGCGATGCTGTAGCCGTAGACGACCCAGAGGATGCTGATCAGGCCAGTGATGGCGAAGCATTGCAT
This sequence comes from Pseudomonas sp. v388, assembly GCF_003935425.1. Taxonomy (GTDB): domain Bacteria; phylum Pseudomonadota; class Gammaproteobacteria; order Pseudomonadales; family Pseudomonadaceae; genus Aquipseudomonas. Next base: position 175,997 of record NZ_RHQN01000002.1, read on the forward strand.
CATCACGGAAAGAATGTTTTTCGAACGCACCATGCCGCCGTAGAACAGCGCAAGGCCGGGGATAGTCATGAACAGGACCAGAGCAGTCGCCGTCAGCATCCATGCAGTGTCGCCGGAGTTGAGGACGGGCTCGGCAACCGGATCAGCCGCCAGGGCCAGACCAGGTAATGCAAGGGACAACAGGGCTCCTAGCCCTGCGAATTGACGCAGAGTCATATTGTTTTCTCCTGGGGCTTTTGGGGTATGGCGGCTTAAATTGCGTCGGTATCGGTTTCGCCGGTACGGATGCGGATGGCCTGTTCCAGATTCACCACGAAAATCTTGCCGTCACCGATCTTGCCGGTATTGGCGGCTTTGGTGATGGCCTCGATCACGCGATCAAGATCCTTGTCATCGATAGCGACATCGATCTTCACCTTTGGAAGGAAGTCGACTACGTATTCAGCGCCGCGGTACAGCTCAGTGTGACCTTTCTGACGACCGAAACCTTTGACCTCGGTGACGGTGATGCCCTGCACGCCGATTTCAGACAACGACTCGCGCACGTCGTCCAACTTGAACGGCTTGATGATTGCAGTGACTAGCTTCATGAAACTTTCTCCCGAATTGGTGGACTTGCCCCAGGAAAACAAACCCGACTCAAGTCTAAGCGCAGTGCCTGGCTTTGTAACGCGTCGGTCGCCGGATGAGCCGGACCAACTCCAGAAAACCGCTTCTGACGAAACATTCCCCGCTCCGCCTGCCGCACTGCCTTCGTCACAGCGACTGCATCAGTGCATGGGTCATCTGCCACTAAGCAGAAAGCTTGCCATCTCACGAAAATTGATGAAATACGGGCCCCGGAGCCGTTAAAGGGGTCACCAGGAACGGCTCGGCGGAGCTGGTGCGCACAACAACAGTGCGCACGTGCACGCGCCGATGCTCAAAAATCGTGCATGGCAGGACCTGAAAAAGACTATAGACCCCGCGTGCTACACTGCCGCGTGTTCTGACTTCGGAAAAACCATCATGCTCGCGCCAAAAGCTTTCCTCGACGCCTTGAGCGGCCACGCTTCCCGCCTGTTCAACGGCGAGACGCCGCTGCCCCGCAACGAATTCGAGAACCAATTCAAAGCATTGCTGCACAGCGCCTTCAGCAAGCTCGACATGGTCAGCCGCGAAGAGTTCGACAGCCAGATGGCCGTCCTCGCTCGCACCCGCGCACGTCTGGAGGCGCTGGAAGCCAAAGTCGCGCAGATGGAAGAGAAAACCGCCGCTGCTGCCAATGTCGAGCGTCCCGCCGACCCAAGCTGAACCGCAAACGCCCGGCCTGGGGCATGGACGCCCCAGGCGCGCAGACGCGACCCGCTCCAGCATGGTGGCGTTCACACCCTGTATCCATTCCCTTCCTCGTTACGCCCTTGAATGTCGCACGATGTCTGCCGTCGCACTTTCAAGGAACGATCTATGTCGCTGGCCATTGTTCACAGCCGCGCCCAAGTGGGCGTGGAAGCCCCCGCCGTCACCGTCGAAACCCACCTTGCCAACGGCCTGCCCGCGCTGACGCTGGTGGGCTTGCCTGAAGGCGCGGTCAAGGAAAGCAAGGACCGGGTGCGCAGCGCCATCCTCAATTCAGGGCTGAGTTTTCCTGCGCGCCGCATCACGCTCAACCTCGCCCCCGCCGATCTGCCCAAGGACGGCGGCCGCTTTGACCTGGCGATTGCGTTGGGGCTGCTGGGCGCCAGCGGGCAGGTGCCGTTGGTTGCATTGCAGGATATCGAGTGTCTGGGCGAGCTGGCGTTGTCCGGCGCGATTCGTCCGGTCCAGGGCGTGTTACCCGCGGCGCTGGCGGCGCGCGCAGCCGAACGCACCCTGGTAGTCCCGGCCGCCAACGCGGAGGAGGCCTGCCTGGCCTCGGGGCTTCGGGTGATTGCGGTGAATCATCTGCTGGAGCTGGTTGCCCATTTCAACGGGCAGACGCCGATCACGCCTTACCAGGCCAGTGGCTTGCTGGCGCAGTCCCGCCCCTATCCGGACCTCAACGAAGTCCAGGGCCAGACCGCCGCGAAGCGAGCCTTGGTGGTCGCGGCTGCCGGCGCGCATAACCTGTTGTTCAGCGGTCCGCCCGGCACTGGCAAGACGTTGCTGGCCAGTCGACTGCCGGGGCTGCTGCCGCCGCTGGACGAGTTCGAAGCGCTGGAAGTGGCCGCGATCCAGTCAGTGGCCAGCCAGACACCGCTCGACTGCTGGCCGCAGCGCCCGTTTCGCCAGCCGCACCATTCGGCGTCCGGTCCGGCACTGGTAGGTGGCGGCAGTCGCCCGCAACCGGGCGAAATCACCCTGGCGCATCATGGCGTGCTGTTTCTGGACGAGCTGCCCGAGTTTGATCGCAGGGTGCTGGAGGTGCTGCGTGAGCCACTGGAGTCAGGACACATCGTGATCGCCCGAGCCCGCGACAGGGTTCGGTTTCCGGCGCGCTTTCAGCTGGTCGCCGCCATGAATCCCTGCCCATGCGGCTACCTCGGCGAGCCGACCGGCCGATGCCGGTGCTCGACCGAGCAGATCGAGCGCTATCGCAACAAATTGTCCGGCCCTCTGCTGGACCGCATCGACCTGCACCTGACCGTGGCCCGTGAAGCCACTGCGCTGCATCACATTCCCCAGGCTGGCGAGGACAGCGCAAATGCCGCGGCACGGGTTGCCCGCGCCCGCGACCGCCAGCAACGCCGACAGGGTTGCGCCAATGCGTTTCTGGACCTGCCGGGCTTGCGTGAGCATTGCGCGCTGTCCCGTGAAGACGAGATCTGGCTGGAAACCGCCTGCGAGCGCTTGACCTTGTCGCTGAGGGCCGCGCACCGGCTGCTGAAAGTGGCCCGCACCCTCGCGGATCTGGAGCAGGTCAACGCAATCGGCCGTGAGCATCTGGCTGAGGCGTTGCAGTATCGGCCGTCTAGCCAGTGAGGGGGAGTGACTGAGAACCATGCGCCGGCTTCAAGAGCGCTCCGGGCAAGTAGGAGCGCCCGCGACTGCGTGGGAGCGGCAGGCGCGGATATGCACTGGTCTGTTGGTCAGCAAGGCGGCGATCCGCCTTGCTGACCACGGGGACGTTTCAAACGATAAAGCTGATCACTCAGCGAAACCGATCCACCTGGTTACGCAGCTCACCGGCCAGCGAGTTCAGTTCTTCGGCGGTAATGGCCAGGTTGGACACCACTTCACGCTGTTCGCTGTTGGCCATGGCGATGCTCTGCAAGTTGCTGCTGAGCATGGTCGCCGTGTCGCTTTGTTCCTGGGTCGCGGTGGTGATCGCGGCAAATTGCAGGCCGGCCGAGCGGCTTTGCTCGTCGATCTGAGCCAGCGCAGCAGCCACTTTGGCATTGCGCGACAAGCCTTCCTGCATCAGCAGGTTGCCCTGCTGCATGGTGCTGATTGCGTTGCCGGTTTCCTGCTGGATGCTGGCGATCATGCCGGAAATTTCGTCGGTGGCCTGACGAGTCCGCGACGCCAGGCTGCGCACCTCGTCAGCCACCACGGCGAAGCCACGACCTTGCTCACCGGCACGGGCGGCTTCGATGGCGGCGTTCAGCGCCAGCAGGTTGGTCTGGTCGGCAATCGAAGTGATCACGCCGACAATACTGCCGATTTCCTGGGAACGCTGGCCCAACGTGTCGATAACAGTCGCTGTGCTGTTGAGCGAGGTCGCAATCTGTTGCAGTGAGGAGGAAGCTTCTTCCATCGACGTGCGACCGATGCGGGTCTGCTGGGCATTTTCCTGTGCCAGACGTTCGGTGTTACCCATGTTGTCGGCAATGTTCATGGAGGTGGAGCTGAACTCCTCGACGGCACCCGCCATGCTGGTGATCTCGCCAGACTGCTGTTCCATCCCTTCGTAGGCCCCGCCGGACATGCCCGACAGCGCATGGGCACGGGTGCTGACTTCCTGGGCGGCCGTGCGGATGTGGGAAACCATCGATGACAGCGCTTCACCCATCTTGTTGAAGCTGCCGGCCAGCTGACCGATTTCGTCCTGGCTGGTGACTTTCGAGCGCACGCTCAGGTTGCCGGCGCCCAGCGCATCGGCTTGCTGTACCAGTTCGGACAATGGACGCAGTTTGCTACGCAGCAGCCAGATGGCGCTGCCCACGGCGATCAGCATCGCCAGCAGGCTGCCGATTGCCAGTTGAGTACCGACATTCCAGGTCACTGCACTGATTTCTTCGCGAGGCATGCTCGACAACACGGTCCACGGACCACCGCTGAAGGTTTGACCGACGCTGTAGAACTCCTTGCCGCCCTCGGTCCAGAACTGGCCCTTGCCTGTCTGTTTAACCACGGGAGCGACCGCTTTGGCGGCATCTTCAAGGGATTTCACGCCTGCCGGTGGCACCAGCCACACCCCTTTGTCGTCCAGCAGTGCCAGCGAGCCGGTCTGGCCGATGCGGAATTTTTTCAGGTTCTCGAACTGAGTGTTCTGGGCGTCGGTGTAATCGAACCCCACGAACAGCGCGGCAATGATGTTGCCGCTGGAATCACGTACCGGCGAGTACTGAGTCATGGCGTTGCGTTCGAACAGAATGGTCTTGCCGACGTACTCTTGACCCGCCATGAGACGGCTGTATGCCGGGCTCTGGCGGTCCAGCAAGGTGCCGATGGCACGGCTGCCGTCCTGTTTGGTCACGGAGGTGCTGATGCGGACGAAGTCGTCGCCGCGACGCACGAATACAGTGGCTGTGCCCGCTGTCAGCCGGCGAAACTCATCCACTTCGGTGAAGTCGTTATTAAGCGCATGGTCGCCCAGGAACAGACCTGGCGTCTGCGTGCCGCCCACGTTAAAGCTCTTGTCGTTCTGCAAGGTCAGGCCACCGGCGAAACGCTTTTCGAACAGACCGCTCAGACGCTGCGTGCTGTCGCGCAGGGTGCTGTGGAACGTATTGAGCTGGTCGGCGAGCAAGCGCGCCTCGCTGCTCATGTGTTCTTCACGGATGACCAGGTTCGATGAATCCAGGGATCTAAGGGCAAACAACGTGCTGCCACTGATGACCACTGCCAAAATCACAGCCAAAGCAATACCGAGTTGCGTTGCAATTCGGGCACGGGGCTTGGACATAACGACTCCGAGCAAGATGGTTGGATTCACCAGGACCCTGGCGACCATCCAGCAAAAGTTTATTTTAGTTGAGGGGTGTACCGTTTTGAACGAACAGCACTTTGACTCATCATCGGCACGTGCTGCCGATACTTGAGTTCAGGGCGCGGACATTATCAAAGGATCGCGACAAAGTGCAGTCATATGGCCACTATTTACTGTAACAAATCCACGTCCGGCAGTTCCATCGCCTTCACTTCACCTTGCAGAAAATCACTGAGCCTGCGCAGACGCTCTGCGCCAGGTCGGGTCTTGGGCCAGACCAGATAATAGTTTTCGCCACTGAATACCGCCGTGCGCCATGGCAGACTCAGCCGCTCTTGCGCCACGTCCTCGGCGACCATCAGCAAATCGCCCATGGACACGCCATACCCACGGGCCGCAGCGATCATGCCCAGTTCGAGTGTGTCGAATACCTGACCGCCCTTGAGCGATACCTGGCCTGCCATGCCCATGCGGTTCAGCCACCTGCGCCAGTCACGCCGGTCCGGCGTCGGGTGCAGCAGTTCGGCCGCTGCCAGGCGCTCCACGGTCCAGGGCGACTCTTTGAGCAAGGTCGGCGCGCCCACTGGAATCAGCCACTCGGGGAACAGCAAGGTGGCTTCCCAGTCCGGAGGAAAGTGCCCGCGACTGAGCAGAATGGCGCAGTCGAACGGCTCCTGGGCGAAGTCCACCGCGTCGATGTCCATCCAGGCGCTGGTGAGCTGCACTTCGTTTCCGGCCTGAAGATGACGAAAACGGCTCAGTCTTGCCAGCAGCCAGCGCATGGTCAGCGTCGAAGGCGCTTTCATGCGCAGAATGCCTTCGTCTGCCAGCACGGTGGTGCAAGCGCGTTCAAGGGCCAGGAAGCCGTCGCGGACGCCCGGCAGTAGTGCGCGTGCGGTTTCGGTCAGTTGCAGATTACGGCCGTTGCGTTGGAACAGCCGACAGCCGAAATGATCTTCCAGGGTGCGGATATGCCGGCTCACCGCACTCTGGGTGATGGACAGTTCATGCGCCGCGCGAGTGAAAGATGTGTGCCGGGCGGCGGCTTCAAAAGCGCGCAGTGCGTATAAAGGAGGAAGATTGCGAGGCATTCCAGACATCCTGTCGAGACGAGCCACTACTTTACGATAAATGCCTCTACATGAGTATTTGTCATGCTGATGATCGCATTTATCGCTTTGTGAAAGTTCATGTAAGTCCCCAGAATACCCGGCTCATCAGTCATTCATGTAGTTGAGCACCCCGCCATGCAGCAGCCCGCCTTCAAAGAACTCTGGATCATCCTGCGTCTGGCCGGGCCGCTTATCGCATCGCAAATGGCCCACATGCTGATGGTTTTCACCGACACGGTGATGATGGGCAAGATAGGCCCTGAAGCGCTGGCCGGGGGCGGATTGGGCGCCGCCACCTACAGTTTCATCTCGTTTTTCTGTGTCGGCGTCATGGCGGCCGTCGGTACGCTGGTCTCGATTCGACACGGCGCCGGCGACGCCGAAGGAGCGACGCGCCTGACGCAGGCCGGCTTGTGGCTGGCTTGGGGCATGGCGCTGGTCGCGATGCTACTGCTGTGGAACCTGGAGCCGTTGCTGCTCAGGTTCGGTCAGGACGAGGCCAACGTCCATATGGCTGCTCAATTTCTGATCACCCTGCCCTTGGCGCTGCCGGGCCTGCTGAGTTTCATGGCATTGCGCGGATTCACCAGCGCCCTGGGCCGTGCCGGTCCGGTGATGACCATCAGCCTGATCGGCGCGGTCGCCAACTACGGGCTCAACTATGCACTTATCCACAACTGGTCCGGCCTGCCCAACCTCGGCCTGATGGGCATCGGGCTGGTCACCGCCGTGGTGACCAACTGCATGGCGCTCGCGCTGGCCCTGCATATCCGGCGTCATGCGGCGTATGCGGCCTATCCGATCCACAAGGGGCTGAGCAAACTGCCGCGCAGTCACCTGGCCGAGCTGTGGCGACTGGGCTTGCCGATTGGCGGCACTTACGCGGTGGAAGTCGGGCTGTTCACGTTCGCTGCGTTCTGTATGGGTGCCATGGGCAGCACGCAGATGGCAGCACACCAGATTGCCATCCAGTCAGTGTCGATGGCGTTCATGATTCCAGTGGGGATTTCCTACGCGGTGACCATGCGTATCGGCCAGCATTACGGAGCGGGGAACGCACAGATGGTGCGCACCGCCGGGCGGGTGGGGATTGGCTTTGGCGGCGCGGTGATGCTGTCGTTCGGCCTGTTGTTCTGGCTGGCTCCTTACCAGATCATCGGCCTGTTCCTGGATGTGCAGGACCCTGAGTTCGCCGAGATCGTGATTCTGGCGGTGAAACTGCTGGCGGTGGCCGCCTGGTTCGAGTTGTTCGATGGCATGCAGACCATTGCCATGGGCGCGATTCGTGGCTTGAAGGATGCCAGGACAACGTTTCTCATCGGCCTTGGCTGCTACTGGCTGATCTCTGCGCCGGCTGCCTGGCTGTTGGGATTTTCCGCGCAAATGGGGGCTCCGGGCGTCTGGTGGGGCCTGGCGCTTGGCCTGTTCTGCGCGGCAGTTGCCCTGACCTGGGCGTTCGAATACAAGGCTGCTCGCCTGCTGAACAAGAGGTCGGTCAGGGATGCGCTGCTGGACTGACCAGCCGCGCATCCCTGCGGTCAGTTCGCCGTGGCCTGTAATGGGTCAGCGGTCAGGTACGCTACCAGCTCCGGCATGGGCAGTGGCCTGCTGATCAGATAGCCCTGCACCTGATCGCATCCGAAGCTGCGCAACAGCTCCAGCTGTTCGGCGGTTTCCACGCCTTCGGCCACCGCTTCGAGGTCGAGGTTGTGGGCCAGGCTGATCATGGCGTGCACCAGCTTGCAGTTTTCGCTGCGCTGTTCCATCTCGCCGACAAAGCTCTTGTCGATCTTGAGCAGCGTGATGGGCAGGCTGTTGAGGTGCATGAACGACGAGAACCCGGTACCGAAATCGTCCAGCGAGAAGCGCACACCCAGGCGCCGCAGGGCGTCCATGGTCTGGCGGACCTGATCGCTGCGACGCATCACGGCCGTTTCAGTCAGTTCGAATTCCAGCCAGCGCGCGTCCACCGCGTGCTCGATGATCAGCCGGTTGAGGGTCGCCAGCAACTGGCTGTCCTGAAACTGCCGGAACGACAGGTTGACCGCCATGTGCAAGGGCGCGATGCCGTGCTCGCGTAACGCCTGCATGTCGCGCATGGCCCGGTAGATCACCCAGTAGCCCAGGGGAATGATCAAACCGCTCTGCTCGGCCAGCGGCACGAACTCGCCGGGCAGCAACAGGCCGCGCTCATGATGCCGCCAGCGCACCAATGCTTCGAGACCGACGATATTGCCGCTTTTCATGCACAGGCGCGGCTGGTAATGCAGCTCCAGTTCGTCGCGGCGCAGTGCCCGGCGCAGCTCGCCTTCCAGGTCCGCCAGGCTGCGTGCGTTGCGGCTGATGCGTTCGTCGAAGATATGGAAGGTACAGCCCTGGGAACTCTTGGCCTGGCGCATGGCGATGTGGGCGTGCCACATCAGCGGATCGGAGCCTGCGTCGCTGACTGCATGGGCAAGCCCCAGGCTGCAGCCCAGCAACAGGCTTTCCCCATCGATCCAGTACGGCTCGGACAAAGCGTCAGTGATGCGCTCTGCCATTTGTGTCGCACGTTGCGGGGCATCGCGGGTGTCGATCAGCAAGGCAAATTCGTCACCGCCCAGCCGGGCGATATGATCGTTGGCCGCCAACTGGCTCTTGAGGCGAGCGACCACCTGCAGGATCAGCCTGTCGCCAGCCTGATGGCCCAACGCGTCGTTGGTTCGCCGGAAGTTATCGAGGTCCAGATGCCCAAGCGCCAGATGACTGCCCTCGGCCAGGCGTGAGGCCAGCAGAGCATGGAATCCCTGGCGATTGACGATGCCGGTCAGCGAATCCTGGCCTGCCAGGCGGCGCAAGGCATCTTCGAGCAGGCCGCGCTCCAGAACATGCCGCAGGCAGCGGCGCAGGGTGTCGCGGCTGAGGGTGTCGCGGACCAGCCAGTCGCTGACGGCGCTCGGTCCGACCAGCGGTTCTTCGTCGAGCAGAAGAATGGTCGGCAAGGCGCAGCTGCCATGCGCGGGCAGCAGGTCCGGCGTCACCAAAAGCACGGTGCTGCGGTCGTTGCCGTGGCGGGCGCCGAGCGAGGCCCGGTCGGCAGGCTGCAACAAGGTGATTTCGCCGCCTGGAGAACCCAGGCAATCGTTCAAGAGCGCCAGCCATGCTGGTTCTTCTGCCAGCAGTAGCAACCGCAAGGATTCGACAGGCCTGGGCAATCTAACTCCCTAAATGCAAAGGAAAAACCGATGGCCACACCCCAAAAGGGGGTGCACGTAAATTCGCGCCGCGGGCAAATGTAACAAAATCCAAAGATTTAGATAGCCGTTCCTGACAATGACTATCAACGACGATCATCGCTGCACAAACCTGCGGGCCTGTTAAAATGCCCGCCCATTTCGCAACACGACTCCCTTATCGCCATGTCCCGACTCAATCCTCGGCAGCAGGAAGCCGTGAACTACGTCGGCGGCCCTCTTTTGGTGCTCGCCGGTGCCGGTTCCGGCAAGACCAGCGTGATCACCCGCAAGATCGCCCATCTGATCCAGAACTGCGGCATTCGTGCCCAATATATTGTCGCCATGACCTTCACCAACAAGGCCGCGCGGGAGATGAAGGAGCGGGTCGGGACGCTGCTCAAGGGTGGCGAGGGTCGCGGCCTGACAGTCTCGACGTTCCACAACCTGGGCCTGAACATCATCCGCAAGGAACACACGCGGCTGGGCTACAAGCCGGGCTTCTCGATCTTTGACGAGACCGACGTCAAGGCGCTGATGACCGACATCATGCAGAAGGAATATTCGGGCGACGACGGCGTCGACGAAATCAAGAACATGATCGGCGCCTGGAAGAACGACCTGATCCTGCCCGAGGAAGCGCTGGCCAACGCCCGCAATCCCAAGGAACAGACCGCGGCCATCGTCTACACCCATTACCAGCGCACGCTCAAGGCGTACAACGCGGTGGACTTCGACGACCTGATCCTGCTGCCGGTCAAGCTGTTCCAGGAACACGCCGACATTCTGGAAAAGTGGCAGAACAAGGTCCGCTACCTGCTGGTGGACGAATACCAGGACACCAACGCCAGCCAGTACCTGCTGGTGAAACTGCTGATCGGCACGCGCTGCCAGTTCACGGTCGTGGGCGACGATGATCAGTCGATCTACGCCTGGCGCGGCGCGCGGCCGGAAAACCTGATGCTGCTCAAGGACGACTATCCGTCGTTGAAAGTGGTGATGCTGGAGCAGAACTACCGCTCCACCAGCCGCATCCTGCGTTGCGCCAACGTGCTGATCTCCAACAACCCGCACGCGTTCGAAAAGCAGCTTTGGTCGGAAATGGGCCACGGCGACGAGATCCGCGTCATTCGCTGCCGCAACGAAGACGCCGAGGCCGAGCGGGTGGCGATGGAAATCCTTACCCTGCACCTGCGCACCGACCGGCCTTACAGCGATTTCGCCATCCTGTACCGGGGAAACTATCAGGCCAAGCTGATCGAGCTGAAATTGCAGCACCACCAGATTCCGTATCGCTTGTCGGGCGGCAACAGCTTCTTCGGGCGTCAGGAAGTGAAAGACCTGATGGCCTACTTCCGGCTGCTGGTCAATCCGGATGACGACAACGCCTTCCTGCGCGTGATCAACGTGCCGCGCCGGGAAATCGGCTCCACGACCCTGGAAAAACTCGGCAACTACGCCACCGAGCGCAAGGTCTCGATGTACGCCGCCACCGATGAAATCGGCCTTGGCGAGCACCTGGACAGCCGCTTCACCGATCGCCTGCAACGCTTCAAGCGCTGGATGGACGGCGTGCGCCAGCAATGCGCGCAGAACGACCCCATCGCTGCGCTGCGCAGCATGGTCATGGACATCGACTACGAGAACTGGCTGCGTCAGAACAGCTCCAGCGACAAAGCCGCCGATTACCGCATGAGCAACGTCTGGTTCCTGATCGAGGCGTTGAAAAACACGCTGGAGAAGGACGAAGAAGGTGGCATGACCATCGAGGAAGCCATCGGCAAGCTGGTTTTGCGTGACATGCTGGAACGCCAGCAGGAAGAGGAAGATGGCGCCGAAGGCGTGCAGATGATGACCCTGCACGCGTCCAAGGGCCTGGAATTTCCGTATGTGTTCATCATGGGCATGGAAGAAGAAATCCTGCCGCACCGCTCCAGCATCGAAGCCGACACCATCGAGGAAGAGCGGCGCCTGGCTTACGTGGGCATTACCCGCGCGCGCCAGACCCTGGCGTTCACTTTTGCCGCCAAGCGCAAGCAATACGGCGAAATCATCGACTGCGCGCCGAGCCGATTCCTTGACGAACTGCCACCGGACGACCTGGCCTGGGAAGGCAACGACGACACACCAACCGAAGTGAAGGCCGTGCGCGGTAATACGGCACTGGCGGACATCCGCGCCATGCTGAAACGCTAGGCTATATTGATCATTTTTTGCGCAATGGCGCACCCAAGGAACTGAAGTGGAAGCACTGCACACCAAGATTCGCGAAGAAGGCATCGTACTGTCCGACCAGGTATTGAAGGTCGACGCGTTCCTCAATCATCAGATCGATCCGGCACTGATGAAGGCCATCGGCGACGAATTCGCCCGGCTGTTCGCCGATTCGGGCGTTACCAAGATCGTCACCATCGAGGCTTCCGGCATCGCGCCGGCCGTGATGACCGGTCTGAATCTGGGCGTGCCGGTCATCTTCGCCCGCAAGCATCAGTCGCTGACGCTGACCGAAAATCTGCTGTCGGCCACGGTGTACTCGTTCACCAAGCAGACGGAAAGCACCGTTGCCATCTCGCCGCGTCATTTGAACAGCAGCGACAAGGTGCTGATCATCGATGACTTCCTGGCCAACGGCAAAGCGTCCCAGGCGCTGATTTCCATCATCAAGCAAGCGGGCGCGACCGTCGCAGGGCTGGGCATCGTGATCGAAAAATCCTTCCAGGGCGGACGCGCCGAGCTGGATTCACAGGGTTATCGCGTCGAATCACTGGCTCGGGTCGAGTCTCTGGCTGGCGGTGTGGTGACCTTCAAGTAAGCTTTCCATGCAGACGCATTGAAGCAGGAGGACGCATGAACATGGCAGACAGGCTCTACGTCGAGGCATTGTTCGACGAACAGACCTCGACCATCAGTTACCTGGTGATGGATCGCAGCAGCCGGCAGTGCGCCTTGATCGACAGCGTGCTGGACTATGATCCAAAGTCGGGGCGTACCTCAACGGCGTCCGCCGACCGGCTGATCGAGCGGGTCCGGGCGCTGGAGGCTTCGGTGCAATGGATTCTGGAAACCCATGTTCATGCCGATCATCTTTCGGCAGCGGCCTACCTGAAACACCGGGTTGCAGGCCGCACCGTGATCGGCCGCCATATCAAGGCCGTGCAGAAGGTGTTCGGCACCTTGTTCAATGCCTCGGATTTCCCGCGTGATGGCAGCCAGTTCGATGTATTGCTGGATGACAACGCCACGTTCTCCCTCGGCAGCCTGCAGGTTCGGGCACTGCACACGCCCGGTCATACCCCTGCGTGCATGACCTATGTCGTGGCGGATGGCGATGAAAGGATCGCCTTTGTCGGCGACACATTGTTCATGCCCGATTACGGTACGGCGCGGTGCGACTTTCCTGGCGCCGATGCGCGGACGCTGTACAGGTCAATCCGTCGTATCCTCGACCTGCCTGGCGACACTCGTCTGTTCATGTGCCACGACTACCTGCCCAATGGCCGGGAATTGAAATACATGACAACCGTGGCCGAACAGCGCGCCACCAACATTCATGTGCGCGACGGCATTTCCGAGGAGCGCTTTGTCGAGATGCGCGAAACCCGCGATGCCACACTCGATATGCCGGTGCTCATGCTGCCGTCGGTGCAGGTCAACATGCGCTGCGGCCGATTGCCCGAACCCGAAGACAACGGCGTGCGCTACCTGAAAATCCCGCTGAACACCTTCTGACCAACGCCGTAGGAGCGGACTTGTCCGCGAATGCACCTTTCAGGCGATGCATCTGCTTTGGGTGTACTGCCTTTCGCAGACAAGTCCGCTCCTACAGTTCTCGGCCTTGGGAATGATGCAGCCCGGCCAGCAGCAGGCGTTGATACAGCTCTTCGCGCAGGCCTTGTGGCTGGTCGAGCTGCATGCGCTGTAGATGCTCGGCGTAGGCGTCGGGTTCTGGTGCGTCGAGGGTGGCTTTGCCCAGTTCGAGGATTTCAGTGAGCTTGAGTTTGCTCTTGAGCCAGTTCAGCGCGCGCAACAGGTCGCGCTCCTGCGCGGTGAAATCGCACCCCAATGGATACTCGGTGAACAGGGACGGGTAGCCGGCGGCGATGTTCTGCAAGCGCTGCGGCGTGTTGTCCAGAAAGCGCGGGTCGAGCTGGAAGTCCTTGGGCAATTTACCGGCTTTCTGCGCCTGTTCGATCAGCCCACCCTGGAAACGTGAGTCGGTGATGTTGAGAATGCGCTCGATGACCGTGGCGTCGGTCTGCCCGCGCAAATCGGCGATGCCGTATTCGGTGACCACGATGTCGCGCAGGTGCCGGGGAATGGTGGTATGTCCATAATTCCAGACGATGTTGGAGCTGACCTCGCCGCCCGATTCGCGCCAGCTGCGCAGGATCAGAATCGAACGGGCATCCTCCAGCGCATGGGCCTGGGCGACGAAATTGTATTGCCCGCCCACGCCGCTGAGCACTCGCCCGTCTTCGAGCTGGTCGGCCACCGCCGCACCCATCAGCGTCACGGTGAAGGCGCTGTTGATGAATCGCGCGTCACGGCGTTGCAAGCGCTTGAGATGCTCGTCGCCATAAAGCTCGTTGATGAAGCTGATGGCCGTCATGTTGAACTGTGCCCGACGCTCCATCGGCAATTCCCGCAGACGCTCGTAGAAACTTTGCGGGCCGAGAAAGAAGCCGCCATGGACCACGACGCCGTCGGGATGCGTCTGTTCATCCAGCGTGCCCAGGTTGGCCAGCTTTTGCAGTTCGGCATCGGCATACACCTTGCGCCGCAGAATGCCGGCGTCGGCCAGTACCAGCAGGCCGTTGACGAACATTTCGCTGCAACCGTACAGGCCGGCGGCAAACGGCTGCATGCCGCCTTCGCGGTCGATCAGCGTCTGCCAGTTGCTCATGTTCAACTCGCCCAACAAGGCGCGATAAGTCTCGTTGTCGGCCTGACGCGCCAGTAGCGCTGCGGTCAGTGCGTCGCCCATCGAGCCAATGCCGATCTGCAGGGTGCCGCCGTCGCGCACCAGCGTGCTGGCATGCAGGCCGATCAGGTGATCCTGATAACCGACCGGCATGTTGGGCGTGGAAAACAGTGTGCTGTGTTCATCTTCGTCCAGCAGCAGGTCGAAGGCGTCGACGTCGAGTTCGGCGTCACCCGGCATGTACGGCAGTTGGGTATGAACCTGGCCGAGCATGAGGATGGTTTCCCCCGCCGCCCGGCGCCTGGCGATCATCGGTAGCAGATCGAGGGTGACGTCCGGGTTGCAGCTCAGGCTCAGCTTGCCGGGGTAGCGCTCGTCTCGGGCGACCAGCTGGGCGACCAGGTTCAGACCGCCGGCGTTGATGTCCCGGGCCGCATGGCTGTAGTTGCTGCTGACGTACTCCTGCTGCGCGCTGTCACTGCCCAGCAGGCTGCCCGGCTGCATGAAGAAATGCTGCACGCTGATGTTGGCCGCAAGCCTGTCGCGGCGCAGGGCCGCGAGGTAATCGAGTTCCGGGTAGTCGCCGAAGATGCGTTCCAGGAACGGTTCCAGAAAGCGCCCTTGCAGACCTTCGCCGGAGGTCGGCCGGCCAAGGCTCAAGGCGGTATAGATGGTCAGGCGCCTGTCGGGCAGCTGGCGGATGCGCTCGAACAGCGCGTTGACGAAGCGGTTGGGCTTGCCCAGCCCCAAGGGCATGCCGAGGTGAATATGCTCGGGTAGCTGCGCGAGAACATGATCGACGGCTTGCTCAATGGAACAGGACTGCGGCATCCCGGCTCTCCGGATTGATTATCGAATGGAGGTTGGACCGAGTGACGCGCCGAATTGCTGCAAACCCTGCGCGCATAAAAAAGCCGCCGAAGGCTGGACGACCATCGGCGGCTTGCGCGCCTGAAAACCTACTTGATGCCCGACATCTTCTCGATGGCGCCCTTGAGGTCGCTATCGGTGCAGTCGCCGCAGGTGCCTTTGGGCGGCATGGCATTGATGCCGGTAATGGCCTTGGCCAGCAGGCCGTCAATGCCGCCTTCCTTCTTGGCCCGCTCGCCCCACGCGGCGGCATCGCCGATCTTGGGTGCGCCGAGCAGCCCGGCGGTGTGGCAGGCGGTGCAATGCTTGGCGATGACATCGTCCGGAGACTTGGCTGCGCCGCCGCCAGTCGTGGCGACCACCTCCATACCCGGGCATTCCTTGCCTTGAACGCAGACTTGGCCGACAGGTTCGAGCCGCTTGGCAATGTCATCGTTGGGCGCCGCCTGAGCGTTGAATGCCCAAAAAGCCAGCAAAGCAGCGACTGCCAGGATCTTGTTTATCAGGTTCACGCTTACACCCTCATGGTGACTAATCACGCCCACGGCCACGGTTTGCCAGGCGGGCGAATTATAGCGACAAGCCTGTGACCCCGGAACACCCCTACAGCAATAAGGGTTATTGCGTCGTTGTACGACGCTGCCGATGTCTGGCTTGCCACCCCGTGTAAACAGGCGTTTGCGCGCTTCTTCTCAGAAATTGGCCGGTGTAGCTGCGCTGATTAGTCGCGCCGGAACGTCGAACGGATTGCGGAAGCGGTGCGGCCTGGTGCTTTCGAAATAGTAGCTGTCGCCGACTTCCAGGATGTAACTCTCCTGACCGACGACCAGTTCCAGGCGTCCCTCGACGAGAATTCCGGTTTCCTCGCCTTCGTGCGCAAGCATTTCTTCGCCGGTATCGGCGCCGGGCGGGTAGGTTTCGGTGAGAAACGCGATGGCGCGGCTTGGATGCGACTTGCCCACCAGCTTCATGGTGACGGCACCGTCGGAGATATCGATCAGTTCGCTGGCCTTGTAGACCACCTGGGTGGGATTTTCCGGCTCCAGTTCTTCGGAGAAGAACTCGACCATGGACATCGGAATGCCGCTGAGCACCTTGCGCAGGGAGCTGATCGACGGGCTGACACTGTTTTTTTCGATCATGGAGATGGTGCTGTTGGTCACGCCTGCGCGCTTGGCGAGTTCTCGCTGGGACAGGCCCTTGAGCTTGCGGATCGATTGCAGTCGGTCACCGACGTCCAATGCGGTATTCCCCTGTTGTTTTTACGGTCAAGTCGAGTAGAACGCCATCATGGCAACAGCGTTCAGTATTTACAACACTTCGACTTCCGGCCGGTCTGTCAGGGGTTGGCCGATGGACGGTTCAGCTGCCGGTATAGCTGCGCGGTACGCGGTGCAGGTTGCAGAAGATCTGGTAAGGGATGGTTCCGGCATGGTTCGCGACTTCGCTCGCCAACACATTGCGGCCCCATAGCTCGACGCTGCTGCCCAGCCCGGCCTGCGGCAGATGCGACAGGTCGACGCACAGCATGTCCATGGAGACGCGCCCCAGCAGCCGGCTTGGCTGGCCATCGACGAATACCGGCGTACCGGTAGGTGCCTGGCGCGGATAGCCGTCGGCATAACCCATGGCAACGATGCCCAAGCGTGTGCTGCCGGACGTGACGAATGTCGCGCCGTAGCCGACCGGCTCACTGGCCGGCAATTCGCTGACGCTGATGATCTTCGATTCCAGGGTCATTACCGGTTGCAGCTGGTCGGCCAAGGGGTGTGGCCGGTCAAAAGGCGTGGCGCCGTAAAGCATGATGCCGGGGCGTACCCAGTCGCTTGGAATATTCGGCCAGCCCAGCACGGCCGGGGAATTGCGCAGGCTGGTTTCGCCCGCCAGGCCTTCGCTGGCCGCCCGGAATACCGCGAGCTGTTCGTCGCTGCGGGGGTTGTCCAGTTCGTCGGCACGGGCGAAGTGGCTCATCAGCACGACGTCGGCAACCTTGCCGCTGGCCGTCAGGCGCTGATAGGCGGTCCGATATTCGCCTGGCTGAAAACCAACGCGGTGCATGCCCGTGTCGAGCTTGAGCCAGACGCCCAGCGGTCGGCTGATCGCGGCCTGTTCGATGGCATGCAGCTGCCACGTCGAATGCACCACGGACCACAGGTCGTGCTCGACGATCAGTGCCAGCTCTGCGGCTTCGAAAAAGCCTTCCAGCAACAGGATCGGTGCGCGTATGCCGGCGGCGCGCAGCTCCAGCGCTTCTTCGATGCAAGCGACGGCAAACCCGTTGGCTTCGTCTTCCAGCGCCTGGGCGACACGCACCGCGCCGTGCCCGTAGGCGTCGGCCTTGACCACCGCAAGGGCCTTGGCGCCGGTGTTTTCGCGGGCCAGGCGGTAGTTGTGACGCAGGGCTTGCAGATCGATGACGGCGCGGGCTGGACGCATGGGAGGTTCTTGCTCAGGAAATTAAAAAAAGCCCGACGCCGAGGGTGGTCGCCGGGCCAAGGAAAAACGTTACGGCAGTGCCGCAGTGACGGACAGTTCGACCAGAATCTGCGGCTCGCACAGCTTGGCTTCGACGGTCGCCCGCGCCGGGGCAACGCCCTTGGGCAGCCATTTGTCCCACACGCTGTTCATGCCTGCGAAATGGGCGTCGATGTCCTTCAGATAAATGGTGACAGACAGGATCCGGTTCTTGTCGGTTCCGGCCAGGTCGAGCAAGCGCTCGATATTGTCCAGTGTCTGCTGCGTCTGTTGCTCGATCCCCGTATCCAGATCATCGCCGACCTGGCCCGCCAGATAGACGGTGCCATTGTGGACGACGATCTGACTCATGCGCTCATTGGTGAGCTGGCGCTGGATTCCCATGCTTTTCATTCTCCTTGGTACTGCCATAGCGAGAGATATCGAGGCCTTCGGTGCTGATCTGGGGTTTGTTACGGGCCATCACATCGGCCAGCAATCGACCGGAACCGCACGCCATCGTCCAGCCAAGCGTTCCATGCCCGGTGTTGAGGAACAGATTGCGCAACGATGTCGCCCCCACGATCGGCGTGCCATCCGGCGTAGTGGGACGCAGCCCGGTCCAGAAACTGGCCTGGGACAGGTCGCCGCCCTGAGGATAGAGGTCGTTGACGATCATCTCCAGCGTTTCACGCCGACGCGGGTTGAGCGACAGGTCGAAACCGGCGATTTCCGCCATGCCGCCGACCCGGATGCGGTTGTCGAAACGGGTAATGGCGACTTTGTAGGTCTCGTCGAGAATGGTCGAGGTGGGCGCCATGTCGCCATCGGTGATCGGCACCGTCAGCGAATAGCCTTTGAGCGGGTACACCGGCGCCTTGATGCCCAGCGGCTTGAGCAGTTGCGGCGAGTAGCTGCCCAGCGCCAGCACGTAGCGGTCGGCGGTTTCCAGCTTGCCGTCGATCCACACGCCATTGATACGGTCGCCTGCATGATCGAGGCGTTCGATGTTCTGTCCGTAGCGGAACTCGACGCCCAGCTTGATGGCCATTTCCGCCAGGCGCGTGGTGAACAACTGGCAGTCGCCCGTCTGGTCATTGGGCAGGCGCAGCGCGCCGCTGAGAATATTGGTCACACCGGCCAGCGCCGGTTCGACCCGCGCAATGCCCGCGCGATCCAGCAGTTCGTAAGGCACGCCGGACTGTTCGAGTACGGCGATGTCCTTGGCGGCATTGTCCAGTTGCGCCTGAGTGCGGAACAGCTGAGTGGTGCCCAGCTTGCGGCCTTCATAGGCGATGCCGGTTTCGGCGCACAGTTCGTCGAGGCAGTCGCGACTGTATTCGGAGAGTCGCACCATGCGTTCTTTATTGATCGCATAGCGGCTGGCGGTGCAGTTGCGCAGCATCTGCGCCATCCACAGGTATTGATCGATATCGGCGGTGGCCTTGATCGCCAGGGGCGCATGGCGTTGCAGCAGCCATTTGATGGCCTTGAGCGGAACGCCCGGTGCAGCCCAGGGCGAGGCATAACCGGGTGACACTTGGCCGGCGTTGGCAAAACTGGTTTCCATGGCCGCAGCCGGCTGGCGATCGACCACAGTGACTTCAAAACCCGCTCGGGCCAGATAATAGGCACTCGTTGTGCCGATCACACCACTACCAAGGACCAGAACGCGCATGTCGATGACCTCATCGCGGATATCCGCTGACGTTTTGAAGTTTTAAGCAAGGATGTGCGCAGTATATGAAGCATCGAGCAGTGTTTCTCACCATATAACTGCGTATATTCAGGGCTAATTACCGGTAAAGAATGCTTTGTCAGAGAGGATCTGGACTGTGCGTACCCAACACCAGTCAAAACGTGAGCTGGACAAGATCGACCGCAATATCCTGCGCATTCTGCAAGTCGACGGGCGCATTTCCTTCACCGAACTGGGCGAACGGGTCGGCCTCTCGACCACACCGTGCACCGAACGGGTCCGCAGGCTGGAGCGCGAAGGCATCATCATGGGCTACAACGCACGCCTTAATCCGCAAAGCCTCAAGGCCAGTCTGCTGGTATTCGTGGAGATCAGCCTGGACTACAAGTCCGGCGACACCTTCGAGGAATTTCGCCGCGCAGTGCTCAAGCTGCCTCACGTTCTGGAGTGCCACCTGGTGTCGGGGGATTTCGATTACCTGGTCAAGGCGCGCATTTCCGAGATGGCCTCGTACCGCAAGCTGTTGGGCGATATCCTGCTCAAGCTGCCGCACGTGCGCGAGTCAAAGAGCTATATCGTGATGGAAGAAGTGAAGGAGAGCCTGAACCTGCCGATTGCCGAGTAGGCTGTCTCAGACCAGCACTTGTCGGGTAGATGCGATAAAGGCATGCACCTGCTTTTCGACCGCTGGGTGAATCAACTCTGCAGGGCGCCGGCCGTTCGGGCAGGGCAAGGAGCTGGTCGTACCGAACAGGCGACAGATCAGCGGGCGTTCTGCATAAACGGTGCAACCCTGCGGGCCAAGATGAACGCAGTTGAGCTCGTTGAGAGCTGCTTCCTGTTCAGCGGCGGTCTTGCGCGGCAGGCGAGACATTTCTTCGGAAGAGGTGGTGACCGGCCCGCAGCAGTCATGACAACCCGGCACACACTCGAACGATGGGATCTGCCGGCGCAGATCGCGGATTTTCTCACTGTTGCAACTCATTGAATCGACCACCTGAACGCTGTGCGGCGATTCTGCCTCAGTTGGCAGGCCGGTGACAGCGGCTTATCCTCCCTGTCGATTGTGTATTTCCCGCCAACAGGACACCCCATGACTTCCCGCGCGCTCGACCAGCATGCCGCTTCCTACTACGCCGCCAGCAGCCATCCGCAGCCGGATTACCCTGCGCTGCAAGGCGAGTTGAAAGTGGACGTATGCGTGGTGGGCGGCGGGTTTTCCGGGCTGAACACTGCCATCGAACTGGCCGAGCGCGGCCTGAGCGTCGCGTTGCTGGAGGCGCGCAGGATCGGTTGGGGCGCCAGCGGGCGCAATGGCGGCCAGCTTATCCGAGGTGTCGGGCATGGCGTCGAGCGTTTCGCCTCGGTCATCGGCCAGGACGGCGTGCGTCAACTCAAGCTGATGGGACTTGAGGCCGTGGAGATCGTGCGCCGGCGGGTTGAGCAGCATGCAATCGAGTGCGACCTCAAATGGGGCTACTGCGACCTGGCGAACAAACCACGCGAATTGGACGGCCTGGCCGCAGACGCCGACGAGTTGCGCGAACTGGGCTATCGACATGAGCTGAAACTGGTGCAAGCCGACAACATGCACAGCGTGGTGGGATCGGATCGCTACGCCGGCGGCCTGATCGATATGGGCTCCGGGCATCTGCATCCGTTGAATCTGGCGCTTGGCGAGGCTGCACTGGCGGCCTCGCTCGGCGTTCAGGTGTTCGAACATTCGGCGGTGACCCGCATCGACTACGGGCCGCAGGTAAAAGTGCACACCGGTCAGGGGACTGTGCAGGCGCAGACCCTGGTGCTGGGCTGCAATGCTTATCTGAATGACCTGAACCCGGAAATCGGCGGCAAAGTATTGCCCGCCGGCAGTTACATCATCGCCACAGAACCCCTGAGCGAAGAGCAGGCCAGGCAGCTGCTGCCGCAGGACATGGCGGTCTGCGATCAGCGTGTGACGGTGGATTACTACCGCCTTTCCAGCGACCGTCGCCTGTTGTTCGGCGGTGCCTGCCATTACTCAGGCCGCGATCCTCGGGATATCGCAGGCTATATGCAGCCCAAGATGCTGGACGTCTTTCCGCAATTGGCCGGTGTGCGCATCGATTATCAATGGGGCGGCATGATCGGCATCGGCGCCAACCGCCTGCCGCAGATCGGTCGGCTCAAGCACCAGCCCAACGTGTTCTATGCCCAGGCTTACTCCGGGCATGGACTGAATGCGACCCACCTGGCCGGACAGCTGCTGGGCGAAGCCATCGCCGGTCAGCACAGCGATGGTTTCGAACTGTTCGCCAAGGTGCCGCACATGACCTTTCCAGGCGGCAAGCACCTGCGCTCGCCGTTGCTGGCGCTGGGCATGCTCTGGCACCGCCTTAAAGAGCTGCGCTGAGGCTCAGTCGCGCCAGAAGGGCTTCATCGCCTCGATCCGGGCCTGACGGAAATCCAGCCCGATGTCGCGCAGCTCGGCATCGGTCAGCTCCAGCAGGGCGCGCCGTGAAGTGATGCGGTGGCGGTACAGCGCCCAGCGACTCATGCCTGCCGGCGTTGCGGCCGACGATTTGACCTCGATGGCCGTGTGCGGGCGACGATCGTCCTGTTCGCGTGCCCTGCCTTGCAGTGTCAACTGTACTTCGGTAACCCCGTTCATGATCTGTCTCTCCGTCACGTCCAATGTGATGCATGATGACGCGAGGAGTAAAACCATTACAGATTCAAAGCCCAACTTAATTTTCCATACAGAAGGTTTGTAAAACCGACTGAATGTTATATTTTGGGCGCATCTGTATTGCTTCCTCTTCCTTGGGCCCTGATGAGTACGCCATGACGCTCTACGTCAACCTTGCCGAGCTGCTCGGCTCACGCATCGAGAACGGCTTCTATCGCCCCGGTGACCGCCTGCCGTCGGTGCGGGCACTGAGCGTCGAGCATGGTGTGAGTCTGAGCACCGTGCAGCAAGCGTACCGGGTGCTGGAAGACAGCGGGCTGGCGACACCGAAGCCCAAGTCCGGCTATTTCGTATCCGCCGCCCGGCAGGCGCCAGCGCTTCCCGTGGTCGGGCGACCGATGCAACGGCCTGTGGATATCTCCCAATGGGATCAAGTGCTCGACCTGATCCGCGTATCGCCCGCCGAAGCCGTCACGCAGCTTGGGCGCGGCATGCCCGACGTCACCAGCCCGACCCTCAGGCCGCTCATGCGCTCCTTGAGCCAACTGAGTCGGCACCAGGATATGCCGGGTCTGTATTACGACAACATCAGTGGCGTCCATACACTTCGCGAACAGATTGCCCGACTGATGCTCGACTCGGGCTGTAACCTCACTGCGGACGACGTGCTGGTCACCAGCGGTTGCCACGAAGCCCTCTCGGCCTGCGTGCGTGCCCTGTGTTCACCCGGAGATATCGTTGCAGTCGACTCCCCGAGCTTTTTCGGAGCCATGCAAACGCTCAAGGGTCTGGGCATGAAGGCGCTGGAAATTCCCACTGACCCGATCACGGGTATCAGTCTCGAAGCCCTGGAGCTGGCGCTGGAGCAGTGGCCGATCAAGGTGATCCAGCTCACACCCAGTTGCAACAACCCGCTGGGCTACGTGATGCCCGAGGCGCGCAAACGCGGCTTGCTGACTCTGGCGCAGCGTTTCGATGTCGCAATCATCGAGGATGATGTGTACGGCGATCTGGCTTACAACTACCCGCGGCCGCGCACCATCAAGTCATTCGACGAAGATGGCCGGGTGCTGCTCTGCAGTTCGTTTTCCAAGACCCTCGCACCCGGCCTTCGCGTCGGCTGGGTCGCGCCGGGTCGCTATCTGGAACAGGTGCTGCACATGAAGTACATCGGCACCGGATCAACCGCGCCGCAACCGCAGCTGGCGATCGCCGATTTTCTCAAGGGCGGTCACTATGAACCGCACCTGCGCCGCATGCGCACCCAATACCAGCGCGGCCGCGACCAGATGATCGACTGGGTCATGCGGTACTTCCCGCAAGGCACGCGGGCCAGCCGCCCTCAAGGCGGCTTCATGATCTGGATCGAGCTGGCCGAAGGCTTCGACACCCTGCGCCTGAATCGCGCCTTGCTCGACCAGGGCGTACAGGTGGCGGTCGGCAGCATTTTCTCGGCGTCGGGCAAATACCGGAACTGCCTGCGCATGAACTACGCGGCCAAGCCGACCCCTGAAATCGAAGACGGTGTGCGTAAAGTGGGCGCTGCCATTGCGCGCCTGCTGGCTGAAACGGACCCGGTCTGAAAATTTTTCCCAATTTCCAGTGTCCTATCGCATGCCCTGCCCTGCCTGACTCAGACACGGAAAATCCATTTGAACACATCATGGGCCTTGCCCTTTTGCCTGCTGATTGCCCTGTGCGTCAGCGGTTGTGCCCATGTCGGCATTGACAGCCATCCCAGCCAGGCCACCGCGCCGTCGGCATCGGCCTTCGGCCGCTCGATCCAGAACATGGCGTTGCCCCACGAAGGGCGTTCGGGCTTTCGCCTGCTGCCTGACAGCAGCGATGCCTTCAAGGCTCGAGCCGAGCTGATCCGCAATGCCAAAAGCAGTCTGGACTTGCAGTACTACATCGTTCACGACGGCCTCAGCACCCGGGCGCTGATCGACGAGCTGCTCAAGGCGGCGGATCGTGGCGTGCGGGTGCGGGTTTTGCTCGACGACACTACCAGCGATGGGCTGGACCAGGTCATTGCGACCCTCGCCGCGCATCCCAATATCGAGATTCGCCTGTTCAACCCGCAGAACCTGGGGCGTGAAACCGGTGTTACTCGCAGCGTCGGCCGCTTGCTGAATCTGTCGCGTCAGCATCGGCGCATGCACAACAAATTGTGGCTGGCCGATAACAGCGTCGCCATCGTCGGCGGGCGAAACCTGGGCGACGAATACTTCGACGCCGAACCCAATCTGAACTTCACCGACATCGATATGCTCAGCGTCGGCCCCGTGGCCGAGCAGTTGGGTCACAGCTTCGACCAGTACTGGAACAGCACGCTGAGCAAGCCGATCGCCGATTTCATGTACTTCCTGCCGACCGTCAAGGACCTGGCCGAAGCACGCCGCAAGCTGGACATATCCCTTGAGCAGGCCCAGCGGCAGCACAAAGCGCTGTACGACCAACTGATGGCCTACAAGACCGAGCCGCGCCTCAAGGTCTGGCTCAATGAGCTGGACTGGGCCTGGAACCAGGCATTGTGGGACGCGCCCACCAAGGTGCTGGCTCAGGGTGATCCCGATCCGCATCTGTTGTTGACCACCCAGCTGGCGCCAGAGCTGATCAATACCCGCAAGGAGTTGATGCTGATCTCCGCCTATTTCGTGCCGGGCGAAGCCGGGCTGCTGTATCTCACCGGGCGTGCCGATGCCGGCGTGGAAGTGAGCCTGTTGACCAACTCGCTGGAAGCCACCGACGTCCCGGCCGTGCATGGCGGCTACGCGCCGTATCGCAAGGCGCTGCTGGAGCACGGCGTCAGGCTCTTCGAGCTGCGCCGCCAGCCGGGTGACACCGAGACGTTCAGCGGCAGTGGGCCGCGCCTGTTCAAGGAAAGCCACTCCATCGCCAGCTCCGATTCAAGCCTGCACAGCAAGGCCATGGTGTTCGACAGGCGCAAGATCTTCGTCGGCTCGTTCAATTTCGACCCGCGCTCAGTGCTGTGGAACACCGAGGTCGGCGTGCTGGTCGATAGCCCGAAACTGGCCGAGCAACTGCGCGAGCTGACCTTGCAGGGCATGGCGCCGGCCTTGAGCTACGAAGCGAAGCTGGAAGACGGCAAGGTGGTGTGGGTGACCGAGGACAACGGCCGCATCCACACCCTGCATACCGAGCCGGGCGACCTGTGGCGGCGGGTCAATGCGTGGTTCAGCAAGGTCGTGGGTCTGGAGCGCATGCTTTAAACGAGCGTGCACGCGAACAGGCCGGAGCGGTGCACTTCAGCCTTTGCCAGCAAGCTGGCGCCTACCAGATCGATACACGCCCCAGACCTGGAGGAGCGAGCTTGCTCGCGAAGGGGGCGTGCGGAGGCATCGGCTGCACTGCGCACGCCGAGCTCAGGCCTGCGCGACCTGCGCTCCGAAAGCGTCGCGCCGAAACGTCAGGATCACCAGCCCGAAAGCCCCGGCCGCCATCAGCAGTGGCAACGCGTGCCCGCTGACCCACTGACTGCCCGCTCCCGCAGCCAACGGCCCGAGCAAACAGCCGATGCCCCACAACTGCGCGACATGGGCGTTGGCGCGCACCAGCGAGTCGTCACGGTAGCGCTCGCCGATCAATATCAGCGACAAGGTGAACAATCCGCCCGCGCTGGCGCCGAACACTACCCACAACGGCCAGATCAGCACGGTATGCACCAGCAACGGCACCAGCAGGCTCGACACCAGCAAGGCCGCAGCACAGCCGGAGAACAACGTGCGCCGGGAAATCCGGTCGGCGAGCATGCCGATGGGCAATTGCAGGCAGGCGTCGCCGACCACCACCGTACTGACCATGATCAGCGCGATTTCCGGGCTGAAGCCCTGGCGCAAGCTGTAAATCGGCAGAAGCGTCAGAATCAGCGCCTCGAACGCGGCGAACAGTGCGACCGCCCAGGCGATGGCCGGAGTGGTCCGGCAGAATCCGAGCAAGTCCTTGAACGTGACGCGACAGGCGTCGGCGGCGGGCGCGCCGGTTCGGCCCAGCAACAGCAAGGGTGAAATCGTGAGCAGCGCAACACCGATCCAGAAGCCGTAATCGGCCTCGGTGCCGATCACGCCGAGTAACAGCGGCCCGGACAACTGGCTCAGGGCATAGGTGCTGCCATACAGCGCCACCAACCGACCGCGCAGCCGCTCGATCACCAACTGATTGATCCAGCTTTCCCCCAGGACGAACACGATGGTGAGAATCACCCCGAGCATCAGCCGCAAAAGCAGCCAGACCGGATAGTGCGGCAACAAGGCCAGCAGCGCGACCGAGAAGCCACCGGCCCACATGCACCAGCGCATCAGGTTGGCCGTGCCGAAGCGCGCTGCCAGTCGGCTCGCCAGGCTTGCGCCCACCAGCACACCGATGGCCGGCATGGCCGCCATGACTCCGATGGCGAACGCGTTGTAGCCCCAGCCTTCGAGGCGCAGGGACACCAGCGGCATACTGACGCCCAGCGCCAGGCCGATACTCAGTACCGATGCCAGAACGGCGAAATATGTACCCCAACGCATGTGCGAATCCTGTTAACCACGGTTGTGCAGCGAAGAAAGGACCGCGCCGTTCCTGAGCGAACGGCAGACGATCCGCGATGCCTGACGAGTCGCTCGCCAGGCATCGGGTGCAGCGCGCCCATGGCAGGCATGGGCGTCGTCGGAGGGGATGAAGCTTACAGCTTGATCCAGGTGGCTTTCAGTTCGGTGTACTTGTCGAAGGCATGCAGCGACTTGTCGCGGCCGTTGCCCGATTGCTTGAAACCACCGAATGGCGCAGTCATGTCGCCACCGTCGTACTGATTGACCCACACGCTGCCTGCGCGCAACGCCTTGGCGGTGCGATGGGCCTTGGACAGATCAGCCGTCCATACCGCGGCAGCCAGACCATACTGCGTATCGTTGGCGATATTGATGGCTTCTTCGGCAGTGTCGAAGGTCAGCACCGACAACACCGGGCCGAAGATCTCTTCCTGGGCGATTTTCATGGCGTTGGTCACGCCGTCGAAAATCGTCGGCTCGACATAGGTGCCGCCGGTTTCTTCCAGAATGCGCTTGCCGCCAGTAACCAGCTTGGCGCCGTCTGCATGACCCGCTTCGATGTACGACAGCACGGTGTTCATCTGCTGGGTATCGACCAGCGCGCCGACGTTGGTGGCCGGGTCCAGCGGGTTGCCGGGTTTCCAGCCCTTGAGAGCCTCGACGACCAGCGGCAGGAAACGGTCCTTGATCGAGCGCTCCACCAGCAGTCGCGAACCGGCGGTGCAGACCTCGCCCTGGTTGAAGGCAATCGCACTGGCGGCCGCTTCAGCCGCTGCCTGCAGGTCCGGAGCGTCGGCAAACACGATGTTCGGGCTCTTGCCGCCGGCTTCCAGCCAGACGCGCTTCATATTGGATTCGCCCGAGTAGACCATCAGTTGCTTGGCGATCCTGGTCGAACCGGTGAACACCACGGTGTCCACATCCATATGCAGCGCCAGTGCCTTGCCCACGGTATGCCCGTAGCCAGGCAGGACGTTCAGTACGCCGGCCGGAATACCGGCCTCGATGGCCAGTTGCGCAATACGGATGGCGGTCAGCGGTGATTTTTCCGAAGGCTTGAGGATCACGGAGTTGCCGGTCGACAACGCCGGACCAAGCTTCCAGCAGGCCATCATCAGCGGGAAGTTCCACGGCACGATGGCCGCCACGACGCCAACCGGCTCGCGGGTCACCAGACCCAACTGGTCGTGAGGCGTGGCAGCGACTTCATCGTAGATTTTATCGATCGCTTCACCGCTCCAGCTCAAGGCGCCGGCAGCGCCGGGCACATCGATATTGAACGAGTCGCTGATCGGCTTGCCCATATCCAGCGTTTCCAGCAGGGCCAGTTCTTCGGCATTCTGCTTGAGCAGACCGGCGAAGCGGATCATGGTCGCCTTGCGTTTGGCCGGCGCGGCTCGTGACCATGCACCGGAATCGAATGCACGACGAGCACTTTCAATCGCGCGTTGAGCGTCGGCGGCTTCGCAGCTGGCGACCTTGGCAAGCATCCGGCCATCGACCGGGCTCAGGCAATCGAACGTCTCGCCGGAGGCTGCGGCGGTGTACTCACCATCGATGAAGGCGCGGCCTTCGATCTTCAAATCCTGGGCACGTTGTTCCCAGTCGGCACGAGTCAGGGTGGTCATGCGAATTCCTCCTCTTGATGAAATGGCTACGGCTGTAGAACATAAAGACAAGCACAGCCCAAGGTATGAGCCACCCTAAACCAGCGGTCTGGCGATGCCAATATATTTGACAGAAATAGCCGATTTACGGCGCGCTTGTTGATTTTATTCAACGACAGGCTCGCCAGGCCGGTTCAAGCTGCAGGGCGGACTTGTCAGCGCTGCAACATCCATCAGTTCACTGCAGAGGGAAAGCATGAATATCAAGAGCATCGTCGACTTCAGCGAAGCTGCGACGGCAGTCGAAGAGTACCGCCCCGCGCAGGAAAAGATCTTCAAGGGCGACCCGCTCCAGAAGGTCTACAACCATTACAACAGTCCATGCGGGCAAATGAATGCCGGGGTGTGGGAAGGCGATCCGGGCCAATGGCGCGTCAACTACACCGAGCATGAATACTGCGAGATCGTCCAGGGGGTTTCCGTGCTGCGCGACGAGCAGAACCAGGCCAAGACCTTGCGGGCGGGTGACCGATTCGTGATCCCGGCCGGGTTCAAGGGCACCTGGGAGGTGCTGGAAACATGCCGCAAGATTTATGTGGTCTTTGAGGCGAAAGATATAAATAAGTAACGCATCAACGGACCCTGGCGGCGAGATTCTAGGGGCGTCCAGACCGGACATCATTCATAAAGGACTATGAGCATGACCAATGAACAGATCACCCAGGCCCTGCAATTCCTGATCGGCAGCCGTTACGTGCCGAGCATCAAGACCTACATCTCCGAACTGACCGGCCGCGCCCGTGTATTGGGTGCCAATGATGTCAGCACCCGCGAATTCGACCTGAACCGCATTCACGTACATACCGATGACGCGGGTCTGATTTCGGGCTTCACCTTCGGCTGATCCGACGATCGGGCGGCGCCCGCCGGGTCTGGCCCGAGAATCACAAACGCCCGGTGCCACGCATCGGGCGTTTTACGTTTCCGACAGGCACAAAAAAGCCCGCAGCGATGCGGGCTTTTCCGTAGCCGACAGAATCAATTACTTGATTTTGCCTTCTTTGTAGATCACGTGCTTGCGTACAACCGGATCGAATTTTTTGATTTCGATTTTATCCGGAGTAGTACGTTTGTTCTTGTCGGTGGTGTAGAAGTGGCCAGTACCGGCGCTCGACACCAAACGGATCAATTCACGCATGATTCTCTCCCTTAAATTTTGCCGTCGCGACGCAGTTCAGCGAGCACAACTTCAATGCCACGCTTGTCGATGATACGCATGCCTTTAGCAGATACGCGCAGACGAACAAAACGCTTCTCGCCTTCAACCCAGAAGCGGTGATGCTGCAGGTTTGGCAGGAAACGACGACGGGTTTTGTTGTTTGCGTGGGAAATGTTATTCCCAGTTACCGGACCCTTACCGGTAACTTGACAGACTCTCGACATGCCTCAGCCCTCTAAAACCACATGCCCAACCCGGCATGGGTTGGCCGCTTAATCTCTCAGTCATTTGGCGCCAGGCGCCGCGTTTCTTTAAGGGTCTTACCGGCTACACCTACAGTGAAGGAACCGGGCCCCTAGAAAAGAGCGCTGCTTTATACCAGAAAGCCTTCGAAGCAACAACAGGCAAAGCGTTTTGCCCGCCATGAATCGGCGCTGTGCCGCACATTGATCAGGCGCTGCGGGCATGTGGGCAAATCGACCGCTCGTCGTGTGACAGAGATTGTTCTGCCCCGATACATGGTCTAGGGTAAGTCCCTCACCAGACTGCACCGGCAGATGGAGCCCTTTCTGAACAGGAATCACGCCATGCGTCTTGCTGCAATTCCCTTTCTGCTCGCGCCACTGCTGCTGCCGGGCCTGGCCCAGGCGGCTTCCCTGGCAGTATGTACCGAAGCCAGCCCTGAAGGCTTCGACGTGGTGCAATACAATTCGCTGACCACCACCAATGCATCGGCCGATGTGCTGATGAACCGTCTGGTGGACTTCGACACGGCAAGTGGCAAGCTGGTGCCGAGCCTGGCGCAGAGCTGGACCGTTTCGCCCGATGGCCTGACCTACGACTTCAAACTGCGCACGGGTGTGAAATTCCACACCACCGACTATTTCACCCCCAGCCGCGAGCTGAACGCCGACGACGTGCTGTTCAGCTTCAAGCGCATGCTCGATCCGCAGAACCCGTGGCACAAGATTGCGCAAAGCGGCTTCCCCCATGCGCAGTCGATGCAGTTGCCTGCGTTGATCAAGAACATTGAAGCGCCTGATCCGCAAACCGTGCGCTTCACCCTCAACCGTGCCGACTCGACCTTTCTTGCCACGCTGAGCATGGGATTTGCCTCGATCTACTCGGCCGAATACACCGCACAGCTGATGAAAGCCGGTACGCCTGAGAAACTCAACAGCCAGCCCATCGGCACCGGGCCGTTCGTGTTCAGGCGTTTCCAGAAGGACGCCGTGGTGCGTTATCAGGCCTTTGACAGCTACTTCGCCGGCAAGCCCAAGGTCGAGACGCTGATCTACGCCATTACCCCGGACGCCAACGTGCGCCTGCAGAAGATTCGTCAGAATGAATGCCAGATTGCCCTGTCGCCCAAGCCTCTGGATATCGAGGCGGCCAGCAAGGATTCGGCGCTCAAGGTGGAGAAGACCGAAGCGTTCATGACAGCGTTCGTGGCGATCAACAGCCAGCATCCGCCGTTCGACAAGCCGCAGGTGCGTCAGGCGGTGAATCTGGCCTTCGACAAGGCCAATTACCTCAAGGCGGTTTTCGAGGGTACGGCGGAAACCGCGAACGGTCCTTATCCACCCAACACCTGGAGTTATGCCAAGGATCTGCCTGGCTATGCCCATGATCCGGCCAAAGCTCGTGACCTGCTGAACAAGGCCGGTTTGAAGGACGGTTTCAAGACCACGATCTGGACCCGGCCGTCCGGCAGTCTGCTCAACCCTAACCCCAGTCTGAGTGCGCAGTTGTTGCAAGCGGACCTCAAGCAGGTGGGTATCGATGCCGAGATCAAGGTCATCGAGTGGGGCGAGCTGATCCGGCGCGCCAAGGCCGGCGAGCATGATCTGCTGTTCATGGGCTGGGCGGGCGACAACGGCGACCCGGATAACTTCCTGACCCCGCAGTTTTCCTGCGCGGCGGTGCAGTCGGGCACCAACTTCGCCCGCTACTGCGACCAGAAGCTGGACAAGCTGATCACCGACGGCAAATCCACCAGCGCCCAGGCCGACCGCAGCAAGCTGTATCACCAGGCCCAGGCGCAAATTCAGCAACAGGCTTTGTGGATTCCCCTCGCCCACCCGACCGCCGCCGCGCTGGTGCGCAAGGATGTGAGCGGTTATCAGGTCAGCCCGTTCGGACGGCAGGATTTCTTCCAGGTGACCGGGAAGTAGGAATACCTTTCTGTGGGGGGCTGTGCGGACTTGTGTGGCGCGCCGCTCCCTCCCACAAGTAAAGGCAAGGCAATTGCTACAAAGTATGGCGCCTACATCAACCCGCGCTCCACCATCGACAGCGGCTCGCCGTCGCCGACGATCACGTGGTCCAGCACCTGCACATCGATCAACGCCAGCGCCTGTTTCAGGCGCTCGGTCAGTTCGATGTCGGCATGGCTGGGGTCGGTGATGCCCGAGGGGTGGTTGTGGCAGAGAATGAGGCTGGCGGCGTTATGCGCCATGGCGCGCTTGACCACCTGGCGTGGGTGGACATAGGCCGAGTTGATGGTGCCGTGGAACAGTATTTCGAAAGTCATGACCCGGTGCTTGTTATCGAGAAACAGGCAGCCGAACACTTCATGTTGCTCATGCCGCAACAGCGCCTTGAGGTAGTGGCGGACCTGAAGCGGACTTTCCAGTGCAGAACTGCGTTGCAGGGATTCGGCCATGTGCCGGCGGGCCATCTCCATCACCGCCTGAAGCTGGGCGAATTTCGCCGGTCCCAGGCCCAGTTGCGAGCGGAACTCGGTCAGGTTCGCGTCCAGTAACGGTCGCAGGCCGCCGAACTGATTCAACAGATGACGCGCCAGGTCGACCGCACTTTTGCCGGCCACTCCGGTGCGCAGGAAGATCGCCAGCAACTCGGCGTCAGACAGACTCTGGGCACCCAGTTCCAGCAGGCGTTCACGCGGGCGTTCGGACGCCGGCCAATTGCGAATACTCATACCACCTCCATGTGCATGTGCGCCGCTGTTCCAGTGCGGTCGCTGTGCTATCTTAGCCCATCTTTTTTGCGCGGCGATCTGGCCTGGGGAGGCGTCATCGCCGTCGCGCATCCACTCGACAAAAAGGCAGGCCTATGCAGCGGCTGTATCGAAAACGCATCGTTCTGGGCGTCGGCGGCGGCATCGCGGCCTACAAGAGCGCCGAGTTGGTCCGCCGCTTGCGCGACCACGGTGCAGAGGTGCGTGTTGTCATGACCCGCGGTGGCGCCGAATTCATCACGCCACTGACCATGCAGGCCCTTTCCGGCCATCCTGTGCATCTGGACCTGCTCGACCCTGCGGCCGAAGCCGCGATGGGCCATATCGAGCTGGCCAAATGGGCCGACCTGATCCTCATTGCCCCGGCCACCGCCGACCTGATCGCGCGCCTGACCCAAGGTATCGCCAACGATCTGCTGACCACCGTGGTGCTCGCTACCGATGCGACCGTCGCCATCGCGCCTGCGATGAATCAGGCGATGTGGCGCGACGCCTCGGTGCAGGCCAATACCCGTGCGCTGGAGGACCGCGGCTTTCGCGTATTCGGCCCGGCATCCGGCAGCCAGGCCTGCGGCGATGTGGGCTTCGGGCGGATGCTCGAACCCAACGATCTGGCGCAGTGCGCCGCCGAATGCTTCAAGCGCCTGACCCTGACCGGCAAGCACGTGCTGATCACCGCCGGGCCGACCCAGGAAAACATCGACCCGGTGCGTTACATCACCAATCACAGCTCCGGCAAGATGGGCTTTGCCCTCGCCGAAGCTGCGGTGGAAGCAGGCGCCCGCGTCACGCTGATCACAGGCCCGGTAAATCTGCCGACCCCGGATCGGGTAACGCGCATCGACGTGGTCAGCGCTCGAGACATGCTTGCCGCGTGTGAGGCCGCGATCCCGTGTGACCTGTTCATCGCCTCTGCGGCGGTTGCGGATTACCGGCCGGAGGTCGTTGCACCTCACAAACTTAAGAAAGATCCTACGAACGGTGATGGTCTTCTGTTACAGATGGTCCGTAATCCGGACATTCTGGCAACCATCGCCACACGCCCGGATCGCCCGTTCAGTGTCGGCTTCGCTGCCGAGACCGAACACCTGCTCGACTACGCTGCGCGCAAGCTCAAGGACAAGAATCTCGACCTGATCGTCGCCAACGATGTGGCCAACCCCAGCATCGGCTTCAACAGTGAGGAAAACGCCTGCAGCGTGATCGACCGAGCGTTGCATGCAACGCTTTTCGCCCAGACCAGCAAGGCCAAGATTGCTCGCCAGCTGATCACTTTTATCGCCGACCGCATGAATCAGGTTTAACTACGAATGCACGCTCTACAAGCCAAGATCCTCGACCCTCGCATTGGCGACCAATTCCCGCTGCCGGCTTACGCCACCACCGGTTCGGCCGGCCTGGACCTGCGCGCCATGCTCAAGGAAGACACCGTCCTTGAACCGGGCCAGACGCTGCTGATCCCCACCGGCCTGTCGATCTACATCGGCGACCCGGGCCTGGCCGCGATGATCCTGCCGCGTTCGGGGCTGGGCCATAAACACGGCATCGTGCTGGGCAACCTGGTCGGCCTGATCGACTCGGATTACCAGGGCGAGCTGATGGTGTCCTGCTGGAACCGTGGCCAGACGCCGTTCACCATCGCCATCGGCGAGCGTATCGCGCAGTTGGTGCTGGTGCCGGTGGTTCAAGCCCGCTTCGAGGTGGTCGAAGCATTCGATGAAAGCCAGCGCGGCACAGGCGGCTTCGGTCATTCCGGCAGTCACTGATCTGCCATTGGGAAGTCAATCCGGTCTCAGGACCAGCTCAGGGAGAGGACGGGTGAAAGGCAGTCAGCAGTCCGCGTCAAACCAGCCCGGCCCATTGAAAGCGAATGTGCAGGCTTTGTCTCCCGGCTTGATTCCTGCGCTGCTTGGCCTGGTGGCCGCCGCAGTGCTGATCTGGCTCGCCCTGGTCAGCAACCCCGCGCAACGGGCCTTGCTCGTGCAGGCGTGGGGCGGCAGCCAGGCGTCTGCGGTCAATCTGGCGCTCAGGCAGTTGAATGCCGATACCCGCGCCGCAGCGGCCAGTGACGTGCTGGTCAAGGCGTTGCAAAGCAATGATCCGGTGGCGATTCGTGCCGCACAGGATTCGCTCCGGCATTGGGATGGCGTTCTGGGCGCTCGTCTCGACCCCAATGCGCTGGCGGATGTCGATCCGCAAGGTGCGCTGCCAGTCAGCTATGCCACCCTCGATATGCTGAACAAGGCCGGCCAGGGACAGGACGTCGCCCCCGAAGCCCGCAAGATCGGTGAACGCTGGGTCATCTATGTCGCGGCACCGGTGCGCGCCGACATCGCACAAGCGGCCAGCGGCACGCTGTTGCTGGCCTTCGATCCGCAACGCCTGCTCAATGCCTTGCCGCCCATGCCCGAGCATGCCGGCAAGATCATTCTGAGCCAGCAGTTCGGCGCCGGACCTGAACAGGTCTTTCTGGAGCGTGGTCAGGCAGACGGCGAAGCCGTGACTCTGGATACCGGCTACGCAGGCTGGAAACTGGAGTTCACGCCGGGCGATGCACTGGCTGCATCCCCGTCATGGGCGTTTCTTCTACTTGCTGGATTGATTGCCCTGGCCGGGATTGTCATGGGGCTTTACATCAACGAGCGCACACTGCAGCGACGCATTCGCGACGATGCCCGGCAATTGGATCAGTTGCTTCAAGAACTCTCGGGCGGAAAAGCCGTCAAACCCTTCGGTTTGAGCCTCGCGCCCCTTCATGGCCTGGCTCAGGCACTTGCCCGCGTATCACTTCGCAGTCAGGCAGCACCTGTGCCGACAGCGATTGAAGAACCCGGTGCGTTACCCGGCATCACGAAAACCGGCGCTCGGCCCTCACCCGCCGTATCGGGCGCCGATTGGACAGATCCGCTGTTTCAAAATACCGATATCCTCGATGTCGACATTCTCGACGAAAACCCGGACTTCCTGAGATCGGAGCACCCCATCTTTATGAACAGCCAAGCATCAGTGGCACCCCAACTTCCCGACACTATTTTCCGTGCCTACGACATTCGTGGCGTGGTCGGGGACACCCTCAGCGCTGAAACCGCTTACTGGATCGGTCGTGCCATCGGCGCCGAAAGCCTGGCCCAGAACGAACCCAACGTCAGCGTTGGCCGCGACGGCCGTCTTTCCGGCCCCGAGCTGGTGCAACAACTGATTCAAGGCCTGCACGACAGCGGCTGCCACGTCAGCGACGTGGGCCTGGTGCCAACTCCTGCGCTCTACTACGCCGCCAACGTGCTGGCCGGCAAGACCGGCGTGATGCTGACCGGTAGCCACAACCCCAAGGACTACAACGGCTTCAAGATCGTGATCGCTGGCGACACCCTCGCCAACGAACAGATCCAGGCGCTGCACGAGCGCATCAAGACCCACAACCTGACCTGGCAGAAAGGCAGCATCACCCAGGTCGACATCCTCGATCGCTACTTCAAGCAGATCAAGGACGACGTGGTCCTGGCCCGCAAGCTCAAGGTCGTGGTCGACTGCGGCAACGGCGCGGCCGGTGTGATCGCTCCGCAGCTGATCGAAGCGCTGGGTTGCGAAGTCATTTCCCTGTTCGCCGAGGTGGATGGCAACTTCCCGAACCACCACCCGGATCCGGGCAAGCTGGAAAACCTCCAGGACCTGATCGCCAAGGTCAACGAAACCGGTGCCGACCTTGGCCTGGCCTTCGACGGCGACGGCGACCGTGTCGGCGTGGTGACCAACAAGGGCAACGTGGTGTATCCCGACCGCCTGCTGATGCTGTTCGCGCTGGACGTGCTCAAGCGCAACCCGGGTGCCGACATCCTGTTCGACGTCAAATGCACCCGTCGCCTGACCCCGCTGATCAGCGAGCATGGCGGTCGCCCGGTAATGTCCAAGACCGGTCACTCGCTGATCAAGAAAGAAATGAAGAAAAGCGGTGCGCTGCTGGCCGGCGAAATGAGCGGCCATATCTTCTTCAAGGAGCGCTGGTTCGGTTTCGACGACGGCATCTACAGCGCGGCACGCCTGCTGGAAATTCTCAGCCAGGAGTCGGCGACTGCCGAAGACCTGTTCGAGACCTTCCCGAACGATATTTCCACGCCCGAGATCAACATCAAGGTGACGGATGTCACCAAGTTCAGCATCATCGAGGCCCTTGAGAAAGACGCGCAGTGGGGCGACGCCAAACTGACCACCATCGACGGCGTCCGTGTGGACTATCCGAAGGGCTGGGGCCTGGTTCGCGCTTCCAATACCACGCCGGTACTGGTATTACGCTTCGAGGCTGAAACCGAAGCCGAATTGCAGCGCATCAAGGACGTGTTCCACGCCGAGCTCAAGAAAGTTGCGCCGGACCTCGACCTGCCGTTTTGATTTTTCCTTTTGACTGGAGCCCTGAATGACCCTCGAACGTGATGCCGCCTCTAATGTAGCCAAGGTCCTTTCCGAAGCGCTGCCTTACATTCGCCGATTCGTCGGCAAGACGCTGGTAATCAAGTACGGCGGTAACGCCATGGAGAGCGAAGAGTTGAAAACCGGCTTCGCTCGCGACATCGTGTTGATGAAGGCAGTCGGCATCAACCCGGTGGTGGTCCATGGCGGAGGGCCGCAGATCGGTGATTTGCTCGCTCGCCTGAACATCGAAAGCAACTTCATCGACGGCATGCGCGTCACTGATGCGCAAACCATGGATGTGGTGGAAATGGTGCTCGGCGGCCAGGTCAACAAGTCCATCGTGAACCTGATCAACCGGCATGGCGGCAGCGCCATCGGCCTGACTGGCAAGGACGCCGAGCTGATTCGTGCGAAAAAGCTCATCGCGACCCGCCAGACGCCGGAGATGACCAAGCCTGAAATCATCGACATCGGTCAGGTCGGCGAAGTGGTCGGGGTCAACACCGATCTGCTGAACATGCTGGTCAAGGGTGATTTCATTCCAGTCATCGCGCCGATTGGCGTGGGTCCGGAGGGCGAGTCCTACAATATCAACGCCGATCTGGTGGCAGGCAAGGTTGCCGAGGCGCTCAAGGCCGAGAAACTGATCCTGCTGACCAATATCGCTGGTCTGATGAACAAACAGGGCGAAGTCCTCACCGGGCTGACCACCGAGCAGGTCGACGGCCTGATCGCCGACGGCACGATCTACGGTGGCATGCTGCCGAAGATTCGCTGCGCGCTGGAAGCGGTCCAGGGCGGCGTTCACAGCTCGCACATCATCGATGGTCGGGTGCCCAATGCCGTGCTGCTGGAAATCTTCACCGACAGCGGTGTCGGTACGCAGATCACCAATCGCAAGCGTCACTGAGCGACCCGGTAATACCAGAGCCTCGTCGGCGAATGCTGACGGGGCTTTTTTATGGCCCGTACCAAGCCCGCGTTTACCCTACTCGCCCAGACGAATTGTCTGGCGCAGTCCGGCGCAAATGTCCGGCTGAACATTTTCTATCGGTATGCAACGTGGTTCCTTTGTTCATCAAGGAACGCACAACATGACCACTTCCTTTTCCTCGTCTGAACATCAGCCGGGGACCGCACTGCCCGTCCTGGTGGGCGCACTCTCTCACCAGCCGGAACTCGACATCATCAAGTTCGCCGTTGCGCGTTTCGTCGCGCAGCGCCGGGACTGGTACCTGTCCGCCGGCTTGAAGCCCAAGGACAGTCCGTCGTTCGACGTCAGTACGCTGCTTCAGGCGTTGGCCTGGGAGTCGCTGGATCGCCTCGACACCCGAGATTTCACAGCCGATCAGTTCCGGGCGTTACTGGAACAGCTGCTCGATTCGCCTGCGGCGCGGGCGCTGGGCCGGGAGTTGCATGAAGCGCTCGGCTGGGATAACGAAATCGATGCCCAGGACGCCGATCCGCAATTGCTCAAGCAACTGGTGTGGAGCGCTCTGATTCTGGAAATCGACCCACCGGCCCGGCACAAAATCGCCCATGTAGCGGGCTATGACCTCACGGCCAAACGCACTTGGGGTCGGCCCTTGCGGTGGATTCGGGCTGACCTGATCAGCTTTCTCGAATGGAAGACCCGAGGCGTTGACGGGTTGCGCTCCTATGAAATGGCCAGCCTCGCGCTGTGCGCACTGGAGCCGTTGATACCGGAGTTCGCCCGAAACGACATTCCGGCCGGTCTGCCATACGGTTCCCTGCGCTGGGCCAATTTCGCCCACGGCGTCGCGCTTGCCGAGGCGTTGCAGCCGGGAGCATCGCAGCTGCTGGGCTTCGAGCAATTGCTGGAGCTGCCGCTGGAGCAGAGTGACCAGGCCGGGCCTGACGTCTTGCAGGTCATCGCCGCAACACGTCTGCTGCCTGCGCTGCAATGGGCGATTGCCCACGAGCGGGTCGACCATCGTCCTGACGCGGCTTACTCCGAGGAGGACGTGCAACGAGCGATCGGCGCGCTGGACGACTACTCTGCTCGCCTGGCCCGTTCGACGCTGGCGGTGCTGCGCGATCCGCCGCACCGCATCAGGATGGCCGAGCAACTATTCAATGAGCTGATGGGCGACAAGAGTTACCTGCATCAGACGGTCATGCGACCGAGCACGGTCTGGGGGCGAATCGAATTCTCGTTGAAAAACCCGGCACCCAGCGTGCGCGCCGGCGAGTTCTATCTTCTGGATGTGTTCGCCGCGGGCTATCTGAAGAACGGCCTGGACCAGTTCGAACCTCATTTGCAGCACAATCAGACGGCGCTGCGGGATGCGATCGTGCCTGCCATCGAAAAACTCAAGGGGGTCGACATTCCAGCGCTGTATGACACTGCGTTCGATGCCTGGTTCGAGCAGGCTCAGGCCGGCTACAAGGCGCTGGTCGAGCACCTTCTTGAGCAGATCCCGCCTGATGATCAAGAGCGTCTCAACACCGGCGAAGTCACTGTCATCGTGCTGCGGCGCGAGACCGGCAAGGCCTTGCAGAGTGAAACCGCTCAGGACCGTGCGGATCATCAAGGGCGTTTCGGCTTCATGATTCGCTGCGAGCACGACGGCAAGGTTTTCTTCTACGAGCTGTTTCCGTTCCGGAGCCAGCTGAAACGCCGTGCCGACCTGGGCGTGATCCCTCGTTCTCGCGCCGAGGTGCAATACGTTGACTGGGCTCCAGCACTTATCCAGACCGACTGGGCGACCTATCGCGAAAATCGCGAGCCTGAAGCGGACGCCCGTTGCGCGGTTATCCCGGTGCAGATCGGATATTTTCCCGCGTCTTGCGACGATAGTCCGCCGGCGGCGCCATCGCAGCGCCTGAAGGCGATTGCTGAAGTGGTCGTGCAACGCAACATGTTCTGCGACCGGCAGCGCACCTATCAGGTGCAGCGTGGTGTCACAGGCGTGGAATTGGTCAGCGGTAATTACCCGCCAGTGCTGCGCCTCGCTGAAGTGCTGATCCCCGGCCTGGGTTGCTACAACGCTGTGCGAACCGGGGAGTCTGCGGCACTCAGCTGTGTGCTGGATGTGGGCGCGATCATGGCGCTTCCGTTATTCACGCTCGGCAAAGGCGTGTTGCAGGTTTCCGTGCGTTCGGGGCGAATCGGGTTGCTCAAGGCGCTTCCGGCGTTCGGGGGCGCCGCCCGCCAGTTCGTCAAGGCCAGCGGCGTGGCGTATCGACAGGCATTGAACCCGATAGGGCTGGGCATTGCGCTGGGCTCGGCACTGCAGGAGGCGGGTCAGTTCAGTCGGGTCGTATTGAAGCGAATGACTGCCCGCATGAATACCTGGGCCAGGCTGAGCAGCCGCGCCGTGGTTTTCAGAATGCCTCAGCGGGTCAATGGCCGCATCGGCTATCCCCTGAGCGGGCGCGGCGCGGCTGCGGCAGCGGTAGCGCTGGGTGCTGATGATTCGGGCCGCCGGATCCGTAATGTCAGGGACTACGATGCGTTTCTCGACACCGACGACATATTCAAAGGCAACGCCCGGCTCAGGGCCGACATGCTCGCCGAAGTCGAAGCGGGTGCCGACATTCGGGTGCACGTGCGGCGCGATGGCAGCAGGACGTTGGTCAAAAAAGACCAGGCCGATCAAGTCTTCGTCGATCTGGCGGACAACTCGACCGTGCACCTCACGTCCCACTACGACTACCGGGTGCTCAAAAGCTGGGCAACGGGGAATGAAAGCGGGCAGGCAGAGGTCAAGCGACTGGCGGTCAATCGAGTGGTGCCCAGCAGGCGCGTGCTCGATCCGCAACGGCTAAGGAGCGTCAAGGATGCCATCGAGAACGGAAATTACCTGCCGCCGCTGGATGTCAGGCGAATGGGAGAAGGGTTCGAGGTCGTCAACGGCAATCACCGTTTGCAGGCCGCCGTTGAACTGGAACTGGAGAACGTTCCGGCGGTGATCCTGCCGCAATCTGCGGATTCGCCCGCAACCAGTTACTGAGTCAGCTGTTGTACCCGGGCGCGGTCGACGGCAAAGCCTGCTTCGGCCTGTGCCCGTGTTGCCTGGTAACGGGCGATATCGGCCTTGAGTTTTTGCTGCTGATCGCGCAAGTCCTGCAGTTGATCCACCAGTGACTGCGGGACCGGCCTTCCGGCACGTTCCTGATCGGCGGCCTGGCTTTGCAGGTTGCGCTGCTGTACGGCCAGCCCCTGAATGTTGCCCTGGGCAACGCTCACCAGCGCGTCCAGCTCGGCCAGCTTGCGCGCCTTGACCCGGTCGACGTCGTCGACGCTGCCGTAAAGACTCAGCAACTGGGCGTCGGCGCTGGCCTGGACCTTATCGACCTGGGCCTGACGGATCTGCTCGGCGGTGGGCGCAGGCGGTACGACCTGCACCACCCGCCCGTGAGCGTTGAGCACTTCATAGCCCTTGGCAACGTACTCAGGCGGTACGCCCTGGCGATCCAGTACCGTTACGCCACGACTGTCGACGTAACGGTACAACTGCATCCCCGGCGCCTCGGCGGCCTGAGCGGCAGGCAAAGCGAACAGGTTCGCCGCCAGGCATAAACCCAGCAGGTTCACTCTCAACGCCCGATGGTTGCCGCCTTGGACCATACGCCCCTCAGATTCCGTATTGCGTGCGATAAGCCTCGACTGCCGGCAGATGCTGCTTGAGTTGCGGGTCGTCGGCCAGAAATTCCAGGACTTGATTCAAGGAAACGATACTGACCACCGGAATACCGAAGTCGCGCTCCACTTCCTGAATGGCGGACAACTCGCCGTTGCCGCGCTCCTGGCGATTGAGGGCGATCAGCACGCCAGCCGCGGTTGCGCCCTGGGCCTGGATGATCTGCATCACCTCGCGGATCGCGGTGCCGGCGGTGATCACGTCGTCGATGATCAGCACATTGCCGGTCAACGGCGCGCCGACCAGGCTGCCGCCTTCGCCGTGGGCCTTGGCTTCCTTGCGGTTGAAGCACCACGGCAGATCCAGATCGTGATGTTCGGCCAACGCCACCGCAGTAGAGGCCGCCAGCGGGATGCCTTTGTAGGCCGGGCCGAACAGAACGTCGAAGGAAATACCGCTTTCAACCACGGCCGCCGCGTAGAAACGACCCAGTTGCGCCAGGGCCGAACCGCTGTTGAACAGGCCGGCATTGAAGAAGTACGGACTGGTGCGCCCGGACTTCAGGGTGAACTCACCGAAGCGCAGTACACCGCGATCGATGGCAAAACGAATGAAATCGCGTTGATACGCTTGCATGAAAAAAGCCCCGAATACCACGGATTTAGCTAATTAGGTAGAGCTCGGGTATCATACACGCACGTGATTTTTGGGGCCATTTATGCGGATCATCAGTGTGAACGTAAATGGCATTCAGGCTGCGGTCGAGCGTGGTTTGCTCAGCTGGCTGCAAGCTCAGAATGCCGACGTCATCTGCCTACAGGACACCCGCGCCTCCACCTTTGAACTGGATGATCCAGCCTTCCAACTGGATGGCTACTTCCTCTATGCCTGCGAAGCTGAAGTCCCCGCCCAGGGTGGCGTGGCGCTTTATTCGCGGTTGCAACCGAAGGCGGTAATCAGCGGCCTCGGCTTCGAGACAGCCGACCGCTACGGGCGTTACCTGCAAGCAGATTTCGACAAAGTCAGTATTGCGACCCTGTTGTTCCCGTCGGGAATGAACGGGGACGAGGACTTGAATCAGAAATTCAAGCTCATGGACGATTTTGGCAAGTACATGGACAAGCAGCGCCGCAAGCGCCGCGAATACATCTACTGCGGATCGCTCTATGTGGCACAGCAGAAGCTCGACATCAAGAACTGGCGCGACAGCCAACAGTCGCCCGGCTTCCTGGCGCCCGAGCGTGCCTGGATGGACGAACTGGTAGGCACTATGGGCTATGTGGATGCCCTGCGTGAAGTCAGCCGTGAAGGTGACCAGTACAGCTGGTGGCCCGACAGCGAACAGGCCGAGATGCTGAACCTGGGCTGGCGCTTCGATTACCAGATCCTGACACCGGGTCTGCGCCGTTTCGTGCGCACCGCACGTCTGCCCCGCCAGCCGCGCTTCTCGCAACACGCGCCGTTGATCGTGGACTATGACTGGACGCTGACTATCTGATCTGAAGGAGCGAGCTTGCTCGCGAAGAGGCCGGTACATCCGCAGCAGATGTGTTGGCCTGAAATTAGTCTTCGCGAGCAAGCTCGCTCCCACCAGATCTACGCCGAACCCGCAGGAGCGGACTCGTCCGCGAAGAGGCCGGTACATCCGCAGCAGATGTGTTGGCCTGAAATTAGTCTTCGCGAGCAGGCTCGCTCCTACCAGATCTACACCGAACCTGTAGGAGCGAGCTTGCTCGCGAAGAGGCCGGTATAGCCGTAGCAGCTGTATTGGCCGGAAATACGCCTTCACGGACAAGTCCGTTCCTGCAGGATTCGCGCTGAATCTGGTTCGGGCCGCCTACTTCAGCAGTCGCCAGGTAAACGGATAACGATAATCCCGCCCTTCGTTCGCCTTGATACCGGCAATGATGATCAGCGCCATTGCGCCCACGATGACCAACAGCAAGAGTGGAAAGCCGAT
Organism: Pseudomonas sp. v388; assembly: GCF_003935425.1. Classification (GTDB taxonomy): domain Bacteria; phylum Pseudomonadota; class Gammaproteobacteria; order Pseudomonadales; family Pseudomonadaceae; genus Aquipseudomonas. The sequence goes on from NZ_RHQN01000002.1 coordinate 219,376, forward strand.
AACGACCACCATCAGCAGAATGCTGACCATGGCGGCAAGGGTTGCGGTGATCTGGAAATTCATCGCCTCCTTGCCCTGCGCGTCGATGAATGGGTCGTTCTCGCGCTTCAACTGCCAGAGAATCAAGGGAGCCAACAGGTTGCCGAGTGGAAAGATCAGCCCGGCAAATGCGGACAAGTGACAGAACATCGCCCATTGACGAGCGCTTTGAGCCGGTGTGTTCAACGGTTGCTGGCTGTCGCTCATGATCCTTCCCTCTGGTTTTTATCAATCGGCCAGTGCGGCCTTTTGCAGTGCGAACAGCTCGGTCATGCCTTGCTGTGCCAGGGCCAGCATGGCGTTCAGCTCTTGCGGCTGGAATGGCGCGCCTTCGGCGGTGCCCTGTACTTCGATGAAGCCGCCTTCGCTGGTCATCACCACATTCAGGTCAGTCTCGGCTGCGGAGTCTTCCAGGTAATCCAGGTCAAGCACCGGCTCGCCTTGGTACATGCCGACCGAAACGGCTGCAATCATCTGCTTGAGCGGATCGCCGCCTTTGAGGCCGCCACGTTTCTTGATCACTTTCAAGGCGTCGGCCAGGGCAACCATGGCGCCGGTGATGGACGCCGTGCGGGTGCCGCCATCGGCCTGGATGACATCGCAATCCACATACAGGGTGACATCGCCCAGCTTGGACATGTCCAGCGCAGCGCGCAGTGAGCGACCGATCAGGCGCTGGATTTCCAGGGTGCGGCCGCCTTGCTTGCCACGGCTGGCTTCGCGCTGGTTACGCTCGCCGGTGGCGCGCGGCAGCATGCCGTATTCGGCAGTCAGCCAGCCCTGGCCCTGACCCTTGAGGAAGCGGGGTACGCCGTTCTCGACGCTGACGGTGCAAATCACCTTGGTATCACCAAACTCGACCAGCACAGAACCCTCGGCGTGTTTGGTGTAGTTGCGGGTGATGCGGATCGAGCGGAGCTGATCGGCGGCGCGACCACTTGGACGTTTCATCTGGATACCTGTACTGGGACGGAAAACTGCCGAGCATTATAGAGGTCACAACCCTGACAGGGCATCTCTTAAAGTCACTCGTGCCCGATTGCATCCCGCCAAGGCCCGCCGGCCGGGCTCCGCGAGCCTTCAGCGAGTGACGGGCGGAACGACTCGAATCGCCGATTGGGAGCCGACGCCGCTCTGCGCTACAATCCTGCGCCTTTGCAGCCTGTCGGCTTTCACGACTCCACGACCGCCCTCTTCATTCGCGCTCCTGGACCGACCCAAGAGGTACATCCCATGGTGCATAGCATGACTGCCTTCGCTCGCGTCGAACGGGCCGGCGCCCAGGGCACGCTGAGCTGGGAATTGCGCTCGGTCAACCATCGCTATCTGGAGCCGCACCTGCGCCTGCCGGAATCTTTTCGCGATCTGGAAGGCTCGGTCCGCGAAGCCCTGCGCCAGGGTTTGTCCCGCGGCAAGGTCGAATGCACGCTGCGCTTCGTCGAGGAAACCGCCGGCAAGCCGTTGCAGGTGGACCGCGAGCGCGCCAGCCAGTTGGTCGCCGCAGCGGAAATCGTGGCTGGCCTGATCAAACAGCCGGCGGCGCTCAACCCGCTTGAAGTGCTGGCCTGGCCGGGGGTTCTGGTCGCCGATGCCAGCGATCCCCAGGCATTGAACAGCGAAGCGTTGAGCCTGTTCAACGAGGCGTTGGCGGAACTGAAGAAAGGTCGCGGCCGCGAAGGCGCGGATCTGGCGGCACTTCTCGACGAACGGTTGGTTTCCATCACGCAGGAAGTCGTCACTCTGCGCACGCTGGTGCCGCAGATGCTCGCCACCCAGCGGCAGAAAGTCCTGGATCGTTTCGCCGACATGAAGGCCGAGCTCGATCCGCAGCGGCTTGAGCAGGAAATGGTCCTGCTCGCGCAGAAGAGCGACGTCGCTGAAGAACTCGATCGCCTGAGCACTCATGTCACCGAGGTGCGCCGTGTGCTCAAGGCCGGCGGCCAGGCAGGACGACGGCTGGATTTCCTCATGCAGGAACTCAACCGCGAAGCGAATACACTGGGCTCCAAGGCCTTCGACCCGCGCAGCACGCAAGCGGCCGTCAACCTCAAGGTGTTGATCGAGCAGATGCGTGAACAAGTGCAGAATATTGAGTAAGGCTGAACCTGACATGACCCACAGCACCGGTACCCTGTACATCATTTCCGCCCCTTCGGGCGCGGGCAAGACCAGCCTGGTCAAGGCCCTGATCGACGCCCAGCCGCAGATTCGCGTTTCGGTGTCGCACACCACGCGGGCCATGCGTCCCGGCGAAGCCGATGGCGTGAACTATCACTTCGTGGAACGCGCCGAATTCGTGCGCATGATCGAGCATGGCGATTTCCTGGAGCAGGCCGAAGTCTTCGGCAATCTCTACGGGACGTCCCAGAGCCGCCTGCAGCAGACCCTGGACGAAGGTCATGACCTGATCCTTGAGATCGACTGGCAGGGCGCGCAGCAGGTTCGCAGGCAGATGCCCCATGCCCGGTCCATTTTCATTCTGCCGCCGACCCAGCAGGCACTGCGTCAGCGCCTGACCAATCGCGGCCAGGACAGTGACGAGATCATCGACGCGCGCATGCGTGAAGCGGTCAGCGAGATGAGCCATTACGTCGAATACGAGTACATCGTGGTCAATGACGATTTCGGCAGCGCACTTGAGGATCTCAAAGCCATCTTCCGCGCCAATCGCCTGTCCCAGACGCATCAGCAGGAACAGTACAGCGAGCTTTTCCAGCAATTGCTGGCTTGATCGCCGGGTTTTTGGGCGGCCGGCTGAGGTCAAAAGCAGCCATGCGACGGCATGGCGCTTGATGCTTGCAGCTGTCCGCTTGTAAACTACCGAGTCCGCTCGCCCATCCGGGCATCGCGCATCCGCATTTGCTACGAGGAATACCCATGGCCCGCGTAACCGTTGAAGACTGCCTAGAACACGTGGATAACCGCTTTGAGCTGGTCATGCTCTCCACCAAGCGTGCCCGTCAACTGGCAACCGGCGGCAAAGAACCGAAGCTGGCGTGGGAAAATGACAAGCCTACCGTTATGGCCCTGCGTGAAATCGCAGCAGGCGTGATGGATTACGCGGTAATCGCAGAAGCTGAAATCGTTGAAGATGAACCACTGTTCGCAGCGTTTGAGGACGAGTCCAACGAGGCCGTCTAAGCCTATGCCGGGTCGACGTAGTACGGCGCAGGGTACAAGCCATCGGCAGGGGGTAGCGCCTTGCCGAGCATAGACGCCCTCGCCGATCGCCTGTCGGCCTACCTCGGCAAGGAACAGGTCAACCTGGTCCGCCGAGCGTATTTCTACGCCGAACAAGCCCACGACGGCCAGCGCCGCCGTAGCGGCGAAGCCTACGTCACGCACCCGCTGGCGGTAGCGAACATCCTCGCTGACATGCACATGGACCATCAGAGCCTGATGGCCGCGATGCTGCATGACGTCATCGAGGACACCGGCATTGCCAAGGAAGCGCTCTGTGCGCAATTTGGCGAAACCGTGGCCGAACTGGTCGACGGGGTCAGCAAACTGACCCAGATGAACTTCGAGACCAAGGCCGAGGCGCAAGCCGAAAACTTCCAGAAGATGGCCATGGCCATGGCGCGCGATATTCGCGTGATCCTGGTCAAGCTCGCCGATCGCCTGCACAACATGCGCACCCTGGAGGTTCTCTCCGGTGAGAAGCGCCGCCGCATTGCCAAGGAAACCCTCGAAATCTACGCGCCCATCGCCAACCGGCTGGGCATGCACAGCGTGCGTATCGAGTTCGAGGATCTAGGCTTCAAGGCGATGTACCCGATGCGTTCGGCGCGCATCAATCAAGCGGTCAAGCGCGCCCGGGGCAATCGCAAGGAGCTGGTCAACAAGATCGAAGAGTCGCTGAGCCATTGCCTGGCAGTGGACGAGATCGAAGGCGACGTCAGCGGACGGCAGAAACATCTCTACGGCATCTACAAGAAGATGCGCGGCAAGCGTCGGGCCTTCAACGAGATCATGGACGTCTACGCGTTCCGCATCATCGTCGACAAGGTTGATACCTGTTATCGCGTGCTGGGCGCTGTTCATAATTTGTACAAGCCGCTACCGGGCCGCTTCAAGGATTACATCGCGATTCCCAAGGCCAACGGCTACCAGTCGCTGCATACCACGCTGTTCGGTATGCATGGCGTGCCTATCGAAATCCAGATTCGTACCCGCGAAATGGAAGAAATGGCCAACAACGGGATCGCGGCGCACTGGCTATACAAGTCCAGTGACGATGAACAACCCAAGGGCACGCATGCCCGCGCCCGCCAGTGGGTCAAGGGTGTGCTGGAAATGCAGCAACGTGCCGGCAACTCCCTGGAATTCATCGAAAGCGTCAAGATCGACCTGTTTCCGGACGAGGTCTACGTGTTCACGCCCAAAGGCCGGATCATGGAGCTGCCCAAAGGCTCCACGGCGGTGGACTTTGCCTATGCGGTTCACACCGATGTCGGCAACAGCTGCATCGCCTGCCGTATCAACCGCCGTCTGGCGCCGTTGTCCGAGCCGTTGCAGAGCGGTTCGACCGTGGAGATCGTCAGCGCGCCCGGTGCCCGTCCGAATCCGGCCTGGCTGAACTTCGTCGTCACCGGCAAGGCGCGCACCCATATTCGCCACGCGCTCAAGCTGCAGCGCCGTTCCGAGTCCATCAGCCTGGGCGAGCGCCTGCTCAACAAGGTGCTGAACGGCTTCGAATCCAGCCTGGAGAAAATCGCCCACGAGCGCGTTCAGCAGGCGCTGGCCGAATACCGGGTGGAAGTGCTGGAAGACCTGCTCGAAGACATCGGCCTGGGTAACCGGATGGCTTACGTTGTTGCCCGCCGCCTGCTGGGTGAAGGCGATCAGTTGCCGAGCCCCGAAGGTCCGCTGGCGATTCGCGGGACCGAAGGTCTGGTGCTCAGTTATGCCAAGTGCTGCACGCCGATTCCGGGTGACCCGATCGTCGGCCACCTGTCCGCCGGCAAGGGCATGGTCGTGCACCTGGATAACTGCCGCAATATCAGCGAAATCCGCCACAACCCGGAAAAATGCATCCAGCTGTCCTGGGCCAAGGATGTCACCGGCGAATTCAATGTCGAGCTGCGCGTCGAGCTGGAACACCAGCGCGGGCTGATTGCCCTGCTGGCCAGCAGCGTCAATGCGGCCGACGGCAATATCGAGAAGATCGGCATGGACGAGCGCGATGGTCGCATCAGCGTGGTCCAGCTGGTTGTCAGCGTGCACGACCGCGTGCATCTGGCCCGTGTGATCAAGAAGCTGCGCGCGCTGACCGGAGTGACTCGCATCACTCGCATGCGCGCCTAGTAAACCCACTACCAGGAGTTCTTCATGACCAAGACCGTCATCACCAGCGAACAGGCACCTGCGGCCATCGGCCCGTATTCCCAGGCGATCAAGGCTGGCAATACCGTCTACATGTCCGGGCAGATCCCGCTGGACCCGAAAACCATGGAACTGGTCGAGGGCATCGAAGCCCAGATCGTTCAGGTGTTCGAGAACCTGAAGTCGGTGGCCGAAGCGGCGGGCGGTTCGTTCAAGGACATCGTCAAGCTGAACATCTTCCTGACCGATCTGGGTCACTTCGCCAAGGTCAACGAGATCATGGGCAAGTACTTCGAGCAGCCTTATCCGGCCCGTGCCGCCATTGGCGTTGCTGCCCTGCCGCGTGGCGCGCAGGTCGAGATGGACGCCATCCTGGTCATCGAATAAATCCCCCTCGGCGGAGCGCCTCATGCTCCGCCACCTTGCAAAAGGAAGGACTCTGCTATGCGTTCCGCCCTCGCCATTTCGTTGTTGGCCCTCATGCTCGGCGGTTGCGCCAGCCACGCCGACCGCAACCCTGATGGGACATGGATCAACCAGAACGCCATCGACGCTGCGGTCAAAGGCGGCAACCTGCGCCAGGCGCTGTTGGCCAGCGGCCCCAATCTCGAATGGCAGATCAACACCAAGGCCAACCAGGCCGTGTATTCCAATGGTTTCGAAGTGGGCGAAGGCAAGATCGCCAGCGCTGCCAACGGCAAGTTGCATGTCGATTTCTACGGCAACTTTTTCGAAGACCTGAGTTTCGATGGCGATGAGCTGGTGCAGGCTGCCAGTGAATCCGGGCCGGAACAGCATTTCGAGAAGCCCGAAGCGCCGGCTGCGGAAGGCGCGCCGGCCGGCAGCAGCTTCGAACAAGCGCTGTACCAGGCATACATGGGCGGCAAATGGACCATCGTCAACGGCGACGGTCAGGGCAGCACCGTGCAGTTCATGGCTGATGGCAGTGTTCAGGGCCTGCCGGAGAACGATCGTTATGCACTCTGCCTGGCGGGCGACTGCGCGGCCATGAGCGGTGAGTACGACAGCATGTGGCTGGAGAAAGCCGAGCAAGGCGCACCGTGGATCTTCGTGCGCAAGGGCAAGCAGCTGGAAATCTTCCAGGCGCTGAACAATGCCGGCCCCGACCAGATGCCGGAGCTGCGTCCGGGTACGCGTCGCTGGTTGTTGGAACAGCAGTAGTTCGTAAAGCGGATTTTGTGCAGGAGCGAGCGGGCGGCGCTCCTACACGGAAGCGGGTTTACTCAATAACGCCGCATACCCAGCTCGGTAATCCGGGTACGCCGGCTCCCAGCCCAGCGCCCTCGCCCGGGCGTTGCTGCAGCGCTTGCTGCCGACGCGCTGCACGCTGGCATCGGCTGCCCATTCGGTGACGCCCAGATACTCGCGAATCCACGCGACTACGTCGGCCAGCGCGGCCGGTTCGTCGTCGACGCCCAGATAGCACTCCTCCAGCATTACGCCTTGAGCATCTGCCTTAAGTAAGTGCGCCAGCAATCCCGCTGCGTCATCGGCGTGGATGCGATTGGCGTAGACAGGTGGATCGATGCGGACACTTTGCCCCTGGCGCACGCGGTTGGACAGATCACTGCGGCCAGGTCCGTAGATGCCTGTCAGCCGCACGACCGTCGCCGCAAGCCCGCTGTTGAGCGCGACCTGTTCCGCTTCGAGCATGATCCGGCCGGTGAAGCTGCGAGGTTCGGTAGGCGACTGTTCATCGACCCATTCGCCGTCAGCCTGTCCGTAGACGCCGCTGCTGGAGACGAATAGAACCCGTTTGGGCTGTTGGCCGCAACGGGCCAGCCAACCCAGCACGTTCTGCAAACCCTCGACATAAGCCTGGCGGTAGCCCGCTTCATCCCGTTGCGAAGGGGTCGCGCAGTACACCAGATAATCGATCGGGGTCTGTGGCCAATGGGCCGGCAGGCGTGAATCAAACAGATCACCCGCCACTGCGGCAATGCCCGCAGGCAATTGCGAAGTGTCTCGACGCAATCCGTGCACAGTCCAGCCGTCAGCCAGCAACCGTTGAGCCGTTCGAGAACCGATGTCGCCACAACCGGCGATCAGTACGGAGGGGGCAGCCATTTGTCTCTCCATCAGGCGGTCGGGCCGCCGTAAAAATGATCAGAAACCCTCGCAAGCCGAGAATTTCTTTAAAAAAAGATACATTATTACTTTTGTTAACAAGAACGATTTGCAATAATGCCGGCCTATCTGCTTTTTCAACCGCGTCGAGCGCATCGCGCAGTACGACGCAATGCTCATTTATTCTCTTCCAGGTCCGGCCAGCATGACACGTAATGAATCAATCGCTTCGCCAACCAAGCTCTCCAGCCTGCCACGCGCATGGCGTGGTGTCGCTGCCTTCGTACTGAGCCTGATGCTCGCGCCTCTGGCGTTCGCCGACCAGGCCGCACCCAATGCCGCGCCGGCCACCCAGCCTGCGGTCAGCACGCCGGCCACTCCGGTTGCGGCTGATCCGACGGCACCTGCGCAGCCTCAGGCTGTCGCGCCCGGCGCAGCCGTCGAGCCGGTCGCGGAAGAAGGCAGCCTGGGCATGGCCCACGACCTGTCGCCATGGGGCATGTATCAGAACGCCGACGTCGTGGTCAAAGCGGTCATGATCGGCCTGGCCATCGCGTCGATCATCACCTGGACGATCTGGATCGCCAAGGGCTTCGAACTGCTGGGCGCCAAGCGCCGGCTGCGCAGCGAAATCGCCGACCTGAAAAAGGCCCGTTCGCTGTCCGATGCCAGCCAGAGCGCCAACAAGGAAGGCACCCTCGCCCACTTGCTGGTTCACGACGCACTGGAAGAAATGCGCCTGTCGGCCAACAGCCGCGAGCGCGAAGGTATCAAGGAGCGCGTCAGCTTCCGCCTGGAGCGTCTGGTCGCGGCATGCGGTCGCAACATGAGTTCCGGCACCGGTGTTCTCGCCACCATCGGTTCCACTGCCCCGTTCGTGGGTCTGTTCGGTACCGTCTGGGGCATCATGAACAGCTTCATCGGCATCGCCAAAACCCAGACCACCAACCTGGCGGTCGTGGCTCCCGGCATCGCCGAGGCTCTGCTGGCAACCGCACTTGGCCTGGTGGCCGCGATTCCCGCGGTAGTGATCTACAACGTCTTCGCCCGCTCCATCGCCGGCTACAAGGCTCAGGTTTCCGATGCCTCGGCTCAGGTTCTGCTGCTGGTCAGCCGCGATCTGGACCACCTGCCTGAACCGACCGAGCGCAATCAACAGCAACCGCACATGGTCAAGGTGGGCTAAGACGTGGGCCTGCATCTTAACGAAGGTGGCGACGATCTCGCCGAGAACCACGAAATCAACGTCACGCCGTTCATCGACGTCATGTTGGTGCTGCTGATCATTTTCATGGTGGCCGCGCCACTGGCGACGGTAGATATCAAGGTCGACCTGCCGGCGTCCACCGCGACGCCGCAGCCAAGGCCCGAGAAACCGATCTTCCTCAGCGTCAAGGCCGACAAAAACCTGTACCTGGGCGAAGAGCAAGTCTCCCGCGAGCAGATCGGTCAGGTACTGGACGGCAAGACCAAGGGCAAGAAGGACACCACGATCTTCTTCCAGGCCGACAAGGGTGTGGATTACGGCGACCTGATGGACGTCATGAACACGCTTCGCAGCGCCGGCTACCTGAAGGTGGGTCTCGTAGGTCTTGAGACGGTTGGTAAAAAATGATCACTACGCGCCAAAAACTGACGCGCTATAGCGGTAGTCTGTTGTTGGTGCTGGCCGTGCACGCCATTGCGTTCATCGTCGCGCTTCGCTGGCCGGCCTCACAGGCTATCGAGCTGCCGCCGGCGGCGATGATGGTCGAGCTTGCGCCTTTGCCCGAGCCCGCACCGCCACCACCGCCGCAGGTTGTTCAGCCGCCACAGCCACCTGCACCGGAAGAAGTCGAGCCGATCCCGGAAGTCGCGCAAGCGCCCAAGCCGGAAATCGTGGTGCCCAAGAAGGTCGAAAAGCCCAAGCCGAAGCCACAGCCGCCCAAGCCTGTGAAAAAGCCTGAGCCGCCCAAGGAAGAGCCCGCCGCCGAGAAACCGGTGGATACGCCGCCCACGACTGCCAAGCCGGAGAAGTCCGCAGCGCCGACACCGCCTGCTCCGCCTTCGCCGCCGAGCAACGCGCTGCCGAACTGGCAGAGTGATCTGTTGCGGCACCTGAGCAAGTACAAGAAGTATCCGGAAGACGCTCGTCGTCGCGGCATGCAGGGCGTCGCTCGCCTGCGCTTCGTGGTCGATGCGCAAGGCAATGTCTTGTCCTATTCGATTGCCAGCAGTTCAGGCAGTCCAGCGCTGGACCGAGCCACCACGGAAATGATCCGTCGTGCTCAGCCTTTGCCCAAGCCGCCTGCGGAAACACTGAACAACGGCACCATCGAAATCCTCGCACCGTTCGTTTATTCGCTGGATAAACGCTGAATCACACTTTTGTTACTCAAGAGTGCTTCTGATAACGTGCGTCTATCGATTGCACCCGCTATGCTGGGTTCGCAACTTCATGGACGCACGTTATGACTCTTACAGAATTGCGCTACATCGTTACGCTCGCTCAGGAACAGCACTTCGGCCACGCCGCCGAGCGCTGTCATGTCAGCCAGCCCACTTTGTCCGTGGGTGTGAAGAAACTCGAGGATGAACTCGGGGTTCTGATTTTCGAGCGCAGCAAGAGCGCGGTACGTCTGACGCCGGTCGGCGAAGGCATCGTGGCTCAGGCGCAGAAAGTACTGGAGCAGGCGCAAGGCATTCGCGAACTCGCCCAGGCGGGCAAGAACCAGCTCACCGCACCGCTCAAGGTCGGCGCCATCTACACCGTCGGCCCGTATCTGTTTCCTCACCTGATCCCGCAACTGCACCGGGTTGCCCCGCAGATGCCGTTGTACATCGAGGAAAACTTCACTCATGTATTGCGCGACAAGCTGCGCAACGGTGAGCTGGATGCGGTGATCATCGCCCTGCCGTTCAACGAAGCCGATGTGCTGACGCTGCCGCTGTACGATGAACCGTTCTCGGTGCTGATGCCGGCTGGCCATCCCTGGACCCAGAAAAAGACCATCGACGCCTCGGCGCTGAACGACAAGAGCCTGCTGTTGCTCGGTGAAGGTCACTGTTTCCGTGACCAGGTTCTGGAAGCCTGCCCGACCCTGACCAAGGGTAGCGAAGGCTCCAAGCACACCACGGTGGAATCCAGCTCGCTGGAAACCATTCGGCACATGGTTGCGTCCGGACTGGGGGTTTCGATCCTGCCGTTGTCCGCAGTGGACAGCCACCACTACGCTCCTGGCGTGATCGAAGTTCGCCCGCTGACCGCGCCGGTGCCGTTCCGCACCGTCGCCATCGCATGGCGCGCCAGTTTCCCAAGGCCCAAGGCAATCGAGATCCTCGCTGACTCTGTGCGCCTGTGTTCAGTGGCACGTCCGAAAGCAGAAGCGAGCTAGGCAGGAAGACATGAGCGAGCTTTCTAAAGTCTCGGTCACGGCGCTCAAGGGCGTCGGCGAAGCCATGGCTGAAAAACTGGCCAAGGTCGGTCTGGAAAACCTGCAGGATGTGCTGTTCCACCTGCCGCTGCGTTATCAGGACCGTACCCGCGTTGTCCCGATAGGCGCCTTGCGTCCCGGGCAGGACGCGGTGATTGAAGGTGTGGTCAGCGGTGCTGATGTGGTGATGGGCAAGCGGCGCAGTCTGCTGGTGCGGCTGGGCGATGGCTCCGGTGTCGTCAGCCTGCGTTTCTACCATTTCAGCAATGCCCAGAAAGACAGCATGAAGCGCGGCACTCTGCTGCGCTGTTTCGGCGAAGCTCGCCCGGGTGCGTCGGGCCTTGAGATCTATCATCCCGAATACCGCGCACTGACCGGCGACGAGCCTGCGCCGGTCGAGCAGACGCTGACCCCGATTTATCCCACTACCGAAGGGCTGACCCAGCAACGCCTGCGCCAGCTATGCCAGCAGAGCCTTGCGATGCTCGGTCCCAAGAGCCTGCCGGACTGGCTGCCTGAAGAGCTGGCACGAGATTATCAGCTGGCACCGCTCGACGATGCGATTCGCTACCTGCACCACCCGCCGGCCGATGCCGACGTCGATGAGCTGGCGCTTGGGCACCATTGGGCGCAGCACCGGCTGGCCTTCGAAGAATTGTTGACCCATCAACTCTCGCAGCAGCGCCTGCGGGAAAGCCTTCGTGCGCAACACGCGCCCGCCTTGCCGCCGGCGAAGAAACTGCCGAAACAGTTTCTCGCCAACCTCGGTTTTCCGCCCACCGGCGCGCAGCAGAGGGTCGGCAAGGAAGTGGCCTACGACCTGAGTCAGCCCGAGCCGATGCTGCGCCTGATCCAGGGCGACGTGGGTTCGGGCAAGACGGTGGTCGCGGCACTGGCGGCGTTGCAGGCGCTTGAAGCGGGGTATCAGGTGGCGCTGATGGCGCCGACCGAGATTCTCGCCGAGCAGCACTACATCAATTTTCAGCGTTGGCTGGAGCCGCTGGGTGTGGACGTGGCCTGGCTGGCGGGCAAGCTCAAGGGCAAGGCCCGTGTCACTTCACTGGAGCAGATCGCCAACGGCACGCCCATGGTGGTCGGCACCCACGCGCTGTTTCAGGACGAGGTGAAGTTCAAGAATCTGGCGCTGGTCATCATCGACGAGCAACACCGCTTCGGTGTCCAGCAGCGTCTGGCGCTGCGCAAGAAAGGCGTGGGCGGCATGATGTGTCCGCACCAATTGATCATGACTGCCACGCCGATCCCGCGCACGCTGGCGATGAGCGCCTATGCCGATCTCGACACCTCGATTCTCGACGAGCTGCCGCCGGGTCGAACGCCGGTCAACACCGTGCTGGTGGCGGACAGCCGACGCATCGAAGTCATCGAGCGGGTTCGCGCTGCGTGTGCCGAAGGGCGCCAAGCCTACTGGGTCTGTACCCTGATCGAAGAATCCGAAGAGCTGACCTGCAAGGCCGCTGAAACCACTTTCGAAGAGCTGAGCAGCGCCTTGGGTGAATTGCGGGTCGGGTTGATTCACGGACGCATGAAGCCGGTGGAAAAGGCCGCGATCATGGCTGAGTTCAAGCAAGGCGCATTGCAGTTGCTGGTGGCGACCACGGTCATCGAAGTGGGTGTCGACGTGCCCAATTCCAGCCTGATGATCATCGAGAACCCCGAGCGCCTGGGGCTTGCGCAACTTCACCAGCTGCGCGGCCGGGTCGGACGCGGCAGCGCCGTCAGCCACTGCGTGTTGCTTTATCATCCGCCGCTTTCCCAGATCGGTCGCCAGCGCCTGGGCATCATGCGCGAGACCAACGATGGCTTCGTGATTGCCGAGAAAGATCTGGAGTTGCGTGGCCCTGGCGAAATGCTCGGTACTCGACAAACGGGCTTGCTGCAGTTCAAGGTCGCTGATCTGATGCGCGATGCCGACCTGCTCCCGGCCGTTCGTGACGCGGCCCAGGCACTGCTGGAACGGTGGCCGCAACATGTCAGCCCGCTGCTGGAGCGCTGGCTGCGCCATGGCCAGCAATACGGACAGGTGTGACGCAAACAACGCTTTCAGAAGCGCAAACGACTTGAAGTGAGTAAGCTGGTTATACTTCCACGACTGTAGGAAATTGGACAAAGACCATGACAGAAGTTGCCCACGTCAGTGATTCGCACCACGCGCCGTCCGTCATTCGGCAATTGCTCGAAAAATTGTCCATCAGCTACAGGGAAGTCGTGGATGCCCCCGGCTTGCCTGCTGCGAGCAAAGTCCAGGCGGTGTTGGTCGAAGACGCAGTCGGGGCGCTTCTGATTCTGTTCCCGCAAAGCCAGTTGCTCGATCTGGGCCGGATCACCGAATTGACCGGTCGCCAGCTCGCTGCGGTGCCCCACGAGCGGCTGTTGCGCATGCTCGCCAAGCACAATCTGCATCAGTTGCCGGGTTTGCCGGCGCTGACCAGTTCGCCATGCCTGTATGACGATCGCCTGCTTCAGGAGCCTTTGTTGCTGGTGGGCTCGGGCGAACCCGGCGTCCTGCTGGAAATCGCCAGCGACGATTTCAAGGGCATGCTGAGCAAGGCCAGCGCTGCCCACTTCGGCGAACTCGCTGGCGCCATCCGGCCGAACCTGGACCGTCCGGACGACGACCGCGCGGAAATCACCCAGGCCATGACGGCGTTTACCGCCCGCCGCATCCAGCAGCGTCTGGAAGCGACCTTGGAGATTCCGCCGCTGGCCGGAACGGCACAAAAAATCATCAAATTGCGCGTCGACCCCGATGCAACCATCGACGACATCACCGGTGTGGTGGAAACCGACCCGGCGCTGGCGGCGCAGGTAGTCAGCTGGGCCGCTTCGCCTTATTACGCCTCCACCGGCAAGATCCGTTCGGTTGAAGACGCCATCGTGCGCGTGCTTGGCTTCGACCTGGTGATCAACCTGGCGCTGGGTCTGGCGCTGGGCAAGACGTTGAGCCTGCCCAAGGATCATCCGCAACAGACCACGCCTTACTGGCAGCAGTCGATCTACACCGCAGCCGTCATCGAAGGCCTGACCCGCGCCATTCCGCGTGCCAAGCGTCCCGAAGGTGGCCTGACCTATCTGGCCGGGCTGTTGCACAACTTTGGCTACCTGCTGCTGGCCCATGTATTCCCGCCGCATTTCTCGCTGATCTGCCGTCAGCTGGAAGTCAATCCGCACCTGCATCACAGCTATGTGGAGCATCATCTGCTGGGCATCACTCGCGAGCAGATCGGCGCCTGGTTAATGCGTTACTGGGACATGCCGGACGAACTGGCCACCGCCCTGCGCTTCCAGCACGACCCGCATTACGCCGGCGAGCACTGCGAGTATGCCAACCTGGTGTTCCTCGCCGTGCGCCTGCTGCGCGCCAATGGCGTGGGTTCCGGCCCGCAGGAGGAAATCCCGGACGAGCTGTTCGAGCGCCTGGGCCTGAGCCGTGAAAAAGCTACTGAGTCGGTGCGCAAGGTGCTCGAAGCGGAAGTCATGCTGCGCGAACTGGCTTCGCAGTTCGGGCATTGATGTCTGGTTACATATAGGAGCGGACCTGTCCGCGAAGACGGCAGTACGGACGATACACATGATGCGTCTGTTCAGGCCCTTTCGCGGACAGATCGGTTCCTACGAAGCTTCGCCTTCCCGGCCGGGAAGGTGCTCATCCAGACGCAACCACGGCAATCGGTTTTCGATCCAGATATGGCGAGACGCGGCTGCCTGTTCCGGATGATCCAGCGTGGCGATGGTGACGTCGATTTCTTCGGGGCTGTTGCGAGTGAACAGCGCCAGGTGTGCACCGCAGTTGCCGCAAAAGTAGCGCACGCAGGTCGGGCCGGAGTCATACGCGGCGGGGCTTCCCGCAAGCCAGTGAAACGACGCCAGAGGCACGGTGACCCAGCTCATGACGGTCCCGCCCGACGTGCGGCGGCAAATCGAGCAGTGGCAGTGAGCGATGTCCACCAGCGGAGCATCGAATTGATAGCGCAGGCTGCCGCAATGGCAGCCGCCGGTATGAATCTGTTCCATTTCCCTCTCCCGTCGCAGGTCGATACCGCTTGTGACAATCGGATCGGCCCATCGGTTGTCTGAAAGGTGAGCGAAAGCTTGTCCGATTAGGATCAAGTCACTTCCGGCAAAAGACCGGTCAGCCTGGAACACATCAACCGTGATTCCCGGCCCGATGAACAACAATAATGGTGATTCTGATGCTTGCTGATACCCCTCGTTGCTCCCTCCTTGCGCCCCCACTCCACGTACCGCTCCCGCTGAGCTGACTCGTTCGTTTCTTCTGAGCCGTATTACGTCTGGAGTATTCCCATGCTGACTTTCCTTGGCTTTGCCATGGTCATTGCGTTCATGTACCTGATCATGAGCAAGCGCCTGAGCGCGCTGATTGCCTTGATTCTCGTGCCCATTGTTTTCGCCTTGTTCGGCGGCTTTGCCTCCGAGATCGGGCCCATGATGCTCGCCGGCATCTCCAAGCTGGCGCCCACTGGCGTCATGCTGATGTTCGCCATTCTCTATTTCGCCCTGATGATCGACTCCGGCCTGTTCGACCCGGCCGTGCGCAAGATCCTGAAAATGGTGAAGGGCGACCCGGTGCGCATCTCCGTCGGCACTGCTGTGTTGGCATTGGTGGTTTCACTGGATGGTGACGGCGCCACCACCTACATGATCTGCGTCGCAGCGATGCTGCCGCTGTACAGCCGCGTCGGCATGAGCCCGCGGATCATGGCCGGCCTGATCATTCTGGCCGGCGGCGTGATGAACATGACGCCCTGGGGCGGCCCGACCGCGCGTGCGGCAAGCGCCCTGCACGTAGACGCTTCGGATATCTTCGTGCCGATGATTCCGGCCATGCTGGCGGGCGTCGTGGCGATCCTGGCTATCGCCTACTTCTATGGCAAGCGGGAACGCGCCCGCCTGGGTGAGCTGCATCTGCCGGGTGATGAAGTCGATCACAGTGAAATCTGCGTTTCGCAGTTTCCTGACGCCCGCCGCCCGAAAATGCTCTGGTTCAACGCCGGCCTGACCCTGGCGTTGATGGTTGCCCTGATCATGGGCCTGCTGCCCTTGCCGGTGCTGTTCATGATCGCGTTCAGTATCGCGATGATCATCAACTACCCGAACCTCGAAGACCAGAAAGAGCGGATCTCGGCCCACGCCGGCAGCGTTCTGGCGGTCGTCGGTCTGATTTTCGCAGCCGGCATTTTCACCGGGATCCTGAGCGGCACCAAGATGGTGGACGCCATGTCCCAGAGCCTGCTGGCGGTGATTCCCGACGCGTTGGGTCCGTACCTGGCGGTGATCACGGCGCTGGTGAGCATGCCGTTCACCTTCTTCATGTCCAACGACGCGTTCTACTACGGCGTACTTCCAGTGCTGGCCGAAGCTGCCGCTCACTACGGCATCAGCCCGGTAGACATGGCGCGTGCCTCGATCGTTGGTCAGCCGGTGCATTTGCTCAGCCCGCTGGTGCCTTCGACCTACCTGCTGGTCGCCCTGGCCGGGATCGATTTCGGCGATCACCAGCGCTTCACCCTCAAGTGGGCCGTGCTGGTCTGCTTGTGCATCATGGTCGCAGCATTGCTGATGGGCATTTTCCCGTTCTTCAGCAGTCTATAAGCTCTGACTCGCAGGCTCGCCGTCGGTCGGACGGCGAGCCTTCACGTTCAAGGAGCTTGCGATGGAGTGGCTGGCCAATCCCGAGATATGGGTTGCATTCTTTACCCTGACCCTGCTGGAAATCGTCCTGGGTATCGACAACATCATCATGATCTCGATCCTGGTCAGTCACATGCCCAAGGCCATGCAACCCCGGACCCGCATTGTCGGGCTGGCGCTGGCGATGGTCACGCGGATCATGCTCCTGCTGTCGATCACCTGGGTCATGCGCCTGACCACCGACCTGTTTTCGGTGATGGGCGAAGGCTTTTCCGGTCGCGACCTGATCCTGTTCTTCGGCGGGCTGTTCCTGCTCTGGAAGAGTTCGCAGGAGATCTATCACGGCCTGGAAGGCGACGATGAGCCCGCCGAAGAGCCCAAGGCCGGCAATGGCCGGTTCTTCTACACCATCATCCAGATCGCGATCATCGACATCGTGTTCTCCCTCGACTCGGTCATCACCGCCGTCGGCATGGTGTCCGACATTCCGGTGATGATTGCCGCCATCGTGGTTGCAGTGCTGGTGATGATGTGGAGTTCCGGCACCATCAGCGACTTCATCGATAAACACCCTTCGCTCAAGATGCTGGCGCTGTCTTTCCTGACGCTGGTCGGCACTGTACTGATCGCCGAGGCGTTCGGCGTGCATGTGCCCAAGGGCTACGTTTACTTTGCGATGGTTTTCTCGCTGGCGGTGGAGACGATCAATATCAAGATGCGTATGGCGAGGGCAAATCGCAAAGTGCCGTCGCAAGGTAAAGGCATGGACTGACAGTTCTGTCAGTAGCGCAAGCCTGGGGGGTGCCGCAGACTCGACGTGACGGACCATCAAGTTGCTCACTGGTTGACATGTAACCCAAGGCTTGATTGCGTCCGGTTCATGTGACTAACGGAGAACAACTGAAATGGACACTTCACAGCCTCTTGCGCCGGGCAGTCTGGACCCGGACTTTGCAACCAACGGCATCTTCACGTTTACCACTGACCCGTATGGGATGCTCTCCATCAACAGGCTCGCGCTGAGTTCTGATGGAAGTATCACCGTGGCATTAAGGCATCTGGTCCGCGAACACGAGAAAAACTTCTATTGCCTTGCCCGGTTGTTGAACGACGGTACACCTGACCCCGCCTTTGGCAGGCATGGGCTGGTTCAGGGCCAATTCAAAGAGGATGCTGAATCCTGGGGCGCATCTGTTGCAATCAGAGATGAAAAAAGCATCCTGCTCTCTGGACATTACCTGCCTCAAGGGACAGACGCGGTCCCTCGTAAAGTGGCACTGGTGCAATACACGACAGAGGGACGAATTGACAGCGGGTTTGGGGAGAAGGGCTTCGTCTATCTGGATTTCCCGCCTCCCAAGTCCACGACTGAGAGCCAGCACACGCCGGCTGGCGGACCGCCTGACATGCCTATCGAGTTCTTCGGTTTCAAAGTCACGCCACTGCCTGACGGCAAGATCATGTTTTCCGGCGTACTCGAAGTGCAGACAAAAGTGGGCGCGCCCTGGACACGCTTCAGCGTTTTGGGGCGATTGAAATCCGACGGCTCGTTGGACGAAAGCTTTGGCGAACGGGGCTGGGTCTATCCCAAACCGCCGCTCAATATCGCAGATCAGCATCTGATACAGGCGGACGGCAAGATTCTATTGACCGGTCAGATGGAGAATGTTCCTGGGGGTCGAGGTTATGTAGCCCGCTACTTACCGGACGGTACGTTGGACAACGGGTTTGGCAGCAGTGGGTATGTGCTATTCGAAGGGCTCGATGGTGGCCACGTTACCGCGATGGCATTGCATGGTGCTGAGGAAAAGTTGTTGATAGGCGCCAATAAAAAAGTTAACGGGGATTGGAGTGGTGTTCTGAGAAGCTATACCCGTCAAGGAGAGCCCGATGTCGAATTCAACGGCGGTCAGCCATTGGATGTGAAATTGGGGGCAAGCAGTTTCAAACTTATCCTCAAGGATATGGTTATTGACGACGACGGTGTTGTCCTTCTGGGAGAAATGGGCAATATCGCGCTGGTCCGATATTTTCTCGATGGCTCGCCAGATCTTGGCTACGGCAACAGGTCAGGGTGGCAAGAGGTCTCGGGGACGGAAACCTACGCTCTGGCCCGGCAGCCGGATGGCAAGCTGGTGGCTACCGCGATGGCAGTCTCAGGTGAAAAGATCGTGGCACGCTTTCTGAGCAATTGAGTCATCTCTTTGCGCGGATGATGGCGGTTCAGGGCGTTCGCTATGAGCGTCCTGATCATGAAACGGATGGCTATCGCCGAAGCGCGCAGCAATTTATGACAGTTTTATTTCAATGGCTTCACAGCTATGCGATGCTGGCGTCAAGGCCCAAGGCCGACTACAGCTTAGTTGAGCACCACACCCTCGTTCCGCTCGCTACACGCTATATCGTAAATCCTTCACCTTAGTCGGGTGATATCAGGGGGGCTTTCAGTATGCTGACCCTGCTCGATCTGCTTTCAGCGGTTGCGCTTCTTATCTGGGGCACGCACATCGTGCGAACCGGCATCCTGCGCGTGTACGGCTCGCAGTTGCGCCGGGTGCTCAGCCAGAACATGACCAACCGACCGTTGGCGTTCGTCTCGGGCATTCTGGTGACCGCGCTGGTACAGAGCAGCAACGCGACCGCGATGCTGGTGACCTCGTTCGTCGGTCAGGGCCTGATGGGGCTGACGCCGGCGTTGGCGATCATGCTCGGTGCCGACGTCGGTACGGCGCTGATGTCCCGCGTGCTGACCTTCGATTTGTCCTGGCTGTCGCCGTTGCTGATCTTTCTCGGCGTAGTGTTTTTCCTGTCCCGCAAGCAGACCCGCGCCGGTCAGTTGGGTCGGGTCGGGATTGGTCTGGGCCTGATCATTCTGGCCTTGCAACTGATCGTGGCGGCCGCCGCGCCGATTACCCAGGCCGCAGGGGTCAAAGTGCTGTTTGCGTCGTTGACCGGCGACCTGCTGCTCGATGCGCTGGTTGGCGCGATGTTCGCCCTGATTTCTTACTCCAGCCTGGCGGCGGTCCTGCTGACCGCGACCCTTGCCGGTGCCGAGATCATCGGCTTGCCGGTGGCAATCGGGCTGGTGATCGGTGCCAACATCGGCAGCGGCCTGCTCGCGTTTCTCAGTACCAGCATGCAGAACGTGGCTGGACGGCAGGTGGCGCTGGGCAGTCTGCTCTACAAATTGCTGGGCCTGCTGTTGATCATTCCTGTGCTTGATCCGCTGGTCGCCTGGGTCGATACCTTGGGTTTCCAGCCTCAGGAGCTGGTGATCGGTTTCCACTTGCTCTACAACTCCGCACGCTGCCTGATCATGCTGCCTACCGTCGGCCCGATGGCGCGGCTATGCTCGGCGTTGCTGCCGCAACAACACGAAGTGGGCGGCCTGGCCAAGCCTCGGCATCTGGACCTTGCCGCTTTATCCACACCCAGCCTGGCCCTGGCCAACGCGGTACGCGAAACACTGCGGATGGGCGACCGCGTGGAAAACATGCTTGGCTCCATGCTGGCCGTGTTGCGCGGTACCCAGACCGCCGTGACGCAAGAGGTTCGTCGCCTGGGTGACGACGTCGAAGCGCTCTACAACGCGATCAAACTGTACCTGGCGCAGATGCCGCGCGAAGAGCTGGGCGAGCAGGACAACCGGCGTTGGGCCGAAATCATCGAACTGACCATCAACCTTGAGCTGGCCAGCGGCCTGATCGAACGCATGTTGCGCAAGATTCAGCAGCAGAAGACCTCCCAGCGCCGCTCGTTTTCCGATACCGGGCTGGAGGAACTGGCCGATCTGCAAATCCAGCTGCAGTCCAATCTTCGCCTTGGCCTGTCGGTATTTCTCAGTGGCGACCCGGAAAGCGCACGCCAGCTGTTGCGGGAAAAACGTCGCTTCCGCGCTCAGGAACGGCGCCTCGCTCATGCGCATGTGAACCGCCTGCAACGCAAGGTAGTGCAGAGCATCGAGACCAGCTCGTTGCATCTGGAACTGATGGCCGACATGAAGCGCCTCAACTCGCTGTTCTGCGCCAGTGCCTATGCGGTTCTGGAAACTGCCGACACCGGTGCGCTGGCGGGTGAAAGCGCGGTCGAACAATCGCGGTGAACATACGCGACAGGTGGAAGTCTGTTGAACATACCGGCCCGCAAGGAAAGCTGTTTTATGCGTTGCCTGCTGTTCGTTTGTCTTTTCCTGAGTTCACTTTCTGCGCAAGCCCTGGATCGGCTTCAGGTCGAGGGCTATCTGTTGCCCAACGGTTTGCAGGTACTGCTCAAGCCTGGCTATGAAAAAGGCCACGTCGCCATCCGGTTGGTGGTGGGCATCGGCCTCGATGATTTTCCCTGCGCGGACAAGGAACTGCCTCATCTGTTGGAGCATTTACTGTTCAGCGGCATAGATGACGGTGGCGAAGGTGCGCTTGAAGAGCGCATGCAGGCATTGGGCGGCGAATGGAATGCGTTCACCAGTGACACCGACACCACGTTCGTGATCGAGGCGCCGGCGCGCAACCAGCGCAAGGTGCTGGACCTGCTGATGGAAGTCCTGGCTCATACCGAACTGGACCAGGCGCGCCTTGATACCGTGAAGCGCATCGTCGAGCGCGAGGATGGCGGCCATTCCTCGCATCTGCGACAGCTGCTGGATCGGCGCCAGACCGCCCACGGTGCCACCAGCGAACTGGCGGTAGAGCTGGGCCTCAAGTGCCCGGAACGCCCGCAAGTCGACAGAATTTCCCTTGAGCAGGTCGAAGAGGTCTTCGCCGCCTGGTACGCGCCCAACAATATGACGCTCATCATGGTGGGCGATCTGGACAAATTGCTGCCCAGTTACCTGGAGCGCGTCTACGGCCAGCTCAATCCGACAGACCCGATTGCGCATCCTCCGTTGGCGTCCATCAGTGAAGCCGCGCCGCAGCGTCAGGAGCTGGAGCGTGGCGGCCTGGGCGATGGTGCAAAACTGCACCTGATCTTCACCGAGCCGCAGCTTGACGAGCAGCACGACGAAACCTGGGACTTGGTCAAAGCCTACCTGGACTGGGCGCTCTACACCGATTTGCGGCTCAGGCACGGTTTGTCCTACGGGCCTTCCGCCGACCGTGAAGTCTTCGGCGACACGGGTTTCCTGAGCCTCAATGCCGACCTGGAACGCGATGACCTGGAGCAGGCCGAGCGCGCTCTGGGTGCGCTGATCGACACATTGCGCAAAGAGGGCATGCAGCCGGCGATGTTCAACCGCCTCAAGGACGCCGCGATCGCGCGTCAGGCCTGGGCGGTACAGGGCAACAGTTCCCTGGCCGATTATTACTGGAGTGCGCTCAATGACTACGAGAACGGCCGTTTCGCCGATCCCGCCAAGCGCATCAAGGCCGTCAGCCTGGAAAACGCCAACCGCGCCATGCGCCAACTGCTGGACCAGCCGGGTTACCTGCGCATCGAAAAACCGCTGCTGGGCTATGACGGCCTGCTATGGGTACTTGCTGCCGTCGTCGGCCTGATTGTGCTGGCGGCGCTCTGGAGCTGGCGGGTGCGTGGCCGCAACCGATGAAATGACAGGAACCGCGACGGCCTTGATATGCTTCGCGGTTTTCCGATCCCCGATGACCAAAGTGAAGCGCTCTGATGCCTGAATGGAAAAGCTACCTCACGCGGGTACTCGAACTGATGAAGCGCTATCCCGGCATCATTGCGGCGGGTGGTTTCATTTCGGGTATCGCCAGCTTCATTCTCGTCGACCGGCAGGCGGGGCTGGCGACCTGGATCGCGGTGGTCATGCTGATCAGCTGGGTCTGGCTGATGGTGGAGAACTCTATCGTCAGCCTGTTCAACAAGCGCTTCGGCAAGGAAATTCCCCAGGGATTGTTGCGCTACGGCACCCAGATGATCCATCAGGAAAGCCTGTTCTTCGTCCTGCCGTTCTTCTTCATCACCACCACCTGGAACAGCGGGCAGGCCATTTTCACCGCCTTCCTCGGCGCTGCCGGGCTGATCTCGATCATCGATCCGCTGTACTACAAGTGGCTGGCGCCACGGCGCTGGCTGTTCATGGCGCTGCACACGTTGACGCTGTTTGCGGCGTTGTTGACGGCGCTGCCGATCATTCTGCACCTCACTACCGCGCAGAGTTACAAGCTCGCGCTGGGCGTAGCCATGCTGCTGTCGTTCCCCAGCCTGGCATCCAGCTTTCCGATCAATAACTGGCGGCGCGCCGTGGCCGTGCCGGTCATGATTCTAGCGATCGGCGCTGGTGGCTGGCTGTTGCGTTCATGGGTGCCGCCGGCAACCCTGTGGTTGACCGAGGTGGCGGTAAGCACCGATTTCGACAACAAGAACCGCAAACCCGGCGAAAGCATCTCCCAGATCAGCGCCGGCCAGTTGCGCAGCGGCGGGCTGTACGCCTACACCGCCATCAACGCTCCGCGTGGGCTTGAGGAGCGGATTTATCACGTCTGGCGCCACGAGGGTAAGGAAGTCGACCGTATCGCCCTGGACATCCATGGCGGGCGCAAGGAAGGCTATCGCGCCTGGACCCACAAGCAGAACTTCTCGCAGGACGTCGTCGGCCGCTGGCAGGTCAGGGTGCTGACCGAAGACGGGCAGATGATCGGCGTGCTGCGCTTCATGGTGACCGACACCAATGAACCGGCCGTCACCCGACCAGCCGGCAGGCTGATCAAGTTCAAGCCTGGAGGAGACGCCCAAGCGCCGGCCCCAGAGCCTGAAGCGCCAAAGACGCCGCCTGCCGAGCCGGCGCCCGAAGCATCGAAAGGCTCCGAAAACTGACCGATCAGCTGGCGGTAGCGCCGAAGAACCAGTAACAGACGAAGATTGCGGCCACCACGCCGGAGAACTCGGCCAGCAGCGCGCAGCCCACCGCGTGGCGCGCGCGTTGAATGCCGACGGCTCCGAAGTACACCGCCAGGACATAGAACGTGGTTTCGGTACTGCCCTGAATGGTTGCTGCGGCCAGGGCCGCGAAGCTGTCCACGCCTTGGGTCTGCATGGTCTCGATCAGCAGGGCACGGGCGGCGCTTCCTGAAAACGGTTTGACCATCGCCGTGGGTAGCGCATCGACGAAACGAGTGTCCCAGCCCAGCCATTCCACCAGATGGCGAATGCCTTCCAGGCCGAAATCCAGCGCGCCGGATGCGCGCAGCACGCCGACGGCGCACAGCATCGCGACCAGATACGGCAGCAGACTCCTGGCCACGTCGAACCCTTCCTTGGCGCCTTCCACGAACGCTTCGTAGACTTGCACCTTACGCAGTGAGCCAATGATCAGGAACAGCATGATCAGGCCGAACAACGTCAGGTTGCCGAGAATCGAGGACAAACCGGCCAGGGCCGCCGCTGACAGTGTTGCCAGAAACGCCATGAAGCCGCCGAGCAGCAATGCGCCGGGAATCAGGTACGCCAGCACCACTGGGTCCCAGAGCCGCAGCCGTTGCATGAAGGCCACCGACAGCAGGCCGACGAACGTAGAGACGCTGGTCGCCAGCAGGATCGGCAGGAACACCAGTGTCGGGTCCGGCGCGCCTTGCTGGGCGCGGTACATGAAGATCGTTACCGGAAGCAGCGTCAGGGAAGACGCGTTCAGCACCAGGAACAGGATCTGCGCATTACTGGCAGCGGTGGCGCTGGGGTTCAGCTCCTGCAACGAGCGCATGGCCTTGAGGCCGATGGGTGTGGCGGCGTTGTCCAGGCCCAGCGCATTGGCGGCGAAGTTCAGCGTGATCAGCCCCAGCGCCGGATGGCCCGGCGGGACTTCCGGCATCAGGCGCAGGAACAGCGGGCCGAGCACCTTGGCCAGCCAGTCGACGATCCCGGCTTTCTCGGCAATGCGCAGAAAACCCAGCCACAGCGTCAGGGTACCGAACAGCAGCACCATGACTTCGACGGACAGCTTGGCCATGGCAAAGATGCTTTCGACCATCGCGGCAAAGATTCCGGCATTACCGCCAACCAGCCACTGCGCCATCGCGGAGATTGCCGCCACGACAAAAAAACCAAGCCACAGGCCATTGAGCATCAGATACGTCCTTTACAAGATGCGGCGATGATAGCGGCGTGAGTCGCTTGGGGGAAATGATGCGGCTGATTCAGTCAATTGATCTGAAACCAACCGACCGGTAGGAGCCGCCGGTGCGGCGTTTCGCCTTGCGGGCGAAAGGGCCGGTACTGCCTGAACATCTCCGTCGCCCGGCATGATGTCTTCGCCAGCAAGACGGCTCGCCGCCCGCTCTACGAGTTTGCATGGCTGAGAAACGACAAACCCCGGAAATCCGGGGTTTGTCGTTATGCCTACTCGGCGGCAGGGCCTTGAACAGGGACTGGGTCCTTGCTGCGCCAGTGCGGCAGCGAGTTCCAGTAACGCTCGCCCTTGGCGTCGTCGTACATGCCTTCCCAACGGGCGATGACCAGCACGGCCAGAGCGTTGCCAATGACGTTCAGCGCGGTACGTGCCATGTCCATGATGCGGTCGACACCGGCGATGAACGCCAGGCCTTCCAGCGGAATGCCGACGCTGCCCAGGGTTGCCAGCAAGACCACGAACGAAACGCCCGGCACACCGGCAATTCCTTTGGAAGTCACCATCAGGGTCAGCACCAGCATCAACTGCTGGCCGATCGACAGGTCGATGCCGTAAAGCTGCGCGATGAAGATGGCCGCGATGCTCTGGTACAGGGTCGAGCCGTCCAGGTTGAACGAATAGCCGGTCGGCACCACGAAGCTGCAAATGGCCTTGGGTGCGCCATAGGCTTCCATCTTGCTGATGACACGCGGCAGCGCGGTCTCGGAGCTGGCGGTGGAGTAGGCCAGAATCAACTCGTCCTTGAAAATCCGCATCAGCCTGATCACCGAGAAGCCGAATGCACGGGCGATCAGCCCCAGGACCACGAAGGCGAAGAAGGCGATGGCGACGTAAACCAGGATCACCAGTTTGGCCAGCGGCAGCAAAGAGGAGAAGCCGAAGTTGGCGACGGTCACGGCGATCAGGGCAAACACGCCGATGGGCGCATAGTTCATGATCATGTGCGTGACCTTGAACATGGTTTCCGATACGCCCTGGAACAGCTTGACCAGCGGCATGCGGATGTCGTCCTGCAGGCTGGAAAGGCCCAGGCCGAACATCACCGAGAAGAAAATGATCGGCAGCATGTCGGCGCGAGCCATGGCTGCGAAAATGTTTGCCGGAATCAGGTTGAGGATGGTCGCGACGAACGCGTGATCGTGCTGAACCTCGGCGGTGGTCGCTGTGTACTTGGAAATATCCACCGTACCCAGCGTGCTCATGTCGATGCCGGCACCTGGCTGGAACACGTTAGCCAGTACCAGGCCCACCAGAATAGCGATAGTGGTAACGACCTCGAAGTAGATGATGGTCTTGAGGCCGATTCGCCCGAGCTTTTTCGCATCACCGACGCCAGCGATACCGACCACCAGCGAAGCCACGACGATTGGCACGACGATCATCTTGATCAGGCGGATGAAGATATCACCGGCGGGTTGCAGAACATTGCTGATCCACCAGGCCTTCTCTTCGCCAAAGTGGTTGAGTACAGCGCCCAGCGCGATACCCAGTGCCAGTCCGATAAGAATCTGCCACGCCAGACTCAGTTTTGCCTTCTTCATGCGGTTACCCTTGTGCAAATGGCTTGGGCATGTCCAAAAACGACACACTGAAAGACGCCATTCCACAGCGGTTTCAATAATCGTATTTCTTCGAAAATGCCCACAAAAGGTCTACGCAGGCGGGCATCCAGGCCCTATTGCGCGCGAAAAAGGCGCAACTATTCCCATGGCAAGAACCGACGTCTAATGCCAGAAACGACTACCCTATGCCGAATCGGCATATGAAAGCGACAGAATGCATTGCATATCGGCCATTTTGAAATGCCGTGATTCGGCTCGAACGTGGCTAGAACGTCGCCTGTAGCTTGGCAAGAGGGGGGAGTGAAAGAGGCGGTTCGCGCAGGGGCGCTTGAGGAAATATCTCGCAAACTTTACTGGATGTACGGTTGCAAGCGGTTGAGCGAAAAGAAAAATATAAAGCGCCACATCCTTTTCCGGTCTCGACCTCGATGTCATCGAGACCGATATCGTCAACAGATGTGGCAGCTTTTCCTGACCCGGCCCATTCACGGGAGCACTCCCTGTGCTCCTAGGTCTCGCCGATCCATTCGATCAGCGCTTCCCGGCCCCTTGGTCATGCGCGAATCCTCTTCGGATCGCACAGCGAAAGAAAGCATGGCCCCTGATAAGGAAAATGCTTTCCTGTTCGATCAGTACCAGTTCGGGTCCTTGCGCAGCTGTTCCTGCAACAGTTGCTGCATGCCTTCATCAGGCTTGCCCAGAAAACGGTAAGTAGCATGACGGGTAGGCGACTTGTCGGAAGGAAGCCCGGCGGGCACTTCGACCAACATCGCGTACGCATCTTCTTTATCGAGGCTGAACGCCACGATCAGACGCTTGCTTTTACAGGTGTCGGCTGTCTCGCAAAGCGGGCCTACCAGATACTGGTCGCCATCCTCGGTAACCGCCGTCATCTGCTCGGAAGAGCCGGACAGGTTGATCACCCAGTCCGGTAGCCGCTCTTCCTTTTGCACGACTTGGGTCCATGTCTCGCGATACTCAGGAGCGGTGCTCAAAAGCTCATTGACCCGAGCCTGTCCATCATTGGCAGCCACTGCCATGGCACTGCCGCCCATCAACAGAGCGGCTGCCAGTGAATGGAAGGATGCGCGCATTATCAGCCTCGCCCACGACGACCGAAGAAGAACGACACAACGAACATCACCAGGAATACAACGAACAGAATCTTGGCGATACCGGTAGCCGTGCCTGCGATACCACCGAAGCCAAGTACAGCAGCGACAATGGCGATGATCAGAAACGTGATAGCCCAACTCAACATGGTGATACTCCTTTACTGCCGTTTAGATTGTCTGAGGTTTGCTCGGGTTCGTGTCAGAACACCCATTTTTCCTGCGGCGCTGCCTCACTCACCGACACCAGGCCATCGACAGGTCGAATGCTCTGGGCGTTGCTGTGAACCATCGGCGCACTGACGGCGCGATAGGAAACACTGCTGTGAATGATCTGCTGTTTAACCAGGGCTGCGTCGCTCGCTTGGGTCCAACGCTGGAACTGTTGAATGGCAATCAGGGTGACCAGCAACGCCAGAAGTAGAAACAGGCCCTGCTGGATATGGAGAGGGGAGATACGCATCTGTGCAATACGCTGACTGTTCATCGCAAACTCCCTTCACCTGAGTGCTATTCATCGTACCGGCCGTGTCACGACCTTCGTTGAAAGGGATATTGCAGACTGCGTGCCAATTTTTATGTTCAGGTTTTATCCAGTTAAATCAATGGTTTAGGATTCGTATCAGACTTTTCCTGCGCGCAAGCTGCACGATTACACCTTTGCAATCGTGCGTTCTGCACGGGCGCACTCAGTCGGGCGGCTTTTGCCCCTGATTCAGCCTGCGCTGCGTGCCATTACTTTAAGCGAATCGGCGTTCACGCCTTTTACGCCGCGGATGTTGCGGGCGATCTCCACGGCCAGCTCTTTTTCCGCATAGTTGGCGACGATCCCGTCGAGGCTGACCACGCCGCCCTCGGTGTTGACCTTGATGTTCAGGCCATCGAGGGTGCGGCTGTAGATAAGGCTGGACTTCACCTTGCTGGTGACCCAGGCGTCGCTCAACTGTTCGGTCGGGTTGAGGTTTTGCGGCTGAGCCTTGGCGGCAATGGAGTCGGCGGCGCTGATGCTGATCAGGTTGTTCACCGTAATCACGCCGTCGGTGTTGGTTGCCAGGCTGCCGGCCAGCTCCTTGGCTTCAGGGCTCTGGGCGCGCCCTTTGAGGGTGACCACGCCGTCCTTGCTGTTCACGTCAATGTTCAGCGCCTCGGTGACGCTGCTCCATAGCAGTTTGGATTTCACCGTAGCGGTCAAGGTTGCATCGTCGAAACGCTGGGCCATTGCCGAACGGGTACCGGGTTCGCTGGACACGTCCGGGTCCACCTGCAACTGGTTGTCGACCTTGTCGATGCCTTTGACATCAAGGGCAATGCGCTCGGCCAGCTCCCGCTCAACCTCGTTTTCGACCTTGCCCTTGAGAGTAGCGGTGCCTTGCTCGACGTCGACCTCCAGCTTGAACGGACTCAGATGCCGGTTCAGGGCAAACGCCGTCCAGATCGATCCTTCCTGACGTGCCTCGGCAAGTTGGGCTGGCACGTCGCCCTGGGCTGCCTGCGCGAACGCCGGGCCGCTCAGTGCGGCGGCGGTCATGGTGATCAGCGCCAGCTTTTTCAGCGAATGCATATCCACTCTCCTTCATATGAATAGGTCGTCTCAGGTTGAGCGACAGGTGCGGCTGTAAGGCAGGTGAACGTGTCCGTTCGCCATGGCTTACTCAGATAGCTACCATTCAAGCCGCAGAATCAATCAGAATGGACCATGCAACTTGCCCGATGATTCCGAGACTAACCAAGACTATTCATGAAGGAGCGTAGGAAAAATGGAAGCAGCCACTGAGAATCAGGGCCGTATTCTGCTTGTGGACGACGAGTCCGCCATCCTTCGCACGTTCCGGTATTGCCTGGAAGACGAGGGTTATAGCGTGGCCACTGCCAATAGCGCAGCTCAGGCCGATTCGCTGATGCAACGCCAGGTGTTCGATCTGTGTTTTCTCGATTTGCGCCTTGGCGAGGACAACGGGCTGGACGTACTGGCGCAGATGCGCATCCAGGCTCCATGGATGCGCGTGGTGATCGTCACGGCCCATTCAGCGGTCGACACCGCAGTCGATGCGATCCAGGCCGGCGCCGCCGATTACCTGGTCAAGCCGTGCAGCCCCGATCAGCTGCGCCTGGCTACCGCCAAGCAGCTCGAAGTGCGGCAGCTGTCCGCCAGGCTCGAAGCGCTGGAGGGTGAAATCCGCAAACCCAAAGACGGCCTGGATTCCCACAGCCCGTCGATGATGGCGATCCTGGAAACGGCCCGTCAGGTGGCCGTAACCGATGCCAACATTCTCATCCTCGGCGAGTCCGGTACCGGGAAAGGCGAGTTGGCACGGGCGATTCACGGCTGGAGCAAGCGCTCGAAAAAAGCCTGCGTTACCATCAACTGCCCGTCGCTTACCGCCGAACTGATGGAAAGCGAACTGTTCGGTCACAGTCGCGGCGCGTTTACCGGCGCCAGCGAAAGTACTCTGGGCCGGGTCAACCAGGCCGATGGCGGTACGCTGTTTCTCGATGAGATCGGCGACTTCCCGTTGACCCTGCAACCCAAACTGCTGCGCTTCATTCAGGACAAGGAATACGAACGCGTCGGCGACCCGGTCACGCGGCGTGCCGATGTGCGAATCCTGGCGGCCACCAACCTGAATCTTGAAGACATGGTGCGCAGCGGGCGCTTCCGAGAAGACCTGCTGTATCGCCTGAACGTGATCACCCTGCATCTGCCGGCCCTGCGTGAGCGCAGTGAAGACATCATGACCCTGGCCGACCGTTTCCTGGCGCGTTTCGTCAAGGATTACGCCCGTCCGGCGCGCGGCTTCAGCGAAGAGGCACGTGCCGCGCTGCTCAACTACCGCTGGCCCGGCAACATCCGTGAACTGCGCAACGTGATTGAGCGCGCCAGTATCATTTGCCCGGCCGAGCGCGTGGAGATCAGTCACCTGGGGATGGCCGAGCAACCGACCAACAATGCACCGCGCGTCGGCGCGGCCCTGAGCCTGGACGAGCTGGAGAAGGCGCATATCGGTGCGGTTCTGGCCACCAGCGATACCCTGGATCAGGCTGCCAAGACCCTGGGCATCGATGCCTCCACGCTTTATCGAAAACGCAAGCAGTACAACCTGTGAATTGCCCCTCATGAAATTGGCAATGAAGTTACGGACTCGCTTGTTTCTGAGCATTTCCGCGCTCATTACGGTGGCGTTGCTCGGGCTGTTGCTCGGGCTGGTCAGCGTGATGCAGATGGCCCGCACCCAGGAATCGCTCATCCAGCATAACTTCATCACCCTGGATCTGGGCTTGAAGTTGCGCCAGAACGTGGGCGACCAGTTGGTCCTGATGACCGGCTATCCGCGGGACGAGACGGAGCTGGCGGCCGCTCAGGAGCAGTTCAAGCAGCTGCTGGAACAGGGCTTTAGCCAGGACACGCAAAGCAACGTGCGCGCCGGTTTTGAAAAGACCCGGGCGGACTACGAGCGCTTCCTGGAAATTTATCGTCAGGTAGGCTCCGACAGTCGTGGCATAAATGGTGTGCCGCAGCTGCGCGAGGCATTCGTGGAGCTGCGTGAAGCGCTCCAGGATACCCATCGACATGCCTTGCAGAACATCAGCGACGCCGAAATCAGTTCACGCCAGCGGGCACTGTGGATTGCAGGCCTGCTGGGGATGGTCGGCATCGCCGTGCTGTTCATCGGTTTCGTCACTGCCCACGGCATCGCCCGGCGCTTCGGTGCACCTATCGAGGCCTTGGCCAAGGCCGCCGACCGCATCGGCGAGGGTGATTACGAAGTGACACTGCCGATCTCCTCGGCGGCGGAAATGAACCTGCTGACTCGCCGGTTCGGCATCATGGCCGAAGCCTTGCGGCAGCATCAGGCGACCAACGTCGACGAACTGCTGGCCGGGCAGCAACGCTTGCAGGCGGTGCTCGACAGTATCGACGATGGCCTGCTGATGATTGACCGGCAAGGACGCCTGGAACACTTGAACCCCGTCGCCCAGCGCCAGCTGGGTTGGGACGAGAGCCGCCTGGGCAAGGGGCTCGGCGAGGCGCTGGGCCGTCCGGAACTGGACGAGCAGCTGTTCCTGATCCTGCGCGGCGGCACGCTGGAGCGCGCGCCGGAGGATCTGGCCTTCGAGATCGACGGCGAATCGCGCCTGTTGACCTATAGCCTTACGCCGGTCAGCCACACCAAAGGCCACATTCTCGGCGCCGTAATGGTGCTGCATGACGTGACCGAACAACGGGCATTCGAGCGTGTGCGCAGTGAGTTCGTATTGCGCGCCTCTCACGAGTTGCGCACGCCGGTAACCGGCATGCACATGGCGTTCGGTCTGTTGCAGGAGCGGCTGCATTTCACGCCGGACTCCCGCGAAGCCGACCTGCTCAATACCGTGAACGAAGAAATGCAGCGCCTGATGCAGTTGATCAACGACCTGCTGAATTTCTCGCGCTACCAGAACGGCTTGCAAAAACTCAAGCTGGCACCGTGCTCGATCGAGGAATTGCTCGACGAAGCCAAGTCGCGTTTCAACGAGAAGGCCGAGGAGCAGAGCATCGTGCTGATGCTCGATATCCAGGAGCCGCTGCCGCGCCTGCATGCCGATGCGTCGCAACTGGAGCGGGTGCTGGATAACCTGCTGGACAATGCGCTGCGCCATACCCCGGAAAATGGCCTGATTCGTCTTCAGGGCCGTCGCCATGGCGAGCGGGTGATCATCAGTGTCGAGGACAACGGCGAAGGCATTGCCTATGGCCAGCAAGGAAGGATCTTCGAGCCTTTCGTGCAGGTCGGGCGCAAGAAGGGCGGCGCCGGGCTGGGGCTGGCCTTGTGCAAGGAGATCGTCCAGTTGCACGGCGGTCGCATGGGCGTGTACTCGCGTCCAGGGCAGGGCACGCAGTTCTACATGGCACTGCCGCTTTAAGCTGTATCTGCAGAAACGTCAGGCCACGTCGTCGCGGCGCCGCGGCGCACTGCGCCGACCGCCGGTGATCAGCTCGACGAATTGCATCGGCGACAATGGCCGCGCGAACAGCCAGCCTTGGCCGTACATCACGCCTTCACTGCGCAGCAGCAGCGCCTGCGATTCGAACTCGATGCCTTCGGCGATCACCTTCAGTTGCAGCGCGTGAGCCATGCGGATGATATGCGGCGCGACGCCGCTGCTGGCGGCGTCATAGCCCAGCGCATCGATGAACGCTTTGTCGATTTTCAGACAGTCCACCGGCAAGGTCTGCAGATAGGCCAGGCTGCAATAGCCGGTGCCGAAGTCGTCGATCAGCACCTGGTGGCCCCGATCCCTGAGCACCTGCAAATGGTTGCGGGCCACCACAACGTCTACCATGCCGCGCTCGGTGACCTCGAAAGCAATCTGCTGCGGTGCGACTTTGTGCAGGGCCAGCAGTTTGGCGGTTACCCGCCCGATCCGGGCCGACACCACGTCGCAGGCCGCGAGGTTGACCGAGATATACAGATGCGGGTTGGCTCGCAGCACCGGCCCGAGCTTCTCCAGAGTCTGTTGCAGGACAAAATCGGTGAT
Organism: Pseudomonas sp. v388; assembly: GCF_003935425.1. GTDB lineage: Bacteria > Pseudomonadota > Gammaproteobacteria > Pseudomonadales > Pseudomonadaceae > Aquipseudomonas. The sequence goes on from NZ_RHQN01000002.1 coordinate 252,188, forward strand.
CTGCCGGATCTGGCCGGTATTCTCCGCCAGCGGGATGAACAGGTCCGGGCTGGTGAGCGTGCCGTCCGGTCGTCGCCAGCGCACCAGCGCTTCGGCACCGACACACTGCCGCGTGTCGAGGTTGAATATCGGTTGATACAGCACCTTGAGTTCGCCGCGCCGCAGCGCGCCGGTCAGTTCGGCACCCAGGCTCTTGCGCTGCTGCGCCACTTGCAGGACCAGCGCGCCGATACACAGGGAAATCAGCAGGCTGAACGGCACCAGTAATCCCCAGGCACCGGTGATCTTTTCCTGAACGCTGAGGCGCGGGGTAATCAACACCAGCTGATATTCCGGGCTTTGCGTCGGCATGCTGTAGATCAACTGCCCAGGCGTGGTAACCAGCGCGCCGTCGGTGCCTGGTGACCAGTCCGCTGGAGGCCAGGCCTGCGCCGGGCCTAGTACGGGAATCGCCCGGGTGCCGTTATCCAGCACCACCAGCAGACTGCCGCCCGCCGGCAGATCGACCACGTCGGTCAAGTGCCCGCGCGAGGTCGAGACCCGAAAGTCGCCACGGCCCAGAACCAATGCCGCCAGGTTGTCGTCCGGCTGGGCAGAGGTGTTGAGCCAATAATCGTAGGTCGGGCCACGGATATCGGGAGCGCGGCTGTCATCGATGACTTTCTTGCGCGCCCAGCTCGAACAGGTGCGCTTGTCGCCCACGAAGGCCGCTTCATAGATGAAGCGGTTGCCGGAAATGACTTCGCGCAGCCGCCCGACCATCTCCGGGCTGCAACGACGCAGCGGTTGCTGCTCAAGTTGGTCGAGACCTGCGCGCAACTGCCCGAACAGTTGTTCGAGGCGAATCAGAAAGCGCTCGCCCTGTGCATTCATCTGCAGGGTTTCATTCTGCCGGGCCTGATGCACCGCCAGGCCGAAGCTGCCCAGCAGCAAGACGGCAGCACTCAACGAGGCCGCCAGCAAGGCCAGCAGCCAGGGGTTGGAGAGGTTCATGCGGGAGCGCGTGGCCGCTGGCATTGGTGGATATCCGAGTGAATACCCATCAGGTATAGCAACAAGCGTGAAAATAGCCCGCCCGGCAACGAGCTGTTTGTAGATCAGTTGCTGCGGTTGAGCACCTGCAGGATCGCCGCGCTCTGCGCATCAGGCTCGCCGTCGAAGCGCGCCGGGCGAAAACGCATCTGGAATGCCGCGAGAACATTGCGGGTTTCGGTATCCAGCTCTCCGCTGCGCGGCGTTTTATAACCCAATTGGGCCAATTGCTGCTGGAACCAGGCGATGCTCGGCAGATTGTTCATCAGCTGCGCCTGACGCTGCGCCACCAGCCGTTCGTCAGGCCAGATGCCGACGCCTGCCTCGGCGAGTCGTTTCCAGGGAAACAGCGGGCCTGGGTCGAGTTTGCGCATCGGTGCAATGTCGCTATGGCCGATGATATGGCGTGGATCGATTTTGTTGCGCTCGACGATGTCCTTGAGCAGCACGATGATCGATTTGATCTGGCTCTCGGTGTAAGGGTACCAGAGCCGGCCGGTGGGCGTGTCGCGGAAACCCGGATTGACGATTTCAATGCCGATGGAGCTTGAGTTCAGCCAGGTACGGCCGTCCCATTCGCTGTCTCCGGCGTGCCACGCGCGGGCGCTTTCATCGACCAGCTTGTAAATGGTCGCCGGGTTATCGTCGCCGATCAGGTAATGGCTGCTGACCTCGCCGTGGGTCAGCAATTGCAGCGATTGATCCAGCGGGGCCGAGGTGTAATGCATGACGACGTATTGAACACGGCCGTCGAAATTGACCGAAGGATGGCTGGTGTCGAGTCTGGGGCCGCTGGAACAGGCGGCGAGAAACAGCAGGAGCAGGGCAGGGACGAACAGCTTCATGGGAACTTCAGAATGCGTCGGCGGAAAGCGCAACAGCATAACAAAATGAGCGCCAATAGCTCGGCCGTTGAGGCAGAGCAGGCTGAACGGTTGCTTCCAAATGTTTCGATCAGACGGGCTCGACCCTGTTGCGACCGTTTTCCTTGGCGCGGTACAGCGCCTGATCCGCGCGCTTGAGTGCCGCATCGCTACGCTCGCCGGGCTGCAATGCCGTAACGCCCATGGACACGGTGATGGTGACCCGCTCGCCCTTGAAGTGGAACGGGCAGGCTTCGACCGCCGCACGCAACTCATCGAGCAACGGCACGCCTTCGTTCAGCGCGGTGGCGGGCAACAACATGACGAATTCCTCGCCGCCGAAGCGGGCCAGGAAATCCTTCGGGCGCAGGCGTTTCTTCAGTACGTTGGCGACGATCTTCAGCACCTTGTCGCCGGCCAGATGACCGTAGCCGTCGTTGATGCTCTTGAACCGGTCCAGATCCAGCATGCACACCAGCAGGTTGTCCTTGCGCTGCTGCCAGTGGGCCATTTCCTGTTCCAGCCGCTCGCTCCAGGCGGCACGATTGGGGAGCGCGGTCAGCGGGTCGATCAGCGCTTTCTGTCGTTGTTCTTCCAGATGGGTGCGGAAGCTCTGGGCCTCCTGCTCCATGCTTGCGACCCGGGCAGCTAGACCTTGCAAGCGGGCGGCCACTTCCTGTTCACGGTCGTCACGCTTGCGCTGGTAATCGTCCATTGTGGTCAACAGACCTTCGAGTCGGTTATCCAGCACCTGCTTGAGGCTGCTCAGGTCCGACGCGTCCTGAACGCTGCTTTGCAATCCGCCGACCTGCTCGCGCAGCTGCTCGTTGAGATCGCGGACGGAGGTCTGACTCTCGGCGTGATCCTCGCTGGCGGCCTGCAAATGGCTCTGGAATGACTCCAGTCGCTCATTGAGTTCCTTGAGATACACTCCGAAAGCCTGTTGCTCGCCGTTGTTGATGGCAAGCATCAGCACCGCCAGATCGTCGAGGATCGGCAGCAGTTCGTACCAGTTAAGCCCATGTTTGAGACGTAACTGCATGGCCTCGACCTGCGGGCGGTGATGCTCGGACAGCGTCAGGTCATTGAGTAGCCCCAGCAGGGTGTCCTCGATGTGCGCGGCCACCGAGCTGTAGCTCGGTTCCGGCGAGCAGGGCAGTGCGTAAGCGGCATCCTCGGCGTCCTCTTCTTCGGAAGACGGGTCGGCAGAGGCTTCAACCGGCTCGGGCGCATGTTGATAGGCAACCAGCGGCGTCGGCGTCAGCATTGCTTCCAGATCGACGACGTCGGCCTGCTGCACCTCGGCAGGTTCCGGCAGTGCATCTGCACGCGGGCCGGCAACGGGTTCGGCCTGCTGAACCTGCGCCGTAGCGACAGCAAGCACGGCAGGCTCCGGCGCTAACGGCAAGTCCGGCTCGTCACTGGCCTGAACAGCAGCGGCGGGCAGCTCGGGCTCCGGCTCCAGCTCCAGCTCGGCAGCGGACTCAGCCTCGACAGTGACCGGAGGCGCGGCCGTTGCAGTAGAAGCCGTCGGTTCGGGTTGCCCGGGAGGCGGCGTCTGAGTGTCGCGGGTGTCAGGGGCGGTCTCGACCGGGCTGGCGACGGGCGCGGTCTCGGCAGGCAAGGTTTCGACCTGTTCCTCACGCGAGCCGAACAGGCGTTGCAGCAGGCCGGGGCGGGGGCCGTCTTCGTCCTTTTCCAGAGCGCTGAGCGCCTTGCCCTGCAAGCCGCTCAATTCGCTCAACAGCAGCGGCAGCTCACGCGCCTGGGAGGCACGATCATCCAGATCCTTGGCGAACCGCTTGAGCGGCTTGCGCACTTCACGGGGAAGCGGCAACGCCTGCAACTGCTGAACCAGCGCGTTCAACGCGGTCAGGGTCTGGCCGGCGCGCACTTCGCGGCGCTGCTCGGAGTCGAGCACGGCTTTTTCCAGGCGGGGAATCAATGCGGCCAGACCGGCATCCATGTCGTCCTTGCGCACGATTTCGCGCATTTCCTTCATGCATTCGTCTACCGCGCGGTCAGAGCCTTCTGCGGCCAGACTGCTGCGCACCAGGCCCCGGCGCAGCAGGTCGAGGCGGGCGCTCCAGCGCTTTTCGAGCTTATCCTGCTGCTCGATGCCCTTGAGATACTTCTCTCTCCAGCGCTCGGCTTCGTCGCTCATGCAAGCGGTCCACCAGCAACCACGGGCAGGGAATCCCCGCGCAGGGAGTCAGGCAGGCGGATCTCTACCGCAACGGGCAGGTGATCTGAAATGGGTTGCGCCAGGACCTGAAAACGTTCCAGCGTCAGGGTCGGGCTGAGCAGAATGTGATCAAGGCAACGCTGAGGACGCCAGCTGGGGAAAGTCGCTTCCAGCTGCGGCGCCAGCAGGCCAAGGTCGCGCAGCGGCGAAGATTCGAGCAGGTCATTGGCGTGGGTGTTCATGTCACCCATCAGGATCTGGTGGCGATAACCGCCGATCAACTCGCGAATGTACGCCAATTGCCGAGTGCGGGTCCGCGTGCCCAAGGCCAGGTGCATCATGACCACGATCAACGCGTCATCACCTTCACCGAAACGAACCAGAATCGCGCCGCGTCCGGCCGGACCGGGCAGCGGGTGATCTTCGATCTTGGTCGGCCTAAGCCGACTCAGCACGCCATTGCTGTGCTGGCCGAAGCGTCCAAGGTTGCGATTGAGTTGCTGGTACCAGTAGGGAAACGAGCCCAACTGGGCGAGGTGCTCGACCTGATTGACGAAGCCGGAACGCAGGCTCCCGCCGTCGACTTCCTGCAGGGCGACCAGATCGAAGTCATTGAGCAACTGGCCGATTTTCTGCAGGTTGCCCGCCCGACCTCCGTGAGGCAGCAGATGCTGCCAGCCGCGGGTCAGGTAATGACGGTAGCGTTCGGTGCTGATGCCCACCTGGATATTGAAACTGAGCAGGCGCAGCCGGCCATCTTCCGGCAAACCGCTTTGCGTCAGATGCAGTTCGTTGACCTGCGGTTCATGCAGGCCAACGACTCGCTCGGTGCCCTTGCCCCAGCGGCGCATGGCGGGCGTTACTCGGCTTTGCCGGCTGCACGCTCTTTGGCGATCAGCTGGTCGGCTACCTGCAGAGTGGCTTCCGGACCGCCGGAAGTGCCCAGGTCAAAACGATACTTGCCGTTGACGATCATGGTCGGAACGCCGGTGACTTCGTACTTCTTGGCCAGTTCCTTGTACTGGGCGATCTTGCCCTTGACGGTGAAGGAGTCGAAGGTCTTGAGGAATTCGTCCTTGTCGACGCCTTGAGTGGCGACGAATTCAGCCATGTCTTTCTTGTCGGTCAGACGCTTGCCGCCCTTCTGGATGGCTTCGAATACCGCAGCGTGAACCTTGTGCTCTACACCCATGGTGTCGAGGGTGATGAACAGCTGGCCATGGGCATCCCAAGGACCGCCGAACATGGCCGGAATACGCACGAAATTAACGTCGGCCGGCAGCTTCTCAACCCAAGGATTGATGGTCGGCTCGAATGCATAGCAGTGGGGGCAGCCGTACCAGAACAGCTCCACGACTTCGATCTTGCCTGGCTCGGCGACAGGCACAGCGCTGCTCAGTTGGACATATTGCTTGCCAGCCTGAACAGGTTCGGCGGCCTGAGCGGACATACCGAACAGACTGGTGGCAACCAGAGCGGCGCTGATGATCAGATTACGCATGCTTAACTCCTGGACTGATGAAATCGCCTTCAAGCGACACGGTTTTCGACCGGTCGCCAAGGTTTGAGTTCGGTAGTGTAACGCTCGTCATCACAAAAAAGGGCAGCCGAAGCTGCCCTTTTTGCATATGCCCCGAAACCGGCGGCGCGGACTCAGTGCAGGCCCTGGATGTATTGCGCCAGGGCTTCGATGTCCTTGTTGCTGAGTTTGGCGGCGATGGAACGCATGACCATGGTGTCGCCGTCGTTGGTGCGCTCGCCTTCACGAAATGCCGTCAATTGTTTCTTGATGTAGTCGGCGTGCTGGCCACCCAGATGCGGGAACCCGGCTTGCGCGTTGCCGCTGCCGTTGGGCGAATGACAGCCGGTGCAGGCCGCCAGCCCTTGGTCCAGTTTGCCGCCGCGGAACAGAGCCTCGCCTCGGGCAACCAGATTCGGATCGGCGGCGCCGACGCTGCCTTTTTGCCCGGCATAGAACGCGGCGATGTCCGCCAGGTCCTGTTCGGTCAGGTTGTTGAGCAGGCCGGTCATCTCCAGGACGACACGCTTGCCGTCCTTTATCTCGTGCAGTTGCTTGAGCAGGTACCGCTCGCCCTGGCCGGCGATCTTCGGAAAGTTGGGCGCCATGCTGTTGCCGTCCGGACCATGACACGCGCCGCATACGGCCGTCTTGGCCTGCCCGGCGGTTGCGTCGCCGACTACCGTTTCAGCGGCCTGCACCGAGCTGCAGATGCCAAGCGCCAACAGCATACTCACGAGTAATTTGTTCATCAGGTAATCCAAGTCGGCTAAAAGGTGAAAAGTTAGGTAGCAGATGACTTGCTCATCCAGAGGACGATGGTTCGCAAATCCTGACTACTGCGGTCCTTGCACATTCCACGCGGCGGCATCGCTTTGAATCCTGTGAACAGCTGATCCAAGCCTCCTTACTCAGCAAAAACCTTTCAGGTTGAAAGCGGACTGCGTTCTAATGCGCATATTAGTTCTCGCTTTCGTGCTCTTCCTCCCGATGACGGTCGAAAGCACACACAAAATTTGCGGCATTATATACTCGAGCTACCCAAACGGAAACGACACCTCTTGCCGCACCCTTTGCAGGCAGGGCCTTCACCGGAAATCACATGCAACTCAAGAACCCGATCCTCGGTCTGTGCCAACAGGCCACGTTCATGCTCAGCGCCGCCAAGGTCGACCAGTGCCCCGACGACGAAGGCTTCGAAGTCGCTTTCGCCGGCCGTTCCAACGCCGGCAAGTCGAGCGCGCTCAACACGCTGACTCACGCCAGTCTGGCGCGCACTTCCAAAACGCCGGGGCGCACCCAGCTGCTCAACTTCTTTGGCCTGGACGAAGACCGTCGCCTGGTGGATTTGCCCGGTTACGGCTACGCCAAGGTGCCGATCCCGCTCAAACTGCACTGGCAGCGTCACCTGGAAGCGTATCTGGGCAGCCGCGAGAGCCTGAAAGGTCTGATCCTGATGATGGATATCCGTCATCCAATGACCGACTTCGACATTCTGATGCTCGACTGGGCCATCGCCAGCCAGATGCCGATGCATATCCTGCTGACCAAGGCCGACAAACTGACCTACGGCGCGGCCAAGAACACCCTGCTCAAGGTTCAGGCGGAAATCCGCAAGGGTTGGGGTGACGCGGTTTCGATCCAGCTGTTCTCGGCGCCAAAGCGCATGGGCCTGGAAGAAGCCTACACCGTGCTGGCCGACTGGATGGAATTGGAAGACAAAGTGCCTGCCGAATAAATCGCAGGCAAAAAAAACCCCGGACTTCGTATGGGGAGGGGGAAGAACGGGGTTCAAGGTCCAGACCCTTAGGGAGGGGGCCGGATATCTGCCAACACTTAACACAACATAGGAGCATGACTGGCTTCGCGGCCAATCGAGAGGTCTGACCCGTTCCGGGAAGGTTAAGTTCCGCCAGACGAGAAATGTTCTTGTCCGGCAGCCTGTCGGCGAGTCTGCGAACAGGCTCGCCTTGCGCCGTCAGTGCGCCTCGTCCCAGTTGTTGCCAACGCCCACCTCGACCAGCAACGGAACGGCCAGCTCGGCCGCACCGCTCATGTGCGGGCGGATCTGCTCGCTGATCTGATCCACCAGGTCTTCGCGCACTTCCAGCACCAGTTCGTCGTGCACCTGCAGGATCACTCGGGCATCGAGCCCGGAAGTGTCCAGCCAGCCATTCACCTCGACCATGGCGCGCTTGATGATGTCGGCGGCGGTGCCTTGCATCGGCGCGTTGATCGCCATGCGTTCCGCGCCTTTGCGCAGCGAAGGGTTCTTGGCGTTGATGTCCGGCAGATACAGGCGCCGACCAAAGATGGTTTCCACGAAGCCTTGCTCGGCAGCCTGGGCGCGGGTGCGTTCCATGTAGTCGAGCACGCCCGGATAACGCGCAAAATAACGGTCCACGTAAGCCTGGGACTGCTTGCGGTCGACGCCGATCTGCTTGGCCAGGCCAAATGCGCTCATGCCATAGATCAGACCGAAGTTGATGGCCTTGGCGCTGCGGCGCATGTCGGTGGTGACATTCTCCAGCTCGACGCCGAACACCTCCGCCGCCGTGGCGCGGTGCACGTCCAGGTCATTGCGGAAAGCGTGCAGAAGACCTTCGTCCCTGGCGAGGTGCGCCATGATGCGCAGTTCGATTTGCGAGTAGTCCGCCGCCAACAGCTTGTAGCCTTTCGGCGCGACGAAAGCCTGGCGAATGCGGCGGCCTTCGGCGGTGCGGATGGGAATGTTCTGCAGGTTCGGGTCACTGGACGACAGGCGTCCGGTCACCGCCACGGCCTGATGGTACGAAGTGTGGATCCGTCCGGTACGCGGGTTGATCTGCTCGGGCAGCCGGTCGGTGTAGGTGCTCTTGAGCTTGCTCATCGAGCGGTACTGCATCAGCACCTTGGGCAGCGGAAAATCCTGCTCGGCCAGTTCTGCCAGCACCGCTTCGGCGGTGGATGGCTGGCCGGTAGCGGTTTTGCTCAGGATCGGCATGCCGAGCTTTTCATACAGAATGACGCCCAACTGCTTGGGCGAGCCAAGGTTGAATTCTTCGCCGGCGATGGCAAAGGCTTCGCGCTCCAGCGCGGTCATCTTGTCGCCCAGCTCGACGCTCTGGATGCCGAGCAGGTTGGCATCGACCAGCGCACCCTGGCGTTCGATGCGCGCCAGAACCGGCACCAATGGCATCTCGATCTCGTTCAGCACCGGCTGCAAGGTCGGGATGGCCGCGAGCCTGGCCTGGAAGACTTCGTGCAGGCGCAGGGTCAGGTCGGCTTCTTCGGCGGCGTAGATGCCGGCCTGTTCCAGTGCGATCTGGTCGAAGGTCAGCTGCTTGGCACCCTTGCCGGCGATGTCCTGGAAATTGATCGGCGTGTGGGTCAGGTACTTGGCAACCAGGCTGTCACGGTCATGGCGAGTCGCGGTGGAGTCCAGCACGTAGGATTCCAGAATGGTGTCGTATTTCACGCCCTGCAGGTCGATGCCCTGCTGCGCGTCGCCACCAATCGCGCAGTTGGCGAGCAGGTTGATGGCGAACTTGGCGTGCTGCCCAACCTTGATGCGCGATGGGTCTTCAAGCAGCGGCTTGAGTGCCAGAAGCACGGTATCGCGGTCCAGCTGCTGCGGCACGCCCATGTACGAATGCGTCAGCGGGATATAAGCGGCTTCATGAGTCTGGATGGCGAACGACAAACCGACCAGTTGGGCCCGCTGGGCGTCGGTGCCGTTGCTCTGGGTCACGAAGGCGAACAGCTCGGTGCTTTCGAGCTTCTTCAACCAGGCGTCGAACTGTGCCTGCTCAAGAATGACTTCGTAGGAGGCTTCCTTGATCACCACCGGCTCTTCGACCACCAGCTCCTGTCCGGCGCGCTTGGCGTCACGTTGCAGGTCTTCGATCCAGCTCTTGAATTCCAGCTCGGCATACAGCTCCAGCAGGGCGTCGCGATCCGGCTCGCCGCAATGCAGCTGATCCAGCTCGATATCCAGCGGGACATCGACCTTGATGGTTGCCAGCTCGTAAGAGAGGAACGCCATGGTGCGGTGTTCTTCGAGCTTGGCCGCCAGCGTCTTGGCGCCGCGAATCGGCAGGGTCGCCACGGCTTCGAGATTGCCGTAAAGCTCTTTCAGGCCGCCGCCGACGCCTACCAGCAGGCCCACGGCAGTCTTTTCACCCACGCCGGGAACGCCTGGGATGTTGTCGACCTTGTCGCCCATCAGCGCCAGGTAATCGATGATGTGCTCAGGGCCGACGCCGAATTTTTCCTTCACGCCCGCCACGTCCAGCACGCTGCCGGTCATGGTGTTGACCAGCGTGATGTGGCCGTCGACCAGCTGGGCCATGTCCTTGTCGCCGGTGGAGATGATGACCGGCCGGTCCGCCGCGGCGCTGCTGCGTGCCAGGGTGCCGATCACGTCGTCCGCTTCCACGCCTTCCACGCACAACAGCGGGTAGCCCAGACCTTTGACGCAGGCGTGCAACAAGTCGACCTGCACCCGCAGGTCATCCGGCATGCTCGGGCGGTTGGCCTTGTATTCAGCGAACAACTCGTCACGAAACGTGCCGCCCTTGGCATCGAAGACCACGGCGAACGGGCTTTCCGGATACTGGCGGCGCAGGCTCTTGAGCATGTTCAGCACGCCCTTGACGGCGCCGGTCGGCAACCCCTTGGAGGTGGCCAGCGGCGGCAGTGCGTGGAATGCGCGGTAAAGATACGAAGAACCGTCCACCAGGACGAGGGGGGCTTGGCTCATGAGCAGAATCAACCTTTTCGGCGGGGTCGGCGCTAGAATGCGAGGACCATTGACGACAAAGGGATAAGGTTATCATGCGCGCAGCTAATCGACTGTTGTTGACCGGCCTGTTGGCTTTCTGCCCGATGATCGCTTTCGCGGCAGAAGACGCGCCATCGGCGGCTCCGGACGTTACTATCCGCACCGACGGCGACAGGACCATCCAGGAATACCGCCAGAACGGCTTCCTGTACGCTGTGAAGATCACTCCGAAAGGGGGTAAACCTTATTTTCTGGTCCGCGCCGATGGCACGAGCCCCAATTTCATTCGTTCGGACCAACCGGACATGCTGATTCCCCAGTGGGAAATATTCAGCTGGTAACGCCCTTCATTCACTTAACTTGTTGGCAATCTCGATATGTCCGTTTTTACCCCACTGGCTCGGCCCGAGCTGGAAACATTTCTCGCCCCTTATGGGCTTGGCCGTTTGCGTGACTTTCAGGGCATTGCCGCCGGTAGTGAAAACACCAACTATTTCATCAGCCTGGAGCAGGGCGAGTTCGTGCTGACGCTGGTCGAGCGCGGGCCGGTTCAGGAGATGCCGTTCTTCATCGAATTGCTGGATGTGCTGCACGATGCCGACCTGCCGGTGCCATATGCGCTGCAGACCACCGACGGCCAGGCGCTGCGGGAGCTGGCCGGCAAGCCTGCACTGCTGCAACCGCGGTTGCCGGGCAAGCACATCAAGGAACCCAACACCCAGCATTGCGTCGAGATCGGTGCGCTGCTGGGCAAGTTGCACCTGGCGACCCGCGAGCATGTGCTGGAACGCAGGACCGACCGCGGCCTTGACTGGATGCTGAGCGAAGGGCGCGACTTTCTTTCGCATCTGGGCGACGGACAGCGGGCATTGCTGGACAAGGCGCTCAAGGAAATCGGCGAACTCAAGGCGCAGATTCTGGCGCTGCCTCGCGCCAACCTGCATGGCGACCTGTTCCGCGACAACGCGTTGTTCGAAGGCACCCACCTCACCGGCGTAATCGATTTCTACAACGCCTGCTCGGGGCCGATGCTCTACGACCTGGCCATTGCCCTGAACGACTGGTGTTCACGGCAAGACGGCCAGATCGACCCGGTTCGCGCCCGCGCATTTCTGGGTGCTTACGCGGCGCTGCGTCCGTTCACGGCTGCCGAAGCCCAGCTGTGGCCGACCATGCTGCGCGTGGGTTGCGTCAGGTTCTGGTTGTCACGCCTGATCGCCGCCGAGTCGTTCGCCGGGCAGGATGTGCTGATTCATGACCCGATGGAATTCGAAAGCCGCCTGGCTCAGCGCCAGGATGTACACATTCCGTTGCCGTTCGCGCTCTGATGATCCGCCGGGAGGCTGCGTTGCAGCCTGTCGCGGGCAAGCGGACCCCCGCACGACCAGACCTGTAGGACCGGCTTTAGCCACGAAGAGGCCGGTCGATCCGCAGAATATGTAGTGTCTGAAACCACATATTCGCGGCCAAGCGGAGCGCTGCCCGATCCGCTGGCCACAGGCCAAGTGGTGTCAGAGGCTTTCCAGACAGCCCGCCAGATCGTCGCCTAGCTTCTGCAACACTTGCTCATAGCCATGGGCCGTCGCCTCGGTGTAGCCGCCAAGCGCGTCCAGCTCTGCGAGCTTGACCGGCAGACCTGCCGTCAGGGTTTCGGCCAGGCGCGGGCGCAACGGTGGTTCGCTGAACACGCAGGTCTTGCCGGCTTCCTTCAAACGATCACGCATCGCCGCCACATGTTGCGCGCCGGGCTGGATTTCGGCCGCCACGGCGAACACGCCAGCGTGCTTCAAGCCATAGGCATCTTCGAAATAATCGAAGGCTTCGTGAAATACGAAATAGGGCTTGTCCGCGAGGGGGGCAACGCGGTTCTTGATCCGCGCATCCAGTGCGTCCAGGCGCCTGGCGAAGGCTTCGGCGTTCTGTTTGTAGCGCGCGGCATTGCCCGTGTCCGCGGCGCTCATGTCGCTGGCCATTCTGGCGGCGATGACTCGGGCATTGACGGTCGACAGCCACAGATGGGAGTCCAGGCTGCCGGGCATGTGATCGTGATCATGATCGCTGCCGCCGTGGTCATGGTCGTCGTGCGAGGCATTATCCGTCGCGAAATGACGCAGTTTCATGCCGGACAAGCTCTGCACTGCCACAGCGGGCTTGCTGCGGCCCTGAATGACGCGCGGCAGGAAGCTCTCCATGTCCGGGCCAATCCAGTAGAACAGCTGCACGTCCCTGACACGCCGTACATCGGATGGCCGCAGCGCGTAGTTATGCGGCGACGCACCCGGTGGCAACAGCACTTGCGGCTTGCCCACTCCGTCCTGCACAGCCGCGGCGATCAGTTGCAGGGGCTTGATACTGGTCAGGACCTGAACATCGGCCTGAACCGGCGCGACAACCAGCAAACTGGTCGATAAAAAAGCAAAAAGGTTTAAAAGACGACGCACGTGATCCACTCATGTAAGGCAGGAACGGGTAACATAATAACGTCTCTCACAATTATCGTCGCCCGCTCATGACTATTACACCTCTGGCCAGCCGCCCACATGATCATTCCCACTGCGTGCATTCGGCCCTCACCGAAGCCGATACGCTGTGCGCCCGGCAAGGTCTGCGCCTGACGGCGCTGCGTCGCCGTGTGCTGGAACTGGTCTGGCAAAGTCACAAGCCGCTGGGTGCCTACGACATCCTTGCGGTGCTCAGCGACGAAGACGGCCGCCGCGCCGCGCCGCCGACCGTTTATCGGGCGCTGGATTTCCTGCTGGAAAACGGCCTGGTGCATCGGATCGCATCGCTCAACGCATTCACCGGCTGTAACCACCCGACCCACGCGCATCAGGGCCAGTTCCTGATCTGCCGCGAGTGCCACGCCGCCATCGAGCTGCAGCACGAAAGCATCAGCAACGCGGTGGTGAATGCCGCCGCTGAAGTCGGCTTCATGGTGGAAGGGCAGACAGTCGAAATCGTCGGTATCTGCTCCGGTTGCAAGGCCGCCTGATGAGCACAGCCTTGATTCGCCTGGAGCGGGTTGCGGTCACGCTTTCCGGGCAAAACGTACTGGATAACATTCAGCTAAGCGTAGAGCCTGGGCAGATCGTCACCTTGATCGGCCCCAACGGCGCCGGCAAGACGACCCTGGTGCGAGCGGTGCTCGGATTGCTCAAGCCGGACGCAGGCACGGTATGGCGAAAACCCAAGTTGCGGATCGGTTACATGCCGCAAAAGCTGCACGTCGACCAGACATTGCCGCTTTCGGTGCTGCGCTTTCTGCGCCTGGTGCCGGGCGTCGATCGGGCCGCCGCGCTGGCCGCGCTCGAAGAAGTCGGCGCGGGAAAGGTCATCGACAGCCCGTTGCAAGGGATCTCCGGCGGCGAGATGCAGCGCGTCCTGCTGGCCCGTGCGTTGCTGCGCAAACCTGAACTGCTGGTGCTCGACGAGCCGGTCCAGGGCGTGGATGTTGCCGGGCAGGCCGAGCTGTACAGTCTGATCACCCGCCTGCGCGACCGCCATGGCTGCGGCGTGCTGATGGTCTCCCATGATCTGCATCTGGTGATGAGCACCACTGACCAGGTGGTGTGCCTGAACCGGCACGTCTGCTGCTCGGGGCATCCCGAACAGGTCAGCCACGATCCGGCGTTCGTCGAGCTGTTCGGCAAGAACGCGCAAAGCCTGGCGATCTATCACCACCACCACGACCACGCCCACGATCTGCACGGCGAAGTGGTGAGCGATGCCTCGCCCGCCGCACCCCACGTTCACACACATGTTCACGGAGACAGCTGCAAGCATGGCTGATTTTCTACTCTACGCCTTGCTCGCAGGCCTGGCCCTTGCTGTCGTTGCCGGCCCGTTGGGATCGTTCGTGGTCTGGCGGCGCATGGCGTATTTCGGCGACACCTTGTCCCACGCGGCGCTGCTCGGCGTTGCCCTGGGTTTTCTGCTGGATGTCAGCCCGACCATCGCCGTGACCTGCGGCTGTCTGCTGCTGGCGATCCTGCTGGTGACGCTGCAACAGCGCCAGCCGCTGGCGTCCGATACGCTGCTGGGCATTCTGGCGCCCAGCACTTTGTCGCTGGGGTTGGTGGTGCTGAGCTTCATGCATGAAGTGCGTATCGACCTGATGGCCTACCTGTTCGGCGACCTGCTGGCGATCAGCCCGACCGACCTGGCGTGGATTATGGGCGGCAGCGCGTTGGTGCTGGTGCTTATCGTCGCACTGTGGCGGCCGCTGCTGGCGATCACCGTGCATGAGGAACTGGCGAAGGTCGAAGGGCTTCCTGTGGCTGCGTTGCGCATGACCCTGATGCTGCTGATTGCCGTGGTCATCGCAGTAGCCATGAAGATCGTCGGCGTGTTGCTGATCACCTCGTTGCTGATCATTCCCGCCGCTGCGGCACAGCGTCACGCCCGCTCACCGGAACAAATGGCACTGGGCGCGAGTCTGTTGGGCGTGACGGCAGTGGGTATTGGGCTATCGTTGTCCTGGTTCAAGGACACGCCAGCCGGGCCGTCTATCGTCGTCTGCGCCGCAGCGCTGTTCTTGCTCAGCTTTGTTCTCCCCAAGCGAGCGGTGTAGACTTGCTCGTTTTTTGCGCAAACTAGAGAATCGCAGGAATGAAGCCGCTCGCCTCACGCTATCTGCTGCTGGTCGCATTTTCCGTCCTGTTGGGTGCCTGCCAAAGCACGCCAACGGTTGAAACGCCCGTGGCCGAAGTCCAGCCAGATGGGTTTGCTCAGCTTGAACAAAGCATTGCCGGCAATGAGCTGGCGACCGCTGAAGAGCAGTTGGCCGCCTTGCAGGCCTCTGCACCGGATGACGCCCGACTTGAACCCGCCCAGCGCAGGCTGGCGGAAGCTTATCTGAGCCGTAGCCAGATCGGTTTGCAGAAGGGCGACATGAACGCCGCCGCCACTGCACTGACCCGCGCCCGCGCATTGATGCCCAAGGCTCCGGCATTGACCAGTGGTGTCAATGGCGCCATCGCCCACGCGCGCAAGGCCGAGCTGGAAAAGGCGGAAGCCGAATTGCGTGAAGCCGAAGCGCGGCGGGTCGCGAAGCTGATCGATCCGTCAGCCGAAAGCACCACCATCGACCTTAAAATCGGCGATATGGCAGAGTTGCGTCGGCAGTTGGATGCCATCGCGGCGGATACCGTAGCGTTCAATTGCGAAGTGCTGATCGTGGTGCCGCGCACCGATGATTATCCGTGGCTGGCCACGTTGCTGACCAAGCGCGTGGTGAAGCTCAACCCGAGTTTCGAACTGGAACTGCGCCGCCAGATCGACCGCACCGAACACGCTCGGATCGTCCTGACTCCCGCCAGGTCCTGATAGATTCATTTGCCGGCCAGCGACACGCGTGGCCCGTAGGAGCGACCGGGGCGGCGTTCCGCCTTGCTCACGAAGAGGCCGGTACATCCGCATTAGATTTAGCGGCTGAACACATGCCTTCGCGGACAAGCGGAGCGCCGTCCGGTCCGCTCCTACAGGTCTATTGCCTGCAGGAGCGGCGACTTGGTCAGGCCGGAACAGCCTTGGCCTTCGGCTCACGTGCCCACACCCGATGCTGGGCGATGGCGTTGAAGAACGCTTCGTAGGAAGCGCTATCGGACACCACCAACAAACCGGCGTCTTCATCCAGATGCAGCAGCTGAAGCAACGACTTGGCCTCGCCGGACAGCGAGATGGCCTTGAGGTGCTTGTAGGCTTCCAGGATGTAGTGCAGCGCCACGCCGTCGGTGCTCAGTGCCTTGATCGAATCCGCGCCGCCCGGTACGAATACCGCATCGAATGCGATCGATGGCAGACCTTCCGCCGAAGCATCCACCGGCAGTGTCTTGCCATCCGCCGTTGTCACCGGCGCCGACGTCGGGCCGAGGACCTTGGCATGAGCGCCTTTGGCAGCCAGCGCGGCTTTCATGGTCTCGACGGCCGTGCCATCTACCCCGTTGGCGACCAGAATCGCGACCTTGCGGGACACGATGTCACCTGACAGCAGGTTTACCTGGCTCAGCGCCGGCGATTCCTTGATCGAGGTATCGCGTGCAGGCACGGTCCCGGCAGTGGGTGCCGGCAAGCCCAGATTGGCGGCCACGCGGCTGGCCAGTTCCAGGTCGATGTTAGCGAGGATCTCGTTGACCTGACGCGCCCGAATGAACTCGCGATCCACCTTGCCCAGCTCGAAGCTGTAGGCCGCGATGATGTGCTCTTTCTCGTGATGGCTCATGCTCTGGAAGAACAGCGTCGCCTGGGAGAAATGATCCGAGAACGACTCGCTGCGCTCACGCACTTTGTGCGCTTCGATGCGCTCAGGATAGGTCTCGAAACCGCCGTCCACAGGACCGGCCGGTGTTTCCTTCGGCCAGCCGCCATCGATGGAGTTGGGCTCGTAGGAAGCGCGGCCCTTGTCGATAGTGGTGCGATGCTGGGCATCACGTTGACCATTGTGGTTCGGCGCGACCGGGCGGTTGATCGGGATCTCGTGGAAGTTCGGTCCACCAAGACGGCTGATCTGCGTGTCGGTGTAGGAAAACAGGCGGCCCTGCAGCAGCGGGTCGTTGGAGAAATCGATACCCGGCACGATGTGGCCCGGGCAGAACGCGACCTGCTCGACTTCGGCGAAGAAGTTGTCCGGGTTGCGGTTGAGCACCATCTTGCCCAGCGGCGTCACCGGCACCAGTTCTTCGGGAATGATCTTGGTCGGGTCGAGCAGGTCGAAGTCGAACTTGTGCTCGTCTTCTTCCGGCACGATCTGCACGCCCAGTTCCCATTCCGGGTAGTCGCCCATCTCGATGGACTCCCACAGGTCGCGGCGGTGGTAGTCGGTGTCCTTGCCGGCCAGCTTCTGCGCTTCATCCCAGACCAGCGAACAGACGCCTTGCTTGGGCTTCCAGTGGAATTTCACGAAGGTCGATTTACCTTCGGTGTTGATCATGCGGAAGGTATGGATACCGAAGCCTTGCATGGTGCGCAGGCTTTTCGGAATAGCACGGTCGGACATGGCCCACAGCACCATGTGCGCGGATTCAGGCACCAGCGACACAAAATCCCAGAACGTGTCGTGCGCCGAGCCGCCGGTTGGAATTTCGTTGTGTGGCTCAGGCTTCACCGCATGCACGAAGTCCGGAAACTTCACGGCGTCCTGAATGAAGAAGACCGGCATGTTGTTGCCGACCAGATCGAAGTTGCCTTCCTCGGTGTAGAACTTGACTGCGAAGCCGCGCACGTCACGCACGGTGTCGCCCGAGCCGCGCGGGCCTTGCACGGTGGAGAAGCGCACGAACACCGGCGTCTTGTGCTCAGGATTGCGCAGGAAACCGGCCTTGCTGAGGGCACCGTGGTTTTCATAGGTCTGGAAGTAACCGTGAGCCGCCGTGCCGCGGGCGTGAACGATGCGCTCCGGGATGCGTTCATGGTCAAAGTGCGTGATCTTTTCACGCATGATGAAGTCTTCCAGCAGCGACGGGCCGCGGCTGCCGACCTTGAGTGTGTTCTGGTTGTCAGCGATCTTCACGCCGTGGTTGGTGCGCAGCGCTTGCTCGGTGGCATCGGAGCGGAACTGCTCGAGTTGGTCCAGCTTGGCGTTGGTGTTGCCACGGTCGAGGGTGTCGGTGCCTGCCAGTGCGCTTTTGGCGGTGTCGCCCAAAGGCGGCTTGTTTTCGCTAGCCATCAGTCTTGCTCCTCGGTTACCACCCAGTCATGAGCTGGGTTTGGTTAAGTCCGACTCCCGCGGCAAACGCAAGGAATCACGGTATCCAAGAAATGACAAAAATTGATAACAGCCGTTCCGTCGGCGTTACGGCCAATGGCGCCAGCGGTTGCCTTATGTCACTTACGCAGCGTCGCCGACAAATAAATGCTAAGCACTGCCGCCCGGACAGGCTAAAATGCGCGCCCGGCTCAATCCGGCCGGGGTAACGAAGCAAGTGGCATCGTGCCCACTGCGCTGATTTCTTAACGCGCCCCCACAAGGTTCGCTCCGTGATCGAGTTTCATAACGTCCACAAAACCTATCGGGTGGCAGGCAAGGAAATACCGGCCCTGCACCCTACCCGCCTGAGCGTCGAAAATGGCCAGGTGTTCGGCCTGATCGGTCACTCCGGCGCCGGCAAGAGCACGTTGCTGCGCCTGATCAACCGGCTGGAAGCCCCGAGCGGCGGGCAGATCGTGGTCGATGGTGAAGATGTCACCGCACTCGACGCCAATGGCCTGCGCCGCTTCCGCCAACAGGTCGGGATGATCTTCCAGCACTTTAATCTGCTGGCATCCAAGACCGTGGCGGACAACGTCGCCATGCCGCTGACCCTGGCCGGCGACATGCCCCGCGCCCAGATCGACCAGCGTGTGGCCGAGTTGCTGGCGCGCGTCGGGCTGTCCGACCACGCCAAAAAGTACCCGGCGCAACTGTCCGGCGGCCAGAAACAGCGTGTCGGCATTGCCCGCGCCCTGGCGACCAAGCCCAAGATTCTGCTGTGCGACGAAGCCACCAGCGCACTGGACCCGCAGACCACGGCGTCGGTCCTGCAACTGCTGGCCGAGATCAACCGCGAGCTGAAGCTGACCATCGTGCTCATCACCCACGAAATGGACGTGATCCGTCGCGTCTGTGACCAAGTGGCGGTAATGGATGCCGGCGTGATCGTCGAGCAAGGCAACGTGGCGGATGTGTTCCTGCACCCCAAGCACCCGACCACCAAGCGTTTCGTGCAGGAAGACGAGCAGGTCGACGAGAACGAACAGCGCGACGATTTCGCTCATGTACAGGGCCGCATCGTGCGCCTGACGTTCCAGGGCGAGGCGACCTATGCACCGCTGCTGGGCACCGTTGCCCGGGAAACCGGCGTTGACTACAGCATCCTGGCCGGTCGCATCGACCGCATCAAGGATACGCCTTACGGGCAGCTGACACTGGCCATCACCGGCGGCGACATGGACGCCGCCTTCGCGCGCTTCACGGCTGCGGACGTGCATATGGAGGTCCTGCGCTGATGGACGCTTTTCTGAATCTGTTTTCCAACGTCGATTGGTACGAAATCTGGGTCGCCACCGGCGATACCCTGATCATGCTCAGCGTCTCGCTGGGCTTCACCATCCTGTTCGGCCTGCCGCTGGGCGTGCTGATGTTCCTTACCTCGCCGCGTCAGTTGCTGGAGCACAAGCAGTTGTATGCCACGGTCGGCCTGATCGTGAACATGTTGCGGGCGCTGCCGTTCATCATCCTGCTGATCGTAATGATGCCGCTGACCGAAATCATCACCGGCACCTCGCTGGGCATCCTCGGCACCCTGCCGCCGCTGATTGCCGGTGCGACGCCGTTCTTCGCCCGTCTGGTGGAAACCGCCTTGCGGGAAGTGGATCGCGGCATCATCGAAGCGACCCAGGCCATGGGCGCCACGACCCGGCAGATCATCGTCAAGGCGCTGCTGCCTGAGGCGCGCCCCGGCATTCTGGCGGCGATCACGGTCACGGCGATTGCGCTGGTGTCCTTCACCGCCATGGCCGGTGCCGTGGGCGCCGGCGGCCTGGGCGACCTGGCTATCCGTTACGGCTACCAGCGCTTCCAGAACGATGTGATGTTCGTGACGGTCGTATTGCTGTTGGTACTGGTGCAGATCCTGCAAACCGTCGGCGACCGACTGGTTGCGCACTTCACTCATCGTTGACCGAATCAGTTGGCAACGGCCGTCTCGGGCCGGGCCATCCCAAGGAGTTGTTGCATGAAAAAACTACTGGCCGTATTTGCTGCGGTGACCGCGCTGTCTGCGCAGGCCAACGAAACCCTGACCGTCGCGGCGTCCGCCGTGCCGCACGCCGAGATCCTCGAGTTCGTGAAGCCGACGCTGGCCAAGGAAGGCGTGGACCTCAACATCAAGGTGTTCAACGATTACATCCAGCCGAACGTGCAGGTGTCCCAGAAGCGCATGGACGCCAATTTCTTCCAGCACCAGCCGTACCTGGATGAATTCAACAAGGGCAAGAACACCGATCTGGTGGCTGTCGCCAAAGTCCACGTCGAGCCTTTCGGTGCCTACTCGGACAAGTTCAAGAAGCTGGAAGACCTGCCCGGTGGTGCAAACGTCGCACTGCCCAACGACGCCACCAACGAAGGCCGCGCCCTGTTGCTGCTGGCCAAGGCCGGCCTGATCACCCTCAAGGACCCGACCAGTATCCTGGCCAAGCCTTCGGACGTGGTGACCAACGTCAAGGACCTGAAATTCCGCGAGCTGGAAGCGGCAACGCTGCCGCGCGTGCTGACTCAGGTCGATCTGGCGCTGATCAACACCAACTATGCCCTGAGCGCCAAGCTGGACCCAACCAAGGACGCGCTGATCATCGAAGGTGCTGAATCGCCTTACGCCAACATCCTGGTTGCCCGCCCGGACAACAAGGATTCGGACGCCATGAAGAAACTGGCCGCCGCCCTGAACAGCCCTGAAGTCAAAGCGTTCCTGGTCGAGAAATACAAAGGCGCCGTGGTTCCGGCCTTCTGATCCTGCACATATGACCTGTGGGATGTGGGAGCGGACTTGTCCGCGAAGACATAATTACAGACGCAGCAGATGTTGCGAATGTACCGACCTTTTCGCGGACAAAGCGGGGGCCGCCCGGTCCGCTCCCACGCTGCGTTAATGACGCTGCAATAACATCGGCAACCGCTCTACCAGCTTCTGCCCGTTCAGCGGCGCGCGGATGAAGCCGCGTTGCCTGCCGTCCGGGCCGAGCAGGGCGAGGTTGCCGCTGTGGTCGACGGTGTAGTTGGGCTTGCTGGTGTCGGCGGGAATGAACGGAACGCTCACCGCATTAGCCAGTGTCTGGATGTCCGCCACCGGCGCACTCAAGCCAATGTACTGCTTGTCGAAGTAGCCCAGGTACTCATTGAGCCGCTGCGGCGTATCGCGGTTGGGGTCGACGCTCACCAGCACCACCCGCAGCCTGTCCGCATCCTCTGTGGATAACTCGCTGCGAATCTGCCGAATCTGCGCCAGTGTCGTCGGGCAGATGTCCGGGCAGAAGGTGTAGCCGAAGAACAGCAGCGTCCACTTGTCCTTCAATTGATCCACCGCCACCGGTGCACCGTTCTGGTCGAGCATTTGCAGGTCGGGCAGGGTGCGGCTTTGCGGCAGCAGGATGATCCCAGCGTCGATCAGCGCCATCTGGTCGTCCGAGCCTTTGCCGGACAGCACGCGGTACACGGTCAGGCCCATGATGAGCGCCACGAGGGCGACCAGGATGAATACGGTTTTCTGATTTCGGGTCATGAGTTCGGCAACAGATAGTGGTCGGCGAGCAGCGCGATAAACAACAGCAGCAGATACCACACAGAGTATTTGAAGGTGTCGATTGCCGCGTGCGGTCGTTTGCCAAGGTACAGCACCCAGCTCCACCACAGGAAGCGCATTCCCAGTACGGTCGCACACATCAGGTACAACACGCCGCTCATATGAATGGCGTAGGGCAACAGACTCACCGCCAGCAGAATGCAGGTATAAAACACGATATGGACTTTGGTGTATCGCTCGCCGTGGGTGACCGGCAGCATCGGAATATCAGCCTTGGCGTACTCAGCTCTGCGATGGATCGCCAGGGACCAGAAGTGCGGCGGCGTCCAGGCAAAAATGATCAGCGTCAGCAGCAGGGCCTCGGCGTCCAGGCGGCCGCTGACCGCCACCCAGCCTAGCAGCGGTGGCGCAGCGCCGGCCAGGCCGCCGATGACGATGTTCTGCGGTGTGGCGCGCTTCAGGAAACCGGTATAGACAACCGCATAACCCAGCAGCGAAGCAAGGGTCAGCCACGTCGTGAGCGGATTGGTGAACGTCAGCAGCAACGTCTGTCCGGTGACTGCCAGCAGCAGGGCAAAGACCAGCGCGGCGCCGGGCGCTATGCGCGCTTGAGCCAGGGGCCGCTGACGGGTGCGCGCCATGATCGCGTCGATACGGCGATCCACCACATGATTGATGACCGCCGCGCCCGCTGCACACAGGCCGATCCCCAGATTACCGAACACCAGCACCGTCCACGGCAAGGGCTGCCGGGTCGCAAGCAGCATGCCGACACTGGCTGTCACCAGCATCAGGATCACAACCCTGGGTTTGGTGAGTTCCAGATAATCACGCCACAGCAGCGTCTGCCGTCGCGTTCGGGTGATGGGTAGCATGTCATCGCATCCTTCGAGTGAGTCCGCCGAACCTCAGTCCATTGAACGGGTCATGAGCGGCCGGCTGCGCCGTCGAATGCGCCAGCCGATAGTTGATCGACACCAGACTCAACAGCAGCGCTGCGCCTCCGGCGTTGTGGGCCAATGCGATCCCCAACGGCAAATGCAGCAGCACATTGCTGAGGCCCAGCCCGAGTTGCGCGAACAGCACCAGCATCAGAGTGGCGGCCAGTTTTCCGAGCCCGGCGCGCAGCAGATGCCAGGCCAGCATGGAAAGCGTGCTCACCACCAGCAGCGCGCCGATGCGATGGGTCAGGTGAATGGCCGTGCGCGCCTCGCTGTCGAGCCGTCCGCCCAGGTAATTGGGGCCGATGTGCTGGTGGACATGGAAGGCGTTGGTGAAATCCGCATCGGGCCACCATTGGCCTTGGCAGGTCGGCAGATCGGTGCAGGCCATGGCCGCGTAGTTGGCGCTGACCCAACCGCCCAAGGCGATCTGCGTCACGACCAGCAGCAGACCGAACCGCGCCAGACGGCGCAGTGGCGCGGGATAGCTCAACCGGATCGAGGCGATGCCGGCCAGACGCAGCGTCAATACCAGCAACAGGCTCAAGGTCGCGAAACCGCCCAGCAGATGCGTCACCACCACGGGCGGCCAGAGTTGGAGGGTCACGGTCCACATCCCGAATGCGGCCTGGGCCACGACCACCGCCAGGATCAGCAGCGGCAGCTTCAGCGGCTGATCCGCCAGATGCCGGGTGCGCCAGGCCTGTACGGCCAGCAGCAGAATGGTCAGTGCCAGCGCGCCGGCAAAGTACCGATGAATCATCTCGCTCCAGCCTTTGTCCGCCTCCACCGGCGCATGGGGAAAATGCAGTTGCGCGTGGGCCAGTTGAACATCGTTGCTGGGTACGGCGATAAATCCGTAGCAGCCGGGCCAGTCTGGGCAGCCCAGCCCGGCGTGGGTCAAGCGCGTGTAGGCGCCGAGCAGCACCACCACCAGCGCCAGCAGCGTGGCGAGCAAGGCGAGACGAAATCCGGGCCGGGTCATGGCGACCTCCCTTTATCCGATGTTCGATAACTTCAGCAGTCGTCGCAGGTCGTCGAGCAGATCCTTGCCTTTGACCCGAGCGCCGTAACGCAGCACCAGGTTGCCGTGGGGGTCGATGATCCACAGCTGAGGCTCGTCCAGGCCCGGAACGGTTTGCCAGTAGCGGGCCAGATCCAGCGGATAACGCTTCAATTCGGCGTACTCGCGTTGCAGCTTTTCGGCATAGCCGGCATCGGGCGCCTGCCCGGTCGCCAGGGCATGGCTGGCGCGGGCGGCATCCCGGCCAAGGCCGATCTGAACCTGACGCGCCAGGTACACCAACTGCTGGCAGTCGGTTGCGCAGCGGGTCGGCGCGCTGACCAGCAACTGCCAGCGCCGCTCATCGGCGCTGACGCCCAGGTCGGCCCGGCTCTGGCCGGTGGCGATCAACTGGCCGTGATAGGTGCGGCCTTTGGGGACCCAGAACCCAAGGTGATACATGCTGGTCGCCAGTACCATCGGCACGACGGCTACCAGAATCAGCAGCACCAGTTGCAGGCGCCCACGGCGCCGGACCCGCGGTTCAGAGATCACGGTGGGGTTCATGACTGCTCCTGTGCTGGATAACCGCCTGACGCTGTTTGCCCTGATGCCAGCCCAGATAGCCGTAGAGGACCAATAACGCCAAGGCCAGGGCGAACCACTGCACCGCGTAGGCCACATGCTTTTCCGGCCCCATCGCCACCACCGGCCAATCGACCCGGTTGGCCGCAGGTCCAGGCTCCAGGCGCAGCGCATGGGGATAGCCTTCGCGACCCAGTTCGAGCCAGAGCGCTTCCGGCTCGACCGAGTTCACCAGCTTCGGCCACGCATGGGTTGGCGCATCGGCTCGCAGACGAAACGCCTTGCCGGGGGTTTCATACACCCAGGCGGTGAGTTCCAGGCGCTGATCCGGCGTGTCGAAAGCCGGCAGCGCGCGTCGGTCCGGCCAGGGCAGCCAGCCCCGGTTGACCAGCAACCACAGGCCACTGGCGTGATCGAGAAAGGGTTGCAGCAGTTCGACCCCGCCTTTGCCGTCCCGAATGGCATTGTCCAGCAGCACGCTGTGCTCGGGATCGAAGCGGCCCTGCATCCGCAGGCGCCGCCAGGCCGGTTCGTCCGCATAGAGAATCTGCGTCGGGCTGACCGGCTCGGCCGCCCGGCGCTCGGCATAGTGGCTGAGTATCTCGCGCTTTTCCGCGCCGCGGCTCAATTGCCAGAACCCCAGGGACACCAGGGTCGGCAATAACATCAGGACGATCAATGTGGGCAGCCAGCCAGGGGAAAAACGCCTCATACCGGCTGCCCGACCCAATCAAAAGCCCTGCCTATACTCCAATGCACCATCGCGATTGCTCCTGGAGTTCACATGCTCAAAGCAGCGATTGTTCTTATGTTGGCCGCTACCGTGACCAGCCTGTTCAGCGGCCTGTTTTTCCTGATCAAAGACGACAGCCAGTCCACCCGACTGGTCAAGGCCCTGGCCCTGCGCGTCATCCTCGCCGCGCTGACCCTGGCGTTGATCGCCTGGGGTTTCTACAGCGGCCAGCTGGTTTCGCATGTGACCTGGTAAGTCCAGAACACAGCGCGCGTGCGCGAGCGGTTACAGCACGTACACAAAAATGAACAGGCCGACCCACACCACATCCACGAAATGCCAGTACCAGCTTGCCGCCTCAAATCCGAACTGGTGATCGGCATCAAAATGCCCGCGCAGGATGCGCATCAGCATGACGAACAAAATGATGGTGCCGATGGTGACATGGGCGCCGTGAAATCCGGTGAGCATGAAGAACGTTGCGCCATAGATTCCCGAACCCAGGGTCAGGCCCAGCTCGTGATAGGCGTGCACATATTCCTCGGCCTGCAGCGCAATGAAGGTCCAACCCAACAGAATGGTCAGCGCCAGCCAGCGCTTGAGCGCCGTTCGATGGCCTTGCTTGAGCGCGTGGTGGGCGAAGGTGATGGTCACGCTGGAGCTGACCAGCAACACCGTATTGATCAGCGGCAGTTTCCAGGGGTCGATGATGCCTTTGGGCGCTGGATAGAGCTTGGGGTCGGGCGTGTCGAGCATCGGCCAGGTGTACTCGAAGTTCGGCCACAGCATATTGGAAACGGCATTGGCGCCTTCGCCGCCCAGCCATGGGCCGGACAGGACGCGCACGTAAAACAGCACGCCGAAGAACGCCAGGAAGAAACTCACTTCGGAAAAGATGAACCACGCCATGCCCCAGCGGAACGAGCGATCCATCTGTGCGCTGTAGAGTCCGGCCCGGCCTTCGCGCACGACCGCACCGAACCAGCCGAACATCATGTACGCCACCAGCAGCGCTCCGACGAAGAAAATCAGCGGCCCGTTCGATTCCGGCCGTCCGGCCTTCATGTCGTTGAACCAGGTGCCCAGGCCGAACATCGTGATCAGCAATGCCAGGGTGGCAATGATCGGCCACTTGCTCTGGGCGGGAACGTAATAGTGCTCGTGGGGCGTCGTCATGTCTGGCCTCCTTAACCGCCGCTGTGGGCGACGGGTGTTGCAGGCTTCTGGCTGGGAGTAATGTCGAACAGCGTGTAGGCCAGCGTCAGGTGTTTCACGTCGTCGGGCAGGTCACGGTCGACGATGAAACGCACCGGCATTTCAATCCGCTCGCCGGGCTTGAGGTGTTGCTGGGTAAAGCAAAAGCACTCGGTCTTGTGAAAATAGGCAGCCGCCGGCCCCGGCGAAACGCTCGGCACCGCCTGGGCGGTCATGGGTTTGTCAGTGGGGTTCTGCGCGATGAACACCATCTCGTTCACCGCGCCGGGATACACCTCCAGCCGATCGGCCTTGGGATAGAACGCCCAGACCATATTCGCCGCGTTGGTCGACATGAACTGCACGCGGATCTGGCGCGTCTGATCGACCGATTGCACACCCTGATAGGCGTCGCCGGTCTTGCCGTTGATGCCGAACGCCTTGCACATCACGTCGTACAGCGGCACCAGCGCGAAGCCGAACGCAAACATCGCCACCACAATCAGCAGCAGCCGTGGAACCAGCCATTTGGTCGAGCGGGATTCGTCCATGGGCTCTTACTTCACTTCCGGCGGCGTGGAAAAGGTGTGATAAGGCGCCGGCGAAGGCAGGCTCCACTCCAGCCCTTCGGCCCCGTCCCAGGGCTTGGCCGGAGCGGGCGGGCCGCCGCGGATGGTCTTGATCACGATGAACAGGAACAGCAACTGGGTGGCGCCGAAGGTGAACGCACCGATGGTCGACACCATGTTGAAGTCCGCAAACTGCAGGTTGTAGTCCGGAATTCTGCGCGGCATGCCCGCCAGGCCCACGAAATGCATTGGGAAGAAGGCCATGTTCATCCCCACAAACGACATCCAGAAATGCAGCTTGCCCAGGGTTTCGTCGTACATGTGGCCGGTCCATTTGGGCAGCCAGTAGTAAGCGGACGCGAAAATGCCGAAGATCGCGCCCGGCACCAGTACGTAGTGAAAATGCGCGACTACGAAATAGGTGTCCTGATACTGGAAATCGGCAGGCGCGATGGACAGCATCAGCCCGGAGAACCCGCCGATGCTGAACAGGATCACGAACGCCACTGCGAACAGCATCGGCGTTTCGAAGCTCAGCGAACCCTGCCACATGGTGCTCACCCAATTGAAAACCTTTACCCCCGTGGGTACCGCGATGAGCATGGTCGCGTACATGAAGAACAGCTCACCCACCAACGGCACGCCCACCACGAACATGTGATGCGCCCAGACAATGAACGACAGAAAGGCAATGGCCGCCACTGCGTAGACCATCGAGGTATAGCCGAACAGTGGCTTGCGCGAGAACGCCGGGATGATCGAACTGACCGCGCCGAACGCCGGCAGGATCATGATGTACACCTCGGGATGGCCGAAAAACCAGAACACATGCTGGAACAGCACCGGGTCGCCACCGCCTGCGGCATTGAAGAAGCTGGTGCCGAAGTGGATGTCCATCAGCATCATGGTCACGCAGCCGGCCAGCACCGGCATCACCGCGATCAACAGGAAAGCGGTGATCAGCCAGGTCCAGACGAACAAGGGCATTTTCATCAGCGTCATGCCTGGGGCGCGCAGGTTGAGAATGGTCGAGACCACATTGATCGCGCCCATGATCGAGCTGATGCCCATCATGTGAATGGCGAAGATGAAGAACGTCACGCTCTCCGGCGCGTAGGTCGTGGACAGCGGCGCGTAGAAGGTCCAGCCGAAGTTGGGGCCGCCGCCGGGGCTGAACAGCGTGGAGACCAGCAGCAAAAATGCCGCGGGCAACAGCCAGAAACTGAAGTTGTTGAGCCGTGGAAGGGCCATGTCAGGCGCGCCGATCATCAGCGGAATCATCCAGTTGGCCAGCCCGACGAATGCCGGCATCACTGCGCCGAACACCATGATCAGGCCATGCATGGTGGTCATCTGATTGAAGAACTCAGGCTGCACGATCTGCAGGCCGGGTTGAAACAGTTCGGCACGGATCACCATCGCGAAGGAGCCGCCGAGCAGAAACATCGAGAAGCTGAACCACAGGTACAGCGTGCCGATGTCCTTGTGATTGGTGGTCAGGACCCAGCGCATCAGCCCTTTGGCCGGGCCGTGAGCATGGTCATGATCAACGTGGTCGTGGTCGTCGATAACTGCGCTCATGTTCGGTCTCCTGCCGTGCGGTCTTGCCGGATATTCATGGCTGCGCCTGCTTGAGCGTCAGTACTTCCCTGGGCGTGATCATGTCGCCCTTGGCGTTGCCCCACGCGTTGCGCTCGTAGGTCACGACCGCCGCGATATCCACCTCCGACAGCTGCTTGCCGAACGCGGCCATGGCCGTGCCCGGCTTGCCGTTGACCACGATGGCGAGGTGCTCGGCGATAGGGCCGGTCGCAATCTTCGAGCCCTTGAGAGCCGGAAACATTGGCGGCAGGCCCTGGCCTTCGGGCTGGTGACAGGCCACGCAGACGGTGTGATAGACCTTGTCGCCCTGGGCAATCAGCTCTTCGCGGGTCCATTCCTTGCTGGTCAGCTCCTTGAGCCGGGCCGCTTCCTGCTTGCGCTCGGTGAGCCAGGCGTCGTAATCGGCCTGGCTGCGGACATCGACCACAATAGGCATGAAGCCGTGATCCTTGCCGCACAGCTCGGTGCATTGTCCGCGATAGATGCCCGGCTTTTCGATGCGGGTCCAGGCTTCATGGACAAAGCCGGGCACCGCATCGCGCTTGACCGCGAACGCCGGCACCCACCAGGAATGGATCACGTCGGCGCCGGTCACCAGAAAACGGATCTTGGAACCGACCGGCAACACCAGCGGCTGATCCACTTCCAGCAGGTAATGCTCGCCCTTGGTATCGCGATTCTGGATCTGGTCGGCGGTGGTCGCCAGGTTGCTGAAGAACTCGACGTCCTGGCCCAGGTATTTGTAGTGCCACTTCCACTGGTAGCCGGTGATCTGGATATCCAGATCGGATTCGGCAGCGTCGTACATGCTGATCAGGGTGCGGGTGGCCGGAATCGCCATCGCCACCAATATCAACAGGGGGACGACGGTCCAGAGGATTTCGACGGTGGTGTTTTCGTGAAAATGGGCGGCGGTTTGACCGGTTACCCGGCGATGAACGATCATTGACCACAGCATCGCGCCAAAGACCACCACACCGATCACCACACAGATCCAGAAGATGGTCATGTGCAGGTCAAAGACAGCGTTGCTGACGACAGAAGCGCCGGGCGCCATATTGACAGTCCAGGCTCCATGCACCGGACTGCATATCGACCACAACACGAAGCTCATCCAGACGTGTGGATGTCGCATCATCGCGCGTTCCCCCAGGCTCTTGTCATCCCGCAGGTTCAACCTGCGTTCAAGGGAGTGGGCCAACGAATGCCATGACGCGACGACCAGAGGGCTGCAACAGACAGCGCTGTGGTCCTGAGCCGACTTCCTTCA
Organism: Pseudomonas sp. v388; assembly: GCF_003935425.1. Lineage (GTDB taxonomy): Bacteria > Pseudomonadota > Gammaproteobacteria > Pseudomonadales > Pseudomonadaceae > Aquipseudomonas. The sequence goes on from NZ_RHQN01000002.1 coordinate 281,719, forward strand.
GAGCCGAGTATAGCCAGCACATGAAGGTCCGCCATCTCTCTGGATTGGCGGTGCGGCTGCGGGGTGCGTTCACTTGTTTTTGATTGAACACGCAATAAACCGCCCAAAACGGGCTTTTAATAGCTAATGCATATAAATGTGTACCGGTTATGACAAATGCGTCTTAGCTGTCGGGCCAATCAGGCTACCGTATGACGTTTCATCACACCTACCTGGTATTGTGCCGTCAGGAGCAACCATGAACACCGCCGCATTGCGCGAGCTGATCCACCATGCGCATCAACATGAGGCCGCCACCGGCCAGTTGTTACGCCAAGTCGCGAACCAGCTTCCGCATCTTCATCCAGCGATCCATTTGCCGGATGCCGATGCAAAAGGTGCGTTGACGCGTTTCGTCGCCGCTTATATCGATCTGGTTCCCGATCTGCTGGACGCGGCGCACGCGGTTGCGGTCGAGGCGGGTATCGAAAGCCAGATCAAGCCGGTCCTCAAGATCGCTGAACACTTCTTCATTACCCCGCCGGACATTCTGGCCGACCACGAGGGGCTGGACAGTCTGCTGGACGAGGCTTATCTGGCGCATCGCCTGGTCGAGGAAGTCAACGACCTGTATATCCGCCACTTCGGGCGCCCGCTGATTCCGTCCAACACCACCGTCGCCAGCGTGATCGCTCACCAGTTGATCGGCGAAACCTTCGCCAATCATCTGGATGAAGCCGTTCATAAGGCTGTGGACGAGTTGCTTGATGAGGAAAGTTTCGAATTGGCCTCGGTGGAAGCCTACCGCGACCGAATCGCCAGCCCGCACACCGAAGCTGCCTGGAAACGCTGGCCTTGCCTGTCGCGGCAGTTGGGCGTCGGCCTGGAGCTGGAAGAGCACGAAGCTTGACCCCGCTGAACCCGTAGGAGCGAGCGGGCGGCGATCCGTCTTGCTCGCGAACGGGTCGGTGCAGACGCCGAGCTGCTGTCAGCTGGCACCGCTCCCGATTCCGGTCGTGGTATGAACCCGGCCTTCCAGGCGCCGCTTCAGACCGCGCGGTTCGATGACCAGTTTCGTACCGTGCGCGGCATTGGCGCGACCCCATTCTTCCAGCAGTTCCAGGCAGGAATGGTCGATGTAGCTCAAATTGTTCAGCGGCACATGGACCGTACTGCCGGCAGGGATACCGGCAAGCGCCTTGGTCAGCGCCGGAACCTTGAGGAAGGTCGCTGCACCCACCAGACGCAGCTCCAGCTCGTTCTCCGCTTCCAGCGGAACCACGCTGATCTTCAGGCGCGAAGCTTTGAGCGCCAGCTTGACCAGGGTCAGACCAAAGCCCACCAATACACCCGTCAACAGGTCGGTGAAGATGATCGCACCTGCCGTGGCGGCGTAAGTGAACATCGGCATGCGACCGTAGCGCCCCAGACCGCGGAAGGTCTTCAGATCGACCAGTTTCAGACCGGTATAGACCAGCACACCCGCCAGACTCGCCACCGGAATGCTCTGCAGCACGCTGGACAGCAGCAACACGAACGCCAGCAGCCACAGGCCATGGAAGATCGTCGACATGCGCGTCGTAGCACCGGCCTGGACGTTGGCCGAGCTGCGCACGATCACGCCCGTCATCGGCAGCGCACCGACCAGACCGCACAACATGTTGCCGACACCCTGGGCACTGAGTTCCTTGTCGAAATCCGAACGCTGGCCGCTGTGCATGCGATCGACCGCCGCTGCGGACAGCAGCGTTTCGGCGCTGGCGATAAAGGCCACGGCAATGGCCGCGATCAGAATGGCAGGATCTGCCAGATTCATCAGATCTGCCGGACGCAGCCAGTCGATGGCGTCGGAAAGGTTATCAGGCACCTCGACGCGCTTGACATCGAGCGCCATGAACAGGCTGATGCCCGTCGCGATACCCACGCCCAGCAAGGCACCCGGCACGAAGCGCAGCGACTGCGGGCGCAACTTGTCCCAGCTCCACATGATCAGGATCGTACCCAGGCCCAGCATCCCGGCTTGCAGACCGCTGCCCGGCCCGATGGCCTGCACCAGCGTGGCGGGGAAGCCCACCAGGTTGTCCAGTCCGGAAGGCTTGGGTCCGCTGTCGAACATCACATGCGCCTGCGAAAGCACGATCAGCACGCCGATCCCCGCCAGCATGCCGTACACCACCGCCGGAGCGGTCACCCGAAACCAGCATCCGAGTTTGAAGCGCCCGGCCAGCACCTGCAGCAAGCCGGCCAGCAACAGGATAGGGCCGAGCATGAGCATGCCGTGTTCGCGCACCAGCTCGAAGACCAGCACCGCCAGACCGGCAGCCGGGCCGCTGACCTGCAACGGAGAGCCCGCCAGCCAGCCGACCACAAGGCCGCCGATGATGCCGGTGATCAGGCCTTTGGCCGGAGGCATACCAGAGGCAATGGCGATACCCATGCACAACGGCAGGGCGACCAGGAACACCACCACGGAAGCCAGTAGCTCCCGTGGTAAAACGGATTTCAATTCTGTTGCACCCATGGCACTTCTCCGGGATTTCATCAGACGTGACAACGCCTGGCGACACGCGATGAACGCAGCCGCCACAGGCAGAAAAAGGGTTACCGTCAGTCGTGGATCAAATCAGGCGACTAAAAGCGCGGCTTTGGAGTGGCCATGGGAATGTGACCGGAGCCGTCGAGTGGGATGAAGCTGTCCAGCTCGGCATCGTAGGCGAGGATTTCGCTGGTCTCGATGCTGTAGACCCAACCGTGGATGAACAGCTGGCCGGCGGCCATTTTTGCTGCAACGGACGGGTGAGTGCGCAGATGCTGGAGCTGGGAGATCACGTTTTCCTGAGTCAGGACGTGCATGGTCTCCAGTTCACTGTTGCAGTTGCAATTCTGCTCGACCACGGTGCGTGCGACTTCGGCGTGGCGCAGCCAGGCTTTGACGGTCGGCATCTTTTCCAGGCTATCGGGGTTGAGCACCGCACGCATCGCGCCGCAGTCGGAGTGACCGCAGATGATGATGTGCTGCACGCCAAGGGCGCCGACGGCATATTCGATGGCGGTGGACACGCCGCCGTTCATCTGGCCATAGGGCGGTACCACGTTACCGACGTTACGGGTAACGAACAGGTCGCCGGGCGAGCTTTGGGTGATGAGTTCGGGAACGATGCGCGAGTCGGCGCAGGTGATGAACATGGCGCGTGGCTTCTGGGCCGTGGCCAGTTTCTTGAACAGCTCTTGCTGCTGGGGGAACACTTCATTGCGAAAATGCACGAAGCCATCCACGATATGTTGCAACGCTACTTCGGCGCTCTCTGCGTGTTCACTGGTTGCCGAAGTAGCCGATGGCTGTTTATCCATGTCTCTCATGTCTGCATCCTCTGACGGATTGATGTGGATTATTCATGCGTTCACTGACCAAACCGGAATGACACTCTTGTCTGGCATGGCAATCATGTCCGTTGATCGCTGCCTCTGGCATCAGTCCTGAATACAAAGTAAACCGCCAAGCTTAAATGAAACTGAAGGCAGCCGCTCTGGGTCGTGGCTCGCAGCCATTATCAGAGCAGCGACATCTGCCCTCCCGGTGGGCAAAAGGCCGTGCAGTCCAGCACCAGTTCGCTACGCCGATTGAGCCCGAGGCGTTTGACCGCCACCGCATAACGCTGCGCCAACAGGTCGGCAAACGGCCCTTCGCCACGCATGCGCGAGCCGAATCGGCTGTCATACACCTCGCCGCCCCGGCTCTGGCGGATCAGGCTCATGACATGATCGGCGCGTTGCGGGTAATGCGTCTTCAACCACTCGTCGAACAGCGGCGCGACTTCAAGCGGCAGGCGCAACATGACATAGCTGGCGCTCAGTGCGCCCGCTGCCTTGGCTTCGCGCAGCAGGGCTTCAAGCTCGCTGTCGTTGATCATCGGGATCATCGGTGCGCACAGGACGCCCACCGGGATTCCGGCTTCGCGCATCACGCGGATCGCCCGCAGGCGTGCCTTGGGCGCCGCCGCACGAGGTTCAAGGATGCATTTAAGCTCGTCGTCCAGTGTGGTCAGGCTGATGTAGACCGACACCAGTCGCATTTTTGCCATTTCGGCCAACAGGTCAAGATCGCGCAGGATCAACGAACCCTTGGTGATGATGCTCACCGGGTGACGATAGCGCAGCAGCACCTCCAGCGTGGCCCGAGTAATCCGGTACTCGCGCTCGATGGGTTGATACGGATCGGTGTTGGCGCCCAGCGTAATGGGAGCGCACTGATAGCCCGGCCTGGAAAGCTGCTGTTCAAGCAGCGCAGCCGCATTGGTCTTGGCAATCAGCCTGGTCTCGAAATCCAGACCGGGCGACATGTCCCAATAGGCATGGCTGGGTCGAGCGAAGCAATAAATGCAGCCATGCTCGCAGCCGCGATACGGGTTGATCGAGCGATCGAAGGGAATGTCCGGCGAAGTATTGCGAGTGATGATGCTCTTGGCGGTCTCGAGGGTGACTTGCGTCCCCTGCGTCAAAGGCACTTCCTGGTACCAGCCATCGTCCTCGGCCACCGAGCGGCTGGGTGCAAAGCGATTGTGAGGATTGGTGGTGGTTCCGCGACCACGAAGGGGAGCCGGGCTGGGCATCTGGAAATACTCGAATACTGTCTGGATGTACAGTAATACGAGCCTGTCCGGATGTCATCGAAAAAACTGCCGCCCTGACCGATGGTGCCTGCGGATTTGACTTTATTGCCTCCCGCCACGTAGCGGTTATATGTCTTAACCGTGTTCGGCATTGACACTGTATGAGTAACCACCTGTCATTTCTGTCAGTAGACGTACTACCGGGTGCGGAATAAGTTGGCATGCACGCCGGGCTTGCGGGTCATGGAGTGCCGGCAACTTTACCTAACTGCGAGGTGGGTGATGGCCAAGTACGAGATTCGGTTATCGACTGAAGATTTCGAGCAGGAAGATCAGCCCGAAATTGCCATTGAGTTCTATCAGGACGACGAGTTGCAAGACAACGCCTGGGTCACACTGCGCCCGAAAGGCAAGCACAAGATTCGCGGTGATCTGGGGAGGGATGAAGAAGTACTTATCGACCTGGCGCTTTCCTTCAAGGAAAAGGTTTCCGAACTGGCCGAGCGTTAAGGCTATCGCGCCGGTGAAGGACGAGGCCATTCTTCTCGAGCTCGCCAACGCCTTCGCCAAGATCAAACTTAACTGACCAGATGCACCAGGAGCGCTATATGAGCGCTCCTGGTGGCGTTGATACAAAACCGACAGGGTCAGTCTGGATCGACAGGCTTTTTCAGTTTCGGGTTGGGAAAGAACTGAACGCCCTGGACCTTCGGATCGACAGCCTTCACGGCAATCTTGTTGACCCGCGTACCCAGTTCTTTGGGAACGGAAAGCCCTTGTTCGTTGAGCGTGTCGCTGTAGCCGCAGCCGACGCACTCACGATGCGGAACGTCATTTTCGCTCCACATCATCAGTTTGTCCGGCTCGCTGCAGGCCGGGCATACGGCCCCGGCGATGAAACGCTTCTTGGTGACGATCACCGGTGTGTCGGTCATGCTGCCGCTTCCTCGCTCAGGCCGCTGTGGCGCAAGAGTGCGTCAATGGAAGGCTCGCGTCCCCGGAAATCGACGAACAGCACCATCGGCGCCTGCGAACCACCACGGGCCAGAATGGCTTCGCGGAACGCGCGCCCGGTCTCGGCGCTCAGCACGCCGTCCTCCTCGAACTTCGAGAATGCATCGGCCGACAGCACTTCCGCCCACTTGTAGCTGTAGTAACCCGCCGCGTAACCGCCGGCGAAGATGTGCGCGAAGCTGTTGGGGAACCGGTTGTAGGCCGGTGGCCGCATGACCGAAACCTCGTCGCGAATGCCTTCGAGCACATCCAGCACGGTACGGCCGTCGCCGTGGGTGGCATGCAGTTCGAAGTCGAACAGCGAGAACTCCAGTTGGCGGACCATCATCAGGCCAGACTGGAAGTTTTTCGCCGCGAGCATTTTCTCCAGCAGGTCTTGCGGCAACGGTTCGCCGGTCTCGTAGTGACCGGAAATCAGTGCCAACCCTTCAGGCTCCCAGCACCAGTTTTCCATGAACTGGCTTGGCAGCTCGACCGCGTCCCACGCCACACCGTTGATGCCCGACACGCCGGCATGTTCGATACGGGTCAGCAGGTGATGCAGGCCGTGGCCGAATTCATGGAACAGCGTGGTGACTTCATCGTGGGTCAGCAGCGCAGGCTTGCCGCCCACCGCCGGCGTGAAGTTGCAGACCAGATTGGCAACCGGGTTCTGCAGAGTGCCTTCAGCGGTGCGGCGACGGTCGCGGGCGCCGTCCATCCAGGCCCCGCCACGCTTGTTGGCGCGGGCGTACAGGTCGAAGAAAAAGCGTCCGACGTGCTGGCCGTTTTCCTTGATCTCGAACAGGCGAACATCCGGGTGCCAGGTGTCGAAGCCTTGCTGCTCGGCAATCTCGATGCCGTACAGGCGCTGCACGATGGCGAACAGGCCGGTCAGCACCTTGTCGATCGGGAAGTAGGCGCGCAGGGCTTCCTGGGAAACGCTGTAGCGTTGTTCGCGCAGCTTCTCGGCATAGAAACCGCTGTCCCAGCTTTGCAGGTCGGGGCAGCCTTGTTCGGCGGCATACGCCTTGAGCTGCTTGAGGTCTTGCTCGGCGAACGGCTTGCTGCGCTTGGCCAGGTCGCGCAGGAAGCTGAGCACCTGATCGCTGGACTCGGCCATCTTGGTGGCCAGGCTCAACTCGGCATAGTTGGCGTAACCCAGCAGTACGGCCAGCTCCTGGCGCAGGTCGAGGATCTGCTCCATGATCGGGCCGTTGTCGTTCTTGCCGGCGTTCGGACCTTGATCCGAGGCGCGCGTGCAATATGCCGCGTAGACTTCTTCACGCAGGGCGCGGTCTTCGGCGTAGGTCATCACCGCGTAGTAGCTCGGGAATTCCAGAGTGATCAGGAACCCGTCCAGATCCTTGGCCTTGGCTGCAGCGGCCATTTGCTGTTTGGCCGATTCGGTCAGGCCGGCGAGCGCGGACTCGTCCGTGACCAGCTTGGTCCAGGCCTGGGTCGCGTCGAGCAACTGGTTGGAAAACTGGCTGCCCAGCTCCGACAGCTTGCTTTGCACTTCGGCGTAACGCTTCTGCTGTTCAGGCGGCAAATCGATGCCGGACAAGCGGAAGTCGCGCAGTGCCTGTTCGAGAATGGTTTTCTGGGCAACGTCGTAGGACGCCGCTTCCGGGCTGTTGGCCAGTGCTTCATACGCCTGGAACAGCTCGCGGTTCTGGCCCATCTCGGTAGAGTAGGCACTCAACGCCGGCAGGCAGGACTCATAGGCTTCCCGCAGCTCGGCGCTGTTGCACACGGCATTGAGGTGGCTGACCGGACTCCACGCTGCGCCCAGACGGTCGTTCAACTCGTCCATGGTGAGCACCAGCCCGGCCCAGTCCGGCGTTGAACCCTGCCTGGCGAGGATGTCGGCGATGGCGGCGCGGTTGTCGGCCAGAATCTGGTCGATGGCAGGTTTGACGTGCTCGGCGCGGATCGCCGAGAACGGAGGCAGGTCGTACGGTTGCAGAAGAGGGTTGTTCGCGCTCACGGTTTTGCACCTTGGCTGGAAGAAACACTCAGGCATCTTAATTACAATCGACGCCGACCGCAGCATCGAAACCCGGATCATCCACTATCAATGCCAGAGAAGGAGCCTATCGTGGCCATTCGCAAGTTTCAGGACCACACCCCAGCCCTTGGCGAGCGGGCGTTCGTCGATCATTCGGCCGTGGTAATCGGTGATGTGCAGATCGGCGCCGACAGCTCGGTCTGGCCCCTGACCGTCATTCGCGGCGATATGCACCGCATCCGCATTGGTGCCCGCACCAGCGTGCAGGATGGCAGCGTGTTGCACATCACCCACGCCGGCCCGTTCAACCCGGACGGTTTCCCGTTGCTGATCGGTGATGAAGTCACCATTGGCCACAAGGTGATGCTGCACGGCTGCACCGTAGGCAACCGCATCCTGATCGGGATGGGCACGACGATCATGGACGGCGCGGTAGTCGAGGACGAAGTCATCATTGGCGCTGGCAGCCTGGTGCCGCCGGGCAAGGTGCTGGAGAGCGGTTTTCTGTACGTTGGGCGCCCGGTCAGGCAGGTGCGCGCTTTGACCGAAAAGGAAATCGCCTTCTTCCCTTACAGTGCGACCAATTACGTGAAGCTCAAGGATCAGCATCTGGCCGAAGGCTTTGACCAGCCATGCTGACTTATCCCCAGACCGAGGCGCCCATGCATTACACCAATATTCTGTTCGACCTGGACGGTACGCTCACCGACCCACGCCTTGGTATCACCCGCTCGATCCAGTTCGCCCTGGCGCGTCTGGGCATCGACGAGCCGGACATCACCAGGCTGGAGCACTTCATCGGCCCGCCGCTGCTGCAGGCGTTCATGCAGTTCTATGACATGGACGAAGCGCGGGCGTGGGAAGCGGTGGGGCATTATCGCGAGCGCTTCAAAGTGACCGGGCTTTACGAGAACCTGGTGTTCGAAGGTGTTCCGCAACTGCTGGAAGACCTGGCCGGGCAGGGCAGGACGCTGTATATCGCAACCTCCAAGCCCTGGCTGTTCGCCCGCGAGATTGCCCGGCACTTCGACTTCGCCCGGCATTTCAAACTGATCTATGGCAGCGAGCTGGATGGCACCCGCACCGACAAAGTCGAGCTGATCGCCCATTTGCTGGCCGAAGAAAACCTCGACCCGGCGCACACCTTGATGATCGGGGATCGCAAACACGACCTGATCGGCGGCCTGCGCAACGGTCTGGATGTGGCAGCTGTGGGCTACGGTTTTGGCAGCCACGAGGAACTGGCGGCGGAGCAGCCGACGTATCATTTCGCGACGCTGGCTGAGTTGCATGAGGCGTTTGTCCCCTCGGCCAGGTAACGCTGTGCCAGCCAGTTCGCCAGCAAGACGAATTCCCGGAGCAGGCAAGGCGCAGATCACTTACTCCATCAATTCGCGCAACGCCTTCTTGCGGGCTTCTTCCGGCTGCTCACCCAATTTTTCTACAGCTTTGTAGAAAGCCGGCCAATCCCCATTCACTTGCCTGAACAGCGCCTCGAACGCCGGCACCCATTGGTCATACAGGCCCAAAGGCAGCAGCTTGGCGTTGTTCATGGGGCTGTTGATCCAGGCGTCGAAGCGCTTGTCGCCAGCCCATTGTTCGTCACGCACCCTGCGGTACTCACGACGCAATCGCTCGAATTCTTCAGCCTTGCGACTGCGCATGACATCGCTGTTCAGCGGCTGACGATACAGCGTCTGCAAGCGCTCGCGGGTGGCCAGCACCAAGCGAATGAACTGGTCGCGGCGCTCGGATTGCGCTACGGGTTCAGGCGCCAGCCCTCGGGCCGCGCGCCATTGCCGCGTGCCTTCCTGTTCGACGAAGCTGGCGTAAGACTCGTTGAATGCAGTGTCGTCCTTCACATAGAGACGCTGGTGCGCGAGCTCGTGAAAAATCAGGGTCGCCAGGCGTTCATCTCCCCAGTTCAGCATCGAACTCAAGATCGGGTCATCGAACCAGCCCAGGGTCGAGTAGGCTTCCACGCCGCTGACATAGGTGTCTTTGCCCGACTGGCGCTGCAAGGCCGCTGCGCCCCGCGCCGCGCCGACGCTGTAATAGCCGCGATAAGCCACACAACCGGCAATCGGAAAGCAATGGGTCACCGGTTCCAGACTGAACTCGCCCGTCGCAAACACGTTCCACACCACATAAGGGCGGCCCAGTTCGGTGTACAGGCGGTAGCTGCGGTTGTCCGGAAGCTTCAACTGTGAACTGGCGAAATCCCTGGCCTGCTGCGCGTGAGCCAGCCGCTCACGCAGCCTGGCATCGCGGCGCGGATCGTTGACCACCTGGGCAATCGGCTCCCGGGCGCGCAGCAGCTCCAGTTGCCCGCCGGCCAGTTGGCTGTAGTACGAAACGCTGGAACATCCGCCAGGCAGCAACAGCAGTATCATCGGCAACACGCGCCAATGGTTTGGAATGTCGAGTCCGGGCATATACGGCCTTGATGAATGAATTAACCGCCGTTATGCAGGACAGTCGAGGCTCGGCGCAACTATCATCGCCACGATCACCAATGGAGGCTGCGAATGCGACTGACACCACTGTGCATCATCATGGTTACGCTGGCGGGATGCGCATCGCCGTTGCCCGCAGTCGATCCGAACATGGCCTGGGTAGACATGCACACGTTCACCGGCAGGCTGGTGATGAGCGACAAGCTGGATGGCGAGAACGCGCCGGATGGCCGGTACTTTCAGGTGACGCCGGGCAGCCATGAGTTGCAGGTGCGATACGACTATGAATACCGGTCAGGTGGCATCGGCATCATGAGCGACGACCTGAGGGAGCTGACCTGTTTCATCGACCTCAGGTACGACCAGTTCAAGGCTGGCGAGCGTTACCGGTTCGAGGTGCGTTCCATCGCCAACAGCGTCGATGCGATGCTGTACGACTCAAAGCGCAACCTTGTTGCTGAGGAAGAGGACGTGCATTGCCTGTAATCAGCGATCGTTGCGCTGATAGATGATTTTCTTGGTGCCGTTCTCGCAGGTGCCGACAACCATGTTCGGGTCCTGCACTTCCTCGTTGGTGACGATTTCCAACGTATACGATGTGACGTTGTTGGCCTGGATCTTCGCCTCGATCTCATCCTTGAGCTCTTCACAGGATTTGGGGGCGGCCAGCGCGCCGCAAGCCATCAGGCTGCAGGTCACGGCAATGGCGAAACGTTTCATGCTCGACTCCTTCGATACGACGGACTGACGATGAGGGCCACACGCTGGCGACGCATGACAGGCCATGCCGTCATGCTTCAAGGGTGTCTTGAATATGGGACCGTTGCGTTCGGGGTCTGGTTCTGGGGTCATTCGAAAGACCCGGAAAGCAGTGCTCTCCGGGCTTCGGGGAAACCTGAATCAGCCGAGCAGCGTGGCGTCCAGGGTGATCTTGGCATTCAGCACCTTGGAAACCGGGCAGCCTTCTTTGGCTTTGTTGGTCAGTTCGGTGAACTGTTCCTGGCTGGCGCCTGGCACCTTGGCCTTGAGGATCAGGTGCACGGCGGAGATGGCAAAGCCACCTTCAACCTGGTCCAGGCTCACTTCAGCCTGGGTATCGATGCTCTCGGCAGTAAAGCCTGCGTCGCCCAGAATCATGGACAGCGCCATGGAGAAGCAGCCTGCGTGGGCTGCGCCGATCAGTTCTTCAGGGTTGGTGCCCTTGCCGCCTTCAAAGCGGGCTTTGAAACCATAAGGTGCTTCGCGCAGTACACCGGTTTCGGTAGAAATGCTGCCGATACCGCTTTTTAGATCACCTTCCCAATGGGCGGATGCTTTCTTGACGATGCTCATGGTGCCTCCTGACTGAATGTCTGAGTGGATATCTGATTATCTTTCTAGATGACTAGGGTTCTGAGGATAGACGGCTTCGGAAAGTTCAACCCTGCGGAAAGACCTAGTTATTTGGTAGGATTTTTCCCTTCCTGCTATTGAAAATGCCCTTTCGCGCCCCGACTGCATGTGTCATGCACGCTCGGTCTTCGAGCGGCCCATCCTTTCAAGGAGCTTTAGCGGCCTATGAAACGTCTCAGCGATATCAAGATTTCCACACTCGATCTGGTGCCCGTGCGCCACGACAAAGGTCCTGCCGAATCCCTGCGCAATTCCCTTAACCTGGCACAGCATGTCGAGAAGTTGGGTTACAACCGTTTCTGGGTCGCCGAACACCACAACATGGACGGCATCGCCAGCTCTGCCACGTCAGTGCTGCTGGCCTATCTGGCAGGCGGCACCTCGACCATCCGTGTCGGGGCCGGCGGTATAATGCTACCCAATCACGCGCCGCTGGTGATCGCCGAGCAGTTCGGCACCCTCGCCAGCCTGTATCCCGGCCGTATCGACCTGGGCCTGGGGCGTGCGCCGGGATCGGACCAGATGACCGCCCGCGCGCTGCGCCGCGAGCGCTCGGGCAGCGCCGATGATTTTCCGGATGACGTCGCCGAGCTGATGGAATACCTGGGGCCGCGCACTCCTGATCAAAAAGTGATCGCAGTGCCGGGCACCGGCACCAACGTGCCAATCTGGCTGTTGGGGTCCAGCCTGTTCAGCGCGCAACTGGCCGGCATGCGCGGTTTGCCGTATGCCTTCGCCTCGCACTTCGCGCCGCGCTACATGCACGAGGCGATCCGCACCTATCGCAACCACTTCCAGCCGTCCGAAGTCCTCGATAAGCCGTATGTCATGTTGGGCGTGCCACTGGCCGCAGCGGACACCGACGAGCACGCCGAATACCTGGCAACCTCGGTGTACCAGCGAATCCTCGCGCTGATGCGTGGGCACAGCCTGATGCAGCGCCCGCCGGTCGAGTCCATGGACAAGTTATGGCTGCCGCACGAGCGCGAAGCCGTGGCAAGCTTCCTGGGACTGGCAATGGTCGGCGGCCCTGAGAAAATCCGCGCCAAGCTTGAGGTCCTGCTGGAGCAGACTGATGCGGATGAACTCATCTTCACCTGTGACATGTACGAGCATCAGGACCGCCTGCGTTCCTACGAAATTCTCGCCCAGGTCGCCCAGGGCTGAGGCAGGACCACGGGCAAAAAAAACCGACTCACTGAGTCGGTTTTTTTATTTATCCAGCGAAGTTAGCCACGCTGATAAACGATCTCTTTGGTACCGGCTTCGCAAGTACCGACAACTTGTTTGTCGGTCACGCTGCCTTTGTCGACCACTTCCAGGGTATAGGACGTCGTGCCCTTGGCCTGAAGTTTGGCGTCGATCTCCGCCTTCAATTCTTCACACGGCTTGCCGGCTGCCAGAGCAGTTCCCGCCATACTCAACAGACCCACCGCCAACATGAACTTCTTCATGAGTTCAACTCCTGTTCAGCCAGAGACTGACGCCTGCAACAGGTCAGGCGTCGAGAGACGTCAGCCACGCCAGCGCTTACTCGGCAGCGGGCTATCAGTGTGTAGCGCAGCTTATGGCAATCGGCCAGTGGAAAGGTTCAGCCTGCTCAGCTGCTGGCGATGCGGAAGCCGACCTTGAGGGTGACCTGATAGTGCGCCACGCGACCGTTTTCGATATGGCCGCGGGTCTCGGTCACTTCGAACCATTCCAGGTGCTTGAGGCTCTTGCTGGCCTCAGCCAGCGCATTGTTGATGGCGTCTTCGATCGTCGTGGTGGACGAGCCGACCAGCTCGATTTTCTTGTACGTGTGGTGATCACTCATGGCAGTTCTCCTGATGGGTCATTGAGAGCGTAGCGATGATGACGCTCCTAGCATCTGTCAGGAGAAGACGATCAAAAGTTCAGCACATTGTAAAAATGCAATCGCACTTTCCAGAACGGCCGTAGTCGGAAACAACACACGCCACTTACCATTGCAGGAGAAACATCATGGCTAGTACTTCACTTCGCAAGGCCTCGTTGCAAAGCATGGAAGCGGAGATCGAAAGTCTCCTCAAGTCGCTGGAAAGCCTCAAGGCCGATGCGTCGGATGAGTCGCGCAAGACGCTGAAAAGCCTCAAGGCCAATGCTGAAAATGCACTGAGCCATTCGCGCAGCCTGTTGAGCGATGTCTACGAAGACGTGAAGGTCAAGACCCGTGAAAACGCGTTGGCAACACGCGACTACGCGCAAGAGCACCCATGGACTACTGCCGGCGTTGCAGTCGGTGCGGTAGGCCTGCTGGCAGCCTACCTGCTGTGCAAGCGCGGTCACTGATCAAGTTGCATCTGGCTGCCCTGAACGCTTGAGCTCGTTTTTCAACCATTGAGCCAGCTGCTGCGCGCGCCCGTCAACGGCCCGCCTGGGTATCCAAAGCGCCAGTTGCGCCGGGGTTTCGCTGAAACCCCACGGCGCAGCGAGGCGACCGGCGCGCAGGTCATCCACCACCAGCGGCTCCGGTGCGATGGCAATGCCAAGTCCGGCCACCGCTGCCTCCAGTAAATAATACAAATGCTCGAAACCCTGCCCGTAACGCAACGACTGCGGTTCGATCCCGTTCTGTCGTGCCCAGCTTGGCCACGCTTGCGGTCGTGACGCGGTATGCAGCAGCGACCCGTCGAGCAATGCCTGCGCCGGTGCCTGGCGCAGCGCTTCGAAATTAGCGAATCGCGGGCTTAACACCGGGCCTATTCGCTCGCTCGCCAGTTCGAATACCTGCATATCCGCAGGCCATGGCGGCTCGGCGAACATCAGCAGGGCGTCCAGCCCTGGCCTGCGCGGGTCCAGATCGCCTTCGCCTGCCGACAGGTGCAGACGCAAATCCGGCAACTCGGCATTCAAACGCCCCAGGCGCGGGATGAACCAGCGCGCCAGCAGGCTTCCCGAGCAGCCGAGCACGAAGGGTGCGTCAACGGCATCCTGGCTCAGCTCGGCGCAGACATCGCGCAATCGGTCGAACGCGTCGCTTGCGGCATCACGCAGGCGTATTCCTGAATCTGTGAGTTTAAGGCCGCGTCCATCCTTGATGAACAGGCTTACGCCCAAGTCTTCTTCAAGCACCTTGAGTTGCCGGCTCACCGCACCGTGAGTCACGTTGAGCTGCTCCGCTGCCTGGCTGACGCTGCCCAGGCGTGCTGTGGTTTCAAAGGCGCGCAGGGCATTGAGGGAAGGCAGTTTTCGAGTCATGGTATCTGTGAGTTTTTCTGACAGGTTTGCGCGATCTTATCGGTTTTCATCGAGCCATGCGCTGGTTAAAGTGTGTTCACTGCCTCGCGGCTCAATCCATTCGTTACGCAACTGGAGCTCCCATGACCCAGACCACCCTTCGCAGCGGCCCCGATGCCAACGGCCTGTTCGGCTCATTCGGCGGACGCTACGTGGCTGAAACCCTCATGCCGCTGGTGCTCGATCTCAATCGTGAGTACGAAGCCGCCAAAGCCGATCCTGAATTCGCCCGCCAGATGGCTTACTTCCAGAGCGACTACGTTGGCCGCCCTAATCCGCTGTACTTCGCCGAGCGCCTGACCGAGTTCTGTGGCGGGGCGAAAATCTACTTCAAGCGGGAAGAGCTGAACCACACCGGCGCGCACAAGATCAACAACTGCATCGGCCAAGTGCTGCTGGCCAAGCGCATGGGCAAGAAGCGCCTGATCGCGGAAACCGGCGCCGGCATGCACGGCGTCGCCACTGCAACGGTCGCCGCACGTTTCGGCCTGCCTTGCGTGATCTACATGGGTGCGACCGACATCGAACGCCAGCAGGCCAACGTGTTTCGCATGAAGCTGCTGGGCGCGGAAATCGTTCCCGTCACCTCCGGCACCGGCACCCTGAAAGATGCCATGAACGAAGCGCTGCGTGACTGGGTCACCAACGTCGACGACACGTTCTACCTGATCGGCACCGTGGCCGGCCCGCACCCTTATCCTGCCATGGTCCGCGACTTCCAGTCGGTCATCGGCCGGGAAACCAAGGCGCAGCTGCAAGAGAAAGAAGGCCGCCTGCCGGATAGCGTCGTTGCCTGCGTCGGCGGCGGCTCCAACGCCATGGGCCTGTTTCACCCATTCCTGGATGACGCCAGCGTCCAGATCATCGGCGTCGAAGCCGGCGGTCATGGCGTCAATACCGACAAGCATGCCGCCAGCCTGAACGGCGGCGTTCCGGGCGTACTGCACGGCAACCGTACCTACCTGCTGCAGGACGACGACGGCCAGATCGCAGACGCGCACTCTATTTCCGCCGGCCTGGACTATCCCGGCATCGGTCCTGAGCACGCCTGGTTGCATGAAGTGAAGCGCGCCGAATACGTCAGCATTACCGACGACGAAGCGCTGAATGCCTTTCACCAGTGCTGCCTGCTCGAAGGCATCATCCCGGCGCTGGAAACTTCCCACGCCCTGGCCGAAGCCATGAAGCGCGCACCGGGTCTGCCCAAGGATCACTTGATGGTGATCTGTCTGTCCGGACGCGGCGACAAGGACATGCAAACCGTGATGAACCACATGGCTGCGGCCGAAAAAACTCAGGAGGAGCTGGTATGAGCCGTCTCGAACAGCGTTTTGCCCAGCTGAAGACCGAAGGCCGCGCCGCACTGGTCACCTTCATTACAGCCGGCGATCCCGGCTACGACACCTCGCTGAAGATCCTCAAGGGTCTGCCGGCCGCTGGCGCTGACGTGATCGAACTGGGCATGCCGTTCACCGATCCGATGGCCGACGGCGTGGCAATTCAACTCGCGACCCTGCGTGCACTGGAAGCCGGCCAGACGCTGGCGAAAACCCTGCAGATGGTTCGCGAGTTTCGGGTCGAGGATCAGGCGACGCCTATCGTGCTGATGGGGTACTACAACCCGATTCACCGCTTCGGCGTCGAAGCATTCGTGGCTCAGGCCAGGGAAGCGGGTGTCGATGGCCTGATCATCGTCGATCTGCCGCCCGAGCACGATGCCGAGCTGGCCACACCGGCACAGGCGTCGGACATCGACTTCATCCGCCTGACCACACCGACTACCGACGACGCGCGCCTGCCGCGTGTGTTGGAGCGCAGTTCGGGCTTCGTCTACTACGTTTCGGTGGCGGGCGTGACCGGCGCCGGTTCGGCGACGACTGAACACGTCACCGAAGCGGTGGCGCGTCTGCGTCGCCACACTCAGTTGCCGATCAGCGTGGGCTTTGGCATCCGCACCCCGGAACAGGCGGCTGCCATTGCCCGCCTTGCGGACGGCGTGGTCGTGGGTTCGGCGCTGGTGGACAAGATCGCCACCGCCAGCTCGCCGGAGCAGGCCATCAATGGCGTACTGAGCCTGTGCTCGGCGCTGGCGGACGGTGTACGTAGCGCGCGTGTAAGCGGTAGGTAAAGTTCCTGATACAGAGGAATCAAAAGGTTTTTCACCGCTCTATGCTTCACAAGGCAAGGGGTTCATGACCGGGTCATGAACCCCTTTTTGCTGCATGAATAGAGGTTGAGGAGTACCACATGAAACTGCCGAATCGCTTTATCGCTGGCCTGGGAATATTGATGATCAGCGCCAGCCCGCTGTTGCAGGCTGCGCCGCCGGATCAGCGTGGTGGAGGCCCGGACGATAACCGTAGCGGTCAGCAGCAAGGCCCGCAGCATAACGGCGGCGGCAAGGGTCAAGGCAATGACAAGGGGCAGGGCAAGCCCGGCAACCAAGGGCATCAGGAGAATCGAGGCAAGAATCAACCGCCGCAGGACTTCGGCCAGGTTCGCCAGACCTTCCAGCAACACCGTGACGTGATCGGCCGGGGCCAGCCGCTGCCGCCGGGTATCCACATCGCCAAAGGCAAACCACTGCCGCCCGGTTACGGCAAGCGCCTGGACCGCCGCGCCCTGCAGAACCTGCCGCATTACGACGGCTACGAATGGCGCCGCCTGGGCACCGACGTGGTGCTGATCGCCGTGGGCACCGGCATCGTCTACGCCATTCTGGATGGCGTGCTGAACTGATCAGGACCGGACTGTAGGAGCGCGCTTGCTCGCGAAGAGGCTGGTACAACCGCAGCAGATGCATTGGCTGGGATCAGGTCTTCGCGGACAAGTCCGCTCCCATCGATACTGCGCTGAACTGTAGGAGTGAGCTTGCTCGCGAAGAGGCTGGTACAACCGCAGCAGATGCATAGGCTGGATCAGGTCTTCGCGGACAAGTCCGCTTCCGCCCATACCGCGCTCATGCAGGAAACATTCAAACCTGTTCCTGCTCCTGGGTCAGTTCCAGTACCCGGTCCACCAGCTTGTTGATGCCGGCGGCCGCTTCGCTGATGCTCTTGGCAACCATATAGGCCGGGGTGCTGACGAGTTTGCGGGCGTGGTCTTCGACAATCTCCGTGACTTCGCACTCCTCATGGATGCCGCCCATTTTGGTGATGGCCGCTGCGGTCTCCTGGTCGTTACCGATGGTGCAGGTCACGCCAGGGCCGTACAGTTTGGCGGCGAGTGCCGGGCTGATGCAGATCAGGCCGACCGGCTTGCCGGCCAGGGCAAAGGCTTCGGCCAGCGCCAGCACTCCGCTTTCCACGCGGCATCCGGCGCCCTGCCGGGCAAAGTCAGAGAGATTTTTCGCCGAGCCGAAACCACCGGGGATGATCAAGGCGTCGAACTCGTTCACATCAGCTTCAAGGATGTCCTTGATCGCACCGCGCGCGATGCGGGCCGATTCCACCAGGACATTGCGGGTTTCCGCCGTCTCCTCGCCGGTCAGGTGATTCACCACATGCTGCTGGGCAATGTCGGGAGCGAAGCATTGAACCTCGGCGCCGCGTTGATCCAGGCGCAGCAAGGTCAGAACGCTTTCGTGAATCTCTGCGCCGTCGTAGACGCCGCAGCCGGAAAGGATCACCGCCACTTTCTTGTGCATACCTCAACTCCTTATCGCCAGCGGCCGGTTGCGCGGCCGCTCGTTTTCAATGGGTGCTGATCTATGGATCGTATTGAGTGCGATGTGTTCAGTGGCGCATTTTCGCCCTCGTGGCAGGGAAAGCCAAGAGGGCGAGCGGGGCGGCGCCAGAGATGGGGAAGGGGTTGCGAGCCTGAAACGAATCAGTCGTCGGACTTCTTCGGCGGGGTTTCGCTAGGGACTTCGACGGCCAGATCGGAAGCGGCCGCCGACGCGCACAGACGCTTCTCTTCACGGGCGATGCGGGCGTTCTTCATGCGACGGCGCAGCCAGAGCGCAAGGCCCAGCACCACCAGGCCGCCGAGCACCCACATCTCGTATTTCTTGATATTGCCCAGCAGCCCTTCCATGACCGCACCGAAGTGGTACGCCGCAGAACCCAGTGCCGCCGCCCAGACCGCCGCGCCGATGCCATTGAGCAGCAGGTAGCGGCCCGGCGGGTAGCCGGACATGCCGATGGCCACCGGCATGACCGTTCGCAGGCCATAGACGAAGCGGAAGCTCAGTACCCAGATGTCGGGATGCTTGCGCACCAGCCGCAGGGCCTTGTCGCCCATCAACTGCCAGCGCGGCTTGCGCGCCAGAATCCGGCGGCCGTGCTTGCGCCCCATGAAGTACCACAACTGGTCGCCGGCGTAGCTGCCACAGAAGGCCACCAGGATGACCATGTTCAGGTCCATGTAGTTACGGAACGCCAGAAATCCGGCAAGCACCAAAATGGTCTCGCCTTCAAAGAAGGTGCCGAGGAACAGGGCGAAGTAGCCAAACTCGTTCAAGAAATTCTGGAGCATGGTCTGGATGCTGGCGAAATGAACGCGCAGCCTAACCCGGCCACGACAATCATGAAAGTGTCGATATGTGTCTCGACGTTAAAGATTGATACAGGTTAATGGGGTTACCCTATAGCTCGAACGTCGCTGCGGCCCCGAGTCGCAGGTCACACTATGACTGTCACACTTTGGTCATAATGGCAGCTTATAACTGTCGCGCTTGCCCGCGTATGCGGGCTCAGGAGTCTCGCCGTGAGCTTTACCCCCGCAAACCGCTTGTTTCCTCTCACCCGCCTGCGTCGCAACCGCCGCGACGACTTTTCTCGTCGTCTGGTTCGCGAAAACGTCGTCACCGTTGATGACCTGATTCTCCCCGTATTTGTCCTGGACGGCGAAAACCGTCGGGAAACCGTTGCTTCCATGCCTGGCGTCGAGCGCCTGAGCATCGACCTGCTGCTGAAGGAAGCCGAAAGCTGGGTTGAGCTGGGTATTCCTGCGCTGGCGCTGTTTCCGGTCACGCCGGCCGAGAAAAAATCTCTGGATGGCGCCGAAGCCTGGAACCCGGACGGTATCGCTCAGCGTGCAACCCGCGCATTGCGTGACCGCTTCCCGGAGCTGGGCGTCATCACTGACGTGGCGCTGGACCCGTTCACCACTCACGGTCAGGACGGTGTCCTGGATGAAGAAGGCTATGTGCAGAACGACATTACCGTCGATGCGCTGGTCAAGCAGGCCTTGTCCCATGCCGACGCGGGCGCCCAGGTGGTCGCGCCTTCCGACATGATGGACGGTCGCATTCAGGCGATCCGTGAAGCACTCGAGCTGGCCGGGCATGTCAACGTGCGGATCATGGCTTACTCAGCCAAGTACGCCAGCGCCTATTACGGCCCGTTCCGCGACGCGGTAGGTTCCTCGTTGAACCTGGGCAAGGCCAACAAGGCGTCCTATCAGATGGACCCGGCCAACAGTCACGAAGCATTGCATGAAGTGGCCGCCGACCTGGCTGAAGGCGCGGACATGGTGATGGTCAAGCCAGGCATGCCTTATCTGGACATCCTTTACCGGGTCAAGGATGAGTTCAAGGTGCCGACCTTTGTCTATCAGGTGAGCGGCGAATATGCGATGCATATGGCCGCGATCCAGAATGGCTGGCTGAGTGAGGGCGTGATTCTCGAGTCCCTCACCGCCTTCAAACGCGCGGGTGCAGATGGCATTCTTACTTACTTCGCCGTCCGCGCCGCCCAATTGTTAAAAGGGCAATAGCCTTACAGGAACGTTCATGAATACCGAAGGACTCATCGAAGCCACTGTTGAAGTCGACGTTCAGGAAGCTGCACCCGCGGTCCAGCCTGAGATCGAAGTCGTTCCGGTTGTCGAGGCGCCCGCAGCTCCTGCGATCGTTGCCGTGAACCTGGATGACAGCAGCTTGTACATCCACCGTGAACTGTCGCAGTTGCAGTTCAATATCCGGGTTCTGGAACAGGCGCTCGACGAGTCCTATCCATTGCTGGAACGGCTGAAATTCCTGCTGATCTTCTCCAGCAACCTCGACGAGTTCTTCGAGATTCGTGTCGCGGGCCTCAAGAAACAAATCACCTTTGCACGCGAACAGGCCGGTGCCGATGGCTTGCAGCCGCATCAGGCGCTGGCGCGCATCAGCGAGCTGACCCACGGTCACGTTGACCGTCAGTACGCGATCCTCAACGATATTCTCCTGCCGGAACTGGAAAAGCATCAGGTCCGGTTCATCCGCCGCCGTCACTGGACGGCCAAGCTCAAGGCCTGGGTGCGTCGCTATTTCCGTGACGAAATTGCGCCGATCATCACGCCGATCGGTCTGGACCCGACTCACCCGTTCCCATTGCTGGTCAACAAGAGCCTGAACTTCATCGTCGAGCTCGAAGGCATCGACGCCTTTGGTCGCGACTCGGGCCTGGCGATCATTCCGGCACCGCGCCTGTTGCCACGGGTCATCAAGGTTCCGGAAGACGTCGGTGGCCCGGGCGACAACTTCGTGTTTCTGTCGTCGATGATCCACGCCCACGCCGACGACCTGTTCCAGGGCATGAAGGTCAAGGGCTGCTATCAGTTCCGCCTGACCCGCAACGCCGACCTCGCGCTGGATTCGGAGGACGTGGAAGACTTGGCCCGCGCCCTGCGCGGCGAACTGTTCTCGCGTCGCTACGGTGACGCGGTGCGGCTGGAAGTGGCCGATACCTGCCCCAAACATCTGTCCGACTACTTGCTCAAGCAGTTCAACCTGAACGAGTCCGAGCTGTATCAGGTCAACGGGCCGGTCAACCTGACCCGCCTGTTCAGCATCACCGGCCTGGACAGCCATCCGGAGCTGCAATACCCGCCGTTTACGCCAGCCATCCCGAAACTGCTGCAGAACAGCGAAAACATTTTCAGCGTGATCAGCAAGCAGGACATCCTGCTGCTGCACCCGTTCGAGTCGTTCACGCCGGTCGTCGACCTGCTGCGCCAGGCCGCAAAGGACCCGCACGTCCTGGCTGTACGCCAGACCCTGTATCGCAGCGGCGCGAACTCGGAAATCGTCGATGCGCTGGTAGATGCGGCGCGTAACGGCAAGGAAGTCACGGCGGTGATCGAACTGCGCGCCCGCTTCGACGAGGAATCCAACCTGCAGCTGGCCAGCCGTCTTCAGGCAGCGGGCGCGGTAGTGATCTATGGCGTGGTCGGGTTCAAGACCCACTCCAAGATGATGCTGATCCTGCGCCGCGAAGGCAGCGAGATCGTGCGTTATGCGCATCTTGGCACCGGTAACTACCACGCGGGCAATGCTCGCCTGTATACCGACTACAGCCTGCTGACCTCCGACGATGCCTTGTGCGAAGACGTCGGCAAACTGTTCAGCCAGTTGATCGGCATGGGCAAGACGCTGCGCATGAAAAAGCTGCTGCATGCGCCGTTCACGCTCAAGAAGGGCATGCTCGACATGATCGCCCGCGAGACGCAGTTCGCGCTCGATGGCAAGCCGGCGCACATCATCGCCAAGTTCAATTCGCTGACCGATCCGAAGATCATCCGCGCGCTGTACAAAGCCAGTCAGTCAGGCGTGCGCATCGATCTGGTCGTGCGGGGCATGTGCTGCCTGCGGCCGGGAATTGCCGGTGTGTCGCATAACATCCATGTGCGTTCGATCATCGGCCGCTTCCTGGAGCACACACGGGTGTTCTATTTCCTCAACGGCGGCGATGAGCAGATGTTCCTTTCCAGCGCCGACTGGATGGAGCGCAACCTCGACAAGCGCGTCGAGACCTGCTTCCCGGTGGAAGGCAAGAAACTGACCCTGCGGGTCAAGAAGGAGCTGGAGAGTTACCTGACCGATAACACCCAAAGCTGGCTGTTGCAGGCTGACGGGCGTTACGTGCGCAGCACGCCGACCGGCAACCAGAACCCGCGCAGTGCCCAGGCGACCCTGCTGGAGCGCCTGAGCAACCCGGTTCTCAGCGTACGCTGAAGACGATGCCGACTCGGGTCAGCCACTCCGCTTCAAGCGCGAAGTCGGCCTGAGTCAGCTGGTTGTTTTCCAGCCAGCCTGCCGGGAATTCCGCATCCAGGTTCGGGCCATCGGCACGCAGCACCACGCGCGGCATCTCTTGCGTGCCGCGAATGTGGTGGAACAGGATCGCAAAGCGCAGCAGCACGCACAGACGAATCAGCTTGATGCCTTCATCGCCGAACTCGGCAAACTTGTCCTTGGGAATGTTACGGCGATGACCGCGCACCAGCAGCGCGAGCATTTGCTGGTCTACGCGTGAGAAGCCGGCCAGGTCCGAATGCTCGATCAGGTAGGCGCCGTGCTTGTGATACTGATAGTGGGCGATGTCCAGCCCGATCTCATGCACCTTGGCGCCCCAGCTCAGCAGCTCGGCATAGATTTCGTCCTGTAGCCCCCAGCTGTCGGCCACTTGCTCCAACGCGTGCAACGCCTTGGTCTCGACGCGCGCCGCCTGTTCCAGGTCGACGTGATAACGGTCCATGAGTGAACTCAGCGTGCGTTCACGGACGTCTTCGTGGTGATGACGGCCCATCAGGTCGTACAGCACGCCTTCGCGCAAAGCTCCGTCACAATGGTCCATGCGCTGAAGTTCCAGGGCATCGAAAATCGCTTCCAGAATCGCCAGGCCCGCCGGGAAGATCGTGCGGCGGTCGGGTTTGATGCCGTCGAAGTCGATCTTGTCGACGTCGCCCAGCTTGAACAGCTTGCGCTTGAGCCACGCCAGACCTTCGGCGTTGACCTCACCTGAGCCATGACCGTTGGCCTTGAGGGCCAGGCCGATGGCGCGGATGGTGCCGGACGAGCCGATGGCTTCATCCCACTTCAGGCGATGCAGGGCGTGCTCGATGCTCATGATTTCCAGGCGTGCAGCGGTATAGGCCTGGGCATAGCGCGCCGGGGTGATCTTGCCGTCGCGGAAATAGCGCTGGGTATAGCTGACGCAGCCCATCTGCAGGCTTTCGCGCAGCAGGGGCTCGAAGCGTTGACCAATGATGAATTCAGTACTGCCGCCACCGATGTCCGCGACCAGGCGTTTGCCCGGTGTGTCGGCCAGCGTGTGGGATACACCCAGGTAGATCAGTCGCGCCTCTTCACGCCCGGAAATCACTTCGACGGGGTGGCCGAGGATCTCTTCGGCACGGCGGATGAATTCGTTGCGGTTGCGCGCCTCACGCAGGGCGTTGGTGCCAACGATCCGCACGGCGCCCATGGGCAGGCCGTTGATCAGTTGGGCGAACCGCTTGAGGCAGTCCAGCCCGCGCTGCATGGATTCTTCAGTGAGCTGGCGTTCTTCGTCGATACCCGCCGCCAGCTGGACCTTCTCGCCGAGACGCTCAAGAATACGGATTTCACCTTCATTGGCCTTGGCCACGACCATGTGAAAGCTGTTCGAGCCCAGGTCGATTGCGGCGATCAGTGAAAAATTCTTGGCTTTGGATTGCGGCATGATCAGAAAACCCCGTTCGATAACCGCGTCATCGTGCCACGATCCATGCCTGCCGCCAACGCGAAGCTGCCCAAGGGGTCGCAAACACTGATGGCAATCGGCCTGTCCGAAGTGGACACCGATCCTGTGGGAGCCAGCTGGCTGGCGAAAGAGGCATTACGTGCTGCACCTGTGCTGCGCCTGCAAAGGCCCCTTCGGCAGCACGCTGACGCCTGCAGGTGCAAGGTGTGCCTTACGGGTTCTCGGTCCCGATGAAATTGGCCAGCTCCGGCGTTCGCGGGTTGGCGAACAGGACTTTGGGGTCGCCCACTTCATGCACCTTGCCCTGGTGCATGAACACCAGCTTGTCGCCCACTTCCCGGGCGAAGCGCATTTCGTGGGTCACCATGATCAGGGTCATGCCGTCGGCCGCCAGCTGGCGGACCACGCTCAACACTTCGCTGACCAGCTCCGGGTCCAGGGCCGAAGTGATTTCATCGCACAGCAAGACCTTGGGTGACATCGCCAGCGCCCGGGCGATCGCCACGCGCTGCTGCTGGCCACCGGAGAGTCGATCCGGAAATGCATCGAATTTCTCGCCCAGGCCGACACGCTCCAGCATCTGCCGCGCCAGCCGGGCCGCTTCGGCCTTGGGCACCTTCTGCACAACCTGAGGCGCGAGCATCACGTTCTCGCCCACGCTCAGGTGCGGAAACAGGTTGAACTGCTGAAATACCATGCCCACTTTCTGGCGCAAGGTGCGCAGGTCCGCGCGGGCTGCATCCAGATATTCGCCGTCTACCTCGATCACGCCGTCGTTGATCGACTCCAGGCCGTTGAGCGTGCGCAGCAGCGTGCTCTTGCCCGAACCGCTACGGCCGATGATTGCCACGACCTGGCCTTCCTCCACGGACAGGTCGATGCCCTTCAATACATGGTGATCGCCGTAGTATTTATGCAGGGCGGAAATTCTAAGCAGGGGCATGCAGCCTCCTTTCCAGATGGCGGGCGCAAAGCGACAAGGGATAGCAAAGGATGAAATAGCCCAGTGCAACGAAGCCGTAGACCATGAAAGGCTCGAATGTGGCGTTGGCCAGCATGCTGCCGGTCTTGGTCAGCTCGGTAAAACCGATGATCGAGGTCACGGCGGTGCCTTTGACCACCTGCACCGAAAAACCCACGGTGGGCGCTACACCTATGCGCAGTGCCTGGGGAAGAATGACGTAGCGCATCTGTTCCAGCGGAGTCATCGCCAGGCTGGCGGACGCTTCCCACTGCCCTTTGGAAATCGACTCGACACAGCCGCGCCAGATCTCTGCCAGGTAGGCGCTGGTGAACAGCGTCAAGGCCAGCGCTGCCGCTGCCCAAGGGGAAATATCCACGCCCATCAGTGCCACGCCGAAAAACACCAGGAACAGCTGCATCAGCAGCGGTGTGCCCTGGAACAGTTCGATGTAGAGGCTGGCGAAAACGCGCGGTCCGGTCTTGGCCGAGGTGCGCATGCCCATCACCAGCAGGCCGATCAGCCCGCCGCCGATGAACGCCACCAGCGACAGGGCGAGCGTCCACTGCAAGCCGGTCAACAGGTTGCGCAGGATGTCCCATAGCGTGAAATCCATCAGCGACTCCTGGCGATGAAGCGCCGCCCGAACCAGGCCAGTAATTGACGAATCAGCAAGGCCATCGCCAGATAAATCAGCGTCGTCACGATATAAGTCTCGAACGCGCGGAAGTCGCGGGACTGGATAAAGTTGGCAAAGAAAGTCAGTTCTTCGGTCGCGATCTGCGAACAGACCGCCGAGCCGAGCATCACGATAATGATCTGGCTGCTCAACGCCGGCCAGACCTTGCCCAGCGCCGGAATCAACACCACGTGGCGGAACACCTCCAGACGATTCATCGCCAGCGCCGACGCGGCTTCCAGCTGACCTTTGGAAATGGCCTGGATACCGGCGCGGATAATTTCCGTCGAGTAAGCCCCCAGGTTGATGACCATCGCCAGCACGGCAGCCTGCCACTCGGAAATCTGCACGCCGAGTGACGGCAGCCCGAAAAAGATGAAAAACAGCTGCACCAGAAACGGGGTGTTGCGGATCAACTCGACGTAGACCGCGAACACCGAAGCGAACGGCTGGATTTTCCAGGCCCTCACCACCGCGCCGACGATGCCCAGGCTCACGCCGAGCAGTGTGCCGATGGCGGTCAGTTCCAGGGTGAACAACGCACCGCGCAGCAGCAGGTCGAGGTTCTGCACCACCGGCGCGAAGTCGAATTGATAAGCCATCGGCAGATCCTGCTCAGTGGTCGATGATCAAAGGTCGGCCGGCAGCGGCTGCTTGAGCCAGGTCACCGAGGCTTTTTCCAGTGAGCCATCGCTCTTGGCCGTGTCGAGGATTTCGTTGACCTTGGCCAGCAACGCCGGTTGGCCCTTGTTCAGTCCAACGTAGACCGGCGAGTCCTTGAGCTTGATCTTCAGCGCGGGGATGCGTTTGGGGTTGCGCTCGCTGATGGCGACCATGACCACGTTGCCGCTGGCAATCAGGTCGGTCTGGCCGGCCAGGTAGGCGGCGATGGTCGAGTTGTTGTCTTCGAAGCGCTTGATGGTCGCGCCTTGCGGAGCGACGGCGCTCAGCTCGATATCTTCGATGGCGCCACGGGTGACGCTGATGGTCTTGCCGTTGAGGTCGGCGATTTCCTTGATCGGCGCATCAGGCGGGCCGAACACCGCCAGGTAGAACGGTGCATAGGCGCGGGAGAAATCGATGACTTTCTCGCGATCCGGGTTCTTGCCCAGGCTGGAAATCACCAGGTCGACCTTGCCGGTGGTCAGGAACGGGATGCGGTTGGTGCTGTTGACGGGTGTCAGTTCCAGCTTGACCTTGAGCTTGTCCGCCAGCAGTTGCGCGGTGTCGATATCCAGGCCGCGCGGTTTCATGTCCGGCCCCACCGAGCCGAAAGGCGGAAAATCCTGGGGAACGGCGACTTTCAACGTGCCACGCTTCACGACATCTTCCAGGCCGTCGGCCCGAGCCGGGGTCTGGCTCAGCAGCAGACTTGCAAACAAGGCAGCAAACAGGGCGCTGTAACGCTTGGTCATGGGTGATCTCCGGGCGGAACGAAAGAGGTGGGCTCCATGACAGTGCACAGCCCATGCCATTCATCCACAGCGCGGTTTCCGGCGTCGCCAGCGTGCTCAAGGCCGGGCGGGCCACCGACCGATGCCCCGATATGAAGCGCTCCGACGCGCGGCTGCCTTGATCCTGAGCACCGATCGGACGGCCGCCACCGCAGCGCGCAAGAATGCGCTATAACCTCACTCATGCCTCGTCATAGGTAGAGTCAATGATCCTTCGCTTCCTGAATGCCATTGAGGCCGCTATGATGAGCGTCGTTTTTTAGCCTATGACTCTCGGAGACTTTCATGAGTAGCGATAAGATCAAACACGTCACCGACGCCAGCTTTGAAGCGGACGTACTCAAGGCCGATGGTCCCGTGCTGGTTGACTATTGGGCTGAGTGGTGCGGCCCGTGCAAGATGATTGCCCCGGTTCTGGACGAAATCGCCAGCACCTACGAAGGCAAGCTGACTGTTGCCAAGCTGAACATTGACGAGAACCAGGAGACTCCGGCCAAGCATGGCGTGCGTGGTATCCCGACTCTGATGCTGTTCAAGAACGGCAACGTCGAAGCCACCAAGGTGGGTGCCCTGTCGAAGTCGCAGCTGGCAGCATTCCTCGACGCCAATATCTGAAGCGTCCAAAAACCCCGCTAATAGCGGGGTTTTTTTTGGGCCTTCGTACTAGACGCCTCGAAAATCAGGTGGTACATTCGGCCCCGCAACGGCTTCTCCGTTGCCCCCTGCTAGCCGTCGCCGACGCTCTCCTTATCGATTTAGTACGCGATCCTGTCGCCTTCTCTGCGGCGCGGCCTCATTAAGCCAAAAGCTTAATTCCCCCTCCATACATGATTACGTCATTCCTATATGAACCTGACTGAACTCAAGCAAAAGCCGATTACCGATCTGCTCGAAATGGCCGAACAGATGGGCATAGAAAATATGGCCCGTTCGCGCAAGCAGGATGTGATTTTCTCCCTGCTCAAAAAGCACGCTAAAAGTGGCGAGGAAATTTCCGGTGATGGCGTGCTGGAGATCCTCCAGGACGGCTTCGGCTTCCTGCGCTCTGCGGATGCTTCCTACCTGGCCGGCCCCGATGACATTTATGTCTCGCCGAGCCAGATCCGCCGCTTCAACCTGCGTACCGGCGACACCATTGTCGGCAAGATCCGACCGCCGAAAGAGGGCGAGCGTTACTTCGCGCTGCTCAAGGTCGACACGATCAACTACGATCGCCCGGAAAACGCCAAGAACAAGATCCTGTTCGAGAACCTGACTCCACTGTTCCCGACCATTCGCATGAAGATGGAAGCCGGCAACGGTTCCACCGAAGACCTCACCGGTCGTGTGATCGATCTGTGTGCTCCGATCGGTAAAGGTCAGCGTGGCCTGATCGTTGCTCCGCCGAAGGCAGGCAAGACCATCATGCTGCAGAACATCGCGTCGAACATCACGCGTAATAACCCGGAAGTGCATCTGATCGTTCTGCTGATCGACGAGCGTCCGGAAGAAGTGACCGAGATGCAGCGCACCGTGCGCGGCGAAGTGGTCGCTTCCACGTTCGACGAG
This sequence comes from Pseudomonas sp. v388, assembly GCF_003935425.1. Classification (GTDB taxonomy): domain Bacteria; phylum Pseudomonadota; class Gammaproteobacteria; order Pseudomonadales; family Pseudomonadaceae; genus Aquipseudomonas. Next base: position 310,509 of record NZ_RHQN01000002.1, read on the forward strand.
CCGCCGGCGCGCCACGTACAGGTTGCCGAGATGGTGATCGAGAAGGCCAAGCGCCTGGTCGAGCACAAGAAAGACGTGGTCATCCTGCTTGACTCCATCACCCGTCTGGCTCGTGCCTACAACACCGTCATCCCGAGCTCCGGCAAGGTACTGACCGGTGGTGTCGATGCTCACGCCCTCGAGAAGCCGAAGCGCTTCTTCGGTGCGGCACGTAACATCGAAGAAGGCGGCTCGCTGACCATCATCGCTACCGCGCTGGTCGAAACCGGCTCGAAGATGGATGAAGTCATCTACGAAGAGTTCAAGGGTACCGGCAACATGGAGCTGCCTCTGGATCGCAAGATCGCAGAGAAGCGCGTGTTCCCGGCGATCAACATCAACCGCTCCGGTACCCGTCGCGAAGAGTTGCTCACCGCCGACGACGAACTGCAGCGTATGTGGATCCTGCGCAAGCTGCTGCACCCGATGGATGAAGTGGCGGCCATCGAGTTCCTGGTCGACAAGCTCAAGCAGACCAAGACCAACGATGAGTTCTTCCTGTCGATGAAACGCAAGTAACAGACAGGTCGACTCAAGAAATGGCGCTCCCCGGAGCGCCATTTTTTTTGGCCGCGTGCCGCTGATTAGCTGCCTTGGCCGGCAGGAGCAGGTACGATGTGCGTCTATTTGGATAACTGGCCGGGTTAATGAAATTCAATGATCTAAGGGATTTCGTGCAGCAGCTTGAGCAGCGCGGAGAGCTGAAACGCATCCAGATGCCGATTTCCCCTGTGCTGGAAATGACGGAAATCTGCGATCGCACCCTGCGCGCCAAGGGCCCGGCCCTGCTTTTTGAAAAGCCGGTGGGGTTCGATATTCCGGTGCTTGGCAACCTGTTCGGCACGCCTGAGCGCGTGGCAATGGGCATGGGCGCCGAGTCGGTCAGCGAGCTGCGGGAAATCGGCAAGCTGCTGGCGTTTCTCAAGGAACCTGAGCCGCCGAAAGGCTTGAAGGATGCCTGGTCCAAGCTGCCGATCTTCAAGAAAGTCATTTCCATGGCGCCCAAGGTCGTCAAGGACGCACCTTGCCAGGAGATCGTCATCGAAGGTGACGACGTGGACCTCGCCATGCTGCCAGTCCAGACCTGCTGGCCTGGCGACGTCGCGCCGCTGATCACCTGGGGTTTGACCGTCACCCGTGGCCCGAACAAAGAACGCCAGAACCTGGGTATCTATCGCCAGCAGGTCATCGGGCGCAACAAGGTCATCATGCGTTGGTTGAGCCATCGTGGCGGCGCGCTGGACTTCAAGGAATGGTGCGCCAAGCATCCAGGCAAGCCGTTTCCGGTAGCTGTTGCGCTGGGTGCCGATCCGGCCACCATCCTCGGCGCCGTGACCCCGGTTCCCGACAGCCTTTCGGAATATGCTTTTGCCGGGCTGTTGCGTGGATCGCGTACCGAGCTGATCAAGTGCCGTGGCAATGACCTGCAAGTGCCCGGCAGTGCGGAAATCGTTCTTGAAGGTGTGATCCATCCCGGCGAGGTGGCCGATGAGGGGCCATACGGCGACCACACCGGCTACTACAACGAAGTCGACAGCTTCCCGGTGTTCACGGTTGAACGCATCACCCACCGGATCAAGCCGATCTACCACAGCACCTACACCGGCCGGCCACCTGACGAGCCTGCGATTCTGGGTGTGGCGCTGAACGAAGTCTTCGTCCCGATCCTGCAAAAGCAGTTCCCGGAAATCGTCGATTTCTACCTGCCGCCTGAAGGTTGCTCGTACCGCATGGCGGTGGTGACCATCAAGAAACAGTATCCGGGGCATGCCAAGCGTGTGATGCTCGGGGTCTGGTCATTCTTGCGCCAGTTCATGTACACCAAGTTCGTGATCGTCACGGATGACGACATCAACGCCCGCGACTGGAATGACGTGATCTGGGCCATCACCACGCGCATGGACCCCAAGCGCGATACCGTGATGATCGAGAACACGCCCATCGATTACCTGGATTTCGCCTCGCCGGTATCCGGGCTGGGTTCCAAGATGGGCCTGGACGCTACGCATAAATGGCCAGGCGAAACCACGCGCGAGTGGGGCCGGGCTATCGTCAAGGACGAAGCCACGACACGTCGGGTCGACGAGATCTGGAATCAGCTGGGAATAGATTGATGCGCGTAACCTTGCAGCCCTCGGGTGCGGTACTGGAAACCTTGGCGGGCGAGCGGATTCTCGATGCCGCACAGCGCCTGGGCTATGACTGCCCACAGAGCTGTCGCAACGGCAACTGCCATGTGTGCTCGGCTTTGCTGGTGGAAGGGCGAGTCACCGAATCGGGTCAGGAACGTGACCACGGCGAAATTCACACCTGCCTGGCCGAGCCGCTGGAAGACTGCATCCTGCTGTGGGATGGCGTGCTGGCCAAGGGCGAGCTGCCGGTGCGCAGCTTCGCCTGCCAGCTGAGCGAGTGCGTCGAGGTGGGCGGCGATGTCTGGCGGGTCGGCCTGCGTGCGCCTGCGGGCAAGGCGCCGCGCTACCACGCCGGGCAGTACTTGATGATCGAACGCGAGAGCGGCGAAAAGTCGGCGTTCTCACTGGCGTCGGCACCGCACGATGGCCGGGATCTGGAATTGCATGTGCTGGTGCGCGAAGAGAGCGCCCGCAGTCTGCTGGAGCAGTTGCAGCGAAACCAGATGGCCAGGGTCGAGCTTCCGTTCGGTGATACCCACCTTGCCGAGTTGCCTGACGGCCCGCTGGTGCTGATCGCCGCCGGAACCGGTATGGCGCAGATGCACAGCTTGATCGAGCACTGCCGCGCCAAGGGGTTCCAGCATCCCGTGCATCTGTATTGGGGCGTGCGCCGACCCGAAGACTTCTACGACATCAGCCATTGGGACGAATGGGCCAGCCTGCCCAATCTGTTCCTGCACAAGGTCGTCAGTGACCTGTGCGGTTGGGAAGGGCGTTGCGGCCTGCTGCACGAAGCGGTCTGTGACGACATCAAGGACCTGTCCGGCGTGCACGTGTACGCCAGCGGTTCGCCGGCGATGATCTACGGCACGCTCGATGCGCTGGTCGAAGCCGGAATGGATGCCCATCAGATGCGTGCAGACGTGTTCGCTTACGCCCCGCGACCTTGAGTGTCTGACTGACGGCGCCTCAGCTGGATTGCAAATTGCTTCATCCGCTTATCGCGCCTGGCGGTGCCAATTGATCGGCAGGCGATCTTCCGGAGTTTGAAACGGTAATCGCAACATGACCCGCTGCCATCGTGGGTCGGCAACTTCTGGCAGCCTGCTGTCAGGGAGGCAAATGGAAAGTCCCATCAATGAACTGGCGGTCGCCGTACACGACGGCCTTGGCCTGACCTATCCGCCGGCCATCGATCTTGGTCCGCAGCTGACTCGCGAACAGTTGCTGGCCTCAATGAGCGCCACCATGCAAGCTCACAAGGGCGGGCCTGTGTGGCTATTCGCTTACGGCTCGCTGATCTGGCGCCCTGAATGCACGGCGGTCGAACGCCAGCGTGGCCGGGTGCATGGCTATCACCGCGGCCTGTACCTGTGGTCCCACGAGCATCGCGGTACGCCCGAAGCACCGGGTCTGGTATTCGGGCTGGATCGCGGTGGTTCCTGCACCGGATTCGCTTATCGCCTGCCGGATGACGATCTCGAACAGTCCCTGCTCGCCCTGTGGCAACGGGAGATGCCGTACCCCTCTTATCGGCCACACTGGCTCAGTTGCAGGCTGGCCGACGGCAGGCAGGTTCAGGCATTGGGTTTTGTGCTTGAGCGGCATTTGCCCAGCTATGCGGGGAACCTGCCTGACAGCGTGCTCAGCCAGGTACTGGCCAACGCGTGTGGGCGGTACGGAACCACCCTCGATTACGTGGAACAGACCGCCAACGCCCTGCGTAGCCACGCCATGCCAGACCTGAATCTGGAGGCGCGGCTCAAACGCTGCTGGGCGGCGACGGCCTGAATCAGGCCTCGGCGACGCGAGAGCGGCTGGCGACTTGCTTGTGGCCCAGCGTCGGGGCCAGGAACGCCATTGCCAGGATGCATGCACCGATCAGCAGCACGAAGCCGCCGTCCCAGCCGAAATGGTCAACCGTGTAGCCCATTGCCGCGCTGGCAGCCACCGAGCCGCCCAGATAACCGAACAGGCCGGTAAAGCCCGCAGCCGTGCCGGCCGCTTTCTTCGGCGCCAGCTCCAGTGCCTGCAGACCAATCAACATGACCGGCCCATAGATCAGGAAGCCGATGGAAACCAGAGCGATCATGTCCACTGTCGGATTGCCTTCGGGGTTGAGCCAGTACACCAGCGTGGCGATGGTCACCAGGAACATGAACACCATGCCGGTCAGGCCGCGATTGCCCTTGAAGATCTTGTCCGACATCCAGCCGCACAGCAGCGTGCCGGGAATGCCTGCCCACTCGTACAGGAAATAGGCCCACGAGGTCTTGTCGACCGTAAAGTGCTTGGCTTCCTTCAGGTAGGTCGGCGCCCAGTCCAGCACGCCATAGCGCAGCAGATACACGAACACGTTCGCCATGGCGATGTACCACAGCAGCTTGTTGCGCAGCACGTACTTGACGAAGATTTCCTTGGCGCTGAATTCTTCTTCATGGCTCGCGTTGTAGCCTTCCGGGTAATCGTTCTTGTAATGCTCGATAGGTGGCAAGCCCATCGACTGCGGCGTATCGCGCATGGTTGCGAATGCGAACACCGCGACCAGCAGCGCCACGGCCGCCGGCACGTAGAATGCTGCATGCCAGTCGTTGAACAGGCCCATGCCCAGCAGGAACAGCGGGCCAATCAGGCCGCCACCCACGTTGTGCGCCACGTTCCACACCGACACCACGCCGCCGCGCTCTTTCTGCGACCACCAGTGAACCATGGTTCGCCCGCTCGGCGGCCAGCCCATGCCTTGCGCCCAGCCGTTGATAAACAACAGCACGAACATGATGGTGACGCTCGACGTCGCCCAAGGCGCGAATCCGAAGATAAACATCACCCCGGCAGACACCAGCAAGCCGAACGGCAGGAAGTAACGCGGGTTGGAACGGTCCGACACCAGCCCCATCAGGAACTTCGACAACCCGTAGGCAATCGCGATAGCCGACATCGCCACACCCAGCTGACCACGGGTATAGCCCTCTTCGATCAGATAAGGCATGGCCAGGGAGAAGTTCTTGCGCAGCAGGTAGTAACCGGCATAGCCGATGAAAATACCGGCGAAGATCTGCCAGCGCAGGCGGCGGTAAGTGCTATCGACCTTTTCTTCAGGCAAGGGTGCCTGATGCTTGGCGGGACGGAAAAACGCAAACATGTGTACGCTCCGGATTATTATTGTGGTGTGCGGAAGCGAATATTACATTTTCGTTACAGAAAAAAGCAGGCCGTTTGTAGGAAATGTGCACTGGTGCGTGTTGTTTTATGAACGACCTTGCACAAACCTCGCCCGCCACGGCCGGCGCTGATCATCATTTCGTTATGTTCATTTGCGCGAATGATTTTACGAATGCTCCTACGCTTCAGCAGGATGTCATCACCTTATCGACCCGAGACAGCCTCCTTACCATTGCGTCCACTGCACCAGCTGGTGCCTGCGTGGTAGTGGAGGAAAGAGATGAAATGGTTCGTGTGGATGTCCACGAAGCTTGTGACGCTGTGTGCCATGGCCGCGCAACGGTTGCTGGTTCCGATGTTTACCCCCAGCCGCACTGTTGTCGCCTCGCAGCATGTCGCCGGGACCCTGCCGGCGATGCCGGGAATCGTCAAAGGCTGCGAACGGCATCCGGAGCTGCGTTACGGTGATTTCTTGCCAGCATGGATAAGGGCGCTGAGCTTGAGTGCGGTTGAGCCAGGGGAGGGAATCTGAATGGCCAGGCTGCTCACTTTTCTGCTCATCGGATTTTGCATTGCGGATGTTGTGCAGGCGACCGGCAGTTACCCGGTGCCACGCTATATGCCCATGGAGGATTACCCGAAAGAGCTACGCGGTACCTCTGCCAAAGGCAATGTCACCGTACGGATTTTTATCCAGGCCGACGGTAACGTGCGTTTCCGCGAAGTCGTCAGCGCGACAGATCCACGATTCATCGAGGCGGCCAGGAAGTCCGTCGAGCAATGGCAATTCGAACCATGGACGCCGCCAGCTTCCAGTCCAGAAGGCGAGACGGTGAAAGTAACCATCTCTTACACCGGCAAACCAGAGAAGGGGTTTGGCCTGGCCAGCAATTTCGAACTAAAGTCGGTGCGCTGCCATCAGCTCAATGCGCAGGTGCAGCGAAGTCGGGATGCATGGGAAATAAGGAGAGCGGATAAAGAATTGAAAATCCTCACAGAAACAGAGCATTTTCTAAGTAGCAACGCGGTCATTTCTCAGTTTCTCCCGCTCGCGGAGCGCGACGCACTGGTCAGCGAGTTTATCAGGGCAACGCCATACGTCATTGAACAGTGCAAAAAACACCCAACACGCAAATATGCAGACTTTCTGCCGCCGAGCGTTAAGCAGTATCTGTAGTGGCTAGGCGCGTAACAGCAGGGCTTGTCTATCTGTTCCACGCGGGCGAGAAGGGTTGAAATTGCTGCTGGGTGTAATCAGAGATTCTGGGCTTTGATTCCATTTATGGTATTCCTCACTGAGTAAGGGGCAAGACCCCGATATTTACTTTTTTGTGGTAATTACCACTTTCCCCACAGCCTTTCTCGCCTTCAGCGACTCAATAGCCGCCCCAGCCTGTTCCAGGGAATAAACCTTCGAGACCAACGGTCTCGCCCTTCCTTCTTCAAACCAGGTAAACAACTGTGCAAAGTTGGCCGCATTGTCTTCCGGCTGGCGTTGGGCGAAGGCGCCCCAGAAGACGCCGAGTACCGCTGCGCCTTTGAGCAACGCAAGGTTGACCGGAAGCTCCGGAATGCGTCCGCTGGCAAAGCCGATGACCAGCAAACGGCCGTTCCATGCGATGGCGCGCATGGCTTCGTCGAAAAGATCGCCGCCAACCGGGTCGAAGATCACATTGGCACCGTTGCCATCCGTCAGGCGTTTCACTTCGTCCTTTAGGCTGGTTTCGGAGTAGTTGACCAGTTCGTCGGCGCCGGCATTTCTGGCCACTGCAAGTTTCTCGGCTGAGCTGGCAGCGGCAATCACGCGAGCGCCCATGGCCTTGCCGATTTCCACGGCGGCCAGACCAACGCCGCCAGAGGCGCCGAGCACCAACAAGGTTTCTCCGCCCTGCAAACCGGCACGCTGTTTGAGCGCGTGCATGGCGGTGCCGTAAGTCATGCTGAAGGCCGCTGCCGCCTGGAAGTCCATGCCTGGCGGGATCGGTAGTACGTTGTAGGCCGGCACGGCGACCTGTTCGGCGAACGCGCCCCAGCCGGTGAGCGCCATGACCCGGTCGCCGGGCTTGAATGCCTTGACCTTGTCACCCACTGCCGCAACGACGCCGGCGGCCTCGCCACCCGGGGAAAAGGGGAACGGCGGTTTGAACTGGTATTTGCCTTCGATGATCAAGGTGTCCGGAAAGTTGACCCCGGCCGCATGAACGTCTAGCAGAATTTCGTTGCCCTTGATCACCGGGCTGGCGATGTCTTCGATCACCAGCGTGTCGGCGCTACCAAACGCTTTGCAAAGCACGGCTTTCATCGAGGCTATTCCTTTTCCATTGATGGCCGATAAAGTCGGGTATGTACGTTCAGGCGTCAATCAGCATGCCCTGACCTGATGAACGCTTATAAGCGCTAAGCTATGCGCGGTAATGAATTGAAGGAGTGGACTGTGAAAGCGTGGATCCTGATGTTGTTGGCCTTGTCACTGCCTGCCGTGGCGCAAGCTGAAGAAGCGAAGGAAGAAGGTCCGCCCAAGGCGGCCTATGTGTCGCTGACGCCACCTTTCGTGGGGAACTACGCCCTGGACGGTGGCCCGAAGCTGCGTGTCTACAAGGCTGACATTGCGCTGCGCGTGACAGGTGCCGAAGCCGAAGCGGCCGTGAAGCGCAACGACGCTTTGATCCGCAACCAGCTGGTGGCGCTGTTCACTCAGCAGACGGTCGATACGATGAGCACTGCCGAGGCGAAGGAAAAAATTCGCCAGGAAGCGCTCAAGCAGGTCCAGCAGGTCATGAACACCGAAGAAGGCAAGCCGGTCGTCGAGGATCTGCTGTTCAACAACTTCATCGTTCAGTAACAGGCGATCAACGCAGTGCCAGGATCGCCGTCCATTGTTCGGCGGTCACCGGCATGACCGATAGGCGGCTGCCTTTCTGCACCAGTGGCAGTTGCTCCAGCGCGGCCTGTTGCTTGAGGTAGCCCAGGCTCAGGACTTTGCCAAAGTATTCCACGAACGCTACGTCAATGGCGCTCCATGGGTTCTTGTCGGCGTTGGCTTTAGGGTCATGGTAATGACTTTGTGGATCGAGCGCGGTGGGGTCGGGATAGGCTGCACGGCTGATTTTACCAATACCTGCGATACCGGGTTCCGGGCAACTTGAGTGGTAGAAAAAGAACTCGTCGCCCACGGCCATCTCGCGCAGAAAATTGCGCGCCTGATAGTTGCGCACGCCGTCCCAGCGCGCGTTGCCCAGGCGTTGTAAATCGCTGACCGAGAACTCGTCAGGTTCGGACTTCATCAGCCAATAGGCCATTGCTGCATCTCCAGAAACTCAAGGAATTCGATTTGTCGAGGCTTTCATGACAAACCGACGGTCGGTTGGCGCCAATATTTGCGTACTGGTTCACGTTGTCGCAAAATGCCGCCATTTTAGGCACCCCACAACTGCGCGGCCTCTTACAAACCGATGTTTACATCGTATTGATTTGCCGAAGGAGGGCAATCGATGAAACGCAAGCCGGATTTACTTTGGATTTTGGTTGTACTGTTTGGCTTGGGTGTTGTGACGACCGGTTACGCGCAGAGCCTGTGGGCCAACAAGGCCGATGCGCCTGTTGAGATCGTTCAGCAGCAACAGAAAGTGCCAGGCCGCCACTGATTTTCCAGCGATGATCGTGTCCCGGCACGATCATCCCGCGCTTCAGGACAGGTACCAGCGCTTGTCCGACACCGTGCCCGTCAACGGCACGTCCCAACTGGCCTGAGCCAGTCGTTCGACCTTCTGGCATTCATGGGCCAGCCCCAGCAGTGTCGGTGTTTTCCAGAATTTTCTTCGCGAGCGGTAGGCCAGGCTTCGGTCATAGAAACCGCCGCCCATTCCCAGCCTTCCGCCTTCGTCATCGAACCCTACCAACGGCATCAGAATCAGGTCCAGTGCCCAGATCTTGCGCTGTCTGGCACGGTCGAAACGCGGCTCGGGAATGCGGAAACGATTGGGCCGAAATTTCTCTCCCGGCCGAACACGCTGGAACACCATGCGGGTGCGCGGCCAGGCATTGAGCACTGGCAGATAAGTCGCCTTGCCTCGGCGCTGAGCGGCACGCAGCAGCAGGCGCGGGTCGATTTCACCGTCCATGGGCAAGTACAGCGAGACGTGGCGGGCACGGCGAAAGACCGGGTGCTGAGCCAGCTGGCGGTACAGACCGCGGGCCGCTGCGCGTTGCTGGCTGGGGCTCAATGCGCGACGCGCGATGCGAAGCTTGCGACGCAATTGCGCGCGTGTGAGCGGCGGGGCGCTGGTCATGAACGAAAGGTCATGCAGGCTGATCCATGAGGCAGGAAACCGGAGGCTGGATCGTCATTGCCGGACAGCATGCCGGCAATGAATTGAATGAGGACTCCCCGACGAACCGCTGTCGGTGTAGCCCTTGAACCCGAAAGTTCAAGGTGGAGATTGCAGGAGGTTTTAAGGCTTTCCGTCGAGCGGACATGCACACCAACCCCAACGTGCAACCCCCGTGGTTGTGCGTATCGGCTCAGGGACATGACCGACTGGCAAGCACTCCAGGGAGCGGCGCAAGTATACCGAAACGGTCTGAAATAATCAGCCCCGGGTTGAATCCGGTGTGCCGGGAGTGTCCGTGGCCAGCACCAGATCGACTTTTTCCAGCAGGTCGCGGACTTGCTCGCGTGTCGATCCGCTGGTCTGTACGTCAGGTACGCTCTGCTTGTGCAGCAGATCGTGAGTAATGTTCAGAGCGGCCATGACCGCGATGCGATCGGCGCCGATGACCTTGCCGCTGCTGCGGATTTCACGCATCTTGCCGTCGAGGTAGCGCGCCGCGCTCACCAGGTTGGTGCGTTCTTCCTGAGGGCAGATGATCGAGTATTCCTTGTCGAGGATCTGAACGGTGACGCTGTTGCCATTGCTCATGAGTCTTGCTCCAGGGCTTTAAGGCGCGAAATCATGGTCTCGACCTTTTGCCGGGCGATTTCGTTCTTTTCAATGAGGTGGGCGCGTTCCTCGCGCCAGGATTTTTCCTGAGCTAATAGGAGTGCGTTTTGGCTTTTAAGTTGCTCTGTGTGCTTCAACAGCAACTCCAGCCGGTTCATCAGCGCTTGCAGATCGGTGTCTTCCATTGTTTTCCACTGAATACTTTCTGATGAATGGCAGAGGAGCCACCTTACACCACAGCCTCCGACCGCCCCCATTGGTGATCTTGTCGCGCGGATAGTCTAGGATACAAGGCCTTCATTCTAGACATTGCGCCGTTTGGCGACTAGCTGCCCATGCCCATTCAGAATTCCCCGTATAAAGCATTTGCGACCCTGCTCAACAGCAGCGGTCATCCCGTTTCCCCTGCCGAACTGCACGGTCTGTTGCTGGGCCGCAGTTGCGCCGGTGCCGGCTTCGACAACGAAGGCTGGTTCGCCGATGCGTCGGTACTGCTGGAAACCGAGCCGCAGGACAACGTTCGTCAGGCACTGATCGGCCTGCAGGAAATGGTCAAGGGCGAACTCACCAGCGACGACATGACCGTCGTGCTGTTGCTGCCGGGCGATGACGAATCGCTGACCGACCGCGCCGCGGCGCTGGGTCAATGGTGCCAGGGCTTCCTGTCCGGCTTTGGTCTGGCAGCGGGCGACAAGGTGATGAGCATCGAGGCGACCGAAGTCCTGCAGGATCTGGCAGCTATCGCTCAGGTACAGGATGCGCTGGAAGAATCCGAAGACGGCGAATCCGACTATATGGAAGTCATGGAGTACCTGCGCGTCGCTCCGCTGCTGCTGTTCACCGAGTTCAACAAGCCTGAAGCACCGCAACCCAAGCCTTCGCTGCACTGATCTCTGTCCCTGCGAAACGGCCAGGCGCAGCCGCGCGCTGGCCCATGCGCTGCACAAGGAATAACGCCTGCCCATGATCCGTATCCCGAAGTCCGAATACGCCCGGCGACGCAAGGCCTTGATGGCCCAGATGGAGCCCAACAGCATCGCCATTCTTCCGGCCGCTGCTGTTGCGATTCGCAATCGGGATGTCGAGCATGTGTACCGCCAGGACAGCGATTTCCAGTACATGAGCGGCTTTCCCGAGCCGGAAGCCGTGGTGGTACTGATTCCCGGGCGCGAGCACGGCGAATACGTGCTGTTCTGCCGCGAGCGCAATGCCGAGCGTGAGCTGTGGGACGGCCTGCGCGCCGGGCAGGAAGGCGCGATACGTGACTACGGCGCCGACGATGCCTTTCCGATCAACGACATCGACGACATTCTGCCGGGGCTGATCGAAGGCCGTGACCGGGTGTATTCGGCCATGGGCAGCAATCCCGAGTTCGACCGGCACCTGATGGAGTGGATCAACGTCATCCGCTCCAAGGCGCACCTGGGCGCGCAGCCGCCGAATGAATACGTTGCGCTGGACCATCTGCTGCACGACATGCGCCTGTATAAATCGGCGGCGGAAGTGAAGGTCATGCGTGAAGCGGCGCAGATCTCGGCACGTGCCCATGTGCGGGCCATGCAGGCCAGCCGTGCCGGGCTGCACGAATTCAGCCTGGAGGCCGAGCTCGATTACGAGTTTCGCAAGGGCGGCGCGAAGATGCCGGCCTACGGCTCCATCGTTGCTTCCGGTCGCAACACCTGCATCCTGCACTACCAGGAAAACGACGCGCCGCTCAAGGACGGGGATCTGGTGCTGATCGACGCCGGTTGCGAGATCGACTGCTACGCCAGCGACATCACCCGCACCTTCCCCGTGAATGGTCGGTTTTCGCCAGAGCAGAAAGCGATCTACGAGCTGGTGCTCGAGGCGCAGCAGGCTGCCTTCCAGGCCATCGGGCCAGGCAAGCACTGGAACCAGGCGCACGAGGCGACGGTCCAGGTTATAACCGCCGGGTTGGTGAAGCTGGGGCTGTTGCAGGGCGATGTGAATCAGCTGATCGAAGCCGAGGCCTACAAGGCTTACTACATGCACCGCGCCGGTCATTGGCTGGGCATGGATGTGCATGACGTCGGCGAATACAAGGTCGGCGGCGAGTGGCGTGTGCTTGAGGTCGGCATGGCGCTGACTGTGGAGCCTGGCATTTATATTTCCCCGGACGACCACAACGTCGCAAAGAAATGGCGAGGTATTGGCGTGCGAATCGAAGACGACGTGGTCGTGACCAGGAGCGGGTGTGAAATCCTGTCGGGTGACGTGCCCAAGACCGTCAGCGAAATCGAGGCGTTGATGGCCGCCGCACGAGAAGAGGCAGCATGAGTCGTTTCAACATTGCGATTGTCGGCGGCGGCCTGGTGGGCGCCAGCCTTGCGCTTTCCCTGCAGGCCGGCGCCAAGGCGCGTGGCTGGAAAATCGTGCTCATCGAGCCCTTCGCCCCCGGCGATAGCTGGCAGCCCAGTTATGACGCACGCTCGTCGGCGCTGTCGTTCGGTGCCCGGCGCATCTACGAACGGCTCGGCCTGTGGCAGCAGATTTCCCGACGCGCCGAGCCGATCATGCAGATTCAGGTTTCGGATCGCGGCCGTTTCGGCGCCACACGTCTGTCGGCGCTGGAAGAGGGCGTGCCGGCGCTGGGTTACGTGGTGGAAAACGCCTGGCTCGGCCAATGTCTGTGGGCAGGACTGGACCATGAAGTCATCAGCTGGCGCGTTCCTGCTGAAGTCCGCAGCATGCAGGCCCTGGCCGACGGTTATCGCCTGAAGCTCAATGATGACACCGAGCTGGAATGCGACCTGGCTATTCTCGCCGACGGCGGTCGCTCCAGCCTTCGCGAACAGTTGGGCATTGCCGTGCGCCAGCAGCCCTACGACCAGAGTGCGTTGATCGCGAACATTACCCCAGGCGAAGCCCATTGCGGCCAAGCATTCGAGCGTTTCACCGAAGAGGGGCCGATGGCGCTGCTGCCATTGCCGGAAAACCGCTGCGCGCTGGTCTGGACTCGGACCGGCAATGACACCAAACGCCTTGCCGCGCTGGATGACCGCAGTTTTCTCAACGAATTGCAGGGCGTGTTCGGCTATCGCCTGGGCACCTTGCGTCAGGTCGGCGCCCGGCATGTTTACCCGCTGGCACTGATTGAAGCCGAAGAACAGGTGCGCTCGCATCTGGTCATCCTCGGTAACGCTGCCCATAGCCTCCACCCCATCGCGGGCCAAGGGTTCAACCTGTCCCTGCGCGACGCCGACGCACTGGCTGATACCCTGCTCGACAGCGAGGCGCCGTTGGGTGATCTGGCTGTTCTGCTGGCCTACCGCGACCGCCAGCGCCTGGATCAGCAGCTTACTGTTGGCTTTTCCGACAAGGTGACGCGTCTGTTCGGCAGCAAGCAGTCGGTCATCGCTACCGGCCGCAACCTCGGACTGCTCGGCCTTGACCTGCTGCCTCCCGCCAAGCGCTGGTTTGCCAGGCAGGCCATGGGGCTGGGTACCCGTCCTGATGTCTGACGCCTTGACCCTTTCTTCACGAGATCGAATTAGCATGGAAACACGCGCAGATGTGTTGATCGTCGGAGCCGGTATGGTCGGCAGCGCCCTTGCCCTGGCTTTGCAAGGCAGTGGCCTGGATGTGTTGGTGCTCGACGGCGGCTCGCTGAGCGTCAAGCCCTTCGACCCGCAGTCCGCTTTCGAGCCGCGAGTCAGCGCGCTATCGGCTGCCAGTCAGCGCATCCTGGAACGGCTCGATGTCTGGGAAGGGATTGCTGCGCGCCGCGTCAGTCCTTACGGGCAAATGCACGTGTGGGACGGCAGCGGCACCGGGCAGATTCACTTTTCCGCCTCCAGCGTGCATGCCGACGTGCTGGGGCACATCGTTGAGAACCGGGTCGTGCAGGACGCACTGCTCGACCGTCTGCATGACAGCGATATCGGCCTGCTGGGCAATGCGCGGCTGGAACAGATGCGCCATTCCGGCGACGACTGGCTGCTGACCATGGCCGATGGTCGCCAATTCCGGGCGCCGCTGGTGGTGGCTGCCGATGGTGCAAATTCCGCGGTGCGCCGGCTGACCGGCACGCCCACGCGGGAGTGGGATTACATGCACCACGCCATCGTCACCAGCGTGCGTTGCACTGATTCGCACAAACGCACCGCCTGGCAGCGCTTCACGGACGACGGCCCACTGGCGTTTCTGCCGCTGGAGCGCGGCGGCGAGCATTGGTGCTCGATCGTCTGGTCGGTCACGCCGCTACAGGCCGAACGCTTGATGGCTTTGGACGATGAGTCGTTCTGTCGAGCACTGGAACAGGCTTTCGAAGGACAGCTTGGGCAGGTCGTGTCGGCCGATTCCCGGCTGTGCGTACCGCTGCGGCAACGCCACGCCAAACGCTACGTCGCCAAAGGTCTGGCATTGATCGGTGACGCCGCGCATACCATTCACCCGCTGGCCGGCCAGGGTGTGAACCTGGGCTTCCTCGATGCTGCGGTGCTGGCCGAGGTGTTGCGCCATGCAGCCGAACGGGGCGAGAACCTGTCCGATACGCGCGTCCTGAGCCGCTACGAACGCCGCCGCATGCCGCACAACCTGGCGTTGATGGCCGCGATGGAAGGCTTCGAGCGCCTGTTCCAGGCCGACCGCCTGCCGCTGCGCTGGTTGCGTAACACCGGGCTGAAGGTCGTCAACCGGATGCCCGAAGCCAAGGCGCTGTTCGTGCGCGAGGCGTTGGGCTTGTCCGGCGAGTTGCCAGAGCTGGCGCGCATCTAATAGGTAGCAACTGTCTTGCGCTTACCTGAGGGAGGCAGCTTGCTGGCGACTGCGGTGCGCCAGTCGCTGACGCGGAATCAAGTATGTCGCAGTCGTGAGCAAGCCCTCCCAAGTACAAGCTACGCAGTACAGTATGCGGGTCCGCAACATCCTGTAACGTCTAAAGGCCCTCACTGATTGAGATAGCAAATGGGATTCACTACCATTTCGCCTCATTTTGCGAATGCGAGAGACTTCCCATGCAGGCAAGCAAGCGACTTCTGGCTGCTTTGACACTGACCGTTCTGGGTAGCACCGCTCAGGCAGCCGACGAGGTCGTGGTGTATTCGTCTCGAGTCGATGAGCTGATCAAACCGGTGTTCGACGCGTATACCGCCAAGACCGGGGTGAAGATCAAGTTCATCACCGACAAGGAAGCGCCCTTGATGCAGCGCATCAAGGCTGAAGGCGAGAACGCTACCGCCGACCTGCTGCTGACCGTCGACGCCGGCAACCTCTGGCAGGCCGAGCAGATGGGCATTCTCCAGCCGTTCATTACGCCGGTGATCGAAGCCAACATTCCGCCGCAGTATCGTTCTTCGACCCAAGGCTGGACCGGCCTGAGCCTGCGTGCCCGGACCATCGCCTATTCGACTGACCGCGTACAGCCTGCGGAACTGACCACTTACGAGGCGCTGGCCGACAAGAACTGGGAAGGGCGGCTGTGCCTGCGTACCGGCAAGAAGGTCTACAACCAGTCGCTGACCGCGACCTTGATCGAAACCCACGGCGCAGAAGCGTCGGAGAAGATTCTCAAGGGCTGGGTGAACAACCTGTCCACCGATGTGTTCTCCGATGATATCGCGGTGCTGGAGGCGATCAATGCCGGGCAATGCGACGTCGGCATCGTCAACTCCTATTACTACGGCCGGCTGCACAAGCAGAACCCCGAGCTGGCGGTGAAGCTGTTCTGGCCTAATCAGGCTGACCGTGGCGTACACGTCAACCTGTCCGGCATCGGCCTGACCAGATACGCCCCGCATCCCGAGGCCGCCAAGGCGCTGGTCGAGTGGATGACCGGCCCGGACGCGCAGAAGATCTTCTCCGGCGTCAATCAGGAATTCCCGGCCAACCCGAAGGTTGCGCCTTCGGAGGAAGTGGCAAGCTGGGGTTCGTTCAAGGCCGATACCATTCCGGTCGAAGTGGCAGGCAAGCGCCAGGCCGAAGCCATACGCATGATGGATCGCGCAGGCTGGAATTGATCTAATACTTGCCTTGCTCCTTGCAGGGGCGGACATGTCCGCGAAGACTGATATACAGCCGCCGCATATGCTGTGCCTGTTCCGCTTCTTCGCCGACACGTCCGCTCCCGCAGGCCATCGTTACTCTTTCCTGAACCGAGCTTCTCTCCTTGGCCCATCCCGCCCAACGCCGCTGGTACCCTCTGGTTTTCGCCATCGCCGCGTTGGTGCTGCTGCCGCTGAGCGTGCTGCTGCTGTCGTGGGAGTCCATCGACCGGGAAATCTGGTCGCACTTGCTCGACACGCAGATGCCTCGCCTGCTGGGCAACACCCTGACGCTGCTGGCAGGCGTGGGCATTGGCGTTACCTTGCTGGGCGTGAGCCTGGCGTGGCTGACCAGCCTGTGTGAATTCCCCGGCCGACGCTGGCTGGACTGGGCGTTGATGCTGCCCTTTGCGATTCCGGCTTATGTGCTGGCTTTCGTCTTCGTTGGCTTGCTCGACTTCTCCGGCCCGGTGCAGAGCCTGATGCGCGAATGGTTCGGCACCGGCTTGCGGCTGCCGCGAGTCCGCTCCACCGGTGGCGTGATTCTGGTGCTGGTGCTGGTCTTTTACCCTTACGTTTATCTGCTGGCGCGCACGGCGTTCCTCGCGCAAGGCAAGGGCTTGATGGAAGCTGCGCGGGTCCTGGGTCAATCGCCGCTGCAAGCGTTCTGGCGGGTCGCACTGCCCATGGCGCGTCCGGCCATCGGGGCCGGTGTGGCGCTGGCGCTGATGGAGACGCTGGCCGACTTCGGCGCTGTATCGGTGTTCAACTTCGACACCTTTACCACCGCCATCTACAAGACCTGGTACGGATTCTTCAGCCTTTCCAGTGCCGCACAACTGGCCAGCCTGTTGCTGTTGGCGGTCATGGTGGTGCTGTATGGCGAGCGGCGGGCGCGGGGCGCCAGCCGTCCGGCCACCGAGCGGCCACGCAGCAAAGCGCTTTACCACCTGCATGGCATCAAGGCGCTGGCCGCGACTTTCTGGTGTGGGCTGGTGTTTGCCTGCGCGTTCGTAGTACCGGTGTTGCAGTTGATCGTGTGGGTCTGGCAACGCGGCCGCTTCGATCTGGATGAACGCTACACCGGCCTGATCCTGCACACGCTGTACCTGGGGGGCATGGCCGCGCTGATCACCGTCAGCGTCGCGCTGATCCTGGCGTTTGCGCGACGCATGGCGCCTACGCCGGCGATTCGTTCCGGTGTCAGCATCGCCAACCTGGGCTACGCACTACCCGGTTCGGTGCTGGCGGTATCGATCATGCTGGCGTTCAGTTACCTGGACCGGGAGCTGGTCATTCCGCTGTCCGGCTGGTTCGGTGGTGCGGGCAAGCCACTGTTGCTGGGCAGCCTTTCGGCGCTGGTGCTGGCGTATCTGGTGCGTTTCATTGCGGTGGCCTATGGGCCGCTGGAAAACAGTCTGGCGCGGATCAGGCCGTCATTGCCCGAAGCTGCACGTAGCCTGGGTGTCAGTGGGCCCAAGTTGTTTTTCAAGGTGTATCTGCCGTTGCTGGTGCCGGGCGCGTTGAGCGCGGCGCTATTAGTGTTTGTCGATGTGCTCAAGGAAATGCCGGCCACCTTGCTGATGCGTCCGTTCGGATGGGACACGCTGGCGGTACGAATCTTCGAGATGACCAGTGAAGGCGAGTGGGCGCGAGCCGCATTACCGGCCCTGACGCTGGTGTTGGTCGGCCTGCTGCCGGTCATCGGTTTGATCCGGCGTTCTGCCCGTCAGATTGGTTAGGTGCGTGGCCCACACCGTGCGGCTACAATGCGCCGCAATCGGTGCGGTCTGTCAGATCATTCGATGAGCTGTCATGTGCTGCAAACCCCGAGTCACGGGGGCTTGTCGGACATTTGCCGGTCCGCACCTTCGCCACGCCCGGAAGGAGAAACCCATGGGACAGCGTACCCCCCTCTTTGACCTGCACCTCGCGCTGGGCGCGAAGCTGGTTGATTTTGGTGGCTGGGACATGCCGTTGCATTATGGATCGCAGGTCGAGGAGCACCATCAAGTGCGTCGCGATTGCGGTGTGTTCGACGTCTCTCACATGCGTGTGATCGATGTGATGGGCAGCCAGGCCAAGGCCTGGCTTCGCTACCTGCTCGCCAACGATGTCGATCGCCTCAAGAATGTCGGGCGCGCTTTATACAGCGCCATGCTGGACTTCAGCGGCGGCATCATTGACGACATGATCGTCTACCTTACCCACGCCGGTTATCGGCTGGTCGTCAACGCCGCCACCGGCGCCAAGGACCTGGCGTGGATGCAGTCCCGTCTGGCCGGGTTCGACGTACAGCTCGTCCCCCGCGATGAAATGGCCATGCTGGCGATCCAGGGTCCGCAAGCCCGCAACAAGATCGCCGAGCTGGTCAGCAGCTCGCGCGCCGAACTGATTCGCCAGCTCAAGCCGTTCGAAGGCCATGACGACGGCGAATGGTTCATCGCCCGCACCGGCTATACCGGTGAAGACGGCCTGGAGATCATGCTGCCCGCCGATCAGGCACCGAGTTTCTTCAACGACCTGGTCGGCGCGGGCATCTCGCCCATCGGCCTGGGCGCCCGCGACACGCTGCGACTGGAGGCCGGCATGAACCTGTACGGCCAGGACATCGATGAGAGCGTGTCGCCGCTGGTGTCCAACATCGCCTGGTCGGTGGCCTGGGAACCGGTCGAGCGCGACTTCATCGGGCGCGCCGCCTTGCAGTCTGAGCGCGACCAGGGCGTGGCCTCCAAACTGGTCGGCCTGGTGCTCGAAGAACGGGGTGTTCTGCGGGCGCGTCAGGTGGTGCGGATCGCAGAAATTGGCGAAGGGGAGATCACCAGTGGTAGTTTCTCACCTACGCTAAGCAAATCGATTGCCCTGGCACGTGTGCCGATGGCGACGGCTGACCGGGCCGAAGTGGAGATCCGCGGCAAATGGTATCCCGTTCGGGTCGTGCAGCCGGCGTTCGTGCGCCACGGCAAGGTCCTTATCTAACCTATATGGCGGCTTTCCGCTGACTCGATCTAGAGGATGATTACATGAGCAATATTCCCGCCGAACTGCGTTTCGCCGAAAGCCATGAATGGGCACGTCTGGAGTCTGATGGCACCGTGACCGTCGGTATCTCCGATCACGCGCAGGAAGCACTGGGCGATGTGGTGTTCGTCGAGCTGCCGGAAGTCGGCAAGGTGTTCGCGGCTGGCGATACGGCTGGTGTCGTGGAATCCGTCAAGGCGGCGTCCGATATCTATTCGCCGATTGCCGGTGAGGTGATCGCGGCCAACGAAGCGCTGGGCGATGGTCCTGAATTGCTCAACAGCACGCCTTACGACGCTTGGATCTTCAAGCTCAAGCCGTCCGACGCGACAGGCGATCTGGCCAGACTGCTGGATGCCGCCGGTTACAAGAGCGCCATTGGCGAGTAAACCGCATGCAAAAAAATGCCGCTCGATGGAGCGGCTTTTTTTTGCGCGGAATTTACTGGTTTTCGGCCACCAGATTCTTGTCCAGGATGGCGTTGGCCAGTTCCATGTCCGTCGCCTTCAGGCCCGGATTGTCCTGACGAACCTGCTGGATGGCCGCTTCCAGGAACGGACCGCGAATCCCGCCTTCGCTGGCAACGAAACTGCCGGCATCATCCTGAGCTGCAACGATCAGCTTGTGATCCTTGAACGTGAGATAGGTCGAGCCGGTGGTGGCACCCGAGGAAATCACATTACGCCAGAAACTGTCAGCCATCGCTGAACCGACTGGAAGAGACAGCAAGGCTAACGTGGCTACAGCGAACTTGAGACGCATGGTGAGTACTCCAACTGTGGTTATTCTGAGCAGTTGGATAGCCATAGCGCCAGAGTAGTTCAATCGGCCCTGTGAGGGTGTCCCCTGTAGCAACTGTCTTGCGATGACCTGTGGGAGGCAGCTTGCTGGCGACTGCAGTGTGTCAGTCACTGATGCGCGGGCAGGTATGTCGCAGTCGCGAGCAAGCTCCCTCCCACGGGGGGCAGATAATCAGCGCTGCTCGCTCTGCGGCGTGACCCGCAACACTTCCTCCAGCGTCGTCAGGCCCGCCGAGACCTTCTGTGCGCCTGACAGGCGCAGACTGCGCATGCCTTCCTTGAAGGCCTGACGCCGCATCGCGGTCAGGTCCAGGTCGGCAGAGATGAGCGCCTTGACGTTGTCCGACATCAGCATGATTTCGTAGACGCCGGCACGGCCCCGGTAGCCGGTGTCGCGGCATTCCACGCAGCCGACGGCCTGGTGCGCACCTGCCGGCACCGGCGCCTGCCACGGACGGGTCAGTGTTTGCCAGTCGGTTTCATTGAGATTGATCGGCGCCTTGCAGTGCGGGCACAAGGTGCGCACCAGGCGCTGGGCCATGACACCCAGGATGGTCGCCTTGAGCAGATAATGCGGCACGCCCAGTTCCAGCATGCGGCTGATGGCGCTGGGCGCATCGTTAGTGTGCAGCGTCGAGAGCACAAGGTGGCCGGTCAGCGCGGCCTGAATCGCCATTTCGGCGGTCTCCAGGTCACGAATCTCGCCGATCATGATGATATCCGGATCCTGTCGCATCAGCGCCCGCACGCCGCTGGCGAAGTTGAGGTCGATGTTGTGCTGCACCTGCATCTGGTTGAACGCCGGTTCCACCATTTCGATCGGGTCTTCAATGGTGCAGAGGTTGACCTCCGAGGTCGCCAGTTTCTTGAGCGTGGTGTACAGCGTGGTGGTCTTGCCTGACCCCGTGGGGCCGGTGACCAGAATGATGCCGTTGGGCTGGCGGGTCATTTCCTGCCAGCGCCGCAGGTCATCGCTGGAAAAACCCAGCTGGTCGAAGTTCTTGAGCAGCACCTCCGGATCGAAGATCCGCATGACCATCTTTTCCCCGAACGCGGTGGGGAGGGTCGAAAGCCTCAGCTCCACTTCGCCGCCGTCCGGCGTGCTGGTCTTGACCCGGCCATCCTG
Organism: Pseudomonas sp. v388; assembly: GCF_003935425.1. Taxonomy (GTDB): domain Bacteria; phylum Pseudomonadota; class Gammaproteobacteria; order Pseudomonadales; family Pseudomonadaceae; genus Aquipseudomonas. Next base: position 331,731 of record NZ_RHQN01000002.1, read on the forward strand.
CGGCTTGCGCTTCTCGGCCACGTTCATCCGGCCCAGGCTCTTGAGGCGACTGACGACAGCCATCACCACCTGGGGCGGGAACTGGTAGACATTGTGCAGCACTCCGTCGATCCGGAAGCGCACCGTGCCCTGCTCGCGGCGCGGCTCGATATGGATGTCGCTGGCGCGCTGCTGGAACGCGTACTGGAACAGCCAGTCCACGATATTGACGATATGTGCGTCGTTGGCGTCGGGCTCCTGGTCGCTGGCGCCCAACTTGAGCAACTGTTCGAAGTTGCCCATGTTGCTGGTTTTCTGTTCGGTGGAGCTGGCGCCGCTGACGGACTTGGCGAGCCTGAAGAACTCCACCGCCACGCGCTGGATATCCACCGGGTTGGCGACCACACGCTTGATCGGCAATTTCAGCACATGGGCAAGGTCCGCTTCCCACGAGCGCACGTAGGGCTGGGCGCTGGCGATGGTGACCGATTCGCGGTCGACGGCAACGGCCAGAATCTTGTGGCGCTGCGCAAAGGCGTAGGACATCAGTGGCGTCACCGCCGTGACGTTGATCTTCAATGGGTCGATGCGCATGTAGGGCTGGTCGCACTGCCGGGCCAGCCAGGCGGTGAGGGTTTCCAGATCCAGCCGCTTGCCGGGACGCTTGAGATCGTCGAATTGCAGGGTTGCCAGAAATTCCAGCGGATGCAGCTGAATGTTGGCCGCACTACGGCGCTGGGTCAGGGCTGTCTCGGCATCGTCCTGGCCGAGATAACCCTGGGCGACCAGATCGCGTAGCAAATCGTTGAGATCCAGCCAGCGATCCTGTGAAGAGGGGGCGAGAACTGCCATGCGCGCTCCTTGGACATTTCATCTTCAGTCGATGAGCAAGAGTAGCGTCCGGGCAGGGCGATGCAGATTTCGCTGTGTGACCGCTGGTTTCGAGGCTTAGCGAGATTTCAGCCGGCTGCCAGGACGACGTGGTGTTGTAGGTCGACTGCGTTGAACTGCGTCAGTTCTACCGAACTTACGTCGATGAGGTTGCGCATTTTTTCGCCAATCACCTGCGCACGATGCCAGCTCAGGCCGTCGATTGCCACGTCGATTGTCAGCAAGTCGTTCTCGCGTCTCACCTCGATTGCCGTTGGCACCAGATATTGCAGGGCAAACAGATTCAACACCTGACACAGCAAGGCAGGTTCGGCGTACGCCAAAATCCGATAGTTGGCACCGCAATGGAGGGCATTGGCTGACCATGCATCGGCACGATGGGCGGGGGTATTCACGGCTTCGAGAGTAGACATGCTCAGGTCTCCTGATCTGTGGAGAAAAGCTTTACATGCGGGAAAAGAAATTTCTGACCCAAGTTGGATTGGATTAAGCTGATCACGACTACTTAATGCGCAGCTGCGCCCAGGCGAGAATTGATTATGCAAAGCGAGCTGGACAGTTATGACCGCAGGATACTGGCGTTGCTGCAGGAAGACGCTTCCTTGTCGAGCGCCCAGATCGCCGAGCAGGTCGGGCTGTCGCAGTCGCCATGCTGGCGGCGCATTCAGCGGCTGAAAGACGAAGGGGTCATTCGCCGTCAGGTCACGTTGCTGGATCGCAAGAAAATCGGGCTCAACACGCAGATATTCGCCGAGGTAAAACTCAACGCCCACGGCCGTTCCAACTTCACCGAATTCACCGAAGCGATTCGCGGTTTTCCCGAAGTGTTGGAATGTTACGTGTTGATGGGATCGGTGGATTTTCTGCTGCGCATCGTCACGCCCGACATCGAGGCGTATGAGCGATTCTTCTTTGAAAAGCTCTCGCTGGTGCCGGGGATTCAGGAGGTGAATTCGACCGTGGCGCTTTCCGAGATCAAGTCGACGACGAGTTTGCCGTTAGGAAAATAGCCCGGCGTTTGCCGGGCCTTTTCGCCAGCAAGCTGGCGAAGACTAACCTTCAGGCGCCGAAGACGGCAGGTTCATTACAAACGCAGCAGCTGCTTCCATACCCGGCTCTGGAACACAGTCAGGGCCTGTTGCACGCGCGCGTCGAGGACTTCGTCGCTGATGTTCTGATTGGCCAGTTCCTGCAGCTTGTTCAGCTCGCCGTACAAGCGATCCAGGTCCGGCAGCTCCAGCGCGCCGCGTGCCCAGTGCAGCCAGACCTGCATACGCTCGATACGCGGCAGCTGTTCGGCCAGATCTTCCGGCTGCTGCTGATAGCGACCCAATTGCAGCGCAGTGGCCTCTTCGGCCAGCAGACGCGGCAACCAGCTGTACAGCAAAGCCGCGCCCTGGCGATTGCCGCGATTGTTGCGCTCGACGGTCCAGCTTCGCTCCAGCAGCCAGCGCGACGTGTTCAACGAGAACTCGCCCCAGCGCGTGTCCTGCAGTTCTTCGAGGAATTGCTCATGCGCAGCACTGCGCACGTCGGCGTCTTCCTGGCCGGCCTGGACCAGCGGGCGCCAGTCTTCCAACAGAACGTCCAGCGCAGTGCGCAATTGCGCGGTCGAGGCGCGCGGTGCGGCCTGGCCCAGGCTGCTGGTCAGCGAGCGCAGTTCGCCGAGCAAGTCGACCCAATCCTGCAACAGGCGCCAGTGGCCGTTGAAACGGTATTGTTCAGCCAGACGCTGACTGCTGCCCAACAAATGCCAGGCCAGCGCCGCGAAGGCGTCGTCCAGTGGCGTTTCGGCGGTCAGCTCAGGGGCCGGCAGGCTCAGGGAATAACTGCCGGCGTCCAGCAGGCGGTAGCCGCGCTCGGCCTTGCTGATATCGCACGGCATCAGCGGCAGCGTCGCGGCCAGTTCGGCAGCCAGTTCCAGCAGAGCGGCCGGCTCGCCTTCGCGCAGCTCAAGCTCCAGCTCGCAGATTTCTTCCTTCTGCTTGCCCGCGACCACGTTGCCCAGGTCCAGCGCGGCTTCGATCACCACCTTGGCCTTGCCGCGACCCCAGGAAATCTCCGCCTTCTCGCGCACGAAATCAGTGCTGAACAGCGGCTTGATGGTCTTCTTGTCCAGGTCCGCCAGTTGCTCGGGCCAGCACTCGCCGTCGAGCTTCTTGAGGTCCAGCTTGGCCTTGGGCAGGTCCCAGTTGTATTCGTTGCGCTCGGACAGCCCGGCCACGCTTTGCCCGCGGGTCTTCATGGTCTGGATGATCTGGTCGCCGTCACGACGAATGCGCAGGGCGACCTTGGCCTGGGCCAGTTCGCGCTCCGGCGTGTCGAAATACTGGTTCGACAGCTCATGGCGCTCCCAGCCACTTTTGTTGCGCTTCTTGAGCAACGGGTGTTCGCGCAATGCAGCGAGGGTCTCGCGGCTGACGCGGAGTTTGATTTCTGTTTCTTTTTGCATGGCCGGGGGAATCCAAACGCTGATGCTGATAACGGGAGCGCAGCCCATGGGTGAACGGGCGCGAAGGCCGCCAGTGTACAGGACATGGCCGGTAACGGTTTATTCCTGGGTCGCTATGGCCCTATGATGACTCGTGTCTCGTCTCGACTTCAGGAAGCGCCAATGCCCGTGCCGTCCATGAAAGACCAGTTCGCAGCCCTGATCGCCACGCCGTCGGTGAGCTGCACCCAGCCTTCCCTGGACCAGTCCAATCGCCCTGTGATCGACCTGCTGGCCGGCTGGCTCGGCGACCTGGGTTTTGCCTGCGACATCCAGCAGGTCTCGCCCGGCAAATTCAACCTGCTGGCGACGTTGGGCTCGGGGCCCGGCGGCCTGGTTCTGGCGGGCCATAGCGATACGGTGCCTTACGACGACGCCCTGTGGAAAACCGACCCGCTCAAGCTCACCGAAGTCGACGGCCGTTGGGTCGGGCTGGGCAGTTGCGACATGAAGGGCTTTTTCGCACTGGTGATCGAGGCCGTTCGCGGCGTGCTCGATCAGCCATTCCGCCAGCCCTTGCTGATTCTGGCTACGTGCGATGAGGAAAGCTCCATGGCCGGCGCTCGCGCCCTGGCCGATGCCGGTCGCCCGTTGGGGCGGGCCGCGGTGATCGGCGAGCCGACCGGGCTCAAGCCGATCCGATTGCACAAAGGCGTGATGATGGAGCGTATCGATATTCTCGGGCGCAGCGGCCACTCTTCCGATCCAGGCCTGGGCCACAGCGCGCTGGAGGCCATGCACGACGCCATCTCCGAACTGCGCGGGCTGCGCAGCCAGTGGCAGCAGGAATACCGCAATCCGCAGTTCACCGTGCCGCAACCGACGCTCAACCTGGGTTGTATTCATGGCGGCGACAATCCCAACCGGATCTGCGGGCAATGTTCCCTGGAGTTCGACCTGCGCCCGCTGCCGGGCATGGACCCGGACATGCTGCGCGATGCCATCCGCCAGAAGTTGCGCCCGCTGGCCGAGCGGCATCAGGTGCAGATCGATTACGCGCCGCTGTTCCCCGAGTGCTCGCCTTTCGAACAGTCGGCCGACGCGGAACTTGTCCGGGTGGCGGAACGTCTGACCGGCCATACGGCCGCGGCAGTAGCATTTGGCACTGAAGCGCCTTATCTTCAGCGCCTTGGCTGCGAAACACTGGTGCTCGGCCCTGGCGACATCGCTTGTGCGCACCAGCCGGGGGAATACCTCGAAATGTCACGCCTGGAGCCTACAGTGCGTCTGTTACGTCAGTTGATCGAACATTATTGCCTGAGCCCGCAGTGAGACGGGGGCGGGCGTATCCACAGCAAAGGAGAAAGCGCGTGTTGCCAAGCCTGTTACGACGATAACCACCACACCGTTGTGCGTGTTTCTGTCCTTCGTCCCTTTTTCACAGGCTCTTGCTGTCATGCCCGATTACGTAAACTGGCTCCGCCACGCGTCCCCTTATATCAATGCCCATCGCGACTGCACCTTTGTCGTCATGCTGCCCGGCGATGGCGTGGCGCACCCCAACTTCGGCAACATCGTTCACGACCTGGTGCTGCTGCACAGCCTTGGCGTGCGTCTGGTGTTGGTGCATGGGTCGCGTCCGCAGATCGAAAGCCGCCTGATCCAGCGCGGCATCACACCGCGCTTCCACCGCGACCTGCGCATCACCGACACGGAAACCCTCGATTGCGTGATCGATGCCGTAGGCCAGTTGCGCATTGCCATCGAAGCCCGGCTGTCCATGGACATGGCTGCGTCGCCCATGCAGGGCTCGCGGCTGCGGGTCACCAGCGGCAACGTCGTCACGGCACGGCCGATTGGCGTGCTGGAAGGCGTCGATTACCAGCACACCGGCGAAGTGCGTCGGGTTGACCGCAAAGGCATCAATCGCTTGCTTGACGAGCGTCATATCGTGCTGCTGTCGCCGCTGGGTTATTCGCCGACCGGGGAAATCTTCAACCTGGCCTGTGAAGACGTCGCGACCCGCGCCGCCATCGACCTGGGTGCGGACAAGCTGCTGCTGTTCGGTGCCGAGACCGGCCTGCTGGACGAGCAGGGCCGACTGGTGCGCGAACTGCGCCCTCAGCAGGTGCCGGCGCATCTGCAACGCCTGGGCAGCAACTATCAGGCTGAACTGCTCGATGCGGCGGCCGAGGCCTGTCGTGGCGGCGTGGGCCGCAGCCACATCGTCAGCTATGCCGAAGACGGCGCGCTGCTGACCGAATTGTTCACCCGCGACGGTGGCGGCACGCTGGTGGCGCAGGAGCAGTTCGAGCTGGTGCGTGAGGCGGCCATCGAGGACGTGGGTGGTTTGATGGATCTGATCACGCCGCTGGAAGAGCAGGGCATTCTGGTGCGCCGCTCGCGGGAAGTGTTGGAGCGCGAGATCGAGCAGTTCAGTGTGGTCGAGCGGGAAGGGTTGATCATTGCCTGCGCGGCGCTGTACCCGATTGCCGATTCGGAAACCGGCGAGCTGGCGTGTCTGGCGGTCAATCCGGAATATCGCCACGGCGGACGCGGCGACGAGTTGCTGGAGCGTATCGAAACCCGCGCCCGAGCCTTGGGCCTCAAGACCCTGTTCGTATTAACCACCCGCACCGCGCACTGGTTCCGCGAACGTGGCTTCGAGCCAAGCAGCGTCGACCGCCTGCCCAGCGCCCGCGCTTCGCTCTACAACTATCAGCGTAATTCGAAGATCTTCGAGAAGGCGTTGTAAAGCAAGCATCGACCTGTAGGAGAGGGCCGGGCGGCGCTCCGCTTGTCCGCGAAAAGGCCAGTACATCCGCAGCCTTGTATCGGCTCAAAGTACGTCTTCGCGGACAAGTCCGCTCCCACTGGTTCGACGCAAAACCTGTGGGAGGGAGCTTGCTCGCGACTGCGACACACCTGCGCGTGCAGCAGTGACTGATACGCTGCTATCGCCAGCAAGCTGGCTCCTTCAGTTCCGATTTTTTCTGTAGGAGCCAGCGGGCGGCGATCCGTCTTGCTGGCGAATAGCCCGTTGCGGCGTCAGGTACTGATCGACAGAATGCTCGCCTGGTAGGAACCGACGAAGGTGTCGAAATCGACGACTTCCTCGGTGGCTTCCAGTTCGGCCTGTTCCTCGATAGAGGTTTTGGCCAGCGCTTCGAACTCGGCCTGTTCGCCCGGTTCCAGGGCTGTGCTGCGGAAATACTCCGCGTGCAGTTTGCTCTGGCGTAGCGAGAACGCGGTGAATCCCTCGTTGTTTGCCTTCATGCTCGCCAGCACCTGTGCCGAGGGCGTCAGCGCGGCATCGTCGACCTTGGCCTGTTGCGCCGCGATGGATTTGACGTGCTCATCGGTGCCTTGCGCCTTGTCGAGCAATTGCGCGATAGGTGCGATCTTTTCCAGCAATTCACTGGCCCAGACCTTGAGCTGCACCGGCGCATTATCGCGATGCAGGTTCAGGCCCGGACGACGGCCTTCCTTGACCACTGTCAGGAAGTTCGAATTGGCGCTGGAACATTCGTGACTGGCCAGCTGCGGGCTTTCCTGCAGCGCGCAATACAGCACGAATGCATCGATGAAGCGCGACTCTTCGAGGCTGATGCCGGTCGGCAGGAACGGGTTGATGTCCAGGCAGCGCACTTCAACGTACTGCACGCCACGGGCCATCAATGCCTGAATCGGACGTTCGCCCGAATAGGTCACGCGTTTGGGGCGGATGTTGGAGTAGTACTCGTTTTCGATCTGCAACACATTGGTGTTGAGCTGGACCCATTCACCTTGCTCATCATGAGTACCGACCTTCACATAAGGCGGATACGGCGTCGCCACGGCCTTGCGCAGGCTGTCGGTGTAGCTGACCAGATCGTTGTAGCACGGGGTCAGGTCCGCCTGGGCATTGCTTTGATAGCCCAGGTCGCTCATGCGCAGGCTGGTGGCATACGGCAGGTACAGGGTGTTGGCGTCGAAATGCTCCAGCTGGTGAGCGCGGCCGCGCAGGAAACCCGCGTCCAGTGCCGGTGATGCTCCGAACAGGTACATCAACAGCCAGCTGTAGCGGCGGAAGTTACGGATCAGTGCGATGTAGGCGTGGGACTGATAATCCCGCGCATCTCCAGCGAAGTCCTCCGTCTGCTTGAGCAGCGCCCAGGCATCTTCCGGCAGCGAAAAGTTGTAGTGGATGCCGGCGATGCACTGCATGGTCTTGCCGTAACGCAGCGCCAGGCCCTTGCGGTAGACATACTTGAGCTTGCCGATGTTGGACGTGCCGTAATAGGCGATCGGAATGTCTTCCTCGCCCGGCAGCGGGCACGGCATCGACGGACTCCACAGCAGCTCGGCCCCCAGCTTGCTGTAGGCAAAGCGGTGGATCTTGTCGAGACTGGCGAGGGTTTCAGCCGGGTTCTTCAGTGCCGGAGTGATGAACTCCAGCAGCGATTCGGAATAATCGGTGGTAATCAGACTGTTGGTCAGTGCCGCGCCCAACGCCTTGGGGTGCGGCGTGCGGGCCAGCGCTGCCGTGTCGGTGACGCGCAGGCATTCACGTTCGATACCGTGCAGGCACTGCTCCAGCAGTGAGAGGTTGTTTCGCTCGCCAAGCAAGGCCAGGCGGCGGTTGAGTAGTTCGCTCAAGGTGGAATCCTTCACGCATCAGTCGCCCCGATATGGGGGTGGACACGACGGTCTACAAGGGGTGAAGAAGGGAGCTGGCGTTGTCGCCTGTTCTGGTCGGTAACGCCTGTTCACAATCACGGCTCTTCGTTGTACTGCCCAAATGGACACGGCACCACGCTAATGGTGCCGAAAGTACCCCAAACGGTCGTTTACAGCTAGGCGCAGTTCGTGAAGATCATCAGCCGTCAGACCACCGCGAAAGTGCCCTGGGCCTTGGCGACCAGCTTGTCGCCCTGTACCACCTCCGCTTCAACCACCAGCGTTCGCCGTCCGGCGTGCAGGACCTTGGCGATGCACAGCACCTCGCCTTCCGATACGCCGCGAACATAGTTGATCTTGCATTCGATGGTCACGCTGCGCTGGTCGAAGCCGTGGGAGCTGGAACAGGCCAGCCCCATGGCGATGTCGACGAGGCTGAAGATTGCCCCGCCGTGCAGCATGCTGCTCCGATTGCGCAGGTGGTCGTCCAGCGGCAGCGCCACCTCGGCGACGCCTTGATCAAGACGTTTCAGCTCGCAGCCGAGCGTCTTGAAAAAGGCGCTCTGGGTGAGGCCCGGCGCAATGTCCATCAACGCTTCTTCAACTGCTTGGCATTGGCGAACAGCGATGCCATGGCGTTGCCGGCTGGAGCCGCCGCCACGGTTTCCCGGCGTGGCGCGCTGGTCTGCTGACGCGGCGCCGCGCCCGGACGAGCGCCACGTGCGCCGTCGATCTTCTCGCCTGGCGTGTCGCTCATGCGCATGGACAGGCCGACGCGTTTACGTGGAATGTCCACCTCCATGACCTTGACCTTCACCACATCACCGGCCTTGACCGCTTCACGCGGGTCCTTGATGAATTTTTCGGACAGCGCCGAAATATGCACCAAACCGTCCTGATGGACGCCGATGTCGACAAATGCGCCGAAGTTGGTGACGTTGGTCACCACGCCTTCGAGGATCATGCCCAGTTGCAGGTCCTTGAGATCCTCGACGCCGTCCTGGAATTCGGCGGTCTTGAACTCCGGACGCGGGTCGCGGCCTGGCTTCTCCAGTTCCTGAAGAATGTCGGTCACGGTCGGCAAGCCAAAGGTCTCGTCGGTGAATTTCTTCGGGTCCAGGCGCTTGAGAAAGCCTGCGTCGCCGATCAGCGAACGGATATCGCGGTCGGTCTGCGCCGCGATGCGTTGTACCAGCGGGTAGGCTTCCGGGTGAACGGCAGACGAGTCCAGCGGGTTGTCGCCATTCATCACGCGCAGGAAGCCTGCGGCCTGTTCGAAGGTCTTCTCGCCGAGACGGCTGACTTTCTTCAGCGCAGCGCGGGTCTTGAACGCGCCGTTGGCGTCACGGTGGGCGACGATATTCTGCGCCAGCGTGGTGTTCAGGCCGGAGATGCGCGCCAGGAGTGCCACCGAAGCGGTGTTCACGTCCACGCCCACGGCGTTCACGCAGTCTTCCACGACCGCGTCCAGGCCACGCGCCAGTTTCAGCTGGGAAACGTCGTGCTGGTATTGGCCGACACCGATGGATTTAGGATCGATCTTCACCAGTTCGGCGAGCGGGTCTTGCAGGCGGCGGGCGATGGACACCGCGCCACGGATCGACACGTCCAGGTCAGGGAATTCCTTGGCGGCCAGTTCCGATGCCGAGTACACCGAAGCGCCGGCTTCGGACACCATCACCTTGGTCATTTTCAGGCCTGGGTATTTTTTGATCAGCTCGCCGGCCAGCTTGTCGGTTTCGCGGCTGGCGGTGCCGTTGCCGATGGCGATCAGGTCGACCGAATGCTTGGCGCACAAAGCGGCGAGCACGGCGATGGTCTGGTCCCACTGGTTCTTCGGCACGTGCGGGTACACGGTGGCGTAGTCGAGCAGCTTGCCGGTGGCGTCCACCACCGCGACCTTGCAGCCGGTGCGCAGGCCAGGGTCCAGGCCCAGGGTAGCGCGCGGCCCGGCCGGCGCGGCCAGCAGCAGGTCGTGCAGGTTGTGGGCGAATACGTTGATCGCTTCGGTTTCCGCGGCATCGCGCAGTTCACCCAGCAGATCGGTTTCCAGATGGCTGTAAAGCTTGACCTTCCAGGTCCAGCGCACCACCTCGGCCAGCCACTTGTCGGCGGGACGGTTCTGGTTTTGCAGGCCGAAGCGCTCGGCAATCATCATTTCGCACGGGTGCATCGTGCCCGGCAGCTCTTCGCCGACTTTCAGCGATGAACTGAGGAAGCCTTCGTTGCGGCCGCGGAAAATCGCCAGCGCGCGGTGCGACGGCATGCTCTTGAGCGGCTCGTCGTGTTCGAAGTAATCGCGGAACTTGGCGCCTTCTTCTTCCTTGCCAGGCACCACGCGGGCGCTGATCACGGCTTCGTGTTTCAGGAAGCTGCGCAGCTTGTCCAGCAACGAAGCGTCTTCGGCGAAGCGCTCCATGAGAATGTATTTGGCGCCTTCGAGGGCGGCCTTGACGTCCGCGACGCCTTTGTCCGCATCGACGAAGCGCGCGGCTTCGCTGTCGGGGGTCAGGCTCGGATCATTGAAGAGGCTGTCGGCCAGTTCGCCCAGGCCTGCTTCGAGGGCGATCTGGCCCTTGGTGCGGCGCTTCTGCTTGTACGGCAGGTACAAGTCTTCGAGGCGGGTCTTGGTGTCGGCCAGCTTGATGTCGCGGGCCAGTTCCGGGGTCAGCTTGCCTTGCTCTTCGATGCTGGCAAGGATGCTGATGCGGCGCTCGTCGAGTTCGCGCAGGTAGCGAAGGCGCTCTTCCAGATGGCGCAGTTGCGTGTCATCGAGGCTGCCGGTCACTTCCTTGCGGTAGCGGGAAATGAAGGGCACGGTCGAGCCTTCATCCAGTAGTGCTACGGCCGCTTCGACCTGTTGGGGGCGTACACCGAGTTCTTCGGCGATGCGGCTGTTGATGCTGTCCATAAGACCACCTGGAGTTGTGAGCAAAAAACTGGGCTTTGTACGATTTGCCTTGCCCCGGCTGCGTGCGCCGATGTGTATTTTTGCAACTGGCGAACTGCTATAAGTCTGGCGTTGCCTGACTTTGAGGGCGGCGCATTATACCCAGCGAAGTCGGATTAGGGGATTGGCCGACGAGCGCGCACTATTTTGCGCAGTCCACAGTTGATCGGATGTGACCCCAAGTAAAATCTGCTAACAATGCACACGGTGCGCATCACCGCAGCTACGCCATAATGCGCCCCGAGATCAAAGGAGCATCCGATGAGCAGCACTGCACAAAATGCTGAAGGCGAAAAAATCCTGATCGTTGATGACGATCCGGGGTTGAGCAGCCTTCTGGAGCGCTTTTTCACCAGCAAGGGCTATCGTGCCCGTGCCGTGGCCAACGTTGAGCAAATGGACCGCCTGTTGTCGCGCGAAGTGTTCAACCTTGTCGTCCTGGACTTGATGCTGCCCGGCGAAGACGGCCTTTCCGCTTGCCGCCGCTTGCGCGCAGCGAACAATCAGGTGCCTATCATCATGCTCACCGCCAAGGGCGACGAGCTGAGCCGGATCAAGGGCCTGGAACTGGGCGCCGACGATTACCTGGCCAAACCCTTCAACCCCGACGAGCTGATGGCCCGCGTCAAGGCCGTCTTGCGCCGCCAGGCCGCTCCGGTGCCAGGCGCACCGGGCAGCGAGGACGAGTCGGTCAGTTTCGGCGACTACGTGCTGTCCCTTGCCACCCGCGAACTCAAGCGCGGCGATGAAGTGCACATGCTGACCACCGGCGAGTTCGCGGTGCTCAAGGCGCTGGTCATGCATGCGCGTGAGCCGCTGACTCGCGACAAACTGATGAATCTGGCTCGCGGCCGGGAATGGGATGCGCTGGAGCGGTCCATCGACGTGCAGATTTCACGTCTGCGTCGCCTGATCGAACCCGACCCTTCCAAGCCGCGCTATATCCAGACCGTCTGGGGCGTGGGCTATGTATTCGTACCCGATGGTGCCGGAAACCGCTGACCGGCTGCTTGTTTCACCGAGCGCTGAAGTCCCTGCCAGTTACGTCGATGATCTTCGGATCATCGACGTAACTGGTTTTTCGCATGTGTAACCCCGGCTGGCCCACGACCCGCATACCCTGCGAGCCTGGTTCGTCCTGCAAAGTGTATGGCTGCAGTTATGAAGACTCCGCTCTGGTTCCCGCAAAGCTTTTTCTCCCGCACCTTGTGGCTGGTGCTCATCGTCGTGCTGTTTTCCAAGGCACTGACGCTGGTTTACCTGCTGATGAACGAAGACGTGCTCGTCGACCGGCAATACAGCCACGGTGTCGCCCTGACGCTGCGCGCCTACTGGGCGGCGGACGAAAATGATCGAGAAGCCATCGCAGAAGCCGCAGGGCTGATTCGGGTGGTGGGCGGCGGGGTGCCGGAAGGCGAGCAGCATTGGCCCTACAGCGAGATCTATCAGCGACAGATGCAGGCTGAACTGGGCGCCGACACCGAAGTGCGCTTGCGTGTGCACTCACCGCCTGCGTTGTGGGTCCGGGCCCCAAGCCTGGGGGACGGCTGGCTGAAAGTGCCGTTGTATCCTCACCCGCTGCGCGGACAGAAAATCTGGAACGTGCTGGGCTGGTTCCTGGCCATCGGCCTGTTGTCCACGGCCTCGGCGTGGATTTTCGTCAGCCAGCTCAATCAACCGCTCAAGCGTCTGGTCTTCGCGGCGCGCCAATTGGGTCAAGGGCGCAGTGTGCGGTTGCCGATCAGCGACACGCCCAGCGAGATGACCGAGGTGTACCGCGCGTTCAACCAGATGGCGGAGGATGTCGAGCAGGCCGGGCAGGAGCGGGAGCTGATGCTGGCCGGTGTGTCCCATGATCTGCGCACGCCGCTGACCCGGCTGCGACTGTCGCTGGAATTGATGAACGACAATGAGTTCAGTGAAGGCATGGTTCGCGACATTGAAGACATGGACGCGATTCTGGATCAGTTCCTGGCGTTCATCCGCGATGGTCGTGACGAGCAGATCGAGGAAGTCGATCTGAGCGAGCTGGTGCGCGAAGTGGTGGCACCGTTCAACAGCCCGGACGACCACATCCGGCTCTGCCTTGAGCCGATCCCGCCTTTTCCGCTGCGCCGGATCTCCATGAAGCGATTGCTGACCAACCTGATCGGCAACGCCATGCATCACGCGGGCAATGGTATCGAGGTCGCGGCTTATGTATCGGGCGACCGGAATGCGCCCTATGTCGTGCTCAGCGTTCTGGACCGTGGCACCGGTATCGATCCAGCCGAGCTGGACACCATCTTCAACCCGTTCATTCGTGGCGACCGTGCCCGCAGCGGCAAGGGCACCGGGCTGGGGCTGGCGATCGTCAAGCGCATTGCCTCGATGCACGGCGGCAACGTGGAACTGCGCAACCGCTCAGGCGGCGGCCTTGAGGCGCGGGTACGCCTGCCGCTGGGCTTGATGCTGCCAAGGGACGCGGTGTAGGCAGCGCTGGAAGGGGCGGTGTATCCGCAGCGGATGCATCGCCCGGCAAGACGTCTTCGCGAGCAAGCTCCTGCCTGTATTGCACCGCTTAACCCTTTCCTTTGGTCCGGGTCAGGTGCGGGCCGCTGTTCTTTTCCAGGTATTCGATGATCATCCCGGCAACGTCCTTGCTGGTAGTTACTTCGATACCTTCAAGGCCGGGCGATGAGTTGACCTCCATCACCAGCGGGCCGTGATTGGAACGCAGGATGTCGACGCCTGCGACACTCAAGCCCATTACCTTGGCAGCGCGCAGGGCGGTCATGCGTTCTTCCGGAGTGATCTTGATCAGGCTGGCGCTGCCGCCGCGGTGCAGGTTGGAGCGAAACTCGCCCGGCTTGGCCTGACGCTTCATGGAGGCGATGACCTTGTCGCCGACCACGAAGCAGCGAATGTCCGCGCCGCCGGCTTCCTTTATGTACTCCTGAACCATGATGTCCTGCTTGAGCCCCATGAACGCCTCGATCACCGATTCGGCCGCGGTCGCGGTTTCGCAAAGCACCACGCCGATGCCTTGCGTGCCTTCGAGCACCTTGATGACCAGTGGCGCGCCGTTGACCATCTGGATCAGGTCAGGAATATCATCCGGCGAGTGAGCAAAGCCGGTGACCGGCAAGCCGATCCCCCGACGCGACAACAACTGCAGCGAGCGCAACTTGTCCCGGGAACGGGCAATGGCGACCGATTCATTGAGCGGGAACACGCCCATCATTTCAAACTGGCGCAACACGGCGCAGCCATAGAAGGTCACCGAGGCGCCGATGCGCGGGATGACCGCATCGAAACCTTCCAGTGGCTTGCCGCGATAATGAATCTGCGGTTTGTGGCTGGCGATGTTCATATAGGCGCGCAGGGTGTCGATCACCACCATTTCATGGCCCCGCTCGATACCGGCTTCGACCAGACGACGGGTGGAATACAGACGCGGGTTACGCGAAAGCACAGCGATCTTCATGCAGCACCTGAGGAAGTAGAGGCCGGGAACACCGGCTTGTCTTGTACGTAAGTAATGCCCGGATTGACTACCAGCTGGCCGTCGATCAAGGCGTTTGAACCCAGCAGCAGCCGATAGCGCATCGATTTGCGGCAGGCCAGCGTGAATTCCACCGGCCAGATACGATCCCCCAGCGCCAGGGTGGTGCGGATCACATAGCGGACCTGCGCCTGGCCGTTGGAGCTTTTGATAGTCTTGATCGCCACCAGCTGTGCTTCACAGCGCCGATGACGCAACTGCACGATGGTGCCCAGGTGAGCGTTGAAGCGGACCCATTTATGGCCGTCGCGCTCGAAAGGCTCGATTTCGGTCGCATGCAGGCTTGAGGTGCTGGCGCCGGTGTCGATTTTTGCCCGAAGGCCTGCAACGCCCAGATCGGGCAGTGCCACCCACTCGCGCAGGCCAATGACTGTCAGATGGTCGAATGTCTTCAATGCGATTCCGTACTCTTCAAGACGTCTGCCAGGCGCCAGGCGAAACCTGGGCCAGGGCTTTGAACGCAGGCTTGGCGAACCAGTAACCCTGCATCAGGAAAATGCCGCAATCGGCGAGAAAATCCCGCTCGTCCGCCTGCTCGATGCCTTCGGCGATGACCGTGACGCCCAGTTCCTCGCACATTCTCACGACCCCACGAACAATAGCCTGACGCGGACGATCGCGATGAATATCTCGGATCAAATCCATGTCGAGTTTTATCAGGTCGGGCTGGAAGTTCGCCAGCAGGGTGAGTCCGGAGTACCCCGCGCCGAAATCGTCGATGGCCGTCATGAAGCCGAACTCGTGGTACTCGCGCAGGATATTCTGCAGATGCCCGTGGTTCTCCACGTGCTCGGATTCGACGGTTTCGAAGATCAGCCGTTCAATCGGGAAATTGTGCTGGCGGGCTGCCTCCAGCGTGCTTCGAATGCACAGTTCGGGACGATACACGGCGTTGGGCAGAAAGTTGATCGATAAACGTTCGGCCATGCCCAGTTGCGCTGCGCCCGCAATCGCCTTGACGCGACACTTCTGATCGAACCGGTAACGGTTCTGGTCGTTGACCTGATTCAACACGCTCAGCGCACCCTCGCCGTTGGGGCCGCGCACCAGTGCCTCATGGGCGAAGATGGACTGATCACGCACGTCCACGATCGGTTGATACGCATAATCGAAGGAGAAGGTCAGCTCTGGACTGTCGACACAGCCCTGACAGCCCTTCCGGGGTGCGGTCAGCGAAGCGGGAAATTCTGTCATGGCGCACTCCGGATAACGTCCGGATCATGGAAATCCGGATAACTGGTTTTGACAAGCAAGGTTCGGTTACTTCATGTTCTTGAAGGCATGCACGACTGTACACAGACACGCGACCGCAGGTCAGCGGTTCAGGTGCAGCGTCAGCAAGGTTCAGACTGTTATGCGAGTGGGGAATTCATATGGCGCAAAAGCCGGAAGATGACGACAAGGTCAGGTTGGATAAATGGTTATGGGCGGCACGCTTCTTCAAGACCCGCGCACTGGCCAAGGCGGCTATAGAAAGTGGCAAGGTGCACTGCCGTGGCGAGCGTTGCAAACCGGGCAAGGAACCCCGTCTGGGCGATGAATTCCAGATCCGCATCGGCTTCGACGAGCGTACCGTCGTGGTCGAGGCCTTGTCCATCGTTCGCCGTGGCGCGCCGCAAGCGCAGACACTGTATCGCGAAACACCGGAGAGTGTCGCCCGGCGCGAGCATGCCGCCGCTCAACGCAAGGCCGGCAATCTGGGCATGACCACCGACGGCAAGCCGACCAAGAAGCAGCGCCGACAACTGTCCGAGCTGCACGGCAGCCATCATGACGGTTAAACAAGCCAGGTAGCGGACACCCTTCGCTGCCTTTCGGCTTGGAAGAGCGGGGCTTAGCTCCTAAAATGCCATCCCAATGGCCTGACCCGAGTCGCCCTGTGACACCGGTCAGCGAACTTCACCCTTTCAGATACCTTCTTCCTATGCATGATTCCCCGGACATCGACTTCACCCAGCGTTTCATCTTCGACGAAAGCGACGTTCGTGGAGAACTGGTGGCGCTGGAGCGCAGCTACGCCGAAGTGCTCGCCAAACATCCTTACCCGGAGCCGGTTGCGCAACTGCTCGGTGAACTGATGGCCGCCGCTGCGCTGCTGGTCGGCACCCTGAAGTTCGACGGCCTGCTGATTCTGCAAGCCCGCTCCAGCGGCGCGGTGCCGCTGTTGATGGTCGAATGTTCGAGCGAACGCGAACTGCGCGGCATCGCTCGTTACGACGAATCCCTGATCACGCCGGGCGCCGGTCTGCAGGACCTGATGCCCGAAGGCTCGCTGGCCTTGACGGTCGATCCGCGCAAAGGCAAGCGTTACCAGGGGATCGTCGCGCTCGACGGCGTGGACCTGTCGGAAAGCCTCTCCAGCTATTTCGTCATGTCCGAGCAGCTGGGCACCCGCTTCTGGCTCAAGGCCGACGGTCATCGCGCCCGCGGCCTGCTGTTGCAGCAACTGCCGGTGGCGCAGATCACCGATCCTGAAGAGCGTGATGCCAGCTGGGAACACGTGATCACCCTCGCCAACACGCTGTCGGCCGAGGAAATGCTGGGCCTGGATAACGCGACTATCCTTCATCGGCTGTACCACGAAGACCCTGTTCGGCTGTTCGATATCCAGCCGATCTGCTTCCGTTGCAGCTGCTCTCGCGAACGTTCCGCCAATGCGCTGGTCAGTCTTGGGCTGGACGACGCGCAGCAACTGGTGGAAGAACATGGCGGCAAGATCGAAATCGACTGCCAGTTCTGCAACGAGCGCTACCTGTTCGATGCCACTGACGTGGCCCAGCTCTTCGCTGGCGGCGGCGTGGATTCGCCATCTGATACGCGCCACTGATTGCGTCCGGATTTGACTCACAACACTGCGTGGGCAGCTGTAATGCTGTACTGACAGGAGGGTCCTACCATTTCTGGGCTTTTCTGGCATAATCCGGCCCACTTTTACGCTGTAGTAGTGGTTGTTTTTTTACTACAAAATCGTTTGGAGCACTCGGCCACTGGCCGACGGGGACACTCATGACGCAAACCAACAACGCTGTGTACACCGATCTGAGCATCGACGAACTGGTGAAGGAAGCCCTTGCCCGCGGCGAAGGCGAACTTTCCGACACTGGCGCACTGGTTGTGCAGACAGGCCATCGCACCGGCCGTTCGCCGGTCGACCGTTTCATCGTTGATGAGCCGGGAACCCAGCAAGATATTGCCTGGGGCCCGATCAACCGCAAGTTTCCGTCCGAGAAATTCGACGCGTTGTGGAATCGCGTGGGTGCCTATCTTGCCGAGCGTGAGCGCTTCGTTTCCCACGTTCATGTAGGTTCCGATCCTGCGCACTACCTGCCGGTCAAGATGACCACCGAGACGGCATGGCATAACCTGTTCGGCCGTTGCCTGTTCATCAACCCTGAGCAGTACAACCAGGGCGGCAAGGACGAGTGGGAAATCCAGAACGCGCCATGGTTCGTCTGCGATCCCGAGCGTGACGGCACCAACTCCGATGGCACCGTGATCATCAACTTCCAGGCCCGCAAGGTTCTGATCGCGGGCATGCGTTACGCCGGCGAAATGAAGAAGGCATTGTTCTCGGTACAGAACTTCCTGCTCCCTGCGGTCGACGTGCTGCCAATGCACTGCGCGGCCAACATGGGCGAAGAAGGCGACGTGACCCTGTTCTTCGGTCTGTCCGGCACCGGCAAGACCACCCTGTCCGCTGACGAAACCCGCTACCTGATCGGCGACGACGAGCACGGCTGGGGCGAAGGCGTGGTGTTCAACATCGAAGGCGGTTGCTATGCCAAGTGCATCGACCTCTCCGAGAAGAACGAGCCGGTCATCTGGAAAGCCATCCAGCACGGCGCAGTCCTGGAAAACGTGGTCCTGGACCCGGTTACCAAGAAAGCCGACTATGCCGATGACAGCCTGACCCAGAACAGCCGTGCGGCCTACCCGCGTGAACTGATCGAAAAACGCGCACCGAAAAACCTCGGTGGCGAGCCGAACGCTGTGATTTTCCTGACCTGCGACCTGACCGGCGTTCTGCCGCCAGTGTCGATCCTCAGCGAAGAACAAGCGGCGTACCACTTTCTGTCGGGTTACACCGCGCTGGTCGGTTCCACTGAAATGGGTTCGGGTTCGGGCATCAAGTCCACCTTCTCCACCTGCTTCGGCGCACCGTTCTTCCCGCGTCCGGCCGGCGTCTACGCCGAGCTGCTGATCAAGCGCATCCGCGGCTTCGGTTCCAAGGTCTACCTGGTCAACACCGGCTGGACCGGCGGCGGCTACGGCGTAGGCAAACGCTTCAACATCCCGACCACGCGTGGCGTGATTGCAGCGATCCAGAGCGGCGCGTTGATCGGTGCTGAAACCGAACACCTGGACATCATCAACCTGGACGTGCCGAAATCGGTTCCAGGCGTCGACACCGTTCTGCTCAACCCGCGCAACACCTGGGCTGACAAAGCGGCCTACGACGAAGCAGCCAAGGGCCTTGCCAGCCTGTTTATCGAGAACTTCAAGAAGTTCGAAGTGAGCGACGCCATCAAGGCGGCTGGTCCGAAGCTGTAATTCGCTACGCGATATCCAGCTGGCCTGAGCGAACGCCCCGACTTGTCGGGGCGTTTTCATGTCCGGCACAGTGTTCGTGCTTCAGGATTGGTTTCGCCTCCATCAGCATTCAGCTTGCGGCATGTGCAAGGAACGCCCCTACGCTATCGGGCCTTTCGACTGGGTTTGCAATATGTTGAAGACAGCCATAGCCGAGCTGTCGTCCGAGGTCAGGTTGGCAGCGAAGTTGGTCGGGTACTGCGCTTTTTCTATAGGCGGCAACTCGTTGTAATGCGCCAGGATCATCATCAGCGTCTCGGTACTTTTGCCGGTTTGGTTGTATTCCTCCACGTAGCGCTGGGCCATGGCTCTGTTCCAGAGCTCTTCTTGCGCATAGTTTTCGGAAAAAGCTGCAGATCTTTCATTGATGGTGTAGAGGCCGCTGTCGTCGTACATAATCAGTCTCAGGTCATCCTGAGACAGGCCTGCGAATGGATTTTTCCCTGTGCCGTTGGCGAACCGAGTGGCCTGTCTGGCTCTTTCCAGAAGAGTCGCGTCATCTGTGTTCGGCACTTCGGCATCATGTAACTGTCGATTAGCGTAGTAACTTCGGCCCGCGATTCTATCGATAAT
Organism: Pseudomonas sp. v388; assembly: GCF_003935425.1. GTDB lineage: Bacteria > Pseudomonadota > Gammaproteobacteria > Pseudomonadales > Pseudomonadaceae > Aquipseudomonas. The sequence continues at coordinate 351,348 of NZ_RHQN01000002.1, forward strand.
GTCTTTTGCAAGAGCCCCTAAACTTTTAGAGCTGTGACTGTTTTCGCGGGACGCAGCGCGCGCCGCGCTCTCATTTAGCTGTATGGCCAGGGTTGAGAACGTAGCGCCGTTCGAGTTGATAACGGCAGGGGCGGTCTCTTTGAAGCTGCTATTTTCGGTGGCTGCTGAAGCAGTTTTCGCTAACTTCTGGATAGTCGTGTTGGTGATAAAACCTGAGGCAGGATGGATGTCCGTCATGTTGGCGTCCTCGCGTCACTTGCCGATCCCTGGCGTTATGTTCGCTATTCATATCGGCAAAGCGAGCGTGAGCTTTAGTTCCAAGAAGGCGTGCGCGTCACAGTTCGACGCGCACGCGAAGAAATTACTTCATCGTAAACTCGGCAGCCCAGGCATGGCTGGAGAGGTCAGTGACCCTGGAAGTGGCTGTACAGATAGCACCCCCGCTAGGGGTTGCCGTTCGAGTCCATTTCGGCACCCGAACGCCGCCCGCAGCCGGGAGTTTGCTAAAGGTCGTAGAGAACACACAAGCCTTGCTGCCCATCACGTAGCGAACAGAGGCATAGCCGGCATCTGGCGAAAGGCCGCTTTGTACAACATAAACACTTGTATCACCAGGTTTTATTGTTGGGTTGATAGGAGACCTCGCATTTCTTTGCGTAGACGTTTCATTGCTCGTAACGACGGTATAGACAGCCGCCTCAGTGCCCAGGTTTTTGAAGGTTACTGTCACAGGCGGGCCTGCCTGTGCCGTAGCGGCGGTGATCATTATGGCCAGCGCAAGGAAGGGTGCTAAGGTTTTAGTTGTTTTCATAAGTGCTGCTCCTTGGTTAAACGATTAACTTCATGTTGGTTACGGTGCAGCAATCAAAAGACGAAAAGCGGCGACCGCTGCCCGTGGGTAGAGGATGTATTTCAGGTTCAGATCGAAAGATATGGTTATGTATGGCTCGCGAATTGATCGCGCAGGTCAGATAGCTGGTTTCCAGGTTCAGTGGTAGTCATGGATAAGGCCGCGTTTAAATTATCAACGGTTTAATGCAACTAATCTGAAGTGGGGGCTTGAGTCAATACCTTAGTGGTTCGTTATCTGGCATATTGTCTTTCCTACACAGAGGATAACCGGAGCCCTCAGGCAATGCCCGACATACAGATCAAGCGTTTCGAACCCCACGACCAACAAGGTGTGATCGAGGTCATCGTGCCGATTCAGCGCGAGGAATTCGGCATCGCGATTACCGCCGAGGATCAGCCGGATCTCAAGGCGATTCCCGAGTTCTACCAGAGTGGCAATGGCGATTTCTGGGTGGCGAAAGCGGGCGAACGGGTAGTCGGCACCATTGGCCTCAAGGACATTGGTGCGAATCAGGCCGCGCTGCGCAAGATGTTCGTCGCCGCCGAGTACAGAGGCCGTGAGTTCGGCGTTGCCGCCAAGCTGCTGCATCGGCTCGTCGAAGACGCCGGGCGTAACGGCGTGAAAGACATTTTTCTCGGCACCACCGACAAATTCCTCGCCGCCCACCGGTTCTATGAAAAGCATGGCTTCAGCGAAGTCGCCAAGGAAAACCTGCCGGCAAGCTTTCCGCTGATGGCAGTGGACAGCAAGTTTTATGTGTTGGGCTTGTAGGGGCGACCGAGGCCTGTGTACTCACATCGGGCTGAATGATCCTTCTGCGCTGCAATACCGCTGACGGGCCGCAGCGCTTGAGTTCGGGCTTCTGCATTGTTCGCGGAAATAAACCTTGGCGCCTTTGCGACATTCGCGATATTCGATAGAGCCCGCCCGCCAGTTGCGACAGACGCTGCTGCCGTCGATATGGTTATCGGTGATCAGCCATTCGGCGCGGTAGCTGCGCTTGCGGTCCCACTGCCACACGGTGGCGTGGGTAACGGTCTGTTGCACGTTATGACGCTGTCGGGTGGGCTCACGTTCGGTCTTGTATTGCTGCATGTACTGCGCCGACACCATGCCTTGTGCTTGCGGGTCATGGACCGGGTCCGGGTATTTCCCAAATCGGCAGGTGGCTACCGCTGCGTTGATCAGGTTGTCCGGGCCTATGCAGTCGGCCAACGCCTGCGGGCGTCGTGCGCTTGGGACGCTGGAGGCTGAGCGAGGCGCTGGAGTTTGTACCGGCGTCTCAGGAGCACTGGCAAAGGGCGGCAGCGCAGTGACGGGAGCGGCAGGTTTGGTGAGATAAAAGATTCCGTAGCCCACCGCACAGATCAGAAACAGACACACCAGCGTATTGCGTAGGCGGTCAGACTTGTGGCCGTAGGTTCGGCGTCGCCGGCGGGGCGCGTCTTCTTCGTCAGCGCTCAAGCCGTTGGAGGCATTTCGGGGGTGGTGCATGGCGTCCGTCCATTGGTCTGCGCGTCCAGTGCGCCGGAGATGGCAAGCTTAAACAGCGATAAAGCATATTGCCAGCATAGGATCTGAGTTGATCCGCATTGCTGCTGCGCGCCAGATCCGTCTGGCGGCGACTCTTTTATCCAAACACCAGTCCCGACGACCGCAGCAACTCCTGGGTGTAAGCCTGCTGCGGCGCTGCGAAGATTTCCCGTGACGAGCCTTGTTCAACGACCTTGCCGTCCTTGATCACGATAAGGTCGTGAGCTAGGGCGTGGACCACGGCAAGGTCATGACTGATGAACAGATACGTCAGGCCGCGCCGGATCTGAAGGTCGCGCAGCAGGGCGACGATCTGTTTCTGTACTGTGCGATCCAGCGCTGACGTGGGTTCGTCCAGCAGAATCAGGTCCGGTTCGAGCACCAGTGCCCGGGCGATGGAGATACGTTGCCGTTGGCCGCCAGAGAATTCATGGGGGTAGCGATGGCGAGTGGCAGGATCGAGGCCCACTTCCTGCAGTACGCGGATGACCGCGTCCTCTCGTTCCTGCGCCGTTCCAATGTCATGGGTCAGCAAGCCTTCGGCGATGATCTGCGCCACGGTCATGCGCGGGCTGAGGCTGCCGAACGGGTCTTGGAACACGACCTGCAACTGGCGCCGCAACGGCCGCATCAAATGCTGGCTGTGCAGGCTCAGTTCCTTGGTGCCGAAACGGATGCTGCCTTCGGAGTCGATCAGGCGCAGGATCGCCTGGCCCAGTGTCGATTTGCCGGAACCCGATTCGCCAACGATCCCCAATGTCTTGCCCCTGAGCAATTCGAAGCTCACACCATCCACGGCCTTCACGTACTGCGGGTCGCGTTTGAACCAGCCTTTGGTCAGCGGAAACCAGACCTTGAGATCCTGCACCGACAGCAACGTGTGCCCCTCATCCAGCGGCACGGGATATCCATCTGGTTCGGCATTGATCAGCAGCCTGCTGTACGGGTGCTGCGGCGCGTCGAACAGCGTCTGGCAATCGGCCTGCTCGACGATCTCGCCTGCGCGCATCACGCACACCCGCTGAGCGATGCGGCGCACCAGATTCAGGTCATGGCTGATCAGCAACAGCGACATGTTCAAGCGCTGCTGCAAGGACTTGAGCAGTTCAAGAATCTTGACCTGCACCGTCACGTCCAGCGCGGTGGTGGGTTCGTCGGCGATCAACAGATCCGGCTCGTTGGCCAGTGCCATGGCGATCATCACGCGCTGGCGCTGACCGCCTGAGAGTTGATGCGGATAGGCCCTGAGTCGCTCCAGTGGCTGGCGGATGCCGACCAGTTCCAGCAATTCCAGAGTACGGTCGCGCGCGGCTTTGCCCTTGAGCCCCTTGTGAGTGATCAGGATTTCGCCGATCTGCTTTTCCACCGTATGCAACGGATTCAGCGAACTCATGGGCTCCTGGAAAATCATCGCCACCCGATTGCCGCGCAAGGCGCGCAACTGCTTGTCGTTGGCGGTGATCAGGTCAAGGCCGTCATAGCGAATCGAGCCCGTGGTACTGACGTTTCTGGCCGGCAGCAAACGCAGGATCGAGTGGGCTGTCACCGACTTGCCCGAGCCCGATTCACCCACCAGCGCCAGGCACTCGCCACGCCGGATATCCAGACTGACGCCATGCACCACTTGCGCACCGTTGAAAGCGACCCGCAGGTCGCGGATTTCGATCAGGTTATCGTTCATGTCAGCTCCGGGGATCAAAGGCGTCGCGGCAGGCTTCGCCGATGAACACCAGCAGGGAAAGGATCAACGCCAACACCACAAAAGCAGTCAGCCCCAGCCAAGGCGCCTGCAGGTTGCGCTTGGCCTGGCCGATCATCTCGCCCAGCGAGGCGCTGCCTGCGGGCATGCCGAATCCGAGGAAATCGAGCGCAGTGAGGGTGGTGATGGCGCCGGTGAGAATGAACGGCAGGTAAGTCAGGGTGCTGGTCATCGCGTTGGGCAGGATGTGTCGCCACATCAATGCGGCATCGGTCAGGCCCAGCGCACGGGCGGCCTTCACGTACTCCAGATTGCGCCCGCGCAGGAATTCGGCGCGCACCACGTCCACCAGCGCCAGCCAGGAGAACAGCGCCATGATCCCCAGCAGCCACCAGAAATTCGGCGACACGAACCCCGACAGAATAATGAGCAGATACAGCACCGGCAGGCCCGACCAGATTTCCTGGATGCGCTGGCCGATCAGGTCGGTCATGCCGCCGTAGTAACCCTGGATCGCACCGGCGCAGACACCGATCACGGTGCTGATGAGGGTCAGCATCAGCGCAAACAGAATGGAGATCCGCGCGCCGAGCAGCACCCGCGCCACCACGTCCCGCGCCTGCTCATCGGTGCCCAGCCAGTTGACCGCGCTCGGCGGGCTGGGCGAGGGCGCATCCAGGTCATAGTTGATGGTGTCGTAACTGAACGGAATCGGCGCGAACAGCATCCAGCCATTCCTGGCCGCGATCAGCTTGCGCACATAGTCGCTGGAATAGTCCGGCTCGAACGGCAGCTCACCCCCGAAGTCGGTTTCCATGTAGGTGTGCAACGACGGGTAGTACATCCGGCCTTCGAAACTCAGCAGCAACGGGCGGTCATTGGCGAGCAGCTCGCCGCACAGACACACCACCATCAGGGCGATGAAAATCCACAGCGACCACCAGCCGCGCCGGTTGGCCTTGAACAGCGCCATGCGCCGCCGGCTCTGGGGAGAGAACTCGAACATCAGGCGCTCCTCGCGGAAAAATCGATGCGCGGGTCGACCAGCGTGTAGCACAGGTCGCCCACCAGCTTGATCAACAGGCCGAACAGCGTGAACAGGAACAGCGTGCCGAACACCACCGGATAGTCCCGCGATACCGCGGCCTCGTAGCTCATGCGTCCCAGTCCATCGAGACCGAAGATGGTTTCGATCAACAGTGAACCGGCGAAGAACACCTCGATCAGCGCTTGTGGAATACCGGCGACGACCAGCAGCATGGCGTTGCGAAATACATGGCCGTAGAGCACGCGCGTTTCAGTCAGGCCCTTGGCGCGGGCAGTGACCACATACTGCCGGCTGATCTCGTTGAGGAAGCTGTTCTTGGTCAGGATGGTCAGCGTGGCAAAGCCGCCAATGACCAGCGCGCTGACCGGCAATACCAGGTGCCAGAGGTAATCGCAGACCTTGCCCCAGGTGCTGAGGCTGTCGAAGTCATTCGAGAACAGCCCTTGGGCCGGAAACCAGCTCAGGTAACTGCCTCCGGCGAACACCACGATCAACAGAATGGCGAACAGGAAGGCCGGAGTCGCGTAGGCGACGATCACCAGCGTGCTGGTCCACACATCGAACGCGCTGCCATGGCGTACCGCCTTGCGAATACCCAGCGGGATGGAGATCAGGTAGGTAATCACCGTCGCCCATAAGCCCAGCGACAACGAGACCGGCAGCTTTTGCGCAATCAGCTCGGTGACCGGTGCGCCGCGAAAGAAGCTGGTGCCGAAGTCCAGCTGCGCGTAGTTCTTGAGCATCAGCCACAGGCGTTCATGCAGCGGTTTGTCGAAGCCGTAATGCTCCTTGATCGTCTCGATCAGCGCCGGGTCGAGGCCGCGGGTGCTGCGGCTGGTGGTGCCGGATGCAGCGACTTCGCCTCCTCCGCCGCCCACGCCGTTGGGGCTGAAACCCTGGATGCGGGCGATGGCCTGTTCCACGGGCCCGCCGGGTGCGGCCTGGACGATCAGGAAATTGACGATCAGGATCGCCAGCAACGTGGGAATGATCAGCAGCAGGCGTCGAATCACGTAGGTCAGCATGTCAGTTCTCCTGCCCTGCGGTGAGCGTAGGGTCGAGCGCGGTGAACTGCGCGTTGGTCAGCGGTTTAGCGCTGACCTGCCACCAGGTTTCCAGGCCCACGTCATAGGTGGGCGCGGTTGCGGGCATGCCGAAGCGGTTGGCGAATACCAGCGGCGTGCCTTTGGAGTAGTAATTGGGGATCGTGTAGTAGCCCCATTGCAGGACTCGATCCAGCGCCTTCGCATAGCGCACCATCTGCTCGCGACTGTCGGCGGCCACCAGCCCGTCGATCAAGGTGTCCACCGCCGGGTTGCGCAGCACGATGGCATTGGAGCTGCCAACTTCCGTGGCGCTCTGCGAACCGTACAGGCTGTACAGCTCACGGCCCGGCGCGATCAGCGGGTTGCCGTTCTTTGGGAAGGTGACCACGATCATGTCGTAGTCGCGAGCGTTGAGCCGGTTGATGTACTGCGCCGAATCGATGCGGCGGAAATCCAGGGTGATGCCGATCTGCGCCAGAACCCGTTTGTACGGCAGGATCAGTCGGTCGAAGCCGCCCTGGCCGTCCAGAAAAGTGAAGGTCATCGGCTCCCCGGCGGCGTTCACCAGCCGATTGTTTTTCGGATGCCAGCCAGCCTCGGCCAGCAGTTTCAGGGCCTGCAACTGCTTGTCACGGATAAAGCCGCTGCCGTCGGTTTTCGGCGGCTGGTAAACCTCGGTAAAAACCTCGTCAGGAATCTGCCCGCGCAGCGGTTCGAGAATCTTCAGCTCGGCTGGGTCGGGCAGTTCGGCGGCGGCCATTTCGCTTTTCGGGAAATAGCTCTGCTCGCGCACATAGAAATTGCGCATCACGCGGCGGTTGATCCAGTCGAAGTCCCAGAGCATCGCCAGCGCCTGGCGCACGCGACGGTCCTGGAATACCGGCTTGTCGAGATTGAATGCAAAGCCCTGGGCGGCCACCGGGCGGCGTTCGGCGAAGATGCGTTTTTGCAGACGCCCGTCGTCTATCGCAGGCCCCGCGTAGCCGATGGTGTAGCCGGCGGAAGAGAACTCCCGGTTGTAGTCGAACGCACCGGCCTGCAACAGTTGACGGGCGATCTCGGTGTCGCCGTAGAAATTCACGGTCAGGGTGTCGAAGTTGTACAACCCGCGGCTGACCGGCAGATCTCTGGCCCACCAGTCCTTGACCCGCTCGAAGGTCACGCTGCGTCCGGCGTCGACCTTTGCGACTCGATAAGGCCCGCTGCCTAGCGGCGGTTCGAAGCCGCCGCCGTTGGCAAAGTCCCGTGTCTTCCACCAGTGTTCCGGCAGGATGCGCATACTGGCGATGTCCAGCGCCAGCGAGCGGTTGAGGTTGTTCTTGAAATCGAAGCGCACCTGGCGCGGCCCTTCGACGACTACGCCTTGAACGTCGGCGTACATCGGCCGGTAGCTGAAGCTGGCCTTGGTGGTCATCAGCTCGAAGGTGTAGCGCACGTCCTCGGCGGTGATGGGCACGCCGTCATGAAACTGCGCCTTGGGGTTGATGAAAAATCGCACCCACATGCCCTGCGGGTCACGCTCCATCCTTTCGGCAATCAAGCCATAAACCGTGTAGGGCTCGTCCAGCGAGCGGTAGGCCAACGGCGAATAGACCCACGCGTCCAGTTGCACCACGTTGATGCCCTGGTCGACATAAGGATTGAGGTAGTTGAACTGGCCGATTTCCTCGGCCGAGCGGGTCAGCGATCCGCCTTTCGGGGCTTTCGGATTGACGTAGTCGAAGTGCTGGAACGTAGCCGGATATTTCGGCGCTTCACCGTAGACAGTCAGCGCATGGCCGGGCGCGGCTTGCGCGGTCTGGCAGCAGGTCCACAGAGCGACACCCAATGACAGGCAGCGCAGAAAACGGGGTTGACGCAACATGATGGGGCTTTCCTCGAACACACTGAACGACGGTTGAGCGGATGAAAAAACCCCCGGCCGGGGAAGGTGGATGAAACCAGCAGGCCGGAGGTGCGATCCGCAATCTGCAACACGACACGCTTCGCTTGGCGCGCCGCGTGCTGCCCTCAGAAGTGGTAAGTCATGCGTGCGAACAGCGTGCGGCCCAGTGGGTCGGCGTAGCGCGGGTCATAGCCGGCCTGAAAGTTGTAGGCCTGGTTGGAGAACGGTGGGTCGCGGTCGAACATGTTGCGTACCCCGGCGTCGACATCCAGCGTCTTGGCGAAGGTATGGCCGACCGACAAGTCCCACAGCGCATAGGACGCGACCCGCGCATTGGTGGTGCGGTCGTAGTCGTTGTAACCGGTGGTGAAACGGTTGGTGATGGACGCGCGCGTGTCACCCAGCGACCAGCTGCCGATCAGCACATGCTTCCAGCGCGAGATCACGCCGTCACCCTGGAAGTCTCCAACCTTGTCGGTGTACGGGCCGTCGATGATGTTCTGGTAGTCATAGCGCGTTACGTAGGTGCCGGTCATGCCCAGGCCGAACTGGCCGATGGGGGTGTTCGGGAAGCGATAGTCCAGCGTCAGGTCGACACCGCTGGTCTTGACGATGCCCAGGTTGGCGTTGCCGGTCACGATGTTGGCGATCGAGCCGTCGGGGTTGCGGATGAAGCGGTCAGCGTAGGTGGCCGGGTCGTCGAAGACGGTCGACTCAGGAAACGACTGGATCTGGTTGGAAATGTGAATCCACCAGAAATCCAGGCCCATCGACAGGTTGCGCACTGGCTGGTAGACGAAGCCCAAGGTGGTGTTGCGGGCTTTTTCCGGGGCCAGCTCGGTGTTGCCGCCGCTGTTGTTAAGGAATTGCTGATTGCAATCGCGCCCGGCATTGCCGCCCGGTTGCACGGTGCCGCCTGCGCACAATACCGGGTCGTTGTAATACCCTTGGGAAAAGGTGGTACTGCGCGGTGCATACAGTTCATACAGCGACGGGGCGCGGAAGCCTTCGCTATAAGCGCCGCGCACCACCAGTTCCTTGAACGGCTGGAAGCGGAACGAGTACTTGGGGTTGGTGGTGCTGCCGAAGTCGCTGTATTTGTCGTGACGGATGGCCGCGGTCAGCTCCAGGCTGTCGAGTACGGGCACGTTGAGTTCGGCATACTCGGCCTTGACGCTGCGATCACCGGCAACGCTGCCCGCCGCATCGGCACCCAGGCTGCTGACGTCGTTGACGAAGGCTTCGTACTCCTGGTGCATTTTCTCTTTGCGGTATTCACCGCCCAGCGCCAGACCGGCCGGCCCTGCGCCGAACCAGTCGCCGATTTCACGGCTGAAACGCGCATCCACGCCCGCGACCCGGCCGACGGCGCTGGAGTACTGACCGTGATAAGTGTTGGCATCGATCAGCGCCTGACCGGCTGCTGTCTGCGGGCCGAACGGGTTGAGAATGCCGGCGGCCAGGCCGTCGATCATCGCTGCGTCGCTGACGTAACCGTCCGTTAGTGTCGAGAGCACCTTGCTCTGGTTGTACGACGCACCGACGTTGTAGTCCCAACCGCCGACCAGACCGTCGAAGTTCAGCAGGAAACGCTGGCTGGTGTTCTGGTCGCTGGAACCGCGCGGCCCGGCTGCGGTTTCCCGCCAGGCGGTGTCGACCGGCTGAGTCGGATCGATGGCCCAGTCGGTCGGGCCTGGTGTGATGCCGTTGCCCGGATAGTACGGTGACGACGAATCCAGAGACAGACCGGTCAGCGGCGCCGGACCGATATCGGTGTGGTTTCTGTTGCGAGCCCAGAAGTATTCGGCGCTGACATTGTGGTCATCGGCGAGCTTGCCGGTGGCGCGGCCGAAGAACGAGGTTTTTTCGGTCTGCGGAATCAGGTCGATGTATTCGCGGGTACTGAAACGGCAGATGCCGTTGCTGGCAATCAGGCTCGGGCCGCCACAGGCGGTGCCGAGCGGGTTGGCCGCATTGTCGCCCTGATAATAGTTGCCGGGGTAAGCGGTTCCGGAAGTCTGGTTCAGGCCTCGGTTGGGCGCATAGTCGGTGGCAAACTTGCGGTCATTGGCATCCAGGTTCTGCTGCTTGTTGTAGTTGAACACCCCCATCACGTTGAAACGGTCTTCTTCCAGATCGCCGAAACCCCAACTGGCGCTCATGTCCTTGCTGGCACCGCCGCCGCTGTTGGTCGGCGTTTCGCCACCCAGGCTCAGGGTGCCGTCGGTCAATGATTTCTTGGTGATGAAATTGATCACACCACCGATGGCATCAGTGCCATAGAGTGCCGAAGCACCGTCACGCAGCACTTCGATACGGTCGATGGCGGCGAACGGGATCAGGTTCAGGTCGACCCCGGCGCCGTTGGGCGTGCCGACGCCGGATAGAGCGTTGTTCGCCAGGCGGCGGCCGTTGAGCAAGACCAGCGTCTTGTTGGCGCCAATGCCGCGCATGTCGGCATAGGAAGCGCCGCCGGTGCCGGCACCGACCGAACCTGCGCTGTTGTTGATCGACTGGCTGCCGGTGATGCGGCTGACCATTTCCTGAGTCGTGGTCACGCCCTGCTTCTTGAGGTCGTCGGCGCGCAGGATGGTGACCGGCACCGCGGTTTCGGCATCGACGCGGCGGATTGCCGAACCGGTCACCTCCACGCGTTGCAACTGGGTGGTTGCCGGTACTACGGCAGCACTGGCGGACACGGCTTCAGTACCGGCATCCGCTTCGACCGGATCGGCCGCATGGGCACCGCTCATGCCTACGGCCAGCGCACAGACCACCGCGCGATGATGACGCCGGACCGCACGGGCCAGGGGTTTGAGGGTGCAACCGGGAAGATTCATCAACATGGTTATTTCCGACTTATTCCACACGTTATTGAAATGGCCTTGTGAGCCCTCTTTCCCCGAACGGTTGTGCCGACCGGGATTTGCACTGCATTTCCAGCAAGCCGCTCCCCTCCAGGGGCCTGGCGGCCCACGGACGACCGTGTCCTCTCTGTCGAGAGGTTGGGAGTTGGGTTCAAAGGCTTCGCGGTGCGAAGCCCTCAGGTCATTTCGCCGTCATGACGGAGATCCTGGTGATGCCCGAGCGCTCGATGGACGCCATTGCCTTGGCCACCTGGCCGTAGTTGACGTCGGTGTCGGCCTGTAGCTGAACGCGAATGTCCGGGTCCTTGGCCTTCTCGTCTTGCAGGCTTTTTTCCAGCAGTTCGGGAGCGACTTCCGATTTGGCCAGGTAGAACTTGCCGTCCTGATCGACGCTGACCACCACCGGGTCTTTCTTCTCGGCCGGCGCCACCGCACCGGTCTTGGGCAGGTTGACCTTGATGGCGTTGGTCATCAGCGGCGTGGTGACGATGAACACCACCAGCAGCACGAGCATCACGTCCACCAGCGGCGTCACGTTCATCTCGCTGAGCACTTCATCGCTGTCTTGAGTAGAGAACGACATCAGCTGGCCTCCCGCACGGCGTGCGCCTGTTTGTTGGCGATGGGGTGACGATTGACGGCAAAGGCGCTGCGCTGGGCAAGGGCGTCGAAGTCGTGGGCGAAATCGTCCATGTCGGCCACCGCCAGCTTCAGTCGGCGCAGGAAGAAGTTGTAAATCAGCACTGCCGGTACGGCGACCGCGATACCCACGCCGGTGGCGATCAGTGCATGGCCGATGGGACCGGCCACGGCCTCAAGGCTGGCCGAACCGGTGATGCCGATGCTCTGCAGCGCTTCCATGATTCCCCAGACCGTCCCGAACAGACCGATAAAGGGCGCGGTGCTGCCGATACTGGCGAGCACCGCCTGACCGCTTTCCAGCGAACGCCGCTCTTTCTGGATCTGCTGGCGCAAGTTGCGCTCAAGCCGATCGGAGCGATTGATGGTGTGAGCCAGTTGCTGTGTGGTGCGCGGCGTTTCCTCGACCGCCATGGCTTCAAAGCCGCTGTTGGCGATGCGGGCCAGGGAGCCTGGGTATTGCGTGGAATGTTCCGCAGCCGTCAGCAGATCCGGCGCGCTCCAGAACGCTTTGGTGAACTGTTTGTTCTGGGTTTTCAGGCGCAGGTACTGAGCCGACTTGATCAGCAACAATGCCCAGCTCAGCACGGAGAACAGCACCAGCGCCCAGAGCACAGCCGGGACGATCAGGGAAGAAAGCGATTCGTTCATGATTTACACCTCACCAGCATGAAAAGTTGTCGGTTGTATGCGCCGGATCATTCCGGAAGCTTGAAATCGATGGTCTGGGTCGCGAAGCCTTCAATGGGCGTATCACCGCGCTTGGCTGGAATGAACTTCCAGTTGCGCACTGCTTCCACCGCTGCTTCATCCAGGGCGGGCTTGCCGCTGGACTTGGTGACTTCCACCGTGCCGGCACGGCCGTTGGGCAGTACCTTGATGCGCAGCACCACGCGGCCTTCCCAGTTGCGCCGCAACGCCAGAGACGGATATTCCGGCGGCGGATTGCCCAGGCTTGCCAGGCCGGACACCGCGGCGCTTTCCTTGACCGGGGCTGCCGGTGCAGGTGGCGCAGGCGTCGGCGCGGGTGGAGCCGGTGGGCTCGGCACGGCGGGCGGCATCGGTGGCGCCGGCGGCGTCGGCTTTTTCACCGGTTCCGGTTTCTTGACCGGTTTGGGTTTCTCGACCTTCGGTTTCTCCACCGGTTTGGGCGGCGGCTTCAGCGCGTCCGGGTCCTCGACTGGCTGTTCCGGCTCTGGAGGCGGCGGCGGTGGCGGAGGTGGTGGAGGTGGTGGTTCCGGCGGTGGCGGCTCGGGCGTCGGCGGTGTCGGGCTGGTCAGCTCGATCTGCATTTCAGGAACCTGAGGCGCCACTTCGGGCAGCTCCGCCTTGGCGGTCTGCATGTACCACCACACGACGCCATGAATCAGCACCGAAGCGGCAATCAACAGAATAGCTTGCGGCTTATTGAGCCCGCCTGGACGTGAAGTGTTGGCTTTGAAAGGAATGCTCGGCCACACCACATTAACTTCGCTGGGTGGCGTAACCGGTATCGCTTTCGTAGTTACCGCATCATTCATTAACGCTCCCTCTACGAGTGGAAGGGCAATAAAGCACCGGTCGAACATTAAGTGAAAGTTAGATTCGGAAAGACTGCACGTTCAGCAGGGTGAAAATCGGCTCGCCGCCCGGACAGTTACCGGGTGGATGGTCGAGCGAGTAGTCGGTCTATGGAGATGGCATCACGCTTCCCTGTTTAGTTGTTTGTTGTCGTCAGGCTAGTTGGGAACGCCTGAGATGACGCTTTGCAACCGCTATGCCAAGAAGCGCGGGAATCAACCCCCTGTAACGCCCGGATTAGAGCGGATGTCGCATTGCTGTAATTTTTTATCGAATGATCGTGCATCTGATCAGATGCCTTCTTATCTATAACGCGAGGCTCGTAAAATCGCGGGCGAACGAGTTCGTTCGGTCTTTTTGAATGATGTCAAAAAGACAGTTTATGTTTGACTAATAAGATGCTGCACCATTAGTGACAAACTAAGACTAAATTGGTGCAGGTAGACTAAGGGTCCATGAATATGCCTCTCTTTTTACGTGAAATAGAAAATTCAAATGACAAGCCAGTGCCCGGCATGACGCCACGCGCTCATTAACTTCTCTGCTTTAAATTGTCCGACAATATGGATGGTTAGTTGAGTCTTCGGTGTAGATGCGTTTCGAATGCCTGAATAAAGAGCGCAGTTATGCCTGGCGCTTCAAACAAGCCAAATTAAAAATGGTCGCAGGAGATGGCCGACTTCCGGTATGCGCCTGGAAGGGCCGATCAGCTAGGTAATGAGGGGTTCGCGCGTCGGGAATGGCGGAATATTTCGGATCAGGCTGGTGCAGCCTGTGAGAAACGCGGCAAGCAAAGGCTGTGAATGCGGCACGATGGATCTCCTTATCGGAGGCCGGGCTTGTGGTCCGGTCTCTGCACTGTTTGTGGACGCGGTAACGTCCCCTGACTGCAAGTTGGTGCGGATAAACACCTGTTTTGCAGCGAATGCCTGAGATTTCTGGCACGGGCGTTCCACAAGAAAAAACTGTGCCAATTTATGTCTATTTGTATCAGCAGCCTTACAGAACGTGTCCGGGGGCCGGTTCAGGCACTGCGCAGGAGCCGTCGATAGCGGTTTTCTGAGGGCGGACTTGCCCGCGAAGACTTGCGCGGACACCGCCGCTTGTGAATTCGCAACTTTTCACAACTCGTTCCGTCACTCCCCTTGTGCTTGATTTCAGGCGGCTGCGCAGCCCTGCATGTCCAATCTGCCATCAATGATCACCGGCTTTGCAGGCCGCTAGCGTCACAGAACGTTCATGCAGAGCGGTTCTCATGGGCGTGCCCCGGCGACCCCAAGGCTCGCCCTCATTATTTGCCAGTACAGCCAGTAGCAAGGCCCTGCGCCCGATCCGGGAAGGCTTCGGCAGCCACTGCACGTTTCTGGTGTCCTGCAGAAGGAGTAGACAATGACTGTCAAGCCAGCGAGTAACACAGACGTCGACGCCAAAGGAGGCTCGGACTCGGTCAACGCTTGGGAACAAGCCGCGCAACAGGCCAAGGATGCCGGTATCCGCTGGGAGCGACCCGCGGACGATCAGCGTTCTGCGCAGGACATCATCAATGACTCCCCGATTCTCAAGAACCTGGGTAACCAGAGTGGCGTGAAGGACAAGCTCAAGGAGCGTGTCGGTGATTTCGAGAAAGACCCGGATGCCGCCTACCGCGCTGTCCAGGTGCTGGAGCACGTCGAGAAATTCGACGAGAGCGGCAATCGCCTGGTCGGCGGCGACGTCGATAATGGCCAGGTCAACGGTTTCACCAAGGGCGGCGATGCGAAGCACGGCACTGAGGCGGGCCGTCTTCAGGACTTCGGGAAATACGGGTTCACCAATCTCAAGGGTGAGCTCAATCACGTCAGCGATGCGCCGGATAACACCCAGGCCCGCGAGCAGGCCGAGAAACTGGGCATCGTCTGGGAACTGCCGGCCAATGACAAACGCACCGCGCAGGAGATCATCGACGGCGATCCGCTGCTCAAGAATCTGGGTAACCAAAGCGGTGTGAGAGACATGCTCAAGGAGCGTGTCGGTGATTTCGAGAACGACCCGGACGCTGCCTATCGCGCCTCGCAAGTGCTTGAGCATATCGAAACCCACGATGCAGACGGTAAGGTGCTCACCGGTGGCGATGTCGGCAACGGCAGCATCAATGGCATGACCAAGGGCGGCGAAGCGAAGAACGGCACTGAAGCAGGTCGTCTTCAGGACTTCGGCAAATATGGTTTCGAATCCCTCAAGGCGCCTGAACTGACCGAGGACGAGAAAATTGATTTCGCTCGCGAGAAAGCCGGGCTGCCGCCGGCGAGCGAAGTGGACATCGGCAACCTGGAAACCACCACGGCCGACCCCGCCGACAAGAATGCCAGGTTGACGGTCAATGAAATGACCTGGCAAACCCTGATGAAGGACTGGAAGGCCGGCATCGACAACGGCACCATCGCCAAGGACGACGACCGCGCCAAACTCTACAATGCCTTGCGCGCCCAGGCGGCCAGCGAAAACGGCATGGACATGGTGGTGCTCGACATTTCCATGGGCCAGAACACCGGCAAGGCCACCGGCGACGATTTCTCTTCGATCATCGACCGCGCCAAGGTCGACGAACAGGTCGCCAGCCTGTTCGGCTCCGAAAGTGTTCAGAAAGACTTCCTCGCCCAACAGTCCAAGGCCATAGACGCCTTGCCCGACAAAGACGGCGTGCGGGAAAAACTGGAGAAGATGGCATTCTCCGAGGAATACTCGCGCTACCTGGCCGACCTCAAGGAGAGCGGTCAGGCTGAAACCGCAGAAGCAGATATCGCCAAGACCTATGCCTCGCTCACCGCGTTCGACCCGGAAAAAGCCGCTCAGTTTTCGCAACACCTGATGATCGAATCCACCACCATGGATCTCGACAAGCTCATGGCCGATCCGTCGCTGATCAGCGCTGACAACACGGCCCTGGCAACCCAGGACACCATCAAGACGCTGCTGACCGCGCTGAAAAAGGGCGGGATCGACATGACCCGCCGGACTGTCGAGACGGAGCGCTTCGTTCAGGAATTCCTCGGCGACAAGCAGACCGCCAAGGCCTTCGGCGATGCCCTGCAAGAGCTGGGCGCAACGTTCGCCAAAAACGGCACCGTGACCGCGGACGACATCGGCAAGGTCATGGGCAAGGACATCTACAAGACCTTGGGCGAGGGTGCCCACGGCAGCATGCTCAAGGCCATCACCGAACTCAACGGCAATGGCGCACTGGGTTCGGCCGGCGGCCTGATTTCCCTGGCGTCGGGCATCTACCAGCTCGCGGGCAAAGGCGGCACGCTCGCCGACACTCCGGAGGAACGTCTGGCCATCGCCAAGGATTTCGTCAGCGTTCTGGGTGCCGGTCAGCACTTCGTCAATCTGGGCAGCAATATCTTCGACAAAGTGAATGGCACCAACGTCAATCAGATGCTGGGCCTGGACAAGTCATTGCCACAGATTTTCGGCAAGGACATCCCGGAAGGTTCCGGCAGGAACATGAGTCTGGTGGAAGGCGACCTGAAGAAGATCTTCGAAGACTTCAACAGCGCCATCGATGCCGCGCCCGTACCGGACAAGGAAAAACTGGCCAGCAAACTGGACCTGACGCCTGAGCAATGGACCAAGCTCAACGACGGCTTCCGTGACGGGTTTGCGAAGAACCCTGGGCTCAATGGCAGCACGCCGACCACGCGCGGCGTTTCCGCGTTCCTGAGGGTCATGGACGCCGGCGCCAACACGTTCACCGGCGTCGCCGACCTGGTGCTGGGCGGCCTGAAGATCAAGTCCGGGCTGGCCAGCAACGACAAGGTCGCCGTAGCGCAAGGTGCGATTACCGTGGCGGCGGGCGCCTTCAACGTCGCCGGCGGCGGCGCGCAAATGGCCGCTGTCATGGGCGTCAACGCCGCGCGCGCCCTCGCCGGACCGCTGTTATGGGCCGGTGCCGCCTTGACCGTGGCGCTGACGCCGTTCCTCATCGTCGAAGACATCAAGCACAACAACCGCATGGACGCTCACCGCGACGACGTTGAAAACCTGTTCAAGGAACTCGACGCTCAAGGCCTGTTGACCAAGGACGGCCTGGAACGCTTCGAATTCCTCGACGAGTACATGTACAACTACGGCCAACGCGACGCGCCGGACGACAAGAGCGTGTTCGAATACCGCGACGAGGAATACCGCTTCTACGCCGACGAAGGCCACCTGCCCGAGGAAGGCTTCGACGACGTCGCGCATCATGACTTCGAAGGCGATGGGGCGAATCTGGATACGCAGATGAGTTAAGTCGCCATCCACTCCACGCCCACGAACGACCGCTCGTCATGTGTGTTGCACTTTGAGCGCCGATGTAATTTCCAAAGAACACCTATCCCGATCCGAGAGGTATCTATGGAACATCAAGAACTGGAACGCGAAGTATTGACCCGCCTGCTGCACGCTCATCCGAGCGGCCTGGGGAAAGAGATCCTGGATAACTATCGGGGTGAGAAGGCGGTACTGGAAGTGATCAAGCATTTCCAGGAGAAGAACTTCATTCAGGGCAATCCTGTGGAGCAGCAGGATTCGGCGCCGCACTATCCGATCAAGCTGACCAGCGCTGGCGTTGACGAAGCGAAAAAACTGGACAGCTGACGGCGTCAGCAGGGGTCGGGTGGTCGCACGTCTGTGACCGCCCGGCCAACTGGCCGATGCGTCGGTGCATGCCCACGACCGGATCAGGCGTCAAGCGCCCGCTGGAACGTGAGAGTGTGGAGGATATGTTTTGAAGTTCAGGAAGGATGCTGGATTCGGCTGAAGCGCCGACCCTTGGAGCCAAGGGGTAAAGAAGATGGTGCACCAGGCGGGATTCGAACCCACGACCCCTGCCTTCGGAGGGCAGTACTCTATCCAGCTGAGCTACTGGTGCAACGCGGGCGCCATAATACTCATCTGGGGTGCGGGCGTCCATGCTGGCGAACGACTGTTGTTGATTTCACACAATTTTCCGCGCAAACGCGTCGCTGATCCGATAATCCAGTCAATCGGCGTCAGAGCGTTCTTTTTTTCGAACGGCCTCTTGTCCTTTATCCCCGCAGTCCCTAGGATTCGTTTGACATTTCAAACGCTCATGTTCGGGTTCCGCTATTTGCGATGAGCGTGTTTTCCTGGCGGTGGCCTCCAAACAGGGTCATCGAAACCAATAGTTCGCTCCGCCCAAGCGCGGTGCTGTTTAGGAGGCCGACATGCAGCTCAAAGATTCCAGATTGTTCCGCCAGCAAGCCTATATCAATGGTCAGTGGCTGGATGCGGACGGTGGTCAGTCGATCAAGGTCAATAACCCTGCAACCAACGAGATCCTCGGCAGCGTCCCAAAGATGGGCGCGGCTGAAACCCGTCGTGCCATCGAAGCGGCCGACAAGGCGTTGCCGGCGTGGCGTGCGCTGACCGCCAAGGAACGCGGCAACAAGCTGCGCCGCTGGTTCGAACTGATGATCGAGAACCAGGACGACCTGGCCCAGCTGATGACCCTGGAACAGGGCAAGCCGCTGGCCGAAGCCAAGGGTGAAATCACTTATGCGGCCTCCTTCATCGAATGGTTCGCCGAGGAAGCCAAGCGCGTCTACGGCGACGTGATTCCAGGCCACCAGCCGGACAAGCGCCTGATCGTGCTCAAGCAGCCGATTGGTGTAACCGCCGCCATTACCCCGTGGAACTTCCCGGCCGCGATGATCACCCGCAAGGCCGGCCCGGCACTGGCTGCCGGCTGCACCATGGTGCTCAAGCCCGCTTCGCAGACCCCTTACTCGGCGCTGGCACTGGCTGAACTGGCCGAGCGCGCCGGTATTCCCGCAGGCGTATTCAGCGTCGTGACCGGCAGCGCCGGCGAAGTCGGCGGCGAGCTGACCGGCAACCCGATCGTGCGCAAGCTGTCGTTCACCGGTTCGACCGAAATCGGTCGTCAGTTGATGGCCGAATGCGCCAATGACATCAAGAAAGTCTCGCTGGAGCTGGGTGGCAACGCGCCCTTCATCGTGTTCGACGATGCCGACCTGGACAAGGCGGTCGAAGGCGCGATCATTTCCAAGTACCGCAACAACGGCCAGACCTGCGTCTGTGCCAACCGCATCTACGTGCAGGACGCGGTCTACGACGCATTCGCCGAGAAGCTGAAAGCGGCGGTCGCCAAGCTCAAGATCGGCAACGGCATGGACGAGGGCACCACCACCGGCCCGCTGATCGACGAAAAAGCGGTCGCCAAGGTCAAGGAACACATCGCCGACGCAGTCAGCAAGGGCGCAAAAGTGCTCTCCGGCGGCAACACCATCGAAGGCAACTTCTTCGAGCCGACCATTCTGGTCAACGTGACCAAGGACGCTGCCGTGGCCCGTGAAGAGACCTTCGGCCCGCTGGCGCCGCTGTTCCGCTTCAAGGATGAAGAAGAAGTGATCGCGATGGCCAATGACACCGAGTTCGGTCTGGCCTCGTACTTCTATGCTCAGAACATGAGCCGTGTGTTCCGCGTTGCTGAAGCGCTGGAGTACGGCATGGTCGGCATCAACACCGGCCTGATCTCCAATGAAGTCGCGCCGTTCGGCGGCATCAAGTCCTCGGGCCTGGGCCGTGAAGGCTCCAAGTACGGGATCGAAGATTATCTGGAAATCAAATACCTCTGCCTGTCGGTCTGATTCGCTCAGCCTGATGCAGAGGTGTTGCAGCCGATGGCGCGCGAGAGCGACGTGTCATCGGTTTTTTGCAGCACCCGCAACTTCTTGGTGGCCTGAAGCTGCAGCAGTCGATCATCGTATGCTGTTGCAGTTGACCCAGGCCGCTTGATCCTTGAACTACGCCGACCGATGAGCGGCGAATGAGGAAAACATGAGCAATACCAACGAATCCCTGATGCAACGCCGCCAGGCAGCCGTGCCACGTGGCGTCGGCCAGATCCACCCGATCTTCGCTGCCTCGGCGAAGAACTCCACCGTGACTGACGTTGAAGGTCGTGAATTCATCGACTTCGCCGGCGGCATCGCGGTGCTCAACACCGGCCACCTGCACCCGAAAATCATCGCGGCCGTGCAAGAGCAGCTGACCAAGCTGACGCACACCTGCTTCCAGGTGCTGGCCTACGAGCCGTATGTCGAGCTGTGCGAGAAAATCAATGCCAAGGTGCCCGGCGACTTCGACAAGAAGACCCTGCTGGTCACCACCGGCTCGGAAGCTGTGGAAAACGCCGTCAAGATTGCTCGTGCCGCCACTGGCCGCGCCGGCGTGATCGCCTTCACCGGCGCTTATCACGGCCGCACCATGATGACCCTGGGCCTGACCGGTAAGGTCGTGCCTTACTCGGCCGGCATGGGCCTGATGCCGGGCGGCATCTTCCGCGCGCTGTACCCGTGCGAGCTGCATGGCGTGAGCGTTGACGATTCCATTGCCAGCATCGAGCGCATCTTCAAGAACGACGCCGAGCCGAAAGACATCGCTGCGATCATCATCGAGCCGGTTCAGGGCGAGGGCGGTTTCTACGTTGCGCCGAAGGCGTTCATGCTGCGGCTGCGCGAGCTGTGCGACAAGCACGGTATCCTGCTGATCGCTGACGAAGTGCAGACCGGCGCCGGCCGTACCGGTACGTTCTTCGCCATGGAACAGATGGGCGTCGCACCAGACCTGACCACCTTTGCCAAGTCCATTGCCGGCGGCTTCCCGCTGGCCGGCGTCTGCGGCAAGACCGAATACATGGATGCCATCGCGCCGGGCGGCCTGGGCGGCACGTACGCCGGTAGCCCGGTTGCCTGTGCGGCTGCGCTGGCGGTGCTGGAAGTCTTTGAAGAAGAGCACCTGCTCGACCGCTGCAAAGCGGTTGGCGAGCGTCTGGTCTCGGGCCTCAAGGCGATTCAAGCCAGGCATCCGGTGATCGGTGATGTGCGGGCACTGGGCGCAATGATCGCTGTCGAGCTGTTCGAAGGCGGCGACTCGCACAAGCCCAACGCGGCGGCAGTGGCCCAAGTGGTCGCCAAGGCCCGTGACAAGGGGCTGATCCTGCTATCGTGCGGTACGTATGGCAATGTCCTGCGCGTGCTGGTGCCATTGACCGCCGAAGACGCATTGCTGGATAAAGGCCTGGCGATTCTGGACGAGTGTTTCGCTGAAATCGGCTGAAAACCGCAGGGTCACGAATTGATTAATTTGTGACCAAATGCCCGAAAAAAACCCGTTTCGACGGGTTTTTTTCGTTTGAATGGGGGTATTTCGGGGTTTTGGCTATATCCGGACGAAGGCATTGGCTAAGGTAAACGCATCGATGTCGGAGAGCCCTGATGACAGCTGTAGCTTTACCTGCCATACCGCGCGTCTTGATCGCGGAATCCGATCCTTGGGTTCGCGAAACGCTCAGTGATCTGGTCCTGGGCGTGCGTGCCGATGTCGAACTGCAGATGTGTACCGACGGCAAACAGGCTGTCGAGTGTATCAAGAAGCAGATCCCCGACCTGGTCATCGCTGCCCGCGAATTACCCGGCATTGACGGCCTGAGCCTGCTGCGTGGCGTGCGTAATCTGCGTCGGCAACCTGCGACACCCTTTATCCTGATCAGCAGTCGCAGCGACAGCGCCAGTGTTCGCGAAGTGCTACCCCTCGCGCCGACTGCTTACCTCACCAAACCCCTGAACACCGAGGGCCTGCGCCAGCGCCTGGAAGGTTTGTTGCTGGAGCGCCGTGCGCCTGTTCCAGGGGAAATACCGGCCCTCACCCCGGGCCTGACCCTGACCAAATTCATGGACAAGCGGCGCGAGGTGGCCGATGGCGCACCGCTGTTCGTTGATGTCTCCACGGCACTGAAACTGAGCCAGGGCGTGGCGGGTGTCGATGCTGTGTTGCTGGAGCAGGAACTGCGCAGCGATCCCCATATCACCGCCGTGCTCATCGCATCGGCCAACACCGCGGCCCAGCACTTGGGCAAACCCGTAACAACGCTGGGCGGCGCGCTTGCAGTGCTCGGCGCGGCTCAAGCTGCAACCATTGCTTCGGGGCTTTCGAAAAAGCGCATGGCAGCACTCACCGACGATGTGTTGCTGGGCAAGGCTCATCAGTTCTGGGCAATGTCACAACGCACCGCCGAATACGCCCGCATACTGGCCGGCATGCTGGAACTGGATGTCGAACGCTGCTTCTGCGCAGGGTTGTTGCAGTCGCTGGGCGATCTGGCGGTGTTGGGATGCCTGCAGGAATGGTTGCTGGCCGGTGGCGAGTTGAACGAAACCGTGATCGATCAGGCGCTCGATCAATATTCAGCAGCCTACGGCTCGGCGCTGCGCACTCGCTGGCGCCTGCCTCTGGAGCTGCGGGAGCTGATCGCGGCGGTGTACCAGTACAACACCGGGGTCTTCACCCGCGAAGTGCTGGCCATGAACCTGGCCGGGCAAATGGCGCGGCTGGGGGAGGAAGAAAGCGTCACTACGCTGATCAAGACCAAATCCGCCAAGCTGCTGAAACTGAGCGTTGGTGACTTGCAGCGGCTGCGCAAGAAGCTTACCGGAGTCACCGACCCCAGCCTGCTGGCGCCGATAGTGCCTGAGCCTGAAACGCCGGACGAGCCCGATCTACTCGACCTGGCGCCCGAACCGCCCGCCGAAGTCCAGCAAGTCGAAGAAGCGGTGCCGGCCCCGAAGCCGTAGGACCGAGCTTTCTCGCGATTTGCCGCATAGTGGCAACGAATCAGGCCAACCACCGCGTCGTGAAGCTCTCGCCAGCAAGCTGGCTCCTACCGAAATAGCGTGTCGGGTTTCACACCAGCACTATCTGGTTCTTGCCCTGGCGCTTGGCCTGATACATGGCGCCGTCGGCGCGGGCGTAAAGGGCTTCAAGGCTGGAATCGTCCTTGCCCAGGTTGGTCAGGCCCAGGCTTGCGGTAATTCCGAAACTGACCGTCCCGCACTGGAATTGCTGACGCTGAATCTCGCGTTGCAGACGCTCGGCAATCTGCATGGCCATTTCCGGAGCGCAGCCGGGGAAGACTGCTGCGAATTCCTCACCGCCGATACGCCCGAACAGATCGCCACGACGCAGCGCCGAACGGCCGCTTTCGGCAATGCGCTGCAACACCGTGTCGCCTTCCTGGTGACCGTAGGTGTCGTTCACCAGTTTGAAGTCATCGATATCCAGCAGCAGGAACGCCAGCGGTGTGCCGTTGAGGCGCGCCAGTTCGAATTCACGCTGGGCGCATTCGAAGAAGTGCCGGCGGTTGCTGCTCTGGGTCAGCACATCGGTGGTCGCCAGGCGCTGGAGTTCGTCTTCCAGCTGCTTCTTCTCGGTGATGTCTTCGGCGATGCCGACCACGATCAGGCGCTGGCTCGCATCGGAGCGATGGCTGACGAAACACTTGTCGCTCAGCCAGCGCACTTCACCATCGGCGCGAATGATGCGGTATTCGCGATCCTCGATGGAGCCCTTTTCGATCACTTCGCTGAGGCTGCGCTCTGCATAGTTCAGATCGTCCGGGTAGATGCTGTCGCGCCATTCGCTGTAGTCGGCCAGCAGCAAACCGGCCGAGCGCCCGAAAATGCGCTCATATGCGGGGCTGACATAGACCATGCGCTGGGTTTCCCAGTCGAAGGCCCACAACACCGCATTGACGCTGACCAGCAAGGAACTGAACAGCTGTTCGCGCTCGCTCAGTCGCGCGACTTCCGCCTGCGCATGCATGAGCGCGAGCAACGTTTCCGCAGCGGCGGGCATCTCGGTTATAGGGGTAACAGGCGGGGTTGCTGTGTGTTTGTCCATAAGCCGGATCTCAACGACGTGCGGCACATGCCGACATCCCCCAAACGATCATGGGTAAGCTGATGAGATAGGAATTACGGAGGGAAGTTCCGGATCAGGCGCGCCCTTGAAGGGCGCGCTGATTAACGGCGTCAGGCGTGCGCGGGGCGCAGCGAGTAGGTTTTCAGCTGGCTGGCAAAGTCGCGCAGCGACTGGATACCGCTGGCTTCGGCTTCATGAACCCATTCCTTGATGGCCGACAGCATGTCGTGGCCGTTGCTGCTGGTCTTGACCCAGATCTGCTGCAACGCCAGGCGTTTTTCGTAGATCACTTTCAGCGCCTGGCTATGCTCCAGCATGGTCTGGATGCGCGCGTGATGCTGATCTTCCAGCAGGCTGGTTTCACGGGAAAGCAGGCGTTTGGCGCGGTGGAACTGATGGCGCACCGACGCATCGGCCTTGGACAGTTCCTGGGCAACCAGCGGCGCGATCACCAGCTTGCGGTACTGCGCCATGATCTGGAAGCGGTTGTTGAGGATCGCCATGGCCGTGTCCATGTCCATGCTGCCCTTGCCCTCGACCCGATGGGCGATAGGCGCGACGCGCTGCACCTTGGCCAGACCCAGGAAACTGAACGCCTTGATCCAGGCCCAGCCCATGTCGAACTCCCATGGCTTGACCGACAGCTTGGCCGAGTTGGGGTAAGTGTGGTGGTTGTTATGCAGCTCTTCACCACCGATCACGATGCCCCATGGCACCAGATTGGTCGCCGCATCGCGGCATTCAAAATTCCGGTAGCCGACCGCGTGGCCGAGCCCGTTGACCACGCCGGCGGCCCAGAATGGAATCCACATCATCTGCACCGCCCAGACGGTGATGCCGATGGCGCCGAACAGCGCAACGTCGATGACCGCCATCAGGGCGATACCCAGCAGCTTGTAACGCGAGTACAGGTTGCGCTCGATCCAGTCTTCGGGGCAGTTCTTGCCGTAGATACGCAGGGTGTCCTGGTTCTGCGCCTCTTCACGGTACAACTCGGCACCTTTGCGAAGCACTGTGGACAAACCTTTGACGACCGGGCTGTGCGGGTCGTCGACGGTCTCGCATTTTGCGTGATGCTTGCGGTGGATTGCGGTCCACTCGCGAGTGTTCTGCGCCGTGGTCAGCCACAGCCAGAAACGGAAAAAGTGTTTGAGCCCTGCATTGAGTTCCAGGGAGCGGTGCGCCGAGTAACGATGAAGATAAACCGTCACACCGACGATGGTCACGTGGGTCATCGCCAGCGTAACTGCTATTACCTGCCAGACGGAAAGGTCGAGCAAACCGTTGTACCACATAGGCTGTTGGGCCCTCGAGAAGACACTCGTGTCATGAAGAAAAATGTAACAGGGCGCATTATCTCTGAGCCTGCACAGAAAACCAGTCACGCAGGCAGATAAGCGTCGCAGGATGTTTCTTGATTTATAATCCGTTCTTTTCGTAAGGCTTTTCGTTTTCTTATGACAGATACATCTCGTGATGCGCTTCGGACGGCGCTCTGGTACGGCACGCTATCGATTTTCTGGCTGACGGCAAGCGGCGTTCTGTTGCCCTATTTCATCGAGGACCCCACCCGTTTGGCATTCTGGAACCGGATGAATGGTCTGGGCTGGGTGCTGTTCAGTACGGTGATGATCTACATGGTGCGCAGTCGGGTGCCGGCTTCTGTCCGTGTCCGGGAACAGCCGCCACGGCAGCCGGAGGATCATGACCGTGTGCGTCTGGCCGCAGCGGTCTTCGACAGCACACGCGAGGGCGTGCTGGTCAGCGATGCCGGCGGCAACATCACCCACGTCAATCGCGCTTTCGTTGAAATCACCGGCTACCAGCCCGAGGAAGTGCTGGGTTTCAATCCCAGCAAGTTCAAGTCCGGCCGCCACGGCCCGGAATTCTACCGGCACATGTATCGCTCGATACTCAGCGTCGGGGAATGGAGCGGAGAAATCTGGAATCGACGCAAGAGCGGCGAGGTTTATCCGCAGTGGCAAAGCATTCGCGGGATCAAGGACGACACCGGCCAGCTCAAGCATTATGTTGCCGTGTTCTCGGACCTGACGGCGATCAAGCGCTCTGAGCAGGAACTGGTACAGCTGACTCATTACGACGCGCTGACCCAGCTTCCGAATCGTTTGTTGTTCACCGACCGCACAGCCCAGGCGCTGACGTCTGCCCGGTCGAGCAAGCGCGGTTGCGCTCTGTTGCTGATCGACCTGGACCATTTCAAGAACATCAACGACAGCCTTGGTCATACGGTGGGCGACGACGTGCTCAAGGCGGTGGCGGATCGTCTCAAAAGCTTGTTCGACGGTGACATGACCCTGGCGCGGCTGGGCGGCGATGAGTACGGGTTGTTGGTCAAGAACTGCCAGCAGGCAGTGCAGGCCGCAGCCTTGGCGCAACGCATGGTCGATGCGTTCAGAAAGCCGTTTCTGCTGGACGGGCATCAGCTGTTCATCACCGCGAGTATCGGCATCAGCCTGTTTCCCGGCGATGCGCAGTCAGCGCTGCAACTGCTGCGCAACGCCGATTCCGCGCTGTTCAAGGCCAAGAGTGACGGGCGTGAAGGCTACGCGCTGTATACCGAGGAACTCACTGCCCATGCGCAGCAGCGTGTCGAACTGGCCAGCGAACTGCGCCGCGCCATCGACCAGCAGGAACTGCGGGTTTTCTATCAGCCGATCCATGACTTGAATACCCGGCGCATCACAGGCGTCGAAGCGTTGGTGCGCTGGCAGCATCCGCAGCGCGGGATGGTGTCGCCGGCCGAATTCATCCCCATTGCCGAGCAGAGCGGGCTGATCGCCGATATCGACGCCTGGGTATTGAACACGGCCTGCCGACAGATGCGTAGCTGGCTGGCGGCAGGTGTGCAGATTTCCTTCGTTGCTGTGAACGTATCCAGCCGCCTGTTCACCCACGGCGATCTGCACTGCCGGGTAGCCGAAGCCCTTTTGCACAGTGGTCTGGACCCTTCCTTTCTGGAACTGGAAGTCACCGAAAGTGCGGTCATGGACGATCCCGAACAAGCCATCGAGCAAATGCACAGGCTGCGTGCGCTGGGGCTGAGCCTGGCCATCGATGATTTCGGCACGGGGTATTCGTCGCTCCTGCGGCTCAAGCGCATGCCGGTGCAAAAGCTCAAGATCGATCAGGGCTTTGTTGCCGGGCTGCCCGGTGGTGAAGACGATATCTCGATTGTGCGGGTGATCATCGCGCTGGCGCGCAGCATGAACATGCGAGTGCTGGCCGAAGGCATCGAGCAGGCGGATCAGGCGAGATTCCTGCTGGAGAACGGCTGCCAACTGGGCCAAGGCTACTGGTTTGCCCGGCCGATGCCCGCCGAACAGATCGATTGGTGCAGCGCGCCGGATTTCCAGATCATCCCATCTTGATCGTAGGAACAGACCGGGCGGCGCTCCGCTTGTCCGCGAATACATAGGTACAGGCGCAACCGATGCATTGGCTGTACTGGTGTCTTCGCGGACAAGTCCGCTCCCACGGGCAATTCCCCGTTAATTCAATTTAGTTATATCTGCATTCTTAAATAGTCTTTTTAAGAATATCTCTGTGTCTCTAATATCTCCTCACCGCCCACGCTCATCGCTCCCCAGTCGCGATGGCAGGCCTCTCAAATTTCAAGGAATACGATTATGAGCGCATCTCTACGTAGTGTTGACGGTCAGGACGAAGCAGCGATTCTGCGTGAGATTCAGAGTGCGTTGCGTGACCTGCGTTTTGGCGCCGTCGAAATCACCGTGCACAACGCTCAGGTGGTGCAGATCGAGCGCAAGGAAAAGTTTCGTTTGCAGAACTCGGGCACCAAGCCCAACTGACGCTTCACCCGACTGGTTAACCGGAGGGCTTCACCTTGACTCCTGATACACCGCTGTACAGCAGCGCACTCTGTCGAACGCGGCACTGACGCGCGAAGAAAAATCATAAAGCCAACACATAGAATTCCCAGGAGCTTTACCCATGTCGATTCGTCGTTTTGCTCTGGCTGCACTGGCCAGTGCGGTTTTCGCAGGTTCCGCCGTAGCCAAGGATTACGAGTTGCTCAACGTGTCGTATGACCCGACGCGCGAGCTGTATCAGGAATACAACGCTGAATTCGCCAGCCATTGGAAAAAGGCGCATCCGGACGACACCGTTACCATCAAGCAATCCCACGGCGGTTCGGGCAAGCAGGCCCGCGGCGTGATCGATGGCCTGCGGGCCGACGTCGTGACCCTGGCCCTGGCCGGTGACATCGACGAAATCGCCAAGCTCGGCAAAACCCTGCCTGAAAACTGGCAGACCCGCCTGCCGGAAGCCAGCACGCCGTATACCTCGACCATCGTGTTCCTGGTGCGCAAGGGCAACCCCAAAGGCATCAAGGACTGGGGCGACCTGATCAAGAAAGACGTTTCGGTCATCACACCAAACCCGAAAACCAGCGGCGGTGCGCGCTGGAACTTCCTGGCCGCCTATGGCTATGGTCTGAAGAGCGGCGGCAGCGATGCCAAAGCGCAGGAGTACGTGAAGGAGCTGTTCAAGCATGTGCCGATCCTGGACACCGGCGCTCGTGGTTCGACCATCACTTTTGTCAACAACGGCCAGGGTGATGTGCTGCTGGCATGGGAAAACGAAGCGTTCCTGGCGTTGAAAGAAGACGGCGGCGCGGATAAGTTCGACATCGTCGTACCTTCGCTGTCGATCCTGGCGGAGCCTCCTGTCGCGGTAGTCGACAAGAATGCCGAGAAGAAGGGCAATACCGAAGTCGCGACCGAATACCTCAAGCACCTGTACAGCAAGCAGGGCCAGGAAATCGCGGCGAAGAACTTCTACCGTCCGCGTGACGCCGAAATCGCTGCCAAGTACGAAAAACAGTTCCCCAAACTGAACCTGCTGACTATCGACAAAGACTTCGGCGGCTGGAAAACTGCCCAACCGAAATTCTTCAACGACGGCGGTGTGTTCGACCAGATCTACCAGGCGCAGTAACCTGCGGATGACGCCGCCTGGCGCGGCGTTTCCATCTGGTCTAGTGGCCCGGGCTTATGTCCGGGCTTTGACGTAAGTAAAACCAGGGTTCTCTATGTCACGTCGTATCTCCCCCGTCATACCCGGCTTCGGGCTGACGCTGGGCTACACCTTGGTGTACCTCAGTCTGATTGTGCTCATCCCGCTGGCGGCCATGTTCGTGCATGCCGCGCAGCTGACCTGGGATCAGTTCTGGACCATCATCACCGCCCCGCGGGTGGTCGCCGCCCTGAAACTGAGTTTCGGCACCGCGTTCTTTGCGGCCCTCATCAATGGTGTGATCGGCACGCTACTGGCCTGGGTATTGGTGCGCTACACCTTTCCCGGTCGCAAGATCATCGATGCGATGATCGATCTGCCGTTCGCGCTGCCGACGGCCGTAGCCGGTATCGCCCTGACTGCGCTGTACGCGCCGAACGGCCTGGTCGGGCAGTTCGCCACCGACCTGGGCTTCAAGATCGCCTATACCCCGCTGGGCATTACCCTGGCGCTGACCTTCGTGACCATGCCGTTCGTGGTGCGCACGGTGCAGCCGGTGCTGGCCGACATCCCGCGTGAAGTCGAGGAAGCCGCCGCTTGCCTGGGCGCTCGCCCGTTGCAGGTGTTTCGCCACATTCTGGTGCCGGCCTTGCTGCCTGCCTGGCTGACCGGCTTCGCCCTGGCGTTTGCCCGTGGCGTCGGCGAGTACGGTTCGGTGATCTTCATCGCCGGCAACATGCCGATGAAGACTGAAATCCTGCCGCTGTTGATCATGGTCAAGCTCGACCAGTACGACTACACCGGGGCCACCGCCATCGGCGTGATGATGCTGGTGGTGTCCTTCATTCTGCTGCTGCTGATCAACTTGTTGCAGCGTCGCATCGAAACCCCGGCCTGAGGAGGCGAGCATGTCTGGTTCATCGGTAAGTGCCGCTGTCTCGGCCAACGACGCTCGTCGTGGCAATGCAGTAGCGCGTCGTGTATTGATCGGTCTTGGCTGGGTGATTTTCGCCCTGTTCCTGGGCCTTCCCCTGTTTATCGTGGTGTCCCAGGGTCTGAAGAACGGCCTGGGCGCCTTCATGTCGGCAATTCTTGAACCCGATGCCTTGTCCGCCTTGAAACTCACGGTCATCGCCGTGCTGATTTCGGTGCCGCTCAACCTGGTGTTCGGGGTGAGTGCCGCCTGGTGCGTGAGCAAGTACTCGTTTCGCGGCAAGAGCATCCTGGTGACCCTGATCGACCTGCCGTTCTCGGTCTCGCCGGTCATCGCCGGTCTGGTCTACGTGCTGATGTTTGGCGCGCAGGGCCTGTTCGGGCCGTGGTTGCAGGATCACGACATCCAGATCGTGTTTGCGTTGCCGGGCATCGTGCTGGCGACCATCTTCGTCACCGTACCGTTCGTGGCCCGTGAGCTGATCCCGCTGATGCAGGAGCAGGGCACGCAAGAGGAAGAAGCGGCGCGGCTGCTGGGCGCCAACGGCTGGCAGATGTTCTGGCATGTGACCGTGCCGAACATCAAATGGGGCCTGATCTACGGCGTGGTGCTGTGTACCGCCCGGGCGATGGGTGAGTTCGGCGCGGTGTCGGTGGTGTCCGGCCACATCCGCGGCGTTACCAATACCCTGCCGCTGCACGTCGAAATCCTCTACAACGAGTACAACCACGTGGCGGCCTTTGCCGTGGCAAGCCTGTTGCTGATCCTGGCGCTGTTCATCCTGCTGCTCAAGCAGTGGAGCGAATCCCGCATTAACCGTCTGCGCCAAAGCGCGGCGGAGGAATAATTCATGTCGATCGAAGTCCGTAATGTCAGCAAGAATTTCAACGCCTTCAAGGCGCTGAACAGCATCAACCTGGATATCCACAGCGGCGAGCTGGTGGCCTTGCTCGGCCCGTCAGGCTGCGGCAAGACCACCTTGCTGCGTATCATCGCCGGCCTGGAAACCCCGGACGCCGGCAGCATCGTATTCCATGGTGAAGACGTCTCCGGCCACGACGTGCGCGACCGCAACGTCGGGTTCGTCTTCCAGCACTACGCGCTGTTCCGCCACATGACGGTGTTCGATAATGTCGCTTTCGGCCTGCGCATGAAGCCCAAGAACCAGCGCCCGAACGAGACCCGGATTGCCGAGAAAGTCCACGAGCTGCTGAACATGGTTCAGCTGGACTGGCTGGCAGACCGCTACCCCGAGCAGCTGTCCGGCGGCCAGCGCCAGCGTATCGCGCTGGCCCGTGCCCTGGCGGTAGAACCCAAGGTGCTGTTGCTGGATGAGCCGTTCGGCGCGCTGGATGCCAAGGTCCGCAAGGAGCTGCGCCGCTGGCTGGCGCGCTTGCACGAAGACATCAACCTGACGTCCGTGTTCGTGACCCACGACCAGGAAGAAGCCATGGAAGTGGCCGACCGCATTGTGGTGATGAACAAGGGCGTGATCGAGCAGATCGGCTCGCCGGGTGACGTCTATGAAAACCCGGCCAGCGACTTCGTCTACCACTTCCTCGGCGATTCGAACCGTCTGAGCCTGGGCGAGGACAACCATGTGCTGTTCCGTCCGCATGAAGTATCGCTGTCGCGTCAGGAGCTGGAAGATCACCACGCCGCTGAGGTGCGGGACATTCGTCCGCTGGGCGCCACGACCCGGATCACCTTGAAGGTCGAAGGTCAGAGCGATCTGATCGAGGCCGAAGTGGTCAAGGATCACGACAGCCTTGCCGGGCTGGCGCGGGGCGAGACGCTGTTCTTCAAGCCCAAGGTCTGGCAGAAAGTCTCCAGCGTCTAGTCGTCGCCGTACTCGTTCCCACGTTCGCGTGGGAACGCCTTGCTCAGAGCTTCAACTCCACTTCCCCCAACCGCGCGCCATACGGCCCGAAGCTGTGCTCGATCATCTGTCGGCTGCCGTCGGCATTGACGATCAGTACGGTGCTGGCGCGGGTGCCGTAGTGCGGGCTGGCGATGAACACGCTCGATAGCAGCGTTTCGGTTGCCAGGCCGACGCCGGTGTTGGGCAGGTCGGCTTGCGCAGCGGGCGTCGGGTCATGCAGCAATTGCAGAAGCGCTGCAGGCTGCGGGTCGTCCAGCTGTGCGGACAATGCGGTTCTGGCTTTGAGCAGCTTGGGCCACGGTGTGTTAAGCCCTGCGTTGGATACGCCGTAGACGCCTGATTCGAGCCGGATCGGCAGCGGTTCTACCGAACTGAGGTAATACAGGTGCTGGGCATCACCCACCAATAGATTGAACCCTGTGTATTCAGCGGCCCGGCTCGCGGTTTCGGCGAGGAAGTCTTCAAGCGAACGGCCACCGTTCAGGTATCGGGCAACCAGCTCGCCCCTGGAGCGCAGGCCGATTGACTGGTTGGGGTCGCGGATATTGGTCAGCGCCGCGAAACGCCCGTTCGCGCTGATCCCCATCCAGCTGCCGCCCGCTTCCAGATCGCGGCCGGCGTAGATCTGCGGCGCGTCGGGCCATTGCGCCAGTGCCAGAGTCGGACGGGCATAGAATTCGTCACGGTTGGCCGCCACGATCAGCGGCCGTGGGTCGGACGGGCGCCAGGCAAAGACGATCAGGCACATGGGCTACTCCTTTTTTCAGCCACTCTACGCAGACAACGGCTGCACATCCATCGCGCGCTGCTAGAGCATCAAGCCTCGCTCCGGTAACATGCGCGACCGGCGAAGCGTCCGGGTATCGATGCCCGACAACGCAAGAAAATTTCATGATTGTGCGCTGGCAGATTGCGCGCTTGCCCGCGCATAGTCTGCAGCCTGAGTTCCAAATCGCTCCGTTGAGCGTTCCAATTGAGGAGTCGCAATGCTGCCTTACCCGCAGATTGACCCGGTAGCGGTTGCTATCGGCCCGCTGCAAATCCACTGGTACGGGTTGATGTACCTGGTCGGCATCGGCGGCGCCTGGTTGCTGGCGTCGCGTCGCCTGAACGGTTTCGATCCGACCTGGACCAAGGAAAAGCTGTCCGACCTGATCTTCTGGCTGGCCATGGGCGTGATCGTCGGTGGTCGCCTGGGCTACGTGCTGTTTTATGACCTGTCCAACTACCTTGCCAACCCGTTGCTGATCTTCGAAGTATGGAAAGGGGGCATGGCCTTCCACGGCGGTTTCGTTGGCGTGATGGTCGCGGCCTGGTGGTTCGGCAAGCGCAATGGCAAGAGCTTCTTCCAGCTGATGGACTTTGTCGCGCCGCTGGTGCCGATCGGCCTGGGCGCCGGGCGCATCGGCAACTTCATCAATGCCGAGTTGTGGGGCAAGGCGACGGACGTGCCGTGGGCCATGGTCTTCCCGCCGTTCAGCGACCCCGCGCAGCTGGCGCGTCATCCGTCGCAGCTGTACCAGTTCGCGCTGGAAGGCGTCGCGCTGTTCATCATTCTCAACCTGTATGCGCGCAAACCGCGCCCGACCATGGCGGTTTCCGGCATGTTCGCGCTGTTCTACGGGATTTTCCGTTTCGTGGTCGAGTTCGTCCGCGTGCCGGATGCGCAGCTCGGTTACCTGGCATGGGGCTGGGTCACCATGGGCCAGATTCTCAGCCTGCCGATGATCATCGCCGGCCTGTTCCTGATCTGGCTGGCTTACAAGCGCGCTCCGGTTGCCGGCAAGGCAGCGATCTAACACTGAAGCGCCGGGTGAATGCCCGGCGGTTCAACGATGCAGGTGATTTATGAAGCAATATCTGGAACTCGTCGCCCATGTGATCAAGCACGGGACCTTGCAGGCCAACCGTACCGGCGTGAACACCATCAGTTTCCCCGGCGCGATGCTGCGGTATGACCTGCAGGAAGGTTTTCCGGCGATCACAACGCGACGCATGGCCTTCAAATCCGCCATCGGTGAGATGGTCGGCTTTCTGCGCGGCGCGAACAACGCAGCCGAGTTTCGCGAACTGGGCTGCAAGGTCTGGGACCAGAACGCCAACGAAAACACCCAATGGTTGAACAACCCGTTCCGCAAGGGTGAGGACGATCTGGGCGAAATCTACGGCGTGCAGTGGCGCAAGTGGCCGGCCTACAAGCGCATCCTTTCCAGCAATACGGCAGCCATCGAACTGGCGCTGGGCCAGGGTTATCGCCAGATCGCCGAGTCCGAAGAGGATGGCGAAGCGTTCGTGGTGCTGTACAAGGCCATCGACCAGATCCGCCAGTGTGTGGACACCATCATCAACGATCCAGGCAGCCGGCGTATTCTGTTCCACGGCTGGAACTGCGCGCAGCTGGATGAAATGGCCTTGCCGCCGTGCCATCTGCTGTATCAGCTGCATCCGAATCCGCAGACCCGCGAGATTTCCCTGACGCTGTACATTCGCTCGAATGACCTGGGTCTGGGCACGCCGTTCAACCTGACCGAAGGTGCGGCCCTGCTGAGCCTGATCGGGCGCCTGACCGGCTACACGCCGCGCTGGTTTACCTACTTCATCGGCGATGCCCATGTGTATGAAAACCATCTGGACATGCTCAACGAGCAGATGACCCGCGAGCCGTATCCGATGCCCAAACTGGTGATCTCCGACCGCGTGCCGGAATTCGCCAAGACCGGCGTGTACCAGCCGGAGTGGCTGGAACTGATCGAGCCGTCTGATTTCTCTCTGGAAGGCTATCAGCACCACCCGGCGATGACCGCGCCAATGGCGGTGTAATTATTGCTGCCGCTGCGCGCCAGCTTGCTGGCGAACAGGCCCGTCCTGTCGTAACGCAGATTACGGCCTTGTGCCGATCTCCACTTCCTGCGCGGTCCACGGTTTGACCTGATCGCTCAGGGACAGGCCCAGCCCTGGGCGCGTCGGCACCAGCATGCGGCCGTCGCGGGTTTCCAGGCGTTCGTTGAACAGTGGCTCCAGCCACTCGAAATGCTCGACCCAAGGCTCGGTCGGGTAGGTGGCGGCAAGGTGCACATGCAGCTCCATTGCAAAGTGCGGCGCCAGCATCACGCCGGCCTGCTCGGCCATGGCGGCCACTTTCAGAAACGGCGTGATCCCGCCAACCCGCGGCGCATCCGGCATCAGGTAATCAGCGCCGCGCAGTTTGATGAACTCTGCATGCTCGGCAACGCTGGTGAGCATTTCACCGGTCGCAATCGGCGTATCGAATTGCTGCGCCAGAGCTGCGTGGCCTTCGGCGTCGTAGCAATCCAGCGGCTCTTCGATCCACACCAGGTTGTACGCCTCGAACTGCCGGCACATGCGCTGCGCGGTCGGACGATCCCACTGCTGGTTGGCGTCGACCATGAGCGGGAAGTTCTCGCCCAAGTGCTTGCGCACTGTGCTGACGCGCTGGATATCCACGGCACAATCCGGCTGACCGACCTTGAGCTTGATGCCGCCGATGCCTTTCTCCCGCGAAAGGTCGGTATTTTTCATCAGCTGATCCAGCGGCGTATGTAAGAAACCGCCCGAGGTGTTGTAGCAACGAACCGAGTCTCGCTGGCTACCCAATAGCCTCGCCAGGGAAAGATTGGCCCGTTTGGCTTTCAAGTCCCATAACGCAACGTCAAACGCACCGATGGCCTGGGTCGACAAACCGCTGCGGCCCACCGAGGCGCCGGCCCAGCACAGCTTGGTCCACAGTTTGCTGATGTCGCTGGGGTTCTCGCCGATCAGCGCGGGTGCGATTTCCTTGGCATGCGCGAACTGACCTGGCCCGCCTGCACGTTTCGAGTAACTGAACCCCAGACCGCTATGGCCGTCGACGGTTTCGATCTCGACGAACAGCATGGCGATCTCGGTCATGGGCTTCTGCCGACCGGTCAACACCTTCGCATCGCTGATCGGATTGGCCAGTGGCAGGAACACTGAAGAGACCTTGACCCAGGCAATGCGGTCGTTATCGGAAGAGGGACGATCTTGTTGTTGGGTGAGCATGGTGCTCTCCTTATCTGGATATAAGACTGTGGATAACGGATGTGGATTCAGCGCGTGTGCGGCTCGGCCTGTTCGTTGCTCACCTGCGGCTGAGCGATAGGCTCGTCGAGCTCCATGCGTTTGAGCGGGCCGACGATGAACAGGTAGGCGAATGCGCCAAGCAGACCCATCGCGGCAACGTAAGTCAGTGCAGAATCGAAGGAGCCGTTATTGACCAGCAGGCCAATAGCGATAGGCGTCACGATGCTGGCGATGTTGCCGCAGAAATTGAACATGGCGCCGCTGATGCCCATGGCCTGCTTGGGCGAGACATCACCCACGATGCACCAACCCAGATTGCCGACGCCTTTGGCGAAGAAGGCGACCGACATCACCAGAATGACCAGTGTGATGGACTGCGTGTAGTTGGCGACGATGATCGAGCTGGAGAGCAGCAGGCCGCAGATGATCGGCGTCTTGCGGGCGGCGGTCAGGCTGAACCCTTTCTTGAGCATCCAGTCCGACCACACGCCGCCGATCATCCCGCCCAGGCAGCCGGCGATAGGCGGAATCGCGGCCACCAGACCCACCTTGAGCATGGTCATGCCCTTGGCTTCGACCAGATAGGTGGGAAACCAGGTGAGGAAAAACCAGGTGATCGACGTCAGGCAGAACTGACCCAGGTAGATGCCTGCCATCATTCGGTTGCCGCCAATGGCGCGGACCCGCTGCCAACTGAATGGTGTCTTGGTGTCGCCCATGTTCGGCAAACCGCCGCCCGCCTCGATGTAGTCGATCTCGGCAGCATTGACCCGCTTGTCCTTGCGCGGCTCATGCACCATTCGGAACCACAGCAGACCGACCAGAATGCCCGCCGCGCCGGTCCAGAAAAACACGTGCTGCCAGCCGAAGCTGTTGAGCAGCAACACCATGATGGGCGTGAAGGCGGCAAGCGCGAAGTACTGGGCCGACTGAAAAATCGCCGTCGCCAGGCCGCGTTCATGGCGGGGAAACCACATGACCGTGAGCCGGTTGTTGGCCGGAAATGCCGGAGACTCGGCCACACCCATCAGGAAGCGCAGCACGAACAGCACCAGAAAGGCCGATGTGAACATGTCGACATAGCCCTGCAGAAAAGTCAGTGCCGACCAGATGATCAGGCTGCAACCCAACACCAGACGCGAGCCGAATCGGTCAAGAATGATGCCACCGGGAATCTGCATGCTGGTGTACGCCCAGCCGAAGGCTGAGAAGGCTATGCCCATCGTCACCGCGTCGAACCCCAGATCCACGCGCATGGACGGCGCGGCAATAGATAACGTGGCGCGATCCACATAGTTGAAAACGGTCACGATGAAGATCATCGCAAGGATGACGTAGCGGACGTTGGTCCTGGCTACCGACGCTGGAGATTGGGTCACTTTCTTATCTTCCTTATTGTGTGATGACGCGGGGACTACCGGTAGCGCATGACTCCTGCGGGCAATGATTACTTGTCTTGATTGCGCAATCATTCGCGCTCAAAAAATTCAGGAGTGGGTTAGGGGCCATGCTCCTGACGCTGGATACTACTCTGATTGCGCAATCATTCAATGCGCCGTTGATCAGTTTTTGCTGTCGATTTTCAGGTCGTTTCGCGGTCAACCATGCTGAACCCGGTATCGACCCGCACGGGATCGTCCGCGTCAACGGGGTTCCTGAATCGATCCAGCAGCGCCTGTGCAACGCGTTGGCCGATGGCCTGGCCGTCTACCCTTACCGTCGACAAGGCGGGATAGACCTGGGCCGCGCTAGTCAAATCGCCGAAGCCCATTACCGCAAGGTCTTTCGGGATTTTCAGGCCGCGACTGGCAGCTTCCGCCAAAACGCCTTGGGCGATGGTATCGGAACTGCAGATCACCACTTGCGGTGCAGCAGCTTGATCAAGCAGTAGACAAAGCCCGTCGCGGCCGGTCTTGAGCGTGGCCGGTGGCGTCATGATTTGCAGCGGAACGTCGAGGATGCCGTTGCGCGCCAGTTCGGCGATCAGGCTGTGGCTGCGACGCAGGCCGCGTGGATCGCCCAGGGTAATGACTGAAAAACGTTTGTATCCCTTGGCCAGCAAGTGTTGCGCGATGGCTTCGCCGACTTTCTCGTGGGAAAAGCCGATCAGCATGTCGAGCGGGTTGTCGCTCAGGTCCCAGGCTTCCACCACCGGAATGCCCGACTGCGCCAGGCGCAAGCGGCTGGCTTCGGTGTGCAGTGTGCCAGTCAGCACGATGCCGTCGGGTCTGCGGCCGAGCACAGCTTCAAGCAGTTTCTCTTCCTGCTCGGCAGAGTAGCCAGTCAGGCCCAGCAGCGTCTGGTAACCGGCTTCGGTCAGCCGGTCCATGAGTGCCTGAACCGTGTCGGCAAAGATCGAGTTGGCGATGGTCGGCAGAAAGATCGCCACCAGACGGCTCTTGTTGCTCGCCAGGCTGCCGGCCTGCATGTTGGACACGTAACCGGTCTTGCGTACGGCTTCGAGCACCTTGCGACGGGTGTCTTCGGTCACCACTTCAGGCCGATGCAAGGCCCGCGACACCGTGATCGGCGAGACGCCGGCAACCTTGGCGACATCGATCAGCGTCAGTGCCGCCTTCTGGCCCGGCAGGCAGGACTCGGACTTGGCGGGCCTTCCAGGTTTTTTCGGCATGGGTTACTCGGGGTCAATTCAGGGAAAACGCATGACTTGCGGTCAGCGCCGGGCAATTTATCAAAGCGGCGTTTCAATGCCCATGGCTGCGGCCCACATGGGACGGTTCGCCTTCGGGCGTGGCGACCGCACCGGTCACTTCCAGCCGCTCCAGTATCCCACACTGATCCGCCGTGCCATCGCCGCAGCGGCGACGCAAGTCCAGCAGCTGCTGTTGCAGCGCTTGCAGGCTCGCCACCCGAGCGTTGACGTGCTCGATGTGTTCGTCGATCAGCGCATTGACGCTTTCGCACTGATCCTGCGGACTGTCGCGCAGGTGAAGCAGGCTGCGGATCTCTTCCAGCGTCATGTCCAGGCTGCGGCAGTTGCGGATGAACGAAAGCCGCTCGACGTGGGCCTGGGTATAGGTCCGGTAGTTGCCTTCGGTGCGGGCGGGCGCGGGCAGCAGGCCTTCGCGTTCGTAATAACGGATGGTTTCCACCTGTGCGTCCGTAAGTCTGGCCAGTTCCCCGATCTTCATTTGCATTCCTTACGAGTCAACACTTGACCCTATAGTGGCTACAGGGTGTTCACTTGGCAACAGGCACAATCCAGGAGGGTGCGATGAGCCAGTTCACCAACATCACCGAGCAACACGACCACGACGGCCACGGGCATGCGCCGTCTGTGCATGAGCATTCCTGCTGTTCCGGCAAGGCAGCACCTGAGGTGGTCAGCTTCGCGGACGCGCCGACGGCTGGCGCGCAGCTCAGCCGGTTCCGCATCGAGGCGATGGACTGCCCCACCGAACAGACCTTGATCCAGAACAAACTGGGCAAGCTGCCGGGCGTGCAGAAACTGGAATTCAACCTGATCAACCGCCTGCTGGGCGTCTGGCACGACCTGCCCTCCACCGACCCGATTCGCGAAGCCATTGGTTCGCTGGGCATGCAGGCTGATCCGGTGGAAGACGGCGCAGCGGCTGACAGTGCGCCCGCCCCTGCAGTGAAGAAGCACTGGTGGCCGCTGGCGCTATCCGGCATCGCTGCACTGGGTGCAGAGCTTGTACATTTCGCTTCCCTCGGCCCGACCTGGGTCGTAGCGCTGCTGGCGATTGTCTCGATCCTGAGTTGCGGGCTGAGCACCTACAAGAAAGGCTGGATCGCTCTCAAGAACTTCAATCTCAACATCAATGCTTTGATGAGCATTGCGGTGACCGGCGCGGTGCTGATCGGTCAGTGGCCGGAAGCGGCCATGGTGATGTTCCTGTTCACCGTAGCCGAGCTGATCGAAGCCAAGTCGTTGGATCGCGCGCGCAATGCCATCAGCGGTCTGATGCAACTGACGCCTGAAATGGCCACCGTGCGGCAGGCCGACGGCACCTGGATCGAGACTGAAGCGCGTGCCGTCGAACTGGGCGCCATGGTGCGGATCAGGCCCGGCGAGCGGATCGGTCTGGATGGCGAAGTGGTGACAGGCAACTCGACCGTCGATCAGGCGCCGATCACCGGGGAAAGCCTGCCGGTGGAAAAGGCCGAAGGCGACAAGGTATTCGCAGGCACCATCAATCAGGCCGGTTCGCTGGAGTACCGAGTCACGGCGGCGGCCGGCAACTCGACCCTGGCGCGAATCATCCATGCCGTGGAAGCGGCCCAAGGCGCGCGGGCACCCACCCAACGCTTCGTCGACAGCTTTTCGCGTATCTACACACCGGTGGTGTTTCTGGTGGCGCTGGCGGTGGCGGTCATTGCGCCACTGTTCTTCGGCGGCGCATGGTTCGACTGGATCTACCGCGCACTGGTGCTGCTGGTGGTGGCATGCCCATGTGCGTTGGTGATCTCCACGCCGGTGACCATCGTCAGCGGTCTGGCGGCTGCGGCGCGCAAAGGCATCCTGATCAAGGGCGGCGTCTACCTGGAAATGGGCGAGAAGCTGGATTACCTGGCCCTCGACAAAACCGGCACGCTGACCCACGGCAAGCCGGTGCAGACCGATTTTGTGTTGCTCGATCCGGCAATGGCCGACAGCGCTGCGATCATTGCCGCCAGCCTGGCGGCGCGTTCTGATCACCCGGTATCCCAAGCCATCGCCAAGGCCGTGGATGCAAGTGTGAACCTGCACGAGGTCACTGCATTTGAGGCTCTGGGTGGCCGAGGCGTGAAGGGCGAGGTCGACGGGCGGCTTTACCATCTGGGCAATCATCGCCTGGTCGAAGAACTCAAGCTGTGCTCGCCGGCGCTGGAATCGCGACTCGACGCGCTGGAAATGCAGGGCAAGAGCGTGGTGCTGCTCCTGGGCGAGACCGGTCCGCTGGCGCTGTTCGCGGTGGCCGACACGGTCAAGGACACCAGTCGCGAAGCCATTGCGCAGTTGCATGACCTGGGCATCAAGACCTTGATGCTGACCGGCGACAACCCACACACCGCCAAGGCGATCGCCGAGCAGGTCGGTATCGATCAGGCGCAGGGCAACTTGTTGCCGGCTGACAAACTGGGCGCTATCGAAGCGCTGTATGCCGGGAACCACCGCGTCGGCATGGTCGGCGACGGCATCAACGACGCACCGGCGCTGGCCCGTGCCGAGATCGGCTTTGCGATGGCGGCTGCCGGCTCCGATACCGCCATCGAGACCGCCGATGTGGCGCTGATGGATGACGACCTGCGCAAGATCCCCACCTTCATCCGCCTGTCACGCCGGACATCGGCGGTGCTGAAGCAGAACATCGCCTTGGCGCTGGTCACCAAAGTGCTGTTCATCGGCATCACCTTCGCAGGCATGGCAACCATGTGGATGGCTGTATTCGCCGATATGGGCGTAAGCCTGCTGGTGGTGTTCAATGGGTTGCGGTTGCTCAAAAAGTAACCGGAAATGAAACTAACGGCCGAATCGTTCCTGCCCCCAGCCAATGAACGTTTCCAGCAGCTTTCTGAGCACCACTTGGGTCGGCTCCGCCAGATCGGGCCGGTAGTGGAAGGGCACGAACTCATCCATGTAGGTCGATTGCGCCAGTTCCAGCTGTACCGCGTGGATGTTGTTGGCGGGGTCGCCGTAATGACGGGTGATGTGGCCGCCCTTGAAACGGCCGTTCAGCACATGGCTGTACTGACTGGCCGCCGCACACACCGCTTCCAGTCGGTGAGCCAGCTGCGCGTCGCAACTGGCTCCGTTGAACGTTCCCAGGTTGAAATCCGGCAGCCGGCCATCGAACAGGTGCGGGACATGTCCGCGAATCGAATGCGCGTCGAATAACAACGCGTAGCCGAACTCGTCGCGCAGGCGCGCCAGTTCCTGCTCAAGCGTGCGGTGATAGGGCGCCCAGATCTGCTGAAGATAGGTCGCCCGTTCTGCGGCGCTCGGCGTTTTGTCGTGTTTGAACAGCGGCGCGCCGTCGAACAGGATCGAGGGAAACAACCCGGTGGTCGCTCCCGCATACAGCGGCTTGTCGTCCGCAGGCCGGTTCAGGTCGATGACGAAGCGGGAGTATTCGGCGGCCAGCGTACTGGCGCCCAGTTCTTCGGTGAAGTCGTAAAGGCGCGGAATGTGCCAGTCGGTATCAGGCAGGCTCAGGGCTTCGTCCACCAGAGCGGCTTCCACGGCCGGTGTCAGTTTCAGGCCGGCATGGGGCATGCTGATCAGTAGCGGCACGCGGCCACGCTTGAAGGTCAGAACCTTATCCACAGTGAACTCCTCAGATCATTGATTCGACGCCGTGGCGCACGATGCGTTTATCCAGATCGCCGCCCAGCCAGTAGCTCAGGTCGGCAGGCCGTTCGATATCCCAGGCAACGAAATCCGCCACCTTGCCGACTTCCAGCGAGCCGTGGCTGTCACCCAGCCCCAAGGCTTTGGCAGCGTTCAAAGTGACGCCGGCCAGTGTTTCCTCCGGCGTCATGCGGAACAGCGTGCAACCCATGTTCATCATCAGCCGCAGCGACAGGCCGGGCGACGTGCCAGGGTTCATATCGGTCGCAAGGGCGATGGAAACGCCATGCTGGCGCAGGGTATCCAGCGGCGGCAGCTGGGTTTCGCGCAGGAAGTAAAAGGCACCCGGCAGCAGCACGGCCACCGTACCGGCAGCGGCCATGGCGATGGCGTCGTCTTCGGTCATGAACTCCAGATGATCCGCCGACAAGGCCTGGTAACGAGCGGCAAGGCCGGAACCGCCCAGCGAGGACAGCTGTTCGGCGTGCAGCTTTACCGGCAACCCCAGCTGGCCTGCGGTGATGAACACCTGCTCGACCTGCTCGGGCGAAAACGCCAGGTATTCACAGAAGGCATCCACGGCGTCCACCAGCCCCTCGGCCGCCAGGGCCGGCAGCATATGGCCGCAGATATGGTTGATGTAGTCATCCGCACGGCCGATGTATTCCGGCGGCAGGGCGTGGGCGGCAAGACAAGTGCTGCGCACGGTCACCGGCTGGGTGTTGCCCAGGCGCCGGATCACTCGCAACAGTTTGCGCTCGTTCTCCAGATCCAGCCCGTAGCCGGATTTCATCTCGACCGTGGTCACGCCTTCCTTGAGCAGGTGCCGAAGGCGGCGCTCGGCGCTGGCGTACAGCTCATCCTCGCTGGCCGCGCGGGTGGCCCGCACCGTGCTGGCGATACCACCGCCGGCAGCGGCGATTTCGGCGTAGCTGACGCCTTGCAGCCGTTGTTCGAATTCACCGCTGCGATTGCCGCCGAACACCGCGTGGGTATGGCAGTCGATGAGCCCCGGCGTCACCCAGGCGCCGCCCAGGTCCACCGTGCCATCGAACCCGGAGTCGGCGAGTTGCCCGTGAGGCCCTATCCAGTGGATGAGTTCTCCAGAGGTCACGATGGCGGCGTTCTCGATGATCGAGTAACGACCCTGTGCCATGGTCGCAATGTGACAGTTCTTCCAAAGTGTTCTCATCCGGGGCCTCCTTGGGCTATTTCATTGTTTTGAGCTGCCTGGGCACGATCCACAGGTTGTAGGCGACGACCAACAAGGCAATCCAGACCGCGCCGACGATCAGCGCGGCACGGTTGTCCGGGAAGTAGCCCAGCACCCCGAAGATGAACAGCATGAATACGATGGCGGCGGCAGGACCGTAAGGCCAAAACGGTACTGGAAACTTTAGCTGTGCCGCTTCGTCAGGGCTCATCGAGCGACGCATGGCAACCTGGGTCAACAGAATCATCAGCCATACCCAAACGGTCGCGAAGGTGGCGAGCGAGGCGATGAGCAGGAAGACGTCTTTGGGAATCAGGTAATTGAGCACCACGCCGCCCAGCAAGGCCACGGCCATGACCAGCACGGTCATCCACGGCACGCCTTGCGGCGAAAGCCGGGCAAAGCCGGCCGGCGCCTGACCGTCCTGAGCCAGGCCGTACATCATGCGGCCGGCGCCGAAGATGTCGCTGTTGATCGCCGATACCGCCGCCGAGATCACCACGATATTGAGGATGGTGGCGGCCGAGGCGATACCCAGGTTGTCGAAAATCTGCACGAACGGGCTGCCCTGGGTGCCGATCTGCGGCCAAGGGTAAATGCACATCAGCACGAACAGGGTGAGCACGTAGAACAACAGGATGCGCAGCGGCACGGTGTTGATCGCACGCGGCAAGGTACGTTGCGGGTCTTTGGCTTCACCGGCAGTGATGCCGATGACTTCGATACCGCCGAAGGCAAACATCACCACGGCAAACGACGCGATCAATCCGCCGATGCCATTGGGCATGAAGCCGCCGTGTTCCCAGAGGTTACTGATGCCGATGGGCGTGGCGCTGCTCGACGAGCCGATGCCGAACAGCATGATGCCGAAACCGGCGGCGATCATCGCGATGATGGCGGCAACCTTGAGCAGCGACAGCCAGAATTCGGTTTCGCCGAACACCTTGACGTTGCACAGGTTCAGGGCGCCGATCAGGAACACGATGCTCAGCACCCAGATCCAGCGCGGAACTTCGGGGAACCAGAATCCCATGTAAAGCCCGAATGCCGTTACGTCGGCCAGGCACACGATCACCATCTCGAACGCGTAGGTCCAGCCCAGCACGAAACCTGCCAGCGGGCCGAGGTGGCGAGTCGCGTAATGGCTGAAGGAGCCGGCGGCCGGGTCGTGTACGGCCATCTCGCCCAAGGCGCGCATGACCATGAACACTGCGGCGCCACCGATCAGGTAGGCCAGAAGAACAGCGGGACCGGCCTGCTGGATGGCGGCGGCCGAGCCGTAGAACAACCCTGTGCCGATGGCAGCGCCCAGGGCCATGAAGCGAATGTGCCGGGCGGATAATCCGCGTTTCAAACCATCTTGTGACGTCATTTCAGGTCCAATTCATTACTGGGTATGGCAATAGCTGCGAGAACGCCTGCATCCGGCTTCCCGCAGCGACTGACCATTGCGAGCCCTGCCAGGCTCGCGGCGCATCACAAACTGGGTAGCAGACGTGCAGGA
Source organism: Pseudomonas sp. v388 (assembly GCF_003935425.1). Taxonomy (GTDB): domain Bacteria; phylum Pseudomonadota; class Gammaproteobacteria; order Pseudomonadales; family Pseudomonadaceae; genus Aquipseudomonas. The sequence continues at coordinate 396,148 of NZ_RHQN01000002.1, forward strand.
ACCAGCGGGTTCAGGCAAGTTGAAGACAACAGCTGGCTGGCAGCCTCGATGTCCGGTGCGAAAAAGCGGTCCTTTTCGTAGGACGGTACTTTGCTGCGCAGGATGGAACGGGCTTGTTCCAGCTTGGGCGAGGTTTTCAGGCCGTCGCGCAAATCCAGACCCTGGCAGGCAGCCAGCCATTCTACGGCAAGAATCCCTCGAACGTTTTCTGCCATTTCCCACAATCGCTTACCGGCGGCCGGCGCCATCGACACATGGTCTTCCTGATTGGCCGAAGTCGGTAGGCTGTCGACGCTGTGCGGATGGGCCAAAGCCTTGTTTTCACTGGCCAGGGCGGCCGCCGTGACCTGGGCGATCATGAAGCCGGAATTGACCCCGCCGTTGGCGACCAGGAACGGCGGCAGCTGCGACATGTGCTTGTCCATCATCAGAGAAATGCGCCGTTCGCTCAGCGAACCGATCTCGGCAATCGCCAGCGCCAGGTTGTCCGCCGCCATCGCCACCGGCTCGGCGTGGAAGTTGCCGCCGGAAATCACGTCGTTCTCGGCGGCGAACACCAGCGGATTGTCGGACACCGCGTTGGACTCGATCTCCAGCACCTCGGCGGCCTGGCGCAGCTGGGTCAGGCAGGCGCCCATGACCTGCGGCTGGCAGCGCAGCGAATACGGGTCCTGCACCTTGTCGCAATTGCGGTGGGACTCGGACACTTCACTGCGCTCGCCCAGCAGCTCGCGATAACAGGCGGCGGCGTCGATCTGCCCGCGCTGGCCGCGGGCGGCGTGAATTCGCGCGTCGAATGGTGAGCGTGAGCCGAGCACAGCCTCGACGGTCAGCGCGCCGCAGGACATGGCCGCAGCAAACAGGTCTTCACCTTCGAACAGGCCGCGCAGGGCGTAGGCGGTGGATACTTGCGTGCCGTTGAGCAGCGCCAGACCTTCCTTGGCCGCCAGAGTCAGCGGTTTCAGGCCGGCGACCGCCAGCGCCTCGACAGCGCTGAGCCATTCGCCTTTGTAGCGCGCCTTGCCTTCGCCCAGCAGCACCAGGGACATATGGGCCAGCGGGGCGAGGTCGCCGGAGGCGCCGACCGAACCCTTGAGCGGAATGTGCGGGTAGACCTCGGCGTTGATCAGCGCGATCAGCGCGTCGATCACCTTGCGCCGGATGCCGGAAAAGCCCCGGCTCAGCGCGTTGACCTTCAGCACCATGACCAGTCGCACCAGCGCATCGCTGATCGGCTGGCCGACACCCGCCGCGTGGGACAGCACCAGCGAGCGTTGCAGGTTTTCCAGATCGGCGCTGGCGATCCGCGTCGAAGCCAGCAGGCCGAAACCGGTGTTGATACCGTAGGCGGTTCGATTTTCCGCCAGGATGCGTTCGACACAGGCCACGCTGTCGTCGATGCCCTGATCGGCGCAACTGTCCAGTGTCAGCATCACCGGTTGCTGATAGATGGCGCGCAATTGAGCAAGCGTCAGTTGGCCGGGAATCAGATTCAGGGCCTGGGCAGATGAGGAAATGGTCACGATGAAGCTACTCCTGTGGTGATGTCGGTCGGCGGTGTGGCAGTGGCGGCTGTTTCGCCGCTTGAGTGCCGACTGCGGTGCTGAGCGGCCGTGGATTCACGGCCTGGCTGGAAAATCCTTTCCAGCGCTTGTTGATGCTTGAGTACGTCTACGCTGCGGGCGATGTCCGGCGCCAGCCAACGGTCTTCGTCATAGGGCGGGACCTGTTCGCGCAGCAGATGCCACGCGGCCTGAGTGCCGGTGCCCAGGCGCTGGTCCTTGAGAAATTCGAAAGCCTGGGCGGCCAGCAGGTATTCGATGGCAAGGATCTGGCGCACATTGCCCAGCACCTTGTGCAGCTTCAATGCGGCGTTGGTGCCCATGCTCAAGTGATCTTCCTGCAAACCGGAGGTGACGTAGTTGTCGACCACTGCCGGTTGCGCGAGCTGGCGGTTTTCCGCGCACAGCGAAGCGGCCACGTACTGGGCGATCATCATTCCCGAGTTGACCCCCGGCTGGCTGACCAGAAACGCCGGCAAACCGCTGACCAGCGGGTTGATCAGACGGTCCAGGCGGCGCTCGGCAATCGCACCCAGTTCGGCCAGCGCGATGCACAGCAGATCCGCCGCCATCGCCACCGATTGCCCGTGCGGGTTGGCCTGGGACACCACGCGGTAGTCATCGGGCGTGCCCAGCAGCAACGGGTTGTCGGTGGCGGCATTGAGTTCGGTCTCGATCTGCCGCGTGGCATGCGCCAGTTGATCGCGGGTTGCGCCGTGTACCTGCGGAATCGAACGAATGCTCAGCGCGTCCTGGGTGCGGATGCCCTGGCCGTTGGCGAGCACTTCACTGTTCGCCAGCAGATTGCGCAGATTGCGACCCACCTGCTGCATGCCCGGATGCGGCTTGAGGGCAAGAATGCTGGCATCGAAAGCGTCCAGTTGTCCGCGCAGTGCCTCGAAGCTCATGGCCCCGGTCACGTCGGCCCATTGCGCCAGGTGCTCGGCATCGGCAATCGCCAGGCAAGCGAGGCCGGTCATGCACGGCGTGCCGTTGACCAGGCACAGCCCGTCCTTGGCGCCGAGCCGGACCGGCGACAGTCCTTCCGCGCTCAGCGCCTGTGAGGCGGCGACGATCTGCCCGCGATAGCTGACCTGCCCGACGCCCAGCAGCGCAATGGCGATATGCGCCATATGCGTCAGGTAGCCGACCGAGCCTTGGCTCGGCACCTGCGGAGTCATACCGCGATTGAGCAACGCCAGCAGCGCTTCGACCACTTGCCGATGAATGCCGGATTTGCCCTGGCTGTAATTGACGACAGCCGCGCAGATGATCGCTCGCGTCTGCTCGTCCGGCAACGGTGTGCCGACGCCGCAGGCATGGCTGAGCAAGGTATTGCGCGACAACCGGCTCAGTTGCTCGCCTTCCAGCGACACATTGCACAACGCGCCCAGCCCGGTGTTCACGCCATAGGCACGCTCACCGCTGGCGACGATGCGCCGGACGATGGCCTGGGCATTGTCGATGCGCGCCCATGCGCTGTCGGACAAGGCCAGCTGCGCACCATGCCGTGCCACGGCCACCACGTCCTGCCAGCCCAGCGGGGCGTCATCAATGAGGATCTGTTCTGCTCGCGACATCGGCCACGGTCCTTAAAGGGTTGCCACGCGACGCTGGACGAAACGGTCCACGTATTCGTCGGCGGGTGAATGCAGGATTTCCTTGGGGGTTCCGACCTGGATCAGCCGCCCGTCCTTGAGAATTGCGATGCGATTGCCGATGCGCACGGCTTCATCCAGATCGTGGGTGATGAACACGATGGTCTTGTGCAGGCTCGACTGCAGCTCCAGCAACTGGTCCTGCATCTCGGCGCGAATCAGCGGGTCGAGGGCGCTGAAGGCTTCGTCCATCAGAATGATGTCGGTGTCGGCCGCCAGTGCCCGGGCCAGGCCGACCCGCTGGCGCATGCCGCCGGACAGCTGGTGCGGGTACTTGTCTTCATAGCCCTTCAAACCCACGGTCGCGACCCAGTGCAACGCCCGCTCACGGCACAACGCCTTGCTTTCGCCGCGTACCTTCAAGCCGTAGGCGACGTTATCCAGCACGGTCTTGTGGGGCAGCAGGCCGAAGCCCTGGAACACCATGCTGATTTTCTGCCGCCGGAATTGGCGCAGGGCTTCCATGTCGTAGCGCAGGATGTCTTCGCCATCGACCAGGATTTCGCCGCTGGTAGGGTCGATCAGCCGGTTGAAGTGGCGCACCAGCGTCGACTTGCCCGAGCCGGAAAGCCCCATGATCACAAAGATTTCGCCGCTGCCGATGGACAGCGACAAGTCATTCACGCCGACCACGCAGCCGGTTTGCGCCAGCACCTGATCCTTCGACTGGTTGTTGCGCACCATCGCCAGCGCTTCGCTTTCACGGTTGCCGAAGATTTTGTACACATTGCGCACGACGATCTTGTTCGCTTGCATGTCCATCATTTGCTCGCCTCATGCCGTGGGCGGCCGTAAGCCTGAGTGATGCGGTCGATCACCACCGCCAGAATGACGATGGCAAGGCCCGCCTCCAGCCCGCGTCCGACGTTGAGTGTCTGAATCCCGACCAATACGTCTTCGCCCAGGCCACGGGCGCCGATCATTGAGGCAATCACCACCATCGACAGCGCCATCATGGTGGTCTGGTTGATGCCGGCCATGATGCTCGGCAAGGCCAGCGGCAACTGCACGCCGAACAGTTGCTGCCAGCGGTTGGCGCCGAAGGCGTTGATGGCCTCCATCACTTCGCCATCCACCTGGCGGATGCCCAGGTCGGTCAGGCGAATCAGGGGCGGCGCGGCGTAGATCACCGTGGCGAAGATCGCCGGCACCTTGCCCAGGCCGAACAGCATCAGCACCGGAATCAGGTACACGAAGCTGGGCATGGTCTGCATGATGTCCAGCAGCGGCATCAACACCGAGCGCAGGCGATTGCTGCGGGCCGACAGAATGCCCAGCGGAATGCCGATCAACACCGCGATGAACGTGGCCACCAGCATCAGCGCCAGGGTCTGCATGAGTTTGTCCCACAAGCCCACCGCACCTACCAGAAACAGCAGGCCGACGATCACCAGCGTGGTGAAGATCTTGCGCGTGGCGTGCCAGGCAATGCCGCCGACGATCAGCAGCATCAGCCACCAGGGCGCCAGGCGCAGCAGGCCTTCCAGGTTGACGATGGCCCACAGCAGGGTGTCGGAGATGTGCCGGAACACATCGCCGTATTCGGTAACCAGGGCGTCGACCCCGTCGTTCACCCAGTTGGCGATCGAGAAAGTGAAGCTTTCGGGAAACATAAGCGGCTCTCAGGTTGGGAGTGGCGGGTCTGCTGACCTTACAGCGCGGCGTCCACTTTCTTCGCGGCGTCCTCGCTGACCCACTTATGCCAGACTTCCGGGTGTTCCTTGAGGAAGATCCTGGCCAGTTTGGGCGACTCGATCCGTTCCTTGGCCATGCGTCCGAGATTCTGATTCAGCAGGTCGATGGGCAGGTTGACTTTCTCAAGCACGGCGACCAGTTCGGGAGCCTGTTCGTGAAAGACTCTGGACACACCGACCTTGATATCGATGGTCTTGTTCACACCCGGTTTCTCGTCCAGCCGCACCAGATCGACCTGGCCCATCAGCGGCGTCGGCGACCAGTAATAGGTGAGAATCGGCTCGCCACGCTTGTAGCTGGACAGAATAGCCGCATCCAGCGCCGGGCCGGTGCCCGGCCGGAAGTTGGTGTATTTGTCTTCCAGGCCGTAGCTCTTGAGCATTTCGCTGTTGTCCAGCTCGCAGGTCCAGCCGGCCGGGCAATTGTAGAAGCGTCCTTTGCCGGGTTCTTCCTGATCCTTGAACACTGCCGCGTACTGAGGCAGATCGCTTACCGCCTTGAGGTTGGGCGCCTTGGCTTCCAGCTTGCGCTTGGCATCGCCCTCGATCACGTAACGCGGCACGTACCAGCCTTCCACGGCGCCGACCACCGGCGCGCCGATGCCGACCACTTTTCCCGCTGCGGCAGCCTTGTTCCACACTTCGCTGCGGCCGACCCACTCTTCGGCAAACACCTGAATATCATTGGTGCTCAGGGCATTTTCCATGGCAATCGAGTTGCCCGGCAGTGCGTCTACGGTGCAGCCGTAACCCTTGTCGAAGACCACTTGCAGAATGTCGGTCAGCAGCATCGCGCTTTCCCAGTTCAAGCCGGCGAATTTCACCGGCTTGCCGGATTCGCACCAGCCTGCGGCCTGGCTCGTTCCGCTGGCGGCGAGCACGCCGGCCGAAATCAATGTGGTCAACAGCGCCTTTTTCATTTTCATGGTTGATGCTCCTAAGCCTGAAAGGGGTGAGGGCAGCTTCAAACAGGTATCCGGCACGCGTTCAGCGTCCGATCATCGGCAGGTTGAGACCCTGCTCTCTGGCGCAATCGATGGCGATGTCATAGCCGGCGTCGGCATGTCGCATCACGCCACTGGCCGGATCGTTGTGCAGCACGCGGGCAATACGTTCGGCCGCCTCGTCGGTGCCGTCGCAGACGATGACCATCCCCGAGTGCTGCGAGAAACCCATGCCCACGCCGCCGCCATGATGCAGCGATACCCAGGTCGCGCCGCTGGCGGTGTTGAGCAGGGCGTTGAGCAATGGCCAGTCGGACACCGCATCGGAGCCGTCGCGCATGGATTCGGTTTCGCGGTTGGGGCTGGCGACCGAGCCGGAGTCCAGATGGTCGCGGCCGATCACCACCGGCGCCGACAGCTCGCCGCTGCGCACCATTTCGTTGAACGCCAGGCCCAGCTTGGCGCGCTGGCCCAGACCGACCCAGCAGATACGCGCCGGCAGGCCCTGAAAGCTGATGCGCTCGCGGGCCATGTCCAGCCAGTTATGCAAGTGCGCATCGTCGGGGATCAGCTCTTTGACCCTGGCGTCGGTCTTGTAGATATCCTGCGGGTCGCCCGACAGCGCCGCCCAGCGGAACGGGCCGATGCCGCGACAGAACAGCGGGCGGATGTAGGCAGGCACGAAACCGGGGAAATCGAACGCATTGGCAACGCCCATTTCCTGGGCCATCTGGCGAATGTTGTTGCCGTAGTCGAAGGTCGGCACACCGGCCTTCTGGAAGCTCAGCATGGCTTCGACATGCTCGGCCATGGACTGCTTGGCGGCCATGACCACTTCGGCGGGTTCCGATTTGGCGCGGGCACGGTATTCGTCCCAGCTCCAGCCCTTGGGCAAATAGCCGTTCAACGGGTCGTGGGCGCTGGTCTGGTCGGTGACCATGTCCGGGCGCACGCCGCGCCGGACCATTTCCGGAAGAATGTCGGCGGCGTTGCCGCACAGCGCGATGGAGATCGCCTTGCCTTCAGCGGTGTAGCGGGCGATGCGGGCCAGGGCGTCATCCAGATCGGTGGCCTGTTCGTCCACATAACGAGTCTTGAGGCGGAAATCGATACGGCTCTGCTGGCATTCGATGTTCAACGAACAGGCGCCGGCCAGGGTCGCAGCCAGCGGTTGCGCACCGCCCATGCCGCCCAGCCCTGCGGTCAGCACCCAGCGGCCTTGCAGGTTGCCTTCATAATGCTGGCGCCCGGCTTCGACGAAGGTTTCGTAGGTGCCTTGCACGATGCCTTGGCTGCCGATGTAGATCCAGCTGCCGGCGGTCATCTGGCCGTACATCGCCAGGCCCTTGGCATCCAGCTCGTTGAAGTGCTCCCAACTGGCCCAGTGCGGCACCAGATTGGAGTTGGCGATCAACACCCGCGGCGCGTTGCTGTGGGTCTTGAACACGCCCACCGGCTTGCCGGATTGCACCAACAGGGTTTCGTCGTCGTTGAGTTGGGTCAGGCTTTCGACGATCTTGTCGTAGCACTCCCAATTCCGCGCGGCGCGACCGATGCCGCCGTACACCACCAGTTCATTGGGGTTTTCGGCGACTTCCGGGTCCAGGTTGTTCATCAGCATGCGCAGCGGCGCTTCGGTCAGCCAGCTTTTGGCCGTCAACTGGTTGCCTCGGGCGGCACGCACTTCGGTGTCGCGGTGGCGAGTCCAGTCTTGTTGGTGTTCTTGATGAGTCTCGGTCACAGAAAAATCCTCCATGGCGTGCAGCCAGTTGAACAGAGCAGGAAGCCGCGCTACCTGTCTCTACTTGTACATACAAGCATATGCAATTGAAGGACCAACTTTTCAGACCGGTATAGAAGTGGGCGTCGAAGCCCGAGTTTTCAGGCGTTCGCAAGATTCGCAAGGGTCACGCAGAGTGTTACGCGCAGAGGGCGTGGCGCCGTCATGGGGCGTTGGGTAACAAGTTGGTGCGCTTTAGGCATATCTGCAGGAGTCAGCTTGCTGGCGAATACCGACGCAAGGGCGATGTTGTCGCTCTGGAAGTACGACTCCTTTCGCGAGCAAGCGGCTGCTACAGGCTGACGCCCACTTTTACTGCGCGGCCGATGAACTGGATCGGTCCGGTAGGCTTGCCGATCGGCGAGCCGGTGGCCTGCTCCAGTGTCAGTTCGAACAGCTGGTCGGGCTGTAGCGGTGGGAGCTTGTCGACCGGGATCGACAAGGTCTGGCCGGGCTTGACCAGCCCCAGGGAAACCGGGCCTTGCCAGTCGTTGCCCTTGGTCCAGAACTCCAGCGCCTTGTCCGTCGGCACTTCGGTAACGCTCAGCGGGATCAGCTGGATTTCCTTCGGATTGCTGGCCTGCACGACCCAGCCCGGCGACTTGTCCTGCGGAGCGACCAGCACCACCAGATAGGACGGCGCGGCAGGCGCCTGCGTCAGCAGGGTAACGGCCAGCACCAGCGAAGCGGCCAGGCCCGCACCAGCCAGGCCGCGCCACAGCGAAAGGCTGTCCCACCAGTTGGCGCTGCGGCTGTGACCGCGGGCGGAACCGTTCAGGCTGCGCTCGATCCGGCCCCAAAGCCCGGCGGAAGGCGTCACAGGTTCGGCCAGTTCGGTGAGCGGCAAGAGCCGTTCTTCCCACGCATCCACCGCCGCGCGCAATGCCGGTTCGGCAGACAGGCGTCGTTCGACTTCAAGCCGTTGTTGCGCGGTCAGTGTGCCCAGCACGTATTCGCTGGCCAGGTGCTGAATGTCGTCGTCCGAAGCCTTGCTCATCCCATGCACTCCCGCAGAGCCTTGAGGCTGCGTTTGATCCAGGCTTTGACAGTGCCCAGCGGCGCGCCGATTTTCACGGCGATTTCCTGATGTGAGTAACCGTCGACGTAAGCGTGAAACACGCAGTTGCGTCGCACAGGTTCAAGTTGTTCCAGGCATGAGTGAATTCGCCCGGGGTTTACTCGCCAATCAAAGGCGTCACCGGTTTCCTGCCAGCCTTCGAGGGTGGCCTGAGCCTGGTGATCTTCATCCACGTCCTCATCCATGCGCACTTCCCGTGCAGTATTGCGCAGCCTGTTCAGCGCCAGATGGCGCGTCACGCTGAACATCCAGCCACGGGCCGACCCGCGCGAAGCATCGAAACTGCCGGCGCCGGTCCAGATTTTGAGAAAAGCGTCATGCACGATGTCTTCCGCCAGCGCGTTGTCACGCACGATGCGTTGCACCACGCCCAGCAGTCGGGCACTTTCCTGTTGATAAAGGCGATGCAAGGCCTGCCGCTCGCCACGGGCGCAGGACTGCAAGGCGGCTTCGTAATCAAAAACAGATTGGTGGGAGGACAAATTGATCTGCCATCTGTGGATAAGTGCTGCTTCGGGTGTCTCGCCATACTGACATCCCGAAGCATGCGCAGCAGCTTAGCCTAACTGCTGCGCGGTGCCTTGACCGATGACGATCAGTTGCTGGACCAGAACAGGTAGTCGGCCTGGTACTTGACCACTTCCTTGGCGCCTTTGTTGCCGGCGGCACAGGCGGTGGTCGGAGCCACGCCACCTTTCAGGGCCACTCGCTGGATGTAAGCGACGTCGGTCATGGCGCCTTTGCCTTGGGCCGGGTTGGCCTTGACCAACTGATACGGCAGGTTGCCGGCGCTCGACGGCGCTACGGCGACCTGAGTGCCGGTCAGTTTCGAGCCGTCTTTTGCTTCCCAGGTGGCAGGCGGGCCGTAGTAGGTGCCGACCTGATTGCCGCTACGGTCATTCAATACCGCTTTAGGACCGACGAACGCCCACTCCATTTCGGTCGTGGAGTTGGCCTTGGCGCGGCATTCGTAAGTGATTTCACCCACACCTGTGGTTTGCAGGCTGACCTTGTGCCCGGCGGGTACGCGGACGGATTCGGGCAGGTCGGCCTGGGCCATGGCCACCGACGACAGGCAGGTGAAAGCCAGGGTAGTACCTGCAAGGCAGAGCAAGCGTTTTGCGTTCATGCAGAAATCTCCAGATTGTTTGACCGCGCTCAGCAACCCGAATGGCTGCTGTCTGTACTACCCGCGGCAAGGCAATCTGGATGCAGTGTTCGAAAAATATTTTTTCAGGCCCGACTGAGGCGACTGCGCAACAGCAGCACACCGGCCAGCGCCGCAAGACCCGAGCCCAGCAACACGCCGATCTTGACCTCGTCCACCAGATGGGCAACACCGGGAAACGCCAGGTTGCCGATGAACAGGCTCATGGTGAAGCCGATACCGCACAGGATCGCCACGCCATACAGCTGCACCCAGTTGCTGCCTTGGGGCAGGACGGCCAGCCCGGCGCGAATCGCCAGCACGGCGGCGATGAACACGCCGATCTGCTTGCCGATGAACAGGCCCAGCGCTACGCCCAGCGGAACCGGGTCCAGCAGATTGCCCAGGGATATGCCGGACAACGACACGCCGGCATTGGCAAAGCCGAAGATCGGCACGATGGCGAACGCGACCCAGTAATGCAGCTTCTCCTCAAGGAACAGCAGCGGTGAGCGGGCTTCTTCTTCCGGCTTGCCCAGCGGGATGCACAGCGCCAGGGCCACGCCGGCCAGGGTCGCATGCACCCCCGACTGCAACACGAAGAACCACAATGCCGCACCCAGCAGCAGGTAGGGCAGCAAGCGGCGAACGTTCAGGCGGTTCATGACGATCAGCACCGCCAGCGTGGCGAACGCGGCGCCCAGCATCGGCAGGTTCAGGCCCGAGCTGTAGAAGAACGCGATGATGGTGACGGCACCCAGATCGTCGAGGATCGCCAGTGCCGCAAGAAACACCTTCAATGAGGCTGGAACACGCTTGCCCAGCAGCGAGAGCACGCCGAGGGCGAACGCGATATCGGTGGCCGCCGGAATCGCCCAGCCGGCAATGGTCTGCGGGTTGCCCCAGTTGATCGCGATGTAGATCAATGCCGGCACCAGCATGCCGCCGGCGGCGGCGAACCCTGGCAGCGCGCGTTGGCTCCATGTCGCCAGCCCACCGGCCAGTACCTCGCGCTTGATCTCCAGGCCGACCATCAGGAAGAAAATCGCCATCAGCCCATCGTTGATCCAGTGTTCGACGGACAGTCCCAACGCCTTGCTGTGCAGGACGGCGAAATAGCCGTCAGCCAGCGGCGAGTTGGCGACGATCAGGGCCGCCAGCGCAGCAATCATCAGTACGATGCCGCCAGCGGATTCAGAGGCCAGGAAGCTGGCGAGAATGGCGACGGCGCGTGGCGTCTCCTGACGTTGGGATTGGGTCATGGTCTTCCTTGCTGTGGATTCTTGTTATGAACGGGCCGCGAAGGATACCTTCAACGGGCAATCGCGGTCAGCTCGATCAGGCAGCAACGGCTGGCGCCTGGCGCCTGTAGCTCGATCTCCAGCAGCCCGCCGGCGTTGTCCACGCGCGCGCAGTCATGCTTGCCGAGAATATCCCAAAGCCCCGCGTTGACACTGACCGCCAGCTGCTCGGCCATGCTCAACAGCACCAGCGTGTCGGCCGAGCTGTACAGCCGTTGCGGCTGGCGCACGTCGAACCATTGCAGACGGGCGCGGTAATGCTCAGGCGCGTAGATCAGGTTGAAATCACGTATCGGGCCGTCGAGCAATGCGCAGTTGACGGCGCTGTCGCCACTGAAGGCGAACGGATCGGACGGCAGCAGCGGCCGACTGGGCACGCCGTCCACATCCAGCCGCATGCCCGCGCCTTGTAGAACGGTGATGATCCGCTGGTAACCGGCGAACACCGAGAACTCACCTGAAGCCTGGATATCGGCAATCGACAGCCTCCAGCCGAAGCCTTCCAGTTGCTCGCCCGCATCGCGGGTGATCTCTTCCGTGCTGCCACCGCCGTTCTTCCACGGCATGCGCGGGTAGTCGGCCGCGCGCAGGATGCGAGTCTGGGTCATTTGCTGAAGCGTCCTTCCAGTCGATGCCGTGAGCCGGGATGAATCAGCCGTGCGGCGGTCACCGGCTGACGCCCGGACCAGGTGCGACGGCGGATAAGCAGGCACGGCTCGCCGGCCTCGATTTGCAGCAGGGCGCATTCGTCGGGCTCGGCCAGAATCGCTTCCACCACATGCTCGCCCTCGGTAAGCGGCGCCACCTGCGAGAGGTAAGCGTAAGGCGTCTGCCGGGTGAAGTCCTGCTTGAGGTAGTCCGGCGCGACCTGAGCGTTGACGAAACGGTCTTCGATCTGCACCGGAATGTCATTTTCGAAATGCACGATCAGCGAGTGGAACACCTTCTGGCCTTCGCGCATGTCCAGTGCCAGCGCGCGCTCCGAACCTGCCGATTCTTCCTGAAGAAGAATGACCTTGCAGCGGTGCTGATGGTCGCGGGCGGCGATTTCGTCCGCAATGTTGTGGACTTCGAACAACGCCGACTGGCTCTTGGGTTCGGCGACGAAAGTGCCGACACCCTGCATGCGGATCAGCAGACCTTCGGCGGTGAGTTCACGCAGGGCGCGGTTGATGGTCATGCGGCTGAAGCCCAGCTCGGTGACCAGTTCGCTTTCCGACGGCACGCGATGATGCGGCGGCCAGCTGCCATTCTGGATCTGCTGGGCGATCATGTGCTTCACGCGGGCATAGAGCGGTGCGGGACTTTCGCCCATCTGGGCTGCCAGGGTCGTTGAGGCGGGCGGCGTGGGCACGAAAGAGTCCTTTGTTCAGGGGCTGTCGGGTAGCGAGATCGCTCAAGCTAACCATTAAGCGGGCCAGCGGCAAGCCTGCCGGAGTTTACCGGGCAGACAATCGTCTGTATATGTATATACAAATTCCCCTGATGAGGTGCGAAGTCAATGTCAGCCTTCTTTGCCGAGCGTGCGCTACTTCCGGACGGCTGGGCCAGCGACGTGCGTCTGGAAGTCGATGCGCAGGGTACGTTGACCCATGTCGACGCGAATGCGAGCCGGCAGGATGCCGAGATTCTCAACGGTCCGCTGTTGCCCGGCATGCCCAATCTCCATTCCCACGCATTCCAGCGGGCCATGGCCGGGTTGGCGGAAGTGGCGGGCAATCCCAATGACAGTTTCTGGACCTGGCGCGAGCTCATGTATCGCCTGGTCGGGCAGATCAGCCCGCAGCAGCTGGGCGCTATCGCCCGTCAGCTGTACATCGAGATGCTCAAGGGCGGCTATACATCGGTCGCGGAGTTTCACTACGTGCATCACGATCCGGCGGGCAATCCCTATGCCGATCCGACTGAGCTGGCGCTACAGATCAGCCAGGCCGCTCGCCAGGCGGGTATCGGCCTGACCCTGCTGCCGGTGCTCTACAGCCATTCCGGTTTCGGCGGACAGACACCCAACCACGGGCAGCGGCGGTTTATCCACAGCACGGACAGTTATCTGGATCTGCAGTCCAGGCTGCGGCCGCTGCTGGCGGCTGAAGCGGCTCAATACGTCGGGCTGTGCTTCCACTCGCTACGCGCCGTGACACCGGAGCAAATCAGTGAAGTGCTGGCCGCTGGCGATGCGCAATGCCCGGTGCATATTCACATCGCCGAGCAGCAGAAAGAGGTCGACGATTGCCTGAGCTGGAGCGGTCGGCGTCCGCTGCAATGGCTGTACGAAAATGCGCCGGTGGACGAGCGCTGGTGCCTGGTTCATGCGACGCATGCCAGTGCAGACGAAGTCCAGCTCATGGCCCAGAGCGGTGCTGTCGCCGGCTTGTGCCTGACCACCGAGGCCAATCTGGGTGACGGGATTTTTCCGGCGGTGGATTACCTGGCTCAGGGCGGACGTTGGGGAATTGGCTCGGACAGTCATGTGTCGGTCAGCGTGGTCGAAGAACTGCGCTGGCTGGAATATGGGCAACGCCTGCGTGACCAGCGCCGCAACCGTCTGTATCGCAGCGATCAGCCGATGGTGGGCCGCACGCTGTACGACGCGGCCTTGTCCGGCGGCGCCCAGGCGCTGGGTCAGCCGGTCGGCAAACTGGCGGTCGGGCAACGCGCGGACTGGCTGGTGCTCGACGGCAACGACCCGTATATCTCGACTGCAACCGGCGACGGCATACTCAACCGCTGGCTGTTCGCCGGCTCTGATCGACAGATCAAGGACGTGATGGTCAGCGGCCGCTGGGTCGTGCGTGATGGACGGCATGCCGAAGAAGAGCAGAGCGCCCAGGCGTTTGCCAAGGTGCTGCGCGAATTGCTCGGGTAACTGCGGCTAGCCCGGTCCGCTCCCACGGGTAGCGTGCATGGCCTATTTACCCATCTTCGAGTCCGCCTCGCGCCAGATCAAACGGCTGGTGTCGTAACCCTGCTGGCGGGCCTTGCCGAGCATTTCCTGTTTGACCGACTCGCTGACTGTCGGCGTGCGGGACAGCAGCCACAGGTATTTGCGATTCGGATTGCCGACCACGGCGGTCTTGTAGCCTTCGCTGACGTGCAGGATCCAGTAGTCGCCCTTGGTGAAGCCCGGCAGCAGGCGCGAGAACCAGTTGTCGAACTCGACCCACAGTTTGTCGGTCTTGCCGGGCACCTGCGGCGAGGCGGTGCCGATGGCTTCCTGCCACTCGCCTTCCATGGTCCGGCAGCGGTTGGTGACGGCGACGTTTCCGTCTCCCTTGATCTTGTAGTGGGCCTCTGACTGGGCGCAGTTGCGCTGGAAGAACATCGGCAAGCGCGCCAGTTCATACCAGGTGCCCTGGTATTGCTTGAGGTCGACGTTGTCCGCCGTGCGCGGTTCCAGGTTGTCGGCCGAGTGCGCGAAGCCAATGGCCAGGAAGCTGGCCAGAACGAAAATGCCGAAACGTAGCAGCAGCTTGATCATGTTTATTTCAGACCTTGACCCGAGAACATCAGCACCTTGTCACCGGCGTACTGCACGCTGATGAAGGATTTCTGGTCACCCCAGGTGCAGCTGGACATGCCCAGCGCGCCGGAACATTCGGTCGGGCTACCCAGCAGGTCTTCGACCTGAGCCTTGGGCATTCCGGCGGAGAGTTTCGAGTAATTTTCCTGATTGACCTTGCTGCAAGCGGCCAGCAGCACACAAAAAGACAATAACGCTAGAGAGCGCAACGACGGCATGGATGAAGCTCCTGGGCGGAAGGGGGCTGCGTCGCAACATCCGCCAAACGGGCAGACGCTGGCGCGATACCGCAAGCTTAGAAGAGAAAAAGGGGTTCTGGTTCCCGAGGGGAACGAGGAATTCTCGGCCGCGTCAGAAGCGTGAGCCGGGGCCTTTCAGGAATTCGATCTCTTCGTCAGTCGAAGGTCGGTCCAGAAATGCGTTGCGATGAGGGAAGCGCCCGAACCGGGCGATGATTGCCTGGTGACGTTGCGCGTAGTCGAGGCTTTGGGTGAAGTAGTCGCGGTCGGTAGCCGGCAGTAACGGCAGCAGGCTGCTGAAACAGGCGATGGCCTGGTCTTGCACGGCAAGGTCTTCGCAGTGTTCCAGCACCAGATAGATGAACGTGCGCTGCAACGGGTCCAGGTGTTGGTCGCGGCCCAGTTTGAGGCCATGACGGACCAATGCCTGAGCGCGCTGATCACCGGCAAAGGCTTTGCCGGTGTTGCGATGAACCATGCGCGGCAGCTGGTCGAGCAACAGCACCAGGGCCAGCCAGCCGTGCGGGTTTTCCGCCCATTCACGCAGACCGCCGGCCAGCGCCTGTTCCATCAGAGCACCGAAGCGTTCGCGAGCTTCGGTGTCGTTGGCCTTGCGCTTGCCGAACCACAGCTTCTCCTTGGCTTTCACCACTTCAGTGGGGGATTCGGCCGAGCCGAACCACCATTCAAGCAGCGGGAGCCAGGGAGCGAGCATGGCTTATTCCTTGTGGTAAGCCGTGGCGCGTTCGACTTCTTCCTTGGAACCCAGGAACACCGCCACGCGCTGGTGCAGGCCTTCAGGCTGGATGTCGAGAATGCGTTGATGGCCGTCGGTGGACGCGCCGCCGGCCTGCTCGACCAGGAACGACATCGGGTTGGCTTCGTACATCAGGCGCAGTTTGCCCGGCTTGGACGGCTCGCGGCTGTCGCGCGGGTACATGAACAGACCACCACGGGTCAGGATGCGATGCACATCGGCGACCATCGCGGCCACCCAGCGCATGTTGTAATTCTTTTTCAGCGGGCCTTCTTCACCGGCCAGCAGCTCGCCGACGTAGCGCTGTACCGGGGCTTCCCAGTGGCGCTGGTTGGACATGTTGATGGCGAATTCCTGAGTGGATTCCGGGATCTTGATGTCTTCGTGGGTCAGTACGAAGCTGCCCATCTCGCGGTCCAGGGTGAAACCTTTGACGCCGTCGCCCAGGGTCAGGACCAGCATGGTCTGCGGGCCATAGATGGCATAACCGGCAGCAACCTGCTCGGTGCCCGGCTGCAGGAAGGCGTTTTCGTTCAGCGCTTCGTTCTGGCTCAGGTATTCGTTCGGGCAACGCAGTACCGAGAAGATCGTGCCGACCGGCGCGTTGATGTCGATGTTCGACGAACCGTCCAGCGGGTCAAACACCAGCAGGTACGCGCCTTTTGGGTACTTGCCGGGAATCTGGTAGGCATTGTCCATTTCTTCGGAAGCCATGCCGGCCAGGTGACCGCCCCATTCGTTGGCTTCAAGCAGGATCTCGTTGGAGATGACGTCGAGCTTTTTCTGCACTTCGCCCTGCACGTTTTCGGTGCCCATGCTGCCGAGAACGCCGCCCAGTGCGCCCTTGGAGACCGCATGGCTGATTTCCTTGCACGCTCGCGCCACCACTTCGATCAGGAAGCGCAGATCGGCAGGAGTGTTGTTGCTGCGGGTCTGCTCAATCAAATAGCGACTTAGTGTAACGCGGGACATGGAGTGCTCCGAAAATGGGGTATGAGAAAAACCCGCGCAGTTTAGCGCGAGTGACGGCTGAATACTGCTATCAGACTGGCGCTGGGGCGATTGAGTTCACGACCCGCCACAGCGTAGCTGCAAAAGGCACGCCCACAAGCGCTCTGGTCAACGCCTGGAGGCCGATGCCCGCCATGTAGTGAAGGCCATCCAGCCCAACATCAACACGCCGATGACCAGCACCGCCCAGAGTCCGAGACGTTTCAGATCGGGACCTTGTGCTGCAACTGCCAGCGGCGCCGCCGCCATGTCGGCAACCGGCGCGGTGCTGGGCCGTGCCGTGCCCAGAGCGTTCAGCCGTTGGGGCACGAAGTCGGGAATCAGCGTGGTCAGCGGCAGATTGGCGGGTCTGGCCCGGGCATTGCCCACCGCCAGTGTGAACGGCCCTTCGCCCCGAGCCAGGAACACCACTTGAGTCGCCTGCACAGCGACGCTCATGTCCGGCGCCTGCGCGCCCAGTCCGCCGCCGCGATCGTCTACCTCGAGTTTGAGCTGGCGAACTACCTGGCCGGAAAACCGGCCCGAAAGCTGGAGCTGATCCTGCACCGCATCGCTGCCGTTCTGGGTCAGGCGATACAGCAACCCGCTGCTGATCACCTGCCAGGGCTGCTGGTCATCGAGTCTTCCGTACAGGGTGGCCGGTGCCAGGCTGTTGGGCTGAGCGATGGTGATCTTTACCCGCTCCACCGGCAGGCCGACCGGCAACTGCCACAGGTATTCGTCAGGCTTCTCGGACTTGCCGGCAATCACTGGCGACCAGGTCAGCGGCAGGGCCGGGCTGTCGGTAGGCGCGCTGAGCAGATGCGCGGCAGTCAGGGTCGGCGCGTTGCTCGGTGCGCGCCATAACAGCCGCAGGTATCGGGCGCTGTGGCCCGGCAGACCGACTTCGCGCTGCTCGACAACCTCATCGGAAAACGACAGCCGCGCGACCTGGCCCTCACCCCACGAGTGCCAATGCTGCAAATCGTCGCTGGCCTCGATGGTGAAATGCTGGAAACCCTCGCGCTCGGTGTTCCAGTCGATCACCAACTGCTCCAACGGTGCATGGATCGCGCTGGTGTCCAGCAACCAGCCGCGCAGGATTTCTTCGCCGGCTTCGATGTCACTCTGTGGCTGGACTTCCAGCACGCTGCCGCTGGCCGAGCGCTCGATACGGATCACCGGCACCGCGTCACCGGCTTCGGCGGTGGTGTAGAGCGGGAACCACTTTACTGCCGTCGACGTCTGTTCCTGAGCCGGGACCTGCTGCGCCAGCGCATAGGCTTGTGCCTGACCTGCGGCGTTGAACACCCGGACGTCGCCCAGGTTGGAGTCGCGCGCATTGAGCTGCACGGCCAGCGGCAGTTCGATGCGATACCACGGACCCTGGCCTTCGAGGGTCAACGGGGTCTGGCTGGCGAAGTCCGCGGGCTTGTCCTGAGCGTGGGCGATCATTCCCGAACACAGGACGGCACCCAGCACCGCGATCTTCAAGGTGAACGGACGGCTCAAGATCAGTTTCCTCATGGCTGGCGCGGCTCTGCGGCAGAGGGCAGGTCGGGCTCATTGCGGACTTCTCTGTCCGACTGTTTCGGCGGTAATGGTGCGAAATATCCCACCACTAATAGCAGCATGCCAACACCTATAAACGAAACGATGCGCGCCATCGAGCCTCGGTCGCTCAGTTCGACGAAAAACAGCTTGGCGACCACCACGGCGATCAGTGCCGCACCGGCGATCCACATTTCGCGCCTGCGCCGCAGATGGCCGCCGATCATCAACGCCAGTGCCATCAGCGTCCAGACGATGGACAGTCCGGCCTGGACCTGCATCGACGCCAGCAGATGGTCGGCGTCCCAAGGCACATCGTTCCAGTGATGAGCGGTGCGCATCACCATGGCCGTGACCAGCACGAACAGCGAGGCACCCACGACCAGCTGCGCGCTGCGTTGTGCCACCGCTTCGCTGAAACCCAGTTGCGCCAGGTAGCGCTGCATCCACAGGCAGATGCCGGCCAACGCGAACAGCAGGCCGAGTTCCAGCGGGTTGAGCAACGGAACATAGGGCAGGGGCGCGGCGGCACCGTCGCTAAAGATGTTCGCCAGCCAGAACCAGGCCAGCATCAGTACCGCCATGGGTGCGGCGGCCCACACTCGATATTCCCGAGGCTGGGCGGATATCGGCCATGGCCAGCTTCGCGGATGGGCCATCGCCAGCAGATACAGACTTGGCAGCAAGGCCCAGCCCAGCCAGCGCCAGGCATTGTGCTGCTCGGACAGCTGCATCAGGCCCATGCGCAGTTCCAGCGCCAGCAGCGCAATCACCAGCCAGCAGCCCAGGATGTGGGCCAGGCCGCCAGCCATGCGCGGCAGCACAGGCGCCAGTTTGCGCAGGGTCAGCAGATGCACGGCGATGACCGCCAGCCAGCCCAGCCAGCCCCAGTGTTCGGCAGGGTGATAATCGAAACGCAACGAGCCGATCAGTAACAGACTGGCGACAGGCATCAATGCAGTACACAACACCGCCAGGTCCGGCCACTGCAAACGCAGGGCAACCGTGGCCCAGAGCGCGACGCTGACGGCAGCCGCGATCAGCAGCCATGTCGGCTGGAACACCTCGGGCACGAACAACAGCACGCTGCAGATCAGTGAAAAAGCCCACCACGCCGCGCCCCACGTGAGCAGCAACGCGGTTGCCAGCTTCGGGTCGAGCCGCGTCAGCCCGTTGAAACGGTGGATGCACCAGGCGCTGATCAGCGCGGCGATCGCCATGACCATGGGCGTCCAGTAATCGCCGTGGTCGAGCAACGCGCTGTAGGACAGGTCCAGCTGGTTGAGCAACGCCGCGCCTGCGCCGATCTGCAGCAAAAGGCCGAAGCCGCGTGCCAGCAAGCGCTCCTGGCGCATGCCCAGCCAGAACACCGCCGCGCCTTCGACGGCCCAGGCGCAAGTGGTCCATTGCGAACCCAGGCCCAGCGGAATCGCCAGGGTCGCGAACACCACGCCCAGCGCCAGACAGGTTTCCATCAGCAACGCGGCTTGACCGGGCGCACGCAGCGCCAGCAAACGGCCCAGCCCCAGGTAGATCGCGCCGAGCGCCAGGGCGCTGAACGCCGCGCCGAATTGCAGATGCTCCACCAGCGCATATTGCAGACCGAAACCCACGATGGGCGTGCCGAACAGCAACGTACCGTCGACGTAATCACCCTTGCGCAACTGTATGGCCGGGTCATCGGAGGCACTGCCGGTTTCCTGCAATTTGCGCCGGGCGAACATCAGGCCGATGGCCAGATACATCAGGAAGAACAGGATCAGGAACGGTTCGGTGCTCCAGAACATTGCCGGCGTGTAGCTGTTGATGCCCCAGGCGAAGCCGATGCCGAAGGTGCCGAAGAAACCGATCAGGTTCAGCACGCGCCACGCCTTGAACCAGGCAATGGCGAAAATGCCCGCATTGAGCAGCGCGAAATAGCTGAACAGCGCGACGTGGCTGCCTTGCCCGGTAGACGCGAGCAACGGCGCGGCGAAACCGCCCAGCGCGCCTGCGCACGCCAGGGCCAGCGCATTCTGGGTGACCGCCAGAATCGTCGAAAAAGCGGTGATCGCAACCAGCAAGGTAAAGCCCATGGAGGGCTCGAGCAGCGGATGCAGCTTCATCGCCGCGAATACCGTCAAGTACAGTACGCCGACACCGGCGCCCTGGACCATCAATGCATATTGGGGGTTGCGATGGCGCAGCCACCAGCCCAGGCCCAGCAGGCCCAGCGCGCAACCGGCAACAGCGGCATACCGCGCTTCGATCGGGAACACTATGCCTTCGGTGGCGTAGCGCAGCAGGAAGGCCAGGCCGAGAAACAGCAGCACGACGCCGACTCGCAACACCGTATTGCCGCCCAGCAGCCAGTTCCTGGCGCGGGTGATGGTGCTGTCGAACGGATTGGCCTGGGCGGCATCACGGGTATCGGGTGCCGGGCGCCAGGCGGATTCGTCGGTCTTGGCGGGTAATGGTTGTTCGTCAGGCAAGTCCCAGATCAGCTCCGGGCCATCGGTGTGCGCCGCGACCACCACCGCGTCGGCGGGCAGCGGCGCAGGAGCCTGGGCAGGCTCGACAGGCTGGAAGTTCGAGACGGGCGGGAATTCGAGAAGCGTGAGCCGCTGTTGCAGCGATTCGACGGTTTTACGTGTGGTTTCCAGTTGCTGCGCTTGCTCGAACGAGCGTTTGCGCAACGAGTACAAGCGAACGCTCGCACAGACTGCCCAGCCGCAAGCCGCGCCAACGAGCATGCCCTGCCACTCGTCGTAGCTCAGCGAATAGCCCAGCACGGCACCGCCCAACAGCAGACAAATCCATAGCACGCGACGACATCCTTTTCGATGTGTGAAGGTTTATCGCTGCGCAGTATATAGGGCGGGAGCTATTGGACATAGCTAACAAGGGGCTGGACGCGTTGACCTGTGGGAGGCAGCTTGCTCGCGACGACGGTATTTCAATCGATGAATCACCTCAGGCCGTATCGGCCTCGTCGCCAGCAAGCTCCCTCCCATTGGGTCGCGGTGTGCCCGGAGTGTCAGTCCTGGCGGATCAACTCAATCCAGCGCTTTCCAGATATCGCCCGCGTATTCGCGGATGGTCCGGTCGGACGAGAACCAACCCATCCTCGAGGTATTGAGCACCGCCGAGCGCCACCACTGCTTGGGTTCGTGCCAGCAGGCCTCGACCTTGGCCTGGGCGGCCCAGTACGAGTCGAAGTCGGCGCAGACCAGGAAGCGGTCATACGCCAGCAACTGATCCACCAGACCGGCGTAGCGGTTCGGATCGTCCGGCGAGAACACGCCGCCGCGAATCGCCATCAGCACGTCATTCAGGCGCGGCGAAGCGGCCACGTCGGCGACGGCGCTGAAATCACCGGTCTGCTTGCGGGCTTCGACCTGCTGCGAGGTCATGCCGAAAATGAACATGTGTTCCTGCCCGATCTGCTCGCTCATCTCCACGTTGGCACCGTCCAGCGTGCCGATGGTCAATGCGCCGTTGAGGCCGAACTTCATGTTGCTGGTGCCCGACGCCTCCAGGCCCGCGGTAGAGATCTGTTCTGACAGGTCGGCTGCCGGAATGATGCTCTCGGCCAGGCTGACGTTGTAGTTGGGCATGAACACCACTTTGAGCAGGCCACGCACGGTCGGGTCGTTGTTCACGGTGCGGGCGATATCGTTGGTGAGCTTGACGATCAGCTTGGCCGAGTGATAACTCGCCGCCGCCTTGCCCGCGAAAATCTTCACCCGTGGCACCCAGTCCGTACCCGGCTCGGCACGAATCGCCTGATACAGCGCAACGGTATGGAACAGGTTGAGCAACTGGCGCTTGTACTCGTGGATCCGTTTGACCTGCACGTCGAACATGGCCGCCGGATTGACCGTAATGCCCAGTCGCTCGTGGATGATCGCGGCCAGCGCGCGCTTGCTGTGCAGGCGCTGGTCGGCGAACTGCTTGCGGAACGAACTCTTCTCGGCAAACGGCTCCAGCTCGATCAACCGGGTTTCGGCGTTGTCCAGCACGTCCTCGCCCAGTGCCTCGACCAGCATCTCGGTCAGCCGCGGGTTGGCCTGGAACAGCCAGCGCCGGAAAGTGATGCCGTTGGTCTTGTTGTTGATTCGCTCGGGATACAGCTTGTGCAGTTCGGCGAACACCGTCTTGCGCATCAGTTGGGTATGCAGCGCCGAGACACCGTTGACGCTGTGGGAACCGAGGAACGCCAGGTTGCCCATGCGCACGCGGCGGCCGTTGTCTTCTTCGATCAGCGACACGGCGCGCAGCACGTCGAAATCGTGAATGCCCTTGGCGCGCAGCTGGTCGATGTGCTGGGCGTTGATCAGGTAAATGATCTGCATATGACGCGGCAGCATGCGCTCCATCAGGCCAACCGACCAGGTTTCCAGCGCTTCAGGCAGCAGCGTGTGGTTCGTATAGCCCAGGGTGTTGACGGTGATCTTCCATGCCGTGTCCCAGGAAATGCCGTGGGTGTCGATCAGCAGTCGCATCAGCTCGGCCACCGCGATCGACGGGTGGGTATCGTTCATCTGGATGGCCGCGTGCTCCGGCAGATCCGTCAGGGTGGCGTGCATGTTCAGGTGGCGGCGCAGCAAGTCCTGCAACGATGCGGAGACGAAGAAGTATTCCTGGCGCAGGCGCAGTTCCTGGCCGGCCTCGGTGGCGTCATTGGGGTACAGCACGCGGGAAATGCTTTCTGCGCGGACGACTTCGGCGACGGCCCCGAAGTGGTCGCCGGCGTTGAAGCGTTCCAGGTGCAGGTCTTCCACGGCCCGGGCACGCCACAGTCGTAGCGTGTTGACGCTTGCGCCGCGCCAGCCGACCACCGGCGTGTCATAGGCAATGGCCCGCACGGTTTCAGCAGGACGCCAGACCTGCCGCGCTTCACCGGTTTCATTCAGGACCGTCTCGACGCTGCCGCTGAAACCGACCGGATAGACCACTTCCGGGCGCTCGAACTCCCACGGGTTACCGAAGTCCAGCCAGTTCTCGGTCTGCTCCTGCTGCCAGCCATCCACCACCGCCTGGCGAAACAGGCCGTGTTCGTAGCGGATACCGTAGCCGTGCCCGGCAATGCCCAGCGTCGACATGCTTTCCATGAAGCAGGCCGCCAGACGACCCAGGCCGCCGTTCCCCAAGGCCGCGTCCGGTTCGAGGGTGCGGATGCGTTCGATGTCCACCCCAAGCTCGGTCATCGCTTCGCGGGCGATTTCCAGCAGGCCCAGGTTGCTCAGGCTGTCGTACAGCAGGCGGCCGATGAGAAATTCCAGCGAGAGGTAGTAGACGCGTTTCTGCACCTTGCGATAGATCTGCCGGGTGTGATCCATCCAGTGCTCGACCATGTGGTCGCGCGCCGCGAGAGCAATGGCCTCGAACCAGTCATGCTCGAAAGCATGGTCAGGATCCTTGCCCACTGCATAAGTGAGTTTGGCGAGTACGGCGGTGCGGAATTCAGCCACATCTGCATCACGAACGAGTGGTTCCTGAGACATCGGTACGACCTCAAGTAGTCTGACGAATGAAAAAACGGAATGCTTTGACTGTAGGCGTGTACTCAGTAATTTCCCGAAAAAAATCAAAATAACTGAACGCACGACCCAGCTTTCGACTCGGGTGGAATGCTCTGGTTCGCCTGTCTTGCCCCTGGCGGCGCGCCGATTTCCAGTCAGGCACCCGCGGCGATGATGTGCAGCATGCTCATTCCTCGTTTCGGGTTTATGATGCCCAACGGCAGAATGATAGAAGCCCCTGAACCGAACCTACGGAGCACCTATGCAGACTTTGTACCCGCAGATCAAACCCTACGCCCGGCATGATCTGGCCGTGGAACAACCGCATGTGCTCTACGTCGACGAAAGCGGCTCGCCCGAAGGCCTGCCGGTGGTTTTCATTCATGGCGGGCCGGGTTCGGGTTGCGATGCCCAGAGCCGCCGCTATTTCGATCCCAACCTGTACCGCATCATCACCTTCGACCAGCGCGGCTGTGGCCGCTCGACGCCCCATGCGAGCCTGGAAAACAATACCACCTGGCATCTGGTGGAGGATCTGGAGCGTATTCGCGAACATCTGGGCATCGAAAAATGGGTGCTGTTCGGCGGGTCCTGGGGCTCGACCCTGGCGCTGGCCTATGCGCAGACCCACCCCGAACGCGTTCATGCCATGATCCTGCGCGGCATCTTCCTGTGCCGTCCACAGGAAATCGAATGGTTTTACCAGAAAGGCGCCAGCCGTCTGTTCCCTGACTACTGGCAGGATTACGTGGCGCCGATCCCGCTGGATGAGCGCGACAACCTGCTGGCAGCCTTCCACAAACGCCTGACCGGCCCGGACCAGATCGCCCAGATGCATGCGGCCAAGGCCTGGTCCACCTGGGAAGGCCGCACGGCCACCTTGCGCCCCAATCCGCAGGTTGTCGACCGTTTTTCCGAGCCGCAACGGGCGCTGTCCATTGCACGCATCGAATGCCATTACTTCACCAACAACGCTTTCCTGGAAGAGAACCAGCTGATCCGTGACATGCCCCGGATCGCACACTTGCCGGGCATCATCGTTCACGGTCGCTACGATGTGATCTGCCCGCTGGATAACGCCTGGGATCTCCATCAGGCCTGGCCCAACAGCGAACTGCAGGTCATCCGCGACGCCGGCCACGCGGCTGCCGAGCCGGGCATCACCGATGCGCTGGTCCGGGCTGCAGCGCAGATCGCGCGGCGCTTGCTCGACTTGCCGCCCGAAGAAGCCTGATCCGCAGCTCAACTATTTTTCTCGGGACTGGAAAGCGTCTATGAAAGGCTTGTTGCAGCGCGTGAGCAGTGCACGCGTTGAAGTGGAAGGTGAAGTGGTTGGGGCCATCGCCCAGGGTTTGATGGTGCTGGTGGGGATCGAGCCGCATGACACGCAGGCCAGCGCCGACAAGTTGCTGCATAAACTGCTCAACTATCGGGTCTTCAGCGATGACGGCGGCAAGATGAACCTGTCGCTGCGCGACGTGAAGGGCGGATTGCTGCTGGTATCGCAGTTCACGCTGGCGGCGGACACGCGAAGCGGCATGCGTCCCAGCTTCTCCAAAGCGGCTCCTCCGGCGCTGGGCCTGGAATTGTTCGATTACCTGTTGAGCCAGGCCGCAAAGGCACATCCGGATGTAGCATCGGGCCAATTCGGAGCTGACATGCAGGTACATCTAGTGAATGATGGCCCGGTGACATTTCTGCTCGAATCCTGAACGGAAAACGTCGACCGTACGGTGCTCGGATTTTTCGCACATTCGTCTGAAAAATTTCTTCTCACACCTGATGCGTTGAAGCGCGCGCTACTGGATAATCGCGCGTTACAGGATTGTCAGTGGTTGATCCACTGGGTTATGTCAAACGCGGTTCTGACACCGATTGGGGAATCATTAGGCCCTTTCGGAGTCGGAACAATGCTCGCCAACCCGGCATCGATAGCTGGCCGTTGGTTTTTTCATCTGTTTTCGGCGAGGGTTGCTCGTGATTGTTAGTCCCTGTGATGCTCCAAAAACACCTGTCAAACGGTTGCGTAGTGCGCTTTTGGCAAGCTCGGCTCTGGTCTGCCTGTTGGGCTCGGGTCAGCTGTGGGCGTTCAATCTTGATGATGTGGCGGTAAAGGCCAAAGAACTGGCCGGGCAGAAGTTCGAAGCTCCACGCAGCAACCTGCCGACCGAATTCCGTGAAATGAAGTTTGCGGACTACCAGAAGATTCGTTTCCGCGAAGACAAGGCTGAGTGGGCAACCGACAAGACGCCGTTCAAGCTGTCTTTCTATCATCAGGGCATGCACTTCGATACCCCGGTAAAAATCAACGAAGTCACGGCCACCACCGTCGAAGAGATCAAGTACGACAGCGCTCGTTTCGATTTCGGCGACGTGAAGTTCGACCCCAAATCCACCGAAAAGCTCGGCTACGCCGGTTTCCGCGTCCTCTACCCGATCAACAAGGACGACAAGCAGGACGAGATCATGACCATGCTGGGCGCGAGCTATTTCCGCGTGATCGGCAAAGGTCAGGTCTACGGCTTGTCCGCTCGCGGCATGGCCATCGACACCGCCGCTTCGACCGGCGAAGAGTTTCCGCGCTTCAAGGAGTTCTGGATCGAGAAGCCGGGCGCCGACGACAACCATCTGGTGATCTTCGCGCTGCTCGATTCGCCTCGCGCCACCGGCGCTTACCAGCTGACCCTGCGTCCGGGCACCAACACCCTGGTCGACGTGAAGTCGCGCATGTTCCTGCGTGACAAGGTCACCAAGCTGGGCGTTGCACCGTTGACCAGCATGTTCCTGTTCGGCGCCAACCAGCCGTCCCGCGTGCCCAACTATCGTCGTGAACTGCACGACTCCAGCGGTCTGTCCATCCAGGCAGCCAATGGCGAGTGGGTATGGCGTCCGCTGAACAACCCTAAACACCTGGCCGTCAGCAGCTTCTCGGTCGAGAATCCGCGTGGTTTCGGTCTGCTGCAACGTGGCCGCGACTTCAGCCAGTACGAAGACCTCGACGACCGCTACGACAAGCGCCCAAGCGCCTGGATCGAGCCGAAGGGCGATTGGGGCAAGGGTACGGTCGATCTGGTCGAGATCCCGACCGCCGACGAAACCAATGACAACATCGTTGCGTTCTGGAAGCCGGAAACCCTGGCTGCGCCGGGCGAGCCGATGAACTTCGATTACCGCATTCACTGGACCATGCAGGAAAACGCGATCCACTCGCCGGACCTGGGTTGGGTCAAGCAGACCCAGCGTTCCATCGGTGACGTGCGTCAGTCCAATCTGGTCCGTCAGCCTGACGGCAGCCTGGCATTCCTGGTCGATTTCGTCGGCCCGGTGCTTGCCGCACTGCCTGAAGACAAGACCATCCGCAGCCAGGTCACCACCGACGACAACGTCGAGCTGGTCGAGAACAACCTGCGCTACAACCCGGTCACCAAGGGCTATCGTCTGACCCTGCGCGTCAAGGTCAAGGACAGCAACAAGCCGACCGAAATGCGCGCTTACCTGCTGCGCGAGATTCCGGCCGAACCGGGCAAGGAACCTGCACTGCTGGTTGCGGACAAAACAGAAGAGAAGAAGGTCGTCAAGGAAGCTGCGAAACCTGCAGTCGCCAAGGACACCGCTACCGACAAGGTCGAAGTCGCCAAGGCTGATCCAGCCAAGCCCGACGCCGCCAAAGCGGATGCCGCCAAACCTGACGCTGCAAAAGGCGATGCCGCCAAGGCCGAGCCTGCGAAAGCCGACGTCGCCAAGGCGGAAGTCGCCAAGGACAAGGACGGTAAAGAGATCCAGCAGCCCGAAACAGAGGCCGCACCCACCCATCCAGAGCCGGCCAAGACGTTGCAAGTCATGACCGAGACCTGGAGTTATCAGTTGCCGAGCGATGAGTAATTCAGTTCCGGTGCCAGTATCACTCGAAGAGTATCTGGCCCACTTACCGATGACGGACGCGCAGCGGGCAGAACTTGCCAGCTGCAACTCGTTCGCCGAGCTGCATGAACGCCTGTCGGCCCAGTCGGTCAGCGAAACCACCGGAGCCGCCCAGGCTTCGGTGGGCCGTCGCCTGACGCTGTCCACCGCCGATGAGTTGCAGGACGCCGAGATGCTCGCCGTCGATGCCAACGGTCGCCTGTGCCTCAAGGCTACTCCACCGATTCGCCGCACCAAGGTCGTGCCCGAGCCGTGGCGCACCAATATCCTGGTGCGTGGCTGGCGTCGCCTGACCGGCAAGACCAATCCGCCCAAGCCGGATCACAGCGATCTGCCGAAAGATCTGCCCGAGTCGCGCTGGCGTACCGTGGGTTCGATCCGCCGCTATATCCTGCTGATCCTTATGCTGGGGCAGACCATCGTTGCCGGCTGGTACATGAAAGGCATCCTGCCGTATCAGGGCTGGTCGCTGGTATCGCTGGACGAAATCACCCGCCAGACTTTCGTGCAAACCGCTTTGCAGGTTCTGCCGTATGCGCTGCAGACCAGCATCCTGTTGCTGTTCGGAATTCTGTTCTGCTGGGTATCGGCTGGTTTCTGGACCGCGCTGATGGGCTTTCTCGAATTGCTCACCGGCCGCGACAAGTACCGCATCTCGGGCGCAAGCGCCGGCAATGAGCCGATCGAAGCCGGTGCGCGTACTGCGTTGGTGATGCCGATCTGCAATGAAGACGTGCCTCGCGTGTTCGCCGGTCTGCGTGCGACTTTCGAATCGGTGGCTGCCACTGGCGATCTGGACCGCTTCGATTTCTTCGTGCTCAGCGACACCAACGACACCGATATCGCCGTGGCCGAGCAACAGGCCTGGCTGGATGTGTGCCGCGAGACCAAAGGCTTCGGCAAAATCTTTTATCGCCGTCGTCGCCGTCGCGTGAAGCGCAAGAGCGGCAACCTCGACGACTTCTGCCGTCGTTGGGGCAGCGATTATCGCTACATGGTCGTGCTCGACGCCGACAGCGTCATGAGCGGTGAGTGTCTCACCAGCCTGGTGCGCCTGATGGAAGCGACGCCGGACGCCGGTATCATCCAGACCGCGCCGCGTGCGTCGGGCATGGACACGCTGTATGCGCGCATGCAGCAGTTTGCGACCCGCGTTTACGGCCCGCTGTTCACGGCCGGCCTGCACTTCTGGCAGCTGGGTGAATCCCACTACTGGGGTCACAACGCGATCATCCGCATGAAGCCGTTCATCGAGCACTGCGCCCTGGCGCCGCTGCCCGGTAAAGGTGCCTTCGCCGGTGCGATTCTCTCCCACGACTTCGTTGAAGCTGCGCTCATGCGCCGTGCCGGCTGGGGCGTGTGGATTGCGTACGATCTGCCGGGCAGTTATGAAGAGTTGCCGCCGAACCTGCTGGACGAACTCAAGCGTGACCGTCGCTGGTGCCACGGCAACCTGATGAACTTCAGGCTGTTCCTGGTCAAGGGCATGCACCCGGTTCACCGGGCCGTGTTCCTGACTGGCGTGATGTCCTACCTGTCGGCGCCGCTATGGTTCTTCTTCCTGGTGTTGTCCACCGCCTTGCTGGCGATGAACACGCTGATGGAGCCGACCTACTTCCTTGAGCCACGCCAGTTGTATCCGCTCTGGCCGCAATGGCACCCGGAAAAAGCCGTCGCGCTTTTCTCCACCACCATTGTCCTGCTGTTCCTGCCCAAGCTGCTCAGTATCATTCTGATCTGGGCCAAGGGTGCGACAGGCTATGGCGGCCGCATCAAGGTCACGCTGTCGATGCTGATGGAGATGCTGTTCTCCATGCTGCTGGCTCCGGTGCGCATGCTGTTCCACACTCGTTTCGTACTGGCTGCGTTCCTGGGCTGGGCCGCGACCTGGAATTCGCCGCAGCGTGACGATGACTCCACGCCGTGGATCGAAGCCGTGAAGCGTCATGGCCCGCAAACGCTGCTGGGTGCGTGCTGGGCTCTGCTGGTGTTCTGGCTGAACCCGAGCTTCCTGTGGTGGCTGGCGCCTATCGTGGTGTCGTTGATGCTGTCGATTCCGGTGTCGGTGATTTCCAGCCGCACCAATCTGGGCCTCAAGGCGCGTGACGAGAAGCTGTTCCTGATTCCGGAGGAGTACGACACGCCGCAGGAACTGATCTCGACCGACAAGTACACCCACGAGAACCGCTGGCATGCGCTGAAAGATGGCTTCATTCGTGCAGTCGTCGATCCGCAGCAGAACGCGCTGGCCTGCGCATTGGCGACCTCGCGTCACCGTACAGCCAAGCCGATCGAAGTGGTGCGCATGGAGCGCGTCGATCACGCCCTGGCCGTCGGGCCGGACAAGCTCAGCAACCATGAGCGGCTGATGCTGCTCAGCGACCCGGTCGCCTTGGGTCGCTTGCATGAGCGAGTCTGGAGCGAAGGCCACGAAGCATGGCTCGCTGCGTGGAGAGCTTCCATCGAAGCCGACCCGCATGCGCCGCTGCTGCCGTTGCAGCCGCTGCAAACGCCGCAGCCGGTTCTGGTCTGATAGCAAGCCGGTAACAAAAACGCCTCTGAAGTCTGGCTTCAGGGGCGTTTTTGTTTAAGGACCTGGGTGTGACGATTTCTCTGCAGGAGCGAGCTTGCTCGCGATCTGCCGTGCAGCGGCAGCAAAACCGGTGTACTCACCAGACCTAGCGACTGCATCGTCTGGATTGCCAGCAAGACGGATGTCGCGAAGAGGCCAGTACATCCGCAGCCCTGTGTTGGCTGAAAGGACGTCTTCGCAATGGATCTGCTGTGGATGTACCTATTATTGCTGCCGCTGCGCGACAGATCGCGAGCAAGGTCGCTCCTACATAGACCGCGGCGCACCTACGAAGCCTGCCTCCCACAGGTTCGCGGCGCTTTTGATTTTGGTCGGGTCAGCTCACCCTGAATTTCCCCACCAGCGCCTTCAAATGACTGCCCAATCTTGCCAGCTCCACGCTGGAGGCGGCGGTTTCTTCGCTGGCGGTGGCGGTCTGTTCGGAGATATTGCGCACGCTGAGCACGTTGCGGTTGATCTGTTCGGCGACCACGCTCTGTTGCTCGCTGGCGGTAGCGATCTGGCGGTTCATGTCCTGGATCGCCGCCACGGTACGGGTGATCTGCTCAAGCGCGTCACCGGCGCGGCGGCTGAGGTCCACGCTGTTGTCGGTCAGGCTTCGGCTGGCATCCAGCGTGGTAGCCACCTGCTGGGTGCCGTGCTGCAACGCGGCAATCAACTCTTCGATCTCTTCGGTTGACTCCTGGGTGCGCTGCGCCAGGCTGCGCACTTCATCGGCCACCACGGCAAAGCCGCGACCCGCTTCGCCTGCGCGGGCGGCTTCGATGGCGGCATTGAGCGCCAGCAGGTTGGTCTGTTGCGAGACCGACTTGATCACGTCCAGCACGCCCACGATCTTGCCGCTTTCCTGCTTGAGCGTGTTCATCGCGTGGGTGGAATTGACGACTTCCCGGGCCAGCTGCTCGATCTGGTCTATGGCCTGACCCACCACGCTGTCGCCGCTGCGCGCTTGCTGGTCGGCATGGGTGGCGGCTTGCGAAGCCTGCTGGGCGTTGTGAGCGACCTCCTGCACGGTGGCCGACATCTGGTTCATGGCCGTGGCCACCTGGTCGGTCTCCACCTTTTGATCGTTGACCCCGGCGCAGGTTTGCTCGGTGACGGCAGACAGCTGTTCCGCAGCACTGGCCAGTTGTGTGACGCCGTCGCCGATGCCGCCGATCAGCTCGCGCAGGCCCAGGGTCATGGCTTGCATGCTGCCCTGAAGCTGACCCAATTCATCCCTGCGCTCGATGTGCAGATCCTGGCTGAGATCGCCGTTGGCGATTCGACCCGCCGCGATCAGCGTCAGACGCAACGGGGCAATGATCTGATGGGTCATCACCCAGGCCGCCAGCACGCCGATCATCAGCGCCAGGGCTGCCACGCCGCTCAGGGTGGTGCGTGACGCTGCCGCCTGACTGTCGCGCTGGGTGCTTTGCAGGCCCAGCAATTGGGCCACCGAAGCCAGCATCTTGTCGCCCAGTGCTTCCATGCCTTCCTGGTCGGCTTCGACCTTGACCCGTATTTCCTTGAAGCGGTTCAACTGATCGCGGTATTGCTGCAAGGCATCGTTAGCCGGCTTCAGCCCCTGGATATTCTCATCCGCCTGATCCTGGGATATCTGCGTCACTTCCTTGAGCGCTTCATCGATGGCCACGACGGCCGCCGTTTCGTCGGCTTCCTTACCGGTGAAGGTGTACGCCTGCACCTGATAGCGGGCCACCTGGATCTGCTGCTTGAGCTGCGAGAGGTTGGTGAATTCGTCCAGGCGTTCGCTGTTGTCCTGCTCCTGGCTGACGGCCTTGAGCACTTCGGCTTCAACTTGCGCCACGGCCTTGACCGCCTGTTCCGAATGCTGCTCCAGACGCGCACGGGACTCGTCGCCCGCCTTGCGGTCGACACCCAGCTCGGTGAACGCCGCTTCCATGCGGCTGACCAGCTGGCTCTGTTCGTTGAGCATTTCCAGGCTGCGCGGGTCATCGATTTCCTTGCGCAGCTTGCTCAAGTGCTCTTCCAGCTCATTGAGCCGGTCGAAAACCCGTTGGGCCGTTTCGCTGCCGGGTTCGGCGCGGAAAATGATGCGCTCGGCACGCAAATCCTTGGTCATATTGCTCAGCTGACCAATCGACGACAGCGATTCGGAGCGCTCGATCATGGCGTCCAGACCATGCCAGCCGGTGAGCGTGATAGCCAATGTCAGTAGCAGCACCAGGCCGAAGCCCAGGGAAAGTTTGAGTTTGACGCTCATGTTGCCGAGCGGCCGGGCGATCCATCGAAACATGGGAAGACTCCTGCAAGAACGAACGAAAGCAGGCCCAGAGCATTGGTGGCCTGCGTTACGAGCGCATCGGCAAGGGTCGGGATCGCACGACCTGAAACGGTCGTAGGAGATTTCCGAGCAGGGGACGTCAGTGACCTGCGTCACACTCCCCGCCGACCTCAAGGCCTGCGGGGCAGCGTGACGACGATCAGACGGTGAAGCGGCTCACCAGAACCTGAAGGTGATTGCCCAGGCGCGCCAGCTCGACGCTGGAGGCCGCGGTTTCCTCGCTGGCGGCTGAGGTTTGTTCGGAGACGTCGCGCACGTTGATCACGCTGCGATTGATCTCGTCGGCGGTTGCGCTTTGCTGTTCGGCCGCCGCGGCAATCTGCTGGTTCATGGATTGAATCGCCGACACGGTTCGGGTGATGGACTCCAGAGAGCCGCCGGCGCGACGGGTCAGTTCCACACTGCTGACGGTCAGTTCACGGCTACTGTCCATGATGGTCGAGGCTTGCTGGGTGCCGCTTTGCAGGCGGGCGATCAAGCCCTCGATTTCCTCGGTGGATTTCTGAGTGCGTTGCGCCAGGCTGCGGACTTCGTCCGCCACCACCGCGAAGCCACGACCGGCCTCGCCGGCACGAGCCGCTTCGATGGCCGCGTTGAGCGCCAGCAGGTTGGTTTGCTCGGCGACGGACTTGATCACATCCAGCACGCTGCCGATCTTGTCGCTTTCAAGCTTGAGGGCACCCATCGCTTCGGACGAGTCGCCCACTGCCGAGGCCAGGCGTTCGATCTGAGCGATGGCTTCACCGACCACCCGCTCGCCTTCGCGGGCCTGTTGATCGGCTGCCACCGCGGCTTCCGAAGCTTCTTCGGCGTTGCGCGCGACTTCCTGCACGGTAGCGGTCATCTCGTGCATGGCGGTCGCGACCTGATCGGTTTCGATTTTCTGGCTGTTCACGCCGGCGCTGGTTTGCTCGGTCACGGCCGACAGTTCTTCGGCGGCGCTGGCAATCTGCGTCACGCCATCGCGAATCCCGCCGATCAGCTCGCGCAGGCTCAGGGTCATGCGCTGGATGCTGCCTTGCAGCTTGCCCAGTTCGTCCTTGCGTTCGATGGTCAGGTTGTGGCTCAGGTCGCCGGACGCGACCCGCTCGACGACGCGCAGCGTGTCGTTCAACGGTCGGGTGATCTGGCGGGTGATGACCAGCGCGGCGATGATGCTGAACACCACGGCCAGCAGCGTCGCGACGAGGATCATCATCACCGCCTTGGCGCTTTCCTGGTCGCGCTTGGTGTTCTGGTCATCGAGCAACTCATCGCTCAGGACCAGCAACCGCTCGCCCAGCGGCGTCATGGTTTCCAGCGCGGCCTTGCTTGCGGCCTGGGCATCGCGGTACTGGCCCACGGCATTTCGATAGCCGTTGAGGCCGATAATGGCTTGTTGCAGTTGCGGCAGGAACGAAGACGAGATGTCGCCGGCCAGCGTGTTGACGCCGGTGACCGCTTCATCGATGGCGGCATTGGCGTTCTTCTCGAATTCTGCCCTGCCGCTGTAGGTGTAGCCGCGTACCTGGAAGCGTGCCTGCTGGATCTGTTTGCTGACGCCCACGATGCCGTTGAACGCCAGCATGTTATCGGCCTGCAGCAGTTCGGCTTCGATCTTGTCCACTTCCGCGACCGCCTTGTCGGCGCTGTCGCCCATCAGGCTGCGGGTCTTCTCGCGGGTTTCGATGGCCTTGGTCATCTGCGTGAAAGCCTGGCGGTACTGAGCGGCGGTCTGGATCTGGGCGTCGACACGCTCGCGAGTTTGCGCGGTCTGCAGCAGCGATCTGGCCTTGTTGAGCGCGGCATCGAGCCTGTCGAGGGTCTGCACCACGGCAGCTGCACTCTCGGCATTGAACAGCGCTTCGTAGCGCTGACGATTGACGCGCAGCTCAAGGCTCAACTGGCTGACAGAAGAGATGGCGCTAACCCGGTCGCCACGGGAGATCAGCGATTGGGTGCTGAACCATGCAGTGGCGGTAATCATCAGCGTCATCAACAGCACAAGGCCGAAACCCAGGGCGAGTTTGAGGCTGACGCTCGCGTTGGCGAGGCGTTGGGTGGACCAGCGGAACATGACGAATCCCTCGTTCTGACGTTGTGGTTTGTTCTTCTACATCGGCTGAGGGTGTGTGAACTGAAGCGATTTAGTGGTTGAGCCCGACCTAAAACAGACGAGCGAGCAGGGCGGTGACCGCGGTTTCGACCCGCAGGATGCGGTCGCCCAGCTGCACCGGTTGCAGGCCAGAGCGGCCCATCAGGTCAACTTCGTAGGGAATCCAGCCGCCCTCGGGGCCGATGGCAAGCGTAACGGGCCGATCAACGGTACGTGGGCAGGGCGGGAAGTCGCCAGGATGGCCGACCAGTCCAAGGGTGTCTTGAGCCAGCGCCGGCAGGCGATCTTCGACGAACGGCTTGAAGCGCTTTTCGATCACGATCTCCGGCAATACGCTGTCGCGTGCCTGTTCGAGTCCGAGAATGAGTTGCTCACGGATGGCGTCGGGTTCCAAGAACGGCGTCTGCCAGAAACTCTTCTCGACCCGATAGCTGTTGAGCAGCACGACTTTCGGTACGCCCATGGTCGCGACGGTCTGGAATACCCTGCGCAGCATCTTGGGGCGCGGCAGGGCGAGCAGCAGCGTCAACGGCAGTTTGGCCGGCGGCGGGGTGTCCAGCACGACCCGCAGTTCGGCTTCGTGCTTTTCCAGACGCAGGACCTCGGCGCTGCCGAGCAGGCCGTTCACCCGACCCACGCGCATGCTATCGCCTACTGCTGCGCGATGGACCTCCTGCATGTGGATCAGGCGTCGGTCGCGCAGGACCACGCGGTCAGCCGCAATGAAGTCGGCTTCTTCGAGCAACAACAGGTTCACGGCATGGTCGCAGGTGGTTGGTCTTGCTTCTCGAGATCGTCAGGGTGCTCGCCGCGCTTCTTGATCAGCGTGCTGCACAGGATGCCCAGTTCGAACAGCAGCCACATCGGCACGGCGAGCAAGGTCTGGGAGAAGATATCCGGCGGCGTGAGGATCATGCCGACCACGAAGCAGCCAATGATCACATAGGGGCGGACCTTCTTGAGGTACTTCACGTCGACGATGCCGATCCAGACCAGCAGCACCACGGCGACCGGAATCTCGAAGGCCACGCCGAAGGCGAAGAACAGCGTCATCACGAAGTCGAGGTAGCTGGCGATGTCCGTCATCATCGACACGCCTTCGGGCGTCACGCTGGCGAAGAAGTGGAAAATCAGCGGGAACACCAGGAAGTAGGCAAACGCCATGCCTGCATAGAACAGGATGATGCTGGAAACCAGCAGCGGCACGGCCACGCGCTTTTCGTGCTTGTACAGGCCCGGCGCGATGAAGCCCCAGATCTGGTGCAGGATGACCGGCATGGACAGGAACAGCGCGACCATCATGGTCAGCTTGAACGGTGTCAGGAACGGCGACGCCACGTCGGTGGCGATCATCGTCGCGCCTTCCGGCAGATAGACCCGAAGCGGCGCGGAGACCAGCGTGTAGATCTTCTGGGTAAAGGTGAACAGACCGGCAAAGATCAGGAACACCGCCGCCACGCAGCGCAGCAGGCGCGTGCGCAACTCGGTGAGGTGCGAGACCAGCGGCATTTGCTGGTCGTTTTCCGGGATATCGCTCATGGGGCTCGCGGTGGCAATGTCGAATCGTGGACGGGAGGCGCGGCAGGTGCCGGAGAAACCGGAGGTCTGGCCGGCTTGTCGAGCGACAGGTGCGTGGGCACCGGCGGCTGGGCAGGGCCGGTGTCCGCCGTGTGGGCCGGTTGGGGCTCGACGTCTGCCGGCTGCTCGGCCGGAGGCTGCGAAGGTGCGTTCTGATTGAACAGTTTGCGCGCTTCTTCTTCCAGCCCCAGGATGTGCTCGTTATGCAACTGACGGCGGATTTCGTCGGCGCCGATCTCGCGTTCGACTTCCTGCTTGATCGCATTGAAGCTGCGTTTCAACCGGCCGATCCACAGCCCGGCGGTGCGCGCGGCACTGGGCAGACGCTCGGGGCCGAGGACCAGCAAGGCCACCAGACCGACCAGCAGAAGTTCCTGAAAGCTGACACCAAACATGGGCTTAAACCTGGTCTTTGCGGGTCGGCTCTTCGACTTTCTGCGCCTGGGTGTCGATGGTGTGCGGCTGCTTGAGAGGCGCGCTCTGGCCGGGGGTGTGGGTGTACGTCTGCTCCGATTGCGGCGCAGCCGGATCAACCGGTTTTTCATCGTCGCTCATGGCCTTGCGAAAGCCCTTGATCGATTCGCCGACGTCGCTGCCCAGGCCCTTGAGTTTCTTGGTCCCGAACACCAGCACCACGACCACCAGAATGACGATCCAGTGTTTCCAGTCAAAAATACCCATGAAGCAATCCTCGTAGACAATTCACGTTCAATTGGGGCGCCGGGTCAGTCTGCCGGGCGTGCGGCTTTTTCGGCATGGCCGGACAGGCCGAAGCGGCGATCCAGTTCATCGAGTACGGCCTGTGGATGCTGGCCCAGTGCAGCCAGCATCACCATGCTGTGGAACCACAGGTCGGCGGTCTCGTAGATGACATTGCTGCAATCGCCGCTCACGGCGGCGTCCTTGGCGGCGATGATGGTTTCCACCGATTCCTCGCCCAGTTTCTCCAGAATCTTGTTCAGGCCCTTGTGATACAGGCTGGCGACATACGACGAGTCGGCAGCGGCATCCTTGCGCGATTCCAGCACTTCGGCCAGGCGGGTCAAGGTATCAGTCATGTTCAGTGGCCTGCGTGGTAAATGGCGTCAGGGTCTTTGAGTACCGGGTCGACGGTCTTCCAGGTGGAGTCTTCGTAGACCCGGTAGAAGCAGCTCTCGCGCCCGGTGTGGCAGGCGATGCCGCCGATCTGCTCGACCATGAGGATCACGACGTCGGCGTCGCAGTCCAGGCGCAGTTCATGAAGCTTCTGCACATGGCCCGATTCTTCGCCTTTGCGCCAGAGTTTGCCACGCGAACGCGACCAATAGATTGCACGGTTTTCGGCGGCGGTCAGGGTCAGGGCTTCGCGGTTCATCCACGCCATCATCAATACACGACCGGTTTTATGGTCCTGAGCGATCGCAGGCACCAAACCGTCGCTGTTCCAGTGAATCTCGTCCAGCCAGTCTTTCATATCTACTCCGGCGGCCGGGCGTTGGCCCGGCGGATTGAACAGTGTGCCAGCGCCATGCGCCGCTGGCTATCGGCGAACGATCAGATACAGCCCGGCCACCAGCATGATCCCGGCAGGCCAGGCGGTCAGCGTCAGCAGTTGCGTACCGGCTTCGCTCATCACCCAGGCTTGCAGCGCACCGCCCACCAGCAGCGCCGCACCGGTCAGGCGCAAGGCCCAGCCGTCGTTGCGTTCGCGCCAGGGCTTGGGTGGGTCGTTCGCATGGGGCCGTGACATGCGTTCGAGCAGGTCACGGGTCATGTTGGCCATGTGCGGCAGCTGTTCGACCTGCGCCTGCAGGTTGCCCAACAGTGTCTTGGGGCTGATTCGCTCGCGCATCCAGCGTTCGAGGTACGGTTGAGCCGTGGTCCACAAATCCAGGTCCGGGTACAGCTGGCGGCCCAGACCTTCGATGTTGAGCAACGTCTTCTGCAACAGCACCAACTGCGGCTGAACTTCCATGTTGAAGCGCCGCGCGGTCTGGAACAGGCGCATCAGCACCTGACCGAAGGAAATGTCCTTGAGCGGCTTCTCGAAGATCGGCTCGCACACGGTACGAATCGCCGCCTCGAACTCGTTCAGCTTGGTTTCGGCCGGTACCCAGCCCGAATCGATGTGCAACTGCGCCACCCGGCGATAATCGCGCTTGAAGAAGGCAAACAGGTTACGGGCCAGATAATCCTGGTCTTCGGGGGTCAGGCTGCCGACGATGCCGCAGTCGATGGCGATGTATTGCGGGTCCCACGGGTTGACCGTACTGACGAAAAT
Source organism: Pseudomonas sp. v388 (assembly GCF_003935425.1). Lineage (GTDB taxonomy): Bacteria > Pseudomonadota > Gammaproteobacteria > Pseudomonadales > Pseudomonadaceae > Aquipseudomonas. Next base: position 434,628 of record NZ_RHQN01000002.1, read on the forward strand.
GTTGCCGGGGTGCATGTCGGCATGGAAGAAACTGTCGCGGAACACCTGGGTGAAGAAGATCTCCACGCCGCGTTCGGCCAGCAGCTTCATGTCGGTGCGCTGGTCGGCCAGGGTCGCCAGATCGTTGACCTGCACGCCGTAGATGCGCTCCATGACCAGCACTTTGGGCCGGCACCAGTCCCAGTAGACCTGCGGCACATACAGCAGATGGGAGTCTTCGAAATTGCGCCGCAACTGGCTGGAGTTCGCCGCTTCGCGCAGCAGGTCCAGTTCGTCGTAGATGGTCTTTTCGTAATCGCTGACCACATCCACCGGGTGCAGCAGGCGAGCGTCGGCCGACAGGCGTTCAGCGGTGCTGGCGAGGATGAACAACCATGCCAGATCCTGGCTGATGACCGGCTTGAGGCCCGGACGCACAACCTTGACCACCACTTCTTCGCCGGTCTTGAGGCGCGCCGAATGCACCTGCGCCACCGAGGCGGATGCCAGCGGCGTGCGGTCGAACCGGCTGAAGACTTCGTTGATGGTCGCGCCGAGCTGTTCTTCGATGAGGGCCACCGCCACCTGCTCGTCGAACGGCGGCACGCGGTCCTGCAACAGCATCAGTTCGTCGGCGATGTCCTCGGGCAGCAGGTCGCGCCGCGTAGAGAGCATCTGCCCGAACTTGATGAAGATCGGCCCCAGGTCCTGCAATGCCAGACGAAAGCGCGCGCCACGGCTCAGCTCCGACGTTCTGCGCGGCAGCCAGCGCCACGGCAGCACGAAGCGCACGGCAAGCAGCCACCAGGGCAATGGCAGGGCGAACAGCAAGTCATCGAGGCGGTAGCGGATCACGACACGTTGAATGCGGAATAGACGTCGTACGGCAAGCAGCTTCATGCGTTATCGCTGGGAGTGGGGGATTGGGCAAGGCGTGCAACACGCGCCTCGAGACGTTCCAGATCGAGTTTCATCTGATCGAGTTCGGCAAAACGGGCTTCGGCTTCGTGCCGGCCGACCATGGCGCGTGATTCTTCGCTCAGGTAATCGGCAAGGTTCTGGCTGATGCTGGAAAAATTGTCGCGGGTCCAGCGGGCCTGGCTGCGCAGGTGGCCGCCGAGCAACTGGCTGCCGACCGGGCCGAGCCAGCGGGAAACTTCGTACTCCCAGTCCAGTTCGAGATCCTGGAGGATGCCGGCCAGTTCCAGCAATACGCCGCTGTCGCCGTCAAGGTCGACGTCCGGGCCGTGCAGCACGGCGGTCTTGTCGCGGCTCAACGCCAGGCGCAAAAGGCTGGAGGCAGGCGCACGCAAGGTGCAATCGGCCGGCGCTGCCCAGTCTGCCGCCAGCGTCAGTCCCTCATCGCTGGGGATGATGAACAGGCGCAGGGACGGATCGCGGCAGTCAACCGCGATCACCTTGCCCGCCAGGGCCGTGAGGCGTGGAATCGCCGTACTGTCCATGCGCAGCACCCGATTGATGCCATGCTCGGCGCCGGCCAGCAAAGCCCGGAGCAGCATCAGGGCTTGATACCGCGATGCAGGGCCACGATGCCGGACGTCATGTTGTGATAGGTCACGCGGTCGAAACCGGCCTCGATCATCATCGACTTCAGGGTTTCCTGATTAGGGTGCATGCGGATCGATTCGGCCAGATAGCGGTAGCTTTCCGAGTCGTTGGTCACCAGCTTGCCCATCAGCGGCATGAACGCGAACGAGTAGGCATCATAGGCCTTGGACATGAAGGAGTTGGTCGGCTTGGAGAACTCCAGCACCAACAGGCGACCGCCCGGCTTGAGGACGCGCAGCATGGAGCGCAGGGCGTCTTCTTTGTGGGTCACGTTGCGCAGGCCGAAGGCAATGGTCACGCAGTCGAAATGGTTGTCCGGGAACGGCAGCTTTTCAGCGTCGGCCTGAACGAATTCGACATTGCCCGAAACACCCAGGTCCAGCAGGCGGTCGCGACCGACCTTGAGCATGGACGCGTTGATGTCGGCGAGCACCACGTGGCCGGTCGGGCCTACGAGATGCGAGAACTTGCGGGTCAGGTCGCCCGTGCCGCCGGCGATATCCAGCACCCGGTTGCCGGTGCGGACGCCGGACAATTCGATTGCGAACCGCTTCCACAGGCGGTGCATGCCGCCGGACAGCAGATCGTTCATCAGGTCGTATTTGGCCGCTACGGAGTGGAAAACCTCAGCGACTTTCTCGGCCTTCTGGCTTTCCGGCACACTCTTGTAGCCGAAGTGAGTGGTAGGTTCGGCATCGCTGCCTTTGCGCTGATCGTTCATATCGCTTCACCGGAATAGAATGCGGGCCATTCTAATCGCCAGGACCGTCTTTGTCTTGACAAGGCTCACCGCCAACGCTTTCTTGGATACAAGCGGATGTATATAGTTGCGCCGCATTTCATCCGACGATCAAGGAATCCCCATGGCCAAGATAACCGTTGAACGCCCGCACACGCTGGGCCTCGCCGAGGCACGGGAGCGCGCCGAGCAATTGGTCCTCAAGCTGTCCGACAGATACGGCCTGGCCCATGAATGGGTCGACGACACCGTTCGCCTCGAAGGCAAGGGTGCCAAGGGCCGGGTGGACGTTCAGGAAGCCCTGATCCGCATCACCATCGAGCTTAATTTCATCCTCTCGGCCATGAGCGGCTCGATCAAATCCGAAGTCGAGCGTGTGCTGGATAAAGCGCTGGCTGCTTGATTTCGCACGTTTGTAATAGCCCGCGATCGTCTTGAGTTTTTTTGTGGGAGGCAGCCTGCTGGCCACGGCAGTGGGTCAGCCCCTGTTGCTGGCGCTGTTGGATCGCAGCCGCGAGCACGCCCCCTCCCACAGGATCTTCAGTTCGCACAGCCTAGGGTGTGCATTCTAATTTTTCTCCGTAGTTTTGCGTCCATGCCCCGGTTTGCGGGGCGATCCTTCAACTTTCCCAAGTGAGGTGCATCATGGCCAGAACCAATGCGGCTAACGCGAAGAGAAAAATCGAAGAAGAAGCAACCAGCACCTTTTCCGAGGTCAAGCACTACGCTCGCAAGATCTGGCTGGCGGGCCTGGGGGCTTACTCGAAGGTCAACCAGGAAGGCACCGAGTACGTCCGCGAGCTGATCAAGACCGGCGAGCAGGTCGAGAAAGAAGCCAAGAAAGCCGTCGATGAAAAACTGGAAGCGGCCAACAGCGAGATCGATTCGGTACGCGGTGAAGTGTCCGGCGTCGTGGGTCGTGTCGAACACCAGCTCGATCGCATCGAAACCGCCTTCGACCGCCGCGTCGCCAAGGCCCTCAATCGGGTCGGCATTCCGTCCAAACGTGATGTTGACCTGCTCTCTGCTAAGCTCGATGAGTTGACCGCATTGCTTGAACGCGTCGGGCCGAAGAAGCTTGAGCGCTCCGAGCCCAAGCGCATCGAACGTTCCGAGTCTGGGCATAAGTCCAACCACGGGCATGCTTCCGAGCATGGAGAATAAGGAGAGCAGGATGGCTGGCAAGAATAAGGCAGACAAGAAAGAAGGCAGCTCCTGGATCGGCGAGGTTGAAAAATACTCTCGCCAGATCTGGCTGGCCGGGTTGGGTGCTTACTCCAAGATCAGCAATGACGGCAGTAAGCTTTTCGAAACGCTGGTCAAGGATGGCGAAAAAGCCGAGCAGCAGACCAAGGCCGAAGCCGAGAAGCAGCTCGACGAAGTCAAGGACGCCGGCAGGAAAGCCAAGTCTCGAGTGGGTGATGTAAAAGAGTTGGCTGTGGGTAAGTGGAATGAGCTGGAAGGCGCCTTCGACAAACGTCTCAACAGCGCCATTTCGCGCCTGGGCGTGCCCAGCCGTCACGAAGTTCAGGCACTGCACGTCAAGGTGGACGAGCTGACTCGACAGCTTGAAGAGATCACGGGCGAGAAAGTCCAGCCCGTCGCTCGAATCGCCGCGTCCAGGCCGAAAACCACGGCTAAACCGCTGGTCAAATCCGCCGCCAGGACCGTCGCCAAGGCGGCTGACAAGGCTGCCGAGAAAACAGCGGCCGCCAAGCCTGCGGTGAAGCGCGCGGCAGCCAAGCCGGTCGACGCGGCCAACAAGGCGGCTAATGCTACGGCTGGCAAGGCTCGCTCCGTAGCCAAGTCCGCGACGCCGAAAAAACCGGCGACCCGCAAGGCTGCGCCAAAACCGGCCCCCAAGCCGGCCGAGCCCGCAGCGGCCAACAACGCCGCCGAGAACGCCCCGGCCGCGCCAGCCAGCTAAGCCCGGTCGCAGCAATTGAGGCGTCCGTTGGCCGCCATCGCCAGCAAGCGGGCTTCTACACAGATCGGTGCGACTCGACTGTTTCTGTAGGAGTCAGCTTGCTGGCGAAAGCGGTTCCCGCGCTCGCTACCGCTTCAAATACTGCATCGCCATCTCCTGCGTGGCCTGCCCGGACGCGGGCACCAGATGCGGCGCAACCAGCATCATGATCTGGTACACCACGATCCTTACCTCCGGCTCACGTCCCAGAATCCTTTGGTAGTCCAGCGAAAACAGCAAGGTCATAGTGATCTGCTCCACCAGTTGCCCCAGCGCCTGGGTTTCGCTGACCAACTGGCCCTGGGCCTTGAGATGAGCCAGCAGTGAGGCCAGGGTTCGCTTGAGGGAATTGAGCAGGTTGCGAATCCCGCGCGCCAGCTTCGGCAGGCGCCCGGCCAGGTTGGACAGGTCCTGGAACAGAAAGCGATAGTGCGCCACGCGCTCGACGATCAGGTGCAGGAACAGCCAATAGTCTTCTGCGTTGAGCCGGGCGTCGGCGGGCGGGTCGAGCAGGGGCGTCAGTTCGGCCTGGAAACGCTCGAACAGCCCCAGCACCAACGGCTCCTTGCCGTGAAAGTGGTAATACAGGTTGCCTGGGCTGATGCCCATTTCATTGGCGATTTCCAGGGTCGAGACGTTGGGTTCGCCTTCCTGGTTGAACAGGTTCAGCGCACATTCGAGGATACGGTCGCGGGTCTTCATCCGGTCTTCTTGTCTGGTTCTCGGGATGTCCGGTACGCGTTGAGCGACAGCAGGGACGGCCGCGAACGGCGGCGTCCCTGACTATGCCGGGCCTGTGGTGCAGCGACCGCTCAGCGCACGTGTACGTAAGTGCCGGGCGCCGCTTCCATCGGGACGAACTTCTCGTTGCCCAGTTCCATTCTGGTCGGCCGCTCGGTGCCCGAATGCTCGTGAATCCATTTCAGCCAGGTCGGCCACCAGCTGCCGTCCTGTTGCCTGGCATCGTAGTACCAGGCGCGCGGGTCGCCGCTTAACTGGCTGTGCTCGACGTAGTGCGCCTTGGGATTGCCCGGTGGGTTGAGGATGCTTTGCACATGCCCGCTGTTGGCGAGAAGAAAGCGCCGCTCACCGCCCAGCAGCAGGGTCGAGCGATACACCGAATCCCACGGCGTGATGTGGTCGTTGATGCCCGCCACGCTGAAGCTGTCGACCGTGACCTTCTGCAGGTCGATGGGCGTGCCGCAGACTTCCAGCCCTCCGGGATGGGAAAGCGGGTTGTGTTTGAAGAAGTCCAGCAGGTCGCCATGCAGCGCGGCTGGCAGGCGCGTGGTGTCGTTGTTCCAGTACAGGATGTCGAACGGGGGCGGCGCCTTGCCCAGCAGGTAGTTGTTGATCCAGTAGCTCCAGATCAGGTCGTTGGGACGCATCCAGGCGAACACTCGGGCCATGTCGCTGCCTTCCAGCACGCCTCGCTGATACGACCGGCGCTTGGCGGCTTCCAGCGTCTGTTCGTCGATGAACAACGTGGCCGGGCTGTCGATCTGTGCGTCCAGCAGGCTGACCATATACGTGGCGCTGGCGACCCGGCGAATCTGGCGCTTGGCCTGCAAATGACCTTGCAAGGCCGCAATGGTCAGGCCGCCGGCGCAGGCGCCGACCAGATTCACCTCCCGGGCGCGAGTGATTGCCCGGCACACGTTCATGGCTTCTTCGGCCGCTTCGACGTAGCTCGACAGCCCCCATTCGCGGTGCCGCACGTCCGGATTGCGCCAGCTGATGACGAAGGTCTGCAGGCCGTTCTTCAGCGCGTACTGCACGAAACTGTTGGTCGGGCTCAAGTCGAAGATGTAGTACTTGTTGATCTGCGGCGGCACGATCAGCAAGGGCCGCGAATACTGTTTTTCGCTCATCGGCTTGTACTGGATCAGCTCCAGCATGTCGTTGCGAAACACCACCGCGCCCGGCGTGGTCGCGACGGTACGGCCGATTTCGAACGCGTCCCGGGTGGTCTGCCGTGGCAGCCCGTTGTTATGCAGCATGTCGTCGGCCATGTGCCGCAGGCCCTTGAGCAGGCTGGTGCCGCCGGAGTCGAACAGTGCCTTGACGGCCAGCGGATTGAGCAGCGTATTGGTCGGCGACATGGCGTCGTTGATCAGGGCGAACAGGAAATGCGCGCGGGCACGGTCGTCCTTGGACAGGTCGCTCTCGTCGATCCATTGTTTGACCTGGTGCTGCCAGCTCAGGTAGATCTGCAAGCCACGTCGGTAGAGCGGGTTGAGGCTCCAGGTCGGGTCGGCGAAGCGACTGTCGCGCGGATTGGGCGGGTAAGGGGTTTCGCCCAGCAGCATCACGCGGCCCACCTGGTTGCCCAGCGCCAGGGCGCGGCGGGCGCTGCGAAAAGGATGCCGCCAGCTTTGCACGGCGACGGCGCGCAGGGTGGACAGCAGGTCACGGCCTCGCAGACCGGTAATGGCGCTTTGCGCATTGATATAAGTGGCGGGGGCGGCATCGGCCACCGCCGTTGTGTTTTTTCGCATGAGGGCAACACTCCTTCGTCAAGCCATCAGCCCATTTGAATGACGCAGGCCTGCACCCGGCGGGCCTGCGTGGTTCTGTGCCATTCGAAATCCAGTCTGTCGGCACAGTCGGTGAAACGGATTCTGGCGGAAGCTCTCCCGCTCCGATGAATTCGGCTGATCGGTTCAACGCGTTCTGGGTGGTGGCGGCTGTGGATGCATGACCGCGCGTTGTCGTTCTTGCTGCAGAAAACCCATGATGATGGGGGCGACGGCTTCGGCTCGGGTGATGAGAAACAAATGACCGTCATCGATTATGTGTAGCTGGGCATTGGGTATCCGCCAAGCCAGTAACCGCATATTTACCAACGGGATCAGCGGATCGTCGTCGCCGGCCAGCACCAGGGTCGGCTGATGGATCTTGTGCAGCCAGTGGATGCTGGTCCAGCCCATGCCCGCGAACAGTTGCCAGTAATAGCCCAGCTTGCCGGACGCCCGGACCCTGCCGGCGTGGTTGGCGGCCAGATACGGGTCGCGACGAAACGCACCGCCGTAGATTTCCGGGGCAATGCGAATCACATGGGACGGCTGGATGTAGCGTCTCGGGCTGGCCATCATCCACATTACCCGCGGCTTGCCCGGCACCATCACCATGCCGGCGGAGGTGGCGGCCAGCACCAGCTTCTTGCAGCGTTCGGGGTAATCGAAGGCAAACTGCTGCGCCAGCGCACCGCCCCAGGACACGCCGATCACGTTTACCTGGCCGATATCCAGATAATCGAGCATGCGCGCCGCCAGCTTCGCCAGCCCCGGAAAGCGGTACGGCCGGCTGGGCGTGGAAGAGCCGCCGACGCCCGGCACGTCGAAGGCGATCACCTCCATCTCCGGGTCCAGCGCTTCGACGAACGGGAATACCAGCTCCAGGTTGGCGCCGATGCCGTTGAAAATCAGCAGCGGCGTCATATGGCTCTTGCCCGGCCGTACTGCCGTGCGAATCGTGTGACCGTCCAGGTCGATGGAACGAAATACATAGGGTTGAGGCATGCGCGAAGCCCTGTTCGTTAAACCGCTGACAAGCTGTCCCGCGCTTGGGCCAGATCCGCCGAGGCGTAGCCTCCTGTGTGCCGCTGTTGCATGCGTGCCGGTAACGGCCGGTGCCGAGAAGCTCGGTCCGGCCGTTGCCCAGGCACAGGGTCAATCCTAGCGTTCGTGAACGTATGTGCCCGGCGATGCTTCCCCTGCCGGGTAAGCCTTGCTGCCCAGCGCTGCCGGCGCTTTCTTGAGTTCGCCCGAACGCTGCGTCTGCCACTCTTGCCAGTACAGCCACCAGGAATCGGTGTGCTTGGTGCCGTTTTCCTGCCATTCCAGCGGGTCGACGGGCATTTCGGTGTTGGTCATGAAGCGCGCCTTGGGGTTGCCCGGCGGGTTCAGAATGCTCTGGATATGACCGCTGCTCGACAGCACGAACTCGGTATTGCCGCCAAACAGGCGCGCCGATTTGTAGCAGGATTGCCACGGGGTAATGTGATCGTTGGTGCCCGCCAGGCAGAACACATCGCTGGTGACCTGCTTGAGATCGATCGGCGTGCCGCAGACCTCCAGCGCGTTGGGGCGGATGAGCGGATTGTTCTTGAACATCTCGATCAGGTCGCCATGGAATGCGGCGGGCAGCCGCGTGGTGTCGTTGTTCCAGAACAGAATGTCGAACACCGGCGGCTCATTGCCCAGCAGGTAGTTGTTGACCCAGTAATTCCAGATCAGGTCGTTGGGCCGCATCCAGGCGAATACCTTGGCCATGTCACGACCTTCCAGCACGCCGGCCTGATAGGAATGGCGCTTGGCGGTTTCCAGGGTCTGCTCGTCGACGAACAGCGCCACCTCGGTTTCCAGGGTCGTGTCCAGCACGCTGACCAGCAAGGTCAGCGCATGGACCTTCTGCTTTTCCAGCGCCGCGTAATGGCCGAGCAGGGCGGTGCAGGTGATCCCGCCGGAGCAGGCGCCGAGCATGTTGATGTCCGGGCTGCCGGTGATCGCGGTGACCACTTCCACGGCTTCCTTGAGTGCCTCGATATAGGTCGACAGGCCCCATTCCCGCTGGGCCTTGGTCGGGTTGCGCCAACTGATGATGAAGGTCTGCACCTGACTGCGCAGGCAAAAACGCGCCAGACTCTTTTCCGGGCTCAGGTCAAAGACATAGAACTTGTTGATCTGCGGCGGCACCACCAGCAGCGGGCGCTCGTGAACCTCGTCGGTAACGGGCTTGTACTGGATCAGCTCCAGGACCTCATTGCGAAATACCACCGCGCCTTCGGTGGTGCCCAGGTTCTTGCCGACTTCGAACGCATCCATGTTGACCTGGCTGGGCATGCCGCCGTTGTGCACCAGATCCTTGGCCAGATGCGCCAGCCCGTCGAGCAGGCTCTTGCCGCCGGTTTCGAAGAAGCGCTTCACCGCTGCCGGATTGGCCGCCGAGTTGGTGGGCGACATGGCTTCGGTCAGCAAATTGATCACAAAATGACCACGGCTGATGTCCTGCGGCGACAGATTGCTGCTGCCGACCCAGTCATGCAGCTCGGATCGCCAAGCCAGGTAAATCTGCAGGTAACGGCGATACAGCGGATTTTGCGACCAGGCCGGGTCGGAGAATCGTCGGTCATCGGCAGCGGGATGCAGGTCCGACCTGCCCAACAGGACATGGGTCAACTGCGCGCCAAGGTGAGCGACATGCTTGAGGCTGTGAATAGGCTGCTTGAGTGCCTGGCGCAGAACGATGCGAGCGGTGGTCAGTAAGTCTTTGCGGCGCAAGCCAACCACCGGGTTCAGACCCAAGGTGTGTTCAGAGGCTTGCACCTGCAGGTCATCGTTGTTCTTGCTACTCATCTACGACGCTCCATTGTCCGAGACGAGTACCGACTTTCTCCCTGTGACCAGTGACACAGGCGAGACGCCGGTACTACTGCTCGTGTGACCGATGATGGTTTGCCAGCCAATTAGGCGGAATTTATGCAAGCTACCGCGAAGGCGCCTGAACAGCTGCGCTTCACGTGACCACGGCTCTGCATACCGCTGCCCGCACCGGGCTCGATGCGGGAAATTGACAAAGTCATTGGTTACGCGAGATTTCAATAAATCGCAAGCAGGGTCAGTCATTGACCGCTGCGCGGTACATTGAAACAAATTCGATTAGAAAGTGCGTTCTAAAACGGCGGGCGGCGGGCTAAAGCGCCCGACCGGGTATGGCGAGGTATTCAGCAATCCGTTGCAGCGATCAGTCGGGGTGACGAATGACCGTTGCGGCAGGCTAAAGCATAAGCTTGATGACTTGTTCGGACGGATCTCGGGATTTACCGGCTTTCTTGAGTTCCAGCAGATAGTCCTGCCACAGCGCTTCCTGACGTTTGCCCAGCTCGTACAGGTAATCCCAGGTGAACAAGCCGCTGTCGTGGCCGTCATCGAACGTCAGCTTCAACGCGTACTGCCCGGCCGGTTCAACCTTGGTCAACCCGACGCCAAGCTTGCCGAATTGCAGGATCGGCTTGCCATGCCCCTGAACCTCGGCGGACGGCGAATGCACCCGCAGGAATTCGGCAGGCAGATGATATTCCTCATCCGGCGCGTATTTCAGCGTCAGGGTCTTGGATGCTTTGTGCAGCTGGATCGCGGTGGGAAGTCGGGCCATGGGGGTCTCGAAGAGCAAGCTACAGGCTACAAACTACAAGCTACAGTTTTGGGCTGCAAGCCGCGACGAAGCGATTGCTCTCGCGGCTTGCGGCTTGTAACTGGCCGCCTCTTAGAGAATGTAGCGCGACAAGTCTTCGTCGTTGGCCAGCTCGCCCAAATGGCTGTTGACGTAGTCGGCGTCGATGCTGATGGCTTCGGCATCCGGACTGGTCGCCATGTCGCCGGCACTGAACGACAGTTCTTCGAGCAAGCGCTCCAGTAGCGTGTGCAGGCGACGAGCACCGATGTTTTCGGTCTTCTCGTTGACCTGCCAGGCAATTTCCGCCAGACGCTTGATGCCATCGGCCTTGAACTCGATGCTCAGGCCCTCGGTTTTCAGCAGCTCGCGGTACTGCTCGGTCAGCGAAGCATGCGGCTCGCTGAGGATGCGTTCGAAGTCCTGTGGCGTCAGCGCCTTGAGCTCCACGCGGATCGGCAGGCGACCTTGCAGTTCAGGCACCAGGTCGCTTGGCTTGCTGAGGTGGAACGCACCGGAGGCGATGAACAGGATGTGGTCAGTCTTGACCATGCCCAGCTTGGTATTGACGGTGCAGCCTTCGATCAGCGGCAGCAGGTCGCGCTGTACGCCTTCGCGGGAAACGTCCACGCCGCCGGAATTGCCGCGCTTGGCGACCTTGTCGATTTCGTCGATGAACACGATACCGTGCTGTTCGACGGCTTCCAGTGCCTTGACCTTGAGTTCTTCGTCATTGACCAGGCGGCTGGCCTCTTCTTCGCGCACCAGCTTGAGCGCTTCCTTGACCTTGAGCTTGCGGCTCTTCTTCTTGCCCTTGCCCATATTGGCGAACAGGCTCTGAAGCTGATTGGTCATTTCTTCCATGCCCGGCGGCGCGGAAATGTCGACGCCGATGGCTTCGCTCAGTTCGAGTTCGATTTCCTTGTCGTCCAGCTGGCCTTCACGCAGGCGCTTGCGGAACAGCTGGCGGGTGTTGGAATCGCTGGAGGACACCGGCTCTTCGCCAAAGCCTGTGCGGGCTTGCGGCAGCAGCGCATCGAGAATGCGGTCTTCGGCGGCATCTTCGGCACGATGGCGAACCTTGACGATTTCCTGCTCACGCAGCAGCTTGATCGCAGCGTCGGCCAGGTCGCGGATGATCGACTCGACGTCGCGGCCTACATAGCCCACTTCGGTGAACTTGGTCGCTTCGACCTTGATGAACGGCGCATTGGCCAGCTTGGCGAGGCGACGAGCGATTTCGGTCTTGCCGACGCCGGTCGGGCCGATCATCAGGATGTTCTTGGGGGTTACTTCAACGCGCAGCTCTTCGGGCAGCTGCATCCGGCGCCAGCGATTGCGCAGGGCAATGGCGACAGCGCGCTTGGCATCGTCCTGGCCGATGATATGGCGATTGAGTTCATGGACGATTTCGCGGGGAGTCATGGACATAATGAATACGATCCTCTGGATGGAAGTAAGCCGGCACGGCGTTGAAACGGTCGTGTGCGGGCTTATTCAGCGAGGTCCTGCTCCTCGACGGTGATGTTGTGGTTGGTGAACACGCAGATGTCGCCGGCAATGTGCAACGCGGTCTCGGTGATTTCGCGCGCCGACAGGTCGGTCTTGAGCAGCAGTGCGCGGGCAGCGGCCTGGGCGAAGGCACCGCCGGAACCCATGGCAATCAGGCCGTCTTCAGGCTCAACGACGTCACCATTACCGGTGATGATCAGTGACGCATCCTTGTTGGCAACGGCCAGCATGGCTTCAAGGCGGCTGAGGGAGCGATCGGTACGCCAGTCCTTGGCCAGCTCGACGGCGGCGCGAACCAGATGGCCCTGGTGTTTTTCCAGCTGACCTTCGAAACGCTCGAACAGGGTGAAGGCGTCGGCGGTGGCACCAGCGAACCCGGCAATCACTTCGCCATGATAAAGGCGACGGACTTTCTTCGCGTTGCCTTTCATGACGGTATTGCCCAGGGAAACCTGGCCGTCACCGGCCATGACGACTTTGCCATGGCGGCGCACTGAAACGATGGTGGTCAAGGGAGAGTCTCCACGCAGCGGGGCGAAAATGCCCTGATGCAGACTCATATGGGGGTGCGGTCGGGCATTTCAACCGTTAGGGATGAATGGCGGCAAAGCCCATTGCGATTCCTGTGGGAGCGGACTTGTCCGCGAAGCATGAGTACAGACGCCGCATACATTGCGTCTGCACGGGCCTCTCGCCAGCAAGCTGGCTCCCACAGATCGCCGCGCACCTCGTACCTGTAGGAGCCAGCTTGCTGGCGAAGCAATATCAGATCATGCCCGGAAACGCGTACCGACTGCTTACCGGCTCTGACGCTGCTGCAACAAGAGGTTACTGAATCCACCACCTGCCAGTTGTTTCTGCGCGGTGGTCAGTTGTTCGCGGTTGCTGAACGGACCGACCAGCACGCGGTACCAGGTTTCATCCTTCACAGTCCCCGATTCCACCGTAGCCGTCTGGCCGAGCAGAATGATCTGCGCCCGGACCTTGTCGGCGTCGGCCTGCTTGCGGAACGAACCGGCTTGCAGGAAGAACGTGGTGACCGCGGCAGGCTTGGTCGTGGCGACCGGAGGCGCCGGCGGTGGCGTCAGGCCGCTGAGGGCGGCCTGGGCGCGTGCAGTATCGATCTTCGCCGCCTGTTCTGGGGAAACCGGGGCAACCGGAGCCACGGCAGGCGGGGTTTTCTCCGGCACCGCCTCGTTCGGCACGATGACTTCCGATTCCGGCAGCAGCGTGTAGAAGTCGTACTTGGGCTTGACCGGCGCCGTCGGGCTTGGCGGCGTCTTGTTGGCTTCGGCGATCTTGGCGGCCTTGGCCTCGGCCCTTTCGCGCTTGATGTCGGCGCCACCGGGTTCCAGTTTCATCAGAAAGACGATGAACGCGCCCACGGTAAGGCCAATGACCAACCACAACCATCCTGGAATCGGCTTCTTCGCGGGTGCCTGATAACGGCTGGCGCCGCGCTTGGGAGCCGGTTTCTTCTTCGCAACTGCCAACTTACATACGCTCCAGAGTTTCCAGACCCAACAGATCCAGGCCTTGCTTGAGGGTGCGACCGGTCAGGGCCGCCAGACGCAGGCGGCTCTGTTGCTGATCGGGGTTTTGCGCACCAAGGATCGGGCAGTTTTCATAGAAACTCGAAAACAGGCCCGCAAGGTCATACAGATAAGCACAAAGAACGTGGGGCGTGCCTTTTTCTGCGACGGTGTTCAGGGTTTCGGTGAACTGCGCCAGGCGCGCCGCCAGATCCTGCTCCTGCGGCGCTTCCAGCACGATGTTGCCCAGGCTTGCATCGAACGGCGTGCCAAGTTTGCGGAACACACCCGAGACACGGGTGTAGGCGTACAGCAGGTACGGCGCGGTATTGCCTTCGAAACTCAGCATCTGGTCGAAGTTGAAGCTGTAGTCGCTGGTGCGGTGCTTGGACAGGTCAGCGTACTTCACCGCGCCAATGCCCACTGCCTTGGCGATGCTGCGCAGCTCGGCTTCCGGGCTTTGCGGGTTCTTTTCCTTGACCAGCGTGTAGGCGCGCTCCTGAGCTTCATCGAGCAGGTCGACGAGCTTTACCACGCCGCCGTCGCGAGTCTTGAACGGACGGCCATCGGCGCCGTTCATGGTGCCGAAGCCCATGTGTTCGAGCTGCATGCCGTCGTGTACGAAACCGGCGCGGCGCGCGACTTCGAACACTTGCTGGAAGTGCAGGGCCTGGCGCTGATCGACGAAATACAGCACGCGATCAGCCTTGAGGACGCGGCTGCGATAGCGGATTGCAGCCAGGTCGGTGGTGGCGTACAGATAACCGCCACCGGCTTTCTGGACGATGACCGGCAGCGGCGTGTCTTCGGCGGTGCGGAATTCTTCGAGGAATACGCACTGCGCGCCATTGCTTTCAACCAGCAGGCCGGCGGTCTTCAGGTCGTTGACCACATTGGCCAAGTCGTCGTTGTAGGCGCTTTCGCCCTTGACGTCGGCCGGGGTCAGTTTGACGTTAAGGCGCTCGTAGGTTTTCTGACAGTGCGACAGCGAGATTTCGTTGAAGCGCGTCCACAACGCCAGGCATTCGGCATCGCCGGCCTGCAACTTGACCACCAGCCCACGAGCACGCTCGGCGAACTCTTCGGATTCGTCGAAGCGCTGCTTGGCCGCGCGGTAAAAGTTTTCCAGGTCGGACAGCTCGTCGCTGGTCGCCGGTTTTTCCTGAAGGTAGGCCAGCAGCATGCCGAACTGCGTACCCCAGTCGCCGACGTGGTTCTGGCGGATCACGGTATCGCCGAGGAATTCCAGGACATTGGCGACGCCGTCGCCGATGATGGTCGAGCGCAGGTGGCCGACGTGCATTTCCTTGGCCAGGTTCGGCGCGGAAAGGTCGACGACCACACGCTGGGCCGGGCCTGCCTTGCGTACCGACAACTGCGGGTCGGCCAGCGCGGCGTCCAGGCGCGAAGCCAGGGCCTGGGTGTTCTGGAAGAAATTCAGGAAACCGGGGCCGGCGATTTCGACCTTGCTGACCTGTTCGTCGGCAGGCAGCGCGGCGATCAGTTTTTCGGCCAGGTCACGCGGCTTCATGCCCGCAGGCTTGGCGAGCATCATCGCGATGTTGCTGGCGAAGTCGCCGTGGGTCTTGTCCCGGGCGTTTTCCACCTGAATCGCCGGCGTCAGCCCTTCAGGCAAGACGCCCTCGGAAACGAGGCGGGTCAGGGCTTGTTGGATCAGCTGGCGAATGGTGTCTTTCATGATGCTCTCTTCGACCGCAAGCGCGGTGGCGCTTCGATGCGCGGGTGGAAAAACTCTGCATTATCCGTGGCGAAGGCCGGCTTGCCAACTGTGTGGGAGCGGACTTCCCCGCGGGGGTGTTACATCTACTGCATCTGTGCCGCCTGAAAGTAAGCCTCGCGGACAAGTCCGCTCCCACAGTGTCATCCTCAGGGTTAATAAAGATCCACCGGATCGACGTCCAGCGACCATCTGACCGCTCGTCCGCTGGGCATCTGTTCCAAGGCCAGCAGCCAGGTGCTGAGCAGTTTATGCAGCGGTGCGCGGGCGTTGCCTTGCACCAGCAACTGCGCACGATACCGACCGGCGCGGCGCTCCATGGGCGCAGGGACCGGGCCGAGCAGTTCGATCCCGCTCAAGCCTTGCTGCGCAAGAATATCCTCGGCCTGGGCGCACGCCTGGTCGAGAAACTCTTCCGCCTGGCCGGGTTTGTGGGCTTCGGCCCGCAGCAGGGCGAGATGCGAGAACGGCGGCAGCCCGGCGGCACGTCGCTCGCTCAGCGCCTGTTCAGCGAAAGCGAAATAACCCTGTTCGGTGAGCTGAATCAGCAGCGGATGGTCAGCCAGATGGGTCTGGATGATGACTTTTCCGGGCTCTTCCGCTCGTCCGGCCCGTCCCGCGACCTGCACGATCAGCTGCGCCATGCGCTCGCTGGCGCGAAAGTCGCCGGAAAACAACCCGCCGTCGGCATCCAGGATCGACACCAGCGTCACCCGAGGAAAGTGATGCCCCTTGGCGAGCATTTGCGTGCCGACCAGAATGCACGGCTGGCCGCGCTGGATGGTTTCAAACAGCTTGTTCATCGCATCCTTGCGTGACGTACTGTCCCGATCCACGCGCAGCACCGGGTAGTCGGGAAACAGAATGCCCAACCTCTCCTCGGCCCGTTCGGTGCCGGCCCCGACCGGGCGCAGATCGACCTTGCCGCAGGACGGGCACTGCCGTGGTACGCGCTCGACGTAGCCACAATGGTGGCAGCGCAACTCGCCGGAACGCTGGTGCACCGTCATGCGCGCGTCGCAGCGCTGGCAGCCGGACATCCAGCCGCAGTCGTGACACAGCAGCGTTGGCGCAAAGCCCCGACGGTTGAGGAACACCAGCACTTGCTGGCCCGCAGCCAGGGTCTGGCCGATCGCCTGTTGCATCGGCCCGGAAATGCCGCTGTCCAGCGGTCGGCTCTTGACGTCCAGGCGCATGAACCGCGGCTGCTGCGCACCGCCGGCGCGTTGATTGAGGCGCAGCAGGCCGTAACGGCCGGTGTAGGCGTTGTGCAGGCTTTCCAGTGAAGGCGTCGCCGAACCGAGCACGATGGGAATGTTTTCCTGGCGGGCTCGTACCAGTGCCAGATCGCGGGCGTGGTAGCGCAGACCTTCCTGCTGTTTATAGGAGCCGTCGTGTTCCTCGTCGATGATGATCAGGCCCGGATTCTTCATCGGCGTGAACAGCGCCGAGCGCGTGCCGATAATAATGTCG
Organism: Pseudomonas sp. v388; assembly: GCF_003935425.1. Lineage (GTDB taxonomy): Bacteria > Pseudomonadota > Gammaproteobacteria > Pseudomonadales > Pseudomonadaceae > Aquipseudomonas. Next base: position 451,310 of record NZ_RHQN01000002.1, read on the forward strand.
GCTTCGCCGTCCCGCGCGGCAAGCCAGGCATCCAGCCGCTCGCGGTCGTTGACTGCCGAATGCACGAGGGCAATCCGCGCGTTGAAGCGTTGTTCGAAACGCGCCAGGGTCTGCGGCCCGAGGTTGATTTCCGGGATCAGCACCAGCGCCTGCTTGCCGGCTTCGAGCGTCTCGCGGATCAGTTGCAGGTAGACCTCGGTCTTGCCGCTGCCGGTCACGCCGGCCAGCAAAAACGCATGGAAGCTGTCGAATCCGGCGCGAATCGCTTCGTAGGCGGCGCGCTGTTCAGTGTTGAGCGGCAGTTCCGGCTGCGCCAGCCAGCGTTCATGGCGCGGCGTCGGCGCATGGCACCGCACTTCAATGTACACCAGCTCTTTGGCCAGCAGCAGGTTGAGGCTGTCCTTGTTCAGCATCAGCTTGCTCAGCAGTTGATGCGCCACGCCGTGCGGGTGCTGGGCGAGGGTGGTCAGGGCTTCGCGCTGCTTGGGCGCGCGGGCGATACGCGGATCGTCAACGCTGGCGCCGGGCGCTACGTGCCAGAAGCGCTCCTGGCGAGTTTCGGCGGGTTCACCTTGGCGCAACAGGACCGGCAGTGCCCAGCTCAGCGTGTCACCCAGGCTGTGTTGATAATACTGGGCGGTCCACAGGCACAACTTGAACAGCGAAGCGGGCATCGGCACCTGGCTGTCGAGCAGGGCGATGGCAGGCTTGAGCTTGTCGGCAGGGACTTCGCTGTGATCGACGACTTCCACCAGAATGCCGATCATTTCCCGACGCCCGAACGGTACGCGCAGGCGCATGCCCGGCTGCAAAGCACTGCGCGCAATGCCGGCTGGAGCGCGATAGTCGAACAGGCGGCGCAACGGCGAGGGCAAGGCAAGGCGCAGGATGGCGTTGGGCACGCGGTAATTCCCTGTGGCGGTCTGTGGCGGATGCGCGATCTTAGCAGACGACCGGTGTAAAGGTTCGCTTGCGTCATCTGGATTGTCTGGTAGTATCCGCAGCCTATTTCCGTGCGGTATTCAACAATAGTGTTGGGTGGCGGCACGCTAGACTGAGGAAGTACCGATGAAAGCTAACATCCATCCAGTTTACGAAGCCATTGACGCAACCTGCAGCTGCGGCAATGTCATCAAGACCCGTTCCACCCTGGCCGCTCCTCTGAGCCTGGACGTGTGCAACGAGTGCCACCCGTTCTACACCGGCAAGCAGAAGACGCTTGACGTTGGCGGCCGTGTCGACAAGTTCAAATCCCGTTTCGGTGCGTTCGGCGCTACCAAAGCGAAGTAAGACGGGCTGCCCATGGGCAAAACCGGACTACTTGAAAAGGCGCCCCTTGTGGGCGTCTTTTTTATGTCTGCGATTTGGCTTTCCAGTGCCGAGGCATTGTGCCCGTCGTCGGTCGACCTGCCGGTTGCGCAGGTACAGAAAGTGGTCGATGGCGACACTTTGCGCCTCACCGACGGCCGCAGCGTGCGGATGATCGGCCTCAATACTCCCGAAACCGGAAAGAACGGCCGGTCCGCCGAGCCATTCGCCGAAGCCGCGCGCCGTCGCCTACAGGCGCTGGTGGATGAGAGCGCCGGCCGGGTTTCGTTGCGGGTCGGCCGGCAGAGCAGGGACCACTACGGGCGTACACTGGCCAACGTCTACGGCCGCAACGGCGATAATTTCGAAGCGCAACTGCTCAGCGAAGGGCTGGGTTATCAGGTTGCCATTGCGCCCAATGTTGAATTGGTTGAATGCCAGCGCGATGCCGAGCAGGTCGCACGCCGGGCGAAACTCGGCGTCTGGCGCAACTCGCCGGTGCGCTCGGTCGCTGCCATCAGCCAGAGCGGTTTTTCGGTGGTTGCCGGTCAGGTCCGCAAGGTGGAGCGCAACGGCGGCGGGCTGTGGATCGAGCTGAAGGGGTCGCTGGTGTTGCGCATCGAGCCGCGCCTGCTGGATCAGTTCGACGTGTCCGTGCTTCAGCGCCTCGCCGGGCAGCGGATCGAAGCCCGCGGCTGGTTAGTGGACCGCTCCCGTCGTGGAGGGTTGAAACCGGGCCAGGCCAGATGGCTCATGCCGCTTACGCATCCGGCGATGTTGAGCCCGGTTGGCGGATAGTCAGCTCGCGGTTCTAAGCGTAAAGTCTAAGCCTCCGCCCCTTGACAGCAGTGACTGGTCAGTCTTGTTAGGACTATGCATCTTGCGTATCCTCGGCGGTCCGTCAGTCCCACAGCAAAAAGCGGAATCGCATACATGTCAGATCTGAAAACTGCCGCGCTCGAATATCACGCCAATCCTCGTCCAGGGAAGCTGAGCGTAGAACTCACCAAGCCGACCGCAACCGCCCGTGACCTGGCGCTGGCCTACAGCCCCGGCGTTGCCGAGCCCGTGCGTGAAATCGCCCGTGATCCCGAGCTGGCCTACAAGTACACCGGCAAAGGCAACCTGGTAGCAGTTATTTCCGATGGCACCGCGATTCTGGGCCTTGGTGACCTGGGGCCTCTGGCGTCCAAGCCGGTCATGGAAGGCAAGGGCGTGCTGTTCAAGCGTTTCGCCGGTATCGATGTGTTCGATATCGAAGTCGATTCCGAAAGCCCGCAAGCCTTCATCGACACCGTCAAGCGCATTTCCATCACCTTCGGTGGCATCAACCTGGAAGACATCAAGGCGCCCGAGTGCTTTGAAATCGAGAAAGCGCTGATCGAACAGTGCGACATCCCGGTCTTCCACGATGACCAGCACGGTACCGCCATCGTCACCGCGGCCGGCATGATCAACGCGCTGGAAATCGTCGGCAAGTCCCTCGACACCGCCAAGATCGTTTGCCTGGGCGCTGGCGCCGCAGCCATCTCCTGCATGAAGTTGCTGGTGAGCATGGGCGCCAGGATCGAAAACATCTACATGGTCGACCGTACCGGGGTGATCCACTCCGAGCGTACCGACCTGAACCAGTACAAGGCGGTGTTCGCTCATCCGACCGAGAAGCGCAGCCTGGCTGACGCACTCGATGGTGCGGACGTGTTCGTCGGCCTGTCCGGCCCGAACCTGCTCAGCGCCGAAGGCCTGAAGACCATGGCCAAGGACCCGATCGTCTTTGCCTGCTCCAACCCTGATCCGGAAATCTCGCCGGAACTGGCGCACGCCACTCGCAGTGACGTGATCATGGCGACCGGCCGTTCGGACTACCCGAACCAGGTCAACAATGTGCTGGGCTTCCCGTTCATCTTCCGTGGTGCTCTGGACGTTCGCGCCAAGCGCATTAACGAAGAGATGAAAATCGCTGCCGCCAACGCCCTGCGTGAACTGGCCAAGCTGCCGGTTCCACAGGAAGTCAGCGACGCCTACGGCGGTATCAAGCTGGAATTCGGTCGTGAGTACATCATTCCGAAGCCAATGGACTCCCGCCTGCTCGGCCTGATCGCCGATGCGGTCGCCAAGGCAGCCATCGAGAGCGGCGTGGCTACCCTGCCGTATCCGAAGCACTACCCGCTGACCAGCGTGGATGACGTGTTCAAAGGCTGAAGCCTGAACCCGTAAAACAAAACGCCCCGACAATGTCGGGGCGTTTTTGTTTGTGCAGGCTAAGCGCGGTTCAGTTATCTGTGGGAGGGAGCTTGCTCGCGACCTAAGCGCTGCGGTCTGTCAGAAAGACCGCATCACATTCGTCGCCAGCAAGCCGCCTCCCACAGGGATCGCAGTCTCTTGCTGGCGAAGGCGTCAGTCAGAACAAATCGATCGGCGCCGATTCGTCTGCCGGCAGCGGGCTGCCTGGAGCGCTGCCGCCCAGTTCGTTCACGCTCGGTGGTGTGTCTTCGCTTTTGAACAGCTCGAAGAATGCATTGGGCGTGCTCGGCGTGGCGGCGCGGCCGCTGACCGGGTCTACCCGCAGGCTCAGGATGCCATCGGGCTCCGGCTGCTGATGCGGCGGCTTGTCCTTGAGCGCAGCGCTCATGTAATCCATCCAGATCGGCAACGCTACCGTGCCGCCGAACTCGTGACGGCCCAGGCTTTCCGGCTGATCGAAACCGCTCCATACCGTGGTCACGTAATCGGCGTTGTAGCCGGAGAACCACGCGTCCTTGGACTCGTTGGTGGTACCGGTCTTGCCGGCGATGTCCGGGCGATTCATCGCCAATGCCCGGCGTCCGGTGCCGCGCTTGATCACGTCCTGCAACATGCTGTTGAGGATGAACGTGGTGCGGCTGTCGACGATACGTTCCGCCAGCAGTGGAATCTGCGGCTGAGCCAGGCCGCTGGCGGAAGTTGCCGTCAGGCCGGGCGCATCGTGCACCGCGAAGGTCGAAGTGTCGGGCGCCGGCTTGCTGTCGGTCTCCGGAACGCTCGGCGGGTTGGCGGCGAACAGGGTTTTGCCGTCACGGTCCTCGATGGTCTGGATCAGGTAGGAATTGACCTTGTAACCACCGTTGGCAAAGGCGCTCCAGCCAGTGGCGATCTCCATCGGCGTCAAGGTTGCGGTCCCCAGCGCCAGCGACAGGTTGCGCGGCAGGTCCTGCTTGGCGAAGCCGAATTTGCTGATGTAATCGATGGTGCTGTCGACGCCCAGCGCCTGGAGCAGGCGGATCGAAACCAGGTTGCGCGACTTGTACAGCGCTTCGCGCAGGCGGATCGGCCCAAGGAACGTATTGGTGTCGTTCTTCGGACGCCAGACCTTGTCCAGGTATTCGTCGACGAACACGATCGGCGCATCGTTGACCAGGCTCGACGCGGTGTAGCCGTTATCCAGTGCCGCGCTGTAAACGAACGGCTTGAAGCTCGACCCTGGCTGACGCTTGGCCTGCATGGCACGGTTGTAGTTGCTCTGCTCGAAAGCGAAGCCACCCACCAGGGCGCGGATGGCACCGTTGCGTGGGTCCAGCGAAACCAGCGCGCTCTGGGCGGCGGGAACCTGGCTGAACTTGAGCGTGGAATCGTCCTGGCGCAATACGCGGATCAGGTCGCCAACCTTGGCAACGTCGCCCGGCTGGCGCGGATTGGCGCCCATGCTGTTGGTGTTCAGGTAAGGCCGCGCCCACTTCATGCTGGCCCAGTCGACGGTTTCTTCCTGCTCGCCGTTGCGGGTCAGAACCCGGATGCCGGTCTTGTCGACCTGGGTCACGATGGCAGGTTCGAGGCCATTGATGGTTCGCTGCTTGGTCAGCTCCTGAACCCAGCCCGCACGGGTCATGCCCGGGAAGCGGCTTTCAGGTCCGCGATAGCCATGACGCTGGTCGTAATCCAGCAGGCCGCGGCGCACGGCGAGTTTGGCATGTTCCTGCAAATCGCTCGGAACGGTAGTGGTGACGCGGAACCCTTCGGTGTAGGCGTCGCTGCCGTAGCGGCCGACCATCTCGGCGCGCGCCATCTCGGCGATATACGGCGCGTCGACTTCCGGCGTCTGCACGTGATAGCTGGCGTTGAGCGGCTCGCTCAGGGCGGCCTGATAGGCGGTCTGGTCGATCTTGCCCAGCCGGTACATGCGGCCCAGGATCCAGTCGCGACGTTCCTTGGCCCGGGCCGGGTTGGCCAGCGGGTTGAAGCGCGACGGGGCCTTGGGCAGACCGGCGATCATCGCCATTTGTGCAAGGCTTACATCGCGAATCGATTTGCCATAGTAGACTTGCGCCGCAGCCTCGATACCGTAGGCCCGGTTGCCGAGGTAGATCTTGTTCACGTACAGCTCGAGGATCTCGTCCTTGGTCAGCTGACGTTCGATCTGCAAGGCCAGCAGGATCTCGGTAGTCTTGCGTGAGAAGCTTCTTTCGCTGGTCAGGAAAAAGTTCTTCGCCACCTGCATGGTGATGGTGCTGCCGCCCGACTGAATATGGCCGCTCTTGACCAGTTGGGTCGCGGCGCGCATCAGGCTGCTGGGATCGACGCCATAATGATTGGCGAAATTGTCGTCTTCTGCCGATAACAGGGCGTTGATGAAATTGGGCGGGATTTCGGCGAAGCGGATCGGGGTGCGGCGCATCTCGCCGAATTCGGCGATCAGCTTGCCGTCGCTGCTGTAGACGCGCAGCGGGATCTGAAGCTGGATACTCCGCAGGGCTTCGACGGAGGGCAGGTTGGGGCTCAGATAGAGGAAGGCGCCACTCAGGCCGAGCAACAGTGCGCAGAAGACTGCTACAAGAGACCACCACAGAAATTTCAGCAGGCGTATCAAGGCTTTTGGATTTCCAGAAAAAGATGGGTTGAGCGCAGGCATTTACAAATGAACACGCCTTGAAGCTTTGGCAAAAGAAAAAAACGCTGGGCATTATAAGCATTTTTCGTCCCGACGCGTGATTTGCGCTACTGTCAAGGCTGCCGACACCGGTGCTGACACGAAATAACTCCGTAAGTGACGGAAACTCATAGGAATCAGGTTGTGTTCGAACTCTTCAGTAAGAAGGCCAATACCCTTCTAGGGATCGATATAAGTTCCACCTCGGTCAAGCTTCTTGAATTGAGTCGTTCCGGCACCCGTTACAAGGTCGAGTCGTACGCGGTCGAGCCGCTGCCGATCAACGCTGTCGTCGAAAAAAACATCGCCGATCTCGAAGGCGTCGGGCAGGCGTTGGCGCGTGTGCTGGTCAAGGCCAAGACCACTACCAGGTCGGTGGCGGTGGCGGTGGCCGGGTCTGCGGTCATTACCAAGACCATCGAGATGGACGCCGGTCTGTCTGACGACGACATGGAAAACCAGCTCAAGCTGGAAGCCGATCAGTACATCCCCTATCCCCTTGAAGAAGTCGCCATCGATTTCGAGGTGCAAGGCTATTCGCTGCGCAACCCCGAGCGGGTCGAAGTCCTGCTCGCGGCGTGCCGCAAGGAAAACGTCGAGGTGCGCGAAGCAGCGCTGGCCCTGGCCGCCCTGACCGCGAAAGTCGTCGACGTGGAAGCCTACGCCCTGGAGCGCTCGTTCGGTCTGCTCGCTGCCCAGCTGGGCAACGGCCATGAAGAACTGACGGTGGCCGTGGTGGACATCGGCGCAACCATGACCACCCTGAGCGTCCTGCACCACGGCCGCATCATCTATACCCGCGAACAACTGTTCGGCGGCCGGCAGCTCACTGAAGAAATCCAGCGCCGCTACGGCCTGTCGATGGAAGAGGCCGGGCTTGCCAAGAAACAGGGCGGGCTGCCCGACGACTACGTCAGCGAGGTGCTCGACCCGTTCAAGGACGCGCTGGTGCAGCAGGTGTCGCGCTCGTTGCAGTTCTTCTTCGCCGCCGGCCAGTACAACTCGGTGGACTACATCATGCTGGCCGGTGGTTCGGCATCGATCGCCGGCCTTGAACATCTGATCCAGAAGCGTCTCGGTACCCCGACCCTGGTCGCCAACCCCTTCGCCGACATGGCCCTGAGTTCCAAGGTCAACGCCGGCGCCCTGGCCAGCGATGCGCCGGCTTTGATGATTGCCTGCGGCCTGGCCCTGAGGAGCTTCGACTGATGGCCCGGATCAACTTATTACCGTGGCGCGAAGAGCTTCGCGAAGAGCGCAAGAAACGCTTCCTGACCGCGCTGGTCGGCGTCCTGCTGCTATCGGCAGGCACGCTGTTTCTGGTGGATCGCTTCATCAGCAACGCGATTACCCACCAGGACGAGCGCAACGCCTTCCTGCAAAAGGAAATCGTCCAGCTGGATATCCGCATCAAGGAAATCAGCGACCTGCGCGCACGTCGCAAGCAGTTGCTGGAGCGCATGAAGATCATCCAGGACTTGCAAGGCAACCGTCCGATCATCGGCCGGGTGTTCGACCAACTGGCGCGGACCCTGCCCGACGGCGTGTATTTCTCCGACGTGAAGATGACCGAGAAGGTCATTGCGATCAGCGGTGTCTCCGAATCCAACAACCGGGTTTCCGACCTGATGCGTAACCTGGATGCGTCCGACTGGCTGGAAGCGCCGAGTCTTACCGAGGTCAAGGCAGCGACGGCCGGCGCCGTGGATCAGGCCAACGTGTTTCAGTTGACCGTGCGTCAGACCCAGCCTGTCGTCGATGAAGGAGCCAAGCCATGAACCTGACCGAATGGCTCGAAGGGCTTCGCAAAGTCGATCTGAACGAACTGGACATCAACAACGTAGGCTCATGGCCGGCTGCGGTGAAAGTCATTTCCGGCGTGCTGGTCATGGTGCTGGTGTTCGCCCTGGGTTACTTCTTTTTCATCCAGGATCTGGAAGCGCAGCTGGACACCGCCCGGGCCAACGAAGTCGCGCTCAAGGAGCAGTTTTCCAGCAAGGCGTTCCAGGCCGCCAACCTGGAAGCGTACAAGAAGCAGATGCAGGAAATGGAAGACACCTTCGGCGCGTTGTTGCGGCAGCTGCCCAGCGACACCGAAGTACCGGGCCTTCTGGAAGACATCACCCGCACCGGCCTGGGCAGCGGTCTTGAGTTCGAGGAAATCAAGCTGCTGCCCGAAGAGGCCCAGCAGTTCTACATCGAACTGCCGATCCAGATCACGGTGGTGGGCGGTTATCACGACCTGGCGACCTTCGCCAGCGGCGTTGCCAGCCTGCCGCGGATCGTCACGCTGCACGATTTCGAGATCAAGCCGATCGATCCCAAGGCGCCGGCCAGGTTACGCATGAGCATTCTGGCCAAGACCTACCGCTACAACGATGAAGGGCTCAAGAAATGAGGTTGGCGCGAGTGTTGTGCGTCAGTGTGATGCTGATCGGTCTGGCGGGCTGCGACGGGGACAAGGAGTTCTCGGACCTGAGCACCTTCATGGAAGAAGTGCGGGCGCGGCCTGTCGGTACCATCGAGGCGCTTCCCAAGTTCTGGTCCTACGAGGCGTTCACTTACAACGCGGCCTCGTTGCGCAGCCCGTTCCAGCCGCCGATCAAGATCGACCTGCAGAATCGTCAGAAGGGGTCGCGGCTGGTGGCGCCGGACGAGAACCGGGTCAAACAGTTTCTCGAAGGCTTCAACATCGAAACCTTCGAGATGGTCGGTACCATCGGCAACGGCTCGGGTACATTCGCGCTGTTGCGCGGAGCCGGAGGAGTGCATCGCGTGAAGGTCGGTGATTATCTGGGACGCAACAACGGTCGAATAGTGTCGGTCAGCGATGGGCAGGTCGATGTCATTGAAATTGTTCCTGATGGAGAGGGGGCCTGGCTGGAAAGGCCGCGCAGTATCGCTCTCAAAGAACGCTCATGAAGTGGGCAAGGCCAAGCATGCTTAACACCGCAAAACGGAAACTGACCATGACCAGGATTCTCTCGATCATCGGCGCATCGCTATGGATAGCGATGACCTCGCCGGTTCTGCAGGCCGCCAACCTCAAGACGCTGGATGTCGCTGCGCTGCCGGGCGACCGGATCGAGCTCAAACTGTCGTTCGATTCGCCGGTTCCGGCGCCGCGCGGCTACACCACTCAGGAGCCTGCGCGCATCGCGCTGGACCTGCCGGGCGTGACCAGCCAGCTGGCGACTCGCAGCCGCGAGCTGGGCACCGGCAATGCGCGCAGCGTCGTGGTCGTCCAGGCGCAGGACCGGACCCGCATCATTATCAACATGACCACGCTGTCGGCCTACAGCACTCGGGTCGAAGGCAACAATCTGTTCGTGGTCGTCGGGCAGGGCGCCGCCGCGGCGCAAGCGTCCCAGCCAAGCACGGCAATGGGCGCGCCACGGATTGCCACGCCGGTTCCGGCACCTGCACCGAGCCAGGCCAGGCCGTTCGTACCGGCCGGCGTCAAGGCGATCCGGAATGTCGATTTTCAGCGTGGCGAGCTGGGTGAAGGCAATGTCGTCATCGAGCTGAGCAATCCCGGCATCGCGCCGGATATCCAGGAGCAGGGCGGCAAGATTCGCGTCGACTTCGCCAAGACCACGCTGCCGGACCCGTTGCGGGTGCGTCTGGATGTGAAGGATTTCGCCACACCTGTGCAGTTCGTCAACGCCACGACCGTCGGTGACAAGACCAGTATCACCATCGAACCGTCCGGCGCGTTCGATTACTCGGCGTTCCAGACCGAGAACAAACTGACCATCAGTGTGCGCCCGCTCACCAATGAAGACCTGGATCGCCGCGCGGCGGACAAGCCGGTGTACACCGGCGAGAAGCTGTCGCTCAATTTCCAGGACATCGATGTGCGTTCGGTGCTGCAGCTGATCGCCGACTTCACCAACCTCAATCTGGTGGCCAGCGACACGGTCCAGGGCGGCATTACGTTGCGCCTGCAGAACGTGCCCTGGGACCAGGCACTGGATCTGGTGCTCAAGACCAAGGGGCTGGACAAGCGCAAGATCGGCAACGTGTTGCTGGTAGCGCCGGCGGATGAAATTGCCGCCCGCGAGCGTCAGGAACTGGAGTCGCTCAAGCAGATCGCCGAGCTGGCGCCGCTGCGCCGCGAGCTGTTGCAGGTCAACTACGCCAAGGCCGCCGACATTGCCAAGCTGTTCCAGTCGGTGACCAGTGCCGAGTCCAAGACCGATGAGCGCGGTTCGATCACGGTCGACGACCGGACCAACAACATCATTGCCTATCAGACCCAGGATCGCCTCGACGAGCTGCGCCGTATCGTTTCACAGCTGGATATTCCGGTACGCCAGGTGATGATCGAAGCGCGGATCGTCGAAGCCAACGTCGACTATGACAAGCAGCTCGGCGTTCGCTGGGGCGGCCGTACCAACCTCAAGGGCAGCAGCAACTGGAGTGCCGGCGGTCTGGATGACAACGGCGACGAAGCGGGCAACGACGGCAACAGCCTGGGACCGAACATTCCATTCGTGGATCTGGGCGCCGCGGACGCGACATCGGGCATCGGCCTGGGTTTCGTGACCAACAACACCCTGCTGGACCTGGAACTGAGCGCGATGGAGAAAACCGGTAACGGTGAAATCGTCTCGCAACCCAAGGTGGTCACTTCCGACAAGGAAACCGCCAAGATCCTCAAGGGCACTGAAGTGCCTTACCAGGAATCCAGCTCCAGCGGCGCCACCACCGTGACCTTCAAGGAAGCGGCCCTGTCGCTGGAAGTCACGCCGCAGATCACGCCGGACAACCGGGTGATCATGGAGGTGAAGGTCACCAAGGATGCGCCCGATTATCTCAACGCCGTGCTGGGCCAGCCGCCGATCAGCAAAAATGAAGTCAACGCCAAGGTGCTGGTGGCCGATGGCGAGACTATCGTGATAGGGGGCGTGTTCTCCAACACACAAAGTAAAGTTGTCGATAAAGTGCCATTTCTCGGCGATGTGCCGTATGTTGGCCGCCTTTTCCGGCGTGACGTGGTCTCAGAAACCAAATCCGAGCTGCTGGTGTTTCTGACTCCGCGTATCATGAACAACCAGGCGATTGCGGTGAGTCGTTGATTCTGTGCGAAATTTAATACTCGTAGGGCCGATGGGTGCAGGCAAAAGCACCATCGGCCGTTTGCTTGCCAAAGAGCTGCGGCTGCCTTTCAAGGATTCCGACAAGGAAATCGAATTGCGGACCGGCGCCAATATCCCCTGGATCTTCGACAAGGAAGGAGAGCCGGGCTTTCGCGACCGTGAGCAGGCGATGATCGCCGAGCTGTGCGAGTCCGACGGCGTGGTGCTGGCGACCGGCGGCGGTGCCGTCATGCGCAGCGAAAACCGGCGTGCGTTGCACGCAGGCGGGCGCGTGGTCTATCTGCATGCATCGGTCGAGCAGCAGGTCGGGCGCACCGCGCGGGACCGTAATCGACCGCTGTTGCGCACGGCGGACCCGGCCAAGGTGCTGAGCGAACTGCTGGCGATTCGCGACCCGCTGTACCGGGAAATCGCCGATCTGATCATCGAAACCGATGAGCGGCCGCCGCGAATGGTGGTGCTCGACATCCTGGCTCTGCTGGCGCAGCTTCCTCCCCGTTAAAGCGCAGACAAAAATGCGTTATCCTCGGCGACCAATAAAATAACGACGGCTTGCGGCTTTGGCCTGTGGCCGTCCTGGCGCATGAAAATCCTGCGTCAGTGCCCAATCGGTAATCAATGTGGGGACACATGCAGACACTTAAGGTCGAGCTTGGTGAGCGTAGCTACCCGATCCATATTGGCGAAGGCCTGCTGGATCGTCCCGAACTCCTGACCCCGCACATCGTTGGGCGGCAGGTGGCGATCGTTTCCAACACGACAGTGGCGCCGCTGTATCTTGAGCGGTTGACCCGCACCCTGGCCGGCTACAACGTGCTGCCCATCGTGTTGCCCGATGGCGAGGCGTTCAAGAACTGGGAAACCCTGCAAACCATTTTCGACGGCTTGCTGACGGCCCGGCATGATCGCCGCACCACCGTGATCGCTCTGGGCGGCGGTGTGATCGGCGACATGGCCGGCTTTGCCGCCGCGTGCTACCAGCGTGGCGTCAATTTCATCCAGATCCCGACCACTCTGCTGTCCCAGGTCGATTCGTCGGTGGGCGGCAAGACCGGCATCAATCACCCGCTGGGCAAGAACATGGTGGGGGCGTTCTATCAGCCGGGCGTCGTGCTCATCGACACCACCACGCTCAATACCCTGCCCGAGCGTGAGCTGTCCGCCGGACTGGCCGAGGTGATCAAGTACGGGCTGATCTGCGACGAGCCGTTCCTGACCTGGCTCGAAGAACATGTCGAGCAGTTGCGCGGGCTGGACCAGGCGGCACTGACCGAGGCCATCGAGCGCTCCTGCGCTGCCAAGGCGCTGGTGGTCGGTGCCGACGAGCGTGAGTCCGGAGTGCGGGCGACACTGAATCTGGGGCACACGTTCGGCCACGCCATCGAGACGCACATGGGATATGGTGTCTGGCTGCACGGCGAGGCAGTTGCCGCCGGCACGGTCATGGCCCTGGAAATGTCCCAGCGCCTGGGCTGGATCACCTCTGACGAGCGTGACCGTGGCATTCGCCTGTTGCAGCGCGCCGGCCTACCGGTGGTGCCGCCTCAGGACATGACGCAGGACAATTTCCTCGAACACATGGCGATCGACAAGAAAGTCATCGACGGACGTCTGCGGCTGGTGCTCCTGCGCCGGCTGGGCGAAGCGGTTATCACGGACGATTATCCAAAAGAAGTACTACAGGCCACCCTGGTTGCGGACTACCGCGCCCTGGTGGATCAGCTTAGAGGTTAACGGAAAACCCATGACTAGTTTGCATGCCGACGAGGCCTTCCTCGGTCATTATCAGTTGAGTCATGACCCCTTTGCGGCGCGGGTACCTGGCTTCAAATTCTTCCCTGCCCAGCGCAAGCCGGTGCTGGGTCAGCTTCATCATCTGGCGCGCTACAGCCAGCTGTTGTTGGCCGTCACCGGCCCGCAGGGCAGCGGCAAGACCCTGCTGCGCCAGGCACTGGTGGCGAGCACCAATAAACAGTCGGTCCAGAGCGTGGTGGTTTCGGCGCGAGGTGCCGGCGATGCGGCCGGCGTCCTGCAGCAGGTAGCGCAGGCGTTGAGCGTCGCCCACGCGGAAATGCAGGCCATTCTTGCCCAGGTCGTGCAGCTGGGGCTGACCGGCCAGGAAGTCTATCTGCTGGTGGACGATGCGGAACAACTCGGCGATTCGGCGCTCGAAGCCTTGCTGGGGCTGGCCGAAGGCACGCCGGAAGGTCGGCCGCATGTGTTCCTGTTCGGCGAGCCATCGTTGCTCGATCGCCTGGATCAGTTGTGCGCTGCATTGCAGGGCGATGTCGAAGGCGAACGCTTTCATGTCATCGAGCTGCAACCCTACACGGAAGAGGAAACGCGCGAGTACCTGGCGCAACGGCTCGAAGGTGCGGGGCAGTCAATCGCCTTGTTCACCGCCGACCAGATTACCGATATCCATGAACAATCCGATGGCTGGCCTGGGGCAATCAACCAGGTGGCCCGCGATTCTATGATCGAGGCGATGATCGCGAGTCGCTCCGCGGTCAAACGTCCAAGTGTGGGGTTCAACATGCCGAAAAAACACGTATTGGCTCTCGGCGCAGTAGTGGTCGTGGCCGTGGCAGCAGCAGTGCTGATCCCCGGTCGGGACGACAAGGCTCCGGCCAATGCTCCTGCCAACGCTCAGGCGCAATTGCCGCTGGGTCAGGGCACGCCTTCAGCCCAGCAATCGAACAACGGTGGCCCGGCCATCGAGTTCGCGGGCAACTCCCAGCCTCAGTCTCTGCCGCTGGTCGGCAATTCCCAGCCGGTGATGCGCGGCCCGCTGGCCGAGGCGGCCGGTTCCAGTGATGTCGACGAGGATGCGGTGCCAACCGGTTCGCCTGCCCAGCCGCCGACCGTCACCACCACTGCACCACCTGCCGGCGTCCCAGCGGGGCAGGCAGCCGCTCCAGCGCCACGCTCGACCATCCCGGCTCCGGCCGCGGCGCCGCAGCCTGCTCCGGTGGTCAAGCCGGCTCCGGCACCGACTCAGGTCGCCACTGCCAAGCCTGCACCCAAGCCCGCCGAAAAGCCTGCCGCCAAACCAGCGGCCGGTGGCAGCTGGTACAGCAGTCAGGCGCCGGGCCGTTATGTGGTGCAGATTCTGGGCACCAGCTCCGAAGCCACCGCTCAGGCCTATGTGGCCGAACAGGGCGGCGAGTACCGTTATTTCAAGAAAACCCTGCAGGGCAAGCCTCTGTACGTCGTGACCTACGGTAACTTTTCCGACCGTGCTGCCGCTCTGGCAGCCATCAAGGTATTGCCAGCCAAGGTTCAGGCTGGTAAACCTTGGCCTCGTACTGTCGCCAGCGTTCAACAAGAGCTCGGCGCCACTCGCTGAAGTCGCAGCGGCCTTATCCAGGCCGCTCACCCGGCAACCCCTGATTTTACCCGCTTGAGCGCACCGCCTCTGGGTGGTGCGCCTTGTGGCGTCTGCGTCACAAACGCTCAGAAGTCCTCGTCGCTTCGGTCAGTTTCACGAAAAAATGTTTTGACTAGCACGGCGGCGCACTCTAAAACCTTCAAAATTGCGACAATAAATATCGGCCAATCGTCGCAAAATTTGTGAGCCTTTGTATCGCTGTGTACAATGACCTCCGTTTTGCCTGTCCAAAGCCGGCGTGCGTTCGGCGTGACAAGTAAGTGGTTGAATTAAAAAGGAAAAGCCTCTGATAGAGGCAGCCTGGTGAGAAAGTGTCTATGAAAGCAGGTCTGTACCAACCAGATGAATTCAAGGATAACTGCGGCTTTGGCCTGATCGCTCATATGCAGGGCGAGCCCAGTCATCACCTGTTGCAGACGGCGATCCAAGCCCTGACCTGCATGACCCACCGTGGTGGGATCAACGCCGACGGCAAGACCGGCGATGGTTGTGGTTTGTTGATCCAGAAGCCCGATGCATTCCTGCGCGCCGTCGCCAAGGAACACTTTGGTGCCGAACTGCCGCGCCAATACGCCGTAGGCATGGTGTTCCTGAATCAGGACGACGCCCGCGCCGATGCTGCCCGTGAAAACATGAACCGCGAGATCCTGGCCGAAGGGCTGGAGCTGATCGGCTGGCGCCAGGTGCCCATCGACACCAGCGTTCTGGGTCAACTGGCGCTGGAGCGCCTGCCGAAGATCGAGCAGGTGTTCATCGGCGGCGACGGCCTGAGCGATCAGGAATTCGCGATCAAGCTGTTCAGCGCCCGTCGTCGCTCGTCGGTGGCCAATGCCGCCGACACCGACCACTACATCTGCAGCTTTTCGCACAAGACCATCATCTACAAAGGTCTGATGATGCCGGCCGACCTCACGGCCTTCTTCCCGGACCTGAGCGACGAGCGCCTGCAAACCGCGATCTGCGTGTTCCACCAGCGTTTCTCGACCAACACCCTGCCAAAATGGCCGCTGGCCCAGCCGTTCCGCTTTTTGGCGCACAACGGTGAAATCAACACCATCACCGGTAACCGCAACTGGGCGCAGGCGCGCCGCACCAAGTTCACCAACGATCTGATGGATCTGGAAGAACTCGGTCCGCTGGTCAACCGTGTGGGTTCCGACTCCTCCAGCATGGACAACATGCTCGAACTGATGGTCACCGGCGGCATCGACCTGTTCCGTGGCGTGCGGATGATCATTCCGCCTGCGTGGCAGAACGTCGAGACCATGGACCCGGACCTGCGTGCCTTCTACGAATATAACTCCATGCACATGGAACCGTGGGATGGCCCGGCCGGTATCGTGATGACCGAAGGTCGCCACGCGGTCTGCCTGCTCGACCGCAACGGCCTGCGCCCGGCGCGCTGGGTCACCACCACCAATGGCTACATCACCCTGGCGTCGGAAATCGGCGTGTGGGATTACAAGCCTGAAGACGTGATCGCCAAAGGACGCGTCGGTCCGGGCCAGATCTTTGCGGTGGACACTGAAACCGGTCAGATCCTCGACACCGATGCCATCGACAACCGCTTGAAGTCGCGTCATCCGTACAAGCAATGGCTGCGCAAGAACGCCCTGCGCATCCAGGCGACCATGGAAGACAACGACCACGGTTCGGCTTTCTACAACAGCGACCAGCTCAAGCAGTACATGAAGATGTACCAGGTCACGTTCGAGGAGCGCGATCAGGTGTTGCGTCCATTGGGCGAGCAGGGCCAGGAAGCGGTCGGTTCCATGGGCGACGATACGCCGATGGCGATCCTGTCGCGCCGCGTTCGTTCGCCTTACGATTACTTCCGCCAGCAGTTCGCGCAGGTCACCAACCCGCCGATCGACCCGCTGCGCGAAGCCATCGTCATGTCGCTGGAAATCTGCCTCGGTGCCGAGCGCAACATTTTCCAGGAGTCGCCAGAGCACGCTTCCCGTGTAATCCTCAGTTCGCCGGTCATTTCCCCGGCCAAGTGGCGTTCGCTGATGAACCTGGAGCGTCCCGGTTTCGAGCGGCACATCATCGACCTGAACTACGACGAGCAGATCGGCCTGGAAGCCGCGATCCGCAACATCGCCGATCAGGCCGAAGAAGCCGTGCGCGCCGGTCGCACCCTGATCGTGCTGAGCGACCGCCATATCGCGCCGGGCAAGTTGCCGGCGCACGCTTCCCTGGCGGTCGGCGCGGTCCACCACCGCCTCACCGAACAGGGTCTGCGTTGCGACAGCAACATCCTCGTGGAAACCGCCACCGCGCGTGATCCGCACCACTTTGCCGTGCTGATCGGCTTCGGCGCATCGGCGGTCTACCCGTTCCTGGCCTACGAAGTGCTGGGCGACCTGATCCGCACCGGCGAAGTGCTGGGCGACCTGTACGAAGTCTTCAAGAACTACCGCAAAGGCATTACCAAGGGCCTGCTCAAGATCCTGTCGAAGATGGGTATCTCGACCATCGCTTCGTATCGCGGCGCGCAATTGTTCGAAGCGATCGGTTTGTCCGAAGACGTCTGCCACACCAGTTTCCGGGGTGTGCCGAGCCGCTTGAAAGGCGCGCGCTTCGTCGATATCGAAGCCGAGCAGAAAGCCTTGGCTGCCGAAGCCTGGAGCCCGCGCAAGCCGATCCAGCAAGGTGGCCTGCTCAAGTTCGTGTTCGGTGGCGAATACCACGCCTACAACCCGGACGTGGTCAGCACCCTGCAAGCCGCCGTGCAGCAAGGCGACTACAGCAAATTCAAGGAATACACCGCGTTGGTGGACAAGCGTCCGGTGTCGATGATCCGCGACCTGTTCCAGGTCAAGACCCTCGACCAGCCGCTGGCTATCGACGAAATCGAACCGCTGTCCGAAATCCTCAAGCGCTTTGACTCTGCCGGTATTTCCCTCGGCGCTCTTTCCCCGGAAGCCCACGAAGCGTTGGCCGAGGCGATGAACCGCCTGGGCGCGCGCTCCAACTCTGGTGAAGGCGGTGAAGATCCGGCGCGCTACGGCACCATCCGCAGCTCCAAGATCAAGCAGATCGCGACCGGCCGTTTCGGCGTCACGCCTGAATACCTGGTCAACGCCGATGTGTTGCAGATCAAGGTCGCCCAAGGCGCCAAGCCGGGCGAAGGCGGGCAGCTGCCGGGTGGCAAGGTCAACGGCCTGATCGCCAAGTTGCGCTATGCCGTACCGGGCGTGACGCTGATTTCGCCACCGCCGCACCACGACATCTACTCCATCGAAGACTTGTCGCAGCTGATTTTCGACCTCAAGCAGGTCAACCCGGCGGCACTGGTTTCGGTCAAGCTGGTGGCGGAAGCGGGCGTCGGCACCATCGCCGCAGGCGTGGCCAAGGCCTACGCCGACCTGATCACCATATCCGGCTACGACGGCGGCACCGGCGCTTCGCCGCTGACCTCCATCAAGTATGCCGGCGCGCCGTGGGAACTGGGCCTGGCGGAAACTCACCAGACCCTGCGCGGCAACGACCTGCGCGGCAAGGTTCGCGTGCAGACCGACGGCGGCCTGAAAACCGGCCTGGATGTAATCAAGGCAGCCATCCTCGGCGCCGAAAGCTTCGGTTTCGGCACCGCGCCAATGATTGCGCTGGGCTGCAAATACCTGCGTATCTGCCACCTGAACAACTGCGCCACCGGCGTTGCGACCCAGAACGAGAAGCTGCGCAAGGATCACTACATCGGCACCGTCGAGATGGTGATCAACTTCTTCACCTATGTGGCGCAAGAAACCCGTGAGTGGCTGGCCAAGCTGGGTGTTCGTTCGCTGGAAGAGCTGATCGGTCGCACCGACCTGCTGGACATCCTGCCGGGCGAGACCGAAAAACAGCAGCATCTGGACCTCACGCCGTTGCTGGGCAGCGACCACATTCCGGCCGACAAGCCTCAGTTCAGCCTTGTAGACCGCAACCCGCCGTTCGACAAAGGCTTGCTGGCCGAGAAGATGGTCGAGATGGCCAAGCCTGCCATCGAGTCCCTCAGCGGCGGCGAGTTCGAACTGGATATCTGCAACTGCGACCGCTCCATCGGCGCGCGGATTTCCGGCGAGATCGCCCGGCTGCACGGCAATCAGGGCATGAACAAGGCGCCGATCACCTTCCGCTTCAAAGGTACTGCCGGGCAGAGCTTTGGTGTGTGGAACGCCGGCGGCCTGAACATGTACCTGGAAGGCGACGCCAACGACTACGTCGGCAAAGGCATGACCGCCGGCAAGCTGGTGATCGTGCCGCCCAAAGGCAGCCCGTTCAAGACCAACGAAAGCGCCATCATCGGCAATACCTGCCTGTACGGCGCCACCGGCGGCAAGCTGTTCGCGGCCGGCACGGCGGGCGAGCGCTTCGCGGTGCGCAACTCCGGCGCGCATGCGATCGTGGAGGGCACCGGCGACCACTGCTGCGAGTACATGACCGGCGGTTTCGTCTGCGTACTGGGCAAGACCGGCTACAACTTCGGCTCCGGCATGACCGGCGGTTTCGCTTACGTGCTCGATCAGGACAACACCTTCGTTGACCGGGTCAACCACGAACTGGTCGAGATCCAGCGCATCAGCGGCGAAGCGATGGAAGCGTATCGCACCCATTTGCAGAGCGTGCTGGATGAATACGTTGCGGAAACCGACAGTGAGTGGGGTCGCAATCTCGCGGAAAACCTGGACGACTACCTGCGTCGTTTCTGGCTGGTCAAGCCCAAGGCTGCCAACCTGAAGTCGCTGCTCTCCAGCACCCGGGCAAATCCGCAGTAACGCAGCTGCGAGCGGCACGCTTCAAGCCGCAAGTTAACGGCAGTGCGCGAACGCCTGCGAATTCGATTTCTAGCAGCTTGAAGCTTGTAGCTTGAAGCTGCCGTAACGAGGCAACACCCATGGCTGAACGTCTCAGTAACGACTTCCAGTTCATCGATGTCGGGCGTAAAGATCCGAAGAAGAAACTGCTGCGTCAACGCAAGAAAGAGTTCGTGGAAATCTACGAACCCTTCAAGCCCCAGCAGTCCGCCGACCAGGCGCATCGCTGCCTGGGTTGCGGCAACCCGTATTGCGAATGGAAGTGCCCGGTGCACAACTTCATTCCCAACTGGCTCAAGCTGGTCGCCGAAGGCAACATCCTGGCGGCCGCCGAGCTGTCGCACCAGACCAACACCTTGCCGGAGGTCTGCGGCCGCGTGTGCCCGCAGGACCGGCTGTGTGAAGGCGCCTGCACCCTGAACGACGGTTTTGGTGCAGTGACCATCGGTTCGGTGGAGAAATACATCACCGACACTGCGTTCGCCATGGGCTGGCGCCCGGACATGTCCAAGGTCGTGCCGACCGGCAAGCGCGTGGCGATCATTGGCGCCGGACCTGCGGGCCTGGGTTGTGCCGACGTGCTGGTGCGCGGCGGTGTGACACCTGTCGTATTCGACAAGAACCCGGAAATCGGCGGTCTGCTGACCTTCGGTATTCCCGAGTTCAAGCTTGAAAAGTCGGTATTGAGCAATCGCCGTGAAGTGTTCACCGGCATGGGAATCGAATTCCGCCTCAATACCGAAGTCGGCAAGGACGTCAGCGTCGATCAACTGCTCGAAGAATACGATGCCGTGTTCATGGGCATGGGCACCTACACCTACATGAAGGGCGGCTTCCCCGGCGAAGAGCTGCCGGGTGTGCATGACGCGTTGGACTTCCTGATCGCCAACGTCAACCGCAACCTGGGATTCGAAAAGTCGCCGGAAGATTTCGTCGACATGAAGACCAAGCGTGTGGTCGTGCTGGGCGGCGGCGACACGGCGATGGACTGCAATCGTACTTCGATCCGCCAGGGCGCCAAGTCGGTCACCTGCGCTTATCGTCGCGACGAAGAAAACATGCCGGGTTCGCGCAAGGAAGTGAAGAACGCCAAGGAAGAAGGCGTGAAGTTTCTCTATAACCGCCAGCCCATCGCTATCGTCGGCGAAGACAAGGTCGAGGGTGTGAAGGTGGTCGAGACCCGTCTCGGCGAACCGGATGCCCGTGGCCGTCGCAGCCCCGAGCCGATCCCCGGTTCCGAAGAAATCATTCCGGCAGACGCCGTGGTGATTGCCTTCGGCTTCCGCCCAAGCCCGGCGCCATGGTTCGAGCAGTTCCAGATCAACACCGACAGCCAGGGCCGCGTCATTGCGCCTGAACAGGCGCAATTCAAGCACCAGACCAGCAACCCGAAGATCTTCGCCGGTGGCGACATGGTGCGCGGCTCCGACCTGGTGGTCACCGCCATCTTCGAAGGCCGCAACGCGGCTGAAGGGATCCTGGATTACCTGGGCGTCTAAATGATGGTGTAGGAGCCAGCTTGCTGGCGAAGAGGGATTCGCATTCAACTGGTTGCTGAATGTTATACCGCTTTCGCGAGCAAGCTCGCTCCTACAGTGCCGTCACAAATCGCCCCGATAGATAAAAGAATCCGCATCCGCCGTGCCTTTTGGGTCGCGCTCTGAGAAAATGCCCGCACTTTTTTTGCGGATGCCGACATGACTGCCCTGAAGAACGACCGTTTCCTTCGCGCCCTGCTCAAGCAACCCGTGGACGTCACGCCGGTATGGATGATGCGTCAAGCGGGCCGTTACCTGCCGGAATACCGCGCCAGCCGCGCCAAGGCCGGTGACTTCATGAGCCTGTGCAAGAACCCGGAGTTCGCCTGCGAAGTCACGATGCAGCCGCTTGAGCGTTATCCGCTCGATGCTGCGATCCTGTTTTCCGACATCCTCACCATCCCCGACGCCATGGGCCTGGGCTTGTACTTCGAGACCGGCGAAGGTCCGCGTTTCAAGAAAACCGTCTCCACGCTGGCCGACATCGAAGCGCTGCCGATTCCCGATCCGCGTGCCGATCTGGGCTACGTGATGGATGCGGTCAGCACTATCCGCCGTGAACTCAATGGTCGCGTGCCGCTGATCGGTTTCTCCGGCAGCCCGTGGACGCTGGCGACGTATATGGTCGAGGGCGGTTCGTCCAAGGATTTCCGCAAGTCCAAGGCCATGCTCTACGACAACCCGCACGCCATGCACCTGCTGCTGGACAAGCTGGCGCAGTCGGTGACGTCGTACCTGAACGGCCAGATCCTGGCCGGTGCCCAGGCCGTGCAGATTTTCGATAGCTGGGGCGGCAGTCTGTCGTCGGCGGCGTATCAGGAATTTTCCCTGGCCTATATGCGCAAGATCGTCAGCGGTTTGATCCGCGAGCGCGATGGCCGCAAGGTGCCGGTGATCCTGTTCACCAAAGGTGGCGGGCTATGGCTGGAAAGCATCGCGGATGCTGGTGCCGACGCGCTGGGTCTGGACTGGACGTGCGACATCGGTGAAGCCCGTCGCCGGGTCGGCGAAAAGGTCGCGCTGCAAGGCAATATGGACCCCACCGTGCTTTACGCACGTCCTGAAGCGATTCGTCAGGAAGTGGCGCGCATCCTCGCCAGCTACGGCAGCGGCACCGGCCACGTGTTCAACCTCGGCCACGGCATCACCCCGGAAGTCGACCCGGCCAATGCCGGCGCGTTCATCGAAGCGGTGCATGAGATGTCGTCGCAGTATCACCAGTAACGAACCGGGTCTGCAGGCGCGGACGTTGTGGGAGCGGACTTGTCCGCGAATACGTAGGTAAAAATGACGCACATGTTGCGACTGTACCGATGCCTTCGCCAGCCAGCTGGCTCCTACAATCGTGGTGCCGTGTCTTGTAGGAGACAGCTTGCTGGCGAAGACGACATTCGAGGTGTCCGGGATGTCGTTCTACGCCTTGACCAGCGGCTGCAACTTCGCCAGTCGCAGCGCCACTCCCAGAGCGAGTAGCAGCACTGCGCCGATGAACAGCCCGATGCCATTCCAGCCCGCGTAATGCCAGAACAACCCTCCACCGGTCCCCGCCACGCTTGATCCTGCGTAATAACAGAACAGGTACAGCGATGACGCCTGCCCGCGCGCCTTGGTCGCGCGGCGGCCCACCCAGCTGCTCGACACCGAGTGAGCGCCGAAGAAACCGAAGGTGAAAATCAACACCCCGATGATCACCACCGGCAGTGGCGAAAACAGGGTCAGGCTCATGCCCACCAGCATCATCACAATCACCGCCCACAACACCTTGCGCCGCCCGAGCCGATCAGCCAGCGAGCCGATTTTCGCCGAGCTGTAGATTCCCGACAGATACACCACCGAGAACACGCCCACCACCGCCTGGCTCAAGTGGTACGGCTCGGCCAGCAACCGATAGCCGATGTAGTTGAACAACGTGACGAAGGCGCCCATCAACAAAAAGCCCATCAGAAACAGCAGCGGCAGACCGGCATCGCGAAACTGGACGACGAAGCCGTCCAGCAGGCTGCGAGGGTGCAGCGACCGAGGCCGGAAGTTGCGTGAATCCGGAAGCATCTTCCAGAACACCACGGCGGTGATCAGCGCGACGCCACCCACCACCAGCATTGCCGCGTGCCAGCTCACGTAGTCGATCATCACTCCGGCAATCAGCCTGCCACTCATGCCGCCCACAGCGCTGCCGCCGATGTACAGCCCCATCGCCAGACCCAGATGGGCCGGATGGATTTCTTCGCTCAGGTAAGTCATCGCCACCGCCGCCAGTCCGCTGAGGGAAAGACCCACCAGCGCGCGAGTCACCAGCACGGTTTCCCAGGTCGGCATCAAGGCACTGGCGATGGTCGCCAGGGCCGCGCAGAACAGCGCCAGAACCATCACCGCCTTGCGCCCGAGACGATCGGAAATCGGGCCGGTGATCAACAGACCGACGGCGAGCATGGCAGTGGCCACCGACAAAATCAGGCTGCTTTCGGCAGCGTTGATCGAAAACTCACGAGACAGTAACGGCATCATCGGCTGCACGCAGTACAGCAGGGTGAAGGTCGAAAAGCCGCCGGCGAACAGCGCCAGCACCGTGCGCTTGAATAATGGAGTGCCCTTCTCGATGTAGAGGTCAGCGAGCGGGATGGATGCCTTCATCGTCTCCGATGGTTGATCAGCGGCAAGCGGTGCATGCGCAGGGTTCACGGTAAACCTCGGAACTGGAGCAGAGCGGAATTGGAAAAGCATATAGCTGACTAATGATCCGATCCAATATATTGTTCGACCTGTTTGATAGGTTAAACGACTCAATGGGAAGCCCATGGAATTGCGCCATTTGCGTTACTTCATCGCCGTTGCCGAAGAGCTGCATTTCGGCCGCGCGGCCAAGGCTCTAGGCATTTCGCAGCCACCGCTCAGCCAACAGATCCAGGCGCTGGAACACCAGTTGGGCGCGCGGTTGTTTGAACGCACCAACCGCCGGGTCGAGTTGAGTGAAGCGGGGCGGCTGTTTCTGGATGAGGCACGGCAGGTATTGGCGCAGGTCGACAAAGCGGCGAATGTTGCCCGGCGCGCGCAGTTAGGCGAGTTGGGCGAGCTGAAGATCGGCTTCACCGCTTCGGCACCTTTCACGTCGAGTATCCCCAAGGCGATCTTCGCGTTTCGCCAGGCTTACCCGGATGTGCATCTGGCGCTCAATGAGATGACCAGTCAGGACGTTGTCGCTTGCCTGGAAGATCAGTCGATTCGTGTCGGCATCATGCGTCCGTTGCCGCTTCCCGAATCGCTGACCGCCGTCGAGCTGCTGCGTGATCCTCTGATGGCGATCATGCGCGCCGATCATCCCCTGGCTCAAGGCAGCGAAAAGGGCCTGTCGCTGTCGGCGCTGGCAAACGAGCCATTCGTGTTCTTCCCGCGCAGCTATGGCAGCGGCTTGCACGCTCAGTTATTGAGCCTGGCGCGGGCGGCCGGTTTCAGCCCCTTGATCACGCAGGAAGCGGGAGAGGTGATGACCATTATCGGCCTGGTTGCGGCAGGGCTTGGGGTGACGGTACTACCTGCGTCCTATCAACGGATGCGGATTGACGGCGTGGTCTACCGGACTTTGCTCGATCCCGGCGCCACCAGCCCGATATGGCTGGCACAGCGCAAGGATGAGCAATCGCCCATGGCCAGAGCGTTTATGGAGTTGGTGACGCGGCATGCCGACGGGTCATGATCCGGTCGGCGAGTGATCGCTTGCGGACTTAGAGCTGCGCAGCCACGCCCAGCTTCTGGAGAATATCGGAGCGCAGGCGGTCGACCCAGCGGTTGTAGTTGCGATGAATCTCGCCGTCCTTGTAGTTCAGGCCGGTGCTGCTGCGATAGTTGATTTCGAAGGTGGTCGCGGTGTAGGGAATATCGATTTCCGCATGATGACGACCGCGCACGGTGATGGCCGCTTTGATCATGCCCGGCCTGGTCGACTGGATGACCCATGTGCGTTCGTTCAGGGAGTTCACGATGGCGCTGCTCATGCGCGCCTCGGTGAAACCGGCTCCTTTTGGAAGGCTTTCCCTGGCGTTATACACCGGCTTGCTGGTGCAACCGCCCAGCACCAGCGCCAGGGTCAGCAGGGCGAGGATACGGTGGATCATTTTCATTCCTGTCACTCCATCAGATAAATCAGGCTTCACTGCCAGCGGCGAAAAATCAGCGAGGTGTTCACACCGCCAAAGGCGAAATTGTTGTTCATCACGAATTCGTTGCTCATACGTCGCGGTTCGCCGACGATGTAGTCCAGTTCGCCGCATTCCGGGTCGATATCATCCAGGTTCAACGTGTGGATGTAGCGATCGGTGTTGAGCATCTGGATGCTGAACCAGGATTCCAGTGCGCCGCAGGCACCCAGGGTGTGGCCCAGGAAACTCTTCTGCGAACTGAGCGGCATGCGCGGGCCGAACAGGGCACTGGTTGCCAGGGTTTCGGCGATATCGCCCTGTTCGGTGGCGGTGCCGTGACCGTTGACGTAGCCGATGGCTTCGGGCGGCAGGTTGGCGTCTTCCAGGGCCAGTTCCATTGCGCGGCGCATGGTGGCCTGCTCCGGTCGGGTGCTGTGGGCGCCATCGGCATTGCTGCCGAAGCCGACGATTTCGGCGTGGATATGCGCACCGCGTGCCAAGGCATGCTCCAGCTCTTCGAGCACCAGCATGCCGCCGCCTTCGCCGATCACCAGGCCATCGCGGCCGCGGTCATAGGGACGCGGGCTGGTATGCGGCGCATCGTTTTTCAGGCTGGTGGCGTAGAGCGCGTCGAACACCATGGCTTCGGTCGGGCACAGTTCTTCAGCGCCACCGGCCAGCATCAGCGGCAGACGACCGAACTTGATCGACTCATAGGCATAGCCGATGCCCTGGCTGCCGCTGGTGCAGGCGCTCGATGTCGGGATCAGGCGCCCGGTCAGGCCGAAGAAAATGCTGATATTGGCGGCGGTGGTGTGCGGCATCATCCGCACGTAAGAATTGGCATTCAGGCCATCGGCCACGGAGTTGAGCAACATGTTGCCGAACGCCTTGATTTCATCGGTGCTGCCGGTGGACGAGCCGCAGGCGGTGCCCATACGGCCGTCGCGGATAATCGGGTCGTTCAGCAGCCCGGCGTCGAGCAGCGCCTGCTCAGAGGCGCCCACCGCCAGACGCGACACCCGGCCCATGCTGCGCAGCTGTTTGCGGGTCCAGTGGGTCGGGACAGCGAAGTCATCGATAGGCCCGGCCAGCCGGGTATTGAGTTCGGTGAAGCGATTCCACTCATCCATGCGCCGAATGCCGCTGCGGCTGGCGCTGAAATTGGCGTCGATACTCGCCCAGTCGCTGCCCAATGACGTGATACCGGACATACCGGTAACAACCACGCGTTTCATCAACACAGACCTCCGTTGACGGCCAGCACCTGGCGGGTGATATAGCCGGCCTCGGCCGACATCAGGAAATTCACCGCGCCGGCCACTTCTTCAGGCGTGCCCATGCGCTGGGCCGGAATCATTTTCATCAGCTCATCCACGGGAACGTTTTCGTCGAGCATTGCGGTGTCGATCAAACCCGGCGCGACGCAGTTGACGGTGATCTTGCGCTTGCCCAGTTCGATGGCCAGCGCCTTCGCGGCACCGATCAGCCCGGCCTTGGACGCGCTGTAGTTGACCTGGCCGCGGTTGCCGATCAGGCCGGAAACCGAGGTGATGCACACGATACGTCCTGCTGCGCGACGGCGGATCATCGGCATGGTCAGCGGATGCAGCACGTTATAGAAACCATCCAGATTGGTCCGCAGCACCTGGTCCCAGTCGTCGTCGCTGAGCGCCGGGAACGCACCATCGCGGGTCAGGCCTGCGTTGAGCACCACGCCGTAATAGGCGCCGTGGGTGTCGACGTCCTCTTCGAGAATCGCCTTGCAGGCGGCACGGTCGGAGACGTCGAATTGCAGCACGCGTGCCTGACGACCCATTTCATGGATCTGCGCCTGTACCGCTTCGGCTTCACTGCGGCCGGTGCGGCAATGCAGGATCAGATCGTATCCGGCGCGGGCCAGGCGCAAGGCGATGGCGCGGCCGATGCCACGGCTGGAGCCTGTGACCAGTATGGATTCAGTCATGCCGGGGCTCCTTCAGCCAGGTAGTCATGCGCATTGGGCGGGCAATATACATTGAGACGGGCAAAAGCCTGAATGTCCGGGCCGCTGAGGTGGCACTCGAATACACCCATGCCGCTGTCGTCCTGCAGCGAACGCATGGCATGGATGGTCAGTTCGCTGCCGGCCGGGAAGTGCGCGACATTGCAATCGAACTTGCGGCTACCCAGCAGAAAGCCCAGTTTGACGGGTTCGCCACGGGTACGCGCCGTGCAGCCGGCGAAGGCTGCGACGCTTTGCGCCATCAGTTCCACGCCGACCCAGGCAGGCAGGCTGCCGTCGGGTTGGTTGAACAGGCCGCCGGGACGGATGGTGACGTGAGTGCGGATCTGTTCTTCATCGAACTCCAGCACCCGGTCGAGCAGAATCATGTCGGCGGCGTGGGGAAGCAGCTCGGCGAGCGGCCAGTCGATCATGGGGCGTCTCCGATAATCAGGCTGATGTTATTGCCACCGAAGGCAAAGGAATTGCTCATCAGGTAACGGGGCGTCCCGGCGGTCAGACGCGCGCCGGGCGCGGTCCAGCCCAGGGTAGGCAATTGCGGGTCGGGCTGGCCGTCCCACAGGTGCGGCGGCAAGGCTCGCTCCAGATTCTGCGGCGCCAGCGTCAGCCAGCAGAACGCAGCCTCCAGCGCGCCGGCCGCGCCCAGGGTGTGGCCGGTGAGCGGTTTGGTCGACGAACAGGGTACCCCGTCAGGGAAGACGTCGTGCACGGCCAGGCTTTCCATTGCATCGTTGAGCGACGTGGCGGTGCCATGCAGATTCAGGTAACCGATTTGCGCGGCAGCGAGGCCGGCGTTGTCCAGCGCCAGCTGCATGGCCGTGCGCGCACCTCGGCCGCTGGGTTCCGGCGCGGAAATGTGGTGCGCATCGCAACTGGCACCGGCGCCCAGCAACGCGATGGAGTGGGTATCACCGGGCTCGCGGGTCATCAGAAACAGCGCTGCCGCTTCGCCGATGTTGATCCCGTCACGGTTGATCGAAAACGGATTGCAGCGCTTGGACGACACCGCTTCCAGCGAGGCAAAGCCGTTGAGGGTCAGTTTGCACAGGCTGTCCACGCCGCCGCACAGCACCGCATCGCACAGCCCCATGTCCAGGGCGCGACGCGCGCTCAACAGGGCACGAGCGCTGGACGTGCAGGCAGTGGAAATCACATAGGAGGGACCGGACAGTTGCAGCCAGTTCGACAGGAAGCTCGCCGGCGCGCCCAGTTCCTGTTGCTGATAGTCGTAATGCTCGGGGAAGGTCTGGTCGCGCACCCAGGTCGCCATGCTGGCGCTGGCTTCGTCGATGCCTGAAGTGCTGGTGCCCAGGATCACGCCGATCCGCGCCGGGCCGTAACGCTCGATGGCCTGGCGAATGGGGGCTTCGATCTGCAATGCGGCGGCCAGCAGCAACTGGTTGTTACGGCTGGCCTGGGATTGCACGGCCACCGGCAGAGGCGGCAGCTCGGCGCTCACGACCCCCACCGGCAGAACGCGCTCGGGCACCCAGCCGGGCTGTTCGAGCATGCCCGAGCTGTCGGCGGCGAACAGCTTGCGCGAGACGGCCTCCAGGCCGCTGCCCAAGGCACAGACAAGGCCCATGGCGTTGAGGTAGGCGGTCATCGGCTCGGCTCGCTGTTGAGCGGCGTGACCTGATAACTCAGGCCGTCCTTGAGCCGCAACGTGAATGCATCGGCGGACTGGTATTCCACCAGCCAGCGGTTTTCCAGGCGACGCTGCATGCCCTGACGCCGGGCAGACGGATAGCGGGCGGCCATCTCGACATCGGAGGACATGGCGAACATCAGCCCTTCGAACAACTCGCGGGCTTCGGGGTTGGGCGGCAGCAGGCCGTCGTTCTGCCAGCGGCCTTCAATCAGCAACTGGCGGGCGAGCGGAATGCCCAGCGGGTCCATCATCGACCAGCGCAGGCCGTTTGCTTCGCGCTGAATGACCAGCAGCCAGTCCTGACGCTGCTCAGCCTGATTGCGCACGATGTGCAGTTGCTTGGGCAATTGCATCTCGGGCGGGTTGCCAGGCAACGGCGATTGGCTGGTGCAGCCGCCGAGCAGCAACAGGATCAGAAACCATACGCGGATCACGACTGTACTTCCTCCGCAGACTGCAGCGGCTTGCGGGCCACGACATTCACCAGTGTTTCCTCGCGCGAGCCGAACGGCTTGGGCTTGCGCAGCTTGAGGCGTTCCAGCAGGCCGAAATCCCGGGACCGGCTCCACCACAGGTAAGGGTAGGAGACATTGCGCGGTGCGAACGTGAAACCCTGGTTTTCGATCATCTGCAGATACTGGGCGGCGCTTTTCTGCACATGCATGGGGTGACGGAACAGCCAGCGGATTACCCAGGTGTCGATGTACGCCTCGGTGGACTCGGCAAACAGCAGATAACCGCCGGGCTTGAGCACCCGATGGAATTCGGCGAGGGCTTTGTCCTGCTCCACCAAATGGTGGAACGTCTGATGGCAGAGCAACAGATCGACGCTGGCGTCCGGCAATTGCAGGGCTGCGCAGTCGCTGCCGATCAATTCGACATCGATGCCCAGTCGCGCCGCTTCTTCAGCGCAAGTGGTCAGGCTGTGCGGATCGGCGTCCACGCCCAGCAGGCGCGACGGCTGGAAAACGCGCATCAGGTGCTGAAACGACTTGCCCTGCCCGCAACCGGCGTCGAGCAGGACCGGCGCTGCCGGTGGCTGGCCGTCGAACAGACTGCGCAGGTCGTCGATCGCCACGCGCAGCACATGGTGCTGCCAGGTGTGGCTGCGCAGGAACCACAGGCCGAAGCGGGTTTCTTCGACATAGCTGGCGCTGAGGAACGGCCGGCTCATGACTGGCTGCTCGAACAGAACTCGGCCAGCGCCCGCAGGCGGCGTCTGGGTTCGCTGACGAAGGGGTTGCGCTCATCCCATGCATAACCGGCCAGGATCGAGCAGATCATGCCGCGTACTTCCGGCTGGCTGTTGTGGTAGTAGATGACGTCCTGGAGCGACCCGTCGTACCAGCCTTCCACATAGGCTCTGAAGGTGGAGACGCCACGCTTGAGCGGAGCGGCGAACTCGGTTTCCCAGTCGACGCTTTCGCCGTTCAACTGACGATTCAGCACACCGGCAGCCATGCTCGCCGACCGCATGGCGATGGTCACGCCCGAGGAAAACACCGGATCGAGGAATTCCGCAGCATTGCCCAGTAGCGCGAAACCTTTGCCGTGCAGGGTCTTGACGTTGGCCGAGTAGCCGCCGATGGTGCGCGCCGGCGTGTCCCAGACGGCGTTTTTCAGCACCTCCTTGAGCTGCGGCGTTTCGTCAATGAAGGCGCGCAGGCATTCGTCCAGATCCTGCGGCTTGTCGGCGAAACGCTCGGCCGAGGCCACCACGCCCAGCGAGCAGCGACCGTTGCTGAACGGAATCGACCAGAACCAGATATCGCTGTGCACCGGATGGCTGCTGATCAGGATTTTCTCGCGGTCGAAAGGCGGGCTCTGGATGTGGTCTTCGATGTGGGTGAACACCGCTTGGCGGACAGGAAACCCGGACGGCGCTTCCAGGTCCAGCAGGCGCGGCAGCACCCGCCCGTAACCGCTGGCATCCAGCACGAAACCGGCTCGCAGGCCGTACTCGCTGCCGTCTTCACGGCGTACCCGCAGCACCGGCTGCGCGCCGTCGAAATCAGCGCTGACGATTTCCTGCCGGTAACGGATTTCCACGCCTTGCAGTTCGGCCTGGTCGGCCAGCAGCTTGTCGAAGTCAGCGCGCTGGACCTGCAGCGTCGTCGGCCGGCCCTTGCTGAAGGTTTCGCCGAAATCGAAGGCGCTGTACTGCTCGCCACGGGCAAAGGCGGCGCCGTTCTTCTTCTGGAAACCGGCCGCTTCCACGGCTTCGAGCATGCCCGCTTCGTCGATGAAATCCAGGCAATGGGCGAGCAGGCTTTCGCCGATGGAAAAACGCGGGAACAGCTGGCGCTCGATAATCAGGACGTCGTGGCCCTGGCGCTTGAGCAGCGCAGCGGCGATGGCGCCGGACGGGCCTGCGCCGATGACGACGACCTGGCGACTTTCCATATCAGTGGTGAGCACAAGAATTCCTTACTGGTTTCGCTTCAACGAGAGGTGATGGCTTGGGTTGACGGCCCATGCCCAGCAGTGCGGGCATCAGCGTGGCCAGCAGGCTCATGAGCATCAGCGCGAAGTACAGCGCCGGGCTGATGAGCTGCTGTTGCAGCAACAGGTTGAGAAACACGATCTCGCTCAGGCCGCGGATGTTCAGCAGCACGCTTTCCCGCCAGCGGGAAGCGCCGGGAAATGAAGGCGGTGCCCAATACAGGCCCAGCCAGTTGCCCAACAGTTTGCTGGCAATGGGCAGCACCACCAGCGCCGCCAGCTGCCCGCCGCTCAGGCTGTCGATGGCGCTGTGCACGTCGATTTGCACCACGCCGAAGGTCAAGAGCAGCGGAATCGCCAGTTGGTTCTGCACACGCTGGAACAGCGCAGGCGGCAGCGGAGACACCCACGCCTGTTTCAGGCGCGCCATGCACAGCAGATAGCCGATGCCGAAAATCAGCGCGTTGAGCCGGTAATGTTCGGCCACCACCAGCAAGCCGAAGAACGTCAGGCTGTAGAGCAATGGCTGACGCAGGCGCAAAAGGCGGAACAGCAGCGGCACGCAGGCGCCCAGTAACGGCAGCAACAGCGCGGTGAGGTTCAGGCTGCCTTGTGCCAGGCCGAACAGGCTCCAGCAGGCCAGATCGATGAGAATCGCGGTCTGCACCAGACGCCGGGTGGCGGCCGGCGGGTAGTCAATGTGATGCAGGTACAGGTACAGCACCGGGATGGCGGTGATCGCGAACACCAGGCCCAGCGCCAGCGAACTTATCCACAGCTGGTCCGGCAAAAACACCAGTGCGCAGCCGATGCCTGCGATGAACGGCAGCAGAAAGCTTGGCAGCGCGATCTTCAGACTCTGTCGGTCCAGCCGGACATCGATGACGTCGCTGAGGATGTGGCCCAGCACGATGGCGAACGCCACGCCGTACAAGGCCCTGAGCCAGACCGGCGAGACCAGTTGCGCGCCGCTCAGTTGCCAGTAAGGCTCGACCCAGAACAGCATCAGCAGCGGCAGGCCGAAGGTCGCCAGCAGCAACTGGCTGACAATGGGAATCAGGCCCAGCCTGCGACCTGCCCAGGTCGCGAGGCCGAACAGCAACAGAATCAGGACCCAGAACGCCAGTGTGGTCATGGCCGCGGCTCCGCTTGATGCGGTGTGGGGCTGGCCCATGGCGCGAGCATGAAGCTGAACGCCAGGCCCAGACTGACCGATAGCCCGAAGTTGCTGATGGCCGGTGTACTGGACAGCGCCAGCAGCCCGAACGACAGCCAGGTGGTGATCGCAGCCAGCAAGGTGCCGAGCAGGCTCACTGCCGCGCCGCCGACCTGTTCGCGCATGAGAATGGCGTAGTCGACACTGATGGCCGTTACCAGCAACAGGCCGAACAGGCTGAACAGGGTCAGCGGCTGACCCAGCCAGCCCAGGCTCGCCAGGCTGCACAGCGCCGCCAGCAACGGCAGCGCCACAATGCGCAGCGCGCCATTGAGGCCGAATGGCGCGATCAGCAACAACACGATCAACACACAGGACGCCAGTTTCAATTCGGCGGCGCTGATCTGGGTCTTGGCAAACACCTCGTTGAGCTGGCCAAGGCGGTCGACCAGTTGCACGCCTTCCAGGCCGGTCGCCTGAACGCTCAACAAGGCCGGACTGCTCAGCCCGCGCAGACTGACGATACTCGCCACGCCGTCAGGAGTGTTGCCCAGCCAGAGCGTGCGCCAGGGTTCGCTCAGCGGACCACTCAACGCCATGTCGATATCCTGCGTCGGCAGCGCCTGCAATCGGCTCAGTTCCACCTGCAATGCGCTGGCCGGTACGCCGAGCCGGGTCAATGGCTGCCAGTGCGCGGCCAGTTTGCCGAGGGCCTCGCGAGTGGCTTGCTGGTCGGCGGGGGACGCCAGCAATTGGCTGATCGACATATAACCTTGCAGCTTGTCCATGCTCACCAGTTGATCCAGGCGCTGAATCAGCGCGGCCTGACGGTCCAGCAGTTGCTGCTGATCCTGGCCGCGCACCAGAAAGAACTGGCTGGTGGGCTGATAGCCGGTGATCCGCGCGATGGCCTGGGCTTCATCGGTCAATGCCTGAGGTGCGCTCACCCATTGGCGGATGTCGTTCCTGGTCGTCAGCTGCCACAGGCCGGACGCGCAGAATGCGATCAACAGCGCCAGCAGCACCGGTGTCTTGATGCGTTGCAGCAATTTCATGCGCCAGTCGAGCATCCGTTGCGCCACATGCAGCGGCCACTGCGCCGGGCGCAACTGCACTTTGTCGAGCAGCGCGGGCAGCAGGCACACCGCCGTCAGATAGGCGCCGATCAAGCCCGCAGCAGAGAACACGGCAATCTGGGTGAGGGCCGGAAAGGGCGTCCAGGCAAGGGCCAGATAGCCGATGCAGCTGGTGATCAGGCTCAGGCTCAGGCCCGGCAGCGTCAGGCGCAAGGCCGGCCAGCTGCGCCAGGACTTCAGGCTCCAGCTCTTGGACAGGTAATGCAGCGGGTAGTCCACGGCCACGCCGATCAGGCTCGAACCCAGCACCAGGGTCATGACATGCATGCTGCCGAACAGCGCCACGCAGGCCACCGCACCGAACAGCATGCCCACCAGCACCGGGACGAACGCCAGCAGCACGCTCCAGCGGCGGAACGCCAGCAGCAACAGCAACAGGATGCCGACGGTGGCGCCGCCGCCGACCCAGGTGATCTCCCGGCTGGCCTGTTTCTGGCCGTCGGCGGCGTACAGCAGGCCGCTGGCGGCGAGCAGTTGGCCGCCGGCCTGACTGGCTTGCCCGCGCGCGGTGTCCAGCAGGGCGGCGACCTGAAGCGGAAGATTCATGTCAAAGGCGTCGGCCTTGGTGCGTGAACGCAGCAGTACCCAGCTTTTGTCATCGGCGCTGGCGATCAGCGCGCCGCTGGACAGGTCCGGCTCGACCGAACCCTGTTTGGGCAAGCCATTCTGGATACGACCGGTCAGGCCCAGCCAGTCATCCTGGCCCGGCACGAGGCTGAAGCCGGCAAACGGATCGAACAGGGTTTGCACGCGCTGTTCGATGAACGCCTGCGGATTGTCCCGCAGTTGATCACGGTCCGCGTCGGGCAGCATGGCGATGCGGCCCTGCAACAGTTGAGTGCGCAGGGCCGGAAGGTCCGCTTGCAGGCTCCACTGCACCTTGTCGAACAGCCCGCTGCTTTGCCATTGCTCGGCCAGCTGCCGCGCCAGCTCGATGGCGCGCTGGCGATCCGCATGCCCCACCAGCACCAGCATTTCCCGATTGAGCGGCTCCTGCATGCGCTTTTCGGCACTCAGGGCCAGTTCATCGGTCTGGGTGCCGGGCACCAGTTCCATGAGGTTGGCCGATAACGGCGAGCGGTCGTGCCACTGCCAGCCGGCCAGGGCCATGACGCCCAGCAGGATCAGCAGGAACAGGCGTGGCAGCAGGCGCTCAGTTTGCAAAGTCATTGCGCTGTGCGTCGCTTAGAGTGGCCGCGGCACTGCTGTCGGTCATCTTCAAGACCGTGCTGTCGCCCTGGGTTTCCAGCAGCTCGATGCGCTGCACCAGTTGGCCACCCTCGATATTGATTTGCCTGAACACCTGTTGCAGAAACAAGGAGCGCGGCACCAGCCGAAGTTGCCAGGCATCGGCGCTGCCCGTGAGGCTCAGCTCGAAATCCCGTTGCAGGCCGCTGCTGTCGCCTTGCAGTACCGCCAGGAACAGACGGTTCTGCTCGGCACCGGCGCTCTTGCCGGGCAGCATTTTCCAGCCCGCCTGTGCGTCTCGGCGGGCAATGCCGTCGCTGGTGATGCGGTAGTCCTGACGCAAGGGCGTTTCCAGCAACCACAGCAGCCCCAATTCCCTGGCGAGGACGAATTTGCCCTTGCTGATCAGCGGCTGGGGCAGGGCGCGCAGGTGTTTTTCCTGAACGAAACCGCCACGCACCACGGCGGGCCGGGCCAGTTGTTCGCTCAGTTGGGTCAGGTCGAAAGCCTGGGCCATGGATGACAGGCAAGCCAGCCCCAGCAGGCACAGGGCACGCAGTGCAGTATTCATGAGAGCGCCTTTTGTACGGCTTCGATGAAAACCGGTGGCGAAGCCAGCTGCATCTCGCGGGTATGTTTATCGACCGCCACCTGCACGGTGCTGGCGCGGGTCAGGCGTTCGCCGGTCGCGGCATCGGTGATCAGGTAATTGATCTTCAGGCGGTTTTCCCACTCCACCAGACTGGCGCGCACATTCAGCTTCTGGCCGAACACCGCGCTGCGCACGTAACGCAATTGAAGATCGATGACCGGCCAGCCATACCCCGATTCCAGCATCTGGTTGTAGTTGTGGCCGATATGGTCCAGCAACGCACAGCGGGCGACTTCCAGGTATTTCACGTAATGGCCATGCCAGACGATGTTCATGGAGTCGACATCGAAAAACGGCACCACGATTTCGGTGTCCAGGTGCAGCGATCCCTTACTGCGCATGCAGCCTCCAATGGCGATTGGCGATGAGGGTCAGGCACAGGCGCAATTCGCTTTCCAGTGCGCGATCTTCGATGACCGGGGGGAAATCCTTGCCCAGTTCGTCATGCATGGCGGCCAGCGCGGGCGGCAGGGCACGTGCGTCGGCAACCCGGGAACGCAGCCATACGCCCTGGTTGGCGGCGATCAGGGTGGCGGCGGCGACCTGCTCGGTCAACTCCAGCACGCGGATCGCGTCCCGGGCGGCGATGGTGCCCATGCTCACCTTGTCCTGGTTGTGGCATTCGGTGGAGCGGGAAAACACGCTGGCCGGCATGGTGTTTTTCAAGGCTTCGGCGGTCCAGGCGCTGGCGCCGATCTGAACCGCCTTGAAGCCGTGGTTGAGCATTGCCCGCTCGGCGCTGGCGCCGGACAGGTTGCTCGGCAGGCCATGGTTGTAGCGTTCGTCGACCAGCAGGGCCAGTTGCCGGTCCAGCAGGTCGGCGACGTTGGCGACCAGATTCTTCAGGCTGTCCATGGCAAAGGCGATGTGCCCGCCGTAGAAATGCCCACCGTGCAGCACGCGTTCAGCCTCGGCGTCGATGATCGGGTTGTCGTTGGCGCTGTTGAGTTCGGTTTCGATGAACGAACGCAGCCAGTCCAGGCTGTCGGCCAGAACGCCCAGAACGTGGGGTGCGCAGCGCAGCGAGTAACGGTCTTGCAAACGGTGCAGTGGCGCGGTCGGGGCGTCGATGGCCAGATCCTGGCGCAACCAGGCCGCCACACGCATCTGGCCGGGATGCGGCTTGGCGGCGAACAGGCGTTCGTCGAAATGCTCCGGATTGCCTTGCAGCGCCACCACGTTGAGCGCGGTGATGCGGGTCGCCAGTTGCAGCAGGTAGTCGGCACGGGAAAACGCCAGGCATGCCAGGCCGGTCATCACTGCGGTACCGTTCATCAACGCCAGCGCCTCCTTGGGGCGCAACACCAGTGGCGTCCAGCCCAGCTCGCGATGCACATCGGCGGCCTCGCGACGTTCGCCGTTGAACATCACTTCACGCTCGCCGGACAGGGTCGCCGCCACGTAGGACAGCGGCGTCAGGTCGCCACTGGCGCCCACCGAGCCTTCTTCCGGGATCAGCGGCAGTACGTCGTACTCAAGGAAGGCTTGCAGGCGTTCGAGCAACTCGACACGCACCCCGGAAACGCCGTGGCACAGCGACTGCAAACGCGCCGCCAGTACCGCGCGGGTGGCCTGGGCATCGAGCAGCTTGCCCAGCCCGCAACCGTGAAAGGTATACAGATGACGCGGCAGCGCTTCGACGTGCTGCATCGGCACCGCCACCACGCAGGAATCGCCATAGCCGGTGGTGACGCCGTAGATCACGCCTTCCTTGTCCAGCAGGGAGTCGAGGAATCGTGCGCCCTTGGCGATACGCTCGCGAAATGCTGCGTCGTCTTGCAGCGTGGCAGGCGTCTGGCGGTCGGCCAGGGCACGCACGTCTTCGATGCGCAGCGCGCGTTCGCCGAAAATGATCGGCTCAGAGACTTGATTCGTCATCGGACTTCCAGAATGGATAGAAATTGAACCACTGCTGCGGCGCTTCCAGGCAGTAGTGGCCCAGGCGGTCGGCAAAGCGGCCTGCCCAGTGGGCGATAACCTGTGCGCGGTCGCTGCGGCGCCATTCGATGGCGTCGGCGAACGGTTCGAGCACCACGCGGTAACCCTTCGGGCCTTTCAGACAGAAAAACAGATTGACCGGGCACTTGAGCAAACCGGCCAGCAGCCACGGGCCTTGAGGGAAATTCGCCGGCGCGCCGAGAAAATCGACTCGCACGTTGCGCCCGCCATGCAGCGGTACTCGATCACCGGCAATCGCCAGCCATTCGCCCTTATCCAGGCGCTGGCTCAGTTGCAACATGATGGCCGGGTCCAGTTCACTGACCTGCACCAGCCGCAGGTTGGTCGCGCCGGCCTCGCCCAGCAGGCGATTGAACCGTTCGGCATGCTTGGTATGGACCAGCACGTTCATGGTGACTTTTTCGCCCAGCTCGGCCAGTGCCCGGCAGACTTCCAGATTGCCCAGGTGCGCACCGACCAGCAGCTGGCCGCGCTCGCCGCGCAACTGTTGGCGCAGTTGGGCCGGATCGATGATCTCGATCCGCTCGATCCCCAGCTTGCCGTTCCACACATCAAGCTTGTCCAGCAGCGCGTCGGCGAAGGCCATGAACTGGCCGAATACCCGCCACTGAGTAGGCCGCAATTCGGGCTTGCCGCTCCAGCTCGCCAGCCGCTGCTGGTATTCGTGAATGCTGCGTCTGGCGCGGCGGCCGAACAGGAAGAAGTACAGGACGATGCCGTACAACACCGGGCTGAGCAGGCGTCGCCCCAGTACCCGCACGCCCCAGGCGGTAAGTTTCATCAGCAGGAAACTGCCGCGCTCCTCGTGCTCGGCCCAGTGCTTCTGTTGATCGCTCATCAGCGCCACCGACGCCAGAGGATCACCGGCAGGCGCAGCAGCATTCCGAAGAACAGCTTGGCGTGCATCTTGGAAATCAGTGCGTTGTCGTGGAACAGGCGGAAGTGCGAAAGGCCGTCCTGCGGGTAATGCACGCGGGTCGGCAACCACTGCATCGGTTGCCGCCGCCAGGCCAGGCGCACGAGGATCTCCGGATCGAAGTCCATGCGCGTGCCCAGGCGCGCGCTATCGATGAGTTTGACCACCGGTGGCAGCGGATAGACCCGAAACCCGCACATCGAATCGCGGATCTGCAGCGACAGGCTGTTGATCCATACCCAGACGTGGGTCAGATAGCGGGCGTAGAGCCGGCCCTTGGGCACGCTTTCATCGTATTGCGGATAGCCGCAGATCAGTGCCTCGGGGTACTGGCGGGAGCGGTCGAGGAATACCGCGACATCCTGCAGGTCGTGCTGGCCGTCGGCATCGACCTGCAACGCATGGCTGAAGCCCAGCCGCGCCGCCTGCCGAAACCCGGCCATGACCGCACCGCCTTTGCCCTGATTGACCGGCAGGCAGACCAGATAGACATGCGGGGCCTGAGCCAGCTCCCGCAGAACCCTGGCGCATGCCGGGCTGCTGGCGTCGTCGACCAGAATACAGGGCAGGCCGGCGGCGCGCAGGGCATCGACCACAGCGGGAACCGCCAGCTCGTGATCAAAAACCGGGATCACTGCACATGGGTTATGCATGGGCAGCCTCCAGCACAATGCGGCCGCTGGAGCAGGCGGCCTGCCCGGCATTCTTGAAGATAAAGTGCAGTTTGCTGCGCGCCGCGTCGAAACGTAGCGTCAGGCTGAGCCCGTCGCCGGGACGCACCAACTGCTGGAACTTCAAGACTTCCATTCCGGCGAACGACGGCGGCAGGTCGAGCAGGCGCTGACCGAGCTGCATGGCCCAGTCGACCTGCACGACGCCGGGCAACACCGGCGCCTTGGGGAAGTGGCCGCTGAAAAACGCGAGGTCCGGCGGGACCATCAGCTTCAGGTGCAGCTCGTCTTCGATCCACTGCTGGTCGAGAATTTCCGGCAAGCGCGGGCGAGGCGCCAGTAACAATGCCTGGACCTGCGCCTGGGGCAGCTTGCCTTGGGCATTGAGCGGCAGTTGTCGCAACAGGCGCCAGCGCCGTGGCAGGGCAATGGGGTCGCAATGCGGGCGCAGATGTGCGCGCAGGGTTTCGGTCAGGGTACGCCGGCCATGCAGACACAGCGCGCGCAGGCCGATGTCACTGAGCACGACCAGCGCGCCCAGCGATGCACGTTTTTCCTGCACCACGCCCAGCCGCGCTTCACTGATCCATTCATGCGCCTGCAACGCCTGCTCCACCAGCGGCAGGGCGATGCGTTTTTCTTCCAGCTTGACGATGCGGTCCAGGCGGCCCAGCAGTTCGAAACGGCCCGATTCAT
The DNA here is from genome assembly GCF_003935425.1 of Pseudomonas sp. v388. GTDB lineage: Bacteria > Pseudomonadota > Gammaproteobacteria > Pseudomonadales > Pseudomonadaceae > Aquipseudomonas. Next base: position 490,959 of record NZ_RHQN01000002.1, read on the forward strand.
CAATGCGCGCAGCGTCGGCGGTCTGCTCGACGTGGCCGGGCGGCATGTAAGGCGAGCTGATGCGCAGCGCGCCGTCGCTGCTCTGGTCCAGTTCTACACCTGCGAATGCCTGCCACAGCTCTTGGCCCTGGCGCCAGGCGATACCGCCGGTTTCCGAACTGCCGAGGATTTCCGTGGGCCATTGGCCGAGTCGTCGTTGCAGGCTGGCCGCCGCTTCGGCGGGCAACGCCCCGCCCGAGGAAAATACCCGGCGTACCGCGCTCAGGGCGGGCCAGTCCAGGTTGTCACCCATGCGCTTGAGCAGTGCAGGGCTGGCAACCCAGGCGAACGATGAGTGTTCACTACTGGCGCGCTGTAATTCTTCGGCGAACGGCAGCTGCCTGCGCAGAAATGGACGACCCGCGCACAGCGGCCACAGCACGCGGAACAGCAGACCATAGATATGCTGGGCCGCCACGCTGCCGATGATGCACGCCGAGCCAAGCTCCGCACCCCACAGCTGTTCCAGCGCGTTGACTTCATTGGCCAGTTGGCGCAGACGCTTTTCGATCAATTTAGGCTCGCCGCTGGAGCCTGAAGTACACAGGCCCAGTCGGCATTCGTCCAGATCCAGCGCGGCCGGCGACAGAGGCAAGGCGAAAAGGTCGGCCAACTGCGCATCACCCGGCTGGTCGGTCAGCCACAGGTCGACCTGTCCGGCCCAGCGCTGGCGGGTATGGCCTTGCAGGTCCGCAGTCAGCAGTACGCTGACGCCCGCCCGCCATGCGCCAAACAGGGCAATGGCCAGTTCGCCGGCGTCTTCCAGATGCACGGCCAGGCGCTTGATGCCTTGCGCCTGCAGGCCTGCCGCCACGCTCAGCGCATGTTCGCAGAACTGCGTGTGGTTCAGCTCAGGGGCTTGGGTCAGCTGCCGAGCCTCGCGGGCCTCGAGCAGCAGGTTTTCCAGGTTCAACCAGTTCATGCAATCCCTTTCATGCATGGCTTACGACACGGCGCCGCGCAAACCATTCGCCTGCGAACAGCAGGCCCATCAATGCGTAGGAAATCAGGCCGGTGTATAGCGCCCACCAGGACAACGGCGCCCACAGCGTCAACGCTGCGGCACTCAGGCCGTTGAACAGAAAGAACACGCACCAGATCTGTGTGACGCAGCGGGTGTAGCGCACCCCGGATGCGGGCAGGTCGGGACGTTGCAGGCGTGCCATGCGCTCGACGATCGGCGGGCCGTAGACCAGGCTCGAACCGAACAGGCTCAGCATGAACGCGCTGACCAGTACCGGATACCAGCGCAGCATCCAGTGGGTGTCGACCACGCTAAGCAGTATGCAGAACGCTATCGCCACACCCGCCATCGCCATGCCGCCTGGGCGCTGCCCGGCGGTGATCGCACGGGCCAGCCACAGGCTGCCGAGCAGCAACGCGAACTGCCAGGGCGCGAAATGCTCGGCGCCCCAGTAGACCGCCAGCGGGTAGAGCACACCAGCCACCACCAGGATGAGCCCGATCAGGCGTTTCATGCGGCGGGATTGACCAGCCGGTACACCGCCTCGACCACGTCGTTGACGGTACGCACGGACTTGAACTCATCGGCGGCGATTTTCTTGCCGGTCTTGCGCTTGATGTGGTCGATCAGGTCGACCGCATCGATACTGTCGATCTCCAGATCCTGATACAGGTTGGCATCGAGCGTCACGCGCTCGGGTTCCAGTTCGAACAGCTCCACCATGGAGGTGCGCAGAGTGTCGAAAATGTCATCACGGGTTTGCATGTTCAATCCTCAGGCCGGCTGTCTGGCGCTGACGAAGGCCGCGAGGCTGTCGACGCTGGTGAAATGATTGCGTGTGTCCTTGGCATCGGCATCGATCTTGATGCCGTAGTGTTTCTGGATGGCCAGGCCCAGTTCCAGCGCGTCCACCGAGTCCAGCCCGAGGCCCTCGCCGAACAGGATCTGGTCGTTGCCGATATCCGCCGGAGTGATGTCTTCGAGGCCCAGGGCATCGATGATCAATTGTTTAATGTCCTGGTGTAGATCGCTCATCTGCAGCGAGCTCCTTGATGAAATAGTGATGCAGGTAATCGTTGAGTCTGCGTGACGCCACCGGTGGCGGGCCAAGCGCAGCAAAGGCGGTTGGATCGATGTCCGTGCCGACGCGCAGGGTGAAATGCACGCGGCGGTGGGGAATGCGATACCAGGGTTCGGCTTTGGTCAGGGTTGTCGGGCTCACCGTGATCATCACCGGCGTGATCAGGCTGGCGCCGCGCAGTGCTATGGCAGCTGCACCGCGATGAAACGCCGGTGCCTGACCCGGTTGCGTGCGAGTGCCCTCGGGAAAAATGATCAGGGTCTGGCCGGCTTGCAGGCCTTCGACGGCGGCGTCGAACATGTCCATGCTGCCGTCGTTGCTGATGTAGCCGGTTGAACGCACCGGGCCGCGGGTGCACGGGTTGTCCCAGAGGCTGCGCTTGACCACGCAGTTCGCATCGCGGACCAGCCCGATCAGGAAGACCACGTCGATCAGCGACGGATGATTGGCGATGATCATCTGGCCGGGCCGGCCCAGCCGTTCGGCGCCCTGTACGTCATAGGTCAGTACGCCCATGCGTGCCATGAGCCGGATGAACAGCCAGAACAAACGGCTGATGGTCCGCCGCGCCCGGCGCTGATGGCTGGCCCTGTCGCCCGGCAGGCAACCGAGCAGCGGAAAAACCAGGACACGCAGGCACAGGCCGCTCAGCCCGAACAGGGCAAAGCTGAAGCCGGTGGCCAGCAGGCGCCAGTAATAGGCGTCGCGGCGCTTGCTCAAGGGTTGCGTCGCCAGGTCCATAACCGGTTGTTCCAGGGATGCTCGAAAGTGGTTTGGCGGATGTTCAGTGCCCGCAAGAGATTCAGCGCATGGGGCCATTTGCTGCGTTCGGAGGTTTGCGTGTCTGCGTTCAAGGCCAGATGCCAGTCATCGCCCGGGGTCAGCAGCAGCCCGACGGCATAAGGGAAGGGCACGTCGTCGATCCATTTGGCGTAAGCCTGCGGCGGTTGCTCTTCGGTGACGACCAGCAGGACCGCCGGTACGCCCTCGGCCAGCAGGGTCGCCGCTTCCAGCACACCGTGTTCGAGGCCGTCGCCGGAGGCGGCAATCGCCGTCATCTCGCTGGTCTCGCCACGCATGATCGACCACAGGCCAATGACGGCGTTATGCACCGACAAGCTGAATTGGGTGGGAGATAGCGGCTCGTTAGCTGCCAGTTCGCGCAGGATGTCGAATGTGCGTGGTGTTTCGCCGTGGCGTGAGACAAAGACCATCGGCAGTCGCGCAAAGCCTTCGGCCAGCGGCCAGCCCACTGCGAATGCCATACGCGCCATGCGCCCCAGGCGTCTGCGCTGCATGGCCGGCAGGAATGACACGTCCGGTGCTTCATCGCTGACCTGCAAGGGTGCCGGGTTGCGACTCCATTGCTGCCACTCGTCGGCGCTCGCCAGCCCGGGTGCCCAGGCGCGCCATTGTGCAATATTGAACGTGATCACAACTTCTCTTCCCGCCCCTGCGGGCTTGCTTATCGCTAAATAAATGCCAGAACGATATCAGCCTGGTGCGGTACTAGGACTGCGCGCACGCATTATCCCGATGGGGCTGTGGACTAGCAAATCTGATGCATGCAATCCGTCGGTGAAACAGGCCCCCGTGATTTCATGAATTACCTCGCCCTTGTCATATGTATTGCCTAGACTCGGTCCACTTGCAGGGCTGTTATCGGCCGGCTGCATCTTTTCTTCATTCTTTCAGGGAGGCCGTTCATGCGTCGCGTGGTGTTCAATCAGAAAGGGGGTGTTGGTAAATCCAGCATTGCTTGCAATCTGGCGGCGGTCAGCGCGAGCGAGGGTTACCGGACACTGTTGATCGACCTTGATGCGCAGGCCAATTCCACCCAGTACCTCACCGGCCTCACCGGCAACGATATCCCCATGGGAATTGCCGATTTCTTCAAGCAGACCCTGTCGTCGACGCCGTTCGGCAAGAAGAACCACGTCGATATCTATGAAACGCCCTACGACAACCTGCATGTCGTTACCGCCACTTCCGAGCTTGCGGATCTGCAGCCCAAGCTCGAGTCCAAGCACAAGATCAACAAGCTGCGCAAACTGCTCGATGAGTTGAGCGAGGACTACGAGCGGATCTACCTGGATACCCCGCCTGCGTTGAACTTTTATGCGGTGTCCGCGCTGATCGCTGCGGACCGCGTGCTGATTCCCTTCGATTGCGACAGCTTCTCCCGCCAGGCTCTGTACGGACTGCTGCAGGAGGTCGACGACCTCAAGGAAGACCACAACGAGCGCCTGGAGGTGGAAGGCATCATCGTCAACCAGTTCCAGCCTCGTGCCAGCCTGCCGCAGCAGATGCTCGACGAGCTGATCGCCGAGGGTCTTCCTGTATTGCCGGTGTATCTCAATGCCTCGGTGAAGATGCGCGAATCACATCAGGCGAACATGCCGCTGGTCCATTTCGACCCACGCCACAAGCTGACCCAACAGTTCGTCGAGCTGCACAACTGGCTGGAAACCAATGCCCGCCCCTGATGACGCGTGTGGGGCCGGCATGTGGCCCATTGTAGAAGGTCAGGAATGTGAAAAAAGCGGCCTGAGCACCGGCGAGTTGTAGGTTCCTTCCTTGATGGCCCGGGTAATCTGCTCGGCATTCAGGCGTGCCTGCTCGGCGATGTCCTCGGGGATGGTAATGGCCGCATCCATTTCTGCCGTGAAGTGATCCTGCGATGCGGACAATCGGTTGCTGCCCGGTTTGCAGCCGCAACTTACCTGATGGCCGTGAGTCGCTACGGCCAGGCACTCGTCGATGTAGGTGGGATTGCCCTGGGCGATGAACCCTACGCGCTTGCATACCGGACACCAGACCGGATCGCCCATGCGCGCCACCCGGCGCAGATCGATCACTTCGGTTGCCGAGGCGGCCAGTACGAAACCTCCGCTGGTGGTGGGATCGCCTTCCCTGACTATGTATGACATGGCGTTGTACCTCTGTGTGCTGAAAGCCCTGATGCTAGGTCTAAAAACCTTGTCCGGGGGCGCCTCTTTGCCTTTAGAGACAAGTCCTACGGAAAAATCAGCAGGGTGCGTCAAGCTGTTACAAGGCGAGCCCTGGATTGACTGGAACCGAGCGGCATTCAAGCTTAGGCTGGCCTCCATGACCCTTTCAGGATGACCGACATGCAAACCCTTGGCGTGATAGGTGGGATGAGCTGGGAGTCGACGACGACCTATTACAAGTTGTTGAACGAGGGCGTGCGCGATGCGCTGGGCGGGTTGCATTCGGCACCGCTGATTCTGCACTCGGTGGATTTCGCGGCGATTGCAGCCTTGCAGAAGGCCGGTGACTGGGACCGCGCCGGCGCGCAGCTCGCCGATGTGGCACGTGGCCTGGAGCGTGCCGGTGCTGGCGCTTTGTTGCTGGCGACCAACACCATGCATAAAGTCGCGCCGGCCATCGAGGCGGCGGTCGATATTCCGCTGCTGCACATTGGCGATGCGGTCGGTCAGGCGTTGCAGGCGGACGGGGTGAAGCGCGCGGCATTGCTGGGGACCCGTTTCACCATGCAGGAAGAGTTCTACCGGCAGCGGCTGGCCGAGCGATTCGACATCCAGGTGCTGCTGCCCGGCAGCGAAGCGATGGCAGAGATTGACCGAGCGATCTTTGCCGAACTCTGTCTAGGAGAGTTTCGCCAGACTACGCGTGACTATTACCTCGAGGTCTTGCGGCGCTTGCGCGACCAGGGCGCCGAGGCAGCCATCCTCGGCTGCACGGAAATCGGCCTGCTGCTCGGCGACGTGGAAAGCCCGCTGCCTCTGATCGACAGCGCCGAACAGCATGTGGCGATGGGCCTGAAGTGGTTGCTGCCGTAAAACCGCGTTCCCAGCTCAACGCAGCGCGCCGGCATAAGGCCCGTGGCGCGCGTTATCAGGCAGCCGGTGTCATGTGCGCGGCTCAAGACGAACAACTGATTTCCAGATGCTTGCCCCAATCCGGTGGACGCTGTGCATAACCGGACATGCCCGGTTGTTCGGTAAACGGGTTGCACAGCACGGTATGCAGGCGGCGTACCTCGCTGTAGTCGCCTTTCTCCGCCGCTTCGATGGCGTTCTGCGCCAGGTAGTTGCGCAGGATGTAGAGCGGGTTGACCGCATGCATGCGGGCCTGGCGTTCCTGCTCGTTATCGCTGCCATCGCGGGTGATGCGCTCCAGATAGCTTTGCGCCCAGCCGTCGAAGCCCTTGATGTCGATGAATTCGTCGCGTAACCGGCGCACTGCATCGGTGGCCGGTTGGTCGCCCAGTCGGCGGAAAAACAGGGTGTAGTCGACGCCGCTGTTCTGCATCAGTTGCAACAAGCGGGCGACCAGTTCTGCGTCCGCATCCTCGGCGCCGGTCAAGCCCAGGCGGCGGCGCATCAGGTCCAGATAGTGCGCCTGATACAGCGGCAGGAACAGGCCAATGGTCTCGCGCAGCGCTTCGACGCTGATGAACGGCGTCAGCGCCTGGGCCAGCGCGCTCAGGTTCCATTGGGCAATCGGCACCTGATTGCTGAAGGAATAGCGGCCTTCGTGGTCCGAGTGGTTGCAGATGAAGTGCTGGTCGAAATCGTCGAGAAAGGCGAACGGCCCGAAGTCGAAGGTGATGCCCAGGATCGACATGTTGTCGGTGTTCATCACGCCGTGGCAGAAACCGTAGGCCTGCCATTTGGCGATCAGCTCGGCGTTGCGCTCGACGATCTCGCGAAACATCGCCAGATACGGTTCCGGCTGTTCCCTGCATTGCGGGTAATGCAGCGTCAGCACATGTTCGGCCAGTTCCTTGAGCTGTTCGGGCTGCTTGGTGTAGTAGAAATATTCCAGGCTGCCGTAACGCACGTGGCTCTGCGCCAGACGCAGCACCATGGCCGCGCGTTCCTGGGTTTCCCGCCACACCGGCGTATCCGAGCCGATCACGCAGGCCGCGCGACTGGTGGGAATGCCCAGCGCATGCAGCGCTTCGGAGGCCAGGAATTCGCGGATCGATGAGCGCAGCACCGCGCGTCCGTCGCCCATGCGGGAATAGGGTGTCTGGCCGGCGCCTTTGAGGTGCAGGTCCCAGTGCTCGCCTGCATCGTTGTAGACCTCGCCGAGCAACAGCCCGCGGCCATCGCCCAGGCGCGGGTTGTAGGAACCGAACTGATGGCCGGAATACACCATGGCGCGTGGCTCGGCTTCGGACCACAGCTTGTGGCCGCTGAATATTTCCGCGAACAGGGGCAGTTCGGCTTGAGCCGGGTCCAGGTCCAGCAGTGCCAGCGCTGCGTCACTGGCAACGACCAGACGCGGCTCGGCAATGGGCTCAGGCAGGACGGATGTGGAAAACGCGTCGCCCAGGCGGGCGAAGCGATTATCGAAGATCAGTTCGTCGAGCGCTTTCAAGGGCGTTCTCCAGCAGAGTGTGCGGGCATTCTGCTGGGGTTGACCCTGTCAGTCGAGTCTCAGTTCCGGCGGTTCCTGCGCGTCCTTGGTCGCGGGCGAGACTTTGGTGGTGACCGGCGGGTTGACCGAAGGCGTGCCCGGCTGGGTAGGAACCAGGGTTTTGTCCGTCGGCTCGACCGGCACCATCTTGTATTCCTGGCCGTGGAGGTTCTTGAGATAGACCTCCATCTGGCGGAACGAGATGTTGATCTTCTGCTTCTTGAACTCGCGGTTGATGAAGCGGTTGATCTCGTCCAGCACCGGGTTGCGGTCGCCCAGGTCACGCACGTGCATGCGCAGTTCGTGGTCCAGCGTGCTTTCACCGAAATTCAGGAAGTAGACAATCGGTTCCGGGTCCTTGAGCACGCGCGGGTTATCCCGTGCGGCTTGCAGCAGCAGGGTGCGCACCAGATCCAGGTCCGAGCCGTAGTCGACGCCCAGCTTGAGGGTGACCCGAGTGATGGTGTCGGTCAGCGACCAGTTGATCAACTGGCCGGTGATGAACGTCTTGTTCGGGACGATGATGTCCTTGCGGTCGAAGTCGGTGATGGTCGTGGCGCGGATGCGGATCTTGCTGACCGTGCCCGACAGGTTGCCGATGGTGATGGTGTCGCCGATACGCACCGGACGCTCGAACAGGATCATGATGCCGGAGATGAAGTTGGCGAAGATTTCCTGCATGCCGAAGCCCAGGCCGACCGACAGTGCCGCGACCAGCCACTGCAGTTTGTCCCAGCTCACGCCCAGGGTTGAAAGGGTCGTGACAAAGCCAATGCCGGCGATGGCGTAAGACAGCAGCGTGGTGGTGGCGTATGCGCTGCCCTGGGCCAGATTCAGCCGCGACAGCACCAGCACCTCCAGCAGGCCAGGCAGGTTGCCCGCCAGCACGAATGTAATGGCGACGATCACCACCGCGCCGATGAAGTCGCCCAGGCTGATCGGCACCATGCTCATATTGGCGCCGGTGCCGCTGGTGTATTCGTAGAGGGTGATGTTGTCGAGGTAGGCGAACACGCTGATCAGGTCGGCCCAGACCAGATACAGTCCGCCGACGAAGGCGCTCAGCAGCGCCAGACGAATCAGACGCAACGATTGCTGGTTGACCTGCTCGATGTCCAGCTTCGGCTCCTCGATCGGCGCATCGCTGTCGCCACTGTCGCGGGCCGCCTGACGCTTGGCCAGGGCGCGCTGGTAGGCCAGGCGCCGCGCTGCCACACTCAGGCCGCGCACGAAGGTGGCTTCGATCATCAGCCACAGCATCAGCAGGTAGAGTGTGTCGATCAGTCGGTCACTGAGCTTGAGGGCGGTGTAGTAATAGCCGAAGCACACCGCCACGAACAGCGCGATGGGCAGCGCGGTAAACGCCAGGCCCAGCGCTTTGCGGAACAGCGAGGCGTTGTGATGGGTCGGGCTGGCCAGCAGCAAGCGGCCGAGCAGCCAGGCCATCAGCGCGTAGCACGCCAGAACCACACCGATTCCCAGCACGTCGTCAGCCAGCGCCGCAGGCTGATGCTCGGCGACGGCCACGACTGCTACCAGCGCCAGGACCACCAGCCCGAGGCGTCGGACCCAGCCGCGCAGGAATTCCACCTGGATGGTTTCCCAGCGGAAGTGCAACTGAGCGACACCGGCCGGCGCCAGCACCCGGTAGGCGGTGTAGAACACCAGCCAGGCCAGCGCGAGTTGCAGCAGCGCTTCTCCCAGGTTGGCGTTCTGGCCGCGCGCGTCGATCTGCAGCGCGTAGCCGCACAGCGCAAGGCCGAGCGCGACCGGCAGCGCCAGCAGCACGTTGATCAGCAAGGCCAACGGGGTTTTCCACTGGCTGTCGCGCTTGAAGTGGCCGATATCGGCATGCAGACGGTTGAGGTGCGCGTAGAGCGCGTTGCGTCGCCAGGTCAATACGCCGATCAGCAACAGCAACGGCAGGAACAGCAGCGGGCGATGGGTCAGGCCATCGCTTAATTCACTGATGCTGGAAGTCCACGGCAGGGTAGCGACCTGTTTTTTCAGGCGCGGCCAGATGGTCTGGAACCACTCCATATCCAGCGGCTTGTTGCTGGGAATCCAGAACATCTGCTCGTCCAGCGTGGCGCGCAGGCTGATCGCGGTGCTGGTCAGTTGCTTCTGGTTCAGTTGCAGCGTGATCGATTCGTTGAGCAATGCGCTCAGCTCACGGTTCAGGCGCTCCAGCAGGTCGCTGCGGGTGATCGCCAGATCCATCAGCGTGCGCCGCAACGACGGCGTGATGTCTTCGGGCGGCTGGGTCGCCAGCAGTTTCTCGACATACGCCAGCGGGGTGCTCATCTGTTCACGTTGCTGGTTGATTTCGAACTGGTACAGGCGAATGTTGGCGATTTCGTCGGCCAGGCCCTTGTCCAGTTCCAGATGCGGCAGCGCCTGCTTCTGTTTGTAGAGAATCTTGGACAGCAACAGGCTGCCGCTCAGCACGTTGATCTGTTCGCTCAGCGCCTGATCGGTCTGGGTCAGGTTATCCAGTTGCTGTTTGGTGCGCAGGTTCTGCTGGGTCAGCTCGTTGAGTCGGTCGGTGCCGCGCAGCAGATAGTCGGACAGCTTGAGGTTGGCCGCGCTTTCGGTGGCCAGCAGGCTGCTGCCACCGGCCTTCTGTGCTTCCAGCGACAGTTCGGCCACGGTCTTCTGGGACTGGGCGCGACGCTTGTCGTTGATCAGGGTTTGCAGGTCCTGGATTTCCTGTTCCTGGCGCGCCACTTTCTCAGTCAGCAGGTCGTGGCGGCTGTTGCCCAGATCCTGCAACTGACTGTTGCCCGCCAGTTCCTGGCGGCGCAGCAGATTAAGGGCGTTGATCGACGCCAGCTCAGCGTTGAGCAGGTTGCGTTGGTCGGTGCTCAACGTCTTGCCGTTGTCTTTACCGGCCTTGAGCGTGGCGTTGATCTGCTGGATGCGGGTCTGGTTGGCGCTGATTTCGGCCTGGGCGCGTTCTGGACGAGTCTGGGCGGTGATGGTCAGGCTGTTGGCTTCGTTCAGGGCTTTCTGCAAGTCGCTTTGCTGGGTGCTGCGCTGGCTGAGGATCTGTTCCAGCTGCGGCACATCCAGGTTGCCATAGCGCTGCGCGACGGGCACGATTTTGCTGGCCTTGAGGCGGTTCAGCTCGCGCTGGTTTTCTTCCAGCTCCTTGGGCGCCTGATTGAGCTGGTGCTTGAGGTCGGTCAGCTTCTGCTGGTTTTCTTCCTGGGCGGACAGAAAGCCCAAGGTCTGTTCCAGTACCTGCTGCAGGGCTTTCTGGTCGGCGTCCGGCAGTTTGCGGTCAGCGATTTTGTCCAGGCTCTGCTGCACGGTGGCAGCGGTAGGCGGAGCGCTGTCCGCCGCCATGGCCGGTGAAGCGGACAGGCAGAGCCCAAGCAGGGTGACGGCAAAGAAGGTGCGCAGGGAAAGCATAGATACCGGTCGCTGGATGAAACAGATGGATTGGCAGTTTAAAGGAACAATCCGGGACCCGGGCGGCTACCTTCGGGGAATCTGACGCCGACTTTGAGGATCTTGTTCCCCTCCATGGCTGCAACTGTCCAGATTGTGCTGTTCCACTCGATCTGATCGCCCACGACCGGTTCGCCGCGATTCTTCTGCACGATGAACTGGCTGAGCGGCATGCTGGCGTCCAGGCCATCGAGCGTCAGGCCATAGAGTTCTGCAACTGCGCCCAACTGTGCGTCACCTTCAAGCACAAAGTCGCCGAAGAAACGCAGGTCCAGCCCGCGCTGCGGCGCCTGGCTGAACAGTTTGCCCAAGGCCGGCAGGTCGTGTTCATGGCCGATCACGCACAGCAGGTCGCCGACTTCCAGCGTGGTGCTGCCGGAAGGGTGCAACAGTTGCTGACCGCGGAACAGGGCGGCGATGCGCGTGCCTTCGGGCATTTTCAGTTCACGCAGCGCGGCACCGATGCACCATTTTTCCGCGCCCAGGCGATAGACGAACAGCTCCCATTCACTGGTGACGTGCACTTCCAGGGCGGCGCGGGAAATCGGTGCCGGATCAGGTGGAACCGTCACTTTCAGCAATTTCGCCATCCACGGCAGGCTGGTGCCTTGCAGCAGCAGCGAGACCAATACGATGAAGAACGCCAGGTTGAAATACAGCTGGGCATTGGGCAAACCGGCCATCAGCGGGAACACCGCGAGAATGATCGGCACCGCGCCGCGCAGACCGACCCACGCAATGAACGCCTTTTCGCGACCGTGGAACGCCTTGAACGGCAGCAGGCCGACCATCACCGACAACGGGCGCGCGATCAGGATCATCCACAAGGCCAGGCCCAGCGCCGGAATCGCGATGGGCAGTAGATCGTGCGGCGTGACCAGCAGACCCAGCACCAGGAACATGCCGATCTGCGCCAGCCAGGCCATGCCGTCGAGCATGTGCAGAATGCCGTGGCGACTGCGGATCGGGCGGTTGCCCAGCACCAGGCCGCACAGGTAGACCGCGAGAAAGCCGCTGCCGTGAATGGCATTGGTCATGGCGAAGATCGCCAGGCCACCGGCAATCACCAGAATCGGGTACAGGCCGGCCGCCAGATTGATGCGATTGACCAGCTGCAACATGACCCAGCCACCGCCCAGGCCGATGACGCTGCCGATACCGAATTCCTGGATCAAGTGCCCGACCAGACCCCAGTGCAGGCCGGTTTCGCCGCTGGCGAGCATGCCGATCAGGGTAACGGTCAGAAACACTGCCATCGGGTCGTTGCTTCCCGATTCGATTTCCAGCGTTGCGGTGACCCGTTCGTTCAGGCCCTTGCCGCCCAGCAGCGAGAACACGGCTGCCGCGTCGGTCGAGCCGACGATAGCGCCGATCAGCAGGCCCTGGATCATGTTCAGATCGAACAGCCAGGCGGCAACCATGCCCGTCAGCGCGGTGGTTATCAGCACGCCGACGGTGGCCAGCGACAACGCCGGCCACAGCGCTACCCGGAAACTCGACACGCGGGTTCGCAAGCCGCCGTCGAGCAGGATCACTGCCAAGGCCAGGTTGCCGACCAGATACGCGGTGGCGTAGTTGTCGAAAATGATGCCGCCGCCATCGACGCCCGCCACCATGCCCACCGCCAGGATGATGACCAGAATCGGGATGCCCAGGCGCGAGGACAGCGAGCTGACCAGAATGCTTGCTGCCACCAGCAACGCGCCGATCAAAAACAGGCTGTTGATGGTCGTGGCATCCAAAGTCGGTACTCCTGATCAAAAAACGAAAGAAAGATTGCGGGGCTGAAAATGACCATGCAGTCGGCATGCCAAGGGATTTAACCTGTTGAATTGGCTGGCTGTCAAAGCATTGTCCGCATATATCACAGGAAAGGCTTCGCCCGCTGCCACGCAGGCATGAAAGATGTGTCATCGAGGTTTTGAGGTTTTTTCGAGGTGCCCGGCCGTCAGGCGTTTCCCACACGGTGGCGGGGTTTGACGCCACCCGATGAGTCGCCGCCGGAGGTCATGCTCCGCGATGGTTAGAACCAGTCTTCGCGCATCGCCAGGCAGGTGGTGTCGCGGCGTTCCAGGATCGCCAGCTCATGGTGGCAGCCGGGTATTTCCCAGGTCAGGAAGTAACGGGCCGCCTGCAACTTGCCGCGGTAAAAGGATTCGTCGCCGGCGTTGCCCTGCAGCAGGCCCTGACTGGCGTGAATGGCCTGCTCCAGCCAGCGCCATCCGATCACGGTATGGCCAAATACCTTGAGATACAGGGCTGAGTTGGCCAGAGCCGCGTTGACCTGGCCGTGCGCCAGATCGGCGAGCAGTCCAAGGGTGACGGCCTGCAGTCGCGCCAGCAAATGTTCCAGCGGTTGGCGCAACTCCACCAGTTCGGCAAACGCACGGGAGCGCTCGGTCGTGGCGCTGATCTGCCGGATCAGCTGCGTGAGCCCGGCTCCACCGCCTTGCGCCAGTTTGCGTCCCAGCAGATCCAGCGACTGGATGCCGTGTGTCCCTTCGTGAATCGGGTTAAGGCGGTTATCGCGGTAGTACTGTTCCAGCGGATAGTCTCGGGTGTAGCCATGGCCGCCCAGCACCTGGATAGCCAGCTCGTTGGCCTTCAGGCAGAACTCCGACGGCCATGATTTGACGACAGGCGTCAGCAGATCCAGCAGCGCCTGGGCGTTGTGCCGCGTTTCCTGGGTTTCGCCGGTCCGGGTGTCGTCGAACAGCCGGGCGGCGTACAGGCCCAGGTCGAACGCGCCTTCCACATAGGCTTTCTGGGTCAGCAGCATGCGCCGAACGTCCGCGTGTTGAATGATCGCCACCGGCGCGCTGGTCGGAGTTTTGCTGTCCGGCAGGCGTCCTTGCGGCCGTTGCCGTGCGTAGTCGAGGGAATACAGGTAACCGGCATAGCCCAGCATCACGGCGCCCAGGCCGACGCCGATCCGCGCTTCGTTCATCATCTGGAACATGTAGCCGAGGCCCTGATGCGGCTTGCCGATCAGATAGCCGACACACTGGCCGTTATCGCCGAAGTTCAACGCAGTCGAGGTGGTGCCGCGCCAGCCCATCTTGTGGAACAGGCCTGCCAATAGCACATCGTTGCGTGCGCCAGCGCTGCCGTCGTCGTTGACCAGGAACTTGGGGACGATGAACAACGAAATGCCTTTGACCCCGGCCGGTGCGTCCGGCAGCTTTGCCAGCACCAGATGCACGATGTTTTCCGACAGCGAGTGGTCGCCGCCCGAAATGAATATCTTGTTGCCGCGCAGGCGGTAGCTGCCGTCAGCCGCAGGCTCGGCGCGGGTGCGGATATCCGACAGCGAAGACCCGGCGTGCGGCTCGGTCAGCGCCATGGTGCCGAAGAACCTGCCTTCGAGCATCGGTTGCAGGAAGCGTCGTTTTTGCTCTTCGCTGCCGAAACTCTCGATCAGGTTCGCGGCGGCCATGGTCAGGAACGGATAGGCCGTGGTGCCGACGTTTGCGGCCTGAAAGTGGGCGAAGCAGGCTTGGGACAGCAACGTCGGCAGTTGCATGCCGCCCGCGTCGAAATCCCGCGCTGCGTTGAGAAAGCCTGCTGCCAGAAAGGCGTCCACCGCAGGCTTGACCTCCGGAATCAGAATCGCCTCGCCGTTCTCATAGCGCGGCTCGTTCTCGTCGGCCTTGCGGTTGTGGGGCGCGAAGTATTTCTCGGCAACAGACCGCGCCGTGCTGATTGCAGCATCGAATGTTTCGCGGTTGTGATCGGAGAACCGTTCCCGTCGGGTCAACGCTTCGGCGTCCAGCACTTCATACAGCTCGAAAGCCAGGTTGCGGGAGCAGAGCAGTGTCTCGGACATGGCGGCCTACCTTAGCGAGGGATTCGCTGAGTCTAGGTGCCGGGTGAAGAGGAGGGTAGGAAGATTGATTCGGGTGATAGCCCCTGAATCGTGGGAGCGGACCGGGCGGCGCTCCGCTTGTCCGCGAAGGAGGCCAAAGCAGTCGCCATATAGGTAGCGACTGTACAAACCTCTTCGCGGACACGTCCGCTCCTACGGGAGCGAGTTGACGTCAGCCGATGGTCATCAGGCTGGCGTTACCGCCGGCAGCAGCGGTGTTGACGCTCACGGCGCGTTCGATGACCAGGCGTTCCAACGGGATGTTGGTTTCGCCGTGGGACAGGCCGTTCACCCCAATGATCGCGCCGTTGCGCTGGGCGATCTGCTGGCAGACCTCACGCAACTGGTCCGAATCGCCATGGTGCAGAACCGCATCGAACACGACTTCGTCCTTGTTCCACTCGCTGACCAGCCTGATGCGGGCCTGGACTTCCTTCGGCAGACGAGCGCGCACCGCCTTGGCAACCGCGGTTTCCGGCCAGACAGCGCTGCTGCCGACAGCCAGGACGGCGGCCAGTTGAGCCAGCAGGTCCGCTTCTTCATCGGCCAGGCACAGCACGTGTTCGCGAGGCAGGATCGCGTAGCTGTTGCGCTCCCCGGTCGGGCCGACCAGTTGCCGCGTGATCCCGCTTTGCGACTGCGCAGCGTACTCGTCGCACAAAGCCTGCAACCCGGTCAGCTGGCTGTTCGCAGCCCAGTCCTTGAGCGCCTGCAACGGTTTGCTCATGGCATCACGCAAGCGAGTGTCCGGAGCGGCCACGGCGTCGCCGTGGGCAAACGACTTGTGAATCGCGTCCTGCGGACGAGTCGACAGCAGGCGGTACAGATACAGCGGGCCGCCGGCCTTGGGACCTGTGCCGGACAAGCCTTCGCCGCCGAACGGCTGAACGCCGACTACGGCACCGACGATGTTGCGGTTCACGTAGACGTTACCGGCGTGAACGTTGTCGACCACTTTGGCGATGGTCTCGTCGATACGGGTATGCACGCCGAGGGTCAGGCCGTAGCCGGACGCGTTGATCTGCTCGATCAACTGATCCAGTTCCTTGCGCTTGTAGCGAACCACGTGCAGCACCGGGCCGAAGATTTCACGCTCCAGTTCGTCGAAGCTTTCCAGTTCGATCAGGGTCGGCATCACATAGGTGCCACGCTTGATCTCGGCGCTGTCGGCGATGGCGACCTGATACACCGTGCGACCTTTATCGCGCATGCCCTGAATGTGCTTCTCGATACCGGCCTTGGCTTCGGCGTCGATCACCGGGCCGATGTCCACGCTCAGACGCTCCGGGTTGCCCAGACGGCTTTCAGCCATGGCGCCCTTGAGCATTTCGATCACGCGGTCGGCAGAATCTTCCTGCAGGCACAGCACCCGCAGGGCCGAGCAGCGCTGGCCGGCGCTGTCGAACGCAGACGACACCACGTCGATGACCACCTGTTCGGTCAGGGCCGAGGAGTCGACGATCATCGCGTTCTGGCCGCCGGTTTCGGCGATCAGCGGGATCGGGCGACCCTGGGAGTCCAGGCGACCGGCCACATTGCGTTGCAGCAGACGCGCCACTTCGGTGGAACCGGTGAACATCACGCCCTTGACGCGCTCGTCACCGACCAGCCGCGCACCGACGGTTTCGCCACGGCCCGGCAGCAACTGCACTGCGCCTTCGGGAATGCCGGCTTCCAGCAGAATGCGCACGGCTTGCGCCGCGATCAGCGGCGTCTGCTCGGCCGGCTTGGCCAGTACCGGGTTACCGGCGGCCAGTGCGGCAGCTACCTGACCGCTGAAGATCGCCAGCGGGAAGTTCCACGGACTGATGCAGACCACAGGCCCCAGCGGGCGGTGGCCGTCGTTGGTGAAATCGTTGCGCGCCTGAACGGCGTAGTAGCGCAGGAAATCGACCGCTTCGCGCACTTCGGCGATGGCGTTCAGGTAAGTCTTGCCGGCCTCACGGGCCAGCAGGCCCATCAGCGGCTGGATTTCGGCTTCCATCAGGTCGGCGGCACGTTCCAGAATCGCGGCGCGTTCCGCAGGCGGCGTGGCCTGCCAGATCGGGCCGGCGCTCAGGGCGCACTGGATGGCGTTGTCGACGTCCTGCAGATTGGCTTCCTGCACATGGCCGACCACGTCGCGCAGATCGGACGGGTTCAGCGCGGCGACAGCGGTACCGGCGCTGGCAGCACAGCCCAGCATCGGCGCGGCTTTCCAGTCGGTATGGGCGGTGGCGAGCAGCGCCGACGACAACGACGCCAGGCGATGTTCGTTGGCCATGTCGATGCCGCTGGAGTTGGCGCGCTCGGCACCGTACAGGTCGCGCGGCAAGGGAATGCGCGGGTGCGGCAGGCCGAAGCCGCCTTCCTGAGTGGCCATGCGCTCGATGTGGCTGACCGGATCGGCCACCAGTTCCTGGATGGAAATCGAGTGGTCGGCAATGCGGTTGACGAACGAAGTATTGGCACCGTTTTCCAGCAGGCGGCGAACCAGATAGGCCAGCAGGGTTTCATGGGTGCCGACCGGCGCGTAAACGCGGCACGGACGGTTCAGCTTGCCATCGGCGACCTTGCCCACCACTTGCTCGTAAAGCGGTTCGCCCATGCCGTGCAGGCACTGGAACTCGTACTGGCCCGGATAGTAGTTCTGCCCGGCGATATGGTAGATCGCCGCCAGGGTATGAGCGTTGTGCGTGGCGAACTGCGGATAGATGACTTCCGGCGCGGCCAGCAATTTGCGGGCGCAGGCAATGTAGGACACGTCGGTGTACACCTTGCGGGTGTAGACCGGATAGCCTTCCAGGCCTTCGACCTGGGCGCGCTTGATCTCGCTGTCCCAATAAGCGCCTTTGACCAGGCGGATCATCAAGCGATGGCGGCTGCGGCGCGCCAGATCGATCACGTAGTCGATCACATACGGGCAGCGCTTCTGGTACGCCTGGATCACAAAGCCGATGCCGTTCCAGCCGGTCAGCTGCGGCTCGAAGCACAGGCGTTCGAGCAGATCCAGCGACAGCTCCAGGCGGTCCGCTTCTTCGGCGTCGATATTCAGGCCGATGTCGTATTGCTTGGCGAGCAGGGTCAGCGACAGCAGGCGCGGGTACAGCTCTTCCATGACGCGCTCGTACTGCGCGCGGCTATAGCGCGGGTGCAGTGCCGACAGCTTGATGGAAATGCCCGGGCCTTCGTAGATGCCACGGCCGTGGGACGCCTTGCCGATGGAGTGGATGGCTTGCTCGTAGGACGCCAGATATTTCTGCGCGTCGTGCTCGGTCAGCGCGGCTTCGCCCAGCATATCGTAGGAATAGCGGAAGCCTTTGCTTTCGAACCGGCTGGCGTTGGCCAGGGCTTCGCCGATGGTTTCGCCGGTAACGAACTGCTCGCCCATCAGGCGCATGGCCATGTCCACGCCTTTGCGGATCATGGGCTCGCCGCTCTTGCCGATGATGCGGCTCAAAGAGGAGGTCAGGCCGGCTTCGTTATGAGTGGCGACCAGCTTGCCGGTCAGCAACAGGCCCCAGGTGGCGGCATTGACGAACAGTGACGGGCTGTTGCCCAGGTGCGGCTGCCAGTTGCCGTTGCTGATCTTGTCGCGGATCAGTGCGTCGCGGGTGCCCTTGTCGGGAATGCGCAGCAAGGCTTCGGCCAGGCACATCAGCGCTACGCCTTCCTGGGAAGACAGCGAGAACTCTTGCAGCAAGCCCTGAACGATACCGGCACGGCCGCCGGCACTCTTCTGGTTGCGCAGCTTGTCGGCGATGGTTGCCGCCAGCTTGTTGGTGGCCTCGGCGGTTGCGACCGGCAGGCGCGCCTGCTCCAGCAGCATTGGCACGACTTCCTGCTCCGGGCGACGGTAAGCCGCGGTGATGGCCGCGCGCAGCACCGATTGCGGAAGGATGCTTTCAGCGAACTCAAGGAACGGTTGGTGCCCGGCATCAACCGGCGGCTCGGCGTGATCTTCGCCGTTGCTCGCCTGGCCGTTCAGCTCCAGCAGGGTTACACCACTCTCGAGTTTTTCCAGATAGTTGAAGATCGCCTGCTTGATCAACCAGTGCGGAGTACGGTCGATGGAGTGGGCGGCTGCTTTCAAACGCTCGCGAGTCGGGTCGTCGAGTTTGACGCCCAGAGTGGTGGTGGCCATGCATTGTCCTCATTGTCGCCACTATGGATGTGGCATCGGCTGAGGCGCAGATTATCGTTGGACCCTCTGAGGTGCAACCGGGTGCAACCCGATTTTAAGAATATTTTGTGAGGTTCTGATCGATAAATAATCAATTTCGTTTCATTGCTCGATCAAGGTGCGCTTTTCTTTGCGAAAAGGCCATTTCATGCCCCAAAATGATGCGAAAAACAGGTTAAACCGGTCTTTTTGTGATGGGTGCAACTTGTTTGTTCAAAATGGTTGCACCCGGTTTGAAATCTTTAATACGATCCGCCTCCACGGTACAACCGTAATGTGAATCACTATTGGCTGAGTCCTTGCGGAGTATCAGTCAGCGCTGCGTCGGATGCCAAGGAGCGGCCGGGCTGGAATCTTCAGCTGCTATCTGGTCGGCATCAGGCGCTCTATAAAAACAATGCCAAGGCAGAAACACATGAGTTTGAGCAATCCCACGCTAATAACCTTCGTTATCTACATTGCAGCAATGGTATTGATCGGCCTGCTGGCTTATCGCTCTACCAACAACCTGTCGGACTATATTCTTGGCGGACGCAGCCTGGGCAGTGTGGTGACTGCACTCTCTGCCGGTGCCTCGGACATGAGCGGCTGGCTGCTGATGGGCCTGCCGGGCGCCATCTATATGTCGGGCCTGTCGGAAAGCTGGATTGCCATCGGCCTGATCATCGGTGCCTATCTGAACTGGCTGTTCGTGGCCGGTCGCCTGCGGGTACAGACCGAGCACAACGGTGATGCCCTGACGCTGCCGGATTACTTCAGCAGCCGATTCGAAGATGCCAGCGGCGTGCTGCGCATCATTTCCGCGGTCGTGATTCTGGTGTTCTTCACCATTTACTGTGCTTCGGGCATCGTTGCCGGTGCGCGTCTTTTTGAAAGCACTTTCGGCATGTCCTACGACACAGCCTTGTGGGCCGGCGCCGCAGCGACCATTGCCTACACCTTCGTGGGCGGCTTTCTGGCCGTGAGCTGGACGGACACCGTTCAGGCGACCCTGATGATCTTCGCGCTGATCCTCACGCCGATCATCGTGCTGCTGGCGACCGGCGGTGTCGACACGACGTTCCTGGCCATCGAAGCCAAGGACGCGACCAGCTTCGACATGTTCAAGAACACCACCTTCATCGGCATCGTTTCCCTGCTGGCCTGGGGCCTGGGTTACTTCGGCCAGCCGCATATTCTGGCGCGTTTCATGGCGGCGGATTCGGTCAAGTCCATCGCCAATGCCCGTCGTATCTCCATGACCTGGATGATCCTGTGTCTGGGAGGCACCGTTGCCACTGGTTTCTTCGGCATTGCCTATTTTTCGGCCAATCCTGACCTGGCAGGGCCGGTGACCGAAAACCCGGAGCGGGTGTTCATCGAACTGGCCAAGCTGCTGTTCAATCCATGGGTGGCGGGCGTGTTGCTGTCTGCGATTCTCGCGGCCGTGATGAGCACCCTGAGCTGCCAGCTGCTGGTGTGTTCCAGTGCGCTGACCGAGGACTTCTACAAGGCGTACCTGCGCAAGGGCGCGTCCCAGCGTGAGCTGGTCTGGTTCGGCCGGGCCATGGTTCTGCTGGTGGCAGTGGTTTCGATCATTCTGGCCTCCAACCCGGAAAACCGCGTACTGGGCCTGGTGAGCTACGCATGGGCCGGTTTCGGCGCGGCGTTCGGTCCAGTCGTGCTGATTTCGGTACTGTGGAAAGGCATGACCCGCAACGGCGCGCTGGCCGGCGTGATCGTCGGTGCAGTGACCGTCGTGGCCTGGAAGCAGTTCGATACCATGGGGCTATATGAAATCATCCCGGGCTTCCTGTTTGCCAGCATCGCCATCGTGGTCTTCAGCCTGATCGGCAAAGGCGCGTCCACGACCATGCAGGAGCGCTTCGTGGCTGCCGAGAAGGAGTTCAAAGCAACTCGCTGAACCCACATAACTGTAGGAGACGGCTCGCAGGCATAGGCGTACTTCTTGCCGATGCAAAGAGTGCGAATATATCGGCGCTTTGGCGAGCCGGCTCGTTCCTACAGAATCGCAGTGTGTCGGGAAGGCCCGTATTCCAAAAGGATGCGGGCCTTTTTATTTGCGGGAGTCAGGACTTGTTGTGATCAATGTCCAGGTTATAGAACGTGGCCTTGCCACCTTCACTGGAATATCCTTTATTATCCTGGACATAGACGCCAGCCTTGAAATAGAGCGGTTTGTCGCGCCAGGTTTTACTCACGTGAGTGCTCCAGTCCATATCGCGCGCGCTGACACTCAATCTTCCGCTGCGGCTGAGATGAATCTCGTATTTGAAGCGTTCATTGAGCGGCACGCCTTCGGCGAGTTTGATCACCCGGCTATGATTATCGTCGTATCGATTGCGGACTTTGATTACGATATTGCCCGCTTGCTGTTTCTGTTTATATTGGTACTCCACTTTGAGCATGGGCTCGGTACTTTCATAAGCATGAATCTGACCAATGACAATCTTGCCGGAGGACGGCACCTGGTTGACTTCCAGCGTCGCGTTCAGAAAATTGTCTGCATCGGGATACTTCCAGTTGTGCAACGTACCGTCCGACCACGTCTCGCGCAGTTCACTGCGCGCGTACTTCGCATTTTCCGTGCGCGACCCGGTCACCGGCGACCAGAAGAAAATCCGATTGCCATGAGATTCGAAATACTTGCCGTCATAGCCGCGTACCAGCTGCGACGTTTCGATGGTTTTTGGCGGAGAGCCCACAGGGATACTGAGATTCCACGACCCGAGATCAATCATTTTCGTCCTTCCAGATAGGTTCAAGCCCGGCATTGACTGCTCTGGCTTAAGGTTTCGGGGAGGTCTTATACGGATTGTCAGACGATTTGTTAACGTCGCAGTGCCGAACCAGTGACGTCAAAGTGCTGTCACATTTGCTCCAGGGCAAGGTGCGTGCGGCCTGTAGATGTATACCGTTAGTCGGCCCGTTTTGAGTTTGATAATGGCAATGAGCTTCCTTGCTACTGCTTTTCCCAAGACCGGGCTAGAGTTGGCTCACAACGCGTGAGGGTAGTCCTGGGCGACCGGGCCTCACGCCACAAATAGAGAAGCAGCATGGAATGCGCGCAACCCCAACCCAATGATGGATCCTCTGTTTTACTGGTCGTAGACGACTACCCGGAAAACCTGGTGACCATGTGCGCCGTCCTGCAGCGGACGGACTGGCGCATCATCACCGCCAGTTCCGGGATCGAAGCGCTTACGATTCTTCTGGAACAGGAAGTGGATCTGGTCCTGCTGGACGTTCAGATGCCCGGCATGGACGGCTTTGAAGTTGCGCGCCTGATGCGCGGCAGCCAACGCACCCGTCTGACCCCCATCATTTTCCTGACCGCCAATGAGCAGTCCAAGGATGCGGTACAGAAGGGTTACGCCAGCGGGGCGACCGACTACCTGTTCAAACCTTTCGACCCCAATGTGCTCAAGCCCAAGGTGCATGCGTTGCTCGAACAGCAGCGCAATCGGCGTGCGCTGCATACGCTGACTCTGGAGCTGGAGGCGGCGCGGGCGTTCAACGCCTCGGTGCTGGCCAATGTCGCCGAAGGCATTCTGGTGGTCGATGAAGACGGCAGGATCAGCTTCGCCAACCCGGCGATCTGCCGTTTGCTCAACAGCGATGTCGAGCGATTGCGCGGTTCCAGCGTGCTCGACTACGTGCTTGAACCACAGGCCGATAGCTGGCGGGACTCGGGCTTTTATCAGCAGTACCGCAAGGGCGACACCTACCGGGTACACGACGCGATCCTGACCACCAGCGACGGCTTGCAGCTTCCGGCGGCGTTGTCCTGTGCGCCGCTGCCAGCCGAGCAGAAGGCCATGGTCTTGACCGTGCTGGATATGTCGGTGGTTCGCGACCTGTATCAGCAACTGGAAAAACAGGCTGTTACCGATTCGCTGACCGGTCTGCTCAACCGGCGTGGCTTCTACCAGACCGTCGAAGGCATGCTGGTACGCAACGAGAAACTGGACAAGTTTCTGGTGGTTATCTACATGGACCTGGACGGCTTCAAGCAGATCAACGATTCGCTGGGCCATGACGCCGGCGACCAGATCCTGCTGTGGGTCGCCGAGCAGCTCAGGGACTGCCTGCGGCCCTATGACGTACTCGCACGAATGGGTGGTGACGAATTCACGGTGGTCATCGATGGCCTGGATTATCCGGAGCAGGCGGCGAAGGTGGCCGAGAAGCTGATCGAGCGCGTATCGGTGCGCAAGCGGATCGACGGCGTCGACATCAATCTCGGCGCCAGTGTCGGCATCGCCACCTACCCTGAGTGCGGCGCCAATCTCGACGGCCTGCTGCGTGCGGCAGACATCGCCATGTACGAAGCCAAGCGAGCCGGTCGCCAGCAGTACCGATTCTACGACCAGAACATGAACGGTCGGGCACGCTCTCGGTTGATGCTTGAAGACAGTGTGCGCACTGCCATCGACGGCAAGGACTTTTCGGTGGTCTATCAGCCGCAGGTCTATGCAGCCGACGGCCGCCTGCGCGGCTTCGAGGCACTGTTGCGCTGGCAGCACCCCAGTGTGGGCGAGGTGCCGCCGGCCCTCTTCATTCCGTTGCTTGAAGAAACGCGCCTGATCAACCGGCTGGGCGGCTGGATCTTCGATCAGGGCGCGGAGCAGCGCCAGGTCTGGAGCAGCGTGTTCGCGCCGGATCTGGTGCTGAGTCTGAGCGTCAGCCCTACGCAGTTCTGCATGCCCAACCTGGTGGCGGAGCTCAAGCGTGCGATGGACCGCTTCGAGCTCAAGCCCGGGCAGCTCGAAGTCGAAATCACCGAACACTCGTTGGTGCACAACCTGACGCATAGCCACAAACAGCTGGAAAAGCTTCACGACATCGGCGTGCGGGTGGCGCTTGACGATTTCGGCACCGGTGAGTGTTCGTTGTCGCATCTGCGCAATCTGCAGCTCGATACGCTCAAGCTCGATCGGCATTTCATCGCCCGGTTGCTCGACAATCCGCGGGACGCGGTGATGGCGCGCAGCATCATCGACCTGTGTCGCAACCTCGAGATGCTGGTGATCGCCGAAGGCGTCGAGACCGCCGAGCAGTACCGCTGGTTACTCGACAGCGGCTGCCAGGTCATCCAGGGGTTCTTCGTGGCCCGGCCGATGGTGCCGGAGGAGGCGTTGCGCTTCCCTTCGCCATTTCAGTATCAGGGCTGAATGACGGGAGAGTGAGTTAGACTGGCGCCTTTGAATCATCAGTCCCGAATCAATGGCCAGCCAGTCCCACGCCCCGCTCAAGTACCTGCAAGCCTATCCGACAGCGCTCCAGGATCAGGTGCGTCAGCTGATTGCCCAGGACAAACTGGGCGATTACCTGCAGCAGCGCTATCCCGACCGTCATCAGGTGCAGAGCGACAAGGCGCTGTACGCCTACGCGCTGGCGTTGAAGCAGGAACATCTGCGTAATGTGTCGGGGATCGACAAGGTGCTGTTCGATAACCGCCTGGACCTGACTCATCGTGCCTTGGGCCTGCACAGCAAGGTTTCGCGGGTACAGGGCGGCAAACTCAAGGCCAAGAACGAAATTCGCGTCGCCTCGCTGTTCAAGGATGCGCCGCCGGAGTTCCTGCGCATGATCGTGGTTCACGAACTGGCGCATTTCAGAGAGTCCGACCACAACAAGGCTTTCTACAAGTTGTGCGAGCACATGCAGCCCGGCTATCACCAGATCGAGTTCGATCTGCGCATTTACCTGACCTGGCGCGACCTGTCGGCCTCCGGCAAGGCCATTACCGAATAACCCAAGAGCAAGGATTCAAGGATGGAGGTCAGCAAGACCAAAAGCAGTTTCTACCGTCGCTTGTACGTGGCGTACCTGATTGATTCCGGTATCGCCACCAGTGTGCCGGCGCTGATGGAGGTCACCGGCATGCCGCGTCGTACTGCGCAGGACACGCTGGCAGCGTTGGCTGATCTGGACATTCAGTGCGAATTCGAACAGCAGGAAGGTGCGCGCAACCACGCCGGCCATTACCGGGTGCGCGACTGGGGTGCAATTGACCCGGCCTGGATCACCCGACACCTGAAGAGCATCAAGACGGTGCTGGGCTATCCCTGAACGAAACCCTACAATTGGCCCGCGAATCCCGGTTCCGTAGGAGCGAGCTTGCTCGCGAAGAGGGCGGGACAGGCGATAGAGATGCCGCGTCGCGCCAGGCGCCATCTCTGTTTCGTTTGCATCGGCCTCTTCGCGGACAAGTCCGCTCCCACACGTAAGCGCAGGCTACAGAGCTGTCCCGGTTATTCGAGGTCGCGACGCATGCCGATGTGCGGAATGTCGTCTTCCAGGTAGACCTCGCCCACGGCGTTGAAGCCGTAGCGGCTGTAGTAGCCCTGCAAGTGCGCCTGCGCCGACAGGTAGATCGGCTGGTCGGGCCACTGGCGCTCGGCATGCTCCAGCGCCTGTTCCATCAGTTCGTGGCCGATACCCTGGCTGCGAATCGACGGCGCAGTGACAACGCGCCCGATGGTCACATCGCCGCCCTGCTGGATAGGGTCCAGCAGGCGCAGGTAAGCCACCAGTTGATCCTCGCGCCAGGCCATCAGGTGGCAGGTGTCGCCGAGCAGGTCCTGCCCGTCCACATCCAGGTACACGCACTGCTGCTCGACCACAAACACCTCGGCCCGCAGCTTGAGAACGGCGTAAAGCTGCTCGATGCTCAGCTCGGTATGATGCTTGCAGATCCAATTGATAGACATGTTGCCGACTCGCCGGGAAACCAGAAGCGAAGTCTAAACGTATCTGGCGTCATTCCCAATAAAACCGTGCCCACCCGGGGTGAACCAGCAGGCTCGACAGATACGAAGTCCACTTGGCTGCGCAGGAACCCGTTCGCTGCGGCTGCCCGGCCTCTTTGCGAGCAAGCTCGCTCCTGGGGATGTGCCGGGTTCCAGGCGACCGATCCCAGTCCGGAAAAAAGCGGGCCGGGTTGTTGAATCGGGTAATTGCGACTTCAATCAACAGCGATGCCATTTCTGTAGTTTGCGGCTTTGCGGCCGATTGGGTTGTATTGGGCCTGGCGCCCATTTCTCGGGAACTTGAGCATGTCGCGATGGCTTCGGGCAGTTGGGGTATTGGGCATGCTGCTGATGGCCCAGGCGGGCGGCGCAGAGAAACTGCGGCTGGTCGCCGACGTCTGGCCGCCGTTCACGGATGCCACGCTGCCTCACAACGGGCTGGCCACCGATATCGTCAGCACCGCATTGCGCCGCGCCGGCTATGACTCTTTGTACGAAGAGGTGCCTTGGCCTCGCGCGATGCTGGGTCTGCGCGAAGGCCGCCATGATGTGTTGATCAACGCCTGGTTCAGCTACGAGCGCACCCATATCGGCCAGTTTTCCGACGAGTACCTGCTCAATCGCATTCGCTTTCTCAAGCGCAAAGGCTCGCCCGTCACTTACCAGAGTCTGGCGCAGTTGAATGACTATCTGATTGCAGTGGTGCGCGGGTATGCGTATTTCCCGGCCTTTGACAACGATCCCAGGCTCAAGAAGTTCCCGGTGCACAACTTCTCGATGGCGGCGCGGATGCTGGCGGCAGGTCGGGTCGATCTGGCGCTGGAGGACGAATACGTGGCCCGACACAGCCTCGCCCATGAGCCGGCCGAGGTGCGCGAGCAGATCGAATTCCTGCCCGGTTCACTGACTGAAAACAGTCTGCATATCCTCGTCAGCCTCCAGAACCCGCGGCATGCGGAGATCGTCGCCGCGTTCGACCGGGAAATCCTGGCGATGAAAGCCGACGGCAGCTACGACGAACTGTTCAGGCGGCATGGCCTGTAACGGGTTCCGGCGCCTTGATCAGGTGCGCGGCAAGCGTGCGCAGTGGCGCCAGCTGGCGGCAGATCAACGCCAGTTGGGTCTGTACCAGACGCTGGCTTTCATCCAGCTCATCCGGCATCTGTTCCAGTTGGGTGGCCAGCGCGTCTTCCTCGTCGCTCTGTACCGCTACGGGCTGTTTCTCCGCAAGGCTGCGGGCGATTTCGTCGATGCGGGCGGCCAGGGTCGCACCGGCGCCGTCGATCAACTGTTCATGCACGTCGGCCGGTAATTGAGTGTCGCGGTGCGCGCCCAGGCCCGACAGGTAACTGAGCAGCGTGTGGGACAGCACCAGGAAGCGGAAGCCGACGTCCGCTTCCTTACGAAAGTGCCCAGGCTCCATCAACATGTTTGCCAGAGTCGTGGACAGCGCCGCGTCAGCGTTGTGCGCGTCGCGTCGGGCCAGACGATAAGCCAGGTCGTCACTCTTGCCTTTGGCGTATTGCTGCATGATCTGGCGCAGATAGATGCTGTTGCAGGTCAGGGTGTTGGCCAGCACCTTGTTCAGGCGTCGGCCTTGCCAGTCCGGCAGGAACAGGAACACCGCCAGGCCCGCGATCAGGCTGCCCAGCAGCGTGTCGAACAGGCGCGGCAGGAACAGTCCGTAGCCGTCGCCCACCTGGTTGAAGCAGAACAGCACCATGATCGTGATGGCCGCCGTCGACAGCGTGTAGCGATGGGTGCGGTTGACGAAGAACACCACGCCGGCGATCACCGCACACATCGATTGCAGAATCGGGCTGGTCACCAGGGCGAACAGTGCCCAGCCGATGGTCAGGCCAATCGCCGTGCCGATGATCCGCTGCCCCAGTTTGAGGCGGGTCGCGCCGTAGCTCGGCTGGCAGACGAACACCGTGGTCAGCAGAATCCAGTAGCCTTGCGACGGATGGATCAAATGCACCATGGCGTAGCCGACGGTCAACGCCAGCGGCAGGCGCAGCGCGTGACGAAACAGCAGCGAGGTCGGCGTCATCTGCAGGCGCAGGCGCATCCACACGTCTTTCAACGTGCGTGGCGAACGATCCAGCAACGAGCTGTCGCTGGCCTCGGCAAGCGCGTCAGGGTTGCTGGCATCACTGATCAGCCGGTCGAGGGTGGTCAGGTTGGCCGCCAGCGCGCGCAACGAGCGCAACAGCCCGCGCCAGGCCGGGTTGCTCTGGATGCGCAGGTGTTCCAGCGAAGCGTGCAGGTCTTCCATGGCCTCGGCGAAATGCGGGTCGTACACGAACGGCTGGCGCAGCTGGATGGATTCGGACAGCACCTGGCACGCCACGCCCTGCTGGCGCAGCAGGCGCTGGCAGCGAAACAGCACGTCACTGTGGAAGAAGGCTTCGGCCAACGAGTTGTAGGGGTAGTGCGAGGAGCTGGCGCGCTCGTGGATGTCCTGGGCAATGAAATACAGCTTCAGGTAACGACTGACCTTGGAGCCCGGCCTGCCGCTGCCGACCCGGTGCAGAATGATCTCCTTGGTGGAGTTCAGCGCGGCGACCACCCGGCCGTTCTGCCGCGCCAGCTCCAGACGGCGTGCCTCGACGTCAAGGGTGCGCAGCGGCTCGAACAGGGTCGATTTGAGCTTGAGGTATTGCCCCAGTTCACGAAACAACCGCGCCAGCGCCTGTTGCACGGGCTGGTTGGAAAACAGCATCTGCCACAGTACCGACAGCAGTCCGTACCACGCCGCGCCTGCCACCAGCAGCATTGGCTCATGCCAGAAATCCACCACCACGCCGCCGCGCTGATCGACACCGATCATGGTGTACACCGACAGAATCAGGGTTCCGTAGGCAATCGCGCCATAGCGTTCGCCCAGCGCACCGAGCATGGTCAGGCTGAAACTGGCCAGCGCCATCGCGCACACGAACAGCCACGGGTAGGGAAACAGCAATTCGACCGCCAGCGCCGCGATGCTGAAACACACCAGCGTCACGGCCAGCGCGTTGAGGCGACCCTGCCAGCTGTCATCGGTCTCGGCCAGGGCGCAGGCGATGATCCCCAAGAACAGCGGGATCAACAGGTTCATCTCATTCTGGTACCAGCACAGCGCCATGCTGCCGGTCAGCGCGATGAAAACCCGCACGCTGTAACTGAATTTATCCAGCGCCCACAACCGGCGGAACGAATGACGGAGAGATGTCGATGCCATGAATGAAATGACGGCCTTTTCGCAATTGATCGATTCTGCAGCAGAATATGTACAGACCTGACGTCGGGCTGTACATCGGTCACGCAAAATTTGTTCCGGAATGCGCGACAATTACCGGGCTGCGTCGCTATGCCGCGCGCTCGGGATCAGACGTATTGCGCCGCGGCGTAGGCCGACGCCCAGGCCCACTGGAAGTTAAAGCCGCCTAGATGGCCGCTGACATCCAGTACCTCACCGACGAAATACAGCCCCGGTGACTTTAGCGATTCCATGGTCTTGGAAGACACTTCCCGCGTATCGATGCCACCCAGCGTCACTTCCGCCGTTCGATAACCTTCGGTTCCGGCGGGCACCACCTCCCAGTTCGCCAGTTTCCCGGCGATATCCGCCAGTTCGGCATGGGTGTACTGCTTCATCGGCTTGGAAACGAACCAGTGTTCGGCGATCAGGTTGGCCATCTTCTTGGTGAAGATTTCCCCCAGCAACGTCTTGAGTTCGCTGTTCGGGCGCTCGGCCTGTTGCTGCGCCAGCCAGTGCGGCACGTCATGGTCCGGCAGCAGGTTGATCTGCACCGTGTCGCCCGGTTGCCAGAACGAGGAAATCTGCAGGATCGCCGGACCGCTGAGGCCGCGGTGGGTGAACAGGATGTTTTCCCGGAAACTGGTGTCGTTGCAGCTGACCAGGCAATCCACCGACGTGCCGGACAGCTCGACGCACAAATCCTTGAGCTGATCGGTAATGGTGAACGGCACCAGCCCGGCGCGGGTCGGCAGCAGGCTATGGCCGAACTGTTTGCCGACCTGATAGCCGAAGCCGGTGGCGCCCAGCGTCGGAATCGACAGACCGCCGGTGGCGATCACCAGCGACTGGCAATGCAACGTGCCCAGCGTGGTTTCCAGGCTGTAGCCGGTTTCGGTCTTTTCGATCTGCTGAACGGAGGTGTCCATGTGCAGGCTGGCACCTGCCTGACGGCATTCTTCCAGGAGCATGTCGAGGATGTCGCTGGACTTGTTGTCGCAGAACAACTGGCCCAGCTTCTTCTCGTGATATGGCACGCCATGTTTGGCAACCATCGCGATGAAATCCCACTGGGTGTAGCGGGCCAGCGCCGATTTGCAGAAATGCGTGTTCTGCGACAGGAAGTTGGCCGGCTCGGTGTACATGTTGGTGAAGTTGCAGCGCCCGCCGCCGGACATCAGGATTTTCTTGCCCGGCTTGTTGGCGTGATCGATCAACATCACTTTGCGCCCGCGAGCGGCGGCAGTGAATGCGCACATCAAACCTGCGGCGCCAGCGCCAATGATAACTACGTCGGTAACGGGCACAGCTTGGTTCCTCGGGGAAAGCAGATTTCCGGGCTGGGTGGGAGCTTGCTCGCGACGAGGCCGGTGCCACCGCAGCAATGGTGGCGCCTGAAAACCACTGTCGCGAGCAAACTCCCTCCCACAGGTTTCATGGGATTTTCAAGAGCGCTTCAGAGAATCCGCACGCGCAGGGATTTGCCCTTGATCTTGCCGTTGTTCAGGCGCTCCAGCGCTTGCTTGGCCATGCTGCGCTCGACGGCGACATAGGCCTGGAAGTCGAAGATCGCGATTTTGCCCACCTGAGCGCCCGGAATCCCGGCTTCGCCGGTCAGCGCGCCCAGAATGTCGCCGGGGCGCAGCTTGTCCTTGCGGCCGGAACCGATGCACAGGGTGGTCATGACCGGCAGCAGCTTGCCGCCTTCCTTGATGCTCAACTGATCGTACTGCTGCCAGTTCAGCGGCGCCTTCTGCAACTCTTCAATAGCGCGGGCACGCTGGCTTTCCGACGGCGCGACCAGACTGACCGCAATACCGGTTTCCCCGGCGCGGCCAGTACGGCCAACCCGGTGAATGTGGATTTCCGAATCCCGGGCCAGCTCGACGTTGATCACCATGTCCAGCGCGTCGATGTCCAGACCGCGTGCGGCAACGTCAGTGGCCACCAGCACCGAAGTGCTGCGGTTGGCGAACATCGCCAGCACCTGGTCACGGTCGCGCTGCTCCAGATCGCCATGCAGGCCGACGGCCGACATGCCTTTGGCGGTCAGGTGATCGACCACTTCCTGAACCTGCTGCTTGGTAAAGCAGAACGCCACGCAGGATACCGGGCGGAAATGGCCGAGCACTTTCACCACCGCTTCCAGGCGCTGTTCCGGGGAAATTTCGTAGAAAATCTGCTCGATCTGGCTGTCGGCATGCAGCGCTTCGACCTTTACGGTCTGCGGGTCGCGCATGAACCTGGAGGCCAGTTGCTTGATGCCGACCGGGTAGGTGGCCGAGAACAGCAGGGTCTGACGGCGTTGCGGGGTCTGCTCGATGATATCGGCGATGGCGTCATAGAAACCCATGTCGAGCATACGGTCGGCTTCGTCGAGGATCAGCGTGTTCAAGCCGTCCAGCACCAGTGAGCCCTTGCGCAGGTGCTGCTGGATGCGGCCGGGCGTGCCGACGATGATATGCGCGCCGTGTTCCAGCGAGCCGATTTGCGGGCCGAAAGACACGCCGCCGCACAGGGTCAGCACCTTGATGTTGTCTTCGGAGCGCGCCAGACGACGGATTTCCTTGGCAACCTGGTCGGCCAGCTCGCGGGTCGGGCACAGCACCAGTGCCTGGCAGCCGAAGAAGCGCGGGTTGATCGGGTTCAGCAGCCCGATGCCGAAGGCTGCGGTCTTGCCGCTACCGGTCTTGGCCTGCGCGATCAGGTCCATGCCCTTGAGAATCACCGGCAGGCTCTGCGCCTGGATCGGCGTCATCTCGGCATAACCAAGCGACTCAAGGTTAGCCAGCATGGCGGCGGACAGGGGCAGAGTATTGAAAGCGGTGTTAGTCACGACGATGGACCTGCAAAACAAAAATGTCGCGCAGTGTATCAGGTCATGAACACCGCCCAGATGCCATTGGCGATAAAAGGCAGCACCACCTGCTTCATGTCGCCTTCGCCAGCAAGACGGATGAGGCTCACGGCGCTGTTGCAGCCTTGGCCTCGCGCCCCGGCAATTGCAGGAAGATCCCTGCCGCGAAGACCGCCAGCACGCCGACGCTCAGGAAGGTCAGCTGGAACGCTTCGAGCACGTTGTCGCCCAGGTCCTCGGTGAAACCGCCCAGCAATGCCGCCGCACTGGCCACGCCCAGGCTCAGGGCCAGTTGCGCGACGACCGACAGCAAACTGTTGCCGCTGGCGGCACTGGCGTCGTCCAGGTCGATCAGCGTCACGGTGTTCATGGCGGTGAATTGCAGTGAGTTCACCGCACCCAGCAGGCCCAGATGTACGAGCAATACCCAGTACGGCGTTTGCTGGTCGACCAGTGCCAGGCTCGCCAGCAGCACGCCGAGCAGCAATGTATTGCCGGTCAGGATCACGCGATAGCCCAAGTGCTCGATCAGCCAGCGCGCCACGGTCTTGGCGAACATCCCGGCAGCCGCCAGCGGCAGCATGCTCATCCCGGCTTGGGACGGCGAATAGCCCAGCGCGACTTGCAGCAGCAACGGCACCAGAAACGGCAACGAGCCGCTGCCCAGGCGCGCAAACAGATTGCCCAGAATGCCCACCGCAAAAGTGCGGGTGCGAAACAGCGAGGGCGCGAACAGCGGGAATTCGATATGCCCGGCCCGCAGCCAGTACGCTGCCAGACAACCCAGCCCGGCGAACAGCAGCAAAACCACGCGCATGTGCGGCAAGTGCAGTTCGCCCAGACCTTCCAGCGCGATGGTGATCAGCACCATCGCCGCTCCGAACAGAATGAAGCCTACCCCGTCGAAACGCGTGCGCGCGCCGCCGGCGATGTCGGGAATGAAGTGCTGGACCGCGTAGCAGCCCAGAATGCCCACCGGGATATTGATCAGGAAGATCCAGTGCCAGCTCAGGTACTCGACCATCCAGCCGCCCAGTGTCGGGCCAAGCAATGGGCCGAGCAGGCCGGGCACGGTGATGAAGCCCATGATCCGCACCAGCTCCGAGCGCGGATAGACGCGCAGCACGATCAGGCGCCCGATGGGCAGCATCAGCGCCCCGCCGAAACCCTGAATGATCCGCGCGCCGACCAGCATGTCCAGCGTGTTGGACAGCGCGCACAGCAGCGAGCCGAAGCTGAACAGCAGAATCGCACTGAAGAAGATCCGTTTGATCCCGAACCGGTCGGCAATCCAGCCCGACGCAGGAATCAGCAAGGCGATGGTCAGCATGTAGGCGATGACCACCGACTGCATGCGCAGTGGATCTTCGGCCAGCGAGGCGGCCATGGACGGTAGAGCCGTATTGAGGATCGTGCCGTCCAGGCTTTGCATGAAGAACGCGATAGCGATGACCCAGGGCATCCATCGCAGGGTCTTCTCGTCCAGATGAGGCGTCGATATGGGCATTCAGGCCTACTACAGAGTCAGGGTCAGTTGGCTGATCAGCGCTCCGGGAAGGTGATTGGAAGCTGTCTGGCGTTGACTATAGGTACTTGCCGACAGGATGAGTTCCCGCTCTGTGGTGAGATTCTCCAGGGCGGTGCCCAACAAGCTGAAGGCGCTGTCGTCGAAACGCATGGTGCTGACCGGCGCAACGATCCGGCCATCCTCCACCCAGAACGTCGCGAAACGGGTCATGCCGGTCAGGCGCGCAGCGGCGCGGTCCGAGAAGTTCAGGTACCAGAGATTGCTGATATACAGCCCGGTGCCGAGCTGTTGCAGCACGTCGTCCAGTCCCAGCGTGCCACCCGCCATGCTCAAGGCACTGGGCGTCTCGCCATAGTCCGCACCGTTGGCCTGCAAGCCGTATTCGGCAGCGCTGGTGGAGTCCACCAGGCGTTCACCGGCCCGACCTTCGACAATCAATGGCAAGTCTTTGCGCGGGTAACCTTCATGGGAAAACGCCGGCGAGAGCGAGCCGCTGACCTGTTCATCCAGACTGACCAGCGGGCCGAACCGGGCTTCCTCGGCGTACAGCCGTTGCAACGGGCTGCGCTTGCTGGCGATGGACTGCGCGGAAAAGCCGCCCCAGCACAGCATGCCGATGATTTCCTCCAGCGCAGCCGGCGCCAGGTACGCACGGTACTGACCAGGCTCCAGGGTACGCAGCGGGCGGCCGAGAAACTCCAGCTGCTGGCGGGCCTGCTCGAAGCGGCGGTCGAACGCAGCGGCGTCCCAGTCATGGCCTGCATAGTTGGCTTTGACGGCCTGGCCGTTTTCGTGAAACAGGCTCCAGTCGAAATTGAAACTGTTGGCCTGATGCCAACCCAGCGCGCCCCAGGAGCTGGCAAACCCGCGATAGATCGGCCCGGCGGCGTAAATGCCCACCAGATCCAGGTCACCGGACAGTTCGTCGATGCGCGCTACCACGTCACCACTGTCGGGCAACGGAGCAGCCTGAAGGCTGTGCGTGTTCCAGGCGTCGGTGTTGGGCAGCAGGTACGGGTCCTGAGCCAGTGACGGCAAGGTTTCCCGCAGTTGCTGCAAGGCTTCGGTTAGGCGCCGGTTATCGGTATCGGCATCGCCGGACAGCGTCAGGTCAAGATTGGCATGGCGGCCGTCGTTGATCAGCTTGAGCGTCACACCGGCCTGTTGCACATGCCCGGCTTGTCGAACCTGGCCGTGATTGAAGCGGATAAAGTCCGACGCTTCGGCGTTGTAGGCCAGTGTGAACTGTTCATCCGGACGGCGCGCTGAGTTGAGCGCCGCCACCAGCGACTCGAATTGCTGTTGATGCGACATCAGGCATCCCCTCCGAATACGTCCACGTTGGCGAACACGCAGGCCGGCGAAGCATGGCCGACGCGGATCACCTGATTGGGTTCGCCCTTGCCGCAGTTCGGCGTACCGAGGACCTTGAAGGTGCTGGCATCGCCCACGGCGCTGAGGCTTTTCCAGAAATGCGCGGAAATCGCCCGGTAGTTGGGGTTCTTGACCACGCCCTTGAGTTCGCCGTTTTCGATCAACTGGCCCCACTCGCAGCCGAACTGGAACTTGTTGCGCGCATCGTCGATGGACCAGGAGCGGTTGGTCGACATCAGGATGCCGTGCTCGATATTGCCGATCAGGCTGTCCATCGACTGGTCGCCCGGCTCGATATTGAGGTTGGCCATGCGGTCAATCGGCGCCCTGTTCCAGCTGGAGGCGCGGCTGTTGGCGACTCCCGGCAAGCCGCTGCGGTATTGCGACAGCGCGCCGCCCAGTGGCCGTTGCAGCAGGCCGTCGCGGATCAGGAATTGTTTGCTGGCCGCGCTGCCGTCATCGTCATGGCTGTAGCTGGCAAGCTGTTCCGGGATATCGGGATCGAATGTCACGTTGAGCAGCTTCGAGCCGTATTGCAGGGTGCCGAAGTCGCTCGGCTTGACGAAGCTGGTGCCGGCATAGTTGCGCTCGTCGCCCAGGATGCGGTCCAGCTCCAGCGGATGGCCGATGGACTCGTGGATCTGCAACACCATCTGGTCAGGCATCAGCAGCAGGTCGCGAGGGCCGCTCGGCGTGTTGGGCGCCAGGATCAGTTGCAGCGCTTGGTCGGCCACTTTGACGGCGGCATCCAGCAGGCCGCAGGAAGTCATGACTTCTATGCCGCCCTGTTGACCGAAGTTGTCCCGGCCCAGGCTGCGGGTCTGGCTGTCGTGGCCGTCGTAGGCGGTGACGGTCATGCCCGGATAGACAAAGCGCTGGGCCTGACGAATCTCGGCGCCTGCGTTATTGAGGTAAATCTGTTCGACGTTCTCCAGTCCCAGGCTGGCTTGCCAGTCCACCAGTCGCTCATCGGCCGGTACGGCATGGGATTCAGCCATCAGCATGCCCAGACAGTCGGCCAGCGAAGGAAACGGCTCGTGCAGGTGCGGCGACAGGTAATCGCCCTTGGCGCTGGAGACGGTCTGCTCGCTCAGGTTCAGCAGGGCATGGGGAGCGATTCGCCGGGCCATGGCTTCGGCCTGCTGCAAAGCGGCCTGCAAACCGCGCAGGGACAGGTCGTTGGTGGCTGCATAGGCTTCGACGCCATTGAGGCGCACCGTCAGCATCGCGCCTTCATCGCTGCCCAGTGAAGGCGGTTCGGCAACGTTCTTGCGCACGCACAAATGCTGGCTGGTGCGGCGGACATAGCGCAGGGAAAAGAATTGCGCAGAACTCTGCAAGGCGGCGAACCGCTGCTTGAGCGGCGCGGAGAAATCGAACATGCGGACTGGCTCCTTCATGAGGGCGGTTCGGTAGCGGCCGGGCGACCTTGTGGGTTCCGGTATGGCGGTCGCATGCAAGACAAATGCCGCAGAGCTTCGCGAATTCCGCAGGAGCAAGCGGGCGGCGAGCCGGCTTGCTGGCGAAAAGGCCCGTTCAGGCGATGAAGCTGTAGCGCCAAGCCTTCGCGAGCAAGCTTGCTCCTACAGGGATTGCGGTTATGCCGGCAGGCAGACCCCGGTGCCGCCCAGGCCGCAATAGCCTTGGGGATTCTTGGCCAGGTATTGCTGGTGGTACGCCTCGGCGAAGAAGAAGGTCGGGGCTTCGGCGATTTCGGTGGTGATCGAGCCCAGGCCGGCTTTGCTCAGTTCTTCCTGGAATGCCTTCTCGCTGGCCCTGGCCGCTTCCAGCTGTTCCGGCTTGGTGCAGTAGATCACCGAGCGGTACTGAGTGCCGATGTCGTTGCCCTGACGCATGCCCTGAGTCGGGTTGTGCGCTTCCCAGAAAACCTTGAGCAGCGATTCGTAGCTGATCTTCTCCGGTTCGTAGACCACCAGCACCACTTCGCTGTGGCCGGTCAGGCCCGAGCAGACTTCTTCGTAGGTCGGGTTCGGCGTCAGGCCGCCGGCGTAGCCTACTGCCGTGCTGAACACGCCTTCCTGTTGCCACAGGCGACGTTCGGCGCCCCAGAAGCAGCCCATGCCAAAGATGGCGAATTCCACATTGCCGGGAAACGGGCCCAGCAGTGGGTTGCCGTTGACGTAATGCTGTTCAGGAACCGCCATGGCGGTTTCGCGGCCCGGCAGTGCCTGGTCGGCGGTAGGGAGTACGTTCTTGTTCACCAGAATTTCCGAGCGCAGAGTCATGAACCATATCCTCTCGATGTGAGACAGGCAGCAGGGCCAGGACGAATGAGCGTACCAACATGGGGCCGGTCAGCCGCGCAGACAAGTGCTGCCGTATGAAAACGGACCGACAGTTTGCCCCAGAGTGCAGGGCGCAGGAAGGGTTGCCCGCTTACGGACGACGAGAGTAGCGGTGCAGCTTCTCGATCAGTTCCTGGCCGGGGATCGGTTTGTCGAACAGATAACCTTGCCCGACATCGCAGCGGTGGCGGCGCAGGAACGCCAGTTGCGCGGCGGTCTCGATGCCTTCGGCCACGACCTTGAGCTTGAGGTTGTGAGCCATGGCGATCACGGCGGAGGTAATTTCCATGTCGTCCTGATCATCCGGAATGTCGCGGATGAAGCTGCGGTCGATCTTGATCACATCGATGGGGAATTTCTTCAGGTAGCTGAACGACGAGTAACCGGTCCCGAAGTCATCCATCGCCAGGGACAGACCCAGACGCTTGAGCGAGTCCAGTTGCAGGCGGGTGTCTTCGGTGGCTTCCAGCAGCAGGCCCTCGGTCAGCTCCAGCTCCAGCAACGAGGCGTCGAGCTGTTCTTCGCGCAGGATGGCCGCGATGGAGGACACCAGTTCAGGATCGGAGAACTGCTTGGGCGACACGTTGATCGCCACTTGAAGATTGCCG
Organism: Pseudomonas sp. v388; assembly: GCF_003935425.1. Taxonomy (GTDB): domain Bacteria; phylum Pseudomonadota; class Gammaproteobacteria; order Pseudomonadales; family Pseudomonadaceae; genus Aquipseudomonas. The sequence goes on from NZ_RHQN01000002.1 coordinate 528,601, forward strand.
AATCCGGCGGCGGTCAGTTCCTTACTCATGCGACAGGACTGGCGCGCCACCCACTTGCCGATCGGTATGATCAGCCCGGTCTCCTCGGCAACGCTGATGAACTGATCCGGACGGATCATGCCCTTTTCCGGATGGTTCCAGCGCAGCAACGCTTCCATGCCCAGCAGGCGGCCGGTGCGCAGGCACAGCTTGGGCTGGTAGAAGACTTCCAGTTCGTTCTGGGTCAAGGCGCGGCGCAGGTTGTTCTCGACGAACAGCTTGTAGCTGGCTTCGGCATTGAGCGCTTCGGTGAACACCTGAACCTGATGCTTGCCGTTGGCCTTGGCCTTGTGCAGCGCAAGACCTGCGTTTTTCATCAGGGTTTGCGGGTCGCGGCCATGCAGCGGCGCGCAGGCCAGGCCCACCGAGCCGGTCACGCTGATCAGCTGGTTGTCGACGAACATCGGCTTGTCCAGGGTCGCCAGCACCTGGCTGGCAATGCTCTGGCCGGCTTCCAGTCCGGTGTGGTCCAGCAGCACGGCGAATTCGTTACTGGCAAATCGCGCCAGCACGTCGGACGGGCTGAGGGTGTTGCGCAGGCGCCGGGCAAGGCTGATCAACAGCTTGTCGCCGGTCTGGTGGCCGAGGCTGTCGTTGATCCGCTTGAAGTTGTCGATGTCCACCAGCAACAGGCTCATGTGCGAGTCGGTGTCGCGGGCGAAACGCTCGTCCAGGTTGCGGATGAACGCCGGGCGGTTGCCCAGGTTGGTCAGGTTGTCGGTGTAGGCCAGGCGCTCGATGCGCTGTTGCGCGAGCTTGGATTGGGTGATGTCTTCGTAGATGCCGATGTAATGGGTCAGCTCACGATTGTCGCCGTAGACCTTGGAGATCGACAGCTGACCCCAGTACGGTTCCAGGTTCTTGCGGCGGCTCTTGAACTCGCCTTGCCAGCTGTTGCTGTTGGCCAGGCTGGAATTGGCGTCCAGCAGCAGCTCGTTGAGATTCTCCAGCGCCGGCAGTTCCGACAGCTTGTGGCCGTGGACTTCATCGGAGCTGTATTGGGTAATGGCGGTAAAGCTTGGGTTGACGTACTCGACCACGCCGTCGCAGTTGACCAGCAGGAAGGCATTGGCGCTTTGCTCCACCGCTCGCTGGAACAGATGCAGGGCATTGGTGGCGGCGCGCCGGTTGTGGTTGTTGATGACCTGGGCGAACTGATCGGCCAGTTCACCGGCAAAGGTGATTTCGTCCGATTGCCACTCGCGGGTCGAGCCGGTCTGCTCCAGGCACAGCACGCCGACCACCTGGCCATCGATGCGGATACTGGCGTCGAGGATCGCGTGGATACCCAGCGGAGCCAGAGCTTCGGCCATCTTGCGGGTGCGCGGGTCGTTCTGCACGTCGCTGGCATCGATGGCACGGCTGTTGTGCAGGGCTTCCAGATAGCTTGGGTAAAGACCGATATCGATCGGCTTGCGGTCCTGGTAATCCCCGGTCCGGCGAACGTAGTCGGCAATCGACACCAGTTCTTTGTCGTGCAGGCTCCAGATGCCCGCACGGTCTACATCGTAGATGTCGCAGGCGCTCTTGGTGATCAGTTCGGCGGCTTCCTGCACCGAATTGAGTGTGCTGTAGCGCTGGCGGGTCAGGCGCAGGATCAGTTCCTGTTGCGCCCGCACTCGTTCCAGATGCGCCAGCTGATCGCGTTGCGCACGCTGGTTGAGTTCCAGGGCAATCTGCAGGCGCGAGTTCTGGGTTTCCAGGTCGCCGCCGGTGACCTGCTCGCCCTCGGCAAAGCCCTCCAGCCCCAGGCTGCCGACCACCAGAAAGTAGCCGCGCAGTAACTGGCGATTGTGCTGTTTGTAGGCTTCACCGATCTCCAGCAGGCCGAGCGGGCCTGAAGGGGTGTGGAGGGTATAGCGGATCGAATAATGGGACGAGGTCGCCAGTTGCGCCTGGATCTCGTCGTGCAGTTGATAGCGCGCCTCGGGTTCCATCAGGCTTGCGTAGGGTGAACCGATCAGCGCGCAGAGATCCACGGCAGCCAGGCCGAGCTGTTTTTCACAGTTGGGATCGAGGAACAGTAGCGCCCAATTGGCTTCATTAAGCCGCTCGAAACGCAGCATGCCCAGGCGCGAGGGCACAGGCAATTGCGTCACTACCTCGGCCGCCGTTCTGCCGGCAGCATCGGTTTGGCTTTTCATCAACAAATTCGCTTCCGAAATACTGAACGCGGGGGCAACCGCCCATATCACTGACGCACGTGGCAAGGTTGCATCATGCAGCGCAGGCTTACAAGGGCCGCAATGGCTCAGTGCTATAAAAGTGTCGGCCGCAAACGCCAGTTCTTCAATGCCTGGCGAAATTGCAGGAGCGGACCGGGTGGCGCTCCGCTCTGCATCTGCCCGCGCAGGTAAAACCCGCAGGCAAAAAAAGCCCCGCAAGAGCGGGGTTGAGGTTCGAGCCTACGGGCTCGCAAAACGATTGAGTGCGGCCCGCCATGACGACGGGCCGGCTCAGGCTTACAGCAGGATCGTGCGGATATCCGCCAGCAATTCGCTCAAGCGCTTGGTGAAGCGGGCAGCGGCCGCGCCGTTGATCACGCGGTGATCGTAGGACAGCGACAGAGGCAGCATCAGTTTCGGCTGGAAGGCTTTGCCGTCCCAGACTGGCTGGATGGTTGCCTTGGAAACACCGAGGATCGCCACTTCCGGCGCGTTGACGATCGGCGTGAAGCCGGTGCCGCCAATGTGACCGAGGCTGGAGATGGTGAAGCAGGCGCCTTGCATGTCGTTGGCGGTCAGCTTCTTGGTGCGCGCCTTCTCGGCCAGTGCAGCCGCTTCGGCAGCCAGTTGCAGCAGGCTCTTCTGATCGACGTCACGGATGACCGGAACCAGCAGGCCGTCCGGGGTATCCACGGCGAAGCCGATATGCACGTACTTCTTGCGGATCACCGCTTTGCCGCTTGGCGCCAGCGAAGCGTTGAAGTCCGGCAGTTCCTTGAGCAGGTGTGCGCAGGACTTGAGCAGCAACGGCAGCACGGTCAGCTTGACGCCGGCCTTTTCCGCCACGGCTTTCTGCGCGACGCGGAAGGCTTCCAGCTCGGTGATGTCGGCCTGGTCGAACTGAGTCACGTGCGGAATGTTCAGCCAGCTGCGATGCAGACCGGTCGCGCCCAGTTGCATCAGGCGGGTCATCGGCACTTCTTCGATCTCGCCGAAACGGCTGAAATCGACTTCGGGAATCGGCTGGATGCCCATGCCGCCGCTTGCGCCGCCGGCTGGTGCTTCCTTGGCCTTCTGCATCATGGTCTTGACGTAGGCTTGCACGTCTTCCTTGAGCACACGGCCGTGTGGGCCAGAAGCGCTGACGGCGGACAGCTCGACGCCGAACTCGCGCGCCAGCTGACGAACCGCCGGGCCTGCATGAACCTTGGCGCCGTCTTTGGCCGGTGCAGCCGGCGCGGCAGGCGCTTCGGCTTTGGGTGCGGCAGGTGCAGCAGCGGCGGGCGCCGCTTCAGCCTTGGCCGGTGCGGCAGCCGGAGCGCTGGCAGCCGGTGCGGGTGCTGCGGCTGGCGCGGCGCCTTCGATTTTCAGCTTGAGGATCAGGTCGCCGGTGCCGACTTCCTGGTCCAGCTTGACTTCGATGCTCTCGACAACGCCCGCGGCAGGAGAAGGAATCTCCATGCTGGCCTTGTCCGACTCCAGAGTGATCAAGGATTGATCAGCCTTGATGCTGTCACCGACCTTGACCATCAGTTCGATGATCTTGGCCTTGCCCGACGAACCGATATCCGGCACGTGGATGTCCTGGACCGAAGCGGCAGCCGCCGGTGCAGGCGCTGCAGCCGGAGCGGGGGCCGCTTCAGCAGGTTTTTCAGCAGCGGCCGGAGCTGCGGCAGGCGCGGCCTCGGCCGGTGCGGCAGCGGCTTCGCCTTCGACTTCCAGCTCGAACAGCTCGTCGCCTTCTTTCAGGCGGTCGCCCAGCTTGACCTTCATGGTCTTGATCACGCCGGCCTTGGGAGCAGGGATTTCCATGCTCGCCTTGTCCGACTCCAGCGTCAGAACGCTCTGGTCAGCTTCGATGCGATCACCGACCTTGACCATCAATTCAATGACTTCACCTTCACCGTTGCCGATGTCGGGTACGCGAATTAGCTCACTCACTATGTCTCTCCTTCGGAGAACCTGTTCACTCTCGAATACGCTGGTTCAATTGCAACGAAACAGCGTTGGATGCTCATTTACGCCAGGTAAATTCCGCATCCTCGGCTGTCTACGCTTTGATCAGCGCTCTTGAAGCAGACTCTTAGCAGTCCAGTGGATTGCGTTTTTCAGGATCGATACCGAACCTGGTAATGGCTTCGGCCACGACTTTAGGTTCGATATCGCCACGATCAGCCAAGGCTTCCAGGGCGGCCAGCACCACGAAGTGGCGGTCGACTTCGAAGAAGTGACGCAGCTTCTTGCGGCTGTCGCTACGGCCGAAACCGTCGGTGCCCAGGACTTTGTATTCCTTGGTTGGAACCCACTGACGGATCTGGTCAGCGAACAGTTTCATGTAGTCGGTCGACGCGATCACCGGACCCTTGCGGCCGTTGAGGCATTCTTCCACGTAGGTCAACTGAGGTTTCTGACCTGGGTGCAGGCGGTTGTGACGCTCGACGGCCAGGCCGTCACGGCGCAGTTCGTTGAAGCTGGTCACGCTCCACACGTCGGCACCGATGTTGAACTCGTCACGCAGGATCTTCGCCGCTTCACGAACTTCACGCAGGATGGTGCCCGAGCCCAGCAACTGGACGTGGTGCGCCGCTTCCTTGGTGTCTTCTTCGAGCAGGTACATGCCCTTGATGATGCCTTCTTCCGCACCGGCCGGCATGGCTGGCTGGACGTAGGACTCGTTCATCACGGTCAGGTAGTAGAAGACGTCCTGCTGTTCTTCGAACATCAGGCGCATGCCTTCGCGAATGATGACCGCCAGCTCGTAGCCGTAAGTCGGGTCGAAAGTGCGGCAGTTCGGGATGGTCGAGGCCAGGATGTGGCTGTGACCGTCTTCGTGCTGCAGACCTTCGCCGTTGAGCGTGGTACGCCCGGCAGTGCCACCGATCAGGAAGCCACGGGTGCGGCTGTCGCCAGCGGCCCATGCCAGGTCACCGATGCGCTGGAAACCGAACATCGAGTAGAAGATGTAGAACGGAATCATCGGCTGGTTGTGGCTGCTGTACGACGTACCAGCTGCGATGAAAGACGACATGGCGCCGGCTTCGTTGATGCCTTCCTCGAGGATCTGACCCTTCTTGTCCTCGCGGTAGAACATCACTTGCTCTTTATCGACCGGCTCGTAGAGCTGGCCGACGGAGGAGTAGATGCCCAGCTGGCGGAACATGCCTTCCATACCGAAGGTGCGGGCTTCGTCCGGGATGATCGGCACGATGCGCTGACCGACTTCCTTGTCCTTGACCAGTTGCGCCAGGATGCGCACGAAAGCCATGGTGGTGGAAATCTCGCGGTCGCCGGAACCGTCCAGGATGGCCTTGAGGGTTTCCAGTGGCGGTGTCGGCAGGTTGAAGCTCTTGGCGCGACGCTGCGGCACGAAACCACCCAGTGCGGCACGACGCTCGCTCAGGTAACGGGCTTCGGCGCTGCCTTCTTCAGGCTTGTAGAACGGCAGGGCTTCCAGTTCGGAATCCTTGACCGGAATGTCGAAGCGGTCACGGAAGTGACGCAGGCTGTCGACATCGACCTTCTTGGTGTTGTGCGCGGTGTTCTTGGCTTCGCCGGCGCCGGTGCCATAACCCTTGATGGTCTTGGCCAGGACAACGGTAGGCTGGCCCTTGTGGTTGACCGCCTCGTGGTAGGCCGCATAGACCTTGTACGGGTCGTGGCCGCCACGGTTGAGCTTCCAGATTTCGTCGTCGGACATGTCCGCGACCATCGCCTTGAGCTCAGGGGTGTTGAAGAAGTGCTCGCGGACGAACGCGCCGTCCTTGGCCTTGTAGTTCTGGTACTCGCCGTCGATGACTTCGTCCATGCGGCGCTGCAGGATGCCGTCGACGTCCTTGGCCAGCAACGGGTCCCAGAAACGGCCCCAGATGACCTTGGTGACGTTCCACTGGGCACCACGGAATACGCCTTCCAGTTCCTGGATGATCTTGGCGTTGCCGCGAACCGGGCCGTCGAGACGCTGCAGGTTGCAGTTGACGACGAAGATCAGGTTGTCCAGCTTCTCGCGACCGGCCAGGGCGATGGCGCCCAGGGATTCCGGCTCGTCGGTCTCGCCGTCGCCCAGGAAGCACCAGACTTTCTGCTTGCCTTCCGGGATGAAGCCGCGGTGCTCCAGGTACTTCATGAAGCGTGCCTGGTAGATCGCCTGGATCGGACCCAGACCCATGGAAACGGTCGGGAACTGCCAGAAGTCCTTCATCAGCCACGGGTGTGGATAAGACGACAGGCCAAGGCCGTCGACTTCCTGACGGAAGTTGTTCATCTGGTCTTCGGTGATGCGGCCTTCGAGGAACGCACGGGCGTAGACGCCTGGCGATGCGTGACCCTGGAAGTAGATCAGGTCGCCGCCGTGTTCATCGGTCGGCGCCTGGAAGAAGTAGTTGAAGCCGATGTCATACAGCGTGGCACTGGAGGCGAAGCTGGAAATGTGACCGCCCAGGTCCGGGTCGTTCAGGTTGGTTTTGACAACCATGGCCAAAGCGTTCCAGCGCACCAGCGAGCGAATGCGGCGTTCCATGAACAGGTCGCCAGGCATGCGTGCTTCGTGGGTGACGGGAATCGTGTTGCGGTATGGCGTGGTGATGGCGTACGGCAGCTGCGAACCACTTCTGGTGGCGAGTTCGCCCATACGGGTCATCAGGTAGTGAGCACGGTCTTCGCCTTCTTTGTCGAGAACCGATTCCAGGGCGTCCAGCCATTCCTGGGTTTCGACGGGATCGAGGTCTTGCATGGCTTGCTCCAGGGCGGAAAGGCTTCCAGAATCGGTTGCCTGAGTTTGCGACTGGCCTTGTGGGCAGACGACATAAATTCTTGGATTACCGGAGGTAGGTTCCGGCGGCGTGTAGTTTTACTACAAATCGTTGACCATTTCAGCCTTTCGGATAGCAGGCCCAGTAGTAAAACTACAGAGAAGCGACCAAATCGCTCCTGTCGTGTTGTGAGATAAATCGGTACCGTTGATTCGAATTGAATAGCGTTAGCGGAAAAATTGGCATTGGCTGCTGCTTGTGCGGTTTTTCCGGCAATTAATAACCTTTGTTCGACATTCCTCGGTGTTGCGTGGTTCTTGCGGTCATGGCAGGCAGCCTCAAGTACGCCGAATCAGGATAGACCATGAGCCTTCCTTCGCTGACCGATTTCCCCGACATTCTCCTGCCTGTGGTTACCCGCGCACGGCAGACATTCGAAACTGCCGTTGCCGCGTTATCCGACCAATCCCTGGCGTCTTTCAAGGCCTGGCCCGAGGCGCGCATGCGCGCCTTCGACCGGGTCTGTGCAGCCAGTGATTTCGTCACCGAGCAGGTGTGCCGCGACCCGCACATGCTGCTGGAGCTGGCGCAATCCGGCGCTTTGGAGCGTAGCTTCACGGCGGGTGAGCTGCGCGGTCAAATTGCTGCGGCAGTCGAGGCGGCCGGCAGCGAAGATGAATTGGGGCGTAATCTACGTCGGCAACGCATGCGTCAGCAAGTCCGGATTATCTGGCGCGACCTTAGTCGTACGGCTGACCTGACCGAAACCTGTCGCGATCTGTCGGAGATGGCGGACGCCTCCATCGACCAGGCGTACCAGTGGCTATACCAGCGTCATTGCCAGCAGTTCGGCACGCCGATCGGCAGTCGCAGCGGCGAGCCGCAGCATCTGGTCATCCTGGGCATGGGCAAGCTGGGGGCCGTCGAGCTTAACCTGTCCTCGGACATCGACCTGATCTTCGGCTACCCCGAAGGGGGCGAAACCACCGGTGTGAAGCGCCCGCTCGATAATCAGGAATTCTTCATCCGCCTGGGCCAGCGCCTGATCAAGGCGCTGGACCCGGTGACGGTCGACGGTTTCGTGTTTCGCGTCGACATGCGCCTGCGTCCTTACGGCTCGTCCGGAGCGCTGGTGCTGAGCTTCAACGCGCTGGAGCAGTATTACCAGGATCAGGGCCGCGACTGGGAACGCTACGCGATGATCAAGGCGCGAGTGGTCGGTGGCGACCATGCGGCGGGTGAGCAGTTGCTGGATATGCTGCGTCCTTTCGTCTATCGCCGTTACCTGGACTTTTCGGCCATCGAAGCGCTGCGCACCATGAAGCAGCTGATTCAGCAGGAAGTGCGCCGCAAGGGCATGGCCGAGAACATCAAGCTGGGCGCCGGCGGCATACGCGAAGTGGAATTCATTGCCCAGGCGTTCCAGTTGATTCACGGCGGTCGCGACCTGAGCCTGCAGCAGCGGCCGTTGTTCAAAGTGCTCAAGACCTTGGAAGGGCAAGGTTACCTGCCGGCCGCCGTAACCGATGAACTGCGCGAAGGCTACGAATTTCTGCGTTACACCGAACACGCCATCCAGGCCATCGCCGACCGCCAGACCCAGATGCTGCCGGACAACCAGCTGGATCAGGCGCGCATCGCCTTTATGCTGGGCTTTGCCGACTGGACGAGCTTCCATGAGCGGCTGATGCACTGGCGGGATCGGGTGTCGTGGCATTTTCGACAGGTGATTGCCGATCCGGATGACGAGCAGGACGACGGCGGCGAGGTTGTAGTCGGAGGGGAGTGGCTGCCGTTGTGGGAAGAATCCCAGGATGAAGACGCCGCGTGCCGTCAATTATTGCAGGCCGGTTTCGCGGATGCCGACAAGGCGCTCAAGCACCTGGCCAACCTGCGCGGCAGCCCGCAATTACGCTCCATGCAGCGGCTGGGTCGCGAGCGCCTGGATGCTTTCATTCCCAGGCTGCTGGCGCAGGCGGTCGAGCATGACAATCCTGATCTGGTGCTGGAGCGGGTCCTGCCGCTGGTGGAAGCCGTGGCACGGCGTTCGGCCTATCTGGTGCTGCTCACGGAAAACCCCGATGCCTTGCGGCGTTTGCTGACCCTGTGCGCCGCCAGCCCGTGGATCGCCGAGCAGATTGCGCGTTTCCCGTTGCTGCTGGACGAATTGCTCAATGAGGGCCGGCTGTTCAACCCGCCGCTGGCGCCGGAACTGGCCGCCGAATTGCGCGAGCGGCTGGTGCGTATTCCCGAGGACGACCTGGAGCAACAGATGGAGGCCCTGCGGCACTTCAAGCTGGCCCACCGTTTGCGGGTCGCGGCCTCCGAAATCACCGGCAGCCTGCCATTGATGAAAGTCAGCGATTACCTGACCTGGCTGGCCGAGGCCATTCTCGAACAGGTGCTGGCGCTGGCCTGGCGCCACACCGTCGCGCGGCACGGCATACCGACCCGCCCCGATGGCAGCTTGTGCGACCCCAGCTTCATCATCGTGGGTTACGGCAAGGTCGGCGGTATCGAACTGGGCCATGGCTCGGACCTGGACCTGGTGTTCATCCACGACGGCGATCCCCAGGCCGAGACCGACGGCGCCAAGCCCATCGACGGCGCGCAGTTTTTCACCCGCCTGGGACAACGCATCATCCATCTGCTGACCACCCAGACCAATTCCGGCCAGCTCTATGAAGTCGACATGCGCCTGCGGCCTTCCGGCGCGTCCGGGTTGCTGGTCAGTTCCCTGGGCGCGTTCGACCGCTATCAGGAAAACCAGGCCTGGACCTGGGAACATCAGGCGCTGGTCCGTGCGCGGGTGCTGGTCGGCAGTCGCGACGTGGGCGCCGCGTTCGAGCAAGTCAGGGCCAGGGTGCTGGGGCGCGAGCGCAACCTGGACAAGTTGCGCGCCGAGGTCAGCGAGATGCGCGCCAAGATGCGTGACAATCTCGGGACGCGGGTGACGGCAGCCGGCACGGCGCCCAATGCCTTCGAAGCGACAGTGCCATTCGACCTCAAGCAAGACGCCGGTGGTATCGTCGATATCGAATTTATGGTGCAATACGCGGCCCTGGCGTGGTCCAGAGAGCATCCCGCACTGGTGCGGTACACCGACAATATCCGGATTCTCGAAGGTCTGGAGCAAGCCGGTCTGCTGCCCGACGCCGACGCCAGCCTGTTGCGCGAAGCCTACAAGGCATACCGCGCGGCGGCTCACCGACAGGCACTGCAGAAAGACGCAGGCGTGGTCGGCGGCGACCAGTTTCAGGCCGAGCGGCGTGAAGTGATGCGGATCTGGACGCAGATGGGGTTGAGCTGATGCCATGAAGACTGAGCGTTCGGCCTCGTGCGTGACGCCGCCGGTTGTACCATCGGGCATCGCGCACGCTATATAAAGCTATGACAGGGAGGCGGCGGGTTGTGTGGGAATGTCACGCAGTCTGACCGGCCTCCCTGGTCGTTTTGGAAGAAGCATGAGAATTCTGATCGTTGGGCCTAGCTGGGTCGGTGACATGGTAATGGCGCAGACGCTGTTCCAGTGCCTGAAGCAGCGCCATCCTGAGTGCGAAATCGATGTGCTGGCCCCCGAGTGGAGCCGCCCGATTCTGGAGCGCATGCCCGAGGTGCGCGCAGCCTTGAGCTTTCCACTCGGCCACGGCGCCCTTGAGCTGGCGACCCGCCGGCGCATCGGCAAGAGCCTGGCCGGCCAGTACGACCAGGCGATCCCGTTGCCCAATTCCCTCAAGTCGGCCCTGGTGCCGTTCTTCGCGGGCATCCCGAAGCGTACCGGCTGGCGTGGCGAATTCCGCTATGGCCTGCTCAATGACGTGCGCACCCTCGACAAAGAACGCTACCCGCTGATGATCGAGCGCTTCATGGCGCTGGCCTACGACAAGGGCGCCGAGCTGCCGCGTCCGTACCCCAAACCGAGCCTGCGCATCGACGCTGCGACCCGTGAAATCGCGCTTGCCAGGTTCGGCCTGACCCTGGACCGCCCGGTGCTGGCGCTGTGTCCGGGTGCCGAGTTCGGCGAGTCCAAGCGCTGGCCGGCCGAGCATTACGCGCAAGTGGCCGACGCCCGGATTCGCGAAGGCTGGCAGGTGTGGCTATTCGGCTCGAAGAAGGACCATCCGGTCGGTGAAACCATTCGTGAAAACCTGATTCCCGGCCTGCGTGAAGAGTCCGTCAACCTGAGCGGCGAAACCTCCCTGGCCGAAGCCATCGACCTGATGTCCTGCGCTGACGCCGTGGTGTCCAACGATTCGGGCCTGATGCACGTGGCCGCCGCGCTGAATCGCCCGCTGGTTGCCGTCTACGGTTCGACCTCGCCAGGCTTCACGCCGCCGTTGGCCGATGAGGTCGAAGTGGTGCGCCTGGGTATCGAATGCAGCCCGTGCTTCGACCGCACCTGCCGCTTCGGCCATTACAACTGCCTGCGCCTGCTGGAGCCGGACGCCGTGATCCAGGCGCTGGGTCGCATGAGTGGCACCCCGGTCGAGGTGGTCTGAACTTGCGGGTATTGCTGATCAAGACCTCGTCTCTGGGCGACGTCATTCACGCGCTCCCCGCGCTGACCGACGCCGCACGCGCCGTGCCCGGCATCCGCTTCGACTGGGTGGTGGAAGAAGGCTTCGCCGAGATTCCGACCTGGCATCCGGCCGTCGACAAGGTGATCCCGGTGGCGATTCGCCGCTGGCGCAAGAACCTGTGGCAGACCTTCAAGTCCGGCGAGTGGAAGCGCTTCAAACAGAGCCTGCGCCAATCGCGCTACGACCTGGTGATCGACGCCCAAGGGCTGTTCAAAAGCGCCTGGCTCACCCGTTACGCCGGTGCGCCGGTGGCCGGGCTGGATCGCAACTCGGCCCGCGAGCCGTTGGCCAGCCGCTTTTATGACCGGCCGCTTTCCGTGGCCCGCGGGCAGCACGCGGTGGAGCGCTTGCGCCAATTGTTTGCCCAGGCCCTCGGCTATGAACTGCCCAGCGGTCTTGGCCAGTACGGCCTCAACCCGCTGACTGAGCCGGATGGCGCGACCACGGCGCCGTTCGTGCTGTTCCTGCACGGCACCACCTGGGACACCAAGCACTGGCCCGAGCTGTACTGGCGCCAGTTGGCCGAATTGATGGGCCGACGCGGCCTGCAAGTGCGCTTGCCTTGGGGCAATCCGTCGGAAAAGGCCCGTGCCGAGCGTATCGCTGAAGGTCTGGATCACGCGCAGGTGTTGCCCAAGCTGAATCTGGCAGGCGTGGCGCAAGTGCTGTCCAGCGCCCGGGCCTGCGTGGCGGTGGATACCGGCATCGGTCATCTGGCGGCCGCGCTGGATGTGCCGACCATTTCCCTGTTCGGCCCGACCAATCCGGGCCTGACCGGCGCCTATGGTCAGTCGCAGGTGCATCTGGCCAGCGACTACCCGAGCTGCGCGCCTTGCTTGCAAAAGAAATGCACCTACCAGCCCACCGCTGAAGACCAGCGGCGGTTCGATCTGAAGCGCGAGTGGCCCTTGTGCTTCACCCCCTTGAATCCCGAGCGAGTAGCGAGCCAGTTGGGCGCGCTGTTGCTGGCAAAGGAAACCGTCTGATGCAACTGGCATTCGTACTGTACAAATACTTCCCGTTCGGCGGCCTGCAACGGGATTTCATGCGCATTGCGCTGGAGTGCCAGCAGCGCGGGCATCAGATCCGCGTCTACACCCTGATCTGGGAAGGCGAGGTGCCGCCCGGCTTTGAAGTGCTGGTCGCGCCGGTCAAGGCGTTCTTCAATCATCGGCGCAATGAAAAACTCCTGGCCTGGATGCAGGCAGACCTGGCCAGACGTCCTGTGGATCGCCTGATTGGCTTCAACAAGATGCCTGGCCTGGACGTGTACTACGCCGCCGATGGCTGCTTCGAGGACAAGGCGCAGAACCTGCGCGGCTCGCTGTACCGTCAATGGGGCCGCTACCGTCATTTTGCCGAGTACGAGCGAGCGGTGTTCGCCGAGGACGCAAAAACCCAGGTGCTGATGATCTCCGAGGTCCAGCAGCCGTTGTTCATCAAGCACTACAACACGCCGCTGGAACGCTTCCATCTGCTGCCGCCGGGCATTTCCCAGGACCGCCGCGCCCCTGCGGACGCGCCTCAGGTGCGCGCCGAGTTCCGCAAGGAGTTCGGCCTGGCCGACGACGACCTGTTGCTGGTGCAGATCGGCTCAGGCTTCAAGACCAAGGGTGTGGATCGCAGCCTCAAGGCGTTGGCCGCATTGCCCGCCGAACTCAAGAAACGCACCCGGCTGTTTGTAATCGGCCAGGACGACCCCAAGGTATTCCAACTGCAAAGCTCTGCGTTGGGCCTGGGCGATCAAGTGACCTTCATGAAAGGCCGCAGCGATATTCCGCGCTTTCTGCTGGGTGCCGACCTGTTGATCCACCCGGCCTACAACGAGAACACCGGCACCGTGCTGCTCGAAGCCCTGGTGGCCGGGCTGCCGGTGCTGGTCAGTGCGGTCTGCGGGTACGCTCACTACATCGCCGAGGCCGATTGCGGTCGGGTGCTGGACGAGCCGTTCGAGCAGGCGCAGCTCAATCGTTTCCTGGCAGAGATGCTGGCGGACGATGCGGCGCGGCAGGCCTGGAGTCGCAACGGGCTGGCCTACGCAGAAACTGCAGACCTCTACAGCATGCCGCAGCACGCGGCGGATGTGATTCTGGCGGAGCATTATTGATGAAACTGTTCCTGGCTGAACCGTTCAAGAGCCTGTGGGCCGGGCGCGATGCCTTTGCCGAGGTCGAAGCGCTGGACGGTAAGGTCTACCGCGAACTTGAAGGGCGTCGCACCTTGCGCACTGAAGTCGAGGGGCGCGGCTATTTCGTGAAGATCCACCGTGGCATCGGCTGGGGTGAAATCGCCAAGAATCTCGCCACCGCCAAGCTGCCGGTATTGGGCGCCGGGATGGAATGGCAGGCCGTTGCACGCCTGCACGAAGTCGGCGTGCCGACCATGACCGCGGTAGCCTACGGCGAGCGCGGCAGCAATCCGGCGGCGCAGCATTCGTTCATCGTCACTGAAGAACTGGCGCCGACCGAAAGCCTGGAAGACTACAGCCGCCACTGGCTGGCCGAGCCGCCGCCGCCGCGCCTGAAACGCGCGCTGATCGCCGAAGTGGCCCGGCTGGTGGGCATGATGCACCGCGCCGGCGTCAACCATCGCGATTGCTACATCTGCCACTTCCTGCTGCACACCGACAAGCCGGTAAGCGCCGACGATTTCCGTCTGTCGGTGATCGACCTGCATCGCGCCCAGACGCGCAAGGTGCTGCCTGCCCGCTGGCGTAACAAGGATCTGGGAGCCCTTTATTATTCCGCCCTCGAGATCGGTCTGACGCGCCGCGACAAGCTGCGCTTTCTCAAAGGCTATTTCCTCAAGCCACTGCGACAGATTCTGGCCGAAGAAGCCGCATTGCTGGTCTGGCTGGAGCGCAAGGCCGAGAAGCTGTACCAGCGCAAGCTGCGCTACGGAGGCGCGCTCTGATGGCGGGCTGGATTCTGGAGCCCGAATACGCCTTTCTTGAGGAAGAGTTCGGCAGCCTGGATGCAGTGTTCGCTCTGCAAGGCGAGCATCTGACCCGCGACCCGCTCTCGGAAGTGATTCGCGTGGAACGCGGCGGGGTCAATTATTACGTCAAGCGCTACAGCGGCGCCGGCAAGGGCTTGCGTCGTTACGTCGGCAAGCCGCGGGTAAAGTCCGAGTGGCAGAACCTCAAGCGTTTCGCCAAATGGGGCATCCCGACCGCCGATGTGGTGGCCTGGGGTTTGGAGCGCAATGGTGCCGCTTACGACCGTGGCGCGCTGATCACCCGCGAGTTGCCCAATACCGAAGACCTGTCCGCCGTGGCCAAGCGCAACGATCCGCGTCTGAGCGACCGGGCCTGGGTCGACGGGATCAGTCGCCAGCTGGCCGCCTGCACCCGGGCCATGCATGACCGGCACTTCACCCACAACGATCTGAAGTGGCGCAACCTGCTGGTCGACGATCAGGACCGGCTGTTCTTCATCGACTGCCCCAATGGCGCGTTCTGGTGGAGCTTCATGCTGCGCTACCGGATCACCAAGGACCTCGCCTGTCTGGACAAGGTCGCCAAGTACCACCTGTCCGCCACTCAGCGCCTGCGTTTCTACCTGCAATATCGTCAGCGAGCGCGCCTCAATGCCTCCGACAAAAAGCGTATCCGGCATGTCATCAGTTTTTTCGAGGGGCGCGAATGAGCGTTTTTATCGCCAGTGCCGACCAGTCGTTGCTCGAACGCCATGGTCTGACCGATTTCCAGGCGCTGTGGGACGTGCAGCTCGACGCGGTGGATGAACCCAATACCGGCCGGGGCGGCTGGAGCAGCGTGTTCCGCCTGGACCTCGACGGCCAGGGGTTCTACCTCAAGCGCCAGAGCAATTACCTGACTCATACCCTGCACCACCCGCTGGGTGAGCCTTCGTTTTCCCGGGAATTTCGCAATATCAGCCGCTACCAGAAGCTGGGTATCCCGGCCTTGCAGGCAGCGTTCTACGCAGAGCGTCGGGTCAACGGCGAGCGCCGGGCGATCCTGATGACGCGTGCGCTGGATGGCTGGACTGACCTGGACGCGATCCTGAGCGGCTGGTTCGACCTGGCTGAGCCGGTGCGCGCGGCTATTCTCAAGGCGTGTGGCGAGCTGGCGCGTACCCTGCACGGCGCAGGTCAGGTGCATGGCTGCTTTTATCCCAAGCACATCTTCCTGCAGGCGCAAGGCGACGTTTATCAGGCCCAGCTGATCGACCTGGAGAAGACTCGCCCGGTGTTGTTCGGCCGGCGTGACCTGATCAAGGATCTGGAGCCTTTGCTGCGCCGCGCGCCGATGTGGGGTGAAGCCGAACGACGCGAACTCCTGGCCGCGTATCTGCATGCCGCGACCGACAGTGCCCAGGTCGATGCCTGGAATGCACGACTCGGTCAGCGCGAGCAGCACAAGCGCGACCCTCGATACCGTGACCAGAAAGAGAACCGCTGATGCGTTTGTCTGAACTCAACAACGCCGGACGTACTCCCCAACTGCCTATGACCCTGGCGCTGGCCGATGCGGCAGGCCCGGCCGAACTGCAATTACTGTCCCTGCTGCGCGTGTTGCCGGGCCAGCGCTATGTGGGCGCGGGCGTCTGGCGCGGCCGGCCGGTGCTGGCGAAACTGCTGGTCGGCAGCAAGGCTGCCCGGCATTTTCAGCGTGAACGTTCCGGCGTACGCCTGCTGGCCGAACAAGGCATGACCACGCCGCGGTTGCTGGCCGACGGCTTGCAGGAAGGCGAGGGCGGCTGGTTGCTGTTCGAGTGGCTGGAAGATGCGCCAAGCCTGGGCGATGCCTGGTCCAGGGTCGAGCATCTGCCGCCGTTGGCCGATGAGCAGCAAGCGGTGCTGGGCGAAGCGTTGTCCGCCATCGCTCAACTGCACACCAAAGGGCTGTGGCAGGAAGACCTGCACCTGGACAACCTGCTGCGTCACGATGGCCGGCTGTATCTGATTGATGGCGCGGGCATTTGCGTCGAGCAGGCCGGGCAGCCGCTGTCCCGCCAGAAAGTCCTGGAAAACCTCGGTATGTTCTTTGCGCAATTGCCCAGGGCATTCGAACCGTTCACCGAAGAACTGCTGGTGCATTACCTGCTCAGCAATGCCGAGCATGGTTTGCCGATGGAAGCCCTGCAAAAGCAGATCGACAAGGTGCGCAGCTGGCGCCTGAAGGATTTACTGAGCAAGACAGGCCGTGACTGCACGCTGTTCAGCGTCACCGATACCGCCTCGTTGTTCCAGGCCATTCGCCGGGAAGAAGAGGCGGCGCTGTTGCCGGTGCTGGAACAGGCCGATGCGCTGCTCGAGCGCGGCCATCTGTACAAGGCCGGTAACTCCGCCAGCGTTGCGCGGGTCGAGGTCGGTGGTCGTGCGGTGGTGATCAAACGCTACAACATCAAGGATTTCAGTCACTGGCTCAAGCGTTTCTGGCGCCCGAGCCGGGCCGTGCACTCGTGGCGCGAAGGCAATCGGCTGATGTTTCTGGGTATCGCCACGCCCAAGCCGCTGGCCGTGCGCGAGCCGCGTTTCCTCGGTCTGCGCAGCAAGGCGTATCTGGTTACCGAGGCGCTGGACGGGCCGAACATCATCGAGCGCTTTGCGCCGTTCGTGGAATCGGGCGATGTGCCGGAGCGTGATCTGAATGCACTGGACCTGTTGTTCTCGCAGCTGATCGCCGAGCGCATCAGCCATGGCGACTTCAAAGGTACGAACATCTATTGGCAGGACGAGCGTTGGGTGTTGATCGATCTGGATGCCGTGCAACAGCACGGCACCCAGAGTGCGTTTGCGCCGGCCTTTGCCCGCGACCGGGCGCGTTTCCTGCGCAACTGGCCGCAAGGCAGCGCGCTGCACCAGTTGCTGGAGCAGCGCTTGCCCAAGGGCGAGACGGCCTGAGGCCGCACTCGCCCTGGCGGGTCAACCGACGCGGGTCAGGTTGATGCTCTTGAGTGCACTGATCAGCGCGTCCATATCGTCGTAAGGCGTCAGGTGAACGGGTGCCCAGCTTGGGCGATCCACGTACAGCTTGCCTTGTTCGTTGACGAGCACCGGCGTGCGATTGATCTGAAAGGCGCGGGATCGATGCACGACAACGTGGACGTCGCCTTCTCCCTGTTCGATCAGGAACATCCCCGGCCTGGCCAGTTTTTCATCAAGCGGGATCGGCTTGGGCGGGCGGACCGTGATCACTCGGTTGCTCACTTCCAGTTCCACGCGATAGTCGCTTTTGACTTCGGCGGTTTCCCGCGTGATGCCGGTCGGCAGGAATTCACCCGGGTCACGCACCACACCTCTGGATTTGCCCGGCAATACGTCGATCACCCGCACGCTGATACCGCCCTGCAATTCGGCAATGCCCGGAACCAGGGAAGCGAAGGTGCTGGAATGGCTGTTGCCGACCAGCGCGATCCATTTGTGGGCGCCCATGACTTGCTGATGCTTGCCGATCGTGCGCGACGCAAAGTAATTCATCATTTGCTGGCGCGACGTATCGACCTTGTTCAGCAGGCCCTTGAGGTAGTAGCTGGCCGTGCAGTCCAGGGCGCGGATCTCCAGGCCATGCTGTTGGGTCTTGATCAGTAACTGCTCAAAGGTGTAGACCTTGTCCGGATCGGTAAAGTGGCCGCGATCCAGCTTCTTCAAGTCGTGCAGCAGGCCCTTGCTCATCTGGCCGGTCTCGAAAAAGCGGTCCAGGTCGGCCTGATGCAGGTCGGTCAACAGATGCTCCATGTACAGCGTGCGAACGTTCTGCCGCTTGAGCAGCGGCAGGTTGTCCATGATCAGCTTCTTGCTGGCGATCGACGAATGGGTTTCGCCGATGACCACGCCGTCCGTGTGCTGGTACAGCGTGGTCAGGAAATCCGGCAGGCTGGTTTGCGGCTGCACGACCGGCAGTGTCGGCCGGGGCGGCAGTTGCGCAGGGGGTAGCCCGGGTCGTGGCGGCAGCGCGGTGGGGACAATGACGCTCGCGTCCGATTGCAGCTTCCGGCGCCGGGTAAAGAATTCGCTGCGCACTTTGCCCATGGCAGGGTCGAGTATGAAGTACTCCTGATCCAGCCCTTTGCTCTGGAAATTGGCCAGCGTGTGCATCAGGGGTCTGTCACTGATCGGGGTGTCGTAGGCCGAGTCCGCCAGCGATTGCTGGAGCGCGGTTGCAGGATGATTGGCGGTCCAGTCCTGCGGTTCGATGCGCTGCCAGCCGCCGATATCATCCCAGCGAAAGCCATATTCCCCGGCCCAGCGTTCACCGGCAAGAACGGCCTCGTTGTCTGCCAAGGCTTTGAACAGCGCGTCGTCCACCTGGGAACTGGGCAGCAGGGACGATGCCGGAGGCAGAATCAACGGATTGGAAAAGCTGATCAGGTAATCGCTGTGCACACCCGTTTCAGCAATGCCGGCGGGGCCTGACGTGATTCGGGTCGCTCGTCCTCCCGCTATATCCTGAATATGAGCGCAGGTGACGCCCTGCAGCTCGGCAATGCCGGGTAGCTCACCGTGAGTCGTGGCCAGGCGGTGATCGAGCAAGGCAATCCAGCGCCGTGAAGGGTTGGCTGCAACGTCGCTGCTGATCAAGGTGTGGCCAAAGAACTTGCTCATTTTTTCGCCCGCAGCGCTGTCGCCTGCCGCAATGGCTACCGGATGGCCGAGCAGCGGATAACTGACCGATGAGCTGAACGGCCGGATTTCGATACCGTGCCGATGGGCAGTCTTGACCAGATGGTAGTAGTCGTACTCGGTGGTCAGGTTATCCAGCGCGCCGTTATTGATTTCCCGGAAGTGATATTTGATTTCATGGGAGCCGGCCCGGCTCTTGTTGCCCATCGCACGGTATTGGGCGAGTTTGGGCAGGTGCCGGTCGGTGAACAGGTGCTCGATATAGATGACTTCGACACGCTGTTCGGCCAGTAACGGCATGTTCATGATCAGCAGTCGCTTGCTGGCCACGGATTTCGGAACCTCGCTCAGGACCAGACCGTCGCTGTGGGTAAAGATATTCTGGAACCAGGTTTCCAGCTTCACAGGCGGCGTCAGCGTCGGCAGGCGCGGTCTGGAAACCGCCGCAGGCTGACTGAAAAACGCGTCGGCGTCCCGGTACAACGTCTCGCGAAGCGCGGTGTGGGTCTCGCGCATGCCTCCGAAGTACGTCTCGAAATAACTTTCCAGGCCGTATCCGCTGGGGTCGTATGGTTCCCTGTTCAGAATGATGTGCAGATACTTTTGCATGGTCGGCGGCAATTCATAGCGGCCGGTAGGGTGGCTGGCGACAAGCTCGGCTTCGTCTTCCTTCAGCGGCCTGTACCTGCCGGCTTCATCCATTCCGCCACGCAGTCCGGGACGCTCCACGAGTTGCCACTGGCCATGCTCGTCAAGGCGAACCGGCTGCCTGCCGAAGAAGGCAAACGGATTGGCGGGATCGACGATTTGCCAGCAACGCAGCTGCGCATCGTAATGGACCTGATACGTCCGGCCGGACAACTCGATGTACGACTGGCCGTTGACCATGCGTACACCTTGGGCATGGCCGCTGTTGATTGGCGGCACATCGCGCAGGGACAACTGGACGCTCAGCTCGCTGCGCAGTCCGGATTGCGCCCCCGAACCCAGACTGGGCGAACGCCCCAACGGCTGCCAACCGCCGTCGCGTTGATAGAGCGCGAACTGGCCGGTTGCATTCACGTCCTGCGATGAACCTTCGATACGGCGGAACACCGGCGCATGACCGTGAGCGTCGGGTTTGCTGACCAGGAAGGCTTCGTCCTGGAGCTGCACCGGGAACAGATCTTCGTAGCGCGGCAAGGACGTGGAACGCTGGAGCGGCGTCGACGCAGGCGGCGTACCGGGCTGGCCATCGGCCGCGATACGCCGCAATGTGCCGCCCAGACCTTTGATGCCCGAATGAATGTCCCCCGCAGCGCCAAGGCTGTTGAGCAAGGAGGTCAGGATATAGGCGCCGGCCGCTTCGGTTTCCCCTTCGCGCAGCGCCTGCAATGCGCGCACGCTGTCGTGCAGGGACAACAAGGCGCCCACGGCAAAGCTTGCGGTGGGAAACGGCAGGGTCACCACTGCTGCGATCAGCTCGACCGTGGTCCAGACCAGTCGGGTGAGCATTTCCTTGCGGCTGGTGGTGGTCTCGTCCGCATCGCGGAGCCGGCGCAGCAGAGGCCGGTTGTAACAGGTGTCGGCAAAATCGGAGATGGACTCCTTGGGCAGAAACGGTGCTTTGCTGGCATTACCGCGCTGCATGTCGGCCAGGAACAGTGCCAGGGTCTTGCGCGATTTGATCCGGCAGCGTTGGGTGTAGTAGTCGATCATGCCCGGCGTCTGCAGCGAGTCAACGAAGCGGGCGAACAGGCGAAACTCGATGCCATCGGGCGCCTGCGGGGTGTACAGCAGCGCCGCCTGCCTGATTCGGGTGGGCAGAACCGCGATGCAACCTTGTACGGTTTCGACGTGGGTCAGCCGCGTGTCCGGGATCACCAGTTGATCGATGCCGCTCAGTTCGGTGCCGATGAACGGCTTGTCCACATGGATCTGCAACGGGTAGAGCGGAAAGCGCTCACGCACTCCGTTGTCGTTGCGGTGCGCATGATCGATGGACTCGTGAAGCCAGCCATATTGCACGGCAGTGATATGCCCTTTGAGCAGGCTGCGCAGCGCGGCGGCCTGCATCTGCAATTGAGTGATCAACACGCTGGTCTGGCGGCGGTACGCGTAACCCTCGGCACTACTGTCGAGCAGGGTGCTTTTCACCAGCGCGATGTAATCGTCGGCCAGCCACTGGCCGCGTACCGAGCCTGAAACACGTTCGGGTGTCAGCAGGGTCAGGTCCACGCCGGCCGGGCCGCTGAATTTGGCGTGGGTGTCGGCGCCGGTACGGCTCAAGCCCAGGCTGTCGTCGTAGCCATGCAGCAGCATGTCGGTGTAGTTAAGCGTTTCGCGCTCGCTATAGATCGTGATGGTGTCAGGGTCCACCGAGCCAGGGGGCACGTTCAATAGCTGGGCGATCTTCTGGCTGGCGCGCTGATGCACATACTTCTCGAACGTCTGCGCCCGGGTATGCGGTTTTTCCTCATAGTTGCGCATGGCACCTGCGGCCGCGTCCTCCAGGGCCACCAACTGTTGGCGCTGTTCACGGCTGGCCTGCAGATACCAGTCGGGCGTGTGCCGGGCCTGCTCGGAAAGCGCGACGGCGACGTGCTCTTCGACCAGATACTGCAAACCCGCGTCATAGCTGGAGAGATCGCTGAGGCGAACGAAGTCTGCATTCGGATACGGCTTGAGTTTCAGGGCCACCAGCAACTGATTCAGCAGCGGCCGGCTGGCAACGTCGACTTGGCCGAGCAGGTAGGCGCGCATTGCGTCGGAAGCAAACCAGCCGATCAGCTCGTGCTGCAATTGGGTCGGGTTGTCGAACGCCTTGAAACGCTGCGGGGACGGCGCGTCCATGGCGACCAGCACCAGTCGTTGCAGCGCACCTTGCGTCGAGCGCTTGGCAAATACCAGCAGCTTGCCCAGGGCGTGGCGGTTGTGCAGCGTGATCTGCTGGATGACGGGGGCGGCATCGGGTGCTGTCAGCGGCGAGTTGGCGGCTTCGATGAGCGCAAAGTCATCAGGCTGGATGTGGCCCTGCATCTTTGCCGCATAAGCTTGCGCGGTGATCCGGGCGCGGGTCAGCACCCGCATGAGCTGCTGATGGTCAGGGTTCTGATACGCCGTTCGCTGGTAATCGCCAAACCTTGCGCGCAAGTCCAGCTCATCGACCAGCTGCGCGAGGTAGGCCGGGGTGAGGGTTGCCTGGACCGGCTCGAACGCCTGGTCGTCGAGGCTTATCGTGGTGTGGCTGAGAAAATCCGATCCGGGAATCAGGTCGTCCGGGTGCAGGCCGTACAGGGCCAGCTCGACCAGCGAGCGGGTCGTGGTGTAGGCCTCGCCGGTCACCGGCAAGGTTCGGCGCGTACCGACGGTGATCGCCTGCGGGTCCAGCGCGTGACCCAGGTCATCGGCCAGTCGCGTGCGCAGGTGTGCTTCGGCGAAGCGCTCCGGCGAAGCGGCCGGGCCAAGCACGCTGAGCACCGCGGCACGCGTCGCGTCGTAATGCTGCAATCGCTGCACATAGGCGGTCAGGTCGTCCGGGCTGGCAAACTTCACCCAGTCCGGCAGGCTCTGGCGCTCGCGTCGCTCGGCAAACGTCTGTTCGCGCAGATCCAGCATGGCACCCGGCCCCCACAGGCCACGCATTGCGATGGCCTGGCGAATCAGGCGTTCGCGCTCTCGCGGCTCACCGGCTGATGCGCTGCAGGCGTGCCGCACGTCCGCGCGCTGTTTTCTCAACAGACTCTCCACGGCGTGGGCGAAAGGGTCGCCGGATACGGACGGCAGCACTACGTCTGCCGCCGTGAAAGGCTCCAGATACAGGTCCGGCTCGCTGTCGATCTGCCGCAGTCGATCCTGATGGGGCTGCTCAAGGGTGTTAAACAAGACGCGCCTGAGGGGTGAATTCAGCCCCTGGGCCAGGGATTCGCGCATTTGTTTCAGCGTGTTGAAACCGCTCACGCCCACGCCGGGAAGCATCAGCAGGGTCTGGTCCTGGTCCCGGACCAGCACCAGAGCGCCGGTCAGCTCGACCTGCTCGTCGTCATTGAGCAGCAGATGGACGGCCAGAGCCGTCGACGTGGCTGCTTCGTTCGAGTCGGGCAGGCAGGCGGCATGAGCCGGTTGCAGGTCGCGCTCGTGAATCATGACCGTGACCTCATCGGCCAGCGCCTGTTTCATGGCGGTGCGAAAGGTCTCGCGGCGTGCAGGAGTCCAGTAGGCGTCGAGCCGCTGCAGCAGGCTGGCGATTTCCAGCTCTCGCTCGGCGGCGGTTGCGGCATCGAGCATGGTCTGGGCTGGCACAGGCAATGCGGCCAGTTCGAGACTCAGGCTCGCGCGGGTGGCGTCGAGTCGCTGTAGTGCAGCGGCGGCGCCAGGGTAGGTTTCGGTGGGTGCGGGTGGCACCGGGGTCAGTGTTTGCATCCGTCTTGCTTTCCGATAGGCGCTCGTGGAGCGCTGGCATTTGAACGAGGGCCGTTGGCCCAAGGGTGACAGCGGCCAATCAATCAGAAGTGCGGTGCGCGGGCGGCATAGATAGTTATTGAATGCGGGCAGGGGAAACTTCAGGGCACAGTCCGCTCGCCGATGACATTTCAGGCCCCGAGCCAAATCGCCGGTCATTACGCTATAATCCCGCGCTTTAGCTGTCCCCGGCCGACCTTGCAGGGGCACATATTTTCTCGGGCGCCTTGCGCTCGCATGCAGACTAAAGAGGCTGAACCCCAGTGGCATTGACGATCCTTGGCCTGTCCGGCGCCCTTAGCCATGATCCCTCGGCCGCGCTCTATATCGACGGCAAGCTGGTAGCAGCGGCCGAAGAGGAGCGCTTCGTTCGCGATAAACACGCAAAGAACCGCATGCCCTACGAGTCTGCGAAGTTCTGTCTCGAACAGGCGGGCATCAAACCCTCCGACGTCGATGTGGTAGCCATTCCCTTCGCGCCCATCAGCCTGTTCGGCAAGGCGCGCTGGCACTACGCCAAGCGCTACTGGTACGCCCCGGATCGTGCGCTCGACGCGCTGCTGATGGGCAACCGCCGCTACAAGCGCTATCGCAACAAGATCGTCTGGTGCCTCGAGCAACTGGGCTTCGATCCGAAGAAGATCAAGATCGAGCCGGTCGAACACCACCTGGCCCACGCCTCCAGCGCCTACCACTGCTCCGGTTTCCAGGAAAAGACCGCGATCATGGGTATCGACGGCAAGGGTGAGTACGCCACGACCTTCTTCGGCTATGGCGAAAACGGCAAGATCCACAAGATCAAGGAATTCTTCGATCCGGACTCGCTGGGCGGCCTGTATGGCGCGATCACCGAATTCCTGGGCTTCGAAATGCTCGACGGCGAATTCAAGGTCATGGGCATGGCGCCGTATGGCGACGCCAGCAAATATGACTTCTCGCGCCTGGCAACCTTCGAGAACGGCGAACTGGTGATCAACACCGAGCTGGCCAACGTGATCGGCCTGCGTCGCTATAAAGAAAACGGCAAGGGCTTCTACTTCTCGCCGAAACTGATCGAGTGGCTCGGCCCGAAACGCGTGGGCGACGTGGCTGACGAGCCTTACATCCATTACGCCGCCAGCATGCAGGCACTGTTCGAGAAGCTGGCGTTGCAGATGATGGATCACTACCTGGGTGACATCCTCAAGGAAACCGGCAAGATCGCCTTTGCCGGCGGCTGTGCGCTGAACGTCAAGCTCAACCAGCGCATCATCGCCCGCCCGGAAGTCAAGGAACTGTTCGTGCAACCGGCCTCCGGCGATGCCGGTACGGCGGTGGGCGCGGCCGCTTACGTGTCCCATGCCCGCGGCGTGCCGGTGGAAAAGATGGAACACGTCTACCTCGGCCCGGCCTACAGCAACGAAGACGTCATCGCCGCCTGCGCTCGCCACCCGAGCAAGCCGGTCTGGCGCCAGATCGAAAACACTCCAGAGCGCATCGCCAGAATCATGGTCGAGGGCAACCCGGTGGCCTGGTTCCAGGGCCGCATGGAGTTCGGCCCGCGTGCGCTGGGCGGTCGTTCGATCATCGGTTGCCCAAGCGTGGCCGGCGTGGCCGATCGCATCAACCACCAGATCAAGTTCCGCGAGCGCTGGAGGCCTTTCTGCCCGTCGATGCTCGATACCGTCGCCTCGCAGATGATCAAGATCGATCACCCGGCGCCGTTCATGACCTTCACCTTCGAAGTCGCCGAAGAGTGGAAGACCCGCGTGCCGGAAGTCGTCCACGAAGACGGCACGTCCCGTGCCCAGGTGCTCAAGCGCGAGTACAACCCGCGCTACTACGACATGATGAAGGCGCTGGAAAACCTGACCGGCAACGGCGTGTCGCTCAACACCTCGCTCAACCGTCGCGGTGAACCCATGATCTGCTCGCCGACCGACGCGCTGAACATGTTCTTCGGCTCCGACCTGCAATACCTGATCATGGAAGACATTCTGGTGGTCAAGGACGGCGTGGAGACCTATGACACGCTCGACTGAACGTCATGTGCTGCAGTTCTGTCACGGTTATGACGGGCCGTTCCTGGACTGCGCACGACAATACGCCAGCCTGTTCGCGGGAAAGGGCTACCGGGTCACCACGGTATTTCTGACCGGTGCCGCCGATCCGGACGTGGTCGCCGACTGCGGCTCGGATGAGGTGTTGTTCCTGGGTTACAGCTCCAGCGCCATCCGCGGCCTCAAGCTGGGCGCGATTCGCGACCTGCGCAGGATCGCCGCGACGCGCCCGTTCGCCTTCTGTATCGCGCACCGGTTCAAACCGGTGTACATCGCGATGCTGGCGACCAGCCTGCCGATCATCGGCGTTCATCATCACATTGGCGACTATCAGCGACGCACTCGCAAGCTTTTTGCCCATCTGTTCAAGAAGCGCCTGAGTCTGCTCGGCGTGTCCGACGCGGTGCGCGACAACCTGCGCGAACACCTGCCCAAGTGGCCGGCGGAACGTATCCAGACCCTCTACAACCGGGTCGATATCGAGCAGCTGCAAGGCAGCCAGTTCAGCGCCGAGGATGCTCGGGCCGAACTGGGTCTGTCGGCTGATGCCTGGATTGTCGGCAATGTCGGGCGTCTGCATCCGGACAAGGACCAGGCGACACTGCTGCGCGGTTTTGCCGCTGCGTTGCCGCAGTTACCGGCAAACAGCCAGCTGGTGATCCTCGGGGAAGGGCGCCTGGAACGGTCACTCAAGGATCTGGCACTGGAACTGGGCATCGGTGGCAACGTGCTGTTCATGGGGCAAGTGCCGGAAGCGCGGCGTTACTTCAAGGCTTTCGATGTGTTCGCCCTGAGTTCCGATCACGAGCCGTTCGGCATGGTCCTGCTCGAAGCCATGGTCGCCGGTGTTCCGTTGGTCGCCACGTCCTGCGGCGGCGCCAAGGAAGTGGTCGAAGGCGTCGGCCTGCTGTTTCCGCTGGGCGATGCCCAAAGCCTGGCGCAAGGTCTGGTCCATTTGGCCGGTCTTGACCCTGCACAGCGACAGGCGTGTGCAGACCGCATGCTGTCGCGCCTGCGCGAGCGCTTCTCCGACCACGCAGTGCGAGACGTCTTCTGGCGTCTGCCGCTGGTGACCGACCTGATTCAGCAGGCGTAGCGCTGCAAGGAAAACAATGAAAGTCTTACTGCTCGTCCAGAAAGAACAGCGCGTCATCCTTGACCGCCTCTATGAAGGCATTGCCGCGCATTGTGATTGTGAAGTGCGTTGGCTCGATTCCAGCGAGCAACGCAACCTGCGCGCCTATTTCACCCGTGAAGTCGATGTCACGCGCTATGACCGCATCGTCTTTTTCCTGCGCTTCAAGCATGAAATCCGCCAGGTCGGTTTCATCCGCACGATCCCCAACCTGGTGATCCTCGAGCACGACGCCTACCAGAACTACGTTCCCGGCAAATACAGCGGCAAGTTCAGTGCGCACTATCGCCAGATGCCGTGGGTGCGGGTGATCAGCTCCGGCTTCGTGGTCAGCGAGCGGCTGCGCGAAGAAGGCTTCGATGCGGTATTCGTGCCCAAAGGCTATGACCAGACCCTGCTCAAGGGGCAAGGCCGGCAGCGCGATATCGAACTGGCCTTCGTCGGCAGCACCAAAAGCGGTGCGTACAGCGGCCGCAAGGCGTTGCTGGATGAGCTGGGGCGTGTCGAGCCGCTGGTCGTCACCCGCACCAATTCCGGTGCCGAATACTGCGACACTCTGAACCGTATTCGTTTTTTCGTCGGCGCCGACGTCGGCATGGGCGAATACATGATCAAGAACTTCGAAGCCATGGCCTGTGGTTGCGTACTCCTGGCCTACGACCAGGGTGCGCAAGAAAATCGTGCGCTGGGCTTCGTCGACATGCATAACATCGTGCTTTACAAAGACATTCCCCAGCTTCGCGAAAAGCTGGCTCTGCTGCGGGAGAATCCTGCGCTGACAGAAGACATCTCTCGCAACGGGCAGGCGCTGGTCGAGGAGCGTTTTACCTTCCACGCCCTCGGGAAAGCCATTGTCGATGCAATGCATGCGCCGCTGCGCGCCATGCCTGCAGCAAACTGGATACACCGTTTGCGCTCGCGCTGGTTCGGTTAATGCTTGTCGAATACTCAATGGTTGGGAATAAATGATGGTTTTCAGCGAAAACAGCGACATTACGCTGGTGGTGACCAGCTGTGGTCGATTTGACCTGTTGAAACGTACCCTGGAATCGTTCGACCGTTTCAACACTTCGCCGATACGCCATGTGTTGATCACCGAGGACTCCGGTGACGCCAAGGTCCGCAACTGCATACCCGAGCACTGGCGCCCTCATACCCGTTTCATCATCAATAATCCCAAGCTGGGCCAGATGCGCTCGGTCGACGCGGCTTACTCGCTGATCGAGACGTCCTGGGTGTTCCATTGTGAAGATGACTGGGAGTTCTACCGCCCGCACTTCATCGAAGATTCGATGACCCTGCTGGAAAACGATCCGCAGGCCTTGCAGGTCTGGTTGCGCAGCTTCAATCATGACCTGCTTGTCCACAGCCCCTACGTATTCCTGCATGAGCGTGAAGTGGTCCAGGGTATCCCGTTCTACCAATTGGGCTCGCACAAGCCCGAGTGGCAGGGTTTCTCTTTCAATCCAGGGTTGCGGCGCCTGGCTGACTACAAGCGCCACGCTCCCTATGCCGGGCATGGCGGCGAGAAGAAACTTTCACAATTGTTTGCGTCAGAGAACCGTTACGCTTTGATCCTTGAAAACGACGCCGTCTTGCACACCGGTTTCGGTGAGCACGTGGTCGTGCCGCAGGAACGGCTGGACAAGCAGCGTCGCAAACGTCGGGATCGCATCAAGCTGATCGCCGTTCTGCTCACCGGACTCGCCACAGGTTGGTTGCTCAATAATGTCATTTGACCGAACCGGTTTTGCCGGCAGTAAGGTATCGATCTACTTCAGTGCGGCATTGATCGTCTTTCTCCTGAGTTACATCCTGAACCCGTCGGCCAAGGTCACCAACAACCTGTTCTATGCGCTGATCGCACTGCCCGGCTTGTTCTTCATGCTCAAGCATCGCGGTGCGGGCGTGCTCGGTCAGCCCCTGGGGGTGGCGTGGGCCGTGTTCATGGCCTGGTTCCTGGCCCCGGCGTTGGTGGCGGGGGAATTCCAGTTCTACAAGCACATTCTTTACGTGAGCCTGTTCGTCTGTGTCGTGGGCGGGCTGGTGAGCAACGAGTTCTTCCGTAGCTCGCCGTTCATCCGCGGCCAGTTCTGGACAGTCTGTCTCTATATTCTTGCCGTCAGCGTCTACGGTTGGTCGACCGGACAGTTCGCGCTCGGCGAGCGCGTGAATCTTCTGCCGGCGCGCATGGAGAACGTGATCTACGCCAGCGGCTGGCTGGTCTGCTGCCTGGCGCTGGCCTTGCCGGTCTGGGTCAGGGAGCGCCGCTGGGTCGAAGCCGGCTGCGCGGTGTTCGTGACCCTGCTGGTGGCGGCCTTCATCGTTCAGACCCGTACCGCGCTGGTTGGCGCGGCATTCCTGTTCGGGGTCTGCGCGCTTTACTCGCTCTACCGCTCCCCCAAGCGTAGCGTCCCGGTTCTGCTGGCACTGGCGGCGGTCGCCGCGCTGGGCTTCTGGGTGGTCAAGGATGAGCAATGGATTCAGTTGTTGCTGGTGCGAGGCGATTCCTACCGGATCGAGCTGTTCCAGATCATGACCGGCGAATGGCGCAATTGCGGCTGGCTGCTGGGTTGCGGTGTGGAATTCCATACCGACCAGA
Source organism: Pseudomonas sp. v388 (assembly GCF_003935425.1). Taxonomy (GTDB): domain Bacteria; phylum Pseudomonadota; class Gammaproteobacteria; order Pseudomonadales; family Pseudomonadaceae; genus Aquipseudomonas. Next base: position 557,936 of record NZ_RHQN01000002.1, read on the forward strand.
CCCTGACCGGCGGCATGCCGATCCAGCATCCGCACAGCATTTTCGTGTCCATGGGGCTCTACACCGGTGCCGTTTCGCTGGTGCTGTTTCTGGTGGTGATGGCCGCGACGCTCTGGAACGCCGTGCGTCTGCGCGAAGGCTGGGGTCTGTATCTGGCCTGTGCGTTGGTGATGCTCAACTTTGACGGTGCCAAGCTGATCGGCAATCCGGATGAGCTGTGGGTGCTGGTGCTGCTGCCGGCGGCCATGGTGCTGGGGCGCGTGGTGCAGAGTCGACGTCGGCTGTAACCCGGTAAACCTGCGCAGGCGCCAGCTTGCTGGCGAAGCGGGCGGTACATGACCTGCGGATGTGGCGCCTGACAGAATGCCTTCGCCAGCCAGCTCGCCGCTACCGGGTCGGGCGCTGTTGCCCCACGGGCAGCCCGTCTAGTCCAGCGACCGCGCCACTTCCGCAGCACTGCAAAGACTCTGGCCACTGAGGTAGCCGTTGAGGAACGCGCGATTTCCATTGCCCAGCAACCACTGCCGATCCTGCGGATAGCGCATCATGTGCTTGAAGTTGCGCAGGCGCAGGTGCTTGCGCAGTGGGCGGCGATAGGTCTTCATGTCCGCGATGTCGATCAGGCCGAGCTGGCCTTCAGGGGTCAGGACCACGTTGCCCAGATGCGCCGATCTGAAATACACGCCCTTTTCATGCAGGCTGGCAATGAAACGCCCCAACTGCAGCCGCAGCTCGTCATCGCTGGTCGCCTCGTTCAGTACCTGGCGCAGGGTACGTCCGGCCAGCGGGTCATAGTGCACGGCGTCGCGGGCGATGTCTGAGATCCGATAGACCTTGCGCACATGCGGGCACGGGACGGCCCGATTGGCCAGGGTCGTGCAGTTGTCGGCAAAGCGCCGGGCATAGGGATACCAGGCAGCCGAACTGACCACGCGCTTGCGGCGGAACAGCTTCAGCATCGAACCGTCGGCCAGGCGTAATACTTTGTCGCCCGAGCCGTCGGCTTCAAGGACTTCTGCTCCCTGGACCATATTCAGGTAATGGGCGTGGTCAAGCGCTTGCATCGATACTCCGGTTGTCTATGCCCCTGGGGCAGGACGGGCGCGTATGTTACCGCAGCAAACAGTGACGAAACCCGCTTGTGATACAATTCGGCCTCTTTTTGACACGACGGATTCTCATGAAACCCTCCGAATCGTCCGCCACATCCAGCGTGAAAATCTATTTCCGCTTGTTGTCATATGTGCGTCCGTACGCAGGCATCTTTCTGCTCAGCATCATCGGCTTCGTGATCTTCGCGTCTACCCAGCCCATGCTGGCGGGTATCCTCAAGTATTTCGTCGACGGCCTGACCAACCCCGATGCCGTCCTGTTTCCCAATGTGCCGTACCTGCAAGACCTGAAACTGCTGCAGGCCGTGCCGCTGCTGATCGTACTGATCGCGGCCTGGCAGGGCTTCGGCTCGTTTCTCGGTAACTACTTCCTGGCCAAGGTTTCGCTGGGCCTGGTCCACGATCTGCGGGTCGAGCTGTTCAACAAGCTGCTGGTCCTGCCCAACCGCTATTTCGACACCCACAACTCGGGCCACCTGATTTCCCGCATCACCTTCAACGTCACCATGGTGACGGGCGCTGCGACCGATGCCATCAAGGTGGTCATCCGTGAGGGCCTGACGGTGGTGTTCCTGTTCGTCTACCTGATGTGGATGAACTGGAAGCTGACGCTGGTGATGCTCGCCATTCTGCCGTTGATCGCTGTCATGGTCGGCACCGCCAGCAAGAAATTCCGCAAACAGAGCAAGAAGATCCAGGTGGCCATGGGCGACGTTACCCACGTGGCCTCCGAAACCATCCAGGGCTATCGCGTGGTGCGCAGCTTCGGCGGCGAGCGGTACGAGCAGGACCGTTTCGCCCGCGCCAGCAACGGCAATACCGAAAAACAGCTGCGAATGACCCGTACCGGGGCGATCTACACGCCGATGCTGCAACTGGTCATCTATACCGCGATGGCCGTGCTGATGTTTCTGGTGCTGCTGTTGCGAGGCGAGGCCTCGGCGGGTGATCTGGTGGCCTACATTACGGCAGCGGGCTTGCTGCCCAAGCCGATCCGCCAGCTGTCCGAAGTCAGCTCCACGATCCAGAAAGGTGTCGCCGGTGCCGAGAGCATTTTCGAGCAGTTGGACGTCGAGCCGGAAGTGGACACCGGCAGCATCGAGCTGGACCGGGTTACCGGCAGGCTGGAAGTGCGTAATCTGAGTTTCACGTATCCACAGACCGAACGGCAGGTGCTGGACGACATCAGCTTCACCGCCGATCCCGGCCAGATGATCGCGCTGGTTGGCCGCTCGGGGAGCGGCAAGTCGACCCTGGCCAATCTCATTCCGCGCTTCTACGGCCATGAAACCGGCAATATCCTGCTCGATGGCGTGGATATCAACGACTATCGACTGCGTAACCTGCGCCGCCACATTTCCCAGGTCACCCAGAACGTGACCCTGTTCAACGACAGCGTGGCCAACAATATTGCCTATGGCGATCTGGCCGGCGCGCCGCGTGCCGATATCGAGGCTGCCGCCGCCGACGCCTACGCTAAGGAGTTCATCGACCAGCTTCCTCAGGGTTTCGACACTCAGGTCGGGGAAAACGGCGTGCTGCTGTCCGGCGGACAGCGCCAGCGTCTGGCGATTGCCCGCGCCTTGCTGAAAAACTCGCCGCTGCTGATTCTCGACGAAGCCACTTCGGCGCTCGATACCGAGTCCGAACGCCACATCCAGGCGGCACTGGATCAGGTCATGAAAGGCCGCACCACGCTGGTGATCGCTCACCGCCTGTCGACCATCGAAAAAGCCGACATGATTCTGGTCATGGATGGCGGTCGCATCGTCGAGCGTGGCACTCATGGCGAACTGCTGGCGCAGAACGGCTACTATTCCCGCCTGCATGCCATGGGCCTGGACGAGCCGGCGCCGGTCGGCGCGGTCTGAGCCTGGCGCGGCGCTTGTGCTCCCGTGAAGCGCCGCCGGCCGGGCGTGCAGGATTCGTCCTGGCGCCTACGCTTTATGCCAGCCCGGAGACTTTCTGAAGCAGCCAAGGATCAGTCTGTTCCAAACCCTGTGCTAAGATTCCGCCCCTGTTCATTCTTAGTACGGGTTGTTCGATGAAGTTGTCCATGCCGCGTTTCGATCAAGCGCCTGTCCTGGTGGTGGGCGATGTCATGCTCGACCGATACTGGCATGGTGGTACCTCGCGAATTTCCCCCGAGGCACCGGTGCCGGTGGTCAAGGTCGACCAGATCGAGGATCGTCCCGGTGGTGCCGCCAACGTCGCCTTGAACATCGCCGCCCTTGGCGCGCCCGCTTCGCTGGTCGGTGTCACCGGCGAAGACGAGGCTGCCGACAGCCTGACCAACAGCCTCAAGGCCGCCGGTGTCGTGGCGCGTTTCCAGCGGATCGCCAGCCAGCCGACCATCGTCAAGCTGCGGGTCATGAGCCGTCACCAGCAATTGCTGCGTATCGATTTCGAGGAGCCGTTCGCCACCGATGCAGTGGCCCTGAGCGCGGAAGTCGATACCCTGCTCGACGGCGTCAAAGTGCTGGTCCTGTCCGATTACGGCAAGGGCGCGCTGAAAAACCATCAGTTGCTGATCCAGGCCGCGCGCACCCGCGGTATCCCGGTGCTCGCCGATCCCAAGGGCAAGGATTTCGCGATCTACCGCGGCGCCACCATCATTACCCCGAATCTCAGCGAATTCGAAGCCATCGTCGGTCATTGTGTCGATGAGACTGAGCTGGTCGCCAAGGGCGCACAGCTGATGGAAGAACTGGAACTGGGCGCTTTGCTGGTCACTCGCGGCGAACACGGCATGACCCTGTTGCGCCCGGATCAGAACGCTTTGCATCTGCCGGCGCGTGCCCGTGAAGTGTTCGATGTCACCGGCGCCGGCGACACAGTGATTTCCACTCTGGCCGCGGCCCTCGCAGCGGGTGAAGACCTGCCGCAGGCCGTGGGTCTGGCGAACCTGGCGGCGGGTATCGTGGTCGGCAAGCTGGGTACCGCTGCGATCAGCGCGCCGGAGCTGCGCCGTGCCATCCAGCGCTCCGAAGGTTCGGAGCGCGGCGTTCTCGGCCTGGAACAGCTTCAGCTGGCGGTTGAGGATGCCCGTGCGCACAAAGAGAAGATCGTCTTCACCAATGGCTGCTTCGATATTCTGCATGCAGGCCATGTGACCTACCTGGAGCAGGCCCGCGCCCAGGGCGATCGACTGATCGTCGCGGTCAACGACGATGCTTCGGTGAGCCGCCTCAAGGGGCCTGGTCGCCCGATCAACAGCGTCGACCGGCGCATGGCCGTTCTGGCCGGCCTCGGTGCGGTGGACTGGGTCATCAGCTTTTCCGAAGGTACGCCGGAAAACCTTCTGCGCCACGTCAAGCCGGACGTGCTGGTCAAGGGCGGCGACTACGGAATCGATCAGGTGGTCGGCGCCGACATCGTGCAAGCCTACGGCGGCGAAGTGAAAGTGCTGGGTCTGGTGGAGAACAGCTCGACCACGGCCATCGTCGAGAAAATCCGCAAACAGTGACCCGCCCGGGTCACTTGCTCAAACTGCTGCGCGCCAGCTCCAGAAGCGCCCTGGCCTTGCCGGTCAGGCGCTTGAGGCCGCTCTTGTTCGGCGCGGGCGTCATGCCCTGCTGGCGCAGCCAGTCCTTCCAGCGAATGCGCTCGTCACGTACCACCCAGCCTTCCTGAATCGCGAAGCTTTCCGCCAGATACAAGCCGCGGGTGCTGGCCGGGGTCAGCTTGTCGCGCTTGAGGGTGTACAGCTCGGGCAACGGCGCGCCGTTTTCCAGCGGCATCAGGTACAGGTCCGGTTTGCTGCGGTTCAGCCGCGCTACCAGCTGATCGTTTTCCAGCGCTTCGTCCACATGGAACAGGCTGACAGGTCGGGCATCCCTGGGGATTTCCAGGCGCATGTCATAGATCAGTTGCAACGACGCGGTCGGCAGATGCACGTAAGCGCGTGGACGCTCGATCAGGTTCAGGTTGCCGCACTTGATCGGCCGGGCTGCACCGGACAACGGCGTCAGGCTGAACGGCATCGCCTCGCGGTAATGCAGGGCCGCGGAGTAGGGCGCCGGTAGCCAGGTGTCCTTGAAGCGCCCGCTCAGCCAGCCTTGCGGCGTTTCGATCAGGCATTCCTCGGCCACTTCCTGAATGGCAGTGTGCAGCGGCAGCGTCAGTTCGTGGGCCGGGACGTAGCCGGAAATCAGCTTGAGCACCACATCGCCACGGTCCTGGCGACGCTGACGCACCAACACCCAGTAATCACGGTTCTGCCAGCTGATGGTCAGGCGAATGGACACACCCAGGTTGGCCAGCTCTGTCGCGAAGCGTTCGGTGTCGGGTACTTCGATCTTGCGCCGCCGCTGCAAGGTCTGGGCGAAGTTCATCGGCATGCCGATGCTCTGGTAGCTCAGGCTTTCGGAGGTGGCTTCGACGAACAGCGGCAGGGTCTTGAAATTGCTGGGGTTCTTCCGGATCAGGGTTCGCGGCATTTCGGCTCCTTCTTGCGTTGGGGTCGGCCGCCTACATCAGGCTTGACGGCGAATCACGGCGGCGGCGCACGCGACGTTGTGCGCCAGATGCATCGGATTGATGGTCCCGACAATAGCACCGGCCACGCCCGGATGTTCGAAAAGCAGCTGGAAGCTGGCCTGCACTGGATCGACGCCAGGGTTCAGACAGACGTGACCGCTGGCCAGCGCCTTCTTGACCAGAATCCCCTTGTCATGGGTTGCCGCGAAATCGATGACCGGCTTTTCGCCCTGCTCATTCAGATTGTAGGTAACCATCGCGCAATCGCCGTCGCGCAACGCCAGCAGGCCACCTTCGACCGTCTTGCCGGAAAAGCCGAAACCGCGAATCTTGCCTTCACGCTTTAGCTCGGCAAGGGTGGGATACACCTCGCTGTCGTTGAGAATCGCCAGATCGTTGCCGTCGGAGTGAACCAGCACCAGGTCCAGAAAATCGGTTTCAAGACGCTTCAGGCTGCGCTCCACCGACAGACGCGTGTGCGCGGCGCTGAAGTCGTGCCGCGACTGACCGTTCTCGAACTCTTCACCCACTTTGCTGACGATCACCCAGTCCTGACGCTGGCCCCTCAGCAGCGGGCCGAGGCGCTCTTCGCTGGTGCCGTAGGCCGGCGCGGTGTCGATCAGGTTGATGCCCATGTCGCGGGCCATCTTCAGCAGCATGCGCGCCTGCTCATCGTCGGGGATCGTGAAGCCATTGGGGTACTTCACGCCTTGGTCGCGCCCCAGCTTGACGGTGCCCAGGCCCAGCGGCGAAATGCTCAGGCCGGTATTGCCCAGCGGGCGATGCAGCTCGTGGAGGGTCTTGAGGCTCATGGCAGCAATTGGTCCCAGACAGGTATCGCCAATGGCGGACGCGGCACGTCGGTCAGCGCCGGTTGCGGTGTCGGATGAATGCCGTCTTTCGACAGCGCCGCCAGCACGCGATCGGCGAAGTCCGGCGCCAGGGCCAGCTTGGTCGGCCAGCCGACCATCAGCCGGTCCTGAACGTCGACAAACGCGTTGTCCGGACGAACCAGGCCCGATTGTGCAGGCTCGGCGCGAACTACCCGCAGCGTTGCCCACTTTGCCTGGCTGAGGTCGACCCACGGCAGCAGGGACTCAAGCTCCTTGCGTGCGGCGGCGATCTGCGCCGCCGGCTCGCGGGCCACGCCGTCCGCTTCGGCCAGATCGCCGCCCAGATACCAGACGCACTGGCCGTCGGCGGCCGGGTGAGTGGTGACCGTAATGCGCGGCTTGGGTCCGCCGCCCAGGCAGTGCGCGAACAGTGGTTTGAGGGTCGGGCCTTTGACCAGCACCATGTGCAACGGACGACGCTGCATCTGCGGTTGCGAGACGCCCAGCGCCTCCAGCAGATCGGCCGTTCCGCCACCGGCGCTCATCACAATGCGCTGGGCGCGGATTTCGCGACCGTCGACGCGCAGGCCCACCAGTTCGCCGGCTTCCCGCACCGGCTCGATACGTTGGCCAGCCAGCAGGCTGTCACCGGCCAGGTCGGCGAGGCGCTGGATCAGGCTCGGCACATCGACGACCAGCTCGGCCAGGCGATACACCCTGCCCTTGAAACGCGGGTTTTGCAGCGCCGGGGGCAACGCGTCGCCCTTGACCTGATCGACGCGCCCGCGCACCGCCTTGCTGGCAAAGAAACTGGTCAGGTTGCCAGCGAGGGTGCCGGGCGACCAGAGATAATGCGCTTCGGACAGGATGCGCACGCCCGTCAGGTTCAGCTCGCCGGTGCCGGCCAGCGCCTCACGCCAGCGGCGCGGCATGTCGGCGATGGCTTCCGATGCGCCGGACAACGCGCCGTGCAGTGCATACTTGGCACCGCCATGGATGATGCCTTGGGATTTCAGGCTCTGTCCGCCACCCAGGCCTGCGCTTTCAACCAGCACTGTGGAAAACCCCTGACGACGCAGCCGGGCGTTGAGCCAGAGACCGGCAACACCCGCTCCGACAATCAGGACGTCAGTGGAAATAACAGCTGGCATGGGCACCTCGGTGGATAAAGAGTCCGGCCATTATAGGGGAACGTGATTTCAATGCCCGGCCGTTTTCGAGAACATCTGGATCACGACCACGCCCAGCACGATCAGGCCCAGCCCCAGCATCGCGGGCAGGTCCAGCTTCTGCCCGTAGATAAAGAACGCCGCGACGCTGACCAGCACGATACCCATCCCGGACCAGACCGCATAAGTGATTCCCACCGGAATGGTGCGCACGACCAGGATCAGCATCCAGAACGCAATCGCATAGCCCACGATCACGAGGGCCAGCGGCAGCGGCGTGCTGAATCCCTTCACCGCCTTCATCGAGGTGGTGGCAATGACTTCGGCGGTGATGGCTACAGCCAGCAGATAATAAGCGTTCATGAGCAGTTCCTCTGGTGAGGCGGGCATTCTAGAGAATGTCGGGATGGGGTAAAGTCATTACCTATCCTTTTTGCAGATAGGTAAGCCATGGAGCGTTGGAGTCTGGAGCAGTTGCGCCTGTTCCTCCGGGTTGCGGAACTGCGGTCGTTTTCCGCCGTGGCGCGTGAGCAGCACAAGGCCCAGTCCGCCGTCAGCAACGCGATTGCTCTGCTGGAGGCGGACCTGGGTGTCACGCTCTTCGAGCGCAGCAGCGGTCGCCAGCCGCGCCTCACCGAGAGCGGAGCCGCGTTGCTCGAAGATGCCCGCGAGCTGTTACGCCAATGCGAGCGCCTGGACGGTCGGGCTCTGGCCCTGATGCGCGGGCAGGAACCCTTGTTACGCGTGGCGCAGGACGAGGCCATGCCGTATCAGCCGGTCATCGACAGTCTGGATGAACTGGCCAGCCGCTTTCCCTATCTGCAAGTCCAGCTGGCCAGCGCCGCCCAGGGCGATGTGGCGCGCAGGCTGGAGGAACGCAAGGCAGACCTGGGACTGTTCTTTCACCATGAGCGGATTCCCGAGTCGCTGGAGCGCAGTGCGCTGGGCAGCGTGGAAATGGTCACCGTCTGTGCCGTCGGCCATCCGCTGGCGGGCGTGGGCCGGGTAACCCGGCAACAGCTGGCACGCCACCGGCAATTGCTGATCACCCCGCAACAAAGCGATTATCCCGGCGGCGAAGCGATCAGCCCGCAGGTATGGCGTGCGGACAGTTTCTACGCAGGAGCCGAGCTGCTGATGCGCGGCCTGGGCTGGGCATGGCTGCCGCGGCACGTAGTGCAGTACCCGACCTATCAGACGCAGATGATCGAACTGGCCTGCGACTGGCGGCCACCGGCACTGGTGGTGGAAATGGCCTGGCGCCGTGATGAACCTCTAGGCCCGGCCGCGCAATGGCTGGCCGAACGTTTCGCCGTTCATTTGCAGGCCATTGGTTAGCTCAGCGCGGTGGTGTGCATAACTTTTTGGTACGGTTCCTTGTAGACTTCGCGCCCATGAATAGAACTCTCTACACCTTGCTGTTTCACCTGGGTTTGCCACTGGTTGCCCTGCGTCTCTGGTTACGTGCGCGCAAGGCTCCGGCGTACCGTCAGCGGATCGGTGAGCGTTTCGCCATGGGCCTGCCGAGCATGCGCCGCGACGGGATCTGGGTGCATGCGGTGTCGGTGGGTGAAAGTATCGCCGCCGCGCCGATGATCCGGGCATTGCTCAAGCAGTATCCCGATGCGCCGATCACGGTCACCTGCATGACGCCGACGGGTTCAGAGCGAATCAACGCGATGTTCGCCGATGAACCGCGCATCCAGCATTGCTACCTGCCCTACGACTTGCCGTGGGCCGCAGGCCGTTTTCTCGACCATGTGCGGCCTCGCCTCGGAATCATCATGGAGACCGAGTTGTGGCCCAACCATATTCACCAGTGCGCCAGGCGCGGCATTCCGGTGCTGCTCGCCAACGCCCGGCTTTCAGAGCGTTCGGCGCGGGGTTACGGGCGTTTCACCAGGCTGACCCGTCCGATGCTGGCTGAAATGAGCGGCTTTGCGGTGCAGACCGAAGCCGAAGCCCAGCGCTTTCGCGACCTGGGTGCACGACCCGAGTGCGTGACGGTGACCGGTTCGATCAAGTTCGACTTGAGCATTGACCCTCGACTGCTGGACGACGCGGCGCGGTTGCGCGAGCGGTGGCAGGCCACGGAGCGACCCGTGTGGATCGCGGCCAGCACGCATGCGGGTGAGGACGAGAGTGTGCTGGCCGCGCATCGGCAATTGATGGTCAGTCACCCGGATGCCTTGCTGATTCTGGTGCCGCGCCATCCCGAGCGGTTCAACAGCGTCCACGAGCTGTGTCAGCAGCAGGGATTCGCAACCGTCCGGCGCTCGACCGGGCAGACGGTTACCGCCACGGATTCGGTGATGCTGGGCGACACGATGGGGGAATTGCTGTTTCTATATGCGCTGGCCGACGTGGCCCTTGTCGGCGGCAGCCTGGTGCCCAACGGCGGCCACAACCTGCTGGAGCCTGCGGCGCTGGCCAAGCCGGTGTTGAGCGGTCCGCACCTGTTCAACTTCCTGGAAATCGCCGCCATGCTGCGCAACGCCGGCGCGCTGGAGACAGTGAGCGATGCCACGGAACTGGCCACAGCCGTGCAACGCCTGTTCGACCAGCCACAGCATGCCAAAGCCATGGCCGAGTCCGGATTGAGCGTGATGAAAGCCAATCAGGGGGCCTTGCAGCGGTTGCTGGATCTGATTGCCGGCCTGAGCAGGCTGTAGGCGCGCCTGTCTGCCAATAGGGTGGTACATGCCCAGCCGATGTGGCGCCTGACACGATGCCTTGGCGAGCAAGCTCGCTCCTACAGGTGTTGGCTCAGCGCGCGGGCCTTTCGAAATTCTTCCGGGCTTGCGCCGCCAGATCCGGCGGCAGGAAGTCCTTGTCGGGGTTGTAATCCGATTTCAGATAGCGCGCCAGATCCTGCAAATCACCCGGATTCAGCGTGCCGGCCGCTTGCTTCAGGCGCAGGTTGTCGATGATGTAGTCATAGCGGGTGTTGTTGTAATCGCGCACCGACGCATACAGCTGACGCTGCGCATCCAGCACGTCGACGATATTGCGCGTGCCCACCTGGTAACCGATTTCCGTGGCTTCCAGCGCGCTCTGGTTGGAAATGATCGACTGCTTGCGCGCCTGCACCTGCTCCACATCGGTATTGACCGCGCGATGCAGGTTGCGGGTGTCTTCCACCACTTGCCGGCGCAGACTCTCGCGGCGCTGTTCACTCTGATTCAAACGAGCATAAGCCTCACGCACCTGGGAACTGGTGAGGCCGCCGCTATAGAGCGGAATGTTCAGCTGCACGCCGATCGTGCGTTGCTCCACATCGCCGCTGTAGTTCTGCCCGGTGTAGTTGGGGTTGCTGAAATCCATCGCGTCGTTGTCACCGCGCTGGTAGGTGGCGACGGCATCCACGGTCGGAGCATGCCCGGCCTTGCGCTGGCGCACGGTTTCCTGGGCAGCATCGACAGCGTAATTGCTCGCCAGCAGGTTCAGGTTCTGCCGGGCGGCGGTGTCGACCCACGCCTTGGCGTCATTAGGCGTCGGCGCCAGTACCGGCAAGGTGTGGACGATGCCTTCAATCGAGTTGTACTCGCGGTTAGTCAGTGTCACCAACGCCTGAAAGGCGTCATCGACCTGGCGCTGAGCGATGATCCGGTTGGCCCGCGAGGTGTCGTGACTGGCCTGGGCCTGCAGCACGTCGGTCTTGTCGGACAGACCGACATTGAAGCGTTCGTTGGCCTGATCCAGTTGGCGTCTGAAGGCGGCTTCCTCAGCCTTGGTCGACGCCAGGTTGTCCTGGGCGCGCAGCACCGCAAAGTAGCTTTGCGCCGATTGCAGGATCAGGTTCTGCTCGGTGGCGGACAGCTCCAGCGCGGCCTGCTCGTTCACGGCCTCGGCGGCTTGCAACTGAAACCAGCGGTCGGCGCGGAAGATCGGCTGGCTCAAGGTCGCCTGATACACCGTGCCGCTGCGGCTGATGGTAGCGCGCGGCTGATCGATGCTGACGCGGGTGTTGTTGGTCTGCGCGCCCGCCGACAGATTGGGCAGCAGCCCGGAGCGGGCCTGCGGCACGCCTTCCTTGCGGGCCTGGTAATCGGCGCGCGCTGCGGCCAGGTCGGCGTTGTTGTCCACGGCCTGTTGATAGACGCTCACCAGGCCGGTCTGGGTCGGGGGTGGAAGATCCGCTGCCAGGGCCAGTTCACCGCCTGCGAGCGAGACGGCAATGACCAACGAAAGTTTGCGCAGCATGAGGCATTCCCTGTTCATGAAATTGATCGCGGGTCGGTGTAAAACCGGTTAGCGAGTGTAGAGCCAGACGCCGGGTGCGACAAAGCGCCATTTCGGCCATCTATCCAGACCTGTGCAATTGCGCTGGCGTTCCGTGCGCCGCCCATCATAGACTGGCGACGTTCTTGTCGGGGTGCCTTGCTATGAGGCTGAGATCGGTTAAACCGGATCCCGTTGAACCTGATCAGGTTAGCGCCTGCGTAGGGAACAAGATTTCTCGTCTCCCGGCGAGTCCTCTTGAGTATCGTCCGGGGTCGATTGTTCAAAAAATGAACAGCTTCACGCCTTCGATATTCAGCACTGGCACCAGTGCACCCGTCCGTCCCGATCAGGTCACTCCGACAATCAATCCGCTGCTGGATGTCTGGAGAGACCGTGATGAGTACAAAACCAAAAAACGCACCGCACTTGAGTGAGTCGGCCCAGGTCGATTCGGGATCGGTACAACCGTTTACCCGCTCGCAGAAAATCTACGTTCAGGGTTCGCGCCCGGACATCCTGGTGCCGATGCGTGAAATCACCCTGGATGTGACGCCGACCGACTTCGGCGGTGAAATCAACGCCCCGGTGACCGTCTACGACACTTCCGGCCCGTATACCGACCCGAAAGTCATCATTGATGTGCGCAAAGGCCTGGCCGATGTGCGCTCGCCGTGGATCGACTCGCGCGGCGACACCGAGCGCCTGGCGGGCCTGAGTTCGAACTTCGGGCAGCAGCGTCTGAACGATGCCGAGCTCACCGCGCTGCGTTTCGCCCACGTGCGCAATCCGCGCCGGGCCAAGGCGGGCGCCAACGTCAGCCAGATGCACTACGCGCGCAAAGGCATCATCACCGCCGAGATGGAATACGTCGCCATCCGCGAAAACATGAAGCTCCAGGAAGCCCGCGCCGCCGGCTTGCTCACCCAGCAGCATGCCGGGCACAGCTTCGGCGCCAGTATTCCCAAGGAAATCACCCCTGAATTCGTGCGCGAGGAAATCGCTCGCGGTCGGGCGATCATCCCGGCCAACATCAACCACGTCGAGCTGGAACCGATGATCATCGGTCGCAACTTCCTGGTGAAGATCAACGGCAACATCGGCAACAGCGCCTTGGGGTCTTCGATCGAAGAAGAAGTCGCCAAGCTGACCTGGGGTATTCGCTGGGGTTCGGATACGGTGATGGACTTGTCCACCGGCAAGCATATCCATGAAACCCGCGAATGGATCATCCGCAACTCGCCGGTGCCGATTGGCACGGTGCCGATCTATCAGGCACTGGAAAAAGTCGGCGGTGCAGCCGAAGACCTGACCTGGGAGCTGTTTCGCGACACGTTGATCGAACAGGCCGAGCAGGGCGTCGATTACTTCACCATCCACGCCGGCGTGCTGCTGCGTTATGTGCCGCTGACGGCCAGGCGCGTCACCGGGATCGTCAGCCGCGGTGGTTCGATCATGGCCAAGTGGTGCCTGGCGCATCACAAGGAAAACTTCCTCTACACCCATTTCGAAGACATCTGCGAAATCATGAAGGCCTACGACGTCAGCTTCTCGCTGGGCGATGGCCTGCGTCCGGGTTCGATTGCCGACGCCAACGACGCCGCGCAATTCGGCGAGCTGGAAACCCTGGGCGAGCTGACCAAGATCGCCTGGAAGCATGACGTGCAAACCATGATCGAAGGCCCGGGCCACGTGCCGATGCAGTTGATCAAGGAGAACATGGACAAGCAGCTGGAGTGCTGCGACGAAGCGCCGTTCTACACCCTTGGCCCGCTGACCACGGATATCGCGCCAGGTTATGACCACATCACCTCAGGCATTGGTGCGGCGATGATCGGCTGGTTCGGTTGCGCCATGCTCTGCTACGTCACCCCCAAAGAGCACTTGGGCCTGCCGAACAAGGATGACGTGAAGACCGGGATCATCACCTACAAGATCGCCGCACACGCGGCGGACCTGGCCAAAGGTCATCCCGGCGCACAGATTCGCGATAACGCCTTGAGCAAGGCGCGCTTTGAATTCCGCTGGGAAGATCAGTTCAACCTTGGCCTGGACCCGGACACCGCGCGCTCCTATCACGACGAAACCCTGCCCAAGGATTCGGCCAAGGTCGCGCACTTCTGCTCCATGTGCGGGCCGAAGTTCTGCTCGATGAAGATTACCCAGGAAGTCCGCGAGTACGCGGCCAATCAGCGCATCGACGCGGTGGATGTGGACGTTGCGCAGGGGCTGGCGGAACAGGCCGAACGCTTCAAACAGGAAGGCAGCCAGTTGTACAAGAAGGTCTGAAGCGGGGAATGGCAGGGCGCCCGGACGGCGCTCTTGCCAGAAGAATCAACCGCGACCGGGGAACAGTTCCGGCTTGAGTACGCCATTGAGCTGCGGATAGGGAATCTTCAATTCGATGTGGCCCATCGAGTATGGCGCGATGGTCACCACCGGGTACTTGAGGATCACCGCGCCGTAGGTCAGGGCAATGTTGGGCGTGCGTTTGAACGGCCAGGTCTGCATGAACTCGGTGTCCTTGTTCATGCCCGTCGAGGCCAGCCAGCCCATGTGGGCCAGTTCGGCTTTCTGCCAGAATTCGTTTTCCTTGCCCGGCACGACCATGTCGGCCAGGGTCAGGACTTTCTGCTGCTGGCGCGAATAGTTGATGAACGCGCGGCCCGGATTGCCATGGGCGCCGCCGTTGTCCAGATAGCTCGACAGCTCGATCACCACGATTCCGTCATGCTGCTCGCGGACCTTGGCTTGCAGGTAGCTGCTGTTGCGGCCTTGGGCGCGGCTGAGGAACTGCTCCTGATAATCCTTGAGGGAAGCCGGCAGCGGCGCATCCGAATCGGTGCGGGTCAGCTGCAACAGGGTTCTCTGGACGATAGCATCCAGCTTCTGCTCGGTCGGGAAATGCACGGTATCGATGTTCACCAACGGGCAGTCGGCCGTGGTGCAGCCCGGCTTGATCAGCTCGGAAGCGTCACGTTCGACTTGCAGCGGAGAGCGCATGTTGGGTGTGAAGAGGCTTTGGCAGGCGCCGAGCACCAGGGCCAGGCAAACCAGTGAAGTGATCCTCAATAACGACATGTTGATCCTTTGCGGTGTCTGTAATAGCGGTTGCGTTGCACGCATGCAGGCTGGTTGGACTGCAAATCATGACTTCGGTTCGCCACTTGGCGGATTGGATTTGTTTTACGCCATAGGCGTCTAACCTGCATCTCATGGGGGCTGCATCCGGGTGCCGATGCGCGTTAGGATGGTCCAAAGCCAAACACGGCAGCAAGCGAGATATCCATGACCCAAACCACCCGATCCGTTCCGACGGCGTTCGAGATCAGCCGACGCGAAAACTGCTTCCAAGGCTTCTATAGACTGGACAAACTGTTCCTGCGTCACGAATTGTTCGAAGGCGGCATGGGCAGGGAGATCAGCCGCGAGCTTTTCGTGCGCCACGATGCGGTATGCGTCCTGCCCTATGACGCCAGGCGCGACGAGGTGGTACTGATTGAACAGTTCCGTGTCGGCGCGCTGGAAAAGACCGGCAACCCATGGTTGATCGAGATGGTCGCCGGCCTGATCGACAAGGAAGAGGAGCCGGAAGAAGTTGCTCATCGTGAAGCGGAAGAGGAAGCTGGATTGACCTTCAGCGCGCTCTGGCCGATCACCAAGTACTTTCCGTCACCGGGTGGCAGCGATGAATTCGTTCACCTGTTCCTGGGGCAATGCAGCAGCCAGGGTGCTGGCGGAATACACGGTCTTGAGTCGGAAGGCGAAGACATCCGCGTCACAGTCTGGTCGTTCGACGACGCCATGCAGGCCGTTGCCGACGGTCGCATCATGAACGCTGCAACCATTATCGCCATGCAATGGCTGGCATTGAATCGCACTGAAATAAGGGGGTTATGGTCGTGAACCTATTGCGCGAGCGCTACCGTGTCGACCTCGCCGGGCTGCAAGCTGCCTGCGAAGCCAACTACGCGCGCTTGATGCGTTTGCTGCCCGACATGCGCAACGCACAGCGCTCCCGTCGAGTGGCCGTTACCCAGGGTGACCAGATGCTGGGCGTGCTGGCAGTCGAAGTCCTGCTCGATTGCCCGTACACCACCACCCTGCAAGTCCGCCAGGAGCACAGCCTGCCCTGGCTGCCGGTCCCGAGCCTGGAAGTGCAGGTCTACCACGACGCCCGCATGGCCGAAGTCATCGGCGCCGAACATGCCCGTCGGTTCCGGGGGATTTATCCGTATCCCAATGCCGATATGCACCAGCCTGACGAAAAAGCACAGTTGAATGTGTTTTTGGGGGAGTGGCTGAGCCACTGCCTGGCGTGTGGGCATGAGTTTGAAGTGGTGAGGTGAGAAGGGTAGCCACACTCCGGGCTTGTGCGGGGATCAAGAGCACACCTGTCTTTCACGGCTTGGCGCCATAGAGTTTATGCTTTACGCCTCCTTCTATTTTTGTCGCGTGGGTAAAGGCGTGGGAAGTGTCATGTGCTGGGTGTAAGAAGCTTCCGAAAATAAATATTTAGCCGTGTTGTTAACTGTTTAAGTTTTTCTCTTGTGCTAGTTTGCCTGAAGTGTTCTTCAGGCATTGGCTAGTCGTGTATGGTTTATCTGGGTGAGAAGTTGGAAATCTGCAGGGTGGTTCCGTTCAATTGGAGTGACACTTGGCTTGTGGTTGTCAGTGGTGATGGGATTAATGTCTGTGGGCACGCACTGATGAAAGCGGGTAGTTATTATTTTCATATCCTGGGTTGGGTCGAGAGGCCATGGTATATGAATGATGAAGGCTACGATCGCTACAAGCGCGAGGGCGCAAAGAGAGAGTTGTTTCGTCGTAAAGTGACGATGCCCAATCCACAAGGGGCTCAGCGAAAACTTGAGGAGCTAAGTCTGAAGCCTTGGGTCTGGCTAGGGGTTCCCAATAACTGCGTATCCTACGTCGAAGAAATTTTTAAGGCTGGCGGCATCAATGATTTCTCTTTTATAAATTGTCCGATTGGTTGGCGATGAATATTGTCCTGGGTCTCGTAAAATTGGCTTTGGCTGCCGCGGCTGGAGGCCTGATCTCGGTCGTTTTAATTTGTGTAATGATTGGGTGGGCTCGAGTGCCGCCCATGGATGTTGATGTTTATTTGATAATGTGGTCGGCGTTACTGGCTGGCGGACTATTCGCTTACTTTTTCTCATTTGGCTTCGTGATGCTCTGTCTAGCGGGATTGTGGTTGGGCTTTATATCGATCTATTTTGTTATATTCATTCTTTGGCCTGGAATGAATTATGAAGAAGGTCTCGTCTATCTCTTCAATGCGGGGTTTGTAGGTGTGCTGCTGGGAGGGCTGGTGGGCCGATACAAACTTCGCGCCTGGCGTCGGGTAGCAGGCGCCCGTTAACGAGTTCGTAGATCACGTAATAGCTAGATACTTTTCTAAATAGTTTGAAACCGATTTCAGCTCGACCTGGCTGCACCATTCTCTAAACTCGCTCTCCTTGTCGTGCCATACACGGCACATATTTAGTTGCTGAAGCGCATGGACGCGCAGCAGGTAATACAGGGAGTTCGTGGTTGTGGGCGTTTACGATTCCAGGGGCAACTACTCGCCCACTCCGGGGCTGTGCAATCAGCCACCTGCCAAGCCAGTCAAGGCTAAACCGCCTGTTTATAGCTGGGAGAGCCCGCCGCCCAGAATAGTAGTTCGACCCGAGCCTGAAGAGCGCTGCCTGGTCGGGGTCCGTTTCTGCTGGAGCAACGGCGAATACCTTGCAGGCTGTGATTGGGCGCTTACGCAAGGCGATGGCGGCGTTATTCGCGGGACGCTTGATTCCAAGGGTTTTCTGAGTCAAGTCATAAGCGGTTTATCCCATCGTATTCAGCTTGCTCCGCAGTTCGATCCTAAAAAGCAAGTCAATGCTCGTCGCTCCGAGCTTCGAAAAATGTTGGACCAGATACTCGCTGCAGAACGGGATCAGGCCAATGAACTGAAAGCCGCTCAGGCAGAGCGAGGTGTACTAGCTAATACGTATTACGTCGGCGTTGCTTTTGGGGAGGGTTTTCTCTTCGGCGCCTGGGCTTGGCGAAGTCCTTGAGGTCGACGTACTGGTCCGTGGGCCAAAAGGTGAGCGCATAGTTCGTACCGGCTGGATCTATCTCACCGAGAGCAAAGGAGATACTTCCAGAGTATTCGAATGCAGGGCTGACGCTTTCGATAGGGTTGTCTTCATCACCATCGAGCGACAGCGGCGACGAAAGTACCGAAGTGTGCTCTTGAACGCACATCCAGGCCCATATTGCGGTTTACCCGCTTCGGTTCCCATCACATAATCCCCGCTGAATCCTACCCAGGAGATGGCCTTGTCCAGCGCAGCCCCTTCATCTTCAGTCTTGCTGGTCCAGCTGTCCGACAGTCATTTGTTCGCCGAGGCGGACGGCACGCTGCTGGGCATGAACACGCGCGAAAGCCTTGCCAAGGTGATCGATGTGGTTTTGGCCGAGCAGCCGGCCATCGATTTCATCATCGCCAGCGGCGATATTTCCCAGGACGGCAGCGTGGAATCCTATGAAGCCTTCCGCACGCTCAGTGGACGAATCGCGGCGCCGGTGCGCTGGTTTCCCGGCAATCATGACGAACTGCCGCAGATGGAGCAGGTTGCGAGACGAGGCGGTCTGCTTGAGCCGATCATCGATACCGGCCATTGGCGGATCACGCTGCTGGATTCGGCAGTTCCCGGTTCGGTACCCGGCTTCCTGGAGCCGGCGCAGCTGGAATTGCTGGAAAAGTCCCTCAGCCAGGCGCCGAACCGGCACCATCTGGTCAGCCTGCACCATCATCCGGTCAGCATCGGCTGCGAATGGATGGAGCCCATCGGCCTGCGCAATGCCGAAGCGCTGTTTGCCGTGCTCGATAAGTATCCACAGGTGCGTGGCGTGCTTTGGGGGCATGTGCATCAGGAGTTCGACCAGCTGCGCAACGGCGTCAGGCTGCTGGCTTCACCGTCGACTTGCATCCAGTTCGCGCCGGGCAGCATCGATTTCAAGCTCGATACCACCGCGCCGGGCTATCGCTGGTTGCGGCTGCATGATGACGGATGCCTGGAAACCGGCGTTTCCCGCGTTCAGGGCATGACATTCGAGGCCGACTACGGCGGCGCCGGTTACTGAATGGCTCACGTCGATTTGTTTCCGTTGAAGTCATGAGCCGTTAGTCCCTGTAAACTACGCGGCTTTGCTCTGGGCTCCAGGAGAACACGCGTGACCGGTGACGCACCCACACTGCTCTATATTCATGGCCTGAACAGCTCGGCTCGCTCGATGAAAGCCCGGCAGCTGTCCGCCGTGATGACGTCACTGGGCATGGGCGAGCAATTGCGGGTTCCGGAGTTGCACCACCATCCGCGCCAGGCGATGCAGCAGCTCGACGAGGCAATCCAGGCGCTCGGGCGGCCTTTGCTGGTCGGCAGCTCGCTCGGCGGCTACTATGCGACACACTTGGCGCAGCGCCACGGCCTCAAGGCAGTGCTGATCAACCCGGCGGTCAACCCGCACCAGCTGTTCGACGGTTTCCTCGGGACTCAGCAGAACCTCTACACCGGTGAGTGCTGGGAATTGACCCACGATCACATCCACGCCCTGGGCGAACTGGAAGTGCCTGCCCCGCAGGACCCGGCGCGTTATCAGGTATGGCTGCAGACCGGCGATGAAACCCTTGACTACCGCCGTGCCGAGCGGTTCTACCGCAGTTGTGCCTTGCGTATTCAGGCGGGTGGCGATCACAGCTACCAGGGCTTCGCCGCGCAGATTCCGGCACTGCTGAGCTTCGCCGGGTTTGCCCCGACTCTGTTGCAGGATGTGGATCTGTCAGCGCTGTAAGTGACCGACGCCCGGTCATATGAATGCAAGAACATTGAACTCCCGAAAATTCATGAACGATTGATACGAGAACCCATGGCCAATCCCAGCGCTAGCTCTTATAACGCAGACGCCATCGAAGTCCTCTCGGGCCTCGATCCGGTTCGCAAACGTCCGGGCATGTACACCGACACCTCGCGGCCCAACCACCTGGCCCAGGAAGTCATCGACAACAGTGTCGACGAAGCCCTGGCAGGGCACGCCCGCTCGGTGCAGGTCATCCTTCATGCCGACAACTCCCTGGAAGTGGCCGACGACGGCCGCGGCATGCCGGTGGACATTCACCCCGAAGAAGGCGTGTCCGGGGTCGAGCTGATCCTCACCAAGCTGCATGCGGGCGGCAAGTTCTCCAACAAGAACTACCAGTTCTCCGGCGGCCTTCACGGCGTGGGGATTTCCGTCGTCAACGCGCTTTCAACCCAGGTTCGGGTGCGTGTCAAGCGCGACGGCAACGAGTACGAAATGACTTTCGCCGACGGTTTCAAGGCCTCGGACCTGTCCGTGGTCGGCACCGTCGGCAAGCGCAACACCGGCACCAGCGTGTACTTCGCGCCGGACCCCAAGTATTTCGACAGCCCTAAATTCTCGGTCAGCCGCCTCAAGCATGTGCTCAAGGCCAAGGCCGTGTTGTGCCCCGGCCTGTCGGTCAGCTTCGAAGACAAGTCCACCGGCGAAAAGGTCGAGTGGCATTACGAAGACGGTCTGCGTTCTTACTTGCAGGATTCGGTCAGCGATTTCCTGCGCCTGCCGGACGAGCCGTTCTGCGGCAGTTTCGCCGGCAACAAGGAAGCCGTGGACTGGGCGTTGCTGTGGCTGCCCGAAGGCGGCGACAGCGTGCAGGAAAGCTACGTCAACCTGATCCCGACCGCCCAGGGCGGTACTCACGTCAACGGTTTGCGCCAGGGTTTGCTGGACGCGATGCGCGAGTTCTGTGAATTCCGCAATTTGCTGCCACGTGGTGTGAAGCTGGCTCCGGAAGACGTCTGGGAGCGCATTGCGTTCGTGCTGTCGACCAAGATGCAGGAGCCGCAGTTCTCCGGGCAGACCAAAGAGCGCCTGTCGTCCCGCGAGTCGGCGGCGTTCGTTTCCGGGGTGGTCAAGGATGCGTTCAGCCTGTGGCTCAACACCCATTCGGACCTCGGCATGCAGCTGGCGGAACTGGCGATCAACAACGCCGGTCGCCGTCTCAAGGCCAGCAAGAAGGTCGAGCGCAAGCGCATCACCCAAGGTCCGGCATTGCCGGGCAAGCTGGCCGACTGCGCAGGACAGGACCCGGCGCGCTCCGAGCTGTTCCTGGTCGAAGGTGACTCTGCCGGCGGCTCGGCCAAGCAGGCGCGGGACAAGGAATTCCAGGCCATCCTGCCGTTGCGCGGCAAGATCCTCAACACCTGGGAAGTGGACGGCGGCGAAGTGCTCGCCAGCCAGGAAGTGCACAACATCGCCGTCGCCATCGGCGTCGATCCGGGCGCGGCGGACATGAGCCAGCTGCGCTACGGCAAGATCTGCATTCTCGCCGACGCCGACTCCGACGGCCTGCACATTGCCACGCTGCTCTGCGCGCTGTTCGTCCAGCATTTCCGCCCGCTGGTGGACGCCGGGCACGTCTACGTCGCCATGCCGCCGCTGTACCGCATCGACCTGGGCAAGGAAATCTACTACGCCCTGGACGAAAGCGAGCGCGACGGGATTCTCGACCGTCTGGTGGCCGAGAAGAAGCGCGGCAAGCCGCAAGTCACCCGCTTCAAGGGCCTGGGTGAGATGAACCCGCCGCAGTTGCGCGAAACCACGATGGACCCCAACACCCGTCGACTCGTGCAACTGACCCTGGACGATTTCGCCGCCACGTCGGAGATGATGGACATGCTGCTGGCGAAGAAGCGTGCCGGTGATCGCAAGAGCTGGCTGGAATCCAAAGGCAACCTCGCCGAGGTACTGGTTTGACGCGACGCTGGCTGGCGGCCCTGTTGCTGCTGGCCACGCCGGCCTTTGCCGCGCCGCTGGAGACGCTGAAGCTGGTCTCCGAGCATCCGGTGGACGGCATGGTCGGCGGTAACCTGTCGGGTTTGGCGGTGTGCAACGGTCGTTTGTGGACGGTTTCCGATCGCGACGACAACGTGCTCTATCGCCTCGATACCGCGCAGACGGTGTGGGCCGCCGAAGCCCAGAGCTTCGAGGCGCCTGCGCCGCAAAGCGTGCTGCCGCTCAACCTGCGTTCGCTGGCCAACATGTCTTCGGTCGTGCGCGGCGGCAGCCTGGATTTCGAAGGCATCAGTTGCGACACGGCGGGCAATCGCTACCTGGTCAGCGAGGCCTACGGCACGGTGCTGAAAGTACCGGCCAGCGGCGTGGCCAGCTGGCTGGCGCTGCCTGACGAAATGACCGCCCAGGCGCGTGATAAAGGCATGCTGCACCACTTCAACGCCATCTTCGAAGGCATTGCGGTGGACCCGGCCGGAAGACGCATATGGCTGGCGGCCGAACGCGAGGACCGCGGCCTGTTGGTCGTGCGTCGCGAAGGTGACGACTGGCGCTGTGGGCAAAGTTGCGTGCTGCTCGCCGAATCGCAGGAAGCTGCGGCCCCGTCAAAGGGCGGCCAGACGAACAAGCGCGATTATTCCGACGTGTCGTTGTACAACGGCAAGTTATTCACGCTGGAGCGTTCGGTGTATCGCGTCTGTCGGCGAACCCTGGAAACCGGTCGGCTGGAGCGCTGCTGGTCGTTCGGCGCAGAGGCGACCAAGCCATCGCGCCGCTACGATCAGCGTTATGGCTTGACCGAGGCTTTAGTGGTGGACGAAACCGGCGCGTGGATCGGAACCGACAATAACTTCGGCGCGCGCGCCGATGGTGAGAAACGTCCTGTGGTCTGGCGCTTCGCGGCGCCGAAGGCCGGCTGGAGCGCGCCGTAATGGAGCAACCGGTTGCCGGCAGGCGCGCGGGCAAGGTGTTGATGATCCTTGCTTGGGCGGCCGGGTTATTCCTGGCCACGCGTTTCTTTGGCGACTGGGAAGACAAACAGCAGAATCCGAACACCGTGGTGAACTCGCAGCACCGTGACGGCTACATCGAAGTGCAACTGGTGGGCAATCGCCAAGGGCATTTCGTCAGCTCCGGGCAGATCAACGGCCGGGCTGTGCAATTTTTGATCGATACCGGTGCGACCGACGTCGCCGTCCCGGGCGATCTGGCTCAAAGCCTTGGCCTGCGGCGTGGTCCGCCGGTCATGGTCAGCACCGCCAACGGCACCAGCCAGGGTTTTCGGACCACACTGGAGCGCCTGCAGCTCGGTGATATCGTCCTGCACAACGTGCGCGCCCTGGTGGCGCCCGGGCTGCAGGGTGATGAAGTGCTGCTGGGCATGAGCGCAATGAAACAACTCGAATTCACACAGCGTGGCGGCACCTTGCTGCTGCGCCAGTCAACGCAATGATGAGGCCCGCATGAGCGACTCCCTTGACCTCAGCCTGGATGGCGTAGAACGCCGATCGCTGGCTGACTTCACCGAACAGGCCTACCTCAACTATTCCATGTACGTCATCATGGACCGCGCGCTACCGCATATCGGCGACGGCTTGAAGCCTGTGCAGCGTCGTATCGTCTACGCCATGAGCGAGCTGGGCCTGGGCGCCGACGCCAAACACAAGAAATCGGCGCGTACCGTTGGCGACGTGCTCGGCAAGTTCCACCCCCACGGCGACTCGGCCTGCTACGAAGCCATGGTGCTGATGGCCCAGCCCTTCAGCTATCGCTACACGCTGGTGGACGGGCAGGGCAACTGGGGTGCGCCGGATGATCCCAAGTCGTTCGCGGCCATGCGTTATACCGAAGCGCGTCTGTCCCGATATTCCGAAGTGCTGCTCAGCGAACTGGGCCAGGGCACGGCCGATTGGGTGCCGAACTTTGACGGCACACTGGACGAGCCCGCCGTATTGCCGGCTCGCCTGCCGAACATTTTGCTCAACGGCACCACCGGCATCGCGGTCGGCATGGCGACCGACGTTCCGCCGCACAACCTGCGGGAAGTGGCGGGCGCCTGCGTGCATCTGCTCGACGAGCCGAAGGCGACCATCGAAGCGCTCTGCGAGCACATCAAGGGTCCGGATTATCCAACCGAAGCGGAAATCATCACGCCGCGCGCCGACCTGCTGAAGATTTACGAAACCGGGCGCGGCTCGGTACGCATGCGTGCGGTCTACCGCATCGAAGACGGCGACATCGTGGTCACCGCACTGCCGCACCAGGTTTCCGGCGCCAAGGTGCTGGAGCAGATCGCCGCGCAGATGCAGGCCAAGAAGCTGCCGATGGTGGCTGACCTGCGCGACGAGTCGGACCACGAAAACCCGTGCCGCATCGTCATCATCCCGCGCTCCAATCGCATCGATCTCGATGAGCTGATGCAGCATTTGTTCGCCACTACCGAGCTGGAATCCAGCTACCGGGTGAACATCAACATCATCGGCCTGGACGGCAAGCCGCAGCTCAAGAACCTCAAGGCGCTGCTCAGCGAGTGGCTGGTATTCCGCATCGGCACCGTTCGCCGTCGCCTGCAGTTCCGTCTCGACAAGGTCGAGCATCGCCTGCACCTGTTGGAAGGTTTGCTGACCGCCTACCTGAACCTGGATGAAGTCATCCATATCATCCGCACCGCCGAGCATCCCAAGGCTGAACTGATCGAGCGCTTCGCGCTGTCGGAAATCCAGGCCGACTACATCCTCGACACCCGCTTGCGTCAACTGGCGCGCCTGGAAGAGATGAAGTTGCGCGGTGAGCAGGACGCGCTGCTCAAGGAGCAAGCCAAACTGCTCGCCCTGCTGGGCAGCGAAAGCAAGCTGCGCAAGCTGGTTCGCGCCGAGCTGATCGCCGACGCCGAAACCTATGGCGATGATCGCCGTTCGCCGATCGTGGCGCGCGCCGAGGCCAAGGCTCTGTCTGAAAACGAACTGATGCCGACCGAGCCGGTAACCGTCGTCATGTCGGAAAAAGGCTGGGTGCGTTGCGCGAAAGGTCACGATATCGACGCCACCGGGCTTTCCTACAAAGCTGGAGACGGATTCAAGACATCCGCCATCGGCCGCTCCAACCAGTTTGCAGTGTTCATCGATTCCACCGGGCGCAGTTATTCGGTGGCCGCGCACACCTTGCCGTCCGCGCGTGGGCAGGGCGAGCCGCTGACCGGCAAATTGCAGCCGCCGCCGGGTGCGACGTTCGAATGCGTACTGTTGCCGGAAGACGATGCGCTGTATGTCATCGCGTCGGACGCGGGCTACGGCTTCGTGGTCAAGGGCGAAGACCTGCAAGCCAAGAACAAGGCCGGCAAGGCTTTGCTGAGCCTGCCTTCCGGGGCCAAGGTCATCCAGCCGCGCCCGGTCGCCGACCGCGAGCAGAACTGGCTGGCCGCGGTGACCACCGAAGGGCGTTTGCTGGTGTTCAAGATCAGCGATCTGCCGCAGCTGGGCAAAGGCAAGGGCAACAAGATCATTGGTATTCCGGGCGAGCGGGTGGCAAGTCGGGAAGAGTATGTAACCGATCTGGCGGTGGTCGCTCAAGGCGCAACGCTGGTATTGCAGGCGGGTAAGCGTACCCTGTCGCTCAAGGCTGAAGACCTCGAACATTACAAGGGTGAGCGGGGGCGTCGGGGCAATAAACTGCCGCGTGGCTTCCAGCGTGTCGATGCGTTGCTGGTTGAAAACGGCTGAAATTAACCATATAAAGCCAGTGGACTTCATTTTGCCATGAAGTACGACGCATAATCGCTGGAGTCACGACGAATATTCACGGATGATATGAGGTCTTGGGGCGCAAGCGTGGCGCAGTGCCTGCATGAGTCTTGTAAGTATCTACACTGTGGCTTCTCTCGGAGCGGCCACCTGGATGGGACGATGAATTTTCTACGCCTTCCCCTGGTCTTGTTGATGACTGGCGTTCTGGGGCTGGCCGGGTGCGCCGTGCACCAGCCGACCGCGCTGTATCAGCTCGATAGCGGTGAGCCGGGTCAACCGAAGCAGAGTAATGGTCTGGCAGTCTTGCTGGGCCCTGTGTCGGTGGCCGACTACCTGCAGCGCGAAACCTTCCTGCAACGTCAGCCTGACGGTACGCTGACGGCTTCGCCCGATGGCCGCTGGGCGGGCAACCTCTCTTCGGATATCGATCAATTGCTGCTTCGCCAGTTGGCGTGGAAGCTCGACAGCCAACGTGTGGTGATGGCGCCGGCGACGGCCAATTTCACGCCGGATGTCCAGATCGTGCTGTCGATCACCCGGCTTGACTCGGGTGCCAAACAGCCTGCCGTGCTCGACGCCCAGTGGCGTTTGCTCGACCGCAAGGGCCAGGTTCGTGACAGCCGCCTGGTGCACCTTGAACAGGTTCATGCCGGCAGTTCTTCCGATCAGGTCAAGGCTCAAGGCATGCTGCTGCAACGTCTGGCCGAGCAGGTCAGCGCGGCGGTCAAGCCGATTTCCTGGCAGCGGGTCGAAGAACCGAAGAAAGCGCCGGTGGCTCGCAGCAAAGAGCCGGAAAAGCCAAGGATTCCCATGGCTTCGCCAATACGTACCGATCTGGAAGTGTTCCGCTTCTAAGATCGCAGAAACCAAAAAGCCCGCAGCGATGCGGGCTTTTTTGTGGCTGCTCTGAGCCTGGAGCCAGCTTGCTGACGAAGGTTGCGCAGATGTAGCGCGTGGAAATATGCCTTCGCGGACTTGTCCGCTCCTACGGATTTAGCTCGTATCCCGTGGGAGCGGACTTGTCCGCGAAAAGGCCGCTGCATCCGCAGCAGATGCAGCGGCTGAAAGTCAGCCTTCGCGAGTAAGCTCGCTCCTACGCCTTGTGCGCCTCGTGCATGCGCGCCAACTGGCGTTCGAGCATGGATGGGTAAGGCTCCATCAGGCGTTCTACGCAGCAGGCGCCTTCCGGGCTTGCGATAGGGCGGATACGGGCGCGCTGGCGGATCAGCGCGTCGTCGTTGATCTTGCGCTCCACCAGCAGCAGGTTACGGCTGTGTTGCGACAAGGCCAGCGCGTCCTGGGCGGTTTCGGTGAGCAGCAAGTCGATCTGGCTAAGGCCGGATAGCCCTTCACCCAACGTCAGGCCCAATTGCAATTGCAATGTGATGCCGCTGTCGGCCACTTCGATCTGCAACGCGTGGCTCAATGCGCGCAACAGCTCGCCGCAGCAGATGGCGTTGGTCAGGTAGTCTTCACCGCTTTCCTGGCTGTGGAACAGCATCAGGGTGCTGCCGTCATTGAGCGTATGCAGCTCGCTGTCATACAGCGAAGCTGCCTGATCGATGCAGTCGCGATAGCGCTGCAGCAGTTCGGTCAGGCGAGCCTTGGGCAGACGACGCAACTGATCCTGCGCACCCAGCTGGACTGCCAGGATTGCGCTGGGTTGCGGTTCACCCGGCACGGCCGGTTCTGCAACAGGACGCACCACGGCTGCAGTGCCGGAGCTGTCGCGCAGGTCGGCGAACGGATCATCCTCGTCGTCTTCATCTTCCTGGGCAACGAGTTGGCGTCGAACCGGCGGAGCAGGCAGGCGAGGCTTGTGGGCGGCAGCTTCACGCGCAGCCAGCACCGGCGCAGGTTTGGCGTCCGGCTGCAGGTAAGCGTCGTCTTCGTCTTCCACGTATTCCGGTTCAGGCTCCGGCTCGGGTTCCGGCACTGGTGGTGCGAACGAGGTGCGCAGCTGACGCGCCAGATCGCCGATTTCATCCTGGCGATCCGTGGCTGGCGTGTAGGGGTCGATGTCCCGCAGCCAGATGCGCATTTGCATCAAAGGCGTGGAGATATGCCGTCCCAGACGCAAGCTCAAGGCCAGCGCCAGAGCAAGCAGGATGCCGGCAAGGATGCCCATGCTTTGCAGGCTGATGGTCATCGGTTGCTGGAATTGCGACATGTCCAGACTGATGCGCAGATGACCCGCCATCACATCCTGGAAGGTGATCTTGATTTCATACAGACCCTGGGCTTCGCCCAGCAGGCTGTTTTTCGGGCGTTGCCCGGCCTCCGCCAGAATACGGTTGTCGACGCTGTAGATCGCAGCATGAGCCACCAGCGGGTTCTTGACCAGATTGCCCAGCAGCACGTTGAGGCTGAGGATGTCGTTGGACACCAGCAGCTCTGTCGCCGAGGTAGCGGTCTGGGTGGTCAGTGCCTGCCCGAGTGCATCGGCCTGTTCGTGCATGGCCTGCTTGAACTGCAGCCCCATGACTCCGGCGTAGATCACCAGCGCCAAGGCGACGAGGATCACGTTATGACTGGCGATGCGCAACGCGATCGGTACACGGCGATGACGCAGTGCGCGAAAGATGAGCAGGAAGAAATTATCGGATTTAACTGGCGTGGGCCGGTTCACAGAGCACGGCTCTTTCGGTGAAGTTGCCGCGCAGTATAACGACCGACCCATTGGCGGCAAAGCGCTGCCTGTGCCCGGCGGTCACTGAATGTGGTTAGAATGCGGTTTTTTTCCACTGCGGGGGTGCGCCTTGCGCGAAATCGTCCTGATTAACATCACCGGTGCGGACCGTCCCGGTCTCACTGCGGCCATCACCGGCGTCCTCGCCCAAGGTGGCGTGAACATTCTCGATATTGGTCAGGCGGTGATCCACGACGCCTTGTCGTTCGGCATCCTGGTTGAAATTCCGGCAGAGGCTCAAGGCGCGTCCGTGCTCAAGGACATCCTGTTCAAGGCCCACGAACTGGATCAGCAGGTGCGCTTCACGCAGGTTTCCGAGCAGGATTATCAGCATTGGGTCGAAGGCCAGGGCAAGGCGCGGCATATCGTGACCCTGCTGACCCGCAAGGTGACTGCCGAGCAGTTGCAGTGTGTCAGCTCGATCACCGCGCGCTACGGCCTGAATATCGATCGCATCGACCGCCTTTCCGGGCGCATGCCCCTCGACACACCGGCCGACAAGGGCAAGGGCTGTATCGAGTTTTCGGTACGCGGCGAACCTGCCGATCTGAAGGCCATGCGCGCCGAGTTTCTCAGTGTCGCGCAAGACTTGAACGTCGATATCGCTTTCCAGCAGGACTCGCTGTTCCGGCGCAATCGCCGTCTGGCCGTGTTCGACATGGACTCGACCCTGATCGAAGCCGAGGTCATCGATGAGTTGGCCAAGGCCGCCGGCGTGGGCGAACAGGTCTCGGAGATCACCGAGCGGGCCATGCGTGGCGAGCTGGATTTCAGTGCCAGCTTCAAGGAACGTCTCGCGTTGCTCAAAGGCCTGGACGTCAGCGTGCTGGACGAAATCGGTGCCTCGCTGCGCTTGACCGAGGGCGCGGAAAATCTTTTTGCCGAACTCAAGCGACTGGGCTACAAGACCGCGATCCTGTCAGGCGGCTTCACCTACTTCGCCAAGCAGCTGCAGGCCAGACTCGGTATCGATTACGTGTTTGCCAACGAGCTTGAAGTCGAGGACGGCAAGGTCACCGGCGTGGCGGTCGAGCCTATCGTCAACGCTCAGCGCAAGGCGGATCTGTTGCAGGAGCTGGCGCGCAAGGAAGGCTTGAGTCTGGAGCAGACTATCGCGGTCGGCGACGGTGCCAATGACCTGCCGATGCTGGCTATCGCCGGTCTGGGCGTGGCGTTCCGCGCCAAGCCGCTGGTGAAGGAATCGGCCAAGCAGGCGATCTCGACGCTGGGCCTGGACGGAGTGTTGTATCTGCTGGGCTTTCGCGACCGCGAAGGCAGAGGCTGATCGGTCGGCAAGCGCTGTCGCGCACCTGACGGTGTGCGGCGGCTACAGCGAACCCCATAGCGAATCAAATTCCTGATCCGGTTTTTGCTCGCCTTCGGCAGGCTTCGGCGCGTCGTACACCGTGTATTCGAACTGGTTGTAGCTGGAGCTGCTGATTTTCCGGTTGCTCAGCGCCGCCTTGCGCTCCTTGCCGCTCATGTTCAACAGCACCTTGCTGCCTTCCTGGAAAGGCAACCGCGGTGCCAGGACGGTCGGCGGTTTGTCCATTGCCCGGACTTCCGGCAGCATCAGCGTGCGCAGGTACTGACTGTTCTGTTCTTCTCGAATCAGCTGCATGCCACAGGGTTGCGCAAACGGCGCGATCAACTCGACACCCATCTGCGTGCCGCCGCTGCGCACCTGGCGAACCCAGCGCACGATGGCGATGCTCCAGCCTTGCCCAGAATCATCCTGAATACCGATCAGTTCACCGGCCTGCAACTGTGGCGGGACTTCCTTGGGCCACGCCAGGCAATATCCGCCCGGACTGTGGTTGACGATATTCAACTCGTAGGTCGGGAAGTTCTGTTGGGCGTTGCTCTGCGCGTCGTTGTCGGCGTCGCTCTGGTACTGGATTTCTTCATAGGGCAGCAAGGCGGAGGAGGTTCCTCCACGCTGGGTATCGAAAGCGTTGGCCCAGGGATCGTCGACATTGTCGTTGGCCATTTTCAGGCTGAAGTCCGCCGCCCGCGCCACTGCCGGCAGTTGCAGCAGTTCACTGAACGATTTCTGCCCCGAGACGTGGTAGTGCAGCGCGCTCATGCCGATGCACAGCGTCAGCGTGCCTTGGCCGGCAGTTCGTTGAAAAGTGCGCTCGGCGACATCGCCCCAGGCCGCTGCAAGATGTTGCAGCAAGTCGGTGTTGATGCCCGGCGGAACCACCAGTTTCGACTGCGAACGCTGGTCCGCGGGCAGAGCCAGGTATTGGGTGATGGCATCCGCTATGGCGCGTGGGTCGATACCCAGCAACCGCGGCAGTTCTTCATCGCTAAACAGCGTCCGGTACAGCGCCGGTTTGTCGACCGTCGGGTCCAGTGCAAACAGGCTGTCGCCATGTGCCGGCATCTGTAGCTTGATCAGCGGGCTCCAGGCTTCCAGCGCGTCGGCCAGTTTGCCGATATTCAGCTGGCGCATCTGATTGCAGCGCGAGCAACCCATGAGCAACGCAATCGCGTAGGTCTGTTCTGCCGTCAGCGTGCGCGTGTGGTGGGCCAGGGGCTCGTTGATCGCAACGGTGTGCAGCTGAAACTGGCGGGCGATCTGATACAGCTGGTGCAGTTCCAGCCACAGTCCGTCCTGGACCGGGCAGTACAACTGGTTGGCGCGAACCAAAGGGCCGTTGAGTGCATGCATCGCCCGCTGGATGGCGGTGCTGAGCAACGGGCCGCGCTCCTTGGTGTAGCGCGGTGCGATCCGCTGGATGATCTGCTTGTAGCCGGTGGCCAGATGGTTTTGCAGTGCCTGGCACAGGTTGGCGACCTTGCGCGGACGCTCGTCGAGGACGATGGCCTGGTTCAGGAAATGACGTTCCAGGTGCTGACAGACGAAATACACCTCGGGCCGCAACAGCTCCAGCATTTGCAGGCGGTTGTCGGAAGGTGTCAGCAGTTGATTGAGTTCGCTCAGCCCTTGATAGAGCTGCCGGGCCATCTCCCCCAGATTGGCCTTGGGCAAGGTGGAGATCCAGCGTTTGAGGTCGCGGGGTGTGGCTTCACAGAATGTCAGGCTCGACTGCGTCGGCGTAGGAGCACGCAGCAACAGCGGAAGGCTCAAATTACTCATGTGACAGACAGACTCCACTACTTCCAGCACCGGACGGTGGCTTTCAACTGACGGATCAATAACGTTGTTCCGCGAAGGACGAACAAGCGTACGTCAATGAAACGCCATTTGTCCTGCAGCGCCGATGGAGGACTGTACCAGCATCGGAGCAACCACGCAGCAGTTGTGGCTTATGGCCACTGCTGCGCGGTACGTCGGTCAACGGCACCAGTGCCTGTCATTACAGGGCAATGACTTCTTCGGTCGGCGGTGCAACGAAACCCGCCGGCGCGGCCAGGGACTGGCCCATCACCACTTTGGATTGCGCTTTCAGGCTCTCGACCCACTTCACTTGTTCCGGCCCGAACAGCAGCACGACGGTGGAACCCAGCTTGAAGCGGCCCATTTCCGCGCCTTTCTCCAGGTGAATCGGTGCCCGTGCAGCCTCGTCGTAGCGCACGGTTTTCAACTCGCGCTTGGGCGGCGTGACCAGACCGGCCCAGACCGTTTCGACCGAGGCCACGATCATGGCACCGACCAATACCATCGCCATCGGACCGCGCTCGGTGTCGAACAGGCACACCACGCGCTCGTTACGGGCGAACAGCTCCGGAACGTTTTCGGCTGTGGTCTGGTTCACCGAGAAAATACGGCCCGGCACGTAGACCATCTCGCGCAGGGTGCCGCTGAGCGGCATATGCACGCGGTGGTAATCCTTGGGCGACAGGTAAATGGTTGCGAACTCACCGCCCATGAACGGCGCCGAGAGTTTCGGGTCGCCGCCCAGCAGTTCCAGGACGCTGAAGCTGTGGCCCTTGGCCTGGAAGATCCGGCCGTGCTCGATGGTGCCCAGCTGGCTGATTGCGCCATCGGCCGGCGACAGGATTGCGCCGGGCTCGGTGGACAGAGGGCGAGCGTCAGGCTTGAGGGCGCGGGTGAAGAACGCGTTGAAGTTCTCGTAGGCGGTCAGGTCTTCGACCTGGGCCTGGGACATGTCCACCTGATAACGACGCACGAACCAGGCGGTGAACGCATTCTTGAACCAGGTCGCCCGGCACTCGGCAACGCAGCCGGCCAGACGCGACAGCAGGTGATGAGGCAACAGATACTGACTGAGGATGAACAAACGATCTTTCATTGAAATTCCCAAAACATGAGAGGAGTACCAGGACCGTTCGGGCGCTGGGCGCGAACCGGCCTTTTAGTGTTCAACGGGTGTATCCGGGTGATTGCCCCATTCGCCCCATGAACCGGCGTAGGCCTTCACGCGTGGATAGCCCAGCGCCTTGGCCACCAGATAGGTAAAGCCCGAGCGATGGTGCGTCTGACAGTGGGTGATGATTTCCTTGTCCGGCGTGATACCCAGGTGTTCGAGAATCTGCGGTATGTCCCGGCGGATGCGCAGGTAGTGCGCCGTATCCATGCCCGCAGTCCACTCGAAATTGATTGCGCCTGGAACATGCCCGCCCTTGGCCGCCAGCACCTTTTCACCGGAATACTCGGTCGGGCCGCGTGCGTCCCAGATGGCGAGGTCTGCTGCGCCGAGTCGACTTTGCAGGTACTCGCGCGTGGCGGTTGGTTCGTCGTGCAGCGTCAGTGGCACGGGACCGCCCGCAGCGGCGGGTACTTCGCTGGAAAGCGGGAGTGCATGCCCTTGCCACGCCAGCAGGCCACCGTCGAGATAGTGGTAGCGGGTGTGGCCAATGACATCCAGCAGCCAGATGAAACGCCCGGCCCATCCGCCGCCTTCGTCGTCGTACACGACATAAACGGCATCCGGATTGTGCCCCAGCTCACCGAACAGCTGCTCAAGACTGGACTGGGTCGGCAGCAGGCCGGGAGCGGGGGGCAGGCCCAGTTGGGTGCGTTTCGGATCGACGAAGCGCGCGCCGGGAATGTGTCCGGCTTCGTAGCGGGCCTGACTGGTCAGGTCGACGAGAATCAGATCTGGGGCCTCAAGGCGATCGAGCAGGTCGCCAGGCTCGATGACCAGCGGTAAGCCGTTGAAAGCGGACATGTGCAGCCTCCGATTCAGACAAAGATGCGAATTGTACGCGACGCCTCACGCTTTGCGATGACTAAAGATGCCCAGTGCCCGCTCAATACATTGCGCGGTTTTTCCGAATGCCTGCACGGAAATTTCTGATAATGCGCCACCGCCCTGGTCGCCCACCACCAACATCAGCACCTTGCCGTTGCTGCTTAGCGAGCGGATCAGGGAGTGGTGCCCGCTGAACAGATCCTTCAGCGGCGCCGGCAACAACGCGGAAAACTGCGCGTGATTGGCGGGCGTCAGGCGCAACTGGGTCGGCTGCGCCAGCAGGCGTTGCAACACCGTGCTCTCCTTGATGAACAGCTGCAACCCGGCGGCTTCGCTGGGCAAACCGGCAAGCTGGTGAACACGCATCAGGGTTGCGGTTTTGTCCGTCATCAACAGCATGACTCGCTGCATACCGCAGGCGACCAGGGCGTCGCGGGCGGTGGTGGTCAGGTGTATGGCGTTGATGAAAGGCGTGGGTTCGCTGAGCAACTCGGCGCACAGCTTGCGCCAGTGGGCCAGCTCGTCGGCGCTCGGTGGCGGAGTCGGTTCGCTGTCTCGGCGCACGCGGCGTGCATCCCAGGGCCAGAGCAAAGCCTCGGCCGGGTGCCAGAGGTCCGGCTCGGCGTGGGCGCGTCCACTGCTCGCCGCGTTCTGGTGGGCCTGCTGCTGCACTTCGTCCAGGGATTGTTGCAGATAGAGGCTGGTCAGTCGCTCCCAGCGCAGGCAGTGCGGGCTGTTCCACGCCTGCTGGGCCGCCAGTGCCAGGCCGTTGCCCAGCAATACGGTATTGGCCGGCTGGTTCAGCCAGCGCCGCAGATGCGGATCGGCGTCCATCAGTTGCTGCTGGTGCAAGGGGCTGGCTTCGCGGGAAATGCGCAGCGCCTTGACCAGATCACGACGTTCGCCCAGCAACAGTTTGTAGCCGCGAGTGACCCAGATCGGCAGCCGCCAATGCTCGGCCAGTTTCAGGCACAGCTCCAGCAAGTTGACCCCGAACAGCTGCTTTTCAACCGTTTGACTGGATTCCCCCTTATGAATCACCCGCAACTCCAGCTCTTCGAGCAACTTGGGGTGAGCCAGGGCCATCGGCCAGAGGGGTGAAAGAAACAGCAGGCTGCCCAGATGGATGTCCTGCCACAGCCGGGCCAGTCGGGCGGCGAACAAACCATTGGCCTGCTGCGTGGCGTGCTGGCTGATCAACACCAGTTGCCGAAAGGCCGCCGGAATGTCTTCAGGCGCCTTGGCCGGCAGTCGGCCGAGCAAGACTTCGGTGCGCGCCAGGCCCAGGCGATTGATCGCGATTTCCAGGCTTTCGGCCGGCTCGGTAATGCCATGGGAGTGATGGTTGGCCTCACGCAGCACGCTGAGCACCAGCGCCGGGCTGTCCTGCATCATGTCGGCAATCTCGCGCAGCGAGCGGCGACTGTCGGTCAGCGCGGCGCGGACACGATTGTGGCTTGCCACCGGTACCGGCAAGGCAATGCCATCGAGCTGCCGGACCCAGGCGTCGAGCGTTGTCGGGACGGGGTGATGTGCTGGATGTGCTGTCGGCATTCGAGGGCCTTTGGGCTGGTTTTTTTCGCGCAACGTAGACCGCGAGTATCCGGGGCTGTACGCCCGTTTCCAACCCCTCGTTCGAGGGGGAATCCGGTTTTTCGCATTAACTGACTATAGTCTCGCCCGATTGGGCCGATAAGGGGGCTAAGAGTTTCAAGAACTTCCGCACATGTCCCTGAACCCGACTCAGCAAAGTATTTTTTCCTATGGCTAAGATTATCGGCATCATCGTCGTATTCGCGAGCGTGCTCGCCGGCTACGTCCTCTCCCACGGCAAAGTCATGGCGCTGTGGCAGCCCTATGAAGTCTTGATCATTGGTGGTGCGGCCCTGGGTGCGTTCCTTCAGGCCAACCCTGGCCACATGACCATGCATGTGTTCAAGAAGTCGCTGAAGATGTTCGGGACGCGCTTCACCCACGCCTATTATCTGGAAGTGCTGGGCCTGGTTTACGAGATCCTCAACAAGAGCCGCCGCGAAGGCATGATGGCGATTGAAGGAGATATCGAAGAACCGGCTTCCAGCCCCATCTTCGCCAAATACCCTGGCGTGCTCAAGGATGAACGCATGACTGCGTACATCTGCGATTACCTGCGCATCATGTCCTCCGGCAACATGGCTCCCCACGAGCTTGAAGGCCTGTTCGACATGGAATTGCTGAGCATGAAGGAAGAACTCGAACACCCGTCCCACGCCATCACCGGTATCGCCGACGGCATGCCCGGTTTCGGTATCGTTGCGGCGGTACTGGGTATCGTGGTGACCATGGCTTCCCTGGGTTCGGGTGACAAGGCGGCCATCGGTGCGCACGTCGGTGCGGCCCTGGTAGGTACCTTCTTCGGTATTCTCGCGGCCTACGGTTTCTTCGGCCCTCTGGCGACTTCCCTGGCCCACGATGCCAAGGAAGAAATGAACGTCTACGAATGCATCAAGGCGTCGCTGGTGGCATCGGCTTCCGGCATGCCGCCTTCACTGGCCGTCGAGTTCGGTCGTAAAGTGTTGTATCCCTTGCATCGCCCCAGCTTCAGCGAGCTGGAACAAGCGGTTCGCGGACGCTAAGTCATGGAAAATAATCAGCCCATAATCATCAAGCGCGTCAAGCGCTTCGGTGGTGGACATCACGGCGGCGCCTGGAAAATCGCCTTCGCCGACTTCGCGACGGCGATGATGGCGTTCTTCCTGGTGTTGTGGCTGATGTCTGCCGCCACGCCTGAACAATTGATCGCGGTGGCCGGTTACTTCAAGGACCCGGTCGGCTTCTCCGACAGCGGCTCGCCCTACGTAATCGACCTCGGTGGTTCGCCGGAGATGTCGCCGAACCAGACGCTCAACCCTGAGGTCAAGACCACGCCTTCGCCGGATACCGTACCGATCGAGTCCGAGACGTCCGAATCCAAGGCCGAGCAGGTCGAGCAGGAACGCCTCGAAATGTTGCTGCAGGAACTGCAGAACAAGGTCGAGGAAAACCCGCAACTTCAGAAGTTCAAGGACCAGATACTGTTCGAGATCACTCAGGACGGCTTGCGCATCCAGATCATGGATGCCGACAACCGCCCGATGTTCGACGTCGGCAGTGCACGCCTCAAGCCGTACTTCGAGGACATCCTGCTGGCCATGGCCGACACCATCAAGAGTGTGCCAAACAAGATCAGCGTCAGCGGTCACACCGATGCCACGCCGTTCGTAGGCAATGGCGGTTTCGGTAACTGGGAACTGTCGTCGAGCCGCGCCAACGCTGCGCGCCGCGCATTGATTGCCGGTGGCTATCCGGACCCACAGGTCGCCAGGGTTGTGGGCTATGCGTCCTCGGCGCTGTATGACCGGGAAAACCCGTTCAATCCGGTGAATCGCCGTATCGACATCGTGGTGTTGACCAAAAAGGCCTTGCAGCGCATCGAAGGCGATCAGAACACCGCGCCGACTCCGCCGCCGGCAGCACCGGCACCGGCACCGGCACCGGGAGCCTCAACCGCCCCCGCGCCGGTCGACCCACAGGCCTACGCCCAGCCGCACGAGATTCGGCAGAAGCTGAATCTCTTCGACCAGGGCACGCTGAAGGTCGCACCGGCGCAGAATTAGGCCTGCAGCAGAAACGAGAACGCCGCGATCATCGCGGCGTTTTTGTATGCGCAACCTTCAACTCAATAACTGTCTTCCGGCAGGCTGGCGATGATCGAGCGGTAGCTGTTCATGCGCTGCTGTTGCACGCGGCCGTCTTCCAGTGCCTTGAGCAGGGCGCAGCCCGGTTCGCGGTCGTGCTTGCAGTCTCGGAAACGGCAGGTGCCGATCAGGTCGTTGAACTCGATGAAGCCCGCTTCCACATCGGCACGGCTGACGTGGCCCAGGCCGAATTCACGAATACCCGGTGAGTCGATCAGATCGCCGCCACGCGGGAAGTGAAACAGGCGCGCGGTGGTCGTGGTGTGTGTGCCCTGACCGGACAGTTCCGACAGCGGGCCGACGCGAGTACCGACTTCCGGCAACAGGCTGTTGACCAGCGACGACTTGCCCACCCCCGACTGACCCACGAACACACTGATATGCCCGTCGAGCCTGGCTTGCAGTTGCTGCATGCCGTCGCCCTGATGCGCCGAGACTTCCATCACCGGATAACCCAGCGTGCGGTACACCGCCAGCAAGGCGTTGAGCGCCGGCGCATTCTGCTCGTCGATCAGGTCGGCCTTGTTGAGCAGCAGCAACGGATGAATCCCGGCGTGCTCGGCCGCGACCAGATAACGGTCGATCAGGTTGGCGTGCGGTTCGGGCATCGGTGCGAAGACGATCACGATCATGTCGACGTTGGCCGCCACCGGCTTGAGCTGGCCTCGGGTGTCCGGGCGGCACAGCTCGGTGGCGCGGGGCAGTTGCGCGACGATCACGCCGATACCCTGATTGCCCGCACGCCAGACAACACGGTCGCCAGTGACCAGCGCCGGCAGGTTGGCGCGCAAATGGCAGCGGAACACCTGGCCGGCGAGTTCGCCTTCCTGGGCTTCGACCTCGACCTGGACGCCGAAGTGAGCAATCACCAGGCCAGTCTGCTCCGGGCCGAGGTCGCCGCCTTCCAGCGTTTCCAGAGCGACCGACTCACGTTTGGCGGCGCGTGCGGCGCGTTCGCCCTGAATCTTTTCGATGCGCCAGTTCTGACGACGATTGAGTTGGCGTTTGGCCATGGGTGTTCCGACTAGATGAAACCGGTGAATTGAGCAGTACGTTGAATCGGGCAGGAGTCTAGCACGGCGAGGTGAGCTAAACTGCGCGCCTACGCTGAGGAGTCGTCACATGCAGAACAAGCAAAACCTGATCTGGATCGATCTGGAAATGACCGGGCTGGACCCGGACACCGATGTCATCATCGAGATGGCCACGATCATCACCGACAGCGAACTCAACACCCTGGCCGAAGGCCCGGTGATCGCGGTGCACCAGAGCGACGAGATCCTCGCCGGAATGGACGAATGGAACACGCGTCAGCACGGCGGTTCGGGGCTGACCCAGCGCGTGCGTGAGAGCACCATCAGCATGGCTGAAGCCGAGGCGCAGACCCTGGCGTTCATCCAGCAATGGGTGCCGGAGCGCAGTTCGCCGATCTGCGGCAACAGCATCTGCCAGGACCGCCGCTTCCTGTATCGGCACATGCCGACCCTGGAAAACTATTTCCACTACCGCAATCTGGACGTCTCGACGCTCAAGGAACTGGCTGCACGCTGGTCGCCTGAGCTGAAGTTCAAGAAGGGCAGCACCCACCTGGCGCTGGACGACATCCGCGAGTCGATCGCCGAGCTGCGTTACTATCGCGAGCACTTCATCAAGTGAGACCGCCTGCCGGGTGCAGCGAATAAACTTCGTTGCACTCTTTCGGTGCGCCGAGCCGCTGGGTAGACTCCGTGCCTTCGTCGCAGGGATGCCGCCATGTTGTTGATGCTTTATCTGATCGCCATTACCGCTGAAGCCATGACCGGCGCGCTGTCGGCTGGGCGACGCGGAATGGACTGGTTCGGCGTGGTGCTCATCGCCTGCGTGACGGCACTTGGCGGCGGTTCCGTGCGCGACGTATTACTCGGGCATTATCCGCTGACTTGGGTCAAACACCCGGAATATCTGGTGCTGACCAGCGTTGCGGCGCTGGTGACCATCTTCATTGCGCCGCTGATGCGGCATCTGCGCTCGCTGTTTCTGGTGCTCGATGCACTGGGGCTGGTGGCGTTCACACTGATCGGCTGCATGACGGCGCTGGAAGCAGGGCACGGTCTGCTGATCGCTTCGGTGTGCGGGGTAATTACCGGCGTATTCGGCGGCATCCTGCGCGACATCTTCTGCAACGACATTCCCCTGATCTTCCGCCGCGAACTGTACGCCAGCGTGTCGTTCCTGGCTGCATGGTGCTTCCTGCTGTGCCGCGAGCTGGACCTGCCCTCGGAACAGGCCATCCTCATCACCCTGTTCGGCGGCCTGCTGCTGCGCCTGCTGGCGATCCGCTTCAAATGGGAAATGCCGAAGTTCGTCTATAAGGATGAGCATTAGTCTTGGTAATAGACTCCACCTGTAGGAGCCAGCTTGCTGGCGAAGCGGCATTTACAATCGCAGCATGTATCTCGCCTGAAAAGCCGCCTTCGCCAGCAAGACGGATCGCCGCCCGCTCCCTCCCAAGGGTCCGATCAGACGTCAGCGGCAGGTCCGCGGCCGTGCTGTTTCAACGCCCATTCCACGTGTTCGCGCACCAGCTCGGACGGGTAATCACGCCTGGCTTGCAGTGCTTCGAGCACCGGAATGGTCGATGGCGCGTTGCCCAGCCCGACTGCCAGATTACGCAGCCAGCGCTCGTAGCCGGCGCGGCGCAACGGTGAGCCTTCGGTGCTGCTGAGGAATTTGTCCTCATCCCACATGAACAACTCGGCCAGCCCGGCATTGTCCAGGTTGTGGCGCGGCTGGAAGTCGCTTTGCTCGGTGGGTCGGGCGAAGCGGTTCCATGGGCAGACGATCTGGCAGTCGTCGCAGCCGAACACCCGATTGCCGATCAGCGGGCGCAGCTCTTCGGGAATGGCGGTCTTGAGTTCAATGGTCAGGTAGGAAATGCAGCGTCGCGCATCCAGCACATAAGGCCCGACGAAAGCGTTGGTCGGGCAGATATCCAGGCAGGCCGAACAGCGTCCGCAATGCTCCGTGGCGTGGGGCGCGTCCACCGGCAGCGCAATGTCCACGAACAGCTCGCCCAGAAAGAAAAAGCTGCCCGCCTTGCGATTGAGCACCAGCGTGTTCTTGCCGATCCAGCCCAGTCCGGCCTGCTCGGCAATCGCCTTTTCGAGAACCGGCGCGCTGTCGACGAACGCCCGGTAGCCGAACGGGCCGATGGCCTGCTGGATACGTTCGGCCAGTTGCTGCAAGCGCTTGCGCACCAGCTTGTGGTAATCGCGGCCCAACGCATAACGCGAGACGTAGGCTTTTTCCGGCTCGGCCAGGCGCTGGTTCATTTCAGTGTCGCCCGGCAAGTAGTCCATGCGCAGCGACACCACGCGCAACGTACCCGGCACCAGCTCGTCCGGATGGGAACGTTTGCTGCCATGGGCTGCCATATAGTCCATTTCGCCGTGATAACCGGCATCGAGCCAGCGTTGCAGATGCTGCTCATGCTCTGCCAGCTCCAGCCCGGCAATGCCAACCTGCTGAAAGCCCAGCTCACGGCCCCACACCTTGATGGATTGCGCAAGGGTGGCGAGGTCGTCGGAAGTGGGGAGTTCAGCAGTAATAGCGGACATGCGCAGAGAGAAACCGGAGCCAAGGTGCGTATAATTCTGCCAGACATCGGAGCCCATGAACGCATGTTCGACCGCAAACCTGATTTACCCGACGCGCTGTATAGCGCCGCACAAGTGCGCGACCTCGACGCCCGGCTGATTGCCGCAGGCACGCCGGGCCTGACGCTGATGCAGCGTGCCGCCCACGCCACCTGGCGCGCAGTCCGTCGCCGCTGGCCGCAAACCGCTGCGTTGACGGTGCTGGCCGGGCGCGGCAACAACGCCGGTGACGGGTATCTGGTGGCGGCATTGGCGCACAAGGCCGGCTGGCAAGTCCAGGTGCTGGCCGTCGGTGAGCCCGGCGCCTTGCAGGGCGATGCGGCCGCTGCGCACGCTGATGCGCTGGCAGCAGGCGTCGAGATCCAGACCTGGTCCAATCAGCCGTTGACCGGAGTGGTGCTCGATGCCTTGCTCGGCACAGGCTTGAACGGCGAAGTGCGTGAACCCTATCTGGCCGCCATCAAGGCGATCAATGCCAGCGGTCTGGCGGTCGCAGCGGTGGATATTCCCTCGGGCCTGTGCGCGGACACCGGGCGGATCCTGGGCGAAGCCGTGCGCGCCGACCTGACCATCACCTTCATCGGCCTCAAACTGGGGTTGATGACCGGCGATGCCGCAGACCTGATCGGCGAGCTGGTGTTCGACGATCTGCAGGCTGACCGCGAGATCGTTGCCCAGGCACCCGCCAGCGCGGTGCGCCTCGACACCTTCAATCTGCCGACGCTGAAACCTCGCCCGCCGACCGCGCACAAAGGCATGTACGGCCGAGTGCTGGTGATCGGCGGGGATCACGGCTTCGGCGGCGCGTCGATGCTCAGCGCCGAAAGCGCGCTGCGCAGCGGCGCGGGCATGGTCACGCTGGCGACTCGCGCCGAACACGTTCCGGCGGCACTGGTGCGCATGCCGGAAATCATGAGTGCGGGCATCCGTTCGGCCAATCAGCTGATGCCGCTGATCAAGGCCGCCAGCGTGCTGGTGGTCGGCCCGGGTCTTGGCCAGGAAAGTTGGGGGCGCAGCCTGCTGTCGGCGGCGGCCAATGCTGATCGCCCGCAAGTCTGGGATGCCGATGCGCTCAACCAGTTAGCCACCGGTCAGGTGAAACTGCCGCGCGGTAGCGTCATCACTCCGCATCCCGGCGAGGCCGCGCGCCTGCTGGGCATCGATACCCGGCAAGTACAGGCGAACCGTCCTGCCGCCGCTCACGCCCTGGCGCGCAAGTACAACGCGGTCTGCGTACTCAAGGGAACGGGCAGCCTGATCGCGGACCCGGACGGTCGCCTGGCGGTTGCCGGTCGCGGTCATCCCGCCATGGCCACCGCAGGGCTGGGCGATGTACTGGCCGGGTTGGTCGGCGCGCTCATGGCTCAACATCTGGCGGCCTTCGATGCCGCGTGCCTCGCGGTGTGGCTGCACGCCGGCGCAGGTCAGCAAGTCGCCGGGCAAGGACGTGGGTTGGCCGCCAGCGACGTCATCCCGGCCATTCGTCAGTTACTGGAGGAGCAACAACCGTGTCTGAAATAACGCTCAATGTGCTGGGCGAAGAGGCCATGACCGACTTCGGTTCGCGCCTGTCCAAGGTGACCGAAGGAGCAGGTGTCATCTTTCTCGAAGGCGACCTGGGCGCGGGCAAGACGACCCTGTCCAGAGGCATCATCCGCGGCTTCGGCCATGAAGGAGCGGTGAAAAGTCCGACCTTCACGCTGGTCGAACCCTACGAAATCGGAGCGGTGCGTGTCTTCCACTTCGATCTCTATCGGCTGGTGGACCCCGAGGAGCTGGAGTTCATGGGCGTGCGGGATTATTTCGACGACAATGCACTTTGTCTGATCGAGTGGCCCCAACGCGGTGCAGGCTTTTTGCCAAAGCCTGACCTGACCATTACCATTAGGCCGCACGGGCAAGGTCGCTCGATAACACTGAGTCCACAAGGCTCGCGCGGCGAGAGCTGGTGCGCCATTTTGGCATTGGAATTCAAATAGATATGAGGTTCGGTATGCGCATGCGCGCGCTGGTCACTGTAGTGGGGCTGCTGTTGGCGTCCCTGGCTGTCGAAGCGCTGGCCGCTACGCAAGTCAAAAGTGTCCGCCTGTGGCGTGCACCGGATAACACTCGCCTGGTTTTCGACCTGTCCGGGCCGGTTCAGCACAGCGTGTTCACCCTGACGGCGCCTGATCGTCTGGTGATTGATATCAACGGCGCCACCCTCGGCGGGCCGCTCAACGTTTCCACGGCCAATACGCCGATCACCGCCATGCGCTCGGCGCAGCGCACGCCCACCGATCTGCGGGTGGTCATCGACCTGAAAAAGGGCGTGACCCCCAAGAGCTTCGTCCTGGCGCCTAACCAGCAGTACGGCAACCGCCTGGTGGTCGACCTGTTCGATGACCCGGCCGACGCCAACCCTGCACCGTCGCTCCCTGCCGCGGCCGCCACGACGGCGCCTGCCGTACCGGTCAGTCCGGCCAAACCGGAAATCAAGCTCACGCCCGTGCCCAACGGCAAGCGGGACATCGTGATCGTGATCGATGCCGGTCATGGCGGTGAAGACCCAGGCGCTTCGGGCGGCCGGGGCCAGCGGGAAAAGGACGTGGTGTTGTCCATCGCCAAGGAGCTGCAACGCCAGATCAATGGTGAGAAGGGCTACCGCGCCGAGCTGACCCGTACCGGCGATTACTTCATCCCGCTGCGCAAGCGCACCGAGATCGCCCGTGCCAAGGGTGCCGACCTGTTCGTATCCATTCACGCCGATGCCGCGCCGTCCAAGGCCGCGTTCGGTGCTTCGGTGTTTGCATTGTCGGACCGTGGCGCGACCTCTGAAACCGCTCGCTGGCTGGCGGACAGCGAAAACCGTTCCGACTTGATCGGCGGCGCCGGCGCGGTCAGCCTCGACGACAAGGACCGGATGCTGGCGGGCGTGCTGCTGGATCTGTCCATGACCGCGTCGCTGTCGTCCAGCCTCAACGTCGGGCAGAAGGTATTGAGCAACATTGGCCGGGTGACTTCGCTGCATAAATCCCGTGTCGAGCAGGCCGGCTTCATGGTGCTCAAGTCGCCGGACATTCCTTCGATCCTGGTCGAGACCGGCTTTATCTCCAATGCCAACGAAGCCAACAAGCTGTCGAGCGCTCCGCACCAACAGGCTCTGGCCCGTTCGATCAACTCCGGCGTGCAGCAGTTCTTCCAGCAGAACCCGCCGCAGGGCACGTACATCGCCTGGCTGCGGGACAACGGCAAGCTGGCCCAGGGGCCGCGTAACCATGTGGTGCGTTCAGGTGAAACCCTGGCGATGGTCGCCGCGCGTTACGACATGAGCGTCGCCACGCTGCGCGGTGCCAACAATCTGAAAACCGATGAACTGCGTATCGGGCAAGACCTGCGGATTCCAAACAACGAGGTTGCCACTCAGCCATGACCGATCTCCTTCTCGACGGCGTCGAGGCCAGCGACACCCGGGCCCTGCTGAATGCGGCGCGGATCGAGTTGCTCAGCCCGCGGCTGGCGAACCAGATCGCGGCGGGTGAAGTCGTCGAGCGCCCGGCGTCGGTGATCAAGGAACTGCTGGAAAACAGCCTCGACTCGGGGGCGCGTCGCATCGATGTGGATGTCGAGCAGGCAGGCATCAAGCTGCTCAAGGTGCGTGACGACGGTGGCGGTATTTCAGCCGACGACCTGCCGCTGGCGCTGGCCCGCCACGCCACCAGCAAGATCCGCGATCTGGAAGACCTTGAACGGGTCATGAGCCTGGGGTTTCGCGGTGAAGCCCTGGCGTCGATCAGTTCTGTCGCACGCCTGACCCTGACCTCGCGCACTCGCGATGCGGATCAGGCCTGGCA
The DNA here is from genome assembly GCF_003935425.1 of Pseudomonas sp. v388. Lineage (GTDB taxonomy): Bacteria > Pseudomonadota > Gammaproteobacteria > Pseudomonadales > Pseudomonadaceae > Aquipseudomonas. The sequence goes on from NZ_RHQN01000002.1 coordinate 602,365, forward strand.
GGTGGAAACCGAAGGTCGCGACATGGCGCCTCGGGTCCAGCCGGCCGCGCACCCGGTGGGCACATCGGTGGAAGTGCGCGACCTGTTCTTCAACACCCCGGCCCGCCGCAAGTTTCTCAAGGCCGAGAAAACCGAATTCGATCATCTGCAGGAAGTCATCAAGCGCATGGCGCTGGCGCGTTTCGATGTCGGCTTCCACCTGCGCCACAACGGCAAGACCATCCTCAGTCTGCACGAAGCACTGGACGATACGTCCAGGGCGCGGCGGGTTTCGGCGGTGTGCGGCCCAGGCTTCCTGGAGCAGGCGCTGCCCATCGAGATCGAGCGCAACGGGCTGCATCTGTGGGGCTGGGTCGGCTTGCCGACGTTCTCGCGCAGTCAGGCCGATCTGCAATATTTCTTCGTCAACGGCCGTGCGGTGCGCGACAAGCTGGTGGCCCATGCGGTGCGCCAGGCTTATCGCGATGTGCTGTTCAACGGCCGGCACCCGACTTTCGTGCTGTTCTTCGAGGTCGATCCGGCGGCGGTGGACGTAAACGTTCACCCGACCAAGCACGAAGTGCGTTTCCGTGACGGGCGCATGGTCCACGACTTCTTGTATGGCACCTTGCACCGTGCGTTGGGCGACGTGCGTCCCGAAGATCAACTGGCGGGCAGCGCGCCGGTGGTTGCCGCGCCGCGTCCGAGTGGGCCGCAGGCCGGTGAGTTCGGCCCGCAGGGCGAGATGCGTCTGGCCAACAACGTGCTGGAACAGCCCCAAGGTCAGCCGTACGCGCAGCCGGCCCAGAGCGGTTCCGGTGGCGGTTATCAGTACCAGTACACGCCGCGCCCTACGTCCAGCTTGCCGGCCGCCGAAGCGCAAAGCGCCTACCGTGAATTTTTCGCGCCGCTGCCCGGCGCGACGCCGAGTGCGCTGCCTGAATCGCAAAGTGACGTTCCGCCGCTGGGTTACGCGCTGGCGCAACTCAAGGGCATTTACATCCTGGCCGAGAACGCCCACGGGCTGGTGCTGGTGGACATGCACGCCGCGCATGAGCGGATCATGTACGAACGACTGAAAATCGCCATGGCCAGCGAAGGCCTGAGCGGCCAGCCGCTGCTGGTGCCTGAGTCCCTCGCGGTCAGTCAGCGTGAAGCCGATTGCGCTGAAGAGCATGTGGCCACGTTCCAGCGGCTGGGTTTCGAGTTGCAGCGTCTCGGCCCGGAGACCCTGGCAATCCGGCAGATCCCGGCCTTGCTCAAGCAGGCCGAAGCCAACCGGCTGGTCAGCGATGTGCTGGCCGATCTGATGGAGTACGGCACCAGCGACCGTGTGCAGGCGCACATGAACGAATTGCTCGGCACCATGGCCTGCCATGGCGCCATCCGCGCCAATCGGCGCCTGGCCATTCCGGAAATGAACGCCTTGTTGCGAGACATGGAAAACACCGAACGCAGCGGCCAGTGCAACCACGGCCGTCCCACCTGGACCCAGATGGGCCTGGATGATCTCGATAAACTCTTCCTGCGCGGTCGTTGAATGAATGCGTTACCCCCGGCCATTTTTCTCATGGGGCCAACTGCCGCCGGCAAGACCGACCTTGCCATCGAACTGACCAAAGTCCTGCCATGCGAGCTGATCAGTGTCGATTCGGCGCTGGTCTATCGCGACATGGACATCGGTACGGCCAAGCCGTCCAAGGCGCAACTGGCTGAATTCCCCCATCGCCTGATCGACATCATCGACCCGTCGCAGAGCTATTCGGCTGCCGATTTTCGTACCGATGCGCTGAGCGCCATGGCCGAGATCACAGCCCGGGGAAATATTCCTTTGCTGGTCGGCGGCACTATGTTGTATTTCAAGGCTCTACTGGACGGGTTGGCGGATATGCCGGCCGCCGATCCGGCAGTGCGGGCACAGCTTGAAGCCGACGCCAGGGCGCAGGGCTGGCAGGCCTTGCACGACCGGCTGGCAGCGGTGGACCCGGTTTCCGCGCAGCGCATTCATCCCAACGACCCGCAGCGTCTGATCCGGGCGTTGGAGGTGTTTTTGGTGAGCGGGATGAGCATGACAGCACATCGCGAGCAACAAACTGCGCAAAGTACCCTTGCGGCGGCATCAGGGTGTCAGCAATTGCCCTATACTGTCGCCAGCTTCGCGATAGCTCCGGCTGATCGCAAGGTTCTGCACGACCGAATCGCGCTACGTTTTATGCAAATGCTGGATCAGGGGTTTCTGGACGAAGTACTGGCATTGCGCTCAAGAGGTGACCTGCATACCGGGTTGCCGTCGATAAGAGCCGTCGGTTATCGCCAGGTCTGGGATCACCTGGATGGAAAGCTGACACGGGATGAAATGCAGGAGCGCGGCATCATAGCGACGCGCCAGTTGGCCAAGCGGCAATTCACCTGGTTACGCAGCTGGGAGAATTTGCACTGGTTGGACAGCCTGGCTTGCGACAATCTGCCACGCGCCTTGAAATACCTGGGATCGGTCTCCATATTGAGCTGAGTCCTTGCAATAGCCGTCTATCCTTGGGGGGTGGCCGGTCAAGCCAATCGAATTCGATTTATTTATTATTGATCCTTAAAGGAGTGCGGCACATGTCAAAAGGGCATTCGCTACAAGACCCTTACCTGAACACCCTACGTAAAGAAAAAGTCGGGGTTTCGATTTATCTGGTCAACGGCATCAAGCTGCAAGGCACGATCGAGTCTTTCGACCAGTTCGTCATTCTGCTGAAGAACACTGTCAGCCAAATGGTCTACAAGCACGCCATCTCCACCGTCGTTCCAGTTCGTCCAATTCGCCTGCCTAGCGCTACCGATACCGACGCGGCCGACGCTGAGCCAGGTAACGCCTGATAGGAGTCTGCCTTGTTCTTTGAGCGCCACAGCGGTGGTGAACGAGCCATTCTCGTTCATCTGGATGGTCAGGACCCTGAGGCGCGCGAAGATCCGCAGGAGTTTCAGGAGTTGGCCATCTCGGCGGGCGCCGATACCGTCGCGTTTATCAACGTGCCGCGTCATCGGCCATCGGCCAAATTCCTGATTGGCTCCGGCAAGGTCGAGGAACTACGCGACCAGGTCAAAGCCGAGCAGGCAGATCTCGTGATCTTCAATCACACCCTCACGCCCAGTCAGGAACGTAACCTCGAACGCGTTTTCGAGTGTCGCGTGCTGGACCGCACCGGTCTGATCCTGGATATCTTCGCCCAGCGGGCGCGAACTCATGAAGGCAAGTTGCAGGTCGAGCTGGCACAGCTCGAGCACATGAGCACGCGTCTGGTTCGCGGCTGGACTCACCTGGAGCGGCAGAAAGGCGGTATCGGCCTGCGCGGTCCGGGTGAAACCCAGCTGGAAACCGACCGGCGTCTGCTGCGGGTTCGCCTGCGCCAGATCAAGGGGCGTCTGGAGAAGGTTCGCAGTCAACGTGACCAGGCCCGCCGCGGGCGGCGTCGTGCGGACATACCTTCGGTTTCCCTGGTTGGCTATACCAACGCCGGCAAATCCACACTGTTCAACGCGGTGACCGATTCCGACGTGTTCGCCGCCGACCAGCTGTTCGCCACCCTCGACCCGACCTTGCGCCGTCTGCAGCTCGACGACCTTGGCCCGATCGTGCTGGCCGACACCGTGGGTTTCATTCGCCACCTGCCGCACAAACTCGTCGAAGCCTTCCGCGCTACGCTCGAGGAGTCGAGCAACTCCGACCTGCTTTTGCATGTCATCGACTCCCACGAACCCGAACGCATGGCGCAGATCGAGCAGGTGATGGCGGTGCTGGGCGAGATCGGAGCCGAGGGCTTGCCGATCCTTGAGGTGTATAACAAACTCGATCTGCTCGAAGGGGTGGAGCCCCAGATACAGCGGGATGCCGATGGCAAGCCGCAGCGTGTCTGGTTGTCCGCTCGCGACGGTCGGGGTCTGGACCTGCTCAAGCAGGCGGTGGCCGAACTGCTGGGTGACGACCTGTTCGTCGGCACCCTGTGTCTGCCCCAGAGTCTTGCAAGGTTGCGCGCGCAGTTCTTCCAGCTGGGCGCGGTGCAGAGCGAGACGCATGACGAACAAGGTGCCAGCGTGCTGGCAGTACGTTTGCCGCGAGTTGAATTCAATCGTCTGGTGAGTCGCGAAGGACTGCAGCCGCTAGAGTTCATCGAGCAACACACTTTGCAATAAAAGCAGGATAAAGCCGTTGTACGGCTTTCTCATGCATTCTGTAGCATTGGTCGGCGCGCCGCGGGCGCGTCTTTGCTTTATCAGATGGAGAGCGCTATGGCTTGGAATGAGCCGGGTGGCAACTCGAATAATCAAGATCCCTGGGGTGGCAAACGCCGAGGCGGCGACCGCAAGGGACCACCTGATCTCGACGAGGCCTTCCGTAAGCTGCAGGAAAGCCTGAATGGGTTGTTCGGCGGCGGTAAGAGACGCAGTGGGGACGGTAGTGGCGGCAGTTCGGGCAAGGGCGGCAGCTTTGGCCTGCTCGGCATCGGTCTGGTCGTGCTCGTCGCGTTCTGGCTTTACAGCGCCATCTATGTTGTCGACGAGCAGGAACAGGCTGTCGTACTGCGGTTCGGTCAGTATTACGAAACCGTGGGTCCGGGCCTGAACATCTACTTCCCTCCGTTCGATCGCAAGTACATGGAAAACGTCACTCGCGAACGTGCCTACAGCAAGCAAGGCCAGATGCTGACCGAAGACGAGAACATCGTCGAGGTGCCTCTGACCGTGCAGTACAAGATCAGCAATCTCCAGGACTTCGTACTGAACGTCGATCAGCCTGAGATCAGCCTGCAACACGCTACGGAAAGCGCACTGCGTCATGTCGTGGGTTCCACGGCGATGGACCAGGTGCTGACCGAAGGTCGTGAGCTGATGGCCAGCGAAATCAAGGAGCGCCTGCAGCGTTTCCTCGATACCTACCGCACCGGTATCACGGTCACTCAGGTGAACGTGCAGAGCGCTGCTGCGCCGCGGGAAGTCCAGGAAGCCTTCGATGACGTGATCCGTGCCCGTGAAGACGAGCAACGTGCACGCAACCAGGCTGAAAGCTACGCCAACGGTGTGATTCCGGAAGCCCGCGGCCAGGCCCAGCGCATCATCGAAGACGCCAACGGTTACCGCGACGAAGTGGTTTCCCGCGCCAAGGGTGAGGGCGATCGCTTCACCAAGCTGGTTGCCGAATACCGCAAGGCACCTGAAGTCACCCGCGAGCGTCTGTACCTGGACACCATGCAGGAAGTCTTCAGCAACACCAGCAAGGTGCTGGTGACCGGCGACAAGGGCCAGAACAATCTGCTGTACCTGCCTCTGGACAAGATGATCGAAAGCAGTCGCGGCGGTAATCAGGGCTCCTCGGCTGGCGGTGGTTCATCCTCGACTGGCGCTGATGCTGGCGCACGCGCGACCGATACCCCGCCGCGCGAAGTACGTACCCGGGAGAGTCGCTGATGAGCAATAAATCACTGATCACCCTGATTGTCGGCATCGTGCTGGCCGTCGTGGCCTGGAACAGCTTCTACATCGTGTCCCAGACCGAGCGTGCGGTTCTGCTGCAATTCGGTCGTGTGGTCCAGGCTGATGTGCAGCCCGGTCTGCACATGAAGGTTCCTTACGTCAACCAGGTGCGCAAGTTCGATGGTCGCCTGCTGACCCTCGATGCGCCTACCCAGCGTTTCCTGACGCTGGAAAAGAAAGCCGTCATGGTGGATGCCTACGCCAAATGGCGTGTGAAAGATGCCGAGCGTTTCTACACCGCCACATCGGGCCTCAAGCAGATTGCCGACGAGCGTTTGTCGCGTCGTCTGGAATCGGGCCTGCGTGACCAGTTCGGCAAGCGCACCCTGCACGAAGTCGTGTCGGGCGAGCGTGACGCACTGATGGCGGATATCACCGGTTCGCTGAACCGCATGGCTGAAAAAGAGCTGGGTATCGAAGTGATCGATGTCCGGGTCAAGGCCATCGACCTGCCCAAGGAAGTCAACCGCAGCGTCTTCGAGCGGATGAGTACCGAGCGTGAGCGTGAAGCACGCGAGCATCGGGCCAAGGGTAACGAGCTGGCTGAAGGTATCCGTGCCGATGCCGACCGTCAGCGTCGAGTGCTGCTGGCTGAAGCCTATCGCGAGTCGGAAGAGACCCGCGGTGATGGTGACGCCCAGGCGGCGGCGATCTATTCCAAGGCCTATGGTCAGGATCAGGAGTTCTATGCGTTCTACCGCAGCCTGCGTGCCTACCGTGAAAGCTTTGCGAACAAGAGCGACGTGATGGTGCTGGACCCAAGCAGCGAGTTCTTTCGCTATCTGGAGAAAGCCAAGCCGTAATCAGTAACCCGCCGGGCGGCAAAACCGCCCGGTGGGGTGATCGTACGGTAAAACGTGTGTATCATGCGGCAGCCGGGAAATTCCCGGCTTTTTTGCGTCTGCACGATTGATTGGCCGCGGTCGGTTACGGCGGGCGGCAAGATTTTTCGAGGAGAGTGGTCTGCAAGGCCTGTCTCGGGTGTTTGTCGTGCCCGTTATTTCGGGGCGACCGCTCTCTGCTTTACTCAAGGCTGGCCTGATGGCTGGCCGCCCGGATCATAGGGGAATGGCGTAATGGCAACGGTTGACCGCTGGCTGCTACCAGATGGCATCGAAGAAGTACTGCCACCAGAAGCGGCGCGCATCGAAGTAGCGCGTCGTCAGGTGTTGGATCTGTTCCAGAGCTGGGGCTATGAGTTCGTCGTCACCCCGCATATCGAATATCTCGAGTCCCTGCTCACCGGCGCGGGCTCGGATCTGGACCTGCGCACCTTCAAGGTCATCGATCCGCAATCGGGCCGGCAGATGGGCTTTCGCGCCGACATCACGCCGCAGGTTGCACGTATCGATGCGCACACGCTCAAGCGTGAAGGCCCGAGCCGCCTGTGCTATGCGGGCAGCGTGCTGCACGCCTTGCCGCGCGCCTTGTCGACCTCGCGCAGCCCGATTCAGTTGGGCGCCGAGCTTTACGGCGATGCAAGCCCGAGCAGCGACGTGGAAGTCATCAGCCTGATGCTGGCGATGCTGCAACTGGCCGATGTGCCGGATGTCCACATGGACCTGGGGCACGTCGGGATCTATCGTGGCCTGGCGCGTGCCGCCGGCCTGTCGGGCGAAGTCGAGCAGCAGCTGTTCGACGCCCTGCAGCGCAAGGCCATCGACGAAGTGATCGCGTTGACCGAGGGCCTGCCGACCGATCTGTCCGGGATGCTGCGTGCGCTGGTCGATCTGTGTGGCGGGCGTGAAGTGCTGGATGCGGCCCGCGACCGACTGAGCGGCGCACCAGCGCCGGTGCTGGCGGCGCTGGACGACCTGCTGGCCATCGCCGACCGCCTGACTGCCCGCTTCCCGCAGCTGCCGCTGTATTTCGATCTCGGCGAGCTGCGCGGCTACCACTACCATACCGGTGTGGTATTCGCGGTATTCGTGCCAGGCATGGGGCAATCCATCGCCCAGGGCGGTCGCTACGACGATATCGGCGCTGACTTCGGTCGTGCCCGTCCGGCAACCGGCTTTTCCACTGACCTGAAAACCCTGGTTACCCTGGGCCGGGCAGAAATCAAACTACCGTCTGGTGGCATCTGGATGCCGGACAGTACGGATGCGGCACTCTGGCAGCAGGTTTGCCAGTTGCGCAGCGAAGGTCAACGTGTGGTCCAGGCGCTGCCGGGGCAACAGGTGAGCGCGGCGCGTGAAGCCGACTGTGACCGGCAATTGATTCAGCAAGGCGAGCACTGGCAGGTAATGCCGCTGGCTTCTTGAGTATTCCTGCCGGCCGCCGCCGGCATCCAGTTTGCGTGAATGAGGACAAGTGTTATGGGTAAGAATGTCGTAGTCCTGGGCACCCAGTGGGGTGATGAGGGCAAAGGCAAGATCGTTGATCTGCTGACCGAACATGCCAGCGCTGTAGTTCGCTACCAGGGTGGCCACAACGCGGGTCACACCCTGGTGATCGACGGCGAGAAAACCGTTCTGCACCTGATCCCGTCCGGTGTACTGCGCGAAGGCGTGCAGTGCCTGATCGGTAACGGTGTGGTGGTGGCGCCCGATGCGCTCCTGCGTGAAATCATCAAGCTGGAAGAGAAAGGTATTCCGGTGCGCGAGCGCCTGCGTATCAGCCCTTCCTGCCCGCTGATCCTGTCGTACCACGTTGCGCTGGACCAGGCGCGTGAGAAGGCTCGTGGCGAATTCAAGATCGGCACCACCGGTCGCGGCATCGGCCCTGCGTACGAAGACAAGGTCGCACGTCGTGGCCTGCGCATCGGCGACCTGTTCCATCGCGAGCGCTTCGCGGCCAAGCTCGGTGAGCTGCTCGACTACCACAACTTCGTGCTGGTCAATTACTACAAAGAGCCTGCGATCGACTTCCAGAAGACGCTCGACGAGTGCATGGAATACGCCGAACTGCTCAAGCCGCTGATGCTCGACGTGACCGCCGCGCTGCACGACCTGCGCCGCGAGAGCAAGGACATCATGTTCGAGGGTGCCCAGGGTTCGCTGCTGGACATCGACCACGGTACCTATCCGTACGTGACCAGCTCCAACACCACCGCTGGCGGCATCGCGACCGGTTCGGGCTTCGGTCCGATGTACCTGGATTACATCCTGGGCATCACCAAGGCCTACACCACGCGCGTTGGCTCGGGTCCGTTCCCGACTGAGCTGTTCGACGAAACCGGCGCGTTCCTGGCCAAGCGTGGCCACGAGTTCGGTGCAACCACCGGGCGTGCCCGTCGTTGCGGCTGGTTCGATGCCGTCATCCTGCGTCGCGCTATCGAAATCAACAGCATCTCGGGCCTGTGCCTGACCAAGCTGGACGTGCTCGACGGTCTGGAAACGATCAACATCTGCGTGGGCTACGAGAACGAGAATGGCGCAGTCATCGATGCGCCAACCGACGCCGACAGCTACAACGGCCTGCGTCCGGTCTACGAGCAGATGCCGGGCTGGAGCGAATCCACCCTGGGCGCCAAGACCCTGGAAGAACTGCCCGCTGCCGCTCGCGCTTACATCAAGCGCGTCGAAGAGCTGGTAGGCGCACCGATCGACATTATCTCCACCGGTCCGGACCGCAACGAAACCATCGTTCTGCGTCACCCGTTCGGCTGATACGTCCTCGCTGTACAAAAAGGGGCCGCTTATGCGGCCTTTTTTTGTGTTTTTTATCTGTAGGAGCTGACCGGGTACTACGGCACAACCCTTGCTACGAGAATGACAGAAAAGTGCCATCATTTTAATGGCGCCTCTGCTGGAGGGTTTCTCTGTGTCAGCTGTGCTTTCTCTTGTACGCAGCCGCCTGCTGCGGCCGGTCTTCATTACGCTGGGCATTGCCCTTTTGGTGCAAGTGATCGTGGCGGTTGCTCTTACCCGGAGCACGGTCACTGCGCTTGAGGCCGACCTGGCCAGTCGACTCGGGGTAGATTCGCAACATGTGTCCGCCGAACTGGAGAGCGCGAGTAGCGAAGTGACATCCAGCTTGAGCGCGCTCGCGGCCAATACCGGCCAGCGACTGAGCGTTGGGCTGTCGACCCGCCTGAAGGACGAGCAAGCACAACTTCGCACGACACTGGAAAAGGATCTGCGGGAGTCGGCCACTGACATGGCCGAACTGCTGGCGGCTGTTGCGCCGCGTGCCATGTGGGATAACGACACGCCCACCTTGTCCGAATTTGCGCGCCGGGCTCAGCGCAATCCGAACGTGCTGTTTGTGGTCTACGACGATGCAGCGGGCGAGCACTTGACCCGCTACCTGAATCGGGACAACGCTGCGGTGAAGGTGCTGCTCGCCAAGGGCGAAGGCGAGCGGGCCATGGACAAGGTTCTCAACGCTGCGCGCAATGACCCTTCGGTTTACTACGTCGAGGCCTCGATCAGCCCTAATGGTGTCGAGATCGGCAAGGTGCGCATGGGTGTCTCCACCGCGGCCGTCGAGGAAAACCTGGCGGCGCTGGACAAGCGTTTTGCAGCGCTGATTACCAGTGGCGAACAGTTGGTGTCCGACAGCCTTGCCAGCGCCTCCAAAGACAGCTCCACCGCGCTGCGTGCCCGGCTTGGGTCGGCGCAGGGCGCGGCCGTCGCCATGGCCGGCAATACCCAGGTGGCGGTGCAGCACGCAGCCCGGACATTGCGCTGGCAGATCGGCCTGGGCCTGGCGTTGATCGGGTTGGGCGTGCTGCTGTTGGTGGCGCTAGTCCTGGGGCGTCGCGTCGTCAGCAAGCTGCATTTGCTGATTGCGGCGCTGAATGATCTGGCGGCGGGTGAGGGGGATCTGACCAAGCGTGTGAGGCTCGACAGTCGCGACGAAATCGGCGATATGGCGGCGGCCGTCAATCGCTTCGTCGACAAGCTGCAACCTATCGTCCGCGAAGCGGGTGAAGTGGCGCAGCGTACCGGTGTCGAGATCGGCGTGATGAGCGAGCGCAATGCGGGGGCCGATGCGGCGGCTGAATTGCAGCGTGACGAAGTGGCGGCCAGCCTCAAGGCTCTCGAACAGATGGCGGATGAAGCCCAGTCGGAAAGTCATGCGATGCAGGCCGCGCTGCAGCAGGTGATCGACATCAGGCAGGCGACCGATGAAAACACCCGGACGTCGAATCAGGTCGGCAAGCTGATCGAGGCGTTGGCCGGGCAGGTAGAAAGCGGCGCGCAAGTGATCGAGCGGGTGGCGCAGCAGAGCAAGCAGATCGAGGTGGTGCTTGAAGTCATCCATGGCATCGCCGAGCAAACGAACCTTCTGGCGCTGAACGCGGCCATCGAAGCGGCGCGTGCCGGCGAAACCGGGCGTGGCTTCGCAGTGGTGGCCGATGAGGTCCGGGCGCTGGCGAGCAAGACACAGCGCTCGACCGGCGACATCCAGGAACATATCGGCGCGTTGCAGCGTGGCGCACGGGAGGCGGTCGAGGCTATCGGCGTGGCTGGCCGGCAGGCCAAGGAAGGGCTGGCAGTGTTGCGCGACAGTGCTCAGCGCCAGCAGACCGTACAGGTTTCAGTCGAGCAGGTGCATGCGGCCATCGGATTGGCCACGAAGGCGTCGGTGCATCAGGCTGAAGGTGCGCAAGCGGTGCGCGGCAGGGTCGAGGTGATCCATGCCCAGGCGGAGCGGGCGGCCAAGGCCGTGGTGGAAACCACCGCCAGCGGCAAAGTGCTGGATGGGCTGGCTGCACAGCTCAAGGCAAGCCTGGGACAATTCCGGGCTTAGCATGGAGTCGTAGGTTGATGTAGGAGCGAGCCTGCTCGCGATCTGGCGCGAAGCGGCAGCAAGTGGTTGCAGTGGCCGGGTCGTGGATCGCCAGCGAGCTGGCTGCTACAGATCAATTCGCCACGATTTCTGCAGGAAACAGCTTGCTGGCGAGCGCGGTCATGAAAAACCAGACCCCAGAAAGCACAAAACCGAGCGCTAGGCTCGGTTTTGTTTGAATTGGTGCCCAGAAGAAGACTCGAACTTCCACGACCTTGCGGTCACCAGCACCTGAAGCTGGCGTGTCTACCAATTTCACCATCTGGGCAGCATCAGCAGCGTTGTCCGCCGTTGATGGGGCGCACTATACGGCGAACGTTTTATTCTGTAAACCCCTGTTTTGTCAGAACAATCAAAACGCCGGAACAATTAAAACCGCAGAATGCAAAAACCCGCTTTCGCGGGTTCTTGTGAAGCATCAGACTGGTGTAGGCTGCTGCTTGAATTGGTGCCCAGAAGAAGACTCGAACTTCCACGACCTTGCGGTCACCAGCACCTGAAGCTGGCGTGTCTACCAATTTCACCATCTGGGCAATATCGGCAAGCTTGCGCCTGTCGATGGCGCGCACTATACGGAGCGTCCTTTGAGCTGTAAAGCCCGACTCTGAAAAAAAGTCGAAAAATTTCGCAGGCGGTGTTCGCGGTGGCTTTGCGCGCGTTCCGGAAGGCCTCAGGGCAAGCTGATTGACTCTGAAATTTCCCGTTTCATTAGGTGTATGCCAAACTAACCCGCATATAGACAAGGTGAAAACTATCTAATGGCCGATTGGCAGTCCCTCGATCCCGAGGCCGCTCGTGAAGCGGAAAAATATGAAAACCCCATTCCCAGCCGTGAGCTGATTCTGCAGCATCTTGCCGAGCGTGGTTCGCCGGCCAGTCGCGAGCAACTGGTCGAAGAGTTCGGCCTGGTCACGGAAGATCAATTCGAAGCCTTGCGCCGCCGCCTTCGTGCGATGGAGCGCGATGCGCAGTTGATCTACACCCGCCGCGGCACTTACGCGCCGGTCGACAAGCTGGACCTGATCCTGGGCCGCATCGCCGGTCACCGCGACGGTTTCGGTTTCCTGATTCCTGATGACGGCTCGGACGACCTGTTCATGAGCCCGGCGCAAATGCGTCTGGTGTTCGATGGCGACCGTGCCCTGGCGCGCGTATCGGGTCTGGATCGTCGTGGTCGTCGCGAAGGCGTGATCGTGGAGGTCATCTCCCGCGCCCACGAGACCATCGTCGGTCGCTACTTCGAAGAGAGCGGCATCGGTTTCGTCATTCCGGACAATCCCAAGATCCAGCAGGAAGTGCTGGTCACGCCGGGTCGCAACAACAGCGCAAAGATCGGCCAGTTCGTCGAAGTGAAGATCACCCACTGGCCGACGCCGCGCTTCCAGCCGCAAGGTGACGTGGTTGAGGTGGTGGGCAACTACATGGCGCCCGGCATGGAAATCGATGTTGCGCTGCGCACCTACGACATTCCCCACGTCTGGCCTGAGGCGGTTCTCAAAGAAGCTGCCAAACTCAAGCCGGAAGTGGAAGAAAAGGACAAGGAAAACCGCGTAGACCTGCGCCATCTGCCGTTCGTGACCATCGACGGCGAAGACGCACGGGACTTCGACGACGCGGTTTACTGCGAAGCCAAGCCGGGCAAGCTGCGCCTGTTCTCCGGCGGCTGGAAGCTCTACGTGGCAATCGCCGACGTGTCGAGCTACGTGAAGATCGGTTCGGCGCTGGATGCCGAGTCACAAGTGCGCGGCAACTCCGTGTACTTCCCCGAGCGTGTCGTGCCGATGCTGCCCGAGCAGTTGTCCAACGGCCTGTGCTCGCTGAACCCGCATGTCGATCGTCTGGCCATGGTCTGTGAAATGACCATCTCCAAGACCGGCGAGATGACCGACTACACGTTCTACGAAGCGGTCATCCACTCCCATGCGCGCCTGACCTACAACAAGGTCAGCACCATGCTGGAACATCCGAAGTCCGCGGACGCCAAGGCCTTGCGTAGTGAGTACGACAATGTCGTGCCGCACCTCAAGCAGCTTTACGCGATGTACAAAGTGCTGCTGGGCGCGCGCCATGTGCGCGGCGCCATTGATTTCGAAACCCAGGAAACCCGGATCATCTTCGGTTCCGAGCGCAAGATCGCGGAAATCCGCCCGACCACGCGCAACGATGCTCACAAGCTGATCGAGGAATGCATGCTGGCCGCCAACGTGGCCACCGCCGAATTCCTCAAGAAGCACGAGATTCCTGCACTGTACCGCGTGCACGACGGCCCGCCGCCGGAGCGTCTGGAGAAGTTGCGTGCGTTTCTGGGCGAGCTGGGTCTGTCGTTGCACAAAGGCAAGGATGGCCCGACGCCGAAGGATTACCAGGCGCTTCTGGAAACCGTTCGCGGACGTCCCGATTACCACCTGATCCAGACCGTCATGCTGCGTTCGTTGAGTCAGGCCGTGTACAGCTCTGACAACAACGGCCACTTCGGCCTGAATTACGAGGCGTACACCCACTTCACCTCGCCGATCCGCCGTTATCCGGACTTGCTGACTCACCGTGCGCTGCGCAGTGTCATCCGCTCCAAGCAGGATACGCCGCATGTTCGCCGTGCCGGTGCGCCGACCATTCCGAAGGCGCGCATCTATCCGTACGACGAAGCGCTGCTCGAGCAGCTTGGCGAGCAATGCTCGATGAGCGAACGCCGTGCCGACGAAGCCACGCGTGACGTGGTCAACTGGCTCAAGTGCGAGTTCATGAAGGACCGCGTCGGCGAGTCTTTCCCGGGTGTGATCACCGCCGTGACCGGTTTCGGCCTGTTCGTCGAGTTGAGCGACATCTATGTCGAGGGCTTGGTGCACGTCACCGCTTTGCCGGGTGATTACTATCACTTCGATCCTGTGCATCACCGCCTCGCCGGTGAGCGTACCGGGCGCAGCTTCCGTCTGGGCGACACCGTTGAAGTGCGCGTGATGCGCGTGGATCTGGATGAGCGCAAGATCGACTTCGAGATGTCCGAGAAAACGGTTACCGCACCGATCGGTCGCAAGCGTCGCGGTCAGGAAACTGCAGCCCCTGCGCCGGCCGAGAAGGAAAAGGCGCCGGCCAAGGCCGGACGTCGCGGTGCGAAGGAAGCTTCCGTCGAGGCGTATCGGCCCAGCGACGCTGCGGCGAAAAACGCCGAAGTGCGCAAAAGTCGGGAAATGAAGCAGGCTTTGCTGAACGAAGCCAAGGGCGGTAGCAAGGCATCGTCGGGAAAGTCGTCGAGGGCTGATTCCGGCGCCGCCAAGCCCAGTAAACATCGCAAGGGTCCGCCCAAGGCGGGCTCGGCATCGGCTGCCAAGGGCGGCGGTGCACGTAAACCCAAGGTCAAGTCATGAGTCAGTTGGAAAAGATCTACGGTGTACACGCCGTAGAAGCATTGCTTCGCCATCACCCTAAGCGCGTCAAGCACATCTGGCTGGCGGAAGGTCGCAATGATCCGCGCGTCCAGGTGCTGGTCGAGCTGGCGGGCCTCAATCGCGTCACCATCGGTCAGGCCGAGCGTCGCGAGATGGATGCCTGGGTCGAAGGCGTACATCAGGGTGTGGTCGCGGATGTCAGTCCGAGCCAGGTCTGGGGCGAGGCAATGCTCGAAGAGTTGCTGGACCGCTCCGAGGGTCCGCCCTTGTTGCTGGTGCTCGACGGCGTAACCGATCCGCACAATCTGGGCGCTTGCCTGCGTACGGCTGATGCGGCTGGCGCATTGGCAGTCCTGGTGCCGAAAGACAAGTCGGCGACCCTGACTCCAGCTGTACGAAAAGTGGCCTGTGGCGCAGCGGAAGTCATTCCGTTGGTGGCGGTGACCAACCTAGCGCGCACGCTGGAAAAACTTCAGCAGCGCGGCCTGTGGATCGTCGGTACGGCGGGGGAGGCTGAGCAGGAGCTGTATCAGCAGGATCTCACCGGTCCGACCATCATCATCATGGGTGCCGAAGGCAAAGGCATGCGTCGCCTGACGCGTGAGCATTGCGATTACCTGGTGCGCCTGCCGATGGCGGGCAGCGTCAGCAGCCTGAACGTGTCCGTGGCAACGGGCGTGTGCCTGTTCGAAGCGATGCGTCAGCGTAACGTCAAGGCAGCCGGCAAGAAGTCCTGAGCGATGCAACTGTAGGAACGGATCGGGCGGCGCTCCGCGTGTCCGCTCCTGCAGGTGTCTGTCTGCACACGCTGTTGTTCAAATATTCACCAATTGCCTTGCGCCGTACCCGACCCTTCTCTACAATTGCGCCCCTTGCTGTCATGGCAGGCGCGCATGTGCCTGTTCCTGGGCAAGACTCACAGTGTCATTCACTCCTTGTCTGACCGCATTTTGCGGCAGGCTACAACCCGTAAGGAGCATTCATGCGTCATTACGAAATTATCTTTTTGGTCCACCCGGATCAAAGCGAGCAAGTCGGCGGCATGGTTGAGCGTTATACCAAGCTGATCGAAGAAGACGGCGGCAAAATCCACCGTCTGGAAGATTGGGGCCGTCGTCAACTGGCTTACGCAATCAACAATGTTCACAAGGCTCACTACGTGATGCTGAACGTTGAGTGCACTGGCAAGGCTCTGGCCGAGCTGGAAGACAACTTCCGTTACAACGATGCAGTGATCCGTAACCTGGTCATCCGTCGCGACGAAGCCGTTACCGGCCAGTCCGAGATGCTCAAGGCTGAAGAGAACCGCAGTGAGCGCCGTGAGCGTCGTGACCGTCCTGAGCACTCCGACAGCGCCGATGGCGATGACGGCGACAACAGCGACGTTAGCGATAACGCTGACGAGTAATCCACGGACCTTTTGAGGAGCCAATTACATGGCACGTTTCTTCCGTCGTCGTAAATTCTGCCGCTTCACCGCTGAAGACGTCAAAGAGATCGATTACAAAGATCTCAACACTCTGAAAGCTTACGTATCCGAGACCGGCAAAATCGTTCCAAGCCGCATCACCGGTACCAAAGCACGTTATCAGCGTCAGCTGGCCACCGCTATCAAGCGCGCCCGCTTCCTGGCCCTGCTGGCCTACACCGACAGCCACGGCCGCTGAGACCAGGTCGTCGACAAAACGTAGCAAGGAATAGAACGCATGCGCGCCCTGGCTGAATTCATCATGCGCGGCCGCATGCAGGCCACTCTCGTAGTGGCCGGGTGTGCGGCATTGCCGCTGTTGTTCTGGTTGAGTGCTGCCGCAGGTTGCCTTGTGCTCCTGCGACGCGGGTTCAGTGATGCCGTTGGTGTCCTGTCCTGGGCTCTGCTGCCGGCCTTGGTCTGGTGGTATTTCGGTGAACCTCGTACAGCCATGGTGCTGGCCGGGTCACTGGGTTTGGCAATGGTTCTGCGTGCCAGCGAGTCTTGGGTCCGTGTGCTGCTGGTCAGCGTAGCGGTAGGTCTGGTGTATGCAGTGGTTCTGGGCACGGTTTTCCGCGAACCCATCGAAGCCATGTCGCAAGAGCTGCAAAAGCACTTGCCGACAATGCTTCAGGGGCTCTACGAGCAGTTGAACGTAGAAGAGCGAGCGCGTCTGGGAGCACTGATCACTCCGGTCCTCAATGGCCTGATAGCGGCTGTGCTGCAAATCGTCAGTGTGCTTTGCCTGATGCTTGGGCGCTACTGGCAGGCGTTGCTGTATAACCCTGGTGGTTTCGGGCGTGAATTTCGCGCCGTGAAGCTCCCGCTGGTACCCGCGTTGGTGCTGCTGGTGTGCATGCTCGTCGGGCCGAATTTTGGTCCGCAAGTGGCGATGTTGACACCGCTGTGCAGCGTACCGCTGGTATTCGCCGGGCTGGCCTTGATACATGGGTTGGTGGCTGAAAAGCGACTGGCCCGGTTCTGGTTGGTGGGGATGTACATCACGCTGCTGGTATTCATGCAGCTGATCTATCCGTTGCTCGTGGTGATAGCCATTGTCGACAGCCTGATTGATTTTCGCGGTCGCCGGATATCGAAAGATTCCGGTAACGGCCCTGCGAACGGTGAAGGTTAAAAGTTAAGAGGATTTTCACATGCAACTGATCCTTCTGGAAAAAGTCGCGAACCTGGGCAACCTGGGCGACAAAGTAAATGTTAAGGCCGGTTACGGTCGTAACTACCTGCTGCCATACGGCAAGGCTACCGCTGCGACCGCTGCCAACGTGGCTGCGTTCGAAGAGCGTCGTGCCGAGCTGGAAAAGCTGGCTGCAGACAAGAAAGCATCCGCCGAAACTCGCGCTGCTCAACTGGCTGAGCTGGAAGTGACCATCACTGCCACTGCCGGTGACGAAGGCAAGCTGTTCGGTTCGATCGGCACCCACGACATCGCTGATGCACTGACCGCCTCCGGCGTTGAAGTTGCAAAAAGCGAAGTTCGTCTGCCGAACGGCACTATCCGCAACGTTGGCGAATTCGACGTAGCCGTGCACCTGCACAGCGACGTAGAAGCGACCGTACGCGTTGTCGTAGTGGCTGCTTAAGCAATACGTAATCGTCTGGCGGCCCGGCCGCTGGAGGATTAACATCGGGCACGATCCTGTTCACAGGTCGTGCCCTTTGTTTTTGTGTCATCCCCATTTTGCAAACTTCGAATTCAAGTGGCCATGAACGAAATCACCGCCCCCGAGCAATACGATCTGCAAACCGCCGCCCTCAAGGTGCCGCCTCATTCCATCGAGGCTGAGCAGGCCGTGCTCGGCGGTCTGATGCTGGACAACAACGCCTGGGAACGTGTGCTCGATCAAGTCTCCGACGGCGATTTCTATCGACATGACCACCGCCTGATCTTCCGCGCCATCGCCCGGCTGGCCGATCAGAACAGCCCTATCGACGTGGTAACCCTTGCCGAGCAGCTTGACAAGGAAGGTCAGACTTCCCAGGTCGGCGGTCTGGGTTATCTCAGCGAGCTGGCAAAGAACACGCCATCGGTTGCCAACATCAAGGCCTACGCGCAGATCGTCCGTGCGCGAGCGACCTTGCGGCAGTTGATCGGTATCAGTACCGAGATCGCCGACAGCGCGTTCAACCCCGAAGGTCGGACCGCCGAGGAGATTCTCGACGAAGCCGAGCGGCAGATCTTCCAGATCGCCGAAGCGCGTCCCAAGAGCGGTGGCCCGGTGGGCGTCAACGACCTGCTGACCAAGGCCATCGACCGCATCGATACACTGTTCAACAGTGATAACGCGATCACCGGCCTGTCCACCGGTTACGCCGACCTGGACGAGAAGACCAGCGGCCTGCAACCCGCCGACTTGATCATCGTCGCCGGTCGTCCTTCCATGGGTAAGACCACCTTCGCCATGAACCTGGTGGAGAACGCCGTATTGCGCAGCGACAAGGTCGTGCTGGTCTACTCGCTGGAGATGCCAGGTGAATCGCTGATCATGCGTATGCTGTCGTCCCTGGGTCGCATCGACCAGACCAAGGTGCGTGCCGGTCAGCTGGACGATGACGATTGGCCGCGCCTGACTTCGGCGGTCAACCTGCTCAACGACCGCAAGCTGTTCATTGACGACACCGCCGGCATCAGCCCATCGGAAATGCGCGCCCGCACCCGTCGTGTCGCTCGCGAGCATGGTGATATCGCCATGATCATGATCGACTACCTGCAGCTGATGCAGATTCCGGGTTCTTCCGGCGACAACCGTACCAACGAGATTTCCGAGATTTCCCGCTCGTTGAAAGCCCTCGCGAAAGAATTCAACTGCCCGGTAATCGCGCTGTCGCAGCTCAACCGCTCCCTGGAACAACGCCCCAACAAGCGCCCGATCAACTCTGACCTCCGGGAATCCGGAGCGATCGAGCAGGACGCCGACGTCATCATGTTCGTGTACCGGGACGAGGTGTATCACCCCGAGACCGAGCACAAGGGCATTGCCGAGATCATCATCGGCAAGCAGCGTAACGGCCCGATCGGCACCACGCGGCTGGCGTTCATCGGCAAGTACACCCGCTTCGAAAACCTTGCGCCGGGCAGCTACAACTTCGACGACGAATAATTTGAAATCCCCGCAATCCATGTGGGGGCCGGCTTGCTGGCGAAGCGTCGGCCCGGACAGTGGGTGACATTGCCGTGCTGCCACTGACCTCTTCGCCAGCAAGCTGGCTCCCACGAGTTGCGGCGCAGCACATCAAAATCCGACCGTTACCGTCGGACTTGATCATTTTTTGTGCTATATTCCGCGCCCGCGATTTTTCCAACGTGCAAACGTAGGTCCTGACATGCAAGCAGCCAAGCCGTTATTTGACTATCCCAAGTACTGGGCCGAATGTTTCGGGCCAGCGCCTTTCCTGCCGATGAGCCGGGAAGAGATGGATCTGCTTGGCTGGGATTCCTGCGACGTCATCATCGTGACCGGCGACGCGTACGTCGATCACCCGTCCTTCGGCATGGCGATCATCGGCCGGCTGCTGGAAGCCCAGGGCTTCCGCGTGGGCATCATTGCCCAACCAAACTGGCAGTCCAAGGACGACTTCATGAAGCTGGGCGAGCCGAATCTGTTCTTCGGTGTCGCGGCCGGCAACATGGACTCCATGATCAACCGCTACACCGCCGACAAGAAAATACGCTCCGATGACGCCTATACACCCGGCGGCATGGCGGGCAAGCGGCCGGATCGCGCCAGCCTGGTCTACAGCCAGCGCTGCAAAGAAGCCTACAAGCATGTGCCGATCGTCCTCGGCGGCATCGAGGCTTCGCTGCGTCGCATCGCGCATTACGACTACTGGCAGGACAAGGTTCGCAATTCGATCCTGATCGACGCCTGCGCCGACATCCTGCTGTACGGCAACGCCGAGCGGGCGATTGTCGAAGTGGCGCAGCGCCTGTCCTACGGCCACAAGATCGAAGACATCACCGACGTGCGCGGCACTGCGTTCATTCGTCGTGACACGCCGCAAGGCTGGTACGAGGTGGACTCCACGCGCATCGACCGTCCGGGCAAGATCGACAAGATCATCAACCCGTACGTCAACACCCAGGACACCCAGGCCTGCGCCATCGAGCAGGAAAAAGGTCCGGTCGAAGATCCGAACGAAGCCAAGGTCGTACAGATTCTGGCCAGCCCGCGCATGACCCGCGACAAGACGGTCATCCGTCTGCCGTCGGTGGAGAAAGTGCGTAACGACGCCGTTCTGTATGCCCACGCCAACCGCGTCTTGCACCTGGAAACCAATCCGGGCAACGCCCGTGCGCTGGTGCAGAAGCATGGTGAGGTGGACGTGTGGTTCAACCCGCCGCCCATTCCGATGACCACCGAAGAAATGGACTACGTGTTCGGCATGCCGTACGCACGGGTTCCGCATCCAGCGTATGGCAAGGAGAAAATCCCGGCCTACGACATGATCCGTTTCTCGGTAAACATCATGCGGGGCTGTTTCGGCGGCTGCACCTTCTGCTCGATCACCGAGCACGAAGGCCGGATCATCCAGAACCGTTCCGAAGACTCGATCATTCGCGAGATCGAAGAGATCCGCGACAAGGTGCCCGGCTTTACCGGCGTCATTTCCGACCTTGGCGGCCCGACCGCGAACATGTACCGGATCGCCTGCAAGAGCCCGGAAATCGAATCCGCTTGCCGCAAACCGTCCTGCGTGTTCCCCGGCATCTGCCCGAACCTGAACACCGACCATTCGGCGCTGATCCAGTTGTATCGCAGTGCCCGCGCTTTGCCGGGCGTGAAGAAAATCCTGATCGCTTCCGGTCTGCGTTATGACCTGGCGGTGGAGTCTCCGGAATACGTCAAGGAACTGGTGACTCACCACGTTGGCGGCTATCTGAAAATCGCCCCGGAGCATACCGAGGAAGGGCCGCTCAACCAGATGATGAAACCGGGCATCGGCAGCTACGACCGGTTCAAGCGAATGTTCGAGAAGTATTCGAAGGAAGCGGGCAAAGAGCAGTACCTGATTCCTTACTTCATCGCTGCCCACCCAGGCACCACCGATGAAGACATGATGAACCTCGCGTTGTGGCTCAAGGGCAACGGGTTCCGTGCCGATCAGGTCCAGGCGTTCTACCCCTCGCCAATGGCGTCGGCGACTGCCATGTACCACTCGGGCAAGAACCCGCTGCGCAAGGTCACCTACAAGAGCGACGCGGTCACTATCGTCAAGAGCGAGGAGCAGCGTCGTCTGCACAAGGCGTTCCTGCGCTATCACGACCCCAAGGGCTGGCCGATGCTGCGCGAAGCGCTGGAGCGCATGGGCCGTGCCGACCTGATCGGTTCGGGCAAGAATCAGCTGATTCCGGCGTTCCAGCCATCGACCGACAGCTACCAGAGCGCCCGTCGCAAGAACTCGACGCCGGCCGGCAGCCACAAGGTTGGCAAGACCACGCTGATCCAGACCCAGCACACCGGCCTGCCACCACGCGCCAGCGACGGCAGCAAGCCGTGGGACAAGCGCGAGGAAGCCAAGGCCGCAGCCATGGCGCGCAACAAGCAGGCTGCCAAGGAGCGCATGGATGCGGCCAAGGGTGGGAAAGGCGGCAAAGGTGGCAAGAAGCCTGCGCGTCAGCCGGTAGTGCCACGCTGATCTCGTTTGCCTGAATGCAAAACGCCAACCCTCGGGTTGGCGTTTTGCGTTTTGGCGGTCAGGTTTTTGCGTTCAGATGTAGGGCGATTTTTGTGACGTGCAACCGGTTTGTGGGACGTCGGACGCAAAAAGAGAATATTCATACGCACCGCCGGAGTGATTCCTACATCCAGTGAAGGGGTGAATTCCTATCCTCGGGTTCTTCAACGCACGTGCTGGCTCGCCAGCACTTCAGGGAGAAGCCGAGATGATCGTCAATAACAGAACTATCCCAGTGGCAGCCCCGGCAGTCAGCGCAAGTCCGGCTGTCAAAGCCCCAGACGTGACGTCGAAGGACGGCAACAGCCTCGACGAGAGCCAGCCCGATATCCATTGCACCATTTCAAATACGGCTCGCCAGCTTAGCGAAACGGGATGCGCTGCTCAGGCCAAAGAAAGTAATAACGACCGTGGCCGCCAATTGATGCTCAATCAATTGTACGGCGGACGGGAGCCTGTGCTCATTAGTGGTGCGCTTGGGATGAGGCACGATAATATGGCGCGCTCCAGTTATGAGTTCCTGACTCGACAGGATCTTGAATTGCTTTCGGATGTTTACTCGTATGCCCAGGACCAAGGTGTAGATCTTACCTATGTTGATCTTATTGCTGACGATATAGGGGACTATCGCCAACATGATGATGGGCGTGGCATGGGTAATTTTAATAGTGGTGGCAGTTATAACAGCCAGGGCTGGCAGCTCACTGTGGATTTCAATGAAAGAGATGCTGCTATCGCATCAAGTTTACGTAGCGGGGCTGCGATTAACAGTACGCGATTCGACCAAGGTTTTTTGCGATATATTTTAGATCCGGGTAACGGTGCTATGGGGCGTTGTGGGGATTTTTCTTTGCTTGAACATCTTGTGACTCACTTTTCTGCTGAGGCCAATACCGCAGCCCCTCTCGATTCTCGATTCTCAGTGTACACACCGATAGATTTGAGCGAGAACTATGTACTGACGGCTTCAACTGAAATCAGGTTGCCAAAGTTTGAGCCAGATATCATCAGTGAAAATGGCGTGTCGCGTCTTACGGCAAAGGGACGGGCGCTTGGCATTCAATTAGAGGGCGGTGTAGACGGACAGCTACCCGTAGAGTTTGTGAAAGTGAAGGCCGGTTTCGATCTGCTACGTGAGTGGAGTGGGGGCGAAAGCGTAGCTCCCGCAAGAAGTTGGTTGCGTCTACTGTGGGAGCGTTTCTCTCAGTAATTCAGGTCGCCTTTAAGGCTGGGTTTGTAGGTATCTATCTATGCGCAACTGCCAAAAGAAAACGGATATGCTCCTTGTCGTGATATTCACAACTCAAGGATAATTCTGTGAAAATAATAATAGCTATTGCGCTTGTACTCGTATCTGTCAGCGGCTTTGCCGTAGAAAAGTCACTGACTAAATCCCTAAAGCCTGGTCGAATCATTGTCGCTAAAGACGGTAGCGCTATGGCGCAGTTTTCTGTGCTTAGCAGGGACTTCTCAGCTCCCGGTCTGCTGGTGGCAAAGAAGACGCTTACAAGTGTTGAGTGGCGCACGACCCATTATCCCGACAATCTGAATGAAGAAGTCGAGATCTGCTACACGGAGCCGGGTCGTATTGATCATGTGCTCTGTGAGGATATTTCTCCTAACGCCTCGGGAACTACCGATAAATTTAACAATTTCAAATTTGATATGCATGCCAGGGTTACAATTCGGCATTCAGTGAAAGGTGGCCGAAATTCCGGCGCACCAGCCGGGATGGATTCAGTGGTTATCAACTACAGCTATTGAAACAGGTTTAGACCTTTAGCTTTTGGTGCAATCGGGCGGCGCTCCGCTTGTCCGCGAAAGCTGGATTTCAGATCACGCATCTTTTGCGGATGTACCGCCCTCTTCGCGAGCAAGCTCGCTCCTACGGGTTCAGCGCAAAGTTTGTAGGAGCGGACCGGGCGGCGCTCCGCTTGTCCGCGAAAGCTGGATTCCAGATCGCGCATTTGCTGCGGGTGCACCGGCTTCTTCGCGAGCAAGCTCGCTCCTACGGGGTCAGCGCAGATTTTGTAGGAGCGGACCGGGCGCGCTCCGCTTGTCCGCGAAAGCTGCATTTCAGATCACGTATTTGCTGCGGGTGTACCGGCGTCTTCGCGAGCAAGCTCGCTCCTGCATCATCGGCACAAATCCCTAGGGCAGATAATCCTCATCCTGTAACCCAACCTCTGCCACACTCAGTGCCTCGTTATCGTGCGGACGGTCCACCGTCAGCGGGCACTGGCGCGATTCTGGTGCTGCGCCCGGTTGTGCGGGCAGTGTTCATGCCGGCGCCGCAGGCTTTGCCCGTGTGGCATAAGTCTTGCGCGGCTCACTCACCGTTCAGGCTCGCAGGAGGCACGCCGTGTCGATTCATATTGCCTTGCACCACGTTACGCATTATCGCTACGAACGCGCGGTGGAACTGGGCCCCCAGATCGTCCGCCTGCGCCCGGCTGCCCATAGCCGCACCCGCGTGTTGTCGTACTCGCTGAAAGTGCTGCCTGAAAATCACTTCATCAACTGGCAGCAGGACCCGCAAGGCAATTACCTGGCGCGCCTGGTGTTTCCGGAGAAGACCCGAGAACTGCGAGTCGAGGTCGATCTGGTCGCCGAAATGGCGGTGTTCAACCCTTTCGACTTTTTCCTCGAGCCTTACGCTGAAAACATACCGTTCAGCTATGCCGCCGAAGAACAGCGCGAACTGGCACCGTATCTGGAAAAGCTGCCGCTGACGCCTGCGTTCAAAACCTATCTGGACAGCATCAGTCGCGAACCGATTCCGGCCATCGACTTTCTGGTCGGCCTGAACCAACGGTTGAGTCAGGACATCGCCTACCTGATCCGAATGGAACCGGGTGTGCAAACCCCGGAACACACACTCCAGAACGCGTCCGGTTCATGCCGGGACTCGGCCTGGCTGCTGGTGCAGCTGATGCGCCACCTTGGGCTGGCGGCACGTTTCGTATCCGGTTATCTGATCCAGCTCAAGGCAGATGTCGAGGCGCTGGACGGCCCGTCCGGCACTGACGTCGATTTCACCGACCTGCATGCCTGGTGCGAAGTTTATCTGCCGGGCGCCGGCTGGGTCGGCCTCGATGCGACTTCGGGCCTGTTTGCCGGAGAAGGCCACATCCCGCTGGCCTGCAGCCCCGAGCCATCTTCAGCGGCGCCGATCAGCGGGCTGGTCGAGCCTTGCGAAACCGAATTCAGCCATGAAATGTCGGTCGAGCGGATCTGGGAGGCACCGCGCGTGACCCAGCCGTACACCGAGGAACAGTGGCATGCGATTCAGGCGCTGGGTCGGCAGATCGACGTCGATCTGAGCGACAACGATGTGCGCCTGACCATGGGTGGCGAGCCGACGTTTGTGTCCATCGATGACCGCGAAGGCGGCGAATGGAACACCGCCGCGCTCGGCCCGACCAAGCGCGGGCTGTCGGCCGAGCTGTTCCAGCGTATGCGCAAGCACTATGCGCCGTTGGGCCTGGTGCATTTCGGGCAGGGCAAGTGGTATCCGGGCGAGCAGTTGCCGCGCTGGTCGCTCAACTGCTTCTGGCGCAAGGACGGCCAACCGGTCTGGCATGACAATGCGCTGATCGCCGACGAAACCCGTGACTACGGAGCTACCGGCGAATTGGCCGGACGTTTTCTGAGCAGTGTGGCCGAGCGCCTGAACGTGCCGACCCGCTTCGTGTTTCCGGCCTATGAAGACAACTTCTACTACCTGTGGCGCGAGGGTGCATTGCCGGTCAACGTCACCGCCGAGGATTCGCGACTCGCCGACGAGCTGGAACGCACGCGCCTGCGCAAGGTGTTCGCCCAAGGGCTGGACAAGGTCATCGGCCAGGTTCTGCCGTTGGCGCGCACGGCAGAAGGGGATCGCTGGCAGAGTGGGCGCTGGTATCTGCGCGACGAACACTGTCGGCTGGTGCCGGGCGACTCTGCGCTGGGCTATCGCTTGCCGCTGGCTTCGCAGCCGTGGGTCAAGGCCGCCGAATATCCGTTCATCCACCCTGCCGATCCCAATCAGGACTTCGCCAAATTGCCCGACAGCCAGCAATTGCGCGCGCGCTCGTCATCCAGCGAAGTCAGTGACGACCGAGCACCGGAGCTGGACGAGTCCGCCGACTGGCTGACCCGCACCGCGCTGTGTGCCGAAGCCCGCGATGGTCGCCTGTACCTTTTCATGCCGCCGCTGCAGGCGCTGGAAGATTACCTGGAGCTGGTCGCGGCCATCGAAGCGACTGCCGCGGAACTGGCGTGTCCGGTGCTGCTGGAAGGCTACGAGCCGCCGAGCGACCCGCGTCTGGCGAACTTCCGCATCACCCCCGATCCCGGTGTAATCGAGGTCAATGTCCAGCCGTCCTCCACTTGGGACGAGTTGGTAGAGCGCACCGAGTTTCTCTACGAACAGGCGCGCCTGACCCGGCTGACCACCGAGAAATTCATGATCGATGGACGCCATACCGGCACCGGTGGCGGCAACCATTTCGTGCTCGGCGGCGCGACACCGGCGGACTCGCCGTTTCTGCGGCGTCCGGATTTGCTGCGCAGTCTGCTCAGTTACTGGCACAACCATCCGTCCTTGTCTTACCTGTTTTCGGGATTGTTCATCGGCCCGACTTCACAAGCGCCACGCATCGACGAAGCGCGTAACGACTCGCTCTATGAGCTGGAAATTGCTTTCGCGCAAATGCCCAGGCCGGGCGAAGAGGTGGCGCCGTGGCTGGTCGACCGGTTGCTGCGCAACCTGTTGATCGATGTGACCGGCAACACCCACCGTGCCGAGTTTTGCATCGACAAGCTGTATTCGCCGGACGGCGCCACCGGGCGGTTGGGGCTGCTGGAGCTGCGGGCGTTTGAAATGCCGCCCCATGCCCGCATGAGTCTGGCCCAGCAATTGTTGCTGCGGGCGCTGGTCGCGCGTTTCTGGCGCGAGCCGTATGCGCCGGCCAGGCTCGTTCGCTGGGGTACGCAGCTGCACGACCGTTTCATGCTGCCGCACTTTATCGCCCAGGACTTTGCCGACGTGGTTTCGGAACTCAACGAGGCCGGCTATTCGCTCAAGGCTGAATGGTTCGCCGCGCACCTGGAGTTCCGTTTCCCCAAGGTCGGCGATTACGCGGTCAACGGCATCGAACTGGAACTGCGCCAGGCGCTGGAACCGTGGCATGTACTCGGCGAAGAAGGCTCGGGCGGCGGCGCGGTGCGTTACGTCGACTCGTCACTGGAGCGTCTGCAAGTGCTGGTCAGCGGGCTGCCGCCGCAGCGCTACCAATTGACCTGTAATGGCATTGCGGTGCCCTTGCAGCCGACCGGGCGTGTCGGCGAATTCGTGGCCGGTGTGCGTTATCGCGCCTGGCAGCCCGCCAATTGCCTGCAACCGACCATCGGCGTGCATGCGCCGCTGGTGTTCGATCTGGTAGACACCTGGATGCAGCGCTCGCTGGGCGGCTGCGAGTATCATGTCGCCCATCCTGGCGGTCGCAATTACGAGACCTTGCCGGTCAATGCCAATGAAGCGGAGAGCCGACGCCTGGCGCGTTTCTTCCGCATCGGACATACCCCCGGCAAACTGGACGTGCCGCCGCTCAACATTAACGGCGAGCTGCCGATGACGCTGGATATGCGTTTGCATTAAAACGCCGGCCGCGCAGCCGGATGTGCGCTACAAGCGTGTCATCCGGCTGCGCTAAGCTGAGTCCTTACGTTTCCTGCCGAGCCTTCCATGCCCGACCTGCTTGACCGCTACCCGCATTCCGAGGGTACTTATCACGAGATGCTCGATGCCGGCGGCGCCATTCGGCCGCATTGGCAGCGCCTGTATGAAAACATGCAGCGCAGCTCGGCGGCTCAACTGGTCCAGCGTCAGGCGCTGCTGACCCGGCAGATTCAGGAAAACGGCGTCACCTACAACGTCTATGCCGACCCCAAGGGCGCGGACCGGCCCTGGGAGCTGGATCTGCTGCCCCACGTGATTCCGGCCGATGAGTGGCAAGACGTCGCTGCGGGCATCGCTCAGCGTGCGCGATTGCTCAATGCCGTGCTGGCCGATCTCTACGGGCCGCAGACGTTGATCGCCGACGGCCTGTTGCCGGCGGAACTGGTGTTCGGCCACAACAATTTTCTCTGGCCGTGCCAGGGCGTCACTCCGCCGGAAGGCACCTTCCTGCACATGTATGCCGTGGACCTGGCGCGCACACCCGACGGGCGCTGGTGGGTTACCGCCGACCGCACCCAGGCGCCGTCGGGCGCCGGTTATGCCCTGGAGAATCGACAGAGCGTGGCGCGGGCGTTGCCCGATACCTACCGTGATCTGCAGGTCCGCCACCTGACCGGTTTCTTCGGCACCTTGCAGCAAACCCTGGCACGTCAGGCGCCCACCAGCAGCGAAGCGCCGTTGGTGGTGGTGCTGACGCCGGGCCGTTTCAACGAAAGCTACTTCGAACACCTGTATCTCGCCCGCCAGCTGGGTTATCCACTGGTGGAAGGCGGCGATCTGACCGTGCGCGACGCAACGGTCTATCTCAAAACCCTGAGTGGCCTGCGCCGGGTCCACGCGATCATGCGACGGCTGGACGACGATTTCTGCGACCCGCTGGAACTGCGCACCGATTCGGCGCTGGGCGTGCCCGGCCTGCTGGAAGCCGTCCGGCGCGGCAACGTGCTGGTGGCCAACGCGCTGGGCAGCGGCGTGCTGGAGTCACCCGGCCTGCTGGGTTTCCTGCCGCGCATCAATGAACACCTGTTCGGTGAGAAGCTGATCCTGCCGTCGGTGGCGACCTGGTGGTGCGGCGAGCCGCCGGTCATGGCTCAGGCACTGGAGAAGCTGCCTGAGCTGTTGATCAAGCCGGCATTTCCATCCCAGCGTTTCGCGCCGGTGTTCGGTCGTGACCTCAGCGAGGCACAGCGTCAGGAACTGGCGCTGCGCATTCAGGCCCGGCCTTATGCCTATGTGGCACAAGAGCTGGCGCAGTTGTCCCAGGCGCCGGTGCTGCAACCTGACGGCACCGGTTTGCAGCCGCGGGCGATCGGCATGCGGGTTTACGCCGTCGCCAGCCAGGATGGCTATCGTGTGTTGCCCGGTGGCCTGACTCGCGTGGCGGCTGAGGCCGATGCCGATGTGGTTTCCATGCAGCGCGGCGGAGCCAGCAAGGACACGTGGGTGCTCGGCGAGCGTTCACACCTGGGCGAGCCGTGGAAAGGCCAGCGGCCGCTGGGCGTGTATGACCTGATCCGTCGCGATCCGTATTTGCCCTCGCGGGTTGTGGAAAATCTGTATTGGTTCGGCCGTTATTGCGAGCGTTGTGACGACAGCGCCCGACTGCTGCGTATCGTGCTCACCCGCTATGTAGACGGCGACGACCCGGCTGCGTTGCAGGCGGCGGTCGAGCTGGGTGATTCCCTGGGGCTGCTGCCCGAAGTGGAGGAGGGGCAGAGTCTGCCTGATCGTCTGCTGGTCGCGCTGCTCGGCCAGGAGTGGCCGTTCAGCCTGCGGGCCAACCTGCAGCGCCTGCAGTGGGCCGCCTCGCAGGTGCGCGGCAAGCTTTCCCGGGAAAACTGGCAGGCGTTGGTGGAACTGCAGCGCGAAGCCTTGAGCCTGGACACGGACGAGCCGGATTTTGGCGAGTTGCTGGACTTTCTCAACCGGCTGGTGATGTCGTTGGCGGCGTTGTCGGGCTTTGCCCTGGACGACATGACCCGCGACGAAGGCTGGAGCTTTCTGATGATCGGCCGACGGATCGAGCGCCTGAAGTTTCTCAGCGCCAGCCTGGCGGGCTTTTTGCGCAGCGCGGCCGTATCCGATCAGGCCGGCCTGGAGTGGTTGCTGGAACTGGGCAACAGCAGCATCACCTATCGCTCGCGTTACATGGCCGTGCCGCATCTGATTCCGGTGCTGGACTTGCTGCTGCTCGACGAACAGAACCCCCATGCCGTGCTGTTCCAGCTCAAGCTGGTGCAGCGTTCATTACGCCGCCTGAATGAGGATTTCGGCGCGCCGCGTGACAACAGCCTTGCAGTGCTGAGTCAGCGCCTGGCCGGCTTCGATCTGGCCAGCCTGGAGAATCCATTGTTCGGCGAGGGTAGCGTTCGCGCCGTGCTCGACGGTCTGGCCGACCTGCTGAACGCAGTCGGCGATGGCTGCGGTCAGGTGTCCGATCGCCTGGCGTTGCGCCATTTCGCCCATGTCGATGATGTCAGCCAGCGCACGGTGTCCGTCTGATGAGCGCCCTGTACCAGATCCTTCACGACACCCACTACAAGTACGACAGCCCGGTGTCGCTGGCCAAGCAACTGGCGCATTTGTGGCCGCGCAGTAACCCGCGGCAGCGCTGCATCGAACAGCACCTGGAAGTGTTTCCCACGCCTACCAGCCGGCGTGACGAACTGGATGTGTTCGGCAACCCGCTGACCCGCCTGGCTTTCGAACGCCCTCACGACGAGTTGCAGGTCAACGCGCGGCTGAGAATCGAAGTGCTGGAACGGCCCTTTCTGGATTTCGACCTGTCGCCGGAATGGGAGATCACCCGCAACGCGCTGAGCTACAGTGCCCGGCCCATGACTCCCGACATGCTCGAAGCCTGCCGCTACCGCTTCGAATCGCCTTACGTGCATCTCAAGCAGTCCTTTACCGAGTTCTCCGCCGATTGCTTCGCGCCCGGCAGGCCACTGTTGCTCTGCGTGCAGGCGCTGATGGAAAAGATCTTCGACGAGTTCACCTTCGACGCCGAAGCGACCCAGGTCGCGACCCCGCTGGTGGAGGTGCTGGAGCGGCGCCGCGGGGTCTGCCAGGACTTCGCTCACCTGATGCTCGCCTGTCTGCGCTCCCGTGGCCTGGCGGCGCGGTATGTCAGCGGTTATCTGCTGACCCAGCCACCGCCCGGCCAGCCGCGACTGATCGGCGCCGACGCATCCCATGCCTGGATTTCAGTGTTCTGCCCGGCGTCGGGCTGGGTGGATTTCGATCCGACCAACAATGTACAGCCGGCGCTGGAGCACATCAGTCTGGCGTGGGGGCGG
Organism: Pseudomonas sp. v388; assembly: GCF_003935425.1. Classification (GTDB taxonomy): domain Bacteria; phylum Pseudomonadota; class Gammaproteobacteria; order Pseudomonadales; family Pseudomonadaceae; genus Aquipseudomonas. Next base: position 633,169 of record NZ_RHQN01000002.1, read on the forward strand.
GACTTTTCCGACGTTTCGCCGTTGCGCGGGGTGATCCTGGGCGGTGGTCATCATGACCCTGAAGTACGTGTCACGGTCATGCCCATCGAAGCGTGACACTTCCTGCATTAATTAACCACGCCGGTGAATCGTCTATTCGGGGTCAGGCCATGTGCCGGACCCGGTCATAGGCATCGTGCGGGCTGGTGGCACTCGCTCCGCAGGCATAGGCGGCAAGCAAACTGCGAAACAGGCTGTTGAACTGCATGATGGCGCTCCTTGAGTGACAATGCACCGAGGGTAGACGGGCCGGCGCGTAGTGGCTGTTTGATTGTCTTGATCGTATCGATAGCGGATCTGCACGCCGTTGCCGCACCTTGATCCGCCGGCTCGTTCCGAGGCGCTTTGACGCAGGTCATTGGCACCCGATGCCGGATCAGGCAGTCTCTTCCCATTCTTGAAATACCCTGCCTTGGAGATTCATATGATTCGCAAGCTTGTAGCGGTTTCCCTGTTGACGCTGGCCAGTGGTCAATTGCTCGCCGCCGAGTGCTCCACCACCGTCGATTCCACCGACCAGATGTCGTTCGACACCAAAGCCATCGTGATCGACAAAAGCTGCAAGGCGTTCACGGTCAACCTGACCCATTCCGGCAACCTGCCGAAGAATGTCATGGGTCATAACTGGGTCATGAGCAAGGCCGCCGACATGAACGCCGTAGCCAGCGAAGGCATGGGCGCCGGTATCGACAAGAGTTATCTCAAGGAAGGCGACGCTCGGGTGATCGCTCACACCAAAATGATTGGCGCCGGAGAAAAGGATTCGGTGACCTTCGACGTCTCGAAGCTCGACCCTGCGGAAAAGTACGCGTTCTTCTGCACCTTCCCGGGCCACATCAGCATGATGAAGGGTGACGTCACCCTGAAGTAACGGTGTCCACCTGCCGTAGGAGCAAGCTGGCTTGAAGCAGATGTATCGGCTGTAGATAAGCCTTCGCGGACGAGTCCGCTCCCACGGATTCCCAAAACTGTAGGAGCGAGCTCGCTCGCGAAGAGGCCGGTACATCCACAGCCGATGTGGCGGCGGTGAATACGCTTCGCGAGCAAGCTCGCTCCTGCAGGTTTTTACGTCCGGCACAGTATCTGGGTCACGGCGCGTAGGGCTGTTCGCGCTTGTGCTGGGTTTTGCGGTAGGTGTCGATGATGATCTTCGCCACGTCTTCGCCAACCGGCTGGCCATGCAGGAAGGCATCGATTTCCGCGTAGGTCACGCCATGGGCGGCTTCGTCGGGTTTGCCCGGTGTCAGGTCTTCAAGATCCGCTGTAGGCACCTTTTCCACCAATGCATCGGGCGCGCCGAAATCCCGGGCGATGGCACGTACCTGATTTTTCACCAGGCCGCTGAGCGGAGCGAGGTCGCACGCGCCATCGCCAAACTTGGTGAAAAAGCCCATCACCGCTTCCGCCGCATGGTCGGTACCGATCACCAGGCCCTGGCAAGCGCCGGCGATGGTGTACTGCGCTACCATGCGCATCCGCGCCTTGGTATTGCCCAGCACGAAGTCCACGGTGCTGGCGTCCAGTTTCTCGAAGCTCTTGATCTCCGAAGCCATGGACTTGACGCTGCCGCCGATGTTTACCGTGTGCAGCTCGTCCGGCTTGATGAAGTCCAGGCAGGCCTGGGCTTCGTGCTCATCTTTCTGCACCACATACGGCAGGCGTACCGCGATGAAGCGATAGCCGTCATCGCCCGTCGTCTCGCGCAGTTCACTGACGGCGCGCTGGGCCAGCAATCCGGCAGTAAGGGAGTCGACGCCGCCGCTGATGCCCAGCACCAGCGTCTTGAGGCGCGCATTGCGCAGGCAATCCTTGATGAAATCGACACGGCGAGCGACCTCGGCCTGCAAGGCGGTGCGGTCGGCAAAGGGTGGCTGGACCTTGAGCTGTTCAGCGATCTCTAGCTGTGCGGCGTGCATGATTCACTCCTTGTCAGTGGGATACATTCAAGCGGTTATTCAGGCGCAGACTCGGCAGGGACCTTGAACACATGCCGCAGGTAGGCGACGAAGTTGGGGTCCTTGCACTGGGTCTTGCCCGGCTCATCGGAAATCTTGGCGACGGCCTGCCCCGCGCACGCAGTCATTTTCAGGACCATGTTCATCGGCGCAATACCCGGAATGTCTGCCGTCAGGTTGGTGCCAATACCAAAGCTCACATTGATACGTCCACGCAGCGCGCGAAAAATTCCCAGTGCTTTGGGCAGCGTCAGCCCATCGGAGAACACCAGGGTCTTGCTCATGGGGTCGATACCCAGGCGCTGGTAATGGGTGATGCATTTTTCGGCCCACAGCACCGGGTCGCCCGAGTCGTGGCGCAGGCCGTCGAACAGTTTGGCGAAGTACAGATCGAAGTCGCGCAGGAAGGCATCGGTGGTGATGCAGTCGGTCAGGGCGATCCCCAGCAGCCCGCGATATTCGCGAACCCAGCAATCGAGCGCAGCAATCTGGCTGTCGATCAGGCGCGGGCCGAGCTGCTGGTGAGCCATGATCCATTCATGGGCCATGGTCCCCAAGGGTTTGATATCCAGCTCACGGGCCAGATGCACGTTGCTGGTGCCGACGAACTGGCCGGGGAAATCGCGCTTGAGCACGCTGACGATCTCTTCCTGAACACGGTAGGAAAACCGTCGCCGAGTACCGAAGTCCGCCACCTTGAGTTCCGCCAGTTCGTCAGGGGTCGCGTTGGTGGTAAGCCATTCGAACTTGTCGTACAGGCGCTCCCGGGCCTGGCTCAGCAGGATTTCGGGATAGCGATGCCGGTTGCGCACTTCGCTGACGATCGCCAGCAAAGGCACCTCGAACAGAATCACATGCAGCCAGGGGCCGTGCAGGCGGATGCACAGCTCGTCATTCTCGATGCTGGTCTTCACGTAGCGGGTGTTGAAGCGGAACAGGCCGAGAAAGCGCAGGAAGTCGGGTTTCAGAAAGCTGATGCGCTCCAGAAACACCAGGTGTTCGGGGCTGAGCGACAGCTCGCACAGCAACTCGATCTGCCGCTGGATCTCACCCAGATAGGGCCGAAGGTCTTCGCCGTTGCGGCAGCGGAATTCCCACTCGACGTCTACGTTGGGGTAGTTGTGCAGCACGGCCTGCATCATGGTCAGCTTGTAGAAATCGGTATCGAGCAGGTTCTGCACGATGCGATTGGAGAAGGCGCTCTCGCTCATCGGACGCTCCAGGCAGGCCCGTTGCCAGACCCGGCCGCATTAAGGATCAAATGCCATGATGTTCGCAGGCGAGCCTCCGGCCGCGATCAGACGCATTGTTTGTGCGCGATATGATGCCAGCCATTGTCGGCCAGCGACACTTCTTTGCCGCGAGGCAGACGCTTCCAGCCGCGATATTCATCTCCACCGCCAGGCCGTTGCCCCTGATTGACGCAACCGCTGGCGTGCGCGAGCGGCAATCGTGCGCACCCTGCGAACGCAGGATCGCCGCCTGGCCACGTGCGTTGATCGTTGCGGTATTTTTCGCCGCTTCCACTAACCTCAAATGGTGCGTCTCGTATCGGGCGCGCACCGACGGTGTGCAGTTCGGTGACGTATCGCGTTACAGGGAAATTCGCCGTTGTTGCCCGCACGGGTTGCAAGTTCTGCTGCGATGGGTTGCACAAGCAGGGTCCCACAGTTGCACCTTGCGCGAGATAGACGGTTGCACGCCCTTTCTGTCGCAAGCTGCAGCGGCGCGAAATGCACCACGCAGACCGATGCATGGCGCTTTTAAAAAGTGATGGCACGGCCCTTGCTCTCAGCAAATCCTGTAGTTGCAGTGCTAATTAAAAAAAATCCTCAGGAGCACCACTCATGTCGCATACGTTTTACAGGAAAGGTTTTCTGGCAATCGCAGTGGCAACTGCATTGGGCGTGTCTTCGTTTGCGCAGGCGGACGTGCATATCGGTGTGGCAGGCCCGATGACCGGCGCCAATGCGTCGTTTGGTGAGCAATACATGAAGGGCGCGCAGGCAGCTGCCGACGCCATCAATGCGGCGGGCGGTGTGAATGGGGAAAAAATCGTACTGGTCGCTGGCGATGACGCCTGCGAGCCCAAGCAAGCGGTGGCCGTGGCCAACCGTTTGATCGACCAGAACAAGGTCATCGGCGTTGTCGGCCACTTCTGCTCCTCGTCGACCATCCCGGCCTCCGAAATCTACAGCGATGCGGGCGTGATCGCCATTACACCCGGCTCGACCAACCCGCAGGTCACCGAGCGCGGCATGAAAGAGATGTTCCGCATGTGTGGCCGTGACGACCAGCAAGGTATCGTCGCTGGCGACTACATCGTCGACGTTCTCAAGGCCAAGAAAGTCGCGGTCATCCACGACAAGGACACCTACGGCCAAGGCCTGGCCGATGCCACCCAGATCCAGCTCAAGAAGCGTGGCGTCGCGCCGGTTCTGTATGAAGGTCTGACCCGAGGCGAGAAAGACTTCAGCGCCCTGGTGACCAAGATCCGCTCGGTCGGTGCCGATGTCGTCTATTTCGGCGGCCTGCACCCCGAAGCCGGTCCGCTGGTACGCCAGATGCGTGAGCAGGGCCTCAAGGACGTGAAGTTCATGTCCGACGACGGCATCGTGACCGACGAACTGGTGACCACCGCAGGCGGCGCGCAGTACGTCGACGGCGTCTACATGACCTTTGGTGCCGACCCGCGCGCACTGCCGGACAGCAAGGCGGTGGTGGACCAGTTCCGCAAGTCCGGTTACGAGCCTGAAGGCTATACCCTCTACGCCTACGCTTCGCTCCAGGCCCTGGCTGCCGGCTTCAACGGCGCCAAGTCCAACAAGGGCGAAGATGCTGCCGTGTGGCTCAAGGCCAACCCGGTCAAGACCGTCATGGGCGAGAAGGCCTGGGATGCCAAGGGTGACTTGAAAGTCTCGGACTACGTGGTCTATCAGTGGGATGCCACCGGTAAATACAAGCAGCTCGAAACGCAGAAGTAAGTCGGACCACGCCGCCCGGCTGTTCGAGGCACCCGCCAGATCACGCCGGGCGGCATGACGATGGGCTCGCCACAGAGCGGGCCTGCGTTGCGCTGTTGCTGCGCTCGTCATTCCCTGGGGAATGGCGGGCGTAATCCTGAGCTGCCTTCAAGTGTGTGAGCGTGCGTGATGGACGGTATTTTCCTGCAGCAAATGGTCAACGGCCTGACCCTCGGGTCGGTGTACGGACTCATCGCCATCGGTTACACGATGGTCTACGGCATCATCGGCATGATCAACTTCGCCCACGGCGACGTTTACATGATCTCTGCCTATCTGGCTGCAATCGGCCTGGCAGTCCTCTCTTTCTTCGGTCTGGAATCGTTTCCGTTCCTGATTCTCGGTACTTTGATCTTCACCATCGTGGTGACCGGGGTCTACGGCTTCGTGATCGAGCGGGTGGCCTACAAGCCGCTGCGCAACTCCACAAGGCTGGCGCCACTGATCAGTGCCATCGGCATTTCCCTGATCCTGCAAAACTATGCGCAGATCAGCCAGGGCGCGCGCCAGCAAGGGGTTCCCACCTTGCTGGAAGGGGCCTGGCGTTTCGAGGTCGGCTCCGGTTTCGTGCAGATCACCTACACCAAGATCTTCATCCTCATCGCCGCTTTCGTCGGCATGGGCCTGCTGACCTACATCATCCAGTGCACCAAGCTGGGCCGCATGTGCCGTGCCACCCAGCAGGATCGCAAGATGGCATCGATCCTCGGCATCAACACCGACCGGGTGATTTCCTATGTGTTCATCATCGGCGCGGCCATGGCGGCACTGGCCGGCGTGCTGATCACCATGAACTACGGCACGTTCGACTTCTATGCCGGTTTTGTGATCGGCATCAAGGCGTTCACCGCTGCGGTGCTGGGCGGCATCGGCTCGTTGCCGGGCGCGATGCTCGGCGGCCTGATCCTGGGCGTGGCGGAGTCGCAATTCTCCGGTCTGGTCAACTCCGACTACAAAGACGTGTTCAGTTTCGGCCTGCTGGTGCTGATCCTGATCTTCCGTCCCCAAGGCCTGCTGGGTCGCCCACTCGTGGCGAAGGTGTGAGTATGTCTGCTGCTGATACTAAACCTGTTGATATCAAGAAAAGCCTGATCGACGCGGTCGTTGCCGGCCTGCTGGCGCTGATCGTGTTCGGTCCCATCGTCGGCATCGTGCTGGACGGCTACAGCTTCAACCTGGAGCCGACGCGCGTTGCCTGGCTGGTGGCGGTGGTCATGCTCGGCCGCTTCCTCATGAGCCTGTTCCTGCAGACGCCTCGGGGCCTGCGCATGGCCCAGAGCCTGGAAGGTCGCGACTCGGGTGTGCATGTGCTCAAGCCCGATCACAAGTCGAGCCTGTACTGGATCATTCCGCTGCTGATCGTGATCGCCATCGTCTTCCCGATATTCGCCAACAAGTACGTGCTGACCGTGGTCATCCTCGGCCTGATCTATGTGCTGCTGGGCCTTGGCTTGAACATCGTGGTGGGTCTGGCCGGGTTGCTTGACCTGGGCTACGTAGCCTTCTACGCGATTGGGGCCTACGGTCTGGCGCTGGGTTATCAATATCTGGGCCTGGGCTTCTGGTCGGCGTTGCCGCTGGCGGCAATCGCTGCGGCGCTGGCGGGATGCATTCTCGGCTTCCCGGTGCTGCGCATGCACGGCGACTATCTGGCCATCGTGACCTTGGGCTTCGGCGAGATCATTCGTCTGGTGCTCAACAACTGGCTGTCCTTCACCGGCGGCCCGAACGGCGTCCCGGTGCCGTCGCCGACGTTCTTCGGCCTGGAGTTCGGCCGGCGTGCGCGGGAAGGCGGGGTACCGATCCATGAATACTTCGGCTTCGATTACAACCCTGACCTGAAATTCCTGTTCATCTACGCGGTGCTGTTCATCGTGGTGCTGGCGGTACTGTTCATCAAACATCGCTTGACCCGCATGCCGATCGGTCGTGCCTGGGAGGCGTTGCGCGAGGACGAGATCGCCTGCCGTTCGATGGGCCTCAACCATGTGCTGGTCAAGCTGTCGGCGTTCACCATTGGTGCCTCGACGGCAGGTCTGGCGGGCGTGTTCTTCGCCAGTTACCAAGGTTTCGTCAACCCGACGTCGTTTACTTTCTTCGAGTCGGCGTTGATTCTCGCCATCGTGGTACTGGGCGGCATGGGTTCGACGGTCGGCGTGGTCATCGCCGCATTCGTGCTGACCGTCGCGCCTGAACTGCTGCGCAGTTTCTCCGAATACCGGGTACTGCTGTTCGGGATTCTGATGGTGCTGATGATGATCTGGCGCCCGCGTGGCCTGATCCGCATCAGCCGCACCGGCGTCAAGCCGCGTAAAGGTGCCTTGGTTACTGAAGGAGCGGCGCGATGAGCAATGAAATCGTACTTTCCGTCGAACACTTGATGATGCATTTCGGCGGTATCAAGGCGCTCAGCGATGTGAGCCTGAAGGTGCGCCGCAATTCGATCTTCGCCCTGATCGGCCCCAACGGCGCTGGCAAGACCACGGTGTTCAACTGCCTCACCGGCTTTTACAAGGCCACCGGCGGGCGCATCGAGCTGCACACCCGCGGCAAGGACACCAACGTCATCCAGTTGCTCGGCGAACCGTTCAAGGCCAGTGATTTCGTGTCGCCCAAGAGCTTTGTCAGTCGCGTCTACTACAAAATGTTCGGCGGCACGCACCTGGTCAACCGCGCCGGTCTTGCCCGCACCTTCCAGAACATTCGCCTGTTCAGGGAAATGTCGGTCATCGAGAACCTGCTGGTTGCCCAGCACATGTGGGTCAACCGCAGTCTGATCGCCGGCATTCTCAATACCAGAGGCTATCGCAAGGCCGAGGAAGATGCGCTCAGTACGGCGTTCTACTGGCTGGAAGTGGTGGATCTGGTGGACTGCGCCAATCGCCTGGCCGGCGAATTGTCCTATGGCCAGCAACGGCGGCTGGAGATCGCAAGGGCCATGTGCACTCGGCCGCAGGTGATCTGCCTGGACGAGCCGGCCGCGGGCCTCAACCCGCAGGAAACCGAAGCCTTGAGCGGCATGATCCGTTTGCTGCGTGATGAACACGACATGACCATCGTGCTGATCGAGCACGATATGGGCATGGTCATGGGTATCTCCGACGATATTGTGGTGCTTGACCACGGTAATGTGATTGCCGCCGGTGGGCCGGAACAGATTCGCAACGATCCGAAAGTGATCGCGGCATATCTGGGCGCTGATGAAGAGGAATTGGTATGAGCAAGCCGATCCTCGAAGTGAACGAGATCGATGTGTTTTACGGGCCGATCCAGGCTCTCAAGAAAGTTTCGCTGCATATAGATGAGGGCGAAACGGTCAGCCTGATCGGTTCCAATGGTGCCGGCAAATCCACACTGCTGATGTCGATCTTCGGCCAGCCACGGGTTGCGAGCGGGCAGATCATCTATCAGGGCACGGACATTACTCACAAGTCGTCGCATTACATCGCGTCCAACGGCATTGCGCAGTCGCCGGAAGGGCGTCGGGTGTTCCCCGACATGTCGGTCGAGGAAAACCTGATGATGGGCACTATCCCGATTGGCGACAAGCATTCGGCCGAAGACATGCAGCGCATGTTCGATCTGTTCCCACGGCTCAAGGAGCGCCGCAACCAACGCGCCATGACCATGTCCGGCGGTGAACAGCAGATGCTGGCCATCGCTCGCGCCTTGATGAGCCGGCCCAGGTTGCTGCTGCTCGACGAGCCGAGCCTCGGGCTGGCGCCGATCATCGTCAAGCAGATCTTCTCCACCCTGCGCGAACTGGCGTCCACCGGCATGACCATCTTCCTGGTCGAGCAGAACGCCAACCACGCACTCAAGCTGTCCGACCGTGCTTATGTCATGGTCAACGGCCAGATCCGCATGTCCGGTACCGGCAAGGAATTGCTGGTCAATGAAGAGGTCAGGAACGCTTATCTCGGCGGGCACTGATTTCGTATACAAAACGAGCAACATCAGCGAAGCCTTGAGGTTTTACAGCCTCAAGGCTTCCTTTTGCCGATTGTGGAAAACATTTTTGACGCAGCCTTGGGTTGCGACATAAAACCGCTGCAAACGCTTGTTTTGTCACGTTTTCGACTTGTTCAGGATTACTGTGGAACCGGCTGTTAATAACTTGGGTGTACTTGGCTGTAAGCCTTTAGATACGTGGGCTATAGCGGTGTGATCATTTTTCGTACAGTCGGTTTTGGGTCGCTGTCAGGCGCATTTGTCAACCAGTCAGGACCTGGTTGTTCGTACAGTAAAACATTGGGCGTTGCCTGTGGATAAGTCTGTGGGCAAGCGTTGGACACACCCGGCAACCCGGCTATTACCATGGGCTAGAGGCCATCACCGTCTTTGCAGAACCCTGTGGTGCATTGAGTACCGTCGCCAAAGTCAAGGTAAAAACTTCTGTCGCCTCGCCAAGAGCCCCGATTTCCGTGGCTTCCAGCGTTTCAGAGTTGCCCCCAGAGATTGTGGGCCTGACTGTGGATAACGTGGGCAAAACCCTCTGTAGCCCAGGCGGGCCGGGCGTTTGAAAGGTTTGGTTAATTTTCGTACAGCTGCACGTAACCGTTTCGGATTTTTCACGGGGGCGCTTGATCCGTTGCGCGCTCCACGGGCATTCTGCTGCCCTGCCATTCACTTATTCACACCCGTCAAAGTCAGGCCGCGCCTTTGTCGCGCCATGTCAGGAGAACGAGATGAGTTCCACAGTATTTATCACCGGTGCCACTTCCGGGTTTGGCGAGGCCTGTGCCCGCCGTTTCGCCGAGGCCGGCTGGTCGCTGGTGCTGACCGGTCGCCGCAAGGAACGCCTGGACGCCCTGAGCGCCGAGCTGTCCGCCAAGACCAAGGTCCACACGCTGGTGCTCGATGTTCGGGACCGTGCCGCGATTGAAACTGCCATCGCCGGGCTGCCGGAAGAGTTCGCCACCATCCGTGGCCTGATCAACAATGCGGGCCTGGCGCTGGGTATCGATCCGGCACCCAAGTGCGATCTGGATGACTGGGAAACCATGATCGACACCAATGTCAAAGGCCTGGTGTTCACCACGCGTCTGCTGCTGTCCCGTCTGATCGGCCACGGTCGCGGTGCGAGCATCGTCAACGTGGGTTCGGTGGCGGGTAACTATCCGTATCCGGGCGGCAACGTGTACGGCGGTACCAAGGCGTTTGTCGGTCAGTTCTCGCTGAACCTGCGCAATGACCTGATCGGCACCGGCGTGCGCGTGACCAACCTGGAGCCGGGGCTGTGCGAAAGCGAGTTTTCACTGGTGCGCTTTGGTGGCGATCAGGCCAAGTACGATGCAACCTACGCCGGTGCGGAGCCTATCCAGCCTGAAGACATCGCCGAGACCATCTTCTGGATCATGAACACCCCGGCTCACGTCAATATCAACAGCCTGGAGCTGATGCCCGTCAGCCAGACCTGGGCTGGCTTCTCGATTGACCGCAATCGCGGCTGAGTCTTTGCCGGAGCGCACATCTCGATCTTCCGGGAGACCGCGGTGCGTGCATCGCGGGCAAGCGCGCTCCTACCGGATGTCTGGCAGGGCGGTCGCCAATGAGGTACTGCCACTGCGGTTGTGCAGGTAGTCCTCAAGGCCGATGTAGCAGGTTGCCAGGTGATAAGGCGTGGTTGACGGCATGTCGCTGCGGCTGACCTGGCCATTGCCGTCCAGGCACTCGTTCCAGCCCTTGTCATGCAGGAACCGCTGCTGCAGCGCAAGGAGCTGACCGCACAGATTCGCTTTGCTGGCGGGGTGCAGCGCCAGTGCGCGCAGGTATTCCGCTTGTGCCCATATGCGCTGCGTGCCGTCCTGCATCTTGCCGTCCGGGGTGAGCATGGCTGCCACCGCGCCGGTGTCCGGATCGACGCCCTGGGCTTCAGCCTGGAGGAATGCACGGGTCAAGGACGCATGCAACGGCCTGCCGTGCATGTCCGGAGAAGATTGCAGCAGGAAGAACCACTCGAACTGATGACCGGGCTCATACCAGTTATCCACAGCGCCCAGCGGTTTTTCCAGCATGACGCCGGTGGCCGGGTCGACGAAGCGTCGCTGCATGTGGTCCACCAGGCCGTCCAGTGCAGACTGGGTGGCGGGGTCGGCGCGCAGCGACAACGTCGCCAGCAACGCCTCAGCCAGGTGCATCAGCGGGTTTTGCAGCGGGCCGCTGCCCAGCGACGACCAGTCTTGCGCCAGTTGCGCTTCATATAGGCCCGCGCCGTCGGCAAAACGCTCAGTGATCACTTCAAGCGCCGCATTGAGCGCCGATTCGGCCAGCGGTTCGCGGGTTCGTGCCCAGTAGTGCGCACAGGCGAAAATAATGAACGCGTGGGTGTACAGATCCTTGCGACGATCCAGCGGCTTGCCTAGTGGATCGATGCTGTAGAACCAGCCGCCATGCTCGGGGTCATGGAAGTGCTGCTGCAACGACCGAAACAGCGCACCGGCGCGGCCTCTGGCGTCGCTGACCTGTGGATGGCCGATCAGGCTGGAAAACAGAAACAGCTGACGCGCACAGGCCATCGCCCTGTAGCGCTGAGGCGGCAATGGCTGATGCTCTGCATCCAGCGCCTCGAACGGCAACGCCAGTTGGGAATTCCAGCCCGGCCCTTGCCAGAGCGGCACGATCACCCGCAGGAAGTGCTCCTGCAGGGAAGCGAATACGGCAGTCAGTTCAGGCGTAGGGGCGGAGCTGGAAACATGGGACATCGGCTGGCGTCGCGGCAGGGTTCGAATGCGCGACATGGTAGCAGGATTGCCGGGGGAGGTACCCGTTCCACAAAACCGAGGTTTGCGCGCCAACTGTGGGAGGGAGCTTGCTCGCGACTGCAGTGTATCTGCCAACGCGGGGGCGACTGAATGATCGCTGTCGCCAGCAAGCTGCCGCCCACAGGCCCGAAGTGGGGTGTCAAACCGCCAGCAACCAGACCCCGGCCGTAGCCGATGCGGCACCGGCCAGGCGGACCAGCGGCGCAGCCGCTTGTGGCAGCAGACGCACAACCGCGTAGCCTACGGCATGCAGCGCAGCGGTGGCGACCACGAAGCCTGCGGCATAGGCCCATGGGCTGGACATTTCCGGCAACTCAAGACCATGCGCCACGCCGTGAAACAGCGCGAACGCTGCCGTTGCTGCAACCGCCAGCACCAGCGGCGGACGCACCGCCAGCGCGACCGCCAGGCCCAGCGCCAGCACTGACGCAGCAATGCCGCTTTCCATCGCCGGCAGTTCAACCCCGGCGAAACCCAGTACGCCGCCGATCAGCATCGTGCCGACAAACGTGCAGGGCAGTGCCCAGCGAGCCGCGCCGTTTTGCTGCGCCGCCCATAAACCCACAGCGAGCATCGCCAGCAGGTGATCGAGGCCGCCGATCGGGTGGCCGAAACCCGCCATCAAACCGTTGTCGCCATGCCCCGGATGCGCCATGGCGAGGGTCGGAACCAGCAGAAGGGCGAGAGTGGCAAGGACGTTCTTGTAGTTCATCGATCAGGTTTCCTTACAGGTGTGTAATCAGGCGGCCGTCAGCAGGCCCTGGCGCTCAATGAAGGCAATGATCTGTTCCAGACCCTGGCCGGTTTTCTGGTTGCTGAACACGAACGGCTTCTCGCCGCGCATCTTCCTGGTATCGCTGTCCATCATTTCCAGCGAGGCGCCCACCAGTGGCGCGAGGTCGATCTTGTTGATCACCAGCAAGTCGGACTTGCAAATGCCCGGCCCGCCTTTGCGCGGCAGCTTGTCGCCGGCCGATACATCGATCACGTAGATCGTCAGGTCGGAAAGCTCGGGGCTGAAGGTGGCCGACAGGTTGTCGCCGCCGGACTCGACGATGATCAGGTCCAGGCCTTCGAAACGCCGGTTGAGCTGGTCCACGGCTTCCAGATTGATCGACGCGTCCTCGCGGATCGCCGTGTGCGGGCAGCCGCCAGTCTCGACACCGATGATGCGCTCGGGGGCCAGCGCTTCATTGCGCACCAGGAAGTCCGCATCTTCGCGGGTGTAGATGTCGTTGGTGACCACCGCCAGGTTGTAGCGCTCGCGCAGTGCCAGGCAAAGCGCCAGCGTCAAGGCTGTCTTGCCGGAACCGACCGGGCCACCGATGCCGACGCGCAGGGGTTGGCTGTTCATTGAGTTCTCCGTGGATGCTTCAGGACCGGAACAACCGGCTGTATTGACGTTCATGGGCCATGCTCGCCAGTGACAGACCGAAGGCGGCGCTGCCGATGTGGCGGATGTCCTGATGGGTGGCGTTCTGCTGCGCCTGCTGTAGCAACGGCAGCAGTTCGCTGGTCAGGCGTTGGGCCGCCTGCTGGCCAAGCGGCAGGGTTTTCATCAGCACGGCCAGCTGGTTTTCCAGCCAACTCCACAACCAGGCGGCCAGCGCGTCCTGCGGGCTGATTCCCCAGGCGCGGGCCGCCAGCGCCCAACCCAGCGCCAGATGCGGCTCGCTGGTTTGCTGAAGAAACTGCCGCGCCGGCAGATCCAGTTCCGGCAGGCCGTTGAGCAACTGTTGCAGGGAATAGCCCATCTGCCGACTTTCCAGATGCAGCTCGCGGGTTTCTCGACTGGCGCGATGTTCATCGCTCAGTTGCAGCAACTGCCCCCAGTTTTCCTCGGCGGCAGCCACGCAATGCGCTAGCAGCATGGGCGCTTCGAAACGCGCCAGATTGAGCAACAATTGATCACCAATCCAGCGTGCCGCGGTTTGCGGATCGACCACCACGGCGTTCTCCACCGCCATCTCCAGGCCCTGGGAGTAGCTGTAGCCGCCGATGGGCAGTTGCGGACTGGCCAGGCGCAATAGCGCCCAGGCGCTGTTCACGTGCGCACGCCGAATTGGTGCAGGCGCGGCGGGTAGTTGAAGTCCTCTTCCCCGGCGCGCGAGTGATGATGGCCGCCACCGTAGGCGCCATGCTCCGGCTGGAACGGCGCCTCGATGGTTTCCGTGGTGGCGCCCAGTTGATCGAGCATGGCCTTGAGTACGTAGTCGTCGAGCAGACGCAGCCAGCCATCGCCCACTTGCAGTGCGACGTGACGGTTGCCCAAGTGATAGGCCGCGCGGGTCAGTTCGAAAGTGCTGCTGCAGGTGACGTGCATCAGCTTCTCCGGCCGCGCACAGACACGAACCACACGGCCATCCTCGGCGCGCAGGAATTCGCCATCGTGCAGCGGCGGCTGCCCGCGCTGCAGAAACAGACCCACGTCTTCGTTATCTGCACTGAAGCAGCGCAGACGGCTCTTGCTGCGCGCCTCGAAATTCAGGTGCAGCTCAGCGGCCCATTCAGTTTGAGGTTCGATTCGGGTGTGAATCACCAGCATTGGAAAGCTTCCTGCCAATTGCAATGCTTCACGACAGAGCAAGGGGCTTGCCAACAGGGCATAAACGGAGAAAAGGCCGACAGCGACGGGTAACTAGGTCGCACAAGAATGACGTTGATGCGCTATTTGGGTGCGCATTTCACCTGGCGCGCTGAATCAGTGCATCTCGTTCCTGTAGGAGCCAGCGGGCGGCGATCCGTCTTGCTGGCGAAGAAGCTGATTGGATGCAAGATGATTATCGTCTGAGCTTACGCTTCGCCAGCACGCTGGCTTACAGGTGGAGGGAGTCAATCATGACTGCCCAATCCTCGCCAATGCCGTGCGCCGATAAAAATGAAGCGCAGCTGCTGGGTGATCTTCGCGTGGGGCGTCAGGTGCGGAGCGAGGGTGGCGGGCGGCGGGTCGATAAGCTCCGGCAGCATCGCGAACACGCTCTTGACCACCAGGTCGGCAATGATCGACAGCGCATCGGCGTTCAGGTGCTGCCACTTGGGCATCTTCGCCAGGTCGGCGGTAAGGTCGGCGCTGATGCCCTCGCGCAACGCGCCCAACGCCTGACGCACCTGAAGCGAGCCGCCGTACTGCTCACGGGCCAGGAACAGGAACTGCGAGCGGTTGGCCGCGACCCTTTCGAGGAAGATACGCACCGAAGCATGGATAAGCCCGCCCATGGCGAACTCGTTGTGGCGCACCAGGCGTATGGTTTCCCGGAAGGTTTGCCCGACTTCACTGACCAGCGCCAGGCCGAGCTGATCCATGTCATCGAAATGACGGTAGAAACCGGTTGGAACGATGCCCGCCGTGCGAGCCACTTCCCGCAGGCTCAGGCTGCCGAAGCCGCGTCCGCTTTCCATGAGTTGATGGGCTGCGTCGAGGAGGGCTCTGCGGGTCTGTTGTTTCTGTTCGGCACGGGGCAGCATGAGGCAAGCGATTCTGGGGATGGACTGGAGCGCACTCTAACAAAAGCGCCTGACAGGCGTCGAAGGGCTTTTCAACGCACACTGACAGCGTGTCCGGTCAGACGCGCTGGAATTGCTTGACCAGCCGATCCGGACCATTTTCGGCAATACGTTCGTCAGGGGCCGCCGCCGTGGCTGTGACGCAAAACATCGACAGCAGCAAGCCCATCAGCAGATGAGGTTTCATGACAGTGCTCCTCGCAAGAGCGGTGGAATGGCAGGTGGGCACTATGGCGCTGCGCTGGTCTATAAAGAACTTCATTACGCTGATGGTGAGAATCGACGAAAATGATCCGGGCGAGCCGGCCTTTGAAATTCATGAGCTTATTTCCCAAACCCAAGCAAACCCTTGAAGCTTTCGTCAGTCGAACAGCTATGTCGTACTCAACGCGCCACGGCTGGGGCGTTGTTTTTAGGAGAGTCATGCATGACGCGCAGCCGCAAGATTTTCGCCTGGACAGGCGCCACGCTATTAGTGGTGCTGGCCGTATTGATCATTATCATCGCCACCTTCGACTGGAACCGCCTCAAGCCCACCATCAACGAGAAAGTCAGCGAAGCCCTGCACCGACCGTTCGCCATCAACGGCAATCTGGGCGTTCAGTGGCAGCGTGAACCAGAGCTGGGCGGTTGGCGTGCCTGGGTGCCGTCGCCGCATTTCGTCGCGGACGACCTGACCCTGGGTAACCCCGATTGGTCGAAAAACCCGCAGATGGCGACCCTCAAGCGCGTCGAGTTCAGGCTCTCGCTGCTGCCCTTGCTGGTACAGCGAGTGTCCATTGCACGCATCGACCTGACCGGACCTGAAGCGAAACTGGAGCGCCTGGCCGACGGCCGTGCCAACTGGACGTTCGATCTGCCGGCCTCCGATCCGAACGCCGAGCCGTCGAACTGGGTGCTGGACATTGGCGCCATCAAGTTCGACAAAGGGCTGGTGGGTTACGACGACCGCACCCTGAACACTCAGGTGGATGTGGCCATCGACATGCTTGGCAAGCCCATCCCGTTCAGTGACATCGTGGGCAGTAAAGAAGCACAGAAAGCCCAGGACAAAGGTACGGTGCCGCAGGATTACGCGTTTGGCCTGGCGTACAAAGGGCAGTATCACGGCCAGAAACTGAACGGCACCGGCAAGATCGGCGGCCTGTTGGCACTCAAGGACGCGACGCAACCTTTTCCCGTGCAGGCCGATGTGAAAGTAGGCGATACCCACGCCACGATCGCCGGCACCCTGACCGATCCGCAGAATCTGGGCGAACTGGATCTGCGTCTCAAGCTATCGGGTGCGAGCCTGAGCAACCTGTACCCGCTGACCGGCGTCACGCTCCCGGATTCTCCGGCCTATTCGACCGATGGCCGGCTGATCGCCAAGTTGCATGAAGCCACGGGTGCAAGCTTCAGTTATCAAGGTTTCAACGGCAAGATCGGCGACAGCGATATCCACGGCGACCTGAAGTTCGTTGCCAGCCAGCCTCGTCCCAGGCTGAGCGGCAAGCTGGTATCCAATCAGTTGCTGTTCTCCGATCTGGCCCCGTTGATCGGCGCCGACTCCAATGCCGAGCAGAAGAAGCGCGGCGGCGAGAGCAAGCAGCCGACTGACAAGGTGTTACCGGTCGAGCAGTTCCAGACCGACCGCTGGCGCGCGATGGATGCCGACGTGGAATTTACCGGCAAGCGCATCGTGCAAAGTCCTGAGTTACCCTTCACCGACCTCTATACCCATGTGGTCCTCGACGACGGGCAACTGAGCCTCGTCCCGCTGCGCTTCGGCGTGGCCGGCGGCAAGCTGGACGCGGACATTCGTCTCAACGGCCAGACGACCCCGTTGCAGGGCCGCGCGAAGCTGTCGGCACGCAACTTCAAACTCAAGCAGCTGTTCCCGACGTTCGAGCCGATGAAGACGAGCTTTGGTGAACTCAACGGCGATGCGGATATCAGCGGCCAGGGCAACTCGGTGTCCGCGCTGCTGGGCACTGCCAATGGCGAGCTGAAAATGCTGGTGAACGATGGCGCGATCAGCCGCAGCCTGATGGAAATCGCCGGGCTCAATGTGGGCAATTACGTGGTCGGCAAGCTGTTTGGCGATCAGGATGTGAAGATCAACTGTGCGGCGACCGATTTCGGCATCAAGGATGGCCTGGCCACCAGTCGGCTGTTCGTATTCGATACCGAGAACGCGATCATCTACATCGATGGCACGGCCAACATGAAGACCGAGCAACTGGACCTGAAAATCACCCCGGAATCAAAAGGTTTCCGGGTGTTTTCCCTGCGCTCGCCGTTATACGTGAGGGGCGCGTTCGGCAGCCCGAGTGCCGGTGTGCAATCCGGCCCGTTGCTGCTGCGCGGCGCCGGCATGGTCCTGCTCGGCGCGACCGTCGGCCCTGCGGCGGGCCTGCTGGCGCTGATGGCGCCGGGCGACAACGAAGAAAACCAGTGTGGGCCGTTGCTGCAACAGATGAAAGAAGGCAAGGCGCCGAAGACCGTCAAATAAGTTTCAACCAATGTAGCAGCGAGCGTGTTCGCGAAGGGGCCGTTAAAACCACCACATGTCTGTACAACGGCCTTCGCCAGCCACAAAAAAGCCAGGACTCCAGTCCTGGCTTTTTTGTACGCCGCGGCGACTCATAGGTCTTTGAGAATGTCCGCCATGTCGTCGGCGTGCTCTTCTTCCTGAGCGAGGATGTCTTCGAAGATACGGCGCGTAGTCGGGTCGGTCTCGCCGATGTATTGAATGATTTCACGGTAGCTGTCGATGGCGATGCGCTCGGCCACCAGATCTTCATACACCATTTCCTTGAGGGTATTACCCGCCACGTACTGCGCATGAGAATTGCGCGACAACGTGTCGGGATTGAATTCCGGCTCGCCGCCCAACTGCACGATGCGCTCGGCCAGTTTATCGGCGTGCTCGGCTTCCTGCTGCGCATGCTCCAGAAATTCGGAAGCTGCGACGCTGGCCTTCAGGCCGGTCGCCATGAAGTAATGGCGCTTGTAGCGCAGGGTGCAGACCAACTCGGTAGCCAGCGACTCATTAAGCAGGCGCAGGATGGTCTCGCGGTCGGCGCTGTAGCCTTCAGTGACCGCACCGTTCTCCACATTCTGGCGCGCACGCTGGCGCAGGGTATTCACGTCACTCAGTTGCGGTGCAGAAATCATCGGTCATCTCCATCGATCATCAGGTGTGCGTCCCGCTCTGTGGTGTCGCGCGCGGCGGGATCATCCAAAAATGGGAGTGATGACGCGGGAAAAAGTTTAATCGGATGTGCGGTCGGGTTTTTTGTTGACCAGATGTAAAAAAATTAAGAAACGAGCGGCGTCACACGCGGTCCCAGACTTGAGACCTATAAAACGTGGAGAAGAACATGCTCAAGTTTCTGGGAAGTACCGTTGGCATCATCTTTCTGATCGGCCTGATCGTGGTGATCGCGCTGTTCAAACTGGTGTTCTGAGACACAGCGAACACAAAAAAGCTCGGTACATGATGTACCGAGCTTTTTTTTGCCATCGCATTACTTGGCGCGTTCGTTCTCTTCACGTTGTTCGCAGGTCATGAAACCCTTGTTCACCACGCGGCCGTCGCTGTTGAAGCTGACGTGGTAGACCTGCTGATGGCCGTCTTTGGTCATCACGTAGTTGTTGCAGGTGCCTGGGCTGACCTTGCGCTGGACGCGGGAGGACGGCTCGCCGCCAATGGTCAGCACTTGTTGCTGCGTCATGCCGTTCTCGACCCGCTTGACCAGCGGCTCGTCACGGTAGGTGACGTAATCCACCGGGTTCTGCACGGTGGTGCTGCCGCAGCCGACCATCGTCATCAATACACAGCTTGCCGCCAGAATTTTCTTGTACATCGTTGTCACTCCGCGTGAAAGAGCCGCTTTTGGCTCGATATCGCTTGGAGCAGTGGAGCTGCGTGAGAGTTCGATTTTTGATGGCGATGAGACACCGCCTCACCTTGTCATATTCCCAGGCCTTGCCGACAAACACCGCTAAGGTTCAAAAAGTGGCTGAAGTCAATGAGCTGCAGGTTCCAGACAAGGAGGCCTCTCATGGCGAAAGAACAGGCGACGCGTTACCCGTTGTTGCTGGTACCCGGCTTGCTGGGTTTCGTAAGGTTTCTGATTTATCCCTACTGGTTCGGCATCGTCAAAGCCCTGGAGCGTGGCGGGGCGACGGTGCAGCCGGTGATGGTGTCCGGTGTGAACTCCACCGAAGTTCGCGGGGAGCAATTGTTGAAGGTGATCGAACAGACCGTTCGTGAAATGGGTGTGGCCAAGGTCAATCTGTTCGGCCACAGCCAGGGCGCGCTGACCATTCGATATGTCGCGGCGCGGCGGCCGGACCTGGTGGCATCGGTGACCTCGGTCGCCGGACCCAATCATGGTTCCGAACTGGCCGACTGGCTGGAGCGGACGTTTCCGCCAGGTACGCCGGGCGGGCGTATCGTCAACCTGGTGATCGCCGTCGCGGCCTGGGCCATCGCACTCTTTGAAACCGGTTATCGCGGGCCGAAATTGCCGATGGATGTCTCGGCTGCGCATCAGTCGCTGACCACCACCGGCGTCGCCTTGTTCAATCGGCAGTATCCGCAGGGGCTGCCCGAAACCTGGGGCGGGCAGGGCGAAGAAGTGGTCAACGGCGTTCGCTATTACTCCTGGTCCGGCATCCTCAAGCCGGGCGTTACCAACCGTGGTCGCAACACAATCGACGGTACCAATATCGCTTGTCGAATATTCGCTCGCACGTTCACAAAAGAGCGAGGTCAATCTGATGGCATGGTCGGGCGTTTCAGTTCGCACCTGGGCACGGTCATCGGGGATGACTTTGCGCTCGACCATTTCGACATCGTCAACCAGACCTTCGGGCTGGTGGGCAAAGGCGCCGATCCTGTGCGCCTGTTCATGGAACACGCCGAGCGCCTCAAGGCTGCCGGTCTCTAGCTCGTATGGGCTTGGTTCGTAATCTGCCGATTTGCGTGTCGGCCAGGAAGTGATGCGATGAGCGATAAAGAACTGTATGAAATCGAGTACACCCTTGCGGGCGAGCACCACGTAGACGTCATCGAGAATCTGGATGTACCGATCATCGAGGTCGTGCACGAATTGGCACTGAAACACCACGTAGAGCTGGACGACGGTCCCGACCCTGAGACCGGCCTTCCCGTGGCCGGTATCACGGACGTGTCGATCCACAGTGTGGAAGGAGAAGACGCCAGCGCGCCGATCTAGGTTTTGCGCATCAGCGGGGTCGTCCAGCGTTCCGCCATGACGACCCCGCATAGCGTCAGCGCGCCACCCACCAGGTGGTAAAGCGCCAGGCGTTCGCCAAGCGCCACGGCTGCGATCAGCGCCGTGGCGATGGGCATCAGATTGAAAAACAGCGTCGTGCGGCTCGGCCCCAGGCGCATGATGGAGGTCATCCACAGCCAAGGCGCAAGCATGGAGGTGGGGATCGCGGCGTACAACACCATCGGAATATTGTTGGCATTCAAGCCGACTTTGGCTGACAGCAGAAACATGGGCATCAACACCACGATGGCGACCAGAATCTGCATGTACAACAGTTGCAGCGGCGGCAAACGCAGCTGCCATTTCTTCAACAGCGTGCTGTAGACGG
Source organism: Pseudomonas sp. v388 (assembly GCF_003935425.1). Classification (GTDB taxonomy): domain Bacteria; phylum Pseudomonadota; class Gammaproteobacteria; order Pseudomonadales; family Pseudomonadaceae; genus Aquipseudomonas. The sequence continues at coordinate 654,070 of NZ_RHQN01000002.1, forward strand.
CATAGGCTGCTGCGGCGAACAACACCATTGCGTCGCCTCGGTTGACGCCTTGCTCGATCAGCCCGCCCAGATTGCCGGCCGAAACGACTACCACCACACCCATGAATGAAATCATCGCGCCGAGCAAAGCCCCGAAAGTCAGGCGAGTGCCCAGGCAGGCGATAGACAGCCCCAACGCCATGATCGGCACCAGTGACTGGATGATGCCCATGTTGGTGGCGGTGGTCATGCCGGCGGCGAAATAGGCCAGGCTCTGGTACATGGCCATGCCCAGCACGCCCAGAATGAAGATCTTGCCCAGCAGCGGGCGAATGACTGCGCGGTTGGCCCACACCGGCTTGAGCATGAAGGGGGTGAACAGCAAGCCCGCCAGCAGCCAGCGGTAGAAGCCGATCTCAGACGGGAAAATGACCTCGGACGACGCCTTGGTAATGACGGTGTTGATGGCCCAGATCAGGATGGTCAGCAGGGGAAACGCGTATTGCATGGGGAAACCGGCGAGCAGTGGGGGCGCAATTATCCGCCTGTTCGCGGCGAATGCCAGTCCGATGGTCGTGAAGTCGGACATAAATCGCAACATCCTTGGCTACACTCGTAGCAGGCTGCGCTGATCGGTGCGGTGGTTCTGGAGAGTCGATCGATGAAGATGCTCGGTATTGCTGTGATGCTCGTTGGCCTGATGCTGTGCAATCCCGGATTCGCTGCCACCGAGCAGCAGAACAAGATGACCACCTGTAACGCCGACGCGAGTGCCAAGGCGCTCAAGGGCGATGAGCGCAAAGCGTACATGAGCAACTGCCTCAAGGCCGCGCCGCCGGCACCCGCCACTCAGCAGGAAAAAATGAAAACCTGCAACGCGACAGCCAGCGCTCAGGCTCTCAAGGGCGATGCCCGTAAAAGCTTCATGAGCGATTGTCTCAAGAAGAAATAATTTTCCGCTGGCATGCCGGTTGACCTGTACATCGCGACAAACGCCGTAAACAGGGCACTTGCCGGGGCGTTTCCCGGTAAGTGCCCGGCATTGCGCAGCCGCGGCGGGTTTGCACGCTTTCCTGATAGCTGGTCCTTGGCCGTGAAGGCTGGCAGACTGCCGTCTTCTTTGTGCCGCCCGTTGAGGGTCTATGCCAACGTTTTCCGCACGTCAGGTGTTAATCGCCAGCTGGATCCTGATCTTTGGCGGTTTGTTGCTGGTCTTGCCATTCAAGCTTCTGCCCAGCCTTCTGGCCGGTCTGCTGGTCTTCGAACTGGTCAACATGCTCACTCCCCAACTGCAACGCCTGATCTCGGGCGAGCGCGCCCGCTGGCTGGCCGTGGCGTTGCTGGGCACCATCGTTGTCAGCCTGCTGACGCTGGTGTTCGCCGGAGCCATCAGCTTCGTCCTGCATGAAGCCGAAAATCCCGGCGCATCGCTGGACAAGTTCATGACCCTCATCGACCGGGCCCGCGGACAGCTGCCGCCGTTCATTGATGCCTACCTGCCGGCCAGTGCCGCAGAGTTCCAGGTGTCCCTGGGGCAGTGGCTGCAAAAGCACGTGGGCGAGCTGCAACTGATCGGCAAGGGTGCGGCGCACATGTTCGTCACCATGCTGATCGGCATGGTGCTGGGGGCGATCATTGCCTTGCAGCGTATTTCCGAGAAACACACGCGCAAGCCACTGGCGGCGGCGCTGTTCGACCGCCTTTATCTGCTGAGCCGGGCGTTTCGCAATATCGTCTTTGCCCAGATCAAGATCTCTCTGCTCAACACCGCGTTTACCTCGGTGTTCCTGGCGGTCGTGCTGCCGCTGTGCGGGATTCACCTGCCGCTCACCAAGACCCTGATCATCATGACCTTCCTGCTCGGCCTGCTGCCGGTGGTCGGTAACCTGATGTCCAACACGCTGATCTTCATCGTCGGCATGTCGATCTCACTTTGGGTGGCGTTGGCGGCGTTGAGTTACCTGATCGTCATCCACAAGGTCGAGTACTTCCTCAACGCACGGATCGTCGGCGGCCAGATCAATGCCAAATCGTGGGAATTGCTGCTGGCCATGCTGCTGTTCGAAGCCGCTTTCGGCCTGCCGGGCGTGGTGGCCGGGCCGATCTATTACGCGTACCTGAAAAGCGAATTGCAGAAAGAAGGGTTGGTGTAACGCGTTCCGTCTGTAGGAGCGACCCAGGTCGCTAAGGTGCAATGTCGGGCGATACTTTTTTCGTGGATGTACCGCCCGATCCGCCAGCAAGACGGATCGCCGCCCGCTGGCGCCTACACATATCTTCACATGCAGCCGTAGCGCTTCTTCGCCTCGATTGCCAGGCCACTGCCGATGCTGCCGAAGATGTTGCCCTCCACATGCCGGGCATTGGGCAGCATGGCCGAGACGCTGTTGCGCAGGGCCGGGATGCCGCTGGAACCACCGGTGAAGAACACGGTGTTGACCTGCTCCAGACCGACGCCCGCGTCATTGAGCAACTGAGTCACGCTGTTGCGTACTCGTTCCAGCTGGGCGTCGATGGATGCTTCGAACATCGCCCGGCTCAGGTCGACACTCAGGCCACTCTCGATCCGGTCCATCGCCACATGGCGGCTCGGTTCGTGGGTCAGCTGGATCTTGGTTTCTTCCACTTCCATCGCCAGCCAGTGCCCGGCGCGTTGCTCGATCAGCTTGAACAGCCGGTCGATGCCGCCGGTGTCTTCGATGTCGTAGCGCATGCTGCCCAGTGCCAATTGGGATTTCTGTGAGTACACCGCGTTGATGGTGTGCCAGGTCGCCAGGTTCATGTGGTGGCTGGTCGGCATGTAGGCGCCGCTTTTCATCCGGCTGCCATAGCCGAACAAGGGCATCACGCCTTGCAGGCTCAGCTGCTTGTCGAAGTCGGTGCCGCCGATGTGTACGCCACCGGTGGCCAGGATATCGTCGTGACGGTCGTCGCGGGTACGGCGCTCCGGCGACAGGCGCACCAGGGAAAAGTCCGACGTACCACCGCCGATGTCAACGATGAGCACCAGCTCTTCGGTCTCGATGGTGGATTCATAGTCGAATGCGGCCGCGATGGGCTCGAACTGGAACGAGACTTCCTTGAAGCCGATCTTGCGTGCGACCTCGGCCAGCGTGTCTTCGGCTTCCTGGTCGGCCTGGGCATCGTCGTCCACGAAATGCACCGGACGACCCAGCACGACCTCGTCGAATGCACGACCTGCGGTTTGCTCGGCACGCTTCTTCAGCTCGCCGATGAACAGGCCCAGCAAGTCCTTGAACGGCATGGCCGTGCCCAGCACGCTGGTGTCATGTTTGATCAGCTTGGAGCCGAGCAGGCTCTTGAGCGAGCGCATCAGGCGGCCTTCGTAGCCTTCCAGGTACTCGTGCAGCGCCAGACGGCCATACACCGGGCGACGTTCTTCCATGTTGAAGAACACCACCGAAGGCAGGGTAATCTTGTCGTCCTCCAGCGCGATCAACGATTCCACGCCAGGGCGTTGCCAGCCGACGGTGGAGTTGGACGTGCCGAAATCGATGCCACAGGCACGGGCCGGGGATTGGTCGTTCATGTCTTTTACGTTCCAGTCAAAAAACGGCCGCGCAGTTTATGTCAGTGAAGGGCAATTGCGTAGGGCAATGCGTCGCTAATCGATGGATACCGCTATTTGTGTCCAAGGCTTGAACTGGCGCTCATTACCCCCAATCTTCTTGGGATTGTTGCGTCGTGCGGGTGTCGAAGGTTCAACGAGCACCGAAAAGCGCCGACTGCTGTCACACTGTTCAACTTGAAGTAATCCAGACGCCTCGGAACAAGAGGATGCTGTGCGCAGGCGCCGGCACACCGGGCTGCGCTGGACAATTGGGGATGGGTGATCGTTACATGGATTTCAAAGACTACTACAAGATACTCGACGTCGAGCCGACCGCGGATGACAAGGCGATCAAGACCGCCTACCGCAAACTGGCGCGCAAGTATCATCCGGACGTCAGCAAGGAAGCCGGCGCCGAGGACAAGTTCAAGGAGGCGTCCGAAGCCTACGAAGTGCTCAGCAGCCCTGAAAAGCGCGCCGAGTACGACGAGATTCGCAAGTATGGCCGCCAGGGCCGTCCGTTTCAGCCGCCGCCGGGCTGGCAGAGCCGCAGCGGCGGCGGTGGCTTCGATGAGACGACTGACTTTTCGGAGTTTTTCAGCTCGATCTTCGGCGGCCGTCCGCAGCAGGGCGGGCGCACCCGCAATCCGGGTCGCAAGGGCCAGGATGTGGAAATGGAACTGGCAATTTTCCTGGAAGAGACCCTGTCCGGCGAATCCAAGCAGGTGAGCTTCCGGGTGCCGCAGCACAGCGCTGCCGGCCAGCGCATGGCGGACATCACCAAGACGTTGAACGTCAAGATTCCGGCCGGAGTGGCCGACGGTGAACGCATCCGCCTCAAAGGCCAGGGCGCGCCAGGTATTGCCGGTGGTGACAAGGGTGATCTGTACCTGACCATTCGCCTGGCGCCGCACCCGCTGTTCGAAGTCGAAGGGCATGATCTGGTGATCCAGGTGCCGCTGGCGCCATGGGAAGCCGTGCTGGGTACCAAAGTGGCCGTGCCGACGCTGACCGGCCGGATCAACCTGACCATCCGGCCGGACAGCCAGAATGGTCAGCGCCTGCGAGTCAAGGGTAATGGCCTGATGAGCAAGAACGGTGAGCGCGGCGATCTGTACGCGCAGTTGAAGATCGTCATGCCCAAGCACACCGACGAAGCGACCAAGGCGCTATGGCAGAGCCTGGCGGACAAGTCGTCTTTCGACCCACGAGCGCAATGGAAGTAAAGGCATCGGGAAATTCAGTAGGAACCAGTTTGCTCTGGGCGGCAATCCGACGATCTGGCGCGCAGCGGCAGCGAATGCGGACCGCAGGGTCTGTCAGGCCACCGAGTGACAGACCTTCGCCAGCAAGCTGGCTTTTACAGGACGCGGCTAAACCCGCGGCAGCACCACACTGAAAGTGGTGCCGTCGCCGACGTTCGAGGTGACGGTGATACTGCCGCCGTGGGCGTTGACCACTTCCTTGACGATGAACAGGCCAAGGCCGAGGCTGGTTGACGGGCCTGAGGTATCGGCATTTTCACTGACGCTGCGTACCAGCGGATCGAAGATCGTGCCGATGGCGTCCTCGGCAATGGGCAGGCCCTCGTTATGCACAGACAGCTCAACGGTGTTGTCGTCGCCGATGAGCCGCACATTGATCGCCTTGTCGGCAGTGCCATGCTGGATGGCGTTGCCGATCAGGTTCTGCAGTAACTGGCTGATACGCGCACTGTCCCAGCTGCCGTGGGCGTCGCCCTGAATATCCAGCACGGGCGCAGGCCCGTGCATTCCGGCACAGGCTTCTTCGACAGCCTCACGGCAAGCCACCGCCAGATCCATGCGCTTGCGATCCACCGGCAGGCCGGAACCCAGCCGGCTTTTGACGAACTCCAAGAGGTCCGCAACCATGGTGCCCATGTGGCGGGTGCTGTTCTTGATCTGCGTGATGTAATACCGCGACTTTTCGTCTTGCGCGGCGTTGCGGCCCAGCATCTCGGCCGACATGCTGACCGCTTGCAGTGGCGCGCGCAGGTCGTGGCCCAGAATGGCCAGGAAGATGTCGCGGGAGCGAGCGACCTGATCGGCGTAGGCCGCCGTGGACTCAGCCAGCGCTTCATCGATGGCCTCGTTGAAACGCACCACGTCCTGAAAATCATCGATCAACGGCGTGCTCAGGCTTTCGACCCACAAGCGAATCACGCTGGCGCGCAAGTGCCGGAACTCGGAAGTCATCTGCACCAGATCGAACCCCACCTCGTGGCGCAGCTCGCCATGACTGGCAGCGGCTTCGTCGAGACTCGGGGATTTATGGGTCTCCTCACCGCGAGCCTTGGCCATCTGTTCGCGGCGGCTCTGGGTCGTGTTCATGTCGCGGGCGGCGGCCAGCAGGATCGACTTGGCGTGGTCGCGCAGCTCCACACTGCTCATGGTATCGGCAGCCGGTTTCAGGGTCCGGGCGAAGTCTTCCCATTCATCGACGATGCGATCCACGTGATGAACGATGAATTCGGAAAGGCGCATGGCCGAGTACCTTGCTGAGCGACTGAAATTTTGGAGGGCGCATCTTACCGCTTGCCGATGACAGCCAACAGCGATGTTTATCGGCCAATTGTGCATTGCCTGAAGGGCAATCGTCGGCAGGTCGGAGCATGAGCCGAATCTCATGCCCCGTTTGCACGGCTCAGAACAGGAAATATCGCTGCGCCATCGGCAACACGTCGGCCGGCTCGCACCAGAGCAGCACGCCGTCGGCCTTGACCTGGTAAGTCTGCGGATCGACCTCGATATCGGGCAGGTAATCGTTGTGAATCAGATCCTTCTTCTGCACGCTGCGGCAGCCCTTGACCACGCCGATCTGCTTCTTCAGGCCCAGGGTTTCAGGCACGCCCGCGTCGAAGGCTGCCTGGCTGATGAACGTCAGGCTGGTGGCGTGCAGCGAGCTGCCGTAGCTGGCGAACATCGGGCGGTAATGCACCGGCTGCGGCGTCGGGATCGATGCATTGGCGTCGCCCATCAGGCTGGCGGCGATGGCGCCACCCTTGAGAATCAACGTCGGTTTGACGCCGAAGAACGCCGGACGCCAGAGCACCAAGTCCGCCCATTTGCCAATTTCGACCGAGCCCACCTCATGGCTGATGCCGTGGGTGATTGCCGGGTTGATGGTGTATTTGGCGATGTAGCGCTTGGCGCGGAAGTTGTCGTTGCCTGGGCCGTCCTCGGGCAACGGGCCGCGCTGACGCTTCATTTTGTCGGCGGTCTGCCAGGTGCGCAGGACCACTTCACCGACACGGCCCATGGCCTGGCTGTCGGAGCTGAGCATCGAGAACGCGCCCAGGTCATGCAGGATGTCTTCAGCGGCAATGGTTTCCCGACGGATACGGCTTTCCGCGAAGGCCACATCTTCGGCGATGCTCGGGTCCAGGTGATGGCAGACCATCAGCATGTCCAGATGCTCGTCAATGGTGTTGCGCGTAAACGGCCGCGTCGGGTTGGTGGAGCTGGGCAGCACATTGGGCGAGCCGCAGGCCTTGATGATGTCCGGCGCATGGCCGCCGCCGGCACCTTCGGTGTGGTAGGTATGGATGGTGCGGTTCTTGAATGCGGCGAGAGTCGTTTCGACGAAGCCGGACTCGTTCAGCGTGTCGGTGTGAATCGCGACCTGCACGTCGTAGTCATCGGCCACGCTCAAGCAGTTGTCGATGGCCGCCGGCGTGGTGCCCCAGTCTTCGTGCAGCTTGAGGCCGATGGCGCCGGCCTTCACCTGCTCGATCAGCGGGCCGGGCAGGCTGACGTTGCCCTTGCCGGTAAAACCGATGTTCATCGGGAACGAGTCCGCCGCCTGGAGCATACGCGCCATGTGCCAGGGCCCCGGCGTTACGGTGGTAGCGTTGGTGCCCGTGGCAGGCCCCGTGCCGCCGCCGATCATGGTGGTCACGCCGCTCATCAAGGCTTCTTCGATCTGCTGCGGGCAGATGAAATGAATGTGCGTGTCGACCCCGCCGGCGGTGAGGATCATGCCTTCACCGGCGATGATCTCCGTGGCCGCGCCGATGGCGATGGTCACGTCAGGCTGGATATCCGGATTGCCCGCTTTGCCGATGGCGGCGATGCGACCGTCCTTGATACCCACGTCCGCCTTGACGATGCCCCAGTGATCGATGATCAGTGCGTTGGTGATCAACGTGTCCACCACTTCGGCGGCCAGCAACTGACCCTGGCCCATGCCGTCACGAATGACCTTGCCGCCGCCGAACTTGACCTCTTCGCCATAGGTGGTGAAGTCCTTCTCGACCTCGATCCACAGCTCGGTATCGGCCAGGCGCACCTTGTCGCCAACGGTGGGGCCGAACATGTCGGCGTAGGCTTGTCTGGAAATTTTCATACCGATTCCTACAGGTCAACAATCAGAAATTACAAATCGCCCATCACTCGTCCGGCAAAGCCATACACTTTGCGCAGGCCGGCCAGGTCCACCAGTTCCACCTCGCGGGACTGCCCCGGCTCGAAGCGCACGGCGGTTCCGGCCGCGATGTTCAGGCGCATGCCGCGGCTGGCGGCGCGGTCGAAGGTGAGGGCGTCGTTGGTTTCGAAGAAGTGGAAGTGCGAACCCACCTGGATCGGCCGGTCGCCGCTGTTGGCAACGGTCAGGCTGATGGTGCGCCGCCCGGCGTTGAGTTCGATGTCGCCAGGCTGGATCTGGTATTGGCCAGGGATCATGTCGGTTGCCCCAAGGTTTTGTAGTAGATAGCGGTCGGTCGGTAGCGGCCGTCCGGGGTCGCGCAGTAGTCCGGCAACTCGCCGACGCGGACGTAATCGAGTGCCCGATAGAAGGCTTCGGCCGGTGAACCGGCCTCGGTGTCGAGAAACAGCAGCCCGCGCTTGGCCTTTACCGCCGCCTGCTCGACCGCTTCCATCAACTGCCGGCCCAGGCCACGGCCTCGCCCGGCGGGCAGCACCATCAGTTTCTGCACTTCCGCGCGGTTGAGCCCATTGGGCTTCTGGCACAGCGCCAACTGCGCGCTGGCCAGGACGTTCTCGTTTTCGACGACCACCCACAACAACAGGCTGCCGTCGGCGATATCGGGCCGTAGCGCGTCGCACCAGCGGTACGCCTGCGCACTGTCGATATCGGCCATGAACCCGACCGACGCGCCATTCAGAACCGTTTCGATCAACAGTTGCGCCAGGCCTTCGCGGTAATGGGCGAAGCTTTCGGCGGTGACACGTCTTAGCTGTGCCGGATTCATAGGATTGTCCTAGCGAGTTTGCGAAGCGGGGGCCTGCGCGCCGGGCGTCAGGTCGAGCTGCATGAAGGTCAGGTCCAGCCAGCGACCGAACTTGGTGCCGACCTGCGGCATTTGCCCGGTTGTCTTGAAGCCCAGTCGTTCATGCAAGGCGATGGAGGCTGCGTTGCCGCTCTCGATGGCAGCCACCATCATGTGTTTGTCGCAGGCCCGGGCGCGCTCCACCAGAGCCGCCATAAGCCTTGGGCCAAGACCTTTGCCGCGCTGATCGGCGCGGATGTACACCGAATGCTCGACCGTGTGCCGGAAGCCCTCGAAAGGCCGCCAGTCGCCGAATGAGGAATAGCCCACGACGTCGCCTGTAGCGTCGAGCGCCACCAGGATCGGATACGCCTGAACCTGCCGCGCTTCATACCAGGCCTGACGGTTTGCCAGGTCCACGGGCGTTTCATTCCAGATCGCGGTGGTGTTGAGCACCGCGTCGTTGTAGATGGCGAGAATACCGGGCAGATCGGCCGGCACTGCATCGCGAATCTCTTGGGTCATGTTGGTTCTCGTCCGTCAGGCAATGGGTTGGTGCACGGTAACCAGCTTGGTGCCGTCCGGGAAGGTGGCCTCCACCTGGATTTCCGGGATCATCTCCGGAATGCCTTCCATGACCTGCTCGCGGGTGAGCAGCGTAGTGCCGTAGTGCATCAGGTCGGCCACCGTCTGGCCGTCACGCGCGCCTTCGAGCAGCGCGGCGGAGAGGTAGGCCATCGCTTCGGGATAGTTGAGTTTCACGCCACGCGCCAGTCGGCGCTCGGCCACCAGGCCGGCGGTGAAAATCAGCATTTTGTCTTTTTCGCGGGGAGTCAGGTCCATTGGGGTTCCGTCGTTTTAAGTTTCAGGTGTCTCTACCCTGTGGGAGCGGACTTGTCCGCGAAGACATTACACAAGGCGGCATATATGTAGCGGTGGTACCGGCCTCTTCGCGGACCAGTCCGCTCCCACAAGGAACTAGCTCATGTGTTCCATATTCTCGGTGTTATCGCCTCGCGGCCCAGCAATGCCGGGCGCAGCTGCTTCCATAGTTCGATCAGCCAGGCCCTGGCGTGCAGGGCTTCGTCGGCCAGGCACCGTGCGACGACCAGGCCGGGCAGTTGCGTCAGGTCGCCGCGCACCGGATTGGGCATTGCCAGCGAGCGGCAGCGTTCGATCAATTCCGCGTCGGCGTCCCCGCTGATCAGCAGGGTGGCAAACACCGTTCTGCCGTCCAGTCCGATGGGTGAGTCCAGCAAACCATCGCCGCCGACGATGCGCTGCCGCTCATGCCAGAGCAACCGGCCGTCGCGGCGGATATCCAGATGCGACTGAAAATGGCCTTGCTCAAAACGCTCCCCGCTGGCCGGACGCCCCAGCGCCACCACATCCCAGTAACACAGCTTCGCATCGCCTTGCAGCTCTATTTGCGTGGTCAACTCGGCCTGGGCGTTGCTGAACACGATAGTCTCCTGCGGCAACCATTCCAGGGTGGCGCCGGGTTCCACACGCAGGTCCAGTTGCTGATAGGCCGGGCTTGCCGCGCGATACCACTTCGCCGCGCCAGGGCTGGTCAGCTGCGCCCAGGCGTCGGCGCCGACCGAGGCCGAAATGTCCAGGCGATCTCCGCCGGCAATTCCTCCGGGCGGATGCACGATGATGTGTTGGCACACCTGCGGTCCTTCGGCGTACAGATGCTTCTGCACCCGCAACGGGCCTTTATGGCGCCGCTGAACCGGCCGCGTGCTGTCGCCGAAACGCCCATAGCCCAGCTCCAGCTCGGCGTGCCAGCTGGGCGTGAACAGGGCCGTGTTCGCGGGCAGATTCATGGGGTGCTCATCTCAAGGCCGAAAGCGGCACGATAACGGATCGGCGCATCAAATGGTGACCAACCCGCGCACGCCTTCGGCTTCCATGTTCTCGCCACGTCCTTGCTGAACGATTTCGCCACGGGACATTACCAGATAGTGGTCGGCCAGTTCCGCCGCGAAATCGTAGAACTGCTCGACCAGCAGAATCGCCATGTCGCCACGCTCGGCCAGCTTCTTGATCACCGCCCCGATTTCCTTGATCACCGACGGCTGAATGCCTTCGGTGGGTTCGTCGAGAATCAGCAGGCGTGGCCGACTTGCCAATGCGCGGCCGATTGCCAATTGCTGCTGTTGCCCGCCGGACAAATCACCGCCGCGGCGATGCTTCATTTGCAGCAGCACCGGGAACAGCTCGTAGATGAAGGCCGGCACTTCCCTGGCTTCGGAACCGGGAAAGCGCGACAGGCCCATCAGCAGATTTTCTTCGACGGTCAGCCGGCCGAAGATCTCTCGACCTTGCGGCACATAGGCAATTCCGGCATGTACTCGCTGATGCGGCTTGAACCCGGTGATGGCTTTGCCTTCCCACTGCACCGAACCTTCCCTGGACGGCAAAAGCCCCATCAGCACCCGCAGCAGCGTGGTCTTGCCCACGCCGTTACGGCCGAGCAGACACGTCACCTCGCCGACTTTCACATCGAACGACAGCCCGCGCAGAATGTGGCTGCCGCCGTAGTATTGGTGAAGCTTTTCAACTTGCAGCATTGATTGGGTTCCCATCAAAGGTAGCGGCGACGCCGCTGGCACCTTGGAATACCAGGCACAATTCTTCATATGTCAGTAAATACGGCGCGGACTTCTCAGCGCCCCAGATAAACCTCAATCACCCGCTCATCGGCCTGCACATCGTTCAGCGAGCCTTCGGCCAGGACACTGCCCTGGTGCAGTACGGTGACATGGTCGGCAATAGAGCCGACAAAGCCCATGTCATGCTCGACCACCATCAGTGAATGCTTGCCTGCCAGGCTCTTGAACAGCTCGGCGGTGAATTCGGTTTCGGCGTCAGTCATGCCCGCCACCGGTTCGTCGAGCAACAGCAGTTGCGGGTCCTGGACCAGCAGCATGCCGATTTCCAAAAACTGTTTCTGCCCATGGGACAGCAAGCCGGCCGGACGATGGGTGGAGGTGGTCAGGCGAATGGTTTCCAGCACTTGATCGATACGGTCACGCTGTTCGCCATTGAGCTTTGCCCGCAGGCTGGCCCACACCGACTTGTCGGTTTTCTGCGCCAGCTCCAGGTTTTCGAACACGCTCAACGCCTCGAATACCGTCGGCTTCTGAAACTTGCGGCCGATCCCGGCCTGAGCAATCTGCACTTCGCTCATGTGCGTCAGGTCCAGCGTTTCGCCGAACCACGCCTTGCCATGGCTGGGGCGAGTCTTGCCGGTGATGACGTCCATCAGCGTGGTCTTGCCCGCGCCGTTGGGGCCGATGATGCAGCGCAGTTCGCCGACGCCGATGTACAGGTTCAGATCGTTCAACGCCTTGAAGCCGTCGAAGCTGACACTGATGTCCTCCAGGGTCAGGATCGTACCGTGGCGAGTATTGAGCCCTTTGCCGGCGCTCTTGCCCAGGCCGAGCGCGTCGCGGCTGGTGCCTGCGTCGGAGTTGGCATCGAGAATGGGTTCGAGCATCAGGGAAGGCGAGGGAGTGGTTTTCATGACTCGCTCCTTTTCTTCAGCAGGCCGATCACGCCCTTGGGCAGATACAAGGTCACGATGATGAACAGCGCACCAAGGAAGAACAGCCAGTATTCAGGGAACGCCACGGTAAACCAGCTCTTCATGCCGTTGACCAGACCCGCTCCCAACAGCGGGCCGAACAAGGTGCCGCGTCCGCCCAAGGCGACCCACACGGCCGCTTCGATGGAATTGGTCGGCGACATTTCACTGGGGTTGATGATGCCCACCTGCGGCACGTACAGCGCACCGGCCAGACCGCACAGCACTGCGCTCAGCACCCAGACGAACAGCTTGAAACCGCGTGGGTCGTAGCCGCAGAACATCAGCCGGTTCTCCGCATCGCGCAGAGCGGTCAGCACTCGACCGAACTTGCTTTGCGCCAGTCGCCAGCCGACGTACAGGCTGGCTACCAGCAGGATGACCGTCGCCAGGAACAGCACCGCGCGAGTGCCCTGCGAACTGATGCTGAAGCCCAGGATGCTGCGGAAGTTGGTAAAGCCGTTGTTGCCGCCAAAACCGGTTTCATTGCGGAAAAACAGCAGCATCCCGGCGAAGGTCAGGGCCTGGGTCATGATCGAGAAGTACACGCCCTTGATCCGCGAGCGGAAGGCGAAGAATCCGAACACCAGCGCCAGCAGGCCCGGCGCCAGTACCACCAGACACATGGCCCAGAGGAAATTATCGGTGCCGGCCCAATACCACGGCAGCTCGGTCCACGACAGAAAGGTCATGAACGCAGGTAAACCGTCGCCTGCGGCTTCGCGCATCAGGTACATGCCCATCGCGTAGCCGCCCAGGGCGAAGAACAGACCGTGGCCCAGCGACAGCAGCCCGGCGTATCCCCAGACCAGATCCAGCGCCAGCGCCACGATGGCGTAGCAGAGAATCTTGCCCACCAGCGTGAGCGTATAGGCCGAAACCTGAAAAGCGTTGTCGGCGGGCAGCAGCGACAGCAGCGGCATGGCCAGCAGCACCGCCAGCACCAGAATGCCGACGGTCAGCGTGCCCTTTGGCCCGACCTTTTGTGCAGCAGTCACCATCAATGGCTGGTTCATCAGTCGATCACCCGTCCTTTCAGTGCGAAGAGGCCTTGCGGACGTTTCTGGATAAACAGAATGATCAGCGCCAGGATCAGGATCTTGCCCAACACCGCACCGATCTGTGGTTCAAGGATCTTGTTGGCGATGCCCAGGCCGAACGCCGCCATCACACTGCCGGCCAGTTGGCCGACACCGCCGAGCACCACCACCAGGAACGAGTCGATGATGTAGCTCTGGCCCAGGTCCGGGCCGACGTTGCCGATCTGGCTCAGCGCCACGCCGCCCAGCCCGGCAATGCCGGAGCCGAGCCCGAACGCCATCATGTCGATGCGTCCTGTGGGTACGCCGCAGCAGGCCGCCATGTTGCGGTTCTGGGTGACGGCGCGCACGTTCAGGCCCAGGCGGGTCTTGTTCAGCAGCAGCCAGGTCAGCACCACCACGAACAGGGCGAAAGCGATGATCACGATGCGGTTGTACGGCAGCACCAGATTGGGCAGCACCTGAATCCCGCCCGACAGCCACTCGGGGTTGGCGACTTCAACGTTCTGCGCGCCGAATGCCAGGCGCACCGCCTGAATCAGCATCAGGCTGATGCCCCAGGTGGCGAGCAAGGTTTCCAGCGGGCGGCCGTACAGGTGCCGAATGATGGTGCGTTCCAGCGCCATGCCGATCAACGCCGTGACGAAGAACGCCACCGGCAGCGCCACCAGCGGATACAGCTCCAATGCGCCCGGCGCATAGCGCTGGAACATCAGCTGCACCACATACGTGGAATAAGCGCCGAGCATCAGCATTTCGCCGTGGGCCATGTTGATCACGCCCAGCAGGCCGAAGGTGATCGCCAGGCCAAGGGCGGCGAGCAGCAGGATCGAACCCAGCGACATGCCGCTGAAGGCCTGACCGAGCACTTCGCCGATCATCAGCTTGCGATTGACCTGCGCCAGGCTGGTTTCGGCCGCGATGCGCACCGACGCGTTGGTCTCGACACCAGGCGCCAGCAGCGCTTCAAGGCGCGTGCGGGCCAGCGGATCACCGGTTTCGCCCAGCAAACGCACGGCCGCCAAGCGCACGCTCGGGCTGCCGTCGACCAGTTGCAGGTTGGCCAGCGCCAGAGTCAGGGCGTCTTTGACGGTGTCATCGGTTTCCGCCGCCACGCGCTGATTGAGCAATTCCAGCTGCGCGGGACGAGCACTTTTCTGCAACTGCCGGGCCGCGTTCAGACGCAGGCCGATATCGGCCCCCAGCAGTTGATGGCTGGCCAGCGCGGTTTCGGTGAGGCCGCGCAGCCGGTTGTTCATGCGCAATTTGCGCGGTTCATCGGTAGCGGGTGTATCCCCGTCAACCGCAACAAAGCTGCCGTTCACTTCAATGAAGGCACGCTTGCTGCTGTCCACGGCCACCCGGCCGTCGCTCAGCGCTTCAAGCAACTCGATGCGCTGTGGTGAAGGATTGGCCGCCCAGCTTTCGAGCAGCTCGGCCTGTTGCGAAGAACTGGCCGCGACGAAATCCCCGGCATCGCTGGCGTGTGCCGCCATCGGCAGCGCCACGACGAACATCAGGAGGAAACGGTACAAAATGTTAAGCATGGCGAGAGGCCCGGTTGGTGTGTTGCAAAACCCCGGTAGGAACGACCTTGGTCGCGAAGGCGGATTGCCAGGCGATACATTTGCTTTGCCTGACATGGCCTATTCGCGAGCAAGCTCGCTCCTACGGAATCCGAGATGGCTCTGCCTGTTAGTTACTCTTGGTCGGTGTCTCGGGCTTCTTGTCGTTGCCAGGAATGTACGGGCTCCACGGCTGGGCGCGGATCGGTTCCTTGGTCTGCCAGACGACGTTGAACTGACCGTTGTCCTCGACTTCGCCGATCATCACCGGCTTGTGCAGGTGGTGGTTGGTCTTGTCCATGGTCAGGGTAAAGCCCGACGGCGCGGCGAAGGTCTGGCCGGCCATGGCGGCGCGGACTTTATCCACGTCGGTGGACTTGGCCTTCTCGACCGCCTGAGCCCACATGTGGATACCCACGTAAGTGGCTTCCATCGGGTCGTTGGTCACGGCCTTGTCGGCGCCTGGCAGGTTTTTCTTCTTGGCGTAGGCTTTCCAGTCCGCCACGAACTTCTTGTTGACCGGGTTTTCGACCGACTGGAAGTAGTTCCAGGCAGCGAGGTGACCGACCAGCGGCTTGGTGTCGATACCGCGCAGTTCTTCTTCACCGACCGAGAACGCTACGACCGGAACGTCGGTGGCTTCCAGGCCCTGGTTAGCCAGCTCCTTGTAGAACGGCACGTTGGAGTCGCCGTTGACGGTGGAGATGACCGCCGTCTTGCCGCCCGCCGAGAATTTTTTGATGTTGGCCACGATGGTCTGGTAATCGGCATGGCCGAACGGGGTGTAGACCTCTTCGATGTCGCTGTCCTTCACGCCTTTGGAATGCAGGAAGGAACGCAGGATCTTGTTGGTGGTGCGCGGGTAGACGTAGTCGGTGCCCAGCAGGAAGAAGCGTTTGGCCGCACCGCCGTCCTCGCTCATCACGTACTCGACCGCAGGGATGGCCTGCTGGTTGGGCGCTGCGCCGGTGTAGAACACGTTCGGCGACATTTCTTCGCCTTCGTACTGCACCGGGTAGAACAGCAGGCCGTTGAGTTCTTCAACCACCGGCAGTACTGATTTGCGCGATACCGAGGTCCAGCAGCCGAACATGACGGCGACTTTGTCCTGGGTCAGCAGCTGACGGCCCTTTTCCGCGAACAGCGGCCAGTTGGAAGCCGGGTCAACCACGACCGCTTCCAGCATCTTGCCGTTGACGCCGCCTTTAGCGTTGATTTCGTCGATGGTCATCAGCGCCATGTCCTTGAGCGACGTCTCGGAAATCGCCATGGTGCCGGACAACGAATGCAGGATGCCGACCTTGATGGTTTCAGCTGCCTGGACGGTCCAGGTCAGCCCCATGGCGGCGATTGACGCGGACAGGGTGAAGGCTTTGATCAGACTGCGACGCTTCATTGTGCTGACTCCATTCGTTTGGTTTTTTTGGTTGGGCAGAATGCTTGTCAAAGCGCTAAAGCAAAGGCTGTGCCCAGCCTGCCAAATGGCGTCGCAGATGGATTTGAAGCGGCATTGGGGAAGGGATGTGCACCTAAGTGGAGCCGCGGGCGGGCAGTGGTGCGTCGAAGCGATCGAAGATGGTGCGTTCAACGGGAAAGCCGCCCGAAGGCGGCTTTCACATCTGAATCGAACGAGGCCCGAACCGGTCAGGTGAGGAATTCATCACAAAACCGCCTGGCGGTTCAAGGCCCCGCAGCGAGCAATTTAAGCTGCCGCCAAGGATTTGGCAAAGCAGGAAAATACATTTCGTTCAAATACCCGTGCCGCTGGCCGGGAAAAGCCGACCAGAGGGCATTTCGGCGTGATTCGAACCCTCGAAGTCGAGCTGCGAAAGCGAGACGGCTCAGTGCTGGTGGGCTTCAGGAGCCTGCTTTTGTACCTCTACCTGAATTTCCACGTCCCCGGCTTTCTCGAAATGCAACGTCACCGGGAAACGCTGACCCTCGACCAGCTTCGAGCGGTCGTTCAGGTCCAGCAGCATCACGTGGTAAGCCATGGGCGCAAAATTGACCTTGGCTTTGGGCGCTACTTCCACTGTCTGGACTTGCTGCATCTTCATCAGGCCATTGGCATGAATGTGCTCGTGCAATTGCGCCTGACCGGCAATCGAGCTGTCCACGCTCAGCAGACGATCCGCCGCGTCGCCCTGATTTTCGATAGTGAAATAAGCCGCGATGGCCGGCGCATTCGGCGGCAGCGCCATTGACCACGGGTGGGTGATCAGCAAGGGGCCGGCGGTGTATTGGTGAGCCTGGGCGAAACAGGCGGGCAGCATGAAGGCGATGAGTAGCAGGGCTTTCTTGAGCATGGGTGTTTCCATTTTTAGTGGGTCTCATCAAGTTAGTCCGACACAGGCCCGTGGGAGTGGACCGTACATGCGCAACATATGCATCTGTATGGCAGGTTTCGCGGACAAGCGGAACGCCGCCCGGTCCGCTCCTACAGGAAATCGAGAGCGCTCAACACCTCATCCACACTCCAGAACACTCGATCCACGTCCGGTAACTCGGGGCGCTTGAGGATCAGCACTGGTAGGCGGCGTTCACGGGCGACTTCCAGTTTGGGTTCGGTGGAGCTGCTACCGCTGTTTTTGCTGATCAGTACGTCGATTCGACGGCGCTCGAACAGGGCGCGTTCGTCTTCCAGATTGAACGGGCCGCGGGCGCCGATCACTTCGCAGCGCTCGTTGCCGGGGTAGACGTCCAGGGCGCGCAGGGTCCAGAACTGGTATTCGGGAATTTCGTGCAGATGCTGCAACGGCTCGCGGCCAAGGGTGAACAGTGGGCGTTGGAACGAAGCGAGTGCCCTGACCAGATGCGACCAGTCGGCCACTTCGCGCCAGTCATCATCCGGACCGGCCTGCCAGGCGCGGCGACGCAGGCCCCAGCAGGCAATGCCGCTCAACCGAGCAGCGCGGGCGGCGTTGTGGCTGATCTGTGCGGCGTAAGGGTGCGTTGCGTCCAGCAGCAGATCGACGCCGTGTTCCTGAATGTAGTGCGCCATGCCTTCGGCGCCGCCGTAGCCTCCGACCTTGAGCCGGCAAGTCAGATCGGTCGGCACCCGGCCGACGCCCGCCAGGCTGTAGATATGCTGCGGCCCCAGCGTGCGGGCGATGGCCAGGGCTTCGGTCACACCGCCGAGCAACAAGATGCGTTTCATGACGTCACACCTGCCTGGCCGACAATGCCGCCCTGACGGTCAATGGCAAACACTTCCACCTGAATCTGCGCGGGAACCACACTCCGTGCAAAGTCCAGCGCGTGCTGGCACACCGCGTTGCCCAACGGAACACCCGCCGCTGCGCACAGTGCCAGCGCCTGCTGGCTGGTGTTGGCTTCCAGGATCCGTTGCTGCAAGGTTTCATCGCCACCCACGTCCGCAGCCCAGCGCGCCAGTTGCGGCAGGTCAATGCTGGAATGCCGGCTGTGCAGATCCATATGCCCGGCAGCCAGCTTGCTGATCTTGCCGAAGCCGCCGCACAGGCTGAGTTTATCCACAGGCACCTTGCGCAGATGCTTGAGCACCGCGCCGACGAAATCGCCCATTTCGATCAAGGCGATGTCCGGAATGTTGTAGACACGGCGCATGGTGTCTTCGCTGGCGTTGCCGGTGCAGGCGGCGATGTGCATGTAGCCGTTGGTGGTGGCGACGTCGATTCCCTGATGAATCGAGGCGATGTAGGCCGCACAGGAAAACGGCCGCACGATGCCGCTGGTGCCCAGGATCGACAGCCCGCCGAGAATGCCCAGACGCGGATTCATGGTCTTGAGCGCCAGCTGCGCGCCGCCTTCCACGCCGATCGTCACTTCGAAGCCACCGCCGTAGGTCAACTCCTGCGCCAGCGCCTGAAGATGCTCGCTGATCATGCGCCGCGGCACCGGGTTGATGGCCGGTTCGCCCACGCCCAGGACCAGACCCGGTCGCGTGACGGTGCCGACGCCGGTGCCCGCCACGAATCGCACGCCGGGTGTCGTATCGAGACTGACACGGGCAAACACCAGTGCGCCATGGGTGACATCCGGATCATCGCCGGCATCCTTGATGGTTCCGGCCTCGGCGAAGTTATCCACAACCCGGCAGAATTCCAGGCGCATTTGCACCTGCTTGCCCTTGGGCAAGGTGATCTGCACCGCGTCGCTGGCCTGCCCGCCGAGCAACAGCCGCGCTGCCGCGAGACTGGTCGCGGTCGCGCAGCTGCCGGTGGTCAGCCCGCTGCGCAGCGGGGCGGGTTGTTCGGCGGTTTCCTCACGCATCAGGGTTTGACCACATCCAGCAAGGTGATCGGCAACGCCTGACGCCAGGTATCGAATTCTCCCAGCGGTTTGGCATGGGCAATCTGAATGCGGGTCAGCTCGCCGCCATGCAGTTCGCGCCAGGCCATCAGCGCGGCCTCGCTTTGCAGGGTCACGGCGTTGGCGACGAGTCGGCCGCCGGAGCGCAGTTGCTCCCAGCACGATTCCAGCACACCCGGCCGCGTCACCCCGCCGCCGATGAAGATCGCGTCCGGCTGCTCCAGTCCATGCAGCGCATCCGGCGCATTGCCGCGCACCAGTTGCAGGCCCGGCACGCCGAGGGCGTCGCGATTGAATTCGATCAGTTGCTGTCGGCCTTCGTCGGCCTCGATGGCCAGCGTCCGGCAGGTGGGATGCGCACGCATCCATTCGATGCCGATGGAGCCGCAACCGGCGCCGACGTCCCACAGCAGTTCGCCCGGCACCGGTGCCAGACGCGCGAGAGTCATGGCGCGCACATCGCGCTTGGTGAGTTGCCCGTCATGCTCGAAGGCACTGTCCGGCAGCCCGGCCAGTGTCGTCAGACGAGGCGTGGCGGCGTCGGCGCGACAGTCGATGGCAACCAGGTTCAGCGCGGCGATTTCGGTATTGCCCCAATCGCCAGCCAAACCGTTCACCTGCCGTTCGGCGTCGCCACCCAAATGCTCGAACACCGTCATCAGGCTTGGGCCGTAGCCGCGTTCGCGCAGCAGGCTGGCAATGGCCGCCGGGCTGCTGCCGTCGTTGCTCAGCACCAGAATCCGCACGCCATGGTGAACATAAGCGTTCAGGGCGGCCAGCGGGCGGGCGACCACCGACACAATGGCGACGTCCTGCAATGCCCAGCCCAATCGAGCGGCGGCGAGCGAGCAGGACGACGGTGCGGGAATCACGCGCATTTCTTCGCCCGCCACCACGCGCGCCAGACTGGCGCCGACGCCGAACAGCATTGGATCGCCGCTGGCCAGCACGCAGACTTCGGCGCCGCGCTGTTCCAGTACCGGGTTCAGGGAAAACGGGCTCGGCCACGCCCGGCGCTCGGCGCGGATGCACGCTGGCAGCAGAGCCAGCTGGCGCGGGCCGCCAAACACCTGATCGGCGTGCAGCAGAGCATGCCGGGCGTTCTTGCCCAAGCCTTTGTAGCCGTCTTCCCCGATTCCCACGACTGTCAGCCACGGCGCCATGCACTTACCTCAATCCGAACTTCCGACAGAGCGTCTTTTCATGCCTGCGGATAAAGCAGGCATAATACCGCGCCCAGGCGAGGGTGTTTGCAAAATGGCTGCCTTGCGCTGTTGCAAACGCCCTTTGGGGCATCAGCGCCCATTGAAATTCCAGCCAGGCCACAGAACGTCCACATCGGTGATCCTTTGAACGAGCAGAAGTGCGCTCGACCCTCCACTGCAACGCTACGTCCCTCGGCCTGTCCGGGGTTGCTGCGTATCGTCCCGGCGCTGGATGGCGGCATCTGCCGGATCAAGCTGGCCGGCGGGGTAATCAGCTCTGCCCAGGCCATGGCGGTAGCGCTGGCAGCGCGTACTTATGCACAGGGCGTGATCGAAGCGACCAATCGTTCCAACCTGCAGATCCGGGGCATCGGCAGTGACCACGACGGGTTGATCGGCCTGTTGCTGGATGCGGGACTGGGTCCGGCCAATCCGGCCGGTGACGATGTGCGTAACCTGCTGCTCAGTCCGTCCGCCGGGCTCGACCCACAGATGCTGTTCGACGCTCGACCTTTGGCTGCGCAGATTCTCGACTCGCTGGAAAACCATCCGCGGTTCCACGAGCTGTCGGCCAAGTTCGCCATTTCGCTGGATGCCGGCGAGGCGCTGGTGATGCTGGAGCATCCCCATGACATCTGGCTTTCGGCGCTGACGCTCGACGGCGAGTTGTGGCTGGCGTTCGGTCTGGCAGGCTGCCCGGCCCATGACCGGCCACTGGCCGCCGTACCGATTGCCCAGGGACATGCATTGGTTGTCGCTCTGCTGGAGCTGTTTCTCGACCTGGCGCGCCCGGATCAGGCGCGCATGCGCCACCTGCTGGCCGAAGTTTGCCCAGGCGCGTTGCTGCAACAGCTGGCGATTCGCTTTCAGGGCGCTCTGCGAGTTGATCACAAAATAATCGATTGGCAGCGGCCTTCCATCGAAAGCTACCGCCATCTGGGAATTTATCCTCAGGTCGAATCTGAGCGGGTTGCGGTAGGGGCGGCGTTTGCGCTGGGGCGGCTCGACGATATCGTGCTCGACAAGGTTGCCGAACTGGCCGCCGAGCTGGGCGATGGCAGTCTGCGCCTGACGCCGTGGCAAAGCCTGTTGTTGCCCAATGTGCCTGTCGCTGACGCGCCGCCGCTGTTGGCTGCCTTGCAGGACGCCGGGCTGATCGTCAGTGCCGAGCAGCCGCTGGCGCGAATCACCGCCTGCACCGGCAGCGCCGGGTGCGGCAAAGCGCTCGCCGACACCAAGGATGATGCGCGACTCCTGGCCGCCCGCCTGCCTGCCGACCAGTCGGTGCACCTGACCGGTTGCCAGCGTTCGTGCGCGGCCGCGCATGTTGCGCCGATCACCTTGCTGGCCACCTCGCCCGGCCGCTACAACCTCTATTTTCGCGACGCAGCACAGCCCGGTTTCGGCGTGCTGCAGGCGCGTGACCTCACTATTGAAGCAGTCGGCGCGCAGTTGGCCGCCGGCTCACGGAGCAGCACCGCATGATTGATTACATCCGCGATGGTCAGGAGATTTATCGCAACTCCTTCTCGATCATTCGCGCCGAAGCGCGCCTGGATACGATCCCCGCCGACCTGGAAAAACTCGCCGTGCGCGTGATCCATGCCTGCGGCATGGTCGAGGTCATCGAGGATCTGCGCTTTTCGCCGGGCGCCGGGACTGCCGGGCGCAATGCGCTGGCCGCCGGCGCGCCGATTCTGTGCGACGCGCGGATGGTGTCCGAAGGCATTACCCGCACTCGTCTGCCGGCCAACAACGAGATCATCTGTACGCTGCATGACGAAGGTGTGCGGGAAATGGCGCTGGAGATGGGTAATACCCGTTCGGCGGTAGCGCTGGAACTGTGGCGTCCCCACCTGGAAGGCAGCGTAGTGGTCATCGGCAACGCGCCCACGGCCTTGTTCTATCTGCTGGAAATGCTCGACGCCGGTGCGCCAAAACCGGCCCTGATTCTGGGCTTCCCGGTGGGCTTCGTCGGTGCGGCGGAATCCAAGGCCATGCTGGCCGCCGACAGCCGAGGCGTGCCGTTCGTGATCATGCAGGGCCGTCGTGGCGGCAGCGCCATGGCGGTGGCTGCGGTGAATGCCTTGGCGACGGAGATCGAATGATGCAGGCACGCGGTCGATTGCTTGGCCTGGGCGTAGGCCCCGGCGATCCGGAACTGATCACTCTCAAGGCATTGCGCCTGTTGCGCGAAGCACCGGTGGTGGCGTATTTCGTCGCCAAGGGCAAGAAAGGCAACGCTTTCGGTATCATCGAAGGTCACCTGCAGGATGCCCAGACATTGATGCCGCTGGTGTATCCGGTGACCACCGAGGCACTGCCTGCACCGTTGTCCTACGAACAGGTCATCAGCGACTTCTACGACGAAGCCAGCGTCGAGGTGGCAGCGCATCTGGATGCCGGGCGCGATGTGGCGGTGATCTGTGAAGGCGATCCATTCTTCTATGGCTCCTACATGTATCTGCATGACCGGTTGGCCGAGCGTTATCAGGCCGAGGTGATTCCCGGTGTCTGTTCGATGCTCGGCGGCGCTTCAGTATTGGGC
Source organism: Pseudomonas sp. v388 (assembly GCF_003935425.1). Taxonomy (GTDB): domain Bacteria; phylum Pseudomonadota; class Gammaproteobacteria; order Pseudomonadales; family Pseudomonadaceae; genus Aquipseudomonas. The sequence goes on from NZ_RHQN01000002.1 coordinate 677,108, forward strand.
GCCCCGTTGGTGTATCGCAACCAGAGCCTGTCGGTGCTGTCCGGCGTGCTGCCCCATGAAGAACTCAAACGCAAACTGGCCGATGCCGATGCGGCGGTGATCATGAAACTGGGCCGCAATTTCCCCAAGGTGCGCCAGGTGCTGGCCGAATTGGGCTTGGCCGGGCGTGCGCTGTATGTCGAGCGCGCCACCATGAGCAACCAGAAGATCGTGCCACTGGATCAGGTCGACCCGACCTCGTCGCCGTACTTTTCGCTGATCATCGTTCCGGGTGAAAGGTGGCAGGGCTGATGAGTCATGACATTCCGGCCATCGTGATTCTTGGCCATGGCAGCCTGGCGACCGCACGCCGCATCCAGCGCATCTACCCTGACGCGCAGATCCACGGCCTGGTCGAGCGGGTTCAGGATGCCGATATCCATTACACCGAATTCGGTGCGACCCTGCGCCACCTGTATCGCCAGAACACGCCGATCATCGCGCTCTGCTCGGCGGGGATCGTGATCCGCACGCTGGCGCCGTTGATGCTGGAGAAAGGCGCCGAGCCGGCGGTGCTGGCGGTTGCCGAGGATGGCAGCGCGGTCGTTCCACTGCTGGGCGGTCTGGGTGGCGTCAATGTCATGGCCCGTGAGATTGGTGCGGGTCTGGGCATTGCCCCGGCCATCACCACCAGTGGCGAACTGCGCTTCGGCACCTGCCTGCTCAATCCGCCCGCAGGTTACGCCTTGGGTGATCTGGAGTCGGGCAAGCGCTTTGTTTCGGATCTGCTGTCCGGCGAACAGGTACGCATCGATGGCCAAGCGCCCTGGCTGGCCGACGCCCGCTTGCCGCAGAACCCACACGCGCAGAGGACGATCCGGGTCAGCTGTGCCGAACGCGAGCCGTCCCCCAACGAACTGCTGATCTATCCGCGCAGTGTCTTGGTGGCGGTCAGCGAGACCGGGCCGCAGTTGGCCGAGCGGGTACGCGCAGCACTGCATGAAGCACGCATCGCCGGGCAATCCTTGGCATGCCTGCTGGCAGGCGATGTTCACCTGGCCGATGTGCATGTGCATCAAGCCGCTGCACAGCTCGATGTGCCGGTCCGTTTCGTGAGCACTCAGTCGGCCGGCGAAATGGCCCGCAGTGCGGTCGCACAACTGTTGCCGCCCATCAGCGTGGGCGAGGGCATCGCGATTACCGTGACCAGCGAGCCGCTGGACGTGGCGCGGATCGGTCGGCCGCGTGGCCGGCTGGCGGTGATCGGCCTGGGGCCGGGTGCCGCAGATCTGATGGTGCCGGCGGTCAAGGCCGAGCTGGCGCGGGCCACCGATGTGCTGGGCTATGAAACCTACGTGCGCATGGCTGGGCCATTCCGCGCGGACCAGGTGCAGCACTGCACGGACAATCGCGAAGAAATGCAGCGCGCCCGCCATGCTTTCGAGCTGGCGGCGCAAGGCCGTTCAGTGGTGGTGGTGTCTTCCGGTGACCCTGGCGTATTCGCCATGGCTGCCGCCGTGCTCGAAGCGCTGCATGATTCGGGCAATCCCGACTGGCATGCGGTCGATCTGGAAATCCTGCCGGGCGTTTCGGCGTCGCTGGCGACCGCCGCGCAGGCGGGCGCGCCTTTAGGGCATGACTTCTGTGTGATGTCGCTGTCGGACAACCTCAAGCCGTGGGAAGTGATTGAAACCCGTCTGGATCTTGCCTCCCAGGCGGACCTCGCGCTGGCGTTCTATAACCCGATTTCCCGTTCCCGGCCGTGGCAACTGGGCCGTGCGCTGGACATCGTCCGCCGCCACCGCAGCCCGGAAACCCCGGTGACGCTGGGTCGGGACATCGGTCGGCCGGGTCAGACCTTGCGCATCATCACGTTGGGACAGCTCACGCCGGACCAGGTGGATATGCGCACCATGGTGCTGATCGGGTCTTCCACCACCTGCACGTTCCCTAGACCGCAAGGCGGCAGCTGGGTGTACACGCCGCGCTGGTATGGTGAAAAGCCTACAGGCTGAGGCGTTTGCATGCCGAGAATCGATTCGTCGGGACGTGAGAAATCGCTGATGTCCCGACGCAATCTTCTGCAATGCAGTCGGATCTTCTGGCTGTTCACTTGACGGAATTGCTCCCGCACTAACTACACCAGTTGTAGTTTTTTTCTCTGTCTTAACTATGAAAATTCTTATGTGCCTTATTCATGGGCACTCTAGAAGTTGCCAGGTTTCCGGTTGCGTTTCAGTGGGCGGTGAATTCCTGTTTCAGGCGGGCCGTGGCAACTCCAGAGTGTGTCATTTCCTGTCTCGAATAATCCATTAGTCTTGTTTTCGTCCTCAGGGGCATCACTGATTAATGGACTAATGAGATGAAACAGGAAAGCACTATGAATGACACTCAACGCCGCGACTATATCGCAGCCTGTGAACTCGCCGACTGCACGCATTCACTTGCCGAACATGTAACTGCAATGGCCGCGCGCCAGGCACCGACCCCGCAGGCCGGCGCCGAACCGGCCGACGCCGCGGTGGTCGGCGGAAGCCTGGTGGCGTTCGCGCAAGGCGTATCACGCCAGAACAAGGATGACGTCATGGACTCGCTGCTGTTCGCGACACTGGCTGCCAGCCGTCTGTACAACCAGGAAGAGAGTACCGATGCGTGGTATCGGCAATTCAACTCGGTGCTCGCGACCCTTGGCTGGGTGGGCACTCACTGGAATTACGCGCGCTTCCGCGCCAGGCAGCAGCGTTTCACCATGGACAGGGTCGGGCTTGAGATCGTTGAGTCGGCAATCGCCGCCGCCGCGCTGCCGGGGCCTGCATCGCTGGCCATGTTGAAAGTCGCACGGGACGCCATCACCGCATTGAGTAAAAAGGAGGGGCCGCTGGGCCTTTTCGAGCGCCAGACCAAAATGCATCGCGGCGGCAACTTCCGCATTGCATCCTGCACTGAATCCCAGGATGGCGACGTGAGCATTGCCATGGGCGCCGTTGCCTTCAGCTCAGCGCTAAGTGTCACCAATGTGTTGTTCTGGGAATGGAACAACAGCGACGTGACGACCTATAAGGGCGAGAACTATCTGGCCCTCAACAGCCGGCTTTATTCGGGGCATCGCGAACTGGTTCGCAAGAAGCTGGGCGACAAGACTAAAGCTGCAATCGAAGAATTTGAAATCTGACCGCGTTTGCCTTGCGGAGGCGTCAATCGCCTCCGCTCGCCGGATAAAGGAATTATCCATGTCATACCCATTGAACGATGCGATCATCAACGCCGGTTGCCTGATGTTCTTCAATGAACCAGCTGCAACTTCCCGGCAGACGGATGTATTGGACTCTCTGTTATATGTTCAGCTTGCAGCCTCCAAGCGGCATGCAAAGTTTACCGAGTTCGAACATTGGAAGGACACCTGGCTTGCGGCTTCGTCGCGCTTCGGTTGGACGTTGCAACGCAGCGAACATATCAGCGAGCCTGCTGCGCGCGGTATTAGCCAAACGGTGTGGGATATAGGCGCCCGGGCACTCCTTGGCTTCGTGGGCGAAACACGTGTGGCCGAAGCCGAACATCTGGTCCGCCAACCCCCACAGCCGCAGGCGCTGGATCTGCTGGTCAGTCAAACGTCACAGCTTCGAGCGGATCGCGACAAGCCATCAGAAACGACGCTGGTTTTTCAAATCGGCATCGTCGATGCTCCGGGAAACCTCACGCTGCTCATGCTGCACTTCACGACCCGCCAGCCGCTGGCCCGTGACGTTCTGTTCGCATCTCTCGATGCTGCGAGTCTGAGCGGAAATATCGAACTGACGGTCTGTTCGATGCGTTTGGCTGATCTGGTGTATCGCCAGTTTCGTGAACCCTTTGCCACTGCGCTCCAGGACAGGCGCGCCGCCCTGATCAGGCCATGGAAGGAGGCGTCGCATGCCGAGCAGCCATGAATGTCTGCTGGTCGCCTCGAACCTGATGGCCTTCGATACAGGCATGGCGGCGGGCTTGCGGCAGGATCTTCTGGACTGCCTGCTCTATGCCCAGCTCACCGCAGATGGCCTGTATTCACCTCGACGACAGTGGTCGGCGTGGCTGGACACGTACCAGCGCTCGATCAGCGATGTGGGCGGCCGGCGGACAGGCAACGTGTTCAGCAGCGTGCTCCGTCTCAGGCGATTCAGCGACATGCGCACGGTTCGCTTCCCCGGCAACGTGATGGAGAACCCGGCGCTTGGCCGGTTGCTCGAACAATCGCTGGACCGGCTGCTGACCAGCGAGCAGGCCAGGGCATTTCGCAACTCATGGTTCAGCGCCGGGCGCTCGGAAAGCTTCCAGCTCGTGCCGTGCATTCAAAATAAAGAAGATCAGGCGACCATTTTGCTGTGCGGTATGCAGATGACCACCGGTTTCGGGCCATCCAGATACTTCTGGCAGGCGCTGGCCGGTCAGATGACGGTGCGCTACACCGGGGTTGCCTTCATTTTTCGTCGCCAGGCCTTCGATGCCAGGCGCCAGTCCGTCCGCGACGCTCTGGCCGCTCGTGCCGCCCAGGAGATCATCCGTTTGTGAGGCCGGGTTGTTACTGAAGATGGGAGGATTCATGAATACAAATGATGGCGCCGCCGCTCGCCTGGGTGATATTTCCAGCCTGGTGGCGTTTGCACCGGGTATGGCAAGTCAGGACAAGGCAGATATTCAGGACGTTTTGCTGGACGCCCAACTGTTCGCCAGTCACGTGTATGACTTCAACAGGCAATGGACCACCTGGATGCACTACTACCGTAGCCGGCTTGCGGCGCGGGGATTGAAACGCAAGAGCCTGGTGATGGACGACTCGCTGCTGGTAAGCAGCACCGACGATCTCATGGAGGCCACGTTTCGCATCACCGGAACCGGCGGGCGGGATCAGCTTGGCGAGTTGGTCCGTCGATCGTTCGCTGCCATGGGCGTGCTGGAAGCCGCCCAGGCGTACTTCAATCATGGCGTCGACCGGACCCGGCTGGGGAGTTTCCAGATCGTGCCGTGCGCCAGGTCCCAGGCCGGTCAGAATCTGTTGCTGCTCTGCGGGTTGCACTTGAGTGCCGATGAGTATTCGGCAGGCGGGCGCAGGCTTCTGTTCTATTTCAAGGGCGCAAGTTATGTGTTCGACAGCAGTGTGCATACCGCCTACCGGGACGACGTCAGGCGCTACCTGAAAACCAAGGCGAATGCCTTGATCCAGGGCCTGGAGATCTGATCGGGAGGACGGTTCGGTCAGTGGCTATTGCACCAGATAGCCACGGATTCCGGTGAAAATGATCTGCGCCGCCAGGGCGCATACGAAAAGCCCCATCAGCCGACTGACGATCTGCAGGCCCTGGTCGCCCAGAATCCGCTCGATCTGGCCGGACAGGTACAGCACGACGCCGACGGTGAAGCTCGCCAGTGCGATGCTGAGGATCGCCGTCAGCTTGTCGTCCCAGTGCGGCTGGCTGACGCCCATCACCAGCAGTGCGCCGATGGTGCCAGGGCCCACGGTGAGCGGGATGGTCAGCGGGACGATGGTCACGTCCTGCTGCACGTTATCGGTCTGTACCGCCGATTTCCCCTGGGCCATGGCCAGGGCCGAAATGAACAGGACGCTGCCGGCGCCGATCCGAAACGCATCGGCGGTGATACCGAAGACTTCAAAGATCACCCGGCCGAACAGGTAGAGCAGGACGCTCGACACCAGCGTTGCCAGTGCGACTTTCCAGGCCAGGCGCCGTTGCTCCTTGCGAGAGTGACCGCGGGTCAGGCTGATGAAGCAGGACAGAACGAAGAAGGGGCTATAGAGCACCAGCATCTTCAGATACACGCTAAACAGCACATGAAGCATGGTTGAACTCGCGCACGCAGGTGGATGGCGGAAAGATTCTATCAGGCAAGTGCTTCGGCCGAGCAGGGCCGAAAATGATCGGCGGGACGGTTTGTGTCGCCAGCCTGTGTGGGAAAGATCAGTTTCGCTGGGCAACCCAGTGCTCGACCAGCTCGCGCAGTTGAGACATCTCGATGGGCTTGGCCATGTGCCCGTCCATACCGGCCTGGCGCGCCCGATCCTTGTGTTCGGCCAGGATGTGCGCGGTCAGCGCCACCACCGGAGTGCGCACACGCTGGTTGCCGACTTCCCAGGCGCGCAGCTGTTCGGTGGCCGAGAAGCCATCGAGGATCGGCATTTCGCAGTCCATCAGCACCAGATCGTAGCGCTGCGCTTTCATTGCACGCAGGGCTTCCTCGCCGTTGCTGGCCGTGTCCGGGTTCAGGTTGAGCTTGCCGAGCATGCCGCGGATCACTTTGGTGGAAATGCTGTTGTCTTCGGCCACCAGGATCCGGAAATCGCCCGGCACGATGGGCGGCAGATTCAGCGCAGGTTGCAGGTTCGGCGACGGCGCGCCCTTGCTGCGCTGGGTCAACTCGTCAGCCAGGGTGGTCTTGAGCGTGTAGCCGGCCACCGGTTTGGCGAGAATGCGCTTGATACCGGCATTGCGGGCGATGATCTTGCTCGGCGCATTGCTGATGCCGGTGAGCATGATCAGCAGAATGTCATGGTTGAGGCTCGGGTCTTCCTTGATTTTCGCCGCCAGTTGCATGCCGGTCATGCCCGGCATGTTCTGGTCCAGCAGAACGACATCAAAGTAGTCGCGCAGGTGCGCCTTGGTCCGCAACAGCGCCAGAGCCTCCTTTCCCGAGGCGACCGCGCTGACGTTCAGGCCCCAGGCGCTGCATTGCTGGACCAGCACCTTGCGGCAGGTGTCGTTGTCGTCGACCACCAGCACGCGGGCATCCTTGAGCGGGCCGTCCAGGTCGATGGTCGGTTGCTCCAGCAGTTTGGGGTCCAGAGGCAGGGTGAGCCACAAGGTGCTGCCCTGGGCGCTGCCGTTCTGGATGCCGAATTCTCCGTCCATGAGCACGATCAACTGGCGAGCGATGACCAACCCCAAGTGCCCGCCCAGCTTGCTGCTGGCCAGGAAATTCTTGCTGTGCAGCTCGGCGTTGAGCAGCGCATCGCGTTCCTGTGCAGAGATCGGGTCGCCGCTGTCCTGCACCGAAATGCGCAAACGAGGCTTTCCCGGCCGGGAGGTGTCCAGCGCGGCGGCCAGGAAGATTTCACCTTCCTCGGTTTTCTTCAGGGCGTTTTCCAGCAGGCTGAGCAGCGTCTGGCGCAATCGTGTCGGATCGCCGCTGATGACGCGCGGCACCTGCGGCTGGATCAGGCTGATCAGTTCGACATGCTGCTGCTCGGCCCGGGCGCGGAAGATGCTCATGCTGTCCTCGATCAGCGCGCCGATATCGAACTGCACGTCATCCAGTTCGATCTGGCCGGACTCCAGCTTGGTTATGTCGAGAATCTCGTTGATCAGGCTCAGCAACTCGTTGCCGGCGCTGTGAATGGTCTGGACATAATCGCGCTGCTTGACTGACAGCGGTGTGCCGAGCAGCAATTCGGTCATGCCCAGCACGCCGTTCATCGGCGTGCGGATTTCGTGGCTGATCTTGGCCAGGAACTCGGCCTTGGCGCTGATTTCTGCAGCGCTGGCGGCCTGCTCGCGGCTGATGCTGAAATTGTCCTCGGTGATGCCGCGGTGCCGTTCGCTCAGGGCAATGCTCATCAGCAGGCCGCTGGCGCAGAACACGCCCAGCAAGGTCAGGATCAGGGCTTGCGGCGGTACAAGGCTCAACCACAACAGGCCCGGCAGGATCACCAGGTAACCGATATTGAAGATGATCATCGCCAGAACGAACAGCCGCGCCGGGCGATAACCTTTTTGCCAATGCCACACCGAAACGGCCAGGATGCTGATGGTCGTCACGGCCACCAGGGAAAAGGTCAGGGTGTTCAACGGCAGATCCTGGAAGGTCATGACCAGCAAAGCGCCCAGGCCCATGAGCAGCATGTCGACCAGCAGGATCCGGTTGAGTATCCAGGCGGGGCGATGGGTGAAGAAGCATCGCGTATAAACCAAGCCAGTCATGGCCGCCAGCAGCAGCGCAAGGTGGGCGCCGGGTGTCTGGGGCACGTGCAAGCTGATCAGGGTCGATAGGTTGAGCAGCAGCACTGCGCTGAGTGCCAGAAGGCTTTCGCAGCCCGCCAGCCACAGGTTGCTGCGCGACCGGGTGTGCCAATAGCGCGTCAGGTTCTGGATGATCAGCATGCCCAGCGCGCCGAACAGCAGTCCGAACAGCAGCGGCTCCTTTTCATTGGCCGCGCTTTCGATGGCCGGCTGCAAGGTGATGTTCGGCCGCATCTTCTGCGTCGACACCAGCCTGACATAGAGATCCAGCGGCACGGCGCTTTGCGTGACCGGCAGCAGGAAATCGTTCGAGGGGAGTCGCTGATCGCTTTTGGGGACGTTGTTGCCGGTGCGCACATAGTCGACCAGCCGCTCGCCATCCAGCACGTACATGTCGGCGGTGGCGAGGTCGGGGGCGAAGATGCGCAGGAGTTGTTCGTGCTTGCCCGGTGGCAGGCGGTAGTGCAGCCAGAGTGCGGCGTCGCGCTCGGCTGCGGTGATGCGTGGCAGGTCGATGGGGCTGAACTGGTTCCGATAACGCGCCGAACGGACGTCATCCAGTTGCAGGTTTGCCTTGTCGTCGAGCAATACCGACCAGCCGGTGCTGTGCTCTGCCTGAGCGCAGAGTACGAACAGCAAGGTCAGTAATCCGACGGTTGAAGCTACGGCAATCCTGAGCCAGCGCACGATGAATTCCCTTCGTGAGTAAATGCCTGTTACCACTTCCCAGCACCAGAGCGTTCGGGCCGGTTCCTTTGCGGAACAGGCCCGGCCATTTTACTCCGGGTTTTCACCGCGCTCACGGGCAATCGCGCGATAGCCGATATCCTTGCGATAGAAGCACCCGTTCCAGTCGATCTTAGCCGCCAGAGCGTAGGCGTTTTCCTGAGCTTTTCCGACTGTTTCGCCCAGGGCCGTCGCGCAGAGTACGCGCCCGCCGCTGGTCACGATCCGGCCATCCTGCAGTGCCGTGCCCGCATGGAAAACTTTGCCGTTGAGTTGTGCGGCGGCATCCAGACCGTCGATCGCTGCGCCTTTGGCGTAATCGCCCGGATAACCGCCGGCAGCCAGGACAATGCCCAGGCTTGGACGTGGATCCCACTGCGCTTCGATTTTGTCCAGCGCCTGAGCCAGTGCCGCTTCGACCAGCAGAACCAGACTCGATTGCAGACGCAGCATGACTGGCTGGGTTTCCGGGTCACCGAAGCGGCAGTTGAACTCGATAACCTTCGGGTTGCCAGCCTTGTCGATCATCAGACCGGCGTAGAGGAAGCCGGTATAGACATTGCCTTCTTCGGCCATGCCGCGAACGGTCGGCCAGATGACCAGATCCATGACGCGCTGATGGACTTCAGCGGTCACTACCGGAGCAGGGGAGTAGGCACCCATGCCGCCGGTGTTAGGGCCGCTGTCGCCGTCGCCGACGCGCTTGTGGTCCTGGCTGGTGGCCATGGGCAGCACGTTCTTGCCGTCGACCATCACGATGAAACTGGCTTCTTCACCGTCCAGGAATTCTTCGATGACCACACGCGAACCGGCGTCGCCGAAAGCGTTGCCGGCCAGCATGTCGCGCACGGCGTCCTCGGCTTCGGCCAGGGTCATGGCGACGATAACGCCTTTACCGGCAGCCAGGCCGTCGGCCTTGATGACGATTGGCGCGCCTTTTTCACGCAGATAGGCCAGTGCCGGCTCGATCTCGGTGAAGTTCTGGTAGTCCGCGGTCGGAATCTTGTGGCGAGCCAGGAAATCCTTGGTGAAAGCCTTGGAGCCTTCCAGCTGGGCGGCGCCCGCAGTCGGGCCGAAGCAGTCCAGGCCGCGGCTGCGGAACAGATCCACTACGCCGGCGACCAGCGGGACTTCCGGGCCGACGATGGTCAGCGACACGTTCTTTTCGGCGAAGTCCGCCAGTTGCTCAAGGGCCAGCACATCGATGTCGACGTTCTCGCACTTGGCTTCGGTGGCCGTGCCAGCGTTGCCCGGCGCGACGAAAACCTTCGCCACACGCGGGTCCTGAGCGACTTTCCAGGCCAGAGCGTGTTCACGACCGCCACTGCCGATAATCAAAACATTCATGTCAAAAACCTCGATGAAGCCAATTCGGTGAAGGGACGCGAAACTCAGCTTTTCAGTGGCAGCGCATCACGAGGTTGCAGTGGCGTAGGCGGATGCAAGGCGGATGGGACTGCCACGAGCGCAGTTGCCTTGCGGCAATGAGCATCGGGGAGTCCCATCCAACGCAGCAGACGCCTGCGGCAGTGCGACCGTTCTTATAACTTAGTGGCGGAAATGGCGCATGCCTGTGAACACCATCGCAATCCCGGCTTCATCGGCCGCTGCGATCACTTCGTTGTCGCGCATCGAGCCGCCCGGCTGGATCACTGCGGTGATGCCTGCCTTGGCCGCGTTGTCGATGCCGTCGCGGAACGGGAAGAATGCGTCGGACGCCATGACTGCGCCCTGCACCTGCAAACCGGCGTGTTCAGCCTTGATCGCGGCGATGCGTGCGGAGTTGACGCGGCTCATCTGGCCGGCACCGATGCCGACCGTCTGGCGGTTCTTGGCGTAGACGATGGCGTTGGACTTGACGTACTTGGCGACTTTCCAGGCGAAGATCAGGTCGTGGATTTCCTGCTCGCTCGGGGCGCGCTGAGTCACGACCTTGAGGTCGTCGGCGGTGATCATGCCGTTATCGCGGCTCTGCACCAGCAGGCCACCATTGACGCGCTTGTAGTCCCAGGCCGGCAGGCGCTCGCCCCACTGGCCACAGGTGAGCAGGCGCACATTGGCCTTGCTGGCAACGATGGCCTGAGCTTCGGCGCTAACGCTTGGGGCAATGATGACTTCCACGAACTGACGCTCGACGATGGCCTTGGCGGTCTCTGCATCCAGTTCACGGTTGAAGGCGATGATGCCGCCGAACGCGGACTCGGAATCCGTGGCATAGGCCAGGTCGTAAGCCTTGCGGATGCCGCCTTCGTCGTCCGGGCAAACCGAAACGCCGCACGGGTTGGCGTGCTTGACGATGACGCAGGCCGGCTTGACGAAGCTCTTCACGCATTCCAGCGCGGCGTCGGTGTCGGCCACGTTGTTGAACGACAGTTCCTTGCCCTGCAGCTGGGTCGCGGTGGCAATGCCGACTTCGGCAGGCTTGGCCTCAACGTAGAATGCCGCGCTCTGGTGCGGGTTCTCGCCGTAGCGCATTTCCTGAGCCTTGACGAACTGGGTGTTGAAGGTGCGCGGGAACTGGCTGCGGCCTTCGGTGCTCAGGGTCTCGGCGCTCTGGTCGATGCCGCCCAGGTAGTTGGCGATCATGCCGTCGTAGGCGGCGGTGTGCTCGAAGGCCTTGAGCATCAGGTCGAAGCGCTGTGCGTAGGTCAGGCCGCCGGCCTTGAGGCTTTCCAGCACCTGGCCGTAGTCACCGGCGTTGACGACGATGGCGACGTCCTTGTGGTTCTTGGCCGCGGAGCGAACCATGGTCGGGCCGCCGATATCGATGTTCTCGATGGCGGTCGGCAGGTCGCAACCCGGTTTGGAAACAGTGGCTTCGAAGGGGTACAGGTTGACTGCTACCAGGTCGATCGGCTTGATGCCGTGCTCGCTCATGATGGCGTCGTCGGTGCCGCGACGGCCCAGGATGCCGCCGTGGATCTTCGGATGCAGGGTCTTGACCCGGCCGTCCATCATCTCGGCAAAACCGGTGTAGTCGGCGACTTCCACGGCTGCGACGCCGTTATCCTTGAGCAGCTTGAACGTCCCGCCAGTGGAGAGGATCTCAACACCCAGCGCTTCAAGCTCGCGGGCGAATTCGAGGATGCCTGTCTTGTCGGAAACGCTGATCAAAGCGCGGCGGATCGGCAGGCGGGTAGTCTGGTCGGTCATCTCGATTTCCATCAAAAGCAAAAGGAATCAGCAAAAAAAAGCGACCGCTGTGCAAGGGGGGTCGCCTTTTCTGTGTTGAATGCTTAAAGCAGATCGTACTGTTTGAGTTTCTTGCGCAGGGTGCCGCGATTCAGGCCCAGCAGTTCCGAGGCCTTCGTCTGGTTGCCCTTGACGTAATTCATCACGCTTTCGAGGAGCGGAGCCTCGACTTCCGACAACACCAGGTTGTAGACGTCAGTGACGGACGCGCCTTCGAGGTGGGCGAAATAATTGTGCAGCGCCTTTTCAACGCTTCCGCGCAGGGTCTGGCCCTCCTCGCTCGGCGTGTTCAGGTGCTGTTTCAAATTGACGTTGTCGCTCACGGGCGTTGTTCCACTCACTAAAGTCTCGGTCATCATCGTCATGCGGCCACCTCGTTCTCATTCTGGTTATCCGGGCCCTTGCAGCCTTGGCTGAAGAACTCCCGGACGTTGGCGCACTGTGCTTCCGTATCTTCCAAACGATTGAAGTGGGCGCGAAACTCCCTGGCGCCCGGCAAGGTTGCGAGATACCAACCGACATGCTTGCGTGCGATGCGCACGCCCATCACATCTCCGTAGAACGCGTGAAGCGCTGCCAGGTGCTCAAGCAGGATGCGTTCCACTTCACTCAACTCCAGCGCCGGCAATGTTTCGCCGGTACGCAGGTAGTGTTCTATCTCGCGAAAAATCCATGGGCGCCCCTGGGCGGCCCGGCCAATCAATAACCCGTCGGCGCCGGTGGCCTGCAGCACGTACCGGGCTTTCTGGGGTGAATCTATGTCGCCGTTGGCAAACACCGGGATCGACACCGCCTGCTTGATGCCGGCGATGGTGTCGTACTCGGCTTCGCCGGTGTACAGATCGGCCCGGGTGCGGCCATGCACGGCCAGCGCCTGGATGCCGGCCTGCTCGGCAATCTTCGCCACGGTCAGGCCGTTGCGGTTGTCACGATCCCAGCCCGTGCGGATCTTCAAGGTGACCGGGACATCGACCGCGGCCACCACGGCCTGCAGGATATCGCTCACCAGCTGTTCGTCTTTCAGAAGCGCCGAGCCGGCCGCCTTGTTGCAGACCTTCTTGGCCGGGCAGCCCATGTTGATGTCGATGATCTGCGCGCCCAGCTCGACATTGGCCCGCGCCGCATCCGCCAGCATCTGCGGGTCACCACCGGCGATCTGCACCGAGCGCGGCTCGGGATCACCTTCGTGAATCATGCGCAGGCGCGATTTGCGGCTGTTCCAGAGACTCATGTCACTGGTGACCATTTCCGACACGACCAACCCTGCGCCCAACTGGCGGCACAGTTGACGGAACGGCTGGTCGGTGACGCCCGCCATGGGGGCGAGGATCAAGCCGTTCTGCAATGTATATGGGCCGATGCGTACCGCCGACATAGCTTTACCTATCGTGGGGCCGAATCATTCGCAGGCCATGTAAAAAACCGTTGCACACGGTCTGCAACGGTCCCGCCATCCGGTTGCTCTCGCAACTGTCAGACCGAACCGAGAGTTTGAAAAAGGGTTGGCATGATACCCGCTCTCGATGACTGGATAAAGGCTGAATTGGATAAAATCTGAACAGCTAGCTTCTTATGGCCAACGGTTGGGTTGATGCCCGGGTCTGCGCGTAACTTCCACGATCATGCCGACAAAAGCGTAGGAAAGCGCTGACGGACGAGGTCGACAGCCTGCCCAGTCGGGCGATTCACGGGTTATTCGGGGGAGCGAAAGTACAGGCTGTAATTCACGGCCTTCGCGCCAGGATCGAGGATATCCAGCGCAATATGGATTGGAGTTTGCGGCGGCATCTCTTCCTTGCCTGCCATTTCGCCGCTCAGGTACTCGCTCGGCTTGAAACGACGACTGGCAATCAGCTGACCGCCGGTATCGGCGAATCGCAACTCCAGAAGCGGAAAGGGCTGGGAAAAGGCCGCCCGGTTATAAATGATCGCGTCCACCACCAGCGCGCCCTGGAACTCGGGATGGCTGCGTACCACCAGATTGCTGCTCTTGAGCAGCGAGATGTCCACTTTGGACGGCACCTTGCAACCCAGCTGCGGGCACAGTTGCTGGAACCAGGGACGATATTGATCCTGGCGTGCCAGCTGGTCGAAGTGATACCAGATGTATTGGCTGGCCAGGCCGGCCAGTGCCAGCAGGATCAGCAGGCCCCAGGCCAGGCGACGGCCCCAGCGTGGCCTGGGTCGCTGCCAGTCCAGTTGCAGGGGATCGTCGTTGAGGTCCAGCAGTGCCTGCTCGCGCACGGCCGGCTCATTGCGCGCGCGTCGGCTGCGCGAATCCGGTTCGACCTCCGGCTCCTGATCGTCCAGATCGTCATCGTCGTCCCGAGCCGACCAGCGCTCGACTTTCTCGGTTTTCTCGCCGGCCGCGCTGATGCGTGGACCGAAGGCGGGAACCGCATGCTCATCGTCGTCGATATCGCGGCCGTTACCCAGCGAGGGTTCGGTGCGTACATCGTTGTCGTGTTCGTCGTGTTCATCCGTCTCGATCTGCGGCTCAGGGTCGGGAATGACCTCGGCCTGCAACTCGGGCAGTCGTTCCACTTCGTCGTTGCGCAGCGAATCGACCCAGCTGGCTTGCTCGGTCTGCGGCGTGTCGCGGCGAGCGGTCAGGCTGGTCTCGTCGCCCCGGACGATTGCCGGTGGCCGGGGGGCGTTATGCTGGCCGTCGCGCTTTTCCAGGCGGGCCAGTTCTTCGTCGAGGTTCAGGTTGTCGAGGTCGAGTTCGCTGACATGCCACGGGTCTTCGTCCACGGCGGGCGCAGGCGGGAGGGCTTCCCGGGTGGCGAGCGCGGGTGTGTCGTACACCGGCGCGACGGCTTGCGGCTCGGCGCGGGTCAGCACCACCTGCGGCTCTTCGTTCGAGCGTTGTTCAAGCAGTTGCCGGGCAGCGTTGAAGACCTGCAGGCAGGCGCCGCAGCGCACCACGCCGCGTGCCACGCTCAGTTGGGCGTGGCTGACTCTGAAACTGGTTTGGCAGTGCGGGCACTGCGTGACGAAGCTGTCGGTCATGCGGCTGTCCGGTTCATGCAGTGGTTAACGGCGACGGCCCGTGATGCGTACCCAGCCATCACGATTTGCAATCGGGTCAAGATCGAATGTAGCAGCATAGGCAGCGGCCACTTCCTCACCCTGTTCGGCGAGGATGCCGGACAGCGCCAGGCGACCGCCGGGCTTGACCAGCGAGGCCAGTTGCGGCGCCAGCGAGACCAGCGGGCCGGCCAGGATGTTGGCGACCAGTACGTCCGCCTGCTCTTGCGGCATGTCTTGCGGCAGATGCAGCGGGAAGCGCTCGGCAGCGATGTTATTGCGCCCGGCGTTGTCGCGCGAAGCCTCGAGTGCCTGCACGTCGATGTCGGTGCCCACGGCCTGTTCAGCGCCCAACAGCAGGGCGGCGATGGCGAGAATGCCCGATCCGCAGCCGAAATCCAGTACGTTGCAGCCTTTGAGATCCTGGCCGTCGAGCCATTCCAGGCACAGCGCGGTGGTCGGATGGGTGCCGGTGCCGAACGCCAGGCCCGGGTCCAGCAGCAGGTTCACGGCGTCGGGTTCAGGCGCGGCGTGCCAGCTGGGGACGATCCACAGGCGCTGGCCGAAGCGCATCGGCTGGAAATTGTCCATCCAGCTGCGTTCCCAGTCCTGGTCTTCGATGACTTCGGCGCTGTGTTCCGGCAGATCGGTGCCAGTCAGCAGGCGCAGGTGCGACAGCGCCAGACCGGCGTCGGTATCGGCTTCGAACAGGGCCAGCAGGTGGGTATGTGTCCACAATGGCGTGGTGTTGAGTTCCGGCTCGAAAATCGGCTGGTCCTCGGCGTCCATGAACGTCACGGAAACGGCGCCCACTTCGAGCAGCGCGTCTTCGTAGGTTTCGGCTTGTTCTGGGCTGATGGCGAGGCGGACTTGCAGCCAAGGCATGGCGGATTACCTTCGAGTCAAAATAGGGTGTGCAGCAGGGCCGCGAAAGCCGGCAAGTTTACTTCTATGCGCTGCAAACAACAAAGCCGCATCACTGCGGCTTTGTTGTTCTGAAACACGCTGACTTATTGATCGGCCAGTTTGTGTTCCAGGTAGTGGATGTTGACGCCGCCTTCGCAGAAGCCTTCATCACGGGTCAGATCACGGTGCAGCGGAATGTTGGTCTTGATCCCGTCGACCACGATTTCGTCCAGGGCGTTGCGCATGCGAGCCATGGCTTCATCGCGGGTCGCGCCCCAGGTGATCAGCTTGCCGATCAGGGAATCGTAGTTGGAAGGAACCTTGTAACCGCTGTACAGGTGCGAATCGACCCGCACGCCGTTGCCGCCCGGAGCATGGAAGTGCTTGACCAGACCTGGGCTGGGGATGAAGGTTTTCGGATCTTCGGCGTTGATCCGGCATTCCAGCGCGTGGCCGTTGAAGATCACGTCATCCTGAGTGAACGACAGCTTGTTGCCCGCGGCGATGCTCAGCATCTCCTTGACGATGTCGACACCGGTGATCATTTCCGAAACCGGGTGTTCAACCTGGACGCGGGTGTTCATCTCGATGAAGTAGAAGCGGCCGTTTTCATACAGGAACTCGAAAGTGCCCGCACCGCGGTAGCCGATATCGATACACGCCTTGACGCACGCTGCGAACACGTCCTTGCGGGCCTGTTCGTCGATGAACGGCGCCGGCGCTTCTTCCAGGACTTTCTGGTGACGACGTTGCAGCGAGCAATCGCGGTCGCCCAGGTGGATCGCCTGGCCCTGGCCGTCGGAAATGACCTGGACTTCCACGTGACGTGGGTTGGTCAGGTACTTTTCCAGGTAGACCATCGGGTTGCTGAACCAGGCGGCCGCTTCGGCACGAGTCTGGGCAGCCGCTTCGATCAGGTCTTCTTCGCGATGAACCACGCGCATGCCGCGACCACCACCGCCACCGGCGGCCTTGATGATCACCGGGTAGCCGACTTCACGGCCGATGCGCAATGCGGTTTCTTCGTCTTCCGGCAGCGGGCCGTCGGAACCCGGAACGGTCGGCACCTTGGCGCGCTTCATGGCGTCCTTGGCGGATACCTTGTCGCCCATCAGGCGAATGGTGTCCGCCTTGGGACCGATGAACGCGAAGCCCGATTTCTCGACCTGCTCGGCAAAGTCGGCGTTTTCCGCCAGGAAACCGTAGCCGGGGTGAATCGCCGTGGCGCCGGTCACTTCGGCAGCAGAGATGATCGCCGGAATGTTCAGGTACGACAGGTTGGCGGGTGCCGGACCGATGCAGACAGTTTCGTCGGCCAGGCCCAGGTGCATCAACTCGCGATCTGCCGTGGAGTGTACAGCGACGGTCTTGATGCCCAGTTCCTTACAGGCACGCAAGATGCGCAAGGCAATTTCGCCGCGGTTGGCGATCAGAACTTTTTCCAACATCGCAGGCTCTCCCCGGTTCAAACGATAGTGAACAGCGGCTGGTCAAATTCAACCGGCTGACCGTTTTCTACCAGGATGGATTCGATCACACCGCTGGCTTCGGCCTGGATGTGGTTCATCATTTTCATCGCTTCGACGATGCAGATGGTGTCGCCTTTCTTGACGGTCTGGCCGACTTCGACGAATGCAGGCGAAGTAGGTGCCGGGGTGCGGTAGAACGTACCGACCATTGGCGACTTGACCACGTGACCGTTCAGCTTGGGAGCCGATGGAGCCTCAGCGGCGGCGGCAACCGGTGCTGCTGCCGGAGCAGGAGCCGGAGCGGCAACCGGGGCCGGCGCGTAGTACGGCTGGGCAGGGGTCTTGCTGTGGCGGCTGATCCGTACGGATTCTTCGCCTTCACGAATTTCCAGCTCGTCGATGCCAGATTCTTCCAGCAGTTCGATCAGTTTCTTGACTTTGCGAATATCCATTAATCATCAACTCCCAAGGGGCTGTCAGGGGCATTTTCTTTGGCGGCCGGTTCAAGCCATATGGACCAGCGTCAGGCTGTGCCGGTCACGGCTTGGAGCTAACGGCCAGTTGTTCCAGGGCGGCCTCCAGGGCCAGTCGGTAACCGCTGGCGCCAAGGCCGCAGATCACTCCTACCGCAACGTCTGAGAAGTAGGAGTGATGGCGGAAAGGTTCGCGTTTGTGCACGTTCGATAAATGCACTTCGATGAATGGGATGCTCACTCCCAGCAGCGCGTCACGTATTGCCACGCTGGTGTGCGTAAATGCCGCCGGATTGATCAGGATGAAATCCACGCCTTCATCGCGGGCGGCGTGAATGCGATCGATCAATTCGTACTCGGCATTGCTTTGCAGGTACATCAGATGATGACCGGCTTCGCGAGCGCGTTTTTCCAGGTCCTGATTGATCTGCGCCAGGGTGATCGTGCCGTATACGCCGGGTTCCCGGGTGCCGAGCAGGTTCAGATTGGGGCCGTGGAGGACCAGGATAGTCGCCATCGAGTGTTCCTTTTATTATCCGCGAGCGTTAACGCCCGGCGACTATGCCGGAAGGTCGATGGACTGTCCAGTTAACTACAGTAGCCAGCACGATGAGCGATATTCGCGCAAAGTTTGTGACTCAGGGTCTAGATCTGGTCATTTGCGCCATTCAGACGCTCGACAAGCCCCTGAGCGTCGATCTCTCCCACGACCCTGACATGTTCCAGTTCGTTGCCCGCCTTGTCGAAGAACAACAGCGCCGGCGGGCCGAACAACTTGTAGCGATCCAGCAGCGCACGTTGCTCGGCGTTGCTGTCGGTCATGTCGAAACGAACCAGGCTGTACCCCGACAGGCGGTCGACGACTTGCGGGTCCGGCAGCACTTCGTGCTCGATCACCTTGCAGCTGATGCACCAGTCGGCGTACCAGTCGAGCAGCAACGGCTTACCTTCGCTGCTGGCCTGCGCCAGGACTCGGTCCAGTTCAGCAGAGGTACTGATGGTCTGCCATCGGGACGTGGCGGGAATAGCTACCGCGCCGCTGTTCACGGTTGTCGTCGGTCGACCCAGCGGTCGCATCGGATCGGTCTGACCGCTCAAAGCGCCATACCAGCATGCCAGAGCGTAGACCAACAAAAACAAGCCGATGAGCTGCGCCAGCTTTTGGCGAGGCGTTTTGTCGGTCAGTTCCAGCACGCCCATGAACAGCGCGACGCCGGCACTGAGCAGCCCCACCAGCAACAGAGTGATCGGCCCTGGCAGAACGCGGCTGAGCAGGCCGATGGCCAAGGCCAGCAGCAACACGCCGATGGCATTCTTGACGGTGACCAGCCATGGGCCGCTTTTCGGCAGCCACGTCGCGCCGCCGGAGGCGACCAGCAGCAGCGGCGCGCCCATGCCAAGGCCCAGGGCAAAGAGTTTCAGGGCGCCGCCGAGGGCATCGCCACTGGCACTGATGTACAGCAGCGCACCGGCCAGGGGTGCCGAAACGCAAGGTGACACCAGCAGGCTCGACACCACGCCCAATACTGCCGCGCCCCACAGCGAGCCGCCTTCGGTCTTGCCCGCAATCCGGTCCAGACGGTTGCTCACGGCCTGCGGCAGGCGCAACTCGAAGACGCCGAACATCGCCACGGCGAACAGTACAAAGAAGGCCGAGAACGGCACCAGCACCCAGGCTGATTGCAGACGCGCCTGCAGGTTGAGCCCGGCGCCGAATACGCCCATCAATGCGCCCAGCAGCGCGAAGCACACCGCCATCGGCAGCACGTAGGCCAGTGACAGGCTAAGCCCGCGCAGCCCGCCGACCTGCCCGCGCAGCACTACGCCGGAGAGGATCGGCAACATGGGCAGCACGCACGGCGTGAAGGTCAGCCCGACACCGGCGAGGAAAAACAGCGCCAGTTCTTTCCAGGTCCAGCCGGGCTTGGTGGTCGGCGCAGCGCTGGCGGGGGGCGCAGCTGTCACGTCGCCGATGTTCAGGCGTTCGGTTTCAGGTGGATAGCACAGACCTTTGTCTGCGCAGCCTTGATAAGTGACCGCCAGGGTGAACGGACGCTCGTCGCCGGCTTTGCGTGGCAGGTCAATGTCGAGAATGCCGTGATAGACCTCGACGTCGCCAAAGTACTCGTCGTGTTTTTTCTCACCGGCAGGTAACTGCGCTTCACCCAGGCCGATGTCGGCGGGCTCGGTGCGGAACTGGAAGCGATGGCGGTACAGGTAATAGCCTTCGGTGGCGACGAACCGCAGCCTGACCGATTGGGGCGTGGTTTCGATCAGGCTCAACTGGAACGCCTGGCGTACAGGCAGGAACTCCTTGCTGTTATCCAGCGACCCGCCGCCCAGTGTGGCGGCAGGGCGGTTCTCCAGCAGCCCGGCCCCGGTAGCAGGCAGGGCCAGGATCAACAGCATCAGGCATAACAAGCGGCGCATGGCGGCCTCGCATCTCGAAAGTCCGCGCATGATAACCAAGAGCGTCGCATCGTGCTGGATCGTGGACGGAACGAACGCGGCTTGATGTGTGAGGGGGAGTAACCGTTCAGGGGCAGTGTGCGTGCTTTCTTGTTTACAGTCGGGATTTCCAGCTCCTTGCCAAAATGGTTTCAACAACTCGGGCCATCGTGGGAGGTGTTCCTGCTTATGGTAGGCCCGAGCTTGCTCGCGATCTGGCGCGTAGCGGCAGCCACAGTTTTTGTAGCGCCTAGCGGCTCGTCTTCGCCAGCCCGCTGGTTGCTACAGGTCTGCGGCGTCCGTGGTTAGGGTGGGAGCGAGCTTGCTCGCGATCTGGCGCGTAGTGGCAGCAACAGTTTTAGTAGCTTCTGTCAGCTCGTCTTCGCCAGCCCGCTGGTTGCTACAGGTCTGCGGTGTTCGTGGTTACGGTGGGAGCGAGCTTGCTCGCGATCTGACGCGTAGCGGCAGCAACGGTTTTTGTAGCGTCTGTGGTTCGGCACAATTTCGCTTCACTCCACCACATTGAACTCCACTCGCGCGGTCTGGCCGCTTTCGTCGAGCACGCTCAGCTCAAAACGGCCCAGGCGGTTCAGGGTGTTGGTGAAGTCCTGTTGATTGTCGGTGTTCGCTACCTGAGCGCCATCGACGAACCACCAGCGTCGGCCACTGCCGCCCAGGGCCGACAGCTTGAGGCGCAGTGCCTGACGGCTCGCGCCGGGCAGGCGCAGGTTGTCGCCGTCGCGCACGCCGACGATGCTCAGCGGCGGTGCGAGATTGAGGCTTTGCGGCGGGCAACTCGCATCTACCGGCGGCAAGCGTGCTTCACGACGTTCGGCACGGGGCAGCCAGGGCTCCAGCGGCGCGGGCCACAGCGCGACGTCCCGAGGTTGCGCCTGCGGGCAACCGGCGCCGACCCGCAGACCTTCGGCATTGGTCCAGATTCGCTCCTGCAAACCCAGGCCCAGCGGCTGATCGGTGGCTTGCAAAGTGGGCGGCGTGGTGCCGTCCAGCGTCCAGGCGAATCGCTGACGGCGACAGTTGGGATCGCTCTTGCTCATGGGCTGCCCCAAAGGCCAGCAGATGGCGGCGACGCCAATGTTCATCGGCACCGGCTGGACGGGCACCGCAATACCGCGCTGGCTGTCGCGATTGACCAGAACATCGTGGACTTGAAGCATCAGCGGCGCCGCCGAGGCCAGGCCGAACTGACCCGGAACCGGCGTGCCGTCCGGCCGGCCGATCCACACACCCACCAGAAACCGCGGGCCGACGCCGATGGCCCAGGCATCGCGAAAGCCATAGCTGGTCCCGGTTTTCCAGGCCAGTTGCGGGCGCTGGACCAGCTCGGCGCGCGGATCGATGTCCGGCCGTGACTGGCCGCTGAGGATCCTGCGGATGATCCAGGCCGCACCCGGCGACATCATCCGCCGTTCGCGCAAACGATCATCCGGCTGCAGGCGTATGTCGGCACTGCGACCGCCGCGTGCGAATGCGCTGTAGCCGGCGACCAGTTGCTCCAGCCGACTGCCCGCGCCACCAAGAATCAGAGCCAGATTGGGTTCGGCCAGCGGCGGCAGGACCAGCGGCACGCCGCCATTGCGCAGTTCGGCAGCGAACCGCTTGGGTCCATAGACCTCCAGCAATTGCACTGCCGGCAGGTTGAGCGACATCGACAATGCGGAGCTGGCCGCCACCGGTCCGCCGAAGCCTGTGGAAAAATTGCCCGGTCGATAATCACCATAGCGGCGCGGCACATCCTGCAACAAGGATTCGGAATGAATCAGCCCGGCGTCCATCGCCAGTCCATAAAGAAACGGCTTGAGCGTCGAACCGGGCGAACGCAGCGCCGTCACCATGTCCACATGACCAAAACGCTTGGCGTCATTGATGTCCACCGAGCCGACATAGGCGCGTACGGCCATGGTCTCGGCTTCCACCACCAGAATCGCGGCCGAGGTACGTTCCGGCAGACGCGCACGCCAACCCAGAATCAGGTCTTCCATACGCCGTTGCAGGCTGGCGTCCAGCGTGGTGCGAATCAGCGGCGGGCTGTCCGGGCGATTCAGGCGTCGGGCCAGCAAAGGTGCCAGGCTCGGTTCCTGGCGAGGTGCGAGCAGCAGCGGTTCTTCCAGTGCTTCATCAATGCTCGCCGGTGGCCATACCTGAAACTCGGCCAGTCGCCGCAAGACTTTGTCCCGCGCCAGCTGCGCCCGTTGCGGGTGACGATCCGGGCGCAAACGGCTCGGTGCCTGCGGCAACACCGCCAGCAACGCCGCTTCCGAGCGGGTCAGGTTCTGCGGCGACTTGCCCAGATACGCCCAGCTTGCCGCCGCGACGCCTTGCAGCGTGCCGCCAAACGGGGCGCGATTGAGGTAGATGCCGAGAATCTGGTCCTTGGACAAGTGCCATTCCAGCTGCACAGTGCGCCACAGCTGGCGCATCTTTCCCGGCAGGGTTCGGGCGTGAGGATCGAGCAAGCGCGCCACCTGCATCGACAAGGTGCTGCCGCCCGATACCACTCGATCATCGCTGAGGTTCTGCCAGGTCGCCCGGACCAGAGCCAGCGGGTTGACGCCGGGGTGGCTGTAGAACCAGCGATCCTCATAGGTCAGCAAGGCTTCGAGGTAATACGGTGACACCTGGCCGGTGCTGATCGGGTAACGCCACACGCCGTTGGCATCGGCGAAACGCCACAGCGGCGTGCCGTCTTCAGCCAGTACCACGCGAGCCAGATCGTCCTTGGGCAGCGGCAGCGGCCAGATACGGTCGGCCAGCCACAGCAGAGCCACGGCGGCCAGAGTCGCGAACACGCTCCCGCGTACCAGCTTGAATAAGCGCGAGCCTGCTGCCGGTTGCCAGCGTTCACGAATGAGCTGCATGGGAAATACAGGTTTCAATACAAAGAGCCTTTATGATCCACGGAACCAGACATACTCCGCGATAGCCAAAGCGAGCAGTTCAATTTCTCAAAGATCCCGATAAGGACGTACATATGCAGGTAGAAGGCTTTTTCGAATGGCTGGGACAGGCAATCGGGGCGGTGATCCGCTTTATCGTCGATGGCCTGGCATGGTTGTTCAACGGGTTTACCAATGCCGGCGGCAATTTCGTCGAAGGCTTGTCCCGCACACTGGGAATGGATACGTCGCTGGTCAGCATCGTGGCGCTGGTCATCGGGCTGCTGCTGTTGTACTCGGCGATTCGCGCCTTCATGCGAGCCTCGATCATCATGGGGATCATCTGGCTGGCGCTGGGGCTGTGGATGCTGAGCTGGATCATTCACTAGGCTTGGTACGACAGGTATCTGCGCCCGGTGATGCCGCATTGAAAGCAGGCTCGGAATGACCTCCGCCAGGCAGTCTTGCCGTTCGTGCCCGCGAACAGGCGGGCACGAACGATAGACCTTACTTGCCTTTCACGACCATCTGCGCCGGGGCATCGCCCAAGGCTTGCCAGTTCGGGCGGTACATCGATTCAACCTGCGGCGGCGGAACGCGGTAGGTGCCTGGTGTCACGGCGCGAGCCAGGTACAGCAGGTGCACGGTGTTGCCGCCGCTGATATCCAGCGCCGCCACGTAACGATCCCCGCGATATTCCTGATGCTTGATGCCGGCATTTTCCATCGACTCGCGGATGGTCTTGACCGACTCGCTGGCGTCTTCCAGGCTGGCGGCGCTTTGTGCCAGATTCTGGTTTTCCAGCTCCAGGCCCGCCGGCAGCAAATCCACCACCAGCGCATCCGGCACCCGTTGCCGCGCGGCAACTTCCAGATGCACCAGCACCAGTTGCCCGGTTTTCAGTGCGCCGACATTCAGCGGCGCGCCGCTCAAGGTCAGGTACTCACGACGGATGCTCAGGTTGTCACCGCCTGCCGGCGGTGCCTGGGTCGGGTAGCCAGACAGGGTCAACTGTTGATACAGCGTCTCGCCGCTTTCGTTGTGTACGGACAGCGCAGAGGCAAGTGATGGCCCTTCCAGCTTGATGCCAGGCTGTTTGTTGCTCAGGTCCAGGCTTTCATTACCGCTGTACAGCTTCGCAGCCCAGTCCTTCTCCGGCTTGTTCAGCAGGTTGCGACCGGCCAGGAACAGCGAGTTGCTTTCCTGAGTCGACAGATAACGGTTGGCAGCGACTTCGTCGGCCAGCGTGAAAAGGCGGTCATCGCGCTTGTCGCGAGCCATGTCGTTCTCTTCCAGCAAAGCCAGGATCAACGCCTGATCGCGCAGCGGGCTGCCGTAGTCGGCCAGCCACTCGTTCTTGCGTCCGGCGGCGAGGCCCGCAGTCAAGGCCAGATCGGCACGTGGCTTGTCACCCATTTTTTCCAGGGCCACGGCCAGTTGCACCAGCGGCAGGCCGGAGCGTGCGTCGGTGCGGCGATCGAACAGGCTGCGCAGGGCAGCGAGCGGCGCCTGTTGACTGCGCGACAACACCAGACCGGCATAGGCCTGCACGGCAAAGCGCGTGTGCTCGGCGTTCTGGCTGTAGTCGACCTGGATCTGGCCGCCATCCTGCAAGTAGCGCAGCAGGCGTTCGTTGGCTTTCTTCAGTGAGTCGGGCGGTACCGAGAAGCCCTGGTCGCGAGCGCGCAACAGGAAGTCGGTGACGTACGCGGTCAGCCAGTATTCCTCTTCACTGTCAGAACCCCACAGGCCGAAGCTGCCGTTGTAGCGCTGCATGCCCAGCAGCCGTTCGATACCGATTTCCACCTTGCGCCGGCGCTCGGCATCCGGCTCGCCGTCGATGCCCAAACGCTTGAGGGTCGCGGCGTCGGCGTACAGCGATGGGTACAGGCCGCTGGCGGTCTGCTCCAGGCAACCGTAAGGGTAGGCTTTAAGGGCGCGAATCTGTTCGCCGATGTTCAGCGGCGGACGGCTCGACAGCGATAACAACGCCTGGCGTCCGGCGGGCTCGAAGGCTTCGAGGGCACCTTCCGGCAGGCTCCACGGCTGATCGGTGAGCGTGGTGCGGTAATGGCGTAGCTGTGCCGGGAAGGCCGGACGCACGCCGACGGTCCATTCGCGGGAGAACGGCGGCAGGCTCTCGCCCGGCAGGTCCAGGCCGTTGACCAGCACCTTGATCTTGCCTTGACCCAGGCCGCCCATGGCCGCGACCGGCACCTTCAAGGTAACCCGCTGGCCTTGCTTGAGTTGCAGGGTCTTGAGTTGGTCGCCGCCGGGAACACTGAGCTGGCCTTCGGCGCTGACCGTAACGTCCAGTTTCTGTGCCTTGCCTGACAGGTTCGACACATCCAGCGCGACGCTGGTCTGGTCGCCACCGGCCAGGAAGCGCGGCGTTGACAGCTCGGCAATGATCGGCGCGGCAACCACGGTCTTGGCTTCGGCCATGCCGTAGCGGTCTTCGGTCCAGACCTGCGCCATGATGCGCAGCTCGCCATTGAAGTCCGGGATGTCGACGCTGACTTCACCTTCGCCCTTGTCGTTCAGGGTCACCGGCGCGCTTTGCAGGGCCACGATGGTGACGCTGGTGTCCGGCCGCTTGCCGCCTTTCGCCAGCGCATCGCCGCCGAATGCCATGGTCGCCAGTCGACCCTGGCCGGCTTCGATCAACTGGCCGTAGATGTCCAGTTGGTCGGCGCCATATTGCTTGCGGCCGAACAGGCCGGCAAACGGATCGGGCGTGGCGTACGAAGTGATGTTCAGAATGCCGACGTCCACCGCCGACACCAGCACGCGGGCCTGCTTCGGCACACTGCCATCCGCGTTCTTCGCAGCGACCTTGAGCTTGAGCGGCTGCTTGGGACGCATCTTTTCCGGCGCGGTAACGCTCAATGCCAGCTTGCGTTGCGAACGATCCAGCGGCAGGTGCAGCACGCCGACAGCCCGCTTGGGCGTGATATTGGCCTTGCGTTCGCCCGGACGAATCACCAGCGCGGTGACGTACAGGTCATGGCGCGTCCATTTCTTGTCCAGTGGAATGTCGTAAGCCTTGCCTTCGGCCGGGACGTCGATTTCCTGCCACCACAGCGGACCTTCGCTGGATTCCACCAGCAGATAGCCTTTGCCGGCGGCCGGCGGGGTGACGGTGACCTTGGCGGTTTCGCCATCGCCGTAAGCGGGTTTGTCCAGGGCGAGCTTGACCTGATCGGGGCGCACGGCGCCGCCTTCGGTGTTGTCCTGCCAGCGGTATCCGGCCCAGAAACGCAGGCTGCTGACCATGCCGGTGGACGGGTCTTCCACTTCGACGCGGTATGGACCCCACTCGACCGGGAAGCTGATCCTGGCGGTGGCATCCTTGTTGATGCTGACCGTTTCTTCGCTCAGGTTGAGGAATTTCTCGTTGAAGTGGTAGCTCCAGCCGTCGCTGGACGAGTAGTTCCAGTAGTAGTCGCGACGCTCACGAATCAGGCGGACCTTGACGTTCTCGGCGGCCAGCTTGTGTCCGGCGCTGTCGGCCATGACGATCTCGAATTCGGCAGGGCCGTCGCCATCGGTCTGGGCCTCGCCATTGTTCGCTTCGTCGCCGTACTCGTTATCGGAGGTGCTGGTGCCGAACAGCGGACGCACGCCCGGCAGTTGTTCAGCGGGCCAGATCGGCTGCACCAGACGGCGGGTGATCGGCCGGCCACCGGACTCTTGCAGGCTGGCTTGCAGAATCAGTTGCAGTGGCGATCTGGCGGCTGTCCAGGTGCTTTCGACGCTCAGGACCGCTTCGCCGTTGGCGTCCAGCGTGCTCGGTTCCAGTTCCAGATCGTGCTTGAGGTCTTCCTCGGTGATCGAACCGAACTGATAGCCGGGCAGGGCGGGAACCGCCTCGCGCAGCGGGCGCACGTAGATCTGGCCGGTCAGGTTGTTGCCCGAGGCCGGTGCGCCATAGAGGTAGCGGCCAGTGATGTCGAATTGCGGATTGTCACTCGGTGCGACCGGTGTATCGCTGCCCTTGAGTTCCAGCGCCAGGCGTTCGGGCAGGAAATCCTCGACCTTGAATTCATACAGTTGCGGTTTGCCGTCGCCCAGGTCGAACACCAGTTGCCAGCGACCGGTGGGCGCTTCGTCTGCCATTTGCAGTTGATACTGGTAGAAACCCTGGCTGTCGGCTTCCCAGACAAACTTGCGGCTGACCTGATCATCGGGGCGCCGCACTTCGACGGTGATCGGTTGCGGCTTGACGTGGTTGCCGTCGGCATCGCGCAGCAGGCCGTTGAGCAGCACGGTTTCACCCGGCCGATACAGGTCGCGAGGGCCGAAGATGAAGAACTGCAGCGGGTGCGCCTGCGGGCCTGAAATGTCGAACTCCGCCAGATCCAGCGCCGAGCCGTTGAGGCGCAGCATGCTGGTCTGTTCGTCCTTGTGGGCCAGCACTACCGCAGCCTTGGCCGGGAGCGGCAGCTGGGTATGGCCGTCGCTTTCAGTCTTGCCTTGGGCAACGACCTTGCCCTCGTTGTCATAGACCTCGACATTGACGCCGCTCAGTGCCTTGCCGCCGTCCAGCGCCTGAGTGAACACGTCCAGGCGATTGCTGTAGCGGTGCACTGACAGACCGATATCGCTCAAGGTGAACAGGGTCGCCGGTTGCGAGTAGCTGTAGGTGCCCGAAGCGCGCATTACCGCGAGATAGACACCCGGCTCCTGCAATGCCTTGATTCCGGCAATGGGCAGCAGCAGGGTTTCACGGGTGTTGCGTGCGGGTTTGAGGTCAAAGCGGCCGCCGTAGACCAGATCCGCCATCGGCAGCAGCTCTTCGGAGCCGTAGCTGGACATCGAGGTGGAGCCTTCCCATTGGCTCAGGAAGTTGGGCAGGGCGTCGGCCTTGATGCGGAAGAACTCCACGTCCACCTTGTCGACGTTCAGCGCAATCACCGGCAGGCCTTCGGCCAGGCGGGTCGGCAGCAGGCTGCCACGGCTGGCGAAACCGACGGTGGGCTGCAGGTCGCGGGTTTCCAGGCGGCTGATGTATTCGGCGGCGAGCCTGGCTTTGTTGACGCCCGCCAGGCCCGCGTCAACGGTCAGCACCAGCTTGCGCTGGGGTTCCAGGTGGCGCAGGCGCAGTTCCATGAGGTTGTCGGACAGCTCCCAGGCGCCGTCGACCTTGCCGTTCTTGCTGTCGACCAGATGCAGCTTCTCGCCGAACTTCTGCTCCGGGTCCAGCGGCACGGAAAAGCTCACCGACAGTGTGCTGGCGCCCTCGACCTGGATTTCGGACACGTCGATGACGCTCAGGTCGCGGCCGGCATAGCGCTTGCCGAGCGCTGCCAGGTCGACAGCGGGCTTGGGCTTGCTTTCGGTCGCCGCGGGTTGAGCGGCCGCCGCAGGAGCAGGCGCTGGTTTATCGGAGGAAGAAGAATCGCAGGCACTGAGCAGCGCAAGCGCGCAAGCCAGAACCAGTCCTTTGTTAAGCATGGGGCACTCATCGACAGCAGTTGAGAGGCGGTGACTATATAGCAGTCACCGTTACATACAGAGACAAATTCGGCGATTTGACCTCAGGTTTGTGACTGCGTTCTCAGCTGCGATGTAGGAAGTTTTTGAACGTGTCGTAGCCTTATTTTCCGCGCCTCGGCGCTACAATGCGCGCCTTGCCGGGAGTCCTCATGTCCAAGCTGTTAACCGATTGGCGTCATCGCCCCACCCACGGTCGCGTCTGGGCGCTGGCCGCGCCCATGATTCTGTCCAATATCTCGGTGCCGCTGGTCGCGCTGGTCGACAGCGCCGTGATCGGCCATCTGCCTCATGCCCATCAGTTGGGCGCGGTTGCGGTGGGCGCGACGCTCTATACCTTCCTGGCCTGGGCGATGGGTTTTCTGCGCATGGGCACCACCGGTTTCGCAGCCCAGGCGGCGGGGCGCAATGACGGCGCAGCGTTGCGTCAGATCCTGCTGCAGGGCCTGTTGCTGGCGTTCGGCCTGGCGATGCTGCTGGCGTTGGTGGCGCTGCCGTTCAGTCACCTGGCGCTGGCAATGATGCAGCCATCGGCCGATCTGCAACAGATGACCCTGGATTTCTTCCACACCCGCCTGTTCGGCCTGCCGGCGGCACTGGCCGGTTATACGCTGGTGGGATGGTTTCTCGGTACGCAGAATGCCCGGGCGCCACTGGCGATCCTGCTGACCACCAACCTGGTGAATATCGCTCTGAACCTGTGGTTCGTATTGGGCCTGGATTGGGGTGTAGTGGGTTCGGCGCGGGCGTCGGTACTGGCCGAATGGACCGGCATGCTGCTGGGGCTGTTCCTGACCAGCAAAGCCTTGCGCGCCTGGCCGGGGCAGATTGCCTGGGCAGCCTTGAAGTTCTGGCGCAGCTGGCGGCCTTTGCTGGCGGTCAATCGGGATATTTTCCTGCGTACCCTGGCGCTGCAATCGGTCATGTTCCTGATCACGGTGCAGGGCGCTCGGCTGGGCGACGCGACGGTGGCTGCCAATGCGCTGCTGCTCAACGGGCTGCTGCTGACCTCCCACGCGCTGGATGGGCTGGCCCATGCGGTCGAGGCGCTGTGCGGCCACGCCATCGGTGCGCGTGACCGCACGACCCTGCGTCGTTCACTGGTGGTGGCGGGCGGCTGGTCGTTGATCGCCAGCGTGGCGTTTGCCTTGCTGTTCCTGATCGGTGGGCACCTGTTCATCGCCCTGCAGACCGACATACCCGAGGTGCGCGAGACCGCAGGCATTTACCTGCCATATCTGGCGATGATGCCGCTGCTGGCGGTATGGAGTTACCTGCTCGACGGCCTGTTCATCGGTGCGACCCGCGCCCGTGAGATGCGCAATGCCATGCTGGTGAGTGTGGCGGTGATCGCACCGGTCGCCTTCCTGGCCAGCAGTCAGGGCAACCACGCGTTATGGCTGACCTTCCTGGTGTTCACTCTGGTGCGTGGCTTGAGCCTGGGAACCGTCGCCTGGCGCCTGAGCCGCAACGATGGCTGGTTCGCGCGCTGACTCCGGCTGGCTGGCAAAGGTCACCCGCGGGCTGATCAGCGTCAGGCCACGCGCGTCGAGGCGAATCCGGCTGGCACCAACCTGCACGGTCAGTTCGCTGTCGGCGTGCAGGTCCAGCGTCGGCCCGCCGTCGAGACGCAGGCTGCGCTTCTCGCCCAGCAGCATCTGCCAGTCCAGCTGCATGCACACGCTGTCGGGTTCCACGGCTTGCCGTGGTTGGGAGGACGTCGGTCGGTGCGGCGGGGTATCCAGCCCGGCGACGATCAGCGGGCGGTCCATGTCGCCGCCGAGGAAACCGACCGCCACCGCCATGCCGCCGCGCACCGGCAGGTCCAGTCCCGGCGCCAGCGGTAGCCAGCAATCGCCGTAGCGCGCGCCCAGACCCTCACCGTCCTTGTCGAACTGCACGCGGACGCGACGATAGCGGTCGCGCTCGGCTTCTTCACCAGGCGCCCCCAAGACCCAGGCGCGGCGCAGGTCCGGCGGGCTGCGCCGTGACGGCGCCTGGGAGGCGACAAAGCCCACCTCCCACGGAATGGCCTGAAACCGGTTGGAATAGGCATCGTGGCGCACGGCGTGTTCGCCGCTGGCGGGCGCGTGGTGTTCAACTTTCGTGACGAGCCACATGTGGTTCCACTCCGCGACCGGGTGCTCGATCAGCGGCAGCAATTGCCCGGCCCTGACGAACGGCAGGGTGCTGGCGCCTTCGGCCTGTTCGCCGGCGCGACTGCCGGGCGTGTCGTCACCGCTGGTAGCAACCGCGAAGTGGGTGACGCCGGCGCGCTGCGGTATCCGCCGCCAGGGCGCGGCCGGGCTGCGGGCGAAACCGCGCAGGCCGTCGCCGATGATCATCTCGTGCTCTTCCCGCGAGTGGCAGAAGTGGTAGTGCAGGCCTTCTTCGTGGCACAGACGCTGGATCAGTTGCAGATCGGTTTCCTGGTATTGGGTACACAGCTCGCGCACGCGGCAGTCGCTCTTGAGTTCGAAGCGGTAGTCGCGCACACCGTGTTCTTCAAGGATCCGGGCGATGATCTGCGGCGCCGTCAGCTGCTGGAAATGGCGCGACTGGCAGCGCTGGTCAAGACACGCCAGGCGCGGCCCGACCTGCAATCGGTAACAGGCCGGCCCGGCCCGATAGTGGCTGCGGGTAATGGAGTGGATCTGCCCGTGAAACCCCACGCCGCTGCCCTTGAAACTGAGGAAAACCGATTTGTACATCAGGCTTGCCGGGTCTACGGCTGCGCCCTGGTGGGTGATTTCAAGCTCGAACGTATAGGGCTGGCTGATCGCTTCCGTGCCGCGCAACCACAGGACGGCGAAGTGACGGCGCAGCCGGGCGATCTCCAAACGAAAGAACGGCACGCTGGCTGGATCGTACATGGCGGTGATTCTCTACCGGGAATGCGGTCGGGGATTCTGGCCGAGAAGACCGGCGGGGTAGAGAGCCAATGGCGGAAAAGGAAGTTGCCTACAGACGGAAGTGACCGTTCCCACGCAGGACGCGTGAGAACGATCAGGTACTACGAGGGTGTCAGGACGACAGATAGGACGAGCGGGTCAAGCCCAGGCGCAAGGCGTCGAGGTAGTAAGTGCGTTCGCGCGGGGTGATCTTGGCGCTGGCGACCTTGTCCCGGTAATGGGTCATCAGTTCTTCCGGCGACAAGTGCACGTAGCGCAGCATGTCTTCGATGGTGTCGTGAGTCTCGATACCGGCGTGGTACACGCTGCCGTCCGGATTCTGATAGATGTTCACCGAGTCGGTGTCACCGAACAGGTTGTGCATGTCGCCGAGGATTTCCTGATAGGCGCCGACCAGGAAGATACCCAGCAGGTAGTCCTCGCCAGGATTCAGGCCGTGAACCGGCAGGCTGGTCTCGATGCTCTGCTCGTCGACGTACTGCTTGATCTTGCCGTCCGAATCGCAGGTCAGGTCTTGCAGCACGGCACGACGCAACGGTTCTTCGCCCAGGCGATGCAGCGGCAGGATCGGCAACACCTGGCCGATGGCCCAGGTGTCGGGCAGGCTCTGGAATACCGAGAAGTTGCAGATGTACTTGTCGGCCAGCTTGTCGTTGAGTTCGTCCAGCACCTGGCGATGGGAACGCTGGCGCGCCTTCAACGAGTTGTGCAGGCGACGGCACACAGCGAAATAGCACTGCTCGCCGAGCGCTTTCTGCGCCAGGGTAATCTTGCCGTCAGCATACTGGGCGGCGATGTCGCTCATGTAGTGCGTGGCGCGCCAGTAGGTTTCGGTAACCATCTCGATGTCGGTCGGGCCGAGCAGGTCCACCAGCCATTGCAGGGTTTCCGGCAGGCTTTCCTTGTCGGCGATTTCCGGTACTTCGTCGTTGTGCTTCTCGACGTCGGTGACCTGCACCACCAGCATGGCGTGGTGCGCGGTCAGCGAGCGGCCGCTCTCCGAGAAAATGTGCGGATGCGGCAGGCCCTGCGCATTGCAGAATTCCTTGAGCATGCCGACCACGACACCGGCGTAATCGTCCATGTCGTAGTTGATCGAGCTGGCGTTGCGCGAATGCGTGCCGTCGTAGTCGACACCCAGGCCGCCGCCGACGTCGATGTGATCCACCGGCAGGCCGAGGTTGCGCAGTTCGCCGTAGTAGCGGATCGCTTCCTTGAAACCGTGCTGGTAGTCCGCCAGGTTGGCGATCTGCGAACCCATGTGGAAGTGCAGCAAACGGATGCCCTGATCCAGCCCGGCCTTGCGGAAGCGCTCGACCACCGACAGCAGTTGCGCGGCGGACAGCCCGAACTTGGATTTCTCGCCACCGGTGTCGGCCCATTTGCTCGACGCCAGCGACGACAGCCGAACCCGCAGGCCGACCTGAGGCGCGACCTTCAGCTCGGCGGCTTCCTCGATCACCAGCTCGACCTCGGATTCCTTCTCGATCACGATGAACACGTTGTGGCCCAGCTTCTGGCCCATCAAGGCCAGGCGGATGAACTCACGGTCCTTGTAACCGTTGCACACGATGGTGCCGCCTTTCGGCGCCAGCGCCAGCACGGCCATCAGTTCGGGCTTGGAACCGGCTTCAAGGCCGATGGACACGTTCTGGGTGGCGATGATGTTTTCCACCACCGCTTCCTGCTGGTTGACCTTGATCGGATACAGCGCCGTGTACTGGCTCTGGTATTCCAGGCGCGCAATATTGGCGTCGAACGCGCCGGTCAGCTGACGCACGCGGTCCTGCAGGATGTCAGGGAAGCGCACCAGAAGCGGCAGCGACAGGCCGCTTTTGCGCAGTTGGTCGACCTGCTCGTACAAATCGATGGGCGAGCTGCCCGGACCGTTGGGGCGTACTTCAACGCGACCGGCTTCGTTGATCGCAAAATAACCGGCGCCCCAGTGGCGAATGCCATAAACACTGCGGCTGTCGGCCACTGTCCATTGGCTGCCGTCGTCTTTGCGTGTGCGTCGTACGGACATCGAAGTCCCCTTTAAAAAGTCATGTGGCGCCAACCGGAATGCAGCTGGACGCAGTGTAGAGATTGGAAATGACGATTTCGTTCGCCATCGGCCATGACGCTGTGTCAGCCGCCGGACTTCTTGGCCTTGAAACCTTTCTTGACCAGTTCGGCCAGCAACAGCTCGACGTGGTCGCCCTGAATTTCGATGACGCCGTCTTTCAACGAGCCGCCGGTGCCGCAGCGTTGCTTGAGCGCCTTGGCCAGATCCTTGAGGGCCTCTTCGGCCAGCGGTACGCCGGTGATGGTGGTCACCGTCTTGCCGCCACGGCCCTTGCTTTCGCGACGCACGCGCGCGATTCCGTCACCTTCGGGAATGACGGTCTGCTTGCAGGTGCAGGCATCGACAGGTTGACGGCAATCGGGGCAGTGGCGTCCGGCGTCGGTGGAAAATACCAGGCCGCCCAGGGCGGCGAAGGAAGCGGCTTTTTTAGCCACGGGAAATCCTCTTGTTGAGGACTGAAGATGGGCCTGGCTCAGCATTGAGCCACGACCGCGAAGCCCCACTCTGGCAGGGGCAGCGCTATGGGAGCGGCAAGGCCGACCCAGTTTGAAAAGGTCGCGCAGTGTAACGACAAATAGTCTGATTGCTAAGGGGCTGAATGCGCCAATTTACTCAACATTTGCGACGTGCTCCATGTAGCGTTTCAACGCCGCCAGCGAGTCGGGGCAATAAGGCGTTTGCTGGGTATGACGCAGCACCTCGGTCAAGGGCATGAAGCGTGCCTCCAGTACTTCTTCGGGCTGCAAGCGCAACGGGCCATCGGATACCGCCGAGAACACCGCACACCAGACCCGGTTGCCCGGTTCGTCGAAGAAAAACCGTTCGTGGGCCTGTAATTCGACGCCACCAACGCCCAGTTCTTCTTCCAGCTCGCGGGCAGCGGACTCGGCGTAGCTTTCTTCGGCCTGGACCATGCCGCCGGCCGCCACATCCCAATAGCCGGGATAGATCGCTTTGCTGAGCGTGCGGCGATGCACGCACAGTTCCCCGGCACCGTTGAACAGCAGGATGTAGGTGGCGCGCCCGATCAGGTCACGTTCGCGCAGCTCGGCTCTGGGCAGCGACCCGCGCAGGTTGTCCTGCTCGTCGACCCAGGCGATCCGTTCGGCGTCCGAGGCGGCGCGGTGCGCAGCCTCGTTCGAGGAAGCAGACATCAGCCTTGGGACAGCAACTGACGGAGGTCGATGACCGCCGCGTTGGCGCGCGAGATGTAGTTGGCCATGACCAGCGAGTGGTTGGCAAAGATGCCGAAGGCGCTGCCGTTCAGGACCATCGGGCTCCACAGGCCTTCCTGGGAAGCTTCCAGCTCACGAATGATCTGCCGCACGCTGACCGTGGCGTTTTTCTTTGCCAGCACATCGGCAAAGTCGACTTCGATGGCGCGCAGCAGATGCGACAGCGCCCAGGCCTGACCACGCGCTTCATAGAAGACGTTGTCCACCTGCAGCCATGGCGTTTCGACGATTTCCTCGTCGACCTGCGGCACTTCGCCCGGCTTGACCGACTCGATGGCTTCGGTTTTCAGGGTGCTGTTGAGCTTGACCCGACCGACGCTGGCCGACAGGCGCTGGGACAAAGACCCCAGACGAGTGCCTACGTCGCCCAGCCAGTTGTTGAGGTTGTCGGCGCGCGCATAAAACAGCGCACCTTTCTGATTCGGATCAGACAGGCGCGCCTGATAACGACTCAAGGCATTGATGCCGTCGGTGTACTGCGATTCGCTGGAAGGCAGCACCCAACTGCGGTTGTCGAAGTTGAACAGCGGCTCGGCACGCGCCAGATCGCCGTCTTCCGCCGATTGCGACTGCGAACGGGCAAAGTCCTTGCGCAGCGCACGGCTCAGGTCGCGCACCTGCACCAGCACGCCGTATTCCCAGCTCGGGATGTTGTCCAGCCAGATGCCCGGCGGCATGCGGTCGTTGGACAGGTAACCGCCACGTTTTTCCAGCAAGGTGCGGGTGACGCTCTTGAGCGTCTCGACCGTGGTGTAGCCGATCACGATCTGCTTGCCTTCCCGTTCGGCCGCGGCCTGGGCATTCTGCTGCACCGGAAACAGCGCAGGCTCCTTGCTCCAGTACCAGCCGATCACCAGCGTGACGAGCAGGTAGATCAGGATCAGAGACCCCAACGCACGGCTGTAGAAAAGATTGCCCAGATAACCGCGTCTCTTGCCCGACGAAGTGTCAGCGGTGCGATTACCCGCGCTGCCTGCACGGTTCTTCCAATCCAGCATGGTAGAGGTCCTTTCGGTCTTGGGTTGAATGCTTCACGTGGCGTTCGACAGCAACCTTACCGCAATGTGCGGTTTGGCGGGCAGATTGGGGCTGCTTTTCTGGAAGGGCACGGACCGCCCGTGGTGCCCGCAAGGCAGGTGTTCCGCAGGTCAGTCGGCGAGGTGAATCTGCAGCATCGCAATCGACTGCGGAGGTGGCGCGGGAGACAGATAGGCAACGCCCAGGCTGTCGGTCTTGCGCACGCTGCTTTCCTGGCCCATGACAAAGCGCACCTTGCGGTTCGCCAGCGGCTCGCCGGTTATGCTGTCTTGAACGAGGGCCACGAACTTCTCGACAGTCTTCTCGGGCAACGGCTTTCTGCTCAACGCTCTCACCCGTTGCGCGGTTTTCTGTTCCTGCGCGGCCTTGTCGAATCGCCCCCAGTCAAAGTGGTAGGCCTGGTCCTTGACCAGCAGCCATTCGCCTTTCTCAAGCTGCACCATGACGTCCTCGTCACGGCTGCTCATCAGATCGCCGCGCAGATTGTCCATCCCGTCGAGCGGGACGCCGGTGTTCAACGAGTCGCCGACCAACGCCTGCGCCTCAAGCGCCGGGTAGGCGTGATCACGTTCGTGGATGGAGGCATAACGGCTCGGAATCAGCTTCATGGTCAGTCTTCACCCTGCCAGGTATCCAGTCCCATGGTGCGACCGGCTTCGTGCTTCCAGATGATGTGTTTGTAGGCCAGGTGGACTCGTTCGAACTGGGTGTAATGCGTGGCGGCGGGGTTGTCGCAGTGAGGCATGATCAGATCGATGCCGGTAATGAGCGCTTCGCTCAGGTCTATGGTGTAGAACAGCTGCGGCGTGCCGGTCAAGGTGGTTCGATACCACTCCAGCCGGCAGGTCTTGAGCAGCTCACCGGCGCACAGCGCGTTATTGAGCAGCGGCGAACTCTTGTCCAGCGGCTTGGTGATGACGAGCGGTTTGTGCATACGGCGTGCATGGCCCACACCGCCCGGCACGACAATGGAATGATTGACCGCCTGGACGAGAATCTTGTCTTTGTGCCGGGCCTGCCAGGCGGTACCGAGAGAATCCTCGCCAAGCGCGTCTGCGCTGATAAGACCTTGTTCCATTCCTTCGACAGTGAGAAAGACCGGGGTTGGCACGTGTGTACTCCAGAAAATTTTCGCCGACCTTAACAGTCGAACACTGCGCTGGAGCGGCAGTTTAAAAATCCAGAATGAGCTGACTTGAAGCGAGGTGAAATGGCGCTTCTTTATCGGACATTTCCTACTTTTGAGTGGAGTCAGCGCTTGCGGGCAGATGATGCTTGAAGTTAGTTGCAGCGGTTGGTGCATGGAGCGGGAGGGTCTGGCTGTCGAGGTACAAAAGAGTCGGCGTGACGCGGCACCCATGGTGCCGCTAGATCCAACGAAATGAGGTAGCGCTCCTCATGAGGGCGTTTTCAGCAGGGGAGCGCATCCGTGAACCCTGCCGCGTACACCTCGAAGTCTCATTTGACACCGTGTGCGATATCGGGAATCGACGCTTCCACCGCCTGACACTGGCCGGTGAGAGTCACCATCTGTGGATGGCCTTGTTACGTTCGATGGGGTTTGCAATCAGTTGCCCGCCAGGGGCGACGATGTCTTGCGCTTCTTTCTGGAAGACTCGCCACAGGCCATCACAGGTGAGCACGGGCACTGTGGTGACTTTCGTGTCGACGTCGTAGAGGCGTTCCACCCGGCATTCGCAATCGCCCGCTGCGCGAACGCTGCGGCCGAGGATTTGGTTATCACATTCGGGGTCTTTGAAGCATTGGCTCATGCGGCGACTCCTGATGGCGTGGCGGGAAATTAGCAGTCCCGACCGGCCATGTTTCGTCTTCGCAAAAAATCAGAATGCGCTTACGGCGAGCCGACCCCTGGTCGCGCGTGAAAGTTTGCTTTGCCTACTGTCACAGATGAAAAATCCTACTCAGTAGTTACTGGTCGGGCTTGTCGCGCCGATGACCATTTTTGGCGCGTTAGCGTATGTTCAGGGATGAACGCCACTCGTTTGCTGTCAATTATATGACTTACGGCACTCTACTGGCCTCGATGAAGATGCTAGCATAGTGCCGCTATGCGACCTCACAGTAGTCAGGATATGACCCAGCCCGAAGACCCCCATCGCGACCGTCTCAAGCTGCACTTTGCCCAGCGGGTCATTCATCAGGCACGCCAGATCCTGGAAACCTGGCAGCGTCTGCAGAAGTCCGAGTGGTCGGGCGCGGACATGGCCGAACTCAAGGATTCCACGCTTAAGCTGATGCGCTTCGCAGAGCGTTTCGAGCAGGTCGAGCACTTTTCCCTGGCGCGGGAACTGGATGAGGTGCTGGAGAGCGTCGAAGCCAACCGCGGGCGCCTGACCAGCGATGTGATCACCGAACTCAGCCGGTTGATGCAGCGCCTGTCGCGAACCGGGCTGCGCCAGGGCGACAAGCTGGAACAGACGTCCTTGCCGCCGTTGCGCAAGCCGGTCTATGTCGTGTTGCAGGATCACGAGCGGGCCGAGCGGTTGGCCAAGCAGCTGGAGTTTTTCGGTCTGTCCGCGATTTCACTGACCAGCGTCGCCGAGTTCCAGGCCGCAATGCTGCAGCGTCACCCGGCGGCGATCATCATGGACGTGGACTTCTCCGCGCCGGGCCAGGGCTTGACGCTCGCAACGCAGGTCCAGGAAGGTCTTGAGCAAAAACTGCCGCTGCTGTTCTTCAGCCTGAACGAGACCGATACACCCATGCGCCTGGCTGCGGTGCGAGCCGGCGGGGAAGCGTTTCTGACGGGTGCGCTGGAAGCGTCGAGCCTGCTGGAAAAGATCGAAGAACTTACCTGCGTGGCGCAGTACGAGCCTTACAAAGTGCTGGTCATCGATGATTCACGCGCCCAGGCCGCTCACACCGAGCGTGCGCTCAACGCGGCCGGGATCGTCACGCGAATCCTGCTCGATCCGATTCGGGCGATGTCCGAGTTGGCGGAGTTCCAGCCCGATCTGATCATTCTCGACATGTACATGCCCGGCTGTACCGGCACTGAACTGGCGAAACTCATTCGCCACAATGATCGGTATGTGAGCGTACCGATCATCTATCTGTCCGCCGAGGACAACCAGGACAAACAACTCGATGCAATGAGCGAGGGCGGGGATGACTTCCTGACCAAGCCGATCAAGGCCCGGCATCTGGTAACCACGGTACGCAACCGCGCGGCCCGGGCCAGGAGCCTGAAGTCGCGCATGGTTCGCGACAGCCTGACCGGCCTCTACAACCACACCCATATCCTGCAACTGCTGGAGGACTGCAGTTTTCGCGCGCGGCGCGAGAGCAAGCCGTTGTGCTTTGCGATGCTGGATATCGACCACTTCAAAAAGGTCAACGACAGCCATGGTCATCCAATGGGAGACCGGGTGATCAAGAGCCTGGCGCTTTTCTTGAAGCAGCGTCTGCGCAAGACCGATTTCATCGGGCGTTATGGGGGTGAAGAGTTTGCCATCGTAATGCCGGACACCGATATCCAGCGTGCCCACAGCGTGCTCGAAGAGATCCGCCACCGGTTTGCCGAGATCCAGTACCCGGCCCAGCCTGCCGATCTGTTTTGCACCTTCAGCGCCGGCGTGGTTGCGCTCGGACCCGATGACGACAGCCTGAGCCTGGCTTCCCAGGCCGACAGCATCCTGTACCGTGCCAAGCGCGAGGGACGTAATCAGGTGCATTCGTCAGTAACAGACCTGTAAATCAGCTTGGCGAAGGCGGGCTGATAGGTACTGGCAACATTGTTGCTGCCGCTGCGCGCCAGATCGCGAGCAAGCTCGCTCCTACCGGGGGGGTGTTTTACCGTGGTGGATACTGCTCCAGGATTTTCGCCACGACGGTGCGCACGACGGTTTCGCGCTCGGCGGGGCTGGCCGGGCTGTCGCTGAGGATGCGTTCGGTACTGCCGCGCCATACCAGCTTGCCGTCCTTGCTGTCGAACAGGTCGATCTGCAGGGTCGACACCTTGTAATCCACATTGCGTGTTTCAGTGGTCATCGGCGCCCCCCAATAGCCGTAGCCGCCCCAAGGACCCCAGCCGCCACCGTAATTGGAACTGACCATCTGTTGGCGATTTTCGACGATCAGCCACGCCTGGACCTTCAAGTTGCCCTGGCCGCCCGCAGGCGCCTGGCGCAGCCCGCGCTGTTCGAGCTGATCGGTGATGGCCTGGCGGATGCGCTGTTCGGTCAGGTCACCCTTGAAGCGCGGGTCGTCAGGCTGATACTGCACCGCCGGCTCTTTCCAGCTCCAGCTGCGATAGCCGCCGAAATCCCGCTGGGCGTCGAAGTCGCGGTCGACTCGGTAACTCTGGCAAGCACTCAGCAGCACGGCAAATGACAACACAACCAGATGGCGGAACATGGCAGTTCTCCGGAAACGTCAGGAAGGTGGGTACTCGTTCAGCGCCTGTTGCACGGCCTGGCGCAACGCCTTGCCGCGATCGGATTGCTTGTTGCCGCTGCTCGATGCATCGGCGCTGGCGCTCCATACCGGTTGCCCGGTGCGGGCGTCGAACAGGCTGATCTGCACGACCATCACCTGGACCTGATAGGTGCGCACCACCGGCACGCTGACATAACCGCCTTGTCCGTACCCGCGATGACCAGAGTAGCGCCCGTAGCCGACCGAGCCGCCGTAGTACGGATCGTAATAATCATCATAATCGCGCACCTGACGCAACCGGGTTTCCTGCCGGGTTGCGGCACTGACATAGATATCCGCCGTTTGACCACTGCGCGCCGGCCGCAGGCCGCGCTGGTCCAGGCCATTGCTCACCGCTTCGGCTACCTGCGCCGAATCCATCCACGCTGTGCCGGGCGGCAGCTGGTCGTTGAGCCAGGCCCAGTTGCGATAGCGGCCGTAATCACGCGGCGGTGCAGGGTAGGCGCTCATGTCCAGGGTATTGGCGGCCTGTGGTGGTGCAGGTGGCAAGGGCCTGGAGTCCGCGACATACGGGTTGTCGCTCTGGCAGGCGCTCAACGTGAAGACGAGGGCGAGCGAGGCAAGGCAGCGTTTCATGGTGTTCTCCTGTAAACACCCGCTTGGATGTCACACCGGACGGCAGATCCAGTGCAGGTAACGACCCAGACCGGCAAAGGCCGGGTGGCGACGATGGGCCAGCTCCATTTCCACCAGACCATCGAGTTCGGCTCGCGCCTGGAACTCGACCGGCATGTAGTCGTGGAACACCCTGACGCCACTCTGGGTTTCGACCTGCCACATGCCTTCAAGTTGCGTCGCCAGTTCCCGTGGGT
This sequence comes from Pseudomonas sp. v388, assembly GCF_003935425.1. Lineage (GTDB taxonomy): Bacteria > Pseudomonadota > Gammaproteobacteria > Pseudomonadales > Pseudomonadaceae > Aquipseudomonas. The sequence goes on from NZ_RHQN01000002.1 coordinate 718,253, forward strand.
CGAGTGGCTGCTGCGGCGTCAGGCTCTGCTTCTCGCCCGCCATGTCGTTCTTGCGCATCTTGCGGAAATGACCCTTGAGCAGGTTGCGATAGATCAGCGCATCACGGTTGTAAAACGCCAGCGACAACCAACCATCATCGTGAGTCAGGCTGCGTAATACCGGCAGGATGGTGTACGGCTCGGCGAGCCATTCCAGCACGGCGTGGCACAGCACCAGATCATAGGTTTCACTCAGTAGGCCCGGCAATGCCTGCCACGGCGCATGAATGAAGGTCGCCTCTCGGCCCGCTTCGGCGAAGCGCTGCCTGGCGCCTTCGAGCATCGGTTCGGCCGGTTCGGCCAGGGTGACGTGATGGCCTTGCTCAGCCAGCCACAGCGACATGTGGCCCAATCCCGCGCCGATATCCAGCACCCGCAACGAACGCCGGGGGAGTGCTTCGCTCAGGTCGGCCTTCAGGACGGCCAGGCGGATCGCGCCTTTGGCGCCGCCATAGATCTTTTCTGCAAAACGGGTCGCCAACTGGTCGAAATGACGGTCGCTCACTTGGCGAATCTCCGCTCGCTGTCGGCCAGCTTGCTGCGCACCACTTCGTCCATATCCAGGCCCAGCTCGCTGCACAGCAGCAAGAGATAAAGCACGATGTCGCCCACTTCCTGGCCGGCGTGGGCCAGTTTTTCCGGTGGCAGCTCGCGGGACTGGTCTTCGCGCAGCCACTGGAAAATCTCCACCAGTTCGGCCATCTCGACGCTGGCGGCCATGGCCAGGTTTTTCGGGCTGTGGAACTGCTGCCAGTCGTTTTGATCGCGGATGCGGTGCAGGCGTTGGGTCAATTCGTCGAGGTTCATCATGCTCTCCTGAAGGCGCATAGCTTCAGGGGGATCGAGCTGCCAGGCAAGCGGGTTTTCCACCCGCACCCTGGATGCGTATTTATTCCTGAGCCGGCTTCCAGCTGCCGGTCATGTGTACGATGCCCGGTTCGCCTTCCACCTGCAGCTGGCCGTGGGAACCGGCGGCACTGGCCGACAGCACCAGATCGCCCGGCAGACGCACCGGCTTGTGAAACTCCACGCTGATCTCGACGTTGGACGCCGGCAGGTGATCGTCGAGAGTTGCCAGGGTATGCGCCTTGAGCCACATGCCGTGGGCGATGGCCTTGGGAAAGCCGAACAACCGGGCGCTGGGTGCGCTCAGGTGGATCGGGTTGTAGTCGCCCGAAACCCTGGCGTACTGCCGTCCGATATGCGCCGGAGCGCTCCAGCGCGCCAGTTCGCTGACCGGCAGCCGGGCGGGCTGCGCTTCATCGAGGACCGGGCCATCCAGCTTCACGCCCTTGCACAGCATGGTGCTTTCTTCTTCCCAGAGCAGGCCCAGTCCGTCCTCGACCTGCGTAACAAGCGTGAAAGTCGCTCCCTTGGCATGGGCCTGCAACGCGGTGGCCTGCACGCCGATATACAGCTGCGTGATACCACCGAGCGGCCGGTGAATGCGAATCCGGTTGGCAACGTGGATCAGCCCCAGCAACGGAAAGGGGAATTCCCTGGCGGTCATCAGCTGCATTTGCAGCGGGAAAGCCAGGACGTGGGGAAAGGTCGGCGGCAGCAGGCTGGATTCCTCGAACCCGCAGGTCTTGCGGTAGGCGGCCAGCTTGTCGGTATCCACCGACAGCCAGCTGCGCAGACCGAGGTCGGGCAGTCGGGTGCCGGTCACTTTGCGGCGCAGCGCCGCCTGGATGAACAGATTGGGCAATGGCTGCAGGGAATCGAGGTAGCGCCAGTGAGCAGTCATGATGTGTCTCCTTCGACTCGATCCGGGGTCACGCTCCGATCACGCTTTGGCCACAGACGCGCAACACTTGGCCTGTGATCGCGCCGCTGCCCGGCTGGCTGAACCAGGCAACCGCCTCGGCGACGTCCTGCGGCAGACCGCCCTGGCCCAACGAACTCATGCGGCGACCCGCTTCGCGCAAGGTGAAGGGCATCTTGGCGGTCATGCCTGTTTCGATGAACCCCGGCGCAACGGCGTTGATGCTCATGCCCCGTGGCTGCAAGGCAGGCGCCAGGGCACGGGCGAAACCGATCAGGCCCGCCTTGCTGGTGGTGTAGTTGGTCTGGCCGCGGTTGCCGGCCAGGCCGCTGATGGACGCCATCAGTACGATCCGCGCGTTGTCGCGCAGCGCGCCGTTGTCCAGCAGCGCCTGGGTCAGCACCTGGGGCGCATTGAGGTTGACCGACAGCACCGAATCCCAGAAATCCTCGGGCATGTTGGCCAGGGTTTTGTCGCGGGTAATACCGGCGTTATGCACCAGGATGTCGATGCCGTCGGGCAGATGTTCCAGCAGTTGGGTCGCGGCGTCCTCGGCGCAGATATCCAGCGTCAGTGCCCGGCCGCCGAGGCGTGCGGCCAGTGCTTCCAGATCGGCCCTGGACTGAGGCACATCCAGCAGCACGACTTCGGCGCCGTCGCGGGTGAGTGTCTCGGCAATCGCCGCACCAATGCCGCGCGCAGCGCCGGTAACCAGTGCTTTCTGTCCGGCCAGCGGCCGAGTCCAGTCCTGGACCTGAGCGGGGTAGGCCGTCAGGCGCAGGACTTGCCCGGTGATGAACGCGCTTTTGGGCGACAGCATGAAACGCAGCGCGCCTTCGAGCTGGTTCTGGGCGCCGTCGTCCACCTGCAGCAATTGCACCGTGCCACCGTTGCGCATTTCCTTGGCCAGCGAGCGGCTGAACCCTTCGACCGCCTGCTGGGTGCTGGCGGCCAGCGGGTCATCGAGGCTGGCCGGGGCATGGCCGAGAATTACCACATGGGCGCTGTTTTCCAGGTTGCGTAACAGCGGCTGGAAGAAGTCGCGCAATTGCTTGAGCTGGTCGGTCCGCAGCAGCGGGCTGGCATCGAAGACTACCGCCTTGAGTTTCGGCCCTTGATTGGCGACCCAGACGGTAGCGCCGGGCATATCGCTGCCGAAGCTGTAGAGCGAGTCGGTCAGACGCTGGGCGAACAGGCGGACCTGATCGGCCAGTGGCCCGGCGCTGATCAGCAGCGTGCCTTCGATCGGTCGCAGACGTCCGGCCTGCCACCGTTCGAGGTGCGCAGGGGCCGGCAGACCGACGGTTTTCACCAGGCGACGTCCCATGTCGGAGTTGGCGAAATTGATATAGCGATCTGACGGCATGGAACACTCTCCTGGGGTTCGGGTTCAAAGGAGTGGACCACATCGAAGCGACGTTTGTTCTTGCGCGGCTACGCTGTTCATCCAGCCACTTGAAAAAAGGGAGTTTTCCATGTCTGAGCCTTCCACCCACAGGCCACGACGGGTCGCCATTGTCGGCGGCAACCGCATTCCGTTTGCCCGCTCCAATGGCCCTTACGCCACCGCCAGCAATCAGGAAATGCTCACCGCCGCCCTTGAAGGGCTGATCGAACGGTTCAATCTGCATGGGCTGCGCCTGGGCGAAGTGGCGGCCGGCGCTGTGCTCAAGCATTCCCGCGATTTCAACCTGACCCGTGAATGCGTGCTCGGTTCGCGGCTCAGCGCGCAGACTCCGGCCTACGATATCCAGCAGGCGTGCGGCACCGGCCTGGAAGCGGCGCTGCTGGTGGCCAACAAGATCGCGCTGGGGCAAATCGAGTGCGGCGTCGCAGGCGGCGTCGATACCACTTCCGACGCTCCGATCGGGGTCAACGAAGACCTGCGCAACATTCTGTTGCAGACCAATCGCAGCAAGACCACGGCCGACAAGCTCAAAGTGCTGACGCAACTGCGTCCGCACCACCTGAAGCCGGAGCTGCCACGTAATGGTGAGCCGCGCACCGGCCTGTCCATGGGCCAGCACTGCGAATTGATGGCACAGCGGTGGAGCATCCCTCGCGAGGAACAGGATCGGCTGGCGCTGGAAAGCCACCAGAAAATGGCAGCGTCTTACGCTGAGGGCTGGCATAACGACCTGATGACGCCTTACCTGAACCTGACCCGCGACAACAACCTGCGCCCGGACCTGACCCTGGAAAAGCTCGCCGGTCTCAGGCCGGCGTTCGAGCGCAGCGCCAAGGGCACGCTGACCGCCGGCAATTCCACGCCGTTGACCGATGGCGCGTCGGTGGTGTTGCTGGCCAGTGAAGCGTGGGCGAAAGAGCGCGGGCTGCCGGTGCTGGCGTACTGGCGGGATGGTGAAGCGGCAGCGGTGGATTTCGTGCGCGGCGAAGAAGGTCTGCTGATGGCGCCGGTCTACGCGGTGCCACGCCTGCTGGCGCGCAACGGCCTGACGTTGCAGGATTTCGACTATTACGAAATCCACGAAGCCTTTGCCGCTCAGGTGCTGTGTACGCTCAAGGCCTGGGAAGACGCCGATTACTGCAAAAGCCGCCTGGGTCTTGCGGCACCGCTGGGGTCGATCGACCGCTCGCGGATCAACGTCAAGGGCAGCTCGCTGGCAGCCGGACATCCGTTCGCAGCAACAGGCGGGCGCATCGTCGCCAATCTGGCCAAACTGCTGGACGCCGCAGGGCAGGGACGCGGATTGATTTCCATCTGTGCGGCGGGTGGCCAGGGTGTGACGGCGATCCTGGAGCGCTGAGCCGATAGCCATGCAGCCTCGCCTGGGGGCATAATCGACCGCTTGCGGGGCCTTGGCGCCTCGCCTTCGCTGGTTTGACAAGCAGGTGAAACATGGGGCTCATCATTGGCGCGGCGGTACTTCTGACCCTGATGGGCGCCCTGCTTTATCTGGTCGACAAAGGCGCCAGGAGCCGCTGGCTTCGGCCGTACATCGGACTGGCGCTGATCGGCCTGCTGATCGCCGGCATGGGCCTGTTGGTCGGCCTGGTCTCCGATGAAATCGAGGGTTATTTCCTGTTTGTCGCCAAGACCGTGATCGCCATCACGGGCGTCTTGCTGTGCCTGCGCCTGATTCGGCTGGTCGCCAAACGATACATCGTCAGGCAGTGACAGGCCGCCTGACACAGGCGAGACAGGACATTGTGGACAATCATTTCAAGTTTCTGACCCTGCCCAAGACTTCGGGCAGCGTCGCCAATATCTTCATTCACGGCTATTCGGCGGGGCACGATCTGGATGACCGGCGCATGCTGGCCAACAGCATTCCGGCCACCCTGCGTCAGAGCGTGAACATCCTTGCCTTCTGGCCGTCGAGCCATTTCGCGCATCTGGACAACAGCTCGCGCAGCCTCTTGATGGCCGCCGTCCGCTTTCATCCGCTGGCTGGCGCCGCCGCACTGGCCGGCGACCGGGCGTACCACTTCGCCCGAATCCGGGTCCGGGCCGAAGCCATGGGCCAGGTATTGCTGGAGCAACTGGATCGTTACCTGTTCGAGCATCATCCCGATGTGAAACGGGTCAACCTGATCGGCCATTCTTTAGGCGGCCGCCTGCTCATCAGCGCGCTCAAGGGGCTTGAGCGACCGCTTGAGCATGGCCTGGTAATCGAAGATGTGTTGCTGATGGGCGCTGCGGTGCGAGTCGAAGCGGCCCAGGCACGGGTGCTCAAGCGGCGTATCGCCGGGCGGCTGATCAACGCTTACTCCACCGAGGACCATGTGCTATTGCTCAACCTGGGCGAGCGAAGCCTCGGACGAGGCCCGGTCGATCATTTCGAAAACGTCTGCATGTCGCGTTACCGGCATCATCATTACTGGAAGCGCCTGCAGGAAGTGCTGATCGCCACGGCTTTCAGCGGTTGCAGCGTCCAGAAAGACAGCCCGGTAACGTTGGTGACGCCTTCCGATCCTGTCCTGCAGGACATGTACCTGCACGGCGTACTGGAGCGCTCGCCGCCGTATCTGCTGGACGCCGCGATCAAGCATTTGCGCAGCAGCCGCTGGACCAGCCTCAAGGGCAGTGAGGCCGACCTGACCTACGCGTTCGTGCGGGAATTCCAGCTGGTCGCCGGGAACTGCCTGGTCAACGCCGCCCGCCGTCGCGGAATTTCCTACACCCGCGTGCTGGGCATGCTGGCGCGGCAGTACGAACTGGGCGACGCATTGCATAACTGCGCGACCGTCGTCGAAGTCGAGGAATTGCTGCTCAAGTCTTTCTTCCGCCACGCGTTCCCGGCCGGGCACCCGCTGGTCGAAATGCCGCGAACGAGTGTTCGGGCCATGCCGTGGGAAGTCTATGCGGCGCACATCGACGCGCTGGCTGAACGCCTGACCGTGGCGGCACTGTTCAAACAGGCGGACGCCGACGCGGCTTCCGGGGATGTGGTCCGCGACTCGGCCACGGATCTGGTGGTGGCCGATCGCAACCCCGGCGCGCTGAGGAACCTGCTCGGTGCGATCCGCCAGGCTCCGGTGCAGCGCCTGCTGACACGCTTCAGTACGGCGGTCAGGCCCGGTTACTCGGCGCTGATTCCCACGGTTGCGATTATCTTTTACGCCCGGGTCATGCTGGACGACGACGGGCTGATGTAGCGCGGCATCAGGCCGCCCGCGCTTCTTCCAGTGCCGCGTCCGACAACTGCTGCTTGTGTCGGTTGGCGTAGTTCTCCGCGATTACCGAACACACGATCAACTGCATCGGGTGGTAGATCATGATCGGCAACAGGATCAGGCCCAGGCCCGGATTGCTGCCGAAGATCAGTGCCGCCATTGGAGCGCCGGCCGCGAGAGACTTCTTGGTGGCGCAGAACACGGCCGCGACCTTGTCGCCATGATCGAATTTCAGCAGGCGTGCCGTCGAAGTGGTCATCAGCAGGATTACCGCCAGCAGCACCGCAGTGCCGACGAAAGCCGTCACCAGCACGCTGGTGCCCTGGTTTTCCCAGAGGCCGGACAGCATCGAGTTGCAGAACGCTGCATAGACCAGCAGCAGGATTACCACCTTGTCGATGAGGTTGGTGTACTTCTTGTGGCGTGAGAAGAACTTGCCCAGCAACGGACGCATCAACTGGCCCAGGATCAGTGGCAGCAGCAGGATCGCGCACAGCTTGAGCAGGGTCGAACCCAGGTCGATGCCGCCGGCGCCGGTGCCCAGCAGCAGGCTGACCAGCCACGGCGTGATGAAGATGCCCAGTACGCTGGACAGGCTGGCATTGAGGATTGCCGCCGGAACATTGCCGCCGGCCGTGCCGGTGAGGGCCACGGAGGACGAAATGGTCGACGGCAGTGCGCAGAGGTAGAAGAAGCCGAGCATCAGCAGCGCCGGCGCATGGGAGCCGAGCGTCAGGTCGCAGATCAGCCAGATCACCGGGAACACGATGAACGTGAACGCCTGGATCATCAGGTGCAGGCGCCAGTTCTTCAGGCCGTTGACGACCTGTTCACTGGACAGGTTCACGCCGTGCAGGAAGAACACCACGAATACGCCGATGTTGACGACGTACTCGGCATGCATGCCGCCGCCGGTTGCGCCGAAGTGGGGAAAGAAATAGGCCAGCACCGTGGCCAGGACCATGCCGCACAGGAACCAGTCGGTGACGACGCGCTTGAGATGTTTGAATACTTGCATGGGTGGCCCGCAGATACTTTTGTCAGAATGAATGAGCGCAGGCTACCCTGTTGTTCAACAGCCGTCTTGCGACACAAGGCCATAACATGCCGACTAACGGACAAATTCCCGCCCATGACCCGGCGGCCGAGCGGCATATTCCGGTGCTGTCGGACCTGCCGCGCCCGCTCTACGCCCGGGCCGAGAGCCTGCGCGCGGGGTCATGGACGCCGTTGCACCGACATGAATGGGTGCAGTTTTCCTATGCGATCAGCGGCGTGCTGGGTGTGCATACCGCCGAGGGCAGTTTTTTCGCACCGCCGCAGTGGGGCGTCTGGATTCCTGCCGGTGTCGAACACGAAGTGGTTAGCTCCATGCGCGCCGAAATGCGCAGCCTGTATGTGCGCACCCAGGACTCCAGCTGGGCGCCCACTCGCTGTCGGGTGCTGGAAGTCACGCCGCTGGCCCGGGAGCTGATCAAGAGTTTCTGCCTGCTGCCCGCAACCTATCCGGAAACCGACAGCCAGGAGGCGCGGCTGGTGCAGGTGCTGCTGGACCAGCTGGCGCAGTTGCCCGAGGTCGGTTTCTCTCTGCCGTTGCCTCGTCATCCGAGATTGCTGGGGTTGTGCAACGAGCTGATCGAAGACCCCAGCCAGATGATCACGCTGCATGACTGGGCGGCCCGTATGGGAACATCCGAGAAAACCCTGATGCGCTTGTTCCAGCGCGAAACCGGCCTGAGTTTTCGGGGCTGGCGCCAGCGGGCGCGGTTGCTGTCTTCGCTCAGTGCGCTGGAAGAGGGTGACAGCGTGACCAACACGGCACTGGCCTGCGGTTACGATTCGACCTCCGCATTCATCGCCGCCTTCAAAGGACTGTTCGGCTACACGCCGGGAGAATTGTTCAAGTAGTTTCTGCCCGCGCACGGCACGAAAGGTGCTTGAAACCGGGGGCTTGCGAGCTTCTTGACATACAAACCTGTCAACAGGGCGGACGCTACCCCTACTCGCTGGCGGTGTATTGCCGTATAACGGCAACAATCGCGTATCCGGCAACCGTACTGGCAAGAAAGGACCCTCAATAAAAGCTGATGAAAACTCCTAAACGCATTGAACCCCTGATCGAAGACGGTCTGGTCGACGAGGTGCTGCGCCCGCTCATGAGTGGTAAAGAGGCAGCTGTTTATGTGGTGCGCTGCGGCAATGAGCTGCGGTGCGCCAAGGTTTACAAGGAGGCGAACAAACGCAGTTTCCGTCAGGCGGCCGAGTACCAGGAAGGCCGCAAAGTGCGCAACAGCCGCCAGGCTCGCGCCATGGCCAAGGGTTCCAAGTTCGGCCGCAAGGAGACCGAAGACGCCTGGCAGAATGCCGAGGTCGCTGCGCTGTTCCGGCTGGCCGGTGCGGGTGTCCGGGTTCCCAAGCCCTACGACTTTCTCGACGGCGTCCTGCTCATGGAACTGGTCGCCGATGAATATGGCGATGCGGCTCCACGCCTGAACGATGTGGTGCTGGAACCGGATCAGGCACGCGAGTACCACGCGTTCCTGATCGAACAGATCGTGCTGATGCTGTGCGCCGGTCTGGTGCATGGCGACTTGTCCGAGTTCAACGTGCTGCTGGCGCCTAGTGGCCCGGTCATCATCGATCTGCCGCAAGCGGTGGACGCTGCCGGCAACAACCACGCGTTCAGCATGCTGGAGCGTGACGTCGGCAACATGGCCGGTTACTTCGGACGCTTCGCGCCGGAACTGCGGACCACCAAGTACGCCAAGGAAATGTGGTCGTATTACCAGGCCGGTACCTTGTCACCGTCAACGGTGCTGACCGGTGAGTTCGATGATCCGGAGGAAGAAGCCGACGTGGGTGGCGTATTGCGCGAGATCGAAGCCGCACGCCTGGACGAAGCCCGCCGTCAGGCCGCCCGCGCCGCCGACGACGCCCCGCCGAGCAAAACCGCCGAAGAACCGCCGCCGCCGTGGATGCAGTAACGGTCTGTCCCTGACTCGTGGGAGCGGACCGGGCGGCGCTCCTGCTCAGGTCAGCAACAACCCCGGATTCCGGTTCCATTCAGGTCAGCAACACCCCGACGCCAGGTCCTTGAGGATCGGGCAATCGGGGCGGTCGTCGCCCTGGCAGTGCTGCACCAGGTCTTGCAGGGTGTCACGCAGGCCGGCCAGTTCTTCGATCTTGCGATTCAACTCGGCGATATGCTGCCGCGCCAGAGCCTTCACGTCGGCGCTGGCACGCTGCCGGTCTTGCCACAGCGTCAGCAGCCTGCCCACTTCCTCCAGGGAAAACCCCAGATCCCGCGAGCGTTTGATGAACGCCAGCGTGTGCAGGTCCTGTTCGCTGTAGAGCCGGTAGCCGCTGTCGCTACGATGGGCCGCCGTCAGCAAACCAATGGATTCGTAGTAGCGGATCATCTTGGCGCTCAGGCCACTGTTTTTGGCTGCCTGGCCGATATTCATGGCGTTTTCTCCAGGTTTTTCGGTTTCCAGGTCTTGAGCAGCAGGGCATTGCTCACCACGCTGACGCTGGACAGCGCCATGGCCGCGCCGGCCAGCACCGGGTTGAGATAACCCAGCGCCGCCAGGGGAATGCCGATCAGGTTGAAGACAAACGCCCAGAACAGATTCTGGCGGATCTTGGCGTAAGTCTTGCGGCTGATCTCCAGCGCCGCCGGGACCAATCGCGGGTCGCCGCGCATCAACGTGATACCCGCTGCCTGCATCGCAACATCGGTGCCGCCGCCCATGGCGATGCCGATATCGGCTGCCGCCAGGGCCGGCGCATCGTTGATGCCGTCGCCGACCATCGCTACGACCCGGTCGGCCTTCAGCCGCTCCACGGTCTCGGCTTTCTGCGCCGGTAACACCTCGGCGTAGACCTCGTGAATCCCCAGCGTCTGCGCCACGGCCCGGGCGCTGCCCTGGTTGTCTCCGGTCAGCAGCGAGCAACTGATACCGCGCGACGTCAGTTGGCGCACGGCGCTGTCGGCGTCTGGCTTGAGCGTATCGCCGAATGCGAAAACGCCGATCACCGCAGGCTCGGGTGCCGTTTCGATCAACCATGACAAGGTCCGGCCTTCCGCTTCCCAGGCCTGGGCCGATTCGCCCAGCTCGCCCATGGACAACCCGCTTTCCTCCAGCAGCCTGCGGTTGCCCAGCACCAGTTGATGACCCTGCACCGTGCCGGCCACGCCGCGCCCGCTCAGCGCGCGACTGTCTTGGGCATGATCCAGCGGCAGTTGCCATTCCCGGCACACGTCCAGCACCGCTTTGGCCAGCGGGTGCTCGCTGCCGCGCTGCAAGGCTGCGGCGCGTTGCAGCAGTTGTTCTTCATTGCCTTGGGCGGCGGCCATGTGGGTGATGCGCGGTGTGCCGCTGGTCAGCGTACCGGTCTTGTCGAACACCACGACGTCGACTTCATGGGCGCGTTCCAATGCCTCGGCGTCCTTGATCAGAATCCCGTAACGCGCCGCCACCCCGGTTCCAGCCATGATCGCAGTCGGCGTCGCCAGGCCCAGGGCGCAGGGGCAGGCGATGACCAGCACCGCCACGGCATTGATGATGGCGGCTTCCAGCGCCGCGCCGGCCAGCATCCAGCCGGTGAGGGTGAGCAAGGCGATGACCAGCACCACCGGGACGAACACCTGGCTGACGTTATCCACCAGCTTCTGAATCGGCGCCTTGCCGGCCTGGGCGTCTTCCACCAGACGAATGATCCGTGCCAATACGGTCTCGGCGCCCAAGGCTGTGGTTTGCACCAGCAAGCGACCTTCACCGTTGATAGCACCGCCGGTGACCTTGTCGCCGGGCTGCTTGGCGGCTGGCAGGCTTTCCCCGCTGATCAGCGCTTCATCGGCATGGCTGCGACCTTCGATCACCACGCCGTCGACGGGAAAGCGTTCGCCGGGTTTGACCAGTACCACGTCATCGATGCGCAACTCGCTGATGGCGACTTCCTGTTCAGCGCCATCGATGACACGCAACGCCCGTTCAGGGCGCAACGCTTCCAGGGCTCGGATGGCGCTGGCGGTCTGGCGCTTGGCACGGCTTTCCAGGTATTTGCCCAGCAACACCAGCGCGATGACCACTGCCGACGCTTCGAAATACAGGTGCGGCGTGCTGCCGGGTTCGGCGTTCAGCCATTGATAGACGCTCAAGCCGTAGCCTGCGCTGGTGCCGATGGCGACCAGCAGGTCCATGTTCCCGGCGCCGGCGCGGACGGCCTTCCAGGCCGCGACATAAAAGCGCGCGCCGAGGATGAACTGCACGGGTGTTGCCAGCGCCAACTGCGCCCAGGCCGGGAGCATCCAGTGCACGCCCAGCGGGCTCAGGATCATGGGCAGAATCAGCGGCAGCGCCAGGGCGATGGCCAGCAGCAAGGCCCAGCGCTCGCGGCGCAGGTGGTGAAGTTTGCGGTCGGCTTCCAGCGTTTCATTCTGGAACAGCGTGGCGCCGTAACCGGCGTGGGTGACGGCAGCGATCAGGGTGTCGGGATCGGTCTGGGGCTCGGCCAGCACATGGGCGCGCTCGCTGGCCAGATTGACGGTCACGTTGCTGACGCCCGGCACTTTGGCCAGTGCCCGTTCAACCCGGCCTGCGCAACTGGCGCAGGTCATGCCGCTGATCGGCAGGTCGAAGGCGATAGGGTCTTGCATCTTGTTCACTCCTTGAAGGCTTGATGCCGGCAAGGATCAACCTTGCCACAAGGGCAAGGTCAAGCGTGAATCAATAGTTGAGTTCGGCCTTCTTCAGGTACATGCCGTTGAGGCTGGTGGCGATGCGGTATTTGACGATATCCCCGGCGCGCAGGCTGATGCGCGTGCTGCTTTGCGCTTCCATGCCCGGCTCGCAACCGACCACATTGCCCGGCAGCCTGCGCAAGCGCACCGACACGTCGCCGGCCGGCAGGTTGAAGGAAACCGAATCCTCCTGGAACAGGCGCCCGGCCAGTTGGTCTTGAATGTAGATGCCGATTTCGCAGGAGGTCGCCACTTCGAGGCGTTCCCGGGAAATGATCAGGATGCCGTAGTCCTGGTCGGCCTGAACATTGGGGGTAGCCGCCAAAATACCGAGAATGCCGAAGAGGCTCAATGCTGACCAGCGCATCGCTGATACTCCTGTTGAATACGTCAATGGGCCAAGCTTGGCCCACTGCAACGGCGAACGCCAGCCCGGCAGAAGAAGCAGAAACTTGACCTTGCCATGGTGGGAAGGTTGAAGATGGCGGTCCTTACCCATACACCCAGGCTGGAAAGGAGAACTCCATGCAGCTATTCAGCGTAAAAGGCATGACCTGCACGCACTGTGTTCGCGCCGTGACTCAAGCGATCAAGGGCGACGATCCGACAGCGGATGTCAGTGTCGACCTCAGCAGTGCCCGCGTGCAGGTCGACAGTTCGTTGTCGGCAGAACGGATCATCGAGCTGATCGGCGAGGAAGGTTACCAGGCCAATCTTGCCTGACTTGGAAAGGCTGAAAAGTTTTGAATTAATTTCCCGGTTCGTCCTATCCGGCAGGGCAAGCGGTTAAACTCCTGCGCTGCCCTGCCTGTACATGGACGCCTGATGAATCTGCGAACAATCCTTATCCTCGGCGCGCTCAGCGCCTTCGGCCCGCTGGCCATCGATTTCTACCTGCCCGGTTTCCCGGCCATGGCTACCTACTTTGGCACGGATGAGAAACACATCCAGCTGACGTTGGCGGCGTATTTCCTCGGCCTGTCGCTCGGTCAACTGGCTTATGGGCCGGTGGCGGACCGTTTCGGTCGGCGGGTTCCGCTGCTGGTCGGCGTCAGCCTGTTCACCCTGGCCTCGCTGGCCTGCGCCTTTGCACCGAACCTGGAATGGCTGATCGGCGCGCGCTTCGTGCAGGCGCTGGGCGGTTGCGCGGGCATGGTGCTGGCGCGAGCCATCGTCAGTGACAAATGCAATGCGGTCGAGTCGGCCAAAGTGTTCTCGCAACTGATGCTGGTGATGGGCCTGGCGCCGATCCTCGCCCCGATGCTCGGCGGTCTGCTGGTCAACACGGCGGGCTGGCAGGCGATATTCCTGTGCCTGACCGTGTTCAGCGCCGCGTGCCTGGCGGCGGTCGCCATCGGCCTGCCGGAAAGCATGCCCGCCGAACACCCGCGTCAGCCCCTCAGTGGCGCGCTGCGACAGTACGCCAACCTGTTCAAGGACCATGTGTTCATCGGCCACGCGCTGACTGGCGGAATCGCGATGGCCGGGATGTTCTCCTACATTGCCGGTTCGCCTTTTGTGTTCATCAAGCTGTACGGCGTACCGGCCGAGCACTACGGCTGGTTGTTCGGCACCAACGCGGCCGGTTTCATTCTGGTGGCGCAGATCAATGCACGCCTGCTGCGCAAGGTCGGCCCGGCGTTTCTGCTGTCCCGTGCGATCTGGGTCTATCTGGCAGCCGGCCTGACCGTATTGGGCGTCAGCCTGATGCGTACCGAGCAATTGTGGCCGTTGCTGGTGCCGCTGTTCGTGTGCCTGGCGAGCCTGGGTTGCATCATTCCCAATGCGTCGGCCTGCGCCATGAACGGCCAGGGTCGACGCGCAGGCAGCGCTTCGGCGTTGATGGGGTTCTTGCAGTTCAGCGTCGCCGCAGGAGCGGCAAGCATGGTCGGCGTGCTGCACGACGGCACGTCCACGCCGATGACGATGGTCATCAGCTTGTGCGGCGTGCTGGCGGTGAGTGCGATGGTCTACACGCGGCGCCTGCAGCGGGCACGTGACGCGCTGGTCAGCGCCTGATAATGCGGCACTCCGGACATCGCGCGATGCGGTGTCCGGAGAGTATGTCCGATCAGCCCTGGAAACCTTCCAGAACAATCTTGCCCTTGGCCTTGCCGCTTTCCAGCAGTTCGTGAGCGCGACGCAGGTTCTGGGCATTGATGGTGCCGAAGTGTTCGCCGAAGGTGGTTTTCAGCGTGCCGGCATCGATCAGCTCGGCCACCCGATTGAGCAGGTTGTGTTGCTCGATCATGTCCTCGGTCTCGAACATCGAGCGGGTGTACATGAACTCCCAGTGCAGCGACAGGCTCTTGCGCTTGAGCTTTGACACGTCCAGCGCCTTGGGATCATCGATCAACGCCAGTTTGCCTTGCGGCTTGAGCGCTTCCACCAGTTGATCCAGATGCTGCTCGGTCTGGGTCAGGCTGGCGACGTGGGTGACGTGGTCCAGGCCGACGCGCTTGAGTTCTTCGCTCAGCGGCTTGCTGTGGTCCAGCACGTCGTGGGCGCCGAGGTCGCGGACCCAGCTTTCGGTTTCCGGCCGTGAAGCGGTGCCGATGACTTTCAAAGAGGTCAGTTGACGCGCCAGTTGAGTCAGGATCGAACCCACGCCACCGGCAGCGCCGACGATCAGCAGGCTGTCCTGCTTTTCATTCTGGCCCTGGGCGACTTGCAGACGCTCGAACAGCAATTCCCAGGCGGTGATCGCCGTCAATGGGAGTGCGGCGGCGTGGGCGAAGCTGAGGGTCTTGGGCATGTGGCCGACGATGCGCTCGTCCACGACATGCAATTCGCTGTTGGCACCAGGGCGGGTCAGCGAGCCGGCGTAGAACACCTTGTCTCCCGGCTGGAACAGCGTCACTTCGCTGCCCACCGCCTTGACCACACCGGCCACGTCCCAACCCAGCACCTTGGCGGCGCCGTCTTCGGGCTGGACGTTGTGGCGGATCTTGGTGTCGACCGGGTTGACCGAAATGGCCTTGACCTCGACCAACAGATCGCGCGGCCCGGCAACGGGCTCCGGCAGCTCGATGTCCTGCAAGGACTGGGCATCAGTGATGGGCAGCGACTGGTAGTAGGCAATGGCTTTCATGGCATGGTCCTGGATGATGATTGGAATGGGCAGATGATTAGCTATTTCCAGCGCAGATAAAACCCGCTAAAAGAGCAGGCTCTTTCAATATTTCTTTGATAATGCGGGTGGTACTCATGCTGCGCTTCGATGACCTGCAACTGTTCGTGCGTGCCGCCGATCTGGGCAGCCTGTCCGCGGCTGCGCGGGTCATGGACCTGTCGGCGGCGGTCGCCAGCGCGGCCCTCAAGCGGATCGAACAGCAATTGGGCGCACGCCTGCTGGCGCGTTCGACCCGCAGCCTGCGGCTCACTGCCGAAGGTGAAGGCTTTCTCGAATACGCCCGCGCTGCGCTGTCCAGCCTCGAAGAAGGGCGTCGTCTGTTGGCGAGTAGTCAGGACCGCTGCGAAGGCGTGTTGCAGTTGTCCGCGCCTTCTGATCTGGGGCGCAATGTGCTGTTGCCCTGGCTGGACGAGTTTCAACTGCGCCATCCGCAGCTCACTGTTCGCCTGCTGCTGGGTGATCGGATCGCCGATCTGTTTCGCCAGCCGGTGGACGTGGCGTTGCGCTACGGGGAGCCGGAAGATTCGAGCCTGGTGGCGCTGCCGGTGGCTCCCGGCAATCGGCGGGTGCTGTGCGCCGCGCCCGCTTACCTGAGCCGGCACGGTGAGCCGCGCCAACTCGAACAATTGGCGCAGCATAACTGCCTGCTGTTCATGCTCGGCGACCGGGTTCACGACCACTGGACCTTCCATGACGGCCGCCGTGAAGTGGGCCTCACCGTCGGCGGCAACCGCTTCAGTGACGATGCCGACGTGGTACGCCGCTGGGCCGTGGCCGGCGAGGGCGTGGCGTACAAGTCGGCGCTGGATGTCGCCGCCGATATCCGCGCTGGCCGCCTGAAAGTTTTGATGCCAGAGCTTCAGGGCGAACTGGCCCCCTTGAACTTGTTGTGCGCCCATCGCGCGCAACTGAGCAAACCGATCAATCTATTGCTTGAGATGCTTCGGCAGCGCTGCGAACAGCACTCGTTAGTTGAGCGTGTTTAATCGTTTATTGGCTACGAAGTTTGAAGAATTGGCCTACGGAAACTTCGGAAAGTGCAAATAAAAGAGCGAGGAAACAAGACAGGTTGCAGGTTGCCGATGCGCTGTTTCAACGTCTCTGTGCGCGGTGTTACGCGGCCTTTCAGGCTGAAATATCTGAGCTGATCGTGAAAATCCGCGAGATAGAGCCATTCCTGAGTATTGCCATGTTATGTCCGCTCAAGCGCCTTTGAGCAGCGTCGAGTCGACTTATGCATATTTGTCGGCCGAGACGCTGCGCACAGGAACTTTTACCTGATCGGCTGGCAAGGCGTAGAGTTTATACTTGGCATTTCAGGTTGGATCCACGTTCAACTTGCCGGAGCGTGATGGGGCCAATTGAGTAAGTCATCGCGCGGATGTATGTATCAACAGGGAGTGAATACATGGAATATGCACCTTGCATCAGCCAGATTGCGGCATTGTTGGCCGACCCCAAGCGGAGCGCAATGATATGGGCGTTGATGGACGGTACTGCTCGACCTGCCGATGAGTTGGCGCTGCTGGCAGGACTCTCGACGTCTTCCGCGGGCGCCCACCTGGCACGTCTGGCCAGCGGCGGACTGTTGAAACAGGAGGCGCGTGGTCGCAAGCGTTTCTTCCGCCTCGCAGCTCCGGAAGTGGGCGCGGCCGTGGAGGCGCTGGCCAATGCCTCGTTGGTCAGCGCCGACCAGATCAGCCGCAGCGTCGCGCAGCCCATGCCGCCGTTGCCGCTGCGCCGGGCGCGTATCTGCGCCGATCACCTGGGCGGTGAAATGGCCGCCGAGCTCTATCAGCGGCTGCTCGGCGCGGGGTGGATCGAGCAGCAGGAACAGCGCATCGAAGTCACCAGCAAGGGCATGCTCAAGTTCGCCGAACGCGGCATCTACGTTCCGGCGCTGGCGCAACGCAAGCGCGAAACCGTGTGTACCTGCCCGGAATGGAGCGAGCGCAGTCCGCATCTGGGCGGCGCACTGGGAGCGGGATTGTTGCAGCTGTTCATTCAGATGGGCTGGCTGCGCACCACCGAGGAATCCAGCACCTTGCAGGTGTCGTCCAGCGGGCAGCGCGAGATCAGCAAGATCGCCGCAGCAGCGTAAGGGCGGCCGGCGGGCGCCTGCGGTCGGGAAGCCCAGGCCGCAGACGCCCGCCATCGAGCGGCGAAGCGTCAGGTCAAGGCTTGACCAGACGAGCATCCAGGCTGTTCTGGGCCAGGCGTTGCGCCTGATCCTGGGTCATACCCAGATGGGTGTACAGCGCGTGGAAATTCTCGGTGACGTAGCCACCGAAATACGCCGGGTCATCCGAATTCACCGTCACCTTCACGCCGCGTTCCAGCATGTCGAGAATGTTGTGCTGCGACATGTCGTCGAAGACGCACAGCTTGGTGTTGGACAGCGGGCAGACCGTCAGCGGAATCTGCTCGTCAATGATCCGCTGCATCAGGCGCTCGTCTTCGATGGCGCGCACGCCGTGGTCGATACGCTGGATTTTCAGCAGGTCCAGGGCTTCCCAGATGTATTCGGGCGGGCCTTCTTCACCGGCATGGGCGACGGTCAGGAAGCCTTCGTTGCGCGCGCGGTCGAATACGCGCTGGAACTTGCTCGGTGGATGGCCCATCTCGGAGCTGTCCAGGCCGACGGCCACGAATGCATCGCGAAACGGCAGTGCCTGGTCGAGGGTCTTCTCGGCTTCTTCCTCGCTCAAGTGGCGCAGGAAACTGAGGATCAAGCCACTGCTGACGCCCAGCTTCGACTGGCCATCCTTCAACGCAGCCGTGATGCCGCTGAGGACCACTTCGAAGGCAATGCCGCGATCGGTGTGGGTCTGTGGATCGTAGAACGGTTCGGTGTGGATGACGTTCTGTTCTTTGCAGCGCAACAGGTACGCCCAGGTCAGGTCGTAGAAGTCCTGCTCGGTGCGCAGCACGTCGGCGCCGCGGTAGTACAGGTCGAGGAATTCTTGAAGGTTGTTGAAGGCGTAAGCCTTGCGCAGGGTCTCGACGTCATTCCACGGCAGAGCGACTTTATTGCGCTCGGCCAGCGCGAACAGCAGCTCAGGTTCCAGGGAGCCTTCGAGGTGCAAGTGCAGTTCTGCCTTGGGCAGGGCGTTCAACCAGTCGTACATGTTCGTTTCTCATCAGGTGCAGATCGCCAGCATTGTACAGATGCCCGCCCGGCAGCAGGGTAAAACCTGACCGGGCGTTCAGTTCTCGCTCAGGCCGTCGCGTCCTGCTCGCGACGATAGGCGTAGGTGTCGGCGAAGCGCGACAGCAGAAATTCTGCACAGGTGGTCACCGGATAGCGCGCCGGCTGGCTGTCGCTCTGGCAGCCCGGCAGGCATTCGATGCGGGTGTCCGGGTGCGGCTCGGCGAAGAACGGCATCGAGTAGCGATCCACACCCAGCGGGCTGATGACCCGGTGCGGCGTGGACACGTAACGATCGTTGCTCCAGCGCGCCATCATGTCGCCGAGGTTGACCACGAAGGTGCCGTCGATGGGCGGCGCGTCGATCCATTGCCCACGCACGTCGCGAACCTGAAGCCCACCGGCTGCGTCCTGGTACAGCAGCGTCACGCAACCATAGTCGGTATGTGCGCCTGCGCCCTGTTGATCGCTTGAGGTCGCGGTGTGGCGCGGCGGGTAGTGAATCATCCGCAAGACGCTGACCGGGTCCTTGAAGCGCTGATCGAAGAAATCAGGCTCGATGCCCAACGCCAGGGTCATGGCTCGCAACAGCGTTTGCGCCAACGCCTGCATGTCGAGGTAATGCTGCTCCATCAGGCTTTCCCAGCCGGGCATGTCCGGATGCCGATTCGGTCCGCGCAACGGCTTGCCCGCCAGCACCTCCGGATGATCGGCCGGCATGTGCAGGCCCATGTCGAAGGTTTCCTTCAGGTCGCTGGGCAGGTTGGGGTCCAGTTGTTCGGTGGCGATGGCGCCATAGCCGCGGTGGTGGGTACTGCGGGTGATGTCGATCTTCAGCTTCTCGTCCATGGGCTGGGCGAAGAACGATTTCGCCAGCGCCTGAACCTGCTCGATCCGCTGCGCGCTGATCGGGTGGCCTTTGATGTAGAAAAAGCCCCATTCGCGGCAGGCCTTGTCGATGCGCGTGGCGATGTCCCGCCGCGCCGATGCGTCGGTGCCGTAGAGTGGCGTGATATCGATGATGGGAAGCTGGTTCATCAACCTTTCCTGATAACCGTGGGAAGTGAAGGGTCGTGCTCGTCAGAAAGTCCTCTCCGGGCACGACCGACGGCCAGTTACTTGGGCAGCTCGGCGCTGATGCCTTCGACGTAATAGTTCATCGAGGCCAGCTCGGCCTGGGTGGCCACGGCACCTGCCGGGATTTTCACGTTGCCGGCCTGATCCTTGATCGGGCCGGTAAACGGGTGGAATTCGCCGCTCTCGATGCTGGCCATGATCTTCTGTGCCTCGGCCTTCACATCGGCGGGCACCACATCGCTGATCGGCAATTGGACCGTGCCTTCTTTCAGGCCCCCCCAGTAATCCTGCGGTTTCCAGGTGTTGTTCAACACGCCTTCGGCGGCCTGGATGTAATGCGGCCCCCAGTTGTTGACGATGGATGTCAGCACTGCCTTGGGACCGAAGTGCGCCATGTCCGATGCGTAACCCACCGCGTAGACACCGCGACGCTCGGCGGTCTGGATCGGCGCCGGGCTGTCGGTGTGCTGGAATACCACGTCCACACCCTGATCGATCAGCGCGTTGGCCGCGTCGGCTTCCTTGCCTGGATCGAACCACGAGTTGACCCACACCACCTTGATCTCGGTGCCGGGGTTGTACTTGTTCAAGGCCAGCTGGATGGCGTCGATGTCGCGCAGCACTTCCGGGATCGGGAACGAAGCGACGTAACCGATCTTCTTGGTCTTGGTCATCTTCGCGGCAATGTAGCCACCCACATAGCGACCTTCATAGGTCCGCGCCAGGTAAGTGCCCATGTTCTTGTCCTGCTTGTAGCCGGTGGCGTGCTCGAACTTGACCTTGGGAAACTGCTTGGCGACTTTCAACGTTGGGTTCATGTAGCCGAACGAGGTGCTGAAGATCAGGTCATAGCCGCCCTTGGCCATGTTGCGGATGACCCGCTCGGCGTCCGCGCCTTCCGGTACGTTTTCCACGAAGCTGCTGCTGACCTTGTCGCCCAGCGCCGCGACCATCGCCTTGCGGCCTTGCTCGTGCTGATAGGTCCAGCCGTGGTCGCCGATGGGGCCGATGTAGACAAAGCCCACTTTCAGCGGGTCGGCGGCCAACGCGTGCAGACTGGAAGTCAGCCCGACGACAGCGGCCATGGCGCACAGCAGTTTCTTCAGCGGACGACGTGGAAGGGTGGAATGCATCGGGTCAGGCTCCTTGCGGTCTTGTTGGCGTCCGGCAATGGGTGATCCATCGGGCGGGTTCAAGCCAACAATGCAAAAAATTGACCAACAGGACAGCTTATGGCGCTTCCGTGGCTGGCGCGCCTGAAGGCATCCAGCCGATGCAGCGCGACGGTGCAGCTGCGAGTGCAGACGCCGCTAACTGGTGCAGCGCGTGCTGCGTTCGACGATGCACATCGGCGTGCCGGCCACCGGTTCGCGCAGGATCTGCACCTGCACATCGAACACCCGGCACACCAGTTCGGCATCCAGCACATCGCCGGGCGCACCGCTGGCGACCAGGCGACCGGCCTGCATCACGGCCAGATGATCGGCGTAGCGGCAAGCCTGGTTGATGTCATGCAGAACAGTCACTACGGTCTTGCCTTCGGCACTGAGCTGGCGCATCAGGTCCAGCAGCTCGACCTGATGGCTGATGTCCAGGTACGTGGTCGGCTCGTCGAGCAGCACGATGGCCGCGTCCTGGGCGAGGATCATCGCCAGCCAGGCGCGCTGCCGTTGCCCGCCGGACAGATCGGACAGCGGGCGTTCGGCCAGGGTGTCCAGTTCCATGCGTTGCAGGGCCTGATCGACACAGGTTCGGTCCGCACCGCTCAAGCGTCCCCACAGGCTGTTGTGCGGGCTGCGACCGTAGGCGACCAACTGGCGCACAGTCACGCCTTCCGGAATCGGCAACACCTGCGGCAGAAACGCGACCTTGCATGCCAGTTCACGGGCCGAGAGCCGGGCGTAAGGCTTTTCGTCCAGCGTCAGGCTGCCGGCCTGAGGGATGAGAATGCGTGCGAAGGTCTTGAGCAGGGTCGACTTGCCGCAGCCGTTGGGGCCGATCAGCGCGGTGACTTTGCCGGGCGGCGGGCTGAACGAAAGGTCTTGCACGATGCGGGTTGCGCCGTAGCCGATGTCGAGGTGCCGTGCCTGAAGAATGCTCATGGGTTCAACCTTTGAATCGGGCCAGCAGCCACAGGAAATACGGCGCGCCGATCACCGCCGTGAGGATGCCGGCGGGGATTTCGCTCGGTGCGATCAGCGTGCGGCCCAGCGTATCGGCAAGGACCAGCAGCAGCGCGCCCACCAGCATCGAGGCCGGGAGCAGATATTGATGATGTCCGCCCACCAGACGGCGGGCCATGTGCGGCGCGACCAGCCCGACAAAACCCACCGGCCCGATGATCCCGACCCCCAGGCTGGTCAGCAGCACGGCGCAGGTCATCGCCAGCCACCGCACGCGCACAAGGCCGGTGCCCAGCGTCTGCGCGGCTTCGTCGCCCAGGCCGATCAGGTTCAACGGTTTGGCCAGCAGCAGTCCGGCCGGAATCAACAGTACGAAAGGCAGCATCAGCAGCACATGGTGCCAGTTACGGCTCCACAAGCTGCCGGTCAGCGCAAGCAATGCGGTATTGATATCCAGCGGGTTGGACAGGATCAGGAACTCGGTGATGCTCGACAGCGTGACTGCAATCGCCACGCCCGACAGCGCGAAACGCACCCCGGAAAACTGCACGCCGCTGTTGTACAACGCCAGCAGCAAGGCACCCGCCGCACCGCCCAGGCACGCCACCAACGGCAACCACACCACCGGCAGTTGCGGCAGGCCAATGATGGCGAGGGTCAACGCAAGCCCTGCGCCCTGAGTGACGCCGAGAATTTCTGGCGAGGCCAGCGGATTGCGAATCACGCCCTGGACGATGGCTCCCGCCAGGCCGAACGCGGCACCGGTCACGATGGCGATCAGGCCGCGGGGCAGGCGGTGATTCCAGACGTCGAAGTCCTTGCTGTCGTGGGCGATCAAATGATCGAGCACCGCGCCCGGTGTCAGCCACACGGTGCCGGCACTCAGGCTCAGCCATATCGCGAGCAACAACAGCCCAAGCAGGATCAGCAATCTTGGTCCGGCCCGGCTCATAGCGCACGCCTGGCAAGAAACAGGAAGAACGGCGCGCCGATCAACGCAGTAACGACGCCGGCCGGGGTTTCCACCGGGAACGCCACGGCGCGGCTGATCAGGTCTGCCGCCAGCACGATGGCCGCGCCCAGCCCGGCGCTGACCGGGATCAACCAGCGGTAATCGTTGCCCAGCCATTGCCGGGCGATATTGGGTGCAATCAGACCGACGAAACCGATTGGCCCTACTGCGCAAACGCTGGCACCGACCAGCAGCAGGCTGACGACGAATACCAGCAGCCTTAGCGGGCCGATTCGCACGCCCAGGGAACGGGCGGCGTCTTCGCCGAGGTTGACCAGGTTCAGGCGTGGCGCGCAGGCCATGGCAAGAACGACGCCGATCAAGGTGCAAGGCCATAACAGCTGCAACTGGCTGGCGCCGACATTGGCGAGCGATCCGGCCAGCCAGTTGAGCACACTCTGTGCCTGGGCTTCGACGAGGATAACGGTCAGCCGGGTCAGCGCCGCACACAGGGCTGCCACCGCGACGCCCGCCAGCACCAGCCGACCTTGCGCGGCGACCGGCGACCATGCACCGCCGAGGCTGAATACCGTGATCCAGGCGAGCGCGCCACCCAGACAGGTCATCAGCAGCGCGCCGCCGGGGAAAGGCAACGCAACCAGCCCGGTGGAAAACAGCGCCAGGCCCAGCGCTGCGCCGGCAGTCACCCCAAACAGGGAAGGGGACGCCAGCCGGTTGCGGGTAATGCCTTGCATCAAGGCGCCGGCCACGCCGAGGCAGGCGCCGACCAGTGCCGCACACAGCGCACGAGGGACGCGCAATTGCGCTACCACATAAGCGATGTTGCTACCGCCCCGGCCTTGGGCGACCAGTCCGTTCCACGCGTCGCTGCGGGTGATGTCGAACGGCGACAAGGCAAACAGCGATACCCAGAACAATCCCAGGCATGTCGCGGCGATTACGCCGGCCAACAACCAGCGGCGCATTTACGGGTTCAGCACGGCCTTGCCGCCTTTAAGGACGGCAAGGGCATCTTCGGCGATCTGTTCGGAGGCCATGATTCCGCGATTGCGCGCCCAGCTGTCACCGTCGACTTCCGCGACCTGCTTGTTGCGCACCGCACCAAGTACCTGCCACAGCGGCTGTTTGCTCCAGCTGTCCACCAGGCTTGGACGGCGGTAGTGACCGACCAGCAACCAGGCCGGGTCCAGCGCCAGCAATTGTTCGAGGCTGACGAATTCGGTAGGCGCAGCGTTCTTGCGCACTTGCGGAGTCTGTAAACCGATGGCCTGCAAGACACTGCCCGCGTAAGAGTGCGGACCGTGTACCGAGAAGCTGTCTTCCCGGGCCACGCCGAACAGCACTTTCGCACCGGTCGGAATCTGCGTGGCGATCTGCTGGAGATGGGCCTTGTTCTCCGCGATTCTTGCCTGCATCTGCGGGCCTTTGCCTAGCGCGGTGCCGATCAGCTCGGCGGATTTCAGGCTGCCCTGATAATCCTCGCCGCGGGACGGCAACATCAAGGTGGGCGCCAGGCTGGACAGGTCGTTGTACAGCGCCTGATGGCGACCGAGATCGGCGATGATCAGGTCGGGCTTGAGGCGGGCGATCACTTCAATGTTGGGTTGCGAACGCAGGCCTACCGATTGCCACTCGCCGATGGCCTTGCGGGCCCGGGGCAGAACGCGGTTGGCATCGCCGTCGTCCGCAGCGCCCACCGGCGTGACACCCACCGAGGCCAGGCTGTCGAGAAACGAGAACTCCAGCACCACGACGCGCTTGGGAGTGTCCGGCAGGTGAACCTTGTGTTGGCCGTCGTCGATGTCGATGGGGGCTGCCTGAAGCGCGCCGACCGAGAGCGTCAACACAGTGCCGGCCAGCAGTTGCAGAAGTCGTGATTTGCGCATGACTGATTTACCCCTTTCCTTGCAGCGAACCGTCGCGCCAGACAGGCCGCGAATAAAAACGGCGGGCACTATTTCACATCGGGCCGGCAGGATCAAAAGTCATTTGCAGCTGGGTGCGGTTCTCATCCCGGCAGTTCGTTGAAACCTTTTGTGACAACCCGCACTCTCAACCACTTCATTGACTAATGCCTGTGAAGGCGTCGCGCGACGATCCGTCGCACTGGCTCGGGAGTGAAATGGGCTCACTGTTAAAGCAAGAAGCGTTTCTGGTCCTGGCGATCCTGGCGACCTGCGTGGCGTATCCGCTGGAACATGTGCTGCTGGGAAGCGGGCAGGTGGTCGCGTTGATCGCAGGTCTGGTGCTGGTCGGTTTCATCGTCTGCGCCTCGATGCGCGTCGCGCACCATGCCGAAGTCCTGGCCGAGAAAGTCGGCGACCCCTACGGCACGATGATCCTCACGCTGTCCGCCGTGCTGGTGGAAGTGGTGATCCTGGCGATCATGATGAGCAACGAACCGTCGCCGACGCTGGTGCGTGACACCATCTATTCGGCGGTAATGCTGGACATCAACGGCATCCTCGGCCTGGCAGCGCTGATGGGCGGCCTCAAGCATGGCGAACAGGCGTACAACGACGATTCGGCGCGCACCTACAGCGTGATGATCCTGACCGCCATGGGCGTGTCGATGGTGGTGCCGGAGTTCATTCCCAGCGCGGACTGGAAGCTGTATTCGGCGTTCACCATTGGTGCGATGGTGGTGCTTTACACCTTGTTCCTGCGCATGCAGGTCGGGCCGCACAGTTACTTTTTCAGCTATAGCTACCCGGAAAAGAAAAAGCGCCAGGAACCGGCCGACGCCCCGAGCGAGCCTGCCAACCTGACGCTTTCCATCGGTACCCTGGTGCTCGGCGTGGTGGTGATCGGTGCGCTGGCGGAAGTGATGTCCAAGACAGTCGATCTGGGTCTGGAAGGCACCGGCGCGCCGCCGGTGATGACGGCGATTCTGGTGGCGGCGATTTCGGCGGCACCGGAAATTCTCACGGCACTGCGCGCTGCGTTGGCCAATCGCATGCAGTCGGTGGTCAACATCGCGTTGGGCGCATCGCTGTCGACGGTGATCCTGACCGTGCCGGTCATGGAAGCCATGGCGCTGTACAGCGGCCAGCCGTTCCAGATGGCAATGACCCCGGTGCAGACGGTGATGATCGTGATCACGTTGCTGGTCAGCGCCATCAACCTCAACGACGGCCAGACCAACGCCATCGAAGGCATGACCCACTTCGTGCTGTTCGCTACCTTTATCATGCTGTCGTGTCTGGGTTTGTAGATACCGTCGCGACGATGATCAATTTTTCAAAAGTTGTTCAGTGGTCGGATGTCCAGCGCTTTCCACAAATCGGCATCATCTTGCTGTGCCGTCAGTAGCCACAGCCCGTCATGCTCAACCATCTGTTCGGCCGGCAGCGCCAGCAGTTCCGCCAGCCTCAATCGGCTGACCCGACCTTGGTCCTCGTTGTCCCGTGGCTCCCAATCCTCTTCGAACGTGCGCACGTGCAACCGCTCGTTGTCGAACGCTTCGAACAGCGGCATGTTGCCCAGCGGATGAGGATAGGTACGCAGCGTGCGGTCCTGGACGTCCAGCAACAGCAGTTCCCAACTGCGCTGCATGTCGGCGTGCATGCGGGTCAGTGCCAGGTAACGGCCGTCCGCAGACCAGATCATCGACGGCGCCAGCCCTTTGAGCGCACAGCCCGAAGCTGTCAGTAAATGCCCGCCCAAACGGCCCGAACTGCCGCGCAGCCAGCTGTCGGCGTACTCGGTTTCGCTGCCGAACAGCCAGGCGGCGTCGTTGCCGCTTGGTGCG
The DNA here is from genome assembly GCF_003935425.1 of Pseudomonas sp. v388. Classification (GTDB taxonomy): domain Bacteria; phylum Pseudomonadota; class Gammaproteobacteria; order Pseudomonadales; family Pseudomonadaceae; genus Aquipseudomonas. Next base: position 744,643 of record NZ_RHQN01000002.1, read on the forward strand.
GGCTGGATGAAGTCGCCATCGGCATTGGCCACCTGCGGCACTGTTACGCGCCGCCACTTTGGTCGCAGGCGCAGCTCGCCGGATTCAATCGCCAGCTCCTTCGCCTCGTAGTACGGCTTTGAGTCTTCACGATGCTCGCAGAAGCCAGCCGCCACTTCGGCGGGCGGTACCTGCTGGTTAAGGCGCTGTAGCGGTGAGGTCGGCCGGTTTTTGCTCAAGCGGCCGAGCACTGTCGCCACGCTCAGTCTGCCCGCCTGGAAATCCAGCAGCCGCACGACTTGCATGGGCGGTCCGTCCAGCAGGCAACGGCGCTCGCTATCGGCAACCACCACATGGTTGGCCACTGCCGGAGACGGCGTGAATGGAATGAGCGCCAGATACCTTCGGCAGTCCGACACGCGATGATCCATCAGCCACAGACCCGGCAGCGCCCAGTCGCCGATCATGCAGATGAAGCCGCCAAGGCCCTCGGCGTTGTCTCGTTGCCAGATCAGTCGGGCGCGGACCGCGTTCAGCAACATCTCGGTTTCGATCTGCGTGCTGCCGCGTTCGCCGCTGCCCGCGAGCGGCACCATCAATTGTGTGCGTGTCAGCGGCCGACTCGCAGTCAGCATGCGGCCTTGAGCGTCATGGCCGATCTGGGTTTCGGTGTCGCTGTGAACACTTTGCAGCCCGTAGCCATACGTGCCGCGATCCGGCTTGGGATAGTCGAGATAGCCCGTAATTCGTACATATTGATCATCCAGGCTCAGCGGCTCGCTCCAGTTCAGCGATGGCTCGTTGTCTGTCTTGACCCAAGGCTCGGGCAAGCCCGTCCAGCCGCTGCCCGCTTCCCAGTACCAATAACTCAAAAGCTGTTCGCCAGCCTTCCGCGCCCAGACACACAAGGCGTTGCCATCGGCGCGCCAGATCGGCGGCCAGGTGACGTAGAACTGCAGCGCAGTGTCCTCACCGTCGAGGCTCAGTTGGTAGTAGGGGTAGCGCAGCGCATTGGTGGGCTGCTCCAGATTGCGCAGGCTTTCCGGCACTGAAAGCCGACCTTCAACCTTGTGTCGACCTGTGGGGGCAGGGTATTCGCAGCGTGCGCCGGTCATGTCCGACAGCCATTCGCTTGGTTCGATCCAGATATCGGCGATGGGAACCAGCTTCACCGCCGTGGTGGATTCGAGCAATTCCTTCAGCTCGATCTCGTAGGTGCCGTTGTCCACCAGCGGGCTGCACCGACCGATCAGGTGTGTCTCGGTGAATTGGTCCAGCTCCCAGAACAGTTCCGTGTTGCAGTGATAAATCTGCTTCAGCTCACGGTCGAGGATCAACAAACCCCAATGGTTGCGCGACGGCATCGCTGCAGCGAAATAGCGGCCATCGCTGGAAAAACGTGCCGATGAACCGACGCCCTGCAGCAGGACTCCATCCGGAAACAGGTAATCGCAGTAGGTCGGGCCACCCATGGCGATTTCGCTGTGGTTGAACACCCGAATCGGCTCACCTTCGGGCGTTTCCTGCGGCTCGTTGCCACCCCAGGCACTGGCGCGGTCGCCACGGTCGTCGACAGGGTCGCGAAGTTGCGGCTTGGGCTTTACCGGCTCCACCGCCAATCCAAGCCAGTGCTCACATTTGCCGATCACAGCCAGGCCACCGAACAGCACCACCAGAGCCGCTGGCACATTCCAGTAATTGGGCAACGTGCGGCCGAGGCTGAACGCCAGGCCGATCACCGCTGAACTGGTCAACTGCGTCAGGAGGCCCGCCGCCTTCATCCATTTCAACTTTACGCAAACAGCAGTGACCGCTCCGCAGGCCAGTATGATGATCACGCCCTGCCACGGCGGCAGCAGCGTGACCGCGACGATGGGGCCGACCAACAGCAGCAGTTGCCATGCCAGGCCGAGCACCAGTCGGCCGAGGGATTTTTCATCCAGATCAGATGCGGAGTCGGACACGGTATTTGCCAGGTTGCCGAAGAAGGCGACACTGTAGCGAATCGCAACTCACTGTGGCATCGATCCGTTCACAGGCCCGAACGAACGCCACTCAGCCCTGCAGCAAGCGTTGCGCTGCCTGACGATGCCGGGCAATCAGGCCGGCCAGGTCCAAGCCTGCTACCTGTCCATCGATCACCCGCCAGCGACCCGCAATCATCACCCGGTCGGCTCGATCCGCGCCGCACAGCAGCAGTGCCGAGAGCGGGTCATGGCTGCCGGAAAACCGCAGCTCGTCGAGTTTGAACAACGCCAGATCCGCCTGCTTGCCCACCGCCAGCTCGCCGATATCACTACGCCCCAGCAACTGCGCCGAACCCTTGGTTGCCCAGCCCAGTACCCGTTCCGGCGTGATGGCCTGCGCGCCGTAGCGCAACCGCTGCAGGTACAACGCCTGACGCGCTTCGAGGATCATGTTCGACGCGTCGTTGGAGGCTGAACCGTCGACCCCCAAACCCAGCGGCGCGCCGGCGGCGATCAGGTCCAGCGTCGGGCAGATACCCGACGCCAGGCGCATGTTCGACGTCGGGCAGTGGCAGATGCCGGTGCCTGCCGCCCCGAGCCGGGCAATTTCATCCGGGTTGAAATGAATGCCGTGGGCCAGCCAGGTGCGTGGCCCTAGCCAGCCGACGCTGTCCAGATAATCCACGGTGCGCAGGCCGAAGCGTTGCAGGCAGAAATCTTCCTCATCCAGGGTTTCTGCCAGATGCGTGTGCAGGCGCACATCGAGCTTTTCCGCCATGGCTGCACTCTCGGCCATAATCTGCGGTGTCACGGAAAACGGCGAGCAGGGCGCGAGGGCGATCTGGATCTGCGCGCCGTCGCCGCGCTGGTGATAAGTCTCGATCAGGCGCTGACTGTCGGCCAGAATCACCTCGCCTTGCTGCACCGTCTGTTGCGGCGGCAGGCCGCCGTCCGCTTCCCCAAGGCTCATCGAGCCGCGGGTCAGCATCGCGCGCATGCCCAGTTGCCGCACACTTTCGACCTGCACGTCGATGGCCTGCTCCAGGCCGTCGGGAAACAGATAATGATGGTCGGCCGCCGTGGTGCAGCCCGACAACAGCAGTTCTACCAACGCCACGGTGCTGGCGACCCCAAGCTGCTCGGGCGTCAGTCGAGCCCACACGGGATAAAGCGTCTTGAGCCAGGGAAACAGCGGCTGATTGACCACCGGCGCCCAGGCGCGGGTAAGGGTCTGATAGAAATGATGATGGGTGTTGATCAGGCCCGGCAGCAGCACATGCTCCCGGGCATCGAACACCTGCGCACATGGCATCGCGGGCGTCTGCCCGGCAGCCAGCAGCTCGACGATTTTTCCCTCGTCGATCACCAGACCGCCACGGGCGTCCAGATCATTGGCAGTGAAGATGGCGAGGGGGTTTTTCAACCAGATACGGTTCGCAGACATGGGCGGCTCTACTGAAAATGGGTTCAGGTTTAGCCAGCTCAGTTATGCCCTGTCTGCTGATCCAGGGTGTGGGAGCGCGTTTGCCCGCGCCGCATACGACGCGATAAGCCAAGCGCAACGCGTCATCGGTTGTCGCGGGTAAGCGCTCCTACAGAGGAGACGGAATGTTACCAGGGAATCGTTTCGCCCTTGTAGTTGATGAAGTGATGCCCACCTTTACCGGCATAAGCATTGAGCTGCTGCACCAGGCCCGTGGTGCTGGTGTGCACGTCGATGTCGGCGCCTTCGCCGCCCATGGCGGTCTTGACCCAGCCTGGATGCAGCGACAGCACGGTCGGGCGCGACTCACCCAGTTGCGTCACGAAGGTGTTGGTCATGGAGTTGAGCGCGGCCTTGCTGGCCTTGTACAGCGCCAGTTCGGCACCGTCCGGGCAGGTCACGCTACCCAGCACCGAACTCATGAAAGCGAGGATGCCGGTTTCCGGGCGGATCTGGTCAATCAGACGTTCAGCCAGGCGGATCGGTGCAACGGCGTTGGTCAGAAACAGCTGGCCCAGCTCGGCGGCAGTGGATTGCGCGGCACTTTGATGGCTGGAACCCAGAATCCCGGCATTGACGAATATCACGTCGAATACTTCGCCCTTGAGCTTCTGCATCAGCACTTCCAGCGAAGCGATCTCGTCGATGTCCACGGTCTCGATGCGCACGCCGGTCAGCGCTTTCAGGTCATCGGCCTTGTTCTGATCACGGACGGTCGCGATGACGTCCCAACCCTGCTCGGTCAGGCGTTGTACAAGCCCTAGCCCCAAGCCTCGAGAGGCGCCGACGATCAGCGCGGTTTTGGTGGTGGTCATGAAAAACTCCTTGGAAATGGATAGTGCCTTTCCCAGTGTTCGGCAATGTGTTTGCCTGCTTCGTTCAGCGTAAGCCCGGGAGCCGGTCGACTATTGAACAGCACCTGCTGTTCTGTTTCCACAGAGTAGTCGTGCTCGTCGCTAACGCAGCACCGTGGAGCCTCAATGGCCTGCACGCCAGGGCTGCCCGAGAGAAACCGGCGCATAAAGACGGGTGCGCAGGGCGTCGCGGGACAGCAGGACCAGCACCAGAATGGTCGCCACATACGGCAGCATCGCCAGCAGGTTGGACGGCACAGCCAGACCGACGCCCTGTGCCACCAGGTGCAGAATGCTGGCGAGGCCGAACAGCCAGGCGCCGAGCAACAGCCGCCACACCCGCCAACTGGCGAATACCACCAGCGCCAGCGCGATCCAGCCGCGGCCGGCGCTCATGTTTTCCGCCCACATTGGCGTGTAGGCCAGCGACAGATAAGCGCCCGCCAGCCCGGCCATCGCACCGCCGAACAGTACCGCCAGCGTGCGCACGCGCAATACCGGCAAGCCCATGGCGCTGGCGGCATCCGGGTTTTCCCCGACGGCCTGAATGATCAGGCCGATGCGGCTTTTGAGCAGCGCCCAGGCCACCAGTGCGAATAACGCGAACGACAAGTACACCAGCACATCCTGGGCAAACAGCATGCGGCCGATCAGGGGAATGTCACTCAACAGCGGAATCGCCAGCGGTTCGAAACCGTGCAGCGGTTTGCCCACCCAGGCGGCGCCGACGAAGCTCGACAGGCCCACGCCAAAAATGGTCAACGCCAGACCGGTCGCCACCTGATTGGCGTTGAACACCAGCGCCACGACAGCGAACAACCCTGACAGCAGCATTCCGGCGAGCATCGCCAGCAACACGCCCAGCCACAGATTGCCGGTGCTCAGGCCGATGATGAAGCCGATCACCGCACCGAACAGCATCATGCCTTCCTGGCCCAGATTGATGACGCCGCTCTTTTCACAGATTAGTTCGCCCAAGGCCACCAGCAGCAGCGGCGTGCCGCAGCGCACCATGGCGTAGAGAATGTTGCTCAGCAGGTCCATATCCATCACGCGACTCCCGGCGCTGCGGCCATCTGCCGCTTGGCCCAGCGCAGCTTCAGGCGCGGGCGATAGAGGATCAATACATCGCAGGCCAGCAGGAAGAACAACATCATTCCCTGGAACAGCTGCGTGATAGAGGGCGGAAGGTTCAGCATCATCTGCGCCTGTTCTCCGCCCAGATAGAGCAGGGCGATCAACAGGCTGGAAAACAGAATCCCCAGCGGATTGAGGCGACCCAGAAACGCCACGGTGATTGCCGCATAGCCATAGCCGGGCGACACCTGCGGCACCAGTTGGCCGATCGGGCCGGTCACTTCACATACGCCGGCCAGCCCGGCCAGCGCGCCGCTAATCAGCAGCGCGAGCCACACCAGCCGCTTTTCCCGAAAACCGACGAACCCGGCGGCGCGCTTGTCCAGCCCGAGCACTTTGATCTGGAAACCAACGAAGCTGCGTTGCAGCAACACCCACACGATCACCAGGGCCAGCAGGGCGAAGTACACGCCGACATGGGCACGGCCGTCTTCCATGAGCAACGGCAGGCGACTGGCGTCACCGAAGCCGGCGGATTCCGGGAAGTTCATCCCGGCCGGGTCCTTGAGCGGGCCGTGCACGAAATACAACAGCAGGTTCAGGGCGATGTAGTTGAGCATGATGCTGGTGAGGATTTCGTTGGCGTTGAAATGCGTACGCAGCCACGCGGTCAGCCCGGCCCACGCCGCACCGGCCAAGGTTCCGGCGAACAGGATCAAGACCAGCGCCCAGCGGCTTTGCACCTCGATCACGTTGACCGCCACCGCGCTGCCCGCCAGCGCACCGAGCAACAGCTGGCCTTCGGCGCCGATGTTCCAGATGCGCGCTTGATAGGCCACTGCCAGGCCGAGGGCGCAGAGCAGGATCGGCAGGGTCTTGACCATCAATTCCGAGAGACCATAAAGGTCGCTGACCGGCGCGATCAACAAGGTATGCAGAGTCAGCAATGGGTCCAGCCCCAAAGCCACGAACAGCAGGGAGCCGCAGGCCAGAGTCAGCACCGCAGCCAGCAGCGGTGAGCACCACAACATGGCGCGGGACTGCTGGCCGCGTGGTTCGAGAGAAAGCAGCATCGTTTGCTCCGTTAACCCAGCGCCGCGGCTTGGGGTTGAGAATGATCGAACTGACCGGCCATCCAGCCGCCCACCTGAACGAGACTGGTTTGCCCGGTGGCTACCGGGAGGCACAGTTTTCCGCTGCTCAGCGCAGCGATTCGGTCGCTGATCTGGAACAACTCGTCCAGGTCTTCGGAGATCACCAGAATCGCGGCACCGGCATCACGCAGAGCGATCAACGCGCGGTGAATGGCTGCCGCCGCGCCAATATCCACGCCCCAGGTCGGGTGCGCGGCCACCAGCAATCTCGGGTTCTGCAGGATCTCGCGGCCCAGGATGAATTTCTGCAGATTGCCGCCGGACAGGCTGCGCGCGGCGGTGTTTTCGTCTGGCGTCTTGACCGCAAAGCGGCTGATGATCTCCTGCGCCAGCGCGCGGACCTTGCCACGCTGGATCAGTCCCTTGCTGACCAGGCCTTGCTGGAAAGCGGTGAGCAGGGCGTTATCGCTCAGGCTCAGGTCCGGCACCGCACCGTGGCCCAGCCGCTCGGCGGGTACGAACGCCAGCCCGAGCTTGCGCCGTGCATCCGGGCGCAGCGCGGCAACATTGGCATCCTTGAAACGGATGGTCGCGGCTTGCGCAACGGGCAACCGCTGTTCACCGCTGAGCAACGCCAGCAGTTCGTCCTGCCCGTTGCCGGCGACGCCTGCGATACCGAGGATTTCGCCGCTGCGCACTTCCAGGTTCAGGTTGTGCAAGGAACAGCCGAACGGGTCCGGGTTGCGCCACGACAGTTGCTCGATCTTGAGGAACGGCACGCCGCCGCTGGATTTTTCATAGCGAGCGGTCAATCCTTCCGCGTCGCCGACCATCATTCGCGCCAGTTCCAGGTCAGTGCAGGCTGACGGAATGCAATGTCCGGCCAACTGACCGCCACGCAAGACCGTCGCGGTATGGCACAGCGCACGCACTTCGCCGAGCTTGTGGCTGATGAACAGAATGCTGCAGCCTTCTTCGGCCAGGCGCCGCAGGGTCACGAATAGCTCGTCGGCTTCCTGTGGCGTGAGCACCGAGGTGGGTTCGTCGAGGATCAGCAGGCGAATGTCTTGCATCAGGCAGCGAATGATCTCGACCTTCTGCCGTTCGCCGATGGACAGGCTATGAACCAGACGCTGCGGCTCCAGCGCCATGCCGTAGCGTTGCGACACTTCACGAATACGCGGCTCCAGTTGCCTGGGTGTTCCGGCGTCGGCGCCCATGGCCAGCGCAATGTTCTGCGCAACGGTCAGGGTCTCGAACAGGGAAAAATGCTGGAACACCATCCCGATGCCAAGGCTTCGTGCCTGCGCGGGGTTGCGCATGATCACCGGCTGGCCTTCCCAGATGATCGAGCCGTCATCGGGCTGCGTCACGCCGTAGATGATCTTCATCAGCGTGCTCTTGCCCGCGCCGTTTTCCCCCAGCAGAGCATGGATCTCGCCGGGTTGAATGCTCAGGTCGACCGCATCGTTGGCCAAGCAGCCCGGATACCGCTTGGTAATGTGGCGCAGATGCAGGCGCGGCGGCGTTGCGTTGTTTGGCATGACAGGCTCTGATCCGGAAATGGGTCGCTTGTGGGTAAAGCAAAATCCTGGCCAGGGGGTCAGCTTTTGGGCGGGCCGCGCTGTATGGCCTTTGCCGGTGCAACCGACGGCTCCGGCATGAGGCATCACGACCGGAGGGGCACCAGTTCAGGGCGGGTGGGAAGGTTGTTGAAACGGCGGTTGTACAAAAAACAACCAGTGTCGACGGAGCGCGATGCGCCCAGTGGTTGCGCCGGGCTTGCACCTGTTATCCACAGAATGCTCCACAGCAACTGTGCGCAACTGCCAGACTGGGTAATAACCCGCGCAAGCCAATGGCCAAATCGTGCTAAGTCCCCACAACTTGCTGTTTTGCAGATGAATTTCGGCGCGCCGTGCGGTGTTGTGCAAAAAACGATCACTTCCCGCAACCGCAGGTCGGACAAGGCGTGCAGCCGGATGTGCTCAGCTTATCCACAGCCGGATGCACAGTAGATGTGGGCAAGTGTGAACGATGTAGATATTCGCAGGAGCGGACTTGTCTGCCAGAGGCCCGTGCAGACGCCAGACGCCGCACGGGTATCGCCTGAAAAACGCCTTCGCGGAGAAGTCCGCTCCTACAGGTGACTGTCAGCGTCTTCAAGAATGATTCGGCCGCGACTCAAATCCGCCAGTTGGCGCTGCAGCCATTCAAGATCCTGCAGGCCGATGGCAATGGTCAACTGCGCGCCATTGGCGTTGAAGGCTTCCTCTTCAACCAGGCCGTTGACCTCGGCGACACGCAGCTTCACCAGCGTCAATTCACTGAAACTGCATTGCAGAGTAAACCGGTCGCGGTTGACCAGCGCGACGCGCTCGGCCTGTTGCAGGCATTTGTTGGCGCCGCCGCCATAAGCCCGGGCCAGGCCGCCGGTCCCCAACTGAATGCCGCCGTACCAGCGGATCACCAGCACCACGACCTGATCGAAATCCTGCGCTTCGATGGCGGCAAGAATCGGCCGGCCGGCTGTGCCGCCGGGCTCGCCATCATCGTTGCTGCGGTATTGCGCGCCCAGCTTCCAGGCCCAGCAATTGTGGGTGGCATTCAGGTCGCTGTGCTGATCGATGAACGCTTGTGCATCGGCGGCGCTGGCGATGGGCGCCGCAAGGGTGATGAAGCGGCTCTTGCGGATCTCTTCGCGAAACTCACAAGGGCCGACCAGGGTAAAGGGCATGGGTGTTTCCAGCTATCGGCAGGAGGGCGATTCTACAAGGCTGGCGGCGTGAGGCCACACCCCTTGAGGATTATCCGGATCAGGTTGTCACTGGCGGCGTCCATGTCTTGCCGGGTCAGGCGCGACCGGCCGGTAACCCGACAGATCTGGGTCGCGAAGTCAGCGTAATGCTGAGTGCTGCCCCATAACAGGAAAATCAGGTGGACCGGGTCGACCGGGTCCATCTTGCCGGCCTCGATCCAGGCCTTGAACACGGCCGCGCGCCCTTGAAACCACAGGCGGTAGTCCTCGCTGAAATACTCGCTCATGCATTCGCCGCCGCTGATGATTTCCATGGCGAAGATTCGCGAAGCCTGGGGATTGCGCCGGGAAAATTCCATCTTGGCGCGGATATAACCGGCCAGCGCCTGGGCCGGATCGTCGTCGACACTCAGATGATTGAACGCGCTGTCCCACAACTCGATGATGTTGCTCAGCACGGCCACGTACAGGCCCAGCTTGTTGGTGAAGTAATAATGCAGATTGGCCTTGGGCAGCCCGGCGTTCAGCGCGATGGTGTTCATGCTCGTGCCTTTGAAGCCATGACGGGCAAACTCATCTTCGGCCGCCTTGATAATGGCTTCCTCATTCTTCTGCCGAATGCGGCTGGCGGGCTTGGATGCGGGATGGCTGTGCGCGGGGACTTCAAGGGTCATGGGCAGTCTCGGACAGATCATGGGGTACGACAAATCCACAGATAGCGTAAGCACGATCATTCGACAAGCGTAGGCGTGTTCGTGCGGCGCGGATCATCGCGTTGTGGCGAGACTCTGCAAAAAGCTTTCCAGCACCAGATGAGGACGGCGGCCCTTGCGGGTGACGGTTACCAGGCTCAGGTCATGGAAGCGCGAGTCGGGTTTCAGGGCGCGCAGCCGGCCTTGCTGGACCCAGGCGCTGGCGTAATGGTCCGGCAGGTAACCGATGTACCGGCCGGTCAGGATCAGGAATGCCATGCCCTCACGATCAGAGGCGCTGGCGGTACAGTTCAGCGCGCGGTAATGATCCTGGATTTCCGTCGGCAGGCGAAAGGTCGGGGTGATGGCGTCCTGCAAGGCGAGACGCTCGTCGGCCAGCTGCGCATCGTCGACATAGAAAAGCGGGTGACCGACCGCGCAATACAGCAGTGAGCGCTCGCTGTACAACGCTTGGTACTCAAGACCTGACAGGGCGCTGGCCTGGGGAACCACACCCACATGCAGGCGCCCGTCAAGCACGCCTTGTTCAACTTCGTTGGGCGCAATCATACGGATATTGATGTGTACGTTCGGGCCACGCTCCTTGAGTTGAGCCAGAGCGTGGGTGATGCGCATGTGCGGAACGGTGACCAGGTTGTCGGTCAGGCCGATATTCAGCTCGCCACGCAGATGTTGATGCAGGCCGTTGACCTCGGTGCGAAAACTTTCCAGCGCACTGAGCAGTTGCAGCGCCGACCGATAGACCTCGCGGCCCTCGTCGGTCACGGAAAACCCGGCCCTGCCACGCTGACACAAACGCAGGCCCAGGCGCTGTTCAAGGTCGCTCATCTGTTGGCTGATCGCAGAACGGCCAATACCCAGCACGCCTTCAGCCGCTGAAAAGCCGCCGGCTTCCACTACGCTCTTGAAGATACGCAGCAGGCGGATGTCGAAATCGCTGACTTGAGCGAGTGGGTCGGGACGGCACGTCGCCATTGTTTAGTGAACCCTTGACTGAAGATCGCAAAACCTGAGTTTTTCGGACTTTAGCCCCGTGGCATCTTGGCTGCAATCATCGATCGCTCACCTGCTCATGGGGTCCGCTGCAATGAACATGCTCGAATCGTCCGAAACGCCTGTCACCACGTCGTTGAAGCTTGACGCTCACTGGTTGCCCTACACGGCGAACCGCAATTTCCAGCGTGACCCGCGAATGATCGTTGCCGCGCAGGGCAGCTATCTGACCGACGATCAGGGGCGAAAAATCTATGATGGCCTTTCCGGGTTGTGGACCTGCGGGGCAGGGCACACTCGCAAGGAGATTCAGGATGCCGTGGCGAAACAGCTTGGCGTGCTGGATTACTCTCCCGGCTTTCAGTACGGGCATCCGCTCTCGTTTCAGCTCGCAGAAAAAATCGCCGAGCTGACACCCGGCAATCTGAACCACGTCTTCTACACCAACTCCGGTTCCGAGTGCGCGGACACCGCTGTGAAAATGGTGCGCGCCTACTGGCGATTGAAGGGGCAGGCGAGCAAGACCAAGCTGATCGGCCGCGCCCGTGGTTACCACGGCGTCAACGTTGCCGGCACCAGCCTTGGCGGCGTCAACGGCAATCGCAAGATGTTCGGGCAGTTGATGGATGTCGATCATCTGCCGCATACCTTGCTGGCCAGCAACGCCTTTTCCAAAGGCATGCCGGAAGCGGGCGGCATCGCCCTGGCCGATGAAATGCTCAAGCTGATCGAGCTGCATGACGCCTCCAACATCGCGGCGGTCATCGTCGAACCCATGGCCGGCTCGGCCGGTGTGATCGTTCCGCCGCAGGGCTATCTGAAGCGGCTGCGTGAGATTTGCGATCAGCACAATATCTTGCTGATCTTCGATGAAGTGATCACCGGCTTCGGTCGCACCGGCGCAATGTTCGGCGCTGACAGCTTTGGCGCCACGCCGGACCTGATGTGCATCGCCAAACAGATCACCAACGGCGCGATTCCCATGGGCGCGGTGATCGCCAGCAGCGAAATCTATCAGACGTTCATGAATCAACCGACGCCCGAGTACGCCGTTGAATTTCCCCACGGCTACACCTACTCCGCGCACCCGGTGGCCTGTGCGGCGGGTATTGCGACCCTCGACCTGCTGCAACGGGAAAACCTGGTCCAGCAGGCGGCGCAGATCGCCCCGCATTTCGAGACCGCGCTGCATGGCGTGAAGGGCGCGCGGCATATCGTCGACATCCGCAACTACGGACTGGCCGGGGCAATCCAGTTGGCGCCTCGTGATGGCGACGCGATTGTGCGGCCGTTCGAGGCAGGCATGAAATTGTGGAAGGCTGGTTTCTATGTGCGCTTTGGCGGCGACACCTTGCAGTTCGGCCCGACTTTCAACAGTCAGGCGCAAGACCTGGACCGCATGTTCGATGCGGTCGGCGAGGCTTTGAACCAGATCGACTGATCGGACCCGCTTTCTTCTACATAAACGACAGGCGCGGCATGTTCCGCACCTGCGACAGTTCTGGAGTCATCGCATGAGCAGCATCCAACACTTGATCCATGGCGAGCTGGTGTCCGGCAACGACCGTACCGCGAATGTGTTCAACCCCGCCACTGGTCAAGCTATTCGCCAGGTTGCACTGGCCAGCCGCGAAACCGTCCAGCAGGCCATCGATTCCGCCAAGGCGGCATTCCCGGCGTGGCGCAACACGCCGGCGGCCAAACGCGCCCAGGTCATGTTCCGCTTCAAGCAATTGCTGGAACAGAACGAAGCGCGTATCGCGCAGCTGATCAGTGAAGAACACGGCAAGACCCTCGAAGACGCGGCGGGCGAACTGAAGCGCGGTATCGAGAACGTAGAATTCGCCTGCGCGGCACCCGAGATTCTTAAAGGCGAGTACAGCCGCAACGTAGGGCCGAATATCGATGCCTGGTCGGACTTCCAGCCGTTGGGCGTGGTAGCCGGCATCACCCCATTCAACTTCCCGGCGATGGTGCCACTGTGGATGTACCCGTTGGCGATTGCTTGCGGGAACTGCTTCATCCTCAAGCCTTCGGAGCGCGACCCCAGTTCGACGCTGCTGATTGCACAGTTGCTGCATGAGGCCGGCCTGCCCAAGGGTGTGCTTAACGTGGTGCATGGCGACAAGGTAGCCGTGGACGCGCTGATCGAAGCGCCCGAGGTCAAGGCGCTGAGTTTCGTAGGCTCTACGCCTATCGCCGAGTACATCTATAAAGAAGGCGCTGCCCGCGGCAAGCGAGTCCAGGCGCTGGGCGGGGCGAAGAATCACGCGGTGCTGATGCCCGATGCGGATCTGGACAACGCCGTCAGCGCATTGATGGGCGCCGCATACGGTTCGTGCGGTGAGCGCTGCATGGCGATTTCCGTTGCCGTGTGCGTGGGGGATCAGATCGCCGACGCGCTGGTCGCCAGGCTGGTGCCGCAGATCCAGGGCTTGAAGATTGGCGCTGGCACCACCTGCGGCCTGGACATGGGGCCTCTGGTGACCGGGCAACATCGCGATAAAGTCAGCGGCTATATAGAAGACGGTGTACAGGCCGGCGCAACGCTGGTTGTCGACGGACGTGGCCTGGAAGTCGCCGGACATGACGAGGGCTTCTTCCTGGGCGGCTGCCTGTTCGACCGGGTTACGCCGCAGATGCGTATCTATAAAGAAGAGATTTTCGGACCGGTGCTGTGCATTGTTCGGGTCAATAGCCTTGAAGACGCCATGCAATTGATCAACGACCATGAGTACGGAAACGGCACCTGTATCTTCACTCGCGATGGCGAAGCGGCGCGGCTGTTCTGCGACGAGATTGAAGTGGGCATGGTGGGGGTGAACGTTCCACTGCCGGTTCCAGTGGCGTACCACAGCTTCGGCGGCTGGAAGCGCTCACTGTTTGGCGACCTGCACGCCTATGGGCCTGATGGGGTGCGCTTCTATACGCGGCGCAAGGCAATCACCCAGCGCTGGCCGCAGCGGGCAAGTCACGAGGCCTCGCAGTTTGCGTTTCCGAGTCTGTAGCCCCGTTTTACTGGGCGCGGAAAGCTTTATGACAGTTTTTTGAAATTAACGGTTGACGGGCGATTTAGTTTCTCTATAATTCGCCCCACTTCCGGCGCAGACGGAAACGAAAAAGCCTTGCGATTCAATGAGTTGCAGGTGTTTTGAAGTGAAGGTCAGCGAGGAGGCAGCGTCGATCCGGTTGATCGATAGCGGTGAGGAAAAAGAGTTTGACACGCGGTTGTAACGCTGTAGAATTCGCCTCCCGCTGACGAACAACGCAAACGTTGATCG
>NZ_RHQN01000003.1 GCF_003935425.1 Pseudomonas sp. v388
GGCGCAGCGGACGGGACTCGAACCCGCGACCCCCGGCGTGACAGGCCGGTATTCTAACCGACTGAACTACCGCTGCGTATCGCTTGTGTAACTCTGTGAACCTGACCCGTCAGCCTTGGCTTTCCGATCTCAGACCCGGCGAACCCAGTCTGTGTAGGTATGGCGCAGCGGACGGGACTCGAACCCGCGACCCCCGGCGTGACAGGCCGGTATTCTAACCGACTGAACTACCGCTGCGTATCGCTTGTGTAACTCTGTGAACCTGACCCGTCAGCCTTGGCTTTCCGATCTCAGACCCGGCGAACCCAGTCTGTGTAGATATGGCGCAGCGGACGGGACTCGAACCCGCGACCCCCGGCGTGACAGGCCGGTATTCTAACCGACTGAACTACCGCTGCGCATTGTGGACTTTCGTCCTGGTGTTACACACTTTGAAGACCCTCATGTTTCAGCCTTCAAACTCAACGATGGTGGGTGATGACGGGATCGAACCGCCGACCCGCTGCTTGTAAGGCAGCTGCTCTCCCAGCTGAGCTAATCACCCTTTGCTTCGTTGAGGCCGCGAAATTTACGCACCTAACGAACCTAAGTCAATAGCCTGATTGAAGTTTTTTAAAAATTCGTCAAATCAGGAAGTTTTCTACAACGAGCCGATGCCGGTCCGATCCGGCATGCCCGACACCTGCCAAGCAGCCGACCGGACCCGCCGGTTATTCCACGTAGACCATCTTCTTGGTCATGCCACCGTCAACCACGAATTCCTGCCCTGTAACAAAGCTGGCATTCCTGGACAACAACCAGGCCACCATGGCGGCTACATCCTCTACCGTGCCTACCCTGCCCGCTGGATGTTGAGCGTGGTCGCTTTCGGATAAAGGCTCAGCGCGACGCACCGACGGGTCGCGGGCGTCGATCCAGCCGGGGCTCACCGCGTTGACCCGGATCTCCGGCCCCAGACTGATGGCCAGTGCGTGAGTCAGTGCCAGCAGCCCGCCCTTGCTGGCGGCATAGGCTTCAGTATCGGGCTCCGATTGCCGGGCGCGTGTCGAGGTAAGGTTGACGATGCTGCCGCAGTGCGCACGCAGGTAAGGCGCGCAATGTTTGGCCAGCAACATGGGGCCACCCAGGTTCACACCCAGCACTTTGTTCCAGTGCGACAGGGCCAGGCTTTCCAGGGTCGTGTTGTGAGGATCGGCGACCGCCGCATTGCATACCAGCGCGTCGATGCGACCAAAGCGGCGCAATACGTCGGCCACTGCACCGACAACCTGTTCTTCGACCGACACGTCCATGGCGATGAACACCGCGTTCTCGCCCAACGCCTCGGCTACCTTCGCACCGCGAATCCGGTCCAGATCGGTCAGCACCACCTGCCAGCCCTCGGTGATCAGCCAGGCGGATATGCCCAGGCCGATCCCTCGGGCCGCGCCGGTGACCAGCGCGACACGACCGTTGTGGGCGCTGGCGAACTGCATCGCCCAATCGCTCACAATGCCGCCAGACCGCGCGCCAGATCGGCTTGAAGGTCGGCCACATCTTCCAGACCCACGGCAACCCGGATCAGGCTGTCGCGAATCCCGGCCGCTTCACGCTCCTGCGGCGCCAGACGGCCGTGGGAAGTGGTGCTCGGATGAGTGATGGTCGTTTTGCTGTCGCCCAGGTTGGCGGTGATCGAGATCAGTCGAGTGGCGTCGATAAATCGCCAGGCGCCCTCTTTGCCGCCCTTGACCTCGAAGCTGACGACCGCACCGAAGCCCTTCTGCTGGCGCTGGGCCAGGGCGTGCTGCGGATGGCTCTTGAGGCCGGCGTAATGAACCTTCTCGATGCCGTCCTGTTGCTCCAGCCATTCGGCCAGGGCCTGGGCGTTGGCGCAGTGAGCACGCATGCGCAGGTTCAGGGTTTCCAGGCCCTTGAGGAAAATCCAGGCGTTGAACGGGCTGAGGGTCGGCCCGGCGGTACGCAGGAAACCCACCACTTCCTTCATCTGCTCGCCGCGACCGGCCACCACGCCACCCATGCAACGGCCCTGGCCGTCGATGAACTTGGTGGCCGAGTGCACGACGATATCCGCGCCTAACAGCAACGGCTGTTGCAGGGCTGGCGTGCAGAAGCAGTTATCGACGACCAGCATCGCCCCCTTGGCGCGGGCGATCTCGGCCAGCGCCGCGATATCGACCAGTTCGGCCAGCGGATTGGACGGCGACTCGACAAACAGCAGTTTGGTATTGGGCTTGATTGCAGCGTCCCAACCGTCCAGCTCGGCCAGCGGCACGTAGTCCACTTCAATGCCGAAACGCTTGAAGTACTTCTCGAACAGACTGATGGTCGAGCCAAATACACTGCGCGACACCAGCACATGATCGCCGGCGCTGCACAGGCTCATGACCACGGCCAGAATCGCCGCCATGCCGGTGGCGGTGGCCACGGCCTGCTCGGCACCTTCGAGGGCCGCGATACGCTCTTCGAACGAGCGCACGGTCGGGTTGGTATAACGCGAATACACGTTGCCTGGCACTTCGCCCGCGAATCGCGCAGCCGCGTCGGCGGCCGTGCGGAACACGTAGCTGGAGGTAAAGAACATGGGATCGCCATGCTCGCCTTCAGGTGTGCGGTGCTGTCCGGCACGTACGGCGAGGGTATCGAAACCCACACCTTCGAGGTCGCTGTTCAGCCGACCGGCATCCCATTCCTGAGTCATGCCGCCCTCTCCTTGTCCAATTAGTTGTTGTACAGATCGATGATAGCGCTCACGGCCTGGGTCTTGACCTTCGAGGCATCGTTGCGCGCCTGCTCGATCTTGTTCAGGTAGTGCTCGTCGATATCACCGGTCACGTACTTGCCGTCGAAGACCGAGCAGTCGAAGTTGTCGATCTTGATCTTCTTGCTGCCGCTCACCGCTTCGATCAGGTCATTCAAATCCTGATAGACCAGCCAGTCGGCGCCGATGAGGTCGGCAACGTCCTGGGTGGTACGGTTATGGGCGATCAGCTCGTGAGCACTCGGCATGTCGATGCCGTAGACGTTGGGGAAGCGTACTGCGGGTGCCGCCGAACAGAAATACACGTTCTTGGCGCCGGCTTCGCGCGCCATCTGGATGATCTGCTTGCAGGTGGTGCCGCGCACGATGGAGTCGTCCACCAGCATGACGTTCTTGCCGCGGAATTCCAGTTCGATGGCGTTGAGTTTCTGGCGTACCGATTTCTTGCGCGCGGCCTGGCCGGGCATGATGAAGGTACGGCCGATGTAGCGGTTCTTGACGAAGCCTTCGCGAAACTTGACGCCCAGGCGATTGGCCAGTTCCAGCGCAGCGGTGCGGCTGGTGTCGGGAATCGGGATCACCACGTCGATGTCGTGATCCGGACGCTCGCGCAGGATCTTGTCGGCCAGCTTCTCGCCCATGCGCAGGCGCGCCTTGTAGACCGAGATGCCGTCGATGATCGAATCCGGACGCGCCAGGTAGACGTGTTCGAAAATGCACGGCGCGTATTTGGGGTTCGGGGCGCACTGGCGGGTGTGCAGCTTGCCGTCTTCGGTGATGTACACCGCTTCGCCCGGCGCCAGGTCGCGAATCAGGGTGAAACCCAGCACGTCCAGGGAAACGCTTTCGGAAGCGATCATATACTCGACGCCTTCGTCGGTATGACGCTGGCCGAACACGATCGGGCGGATGGCGTCCGGGTCGCGGAAGCCGACGATACCGTAGCCGGTGATCATGGCGACCACGGCGTAACCGCCACGGCAGCGTTTGTGGACGTCGGTCACGGCCGCGAAGATGTCTTCCTCGGTGGGCTGCAACTTGCCACGCACGGCCAGCTCATGGGCGAAGACGTTGAGCAGCACTTCCGAATCGGAATTGGTGTTGACGTGGCGCAGGTCGGATTCGTAAATCTCCTTGGCCAGTTGCTCGACGTTGGTCAGGTTGCCGTTGTGCGCCAGGGTAATGCCGTAAGGCGAGTTGACGTAGAACGGCTGGGCCTCGGCCGAGGTCGAGCTGCCTGCGGTGGGATAACGCACATGGCCGATGCCCATGTGCCCGACCAGGCGTTGCATGTGGCGCTGATGGAATACATCACGCACCAGCCCGTTGTCCTTGCGCAAAAACAGCCGGCCATCGTGGCTGGTAACAATACCGGCAGCGTCCTGGCCGCGGTGTTGGAGGACGGTGAGCGCGTCATACAGCGCCTGATTGACGTTCGACTTGCCGACGATACCGACGATGCCACACATGCGACACAACCCCTACTTAGTGGTACTGGATTTACCGAGCACTTCCTGCGGCAATGTAGACGGCAGGAGTTGCTCCTTGAACGGCAGTTCAGCGGGAACGCTGATGCCGCTGGCGAGCCATTGACTGGACATCCCGAGAATCAGGTTTTTCGACCAGTCAGCGACCATGAGAAATTGGGGTAGCAGCTTCGATTGCTGCCACCATTGATCCTGTTGCACCGGCCCCAGGCTCAACAGCCCGACCGCGATGACGACCAGCAGGCCGCCGCGCGCCGCGCCGAAGACCATCCCGAGAAAACGATCGGTTCCGGACAGCCCGGTGACGCGAATCAGTTCGCCCAGGAGAAAGTTGACCATGGCGCCGACCAGCAGGGTGGCGACAAACAGAATAGTGCAGCTGGCGATGACCCGCGCCGAGGGGGTCTGGATGTAATCGACCAGATACAGTGACAGGCCCGCACCGAACATCCAGGCAACGACACCTGCAATGATCCAGGTCATCAACGACAGGGCTTCCTTGACGAAGCCACGTTTCAGACTGATCAAAGCGGAAATGACGACGATTCCGAGAATCGCCCAGTCAACCGGAGAAAATGCCACGTTGCAGCCTACGGACCGTTGAGGCGGCGCATTTTAGCAGAGCGCCCGCCTGCGGGTAAGCAGCGATTATCGGCGCGGCGCAATTTCCATGGAAACGCGCCCGCCCTGCGACAATCAGCCGCGCTCCGGCTGGAAGCGCACGACGATACCTTTGAGCTTCTGCTGCTTGTCCAGCTGGTCACGCAGACGATCTGCCTCGGCGCGCTCGATCAATGGACCGACGAACACCCGGTTCACGCCCCCGGCGGTACGAATATAGGCGTTATAACCTTGTGCCCGCAGGGTTTTCTGCAGGTTGTCGGCGTTGGCGCGGTTGGACATGCTCGCCAGTTGCACCGACCAGCTGACCGAAAGCCCGTTGGCATCGACACCCGCAGGCGCGGCTGGCTTGGCTGTCGTCGGCGCGGCGGGTGCCGGCGCAGGCTTGGCGGCCGGCTTGGGGGCCACAGGTGTTGCAGGCGCGCTTGCGACCGGCGGGGCCGCAGGTGTCGAGGGAGCAACCGGAGCTGGAGCGATGGGCATCGAAGGTGGCTGATCAGCCGACGACGTGGGTTGTTCCTCGATGATCGGCTCGTCGGGCAACGACTGCGGCTCGGGCACAGGAACAGGCTCGACCTGCACTTGAGGAGCCGCCGGCGCCTGCGGTGCGGCCGGGGCATCGACCTGCACCTGACGCGCCTCGTCCTGGCGGGTGAACAGCATGGGCAGAAAAATGACTGCCACGGCGATCAGCACCAGTGCGCCGACCATCCGCTGTTTGAATACGTTATCCAGCAAAGCCATTTGCAGCTTCCTCATCGGTGCGCCGGGCCAGCCATTCCAGGGCCTGGGCTACACAATAAAAAGATCCGAACAGCAGAATTTCGTCATCGGCCGTGGCGTGCGCGCATTGCGCCTCGAGCGCCAACGCAACACTCTGGTAGGACGTCACGTGCGCACCAAGGTTCTGCAGCACCGACTGCAATTGTTCCGCGGGCCGACTGCGTGACGTCGGCAACGGCGCCACTGCCCAGTCGTCGATGACCGGTACCAGGTGGGCGACTACGCCCTCCAGGTCCTTGTCCGCCAACAGACCGAAAACCGCACGACGCTTGCCGACGACCGGCCGACGCGCCAGGCACTGCACCAGAAAATGCGCTGCATGAGGATTATGGCCGACATCCAGCAGCAGGTTGAGCGTCTTTCCCTGCCAGTGGACGGTTCGACGGTCCAGCCGACCGGCGAGCCGGGTCAGCTGCAATGCGCGAGCGATCACCTCCGGTTGCAACGGGTAACCCAGCAGCGCGAACGCCTGAAGGGCCAACGCGGCGTTCTGCATCGGCAAGTCCAGCAACGGCAGCCCACGCAACTCGACCTGCTCGCCACGGGCGATACCACGCCAGTCCCAGCTGTGCTGATTGATGGACAGATCGAAGTCCTCGCCGCGCAGCAACAACGGACAGCCCAGCTCGCGGGCCTTGGCCAGCAGCGGCTCGGGCGGGTCCAGATCACCGCACAGGGCCGGGCGACCCGCACGCAAGATACCGGCCTTCTCGAACGCCACCGACTCGCGGGTATCTCCCAGCCAGTCGGCGTGATCCACGCCAATGCTGGTTACAAGCGCCAGATCGGCATCGACCAGATTGACCGCGTCCAACCGCCCGCCAAGCCCAACTTCCAGGACCACGGCGTCCAGCTGCGCCTGTTCGAACAGCCAGAACGCCGCGAGAGTGCCCATTTCGAAGTAGGTCAGGCTGACTTCACCACGGGCTGCCTCGACCGCGGCGAACGCGTCGCACAACTCGAGGTCGGTCGCCTCGACACCTTGCACCTTCACCCGCTCGTTATAGCGCAGCAGGTGCGGCGAACTGTAGACGCCCACTTTCAGACCCTGGGCCTGCAACAAGGCGGCGACAAAGGCGCAGGTCGAGCCCTTGCCGTTGGTGCCGGTTACAGTGATGACCCGGGGCGCGGGGCGGGTAAGCCCCAGTTGCCGGGATACCTGTCGCGAGCGATCCAGCCCCATGTCGATGGCCGAAGGATGCAGCTGCTCCAGATAGGCGAGCCAGTCGCCCAGGGTTGAGGGGGTCATACGGTAGCCGGTGCCGGGGGAACGATGACAGGTTCGATCACGGGCGCTACGAAGGTCGGCGTCGGCAGGTTCATCATCTGCGCCAGCAGGTTGCCCAGGCGCGGACGCAGCTCGCTGCGCGAAACGATCATGTCGATGGCGCCGTGACTGAGCAGGAACTCGCTGCGCTGGAAGCCTTCCGGCAATTTTTCCCGTACGGTCTGTTCGATGACCCGCGGACCGGCGAAACCGATCAGCGCCTTGGGCTCGGCCACGATGACGTCGCCCAGCATCGCCAGACTGGCCGATACGCCGCCATAGACTGGATCGGTCAGCACGGAGATGAACGGCAGGCCTTCTTCACGCAGACGCGCCAGGACGGCGGACGTCTTGGCCATCTGCATCAGGGAAATCAAGGCTTCCTGCATGCGGGCGCCACCGGAGGCCGCGAAGCAGATCATCGGGCAGCGATTTTCCAGCGCGTAATTGGCGGCGCGAACGAAACGCTCGCCGACGATGGCGCCCATCGACCCGCCCATGAAGGAAAATTCGAATGCCGATGCCACGACCGGCATGCCCAGCAAGGTACCGCTCATGGAAATCAGTGCGTCTTTCTCACCGGTCTGCTTCTGGGCCGCGGTCAGGCGATCCTTGTATTTCTTGCCGTCGCGGAATTTCAGTCGGTCGACCGGCTCCAGGTCGGCACCCAGCTCGGCACGCCCTTCTTCATCGAGGAAGATGTTCAGGCGAGCGCGTGCGTCGATGCGCATGTGGTGATTGCACTTGGGGCAGACGTCGAGGGTCTTTTCCAGTTCAGGGCGATACAGCACCGCTTCGCAGGACGGGCATTTATGCCAAAGGCCCTCGGGGACCGAGCTCTTTTTCACCTCGGAACGCATGATCGAAGGGATCAGTTTGTCTACCAACCAGTTGCTCATGCTTTCTTTCTCCAGTACCGGTTCGGCTCGAACGCATGGCGCTTGCACGCCAGACGCATGCCCTGACTCAATGGGTGTATGTAGCGATAATGAAGGCAGCGGTCGGCACCTGACCGGACCTGCGTACCTTGCATTCCATGTTCAAACAGTCTGACTGCGGACATTGCCATTGCAGCCCGCTCAATCAGATCTGCATTAATTCGACCTGCATGACTATAAGGCAGGAACAGGCTTATGGACGGCGGCAGAACCGCCGCCGTCACATCACCCGGCCTGCAGCGCACTCATGAAGGCGAGAATCTTCTCGCGATCCTTGATGCCCTTGCTCTTCTCGACGCCACCGCTGACGTCCACCGCATACGGCCGGACCTGCGCGATGGCCTGTGCCACATTGGCGGAGGTCAGGCCGCCGGCCAGGATGATCGGTTTTTCCAGCTCGTTGGGAATCAAGGCCCAGTCGAAGGTTTCACCGGTACCGCCGGGAACACCTTCCACATAGGTATCGAGCAGGATGCCGCGCGCGTTGCGATAGGTACGGCAGGCCTCGGCGATCTGGTCGCCCGCCTTCACCCGCAGTGCCTTGATGTACGGACGATGATAGCCGTCGCACTGCTCCGGCGTTTCATCACCATGAAACTGCAGCAGATCCAGCGGCACGGCATCCAGCGTTTCGTTGATTTCGCAACGACTGGCGTTGACGAACAACCCGACGGTGGTGATGAAAGGCGGCAGCGCGGCGATGATCGCCCGGGCCTGCTGGACATTCACGTAGCGGGGACTCCTGGCGTAGAACACCAGGCCAATGGCATCGGCGCCCGCCTCGACTGCCGCCAGGGCGTCTTCTATGCGGGTAATCCCGCAGATCTTGCTGCGAACGGCTGACATGTAGTTAAACCTCAGACCTTTCGGAAAGTCCCGGATGTTAGCAAATGGTTGTCTGGCCGTCAGCCGTCAAGTTCGCTGAAACCTGTCAGAAAATGCGGACCGATGTAGCGCTCCGGCAGCGGAAACTCGTCGCGATACTCGACCTGGACCAGATACAACCCGTATGGATGGGCTGTCACTCCGCCAGTGCGTCGCACCCGGCTTTCCAGCACGTCCCGCGCCCACTCCACCGGGCGCTCGCCGGCACCGATCGTCATCAGCACGCCTGCGATATTGCGCACCATGTGGTGCAGGAAAGCGTTGGCGCGGACGTCGATGACGATCATCTTGCCGTGGCGGCTCACCCGCAGGTGATGCAACTGCTTGACCGGCGATTTGGCCTGGCACTGGCCGGCGCGGAACGCACTGAAGTCATGGGTGCCGACCAGATACTGTGCGGCCTGGGCCATGCGCTCGACGTCCAGCGGACGGTGGTTCCAGGTGATTTCCTGATTCAGGTGCGCCGGGCGGATCTGATCGTTATAGATCACGTAGCGGTAGCGACGGGCAATGGCCTTGAAGCGGGCATGGAAATCGGCAGGCATGACCCGGGCCCAGGTGACACTGACATCATGGGGCAGGTTGATGTTGGCGCCCATGACCCAGGCTTTCAGGCTGCGCTCGGCGCGGGTGTCGAAATGCACCACCTGACCGCAGGCGTGCACGCCAGCGTCAGTGCGCCCGGCGCACATCAGCGA
This sequence comes from Pseudomonas sp. v388, assembly GCF_003935425.1. Lineage (GTDB taxonomy): Bacteria > Pseudomonadota > Gammaproteobacteria > Pseudomonadales > Pseudomonadaceae > Aquipseudomonas. Next base: position 9,438 of record NZ_RHQN01000003.1, read on the forward strand.
CACCGGAGAGGCCGCGACTTTGGACAGTGCGTCTTCGAGGGTTTCCTGGACCGTCAGCACACCGGACGCCTGCCGCTGCCAGCCGCAGTAGCGCGAGCCTTTGTATTCCACGCCCAGCGCGATACGGGAAAAGCCCTCGGCAGCCATCTCGGCGGCCGGGTTGTCTATGTTCGCCAAGGGTTACAGCCTGTCGGTTTGCGAAAAGTCGGCCATTATACGGCTGCCGAAAAAAGACGCCAGCCGACCCGTCGCCCAAATGCAAACGGCCGCAAAAGCGGCCGTTTGTCACAACGTTCGAGCGTGGATCAGGCCAGCCGTGAAAGCATCTCCCGCGCTTCACTCTTCTGCCCGTCATCACCCTCGTTGACCACCTCGTCGAGAATGTCCCGGGCGCCTTCGGCGTCACCCATGTCGATATAGGCCCGGGCCAGATCCAGCTTGGTCGCCGCTTCATCGGCGCCGGCCAGGAAATCGAACTCAGGCTCGTCATCCAGCAAGGCAGCGTCTTCGGCGGTAAAGCTTGGTTCGCTCAACGCCGGCTGCTCCAGATTCTGGGAAAGACGCTCCAGCTCCGCGTTGACGTCTTCGATTTCAGAAGCAAACGCTTCGGACGCCTGATCGCTTTCCATTTCGTCGGCCAGGGAGAGATCGAAATCATCGGGCAGCTCCAGATCCTCGCCAACCGGCTCAGGTTCGGTGCTGCCCAGATCCAGCGGATCCTCACCCAGGCTCAGCAGGAAGTCGTCCTCGGTCTTGAGGGCCGGGTCTTCTTCCGACAGATCGAGATCGAAATCGGCCAGGTCGTCAGGCTCGGCGACGGTATTGGCCGTCTGTTCCTGCAGGATCGACTCGAAGCTTGGGGTCGCGTCGGGCTCGGCGGCCGGCACAGGCTCATCCAGCAGCAGGTCATCGAGGTTGTCGACCGTGGTGACCGGCGTAGAAGCGTCCTGTTCGAATTCATCCAGGCTCAGATCGAACTCGTCCTCCGGCTCCTGCACGGCTTGCGGCTCTTGGGCAAGCGGTTCAGGCGTTGCCTCAGGCGCAGGCTCATCTTCGTCGGCGAGCAGTTCTTCAACGTACTTGGCATCCAGCTCGGCGGCCAGGGCAGCAGCTGTCGCCGCAGCCGCTGCCGTGGTGGCTGCGGCGGCTGCCGGCGCTACGGGTTCAGCTGCCGGTGCCGGCGTGTCCGTGGTCGGGTTTTGATCTTTTAGCTGCTCGACCTCAGCTTCACGCTTTCCCGCAGCCACCAGTTTCCGTTCATGAGCGGCGTAGGCCTTGGTATTGCCTTGCTCGGCATAGATTTCCATCAGTTTGAGCCGAACGTCATCACGACCCGGCTCTTGCTTGATAGCGTCTTCCAGCAACTCGACCGCCTGGTTCAAGCGACCGTAGGCGATATGGATCTCGGCCTGCACCAGCGGATCGGCCGGGTGTTCCCGCGCAGCAGTTACACCTGCCGCAGCAGCGCCCGCACCCATGCGTACATTCGGCGGGGAGACGTCGAGGCCGTCGAAGCTGGCCGGCGGCGTGTTCATGTCCATGTCGGAGACGAACTGGGATTCCTCGGCCAGCGCACGAGCCATGCGCTTGTGCTTCTCGGCTTCGGCGCGGGCATTGCGACGGCGTGCGAGGAACAGCAGCAGCAAGGCCAGCAGCAGGACCACCCCGCCGCCGATCAGGCCCAGCAGGATCGGGTTGTTGAGCACGCTTTGCAGTGGATCTTCAGGCTCTTGCGCTGTCACCGGCTCGACGGCCAGAGGCTGCTCGGCCGACGGTGTGGTGACTTGGGCGGCGCCGGGAGGCAACGCGTCTTCCGGGGCGATTTCCCCGGCCGGTTTGACCGGCGCGCCACTGGCATCGACCACGGTGGCCGGCAACGCCGGATTGGCGGCAGCGGGCGCTGCGGGCGCAGCCGCTGGCGCACCACCGGCCTGCATCGTGGCCAGTTGGTTGTTTTTGAGTTCGATGATGCGCTGCAGCTTGTCGAGCTGGCTTTGCAGGTCGTTCATCCGACTCTTCAGCTCGGCATTGTCGCGACGCGAGGTATCCAGCGCCTCTTGAGTCATGGCCAGCTTGTTGCCCAGATCGCCATCGCCCGCAGCACCCTTGGCGCCCGACTGCCCGGCCGCCGAGACCAGACTCAGGTTATCGCCGGCTTCCACCTGCGAGGGCGCGGCCCCGGCACGATCACGACGAGTGGCGTCAATCTGGCGTGGCCCCGCCGGCAGGCGGCGGCCTTCACGCCAGGCACGGTACTGCTGGGAAACCTCGGCAAGCGCCTGGGCCTGAGGCAGGGCAGTGGATTGCTGAGGCGTCGGCAGACGCAGCGTTTCGCCCTTTTTCAACCGGTTGATATTGCCGCCGATAAAGGCATTGGGGTTCAGCGCCTGGATCGCCAGCATGGTCTGCTGCACGGTTCCGCCGTTACGGACCCGCTCGGCAATTTCCCACAGCGTGTCGTTATTGGCGGTGACGTACTGAGCGGGGGCCTCGGCGGCGGGTTGCGCGGCAGGTGTCGGCGCAGCGGCCCCTGGCGCAGGCGCAGGGGCAGCCGGTGCGGAAGCTTCCGGCGTCGGCGCGGTGGACGGCAGCTGCGCGGGTGCGGCAGGCGCTGCCGGGGCTACGGCCGCAGCAGAGGCCGCAGCGGCAGCTTCCGGCGAAAACTTGGGAGGATCGAGCAGCAGGCTGTATTCACGCAGCAGACGGCCATTGGGCCACAGCACCTGAACCAGGAATTTCACGTACGGTTCAAGGACCGGTTTGCTGGAAGTGATGCGCAGGACACTGCGGCCGTTGGCGTTGATGACCGGAGTGAAGCTCAGGTCATTGAGAAAGGCCTGCCGGGTGACGCCCGCCTGGGCGAAGTCGGCGGTGGTGGCCAGGCTCGGGACCACTTGCGCAGCATTGAGCCCTTGCGCGTCGGTCAACTCGATCTCGGCTACCAGCGGCTGATTCAGGGTCGACTTGACCGACAACTCCCCGAGCCCCAACGCGTGCGCCATTCCTGATGACAACGCGGAAGCCGCGGCGATAGCTAATACCAGTTTACGAACCTGAACCATAGCCCATCCCTTGTTTAAAGATTCCCCGGTGGCCGAGGAGGTAGTCCTGCATTTGGGTGTAAGGCATATCGCCGCTATAAAATACGTATCAAATCTGTTGCAAGTATCTTTTACACATAATCTTTTATCAACAATTCGGCAACCTGCACAGCGTTGAGGGCCGCGCCTTTGCGAACGTTGTCGCAGGTAACCCAGAGATTCAGTTGCTCGGGATCGTCTATTCCCAGACGGACACGCCCGACGTAGACGGCATCCTGCCCTACCGCGTCGCCCACCGGCGTCGGATAGTCACCCGCCTCTACCCATTCCACGCCCGGCGCCGCGTCGAGCGCCGCGTTCACCGCGTCGAGGTCCACCCTGGCGCCTGCCTGGACCGAAACGGTAAAGCTGTCGCCGAAGAACACCGGCACCTGGATGCAGCTGGCGGCGACTTTCAACGACGCCATGCCCAGCAGTTCACGCAACTCGGTGACCAATCGACGTTCCAGCGGCACATGCCCGGCGTCGTCCGGCGCGCCGACCTGGGCGAGCAGATTGAACGCCATCTGGCGGTCGAAGAAGCGGGTTTCCAGCGGGCGCACGTTGAGCAGTTCGGTGGTCTGGCGCGCCAGCTCGGACACGCCTTCACGGCCCTGCGCCGACACCGCAAGGCAGGCGGTAACGCTGACATGGCGGATATCGAGCAGACCGCGCAGCGGCGCGAGGACCATGGCCACTGCCGTGGCTGAAGCGCTCGGGCAGGAAATCAGGTGGGTCGCCGAATCGGCGGTCAGTACCTCGGCATTGATTTCCGGGACGACCAACGGCGCCTGGGCGACCGTCAACGCACCTGACAGATCGATGACCGAGCAGCCCGCCGCCGTCGCGCGGGCCGCAAAGCTGCGGGTAATGGCCGGACCGGCGGCGAAGAACGCCAGGCGGACCTTGCTGAAATCGAACTCGTCGACTTCCCGGACCCGGACATTCTTGCCTCGAAACGGCACCGACTGCCCTGCGGATTCGATGCTTGCCAACACATGCAGGCCGGCCACGGGAAACTCGCGCTCTTCGAGAATCTGGACGATGGTTTCGCCGACCGTACCGGTGGCGCCGACCACGGCGATATCGAAGGACTGGCTCATGCAAAAACCTCAGCAAAATCAAAGACCGGCACTTTAACTGCCGTACTGCCAGCAAGCAATTGCGCCTGGCGACGAGCGCCGCTCAAGGCTCAAGGCCAATGGGGAAAAACACGCCATGGCTCCAGACCCCCAGCCAGCGCTGCCCGTCCAGTTCACGACTGACTGCCAGCTCGACCATCTGGTAGAACACATTACGGTGAATCAGCGCTTCCAGATTGGTCCGCACATGCACGTAGGGTGACGGCTCCTGAGTCCGGGGATCGATCGATACCCGCAAGGGGTGCTCGGCGCCCGCTTCGGCCTGGTCGTCGACGTTGGTGATAAAACGCAGGATTTGCGCTTCACCTTCGCCCTGCACCTCCAGCTGAACGGCCACGAACGGCGCATCATCGACCTGGATGCCGACCTTCTCCACCGGAGTGACAAGAAAATAGTCATCGCCATCGCGACGCAGGATGGTGGAGAACAGCCGCACCATCGGTTTGCGGCCGATGGGCGTGCCTTGGTAGAACCAGGTGCCGTCCCGGGCGATACGCATATCGATATCACCGCAGAATGCCGGATTCCACAAATGAACAGGTGGCAAGCCTTTACTCTGGGGGATCTGCGCGAACAGATCGCCGGCCTTGCCTGAATCGGTCATGCCTTACTCCTAACGCGGTACACCCAAGAGCATACGAGCGTAGTCCTCAAGGGGTGGACCGAGCAAATCTTCCGGGCGCTTGTCGTAAAGCGTCAGCAAACCGCCACGACTGCGAATGCGGGCGCTGTCGATCAGGTAACGGGTGTTGGTTTCGATGAGCATCAGCTGGATCACACCGCTGTCGACGCCCAGACGGTCGACTTCTTCCTGATCCGCCCACTGGTCGCCATTGCTGATGCGATCATCCGCCTTGGCAAAGCGGGTATAGAGCAGATAATGCGCACCGGCGCTGCGGGCCTCGATCATCGCTTCATCCAGGCCCAACGGGGCTGGAGCGCGGCGAACCATGGGAAAATATTCGACAAAGCCTTTGAACGCTTCCTCGGCCACCACATTAGGCCGCGGATACGCCTTGCCAGGCGGCACGAAGGCGCCTTGGGCGATGTAGATGAAAGAGTCCGGCTGGACGCGCCAGTTCGAGATACGACGGGTATCGCTGTGATCCAGCAGCCCTGCGTCGCTGAACTGCTCGCGAACACCTTCGCCCATGTCACTGACTTTCATGCAACCGCTCAACGCTACCAGCGCCAGCAGTAGAACCAGGCTACGCATCTTCCCCTCCAGAGGCCGGTGACGGAAAACCGGCGAATGGTCGTCGGATGCAGCTTCCGCGCCAGCTCTGGCACGATCAGAAAGAAAGCCTGGTCGGCAATGCCCGCAGCCGTCAGCCCTAGGCCGGCTCCGACCCGGTTTCCGGCCGGGGCTGAGGCAAGCCGTGGGACGTCGCGTCGCCATCGCGCTTGCGTTTGTTGCCCATGCGCACGCCAATATCCATCAGGAAATTGAAGAAGCCTTCCTGGTCCTCCAGCACGTTGCTCCAGAACGGCGAGTGATATAACGCGACCGCGCCGTGCACCAGCGCCCAGGCGGCGCAGTAGTGGTAGTACGGCGGCACGTCTTCGAGCTTGCCTTCGGTGATGCGGCCCTTGATCAGCAGCGTCAGGTGCTCGAAGTTCGAGGCGCGGATCTTGTGCAGTTCCTCCACCAGTTCCGGCACCTGATTACCCTTGACCACCTTCTCTTCCAGCCGGTCGAACAGGCGATAGCGCTGCGGGTCGCGCATGCGGAATTCGAAGTAGGCGCGCGACAGCGCTTCCTTGTCCTTGTCGACATCGGCCGAGTGCAGCAACTCGTTCAGGTCCCGCTCGTAATCGAGCATCAGCCGCAAGTAGATTTCGGCCTTGGACTTGAAGTGCTTGTAGATGGTGCCTTTGCCTATGCCCACGGCGTCCGCGATCATCTCGACGGTAACACTGTCTTCGCCCTGCTCAAGGAACAGCTTGAGTGCGGTATCGAGAATTTCTTGTTCGCGACGGCGAAACTCGCGGACTTTACGAGGTTCTTTCTGCATGAGAAGGTCTTGTAGGGATCAAAATCGAAGCCGCGTATTATGCCCAAGTTGCGTCAGATTGCACGGATCATCCGACCATCTCGAGGTATCTGGCGGAAAAAACGGCCAACGGCGATGGCTGTGCGTGGTGCTCTGTCTTCAGAGCGGACGACCTTGTACCTGCGGATGTCACCCCCACACAGTGACCGCCGGTCCTTGCAGCGATTGCGTCGTCCATCTGCAAGCCGCTTGAGGCAAGAAAGGGCCAACGAGCGCTGACCAGCCGGTTTAGTATTCCAAAACTGTTTAAAAAATGAACAACAAGCACTGGACGCGAGACGATCCTGATCAATACTTGAATCGTTGGCGAGCCATCTCCCCCAAGTGGTGCGCCAGTAAAGGCGCCAATGGACCGCGTGCCTTTGTTTTACTCCTAATGGTCTTAACCCGGCTTCACCCCCCAGAATCCGGGTTTTTTTTGCCCGGGATTCGGCGTGTCAGGTCCGAACGTGGGCCAGCGGGAACAGACGGCGGAAGTTCTCCGTGGTCTGCCGGGCGAACTGCTCGTAAGGCTCGCCGCGCAGCATTGCCAGGAATTCGGCCACATCACGCACGTACTGCGGAAGGTTCGGCTTGCCGCGATGTGGGATGGGCGCCAGATACGGCGAGTCGGTTTCCACCAGCAGACGATCGGACGGTACCTGACGGGCCACGTCGCGCAACGCCTCGGCGTTGCGAAAGGTCACGATACCCGACAGCGAGATATAGAATCCCAGGTCCAGAGCCGCCTTGGCCATTTCCCAGTCTTCGGTAAAGCAATGCAGAACGCCGGCCTGAGGCAGCGCCGCGTCGCGCAGCAGCTGCAACGTATCGGCACGCGCACCGCGCGTATGGACGATCACCGGTTTGCCGGTACTCTGCGCGGCCTGCAGGTGCAGACGAAATGACGCCTGCTGCAGCTCGGCGGCTTCCGGTTCGTAATGGTAGTCCAGGCCGGTTTCGCCGATCGCCACCACTCGCGGATGATCCAGCTCTCCCAACAGCCAGTCCAGCGCAGGCGCTTCGCCGGGCTTGAGGTCCAGCGGATGGACACCGACCGAACAGTCGACGTCGTCGTAGCGCTCGGCCAGCGCCTTCACGGCTCCGGCGTTGTCGGCACTGACGCCGATGCACAGAAAATGCCCGACACCCCTGCCCCGTGCGGCGTCAAGCGCAGCGTCCAGAGAGCCATCGTGCTGGGTGAGGTCGAGACGATCGAGGTGACAATGGGAATCTACAAGCATGGGCAATGGGGCAACTACATCGTATGGGTAGGACGGTCGGACTTCAGCGCGCCGACCAGATAGGTTTCGATCAGGTTCCGGGCAGTGTTGTCGCCATCATTGAACTGCACGCCAACGCCGGCGGCGCGGTTGCCCTGGGCACCTTTGGGCGTCACCCAGGTCACCTTGCCCGCTACCGGGACTTTCTCGGGTTCATCCATGAGGCTCAATAACATGAACACTTCGTCGCCCAGCCGATAGCTCTTGCTGGTCGGGATGAACAGACCGCCGTTCTTGATGAACGGCATGTAGGCGGCATACAACACGGACTTGTCCTTGATGGTCAAGGACAGGATGCCGTTACGTGGACCGGTGTTAAGCGGCAAGCTCATTGCAACTCCTCGCGGGTTCCGAATGGCAGAGTCTACGCCTGTCCGGGCAAGCCTGCCCACTGCACGAGCAGCGCTTCGAGCAGCAGCACCCGATTGAGGTTGGCCTTGGACATGACTTTCTGACGCTGGGCCAGGATCCAGTCCTGCAGGTCCAGCACTTTGCCGCGTGCCGACTTCTGCGCCAGGTACTGCACCACCTTGCGCATATCGGCCAACCCCAGACCGTCTTCGTCTTCGGTGAGCTGATAGCGCAGGATCAGCTGGGACCAGTCGCAGAACCAGTCAAACAATTGCAACAGCGCAACGTCCTTCCAGCCTTCTGCCAATTGGGTCGGCGACTGCTGTTGCTTGAGCAGTTTCTTGACCCCATCCACCACCAGCGCTCGCTGTTCGCGCACGCCCTGGCCATGCAGCCTGACCGCAGCCAGGGGCGAGCCTGCGGCCAGGGTCAGCAATTCGAGCCGCTCTTGCTCGGAGCAATCCGGCAAGGCGTTGCCCAGCCAGTCCAGGCTCAACCGCTGACCGGGCAGCGGACAGGCCTGCTGCACGCAACGACTCTTCACCGTCGGCAGCAAACGGCTCGGCTGATGGCTGACCAACAGCAATACCGTGTTGCCGGACGGCTCCTCAAGGCTTTTGAGCAGGGCGTTGGCCGCGTTGATGTTCATCGACTCCACCGGCTCGATCAACACCACCTTGCGCCCGCCCATTTGCGAGGTTTGCACCACGAAGCTGACCAGATCGCGCACCTGATCGACCTTGATCGGCTTGTCCGCTTCTTCAGGCTCGAGAATGTAGTTGTCCGGATGACTGCCGGCGACCAGCAGCAGACACGACTTGCACTGCCCGCACGATTCAAGCCCGTTGAGGTTCTGGCACAGCAGGCTGGCCATCAGCCGCTCGGCCAGCGCTCGCTTGCCGATGCCGATCGGCCCGTGCAGCAGGTAAGCGTGAGCGTGCTGGGGACGCCCGGCCAACTGCTGCCAGAGCGCTTCCTGCCATGGATAGGCCTCAGCCACGGTAACGCTCCAGCAGTTGCGGCAGCCAGGCGTCGAGGGAGCGCTGCACGTCCGCCAGCGACTGGGACGCGTCGATCAGCCGGTAACGGGCCGGCTCAGCCTCGGCACGTGCCAGGTACGTACTGCGCACTGCATCGAAAAACGCCCGGCCTTCCTGCTCGAAGCGATCCAGACGGCCTCGGGCAGCGGCCCGGGCCAGGCCGATTTCCACCGGCAGATCGAACACCAGCGTCAGGTCCGGACGCAGGTCACCCTGCACGAAGCTTTCCAGCACGGCGATGCGATCATGGGACAGACCGCGGCCGCCGCCCTGATATGCGTAAGTCGCGTCCGTGAAACGATCGCACAGCACCACTTCACCGCGGGCCAGGGCGGGACGAATCACCTCGGCAAGGTGCTGGGCGCGGGCGGCGAACACCAGCAGCAGCTCGGTATCGGTGCACATGTTTTCATCGCTGGGTGCCAGCAGCATGTCGCGAATGCGTTCGGCCAGCGGCGTGCCGCCCGGTTCGCGGGTCAGCAGAACCTCGACGCCCCGGGCACGCAGCTGCGCGGCCAGATAATCACGGTTGGTGCTCTTGCCCGCGCCTTCCGGGCCTTCCAGGGTAATAAACAAGCCGGTCACAGGCAGTCCTTAGTCGTTGTCATTGCGAAACCGGGACCTCTGGCGACGCGTTGGGCGCGGCAGCGGGTTCGGGTTCCGGGGAAAGGGTGTCCGGTTGCACCTGAGCGCCGGACGCAGGCGTCGGGCTGGAGCGATAGTCGGCGCGGCGCTTGAGCTGATACTCGCGCACCGCGGCGTTATGGGCGTCCAGATCAGTGGAGAACACATGACTGCCGTCGCCCTTGGCCACGAAGTACAGGCTGTTGCCCATCACCGGATTCAGCGCCGCGTGAATCGCCTCGCGCCCCACCAGCGAGATCGGCGTGGGCGGCAGGCCGATGATCATGTAGGTGTTGTAAGGCGTCGGCTCGCGCAGGTTGGCGCGGGTCAGCTTGCCGTTGTATCGCTCGCCCATGCCATAGATGACCGTCGGGTCGGTCTGCAACATCATGCCCAGCTGCAAGCGACGCACAAACACGCCGGCAATCTGGCCGCGCTCATAAGGTACGCCGGTTTCCTTCTCCACCAGCGAAGCCATGATCAGCGCCTGGTAAGGATCGGCGTATGGCGCGCTCGGCGCACGCTGATTCCATTCATCGTCGAGTACGTCTTCAAGGCGCTTGTAGGCTTGCTTGAGCACTTCGGCGTCGGTCATGCCACGCACATAACGGTACGTGTCGGGAAAGAAGCGCCCTTCGGGGAATACGTCGGGATGGCCGATCCTGTTCATCAGCTCGCTGTCGCTCAACCCGGCCAGGGTCTGACCCAGCTTGGGCTGGGCTGCGAGGGCCGCTCGCACCTGGCGGAAATTCCAGCCTTCAACCAGGGTCAGGTTGTACTGCACCACTTCCTTGCGCTTCCACACCCCGAACAGTGCTTCGATATCCATGCCCGGCGTCATCCGGTACTCACCGCTGTGCAAGGGCTGCTCGGCCAGGTTGAAGCGCCAGTAAAGACGCAGCCAGAACGCATCGCGGATCACGCCATCGTTCTGTAGACGATTGAGCACCCCGGAAGGTGTCGAGCCGGCCGGCACGTCGAGCATTTGTTCCTGAGTGACGTTCAGGGGCTGGTTCAACGCCGAGTGCTGTTTCCAGACCACGAAGCCCAGCAGCAGGACGGCCAGGACCACGGCGGTCTCCAGCAACACCAAAAATTTTCGGATCACGTATCAGATATCCAGAAGCGCGTGGGCAATGCCCTGCAGTTTACGGGTGAGCGGACCAATCGACCAGTTCAGCCGCTCGAAGCCGCGCACGGGCCATACCCCGTAAACGCTGTTGCAGACAAAGACTTCATCGGCCTGCTCCAGGTCGGACAGGCTCAGGTCGCGAATGTCCACCGCCACTCCAAGCCTGCGGGCCTGATCCAGCAACTCGGCGCGCATCACGCCGGCGACGCCGCAACGGCTGAGGTCAGCGGTCAGCAGACGCCCTTCGCGAACCAGAAAGAGATTGCTGTAGACCCCTTCGATCACACGGCCGGAGACATCGCACATCAAGCCCTCGGCATGCTTGTTGTCTTGCCACTCGGAGCGAGCCAGGACCTGTTCGAGGCGATTGAGGTGCTTGATCCCGGCCAGCAAAGGCTGTTCGGCCAGCCGGGTGCGGCAGGCAAACAGCCGGACGCCCTGCTCGGCATGCACCGCCGGATAGGACGGCGCGGGACCTGCCTGCAGGATGCGGCGCGATTGCGTATCCGGAGCCGGACCATAGCCGCGTTGACTGTCGCCACGGGTGACGATCAGCTTCATGATTCCGTCGCCCAGCTGCATGGCGAAGCGGGTCATTTCGGCACGGGCCAAAGCCATGTCCAGCGGAATCGCCAGGCGCCGGCAAGATGTTTCCAGGCGTTGCAGGTGTCGGTCGAACAGCAGCGGTGCACCGGCCTTCACGGCGATGGTTTCGAACACCCCATCGCCGTAGGCCAGGCCCCGATCCTTGAGCGGCAGCGCCTCGGCGAGGCAGCCGTCGACCCAGCTGAACATCACTCGCTGAACCGGCGGAACACCAGCGAGCCGTTGGTACCACCAAAGCCGAACGAGTTGGAGATAACCACGTCGATCGGCGTCTGGCGTGCTTCGTGAGGCACGAAATCCAGGTCGCAACCTTCGCTCGGCTCGTCGAGGTTGATGGTCGGCGGCGCGACCTGATCGAGGATCGACAGCACGCTGAAAATCGCCTCGACCGCCCCGGCGGCGCCCAGCAGGTGACCGGTCATCGATTTGGTGGAGCTGACTGCCAGCTTGTAGGCGTGATCGCCGAACACCGACTTGATCGCCGAGGCTTCCGCCAGGTCACCGGCCATGGTCGAGGTGCCATGAGCGTTGATGTATTGCACCTGTTCAGGCGTGAGCTTCGCATCGCGCAGTGCATTGGTGATGCAGCGGGCCGCACCGGCGCCGTCATCGGGCGGCGAGGTCATGTGGTACGCATCGCCGCTCATGCCGAAACCGACCAGCTCGGCATAAATGGTCGCGCCACGGGCCTTGGCGTGTTCCAGCTCTTCCAGGACCATGGCCCCGGCGCCGTCGGACAGCACGAAACCGTCGCGGCCCTGATCCCACGGACGACTGGCGCGGGCCGGATCGTCGTTGCGGGTCGACAGGGCGCGGGCCGCGCCGAAACCGCCAAGCCCCAGGCCGCACGCGGCCATTTCCGCGCCGCCGGCGATCATCACGTCGGCTTCGTCATAGGCGATGTTGCGCGCCGCCATGCCGATACAATGCGTGGCCGTGGTGCAGGCCGTGGCGATGGCATAGTTAGGCCCCTGGGCACCCAGATGGATGGACAGGAAACCGGAAATCATGTTGATGATCGAGCCTGGCACGAAGAATGGAGAAATCCGCCCCGGCCCTTGCTCGTGCAGCAGGCGACTGCTGTTTTCGATATTGGTGAGGCCACCGATACCCGAACCCATGGCAACGCCAATCCGCTCGCGGTTGGCATCGGTCACTTCAAGGCCGGCATTCCGCACGGCTTGAAAACTGGCCGCCAGACCGTACTGAATAAAGAGATCTAGCCGACGGGCTTCCTTGGGCGCGAGGTACTCCTCGACGTTGAAACCCTTTACCGAACCGCCAAAACGGGTGGTGTAGGCCGAAAGGTCCGTGTGCTCGATAAGGCCAATGCCACTGCGGCTTTCCAGAATGCCTTGCCAGCTGCTCGGCACATCATTTCCCAGTGGCGAAAGCATGCCCATCCCGGTGACCACGACGCGTCTACGCGACACAGGACTCTCCTTCTCTCTTGTTGACGAAAACATCACATCGTTTCAAAGAAAAAACCGCACGCCAGAAGGCAGTGCGGTTTTCCCATGACAGCTAACAGCGATTACAAAACATTACGCCTGATGGCTGGTAACGTAGTTGATAGCCAGCTGAACGGTGGTGATCTTTTCCGCTTCTTCGTCAGGGATTTCGGTCTCGAATTCCTCTTCCAGAGCCATTACCAGCTCAACGGTGTCCAGGGAGTCAGCACCCAGGTCTTCAACAAAAGAAGCTTCATTGGTGACTTCTTCTTCTTTGACGCCAAGTTGCTCAGCAACGATTTTCTTGACGCGCTCTTCGATGGTGCTCATACCTAGTTTTAACTCCTAATGGAAATAGTCAGGCATCTGGCCGGTGGGTAAGTGTATAGAAGAGGTTTTGCGAATTTCAAGCTAAACGCTCTTCCCTTACGTCCATCAGCCCCATGCCCGTGGATAGATTGCAGCTTTATAACGGATTTTTAGACAGCTGGTATGACATTTTTACGATGTGACGAGTCACATCAGCTCATGTACATGCCGCCGTTGACCGGGATTGTAGCCCCGGTCACGTAACCTGCGCCTTCGGACGCGAGAAACGCGACTACGTGTGCGATTTCCTGTGCCTGCCCAAGACGACCCAGAGGAATCTGGGTCAGCAAGGACTCACGTTGAGCCTCAGGCAGTTCACGCGTCATATCGGTATCGATGAAGCCTGGCGCGACTGCGTTCACAGTCACTGCACGCGAACCCACCTCACGAGCAAGAGCACGACTGAAACCTTCCAGCCCTGCCTTCGCGGAAGCATAGTTTACTTGACCGGCGTTGCCCATTGCACCGACAACCGACCCGATACTGATAATCCGGCCCCAACGAGCCTTGGTCATGCCGCGCAAAACGCCCTTGGACAGGCGGAACAGGCTGTTCAGATTGGTATTGACCACGTCATACCATTCGTCATCTTTCATGCGCATCATCAGGTTATCGCGGGTGATACCGGCGTTATTGACCAGAATCAGCGGCGCGCCGACGCGTGCCTGAATGGTCGACAGCACCGAATCCACCGATTCGGCACTGCACACGTCCAGCATCAGGCCGAAGCCCTCGATGCCCGCTTCCTTGAACGCAGCGCTGATTCGCTCGGCACCGGATTCGGACGTCGCCGTACCGACGACCACGGCACCATTGCGACCCAGTTCCAGGGCGATGGCTTGGCCGATACCACGGCTGGCGCCGGTGACCAGTGCAACTTTACCTTGCAGGCTCATGCAGGCTTCTCCTAATCAGGCCAGTGCCGCACGGGCGGCGGCAAAGGCGTCTGGGGTATCCAGATTGTAAGTAGTCACGCCTTCGGCGCAACGCTTGTTCAGACCGGCCAATACCTTGCCGGGACCGCACTCCACCAGCTGGGTAGCACCGCGACCGGCCAGGCACTGAATGGATTCGACCCAGCGAACCGGCTTGTACAGCTGTTCGAGCAGGTCACGCTTGAGGGTCGCGACGTCGCTGACCGCTGCGGCGCTGACGTTCTGCACCAGGGCGATTTCCGGGGCCTGCCAGTCGATGGCTTCGATGGACTCGGCGAAACGCTCGGCGGCCGGGCGCATCAGTTCACAGTGCGATGGCACGCTCACCGGCAACGGCAAGGCGCGCTTGGCGCCGCGAGCCTTGCAGATCTCCATTGCGCGTTTCACGGCTTCAGCAGCGCCCGCGATAACCACCTGGCCCGGCGAGTTGAAGTTCACCGCGCTGACCACTTCGCCCTGCGCCGCTTCGGCGCAGGCTGCGATGACGACAGCGTCTTCGAGACCCAGGATCGCCGCCATGCCGCCCTGACCGGCCGGCACCGCTTCCTGCATCAGCTGACCACGACGCTCCACCAGCTTGACCGCGTCGGCCAGGCTCAGGCTCTGCGCGGCAACCAGCGCACTGTATTCGCCCAGGCTGTGACCGGCGACGAACGCGGGAACCGCGCCGCCTTCGGCCAGCCAGACATGCCACAGCGCGACCGATGCAGTCAGGATCGCCGGTTGAGTCTTGTCGGTCTGGTTGAGCAGCTCGGCCGGGCCTTGCTGGGTCAGCGCCCAGAGGTCATAGCCCAGCGCGTCGGACGCTTGCTCGAATGTATCGAGGATCAAAGGATGCTGTGCGCCCTGCTCGGCGAGCATGCCGAGCGATTGCGATCCTTGACCCGGAAAGACGAATGCGAGGGATGCAGACATTTAACAAGCCCCTGAATTGTTGTCGCCAAATGGGCGTTCGGAACAGGCCGAACGCAGGAATTCAAAAATTACGTGACTGCCGGTTTGGATGACCGGGTAGTCGGATGCGTCACATCTTCACCGATTACCGCCCTGCAACAAGGCTTCCAGCCGCCCGTTCAGGCGTTGCGGCAGGTTTTCCCGCGTCTCGATCACGGCGCGCTGTATGGCGCTCTGGAATGCCTGGACGCCGGCCGAGCCATGACTCTTGACCACGATGCCCTGCAAACCCAGCAAGCTGGCGCCGTTATGCCGCGCAGGGGCCATGTCGGCCTGCAGGCGCCTGAGCACCGGCATGGCCACCACTCCCGCCACGCGGGTCAGCAGATTGCGACTGAACAACGCCTCGATCCGGGCCGCGATCATGGTCGCCAGCCCTTCGCTGGACTTGAGCAGCACATTGCCCACGAAACCGTCGCACACCACGACATCCGCTTCGCCCCGGTACAACCCATCGCCTTCGATGAAGCCGATGTAGTTGAGACCGCCCGCCTGCTGCAGCAAGGCAGCGGCCTGCTTGACCTGCTGATTGCCCTTGATGTCCTCGGTACCCACATTCAACAGGGCCACACGCGGCTTCGGCACGCCCAGCGTCTCGGCAGCCACCGAACCCATGACCGCGAACTGATAGAGCGCCTCGGCACTGCAATCGACGTTCGCCCCAAGGTCCAGCAACTGACAATAGCCGCTGCGCGTCGGAATCGCCGCGACCATCGCCGGTCGGTCGATGCCGGGCAGCGTCTTGAGCATGAAGCGCGACAGCGCCATCAGCGCCCCGGTGTTGCCCGCACTCACACACGCCTGGGCCTGCCCGTCCGCCACCAGCCTCAACGCGACACGCATCGACGAATCAGGCTTGCCACGCAGCGCCTGGGACGGACGCTCGTCCATGGTGATGATTTCGCCGGCCTGTACAACGTGCAGGCGCGAACGATCCACACCGGAATGGAGGGCGATCAGATCTTCAATGAGGGAGGTTTGGCCGACGAGGGCCAGGTGCAGCGAGGGTGTTGCGGTAAGGCACGCGAGACTGGCCTGAACAATGTTGCGGGGACCGAAGTCCCCGCCCATTGCGTCGATCGCAATGATCGGAGCGGACAAGAAATTACTCGTCAGCGCCCTTGTCGATCACTTTACGACCACGGTATACGCCTTCTGGCGATACGTGGTGACGCAGGTGAACTTCACCAGTGGTCTTTTCTACCGACAGAGTGCTTGCCTCAAGAGCGTCGTGCGAACGACGCATGTCACGGGCAGAGCGGGATTTTTTGTTCTGCTGAACAGCCATATTTGATTAACTCCTAAACGTTTGGGTCACGCTTTAACTGCGCCAATACACTGAACGGGTTGGACCGCGTTACCTCGTCCACGCTCGGTTCGGGCTCATCGAGACCCGCCGGTTGCTGGCATTCTTCCGGATGATGAGCAGGCACAATCGGCAAGGCGAGCAGAAGCTCTTCCTCGATCAATGCCAGCAGATCCAATGGATCTTCGCCCAGTTCCAGCACGTCATAACCTTTCGGTAACGACTGGGTATTCGCACCCTCCTTCACCACCGCGTAACTGCATTCGCTGTGGATCGGCAGGGTTACCAGCTCAAGACAACGCTGGCAAACCATCTTGACCGGGACGTCTATCGAACTGTGGATAACCACCGAACGGCGTTCGTCACGCTCAAAAACGAATTTAGCCTGCACCGTACCGACATTGTCGGAAAGCGGGTCGCAGAGTCTCTCCAAATGGGCCAGCAGCACTTCACCTTCAAGGGTAGTGCCACGATCAGCCAATTTGCGCGGGTCAACGTGAGATGGAATCGGGTCATTCAACATAGGCGCAGCATTCTAGGGATGCCCCCTTGGCATGTCAAAGGAAATTCAGGCCTGTTCGCTATGCAGACCACTGATTAGAATCGGCGCTCAGCCTACGGAGAACCGCATGCCTTCCCTGCTCCTCGCTTCCAGCTCCCCTTATCGCCGCGAACTGCTCGCTCGCCTGCGCGTTTCTTTCACCTGTCAGTCGCCGGATATCGACGAGAGCCGCCACTGCGACGAAGCCGCCATCGACCTGGTACAGCGCCTGGCGCGGGAAAAAGCCCAGGCGCTCGCCGCCGCTCATCCCGGCCACCTGATCATCGGCTCCGACCAGGTGGCGGTACTCGACGGGCAGGTACTGGGCAAACCCCACACTTTCGAGCGGGCGCTGGCCCAATTGTCGGCAGCCAGCGGCAACAGCGTAACCTTTCTTACCGGCCTGGCCCTGCTCAACAGCGATACCGGCACCTGCCAGGTCGACTGCGTGCCGTTCACGGTGCACATGCGCGAACTGGATCGCGCCGGCATCGAACGTTATCTGCATGCCGAACAGCCTTTTGACTGCGCCGGCAGCTTCAAGGCCGAGGGACTGGGTGTCAGCCTGTTCCGCAGCACCGAAGGCAGCGACGCGACCAGCCTGATCGGCCTGCCGCTGATCCGCCTGGTAGCCATGCTGAGCAAAGAAGGCGTGAGCATTCCCTGAACCCGGCACCACAAAAAACCCGACCAGCGGCCGGGTTTTCTGCCAAAGGATCGATCAGCGCAGCGTCGGCCCGGTGAAGCCGGCCCACATTGCGATACGCTCGGCGACGCTGGCGCCCAGCTTCTTGGAAAAACGATCGAACGGCGATTCCTGAACGGTGTAGTCGACAATGTTCTTTTCGCCGATCACCTCACGCGCCACATGACTGGAACTGCCCAGCGCGTCCACCAGCCCCAGGGCGACCGCCTGCTCGCCGGTCCACACCAGCCCCGAGAACAGCTCGGGATGCTCTTTATCCTTGAGCCGGTCACCACGCCCCTGCTTGACGCTGGCGATGAACTGCCGGTGCGTGGTATCGAGCACACCTTGCCAGAACTGCGTTTCTTCCGCTTTCTGCGGCTGGAACGGATCAAGGAACGACTTGTGCTCGCCGGACGTGTAGGTACGCCGATCCACGCCCAGCTTCTCCATGGTCCCGACGAACCCGAACCCGGCAGCGGTCACGCCGATGGAGCCAACCAGGCTGGCCTTGTCGGCGTAGATCTGGTCGGCGGCACTGGCAATATAGTAAGCACCGGACGCGCCCAGATCGGTGATCACGGCATACACCTTGATGTTCGGCTTCTCAGCGCGCAGACGGCGGATTTCGTCGTAGACATAGCCCGACTGCACCGGACTGCCGCCCGGGCTGTTGATACGCAGGATTACGCCTTTGGTGTTGGTATCCTCGAACGCCTTGCGCAGACTGGTGACGATATTGTCGGCACTGGCCGGCTCCTTGGCGGCGATCATGCCTTCGATCTCGACCAGCGCCGTATGGCTGCCGGAGGTCGAAGCGCTCTTGTCGAAATCCATCAACGGCGTGAACAGCAGCAACGCGCCAAACAGATAGGTAAAGGTCAGGATCTTGAAGAAGATGCCCCAGCGGCGCGAGCGACGCTGCTCCTGAATGCCGGCCAGCAGCGTTTTCTCCAGCAGCTTCCAGCTCCTGGCGTCTTCCTTGCCGTCATGAGCCTCGTTCGCGCTTGGCGAAGTCGGTGCCTTCCATTCGTCAGACATAGCAGTGTCACTCCAACCTGAAAACTAGATACCGCGCTCGCCCAGCCAGGTGCGCAGCTCGGAAAAACCCTCGATAGCCAGGCGCGGCTCATAGGCGCGCAACGAGTCCAGGGACTGGGCGCCATAGCCGACCGCCACCGAATCCATTCCCGCATTGCGGGCCATCTGCAGATCGAACGACGAATCGCCGATCATCAGCGAGCGCTGCGGCGGCACATCGCAATGCGCCATGATCTCGTGCAACATCAGCGGGTCCGGCTTGCTCGCCGTCTCGTCGGCCGCCCGGGTAATGTCGAACCAGTCGAGCCAGCCATTGGCCTTGAGCACCCGATCCAGCCCGCGCCGCGCCTTGCCGGTGGCGACCGCCAGGTGATAACCCTGGTCGCGAAACACCTGCATCGACTCCAGCACACCGTCGAACAACGGCGACGGTACGTTATCCATCGCCATATAACTGTCGGCGTAGCGCTGCCGGAAATCGACCAATTCGTTGCCGGTGATATGCGGATAAAGCGTACGAATCGCCTCGGGCAGCCCCAGACCGATGATGCCCTTGATCGCCAGGTCGTCACGAACCTCCATGTCGCTCTGCACCGCCGCCACGCGCATGGCCTCGACGATACGACCGATGGAATCGGCCAGCGTGCCGTCCCAGTCGAAAATCAGCAGATCATAATCACGGCGCACTCAAACGCTCCACGGTCTTGGCCCACATCTCGTCGACCGGCGCCTGCACTTGCAGCTTGCTGCCATCAGGCATCGGCACGGTCAGCAGGTAGGCATGCAGGAACAGGCGCTTGCCGCCCAGGTCTCGAATTTCCCGGCTGAAATCTTCATCGCCGTATTTGGTGTCGCCGGCAATCGCGTGCCCGGCATGCAACGTGTGCACACGGATCTGGTGGGTACGGCCGGTGACCGGCCTGGCTTCGACCAGCGTGGCGAAATCGCCGAAGCGACGCAGCACTTTGAACAGGGTCAGCGCTTCCTTGCCTTCGTCGTTGACCTCGACCATCCGCTCGCCGGAACGCAGGTTGCTCTTGAGCAGCGGCGCGCGGACCTGTTTCTGGGCGGTGGCCCAGTTGCCGCGCACCAGCGCCATGTAGCGCTTGTCGACGCCGTCACCGCGCAGGGCTTCATGAAGATGACGCAGCATGCTGCGTTTCTTGGCGATCATCAGCAGGCCGGACGTGTCGCGGTCCAGGCGATGCACCAGCTCCAGTTCCTTGGCATCCGGCCGCAACTGGCGAAAGGCTTCGATGACACCGAAGCTCAGACCGCTGCCGCCGTGCACGGCAATCCCGGTAGGCTTGTTGAGCACGATCAGCGCCTTGTCTTCGTAGACAATGGCAGCTTCCAGGCGCTGCAGCAGCCCTTGGGCAACCGGCACCGGCTCATCGCGCTCGGGCACGCGCACCGGCGGAATGCGCACGATGTCGCCGGCCTGCAACTTGTACTCAGGCTTGATCCGGCCCTTGTTCACCCGCACTTCGCCCTTGCGCACGATGCGGTAGACCAAGGTCTTGGGAACACCCTTGAGATAAGTGATCAGAAAATTATCGATGCGTTGACCGGCAAGTTCCGGCGCAACCTCTACCAGCTGGACGCCGGGGGTTGGAGGGGCAATATTCGTCATGCGGCGGATAATAACAATTTTTTATGGATTTGAAGCACTTAATGATTGCTGCTATAGTCGCGAACGCCGCCAAAAGCGGCCGGACAGCGGACAAACGGTTGACAACCGGCCCTGCCCAACGCAATTCACAAGGACGGGAGGCCGTCCTACGGGGCTTTCGGTGACAACGGAGCGCGCTGGAAACGTAACGAGCGCAGGTGACATGAGGCCGGAAACACGCCAGATCGCAGAGTGAATCACTCGCCTTCAGTGCGCACAACCCATGGCCAGTTCACAAAGTGCAGTCGTTTCCAGAAGCTACGAGCGAATGTTTCGGGAACAACGCCTCAAGCCATGATGCGCGACCTTCCCAATCGAAGGTTGCGGTAAATGCCAACCCGCTGCGGATTCTGCGCGCGGCAGCACCCGAATTATCAGGGATACGTGTAGGGTGGAGACGCACAACCATCGGACTGTGTAGCACAAGGCTTGTTTTAGACGCTTCATCTCGTCCGCTACCGATGGTCGATTCCTCCTCCTGACAAAGCTTTTGCTGACAGGGTGTCATATGTCACCACAGCAAGCAGGAAACGTCGTCGCGAATCTTTGACCCCTCTGGTCGAGAACCTCGCTAGACACTGGAGTGTCCAACCACTCCTGACGCGCCCTGACACCGACCGTGAGAAGTCGTGTGTGCCGAACGCCGTTTCCGGCAGCCCGGAAACCGACGGTACTACATGAAAAGAATGCTGATTAACGCAACTCAACCCGAAGAGTTGCGTGTTGCTCTGGTAGACGGCCAGCGCCTTTACGATCTGGACATCGAGTCCGGTGCACGCGAGCAGAAGAAGGCCAACATCTATAAAGGCCGCATCACTCGCATCGAACCCAGCCTTGAGGCTGCCTTTGTCGATTTCGGCTCCGAGCGCCACGGCTTCCTGCCCCTCAAGGAAATCTCCCGCGAATACTTCAAGAAAGCCCCTGAAGGTCGCGTCAACATCAAGGACGTCCTGAGCGAAGGCCAGGAAGTCATCGTTCAGGTCGAGAAAGAAGAACGCGGCAACAAGGGCGCAGCCCTGACCACGTTCATCAGCCTTGCAGGCCGCTATCTGGTCCTGATGCCCAACAACCCGCGTGCCGGTGGCATTTCGCGTCGTATCGAAGGCGAAGAGCGCAACGAACTGCGCGAAGCCCTCAACGGCCTGATCGCCCCAGCCGACATGGGCCTGATCGTTCGCACCGCCGGCCTTGGCCGCAGCAGCGAAGAAATGCAGTGGGACCTCGACTACCTGCTGCAGCTCTGGACCGCGATCAAGGAAGCTTCCCTCGATCGCTCGGCTCCGTTCCTGATCTACCAGGAAAGCAACGTCATCATCCGCGCCATCCGCGACTACCTGCGCCAGGACATCGGCGAAGTGCTGATCGACAGCATCGAAGCCCAGGAAGAAGCCCTGACCTTCATCCGCCAGGTGATGCCGCAGTACGCCAGCAAGATCAAGCTGTACGAAGACAGCGTTCCGCTGTTCAACCGTTTCCAGATCGAAAGCCAGATCGAGACCGCTTTCCAGCGCGTCGTCGAACTGCCTTCCGGCGGCTCCATCGTCATCGATCCGACCGAAGCCCTGGTGTCCATCGACATCAACTCGGCACGCGCCACCAAAGGCAGCGACATCGAAGAAACCGCCCTGCAGACCAACCTGGAAGCGGCTGAGGAAATCGCCCGTCAACTGCGTCTGCGCGACATCGGCGGCCTGATCGTCATCGACTTCATCGACATGACGCCGGCCAAGAACCAGCGCGCCGTGGAAGAGAAAGTCCGCGAAAGCCTGGAAGCCGACCGCGCCCGCGTTCAAGTGGGTCGCATCTCGCGCTTCGGCCTGCTGGAAATGTCCCGTCAGCGTCTGCGTCCATCCCTGGGCGAAAGCAGCGGCATCGTCTGCCCGCGTTGCAACGGCACCGGCATCATCCGTGACGTCGAATCGCTGTCGCTGGCGATCCTGCGCCTGATCGAAGAAGAAGCCCTGAAAGACCGCACTGCCGAAGTGCGCGCCCAGGTGCCGATCCCGGTTGCCGCGTTCCTGCTCAACGAAAAGCGCAACTCGATCACCAAGATCGAACTGCGCACCCGCGCCCGCATCGTGATCCTGCCGAACGATCATCTTGAAACGCCGCACTTCGAAGTGCAGCGTCTGCGTGATGACAGCCCGGAAGCCAACAACGCCCAGACCAGCTACGAAATCGCTGCGGCTGCCGCCGAAGTGGAAGAAATGGCCCCTCAGGCCGCCGCGACCCGCACCCTGGTTCGCCAGGAAGCCGCGGTCAAGACCGCTCCGCCACGCGCCAGCGCTCCGGTGCCGGCTCCGGTCGCCGAGCAGCCTGTCGCTGCCGCGCCTGTCGCCCACGAACCGAGCCTGTTCAAAGGTCTGGTGAAATCCCTGGTCAGCCTGTTCGCGACCAAGGAAGAGCCGGCCGCGCCGGTTGTGGTCGAGAAGCCGGCCGCCGAACGCCCTGCCCGCAACGAAGAACGCCGCAACGGTCGTCAACAGAGCCGTGGCCGCAACAACCGTCGCGACGAAGAGCGCAAGCCACGTGAAGAACGTGCACCGCGCGAAGAGCGTGCCGAACGTGCACCGCGTGAGCCGCGCGAAGAACGTGCCCCTCGCGAGGAACGTGCTCCGCGTGAAGAACGTGCGCCTCGTGAAGAGCGTGCTCCGCGCGAAGAACGTCCGGCCCGC
This sequence comes from Pseudomonas sp. v388, assembly GCF_003935425.1. GTDB lineage: Bacteria > Pseudomonadota > Gammaproteobacteria > Pseudomonadales > Pseudomonadaceae > Aquipseudomonas. The sequence continues at coordinate 32,358 of NZ_RHQN01000003.1, forward strand.
TCGCCACGTGGCGACCGCAAGTCCCGCGAGGACCGTCCGGTCCGCGAGCTGCGTGAACCGCTGGATGCCGCACCGGCCGCCGACACCGCTCCCCGTGAAGAGCGTCCTGAACGTGCCCCGCGTGAAGAGCGTCAGCCACGCGCACCGCGTGAAGTCCGCGAGCCTCGTGAAGAGCGTCAGCCACGCGCCGAGCAGGCTGTCGCCGCAGCCGGTGAAGAGGAAGAACTGCTGCTCAACGAAGAGCAGGCGCAGGACGATGGTCAGGAAGGCAGCGAAGGCGACCGCCCTCGCCGTCGCTCCCGCGGCCAGCGTCGTCGCAGCAACCGTCGTGAGCGTCAGCGTGATGCCAACGGTGATGTGATCGAAGGCTCCGACGAGAACGGCAGCGATGACAACGGTGCCGAACTGGCTGCCGGTGTAGCCGTGACCGCAGCCGTTGCCGGCGGCGTGATCAGCGCAGAAGCCGAGGCCGATGCGCACCAGCAGGCAGAACGTGCCAACCAGGCTGTCGAACCACCGGTTGCCGCCGAAGAACCGGCCAAGGCCGGGGAAGTGAAGGCCGTTGAAATCGTCGAAGCTGCGGTAGCGGACACTTCGGCTGTTGAAGCACCAGCCTTCGAGGCTCCGCACGTCGAGGCCTCTTCGGTAGAAACGCCAGCCGTGGTGGAAGCTCCGGCCGTCGAAGCACCGATTGCCGATGCAGCGCCGAAAGCCGACGCCGCTCCGGAAGTCGAAGTCGAGCCGACACAGGTGGAAGCGCCGGTTCTGGCGGCCGCGACCGAGCAGGCCGACGCGCCTCACGCCGAGCGCGTGGTGCCTTTCACTCCAACCCCTGCGCCGCAAGCGCCGGTCGAGGTTGAAGTCGAGCCGGCCAAGGCTGAAGAAGCTCCGGCTTCCGAGTCCGCTGAATTGCCGGTTTCCGAGCCGGTCGTCGTGCAGGAAGCACCTGCGCCTTACGCTGCCCCTCAGGCGGTTGCAGAAGCAGCCCCAGAGGAAGCGCCTAAGGTCGAAGCCGCGCCTGTCCCGACTGAAGCGCCTGCGTTGCCAGTCAGCAGCACCGGCCGCGCACCGAACGATCCTCGTGAAGTGCGCCGTCGCAAGCGTGAAGAAGAAGCTCGCCGCCTGGCGGAAGCGCAACAAGGGGCAGCTGTCGAGCCCAAGGCCGAGGAAGAGACCGAGACCAAACCTCTCGTCTGATCCCCGCCCATGAAAAAGCCCTACCTGTGTAAGCAGGTAGGGCTTTTTTTATGCTCTGGATCAGGCGCGCAGTGGGAGCGGACCGGGCGGCGCTCCGCTTGTCCGCGAAGACTGACTTCCAGACGACGCGGATGTGTTGGCTGTATCGACCTCTTCGCGGACAAGTCCGCTCCTACGGGCGGCTTGCTGCGGCAGCGATGGGTCAGTCACAGAGATACAGGCAGATTGGCCTGCTGCTAGTAAAGGTTCGGCTCCATCTCCAGCTCCACGCCGAAACGTTCGCCAATGTCTTGCTGGATGCGCCGTGCCAGATTCAGCAGCTGAGTGCCGCTGGCCTGACCGTAATTGACCAGCACCAGCGATTGCAGCGCATGTACGCCGGCATCACCCTCGCGTAAGCCTTTCCAGCCCGCCGTCTCGATCAACCAGCCTGCCGCCAGCTTTACACCGCCGTCAGCCTGGGGATAGCCCACCACACCAGGATGAGCGCCCTTGATCACGGCGAAGCGCTCGCCGCTGACGACAGGGTTCTTGAAGAAGCTGCCGGCGTTACCCAGCACTGCAGGGTCCGGCAGCTTTTCGCTGCGGATCGCGCTGATTGCCCGACTGACGTGCAGCGGGGACGGCTCCTTGATGCCCATCTCGTCGAGGCGCTGGCGAACCGGCCCGTACTCCAGGTGCAAGCGGGCCACGCGGCTGAGCGAGAAGCGCACCCGCAGGATCAACCAGCGCCCAACCTGCTGCTTGAAGACACTGTCGCGGTAGCCGAATGCACAGTCTTCAAGACCGAATTCCCGCACTTCGCCGCTCTGTCGATCCAGTGCGACGAGACTGTGGAACACATCCTTGATCTCGACCCCGTAGGCACCGATGTTTTGCATGGGTGCGGCGCCGACGGTGCCGGGGATCAGACTGAGGTTTTCCAACCCTGCCAAACCCAGTTCCAGGCACGATTGCACGAACGGATGCCAAGGCTCACCCGCCTCCGCTTCGACGATGGCGTCGGAGCAATCCTCACGCAAGATGCGTATACCCCGGCTGGCCATGCGCAGCACCAGCGCCTGGATGTCCTGGGTCAGCAGCAGGTTGCTGCCGCCGCCGATCACCAGCAAGGGCAGGTCGTGCTCCCGGCTGTAGACCAGCGCATCGAGCACGTCCTGATCGCTGTGCGCCTCGGCGAACTGCGACGCCACGACGTCCACGCCGAAGGTGTTGAAAGGCTTGAGGGAAACTGCCGACTGGATGGTCAGGCTCATGGGCATGTCGCCACGTCAGATCTCCAGCAAGCGCTTGACGCGCTCCAGGTCTTCGGGCGTATCGACGCCAGCGGGAGGTGCCTGGAGGGCGTCGGCCACATGAATGCGAACGCCGTTCCACAAGGCACGCAGCTGCTCGAGGTTTTCGGTGTTTTCCAGCCAGCACGGTCCCCAGCTGACGAAGTCATGCAGAAACCCGACCCGATAGGCATATATGCCGATATGCCGACGGTAAGGAACGCCTGCCGGCAGTTCATCACGGGTCTTGGCCAGCGCGTCCCGGGCCCAGGGCAATGGTGCGCGGCTGAACGTCAGGGCCAGGCCGTTGACGTCGCTGCTGACCTTGACCACGTTGGGATTGAACAGCGCTGCTACATCCTCGATGGGCTCTGCCAGGGTCGAAATACTCGCTTGCGGGTGCGCCGCAAGGTTGGCCGCGACCTGATCGATCACCGCCGGTGGAATCATCGGCTCATCGCCCTGGACGTTGACCACGATGGCGTCCGCCGCCAGGCCCAGTTGCTCGGCCACTTCGGCCAGGCGATCGGTGCCGGAATTGTGATCCTCGCGGGTCAGCACCACGTCGGCGCCGAACGCTTCGCAGGCCTGGACGATGCGCGCATCATCGGTCGCCACCACCACACGCTGGGCGCTGCTTTTACGCGCCTGTTCCCAGACATGCTGAATCATCGGCTTGCCGGCGATCTGCGCCAAGGGTTTGCCCGGAAAGCGGCTGGAGCCGTAGCGCGCCGGAATGACAACGACGAAGGCAGCAGTCATTTTTCCAGACGCTCCTCGGCGGACAGGGTGCGCGCCTCGCTTTCCAGCATCACCGGGATGCCGTCGCGGATCGGGTAGGCCAGGCCTGCGCCCTTGCTGATCAGTTCAGTCTTGTCGGCACTGAGCTTCAACGGCCCTTTGCTGATCGGACAGGCGAGGATGTCGAGTAATTTGGTGTCCATAGGAGATCCTGAAGCAATCAAGGAGAGAAACGGAGCAGCTGTTCATCGAACCAGCGGATGAAAGCGTCGGAAGGAACCGCATCCACTGCCAGATACCACCAGTCATCTGCCGCGAAGGCCCGGCATTTCACCGCGTCCTTCTCGGTCATGACCAGCGGTAATGCAGGCGTGAACGCCAGGGCTTGGGCACTGAAAGACGCATGGTCGGCGAAAGCATGGGCAATGGGTTGCCAGTGTAATCCTTCGAGGGTCTTGAAGAAACGCTGAGGATTGCCGATGCCCGCCACCGCGTGCAGCGCCTGGCCGGCCGGGAAGTGATCCACCGGGCGGCGCTCGCCGCTGCGCAGATGGACCAGCGCCGAAGGCTTGAGGGTAAAGGCATAGCCGTCATCGCGGTCAGCGGTGGCGCCGTTGTAGAGCAAGGCGTCGACACTGTCCAGGCGCTCGACCGGCTCGCGCAAAGGACCGGCCGGCAGACAGCGGCGATTGCCCAGCCCGCGGGCGGCGTCGATCAGCACCAGTTCCAGGTCCCGCGCCAGCCGGTAATGCTGCAGGCCGTCATCGGACAGGATAAGGTCCAGCGCTTCGGCAGCGAGCAACGCCTGCACGGCGCGACTGCGGTCAGGGTCGATCATCAGCGGCACACCGCTGCGTTGCACGATCAACAGCGGCTCATCGCCGGCGTGCGCGGCGTCCTGATCCGGCTGAACCCGCCACGGCAGGCTCGGCGGCCTGGCGCCATAGCCGCGGCTGACCACACCGACCCGCAAGCCCTTGCGGCGGCAGTGTTCGATCATCCACAGGATCAACGGCGTCTTGCCGGTGCCGCCCACGGTAATGTTGCCCACCACCACGACCGGCACCGGCGCACGATAGATATCGCCCTCGCCCGCCAGAAAGCGTTGACGCTTGCCGTTGACCACACGTCGGTAAAGGGATTCAAGGGGACGCAGCAGCCCGAGCGCCGGGTGGCCGGCGTACCAGGCGTCGAGTAAACGGTCGGTCAGTGCCATCAATTAGCCTGTGAGGCCTCGACTGTGGTCATGCGCAGGTGGCTGAAGCCCAGCTTGCCGGCGGCGTCCATGGCCGTGATGACCGACTGGTGCGGGGTCTTGCCGTCGGCGCTGATGGACAGTGGCAGGCTGGTGTCGCCCGCCGACTCACGCTGCAGGGCTTCGATCAGGGTGTCCAGGTCGTTTTTCGGCAGCAGCTGGTTATTCAACGAAAACACGCCATCGGCGTTGATCGCGATGTCCAGGTGCTTGGCGTTCGCGTCGTCGGCCGACGCTCCGGTCACCGCCTGGGGCAGGTCCACCCGCAGCTGAGTCTCGCGGGTGAAGGTGGTGGTGACGATGAAGAACAGCAGCAGGATGAACACCACGTCGATCAACGACACGAGGTTGACGTCGATGATCTCCCGCGGTCTGCGACGACGAAACTTCACTTCTTCTTGCCCCCGCTGCGGGCCAGAGCCTTGAGATCGACCTTGGGATTGAGCAGGTCGACTTCACGGTCGCCCTGCACCACCTCGACCAGACGAATGGCCTGTTGCTCCATGCCGACCACCAGTTCGTCGACCCGGCCCTGCAGGAACCGGTGGAAGAAGATCGCCGGAATCGCCACGATCAGCCCCGAAGCCGTGCAGATCAGCGCCTTGGAAATGCCGCTGGCCAGCGCGCCCGCATTGGCAGTCGCGCCGGTGCTGTTGAACGAGCCGAAGATGTCGATCATGCCCAGTACCGTACCCAGCAAACCGAGCAGCGGTGCCATGGCGGCGATGGAGCCCAGCGCGCTCAGGTAACGCTCCAGCTCGTGGATGACCCGGGCAGCGGCTTCTTCGATGCACTCTTTCATGATCTCGCGACCATGCTTGGAGTTCGCCAGCCCGGCTGCCAGGATTTCACCCAGCGGCGAGTCGGCGCGCAGCTCCTTGAGCTTTTCGCTGTCCAGCTTGTTGTCCTGAATCCACTGCCAGACCTGCCCCAGCAAGTGCGGCGGCGTGATGCGGCTGGCGCGTAGCGTCCAGAGCCGTTCGATGATGATGCCGGCAGCGGCGATGGAACTCAAAATGATCGGCAGCATCATCCAGCCGCCCGATTTGACCAGCTCCCACACAGTGACGCCTCCCGCAAAAAATTGGCGCCACTCTAGCATAGGGTCGGCGACTGTCCGAAGCCCGAGATCAACATCCATGCCTGAAGGCGAGAAAAGTGCTTTTCCTGGGCCAGTCGCCAGTATTGTCCGCTGCCGCCTCCTTCAGTCTCGCCAGAAGCGTCGTTCGGCCTGCTGCGCACGCGGCCGGCTGAAGGTTCCCAGGCTCAGGTGAATGGCCCCCAGTTCCGCGCTGTCATAGCTGGCGATTTTCAACCAGCGATAACGGGACATGACCAGCGGGTGCGGATGGCCGAACGAATTGTTGCGCCCGCGGGAGATCAAAACGCCCCTCGGCGCCACGGCGCGCAGAAACATCTGTGACGAGGAAGAGCGGCTGCCATGGTGCGGCGCCTGCAACCAATCGGCGCGCAGGTCGAAGCCGCTGGCCATGGCCGCGCGCTCGACGTTCGCGTCTATATCGCCGGTCAGCAGCAAGCGCTCGCCGTTGGCTTCGACGCTCAACAGGCAGGACGATGGATTGCCCGCAGGCGCCTGTTCCCAGCGCCATGTAGTGAACCGCACGCCATCCCACTGCCAGGACTCATGATTGTTGCAGGCGCGGGCATCGAGTTGCACAGGCAGCTCATGCGGTTCACCGCTGAGCACCCGGCCGACCGGGAATGCCCGATGCACCGCCGCCGCCCCGCCCGCGTGATCGGCGTCGGCGTGACTGAGCAGCATCAGGTCCAGGCGGCGTACAGCGGCCTTGCGCAGGGCCGGCACCACGACTCGCTCGCCGATGTCGAATTCGCCGAAGCGCGGACCGGCGTCATATAAAAGCGTGTGATGCCGGGTACGCAACAGGATCGCCAGGCCCTGGCCGACATCCAGTTGCATCACCTCGACCTGCCCGGCTGGAACCGGCTTGAGAGGCGGAAACACGCACAGCAGCAACAGCGGCCAGCCCAACGGGCGGATCGGCAAGCCGGTCGGCAACAACAGTACCAGGGCGCCCAGCAGACTGAGCACCCAGGCCCAGCCGGGCACAGCGCTCGACAGCCAGGCAGGCGCCCCTGCGGCCACCCACCCCAGAAACACGAACAGACCCTGCAGCGCCCCGCCGGCCAGCCACAGCAAACCCGGCCCCAGCAGCGGAACCGGCAGCAGCAAAGTGCCCGACAGCGCCAGCGGCAAGACAACCAGACTGACCCAAGGCACCGCCAGCAGGTTGGCGATCGGGCCGCTGATGCTGACCGGCAGGTTCAGGGCCAGCAATACCGGCAGCAAGCCGACTGCAATCAGCCACTGGGCTCGGTTCCAGCTCTGCCACCAGCGCCATGCTCCCAGGCGAGCGCCGAAGATCAGCATGAGGATCGCCACCGCCGTGAACGACAGCCAGAAGCCAGGCTGCAAGCTGACCAGTGGTTCGAAGATCAGCACCGCATCGAGTGACAACAGAAACGGCCACAGCACACCCGAATGCCGAAAGCGCAGCCGCCACAACAGCACCACGGCGACCATCACGCAAGCGCGCCGCACCGGCACGTCGAACCCGGCCAGCAGCCCGTAGCCCAACGCCGCCGCCAGGGCCAGACCACAGGCCCACGGCAGCCACGGCAGGGCACGCGGCCACCAGCCCCGACGCGCAAGCCCGGCAATCAATCCATAGACCACCCCCGCCAGCAAGCCGATGTGCTGGCCGGAAATCACCAGCAGGTGCACGGTGCCCGTGTCCTGCAGGACCTGCCAGTCGGCACGCGCAAGGCCGGAGCCATCGCCCAGTACCAGCGCTGCCAGAGCGCCTTGGCGCCCTTGCGCGTCCACCGCCAATAGCCGCTGGCGAATGCTGTCGCGCCAGGCCATGGAAGCCGTTGCCAGTCGCTGGCCATCCGCCACGCTGCCGCTGGCGCCGATGCGCTGGCCCAGCAGCCACGCCTGATAGTCAAACGCATCCGGGTTGAGCAATCCGGCAGGCCGTTTCAACTTGATCGCCAGGCGCCAGCGTTCGCCGCTGCGCACCTGCGGGCCGTCGTACCAGGACACTCGTATCAGCGAAGGCAGCTTCGCCCGCCGGGAAGTGGCCTTGGCCAGTTCGAATCGTACTGCGCCGTCAAGTTGGCTGGGCAAGCCGACGACAAGCCCGGTGACCCACAGCGTTTCACCATCCAGGCGCGGCGGCAGCCGGTCATCCAGCGCTCGCTGTGCCGAGAAACAGGCCCAGGTGAAACCCAGCAGAAAAAGCGCCAGCGGATAGGTGCGAAACGGCAGCAGCATCAAGGCCAGAACCGGCAAAACCAGCAACAGCCAGCCAGGCGGCAGCGCAGGCAACAGACGCAGCGTCAGCAAACCCAAGGCAAGCGCAATCATCCCTGTGCGCATGATCAATCCTTTGAAGCGCAAAGCTTTAAGAATTAGCGCAAGGGATGAAATGGCGCGGGATGGTGTGTTTCAGGGAGTGTACAGGCCGGTACGGATTGCACTGGAGCCCGCAACGGCCTGACTCCGATTCGGGATCAGGTGGCGCTGATTACTGCCGCATCCCCCGCCCGCTCACCAACAGCCTGGCGCAGCCGATGTACAGCGCGATGGTCGCAATGACCATGAAGCCCATGGCGATGCTGATGCGGATGTCGGACACACCCAGGATGCCGAAGCGGAAGGCATTGACCATGTGCAGGACCGGGTTGGCCAGCGAGACGGTCTGCCAGAACGGCGGCAGCAGGTTGATCGAGTAGAACACCCCGCCCAGGTAGGTCAACGGCGTCAGCACGAAGGTCGGGATGATCGAGATGTCATCGAAGTTACGAGCGAACACCGCATTGATGAAGCCCAGCAACGAAAAGATGGTGGCGGTCAGCACCACGACCACGATGGTCACGCCCAGGTGATGCACTTGCAGGTCGGTGAAGAACATCGACAGCAGGGTCACGATGAAACCCACCATCAGCCCGCGCAAGACGCCGCCCAGGGTGTAGCCGACCAGAATGGTGTGCGGCGAGACCGGCGAGACCATCAGCTCTTCGATGGAATGCTGGAACTTGGCGCCGAAAAAGCTCGACACCACGTTGCCGTAGGAGTTGGTGATCACCGACATCATGATCAGTCCCGGCACGATGTACTGCATGTAGGTGAAGCCGCCCATGTCGCCGATCTGCCGGCCGATCAGGTTGCCGAAGATCACGAAGTACAGAACCATGGTGATGGCCGGCGGCAGCAGCGTCTGCGGCCAGATGCGCATGAAACGGCGTACTTCACGGTAAACGATAGTGTTCAGGGCAATCAGGTTGGGGCGCAGCTCGCCGTCATGGGCATTCATAGCGCCACCTTTGCCAGGTTTTTTTCCACCAGGGACACGAACAACTCCTCGAGGCGATTGGATTTATTGCGCAGGCTCAGCACTTCGATGTTCTGCAGTGCCAGCTGGGTAAACAGCGCGGTGATGCCGACACTCTTGTCGACCTGGACTTCCAGGGTATGACCGTCCAGCAGTTTGCACGGGTAGCCGATCAGGTTCGGCGCCGTCTGATGGGAATTTTTCAGGTCCAGCACGAAGGTCTCGACCGTCAGCGTGTTGAGCAGCTGCTTCATGCCCATGTTTTGCACGATCTGGCCGTGGTCGATGATGCCGATGTTACGGCACAGCTGTTCGGCCTCTTCCAGATAGTGAGTGGTCAGAATGATGGTGATGCCTTTCTGGTTCAGCTCGGTGAGAAAGGTCCACATCGAGCGACGCAGTTCGATATCCACGCCCGCAGTCGGCTCGTCGAGGATCAACAGACGCGGCTCGTGAATCAACGCTCGGGCAATCATCAGGCGACGCTTCATGCCGCCCGACAGCGAACGGGAAGGCACATCGCGCTTGTCCCACAAGCCCAGCTGGGTCAGGTATTTTTCGGCGCGTTCCTTGGCGACCTTCATCGGAATGCCGTAATAGCCGGCCTGAGTCACGACGATATCGAAGGTTTTCTCGAACTGGTTGAAGTTGAATTCCTGGGGCACGACACCGATGCAGCGCTTGAGCGCCGCCGGCTCGCGGTCCAGGTCGTGGCCAAAGATGTTCACCGTGCCGCTGGTCTTGTTGACCAGGGTCGAGATGATGCCGATGGTGGTGGATTTACCGGCGCCGTTAGGCCCGAGCAAGGCGAAGAAGTCACCTTCGGCGACGTCCAGATCAATGCCGTTGAGGGCCTGGAAACCGTTGCCGTAGGTTTTGGTGAGCTGCCGGATGGACAGAGCAGAAGACATATCGGAAAAAGTACCCATCAGGAGAAAGGAAGATCGATCGAGCCGCCCGCGGCGACTTGCATGAACGGTCAGGACCACAATGGTGCAAGCCCTGCCCGCCCAAGTACAGACACATCTATTAATAGTAATTATCAAGCGTCGGGACGAAAGGTCGACACGTGACCGGCGACCGGCTCAGCTCAGGGTCGTCATGACCACCTTGCGATAAGCCGGGCGCGCCTTGAGACGTTCGTACCAGGCTTGGAGGTGAGGCAGCGGCGGACGTTCAATCGGCATTTCGAACCAGGCGTAGGCAAAACACCCCAACGGGATATCGCCCATGCCGAATGCCTCGCCGGACAGCCACGGCTGACGCGACAGTGCCTCATCGGCCACCGCCAGCAGCCCGTGCAGTTTCACTACGCCTTCGTTGATCGCGGTCCAGTCCTGCTCGGCGGCCGGAGTGCGCAGCACGCCCCAGAAAACCGGGATGAACGGCGCGGCGATGGTCGAGGTGGTCCAGTCCATCCACTTGTCGGCCTGGGCCCGAACCCTGGCATCCGCCGGATACAGCTCGGTACCGGCGGCATACTGCGCAGCCAGGTAACGGACGATGGCGTTGGATTCCCACAGCACCAGGTCGCCGTCTTCAATCATCGGAATCCGGCCATTGGGATTTTTCGCCCGGTACTCCGGTTCGTCGATCAGCCCGAACGCGCCGCCGGCGTCCCGCGTTTCATAAGGCACTCCGACTTCCTCGGCTATCCATAGCGCCTTGCGCACGTTGCTGGAATTCTTGCGGCCCCAGATTCTGAGCATTGCGTTCCCCTCGCAGTGGTCGTGAAGATTATTCGCTGCACAGTCTACTCCGATACGTTCGCAACTTCCTCGGTCACGCAGGGTCACTATCAAGTCGCTGCGTCCAGTCACCCTCCATGGGGTTTCAGCGCGGCCCGTCCCGCGTTCATCACGGAGGATTGCTTATGCTGTTGTTGTGGATTGTGGTGCTGGTCATCGGCATTGCCTGGCTGGCTCATCGGCGCACCGACCCGTTGCCCGCACTGGGAATCGTCGCGGTCTATCTGCTGGCGATGGGCGTGTTCAGCCATGCGCCGGGCTGGCTGCTGACGATTTTCTGGGTGCTGTGGCTGGCCGTGCTGCTGCCGCTGGCACTGCCGGACCTGCGCCGCAAGCATTTCACCGCACCGATGTTCACCTGGTTCAAGAAAGTCCTGCCGCCGATGTCCGAGACCGAGCGCGATGCCATCGATGCGGGCACGGTCTGGTGGGACGGCGAACTGTTCAGCGGGCGTCCGGACTGGGACAAGCTGCTGGCCTATCCGAAGGTTCAGCTGACGGCCGAGGAACAGGCTTTCATCGACGGGCCGACCGAAGAACTCTGCGCCATGGTCAGCGACTGGGAGATCGGCCAGGCCATGGACCTGCCACCGCAAGCCTGGGCGCACATGAAAACGCATGGCTTTTTCGCCCTCATCATCCCCAAGGAATTTGGCGGTAAAGGTTTCTCTGCCTTCGCTCACTCACAGGTGGCCATGAAGCTGGCGACCCGCAGCGGCGACCTGGCGTCCACCGTGATGGTTCCCAACTCCCTCGGGCCGGCCGAACTGTTGCTGCACTACGGCACCGAAGAGCAACGCCACCACTATCTGCCGCGGCTGGCCCGCGGCGAAGACATTCCCTGTTTTGCCCTGACCGGTCCGCTGGCCGGGTCGGACGCCGGTGCGATGCCCGACACCGGCATCATCTGCAAAGGCCAGTGGCAAGGCGAGGAAGTCATCGGCCTGCGCCTGAACTGGGAAAAACGCTACATCACCTTAGGCCCGGTGGCGACCTTGCTGGGGCTGGCGTTCAAGGCCTATGACCCTGAGCATCTGCTGGGTGACGAACAAGACCTGGGCATCAGCCTGGCGTTGATCCCGACCGACACGCCGGGCGTGAACATCGGTCGCCGCCACTTGCCGCTGGGTGCAGCGTTCATGAATGGTCCCAACTCCGGCAAGGATGTGTTCATTCCCCTGAGCTACCTGATCGGCGGCCAGGACATGCTCGGCAAAGGCTGGATGATGCTGATGAATTGCCTGTCGGTGGGCCGTTCGATTTCCCTGCCGGCGGTGGGCACCGGCGCTGCGAAGTACACCAGCCTGGTGACCGGCCAGTACGCGCAGGTTCGTGAGCAGTTCAACGTGCCGCTGTCGGCCTTCGAAGGCATTCAGGAAGCCCTGGCGCGGATCGGCGGCAATGCCTGGCTGATGGACAGCGCGCGCATGCTGACCGCCAACGCCGTGGACCTGGGCGAGAAGCCCTCGGTGCTGTCGGCAATCCTCAAGTACCACCTCACCGAGCGTGGCCGCGAATGTATCGGCCACGCCATGGACGTGCATGGCGGCAAGGGCATCATCATGGGGCCGAATAACTACCTGGCCCGCAACTGGCAGGGCGCGCCGATCTTCATCACGGTGGAAGGCGCGAACATCCTGTCGCGCAACCTGATGATCTTCGGCCAGGGCGCGATTCGCTGCCATCCGTTCGTCTTGCGGGAAATGGCCTTGGCCGGGCGTGAGGATCAGGACAACGCCCTGGCCGAATTCGACACCTTGCTGCTCAAGCACATTGGTTTTGCGGTCAGCAATGCGGCGAGTACGCTAGTTCTCAACCTGGGCCTGGGTCACTTCGAACGCGCACCGGGCGATGCCCTGAGCCAGGGTTACTTCCGGGCGCTGGACCGTCAGGCGGCGGCGTTCGCCATGCTGGCTGACCTGAGCATGATGTTGCTGGGCGGCGAACTGAAGCGGCGCGAGCGATTGTCGGCACGCCTGGGCGATGTGCTCAGTCATTTGTACCTGGCGTCGGCGGCGCTCAAGCGCTATCACGACCTGGACCAGCCGGAGCACGTGCGCCCGCTGTTCCAGTGGGCAATGGAAGAAAGTCTTGGCGAATCCGAACGGGCACTGGACGAGTTGCTGACCAACTTCCCCAATCGGGTGCTGGGCGCACTGCTGCGGGTCATCGTGTTTCCCCTCGGCCGACGCCACAAAGGGCCGTCGGACAAGCTTGACGCGCAAGTGGCGCAAGTACTGGGGCGCGCCAAGGGCGATCCGGCGCTGGAAGAGTTGTTGAGCGGTTGCTACCGCCCGCAGTCGCCAGACGATGCCGTGGGCGCGCTGCAACATGCCAGCGACCTGCTGACTGCGTCGCTGCCGATCCGCAAGAAGCTGTCCGCAGCGCTCAAGAGCGGCCAGTTGAAACCGTCTGCCGCTGAGCCGGCGATCGAGGCCGCGTTGCGCGAGGGTATATTGCAGCCGGGCGAGGCACAGGCGCTGGAGGCCGCTGAAGGGGCGCGACGCAAGGTCATCGACGTGGATGACTTCGATCCGCAGGAGCTGATCGCAGTGCCCGGCAAGATCCGATAACCGTCAGCTCGTCCCCACAGCAGGCGCGCAGAGCTTTATACTCTCGCGCCTGTTTTCGTATTTGAGGATCACACCATGGCCGACGCCACTCTCGACCACCATCTCAGCCTGCTGGCGCACCTGCGCAGCATTCTGGTCGCGCTGGGCGAGGCCGACCAGGTTCCCGAGCAAAGCCATGCCCTGTTCATGGAGCGGTTCGACGAGCTGATGGAGCAATTGCCGCAGGACCCGATTGAAAGCCAGTACCTGGGCCAGGACATCATTTGCCAGATCATCCAGCGCTACCCGCAGATCGCCCATCTGGTGCCGCGCGACCTGCTGTGGTTCTTCGCCGGCGATTGCCTGCACTTCATGCCCGATGATGAAATCGAGCTGTACCAGGCGCTGGAAGAACGTCGCTACGAGGCCGAACAGAACGACGAACCGTTCGACTGGCACCAGGAAAAGCAGCTGTTGGCGATGGCGGCACAGGGTAGCAAGCACTGATACCTGCTTCGCGCCCACCGGATCGGCGCCGGACCTGTGGGAGAGAGCTTGCTCGCGACGACATCTTTACAGATGTCACAAATGTCGCGTCTGGACCAGCCAGGTCACGGGCAAGCCTCCTCCCCACAAAGGCCGTCCGTGCCCAGGAGTTGATTCTTAACTGATCCCCGCCAACATTTCCCGCGCCATCTGCCGATGCTGCTCGTCGGACTCCTCGATCACCCGATGCAGGATGTCCCGCGCTGCGTCGAAGTCGCCATCGTCGATCAGCATCTGCGCCTGATTGATCTGGGTCAGCGGTGCTTCATCGAGGTCCAGCAGGTCGAATTCCGAATCATCGCCCATGAAACTGTCGAGGAACTCATCGCTCAGCGCGTCGCCACCGGCGGGCACCGAAGCGTCCAGGTTGTCATCCTCGACCAGGATCGGTTCAGGCTCTTCGAAGTCGCTCAGAAACTGCTCGTCGGACAGCTCGAACACTTCCGGCAATTCGGTCAGATTCGACGAGAAACCCGGATCCACTTCCGGACTGGGTTGCGCGGCGGGCGGTCGAGGGCGAACCGGCGGTGCGTCGAATGGGTCGACCAGGTCCCAGTCGGCATCCATCGACAGATCATCCAGGTTCAGCTGGAATTCATCGATCGGTTCAGGGTTGAGCGCGGCGGCGGTGGTTTCGTCCAGCTGCAGATCCATCTCCGGCACGACCGGCGTAGGCGCGACAGGCACCGGCACCGGCAGCGGCATTGGCGCGACCGCAGGCGCTGGCGGCTGGCTGGCTTTGAGTTGCGGGTAACGTGCGCGGATCTCGTCGATCTTGTGTTGCTCGACACCTTGCTCCAGCGCGCTCTGCTCCTCGCGAAGGAACCCGGTCACATCCCCCTGCTCGGCCAGCAGTTCAAGAATGCGGATGCGGATGTCCTCGCGCTCCGGCTGAGTCTCCAGCGCATTGCGCAGAATACCCATGGCTTCGCTGAAACGCCCGTAAGCGATATAGATGCTCACGCCATCCAGCGCGTCCGGCGCGCCACCGGCGTGGCGTGGCGTGGCGGCAGGCTTGACCGGGGCCTGCGCGGGGGCTGCGGTCGCCAGAGGCTGCGGGGCCACCGCCGGCACTTCATGGACAGGCATCACCGACGTCTGCGCAGGCTTGATCAGCAGATCGTCCTGGGACACGACCGGCGCCGTACCGGCCTGGCGCTGTTGACGGCGTTTGCTGAGCGCGTAAGCCACCAGCAGCAGGAGCAGCGCCAGGATACCCAACAGCAATGGCAGACTCAGGAACGAGTCCGGCTGGCTCTGGACCGCAGGCGCTGCGGCGACGGGAGCCGCTGCCGGCGGCGCTGCCGGAACCGGCGCAGGTGCGGGCGCCTGCGCCTGCGCAAGGTCGGCGCGCAGGCTGGTGATTTCCTTGTCCTTGCTTGCCATCTCCTCCTGAAGGGCCTGGGCACGGGCCGTCAGTTCTTCGACCGCCCTGGCCAGCTGCTGGCTCTCCAGAGTCGAGGCCGCCAGTTGTTCCGAAGCTTTGCGCATTTCATCCGCTTCGCCGGTCGCCGCCGCTGCCGCGGCAGGTGCCGCCTGAGTCGGGACCACCGCCGTGTCAGGGAGCAACAGACCCTGACCGGCCTTCAACCCGACCGCCGCACCACCGGGAAACGCCTGCGGGTTGAGCGCGCGGATAGCGTCCGCCATCTGGCTGGTCGACTGATCGCTGCCGCGACCCAGTACCCGCCGGGCAATGCCATTGAGCGTGTCGCCGCCGGCGACGGTATAACGCTTGCCCTGCACGGCAGGCGGCGGTGCGACCGGCATGCGCGACTGGGCGTCGGACGCGCTTGGCTGCTGCCTGCTGCGGGTCGCGGCCAGGCCTTCGGGCGAGGTCGGCGGGTCAAGCAACAGGGTGTATTCGTGAAACTGGTCGCCGTTGGGTTGCGTCAGCTGCACGAGAAAATTCAGATAGGGTTCGGTGACGGCCTTGCTCGACACCACGCGCACCAGGCCCCGGTTGCCACGCACCTCGGCGGTGAAGCGCAGGTCATTGAGGAAAAATCCGCGTTCGATACCGGCCTTGGTGAAAGCCTCGGCAGACGCCAGCCGCACGACGATGTCGTCGGCATCAAGGCCTGCGGTTTCCACCAGCTGGATCTCGGCATTCAGCGGCTGGTTCAGGGCTGAATGCAGGGTGATCTCGCCCAGTCCCAGGGCCGACGCCCAGCTTGACCAGGCCAGGGCGGATACGGCCAGCGAGGCCGCAAACAGGCGTGTGCAAAAACGGTGACTGGCACTGCGCGCCCGGAGAGCGCTGCGCTGGAAAGCGGCCTGGGAACTGTTCAGCATGCGAACCCTTATGGAAACCACAGCAGGCTTCTCACGTAATCAAGTTGAAGTCGGTTTCAGGAGTATGGGCGAGAACGCGTCGGGCCGTCTCAGGATCTTTCCAGATTGGCCAGGATCCGGGCATGGACCCGCATGCAGACCTTCAACTCAGCTTCATCCACCCCTTCGAACAACTCGGTGCGCAGCGCATTGGCGATGGTCTCGATCTTTTCGATCAAAGGCAGCGCGGTATCGCCAAGCAGGATTTTCTTGGCCCGGCGATCTTCCAGCACAGCCTGACGCTGGACCAGCCCCTGGCTTTCCAGGCTGTCGAGCAGGCGAGCCAGCGTCGGGCCTTCCACGCCGACGCTCTGTGCCAGCTCGCGCTGGGTGGGCGCCTCTTCGAAACGTGCCAGATGCAGCAACACCAGCCAGCGCGCCTGGGACAGGCCAAGGTCAGCCAGGCGCCGATCCAGTTCGGCTCTCCAGCCTCGGGAGATATGCGCAAGCTGCATACCGAAACGATGTTCATCGGTCAATGGCATAGGAAACTCATGAGTTGAATCTGATAGTTAGCGAGCTAAGCATGCTCCCTGCTTTCAGGCAAGGTCGACAACGTGACGATTCGTCACGTGTCGCCACTAGACTTCGAACTCGGACTGCAACGCGGCGCGCACGCAATACAGCACGCCTTCGGGAACGCGGCCGGTGAACTGCTCGGCAATTGCGGCCACCGACGGCAGCTCGCCTTCGCCGTCGAGGAACGCGTCCTGGATTTCACCCAACAGGTCTTCGGGCAGATCCAGCGCCTGCTCCACCGACAGCTGCTGCTTGCCGATGGCTTCGGCCAGCAGGGTGTAGACGTTCTTCTCGGAGCACTGTAACTGGCCGGCGATCTGCGCAGGCGTCATGCCCGCCCGCGCCAGACTGATCAATTCATGGCGCACATCGGCGACCACCCGCGGCGCTTCGGCCTTGCCGCTGAGCACTTCGAGGAACGCCTCGCCGTAACGCTCCAGCTTGCGCGCGCCGACGCCACTGACCCGGCCCATTTCGGCCATGGAACCGGGCTTGCTGCGCAGCATTTCCAGCAGCGTGGAGTCCGGGAAGATGACATAAGGCGGAACGGCATGCTCTTCGGCCAGCTTGCGCCGCAGGGCGCGCAGGGCTTCCCACTGTTCGCGTTCTTCGCCACGCACCAGCTGGCTGGCCGGGCTGCCGGAACTGCTTTTCGCCGTGGTCTGGGGTTTGAGGTCGCGGCGCAGTTCCAGCGTGACTTCGCCGCGCAGCAATGGCCGGCAAGTGTCGCTCAGGCGCAGGCCGCCGTAGCCCTCCAGGTCGATATCGGCCAGACCGCGCGCCACCAGTTGGCGAAACAGCGAGCGCCACTCACCTTCCGAGCGCCCCTTGCCGACACCGAACACCGACAGGTGCTGGTGACCGAAGCTTTCCACCTTGTCGTTGGATTTGCCCAACAACACGTCTACCAGATGGCCGACGCCATAGCGCTGGCCGGTGCGGTAAATGGCCGACAATGCCTGGCGCGCAGGCTCGGTGGCATCCCAGGTCTGCACGCCGTCGACACAGTTGTCGCAATGGCCGCAGGGTTGGGGCATGTCTTCATCGAAATAGGCCAGCAGCGTCTGGCGGCGGCAGCGGGTCTCTTCGCACAGCGCCAGCATGGCATCGAGTTTGTGGTGTTCCAGGCGCTTGTGCCGCTCGTCGCCTTCGGAGTTCTGCAGCATCTGCTTGAGCATCAGCACGTCCTGCAGACCGTAGGCCATCCAGGCATCGGCGGGCAGGCCGTCGCGTCCTGCCCGGCCGGTTTCCTGGTAATACGCTTCCAGGGATTTGGGCAGGTCCATGTGGGCGACGAAACGCACGTTGGGCTTGTCGATACCCATGCCGAACGCGATGGTGGCCACCATGATCAGGCCTTCTTCATTGAGAAAGCGTTTCTGGTTGGCAGCGCGGGTTTCGGAGGGCAGCCCGGCGTGGTACGGCAGCGCCGGGTAGCCGTTTTCGCTGAGAAATACCGCCACTTCGTCGACTTTCTTGCGTGACAGGCAGTACACGATGCCGGCGTCACTGCGCCGCTCGGACAGGAATGCCAGCAGCTGTTTGCGCGGCTGTTCCTTGGGCACGATGCGATAGAAGATGTTGGGACGGTCGAAACTGGACAGAAAGCGTTCGGCATTCTGCAGATGCAGGCGCGTGACGATTTCTTCCCTGGTCCGCTTGTCGGCGGTGGCGGTCAGGGCAATGCGCGGCACATCGGGAAACATCTCCGCCAGTTGCCCCAGTTGCAGGTACTCGGGACGGAAGTCATGGCCCCACTGCGAGACGCAGTGGGCTTCATCGATGGCGAACAGGGCGATCTTGAGATTCTGCAGGAATGCCAGCATGCGCGGCTGCACCAGGCGTTCTGGCGCCAGGTACAGCATCTTGATCTCGCCCTGCCGGATGCGGTTGGCCAGATCGCGCTGCTGCTCGGCGCTGAGCGTGGAATTCAGCGCTGCCGCTGCGACGCCCAGTTCGTCGAGGGTCGCGACCTGATCGTCCATCAGGGCGATCAACGGCGAAACCACCACGCACAGGCCGTCGCGCAACAGGCCGGGGACCTGGAAACACAGCGATTTGCCGCCGCCGGTCGGCATCAGCACCAGTGCATCGCCGCCGTTGGCCACACGCTCAATAATGGCACCCTGGCGACCACGGAAACTGTCGTAGCCGAAGATGTCTTTAAGTACGCGTTGTGCCTGTTCGAGCATAGAAACCCCAGATTGTCCTGCTGCACTGCCCTGCTGCACTGCAAAGCGCGGCAGTATACCCGAGCCGTCAAAGCCGATGGACAGCGGCGACACGAGCGGTCGAAATTTAGCGCAATCGGCATCCACGCTGGCGCCCCGGTCGCTCAGCGCCTAGAATTCAGCATCGTTTATTGTCCAAGGTAGTCCGTCCATGTCCTTCGCTGAGCAACTTACCCGCCTGCAAGTCTTCCTCGATGCAGATGAACTGCACGAAGAAGCTCTGGACTACGTGGCCGCCCACGGCTACCTGACCGCCTTGTCGATCTGCTCCGAGCCTGTGCCGGAGCGCGAGTGGATCGATGCCCTGTTCTCCGAGCCGCCGCATTACGCCAGCGACGCCCAGCGCGAAGAGATCGAAACCACGCTGGTGCTGTTGCAGGCGCATATCGCCCGTCAACTGGCTTCGGACGAAGAGTTCGAGCTGCCGTGCGACCTGGACCTGGGCGACGATCCGGATGATTCGGACCTGCGCGGCTGGTGCATCGGCTTCATGGAAGGGGTGTTCCTGCGCGAAAACGCCTGGTTCGAGAGCGCCGAGGAAGAAGTCAGCGAAATGCTGCTGCCGATCATGGTCGGCTCGGGTCTGTTCGACGAGCAGCCCGAGTTCGCCGACATCGCCCAGGATGCCAACCTGATGGACGACATGATCGTACAGATCCCCGAAGCGCTGACCGCGCTGTACCTGCTGTGCCAGGCTCCGGACGAAAAGCCGGCCATCCTCAAGCCCCGCCACCACTGAGTCGGCGCCTATGGCGCACGACTTGCCGCGCACCAGTCGTCATCGATCGGTGCGCTATATCCTGCTGGGCATCGGCTGGTTGAGCGTGGCGCTGGGCGTGATCGGAATCTTCCTGCCGATCCTGCCCACCACGCCTTTCCTGCTGCTGGCCGCCGCCTGCTTTGCCCGCAGCTCTCCGCGCTTCTACAACTGGCTGGTCAACAACAAACGGCTCGGCCCATGGATCGGCGATTATCTGCAAGGCAACGGCATGCCGGTCAAGGCCAAGGTCTACGCCATCGGCCTGATGTGGGCCAGCATCAGCCTGTCCTGCTATCTGGTGCCGATCGCGTGGGCACGGGCGCTCATGCTGATCTGCGCGGTGCTGGTGACGCTTTATATCCTCAGGCAAAAAACTTACCGACGCCGGTAGGAGCACGCTTGCCCGCGAAAAGGGCATTACATCCGCGAAACATACAGGGCCTCACACCACATCCGTCTTGAGCGAGTGATCCCCGAGCATGCCGTTGATGATGGTGGCGGTGTCGGTGCCGCCGGCGATCCAGCCGTTGGCGCCGGGGGTGACGTGAAACCGGGCGGCGAGGTCGACGCCAGCCAGGTCGATGGTCTGCCCTGCGTCATGGCCGACGGCAATGGTCGAGACGACTGCCTCGCCCGTGCCGCAGACCCGGAAGCGCAGCACATCATCCAGCGTCTCGCCGCCGGTGTCCTGCAGCAACTGTGAAAGGTCCAGCGTGTCGACGCCCACTGCAAAATCAGTGATCCGGTCATGCCCGGTGTCACCCGCCAGCCACATGAACCGGTCATGGCCTTCGCCGCCGGTTAGTGTGTCGTTGCCCTGACCGCCGATCAGGACGTCATTGCCGCCATTGCCATACAGACAGTCGGTGCCGTTCCCGCCCAGCAGCACGTCATCGCCTTCACTGCCAAGCAAAGTCGGGCCATGTCGATAATCAATGGTGACCTGAGCGGTGTCACTCACGCCGTGGGCGTCCTGCGCCGTGTAGGACGCTTCAACGGTCGGTGTGCTGTCGACCGCGCTGTAGTCGATGCTCAGACCGATCCGGTAATCCAGACCTTTGTTCACCACGTCCGGATCCGGCTGGTGAACCAGCAGCAAGCGGTAAACGTTGTCTTCGGTCGCGGTGAAGGCGGCATCAGCGCCCAGCGCATGAAACTCGCCGTCGTTCATCTGCCAGGCCAAGCCGACCTGATCCGACAGCTGGCTGGTGTCGATCTTCAAGGTCTCGCCGGCCTTGAGCTCGACGCTGTACAGATCCTGATGGTTATAGGTGTCGCCATGCCAGGCGCCCAGGTAGCCGTTGATCACCAGCATGGCGGTCGCCGCGCCGCTGATGTGGAAGTCGGCGCGCTGCAGATCCTTGAACTGATTGGCGGCAGTGTCGCGGTGTCCATTGAACGCTATCGGGCACACGGCAGGCGCGACGAAATCCCGGCCCGCATCCGTCCAGCCGGTCTCGAAGCGCGTGGGTGTCGCCGTCAATGCGGTGCTGTCGGTGGTGTGATCATTGGCCAGCAATGCGGCAGCCGGCAGCTCGATCAGCGGCGCCAGCACGTTGGTGATGATGTGATCGTCACCGGCGCTGACGCACGGCTCGGGCGTGGGTTCCGGCGTCGGCTCCGGCACCGTGACGTTCGGCGGCACGTCGATCGTCAGCGTGGCGCCGGCCCGGTCGCCGTCGTTGTCGCTGAGCACGAAACCGATGCGCTCGGTCAGCGCCGTATCCACCCTGCCCGGCGTGTAGCTGAACGCGCCTGTGCTGAGGTTGACCACCAGCGTGCCGCCCTGGACGGTGCTCAGGGTCAGTGTGTGGCTGGCGCTGTCGTAGCGCTCGCTGCCGTTTCCTCCGCTGATGGGCTGACCGGCTTCGGGATCGTAGCGGTAAGTCACTCCGTCCACGCTGATGGACTGGACGAAGCCGCCATCCGCCCCGAAGGCGCCGCCTGCCAGCAGGCTGCCGCTGATGGCGCCTTGCACGGTGCCGCTGAGCACGGCTTTCAGCTCGCCCAGGTCGGTGACGATCAACGCCTGGGTATCGCGCCCTTGCGCACCGTCATAGGCAATCGGGTTCAGGTACAGGGAATCGACATCGCCGCCCAGCCCGACCGCGATGGATTTGATGCCGTGGCTGTCGAGAAAGGCTTTCCACACCGCTTCTTCGGCTGGATCGATGCCATCGCCCTGGGCAGGATCAGGTTGCGGGTTGGGGTCGGAATGCTCCGGAGACAGCGTCGGATTACCGTCGGACAGGAAGTACGCAAGATTCTGCCCGTCAGTCAGCCGGCCGTCCTGTTCGAACGCTTGCCGGGCGGCAGCCAGCGCAGCGTCGTAATCGGTGCCGTTGCCTGCACCCAAGGCATCGATAATGCTTCTGGCGGTGGCGACATCAACCCAGACCGGGGTCATGATCGCGGCCTGGACATTGAACGTGACAATCTGCACCCGTACGTCACCCATCGCCTCGTACTGGCTCAATAACCGATTGAGCGCCTGCTTGGCCAGGTCCAGGCGGGACAGGCCATCGACCCCCGATGGCAATTTCATGCTTTCGGAGTTGTCGATGATCAGCAGCAGATTGGTGTTGGCCGGCACCGACGGTACGCCGGTATCGATATCGCCGGCCAGCGGCACGTCATCGACGATCACGATCTCCAGCTGGGCCGAGTCGCTGTCACCCTGCCGATCCACGGCGACCACTTCGATCTGCTCGCCCAGGCTGTTGGCCCCCTCACCCGCCGGATGGGTCAGCGGCTCGCGCAGGGTGTAGCTGTAACTGACCTGGCCGGTGACCGGATCGAAGCCGGTCACGCTCAGGCTGTTACCCAAAGGCGTGGAAATGCTCTGCGGAAAGTCCGCGAGCACGCCGTTTCTGATCACTTCGATACCGCCCACGGTCAGGCTTTGCAGGCCATCCGGGGCGTCAACGGTGAAGGTGCCGTGCTGAGTCAGCCGGGCGGAGTCGGGAGCCGTCCCGCCCGGCAGGTTTGCCTCATTCAGCGTCAGCCCCGACCCGGAGACGGTGACGCCATGGTCCACCGGCGGCTCGCACGGCGGTTCACAGGGCGGTTCCGGCTCAGGTGGCTCGATGACAGGCGGATCGATGACCGGTGGCTCGATCACCGGCGGCTCGGGGGTGATGACGGGCGGTTCGACCACCGGGGGTTCAACCTCAGGCGGCACTGGCGGGATCACCACCACCGGCGGCGTTGCGTCGGGCCGTCCCTCGAAAAACGCGTCGGGTCCTTCAGGGAAGATCGGGTTCATGGTCAGCCCTTCGGTAGGAAAGCCGATGACCGGTGTGACCTCGCCGCCGGTTTCAGTGAGCATGACCACGCTGTGCCCGCCGCCGCCCTCACTGAGGGCGGCCGGCTCGTTGCGCGCCGGCTCCGGAACCGGCTCCTGAGCCTGGGTCAGACTGAGGGTCGGTGTCACGGGATCGAGGGTTTCCACATGGGCGGCGTGGCCCGAGAGGATCGAGTCGTCCAGCAACACCCGGCTGTAACGGCCAAGGGTCAGCTCGCCGCCGTTTGCCAGGCGCACGGCAATCGCGCCGGCCGTGCCGGTTTGCAGGTACTGGCCGGCGTATAACCGATCCCCAGCCTGCAACAGCCGCTGCTCCCCGTTCGCAGACACTGCAAATACATCGCCTGCCACCTGTCGAACCGTGCCGATCACCTTAGCCATCGTTGTCCTCCACGTCTCTCGAAACGGTCGATAGCCGTTTCATGGTCGCGACGACAATTTGCAAAAACCTGACAGCGACAAAATATCGACAGCGAATCAATTCATTGTTTTTACATGCAAAACAGCGCTGACCGGCGTTACACCTGGACGAGTCATAAATCCGCCACCAGCTATACAGGGCGTCTAAAGCGTTGATTTAACGTGAACATCCTGTACCCAACATCGCCCGAATTCGGAAAAGCGCATAAGTTTTTTTCGGCATAAGGCATATGAAAAAAACGTCTGAGCTTTCTCAAAAGTTGTTCTTAGCTGTGTTGTTACGAGCCTGAAACGGCCAGCAGTGTAAAAAAGTCGATTTTTTGGCGACCTAGAACACACTTCAGGAAAAGTACTTATGCGCGATCTGACTCCGCTTTACAGTGCTGTGGTGCTGGCTGTCGCTTGTGCCCAGGCGCAGGCCATATCGTTGACCGAGGCGATCCAGCACACCATCGACCACCACCCCGAGTTGCAGGCCGACAAGAACCAGCGTCTGTCCGCCGGTGAAGAACTCAATATCGCCAAGGGCGGCTACCTGCCAGCCGTGGATCTGGTGGCCGCTTACGGCCGGCAACGGTCGGACAACCCCAGCACCCGCGCCCTCTACGGCCACGAGAACAGAACCCTGAATTACACCCAGTCCGAACTGCGCCTGCGCCAGTTGCTGTTCGACGGTTTCAACACGCCCAATGAAGTCGGGCGCACCAGCGCGGTGGTCAACTCGCGCGCCTACTACGTGCAGGGCACGTCCCAGAGCCTGGCGTTGCGCGCCATCGAGGTCTATCTGGAAGTGCTCAAGTGCCGCGAGCTGCTGACCCTGGCGCGCAACAACCTGCAGGCGCATATGCGCATCAACGATCAGATCGGCCTGCGCAGTGAGCGCGGCGTGGGTAGCACTGCCGACCGCGACCAGTCCCTCGCACGCCGGGCGCTGGCGCAGAACAACTTCCAGACCGCGCAGGTGAACCTGGCCGATGCCGAGGCCAACTTTGCCAGCGCGGTCGGTCGCCTGCCGGACGAACTGGAAACCCCACCGTCGATCAAGGGCGAGGTGCCGCTCACCTTGAGCGACGCGCAGCAGAGCATGTTGCTCAACAACCCGTATCTGAAGTCCGCCCAGGCCGATGTCCAGGCCGCCGAGCGGCAGTACGAGATCGCCAAGGCGCCCTTCTACCCGCGTTTCGATGCCGAGCTGGCGGTGGGCGCCAACGACAACATTCAAGGCGAAGAAGGCCACGACAACCAATGGCGGGCCGCGGTGGTGATGAACTACAACCTGTTCAACGGCAACCGCGACAAGTCGCGCATGCGCTCCAACGCCTACAAGACCGGCCAGGCGCTGGACATTCGCAACAACGCACTGCGCATGCTCAACGAAAACCTGTCGCTGGCCTGGAACGCCATGGCCAACGCCCGCCAGCAGACGCCGGTGGCCCGCGAATACATGGAAACCACCACCCGAGTGCGCGCGGCGTATCAGGACCAGTTCGGGTTGGGCCAGCGCACGCTGCTGGATCTGCTGGACAGCGAGAACGAGCTGTACAACGCCGGGCGCCGCTACACCGAGGTGCGCTACACCGAAGAGCTGGCGATGTACCGCGTGCTGGCCAGTGAAGGTGAACTGCTGCGCAAACAGCGCGTGGTGTTGCCGGCCGAAGCGGTGGCGTTGAGCGAAGTCGAGAACGAAGCCCGTCTGCCCGCCCTGAAATAACTCCGTTCAGGGAGGATCGCCATGAACAGTCTGAAACTGACCGATGCCCTCGACCCCGCAACCGGTGTCGACGATCCGCTGCTGGATGGGCTGATGATGCTCTGCACCCTTCACGGCCGCACGCCCAGCCGCGCCAGCCTGATCGCCGGCCTGCCGCTTGCCGACCAGCGCCTGAGCGCAGCGCTGCTGCCCAGGGCAGCGGCGCGGGCCGGGTTGCAGGCGCGCTGGCTGCGCCGAGACCTGAGCGACATCGACGCCCTGAAGCTGCCGGTATTGCTGGCGCTGAACGATGGAGGCTGCGCGGTATTGGCGCGCTGGGGCGATGATGGCCGGGCGCTGATCCTGCCTTCGGAAAGCCAGGGCGGCGAACAATGGGTCGGCCGCGAAGAGCTGTCTGGTCGCTACACCGGCCAGGCCCTGTACGCCCGCCCGCTTCATGAACTGGAACAGGCGATCACGCCGCTGATGCCACGCGTCAAGGCATGGTTTCGCGATACCGTGCAACGCTCCCGCGGGCTGTACGGCGACGCGATTCTCGCCAGCCTGCTGATCAACCTGCTGGGCCTGATGGTGCCGCTGTTCGTCATGCAGACCTACGACCGGGTGGTGCCCAATCAGGCGACGTCTACCTTGTGGGTGCTGGCGGTCGGGTTGTTGATCGGCACGCTGTTCGAGCTTGCGCTACGCCTGATCCGCGCCCGCCTGCTGGATCAAGCGGGCAGCAAGACCGACCTGATCCTGTCGGCGACACTGTTCGAACGCATCCTCGGCATGCAGCTCAAGTCGCGCCCGGCCACCGTGGGCGGTTTTGCGCAAAGCATTCATGATTTCCAGGGTCTGCGCGAATTCCTGACCTCCGTAACCCTGACCAGCCTGATCGACCTGCCGTTCGCCGTATTGATGCTGGCAGTGATCGGCCTGCTGGGCGGCTGGCTGGTGTTGATTCCACTGCTGGCGTTCCCGATCACAGTGCTGTTTGCCTGGCTGATCCAGACTCGCCTGCGCGACACGGTGCACAAGAGCCTGAGCCTGGGCGCGGCACGCCAGGCGCTGCTGATCGAAACCCTGGGCGGGCTGGAAACCCTCAAGGCGTGCAACGCCGAGGGCGAGCGCCAGCATCAATGGGAAAGCACCCACGGCGCGGTGACACGCCTGGACAATCACGCCCGTCGTCTGGCGGCGCTGGCCGGCAACGGCACGCTGTTCATCCAGCAACTGTGCGGCATGGTGACCCTGGTCGCCGGTGTCTACGCCATCATCGCCGGTCACCTGAGCGTTGGCGCGCTGGTCGCCACTTATATGCTCGGCAGCCGGGTGCTGGCGCCGCTGGGGCAAATCGTCGGGCTGATCACCCGCTATCAGCAGGCGCGCCTGACCATGACCGGCACCGACGCGCTGATGGCCTTGCCCCAGGAACGAGACACCGAACAACGTCCCCTGCAGGCGGCGCCGCTGGCCGG
Organism: Pseudomonas sp. v388; assembly: GCF_003935425.1. Lineage (GTDB taxonomy): Bacteria > Pseudomonadota > Gammaproteobacteria > Pseudomonadales > Pseudomonadaceae > Aquipseudomonas. The sequence goes on from NZ_RHQN01000003.1 coordinate 58,786, forward strand.
GGCCATCAGTGTCAGCGGCGTGAGTTTCCGCTACGAGCCCAAGGGCGCAGCGGCACTCGACAGCCTGAGTTTCAGCCTCGAACCCGGGGAACGGGTGGGGATCATCGGCCGCAGCGGCTCGGGCAAGAGCACCCTCGCACGACTGTTGATGGGGTTTCACAGCCCCGATGAGGGCCAGTTGCTGTTCGACGGCCTCGACCAGCGCCAACTGGAACTGGCCGAAGTGCGCCGCCAGCTGGGTTATGTCGCCCATGACCTGCCGCTGCTGGCCGGCAGCCTGCGCGACAACCTCACGCTGGGCGCGCGGCAGGTCAGTGATTCGCGAATGCTGGAAGTGGCGCGCATCACCGGGGTCGACGAGCTGGCGTTGCGTCATCCGCGCGGCTTCGACCGGCCGGTGGGCGAGCGCGGCCAGTTGCTGTCCGGCGGCCAGCGTCAGGCAGTGCTGCTGGCCCGGGCGCTGTTGCTCGCCCCGCCGATCCTGTTGCTGGACGAGCCGACCAGCCACATGGACAACGCCAGTGAGGACACCCTGCGTCACCACCTGCATCGCCTGGTGCCGGGCAAGACGTTGCTGTTGATCACCCACCGGCTGTCGATGCTGTCGCTGGTCGATCGGCTGCTGGTCCTGGACGACGGTCGCCTGGTTGCCGACGGCCCCAAGGACGCGGTGATCGACGCATTGCGCAAGGGCCAGGCCGGGCCATTTCCCGTCGAGCGCCCCGCAGCGGGCTATCGCTAATCAAGGAGCACAGCCATGTCAGCGACTCGCGGTCTGCGTCGACGTTTCAACCCTCGCCTGCGCGACGACGGCGAGTTCATGCCGTACCGCGCCGGCGCCATGAGCCATGAATCGCCGCGCGGGTTGCGCGTGACGGTGTGGCTGGCCGCCGCGCTGCTGTCGAGCGCGCTGGCGTGGGCCAGCCTGGCGATCCTCCAGGAAGTGACCACCGGAGAAGGCAAGGCCATTCCGTCGAGCAAGGTACAGGTGATCCAGAACCTGGAAGGCGGGATCGTCACCGAAATCTTCGTCCGGGAAGGCCAGACGGTGAACAAGGGCGATACGCTGCTGCGCCTGGACGACACACGTTTTCTGTCCAATCGCGGCGAAAGCGAAGTGGACCGCCTGACCCTCAGCGCGCAGGTGGAACGCCTGGCGGCCGAAGCCGAAGGCCGTCCGTTGCTGCTGCCCGACGAAGTCACCCAGAATGCGCCGCAGGTGGCCGCCGATGAACTGGCGTTGTACGACTCACGACAGCGCCGCCTGAGCAGCGAGCAACGTACTCTTAACGAACAATTGCGTCAGAAGACCCAGGAGCTGGCGGAATATCGCGCCAAGCAGGACCAGTTTCGCAACAGCCTGGCGCTGGTCCAGCAGGAACTGGACATGTCCGCGCCGCTGGTGGGCTCGGGCGCCGTGTCGCCGGTAGAAATCCTGCGCCTCAAACGCAGCGCCGTGGAGACTCGCGGTTCCATGCAGGCCAACACCCTGGCGATCCCTCGCGCCGAAGCGGCCATCAATGAAATCCGCAGCCGGGCGCAGGAAGCCCAGGACGGTTTTCGCGCCGAGGCGTCTCGTGAACTCAACGAAAAGCGCAGTGAACTGGCCAGGCTCAGCGCCACGCGGATCGCCATCGATGACCGGATGAGCCGCACTACCGTGGTGTCCCCGGTGCGCGGCATCATCAAGACGCTCAAGGTCAATACCATCGGCGGCGTGGTACAGCCGGGCAGCGACCTGCTGGAAATCGTGCCGCTGGAAGACAATCTGCTGATCGAAGCCAGGGTGCGGCCTCAGGACGTGGCTTTCCTGCATCCCGGCCAGAAAGCCATGGTCAAGTTCAGTGCCTATGACTACACGCTGTATGGCGGACTGACGGCGCGCCTGGAGTTGATCGGCGCCGATACGGTCAGCGACGACAAGGGCGAAAGCTTCTATCTGATCCAGGTGCGCACCGAGAAGAATCACCTGGGCAACGACGCCAGGCCGCTGCAGATCATTCCCGGCATGGTCGCCACGGTCGATATCATTACCGGCGAGAAAAGCGTGATGGATTACCTGCTCAAACCGGTGCTCAAGGCCAGGGCAGAAGCCTTGCGCGAACGTTGAAGCGGGCGAGCGTGCCTTGCCGATCCGCGTGACAGCTTCTACTCTGCCCGCTCGGCCTGCCAAGACATCACCATGCTGCCCACCGAAACGCGTCATTGCGGCACCATTTTCCTGATTTTCCTGCGCCTGGGGCTCACCAGCTTCGGCGGTCCGGTGGCGCACCTGGCATTTTTCCACGCCGAGTTCGTCACGCGCCGGCGCTGGCTGAGCGAGCGCAGTTATCTGGAGCTGGTTGCGCTGTGCCAGTTTCTGCCAGGCCCGGCCAGCAGTCAGGTGGGCATGGCGCTGGGCCTGTCGCGGGCCGGTTATCGCGGCGCGCTGGCGGCCTGGGCGGGTTTCACCTTACCGTCGGCGCTGCTCATGACATGGCTGGGGCTGAGCCTGGTCCAGGCCGAAAGCCCGATCGCGGACGGCGTGCTGCGCGGCCTGAAGATCGCGGCGGTGGCGGTGGTGGCCCAGGCGGTCTGCGCAATGGCGCGCCAGCATTGTGCAAGCCCGCTGCGGGCGTGCTTCATGGGCCTGGGCTGCGTTGCGGCCCTGCTGATGCCTTATGCCTGGACACAGTTGCTGGTCATCACGGCGGCGGCACTGGTCGGCGCTTCGCTGTTCAGGCCCGCCACGCCCCAGCGCGCAGATGCGTGGCCGGTCCCGTTGGGCCGCAGTGCAGGTGCGCTGTGGTTGGCAGCTTTCCTGTTGCTGCTGTCTGGCCTGCCGATCCTCAATGCCCTGTATGCCAGCCCGGCGCTGGCACTGGTGGAAGCTTTTTACCGCGTCGGCGCCCTGGTGTTCGGCGGCGGCCACGTGGTCTTGCCGTTGTTGCAGAGCGAAGTCGTGAGCAGCGGCTGGATCGCACCCGAAACGTTCGTCGCCGGGTATGGCGCAGCCCAGGCGATGCCCGGGCCTTTGTTCACGTTCGCAGCCTTTATCGGTGCGGCACTGCAGGGTGGGGCTGGCGGCTGGGCCGCTGCGCTGCTCTGCCTGCTGGCCATCTTCGCACCGTCCTTCCTGCTGCTCGCCGGTGTCTTGCCGTTCTGGGCCGGGCTCCGACAAATGCCCCGCATGCAGGCCGCCCTGGTCGGGGTCAATGCAACGGTGGTCGGGCTATTGCTCGCGGCGTTCTTTCAGCCAGTGTGGAGCAGCGCTGTCCATACCTGGCAGGACGTCTTGTGGACGCTTCTGGCTTTTCTCGCCCTGACTTACGCAAAGCGTGCGCCCTGGCAAGTGGTCGCCGCCAGTGCAGGGGTCGGCTGGCTGACAGGCTGAGCCGGGTGATGCGATCAATGGGCGGCCATGCAGTCCAGCGAGCGGTCGACCATGGCCTTGGCCATCTGCGCCAGGTGCACGACCGACAGGTTCAGATCGCGGCTCGCGCCGTGGTTGGATTCAGTGGACTCTTCCGCCGTCGCGATGATGCAACGCAGCAGGTCCGAAGCGTGGTTGAGCGCGTCCTGCGGGCCAACGGTGTCGTTGATTGAAAACAGGCTGGTTGAAGCGATGGGCTGGTTGGGCATGCGAGTCATCTCCGATGGAACTCCAATGGGCATCGCCCTGCCGGAGGTGGCAACGGGCGATGCGGCGCAGAGTATTGAGCCGAACCCCTGGACGCAAGGCGCCAAGCGGCTCTCGGAAATTTCAGGCGAAGGATTGGGATCGGTCCTGCGCAGCAGTCTCAGGACCAACCCAAATGAATGCCGCGTTACTTTTTCTTGTCCCTGGCGAAAGCCGCTTCCAGTGCCTCGTTCAATGTCCGCAAGACCTTGACCCTGGCCCAGCGTTTGTCATTGGCCTCCACCAGCGTCCAAGGGGCGATCTGCGAGCTGGTGCGGTCGACCATATCGCCCACGGCCTGGCGGTAAAGCGGCCACTTGTCGCGGTTGCGCCAGTCGTCGTCGGTGATCTTGTAGCGCTTGAACGGGATTTCCTGGCGTTCTTCGAAGCGCTGCAATTGAGTCTGCTCATCGATGGCCAGCCAGAACTTCACCAGCACGATGCCGGCGTCAGTGAGCTGTTCCTCGAAATCGTTGATCTCACCATAGGCCCGCAGCCAGTCGGATTCACTGCAAAAGCCCTCGACCCGCTCGACCAGCACCCGGCCGTACCAGGAACGGTCGAAGATGGTGAATTTGCCACGCGGTGGAATCTGCCGCCAGAAACGCCACAGGTACGGCTGGGCGCGCTCGTCCTGAGTGGGCGCGGCAATCGGCACGATATTGTAGTGGCGCGGGTCCAGCGCCGCCGCGACCCGGCGAATCGCCCCGCCCTTGCCGGCCGCGTCGTTGCCCTCGAATACCGCCACCAGCGCATGCCGCTTCATCCGCTTGTCGCGCATGTTGCCCGACAGCCGCGCCTGTTCAGCGATCAGCGCCTGCTCGTAGTCGTCCTTCTCCAGCCGCTGGCTCAGGTCGAGACTGTCAAGCAGGGTCAGCTCATCCTGACTGGTGCCCAACGGGCCGATGCTCAAGGCTTGAGGTCGGGTCTTGCCATTGCTCAACGCCGCCTGCATGCCTTCGAGCAACAGGCGACCGACCGTCAGGCTGCGGTAATTGGCATCAGCACCTTCGATCACGTGCCAGGGCGCGTACTCGCGGCTGGTGCGGCGCAGCACCCGCTCGCCGAAGCGCACGAATTTGTCGTAGGTGCGCGACTGCTGCCAGTCCAGCGGGCTGATGCGCCAACTGTGCAGCGGGTCGTCCTTGAGGGACTTGAGGCGACGCTTCATCTGCTTGCGTGACAGGTGAAACCAGAACTTGAAGATCAGCGCGCCTTCGTCGCAGAGCATCTTTTCCAGACGTTCCGCGCCGCCGATGGCCTGGTCCAGCACGGCATCCTTGAAGCGGCCGTGGACACGATCCTGAATCATCTGGCTGTACCAGTTGCCGAAGAAAATTCCCATGCGGCCCTTGGCCGGCAGTTGCCGCCAGTAGCGCCAGGCCGGTGGATGCGCCAGTTCTTCGTCGGTCTGCTGGTCGAAAGTGCGCACTTCGATCAGGCGCGGGTCCATCCACTCGTTGAGCAGTTTGACGGTCTCGCCCTTGCCCGCCCCTTCTATGCCGTTGATCAGCACGATGATCTGCCGCCCGGCCTGTTCATGCAGGTCGTACTGAGCTTCCAGCAACGCCTCGCGTAAAGCGGGAACCTGGGCCTCGTAGGTGTCATCGTCGATGGCATGACCGATTTCAGCGGATTCGAACATGAACAACTCCCTTTTCCGAGCGGGTGAGCCTACCCGATGTGATCGCAACATGGAGTTTCAGACCGTCATTCCTTGTCATGGGTCAATTGGATCTTCCCGCAGTGCCGCTTTTCTTGTCGCAGCGGTCTAAAATGCCGCCACTGCCACCGCTGAGCCCACCATGACCACGACCCGCCATGCCCAGATCGCCCACGCTCAAATCGACTGGGACGAACAGGGCAACCCTCGTTCCCGCGTTTTTTCCGATGTGTATTTTTCCACCGAGTCGGGGCTGGCCGAGACGCGCCACGTGTTTCTGGTGCAGAACGACCTGCGCAACCGCTTCTCAGCCTTGTCGGCAGGCGGCCGGCTGGTGATCGGCGAGACCGGTTTCGGCACCGGTCTCAATTTTCTCTGCGCCTGGCAGCTGTTCGACGCCTGCGCGCCTGCCGGAGCGCGCCTGCATTTCGTCAGCGTCGAGAAATTCCCGCTCGATCGCGCCGACCTGCAACGCGCGCTGGCCTTGTGGCCCGAGCTGTCGGTGTTTGCCGGGCAACTGCTCGATCAGTACGTCGCCATTCATGAAGGCTTCCAGCGACTGGTGTTCGACGATGGCCGGGTCACGCTGACGCTGTTGATCGGCGATGCACTGGACATGCTGCCGCAGCTGGACGGCAAGATCGACGCGTGGTTTCTCGATGGCTTCGCGCCGGCCAAAAACCCGGAGATGTGGACGCCGGAGCTGTTCGCCGAATTGGCGCGGCTGTCCACCCCGGCAACGAGCATCGGCACCTTTACCAGCACCGGCTGGGTGCGTCGCGCCCTGAATGCGGCAGGTTTCAAGATGAAGCGCGTGCCGGGCATCGGCCACAAGTGGGAGGTGCTGCGCGGCACCTTCATCGCCTGGCCGCAGGAGGTGCCGGCGCCGCCGCGGGCCGCGCCGTGGTTCGCCCGCCCCGCTGCGGTTCAGGGCGAGCGCAAGGCTTTGGTGATCGGCGCCGGGCTGGCCGGCTGCGCCACGGCACACAGTCTGGCCCGGCGCGGCTGGCAGGTCAGCGTGCTGGAGCGCCACGGGCAAGCGGCCCAGGAAGCGTCGGGAAATCCGCAAGGCGTGCTGTATCTGAAATTGTCCGCCCACGGCACTGCGCTGTCGCAGTTGATCCTCAGCGGTTTCGGCCACACGCGGCGTGCGCTGCAGCGGCTGCAACGGGGTGTCGACTGGGATAACTGCGGGGTGCTGCAGCTGGCTTTCGACGACAAGGAAGCCAGGCGTCAGGCGCAACTGGCCCAGGCATTTCCCGACGATCTGCTGCACCTGCTGGACCATCCGGGCGCCGAGGCACGCAGTGGCGTGGCGCTCAAATCCGGCGGGCTGTTTTTCCCCGAAGGTGGCTGGGTGCATCCGCCCGCCTTGTGCAACGCACAGCTGGCGCATCCGGACATTCGCCTGATCGCCCATCGCCAAGCCCTGGAACTGCGCCGTGTTGACGGTCAGTGGCAGGCGCTGGATCACGGCGAGGTCATCGACAGCGCGCCGATTGTCGTGCTGGCCGGTGCGGCGGATATCAAGGGGTTTGCGCAGAGTGCCGGGCTGCCGCTCAAGCGCATTCGCGGGCAGATCACCCGTTTGCCGCAGACCGAGGCCAGCCGGGTACTGGGAACGGTGGTCTGCGCCGAAGGCTATGTGGCGCCGGCGCGATTGGGCGAACACACGCTAGGGGCCAGTTTTGACTTTCATAGCGAAGACCTGACACCCAATGCGGCGGATCATCTGGGCAACCTTGAGCTGCTGCGTGAGATCTCCGCCGATCTGGCGCAACGCCTCGACGCCGATTCGCTCCCGGCCGAACAGTTGCAAGGCCGGGCCGCGTTTCGCTGTACCAGCCCGGATTACCTGCCGATTGTCGGGCCGCTGGCCGATCAGGCTGCGTTCGTCGAGGCCTACGCTGCGCTGGCCAAGGATGCGCGACAGGTGCCGGCTATTCCTTGCCCGTGGCTGGATGGCCTGTACATCAACAGCGGCCATGGCTCCCGCGGCCTGATCACCGCTCCGCTGTCTGGCGAGCTGATTGCCGCCTGGCTGGACGAAGAACCCCTGCCGCTGCCAAGAAGCGTCGCCGAAGCCTGCCTGCCGAACCGGTTTGCCTTGCGGGGGTTGATACGGGGTAAAGCGGCAATCGGGTAACAAGCCGTAGGTGCGAACCGGGCCGCGCTCCGCTTGTTCGCGAAGACTGATTCCCAGACGACACATAGGCACTGCCTGCACCGGCTATGCTTGTCGCTCACATCTATCCGGTTGAGTCCTCATGCTGCAGGTGCAAAACGTGTTCAAGAGCTACACCACCGCGCAAGGCCCGCTGGCGGTCTTGCGTGGGGTCGATCTGCAGCTGGCGCAGGGCGAGAGCCTGGCGCTGATGGGGGAATCGGGCAGCGGCAAAAGCACCTTGCTGCATCTGGTGGCCGGTCTGGACAAGGTCGATGACGGCCGTATCGACGTCAACGGTCAGCGTCTGGACCGGATGAGCGAAAGCCAGCTGGCCAACTGGCGGCGCACCGAAATCGGCCTGGTATTCCAGCAGTTCAACCTGATCGGCAGCCTCAAGGTCGAAGACAATCTGGCGTTCCAGGCACGCCTGGCCGGGCGCTACGATCCGGTCTGGCAGGCGCAGTTGACCGAACGCCTGGGCCTTGGCGATTTACTCAAGCGTTACCCCGAGCAACTTTCCGGCGGCCAACAGCAGCGGGTCGCCATCGGCCGCGCCCTGGCCTCGCGTCCCGGCCTGTTGCTGGCCGACGAGCCCACCGGCAACCTCGACGAAAACACCAGTGACGAAGTTTTACAGCTACTGCTGGACTTGCTCGACGACAGCCCCACCAGCTTGTTGATGGTGACTCACAGTGCGCGGGTTGCAGAACGCCTGTCGCGCAAAGTCGTGCTGCATTTCGGTCGACTCGCCCCGCAAGGCGCGTCCTGAGATGCGGGTGTTCTACTGGACGCTGCTTACCCTCCTCAGCCACTGGCGGCGGCACCCGGTGCAGTTCTTCAGCATCCTGACCGGCCTGTGGCTGGCAACCAGCCTGTTGACCGGTGTGCAGGCCCTCAACAGTCAGGCGCGGGAAAGCTATCAGCGCGCCAGCCAGATGATCGGCGGCGAACCACAGTCCCGGCTGGCCTCGGCGGACGGCGCCGTGTTTCCCCAGGCGCTGTACATTCAGTTACGCCGCGCGGGCTGGCCGGTTTCGCCCACGCTGCAAGGCCGCATCCTGCTCAAGGGCCGGGAATCGCAACGGGTACAACTGATCGGCATTGAGCCGGTGACGCTGCCGCCCGGTTCTGCCGTTGCCGGGCAAACTCTTGATTCGGAGCAGATCGTCGAGTTTCTGACCCCGCCGGGCGTCACCTGGATCGCGCCGCAGACTCTGGAATCGCTCGGCTATCGCGAAGGCGAACAGCCGCAAAGCGCAGACGGCCGCGCCCTGCCGCCGCTGCGCGTGCAACCGGACATGGCGCCCGGCGTATTGCTGATGGACATCGGCTTCGCCCAGCCCCTGCTAGCCCTGCCAGGCCAGTTGTCGAGCCTGCTGCTGCCCAAGGCATTCGCTGCGAGCAAACCGGTGCTGCCGGCGCAATTGAATGGTCGGCTGGTGATCCGTGAAAGCGGCGAAGAGAACAACCTGGAACGGCTGACGGAAAGCTTCCACCTGAATCTCAGTGCCCTGGGCGTGTTGTCGTTCATCGTCGGGCTGTTCATCGTGCATGCCGCCATCGGTCTGGCCCTGGAACAACGGCGCGGGCTGTTGCGCAACCTGCGGGCATCCGGCGTCAGCGCACGCGGCCTGATCGGGGCACTGGCGCTGGAACTGGGCGCACTGGCATTGATCGGTGGTCTGTTCGGCGTAGTCAGCGGCTACCTGCTGGCCGGCCTGCTGCTGCCGGATGTCGCCGCCAGCCTGCGCGGGCTGTATGGCGCCGAGGTCGCCGGGCAGTTGAATCTGAACCTGGGCTGGTGGCTCAGCGGCATCGGCCTGAGTTTACTCGGCGCTTTGCTGGCCGGAGCCAACAGCCTGTTGCGGGCGGCGCGGCTGCCGTTGCTGGCGCTGGCCGACGCGCAAGCCTGGCAGCAGGCCCACGCGCGCTGGTTGCGCCGCCAGGCTTTGATCTCCGGGATATGTGCGCTGGTGGCGGCCGCCGCCTGGCTGCTGGGCGACACTCTGGTGATGGGCTTCGTGCTGATTTCCGCGCTGCTACTCTGCGCCGCCCTGGGCCTTCCGGCCCTGCTGGACGCGCTGCTGGCCGGTGCCGGAACGCGCAGTCATTCGGTGCTGGGCCAGTGGTTCGTCGCCGATTGCCGACAACAGTTACCCGCATTGAGCCTGGCCTTGATGGCGCTGCTGTTGGCCATGGCGGCCAATATCGGCGCCGGAACCATGACCTCCGGCTTCCGCGAAACCTTCGGCAGCTGGCTGGAACAACGCTTGAGCGCCGAGCTGTACGTCAGCCCGCTCGATCCACAGCAGGCACGCGAGCTGCACACCTGGCTGGACGGGCAACCGCAGATCCGCGCCGTGCTGCCCAATTGGCAGGTGCCGGTGCAATTGCAGGGTTGGCCTGCCGACCTGTTCGGGGTGATCGATCACCCGCACTACCGCCAGCATTGGCAGTTGCTGGAATCCAGCGGCGCAGACCCGTGGTCGCAACTGGCGGGCGATGATGCCGTGATGCTCAGCGAACAATTGGCCCGGCGCCTGAAAGCCGGGCTGGGCGACCGTCTGGAGATTCCGGTGCCGAGCGGCCGATGGGCAACCCGTGTGGTGGGCATCTACGCCGACTACGGCAACCCCAAGGGCCATTTGCTGGTCAACGCCACGCGCCTGCTCGCCCACTGGCCGCAACTGACGCCGAATCGCTTCAATCTGCGCATCGAGCGTGACGCGATCGACCAAGTGGTGCCGCAATTGCGCACCCGCTTCGGGCTGGACGACAACCACATCATCGACCAGAGCCGGCTCAAGCGCTGGTCCAATCAGGTCTTCGAACGCACCTTTGCGGCCACGGCGGCGCTCAACAGCCTGACCCTTGGGGTCGCGGGCGTGGCGCTGTTCATCAGCCTGCTGACCCAGAGTCAAAGCCGGCTCGGGCAACTGGCGCCGCTTTGGGCACTGGGCGTGACCCGACGCCAGTTGATGCTGCTCAATCTCGGCCAGACCTGGCTGCTGGCGCTGCTGACGCTGGTGTTCGCCCTGCCGCTGGGGGTGTTGCTGGCCTGGTGTCTGAACGTGGTCATCAATGTGCAGGCGTTCGGCTGGCGCCTGCCGTTGCAGATCTTCCCGCTGCAGCTGCTGCAATTACTGGGGCTGGCGATGCTTGCCACGCTGCTGGCTTCGGCCTGGCCGTTGCTGAAGCTGTCCCGCACTCGCCCCGCCGATCTGATCAGGACGTTCGCCAATGAAAACTAAATGGCTGGCGACCTTGGCCACCGCCCTGCTGCTCAGCGCCTGCGATCAGCCCGCGCAGCCGGATGCCGGCTTTGCCGGCCTGGGTGGTCAGGCAGACGACTACACCCGCGTGACAGCGGGCCGGGTGTTCAGTTTTCCCGAAGACCACGGCCAGCATCCGGGGTTTCGCATCGAATGGTGGTACGTCACGGCGACGCTGGAAGACCAACAGGGCCAGCGCTTCGGTGTGCAGTGGACGTTGTTTCGCAGCGCCTTGCGTCCCGCCCCGCAACCGGACAGCGGCTGGAACGACGGCACGATCTGGATGGGGCACGCGGCCGCGACCTCGGCCACCGAGCACAAGGTTGCCCAGCGCTACGGCCGTGGCGGCGTCGAACAGGCCGGCGTGCGGCTTGGGCCATTCGACGCATGGATCGATGACTGGTCGTTCGCCAGCACCGGCGCCGCCCACGATCCGCTGGCGCAGATGCAGCTCAAGGCCAGTGGCGAGGGATTCAGCTACGACTTGCACCTCACATCCGACAAGCCACTGGTGTTGCAGGGCGAGCAGGGTTTCAGCCAGAAATCCGAAGTCGGCCAGGCCTCGTACTATTACAGCCAGCCATTTTTCGAAGCCCAGGGTCAGGTGCAGATCAACGGCAAACTGCATAAAGTCAAAGGCCATGCCTGGCTGGACCGGGAATGGAGCAGTCAGCCACTGACCGCCAACCAGACCGGCTGGGACTGGTTCTCGCTGCACCTGGCCGATGGCGAGCACGTCATGCTTTACCGTATGCGCCACCGCACCGGCGCGCCGTACCTGACCGGCACCTGGATCGGCGCCGATGGCCGCACCCGTTTGCTGAACGCCGACGACATCCAGCTCGCCCCGCTGAACGAAACCGAAGTCGCCGGGCGGAAAATCCCCACCCGCTGGTCAGTGAAGATTCCCGACAAGCACCTGGCCATCACCGTCGACGCCCTCAACCCCAACGCCTGGATGGGCGTGAATATTCCCTACTGGGAAGGCCCGGTGAACCTGAGCGGCAGTCAGGGCGGAGTGGGCTATCTGGAGATGACCGGGTATTGATCCCGTCTCACGCTCAATCACTCTTCAGGGGGTAAGTCCCACTGACCGTCCGCCCTCGTTCGTCACCCTGGGGCAGCGCTACGGTAATTCTGCGTGGCGATGCAGCTTGCTCGTCCGTGCTCACGATGAACGACAGTGATTCACGGATCTGGATCGGATCGGCGCAAGTCAGGCGGAACTGGTTGTCGTCCAGTTCATAGATGAATGTGCAGGGTTGTTCGGGCCAGATCGGGGACTGGTTCTGTCGCACAGCCGGCGATGCCTTGAACACCGTGCCCATGGCGAATGTGGCGCCGTCGCTCCAGAGGTGCGTATCGGTGGTGATGTGATCCGCCCTGAGCACCGAGGCGGTTGGCAGAAAACCGTCAGCGGGTTTCATTTCATAGAAGTAACCGGCACCTTCGCGTTGCAGATGATTGACCCACAACGTAAAGACCGGGTGCTCGACGATGGCGGGAGAGCCACCGACGTTGATATCCGACCATGCGCCGGTCTGGGTCTTGAGCTCGACGGTGACATTGGGATGAGCCCACAGGACGCCAAAGGTGTAGACGAACCCGTCGTGATAGACCTCACGAATGTTCGATGAAGTGACGGACTGCCCGAGGGCCAAATCGAACTCGTTACCCTGGAAATCCCGATAGCGAACCGGCCCGCGCGCAATGCACTGGTTGACGGTGGTCACCACGGGGTGAACGACTCCGGGACTGTCGATGCTGGTGCCGACGCACAGGATCCTGTCATCGATGGCCATCACGGTCTTGTATGCGTGGGTCACATTCTGTCGAGACAGCTCCATGGACAGAATCCCTCTGTTGCCTCGGCAGGTTCCGCCCGCGAAGTCATGGCTGCCCCAGGTATTGCGTCCTCCATAGATATCCGGCCAGACGAAGTCGGGAACCTGCTCAACCGTCGAGCCGGGCAACCGCTGCCAGTTCCAGACCGGCTGGATGTTTTCGTATTCCAGACCGTGCCGACTCAGCAGGTAAGTGCCTGCGCCCATGTACAACGCCTTGGGGTTCTCGCCGCCGGAACTCTCCGTGCCGATGGTGCGAGTAGAGACCACCCTGGCCCACAGGCAAAACCTGGCCCCCACGTAGGCCATGTACTCGTTGACCCAGAACACGCGGGCGCCCTTGTAATACTGATTGCTCGTTTCATCGCCATCTGTGCGCCGAATCAGTTCCTCCAATACGGGACGGGTGGCATCGTCGGCCTCAGGCAGCAAAATCGCGGCCCATCTGCCGAACACTGTGGTGCGCATCGAACCGCGACTGATCCCTCGGCCGTACACATGAAAGTCCATATGCTGTGCGTACCCCATCCAACCCATGCCCTCCAACAACACCCTGCCGAGGTGGTGCCGAGAGCCGGGCAATAACGCGAACTCCCCTTTCAGGGCTGTGAGGCTTTCGAAGATTCTGCCCAGTAATTCGACGCCATAAGAGCCCGAATACAGTTGGTTGTAACGGCGGCCGTCGAAAAGTGAATTGTGCTGACTGATCGAGTAATCGACGCTGATCCCCTCTCCATTCTCTTTGCCGCTGCGCGCCACCGGCAGGCACAATTCGGACAGCACATCCGCAGCGCCTCGCAGGAACAACAGGTAGTTGTCGTCCTTGGAATTCTTCCAGGCGCAGAGACTCCAGAGCACCTGAATCGAAGCAAAGTCAGCCAGATTGGCGCCGGTCTGAGTGTGGGCGAAGGTCGTGGTGACCCGCATCGCGTAGGGGATGTAGACGGCCATCAGTGCTTGCGGACTCAAATGCCGGGCCAACAACAAGCCGGCGATTCCCGCAGCCTTGGCCAGGCCGATACTTCTGTACCACCAGTTGACGGGATAATCCTGTGAAGCATAGAAATTCAGCGCTTCGGCGGCCTTGAGCAGATAGACGTCGGGGTCCGGGACGGTTTGTTTGTAGAGGTAGCTGGCGATTTTCGCAGTGCGGTCCAGGTGGGCGGTCAGCGCAGTAACGTCGGTCACCGGGACGCCCGCCGCAGGATAAGTCAGGTCCTTGAAGCGACCGCCCTCGAAGCCGGTCAGCCAGGCGTCAATGGTCTCGACCGGCGGAGGCGTTTTGACAACCTGCGCGCACAACGCCTCGTATGACAGCTGTGCGTTCGCGCGAGCACTGGCAGAAATCGTGACCCGCCTTTCAACGATCAGAGGCATCCCGACAGGTGCCCACAAATGATTGCGATAGGCACTGCTGATGGGCACGAAGGTTTTGCTCACGTCGTCCTTTTCGCCGCCACGCAGCAAGCCGCCCCTCTCATTGATGAATCGGCTCAGATAGGCAGGCCAGGTAAAACGGCCGCCCTTGCCATCGGGCACCGGAAAATCGACCGTCTGATAGAGATGCCCCTTGCCAGGATCCAGCAGTTGGCAGGTGATGGACGAGCCACCAGGTAGAGAGCCGGTTGAATCAAGCGCGCCCAGATCCGCCCATTGACTCAGGTCAGATGCAGTGTTCAGTACCGTCCGGGTAGCGTCTGTTGTCCAGATTTTATTCAGGTAACCACTGAACTCGGGCTTGAACGAGCCATCGGCTTGCTTGATCCCGGCGCGTAGCTGTCTGGCCTTGGCATTGACATGGCTTGCCAGCGCGAAGGGCCAACGATACTGAGTCAGATCCTCGGGGAGCGGCGCGAAGCTTATCCATTCGACGACGCTGCCGTCTGGCGCAAGCAACACAATCTGGAGCTGCTCGCCAGGGGCCAGGCCGCGGTCCGAGCTGATCCGGCCCACCGAGATCCATTCGGTTTGAGTGCTCATAGCGTCTCCTGCCTTGCCATCAGGGTGCAAGGTGCATCCCTGTCAGGAAAAAGCTGCGCCCGGCGACCGGCGCGAACTACTGTCAAAGTTGCTAGGAACGACGACCGGCCAGGTGTACCGCCTTATCGAACAGGCTCGCTTATAACCAGTTGTTCTAAAACTCCTGAGTTTCGTGCGGGTCAGTTTCTGGGTGACTGTGCTTTCTGCCAGTTACCTCCCCAACGGAAACCCGGTAAGGACTTATGTGCGGATTAGCAGGTGAACTACGTTTCGACCATCAACCAGCGGACCTCGCCGCTGTTGAACGCATTACCCATGAGCTGGCGCCTCGCGGCCCGGATGCGTGGGGTTTTCATAGCCAAGGGCCGGTTGCCCTGGGCCATCGCCGTCTGAAAATCATGGACCTGTCCGACGGTTCGGCGCAGCCGATGATCGACAGCCACTTGGGCCTGTCCCTGGCGTTCAACGGTGCGATCTACAACTTCCCGGAACTGCGTGCCGAGCTGGAAAGCCTGGGCTACGCCTTCCATTCCGGTGGCGACACCGAAGTGTTGCTCAAGGGCTATCACGCCTGGGGCGCCGACATGCTGCCCAAGCTCAACGGCATGTTCGCGTTCGCCATCTGGGAACGCGACAGCCGTCAGCTGTTCATCGCCCGCGACCGTCTGGGCGTCAAGCCGCTGTACCTGTCCAGGACCGACAAGCGGCTGCGCTTTGCGTCCTCGCTGCCGGCGCTGCTCAAGGGCGGCGACATCAGCGGCATGCTGGACCCGGTTGCCCTGAACCACTACCTGAACTTCCATGCCGTGGTACCGGCGCCGCGCACCTTGCTGGCCGGTGTGGAGAAACTGCCGCCGGCCAGCTGGATGCGCATCGACGCCAATGGCAAGACCGAGCAGAAAGTCTGGTGGACGCTGCCTTACGGCCCACACGAAGACGAGAAGAATCTTACCCTTGAAGACTGGCGCGACCGGGTGCTGGACAGCACTCGCGAAGCGGTGGCGATTCGGCAGCGTGCGGCAGTGGATGTCGGCGTGCTGCTCTCCGGCGGTGTCGATTCGAGCATGTTGGTCGGCCTGTTACGAGAAGTCGGCGTCGAAGACCTGTCGACCTTCTCCATCGGTTTTCAGGACGCCGGTGGCGAACGGGGCGACGAGTTCCAGTATTCGGACCTGATCGCCCGCCACTACGGCACCCGTCATCATCAGTTGCGGATTCAGGAAAGCGAAATCATCGAGCAGCTGCCGGCGGCGTTCCGCGCCATGAGCGAGCCGATGGTCAGCCACGACTGCATCGCGTTCTACCTGCTGTCCCGTGAAGTCGCCAAGCATTGCAAAGTGGTGCAGAGCGGCCAGGGCGCCGATGAATTGTTCGCCGGTTATCACTGGTATCCGCAGGTCGACGGTGCTGCCGACCCGGTCGCAGCTTATCGTGATGCCTTCGTGGACCGCAGCTACGCCGAATATGCCGACACCGTGCAGCCGAAATGGCTGACGGCCAACGACGCGGCCGGTGACTTCGTGCGTGACCATTTCGCCCAGCCCGGCGCAGACGCCGCCGTCGACAAGGCGCTGCGTCTGGACAGCACCGTGATGCTGGTGGACGACCCGGTCAAACGCGTGGACAACATGACCATGGCCTGGGGCCTGGAAGCGCGCACGCCGTTTCTCGATTACCGTCTGGTCGAACTGTCGGCGCGGATTCCGGGCAAATTCAAGCTGCCGGACGGTGGCAAGCATGTGCTCAAGGAAGCGGCGCGCATGGTCATCCCGTCGGAAGTCATCGACCGCAAGAAAGGCTATTTCCCGGTGCCCGGCCTCAAGCACCTGGAGGGTGAAACCCTGAACTGGGTACGCGACCTGCTCGTCGACCCGAGCCAGGATCGCGGCCTGTTCAACCCGACCATGATCGACAAACTGCTCACCAACCCTCAGGGCCAACTCACGCCGTTACGCGGCTCCAAGCTGTGGCAATTGGCAGCGCTGAACCTCTGGCTCAGCGAACAAGGACTCTGATCAATGAAACAGAACGCGACCAACTACAATCAGCGCTTGCTGCGGGGCCAGTCGCCCTCTTACGAGCGGTTGCAGGCGCGCTTCGCCGAAGACGGTTGCCAGCCCGATGCCGTTCCGCTGGCCCTGCACTGCGGCTGGGGCCGGCTGCTGGTCGGCCATACCTATCCCGACCCTGCGGCCCTGGCCGAAGAACTGCTCAATGAAAAGCCCGGCGAGCGTGACATCGCGCTCTACGTCGCGGCACCCCAGCAGGTGCTGGCGCAAGCGCCGCAACAGTTGTTCCTCGACCCTTCGGACACGCTGCGCCTGTGGTTCAGCGACTATCGCCAGGCCCATCGCGTGTTCCGTGGCTTTCGTATCCGCCGTGCGCAGAGCGAGGCAGACTGGCAGGCGATCAACAACCTGTATCTGGCGCGGGGCATGCTGCCCATCGACCACACCTTGCTGACTCCGCGCCATCAGGGCGGTCCGGTGTACTGGCTGGCCGAAGATGAAAGCGACAACGCGGTGATCGGCAGCGTCATGGGGCTCAACCACCAGAAAGCCTTCAACGACCCGGAGAAAGGCAGCAGCCTGTGGTGTCTGGCGGTGGACCCGCAATGCACCCGGCCGGGCGTCGGCGAAGTGCTGGTCAGGCATCTGATCGAACATTTCATGAGTCGCGGCCTCAGTTATCTGGACCTGTCGGTGCTGCACGACAATCACCAGGCCAAGGCGCTGTATGCCAAGCTGGGCTTTCGCAACCTGCCGACCTTCGCCATCAAGCGCAAGAACGGCATCAACGAAGCGCTGTTCCTCGGTCCCGGCCCACAGGCGGAATTCAATCCGTATGCGCGAATCATCGTCGAGGAAGCCCATCGGCGTGGCATCGATGTGCACGTCGACGACGCCGATGCCGGGATGTTCACCTTGAGCTACGGCGGACGGCGCATCCGTTGCCGCGAGTCGCTCAGTGACCTGACCAGCGCAGTGAGCATGACCCTGTGCCAGGACAAGAGCCTGACCCATCGCACCCTCAAGGCGGCGGGTTTGAAGCTTCCGGCCCAGCAGCGCAGCGGCAACGCCGACGACAACCTGGCGTTCCTCGACGAACACGGCCGGGTGGTGGTCAAGCCGCTGGATGGTGAACAGGGCCAGGGCGTGGCAGTGAACCTGACCACCATCGAAGAAGTCCAGAGCGCCATCGAACGTGCCCGGCAATTCGATACCCGAGTCATCCTGGAAAGCTTCCACGAAGGCCTGGATTTGCGCATTGTGGTCATCGGTTTTGAAGTGGTCGCAGCGGCCATCCGCCGCCCGGCCGAAATCATCGGTGACGGCCGTCACACTATCCAGCAGTTGATCGAAGCCCAGAGCCGTCGGCGCGCGGCGGCGACGGACGGCGAAAGCAAGATCCCCATGGATGAAGAGACCGAACGCACGGTACGCGATGCCGGCTACGACTACTCCACGGTGCTGCCACTGGACGAACGCCTGGCCGTGCGCCGCACCGCCAACCTGCACACCGGCGGCTGTCTGGAGGACGTCACCGCAATCCTGCATCCGGTGCTGCACGATGCTGCCGTACGTGCCGCCCGCGCGCTGGATATTCCGGTCGTCGGCCTGGACCTGATGGTGCCCGCCGCCGATCAGCCCGAGTATGTCTTCATCGAAGCCAACGAGCGTGTCGGCCTGGCCAACCACGAACCACAACCTGTCGCTGAACGCTTCGTCGATCTGCTGTTTCCGCACAGCTTGCCGGTGCATATTTAACCGCAGCTTTCACGCCGCAAAAGCTTCAAGCCGCAAGCCGGGAGTCATCCCGCTTGCAGCTTTGAGCTTCCAGCGTGTAGCTGCTTCGTAAGGAGCCTTCCATGCCTACTGCAAAAATCCCCGATCCGGATCTGAATTACCTGCAGAAAGTTCTGTTGGAAATGCTCGCGATCCCCAGCCCTACCGGCTTCACCGACACCATCGTGCGCTACGTTGCCGAGCGCCTGGAAGAAATCGGCATTCCGTTCGAACTGACCCGGCGAGGCACCATTCGCGCCACGCTCAAGGGCAAGCAGAACAGCCCGGACCGTGCGGTTTCCGCGCACCTGGACACCATTGGCGCCAGCGTTCGCGAGGTCAAGGACAACGGCCGTCTGGCCCTGGCGGCCGTGGGCTGCTGGTCGAGCCGCTTCGCCGAAGGCAGTCGCGTCAGCGTGTTCACCGACACCGGGATCATTCGCGGCAGCGTGCTGCCGTTGATGGCCTCGGGGCATGCGTTCAACACTGCGGTCGATGAGATGCCGATCAGCTGGGATCACATTGAGTTGCGTCTGGACGCGTATTGCACCACCCGCGCCGACTGCGAGTCGCTGGGCATCGGCATTGGCGACTTCGTGGCCTTCGACCCGCTTCCGGAATTCACCGAAAGCGGCCACATCAGCGCCCGTCACCTGGACGACAAGGCCGGGGTCGCTGCCCTGCTGGCCGCGCTCAAGGCCATTGTCGACAGCGGCGCGGAGCCGTTGATCGATTGCCACCCGCTGTTCACCATCACCGAAGAAACCGGCACCGGCGCGGCGGGGGTGTTGCCTTGGGATGTGAGTGAGTTCGTCGGCATCGACATCGCACCGGTCGCGCCCGGCCAGCATTCCAGCGAGCATGCGGTGAGCGTGGCGATGCAGGATTCCGGCGGGCCTTACGACTATCACCTGTCGCGACATTTGCTGCGCCTTGGCGTGGAGAACGAGTTGCCGGTACGACGGGACCTGTTCCGTTACTACTACAGCGATGCGCATTCGGCGGTCACGTCAGGCCACGATATCCGCACCGCTTTGCTGGCCTTCGGTTGCGATGCGACGCATGGTTATGAGCGCACCCATATCGACAGCCTCGCGGCCCTGAGCAAACTGCTCGGTGCCTACATGCTCAGCCCGCCGGTCTTTGCCAGCGATGCCAAACCGGCGCAAAGTTCGCTGGAGCGGTTCAGCCATCAATTGGAGCACGATGCGCAGATGGAATCCGACACACGGGTGCCGCCGGTGGACAGCCTGATCGGGCAGCATCGCGAAGACAGTTGAGGGACGACACGGATCGCCGCCTGCGCGATCCGCTTAGGAGCGAGCTTGCACGCGATCTGGCGCACAGCGGCAGCAGAACATGAGTGCAAGCTGGATCAGCACTTTCGCCAGCAAGCTGGCTCCCACAGGTTCATTGTTTGCCGCAGCTCCAGCGTCTGCCGCGATCCCTGATCCCTGTAGGAGCGAGCTTGCTCGCGATTTGACGCACAGCGGCAGCAGAACATGAGTGCAAGCTGGATCAGGTTCCTCGTTTGCGCAGCTCCAGCGTCTGCCGCGATCCCTGTAGGAGCGAGCTTGCTCGCGATCTGGCGCGCAGCGGCAGCAGAACCTGATGCAATATGGATCTGACACCACGCCATCGCCCGGTCCTTCGCGGACAAGCGGAGCGCCGCCGGGCCGCTCCCACATGGCGGGTGTTCCTGCAGGAAGATGTGAGGCGCCTGCGGAACTGGATTATCATCGCCCGCTACCGAACCGAGAGCTGCCATGCTGATTCCCTACGACCAACTTGAACCGGACACCCTCACCCGCCTGATCGAAGATTTCGTGACGCGCGATGGTACGGACAATGGCGACGATACCCCGTTGCAAACCCGGGTGTTGCGTGTACGTCATGCCTTGACCAAAGGCCAGGCGGTGATTTTCTTCGACCTGGAAAGCCAGCAGTGCCAGCTGATGCTCAAGCATGACGTGCCCAAGGAATATTTCGACTGATCAAGCCTGGGCCGGCGGCAGGGTAGGCCGGGGTTGTGGCGGCGTCCGCTTGCTGGCGATGCGCTTGAACACTTCGGCACGGTGGATCTTGATGCTCTTGGGCGCGTCGATGCCGAGCCGTACCTGGTTGCCGTTCACCCCCAGAATCTGCACGGTGATTTCTTCACCGATGGCAAATGTCTCGCTCACATCCCGTGTCAGTACCAGCATCTTCCTGCTCTCTTGTTATCAAAAGAACACAGGTTGCATGGCGCTGACTGCGGCTTCAATGAGGCGCAGGCAAATCAGTAATGCCCTTCAAGCCGCTCGGAGCGACCTGAAAGAAACATCCTACTTCTAGCTGAAAAACGCCTGTTCAAGGCGTTGACCAACGCGGCCCCAACAGGATGACCGTCGCGCCGGCGACACACAGGGCAACGCCCAGCCAGTCGGAATTGAGCGGCCTGACCCGTTCGACCAGACCCAGCCAGGCAATCGACGCCACGATATAGATGCCACCGTAAGCCGCGTAGGCCCGACCGGCGTAGGCGGCTTCGACACGGGTCAGCAGCAAGGCGAACAGGGTCAGGCTGACCAGCGCCGGGATAACCCACAGCGCACTCTGGCCTTGACGCAACCACAGCCAGAAGGCGTAGCAGCCGAAGATCTCGAACAGTGCCGCCAGAAAGAACCACAGGTAATTGAGCACGACGCTCCTCGTCAGACGGCGAAAGATGCGCGCAACCCTATCAGAAATGCCGGGTTCCGGCTGCCGTCACAGGCTGGATGAGCTTCGCCTGGCCTTGGCCCGCATTTTCGCGCACAGCGTGCTCATTTCGTCGTAAAGCGCCTGCGGGTGCTTGCGCTTGAGCTCCCAGGCCTGGCGTCCGTCGGCATGGGGCAGGATCATGAATTCGCCCAGGCCGACCTGCTCGTAGATGTATTCGGCAATCTCGCTGGCAGTGATCGGCGAGCCTTCCAGCAACTTGCCTACCTCGGCTTTCATGGCTGGGGTCGGGCCGCGGAAGGAATCGAGCAGGTTGGTGCGAAAGAACGACGGGCACACCACATGCACATCGATCTGCTGCCCGCGCAGTTCCACCAGCAGGCTCTCCGACAGGGCCACCACACCGGCCTTGGCGACGTTGTAGTTGCTCATCGCCGGGCCTTGCATCAAGGCCGCCATGGACGCGACGTTAATGATCCTGCCTTTGCTGGCTTCGAGCAGCGGCAGGAACGCCTTGCAGCCCTTGACCACGCCCATCAGGTTGATCGCGATTTGCCAGTCCCAGTCTTCCAGGGACAATTCGCTGAAAAAGCCTCCCGACGCTACGCCTGCGTTGTTGACGATGACGTCAATGCCGGCAAACCGTTCCTGGCAGGCCTGCGCCAGCGCGGTGAGCTGGCTGTAGTCACGCACGTCGCAGCGTTGGGTGAAGCCGTCGCCGCCGGCCTGACGCACCAGCATGAGGGTTTCCAGCAAACCGGCATCGTTGACGTCGGACAACGCCAGGCGCCAGCCTTCCCGTGCCCAGCGCAGGGCGATTTCACGGCCCAGACCGGAGCCTGCGCCGGTAATCATGATGCGATTTTGCATGTCGAATGCCTTGTGGTTTGCCGGTAGGTGGCTGGAGTGTAAACACTGCACCCTGCCACGCACGCCACCATCAACTCGCTGAATGCCTCGGGCAAACCGCGGCGCGTGGCCCGGTCATCGATGTCGTGCGGGCCGCATGAGCCTGACCAGCAGCACGCCGTAGACCAGCGCATTGATCACCAGCACCACGGCGCCGAGCCACAGCTGGATCTGCGGCGTCAGCCCGCCGGGATAAATGATCGCCACCACGTAGTGCTCGATGAACCCGCCGGCATAACCCTGTTCGCCCGCCTTGAGGCGCAGGCTGTTTTCCAGCGGCGTCAGAGGGCAATACAGGTGAAAGAATTCCACCGCCGCGCCCCATGCCATCGCCGGCAGGTGCAGCGCCGCGACCCAGAGCCGCAGCAGCACCAACAGGCCGCCGCAGAGGACGAAGAGGATGAAAAGCAGGTGAAGGATAACCACCGCATCCGCGGCCAGACGATAAAGCATGCTTGGTCATTCCCCTGAAAGCCGAGGTCTGTACTGAATGCCCGGGAGACTTTTCGGCACTCTACAGGTTCCATTTCTTTTTACCGTTTTCACAACCTTAATACTGCTGTAGGCGGTGCACTAAAGTGCCGCACTAAGTCGCTCAACCCATTGAAATAAAAGACTAATATTAAATTTGTAAAAAATTATTCGTTCCACTTCGAACCTTTGCCGAGCGGTCGCAGTCGGATGTTTCAAGCAGGCAAAACTTTATACCAATCGGTGAAGGCTTTACTTGCAGTTGCCCTTAATAGAACTCAAAAGAAGGAACTCATCATGGGTATCGGCACAATTCTCATCATCGTCCTCATCCTGCTGCTGATCGGCGGTTTGCCGGTCTTCCCGCACTCGCGCAGCTGGGGTTACGGCCCGTCGGGCATCATCGGTACCATCCTGATCATTCTGCTGATCCTGGTACTGCTCGGCAGGATATGACCTGCTGACGCAAAGCCCCGCTCACCAGCGGGGCTTTTTTTTGCCCGGCGTATCCTGTCAACGAAAAAGCAGCCCGAAGGCTGCTCTTTCATTACGTGTGGAACCTGGTTGAATCCTTAGTGCGAAACCGCCCCACTGGCACCCAACCCCGTCTGCGACCGGACGAACTGCGGGAAGAACAAGGCGCGCTCGCCTTCCGCTGCTTTCGACTTGTCGGTGATGGAGAAGATCCAGATGCCGACGAAGGCGATGATGATCGAGAACAGCGCCGGGTATTCATACGGGAAGATCGGTTTAGGGTTGTGCAAGATCTGCACCCAGATGGTCGGACCCAGCACCATCAGCACCACCGCGCTGACCAGGCCCATCCAGCCGCCGATCATGGCGCCGCGGGTAGTCAGGTTCTTCCAGTACATGGAAAGCAGCAGGATCGGGAAGTTGCAGCTGGCCGCAACCGAGAACGCCAGGCCGACCATGAACGCGATGTTCTGGCTTTCGAAGGCGATGCCCAGAAGAATGGCCACGACCGCCAGGGCGATGGTGGTCATCTTCGAGATGCGAATCTCATCCTTCTCGTTGGCTTTGCCTGCCTTGATGACGCTGGCATACAGGTCGTGGGACACCGCCGAAGCACCGGCCAGCGTCAAGCCGGCCACCACAGCCAGGATGGTCGCGAAGGCTACCGCCGAAATGAAGCCCAGGAACAGACTGCCGCCTACCGCGTCAGCCAGATGCACCGCCGCCATGTTGTTACCACCCAACAGCGCACCGGCTGCGTCCTTGAACGCCGGGTTGGTGCTGACCAGCAGGATCGCGCCGAAACCGATGATGAAGGTCAGGATGTAGAAGTAGCCGATGAAACCGGTGGCATACAGCACCGACTTGCGGGCTTCCTTGGCGTCGCTCACGGTGAAGAAGCGCATCAGGATGTGCGGCAGGCCGGCAGTACCGAACATCAGCGCCAGACCCAGAGAGAACGCCGAGATCGGATCTTTCACCAGGCCGCCAGGGCTCATGATCGCTTCACCTTTGGGGTGAACCTTGACCGCCTCGGAGAACAGCATGTTGAAGTCGAAGTTGACGTGCTTCATGACCATCAGCGCCATGAACGATGCACCGGACAGCAACATCACCGCCTTGATGATCTGCACCCAGGTCGTCGCGAGCATGCCGCCGAACAGTACGTACAGGCACATCAGGATGCCGACCAGAATGACTGCCACGGTGTAGTCCAGGCCGAACAGCAGCTGGATCAGCTTGCCGGCGCCGACCATCTGGGCAATCAGATAGAACGCCACTACCACCAGCGAACCGCAGGCAGACAGTGTGCGAATTTCCTTTTGCTTGAGGCGATAGGACGCCACGTCGGCAAAAGTGTACTTGCCCAGGTTACGCAGACGCTCGGCGATCAGGAACAGAATGATCGGCCAGCCCACCAGGAAGCCGATGGAGTAGATCAGGCCGTCGTAGCCTGAGGTGTACACCAGCGCGGAAATACCCAGGAATGACGCCGCCGACATGTAGTCGCCGGCGATAGCCAGGCCGTTCTGAAAACCGGTGATCTTACCACCCGCCGAATAGTAGTCCGATGCGGTCTTGTTCTTTTTCGAGGCCCAGTAGGTGATGTACAGCGTAAAGGCTACAAATGCCACGAACATGACGATCGCTGAAATGTTCAGGGGCTGTTTCTGCACGGCTCCGGTCAACGCATCTGCCGCCCAGAGGGTGGGTGCGAAGGCTGCCAGGCCGACGGCTGCTGATAGGCGGCGGATCATTGCTGTGCCTCCTTCAGGATGGCGTTGTTCAGGTCATCGAATTCGCCGTTTGCACGACGAACGTAAATGGCCGTCAGCACGAAGGCGGACAGAATCAAGCCGACACCAATGGGCATGCCCCAGGTGATGGTGGATTCGGGGCTGAGCTTGGCTCCCAGAATATGAGGGCCATAAGCGATCAAAAGGATAAAGGCCGCATACAGGCCGAGCATGATCGCCGAGAGAATCCAGGCGAAGCGCTCTCTTTTTGAGACCAGCTCCTTGAAGCGCGGGCTGTTTTGAATCGAGAGGTAAATGCTGTCGTTCATTGTTTTTGTCCTCGCAGCACAGATGAGATGTCACGCAATCCACTTTAGTCGGCTCCGGAGCGCACTCCAGACGACCTTAGTATTAGAACGACATTAATCCTGCGCGACGGATTGTGCACCCAGGCAATCCGGTTACATCGACAGTGAGAAAAGCGGTATCGAATAGACAAAAAAGACCGTCCGGCGGTAACACCGGACGGTCCTGTAAAGGTATCAACCTGAACTCAGGCTGAGTGCTTCAACGGTTCACCGGGCGGTCCAGGCGGCCACACGTTCAGGATGCCTGGCCACCCAGTCCTTGGCGGCAGCTTCCGGTTTGGCGCCATCCTGAATGGCCAGCATCACTTCGCCGATCTCATCCTTGGACTCCCACTGGAATTTTTTCAGGAATGCGACCACTTCCGGCGCCTTTTTCTCCAGATTCAGGCTGGCCACGTTATCGACGGTTTCCGCCGCGCCGTACACGCCTTTTGGGTCTTCCAGAAAGCGCAGCTTCCATTTGGCGAACATCCAGTGCGGCACCCAGCCGGTCACCGCGATGGATTCGTTGCGCTTCTCGGCACGAGTCAGCTCGGCAATCATCCCCGCGCCCGAACTGGCCTGCAGCTTGTAGCCGGTCAGACCATAGTCCTTGATGGCCTGGTCGGTCTTGATCATCACCCCCGAGCCGGCATCGATGCCGGTGATCTTGCTCTTGAAGGACTCATCGGTCTTGAGGTCTTCGATGGACTTGGCCTTGACGTACTCCGGCACGATCAGGCCGATCTTGGCATCCTTGAAGTTGGGGCCGTAATTGACCACTTGATCCTTGTATTTGGTGTAGTACTCGCCATGGGTGACCGGCAGCCAGGCCGACAGGATCATATCCAGCTTGTCGGTGGCTACCGCCTGCCACATGATCCCCGCCGCAACCGACTGCAACTTCACGTCATAGCCAAGCTTCTGCTTGAGCACTTCAGAGGCGACAAAGGTGGTGGCGACACTGTCGGACCAGCCTTCGACATAGCCAATGGTTACGGTCTTGGTTTGAGCAATGGCCAGCGTGGAACTGGCGGCCAGGATCAGAGCGGCACCCGCCCCCAGAATATTTCGCATCTTCATCATCACTTCCCCACAAGTCGTGCGCCGACGAAAGTCGGGGCTGGTTAACGTTGTTCTCAAGGACGCCCGCAATGCCCGGCTTTGGGGCAACCGGCGGCCTTCACGTTTCGATCGTTGCAGCCTGCACTGCGGGGCAGACCCGCAGCGCTTCGATCATCAACCTGGGCCGCAATGCGGCATGCTCTGACTGCGACATTGAGGCAGTGGGAAACGACATCACGTCGCCATCAACGACATTGGGCCGAAAAAATCGGGGCACGTCCGTCCGAATCTTGCATGCCGGAAGTCTGCCGCGGCAGTGCAGCCAGGCCGACAGGCCTGTCAGGGCGTGCATCAAGCGACAGGTGACGCCCCGCAATGGCGCCTGACCCAAGGTGGGAACGGCATGTGTTACCGCGTTTGTCCGGCGTAGCGCGCAAACGGGTAGCACGGGAACATTTTCACTACACAGATCCGCTGCCGGCCACCTCGCAAATCCCCAACACCTTGATTCACAACGATTTTCAAAAGTTGGCACAGCTTCTGCTATCTCTCTGGCACAACAAAAACAATAAATGCGCAGCAACCTAATAAGAACAAGACGTACGGCTCTGACATAACAAGAACAACACGGACAGAGGCGCAGCTAACAGATTTTTTTGGAGTGGATAGCTTTACAGGGCGTGCTGGTACAGAAGCCCGCAACCGGACAGAGAACAATAAAACTACCTTCAGGTAGCTCCCGGACCGGCTGGATCATGATGTTGTGCAGACTAGTGATTGAAGTGACTCAGCGCTCAAAAAAATACGTTTGCTCTTGACCCCGCATGGGGGTCGCACAAGAACGCAGTAAAGGGCGTGCCGCCAAAAACAAGAACAGGCCGCCCTATAAGAATAAAAAGAGCACGTGAAACCACAATTGGAGGAGAGCCCAGGCTCTCCTTTGTGCTTTCCGGCGATCCGGATTCTCCCGCCCCGCCCGCCCTGCCCCGGCGTCCCAGCCCTTTCCCGCACAAAAAAAGCACAGACCTGCATTGCAAATTCACCAGAACGTGTATCGTCTCAGCCTGTTTACAAAGGTTTGCCTGTTCATGCGGCACTTTGGCACTACACCGATGGTCATAGGCTGCGTACTTCACCAGCACTTCTTTCCCAAGGGATTTAGTCATGCTCCGTTTTCTGCGCTTCGCTACCGTGATAGGTGGCCTCTGTTTGAGTGCGTCCGCTCTGGCGACCAACGTCGACCCCGCCACTTATGGCTACCCGCTGACTAATCCGTTCGAAGCGACCATTGCTACAACCCCGCCGGACCTGCGTCCGCAAGTACCGGCCGATGACGACATCGACCAGGAAGTCTACTCGCTCAACCTGCGCCCCGAGCGCGAGTTCACGCTGCCGGACAACTTCTGGGCAGTCAAGAAACTGCACTACCGCCTGGCACGCCAGGATCATGCCGCGCCTTTGATCTTCCTGATCGCCGGCACCGGCGCGCCGTACAACAGCACGCTCAACGAATTCCTCAAGAAGTTGTACTACGGCGCCGGCTACCACGTCGTGCAACTGTCCTCGCCGACCAGCTACGACTTCATGAGCTCCGCTTCGCGTTACGCGACGCCGGGGATTTCCAAGGATGATGCCGAAGATCTGTATCGGGTCATGCAAGCGGTTCGCGCCCAGCAGGCCGACCTGCCGATTACCGAGTTCTACCTGACCGGCTACAGCCTGGGTGCGTTGAACGCAGCTTTCGTCGCGCATCTGGACGAAACCCGCCGCAGCTTCAACTTCAAGAAAGTGCTGCTGCTCAACCCGCCGGTGAACCTCTACACGTCTATCAGCAACCTCGACAAGCTGGTGCAGACCAACGTCAAAGGCATCAACAACACCACCACGTTCTATGAACTGGTGCTGGCCAAGCTGACCCGTTACTTCCGCCAGAAAGGCTACATCGACCTCAACGACGCTCTGCTCTACGACTTCCAGCAGTCCAAGCAGCATTTGACCAACGAACAGATGGCCATGCTGATCGGCACCTCGTTCCGATTCTCGTCGGCGGACATCGCATTCACCTCCGACCTGGTCAACCGTCGCGGCCTGATTACTCCGCCGAAATTCCCGATCACCGAAGGCACCAGCCTGTCGCCGTTTCTCAAGCGGGCATTGCAGTGCGACTTCGACTGCTACCTGACCGAGCAGGTCATTCCGAGCTGGCGCGCCCGCACCGACGGCGGCAGCCTGTTGCAGCTGGTGGATCAGGTCAGCCTGTATGCGCTCAAGGATTACCTGCACAGCAGCAGCAAGATCGCCGTCATGCATAACGCCGACGACGTGATCCTGGGCTCCGGCGACCTGGGCTTCCTGCGCAAGACTTTCGGCGATCGCCTGACCGTTTATCCGTACGGCGGCCATTGCGGCAACATCAACTACAGCGTCAACAGCGACGCCATGCTGGAGTTCTTCCGTGGCTAAACGTCTTTTACTTCTCGCTGCCCTGCTTTGCGCGGGCGCTGTGCAGGCCGACGAAAATGACAACCGGGCTGAACATCCGGCAACCGTGACCCGTCAGCTCGATGCCGACGGCTTCACCCAGCCGCTCAAGTCCCTGCAGTTCAACCCTGGGCTGGACCAGCGCGAGTTCGAGCGCGCCTCGATCAACGCCCTGGAAGTCTACGATCCGCTGGAGTCGTGGAACCGCCGGGTCTACCACTTCAACTATCGTTTCGATGAGTGGGTGTTCCTGCCAGTTGTCAACGGCTATCGCTACGTCACTCCCGGTTTCGTGCGCAGCGGCGTGAGCAACTTCTTCAGCAACCTGGGCGACGTGCCGAACCTGCTCAACAGCCTGTTCCAGTTCAAGGGCCAGCGCTCGATGCAGACCACCGGTCGCCTGCTGCTCAACACCACCATCGGCGTTGCCGGCCTATGGGACCCGGCCACCATGATGGGCCTGCCGCGCCAGAGCGAAGACTTCGGCCAGACCCTGGGCTTCTACGGCGTACCGGCCGGTCCTTACCTGGTGCTGCCGCTGTTCGGCCCTTCGAACCTGCGCGACACCGGCGGGCTGCTGTTCGACTACGCCGCCGAACAGCAGGTCAACTTCCTCAATGTGGCCGAGGTCAGCAACGATCATCCGGAAATCACCCTGCTGCGCGCCATCGACCGCCGCTACGTGACCAGCTTCCGTTATGGCCAGCTGAACTCGCCGTTCGAGTACGAGAAAGTGCGTTACGTGTACACCGAATCGCGCAAGTTGCAGATTGCCGAATAGGTTGATCGCCTGCACAAGAAGGCCAGCCCGTAAAACGGCTGGCCTTTTTTTATAGGCGTTGCGGCGCTTGCCTGGATGCTTCCCGCGACGCAACCGCTGCGGCCGGACCAGCGTTTTTCGCGAGCAAGCTCGCCTACAGATCAGCGCCTTTGAAAACCGGTGTCGCTGACGCCCTATTGATACATTCATAAATCTGATCAATTACCTGAGGATTTCGAACCCATCGTTCGAACGCTTGCGCCTATCATGGCGGCATTGCCACCTGACCAGGAGAGCCCCTTTTCATGACCTCACTTCGTAAAGTCCTGTCGATCCAGGCCGGCCAGCCGACTTCCGACGGCGCCGGCGTGCGTCTGACCCGTGTCTTCGGCGGGCCGGGCGTTGAACAGTTCGATCCATTCCTGATGCTCGATGAATTCGGTTCGGACAAGCCCGACGACTATATCGCCGGTTTTCCACCCCATCCGCACCGCGGCTTCGAGACCGTGACCTACATGCTCGAAGGCCGTATGCGTCATGAAGACCACATGGGCAATGTCGGTCTGCTGCAGGGCGGCGGCGTGCAGTGGATGACCGCGGCACGCGGCATCATTCACAGCGAAATGCCGGAACAGGAAGAAGGCGTGATGCGCGGCTTCCAGCTGTGGCTCAACCTGCCGGGCAAGAACAAGCTTGCCGATGCCAGTTATCAGGATATTCAGCCGGAAAACATTCCGCGCCTGACGACGGCCCAAGGTGTGGACGTGGTGGTGATTGCCGGTGAGTTCAATGACGGTCAGATCCGTCAGGCAGGCGCCGTACAACGCCCCGATACCGAGCCACAGTATTTCGACTTCCATATCCCGGCCGGCGCACGTGTCAGCCCGCAATTGCCTGAAGGGCATCGCGCGCTGCTGTATGTGTACGAAGGTTCTCTGGAGATCGAGGGCTGCCCGCAGTCTGTGAGCGCAAGCCGTCTGGCGCGGTTGGGTGATGAGGGTGAATTGCAGATCAGCAGTGCTACAGGTGCCCGCGTGTTGTTGATAGCCGGCAAGCCGCTGCGCGAGCCCATCGTGCAATACGGCCCGTTCGTGATGAACACCCGCGAAGAGATCGAGCAGGCGCTACGCGATTTCCGGGATGATCGATTGACGGCGTGAGGCGATCATTCATCTGTATGAGATTGCTTGCTGGCGACGGCGGTGTGCATGCGGCGTTATCGTGGACGTTCCGATTTTGCTGTCGCTGCGCGCCAGATCGCGACCAAGGTCGCTCCTACAATGATCGTGGCGTCACAAGTTCTGGTAGGAGCCAGCTTGCTGGCGAAGGCGGTGTGCATGCAGCGGCGTTACTGTGGTTGTGCCGATTTTGCTGCCGCTGCGCGGCAGATCGCGACCAAGGTCGCTCCTACAGTGATCGTGGTGCACCACAACCGCCCGGTCCGCTCACACATGGTCTGTTTCAAACCACCTGCAAAAACCGCTTCAACTCGGCGCCCTGCGCCTTGGCGTCGTGACGGCCCAGTTCGATCAGTTCGCTGCAGTAGCCTGCCTCAAACAGCAGATAGCTGAGCACACTGGCGCCGCTGGTCTTGGTGGCGCCCGGGCCGCGCAGGAAGGTGCGCAAGGCCGGCGGAAGTTCACGGCGGTGACGGGCGGCGATTTCATCCAGCGGCTGGCTGGGCGAAATCACCAGCACCTCTACCGGCGCCATGCCTGGCTGGCATCTGGCCTGTTGATCGGGCAGCAGCGAGCCGACCGAGTTGAGGCGTTCCAGCAGCTCGATATCGCTTTCCAGATTGTCGATGAAGGTGCTGTTGAGCATGTGCCCGCTGATCTGGGCCAATGTCGGTTGCACACCGGTGGTGGCGCGCTGCACCTGCTTGTGCGGCCCGCGCGGGTTGCCGCTCACGCCGATCACCAGCACCCGATTGGCGCCCAGGTGCAACGCCGGGCTGATCGGTGCCGACTGGCGAACCGCGCCGTCCCCGAAGTACTCTTGCTCCAGCTTCACCGGTGCGAATAGCAGCGGAATGGCTGAGCTGGCCAGCAGATGATCGACCGACAACTGCGTCGGCCTGCCGATGCGCCGGTGGCGTAGCCAGGGTTCGATGGCTTCCTTGCCTTGATAGAACGTCACCGCCTGGCCCGACTCATAGCCAAAGGCAGTCACCGCCACGGCACGCAGATGACGCGCCTGGATCGCGGCGTCGATACCGGAGAGATCCAGCCGCTCGGTGAGCAGGTCCCGCAAGGGCGAGCTGTTGAGCAAGGCCACCGGCACGTCCCGACCCAGCCCGGTCAGGCTGCGACCGAAGAAACGCGCCGCCTGACGAATAACGCCCGGCCAGTCGCTGCGCAACACCTGATGGCTGCGAAAGCCTTGCCAGAACTCGGTCAGCTGGTGAATCGCAATTCGAAAATGCAACGCACCGCTGGCGAGCTTGACGGCATTGATGGCGCCGGCCGAGGTGCCGACGATGACCGGAAACGGATTGGGCGAACCCGGCGCCAGCAGGTCGGCGATGCCGGCCAGCACGCCGACCTGATAGGCGGCACGGGCGCCGCCTCCGGACAGGATCAGGCCGGTGACCGGTTCCGCACCGGGCCTGAGGTTGGTCACTACTGCGGGTTCTGCCATCTACAACTGGACCTCAGTGCTCGTTCAGGCCTTCCGGTACAGCTTGGGTTCACCGGGCGGACGACTCTTGAAACGCCGGTGCGCCCACAGGTACTGCGACGGGCATTCGGTGATGGCTCTTTCTACCCATTGGTTGATCCGCAAGCAATCGACTTCGTCACTTTCTCCCGGAAAATCTTCCAGCGCCGGGTGAATGACCAGCCGATAACCGCTGCCGTCCGCCAGCCGCTGCTGGGTGAACGGTACGACCCTGGCCCGACCCAGCCTGGCGAACTTGCTGGTGGCGGTGACGGTGGCAGCCTGAATGCCGAACAGCGGCACGAAGATACTCTGCTTGGCGCCGTAGTCCTGATCCGGTGCGTACCAGATCGCCCGACCGGCGCGCAGCAGCTTGAGCATGCCGCGCACGTCCTCACGTTCCACGGCCAGCGAATCGAGGTTATGTCGCTCGCGACCACGGCGCTGGATGAAGTCGAACAGCGGGTTGCGGTGCTCCCGGTACATGCCATCGATGGTGTGCTGCTGGCCGAGCAACGCGGCGCCGATCTCCAGCGTGGTGAAGTGAATGGCCATCAGAATCACGCCCTCGCCCTTGTGCTGCGCGCTCTGTAAATGCTCCAGCCCTTCGATGTGCGCAAGCCGGGCCAGCCGCTGTCGCGACCACCACCAGCTCATGGCCATTTCGAAGAACGCGATGCCGGTTGAGGCGAAGTTTTCCTTGAGCAGTGCGGTGCGCTGCGCCTGGCTCAGATGCGGGAAGCACAGCTCCAGATTGCGCGCGGCAATATATTTTCGATCAGCGGCCAGCCAGTACATGACCCGCCCCAATGCACGACCGATGAACAGCAAAACGCGAAACGGCAGCTGGACGATCAGCCAGAGCAGCCCCAGCCCCAGCCATAGCAGCCAGAAACGGGGGTGCAGAAAACGGGCTTGAAAACGCGGGCGATCCATTTGGGCTTCCGTCAGAACAAGGGCCGCGCATTCTACAACGGTTCGACCCGGCTTGCGGGGCGCGGGCGTTCTCGTTATAAGTCTCGGCACTTTTAGCGACAAGCTGTTGTGTATCCCGACCATGAGCCAGAACGAATCGCAACACCCGGAACCCGTATTTCAGCTCAAGGGCAGCATGCTCGCCATCACCGTGATGGAGCTGGCCCGTTCCGACCTGGAAGCGCTCGACCGGCAACTGGCGGCGAAAGTGGCGCAGGCCCCCAACTTCTTCAGCAACACGCCGTTGATCCTGGCGCTGGACAAGCTCGCCGCCCATGAAGGCTCGGTGGACCTGCCGGGCCTGGTGCGCATCTGCCGCCAGCATGGCCTGCGGACCCTGGCGATCCGCGCCAACCGCATCGAAGACATCGCCGCCGCCATTGCCGTCGACCTTCCGGTACTGCCGCCGTCCGGCGCCCGTGAGCGGGTACTGGACCCGGTCGAAGCGCCGGCGCCCAAGCCGGTGCCGGAAAAGCCGCCTGAGCCGACGGTCAAGCCGACCCGCGTCATTACCGCGCCGGTGCGCGGCGGACAGCAGATTTATGCCCAGGGTGGCGATCTGGTGGTCGTGGCGCCCGTGAGCCCCGGCGCGGAACTTCTGGCCGATGGAAACATCCATGTTTACGGCCCGATGCGCGGCAGAGCACTTGCCGGCATCAAGGGCGACACCAAGGCCCGGATCTTCTGTCAGCAATTGAGCGCTGAACTGATCTCCATCGCCGGGCAATACAAGGTGTCGGAAGACCTGCGCCGCGACCCGCTGTGGGGCTCGCCGGTACAAGTCAGCCTGTCCGGCGATGTGTTGAACATCATCCGGCTTTAACGGATACTGCCGCAATTTTCAAAGCATCTCTGATTCGTCGCGAAAACGTTGTATTGGCTGCAGGAAATTCGAGAAACACTGTTTCTCTTTTGATTCATCAACCGAAAGTAGAAGCCAAGGGCTTTATATTCCGGTCGAGCTTTCGATTTCCTTCACTCTTCGCTGAACGCCGCGTCAAGGATGCTCTTCAGGGACTCAATGTCCTTTTCTCTAGGGGTGATTCACCTTGGCCAAGATTCTCGTGGTTACATCCGGCAAGGGTGGTGTGGGTAAAACCACCACCAGCGCCGCCATCGGTACCGGCCTCGCATTGCGCGGGCACAGGACAGTCATCGTCGACTTCGACGTCGGCCTGCGTAACCTGGACCTGATCATGGGTTGCGAGCGCCGCGTCGTTTACGACTTCGTCAACGTCGTCAACGGCGAAGCCAACCTGCAGCAAGCGCTGATCAAGGACAAGAAGATCGAAGGCCTGTACGTGCTGGCGGCCAGCCAGACGCGTGACAAGGAAGCGCTGACCAAGGAGGGCGTCGAAAAAGTCCTCATGGAACTCAAGGAAACGTTCGAATACATCGTCTGCGATTCGCCGGCGGGTATCGAAACCGGTGCTCATCTGGCGATGTACTTCGCCGACGAAGCCATCGTCGTGACCAACCCGGAAGTGTCCTCGGTCCGTGACTCGGACCGCATGCTGGGCCTGCTGGCCAGCAAATCGCGTCGCGCCGAAAACGGCGAGGATCCGATCAAGGAACACCTGCTGCTGACCCGCTACAACCCTGAGCGCGTCAGCAAGGGCGAGATGCTGGGCGTCGAAGACGTCAAGGAGATCCTCGCGGTGACCCTGCTGGGCGTGATTCCGGAGTCCCAGGCGGTCCTCAAGGCTTCCAATCAGGGCGTCCCGGTGATCCTTGACGACCAGAGCGATGCCGGCCAGGCCTACAGCGACGCCGTTGACCGCCTGCTGGGCAAAGACCGGGAACATCGGTTCCTGGATGTGCAAAAGAAAGGATTCTTTGAACGCCTGTTCGGGGGTAATTAATGAACATTTTTGACTTCTTTCGAGACCGCAAAAAAGAAAGCACGGCTTCGGTCGCGAAAGAGCGTCTACAGATCATCGTGGCGCACGAACGCGGTCAGCGCAGCACTCCGGACTATCTTCCTGCCTTGCAGAAAGAACTGGTCGAAGTGATCCGCAAGTACGTCAACATCGAGTCCGACCAGGTACAGGTCGCCCTGGAGAATCAGGGCAGCTGTTCGATCCTGGAACTCAATATCACCCTGCCTGATCGCTGATCCGGCAGTCGCTCGCGGCGGTATCGGTGGCACTCTTGCAGAGTGTCACTGATACCGCCGTGGTCGTTTTCAGCGTTTCGAGGCCGTTGCATGCCGTTGTCGAACATCCGCATCATTCATCAGGACGCCGCCATCCTGGTGATCGATAAGCCTACCCTGCTGCTTTCCGTTCCCGGCCGCGCTGAGGACAACAAGGATTGCCTGATTACCCGATTGCAGGAAAACGGTTTTCCCGAGGCCCGGATTGTCCATCGCCTGGACTGGGAAACGTCGGGGATCATCCTGTTGGCCCGCGATCCGGACACCCACCGCGAACTGTCGCGCCAGTTTCATGACCGCGAAACCGAAAAAGCCTACACCGCCTTGTGCTGGGGCCAGCCGACGCTGGACAGCGGCAGCATTGACCTGCCGTTGCGCTACGACCCGCCCACCAAGCCTCGCCACGTGGTGGACCACGAAGCGGGCAAGCATGCGCTGACGTTCTGGAAGGTGCTGGAGCGCTACGACACCCATTGCCGTGTCGAGCTGACGCCGATCACCGGGCGTTCCCATCAGTTGCGTGTGCACATGTTGTCCATCGGTCATCCGTTGCTGGGCGACGGCTTGTACGCTCATCCCGAGGCGCTGGCTGCCTATCCGCGCCTGTGCCTGCACGCCAGCATGCTGAGCTTCACCCACCCGGTGAGCGGCGAGCGGTTGAAGTTCGAGTGCCCTGCGCCGTTTTGAATTCTGCCTGGGCGGACAACGCTGACTCTTTGGGAGGCAGCGGGCGGCGATCCGTCTTGCTGGCGACGCCTTTGGACCGGTCAATACCTCTCTGTGTTCGTACCAGCCTCGTTCCAAGCAAGCTCCCTCCCACAGGTTTTGCGCAGATCCGGTGGGGAAGGCTGCGGATGCACTGGCCCCTTCGCGGACAAGTCCGCTCCTACGGTCCCAGGTACGCCGCGATCCTGTAGACTGGCGCCATTGCTGTCTGGAGTTATCTATGCGCGAAGAGCTGAACCAAGGCCTGATCGACTTTCTCAAGGCTTCTCCAACCCCTTTCCATGCCACTGCAACCCTCGTCCAGCATCTGGAAGCCGCTGGTTTCCAGCGTCTGGATGAGCGTGACACCTGGGCCGTCGAAACCGGCGGGCGCTATTACGTCACCCGCAACGACTCTTCCATCGTCGCGTTCCGCATGGGGCGGCAGTCGCCGTTGACCGGCGGCATCCGCATGGTCGGCGCCCACACCGACAGCCCGTGCCTGCGGGTCAAGCCGCAGCCTGAGCTGCAACGTCAGGGTTTCTGGCAACTGGGTGTGGAAGTGTATGGCGGCGCCCTGCTCGCCCCGTGGTTCGACCGCGACCTGTCCCTGGCCGGGCGTGTCACTTTCCGCCGCGACGGCAAGGTCGAAAGCCAACTGATCGATTTCAAGCTGCCGATAGCCATCATTCCCAACCTGGCCATCCACCTCAACCGCACTGCCAACGAAGGCTGGCCGATCAACCCGCAGCTCGAATTGCCGCCGATCCTGGCCCAGGTGGCCGGTGACGAGCGCGCCGACTTCCGAGCGCTGCTCACCGATCAACTGGCCCGCGAGCACGACCTGAACGCCGACGTGGTGCTCGATTACGAGCTGAGCTTCTACGACACCCAGAGCGCGGCGGTGGTCGGTCTCAATGGCGACTTCATCGCCGGCGCCCGCCTCGACAACCTGCTGTCCTGCTACGCCGGCCTGCAAGCATTGCTCAACAGCGATACCGATGAAACCGCGCTGCTGGTCTGCACCGACCATGAGGAAGTGGGTTCATCGTCGGCCTGCGGTGCCGACGGCCCGATGCTGGAACAGATCGTCCAGCGCCTGCTGCCGAGTAGCGAAGACTACGTGCGCACTATCCAGAAGTCGTTGCTGATCTCGGCCGACAACGCCCATGGCGTGCACCCCAACTACGCCGACAAACATGATGCCAACCACGGCCCCAAGCTCAACGCCGGACCGGTCATCAAGGTCAACAACAACCAGCGCTACGCCACCAACAGCGAAACCGCAGGCTTCTTCCGCCATCTGTGCATGGCCGAAGAAGTACCGGTGCAAAGCTTCGTGGTGCGCAGCGACATGGCTTGCGGCTCGACCATCGGTCCGATCACGGCCAGCCATCTGGGGATTCGCACCGTAGACATCGGCCTGCCGACCTTCGCCATGCACTCGATCCGCGAGCTGGCCGGCAGCCATGACCTGGCGCATCTGGTGAAAGTGCTAGGCGCGTTCTACGCCAGCCACGAGTTGCCGTAATCACACCCACTGCATCGCGCCGTGTCTCTACACGGCGCGATGCTACCTCAAGCTCGCTTTTTTAAACTTCTCCAAACAGTGTTGACACGTCTTTAAACATCGTGTTCGCTCGTTTCCAACATCAAGTATCAAATCCGCTTCGGATATCCACTGCTTGCCTGACAACCTTTTGAGGTTGAAGTACGCGGCTGTGGGTTCGACAACCGGAACTTGATGTTGAACGGATGAACAGTTGATGAATAAGGAGATCAACCATGCAAGAAAAAATCCAACCACTGGTTTTCCCGGCGCCATCCTTGCCTCAATTGAATGAAGACGGCACGCTGAGCATTGCCAGCATTCGCGGGGGTGTGGAAGTGACGATCCCCGTTTACCCGGGCATGAAAGCTGGCGACCAGGTGACGGTACCGTGGGAAGGAACCCCTGCCCATCCTGAAATCGGCTTCGCGGCGATCCACACCGTCACCAGCGATATCGAGCCCAGGACTTATCTCATTCCGTCTCTGGACGTGCACGATAAGTGGAAAAAATTAAAGGTCTGGTATTACATCAAGAATGTCGGCGAGTCGGAGGCGGTGACGGTTGATGTCGTGGCTTGAACGGCAAGTTGTAAACTTCAGAGCTGACACCTGGTGATCAACGTCCTGTGAATGTAATGACTCGTCTGCAGATCGGAGTTGCTCTGCAGGCGGGTTGTTATTCTTATGGATCACCCGTTATTGCGCTGACCCGAATGGCGTCATGTCGCCAATATTCAAGATCGCAATCGATCAGGCGTCCGCGTTGGTCGTAGTTGACTCTGGAGATACACAGGCCGGGACTGCCGAGTGAAACTTTCAGCGCAGCGCAGGCATCAGCGTGCAGGGCCGTAGGCAGCATCTCGAAATGCACCTTTCCATAACGTAATCCATAACGACTGGCGTACAGCTCCGTCAGCGACTGATCGAGGTCGCCATCGAGAATGCCAGGGAAGTATGCCGGGTTCAGGTAATGCTCGACGTACAGCACCAGGCGCCCATCGATGCGCCGCGCCCGGCAGATCTGGATCACGCTGGAGAGCGCCGGCAGCTCCAGCTTTTCGCAGATTTTCGCCGAGGCCGGTTGCAACCGTGCGCTGATGACCTGAGTCTGCGCCCGCCGCCCCTGGGTCTGGACCATGGCATGGAAATGACTGCGGCGCATCAGGTCGTAGGCCAGGCGCGGCGGCGAAATGAACCAGCCGCGCCGCTCTTCGCGATAGATCAGGCCCTGGGCTTCCAGCTGCACCAAGGCTTCGCGCAGGGTGATCCGCGTGGTGCCGAACACCTCGCTGAGCCTGCGCTCGGCGGGCAGCTTTGCCCCCGGCAGCAACAAGCCATGCTCGATCTGTTCCTGCAACGCCTTGCAGATGATCGTCACTGCACGTGGCACTTCTTTGCGCATCGGGTTACCTATCTGGACTAGACCAGTACCATTTTCGTGCACGGATCGCCCAAGGTGCACAGGTTCGTCTGCTGCACAGCCTAGGCAGCGCAGATGACTGTCGCGTGACATGGGCTTCCACATTTCGTGCCAGCCATCATGCCTGCGCCGCGCAACGCCTTGCAGATCAGCTGTTTAGCGATGGTCTACGCTTGCTGCACGGCCTGGCCCACGCCAGGCCGAACACCCAGGGGCAAGACACGCGGACATTAAAGTGTCATTGAACACGCCTAACTTGGCTCAGGTATTGCTGACCTAGACCAATTCATCCGCAACGACCATTCGTTGATCGAAGTGCACAAGGAGCTTTGAATGAAACATCTTTTGTTGGCATCTCTCCTCGGTTCAGCCATCGCCGTGAGCTCGGCGGCCATGGCTGCGGAAACAGACCTCAAGACACTGGAAGCCGCAGCCCGGACCGAAGGCGCGGTCAACAGTGTCGGCATGCCGGATGACTGGGCGAACTGGAAAGGCACCTGGACCGATCTGCAAGCCAAATACGGCCTCAAGCACATGGACACGGACATGAGTTCGGCCCAGGAAGTGGCCAAGTTCGAAGCGGAAAAAGACAACGCCAGCGCCGACATCGGTGACGTCGGCGCCGCCTTCGGCCCGATCGCGGCGGCCAAGGGCGTGACCCAGGCCTACAAGCCAAGCACCTGGGAACAGATCCCGACCTGGGCCAAGGACACTGAAGGCCATTGGGCGCTGGCCTATACCGGCACCATCGCCTTTATCGTCAACAAGAACCTGCTGCACGGTTCGGACATTCCGAAAAGCTGGGCGGACCTGAAAACCGGCAAGTACAAGGTTTCCATCGGTGACGTGAGCACCGCAGCCCAGGCCGCCAACGGTGTCCTGGCCGCCGCCTTCGCCATGAAGGGCGATGAAACCAATATCGAGCCGGGCTTGCAGCTGTTCACCGAACTGGCCCAGCAGAAACGCCTGTCGCTGGCCAACCCGACCATCCAGACCATCGAGAAAGGAGAAGTCGAAGTCGGTGTGGTCTGGGATTTCAACGGTCTGAGCTACAAGGCCAAGATGGCCAAGCCTGACGATTACGTGGTGCTCATTCCGTCCGACGGCTCGGTGATCTCCGGCTACACCACCATCATCAACAAATACGCCAGACACCCCAACGCTGCCAAGCTGACCCGCGAGTACATCTTCAGCGATGCCGGCCAGATCAACCTGGCCAAGGGCAATGCACGGCCAATCCGCGCCGAGCACATCAAGCTGCCTGAGGAAGTGCAGGCCAAGCTGCTGCCCAACGAGCAGTACAAGAACGTCACGCCGATCAAGAACCCTGATGCCTGGGAGAAGACCTCCAAAGCCCTGCCGCAGAAGTGGAACGAGCAAGTCATCATCGAGATGAACTGATCGCCTTGAGTCTTGCGGTCAATGTCATACCCCACGGGCGAGCACACCTCGCCCGTGGCGGACTGCCAACGCCCGTCCCCCGGGAGATACACACGTGAATTCCCTGACCCGCGGCAAATGGCTGGGCCTGTTGTGCCTGGTGCCGTTCGCACTGTTTTTTATCATGTTCCAGATCGCACCGCTGGCCTGGGTCGCCATTCACAGCCTGCAAAGCGACACTGGTTGGGGCTGGGAAAATTTCGCCAAGGCGTTCAACTCGCGGTTCTATCGCCAGGCGATGCAGTTCAGCCTGGAGATCAGCTTCTGGTCGAGCCTGTTCGGGATTCTGATCGCGATCCTCGCCGCTTACTCGTTGCGTCAGGTGGACTCGCGGCTGCGGGATTTCGTCAATTCGTTCGCCAATATGACCAGCAATTTCTCCGGCGTGCCACTGGCCTTTGCCTT
The DNA here is from genome assembly GCF_003935425.1 of Pseudomonas sp. v388. GTDB lineage: Bacteria > Pseudomonadota > Gammaproteobacteria > Pseudomonadales > Pseudomonadaceae > Aquipseudomonas. The sequence goes on from NZ_RHQN01000003.1 coordinate 99,407, forward strand.
CATCATCCTGCTGGGCTTCAACGGCGCGGTGACGCTGATCCTCAAGCAATCGGGGATCATCGACGACTTCAACCTGTACTCCAAGACCGGCCTGATCATCCTCTACACCTACTTCCAGATCCCGCTCGGCATCCTGCTGCTGTACCCGGCGTTCGACGCCGTGCGCGAGGACTGGCGCGAGTCGGCCGCCTTGCTCGGCGCCAGCAGCTTTGCGTTCTGGCGGCACATCGGCCTGCCGGTCCTGACCCCTGCGCTGCTCGGCACTTTCGTGATCCTGTTGGCCAATGCCCTGGGTGCGTATGCCACGGTCTACGCGCTGACTACCGGCAATTTCAACGTGCTGCCGATTCGCATTGCGGCGCTGGTGGCCGGGGATATCACCCTGGACCCGAACATGGCCAGCGCCCTGGCGATGATTCTGGTCGGGCTGATGACCCTGGTGACGGTGATCCATCAATGGCTGCTGCGCAGGAGCTACCATGTCACGCGCTGAACGACGGCCTTCGAGCCTCTACCACCGGCTGGTGGTGTACACGGTGTTCCTGATCCTGCTGCTGCCGTTGCTGGGCACCCTGCTGTATTCGATTTCCAGCAGTTGGTCGGCGACCATCCTGCCCAGCGGCCTGACCTTCAAGTGGTATGTGGCGCTGTGGAGCGACCCGCGTTTCCTGGCCGCATTCGGGCAGTCGCTGCTGGTTTGCGTTGCCGCGCTGGTGTTGTCGGTGGTGCTGATCCTGCCGCTGCTGTTCGTGGTGCATTACCACTTCCCGCGCCTGGACGGCCTGATGAACATCCTGATCCTGCTGCCGTTCGCGGTGCCGCCGGTGGTGTCGTCCGTCGGGCTACTGCAGCTCTACGGCTCGGGGCCGCTGGCGATGGTCGGCACGCCGTGGATTCTGATCGGCTGTTATTTCACCGTTGCCCTGCCCTTCATGTACCGGGCCATCACCAATAACTTGCAGGCCATCAACCTCACCGACCTGATGGACGCCGCCCAGTTGCTCGGCGCCAGTACCTGGCAGGCGGCGTTTCTGGTGGTGCTGCCCAATCTGCGCAAAGGCTTGATGGTCGCGCTGCTGCTGTCCTTCTCGTTTCTGTTCGGCGAGTTCGTGTTCGCCAACCTGCTGGTGGGCACCCGCTACGAGACGCTGCAGGTCTACCTCAACAACATGCGCAACAGCAGCGGCCACTTCAACAGTGCGCTGGTGATCTCCTATTTCTTCTTCGTGCTGGTGCTGACCTGGGCCGCCAACCGACTGAACAAGGACAAGAACTGAGATGAGTTTCGTCAGTATCAAGAACCTGCAGAAAAGCTATGCCAGCACGGCCGTGTTCAGCGACATCAACTGCCGCGTGGAAAAAGGCGAGTTCGTTACCCTGCTCGGCCCGTCCGGCTGCGGCAAATCCACCCTGCTGCGCTGCATCGCGGGCCTCACGCCGGTCAACAGCGGGCGCATTCTGCTGGACGGCCAGGACCTGGTGCCGCTGACCCCGCAAAAACGCGACATTGGCATGGTGTTCCAGAGCTACGCGCTGTTTCCCAACATGACCGTCGCGCAGAACGTGGCTTTCGGCCTGCGCATGCAGAAAGTCAGCGCTGACCAGAGCCGTCAGCGGGTCGAAGAGATTCTCAAACTGGTCGAGCTGCATGAGTTCGCCAGCCGTTATCCGCACCAGATGTCCGGCGGCCAGTGCCAGCGCGTCGCATTGGCCCGCTCGCTGGTCACCCGGCCGCGCCTGTTGCTGCTCGACGAACCGCTGTCGGCACTGGACGCCCGCATTCGCAAGCACCTGCGCGAGCAGATCCGGGCGATCCAGCGCGAACTGAACCTGACCACGATCTTCGTCACCCACGATCAGGAAGAAGCGCTGACCATGTCCGATCGCATTTTCCTGATGAACCAGGGTCGGATCGTACAGAGCGGCGATGCCGAAACCCTGTATACCGCGCCAGTGGATGCCTTTGCCGCCGGCTTCATCGGCAACTACAACCTGCTGGACCCCGAAACCGCCTCACGGCTGATGCAGCGCCCGTTCGACAGCCGCATCGCGATCCGCCCGGAAGCCATCGGCCTGAGCCTGACCGGCGCCCTCGACGCACAAGTGCTGAGCCACAGCCTGCTGGGCAACGTGATTCGCTACCGGGTCCAGGCTCGCGGCGTGGAATTGGTGGTCGACGTACTGAATCGCTCAGCGGATGATCTGCACCCCGACGGCCGCCGAGTGACGTTGAGTATCGAAGACTCGGCGCTGCGGGAGGTGGGTTGAGCGCGAGCTGCACATCCATTTATCTGATCACCATGACTCAAGGAGGCGTGCATGCCCCTGGCAATTTTCGACCTGGACGAAACCCTGATCGGCGGCGACTGCGCCAGCCTCTGGAACGAGCAGATGGCACGGCTGGGCTGGGTCGATCCTGAATGGTTCATGCGCCGCGATGCGGAACTGATGGCCGCCTACAACGCCGGGACACTGGCGATGGAAGACTACATGGCGTTCAGTCTGGAACCCATGGCCGGCCGCACGCCGGAGGAAATCGAGCATCTGGTCGGGCCGTGGGTCGAGGACGTCATCGAGCCGATCATCTACAGCGACGCCTGCAAATGCATCGCTGAGCACCGCGCCCGCGGCGACCGCATTCTGATCATCTCTGCGTCGGGCGTGCATCTGGTCAAGCCCATTGCCGAGCGGGTCGGCGTCGATGAAGTACTGGCCATCGATCTGGATATCCAGCACGGCGTGTACAGCGGTGCCACGCGTGGCGTGCTGACCTACCGCGAAGGCAAAGTCACCCGGCTGCTGGACTGGCTGGATGCCGAAGGCGAAAACCTCGAAGGCGCCAGCTTCTACTCGGATTCACGCAATGACCTGGCGCTGCTGCTCAAGGTTGACCACCCGCACGTGGTCAATCCTGATCCGGTGTTGCTCGAGCATGCGCAAAAGGCGGGATGGCCGGTGCACAACTGGCGGTGAGTCATCATTCACCTCGTTTTTCCGGTCGAGCACAGGGCCGGCTTCACGCTGCAACAGCTCGGTGAAGCGTTGTGCTACCTATCTTGCGGGTCACACGACCCGCTCCACTCGGGCCTGCACACGCTGACTCGAAGCGTCTCCGGGTTGCCGGACTTCCAGCTTCTTCTCCTGATCGCCACAAACCTCATTTCATGACACTAAGCCGGCTGTCATTTATGACAGTGTCGGAGTTTTTCCAGCAGGCGGATAATTCCCCCTCTCTGCATAAGGCAAGAGACAACTACGCCACTCATGCTCTTCCAACGTCATAAATTGATCTCAGCACGGAAGCCGATACCATCATGAACACTCATTCAACTGAACCCGTCATCGACAGCGTCAAAGACAATGAAGACAATCTGGTTCCATACAACGGTTCTACGCCGTCCAGTGGCTTGACATTCGAGGGCACGGCAAAAGCACTCTCGACCGTCAGCCTGTGCGATGGGGACGTATCGCTTGCACCGCGGGTGCCGGTGAACGCCGACGGATGCTGGACACTCAAGCTCGACGCAATCGCCTCAGGTAAACATGCATTCACGGCTCGGAACGTGGATGGGACACTGGCGTCCACTCCGTGGGCACTGACAATCACCGGGAATCAGGCAGAACCGGTCGTCGGCATCGTGCAGTGGGACACCTTCCCGTTCGGCCCGCTGCCTGTAGACCAAGACATTGATTGCGGTTATGGCATGAAGCTGCTTATCACCGGGGAAGGAGCGAGCATCACGCGTAATGGCGTGCCTGAGTCCGAAGATCATGCGCTCAAGCCCGCAGAGAACTGTCGTCTGAGATTCGATTTCGGCGGTAGCATCAACAAATGCTACATCCTGCACAGTGGTGCGAGCCCGCATCACAACTTGTTCCGGTTTTACGACACTCAGGACAACCTCGTCAAAAGTGTCTCGCTGGAGTCACCGGAACAACCGACCAGGATCACGCTTGTGGAGATTGATCCTTTCTGCACTTATCTCGATGTGACGTTCATCGCCAACAATGCCAACACTCTAATCGACGCGCTGGTCTGGGAACACGCTTAGTCCGTTAGCACACGGTCTGCGTCTTCCTGTATGAGGGCCGCAGACTGTCTGCTGTCATTTCCGACAGTGACAATGTGATTCACCCGTTAAATACTTTGTCGCAGCGCAAAGGAAGTCTCCACGCTGCACCCCGCTTACAAGGAAGTCATGACAGAGCAAGGAGCCATTCATGAACAGCAGGCAATTGACTGCCATACACATCCCCGCCATCGACCTCACCGGCAACGGCGGGCTGGGGTGGGAAGACCTCAAGGACCCGCTTAAAGGCGTGGCGATGTTCGCGGTCACGCCGACCGGCACGGTTGCAGGCGATTACGTCGAGTTGTTCTGCAACGGTCAGCCGATACAGAAATTACTCGCCGATCCTGATCGCCCTTCCATTGATTTTTCAGTGCTGCCTCAGGACATCCTCGATGAACCGGACATTGCCGAGGTCTTCTACCGAATCACGCCGGCGGACGGCAGCCCACCTGACGACTCGCCCATTCGCCAGGTACGAATCAAACGCAGCGTGCCCGGCGGCCCTGATCCGGACCACTACACCCCCTTCATAAATGAAAACCTTGCAGCGGTGCAAAACCTGCCGCCGAACATCGAGATGGCGGCGGACCTGCCATTGACCGTTTCCCCCTGGCCCAACATGCAGGAGGGCGATGTAGTGCGGTTGCTCTGGAGCAGCAGTGATTTCGTCGCCGAGAATCCACCGCTGCCGCCGGGCCAGGAAGGCAAACCGCAAACGGTCATCGTGACGGCTGCACTGCAGCAGGCTGCGGGCAGCGCCAAGAGCCTGACCGTCAATTACGACATCCGCGACCGGGTGAACAACTGGTCGCGGTATTCGCTTGCCGCGTTCACTCAGGCGAACATCCCGACGCTAAACGCTGCAACCGTCACTGAAGCGCCCGACGGCGTACTCAACCCTTTGCAGGCCTTGGCAGGTGCAACCATCGTGGTGGCGTATCCCGACATGCGCCAGACCGATGAGATCCACGTGCGCTGGAACGGGCGCGAGGATGTGACCATTCCCCTTTCGCAGCCCGGAAACACGACGGGAAGTGTCGACTTCACCGTGAATCCCGATGCAATCGCCCCCGTTCTGGGCCACGGCCTGGAAGTCCGGTATGTGCTCACGCGAAACGGCGCCTCGATGGAATCGCAGGCGCTGGAGCTTGAGGTCCTGGCCCTGCCTTCCTCTTCCTTGCCGGTCCCGCGAATCGAACAGGCCCTGGACGACAATGTCCTGCATGTAGCCAGCCTGAGCGATGATGCCGACCTCACCGTCGCGGCATGGCCGTTCATCACGGCAGGTCAGCGAGTCTGGCTGCGCTTCGAAGGAACCCGGGCCGACGGCACAGCCAATAACTGGTATCACGCGCACTGGCAGGATTTCGCCATCACCACCGATGCCGGTCAGCGCACCTATGTGGCACTGACCGAGCTGCAAAAACTCAAGGAAGGCTCATCCCTCAAGGTGATCATGGAAGTGTCGTTCGATGACGGGCTGAGCCGGACCGCATTCCCGATCCGCGAACTGACGGTCACATTCTCGTATCCGGTAACCGGCAGAGAAGACTGGGAGACGTTTTCCCTTCAGTCATTACCGTTTGACACGCCTGTGCCGTGCGCGAACGGCATGACGCTTGAAGTCAAGGCAGGCCAGGCTTCGATCGTGGATGTCAGCGAAAAATACGCCTACTTCTACGAACGCACGCTTGAGGTTTCAGGCAACGCGACCATGACACTCACTTTCAGTGAGCCTGTCAGGCACCTGTCCTTCATCTACGCCATGGCGGGTTCGGACAGCAATCACCTGACGTTCCTCAACGCCTCAGGCGCGGTGATCAGGACCGCAAGCCTCCAGTCCAGCGCCGATCATACGAGTGAGGGGAATTACGATCTCGACCAACCTTGCGTTGCCTGCCGGTTCGAGTTGGCCAGGAACTCCACTGACGTACTGCTGGACAATCTCAGCTGGAAAGCCTGGGACGTCCAGCTCGGCGAAACCCCAGGCAGCGGTGAAAATGCACGGTAGCAGCCCTGTAGCGGTGGCGGGTCCGGGTAAAAACAGAGAGGGCAGGTCACGCAGTGTGTGGCGCTTCTCAAAGCCAGGTCGCCTGAGCCGCAAGGGCGCCGCCTGAGACAGCGCCAAGGCCCTGTCAAGCTGAATGCCGGCTGAATCAACCTCAACTGGCGGCGATGCCGAGGACGACCGCCACACCTCGGCACGCCGCGCCGGATCGCCGGTAGCATCGCGTCGCCGCTATCTGGAAACTGAACCCGATCCGGGTCATGCGTCAGACCTGACGCTTTCAGGCCTCGCACATCGCCTTCCACGCCTTGCAATGCCTGCGAGGTGCCTCCATAGTGAGGAAAGACCGAGCCCGTGGCTGTTTGCCCGGGCTTTTGCATTATGCGGCCGGGACCGATGGAACCGGCGACTTCAAAGACGGCCTAATATGCGTTTTCAATCAGCACCGCGTCGAACCAGTATGAAGCACCTGATCCCAAGTACCGCCCTTGCGCTGGTCGTCGGCCTCGGCCTGCTGCCGATGTCGTCGAGCACCTTTGCCGCCAACAGCTGGGACAAGCTTCAGCCTGACCGCGACGAAGTGGTCGCCAGCCTCAATGTGGTCGAGCTGCTCAAGCGCCATCACTACAGCAAGCCCCCGCTGGACGACAAACGCTCGGCCATCATCTACCAGAGCTACCTCAAGCTGCTGGACCCGGCGCGCAGCTACTTCCTGGCCAGCGACATCGCCGAGTTCGACAAGTGGCAGACCCAGTTCGACGACTTCCTCAAGAGCGGCGACCTGAACCCGGGCTTCACCATCTACAAGCGTTACCTGGACCGCATCAAGGCGCGTCTGGATTTCGCCCTGGCCGAATTGAACAAAGGTGTCGACAAGCTCGATTTCACTGCCAAGGAAACCTTGCTGGTGGATCGCAAGGACGCTGCCTGGGCCAAGAGCACCGCCGAACTGGACGACCTGTGGCGCAAGCGCGTCAAGGATGAAGTCCTGCGCCTGAAGATTGCCGGCAAAGATCCGGCCAAGATCCAGGAAACCCTGACCAAGCGCTACAAGAATCAGATGGCGCGTCTGAACCAGACCCGCGCCGAAGATATCTTCCAGGCGTATATCAACACGTTCGCCATGTCCTACGATCCGCACACCAATTACCTGTCCCCGGACAGTGCGGAGAACTTCGACATCAACATGAGCCTGTCGCTGGAAGGCATTGGCGCGGTGTTGCAGAGCGATAACGACAACGTGAAGATCGTCCGGCTGGTGCCGGCAGGTCCCGCGGCCAAGACCAAGCAGGTCGCCCCGGCCGACAAGATCGTCGCCGTCGCCCAGGGCGACAAGGAAATGGTCGATGTCATCGGCTGGCGCCTGGACGAAGTGGTCAAGCTGATCCGCGGCCCGAAAGGCTCGGTGGTACGCCTGGAAATCATCCCGGCCAGCAATGCGCCGAATGATCAGACCACCAAAGTGGTGGCGATCACTCGCGAAGCGGTCAAGCTCGAAGAGCAGGCGGCCAAGAAATCCATCCTGCATATCAATCAGGACGGGCGCGACTACAAGCTGGGGGTCATCGATATCCCGGCCTTCTATCTGGACTTCAAGGCCTATCGCGCCGGTGATCCGGAGTACAAGAGCACGACCCGTGACGTGAAGAAACTGCTGACCGAGCTGCAGGCCGAGAAGGTCGACGGCGTGGTGCTGGATCTGCGCAACAACGGTGGCGGCTCGCTGCAGGAAGCCACCGAGCTGACCAGCCTGTTCATCGACAAAGGCCCGACCGTGCTGGTGCGCAATGCGGACGGCAAGGTCGACGTACTCGAGGATGAAGCCCAGGGCGCGTTCTACAAGGGGCCGATGGCGTTGCTGGTCAACCGCCTGTCCGCCTCGGCGTCGGAGATTTTCGCCGGCGCCATGCAGGACTACCATCGCGCGCTGGTCATCGGTGGCCAGACCTTCGGCAAGGGCACGGTGCAGACCATCCAGCCGCTCAACCACGGCGAACTGAAGCTGACCCTGGCCAAGTTCTACCGGGTTTCCGGCCAGAGCACCCAGCATCAGGGCGTGGTGCCGGATATCACTTATCCGTCGTTGATCGACACCAAGGAGATCGGTGAAAGCGCCTTGCCCGAAGCCATGCCGTGGGACAGCATCCGCCCGGCGATCCGTCCAGCGGTCGACCCGTTCAAGCCGTTCCTGGCCCAGCTGCAAACCCGCCATGACACGCGCACGGCCAAGAACGCCGAGTTCGTGTTCATCGAAGATCGTCTGGCGCTGGCCAAGCAGTTGATGAACGAGAAGACGGTCAGCCTCAACGAAGCGGATCGCCGTGCCGAGCACGCTTCCATCGAAGGCAAGCAGCTGGCGCTGGAAAACACTCGCCGCAAGGCCAAGGGTGAAGAGCCGCTCAAGGAACTGAAGAAAGAAGACGAAGACGCCCTGCCGGTGGAAGACGAAAAGACCAAGCCCGAGGACGACGCCTACCTGGCCGAGACCGGGCGCATTCTGATCGACTATCTGGGCCTGAGCGCTTCGGTAGCAAAGAAGTAAGGCAGCAAGACTAATGGCTAATTAATGGCAAACGTCATTAAACAGTCATGAATCTGTCGTGAAATAGAGGGGCTGGCGCCAGGCGCGCAGCCCTTTTTTTTACGCATCGAGATCACCATGCCCCTGACTGAGCAGTTGAGCACACTGAGTTCTATCCTGGTCCGCAGTGATTTGCACAGCCTGTTCCAACCGATTGTGTCGATCTCGGAGCGACGCATCCTGGGCTATGAAGCACTGACGCGCGGCCCATCCAACAGCCCGTTGCATTCGCCCCTCAACCTGTTCGCCGCCGCCCGCCAGGCCGGCCGTCTGAGCGAACTGGAACTGACCTGCCGGGAAAGTGCCTGCCGGCGTTTCAGCCAGCAGAAACTGCCCGGCAAACTGTTTCTCAACGTCTCTCCTGAATCGCTGCTGGAAATCGCTCACCCGCCGGGGCGCACCCTGGAGATGCTGCGCCGCTACGGCATTGCGCCAAAGAACGTGGTCATCGAACTGACCGAACAGATGCCGACCGACGACGTCGAGCTGCTCTACAACGCCTTGCACCACTATCGCGACATGGGGTTTTCCATCGCGCTGGATGATCTGGGAGCCGGCTATTCCAGCCTGCGCTTGTGGTCGGAGCTGCGTCCGGACTATGTGAAGATCGACCGGCACTTCATCGACGGTATCCATCAGGACGCGGTCAAGCGCGAGTTCGTCGGTTCCATGCTGCAAATGGCCAGGGCCTCGCGAGCCACCGTGATCGCCGAAGGCATCGAGCTGGCGGAAGAACTGGCGGTGCTGACTGAAATGGGCGTCGATCTGGTGCAGGGCTACCTGCTTGCCAGACCCCAGGAGCGGCCGCCCCGCGAGGCAAATGCCATTCTGCCCAAGATCGAAGTGGCCAGTGCCCCGCTGAACGAGGAAGCGGCGGACTTAGGCGCCCTGCTCAACCCCCAGCCTTCGGTAAGCCGGAACACACCCACCGCCCAGGTGTTGGAGGCATTTCGCAAGCAGGCCAACCTCAATTCCCTGGCCGTGCTGGGCGAAGACGACCGGCCCTGCGGCATCGTGCACCGCCATTCCCTGTCCGAAGCGTTGCTCAAGCCATTCGGCACCGAGCTGTTTGCCCGTAAACCGATCAGCCGACTGATGAGCGAGGATTTCCTGGCCGTTGAATTGAGCCAGTCGCTGCAGCAGGTCAGCCGCCTGCTGACCAGCCGTGCGCGGCAGCGGATCGAAGAAGACTTCATCATTACCCAGGGCGGCGCGTATCTGGGTCTGGGTCGGGTCATCGATGTGTTGAAGCTGATCACCGAGCTCAAGATCCAGCAGGCCCGCTACGCCAACCCGCTCACCCTGCTGCCCGGCAATGTGCCCATCCAGCAGTGCCTGACACGTCTGTTGCAACAGGAGCGCGAGTCGATGATCTGTTACGTGGACATCGACAGCTTCAAGCCTTTCAATGACATCTACGGCTACGCTCGCGGCGACGAAGTGCTGTTGTGTCTGGCGCAGTGCCTGAGCGACCGCATCGATCCGAGCCGCGACTTCGTCGGGCATATCGGCGGCGATGATTTTCTGATGGTGCTTGGCTTCGAAGACTGGGAGAAACGCCTGCATCACTTGCTGGAGGACTTCCAGAATCAATGCCGGCGCTTCTATCGCGCAGAGCATCTGGAATCAGGCTGCTTCACCGCCCTTAACCGCCAGGGCCAGCGTCAGGAATTCCCGCTGCTGTCGCTGTCGATTGGTGTGGTGCACCTGCAACAGCACAGCTGCAAGCAGGTCGATGCCGGGCAGTTGGCGGACCTGGCCTCGCAGGCCAAGCATTTTGCCAAGGACGTGCCCGGCGCCAGCATTCATATGATCGACGCCGGGCGACTGGACCTGCTGGTCGGCGCCTGACGCGCTTACTCCTCAGGTGGCGTGGCGGACCCTTGCTGGTCTGCGGCTTCCGGATAGCTGTACTCGAACACCCGCACCACTTCCGAGGCATGCCAGGAGGCAGCGGCGATGCCATCCGACGGCCCGGAGAACCGACCCAGACGTTCAACACATTCGAAAAAGCCGGTGCGCGGCAGGCGGCTGGCGCCCTGGCTGATGACCAACGAACTGCGCAGCGGCTGCTCGGCACGCGCGTCGATGGCTGCCAGGTGTTCCAGGGCGGCGGTGAGCGTCTGCATGGCGGGTGACGGCAACTGCAGGCGTTCCAGCAAGGCCCGGTACGTCACCAGATGGCGCTGACGGCGTGCATGATCCAACTCGGCGAGCAATCCGTCCCAGTGCTGGCGACTGATACGCACGCTCATGCCTCACCTCGCCAGCCGGGAACACCCAATTCCCAGGCCAGGCTGCGCTTGATCGCAGCGTCCGGGTCACGGGTGCCGTTTTCGATCAGTTCAAGATACGACGGGCTGATCCCCACGGTGCGCGCCAGTTGGGCCAGTTCCAGCCCTTTGGCAGTGCGCAGTGCGCTGAGTTGGTCCAATCCGGGCCTTGGTGCTTCGTCCGACGGACGAGCCGTTGCGGTGGGGCCGGACGACGCCGGTTCGCCCTGACCCGCGGCCCGCAAGAGCGCCTGATAGTGAGCCCATGGCAGCACAGCGTATTCCGGCTCTCCATCACGCGAGATCACTTGTAGATCCATACACTCCCCCTTGCTGGTCACTAGCTTGTTCCAGATAGGTCTGCTCCAGATGCTGGCATCTTAACAGTGGATCGACGTCGCAGGGGGCACAACCAGCTTGCAGCGCCCCGCGCCCTTTTGACACACGGGCTCAATGCCGGCCTTTTTCCTGCTCCAGAAGTGCCGGATTATCGGGCAGCCGTTCGACCACCACCAGTTTCTCCGGCGGCTGGCGCTCACGCCAGGCGCGGAACGCATCGAGTTCATCGGTCAGGTGTTTCATGATCCAGGCCAGCACTGCGATGTCATCGAACATGCCCAGGCCCGGAATCCAGTCGGGTATGGCGTCCAGCGGGCTGAGGAAGTACATCAGGCCCGCCACAATCGACAGCAGCGACTTGGCGCTGATGTCCCGATACTCGCCGCGCCAGTACGCCAGGCACAAGGCCTGCAACAGCCGCAAATCATCCTTGATGCGCCCCAGACGGCTGCCTTCGCTGGCTCCCTTGCGGGCCACGGCGAACAGCAGTGCGGGCAGTCGGCCCGCAGCCAGCACACGCCTGGCGCCCGGAAGGTAACGAATAAGATTCCATGGTGCTTTCATGTTCACTCCCATCCAGTAAGTTGGTTCCAGGCCGGATCATGGCCCTGTCAGGCCGTGTCGGCTTACGCCAAGGTTATCCACATTAATTGTGGATAACCTTGTGAACAGCACCCGCTTTTGCCTCTGAACCGCCCGTTTTACGGGGCTCGATGTCAAATCGGGCGTTTTTTACTCACATAAAAAATCCTACGAAATCGTTGACTTAGCGGCGTTTTAGCCCTAATCCGCGCATCCGGCCGGACTGTCCGACAATCCGCACCTTGGCGGCGCCCGAGGCAAGCAGCCTGATGGCTGTGCCTATAGGTTGACTATGCATCATGCCAAGCGTTCGCCAAATCCTGCGGATACAAAAACGCCCTGTCCAGGACAGGGCGTCGATGCAGCCAGGCGACAGTTACTGCTTGGCGGGTGCCGATTCTTCAGCTTCCGGAGCTGGAGCCGCGGCTGGATCCTTGATGCCCAGCAGTTCCAGGTCAAAGACCAGAACCGAGTTGGCAGGAATCATCGGGCTTGGGCTCTGCGCGCCGTAGGCCAGATCAGCTGGAATGAACAGCTTGATCTTCTCGCCGACGTGCATCAGTTGCAGGCCCTCGACCCAACCCGGAATCACGCCGCCAACCGGCAGATCGATCGGGCTGCCGCGCTCGACGGAGCTGTCGAACACCTTGCCGTCGGTCAGTTTGCCTTCGTAGTGAACGGTCACCACATCGGTCGCCTTGGGCTGAGCGCCGTCGGCCTTCTTGACGATTTGATACTGCAGACCGGAAGCGGTGGTGACCACACCCTCCTTCTTGCCGTTCTCTTCGAGGAATTTCTTGCCGGCCGCTGCCGACTCTTCGCTCAGCTTGGCCATGCGCTCTTCGGCACGCTTCTGCAGCGCGGCGAAGGCCTCGACCAGTTCTTCATCCTTGAGCTTCTGCTCTTTCTTGCCGACGGCATCTTCGATACCCAGGGCCACGGCCTTGGAGTCGAGGTCGTCCATGCCTTCCTGTGCCAGGCTCTTGCCCATGTTCAGGCCGATGCCGTAGGAGGCTTTCTGTGCAGGACTCTTCAGCTCAACGGTGCTGGCTTGCTTGTCACAACCTGCGAGTACCAGACCGACCAGGGCAATCGCCGCTGCCAACCGATGCTGTTTCATGCTAATTCCTTGTTCATGCGCCAATAGGGCAAACGAGTAAAGCCGCGAGCTTATCAGGCTGCCGCGATCAATGGCTACCGGCATGAGAGGCACAAAACCCCGATAAGTTCAGGTATCCCAACGGTTTTCCGCCGCAGGCGCGCATTGTTCAGTCGCAGTTCAGTTTGTCGGCGCGGCGACCTGATCCAGATGGGCAAACCGTTCCACCAGAAAATCGATCAGGCAGCGGACCCGCGCCGACAGATGCAACTGCTGGGGATAGACCGCGTAGACATCGGCGCGGGTGGGTGTCTGATCCTCGAGCACCAGGCGCAGGCGACCGCTGCGCACATAGCGGGCGATGTCCCACTCGGCCCGCAGCAGTATTCCGTAGCCCTCCAGTGCCCAGTTGAGCGCCACTTCGCCGTCGTTGCAGCCCAGAGCGCCATGAACCTTCACATTCTGCGTGCGCTCGCCGTGGGTAAAGCTCCAGACGCCATAAGGCGTTTCGTTCTGGCGCAGGAAAATGCAGTTGTGCTGCGGCAGATCGGCCAGCCGTTCCGGGGTGCCGAACTTTTCCAGGTACAGCGGCGATGCGCACAGCAGGCGCCGATTGGAGGCGATCTTGCGAGCGTGAAAAGCGGCGTCCGGAAGCGTGCCGAAGCGAATGCCCAGGTCAAAGCCATGGGCCGCCAGATCCAGCGGGTGATCGCTGATCTCCAGCTGGATCTGGACTTCGGGGTAACGGGCAAAGAACGCTGCCAGCGCCGGGCCGATATGGCGCCGTCCGAAGCCCAGCGAAGCGTTGACCCTGATCAGCCCTTTGGGGTTGGCGCTGGTGCTGTTGATCAACTGCTCCACTTCATCGATCTGGGTGATGATTCGCGCCGCATGGCTGAAGTACAACTCGCCTTCGGCGGTCAGGCTCATCGACCGGGTGGTGCGGTGGACCAGCCGCGTCCCGAGCCGCGCCTCCAGTTGACTCAGCCGCTTGCTCACCGCCGGTGGCGTGACCCCCAGCTCCCGCGCCGCAGCAGTCAGGCTGCCGTGCTTGGCCAGCAGATGAAAAAACACAAGATCCTGGGTCTTATTCATTCGTAACCTTGAGTTAATGATGTAGTTCTTTCGAATCACTTATTCACTTCAAGTCACTACATATACTCCGGACACATCCTGTCGAACAGCCCGGTTCGCAGGCACAACAAAAAGCAATGCACGGAGTGAATCATGACTACCTACAAAATCGCAGCAGTACCTGGTGACGGCATCGGTGTCGAAGTGATCGCCGCTGGCGTGGAAATTCTCCAGGCGCTGTCGGCCCAGTCCGGCTTCGGCCTGGACTTCAAACATTTCGACTGGAACTCGGACAACTACCTCAAGCACGGCCACTACATTCCCGAAGGCGGCCTGGCCGAACTCAAGACCTTCGATGCGATTTTCTTCGGCGCGGTGGGCGCGCTGAATGTTGCCGATCATATTTCCCTGTGGGGCCTGCGCCTGCCGATCTGCCAGGGCTTCGACCAATACGCCAACGTGCGCCCTGCGCGAGTGTTGCCCGGCGTGAAAAGCCCGCTGCACAACGGCCATGAAATCGACTGGGTGGTGGTGCGCGAGAACTCCGAAGGCGAGTATTCCGGCAATGGTGGACGCGTACACCGCGGGCTGCCCGAAGAGGTTGCCACCGAGGTGTCGATCTTCACCCGGACCGGCGTCGAACGCATCCACCGCTTCGCCTTCGAGCTGGCGCGCAGCCGGCCGCGCAAGCACCTGACGCTGGTCACCAAGTCCAATGCCCAGCGCCACGGCATGGTGCTGTGGGACGAGATCTTCTATGAGGTCGCCAAGGATTTCCCGGACGTGAAGATCGACAAAGAGCTGGTGGACGCCGTGACCACGCGCATGGTGCTCAAGCCGTCGACGCTGGACGTGATCGTGGCGACCAACCTGCACGCCGACATCTTGTCCGACCTGGCGGCCGCGTTGTCCGGCAGCCTGGGCATCGCCCCTACCGCCAACCTCAACCCGAGCCGCCAGTTTCCATCGATGTTCGAGCCGATCCACGGTTCGGCGTTCGACATCACCGGCAAAGGCATCGCCAACCCCGTGGCGACGTTCTGGACCGCCGCGATGATGCTCGACCATCTGGGTGAACCGGCTGCGGCCAGGACCCTGATGTCGGCCATCGAAGCAGTCACCGAAAGCGGCCTGCACACACCGGACCTGGGCGGCACGGCCACCACCCGGCAGATCACCGACGCGGTGCTCAAGCTGATCAAGCGCTGAGTCGGGCCTGACCGACGCACTATCGCGGTACAACGCCCCGTAGCCCGGTCACGCGCCGGCTCCGGGGCTCTCCTGACAACAATAAAAATTCAGGACCCGATCATGAAACGCATTCTAGGCAAGTTGTATGTACAGGTTTTACTGGCGGTCATTCTCGGCGCCATCGTAGGTGTCGCGGTGCCGGAAACCGGCGCGGCGCTCAAGCCCATCGGCGACGCCTTCATCAAGCTGATCAAGATGCTGCTGGCACCGGTGATCTTTCTCACCGTCGTTACCGGCATCGCGCGCATGGAGAACATGAAGGAACTGGGCCGTGTCGGCTTTCGTGCGCTGATCTATTTCGAAGTGGTCTCGACGCTGGCGCTGATCATCGGCCTGGTCGTCGTGGATGTGTTCAAGCCCGGTGCCGGCATGAACATCGATGTCGCGACCCTGGACTCGTCGAGCCTGGGAACCTACACCAACGCGGCCAAACACGCGTCCTTCATGGACTTCCTGATGGGGATCATCCCCGACACCATCGTGGATGCGTTCGCCAAGGGCAACATCCTGCAGATCCTGCTGTTCTCGATTCTGCTGGGCGTGGCGCTGGCTCACGTCGGCCCGCGCGCCAAACCGTTCGTCGATACCCTGGACAGCCTGATGCAGGGCATGTTCAGGATCGTCAACATGGTCATGCGCCTGGCACCGATCGGCGCGTTCGGCGCCATCGCCTTCACCATCGGCAAGTACGGCTTCGGCTCGCTGTTTTCGCTGGGCAAGTTGATGGCCTGCGTGTACTTGACCTGTGCGATGTTCGTGGTGGTGATTCTCGGCCCGATCTGTCGCTACAGCGGGTTCAGCCTGTGGAAATTCCTGCGCTTTATAAAGGAAGAGCTGTTCACCGTGCTGGGCACCAGTTCGTCGGAATCGGTGCTGCCGCAGATGATTCAGAAAATGGAAGACGCCGGGGTGTCCAAACCGGTGGCCGGGATGATCATTCCCTCCGGGCTGACTTTCAACCCGGACGGCCAGGCCATCTACTACACCATCGCCGCGATTTTCATCGCCCAGGCGACCAACACGCCGCTGACCCTGACCGACCAGCTGATCGTGCTGGTGGTGCTGATGTTTACGTCCAAGGGGTCGGCGGGTGTGACCGGCTCAGGGTTCATCATCCTCGCCGCGACCCTGGCCTCACTGGGCACCATACCGGTGGCCGGCATGGTATTGCTGCTGGGCGTGGACCGCTTCATGTCCGAAGCGCGGGCGATCACCAACACCATCGGCAACGGCGTCGGCACCATGGCGATTGCCAAGTGGGTCGGCGCGCTGGACACGGAAAAGATGCACAAAGCCCTCAACGGCGAGCAAACCCGAAGCCGTACGGAGCCCGCCGTCACTCCCCAGCTCCCCGACGTGATCCGTAGCTGACGGGAACGACCCGGCCTGACGCGCAAGCAGGCGTCAGGCCCCTGTCACACGCCCAGCCAGTACAAAAGCCCCGCGAGCGTCACCAGTGAACCCAGAGTGGAAAACAGAATGGCCTGGGAAATGACACCGGCTTCTCGTTCGTAGTATTCGGCCAGCATGAACGGCCCGGTGCCGGTGGGCAGCGCACTGAGCAGCACTGCAGATTGCGCCCAGACCGTGGGCAGGTTGAACACCTTGAATGCCAGCACACCGGTAATCAGCGGCTGGCCGATCAGCTTGATCCACACCAACGGCCAGGCACCGCCTTTGGGCGCGGCCTGCTTCCGGGCGAGGAACAGGCCGAGCGAGATCAACGCGCACGGCGTGGTCGCGGCCGCCAGCATGTCGAGAAAGTGCATGACCGGCTCGGCCAGCCCCAGACCGGTCGCCGCCCAGCAGGCACCAAGGATCGGGGTGATGACCAACGGGTTCTTCGCCAGTGCCTTGAGCACCGTCAGCACGGCACGTCCGACATGGCGCTCCTGCTGCAGTCCGATCTCGATGCACACCACCGCCACCGCAAACAACACGCACACCACGATCAGCGAGGCAATCAACGCGGGCTCTAGCCCAGCCTGGCCGAACACCAGCAGGCACAGCGGAATGCCGATATAGCCGGTGTTGGCGTAGCCGGCGGTCAGGCCGTCCATGCTGGCCACCACCAGGCTTTCGCGCCTGGCCAGGCGCCAGGCCAGCGTCGCGACGAAGACGGCCAGCGTGCCGGCCCCGAAACTGATGATGAAGCCCGGCTGCCAGATTTGCGCCCAGGTGGTGGTGGCCGTGACTTTGAACAGCAGCGCGGGCAGGCATAGCCAGACCACCATGCGATTGATCTCGGAAGCTGCTCGTTCCCCCAGCCGATTGGTCTTGCGGCAGATATAGCCCACCAGAATCAAGGCGAAGATAGGGAGCACGACAGCGAGAACGGTATGCATGGGAACGGGCCGCCATCCGGAAAAATCGAAAAGCTTACGACCGAACGGCGGCAGAGTCCAAGGCTAGAGCCTGCGAACGAAGAAATGGAGGGAGAAACGCGAACGACAGAAAGCAAAAAAGCGACCCTAAGGTCGCTTTCTTGTTCGTATCAAGGAGTTCAAGGGCCTTGATACTTGAATATGGCGCAGCGGACGGGACTCGAACCCGCGACCCCCGGCGTGACAGGCCGGTATTCTAACCGACTGAACTACCGCTGCGCGTAACACTTGAAGTGAGTATGGTGGGTGATGACGGGATCGAACCGCCGACCCGCTGCTTGTAAGGCAGCTGCTCTCCCAGCTGAGCTAATCACCCTTCACTCTCGGTGTGGCGCGCATTCTACGGAGCGACCTTTACTCTGGCAAGCACTTTTTCAAATAATTTTTATAATCGTACCAAAGGCTTAGCGCAGGGTTGGCCGCAAGGCCGGAGCAGCGAATAATGCCCCCCTTTTGTATGTAAAGAGAGATTCACTTCATGTGGTTCAAAAACCTGCTTGTCTATCGCCTGACCCAGGACCTGCCTCTTGACGCCGAGGCTCTGGAAACCGCACTGGCGACCAAACCTGCGCGGGCCTGCGCCAGCCAGGAGTTGACCACTTACGGGTTCGTCGCCCCGTTCGGCAAAGGCGAAGATGCTCCGCTGGTACACGTCAGCGGTGACTTTCTGCTGATCGCTGCACGCAAGGAAGAACGCATTCTGCCGGGCAGCGTCGTGCGTGACGCAGTCAAGGAGAAGGTCGAAGAAATCGAGGCCGAGCAGATGCGTAAGGTCTACAAGAAGGAACGCGACCAGATCAAGGATGAAATCATCCAGGCCTTCCTGCCCCGCGCTTTTATTCGTCGCTCGCAGACCTTCGCTGCCATTGCGCCGAAACAAGGCCTGATCCTGGTCAACTCGGCCAGCCCGAAGCGCTCCGAAGACCTGCTGTCCACCCTGCGTGAAGTCATCGGCTCGCTGCCGGTCCGTCCGCTGACCGTGAAGACCGCACCGACAGCCGTCATGACCGAGTGGGTCACCTCGCAGAAAGCCGCCGACAACTTCTTCGTGCTGGATGAATGCGAACTGCGCGACACCCACGAAGACGGCGGCATCGTGCGATGCAAGCGTCAGGACCTGACCAGTGACGAGATCCAGTTGCACCTGAGCACCGGCAAGGTGGTCACCCAACTGTCCCTGGCCTGGCAGGACAAACTGTCCTTCGTGCTGGATGACAAGATGGTCGTCAAGCGCCTGAAATTCGAAGACCTGCTGCAAGACCAGGCCGAACAGGACGGCGGCGACGAAGCCCTTGGCCAGCTGGACGCCAGCTTCACCCTGATGATGCTGACCTTCGGCGAATTCCTGCCGGAATTGTTCGAAGCCTTGGGCGGCGAAGAAATTCCGCAGGGGATCTGATCAATTCGCCATCTGTCTTGCGCTTTGGTGGGAGGCAGCTTGCTGGCGACTGCGGTGTGTGTGTGTGGCGCCATTGCAGGGACAGGTATATTGCAGTCGCGAGCAAGACGGATCGCCGCCCGCTCCCTCCCACAGGGACCGCAACATCATGGAGCCACCTATATAGGTGGCTCCGCTCTCTCAATCAATAAACACAAGAAAGGAACCAACCGTGCGTGCACTGGCAGCATTGAGTCGTTTCGTCGGTAACACCTTTGCCTACTGGGTTCTGTTATTCGCCGTGCTGGCGTTTCTGTTCCCGCAAGCGTTCATCGGCCTGAAAGGCTGGATCGTTCCGCTGCTGGGGCTGGTGATGTTCGGCATGGGCCTGACCCTCAAGCTGGAAGATTTCTCGGAAGTCGCCCGCAATCCATGGCGCGTCGCGCTGGGGGTGGTCGCGCACTTCGTCATCATGCCGGGTGTGGCCTGGTTGCTGTGCCAGGTCTTTCATCTGCCGCCGGAAATCGCGGTGGGCGTGATTCTGGTCGGCTGCTGCCCCAGCGGCACGTCATCCAATGTCATGGCCTGGCTGGCCAAGGGCGATCTGGCACTGGCCGTGGCAATCGCCGCCGTCACCACCCTGCTCGCCCCATTGCTGACCCCGACCCTGATCTGGTTCCTGGCGTCGGCCTGGCTGCCGGTGTCCTTCCTGGATATGTTCTGGTCGATCCTGCAACTGGTGATGCTGCCCATCGTGCTCGGCGTACTGGCTCAGCGTGTGCTCGGCGCGAAGGTCAGCTACGCAGTGGACGTGCTGCCGCTGGTGTCGGTGGTGAGCATCGTGCTGATCGTCTGCGCCGTAGTCGCCGCCAGCCAGGCGAAGATCGCCGAGTCCGGCCTGCTGATCATGGCCGTGGTCATCCTGCATAACTCGTTCGGTTTCCTGCTGGGCTATTTCACCGGCAAGGTGTTCAAGCTGCCGCTGCCGCAGCGCAAATCCCTGGCACTGGAAGTCGGCATGCAGAACTCAGGGCTGGGCGCCGCACTGGCCAGCGCCCACTTCTCGCCACTGGCCGCCGTGCCCAGCGCGCTGTTCAGCGTCTGGCACAACATCTCCGGCGCGTTGCTCTCAACGTACTTCAGGAAGATGCCGGAGGAAACAACACCGGTGATCGGCAAATCAGCGACTGACTAAAACTGACGTTGCGGTAGCCGCTATTCCTTCATTCGCCTGGCTGCGCCTGCAGCCAGACGTCTACCGCTGTGTAACCACCCTCATGCCGAAAAAGCGTCGGTGTATTGAAGCTGTAAACCGCCTTTTTGACTGCGATTTTCACCACCTCCCCTTCAATTTCCACCCGCCCGTCGGCGTCTCGGGTGACCAGAAATGCCACGCCTTCCCGACGCAACGACGCCAGCGCCTGCGAGGTGTCGTCCATGCGCTTGTACAGGTAATAGCGGTATGTCGCAGGCACCGTCGCACCGCCGCCGTCGCTGAGCACCACGTACAACGTACCGTTGCTCCCGACCGGATAAGTTGCCAGAACCTTCGTCAAGGCGGGCGCAGGAGTGCGCGTGACCAGCCATACGCCGCTGATCATGCAGGCGGCCAGCACCAGGCCCAGCAACGTTTTAACTTTGTTTCGACCTTGCATACTCGATGCCTTTGCTTATCCAGTGCTGGTCTCCAGGATCGTCACCGTAGGGTGCCGCTGACCACCAAAAACCGAATTCAACGTTGCTGGTACCCGCCCGGGACTGTGCCGCTCCGGCCGCGCGAAGCAGCATTTGCGAAGAAATCCCTGCAGCGGTGGCCTACTGCACCGTAATGAAAATTACCGAAGTTTTCATACTGTGGGCCTCGCTGCTTGAAATCCCACGGCCCACGATTTTTAACCTGTGAGTAGAACCAGCTAAGAAGAAACGCATCTCCCCCTCGGCTGAAATACTCGGCCTTGGACTGTGCAATCCGCATGTTGTCCTCAAGCGATACGCCTGGTGGTGCCATGGGTTCGTTCACGGCCTACTCCCTGCTCAACGTGAGCGCAAGAGCCTATCGAAGAACGGGCGCCTCTGCGCCAGGGCGCGACCTTCGGGATCTTTCCCACGCGATCCTCAGACCTTCGCTCACGGTATGAACGAGCGCTACCGGCCTGCTCCGCGCAAGACTTTCACCTGTTCACGAACATCCACTGGCGCCGCATGCTCTGCCGCAATGGCTGGGCCGGCGACCAGCACCACTTTTGACCAGAAGCGCCGAAACAGGCCCTTGTCCGGGTCGCGACTGAAGAAGCTGCCCCACAGGCCCTGCAACGCCATGGGGATCACCGGTACCGGCGTTTCCTCGATGATGCGTTTCATGCCGCTCTTGAACCCGCTGATTTCCCCGTCCGTGGTCAGTTTGCCTTCGGGGAAGATGCACACCAGTTCGCCATCGGCCAGGTACTGCGCGATGCGCTGGAACGAACGGTCGTAGATATCCACGTCTTCGTTGCGCCCGGCAATCGGAATGGTGCCGGCAGTACGGAAGATGAAGTTGAGTACCGGCAGGCGGTAGATCTTGTAGTACATGACAAAGCGGATCGGCCGGCGTACCGCGCCCGCGATCAGCAGCGCATCCACGAAGGACACATGGTTGCAGACCAGCAGCGCCGCGCCTTCTTCCGGGATCTGGTTGAGGTTGCGATGTTCGACCCGATACATGGAATGGCTCAACAGCCAGATCAGGAAGCGCATGGTGAACTCGGGCACGATCTT
The DNA here is from genome assembly GCF_003935425.1 of Pseudomonas sp. v388. Classification (GTDB taxonomy): domain Bacteria; phylum Pseudomonadota; class Gammaproteobacteria; order Pseudomonadales; family Pseudomonadaceae; genus Aquipseudomonas. The sequence goes on from NZ_RHQN01000003.1 coordinate 121,206, forward strand.
GAAGATGTACACATTGACCGCGACGTTCATCAGCGACACGACGAGGAACAGCTCGGGGATCGACAGGCCTGCGACACTGAGCAGCAGAATCGAGACCAGCGCCGACACCACCATGAACAGCGCGTTGAGAATGTTGTTGGCAGCGATGACCCGCGAGCGTTCTTTCTCTGCGGTGCGGGACTGGATCAGCGCATACAGCGGCACGATATAGAAGCCGCCGAACACGCCGATACCGAGAATGTCGAACAGCACCCACCAGCCTTCGCTGAAGGACAACACCGCCAGCCAGTCATTGGCCTGGACGTTCTGCGGGAAGCCGCCCGAATGCCACCACAACAGCAGGCCGAACAGGGTCAGGCCCATGGAACCGAACGGCACCAGGCCGATTTCCACCTTGTGCCCGGACAGGCGCTCGCACAACAGCGAGCCCAGGGCGATGCCGATGGAAAATACCGTGAGAATCAGGGTGACCACGGTCTCGTCACCGTACATCCACTCCTTGGCATAGGCCGGGATCTGCGTCAGGTAGATCGCGCCCACGAACCAGAACCACGAGTTGCCGACAATCGAGCGCGACACCGCCGGGGTCTGCCCAAGCCCCATGCGCAAGGTGGCCCAGGACTGGCTGAAGATGTTCCAGTTGATCCGCATATCCGGCGTGGCCGCAGCGGCATGCGGAATGCCGAAGCTGGCGATGAAGCCCAACGCGGCAATCAGCACGATAGCGCCGGAAACCACATAGCCGTAATGCGCAGAAGACATCATGACACCCGCGCCGATGGTGCCCGCCAGGATCGCCAGAAACGTACCCATTTCCACCAGAGCGTTCCCGCCGACCAGCTCGTTCTCGCGCAGGTGCTGGGGCAGGATCGAATACTTCACCGGGCCGAACAGCGCCGAGTGCGTGCCCATGGCAAACAGCGCCAGCAGCATCAGCCACAGGTGATTGAACAGAAACCCCGCTGCACCGACCGCCATGATGGCGATTTCGCCGAATTTGATCAGCCGGATCAGTGTGTCCTTGGGGTACTTCTCGCCAAACTGCCCGGCCAGCGCCGAGAACAGGAAGAACGGCAGGATGAACAGCAACGCACAGAGGTTGACGTAGATCGACCGGTCACCGTCGATACTCAGCTTGTAGAGAATCGCCAGGATCAGCGATTGCTTGAACACGTTGTCGTTGAAGGCCCCAAGCGACTGAGTAATGAAAAACGGCAGGAAGCGACGCTTTCCCAGCAGGGCAAATTGTGACTGTTGGCTCATCGTCCATGGTCCTGAGTGGCTGGCGAGGCACATTGAAGACGCAAGCGAGGCGGATGTCGATAGACAATTTGTACACATACGGATCAAGTTCAAAAGTCTCCGTTTGCCAGATCTTTGCGCGCAGGTTGTGCATCCGCCGCAAACAGCTGCTGCCTCACTTACAGGCCAATGCCACTGCGACATCACACCACGCTCGACCTTGGTCGACAAAGACGAACGCCGGGCATCATGCGAGACTGGGCGTTATCGACTTGTTCCGGAATTTTTCATGTCGCTGTCCAGCGGGCTGATCGCGGCCGTTGCCCTGGCCTACATGGCCATCATGTTTGCCATTGCCTTCTACGGCGACCGCTACAGCGCCTCGCTGCGCCCGTCCATGCGCGCATGGGTGTACAGCCTGTCGCTGGCGGTCTACTGCACCAGCTGGACGTTCTTCGGCGCGGTCGGTCAGGCGGCCGAACAGCTCTGGTCATTCCTGCCGATTTATCTGGGTCCCATCGTGTTGATGGTGCTGGCGCCCTGGGTGCTGCAAAAGATGGTGCTGATCAGCAAGCAGGAAAACATCACCTCCATCGCCGACTTCATCGCTGCTCGCTATGGCAAATCCCAGCCGTTGGCGGTGATGGTCGCGCTGATCTGCCTGATCGGCATGCTTCCTTACATCGCCCTGCAACTCAAAGGCATCGTGCTGGGGGTCAACATTCTGATCGGCGCGGTGGCCGATTCCACAGGCACCCGCGCCCAGGACACCGCGCTGGTGGTGTCGGTGATTCTGGCGCTGTTCACTATCGTGTTCGGCGCCCGCAATCTGGACGTCACCGAGCACCACCGGGGCATGGTGCTGGCGATTGCCTTCGAGGCGCTGGTCAAGCTGCTGGCGTTCATGGCCGTCGGTGTGTTCGTGACCTTCGGCCTGTACGACGGCTTCGGCGATCTGTTCAACCAGGCCATGCTTGCGCCGCGGCTTGAGGAGTACTGGAAGGAGACCATCAACTGGCCGTCGATGATCGTGCAGACCGGCGTGGCGATGATGGCGATTGTCTGCCTGCCACGGCAGTTCCATGTCACGGTGGTGGAGAACATCGAGCCGCAGGATTTGAATCTCGCCAAGTGGGTGTTCCCGCTTTACCTGGCGCTGGCCGCGCTGTTCGTGGTGCCCATCGCTCTGGCCGGGCAGATGCTGTTGCCCGACAGCATGCTTCCCGATTCATTCGTGATCAGCCTGCCGCTGGCCCATGCCCATCCGTCGCTGGCCTTGCTGGCGTTCATCGGGGGCGCATCGGCGGCCACCGGCATGGTGATCGTCGCCTGCGTGGCGCTGTCGACTATGATTTCCAACGACATGCTGCTGCCCTGGCTGCTGCGCCGCAAAAATACCGAGCGCCCGTTCGAAGCGTTCCGGCACTGGATGCTCTCGGTGCGGCGGATCAGCATCGTGGTCATTCTGCTGCTGGCCTACGTGAGTTACCGCATGCTCGGCTCGACGGCGAGCCTGGCGACCATCGGCCAGATCGCCTTCGCCGCCATCACCCAGCTGGCGCCGGCCATGTTCGGCGCACTGTACTGGAAGCAGGCCAACCGCCGCGGCGTATTCGCCGGTCTGGCGGCGGGCATCTTTATCTGGTTCTACACCCTGGTGTTGCCGGTCGCCGCCACCGGCATGGGCTGGTCGCTGGAGAACTTCCCGCTGCTGGCCTGGCTGCACAGCAATCCGCTGAACCTGCCGATCACGCCCATGACCCAGGGCGTGGTGCTGTCCATGGCCGGCAACTGCACGCTGTTCGCCTGGGTGTCGGTGCTGTCGCGCACGCGGGTGTCAGAGCACTGGCAGGCCGGACGTTTCATCGGCCAGGAAACCCAGAGCCGTGGCATCTATCGGCCACTGCTGGCGGTGCAGGTCGAAGACCTTCTGAACCTGGCGGCGCGCTTCGTCGGCGAGGACCGGGCGCGGCAGAGCTTCCTGCGCTTCGCCTACCGTCAGGGCAAGGAATTCAACGCCAACCAGAACGCCAACGGCGACTGGATTGCCCACACCGAACGTCTGCTGGCCGGCGTGCTGGGTACTTCCTCGACCCGCGCGGTGGTCAAGGCCGCCATCGAAGGGCGGGACATGCAACTGGAAGACGTGGTGCGCATCGCCGACGAAGCGTCCGAAGTGCTGCAGTTCAACCGCGCCCTGCTACAAGGCGCCATCGAGAACATCACCCAAGGCATCAGCGTCGTCGACCAGTCGCTGCGGCTGGTGGCGTGGAATCACCGTTACCTGGAGCTGTTCAATTACCCGGAAGGCCTGATCAGCGTCGGCCGCCCCATCGCCGACATCATTCGCTATAACGCGGAACGCGGCTTGTGCGGGCCGGGTGAAGCCGAAGTTCACGTCGCCCGCCGTCTGCACTGGATGCGCCAGGGCCGCGCGCATACCTCCGAGCGACTGTTTCCCAATGGGCGAGTCATCGAGCTGATCGGCAATCCGATGCCCGGCGGCGGTTTCGTCATGAGTTTCACCGACATCACCGCGTTTCGCGCCGCCGAACAGGCGCTCAAAGGCGTCAATGAGAGCCTGGAACAGCGCGTCGCCGAGCGCACCCACGAACTGTCGCAGCTCAACCACGCGCTGACCGAAGCCAAGGGCACCGCCGAGGCGGCCAATGAATCCAAGACCCGTTTTCTGGCCGCCGTCAGCCACGACCTGATGCAACCGTTGAACGCCGCACGGTTGTTTTCCGCCGCGCTGTCGCATCAGGAAGAAGGCATGTCCGGCGAGGCTCAGCAGTTGGTCCAGCACCTGGACAGTTCGCTGCGCTCGGCCGAAGACCTGATCAGCGACCTGCTGGATATTTCCCGCCTGGAAAACGGCAAGATCACCCCGGAACGCCAGCCCTTCCCGCTCAATGCGCTGTTCGACACCCTGGGCGCCGAATTCAAGGCCCAGGCTCAGGAGCAGGGCCTGGATTTCCGGGTCACGGGCAGCAAGCTGCGGGTCGACAGCGATATCAAGCTGCTGCGGCGCGTGTTGCAGAATTTCCTGACCAATGCCTTCCGCTATGCCAAAGGCCCGATCCTGCTGGGCGTGCGGCGGCGCGGTGCGCAGTTGAGCCTGGAAGTCTGGGATCGCGGCCCCGGCATTCCCGACGACAAGCGCAAGGTGATCTTCGAAGAGTTCAAACGCCTGGACAGCCATCAGACCCACGCCATCAAAGGCATGGGCCTTGGGTTGGCGATTGCCGACGGGCTCTGTCGCGTACTGGACCACCCGCTGGAAGTCCGCTCCTGGCCGGGCAAAGGCAGCGTGTTCAGCGTTCGCGTGCCGCTGGCCCGTGCCCTGCCCACCGCCGCCGAGCTGCCGGCCGAGGCCAAACCGCAGCTGAACGGGACTCAGGTGCTGTGCATCGATAACGAAGACAGCATCCTGATCGGCATGAACAGCCTGTTGTCACGCTGGGGCTGCCAGGTGTGGACGGCGCGCAACCGGCAGGAATGCGAGGCGCTGCTCAATAATGGCATTCGCCCGCAGGTGGCGCTGGTGGATTACCACCTGGACGAAGGCGAGACCGGCACCGAGCTGATGGTCTGGCTGCGCAAGCGCCTCGGGCAGCCGGTACCCGGCGTGCTGATCAGCGCCGACGGTCGCCAGGAACTAATCGATCAGGTGCATGCCGCGGGCCTCGACTATTTGCCCAAACCGGTCAAGCCTGCCGCTCTGCGTGCGCTGTTGAGCCGCCATGTAAGCCTCAACTGAGTCGATTCAGATGATCGAATCATCCCTTCGGTCCTTGCGCCGGTAGGGAAACACGTCGATCACCTGGCCGGCGCGAATCGCAGCCTGCACGGTTTTCCAGTACTGCGCGTCGTACAGCTCGCCGTGCAGGCTGGCGAACAGGCGCCTTTGCTGCGGGTCAGCGAAGAGGAAGGGCGGAAATTCCTCGGGGAAGACGTCCAGCGGTCCGATCGAATACCAGGGATCCGACGCCATTTCGTCTTCCGGGGTGCGCGGTGGCGGAATGCGGCGGAAGTTGGCTTCGGTCAGGAAACAGATCTCGTCGTAGTCATAGAACACCACGCGGCCATGGCGGGTCACGCCGAAGTTCTTCAGCAGCATGTCGCCGGGAAAGATGTTCGCCGCCGCCAGCTGCTTGATCGCCAGGCCGTAATCGTCCAGCACCTGTTCAACCTGCGCCGGGCTGGCGTGCTCCAGGTAGAGGTTGAGCGGGATCATCCGCCGCTCGGTCCAGCAATGGCGGATCAGCACCGTATCGTCGCCCTCCAGGTGCACCGTGGACGCCGCCACCTGTAACAGCTCGGTCAGGCAGGCCGGTTCGAACTTGCTCACCGGAAAACGAAAGTCGGCAAACTCCTGGGTGTCGGCCATGCGCCCGACCCGATCCACATTCTTCACCAGCCGGTATTTGTCGATCACCGTGGCGCGGTCGACATTCTTGGACGGTGAAAAGCGATCCTTGATGATCTTGAACACGGTGTTGAAGCCCGGCAGGGTGAACACGCTCATGACCATGCCACGCACCCCCGGCGCCATGACGAAGCGGTCATCGGTGGCGCTCAGGTGGCCGATCAGTGCGCGGTAGAACTCCGACTTGCCCTGCTTGTAGAAACCGATGGAGCTGTACAGCTCGGCGATGTGCTTGCCCGGCAGGATGCGTTTGAGAAAGCCGACGAAAGCCGCCGGCACCGGCACGTCGACCATGAAGTACGAGCGAGTGAAGGAAAAGATGATCGACACCTCGGCCTCGTCGGTGATCACCGCGTCCGCCACTATTCCCTGCCCTTCACGATGCAGCAGTGCCAGCGCCAGCGGCCATTGCTCCTGCCCGGCGTGCACGCGGCCGATCAGGTACGCGCCCTTGTTGCGATAGAACACCGAACAGAACAGTTCGACGCACAGCGCCCGGTCCTTGCAGACCCAGTCCGGCAGGCTCTGGCGCAGTTGAGCGTCGAGGCGCGCCAGGTCGCCGGAGAGATCGGCATAAGGAACGTCGAATGGATAATCGGCCAGTAACTGGCGCAGCATCGCAGGCAGATCGCCGCACGGTCGGTACAGGCGAACCTGTGTCGCCTGCTCACGCCCGGCATGTTCGAGGCTGAGCGGCGAAGGGCGCGTAGTGTGGATGAACATGCAGCCGTCGCTGATCAGGTCATGGCTGAACAGGCCGCAGAAGATCGAGTTGAACCAGGTTTCGGCCAGTTCATCGTCCGGACGCGGGTCGATCAGCCCGATGTAAGCGGCCTTGACCTGCGGCCAGCCCGCTACGTCCTGCAACTGCCCGACAGGGAACGCATTCTTGAGCCGGTCAAGGGATTCGCTGACTTTCTGCTCGTAGAGGCTGATGCGCGCCGCCGACGCGTCCTGGATATCCTGCCAGCGCGCCTGCTCGAAGCGCCTCCGGGCGCCGGCGGTGATGCGATGGAAATGCGCTCGATAATCATCGAAACCGTCGAGTATTGATCGGGCGATCTGGACGGCTGGCCAGGCGGCAGACATGGTGAGATTCCTGCTGGGCTTGTGTTTGCAAGCCTAGCAGGCACAAGGAAGGCAGCGGCCTGGGTTCAGCCGAACAGCCAGTAACCAAGCAAGGTCAGCACGACCACGGCCAATACCGGGCGCAGGACACGATACGCCTTGGGATTGGCACGCTTGAATGTCTTGACCTTGCCGCTGAAGCCATCGCTAAAACGCTTGCTGAAAGCGTAGGCGCGGTTGATGCCGCCGACGCGCTCGTCATCCAGGTTCTGCGGCGCGGTCGCCCGGCCCAGGAAGGCACTGACGCTGCGATTGATGCGCGTCATGAAGCGATTGCTCAAGGGCCGCTCGACGTCGCAGAACAGAATCACCCGGGTCTTGTCCGTTTCATTCTTGACCCAGTGCACGTAGGTTTCGTCGAACATCACGTCCTGACCATCACGCCAGGCGTATTCCTGACCATCGACGAAGATCCGGCAGGCATCGGAATTGGGCGTAGACAGCCCCAAGTGGTAGCGCAGCGAACCGGCAAACGGGTCGCGGTGCGGGTTGAGGTGGCTGCCGCCGGGCAACAGCGCGAACATCGCGCCCTTGACGTTGGGAATGCTGTTGACCAGTTCAACGGTGCGCGGGCACAGCGCCTCGGCCGAGGGCAGCGCCTTGTCGTACCACTTCAGGTAAAAGCGCTTCCAGCCTTTCTTGAAGAACGAACCGAAGCCGGCGTCGTTATTCTTCTCGGCGGCGCGAATGTAACCCTCGTCGAACAGGTGCATGGCTTCTTCGCGGATCACTTCCCAGTTGTCCTTGAGCACATCCAGTTCGGGGAACTGGCTGCGGTCCAGATAAGGCTTGGACGGCACGCGGGAAAACAGATACATCAGGGCGTTGTAGGGTGCGAACAAGGCCGAATGATTGACGAACTGCCGTAACACCGGCAAGCGCGCCCGCCCCCGCAAATGCACATACAGCGTGCTGGCCAGGAAAATCATCAGGATCGATGCCTTGGCAGCAAATGAAAAGGACATGCAACTCTCCCTGAAGCGGACACCTGCGCGCAACCACGCCGGCTGTCTTGTTCGACGGCTTAAGATCGCCGGTCAGCCGGCGATCACGAGCCGGTCATCATAAACCCTTGGCGCACGGCCAAGAAGTGTCCGCGCATAAAGATGGCCTACTGCTGCAGCTCCTGTTCAGTAAACAGGTCGCTGAACAGCATGCTCGACAAGTACCGCTCGCCGGAGTCGGGCAGGATCACGACAAGGGTCTTGCCCTGCATTTCCGGCTTTTCCGCCAGGCGGACGGCGGCGGCCATCGCGGCGCCGCAGGAAATTCCGCACAGAATGCCTTCTTCCTGCATCAGGCGCAGGGCCATGGCCTTGGCTTCGTCGTCGGTAATGCGTTCGACGCGGTCGACGATGGACAAGTCCAGGTTGGCGGGAATGAAACCGGCGCCAATGCCCTGGATCTTGTGCGGGTTGGGCTTGATCTCTTCGCCGGCCAGCGCCTGGCTGATAATCGGCGAAGCGTCCGGCTCGACCGCCACGGAAATGATCGGCTTGCCCGCGGTGTTCTTGATGTAGCGCGACACGCCGGTGATGGTGCCACCGGTGCCGACGCCTGCGACCAGTACATCGATGGCGCCGTCGGTGTCTTCCCAGATCTCCGGGCCGGTGGTCTTCTCATGGATGGCCGGGTTCGCGGGGTTGTCGAACTGCGCCGGCATGAAGAACGTCTGAGGATTGCCGGCCACCAGCTCCTCGGCCTTGGCGATGGCACCTTTCATCCCCTTGGCCGGCTCGGTCAACACCAGCTCGGCACCCAGGGCCTTGAGCACCTTGCGTCGTTCGATACTCATCGACGCCGGCATGGTCAGCATCAGTTTGTAACCGCGGGCAGCGGCGACGAAGGCCAGGCCGATACCGGTATTGCCGGACGTCGGTTCGACGATGGTCATGCCGGGCTTGAGTTTGCCGCTGCTTTCAGCGTCCCAGATCATGTTGGCGCCGATCCGGCATTTCACCGAGTAGCCCGGGTTGCGCCCTTCGATCTTGGCCAGGATGGTGACGCCCCGCGGCGCGATACGGTTGATCTGTACCAACGGCGTATTGCCGATCGAGTGGGCGTTGTCAGCGTAAATACGGCTCATGATCGTATCCTTGTCCACATCCAATAAAAGGCAAAGCCTATGCCCCCGGCCGGCAGGCGTCCAGTCGCACCGAACGGAACGGCACCTGCGCAGTCAACCTGTCATTGGACTCGGAGGCCTATGCCATGAAACGTCGCTACAGCTGGCCGCTGTGGACGGTGGTCGCGCTCGTTGTACTGTTGATCGCCGCTCACATCGCCCTGCCCTACTTGGTACGTAACTACCTCAATGACAAGCTCGCGGACATGGGCGACTACCGTGGCCAGATCACTGACATCGACCTGGCCCTGTGGCGCGGTGCGTATCGGATCAAGGGGCTGAACATCGTCAAGGTGGACGGCAAGGTGCCGGTGCCGTTCGTCAAGGCGCCGGTCATCGACCTGGCCGTCAGTTGGCACTCGCTATGGTACGACCATGCGGTGGTCGCCGAAGCGGTGTTCATCGAACCGGAAGTCAACTTCGTCGACGGCGGCGCGGACAAGCAGGCGTCGCAGACCGGTCGCGGCACCGACTGGCGCGATCAGGTCGAGAAACTGTTGCCCATGACCCTCAACGAAGCGCGGATCAGCAACGGGCGCATTACCTTCAGCAACTTCAACTCCAAGCCCAAGGTGAAGATCGAGGCTGATCGAGTCAATGCCAGCCTGTACAACCTGACCAATGTGGTCGATGTCGAAGGCAAGCGTGATGCGCGGTTCGAAGGCAAGGCGCGACTGCTGGGCCATGGCAACCTGGAAACCTCTGCCACCTTCGACCCGCTCAGCGACTTTCAGGACTTCGACTTCAACCTGCGCGCCACCGGCATCCAGTTGCGCCGGCTCAACGACTTCTCCTCGGCCTACGGCAAGTTCGACTTCAACGCCGGCAGCGGCGACCTGGTCATCGAAGCCAAGGCCGACAATGGTCGGTTGAGCGGCTACATCAAGCCACTGCTGCGCAATGTCGACGTATTCAACTGGGGCCAGGATGTGGAGAACCAGAACAAAGGCTTTTTCCGTTCGATCTGGGAAGCGGTGGTCGGCGGCACTGAAACCGTGCTCAAGAACCAGAAACAGAACCAGTTCGCCACCCGGGTAGACCTGAGCGGCAGCGTCAAGCAACAGGACATCAGCGGCTTGCAGGCCTTTCTGCAAATCCTGCGCAATGCGTTCATCCAGGCATTCAATACGCGGTATGAAGGCAGCGGGGATTCCTGAGCGGCACCCAAATGCCATCTGTAGGAGCCAGCTCGCTGGCGAAGAGGGCCGGTACGGCCGCACCATTTACATCGTGTGGACACCCGCCTTCGCCAGCAAACTGACTCCTACTGCAATCGGGGCAGGAGGCCGCAGGTGTGTCCGATTCAACCGGCTGCACAAGCATCCGCCTCACGCTATAGTCGCTGCAGCATTCGCCACCATTGAAAACGATGCAGGCCACGTCCCTGCGCGTCACGCGAGAGGATTCATTGATGAAGTTCGAAGGTACCCACGCCTACGTCGCCACCGACGATCTCAAGCTTGCGGTCAACGCCGCCATCACGCTGGAGCGGCCGCTGCTGGTCAAGGGAGAGCCGGGCACCGGCAAGACGATGCTGGCCGAGCAACTGGCCGAGTCTTTCGGCGCGCGCTTGATCACCTGGCACATCAAGTCCACCACCAAGGCCCATCAGGGGCTGTATGAATACGATGCGGTGAGCCGCCTGCGTGACTCGCAACTGGGCGTCGATAAAGTCCACGACGTGCGCAACTACCTCAAGAAAGGCAAGCTGTGGGAAGCGTTCGAGTCTGAAGAACGGGTGGTCCTGCTGATCGACGAAATCGACAAGGCCGACATCGAATTCCCCAACGACCTGCTGCAAGAACTCGACAAGATGGAGTTCTACGTTTACGAGATCGACGAGACGATCAAGGCCAGACATCGCCCGATCATCATCATTACGTCCAATAACGAAAAGGAGCTGCCGGACGCCTTCCTGCGGCGCTGCTTCTTTCACTACATCGCCTTCCCTGACCGCGTTACGTTGCAGAAGATCGTCGACGTGCATTACCCCAACATCAAGAAGGACCTGGTCAGCGAAGCCCTCGACGTGTTCTTCGACGTGCGCAAGGTGCCGGGCCTGAAGAAAAAGCCCTCGACCTCGGAACTGGTGGACTGGCTCAAACTGCTGATGGCCGACGACATCGGCGAAGCGGTACTGCGCGAGCGCGATCCGACCAAAGCCATTCCGCCGCTGGCCGGCGCGCTGGTCAAGAACGAGCAGGACGTGCATCTGCTGGAACGCCTGGCGTTCATGAGCCGTCGCGGTAGCCGCTGATTCTTCCATCCCGTTTTCATAAAGGGCGACGGCCATGCTGCTCAACCTGTTCAACGAAATGCGCGCCGCCAAGGTGCCGGTGTCCCTGCGCGAGCTGCTGGACCTGATCGATGCGCTCAAACATCGGGTGATCTTCGCCGATATCGACGAGTTCTACTTTCTGGCGCGCACCATCCTGGTCAAGGACGAACGCCACTTCGACAAGTTCGACCGGGCGTTCGGCGCCTACTTCAACGGCCTGCACAACCTCGATGACCATTTACAGGCGCTGATTCCCGAAGACTGGCTGCGCAAGGAATTCGAACGCTCGCTGACTGAAGAAGAACGCGCGCAGATCCAGTCCCTGGGCGGCCTCGACAAATTGATCGAGGCGTTCAAGAAACGCCTGGAAGAACAGAAAGAGCGCCACGCCGGCGGCAACAAATGGATCGGCACCGGTGGCACCAGCCCGTTCGGTTCCGGTGGCTATAACCCCGAAGGCATTCGCGTGGGCGACGCGGGTGAGCGGCAGGGCAAGGCGGTCAAGGTCTGGGACCAGCGCGAATACAGGAACCTCGACGATCAGGTGGAACTGGGCACCCGCACTATCAAGATCGCCCTGCGCCGCCTGCGCAGGTTTGCCCGCCAGGGCGCGGCCGACGAGCTGGATATCGACAGCACCATCGACCACACCGCCCGCGATGCCGGGCTGCTGAACATCCAGATGCGCCCGGAACGGCGTAATACCATCAAGTTACTGCTGCTGTTCGACATCGGCGGCTCGATGGACGCCCATGTAAAAGTCTGCGAAGAGTTGTTTTCCGCCTGCCGGACCGAGTTCAAGCACATGGAATATTTCTACTTTCATAACTTCATTTACGAAGCGGTGTGGAAAAACAACCTGCGCCGCAACTCCGAACGCACCGCCACCCTCGACCTGCTGCATAAATACGGCGCGGACTACAAAGTGATCTTCATCGGCGACGCCGCCATGGCGCCCTACGAAATCACCCAGCCGGGCGGCAGCGTCGAGCACTGGAACGAGGAAGCCGGCCACGTCTGGATGCAGCGTTTCAAAGCGCAGTTCAAGAAAATCATCTGGATCAACCCCTACCCCAGGGAGACCTGGGGCTACACCACTTCCACTCACATCGTGCGCGACCTGGTCGAAGACCACATGTACCCGCTGACCCTGAGCGGGCTGGAGGAAGGTATGCGGTATCTGGCGAAGTAGCGGGCGGCCATCACTGCACAACCTGTCTGCTGACAGTCTTTAAAACCGACTGTCAGCCGGCAACTAGTCGCGCCTGCATTGAATTCTCTTTATGTGTCTGACATTTTTCGGTCGAGACTTTCGCGCTGCGTTTCGACATGACGGAATATCCGACCAAATATCCTCCACCGTTTTCACGCCACTACTAATCTGCAATCGGGGTAGTTGAATTTTATCGCCTGGCCGCAGACCAACTTTCGTTCCGGCCCTCGCCGGGTCGCGAGCAATCAATGAGTTCAATAAATGCGCACACTCGGCATCATGCAACCTTATTTCTTTCCTTACCTGGGATACTTCCAGCTTATTGCCTCGGTGCAGGAGGGAATCATCTTCGATATCGTCAAGTACAAGCGCAAAAGCTGGATGAACCGTAACCGGATACTCACTGCCAACGGCGGCTGGCAGTACATCAATGTGCCGGTCAAGACCAGTGAAGGCACGCTGATCAAGGATGCCCGAGTGATCGACCTGGCTGCCGCCCAGCGACAGATCCGCGGGCAGCTTGAGCATTACCGGGGCAAGGCGCCGTTTTTCCGCGAGGTCGTGCAGTTGGTCGATGGCGCGTTTACCAGCACGCGCACCCCGGGCATTGGCGAGTTGAATACCCGGTCACTGAGTGTGGTGTGTGAATATCTGGGCCTGGACTTCAAGTGGTCGACCTGTTCGAACATGCAGCTGGACTTGCCGCCTATCCAGCACGCCGGGCAATGGGCACTGGAAATCAGCAGCCGGATGGAAGCGCAGCGTTACGTCAATCTGCCCGGTGGCCGGGACATATTCGTGGCGCAGGAGTGGCAACAACGCGGCATAGAATTGCGGTTTATCGCGCCTTCATCGTTCATCTATGGCACTTCGCCGTATAACTTTGAGGAAAACCTTTCCATCCTGGATGTTCTGATGTGGAACGCGCCGGATACCGTCACCCGTTATATACGCGACCACACGCAGGTAGTTGAATGAAGCCGGTTGTTTACCGTGCCGTGAATCGCTGGGCGTAAGCCCGGTGTTGTTGATGGGCGGCCGTCTGCACCATAGGTTTCAAACGCAGGGTGCTGCCGGGCAGCCGTTGCGCCAGTCGTGCCAGCGACAGGGGCGTCAGCGCACCGATGCGCGGGTAGCCACCAATGGTTTGTCGATCATTGAGCAACACGATGGGCTGGCCGTCGGGCGGGACCTGGATCGCGCCCAGCGGGATGCCTTCGGAAATCATCGGCTGGCCCTGATACTCAAGCTCTGGCCCCAGCAGGCGAATGCCCATGCGGTCGGCGCGGCTGTCCAGCGTCCAGTCGTTATTGAACAGATCGAACAGGCTTTGCCCGCTGAACTGGCCGATCTGCGCGCCCAAGACTACGTCCAGGGCAGCCGGGCTGCCGATATCCGGGATTTGTTCGGGGGGCAACGCGCCCAGCATGAACGAGGCGCCCGCATACTGAAGTCGATCACCATGCGCCAGCGACTTGCCCAGCCCGTCCAGCCCGCCCAATGCTTCCCGTCCAACGGTGGCGCAACTGCCCAGCACCGCAGGCGCAGCGAAGCCGCCCGGTGCAGCCAGGTAGGCGCGAGCGCCCTGTACCGGCTGGGCAAAACTCAACCGCTGGCCCTGGCCGACGAAAAAACTGCGCCACGGTGCAATCGGCCGGTCATCGAGCATGGCACCCAGATCGGCGCCCGCCAGCGCCAGGCAACAATCCCGCTCCGCCTCCAGAACCAGGCCACCGAGCGTCACCTCGATGACCGCCGCGTCCAGCGGGTTGCCCAACAGGTGGTTGGCCCACGACATCGACACCCAGTCTGCCGCGCCGCCCTGAGTCACGCCCAGATGCCTGACGCCAAAGCGGCCTGCGTCCTGCAACAGACACAAGGGCGTGCTTTTCTCGACCCGTAATGCAGTCATGCCAGCACCTCCAACGGTGTATCGTCGCCACCCAGGCGGATGAATTCAGCGCGCTCGATGGCGGCAAAACGTACCCGGTCGCCGGGCTGCAACAGGCTGTAGCCGTCCAGCTGCCGATCGAACAGCTTGCTCGGCGTGCGGCCGATCAGGTTCCAGCCGCCAGGCGACACCACCGGGTACGCCGCAGTCTGGCGTTCGGCGATGCCCACGCTGCCCGCTGCCACGCGTTTACGTGGCGTATTCAGACGGGGCGCGGCGAGGGCTTGCTCGACCAGCCCCATGAAGGCGAACCCCGGCGCGAAGCCCAGGGCGAACACCTGATAGACACGCACGCTGTGGCGCTCAATCACTTCGCTGACCGACAAGCCGCTGCGGCTCGACAACAGGCTGAGTTCCGGCCCGACACTTGGGTCATACCAGACCGGCAACACGTGATCGCGGCCCTGGGCTTCGTCGGCGGGGGTCAGTTGGTCCAGCGCTGCAAGGATGGTCAAGCGGGCCTGTTCCGGCGTCAGCGCCAGCAGATCGTAATGCACCATCAAGGTGGTGTAGGACGGCACCAGATCGATCAACTGCCCGGCAAACGCCTGGCGCAGCCGCGCAGCGGCGGCCAGCATCCACGGCATGTTGGCTTCGTCGATGACATCGAACAGGCGCACCATCAGGCAATCGATCGCCACGACCTCGATACGCAGTTTCATGAGGCGGACATCTCGCCCAGGGCCAGGCGGATGCGTTGCACCGCCGCGACCGAGCCGGCGTTGTCGCCGTGTACGCACAAGGTATCGGGCTTGAGCAGCAGCTCGCTGCCGTCACTGGCCAGCAAGGCTTCGCCGCGGGCGAACTTGAGCGCCTGGCCGATGATGACCTCGGCATCGTGATGCACCGCGCCCGGCGACTGGCGCGGCATCAGGCGACCCACGCTGTCATAGCCCCGGTCGGCGAACGCTTCGAACCATAGCTGCACGCCGAACTCGGCGGCGATGGCCTGCGCGGCGCTGTTGTCGCGCATGGCCAGCAGCATCAGCGGCAGTTGATCGTCGTAACGGGCGATGGCTTCGATCACGGCGCGCAACTGCGCCGGGTTGGCCATCATGTCGTTGTACATCGCCCCGTGGGGTTTGACGTAACGCACCCGCCCGCCTTGAGCGCGGCAAATGCCGTCGAGGGCGCCGATCTGGTAATGCAGCAGGTCCTGCAATTCCTGGGCACCGTAGGCCATTGAGCGGCGTCCGAACCCGGCCAGGTCCTGGTAGGCAGGATGAGCACCGATCATCACGTCGTGGGCCAGCGCCAGCGCTACCGTCTTGCGCATCACGCTCGGATCGCCGGCGTGGAAGCCGCAGGCAATGTTGGCGCAATCGATAAATGGCATGACCTCGGCATCCAGCCCCATGGTCCAGGCGCCGTAACTCTCGCCGATGTCGCAATTGAGTAACAGGCTGCCCATCGGCTATCTCCTGTGTGCGTGGGAAATATCGGTTAACAGAGTCAGAGTCTAACGCTTACCCGTGAAGGGCATGTCGTTGCACCCAGCCTGCCGTATGCAACGCATTCTTGGTCGGGCGCCGTCGAAGCGTCCAACTAATAAAAGCAGGCAGGCCGGATAAGAAAAAGTGATGGCGCCGGCCGGGCACCGTATACGCCCGGCCGGCAGCGCTCTCAGCGCCAGTCGCGGTCGATCTGGGGCTTGCGGCGCCCGCCATGAATGACCCAGGCCAGGGCCACGAACAGGGTTTCGATCAGCAGCGCCAGCAACAAGGCACAGACAATGCCCCAGGCGATGACGTCAGGCGCCAGCAGCACCTGCCAGGTATAACCGTTGTAGGTCTCGCGGCGGATGTCCGGATCGGCCTTGGTCGCCACATGCCAGGCACGGGCATACCAGGGGCCTTGCAGCCCGAGCCACTGACGCTCCAGGGCGTGGGTGCGGGTCAGCAGGTTTTCGATGTTGTTCGCGTCCTGACGAAATACCGGGTCTTCGCTGCTGCGGTAATGCTGGATAAGCGCCTGGACGTCACCCTTGAAGAACTGCTGCGCAGTCGCGTTGAAGCCCTTGATGGCCTGCTGCGCTTCGATCAGGTGAGCCTCGACGCGCTTGCTGTAGTCACTGATGAAACCCGGCACCTGTACGCCAAACAGCAGGCCCGTCGTGAACAAGACCAATCGCAGATAACTTCGCAGCATTGAGATCCCTCTTATGGTTTTTTCTGATGGTCAGTCGTTTCCAGCACTCACGCAGCCGGGTCGGCACAACCTCGCGCAACGCATTCGCCCTTGCGCCACAGACTCCAGTGACCCGGCTCGTAGCGGTCCCAGGTTTCGTTTTCGGTCAGCGGTTCGGTGGCGATGACCGTCACCACATCGTGGGGCGTGGTCTCGGCCTGGAAATCGACGATCACGTCGACGTCCTTCAGGCGCGCCGGGCCGAAAGGTGCGCGACGGGTGATCTGCACCAGTTTGGTGGTGCAGAAGCAGAACAACCAGTCGCCGTCACTGAGCAGGCAGTTGAAGACACCCTTGGTGCGGTAATCGGTGCACGCCTGAATCAGCGTGGGCAGCAGCTCTTCGACCTCGACCGGTTCCGGAAATGCTGCGCGGACCCGGTTGAGCAAATCGCAGAACGCCGCTTCGCTGTCGGTGTCGCCCACCGGTCGGTAAAAGGTCGCCAAGGGTTCGAAACCTGCCAACTGGCCGTTATGGGCGAAACACCAGTTGCGACCCCACAATTCGCGAACGAACGGATGGGTGTTGGACAGACACACCTTGCCGACATTGGCCTGGCGGATATGGCCGATCACCACTTCGCTCTTGATGGGATAGCGCTGCACCAGTTGGGCGACTTCCGATTCGCTGCTGGCGGCCGGGTCCTGAAACAGGCGCAGGCCGCGCCCTTCATAGAAAGCGATGCCCCAGCCGTCGCGGTGCGGGCCGGTGCGGCCGCCGCGCTGCATCAGCCCGGTAAAGCTGAAAACGATATCGGTCGGGACATTGGCACTCATGCCCAGTAGTTCACACATGCTCAGCTTCTCGCTTCAAGACGTTTGGCACCGGCGAAACGCGGTCAACGAAGCGACCCGTTACAGGCGCGGCTCGACCCGTGCACGGTTACCGGTAACCAATGGCGCCGTCTGGCGGTCGTTGCGGGCGTAGGGCTCGTCCGCCGCGTCGGCGTGATCTTCGGCCGGCTGATCCACGGCGCGAGGCTGGCGCGCCCTGCGGTTCTTCTCGATCGGCCAGCGCACCAGCACGAACAGCAGATAAGCGCCGAAAGCGAACATGCCGTACATGACCAGGTCCGAAACGGCGGTCCAGACATTGCTGCCGACCTTGAACAGCAGATCCAGCGCGGTGATCGCAACGGCGGGCGCCATCGCATCCTTGACCGGATCGACCATGGTCGGCGTGAACAGCAGGACGGCGACCAGCACCAGCAGCGGCTCCTTGAGGTAGCGCCACATCCAGCGGGTCATCAGGAACCACACCAGCAGGCAGCCCAGGGCAGCGAAGAGGTACAGGCCCCACGCGGTCAGATAGTCGTTCTCGGTCATGTGGTCCGTGGCAAGGCAGGTAAAGTGGCGTTTATCATAACGACTTTTCACCGGCCCGGCTTGCCTGGCTTGAGTATTCGGTTCAGCGTGTACCGATACTTCTTCGATACGACGCCTTTAAAGAGAGCCCCGCATGTCCTTCCCGAATGCCACCCCGAGTGCCCCGATCGCGCGTCAGGCCCAAGGCTCTGACCCGTATGCCTGGCTGCAGAACCGCGACAGCGATGAAGTGCTCGACTACCTCAAGGCCGAAAACGACTATCAGGCGCAGCAACTGGCCGACCAGACCGCGCTGCGTGAAACCCTGTTCCAGGAGATCAAGGGCCGCATCCTGGAAACGGATCTATCGCTGCCCTCGCCGTGGGGGCCGTACCTGTATTACACGCGCACCACTGAAGGCGATGAATATGCGCGGCACTATCGCTGCCCGCGCCCGGCCGATGACTCCAACAGCATCGACGAAAGCCAGGAGGAACTGCTGCTCGATCCCAATGTGCTGGCCGCCGGCGGTTTCTTCTCGCTAGGCGCGTTCAGCATCAGCCCGGACCACCAGCGCCTGGCCTACAGCCTGGACACCAGCGGCGATGAGGTTTATCAGCTGTACGTCAAGGAACTGAGCAGCGGCGCCGTCAGCAGCCTGCCGTTCGAGGACTGCGACGGCAGCATGACCTGGGCCAATGACAGCAACACCCTGTTCTTCGGCGAGCTGGATGAAACGCACCGGCCACACAAGCTGTACCGCCACCGCCTGGGTGACGCCTGCGCAGATCTGGTGTTCAACGAGCCGGACGGCCGTTTCTTCCTGCACTGTTTCCGCAGCAGCTCCGAGCGCCAGCTGATCCTGGTACTCAACAGCAAGACCACCAGCGAAGCCTGGGTGCTCGACGCGGAACATCCAGAGCAGGCGTTCGTCTGCCTGGCGCCACGGTCCGAAGGCCACGAATATTTCCCGGACCACGGCCTGCTGGATGGCGTGTGGACCTGGTTCATCCGCAGCAATCAAAGCGGCATCAATTTCGCCTTGTATCACTCGCCCCAGCAGGCCAGCGGCGTGCCGACCCGCGACGTCTGGCAGACACTCGTTCCCCACGATGACGCGGTGATGCTCGAAGACATGAGCCTCAACGCCCGCGGCATCAGCCTGAGCCTGCGTGAAGGCGGGCTGCCGATCATCGAAGTTCGTCCGCAAGGCTTGCCGGCTTATCGGGTGCAGTTGCCTGACGCGGCTTACAGCCTGTTCGTGCAGGACACACTGGAGTTCGAGAGCGACAGGATTCGCCTGCGCTACCAGTCGCTCAACCGCCCGCCGCAGGTGCGTCAGCTGGATCTGGCCACCGGCGATCAGGTAGTGCTCAAGGAAACCCCGGTGCTGGGCACTTTCGATGCCGACGCTTATGTGAGCCAGCGCTTGTGGGCGACTGCAGCCGATGGCACCCAAGTGCCGATCAGCCTGGTAGTACGCCGTGATCTGGTCGGCAAGGCCACCCCGCTCTACCTCTACGGCTACGGCGCGTACGGCGAAAGCCTCGACCCGTGGTTTTCCCATGCGCGCCTGAGCCTGCTGGACCGAGGCGTGGCATTCGCCATCGCCCACGTGCGCGGCGGCGGTGAGTTGGGCGAAGCGTGGTATCGCAACGGCAAGCAGGAACACAAGCACAACACGTTCAGCGATTTCATCGCCTGCGCCGAACACCTGATCGCCAACGGCCTGACCAGCGCCAATCAGTTGGTCATCAGCGGCGGCAGCGCGGGCGGGCTGCTGATCGGCGCGGTGCTCAACCAGCGTCCGGACCTGTTCAAGGCGGCCATCGCCGAAGTGCCGTTCGTGGACGTGCTCAACACCATGCTCGACCCAGATCTGCCGCTGACTGTCACCGAGTACGACGAATGGGGCAATCCGCAGCAGCCCGAAGTTTACGAGCGCATCAAATCCTATGCGCCTTATGAAAACGTAAGCGCCCAGGCTTACCCGGCGATGCTGGTGATTGCCGGCTACAACGACAGCCGTGTGCAGTATTGGGAAGCGGCCAAGTGGGTGGCAAAATTGCGCACCAGCAAAACCGACGACAACCTGCTGCTGCTCAAGACCGAACTGGGCGCGGGTCACGGCGGCATGAGCGGCCGCTATCAGGGCCTGCGCGACGTGGCGCTGGAATACGGTTTCATCTTCAAAGTATTGAAGTTGAATGAATGAATGAACTTGGACGGCATTGCCTGTCTTAGTAGCATCCGGGGGCACCGCCTGCCCCCATCACCGACCCAGAACAAGATCGAACCATGGCAGAACAACCGTCATACCTGAACAACGCGATCCGCGACATGCTGCTCGATTGCGGCCTGTTCGACACCCTGTTGCCTGGCGACTACCTGACGGTGGCCGGCTATTTCAGCATCAGCGACATCGAGCAGGGTCAGAGCATCTTTGCCGAAGGCGATGCCGGCACCTTCATGTGCATCATCCATCAGGGCACGGTCTCGGTGCAGAAACTCAATCCCGAGGGCCAGCAGGTGGAAATCGCCACGTTGCGCCGTGGCCGTTCGTTTGGCGAGATGGCTGTCCTGGATGGCGAACGACGTTCGGCCAGCTGTATCGCGGCAACTCAATGCCAATTGCTCAATCTGGGCCGCGACTCGCTGGACCGGATGCTGGAAGAGGCACCGAAGATTGCCGCCAAGATCATCCGCGCCCTGGCCATTTCGCTGTCCAAGCGTCTGCGCATGGTCGACGGTCAGCTGTTGGCGCAGCAGGTGTGAGTTTGTCCATACGGCGCTAAACTGGCCGGCATCCGCCTCCACACGAATCAGACACAGGTGACACCATGAGCACGGCCAATCCTCCTTCCCATACCGCCAAGCTGGATCGCATCCTCGCCGACGCCCAGCGCGACCGCGAAATGGGTTATCGCGACAAGGCGCTGCGCATGTATCCGCATGTCTGCGGCCGCTGCGCCCGCGAGTTTGCCGGCAAGCGCCTGAGCGAACTGACCGTGCATCACCGTGACCACAACCACGACAACAATCCCCAGGACGGTTCGAACTGGGAACTGCTGTGCCTGTATTGCCACGACAACGAGCACTCGCGTTATACCGACCAGCAGTATTTTTCCGACACTTCCCTGAACTCGCCCAAAGCCGCCAAGGCCACTCACAACCCGTTCGCCGCACTGGCCGGGTTGATGAAAAAAGACGACTGACAACTGCAGGAGCGACCTTGGTCGCGAAGAGGCCATGGCAGACGCTACATAGACGTCGCCTGTCACGGCCCTTTCGCGACCAAGGTCGCTCCTGCAAAAGCCTTCCCCACGCATTGGAAACCCGCATGCCCTACAAGACATCGAGACGAACCTTTGTAAAAGGGTTTGCCGCCGGCAGTATTCTGGGAGGGCTGGGACTGTTGGGGCGGCCGGTGTGGGCCTCGGCCGGGCATGGCCAGCCCGCCGAGCTGTCCGGCACCGAATTCGACCTGTACATCGGCGAAACCCAGGTGAACTTCACCGGACACGAAAAAACCGCCCTGACCATCAATGGCGGCGTGCCGGGGCCTTTGCTGCGCTGGCGCGAAGGCGACACGGTCACGTTGCGGGTCCGGAACCGGCTCACGGAAAGCACCTCCATCCATTGGCATGGCATCCTGCTGCCGGCCAACATGGACGGCGTTCCGGGCCTGAGTTTCGAGGGCATCGCGCCGGACGGCCTGTACGAATACCGCTTCAAGATCCGTCAGAACGGCACCTACTGGTACCACAGCCACTCGGGCCTTCAGGAACAGTCCGGGGTCTACGGGCCGCTGGTGATCGAGGCCAGGGAACCGGAGCCGTTCAGCTACGAGCGCGACTATGTGGTGATGCTCAGCGACTGGACCGACGAAGACCCGGCTCGGGTGCTCGGCAAGCTCAAGAAGCAGTCCGATTACTACAACAGCCACAAGCGCACCGTGGGCGACTTCATCGCCGATGTGGGCGAGAAAGGCTGGAGCGCGACCACCGCCGACCGCAAGATGTGGGCGCAGATGCGCATGGACCCCACTGACCTGGCTGACGTCAGCGGCGACACCTACACCTACCTGCTCAACGGCCAGACGCCGGACATGAACTGGACCGGGCTGTTCAAGCCGGGCGAGCGCATCCGTTTGCGGTTCATCAACGGCTCGGCCATGAGCTACTTCGATGTGCGCATTCCCGGCCTGAAAATGACCGTGGTGGCCAGCGATGGTCTGTATGTCAAACCGGTCAGCGTCGATGAGCTGCGGATCGCGGTCGCCGAGACGTTCGATGTGATCGTCGAACCGCAAGCCGGCGCCTACACCCTGTTCGCCCAAGCGATGGACCGCAGCGGCTTCGCCCGCGGCACCCTGACCAGCACCCTCGGAACGGTAGCGCCCATCCCGCCGCTGGACCCGCGCCCGCTGCTCGGCATGGGCGACATGGGGCACGGCCAGATGAATCACGGCGCAGCATCCATGCATGGCATGGATCACGACAACAGGCCAATGAAGATGGACGGGCAATCGCACCCGACGTCCGAGCACGGCAACCCGCTGGTGGACATGCAAGCCATGAGCACTTCACCGAGGCTCGACGACCCCGGCATCGGCCTGCGCGACAACGGTCGCCGGGTGCTGACCTATTCCGACCTGCGCAGCACCTTCGACGACCCGGACGGCCGCGAGCCTGGCCGGACTATCGAGCTGCACCTGACCGGGCACATGGAGAAATTCGCCTGGTCGTTCGACGGCGTGAAATTTTCCGACGCCGAGCCGCTGATGCTCAAGTACGGCGAGCGGGTGCGCGTGGTGCTGGTCAACGACACCATGATGACCCACCCGATTCACCTGCATGGCATGTGGAGCGATCTGGAAGATGAGAACGGCCAATTCATGGTCCGTAAACACACCATCGATATGCCGCCCGGCTCCCGACGCAGCTATCGGGTCACCGCCGACGCCCTTGGGCGCTGGGCCTATCACTGTCATCTGCTGTACCACATGGAAATGGGCATGTTTCGTGAAGTGCGGGTGGAAGAATGAACAGCATGATCAAACCCTTCCCTTTCATGCTGTGCCTGCTGGCGCTGCCGATGACCGCCACGGCAGCCGCGATGCCCGGCATGGAGCATGGCGAGCATTCGATGCACGCCGTGCCCGCGCAGCACGTCCCGGCCGCATCCACGCAGAGCCGCACGCCGATTCCGGCCATTACCGATGCGGATCGAGCGGCGGTCTACACCAGCCACGCCGGCCACGTCCTGCATGACAGCGCGATCAACAGTTACTTCGAGGCCGAGAAACTGGAATGGCAGGATGCCGACGCCGGCAGCGCGCTGGACTGGGATGTGTCGGGCTGGATCGGCGGTGACATCGACCGGCTGTGGCTGCGCTCCGAAGGCGAGCGCACCAACGGCCACACCGAAGAAGCCGAAATCCAGGCGCTGTGGGGCCATGCGATCAGCCCATGGTGGGATCTGGTCGCGGGCATGCGGCAGGATTTCAAACCCGGCGCGCCGCAGACCTGGGCCGCGTTCGGCATTCAGGGTACACCGCTGTCCGATATCGAAGCCGAACTGACCGCGTTCGTCGGCGAAGCCGGGCAAACCGCAGCCCGGCTCGAATTCGATTACGACCTGATGCTGACCAACCAGCTGATCCTGGCGCCAACAGCCGAGTTCAATCTGCACGGCAGGAACGACCCGCAACGCGGGATCGGCTCAGGTCTTTCGGACAGCGACATCGGCGTGCGCCTGCGCTACGAAATCAGCCCGCAGTTCGCACCTTACGTCGGCGTGACCTGGAACCGCAGTTACGGCAAGACCGCCGACTATGCTCGCGAAGAAGGTGAAGAGACCCGGGAAGCCCGGCTGGTGGTCGGTGTGCGCATGTGGTTCTAACGCGTTTGCACGCAGGAGGCGCGAATGCTCGCCTCTTGCGGCACATAGAGCATCCATCGATAACAGAGCACGCAGATCAGCCAGTCAATCAGCAGCGTCCAGATGTTGTGAGACAGAAAGTGCGCGCCTTGAAGCATTCTGCCGACGGAAAAGACCACGCCCAGCCCAAGCGCAAGGCCCAGTGCAACCCGTGCGCTGCGTGGATAGCGGTCGCGTAACGCGAAAAAGAACGCCAATAGCGAAAAGCCGGTCGACGCATGCCCGCCGGGCCAGCACCGACCAGGCTTGGCCGTCTCGGCTCGCGGGCTGAGCAATGCTGTATGAGTCTCGACACCGCCGAACTCGGTCAGGCTCCAGGGGCAATGAACCGCGGTCAACGCCTTGAGCGGCGTGATCACGGCGGTTGAAATGGCCATCGCGACCACGAGATATGCTAATTGGCGCCGCCACGCGGCAAATCGAGACAACACCAGGCTCGCAATGAAGCTGAGGCAGACGGCAAGGCCAAGCCCGATGACCGCCAGTTTGGCCCGATCATGAACAACGGTCTCCAGCCAGAAGCTGCGGCGACCGACGAATCCTTCTCCGGGCTGATAGAACAGCCCGGCGATGTACAGGTCCACGGCCGAGGGGTCCAGCAACAACAGCAACGTCATCAATGCCAGCGTAATGCCTATCGCAAGACGAAAGTCGAAAAAGCGAGAAACCGGTGGCGAAAGCGCAGGGTTCATTTAGTCCTCAATGATCAGTCGAATATATTCGCACGCTACGACACTACGGATTGCGGCAGTTTGCGCAGCAGCATTCATATACTGGCGAACCGTGGATAAAGTTTTGTCACACCACTTGTTCGCGGCTTCGGCTACAAACTCTGCGATCAGTTGATTTGCTCACCCGACAATGCATTCCAACGCCCGGCAACCAAAGAACCCAAGAGCCTGGGCTTGCCCGAATCACCAATCGTTATAAAGAACGCTTCGGTGTAAGCGCTGGAGCGCTCGCCCGCCGCCACGCCCATCTGGCGCGCGAAATGGTCTATGCAGCCGCTGTGAGTGATCAGGACCAGGTTTTCACCCCTGGATTTGTGGGCCACCACCGCATCCTTGAAATCCTGGTTGCACTCACTGACCCATTGCTCGGTTACCACCGTGTGGCCCGCGATGAAATCGGCGGTCTGCCGGGTACGGGTCAACGGGCTGGCAATCAACGTCGCGTGCTCCAGGCCCATATCCCTCAAGCCCGCACCTACCGCGAGCGCAGCCTTGCTGCCTTCGACGGTGATGCCGTCGGCGCTGTCCAGGCAGAGATTGCGCGAACGGTCGCAACGCTCGGCATGCCGAACCATCACCACCACGTCACCTTGCAGCCAGCTGTCATGCAAACCCGACTTGACCAGGTTGTTGTGCACGCTGAGATCGACGACATGCGTGGCGGTGAGAAACCAGCCGACCACGGCAACGAGGGCGACCAGTACAACGGCCAGCACCAAGTGCAACTGCTTGAAGGCCGGTAAACGGCCAACGGGTCTGAGATCCTGGATCCACGCTTTCGCCACGGTGCTGCTCCTGTCATGCATGTATTGAGGTGGCATCGCTCACGTCGTTGTGAGCGCCACGCTTTGCAGACGGCAAGATAGAGTCCGGATCGTGGTTGCGCGGTGAAGCTGATGTCAAAAATCGGTCAAAACGCCGGGGCAAGGCAGCTGCGTGGGCCACGGACATACCGCAGGGTTTACAGATCAGCCATGGGACATAGCGGACTGAAGTGACCAGGCTGCCGTATAATCGGCGCTTTTCTCCAGAGCACTTCCCCGTGGCAAACAAACGGTACGCCTGCATCGGTCTCTACAACCCCAAATCCCCGGAAAACGTCGGCTCGGTCATGCGTGCCGCGGGTTGCTACGGTGCGGCTTCGGTTTTCTATACCGGCAAGCGCTACGAGCGTGCGCGGGACTTCATCACCGATACCAAGAAGATTCATCAGGACATCCCGCTGATCGGCATCGAAGACCTCAAGAGCATCCTGCCGCTGGGCTGCATTCCGGTGGCGGTGGAACTGGTCGAAGGCGCACGGGCCTTGCCGGAATACACGCACCCGGATCGGGCGCTGTATATCTTCGGGCCGGAGGACGGTTCGCTGGATCAGGAGATTCGCGACTGGTGCGAAGACGTCGTGTACATCCCCACCGAGGGCTGCATGAACCTGGCGGCGACGGTCAACGTCGTGCTCTACGACCGCATGGCCAAAGGCAACAACACCCGTTCCGGTCCGCAGTTCGGCCGGGAACGCGTCGACCCGTCGAACGACCGCTGATGTGAATGCATTGAACAGTTTCGCCTGTGGGCAGTCAGTTTCTCTTGAACAGACCTACCACTTCATGGAGAGCCATCATGCGCGATACCCCAATCATTGAACGCATCGACACCACCGGCACTGTCAGCCCGCTGCCACAACAGAATGTCCAGGGTTGGGAGCGTATCGGCTCTCTGGCCGGTGGCGTGCTGATGATGGGCAAAGGCCTGCGTCGTGGCGGCATTGTCGGGCTGGTGCAGCTGGCCATCGGCGGCGCGGCGCTGGCGCGCGGCATCACCGGCCATTGCTCGGCCAAGTCGAAGCTGGAGAAAGGCCGCAGCAACCTGCGCGCCGTGCGTAGCGACATCGAGCGCGCCGGAGCCGAGTTGTCTCAGCTCAAGGACGACGCCACGTCCGCCGCCAAGACCGCAGTCGGCAATGGCATCGACGCGCTCAAGGACCCGACCAAGCCGGTCCTGTAGGCCCTCAGCCTGCGCGAAAGATCAGATGATCCTCCCAGTCGTCTTCGGACACGCTGTTCTCACTGAGCATGCGACCGGACTGGGAGATGCGCTCGTGGTGTACCGCGTCGCGGTCACCACAGACCAGATGGTGCCAAAGGGGCAAGTCCTTGCCCTCGCTGACCAGGCGGTAACCACAGGTCGGCGGCAGCCATTTGAATTCGTCGGCCTGGCCCGGCGTCAACTGGATGCAGTCCGGCACTGACGCGCGGCGATTGGCGTAGTCGGAGCACTGGCAGGTTTTCAGATCCAGCAAAGTGCAGGCGATGCGCGTGTAATAGACGCTGTTGTCGTCTTCGTCTTCCAGTTTCTGCAGGCAGCACAATCCGCAGCCGTCGCACAGTGACTCCCACTCGGCCTGATCGAGTTGGTCGAGGGTTTTGCGTATCCAGAAGGGTTCAACTTTAGCGGCCATGGTTCGGGCAACGGCATCGGTAGTGAAAAGGCCGCCAGTCTAGTGGCACGGCGCGCGCGGGCCAAGCGCTTACGACTGTCGGTAGCGCAGACTTGTCACCGGGAAGGCAAAACAGTAGCGTTAGAGCGCTTGAGTCGATACCCACCCCGCACAAGCTCGCTTCCCACCTACCCGCGACAGGACTTTCATGAGCATCAATACTCGCATCGCCGATCATGCCATCGACCCACAGTTCACCGAGCGCTGGTCGCCCCGCGCCTTTGCCGAGGCCAGCATTTCCCAGGACACCCTGCTCAGTTTCTTCGAAGCCGCGCGCTGGGCGCCGTCAGCCTACAACTCGCAGCCGTGGCGTTTTCTGTACGCGCGCCGCGACACGCCGAACTGGGAGCGTTTCCTGGGCCTGCTCAATGAATTCAACCGTGGCTGGGCACAGCATGCGTCGGCATTGGTGATTGTGATTTCCAAGACCACCTTCACCGCGCCCGGCGCGACTGAAGAAAGCCCGGCCTTGTGGCACACCTTCGACACCGGCTCCGCCTGGGCTCACCTGGCCTTGCAGGCAAGCCTGAGCGGCTGGCACACCCACGGCATGGCCGGTTTCGATCAGGAACTGACCCGCAAGGAGCTGAACATCCCCGAGGATTACGCAATCCACGCTGCGGTGGTCATCGGCAAACTGGGCGACAAATCGACCCTGCCGGAATACCTGCAAGGCCGCGAAACCCCAAGCCCACGCCGCCCGGTATCCGAGCTGGCAGCTGAAGGTGATTTCACGCTGTAACGGTCCTCCTGTAGGAGCGAGCCTGCTCGCGAAAGCGGAGGTCAGATCGATGCACATCGTGTGGATGTGACGGCCCCGTCGCGGGCAAGCGCGCGCCTACAGCGTCAGGCTTATCAGGCTCAATACCCCTTCGCGAAATCCACTTCACCGCGCAGCGGCTCGCCAGTCTGGAAGGCTTTCAGGTTGTCGATGAACAACCGGGTCATGGCTACCGGCGAGGTCGGAGCCGAGCTATGGCCGGTCAGGAGCAGGCCATAGGCGGTCCAGAACGGGTGACGCTGGGGCAGCGGTTCCTGGCGACAGACGTCGATCACGGCACCGGTCAGATGCCCTTCCTTGAGCGCCTCGACCAGATCGGCATCGACCACCGCAACACCACGGCCGACGTTGATGAACAGCGCAGAGGGCTTGAACCGGGCAAACAGCTTCGCATCGTACAGGTCGTGGGTCTGCAGCGTGTCGGGCAGCAAATTGATGACGTAGTCCATGTCGCCGACCTTTTCCGCCAGGTCACTCAACGCCGATACCTCGACGAACGGCTCCTGAACACGCGCCGCCGTCGCCACGCCATGCACCTGCACGCCGAACGGAACCAGAAACTCCGCGACGCGCTGGCCGATATCGCCGGTGCCGACAATCAGCACCTTGCGCCCGGCCAGGCTCTGCCCGGCTCGGTTGTCCCATTTGCGCTCGACCTGGCTCATCAGCCGCGCCAGCACTTCACGCTCATGACCCAGCATGTAGGTCAGCAGGTATTCAGCCATCACCTGCCCGAAAATTCCGACGGCGCGCGTCAGCCGGTAATCCCGCGATAGCCCCTCGACCAGCAGCGGTGTAATCCCAGCCCACGTCGATTGCAGCCACTGTGGCGAATGCCCCTGGCGCAGCAGGTTGGCGAGCAGGTCCGGCTGCCCGAGCCAGACCGGGCAATCGGCGGCCATGCGCGACAGCTCGGCAGAATCGCCACTGCTCAGCACTTCGAGGTCTGGCGCAGCCTTGCGCAGCAATTGGGTGTAGATGGGGTAGTCGTGCTCGGCAATCAGGACGCGCATGTTTCAAAAACCTTAAAAACGGGACAAACGGCAACAGGCGGCGCCGCACACACCGACTCGACGAATGAGCGCGGACGTGGCGGCAGCGTCTGTCACTTTGGGGTCAGACCGGGTCGTTGCGGCGCAGCAGCTCTTCGGGCAAATGCTCGATGTATTCGTCTTCGGCAGGCGGCATCTGCAGGTGATAGCCCTGTCCGTCGAGGTTTTCCAGCACTTTGTGGATGTCCTCGCGAGCCAGCGCCCGCTCCGGCGTGAGCACCAGGTCGAAGGCATGCTGCGGCTTGCCGAAGGCGACCAGCAACGATTCAGGTACGCGTTCGAGCACATCGCTCTTGAGCACGTAGAGGTACATGCCGGCTTTCTTCGGGCTGCGATAAATCGAGCAAATACGTTTCAAGACTGTTCTCCGGAGCCGGCCAGGCTGTCGAGCAAGGCCTGGCCCATCAATTCGCGGCGCCAGCCACGCAACGAATCGGGCAATTGATAGGGACCGTCGGGGTAGCCGCTCTTGAGCAGGGCTTCGAGGGTCTTCTTGCGCAGCATCAGCTCAGGCGCCATGTCCAGCTGATCGGCGTAGGCCTGGCCGATGGCCTTGAGGCGCTTGAGCACGCCGGATGCATCGATGGGCAGCGGCTCGGGCAACGCCGGCGGCCATTGTTCCGGCGGCAGGCTGCTGGCGGTCTTGATCAGCTCCAGCAGAAACTCGCCGTCCTGACGCACGGTGCGCGGGTGCATGTCTTCGATCCGCGACAGCGCGCCGAGGTTGTCAGGCTGAGTCTTGGCCAGCGGCCACAGCGAATGCTCGCGCACGATGCGGTTACGCGGCAGGTTGCGGCTGCGCGCCTGGACCTCGCGCCACGCACACAGCTCGCGCAACACCGCCAGTTGGCCACGGGACAGCTTCCAGGCCAGCTTGGCGTCGCGGTAGACCTCCTGCGGGTCGATTTCGCGCCGCAGGTTGGCGACCAGTTCGGCACCGTCGTCCAGCAACCAGGCGTATTTCTCATCGGACAGCCGCGGGCGCAGCGCCTCGAACAACTCGGCCAGGTGCACGGCATCTTCGGCGGCGTAGCTGATCTGGGTTTCCGACAACGGGCGTTGCAGCCAGTCAGAGCGGGTTTCGCCCTTGGGCAGTTCGATCTGCAGCACTTCCTGCACCAGACGCGAGTAACCCATGGAAAACCCGATATTCAGGTACGCGGCCGCCAGTTGGGTGTCGAACAGCGGCACCGGCAGGCTGCCGGTCAGGCGCAACAAGACTTCGAGGTCTTCGCTGCAGGCGTGCACGACCTTGATGACCTCGGGGTTTTCCAGCAACGCCGACAGCGGCCCCCAATCGTTGATCAACAACGGATCGATCAGCCAGGCGCTGGAACCGTCGCCGATCTGCAACAGTGCAGCAATGGGATAAAAGGTATCGACCCGCATGAACTCGGTGTCGAGCGCAACAAAAGGCAGGGTCTGCCACTCTGCGCAATGGCGGGCGAGGCTGTCGTCGTCGCGAATCCAGTGAATATCGATGGCCACACGGCTCTCCCTTAACAATGGCGCGCAGTATATATCGCTACCGGCTATTACCGCGCGTCTGTCATCCAAGTCTGCACGATCTTGCTGTCGATAACCTGTCGCTTCAGGCACCGTTCAGGCCCGAACAAAAACGCCTTCGCAGGCGAACCGGCGAAGGCGTCAGGGCTTAACAGCGCCGGATCACAACGAGCGACGACGGTAGGCGCGGTAGTCCGGTGTCCAGAAATGGCGCTCGATGGCGGCCAGCAGCACTTCTTCGGAAGTCTCCAGCGCCAGGCCTTCGGCTTGCGCCTCCTTGGCCACCGCCAATGCGATCTTGCGGCTGACCTGCTGGATTTCCTTGAGCGGCGGCAGAACCGCATCGCCCTGCCCCGTGACCATTGGCGAGCATTCGGCCAGCGCGTTGGACGCGGCCATCAGCATGCGGTCGGTGATGCGCGAGGCGTTGCAGGCCACCACGCCCAGGCCGATCCCCGGAAAGATATAGGAGTTGTTGCACTGCGCGATGTGGATCGTGCGGCCGTTGATTTCCACCGCAGCGAACGGGCTGCCGGTCGCGACCAGCGCATTGCCGTCGGTCCATTGCAGGATCTCCTGCGGTGTGGCTTCGACCTTGGAAGTCGGATTGGACAGCGGCATGACCAGCGGCTTGGGGCAATGCTTGTGCAGCTCACGAATGACCTGCTCGGTAAACAGGCCACGCTGGCCCGACACGCCGATCAGCACGGTGGCGCCGGCATTGCTGACCACGTCCAGCAACGTGGGGAACGCTTCGTCGCCTGCGGTCCAGCCTTCAACGTCCGAAGACTTCTGCGCCAGGCGACGCTGGAAGTCCAGCAGGTTGTCCATGCCGTCGGTCAGCAGGCCATAGCGGTCGACCATGAAGATGCGCTGGCGCGCCGCGCTTTCGCTCAAGCCTTCGATTTGCATCGCGGCGATGATGTGCTCGGCGATCCCGCAGCCGGCCGAACCGGCGCCGACAAACACCACTTTCTGCTGCGCCAGGGTCTCGCCCTTGGCCTTGCAGGCGGCAAGCAAGGTGCCCACTGCGACCGAGGCCGTGCCCTGAATGTCGTCGTTGAAGCAGCACAATTGGTCGCGGTATTTCTCCAACAGCGGCATGGCGTTGGACTGGGCGAAATCTTCGAATTGCAACAGCACGTCCGGCCAGCGACGCTGCACGGCATCGATGAACAGCGCGATGAAGTCGTCGTATTCCTTGCCGGTTACCCGCTCGTGGCGCCAGCCCATGTACATCGGGTCGTCGAGCAGCTCGCGGTTGTTGGTGCCGACGTCCAGCACGATGGGCAGCGTATACGCCGGGCTGATGCCACCGCAGGCGGTGTACAGCGACAGCTTGCCGATCGGAATGCCCATGCCGCCGATGCCCTGGTCGCCCAGGCCCAGAATGCGCTCGCTGTCAGTGACCACGATGATCTTGATGCGGTCCTTGGTGGCGCTGCGCAGGATGTCGTCGATACGATCCCGCTCAGGGTAAGAGATGAACAGCCCGCGGTGGGTGCGGTAGATCTTGGAGAATTCCTGGCAGGCCTGGCCGACGGTCGGGGTGTAGATGATCGGCAGCATCTCATCCAGATGCGAGTCCAGCAGGCGGAAGAACAGGGTTTCGTTGTTGTCCTGGATCGAGCGCAGGTAGATGTGTTTATCGAGGTCGCTCGCGCATTGTTTGTACTGGCTGTACACGCGCGTCACTTGCTCCTCGATGGTCTCTACGTTCTGCGGCAGCAGCCCGATGAGGTTGAATTCGACCCGCTCTTGCGGGGTAAAGGCACTGCCCTTGTTCAACAGGGGCATCTCCAGCAGGGACGGGCCTGCGTAGGAAATATACAAAGGTCGCGAAGTGGTGGTCATTTTTCTAATCGCCTTTTTCGTCTGCTCGTTGATACTTTGCGTCGACCGGGGCGGGCAGCCTGGCTTTCGGTTCTTGTGATTTTTCTATTCGCCAGCGCTGTATCAGGCCTTTCCGATTCAATCTGGTATGACTTCAGAGGGCACATATTACTCGCGACGACACAAATTGCGGCATTTTGTCGCGGCCTGATTAGCAAAATGATGTTGCCGCGCCTGCAGGCCGTCGCCGTTTCGCCCTTGCGCAGGTTCGGTCAGGCACGGCATCGTGGGCGCTTTCCACTGTTTATCACCGACTGCCAAGGGGTCTGCATGTTTCACGAGAAGCGATTCGCTGCGTTTTTGTTCGATATGGACGGGACGCTCCTTAACTCGGTGGTTGCCGCCGAACGCGTCTGGGCCAATTGGGCGCGCAAGCACGGTCTGGATGTCGAAGCCTTCCTGCCGACCATCCACGGTGTGCGCAGCATCGACACCGTGCGCAAGCAAAACCTGCCGGGCATCGATGTCGAGTTCGAGGCCGCTGCCGTTTCAGCGGCGGAAATCGAGGACGTCGAGGGCGTGGTGGCGATTGAAGGCGTTGCGGAATTTCTCGCATCGCTGCCCAAAGATCGCTGGGCGGTGGTTACCTCTGCGCCGATCGCCCTGGCGCGGGCAAGAATGGGTGCCGCCGGCCTGCAGCTGCCGGACGTCGTGGTTACCGCCGAAGACGTGGCCCAAGGCAAACCCGCACCGGACTGCTTCCTTTTGGCTGCCAGACGCTTGGGCGTGGAGGCGCGGGACTGCCTGGTTTTCGAAGATGCACCTGCCGGCATCGCCGCTGCCAAGGCCGCCGGAGCCAGTGTTGCGGTGGTGACTGCCGCGCACCTGCACCCGTTCGAAACCGACGACGTAACCCTGCCCAGCTATAACGGGCTGCAAATCCTGGCCGACGGCGGGCTGCTCGCTTTCAGGTGAACCCTGAGGGAGTGGCGGATCGTCGCAGCGGGCAATCGACCTGAACTTCAACAGGCGCCTGTGGCTCAAAGCCATACATTTGCTCTGTTAAGGAAAGCCTTTCATGTCCAAAGTCCTCGCCTACGCCCTCGTCCTCTCCGCCTCGCTGGGCCTTGCCGCCTGCGACAGCAAATCCGAGCAGAAAGCCCAGGACGCGCAAGCCCATACCGAGAATGCGCAGCAGAAAGTAGAGACTGCCCAAGACAAGATGCAGGATGCCAAGAAAGAGAACATCGAAGCCGGCAAAGACCACGCCCAGGCCCGCGAAGCCCGCGCCGAAGAGAACAAGACCTTCGTTCCGGACTCCGACGGCCCTGCCTCGATCCAGACGCCAGAACAGAAATGATCGGCCTCTGAAACAGCGACGAATTATTCACGAACTTTTCACAGCCGATGGAGCATCTTGAACTCGCTCCCAAGTGTGAATCCCCTTAAGCCCGCTCCCCCATCGCGGGCTTTTCTTTGTCCGGGGTTTGCTGAACCGCTATCTCCCCCACGCTCCTGTTCCAGGCTTCAAGAGCGAATCCAGCGCTACAGACGGACTCGCCTGAGTACGAAGCTGCGCCTTGGCAGCCACCGCTGTAACAGGAGGTGATAGACATTGCGATGAATGACGAAAACAACATCGTCTGATGCGCCTGAGGCCGGCCACCATGCTGGTCCGTTTCCCGAAAGCCGGAGTCTCGGAGAGCTTCGAGATCAGCGGGATGTTTTTGCCCCTTCAACCGAACGCGTTAATGGGGGCAAGGGCTTCGTGAGAAGCGCTGGCTGCCTGACGGCCGAGCCTCGATCCAGACGCCGGATCAAAGTTGGATGAGTAACTGAAACGCCGACGAATTATTCACGAGGTTTTCACAGCCGCTGAGGCATCTTGAACTCGCTCCCAAGTGTGAATCCCCTTAAGCCCGCTCCCCCATCGCGGGCTTTTCTTTGTCTGGGGTTTGGTCAGCCGGTGTGCTGCTCGTCCGACTGCTCAATGCCCAACCGCCTGCGCCGCGCAGCCAGTGCACGCTGGAAGGAGACGTCGGCGTAATCCAAGGCACACAAAAAAGCCCCGGAAGCATAACTTCCGGGGCTTTCAAATGTATGGCGGAGAGATAGGGAGACGAAGCCATTCACTACAAAAGGCCGTAACTACCGCAGTCATTGGCTACCAAACCGTTAAAGTGGTACAATTGAGTAGTACAACAGAACTGATGACCGGTGGGATATGGCTGACCATTTGATCAGAAAAAAAGGGGAAGATACTTGGTACGTCAGACTCAAGGTCCCCAAGGATGTGGTGACGAAAATTGGTCACAGCGTATTCATCAAATCGCTGAAAACCACCTCTCACCGAGAAGCATTGCATGCTCGGCATGCGCACCTTGCCGAATGGCGAAAGCTAATATCCGAAGCGAGAGGCCAGCGGAAACTGCCTGACGATTGGCAAGAACAAGTCGTGAAAACAACCGTTTCAGTGGAGGGTCTGATCCAGGCACGTCGGCGTGCATTGATTGGCGAACGGTACGATGGGCCACGTCGCACCGAGAAAGAAATTCAAGAATTTGTTCAGAACAACCCGGATATTGTGGCGACCATCGAGAACGCTCTTCCCCCCAAAACCGGGAATGAAATGCAAGACAAGCTAAATGCGTACTCTGCCGTTTCGGACTTGTTGAAGGATGTGATCGGGGGTGCCTTTATTGAAAGATACAGTTTTGATAACGATCAAGAAGCGGACCTTCACGAACTGATCGACACCCCTAACAACCAACAAATTGAACCCAAAATTACAACCGCTCGACTAGCAAGGTTTAGGGCTCACCGGCAAGCACAAGGCATCGAGCTTAAAACCATTGACCAACAAGAATCCAAGCTTCAAAAATTGGCAAGCTACCTGAAAAACAATACTAAAAATTTGACATCGGATAGTGTTGGAGATTGGTTGCGAACCTTGGGGCTCGCTTCAAAAACCTTGACCCAGTATTTGCTTGCTGGAAGCATGTACTGGAAATGGGCGATACGACACGATGAACAGTGGCGTTCAACATTCAAGGATCGGGCAAACCCATTTGAAAACCATGATTTGCCGAAGGTTCGAGGAAAGGCAAAGGCGGACGCACGTAGGATGGACTACACCCTAGCTGACTTAAAAAGGCTCATGGAAGCGGCGCAACAGCAGGGCAAACAGACTTTGGTAGACCTGACATTGCTGGGCTACTTTACTGGTGCACGCATTGAAGAACTGTGTCAACTCAAAAGTAGCGACCTTATCAAGATCGAGGATGTTGATTTCTTTGACATCAAAGACAGCAAAACTGCGGCTGGCATCCGCCGAGTACCTATTCATCCGTGCGTTATGGAAACGGTGCAGCGTCTTGTGAAAGACTCTATAGACGGGTTCTTGATCCCTTCAACCAGTCGAAACAAATACAACAAGCGAGCTGATGCCCTTTCAAAATCATTTGGACGGCTCAAGACTAGACTAGGATTTGGACGAAGCCATGTGTTCCATAGCGTCCGAGTTACGGCTATCACGCAGTTGCTGCGTCATGACGTACCCGGGCCAATCGTTGCACAGTTGGTAGGTCACGAAACTGGGCTTGTAACCTTTGACGTTTACAGCAAGGGGGCAAGCCCCGCTCAATTGGTCTCAGCAATATCTAAACTGATTTCAATATTGCCGAATCAGCAATGACCCAATAGAGAAAGGTATTGGTACCCACTAGCGGGTACCATGTACCTGATACCCGGATGGGACCCTAAAATATTTACCCCACCACGGGGCGGGAGGCTTTCTTGATACGATAGACCGTAGCCGTTCCGACATCTGCTAATTTTGCGATGTCAGCGGCGCTCATCGTCGGATGTTTCAACATCAGGTCTTCTACACGTTTCCAAGTATTTTCATTTCTTCGCTTTCCGGTTGGCTTCCACAATGGGTCGGCTACACGTTTGTTTGCTAGCCCTTCACGGATTCGCTCAACACGCTTTTGTTGATCGAGGTAGGCCATAGTCGCCATCAAGTCGAGAAGCATTCCGTTGACAACCCCCATGACCTGCCCGCTGATACCAGCATCTTGGATCAACACGTGGGTGGTGGGCAGGTCCGCGACAACCAACCGAAGGCCCTTCTGGCGTATCGTGTACTTTAGCTGCTCCCAATCTGCCGAAGTCATTCGACTAAGGCGATCCACGCTTTCACACAGAATGATTTCACCAACTGACGCTGACTCCAACAATCGGTTGAGTTCCGGCCGATCAAGCTGGGTACCAGTGATGTTCTCAGAGTAGACGTCAACAATCGTCATGCCCTTTTCAGCCGCAAACACTTCAAGGGAAGCTCGTGCTCGCATTGCATCCTGATCGTTCGTGCTAGCCCGAAGGTAAAGGTGTGTTTTCATTTTTATCTTTTACTCTCAAAATTTATAGACCTATGATAATTTAATCGTATAGCTATCTACAATAGCTTTCTGATACGACGGTGTTGATATGAGCGGACCTACCCTAGCAGTAGAGTCTTATGAGAAAGGTTTGACGGGGTTTCTGGTGAACGGGGTGAGACTAAGGCAGGTGATTGGCTATCCGCGTGCCCGGCGATCCTCGAACACCGTGACCAGCGTGATCAAGTCCGAATCGCACGCAACTGCCCACTCGCCAAGCTGCAACAGATCGAGTCGTCTGCCTTCTACTTCTACGGCAGAAACAAACGCTTGCTTCCTACCCAGTCGGGCGGCAAGTCCAACCTGCGTCAGATCGGCTGCAAGCCGGAATTCGCGTAGGAGTGCAACCAGTACCTGATAGTCGTGAGTGTGGATCGATTTTGGCATGGGGCTGGCCGGTAAAAAGCAGCCAGCAAGATAGGATCGGCTTTTGCATTACTCGAAAAACGAGTATTTTGGCTAAAGCACATTACCCGCCCTATGGACGATCCCATGACGAAATGGACCCTCACTGCTTTGTTCCTAGCCCTGCCCTGGTCAGCCCACGCCAAGGTGTATGACGTCTCTGGGGACTTGAACATCGGCATCCAAGAAGACTACATGCAAGGCACCTTGTGCAAAGACCCTATGGTGCTGTTCAAGATGTACGAAACCTTGGCTGAATATGGAGATGACACCAAAGAACCCCATATCCAAGCGTACATAGCGAAGATTGACCGACTGGTATCGAACGGTGAATGCCAGGAAATTCCGGCCAGTTCAGCCTTCATCACAGCTATACGGACCGCAAAAATTTCAGGCAAGAAGCGACCGGAATCAATGTACGGCGTTGCTAAAGTACGCGTAGGTGGATACTGGGGTTACACATTACCCAATTACGTTGGCGGGGTCGGACAGATGATTATTCAGCAAGGGCGCCAGCACAATCAGAAAACTGGACGCCCTTCATATCAGTAGATTCCGATTTCGGTTTCGGTTTAAGCCTCGACAGCGCATAGTTCTTGGCCGTGCAACCTGACCCAAACCCTTTAGTCACATCTTTCGCAATGTAACTCAAATGCCTCACACATTGATGGATTTGAGTTACATTCGACCTTTTAACTATACGACTTTTGGAGAAGTGTATATGGCCGCCTATAACGCGCTTCCAGCAATCTTTTATCAAACCATATAGGCCGGTATAGATACCACCCTCAAAGCTTCCCAGGCGACGGTACAGAGCCTCAAAGCCCACAAAAAAGTGGTAATGCCCATTCCCATTTTCTTCACCAACCTCATATGACCATCCAGTGATCACGTGATCATGCCCCAGCCATTGTTTGGTTCGAAGCTTCGATTTAAGCATCTTGGTGAAAGCAGACATCACCTTGTTTTCTAGCTTATGATCGTTCTTCCATCCTTGAGGAAAGTGGCAGTCGAATCGAATCACATTTATCCGCGAATGCCAGCTGAGCAAAGCTTCAACTTGACCAATGACGCGACGCATAATTTCGGTAACAATCCCGAATTTACGGGCCGGACAATACAATATCGGATAACTTCGATATTCATGGGAGTAAGTTATCGTGACAGTCAACCATCAAAATTCAAAACGTGAATCCTCTTTTTATTTAATTTTAAACCTTCAATTTTCATTGAAAATAAATTTTAGAACACAACCCTGCTCAGCGCCCCCAAGCCTCGGAAAGCAGAAGTACGTCGCACACACCACTGCAACACGCCATTAAGACAAAGTGGCATATTAAATAATAATCCTATACAGCAATGGATTTCGCTAGAGCCAGCGACATCAGCGGCTTGCGGCTCAGTCAATCGAGGTAAAAACAGGGGGAATCGATGCTGATTATGGCACAGAAAATGCCCATTCTAAACACTGAAAAAAAATCCAAATACGAATACAAAACGTATCGCAGAAACGCTTACCTTGGGTGGGCAAGGGCTAAGTCTCGCCTTCTGCGGCAAGCCACCCTTCCCGCGCCCCATCGCCTAACCCCACAGCCGCTCACCGCAAGCCGATCACATGAGCACAAGTTTTTATCGAGCCCGACCTTCGATCTTAACTTTCACCTTTCCAGCAATTTCCTCAGCATTACCCTTCCACACCTCATACAACTTGTCACTCATCAGAAAGTTTGCACTCAAGATATTTTCGGCATCGCCATGTATCAAAGGCAGCAAGCGATTCTGACCTCCCGATATATCACTATTCAATACCGCATTGATTTCTTTTTGCGGCCACTTTTTCACAACTGAATTATCAGTCATGATGGCTATCACATATTTTGACTTATACAAACCCTTGTTAATAGTCTCAATTAGCGAGTCGCCCCACTCGATACTTTCAGCATCATAGAACACGTTAAGACCAAGTGCAGTCAAGGCGTGATACAAAGGCTCTGCTATTTCAGCTTTATCTTCGGATGCGTGACAAATAAATACATCATACATGTTATGCTGTGCCCTAATCAGTCTTACGAATTTTGGTGGAGAATCATCATGCTCCGCCATTTTCAATATCAGCTTCAAATATGTCGGATCATCTTTACCTTTCACCATCGACATAAATGAAAGCCGCCCATATATGTTACGCTTTAGATTCTCACCCGTTGCCGAAGCCTCAAACTCGGACTCATTCAAACCCAGTATATCTACAAAATACTTACGCTCAGCTTCCTTAGGGTTCAATATCCATTGAGAAATGGCAGAGCGTAATTTATTCTTATACTCGGACGGAATATTTACCTTCTTATTAACAACCAGCCCAGTGACCTCTTGCCGGTTAATTTTAGGCTGCAACCGGCTTTTGGAATCATTAATGACAAAACCTGATCGAGAAAACAAATTAACTAAGCTTTCACCAACAATGGTTTTCCCTTCACTCAGGTGTGCAATCTCACTTGGAAAGAAACGCTTCGCGGATATAGTTATATCATCAGCATAACGAGAATAAACTAGCCGCCCACTCTTAACACCATTGATATGCTTGATAATTTTATTATCCAACATACTAGCAACAATATTAGCCACAACTGGAGAGGTGGCCGCCCCCTGAGGCAAGGAGTTTTGGAATATACATATCTGCGCTACTACGGACGCCACATCAGGATGCATTTCAAAGGGCTTTGCAATAAACACAGCACGGACTCGACCAAAGTTTATTGATCCAAAAAAATCTTTGACATCAACATTCAACACCCAGTCAGACTTTTTATGCAGCACTGCGTTATTGAATATCCCCTCACCCTTAACGAAGGCTTTAACGCAAGACTTAAACTCTATGTTCTCAGTTAATATTGCGGCTAACCGATTTTGGATAAGACGAAGACCTTTCAACGGCGCGTCAATCTTCCTTATCCCGCCATTTTTTTTAGGTATCTCAAAAGATTTGTATTTGTGGACATCTGCCCGCTTGTAGCAGATGTACAACAAATGCCCTTTCTTGACTTCTAGGAGGCCACTGAGGGCGTCCAAGCTATTAAGCCTGAACAACGGGTTAGCAGTAGGGTTTAGCAGCTTCAAGGCCATCTCCGGGCTGTTCCACTCAGAGATAAGCGGCACCCCCCGCTATTTACCTTACGCCCATCACGAACCGTAACGTAACCTCCAAGGGTCATGGCGTAACCCGAGTGGCATTTGTGCATACATCAAAGATCATTGCAGTGGTCACACTGCATAGTTAAAGCTGTTGGGGGTGCCTAGAGTCTTTATGCCAGCATTCTGATGGTAATTCAACCCAGACCAAGGTGAATTGACTCAGAAAGCCATCAAAGGGTCGCCTTGCGAACAGGCATCATCGCTGGTAGCTGGTGAGGAGACGCCTACACCGTCAAGGACATTCGCCCATCACTGAACACGTGATCGAAAAAAGACTGGTGATGGTGACGCTCGGATAGGGATAAAGAGTAGTACAAACGAGTAGTACATTCGAAAAAGAAAAAGCCCCGTAAACCATTGATTTACGGGGCTTTTCTATATATGGCGGAGAGATAGGGATTCGAACCCTAGGTACCGGTGAAGGTACAACGGATTTCGAATCCGTCCCATTCGGCCACTCTGGCATCTCTCCAACGGCGCGCATGATAACAGGACATTGCGAAAAGGCGAAGCCTTTACGCGGATTTTTTTCGTGCTATCAAGCGCTTGCGTCGTTTGCGACCTTACAGCGGCACGCCCAGGCGCTTGGCGACTTCTTCGTAGGCTTCGATCACGTCGCCCAGACCCTGGCGGAAGCGGTCCTTGTCCATCTTCTTGCGGGTGTCTTTGTCCCACAGGCGGCAGCCGTCAGGGCTGAATTCGTCGCCCAGGACGATTTCGCCGTGGAACACGCCGAATTCAAGCTTGAAGTCCACCAGCAGCAGACCGGCATCGTCGAACAGCTTGGTCAGCACGTCGTTGACCTTGAGGGACAACTCTTTCATGCGCGCCAGATGTTCGGCGGTGCCCCAACCGAATGCCACGACGTGGGATTCGTTGATGAACGGGTCGCCCTTGGCGTCGTCTTTCAGAAACAGTTCGAAGGTGTACGGTTCGAGCTTCATGCCCTCTTCCACGCCCAGGCGCTTGACCAGGCTGCCGGCTGCGTAATTACGCACGACGCACTCGACCGGGATCATGTCCAGCTTCTTGACCAGGCACTCGTTGTCGCCCAGCAGCTTGTCGAATTGAGTCGGCACGCCGGCTTCTTCGAGCTTCTGCATGATGAAGGCGTTGAACTTGTTGTTCACCATGCCTTTGCGGTCCAGCTGTTCGATGCGCTTGCCGTCGAACGCCGAGGTGTCGTTACGGAACAGCAGGATCAAGCGGTCGGCGTCGTCGGTCTTGTAAACCGACTTGGCTTTGCCGCGGTAGAGTTCTTCACGTTTTTCCATGATGGGCTCCGCTTGCTAAGTAGTTGGGCTAGGCGATATGTCGCCAGTCGAGCCCTGAATCTTGATCGGCCAGTTGCAGCCAGTCCGGGTCGCACCCGAGGGTGTCGACGAAACATTGCCGGGCCAGCTGCGGCAGGTTGTTCTTGCTGCTGATGTGGGCCAGCACCAGATGTTGCAGCCCCTTCCACCCCAGCTCGCTCACCAGGTTGGCGGCCTGATGGTTGTTCAAATGTCCGGTCTCACACCCCACGCGCTGCTTGAGAAAGACCGGGTAATGGCCTCGGGCAAGCATGTCGCGACAGTGGTTTGCTTCGATCATCAAGGCATCCAGGCCCTGATAACGGTCCAGCACCCTGGCGCAGTAAGACCCCAGGTCGGTCAGCACACCGAAACGGCGGCGGCCATCGCTGAAAACGAATTGCGTCGGCTCCAGCGCGTCGTGGGATACCGACACCACATCGATGTTCAGCCCACCCACTTCGAGCCGTTGCCCGCACGCCACCGTACCTGTGACCTCAACCGGCTTGCGCATCCCGCGCAAGGTGCCGTTGCTCATGTAGACCGGCAGATTGTAGCGCCGAGACAGCAAACCCACGCCATGCACGTGGTCGGCATGTTCGTGGGTCACCAGGATCGCGCTCAGCTGCTCGGCGCCGATACCGAGTCGGGCCAGACGCCGTTCGGTTTCCCGCAGCGAGAAACCGCAATCGACCAGCACGTACGTATCGTTGCTTGCGACCAGCGTGCCATTGCCACGGCTGCCGCTGCCCAGAACCGCGAAACGCACTTAACCCAGGTTGTCTTGAATAACGCTCAACACCCGGCGTGCGACATCGGCCGGCGCTACGGTGTTGATGTTCTTCTCGACGGTCACCTGCACGCTGTCACCCACTTTGCTCAAGCGGACCTGATAGCGTTCGGCACGGGCTTCGATTTCTTCCTTGCTGGCATCGCTGCCGAACAGACGACCGAAGAAACCTGGCTGGTTTTCCGGAGTCTTGGCTTTTTCGGCCAGGTTGATGTAGTACAAGCCCAGGCTGCGGTTGATGTCTTCCACGCGCCAGTCGCCCTGATCCAGGGCGCGACCTACGCTGGACCAGGCACGATCCAGGTCCGCGCCGACGCTCAGCACCGGGTTGCCGCTGCCGTCTTCGCTCAGCGAAACGCGGCTTGGGGTGTCGTAGTCCTGGGCGGCGAGCAGGGAAACCGAACCGCCCTTCTCGGCGTTGCGGTTCATGCTGGCCAGCAGATCGTCGGTCAGGGCTGCGTCCAGGCCGACGTTGGTGGTGCGCGACGGAAACTCGGCCTGCGCCGTGCTGCCTGCCGGGCGCTCAACGCTGACGACGTAGACTTCGCTGGTGTTGCGCTGCACGCCCGGCTCGATGCGAACCCGCACGCGAGTCTCGGCATCGGCGGCGGTACCGCTGGCGCTCATGCGCTGGGCAACCGAAGCGGACAGCTCATCCAGACGCTGCCAGGTGGAGCTGAATTCGCCAGTCTGCGGACGCTCTTCAGCGATGCGGAAACCGTTGTCTTCGAAGTACTGATGCGCCACCGGCCAGACTTCGGCAGGCGGACGCTGAACCAGGATCCAGCGCGCGTCGCCGCTTTGCTGCAGGCTGAAATCGCTCGAATCCGAGCTGGTGGCCAGCGGCTGCGGACGAGGCACGACGTATTCGCCCTTCACGGTGCTGTCGGCCACGTTGCGCGGGATCGGCAACAGCGGGTCGAGCCGCTTGCTGCTGGAAATGTCACCAGGCACTTGCATGGCTGGGGTCTGGGTGGCTTCCAGGTAATCGCTGCCGCGATCACGGAAGTAGCCATCTTCACCCCAGATCCAACCGCAACCGCTGGTGCTGGAGATAATCAAGGCAAGTGCGGAAAGTCCGGCCAATCGCTTCATTGCGTAGTGCTTCCTCAATTAAACCAATACGCCGGACTGGCGCAGGGCCTGTCGCAGCGGTTCGTGACAGGCTGCGCTGAGCCAGGTGAGCGGCAGACGAATCCCGTCCGGCATCATACCCATTTCATGCAAGGCCCATTTCACGGGGATAGGGTTGGATTCGATGAACAGTGTGTTGTTGAGCGGCATGAGCTTTTCGTGGATCGCCCGGGCAGTCTCGGCATCGCCACGCATGGCGGCTGCGCACAGCTCGCTCATGGCGCGC
Organism: Pseudomonas sp. v388; assembly: GCF_003935425.1. Taxonomy (GTDB): domain Bacteria; phylum Pseudomonadota; class Gammaproteobacteria; order Pseudomonadales; family Pseudomonadaceae; genus Aquipseudomonas. The sequence continues at coordinate 164,881 of NZ_RHQN01000003.1, forward strand.
GGGGCAACGTTGGCGGTCACCGAGATATTGCCCTTGCCGCCTGCCAGCATCAGCTCGACCGCCGTAGCGTCATCACCGGAATAGACCAGGAAATCGCTGCTCACACCGGCCAGGATGTCCTTGGCGCGCTGCAGGTTACCGGTCGCTTCCTTGATGCCGACGATGTTGTGGACCGACGACAGGCGAATGACGGTCTCGGCCAGCATGTCGCAAGCGGTACGGCCCGGCACGTTGTAGAGGATCTGCGGGATGTCTACCGCCTGGGCGATATGGCTGAAGTGCTGGAACAGGCCTTCCTGGGTCGGCTTGTTGTAGTAAGGCGTCACCAGCAGGCACGCGTCGGCACCGGCGGTCTTGGCGTTGGTCGTCAGCTCGACGGCCTCGCGGGTCGAATTGGCACCCGTGCCGGCGATGACCGGAATGCGACCGGCCACCTGATCGACCACGCGACGAATGACTTCGATGTGCTCGCTCACGTCCAGGGTCGCCGACTCGCCCGTCGTGCCGACGGCAACGATGGCGTTGGTGCCCTCTTGCAAGTGGAAGTCCACCAGTTTGCTCAGGCTGTCCCAGTCCAGACGACCTTGTGCATCCATGGGTGTGACCAGTGCCACCATACTGCCCGCAATCATGCAACCGCTCCTGCCGGAAAAAGAGAGCGGTAATGGTACTGGCGCCATCAGCCTTGTACAAGCAAAGTACCGCGCTGCGAGCATTCCCCTGAGCGTTGGTTTTCGCTACCCTTCTTGCTTTGATCGGTACTGGCCCGCCGCGCACCTCATTCAATCGGTCGATTCTGCCGCCAGAAGCCCTGCTCCGGCGCCCTGCAGCCCCGCCATGGCGTTGCCATGCGGGTTTGTCGCGCTTGAGTCGAAAGAACATGGCGCGCGCTCGATCACCCAATCGCCCCGGCAGGTCCGAAAATGTACCGACCGCTCATCGTCTAGGAAAGCTGCATGTCGTCCACCCCCACAGTTCGCGAACAATTCCTTGTCATCAGTGCCCTTGGCGCCAACCCCATGGAGCTGACCAACGTCCTGTGCCGCGCCAGCCATGAAGCCCGCTGCTCGGTCGTCAGCTCGCGCCTGACTCGTCACGGCGAGTGCAGCGCGTTGATCCTCCAGCTGTCGGGCAGCTGGGATGCGCTGGCACGCCTGGAGACCGGCCTGCCCGGTCTGTCCAAGAAGCACGCGTTCACCATCAGCGTGGTGCGCAGCGCAACGCTCGAAAGCCGACCGGAAGCCCTGCCCTACGTGGCGTACGTCAGCTCGGCGTACCGCCCGGACATCATCAATGAGCTGTGCCAGTTCTTCATCGACCATAACGTCGAACTGGAAAACCTGATCTGCGATACCTACCTGGCACCGCAGACCGGCGGCACCATGCTCAATGCCACGTTCACGGTGACGCTGCCGGCCGGCACCCAGATCAGCTGGCTGCGCGATCAGTTCCTCGATTTCGCCGACGCACTCAATCTCGACGCCCTGATCGAACCGTGGCGCCCACAGGCACCCATGTAAGGAAATTCCGATGGCCGTAGCAGTAGACCAACCCGTTCCAGACTTCCAGGCCGCCGCCACCAGCGGACAGGCCGTGAGTCTTTCGGCACTCAAGGGCCGACAGGTAGTGATTTATTTCTACCCCAAGGACAACACGCCCGGCTGCACCACCCAGGGCCAGGACTTCCGTGATCACATCGGGCAGTTCGAGGCGGCCAACACTCTGGTGTTCGGCGTATCCCGCGACAGCCTCAAGACCCACGAGAACTTCAAGGCCAAGCAGTCATTCACCTTCGAGCTGATTTCGGACAAGGAAGAAGCGCTCTGCCAGCTGTTCGATGTCATCAAGCTCAAGAAGCTGTATGGCAAGGAATATCTGGGCGTCGATCGCAGCACGTTCCTGATCGACAAGGACGGCATCCTGCGTCACGAATGGCGCGGCGTTAAGGTGCCAGGCCACATCGCCGACGTGCTTGCCAAGGCACAGGCACTCAACGGCTGACAGCCGGCATTCGCTGCGACATGCAACGTGTCGCAGTGGCTGGTCGATTTCGGCCGCCGGAACAGGCGTTCGTGCAGGCTCAGGCTTTGCGCAACCAGTAGCTGTAGACGCCCGCTACCACTTCTTCATGCAGCAGCTCGTGCCCCGCCAGTCTGGCGAAGGTGCGGAAATCGCGCTGCGATCCGGCGTCGGTCGCCACGATCTTGAGCACCGCGCCGCTGGCCAGGCGATTGAGTTCCATCTTGGCCTTGAGCAAGGGCAGCGGGCAATTGAGTCCGCTGGCGTCCAGCTCGGCGTCGCAGGCTTGAGGGCGGGCTACAGCGTCAGACATTTTTTCTCTCCAAAGGAACGCTCCAGACGCACGCCTTGGCTCGCACGGCAGGACGAACAGGCAGCTCTCGGACATTTCAGACAAGACGGCAAGGATACCGCACTCTGGTCAGCAAGCCATTGAGCCAGCTACAGTACGTGCTCACCAGCCCAGAGCTTCGTGCATGAATTTTCTGCGTCCTACACTGCTCACGCTCGCCTGCCTGCTCAGCGCGCCCGTCCTGGCCGATGATCTTCCATCGCTGGGCGACGCCAGCTCCGCCATCGTCTCGCCCGAACAGGAACACCAGCTCGGACGCGCCTGGCTGGGCCTGTTGCGCGGTCAGGTCAGCCAATTATCCGACCCTCAGCTCAAGGACTACGTCGAGACCTCGGTCTACCGGCTGGCCGAGACCAGCCAGGTCCAGGATCGCCGCCTTGAGTTCATCCTGATCAACAGCCCCCAGTTGAACGCCTTCGCGGCACCGGGCGGAATCATCGGGGTCAATGGCGGGTTGTTTCTCAACGCGCAGACCGAAGGGGAATACGCCTCGGTGCTGGCCCACGAACTGGCGCACTTGTCACAGCGCCACTTCGCTCGCGGTATCGAGGCCCAACAGCGCATGCAGGTGCCGGTCATGGCCGCCATGCTTGCCGGCATCGTCATGGCCGCCGCTGGCGCGGGGGACGCGGGCATTGCCGCCATTGCCGGTTCCCAGGCCGCCGCCATTCAGGAACAACGCCGCTTTTCACGCCAGAACGAACAGGAAGCCGACCGGATCGGCATCCTCAACCTGGAGCGTGCCGGCTACGACCCTCGCAATATGCCGACCATGTTCGAGCGCCTGATGCGGCAATACCGTTTCGACGCCCGCCCGCCGGAATTCCTGCTGACTCACCCGGTCAGCGAATCGCGGATCGCCGACACCCGCAACCGTGCCGAGCAGTCCAAACCCGGCGGCAAGGAAGACAGCCTGCTGTATCAGTTGATGCGTGCCCGTGTCGCGCTGATCTACGAGGAAACCCCTGGCATCGCCGCCAAGCGCTTCCGCGCGCAGCTGACCGAGAATCCCAAATCCGATGCTGCGCGTTACGGCCTGGCTATCGCGCAGATCAAGGGCGGCCAGCTCAACGAAGCTCGGGAAGGCCTCAAGCCGTTGCTGGACAAGGCACCTAACGACATCACCTACAACCTGACCCAGATCGAGCTGGACATCACCAACAACCGCCTGGCTGACGCGCAGCAACGGGTCGACCGCATGCTGGGCCTGTATCCGGCCAACTATCCGCTCAATGACGTGCGCATCGATGTGCTGCTCAAGCAGAACCGCACCGCCGAGGCGGAAAAGGCGCTTGAAGCGCTGCTGAAAACCCGCCCAGACGATCCAGACATCTGGTATGTGGTGGCGGAAACCCGCGGCCTGAACGGCAACACCATCGGCCTGCATCAGGCTCGCGCTGAATACTTCGCGCTGGTGGGAGATTTCCGGCAAGCCATCCAGCAACTGGACTTCGCCAAGCGCCGCGCCAGTAACAACTTCCAGCTGGCGTCACGGATCGACGCAAGGCAGAAAGACCTGATCGAACAGGAGCGGATGGTCAAAGGAATGATGAACTGACTGCAGGAGCACGCTCGCCGCGAAGGCGGGGTGTCAGGCCGCACACCTGCGGCGGATGCACCACACTCTTCGCGCTTCGCGGACAAGTCCGCTCCTACGCATTCCCCGCCTGACGCAGGCGTGCAGCCTGGGTGAAGTCGAGCATACGCTGCAACGGGCGCACTGCCTGGGGAATCAGCGCCGGGTCGACGAAGATCTCGTTACTGCCCTCTCTAAGGCACTGCAAGGTGCGCTCAAGCGTATTCATCGCCATCCACGGGCAATGCGCGCAACTGCGGCATGCTGCGCCGTTACCGGCCGTGGGCGCTTCGATGAAGATCTTGTCCGGGCACAGCTGCTGCATCTTGTAGAAAATGCCGCGATCGGTCGCCACGATGAACGTCTTGTTCGGCATGCGCTGCGCGGCAGCGATGATCTGACTGGTGGACCCTACGGCATCGGCCAGCTCAATCACCGACTCCGGCGATTCCGGATGCACCAGCACTGCCGCTTCGGGATACAGCGCCTTCATGTCTTCAAGCTGCTTGGACTTGAACTCTTCATGGACGATGCAGGCACCGTCCCACAGCAGCATGTCAGCGCCCGTCTGCCGTTGAATGTAGCGCCCCAGATGTTTATCCGGCGCCCAGATGATCTTCTCGCCGTTATCCATCAGGCTCTCGACGATTTCCAGCGCACAGCCTGAGGTCACCACCCAGTCGGCACGCGCTTTCACGGCGGCCGAGGTATTGGCATAGACCACCACGGTGCGCTCCGGGTGCTGATCGCAGAACGCCGAGAACTCATCGACCGGGCAACCGACATCGAGCGAACAGGTCGCCTCCAGAGTCGGCATGAGTACCCGCTTTTCCGGATTCAGAATCTTGGCAGTCTCGCCCATGAACCGAACACCGGCCACCAGAACGGTTTTCGCCGAATGGTTATTGCTGAAGCGCGCCATCTCCAGCGAATCAGACACACAACCGCCTGTCTCCTCAGCCAGGGCCTGGATAACCGGATCACAGTAGTAATGGGCAACCAGCACCGCGTCCTGCTTTTTGAGCTCAGCGGCGATTTCAGCGCGGTAATGCGCCTGTTCTGCGGGACTCAACGCCTTGGGCTGCTTGGCATCGAGGTGCGCCTGCACCAGAAAGCGTTCGGAAATCTGCGTCATGTTAGCGAGACCTGAAGGCGCCAAAGCGCGAAAGGCAAGTTTACACCCGTTGGGCAGGCGTTAAAAAAGCCGGGAGGCCTCACTCGCGGTGGGCCTTCCAGCTTCAAGTACGTGCCTGGCAGCTCATCATCCACGCTGTCCAAATACTGGCCAACATGCATCATGCGCTGCGTCAGAAGGCGTGCGGATTTTACCGCTAACCGACCCAATTGACACAAATTTTTAGTGCGCCAGGCATCAATGAGAACGGTTATCAACCGACACCACTTAGACATGCCATGACCCGAATTCAACGCAAAAAAAAGCTGGAGTCCACATCTTCATGTGGCCTTCCAGCTTTTTTTGTACCGCTTCAAATATGGTGGGTCGTGTGGGATTCGAACCTACGACCAATTGGTTAAAAGCCAACTGCTCTACCAACTGAGCTAACGACCCTCTGTTGTGTGGCGCGTATATTACTGATTTTTATCAGTTATTCAACACCTTTTTTTAAATATTTCAAAAATAACGTGTTGGGTCCGAAACACCGGCATGGGCAAAGCCTTCGGCACGCAGGCGGCAACTGTCGCATTTACCGCATGCACGGCCTTGGTCATCGGCCTGATAGCAGGAAACGGTCAGCGCGTAATCGACGCCCAACGCCGTACCGGCGCGAACGATGTCGGCTTTGCTGAGGTTCTGCAAAGGCGCGCGAATGGTGAAGCCCTGCCCTTCTACACCGGCCTTGGTCGCCAGATTGGCCATGCGCTCGAACGACTCGACGAATTCGGGACGGCAATCGGGATAGCCGGAATAGTCCACTGCGTTGACGCCGATAAAGATGTCCCGGGCGCCGAGCACCTCTGCCCAGCCCAGAGCCAGAGCCAGAAATACCGTGTTGCGGGCCGGAACGTAGGTAACCGGGATGCCTTCGGTCGGCGCCTCTGGTACGGCGATGGAGCTGTCGGTCAGCGCGGAGCCACCGATGCCGTTGAGATTCAGGCCGATTACCTTGTGCTCGACAACGCCCAGATCACCCGCCACTCGCTCAGCAGCCTGCAGTTCGGCGCGGTGACGCTGGCCGTAGTCAAAGCTCATCGTGTAGCAGGTGTAACCCTCGGCGCGCGCCATGGCGACGACCGTGGCCGAATCCAGGCCGCCAGACAGCAGGATCACGGCTTTCTTTTCAGTAGTGTTCAAATCAGTCATTTCAGCGCCCCGGCTCGTCGTCCCAAAGATATTTATGCAGCTGCATTTGCAGGCGGACCGGCAGATTGTCGGCCACTATCCAGTCAGCCAGATCCCGCGCCTTGAGTTGATGATGACTGGCGGAAAACAGGACTTCGCCTGCACGTCGGTCAAGGCCGTACTGGATGAGCTTGGAAACGGCCCAGTCGTAATCATCCCGCGAACAGATCACGAACTTGACCTGATCATTTGGCGTGAGCAGATCCAGGTTCTCATAGCGGTTGCGAGAGACCTCCTCGGAGCCGGGGGTCTTGAGGTCCACCACGCGGCTGACCCGCGGGTCTACGGCCGAGATATCGAGGGCGCCACTGGTTTCGAGGGAAACCTGGTAGCCGGCATCGCACAGCCGCTGGAGCAACGGGATCGCATTGGGCTGGGCCAGCGGCTCACCGCCGGTCACGCAGACGTAGCGAGGACGGTAGGCAGCGACCTGCCCGACGATATCGTCCAGCGTCTGGACGGTCCCACCGCTGAACGCGTAGGCGCTGTCGCAGTACTGACAGCGCAGCGGGCAACCTGTAAGACGCACGAATACGGTCGGCAGGCCGGCAGTGCGGGTCTCACCCTGCAAAGAGTGAAATATTTCGGTGATACGTAATGTTTGTTGCATATGGGCCACGGGCGTAACAGCTAGACAGGCCGTCCGCCTCCGTCAGGCACTTCAAGTGCACCCTGCGCTCGCAGAATCCAGAGAAGCGTAATAGTTACCGGAATTTCGGGTGCGGGATTCTAACGAAAAAAGCCGCGACTAGCGCGGCTTTCTTGAGTTTCAGGCTGGGCACTACAGACGCTGGAGGTCGCGCTGTGCCAGCTGAGCGGCAGATGTACCCGGATACTGGGCCACGACCTGCTGCAGAATACCTTTCACCTTGTCGTTGTGACCGAGGCGGCGCTCGACGTCAGCCAGCTTGTACAGCGAATCAGGCACTTTTGCGTGCTTGGGGTACTGCTGACTCACCTTGGCAAAGGCTTGGCCGGCACCTTGAAGGTCGCCCTTGGCCAGATTCACCTCGCCCAGCCAGTACTGGGCATTGCCCGCGTACGAACTGTTGGGGTACTTGCGCAGGAAAGCGGTGAAGGCCTGACTGGCCTTGTCGAAATCCTTTGCCTTGATCAGGTCGAAGGCCGCTTCGTAGTAAAGCTTTTCCTTCGCCGGATCAGCAGGCTCGGTGCCTGCTGTCGGCGCCTGGGCCGCTGGGGCCGAAGGCGTCCCGCTGGCGTCAACAGCGCCACCAGAGGGTTGAGAATTATTGCTAGCCGAAGCAGCAGCGCCGCTGGCTATGCGTTGGTCGAGTTCCTGGTAACGCTCCAGTGCTTCCTGCTTCATGCGCTGGATATCGTTTTGCTGGACTTCCACCATACCGCGCAAACGCGCGATTTCTTCCTGCATTTGTTGCAGCTGCATGAACAGCTGACCCTGTGCCGAGGCAGGGGCCGTAACCCCTCCCCCGGCATAGGCGCCGGACGTGCCATAACCCGCTGGCGGATAACTGCTGCTGCCAGAGCCAGAATTGTCATCGACCACAGGTACCGCGCCCCACGCTGTAAGCGGGAGGGCGAGGGCCAAAACGGTTAGAGCACGTCGGCACGTTCGCATGTCGAATTACTTACGCAGTTCGACGCGACGGTTTTGAGCCCAGGACTGCTCGTCGTTGCCGGTAGCAACTGGACGCTCTTCGCCGTAGGAAACCAGTTCCAGCTGAGCTGGGGAAACACCTTGCAGTACCAGGTAACGCTGAACGGCTTTCGCACGACGCTCGCCCAGTGCCATGTTGTACTCACGAGTACCACGTTCGTCGGTGTTGCCTTCCAGAACAACGCGAGCGCCGTTGGATTTCAGGTCTTTTGCATGAACGTCCAGGGAGCGCATGGCTTCTGGCTTCAGGTCCGAGCTGTCGTATTCGAAGTAGAACGTGGTGATAGCGCGCAGAGCAGCTTCTTCGCTCAGGCTGCCATCAACAGCGCCAGTGTTGGCACCGTAACCAGCGTTAGGATCGACAGCGCCAGCGCCGGCGTTATCGCCGCCTTTGGACGAGCAACCTACAGCTACAGCCATGGCCAGAGCCAGGGCAGCAAATTTACCAAACTTCAGCATTTCCATTTGAAACTCCTAATGAACCCCAGTGTGTTAAGCAAATCTTGTAGCGCCGCGTCAGTTCAGGTAAGGGGACCAGGACGGTTCTCTGACTTCGCCTTGTGCGGTAGGAAGCGGGAGCCTTACGCGTCCATTAATGGACACGAGCATCAAGACTCCCCGGCCCTGCTGGCGGGTGGCGTAGATTACCATGGTGCCGTTGGGCGCAACAGTAGGCGACTCATCAAGGTTGCTATCAGTCAGGATCTTTACATTACCGCGAGCCAGATCCTGCACTGCAACCTTGAAGTTAGTGAAGCCTTCCTGTCGGTGAATCATTACCAGCGTCTTTTCATCGGCCGATAATTTCGGGTTGGCGTTGTAGTTGCCTACAAACGTGACGCGCTCGGCACCACCGCCATTGATATTGGTCTTGTAGATCTGTGGCTTGCCACCGCGGTCCGACGTGAAGTACAGCGTCGAACCGTCTTTACCGAAGAAAGGTTCGGTATCGATGGAAGAATCATTGGTGACACGACTCAACTGACGCGAACCAAGATTGATGACATAGATTTCCGGATTGCCATCTTTCGACAATACGAAAGCCAGCTTCGATCCATCGGGCGACCACGCAGGGGCACCATTGAGGCCTTCGAAGTTGGTGATCTGTTCACGGCGGCCGGTATCGATGTGCTGAACGAAGATGCGCGGGCGGCGCTGTTCGAACGAAACATAGGCGATACGCTTGCCGTCCGGCGCGAAACGTGGCGACAGGATCGGCTCACGCGACTGCAACAGCGTTACCGCACGGGCACCGTCGTAATCCGAACGCTGCAGGGTGTAACGGGTGTTGCTCTCGGAAAAACGCTCGGCGGTCACGTACAGCATGCGAGTCGAGAACGCGCCCTTGATGCCGGTCAGCTTCTCGAACGACTGGTCAGAGATGTAGTGCGCCATGTCGCGCAGCTGGTCAGTCGTGCCCGAGACGTTACCGGTCAGCACCTGCTGCTCGGTGGCAACGTTGAACAGTGCGTATTGAATCTGCAGGCGACCGCCCGCAGGCACGATATTACCCACCATCACGTACTGCGCACCCAGCGCTTTCCAGTCGCGGAAAATGACTTCGCTGGCCTGGGCCGGCAAGCTGATCATGTTCTGCTTTGGAATCGGCGCGTAGTAACCCGAGTTGCGCAGGTCGTTGCCGATGATTTCCGACATGTCTTCGGGCAGCACGTTGCCGCCCTGCCAACCGAACGGCACGACAGCAATGGGGGTAGCACGGTCACTGCCGCTGGTGACCAGAATGTTCTTCTCTTCTGCGGCGACCATTCCGGCTGCACAGCAAAGAACGACTAGCAGTCCTCGAAAAAGGTTGATCACAAGGCTAGATCTCCAGGTGTGAATGTCATCTTGAATGAACGATAGGGAGCGAAGTCAGCCGGCTTCAGACCCTGCATTTCTGTCAAACGTCCAATGTTCTTCACCGCTGCAACCGCAGAGCTGTCGAACGGTCCGTCGCCACTGGACTTGGAAACCGATACCGATGCGATGGTGCCATCCGGCAGCATCCCGATCTGCAACGTTACCGACATGTTGTTACGCGCCGACGGCGGACGGCTCCAGCCTTCCGATGCCCTGACACGAATCAGATCATCGAAACTGCCTGCGGTCTCATCGCCCAGCTCGTCTGCCAGAGCCTGTTGCCGTTCCGGCTTATCGGAAAGCAAATCGGCCAGTGCCTGCGCCTTCTTGTCTTCTGCAGATTTGCGTGCAGCTTCCTGCGCCTTCTTGGCGGAGTCGGCAGCGGCTTTTTTCTTGGCGTCTTCGGCAGCCTTTTTCTTCGCATCCTCGGCCGCTTTTTTCTTGGCTTCATCGGCAGCCTGTTTCTTGGCTTCCTCGGCAGCGGCTTTCTTTGCGTCTTCCTCGGCTTTCTTCTTCGCTTCGTCTTCAGCTTTTTTCTTGGCGATATCGGCGAGCTGTTTCTCTTCGGCCTTTTTCGCGTCAGCCACCTTCTTGGCTTCGTCGGCTTTCTTGGCGTCGTCAGCCTTCCTGGCTTCCTCGGCTTTCTGTTCTGCCTTCTTGGCGTCAGCGGCCGCTTTCTGTTCTTCGGCCTTTTGAGCCGCTTCTTCTTTCTTTTGTTCCGCAGCCTTTACGGCTTCCTGCTCGATCTTCTTCTGTTCCAGCTGCTCGACTTCCGTCTGGCGTGCTGCAGTTTTTTTCGCCTCACCGGCAATCTTCTGGTTGGTCTGAGTCGTGGCCTGGCTCTTGGACTTGAGCTGGTAGAGCGTCGCCTGAACGATAGGCTTGGCTTCAGGCAGATCCGGAGTCATGGCAAAGCTGACGAACAGCAGGCCAAAAATCAGGATGTGCAACGCCACGGCCCAGACACCGGGCCAGAAGTAGCTCTCCGAGGCGGACGGCTCTCGAATCGGCTGCATCAGGGTGCCTCGGTAATCAGACCAACATTGCCGACTCCGGCCTTCTGCAACCCGCCCATCGTGCCCATGACAGAGCCGTAATCCACGGTCTTGTCGCCACGAATGAACACCTGCGTCTGCTTGCCCGCATCACGACCGGCAGCGACGATCTTGGTCACCGCCGAGGTCAGTTGCGGCAGGGTCATTGCCTTGTCCATCTGCTTGTCGGTATCGACTTCGCTGCCAAGGTTCCAGTAGTAGGTCTTGTCAGCCTTGATCGAAATGGTCAGAACCTGGTTGTTGTTGTCCTGCGGCAAGGCCTCGCTGGAGACCTTGGGCAAATCGACCTTCACGCCCTGGTTGATCATGGGAGCCGTGACCATGAAGATGACCAGCAGCACCAACATCACGTCGATGTACGGCACCACGTTCATTTCGGCGACCGGCTTGCGTTTCTTGCGACGATCTCGAGCGATTAAAGCCATGGGGAATTACCTGCTCACTCTTCGCTGGTATGCACTTTACGGTGCAGGATGGCCTGGAACTCGTCAGCGAAGGTGTAGTAACGGCTGATCAGCGTTTCGCTGCGAGCGGAGAAGCGGTTGTAACAGATCACCGCCGGAATGGCCGCGAACAGGCCGATAGCGGTAGCGATCAGAGCTTCCGCAATACCCGGAGCAACGGTTGCCAGGGTGGCTTGCTGCGCAGTAGCCAGACCACGGAAGGAGTTCATGATCCCCCAGACGGTACCGAACAGGCCGATGTACGGACTGGTGGAACCCACGGTGGCCAGGAACGGCAGGCCGGTTTCGAGTTTTTCTTCCTCACGGGAGATGGCGACACGCATGGCACGGGCCACGCCTTCCATCACCGCATCCGGATCGACGCCTGCCTGCTGGCGCAGACGGGAGAATTCCTTGAAGCCGGCACGGAAGATCTGCTCCACGCCGGAGTCCGGATCCGGGTTGCTGCCGGCCTGACGATACAGCTTGGACAGGTCGATACCCGACCAGAAACGCTCCTCGAAGCTGTCCAGTGCACGCCGACCTGCACGCAGCATGTTGCTGCGCTGAAAAATCATGACCCATGAGGCGACTGAGGCTGCCACCAGAATCAGCATCACCAACTGAACAACAATGCTGGCATTGCTGACCAAACTCCACATGGAGGAATGGTCGACGACGTTAGCTTCCACGCTTTATCTCCTGCTCTGAAAGTGTGCCCGCACCGCCCTGGTCGGCAAAGGCCGCACGCAAGGCTTCGGGAATGGCCCGGGGTTTCATACTATCGGCGCGTACACACGCCACTAAAAACTGCCCCTCACAGAGCAATGTTGCATCCGAAGCCCGCCTGATCTGCTGTTTGAAGCGCAGGCTGACCCGGTTCAATTCGATGACATCCGCGCTGACCAGCAGTTCGTCATCCAGCCGCGCAGGCTTGTGATAACGAGCTTCACTGGAATGCACGACGAACAGCAGGTTCTCCTGCGCCAGCTCAGACTGGGCAAAACCCAGTTCGCGCAGCCGCTCGGTTCGAGCCCGCTCCATGAATTTCAGGTAGTTGACGTAGTAAACGATGCCGCCGGCATCGGTGTCTTCGTAATAAACGCGACAGCGATGTGCGAACGACTGGTCCCCGTTTTGCGCGCGCATACTCTAGTGCTTACTCCTCAGGTTGCCAATCGGGTGAGGCAACTGTTTTTCAACCATTTACAGCCAATCAGGTGTCTCGGCGTCGAGACTGGCATTCTGACCACGCAAACCCGGAATAAGTCGATCGCAAGGCTACTGATCGGCTGTGCCATTCACAAGATCCTCGGCGACGGGCATGTCTCCCATTCTTGAAGGAATATTCAGCCCGAAATGCAGGTACGCGTGCCTTGTCACCACGCGCCCGCGAGGCGTGCGCATGATGTAGCCCTGCTGGATCAGATAGGGTTCCAGCACGTCTTCAATGGTGTGCCGCTCCTCGCTGATGGCCGCCGCCAGGCTGTCGACTCCGACAGGCCCGCCGTCGAACTTTTCGATCATGGTCAATAGCAGCCGCCGGTCCTGATGATCGAAGCCGTGTTCGTCCACGTCGAGCAGGTTCAAAGCCTTGTCCGCGGTCTGCCGGGTAATCTGCCCATTGCCGCGCACTTCAGCGAAATCCCGCACCCTGCGCAGCAAACGGTTGGCGATACGTGGCGTGCCACGGGCACGACGGGCGATTTCGAATGCACCTTCAGGCTCGATCACCAGCCCCAGGATTCCAGCCGAGCGTGTAACGATGGTCGACAGGTCGGCGATGCTGTAAAACTCCAGGCGCTGAACAATGCCGAAGCGGTCGCGCAGCGGGTTGGTGAGCATTCCGGCACGGGTCGTGGCACCCACCAGGGTGAACGGTGGCAGATCCAGCTTGATGGACCGCGCCGCCGGGCCTTCACCGATCATGATGTCGAGCTGGAAATCCTCCATCGCCGGGTACAGCACTTCCTCGACGATGGGCGAGAGCCGGTGGATCTCGTCGATGAACAGCACGTCATTGGGTTCGAGATTGGTCAGGATCGCCGCCAGGTCACCCGGACGCTCCAGCACCGGCCCTGACGTGCTCTTGATCGAGACCGACATTTCCTGGGCGATGATATTGGCCAGGGTGGTCTTGCCCAGCCCCGGCGGGCCGAAGATCAAGGTGTGATCCAGAGATTCGCTGCGAGCACGGGCAGCCTGAATGAACAGTTCCATCTGCTCGCGCACGGTCGGCTGACCGATGTAGTCGGCCAGGCTCAAGGGCCGGATGGCACGGTCCAGTTGCTCTTCTCGGTCACGGCCGTTGCTGGCGGTGATCAGGCGGTCGGCTTCAATCACTTATGCCATCCCCTTCAACGCACGTCGGATCAGATCTGCACTGCTCAAGCCTTTATCCTTGATGGCAGAGACGGCCTTGCTCGCCTCTTGCGGTTTGTAACCCAGGGAAATCAGCGCGCTGACCGCATCAGCCTCGGCGGTCGCCACCGGTTCAAGCGGATTCGGCCCGCTGGAGACCAGCGTAAAGGTTCCAGGCAACGCATCCCAGGCCTTGAAGCGGTCTTTGAGCTCCACCAGCAGGCGCTCGGCAGTCTTCTTGCCGACGCCCGGAACACGGGTCAGCGCCGAGGTATCCTGAGCCTGAACGCAACGCACCAGCTCATCCACCTCCAGCGCCGACATCAGCGCCAGCGCCAGCTTGGGGCCTACGCCGTTCAAGCGAATCAGTTCCCGAAACAGTTCACGGTCGCGTTTTTCATGAAAACCGTACAGCAGATGCGCGTCTTCGCGAACCACCAGATGAGTGAACAAGGTCACTGGTTCACCCACATGAGGCAGCCGATACAACGTGGTCATGGGCACTTCCAGCTCATAGCCGACGCCATTGACGTCCAGCACCAGATGCGGAGGCTGCTTCTCGGCCAGTGAACCGCGTAAACGTCCAATCACGAATCAGATCCTTTCGAATAGCCCGTCGCTCGCGCGACAAGATTGGGCACAATCATTACAGGACATGGCAGACCTGCAAGTAAAAAAATGCGTGCGAATGATGCAGTCAGAGGCGTAACCGCCCGCCGCGACTGCGCGCAGTGTTCAACCCATGGGGAATCAGGCTGGAGCGGGTGTGGGCATGGCACAACGCGATGGCCAGCGCGTCGGAGGCGTCGATCTGCGGCTTCTGCGTCAGTTTCAGCAGATGCATGACCATCATCATCACCTGCTCCTTGTTCGCCCCACCCGTCCCGGCTACCGCCTGCTTGACCTGGGTGGCGGTGTACTCGGCGATCTCCAGCGATTCCTCGGCGCCAGCCACGATGGCCGCACCCCGGGCCTGCCCCAGCTTCAGGGCCGAGTCGGCATTACGCGCCATGAAGACCTTTTCGATCCCCATGGTCACCGGGCCGTAGGTGCTGATGACTTCCCGCACACCGCGATACACGATCTGCAACCGCTCATGCAGCTCGCCACCGCCGGTACGGATGCAACCCGACGCCACGTAGACGCAACCACGCCCGGTATCACGTACAACGCCATAGCCGGTAATTCTCGAACCGGGGTCGATACCTAGAATAAGTGTCATAACGCCTGCAGCTTGAAGATGGGTCTTGTCACAATGAGCGCAGCATAAAGGCAGAAGCCGGAGGCCGATAGCGATGGATGATCATCGCTTCGTGCCTCCGGCCCCGATGTAACCCTTGCAGCTCGCAGTCAGCCGAGCTGCTCCATGACTTCGTCAGGGATTTCCGCGTTGGAATAGACGTTCTGCACGTCATCCAGGTCTTCGAGCATGTCGATCAGCTTGAGTACCTTTTCCGCGGTTTCCAGGTCGAGCACGGCACTGGTGGTCGGCAGCATGACGATCTCGGCGTCGGCCGCCTTGAAGCCGGCAGCCTCCAGGGCA
Organism: Pseudomonas sp. v388; assembly: GCF_003935425.1. Taxonomy (GTDB): domain Bacteria; phylum Pseudomonadota; class Gammaproteobacteria; order Pseudomonadales; family Pseudomonadaceae; genus Aquipseudomonas. The sequence continues at coordinate 180,088 of NZ_RHQN01000003.1, forward strand.
TTACGCACCGCGTAGAAGCTGGAGAACGACGTGAACACATCGACGGAACCGTCTTCGTGGCTCACCACGTCATCCGCATCCGCTTCCATGGCCGCTTCGATCAGTGCGTCTTCATCCACGCCGGCGGCAAAGGAGATCTGACCCTTGCGATCGAACAGGTAGGCAACCGACCCATCCGTCCCCAGGTTGCCGCCGCACTTGGTGAATGCATGGCGAACGGCAGCCGCGGTGCGATTGCGGTTGTCGGTCATGGCCTCGACCATCACCGCCACCCCGCCAGGACCATAACCTTCGTAACCCAGCTCGACGACATCATCGCCATCGGAGGCCCCGACGCCGCGCGCCACCGCACGATCAATGGTGTCACGCGTCATGTTGGCACCAAGGGCCTTGTCCAGCGCCAGACGCAGACGAGGGTTGGAGCCCGGGTCGCCGCCGCCCTGACGAGCGGCGACAGTCAGTTCACGAATCCATTTGGTGAAGATCTTGCCTTTCTTGGCATCCTGACGCTCTTTGCGGTGCTTGATGTTCGCCCACTTAGAATGACCTGCCATCTCTTGCTCCAGATTCTTTTGAAACACCTTCACCTTTCGCAGAAACCAGCCTGCAAAAGGCTTCACTCAATTCAAGAACAACATCAGGGCGCGCCGCAGCGACGCGCCCTGCCCGCATCACTCCGGCTTTTGCTGCTCGCGCAGACGGATGTGCAGTTCGCGCAATGCCTTGGCATCGACCACGCCCGGCGCCTGGGTCATGACGTCCGCAGCGCTCTGGGTTTTCGGGAAGGCGATCACTTCACGGATCGACTGGGCGCCGGTCATGAGCATGACCAGACGGTCCAGACCGAACGCCAGGCCACCGTGCGGCGGTGCGCCGTACTTCAGGGCGTCGAGCAGGAAGCCGAACTTCTCCTGCTGCTCGTCTTCGTTGATACCCAGCAGACGGAATACCGCCTGTTGCATTTCCTTGCGATGGATACGAATCGAACCGCCACCCAGCTCGGTGCCGTTGAGCACCATGTCGTAGGCACGGGACAGCGCGGTCGCCGGGTTGGCTTCCAGCTCTTCCGGGGTGCACTTAGGCGCCGTGAACGGGTGGTGCAAGGCGGTGAAGCTGCCGTCGTCGTTCTCTTCGAACATCGGGAAGTCGACGACCCACATCGGCGCCCACTCGCAGGTGTGCAGCTTGAAGTCGTTACCGACCTTGATACGCAGCGCGCCCAGGGCCTCGCTGACGATCTTGGCCTTGTCCGCACCGAAGAACACGATGTCGCCGTCCACCGCACCAACGCGATCGAGGATCACATTGAGGTTGGCTTCCGGGATGTTCTTGACGATAGGCGACTGCAGGCCGTCAACGCCATTGGCGCGTTCGTTGACCTTGATGTACGCCAGGCCCTTGGCACCGTAGATGCCGACGAACTTGGTGTAATCGTCGATCTGCTTGCGCGGCATGCTTGCCCCGCCTGGAACGCGCAGGGCGGCAATGCGGCATTTCGGATCGTTGGCCGGGCCGCTGAACACCTTGAACTCGACATCCTTGAGCTGATCGGCCACGTCAACCAGTTCCAGCGGGTTGCGCAGGTCCGGCTTGTCGGAACCATAACGACGCATGGCTTCTTCGAAGGTCATGTGCGGGAAGTCGCCGAATTCCAGGTCCAGCACTTCCTTGAACAGCTGACGCACCATCTTTTCGGTCAGACCGATGATGTCTTCTTCGTTCAGGAAGCTGGTTTCGATGTCGATCTGAGTGAATTCAGGCTGACGGTCGGCACGCAGGTCTTCGTCGCGGAAGCACTTGGCGATCTGGTAGTAACGGTCGAAGCCGGCCACCATCAGCAGTTGCTTGAACAGCTGGGGCGACTGCGGCAACGCGAAGAAGCTGCCCGGGTGTGTGCGGCTCGGCACCAGGTAGTCGCGAGCACCCTCGGGGGTGGCGCGAGTCAGGATCGGCGTTTCGACGTCCAGGAAACCGTTGTCATCCAGGTAGCGGCGGATGCTGGTGGTGATGCGCGAACGCAGACGCAGCTTCTCGGCCATTTCCGGACGGCGCAGGTCGATGAAGCGATAACGCAGGCGGGTTTCTTCACCGACGTCGGAGAACTCGTTGAGCGGGAATGGCGGAGTCTCGGACTCGTTCAATACTTCCAGCTCGTAGCCCAGCACTTCGATGGCTCCGGAGGCCATGTTGGCGTTGACGGCACCGGCAGGACGCGCACGTACCTTGCCGACAACCTTGACCACATATTCGCTGCGCACACGGTCGGCAGCGGCGAAGGTATCGGCACGGTCGGGATCGAACACCACCTGGGCCATGCCTTCACGGTCGCGAATATCGAGGAAGATAACGCCCCCGTGGTCACGACGACGGTGGACCCATCCGCAAAGGGTAATTTCCTGACCTTCCAGACTCTCGTTCAGTTGGCCGCAATAATGGCTGCGCATCATGATGGTGTTTTCACTTCTCGTAATTCGAAATTCGGTGGGGCTTTCGCTCCTGGCCTGGGCTCAATAGTGCAAGGCACCGGCATACAGTTCAAGCCAGTCCCCGCCCACCCAGAGTCACGCCCGTCAGCAAGGCGAAGGATTATATAGAGTTAATCGCAGCCGTGCAGCCGAACGAACCTATCCAGCCAGGATAAGTTCGTCTCACGGCCCGGCGCCCGGACGCACTGCCCGTGCCGCCGTAATGGCAGGCTCGCTCGGAGGCGAGCCCGCGGAATCGGGGGAAAAATGCAGCTAGGCCTTGCTCAGATCCAGGCAGCCGGCCTTGATCAGATGGGAAACACAGACCACGCGAATCAGACCACTGAAATTCTTCACGCCGCCGTAGCGCAGGTGAACCTCCCGGTCGATATAGGAAAGCACGGCATTGACCGAGCAATTATTGGACTGCGCTATCGCCGACAGAATATTCCAATACACCTTCTCCAGCCGCAGGCAGGTCGCCAGCCCATTGAGCCGGACCGACTTCGAATACGGCTGGGCCAGGTTCATGTTGAAGCCTTCGACAAATGGATCATCACTTATAGCCACACTGCGATTTGAATCTTTTACCCCGCGTTCAACACCTCGAACCATGACAGTACCCTCTGGACAACGTAATTCGATAACTTGAAGGAAACATTTATAAATACATAAATGTAAGCGCTATCAAGCCCGAATATCGAGGCCATATCCAGCAGAGCATGCACGCGAATGTTGTAGGACATAACTACAGTTTACTAAGGAATAGTGCACTACCGCACAGACATACCTGAATATAAAGTTTGCAGGGCGTTTAATATTTATATACTTTTTGAGCACTCGATCGAGCTACTCTTCCACCCAGCCGCAACCGGGGCATGGTCGCTGATCGCAGGGAGCACGCAGACGAAGCGTTGACGCGGCTTCGGGGACGAGCGGCAGTTGATGCCACTCGTCCAGCGAGATTACTTGCTTTCGAGCATCGAACGCAGCATCCATGCAGTTTTTTCATGCACCTGCATACGTTGGGTCAGCAGGTCGGCCGTCGGCTCGTCGCTTACTTTATCCAACAGAGGAAAAATACTACGCGCGGTGCGGACTACAGCTTCCTGACCCTGCACCAGACTTTTGATCATGTCTTCAGCACTTGGTACACCTTCTTCTTCCTTGATGGAAGACAGACGAGCGTAGGTCGAATAAGTGCCCGGCGCCGGAAAACCCAATGCCCGGATACGCTCCGCGATGGAGTCGACCGCCAGTGCCAGCTCGTTGTATTGCTCTTCGAACATCAAGTGGAGCGTGCGGAACATAGGCCCGCTGACATTCCAGTGAAAGTTGTGAGTCTTGAGATACAGCACATAAGTATCCGAAAGCAGGTGCGACAGGCCGTCCACGATCGACTTGCGATCCTCTTCGTTGATACCGATATCGATTGCCATGTTTCATGCCCTTTTTTAATGAGGATTGGAAAGCGGTAACAAGGACTACTCTATCAAGAGATCCCAGGGGGGTGCAGCTTTCTGTGCCCTGAAGGATAAAGATCAGCACATCGATTCAGGAAATTGCCCGAGCGGCGATGGTCCGGCGTCTGCAGCGCACCAGGCCGGCCTTTCGGAAACATCCCTGCCCAAGCGCAGGAAGGCTCTGGATCAGGGGTCTTGGAGCCCCTTTCGGAAGCCGGCCAGGCGCGCCCTGAAAAACACCGCATGCTGCGCATGTACTTGATTTGAGTAGCATCAGGCTTTGCTGTTAAATACACGGCGTGTCATTGCAGGCCTGCCATCCGGCTGCAGTGCGCAGGCCGTCTTTCGCTCGTGCATCGCGCCTTCAATTTTCCAGAAGCGTACCGGGCGTTCCCGGCTTTTTCTTGTGATCCTTCTTACATGTGAGCTTTTTAAAATGTTGAAAATCGTCCACCTGGTAACGGGGGCAGCGGCCTTGCTGCTTTCCTTCATACCCAGCCTGCGCAGTGAAGCGTTTTCGTCCTACCTGCAACAGCCCGATGCGCTTTACCTGGCGTTCTTCGGCCTTCTCAATCTGCTGATCGCTCCAGTGATTCCGCGCTGGCACCGTGGTTCACGCTACAAATTGCAAAATCTTGTCAGTGCCTTGCTTGTCATCGCCGTCGTCGCCCAGACGCTGACCCTGCTGGTCCCACTGCAGGCCTTCGCCGGCCAGCCGGCAATCATGGTCAGCCTGCTGATCGCGGTGGCCGCGGTGGCGCTGCATCTGGCCATCAGCTTCTACCGTCCGTCCGCCTCGCCTGCCCCACAGAGCCATGACCTGGGCAATCGGGATACCGGCACCGTGAAGTGGTTCAACACGTCCAAGGGTTTCGGCTTCATCTCCCGCGATTCCGGTGACGATATCTTCGTGCACTTTCGTGCTATCCGCGGCGAAGGCCACCGGGTTCTCGTCGAGGGTCAGCGTGTCGAATTCTCGGTCATGAACCGTGACAAAGGCCTGCAAGCCGAAGACGTGATTGCGGCGTTGCCACGTCGCTGATCCGCTTCACCGATAAAAAAACCGCGGCCTCAGGGTCGCGGTTTTTTTATGCCGGTCAGTAATGCGGTGGCGGAACATCTTCTTCGAAGGTCTCGAACTGATTGCCGATTTCCTCCTGCCGCTTGAGCATTGCCGCCATTTGCTGTTGCAGGTAATCCAGCTCGCGACGCTGAATCACCAGTACATCGTTCAATGCCTGGATCGTATCGTCCTGAAAAGCCAGACGACTCTCCAGTTCCATGACTCGCTCATCTAGGCTCATGGTGGTTACCCCTCAAACCGAAAATCATCACTCAAAACCTGCTTCAACTTTTCCCTGATTGCCTCCAGTTGCTCGTCCGTATAAGGAACGGCTGGATGCCTGCCCCACACCGGCGCAGGCCATGCAATGTCGTCACGCCTACGGACGATGACATGCATATGGAGCTGGCTGACCACGTTACCCAATGCCGCCACGTTGAGCTTGTCAGCGTCGAAGACCTCCTTGAGCCGCTCAGCCAGGACGGTGGTCTCCTGCCAGAGCCGCAGCTGATCGACCGGCTCGAGCTGGAATACCTCACTGATGTCGGCACGACGCGGCACCAGAATGAACCAAGGATAGTTGGAATCATTGGAGAGCAGCAGCCGGCAGAGCGGGAAGTCGCCCAGAGGCAGGGTGTCTTGCAAAAGACGCGGATCCAGAACGAACACGATGAAACTCCTGATCAGCAGATGAATGACTGGCGCGCCGCAGCCGGCGGCGCCAGGTAATGCGTCGAAGGATACGCGGGATTGGACCGGCCGACACGCGCGGACCACCGTCGCCACGCGCACCATCCTGTCTCCCCGCCCGCTGCCGCTGCACCGATTTGAGTCTCGCACCGACGCCGAAAACCCTCCCGCCGCATAACCGGCCGTCGCCTGACCGGTTAAAAGATCGGCGATGCATGCTTCTGGAGCCTACAAATGAAGCAGAACGCTCGTGAACGTGCACGACCCCCGCGGCGCTGACCCAAGTTCAGGCACCGTGCATGGCCAGTGCACCAAAACAACCCAATGACCCAGGCCCAGACCGGCCGGGATATCCAAAAATTACCCACATACCCTTGCGGCGGTAACAAACGGTCAGTAACAACCCGTCATTCAGATAAACCCCATGATGCGCAAGCAGACTTTTTTCGAGACAAAACCTGCTGAAAAACAGGGTATTAGCGAAGAGACTCAAGGTAGCGAGTGAATTTTCACGTTTTTTTTCGATTTGGCGGAACTTTGAGCACGCTTGTTGCTATATCACCCACAGATCGGTTCGGCACCTGGCGGAAAACAGGCATTGAACCGGCGAGAATGTCTGGCGGCCCGGCAGAACGCAGGTGCGCTGCAAGCGACCTGAACGCAACCGGTAGCGACACCGCCGTAAAGATTCCGCAAGGATAAAGCTGTAGCAATCGCAACCCTGGTCAGCGTGATATAGATTTTCCGCCGACACAAAAAAGAAAGAGCCGCCCAGATAAAAAAACAGGTGGGACGGCAGAACTCTTCTGAAAAACCAAAGGAGCAATCACGATGAGAGTGATGAAGTGGAGCGCAATCGCACTGGCCGTTACGGCAGCCAGCGTACAACTGGCAACGGCCGCGCCGTTCGTCAGCGATCAAGCTGAAGCCAAGGGCTTTGTCGAGGGCAGCGCCTTTGATCTGAAGCTGCGCAATTACTATTACAACCGTGACAAGAAAGGCGACGGCAACCAGGACGACCGTGACTGGACCCAAGGGCTTTGGGCCAACTTCTCCTCCGGCTACACTCAGGGCACTGTCGGCGTAGGCGTGGATGCATTCGGCTACTTTGGTCTGAAGCTGTGGGGGCCGGACAAGTACTCGGGTTCGGGCAACCTTGTCAGCAGCAGCTCAGGAGCAAACGAAGAGACTCAGGGCAAGGTAGGCGGCGCGGTCAAGTTCCGCGTCTCGAAAACCGAGCTGAAGGTCGGCGACATGCAGCCTACCTCCCCTGTATTCGCGGTCGGCGGTTCCCGCCTGCTGCCACAGACCGCCAGCGGCCTGAGCCTGCAAAGCAGCGAGATCACAGGCCTTGATCTGGAAGCCGGCCATTTCTACTCCGGCACCAGTCAGGACGACACCTCCCACAGCGGCGCCATCTTTGCCAACTATGCCGGCGTCGAAGCTAACAGCGCAGATTTCGTGGGCGGCAAATATGCCATCAGCGACAGCCTGGGTGTTGCGTTCTACGCCGCCAAGCTCGAAGACATCTGGGATCAATACTACGGTAACGTGAACTACGCCCTGCCGTTGAGCGATGACCAGTCGCTGGCTTTCGATGCGAATATCTATCGCACTACGGATGAAGGCAGTGCCGAAGCCGGCTCGATCAGCAACACCACCTGGTCCGGTTCGGTTGCCTACTCGTTCGCAGCAGCGCACACCCTGACCCTGGCCTACCAGAAAGTCCACGGCGACACCCCGTTCGACTACATCGGTATTGGTGATAACAACCGCGGCGGCGACTCGATCTTCCTGAACAACTCGATCCAGTACTCCGACTTCAACGGTCCTGGCGAGAAGTCCTGGCAGATTCGTTACGACCTGAACATGGCGCCCTACGGCGTTCCGGGCCTGAGCTTCATGACCCGCTACATCAAGGGTACCGACATCGACGGCACCAAGGCGCCAACGGACTCTGCGTATCGCAATTCCGAAACCGGCGTCCCGCTTTACGGCGCCGACGGCAGACACCACGAAACCAACTTCGAAGCCAAATACGTGCTTCAGACCGGCCCGGCCAAAGACCTGTCCTTCCGCATCCGTCAAGCCTGGCACCGCGCCAACGCCGATCAGGGCGAAGGCGATGTCAACGAGTTCCGCCTGATCGTCGACTACCCGATTTCGATCCTGTAATCGTCCAGGCAACTCGCTCCATTGAAAAAACCCGGCACTGGCCGGGTTTTTTCTTGCAGCATCAATAACCTGCTGATGCGCCCTGCATGGCCGCCTCGCCCTGTACGCGACCGGCACACCGCCGTACAATGCCGGGTCATTTCCAGTCACAGCAACCGACAACGGCCAACCATGCGCACCAGTCAATTTTTGCTCGCCACACAGAAAGAAACTCCTTCCGATGCGGTAGTGGTCAGCCATCAGCTGATGCTGCGTGCCGGCATGATCCGCAAACTGGCTTCCGGCCTCTACACCTGGCTGCCCATGGGCCTGCGTGTATTGCGCAAGGTAGAAGCCATCGTTCGCCAGGAGATGGACGCTGCCGGCGCGCTCGAAATTCTGATGCCGGGCATCCAGCCTGCCGAGCTCTGGCAGGAATCGGGGCGTTGGGAACAATACGGCCCGGAACTGATGCGCCTGGTCGACCGGCACAGCCGCGAGTTCTGCCTGGGTCCGACCCACGAGGAAGTCATCACCGATCTGGCGCGCAACGAGCTGAACAGCTACAAGCAGCTGCCGATCAACATGTACCAGATCCAGACCAAATTCCGTGACGAGATCCGGCCACGCTTCGGTTTGATGCGCGGTCGCGAATTCATCATGAAGGACGCGTACTCCTTCCACGCCGACCCTGCTTCGCTGCAGGAAACTTACGACCGCATGCATCAGGCATACAGCAACATCTTCACTCGCCTGGGCCTGAAATTTCGCCCGGTCGAGGCGGACAACGGTTCGATCGGCGGTGCAGGTTCCCACGAGTTCCACGTACTGGCCGAATCCGGTGAAGACGACATCGTGTTCAGCGATGCGTCGGACTACGCCGCCAACATCGAGAAGGCCGAAGCCGTGCCGCGCGAGACGTCGCGGCCTGCACCGACCGAAGAGCTGCGCCTGGTCGATACCCCGGACGCCAAGACCATCGCCCAACTGGTCGAAGGTTATGGCCTGCCGATCGAGAAGACCGTCAAGACGCTGATCGTCCATGCAGCCGAAGAAGGCAAGCTGATCGCGTTGATCGTGCGTGGCGATCACGAACTCAATGAAATCAAGGCCTCCAAACTGGAGCAGGTCGCCAGCCCGCTGGTCATGGCCTCCGATGCCGAGCTGCGCGACGCCATCGGCGCCGGTGCCGGCTCGCTTGGCCCGATCAACCTGCCGTTGCCGTGCATCATCGACCGCTCCGTCGAGCTGATGAGTGACTTCAGCGTAGGCGCCAATGTCGACGACAAGCACTACTTCGGCGTCAACTGGGAACGCGACCTGCCGGTCCCGACCGTTGCCGACCTGCGTAACGTGGTCGCCGGCGACCCGAGCCCGGACGGCAAGGGCACGCTGGAAATCAAGCGCGGCATCGAAGTCGGTCATATCTTCCAGCTGGGTACCAAGTACAGCGAAGCGATGAAGTGCCAGGTGCTGGGCGAGAACGGCAAGCCGGTCAACCTGTCCATGGGCTGCTACGGCATCGGCGTTTCCCGCGTGGTCGCCGCGGCCATCGAGCAGAACAGCGACGAGAACGGCATCATCTGGAATGACACCCTGGCGCCATTCCAGATCGCCCTGGTGCCGCTGCGCTACGAAACCGACGCGGTGCGCGAGGCGACCGACAATCTGTACGCCGAGCTGACTGCCGCCGGTTTCGAAGTGCTGCTCGACGACCGCGACAAGAAAACCAGCCCGGGCATCAAGTTCGCGGACATGGAGCTGATCGGTATTCCGCATCGCATCGTGGTCAGCGACCGCGGCCTGGCCGAAGGCAATCTTGAGTACAAGAGTCGAACCGAGTCGCAACCTCAAGCCATTGCGGTTGCAGACGTGCTGTCGTTCATCAAGGGCCGCGTGAAGCGCTGACCGGCTTGTGCCCCGGCGAACATTCGCCGGGGCACGCCTGTCACCCCGCCCTATCCGCATCAAGAGATCCCATGTTCAAACCAAGCACCTTAACCCTCGGCAGCGTCGTCCTGTGCGGCGCTTTCATGGTCAGCGGTTGTGCCAATCACTTGTCTCAGCGCAGTGAGCATGAAGAGCGCATCGAGCGGAAACTGCTTGAGCACAAGCTGCAGGTCGATCTCGGTGAGCCAAAGACACTGGAGCTGCCGCAGCGTCGCGTGCGGATCCACGAATACAAGTCCTTCGAGGTCACCGACTTCGAAGTAACCCGCCATTACGATCGCTATACGCCTTACCAGCCCTGGCGGGAAATCTACGAGATTCCCCTGGGCGCGGTCGCAGTGGTCGCCGGTGTCGGCGCTAACGTGGTCAATATCATCGCGCTGGGCACTCTTCCGGACAGCGTGACCCGCGACTGGATCAGCTACGGCGTGGCCGGGCTCAATCCTTTCATGAATGCACCGTCCAACGGTCGCGCCCAGCAGAACCTGGCCGGGATCGACGAAGTGCAGACTGACAAGCGCATCGAAAACTCGACGCTGCCGTGGAACGAGCGCCCGGTGCTGGTCAAGGCGGGCAATGAAACCCACGAGTTGAGTACCGACCGTAATGGTGTTCTGCGTGTGAACCTGCTCGACAGCCCGTTCGCCGAACAGGACCTGAGTCGTGTCACTCGTCTTTACATCAACGTGGAAGATGAGCAGGACAACGCGCGTGCCGACGCTAGCCTGCCGGTCAGCCGATCGCTACGGGGCAAGCTGCTGGAAGCCCATGCACTGATCTATGACGATCTGGAAGATGACGAGGTCAGCCAGTGGGTTCATCGGGTCAAGCGCCTCTCGGAGCTGGGGCTGGAAGAACAGGCCAGTGAACTTGAGCAAAGCCTGATCGAACTGACCCGCAACGATCCGCAACTGCAAGCTGAGTTTCTCAAAGCCCTGGCCAAGGATGCCGGTCGACTGGTCGCGCCTTCTGCACAATAAACCCTGACGACCGAGGCTCTGAACCGGAGCCTCTATCGGGCAAATAATTCCAGTTGCTCATGGGCGGCGCGCAGGTCGTGCAAACGCACACCGATGCCCAGCAACCGAACCGGCCTGTTGCCCCGGGCGAAGGCCTGAGCCAGCAACTGCTCATAACTGCCCAGATCCCTTCCCGCACCAGCCTGCTCCAGCGTCGTCTGAGTGAAATCGTGAAACTTCACCTTTACGAACGGCTTGCCGGCACGATACTGCCCTTCCATGCGCGTGATTCTGCCTTCCAGGGTCTCCAGCAAGGCCGGCAACTTGGCCTGACAGCTAGCCAGGTCCGGAAGGTCCTTGTCGTAGGTATTTTCGACACTCACTGACTGACGCCGACTATCGTTATGCACGGGACGATCATCAATTCCATGCGCGAGATTCCAGAGCCGCTCGCCAAAGCTGCCGAATTCCCGTACCAACGCCAATCGGTTCCAGCTACGCAGATCGGTGCAGGTCGCAATCCCCAATCGTGCGAGCTTGTCGGCAGTCACTTTGCCCACACCATGCAGTTTGTTGACCGGCAGCACAGCCACAAACTCCTCGACCTTGTCGGGCGTAATGACGAACAAACCGTTGGGCTTCTTCCAGTCGCTGGCGATTTTGGCCAAAAATTTGTTAGGCGCCACGCCGGCCGAGACGGTGATATGCAATTGGTTCGAGACTCGGCGGCGAATGTCCTGGGCGATGCGGGTCGCGCTGCCAGCGAAATGGCTGGCCTGTGAGACATCCAGATAAGCCTCGTCCAGAGACAGCGGCTCGATCAGATCGGTGTAGTCGCGAAAGATCGTGTGGATTTCCCGCGATGCTTCTTTATAGGCATCAAAACGTGGCTTGACGATAGTCAGGTCCGGACACAGCTTCAACGCGTGGTGAGAGGACATCGCCGAGCGTACGCCATAGGCTCGCGCCTCGTAATTGCAGGTCGCGATCACCCCGCGGCGGTCCGCAGCGCCACCCACCGCCAGCGGCTTGCCCGCGAGACTCGGGTCGTCGCGCATTTCGATGGCTGCATAAAAGCAGTCACAGTCGATATGGATGATCTTGCGCTGCATCGATAGCCTGAAGCGTTTAACTGACAATGGGCCGCGCAGTATCTCATTGGCGTCGCGATGTGACACGTCGATTGAAGGTTAAACGTCGCCCACAGGATCAGAAAAGACAGCGCTCATTGCGGGAAACGCCCGTGCGGCACGCGCCGCAGCGCGCCCGGACCAGTGTGGGCAGAGGGTAACCAATTGAAGAAAAAGCAGTTTTCCAGAATTAACGGTTGACACCCTCGCGTTCCTCTGTAGAATGCCGCCACACAGACGCGGGATGGAGCAGTCTGGTAGCTCGTCGGGCTCATAACCCGAAGGTCGTCGGTTCAAATCCGGCTCCCGCAACCAAACATCAAAAAAGGCTACTCGAAAGAGTGGCCTTTTTTGTGCGCGCAGGTTTTGTGGAGGATGATGTGAGCGCGGACCGCACGGCGATCCGCTTCTACACAACCATGCAAAATCCTTTCGCCCTAGTCACTTAGGCCCGCCGATCATTAAAAACCACTCATTTGCCGGTTTTCAGTATTAGCGGTTGACACCCTGGCGTTCCACTGTAGAATGCCGCCACACAGACGCGGGATGGAGCAGTCTGGTAGCTCGTCGGGCTCATAACCCGAAGGTCGTCGGTTCAAATCCGGCTCCCGCAACCAAACATCAAAGAAGGCTACTCGAAAGAGTGGCCTTTTTTGTGCGTGCAAGAAAAAGGTCCCGTCCCTGCGGCTAACCGCCTGATACCCAAGGCAATAACGCTTGCTCTGCGGAAACGCTCTCGTCCCGCCCGCGTCGGATGCCGATCCCCTCGACAGTTTTTTATTCTTCTGCCGATAGGATGGTTACTAAGCTGAATCACAGCTGAATCACAGCGGGACAGCCTCACCCCGCTGCACTGGCTATTCGCTCGTTAGACGTTCACGCGCTAACATCTCGAAATATTTTTTGCGTAGGGATTGGTAACTTGGCTGTATACCTCCATCCTGTCGCGCACGATCCAAGGAGTGATTGATGCGCGATAACCCGTCAGATTCCAATGAAGCAGAAGCTGCGAATCAACCGATCCCTCGTACCAGCCTGCGCTGGCTTGAGTGGCTGAGCAAATACCGACAGCCCATTGGCCTGGCGGTCATGCTGATGTTGTTCGGCATGGCGCTGATCGCCTGTCGGCACATGCTGATCGAAATGGACTTCTATGCACTGCGCGATGCCCTGTTCGCAGTGCCCCTGCCCTCGCTCGGCGGCGCGCTGCTGGCGGCCGTGATCGGCTACGTGATCCTGATGGGTTACGAGCTGTCGGCCAGCCGCTATGCCAACGTCAAGCTGCCAACCCGCACACTGGTCCTGGGCGGATTTACCTCGTTCGCCATCGGCAACGCGGTGGGCCTGTCGATGCTTTCAGGCGGATCGGTGCGTTACCGCCTCTATTCCCGATACGGCGTAGGTGCGATGGAAATCGCCCGGATGACCGTGTTCGCCAGCCTGTCATTGGGTTGCGCGCTACCGCCTCTGGCTGCGCTTGCCACCCTGAGCAACCTGTCCGGCGCCTCGCTGGCACTCAAGCTTCCGGTCAGCGTGCTGGCTGTGGTTGCCATCGTGGTGCTGATCGGCAGCGCCTTGCTGGCGGTCGCGGTGTATCGCCGCCGCCTGCCGGAACAGGATATTCCGCACAACATCCTGGTCCGCGCCGGACGCCGCACCTTGCGCCTGCCGGACTTGCGCCTGACCCTGATCCAACTGGTGATCACCGCCCTGGACGTGGCGGCTGCGGCGCTGGTGCTGTATCTGTTGCTACCGCAGGCGCCGCCCCTGGGCGCGTTCATGCTCATCTACCTGCTGGCGCTGGCCGCCGGGGTGCTCAGCCATGTGCCCGGCGGCGTCGGCGTGTTCGAGGCCATTCTGCTGGCGGCCTTTGCCAACGAACTGGGCGCCGCGCCGCTGGCCGCCGCGCTGTTGCTGTACCGTTTGATCTATGTAGTGTTGCCGTTGCTGCTGGCATGCCTGACCTTGCTGTTCACCGAAGCGCAACGCCTGCTGCCTACCAAGCAGGCAATCCGGGTCGCGTCCGGGCTTGCAGCCCCGATCCTGGCCTTACTGGTTTTTTTGTCGGGGGTGGTGCTGCTCTTCTCTGGCGCCACTCCTGAAATCGATACTCGCCTGGAAAGCGTCGGCTTCATGATTCCCCATCGCCTGATCGACGCGTCGCACTTCGGCGCCAGCCTGGTGGGTGTGTTGTGCCTGCTGCTGGCCCAAGGGCTGCGCAGGCGCCTTTCGGCAGCCTGGATGCTGACGGTCATTTTGCTGCTGGTCGGTGCGGCGTGTTCGATGCTCAAAGGCTTTGACTGGGAAGAAGCCAGTCTGCTGCTGCTGACCGCAGCCTTGCTGGCTACGTTTCGTCGCTCGTTCTATCGCCCGAGCCGATTGCTGGAGCTGCCATTCTCGCCGCTCTACCTGATTGCCAGCGCCTGCGTGGTCGGTGCTTCTATATGGCTGCTGCTGTTCGCCTATCAGGATGTGCCCTACAGCCATCAGCTCTGGTGGCAGTTCACCCTGGATGCCGATGCGCCGCGCGGCCTGCGCTCAGCGCTGGGCAGCGCGGTGCTGCTGGTGGTGGTATCGCTGACCTGGCTGCTGCGCACCGCACGCCCGGTGATCAAGTTGCCCGACAGCGAAGACCTGAAGAAGGCGGCAGAGATTCTCAGGGCGTCCAGCCAACCGGATGGCGGCCTGGTCCTGACCGGCGACAAGGCGATTCTGTTTCATCCCGACGGCAACGCCTTCCTGATGTATTCCCATCGCGGACGCAGCCTGGTCGCACTCTACGATCCGATCGGACCGACGCAGCAACGTGCCGAGCTGATCTGGCAGTTCCGCGACCTGTGCGACGTCCACCACGCGCGCCCTGTGTTCTATCAGGTACGAGCAGAGAACCTGCCGTTCTACATGGACATCGGCCTGACGGCGATCAAGCTGGGCGAAGAAGCCCGGGTCGATCTGCGCCGGTTCGACATCGACGCCAAGGGCAAGGAGATGAAGGACCTGCGCTACACCTGGAATCGCGGCGGTCGCGACGGCTTGTCGCTGGAGATCTATGAGACAGGGCAAGCGCCGATAGACGAACTCAAGGTGATCTCCGACGCCTGGCTGACCGGCAAGAACGTGCGTGAGAAAGGCTTTTCCCTGGGCCGGTTCAGCCCGGCCTATCTGCAGTATTTCCGCATCGCCATCGTTCACTTCGAAGGCAAGCCGGTGGCATTCGCCAACCTGCTGGAAACCTCCAGCCATGAACTTGCAAGCCTGGACCTGATGCGCGCTCACCCGGACGCGCCGAAGTTGACCATGGAATTCATGATGGTGGGCCTGATCCAACATTACAAACAGCAAGGCTATGCCCGCTTCAGCCTGGGCATGGTGCCGTTGTCCGGCCTGCAACCACGGCGCGGCGCACCCCTGACTCAGCGTCTGGGCTCAATGGTGTTTCGTCGTGGCGAACAGCTCTACAACTTCCAGGGCCTGCGCCGCTTCAAGGACAAGTTCCAGCCGGACTGGGAACCCCGCTATATGGCCGTGCCGGCCGGACTCGATCCGCTCGTGGCACTGGCTGACACTGCCGCCCTGATTGCGGGCGGCCTGACTGGATTGGTGAAACGCTGATGATTCGACGTTCCTGGCGCTATGTGCTGATCGCACTGGCCTGTGTATTTCTCGTGGCCCTGGGTGTCTGGCTGTGGAGCCGACCGGCACCGCCAGCCAGCCTCGAGCGTTCGACCCTGGATGACGGCGCCGCGCTGATCAGCGTGACCCCCGCCACCCGCGTCAAGACGCGTATTGCCCTGGCGGTGACCGCCGAAGAGATGCTCAGCGACAAACAACTGCTGGCCATCAGCAAGGATGCCTCGGCGCGCATCGTTCAGGTGGTGCTGCCCAAGGATGGTTGCGTCCAGCAGCAGAAGACGTTTCAGACGGCACTGCAAAGCCTGGACGGCGCACCCGCGCTGGTCGCCGGCATCGGCCCGGGCGCAACCCTGGCCTGGCGCTGGCTGGCAGGCCAGAAGGACGACAAGGCCCAGGCGATCTCCGTCGGCTTTGCCCTTGAGCATGTTTCCAATCCGCCGCCGGTAGTGGAGGAAGGCGACACGCCACCGCGCATCTGCGACGTGCCGCTCCCGCAAACCGCGCCGCATGGCCACTGGCTGGCCGCGTGGAACGACGCGCCGGACGATCCGAGTGCCGCATTCGTGCGGGATCAGGCAAATGCCGCTACCAGCATCAGCGACTACGATATCCCTCTGCCGCAAGTGTTGAACACCGAACTGCGCCATATGCTGCTGGGTGAGAACGACGGCGGCGGGCTGGGCGTTCCGATCGTGGAAGTCCCGGCCAGCAAACCGTCGGATACAGTAACGCTGTTCATGTCCGGCGACGGCGGCTGGCGCGACCTGGACAAGGTCGTGGCCGGCGACATGGCGAAGATGGGCTATCCGGTGGTGGGCATCGATGTGCTGCGCTACTACTGGGAACACAAAACTCCGGAACAGACCGCCATCGATCTGACAGATCTTATGAATCACTATCGTCAGAAATGGGGTGCCAAGCGCTTCATCCTGGCCGGTTATTCATTCGGCGCCGACGTCATGCCTGCGGTCTACAACCGTCTCGCAGCGCAAGACCAGAACCGTATCGACGGCATCATTCTGCTGGCCTTCGCACGCTCCGGAAGTTTCGAGATTCGCGTTGACGGCTGGCTGGGCAAGGCAGGCGAAGAAGCAATCACCGGTCCGGAAATGGCTAAGCTGCCGCCTGCCAAGGTGTTCTGTGTATACGGCGTCGAAGAGGCGAAGACCAGTGGCTGCACCGACTCTACTGCGGTCGGCGAAGCGGTGAAGCTGCCCGGCGGCCATCACTTCGACGAGGACTACCCTGCCCTGGCCAAGCGCCTGATCGACGCCATCGACAAGCGTCAGGTCAAACCTGCGGCTGAGTAAGCCGTTCAACCAGGCATGAAAAATCCCGGCACTGTGAGGTGACCGGGATTTTTCGTATCTGGCCGGCGAGTTCTACATCTCGACCTGCGTTCCCAACTCGATCACCCGGTTGGAAGGCAGCTTGAAGAACCGCAGGTTGCCGTTGGCGTTCTTGAGCATGAAGGCGAACAACACGCGGCGCCAACGCGCCATGCCTTCCATGTTCGAAGGGATGACGGTTTCCCGGCTCAGGAAATAGGTAGTGCGCATCGGGCTGAAATCCAGATCCGCAAGCTGACAGAGGCCGAGCGCCGCGGGAACGTCCGGCTCGTCGATAAAGCCGAAATGCAGAATGACCCGATAGAAGCCCTCGCCGTGGGATTCGATCTCGAATCGCTCACTCACCGGCACCCGCGGTCGATCCTCATACACCACGGTCAACAGCACCACCTGTTCGTGCAGCACCTGGTTATGCAGCATGTTGTGCAGCAACGCGTGAGGCACGGCGTCCGAGCGTGCAGTCAGAAAAACCGCCGTACCCTGAACGCGATGCGGCGGTTGCACGCGGATGCTGCCGATGAAGATCGGCAACGGCAACCCGCCTTCGTCGATGCGCTCGACCAGCACTTGTTTACCGCGCTTCCAGGTGGTCATCAGGATAAACAACACCGCACCGGCCAGAACCGGAAATGCCCCGCCCTGTATCACTTTCGGAACGTTGGCGGCAAAGAACAGACCGTCCACCAGCAACAGGCCCAGCAATAACGGGACGGCCAACAGCGGCGGCCACTTCCACAGCAGCAACATGACCGACGACACCAGGATCGTGGTGCACAGCATGGTGCCGGTTACCGCTACACCGTAGGCCGAAGCCAGCGCGCCGGAAGACTCGAAGCCCAGCACCAGCAGGATCACGCCGGCCATCAGCGCCCAGTTCACGGCACCGATGTAGATCTGGCCTTGCGCGTCACTGGAGGTGTGCTGGATATACATGCGAGGGATATAGCCCAACTGGATCGCCTGCAACGTCATGGAGAACGCGCCGGAAATCACGGCCTGGGAGGCGATGATGGTCGCCATGGTCGACAGTCCGATCAATGGCAGCAGCGCCCAGTTCGGCGCCAGCAAGTAGAACGGATTGCGCACCGCTTCGGGATGCTCCAGCACCAGGGCGCCCTGGCCGAAATAGTTGAGCAGCAGTGCCGGCAACACCAGAATGAACCACGCGCGGGAAATGGGCTTGCGGCCGAAATGCCCCATGTCGGCATACAAGGCTTCGGCACCGGTCAGCGCCAGCACCACCGCGCCGAGAATGGCGACGCCGATTCCCGGATGAAGGACAAAGAAGCGCACGCCCCATGAAGGATTCACCGCGTGCAGCACTTCCGGCGTATGCAGGATGCCGTAGATACCCAGAGCCGCCAGCACCAGGAACCAGATGACCATGACCGGCCCGAACAGCACGCCGATCCGTGCCGTGCCGTGCTTCTGGATAAGGAACAACCCGACCAGCACCACCAGCGCCATCGGCACAATCCAGTTTTCGAGACCGTCGAACGCCAGTTCCAGCCCTTCCATCGCCGAGAGCACCGAGACTGCCGGGGTAATCATGCTGTCGCCGTAAAACAGCGCGGCACCGAACAGACCGAAGACCACCATCATCATCTGCAACTTCGGAAACCTGGCAGTCGCACGCCGCGCCAGCGCAGTCAGCGCCATGATGCCGCCCTCGCCCTGGTTGTCGGCGCGCAGGATGAACACCATGTACTTGAAGGACACGACCCAGATCAACGACCAGAAAATCAGCGACAACACGCCAAGTATCGCGTCATGCGTGACCTGAACCCCATAGCCGCCCTGAAAGACCTCCTTGAGCGTATACAGCGGACTGGTGCCGATATCTCCATACACCACGCCCACGGCCGCGATCAGCAACCCCAATGGCTTGGCCGCGCCCCCCGACTCAGCATGACTGCCTGCTTGACTCATCCGCTACTCCTGAAACCCGACTCGATAGCCGAAGCGTTTTCGACTTCACACTACGCAACAATTCTGTTTGGCACTCTGTATTGACAACCTGGAGTGCAGCGGCGCGAAGCATAGCGCAGCAGGGGTGGTAATTCTTCGTTTACCTCAGGTTATCGGCCGCCCGTTGCACAAGGGAAGTGCACCAGCTTAAAATTCGGCTACGCCAATGACGCATAGCAGGGAATGCATGATTTTCATTGAGACTCCAATTTTTACCGCGGACCTCAAAGACCACCTGAGTGACGAAGAATACGGAATGCTTCAGCGGCACTTGGCAGAGGACCCACGATCTGGTGCCCTCATCGAGGACACTGGCGGCCTCAGAAAAATCCGCTGGGCAGCTCATGGAAAAGGCAAGAGCAGCGGAGTCCGGATAATCTATTACCACCTTTGCTCTGCCTATCAGATTCGTATGCTGCTGATTTACCGGAAAGGAATAATGGATTCTTTGACTGATAAGCAAAAAGCGCAGCTACGTGCAATCAATAAAGGATGGAAGTGATGGAAATCAATCTCTTTGATCGGCTTGTAGACAGCATGAAACAAATGGATGAGATCGCTTGCGGAGAGCGCGAGCCGTCACGCGAATTTCACGTTAATGCGCTTCAAGTAAAAAAGATCCGCCAGGCAACAGGACAATCGCAAGCGACGTTCGCCAAAAGCATCGACGTGGCTGTCGGCACTTTGCGCAACTGGGAACAGGGCCGCCGCGAGCCCGAAGGCCCCGCTCGTGCCTTACTGCGGGCTCTTCATAATGATCCGGTACATGTCATGGCTGCCTTGAATCAAAACCGTCCTGCCTGAGCATTGCGCTACAGCATTGCTCTGGTTATCACGAACCGTCGCAAATCTCCGTTAAACACTGGTCATCGACCGCGCTCGCCGCTAGAATTGCGCACTTTTTGATCAGAGGCGCCACAAGCGCCCAGTCGGCGCCTGTGCGATTTTCGCCGGGCAGCCCTTACGCCGAGGTTTGCCATGTCCACCGTCACCACGCCGTCCGCCCCAAAGGTCGGATTTGTCTCACTCGGATGCCCGAACGATACTCAGAATAAACTTGGCATCTGTGCGGAAAAAAACCCGACGTCCTGCTGAGACACCGGGCTCCATCTTTCGGGTTTTGAACTGAGTGGACCAGGGTTACATCTGCAGCGCATCCAACAGTCGTCTCAAGCTTTGCTCCTCCGCTGAGCCGCGCTCTGTATGCTCATGAATGGCGAGATACTCAAATCCGCTGTCCCCATTCCGGTAGATTACCCAGTCCCCTGTCGCCCTTGATGATGCGCGATCAGCGAACCGCTCAGCAGTGGCTTTCACGCCTTCATACCCTTTCCCCTTCTGCAGCAGCGACTGGACTATCTGCTCCAGCGCGTCATCGATACTCAGAGTGACGGGCAGCCTGTTTTCGAGTGCTAAGTTGCACGCTGCCCAGTCTTCCCGTTTGAAATGAACATGCCCATAGCCAGCCAAAAGCCCGGCCTGGCCAAAGTCGCCAGGGAATCGCGTCGTTGGTTTTCCCTCCTCTAGTGCGTCCAAAGCCCGCGTGAAGTAAGCAAGACTGTTGCAGGACAGTCCAACGACTTGCTCAATCAAAAACTTTGAGAGCCTATTGAAATAAGGCTTATCTCTTAATATAGAAAGCGTGAAATTCCTTGAATAACAGCCCATTGCCAGCTCCCTTAACGTTGCCGCATGATAGCCTACTTTAAGCAAATCGCTGTGTGGCGCTAAAAAGGCTTTCAACAACGCTTAAAACAAACCTCCGAGGGCTGAGGGTTCCCAGTTGGTAATCACCAGCTCGTCCGTTACCTCTGCTTTTCCCACTCTTTGGTTGTTGGTGCTGTAACGCAAGCTAACCCGCTCGAAATGGTAGTCCTTGAACACTTCCTGGATGTCCGGGTGGTCATTAATGCTTACCATCACCTTCCCTTTGCACCGCCCCATGAAGTCAGCCATACGCTCGTAATTCTCAAAGGCAAAGTCCACTCCATATCCAGCCGTCTGCCAGTATGGCGGATCCATGTAGTGGAACGTATGGGCGCGGTCGTACCTTTCGGCGCAATCAAGCCAAGGTAGGTTCTCCACGTAAGTTCCCGATAAGCGCTGCCAAGCCGCAGACAGATTCTCTTCTATGCGCAGCAGGTTGATGGCCGGCCCCGTCGTAGCTGTGCCGAAGGTTTGACCAGTCACTTTGCCGGCGAAGGCGTGGTGCTGCAGGTAGAAGAAACGCGCAGCTCTCTGAATGTCTGTCAACGTCTCAGGTCGAGTCATCTTCTGCCATTCGAAAACCTGCCTGGAACTGAGCGCCCATTTGAACTGGCGGACAAACTCCTCAAGATGGTTTTGCACCACCCGGTATAGCGTTACCAGGTCGCCATTTATGTCGTTAAGAACCTCCACAGGCGCGCCTTGGGGCCGCATAAAGTACAGAGCAGCCCCACCTGCAAACACTTCCACATAGCATTCATGTGGGGGGAACAATGGAATCAAACGGTCGGCGAGACGGCGCTTGCCGCCCATCCAGGGAATGATGGGTGAGGACATCAAAACGATCCTTATACTGTATGCATGAACAGTATTTGATGATACCTGAAAGCGTTACATTGCGATGCGTATTTATGCAAAGTTTCATACCTTTCCATGGTGGCTGTAACCCACGTACTAGGCGGCTCTACGCGTAGCGGCGAGCAGTAGACGTTTTTTACTTTTCCTTGTTGAAACTCAGCGATGCTGGACATGAAAACCTGCCTATTCGACCGTTTTCCTTTTTTTGTCCAAACGGGCCGGGCGCTCACGGAACCGATGGTTTTGCGCCGGCTCGCAGTATCCAGTGCAAGCTCATGACATTTCTTCGCAAAGCTTTGCACGTTATGCAAACGCCGCAGCCCAGAGCGACGCCGCAGCCTGCCTGGCCGGAAGCATCATTTACACCACACCGAGTGTTTGCACTTTTTTGGGACACGAAGCCCGTCGGCGGGAGGGGGATAAGTGATTTTTCAGGAAGATTTTTTTTGCAAGAAGTGATTTTCACATGGCCTTGGGCAATTTTTCGGTGCGCTGCCCATTGCGCCGGATATGCAACGGGCTGGTCGTCTATCCAGACGAATATCATCGATTTTACGCCAGTCCTTTTCTCCCGCACTGCCCCTTGCATGATGATTCGCCATCACTCAGACTTTTCCCATACAGGTATGGAGGTCAAGATGGGCTTTATGAGTTTTTTTGAAAGAAACGAACGCGTTAAGGTAAGCAAAGAACAGTGGGACCGCGACGGTTTCTATGCACTCCCAGGCTTTTATTCGGAAAAAGAGATAGATGCAGCCTGCGCCGCTCAGCAGCAAGCGTGGTCCGAATCGCACCAACGGATCGTGGTTGACGACCTCGTAACAGGCATGCGCAAGCGGCTGATGGACGTGGATAGCTCTGACCGCGCAACACACAGATTCAAGTTGAACGACTTATATCTGGAGCTTCCAGAGATCAGGAATCTCGCGATCAACAAAAGAATCACCCCGATCCTGAATGATCTTTTGGGCGAAACAACCGTTCTTTGCAACTCGCTGAGTTTTGATCAAGGCAGCAGTCAACCCGATCATGTTGACGCTATTTACATGACACCGCAGACGCCTCATAACTTGATCGCGATATGGGTCGCATTAGAAGACTGCCACTTAGATGCCGGCCCTCTTCGGTATTATCCAGGCAGCCATAAGATCAAGCAGCACGTCTTCTCAGATGGTTCCACTCATTTCATTCCGAGTGAAATGAACCAGTGGCATGAATACATGGAAGAAGAAGTAGCCCGCCTCAATCTGGAGCCTAAGATATTCGCTGCAAAAAAAGGCGACGTGTTCATTTGGAGCTGCTACCTGCTTCATGGCGGGAGTCCGATCAACGACCCTTCCCGCACGCGCAAGAGTCTAGTATTTCACTACTACGGTGAATCCGACTGCGCCAAGGGTCCTGAACTCGTTCCGAAGGACGGCGGCCTTTGGATGTATAGAGCCCATCAGCCAGTGCCCGGTGAAGCGGCTGGAACGCTCCCTCCTAGGCCCTAAAAGCAACGTTCCGATTGTTATTGCGGTACCGTTGCACGCAATAGCTGGTCGCTCTCTATCCCATGCTGGTGCCCCCAAGCACCAGCAAAACTACAGCGGGTGACGGTACGCAGGCATTGGGTGTGGAAAGAGCATCATGAGACGTCCCTGTTTGAGAGACCAGGTTTTGCCCCCACGAGTAAAACAGCTCGTGCTGCGTCTTCTTGGTTCGGTAGAGGCTGCTGAAACAATCCAGGCCTTGCGCATGGCAGAGCAGCGAGCTGATGGTTTCGTGCTTGGTCTTGAAACTTCAGGAGGTTATAGCGAGGCTGTAATCGAGGACCTCTATCTCGGCTTCGAGAAAGAGGTCGGGGAGCGCCTTGCACTGCTGAAGAAAGATCAGTATCCAGACTGAGGCAGCGTTGGAGCGGTCACTGTGTGAGCCGGAACGCTCTGGCCCTGCCGTTCCTATAGGGTTACAGACTTGAGTTTGGCAAGCAGCTGCGCTGCAGTTGCCCCCCCTGAGGTGAAAGCCGCAGCGTTGCTTGGTACAGGGGATGACCCGTGCACGTGCCCAGCGATCTGGCCATTCATTTGCTGCAGTAAATCCAGCGTGTCGCACAAGATCTGGAAGATGTTGACGCTTTCGGACCCTACCCAGCTTTTGGGTGCCTGGAAGCGCTGGCTCTCCTGGACAAGGCTCTGACGCAGCCCTTCTATGCGCTCTTGCATATCGCCGCCGACCGTTGCGTTGTGCTTCTGCCCGACCACCAGGTTCAGATCTCGGCCAGTCGCCTGGTGGAGGTCGTCGACCGCTGCCAGGCTCGCGGATCCACCTGACAGCAGCTTGAGCGCGCCCAGCGCCTCGATCTTTTTCACGCCTCCTACCGATTCGGTCGAATGGTCGTCCACGGTCCTGGTGTGGCTCTGGAAGCTCTCGGTATTGGCCATCGCTTCCACCTCCCGCTCGATCGCCTGGTCACGGATCTTGCCATCGGTCTGGCGCGTCCAGTTGCCGTCCGCGTCGACGCGCTGTTGCACCGCTTCGCTGTGCTGCCAGATCTGGTCGCCCTTGGGCACCCTCGGCAAAGTCAGCCCGTGGGGCAGGATCGTCTGGATGTAGGGCTTGTGCGGCAAACCATAGGCAAAACAGACCACGACCTGCGTGCCCTCTTCCGGGAATCCGTACATGCCCATCTCCTGGCCACCGTTTGCCAGCGGCAGCGGCACGCCGGTCAGCACAGGCAGATCCGGATCAGCCTCGCCGTCAGAAGTCAGCACTTCGACGTCGACGGCGTAGCGAGGGCGGAAGTCGTCACAGAGACCGGCGCTGGCCGGCGCGTCGGCGACCGCAACCACGCGGGCGAAGCGTGGCAGGTGATATCCGCCGGTGAGTTCGGGAAACTGGCGCTCTACGCTGCGCTTGATTGCGTCGTCCATTTGATAGCCATCTGTGTGCCAGCCAGCGTCACATTGGTGATGCGCTCGCCCTGGTTGATTGATACGCCTGGTCGCAAGCCCGGTAAGGCGGCGATCATCGCGCTCTGGTTTCCCTGGTACCCGTCAAACAGGTTGACCGGAAGCTGCAGCGGCGATCGGGCACCGTAGAAGCTGTCCGCCCATGTGCCGACGTAGATTTCGCCGTCGCCCTGCTGCTGCCAGATGCAGTCCTTTATTCCGAACACGCGCGCAACGCTGTCCAGGGCTTGATAGCCGGCCGCGAGGTTGTAGAAAAACGGCGTTTTGATGCGGGTGTAAGCCTGATCAGGCACCCGGAAGCGCAGCCCCGTCTTGGTGCTGATCTCGGCCAGCACTGAGCGCAGATCTGCATGACGCAGGTTCAGCGGCAACGGATTGGCGAGCACCGCAGCTAATTCTCGACACAGCACTACCTGCTCGATCCCGTTGGTGGCTGTGCACCGCTCCACGTAGCCAATGAAGTGCCGCTGCAGCGCCGCTTCGTTGTAGCCGATATCGAGCGTCACCAACCCTTTCACGGTTGCGCCGGCGCGGATTGTGAACGTCGCTCGGCCTGGGCTTCTAAGATCGAGGCGGACGTCGTCGTTCACCAGCTGGAGCACTTCCCCGCCGATCGTCAGCACCTTGTGCAACTTCATGCTCATGCCGTGCCGCCCAGGTAGGTGTCCACCTTCTTCAGCACGGCTTCAAAGCCGGTGAGTTCTGCAGGCGAACCTGACGTATCTGATCCCCCGCTGCCCGATACCCCGTCTCCCGGGGCGGATTGCGAGGTCACGCTGTTGCTGGCCCGGCGGTTCTCCACCTTTTCCGGATTCGATAACTTTTCGCTCAGGGTGAACTGAATGATCCATTGCGCCAGTGAATCGTCCTCGCGGGCGCTCACACCGTCAGAGAACGTCACTTGGCGAATGCCGAACGCCTTGGCCGTATCATTGACGATGCGATAGGTGCGCAGTTGTCCGCCCGCTTCGGTGGCCTCAGCCAGGCGCATGATGGTGCGCAGATTCTCCAGCCCCTTGTAAGGGACCGTGAGCGCGACGGTCAGTGTTTTGGGCTTGAAACCCTTGTGCGATTTTTCGGTACCGGAGGTTTGGCCGCCCAGCTCGTCCGCCTCGATCCGCAAGTTGGCCGTCAGCTTCATGCGGTTGCCGATGATCTGTTCACCGTTTAGCAATAACGTCATAGGCCCACCAACTCGCGAACGAAACTCAGGCCCTCGGCGGATCCGACCAGAAGCGCGCCGGCACACAGCGGCCACTCATGACCCGGTGACTCGCCACTGAGCAATTCGCGCCGCAGCTGGCCAGCGTCACCTGGCCCAAGCGCACGCGACTGAATCGATACGTCGTCTGCGCTGTTGGTGAATTGGGCTTTCAGGTCGGCCAATTGCTGGTCACGCTCCTGAGCCTGAGCCTTTTTGCGCGCCTGCAGATCTGCAAGGTCAGCCATCGGCGAGCTGTCTGCGGCGTAGCCCTCCAGCACAGCCAGTTGACCTGCCATGGACTGGCTGGCCAGCTTGGTGATCGGGCAACGCTGCAGGGGCAACTGGCCCCATAGCGGCATTTGTCCCGCGCTGGGCATCACCCACTTTTCAACTTCCAGGCGGGCCAGGTGTTCTGCACGCCGTTCGGCTTTGACAAGGTCAGGCATCGGCAGCACCGCGTTGAACCGGCCCAGCGTTGTTGCAAGCTGGTCCAACCGTGTTGCCAGGAACATGACCACCAACGCGCTCTGCTGGCCCTGCGGCCGTACCGCGTCGGTGGTATCGGTCAATTTGTCGGCGAGCAGCTGCAGCAGGTTGGGCGCGGACAGGAAGCGCTGATGGCCACCGCTTCCCTGGCCGATACCGTGCTGGAACGGCGTCACCACAATGCAGGAAGGCACGTTCTCGAATTGCTGGGTAAGCGCGCTGCGCCCTGCGCTGATGGCCGCGCCTGCAACTCCGGCGATCTGGCCAGGGCTGGTCGTGGCGATGTCGGCCAGTTTTGATACGCGCTCACCTGTGCTGGCCATCTCGGTCTGTATGAGGTCGCGAGCAGATCCCATCTGGCTCATCCACTGCGTGGCTTGCTCCGGCCAGCGCAGCCTGACCGGTGCCCAGTCAATTGCCATTGCTGAGCACCTTCTGAATCCAGGCCGGAACGGCAGGCCGGGTAGCCGCGTCGGGGTAGCCTGCAACCTGCGGCCACTCGCGAACCACCTGACGCCAGGTCAACAATTCGCTGAACTGCGTGGCCGTGATGGGCAGCGCGGTGCCCAGATCCCGCGCATCACGGTACTCGGAAACGAGTGGTTCGGAATCTTTGAGGCTGGCCTCAACCCACAGCCTGCCCAGAAGCAGCGGGTCGGCTTCAACGAGAATGTCTTCGGCGTACTCCGATGACTCTCCCCCGGCGTCCAGGTGGTCGAGAACCGCCTGGTACAACGATGGGTTGTAGTCCTGTGTCACATGACACCGGTTACCTTCCAGCGTCACCACGAACGTACCGTCAGTTTTGACGGCGACATCTGAGAACACCCAAGCCACAGGCTGCGGGGTATCTTCAATCAGTGCCAATGCTTGCTCAGTCATGCTGCGAATCTCCACGCAAATCCATAAGTTGTGTCGCCACCAGTGAACTGAATGACTGTCCCGCCAGGAGCCTGACCGCTGCGTCCGGTAATGCCGTTGCCGGCAGCGCCGAAATGCATGAATGAATAGCACCAGGTGCCGCCCGGAGGCAGTTGGATGGATGAAGATCCACCTTGAGCAGAAATGAAGTTGCTCCCCTCTGGGCGATAGAAATTCGCCTCTCCCCACAGCAGTCCTTGGTCCAGCGTGTCGACCTGCAGGCGCAGGCCTGAACCCTTGGTCGACCAACCGAGCCGCAACGTGTTAGCGGCCTGGTTGGCACCCCCGCCCTGCTGGGGAGGCGTGAAGCCCAGGCGGGGCTGCAGATAGTGGACGAGGCCGGTTGAGGTTCGACGGAAGTAAGGAAGGTCCGGGTTGTCGGCAGCAAAACCAGCAGTTTGAATCGCGTCCGCCGCAACTCGTTGGTTCAGCAGCGTGTTGATCTGGCTGGTCGTATAGGCGTCGAGAATCCCGTAACCGGCGATCGAATTGGCCTTGTTGGCCTTGCTGTCCGGATTGAAGCTGTACTCGGTCCAGATCCGGCCGAGATCTACGCCGTCCACCGTCGCTTTGAGTCCGACATCCGACCAGCCGATATAGATCTTGTTGGCTTTCTGGCCAATGCCTCCGCCCTGCTGCAGGGTCGTGTAGCCAATTCGCGGCTGCAGGTAGTAAACGCCTTGGTCCGACAAACGACGAAAATACGGGTAATCAACGCTGTCGGAGGCAAAACCGGCATGGGTAATCGCGTCGGCTATGACACGCCCGCCTACCATATTGTCCACCTGCGTGGCCGTGTACACGTCTCTGATACCGTAGCCGGCCGCCGTTGTAGGATTGCTGCCGCCAGTGACAAGACCTTTACCGTTGACGGCCACTTTCGTGAACGAGCCAGCTACCACACCGCTGTCTGCCAAAGTCAGCTCGATGTCGACATCGTTCCCGCCGTCAAAATTGGCGCTACCTGTCGCCGCGCCCTTGAAACGAAATGCCCGCGCCGTGGACAAGCGAGCGGCTCTGCCAACGACGGTGGTGCCGTCGATGATTGCCGCGATCACTTTGTCCAGCGCAGCACGGACCGCACTGACCATCCTGGTAGTGGCCAGTACGGCGCTGCTGTTGCTGCTCACGTCATCGCTGATCGCATTGGGAATATTCCCGAGGTCGACGTCTTCTTTGGTCGTGGCCCGCGCACGCAGATCCGGATAGTCCCCGACACGCGCCGCCAAGTGTTTGATCAGCTCGCGGTCGATCGCCTCGATCGGACGCAGGTCGACCAGGTTGGTGGTGCCGTTGATGTCGGCCAGCGGCACCAGGTAGTGACGGGCCGATGCGCCATCGATGTAGTCGGCCTTCCCTTCCTGGCCGAACACGACCTTGAAAGATGCGACCACGTCGTTCAACTCGCGCTGCAGCACGACATCCAGCCAGGCCTTGTTTGGAATAGTCGGCACGGTCACCGGCAGCGCTTCGCCTAGCTGCAAGCGCACGCCTTCAACGTACGCGGTGCCGGGGGCGACCTGATAGGCGTCACCGATCTTCTGCAGTTGCAGCGCGCTACCGAAAAAGCAGGCGCGACCGAACATGTCACGGTTGCTCAGGCGCTCGCGCTCGTCGATACCCTTCATTCGCGCGGTGTAGTCGAACTGCCAGGTGCTGGCATCGATCTTGATGTTGGTCAGCTGCTGCGCGCCGTCGAACACCACCAGAAAATTGCGGGTCACGTTGTTCCCGATCTGATCGGGCAGCACGTTCTTGCGCTTTTGCTGGAGCGGCACGTAAGCCACCGACAGCAGCACGTTGTCACTGGTCTCCAGTCCGATCCAGTTCCAGTCGAAGTCACCGATATCGGTGCCCATCAGCAGGCTGTAAACGACCTGGTTCGGGTTGACGTAACCCTGCTGGGTGACGTTTGCGGTGTACATGATCTGCGCCGCCGCGGGCTTCACGCCGGCGCGATCGACCGGGCCGGTCACGTTGAGGCCTGGCACGTTGGCCAGAATGAACCGGGCGACGGTCAGGGGAAGGTTCGCCGCTTGCTTCTGAGCAATCAGCTTTTCGCCGGCGAGGGTAATGCTTGCAGCCATGAGGGCTCCTAAAGGCTGGCGACCAGCGTTTGCTGATCGTCATTGAAGTCAACCAGGGCGACCACCAGCCGCACGGGGGTGATAGTCACAAAGTCATACCGTCTGCAGGTACGGCCGTACTGACGGATCAGCACCCGCAGCAGGTCGGGGTTTTCGGACAATTGCGAGTCGCTCAGCGTGAGCAGGACCACGTCCCAGTCCCGATCGGGCATACGCTCCTGGATCTCGGCATAGCCGACGCCCAGGCGCTCCAGGATCCGTTTCAGCCCTGCAGTGCTGCCGGCGTCCACAGAGTTGATGAAGGCGTACTTGACCCGCAGCCGGAACAGGCTCTCCGGCTCGTTGGCAAAGCGCGTGACGTCCCGCTGCCATGCCCACAGTTCGAGAATGGACAAGTGGCAGGTGTCGGGATCGAACTGCAGGTACGGCCAGCGCAGCCACTCGGTCGCCCGCTCCCACCAGATCTGCGCGGTGGCCACCAGCGTGGTCAGCTCCGGGCCTTCCAGCCAGAACGGCAATTTGAGCTTGATCATTGCAACACCACCGCCAGACTCTGGATCCGAGGGATGGTCAACGCGGACACGATGTCGGCATTGGCGAACCGCAACGAACTGATGTTTGGAAACTGGACGTGCAGCTCTTCTGTTAGCCGACTGAAGCTAAAGCGCGACTGAGGAAACGTCCGCGTAGGGGCATAGTCACTCTGTGTGCTTTCGCGAAACGCAGCCCGAATGAACAGCCCGACTTCGGTCTGCAGCGTCTGCAACTGCAGCGCGGTAAGGTTGGCCACCGGCCAGACGTTAACGCTGATTGCGTGGAAGGTTTCAGGCATGGCCATGGCCAGCAGATCGTCGCCGTGGCCATGGTTGCCGCCGTCGCGGATATGCGTATTGATCTGTTCAAGAAAGGTGTCGGCCGGCACGCCGGCGTCGAACAGCACAAAGGCATTGGCGCTGCCCGGACCACGCGGCGCGCCGTGCTCGAAATACACGCCGTCCGCTGCCACGCCAGGGAAGCCGGTGATGATCGCCCGGTACACCGCATCGGTGTGCCACTGGTTGACCGCCGAGAACTGGTTGCGCACGCGCAGGCGCAGCTGATCGTCATGCTCGGCATCCGCACCGGGTGTCTGCAGCCAATCGGTGGTATTGACCACCTGGACGATGCCAGGCACCGCCTGGGGCAGCACGGCGTAGTAACCAGGCGCGAGGTTATAGCCACTGCCCGCACCCACGGCCTTGACCGGTACGACCAGTTGGCTCTGGCCTTCCTCGAAACTGCGCGGCTCGGTCGTGGCCAGCTGATAAATATGACCGTTGAGGGTTGGTGACTGGATCACCGTGCCGATCGGCACTTCCAGTTCGCCGCCGGTGTTGGCTCGCGTGAACAGCAGTTCACCAGCGGCCACCGTCGCTGACTTGCGCTCGACGTTGACCGCCCAGGCCAGCATATCCAGCCACTGGCCGGTCGCGGTTTTCACAAAGAAGTTTGGCAGCACGGTGCCGCTGACGAACTCCAGCAGCCAAAGCACAGGCTTGGTGACCAGTGCGGTGATGATTCGCCAGAACGGACTGTATGCGCTGGTGTTGCTCAGCGTGCTGCCCTGCTCAACAGCCAGCTTTTCCCACGCCTGCTTCAGCTGCGCCTCGGTGGTCGGTACGCCCGAATCACTCAGCGCCTTTTTGAAATCCACAGTCATAGGGTGATCTCCAGAGGACCGAACTTCACGGTCGTGGCCATCACCAGGTAAACACCAGGGCGGATCTGCTCGATCTGCGCGGTACCGGGCACCAGGCGTTCGTCATCCTCGACCAGCAATTCCATCTGCTGAATGCAGTCTCGCTGACGCAGGCGATCGCGCTCGGCCACCAGCGTGATCAGCAGGCCGCTTTCGCGGATCAGGTGCGCAATGTCCTGAGCGATCGAAGCGCGGTCGTCGACCAGCATCGGCTGACGGGCAGGATCGAGCACCAGGTCGTTGTCCATGATCAGCAGATCCACATACTCGCTCATCAGCCACCCACCGACATGGCCAGCATGTTTTCCATTTCCAGCGGGGTCATGGGCTTGGCATTGTGAATATCGATCTTCTCGACGTGCACTGGAGGCCGGCCGTTCGGGCTTGCGGCGCTCATTTGGTTCTGGAACGTTTGCATCAGTCCTCCTTTCGGGACGGCCTGGGGTTTGGTGGGGCTGATCGAGGTATTCGCCGAGACCGCCTTACGGGCTTCAATGCCCTGCTCTGCCTGGGCTGGGAGCTGAACGGTCTTCTCGACGCGCTCTGGCAGTGCGGTCTTGGCCGGCATGGGCAACAGATCAACAGACGCCGCTGGCATCTTGACCGGGCCGACTTCCTGGATCTGCGGGACTGGAAGCTGCAGCGGCTGGAAGGGCAGAAGGTTGGGTTGCGGGAGGCTCACCGGCGGCCCAGGCAGCACCTCGACGCGCGGAGCCACGATCGGTTGAGCTGCAGCTGTCGGCCCGGGAATGGTGCCGACTGGGGGACTGGTAACGCCGGGCAACTCCGGACCGGGCGTCACCACCGCGCCTGGCACGTCTGGCACCTTGGGTGGTTCCGGCAATTCGCCAAAGGTCGTCTCGATGTTGACGCCGGGAATCTTGTTGGCCATCTCGATCAGGCCGTTGATTGCGCCCTTCACGGTCGCCAGGATGCTGTCCCACGCGGCCTTGGCAATGCCGGACCAGCCGCCCATCGCGCCGAACCAGTTCGAAAGGCTGGCCAACTTGTCGCTGATCCACTGGAACGCGGCGGTGTTCATCAGCGCCGCCGTCCATTGATCCCAGTACACGACCGCTGCCACGACAGCCACGCCCAGGGCGAGGATGCCGGCGACGATCAGCAGCACGGGGTTGGCGAGCATCGCGGCGTTGACCAGCCAGATCGCGCCCTGCCACAGCAACATACCGGTGCGCACCAGAGCCATCCAGGAGTACATCGCGACCAGGCCGACCACGAACGCAGTCACCATGACGGTGTGGTAAAGGAACATGGCGATCGAGCGGAAACCGGTCCAGGTCAGGATCTTCCAAACCGTCACCAGGGCCAGCCAGACCATCTTGCTGACGCCGACCACCAGGGTCATGGCGGACATCGCCGCGACCAGGCCGAACACGGCCAGTACGGTGATGCCCAGCACGCGAGTGATGTTGGGGAATAGCTGCGTCCAGCGGGTCAGCGTTGACGCAATACCGACCAGCCGGTCCATCAGTGGCGTAAGCATCGGAATCAGCGCCTGGCCGAAGGCGATGCGCAACGCCTGCACCGCGGCTGTGAACTGCTGCCACGGGTCGACCATGGCCTTGGCCATCTTCTCGGCGTTCTCCAGGCCGCGCACCTTGCCCAGCTCGCTGATGCCGCTGCGCAGGCGGTCGGTGTCCTTGGCCAGGGCCGCGATCACCTGGGCACCCTCCCCGCCGAAGGCCTCGGTCAGCTTGGTGCCGGCAGCCGCCGTGGTCAGGTCGCCATACTTGCCCTGCAGCTTGTCCAGGATCTGGATCATCGGCAGCGTGTTGCCGGCGGCGTCGGTGAATGACAGGCCGGTTTTCTCTGCAGCAGCTCCGATGTTCTCGAAAAACGCCTTGTAACGCCCGCCGGCGTCGCCGCCCTCCATGGTGCTCGACAGCGTACCGATCACCGCCATCTGCTCGGCCACGCTGATGCCGGCCGTGGTGGCGATCGCTCCGACTTCCTTGAAGGCGTCCTTGAGCTGCGCGCCGTCGGTGCGGAACAGCTTCACCGCCAGGGCGGTCTGCCCCGTCAGCTGCTCGACCCATTCGACCTTGCCCATCTTGTCGGCTTCGGTCTTGAACAGGGTGTACATGGTGCCGAGATAGGCGCTGGTAGTTTCGGCGTCGGCTTTGGTCACCTTGGCCAGCAGGCCGCTTGCGGCGGTGATTGATGCCAGCTGGTCGCCGACCAAGCCCTTGATCGCGCCTTCAATGGTGCGCGACGACGCCACGAACTCGGCGGCGCTGGTCGCGTAAGTCACGGAGAATTCCAGCGCCTTGCTGTTGAGCGCGGTTAGCGCATCTTCAGCAACACCCAGCGCACGTACGTCCCCCAGTGCCCGATTGACTTCCAACGCCGGTTCCAGGGATTCGGTGATGGCCACGCCTGCGCCCACCATCCCGGCCAGGCCCGCGCCCATCTTGACGATGTTCTGCTGGCCCTGGTCGGCAAGGTCGGTAAAGCTGGTTTTCACCTTGCCCAGGGGCGCGCTGACCTTGTCGGTCAGGCTCAGGATGAAAGCCAGGCGGGCGGAACGGTCAGCCATCAGGGTTATCCGTTAAAGGCAACAGAAATGCCGTTGGCCACGGCTATTTCCATGCGTCTCCAGTGTTCGTCTTCCAGCCACTTGGCGGTGCCCATGTTCTCGATCGAGGGCGGCGCGCCGGGTAGCCAGCGTTGGGTCAGGGCCAGCAACTGGCCCAGTCCGTCTTCGGTCAGGCCTTCGGCGTGCGCGATGGCTTTTTTACGATCACTTCCACGTCAGGCGAGTACTCCTCAAGCAGCGCGCCGGCGATGGTCATGGTGCTGACCGGGTTTTCCAGCAGCGGCTTGAGCGCGGCTTTCTCGTCCTGCTTTACAGTGCCCATCAGCAGGTTGTGCGCCGGGGCGACCTTGTTGGCCTGGGTCGTCGAGTTGAAGTACTTGGTGATGTCCTGGGGCGTCAGGCTGAAGGTGAATTCCTGCTCGCCGATTTCCAGGGTGATGTCGCGGTTTACTTCGGTCATGGTGCTTTCCAATAGTGTGTGGTTCAGGGTTGTGCCGGTGTGCTTTGCACGACCTGGCGGATGTAGTCCTGCAGGCCGAGAATCATTTCCCGACTGCGGGCGAGTTCGTCCCGGAGGGTGAAATAAGCCGATCGAGCGTCTGCTGTGAGTTCGGCGGCGTCTGCATCAGCCACGCCGGCGGTGCCGGCGGCGCTGTGTACGGCTGGACAGGTGGCGTGGACGCGCAACCGGTCAAGACCAGCAGCGACAGCGCGCTGCAGGTCGCTGTTCTTGGTAAGCGCACGGTTCAGTTCCTCGGTGCGTTGAAGGTCGATTGAATCGCGGGCGGCGAGCTTTTCTCTGGTGATGCGTGCAGCCTCGCGCAGGGCATCGCGCTCGCTGACGGCGCTGTCGCGTTGCTGGACAACGGTGTCGTACCGGTCAAGCGCCCAGTCGACGGCGAGCCAGATCACCAGGCCAACGAACAGGGCGCGAAACAGCAGCTGCAGCGGGCCGATGGTCATGACAGGCACAGCCTCACTTCAGCGAGGCGGCGGTTATGCAGCCCTTGAATGAAGCGCTTCTTGCCGTTGGCCTGGGTCACCGATGCCCACACAGGCCGGCCATCCGTGCCCCATGCCAACGCCTTGCAGCCTTCGGCAATGCGTCCGGCGTTGATCAGGCCCACGGCCCGACTGGCGCAGGTGCTCGGCGTGCCGACGTTGTGTGCGTGGCTGCTCAGGGCGTCGAAAGTGTTCTGCCCGATCGCCTGGTTGGTCAGGCAATCGGCCAGGGTCAGTTGCCCCTTGGCGATCACCAGGGATTCCACTTCGGCGCAGCGCGCGTCGGACCAATAGTCACCGACGATCACCGGCTGCGGGCTGGTGTAGCGGGTAATGCCCTTGCACACGGTCGGCAATCCCTGGGCGAGTTGGTCGGCATAGACGATGTTCTGCCCCTCGCCTTCCCAGTGGCCCAGGAACGCGGTCAGCGTGCCGCTGCAGAGCACAATGACGCCGGCGGCGATCTTGGCGCGCAGGCTCATGGCTTTACCTTCCAGTCGCGCAGCATCTGCCGGTACTTGGGGGCCAGCAGCACGATCTGCAGCACCATGTAGAGGGCGGTCAGCATGTAGGCCACTGCCGACCAGTCGACGGCACCGGTGGCACCCGTGGCGGCTACACCGATGGCGGGCGATACCTTGGCCACCGCAATCGCGGTGTCCTGAACAACCTGATTCGCGCTCATCGACGAGCCTCTTTCTCGAAAGTGGACTGGCACGGCACGCAACGGGTCATACCGCCCAGCGCCTGGCGCGCTGCCGGGATCTCTGCGTCGCAGTCCTGGCAATGGGTCAGACTTGGCCCGCTCGGGCGCTTGCGGGCGAGTTGGGCCGCAATGGCCTGGTCGCGTTGCCGCTGCTCTAGGGCCTGGGCGCGATCGAACGGGCAAACCATCAGGTCAGACCCTCGATCTCTGCAGCGCTCAGGTATGGCACGCCGTTGATCTTCACGAAGTCTGGCGACGTCACGTCGAACGGGATCTTGTGGGTGTTCTTCGCGCCGCCCTTTGGATCGATGCTCAGCAGGCTGGAGACGCGCAACTTGCAGCCGAATGCCTCGATGCGCAGTTCCTCCTCACCGGCCTTGGCGAAGAACACGATGTCGAACGGCTCCAGCTCGCGGAAGCTGCCCGCCGATTTGGCCTGCTCGACGATCAGGTTGAAGTTGGTGGTATCCACCTCGATCTCGCCGGCCGCCGCTACGTCGCCGTCGACGTGCCCGTTGGGCACGCCTTTTGTCTGGGCGACCGTGCTGTTATCGGTGATGTCCAGGGTCGCCGCCTCGACGTGAACGAGTGAATCGCCCAAGTTCACGTCAAAATTCTTGCCGCCAATCTTTGCAGCCATGACTTACTCCGTTTCGGTGGTCGAGAGATCCAGCGCGATGTTCGCGGTCAGGTCTTTCGGGCAATTGAGGGGGCGCAACTTCAGGTAAGCCTCGACGGCCGTCTTGGTCTTCCAGTTCAGGACGATGTCACCGTCCTTGGGCTGCTCGATCTCGCCCGGGAACACACGG
Source organism: Pseudomonas sp. v388 (assembly GCF_003935425.1). Taxonomy (GTDB): domain Bacteria; phylum Pseudomonadota; class Gammaproteobacteria; order Pseudomonadales; family Pseudomonadaceae; genus Aquipseudomonas. The sequence goes on from NZ_RHQN01000003.1 coordinate 215,938, forward strand.
CCAGCAAAGGTGGTGGACTTGGCCATTGCACGCAGCGGAGTCATCAGCTTCGAGACCGTGGTGGCCATGCTGTTGGCTGAACTGTTGAGGCTGCGATTGCCGACGTACTGAATCAACAGGATCCGCACCTGGCGCGCGGCCTTGTCGACCACACGCAGGTTCTCGATCACCTGGAAGTCGCTGCCCGGAGCGTCAAGCATGTTGCCGTCGCCCCAGAACGTGCCCGGGTAGTCCGGATAGCTCTGCGGTACCGAAAGGCGTGCGGCGTCCAGCTGGGAGAGCACGGCTGACGGCAGCGGGATACCGTCCAGATCGACGGGTTCTGCGCCTAGCCCCACGACTGCACCGGTCGCGACCCGCATGGGCGTGTCGGCCACGCTCACGGCGGCGTTCGCCAGGCGGCCGGCCAGCACGCCGAGGTTGTTACCGTGGAGTTGAGGGACCGCCAGAACGCGAGGCGCGGCTAGGCCGTCGACGAGCGCTTTCTGCTCGACCACATACGCATCCCAGCTGAGCTGGGGAGCGATGCCTGCTGTCGCCGCCATCACGAAAATGCGGCGGCCAAGGGTGTTGCCCAGATTGACGGCAGCCGTATGCATGGCGGCCAGCTCAGCCTGTGTCGTGGCAGGCGCGACGATCACGACCGCTTCAAACGAATAGCTGCGGGTCGCGCTTTCCAACGCCTGCTGCCAAGTGATGTCGTTGCCGATCGGGGCCGCGACACACGCCCAGCGATCGCCGCCGTTGAGGCGCGCAGCGGTAATCTGGGTTTTGAGGTCGCTGTCCGGAATGCCCAGCTGGACGTCCAGATCGCTTTGGGTGTCCAGGGGGATGAGCTTCCCGACGTTCTTGGACGCCGGGCCGATGAACAGGAAATAGCGCTCGATCTCGGTCACGGCACCCTGGCCGAGGTTGAGATTGTTGACGCTGACTTTGCCGAGTGCCATGTGATGCCTCGTTAGCGGGGTGAATTGATGATTTGCTGCAGCACCAGGTTCACCAGCTGGCTGGTTTCGCTGTTGCTTGCGCCGAGGAACTGGCGTTTCGGCAGGGTGATGTCCCAGCTCTGCGCGCCGGTTGTCGCGGTTCGTTCGGTGTCCAGGACGCGGATCAACAATCCCGCCCGGGCGTAGTTCAGGTGTTGCTGGATCCAGGCAACGGCCGGACGGGACGCGGCTTTCTTGCCCGGCTGACGGACCTTGAAGCCCAGCTGACGCAGGCGTTTGGCCTGTTTCTCGGTAGCCGCGGTGCCAGGCGGCACCCGGTTCCACTGGCGCATTTGTGCGGCAGTGCGGCGTTCGGATACGCCGTTGTGTTGCTGCGAGGCGATCCAGCGGGTCAGCTGGTTGCGCCACCCCAGCTCGGCCTCGTTGGGGCTCAGGCGGGTGACCTCCAGCAACTTGCCAAGGCCCGCCTCCATCTTCTTCTTGCCCTTGCTGGTGTCCTTGCGCGCCTCAAACTGCGTGCCGTCCAGATTCTCCTGGTTACGGATCCGCTGACGGCTCAGGCTGCGCACGCGCTTGCTGACGTTGTTGAGCAACCGCTTGCGCTTGGGCACGGGCAGCTCCATCAGGGCCAGCAGATCCTGGGCTTCGAGCATGCCGCGAATGTCCAGCTCGAACGTGCTACGCGCCATGGCTGGTCACCTCACCGGATTCCGCGATCCACAGATCGAACGGCACGAACGACCAGGTCTTGCCGTAGGCCTCGATCTCGCCTTCCAGATCCTCGGCCAGGTACTGCGCCTCGATGAACGACAGCTTGATGTCGACGTCAGCCAGGTCGTTGTCGAGCATAACCACATCGAACACCACGGCAGGCAGGCCGTCGCGGTCTTGGTCGTGGGTTTCCAGCCAGCTGCCCACCAGGGCGAACAGACGCGCCGGGTTGTCCGCGAACCGCTCGATGGCAATGGTCGCGCCGTAGTTCATGTCGCCCATGTGCATGCCCTGGGTGTCGGGCTTCCAGATCAATTCCACCTGCACCTGGTCGGTCCAGCTGTCGAGCTGTTCCGGGGCAACCAGGCCGCGTTCGATCAGGTAGGTGGTCAGGGCACGGAGCTTGATCACAGCAGCACCGCCGTAATGCGGCCACGGCCCTGCAGGGCGCGCACTGCCTGCTGGCAGAACTCCAGGAAGACTTCGCCGCGCTCGGGCAGCTCCTTGGCAGTGTTCTCGGCCACGTCGCGGCGGGTCACCGTCGCGAACTGGGTCAACAGGGTGGCTTTCGCCCGGGTGTAGACGGCCCGCTTGTACAGCGCGACCTTGTATGTGCGCTCTGGCAGGACGGTGGTGTCTGCAGACTCAACGCTTGACACTCCAGCGTCCTGCCAGCGCGCTTTGCACTTGGCCAGGTCGGTGTTTACCTCGACCATGGCCGTGGTCAGTTCAGCGACCAGCATGTCCTGCAGGTACTCAGCCGGAAGCCGGTAGCCCTTCTGGAACTCGGACACGGAGAGGTCCGGCCAGAAGCCGTCGTTCTCGATGTTCTGTTCCACCAGGCTGGTGGGCTTACCGCCAAATCCGCTCATGCTGGCCACTCAAATAGGGCAGGTTGCGGCTTCGGGAGAGGCCGGGGTCATGAATGACTCGGTCTTTCCGTGGCAGCTCCCTGCGGGGGGTAGTCGGTTATTCGGTGCCGGTGATGCCGGCTCGCTGTTTGGCCAGTGCCAGCCGGCACTTTTTGATGCGTGTTTCGTTACCGGCCTTCGCGTACAGCTCGGTCGAGCGCTCCAGATGCTTGAGTGCTGTTTCCAGCTCCCCCGCCTCCATGGCGCGCATGCCGATCAACTTGTGGTACTTGCTCGGGATCTGTTCGGTCAGGTCCCATTCGCCGTCCACACGCGGCAGCAGATCGGACAGGTACGGCTCCGGGCTGCGATTGGCGTTGTATTCGGCGTAAGCCCACTCGATGACCGCATCGGCGACGAAGGTCTGGATGTCGCGGCGCTTGAAGCGCTCAGGCATCTGCTGGCCTTGCTCGATGGCGATGTCGGCCAGCTCCATTCCGTCCACGAACTGCTCGGTGTCGAACAGCCAGATCAACACCTGCACCAGGACGCGGTTCGGGAAGTTCAGACCCGACTCGCAGTAGCGCTGGATGTAGTCCTGGTACTTGGGCAGCAGCTCGTTGCGCTTGAGGTCCTGACGCCCGGCCAGCCCCTTGATCGCGCTCAGGCGTTCAAGATCCTGATCCAGTGCCGCTTCCTGCAGGGCCAGGTGCTTGCGCGCATTGGCGGGGCTGCTCAAGGCTTCGGCAGCCGAGTACGGCAAGGCGGCGGCGGCCGCAGCGCTTACAAGCGCTGCGCTGCCGAGGGCCTGGGTGCGACGTTTATGCGCCAGGGCCAAGCTCATCAGACCAGCTCCACGTTTTCGGTCAGCGCGAACTTTTCCAGCTGCTCGATCACGTAACCTTCATTGCGGCTGTTGTAGTCCTCAATGCGGGAGCGCTTGGGGTTGTCCACGGTCTGCTTGCGCCAGCTGGAGTCCTGGAAGTAGATCGACAGGTTGTCCCAACTGGTGACGACCACGGCATTGACCGGGAAGAACGGCACGCTGAAGCTCGGCAGACCGCCGTAAGTGGCGATGACCTGAGCGTCTTCAATGCGTTCTTTCTCGGTTGGGATGTCGCCTTGCTTGGCGTACAGCTTGGCTTTGTCAGCGGCCAGCAGGTCGCTGCCAATGATCGCCACCAGGTCGCCGCCGTCGCGCAGACGCTCGTCCACCAGTTGCTTGGTGTCGTGTACCAGGGCATCAAGGTTGGCGTAGTCGCCGCCAACGCCCAGGGTCACCTTACCGACTTCCTTACCTTCCTTGAGCACTTGCGCCGGGATCTGCTCACGGGCGATCTGCAGCCAGCCCTTGTTCACGTCCTGGAGCATCGGGTAAGTGACGATGTCGGTCTGCGCCTCGGCTTTAAGGCCGTGGAAGCCGATCATGATGCGATCCAGCGCGATCTGCTTCTGCACGGCGGCGGAATAGCGCTGCTGGAAGTCCGGGAACTTCGCCCAGGCGTCGATCTTGGCGTAAGGCAGGCTGACGTCGGATTCGGTGGAGAACAGCTCGTAGGTGCTGTCATCCAGGGCCGATGCGTCCTTGGCTTCGCGATCTTTGGTCTTGGTGTTAGTCCGGCCGGTCACAGGACCAGAGACGCCTAGGAATACCTTCTGTCCTTTAATCTCGGTCACGCCGATGACGTTGATGCGGCTCAGGAAGTCCGACTTGGCCGTGATCGCGTCGTTGAGTTCCTGGGCAATGGTCGGCTCAACGCTGAACGTCTTGCTGGCCAGCTCAACGCCGTAGCTCTCGGCCAGCGCCAGTTGCAACTTGGCGAACATCTGCGCGCCGTATTTGCTCAAAGACTGGGCCATGTCAGAGCACCTTCTTGGCAGTGGTGGCAGCGGGACCGGTCGTGCGAGGAACTACACGGCCGGTCGGGGTGTTCTGGAGCGCGGAAAACTGCTTCTGCATTTCCGTCAGCGCAGCCAGAACGGCCTTGTTCGACGCGCCACCGGTGCGGGCGAATTCGCGCTCCTCTTCGGCGGTGGTGACGATCGCGTCCACAGCGGTGGTTACCTCGTCGATCGGAGCCTGTTCAGGCTCGGGTGCATCTGCGGCGGCAGGCTCAATCACAGCCTGGATGCCGGCAGCGACGACCAGCAGCTGTGCCAGCAGGGCCTTGAGGGCCGTTGCGGTAGCTTCATCCATTGGGGGTTTGCTCTCGGTGGTTGGGGTTGGGTTGTCTTCGGCGGCCGGCTCCGAGGCGAAGCCCTTGAACAGTCCGGCCAAGGCGCTGAACAGCTTGGCCAGCTCGCTCTTTGATTCATCTTCCTGAAGGGAGCCGAGGGGCACGGCGGCAGCGAAATGCACCGGCTGGCCGGTCTTGCGGGAAAAGTAGAGTTCCTGAGTGCCAAGGCTTGCCGGCGAGTCGGTGACGGCCAGACCCGACAGATAGGCTTTGCCGGTATTCGCAAAATTCGGGGTGATCTCGATGCTGGTGAACAGCTTTTCGCCCTGGTCATTCAAAGCCAGGAGCTTGTCGTTAGGCTTGAGCTGCGCCTCCAGTGCGACTTGGCCTGGCTTCAATCCGTCCACACTCTCCAGCAGCCGGACGGCAAACACGGTGCCGTATGAGCCCGGCCAGCGCTCATGCTCGGACCAGATCGTCGCCGTGTAGGTAGCGGTGTTGTACGTCTCGGCGATGTCGCGCAGTTCCTGGACGGTAATCACGCGCCCATCAATGGTGGGACCACTGGTGGCAACTCGTTTCCAGAAGCTTACAAGGGAACGGGGCATTGGCTTGGACTGCGCTCATCGATGAAGTGAGGCCCCAAGATAGGGAGCGCCGACCGCCTCAACAAACGAATAAAATCCGCATTCGTCCTTGTTTTGAAATCGAGGACAAATGCGGATTTTATCCACACGTTTTCCTTGTTTTCGCCGCATAGACTGCGGCCCATGTACTACTCGACCGAAGTTAAAGAAGCCGCCAAACGCCTGTTTCTGCGCCGCTACAAGGCCAAGGAAATTCAGGCGCAGCTCAACCTGCCCAACATCCGGATCGTCTATCACTGGATCCGCGTCGGGGGCTGGGAAGACATGCTCACTGACGAGGAACCGCTGACGGCGGTCAGTCGGCGTATCACCTTACTGCTGGAAAAAACCGACGTCCTCAGCAAGGGCGAGCTGGACGAACTCGACCGGCTGACGACCCTGCGCGAGCGGCTGGCGAAGCAATGCGTCAAGTCGGTGCCGGCGGCACCAGGTGCGCCGGCCAGCGAGGACGACGACAGCAGCGGCCGAAACGAGCCTGCCCGCAAACCGCGTGGCGGCCGAGGCGACAAGAGCGAGAAGAAGCGCGAGAAGAAGGCCAAGAACGACGTCAGCGGCCTCACTGAAGTCGACTTCCTGGATAAGTTCATCAGCCAGATGTTCGACTACCAGAAAGAGCTGTTCGAGGCCAAACAGAACCCGCTGACGTGCCGGATCCGGAACATCCTCAAAAGTCGCCAGGTGGGGTTGACCTACTACTTCGCCGGGGAGGCGTTCATGGACGCCGTGCTGACCGGCGACAACCAGGTGTTCTTGTCGGCCTCCCGGGCGCAGTCGGAGATCTTCCGCAGCTACATCATCGGATTTGCCCAGAAGTGGTTTGGCATCGAGCTGACCGGCAACCCGATCACCCTGAGCAACGGTGCCGAGCTGCGATTCCTGAGCACCAACAGCAGCACCGCCCAGGGCTACCATGGCCACGTCTACGTCGACGAATATTTCTGGATCCGTGACTTCGAGAAACTGAGCACGGTGGCCAGCGCCATGGGCACCCACAAGAAGTGGCGCAAAACCTACTTCTCGACGCCCAGCGCTGTGTCGCACCAGGCGTATCCGTTCTGGACCGGCGAGGCCTTCCGCAACAGCAAGCGCGGCAAGAAAGCCGGCGGCGAGTGGCCGACCGAGGCGGCCTACACGAAAGGCGCACTGTGCCCAGACGGTCAATGGCGCAAGACGATCACGCTGGACGATGCGATCGCCGGCGGGTGCGATCTGTTCGACATCGAGCAGCTGCAGTTGGAGTACGACGAAGACAAGTTTCAGCAGCTGTTCTACTGCAAGTTCATCGACAGCACGCAGAGCGCTTTCGGCCTCAAGGACCTGGAGCGCTGTTACTCCGACCTTACGTTGTGGGACGACTACAACCCCGAACTGGACCGCCCGTTCGGCAACAGTCCGGTCTGGCTCGGCTACGACCCGAGCCGGACCCGCGACGATGCCACCTGCGTGGTGGTTGCGCCGCCGCTCGAACCGGGGGCCAAGTTCCGGATCCTGGAAAAGCACAGTTGGCGAGGGACGTCGTTCACTCATCAGGCCGCCCAGGTCAAAAAGCTCACCGAGCGCTTCAACGTCCAGCATATCGGCATCGACATCACCGGCGTGGGCTACGGCGTATTCGACCTGGTGCGGGACTTCTACGCGAAGGTCACACCGATCCACTACAGCCTTGAGGCCAAGAACACGCTGGTGCTCAAGGCCCAGGACACGATCCAGGGCAGCCGCATCGAGTGGGATGCCGGCTGGACGGATATCGCCCAGGCGTTCCTGACCATCAAGCGCGGCACCACCAACGGTGGCCAGATCACCTACAGCGCCAGCCGCACGGAAGCCACCGGCCACGCCGATATCGCCTGGGCAATCATGCATGCCCTGGCCAACGAACCCTTGAACACGAACAAGCGGCGTCGTAGCCGCTACCTCATGAGCGGAAGCAATGCCCAATCGACGCAAAAAACACCAGGTCAGACAGCAGGCCCCACAGCAGCAGCCCGTCCGGTCGTTCACGTTCGGCGAGCCGGAGCAGGTCCTGAGCGGCAACATCGGCGAGTACGTGGGGGTGTTCCCCAGCGACGACGGCAAGATCTACAAGCCGCCGGTGTCGCGGGCGGGCCTGGCCAAGCTGCTGCGTGCCAACGCGCACCACGGCGCAATCCCCAAATTCAAGCGCAACCTGCTGCTGCGTGAGTTCGTCCCGTCAGCCGGCTGCAGCGCCCAGACCATGGGCCGTGCGGGACTGGACTACATGGTGTTCGGCGAGGCGTATCTCTATCGCAACCGCAGCGCGTTCGGCGAAGTCCTGGAGCTGGAGCACCTGCCCGCCATCAACATGCGCGTGAAGGTCGGCGGTGGGTACGTGATGCTGCTGCCCGACAACGAGGAAATGGAATTCGACCAGGAGGAGATCGAGCACGTCATGGATTACGACGTGGAGCAGAATATCTACGGGATCCCGGACTATCTCGGCGGCCTGCAGGCGCTGCTGCTCAATGAGGCGGCAACACTTTTTCGCCGCCGGTACTACAGCAATGGAGCCCACGCCGGATACATCTTCTACACCAATGATCCGGACATGACCGAGGAAGACGAAGATGAGCTGCGCGCCCAGATCAGCTCCAGCAAGGGCGTGGGCAACTTCCGGTCAATGTTCGTCAACATTCCCAACGGCAAGGAAAACGCCATCCAGATCATCCCGGTGGGTGACTTTCAGGCCAAGGACGAGTTGGAGAAGGTCAAGAACATCACGCGAAACGACGTCATCGCGGCGTGGCGCATGAACCCTGCCCTCGCCGGCATCATTCCGGAGAACAGCGCGGGATTCGGCGACATCGAGAAGATCGATCGCGTGTACACCAGCAACGAAATCAGGCCGATCTGCCAGCTGTTTGACCAGGCAAATCAGTGCCTACGCCAAGACAGAAGATTCAGCTGGAGACCGGTGCCAACTCAAGCAGAAAGCACTGTATAAAACACCAGAATCCAGGGTGTTTCACTTGAAAATGTGGCAAAATGCTGCCATGTAAAAGAACGACGGAGGGGCCAATGCGCGTCTACTGCACAGCCTGCAATAGCAAAGGAAAAATCAGCTCCAGCAGGGAACAAACCAAGGGCTTCACCAAGCTGTATTGCTTGTGCCTGAACCCCGAATGCGGACACACCTGGGTCGCCCACCTGACCTTCTCGCACTCGCTCAACGCTCCCGTTCGCAGGCTCGACACCCTGGAGGTTGACGATCGTCTGCTCGACCAGCTGCGCGACATGACGCCAGCGCAGAAGCAACAACTAATCGCCCAACTCGGACAGCAGCCGGGAATCTGACTCGTCTGCTGATTCTGCCGCTCCACGCGTCGTGACGCCTGCCTAGAATCTTCCCACGCACCACCGCCTACATGCCTGCACAGCAGGCATATAAGCCGCCTCCCCTATCTCAGTTGACGGACCGCAATAGCGGCGCGGCGGAACCCGCGCAGCGGCCGGTTGTCTGACAAACCCGCACCCGAAAATTCCGGCTGCGCCTCCGCGCTTGGCCCGCGTGCGCCGGCGGCAAGATTTCGACTGCACCTCGGCGCGCTCAATTACCGCTCTTCGCCCCCCGGACTGCCTGCACATGGTGCAGGTGATCCGGGGATGGGTGCAGGGCACTGCCCTGCCGCTGGTGCGGGCGCGCAGCCCGCGATCCTCTAGAAAGCTGAGCGTAGCGAGCTGAGCCCTTGGGCGAAGGCATCATCTTGTACCCAACACTGCGGCCTCCCAGAACACACCGTAAGTCTCTTTTTATACCCATCGGGGTTGCTGGAGGGGGTTTAAAATTCCATTTAATTCAAATGCTTTACGGTTGCTCGGTGCTTCCGCCGGCGGAGCGAGAAAATGACGCTGGAAAATAGACGCACGGGTGGCGTTTTGCCGGTACAACCAGCAGCGGTAGGCGAGTGAAAGGGGTTTTTGGAGCTGCCAGACGTGGTCTGGCCTCGCAGGGGATGCGATTAACTAAGCGGGGGGGTCTTGCCGATCTTGGTTAAGAGTCGATCCATGAGGGCTGACGGCTTCACAGCGCCTCGATCGTGCTGTCTGGGTGGCTCTGGCCCACGTGAAATCTCAGATGGTGATGCCGGGGCCGGCAGGTCGTTCTGCGCTGCTTTGCGAGCTTCGCTGTTCTCCCAGTTCCGCCGCGACTTCTCGCGTCTCAGTTGCTCCAGGGAAGCGCGTTCTTGTCGAGCCATACGAATATCACCAACCTGGCGCAGCTCTTTTTCACGCTTTTTATTCGCAGCTTTTTTTGCTCGATACCACAAGTACCGCAGACCAAGGTCTGCGAAAAATTGTTCGGTCAGGCGGATCAAAACTCGCGTGCGGACCAAATTCAGACCGGCCGCGTCCTTCTCGTCGAGGCGGACGCGTTCGATCCGGCGATAGGCGTAGCCTACTGTCTCAAGACTGTGGATCAAACGATTGAACGCCGGCGCAGACACGCCGCTGTCTTCTGCAATGCCGCATTGAGTGTTCAGAAAGTATTCACCCCGCTCGACATCAAGCCAGCCCAATACGCCCGTGGCCAGGTCCAAACGCAGCAGGATCTGCTCGCACGTCTTGGCCAGTGCATCAAACTTCTCAGACCGCGTCCGGCGACTGCCGTGGAGGGTGTCCAGGGCACGCAAATACTGGCCTCGTAGCTCGGGTGCTTGGCTAAGCCGTGCGAACGCCATACGCAGAAGCGGGTTTTTGCGCTGTTCAGCGGTTAGCGTTCGCTTCTCACGATATCGCTCGGGCCGGATCGGCGCACGCAGCGCTGAGTGAGGATCCTTCTTGTCGCGACGCACAGCAGTAGGCCGGCTCTTAACTGGGCCGGCCTTGCGATTGGTGCGCGGGGCGCTGTTCTTATCCAGGGAATTCACTATCGCGTTTTCACCTGGTGCAGTACTGGGGATGCAGACTGCTTCTGCAGTACTGCCTCGGCACGCAGCCGCAGCTCGCAGCTACGCGCTTCGACGGACAGCAGACGCTCAACAAATTCTGGAAGGGAGTTCAAGTCCTCGACGTCAATCCGACCGTCCTCAAGGATCTCGCTGCCGAGCTGCACAACGCTGCCGAGCCTGGAAACTAGCAGGCCGAAGGCACCTACCGGGTTACCATCGCCATCAACCTGGCGCGCGCCGGTCAGGCCATGGCGGCTTGCCAGCTCATTGACGCAGCATTCATGGAACTCGCCAGTCAATGACTGGACCCATGCCTCCTCGATCCAGCTAGGCAGGTCCACCTCACCACTTAACCACCGGCTCACCCGGCGCAGCCATGCTCCCGATGCTCGCAGGAACTCCGTAGTGTCATTGCCAAGGGCCAACTTATCGAAGTCTGGCACGTCCTTACCGGTGGCCTTCTCGGGAATCAATATGTGCAGATTGCTGCTCAGCGCCTGGGCGAAGTCGTCCTGGCTGAAACCGGTCCGCACGATCATATCTGCGGCATGGGCAACCAAGACTTGATCACGGGAGATCGACAGCTGTCCGGGGTTAGACGTGTTCATGCGGCGCTGCTGCTATTAGCTTGGACAGACGCCGGGTCATCTTGGGCATTGGACGGGAATGGACGCACCTCAGAAGCTACGCAACTACCATCATCAGCGACGGTGACTTCAATGTTGCGACCCATTTTTAAGGCTTTTGCAATAGATGCGGGTTTGACGCCAAGAGCGCGAGCAACCCGGGCCTGCCCGACCTTCCTGACGAAATCTCTCAACGATATTTGTTCCACGGCTCTACACCTCTGGGTCTGCGAAGCCCGGATATTAGCCTATGGCTTTTATTGGATCAAGATAAATACGCCACAGGCTTACACAGCGATCCTAACTCCGACGCCATTGGCGAACCCAAAAGCGTTAGCCTACGGCTTATAATCCACAAATGACCTATACGAAAAAACCCCTTACAGACGCTCTGCGTGCTGAGTGCGAAGCAGCTAACGCCCTTTTCCTCGCGAAAAAAAATGAGCTGAAATTGACGCAGCGGCAGATCGCCGAGGCCGCAGGAATCACCCCCGTATCCGTCAACCAGTACCTGCGGGGCATAAATCCTCTGAATGCGCGCTTCGCAGCTGTACTGGCAAAGATGATTCAGGAGCCCATTGAAAGCTTCAGCCCTCGCTTGGCTTCTGAGATCGCGGAGATGGCGAACGTCAGCCCGATGGTGCAGCCACGCAGGGAGGCCACCGAGTACCCGTTGATCACCTGGGTAGATGCCGGGGCAGGCATTGAATCATCGGCGACCTATCCCACAGGTGTGGCAGATGAATGGCTGAGTTCGACGGAGAATGCTGGGCCTAAAGGCTACTGGCTGAGGGTCAAGGGGAAATCAATGACCTCGGAGACGCCACCTACCTTTCCCGAGGGCACCCCCATTCTGATCCGCCCGGAAGGCTTCGATGTCATCAGCGGGAAGTTCTATGTTGCACGCAACACGGTCAGTGGTGAAACCACGTTTAAGCAGTACATAATGGATGCTGGGGTCGGTTACCTGGTGCCGCTTAATCCCAGCTATCAGCCGGTTGTGCTGGACGGGAGCTGGGAAATCATAGGCCGTGCGATTGACGCCAAGATCACCGGCATGTAAGCGGAAAACTCAATTATGATTTCTCAGGCACCATCCCCGGACTCCCCATATGTAATCGAGTTCTGCCGTTCAATAGTCCAGGACCAATCTCCCCTCGTTATCCCTCATAAACCGTTGACCGGCGAGCCAATCGGTGAAAGTTTCTACACTGTCCCAAAGCATGTTGTCGCTCATAAGGGAAAACAGCTGAACGGCTGGGCCATTTGGCAAGTCGCCGATCTTTACATCGAAGCTGAGTTCCACGCTGTCTGGCAGAACACTGAGGGGGCGTTGATTGACATCACCCCCCACTGGACCGAGCATGAGTCCATCCTGTTCCTCCCTGAGCCTGGCCGTGAATATGGCAGAAGAAACATCGATAGCGTGAGACACCCTCTTACTGACGACCTGGACGTGGTTAGGTTTCTTTACCTCGCCAAAAGGCGTTTTGATATAATGAACAAGGGTGACCTGGCCTATCAGTTTGGAGATATCGAACTTCCTGCCCGCTCGCTCCGGGAAGTTCGGAAAATATATAAGGAGATGATGCAGCTTCAACACAGACTTACTCTCCGCTACGCGTAGCGTTTGACCGGTAGTCTTGGCTTTATAGATAAAAGTCTTCACCGTCAGTCATCCTGCGCACGGCTTGAACTTACCGTCACCCCTCCAGGGGGTGCGCTATGCACAACAATGTGCCCCTGCCCAATTTTGAAATTCTTGATAACGGCGACGCACACGTTCCACGCCTCGCGGGCTACAGCGTCGCCAGCCTCAACCACGTTTCCCTGGTCATCGATGATCGCTAAACGCGCCGGACGGCCATCCGCTGTTGAGAATTGGTAACCGCTGGTGACGTTCGCAGCGATACGGCCGTTTTCCAGGGTGCCTGTCTTTGGAATACCGATCATGGCCGTGCTCCGTGTTCTACTGAGTCTGCATATTTATTTACGATAAGTGCGATCGTGTTGGCGTGCGACGATCGATCAATTTGGGCGCTGTCGATAGCCCGCCAGTTCTCCAAACGAATCGCGGTATCAATTTCCAAGTTCGCGGTCCTCCAGCCTGACACGCTGCGAGAAAGCATTTGTTTATCCTGCTCTGAAAATTCGAAATTCATGGCCATGCCCTCCTCAAGCGGTCACATATCCGGCGGTGGTTTTACGCAGCTCGCCCAGGTCGAGCGCTGCACGAAATAGCTTCATAGCGCGTCGGTTCCCGACCCGAGCGGCAGAGGTGAAATTACGGAGCGATATGGGTGTGCCTGGAGCGGCTGTTCGTGTGATGTCCAGCAGCGTCTGCATCAGGGCTCCATCAGGCGAACCGAACAGGTCCTGTTGTTCACCGGGTGCCGGCTTTGCCAAAACTGGTGTCGTTACTGGGTCCGGTGTCGCCAGCGTTGCTGGTGTTTCTGGTGTTGCTGGTGTTGCTGGCACTGCCGGTGTTGCTGGCACTGCCGGTGTGCTGACAATAGCCAGCGTGACTTCGGATGCGCAGCCGGTACGCAAGGCTGAGCCGATCAGTGCGGGGACCGCTTCAAGCGCGCCTGCAAAGCCGGCACAAAGCAGGATCGCCAGCAGCTCGGGCAGCCCAATTGTTTTCCCGGTCATCACCCGCGACTCCGTGAGTTCAACAGAGACACGATCCAGCCGCTGCAACACCCGCTCACGCTCTTCAGCAATCCGACCGAGCGCCGACGTCTCCAATTCCTGCGCTTTGCTGACCATGCCTCGCTCGCGAAGCTGTCGAGCTTGATCCGTCGTCGAGCGCCAATCGTTGTCCAGAGAGTCGATCTGCCGTAGTCCGTCGGACTTCACCGCTTGCAGGTCAACCATGCGCTGCTCTGTCACCGCGGTAGAACGAGCCTGGGCTGAAACGATCGATGTCAGCAATCGATCGTAGGTCGCCCAACCCGAGACGGCTGCGAGTACCAGGGCCGACGCGATCATTAACGCTGCGCAGAAATTCTTACCGGCGGCCAGCATGCCCATTGCTACTGGCCAAGCGAGATATTTATACAGATCAAGCAGGACTGCGGCCGCCGCGAATACAAATGCCAGCAAGGGATCCTCGATCAGGGCAAACATCGCCATCGCTACGGACAAAGCCGTCACGCACGACAGTGAGATGGCGATGGTGAAGAGGATCTGACGCATTCTCGAACCCATAGCACTATTCGACATGGTTATCTCCCGTCAGGCGTTCCGGTAGTTGTTGACGAGATCGCGAGTGCATCCAAGGAGCAACTGCAGGGCGGTGCCGTCAGACTTCGGAAGGAGCGCCGGCATGGTCAGCCGAATTCCCTCTAGCTCGAAGTGAAATCGGGGCCGGCCTGGTCTCCAGATCGCGGGATCTATCACCAGGTGAAGCTCTGGTAAATCCCCAACTGGGAGGAGGTACCTGCCACTTTTCATAACCACGGCGACTTTCAGAGACGAGGTTAAATCGCACAGGACGATGAAACTGGCTGGCTCTATCTCAGAGCTGCCAATTACAGCATTCGCATGCTCTTGCAGAATCTGAGTGATCCGCTCAGGGGTCGCATCTGGCTGACAGATGGTGGTGCTAATTTGTCGGCCAAGAAGAACGATCCAGATTGAAAGGTAGGCCCCATGAGGCACGAGCATCATGTGCGCGACGTCTACTACTCGGCCGCTTGCGATAGCAGCAAGTGCATAAGCGCACTGAAAACCAGTTCCGCTACTGTGGCTATCGGCGAGCTGCCCGGCCATGTGCGACCGGGCTTCTGGGGAAAGGGTTACAACATGCATGGCTAGTCTCCGTGGACATTGCCGCTGAGATACAGCGGTGGATCAACGGAGCTAAAGTTAGCCTATGGCTTACGCCCAAGCAAGCCCCAACCTAACTTATCCTGTAATAAAGTTAGCTTTAGGCTATTTAGCTTCTGTGCTGATTGGTCCATTCGAGCCGAGCGATCCCCCAGCCTAGACGGGTCACGCTCACGCTCTCTTCAATATCCAGTTGCTCCAAAAAAGCATCCCAGTCCTCGGCGTTTTCGTCAGGCGCACGCACAATCGTCGTTTGCCGCCTCAACTGTGCAGCGGAGCTGTTTATCTGTCGGTGTATACGATGAAGCAGATGCTGATAAGGGGAAAGCATCGGACGATCAACGCTGGACGGCAGGATCTGGGACACGCGGGGCTCCTTGTTATTACTGTATGTCTGTACAGTATATTCACGAGATTTATCGGCGCAACCCTCAGTCCCAGTCTTCGCTTGCGACCCACTCCCCAGTTCGACGGTTAATCTGGATCACCCGATGTTGGCCAGTGCGCGACAACAGCTGCACGTCGATGAACTTACTGGAACGGTCCTGTGCCCCAATACCGCGCATGTAGACGACTATCCGTTCGAACGTATCCATAACCATCTGCCGGATCTGCTGCCGGGCATCGGGATCGAGGGCATTGGCTCGTTCAGCAAGTTCTCCCCACCGCTCAGCTCTCGCAGGTATCCCTGTGCGAGCCAGTGCGGCCACTTCCCTTTCAAGTTGCGAAACCCGCAGCTCCGCCTCGGCCTGGTCTGATTCCAACTCTCGCGCCTTACGCAAAAACGAGATCGGTGCCGAGCCACTTTCGTCCGCCAACAGCGCATCGGTAATCTTGCTCAGCTGGCTACCTATTTTCTCAACCTCTACACGAGCCGTGGATAACTGGTGACGAAGGCCTTTGCCGTCGTCACCAGCTTGGAGCAGGCGCTGCAGGTTCATCTGATCCGAGCAGAAGTTCAGTATCGCTTTCTCGATCGGAACGACACTGCAGGAACCCCCAGCGCTACAGCCCTGGTTAATGCTGTACGACACACACTGCAGCCGACGATGGCCATCAGCAAGGGTCCCATCAGCGCGCATTCGACCCATCATGTTCTGCCCAACGACGGCGGTACCGCAGTAACCACAGTAGGTAATCCCGATGCCCGTCACCAGCCCGGGAATCTCGTTCACGCCCCGGCGACGAAGTCGCTGTCCTGCCAGATACTGCAGCTCTTCCCACTCGGCGTCCGAGATAAGCCTGGGGTAGTACTCTTCCAGCACGAAGTCTTCGCCGTCGACCTTCAGCGTTTTTGCCCCCCGCAGCGCCTGCAGGCGAACGAGCCTGTAGACCTGCAGTCCGGTTACACCTCGTTCAGTAAGCGTGAAGCCCTCTTCAAACAGGATCTTCGCTGCCTTGTCTTTTCCGAAACCCTGCTGGTAAAGCTCCAAGGTACGCCGCACCGCTGCAACCCTCTCGGGGATCAGCTCCCACTGGGCACCGTCCCACCGGAGCCACTGCGGATCCTTACCGTTGCGGATGCATCCACGGTAGGTGCCCGCCTGCCAACCTTCACACTGCCGCCGTATGGACGCTTTAACACGCTTGCTCTTTGTGTCGGACTCTTCATGCGCGCGGATCATGACCAGGAGCGAATAGACCAGGTCCATCGGCTGAGCTTTGAGACTGGCCCGGTTGTACTCGCGACCGTCGCTTGCGGTCACGACCGTTATGCCGGCATTGATGATCTGTGCCAGTTGAGCCTGTGCCTGGATCGGCTCTGCTCGGCTCAACCTGTCGAGCCCTTCGACGATCAAGACGGAACCTGGGCTGATGCGTCCCTCCTCTATCGCAACGAGGAACAAGCCCAGGGCACCTTGGGTGATGTGCCGTTGGTGGTAGGCTGACAAGCCTTCGTCACGCATCGATAGTGAAGCATCAAGAACTAGACCCTTTTCGGCAGCCCAGCGCTGGGCGTACTGCAACTGACGATCGGCGCTGCTGCCGGTGCTCTGACGGGGGTCCGAGAAGCGCAAATAGCTGTATACTCGCGCGCCGTTTTTAGCCATTAGAAAATCAACCCTGATGAGGAACCCCCCTATCATGACATCAAAAACTCCAAGTGTAGGCTGGGTATCATTAGGGTGCCCGAAGGCTCTCGTGGACTCCGAGCGCATCCTGACCCAGTTGCGCATGGAAGGTTATCAAGTCGTACCGACCTACGAAGACGCCGATGTCGTGGTCGTCAACACCTGTGGTTTCATCGACACGGCCAAGGCCGAGTCGCTGGAAGTGATCGGCGAAGCGCTGGCGGAAAACGGCAAGGTGATCGTGACCGGTTGCATGGGCGTCGACGAGAGCGTGATCCGCAATGTGCACCCAAGCGTGCTGTCGGTCACCGGTCCGCAGCAGTACGAGCAGGTGGTCAATGCCGTGCATCAGGTGGTGCCGCCGAATATCGATCACAACCCATTGATCGACCTGGTGCCGCCGCAAGGCATCAAGCTGACGCCGCGCCATTACGCCTATCTGAAGATTTCCGAAGGCTGCAACCACAGTTGCAGCTTCTGCATCATCCCCTCGATGCGTGGCAAACTGGTCAGCCGTCCGGTCGGCGATGTCCTGGACGAAGCCAAGCGTCTGGTGAAATCGGGCGTAAAGGAACTGCTGGTGATCTCTCAGGACACCAGTGCCTACGGCGTCGATGTGAAATACCGCACCGGTTTCTGGGACGGCCAGCCGGTCAAGACCCGCATGACCGAACTGTGCCAGGCCCTCAGCTCGCTAGGCGTCTGGGTCCGTCTGCACTATGTCTATCCGTACCCGCACGTCGATGAGCTGATCCCGCTGATGGCGGCCGGCAAGATCCTGCCGTACCTGGACATTCCGTTCCAGCACGCCAGCCCGCGCGTCCTCAAGCTGATGAAGCGCCCGGCGTTCGAAGACAAGACCCTGGCGCGGATCAAGAACTGGCGCGAGCAATGTCCGGACCTGATCATCCGTTCGACCTTCATCGTCGGCTTCCCCGGTGAAACCGAGGAAGATTTCCAGTACCTGCTGGACTGGCTGACCGAAGCCCAACTGGACCGCGTCGGCTGCTTCCAGTATTCACCGGTCGAGGGTGCTCCAGCCAACCTGCTGGATGCGGCGGTCGTGCCAGATGACGTCAAACAGGACCGCTGGGACCGTTTCATGGCGCACCAGCAGGCCATCAGCGCGGCACGCCTGCAGATGAAAATCGGCAAGGAGATCGAAGTGCTGATCGATGAAGTCGACGAGCGCGGCGCGGTGGGCCGCTGCTTCTTCGACGCCCCGGAGATCGACGGCAACGTCTTCATCGGCCTGGAAGACGACAGTACCGTCAAGCCGGGCGACAAGATCATGTGCCGCGTTACCGATGCCGACGAGTACGACCTGTGGGCCGAACCCATCTGAAATGAGTTGAGCGCTGCACCCTGAAAGCCCTGCCCGGCGAAACCGGCGGGGCTTTTTTTATGGGCGTAAACTGTGGCGGTACCGGAACCTCGAGAGACGATTTCATCATGGACATCCACACCCCGGACACCAGCGACTTCCCCGAACTGACCCAGGTCTGGGAGCGTTCGGTGCGGGCAACCCATGACTTCCTGCCCGACGACTACATCGCTACCCTCAAGGGCCTGCTCGGCCAGTACCTGGAAACGGTCAGCCTGTTTTGCACCCGCGACGATACGCGACGGATCACCGGCTTTGCAGGCGTCAGCCGCCATCGGCTGGACATGCTGTTCATCGATCCGGACTACCGCGGGCAAGGCTTGGGCAAACACCTGCTGAACCATGCCATCGCACACTTCCGGATCACGGAGCTGGACGTCAACGAGCAGAACCCACAGGCATTGGGCTTCTATCTCAAGCAGGGATTCAAGGTAGTCAGCCGTTCCGAGGTCGATGGACTGGGCCAGCCCTACCCGATGCTGAGAATGAGCCGCCAGTGGAAGTGGTAGGCCGATTCAGGATCGCCGATTGCAGCGCATTTGCAATGATGCCGCGATTAACCCGACGCGCGCGGTTACAATGACGCCTTTCCCATAAGTAAACGGCTTCTTGTCATGACAGATCCCATTCGCCTTTCCAAACGCCTCATCGAGCTGACCGGCTGCTCCCGTCGGGAGGCCGAGCTGTATATCGAGGGCGGCTGGGTAACCGTGGATGGCGAGGTAATCGACGAGCCGCAGTTCAAGGTCGGCGACCAGAAAGTCGAGCTCAGCCCGCAAGCCAAGGCTGACGCGCCGGAGCCGGTGACCATCATCCTGCACAAACCCGCCAGCGTCCCCGCAGACGGCGCGTTGCAGTTGATCACTCCCGGCACCCTGTCCGAAGAACACCGGTTCGGCAAACGCCCATTGAAAGGCCATTTCCTGCGCCTGGAAACCACCTCTACGCTACAGGACAATGCCAGCGGCCTGATGGTGTTCAGCCAGGACTGGAAGATCATCCGCAAGCTGACCGACGACCGCAGCAAGATCGAGCAGGAATACGTGGTGGAGGTGTCCGGCGAAATGGTCGCCCACGGCCTCAACCGGCTGAATCATGGCCTGACCTACAAGGGCAAGGAATTTCCCAAGGTCAAGGCCAGCTGGCAGAACGAAGACCGTCTGCGCTTCGCCATGAAGAACCCGCAGCCCGGCGTTATCGCGGCGCTGTGCGAAGCAGTCGGCCTGAAGATCGTTTCCATGCGCCGCATCCGGGTCGGCGGCGTGTCCATGGCCAAGGTGCCTGAAGGCCAGTGGCGCTACATGACCTCCAAAGAAAAGTTCTAACCCCCTCATTCATGCGCGCATGGCCCTGCCCGTGCGCCGCCTTACGAATTATCAGGACTCCCGCACCATGATGAACAACGATGTATTGCGCAGCGTGCGCTACATGCTCGATATCAGCGACAGCAAGATTGTCGAGATCACTAAACTTGCCGGTTTCGACATCAGCAAGACCGACGTCATCGCCTTCATGAAAAAAGAAGACGAGGAAGGCTACCTCGATTGCAGCGACGAAATCATGGCCCACTTCCTGGATGGGCTGGTGTACTTCAAGCGCGGCAAGGACGAGAGCCGCCCGGCACCGGCGATCGAGCTGCCGATCACCAACAACATTGTTCTCAAGAAGCTGCGGGTGGCCTTCGAGCTCAAGGAAGACGACATGCACGAGATCCTCAAGTCGGTAGACTTCCCGGTGTCCAAGCCTGAGCTGAGCGCTTTGTTTCGCAAGAAAGGCCATACCAACTACCGCGAGTGCGGCGACCAGCTGTTGCGCAACTTTCTCAAGGGCCTGACCCTGCGCGTTCGCGGCTGATCCGGTCGCCATCGTGAGTCATCAAGTCTCCCCGGTCGGTTTCGTGCGCTCCTGCTTCAAGGAGAAGTTCGCGATTCCCCGCCAGCCGCAACTGGCGCCCGCCGCGCGTGGCGTGCTGGAGCTGGTAGCGCCGTTCGATCAAGGCGACGCGGTGCAGGGTCTGGAGCAGGTCAGTCACGTCTGGCTGCTGTTTCTGTTCCATCTGGCCCTGGAAGACAAACCTCGCCTGAAGGTACGCCCGCCGCGCCTGGGCGGTAACCAGTCGGTGGGCGTATTCGCCACTCGCGCGACGCATCGGCCCAACGGGATTGGCCAGTCTGTGGTCAAGCTGGACAAGGTCGAACCCGGTCGTCTGTGGCTGTCGGGTATTGACCTGCTGGACGGCACGCCGGTGCTGGACATCAAGCCTTACGTTCCTTACGCCGATATCATCAGTGACGCCAGCAACAGGATGGCGAGCGCCGCCCCCGATCTGATTCCAGTGCTCTGGGAAGACCACGCACTGAGGCAGGCTCGGGAAAATGGCTTGCGCCTCGGGGAACCGCTGGTGGAACTGATCGAACAGTGCCTGGCGCAAGACCCGCGTCCGGCGTACCAGACGCCGACGCCGGAACGCCGTTACGGCGCGCGGTTCTGGGATCTGGACGTGCGCTGGCATTATCCCGAGCCGGGCTTCATTCGAGTGCTCGACGTGGTCCCGGCGCTGGATTCCGGGCAATAAAAAACCCGCCGGGTCGCAAGGCTCGGCGGGTTTTCTTTGACCGGGTTTACTTCTCGACGAATGCACGCTCGATCAGGTAATCCCCCGGCTCACGCATGCGCGGCGAAACGGTCAGGCCGAAGCTGTTCAACACTTCGCTGGTTTCGTCGAGCATGCTTGGGCTACCGCACAGCATGGCGCGGTCGTCTTGCGGGTTGATCGGTGGCAGACCGATATCGCTGAACAGCTTGCCGCTGCGCATCAGGTCGGTCAGGCGGCCTTCGTTCTCGAACGGCTCGCGGGTCACGGTTGGGTAGTAGATCAGCTTTTCACGCAGCGCTTCACCGAAGAACTCGTTCTGCGGCAGGTGCTCGGTGATGAACTCGCGGTAGGCGACTTCGTTCACGTAACGCACGCCGTGGCACAGGATGACCTTTTCGAAACGCTCGTAGGTTTCCGGGTCCTGGATGACGCTCATGAACGGCGCCAGACCAGTACCGGTGCTCAGCAGATACAGATGCTTGCCGGGCTTGAGATCATCCAGCACCAGCGTGCCGGTAGGCTTCTTGCTGATGATGATCTCGTCGCCTTCCTTGAGGTGCTGCAACTGCGAGGTCAGCGGGCCGTCTGGCACCTTGATGCTGAAGAACTCCAGATGCTCTTCCCAGTTAGGGCTGGCGATCGAATACGCACGCATGAGCGGGCGACCGTTGGGCTGCTGCAGACCGATCATGACGAACTGACCGTTCTCGAAGCGCAGGCCTGGATCGCGGGTGCACTTGAAACTGAAGAGGGTGTCGTTCCAGTGATGGACGCTGAGGACACGCTCGTGGTTCATGTTGCTCATGTACGTGGGAACTCCTGAATTTTCGTGCCCGCAGGGGCAATGCGCTATTGCGCGACATTCTAGTGGCAGACACAATATCTGTTAAATGAATTATCAAGATATGGGTAATCGGTTATATAGATATGCGATTCACTCTCCGTCAACTTCAAGTCTTCGTCGCTGTCGCTCAGCAGGAAAGCGTGTCGCGCGCTGCCGTGCTGCTTTCGCTCTCGCAATCGGCCGCCAGTACCTCGATCACCGAACTGGAACGTCAATCCAGTACCCAGCTTTTTGATCGGGCCGGCAAGCGCCTGAGCCTCAACGCGACCGGTCGCCAGCTCCTGCCCCAGGCCGTCGCGCTGCTCGACCAGGCCAAGGAAATCGAAGACCTGCTCAACGGCAAGTCCGGCTTCGGTTCGCTGGCGGTGGGTGCGACCCTGACCATCGGCAATTACCTGGCGACCCTGCTGATCGGCAGCTTCATGCAGCGCCACCCGGAAAGCCAGGTCAAGCTGCACGTGCAGAACACCGCGCACATCGTGCAGCAGGTGGCTCATTACGAAATTGATCTGGGTCTGATCGAAGGTGATTGCAGCCATCCGGATATCGAAGTTCAGTCCTGGGTCGAGGATGAGCTGGTGGTGTTCTGTGCGCCGCAGCACCCGCTGGCCAAGCGCGCCCGCGCCACGTTGCAGGAACTCACCCATGAAGCGTGGATTCTTCGTGAACAGGGCTCGGGCACGCGACTGACCTTCGATCAGGCCATGCGTCACCATCGCAACGGCCTGAACGTGCGCCTGGAGCTGGAGCACACCGAAGCGATCAAACGCGCAGTGGAGTCGGGGCTGGGTATTGGCTGCATTTCGCGTCTGGCACTGCGCGATGCATTTCGTCGAGGCAGCCTGGTAGCACTGGAAACGCCGGAGCTGGACCTGTCGCGACAGTTCTATTTCATCTGGCACAAACAGAAGTATCAGACCTCTGCCATGCGGGAATTTCTGGAGCTGTGCCGGGCGTTCACCGCAGGCGTGCGGCGCAGTGATGAAATCGTGTTGCCCAGCCTGTACTGATCAGCCCAGCAGTATCACACCCCAGACCAGCCCAATCATGCCCAGCGCAACCAGTTGCGCTGCGCTGCCCATGTCCTTGGCGTTCTTGGACAGCGGGTGCAGGTCCAGGGAGATCCGGTCGATAGCCGCTTCCACCGCCGAATTGAGCAGCTCGACGATCAATGCCAACAGGCAGACCGCAATCAGCAGGGCCTGTTCGCCCTTGCTGACATTGACGAAAAACGACAACGGGATCAGCACGACGTTGAGCAGTACCAGTTGGCGAAACGCCGCCTCGCCCTTGAAAGCGGCCGTCAGGCCATCAAGGGAATAGCCTGCGGCATTGAAGATTCGTTTCAGGCCGGTCTGGCCTTTGAAGGGCGACATAGAGAGGGCTGCTGTGCAAAAAAGATGATGGAAATTAAGGTAGAACAGGTCAAAAAAGCGTGAACGTATTTCCGCCTGCCGTTCTTTCAAACAGATGAAATGGATTCCAGTTGTTGCAGCAGCAAGGCCGCCTGAGTCCGGGTGCGCACACCAAGCTTGCGGAAGATCGCCGTTACGTGGGCCTTGATGGTGGCTTCGGAGACGCTCAACTCGTAAGCGATCTGTTTGTTGAGCAAGCCTTCACAGACCATGGTCAGCACCCGGAACTGCTGGGGTGTCAGGCTCGCAAGCCCGGCACTGGCCGCCTTGGCCTCGGGCGAGACACTGACCGTCTCGTTGACCTGCGGCGGCCACCAGACATCGCCGTCGAGCACCGCGCGCACCGCCTGCTGGATATCCTCCAGGCAACTGGACTTGGGTATGAAGCCGCTGGCACCGAACTCCCGGGAACGGACCACAATCGAAGCTTCTTCCTGGGCGGAAACCATCACCACGGGAATCTGCGGATATTGCCCACGTAGCAGCACCAGCCCTGAAAACCCGTAGGCGCCGGGCATGTTCAAATCCAGCAGGACCAGATCCCAGTCGGCCTTCTGTTCCAGATGAGACTCGAGCTGGGCAATGCTTTCTGCCTCGACCGGCCGCGCATCAGGCCCCAGGCCAATGCTCAACGCCTGACGCAGCGCGCTGCGAAACAGGGGATGGTCATCGGCGATCAGGATGTCGTAGGTCATCGTTTGATCCTGTTTATAGTGAGGGCCGGACCGGCCGGCCGCTCAACAAGGCATCGGGAATGCCAATGATTCACTCGGCCGACCGGGCACATCCGTGGCCGTCAGCCTTCAAGCGGCGCCAAGGATGCCCAGCAAGACCATGACGGTCAAGCATCACGCACCCTCGAGTACATCCCTTACGGACTCTGCTTGAAGATAAGCCTTCAAATGGCTGTGTGCTGCGTCGTCCGGGTCAATCGGGTTCTGGAACTTGGCACCCAGATAGTGGGCGCTGAACACATCCAGATAGGCATCCAGCACGCCACTGGCAGTATGGTCCTGTGCCAGCTCCAGGCACAGCGCCGCCACTTCCGCCGTGCAGAAATGGTCGTCACGCCGGGATCGGCGCAGGCGGTAGCGTGATATCTGCTCTGGCGCCAGGCTCAGCACCGGAAACCGCTCAAGATACGGGCTCTTGCGAAACATCTTGCGCGCTTCCGTCCAGGTGGCATCCAGCAGGATGAACAGCGGCCGCTTGCCTGGCTCCTGACTGACCTGGGTCACGACGCGTTCCGGGGCGACGAACTCGCCTGGAAACACGATGTACGGCTGCCACTGCGGGTCGTCGAGCAGGCTCAGCAGTTGTTCGTCGACCTCTATCCGCGACCAGCCGAAGGCGTGAGTGTCCTGGATCACGTCGGCTATCAGCCATCCGGTGTTGGTGGGCTTCAAAGGCTCGGTATCGTACATCAGCAGACACATACCCGATGTCGCCGCCACCGTCGGCCTCCAGGCGCACAGACAGTAGCTGACTATCACCCGGCACCCGGGGCAGCGAGGCGCGCGGGAGCCGCGGGCAATAAACGGTTTGGTACTGCGCGCCAGACGTTCGTCCCGCAACCGGGAAACAGCATGACTCATTACAGCACCTGCCAACTGAAGGAATGCATCGACACCACGAAAACCCGGCAGAAAAAGTGCGCGCAGTTTATCAGACCCCCGGCGCTTCAACCTGCTTTCACGCCGGCTCCTGCCTTATACTGGCGCGGCATCCAGCCCGCCCAGGGCGGATGACCCGGAACGCATGTTCGAGTTGCTGGTCCAAACGCCCAGCCACTAAATCAGGAGAGTTTGATGCTGCGCCTTATCGTCCCCACCCTTACACTTTTGCTCGCCGCTCCGCTGTGCGCCCAGGCAGCCTCGAAACAGGAGTTCGAGCTCAGCAAGATGCTGGAAAAAGTTGCGAAGGAAAGCAGCGTCGGCACGCCGAGAGCGATCAACGAAGACATCCTCGACCAGGGTTACACGGTCAACGGCAAGGAGCTGATCAACCACCTGAGCGTGCGCGAAGGCCAGGCTCAGCAGATGCGCGCCAACCCGGATGTGATGCGCAATCAGTTGGGCAACAGCGTCTGCCGCAACAACGGCTACCGTCAGCTGATGACCAAAGGCGCCGTCCTCAAGTATCAATTCACCGAATACAAGACCAACCGCCCGGTGGCGACCCAGACGTTCCAGGCGGCGGACTGCACGGCCCGGCCGAAAAAGTAATAGCCTGACGCCTTCGCGGACAAGTCCGCTCCTACGGCCCCACGCCGTTTCCATAGGAGCCCCGCTTGTCCTCGAAGCGTTGGTACCCGCGACACAGACGCCGCGACCGTACCGACGCCCTTCCCGCTTTCTACATGGGTAGCCTTTTGGGGCAAACCGGACCATCATCCTGTGAATCGCGATTCTGCAGGAGGAGAAATCTTGAATGCCTTATGTCCCGAATGATGTCCTGTCCCGGCACTTTCAAAGCAATGGCCTGGACCTTACCGCGAAGATCGAAGACCACATCAACCTTGTAGCGCCCGGCAGTCCGAACCTGCCGCTGTACCGCGACATGATCCTTACCGTCCTGCGCATGGCTCAGGACGATCGCAATCGCTGGAATGCCAAGATTACCCTGCAAACCCTGCGCGAGCTGGACGGCGCGTTTCGGGTGCTGGAACGTTTCAAGGGGCGGCGCAAGGTCACGGTGTTCGGTTCTGCGCGTACCCCGGTCGAGCACCCGGTTTATCAGCTGGCCCGCGAGCTGGGCAGCAAGATCGCTGAATCCGACATGATGGTCATCACCGGCGCCGGCGGCGGCATCATGGCCGCGGCCCACGAGGGCGCGGGTCGTGAGCACAGCCTGGGGTTCAACATCACCTTACCGTTCGAACAGCATGCCAACCCGACCGTGGAAGGTACGGAAAACCTGCTGCCCTTCCATTTCTTCTTCACCCGCAAGCTGTTCTTCGTCAAGGAAGCCGACGCGCTGGTGCTCTGCCCTGGCGGCTTCGGCACGCTGGATGAGGCGCTGGAAGTGCTGACCCTGATCCAGACCGGTAAGAGCCCGCTGGTCCCCATCGTGCTGCTGGACAATCCCGGCGCCAACTTCTGGCAAAGCGCGCTGGACTTCATCAAGCACCAACTGGAAGACAATCACTACATCCTGCCGGCCGACATGAAACTGATGCGCCTGGTCTACAGCACCGACGAAGCCGTGCAGGAAATCAACCAGTTCTACAGCAACTACCATTCCAGTCGGTGGCTGAAGAACCAGTTCGTGATCCGCATGCACCATCCGCTCACCGAGCAGGCGCTGGCGCATATGCAAGAGGCCTTTGCCGATCTGTGCCTGAGCGAGAACTTCCATCAGCATCGCTATGAAGGAGAGCAACATGATGAGGCGCAGTTCAGCCATCTGACACGTCTGGCTTTCACCTTCACCGGACGCAATCAGGGCCGCCTGCGAGAGCTGATTGACTATATCAATCTTGCGGAAAACCGGATCGCGGCTTCAGAGCCACGGTCGGCGGCATCCGTTACCGATACAGTCTCTCGGGCAACTTAATCGTCTGCGCCTCGGCCGCTCAACAGGCGGCCGATGCTGTCCAGCGGGTAACCTCGATAACTCAGAAAGCGCCCTTGCTGC
The DNA here is from genome assembly GCF_003935425.1 of Pseudomonas sp. v388. Taxonomy (GTDB): domain Bacteria; phylum Pseudomonadota; class Gammaproteobacteria; order Pseudomonadales; family Pseudomonadaceae; genus Aquipseudomonas. Next base: position 242,582 of record NZ_RHQN01000003.1, read on the forward strand.
GCGCGCTCGCGTGCGTCGACAGGCAGCCTGCCGGCAAACTTGCGCTGCCAGGTTTCCTGAAGCTTTTCCTGCCAGTCGACGCCGCATTCCTTGAGCGCCTGCTCGATATCGGCTTTCTGTAGGCCGCGCTGGCCCAGCTCTTCACGAATACGCAAAGGGCCATAGCCGGAACGAGCCCGGGAAGCGACAAAGCTTTCAAGGTAACGGGATTCAGAGAGAAGCCCATCCTCAACCAGACGGTCGAGGGCGGGTTCGATAAGCTCGGAGGTTGCGCCGCGCTGACGCAGTTTACGCGTCAGCTCGACTCGACCGTGCTCGCGTCGCGCGAGCAGGTCCATTGCGGTCCGTCGTACCGCGACGACGGTATCAAGCACGACAGCCATCAGATGTCGATGTCAGCTTCAGCCATGTCGTCAGCAGCGGCAGGCTCGCGGGAGCCGACAGCCTTGGTGTCAACTCCAGGAGTCAGCAGCTTGTCGCGAATCAGCTTCTCGACGGCATTGCCGATTTCCGGATTGTCCGCCAGGAACTTCGCCGAGTTGGCTTTACCTTGACCGATCTTGCTGCCCTGGTAGCTGTACCATGCGCCGGACTTCTCGATGAAGCCATGCGCAACGGCCAGGTCGATGATTTCGCCGTTCAGGTAGATACCCTTGCCGTAGAGAATCTGGAACTCGGCCTGGCGGAACGGCGGTGCCACCTTGTTCTTGACGACCTTGACGCGGGTTTCGCTGCCCACCACTTCGTCGCCTTCCTTTACCGCGCCGGTGCGGCGGATGTCCAGACGGACCGAAGCGTAGAACTTCAGCGCGTTACCACCGGTGGTGGTTTCCGGGCTGCCGAACATGACGCCGATCTTCATACGGATCTGGTTGATGAAGATGACCAGGCAGTTGGCGTTCTTGATGTTACCGGTGATCTTGCGCAGCGCCTGGGACATCAGACGGGCCTGCAGGCCGACGTGCATGTCACCCATTTCGCCTTCGATTTCGGCCTTGGGCACCAGAGCGGCGACGGAGTCGACGACGATCACGTCGATGGCATTGGAACGCACCAGCATGTCGGTGATTTCCAGAGCCTGCTCGCCGGTGTCCGGCTGCGACACCAGCAGGTCATCGACGTTGACGCCCAGCTTGCCGGCGTATTCCGGATCGAGAGCGTGTTCCGCATCGACGAACGCACAAGTTGCGCCCATTTTCTGGGCCTGTGCGATGACCGAAAGGGTCAGCGTGGTTTTACCCGAAGATTCCGGGCCGTAGATTTCCACGATCCGGCCTTTCGGCAAACCGCCGATGCCCAGTGCGATATCCAGACCGAGCGAACCGGTGGAGATGGCAGGGATCGCCTGGCGATCATGGTCGCCCATGCGCATCACGGCACCCTTACCGAATTGACGCTCGATCTGACCCAAGGCCGCAGCCAAGGCTTTCTTCTTGTTGTCGTCCATTGAAGTCCTCACGTAATCAAATTCAATTTAGGGCCTGAACGGCCGCAACACCTGTATAAGTAGACAGTATTATTCCACAGGGAGAGGCGCGCGCCTACCCCTGTTTTGGCATTTCTCCAGCGACAAGCTCGATCAGCCCTTCTAGCGCGGCCTCAACCGTCTGTCGGCGCACTGCATCGCGATCTCCGGCGAACTGCCGACGCTGGGCGACCAGGCTTGAGCCTGCGCCCCAGCACAGCCAGACCGTACCGACCGGTTTTTCCGGCGAACCGCCGCCGGGGCCGGCGACACCGCTGACGGCCACGGCATACCGGGCACCGCTGTTGCGCTGCGCCCCGACGACCATGGAGCGCACTACTTCTTCGCTCACCGCGCCGACGGTGTTGAACAAGCTTTCGGGCACGTCCAGCTGTCGGGTCTTCTGGGCATTGGAGTACGTGACGTAGCCCGCCTCGAACCACGCCGAACTGCCGCCGATTCGAGTAATCGCCTCGGCAATGCCGCCACCGGTACACGACTCGGCGGTGGTGACCTGGGCCTTGGAAACCTGTAGTAGCTTGCCGAGCGCATCGGCGAGCCGGGTAATATCTTCCACGATGTGTTCCTGTCAGGTTCGAGCCGGACCCTGTGCAAAAGGTCCGGCCCGGTGATGGGCGGTCAAGGTGCGACCGTTCCGCTGGATGGCCGGTTACCTTTCTTCTTCCGGGTTTCCGGCTTTTTGATGGTTTCGACGATGGTTTGCGCGGGCCGGCGCCGGGCCTCCTCCAGAGTAATGAAGCGTCCGTTGCCAGCATCCCTTGCTCGCTTGTTGGCCATGTACAATCCTTTTGAACACGGGCCGCCCGGAATGAGCGGCGACGGGCAAAATTCTATACGGCAAATCTTCCCGTGGAAGCCGACTGAAATGCCCGCTCACCAATCCGTGCGGGCAAGCCGGACCTGCGCCGCTGCAGCGTGCGTGATAATCTTGCGCCCATCGCCAGACATACGCAGGACAACCTCCGGAAACAGGAAGGGGTTGCCTCTCATATCCGTAGTCTGCCCCACCTATTTCAAGAATTGTCCCGACTGACTGATGAACAAAGCCCTCTCCGATCTCTCCTCACACACGCCCATGATGCAGCAATATTGGCGGCTCAAGAATCAGCACCCTGACCAGCTCATGTTCTACCGCATGGGCGACTTCTACGAAATCTTCTACGAAGATGCGAAGAAGGCGGCCAAGCTGCTGGATATCACCCTGACCGCCCGCGGTCAGTCGGCAGGCCAGAGCATTCCCATGTGCGGCATTCCGTACCATGCGGCCGAGGGTTATCTGGCCAAGCTGGTCAAGCTGGGCGAATCGGTGGTCATCTGCGAGCAGATCGGTGATCCGGCCACCAGCAAAGGGCCGGTAGAGCGCCAGGTCGTGCGCATCATCACGCCTGGAACCATCAGCGATGAAGCGTTCCTCGACGAGCGCCGTGACAACCTGATCGCCGCCGTTCTGGGCGATGAGCGCCTGTTCGGCCTGGCCGTCCTGGACATCACCAGCGGCAGTTTCAGCGTGCTGGAAATCAAGGGCTGGGAAAACCTGCTGGCCGAGCTTGAGCGCATCAACCCCGTGGAGCTGCTGATTCCTGACGACTGGCCGCAGGGCTTGCCTGCCGAGAAGCGCCGCGGTGCTCGCCGTCGCGCTCCGTGGGACTTCGAACGTGACAGCGCCCACAAAAGCCTGTGCCAGCAGTTCGCGACTCAGGACCTCAAGGGCTTCGGCTGCGAGATGCTGACCCTGGCCATCGGTGCCGCCGGATGCCTGCTGGGCTACGCCAAGGAAACCCAGCGCACTGCCTTGCCGCACCTGCGCAGCCTGCGCCACGAGCGACTGGACGACACGGTGGTGCTGGATGGCGCCAGCCGCCGCAACCTGGAACTGGATATCAATCTTTCCGGCGGGCGCGACAATACCCTGCAATCGGTCATGGACCGCTGCCAGACCGCCATGGGTACCCGCCTGCTGACGCGTTGGCTGAACCGCCCGCTGCGTGACCTGACCGTCCTTCAGGCGCGCCAGAGTTCGATCACCTGTGTGCTGGAACGCTATCGCTTCGAGAACCTGCAACCGCAGCTCAAGGAAATCGGCGATATCGAGCGGATTCTCGCCCGTATCGGCCTGCGCAATGCCCGCCCTCGTGACCTGGCCCGCCTGCGCGACGCGCTGGGCGCACTGCCCGCACTGCAAACCGCACTGTCTGAGCTGGAGGCGCCGCACCTGCAACAACTGGCGGCGACCATCAGCACCTATCCAGAGCTGGCGGACCTGCTGCAACGTGCGGTAATCGACAATCCGCCCGCCGTTATCCGTGACGGCGGCGTGCTGAAGACCGGCTACGACGCCGAGCTTGACGAGCTGCTGTCCCTCAGCGAGCACGCCGGGCAATTCCTGATCGATCTGGAAGCCCGGGAAAAAGCCCGCACCGGCCTCGCCAATCTCAAGGTGGGTTACAACCGCGTCCACGGCTATTTCATCGAATTGCCGAGCAAGCAGGCCGAACAGGCCCCGGCCGACTATATCCGTCGCCAGACTCTCAAAGGCGCCGAGCGTTTCATCACGCCGGAACTCAAGGCCTTCGAAGACAAGGCCCTGTCGGCAAAAAGCCGGGCGCTGGCCAGGGAAAAGCTGCTCTACGAGGCGCTGCTGGAAGATCTGATCGGCCATCTGGCGCCGTTGCAGGACAGCGCGGCCGCCCTGGCTGAACTGGACGTGCTGAGCAACCTGGCCGAGCGCGCCCTGAATCTGGACCTCAACTGCCCACGCTTCGTCGATGAGCCATGCATGCGCATCGAACAGGGTCGCCACCCGGTAGTCGAGCAGGTGCTGTCCACGCCGTTCGTGGCCAATGACCTGGCGCTGGACGACAACACGCGCATGCTGGTCATCACCGGTCCGAACATGGGCGGTAAGTCCACCTACATGCGTCAGACGGCATTGATCGTGCTGCTGGCGCATATCGGCAGTTTCGTACCGGCTGCCAGTTGCGAGTTGTCGCTGGTCGACCGCATCTTCACCCGGATCGGGTCGAGCGATGACCTGGCCGGCGGGCGTTCCACGTTCATGGTGGAAATGAGCGAGACGGCGAACATTCTGCATAACGCCACCGATCGCAGTCTGGTGCTGATGGACGAAGTCGGTCGCGGCACCAGTACGTTCGACGGTTTGTCGCTGGCTTGGGCTGCGGCAGAATGTCTCGCCCAGTTGCGCGCCTACACGCTGTTCGCCACCCACTACTTCGAGCTGACAGTGCTGCCGGAAAGCGAACCGCTGGTCACCAACGTGCACCTCAATGCAACCGAGCACAACGAGCGCATCGTGTTTTTGCACCGGGTGCTGCCAGGCCCGGCAAGCCAGAGCTACGGCCTGGCGGTGGCCCAGTTGGCGGGGGTTCCGGGCAAGGTAATCACCCGTGCCAAGGAGCATCTGCAACGCCTGGAAACCACCAGCCTGCCCCATGAAAAGCCCAAGGCCAGGCCCGGCAAACCTGCCGCTCCGCAACAGAGCGACCTGTTCGCCAGCCTGCCCCATCCGGTGCTCGACGAGCTGTCGAAAGTGAAACTCGACGACCTTACGCCGCGTCAGGCGCTTGAGATGTTGTATACATTGCAAACACGCCTCTGACGAAGCGTGCAACAAGCTGTTAGAATCCCGCGCGGTTTGGGATGCGCTCTGCTTTTAGCCTGGCAGCGCCGCTATCCGAGCCGCGTGATAACGCAGCGAACCTATGTGTTTGCGGCAGGCGAGGCAGTCAACTGCTTCAAGGCCGCGCACCCAAGCACGTTTTCATGAGGCCGGGACCTCCCCGAACCCTGCATCCCTGTCTGGAAGGGCTCTGCTGCCGCCGCCTGAGGAGAGAATTAGAAATGACCTTCGTCGTCACCGACAACTGCATCAAGTGCAAGTACACCGACTGCGTAGAAGTCTGTCCGGTGGACTGCTTCTACGAAGGGCCGAACTTCCTGGTGATTCACCCGGACGAGTGCATCGACTGCGCCCTCTGCGAGCCGGAGTGCCCTGCCCAGGCGATTTTCTCGGAGGACGAGATTCCCGCCGGAATGGAGAACTTCATCGAGCTCAACGCCGAGCTTGCCGAGGTCTGGCCGAACATCACCGAGAAGAAAGACGCGCTGGCCGATGCCGCGCAGTGGGATGGCAAGCCTGGCAAGATCGCAGACCTCGAACGCTAGGCGTCCGGTGTTTGCAAAAGGCCCTTCGGGGCCTTTTTTGTGGGCAGCCTTTGCAGGCCCGGAGACAAAATTCAGGCAAAAAAAGGGGCGGTATAAACCGCCCACCTTTCCCTGATCCCTGTATTCCCTGTCATCGTCCTGATGAATCGCATCCCGCGATGTCCATGACCGTCGTCCGTGACAGCCCGTGCCGTTCCGTTGGCACAGTTCGATCTTATTCATTTTCGGGATCAGAGCAATGCCGGAAAAAACCGCCGGATATTACCGTCACATCCGGCACTCGAAAAAAACCAAAGGGAATCAGCGGCTTAATCAAGCACCCGGTTTTTCCGTCCAGATATGCCCTTACAAATCAGCGAAAACCTACAGTCCGGGTAAGTGAACGCTTACGCCAGTTTCGAATTATTTCCCAACCCGCGGCAGGCCGGACCATTGAACGGCCAGGCGCCGGTCAGGCGAGCGCCCACTAAAAAGCCGATATGAACACAGGATATTCATATCGGCTTTTGTCACGCGGCGAGGAACTACTGGAATAGCGACTCGCTCGACAATCCGTTCTTCTCCAGGATCTCACGAAGCCGCTTGAGGCCTTCCACCTGGATCTGCCGCACCCGCTCGCGGGTCAGGCCGATCTCAAGACCTACATCTTCCAGCGTACTGCTTTCGTGTCCACGCAGACCGAAACGGCGTATGACCACTTCCCGTTGCTTGTCAGTGAGTTCAGACAGCCACTGATCGATGCTTTGGGAAAGGTCGTCATCCTGCAACAGCTCGCAGGGGTCAGTCGGTCGATCATCGGTCAAGGTGTCCAGCAGGGTCTTGTCCGAATCCGGGCCCAGTGAAACGTCCACGGAGGATACCCGTTCATTGAGCCCAAGCATGCGCTTGACCTCGCCGACCGGCTTTTCCAGCAGCGTGGCGATCTCTTCGGGGGATGGCTCGTGATCGAGCTTCTGAGTGAGCTCGCGCGCCGCACGCAGGTAGACGTTCAGTTCCTTGACGACATGAATCGGCAGCCGGATGGTCCGGGTCTGATTCATGATGGCACGCTCAATGGTCTGACGAATCCACCAGGTTGCGTAAGTGGAGAATCGGAAACCGCGTTCAGGGTCGAATTTTTCTACCGCCCTGATCAGACCGAGGTTGCCCTCTTCGATCAGGTCGAGCAATGACAGCCCACGATTGACGTAGCGCCTGGCGATTTTGACCACCAGCCGCAGATTGCTTTCAATCATGCGTTTTCGTCCGGCCGGATCACCGCTTTGCGACAGCCGTGCAAAGTGGACCTCTTCTTCCGGGGACAACAGGGGGGAGAACCCTATTTCATTGAGATACAACTGGGTAGCGTCGAGCGCCCGGGTGTAATCAATATATTTATGTTGTTTGAGCGATGAAGACTGCTTGGCCTTGGCACGACTCGAAGGCGCAGCGCGAGACTGCTTTTCGACCGCAGCCTCTTCCAGGACAAGACCGGATTCCATGAGAAGCACGTCGTCATCGATGTCAAACTCCGGCGCTTCGTTGCTAAGAGCCATTGTTATAGTCCTTTGGTGAGTTCGACCTCAAGCTCCAGCGACGCCTATTTCCGTGGCAACGCTTGAGCCTGTTCCTGCTACGTCAGAAACAGGCTGGCAACCATCAACGCTTGGGCAAAAATTGCAGCGGATCGACAGGCTTACCCTGGCGGCGAATCTCAAAATGCAGTTTCACCCGGTCAGTTCCCGTCGAACCCATCTCGGCAATTGTCTGTCCAGCCTTGACCTGTTGCCCCTCCCGTACCAACAACCTGCGGTTATGACCGTAGGCACTGACGTAGGTATCGCTGTGTTTGATGATGATCAATTCGCCGTAGCCCCGTAATCCACTTCCGGCGTAAACAACTGAACCATCAGACGCAGCCAAAACAGGCTGTCCCAAATCACCCGCGATATCAATTCCTTTATTCAAACTGCCGTTTGAGGAAAATTTTCCTATCAATACGCCGCTCGAAGGCCACCCCCAACCGGTCGGAGACTTGCCCGCGGCGCCGGTTTGCGCGGTGGCCGAGGGCGGTATCACCACCGGTACAACCGCTACCGGTTTGGAGATAACCGTCGTCTTCACGGAGCCGGAGGCGCTGTTGCTGGTAGAAGTAGTGGTCACCGGACGGGTCACGACCGGCGCGGTTGCGACGCCGGTTGCCGTTGAATTTGAACGCCCGTCGAAGCGAATCGTCTGACCCGGCCGGATAGTGAACGGCTCGGGAATCTGGTTGCGCGCGGCCAGGGCTTTCCAGTCCCAACCGTAACGAAATGCAATGGAAAACAGGGTATCGCCACGACGTACGACGTATTGCCCTGTGGTCACGGCCGGACGCTGGGACACGGTGTTGCCGTTACGGTCAACCACGCGCACGCCACCCGACGGGGAACTGGAACAGCCGACCAAGAGGACACTGAGAGCAATGCCAATCACCAGACGCTGATAACTTCTTGAAGACCTGAGCTGCTGAATGACTGTGTGACTCACCCGCCACTCCCTTTACTGGTGACTGAATTCAAAAGCTGCCTATTGTGCCGCATGCGCGGAGGCAGCCTGTGGTTAACTGCGTCGAAACCGATGCCCTGTATTTCAGGCACAGCCGCCAACGCGCGCGGCCACTTGTGCAAGGCCGGCTCGCACGAAGGCTGTAGACCGATGAGCGCGCCGGTAATTCCTTTACACCCAAGCCCCCGTCAAGCCAGCGGCCCGTTGAGCAGCGGGACGAATCGCACGGCGCCCAGGACGTGCCGTGCAAAGCCATGCTCTTCACGAATGATCAGCATCAATTGCTGCACCTCTCCGGAACCGACCGGAATGACCAGCCGCCCACCAGGCGCCAACTGGTCGAGCAGCGCCTGAGGCACGTCGGTGGCGACCGCCGTCACGATAATACCGTTGTAGGGTGCCAGCGCCGGCCACCCCTCCCAGCCGTCGCCCCAGCGAAACACTACGTTGCGCAGGTTGAGTTCGACCAGCCGCTCCTTGGCCCGGTCCTGCAGCACCTTGATGCGCTCCACCGAGAACACCCGCTCCACCAGCTGCGCCAGTACGGCAGTCTGGTAACCGGAGCCGGTGCCGATTTCCAGCACCTTGTCCAGCGGACCTGCCGCCAGCAGCAGCTCGCTCATGCGGGCAACCATGTACGGCTGGGAAATGGTCTGGTTGTTGCCGATCGGCAGCGCAGTGTCTTCGTAGGCGCGGTGTGCAAGCGCCTCGTCGACGAACAGATGCCGCGGCGTCTTGCGAATGACGTCCAGCACCCGCGTGTTGGAGATGCCTTCTTCGTAAAGGCGCTGAATCAGGCGTTCGCGAGTACGCTGCGAGGTCATCCCGATTCCGCGACGCAGTAGATCATCTTGCTCGCGTGACATCAGCGCAGGCCCTCCAGCCAGTTATTGAGGCTGCCGAAACCGTTCTGGTAGGTGCGGTCAAATTGCAGCGGCGTGATCGACACATAGCCTTGCATCACCGAATGGAAGTCGGTGCCGGCACCACCATCTTCGGCATCACCGGCGGCGGCGATCCAGTAACCGGCGCGCCCTCTGGGGTCGACGACCTTGATCGGCGCGGCCGCTCGGGCGCGGTGCCCGAGGCGGGTCAGCTGGATGCCGCGGATGTGTTCCAGCGGCAGGTTGGGAATATTCACGTTCAGTACCGTGCGCGGCGGCAGGTCGAGCTGTTCATGAGCCTGCACCAGCAACCGCGCGTAATGCGCCGCCGTGGCGAGGTTGTCCGGCTGACGCGACAGAAACGAAAACGCGAAGGACGGTCGCTCCAGGAAACGGCCTTCCAGCGCTGCGGCGACCGTACCGGAGTACAGCACGTCGTCACCCAGGTTGGCGCCCAGGTTGATACCCGATACCACCATGTCCGGCTGGCGCTCCAGCAGCCCGTTAAGACCCAGGTGCACGCAGTCGGTCGGGGTGCCGTTGACACTGATGAAACCATTGGCCAGCGTGTGTGGATGCAGAGGACGGTCGAGGGTCAGCGAACTGCTGGCGCCGCTCTTGTCCTGGTCCGGTGCAATCACCACGCATTCAGTGTAGTCGGCCAGGGCCGCATGGAGCGCTGCCAGGCCCGGCGCACTAACGCCATCATCGTTTGAAATCAGAATACGCATGGGCTATCCGTGTGCCCGACCGACACCAGATCGACGAGTTCGCGCACCAGTACGGTGGCAAAACATCCGGGCGGAAGGACGAATTCCAGTTGCAGAATGTCAGGCTCGGGATAATGCCACGTCAGGCGATCGATGGGCAGCCGCAGGATGCGACGTTCGTGCTCCATGCCTGCGCGGACCAGCCAGTCCCGCAGCACCGATTCTTCCTCGGCGATGCGGTTCTCCAGCTCGGCTGGCGCGCCAGCGGCCGGCGACGGGCCTGCGCCCCACTGCGGGCCCGTGGGATGCAGGTCGAGGATTGCCAGGCGCGGATCGCTGCATTCCGCTTCTCCGGCCGGAAAGAAGCTGCGGCTGTCGGTGAATGCCAGCAGATCACCGACCTGGGCACGCTGCCAACTGCCATCGGGGACCCTGGCGGCCAGTACTCGATTGAACAGGAAGCTGCGCGCCGTAGACAACAACCGTGAGCGTACCGCACGCTGCTCAGGCAACGCCTGACGCCCCGCGTAGTCGCGCGCTTCACCGAGGTTGCCGCCACGGTAACCGAAGCGCTGCGCACCGAAATAATTGGGAATGCCCTGCTGCCTGATTGCCTCCAGACGCGCGTTCAGCGCCTGCTGATCGGCTTCGAGGCGCGTCAGGCGCAGGGTAAATCCGTTGGCCGCATGGGCGCCGCGTTGCAGCTTGCGCCGATGACGACCACTGCTGAGTATGCGCAGCGTATCGTCCTGGGCTGCGGACAGATCCGGGTCGGCCTTGCCCGGCAATTGAATGCTGAACCACTGACGTGTCAGCGCCTGACGGTCCTTCAGGCCCGCATAGCTGACCGTACGCAACTGAACCCCGGCTGCACGCGCCAGACGTCGCGCCGCTTCCTCGGTGTTCAGACCGCGCTTCTCTACCCACAGCCACAGATGCTCGCCGTCGCCGGAAAGCGGGATATCCAGCACCTCGTCGACCTGGAAATCTTCGGCCGTCTCCTTGAGGACTGCCCGGCCCAGCGCTTCGCCGTAGGCCGCAGGCCCCAACAGTTCGAGTTCGTTCATGCCGGCAGCAACAAGGCAACGGCATGCACGGCGATACCCTCTTCCCGACCGACAAAACCGAGCTTTTCGGTGGTGGTGGCCTTGACGTTGACCTGGTCCAGCCCGACCTGCAGATCGGCCGCGATCAGCTCACGCATGGCTTCGATGTGCGGTGCCATCTTGGGCGCCTGGGCGACGATGGTGGCGTCGACGTTGCCGACCTTCCAGCCCTTGGCCTGAACCTGCTTGAGCACATGGCGCAGCAGTACCCGGCTGTCGGCGCCCTTGAATTGCGGATCGGTGTCGGGGAAATGCTTGCCGATATCGCCCAGCGCAGCAGCGCCGAGCAAGGCGTCGCTGAGGGCGTGCAGGACCACATCGCCATCGGAGTGGGCCAGCAGGCCGAAACCGTGTGCTATCCGCACCCCGCCCAAGGTAATGAAATCGCCTTCAGCGAAACGGTGCACATCGTAGCCATGGCCAATACGCATAGAAAAACGCCCTGCAAAAAGTCAGGGCGTGATTCTACCTGCTTTGACGAAGGTTATGCGTTCAAGGCGTCGCCGTGATGCCGCAAATGATCTTCGATGAAGCTGGCGATGAAGAAGTAGCTGTGGTCGTAACCCGGCTGCATGCGCAGCGTCAGCGGATAATCTGCAGCCTTCGCTGCCTGAACCAGCGCTTCGGGCTTGAGCTGGTTGACCAGGAAGTCATCTCGGTCGCCCTGGTCCACCAGGGTTGGAAGCTTCTCTGCGGCATCGGCGATCAGCACACTGGCGTCCCACTCGCGCCAGCGCGAACGGTCTTCACCCAGGTAACGACTGAAGGCTTTCTGGCCCCATGGGCAGTCCATCGGGTTACTGATCGGCGAAAAGGCCGAGACTGACTTGTAGCGCCCGGGATTGCGCAGTGCGCAGATCAGCGCGCCATGACCACCCATGGAGTGCCCGCTGATGCTGCGCGCCTGCGAAGCCGGAAAGTGTTCCTCGACCAGCGCCGGCAGCTCCTCCACCACGTAATCGTGCATGCGGTAGTGCTTGGCCCACGGCTGTTCAGTGGCGTTGAGGTAAAAACCCGCACCCAGTCCGAAATCCCAGGCGCCATCAGGATCACCCGGTACATCCGCGCCGCGGGGGCTGGTGTCGGGTGCGACGATGATGATGCCCAGTTGCGCCGCAACGCGCTGAGCGGCGGCTTTCTGCATGAAATTTTCATCGGTGCAAGTCAAGCCGGACAACCAGTACAAAACCGGCAACTTGCCGCCCTTCTCTGCCTGGGGTGGCAGGTAGACGGCAAAGACCAAGTCGCAGCCCAGTACACGGGAGGTGTGCTTATAGCGTTTGAGCCAACCGCCAAAGCTTTTCTGGCAGGAAAGATTTTCCAGGGTCATAGGGGGAAGCTCCAGGCTTCAAGCTATAAGTTGCAAGCTACAAGCAAGCTACAAGAGAGGCGCCCGCCCCTCTTGCAGCCATAAGCTTGAAACTTGCAGCTCACACTTAGAAATGAATGACGGTGCGGATGCTTTTGCCTTCATGCATCAGGTCGAAGGCCTTGTTGATATCTTCCAGACCCATGGTGTGGGTGATGAAAGTATCCAGCGGGATTTCGCCTGTCTGCGCCATGTCGACATAGCTCGGCAACTCGGTACGGCCACGCACGCCGCCGAACGCCGAACCGCGCCAGACGCGCCCGGTGACCAGCTGGAACGGACGGGTCGAGATCTCCTGACCGGCACCGGCCACGCCGATCACCACCGACTCGCCCCAACCCTTGTGGCAGCATTCCAGCGCCGCGCGCATCAGCTGCACGTTGCCGATGCACTCGAAGGAAAAGTCCACGCCGCCGTCAGTCATGTCAACGATGACTTCCTGGATCGGACGGTCGAAGTCCTTGGGGTTCACGCAATCGGTGGCGCCCAGTTGTCTGGCGATTTCGAACTTGGCCGGATTGATGTCGATGGCAATGATGCGCGCCGCCTTGGCCTTGACCGCGCCAATGACCGCCGACAGGCCGATACCGCCCAGGCCGAAGATTGCCACGGTGTCACCGGGCTTTACTTTTGCAGTGTTCAGCACGGCACCGATGCCGGTGGTGACGCCGCAGCCCAGCAGGCAGACTTTTTCCAGTGGAGCTTCCTTGGCGATCCTGGCGACCGAAATTTCCGGCAGCACGGTGTACTCGGAAAAGGTCGACGTCCCCATATAGTGGAAGATGTCCTGGCCTTTGTAGGAAAAGCGCGTGGTGCCGTCCGGCATCAGGCCTTTGCCCTGAGTGGAACGAATGGCCTGGCAAAGGTTGGTCTTGCCCGACAGGCAGAATTTGCACTGGCGGCATTCCGGGGTGTACAGCGGGATGACATGGTCGCCCACGGCGACCGAGGTTACGCCTTCGCCGATGGCTTCAACGATGGCGCCGCCTTCGTGACCCAGAATGGAGGGGAAGATGCCTTCCGGGTCCGCACCCGACAAGGTGTAGGCGTCGGTGTGGCAAACGCCCGAAGCCACCACACGCAGCAGGACTTCACCCGCCTTGGGCATGGCGACGTCCACTTCCACGATCTCCAGAGGTTTTTTGGCCTCGAAGGCTACAGCAGCGCGTGACTTGATCATCAATCTTCTCCGGCGGAATAAAAACAGGCCTGGAGTGTAGTACAGTGCCGATCAGCGAGTAATCCAGCCAAAAGCAAAACATTATTGCTGCACAGGGATAATCGATGTACGCCAATCGTTGGGAGGGCATGGACGAATTCGTCGCGGTGGCCGAATGCGGCCAGTTCACGGCAGCCGCCCAGCGCCTGGGGGTGTCGTCATCTCACATCAGTCGCCAGATCGTGCGTCTCGAAGAACGTCTGCAAACCCGCCTGCTCTACCGCAGCACTCGTAAAGTGGCCTTGACCGAAGCAGGCCAGACATTTCTGCAACACTGCCAGCGTCTGCAGGACGGCCGCGAAGAAGCCCTGCGCGCCATCGGCGATCTGGCCAGCGAGCCCAAGGGGTTGCTGCGCATGACCTGTGCGGTGGCCTATGGCGAGCGTTTCATCACACCGTTGGTCACCCGCTTCATGGGCACCTATCCGCAGTTGCGGGTGGATATCGAACTGAGCAATGACACCCTGGACCTGGTGCACGAAGGCATGGACCTGGCCATTCGGCTCGGCCGCCTGCAGGACTCACGCCTGGTGGCGACGCGCCTGGCGCCGCGACGCATGTACGTCTGCGCATCGCCCTCCTACCTCGCTCGCTACGGTCGCCCACACAGCCTGTCGGAGCTCAGCCGCCACAACTGCCTGATCGGCGGCAGCGATACCTGGCTGTTGCAGCAGAACGGGCGGGAGTTTTCTCAGCGCATCCAGGGAAACTGGCGCTGCAACAGCGGGCAGGCAGTATTGGACGCCGCGCTACAGGGCGTGGGCCTGTGTCAGCTGCCGGATTACTACGTGCAGGAGCATTTGAATAGCGGCGCGCTGATCTCGCTGCTCGAAGCGCATCAGCCGCCCAACACAGCGGTGTGGGCGCTGTACCCGCAACAACGTCATCTGTCGCCGAAAGTGCGCAAGCTGGTGGACTTTCTCAAGGAAGGGCTGGCGCTGCGGGAGGAGTATCGGTAGTTAGCGGGAAAAAAGAGTCGGCATCTCAGTCCGAATGACGGCCAAATTCCTTGCACCGCTGGCGCAGCCATTCCAGATCTTCCGGGCGGGTAACCTTGATGTTGTCGGATCGGCCCTCGATCAGCCGTGGTGACTGTCCGGCCCATTCCATGGCCGAAGCTTCATCAGTAATACTGACATTCGATACCAGGCTGTCGGCCAGCGCGCGGTGCAAGGCGCCGAGGCGGAACATTTGCGGCGTGTAGGCTTGCCAGATCAGACTGCGGTCTACGGTTTCCTCTACGCGGCCGTCGCTGCCGGCACGCTTGAGGGTGTCGCGCGCCGGCACCGCCAACAGGCCGCCAACCGGGTCGTCAGCCAGTTCGCCGAGCAGGTTGTCCATATCGCTGCGCGCCAGGTTCGGGCGTGCGGCGTCATGTACCAGCACCCAGTCATCATCACTGGCACCTTGAGCGTGCAGGTGCAGCAGTGCATTGAGCACCGAGCCCGAGCGCTCCTTGCCGCCGTCCACACGTTGAATCCGCGAATCCAGCGCGCAGGGCAAGGTCGGCCAGTAAGGGTCGTCCACCGCCAGGCTGATCACCAGGCCCTTGAGCCGTGGGTGATCCAGAAAACAGAGCAGGCTGTGTTCGAGAATGGTGAGGCCGCCAAGCTGCAGGTACTGCTTGGGGCGATCTGCTGCCATGCGAGCACCGATGCCCGCTGCAGGAATCACTGCCCAGAAGGCAGGAAGAAATTCTTTCATCGGGTCACTGCGCCAGCTGATAGAGGGTTTCGCCGTCCTTGACCATGCCCAGTTCATGACGGGCACGCTCTTCCACGGTTTCCAGGCCCTTTTTCAATTCCATGACCTCGGCATCCAGCACGCGGTTACGCTCCAGCAGGCTTTCGTTCTCGGCATGCTGGTCGGCGATCTGCTGCGTCAGGGTGGCTACTTGCGCCAGACTGCCATTGCCCACCCACAGGCGATACTGCAAGCCCGCCAGCAGCAGGAGCAGCACAAGGAACAACCAGTTAGGACTGCGCATTGAAATATCAGGTACCCAGTAGAAAAGACTGCAGAGCCAACACGATGAGCAAACGACTGAGGGCATTGAGCCTGACATAAGCCAGGCTCAATCACTCCCGGCTAGCCAGGAGC
This sequence comes from Pseudomonas sp. v388, assembly GCF_003935425.1. Taxonomy (GTDB): domain Bacteria; phylum Pseudomonadota; class Gammaproteobacteria; order Pseudomonadales; family Pseudomonadaceae; genus Aquipseudomonas. The sequence continues at coordinate 258,164 of NZ_RHQN01000003.1, forward strand.
GTCCGCACCCGGGTCGCAGGTTACACCGCCGTGGCGATTTCCCTGCGACTCGGGTTGTCTTTTAACATTTACAGCTCAACCGCGAAACTCACCACGACCACGATAAATGGCTTTGGCACCCAGTTGCTCTTCGATACGCAGCAACTGGTTGTACTTGGACACGCGGTCGGAGCGGCACAGCGAACCGGTCTTGATCTGGCCGGCAGAGGTGCCCACGGCCAGATCGGCAATGGTGGAATCTTCGGTTTCGCCCGAACGGTGCGAGATCACTGCGGTGTAGCCGGCGGCCTTGGCCATCTGGATGGCTTCCAGGGTTTCGGTCAGGGTGCCGATCTGGTTGAACTTGATCAGGATCGAGTTGGCGATCTTCTTGTCGATGCCCTCTTTCAGGATCTTGGTATTGGTCACGAACAGGTCGTCGCCTACCAGCTGGATCTTCTCGCCGATCTTGTCGGTCAGCACTTTCCAGCCAGCCCAGTCGGATTCATCCAGGCCGTCTTCGATGGAAATGATCGGGTAGCGGCTGGTCAGACCGGCCAGGTAGTCGGCAAAACCTTCGGAGTCGAAGGAATGGCCTTCGCCCGACAGGTTGTATTTGCCGTCTTCGTAGAACTCGCTGGCGGCGCAGTCCAGGGCCAGGGTCACGTCGGTGCCCAGCTTGTAACCGGCATTGGCCACGGCTTCAGCGATGGCGCCCAGTGCGTCTTCGTTGGAGGCCAGGTTCGGCGCGAAACCGCCTTCGTCGCCCACCGCAGTGTTCAAGCCGCGTGCCTTGAGCACAGCCTTGAGGTGGTGAAAGATTTCGGTGCCCATGCGCAGTGCATCGGAGAACGACTTGGCGCCCACCGGCTGAACCATGAATTCCTGGATGTCGATATTGTTATCGGCGTGCTCGCCACCGTTGATGATGTTCATCATCGGAACCGGCATGGAATAGACGCCCGGCGTGCCGTTGAGGTTGGCGATGTGCGCGTACAGTGGCAGGTCCTGGTCCTGTGCGGCAGCCTTGGCGGCAGCCAGGGACACGGCGAGGATCGCGTTGGCGCCCAGGCTGGCCTTGTTCTCGGTCGCGTCCAGGGCAATCATCGCCCGGTCGAGCGCCTGCTGGTCCACTGGGTCTTTACCCAGCAACAGGTCGCGAATTGGACCGTTGATATTCGCTACGGCCTTGAGGACGCCCTTGCCCAGATAACGGCTCTTGTCGCCATCGCGCAGCTCGAGCGCTTCGCGCGAGCCGGTTGAAGCACCGGACGGCGCACAGGCGGTGCCGATGATGCCATTGTCGAGGAGCACATCTGCTTCCACGGTGGGATTGCCACGGGAGTCGAGAACTTCACGACCTTTGATGTCGACGATTTTTGCCATTGTTGTAAACACTCCAAGATTGACGAAAACGACAGAGCTGGGAAAACGATACGAGATAGCGGGTCGCAAAAAGGCCGGGCCTGAATGCGACAACCCCGTCACGAATGACGGGGAACGGCACTTTACCGGAGAACCCTGATCAAGCGGTTTCTACGATCGGAAAACTTTTAACAAGTTCATCCAGTGACTTGAGCTGGGCCAGGAATGGCTCCAGTTTGTCCAGGCGCAAGGCGCAAGGCCCGTCGCATTTGGCGTTGTCCGGATCCGGATGGGCTTCGAGGAACAGACCGGCCAGATTCTGGCTCAACCCGGCCTTGGCCAGGTCCAGAACCTGGGCACGGCGCCCACCGGCCGAATCGGCACGGCCGCCCGGCATCTGCAGGGCGTGGGTCACGTCGAAGAACACCGGGTATTCGAACTGCTTCATGATGCCGAAGCCGAGCATGTCCACCACCAGGTTGTTGTAACCGAAGCTGGAACCCCGCTCGCACAGGATCAACTGATCATTACCGGCCTCTTCGCATTTGGTCAGGATGTGTTTCATTTCCTGAGGTGCGAGGAACTGGGCCTTCTTGATGTTGATCACGGCACCGGTCTTGGCCATCGCGACCACCAGGTCGGTCTGGCGCGACAGGAAGGCCGGCAGCTGGATGATGTCGCAGACTTGCGCGACGGCAGCGGCCTGATGCGGCTCATGCACGTCAGTGATCAGCGGCACGTTGAAGGTGCGTTTGATCTCTTCGAAGATGCGCAGCCCTTCTTCGAGGCCCGGACCGCGGTAGGACGTCACCGAAGAACGATTGGCCTTGTCGAAGCTGGCCTTGAACACGTAAGGGATGCCGAGTTTTTCGGTAACCCGCACGTATTCCTCGCAGACCTGCATCGCCATGTCGCGCGACTCGAGCACGTTCATGCCACCGAACAAGACCATTGGCTTGTCGTTGGCAATCTCGATCGAGCCGACGCGGATGATTTTCTGAGCCATCTACTGGTATCCCTTTCAGCCGTTCTTCTGATGTTGAGCCAGCGCAGCCTTGACGAAACCGCTGAACAGCGGGTGGCCGTCGCGTGGCGTCGAGGTGAACTCAGGGTGGAACTGGCAGGCCACGAACCATGGATGATCCGGCGCCTCGACCACTTCGACCAGTGCGCCGTCACCGGAACGACCGGAAATCTTCAGGCCGGCTTCGATCAACTGCGGCAGCAGGTTGTTGTTCACTTCGTAGCGGTGACGATGACGCTCGACGATCACGTCGCTGGCGTAGCAGTCATGTACCAGCGAGCCGGCCGACAGCTGGCATTCCTGCGCGCCCAGACGCATGGTGCCGCCCAGGTCGGAGGTTTCGGTACGGGTTTCGACTGCGCCGGTGGCGTCTTCCCACTCGGTGATCAGGCCGACGACCGGATGCGCGCCGTTGCGATCGAACTCGGTGGAGTTGGCGTCTTTCCAGCCCAGCACGTTACGGGCGAACTCGATGACGGCAACCTGCATGCCCAGGCAGATGCCCAGGTACGGTACTTTGTTCTCGCGAGCGAACTGGACGGCGGTGATCTTGCCTTCCACGCCGCGCAGGCCGAAACCGCCCGGAACCAGGATGGCATCGACGCCTTCCAGCAGGCCGGTGCCCTGATTCTCGATGTCTTCGGAATCGATGTAGCGCAGGTTCACCTTGGTGCGGTTGGTGATACCGGCGTGGCTCATGGCTTCGATCAGCGACTTGTACGCGTCGAGCAGTTCCATGTACTTGCCGACCATGGCGATGGTGACTTCATGCTCGGGGTTGAGCTTGGCGTCGACCACTTTTTCCCACTCGGACAGATCCGCGCCGTTGCATTGCAGGCCGAAGCGCTCGACGACGAAATCGTCCAGGCCCTGGGCGTGCAGTACGGCAGGAATCTTGTAGATGGTGTCGACGTCTTCCAGCGAAATGACCGCGCGTTCTTCAACGTTGGTGAACAACGCGATCTTGCGACGCGAGGACACGTCCACCGGATGGTCGGAACGGCAGATCAGCACGTCAGGCTGCAGGCCGATGGAGCGCAGTTCCTTGACCGAGTGCTGGGTTGGCTTGGTCTTGGTTTCGCCTGCAGTGGCGATGTACGGCACCAGCGTCAGATGCATCAGCATCGCGCGCTTGGAGCCCACTTCGACACGCAGCTGGCGAATTGCTTCGAGGAACGGTTGCGACTCGATGTCGCCCACCGTACCGCCGATCTCGACCAGCGCGACGTCGGCATCGCCGGCACCCTTGATGATGCGGCGCTTGATTTCGTCGGTGATGTGCGGGATGACCTGAATGGTCGCGCCCAGATAATCACCACGGCGCTCTTTGCGCAGGACATGTTCGTACACACGGCCGGTGGTGAAGTTGTTGTTCTGGGTCATGGTGGTGCGGATGAACCGCTCGTAGTGGCCAAGGTCCAGGTCGGTTTCCGCGCCGTCATGGGTGACGAACACTTCACCATGCTGGAACGGGCTCATGGTACCCGGGTCCACGTTGATGTAGGGGTCCAGTTTGAGCATGGTGACCTTAAGCCCCCTCGCCTCCAGGATGGCCGCCAATGAAGCCGAGGCAATGCCTTTCCCCAATGAAGAAACAACACCGCCCGTGACGAAGATGTAGCGCGTCATGAAAAACCCTAGAAGTCTGCGTTAAAGCGGTCAGAGCCGCCGGGGAAAGCGAAGGAAGGCCGAAGCCCCCGATTACCGACATAATTCACGGTGCACTCCCGAAACTGCTGCGTTGAAACCGACCGGCCACAAGCCTGCCCATTGCGCGCTACATTTTAAGAAATCGCCCAGTAAACACTGGTTGGTAACCGGCAACTTGCGTTGATTCGAAAGAACCAACATAAGCTGTATCAAGAAGGGAGCGTAGTCTACCTGAAAGCCCCTTTCAGCTCAAACATTGGTCGCTCGTCGGTGCGACCCAGCGTAAATGCCAGTTTCCATGGGCGCGCCCGTCCAGGCCGGGCAGATTGGCGACCGCCAGCAACTGCCCGTCACGGTACAGCAGCGGCAATCGGCCGCGCACGAACGCCGGCACGCCCTGCTCGTTGAGCAGTCGCTTGAGGTCGCGCCGCCCGCGCCCCGGCACCTGCATCACCTCGCCGCCCGTGCGATAACGCACCTCGAACGGCCCGGGCGGAATATCGCCCACCAGCGTTACATGACCGTTACCGCCAAGCATCAGTCCGGACCGGGGCGCAGGCCAGGTCACGGCGCCTTCGTCCGGCAGGCGCCAGGTGTCCGGTAGCCACCAGATATGCCCGTTGCTGCGCTGCAGCTCACCGTCGACCAGCCGCCAGACCGGCCGGGCGTCCTCGCCGGCATCGCGCAGGGTTTCCCAGCCGACCCAGTGGTCGGTGTCGGGCAACCGGCTGAACGCGGCCAGCCAGAAACGCAGGGCGTTGCGCTGCCGGGCAGCGGAGAGCAGCGCCAGCGGCGCCAGCGAAAGGACCGGCAACCCTAGCCACACGAACGGGCTGATGGCACGAGCCGCGCTGAGATCCTGTTCCGCCAGTTCATCCAGCAGCCCTTGCGCTTCACTCAAGTGCGCGGCAGTACGGGCCAGGCTGGCGCCGGCCTCCGGCCATCGCTCCTGCAGCAGGGGCATGACCTGCTTGCGCAGGAAGTTGCGGGCGTGATGGACGTCGGTGTTGCTGGGATCTTCGATCCACGTCAGCCCATGTCGATTCGCGTAATCTTCCAGCTCGATTCGCGACACGGCCAACAGCGGCCGAAACAACCCTCCCTTGCCCAGCACCCGCTGCGTCGGCATCGCCGCCAGGCCACGCACACCGGCGCCGCGCAGCAGGCGAAACAGCACGGTTTCCGCCTGATCGTCGCGGTGCTGTCCGGTCAGCAGCAGCTCCCCTTCTTTCAGCACCTCGCTGAAGGCCGCATAACGTGCTTCCCGAGCTGCGGCCTCGAGGCTTGCGCCTGGGGCAACCGTCACATGAATGATTTGCAGAGCAATACCCAGCGTCTCGCACACGCGGCGACAGTGCGCCGGCCAGCCATCGGCAGCCGCTTGCAGACCGTGATGCACATGGATGGCGTAGAGAGGCGGAAGGGAATGATGCCGGGCCAGGTCGGCCAGCAGGTGCAGCAATACCGTGGAATCCAGGCCGCCGGAGAAACCGACATGCCAGGCAGGCGCGTGGCGCCGACAAGCCAGGGCCTGAAAGACCCTGTCGCGAAGATCATGACCCACCGGGGTGATTCTGGTCATGGAAATCTGTCCGCCATCGCCAGCAAGCTGGCTCCTACAGGGGGGTGTGGGAGCCAGTTCCCTACTCGATCAGAGACCGTAGCTCATCAGGCGATCATAACGACGCTTCAACAGCGCTTCGTTATCGAAGGCGCGGAGCATGTCCAGCTGAGTGCTCAGCTCTTCACGGATCGACGCCGCCGCCGCGACCGGATCGCGGTGTGCGCCACCCAACGGCTCGTTGATCACCTTGTCGACGATGCCCAGGCCCTTGAGACGCTCGGCGGTGATGCCCATGGCCTCAGCCGCATCCGGAGCTTTCTCGGCGGTTTTCCACAGGATCGACGCGCAACCTTCCGGGGAAATTACCGCGTAGGTGGAGTACTGCAGCATGTTCAACTGGTCGCAGACACCGATGGCCAGCGCACCGCCGGAACCGCCTTCACCGATCACGGTTGCGATGATCGGCGTCTTCAGACGGGCCATGACACGCAGGTTCCAGGCAATCGCCTCGCTCTGGTTGCGCTCTTCGGCATCGATGCCCGGATAAGCGCCCGGAGTGTCGATGAAGGTCAGGATCGGCATCTTGAAGCGTTCGGCCATTTCCATCAGGCGGCACGCCTTGCGGTAGCCTTCAGGGCGCGGCATGCCGAAGTTGCGGCGCACCTTTTCGCGGACTTCGCGACCTTTCTGGTGACCGATCACCATGACCGGCTGACCGTCGAGACGCGCGGTGCCGCCAACGATGGCCGCGTCATCGGAGAAGTGACGGTCGCCGTGCAGTTCTTCGAACTCGGTGAAAATATTCTCGATGTAATCCAGGGTGTAAGGACGACGCGGGTGACGCGCCATGCGCGCGATCTGCCAGCTGGTCAGGTTGCCGAAGATACTTTCGGTGAGCGTATTGCTCTTGTCTTGCAGCCGGGAGATTTCGTCGCCGATGTTCAGCGAGTTGTCGTTCCCCACCAGGCGCAGTTCTTCGATCTTGGCCTGCAAGTCAGCGATAGGCTGTTCGAAATCAAGAAAATTCGGGTTCATAGGCATCCGTCTTGGGTAGACGGCCAAGAGGCCGGCCGGTTGATCCGTCTGCGCCTTTCCCTTGGGAACAGGCGCGGTCAGGTCGAAATTGAAAATTCAGGGCTGAGCCTACAGCGTCAGCGATACTGCAGGAAGACGTTCTCACGTCCGAACTGGTCACGCAGAGCTTGAATCAAGCTGTCCGCAGGATCAATTCGCCACGCTTCGCCAAACTGCAGGAGGGCCTTGGCATCAGGCCCGGTGTAGTCCACGGTGATCGGGCAGGCGCCGCGATGCTTCTTGCACAGATCGCCCAGCCAACGCAGCCGGTCGCCCTTGAGGGCACTGGCATGCACCGTCACTCGCAGGCTTTCGGCCAGGTTGGTCCGCGCATCCTCGATGCTCATCACACGTTTGGCGCGCAGGCGCAGCCCGCCGGAAAAGTCATCGTTACTCACTTCACCCTCAACCACCACCATAGCATCGGTCTGCAACAGCGATTGGGCGGAATGGAAGGCTTCGGCAAACAGCGAGGCTTCGATACGCGCCGAGCGGTCGTCCAGGGTGATGAACCCCATCTTGTCGCCCTTTTTGTTCTTCATGACCCGCAGGGCAATGATCAGCCCGGCGACGGTCTGGGTGTCGCGCGCCGGCTTGAGGTCGATGATCCGCTGGCGAGCGAATCGACGCACTTCACCTTCGTATTCATCGATGGGGTGCCCGGTCAGGTACAGGCCCAGGGTTTCCTTTTCGCCGCGCAAGCGATCCTTCAGGCTCAGCTCGCGGGTCTTGCGATGGTTGGCATATACGTCGGCGTCTTCTTCGACGAACAGCCCACCAAACAGGTCCGAGTGACCACTGTCGCGGCTGCGAGCGGTTTGTTCGGCAGCCTGGATCGCCTCTTCCAGCGCCGCCAGCAATACCGAGCGGTTACGGTCGATGTTGGCCTGGTACGCCTTGGGTTCCAGCTCGAAATACGGGCCGAGACGGTCGAGCGCACCACTGCGGATCAGGCCGTCGAGGGTCCGCTTGTTGACGCGCTTGAGGTCGACCCGCGCGCAGAAATCGAACAGGTCGGTGAACGGGCCGTTCTGCCGCGCCTCGGTGATCGCTTCCACCGGGCCTTCGCCAACACCTTTGATCGCGCCCAGGCCGTAAAGAATACGGCCGTCGTCGCTGACCGTGAACTTGAACTCGGAGGTGTTCACATCCGGCGCGTCCAGGCGCAGCTTCATGGTGCGCACTTCTTCGATCAGGGTCACGACCTTGTCGGTGTTGTGCATGTCCGCCGACAGTACCGCAGCCATGAATGGCGCCGGGTAGTGGGTCTTGAGCCAGGCTGTCTGATAGGAGACCAGCCCGTAAGCGGCGGAGTGAGACTTGTTGAAACCGTAACCGGCGAATTTTTCCACCAGGTCGAAAATGTTGCCCGCCAGATCCGGGTCGATATTGTTGGTCTTGCAGCCGTCGATGAAACCACCGCGTTGCTTGGCCATTTCCTCGGGCTTTTTCTTGCCCATCGCCCGGCGCAGCATGTCCGCGCCACCAAGGGTGTAGCCGGCCATGACCTGGGCGATCTGCATCACCTGTTCCTGGTACAGGATGATGCCGTAGGTCGGTGCCAGTACCGGCTTGAGGCCCTCGTACTGGTAGTCGACGTGCGGGTAGGACAGCTCTGCCCGGCCGTGCTTACGGTTGATGAAGTCATCCACCATGCCGGACTGCAAAGGGCCTGGACGGAACAGGGCCACCAGTGCGATGAGGTCTTCCAGGCAGTCGGGCTTGAGCTTCTTGATCAGCTCCTTCATGCCGCGGGATTCGAGCTGGAACACTGCTGTGGTTTCGGCCCGCTGCAACAGCTGGTAGGTCGGCAGGTCATCAAGCGGAATGAACGCGATGTCCAGCGGCGCTTCGTTGACCTTGGCGCGGTCGCGGTTGATGGTCTTGAGCGCCCAGTCGATGATGGTCAGGGTCCGCAGACCCAGGAAGTCGAACTTCACCAGACCGGCGGCCTCGACGTCGTCCTTGTCGAACTGAGTGACCAGGCCGTCGCCTTCTTCATCGCAATAGATCGGTGAGAAGTCGGTCAGCTTGGTCGGCGCGATAACCACGCCACCGGCGTGCTTGCCGACGTTTCGTACCACGCCTTCGAGCTTGAGGGCCATTTCCCAGATTTCAGCGGCTTCTTCGTCGACCTTGAGGAAGTCACGCAGCACTTCTTCCTGTTCGTAGGCTTTTTCCAGGGTCATGCCGACTTCGAACGGAATCATCTTGGACAGACGATCCGCCAGGCCGTAGGACTTGCCCTGCACCCGCGCCACGTCGCGAACCACAGCCTTCGCCGCCATGGAACCGAAGGTGATGATCTGGCTCACCGCGTTGCGACCATACTTCTCGGCCACGTAGTCGATCACCCGGTCGCGACCGTCCATGCAGAAGTCGACGTCGAAGTCGGGCATCGACACCCGCTCCGGGTTCAGGAAGCGTTCGAACAGCAGGTCATATTCCAGCGGGTCAAGGTCGGTGATCTTCTGCACATAGGCCACCAGCGACCCGGCACCCGACCCACGGCCCGGACCAACCGGCACGCCATTGCTCTTGGCCCACTGGATGAAGTCCATGACGATCAGGAAGTAGCCGGGGAACCCCATCTGGATGATGATATCCAGCTCGAAATTCAAGCGGTCGACGTAGACCTGGCGCTTGGCTTCGTAATCTTCGGTGGTGTCCTTGGGCAGCAGTACCGACAGCCGCTCTTCCAGGCCGTCGAAAGACACCTTGCGGAAATATTCGTCGATGGTCATGCCATCGGGAATCGGGAAATTGGGCAGGAAGTGAGTGCCCAGCTTGACGTCGATGTTGCAGCGCTTGGCGATCTCGACGGTATTTTCCAGCGCCTCGGGCAGGTCGCTGAACAGCTCGGCCATTTCGTCCGCGCTTTTCAGGTATTGCTGGTCGCTGTAGTTGTGGGAACGGCGCGGATCGTCCAGCGCCCGGCCTTCGCCGATGCAGACACGCGTCTCGTGGGCCTCGAAATCGGCCTGTTTGATGAAGCGCACATCGTTGGTCGCCACCAGGGGTGCGCCGTGGCGTTCGGCCAGGGCTACCGCGGCATGCAGGTGTTCTTCGTCGTTGGCGCGATTGGTGCGCTGTACTTCGATGTAGAAACGGTCGGGAAACACCGCCATCCACTTGCGCAGCAGTTCGTCGGCCTCGCCTGGATTGCCGCCCAGAAGCGCCATGCCGATTTCACCTTCCTTGGCGGCGGACAGTGCAATCAAGCCTTCGCTGGCTTCGGCGACCCATTCAGGCTGCACGATGACCTGGCCGTTGCGCTGGCCCTCGATGAAGCCACGGGAAATCAGTTCGGTCAGGTTGCGATAACCTGCCGGGTTCATCACCAGCAGGCTGATCCGGCTGAGCGCCGCGTCGTCGTCGCGTCCGGCCAGCCACAGGTCGGCGCCGCAGATCGGCTTGATACCCGCCCCTTGCGCCGCCTTGTAGAACTTGACCAGCGAGCACATGTTGTTCTGGTCGGTCACCGCCACCGCCGGCATGTTCATGGCGGTCAGCGCCTTGATCAGCGGCTTGACGCGAACCAGGCCGTCGACCAGCGAGTATTCGGTGTGCAGGCGTAGATGAACGAAAGAAGCCGGCATGGTGATCCTATAGCGGGTAGACACGAAAAACGAAGGTCGGGATTGTAGCGATCCCTGCGCTAAACGTCAGTTCTGAAGCAGACCGATCGGCAGCGACGTCGAACCGATCATCATCGCCTCGCGCGCTTCGTAGGCGGCGCGCACCGGCGCGAACGAACGCCGGTGAATCGGCGTCGGCCCCAGGCGAGCCAGCGCTTCCAGATGCACCGGCGTGGGATAGCCCTTGTGGCCACCCATGCCGTAGCCCGGATAGATCAACTCGAAAGCGGACATTTCCCGATCCCGACTGACCTTGGCGAGAATCGAAGCCGCTGCAATGGCAGGTACTTTGGCATCGCCCTGAATGACTGGCGCTGAAGGCACCGACAACTGCGGACAGCGGTTACCGTCGATCAACGCCAGTCTGGGAGTGATGCTCAACCCTTCGACCGCGCGCTTCATGGCCAGCATCGTGGCATGCAGGATGTTGAGGCTGTCGATTTCCCCGACTTCAGCCCGGGCGATGAACCAGCACAGCGCTTTTTCCTGAATCTCGTCGAACAGCCTTTCGCGCCGCGCTTCGGTCAGTTTCTTGGAGTCGTTGAGTCCTAGGATCGGTCGCGCCGGATCGAGGATTACCGCAGCAGTCACCACGGCGCCGCACAGTGGGCCGCGCCCGACCTCGTCGACGCCGGCGACCAGGTCTTCGACCAGGTTGAAATCCAGACCCATTTGCATCGATGAAACACTCATTGTGAAGGTGACTGGCCGATCAGGCTCAGAACCGCCTCGGCAGCCTGGTTGGAAGCATCGCGACGCAAGGTGCGGTGAATCTCGTCGAACCCGGTGGTCTGCGCCTGTCCGCCGTCGATCAGCGGCAGGAGGGTCCGAGCCAGCGCCTCGGGCGTAGCCGCATCCTGCAGCAACTCGGGCACCAGCAAACGCTGAGCCAGCAGGTTGGGCAGCGACACGTACGGGCTTTTGACCATGCGCTTGAGGATCCAGAAGGTAACCGGTGCCAGACGGTAGGCAACCACCATTGGTCGCTTGTACAGCAGTGCTTCGAGCGTGGCGGTGCCGGAGGCGATCAGCACCGCGTCGCAGGCGGCCAGGGCCACGTGCGACCGGCCGTCGAGCAAGGTGATCGGCAGGGTGCGATGTTCGAGAAGCTGTTCGATCTGAGCACGGCGCTGCGGGCTCGCGCACGGCAGCACGAAGCGCAGGCCGGGGCGCTGGGCCAGCAGGCGTTCGGCGGTATCGAAGAACAGCGCTCCCAGGCGCCCCACTTCGCCGCCGCGACTGCCCGGCATCAGCGCGACCACAGGCCCGCTATCGAAACCCAGTTCGGCGCGTGCCGCGTCGCGGTCGGCTTCCAGGGGAATAGTGTCGGCCAGCGGGTGCCCGACGAAACGCACCGCAACGCCCTGCTCTTCATAAAAGCGGGCTTCGAACGGCAGCAGGGTCAGCATCAGGTCGCAGCCTTCGCGGATCTTCAATACCCGCTTCTGACGCCACGCCCAGACCGACGGACTGACATAGTGAACTGTCTTGATACCGGCACGGCGCAGCTGCAACTCGATATTGAGCGTGAAGTCCGGAGCGTCGATACCAATGAACACATCGGGCCTGGCGTCGATCAGGTTCTGGACCAGCAACTTGCGCCGAGCCAGCAATTCGCGCAGGCGGCCCAGCACTTCGACCAGCCCCATGACCGACAGCCGCTCCATGGGGAAACTTGAGACCATGCCCTGCGCTTCCATGAGCGGACCACCAACACCGATGAACTCGGCATCCGGATGGCGGGCCTTGATGGCGCGCATCAACCCTGAGCCGAGGATATCGCCGGACGCCTCGCCGGCCACCAGCGCGATACGCAATGGGCTGCCCATGGTTAGCGTGTGATGCCGCGGGTCGAGGACTGAATGGATTGCAGGAACAAAGCGACCTCGGGGAACTGCGCCGCAGGCTCGGCCAGCTCGGCCATCGCCAGGTCGATGGTCAGGCCTTGACGGTAGACCGTCTTGTAGGCGCGACGCAGGGCGTGGATGGCCTGCTCGCTGAATCCACGACGGCGCATGCCTTCGAAGTTCATGCTGCGCGCTTCGGCAGGGTTGCCGAATACCGTGACGAATGCCGGGACATCCTTGCCAATCGCCGTGCCCATGCCGGAAAAGCTATGGGCGCCGATGTGGCAGAACTGATGCACCAGGGTGAAACCGGACAGGATCGCCCAGTCGCCCACGTGCACGTGACCGGCCAGCGCCGTGTTGTTCACCAGAATGCAGTGATTGCCGATCACGCTGTCGTGCCCGATGTGGGCGTAGGCCATGATCAGGTTGTGATCACCCAGCGTGGTCTCCGCACGGTCCTGAACCGTTCCGCGGTGAATGGTCACGCCTTCACGAATGATGTTGTGATCGCCGATCACCAGACGAGTGGCCTCACCCTTGTACTTGAGGTCAGGGGTGTCTTCGCCCACCGATGAAAACTGGTAGATGCGGTTGTGCTTGCCGATCCGCGTCGGCCCTTTGAGGACCACATGCGGACCGACAACTGTACCCTCGCCAATTTCCACACCGGCTCCGATGATCGACCAGGGGCCGACCTCCACGTTGTCGGCCAGGATGGCCGTCGGATCGATGATTGCGCGAGAGTCAATCAAACTCATAGCTTGCGTTCCGCACAGATGATTTCAGCCGAGCATACAGGCTTGCCGTCGACCGTGGCCTGGCATTCGAACTTCCAGATCTGACGCTTGCTGCTCAGGAAGCGGGCTTCCAGTTCCAGCTTGTCGCCCGGCAGGACCGGCTGACGGAAACGCAGCTTGTCGGAGCCGACGAAATAGTAAAGCGTGCCGTCGGAGGGCTTGGTGTCGAGCATCTTGAACGCCAGGATGCCGGCGGCCTGAGCCATCGCTTCAATGATCAACACGCCCGGCATGATCGGGTGCTGAGGAAAATGACCCTCGAAGAATGGCTCGTTGACACTGACGTTCTTGTAAGCGCGAATGTTCTTGTTCTCGATATCCAGCTCCGTCACACGATCCACCAAGAGGAACGGGTAGCGATGAGGCAGGTATTCGCGAATTTCTTTTATGTCCATCATTTCGAGGGGAAGCCTGTAGTAAAGATTGGGAGTGCGTCGCGACTGCGCAGCACTCCTCTGCATCAAGGAGGCAGTTTATAGACTGTGCACGCTTGATATTAAAAAGTTATCAGCCATCAGATGAAGCATTGCTGGCGCAGGTCACGGTCTCGACCATCTTTTCCAGTTTCTGCAACCGGCGCGCCATGTCATCGATCTTGCGCAGCCGGGCCGCGCTCTTGCGCCATTCGGCTGCGGGCTGCATCGCAGTGCCGGACGAATAGGAGCCCGGCTCGGTGATCGAGTGGGTAACCATCGTCATGCCAGTGATGAATACGCCATCACAGATCTCGATATGCCCCACCAGCCCGACCCCGCCCGCCAGCATGCAGTGCTTGCCGATCCTGGTGCTGCCGGAGATCCCGACACAGGCCGCCATGGCCGTGTGGTCGCCGATCTGTACGTTGTGGGCGATCTGAATCTGGTTGTCGAGCTTCACGCCATTGCCGATCAGGGTATCCGCCAGAGCACCGCGGTCGATGGCCGTATTCACGCCGATCTCCACGTCGTCTCCGACAGTGACGCCGCCGATCTGGGCGATCTTCTGCCAGACGCCCTTCTCGTTGGCAAAACCGAAGCCTTCACCCCCCAGCACTGCGCCGGACTGGATGACGACCCGCTTGCCGATACGCACATCGTGATAAAGCGTCACGCGTGGCGCCAGCCAACCGCCTTCACCGATCACGCAACGCGCACCGATGAAGCAATGCGCGCCAATGGTCACGTTTGCCGCGATGCTGGCACCGCTTTCGATGACCGCGAACGCGCCAATGCTGGCAGACGGATCGACCTGTGCGTCGTCCGCCACGACCGCGCTCGGATGTACACCGACACTGGCCTTGGGCTTGCGATCGAACAGGTGGGAGACACGGGCATAGGCCAGGTACGGATCCGGCACCAGCAGGGCATCTCCGGTGTAGCCGTCGGCATCGGCCGGCTTCAAGAGCACGGCGCCAGCCTTGGCGTCCACGAGAAACTTGCGGTACTGGGGATTTGCCAGGAAGCTAAGCTGATCAGGGCCGGCCTCTTGTAAAATGGCCAGCCCGGTAATGTGCTTGTCCTGGTCGCCACGCAATGTGGCGCCAAGGAACTCGGCCAACTGGCCGAGCTTGATGATTGTGCTCATATTACTTCAGCTGGTTCATGCGCTCGATGACCTGGCGAGTGACGTCATACTGAGGCTTGACATCAATCACTGCACCGCGCTCGAACACCAGGTCGAAACCACCTTTCTTGATGACTTCTTCAACCGCCTGGTCCAGCTTCGGCTTGAGTTGCTTGAGCATTTCACGGTCGGCAACGGCCTTGGCTTCGTTCAGTTCCTTGGACTGGAACTGGAAGTCACGGGCTTTTTGCTTGAATTCCAGCTCCAGACGCTCGCGCTCGGGCTGGGCCATCTTGTCGCCGCCGCTCACCAGACGATCCTGGATACCCTTGGCGCTGCTTTCCAGGCCCTTGAGCTTGGTCAGTTGCGGGCCGAATTTCTTCTCGGCATCCACGGCGTATTTCTTCGCCGCGTCGGATTCCAGCAGAGCCATCTGATAGTTCAGGACAGCGATTTTCATGTCAGCGAATGCGGGGCCGGCAACAAGAACGGAGGCCAGCAGTACCAATTGAGTCAACTTACGCACAATACAACTCCTACAGAATTCGTTGCGTTATCACAGACCAGACGTCTTAGAACGTCTGACCCAGGGAGAATTGGAACACTTGGGTTTCGGAGTCGTCATCCGGCTTCTTGATCGGCATCGCCAGGGCGAAGCTCAACGGGCCAAGCGCGGTGATCCAGGTAACGCCCACACCTACCGAACTCGCCATGCCGGAGAAGTCGATGTCGTTGCACTCGACTTTCTCGCCATTAAGCGTGCGGTTGGAATCGCAGTTGGTGTCAAACACGTTACCTACGTCCCAGAACAGCGAGGTACGCAGTGAACGCTGGTCCTTGATGAATGGCAGCGGGAACATGATTTCTACACCGCCCTGAACCAGCGCGTTACCACCGAACGGCAGCGGATCTTGGTCCGGGTCTGCGACGGTGCCTGGGCGACCGCCGTTGGCTTCACCGATACTAGGCGTGCTGCGCGGGCCCAGGGTGCTGTCCTTGAAGCCACGAACCGAGTTGAAGCCGCCGGCGTAGTAGTTTTCATAGAACGGCAGACCCGAGGTCGAACCGTAACCGTCGCCATAACCCAGCTCGGTATGCAGACGCAGGGTGTAGCTGTCGCTGATCGGGTGGAAGTACTGGGCACGGTAGTCGAGCTTGAAGAACGACAGGTCGCTCCCCGGCAAGGTGGACTCCAGAACCAGACTTTGCGAGTGGCCGCGAGTGGCCAGTACGCCCTTGTTCAGAGTCGATTCGTTCCAGCCCACGGAAGCCTTGAAGTTCAGGAAGCTGTCCCCTTCCTGATCGATGAACTTGAAGATCTCTTCGACAGTGTACGTACCGGTCTTGATCTCATCCTGCTGAACGTTCAGGCCGTAGGTCAGGCGTGACGTCTCGCTGATCGGGTAGCCAAGGCTGATACCGGCACCCAGGCTGTCTACCGCGTAGCTCGCCACATCGACGTCGAGGTCGTCGTAGTCGGTAGTGCGATAGAACGCGTTGTAGCCCAGGCTCACGCCATCCGGCGTGTAGTACGGATCGACATAGCTGAAGTTGTAACGGCTCTGGTATTCGCTGCGGGTCAGGCCGATGCTGACTTTGTTACCAGTACCGAGGAAGTTGTTCTGACTGATCGAACCACCCAGGATCAGGCCCGCACTCTGTGCGAAACCGACGCTGGCCGTGATCGAGCCGGAAGCTTGCTCTTCCACCGCGTAGTTCACGTCCACCTGGTCATCGGTGCCCGGCACGGCCGGTGTCTCGACGTTGACTTCCTTGAAGAAGCCCAGGCGATCCAGACGAGTCTTGGACTGGTCGATCAGGTACGTCGACGCCCAGCCCCCTTCCATCTGGCGCATTTCGCGACGCAGTACTTCGTCCGCCGACTTGGTATTGCCGCGGAAGTTGATGCGGTTGACGTAGGCACGCTTGCCCGGATCGACCACGAAGGTGATGTCGACGGTGTGGTCTTCGGCGTTCGGTGTCGGCACGCCGTTCACGTTGGCGAAGGTATAGCCTTCGTTGCCCAGGCGGCGGGTGATCAGTTCGGACGTGGTGGTCATCACCTTGCGGGAGAACACCTGGCCCGGCTGCACCAGCAACAGCGACTTGACCTGATCTTCAGGCACCTTGAGGTCGCCGCTGAGCTTGACCGACTTGACGCTGTACTTGTCGCCTTCATTCACGTTGACAGTGATGTAGACGTTCTTCTTGTCCGGGGTGATCGACACCTGGGTCGAGGCGATATCCATGTTGATATAGCCGCGATCCAGATAGTAGGAACGCAGACGCTCCAGGTCACCGGACAGCTTTTCACGGGCGTACTTGTCGTCGTTCTTGAAGAACGACAACCAGTTGGTAGTCTTGAGTTCGAACAGACCGATCAGGTCCTCGTCGGGGAACACGGTGTTGCCCACGACGTTGATGTGCTGGATGGCCGCGACCGTACCTTCGTTGATGTCGATCTTCAGACCCACGCGGTTGCGCGGCTGAGGCACGACTTCGGCGTTGACCTCGGCAGAGTAGCGACCTTGCGCCACGTACTGACGCTGCAGTTCGTTACGCACGCCTTCGAGGGTCGCACGCTGGAAGATCTCGCCTTCGGCCAGACCGGACTGCTTGAGCCCTTTCATCAGGTCTTCGGTGGAGATCGCCTTGTTGCCTACGATCTCGATGCTGGCGACCGAAGGACGCTCGACAACGGAGATGACCAGCACGTTGCCGTCACGACCCAGTTGGATGTCTTGAAAGAAACCGGTTTTGAACAGCGCACGGGTAGCTTCAACCAGACGACCGTCATCCGCCTGCTCGCCGACGTTCAACGGCAATGCACCGAACACGCTGCCGGCGGAGACCCGCTGCAGCCCGTTGACACGGATATCGGAGATGGTGAAGGACTCGGCGTGAACTTCAGCGATCATCAGTACGGCAAGAACCGCAGTTAGCAGCAGACGTTTCATGAAGTCCTTTCTTATTCCAACTGGCAATAAACAAACTGCCGCAAAATGCGGCAGGTTCGCAACACAGCAACGTTTTACAGTCGACCCAGATCATTGACCAGCGCGAGCAACATGACGCCCACCACCAGACTGATACCGATCTGAACCCCCCAACCCTGTACCCTTTCCGAAAGGGGACGACCACGCGCCCACTCGATCAGATAGAACAGCAAATGCCCCCCATCCAGTACCGGAATGGGCAGCAGATTCAAAACACCCAGGCTAATGCTCAGGTAGGCGAGGAAGTTGAGAAA
The DNA here is from genome assembly GCF_003935425.1 of Pseudomonas sp. v388. Lineage (GTDB taxonomy): Bacteria > Pseudomonadota > Gammaproteobacteria > Pseudomonadales > Pseudomonadaceae > Aquipseudomonas. Next base: position 275,897 of record NZ_RHQN01000003.1, read on the forward strand.
ATCTCCCAAACCCGACTGGGCCGAAGCGCCCGCCACTTTAGCAATGGTTATCGGTCCACTCAAGTTTTTTACCGAGAGCTCGCCGAACAACATTTTCTTCAGCGACTCGAGGGTCAGCACGCTCATGGTCCAGGTCCGGCTGGCGCCTTCGGCAACCGCGGCCAGCGGGCCATAGCTGACCTCGCGAAGCATTTCCGGCGGCCAGTCGATGCCTTTGACGCCGGCCCCCAGATATCCTGCCGCCGCCTCGCCTTCACCGCGCGTCGTCAGGGTCAGCGGGATTTCCAGCGGCGCACCGTCGCGCTCGATGCGTATCGACACCTTGGCCGCGGGGCGTTCACGCACCCAGTCGACGACCTGTTGCCATTCGGTGACGGGCTGGCCGTCGAGTGCCAGCAGTCGATCGCCTGTCTTCAAGCCGGCGGCCTGCGCAGGCCCCTTGGGATCGAGCTCGGCAAGCACCGGCGGCAGGGCCGGACGCCATGGGCGGATTCCCAGGGATTTGATCGGATCCGGCTCGGCCGAACCCTTGAGCCAGTTATCCAGGGCCAGCGCTCGCGGCGTGTCGACGCTGGAACCTTGATCGCGAACCGTCAGCGCAATACTGCCACTTTCACCCAGGCGACGGACCAGCTGCAGATTGACCGCCGACCAGCCAGAGGTCGGCTCGCCGTCGACCGAGACGATCTCCTGCCCCGCGACCAGACCGGCGCGCTGGGCGATGCTGCCCGCCTCGACCGCGCCGATGACCGGCTTGACCTGCTGGCTGCCCAGCATCGCCAATGCCCAGAAGAACACCAGCGCCAGAAGGAAGTTGGCGACAGGGCCGGCGATAACGATGGCGATACGCTGATAGACCGACTTGCGATTGAACGACTGATCGGCCAGTTCCGGAGGAACGTCGCCTTCTCGCTCGTCGAGCATCTTCACGTAGCCACCCAGAGGAATGGCGGCGATCACATATTCAGTACCCTGGCGATCGTGCCAGCGCACCAGAGCGGTGCCGAAGCCCACCGAGAAACGCAGGACCTTGACGCCACAACGCCTGGCCACCCAAAAGTGGCCGAATTCGTGAAAGGTCACCAGGACACCCAGCGCAATCAGGGTGCCGACGATCATATATAGCGCGCTCATCAACCTTCTCCAGGTGCCGCTTCATCGGCACGTGTGCTCATCTGTTGCAGCCTGAAGGCATGCTCCCGACACATCACATCGCCCCTAGGGCCAGCACCTTGCTGCCTGCCTCGTTATCGCCCGTTCCGCGCAAGCCACTGCTCTGCCAGAACACGCGCTTTTGAATCCATCTCGAATACGGCGTCCAGCTCATCAACCGCAATCACCGGCTCAAGACCCAGAACATCCTCGATCATACTCGCGATCTCCAGGTAGCGGATGCGCCGGTCGAGAAACGCGGCGACCGCCACCTCGTTGGCCGCATTGAGCATGGCCGGCGCGCTGCCGCCGGCCTCCGCTGCCTGACGCGCCAGGCGCAGGCATGGAAAGCGCTGCTCGTCGGGTTCCTGGAAATCGAGCTGGCCGATCCGGAACAGGTCCAGCGGTGCCACGCCCGAATCCACCCGTGCCGGCCACGCCAGGGCATTGGCGATCGGCGTGCGCATGTCGGGATTGCCCAACTGCGCCAACACAGAACCATCGACGTAATCGACCAGCGAATGAATCACACTTTGCGGATGAATGACCACCTCGACCTGAGCCGGGCGAGCGTCGAACAGCCAGCAGGCTTCGATCAGCTCCAGACCCTTGTTCATCATGGTGGCCGAGTCGACGGAGATCTTGCGCCCCATCGACCATACCGGATGGGCGCAGGCCTGTTCCGGGGTGACGTCGTGCAACTGCGCCAACGGAGTCTGACGGAAAGGTCCGCCCGAAGCAGTCAGCATGATTCGCCTGACACCCACCGCACCCAGACCGCGGGAAAAATCGGCGGGCAGGCACTGGAAGATCGCGTTGTGCTCGCTGTCGATGGGCAGCAATACCGCGCCGCTGCGACCGACCGCCTGCATGAACAGCGCGCCGGACATGACCAGCGCTTCCTTGTTGGCCAGCAACACTTTCTTGCCGGCCTCCACCGCCGCCAGCGTCGGCCGCAGACCGGCGGCGCCGACGATGGCCGCCATCACGGCGTCGACCTGCGGATGCGCGGACACCTCGCACAAGCCCTTCTCGCCGACCAGCACCCGGGTATCGAGCCCGGCGGCGGCGAGATCGTCCTGCAGCTTGCGAGCGACTTCCTGGGTCGGCACCACCGCAAAACGCGGCGTGTGCCGGACGCACAACGCCAGCAATTCGCTCAGCCGGGAAAAGCCGGTCAGGGCGAATACCTGATACAGCGACGGGTGGCGAGCGATGACATCGAGGGTGCTCAGGCCAATGGAACCCGTCGCGCCCAGTACGGTGATCTGCTGAGGCGCACTCACATCACACCCCAGTTCGCAGCCCACAACAACACCGCGAATACCGGTATGGCAGCGGTGAGGCTGTCGATGCGATCCAGCACGCCGCCATGGCCTGGCAGCAGGTTACTGCTGTCCTTGATGCCCGACTGGCGCTTGAACATGCTTTCGGTCAAATCGCCGACGATGGAGATCAGCACGATGACCGCCGCCCCCAGCAAGCCGGCAATGAACTGGGAAACCGACCAGTCACGGGAAAATCCCACCGCAGCGGTAATCGCCAGCGCCACCAGCAACCCGCCGTACACGCCTTCCCAGCTCTTGCCGGGGCTGACCTTGGGTGCAAGCTTGCGCTTGCCGAAGGCCTTGCCGGAAAAGTAGGCCCCGATATCCGCCGCCCACACCAGAACCATCACCGACAGGATCAGCCAGTTGCCCATCGGCCATTGCTTGAGCAGCATCAGCCCCTGCCAGGCCGGTAACAGGATCAGCAGACCGATCAGCAGTTTGCAGATCGCGCTGGCCCAGTGCTCGCTGGAGGCCGGATAGGTCAGCACCAGGAAGGTCGCAAGCGCCCACCAGATCACCGCCGCACCTAGAACCCATGGCCCCACTCCGGGCGCGAGGTACATCAGGAACAGCAGCAGGGCCACGACCGCCGCGTAGGCGATGCGCATCGACTGGGCAACAAGCCCGGCCAGACGCGCCCATTCCCACGCACCCAACACCACGACCACGCCGATGAACAGGGCGAAGTAGGCGCCGGTGAGCAGGAAGAAACCGCAAAGGGCAATCGGCAGCAGGATAAGCGCCGTGATGATCCGTTGTTTGAGCATTAAGCGCGGGCTCCAGCTTCTACCTGTTCGCTGGTCTTACCGAAGCGACGTTGGCGAGAAGCGAAATCAGCCAGCGCAGCGCGCATGGCATCGTGTTTGAAGTCCGGCCAGAACAGGTCGGAAAAGTACAGCTCGGCGTAAGCCAGCTGCCAGAGCAGGAAATTACTGATGCGGTGTTCGCCACCGGTGCGGATGCACAGATCCGGCAACGGAAGGTCGCCGGTGGCCAGGCAGGTCTGCAGCAGGCCGGGGGTAATATCCTCGGGCTGCAGATGACCCGCCTGGACTTCCCGCGCCAGCCGCTGGGCGGCCTGGGCGATGTCCCACTGACCGCCGTAGTTGGCGGCGATCTGCAGGACAAAGCGATCATTACCGGCCGTGCTCAGCTCCGCCTCACGCATCGCCGCCTGCAGCTCCGGATGGAAGCGCGAGCGGTCACCGATGATGCGCAGGCAGATGCCGTTCTCGTTCAGGCGCCTGGTTTCACGGCGCAGGGCCGTGAAAAACAGCTCCATCAGGGCGCCGACCTCATCGGCCGGGCGCTGCCAGTTTTCACTGGAAAACGCGAACAGCGTCAGCACTTCGACCTTGGCTTCTGCGCACACCTCGATCACCGCACGAACCGCGTCAACACCCGCCTTGTGCCCCGCCACGCCCGGCAACAGACGTTTCTTGGCCCAGCGGTTGTTTCCGTCCATGATGATGGCGACATGACGCGGCACCGAAGTCGATGCGGCCAGTTTTGTCTTTTCCATGAAAACGTCTCGACCTCAAACCGCCATCAGGTCTGCTTCTTTCGCCTTGGTCGCCGAGTCGATATCTGCTTCTGCCTTGTCGGTCAGTTTCTGGATATCCGCAGCAGCACGACGCTCTTCGTCTTCGCTGATCTCTTTGTCCTTGACCAGTTTTTTCAGATCGCTCAAGGCATCACGGCGGATGTTGCGCACCGCAACACGGGCATCTTCAGCAGCGCTGCGGGCCTGCTTGGTGAAGCCCTTGCGGGTTTCTTCCGTCAGGGCCGGCATGGAAATCAGCAGCAACTCACCGAGGTTGGTCGGATTGAGGTTCAGGCCCGCGCTCTGGATGGCCTTGTCGACTGCAGCCAGCATGTTGCGCTCGAAGGCGACGACCTGAAGGGTACGCGAGTCCTTGACCGTGACGTTGGCAACGCTGCTCAACGGCGTATCGGCACCGTAGTAAGGGACCATCACGCTACCCAGAATGCTGGGGTGAGCCTTGCCGGTACGAATCTGACCAAATGCATGGCTCAAGGATTCGAGGGACTTCTGCATGCGCTCTTGAGCGTCTTTCTTGATTTCGTTGATCATTGTTGAACTTCCTCGATCAGGGTTCCTTCAGCGCCGCCGTGGACGATATTCAGCAGGGCGCCGGGTTTGTTCATGTTGAAGACGCGCAACGGCATCTTGTGATCGCGACACAGACAGATGGCCGTCAGATCCATCACACCCAACTTGCGATCCAGCACTTCATCGTAAGACAGATGATCGAACTTCTCGGCATTGGGGTCTTTGAACGGGTCTGCTGTGTATACGCCATCGACCTTGGTCGCCTTGAGCACGACGTCGGCGTCGATTTCGATCGCTCGCAGGCAGGCGGCCGAATCGGTGGTGAAGAACGGATTGCCGGTCCCCGCCGCGAAAATCACGACTTCCTTGGCGCTGAGGTGACGCATGGCCTTGCGACGATCGTAATGATCGGTCACCCCCATCATGGAGATGGCGGACATCACGATGGCCGTGATATTAGCGCGTTCCAGAGCGTCCCGCATCGCCAGGGCATTCATCACAGTGGCCAGCATGCCCATGTGATCCCCGGTGACGCGGTCCATGCCGGCGGCACTCAGAGCGGCACCGCGGAACAGGTTGCCACCACCGATGACCAGACCGACCTGTACGCCGATGCCGACCAGCTGGCCGACTTCCAGCGCCATGCGATCCAGCACCTTGGGATCGATACCGAACTCTTCGGACCCCATCAGGGCCTCGCCGCTAAGCTTGAGTAGAATGCGTTTATAGCGAGCCTGATAACCACTGCCCTGCTGAGCCATTGCGAATCTCTCCTGCGGCGTTTGAAAAAATCTGTGCCAGGCACCTCGTGCCTGCGCTTACTCTAGCTTGACGCTCCTGGAGCATCGGAAGAATGCAGCCTTGTGAGCCACTTCTCCAAGGGAAAATTCCTTCTCCCTTTCGACAAAGAGGCCGCGCGCGTGAGCGGGCAGCCTCTTTGGGGCGACAGTATTAGACTGTCTTACTTCTTGCTGGCAGCTACTTGAGCAGCGACTTCTTCAGCGAAGTTGTCGACTGGCTTCTCGATGCCTTCGCCTACCTTGAAGTAAGTGAAGGAAACGATTTCAGCACCGGCTTTCTTGGCCAGGGCGCCAACGGTGATCTCAGGGTTCTTGACGAACGCCTGCTCGACCAGGCTCGCTTCGGCCAGGAACTTGCTGATACGGCCGCTAACCATCTTCTCGGCGATTTCAGCAGGCTTGCCCTTGAGCTTCTCTTCGTTCAGCTGCAGGAAGACATTCTTCTCGCGCTCGATCGCTTCGGCAGAAACGTCCGATGGCAGCAGGAACTCAGGGTTGGTCGCGGCAACGTGCATCGCGATGTCCTTGGCCAGTTCGGAGTCGCCGCCCTTCAGGACTACCACGACACCGATCTTGTTGCCGTGCAGGTACGAACCCAGCACGTCGCCTTCGATGCGAGCCAGACGACGGATGTTGACGTTCTCGCCGGTCTTGCCAACCAGAACCAGACGATCCTGTTCGCGCGCTTCGATCAACGGCTCAACGGTGGTCAGCTTGTCGGCAAATGCTTTTTCGACGCTGGCAGCGACGAATGCCTTGAAGTCGTCCTGCAAAGCCAGGAAGTCGGTCTGCGAGTTGACTTCAAGCAGAACGGCAGCCTTGCCGTCGTCCTTGATGGCGATGGCGCCTTCAGCAGCAACGTTGCCTGCTTTCTTAGCGGCCTTGATCGCGCCGGATGCACGCATGTCGTCGATCGCTTTTTCGATGTCGCCGCCGGCCTTGGTCAAGGCCTTTTTGCAATCCATCATGCCTTCGCCGGTACGCTCGCGCAGTTCTTTGACCAACGCTGCAGTAATCTCTGCCATTTCAAAATCCTCTTGGATAGGTCTTCAACCATTCCACCCGGGTGAGCGGGCGTGCAAATTCTTGAAAAATCAGGGTGGCAGCAACACATGACAGGAAAGCCATGTCAACGCCAGCCAATCATTTTCGAGGTGGCAAAAAGGGGGCAGAGCCCCCTTTTCGCGTACTGAGTAAACGCCAGGCGTTAGTTACTCAGCTTCTACAGCTGCAGCTGGAGCTTCTTCGACGAAAACGTCGGTGCCGCCAGCAACGTTGTTGCGACCGCGGATGACAGCGTCAGCCATCGAACCCATGTACAGCTGGATAGCGCGGATGGCGTCATCGTTGCCTGGGATGATGTAGTCAACGCCTTCCGGGCTGCTGTTGGTATCGACAACGCCGATGACCGGGATACCCAGCTTGTTGGCTTCGGTGATCGCGATGCGCTCGTGATCAACGTCGATAACGAACAGTGCGTCCGGCAGACCGCCCATGTCCTTGATACCGCCCAGGCTGCGATCCAGTTTTTCCAGGTCGCGAGTGCGCATCAGCGCTTCTTTCTTGGTCAGCTTGGCGAAAGTACCGTCTTCAGCCTGTACTTCCAGCTCGCGCAGACGCTTGATCGACTGACGGATGGTCTTGAAGTTGGTCAGCATGCCGCCCAACCAGCGATGGTCGACGTACGGCGAACCGCAACGTGCTGCTTCTTCAGCAACGATCTTGCCGGCGGAACGCTTGGTGCCGACGAACAGAATCTTGTTTTTGCCCGAAGCCAGGCGCTCAACGAAAGTCAGTGCTTCGTTGAACATCGGCAGGGTTTTTTCAAGGTTGATGATGTGGATCTTGTTACGCGCGCCGAAAATGTACTTACCCATTTTCGGGTTCCAGTAACGGGTTTGGTGACCGAAGTGCACACCGGCCTTCAGCATATCGCGCATATTGACTTGGGACATGATAGTTCCTTGATAAGTCGGGTTAGGCCTCCACGTATCCCAATGACCAACCAGTGGCGAGCCGCCAAAGGCACCCAGGTCATCGTGTCGACACGTGTGTGGGTTTAGGCTTCCAGGACGGACCTTGGAAAGCGGCGCATTTTATATCACAAAAGGAAAGAGAACGAAACCCGAATCAAGTACTTGTTTCGCCGCGCTTTTACGCTGCTGCATGGACCCTATATAAGGATGCGATGGACACCGGTGCGCCATCGGTCTGGTAGAATCGTGCCTTTACGCATAAACCGCGTGTCGGACACGCCGAGAGATTCGAATGACGATTACCCTGAAAACCCCCGAAGACATCGAAAAGATGCGTATCGCAGGCCGCCTGGCCGCCGACGTCCTGGAGATGATCGCACCGCACGTCAAGCCGGGCGTCACCACCGAAGAGCTGGACCGTATCTGCCATGACTACATCGTCAACGAGCAGCAGGCCATTCCCGCGCCACTCAACTACAAGGGCTTTCCCAAGTCGATCTGCACCTCGATCAACCACGTGGTGTGCCACGGCATTCCCGGTGACAAGAAGCTCAAGGACGGCGACACCTTGAACATCGACATCACCGTGATCAAGGACGGCTACCACGGCGACACCAGCCGCATGTTCCACGTCGGCAAGGTTGCGGAATGGGCCGAGCGCCTGTCGCGGGTCACCCAGGAATGCCTCTATAAAGGTATCGAAGTCGTGCGCCCCGGCGCCCGCCTCGGCGATATCGGCGCAGTCATCCAGAAGCACGCCGAGAAGAACGGCTTCTCGGTGGTCCGCGAGTTCTGCGGCCACGGCATCGGCAAGGTCTTTCATGAAGAACCGCAGGTGCTGCATTATGGCGAAGCGGGCACCGGCGTCGAGCTGCTCGAAGGCATGACCTTCACCATCGAGCCGATGATCAACCAGGGCAAGGCCGACACCAAGATCCTGGGCGACGGCTGGACGGCGATCACCAAGGACCGCAAGCTCTCGGCCCAGTGGGAACACACCCTGGTGGTGACCGCCGACGGCTACGAGATCTTCACCTTGCGCAGTGACGACACCATCGCCCGCACCTCGACCGCGTCGTAAAGGCCGGCGCCCTCGCTCGAGACTCAGTTCGCATCGCCCGACATAAGGAAAGCTGTTGCATGCCGCAGGTGGATCCAGATTTGTTCGATCGCGGTCAGTTCCAGGCCGAACTGGCGCTGAAGGCCAGCCCCATCGCTGCCTTCAAGAAAGCCATCCGCAATGCGCGGGACGTGCTCGATGAGCGATTCAGGTCGGGTCGTGACATACGGCGGCTGATCGAGGACCGCGCCTGGTTCGTGGATAACATCCTGCAACAGGCCTGGGATCAGTTTCAGTGGAGCGCCGAGGCCGAGATTGCCCTGCTGGCGGTCGGCGGCTACGGGCGAGGCGAACTGCACCCTTATTCGGACATCGATCTGCTGATCCTGCTGGACCAGGACGACCACGAAATCTTCCGCGAGCCGATCGAGCGTTTTCTGACCCTGCTGTGGGACATCGGCCTGGAAGTCGGCCAGAGCGTGCGCTCGGTCGACGAGTGCGCCCAGGAAGGACGCGCCGACCTGACGGTCATCACCAATCTGATGGAAAGCCGCACCATCGCCGGCCCCGAACGCCTGCGCCAGCGCATGCTGGAGGTCACCAGCCCGCGGCACATGTGGCCGAGCAAGGACTTCTTCCTGGCCAAGCGCGCCGAGCAGAAAGCCCGGCATCACAAGTACAACGACACCGAGTACAACCTGGAGCCGAATGTCAAAGGCTCGCCCGGTGGCCTGCGAGATATACAGACCATTCTCTGGGTGGCACGCCGCCAGTACGGCACGCTGAACCTGCACGCCCTGGCCGGGGAAGGTTTCCTGCTGGAAAGCGAGAACAACCTGCTGGCCTCCTCTCAGGATTTCCTGTGGAAAGTGCGCTATGCGCTGCACATGCTGGCCGGTCGTTCCGAAGACCGCCTGCTGTTCGACTACCAGATTCGCATCGCCGAACTGCTGGGCTATCGCGATAACGATGCCAAGCTGGCCATCGAACGCTTCATGCAGAAGTATTACCGCGTGGTCATGAGGATCGCCGAGCTGAGCGACCTGATCATCCAGCATTTCGAAGAAGTCATTCTGGCCGAAGACGACAGCGGCAATGCGCAGCCGATCAACTCGCGGTTCCAGCTGCATGACGGCTACATCGAAGCGACCCACGTCAATGTGTTCAAGCGCACCCCATTCGCGATGATCGAAATCTTCGTGCTGATGGCTCAACATCCAGAGATCAAGGGTGTGCGGGCCGACACGATCCGCCTGTTGCGCGAGCACCGGCACCTGATCAACGACGATTTCCGCAACGATATCCGCAACACCAGCCTGTTCATCGAGCTGTTCAAGTGCGAGATCGGCATTCACCGCAACCTGCGGCGCATGAACCGCTACGGCATTCTGGGCCTGTATCTGCCGGAGTTCGGCCATATCGTCGGGCAGATGCAGCACGACCTGTTCCACATCTATACCGTGGACGCGCATACGCTCAACCTGATCAAGCACCTGCGCAAGTTGCAGTACACCGAGGTTTCCGAGAAATTCCCGCTGGCCAGCAAGATCATGGCGCGCCTGCCCAAGCCCGAGCTGATCTATCTCGCCGGCCTGTACCACGACATCGGCAAGGGACGCGGCGGTGATCACTCGGAACTGGGCGCGGTGGATGCCGAGGCTTTCGGCGTGCGTCACCAGTTGCCCGCCTGGGATACCCGCCTGATCGTCTGGCTGGTGAGCAATCACCTGGTCATGTCCACCACCGCGCAGCGCAAGGACTTGTCCGACCCGCAGGTAATCCACGATTTCGCCCAGTTCGTCGGCGACGAAGTGCACCTGGATTATCTCTACGTGCTGACCGTGGCCGATATCAACGCCACCAACCCGACCCTGTGGAATTCCTGGCGCGCCAGCCTGCTGCGCCAGCTCTACACCGAGACCAAGCGTGCACTCAAGCGCGGTCTGGAAAACCCGGTGGATCGCGAAGAACAGATCCGGCGCACCCAGTCTGCGGCGCTGGACATCCTGGTGCGCAGCGGCACCGATCCCGACGACGTGGAGCAACTGTGGTCAGCGCTGGGCGACGATTATTTCCTGCGCCACACCGCCGGTGACGTCGCCTGGCACACCGACGAGATCCTTCAGCAGCCTGCCGATGGCGGTCCGCTGGTGCTGATCAAGGAAACCACCCAGCGCGAGTTCGAGGGCGGCACGCAGATTTTCATCTATGCGCCGGACCAGCACGACTTCTTCGCGGTGACCGTGGCAGCGATGGACCAGTTGAACCTCAACATCCACGATGCCCGCATCATTACCTCCAGCAGCAAGTTCACCCTCGACACCTATATCGTGCTCGACAACGACGGCGGCTCGATCGGCGACAACCCGGAGCGCATCCAGCAAATCCGCAACGGCCTGACCGAAGCCCTGCGCAATCCCGATGACTACCCGACCATCATCAAGCGCCGGGTGCCGCGCCAGCTCAAGCATTTTGCCTTTGCGCCGCAGGTCACCATTCACAATGACGCCCAGCGTCCGGTGACGGTGCTGGAATTGCTGGCGCCGGATCGTCCCGGCCTGCTGGCGCGGGTCGGCAAGATTTTCCTGGAGTTCGACCTGTCGTTGCAGAACGCCAAGATCGCCACCCTTGGCGAGCGCGTGGAAGACGTGTTCTTTCTCACCGATGCCGACAACCATCCGTTGTCCGATCCGCAGCTGTGCAGTCGCTTGCAGGAAGCCATCGTGTCGCAACTGAGCGTGGACACCGAACCGGGCGGCGAGCTGCGAATCAGCATCTGACCCCACCGAACCCACGAATCGTTTCAACGGCGCCCACCGCACGGGCGCCCTGTTCATTGAGAACCCAGCCCATGAATAACGCCATGCAACAGCTTCAGCCCTATCCGTTCGAGAAGCTGCGCGCCCTGCTCGGCCCTGTCACGCCCAACCCGGACAAGCGTGCGGTGGCCCTGTCGATCGGCGAACCCAAGCATCGCTCACCGGACTTCGTGGCCCAGGCACTGGCCGACAACCTGGACAAGATGGCGGTCTATCCGACCACACTGGGCATTGCCGCCTTGCGTGAAGCCATCGCCGGCTGGTGCGAACGTCGTTTCGGCGTGCCGCATGGCTGGATCGATCCGGCCCATAACGTGCTGCCGGTCAACGGCACCCGCGAAGCGTTGTTCGCTTTCACTCAGACCGTGGTCAACCGCAGCGATGACGGCCTGGTCGTCAGCCCCAATCCGTTCTACCAGATCTACGAAGGCGCGGCGTTGCTGGCCGGCGCGCAACCGCATTACCTGCCATGCGTGGCCGAACACGGCTTCAACCCGGACTTCGACGCTGTTACGCCGGATGTCTGGAAGCGCTGCCAGATTCTGTTCCTGTGCTCGCCCGGTAATCCGACCGGCGCGTTGATTCCGGTTGAAACCCTGAAGAAACTGATTGCGCTGGCCGACGAGCATGACTTCGTGATCGCCGCCGACGAATGCTACAGCGAGCTGTATTTCGACGAAGACACCCCGCCGCCAGGCTTGCTCAGCGCCTGCGTGGAGCTGGGGCGCGAGGATTTCAAACGTTGCGTGGTGTTCCATAGCCTGTCCAAGCGCTCCAACCTGCCGGGCCTGCGCTCGGGATTCGTGGCCGGCGACGCGGACATTCTCAAGGCGTTCCTGCTGTATCGCACCTACCATGGTTGCGCGATGCCGGTGCAGACCCAGCTGGCGAGCATCGCCGCCTGGAACGACGAAGAGCACGTGCGCGCCAACCGTGCGTTGTATCGGGAAAAATTCGACGCGGTGCTGGCGATCCTGGCGCCGGTCATGGACGTGCAGCGTCCCGATGGCGGCTTTTATCTATGGCCCAACGTGGGTAGCGACGATGCCGCCTTCTGCCGTGACCTGTTCGCCGAGCAGCATGTGACCGTGGTGCCGGGTTCGTATCTGTCGCGTGAGGTCGACGGTTTCAATCCTGGCGCCGGTCGTGTCCGTCTGGCACTGGTTGCACCGCTGGCCGAATGCATCGAAGCGGCGGAGCGCATTCGGGATTTCGTCGCCAGGTAAACCGCGGCGGATCTGCTTCCGACACCGATTGCGCTGGCGCTGTGCGCCAGATCGCGGCCAAGGTCGCTCCTACAATGATTGCGTCCTGTATAGGGCACGCGGGCCTGATCGTAAAACTGACGCAATAAAAGCATTACTGTCCACGCGGCAGCCCAACCCGCTCACCCCGTGGCATAATCCGTGACCGTTTTCACAACCATCTCAGAGGAGGCAAACCAGTGGCTGATGACAAGAAAGCGTTGTGCCTTTACGGGATCAAGGCGTGCGACACGATGAAGAAGGCTCGCACCTGGCTCGATGAAAACGCCGTGAGCTACGATTTCCACGACTACAAGACTGCCGGCATCGACCGTGAGCACCTCAACAGCTGGTGCGATGAACACGGCTGGCAAGTGGTGCTGAACCGCGCCGGGACGACCTTTCGCAAGCTCGACGACGGACAGAAGACCGATCTCGACCAGGCCAAAGCGGTTGACCTGATGTTGGCGCAACCCTCGATGATCAAGCGCCCGGTGCTCGATCTCGGCGACCGAACCCTGATTGGTTTCAAACCCGACCTGTATGCAGCGGCCATTCGATAAGCCTGTGCGCGATCGAAGGTCCTTTAATTCGTAAGAGGTATTTGCATGTCCACTTCCCTGTTCAGCCTGGCGTTCGGCGTCGGCACCCAAAACCGTCAAGGCGCCTGGCTGGAAGTCTTCTACGCCCAGCCGCTGATCAACCCTTCGGCCGAACTGGTAGCCGCTATCGCGCCAGTCCTGGGCTACAGCGCCGGCAACCAGGCCATCGCGTTCAATTCCGATCAGGCTTCGAAACTGGCTGAAGCACTCAAGTCCGTTGATGCGACCCAGGCGGCGCTGCTGACTCGTCTGGCGGAAAGCCACAACCCGCTGGTCGCCACCCTGCTGGCTGAAGACGCGCCGCTGACCTCGACGCCTGAGGCCTACCTCAAGCTGCACCTGTTGTCCCATCGCCTGGCCAAGCCCCACGGCCTGAATCTGGCCGGTATCTTCCCGTTGCTGCCGAACGTCGCATGGACCAGCCAGGGTGCGGTCGACCTCGCCGAGCTGGGCGAGCGTCAACTGGAAGCACGCCTCAAGGGCGAACTGCTGGAAGTGTTCTCGGTGGACAAGTTCCCGAAAATGACCGACTACGTCGTGCCGAGCGGCGTGCGTATCGCCGACAGTGCCCGCGTGCGCCTGGGCGCCTACATCGGCGAAGGCACCACCGTCATGCACGAAGGCTTCGTCAACTTCAACGGCGGCACCGAAGGCCCGGGCATGATCGAAGGCCGTGTTTCGGCCGGTGTATTCGTCGGCAAGGGCTCGGACCTGGGCGGCGGCTGCTCGACCATGGGCACGCTGTCCGGCGGTGGCAACATCGTCATCAAGGTCGGTGAAGGCTGCCTGATCGGCGCCAACGCCGGTATCGGCATTCCATTGGGCGACCGCAACACCGTCGAAGCGGGCCTGTACATCACCGCCGGCACCAAGGTGGCACTGCTGGACGAGAACAACGCACTGGTCAAGGTCGTCAAGGCCCGTGATCTGGCCGGCCAGACCGACCTGCTGTTCCGTCGCAACTCGCAGACCGGCGCCGTGGAATGCAAGACCCACAAGTCGGCCATCGAGCTGAACGAAGCTCTGCACGCTCATAACTGATGCCGTGTGCGGGTTCGGGGCTTGAACACCCCGGACCCGCTTTTACGATCCGGATGAACAATGCCCCTCTTTTCTCCATGGCGCGCTGACTTTCCTGCCATCGACGCCCTGCTACGGCAAGGCCAGACTTATCTGGACAACGCCGCCACGACGCAAAAACCCCAGGCATTGATCGATGCCCTAATCCATTACTACGCCAACGGTGCCGCCAACGTGCATCGGGCGCAGCACCTGCCCGGCGCTCACGCCACCCAGGCCTTCGAAGACAGCCGCCGCAAGATCGGCCACTGGCTCAATGCCGGGGAATCGGGACAGATCATCTTTACCCACGGCGCTACGGCCGCCTTGAATCTGCTGGCCTATGGGCTGGAGCACCAGTTCGTGGCCGGTGACGAAATTGTCGTCAGTGCTCTGGAACATCACGCCAACCTGCTGCCCTGGCAACAACTGGCCCAGCGCCGCGAACTCAAGCTGGTGGTACTGCCCCTCGATGCCCATGGGCTGATCGATCTGGCTGCCGCCGCTACGCTGATCGGCCCGCGCGCACGCGTCCTGGCGGTCAGCCAGCTGTCCAACATCCTCGGCGCCTGGCAGCCGTTGCCCGAACTGCTGGCGCTGGCCAAGGCACAAGGCGCGCTGACCGTGGTGGACGGCGCACAAGGCGTGGTTCACGGTCGGCAGGACGTGCAGGCGCTGGGTTGCGACTTCTACGTATTCTCCAGTCATAAACTCTATGGCCCGGACGGGCTCGGCGTACTGTACGGCCGCAACGAGGTTCTGCCCGGTCTGGCGCACTGGCAGTACGGTGGAGAAATGGTGCTGACCGCCGACTACCACCACGCCCGATTCCGCCCGGCGCCGCTGGGTTTCGAGGCCGGAACGCCCCCCATCGCCGGCGCCATCGGCCTGGGCGCGACCCTGGATTATCTCGGCAGCCTGGACCCGGCGACCGTGGCGGAACACGAGGCCGGCCTGCACCGCAGCCTGCTCGACGGCCTGCGACAGCGCGAGGGCATTCGAGTCCTCGGCGCTCCGCAACTGGCCCTGGCCAGCTTTGTGGTCGATGGTGTGCACAACGCAGACCTAGCGCACCTGCTGACCGAACAGGGCATCGCCGTGCGCGCCGGTCATCACTGCGCAATGCCGCTGCTCAAGAGCCTCGGCCTGCCCGGCGCGATTCGCGTATCGCTTGCCCTGTATAACGACACCACCGATCTGGAGCGTTTCTTCACCGCACTGGATCAAGGACTGGAGTTACTGCGATGAGCCTGCCGCCCGACGCGCAAACGGCGCTGGACACCTTCGCCCAGCCGCAGAGCTGGGAGCAGCGGGCACGCTTGCTGATGCAATGGGGCGACCGCCTGCCGCCGCTGAACGACGAGGAAAAGTCCGACGAACATCTGGTTCATGGTTGCGAGAGCAAGGTGTGGCTGTTGGGTGAAGTCGTCGAGGGCCGCTGGCAGTTTCGCGCCGCCAGTGATGCACGGCTGATTCGTGGGCTGGTGGCGCTGCTGCTGGCGCGGGTCAACGGCCTGGCGAATGACGAGCTGCAACAGCTGGACCTGCCGGACTGGTTTCAGCAACTGGGCCTGTCTCGTCAGTTGTCACCCTCGCGCAGCAACGGCCTCAATGCCGTGCTGCAAAGGATGCGCGAGCTGGCTCAGACCTGAGCAGAAGGCTGCGCCACCGGCTTGACCCGCTCGGACGGCCGCCGCGTGCCGGCCACCAGCTTATCGATGGCACGCGTCGCGGCCACCATGCCGAAGGTCGCCGTCACCATCATCACCGCGCCGAAACCACCGGCGCAGTCCAGCTTGACGCCATCACCCACGAAGCTTTTCTGCAGGCAGATCCCGCCATCGGGCTTGGGATAACGCAGCTGTTCGCTGGAGAACACGCACGGTACGCTGTAATGGCGGTTCGGCGTGCGGGAAAAACCGTAATCGCGACGCAGCGTCGAGCGCACCTTGGAGGCCAGCGGGTCGTTGAAGGTGCGGTTCAGGTCGGCGATCTGGATCAGCGTCGGGTCGATCTGTCCGCCTGCGCCACCGGTGGTGACCATCTGGATCTTGCGCCGCTTGCACCAGGAAATCAGCGCGGCCTTGGCGTTGACGCTGTCGATGCAGTCGAGCACGAAATCCAGATCGGGAGTGATGTAGTCGGCCATGGTGTCGCGGGTCACAAAATCGGCCACCGCATGCACCACGCAGTCGGGGTTGATGGACCGAATCCGCTCGGCCATCACCTCCACCTTCGGCCGGCCCACGGTGCTGTCCAGCGCGTGCAACTGGCGGTTGCTGTTGCTGACGCAGACATCGTCCATGTCGAACAGCGAAATCTCGCCAACCCCGCAACGCGCCATCGCCTCGGCCGCCCACGAGCCCACGCCGCCGATCCCCACCACCGCCACATGGGCCGCGCGCAGGCGTGCCAGGCCATCGTCGCCGTACAAACGGGCGATGCCTGCGAAACGTGGATCTGCTGTGCTCATGTTCGTGGCCTCTGATGCCGGCGGAAAAACCGGCGCGCATTATAGGGCCTGATGCGCAATCGGACACCTGTGCGTGACGGCGTTCGGTCAGAAACTCGCCAGAGCCGCGCTCAACGTCACATCGAAACCTTAGTCTCGTCGTTTTGCTTTAAGATACCCGCCCTTTCGCGCCCAAAGCCTTGCTACCGGAGTTCTGTACATGACGGCCCCAGCCGACCTTTCGCCCACTCTTCAACTCGCCTGCGACCTGATCCGTCGACCCTCGGTCACGCCGGTCGATGCCGATTGTCAGACCGTGATGATGCAGCGCCTGGGCGATGTCGGATTCAAGCTTGAGCCGATGCGTATCGAAGACGTCGACAATTTCTGGGCGACCCATGGCAGCCATGACGGCCCGGTACTGTGCTTTGCCGGTCACACCGACGTGGTGCCCACCGGCCCGACCCAAGCCTGGCAGAACGACCCGTTCGATGCGCTGATCGACGAGCACGGCATGCTCTGCGGCCGCGGCGCTGCCGACATGAAAGGCAGCCTCGCCGCGATGCTGGTGGCGTCCGAGCGGTTCGTCCGCGACTACCCCGACCACAAGGGCACTGTGGCTTTCCTGATCACCAGTGATGAAGAAGGCCCGGCACACCACGGCACCAAGGCGGTGGTCGAGCGGCTGGCGGCACGCAACGAGCGTCTGGACTGGTGCATCGTCGGCGAACCGTCGAGCACCACGCTGGTGGGCGATGTGGTGAAGAACGGTCGTCGCGGTTCGCTGGGCGCGACCCTCACCGTGCGCGGCAAGCAGGGCCATGTGGCGTATCCGCATCTGGCCAGGAACCCAATTCACCTGGCCGCTGCGGCGCTGGCCGAGCTGGCCGCCGAGCACTGGGACGAGGGCAATGCCTTCTTCCCGCCGACCAGCTTCCAGATTTCCAACCTCAACTCCGGAACCGGCGCGACCAACGTGATTCCGGGCGACCTGACAGCGGTGTTCAACTTCCGCTTTTCCACCGAGTCCCCGGTTGAAGGTCTCAAGCAGCGGGTCGCGGCCATTCTCGACAAGCATGAGCTGGACTGGCACGTGGAATGGGCGCTGTCCGGCCTGCCGTTCCTGACCGAGCCAGGGGCATTGCTGGACGCCGTATCGGCCAGCATCAAGTCGGTCACCGGCCGCGAGACCCAGGCGTCCACCAGCGGCGGGACTTCCGACGGGCGCTTCATCGCGACCCTGGGCACTCAAGTGGTCGAACTGGGCCCGGTCAACGCGACGATCCATCAGGTCAACGAGCGGGTTCTGGCCAGCGACCTCGATGTGCTGACCGAAATCTACTACCAGACTCTGGTCAAGTTGCTCGC
This sequence comes from Pseudomonas sp. v388, assembly GCF_003935425.1. GTDB lineage: Bacteria > Pseudomonadota > Gammaproteobacteria > Pseudomonadales > Pseudomonadaceae > Aquipseudomonas. Next base: position 293,834 of record NZ_RHQN01000003.1, read on the forward strand.
CTGATGCTGACCTGCCCGATCTGCTCAGCACCGCTCAGCGCGGTGGAAAACGGTGTCGCCTGCCCGGCCAACCATCGCTTCGACCGCGCGCGCCAGGGGTATCTGAACCTGCTGCCGGTGCAACACAAGAACAGCCGTGACCCTGGCGACAATCAGGCGATGGTCGAGGCGCGGCGCGATTTCCTCAACGCCGGGCATTACGCACCGGTCGCCCGGCGCCTGGCCGAACTGGCTGCCGAACGCAAGCCCGAGCGCTGGCTGGATATCGGCTGCGGCGAAGGGTATTACACTGCACAGATCGCCGAGGCCCTGCCCCGCGCCGATGGCTACGCGCTGGATATCTCCCGCGAAGCGGTGAAGCGCGCCTGTCGCCGCAACCCGGCGCTGACCTGGACGGTCGCCAGCATGGCCCGCGTGCCGTTGCCCGACGCCAGCTGTCAGTTCCTGGCCAGCGTGTTCAGCCCGCTGGACTGGCAGGAGGCCAAGCGCCTGCTGTCGCCCGGCGGCGGCCTGATGCGGGTCGGACCCACCAGCGGGCATCTGATGGAGCTGCGTCAGCGTCTTTATGACGAAGTGCGCGACTACGCCGATGACAAGCATCTGGCGCTGGTGCCCGAAGGCATGCAGCTGCAACACAGTGAAACGCTCACCTACACGCTCAAACTGATCGACGGCCAGTCCCGTGCCGACCTGCTGGCCATGACGCCCCACGGCTGGCGCGCCAGTGCCGAGCGTCGCACCGCCGTGATCGAACACCCCGGCCCGTTCAAGGTCACTGTTTCCATGCGCTACGATTATTTCGTGCTGCAATAAGCATTCAAAAGAGGCATCCATGCGCCAACCCGATATCGAGATTTACCTGAAGGACGAAGACGTCGACCACAAGGCGATTGCCCAGTGGCTCGGCACCGCCCTCGGCCCCTGCAGCGAATGGACCCAGCGCGGCCAGACGTGGAAGTGCAAGGCCGGCAATGTGCCTGTCACCTGGCTGCCCAAGGCCGTAGGCAAGTGGAACAGCCTGCATCTGGACAGCGACCAGACGCCTTGGGACGACGACATCGCCTGCGCCCGCGCTGCCTTCGCCGCCCTGAACGTCGAAGTGCGCTGCGCGCCGGGTACCTGGGTTGAAGAAGAAAGCGACGAAACCGCCGACCGCTGGATGCGCATCAGTGCCGACGGCGAAGAAGAGATTACCTGGCGGACGTCGTAACAATCCCGCGCCGATCAATCTGTAGGAGCGACCTTGGTCGCGAAAGCGCCGGACCAGGCAATGCAGATGCAGATGCAGCGTCTGCCACGGCCTCTTCGCGACCAAGGTCGCTCCCACAGTAACGCGGCGCCGCCGCTGTCGCCAGCAAGCTGCCTCCACAGGCCAGTTTCGCCACAGTCTGTAGGAGCGGACCGGGCTTCGCCCTCTCGCACCTTTTGCCGATCCCGGCGTCATACGTCACACTGGCGCCCTTTTTGGGGCGTTCGCCCTCCTCATTCAGCAGAATCCGTATGACTCGTTCCCCGTTCCGTCGTCTTGTGTTCGGCACCCTGCGTCGATTGCTGTATCTCTGGGTCCGCTCGGAAACCATCAATCAGTCCTCCTTCACCTTGAATCTGGATCGCAGCCGGCCGGTGTTCTATGCCTTGCAGTCACCTTCCATCAGTGACCTGGCGGTGCTCGACACTGAATGCCGCAAGGCCGGGCTGCCGCGCCCGGTGTTGTCGGTGTCGGTGGGCAACCTGATGGAGCCGGCGGCGTTTTTCTACCTGACGCCCGCGCCGGACTGGCTGGGCCGCCATGACAAGCGCGGCGCGCCGCCGACCCTGGAAAGGCTGGTGGCGGCGGTGAGCCAGAACCCTCAGGAAGACGCGCAGATCATCCCGGTCAGTGTGTTCTGGGGCCAGTCCCCGGATCGTGAATCCAGCGCCTGGAAACTGTTGTTCGCCGACAGCTGGGCGGTGACCGGCAAGCTGCGCCGACTGGCTACCATTCTGATCCTGGGTCGCAAGACCCGCGTGCAGTTTTCCGACCCGATCCACCTGCGGGAACTGGTCGACCAGAACAAAGGCTTCGAGCTGACCCTGCGCATGTCCCAGCGCCTGTTGCGCGTGCATTTCCGCAATCTCAAGAGCGCGGTCATCGGCCCGGACGTTTCGCACCGCCGCAATCTGGTCAAGGGGCTGCTCGATGAGCCGCTGGTCCAACAGGCGATCCTCGAAGAAGCCGAACGAGAAAAGATTTCCCAGGACAAGGCGCGGGAACTGGCGCTGCGCTATGGCAACGAGATCGCTTCGGACTACACCTACTCGGCCATCCGCTTTCTGGAAGTGGTACTGAGCTGGTTCTGGAACAAGATCTACGACGGCATCAAGGTCAGTCATATCGAAGGGGTGCAAGAGGTCGCGCCAGGACACGAAGTGATTTACGTACCGTGCCACCGCAGCCATATCGACTATCTGCTGCTGTCCTACCTGCTGTTTCGCAACGGCCTGACGCCGCCGCACATTGCCGCCGGTATCAACCTCAATATGCCGGTCATCGGCAGCCTGCTGCGGCGCGGCGGGGCGTTCTTCATGCGCCGCACGTTCAAGGGCAACCCGCTGTACACCGCGGTGTTCAATGAGTACATGCACAGCTTGTTCACCAAGGGTTTCCCGGTCGAATACTTCGTCGAGGGCGGTCGCTCGCGCACCGGGCGCATGCTGCAACCCAAGACCGGCATGCTGGCCATCACCCTGCGCAGCTTTTTGCGCAACTCGCGGATGCCGATCGTCTTCATCCCCGTCTACATCGGCTACGAACGGGTCCTGGAAGGCCGGACTTACCTGGGCGAACTGCGCGGCGCAACCAAGAAGAAAGAATCGATCTTCGACATTTTCAAGGTCATCGGCGCCCTCAAGCAGCGCTTCGGCCAGGTCTCGGTCAACTTTGGCGAGCCGATCAAGCTGGCCGAATTCCTCGACAGCGAGCAACCCGACTGGCGCGCCCAGGCACAGGAACTGGCGCCGCAATACCGGCCGCAATGGCTCAGCGAAACCACCAATCGCCTTGGCGACCGCGTTGCCCAGCACCTGAATGAAGCAGCGGCGGTCAACCCGATGAACCTGGTCGCCGTGGCGCTGCTGTCCACACAACGGCTGGCGCTGGACGATCAAGCCATGGAGCGGGTACTCGACCTGTACCTGACCCTGCTGCGCGCCGTGCCGTATTCGCCGCACACCACGCTGCCGGACGGCAACGGCCGGGAATTGATCGAACACGTCAAAGGCATGGACCTGCTGGCCGAGCAGAAAGACGCATTGGGCCGGATTCTGTACCTGAACGAACAGAACGCGGTGCTGATGACCTATTACCGCAACAACGTGCTGCACATCTTCGCGCTGCCGTCGCTGCTGGCCAGTTTTTTCCAGAGTACGTCACGGATGACCCGTGAGCAGATCCTGCGCTATACCCGGGCACTCTACCCGTACCTGCAAGCGGAGCTGTTCATTCGCTGGCCGTTGAACGAGCTGGATGAAGTGGTCGATCAGTGGCTGGCGGCGTTCGTCGAGCAGGGCTTGCTGCGCAGCAAGGAAGAAGGCGTGTTCGTGCGCCCTGAGCCCAGCTCCCGAGAGTTCGTGCTGCTGACCCTGCTGTCGCGAGCCATCGCCCAGACCTTGCAACGTTTCTACATGGCCATCGCCCTGCTGCTCAACAGCGGCCAGCAGACCTTGAGCGCCGAAGAGCTTGAGGATCTGTGTACGGTCATGGCCCAGCGGCTGTCGATCCTGCATGGGTTGAACGCGCCTGAGTTCTTCGACAAGAGCCTGTTCCGCCATTTCATCCAGACTCTGCTGGACCTGGGCGTGTTGCGCAAGGACGCCGCCGGCAAGCTCAGCTATCACCCCTTGCTGGGCGAACTGGCCGAGGGCGCCGCCAAGCGCGTGCTGCCGGCTGAAATACGCTTGTCCATCCGGCAAGTGGCGCTGCATCAGAACGAAGTTGTAACCGAAGCTGATCCGGCGAGCTGAATGGGGTAAATTCCCGCCGACCACGCCAGGCTCCATCTGGCGTGGTCGATACGGAGATCTTTTATGAAAACCATCAGCCTCATGTTCGCCGCCACGCTGCTGGGAGCCTGCAGCACCGTGCCTACGCCAAAGTCCAGCCTGGACGGCGAAGTCTTTTACCTGCAACGCTCGGCCCTGCCGCCTGCGGCGACACTAAGCGTCACCCTGCAGGACGTGTCCCGCGCCGACGCACCTGCCGTGACCATCGCGCGTGACAGCGGCCAGATCAAAGGCCAGGTCCCACTACCCTTCCATCTGGAATACGATCCTCGGCAAATCGAACCCGGCCATCGCTATGCAATCAATGCGCGCATCGAAGCCGACGGCAAGCTGCTGTTCACCAATCCCGAACAGGTAGCGGTCAAACTCGACGGCACCGATCCCGCGCCTTTGCGTATCAGATTGAGCCCGGCGCGGCTGCGTCCCTGATACCCTCTTGTCCAACGGCGCTGCCGACACCGGCAGCGTTGCTTCGCAGATCCCTCTGAAAAGGATGCTCTCATGCTTCGCCCATCGTTTACCTTTGCCGGCCTTTGCGCGGGCCTGCTGCTGTCGGCCAACGTCTTCGCCCTGTCGGTGGCCGACCTGTCCCAGTCCGACGCCACCGGCGGTCTCAAGGATGCGCTGACCCAGGGCGCGCAAGTCGCCGTCAAGCAGCTGGGCGTGCCGGGCGGCTTCAGCAATAACCAGGAGGTGCGCATCGAACTGCCGGGCAATCTGGGCAAGGTGGCCAAGAAGATGAAACAGTTCGGCATGGGCGCCCAGGTCGAGCAGCTGGAAACCAGCATGAACCAGGCGGCCGAGGCAGCGGTTCCCCAGGCGCAGGCGTTGCTGGTCGATGCGGTGAAAAAGATGAGCGTGGCCGACGCCAAGTCGATTCTCAACGGCGGCAAGGACTCAGCGACCCAATACCTCAACAGCAGCAGCCGCGAGCAGATCCGCGCCAAATTCCTGCCCATCGTCAAGCAGGCCACCGATAAAGTGGGCCTGGCTCAGAAATACAACGCCTTCGCCGGACAGGCCGCGACGCTGGGCGTGCTGGACACCAAGAGCGCGAATATCGAAAGCTACGTAACCGAGCAGGCGCTCAACGGTCTGTTCGAGATGATCGCCAAACAGGAAGAAAGCATCCGCGCCAACCCCGCCGCCGCAGCCACCAGCCTGGCCAAGAAGGTGTTTGGCGCGTTGTAAGCGACACCAAACCTGTAGGAGCGCCCTTGCCCGCGACGAGGCCGGTACATCCTAAGCAGATGTGTCGACTGTAAATATGTCTTCGCGCACGAGCGGAGCGCCGCCCGGTCCGCTCCCACGGGCTTGACTCAAGTCCCGTGGGAGGGAGCTTGCTCGCGACGAGGCCGGTGAAGTCACAGAAATGCAGTGACTGAAACACCGTCGTCGCCAGCACGCTGCCTCCCACATGGAGCGTCACGGCAATTGCTCCGCAGGTGTCTTCCTGACCCGGAACCACGCCGCATACAGCGCCGGCAGGAACAGCAGGGTCAGCGCGGTGGCGACGATCAGGCCGCCCATGATGGCCACGGCCATCGGGCCGAAGAACAGGCTGCGTGACAGCGGAATCATCGCCAGCACCGCCGCCAGCGCAGTCAGCACGATGGGCCGGAAGCGGCGCACCGTGGCTTCAATGATGGCCTGCCACTGATCCAGCCCCGCAGCGATGTCCTGTTCGATCTGATCGACCAGAATCACCGAGTTGCGCATGATCATCCCCGACAGCGCAATGGTCCCCAGCATCGCCACGAAGCCGAACGGCTGGTTGAAGATAAGCAGGAACAGCGTTACACCAATCAGCCCCAACGGCGCGGTGATGAAGACCATGAACATGCGCGAGAAACTGCGCAGCTGAATCATCAGCAAGGTCAGCACCACGACGATGAACAGCGGCACCCCGGCATTCACCGAATTCTGCCCGCGAGCGGAATCCTCCACCGTGCCGCCCACTTCCAGCAGGTAACCGTCCGGCAATTCGCTGCGCACCTGTTCAAGGGTCGGCAGGATCTGCTGCACCAGCGTCGCCGGTTGCTGCTTGCCATAGATATCGGCGCGCACCGTGACGCTGGGCAAGCGATTGCGATGCCAGATCACGCCTTCCTCAAAGCCGTATTCCAGGGTGGCGACCTGCGACAACGCGACATTGGTGCCGTGCTGGGTGGCAATCGCCAGGCTCGACAGCGCGCCGAGCTGCTCGCGCTCGTCACGGGTGCCGCGCAGCAGGATTTCGATCAGCTCGTCATCCTCGCGAAACTGGCTGACGCTGGAACCGGTGAGCGAGTTGCGCAGTAACGTCGAGAGGTCCGCCGTGGTGACCCCAAGCGCCCGCGCCCGGTCCTGATCGATGTTCAGATGCACGACCTTGCTGGGTTCTTCCCAATCCAGGTGCACATTGGACACATGCGGATTCTCCCGCACCTTATCCTGCACCTTGCGCGCCAGCGCCCGTACCACCTCGATGTGCTCGCCGGTGACCCGGAACTGCACCGGGTAGCCCACCGGCGGGCCATTCTCCAGGCGCGTGACTCGCGAACGCAGGGTCGGGAATTGCTCGTTCAGGTGCGAGATCAGCCAGCTGCGCAACGCCTCGCGGTCTTCGATGCTTTTGGTCAGCACCACAAACTGGGCAAAGCTGGCGGCAGGCAGTTGCTGGTCCAGCGGCAGGTAGAAACGCGGCGAGCCGGTGCCGACATAAGCCACGTAATTGTCGATGCCCGGATGATCCTTGAGCATCTGCTCCAGGCGCTTGACCTGTTCGGCCGTATTGGTCAGCGACGAACCTTCGGCCAGCTTGAGGTCCACCATCAGCTCCAGACGCCCCGAGGCCGGAAAGAACTGCTGCGGCACGAAGCGGAACATCAGCACCGACAGCACGAACAGCGCCACGGTGGCGACGATCACGGTCTTGCGGCGCCGCACGCACCACTCCACCACGCCGCGCACGCGGGTGTAGAACGGCGTGCCGTAAGGGTCCGGTGCGGCGTTGCCATGTTTTTGTGCGTGAAGCTTGGCCAGATCCGGCAGCAACCGGTCACCGAGGTACGGCACGAACATCACCGCGACTATCCACGAAGCAATCAGCGCCAGGGTCACCACCTGGAAGATCGAGCGGGTGTATTCGCCGGTGCTGGACAATGCCGTGGCAATAGGCAGAAAGCCCGCGGCGGTGATCAGCGTACCGGTCAGCATCGGAAACGCGGTGCTGGTCCAGGCGAAGCTGGCCGCCTTGAGCCGGTCGTAGCCCTGCTCCATCTTGATCGCCATCATTTCCACGGCGATGATCGCGTCGTCCACCAGCAACCCCAGGGCCAGCACCAGCGCACCAAGGGAAATCTTGTGCAGGCCGATACCCAGGAAATACATGGCGGCGAAGGTCATGGCCAACACCAGCGGAATCGCCAGCGCCACCACCATGCCGGTACGCACGCCCAGGGAAAAGAAGCTGACCAGCAGCACGATCACCAGCGCTTCGGCCAGCACCCGGACGAACTCACCCACGCCGGTTTTCACCGCAGCGGGTTGGTCCGACACTTTGCGCAGCTCCATGCCGGCCGGCAGGTTCTTTTGCAGGCGAGCGAACTCGGCTTCCAGCGCCCGGCCGAGGATCAGAATGTCGCCGCCCTCTTTCATCGCGACCGCCAGACCGATGGCTTCCTCGTCCATGAAACGCATGCGCGGCGCGGGCGGATCGTTGAAACCGCGGTGCACGTCCGCCAGATCGCCAATGCGCAGCGTGCGGTCGCCGACGCGGATCGGAAAGCTGCGGATCTCTTCCACCGTCTGGAACCGTCCACTGACTCGCAGTTGCACCCGCTCGCTGGCGGTCTCGAAGAAGCTCGCCGAACTCACCGCGTTCTGCGCTTCGAGCGCCTGCTGCACTTCCTGCAACGGCAGGCCGAGGGTCGCCAGCTTGACGTTGGACAGCTCGATCCAGATCTTCTCGTCCTGCAGACCGATCAGCTCGACCTTGCCGACGTCCTTGACCCGTTGCAGCTGAATCTGGATGCGGTCGGCGTAGTCCTTGAGCACTGCGTAATCGAAGCCCTGCCCGGTCAGTGCGTAGATATTGCCGAAGGTGGTGCCGAATTCATCGTTGAAAAACGGCCCTTGCACGCCAGGCGGCAAGGTGTGGCGGATGTCGCCGACTTTCTTGCGGATCTGATACCAGAGCTCAGGCAAATAGGCGGAGAAGATCGAATCCCGGGCAACGAAGGTCACGGTCGACTCGCCGGGTCGGGAAAACGAAGCAATGCGCTCGTATTCGCCGGTTTCCATGAGTTTTTTCTCGATTCGATCGGTGACCTGCCGCGCCACCTCTTCGGCGCTGGCGCCAGGCCACAGCGTGCGGATGACCATCGCCTTGAAGGTAAAGGGCGGGTCTTCGCTTTGCCCAAGCTTGGTGTAGGAAAGCGCGCCGACGATAGCCAGCACGATCATCAGGTACAGCACCACGGAGCGGTGACGCAGCGCCCACTCGGAAAGATTGAAGTGCATCGCGCCTACTCCTTGGCAGCCAGTTTCACGACACGGTTGCTGCGATCCACCGGGCGAATCTGCTCGCCCTCGCGCAACACATGCACGCCGGCCGCGACCACCCAGTCCGTGGCGCTCAGTCCTTCCAGCACCGGCACCGATTCCTGGCCGTATGGCCCCAACTGGACCGGCACGCGCTTGAGCGTGCTGTCGGGGTTGACCCGCCAGACATAGCTCACGCCCTGCTCTGCGGTGACTGCGGAAAGGGGCACCGCCAACGGTACCGCATGTTCAGCAGCGATGAAGACCCGGGCACTCTGGCCCAGTTCGGCGGGCGCCTGAGCGCTGGCAAAGGCGATGCGGGCGGCAAAGGTGCGCGAGCGTGGGTCGGCGGCCGGCGACAATTCGCGAATGCGCCCGGGCAAGCGCTGGCCCTGTTGCGTCCACAGCTCGACCGCCACCGGCTGGCCAATCTTGAAACGGGTGAAATTCTGTTCCGGCAGGCTGATGGACACTTCACGCTCGCCATCGGCGGCCAGGGTGAAGACCGTCTGGCCGGCGGCGACCACCTGGCCGACTTCGACGCTGCGCTTGGCGATCACGCCATTCTGCGGCGCGCGCAGCACCGTGTAGCTGGTCTGGTTGCTGGCGACGCTGAGTTCAGCCTTGATCTGCTGCAACCGTGCTTCGCCCGAGCGATACAGGTTCTCGGCGTTATCGTACTGCGAGCGACTGACCATCTGCCGGTCCAGCAGCGCCTTGTAGCGATCCCGCTCGGAGCGCACCAGTTGCAGGTTGGCCTGGGCCGCTGCGACCTGAGCACGAGTCGCTTCCAGTTGCATACGCACGTCCTGGGCATCGAGTTCGGCCAGCGGTTGATCCGCCTTGACCCGCTCGCCCTCCTCGACCAGCCGTCGGCTGACCTTGCCGGCAATACGAAACGCCAGTTGCGGCTCGAACCGGGCGCGGACTTCGCCAGGGTAGCTGTCCATGGCCTGAGAAGCGGGCACCGGCTGCACCACCATGGCCGGACGGATCACGACCGGCGCCGCTACCTCCTGACCACAGGCGGCTAGCAAAGAAACCAGACACACGGGCAGAACGAGGGACGAGGCATGGCGCAACATGATGTGACCTTCGTGAAATCGGGCTTGGAATATTTGTACCGGCGAGTATATTAAAAATTACCAAACCCACCAGTACATTATTCAGGACACGATGCCCGATCAATCATTGCCGAGCGGCCCAGGCCGCCCAAAGGACCTGGAAAAGCGCAAAGCGATTCTGGAATCCGCCAAGAATCTGTTCATCCGTCAGGGATACGCCAGCACCAGCATGGATGCCATCGCCAGTGAAGCCGGCGTATCGAAGCTCACGGTCTACAACCACTTCACCGACAAGGAGACGCTGTTTTCCGCCGCCGTGGTTGCACGCTGCGAAGAGCAGATGCCTGCGCTGTTCCTGCCGCTGGACGAGAGCCTGCCCGTCGAGGATGTGCTGCTGGACATCGCTCGGGCGTTCCAGGCGCTGACCAACAGTCCCGAGTCCCTCGAACTGCATCGACTGATGGTGACGCTGGGCACTCAGGACCCGAAGCTATCGATGATCTTTTTCGAGGCCGGGCCGGCGCGCATCATTGGTGAGATGGAACGGCTGCTGGGTCGTCTGGCACAACGCGGCGAGCTACGCTTCGCCTCAGCCAGAACCGCCGCCGAGCACTTTCTGATTCTGGTCAAGGGCGTGTGCAATTTCCGGCTGATGGTCGGTTGCGGTGAGCTGCCGGACCAGGCCAGCGCCGAGCGTCATGTGCGCGAGGTCGTCGAGTTGTTCATCCGTGCCTACCGGGCCTGACGATCACTCCGCTGCCTTGGGCTTGAGTGCTTTCTTGGGGTAGATGTCGTAACGGCTGGACTTGCCGTCCAGCACATGACTCGGCTTGGGTCCGTCAATGCATGGCGCCTTGCGCGGGCGCTTGACTACCACCCGGTGCGTGGCCAGCGCCAGCGCGGCTTGCAGCAAGGCCGGTGCGTCCATGTCATCGCCCACCAGCGGGCGGAACAGGCGCATCTCTTTCTTGACCAGAGCAGTCTTCTCGCGATGCGGAAACATCGGGTCGAGGTAGATCACCTGCGGCGGTTCCCCTGCCCAGGCGCGGATCAGCTCGATGGAATTGCCGGTGAGCAGACGCATCTGGGAGATGATCGCGCCCACCTCGCTGTCGTGGCGGCCGCGGGCCAAACCATCTTCCAGCAACGCGGCAATGATCGGCTGACGTTCGATCAGGCTCATTTCACAGCCCAGGCTCGCCAGCACGAAGGCATCCTTGCCCAGCCCGGCCGTGGCATCCAGCACCCGTGGACGAACACCGGGCTGGACGCCGACCGCCTTGGCGATCATCTGCCCGCTGCCGCCGCCGAACAGGCGCCGATGCGCCACCGCACCCTCGACGAAATCCACCCGCACCGGGCCTGGCGCGTCATCGCCCAGCTGCTGCAACTGCAAGCCGGCGTCGGTCACCTGCAGGGCGAAATCGGCCTGATCGTCGACCAGCGGCAGACCCAGGCGCTGCGCCCAGCCTGCGGCCTGTTCCTCTGCGCCGACGGCCAGGGTCTCGACCCGGATGCGACTGCCTGATTGCTGCTCACTCATGGATACACACGCCCAAAAAATTGTTAATGATCGGCGCAAGCTGCCGATAAAGAAGTATCCGGTATTTTGCCAGACCCAGGGTCGGTACTGATCACCATGTCAGACATTGTTCAATCATCCGTCGGCTACCTGTCTCACGCAGGCGACTACAGCATCCGCAACAGCCGCACCCTGGGTGGTGTGACTCAGCTGTGGTCGGATGCTTTCGCGCGCGCGATGGCCGAGCAGATCGGTGATGGAACCCAAGTATCGGCCCAACCGGCAATGGCTGATGAGGTGGATGTCGAGACCGGCGAGCCGGTGGCCGGCGCCAAAACGTTGAGCCAGATTGTCGAGCAACGCAGTTGCCCGGTCACCGACACCGAGGTCAAACCGCCGGAGCCGTTGTTCCTGCCGATCGCCGAATTCGAACTGGACCTGCTGCCGCCTCCGGCCGAACCGTTCAGCATGAGCGAACTGATCGAACAACAACGCTCTCTGGAATTCGAAAGCCATTGGGTTCGCCCCACCGTGCTGAACCCTTATGACGACAGCGTCAATCCGGGTCCAGGCCCGCATCCGCGTCCGTTGCACCTGCCGATTGCCGAATTCGAGTGGGAGCTGGCCGACAAGCCGGCTCTGCCGCTGGATGAGAAAACCATTGCTTCCCAGCAGCGCGCCTTTGACTACGACGTCATCTGGGCACGTCCGCTGATCGCGCAAAACCTGCGCCTGGCCGCTTAACGGCAGACCTGCCAGCGCCCCATGTCTAAGTGAAAATGGTTGCGATGCGCGGCGTTATATTCCGGCCCAAGCACGGTGCTGAACTGCTTGCACGCCCCGTCGCGCACTTCCTTGAGAAAACGCCCCTTCTCGCCGTTGTCATCCCAATCCTTGAGCACGCTGATCCGCTGCCCGTCGGCCAGGCGAAAGCCGGCGATGTCCAGTGCGTTGGCGCTGGCGTGCTGGCTTAATCGACTGTTGGCCCGGTTATAGACGTTGCGGCAGGCAAAACTGCCCAGGTGGTCGATCCGCGCGACGCGCTGGCCGAATACCGCCTGCGCGGCGGGCTGCAAGGTATGGAGATCGAACAACACGTAGGCTACCGCCAACGGGCAACTGGCCAAAAAGCTGCTGCTGAGCGCGACCTCGCCGCCCTGGACCCGCAACGTGTTTTGCAGCGGGCATTTGGCGGACGCAGCGCTGTCGGCCTGACGACTGAAGCGCAGTCGGGACGAGGCCAAAACCTGATCGCACAGCGTCGGGTCATTCTGCAGGCGTGACAGCTTGAACGGCGTCAGCAGGTTGGGTTCGGCCCGCACATCCAGCGGCGCCCAAGGGTTCCATTGTGGCGGAACCTCGATCCAGCCACGCCAGATCGCTGCGGCGACGCCTGCGCACACCAGCAGCAACAGCAGAAATCCTCGCATCCTCAACCCTTGAACAGATCATTCAGCCGGTCAAAAGGCAGCGCCTGCCCGGCGTAGTTGAAGGTGCCATAGTTGCGGATCTCCTCGGCGGCCAGGTACAAACCGCCCAATGCCGCTCGCGCCAGAGACGAGCCGACGCTGATACGCTTGACGCCGCATTCGGCCAGTTCTGCGACCGTCAGGGTCACGCCGCCCAGCCCCATCAGCACGTTGACCGGCTTGGGCGCGACGGCCCGGACCACGGCGATCACCTCTTCACGAGTGCGCAGGCCCGGCGCGTAGAGCACGTCGGCACCGGCTTGGGCGTAGGCTTCCAGGCGCCGCAGCGTATCGTCGAGGTCCAGGCGGCCATTGAGCAGGTTTTCCGCGCGCGCCGTGAGCAGGAACGGAAACGGCAGGCCGCGCACCGCCGCTGCCGTCGCCCGGACGCGCTCCACCGACAGCTCGAAATCATAGATGGGCTTGTCCGGCTGCCCGGTGGCGTCCTCGATGGAGGCGCCGACAATCCCGGTCGCCACCGCCTTGAGCAGGTTGTCGGCGCAATCCTCGGGGCTGTCGGCAAAGCCGTTTTCCAGGTCGGCCGCGACCGGCAGGCCGCTGGCAGCGACAATGGCGGCGACGTTGCCCAGGGTTTCATCACGGCTGATCGCGCCTTGCGCATCGGGGCGGCCCAGGCTGAACGCCAGCCCGGCGCTGGTGGTCGCCAGCGCCTCGAAACCCAGCGAGGCCAGCAGCTTCGCCGAGCCTGCGTCCCACGGGTTGGGAATCACGAAAGCGCCTTCCCGCTCGTGCAGAGCCTTGAAGGTTTGGGCGCGAAGAAGTTGTTGCGAGTCCATGCGTATTCTCCGAGATCGTGGGTAAAGCACCGGGTGAGCCCTATAAACCCACACCTACCGACCTCAGAGCAAGCCCAGTTGCTCCACCTGCGGACCATGATCCAGTTCGAACAGCGGCGGCAGGCCGGGCAAACGCGCCATCAAAAGCGCATGAAAGCGTTGTGCCTGGGCCGGGGCCAGGTGGTTGTCGGGCGTATGCAGGAACACATAAGGCGTGCGGCCTTCTTCGATCCACTGCGCGACCTTCTCGACCCACTGCACCAGAAATGTTTCGTTGGCGGCCAGATCCGGGCCGCCGATGAAGCGCACTTGAGGGAATTGGCTCAATGCGGCGGGACGCACCGGAAGTCTGGGCTTCTTCGACTGGGCGTGAAGTACAGCGGGGTCACTTGAAACGCAGCTGAACAATGGGCGGGAATCGAGGCAGACACGTTCGACGCCGCGATCCAGCAGCAGGCGGTTCAGCGCACGCTCATGCTCGCCTTTTTCAAAGAACGACTCATGCCGCACTTCCACGGCCAAGGGCAACTGCAGTTCATCGATAAAGCCGGCCAGCTCGGCCAGACGGTCCGGTGTGAATGCACGCGACAGTTGCAGCCAGTACGGCGTCACGCGCTCGCCCAACGGCGCCAACAGGCGCACGAACTCTTCTGCGGCCGGAATGTTCAGGCGCAGATCACCCTCGTGGCTGATGTCATTAGGGAACTTGGCGGTAAAACGAAAACCGGCAGGCATGACCTCGGCCCATTTCTGCACGGTGGCAGGTTTGGGACGGGCGTAATGGGTGGTGTTGCCTTCCACGGCGTTGAACACTTGGGCATACAGGCTCAGAAAGTCGCCTGAGCGCGCATCGGCGGGATAGAACGAGTCACGCCAGTTGTCGTCTCTCCATGACGGACAACCGAGGAAGTACGGAAGGCTAGACATGTTCAGACGTGAAGATCGAGCCCCGATACTTCAAGATCCCAATCGACGAAACTGGCGGTGGTCAGGTAGCTGGCCAGTGCAGTCGCAACGCGGGTACTCATCGAGCGCGGGAAGATGATGTCTTGCGGACGTGCAGGCACGTTGGCGGTGTTGCCAATCTGAGCGTCGCCGGACTCGCGGCGGGCAGCCTGAGGCAGCGGAGGGAGTTCCGCATCGTTTTCGATTTCCTCGAAAGTGCCGTCGACCGTGGCCGGGCTCTTCTGAGGCTTTCGCTTGATGGGGTAGGAGCGGTTAGTAGGTCCGTCTATGCGCATCGCTTGTACTCGGCGTCTTGTAGTGGCAATTTAACGTCACTGATCAGGAATCCGCAAATGCCCGAACGATAACTAGACCACACATATTGCAAAATGTTTGGACCGCCGAGCGCCATCGATCATTTAGGCGATGAAAGGTAGATGGCAAATTGACGCTTTCTCGCAGACCGCCAGATCCGTGGCGTGCCATCACCGTGCCTTGGGCGTGGCGACCTTGTCCCGCAGGTAAACCGGTTGCGCGTCGTCGGCAGGCACCGCTTCGCCACGATTCCAGGCAAACGTGGCAAGGGTCAGCAGGTCCTGGGCGTGTGGCAACAGGCTGGCATCAAAGGCAGACGGTTTCACCGGAATGCGTTCGGCGTAACCCCAACCGGTTCCGGAACCGAACCATTCGCCCGCCGCATCCAGCGGCAGGCCGGCCTGTTCGGGCGGCATAACCGCTTCGTTGCCGATCAGGCGCATCTCACCAACGGACTCGCGGTAGCAACCCCAATACACTTCATCCATGCGCGCATCGATGGCGCTGGCCACCTGGCTGGCGCCGTGCTCACGAAAGGCGCGTTGCGCCAACACAGCCAGGTTCGACACCGGCAGTACCGGCCGCTCCAGCGCAAACGCCAGGCCCTGCACCACACCGATGGCAATGCGCACGCCGGTGAACGCGCCCGGACCACGACCAAAGGCAATGGCGTCGAGCGCCGACATGCCGATACCCGCCTCGGCCAGGATGCTCTTGATCATGGGCAACAGCCGCTGGGCATGCAGGCGCGGGATCACCTCGTAGTGGCTCAGCACGTTGCCGTCATGCAGCAAAGCGACCGAGCAGGCTTCAGTGGCGGTGTCCAGGGCCAGCAAGGTGGTCATCGATGTATCCGTCGTGATTGAAAAAAGTGACGCAGTATAAATGACAAATGGCCCGCAAGCGGGCCATTGTCGAACAATACGCTGGCCTTAACTCAGGGCAGCGAGCACCTTGGCGGTGATGGTCTCGACCGAACCCACGCCTGCAATGTGGCTGCACTTGGGCTTGCCGTTCTTGCGGCTCAGTTCGCTGTAGAACTCGACCAGCGGCTTGGTCTGCGAATGGTAGACCGACAGGCGATGACGCACGGTTTCTTCGACGTCGTCCTTGCGCTGTACCAGCGGCTCGCCGGTGACATCGTCCAGGCCTTCCTTCTTCGGCGGATTGTGCTGCACGTGGTAGATACGACCCGAACCTTCGTGAACACGGCGACCGGACATGCGCTGGACGATTTCTTCGTCGTCGACGGCGATTTCCAGTACGTGGTCGATCTCCAGACCCGCTTTCAACAGGGCTTCGGCCTGTGGAATGGTGCGTGGGAAACCGTCGAACAGTACGCCGTTGACGCAATCGGGCTGAGCCAGACGGTCTTTGATCAGGCCGATGATCAGGTCGTCGGACACCAGGCCGCCGGCGTCCATGACGCTCTTGGCTTTGAGACCCAGTTCAGTGCCAGCCTTGACGGCCGCGCGCAGCATGTCGCCTGTCGATACTTGCGGGATGCCAAATTTTTCAGTGATGAATTTTGCCTGAGTACCTTTACCGGCCCCGGGAGCTCCCAGCAGAATCACGCGCATCGTCATGCTCCTCAAACTTTTTTTATGGACATAATCGGATTCGCCGCTTGGCCAATCTAAAAAATGAATCAGGCCAATAGGCCAAAAGGCTGACCAAGATACACAGCCGACACAGGCCGCACAAGACGCCAAAAGTCGCACCACACAGGTGATGCGCCGAGGGTTTGCGGCGGTCGGACCAGGCAAGCGGTTTGAGCAGGCTAGCCTGCAAACTTTGCCCTCGCCGCCGTCCGTGGCAAATTTGCCCCGGACAGCGACGCAGCCCTGCAATCAGCCGGTGTTGCGCAGCCCGGCGGCGATGCCCGCCACCGACACCAGCAGGGCCAGTTCCAGAGGGCTGTCGAGGTTCGCTTCGCGATTCCGTGAGCGAGCCAACAGCTCGGCCTGGAGCAGATGCAGCGGGTCCAGGTAGGTGTTGCGCAGGCTGATGAATTCCAGGGTCGCAGGGCTGTGCGCCAACAGGCGGTCCTGCCCGGTCAGGCCCAGCACCACGTCGCACGCCTGCGACAATAGGTCGCGCAGATGTGCACCCAAATGTTGCAGCTGCGGCGTGACCAGACGTTCGTCGTAGAGCCGGGCGATGTCGGCATCGGCCTTGGCCAGGACCATTTCCAGCATATCGATGCGAGTGCGGAAGAACGGCCACTGCTCGCGCATCTGCCCCAGCAGCGCACCCTCATTGCGCTCCAGCGCCTTGCTCAACGCCGTTTCCCAGCCGAGCCAGGCCGGCAGCATCAGCCGCGTCTGGGTCCAGGCGAAAATCCACGGAATCGCCCGCAGGCTCTCGACGCCGCCCTCGCGGCGCTTGGCCGGACGACTGCCCAGCGGCAAGCGTCCCAGCTCCTGTTCAGGTGTGGCCTGCCGGAAATACTCGACGAATTCGGGGTGTTCACGGACCACGGCACGGTAGGCGCCCACCCCGTCGGCGGCCAGCTGGTCCATCATCCTGCGCCAGGAAGGCTGTGGTGGCGGTGGCGGCAGCAAGGTCGCCTCCAGCACGGCGGCCAGGTAAAGGTTGAGGTTCTGCTCGGCGATGTCCGGCAGGCCGAATTTGAACCGGATCATTTCGCCCTGCTCGGTGGTGCGGAAACGCCCGGCCACCGAACCCGGCGGCTGGGACAGAATCGCCGCGTGGGCCGGGCCGCCACCGCGGCCGACCGTGCCGCCGCGCCCGTGGAACAGCACCAGCTCCACTTGCTGCTCGCGGCAGATTTCCACCAGCCGCTCCTGAGCACGATACTGCGCCCAGGCCGCGGCGGTGGTGCCGGCGTCCTTGGCCGAATCCGAATAGCCGATCATCACTTCCTGCGGACCCTGCAAACGCGCGCGATAGCCGGGCAGCGCCAGCAATTGCTCCATCACCGGCCCGGCATTGTCGAGGTCGGCCAGGGTTTCGAACAGCGGCACCACACGCATCGGCCGCAGCAGCCCGGCCTCCTTGAGCAGCAGCTGGACGGCAAGCACGTCCGAAGCCGCGCCGGCCATGGAGATCACGTAGGAACCCAGCGACGCGGCGGGTGCCGCCGCCACTTCGCGACAGGTCGCCAGTACTTCGGCGGTATCGGCGGCAGGCTGGAAATGCGCCGGCAGCAAGGGCCTGCGGTTGTTCAGTTCGCGCAGCAGGAAGTCGACACGTGTCGGTTCGTCCCATTGGTCGTAACGGCCCAGGCCCAGGTAATCAGTGATTTCACTCATGGCCGCGCTGTGACGGGTCGAGTCCTGGCGCACGTCGAGACGGGCCAGGAACAGGCCGAAGGTCACCGCCCGGCGAATGCAGTCCAGCAACGGCCCGTCGGCGATCACGCCCATGCCGCATTCGTGCAGGGACTGGTAGCAGAGCATCAGCGGGTCCAACAGCTCGCGGTTGTCTTGCAACACTGTCTGCGTCAGCGGTTGTGGCGCGGCCAGAGAGTCGTTGGCCCAGCTGCGTGTGGCCCGCAATCGCTCACGCAGGCGCTTGAGTTCGGCACGATAAGGTTCGGCGCTTTCGCCGACGCTGGCGCGCAGCGCGTCATTGGCCTGCTGCATGGAAAGCTCGGCGGCCAGATTGTCGACGTCGCGCAGGTAAAGATCGGCGGCCATCCAGCGTGCCAGCAACAAGACTTCGCGAGTCACCGCCGCGGTCACGTTAGGGTTGCCGTCCCGGTCGCCGCCCATCCATGAAGCAAAGCGAATCGGCGCCGCTTCCAGCGGCAGGTGCAGACCGGTGGCGGCCTGCAATGCCTGATCGGCCTTGCGCAGATAACCTGGGATTGCGTGCCACAGCGAATGCTCGATGACCGCAAAACCCCATTTGGCCTCATCCACCGGCGTGGGTCGGGTGCGACGGATTTCCTCGGTGTGCCAGGCTTCGGCGATCAGGCGCTGCAAACGTGCGGTGATCTGCTGGCGTTCGAGGCTGTTGAGGTCACGGTGGTCAAGGGCCGCAAGCTGGGCGGCGATGGCGTCGTATTTTTGGATCAGCGTGCGTCGGGCTACTTCGGTGGGGTGCGCGGTCAGCACCAGTTCGATATCGAGTTTGCCCAATTGCCGGGCCAGCGCATCGGACGAGTGACCAGCGGCCTTGAGACGGTCCAGCAACTCGGGCAGAACACGGGATTCGAACGGCAACGACTGAGCGTCGTCGCGACGGCGCATGAGCTGATACTGCTCGGCGATATTGGCCAGGTTGAGGAATTGATTGAACGCCCGCGCCACGGGCAACAGCTCATCGTCCTGGAGGCTGTCCAGGCTTGAACTCAATTGCTCGGCACCTTGCGCCGAGCCACGCCTGCCCGCCTTGGCGCCTTTGCGGATGCGCTCGATCTTGTCGAGGAATCCGGCGCCGCGCTGTGCGCTGATCGTGTTGCCCAACAGTTCACCCAGCAGATGAACGTCCTCACGCAACCGCGCATCGATATCGGCCATGGATCCTTCTCCGTTTTTTGTTGTTGGGTCGCGCCCGTTCGCGGACTGGTCCGCTCCCACTTGCAGCCTGCACATCACCACGACTGAACCGGTGATTGCAAACCCGTTCTACTCAACAGTGCAGCAAAAAAGCAATGCAACGACAAATCCCGATACCGACACATCGCGTCTAATCTGATGCGTGAGCTTCACAAAGGCTCACGAATCGAACAGACCCGCCATGAGCGAGTAAACGAAGAGGTCCATATGAAAATCCGCGAGCTGGCCCAACACTGGGAACGCAATGCCACGGGACGCCTGACTCAGACGCAATACGCCATCCATCTCGACCTGGAATCCGCTGCCCGCCTGGCCGCACTCTGCGATATGTACCCCAAGCATCACCCTGAAGAGCTGCTCGGCGAACTGATCGGCTCGGCCCTTGAAGAACTCGAAGCGAGCTTTCCCTACGTCAAGGGCCAGCATGTGATCGCCACCGATGAGGAAGGTGATCCGCTGTACGAAGACGTCGGAGCAACACCACGTTTCCTTGCGTTATCGAAACGCTATCTCCATGAATTGTCCGAAAAGGAAGACGCCTCCGCAGGCTGATTTACAGTTGCCCATAGCGTTTGTCCTACAGCGTGGCCCGCCCAGCCGTCTATGCGGGCCCTGTGCGTTTTCGTGTCAATGCGCCAGCGTCAGATTCACGCCTGGTTCGAAAAGGCCGGAAAAATGCGATCCACATTCGAATGAACTATTCAAAAAAGCGGCAGGTCGGAGTTTTTAACCATTACAGCGAAGCCCGCGCGACGTCAGAGGCCTCTACCCTGAGCCGGCGAGCCAAAAAGAATGACTGTCATGGATAACCTCGTTTGGAGTCAGACAATGGAGTTGATCACGATGAACACCCCTACTGCCAACACCAAGTTCAAAGGCCTGCGCGGACTGAAACTGGCCGCGCTGGCTCTGGGTAGCACCTTCATCCTCGCCGGTTGCGCAGGTAATCCGCCGACCGAGCAGTACGCGGTCACCCAGTCTGCGGTCAACAGCGCCGTCAGCGCGGGCGGTACCGAGTTCGCCGCGGTGGAAACCAAGTCGGCTCAGGACAAACTCAAGCAGGCTGAGCTGGCCATGCAGGAAAAGCATTACGACGAAGCGCGCAGGCTGGCCGAACAGGCTGAGTGGGACGCTCGTGTAGCCGAGCGCAAGGCGCAGGCGGCCAAGGCTGACAAAGCCGTGCAGGACGCCCGTCAGGGTGTCAACGAACTACGTGAGGAAGGCCTGCGTCAGGTGCAGTAAGCACCCCGGCCTACGTTTTTCATGCATTGGTAATTGATTAAAAGGACGACCCTATTATGCGCAAACACATTATGATCCCTGCCATGCTGGCCATGAGCGTTGCCCTGGCTGCCTGTGCCACCAAGCCGAATCCAAACCTGGAGCAGGCGCGCAGCAACTTCACTGCCCTGCAGACCAACCCCGAATCCACCAAAGTCGCGGCGCTTGAAACCAAAGACGCCAGCGAGTGGCTGGACAAGGCCGACAAGGCGTTCCGCGACAAGGAAAACGAAGCCAAGGTTGACCAGCTGGCTTATCTGACCAACCAGCGCATCGAGCTGGCCAAGCAGACCATCAACCTGCGCACCTCCGAAGCCCAGCTGCAGAACGCTTCGGCAGACCGCGCCAAGGCCCGTCTGGAAGCCCGTGACGCGCAGATCGCTGCGTTGAAGAACAGCCTGAACGCCAAGCAGACCGAACGCGGCACCATGGTCACCTTTGGCGACGTGCTGTTCGACTACAACAAGGCTGAACTCAAGCCGGGCGCCCAGGGCGACATCGGCAAGCTGTCCGCTTTCCTTCAGGAAAACCCTGATCGCAAGGTGATCGTCGAAGGCTATACCGACAGCACCGGTTCCGCGGCTTACAACCAGACCTTGTCCGAGCGCCGCGCCAATTCGGTACGCGCCGCACTGGTACGCCAGGGCGTAGACCCGGCCCGTATCGTGGCCCAGGGCTACGGCAAGGAATTCCCGGTTGCCGACAACACCAGCAACTCCGGTCGCGCCATGAACCG
The DNA here is from genome assembly GCF_003935425.1 of Pseudomonas sp. v388. Classification (GTDB taxonomy): domain Bacteria; phylum Pseudomonadota; class Gammaproteobacteria; order Pseudomonadales; family Pseudomonadaceae; genus Aquipseudomonas. The sequence continues at coordinate 315,054 of NZ_RHQN01000003.1, forward strand.
TCGTGTGGAAGTCACCATCTCCAACGACAACCAGCCGGTCGCACCGCGTTCGTCGATGCAGTAATCGACTGACGGCTACACCCAGGCCCCACCTGTGTCATGCAGGTGGGGCTTTTTTGCGCCACGGGTCAGAGGAACTGTCTTGCGATGACCTGTGGGAGCGAGCTTGCTCGCGAATACGGAATTCCAGACGACAACTATGCGGTGGCTGCACCGGCCGCTTCGCGAACAAGCGGAACGCCGCCCGGTCCGCTCCTACAAGGTTGGCGTCGTGCCTGTAGCGGACCGGTGCAAAACGTGTGGGAGAGAGCGTAGCTCGCGACGGGGCCTGTATGTCCGACGCTTATCGAGCGCCTGACAGTCAGCCGTCGCGAGCAGACGCTCCCTCCCACAGAGACCAACCGTTAGCCGGGTGAGAAGCTAAAGGCAGTTGGCTCCGTCCACGTAATCAAACGCGCCTGACCGCCCTACCCCGCACACCTCACCACCTGCTTGCGCCCATTGACCAGCACACCCGACAAGCCCTTTTGCCTGGTATCGAACAGCACCAGCACGCCGTCGATGCACTGGGCCGTTTCGGCGGCGGGGGTCAGGCTGGCGCGGTAGTCTTCGCCGGGAACGGTCTTGAGCAACGTGAACTGGTTCAGTTGCAGGGCGTCCTCCGGTTTGGCGAAGTGCAGGTAGCCGTAGTACCACAGGCAGCCGACGGTACCGATGATGGTGCCGATGCCGGTAAGGATCATAGGAATGAGGTTGCGTTCTTCGGTCATGGAGTGGCTCGATGTCGGTTCGGTGAACGGTAGCAGCGCGCTTGCCCGCGACCTTGTGCTGGCAAGACCGCATCGCGGGCAGACGCGCTGCTACGGCTTCGGGTAATTCGGCACCTCGGCCAGTCGCCGTAGGCCGTTGAAATGCTGCGGGTCTTCCAGGTAGCGCAGCATCACCTGACGCCAGGTCGGGTCGGAAAAGGTTTGCACATGTCCGCCCCGCGTCAGTTGCAGGACGCGGGGCGGCGGTGCTGCCTGGTACAGCCGGATGCCGTTATCCATCGGCACCAGCGTGTCGTCCATGCTCTGGAAGATCAGCGTGGGCGTGCCTGCCAGCCGCGAAAGACCGTTGAGCGCGCTGTCGTCGTCCGGAATCAGCCAGGACAGCGGCGTTTTCAACGGCCAGGTGAGCCACGAAGTGCCCAGCGTATAGCGGGCGACATCTCGATAACTGGCCGGTGTTCCATCCAGAATCAGCGCCTTGAGGCTGGCGCGTTGCTGCGGATGCTGCGCCAGGTAATGCACCGCCAGCGCGCCGCCGATGCTCTGCCCCAGCACCACCAGCGGCTTGCTCTGAACATCGGGCGAGGTAGCCAGCCAGTCGAACGCTGCCTGAATGTCCTGATAGATCGCTGGCAGGCTCGGCTCGCCCTCGGACAGGCCGTAGCCGCGATAATCCAGCAACAGCACCTGATAACCCTGTTCCGGCAACCACCAGCTGCCGCCCAGATGCCAGGACAGATTGCCGCCATTGCCGTGCAGGTGCAGCACCGTCCCCTTGACCGGCACGCCGGCCTTGGCCGGCAGCCACCAGCCGTGCAGGCGGGTGCCGTCGGCGGCGGTCAGGTTCACGTCACGGTATTCGAGACGGGCCTTGTCCGGCGTGAACGGCAGGCCGGATTCGGGGTAGAACAGCATCGAGCTGCAGCCGGTGAGGCTGAGAAACAAGGTCAGGATACCGAGCAGCTTCAAAGAACGTTCCTTGGTTGGATGCTGATTATCGTGGGAGCGGACCGGGCGGCGAAGCGAATTGAATTGTCTGGTCTGACGCTTCGCCAGCAAGACGGATCGCCGCCCGCTGGCTCCTACAGGGACAGGGCCGGTATTGGCATACAGATTCATCGTCTAGAGAATATTGGAATAATCCGCTTCGATCCGGTCCAGGCTCAGGTGATTGAGGAAGTTGGAGAAGCACATCCAGGCCGACAAGGCGTTCATGTCGCGGAACTGGTCGGGCAGGTATTTGGGTGCAACCACCAGGCCTTCATCCACCAGCTGGCGCAGGGTGCGCATGTCCTCCAGCGTGGTCTTGCCGCAGAACAGCAACGGAACCTGTTCGAGCTTGCCCTTGCGCACGGCCAACTGAATATAGTTGTAAACCATGATGAAGCCCTTGAGGTAGGACAAGTCCTTGGTGAATGGCAGGCCGTTAGGCACCGAGCCACGGAACACGCGACTGGCGTTGCCGTAGCTTTCCGGCATGCCGAAGCCTTGCTCACGATAGAACTCGAACACTTGCAGGAAATCGGCGCCCTCCTCTGCCATGTGGATGGCGCGCGTGCGGTTGGTCAGCTTGCGCAGGCGGCTGGGGTAGGACGCGAAGGCGATGACTTCCATCAGGATCGCCAGCCCTTCCTGGGTCACGGTCGACGACGGCGGGCCTTTGGACAGGAAGGTGCAGATCGGCTGATTCTGACCATTGAGCGTGGTGCCGACGTGCACCAGCCCTTCATGGACTTCCAGCGCCCGCACGTCACGCTCGTTGAACATCGCGTCGCTGCGGATCTTGATGTAGTCGGCACCGGCCGCCGCGTCGGCGACGATCCCGTCGGACTCGAACACCCGAATCGTTTCTTCGGCCTCGCCAAAGGTACGATTCAGGCGGCTTTGCAACATCGCCACCGCATCCTTGGCGGTCAGCTCCTTGGCTTCGTCCTTGAGGTCGCCACGCCCGGCAATATTGTTCAGGTAATCGGACAGCATCAGGCCCAGGTCGGCCAGGGTCGGATCGCCGGCATGGAAAGCATCGGACGCCGCGCCGTACAGCTCCTGGGAAATCAATCCGAAATCCGGAGTGCCGCGCGCTTCGAGCATGCGCACCACCATGCGGTATTCCTTGCACATGCGGCGCATGATCTGCCCGACCGGGTTGAACTGCCCCAGTTGCCGGGTGATATCACGCTCGATGTTCTGGAATTCCTGCTTGAGGTCGCTGGAATCAAAGCCCAGCGGGCGGTTCGCGTAGTACGCGCGGTCCACGGCGGGCAGCGCCTTGCCCTTGGCGGCGAGGAACTCGTTGCGCACGTTCTCGTCCCATTTCACCGCATCCAGTACCCGAATCGGCGTCTGCGCCGCGACGATCCGGTCCGATAAAGTACGAATAGTCTGCTGGTACTCGTCCACCCGGTACTCCTTGGGTTATTTGGCGACGCGCGGATCACGCGCCACAACGGGGCGACCGCCGGTCACCCTTGAGCACGCTGAGGCGTACCCAGCACCAGCCGCAGCTGGCGCGTGAGAATACTCAATATCTCGGCATCGGCCTGATGATCAGGGCCGTGCAGCAGGCCCTGATATTCCATCCGGCGGATGAGCCCCGTCAACACCTGCGCGTCCTGATCGGGCTGCGACGAGCCGATCACCTGGAAAAACTGGCAGCTGCCCTGCAGGAGAATCTCCTGATGAGCCATGACCAATGGCGCCAGCCTGGGGTTGATCAGCGCCTCCTGATGGAAGGCATGTTCGGCCATCAGGTAGTCGCGACGGGTCTGGAGTTGATGGCGGATGTATTCCATGACCATCTGCGCGATGTCGTCGGCCAGGCGAAAACGGTCGGCCGGGTTGCCGGAATTGCCACGCAACATATCGAGCAGGATGACTTCGGTGTTCTGCCACAGCTTGGCCATGTAGGCCGCGCTGCGCTGCACGTACTGGGCAAAGGCATCGGTGAGCAGGTCATCGATGTCCTTGAAATAATAGGTGGTGGCCGACAGCGGCACACCGGCTTCGGCGGCGACGGCCCGGTGGCGCACGCCGCGAACTCCGTCGCGAACCACGATGCGCATGGCGGCATCGAGAATCTGCTGGCGACGCTGTTCACTGCCTTCACGGCTGGCCTTGCGGCCTTGATACCTGACACTCCTGGCCACCGCCGTGGCAACGCCGGCAGCGCCTTCTTGCGCGATTTTCACGACCTGATCCCTTTGAATCGTTCTTTAGCCACAACCTGAACCGCGACGCCGAAGCTGGTTCCGGCACATGACACGAGACGCACCGGTCGCGGGCAAGCGCGTTGCTCCCGCACACAGCAACGTATCGCGTCGACTGACACAAAAAAGCCGCCCCGGATGGGGCGGCTCTTGCGGAACCTGTTACGCCTGCGGACGCATGTGCGGGAACAGGATCACGTCGCGAATGGACGGTGCGTTGGTCAGCAGCATCACCAGGCGGTCGATGCCGATGCCCTCGCCCGCCGTCGGCGGCATGCCGTACTCCAGCGCGCGAACGAAGTCGGCGTCGTAGTGCATGGCTTCGTCATCACCGGCGTCCTTGTCGGCCACCTGTGCCTGGAAGCGTTCGGCCTGATCTTCCGCGTCATTCAACTCGGAGTAGGCGTTGGCAATTTCACGGCCACCGATGAACAGCTCGAAACGGTCGGTGACGTTCGGGTTGTCGTTGTTGCGACGGGCCAGCGGCGACACTTCGAACGGGTACTGGGTGATGAAGTGCGGCTGCTCCAGCTTGTGCTCGACCAGTTCTTCGAAAATCATTACCTGCAACTTGCCCAGCCCTTCAAAGCCCAGCACCTTGGCGCCGGCTTTCCTGGCGATGGCGCGGGCCTTGTCGATGTCGTTCAGGTCGTCAGCGGTCAACTCGGGGTTGTACTTGAGGATCGAGTCGAACACCGAGAGGCGCACGAACGACTCGCCGAAGTGGAACACCTTGTCGCCGTAAGGCACATCGGTGCTGCCCAGTACCAGTTGGGCCAGCTCGCGGAACAGCTCCTCGGTCAGGTCCATGTTGTCTTCGTAGTCCGCATACGCCTGATAGAACTCAAGCATCGTGAACTCGGGGTTGTGACGGGTCGAGACGCCTTCGTTACGGAAGTTGCGGTTGATCTCGAACACCTTCTCGAAACCACCGACGACCAGACGCTTGAGGTACAGCTCCGGCGCGATACGCAGGAACATCTCCATGTCCAGCGCATTGTGGTGGGTCTCGAACGGCTTGGCCGCGGCGCCGCCTGGAATGGTTTGCAGCATCGGCGTTTCGACTTCCAGGAAGTCACGCTTCATCAGGAAGCTGCGGATGTGGGCGATGACCTGAGAACGAATGCGGAAGGTTTCGCGCACGTCTTCGTTGACGATCAGGTCGACGTAGCGCTGGCGGTAGCGCTGTTCGGTGTCGGTCAGGCCGTGGTGCTTGTCCGGCAGCGGGCGCAGCGACTTGGTCAGCAGGCGCACGGTGGTCATCTCGACGTACAGGTCGCCCTTGCCGGAACGGGCCAGGGTGCCTTCGGCAGCAATGATGTCGCCCAGGTCCCAGGTCTTGACGGCGGCCAGGGTCTCTTCGGACAGGGTCTTGCGGTTGACGTAGACCTGAATGCGACCGGTCATGTCCTGAAGGACCATGAACGAGCCACGGTTGAGCATGATGCGACCGGCAACCTTGACCGGAATCGCCGCCTCGGCCAGTTCTTCCTTGGTCTTGTCGGCGTACTGCTTCTGCAGGTCATTGCAGTAGCTGTCACGGCGGAAGTCGTTCGGGAAGGCCTGCCCCTTGGCGCGCTCGGCAGCAAGCTTTTCCTTGCGCAGGGCGATCAGGGTGTTTTCTTCCTGTTGCAGGGCTTGCGGGTCGAGTTGTTGGTCGCTCATGTCTTTAGATATTCCATCACAGATTCGTTGCCCCCGGCGTGGCCGGGGTTCGCGGGCAAGGCGGATCGCCGCCCCGGACGACGCTGCAGGCCCATAGCCCTGCAGCGCGTGCCTTAGAGCCCTTGCTTGAGGCTTGCCACCAGGTATTCGTCGATATCGCCGTCGAGCACCTTGTCGCAGTCGCTGCGCTCGACGTTGGTCCGCAGGTCCTTGATGCGCGAGGCGTCCAGAACGTAGGAGCGGATCTGATGCCCCCAGCCGATGTCGGACTTGGTGTCTTCCAGCGCCTGGGAAGCGGCGTTGCGCTTCTGCACTTCCTGCTCGTACAAACGGGCCCGCAGCATTTTCATGGCGGTGTCCTTGTTCGCGTGCTGGGAGCGCTCGTTCTGGCAGCTGACCACGGTATTGGTCGGAACGTGGGTGATACGTACCGCCGAGTCAGTGGTGTTGACGTGCTGACCACCGGCACCCGAGGAGCGATAGGTGTCGATGCGCAGGTCGGCCGGGTTGATCTCGATCTCGATGTTGTCATCGATTTCCGGTGACACGAACACGGCCGAGAACGACGTATGGCGACGCGCACCGGAGTCGAACGGGCTCTTGCGCACCAGACGGTGTACGCCGATTTCGGTACGCAACCAGCCAAAGGCGTATTCACCCTTGATATGCACGGTAGCGCCCTTGATCCCGGCGACTTCGCCGGCGGACAGTTCCATGATGGTGGCGTCGAAGCCACGCTTGTCGGCCCAGCGCAGGTACATGCGCAACAGGATGTTGGCCCAGTCCTGCGCTTCAGTACCGCCGGAACCGGCCTGGATGTCCAGGTAGGCGTTGTTGGGGTCCATGTCGCCGCTGAACATGCGGCGGAATTCCAGCTTCTCCAGCGATTCGCGCAGGCGCTCGACTTCAGCGGCGACGTCATCGACGGCGGCCTGGTCTTCTTCCTCGGCGGACATCAGCAGCAGGTCCTTGGCATCGGCGAGGCCGGACTTCATCTCGTCGAGGGTATCGACGATCTGCGCCAGCAGCGAGCGTTCGCGGCCAAGGTTCTGGGCGTACTCGGGGTTGTTCCAGACAGCAGGATCTTCGAGCTCGCGGTTTACTTCGGTCAGACGATCATGTTTGTGATCGTAGTCAAAGATACCCCCGAATGGTTTCGGAGCGCTCGGACAGGTCCTTGATGCTGTTTAGGATCGGGTTGATTTCCATGGTGGGCAGCACTCGCAGGCGAAATTTTCAAAGCCGACGAGTATACACAAGGCGGCACAGCGAAAGCAGCCCGTTGGGCAGCCCTGATGTAAAACGCCTGTGACAGGTGGTTATCCGCCGACCACCACCTGATTGCGCCCATTGTTCTTGGCCTGATACAGCCCCTTGTCGGCATCGAGAATCAACTGGCGGCTGTTGGTGCCCGGCTGCGGCGTCATCGTCGCCACGCCAATACTTACGGTCAGGCTCGAACCCGGTGTCGGCGCTATGTGCGGGATGTTCATGCCCACCACACTCTGGCGTAGTTTTTCGGCAAGCAACCGGGCACCGCCGGGCGAGGTGCTCGGCAGCACCATCGCAAACTCTTCGCCCCCGTAACGCGCCGGCAGGTCGGACGGTCGGCTGCAGCTGGCGCGGATCGCCTTGGCGACCTGACGCAACGCCTCGTCGCCTTCCAGATGTCCAAAGCCATCGTTGAACGCCTTGAAGTAGTCGACGTCGATCATCATCAGCGACAGCTGGGTCTGTTCGCGAGTTGCCCGACGCCATTCCAGCTCCAGGTATTCGTCGAAATGCCGACGGTTCGACAGGCCGGTCAGGCCGTCGGAGTTCATCAGGCGTTGCAGCACCAGGTTGGTGTCGAGCAGTTGCTGCTGGCTGACCCGCAACGCGCGATACGCTTCATCGCGTTGCAGCAGGGTCAGGTAGGAACGCGAGTGGTAACGGATGCGCGCCACCAGCTCGATAGTGTCGGGCAGCTTGACCAGATAGTCGTTGGCGCCGGCCGCAAACGCCGCGCTCTTGATCAGCGGGTCTTCCTTGGTGGAGAGCACGATGATCGGGATGTCGCGGGTCAGCGGGTTGTTGCGGTACTCGCGCACCAGCGTCAGTCCGTCCAGCCCCGGCATCACCAGGTCCTGGAGAATCACGGTCGGCTTGATCTGCACCGCCTGGGCGATCGCCTGATGCGGATCGGCGCAAAAATGGAAATCGATCCCTTCTTCACCGGACAGCCCCCGCCGAACGGCTTCGCCGATCATGGCTTGGTCATCCACCAGCAGTACCATCACAGATTCATCGTCCGGGGCCTTAAGCTCTTCGAGCTGCAATTCATGCATGAAGCGTCTCCTGGTCACCGGCGGACGGTGAATTCACCTGGAAATTCATTGAGCAAATACCTCGATCAAGCGAGGCGCAATCGTGTTCAGCGGCCTGATTTCTACGGCGGCATTGATACTGGCGGCGGCCTTGGGCATGCCGTAGACCGCAGAGCTTGCCTGATCCTGCGCGATGGTCAGACAGCCTTGCTCGCGTAAGGTCTTGAGCCCTTGTGCGCCATCACGCCCCATGCCGGTCAGCAGAACGCCTACTGCGTCCCCATTCCAATAGCGGGCCACACTTTCAAAAAAAACGTCGATCGAAGGCCTGTAGATTTCGTTCACCGGTTCAGCTGTATACGCAAGCGTACCGTCTTTGAGCAACCGAATGTGGTGATTGGTGCCGGCCAATAACACTGTACCCGGTTGCGGCTGCTCGCCTTCACGGGCCAGACGCACCGGAATTCCAGACACCGTACCCAGCCATTCGGCCATGCCGGCGGCAAATACCTGGTCGACATGCTGCACCAGTACAATCGCGGCCGGAAAGTTGACCGGCAGCCCACGCAGCAGGATTTCCAGCGCAGCCGGACCGCCCGCGGACGAACCGATGGCGAGCAACTTGCTGCGTCGGGAAGGTGCGCGCGGTGCCGGGCTGGGTGCAGGCTCCCGCGCGGAACGCTGGCCGATCAGCCATTCGATATTAAGGATCTTGCGCAACAGCGGCGCGGCTGCCTCTCGCGGATCGCCTACGCCGATAGCCGGCGTGTCGACCACATCCAGCGCGCCGTGGCCCATGGCCTCGAACACCCGGTGGACGTTCTGTTCCCGGTCGACGGTAACCAACACGATGGCACACGGCGTTTCGGCCATGATCCGGCGCGTGGCCTCTACACCATCCATGACGGGCATGATCAGATCCATCAGGATCAGATCCGGCGTCTGCTCGGCGCAATGCGCCACCGCCTCGGCGCCATTGCGCGCCACCCAGACGATCTGATGCGCCGGCTCAAAAGCCAGCGCCCGGCGCAACGCCTCGACTGCCATGGGCATGTCGTTGACGATGGCGATTTTCATGCGTGTGCGTCTCCAATGAGTTCGGCGACGGCATCGAGCAAGGCATCGTCGTGGAAACTGGCCTTGGCCAGGTAGTAGTCCGCGCCTGCGTCCAGGCCCCGACGCCGGTCTTCCTCACGATCCTTGTAGGAGACGACCATGACCGGCAGGGACTGCAAGCGCGTATCGCGGCGCAACAGGGTCACCAGTTCGATGCCGTCCATGCGCGGCATGTCGATGTCGGTGATCAGCAGATCGAAGTCTTCAGCGCGCAACGCGTTCCAGCCATCCATGCCATCCACCGCGACGGCGACCTGGTAGCCGCGACTGACGAGCAACTTGCGCTCCAATTCGCGAACCGTCAATGAGTCATCCACCACCAGCACGCGCTTGCGCACCACGGCACCGGCCTGGCGATCTCGCCGGTCGATGCGTTCCAGGCGCCCGGTGTTCAGCAATTTCTCCACCGAGCGCAGCATATCCTCGACATCGATGATCAGCACCACCGAGCCATCGTCGAGCAGAGCGCCGGCCGACACGTCCTGGACCTTGCCCAGGCGAGCATCCAGCGGCATTACCACCAGGGTTCGTTCGCCGATGAAGCGTTCCACGGCCACGCCGTACACCGCTTCGCGCTCGCGAATCACCACGACCTTGAGCGCTTCGTCAGGGTTCTGGCTGGGCGGGCGGTGCAGCAACTGGCTGGCCGAGACCAGGCCGACATGACGCTCGTCGTGCCAGAAGTGCTGGCGACCTTCGAGCTGCACGATGTCGTCCGGCTGCAGATCGCGCATGTGTTCGATGTGTGCCAGCGGGAAGGCATAGGCCTCGCCGCCCACCTCGACCACCAGACTGCGCACCACCGACAGGGTCAGCGGCAGCTCGATGCGGAACCGGCTGCCCTGGCCGCTCCACTGCTCCAGTTCGACACCGCCGTGCATCTGGCGAACCATGTGCTGCACAGCGTCCAGCCCCACGCCGCGTCCGGAAATCTGGGTGACCTTGTCGCGCATGCTGAAGCCGGGCAGGAACAGGAAACTCAGCAGCTCCTCTTCGCTCAACTGCGCCGCCGTCTCGGCAGGCGACAACTTGCGCTCGACGATATTGCGGCGCAGCCGCTCAAGGTCCACCCCGCCGCCGTCGTCGCTCAGCTCGACCACCAGCAGACCGGCGTGATGAGACGCACGCAGGCGGATCAGGCCTTCCGGCGACTTGCCCTTGGCAATCCGCTGTTCCGGTGACTCGATGCCATGATCGACCGCGTTACGCAGCAGATGGGTGAGCGGGGCTTCGAGTTTTTCCAGCACGTCGCGGTCGACCTGAGTCTTTTCGCCCTCGATCTGTAGCCGCACCTGTTTGCCCAACTCGCGGCCCAGGTCGCGAACCATGCGCGCCTGACCGGCCAGCACATCGGCAAAGGGCCGCATCCGACAGGCCAGCGCGGTGTCATACAGCAACTGCGCCCGTTGCCCCGACTGCCAGCCGAATTCGTCGAGTTCGGCGGTCTGCTGCAACAGCATCTGCTGCGCCTGAGCCAGCAGGTTGCGCGCATCCTGCAGCGCCTTGTGCGCATCGGGGTTAACCCCGGCTTCGCCCAGGCTGATGCCGAGCGCTTCAAGGGCGCGGTCACTGCTGGACTGCAAGCGCTTGAGGCGCTGCATGCCCGCCAGCAAGGGCTTCATGCGCTGGGTTTCGACCAGCGCCTTGCTGGACAGGTCGAGCAGCCCGTTCAAGCGTTCGGCGGTAACCCGCAGTACCCGCTCGGTGCTGTCGCTCATGCGGCGTTCCGGCGCGCGAGGCTGGGCTTGCGGCTCGGCAGCGGCCAGCGGCGGCGAGACGGCCAGGGCCGCGTCTGGCAGCGCCGCAGCAGCGACAGTCTCGGGCAACGGTTCGAGCCGCAGCTCAGCAAAGGGTTCGGGCAAGCCGTGGGTCGGCAGCTCGATGTCAGGCAAGCCGCCGACAGGCATAGACTCGGTTTGCGGCACGCTGACGGTGCGCGTCGCGCCCGCTCCCGAGGCGAGCAAGGTATTGAGCCGCTCCACATAAGCGTCGATATCGGCCTGAGCGACAGCGCTGTCACCCGGCGTGGCGATGCGCATCAGCAGGTCGGTGCCCGAGAGCAGCGCATCGATATGCTCCGGCTGCAACAACAGACGGCCTTCCTGGGCGCTGACCAGGCAATCTTCCATGACATGCGCCACGCTGACCCCGGCGTCCACACCGACGATCCGCGCTGCCCCCTTGAGCGAGTGCGCTGCGCGCATGCAGGCTTCCAGCTGGTCGGCCTGGGTCGGGCTGCGTTCCAGTGCCAGCAGGCCGGCGCTCAGGACCTGAGTCTGGGCTTCGGCTTCCAGCGTGAACAGCTCGAACAGCGAGGCGTCGCGCATCTGATCTGGCGTCATGTAAGGCTCCGGTGTACCGCCGACAACAACTCTTGTTCATCGAGCAAACGCAGACTGCGGTCTTTCCACTGCATGACTCCGCGGGTGAAGCGCGCATTGGCATGGGTTCCGGAGGCCGAAGCGCTGTCCAGCTCGCGCTCGTCCATGCCGTGGATACCCTCGACTTCATCCACCGGAACCACCACCGGCCCGCCGTCCGCCGCCAGGATCAGCATGCGCGGCATGATCCGCGCGCTACTGGACACCACCGGGTTGCTGTCCAGGCCCAGCAATTCGACCAGCGAGATGCAGGCGACCAGCGCACCGCGCACATTGGCCACGCCCAGCAGCGCCCGTGAGCGCTGGTGCGGCAACGAATGGATGGCCTGCAGCGGTGCGACCTCGGACAGGCAACGCGTCGCCAGGCCCAGCCATTCTTCACCCAGGCGGAACACCAGCACCGAGCGTGTCTTGATGTCGCGCTGCCGTTCGGTGACATGGACCTGCTCGCGATGGTCCTGAACCAGCGAATAACGGTCCAGCAAGCGCGTCGCTGCGGCGGAATAGACCGAGCAGTTGCGGCAGTGAATGTGTTCTTCCAGCAGCGGACAGGAGCGGTCGCCATGGATGCCGATACGGTTCCAGCAATCGTCGATGGCGTCGGCATCGTCGCGGGTAAGGCTTGAAAGGCTGGACAGTCCCGTCATCGATTACTTCCTTGCTTGTCGGCGCCACGGGCGGCACGGTCCTGAAGACGACGGGCTCCGGCGGTGTCACCCCTGGCAGCCAGCAATGCCGCCAATTGCGCCAGGGACTCGGCGTGCTGAGGGTCCAGATACAGCGCCTTGCGATAGAAGCCTTGAGCCTGTACCGCGTTGCCTTCGACTTCACTGAGCAACCCCAGCCAGTAGAAGACCGGCGCCACCGGTTCAAGTTTTCGCAGGTAGCGCTCACAGGCCGCCCGCGCATCGGCGCTACGACCTTCATTGGCCAACTGCGCGATGCTGGCCAGCCAGGTTGCCGCGTCACCGTCGGCAGCCGGCCGAGGTGCCTTGACCGGGTTCGCCGCGGGTGGCGCGAAGGAACGCGAGCCTAGGCGCGGGGTCGGCTCCGGCATCGCCCGCGGCCGCACGTAACCGCCTGCACTGCCCGGCGCAGTCGGAACCACCGGCACGCTGATGGCGGCGGCGCTGTTGATCGGCGCGTGGCGGAACGCGAAGGACTGGGGAATGCCGATCGAGCGCATGCCGATGGCCGCCAGCAGGCTGCCTTCCGCAGGCCCGATGAACAACAGGCCGTCCTGCAGGGTCAGGCGCTTGAGCACCTCGAACACATGCTTCTGGGTCGGCTGGTCGAAATAGATCACCAGGTTGCGGCAGAACACAAAGTCGTAGCCTGCACGGCACGCCAGGTTGGGGTCCAGCAGGTTGCCCGGCTGGAAATCCACACGGTCGCGAACCCGCTCGGCGATCTGGTAGCCCTGCTCACTGGCGGTGAAATAACGGTCGCGGTAACCGATATCGCTGCCCCGAAACGAGTTCTTGCCGTACAGGCCGCGCTTGGCACGGTCGATGGACAGCGGGCTGATGTCGATGGCGTCGATCTTGAATTGATGGGCCGCCAACTGGGCGTCAAACAACGCCATGGCAATCGAGTAGGGTTCTTCGCCGGTCGAGCATGGCAGGCTGAGGATGCGCAGCGGCCGCACGTCGCCTAGCGCCTTGAGGCGCGCCGCAGCCAGCATGCCGAGGGTGGCGAAGGATTCGGCGTAACGAAAGAACCAGGTCTCGGGAACGATCACCGCTTCGATCAGCGCCTGTTGTTCCTCAGCGCAAGTGATCAGCAGTTGCCAGTAGGCATCGCTGTCCGCCAAGCCGCAAGCGCTGCAACGCTGGCGCAGGGCACGCTCGACGATGGCCTCGCCGACCGACGTGACGTCCAGGCCGATACGTTCCTTGAGAAAGCTGAAAAAACGCGCGTCGTCGTTCATCCCGCGTCCTCGAGTTGCTCCAGTTCGAGGGGCGTCACCGGATACAGCAGTTCTCGCACCGGCTCGCTGAGCAGCTCCTGAACGTTGATCCATTGCAGCAGGCCGCGAGCGTCTTCCCGGACCGGCCCCAGATACGGCGCCAGTCGGTTCTCAAGGCCATATTCCTTGAAATCCGAGGCCGGGCAACGCAGGGTTTCGGTCGCCTGCTCAAGAATCAGGCCGAGCAACTGCGCCGGATGCAGGTCGTCGTGGCGGTAATGAACCAGCACCATTCGGGTGCTGGTCCGCGCCTGGGCGGGTTGGCCGGAATTGAGGGCGCTGATGTCGATCACCGGTACGATCTCGCCTCGGTGCGCAAAGATGCCCGCGACCCAGCGCGGCGCCTGGGCGATGGCCTTGAGCTTGACACGCGGCAGGATTTCGGCGATCTCGATCGCCTCCAGCGCATAGCGTTCCTCGCCGATGCGAAACAGCAGGAACAGCTTGTTCTTGACCTGCGCCGGCCCTTCACGTCTGGTCGAATGATCGATCATCGCCGGCTCAGACTTTGAAGCGCGACACGCCACCGCGCAACCCGACCGCGACCTGGCTCAGCTCGTCGATGGCGGAACTGGCTTGACGTAGCGAGTCGACGGTCTGGCTGCTGGCATCGGCCAGTTGCACCAGTGCCTGATTGATCTGCTCGGCACCGGTCGCCTGGGCCTGCATGCCTTCGTTGACCATCAGCACGCGCGGCGCCAGCGCCTGCACCTGATGGATGATCTGCGACAGCTGCTCACCGACCTGGGTGACTTCGAACATGCCGCGACGCACTTCTTCGGAAAACTTGTCCATGCCCATGACCCCGGCGGACACCGCCGACTGGATCTCGCGCACCATCTGCTCGATATCGTAGGTGGCGACGGCGGTCTGGTCGGCCAGACGCCTTACCTCGGTAGCCACGACCGCGAAACCGCGCCCGTATTCGCCGGCCTTCTCGGCCTCGATGGCGGCGTTGAGCGACAACAGGTTGGTCTGGTCGGCCACCTTGACGATGGTCACCACCACCTGGTTGATGTTGCCGGCCTTCTCATTGAGGATCGCCAGCTTGGCGTTGACCAGGTCGGCCGCGCCCATCACCTGGTGCATGGTGTCTTCCATGCGCGCCAGGCCTTGCTGGCCGGAACCGGCCAGGATCGACGCCTGATCGGCGGCGTTGGTGACTTCGGTCATGGTGCGTACCAGATCGCGGGAAGTCGCGGCAATTTCCCGGGACGTGGCGCCAATTTCAGTGGTGGTGGCCGCAGTTTCAGTAGCGGTGGCCTGCTGCTGCCGAGAAGTGGCGGCGATCTCGGTGACGGAAGTCGTGACCTGAATCGAGGAGCGCTGCGCCTGGGCAACCAGCGCGTTGAGTTCGGTCATCATGTCGTTGAAACCGGTTTCCACCGCATTGAACTCATCGCGGCGCTCCAGCTTCAGGCGCGAACTGAGGTCGCCGGTGCGCATGACGCCGAGAATCTTCACGATCAGTTCCATGGGCGCGATGATCGCGCGCATCAGCAGCAGACCGCAGGCAGCCGCAGCCATCACAGCGATGAGCAGGGAAATGACCAGACTGATCTTGGCGCCAAGCACGGCGTTGACGATGTTGTCGGTGGCCCGGTCGGCCAGTTGCTTGTTGGCGACAATGATGTCGTTGAGCTGGCGACGACCCTCGGACCAGACCGGATTGACCTGGTCATAGAACTCGGCACGGGCGGTGGGATAGTCGCCACGGTCGTAAGCGGCGTGGACTTCGCCGAGCAAGCGGCCGTAGGCTTCGCGGCGCTTCTCGAACGCAGCGAAATTGACCCGGTCGCTGTCGTCGAAAATGGACTTCTTGTAGCCGTCCATTTGCGTCTGCAGGTTGTCTTCAAACCCGGCGAACTGGTCTTTTTCCTGCTTGGTCAAGGGACGGCCCTTGCCTTCGCCGATCAATTCCAGGGTGCGGATATAGCTTTCGCCCCAGGCGCTTCGTACCAGCGTGCTGTAGTAGACGCCCGGCAACGCATCGAGACGGACCTGCTCTTCGCTGGATTCGATCGACAGCAAGCGGGAGTAAGACACGACCACCATCAGCAGCATGATTGCGATGATGACGGCAAAGCTCGCCAGAATCCGTTGGCGCAAGGTCCAGTTCTTCACGGTCAGCCCTCAAGAGTTCAACAACGGCCGCCGGCCGTGTTCAAGAAGCGGACCGACAGACGGTCCAAGCGGCGTGAGTATAGCCCAGCCGTTTATTCATAAGTGTCTCAGGCATGAGGCATATTGCCTGTCAGGACACGCACCCGGCAAACCCGGCGCATACCCATACCCGATGTATCGGCAGGCGGCGGCCGAACATCACTGTCATTGCGAAGGATTGAGAAGACTGCTGAATTGGCGCAAGCCACGCCATGTGTATCGCGCGTATAGATGTGTTGGCGGACAAGTCCGCTCCTACAGGAATCGAACCCCTGGAGCGGACGTGTCCGAGAAGGGAGCTGTTACGCGTCGCGAACCTGATTTTCCAGCTCGGCCTTCAGGCTCGGCTCAAGCTTGAGCTGGCGGGCCAATTCGTCCAGATAAGCGCGCTCCATGAAATGTTCCTGATCCACCAGCATCACACTGGCGATGTACATTTCAGCGGCCATTTCCGGGCTTCGAGCGGCGCGCGCGACTTCGGCCGGGTCCAAGGGCTTGTTCAGTTCGTCATGCAGCCAGCTCTGCAACTGCTGGTCAGTGCCCAGCTTAGAAAACTCACCTTCGATCAGCTCCCGCTCACGCTCGTCGACATGCCCGTCAGCCTTGGCCGCCGCCACCAGCGCCCGCAGGATCGCCTCGCTGTGTTCCTCGGCTTCATTTTCAGGCAACCGGTCGATGGTGCGCGGCTCACGCTGGGCGGTCAGGCCCTGATTGGCCTGCCAGGCGTTATAGGCCTTGTAGGCCAGCACGCCCAGGGCGGCCAGCCCACCCATCTTCAGTGCCTTGCCGCCCATCCCGCGAGAACTCTTGCCCTTGAGCAGGCTCATGGCACCCGCTGCCAGCGCCCCACCGCCGGCGCCGGACAACAGCCCGCCCAGCCCGCCGCTCGATGAGGTGCCACCCCCCAACAGACTCCCCAGGCCACCCACCAGCGAGTCACTGCCGGAGGATCGCTTGCCTGGCTTGCCGCTGACCTTGTCCTGCAACATCGACTGCCCGGACTTGAGCAGCTGGTCGAGTAAGCCACGAGTATTCATAGGAATTCGCCTCAATGTTTGTCAGATGATTCATTGACCAGCAGGGTAAGGAAAATTCCCCCAGGACCGATAAAGGGTGTGCTTCCGGATGTTGCGGCTGCCACGGTTCATGCGGCGCCCACCGCGGCCGGCCCGCAAGCCGTCGCCGCTGCTGGCCCATGCTCTGGGGCTGTCAGAAACAGCGGACAACGCCGGTCACTCACCTATATGCTCCGGCTTCTTGCGGCTTTGCTGTCTTATGAATATTTTATCGGTAGCGAATCTGCCTACCGGGAGCGTGCTTGAATTGACTGCGCATGATGGGTTTCCCGCCAGCACTAGCGAGGCGGCCAGTGCGATTCGCGCCAAAAACTGGGGCGCCACGTCGCTTGGCCCGATGGAACAGTGGCCGTCGTCTCTCAAGAGCACGTTGAATCTGATGCTCAATTCCCCGGTTTCCATGTACCTGCTATGGGGACCGGAGCTGCTGTTCTTCTACAACGATGCGTATGCACCCATTCTCGGTCCGCGCAAGCCGCGGGCCATGGGTGCGCGGATTCCCGAGCTGTGGTCCGATGTCTGGGATCAGGTGGCGCCCATGGTCAATGACGCCCTGGCCGGAAAGCCGTATCACTGCGTCGACATGCCGCTGACCATGGCGCGCTACGGCGAAATCGAGCAGACCTGGTGGTCCTTCTCCTTCTCGCCGGTCATCGATGAACATGGCGAAACCGTAGGCATGTTCTGCACCACCAACGAGACGACGCACAATGTTCTGAGCCGGCAGGCCCTGGAGGCCAGCGAGCAGCGTCGCCTGCAACTGATCGACGACCTGATCGACCTCGAGCGCCGGCAGACCGCCATGCTCGCGCAGCGCACTGCCGAGCTGGACACGTTCTGGGAGATTTCGCCCGACCTGCTGGCCATGATCGACTTCAACGGAATCTTCCTGCGCGTCAACCCGGCGTGGGACGCGGTGCTGGGGCGTGATTCCGCCGAGCTGGTCGGCAAATCGATCCTTGAGCTGGTGCACCCTGACGACCGCCAAAGCAGTCAGGCTGCGCTGGACCACGCCGTTGACCAAGTGCTGCCACTGTTCGAAAACCGCTATCTGCATGTTGACGGCAGCTACCGCTGGATCGGCTGGACAGCCGCGCCGGGCAACGGGCTGATCTTCGCCCTGGGCAAGCACATGACCCACGAAAAGCTGCGCTCCGAAGCCCTGCGCGCCACCGAGGAAGCGTTGCGCCAGTCGCAGAAGATGGAAGCGGTCGGCCAGCTCACCGGCGGCCTGGCCCATGATTTCAACAACCTGCTGATGGGCGTCACCGGAAATATCGAATTGCTGCAGGCGCGCGTCAACCAGGGCCGGTTCGCCGAACTGGGCCGCTATATCGCAGCGGCGCTGGAAGGCTCTCGCCGTGCTGCGTCGCTGACTCATCGCCTGCTGGCGTTCTCCCGTCGCCAGACCCTGGCGCCCAAGCCCACCGACGTCGACCGGCTGGTGCAGGGCATGGAAGAACTGATCCGCGGCACCGTCGGCCCCGGCATTGATATGCGGGTAAAGGAGACACCGGGCCTGTGGTCGACCATGGTCGACCCGCATCAGCTGGAAAATGCCCTGCTCAATCTGTGCATCAACGCCCGCGACGCCATGCCGGACGGCGGGCGGCTGCGTATCGAAACCGACAATCTGGTCCTGGATGCGCCGGCGGCTCGCAGGGTAGAACTGACACCGGGCCGTTACGTTGCGCTGTCGGTCAGCGATACCGGCAGCGGGATGTCACCTGAAGTGGTGCGCCGCGCCTTCGACCCGTTCTTCACCACCAAGCCGATCGGCATGGGCACCGGCCTTGGCCTGTCGATGATCTATGGCTTTGCGCGGCAATCGGGTGGCGGCGTAAACATCACCTCCAGCCTGGGCCGTGGCAGTGAGATCCGGATCTTCTTGCCGATACTCGACAGTCCTGACGGCGCCAGCGAAGCGGATCTGCCGGCCGTTCCGCTGATCGCCCAGCCAGCGGGTGGCGAAAAGGTGCTAGTGGTGGACGACGAGCCTGCGGTGCGGGAGTTGATCGCGGAGGTGCTGGAGGAGCTGGGCTGTCAGGTGTTGCAGGCCGAGCACGGCGCGGCGGCGCTGGGCATCCTGCAACGGGACGTGGTCGTGGACCTGATGATCTCCGACGTCGGCCTGCCCGGCGGCATGAACGGTCGCCAGCTTGCCGATGCAGCGCGCATGCTGCGTCCCGAGCTGAAGGTGCTGTTCGTGACCGGCTATGCCGAAAATGCTGCGTTGGGCGCCGGTACGCTGGAGCCAGGCATGCATGTGCTGCCCAAGCCGTTTTCCATCGCGGCCTTGAATGCGAAGGTCACCGAGCTGCTGGACGGGCCGGCCATACCTTAGGCACCAGCCGATTGGCCAGCGCGTCGGTAAAACCCGGCAGATGCCGCGCCTGAAGATAAGTCTTCGCGAGCAAGCTCGCTCCTGCGGCTGCGTCACCGTTCTCGTAGGAGCGAGCTTGCTCGCGAAAGGGCCGGCAGGTCCTGATGAATCAATCCCTCAGGTCTGACTCGTGAATCGGCTGATCGCGATGGGTCGCGCGCTGGTATTGCGCGGGCCAGATGGCCTTGCGGCCGCCCAGATCGTCGTCGGCGTGCAGCGGCCAGTACGGATCACGCAGCAGTTCGCGGGCCAGCAGGATGATGTCGGCCTGCCCGGTGCGCAGAATGTGTTCGGCCTGCGCAGGTTCGGTGATCATTCCCACCGTGCCGGTGGCAATACCCGATTCCTTGCGCACACGTTCGGCAAAGCGGGTCTGATAACCGGGACCGACCGGAATTTCTGCGTTCGCTGCCGTGCCGCCGGACGACACATCCACAAGGTCCGCACCCAAGGCTTTCAGGCGACGCGCCAGCTCCACGGTTTCGTCCGGATTCCAGCCGTCCTCCACCCAGTCGGTGGCCGATACGCGAACAAATACCGGCAGCTCATCGGGCCAGATATCCCGGATCGCCTCGGTCACCTGCAACGTCAGGCGAATGCGGTTTTCGAAAGAGCCGCCGTACTGATCGGTGCGCTGATTGCTCAGCGGCGACAGGAACTGATGCAGCAGATAGCCATGGGCAGCATGCACCTCGACCACCTTGAAACCTGCCTCCAGCGAACGACGCGCCGCCTGGACGAACGCCTGGATCACCTCCTGGATCTGGCCTTCGCTCAGCTGGATCGGCACCGTGTGCTGAGGATCGAAAGCAATGGCCGACGGACCGACCGGCGTCCAGCCGCCTTCACTCACCGGCACGCTGCCATGCTTGCCCAGCCATGGCCGCCAGGTGCTGGCCTTGCGGCCGGCGTGGGCCAGCTGGATGCCGGCCACCGCGCCTTGGGCGGTGATGAAACGGGTAATGCGCTGCAGCCCTTCGATCTGTTCATCTTTCCACAGGCCCAGATCCTGAGGTGTGATCCGACCGTCTTCGGTAACCGCGGTCGCTTCGGTGAAGACCAACCCCGCCCCGCCCACCGCTCGGCTGCCGAGATGAACCAGATGCCAGTCATTGGCCAGGCCGTCGGCGCTGGAGTACTGGCACATGGGCGATACGGCGATGCGATTGGGCAGGGTCAGTTGGCGCAGGGTGTAGGGTTCAAGCAGCAGGCTCATGGCGACCTCTCGAGTTGAAATTCAGGCGTCCAGATTCTTTCTTCGTAGACAGAGCCTAGTCGACAACTCGGGAGACGCCGGGGTTCCGGCTTATCGCGGGGCGATGTGCGCGACCAGCAGCTGCACGGTCTCATTACCGCGGAACTCGTTCAGATCGAGCTTGTAGGCCAGCTCCACCCAGCGGATATTCGGGTTCGGCCAGATGTCGCGATCCACGCTGAAGGCGATGCCGTCGAGCTTCACGCTGCCGCATTCGGTCTTGAGCACCATCTTGAGGTGCCGCTCGCCTACGACACGTTGCTCGACCAGCTGGAAGACGCCGTGGAACAGCGGCTCGGGAAAATGCTGCCCCCAAGGGCCGGCGTTGCGCAGTGCGCGGGCCAGCTCCAGATGAAACTCTTCGACCGCCAGCGAACCGTCCGACAGCAGGCGCCCGGTCAGGTCTTCCTCGCACAACTGGCGACGTACTTCCTGATCGAAGGCCTCGGCAAAGGCCGGGAAATTCTCTTGCGGCAACGACAAGCCGGCAGCCATCGCGTGGCCGCCGAACTTGCTGATCAGCTCGGGATGTTGCGCCGCGACAGCATCCAGGGCGTCACGAATATGAAAGCCGGGCACCGAACGTGCCGACCCCTTGAGCACGCCCTCCCCTGCGCTGGCGAAGGCGATGGTCGGGCGGTGATAGCGCTCCTTGAGGCGTGAAGCCAGGATGCCGATCACGCCTTGATGCCATTCGGCGTCGAACAGGCACAGGCCGAACGGCATGGACTCCACCGGCAAATCCTTGAGCTGGGCCAGCGCCTCGCGCTGCATGCCCTGCTCGATGGACTTGCGGTCCTGATTCAGTTCGTCCAGCTGCACCGCCATTTCCCGCGCCAGCAGCGGGTCGTCGCACAGCAGGCACTCGATGCCCAGGCTCATGTCGTCCAGCCGACCGGCCGCGTTAAGCCGTGGCCCGAGAATGAACCCCAGGTCGGTGGACGTAATGCGCGACGGCTCGCGCCGCGCCACTTCGAGAATCGCACGCAGGCCCGGGCGAGCGCGACCGGCGCGAATACGCATCAAACCCTGATGTACAAGAATGCGGTTGTTGGCATCCAGCGGCACGACGTCGGCGACACTGCCCAGCGCCACCAGGTCCAGCAGCTCGCCCAGATTCGGCTGGGCACGCTGGTTACGCTCGAACCAGCCGGTGTCCCGCAGCCGTGCGCGCAGGGCCATCAGCACATAGAAAATCACACCGACGCCGGCCAGCGACTTGCTCGGGAAGGTGCAGCCTGGCTGGTTCGGATTGACGATGGCATCGGCCGCCGGCAACTCATGACCCGGCAAGTGGTGATCGGTGACGAGCACGCTCAAACCGGCCGCCTTGGCCGCGGCCACGCCTTCGACGCTGGAAATGCCGTTATCCACGGTTATCAGCAACTGCGGCTCGCGCTGCAACGCCACTTCGACGATTTCCGGGGTCAGCCCGTAGCCGTACTCGAAGCGGTTCGGCACCAGATAATCGACATGCTCGGCACCCAGCAGACGCAGGCCCAGCACCCCGACGGTGCTGGCCGTTGCGCCGTCGGCATCGAAGTCGCCGACGATCAGCATGCGCTGGCGCTGTTCAAGGGCCGTCACCAGCAGATCCACCGCGGCATCGATGCCCTTGAGTTGCTGATAAGGAATCAGCCGCGCCAGGCTCTTGTCCAGCTCGGCCTCGCTGGCCACGCCTCTGGCGGCGTACAGACGGGTGAGCAACGGCGGCAGATCGCCAAGCAAAGGCAGGGTGTCAGGCAACAGACGAGGTTCGATGCGCATGCGGTTTTACAGATTCTCTGTCGAAGCGTTGAAAAGTGATGACCGGAAGCGGCGCCGTATCAACCGCGCTCGCCTACCAGCCATTCCAGCTGAACTTCATGCTGGCCGCGGTCGTCGGTCACGAACACGGTGCCCTCGCTGATCATCACGTCCCATTTGATGACCCGCGGCATGTCCTTGGCCAGGACTTCGAGAATCTCCTGAGGCACGGCGGCGATGTGCACGTTCTTCAGGTTGCGCGCGCCGGGCACCACCTTGCCTTCCCAGACACGCAGGCTGCCGTAGGCCAGCAGGCTGGTGCGCTCGGTACGACGCGAACACCAGGTCAGTCGGTCGGCGTCCGGCTGGCCGACTTCGATCCAGTGCAGCACGCGGTCGTCCAGGCTTTTCTCCCACAGAGCGGGCTCGTCAACGTCCGACAGACCGCGCCCGAACGATAGCTGCTCGTTGTAGAAGAGTGCATAGGCCAGCAGACGCACGGTCATGCGCTCTTCGGTTTCCGAGGGGTGGCGGGCGATGGTCTGCTTGACGCTTTCATAAACCCCACGATCGAGATCGGTAAGGTTGAGTTCGAATTTGTAAGTCGTGGACGGCTGGGCCATGAACGGGCTCTGGAATGCGGAAAGTCAGCCAGTCTAACCGATGCGCGCGTGGCGAACGACCTCGCCGGTCGTGCCGCACCGCAAAGAGCTTGACCGGCGCCGGGAGCGAACGGTATTTGTAGCCGCTTGCGTCGCGGTGAACGGTAGAATTCACCGGCCTGATGCGCCTGCCTGCGGGCATTCGATGCTCGATGACTCAAGGGATGAACACCAGCGAATGCCTTTTCATATCCTGCAAGCCACGCGTTCCACGCGAATCCGCTGGTTGCCGATCCTGCTGCTGTGCGCGCTGCCAGGCGGCCTTCAAGCCAGGGAAACCCTCAACTGGCTGCTGCGCGACCTGCCTCCGTCGACCATCTTCGCCGGTCCGCTGCAAGGGCAAGGCGCGATAGACCGACTCATGCCCCTGCTGATCGAGCGCATGCCCGAGTACGACCATGTGCTGATGAGGGTCAATCGTGCGCGCAGCTCGCAGATGCTGAAAGAACACCCGTTGAGTTGTGATCCGACCTCACTCTGGACCGCCGAGCGCGCCAAGAGCATCGCCTTTTCGATTCCGGTCTTCGTCCTGCCCAGCAGTGGGCTGATCGTGCGCAAGGCCGACATGCAACGCTTCACTGCGCTGATCGACGAAGGCCGGATCGACCTTCAGCGGTTGCTGAATACGCCGGGTGTCAAGGTCGGCGTGGTGGCGCAGCGCAGTTATGGTGTGGTGGTCGACCAGGCTCTGCGGCAGAGCCCGCCCGAAGCGCTGAACCTGCATTACGGCAACGAAGCGGTGGGCAGCCTGTTACAAATGGAACGTCTCGGGCGCTTGCAGGCGCTGATCGGTTTCTGGCTGGAGATCCGCTATCAGGCCCAGCAACAGGACATGAATCTGGACGAGTTGGCGTTCGTGCCGGTCAAGGGTAACGCGCAGTACCAATACGCCCACATCGGCTGTTCCGACACCCCGCAAGGGCGGCGGGCCATTCAGATCATCAATCGGGAAATGCGCGTGCTGCGCGAAAGCAGCCTGATGGGCGCCTACGCCCAATGGCTCGACCCGGCCGAGCGTGCCGGTTACCTGGCACAGGCCAAGGCGTATTTCGCCAGCCATTGAGGCACCAGGTCGAGGGGGTCTGCATAGGCCGCGCCTGAAAAAAAGAAACCCCGGGCAGTGGGGAGCCTGCTCGGGGTCAACAGGACGCTATAGGTCCGTACGGCGGGCCATCGATCATCGGAGCACAACGATCGAGCCTGCCGTAATCATAGGAGCGCCCGGTGCGGGCAAAGGTTCCAGGCCGTCAGACAAAAGCAGGAGCGGCGACGAAAGCCTGGCCCACTGCGGCATGACGCATGGCAGCGATCACGCAAGGTTCGATACGGCCTTCGGCAACCATCAGATCCCGGTGCAGGCCATCGACCACATCGGTCAACTGGCGTTTGTCGCGCAATTGATCGGCGGTAAAGCTGCGCTCGATCACAACGGCACCGGCTGCATCTTTCAGGGTCACCAGACGTTCGCCCCGAGGCCCCTGCGGCCCAAGACTGGCTTGATACGGAGCCAGCGCTTCGCTTAGCAGTAAGCTGATATTTTCCATCTAGATCACCACTCAACAGTTTGAATGCAAAGGTGCTTATCAATGACCGTGGCTTCATGCATAAAGTTCTCTGCACAACGCGATCGGGCACCGGTTCCTGACTCCGAGGATGCCTGCGCAATGTGACAGGCAGAAAACCGCCTGGGAAGTCCGGTGACTCGATCATCTCGGGGCTATCGCCGCACTCTGCCCTGCGCTGCGTTACACGAAGCGTAGGAATCTTCATCAATAACCTTCGCCAATTCCTACGAATATTCTCCAGACGCTGCTTCTGGCTAAACAGCAGCGCCGGATGCCATTACCATGTGGCAACCTTCGATGGAGCAATACCGTGAGCGGAACACTCGATCGCCCTCTGCGCGTCATTCTGGCGGACGACCATCCCATCTTCCTGATCGGCCTGCGTGTGGTGATAGAACACGGCGACGCTGCGCACGTGGTGGCCCAGGCGAGCAACCCGGATGAGCTGTTGCAGGCGTTGCGGGATCATCCCTGCGATGTGCTGGTCACCGACTTCATGATGCCGGCCGCGCAGCAAAGCGATGGCCTGCGCCTGCTGGAACGCATCGGCCGCGACTTTCCGGACCTGCCGGTGATCGTGGTGACCACGTTGAGCAACGCCGGGCTGTTTCAGGCGATGCTGGAGTTGAATGTTCGTGGCTTGCTGAGCAAGGCCAGCGTGGCCAGCGAGCTGCCGGCGGCGATCGAAGGCGTGTGCAGCAGGCGCGTGTTCATCGCCGATTCCGTGCAGCGGGTCTTGCTTGATGCACAGGACCACGGCAGCGATCAACTGCTGGCGCCGCAGCAGTTGTCACCCCGGGAACTGGAAGTGGTGCGCCTGCTTGCGGCGGGCAAGACGGTGGGCGAAATTGCCGGGCAGTTGAGTCGCAGCAAACAGACGGTCAGCAGCCAGAAAGTCAGCGCCATGCGCAAACTGGGCCTGGCCAACGAAGCGGCACTGTTCATTTACCTGCAGGAGCACGGATTGTCCTGAGCCAACGTGTGCCGCAGGACCGGGCGCCCGGCATCGGGCACGCGCTCGGCCAGCCAGCGTGTCAGGTTTTCCTCGGACATCGGGCGGGCGATGAAATACCCTTGCAGGGTCGGCGCGTCGAGGGTCATCACGCTGTGAAAATCATCGAGAGTCTCCACGCCCTCGACCACCACGTCCAGTGCCAGGCGGCGCGCCATGAGCATGGCTCCGGCGACCACTGCCGCCTTGCGAGGATCGTCACCCATACCGCGCACGAACTCGGCGGGTATCTTCAATTCGCTGAACGGCATCTGCAGCAGGCGCTGGATGTTCGATGCTCCGGTGCCGAAATCATCGATTGATACTTTGCAGCCCTGCAAGCGCAGTCGCAGCAATTCTTCCAGCTGAAGATGGCCTGGATCGGCAGCGGCCTGTTCGACGATTTCCAGAGTCAGCACGCTGGCCGGCAGCTCATGTTCGACCAGCCGCACCAGAACCTGCTCGGCGAACCCCGGCAGTTCCAGCATCTGCGGAGCGATGTTGACGGCCACGGGCATGGGCTCGCCGTGGCGCTGCATCATGGTCGCGGAAAAGGTCAGGGCCTGGTCCAGCACCCGCCAGGTCAAGGGTTCGATCAGCCCATGGCGCTCGACGATCGACATGAAACGCCCCGGCGCCAGCAGTCCCAGCAGCGGGTGCTGCCAGCGCACCAGCGCTTCGACACCCACCACATCGCCGCCCAGATTCACCTTGGGCTGATAATGGACCGTCCATTGCTCGGTCAGGGCCGCCAGGTCGGGTTGGCTACCGGCATCGGTCGTCAGCAACTGCTCGCGGGTCAGCGGCAGCCAGGGCTGCGATTGATCAGGCTCATCTTCCTGACGGGTGTGCCACAGCCCTTTGGCGAGCAGATCACCCAGCACGCTGGCCGATAACGGCTTCTGCAGGCAACCCAGGACTTCCAGCCCCTGGCTTTGCGCCAGTCGCCCGACAGCCTCGATCACGCTGTCGGCAGCACTGCTGAGCACCAACAGCCCACGGGCTTGTCGGGTCTGCGCCAGGTAACGAATGAATTCCAGGCCGTCCGGACCATCCATCTGCAGATCACAGATCGCGATGTCGACACTTCCCCGATTGCACAAGGCGCGTTTGGCGGCGTCGACGCTGTCGGCAGTCAATACATCAAATACCTGATTGGCGTTGAGCATCTGATGCAGCGCCATCAGCTGGAATGGATTGTCTTCGAGGATCAGAACTTTGAGTGAGCGCACGATCTTGCCTATCGAGTGACAGCCGTCCGGCTGAGTGGCGCGCACTCTAGCCAACCGCGCAGCACAGCCCCATAGGACAAGTCCGAAACGCGCGAAGCGATTATCGCTGCAGCTGGCGCCGAGGCGTGTGGTGCAGGTGCGGTTCGATGTCGGCCAGCAGGTCGGCGATGGCCGACGCCAGCACAGCCCAGTGCCGGGCGAGCGTGGCCTGGGCTTCCTGCCCGACACAGCCGGCCAGCGCGGCGCATGCCTTGGCCAGCGGCACGGCATCCACCAGGCAGGCGGCACCCTTGAGGCGATGCAATGCGGCGCCGAGCGTGGCCCAGTCCACCTCATCGACGGCAGCCTGTAACGTGTCCCGCTCGTCACCCAGGTTTTTCCACAGTTCGGTCAGCAAGCGCTGCATCTGCTCTTCGTTGGCCTGGGTCATACGCCGCAGGGTGCGAATATCGAACAGGCGCTCGCGGACCAGCGCGTCCAGTTCATTGGCCAGGCGTTCCAGCGACAGGGGTTTGATCAGCAAGCCATCCATCCCGGCACGCCGGCAGCGATCCCCTTCGTCGCTCATGGCGTTGGCCGTGCAGCCGATGACCGGGCAGTGCTCGCGCATCTCCTGCGCCTCGATCCCGCGGATGGCTTGGGTCAAGGCGTAGCCGGTGACGCCGGGCATGTTGCAGTCGGTGATCACCGCATCGAAATCCTGTTCACGCCAGGCCTGCAATGCCGCCTCGCCGCTGTCCACGGGATGCACCTGATGGCCGAGGAACTCCAGTTGCCGGGTCAGCACCAGACGGTTGGCGGACAGATCGTCGACCACCAGCAACCGCAGGCTTCGCACCCCCGCCGTCGGTTGCTTGAGCGGATCCTCGCGGGATGGGCTGCGGGTGACCCGTGCCAGCGTCAGCACGATGACCACTTCCGTGCCTTGGCCCGGCTCGCTGAGCAGGCTGAGTTCGCCTTTCATCAGTTCCACCAGTTGCCGCGAGATGCTCAGGCCCAGCCCGGTTCCCCCATAGCGCGCAGCGGTGCTGTCGCTGGCCTGGGTGAACGGCTGGAACACCTGCTGCTGGCGATCCGGTTCGATCCCGCTGCCGGTGTCGCGCACACTCAATCGCAACCGCGATGTCTCGTCAGCCCGTTCGATGACAGCAACGCTCAGGGTCACAGAGCCGCGTTCGGTGAACTTCATCGCGTTGCCCAGCAGGTTGTGCAACACCTGGCGCAAGCGCATGGCATCCAGCCAATAGTTGCCGGCTGCCTGCTCATCGAAATCCAGGCGCAGGCCCAGACCCTTTTCCTGCGCCTGGGCCGAGAACAGCTCGACGACTTCCTCCAGCAGGTCGCGCAGCGGCGTCACGGCCAGCGCCAGTTGCATGCCGCCCGCTTCGATCCTGGCCAGATCCAGGCTGTCGCCGATCAGGGCGACCAACTGCTGCGCCGACCTGTGCGCCACCTGCAAGCCATGGGGCGGTGTCTTGCCGTCTTGCAGTGCCTGCGCGCATTCAAGCTCCAGCAGGCCGATGATGGCGCCCATGGGAGTGCGGATTTCATGACTCATACTGGCCAGAAAGGCACTCTTGGCTTCGTTGGCCTGATCGGCATCATGCAACGCCTGCTCCAACTGCATTTCCAGGTGCTTGCGCTCAGTGATATCGACCCATCCGCCAAGCAGTCCCTGTAACTGGCCGTCGGCGGCAAAAAACGGCACGGTCCATTGCCAGGCATCGAGTCGCTTGCCGTTCAGTTCCATGGTGCGGTCGGCGAATACCGGACGCTCGTCGTCCAGCAGCCTCAGGTAGTCGGCATGCATCTGTTCGGCGACCGGCCGGGGGATGACGTCGACATCGGTCAAACGCCGCCCTTGCATCTGCGCGAAGCTGACCCCGAAGCTTTCTTCGTAGCTGCGATTGCAGGAAATCAGCCGGCCCTGCAGGTCGCGTACATAGATGGGCGTCGGCATGCCATCGAGTAGCGCGCGCTTGAATGCGAGCTGGTCGTTAAGCTGCTGCTCGGCCTTCAACCGCTGGCGAATCTGCACCTTGAGGCGGCTGCTCCACACCAGCGACACCAACCCGACCAGCAAGGCCAGCGCCACCACCCAAATGGCCCACGGCGGGATTCGGCTCCACAGCGACGGTTGCGGCAGCACCGCTCCCAACCATTTCATGCGGATGGAGCGCATCTCCGCCACGGGGAACTCTTCCAGCGCCTTGTTCAGGATGCTCAGCAATTCGGGCTGGGATTTGACCACCGAAAACCGGTCCGGCGACCATTTGCCGTCCACGCTGCGTCCCACTTTCAAGCCGCCCGACGGATACAGATAGGCGCCCGTCTCGTTCTGGATCGTGGCGTCGGCTTCACCGCTTTCCACCAACCGGCGCGCATCGTCGTAAGTGGCGACCTGGCGCAGTCGTATCTGCGGGTATTCACGCCGGATCGATTCTTCCAGTGCATGTTTGGCCGGCAACGCCAACACCTTGCCGCGCAGGGTGCTCAACGACACCCTGGAGGTGTCGTCGGCCCGCACCACGAACACCCAACTGTTACCGCCGAACGAGTAGGTGAAATCCAGAAACTCGCGGCGCTCTGCGTTTTCGGCAAGGGTGGTGTTCATCACCCCTTCCCCGCTGCGCAACATGTTCAGGGACGCTTCGGTGGACTGCGCCTCCGTATAGGTGAACCGCAGGCCGGTCATGCGCGAGATGCGTGACACGATGTCGACGTTCAGGCCGACCCAGTGGCCGTTCCGGTCCTTGTAAATGTAGGGCGGTTGCTGGGTCGTCACGATGGTTACCGCCGGGCGCCGACGCAGCCAGGCCCGCTCACCGCCCGAAAGCATCAGCCGCTGGCCGACCACATCGGCTCCCAGGCCGATGGTCCAGCGCGCCATGACCTCGCGACGCACCGAAGCATCCAGACCCGCCAGCGCCTGATCGATCAGGCCCAGCAGACGCTGCTCGTCGTTACGCACGGCAAAGGCAAAGCCCACCGGCGGCAGTGCGCTTTCCGACTTGATCTGCAAACCCAGGTAAGGACGCAAGGCAATGTAGGAGCGTACGATCACCTCGTTGCCGATGAAGGCATCTACCTCGCCCTGACTGAGCGCTTCCATTGCACTGTGCAGGTTCGGCGCGATGATCACTTCGCTGTTGGGGTAGACGCTGTGGACCACCGATGAATCGGCGTAGCCGTCGAGCAAGACAACCTTCTTGTCCGTCAGCCTGGACAGGATGCTCTGATCGTCGCCACGACCGACCACCACCGAGCGATCGGGCATGTACTCGGTGGAATACGCCAGGCCCGTGACGCCGCGCTCGAAACCATTGGCGCTGGTCAGAATGTCGATGCCACCGTCACGCAGCGCGGAGATGCCTTCTTCCCGCCTGATGTAGCCCACCACCTGCATCGGCATGTTCAGCGCGTCACCGATCAGGCTCAGGTAATCGGCGCTGATGCCCTGGTAGCGATTGCGGTCACTGGTGATGTCGATCGGTTCGTAGTCGGCGATGGCGATGCCGACCCGCAGGACCTTGCGCTCATCGAGCCATCGGCGATCGGCCTGATCCAGCTCAAGGTCGGGAAGCGAGATGAAGGGAGCGCCCAGTTTGAAGGGCAGATTGTATGCCGCCCAAGCCTGCTGAGTGATGCACAGCAGCAGTAGCAGCCATGTCGCACGCCATGCCTTTTCCATCGTCAAAGTGCTGGTCTTCCTGACACCGTCCTGCGTGCTTACCTGCTTCACAACCACTGACCCACTCGTATGAAATGTCACGCCCGAAGTGTGGCACGCCAGAACGGGAAGGCCCGCCAAGTGGCGGGCCTAAAGTTGTTACACAACGATTCTGTCAGAGCGGTTTGCCGCGATTTCCGTGCTGGCTGACGAAGGCCTGGATGGCTTTCAGGTCATTGGGCAGCACAGTGCAGCGCTCATCACGCTCGAACAGATCGGCCAGGTGGACCGGCAGTTCCAGCGCCTTGCCGACGCCTGCCTTGAGAACCGCTTCCGGAAACTTGACCGGATGCGCGGTGCCCAGCACCACCATCGGTGTGTCCAGACTGCGGCGGCATTCCCGCGCAGCCTTGACGCCGATGGCGGTGTGCGGATCGAGCAGCTCGCCGGTTTTCGCGAACACATCGGCAATGGTTTCGCAGGTCTGCTCGTCGCTGACCGCCAGGGAATCGAACAGCTTGCGGGTTTCGGTCCAGCGATCTTCCTCGACGCTGAAACCGCCGCCCTGGCGGAAGGTATCCATCAGCCCGGCGATGGCGGCGCCATTGCGACCGTGCATGTCGAACAGCAAACGCTCGAAGTTGGATGACACCATGATGTCCATGGACGGCGACAGGGTGGCGTGCAGGGTTTCCTTGACGTACTGGTTGCCGCTCATGAAGCGGTGCAGGATGTCATTGCGATTGGTCGCCACGACCAGCTGGCTGATCGGCAGGCCCATGTTGCGCGCCAGGTAGCCGGCGAAAATGTCGCCGAAGTTGCCGGTCGGCACGGAGAACGCTACGGAGCGTGCCGGGCCACCGAGCTGCAGCGAGGCATGGAAGTAGTAGACGATCTGGGCCATGATCCGCGCCCAGTTGATCGAATTGACCGCAACCAGACGCGTGCCTTTCAGGAAGCCCTGGTCAGCGAAGCTGGCCTTGACCATTTCCTGGCAGTCGTCGAAGTTGCCTTCCACCGCGATGTTGTGGATGTTGTCGCCGAAGATGGTGGTCATCTGGCGGCGTTGAACGTCCGACACTCGATTGTTGGGGTGCAGGATGAAGATGTCGACGTTGTCGCAACGACGGCAGCCTTCGATGGCCGCCGAGCCGGTGTCACCGGAGGTTGCGCCAATGATCACCACGCGCTCGCCGCGCTTTTCCAGCACGTAGTCGAGCAGGCGACCGAGCAGTTGCAGCGCAAAATCCTTGAACGCCAGGGTCGGGCCGTGGAACAGCTCCATCACCCATTCATTACCGCCCAGCTGGCGCAGTGGCGCCACCGAGCTGTGGGTGAACACACCATAGGTTTCTTCGAGGATTTTCTTGAAGTCGGCGTCGGGAATGCTGCCGGTGACGAACGGGCGCATCACCCGGAACGCCAGCTCGTGATACGGCAAGCCGGCCCAGGACGCGATCTCTTCCTGGGTGAAGCGTGGCAGGTTTTCCGGGACATACAGGCCGCCATCGCTGGCCAGGCCGGTCAGCAGCACGTCTTCGAAATTCAATGCAGGCGCTTGGCCGCGGGTACTGATATAGCGCATTTTCTTCAAACCTTTGGGCTGTGGTTTGAGCTTCAAGTGACAAGCTGCAGGCTGCAAGTCAGAGCGGATGGGGCTTCTGACTTGCCGCTTGCGGCTTACCGCTTGCAGCTAATCGATTAATTCAGGTGTTCCACGCGGATGCGCACAACCGGGCCAACCACGTCCTGCAAGGCCTCCAGGGCCGTGATCGCGTCGTTGATGCGTTGCTCGACCACGCGGTGCGTCAACAGGATCATCGGCACCAGACCGTCCTGTTCCTCGACTTCCTTCTGCATGATCGACTCTATGTTGATACCGCGCTCGGACAGGATACTCGCCACCTGGGCCAGCACGCCCGGGTGGTCCTTGGCCTGAATGCGCAGGTAGTACGCGCTTTCGCAGGCTTCGATCGGCAGGATCGGGTGCGCGGACAGCGAATCGGGCTGGAAAGCCAGGTGAGGCACGCGGTTTTCCGGATCGGAGGTCATGGCGCGAACCACGTCCACCAGGTCGGCGACCACCGACGAAGCGGTCGGCTCCATGCCGGCACCGGCGCCGTAGAACAGGGTCGAACCGGACGCATCACCGTTGACCATGACCGCATTCATCACGCCATTGACGTTGGCGATCAGGCGGTCGGCCGGGATCAGCGTCGGGTGAACCCGCAACTCGATACCCTTGTCGGTGCTGCGCGCCACGCCCAGGTGCTTGATGCGGTAGCCCAGCGCTTCGGCGTAGTTCACGTCGGCGGTGGTCAGCCTGGTGATGCCTTCGGTGTAGGCTTTGTCGAACTGCAGCGGAATACCGAACGCAATGGAAGCCAGGATCGTCAGCTTGTGCGCGGCATCGATGCCTTCGACGTCGAAGGTCGGATCGGCCTCGGCGTAGCCCAGCGCCTGGGCTTCGGCCAGCACGTCCGGGAAGGTCCGGCCCTTCTCACGCATTTCGGTAAGGATGAAGTTGCCGGTGCCGTTGATGATCCCGGCTACCCAGTTGATGCGGTTGGCCGACAGCCCCTCGCGAATCGCCTTGATGACCGGAATGCCACCTGCGACCGCCGCCTCGAACGCCACGATCACGCCCTTCTCCCGCGCTCGGGCGAAGATCTCGTTGCCGTGTACGGCGATCAGCGCCTTGTTGGCGGTCACGACATGCTTGCCGTTGTCGATGGCCATGAGCACCAGCTCACGGGCGACGGTGTAGCCACCGATCAGCTCGACGACGATGTCGATCTCGGGGTTGGTCGCCACGGCGAAGACGTCCGCGGTGGTCGGGGTACCGGTAATCTGGCAGTTGGGGTTTGGCGTACGAACGGCAATCTGCGCGACTTCAATTCCGCGCCCTGCACGACGGGCAATCTCTTCGGCGTTACGCTGAAGCACGTTGAAGGTACCGCCACCGACAGTACCCAGCCCACAAATGCCTACTTTGACCGGTTTCACTGATGTACTCCCCGTAAAACGGCCGACCCTGGATCGACCGTGAAAACAGCCGCACGTCTGCGTGCGACAACGAATGTCGTTACTTGGCGCCGAGCGCGAGCCTGGCGACCTGAGCGGCCGGCTGGTAGCCGGGGATCAACTGGCCATCGGCGAGGATGATCGCCGGCGTGCCGTTGACGCCCATGGACTGGCCCATTTCAAATTGCTTGCTGACCGGGTTCTCGCACTTGGCCGCCTTGATTTCCTTGCCGTCGGTCATGCTGTCCATGGCCGCCTTGCGGTCCTTGGAGCACCATACCGCCTGCAACTGCTGATCGCCTGCCGAACCCAGTCCCTGGCGCGGGAATGCCAGGTAGCGGACTTCGATACCCATCTTGTTCAGTTGGGCGACTTCCTCGTGCAGCTTGTGGCAGTACGGGCAGGTCGTGTCGGTGAAGACGGTGATGTGCGACTTGGTTTCGCCCACCGCCGGATAGACCACCATCTCACCCGCCGGAATGGCGTTGATGGTCTTGGAAATGGCCTGGCGTTCGGTCTTCTCGGTCAGATTGACCGGCTTGCCGTCCTGAATCTGGAACAGGTAGCCCTGCATGACGAACTGGCCGTCGGCACTGGCGTACAGGACGCGGCCGCCCTTGAGCTTGACTTCGTACAGGTTGTTGAGCGGACTGGCGGCAATGCTTTCGACCGGCACTTCAAGCTGAAGCGATTCAAGGGTCTTGCGGATGGCTTGTTCAGGCGCCGCTGCGGCCAGGGCCAAGGTACTGAAGGTGCCGGCCAGCGCGACGATGGCAGCGGCGAAAATCTGGGGCAAACGCATGGAAACTCCTATAGCGGCGGACAGACCGGCAATGATCAGGACGAAGGATGCCGGTCTCGATCTGCGAAACCGGCAAAGCCTATCACATAAGCCCTGTAACACCGACCCGGAGTGACGTAAGACTCGGCGCAATTTACGATGGAAATCAGCCGCGCGGATGGTGTCTGGCGTGCATTTCCTGCAACCGGGCGCGGGCGACATGGGTGTAGATCTGAGTGGTCGACAGATCACTGTGGCCCAACAGCATCTGCACCACGCGAAGATCCGCGCCGTGATTGAGCAGATGGGTGGCGAATGCATGCCGCAGGGTATGCGGCGACAACGCCTTGCCGATACCGGCGACCGCCGCCTGATGCTTGATCCGGTGCCAGAACGTCTGGCGGGTCATCTGCTCGCCGCGCAGGCTGGGGAACAGCACATCACTGGGCCTGCCGCCCAACAGCTCGTCCCGGGCACCGCGTAGATAGCGCTCAACCCAGACGATGGCCTCCTCGCCCATGGGCACCAGCCGCTCCTTGCTGCCCTTGCCCATCACCCGCAGCACACCCTGGCGCAGATTGACCTGTTCCAGGGTGAGGCTGATCAGTTCGGTCACCCGCAGGCCGCACGCGTACAGCACTTCCAGCATGGCGCGATCACGCTCGCCGATAGGCTCGCTCAGATCGGGCGCGGCCAACAATGCCTCGACATCCTCCTCCGACAATGACTTGGGCAGCGGCTTGCCCAGTTGCGGCATGTCGATCTGCAAGGTCGGGTCGACCGCGATCAGCTTTTCGCGCAACAGATAGCGGTAGAAACCCCGCGCACCGGAGAGAAAGCGCGCCGTGGAGCGCGGCTTGTAGGCCTGATCCACACGCCAGGCCAGATGATCGAGTATCGCGTCGCGACCGGCGTCAGCCAGGTCCACGTTGCGCTCCTGCAACCAGCCGTGAAAGAGCGCCAGGTCGCTGCGGTAGGCGTCACGCGTGTTATCGGACAAACCCTTTTCCAGCCAGAGTGCATCCAGAAAGCGGTCTATCAGAGGGTGGTCGATGGCAGGCATGGTTACTCGGTTCGGGTCACAGCGGGGAATCAATCATCAAACAGCAGGCAATAAAAAAGCAGCCCTCAGGCTGCTTTTTTTGCATCGAAAAACTGTATCAGGACAGTTTTTCCTTGATGCGAGCTGCTTTACCGGACAGGTCACGCAGGTAGTACAGCTTGGCCTTGCGAACGTCACCGCGACGCTTCACAGCCAGGCTGTCGATTTGCGGGCTGTAGGTCTGGAAAGTACGCTCAACGCCAACGCCGTTGGAGATTTTGCGAACAGTGAACGCACTGTTCACGCCACGGTTACGCTTGGCGATTACAACACCTTCAAAGGCTTGCAGACGAGCGCGGTCGCCTTCCTTTACTTTTACCTGAACGACAACGGTGTCGCCCGGGGCAAAGGTAGGGATCTCTTTGGTCATCTGCTCTGCTTCGAGGGCAAGAATGATTTTGTTAGTCATGCTGGTGCTCCTAAGGCAATCCGTATGGATCAACCATCGATACGTTAACTATCGTCCCGCTCGCGGATGTATTCCGCCAGCAGCTTCTTCTCTTCTCCAGAAAGCGAGCGGCTTTCCAGAAGATCAGCGCGTCGTTCGTAGGTCCGCCCAAGGGACTGCTGCAAACGCCAACGCCGGATGTGCGCGTGATTGCCACTTAGCAACACGTCGGGAACACGCTGATCCGCATACACCTCAGGTCGGGTGTAGTGCGGGCAATCCAGCAGACCGTCCGTGAAGGAATCTTCCTCCGCGGAGTCCACATGCCCTAAAGCTCCAGGCAGCAGTCGCGTAACCGCGTCAATCAGCACCATTGCCGGCAGCTCGCCGCCAGACAATACATAGTCACCAATCGACCACTCTTCATCGACATGAGCATCAATAAAACGCTCGTCAATGCCTTCATAACGACCGGCAATGAGGATAATCGCTTCCTCTTTCGCCAGTTCGCGTACCGCCGACTGATCCAGCCTGCGGCCTTGTGGCGACAGGTAAATCACCTTCGCCGCATCCCCTGCCGCCTGCCTGGCCTGAACCAGAGCATCTTCAAGGGGCTTGATCTTCATCACCATGCCCGGACCACCGCCAAATGGGCGATCATCCACAGTGTGATGGCGATCAGTGGTGTAATCCCGCGGATTCCAACAGGTAAGCTGCATCAGCCCCTGTTTCACCGCACGGCTGGTAATGCCGTATTCACTGATGGCGGAGAACATCTCCGGGAACAAACTGATGACTTCTATGCGTAGGCTGGCCATGGCATTCAGAAGTCCGCATCCCAATCCACCTTCATCTCGCCGGCTTCCAGGTCGACTACCAACACGCATTGCTCCGTATAGGGCAACAGGCGTTCGCGATCATCCAGGCTACCCGCGCAGGGCTTTACAACCATTACATCGTTCGAACCGGTTTCGAGCAGGTGATCGATCTTCCCGAGCAATTGCCCGAGTTGGTCAATGACCTTGAGGCCTTCAAGCTGGTACCAGTAGTACTCGCCATCGTCCAGATCAGGGAACAGGTTGCGCGGCACGCAGATTTCGTAACCGGACAGAAGACGCGCTTCTTCACGATCATCGAGACCTTTGAGCTTTGCGACCAGGAACTTGCTCTGCGAGCGTCCGCTGACCAGCTCCACCTGTTTGTCGACACTGCCCTCGCGCCGAAGCGTCCAGGTTTTGTAGTCCAACAGGTTTCCAATCGGATCGGTAAAGGAAAAGACCTTTACTTCGCCGCGAACGCCATGAACCGAGTAAATCTTGCCAATGACGATCAGATCGTCGGCAGATGCTGGCGTCGCGCTCATAAGACTCAGGCCGCGGCCTTAGCCTTGTTGTGCTCTTTGAGCAGCTGGGCAACGCGCTCGGAAGTCTGAGCACCAACGCTCAACCAGTAGTTGACGCGCTCTTCGTTCACGGACAGACGGATTTCCTGACCACGAGCAACCGGGTTGAAGAAACCAACCTGTTCCTTGTGGGAACCGTCACGAGCGTTACGGCTGTCGGTAACGGTCAGGTGGTAAAACGGGCGCTTTTTGGAGCCGCCCAGGGCAAGACGAATAGTTAGCATTGAACATCGTTCCTGTAGTCGGTGCTGCAAATCTAAGATGCACAGCGGGCATAGGTGCCCGAAAGGCCGCATATTCTAAGGAATATCCCGCCTTTTGCAAATGACTTTTTCCGGCGACCGCCGGCGTGCCATCAGATTTGCAAGGAAGCTGTCATTTCGACAGCAAGTGGAGACCCGCAGAACGCGGGTTTAGCGCAGGTTGCCCTGCGCAAGGGTCGCGCGCGGAAAGCCCGCACGCCACGCAATCACATCTTCGGCATGCCGCCGCCGGGGAGCATTCCACCCATGCCGCGCATCATTTTTGCCATGCCACCCTTGGTGGAGAACTTCTTCATCATTTTCTGCATCTGCTTGTGCTGCTTGATCAGACGCCCGATATCCTGCACCTGGGTGCCCGAGCCCATGGCGATGCGGCGCTTGCGCGAACCGCTGATCAGCTCCGGGTCGCGACGTTCGGCAGGGGTCATGGAGTTGATGATCGCTTCCATCTGCTTGAACTGCTTCTCGGCAGCGCCCTGAGCGTTACCCATTTGCGACAGGTTGACGCCCCCGATGCTCGGCAGCTTGTCCATGAGGCCGCCAAGGCCGCCCATGTTCTTCATCTGTTGCAGCTGGTCGCGGAAGTCTTCGAGGTCGAAGCCTTTGCCCTTCTTGAGCTTTTTCGCCAGCTTGTCGGCTTTTTCCTTGTCGAGGGTCTGCTCGGCCTGCTCGATGAGGCTGAGCACGTCGCCCATGCCCAGGATGCGCGACGCGATACGATCCGGGTGGAATGGCTCCAGCGCCTCGCTCTTCTCGCCCATGCCGATGAACTTGATCGGCTTGCCGGTGATGGCACGGACCGACAGTGCGGCACCGCCACGGGCATCACCGTCGACCTTGGTGAGGATCACGCCGGTCAACGGCAGCGCATCGCCGAAGGCCTTGGCGGTATTGGCGGCATCCTGACCGGTCATGGCGTCGACCACGAACAGCGTCTCGGCCGGCTTGACCTCGGCATGCAGCGCCTGGATCTCGGTCATCATCTCGGCGTCGATGTGCAGACGACCGGCGGTGTCGACGATCACCACATCGATGAACTTGAGCTTCGCTTCTTTAATAGCAGCGCGGGCAATGTCGACCGGCTTCTGGCTGATATCGGAGGCGAAGAACGTCACACCGATATCGTTGGCCAGGGTTTCGAGCTGCTTGATGGCGGCCGGACGGTAGACGTCGACCGATACCACCATCACGGTTTTCTTCTTGCGCTCCTTGAGGAAGCGCGCCAGCTTGCCGGCGGTGGTGGTCTTACCCGCGCCCTGCAGACCGGCCATGAGCACGACCGCCGGCGGCGTGACATTCAGCACCAGGTCTTCGTTGGCGGCGCCCATCAGGCTTTCGAGTTCGGCCTGGACGATCTTCACGAACGCCTGGCCCGGCGTCAGGCTGCGCGACACCTCGGTGCCGACCGCACGTTCCTTGACGTTATTGACGAAGTCCTTGACCACCGGCAAAGCGACGTCGGCTTCAAGCAAAGCCATGCGCACTTCGCGCAGGGTGTCTTTGATGTTGTCCTCGTTCAGCTTCGCCTTGCCAGTCACATGGCGCAGCGTCTGCGAGAGGCGGTCTGTCAGGTTTTCAAACATGCGCGATCCTTTCAGGCTCTGGTAGAACCCCGGTTGGTGCGGCCCGGCCCGCAATAAAATGGCGCTCGACGAGCCTGCGGCTTGAGCAGGTCGCGGATTATAGCGAAGACTCCGCGGTACGGACACCACGCTGACTGCTTCTGTGGTCTTTCGTGGAATGTCGGTTCTATGCCAAACTCAGCGTCTTTTCAGGCCCGTTCATCAGGATCTATGTTCCCTTTGCCACCCAGCCTGCTTCCCAGCCTCGCCGCCGCCAGTCTCTATGCCGCTGCGACCGTCTATCAGGGCGTCCGCCTGAGCCAGCCCGCCAAACCCGACAAGCGGCTGCTTTGTCTGCTTGGTGCGCTGGCGGTCATCGCCCACGCCGTGGGGCTTTTCTCGCAACTGGCGCGCCCCGCCGGCCTTGGCCTGGACTTCTTCAACTCGGCCAGCCTGATCGCCGTATCGGTGATTGTCGTGACACTGATCGCCACGGCCCGCATCCCGGTGGAAAATCTGCTGGTGCTGCTGTTCCCCCTCGGCGCCATCACCGCCCTGCTGGCGCAGTTCGTGCCCAGCGGTACGGTGCAGCCGATCATGGAAGAGCCCGGCATTCTCAGCCATATCCTGCTGTCGCTGCTAGCCTATGGCATGTTCACCATCGCGGTGTTCCAGGCCTTGCTGCTGCTGGTGCAGGATCACCAGCTCAAGCACAAGCATCCTTCAGGACTGATCAAGAATTTCCCGCCGCTGCAAACCATGGAAAGCCTGCTGTTCGGGTTTCTCTGGGCCGGCTGGATCCTGTTGTCGCTGTCGTTGCTGTCCGGCTGGCTGTTCGTCGAGAACCTGTTCGCCCAGCACCTGGTACACAAGACCCTGCTGGCCTGCCTGGCGTGGGTGGTGTTCAGCGTGCTGCTGTGGGGGCGCAATCGCCTCGGCTGGCGCGGGCACAAGGCCATCCGCTGGACCCTGGGCGGTTTCTGCCTGCTGATGCTGGCCTATTTCGGCAGCAAGCTGGTACGCGAATTCATCCTGCATATTTAACGGGCTTCGATCATGGATAACCTGCCCATCGGCCCGCTGCTCGGTGTGCTGACCCTGCTGATACTCTGGTCGGGGCTGTTCAGGGCGGTGGAAATCGCCCACGCCCAGGTCAAGGTGCTGCGCGCCGGCCGCCACCCCCAGGAAGCCGCCACCTTCCCCGAACTGAGTTTCGAGCCTCGCTGCCTGGTCCTGGCCACCACGCTGGTCACGGTGCTGATCACGGTGATCGCGACCCTGGTGGCCATCGATTACTGGCTGTACAACGGCCCGACCCTGGCCTGGGTCGGCAGCGCCGCGATCCTGCTGGTGTTCGTCGAGTACCTCCCACGACGCCTGGCCACCCGTTACCCCGAAGCAACCCTGATGCTCGGCAACACCATCCTGCGCCTGCCGATGAAACTGCTCTGGCCGCTGGCCTGGGCACTGGACTCGGTCGCCAAGGGCTTGCTGCGACCGTTCCTGCCCGGCAAGTCGGCCTCGCCAGACCACGACCCTGTCGACCATCCGCAACCGCACACTGACGGTGTCAACGAATATCACCCGCGCGCCAACGTACTGTCCGGCATCCAGGCGCTGGACAGCATCACGGTCAATGACATCCTGATCCCGCGCAGTGAAGTGGACGGCGTCAATCTGGACGATCCCATCGCGCTGATCATCGATCGCCTGATCGTTTCGCGCCATACCCGGCTGCCGGTCTACCACAACGATATCAATCAGGTGCAGGGCATCCTCAACACCCGCGACATCAGCCATCTGCTGCCGCGCGGCGAGCTGACCAAGGAACAATTGCTCGCGGTCTGCTACGAACCCTACTTCGTCCCGGAAAGCACGCCTCTGCAACTGCAACTGCTCAATTTCCACAAGCAACAGCGGCGCCTTGGCGTGGTGGTGGATGAATACGGCGAAGTGCTGGGAATCGTGACCCTGGAAGACATCCTCGAAGAAATCGTCGGCGAATTCGAGAGCGAACAGGCGCTGGATAATCCGCATATCACCCGCCAGGAAGATGGCCGCCTTGAAGTCGAGGGCGCGGCGTCGATCCGCGACCTGAACAAATGCCTGGGCTGGCGCCTGCCTTCGGATGGCCCCAAGACCCTGAACGGGCTGGTCACCGAAGCCCTGGAGACCATTCCCGAGGCGCCGGTATGCCTGAAGATCGGACCGTACCGCCTGGAAATCCTGGAAACCGAAGACAACCGCGTCAAGCGTGTGCTGATGTGGCAGAACGCTTCGAACCTGGTTTTCAACTGACCCCACGCACGCCACCGGCCTCTTGTGGTGGCGGCCGATGCGTTCCTATACTTCGCAGGCTTACCCAGCCCAGCCATCACGCGTGCTACCCGCACCGAGCGTAGGTGGCCGGTCAGCCTGAAGCCCCGTTTCTCCCGACCGGCGCGCCTTATCCCCAGCGACGCCGTCGTCTTTGCCCTACCGGGCTATCCTGCTCAGTGCTGCACTCCCGGACACAATCACAATAACGAGGCCTTGCCGCGTCATGCGACGCCGAGCAAGCAGACAGGGAAAATCCGCATGACGAGCACATCTACCTTTCGCGATCAAGACGACGAACAGGCCCCACCCGCCAATTCCGCGACACGCGTCGCCACCGCCAGCTTCATCGGCACCGCCATCGAGTTCTACGACTTCTACGTCTATGCCACGGCGGCCGCTCTGGTGATCGGGCCGGTGTTCTTTCCACAGACGTCCGGCACCGCACAGATGCTGTCGGCGTTCCTGACCTTCGGTATCGCCTTTCTCGCACGCCCGCTGGGCTCGGCGCTGTTCGGCCACTTCGGTGACCGCATCGGCCGCAAGTCCACACTGGTGGCGTCGCTACTGCTGATGGGCGTCTGCACCACGCTGATCGGCGTGTTGCCGGGTTACGCCACCATCGGTGCCTGGGCACCCATCTTGTTATGCGTGTTGCGCTTCGGCCAAGGGTTGGGGCTGGGCGGCGAATGGGGCGGCGCTGCACTGCTGGCCACCGAGAATGCGCCCAAGGGCAAGCGCGCCTGGTTCGGCATGTTCCCGCAGCTTGGGCCTTCCATTGGCTTTCTGGCCGCCAACGGCCTGTTCCTGACCCTGGCCCTGACGCTGGATGACGAACAGTTCCGCTCATGGGGCTGGCGCATTCCGTTCCTGCTCAGTGCGGCGCTGGTCATGGTCGGGCTGTACGTGCGGCTGAAGCTGGAAGAGACGCCCGTGTTCGCCAAAGCCATCGCCCGCCAGGAACGGGTCAAGATGCCCATCGTCGAAACGTTCAGCCAGCACTGGCGGCCGATGCTGCTGGGGGCCGCTTCGATGGTGGTCTGCTATGCGCTGTTCTACATCTCGACGGTGTTTTCCCTCAGCTACGGGGTGTCGACGCTGGGTTACAGCCGCGAGACGTTCCTGGGACTGCTGTGCTTTGCGGTGTTGTTCATGGCCGCAGCCAC
Source organism: Pseudomonas sp. v388 (assembly GCF_003935425.1). Taxonomy (GTDB): domain Bacteria; phylum Pseudomonadota; class Gammaproteobacteria; order Pseudomonadales; family Pseudomonadaceae; genus Aquipseudomonas. The sequence continues at coordinate 357,214 of NZ_RHQN01000003.1, forward strand.
GCCCCTGGCGGCATTGGCCAGCGACCGCTACGGACGCAAGCCGGTGCTGATTGCCGGCGGCGTGTTGGCGATCCTGTCGGGGTTTCTCATGGAACCGTTGCTGACCCACGGCTCGACCTGGGGCGTGGCGCTGTTCCTGTGCATCGAGCTGTTCCTGATGGGCGTGACCTTCGCACCGATGGGCGCACTGCTGCCGGAGCTGTTTCCCACGCATGTGCGCTACACCGGCGCGTCTGCTGCCTACAACCTGGGCGGAATCGTCGGCGCGTCGGTGGCTCCATTCTTCGCGCAGAAACTGGTGGCGATGGGGGGCTTGAGCTGGGTCGGCGGGTACGTGTCGGCAGCGGCACTGCTCAGCGTGCTGGCAGTGCTGTGCCTGAAGGAAACGCGGGATGAGGATTTGAGTCAGGTGGGTTAAGCGATACCCCTTCGCCGGCAAGACGGATCGCCGCCCGCTGGCGAAGGTTGAACAGTGCTTTACAGCGTGACTTTCACTGCCTGCGATGCGCGGGTTGCCTTGGCGCGGGCGGCTTCGACGGACTCGTCGCGAGCCAGGGCTACGCCCATGCGGCGCTGGCCGTTGACTTCCGGCTTGCCGAACAACCGCAGGGCCGTGTCAGGCTCTGCCAGCGCGGCGCCCAGGTTGCCGAATGCAGTCTGCGTGGACTGGCCTTCGACCAGAATCACCGCTGAAGCCGACGGACCAAACTGGCGGATCAACGGAACCGGCAGGCCAAGAATCGCCCGGGCGTGCAGTGCGAACTGCGACAAGTCCTGGGAAATCAGGGTCACCAGACCGGTGTCATGCGGGCGCGGCGATACTTCGCTGAACCACACCTGATCGCCCTTGATGAACAGCTCGACGCCGAACATGCCGCGACCACCCAATGCTTCGGTCACCGCCTTGGCAACGCGCTCGGATTCCGCCAGTGCTGCCGGGCTCATGGCCTGTGGCTGCCAGGATTCCTGATAGTCGCCCTTCTCCTGACGATGGCCGACCGGCGCGCAGAAGGTCGTACCGCCAGCGTGGCGGACGGTCAGCAAGGTGATCTCGTAGTCAAAATCGATGAAGCCTTCGACGATGACCCGGCCCTTGCCGGCGCGACCGCCTTCCTGAGCGTAATCCCACGCCTTTTGCACATCGGCGGTGCTCTTGAGCAGGCTCTGGCCCTTGCCCGATGAACTCATGACCGGCTTGACCACGCAGGGGAAGCCCAGGTCTTCAACGGCCTTGCTGTAGGCCTCGAAGGTGTCGGCGAAGAAGTACGGCGAGGTGGGCAGGTTCAGCTCTTCAGCCGCCAGGCGGCGAATGCCTTCGCGGTTCATGGTCAGTTGCGCGGCACGTGCGGTCGGGATGACGGTGAAGCCTTCGGCTTCCAGCTCGACCAGCGTGGTGGTGGCGATGGCTTCGATTTCCGGGACGATATAGTCCGGCTTCTCGGCCTCGATGACGGCACGCAGCGCGGCGCCGTCGAGCATGTTGATCACGTGGCTGCGGTGCGCAACCTGCATGGCCGGTGCGTTGGCGTAGCGGTCAACAGCGATCACTTCGACGCCCAGGCGTTGCAGCTCGATCACGACTTCCTTGCCCAGCTCGCCGCTGCCGCAGAACAGTACGCGAGTCGCGGTGGGCGACAGTGGAGTTCCGATTTGAGTCATCTCAGGTCCTCGTGGAGCAGATATCGAGGGCAGCTCGCCGTATGCGAGCGACCGCTGTGGAGAAAAGCGCGCAATTTACCACGAACCCCCGGCGTGCGGGGCTTCAGCCGGCGAACGCGCGCTTGCGTTCACGCCAGGTCATGATCAGCCACACCGCCGTCACGCCGGCGAACTTGGAGCCCAGGGCAGTCAGCAAGACCGGTGCGGTCAGGGCATCGATCATGCCGAAAAAGATGAAGGTGTCGATGGGGATGCTCAGCGCCGAGCTGATCCACAGCCGGTCCCGCAGCGGACGGCGGGTGATGGTGAACACCAGCCAGTCGATGCATTCCGACACCGCGAATGCCGTGGCACTGGCCAGGGCGATGGTCGGGTCGCTGGTGATATAGGACAGCACCAGCGCCACCAGCATGGCGAGGATGGCGCCGTGGCCAAAGCGGGTCTGGACCATGTCGCGCAACACAAATACCAGGCCGCCCCAGGCCGACCAGATGATATCCAGATGCGGAGCGGCGGAAAACGCGAAGTTGATCAACACAACGCTGGCGATGTACGCGATCAGGAAAAGCATGGGAACAGCGCCTGGAAAAATTTGGGCGCCAATGGTAGCAGTAGAGAGCCAGACTGTGGGGCCGAGTACCTGCGGCAACTCGCCAGCAAGCTGGCTCCTACAGGAACACGGTGCGCTGATTTTGTAGGAGCCCGCGGGCGGCGATCCGTCTTGCTGGCGAAGGCGGTCGATCTGGCGCGGTTAGAGGATCATCCCGCTGGCCTTGGCGCGTTCATGGCACCGGACCAGCACCGCACGGCGTTCGTCATTGCTCATGCGGCCCCAGCGGGTGATTTCATTGCCGCTGCGTTGGCAGCCGGTGCAAATGTCGTCATCGTCCAACGCGCAGATACTCACGCATGGAGAGCGAACCGGTCTTTCACTGACAGAAACGGCGTCACTCACTCTTCCTGCTCCACCAGATCACGGGCATAGCGCCGGGCGTTCTGGACATAATGCGCGGCGCTGGCCTCAAGCATCTTCTTCTGGATCTCGGTCAGCTCGCGGATCACTTTGCCGGGCGAGCCCATCACCAGCGAACCGTCGGGAATCACCTTGCCTTCGCCGATCAACGAGTTGGCGCCGATGATGCAGTACTTGCCGATTTTCGCGCCGTTGAGAATCACCGTGTTGATGCCGATCAGGCTGTAGTCGCCCACCGTACAGCCATGCAACATGGCGTTATGGCCGATGGTCACGCCCTTGCCCACTTCCAGCGGCGAGCCCATGTCGGTGTGGATGACCGTACCGTCCTGGACGTTGCTGTTCTCACCGATGTGGATCAGTTCGTTATCGCCTCGTAACACGGCGTTGAACCAGACACTGGCGCCCGCTTCCAGCTTGACCTTGCCGATCAACACGGCGTTGGGCGCCACCCAACTGTCAGGATCGGTCTGGACGCGGGCATCCCCCAGGCGATATTTCATGCGGTTTCCTCAGGCTGTCGGCCGGGCTGATACGCCCGGCTCGTTATGGATGGCACTTCAGGTGGTGGAGCGCTCCGGTGGATGATGCAGGCTGATCCGGCTGTCATACAGCACGTTGATCAGCTCGACGATCATGATGGCCGTCAGCCCCCAGATCTTGTACTCGCCATAACGATAGCTGGGAACGTACCAACTGCGACCCGCGTAATCGATGCGATGAGTATGCTCTCGGGTGTCCTGGCGGAAGAACTCCAGCGGCACACTGAACACTGCGGCGATCTCGCCGTCGTTGGGCCGGTACTCGACAAAATCGGGAATCACACCCACGTAAGGCGTGACCTTGATGCCGTGCTTGGAGATCAGCGGGCTCAACGGACCGATGATCTCCACCAGCCCGGGTGGCAGGCCGATTTCCTCTTCCGCTTCACGCAACGCGGTGAACACCAGATCCGGATCTTCCGGATCGCGACGGCCACCCGGAAACGCAACTTCGCCGCCATGGGTGGAAAGCCCGCTGGCGCGCAGGGTCAGGATCAACTCAGGTTCGTCACTGCGTGTGATCGGCACCAGTACGGCGGCCTCGGGAAAGGGCCGATCCGTCACGAGGGTGTCTGGCGTGTGACTGCCTACACGGCGAAGTAGCTCATCCAGCATGGGAAATCTCGATCTGTTGCCTGCCTGGCATCATGCACCAAAGCGGGCAAGTGCCCAAGCCTTTGTAGGACAGTCAAACCACAGATCAGCTTGCCGATACGACTGGGGACAGGCCAAGATAGCGACTGCCTTCAGTCATCGAACCATGCCATGAAATTCTGCAGCCAGTGCGGCAACCCGGTCATCCAGCGCATTCCAGAGGGCGACAGCCGTCTGCGCTACGTCTGCGAGCAGTGTCACACCGTTCATTATCAGAACCCCAATATCGTCGCAGGCTGCCTGGTGACGGTGGGCGATCAGGTCTTGTTGTGCCGCCGTGCCATCGAGCCGCGCCTGGGTTACTGGACGCTGCCGGCCGGCTTCATGGAAAACGGCGAGACGGTGGAACAGGCAGCGCGTCGCGAAACGGTCGAGGAAGCCTGCGCCGAACTTGAAGAGTTGCACCTCTATTCACTGATCGACGTACCGCATATCAATCAGGTGCACGTGTTTTATCGGGCCCGACTGAGCGGTACACAGTTCGCGGCCGGCATCGAGAGCCTGGAAGTGCAGTTGTTCGACGAGGCTGACATTCCGTGGTCAGAGCTGGCTTTCATGACGGTCAGGCGTACCCTAGAATGCTACTTCGCAGATCGGCAACGGCAGGTTTACCCGGTTCACACCAGCGCCCTGCCGCCGTCACGCCCCACGCTCGACACCTAACCACAAGATCGACTCGCGCGCTGCGAGTCATCAGGGATACCGTAAATGCGCTGGTTGTTCGCTTTTCTTTGCTTTACGTTCATGCCGCTGTCACACGCTGCTTTCACCCAGACGATCGTGCCCAAGGGCAGCGAACAGAAGATCGTCAACGACAAGGTCATCAACCTGGAACGCCTGTCCGAGCGCAAGATCGACAAGGTGCTGGTGCTCAAGGGCGCCCGTCAGTTGCAATTGATCAGCGCCGGCGAAGCACTCAAGACCTACCGCATTTCCCTGGGCAGAAACCCTTTGGGCACCAAGCTCAGGGAAGGCGACCAGCGCACGCCGGAAGGTTTTTACTGGCTGGACTGGCGCAAGACCAGTACCAACTACAACCTGTCGATGCACATTTCCTATCCGAACGTTTCGGATGCGGCACGGGCACGTCGGGAAGGGGTGAAACCGGGCAGCATGATCATGATTCACGGCACGCCGGTGGACGAGGAATACCCGGAGTGGTATTTCCATACTCTGGACTGGACCAACGGCTGCATCGGCATGAAGAACAACGACATGCGCGAAGTCTGGGATCTGGTGAAAGACGGGACGATGATCGAGATCAGGCCGTAATCTGCAGCAAACGGATCCTGTAGGAGCGAGCTTGCTCGCGATCTGCCGCACAGCGGCAGCAACCGGAAGACAGCCTGTTTTATCGCCAGCACACGTGAAGCCTAGAAATCTTCCAGGCGCCACACCTCATAGGCAGGCGTTTCGTAAGGGTGGCTCTGTTTGAGCGCAGCGACGACCTGACGGATCAGTTCGTCGGCCACGACCATCTCGACCTTCCACTCCTGCACATACTCGACCTGACCACTCTGTCCGATAAACGGCTGACTGCCCTCCAGCGGGCGGAACTGGCCCTGACCGAGCACTTGCCACGCGCAGTGGTCGTAATCGCCGATCCGCCCTGCCCCAGCAGCGAATACGGCGCTCTTGACCACATCCACGTGGCTCGCCGGCACGAAGAAGGCGAGCTTGTACATGGTGCTTAGTTCACCCACACGCGAGCGTTGCGGAACATGCGCATCCACGCGCCGTCCTCATTCCACTCTTCAGGGCGCCACGAGTTCTGCACGGCACGGAACACACGCTCCGGGTGCGGCATCATGATGGTGACGCGACCGTCCAGCGTGGTCATGCCGCCGATACCGCGAGGCGAGCCGTTGGGGTTGGCCGGGTAGGTTTCGGTGACCTTGCCGTGGTTGTCGACGAAGCGCAACGCCACGGTGCCGGACACATCAGCTTCCAGCAGTGCATCGCTGTGCTTGAACTCGGCATGACCTTCACCGTGAGCAATGGCAATCGGCATACGCGAACCGGCCATGCCTTGCAGGAAGATCGACGGCGATTCCTGGATCTGCACCATCGCCACGCGCGCTTCGAACTGCTCGGAGCGGTTGCGCACGAAGTGCGGCCAGAATTCGCTGCCCGGAATCAGCTCGTGCAGGTTAGACAGCATTTGGCAACCGTTGCACACACCCAGCGTGAAGCTGTCGGTGCGCTCGAAGAAGCCCTGGAACGCGTCGCGAGCGCGGCTGTTGAACAGCGCCGACTTGGCCCAGCCTTCACCGGCACCCAGTACGTCACCGTACGAGAAACCACCGCAGGCAACCATGCCCTTGAAGTCGTTGAGGTCGACGCGATCGGCGAGAATATCGCTCATGTGCACGTCGATGGCGTTGAAACCGGCACGGTCGAAGGCAGCCGCCATCTCGACCTGACCGTTGACGCCCTGCTCGCGCAGGACCGCAACCTGAGGTCGCACGCCCTTCTTGACGTAAGGCGCGGCGATATCGTCGTTGACGTCGAAGCCCAGCTTGACGGTCAGGCCAGGGTTGTCTTCTTCCAGCAGGGTGTCGAATTCCTGATCCGCACACTCGGCGTTGTCGCGCAGACGCTGGATCTGGTAGCTGGTTTCAGCCCACTGGCGATGCAGCAGACGGCGCTGGCCGCTGAATACCGGCTCGCCCTGGAAGCTGATGGAGACGTTGTCGTTGTTCACCGGCTGGCCGATGACCGCAACGCAGTCTTCCAGGCCGGCAGCGCTGAACTGTGCCAGCACCAGCGGGGTGGCGTCCTGACGAACCTGAATGACCGCACCCAGCTCTTCGTTGAAGAGGATTGCGTTGAGTTCGGCGGCGTTTTCAGCCAGACCGTCGAGGTGCAGGTTCAGGCCGCAGTGACCGGCGAACGCCATTTCCAGGGTACTGACCAGCAGACCACCGTCGGAACGGTCATGGTAGGACAGGATATGGCCGTCGGCATTGAGGCCCTGGATCACGGCGAAGAACGCCTTGAGATCCTCGGCATCGTCGACGTCCGGCGCGCTGCGACCGAGCTTGCCGTGGGTCTGAGCCAGGATCGAGGCGCCCATGCGGTTCTGGCCGCGCCCCAGGTCGATCAGGATCAGGTCGGTGATGCCCTTGTCCATGCGCAGCTCAGGGGTGAGCGTCTGGCGAATGTCCACCACCGGCGCAAAGCCGGTCACGATCAGCGACAGCGGCGAGGTCACGCTCTTCTCGCTGCCTTCGTCGCTCCAGCGGGTTTTCATGGACATGGAGTCCTTGCCCACCGGAATGGTCAGGCCCAGCTCTGGGCAAAGTTCCATACCGACCGCTTTTACGGTGTCGTACAAGCGCGCATCTTCACCTGGGTGACCGGCAGCCGACATCCAGTTGGCCGACAGTTTGATGTCGGACAGCTTCTCGATGCGCGAAGCCGCGATGTTGGTCAGGGTTTCGCCGATCGCCATGCGCCCGGACGCCGGAGCATCCAGCAGCGCCAGCGGCGTGCGCTCGCCCATGGCCATGGCTTCGCCGGTGTTGACGTCGAAACTGGTAGCGGTCACGGCCACGTCGGCAACCGGAACCTGCCACGGGCCGACCATCTGGTCGCGGGCAACCAGGCCGGTGATGCTGCGGTCACCGATGGTGATCAGGAAGCTTTTGCTCGCGACGGCAGGATGACGCAGCACGCGCTGTACGCTTTCTTCCAGGTCCAGCGTGCTTGGGTCGAAGTCGTCGCCGATCTCGGCTTCGCGCTCCACCGAACGGTGCATGCGCGGCGCCTTGCCCAGCAACACTTCCAGCGGCATGTCCACCGGGCTGTTGCCGAAATGGCTGTCGGTCACGGTCAGTTGCGGCTCGGCAGTGGCTTCACCGACAACCGCGTGCGGACAACGCTCGCGTTCGCAGATGGCCTTGAAGCGCTCGTAGTCCTCGACACCGACCGCCAGCACGTAGCGTTCCTGGGATTCGTTGCTCCAGATTTCCAGCGGGGCCATGCCCGGCTCGTCGTTGGGCACGTTGCGCAGTTCGAAACGGCCGCCACGGCCACCATCGTTGACCAGCTCGGGGAACGCGTTGGACAGGCCACCGGCGCCCACGTCGTGGATGAAGCTGATCGGGTTCTTGTCGCCCAGCTGCCAGCAACGGTCGATGACTTCCTGGCAACGACGCTCCATTTCAGGGTTTTCCCGCTGAACGGAAGCGAAATCCAGGTCCGCCGAGCTGGTGCCGGTGGCCATCGACGAGGCAGCGCCGCCGCCCAGGCCAATCAGCATCGCCGGGCCGCCGAGCACGATCAGCTTGGAGCCGACGGTAATCTCGCCTTTCTGCACGTGATCTTCACGGATGTTGCCCATACCGCCGGCGAGCATGATCGGCTTGTGGTAGCCGCGCACTTCGTCGCCGTGGGGCGTGGAGATGGACTGTTCGAAGGTACGGAAGTAACCGGTCAGCGCCGGACGACCGAATTCGTTGTTGAATGCAGCGCCACCCAGCGGGCCTTCGATCATGATGTCCAGCGCGGTCACGATGCGCTCGGGCTTGCCGTATGGTTTTTCCCACGGCTGCACGAAACCCGGAATGTTCAGGTTGGACACAGTGAAACCGGTCAGGCCGGCCTTGGGCTTGGCGCCGCGACCGGTGGCACCTTCGTCGCGGATCTCGCCACCGGAACCGGTGGAAGCGCCCGGGAACGGCGCGATCGCGGTCGGGTGGTTGTGGGTCTCGACCTTCATCAGAATGTGTACCGGCTCCTGCACCGCACCGTACTGGCGGGTTTCAGGGTCCGGGAAGAAACGGCCGGCCACGCTGCCGACGATGACCGAAGCGTTGTCCTTATAAGCGGACAGAACGCCTTCACTGTGCATCACGTAGGTGTTCTTGATCATGCCGAACAGGCTTTTTTCCTGACTCTCGCCGTCGATATCCCAACTGGCGTTGAAGATCTTGTGACGGCAATGTTCGGAGTTGGCCTGGGCGAACATCATCAATTCGATGTCGTGAGGGTTGCGACCCAGCCCGTTGAAGCTGGTGACCAGGTAATCGATTTCGTCCTCGGCCAGGGCCAGGCCCAGTTCGACGTTGGCCTTTTCCAGCGCCGCGCGACCGCCGCCCAGGATGTCCACGGCCGTCAGCGGCTTGGGCTGGGCATGACTGAACAGACCGGCGGCCTGTTCGTGGTTGCCCAGGACCAGTTGGGTCATGCGGTCGTGCAGGCTGTCGGCAATGGCCTGCGCCTCGACGTCGCTGAACTGGCCTTGCACATAGAAAGCAATCCCGCGCTCGATGCGCTGGATTTTCGCCAGACCGCAGTTACGGGCGATGTCGCTGGCCTTGCTCGACCAGGGCGAAATCGTGCCGAATCGCGGAATCACCAGGAACAGACGGCCGCTGGGTTCTTGAACCGGCACGCTCGGGCCGTATTTCAAGAGGCGGTCGAGTACCTGCTGCTCTTCGCTGGACAAAGCGCCAGTGACGTCAGCGAAGTGGGCAAATTCAGCGTACAAGCCACTGACAGCTGAAACTTTTTGTTTCAGTTGCTCGAGCAATTTGCTGTGGCGGAAGGCAGAAAGGGCAGGAGCACCGCGCAGGGTCAACATCTTCGGGACAGCCTCGGGAAGGGGGTGTGCTTTGAGGCCACGCATTCTAGCCTAAAGCGTGCCTTTGAGCACTCATAACGGCTGCATTGAACAGGGCCGAATGTCGCGCCGTGTCCAAACCGCTGTCCGTATGCAGGAAAAAGCCCTCGCCTATCAGACGCAGGCTGAACTGTCGAGATATGGCGCTGGGTGCGCTTTGCGTATACTGCACCGATGTTCTCCCAATCAGATTTCCGCCCTCGTTGCGCCAGATGGCTCATCGCAACCGGACTCTTCCTGATGCTCGGCGCCTGTGTGGATAAACCCAACACACTGGAGCGGGTAAAGGAGGATGGCGTCCTGCGCGTGATCACCCGCAACAGCCCGGCGACCTACTTCCAGGATCGCAACGGTGAAACCGGCTTCGAGTACGAACTGGTCAAGCGGTTCGCCGAGGACATGGGCGTAGACCTGAAGATCGAAACCGCCGACAACCTCGACGACCTTTTCGACCAGATCAACAAGCCAGGCGGCCCGGTACTGGGCGCCGCCGGCCTGATAGACACCCCCAAGCGTAAATTGCAGGCGCGCTTTTCCCACCCCTACCTGGACGTTACCCCGCAGGTCATCTACCGCAACGGGCGCAACCGGCCGACCGATCCGGGTGATCTGGTGGGCAAGCGCATCGTGGTGCTCAAGGGCAGCAGCCATGCCGAGCAACTGGCGGAGCTGAAAGCGAAGAATCCGGGCCTGGAATATGAAGAATCCGACGCAGTCGAGGTCGTTGACCTGCTGCGCATGGTGGACGAAGGCCAGATCGACCTGACGCTGGTCGATTCTAACGAACTGGCGATGAACCAGGTGTATTTTCCCAACGTGCGGGTCGCTTTCGACCTGGGCGATGCGCGTCAGCAGCGTTGGGCCGTCGGCCCTGGGGAAGACAACAGTCTGATCAACGAGATCAACGCCTACCTCGACAAGGTCGAGAAGAACGGCACCCTGCAACGTTTGAAGGACCGCTACTACGGGCACGTCGATGTCCTGGGTTATGTCGGCGCCTACACCTTCGCCCAGCACTTGCAGGAACGCCTGCCCAAATACGAAAAGCATTTTCAGGCGTACGCCAAGAAGGAACAGGTGGACTGGAGGCTGTTGGCCGCCATCGGTTACCAGGAATCGATGTGGCAGCCGGCGGTCACGTCCAAGACCGGCGTGCGCGGGCTGATGATGCTGACCCAGAACACGGCGCAAGCGATGGGGGTTTCCAACCGGCTGGATGCCAGGCAGAGCATTCAAGGCGGCGCCAAGTACTTCGCCTACGTGAAGGAGCAGTTGCCTGATTCGATTCAGGAGCCTGATCGCACCTGGCTGGCGCTGGCCTCCTACAACATCGGTGGCGGGCACCTGGAAGACGCCCGCAAACTCGCCCAGAGTGAGGGGCTCAATCCCGATAAATGGCTGGACGTGAAAAAGATGCTGCCGCGTCTTTCCCAGAAGAAGTGGTACAGCAAAACCCGCTACGGCTATGCCAGGGGCGGTGAGCCGGTGCATTTCGTGGCCAACATCCGCCGCTACTACGACATCCTGACCTGGGTCACCCAGCCGCAGCTTGAAGGCGACCAGGTCGCCGACGGCAACCTGCATGTACCTGCCGTCGACAAGACCAGGCCCGCGCAGTCTCCCCAGACCAATCAGCCGCAGCCTGCGCCCTGAGCATCCGCCTGCCCCGACGATGGAATGCCGAACGGTAGCCAGCTTGCTGGCGAAGACGGTATTGCAGGCAATAAATCTCTTGTGGATGTGCCGGCCATTTCGCCGGCAAGCTGGCTACCACAGGCGTTCCGGGTCCGCTACCCCTTCCCTGCTGCTCTTCTCTGCCTGAAAAACTCACTCAACATCGTCCCGCATTCCTCGCCCAGCACACCGCCTTCATACAGCACTCGATGGTTGAGAAAGCCCTGGGTAAAAAACTGCCCCTGGCTCTGGACGATGCCGGCCTTGGGTTCCAGCGCGCCGTAGACCACCCGAGCCACCCGCGAATGGACGATCAGGCCCGCACACATGCTGCACGGCTCCAGCGTCACATACAGCGTGCTGCCGGGCAGGCGGTAATTGTCCAGCGCCCTGGCGGCATCGCGGATGGCGACCATCTCCGCATGCGCACTGGGATCGCTGGCGCTGATCGGGCAGTTGAAGCCTCGGCCGACGATCTCGCCGTTCTGCACCAGCACCGCGCCCACCGGCACCTCGCCCAGCACGGCGCCCTGCCGAGCCAGCTCCAGCGCCTGGCGCATGAAATCCTGGTCGCGACTGCGATCGATGATCTGCGGCTGCCTCATCACGCTACCTCGATGGCGGCCATCAGGCCGGTTTCCATGTGATCGATCACATGACAGTGGAACATCCAGACACCCGGATTATCAGCGACCAGCGCCACCCGCGCCCGCTCGTTTCGGCCCAGCAGAAAGGTGTCGGTGAAATAAGGGATGATCTTGCGGCGATTGGAAGCGATCACTTTGAAACTCAAGCCATGAAGGTGGATCGGGTGCTGGTACTGGGTCATGTTGCGCATCTCGAAGATGTAGCTCTTGCCAAGCTTCAGTCTGGCGATCGGTCGGTCGGCGCAGGTCTTGTCGGTGATGTCCCACGCCTGGCCGTTGACCTGCCATAGGCTCGGTGGCTTGCCGTTGTCGGTATTGACCGACATCGAGCCGACCCACTCGAAATTGAAATTGATCTTCTCGGCGTTTGCCAGATCCGGCTCGGCCACCGGATTGGCCGGCAATTCCGGCGGCCATTGGGCAGGCGCATCGCTGCTCGCGACTGAGCAGAATGTCCCTAAACGCACCGGTCCATTGCGCAAGGCGATTTCCTCGCCGACCGGCGGGGCCTTGATGGCCAGACACATGCGCATGCCCGGCCCCAGCCAGTAGTCCTTGCCGAAAGGCCGAGGTGCGACCGGATTGCCATCCAGGGCATAGATGCGCGCCTCGGCACCGGGCAGGTTGATCCGGTAGGTGACGGTATTGTCCAGGTTGAGCAAGCGTACCCGAGTAATCTGTCCGGCCGGCAGATCGATCACCGCCTGGGGAATTCCGTTCAGGGTCGAGAGCCGCCCGGCAGTCCCTTCCCGCGCCGCTTCACGCAACACGCTGAACTCGGTGAATGCGCCCTGCTCGTCCACATGCCAGCTTTTCAGACTGACCGTGCGCTCATGCAGGAAGCCGGTCGGTTCGCGCTCTTCGACAATCAGCGGCCCCACCAGACCGCGCCCCAGTTCTTCACTGCTGCTGACATGGGGGTGATACCAGTAACTGCCGGCATCGGGCACGCGAAACGTGTAGTCGAAATATTCCCCCGGCTTGACCGGCAGCTGCGATACATAAGGGACGCCGTCCATTTCCAGCGGCAGGCGGATACCATGCCAATGGATGGTGGTTTCCACCGGTAACCGGTTGATGAAGCGCAAGCGCAGCCACTCACCCTGGCGCACCCGCAGCTCGGTGCCCGGTGCCGAAGCGCCGAACGCCCAGGCCGGGGTCTTGAATCCCGCCACCAGCTCAACGTCCAGCGGCGCTGCGATCAATTCGAAATCATGGCCATCGCACGGCCCGCGCCGCCCCAGCCAATAACGCGATGCGCCCCCTGCGCCAAGCCCCACGACGGCAAGACCGGCCAAACCTCCGATGAATTGTCGACGGGTAAAGGACATGAATGATTGGACCTCGAAGAACGACTGCCGGGCGCACCTGAGAGCAGATGCGAGGGGCGAATACGATACACCTGCATCCGCATAAAGATAAGGGCGAGCCTGTCGCACCCGACCTCGATCCGAGGTCGGCAGGCTTATACCCACGCAGGCTGCGTTAACTATGTATCGCTGTCGAGGCAGTAAAACGCGACACGCTTGGGGCCATTTCATATTTGAGGTAATTGCCGTGAGCTTGACCCCTTCTCCCACCAGATCTTGCATCGACAGCGCCCGCACAGGGCTGATCGCCATCGCACGCCAACTGGCCGAACTCTGCCCCGACATGCGACAACAGGCCCAGGACATCGCCAGTGGCATTATCAAGAAACATACCGGCCAGGAGATCGCGCCCGATACCGTTTACTGGCACCGTTTTTCCTCATCCGTCAGCAGCTCCGCGACCTTTACCGGCTGGCGGCATTCAGGCCCGCCACTGGAGTCCATGACCTTGCCACAGCTGGTCCTGCATCGGTTCGATGCCCAGGCACAGGATTACTGGGATGAGCTGGATTCGATAGGCGGCTTCTACACCGCAGGACCGCAAACAGACAGCTTCGATGAACACAACGAAGTGAAGATGCATGCAGCGAGCGTCATGAACGATTTGTGGGCGCTGGATTTCAGCGCACAGTACCGAGCGAAACTCGAACACTTCTGGCAAACCTGCGCCGAGGACTTCCGCGCCCTGGCCAAGGCCAACTTCCTGTCCAAGGCCCTTGAGGAGCGGCACAGCGGTCATCTGGCCGACGTCGATTTCCAAACGATCCTCGACGGTGTCGCGAGAGACTTCCTGGTGCCGGTTCAGTTCTCGATGCTGCGCGCGACAGCCACCCCATCCCCAGGCCTGCGCATCACTGCATTCGACATCGGTGGCTACGAAGCCAGCGATATCCTGCGTATCGTCACGCCTCACGGAAAGCAGATTCTCTACATACCCGGCGAAACCGTTGCAATTCATGTATTCCACGACCACCGCCAATTGAATGACTGGCTTATCAGCGAAACGGCGAAGCTGGATGACCGGGCGCGTTTCCTCTTGCACTTTCCGCTGTCATTGCGCCATGAAAGCGACAACGACGTTGGCCTGGAGCACCTGCTGGACCTGCTGCCCACCACCGATGCCTCGTTACTCAACAAGCACGACCGTGACCTGGGGACGGATGCGTTCACCTGGCTCAGGGACAAGGCGCGCCAGCGCATGAACGCCGACGCCGAGCTGTACCTGCGCTCCAACGGCGATCTGCGCAAGCAGATGTGGATCGGCTATCTAAATGCGTTCTCCAGAGTTCTCGGCCCTTTGGCGGCGATTGACTGGCCCATTGCACTAGCAGTGGTGGGCGCGGGGCTGGCAGACATGGGCTTGAACATTGATCAGGCCGTCAACGGGCACACCACCGCCGAGCGCAAGGCCGGCGTGATCGGAGCCATCACCAGCGCGGTAGACGTTCTGTTCAACAGTCTTTTCCTGCTGGGCGGCGCTGCCAAACCGGAACTGCCGACGGCGGAAACCGACGTCGCGCCGACCATGGCGGCGGATGCAGGCCCTCACCCCGCTGCGCCCACACCAATTCCAGATGCAGCGCCCGTTGAACAGCTCGACCCGCTCGACGGCCTGCAAGCCGGCGTCCAGCTCAGCGGCTTGACGCCCATGACCGAAAGCGGGCGAATGCACGGCATCTATCGACTGGCCGACGGTAGCACCTACGTTTCCCTCAGGGGCGCGGCCTATCAGGTTCGATACATCAACGAAATGAACAGCTGGGCCGTTATCGATCCGAACAACCCGTTTTCGTTCTACCGCAACGTGCGAATACGCCTCAACGCTGCCGGCCAGTGGGAAGCGCAAGCCAGCACCGGCCTGCGCGGCGGCGGCCCGGCAGCCTCGCGCCTGGGCCAAGCCCGGGTCGATTACCCGAACAGAGCCAGCCTCTACGACGTCCCCGACAGCATGAAGGACAGCCTCCTCGATGCCGCCAACGGCGGCGACCGCAAAGTTCTGCAGGGCGATTGGATGAGACGCGATGCACCGCACGATCCCTATGAGGATTTCAGGGCTATCAGGGAACGGCTGCGCAGCGACGCCGTGACGTTCTTCCGCGAGCTGGAATTACCACGCCGCCCAGCCATACCCGAGCTGGCCGTCAGCGACACCAACAAAGCCGCGTTGCGCAAACTGCTCGCCGACGCTCCCGGCTTGGTCATCGGCGAAAGCCACGCCGATATCGGCAGCAAGAAATTCCTCATCGACAACATGCGACTGTTGAGCAAGCTCAACGTCCGCACCCTGTATCTGGAGCACCTGCTCAACGATTTCCACCTGACCGACCTGAAAGCCTTCGCCCGAACGGGCCGCATGCCCGAGAACCTGGAGAAGTATCTGAAGATCCTCGACCGCGGCCACCGAACCGACCCGATGGGCCAGTACACGTTTCTGGAGCTGGTCAAAGCCGCCGTCGACAATCACATCCGGATTCAGCCCATCGACTGCATGGCCAGTTATCGCCTCGCCGGCATGGATGACCCGGACCACTTGCTGCGCATCAGGATGATGAACTACTACGCCCACACCGAGATTCGCACCGATGCCGTCAACCTGAGCCCAGCAGACAAATGGGTGGCACTGGTCGGCAACGCCCACGCCAACACCTTCAACGGCGTGCCCGGTATCAGCGAACTGGAAGGCACCCTCGGCATCCGGGTCGAGGATGTCAGCCTGAACCATCCGCAAGGCTTCTCGGCCGATCCCGGAGAAGTCATGGCGGGCGAAATCGGCACACCTTCGAGCCTGGTCAAAAGCGATTTCAGACTGCAAATGGCCGTCAGCCGGATCTATCCGGAGCTACCCGTCGAAGAACGCCTCTTCAGTCCGGGCATGTTCCTCATCGATACCAACGCAGGCAAGCCGCTGTTGATCCACCGCGCCTCCGAAGGCTCTGTGGTGCGAACGCCGATCAAGACCAGCCACAACAAATTCTTCATCGAACGGCCCAGATGGCCAGCAATCAGCGCCCGGCCTTTCGACAACCTGGGACAGTTGACCGATGCGCTCAAACTGATGGGCATGAAGGACGTGACGGCTGATGTGACCAAGTAAATGCAAAAAGGCCGGAGAAAACCCTAGGGTTGTCTCCGGCCTTTGTGTAGCGGGCTACGGCTTAATCATAAAGCCGGGGCTTGGGGTCACTCCCACTCAATCGTCGCCGGCGGCTTGCTCGACACGTCGTAGGTCACTCGCGAGATGCCTTCGATCTCGTTGATGATGCGGCCGCTGACGGTTTCCAGCAGCTCGTAAGGCAGGTGGGCCCAACGGGCGGTCATGAAGTCGATGGTTTCCACGGCACGCAGGGCCACGACCCAGGCGTAGCGACGGCCGTCGCCGACCACACCGACAGATTTCACCGGCTGGAACACGACGAATGCCTGGCTGACTTTGTGATACCAGTCGGCCTTGCGCAGTTCTTCGATGAAGATGTGGTCCGCGCGACGCAGCAGGTCGGCGTATTCCTTCTTCACTTCACCCAGGATCCGCACGCCCAGGCCAGGGCCTGGGAATGGGTGGCGGTAGACCATGTCGTACGGCAGGCCCAGCTCCAGGCCGAGGCGACGGACTTCGTCCTTGAACAGTTCGCGCAATGGCTCGACCAGCTTGAGGTTCATTTCCTCCGGCAGGCCGCCCACGTTGTGGTGCGACTTGATCACGTGAGCCTTGCCGCTTTTCGCGCCAGCCGACTCGATCACGTCCGGGTAAATGGTGCCTTGCGCCAGGTACTTGATGTTGTCCAGCTTGCAGGATTCGGCATCGAACACCTCGATGAAGGTGCGACCGATGATCTTGCGCTTCTTCTCTGGATCGCTCTCGCCAGCCAGGTTGTTGAGGAACTGCTCTTCAGCGTTGGCGCGGATCACCTTGACGCCCATGTTCTCGGCGAACATGGCCATCACTTGCTCGCCTTCGTGCAAGCGAAGCAGGCCGTTGTCGACGAAGACGCAGGTCAGCTGGTCGCCGATGGCCTTGTGCAGCAGCGCTGCAACCACGGACGAATCGACGCCGCCGGACAGGCCCAGCAGCACGTTGTCGGTGCCGACCTGGGCGCGGATGTTGGCGATGGCGTCGTCGGCGATGTGCGACGGCGTCCACAAGGCTTCGCAACCGCAGATGTCGAGGATGAAGCGCGACAGGATGCGACCGCCCTGCTTGGTGTGGGTCACTTCCGGGTGGAACTGCACGCCGTAGTAGCCGCGGGTGTCGTCGGCCATGCCGGCGATCGGGCAGCTCGGGGTGCTGGCCAGGACGTGGAAGCCATCCGGAATTTCGGTGACCTTGTCGCCATGGCTCATCCAGACGTCGAGACCGAACACGCCGTCGGCGTCGATATGGTCTTCGATACCGTCGAGCACGCGGCTCTTGCCGACGACGTCGACGCGGGCGTAACCGAACTCACGCAGGTCGGAACCGGCAACGCGGCCACCCAGCTGTTCAGCCATGGTCTGCATGCCGTAGCAGATACCGAAGACCGGTACGCCCAGGTCGAACACGGCCTGTGGCGCGCGCGGGCTGTCGGCTTCGTGGACGGACTCGGGGCCGCCGGCCAGGATGATCCCGCGCGGGGCGAATTCGCGAATCGCTTCGTCATCCATGTCGAACGGGTGCAGTTCGCAATACACGCCGATTTCGCGCACGCGGCGGGCGATCAGCTGGGTGTACTGGGAACCGAAGTCGAGGATCAGGATACGGTGGGCGTGAATGTCGAGGGCCATGACTCATTCTCGTCAAAAAACAGAAACGACACGGGGCTGCGTCAACAGCCCCGGCTATAAAGCATGTCGGGATGCGTCGCGGCAGAAACCACGACGCAAACCGGATCAACCAACGCGATAGTTCGGCGCTTCCTTGGTGATCTGCACGTCGTGGACGTGGGATTCAGCCATGCCGGCGCCGGTAATGCGGACGAACTCGGGCTTGGTGCGCATTTCTTCGATATCGGCGCTACCGGTGTAGCCCATCGAGGAACGCAGGCCGCCCATCAGCTGGTGGACGATGGCAGCCAGCGGGCCTTTGTAAGCCACGCGGCCTTCGATGCCTTCCGGTACCAGTTTCTCGGCACCGGCGGACGAATCCTGGAAGTAACGGTCCGAAGAACCCTGGGACTGGGACATGGCGCCCAGCGAGCCCATGCCGCGGTAAGCCTTGTAGGAACGACCCTGGAACAGTTCGATTTCGCCCGGCGCTTCTTCAGTACCGGCGAACATCGAGCCCATCATCACGCAGGACGCACCCGCCACGATGGCCTTGGACAGGTCACCGGAGAAACGGATGCCGCCGTCGGCGATCAGCGGAACGCCGGTGCCTTCCAGCGCAGCCGCCACGTTGGCGATGGCGCTGATTTGCGGAACGCCGACACCAGCAACGATACGGGTGGTGCAGATCGAACCAGGACCGATGCCGACCTTGACGGCGTCGGCGCCAGCAGCGGCCAGCGCCTTGGCAGCAGCGCCAGTGGCGATATTGCCGCCGATGACCTGGACTTCCGGGAAGTTTTCCTTGACCCAGCGAACGCGGTCGATCACGCCTTTGGAGTGACCGTGGGCGGTGTCGACCACCACCACGTCAACCCCGGCGGCAACCAGTGCGGTCACGCGGTCGCCGGTGTCCTTGCCGGTGCCGACGGCAGCGCCGACACGCAGACGACCCTGGTCGTCCTTGCTCGCCAGCGGATAGGCCTTGGCTTTTTCGATGTCCTTGACGGTCATCATGCCCTTAAGGGCGAACTTGCCGTCGACGATCAGGACTTTCTCGAGACGATGCTTGTGCAGCAGCTCGCGAACCTCATTCTTGTCGGCGCCTTCGCGTACAGTGACCAGGCGCTCTTTCGGCGTCATCACTTCGCGGACCGGCACGTCCAGACGGTTTTCGAAACGCACGTCACGGGACGTCACGATGCCGACCAGGTCGCCATCATGCAGTACGGGTACGCCGGAAATGTTGTGCAGGCGGGTGAGCTCGAACAGGTCACGCACCGTGGCATCAGCCTCGATGGTGATTGGATCCTTGACGACACCGGCTTCGAACTTCTTGACCTTGCGCACTTCGGCAGCTTGCTGCTCGATGGTCATGTTCTTGTGGATGATACCGATACCGCCTTCCTGAGCCATGGCAATGGCCAGACGGGCTTCGGTAACGGTGTCCATTGCAGCGGAGACCAAAGGAATATTCAGCTCGATGCCACGGGTCAAACGGGTTTTCAGACTGACTTCGTTGGGTAGCACCTCGGAATAACCAGGCACTAGGAGAATGTCGTCGAATGTTAGAGCTTCTTGACTGATACGCAGCATCGCGGGGGCTCCCGGGAGGGAAAATTGGAAGCGCGCCATTATACCCATACACCCCTGCCTTCTCAATGCAAACCTGAGGCCAATCTCAAACCGGCCTAAAGCCGTACTTTGACGAAAGAAACCGGGCGATCCAGCCGTTCGGCGAAGTCGTCGAGAAAACTCTGGGTGAACGAGGCGTCCAGCCAGTTGTTGAAGATGAAACCCAGGTTGGAAAACCCGCACGCGTCCAGGAACAGAAAGCCGTTGATATCGTCTTCGTGACGGCATTGCGGGCAGGTGAAGTTATCGGTGTGGCCGGGCATCCAGTCTTCCAGACTGTCGAACAGCACTTCGCCGATTTCCCGGCGACATTCCGGGCACCCGGCCTCCTCGGCGAAATCCTTCAGCGGTGTATAGATACAGCGCCTGGTCACCACTTCCAGGCCGTTGATGGTTTCGCCGAAAGGCAGCGCCTGCGGGTTTTCCACGACCCGGCGTGCGCCCGGCGCAATGGCGTAGGCCATCTTGTTGCCGGTGCGGCCGCAGGTGGTCAGTTCCGGCTCGACCACGTTGATCTTGGTGAGCCAGCGCAGAATCAGGCGCGCCCTGGCCTCATGTCCGGGGAACGTGGAGATTTGCGGGACGATGATGCTCTGGGTGTTCATGGCGGCGTGTCGCTGGCGGCTGGTCGAGTGCGGCAGCTTAATCAGCCATGGAGACAGGTCAAGCCCAATCGCTCAGCCGCTGACATAACGCGCGATCAACGCCACGCCGCTGACCAGCACCAGCCAGGTCACCAGCCGCACGAAGGCTTCGCGGGACATCTTCATGGTCAGGTGACGGCCGAACAGCGAGCCCAGCAGCATGGCCGGCAGCAGGCAGATCGCCAGAAGCAGCAATGGAATGTCGGCGTACACCCCGACAATCAGAAACAGGCTCAGGCGCACGATGGCGCTGCAGCTGATCAATGCGCTTTGCGTGGCCCGTGCCTGATTTTTGTCGGTCAGCCGACTGTTGAGGTAGATCGCATAGAGGAATCCGCCGCTGCCGAACAACGCTCCGAACAGCCCGCCCACCGTCCCCAGCGGAATCGACCAACCGGCAGCAAGTTGGGTGGGTCGTATTTTTACGGCCAGGCTGTATAGGGCATAGGCGGTGACGAACAGCCCCATCAAAAGAAGCAGCAGGTCAGATTTGAGAGTGAGCAGAAACGTCACACCCAACGCACAACCCACCGCCATGCAGGGCAACAGCCGCAGCAGCTCGGTGCGCACCACCGCGTGACGCGACGGCAGCAGGTTGCCGAATGCCGCCAGGAAATCGAGCAGCACCAATAAAGGAATGATCCGCGACAGCGGCATGAAGTGGACCAGAATGGGACCGGCAACCAGCGCCGTGCCAAACCCGGCGATGCCGAACACGATATAAGCGGCGACCAGCGTCAGCTCGATCAGCAGCCAGTCCAGCGGGGTGAAGCCCAACAGCCCGAACGCTGCGACAACATCGATGTTTGCCAATTTTTCCTCCATGGATTCGGATCAGTGCGCTACGGCGGCATTGCCATTATGATGCCCACATGATTAAAGACCCCTTCGCAAGACTTGGCCTTGACCGGGAAGTCCTGACCGTCACTCAGCTCAACGGGCGTGCCCGGGTGTTGCTGGAAGATGTGTTCAGCGGCATCTGGGTGGAAGGCGAGATTTCCAACCTGTCGCGACCGGCTTCCGGGCACGTGTACTTCACCCTCAAGGACGCCGGCGCGCAAGTGCGTTGTGCGCTGTTTCGCCAGAGCGCCGCGCGGGTACGCCAGGCGCTGCGCGACGGCCTGCAGGTCAAGGTCCGCGGCAAGGTTTCGCTGTTCGAAGGACGCGGCGATTACCAGCTGATTCTCGACACGGTTGAACCAGCGGGCGACGGCGCTCTGCGGCTGGCGTTCGACGCGCTGAAAACCAAGCTCAGCGAAGAAGGCCTGTTCAGCGCCGAGCGCAAGGTTGCGCTGCCGCTGCATCCGCAACGTATCGGCATCATCAGTTCGCCGACCGGTGCCGTGATTCGCGACATCATCAGCGTATTCCGGCGCCGTGCGCCCCGGGTGGAACTGACGTTGATTCCCACCGCCGTGCAAGGCCGTGAAGCCATCAATCAGATCGTTCGCGCCCTCGAACTGGCCGATTCACGCGGCTTCGATGCACTGATCCTGGCCCGCGGCGGCGGTTCGCTGGAAGATTTGTGGTGCTTCAACGAAGAGGCCGTGGCCCGCGCCATCGACGCGTGCGTCACGCCTATCGTCAGCGCGGTCGGCCATGAGACCGACGTGTCTATCAGTGATTTCGTGGCGGACGTCCGCGCGCCCACGCCGTCGGCCGCCGCCGAGCTGCTCGCACCCGACTCCAGTGACTTGCATCGCCGGGTGGATAACCTGCACCGCCGGCTGGTCAGCCGCATGCAGGACCGCCTGATGCGTGAGCGGCTGCGCCTGGAAGGTCTGTCCCGTCGCCTGCGTCACCCTGGCGAACGTCTGCGCCAACAGGCACAACGCCTCGACGATCTGGACATGCGCATGCGCCGCGCTTTCGAGCAAAGCATGCACAAGCGTCAGGTGCGTCTGGCGCATATGGAGAGCCGACTCGCCGCCCAGCATCCAGGGCGCACTCTGGGTTTTCTACGTCAGCGTCTGAACGGCCTGGCCGACCGCCTGCCCCGCGCAATGCGCGAAGGGCTCAAGACTCGCCAGTTGCAGTTGCAAAGCCAAGTGCAGACGTTGCACGTGGTCAGCCCGCTGGCCACGCTGGGTCGTGGCTACAGCATTCTGCTCGACGAGCGCGGCCACGCGATCCGCGCCGCCTCGCAAACCCGCACCGGCCAACGGCTGACCGCAAAGCTTGGCGAAGGCGAGCTGCAAGTGCGGGTCGAAGACAACCACCTCACACCCGTGACCCTTTCCCTACTGGACTGACCGATGCTTCGTCTGATTGCTCCCCTGTTCGCTCTGCTGCTGTGCCTGCCTGCGCAGGCCGACAGCTTCATCACCCGCGCCCTTAACAAACCGGTGCCGGGCGGTGTGGCGGTCATCGATCTGGGAACCGGCGCGCAGGCGCCCAAAGCCACGTATCAAGGCAAGCCGGTGATGGTGGTCAAGGAGCAAGGCGTTCGCTGGCTGGCGATTGTCGGCATCCCGTTGACGGTCAAACCGGGCACCGAACAGTTGTCTACAGGCGGCCGCGCACTCAGCTTCACGGTGGGCAGCAAGAAATACCCGGAGCAGCGCATCACCTTGAAGAACAAGCGTCAGGTGAATCCGAATCCGGATGACGTCAAGCGCATCGAGGGCGAACTGGCCGAGCAGATCCGCGCTTACCGCAGCTTCAGTGCAGGTACGCCCAGCAATCTGATTCTCGACAAGCCGGTCAACGGCCCATTGTCGAGCAAATTCGGCGTGCGCCGTTTCTTCAACGGCGAAGAGCGCAACCCTCACGCAGGCCTCGATTTTGCGGTCCCGGCCGGCACCCCCATCAAGTCGCCTGCGGCAGGCAAGGTGATTCTGATCGGCAATTACTTCTTCAACGGCAACACCGTGTTCGTCGACCACGGCCAGGGCTTCATCAGCATGTTCTGCCATATGTCGAAGATCGACGTGAAGACCGGCGACAGCGTTGCGCGTGGCGGCGTAGTCGGCAAAGTCGGCTCCACCGGCCGCGCCACCGGCCCGCACATGCACTGGAACGTCAGCCTTAATGACGCGCGGGTCGATCCGGCAATTTTCATTGGCGCGTTTCAGCCTTAGCAGTAACGGCGTACACACTCTCGTGTAGGAGCGGACTCGTCCGCGAAGACAATGGAATGCCAAGACAGATGCTGCGCCTGTTCCGGGCCTCTTCGCGACCAAGGTCGCTCCCACCGATAGCAGTATTCGTCCAGCCACACATTGCGCACGCTAATACTGCACAACAATTAAAAATCAACACACCGACTTAATGCGACAGATAAATCCCGAAAAACCTCTTTTTCGAGGATTTATCTCAATTTTTTCCAAGTGCTTGCCAACCTTCGGGCCAATGGTTACGGTTGGCCTCATGAATACGTCCCATACCCTCATCATTTCGCGCCAGCATCGGTGCCTCAGCCTGGTCAGCGCACGACTGCCGGGCTAGATCGCGGTGCCTCGACCCTGCATTGCCCTTCTATGGTTGGCCGCCTCTTATCGGCCCATTCAGTACAAAGGATTCCGTCCATGACCATGCTCAAAGATCCCTCGACGAAGTACCGTGCTTTTCCAACCATCGATCTGCCTGATCGCACCTGGCCCTCCAAGGCCATTACCGCGACGCCGATCTGGTGCAGCTCTGACCTGCGCGACGGTAACCAATCGCTGATCGAGCCGATGGACGCAGCCAAGAAACTGCGTTTCTGGAAGACCCTGGTCAAGGTCGGCGTCAAGGAAATCGAAGCGTCGTTCCCTTCCGCCTCGCAGACCGACTTCGATTTCGTGCGCTCGCTGATCGAAGAAGGCCACATCCCGGACGACACCACCATCCAGGTGTTGACCCAGGCCCGCGAAGACCTGATCGCTCGCACGTTCGAATCCCTGCGCGGCGCCAAGAAGGCCATCGTGCATCTGTACAACGCCACCAGCCCGTCCTTCCGCCGCATCGTGTTCAATCAGGACAAGGCCGGCGTCAAGGAGATCGCAGTCAATGCCGCCAGGCTGTTTGTGAAGTACGCCGCCCAGCAGCCTGAAACCCAGTGGACGTTCCAGTATTCGCCGGAAACCTTCAGCGCGACCGAGCTGGAGTTCGCCAAGGAGGTCTGCGACGCGGTGATCGACGTCTGGAACCCGACGCCGGACAACAAGATCATCCTCAACCTGCCGGCCACCGTTGAGGTGTCGACGCCCAATGTCTACGCCGACCAGATCGAATGGTTCTGCCGCCACGTCAACCGTCGTGACAGCGTGATCATCAGCCTGCACACCCACAACGACCGTGGCACCGGCGTGGCTGCCACCGAACTGGGCCTGATGGCCGGCGCAGACCGTGTCGAAGGCTGCCTGTTCGGCAACGGCGAGCGCACCGGCAACGTGGATCTGGTCACCCTGGCGCTGAACCTCTACACCCAGGGCATCAACCCGCAACTGGACTTTTCCGACATCGACGGCGTGCGCAAGGTCGTCGAAGAGTGCAACCAGATCCCGGTTCACCCGCGCGCGCCTTACGTCGGCGACCTGGTGCACACCGCGTTCTCCGGCTCTCACCAGGACGCTATCCGCAAAGGCTTTGCCCAGCAGAAGGAAGGCACCCTGTGGGAGGTGCCGTACCTGCCGATTGACCCGGCCGATATCGGTCGCAGCTATGAAGCAGTGATTCGCGTCAACAGCCAGTCCGGCAAGGGCGGCATCGCTTACCTGCTGGAGCAGGAATATGGCATCTCCTTGCCGCGCCGCATGCAGATCGAGTTCAGCCAGGTGGTTCAAGGCGAAACCGACCGCCTGGGCCTGGAAATGACCGCCGAGCAGATCCACTCGCTGCTGCGCCGTGAATACCTGCAGGCCAACACGCCTTACGCCTTGATCAGCCACAGGCTGCAAGAGGAGAACGGCAACAGCGCGGTGGATGCCGAAGTGCATGTCGACGGCGAAACCCAGCACTGGCGCGGCAAGGGCAAGGGCGCGCTGGAAGCGCTGGTTGCCGGCCTGCCGGTTTCCGTGGAAATCATGGACTACAACGAACATGCCATCGGTTCGGGCACCACTGCCAAGGCTGCGGCCTACATCGAACTGCGGGTCAATGGCGACCGTGCGGTACACGGCGTGGGCATCGATGAAAACATCACCACCGCCAGTTTCCGCGCACTGTTCAGCGCGCTGAATCGCTCCTTGAGCCAAGCGCAAGCCAAGGCTGCCTGACGGTCTTTGCACAGGTCGGCGGGCGCCCGCCCGTCGATCTCCTTGTCCTCGCCAACCCCCGTCCTGCCCTGCCAAACCCCGGCCATTACGGTCTTGCATGATCCGCATAACAGCGCCCATTTCGGCATAATCTTTTTCATTTATGCTGTGGTAGCATGCTGCCTTTACCTGGTTCGGGCACTCTGTACAGAGTAGTGTCGACGGCAAATCATTCGCCGTCGGGGCCTGAACGACTGCCTCTTTGAGCAGCAATCTTTTTCCAAACACCACGACGACTATTGTTTTGATATCCGGACGAAAAGAATGCGCGGGCCGACCACCCATGCATTGAAGAACCCATCGGCCTCGGTAACGCTGAGCTGATCCAATCACATTTGGAGCGATTATGCCTAAGGCTTCCCATCAGGATCTGCGCCGTGACTTTCGCGCGCTGACCTCCTCGAATTCCTGCTTTCACACAGCTTCCGTGTTCGACCCCATGTCTGCGCGTATCGCCGCAGACCTGGGCTTTGAAGTCGGCATCCTCGGCGGTTCGGTCGCCTCCCTGCAGGTACTCGCCGCCCCCGACTTCGCCTTGATCACCCTCAGCGAATTCGTCGAGCAGGCCACGCGCATCGGGCGCGTCGCACAATTGCCGGTCATCGCCGACGCCGACCACGGCTACGGCAACGCCCTGAACGTCATGCGCACCGTCATCGAGCTGGAACGCGCCGGCATCTCGGCGTTGACCATCGAAGACACGTTGCTGCCGGCGCAGTTCGGCCGCAAGTCGACGGACCTGATCACCACCGCCGAAGGCGTGGGCAAGATTCGTGCGGCGCTGGAAGCACGGGTTGACCCGGAACTGTCGATCTTCGCCCGCACCAACGCGGCGATCATTCCGGTGCAGGAAGCGGTCAGCCGTGTTCAGCAATATCAGGCTGCGGGCGCGGATGGCATCACCATCGTCGGCGTGCGCGATTTCGAGCACCTGGCGCAGTTGTCCGAAGGCGTGACCGTGCCGTTGATGCTGGTGACCTACGGCAACCCCGAACTGCACGACAATGCGCGCCTGGCAGAAATGGGCGTGCGCATTTGCGTGGATGGCCACGCCGCGTACTTCGCGGCCATCAAGGCCACTTACGACTGCCTGAGAGAACAACGGCAGATTCTGACCAGCGCCACCGACATGAGCGCCACCGAACTGACCCACACCTACACCCAGCCGCAGGATTATGTGGAGTGGGCGAAGAAATTCATGAATGTGAACGAGTAGCCTGACCTCTGCATGTTCCGCATAAAAAACGCCCGGATATCAGCCGGGCGTTTTTTTGCTCGAACACCCGCCCGCTATCAGGCCGTCGTGCTGACCCCACCCTGAGTCGTCAGGGTAATCAAAGTGGCCTGCAGCGTCTGGATCGTCGCATTGGTCGACGAGATCTGCACCTGAATCGCCATCACCTTCTGCGCTTTTTCTTCATCGGTGCCGCTGCCGTTCTGCGCAGCGCTCAGTTGGGCCTGCTGCTTGGCCAATTCCTTCTTGGCTGCTTCGATCTGCTCCTTGATCTTGGCGATGGTTTCTTCGGTCGATGAAGAGGTCGCAGAACCGCCACCGGCCGCGCCGCCCGCTTTACCGCCTGCCTGTGCGCCAGCCAGGGAAACGGTAGCGCCGGCCTTCTCAGTGCTGGTGCCGGTAGCCGCCTGCTCTTGCGCCGCCTGGTTCTTCACGGTCAGCGAAAGCGAAGCATTGTATGGGCTAAGCGAAGACGTGTTGATGGTAGTCATGTCGAACTCCTGTTGGTCTGCACCCTGTATCGACCGGCCCGTAATATTCTGAAGCATTTCATCCGATGTCGAAGCGGTCGGCATCCAGATGCGCCGGAAAGCGCGTGCGATAGCCATGCAGGTCTGCGCTGCTCAGGGTCGCCTGAAACACGCCATCGGCTTCCGCCACGCTGAGCAGGGTGTCACCCTGGAAATCCAGCACCTGGCTGTCGCCGGTGTACTCGAAGCCCTTGCCATCGGTGCCGACCCGATTGACCGCCGCGACGTAACACAGGTTTTCAATGGCCCGTGCAGGCAACAAGCGGTTCCAGTGCTGCCGCCGCGCACCCGGCCAGTTGGCGGTGTAAATCAGCAGGTCGGTGTCCTGCACCGCCCGGCTCCAGACCGGAAAACGCAGGTCATAGCAAATCAGCGGCCGAATACGCCAGCCATTGAGGTCGAAGATCACCCGCTCCTCACCCGCGCTGTAATGCTCATGTTCATCGGCCATGCGGAACAGGTGGCGTTTGTCGTAGTGCTGCAACTTGCCATCGGGACGCGCCCAGAGCAGGCGATTGCGGTAGCTGCCGTCGGCGGCGCGAACGATCACGCTGCCGGTGATCACCGCGTCGATGCGCTTGGCCTGGGTGAGCAGCCATACCGACGTCGGGCCGCCTTCAGGCTCTGCCAGCGTTTCGGACTCCATGGAGAAACCGGTGGTGAACATTTCCGGCAGGATCACCAGTTCGGCATTCGCCGCCTGATCCAGCAGGTGCTCAAAATGCTCGAGATTGGCCTCGCGATCGTGCCACGCCAGGGTGGTCTGGATCAGGGCGATATTCAGGTTGGGTAGTTGGCTCAGATCGCGCATAGCTTTTCCGCCGCTTGACGCAGCGTCTCCTCTCGCTTGGCAAAACACAGCCGGATCAAGCGCTGCCCTTGGGGTGGAGTCTGGTAGAACACCGAGATCGGAATGCTCGCCACACCGTGTTCACGGGTCATCCACAACGCCATGTCCACGTCGTTGAGGTCCGGACGAATCTGCGAATAGTCCACCAATTGAAAATAGGTGCCCGCCGAGGGCGTGAAGCTGAAGCGCGATGCGGCAAGTTGATCGCAAAAGAAATCCCGCTTGGCCTGATAGAACCCTGGCAGCTCCTCGACATGCTGCGGCTGCTCGGCCATGAAATCGGCCAAGGCATATTGCAGCGGGGTCACGCTGCAAAAGCTCACATACTGATGAACCTTGCGCAGCTCGGCGGTCAGCGCAGGCGGCGCTACCACGTAGCCGGTCTTCCAGCCGGTGACGTGGTAGGTCTTGCCGAATGAATTGATCACGAACGCTCGCTGATACAGCGCTTCGTGACTCAGCACACTGGCATGGCTCACGCCGTCGAACACCAGATGCTCATACACCTCGTCGCTGATCAGGTAGATATCGCGTTCGGCGATCAGCGTCGCCAGTTGATCCAGATCGGCCCGGGTAATCAACGCACCACTGGGGTTATGCGGGCTATTGATGACGATCATGCGCGTGCGCGGGCTCAATGCATCGCTGAGTTTCTGCCAGTCGATGGCGAACGTTCGAGGGTTGAGCTGCACGTGAACGCAGCGCCCGCCGGCCAGTTCGACCGATGGCTCGTAGCTGTCGTAGCACGGGTCAAAAACAATCACTTCATCGCCAGGCCGGATCACCGTCTGGATCGCGCAGAAAATCGCCTGAGTAGCACCGGGCGTGATGGTGATTTCGCTATCGGAGTCGACCTGGCGGCCATAACTGCGGGCGATCTTGGCCGCCACCTGCTGGCGCAAGACGGGCAAGCCGGTCATCGGGGAATACTGGTTGAAGCCTTCGGCTACGCGTCGGGCCAGCGCTTCGCGCAAGGCTTGCGGGCCGTCGAAATCGGGAAAGCCTTGAGACAGATTGATGGCGCCGGTGTCGGCCGCCAATTGCGACATGACGGTGAAGATGGTGGTGCCCACATTGGGCAGCTTGCTGTCGATCATGAAGAGCCTCTTCCCTGCAATCCGCCCGGCAACAGAACGGCACGGGGTCAGGCAGAATAGCCCATCGCGCGAGCATAAAAAAAGGCGTCCGGCACAGTGCCAGACGCCTTTTTCATGAGAGGCCCTAAGAAATCAACGCTTGTCGCGACGCTTCTTGTCGGCCTTCTTGTGGTGGGACATCATCCGACGCTTCTTGTTGACCTGGCGGTCTGTCAGCGTGTTCTTGTTGCCCTCGTAGGGGTTTTCGCCGCCCTTGAACTCGATACGGATCGGCGTACCCACCAGCTTCAGCACGCGACGGTAGGTGTTCTCCAGATAGCGCACATACGACTTGGGCACTTTCTCGACCTGGTTACCGTGAATCACGATCAACGGCGGGTTGGCGCCACCCAGGTGAGCGTAACGCAGCTTGATGCGGCGGCTGCCCACCATCGGCGGGGCGTGTTCGCTGACGGCGTCTTCCAGAATCTGGGTCAGGCGGCTGGTCGGCCAGCGGGTCACGGCGGACATGAAGGAGTTCTGTACCGACTTGTACAGGTTGCCCACGCCGGTGCCGTGCAGAGCGGAGATGAAGTGGATGTCCGCGAAGTCAACGAAGAACAGGCGGCGTTCCAGCTCGGTCTTCACGTAGTCACGTTCGCCCGGCAGCATGCCGTCCCACTTGTTCAGCGCGATCACGATGGCGCGGCCCGATTCCAGGGCAAAGCCCAGCAGGTTCAGGTCGTGATCCACCACGCCTTCGCGGGCGTCCATCACGAAAATCACCACGTTGGCATCCTTGATGGCCTGCAACGTCTTGACCACCGAGAACTTCTCGACTTCCTCGTGGATCTTGCCGCGCTTGCGCACACCGGCGGTGTCGATCAGCGTGTACTTCTCTTCGTTGCGCTCGAACGGGATGTAGATGCTGTCCCGTGTGGTGCCCGGCTGGTCGTACACGATGACCCGGTCTTCACCGAGCATGCGGTTGACCAGTGTCGACTTGCCCACGTTCGGGCGGCCGATGATGGCGATCTTGATGCCGTCTTTCTCGCTTGGGCCAGGAATGCGCTTGGCCTCCTCGCCTTCGGCGACGTCTTCGATCTCGCCGTCTTCAAGATCGTCGTCATCGCGTGGAAATTCCTTGAGGGCAATTTCCAGCATCTGCGAGATGCCGCGACCGTGAGCGCCGGCGACCGGAATCGCATCGCCCAGACCCATCGGACTGAACTCGGCGCGTGCCAGGTTCTCGTCGATGTTGTCGATCTTGTTGGCAACCACGTAGGAACGCTTGTTGCGCTTGCGCAAGTGCTCGCCAATCATCTGGTCCGCAGCGGTGTAGCCAGCTTTGGCATCCACCAGGAACAGCACGACATCGGCTTCTTCAATGGCCAGCAGCGACTGCTCGGCCATCTTTTCGTCCATGCCATGCTCGTCGCCGGAAATACCGCCGGTGTCGATCAGGATATAGGAGCGCCCTTGCCACTTCGCCTCTCCGTATTGGCGATCACGGGTAAGACCGGACAGATCGCCGACAATGGCGTCGCGGGTCCTGGTCAGGCGGTTGAACATGGTGGACTTGCCGACGTTCGGTCGACCCACCAGGGCGATTACGGGAACCATGCGGCTCTCCACTTCGTTATTTCAGAAAATACAAAAGCCGCTGCGGGGCAGCGGCCGGAGTTCGGAGCGGCACCAACAGGGGCCGCAGCCTTGCATAAGCAAGGTCGCCCGGCACGCGAAGCGCCGGGCCTGGACAATCCTTACTTGATGGTCAGGGCTTCCAGTTTGCCGCTGTTGCCATACACGTAGATCATGTCGCCAACTACCAGCGGACGCGCACGCAGGCCGTCGCTGTCAATGCGCTCGCGGCCCACGAAACGACCATCCACCTGGCTCAACAGGTGAAGATAGCCTTCCATGTCGCCGACCGCCACGTAGCTGGAAAACACTTCCGGTGCGCCCAATTGGCGACGCGCCAGCGATTCGTTGCTCCACAGCGCGCTCGAAGAACGCTCGTCGATGCCTTCGACCGTGCCGGACGCCAGTGTCGCATAGACACTGCCAAAGCCCTGCGCTACACCCGAGTAGCTGGAAGCGTCACGCTGCCAGAGTACCCGGCCGCTTTCCAGATCCAGACCCGCTACGCGGCCCTGATAGCTGGCCACGTACAGGGTGCCGCCGGACAGCAGCAGACCGCCGTCGATGTCGACGACGCGCTCCAGTTCCGAACGACCCTGGGGAACGGCAACGCGCTGTTCCCAGACCGGAACACCGTTGGCAGTATCCAGCGCCACGACTTTACCGGTCGAAAGGCCGGCAATCGCCAGACGATTGGTGACCAGCGGAGCACCGGTGCCACGCAGAGTCAGGACGGCAGGCGTGCTTTCGTAGATCCAGCGCTGGCTGCCGGTGGCGGCATCGAGTCCGATCACGCGGTCGTCCTGCGTTTGCACGACCACCACGTCACCATTGGTCGCAGGCGGAGCCAGGACTTCACTGGTCACGCGGGCGCGCCATTTTTCTTCACCGGACGACGCGTCCAGGGCCACCACTTCACCCTTGAGCGTGCCGATCATGACCATGCCGTAACCAACGCCAACGGCACCGGAAACCGGCAGTTCCAGGTCTTTCTTCCAGATCACGTCACCGGTCAGGCGGTCCAGGGACTCCACCAGACCGTTCACATCACCGGCGTAGATGCGGTCACCTTCGATGGCCGGGACCAGCATGTTGTAGGTTTCGCCCTGACCGTCACCGATCGAGTGGCTCCACTGCTTCTGCAGGACGACTTCTTCCTGGAAGTCGGTCAGCTCGGCCGGCGGAAGTTCCTTCTTGCTGTTGCTGCTGCAACCCGCGGCCAGAATGGCCAGAGCCAGCAATGCTGCATGTTTCCAACGAATCACGTCACGCATCCCCTTTCGCCAGATCGTCGAGCTTCATTTGCAGGCCGCCTACCGCTGCTTCTTCAGACAGGGCGGATTTGGCCTTTTGGTATGCAGCATGTGCCTCGTCGGTACGACCCAGTTGTACCAACAGGTCACCCTTGAGTTCTTCACGGCCGGCCAGGAACGCTTTATCGGCGTCACCGGCGAGCAGCTTGAGCGCTTCTTCGGCCTTGTTCTGCGCGGCCAGTACCCGGGCAAGACGCTGACGGGCGATTTCGCCCAGCGTTGCGGTGGCCGGTTTGTCGGCAACGGCCTTCAGTTCCGCCGCGGCGTCATCGAGCTTGCCGTTGTCCACCGCCACC
Organism: Pseudomonas sp. v388; assembly: GCF_003935425.1. Classification (GTDB taxonomy): domain Bacteria; phylum Pseudomonadota; class Gammaproteobacteria; order Pseudomonadales; family Pseudomonadaceae; genus Aquipseudomonas. The sequence continues at coordinate 389,552 of NZ_RHQN01000003.1, forward strand.
TTGGCGACGAAGAGGCTACCAAATTGCGCGTAGGTGGTTCCACCGAACTCGCTCTTGAGCTTGCCGGCGATCTGCGCAACCTGCGCGGTATCGGCCTGGCCGCTCGGCGTCAGCGCGGTTTCCAGCAGTTGCTGGTAAAGGATCGAGGCGCCCTGCGACTGGTTGGTCTGGTATCGCTGCCAGGCTTGCCAGCCCAGGACCACGATCAACGCCAGCAGAGCACCGGTCACCAGAGGCTTGCCGTTACGCTGCCACCAGTCCTTCATTCCCGCCAGCTCATCATCTTCAGTACCCGACACCCCAATACTCCTATTCGCTAAATCGGCTGTTAATCAGCTTCAACCCTGCACGACGCAGGAGGCCAGGTGCTCGGACAGAGCATCCCAGGCAATATTCTGTTGTTCGCCCTGCCCGCGCAGGGGTTTGACACCGATGATCCGCTGGGCCAGTTCTTCTTCGCCAAGGATCAACGCATACAACGCGCCGCTCTTGTCGGCTTTCTTGAACTGGCTCTTGAAGCTGCCCGCGCCGGCATTGACCTGCAGACGCAGCTGCGGCAACCGGTCACGTACCTGTTCGGTCAGGGTCAAGGCGGCCAGTTCGGCCGCTTCGCCGAAGGCGCAGACGTAGACGTCGATCTGGCGGGAAATCTCTTCCGGGATCTGTTCCAGGGTTTCAAGCAGCAGCACCAGACGCTCGATGCCCATGGCGAAACCAACGCCTGCGGTAGGCTTGCCGCCCATCTGCTCGACCAGGCCGTCGTAACGACCACCCGCACACACCGTGCCCTGGGCACCCAACTGGTCGGTCACCCACTCGAAGACCGTCTTGCTGTAATAATCCAGGCCACGCACCAGCTTGGGGTTGATAACGTACGGAATACCGGCCGCATCGAGCCGCGCCTTGAGGCCGTCGAAATGGATGCGCGATTCGTCATCCAGGTAATCGGCCAGCTTCGGCGCGTCAACCAGCACGGCCTGGGTTTCAGGGTGCTTGGTATCCAGCACCCGCAAAGGGTTGGTCTTGAGGCGACGCTGGCTGTCTTCGTCCAGCTGGTCGAGGCGCGCAGTCAGGTATTCGACCAGCGCTTCACGATAGCGACCACGGGCTTCGCTGGTGCCCAGGCTGTTGAGTTCGAGTTTGACGGCATTGCGGATGCCCAGCAGGCCCCACAGGCGCCAGGTCATCACGATCAGCTCGGCGTCGATGTCCGGACCGTCGAGGTTGAACACTTCCACGCCGATCTGGTGGAACTGGCGATAGCGGCCTTTCTGCGGACGCTCGTGGCGGAACATCGGGCCGATATACCACAGTTTCTGAACCTGGCCGCCGCCGGTAATGCCGTGTTCCAGCACTGCACGCACGCAGGCGGCGGTGCCTTCGGGGCGCAAGGTCAGGGAGTCGCCGTTACGGTCGGCGAAGGTGTACATCTCCTTCTCGACGATATCGGTCACTTCGCCGATGGAGCGCTTGAACAGGTCGGTGAACTCGACGATCGGCATGCGGATCTGGCGATAGCCGTAGTTATCCAGAAGACCCGCGACCGTGCCTTCGAAGTGACGCCACAACGGAGTCTGCTCGGGCAGGATATCGTTCATGCCACGAATGGCTTGCAGAGACTTACTCACAAAAAATCCTTAGCAATCTGGGTTAGCCGCGCACGATGACCGAGGCGTCGGCTGCGGCCTTTTCGGCCGCTTTCTCACGAATCAGGCGTTCCAGCTCATTCACGAGATTGTCATTGGTCAGCTTCTGCGCCGGCTTGCCGTCGATGTAGATCAGGTTGGGCGTACCGCCGGTAAGGCCGATATGCGCTTCCTTGGCTTCGCCGGGGCCGTTGACCACGCAGCCGATCACGGCGACGTCCAGCGGGACCAGCAGATCCTCGAGACGCCCTTCCAGTTCGTTCATGGTCTTGACCACATCGAAGTTCTGCCGCGAACAGCTCGGGCAGGCGATGAAGTTGATGCCACGGGAACGCAGGTGCAGCGACTTGAGAATGTCGTAGCCGACCTTCACTTCTTCGACCGGGTCGGCGGCCAGCGAGATGCGGATAGTATCGCCAATTCCTTCGGCAAGCAGCATACCCAGCCCGACTGCGGATTTCACCGTGCCGGAGCGCAAGCCACCCGCTTCGGTAATGCCCAGGTGCAGCGGCTGGACGATCTCTTTGGCCAGCAGGCGGTAGGCGGCGACAGCCATGAACACGTCGGACGCTTTCACGCTGACCTTGAAGTCAGGGAAGTTCAGCCGTTCCAGGTGCTCGACGTGGCGCAAGGCCGACTCGACCAGCGCTTCGGGCGTTGGCTCGCCATACTTCTTCTGCAGGTCTTTTTCCAGGGAACCGGCGTTGACGCCGATACGAATCGGGATGCCACGGTCGCGAGCGGCATCCACCACCGCACGAACGCGGTCTTCACGGCCGATGTTGCCCGGATTGATGCGCAGGCAGTCCACGCCCAGTTCGGCGACCCGTAATGCGATGCGGTAGTCGAAGTGGATGTCGGCAACCAGCGGCACCTTGACGCGCTGCTTGATGCGGCCGAACGCTTCGGCGGCATCCATGTCGGGAACCGAGACACGCACGATATCCACGCCGGCAGCTTCGAGCCGGTTGATCTGCGCGACGGTCGCATCGACGTCATTGGTGTCGCTGTTGGTCATGCTCTGGACGGCGATCGGGGCATCGCCGCCGACCGGCACGGAACCGACCCAGATTTTTCGGGATTCGCGACGCTTGATTGGGGATTGGCCGTGCATGAATTATTGCCCTAGCTTCAGGCGAGCAGTTTCGCCGCTGGTGAAAGGGGCCACATCAACAGGCTGCCCGTTATAGCTGACCTGCGCTCCGCGGGCATAGCCCAGGCGCAGCAACAGCGGCGGCTTGCCGCTGATGTCCAGGCTCTCGCCCTTGCGTTTCAGACCGCTGGCCAGGACCTTGCCGTTGCCGTCCGTGACCTGGGTCCAGCAATCGGCGGTGAACTGAACCTTGACCTGACCGGAACCGGCCAGGACCGGCGTCGGCGCTTCCTGCTCGACCGGCGGCGTGACCGGCACGGCCGGCGTGGCAGGCGCGGTGGCGGTGGCTGCCGGAGGCGTCAAGGGCGCGGGCGCTGGAGTCGGGACCTGAGCAGGCAACTGGGCAGGTGTCGACGGCGCCGAGGCGCTGGTCGATGGCGCAGGGCTATCGGCCAGCGGCGTGCTCGGCGTCAATGCGAGCGGCGCTTCGTTGGTGTTCTGGTTCTCGACCACGGCCTGATCTTCCGGCTCGTCGAGCGGGTGGATCTGGGTCGTGCCATCGGCGCTCTCGACTTCAACGTGCTCAAGGTTCAGGCCGGAGTCCTTGCCGCGCAACGTGGCCTGATCCTGCCACCACAGGAAACCGCCACCCACCAGTACCAGCAACAACAACAGGCTGACGATACGCAGGATATTGTGGGAAAGGCGCACCGGCTCTTCGATACGACCCAGCGCATGGACCGAACTGCCCTTGCCGTCGGTGCCGGTGTACTGGTCGAACTGATCGACCAGCGCGGCCTGATCCAGGCCCAGCAACTTGGCGTAGGCGCGAACGTAGCCGCGGGCAAAGGTATGGCCCGGCAGCTTTTCGAATTGACCGTTTTCCAGGTTGCCCAGGGACGCCACGGTAAGGTTCATCCTCAGAGCGACATCTGGCAGCGACCAGTTCTTGCTCTCACGGGCCTGGCGCAGGGTTTCTCCAGGATTCAGGCGAGTGGTTGCCACAACTTCGGGATGCGCCGCTTTCATCTTTGCTCCGACAGGTATTGCTGATATTCCGGCGTACCGGGATAAAGTCTTTTTAATTGCAAACCAAAACTGGCTGCCTTGTCACGGTCTTCATAGACCTTGGCCAACCGGGTGCCGAGTAACAGGCTGCGTGCGTTCTGCTCGCTCAACTGGCTGAAACGGTCGTAGAAATCACGCGCCGGCACATATTGCCCGTCTTCGTAAGACAACTCAGCCATTTCCAGCAGTGAACGCGGTTGCTGGCGGTCAAGACGCAGGGCCTTGGTGAAATGCTCGCGGGCCACATCGCGCTTGCCCAGCTTCAACGCCGTCATGCCAAGGCTTTCGAACACCCGGGACCGCTCAGGATACAGGTTATCGGCCGCTGCCTGTTCAAAACGCTCATACGCTTCGGGATAGTGCTGCTGTTCGTAGAGGAAACTGCCGTAATTATTGACGATCCGCGCGTCGTTGCCGCTGGCGGAAAGGGCTTTGCGAAAGTACTGATCGGCGAGTTCAGGTTCCATTTCGGTCTGGAACACCAGCGCCAGGGCGGCATTGGCTTGCGGATCGGAGCTGTCAAGCTCCAGGGCTTTCTTGAGCGGGATCTTGGCCCGCTCGGTCTGCCCTTGCTGGAAGTAACCCAACCCAAGCTGCACATACGCGTCGCGTGCCTGATCGCGGCCCTGACTGGTGGAGAGCGGGTTGACGTTGCCTGTCGATACGCAGCCCACCAGCAAGATGACGAGACATAGCACCAATGGAATGCGCACAGACATGGGGTCCCTCTCAGTCAGGTTCGCAGTCAGGTTCGGGTGGCTGCGCCTGAAGCCAGATCGGCATCAGCGCTCAACTCACGCACCGCGATGTAGCGCTCGCTGCGACGGGTGCGGTCCATGACCTGACCGACCAGCTGGCCGCAGGCGGCATCGATGTCTTCACCACGCGTGGTACGCACGGTCACGTTGTAGCCGGCCTGATGCAGCAGATCCTGGAAGCGACGGATTGCGTTGTTGCTCGGACGTTCGTACCCGGAGTGCGGGAACGGGTTGAACGGGATCAGGTTGATCTTGCAAGGCGTGTCCTTGAGCAGCTCGATCATCTCGACCGCGTGCTCGACCTTGTCGTTGACGTCCTTGAGCATGGTGTACTCGATGGTCAGCACACGCTTCTCGCCCAGGCTGGACATGTAGCGGCGGCACGACTCGAGCAGCATCTGGAGCGGATACTTCTTGTTGATCGGTACCAGCTGGTTGCGCAGCGCGTCGTTGGGCGCGTGCAGCGACAGGGCAAGCGAGACGTCGATGTGCTTGGACAGCTCGTCGATCATCGGTACCACGCCGGAGGTGGACAGCGTCACCCGGCGCTTGGAAATGCCATAGCCCAGGTCATCCATCATCAGATGCATGGCGGCAATGACATTATCGAAATTGAGCAGCGGCTCGCCCATGCCCATCATCACCACGTTGGTGATGGCACGGTCGACGGTTGCCGGGACGCTGCCGAAGGATTTGTTGGCAATCCACACCTGACCGATGACTTCGGCGGCGGTGAGGTTGCTGTTGAAGCCTTGTTTGCCAGTGGAGCAGAAACTGCAATCCAGGGCACAGCCCGCCTGGGACGAAACGCACAAGGTGCCGCGCTTGCCCTGGGGGATGTAGACGGTCTCGACGCAGCTGCCGGACTCCACGCGCACCACCCACTTACGGGTGCCGTCGCTGGAAATGTCCTCGCTGACCACTTCGGGACCACGAACTTCGGCACAGGCCTTGAGCTTTTCGCGCAGGGCCTTGCTGACGTTCGTCATGGCGTCGAAATCGTCGACGCCAAAGTGGTGAATCCACTTCATGACCTGACCGGCACGGAAGCGCTTCTCCCCGATAGAGTCGAAGAATTTTTCCATTTCCAGCTGAGTCAGACCCAACAGGTTAGTTTTACCAGTCGATGCAATCATGAATTCACCCTTCACTCGCAGGTCGGCAGACCTTAGCGAGTGGTTACCTCGGTAGCTGCGAAGAAGTACGAGATTTCGCGAGCAGCGGCTGCTTCCGAATCGGAACCGTGAACAGCGTTGGCGTCGATGGACTCAGCGAAATCAGCACGGATGGTGCCGGCAGCAGCTTCTTTAGGGTTGGTAGCGCCCATCAGCTCGCGGTTCAGAGCGATAGCGTTTTCACCTTCCAGAACCTGAACGACAACAGGACCGGAGATCATGAAGGCAACCAGGTCACCGAAGAAGCCACGCTCTTTGTGCTCAGCGTAGAAACCTTCAGCTTCAGCCTTGGACAGTTGCTTCAGCTTGGAAGCAACGACGCGCAGACCGGCCTTTTCGAAACGAGTGGTGATCTCGCCGATTACGTTTTTAGCAACGGCGTCAGGCTTGATGATGGAGAAAGTACGTTGAACAGCCATGGTGAAACTCCAGAAACAGTGATTGAAGCGAAAAATTAAACCCGCGAATTATACGCGGGTTCCGGTGTATTGCCTAACTTGCATGCGTTACTGATTCAATCGGCCTCTTCGATCCAGAGCGTCTGGATCGCTTCGAGGACTTTTTCCCCGCCGCGGGCCGGATCGTCGTCGAATTCAGGCAGCTCCATGACCAGATTGCGCAGCTTGACGAAGTTCACCGACAGCGGATCGATATCCGGATGCCGTTCGGCCAGCTGGATGGCGATTTCCTGCACATCGACCCATTTGAGACTCATGTGACAGCTCCTTGTCAGTGCGGGGCTTCGGCCGCATGGTTGAGCGAATACTTGGGAATTTCAACCGTCAGGTCTTCATTTCCGACGACCGCCTGACACGACAGACGCGACTGCGGCTCCAGGCCCCAGGCCTTGTCGAGCATGTCTTCTTCCAGCTCGTCCGCTTCTTCCAGGGAGTTGAAGCCCTCGCGGATGATGCAGTGGCAGGTGGTGCAGGCGCAGACGCCGCCGCAGGCGCTTTCGATCTCGATATGGTGCTCATGAGCCAGCTCCAGAACAGAGATGCCGGGCTCGGCCTCTACAACCAGCCCTTCCGGGCAGAGCACGGCGTGGGGCAGAAAAATGACCTGCGGCATCAGTTATCCTCGATTTCATTCAGGTTGCGCCCGGCCAACGCGGCTTTGACCGTCGAATCAAGGCGTCGGGCGGCAAATGCGTCGGTCACCTGCGACAGACGCTTGGTCTGCTGCTCGATGGCATGGCCATCGGTGCCGTGCATCAGTTCACGGAGTTGGTCCATCTCCAGGTTGATCACCATGCGCTCTTCTTCATCGAGCAGGCGCTCGCCATCGGCGTCCATGGCGCCCTGCACAGCTTCGAGCAGGCGTTCGGCATCGACCTGGTGTTCACGCAGCACGCGGGCAACCTTGTCGTCGCCGGCGTACTCGAAGGAATCCTTGAGCATGCGGGTGATTTCCCCGTCGGTCAGCCCGTAGGACGGCTTGACCTGAATGCTCGCCTCGACGCCCGATGCCAGTTCGCGCGCCGAAACGCTGAGCAGGCCATCGGCGTCGACCTGGAAAGTGACACGAATCTTTGCCGCACCTGCCACCATGGCCGGAATGCCACGCAGTTCGAAGCGTGCCAGGGAACGGCAGTCGCTGATCAGCTCGCGCTCGCCCTGCAGCACATGAATCATCATGGCGGTCTGGCCGTCTTTGTACGTGGTGAATTCCTGACCGCGCGCCACCGGAATGGTGGTATTGCGGGGAATGACCTTTTCCATCAGCCCGCCCATGGTTTCCAGCCCCAGCGAGAGCGGAATCACGTCGAGCAACAGCAATTCTTCGCCGTCACGCTTGTTGCCGGCCAGGGTGTCGGCCTGGATCGCGGCGCCGATGGCGACCACCTGATCCGGGTCTATGGTGGTCAGCGGCTGGCGACCGAACAACTCGGCGACCGCCTCGCGAACGCGGGGCACGCGAGTGGAACCGCCGACCATGACCACGGCCTTGACTTCATCCAGCTCGACGTTGGAGTCGCGCACCGCACGACGGCAGGACTTCAGGCTGCGAGCGACCATCGGCTCGATCAGGGCATTGAAGGCGTCGCGGGTCAGCACGCCGGCCCAGCCCTCGTAAGCCACTTCGACCGACTCGGCGTCGGTCAGGGCTTCCTTGGCGTCACAGGCGATTTGCAGCAAGCGACGCTGCACGGACGGGTCCATGTCGGCGGACAGGCCGGCGTCAGCAACAATCCAGCTGGCGATGGCATGATCGAAGTCGTCGCCGCCCAGCGCGGTATCGCCGCCGGTGGCCAGCACTTCAAACACACCGCCGGTCAGGCGCAGGATCGAGATATCGAATGTACCGCCGCCCAGGTCGTAGATTGCCACGACGCCTTCGGCCTTCTGGTCGAGCCCATAGGCAACGGCAGCCGCAGTAGGCTCGTTGAGCAGGCGCAGTACATTGAGACCGGCCAGGCGCGCGGCGTCTTTGGTGGCCTGGCGCTGGGCATCGTCGAAATACGCAGGAACGGTAATCACCGCACCCACCAGCTCGCCGCCCAAGGTGGCTTCTGCGCGCTGGCGCAACACCTTGAGGATATCCGCCGAAACTTCGACCGGGCTTTTCGGCCCCTGAACGGTTTCGATGAAAGGCATGTGCGACTCGCCTTCGACGAAGCGGTAAGGCAGTTGCTCGCCCAGCTGCTTGACGTCGGCAAGGCCGCGGCCCATCAGGCGCTTGACCGACAGCACGGTATTGAACGGGTCGGCGGAAGCAGCGGCCTTGGCCGTTTGCCCGACTTCAACCCGGTCGGCGTGGTAGCGCACGGCAGACGGCAGGATGACCTGCCCGCTTGCATCGGCCAGCGGTTCGGAAAGGCCGCTGCGCAATGCAGCGACCAGCGAATTGGTAGTGCCCAGGTCGATACCCACCGCCAGACGACGCTGATGCGGTTGAGGACTCTGGCCGGGTTCGGCGATCTGCAGTAAGGCCATGCTTGTCTGAATAATCACGCTGGCGCGCCGCCGGAGCGGCACGGGGGTTAATCGTCGAGGCGCTCTTCGAGCTGGCGCACTTCGTAGGAAAGCTTGTCGAGGAACTGCATGCGGCGCATCAGGCGTTCGGCCTGTTCGCGCTGCGCAGCATCATCCCAACAGGCAGCGAAGCTGTCGTTCAGCTCATCCTGCGCGACCTTGAGCCGCCGCTTGAACGTTGCAACGCCGGCCAGATCGCCGTTGTCCTGCAGATCTTCGAGTTCTTCGCGCCATTGCATCTGTTGCAGAAGAAAATCGGGATCGTGCACGGTGACTTCGAGCGGCACTTCGTCGCCTTGCAGCGTCAGCAGGTAGCGAGCCCGTTTCGGCGCGCTCTTGAGCGTCTGATAGGCTTCGTTGAGGTTGGCGGACTGTTCCAGCGCAACACGCTGCTCACGCTCGGGAGCGTCGGCGAAGCGGTCGGGATGAACACTGCGCGCCAACTCACGGTAACGCGTTGCCAGCTGGTCGAGGTCAAGCCGAAACGCCGGCTTGAGTTCGAACAGGGCGAAGTGACAAGGAGTACCCACGATAAAAGCCTCAGACGTTGAAGCTTTCGCCACAGCCACACTCGCCACGCGAGTTCGGATTATTGAACTTGAAGCCTTCGTTCAGACCTTCACGAACGAAGTCCAGCTCAGTACCGTCGAGGTAGACCAGGCTTTTGGGGTCAATGATGATCTTCACGCCGTGCATTTCGAACACGGTGTCATCAGTACCTGCGGCATCGACGAACTCGAGCACGTAGGCAAGACCGGAACAGCCTGTGGTGCGAACACCCAGACGAATGCCGTCACCCTTGCCGCGCCCCTCGATGGAACGACGCACGTGGTTAGCGGCAGCTTCTGTCATGCTGATAGCCATTGGAACTCCTTGCTAGTCGCCAGCTTCTCGAAAAAAGACTCCTTACAGGAGGCCTTTCTTCTGCTTGTAGTCACGAACAGCCGCCTTGATGGCGTCTTCGGCGAGTACCGAGCAGTGGATCTTCACCGGAGGCAGCGCAAGCTCTTCAGCCAGCTGGGTGTTCTTGATGGTCTCGGCCTCGTCCAGTGTCTTGCCCTTCATCCACTCGGTGGCCAGGGAGCTGGAGGCGATAGCCGAACCGCAGCCGTAGGTCTTGAACTTGGCGTCTTCGATGACGCCCTGCTCGTTGACCTTGATCTGCAGACGCATCACGTCGCCGCAGGCCGGCGCGCCGACCATGCCGGTGCCGACATCAGGGTCTTCCGCGTTCATCTTGCCGACGTTGCGCGGGTTCTCGTAGTGGTCGATGACCTTTTCGCTGTAAGCCATGATTCTGTTCCTCTCACATCAGGGAGCCGCTCTTCAGGCCATGGCGCTTGAACCGCGCCCGGCCTGGGTTGTAGGCGACTTTAAATTAGTGCGCCGCCCACTCGATCTTGGAGATATCGACGCCGTCTTTGAACATGTCCCACAGCGGCGAAAGAGCACGCAGCTTGGTAACAGCCTCGCAAACCTTCTGCGCGGCGTAATCGATTTCTTCTTCGGTGCTGAAGCGGCCGAAGGTGAAGCGTATCGAGCTGTGGGCCAGTTCGTCATTACGACCAAGGGCGCGCAGGACGTACGACGGCTCCAGGGAAGCCGAGGTGCAGGCCGAACCGGACGACACCGCCAGATCCTTGAGCGCCATGATCAGCGACTCGCCTTCAACGTAGTTGAAGCTCAGGTTCAGGTTGTGCGGGACGCGAGCGGTCAGGCTGCCGTTGACGTACAGCTCTTCGAGGTTCTCGACCTGCTTGAAGAAACGGTCGCTCAATGCCTTGATGCGCACGTTCTCGCTGGCCATTTCTTCCTTGGCGATGCGGAAGGCTTCACCCATGCCGACGATCTGGTGGGTCGCCAGGGTGCCGGAACGCATGCCGCGCTCGTGACCGCCGCCGTGCATGGTCGCTTCGAGGCGAACACGCGGCTTGCGGCTGACGTACAGCGCGCCGATGCCTTTGGGGCCGTAGGTCTTGTGTGCCGAGAACGACATCAGGTCGACTTTCAGGCTGGCCAGGTCGATGTCGACCTTACCGGTGGACTGCGCCGCATCGACATGGAACAGCACGCCGCGCGAGCGGGTCAGTTCACCGATGGCGGCGATGTCGTTGATGGTGCCGATTTCGTTGTTCACGTGCATGATCGACACCAGGATGGTGTCGTCGCGCATGGCCGCTTCAACCATGGCCGGCGTGATCAGGCCGTCTTCGCCCGGCTCGATGTAAGTGACTTCGAAGCCTTCACGCTCCAGCTGGCGAGTGGTGTCCAGCACGGCCTTGTGCTCGACCTTGGAGGTGATCAGGTGCTTGCCCTTGGTGTGGTAGAAGTGCGCGACACCCTTGATGGCCAGGTTGTCGGACTCGGTCGCACCGGAGGTCCAGACGATTTCGCGTGGATCGGCGTTGACCAGATCGGCGACCTGACGGCGAGCATTCTCGACAGCCTCTTCAGCCTTCCAGCCGAATACGTGGGAACGCGAGGCCGGGTTGCCGAAGTTTCCGTCAACCAGCAGGCAATCGATCATTTTCTGCGCTACTCGCGGATCGACCGGGGTCGTTGCGGAGTAATCGAGGTAAATCGGCAACTTCATTGAAACTCTCCTATCAGGCTGGCTCGCCGCGCATTCATCTGCGTTCATTCGACGGCGGACGTTTCGATCTTATCCAGTTGCGGCGTCTTGCTGTTGCAGCGGCGCATGTCCTGGCGCTGAGCGACTTCTTGTACCTCACGGCGAGTGACAAGGTCCGCCAGGCTGATACCGCTCAGAAATTCGTGAATCTGCTGACTCAGGTCGCACCACAGGTGGTGGGTCAGGCAGGTGTCGCCACCGTGGCAATCACCCAGCCCCTGGCAACGCGTCGCATCGACCGATTCGTTGACCGCATCGACGACCTGCGCGACCTGAATACCTTGCATGTCGCGGGACAGCTGATAACCGCCGCCCGGACCGCGAACGCTGGACACCAGATTGCTGCGACGCAGCTTGGCGAACAACTGCTCGAGGTAGGAAAGCGAAATGCCCTGCCGCTCGGAAATGTCGGCCAGAGACACTGGCCCGTGCTGCGCATGCAATGCCAGGTCAAGCATCGCAGTGACAGCGTATCGGCCTTTTGTAGTCAGTCGCATGGCGTGTACCGCAAGGGATCAGAATGGGAGCGAGTATGCTATTCCCGAGTATTTAAGTCAACTATAAGACCAAGCAAAACAGTCGGGATTAGCTGAATTTGCGGGCGGTAGCATAGCAAGAATCGACCCGCGTGGACACGCCGGCGGGCGCCGAATCACTGGACGCGGTCCTCGCTCTTGTCCTTCACGCAGTCGAAGACTTCATCGCGCAATTCAGGCAGTTCCTTGGCGCAATAATCGCTGCCCAGCTTGTTCAGCGCACCGCACATGCCTTCGAGGCGGGCGTCCACCGCCTGCAGGTGGTCCAGCAGCTGACCGATGGCCCGCGCCACCGGATCGGGCATGTCGGCGCTGACGCCGTAGGCGTCGAAGCCCAGCTTCTCGGCGATGGCCTTGCGCCGCGCTTCGGTCTCGTCGGTGGACTTGACGATGATGCGACCCGGAATACCCACGGCAGTCGCGCCGGCCGGCACCGGCTTGGTGACCACCGCATTGGAGCCGATCTTGGCGCCGGCGCCCACGGTGAACGGGCCGAGCACCTTGGCGCCGGCACCCACCACCACGCCGTCTTCCAGCGTCGGATGGCGCTTGCCGGCATTCCAGCTGGTGCCGCCCAGGGTGACGCCCTGATAGAGCGTCACGTCGTTGCCGATTTCCGCGGTTTCGCCAATCACGATACCCATGCCGTGGTCGATGAAAAACCGACGGCCGATCACGGCGCCTGGGTGGATTTCGATACCGGTCATCCAGCGACCGAAGTTCGACACCACGCGTGCCGGCCATTTCCAGCCGCGACGCCAGAGCTTGTGAGCGAAGCGATGCAGCCAGATGGCGTGCATGCCCGGATAGCAGGTCAGGACGTCAAACGCGTTGCGCGCCGCCGGGTCGCGATGAAACACACTCTGGATATCTTCTCGCAGACGCTCGAACATCACTGATCCTTCCGCTTGTGGGGTTCGCCCCGTGCCGTTTTTTGAGTCTCGGTCAGAATGCCGCGCAGGATGCTCAGTTCCGAGCGCTCCACTTCGCTGCGACCATACAGCCTGCGCAGACGCGCCATCAGGTGCCGGGGTTTTTCAGGATCGAGGAAGCCGATGGCGACCAGCGTTGACTCCAGGTGCCCGTAAAACCCTTCCATCTCGTCCATCGTCGCCAGCTCGGCCTGATGCTGCGCGGCGGCGTCCGGTTTTTCGGCGCCCGCCGGTGCCTGACCGGCAGCCAGCCAGGACATACGCACTTCATAGCTGAGCACTTGCACGGCGGCCGCGAGGTTCAGCGAGCTGAATTGCGGGTCGGAGGGAATGTGCACGTGGAAATGGCAGCGCTGCAGTTCGTCGTTGGTCAGGCCGGCATGCTCACGACCAAAGACCAGCGCGACTTCAGCGCCCTGCCCGGCCTGCTCGACCACCTTCACGCCGGATTCACGCGGATCGAGCATTGGCCATGGCAGGCTGCGGTCGCGAGCGCTGGTACCCAGCACCAGACTGCAGCCGACCAGCGCTTCTTCCAGCGTCGCCACGACCTGTGCGCCTTCGAGGATATCGGTCGCGCCCGAGGCGCGGGCATCGGCATCAGGCGAAGGGAAAATGCGCGGTTCGACCAACACCAGGCGCGTAAGCCCCATGTTTTTCATGGCTCGCGCAGCCCCGCCGATATTTCCGGGATGGGTAGTGCCGACCAGGACAACACGTATGTTCTGCAACAATGCGAACACTCACTGACACAATTGAGGGGGGCCAAATCTTACAGAACCGCCCCGATTTACGCTATGAACCTGTGCGCCGGGTGTGTCGCCGGTTTTACAGAGGCGACCGTCGAAAACCGGACGACCGCGACAACGCAAGGCTGGAAATAATTCAATACAGGCCCTAGAATGCCCGGCTCTCTTTAACAACCTTAGGTGATTTGTCCATGCAGCCCATGCTGAATATCGCGCTGCGCGCCGCCCGCAGCGCCAGCGAATTGATTTTCCGCTCCATCGAGCGCCTGGATACCATCAAGGTTGACGAAAAAGAAGCCAAGGACTACGTCACGGAAATCGACCGTGCCGCCGAGCAAAGCATCATCACCGCTCTGCGCAAGGCTTATCCTACCCACGGCATTCTCGGTGAAGAAAGCGGCATGCACGAAGGCAGCGGTGAAGGCACCGACTACCTCTGGATCATCGACCCGCTGGACGGCACCACCAACTTCGTTCGCGGCATCCCGCATTTCGCGGTCAGCATCGCCTGCAAATACCGTGGCCGCCTGGAACACGCCGTCGTGCTCGACCCGGTCCGCCAGGAAGAATTCACCGCCAGCCGTGGCCGTGGCGCCGCACTCAATGGTCGTCGCCTGCGCGTCAGCCAGCGCAAGAGCCTTGAAGGCGCGCTGCTGGGCACCGGCTTCCCGTTCCGTGACGAGCAAATGGACGGCCTGGAAAACTACCTGGGCATGTTCCGCGCCCTGGTCGGCCAGACCGCCGGCATCCGCCGTGCCGGTGCTGCCAGCCTGGACCTGGCTTACGTCGCAGCCGGTCGTTTCGACGCCTTCTGGGAATCGGGCCTGTCCGAATGGGACATGGCCGCCGGCGCTCTGTTGATTCAGGAAGCAGGCGGTCTGGTCAGCGACTTCACAGGCGGTCACGACTTCCTGGAGAAAGGCCACATCGTTGCGGGTAACACCAAGTGCTTCAAGGCAGTGCTGACTGCAATCGCTCCGCACCTGCCGCCTTCGCTGAAGCGCTGATACCTGCAGGATCGAAAAGCACCTTCGGGTGCTTTTTTTTGTGCCCCAACCAAGCCAAACACCTGCAAATCACGTTGCGGTGGTGGCTGCGAAAACGAAAAAAGCACCCGAAGGTGCTTTTTTTCGAAGCCTGACGATTTACTGAGCCTGGCCCAGAATCAGCTGGCCTTTTTCGTCCACTGGAATCTGGCTGCCTGGATCGCGATCCATGCGGACTTGCCCGACTTTGTCGTTGAGCTTGTACTTCACGTTGTAGCCCACGACCTTGTCGCTGATGTCATTGACGGTGTTGCAGCGCGTCTGGGTGGTCGTATAGGTGTCGCGGTTCTGCATACCTTCCTGCACCTTGTTACCGGCATAGCCGCCGCCAACCGCACCAGCCACTGTAGCGATCTTCTTGCCGTTGCCGCCGCCGACCTGGTTACCCAGCAAACCACCGGCTACCGCACCGATAACGCTGCCCACGATCTGGTGTTGATCCTTCACCGGCGCCTGTCGGGTCACCGTCACGTCCTTGCACACTTCACGAGGCGTCTTGATCTGCTGCTTGACCGGCTCGACCGCCAACACATCGGCATACTCAGGGCCGCCCTTGACCAGGCTGTAGGTGGCAACAGCGCCGCCGGCGGTAACGACAGCAGCACCTAAAACAGCACCAACAAGCATCGACTTGTTCACTTGAACCTCCTGACCTTCCGAAGCGTAATTTCTTACGCCGTACCACGCCTTGGAGCACAAAAAAAAGCGCGAGTTCAACTCGCGCTTTTTTCTTATTCCCGAACGGTATTACGGGAGATCGTCAGCCTTCTCGGCAGTTACCGGAGGAATCAGATCTTCAGTGGTCAGGTTCAGCCAGATCAGCACCACGTTGGCGATGTAGATCGACGAGTAAGTACCCGCCAGTACACCGATGAACAACGCAATGGAGAAGCCTTCCAGGCTGTCGCCACCGAACACCCACAACGCGATGATAGCCAGCAGCGTCGACACCGACGTCGCGATGGTGCGCAGCAGCGTCTGGGTGGTGGAGATGTTGATGTTCTCGATCAGCGAAGCCTTGCGCAGCAGACGGAAGTTCTCACGAACCCGGTCGAATACCACGATGGTGTCGTTGAGCGAGTAGCCGATGATCGCGAGGACCGCCGCCAGCACCGTCAGGTCGAAGGTGATCTGGAAGAACGACAGGATACCCATCGTCACCACCACGTCGTGGATCAGCGAGACGATTGCACCGACCGCGAACTTCCACTGGAAGCGGAATGCGAGGTAGATCAGAACGCCGCCCAGCGCCAGCAACATGCCGATGCCGCCCTGGTCGCGCAGCTCTTCACCGACCTGCGGGCCGACGAACTCGACGCGCTTGATCGTGGCCGGGTTATCGGCCCCGGACTTGCGCAGCGCTTCGGCCACCTGGCTACCCAGCTGCGGGTCTTCACCCGGCATGCGCACCAGCAGGTCGGTGGTGGCGCCGAAGCTTTGTACGACCGCTTCGGTGTAACCGGCCGCTGTCAGCTCCTGGCGCACCTTGCCCAGATCCGCCGGCCGCTCGTAGGTCAGCTCGATGAGCGTACCCCCGGTGAAGTCCAGACCGAAGTTGAGCCCTTTATAAGACCAGCTGAACAACGCCAGTACGGTAAGGAGCATGGTAATGGCGAACGCAACGTTGCGAACGCCCATGAAGTTGATGGTACGTAACATGGCAGCCCCTTAAATCCACAACTTCTTGAAGTCACGACCGCCGTAGATCAGGTTGACCATAGCGCGGGTCACCATGATGGCCGTGAACATCGAGGTAAAGATCCCGAGCGACATGGTCACCGCAAACCCTTTGACGGGACCGGTGCCCATCGCAAAGAGAATGCCGCCGACCAGCAGCGTCGTCAGGTTGGCGTCGAGGATCGCGGTGTACGCACGATCGAAGCCTTCGTTGATGGCACGCTGGACGCTCATGCCGTTGGCGATCTCTTCACGAATACGCGAGAAGATCAGCACGTTGGCGTCCACCGCCATGCCCATGGTCAACACGATACCGGCGATACCCGGCAAGGTCAGCGTTGCACCCAGCAGCGACATCAGCGCCAGCAGCATGACCATGTTCAGAGCCAGCGCAACCGTGGCGATCAGGCCGAAGAAGCGGTAGATGGCCATGATGAACAGCGAGACGAACAGCATGCCCCACAGGGAAGCGTCGATGCCCTTGGTGATGTTGTCGGCACCCAGGCTCGGGCCGATGGTGCGCTCTTCAGCGAAATACATCGGCGCGGCCAGGCCACCGGCACGCAGCAGCAGCGCCAGCTCGGAAGCTTCGCCCTGCCCGTTCAGGCCGGTGATGCGGAACTGGCTGCCCAGCGGCGACTGGATGGTCGCCAGACTGATGATCTTCTTGTCTTCGGTGAAGGTCTGCACCGGCACGTCTTTCTCGACGCCATCCACAACCTGCCTGGTGTAGGTGGTGGTCGGGCGCTGCTCGATGAAGATCACCGCCATGCTGCGGCCCACATTGCTGCGGGTTGCGCGGCTCATCAGCTCGCCACCATGACCATCGAGGTTGATGTTCACCTGTGGACGACCCTGCTCGTCAAAGCTGGCCTTAGCGTCGGTGACCTGGTCACCGGTGATGATCAGCCCGCGCTCGACGGCAGCGGCCGGACGGCCACCCTCGCGGAACTCGAACATCTCGGTGGTGCCCTTGGAGTCATCCGGGCCTGCGCCCAGGCGGAACTCAAGGTTGGCGGTCTTGCCCAGAATACGCTTGGCTTCGGCCGTGTCCTGCACGCCCGGCAGCTCGACCACGATGCGGTTGGCGCCCTGGCGCTGAACCAGCGGCTCGGCCACACCCAGCTCGTTGACCCGGTTACGGACCGTGGTCAGGTTCTGCTTGATCGAGTATTCACGAATTTCGGCCAGCTTGGCCGGAGTCAGCGCCATGCGCAGCACCGGAATGCTGTTCAGCTCGGCGGCCGTGACTTCGAAATCGGTAAAGGTCTTGCGAATCAGCGCACGAGCCTGCTCGCGTTCGGCATCGTCAGTGAAGCCCAGCTGAATCGTATTGCCCAGTTGCGGGAGGCTGCGATAACGCACCTTCTCTTTACGCAGCAGGGTCTTGGCTTCGCCTTCATAGACTTTCAGACGGGCATCGATTGCCTTGTCCATGTCCACTTCCAGCAGGAAGTGCACACCACCGGACAGGTCGAGACCCAGTTTCATCGGGCTTGCGCCCACGTTACGCAGCCATTGCGGAGTAGTACGAGCCAGGTTCAGCGCGACAACGTAGTCATCGCCCAAAGCCTTGCGTACCACATCCTTGGCCGGGAGTTGGTCTTCCTGCTTGCTCAGACGCAACAAACCGCCCTTGCCATTCTCGGCCAGAGAAGAAGCCTTGACCGAGATGCCGGCATCGGTAAGCGCCTTGGCTGCACGATCCACATCGGCCTGGGTAACCTGCAACGCCGTGCTGGCGCCGCTGATCTGGATGGCCGAATCATCAGGGTAGAGATTGGGTGCGGAATAAATAAAACCGACCACCAGCACCGCCAGGATCAGTACGTATTTCCACAGAGGGTATTTGTTCAGCATCACGCCGCCCGCTTAGAACGCGGGGCGCCTTGCGCGCCCCGTCGATGGGTAAAAGTTGGTACTCAGATCGCTTTCAGGGTGCCCTTTGGCAGAGTGGCTGCGATGGAGCCTTTCTGGATTTTCAGCTCAACGGTGTCAGACACTTCAATCACAACGAAGTCGTCGGTCACTTTGTTGATCTTGCCGGCGATACCACCGGTGGTCACAACTTCGTCGCCCTTCTGCAAGTTACCCAGCAGGTTCTTCTGCTCTTTGGCGCGCTTGGCCTGTGGACGCCAGATCATCAGGTAGAAGATGACCAGAAAGCCGACCAGGAAGATCCACTCGAAACCGGTGCCCGCAGGACCGGCGGCCGGTGCAGCAGCATCCGCGAAAGCGGGAGAGATGAAAAAGCTCATTTAGCGCTCCAGTTGCATAATTAATTAGTATAAAAAGCAGGAAAAACTCGTTCAGTTTCAGCCCAGCGGCGGTGTTGGAAGACCGCGCTTGGCATAGAAGGCATCGACGAAGGCGGCCAATGTACCCTGTTGAATAGCCTCGCGCAAACCAGCCATAAGCACTTGGTAATGCCGCAAATTGTGGATCGTATTAAGCATGCTCCCCAGCATTTCTCCGCATTTGTCCAAGTGATGCAGATAAGCGCGGGAAAAGTTCTGACAGGTGTAGCAATCGCATGTCGGATCCAGCGGCGATTCATCATGGCGATGGAACGCATTACGGATTTTCAGCACACCGGTATCGATGAACAAATGGCCGTTGCGCGCGTTACGAGTCGGCATCACGCAGTCGAACATGTCGACCCCGCGACGCACACCTTCAACCAGATCTTCGGGCTTGCCTACGCCCATCAAGTAACGAGGTTTGTCTGCTGGCATTTGGCCCGGCAGATAATCCAGCACCTTGATCATTTCGTGCTTGGGCTCGCCTACCGACAGGCCGCCGATGGCCAGGCCGTCGAAATCCAGTTCGCTCAGGCCCTCCAGGGAACGCATGCGCAGGTTTTCATGCATGCCGCCCTGCACGATGCCGAACAGCGCCGCAGTGTTTTCGCCATGAGCCACCTTGGAGCGCTTGGCCCAACGCAGCGACAGCTCCATGGAAATACGCGCGACGTCTTCATCGGCCGGGTACGGCGTGCATTCGTCGAAGATCATCACGATGTCCGAACCCAGGTCGCGCTGGACCTGCATCGACTCTTCCGGCCCCATGAACACCTTGGCGCCGTCCACCGGCGAAGCGAAGGTCACGCCCTCTTCCTTGATCTTGCGCATCGCACCCAGGCTGAACACCTGGAAGCCGCCGGAGTCGGTCAGGATCGGGCCTTTCCACTGCATGAAATCGTGCAGGTCGCCGTGGCCCTTGATGACTTCAGTGCCTGGGCGCAGCCACAGGTGGAAGGTATTGCCGAGGATGATCTGCGCGCCGGTCGCTTCGATATCGCGCGGCAGCATGCCCTTGACCGTGCCGTAAGTGCCCACCGGCATGAACGCCGGGGTTTCCACCACGCCACGCGGGAACGTCAGACGCCCGCGACGGGCCTTGCCGTCGGTAGCCAACAGCTCGAAAGACATACGACAGGTGCGACTCATGCTTGATCCTCTGTGCCCGAGGCGTGCGGTGCCGTCGGCGCGGGATTGCGGGTGATGAACATGGCATCACCGTAACTGAAGAAGCGGTAACCGTTTTCGATGGCCGCGGCGTAGGCCGCCATCGTCTCGGGGTAACCGGCGAACGCCGAAACCAGCATCAACAGCGTGGATTCAGGCAAATGGAAATTGGTCACCAGGGCATCGACCACATGGAACGGCCGGCCTGGATAGATGAAGATATCGGTGTCGCCGCTGAACGGCTTCAACACGCCATCCCGCGCCGCGCTTTCCAGCGAACGCACGCTGGTGGTGCCCACGGCAACCACACGACCGCCGCGCGCACGACAAGCGGCCACGGCGTCGACCACTTCCTGGCTGACTTCCAGCCATTCGTTGTGCATGTGGTGATCTTCGATGCGCTCGACACGCACCGGCTGGAACGTACCGGCACCGACGTGCAGGGTCACGAACGCGGTCTCGACGCCCTTGGCGGCAATCGCCTCCAGCAGCGGCTGATCGAAATGCAGGCCGGCAGTCGGCGCAGCCACGGCACCGGCGCGCTGGGCGTAAACGGTCTGATAACGCTCGCGGTCGGCGCCTTCATCGGGCCTGTCTATATAAGGAGGCAACGGCATGTGCCCGACGCGGTCGAGCAGCGGCAGCACTTCTTCGGAAAAGCGCAGCTCGAACAGCGTGTCGTGCCGCGCCACCATCTCGGCCTCCCCGCCGCCGTCGATCAGCACAGTCGAGCCCGGCTTGGGCGACTTGCTGGAACGCACGTGGGCCAGCACGCGATGGCTGTCGAGCACGCGCTCGACCAGAATTTCCAGCTTGCCGCCGGACGCTTTCTGGCCGAACAACCGCGCCGGAATGACCCGGGTGTTGTTGAACACCATCAGGTCGCCGGGGCGCAAATGCTCAAGCAAATCAGTGAATTGACGATGAGCCAGCTCGCCAGTGACCCCGTCAAGGGTCAACAGCCGGCTACTGCGACGCTCGGCCAGCGGATGGCGAGCAATCAGGGAATCCGGGAGATCGAAAGTAAAGTCAGCGACGCGCATGATGGGGTTCGTTCAGCAGGGCCGGGAAGTTTATCCGGTTTGGCAGGATTAGTAAAAAACCTGCGTAAATCCCTGTTGACCAAGCGAAAACTCATCCCTATACTTCGCCGCCATTGAGCCCTGATGGCGGAATTGGTAGACGCGGCGGATTCAAAATCCGTTTTCGAAAGGAGTGGGAGTTCGAGTCTCCCTCGGGGCACCAAACGTTGAGAAAACCTCGCTTTTTAAGCGGGGTTTTTTTTCGTCTGGGGGAAAGTGGTTTTGCGGTAGTACCTGACCTCCAAGCTATACGCGCTCCGTTAGTGGACTGCCCTATCGAACACAAGCCTCAACAGGCGGACTCCAAGGCATTGGAGCGTGAACCAGAGCAAGCCGGGGCGGAAGTGGCCAGCAGAGCATCTGCACCGTTTAACCGGCGCTCGGCCGCCATCGCCAGCAAGCTGGCTGCTACAAAGATGGCGCTAAACCTGTAGGAGCGAGCTTGCTCGCGAAGGGGCCAGTTGCGCATCCGCACCGTCCGCTTTCGGCCAAAAGCGGACGTTTGAGAGCGGAGCCTTCCGGCCATGAGCGGACTTTCGAATGAGTCTAAGAAATTTGGGGCAATTCAGATATCGGGTTCACGATGACACCAGGTGCGCACAGCTAAGCACCTCGGGCTTAACCACCTGATAATGCTGAATTTTTTCCGGTGAAAAACTACGATATTGGAAGGGAGCTTGGATTTTTTGAGGCGGGGCTACGGTAGAAAAATATGATCCGCTCTATAGGCGCGATCACATTCCTTGTGCTAGATTCAAAATGCTTGTGGCATTAGGCCATGAGGTGGATCACAAGTTGTCAAGCCACCCATGATTATTTATCAGCGGGATACAGATGGCGAACAACAGCATGCGGAATCTCTTCATTGAGAACCTCCAGATGTAATCGTGATACTGACACTATACGTCAACTCTAGCAATACGCGGCCTAGTCTGAAAAGATGGATAATGTTTAGAGCATTAAGTTTAGCCGGTGGGGCGGTTTAGGGATTGCCGCCATCCTAGTCCCACCGGTTGGCTTATCAAGGTGTGAGCATGGATGAGTTGCCCTGGTACAAGCCTAGAAAGTATCTTCACTTTGATCGCCCTGTTGGACAGAAAGCTGCTCTGGATTACGTGTCTTCTCCTCAGAAAGTCGCAGCTCACTCGTTTTATCCCTTTATCACCTACAATTCAGTGATTCTGAGGTATCGTTTAGATAAAGATAGTGGGGTGTTCGTAAAGACTCCCAAGCCTAGGCCAATCAGTTACTCGGCTCACTTAGACTCGCACATATATGCCTACTACTGCTTTATTCTAAGCCAACTATATGAAAAGGAACTAGTGCGGCGTGGTTTGCATACGTCAGTATTAGCTTTTCGCTCTATTGATGGAAAAAGTAACATTCATTTTGCACATGATGCGTTCTGCGAGATCAAGGCTAAGGGAGAGTGCAGCGTTCTTGCATTCGATGTTGAAAAGTTCTTTGATCGCCTTGATCATTCACGGTTGAAGGCTGCTTGGGCGAAGTTACTAGGAGTCGGGAAACTTCCGACGGACCATTTTGCGGTTTTCAAGTCGATTACAAAGAGCTCTCGCGTCGACAAAGTTGCCCTCTATAATAAGCTCGGTGTATCGATCCATAACCCTCGAGTTGAGGATAAACGTCTCTGCTCGGCCAAGCGATTCCGTGATGTTGTGAGAGGTGGAGGACTTCTTGCTACCAACCCCGAATCACGAGGCATTCCGCAAGGATCTCCAATAAGTGCGCTTCTATCCAATATCTATATGTTGGAGTTTGATCTCGCTTTGCTTTCCAAATTATCCATGACAGAATCGGTCTTCTATCGCTATTGCGACGACATACTCGTCATATGTGATGCGGAAAAAGAAGATGAAATTTATGAATTTGTAAATGATGAAGTTAGAAAATTAGGGTTGAATTTACAGGAGAAAAAAACGGAAATTAGACAATTTGTCTTTGACGCGGCTGGCAAACTTCGCTCTGATAAACCGGTACATTACCTTGGCTTTTCGTTCGATGGGCAACGTGAGCATATTCGATCATCATCGATAACAAGATACTATAAAAAGCTTCGCAAGCGTATCTGGGTAAGTAAGAAAGCCATGGATCGTTGCAATGAACTTCGGGCTGGAAGGGGGGAGCCTCCGCGAGAGCTGTTCCTTCGTACCATCTATAGGGGATATAGCTACCTGGGGCGTAGAAACTTCATTTCATATGGGTTCAGGGCTGCAAATATCATGGATTCTAAATCAATTAGAAAGCAGTTGCGCTATCATTGGAAGAAACTAAACAAGTTGTTAGCCGATGCTAGGTCAAGTGATCAATAAAGATGTTCAGATTGGTTCAGAGCTAGGGGGTGTCTGGCCGATGATGAGTTGCAGGAATGCAACTCACCACCTCAAGTTGCACCGACTGTTAACCAGTCTCGACGAAAGTCGCGTATATTAATCAATTTTATCGCTATCAATTCTTGGATTTCGAATAAGATCGGCTGAGTCAGCGCTCGAGTTAAATTCAAATTTCTTATCACCCAAAGTAATAATCGTTTTACACCCTAAATTTATTAACTCGAAGCCAATGTGGAATGGTTTTTCAGAGGAAGATGGCATATACGAAATGTACACGTCAACGTTCTGGTAAAAGCATAACTTTACTAGAAAAATCCCGAATTTATCTGGCTCTGTATATTGATAATAAAAGACTGCCGGATTGTCTCCATGCTTAGTCTTGTCGGCGAGTTCCAAGCTTGCCTTTTCTTTAATGAAAGCTTTGAATGCTTTCGGGTTGGGTGCATTTGTGTGAAGAAATCCTAAGAGCACCTTAGTAGTACCAACAAAACTGGCCTTGAAATGATGTCTGTGTATGCCATAGGCAATGTGTGTAAAGCAGTCAATAAGACGTTTATAATCTGGGGTTCCCCAAAGTACGTCGATAAACTTATTTTCTTTGCCGAGCCGAATGAGCCGCTTCTTAAGGAAAACCTTTTCTAATAGCTTGTAAGATGTGCGCTTTAGAGCTCTTTGGATTTTTCCATTGTAATGTTCATAACCGATGGAATTATTCCCAAGAATCCCGGCAATACTAACCATCAGAAATTCATCGTCATCAGACTTTTTACAATTGTGCTCCTCACAAGAAGGTACCGTAATTAAGTTTGATCTTAAATCAACGCCGGCATCCTTTAACTCAGGAAACAGACATCTTGGAGGTACGTGCTCGACAGTGATGCCCGGCTTTTCACACATGTAGCATAATTCAGACATGGTGCCTCACTTCTTATAAGCTTTATGACAAGGTAGCTAATACGCGTGTTATTAAGGGCAGGAGCCTACCATTCAAATCGATGTTGTAATCGCCGCCCAAAAGTAGTGCTCCGACCTTGCCAAGGTCTGATCGTCGCGAATCTAAAATTCTAGAATCGCAATCAATAAGGGAATTTAATCCCCGGAAGATTTGGAATGTCTCTTCGAAATACAAAATCCAAATGAGGTATTTCAACCTCTGCTTTTTTAGAACAGCACTGCCCGAACTTGCCTCCTCCTTTGCAAGGACAATCAGAATCTAAATCAACACGGAAAAACATATCAATTGGAAATTTTCTTGTCGTCCTAATAACATCCCACTCCTCAAAAGCCTCTTCCAAAACAGCCATGAGGTGTTCCAATACGGAAAAATCCAAAGTCTCATCATTATGAACAACAGAGTATTTTTGGACCGGCTTTGACACAATAGATATCTCTTTAAGTACGATATCATGTGCAACATGAACGCATAGTTTTCCGTTGTATATTTTCCCTTTCGCATGAGAGCATCTAGAGCGAGGGCGAATTTTATGGTCACAGATACCGCAAGAGTAATACCCAACAACCATGCCAGGGCTTGAAAACACACAGTAAGGGTAAAGGGATTGCAGATTTGAAATTTGATGATTTATGAAAAATATATTTTTGTTCAGACAGAACTCTTCACTCGAGTTCCGTATGACAAACTGACACTTAATCTCGCATCGTTCTAAGTCGTACCATGCCTCTCTGTACTCCCCACGCTTTATTTTGTGAAACGCCTCTATGTAGATCAGCGTAAGCTGGAGAGCTTCTGATTCTCTCCAGCAATTGTTTGCACGCTCTTCGTCCCCTGCAACAACAGCTTGCTCCTTAACTTTTTCCAGCTCACCCAGGGCCCACTTAATGTCTGGATTTTTTGTGTGCTCCAGCGTGGTCAGCTCAAATTTCATTTTCGAGTTCCTTGATAGCAGTGAAAACCTTATCTAGTTTTTCAACCTTGCCATCAAAGCTAATGGAGACTGTTGAGCCGCTTTTTCTTTCGATAATAAGCTTTAAGGATACCCCGTCATCCTTCTGAGCTTTGAGCTTATCATATATGTAAGATGACATAAGATTGGTTAGTATTGGCAGAACAATGCTAGAAATAAAGAACGTTCCAAGCCAAAAGTCTGCCCCGTGCAGGCTTAGCTCTTTATAGTTCTCATCTGTAGAGTAGATCTCAGTATCGACATTGTTATCATTGAGGTAATCAAGTGTATCTAGACTTCCCGCGTAAAATTCATCTACTGTTCCGTGGGACGGCAAAATTATTAAACTTTTTTCTTTGATAATTTCTGCCAATGATTGGGGTGCATTGCGCACTAATTCTTCCCGCGTCAGCGACTCTTCCTTTACCTCAAAACGATCTCTTTTTTCCAATATAGACATTTTACAGAGCACTCCTTTCCATGATTTCGCAGGTCTTAGGTAATATTATGCTATCTAAAACACTTTGGTAATGGCCATTGCGCATTAGCTGTGATCGCAAGCCGCTCATCGGTAGTCAGTCTCCATATGACACTCAAAATTGCATACGCCTGCTCATCCGGAGTTATATCTAGTACACGCCGCGCAGCCGGCAGCTTGGTGATCTTTGCGCGGAAGCTTCAGATGAACGACCGTTTCTGGCCTGAAGACCTTGGCCGAACGTCCGCTTTTGGCCGATAGCAGACAATCCGCATGTAGCCACATGCTGCTGAAATTGCGGCGCAGTGTCTACACCAGCGCAGTGTCCTACAGCCCGCTTCGGCATTTGCGGGTCTCTTAGCTAACGTCGTTACCTTATGCGTATCGTCACTGCGACCTATCCTGCCCGCCGTTCGCTGCCAACTCAGCGACCGGGTTTGGCGACCCGAGTCCGAACTACCCCTAGCCATCGTGAAGTAGCAGATTTATTCTGCTCGACCATCGCGTTATGGCGGCTATGTGAGGGAGGCCTTTGGGCCTGCCGGGGGTTTTCTGTTTGGACCGGTTCGCCAACCCTTACATAGCTGCCACCCATTGTTTGGCGACAATCCGTGGCAGCACTCCAGTTATCCAACAGAGTGTTATCAATGCGTTACCCAACTCAACCCGATCCCTGTCCAGACCACTTCGAAGCCACCCTCTTCACCCGCCACCACCGTGCCCTGCGCGCCATCTTCACCGAATCCCAAGCCTGGTTCTGCCTCGCCGACCTCGCCCGCCTGATGGGCCAAGCCTTGGGCGAACGCTCAGCCCTCAAGCTCGACGCCGATCAGCGTCGGGTCGTGTGGCTACAGGCCAACGGCGACTGGCAGAAGCAGTTGATGGTGAGTGAGTCGGGGGCGTTTGCGTTGTTGGTTCATCACTATGTGCCGGAGAACCGGGCGCTGCGGCAGTGGCTGACGCATGAGGTGTTGCCGGTGCTGCATGCGCCGCACAACGTGAAGCCGGATAACCCGAGGCTGTGCCAGTTGCAATGGCCGGGAACTTCGTTGAGTGTGATGCAGTGGCGGGATGAGGCGTGGGTTCGGTTGCGGGATATGCCGACGGTGGTGGCGGAAATCCCGGCGCCCGCGGAGCCGGGTTTGTGGCGCCGAGTGAAGGCGCGTATCGAGAGGAGTCGAATCGCGCACTGAGTTGAATGCTGGATGTGCGAGTGACCTCAGCGGTCTGATACAGTCAATGCGCCAGACCGGACATGGCCTACAACAGCCGTGTCCGGTTCTGCGTTTATCAGCGCCTACCCAAGGAGAAGGTTTTGAGCTTACGGATCGAGACAAAGGCTGCGCCCGACGACGCTGATTTTCAGGCGATCGTCGCTCCGTTGCGCGCTTACAACCACGCCCAGGCCGGTATGACACTGGCCGAGAAAGTCGCGTTTGTGGTGAACGATGAGTCAGGCGTTACTCATGGGGGCCTGCACGCCAGGGTGTTTGGGCAGTGGCTGTTCATCGAGCTGTTGGTCGTGCCTGAAAGCGCCCGAGGCGAGGGGATGGGCACGAAGTTGATGCACATGGCGGAAGCGACCGCGCGGGAGAAAGGTTGCGTGGGCGTGTGGCTGGACACCTTCTCGTTCCAGGCGCCGGACTTTTATCAGCGGCTTGGTTACAGCGTGTTTGGCGAATTGAAGGATTATCCGCCGGGGCATAGCCGGTATTTCATGCAGAAGCGCCTGGATATCCAGTAGTCATGGTAGAGGTGCGTCACTTCAGCACTCAATCGTCTGCGCGACCGGAAGACTTGCCCTGAGTAAACTCGCCGCCAGCCGTTGATTCTCCCACTCGGCATCGGTGATGCAGTCTTGCGCAGTGCTCCCGGCTCAGGAGCATGATCACATCATTGCCGCCTGGCTCATTGGAGCAGTTGGGATGACAGAACCGCAGCAGCATGACCAGCTGTAGGAAAGATGTCGGTCTGCCCCGACGATTCTGAACTCTCAAATGTAAGGCTTTTCCGAATTTTTTCCGGCGTGAAACAACCGAGATGTTGGCTGATAAGGTGCCGCGATCGCACTTCGAACCCAAGCCATGTCCCAGCGTTTCCAAGACTCCGACTCCGACCAAAAAAAGCTGAATCAAAATGTCCGGCCCATTTCCGAGTGCGAACGCAAGCGGGAACGGCTCTACGACGTCACGACAGATGTGGTCCACGTTCCCGTACTTACTTGCGAGGGCCTGTGGAGGATTTACCAGAGTCGGGCCGAAGATGTTGTCGCGCCGGGTGGTGAGCTGATTGCCAACCCCATCGAGCGTAACCGGGCGATCAATGCCGCTTACGCCAAATTGTGGCTTGATGACCCCCGCTTTCAGTGGGCCGGACTCGCAGCTTTCGCTTCCAAGACAGTGGGCTGCGGGCTTCTGCACGCACGTGACTCGATCGACAAGATCCAGAAGGAATACGAAGCGTCCCAGAAAATACGTCAACCCTACACGCTGTCCGATTTAGTTGACCCCAATAAAGTTGCACAGCACGCACGGTATGAGCGTGAGCTTGAAGCTGCAGACGACGACAACCCTTTCTGGTCGATCAATGCTCGCCTGCCTGGTAGCTCCCGGTCACTGACGCAGGAAGGCTTGCTGTATGTCTACGAAAAGATGGCCTTGGGAAATACCACGTTGTTTCTGGATATCTATCCTCTGCATTTGTTTTATGCGCAGCGCGGGCTCAATGAGTTTGAAGAGTGCCTGAAAAAGCGAGAGTCCATTTACGGGCATCCGAAATTTCCGGTGCAGTGGCCGGTTGACCAGCAAGAATTGGGATTTGGCGTTGACTATGACGACATCCTCCTTGGGTTCGAAGCTCTGGATAGTGGGCACTTAGCTAAAAGCGTTAGGCATCTAGCTAATCACGAACAGCGCAACATTCTTCAACCCATAATGTACGACGACTGGAAACTGGACTGGCTTCTTTTCGCCAATCATTTTTACTACGTAACTCGCATATCGCCTTTACCCGACATTGCTCAACCCATTGAGCTGACGCTTGCAAGCCAGTGCAAGCGAATCGACGATGATCGTACTGTGACGTTCGACAGCAGCCCATTGGCCGACCTTTCCGACATTGATCAGCGCATGGCTTTTGTACTCCGGGCGGCCAGACAATTTGATGAATTGCTACGCGGAAGCAGCCGCGGCCTGCTGGAGCAGTCGATCAGAGACATTGCCGCTGGACAGGGCGTGCGATGAGGAACTTATTCGGCAGAGCGCGTGGCAAGTCCTGGCTGTGGATTGGGGCGCTTGTGCTGCTAACGATCATCGCGGCAGCAGGCACCTCTGGGCTGCTGGCCGACGATCCGGAAATTGCGCTGGATATCGACGAGCCGTGGGAGGACATGCGCAAGCGCTCGACGGCCAAAATCGCCTCGGCGCTGCCCGATACCAACTGGTTCCGAGTTCCCAAGTCCAATGCAAGGCTGCGATTCATCGATCCGCAGTATGGATTCGTCACCCCGGTAGCAAAGTTTTTCACGATCGGATTTGACGACGTCCGCACTCTTAACGTGCGGATGTCGCCACAAACTGAGCCGTTGTTGCTGGACGATGCGCTGAAAGTGGTGCTCGACCTGCAATGCCAGTTCGTTACCAAAGGATGGACCAACCGCTTTCCCGAAGAGTACCCGCTCTTCGCGGATACTCCGCACTGGCGCGAGCAGTTTCGCGATGTGAACAAGGGCGGCACGAGCTATTGGCAAGCAGCAGACAGCTACCGCGCCACGCTTAGGATGTACCGCTTTGAATGGAGCAAACGGCCTGAAGAAGAGCGTTATCTGATCACTCTGGAACTCTTCAAACCTTAGGTTTTAACCTGTCCGGGCGAGTGGTTATCAAGTTTAGGAACAGCGCAGACATGCCGATTAAAACCCCTGTTAAACGAGCGAATCCGAGCGCCTGGCTGAGGGTTATGCGCCTGGCTTTGCTATTGGCAATCGTAGCGGGAGGCGCCATAACCCTGCTGGCCGACGATCCGGAAATCGCGCTGGATATCGACGAGCCGTGGGAGGACATGCGCAAGCGCTCGACGGCCAAAATCGCCTCGGCGCTGCCCGATACCAACTGGTTTCGAGTTCCCAAATCCAATGCACGACTGCGATTCATCGATCCGCAATATGGTTTCATCACCCCGGTAGCAAAGTTTTTCACGATCGGATTTGACGACGACCGCACTCTTAACGTGCGGATGTCGCCACAAACCGAGCCATTGTTGCTGGACGATGCGCTGAAAGTCCTGCTCGACCTGCAATGCCAGTTCGTTACCAAAGGATGGACCAACCGCTTTCCCGAAGAGTACCCCCTCTTCGCAGACACTCCGCAATGGCGCGAGCGGTTTCGCGATCAGAACAAAGGCGGCAAGACCTACTGGCAGGCGGCAGACAGGTACCGCGCCACGCTGAGAATGTATCGCTTTAAATGGAGCAAACGGCCTGAAGAAGAGCGTTATCTGATCACTCTGGAACTCTTCAAACCTTAGGGTTTTAACCTGTCCGGGCGAGTGGTTATCAAGTTTAGGAACAGCGCAGACATGCCGATTAGAATCCCTGTTAAACGAGCCAATCCGAGCGCCTGGCTGAGGGTTATGCGCCTGGCTTTGCTGTTGGCAGTCGTAGCGGGAGGCGCCATAACCCTGC
Source organism: Pseudomonas sp. v388 (assembly GCF_003935425.1). Classification (GTDB taxonomy): domain Bacteria; phylum Pseudomonadota; class Gammaproteobacteria; order Pseudomonadales; family Pseudomonadaceae; genus Aquipseudomonas. The sequence goes on from NZ_RHQN01000003.1 coordinate 419,802, forward strand.
TGGCCGACGATCCGGAAATTGCGCTGGATATCGACGAGCCGTGGGAGGACATGCGCAAGCGTTCGACGGCCAAAATCGCCTCGGCGCTGCCCGACGCTCACTGGTTTCGAGTTCCCAAGTCCAATGCAAGGCTGCGATTCATCGATCCGCAGTATGGATTCATCACCCCGGTAGCAAAGTTTTTCACGATCGGATTTGACGACGACCGCACTCGTAACGTGCGGATGTCGCCACAAACCGAGCCGCTGCTGCTGGACGATGCGCTGAAAGTCCTGCTCGACCTGCAATGCCAGTTCGTTACCAAAGGATGGACCAACCGCTTTCCCGAAGACTACCCGCTCTTCGCGGATACTCCGCAATGGCGTGAGCGGTTTCGCGATCAGAACAAAGGCGGCAAGACCTACTGGCAGGCGGCAGACAGGTACCGCGCCACGCTGAGGATGTACCGCTTTAAATGGAGCAAACGACCTGAGCAAGAGCGTTATCTGATTACCCTAGAGCTTTTCAAACCTTAGACCGCCGACTTGACGATCTACCGGCATAAAATGCCCTTGCCACCAAACCCGTTGGAATCGCGGGCGCCCTCTTCTGGAAGGTACGCGCCTAATCAAGCAAGCACTCTGCAGCGTTCATACCTGTGGGCCAGCGCCGTGCCCAGCTTAGTGCGGCATTGGGACGCATCGACAATTGATTTCGAAATATTTCCGATATTCACGTTCTGAGACTTCAGCTGAAGCGTTTCAGGTCGATAGACCACTATCATCTATATGAATAGGTCAGGATCATGAACCTTAGACGTCTGAATATCGCTCCCCGATCTCTCCTCTGCTTCGGCTTCTTTGCACTGTTGATCACCGCGCTGGGCCTGTACTCGCTGCTGCAGGCATCGAATCTGAAAGAAGCTCGGGAAACCCTTCAAACCGGAGTGATGCCGACGGTGCAGGCCATCGCTCAGATCGAATCGGATCTACTGACCATTCGCCTGGGTAACACCAACCTGCGCACGGCCAGCACGCCTCAAGCACTGGAGATTGCCAATACGCGGATCAGCAAAGGCCGCAGTGAGCTGGAGGCGCATGTCAGGAAACTCAAGCCGCTGCTGGTGACCGACGCGGGGAAAAAAGCCTACGCCGACATGGAAAGCGATATGACGGCGTATCTGGCTGTGCATACGCGTTATCTGGAAGCGGTGAAGCAGAATCGCGACGACCTCATCAATACGATGACCAGCGCAACCGGCGAGCAGACTCAGGCCGCCGACCGACTGGGCAAGGACATCGCAGAGATGTCGCGGCTGGCGGAACTGCGGGTTCAGCAGTCGGACGCTGCCGCCGATGAAAGCTACTCTCTGTCCCGCAACGTGACCATTGCCGCGATCCTGGTGGCGCTGGTGGCCACCTTCGCCCTGGCGGCCCTGTTCACCCGCAGCCTGGTTGCGCCGATTGCCAAGGCGCTGGCGGTTGCCGAACAGATTGCAAGCAATGACCTGAGCAAGCCTGTCGAGGCCGACGGCCGTGATGAACCCGGCCGCCTGCTGGCCGCGCTGTCGGTGATGCAGCAGAACCTGCGTCGCACGCTGGGGGAATTGGGTGATTCGTCCAATCAGTTGGCCTCGACGTCCGAGGAAATGACCGCTGTGACGGAAGATTCCCTGCGCGGCGTACAGCGGCAGAACGACGAGATCAATCAGGCAGCCACGGCCATCAATCAGATGAGTGCGGCAGTTGAAGAAGTGGCACGCAATGCCGCCGCGGCTTCGACGGCCGCGCAGGACTCCAGCCAGTCTGCCGTCAGCGGCAGCCAGCGCGTAGGGGAAACCGTGGCGGTGATCACCGAATTGCATCAGGCGGTCGGTGCGACGGCGACCGAGATCGACGGCCTGGCGGCGCAAGTGCAGAACATCAGCGGTGTGCTGGACGTGATTCGCGGTATCGCTGACCAGACCAACCTGCTGGCGCTCAACGCCGCTATCGAAGCGGCTCGGGCGGGTGAAGCCGGGCGTGGTTTTGCAGTGGTGGCGGATGAAGTGCGGGCCTTGGCGCATCGTACCCAGCAGTCTACTGCCGAAATCGAGAAAATGATCGCCTCGATTCAGGGCGGCGCCAGTAAAGCAGTGACTGCCATGGGCCACAGCAGCGAACGAGCGCGTGCGAGCCTGGACGTGGCCGAAGCGGCCGGCAAGGCACTTGCCGAGATTACCGCCGCCATCGTGCAGATCAACGAACGCAACACCACCATCGCTACGGCGACCGAGCAACAGGCGCAGGTGGCGCGGGAAGTTGATCGCAATCTGACCAGCATTCGCGACCTGTCGCTGCAGACGTCGGCGGGTGCCAATCAGACAGCAGCGGCCAGTGGCGAGCTGTCGCAGTTGGCGGTGGGGCTGAATCAGGTGGTGTTACGGTTTAAGGTGTAATCACAACGGTAGGAGCGGCTTTAGCCGCGAAGAGGCTGGTGCAGCCGCAGCACATGCTGTGTTTGTACTGGCGCCTTCGCGAGCAAGGCGGATCGCCGCCCGCTCGCTCCTACGGGATTTGCGTCACACTTGCAGGAGCGTTTAGATCACACCACACGCCGCGCGATCACCGCCGCCGCCCAGGGGTTTGGGATGGTCGGAGTGGTTGTCGCCGCCGACGTGAACCATCAGCGCATGGCCTTTGATTTCCGACAGTTTCTTGATGCGTGGCGCCAGCACCGGGTAGTTGGCGGTGCCGTCGGCGTTCACGTAGATCGCCGGCAGGTCGCCCAGGTGGCCTTCGGCGTAAGGGCCCAGGTGTTTGCCGGATTTGCCTGGGTCGAAGTGGCCGCCCGCCGCAAGCGCCGCGCCTTTCACGCCATCCTTGGTGCCCGCTTCGCAGCTGCCGTTTTCATGGACGTGGAAACCGTGCACGCCGGCCGGCAGGTTGGTCAGTTTCGGGGTGAACACCAGGCCGTAGGCGGTTTCGTCGATGTTCACCGTACCGATGGGCTTGGGCGCACCGTCAGCGCTGACGAGGTTGACCGGTACGTCCAGCGATGCGGCGTGGACACTGAAAGATAAGGCGCCCAGCAGGCCTAACAAGAGATGAGATTTCATAAGGGATCGACATGTCCTTCGTCAGGTAAATGAGGTTGAACGTTGCTCAGGGTAGGAATGAATCCCGGTGGCGTCCACCTTCCCGATCAGCGCCCAACGATTTCATGCTGCCAAACGTGTGACCACAGCCAGGCGGGTTTTGATGCATTCAATCTTGACACGATGTGTCGCCATACTGCCCCACCGGGCGGCAAACCCCAGGAGCCTCGACTAACCTGTAAGCAATCATTTAAGCGGTTGATTCTTCAATCACCTTGACTGATGGGGCTTAGAACAATAATGAAAGACCCCTACGCGTTCGGCTTCTACTGCGCCTGTTTCGCGCTGGCGGTCGTGGTGGGCGCGGTGTTCTACAGCGCCGCGGTCAGCAACTCGCCCGCCAGCGCCGCCAACGCTTATTACATCATCGAAGCCGCCTCTTCCCTGACCGAAGCCCTGGCCATCATCGGCATCGCCGGTGTGGTGTTCAAGGCGTATGGCTCGTGGAAACACGACACCCGCCAGCACAAGGCGCTGAGCGTGATCTGGGATGCCAATGTGGCGTTTCGGGAAATCGAGATCGGTTTCAACGAGTGGTTTTTTGGGCCCACCGCAAGCCAGCGCAGTGAAAACGACAACGGCAAGATTGACTCGATGCTCGCCGCCAGCCCGTTCGGCGTGGCGCTGAAGGCGTTCAAGAAACAATGCATTTTGCTGGACAAGGTGGTGGTCAAAGACCACTGGCGCTGGCTGAACCATGCCACCCAGCTCGATATGCTCGCCCGCGCTCTGAGCGCTGAAGCCTTCGGCGCCGTGGGCAAAGGCCGGGTGACGCACACCATCGTGGACATTCTCTACACCCATGAAGGCGAGACCTGGCAGAGAACCCAGGCGGATTGGGAGGCAGAGTTGACGGCGATCGAGCGGGAGCTGGCCGCGTTGGAAGAGGTTTATACGTAGGGCGGTAACGTGGTAGGAGTGAGCTTGCTCGCGATCTGGCGCGCAGCGGCAGCAAAGTTAATGGCCGGCAACGCCTTCGCCAGCAAGCTGCCTCCTACCGTACGGGGGGAATCAGAACTCCAGGCAGATCTTGCCGAAGTGCTGGTTGGTTTCCTGGTACTTGAACGCTTCGACGATTTCGGTCAGGGCGAAGGAGCGGTCGAGAACCGGGCGCATGCCGTTGGCGTTGATGGCGCGGATCATGTCTTGCTGCTGAGTGCGGCTGCCGACCAGCACGCCTTGCAGGCGCAATTGTTTGACCAGCGCCGGGACGATTTCCAGCTGGCTGGTCACGCCACTGAGAATACCGATCACCGAGATATGCCCGCCAACCCGAGCGGCGTGCATGGATTGTTGCAGCGTGGTGGCGCCGCCGACTTCGATGATGTGGTCCACGCCGCGGCCGTGGGTCAGCACGCGCGCAGTCCCGCCCCAATTGGCGTCGGTGCGGTAGTTGATGACGTGATCGGCACCCAGGGCTTTCAGGCGTTCCAGCTTCTCATCGCTGGAAGACGTGGCGATTACCGTCGCTCCGACCATCTTGGCGAACTGCAAGGCGAAGATGGACACACCACCGGTGCCTTGGACCAGCACGGTGTCGCCGGCCTTGAGCGAGTCGTCGACCATCAGCGCGCGCCAGGCGGTCAGGCCGGCGGTGGTCAGGGTCGCGGCTTCGGCGTGGCTGTAGCCGACCGGCGCGTGGGTGAACGAGGTGGCGCGAGCGGTGACCTGCTCACGGGCATAACCGTCGATGCCGTCGCCCGGCACGGTCACGAAGCCTTCAACGATCGGCTCGCCGCTGATCCAGTCCGGAAAGAAGGTGCTGACCACCGAATCGCCCACTTTGAACTCGACAACACCCTCGCCAACCGCGCTGACCACACCGGCGCCATCGGCCATGGGAATGCGCGACTCGCTCGGGCCCCACATGCCGCTGACTACGGCGAAGTCGTGATAGTTGAGGGAGTTGGCGTGCAGGCGAACGGTGATTTCCCCGGCCTTGGGTGCTGCAACATCGCTCTGGCCGACGGTCACGCGGTCATAACCGCCACCGGCGTGGACAAAAATGGTCGTGTTGCTCATGTGGGTATCTCCATCGTTTTAACATTACGCGAAATGACGAAATGTAGAGGTAAATCTTAAAGTTCGTTCTTGAGCCGGTCGCCGAACTGATCGATGGCCTGCTCGTCTCGGCGGAAGTAGGTCCATTTGCCGATACGCGTAGCCTGCACCAGCCCTGCCCTTTGCAGAATAGCCAGGTGAGCCGACGCCGTGGACGCCGAGAGGTTGGCCTTGGCCTGAATGTGCGACACGCACACCCCTATCGTCGGATCACCGTGGTCCTGGGGTGGGAAATGCGTCTGCGGGTCTTTCAGCCACTCCATGATCATCATGCGAGTGTCATTGGCGACCGCTTTGATTTGCTCAATTATCATGGGGCGCAACATTACGCTTTTTTACGAAATGTTCAACCCCACTCATCGCCTCGGTGTTGGTGCTTCACTTCAACCCTGCAAATGAAGCACTCTGTGCCCTCAATAAAATCAGAACAATCCGACGAGCCGCTCTTCATGATGACCTTCAAACGCTGCGCACTGACCACGCTCCTGCTGGGCCTTCCGGGCCTTTCCATGGCACAGCCTGCTACCGGCACGCCTTCGCACCTGGACCAGATCCTGGGCAAGGGCCAGTTGGCGGTGTGCACCACCGGCGACTACAAGCCGTACACCTTCCTGCGTGAAGACGGCGAATACGAAGGCATCGATATCACCATGGCGCGCTCGCTGGCCAAGAGCCTGGGAGTCGAGGTGCAATGGGTTGCGACCACCTGGAAAACCCTGATGCCCGACATGATCGCCGGCAAATGCGACATCGGCATGGGTGGCATCTCAGTCACTCTGGAACGACAGAAGAAGGCGTTTTTCAGCAATACGCTGGATGTAGACGGCAAAATTCCGCTGGTGCGCTGCGCCGATGAAGCGCTTTACCAGACCATCGAACAGATCAACCAGCCGTCGGTACGCCTGATCGAGCCGGCCGGCGGCACCAACGAGGCGTTCGTGCGCGCCTTCCTGCCCAAGGCTGCCTTGGCGTTCCACGACAACAAGACCATTTTCCAGGAGCTGCTGGATAAAAAGGCCGATGTGATGATCACCGATGCGTCCGAAGCGCTATACCAACAGAAGCGTATGCCGGGGTTGTGTGCTGTAAACCCGACCCGCTACATGCAGTACGGCGAAAAAGCCTACCTGCTGCCCCGCGACGATATGACGTGGAAAGGCTATGTCGACCAGTGGCTGCACCTGAGCAAGGCGACAGGCGCGTATCAGCAGGCGTTGAGTCAATGGCTGGCGGTCCCGGCGCCGTAAAACCCTTGAACCAACGACTACAGAAAGGCACGACCCGCATGAAGCCCAGCAAACCCATCACCCGTGCGTTTTGCGTCGAGTTGCAGCAGGAACTTTCGATTGCCGCCGCGCGACGGGAGTTCTTTTCCCAGGAGCCGCCCCGCTCGCGCTTTGAGTTTCTGTGCTCCAGCGAGGCGTGCCGGGCGCTGGGGGCCAAGGTGACCGGTGTGCGTTATGACGTGAAGCCTCAAGACAATCCCACGTTCGTGGCCGCGCATTTCCGCGCCAACCCCCGTTACGAGCATGATCCGGGCTGCGAGTGGGTTGGCGAGCCGGACGAAGAAGAACCCGACGCGCCGTCCGCAAGCCTCGACCCTCAGGCGCAGGCGCGCAAGGCCAAGCGCAAGCTGGATGACTACATCGATGTCTTCGATCCGGTACTCAAGGCGCCGGTCAAGGAAAAGGCCCAGGCCGAGCGCGTCGGCAGTGCCACGCAGGAAACCGCCGCCGCTCAGCGCAAGGCAGAGAGCCCCGACCCCAGGCCCCTGCGTTACAGCGAAACCCGCACCAGCAATCTGGAGCGCCTGGTGGATTGCTATCGTCAGGCCAAGGCCGAACTGCCCGCCGACGAGTTCAAGCTGCTGACGCTGCGGGTTCCAGGTCAGGGGGAACTGTCGCTACGGTCGTACTTTCGCCACATCAAGTACGCGCAGCCGGGCGACAATGGTCGGGTGTTGTTCGGCGGTGGTCTGGTAGAGCGCTACGGCGCGGGCTTCAAGTTCAAGTTCTTCGACCGGCTGGAAGGCAAGCGGGTGACGCTGTACGTGTCTCCGGCGCAGATGCAGGCTTACCGCTCCAGTCGCTACATCAGCGAGCTGCTCAGCCACGCCGATGAGGTGAAATTCTTCACCGTCTACGCGCTGGGCACGCTCAGGCCCAGCCCGACAGGCAAGAGTTTCAGTGTCGAGGTCGACGATCTGCGTCATCTGGCCATCGTGCTGGGGCCGGGCAAGGACGCACCGGCCACCGAAACGGCCACTGAAGCTCAGGCATGAAAAAGGGAAGCGGGCCTTGGCCGCACTTCCCTTCTGCCGAACGCCTGAGTCAGATCAGACTTTGACGATCCAGCCGGCTGGAGCCTCAACGTCACCTGACTGAACGCCGGTCAGTTCCTTGTACAGGCGCTGAGTGATCGGGCCGACTTCGGTCTGGCTGTAGAACACGTGCAGATGGTCCTTGTAGGAAATGCCGCCGATCGGCGTGATCACCGCCGCAGTACCGCAGGCGCCGGCTTCCTTGAAGGTGTCCAGCTGGTCGATGAACACGTCGCCTTCCACCACGGTCAGGCCCAGACGGGACTTGGCCAGTTCGATCAGCGACAGGCGAGTGATGCCCGGCAGGACCGAAGGCGACTTCGGCGTCAGGAACACATCGTCCCTGGTGATGGCGAAGAAGTTGGCCGAACCGACTTCCTCGATCTTGGAGTGGGTCTGCGGGTCCAGGTAGATGCAGTCGGCGAAGCTGTGTTTCTTGGCTTCGGAACCCGGCATCAGGCTGGCGGCGTAGTTGCCACCGACCTTGGCCGCACCGGTGCCGTTCGGCGCGGCGCGGTCGTAGCCGGAGATCACGAAGTTGTTCGGCTTCAGGCCACCCTTGAAATAGGCGCCGACCGGGATGCAGAAGATCGAAAAGATGAACTCGGGGGCGGTGCGCACGCCGATGTTGTCACCCACGCCGATCACGAACGGGCGCAGGTACAGCGCGCCGCCTGAACCGTAGGGCGGGATGAAGCGTTCGTTGGCCTTGACTACCTGCTTGCAGGCTTCGATGAAGACGTCGGTCGGCACATGGGGCATCAACAGGCGCGAGCAGCTGCGCTGCATGCGCTCGGCGTTCTGGTCGGGACGGAACAGGTTGATCGAGCCGTCCTTGCAACGATACGCCTTCAGACCTTCGAAGCACTGCTGACCATAGTGAAGGGCGGTGGAACCTTCGCTGATGTGCAGCGTGTTGTCTTCGGTGAGCGAACCCGCGTCCCAGGCACCGTCGCGCCAGTGAGAGAGGTAGCGCTTGTCGGTCTTGATGTAATCGAAACCCAGTGTGTCCCAGTTGATGCTTTCTTGACTCATAACGCCCTCTATCTGTTAACAGCTGCCTGGACGAGTCAGGCCATGGCTTATTCTGCCAGATCATTGCCGATCTGCGGCTTGAAAAAACAACCGGCTTTACGCATTCGGATTCGCTGGCACTCGCCCGGACGCGAAGGCGTGCCGTTACAGCGCCTGTGGAGTGACCGGTCGCTGACGGATATAGGCGAGAAAGGCGTCCATGTCGTTACTGCACAAGGTGCGCGCAACGGATTTGACTTCGGCCATGGGCCAGTCCCACCAGGCCGCCTGCAGCAACAGCTCGCGGACCGGCTCCTCGAAACGCCAGCGGATGAACTTGCACGGGTTGCCGCCGACCACGGCAAACGGCGGCACGTCACGGGTGACCATGGCGCCCGCGGCCACGATGGCACCATGACCGATGGTAACGCCCGACAGGATCATCGCGTCGGCGCAGATCCAGCAGTCGCTGCCGATCACCACATCGCCCTTGCTGGGCGCGTAATCCTTGATGTCTCGGACCTGATCGACCATGGCCGGAAACGGGTAAGTGGTCAGCCAGTCAGTGCGGTGTTCGCCGCCCAGCAGGATCCGCACCCCTTCGGCGATCGAGGTGTAAGAACCGACGCGCAGCACGGTGTCGTCGCCGAACTCCAGCACTTCCGGAATGCCGTAGGTGCCTACTCCCACCACATAGCGCGGATAACGCAGGCGGATCTTCTCCGCCGCCCTTTCCAGTTTGTCGAGTCGTCGCAGGTGCTGGCGGGTCTTCCTGGCCTTGAACATATCGAACAGTTTCATGGGGCTCCTGATGAGGATCGGGCGAGATGATGGAGCCTGTTCATGCATGTCTGCCGCGCAGCAGCAAGCGCTTGAGACGGCGGCCGGTGGTGCGGTCCATATGACGAAACGGCAGTGAACCCAACAGACTCCAGGCATGGCTTCTGTCGGACACGACCGCGTACTTGAGCGCCTTGTTGATCAGTCGTGCTCGTCCACGTTCGTACTCCGGATGCCCCTTGTAGGGCGCAATGCTGCGCAAATCGGCCTCGAGCAATACTTTGTATCTGCGCGACAGGTTGTTGGCATGGCGCCGATAGCGAGTGACGACGATCGGCAGCACATGGATGTCATAGCCCCGGCGAGCGATGCGCAGGGTCATCTGGAAGTCCTGCACGCGAATGTCCGGATCGTAGCCATTGGCATCCCGGATGGCCTGCATCCGATACAGCGCGACCGGCGCACCGACTACCACCGCACCGCCGAGGATCTGGTCGAAGCGCAGCCGTTCGATCTCGGTGCGCGACTGGGACTTGGTGTCGTTACCCTCGCCATCCATGTAGGTGATCAAGGCGCCGACGCATCCCACCTGAGGATGCTCGTCCAGATAACGCGCCCGCAGCCGCACCGACTCCGGCAGCATGATGTCGTCCAGGTCCGGGGTTGAAACGTAGGTTCCCTTGGCGTACTTCAATCCATGGTTGAGCGCAGCGCTCACACCCTGGTTGGGTTGTTCATACAGCTGGAAGGGGTACTTTTCCTGCAGCGCCTTGAGCATGGTCACGCTGTTGTCGGTGGAACCGTCGTCCACCACGATCACTTCGAAATGTTCGTAGTCCTGGGCGAAAATACTTTCCATGGCCGCTTCGAGAAACCGTTCGGCGTTGTAGCAAGGCGCGATAATCGAAACGAGCGGCAGACGCGAAATCGCGCTGTTTTCGGCAGACATCATCAGGTTGACAACCATTGATTATTATTGGGTGGTGGTGAAACAGAGGGCCTGAACCCACAGCATCTGCTGGGGATCGCCGATATGATCTCGCAAGTCCTGCCGTTTTACCATGCCCGCAAAATGCTACCCGGAGCGCGGCCCTGAGGCCCTTGAATGCAGGCGAAAAAAAACCCCGATCCGTTAAGATCGAGGTCTTTTTCACACCTTCTCGACTCAGAAGGCGTAGGTCACCAACAGCTCTTTGGTTACCTGAAAGTCCACCGACATCATCACGCTCAGGGCGGTGATGGTGAAGATGGAGAACACGAACAGCTTACGGGCCCAGACGGTGTCGTCTACAGCCTTGTAGCCCTTCCAGGCCATGTAGAACCAGTACATGCCCATACCCGCCGCAACGGCAAGGTAGTTCAGGCCGGCGTAGCCGCCCACGGTCAACATCAGGGTCGCTACCAGGAACGCCAGGATGTAGAGCAGGATGTGCCGCTTGGTGACCAGAATGCCGCGCGCAACCGGCAGAACCGGAATCTTCGCTGCACTGTAATCGTTGAAACGAAAGATCGCGATCGCATACGAATGCGGCATCTGCCACAGGCTGAACATCACCAGCAGCGTGAGTGCCGCGAAATCGAAGCTGTTGCTCACTGCGCAGTAGCCGATCACCGGAGGCATCGCCCCCGACAGACTACCGATCAGCGTGCCGTGTACCGATTTGCGCTTGAAGTAGAGGCTGTAGAGGCCCACGTACACCACAAAGCCGATCACCACCAGCAAGGCAGCCAGTGGGTTGGCGTAGGTGTACAACAGGCTGACGCCGGCGATGCCCAGAATCGTGGCATACAGCAGCGCAAGCTTGATGGACACCAGGCCCTGCACCAGCACACGGTTGCGAGTCCGCTCCATGCGCTGGTCGATATCGCGATCGATGCAGTTGTTGAATACGCAACCGGACGCTACGACCAGGGAGGTACCGATCACCGCCGCCAGGAACACGACGAAATCGATATCACCCTTGGAAGCCAGAAAAAAGCCACCCGCCACCGAAAGCACGTTACCGAAAATGATCCCCGGTTTGGTGATTTGGATAAAGTGCTTCAGTGACATCTGGTATTCCTCAATGCGCCATCATTTCACGGTGGATGCTGAAAATGATCCACAGCGACAGGCCGACCAACAGAACGATCACCAACCCCGTGAAGGCAATCGCCAGCACGTTGTTGCGTTGCGACGAGGTGAAGTCCAGGTGCAGGAAGTAATGCAGGTGGACAATAACCTGAATGATCGCGAACGCCAGGATGACCCAGATCGTCATGTCCTTGGGCAGCACCGGGCTCATCACCAGGGCGAAAGGAATGACAGTCAGGATGACCGACAGGATGAAGCCAATCGCATACGACTTCACGGTGCCATGACTGGAGTCATGCTCGTGGTTATGTGCATTCGCCATTACAGGGCCCCCATCAGGTAAACAACGGTGAACACGCAGATCCAGACCACGTCCAGGAAGTGCCAGAACAGGCTCAGGCAGCTCAGACGGGTCTTGTTGGTGTTGGTCAGGCCGCGTTTCTGGACCTGATACATCATGATGCCCATCCAGATCAGACCGCTTGTCACGTGCAGGCCGTGCAGGCCTACCAGCGAGAAGAAGGCCGACAGGAAGCCGCTGCGGCTAGGACCGAAACCGGCCTCGATCAGGTGATGGAATTCATAGATTTCCATCCCGATGAACGCTGCGCCGCAGAGGAAGGTCAGCGCGAGCCAACCCAGAACCTGGCTCTTGTTACCTTTGAAGAACGCCAGCATGGCGAAACCGTAGGTAATCGAGCTGACCAACAGGAAAGCGGTTTCGACGGCCACGAAAGGCAGTTCGAAAATGTCGTGGCCGGACGGGCCGCCCGCGACACTGTTGACCATGACCGCATATACCGCGAAGAACGATGCGAACAGTACGCAGTCGGTCATCAGGTAGAGCCAGAAACCATAAATGGTCATTGGCCCGCTGTCGTGGTGATCGTCATGCCCATGGTCATGGTCATGACCGTGGGCGTCTCCAGAGTTCAATACTAAGTTCGACATATTTAAACCTGTTCCAGCGAGGACTTGACTGGGGCGTACGCACCTTGTTCAACAAGGATCTTGTGCTGCGCACCTTCAATACGCGCCACTTCTTCAGCGGGCACCATGTAACCCTGGTCATCACGGGCTGCGTGAATCACGAAGGTCGCGACAGTTGCGAACAGGCTCAGGCCCACCAGCCACCAGATGTGCCAGATGAAAGCGAAACCAAATACCGTCAGCATCAGACCCATGATCAGGCCGGTCGCCGTGTTGTTAGGCATGTGGATCGCCGAGTACTTGGCCGGAACCTCGTACGCTTTGCCCTGACGCTTCAGATCGGTGAACGCATCGATACCGTCGGTTTTCGGCAAGGTAGCGAAGTTGTAGAACGGTGGCGGCGAAGACGTCGACCATTCCAGGGTGTGGCCATTCCACGGGTCGCCTGTCAGGTCACGGTTCTTCTCACGGTCACGGATACTGACGAACAGCTGGATCAGCTGGCTCGCGATACCGCAAGCGATCAGGACCGCACCGAACAGAGCGATGTCCAGGTACAGGTTCCAGGCCGGGCTGTCGGTACCGTTCAGGCGACGGGTCATACCCATGAAGCCCAGTACGTACAGCGGCATGAACGCGACGAAGAAGCCGACGATCCAGAACCAGAACGCTGCCTTGCCCCACTTCTCGTTCAGCGTAAAACCGAACGCTTTAGGGAACCAGAACGCAAAGCCGGCGATGTAACCGAATACCGCACCGCCAATGATCACGTTGTGGAAGTGGGCGATTACGAACAGGCTGTTGTGCAGAACGAAGTCGGCACCAGGAATCGCCAACAGAACGCCGGTCATGCCGCCGATCGAGAAGGTGACCATGAAGCCCAGGGTCCAGAGAACCGGCGCGGTGAAGCGCAGACGACCTTGGTAGATCGTGAACAGCCAGTTGAACAGCTTCACACCCGTCGGGATCGCGATGAGCATCGTCGCCAGACCGAAGAAGGCGTTTACGTTCGCGCCCGCCCCCATGGTGAAGAAGTGGTGCAGCCAGACCATGAAGCCCAGGACGCAGATCGCGCCGCTGGCGAAGATCATCGACTTGTGGCCGAACAGACGCTTGCCGGAGAAGGTCGAGATGACCTCGGAGAAGACCCCGAACGCCGGCAGAATCAGGATGTATACCTCAGGGTGACCCCACGCCCAGAACAGGTTCACGTACATCATGGGGTTACCGCCCATCTCGTTCGTGAAAATGTGGAAGTCCATGTAGCGGTCAAGCGTGAGCAACGCCAGGGTCGCGGTCAGGATCGGGAACGAAGCCACGATCAGGACGTTTGCCCAGGTGCAGGTCCAGGTGAAGATCGGCATGTCCATCAGTTTCATGCCGGGAGTACGCATCTTCAGGACGGTCACCAGGAAGTTGACCCCCGTCAGTGTCGTACCCAGACCCGATAGCTGTAGCGCCCAGATGTAGTAGTCGACCCCCACGCCAGGGCTGTACTGCAGGCCCGACAGTGGTGGATAGGCTACCCAGCCGGTCTTGGCGAATTCGCCGACGCCCAGGGACAGGTTGATCAACAGCATGCCCGCTACCAGCAACCAGAAGCTTAGGGAGTTCAGGAACGGGTAGGCAACGTCACGCGCGCCGATCTGCAGCGGCAGGACGATGTTCATCAGGCCGGTGAAGAATGGCATCGCCATGAAGATGATCATGATCACACCGTGAGCGGTGAAGATCTGGTCATAGTGTTCAGGAGGCAGGAAGCCTTCGGCACCGTTCTGGGCAGCCGCCAGTTGGGCACGCATCATGATGGCGTCGGCAAAGCCCCGCAGCAGCATGATCATGGCGACGACGATGTACATCACGCCGATTTTCTTGTGGTCGACCGAGGTCAGCCATTCAGACCACAAGTAGGTCCACTTGCGGAAATAGGTGATTGCCCCAACAACGGCCAGACCGCCGAGCGCGATCATGGCAAGGGTCACCATGACTATCGGCTCGTGGAACGGTACCGCTTCCCAACTTAGTTTGCCTAACATCGTTTACTCCTCTGCCCCAGCAGCTGAAATCTTGCCTTTGTCCGCACCTTCGGTACCGGCGACTTCTTTCTCACCATGGACCAGCTTCTTACCTGGATTCATACCTTCATACTTGTCGATGATGATCTGGAACAGGTTAGGAGTGACCGAAGAGTAGAGTTCGACGGGGTTACGTTCGCTAGGTTTGGCCAATACAGCGTATTCAGCCGAGTCAAGCTGTTTAGGTGAATTCTTTACTTCGCTGACCCAGGACTCGAAATCGGCCTGGCTGGTGGCGATAGCCTTGAACTTCATGCCGGTGAAGCCCGCGCCACTGTAGTTCGCGGAGATACCGTTGAATTCGTGGTTCTCGTTGGCGATCAGGTGCAGTTTGGTATGCATGCCCGCCATCGCGTAGATCTGGCCGCCCAGACCCGGAATGAAGAACGAGTTCATCACGGTGTCGGAAGTGACCTGGAAATTGATCGGGGTGTTGGCAGGGAAGACGATCTTGTTGACCGTGGCGATGCCTTGATCCGGATAGATGAACAGCCATTTCCAGTCCATCGAGATGGCCTGGATGGTCACAGGCTTCACGTCGGAGTCAAGAGGACGGTATGGGTCCAGCGAGTGGGTCGACACGTAGGTGTAGTAGCCCAGGAACACCAACAGCAGCATCGGCACGCCCCAGACCGCGATTTCGATCTTGGTGGAGTGCGACCAGTCCGGCGTGTACTTGGCGGCCTTGTTCGTGGAGCGGTATTTCCAGGCGAACACGAGCGTCAGGATGATGACCGGGATAACGACGATCAGCATCAACAGTGTGGCAATCACGATCAGGTTACGCTGCTCGATCCCCACCTGCCCTTTTGGATCGAGCAGAGGTACGCCTTCGCATCCACTGAGCAAAAGCATACAGAAAAGGGCCAAGAAGCCAAAAAACCTGGGGTACCTTTTTTCTCTCATCTCACGACCTCTAAAAGCAGCTTGCGCGGTGCAGTTGGGTTTCGACCGCCAACACTTCACCCTGCCAGTGCCGGCATCTTTTTTTGAATTGAACAAGGGCCTGCCAGGACGCTTGGAAGCGTAACGACAAATCCGGGTTTTGCTGTGGATTCTTATTTTGAGCTGGTGGAAACCGCCCGTGTTTTTACACGGCAGCAGCCTACAGCACGGCCATTATGAGTCCTCAGAGGCCAGCATTGCGCTGCCTGTTCAGAGTACACAGGGGACGCTCCAGGCCTCAAATTGCTGATCATCAAGCCAGGCTGGACGATAAGTGCTGGCGATTGTAGATACGTAAATTTTTAATGACTATGCCTAATTTTGCAACAGTAAATTTCAAATCTTGAAACAATCGTAAGCTATTGATCTTTCGTACACATGAAAAAGCCCCGTCCAGACGGGGCTTTTTCAGGCTAAAGCCCTTGTGATCAGTGTGGTCTGCGGCGGTTGCGAATGATGCAGACCGGAACCAGCACGGCAGTCAGCACGAATGCTACCAGAGCCCATTGGGCAAGTGACAATCCCAGGACGGGCGGGTACGGCGTGCTGCAGAAACCGCTGACCTGAAACCCTAGCGGGAAAACCGACGCCAGTGGCAAGCCGTCGACGATCGGTTGCAGCGTATCGATCCCGCAGCTGACGGCCGGGTTGGCGAGCACCCAGGCGTGACGGCCAGCGGCGGCGATACCGCCCAGGGCACTGAGGGTGACCAGGGTCTCGCACAGGGTAACGCTGCGGCGACCGGGCATTGCGGCGCCGATGAAGGCGAACACGGCGATGAACAGCAAGGCGTAGCGCTGCAGGATGCACAGCGGGCAAGGCGCTTCACCCAGCACGATCTGCATGTACAGGGCACCGCCGATCAGCGCCAGGCAGATAATGCCCAGCAGGACCAGGAAGCGTTTTTCGCGTCGTAGGTACAACAGGTTGTCGCTCATTCACATACCTTATCGAATTGGGATCGCCACGGGCCGGTCATTGGCCTGATGGGGCGCGATCATCGGTCCGGCCTCCGCACAACTCAAGCCTCGGCCTGCCATACGGGTGAATTTGCCGGTTGGATGGTTGCAGCACCTGCGCTGATCACTCGCGCGGACCGCAACCATACCCATTGCCTGCCAAGGATGCATTCCTTCCTTATATATAGAAGGGTGCGTCACTTTGTCGCACGGCGCGTCGCACTCCTCGCGAAACCTCTTCTATATATAGCTGCGTCACTTTGTCGCAGGCGGGCGTTTTGTATGTGGGTCGGTGACGGACGAGAAACCGGCTTAACGTCGCGGCGCCGTGGGGATGGCCGGTAGCAGCGCGTGGCATCGCGGCGCCAGGCTTGCTCTGACCGTCGCCGCCGCCAGTAATTCCCGGCTGCCGCACAAGGCGTAAAATCATCACCCGGCCGACTCGCCGCTCCTGCGCTCAGGAAAAAACCTAAAGCAAGCCCGCTACGGGTCGATAAGCTGACATAGCAAGTTGTTCGTCGCCCTGAGCGATGAAACGTCTACAGCCAGAAGGTTCATATGTCCTCCAAGAACGCCCGTGCAGATTCGCTTTCCCTGCTCCTCTTCACGTTGCGCAGCGGCAAGCTGATGGCGATCAATCTGCTCAAGGTCAGCGAGATCATCCCCTGCCCTGCGCTTACCCATTTGCCGGAGTCGCATCCGCACGTCAAAGGCATCGCCACCCTGCGTGGTTCTTCGCTGTCGGTCATCGACCTGAGCCGTGCGATCGGCGAACGCCCGCTGGCCGACCCCGATGGCGGCTGCCTGATCGTGACCGACGTAAGCCGTTCCAAGCAAGGTCTGCATGTGCAGGCGGTCAGCAAGATCGTGCATTGCCTGACCACCGACATTCGTCCACCGCCCTATGGCGCCAGCAGCAAATCATTCATCACCGGCGTGACGCAGGTCGATGGCGTACTGGTGCAGGTGCTGGACATCGAAAAAGTCATCCACGGCATCGCGCCGGCGCAGATTGTCATGCAGTCCCATGAGTTGTCGATGGAAGATGCCGACGTGCTCGCTCAGGCGCGCATTCTGGTCGTGGACGACAGTCAGGTTGCGCTGCAACAGTCGATCATCACTCTGCGCAACCTTGGTCTGGAGTGCCACACGGCACGCAGCGCGAAGGACGCCATGGATGTGTTGCTGGATCTGCAGGGCACGGCCAAGCAGATCAACGTGCTGGTCTCGGACATCGAAATGTCGGAGATGGATGGCTATGCCCTGACGCGCACGTTGCGGGAAACGCCGGACTTCCAGGACCTGTACATTCTGCTGCACACCTCGCTGGACAGTGCGATGAACAGTGAAAAGGCCAAGGTCGCCGGCGCTAATGCAGTGCTGACCAAGTTTTCCTCGCCCGAGTTGACCAAATGCCTGATCCAGGCGGCGCGGACGGTCGTGGCCCAAGGTATTTGATTCTGGTAATGCCCCGCAGGAGCCAGCTTGCTGGTGAACGCGCTTTCGCGACCAAGGTCGCTCCTGCGGGGAATTCTGCTTCTGCCATAATCGGCGTTCTCACGCTGTTCATGGAGACCGCTATGAAAACCAGAATCCTGCTGCTCGCCACTCTTGCTGCGCTGTCCTCTCAGGCCAATGCCGCCAGCCCTGATGCCTGGCGCGAGCTGGACAAGGCCGTGACCGCCAGTTGCCTGAAGGCCAGCCAACTCAAGGACAGCAAGGTGGTCGGCACCGCCGCTCAGTTCGATGACCGGGTCGGTTACAGCGCGCTTATTCTCCAGGGTCGCTATCCGCAAAAGCATATGAAGAACCAGCCCGGCACCGAGCTGTGCCTGTATAACCGCAAAGCCCGCCAGGCCTATGTCACCGAATGGGACAGCCTCAAGGTCACTGCGCGCTAAGCTGCTGGCGCACTCTTTGCTACATGCCTGTATCCACCGGGTTGGCAGTCAGATTGCTGTCGCTCGGCCTTTGTTGCCTACAGGCTTTCGACACCATGAACATTCAGTTTTCCTGCACCGGTTGCGGTGGCTGCTGCACTGACCATCATGTTCCGCTCACGCTGACCGAAGCCACACAATGGGCGGCAGACGGCGGCACGGTGATTGTGCTCACCGAAGCCTTCCTCAACGACGGTTTCGGGCTGCCCGTCGGACAACGGGATCACGCTACACGCCGCTGCGCGCCGGTGCACAGCGGGTCGACCGAAGCGATGGTCGCCATCACCTTCGCGGCCTATAACGTCGGGCGTTGCCGGAATCTTGACGCGCAGAACATGTGCCGCATCTACGAGCGGCGCCCGCTGGTGTGCCGGATCTACCCGATGGAGATCAATCCGCATATCCCGCTGCGCCCGGAAAACAAAGGCTGCCCAACGCAAGCCTGGGAACAGGGCCCGGACCTGATCGTCGGCAGTCGGTTGGTGGATACGCAACTGATGGCGCTGATCGAGCAATCCCGCCAGGCCGACCGCGATGACATCGAAGCCAAGCAGGCGATCTGTCAGTTGCTGGGTATTCGCACAACGGCTTTGAAAGGCAATGGCTTCGTGGCGTATCTGCCGGACATGAAAGACTTCGCAGCGGCCGTCGGCCAAGTCACGGCCAGTCAGGGCCAGTGGCCGCAGCCGGCCGGCTGGAAGTTTCACGTGGCAGGCCGGCAGGTGGAGCAAACCCTGCGCGAAGCAGGTGCCGAAGTCACCACCAGTGCTCCGGCTGCCTACCTGTTCATTCCGTTACAGGCCGCGTAATCGAGAATCAGCGCTTGCCCATCGAACGACGGGTTCCGGCCGGAGCCGCGCCCGGAGTCTTGTGATGGCCGGGTTTCTGCCCTTTCTGATACCACGACTGGCCTTTGTTGGCCTGGGCGAATTCGGAAGGCTTGAAGGGAAAGCTGAACGGCGCAATTGCCGGCTTGTCGCCGTTTTCCGGCGTCGGGTCGGTTACAACGTCTTCAGCTGTGGTTTCAGGGCTGGTCATCAGGGCACCGGAGTATCGATTGGGTCGGGCGAACGCCCGCGGGCGCGCAGCATACCTGAATCGCCAGACAATCGCCCGGGCCTCCGGTCGCCATCACTTGTAGAACAGATCCACCATCACCTCTGCCTCGAAGGGGCCTGCCATCGGCTTGTTGTGGGTCCAGACCAGTTCGGCGTTGAAGTCCACGCTCGCCGACTGGTCGTTGCCGGTCAACTGCGCCAGATGGAACGGCTCGTTGTAGCGCAGCAGCGAGCCACGAGCGCTGACGATCTGGATACCCAGCGACGGATTAAGGCCCGGCACCAGCAGATTGCCGGAAAGCGTTCCGGTCACAGGCCGAAAACGTGCGTTGAGGCTGAAGGGCGAATCGCAGCTGCGGCGGGTGACCAGCGAAAACGGCTGGCGAGCGAATACTTTACCCACCGCCACCTGCTGGATACCAATGGCGCCGAACTCCAGCGTTTCGGGCACCACTTGCAGCTCGGCGTCGCAGGCAACGAAGCGCAGACCGTTGAGGTTGTTGAGCACATAGCTCAGGCCGCGTCCGCCGATCGGCTCCGGCCCTTGTGACCCGGCAAGCTGGAACACCGGGTAATCCATCAGGTCGCTGGCCACCCCTGACGGCGGTGTCGCTCCGAACTTCTGGATGAACACCGAAAACGCCAGGTTGAACGTGGCCCTGGGGCAGGCGCCGATGTTCGAGTCGCCCTCGTGGCAGGCCGGCAGAAACTGACCGATGGCCAGGCGGCCGCTGCTTTGCACGTGATCGACGCCGTTGAGGGTCACGCCTGCGCGAATTCCCTGCCCCAGCTGAAGGTTGTCCGGGTTCAGGTAGATGAAAATTTCTTCCTGCAAGGCCTGCTGACCGTCCTTGGCGCACTCGACCTGGACGTTCAGCCGCTCGGAACGCCAGACCACTTCGCCATTGGGAACCGAAGCGGGGATCGCCACGCTGCTGCTCAGGTCGTCGCGAATGGCGGTCTGGCCACTGCCTTGGGTCTTGCAGACCAGTGCGTGGCCGGTCGCCGGACCGAGCAACGACAGCAAGAGGATCGAGCGCATCCAGCGCTGAGTGGACAAAGGGTTCATATCAACATTTTTCCTGAGAGTAAGAGTTATCCCGCAGACGGGCGTGGAACGCAGCGTCTGCCGTGATCGGGGCGCAGTAACCGCGCGGCCCGCCGTAGTCGGTCAGTGCCTCGAAGCGCAGGTGCCGCGCCGGGGCCGCTGTCGACACCGGCCATTGCTGCGTGGCCCCGGGCGCCAGCAGCAGGTAGTCGCTGATCGGGTGGTTATCCACCGTCAGCGCCTGGAGTGAGGCGTGATAAGGCGTGGGATTGCTGACCTGCAACATTGACGCGCCGGTAGCCGATGTCGCCAGTTCCCAGCGCAGCGTCTCGGCGGTCAGCGCCGGATCGCCCTGCAGGCCGGGCGGTCGGTAGAACAGATTGATCCGCTGGCGCACGGCGATATTGAGCTGATTGACGCCCGCCTTTCGCTGCGGCACCTGGGTGACGTAGAGGTGCAGCAGCGACTCGCGCCCATCCGGCATGCCCTGGCCCTGATAGATGATGCGCAGCGTCTGCCTGGCGCCTGCGGCCAGTCGCTGCAAAGGCGGCGTGACCACAAAAGGCACGGGGCGGCGTTGCGCCGGCGCAGTGTCATCGTCGTCTTGCGCAGCGCTCAACACAGCCTGGAGCAAGACGTCCTGCGCGCCCCGATTGGTGGTCTGCATGCCCACCTCCCGATCCTTCCCGTCAAAGATCAGACGGGTTCCGGATAAAGCTACCGACGCCTGCGCCCCGGCGCTCGCCATGCACAGCCACAATGCCCAGCTCATCGCGCGATTCATCGGCACACCACCTTGAGGCGTTCATAGGCACGGCCCGAATCCTGCGGCGGCAAGCGGAACGGCGCCTGACAGCGTTGCCCGGACCAGCGCACCTGCAATACGCCGTGGTCCTGTTCGCTGAGCACCAGCGCCTGACTGTTCGGATCGACCACCGCCAGCGCCCTGCCCTGCCCGTCTTCCACGCTGGCGCCCAGCGGAACGGCACTGCCGTCGCCGCGCACCAGTTCGAATTGCACGCGCCGCCCGCTACTGGTCTGGAACCGCACCACCGGCATGGCGCCGCGTCGGGGCACGATCTGGGTGACGGCGTTTTCCAGATCGATACCGGCACCCAGCTGCCGCGTGTCGAGGCTGACCCAGTTGGTGCGATAGGGTTGCGCGTAAGGCAGCACGGCATAGCCATTGGCCGAGGTTTCGACGTTGGTGAAGGATTTCAGCCTGGCGCCGCCCACGTTCGGCACCTGCACCAGCGCGAAGGTCTCGCCCAGCGCCTGACCGAAGTTCACGCCGCCGGCATGGGCCACCACCGAACCGGACGCGCCCAGCGTAAAGGCGTCGTAGTCCCGGCCTTGGCTGTAACCGGCTTCGAAGCGCCCGTAAGGCAGCGTGGTGTTGATCTTGCCGGCGCCGAAATTTCCCGAACTGCTGTCGCGCCCGGCCTGCACCGAGTAGAACGTGTCACGGTCGCCAAGCAGCTGACCGTTGAGGCCGGCTTGCACGTTGTAGCCGCCGGAGCTGTCGCGCACGGCGTTGAGCGACAGCCGCGAGGAAGACGCGCTTGAACCCAGGGGCAATGTGAAGGTCACCGCCACTCGATTGTCGGTTTCACTCACGCCGTCGCGGGCAAATGACTGGTTACGCTCCACCGACAGGTTGTAGCTCAGCGTTCGCCATACCGAGTTGTAGGCCAGGTACAGCTGGCGGGTTTTGCCCGGCAGGTTCCAGTAGCGCTGCTCGGAAGCGGTCAGGCTTAACGAAGCGATCTGCGACGGCAGCACTTGGGTAACGCTGAGTTCCAGGCGGTCTTTGGCCCAGCCATTGGCGAACGGACCGGGCCTGGGGTCGCGTTCGCTCACGTGCTGATTCAGGGTCCGGTATTGCTCGGTCGAGTAGCGATACCCGGCGACCGCCAATGTGGTATCGGTCACATCCAGCGTGTTGGCGTAGCGCACCCGCAGGCTTTGCCCGCTGCGCTGGCGCGCCTGGAAATCGCTGATGGAATGGGTCAGGTCCAGCGACAAGGCGCCCAGTCCGGTATTGACCCCGGCTCCCAGGTTCCCCGCCTGGTAGTCATCGGCCAGTTGCAGGCCGCCAAAGCCGGTCACCGCTTCGGACAAGCCGTAGATCAGCGCGGCACTGGCGAAGTTCGGTGCGCGGTCGCCCTCGCCGTTGGTGTCGACCTGCCCGGCCGACAGGCTGTAGCGGAACGAGCCGGCCGGCACCATGATCGGCAGTGACGCGTAAGCCTGGGTGAACGAACGCCTGCGACCGTCGGCCTCGATCACCGTGACCTGCAAATCACCGTTGGAACCGTTGGGGTAGATGTCGGCAATCTCGAACGGGCCGGGAGATACGTTGCCGCTGTACAGCAGAAAGCCGTTCTGCCGCACTTCCACCGTGGCGTTGGTTTCGGCGATACCGCGAATGACCGGCGCGAAAGTCCGCTCGCTGTCAGGCAGCATGCCGTCGTCCGACACCAGCGCCGCGCCCTTGAAGCGCACGCTGTCGAACACTTGCCCGTCGGTGAAGGTTTCGCCGAGGGTCAGCTGGCTTTTGAGCGAGGTGATATCGCGCTGGGCAAAGGTGCGGTTGCTGCGGAATCGGTAGGTCTGGTCATTGCCGTAGACCAGTGAAGATTCGTTGCGCAAACGCCAAGCCCCCAGGTTCACACCGTTGCGCAGGCCCAGGTAATACTGCTCGGTTTCCTGGCCGCGACTGCTGCGCCGCGCTGCGTTGAACGCATAATTGACGTAACCCGCCGTTTCGCCTTCATCCCACAGATCCGGCGACACATAGCCTCGGGCGCTGCGCGCCATGACTGCCTGGGGCACGCTGATATTCAGGCGCAGCGCTGCGGGTTGGTAATCGACCCGTGCGAATTCGACCTGCGAGGCCAGATCGAAACAGCCTTGCGTGGCCGGCGTTTCGGGCAGACGTTTAAGGTCCAGGCCAAAACTGTGCAGCATTTCCGGCGTCAGGCATGGCTCGATCAGGCCAGAATTCCCGTTGCTGGAGAAAGTGATATCGCGGCGCCCCGTCAGCGCCCGGTTGACGTAGATATCCACGCGATAGGTGCCGGGCAGCACGCTGTTGGAGCGCAGGAATTCCTGAAGATCCGGCGGCTGGTCAGTGCCCTGGATGAACGCGGTGTTGAACTTTACCGACGGGGAGTCAGCCGCACGACCGGGTTCGGCGGCCAGCGATTTCATCGACATGATCAGCGTCAGGCTGACGCCAAGGCCAGGCAGACATGGCCTGGCAACAGTCCTCTTGCGGCGTTTGGGCTGCTCCTTGCAACCCGATAATACGAACGCGCCGACGACTTTTGTTCTTATGTTCCGTTTGTGCCATTCCATTAGCTGTCTTCACTCTACTTCGGCAATCGACTGCGCTGCGCCAAGTCCCTTTTGCGCCCACGCATGAATGCTGGGCCTTCGCGTGGCGAAGCCCAGTGGTTGAGAGTTGGATACGAGCACTCAGGCCGGTATCCGGATGAGGTCAAAGGGTTATCGTGGCTCGGCCCTGACCGCGACGGAGGTCGCGTCCTTTTTCAGCGTGGCGCGATACGGCACCTGCCCGCCAAAATCGTTGATGCTGATAAAGCTCAGTTCAAGCGGTGTATTTCCGGCCGTGCGTTTCAGCGCAAGCCGCACGGTTTCCTGGGGCGCGATCATCCGGGCATCCAGATTCGATAGCGGGGTATCCCCTTGCCGCGTGGCAACCTTGAGCATCGACACGTGGTAAGGCCCTGGATTTTTCACCAGCAGGACATCGTCGCCTGCCAGATGCCATTGCAGTTGCTCGGGCGCATCGTGCGGGTCGCCGGTCAGACCGTCGGGCCGGAAGAACACTTTGATGCGCTGGCGTACTGCGATTTGCAGGGAATTTTCCGCTGCGGTCTGGGGAATTTCCTGAACGTTGAGCCAGAACACCGACTCCCGATCCTGGGGCAACCCGGCACCGGCATAGATGACGCGCAGCAGCTGGCGTCCATTGCCGGGCATGCGGGCCAACGGCGGTGTGACCACGAATGGAGGCTTTACTTCGGTGGTGCCTTCGATTCTGGGTTCCAGCCAGGTTTGCAGGAGGATTTCACCGGTGCCGCTGTTGTGGACACCGAAGCTGGCTTCCTTGTCCGCGCCCTGATAGATGACACGTGTCGTGTTGAGCACGATGCCGGCCTGTACGCCGGGCATCCACAGCAGCGTGCCGATAAGCGCCGCCGCGCGAAAACAGTTCGAAAACATGCTGGCTTGCCTTGAGTTCATTTTTGACCCGCCGATTGGCAGCGGCTCTGTGGGCAGGACGGCTACCCGCCCTGCCCTGTGCATTACTCGTAATCCAGCACGAAAGGCATGAAACCGTCGGCGTTGCCGGGGTTGGTGGTAGTGCCGTTGAGCACGTATACGGCACCGAAGTTGATTTCAGCCGTGGCACCGCCGGTTCCGTTCAGGACCAGGTCGGTGTCGATGGTTTCGGTCCCGCTCAGGTCCATCAGCTTGTTGGAGGCGTTGAGCAGGCCGATGCCCACGCCATCGGCGGCGCCGGTGGTGCGCAGCAGCTTGGCGTCGTTGTTGTCCAGGCCGCTGCCGTTACGCGCGGCGAAACGCATTTTTACCGTGCTGTACTGATCGGCACCGGCGCTGCAGTTGACCAGCATCTGGATCGGCGTGGCGGTTTCAAAACGCGACGCGCCGGACAGACCGATATCCGAGAACGACACGTTGCCCATGTCGACATTGATTTCGCCGGGATTGCCAGGGCTGACACCGGTCCCCGGCGCGACGGCGCAGGAGATATTGGTCAGTGTGCCGTTGAAGATCAATTTGCCGTTGTTTGCGGCATGGGCGCCGGCCATCACGCCCAGGCCCAGTACGCCGGTTACTGCCACTGCCAGAGAGAGCTTTTTCATGCTAACTACATTCCTTGTGTTATTCCGTGTGTGCCCGTGTTCGGACGGCGAGCACTATAGGTCGCAGGCTCTTGATTCGCTGTCAGGCTAGTTACTTTGCAACTAGAGAATGCTCGCTATAACGCATAAGTAATTTCTGTAGGAAAAAATGGAAACTGCCTACAAGCCAGGAATTAAAAGGCCTGGCAGGAATAACCCGGCAACAAGGTCAACCAAAGAGTTGCACTTCACTACCAGGCGCAAACACGGGACAGGTGCGCAGCGAGGACAATCTGCAACCGCCCTCCCCGAAAGACGGGAGACGACGGCTTGCAGCGGGCAGGCGCCCAAAAGGACGGTGTTACTGGTAAGTCACGGTGATCACGCCAGCTTCAGCGGAGCGCGATGCCGCTGGCGCAGAAACCTGAATCGGCGTGTAGTGGGCGACGAAAGGCGCAGCCTCGGCATTGCAGGCGTTCGGCGCTGCCTGGACCTGATACGTCACGCCCGGCGCCAGTTCCAGGCGCTGGCCAGCGGCTTGCCCGGTGTGGCTGACAGGCAGCAGATTGCAGGTCGCATGGACCACGCTGCCTTGAAACCTCACGGTGTTTTCCGCCATGACTGGCGTTGACAGGACGGCGACACAGGCAAGGATCGTCGCCAGCAGGCCGCGCGAGTCGCCGCCTTCGCCAGCAAGCTGGCTCCCCCGAGGCCCATTTGCAGGAGCGAGCTTGCTCGCGATCTGGCGCGCAGCGCCAGCAAAACCCCACAAGGATCGGCGTAAATAACCAATGGCAGGCACGACATTAGAGAACACAACTAAAACCGACGTTTCGCTTTTCATGGCAATACTCTCCGTTTGATCAGCTCACATGACCAAGTTAAGTCGAGTGCAGAATTAACTGCCAGAAAAATCCGATCTTATATGTAGGAAATATCCTAGGACATTCAAGTTTTCTGGTCAGTTTCCGATCTAATCCTTATCGCCCGCTTACTGTGTTTCTTGACCCGTGGTGCGGGATCGCCTGCCTTGCTGACATTTCTGACAGCTAAAAGTCATTTTGCTGACCGGGTTTGCGGGCTATAAGGAAGCATTGGTTGGCCCATTACCCACTTGACCCCATCCTGGCGCCCGTTCCCATGCGTAAACAGACCCGAATCGTCCTGGTCGTCGTCGGCCTGATAGCCGTTGCCGCGATGGCCAGCTGGAGCCTGACCCGCCCAGCCACAGCGAAAATCAGCCCGGCGGTGAACGTGCCGGTCAAGGTGGTACGGGTCAGCGTGGAGGACGTGCCACGCTTCATGACCGGAATCGGCTCGGTGCAGTCACTGCAAAGCGTGGTGATCCGGCCTCAGGTCGATGGCATCCTGACCCGCGTGCTGGTCAAGGAGGGTCAGCAGGTCAAGGCCGGTGATCTGCTGGCAACCATCGATGACCGCTCCATTCGCGCCGCGCTGGAACAGGCCAAGGCCCAGCTGGCCCAGAGCCGCGCCCAGCTTGAAGTGGCGCAGCTGGACCTCAAGCGCTACCGCCAGCTCACCGAAGACAACGGCATTTCCCGCCAGACGTTCGACCAGCAACAAGCGCTGGTGAATCAGCTCAGCGCGACCGTGCAGGGCAATCAAGCCAACATCAATGCCGCCCAAGTGCAGCTTTCCTACACGCAAATTCGCTCACCGGTGACCGGCCGAGTCGGCATTCGCAATGTGGATGAAGGCAACTTCCTGCGCGTGACGGATGCCAACGGGCTGTTTTCGGTCACCCAGATCGATCCCGTGGCCGTGGAATTCTCACTGCCGCAACAGATGCTGCCGACCCTGCAAGGGCTGGTGGCCGGCTCCACGTCGGCGGCAGTCAAGGCTTACCTGGGAGACGACGGCAACGGGCTGTTGCTGGGCGAAGGCCGGCTGGCGCTGATCGATAATCAGGTTTCGGCCGGCACCGGCACCATCCGCGCCAAGGCCCGCTTCGCCAACCCCAGGGAATTGTTGTGGCCGGGGCAGCTGGTGACCGTGAAAATCCAGACCGGAATCGAGCAGGCGGCGCTCAAGGTGCCACCGCAGGTGGTGCAGCGGGGTGTCGATCAGCACTTCGTTTACCGGGTAACCGCTGCAGACCAGGTGGAGGTGGTGCCGGTCAAGGTGCTTTATCAGGACAGCGACATGACCCTGATCAGCGGCCCGCAAGCCGGCGACGTTCTGGTCAGCGACGGTCAGTCGCGACTGCGGCCCGGCACCAGGATCACGGTGGTAAGCGAGCCGCCGCTTGACCGGACCGTACAGACCGGAGGCACACCATGAAAGGCCAGGGTTCGGTCTCCGCCTGGTGCATCGATCATCCGGTTGCCACCCTGCTGCTGACCGTTGCGCTGGTGCTGCTGGGCGTCATTGCCTTCCCGCGCCTGCCCATCGCGCCGTTGCCGGAAGCGGAATTCCCCACCATCCAGATCAATGCGCAGTTGCCCGGCGCCAGCCCGGAGACCATGGCGTCGTCCGTGGCGACGCCGCTGGAGGTGCAGTTCAGCGCCATTCCCGGCATGACGCAGATGACCTCCACCAGCGCACTGGGCTCGACCAACCTGATTCTGCAATTTGCCTTGAGCAAAAGCATCGACACCGCCGCCCAGGAGGTTCAGGCGGCGATCAACACTGCTGCGGGCCGCCTGCCCGCCGACATGCCGAACCTGCCGACCTGGCGCAAGGTCAATCCGGCGGACAGCCCGGTGCTGATCCTGAGCGTCAGCTCCAGCCTGATGCCCGGCACGGAACTGAGCGATGTCACCGAAACCATCCTGGCCCGTCAGCTCAGTCAGGTCCAGGGCGTCGGCCAGGTGGCCATCACCGGTCAGCAACGTCCGGCGATCCGGGTTCAGGCCGCGCCGGAAAAACTCGCCGCCCTCGGTCTGACCCTGGCCGATATCCGCGTCGCGGTGCAGCAGACCAGCCTGAACCTGGCCAAGGGTGCGCTGTACGGCAAGGACAGCATCTCGACGCTGTCGTCTAACGACCAACTGTTCAAACCGGCGGACTACGCGCAACTCATCGTTTCCTACAAGGATGGTGCGCCGGTCTATCTCAAGGACGTGGCACGGGTCGTCTACGGCTCGGAAAATGCCTACGTAAAAGCCTGGTCCGGCGACCAGCAGGGTGTGAACATCGCCATCTTCCGTCAGCCCGGCGCGAACATCGTGGAAACCGTGGACCGGATTCAGCGCGAGCTGCCGCGCTTGCAGGAGATGCTGCCCGCTGCGGTGGATATCTCGGTGCTCAATGACCGGACCCGGACCATCCGCGCCTCCCTGCATGAGGTCGAGTTGACGCTGGGTATTGCGGTGCTGCTGGTGGTGGCGGTCATGGCGGTGTTTCTGCGCCAGCTGTCGGCGACGCTGATCGTCAGCGCGGTGCTGGGCGTTTCCCTGGTGGCCAGCTTTGCCATGATGTATGTGCTGGGCTTCAGTCTGAACAACCTGACACTGGTGGCCATCGTGGTCGCGGTCGGGTTCGTGGTGGACGATGCCATCGTGGTGGTAGAAAACATTCATCGCCATCTCGAAGCCGGCCAGGGCATGCGCGAAGCGGCGATCAAGGGCTCGGGTGAAATCGGTTTTACCGTGGTGTCGATCAGCTTTTCCCTGGTGGCGGCGTTCATCCCGCTGCTGTTCATGGGCGGCGTGGTCGGGCGCCTGTTCAAGGAATTCGCCCTGACCGCCACCGCGACCATCATGATTTCCGTGGTGGTGTCCCTGACCCTGGCGCCCACGCTGGCGGCACTGTTCATGCGCGCGCCCAGGCACGGCCAGCACAGCAAGCCGGGGTTCGGCGAGCGCTTGCTGGCCGCCTATGAACGAGGCTTGCGCAAGGCGCTGGCGCATCAACGCCTGACCATGGGTGTGTTCTTCCTGACGTTGCTGCTGTCGGTGGCCGGGTATGTGTTCATTCCCAAAGGGTTCTTTCCCATTCAGGACACCGCCTTCGCGGCCGGCACCACGGAAGCGGCTGCGGATATTTCCTATACGGACATGGTGGAAAAACACCTGCAACTGGCGAAGATCGTCGGTGCCGACCCGGCCGTGCTGGCGTTTTCCCACTCGGTGGGGGTCAGCGGCAGCAACCAGACCATCGCCAACGGCCGTTTCTGGATTTCCCTCAAGCCGCGCTCCGAGCGCGACGTCTCGGCCAGCGAGTTCATCGACCGTCTGCGGCCCAAGCTGGCGAAAGTGCCCGGCATCGTCCTGTATCTGCGCGCCGGACAAGACATCAACCTCAGCTCCGGGCCCAGCCGCAGCCAGTATCAGTACGTGCTCAAGAGCAACGACGGCGCCCTGCTCAACACCTGGACCCAGCGCCTGACCGACAAGTTGCGGGAAAACACAGCGTTTCGCGACCTGTCCAATGACCTGCAACTGGGCGGCAGCGTGACCCATATCGATATCGACCGCAGCGCGGCGGCCCGTTTCGGGCTGACCACCGCCGATGTCGACCAAGCGCTCTACGACGCCTTCGGCCAGCGGCAGATCAGCGAATTCCAGACCGAGGTCAACCAGTACAAGGTGATTCTCGAACTGGACGCCCGGCAGCGCGGCCGCGCCGAGAGCCTGAACTATTTCTACCTGCGCTCACCGCTGACCAATGAAATGGTGCCGTTGTCGGCACTGGCCAAGGTCAGCGCGCCGCGCATGGGACCGTTGTCCATTGCCCACGACGGTATGTTCCCTGCCGCCAATCTGTCGTTCAACCTGGCGTCCGGCGTTGCGCTGGGCGATGCGGTGCGCATGCTGGACCAGGCCAAGAACGACATCGGCATGCCGGCGTCGATCATCGGCAACTTCCAGGGCGCGGCCCAGGCGTTCCAGAGTTCGCTGGCCAACCAGCCGTGGCTGATCCTGGCGGCGCTGGTGGCGGTGTACATCATTCTGGGCGTGCTGTACGAAAGCTTCGTGCACCCGCTGACGATCATTTCCACACTGCCGTCGGCGGGCATCGGCGCGCTGTTGCTGCTGTGGATCATGGGCCAGGATTTCTCGATCATGGCGCTGATCGGCGTGGTGCTGCTGATCGGTATCGTCAAGAAGAACGGCATCCTGCTGGTGGACTTTGCCCTGGAAGCCCAGCGTGACCAGGGGCTGACCCCGCAGGAGGCTATCTATGAGGCGTGCATGACTCGCTTCCGGCCGATTATCATGACCACCCTCGCCGCGCTGCTGGGCGCGCTGCCGTTGATGCTGGGGTTCGGGGTCGGGGCCGAGCTGCGCCAGCCATTGGGTATCGCAGTGGTCGGCGGGCTGCTGGTCAGCCAGATGCTGACGCTGTTCACCACGCCGGTGATCTACCTGCAGCTGGAGCGCGTGTTCCATCGTCGTCAGCCGACGCCCGCGCCGCCGCGGGCCATTCATTCCTGAGAGCCGTCTCATGCGCGTGCTGATTATCGAAGACGAAGAAAAGACCGCCGCTTACCTGCACCGCGGCCTCACCGAACAGGGTTACAGCGTCGACGTCGCCCGCGACGGCGTCGAAGGCCTGCACCTGGCACTGGAGAACGAATATGCGGTGATCATCCTCGACGTGATGCTGCCGCAGCTGGACGGATTCGGTGTCCTGCGCGGCCTGCGTGCGCGCAAGCAGACGCCGGTGATCATGCTGACCGCCCGTGAACAGGTCGATGACCGCATTCGCGGCCTGCGCGAAGGGGCCGACGATTACCTGGGCAAGCCGTTCTCGTTCCTTGAACTGGTCGCCCGCCTGCAAGCCCTGACCCGTCGCAGCGGTGGTCACGAACCGGTGCAGATCAGCATTGCCGATCTGTGGATCGACCTGATCAGCCGCAAGGCGACCCGCGCCAACGCCCGCCTGGAACTGACCGCCAAGGAGTTTTCCCTGCTCAGCGTGCTGGCCCGGCGCCAGGGCGAGATCCTGTCCAAGACATCCATCGCCGAAATGGTCTGGGACATCAACTTCGACAGCGACGCCAACGTGGTGGAAGTCGCCATCAAGCGTCTGCGCGCCAAGCTTGACGGCCCCCACGAACATAAGCTGCTGCACACCATCCGAGGCATGGGTTATGTGCTGGAAGATCGCAGTGCGCACTGATTCCATCGCCCTGCGCCTGAGCGGGCTGTTCGCGCTGGTCGCCCTGGCGGTGTTCGTGCTGATCGGCTGGGCGTTGTACCTGCAGGTAGACAAGCGTCTGGACCTGCTGCCCCGCGCCGAGGTGGATGCGCGCTACAGCGTGCTGGAATCGGCGGTCAACCGTTACGGCAACCCGGAGCACTGGCGCCGGATCAAGTCCAAGCTGGCGCTGCTGGAACAGGAAGATAAACGCGTGCGTTTCTGGGTGGTCAGCAGCGACCCGGACTACGAATTCGGCGAACCGGATCAGGCGATCCGTCGTTTCGCCGAAGGCCCGCTGGGCATGCGCGACCTGACCCTGCCCGACCACCCGTTCAGCTTCAAGGTGCTGGTCAGCGAATTCGCCGCCAAGGAACAACGCCCGGCCCTACGTTTTCTCACCGCCATCGACACCGGCCCCTTCTGGCACACCCAGCACTCGCTGCTGATCGCACTGATCAGCCTGGCCTGTATCGGCGTGGTGCTGGCTTCGGTGCTCGGTTACTGGGTGGCGCGCATCGGCCTGCGCCCGCTGGCCAGTTTGTCGCTGGAGGCGCGCAAGCTCACCCCGCCGCGCCTGTCCGGCCGCCTGCAACTGTCGCCGCTGCCGCCGGAACTGGAGCACTTCGTGACCTCCTTCAATTCCACGCTGGAGCGGGTCGAGCAAGCCTACTCGCGGCTCGAATCGTTCAACGCCGATGTGGCCCATGAACTGCGTTCGCCGTTGACCAATCTCATCGGCCAGACACAGGTGGCACTGACCCGCGGGCGCTCGGCCGAGCATTATTTCGAGGTGCTGCAATCAAACCTCGAAGAGCTGGAGCGGCTGCGTTCGATCATCAATGACATGCTGTTCCTGGCCAGCGCCGATCAGGGCAGCCGGGCAACCGAACTGACGTGCGTGTCGCTGGCCGAAGAAGTTGCCACCACGCTGGACTATCTGGATTTCATCCTTGAAGACGCGCAAGTCCAGGTGCGGGTACAGGGCGATGCCAGCGTCCCCATCGACAAGGCGCATCTGCGCCGGGCGCTGATCAACCTGCTGCATAACGCGGTGCAGCATACCGATGCGGGCCAGGTCATCGAGGTGGACATCCGCGACGACGGCGAGCGGGTCAGCATCAGCGTCGCCAACCCCGGTACGCAGATCGCGCAGGACCACCTGCCACGGCTGTTCGAGCGCTTCTATCGGGTCGACGCATCGCGCAGCAACAGCGGCGCCAATCACGGGCTGGGGCTGGCCATCGTCAAGGCGATTGCGCTGATGCACGGCGGCACGGTGTTCGTGCACAGCCGGCAGGGCATCAACACCTTTGGTATCAATCTGCCGCGCTGAATCGGCAAGATGTGATATATAGCTCGCGCCACATTTGTCCTGCGGGTAGACCCCACACAATGACCTCCCCTGCTGCCAAGCACGCGGCCGGCTCGAAGATGACCCGCCCGGAAATCCTGCTGATTCTCGGCAGCTCGTTGTCGGTGCTGGCGATCCTGTGCATCGTCGCCTGGCTGCTGGTGCGCGAGCGGGCCGACGCGTCGCTGACCGCCACCCGCAACGCTTCCAACCTCGTGCAACTGATCACCGCCGACGTGTTGCGCAACGCCGAACTCTACGATTCGTCGCTGATCAGCATGATCAAGGCCTGGGAACGTCCGGACGTGGCGAAGCTGGCGCCCGAAATCCAGCAGTACATCTATTTCGACCGTTTTACCGCAGCCCCTTACAAGGGCGACCTGGTATTGCTCGACCAGCAAGGCGCCATCGCCGTCGATTCGCTGTCGGTCACACCTCGCCAGGACAATTTTTCCGACCGCGGCTATTTCCAGGAGCACCGTGCCAACCCTTCGCTCGGGCTGTATGTCAGTGGGCCTTACAAGGCTCGCTGGGGCTACAAGGACTGGTGCATCAATTTCAGCCGGCGCCTCACCGGCCCGGATGGCGAGTTTCGCGGCATCGTCAGCGCCGCCATGCGCCTGGTGTACTTCAAGCAGTTGTTCACCGGCCAGGTGCTGGGCAAGGACAGCGGCATAGCGCTGGTCAACACCGACGGCATTCTGGTGGTGCGGTATCCGGACATTTCTGGCCAGGACCTGACCGGCAAGGACTACGCCCAGATCCCCAACTTCCAGCGCATTCTGCGTGAAGGCACAGGCAGCTTCACGGCCTTCTCCAGCCAGTTCAACGCAGACCGGTTCTTTACCTTTTCGCGGGTCGGGGATTTGCCTTTGATCATCGTCCTGGGCCAGTCGACGCGAGAGGTCTACGCGGTCTGGAATCGCAATGCCCTGCTGGTAGGCGGCGCGACCGGCGCCTTGTGCCTCGGGATTCTCTGGCTGACGCTGTTGCTGTGCCGGGAACTGCGCCTGCGCCACCGTGCCGAAACCGAACTGGCGAAACTGGCCGCCACCGACGGCCTGACCGAACTGCCCAACCGGCGCCAGCTCGACGAGGCCATGGACACCGAGTGGGCACGGGCACGGCGCTCGGGCAAGCCATTGTCGCTGCTGATGGTGGACGTCGATCACTTCAAGGCCTTCAACGAGCAGCACGGCCATGCGGGCGGCGACGAGGCGTTGCGCAAAGTAGCGCGCACCATCTCAGAGAACATCCGCCGTCCCGGTGATTTCGCTGCGCGTTATGGCGGTGAAGAATTCGTGGTGGTATTGCCGGAAACCGACCTGCCGGGCGCCATGGCCCGTGCCGAAGTCATTCGCCGCGCCGTCGAAGCCATGCCCGTGTTCGATAACGCTACAAGGCCGATCACCGTGAGCATCGGCGTCGCCTCGTTATCAGTATTGCCGGGCCACAAACTGGAGGCGTTTTTCGGTCAGGCCGACAAGGCGCTGTATCAAGCCAAGAACAACGGCCGCAATCGGGTGGAGCATCGGGTCATTCGGCTGTAGCCAAAAACACAGTAGGACTCGGCAGACGCAAAAACGCCAGGCAAGCCTGGCGTTTTTGTTGGAGCGCGGTCGGTCGATTACGACTGACGCCGTACCTGGTCACGCAGCGCCTTGACTTGGTCATGGTTACGCTGAGTACCTTCCAGCTGCTTCTGGATCAGGCCGATAACGTTGGCCGGCAGCGCTTTCTCGGTCGCCTTTTGCAGGGCTTCCTTGTAAGCCTTCAGCGCCACGTCTTCGCCACGCTCAACTTCGTTGAGGATCGCTTCATCGCTCTTGCCGGTGACCAGGGATTTAAGGTCAACCCAAGCGCGGTGCAGAGAGCCGGAGACGCTGGAAGAGGTTTCCGGATCGCCGCCCAGAGTGCGAACTTCCGCCTGCAGTTCGGAGACTGCCTTGGCGCAATCTTGAGCACGAGACAGGAAGAACGACTTCAGTTGTGGGTTCTTGAGGTCTTCAGCGCTGGTTTCAAAACCTTTCTGACCGTCCTTGCTGGTTTCGATCAGGTCGTTCAACAGGTCGATCGATTCTTTATTGATATCAGTCATCGTGAATATCCTCTCAGGGCAGTTTAAGAAAAGTTGTTGCCTGTCTAGGTAATTGCAGTGACTGTGCCAGCTTTTTCCGATTTATCTTTTCCTTTTATATCAATAACTTAACGATGTTTTCACATCTCTTCATCGTTCGTTCTGCATGAACTGTCGTTTTGCCCTCATGCAGAATGCATGTATGGTCGCTGCGTCTGAATCCACCGCTGCGTATCAACCATGAATCCCGAAAAACTGAAGCTGCTGGTTACCCGCGAAATGCCGTTCGGCAAGTACAAAGGACGCCTGATCGCAGACCTGCCCGGCCATTACCTGAACTGGTTTGCACGCGAGGGTTTTCCGCAAGGCGAACTGGGCGGGTTGCTGGCGCTGATGCAGGAGATTGATCACAACGGCTTGAGCGCACTGCTCGACCCGCTGCGCACACGGCCGCGTCAGGCATACAAGGATCGCTGAAGCGGGAGAACGGCCCGAGAAGAAAAAACACGATGCTCCGGACCAGGGAGCACCGTAAAGGACAAACAACCAACAACAACTTCTTTGAAACACCTGCGGCGGGCGCCGCAGGCTGCTTGTTCAGGAAAACGCTTTCACCCGACTGATGTTCAGTCGAACAACGCCATGGCTTGTGCCGTGGCTTCCTGGATACGACCCCAATCGCCGTTCTTGACCCAGGCGTTGTCGATCATCCAGGTGCCGCCCACGCACATGACGTTGGGCAGTGCCATGTAGCTGCGCAGGTTCTGTTCGTTGACGCCGCCGGTAGGACAGAACTTCACTTCATTGAACGGCCCGCCCAATGCCTTGAGCGCCGCCACGCCGCCGCTGATCTCGGCCGGGAACAGCTTGAAGCGGCGGTAACCCATGCCGTAACCGATCATGATCTCCGAGGCGCTGCTGATCCCTGGCAACAACGGCAGCGGACTGGCAAGCGCCGCTTCCAGCAGGTCATGGGTGCTGCCGGGCGTGACGATGAACTGCGCACCGGCCGCTTGCGCATCGGCCAGCATCTTGCGGTCCAGGATGGTACCGGCACCGACACACAGCTCCGGGCGCTGCTCGCGCAGGATGCGGATGGCGCTCAGGCCGAATTCGGAGCGCAAGGTGACTTCCAGCGCGGTCAGGCCGCCGGCTGCCAGTGCATCGGCCAGCGGCAGCACGTCCTCATCACGCAGGATGGTGATGACCGGCAGGATCCTGGCCTTGGCGCAGAGCTCGTCGATCTGGGCAATCTTGTTCGCCATGCTGCTCTGCGGCTGATTATTTTCATGTTGGGTCATGGCGGCGGTTCCTTTGCTTATGGGCACCAGTAGATCTCTAGGGTCGAATCAAGAAAGGCACGGACCGGCATTTGGGCGATGTCATCGCCGCCCAGCGCGGCGCGCAAGGTATCGAGTTTGGCCTGGCCGGAAACCGACAGGATCGGAAAGCGCGCCGATGCCAGCAGCTGGCGCGTCATGGTCAGGCGCTGATGCGGCACGCTTGGCGCCAGCATCGGCAGGCAACGGCGTTCGCTGTTCAGGTCCAGCGCTTCGCTCAGGTTCGGGCTGTCGGGAAACAGCGAGGCAGTGTGACCGTCGTCGCCCATGCCCAGAATCAGCACATCGATAGGCGGCAGCTCGGCCAGCACCCGATCAGCCACTTGTGCGGCTTCTTCCAGGCTCGGCGCGACGTTGTACAGCCCTACAAAACGGGCTTCGGCGGCTGGCCCCTGCAACAGATGGCGCCGCAACAGGCCGGCATTGCTGTCGGCATGTTCGATGGGCACCCAGCGCTCGTCCGCCAGGCTGATCACCACGCGGGACCAGTCCAGCGGCTGCCTGGCCAGACCTTCGAAAAACGCCACCGGGCTGCGGCCGCCGGACACCACCAGGGTGGCGGTGCCGTTGGCCTCGATGGCCGACTTCAGACGCGTGGCCACGTTGGCAGCCAGCGCCTCGGCCAGTTGCTGCGGATTATCGAACGTATGAGCTGCCAGCCCTGCGGGCAGCTCAAGATCACATATCGCCATACCAGGATCTCCCATCGCGAGTAATCAGGGCAATGGAGCTCATCGGCCCCCAGGACCCGGCTGCGTAAGGCTTGGGCGCATCGCCCGCCTTCTTCCAGCCGGCGATCAGTTGATCGCACCATTGCCACGCGTACTCGATTTCATCTTTACGGACAAACAGGTTCTGATTGCCACGCATGACTTCCAGCAACAACCGCTCGTAGGCGTCGGGAACCCGAGCGCTGCGGTAGGTGTCGGAAAAATTCAGTTGCAACGGGCCGCTGCGCAGCTGCATGCCTTTGTCCAGGCCCTGATCCTTGGTCATCACCTGCAGGGAAATCCCCTCGTCGGGTTGCAGGCGGATGATCAGGCGGTTGCTGATTTGCAGGCGCTGTTCAGGGGCGAAAATGTAGTGCGGCGGCTCTTTGAAGTGGATCACGATCTGCGACAGCTTCTGCGGCATGCGCTTGCCGGTGCGCAGGTAGAACGGCGTGCCCGACCAGCGCCAGTTGCGGATGTCGGCGCGCAGCGCCACGAAGGTTTCGGTGTCGCTCTGGGTGTTGGAATTCTCTTCTTCCAGATAACCCGGCACCGCCTTGCCTTCGCTGTAGCCGGCGGTGTACTGGCCGCGCACCACTTGGGTGGCGAGTTTTTCCGGCGTGAACGGCGCCAGAGCCTTGAGCACCTTGACCTTCTCGTCCCGGATACTGTCGGCGGACAGGTCGCTGGGCGGGTCCATGGCGATCAGACAGAGCAGTTGCAGCAAGTGGTTCTGGATCATGTCCCGCAGCTGGCCGGCCTGGTCGAAGTAGCCCCAACGGCCTTCGATGCCGACCTTCTCGGCCACGGTGATTTCCACGTGGGAAATGTGATTCTGGTTCCACTGGGTTTCGAACAGGCTGTTGGCAAAGCGCAGGGCGATGAGGTTCTGCACCGTGTCCTTGCCCAGGTAGTGGTCGATCCGGTAGACGCGGTTTTCCGGGAAGAACTGCGCCACGGCATCGTTGACCCGCTGCGACGAGGCCAGGTCGTGGCCGATGGGCTTTTCCAGCACCGCGCGGGTGCGATCGGCCAGGTTGACCGATGCCAGGTTCTCGCAGATTGCGCCATAGACTGAAGCCGGCGTGGCGAAGTAGGCGATCAGCGTTTGCGCATCACCCACCCGCTCGGCCAGCGCCACGTAGTCCTCGGCCTTGAGGAAATCCACGTGCACGTAGCTCAGGCGAGCCTGGAAGCCTGCAACGTTGTCGGCTTCCAGCTCGGCCTCGGGAATGAAGCGGCGCATGGACTGTTCGATGTACGCCAGATGCGACTGTTCGTCGCCCGCCTCGCGGGCCAGGGCAAGAATTTTCGTGTCTTCGTGGAGCAATCCGGCGCGATCTAGCTGATAAAGAGCCGGGAACAGCTTGCGCACTGCCAGATCGCCGAGGGCGCCGAACAGGGCAAATGTGCAAGGCTCAACCGTAATCAGAGGCATAATGTTGGTTCTTTTATCAAGTTAAGCTACAAATACCTTTTTTAAAGGCGTTACTCAAGGCCATATGTAGTAATAACCACAACATTGCCGTGAAAAGCATATTCCAGTGGTGATCAACACAGGCCCTCAGTACGATAGGCCACCTTTGCTACAGGCTAAAGAGCTAATAAAAGCTTGCGCCCAAACCGTTGGTGAATCTGCCCGACAAGGACTTTGAATGGACCGCGTACGTAACCTCCTGGAGCAGATCCAGGGCCGACTCGATGAGCTGAACAAGGCCGAGCGCAAAGTCGCCGAGGTGATCCTGCTCAACCCTCAGATGGCGACGCGGCTGAGCATTGCAGCCCTCGCCCAGGCCGCGAAAGTCAGCGAGCCTACGGTCAACCGTTTCTGCCGCTCGTTCAACGTCAGCGGCTATCCGGAACTCAAGCTGCAACTGGCGCAGAGCCTGGCCAGCGGCGCGGCCTACGTGAGCCGCGCGGTGGAAGCCGACGATAATCCCGAGGCGTATACCCAGAAGATCTTCGGCAGCGCCATTGCGTCGCTGGACAGCGCCTGCCAGCAACTGGACCCGGCGCTGATCAGCAAGTCGGTGGACATGCTGATCCAGGCACGGCAGATCCACTTCTTCGGCCTCGGCGCTTCGGCGCCGGTGGCGCTGGACGCACAGCACAAGTTCTTCCGCTTCAACCTGGCCGTCACGGCCCATGCCGATGTGCTGATGCAGCGCATGATTGCGTCCGTCGCGCATACCGGTGAACTGTTCGTGATCATTTCCTACACCGGTCGTACCCGCGAGCTGGTGGAAGTGGCCCGTATCGCCCGGGCCAACGGCGCTTCGGTACTGGGCTTGACCGCCGCCGGCTCGCCGTTGGCCCAGGCCAGCACGGTGAGTCTCAACATTCCTCTGCCGGAAGACACCGACATCTACATGCCGATGACCTCCCGGATCATCCAGCTCACGGTGCTGGACGTCCTCGCCACCGGCATGACCCTGCGCCGCGGCGTCGACTTCCAGCCGCACCTGCGCAAAATCAAGGAAAGCCTCAACGACAGCCGTTATCCGGTGGAAGATCAGGGGTAACAGCCCCAACGCCCTGCGCGTCAGATCGCGACCAAGGTCGCTCCTACAATGGTCGCGGCTTACGTGATCCTGTAGGAGACAGCTCGCTGGCGAAGACGGTGTTCCAGGCAATGGATCAACTGCGTATGTACCCATTTTCCTGCCGCTGCGCGCCAGATCGCGACCAAGGTCGCTCCTGCAACGGTCGCGGCGTACCGCGTTCTGTAGGAGACAGCTTGCTGGCGAAGACGACGTTTCAGGCGGTGGGTCAGCTGTGGATGTACCCATTTTGGCTGCCGCTGCGCGCCAGATCGCGACCAAGGTCGCTCCCACAACGGTCGCGGCGTACGTGATCCTGTAGGAGACAGCTTGCTGGCGAAGACGGTGTTTCAGGCGGTGGATCAGCTGCGGATGTACCGTTGTTCGCTGCCGCTGCGCGCCAGATCGCGACCAAGGTCGCTCCTACAACGGTCGCGGCGTACGTGATCCTGTAGGAGACAGCTTGCTGGCGAAGGCGGTGGTTCGGGCAATGGATCAGCTGCGTATGTACCCATTTTCCTGCCGCTGCGCGCCAGATCGCGACCAAGGTCGCTCCTACAACGGTCGCGGCGTACCGCGTTCTGTAGGAGACAGCTTGCTGGCGAAGACGGTATTCCAGGCAATGGATCTGCTGCGGACGTACCCTTTTTGCTGCCGCTGCGCGGCAGATCGCGACCAAGGTCGCTCCTGCAGAGACAGCGGCGCACTCGGCATTTACGAACGTTCTCAGCCTGCCAGCCGGGCCTGTAGCCTGATCCCGGTCTGCTGGCCTGGCTCGAGGCTGAAGCTGTCTCCGGCTGCGGCTTCGACGCGGACGAAGCCGGTGGTTTCGTTGCCGGCCACGCCCAGCAACGGGCGGCTTCCGGGGTGCCAGATCACGGTGTTGGGGCTGTCGCCGGTGTCGATGGTGAAACGACGCTGCCAAGCCTGGTCTTCCAGCTGCACCGCTCCTTCATGCTCGAACGTCCGCTGACAGCCTCCCGCCGGCCGTAGCTCGCCTTCCTGCTGGCAGGACTGGCGACGCAGTTCGTCGTAACCCTGCGCACCTTCCAGGCCTTGTACCGCCACGTCTTCCACATCGCTGATCCGCCAATAGGCATGCAGGGCGTGGCTGAAATGGCAAGGCTCGCTGTCTTCGTGGCGAGTGCTCAGCCGCAGGTCCATGCCCTGGCCCAGTTCAGCGTGCAGGTCCACCTGCCAGTCCCACAGCTGCAATCGCCAGTGCAGGATGACGCCCGCCTCGCTTTCCCCGCTGTCCACCAGTTTCCAGTCCAGCAAACGCCCCCAACCATGAGCCGGCCAGCCGCTTTCACCCGGATGCCGCCCGTACCACGGCCAGCACACCGGCACGCCGCCGCGAATCGCGCCGACCTGCGGCCACTGCGCCGCGCACCACAGCCAGGGCTTTTGCCCGCGCGGCTGGAAGTGCAGCAACTGGGCACCCTGTCGGCTGAACACCGCATGACACTGTGGATGGTCGATCACCAGCACTTCACGATGCTGGTAGCGCTCCCACTCAAAGACCGGTCGGGCACGGCGGGAACTGAAGAAACGTTGCAAGGGATGTTCGAACGGCTGCTCATCCTTGATGCCCATCGCCAACGACCTCTGAAATAAAAAAATCCACCGCCATAAAAAAAGACGGGCAGCCAGGCTGCCCGCAAAGCACACACGATCCCCGATCGCTTGCAGCGTTTGATCGCTTAGAACTTGGACTGAATCTTCAGACCGGCCACAAAGGCGTCATCCACCTGATCCACACCACCTGGGTGCTTGATGTATTGCAGGTTCGGACGCACGGTCAGCCAGTCAGTGACGTGGAAGCCGTAGTAGATCTCGGAGTTGTATTCAGTGTCCTGCACCGGCAGGTAGCCCGGGTTGTCATAGTCGTTGATGCCGCTGATCTGGTTAGCCAGACGCACCCGGTCCTGCACGTCGTCGTTGACGTGGATACGGGCGATACCGATACCGATGTCATCCTTGGGACGCGAGTTGAACGGGCCTTTGTAGGTCAGGCCGATCTGCTGGTAGTTGTCGACGAAGTTGGTGTCCTTGTCATGCATGGTGGCGTTGGCAAAGATACTCAGGCCTCGGGACGCATCGCCGCCGTGGGAGGTCAGTTGCTGTTGAACGACCACCCACCAGCCGTGCTTGCTGCTGTGGGACTTGAACGCCGCGCCGGTAACCGGTTGTGGCTGGCCATTGACGTCTTCATACACGTCGTCGGCGTTCGGCGTGCTCTTGTAGAAACCGACCCGGTATTCGCCTGGCAGCGAATTGAAAGTGGGCGTCCACACCAGCTCTACCGGCAGGATCATGCCTTCGGTGCCGCTGCCGCTGAGTTTGAAGCCGTTACCGGTTTCCAGGTTGGACGGGTTCTGCTCGTACACACCGACCTGAGCGTAGACTTCAGGCGTGATGTTGTACTTGATGCGCAACGCCCATTGGCTGATTGGCCAGTTGTACCAGGTGTTGACGTAGTTACCGACCTGCGAGCCGCAGAACGACAGGTTCTGGAAGTCGCAAGGGAAGCTGTTGAAGTCTTCGCCCGGACCGAAACGACCGGCCTTGACGTCCAGCGCGCCGTCGAAATATTTCTGCTTGACCCACAACTGCGTCAGACGCCAGGTCTGACCACGACCCCAGACTTCCTGCGAGGAACTGAGGGTGCCGGCGCGCGGGTCGCCGATGCGGTCGTTGGAAATGTTGCGACCGCTACGTTCGGTGATCGCGAGCTTGAACTCGGCATCCTGCCAGCCGAAGACTTTCTGCAGATCGATCTTCACGCCGAGCGCGAACTGGTCGCTGTAGCGGCCGGTGGTGTCGTCGTTGTAGCCGCCGTCCAGGTTACTCGCCATTTCAGACACGTATTCGAGCGAGAAGTCATAACCCTTTTCCAGCAACTCGGTCCGCGTGCCGCCCCAATCGCCCGTCATCCAGGGCGAGTTGGCATCGAATGCGTCGGCCGCGTAAACGCTGCCACCGGCCAGACTCATTGCACCCACTACCGACAGCTTGCGCACCAACTCGAACCGGGAAAGCGATTTAGCCTTGTTCTTCTTCATCCCATAAATCCTCGTTTTATTGTTATTAGCTTTAGGTGTACGTCCTGCTTGCATCACTGCTTCGTGTTCGCCGGTGACCGCCTTCGTCGCAGAGGCCGTCGACCGACTGTGCTCGTCAAGGAATCAACGATTCATTTGCGGCCGATCTGGGTCACATTGCCGACCCGGTCAGCCACTGGCTGCTTTCCCAGCACGCCCAGGCGCTCACCGCTCTGCGCGTCGAAGATCAGGACCTTGGTCGGGTCGAACTGCAGGGTCAGGCTCTCGCCCACCAGCGGCGCGACATCCGGTGCGAGGCGGCAGCAGACCTTGCTCTGGTTGAGATGGACGAACACCAGCGTGTCCGGTCCGGTGGGCTCGGTGACCTGCACTTCGGCGCGGATGGTCGGCAGGCCGCTGGTGTCGCTGGCGGCCAGCATGATCTGCTCGGGGCGAATGCCAAGGATGATTTCCCGATCCTCAAGGCCCGCGTCGGTCACGCCCACCGGCAGCTCGCAACGCGCCTGGCCGCTGTCGAGCAAGGCCACCAGCTGGCCGTCCTTGCGTTGCAGGCGCAGAGGTATGAAGTTCATCGGCGGCGAACCGATGAAGCTG
Organism: Pseudomonas sp. v388; assembly: GCF_003935425.1. Classification (GTDB taxonomy): domain Bacteria; phylum Pseudomonadota; class Gammaproteobacteria; order Pseudomonadales; family Pseudomonadaceae; genus Aquipseudomonas. Next base: position 462,801 of record NZ_RHQN01000003.1, read on the forward strand.
GCGACGAACAGGTTGGCCGGATCGTTGTAGATCTGTTTCGGGGTGCCGAACTGCTGAACGATGCCGTCCTTCATGACCGCCACTTTGTCGCCCAGGGTCATGGCCTCGATCTGGTCGTGGGTCACGTAGACGGTGGTGGTCTTGAGACGCTGGTGCATCAGCTTCATTTCAGTGCGCATCTCAACCCGCAGCTTGGCGTCGAGGTTGGACAGCGGTTCGTCGAACAGGTAAATCTTGGGGCGTCGCGCCAACGCACGACCCATGGCCACCCGCTGCTGCTGGCCGCCGGACAGCTGGCCCGGCTTGCGGTTGAGCAGATGTTCGATCTGCAACAGTTTGGCGACCCGCGCCACTTCCTCTTCGATGGCAGCCGGGGCCATTTTGCGAATCTTCAGGCCGAAGGCGATGTTTTCCCGCACGCTCATGGTCGGATACAGCGCGTAGGACTGGAACACCATGGCGATGTCGCGATCCTTGGGGCTGGTGCCACTGACATCGTCGCCGTCGATCAGGATCGCGCCGCCGCTGATGGTTTCCAGCCCGGCGATGCAGTTCATCAAGGTGGATTTGCCGCAGCCCGACGGCCCGACCAGAATCAGGAACTCGCCGTCCTTGATCGACAGCTCGATGTTCTTGAGGGTGTCGGGCAGGTTGGCGCCGTAGGTCTTGTTTACGTTACGCAGTTCGAGAGTTGCCATGATTACCCCTTGACCGCGCCGGCCGTGAGCCCGCGCAGGAAATACTTGCCGGCCAGTACGTAGACCAGCAGTGTCGGCAGCCCGGCGATCATCGCCGCCGCCATATCAACGTTGTACTCCTTGGCCCCGGTGCTGGTGTTGACCAGGTTGTTGAGGGCCACGGTGACCGGCTGGGATTCGCCGCTGGAGAACACCACACCGAACAGGAAATCGTTCCAGATCTGGGTGAACTGCCAGATCAGGCAGACCATGACGATCGGCGTCGACATGGGCAGGATGATGCGCCAGAAGATGGTGAAAAACCCGGCGCCGTCCAGGCGTGCCGCGCGCACCAGTGCATCCGGGACGCTCACGTAGTAGTTGCGGAAAAACAGCGTGGTGAACGCCAGGCCGTACACGACGTGAACGAACACCAGCCCGGTGGTGGTACTCGCCAGGCCCATCTTGCCGAGGGTGAAGGATGCCGGCAGCAACACGGTCTGGAACGGCAGGAAGCAGCCGAACAGCAGCAGGCCGAAGAACAGTTGCGAGCCACGGAAGCGCCACATCGACAGTACGTAGCCGTTCAACGCCCCAATGGCGGTGGAGATGATCACAGCCGGAACCGTGATCTTGATCGAGTTCCAGAAGTAACCGTCGACGATGTCCCAGGCTTTCACCCAGCCGATCACGGTCACCACGCTCGGCCAGCTCAGCAGGTTGCCGACGCCGATGTCTTCGGGGGTCTTGAAGCTGGTCAGCAGCATGACCACCAGCGGCACCAGGTAGACCAGGCACGCCAGCAGCAGCACCGCGTGAATCAGGATCCGGCTGAAGCTGATGCCGGGTTTTCCAACATGACTAGTCATGGCGTTTGGTCCTCAGCTCGGAATACAGGTACGGCACCAGAATTGCCAGGATCGCGCCGAGCATCAGAATCGCACTGGCCGAGCCCATGCCCATCTGGCCGCGGCTGAAGGTGAAGGAGTACATGAACATGGCGGGGAGGTCCGAGGAATAGCCGGGGCCACCGGCGGTCATCGCCGCGACCAGGTCGAAACTCTTGATGGCGATGTGCGCCAGGATCATGACCGCGCTGAAAAACACCGGACGCAGGCTGGGCAGCACCACGCGCCAGTAGATGCGCGGCAGGCTGGCACCGTCCATTTGTGCGGCACGGATGATCGACTGATCGACGCCGCGCAAACCGGCGAGAAACAAGGCCATCACGAAGCCCGAGGATTGCCAGACAGCGGCGATCACCAGGCAGTACACGACGCGGTCCGGATCGACCAGCCAGTCCAGGCGAAAGCCTTCCCAGCCCCAGTCACGCAGCATCTTGTCCAGGCCCAGGCCTGGATTGAGCAGCCACTTCCAGGCCGTGCCGGTGACGATCATCGACAGCGCCATCGGGTACAGATAAATGGTGCGGATCGCGCCTTCGCGGCGGATGCGCTGATCCAGCAGCACCGCGAGAATGACGCCGACCACCAGGCTGATGGCGATGAACATGCCGCCGAAAACCGCCAGGTTCTTGCTCGCCACCCACCAACGATCGTTCTCCATGAGCCGCGCGTACTGCGCTGCGCCGACCCACTTGTAGCTGGGCAGGAAAGTCGAATTGGTGAAGGACAGAACGAAGGTCCACAGGATGTAGCCGTAGAATCCCACCAACACGATGAACATGCTGGGCGCCAATACCAACTTGGGCAGCCAGCGTTGCAGCGCATCCAGTGGTGAGGCTTTGCTGAACACAGCGACAGAGCTCATCGGAATATCCACTCCAGTAAATCGAATCCGGGCCACAGTCGTGCGTGAAACCGGGAAACGGTTTCATCAGCACGAACTGCGGCTGGAGGTCAGGTAATGCGGGCTATCGGGCCGCCTTGATGGCAGCGGCCAGTTTCTTGGCAGCCGCAGCGGGGTCCGCAGCCGGGTCGTTGATGTAGTTGGTCACCACGTCAAAGAAAGCGCCCTGTACGGCAAGGGTAGTCGCCATATTGTGAGCCATGCTCGGTTGCAGACCACCGTTCTTCGAATCGGCCAGGAAATCCTTGGCGGCGGTTTGCGCGCAGGAGTCGAAACCGTACTTGCCCATGTCGGCCAGCATGTCGTTTCGCACCGGGATCGAGCCCTTGTTGATGCTGAAGACCTTCTGGAACTCTTCGCCCAGCGCGACCTTGGCCAGATCCTGCTGCGCAGCCGTCGTGCCTTCGTTCTTCTGTTTGAACACGGCCATGGAGTCGATGTTGTAGGTGAACGCCTTGTCGGTGCCCGGGAACGCTACGCATTGGTAGTCGGTACCGGCGACTTTCTTGGCAGCGGTCCACTCGCTCTTGGCCCAGTCGCCCATGATCTGCATGCCGGCCTTGCCATTGATGACGTCGGCGGCGGCGATGTTCCAGTCACGGCCCGCGCGGTTGGGGTCCATGTAGGTAGCGACCTTTTTCAGCTCGGTGAGCGACTTGACCATTTCAGGGCCAGTCAGGGCGTCGCTGTCCAGGTCCACCAGTGCTTTCTTGTAACCGTCGGCGCCCATGACCGAGAGCACCACGGCTTCGAATACCGTGCTGTCCTGCCATGGCTGGCCGCCGTGAGCCAGCGGGATCAGGCCTGCGGCCCTGAGCTTGTCGCCGGCTGCGTAGAATTCTTCAAGGGTGGCAGGCGGCTTTTCGATACCGGCTTTCTTGAAGGCGGCCGGGCTGATCCACAGCCAGTTGACGCGGTGAATGTTGACCGGCACGGCCACGTATTCACCGTCGTACTTCACGGTATCGGAGACTTTCTTGTCCAGCAGCGAATCCCACTTCTCCTGCTTGGCGACGTCCTTGAGCGCGTCGGTGTCCAGCAGGCCGGTGGAGGCCCATTCCTGAATGTCGGGGCCTTTGATCTGGGCGACGCCCGGCGGGTTGCCGGCCACGGCGCGGCTCTTGAGCACGGTCATGGCTGTCGAGCCGCCACCGCCGGCAACGGCGCCGTCTTTCCAGGTGAAGCCGTCTTTCTCGACCTGTGCCTTGAGAACATCGACTGCCGCCTTTTCACCACCCGAAGTCCACCAGTGCACGACTTCGACGGTGCCCTTGGATTCAGCGGCGGAGGCGCTCAGCGGGAACAACGAGGCGAGGGAAATGACGACGGCGAGACGCGAAAATGAATTCATCGAAAGGACCTTTATTGTTGTTATGCCTGAGCAAGTCTGATGCTTGCGCTTGCGGGGAGTCTAACCAAGCCATGTCGGGTGACGGTAACGAAGGGATGCGTGAATGTCACCAGACTGTGACATTGGACATACCAAGCACTCATTCCACCGACCTGGGCAGATACAACGTCACTCGCAGTCCGCCGTCGCGCAAGTTCTGCAGGCTGACTTCGCCGCCATGGCTGTGGGCAATGTTGCGGGCGATGCCCAGGCCCAGGCCGTAACCCTGTTGCTGATTGCCCGCCAGGCGGAAGTGCGGCTCGAACACATGTTCCAGCCTTTGCTCGGGCACGCCCGGGCCTTCGTCGTCCACGTGCAGGACGAATGCCAGCGGATTGTCTTCGACCTTCAAATGAGCGCGATGGCCGTACTTGAGGGCGTTGTCGATGAGGTTGCCGATGCAGCGTTTGAGCGCCAGTGGCTTGCCGGGGTAAGGGGCCAGCGCGGCGCCATGTTGAGTGACGCGCCCTTGCCCGTCGGGTCGCAGGTAGGGCTCCACCAGACACTCGATTAACGCGTTGAGGTCCACCGGCTCGATGTTTTCGTGGATGTCCGTATCCTTGACGCACTGCAGCGCGCCCTTGACCAACAGCTCCAGTTCGTCGAGGTCACGGCCGAAGCGGGTCTGCAACTGTTCGTCTTCCAGCAGCTCGACCCGCAGCCGCAGACGCGTGATCGGCGTGCGCAGATCGTGGGAAATGGCGCTGAACAGCTGGCCGCGCTCAGTCAGGTAACGGCTGATGCGGGTGCGCATGGCATTGAACGCGCGGCTGACTTCCACCACCTCGCTGCCGCCGCCCTCCACCACCGGTTCGACCTCCGCGCCGAGCGACATGTCCCGCGCCGCCCGCGCCAGGCGCTTGAGCGGGCGACTCTGCCAATGCACCAGCAAACCGATGAACAGCAGCAAAAATGCGCTGGTCAGGAAAATGAACCAGACCTGCTGGACCGGCAGCTCCTGTTCTTCCAGCGAGGTGTAGGGTTCGGGCAGCAGCGACGCGATATAGAACCACTCGCCGGGCGCCAGCTCGATCTGCGTGACCAGCACCGGCGGATTGACCGGTTCCAGGGTCAGCGCGTAGTGCGCCCAGGAGCGCGGCAGTTCGTCCAGCTTCAGGCCGCTGTTGAAAATACGCAGATCATCGGGCCTGACGAACCATACGGCGATATTCGGCTCCTTGCCCAGATGCTGGCGCAACACCTCGCCCACGACATCCAGCACCGCCTGCTTGCGTGGCGTGGGCTGCAACAGCTGCATGTCCAGCGGGTGATTGTTGAGTGACACCACGAACCGCGTACCGCCCATGCTGCGCAGCTGATCCAGTACCAGCGGGCGATAGGCCACCGGCAACGAGCGGAAGTAACTGACGCTGGCGGCCATGGAGTACGCCAGGCTGCGGGCGCTGGTCACCAGGCCTTCCATCTGCGTGGCACGCAGCTGCGACAACCAGATCACGCTGGACAAGGTCTGCGCCAACAGCACCGCCAGCAAGGTCAGCAGCAACATGCGCCCCAGCAGCGAGCGGGGCAGCGGCAGGCGACGCTTCACGACAGGCGACGCGTTAATAACCGCCGCCCGCATGGGAGTTGACGTTGGCCGCCAGCAGATAACCGCTGCCACGTACCGTGCGGATCAGCCGCGGCGACTTGCCGGTGTCCCGCAGCCGTTGCCGCAGGCGACTGACCGCCATGTCGACGATGCGCTCCAGCGGCATCAGCTCGCGGCCGCGGGTGGCGTTGCCGATGGTATCGCGGTCGAGGATCTGCTGGGGGTTGTCGAGAAACAGCTTGAGCAGCGCAAAATCAGCACCGGAGAGAATCACTTCCTCGCCGTCGTTGTGGAACAGCCGATGGCTGACCATGTCCAGGCGCCACTCATCGAACACCAGCACATCGCCACCTGAACGTTCCTGGCCGAATTGCGCACGCCGCAGCAAGGCCTTGATCCGGGCCTGCAGTTCGCGCGGGCTGAAGGGTTTGCCCAGGTAATCGTCGGCACCCAGTTCCAGGCCGATCACCCGGTCGGCCTCATCGGAGCTGGCCGTCAGCATGATGATCGGAACATGTGGTTGACGTGGATGCTGGCGCACCCAGCGGCACAGGCTGAAGCCGTCCTCGTCGGGCAGCATGACATCGAGGATCAGCAGGTCGCTGGGGGCCTCGTTGAATGCCTGACGAAATCCGGCACCATCGCCGACGGTCCGTACCTGAAAGCCGGCACGGCTCAGGTAGGTGTCCAGCAACTCGCGAATCTCCTGGTCGTCGTCGACCAGCAAAATCGATTTACTGACTGAACTCAAAGTGATCGTCCTTGTGACGAAATCGTTATTGTTTTTTGAACAACCCTTGATGCTTACCGCTGGCGCAGACGTTTAGAGATCGGCGCCAAACGCCTGCTGCAGAGCCACGCCCGCACCGGTCAGGCCGGGGTACTCGGCCGTGACCAGCCACACCGGCAGCCCCTGGAAATAGTCGCTCATCACGCCCTTTTCCGCGAGTGCGCGCTTGAAGCCGCTGGCGATGAAAAAATCGGTGAAGCGCGGCACCACGCCGCCGACAATATACACGCCGCCCAGTCCGCCCAGAGTCAGGACATTATTGCCGACCACCCGTCCCAGGAATACGCAGAACTGGTCCAGAACCGCGGCCGCCATGGCTTCCCCGGCCAGCGCCGCCGTGGTGACGGCCGCCGGCGATTTGTGAATCGGCTCGACCTGGTCCAGGCCGCAACTGGCGTTGTAGAGGTTCAACAACCCCGCGCCGCTGAGGACGGTTTCGGCACTGACATGCTCGTGCTCGGCCATCAACCGTGCCCAGAGCAGCGCTTCGCGAGCGCTGCCGATGGGCAGGTCGACATGACCCCCCTCGCCCGGCAAGGCCATCCAGCGATGGTCGCCGGCGTTGATCAAGGTGCCCACGCCCAGGCCGGTGCCGGGGCCGACCACCACTCGCGGGCGCTCGGGCTTGCCGATGCCGTGGCAGATGGTCAGGTACTCATCGTCACGCAAACGCGTCATGCCCAGCGCCATGGCGGTGAAATCGTTGATCAGCAACAGATGCTCGATCTTCAGATCGGCACAGAATTTTTTCCGGCTCAGTTCCCAATGACTGTTGGTGAACTGGAAGTGATCGCCATCCACCGGCCCGGCCACCGCCAGACAGGCGAACCCTACGTCGCCGGGGTTGATGCCGAGATCCTGCAGGTAAAGCTCAACCGCCTGTTCCGGACCGTGATGGTCGATGGTCGGAAACACCCGCACCGAGTGCAATTGGTTATCTTCCCAAATGGCAAACCGCGCATTGGTACCGCCTATATCACCGACCAGGGCCAACTTCACTTGAGCTTCTCCAGACTTGAGGTAAATGCGCTGGCGCCCTGCTCTGCAGAGCTGAAGGCCATACGCATGAAACCGAACAATTCCCGTCCGCAGCCGACTCCGTTGTCGAGGTCGCCGACGGCCGGTTCCCTAGCCGCCAATTCTGCCGGTTCGACCAAAACTTGCAACGTGCCTTTCACGCCATCGACGCGAATCACGTCACCATCCTGAATCAGCGCCAGCGGTCCGCCATCGAACGCCTCGGGGCAGACATGGATCGCCGCCGGGATTTTCCCCGAAGCACCGGACATGCGCCCGTCGGTGACCAGCGCGACCTTGAAGCCTCGGTCCTGCAACACACCCAGGAACGGCGTCATCTTGTGCAGCTCGGGCATGCCGTTGGAGCGCGGCCCCTGAAAGCGCATGACGGCCACGAAATCGCATTCCAGCTCGCCGGCCTTGAAGGCATCGGCCAGGTCCTGCTGATCGTGGAACACCTTGGCCGGCGCCTGGACGATCTGATGCTCCGGGGCCACGGCCGATACCTTCATCACGCCACGACCCAGGTTGCCTTGCATCACCCGCAGGCCGCCTTCCGGCGAGAACGGCCGGGAGATCGGCCGCAGGATGTTTTCGTCCAGGCTGTCCTGCGGGCCGTCACGCCACACCAGCTTGCCGTTTTCGAGGAACGGCTCGCGGGTGTAGCGGCTCAGGCCATGGCCGACCACGGTGTTGACGTTTTCATGCAGCAGGCCGGCGCCCAGCAGTTCGCGGATCAGGAACGCCATGCCGCCGGCGGCCTGGAAATGGTTGATGTCGGCTTTGCCGTTGGGGTAGACGTGGGTCAGGGTCGGCACCACTTCCGACAGGTCGGCCATGTCCTGCCAGGTCAGCTGGATACCCGCGGCCTGGGCGATGGCCGGCATGTGCAGGGTGTGGTTGGTCGAGCCGCCGGTGGCATGCAGGGCCACGATGGAATTGACCAGCGAGCGCTCGTCGACGATTTCGCCGATGGGCATGAAGCTGCCGCTCTGCATGGTCAGGCGCGTGACCTGATGCGCAGCTTCCACAGTCAGCGCATCGCGCAGCGGCGTGTACGGGTTGACGAACGAAGCGCCGGGCAAATGCAGGCCCATCACTTCCATCAGCAGCTGGTTGGTATTGGCGGTGCCGTAGAAGGTGCAGGTGCCCGGGCTGTGATACGACTTCATTTCCGTATCCAGCAGCTCTTCACGGGTTGCCTTGCCTTCGGCGTAGCGCTGGCGGACGTCGGCCTTTTCCTTGTTGGAAATGCCGGAAACCATCGGCCCGCCGGGTACGAAGATGGTCGGCAAATGGCCGAACCGCAGCGAGCCCATCATCAGGCCCGGAACGATCTTGTCACAAATGCCCAGCATCAGGGCCGCGTCGAACATGTTGTGCGACAGCGCCACGGCTGTGGACATCGCGATCACCTCGCGGCTGGCGATGCCCAGCTCCATGCCCGGCTCGCCCTGGGTAACGCCATCGCACATGGCCGGCACGCCGCCGGCAAACTGACCGACCGAACCAATGTCGCGCAGGGCCTGCTTGATCTGGGCGGGATAGTGTTCGTAGGGCTGATGCGCGGAGAGCATTTCGTTGTAGGAAGAGACGATGGCGACGTTGGCGGCGTTCATCAGCCGCAGGTTCTGCTTGTCCTCCGGACCGCAGGCGGCCACGCCGTGGGCAAAGTTGGCGCATTGCAGCTTGCCGCGGACCGGGCCTTCGCTGGCAGCGCCGCGAATCAGTTGCAGATAGCGCTGACGGGTATCGCGGCTGCGGGCGATCAGCCGCTCGGTTACCTCAAGAATGCGGGGATGCATGTGATGAACTCCAGGCTAACGTCTGTGGTCACCCGTTAAGACGACGTCGGTTGACGGTCCCAGCCATTGCGATGCAAAAGCGTGATCTGGGTCAACCGAACGAGCCTTCCAGGCTTCTATTTGTAGATAAACAAAAATATTGCCACTAAAAAGGGTTGTTTTCTATTTTTATGAGAATAATCTTGTAATTCCAACAACAAATTCTGAGGGACGGTTGTATGACTCTACGAATCGCAATCAATGGTTTTGGCCGCATCGGCCGCAACGTCCTGCGCGCACTGTATACCCAAGGCTACCGCCAGGACTTGCAGGTCGTCGCCATCAACGATCTGGGCGACAGCGAAATGAACGCTCACCTGCTGCGTTTCGACACTGTACACGGCCCGTTCGGCGGCACCGTCGAATGCGATAAGGAAAGTCTTACCGTCAATGGTGACCGTATTGCGGTCAGCGCCATTCGCAACCCTGCCGAACTGCCGTGGAAATCGCTCGACATCGACGTGGTGTTCGAATGCACCGGGCTGTTCACCAGCCGTGACAAGGCCGCCGCGCACCTGACGGCCGGCGCACGCAAGGTGATTATCTCGGCCCCGGCCAAGGGTGCCGACGCGACCATCGTCTATGGTGTGAACCACGACACCTTGCGCCAGTCGCACCAGATCATTTCCAGCGCCTCCTGCACCACCAACTGCCTGGCACCCGTCGCCCAGGTATTGCACCGTGAACTGGGCATCGAAAGCGGCCTGATGACCACCATTCACGCCTACACCAACGACCAGAACCTGATCGATGTGTACCACACCGACCCGTACCGCGCGCGTTCGGCCACCCAGTCGATGATTCCGAGCAAGACCGGTGCGGCCGAAGCTGTGGGCCTGGTGCTGCCGGAACTGGCCGGCAAGCTGACCGGCATGGCGGTTCGAGTGCCGGTGATCAACGTGTCGCTGGTTGACCTGACCGTGACCCTCAAGCGCGAAACCACCGCCGAAGAGGTCAATGCGCTGATGAAAGAAGCCAGCCAGCACTCCAAGGTGCTGGGCTACAACACCCTGCCGCTGGTGTCCCACGACTTCAACCACAACCCGTTGTCGTCGATCTTCGACGCCAACCACACCAAGGTCAGCGGCAAGCTGCTCAAGGTGCTGGCCTGGTATGACAACGAATGGGCATTCTCCAACCGCATGCTGGATAACTGCCTGGCGCTGCATAACGCCCAGTAAGCCGTCATCGCCAGCAAGCTGGCTTCTACAGGTCGCGAGGTCGCGGCTCGGTTGTAGGAGCGAGCGTGCTCGCGAAGACATCGACACAGGCGCCACACCCGCTGCATGGTGCCGGTGCCTGGGTCCGCGGGCTGGCTTCTACACGTGCATTGCAGAAACAGGGGATATCCCTTCAGGCTCGAGCGCGGGAAGATGAGAGAAATTATCATCTCCAACACCCACCGCTTCGCTCGACGTGCGTCGACAGACCGCCTAAGCTGGCCGGGCTTTGTAAACCTGCCTGTAGTGACCATGACGTATAAACCCCCCGGCACCAGACTCTCGCGCTTTCTATACGGCATTCTTGCCTACGTCAGCCTCGGCATCGGCATTGCCGCCATCTTCATTCCGGGCCTGCCGACCACTGAATTCATCCTGCTCGCGGCCTGGGCGGCGACTCGCAGTTCGCCACGGCTCAACGCCTGGCTGGAGAACCATCGGGTGTTCGGCCCGGTGCTGCACAACTGGCGCAACGGCCGGCTGGTGGCTCGCAGTGCCAAGATCAGCGCGACCGTCAGCATGGTGGTGTGCGCGGTGGTCATGCTCAGCCTGCTCGAACATGTCTGGTGGCTGTACCTGGCGATCGGCGGCATGGGACTGGGCAACCTATGGCTCTGGTCGCGGCCGGAACCCGCCATCCGTTGAACTGAATCGCTCCGCACAGACGCCCGGCCAGCTAAGCTATGCATAGCCCGCACGCTGAACCGTCAGCGTATCGGCAGTGTCTACCCGAGCACATCCACTCCCGATGGAGCGACATCCATGTTCGAGCCCGGTCATCTGCACATCACCCATGCGGCGCTGCAACAGTCGGATATCACCTACGACCTTCATCTGCGTTATGAGGTGGTGGAGGATGCCAAAGAAGGCAAGAGCGTGAGCTTCACCATGGAAGGCGAGATCAACGGCCAGTCGTTCAGCGAGCAGTTCCAGTTGCCCCGCGACCTGGCTTTCAACTTCGCCCACGATGCCAGCCGGATCGGCATCAGGCACGGCCTGCCCGGCGCCGCCTCCCTGCCGCTGCATCTGCACAAGGATTACGACCGGATGTTCGAAGATATCCGCGACCAGTTGGGCGCCAAATCCGGCGAGCCGGTGAAGCCGGAGCATTTGGAGTAGGATGCAGCCGGGATGCAGGAGCCAGCAAGCTGGCTTCTACAGTTCGCAGCTCGGCCGTTCGCAAGGCATACTGGCCACCCTTCTCCGCCCGGAATTCGTAGCATCCCATGCGTATCCACGTCAGTTTCATCGACCGCGTCGGCATCACTCAGGAAGTGCTGGCCATTCTGGGTGGGCGTAATCTGAATCTGGATGCGGTGGAGATGGTGCCGCCCAACGTGTACATCGACGCGCCAACCTTGAGCCATCAAATGCTCGAAGAATTGAAGGACGCGTTGTTCCGGGTACGCGGTGTCGAGGCCATCACGGTGGTCGATATCCTGCCGGGCCAGCGCCGCCACTTGCAACTGGACGCCCTGCTCGCCGCCATGACCGACCCGGTACTTGCCCTGGACAGCGCCGGCCACGTACTGCTCGCCAACCCGGCGTTCATCAGCCTGATCGGCCGGGAACCGGCCGGTGAACCCATTGGCGAGCTGTTCGACGATCCCAGCCTGCAGACCGAACTCCTGGAACACGGCTTCCGACTGCCGCTGCGGGAAATCACCCTCAACGGTGAAGCCTTGCTGCTGGATGCCACGCCCATCACCGAGGCCGGCGCGCTGATCACCCTGTATTTGCCCAGCCGCATCGGTGAGCGTCTGTCGGCGCTGCATCATGACCATGCCGAAGGTTTCGATGCACTGTTGGGCGATTCGGCGGCCATTCGCACCCTCAAGGCCCGTGCCCAACGGGTCGCGACCCTCGACGCGCCGTTGCTGATCCAGGGCGAAACAGGCACAGGCAAGGAGCTGGTGGCCCGTGCCTGCCACGCCAGCAGCGCACGACACGGCGAGCCGTTTCTGGCGCTCAACTGCGCGGCGCTGCCGGAAAATCTCGCCGAAAGCGAACTGTTCGGCTACGCGCCCGGCGCATTCACCGGTGCCCAGCGCGGCGGCAAGCCGGGCCTGATGGAGCTGGCGAACCAGGGCACGGTGTTTCTCGACGAGATCGGCGAGATGTCGCCGTACCTGCAAGCCAAGTTGCTGCGCTTTCTCAACGACGGCAGTTTTCGCCGTGTGGGCGGCGATCGGGAAGTGAAGGTCAATGTGCGGATTCTCAGCGCCACCCATCGTGACCTGGAGAAGATGGTCAGCGAAGGTACGTTCCGGGAAGACCTGTTCTATCGCCTGAACGTGCTCAACCTCGAAGTCCCGCCGCTGCGTGAGCGCGGGCAGGACATCCTCTTGCTGGCCCGTTATTTCATGGAACAGGCCTGCACCCAGATCCAGCGCCCCATCTGCCGCCTCTCGCCGGACACGTACCCCGCATTGCTCGGCAACCGCTGGCCGGGCAATGTTCGCCAGCTACAGAACGTGATCTTCCGCGCCGCCGCCATCAGCGAAAGCAGCCTGGTGGATATCGGCGACCTGGACATTGCCGGCACCGCTGTCGCACGCCAGCAGGAGGGTGAAATCGGCAGCCTGGAGCAGGCAGTCGAAGCGTTCGAGAAAGACCTGCTGGAAAAACTCTACAATCAGCACCCGTCGACTCGCCAACTCGCCGCCCGGCTGCACACCTCGCACACTGCCATCGCCCACCGCCTGCGAAAGTATGGAATCCCCGGCCGCAGCTGACCGGGCTCGAAGGCTGTAGCGAAATCGTTGCAATGTATTGAAACCGTTACAGAGAGCTTGACCACGACGTTTATCAAGCGCCCCGGTTTGAACATGCCCACCAGGCGTAACGATTTCGCTACAGCCAGGACACGCCATCCTTTGCACCTATTTACTCAAGCCATTGATAAATAAGAGCTTTATGTTTCTGGCCGCAAACTTGCAACGAGTTCCTCAATGATTTGTTCGCCCCGTGCGAAATCCCAATCCCTGAGGAGTCTTTATGAGCGAGTTGCGATTCACCGTTGAACACGAATGGCTGCGGGCCGAAGCCGATGGCAGTGTCACGGTGGGGATCACACCTTATGCGCAAGAATCCCTCGGTGACGTTGTATTCGTGCAACTCCCGGATTTGCAGGCCTACACTCAACACGCCGAAGTATCGGTAGTGGAATCGGTGAAAGCTGCCAGCAGCATCAATATGCCGCTGGATGGCGAAGTGGTCGAAGTCAATGCTGCGCTGGACGCCACTCCGGAACTGGTCAACGAAGACGCCCTCGGCGCAGGCTGGTTCTTTCGCTTCATTCCCGCGAACGCTGATGCCATCCACGGCTTGCTGGATCAGGACGCCTACGACCGCCTGATCAAAGCCAACGCCGAAGCCTGAGGAGCGCGCCATGACTGACCGTACCGAACTGAGCACCGCCAACGAATTCATCGCCCGTCATATCGGCCCGCGCGCCGCTGACGAACTGGCGATGCTGGAAACCCTGGGTTTCGATTCCATTGAAGCGCTGAGCGAAAGCGTGATCCCCGACAGCATCAAGGGCACCAGCGTGCTCGACCTGCCGGCCGGGCAAAGCGAAGCCGATGCCCTGGCGTCGATCAAGGCCATCGCCGCCAAGAACCAGCTGTTCAAGACCTACATCGGCCAGGGCTACTACAACACCCACACCCCGGCACCGATCCTGCGTAACCTGCTGGAAAATCCCGCGTGGTACACCGCTTACACCCCGTATCAGCCGGAAATCTCACAAGGTCGCCTGGAGTCGCTGCTCAACTTCCAGACCCTGATCAGCGACCTGACCGGCCTGCCGATTGCCAACGCTTCGCTGCTGGATGAAGCCACCGCTGCCGCCGAGGCCATGACTTTCTGCAAGCGCCTGAGCAAGAACAAGGCGAGCCAGAAGTTCTTCGCCTCCAGCCATTGCCACCCGCAGACGCTTGACGTGCTGCGCACCCGCGCCGAGCCGCTGGGCATCACCGTGGTTGTGGCTGACGAAGCGCAGTTGGGCGACGTCGGCGAATTCTTCGGCGCGCTGCTGCAATATCCGGCCAGCAACGGCGACGTATTCGACTACGGCGAACTGGTGGAGCGCTTCCATCAGGCCAACGCATTGGTGGCCGTGGCCGCCGACCTGCTGGCCCTGACCCTGCTGACCCCGCCGGGCGAGTTCGGCGCCGACGTGGCCATTGGCACCGCGCAACGCTTCGGCGTGCCGCTGGGCTTCGGCGGCCCGCATGCGGCTTACTTCTCGACCCGCGATGCGTTCAAGCGCGATATGCCGGGCCGTCTGGTCGGCGTTTCCGTGGACCGTCACGGCAAACAGGCGCTGCGCCTGGCGATGCAAACCCGCGAGCAACATATCCGTCGCGAAAAAGCGACCAGCAACATCTGCACCGCACAGGTTCTGCTCGCCAACATCGCCAGCATGTACGCCGTTTACCACGGCCCGCGCGGCCTGACCCAGATCGCCAATCGCGTGCATCGCCTGACCGCCATTTTTGCTGAAGGCATGAGCCGGTTGGGCTTCAAGGCCGAACAAGCGTTCTTCTTCGACAGCCTGACGTTCAATACCGGCGCCCATACAGCCGCCTTGCATGAAAAAGCGCGCGCGCAACAGATCAACCTGCGGGAAGTCAGCGCCGACGTGCTGGGCCTGTCGTTCGACGAAACCACCTCGCAAGCGGGCGTCGAGACCCTGTGGACAATCTTCGCCACCGACGGCCAGGCCCTGCCGGACTTCGCCGCACTGGCCGACAACACCGCGTCGCGTCTGCCCGAAGCGCTACTGCGTCAAACGGCGGTGCTCAGCCACCCGGTGTTCAATCGCTACCATTCCGAAACCGAGCTGATGCGCTACCTGCGCAAGCTGGCCGACAAGGACCTGGCGCTGGACCGCACCATGATCCCGCTGGGTTCGTGCACCATGAAGCTCAACGCCGCCAGCGAAATGATCCCGGTCACCTGGGCCGAGTTCGGCAACCTGCACCCGTTCGCCCCAGCCGAGCAGAGCGCCGGTTATCAGCAGTTGACCGACGAGTTGGAAACCATGCTCTGCGCCGCCACCGGCTACGACGCGATTTCCCTGCAACCCAACGCCGGTTCCCAAGGTGAATACGCCGGCCTGCTGGCGATTCGCGCCTACCACCAGAGCCGTGGCGATGAACATCGTGACATCTGCCTGATTCCGTCGTCGGCTCACGGCACCAACCCGGCGACCGCCAATATGGCCGGTATGCGCGTGGTGGTGACCGCCTGCGACAGCCGCGGCAACGTCGATATCGAAGACCTGCGCGCCAAGGCCATCGAACACCGCGAGCATCTGGCGGCCTTGATGATCACTTACCCGTCGACCCACGGCGTGTTCGAGGAAGGCATCCGCGAAATCTGCGGCATCGTCCACGACCACGGCGGTCAGGTGTACATCGACGGCGCGAACATGAACGCCATGGTCGGCCTCTGCGCGCCGGGCAAGTTCGGCGGCGACGTGTCGCACCTGAACCTGCACAAGACGTTCTGCATTCCCCATGGCGGTGGCGGCCCGGGCGTCGGTCCGATCGGCGTGAAGTCGCACCTCGCCCCGTTCATGCCCGGCCATGCCCGCATGGAGCGCAAGGAAGGCGCGGTCTGCGCGGCGCCGTTCGGCAGCGCGAGCATCCTGCCGATCACCTGGATGTACATCCGCATGATGGGCGGCGAAGGCCTCAAGCGCGCTTCGCAGCTGGCGATCCTCAACGCCAACTACATTTCCCGGCGCCTGGAAGACCACTACCCGGTTCTGTACACCGGCAGCAACGGTCTGGTGGCCCATGAATGCATCCTCGACCTGCGTCCGATCAAGGACAGCAGCGGCATTACCGTGGATGACGTCGCCAAGCGCCTGATCGACTTCGGCTTCCACGCACCGACCATGTCGTTCCCGGTGGCCGGCACGCTGATGATCGAGCCGACCGAAAGCGAATCCCGCGAGGAGCTGGACCGCTTCTGCGACGCCATGATCAAGATCCGCGAAGAAATCCGCGCTGTGGAAAACGGCACCCTGGACAAGGATGACAACCCGCTGAAGAACGCGCCGCACACCGCGGCGGAAATCGTCGGCCAGTGGAGCCATCCATACAGCCGCGAACAGGCGGTGTACCCGGTCGATTCTCTGATCGAGAACAAGTACTGGCCGCCGGTCGGTCGCGTCGACAACGTGTTCGGCGACCGCAACCTGGTCTGCGCCTGCCCGTCCATCGAGAGCTATCAAGAGGCGTGATCCGACAAGTCTCCCTGTGGGAGCCAGCTTGCTGGCGAAGCTTGAACCCTGTGCAGTCAGGCATATCGCTTCGCGGACAAGCTCGCTCCTGCCGGACGTCATCCGCCTCTTCAAAAGGATTGAAACCATGATCACCGAACCATTGCTCACCACGCCCCTGCATGCCCTGCATCGCGAACTTGGCGCGAAGATGGTGCCATTTGCCGGTTACGACATGCCGGTGCAATACCCTGCCGGCGTCATGAAGGAACACCTGCACACCCGCAGCCAGGCGGGCCTGTTCGACGTCTCGCACATGGGCCAGATCCGCCTGACCGGCGCTGACGCCGCCAAAGCGCTGGAAACCCTGGTGCCGGTGGACATCATCGACCTGCCGGTCGGCATGCAGCGCTACGCCATGTTCACAAATGAAACCGGCGGCATTCTGGACGACTTGATGGTCGCCAACCTGGGCAACGATCAATTGATGCTGGTGGTCAATGCCGCCTGCAAGGATCAAGACCTGGCGCACTTGTGCAAGCATCTGGCGGGCTACTGCAAGATCGAACCGCTGTTCGAGGAACGCGCCCTGCTCGCCCTGCAAGGCCCGGAAGCGGTGACCGTGCTGGCGCGTCTGGCGCCGCAGGTGGCAAGCATGACGTTCATGCAGTTCGCCGCCGTGCAACTGCTGGGTGTGGACTGCTATGTCAGCCGCTCCGGCTACACCGGCGAAGACGGTTACGAGATCTCGGTGCCCGCCGAACACGCCGAAACCCTGGCGCGTCGGCTGCTGGCAGAGCCGGAAGTGGCGCCTATCGGTCTGGGCGCTCGTGACTCATTGCGCCTGGAAGCCGGCCTGTGCCTTTATGGCCACGACATGGACACCGAGACCTCGCCGATCCAGGCCAGCCTGTTGTGGGCCATCTCCAAGGTACGTCGCGCCGACGGCGCACGTGCCGGTGGTTTCCCGGGTGCCGAGCAGATCTTCGCTCAGCAGAGCGGCGGCGTGGACAGGAAACGCGTCGGCCTGCTGCCGCTGGAACGTACTCCAGTGCGCGAAGGGGCGGAAATTGTCGATGCTCAGGATCAGCGCATCGGAACCGTATGCAGCGGGGGCTTTGGCCCCACATTGGGCGCGCCGTTGGCCATGGGCTACCTGAGCGCCGACAGCAGCGCGCTCGACACCGAGGTATGGGCGATTGTGCGCGGCAAGAAAGTTGCGATGCGCGTGACTAAAATGCCTTTCGTTGCGCAACGTTACTTCCGTGGCTGATTAACGGCGTCAAAAAAACGCTGATAACTTTTCGCTCTAATACACAGTTGTCTGGTGCTATGGATCGCCCGGCAACTGTGTGCTCTCGCAAGCGAAAAAGTGCACCGTGCAAGTGCAGAAACCGGCCGGAAACGGCGCCGTGCACCGGGACGGGGATAGCCTGTCGCAACCCGCCGAACACCGCTGAAACAGGGAGCGAAGCGGGGCTTGTTTTTGTAACGAGAGTTGGCGTAGAGTTTCTGAACTGTGTTTGCATAGGTCGCTGAATCGGGACCTGGGCAGTAGCTCTTGCTTTGCTACATCCCGCTCTACGTTTCTTACTTCCTGCAACCCAGCCCCAGTACTCTTTCAGGTGAAAGAGGCTGTCATTAATTCAAGCGTCAAGGAAATAAGAAAATGTCTCAACGTCAGAGCGGCACCGTCAAGTGGTTCAACGACGAAAAAGGTTTTGGTTTTATCACTCCAGAAAGCGGTCCGGATCTGTTCGTACATTTCCGCGCTATTCAGGGCAGCGGCTTCAAGAGCCTGAAAGAAGGCCAGAAAGTGACGTTCATCGCAGTGCAGGGCCAGAAAGGCATGCAGGCTGACGAAGTCATCGGCGAAGCTTGATCGCTCGAACCGGAAAGCCTCTGATATTGATATCAGAGGCTTTTTTTTGCGCGTGATTTCGTACCATGCGATGTCTCCACGCAACCAAGAGCCACGCGATGCCTCACCACCTGCTGCGACCGCAGGGCGACTTTGCCCCTGCCAGCCTTCCCAGGCGCCTGGCTGCCATCGGCTATGACACGCTGCTGTGCATCGCCATTCAATTGATAACCGCCTTCATCTACAAACTGGTGCAGATGGCCTTCATCGGCGAGGCACGCCTGCGCCAACTCTCCGAATCGGGGGCGCTGGACGGCGACCCGCTGCTGTCTACCCTGCTGCTGCTGGTGACCTTCGCATTCTTCGCCAAGTTCTGGACCCACGCCGGTCAGACGCTGGGCATGCAGGTGTGGGGGATTCGCGTACAGAACGCCGATGGCACGGCCATCAGCCTGATGCAGGCGCTGCTGCGCTTCATCGTCGCCATCGCGTCATGGTTGTGTCTGGGAGCGGGGTTTGCCTGGTGCCTGTTCGACAAGGAACGTCGCACCTGGCATGACCGTTATTCAGAATCGCAGCTGGTGCGGATTCCCAAGCAGAAGTGAGTGCCTTGGCCCTTGCCCACCACCGGCCAACAAGCTGCCCTGGAGACCTGATCAACAACATACGCATAGTGCGATCCCATAGATTCACGCACAACCTGCTGTCACTGCGCGGGATCTGCAGGAGCGACCTTGGTCGCGAAAGCGTGTTCATGGTCACAGAGATGTTGCGACGGTACCGGCCTCTTCGCGGCTGAAGCCGCTCCCACAGGTTCTCGCGCACAAAAAAGCCGACATACAAGTCGGCTTTTCCGTGACAGAGCGAGCTTTTTATCCGGCCCGACGCAGCAACCACACGCCCGCCAGGGCGCAGAGGCCCGCCGGCAGCAGCACGGCGAACAGCGGCGAGAAGCCGAAGACCAGACTCGACGGGCCAAGCAGGTCCTGGATGATGCGGAAGGTGAAGCCCACCAGCACGCCCGTGAAGACGCGCTGGCCCAGCGTCACCGAACGCAACGGGCCGAAGATAAAGGAAATTGCCATCAGCACCAGCGCAACCGTCACGAACGGTTGCAGCACTTTGGTCCAGAACGCCAGCCAGTAGCGGCCATTGCTCAGGCCCTGATCGGCCAGATAATGCGCGTAGCTCCACAGGCCGCTGATCGACAGCGACTCGGGCGGCATGATCACGGTGCTGAGCAACTGCGGGCTCAGCGACACTTCCCAACGTTCGGTCGGTGTCTTGATGACTTCGGTCGCGCCGTCGCGGAACCAGGTCGTCGCGACGTCCTTGAGTTCCCATGAATCGGTGTTGAAGGTGGCCTGCCGGGCAAAGCTTGCCGACAGCATGTGACGCTCGCCGTCGAAGCGGTAGCGCGTCACGCCGTACATGATGCCGTTGGGCTGTACGCTGTTGATGTGGATGAACTCGTCACCCTGCCGATGCCACAGGCCGTGCTTGGCACTCTGTGCGTCACCACTGCCCTGTGCCAGCGAACGCGCTGCCTGGGCCTTGTTTTCGGCGTAAGGCGCAACGTATTCGCCCACCAGCACACCGGCGACCATCAGAAACAGCATGGGCTTCATCACCGCCCAAACGATGCGGGCGATGGACACACCGGCGGCGCGCATGATGGTCAGTTCGCTGCTGCTGGCCAGCGTACCCAGGCCGATCAGGCAGCCGATCAACGCCGCCATCGGCAGCATTTCGTAAACCCGGCGCGGCGCCGTCAGCATCACGAAGCTGCCTGCGTCCCACAAGGTGTAGCTGTCACTGACGTCGCCCATCTCGTCGATGAACGCGAACAGCGAGGCCAGGCCCAGGATGATCCCCAGAACGGCGAGGATCGCCATGAACACGCTTTTACCGATATACCGATCCAGCTTAACCACGAGCCACCTCCGAAACGCTGCGGCGACTCGCCATTTTCAGCCGCAAGGGCTCCCAGTACAGCAGGCCTAAACCAATCAGCAGGAACAACCCGTGCACCCACCACATGCCCAGCGCGAGCGGCAGCTTGCCTTTCTCCAGCGCGCCGCGAACGGCGATCAGAATGGTCAGGTAGGACATGTACAGCAGGATGGCCGGCAGCAGCTTGAGGTAACGCCCCTGGCGCGGGTTGACCCGTGACAGCGGAACGGCCATCAGCGTCACGATGAACACCAGGATCGGCAGCGATATGCGCCATTGCAGTTCGGCCTTGGCCCGCGGCGTGTCGGTGCTGAACAACTCGCTGGTCGGGATCGCCTCGCGGTCGGTGATTTCGTCGCTGATGTCCGGCTTGGGCAGCATCGCACCATAGGTGTCGTACTTGATGACCCGGTAGTTGGCTTCACCCGGATTGCCGTCGTAGCGGTAGCCGTTTTCCAGGATCAGGAAGCGACTGCCGTCGGCGCGGACCTCCTGGCGCCCCGTTTCCGCCAGCAGCACGGTGATGCCGCGATCCTTGGTCTTGTCGGTGGACATGCGCTTCTCGGAGATGAACACCCCGCCCAGTTCGGCGCGATCTTCGGTCAGCGACTGGGTATAGGTCACGCGCGTACCGTCACGCAACGCCTGGAAGCGACCCGGTACCAGCGTGTCGAATTCGGTCATGGCGTCCTGCTTGTTGAGCAGCAGGGAAAACTGGGTAGCACCCTGGGGCGCGAGGCTGAAGCTCAGCCAGGCCACCAGCAGCGCCACCAGCGCAGCCGGTGCCAGGGTCACGGCCAGCAGACGCTGCTGACTCATGCCTGTGGCGGCCAGCACGGTCATCTCGCTTTCCAGGTACAACCGGCCATACGCCAGCAGAATCCCGAGGAACAGGCCCAGCGGCAGGATCAGTTGCAGGAAACCGGGCAGGCGAAAGCCCATGATCATGAACAGCACGCCCGGGTCCAGCGCGCCGGAAGCGGCCTGGGCCAGGTATTTGATGAAGCGCCCACTCATGATGATCACCAGCAGCACGGCGCTCACCGCGCTCAAGGTAACCAGCACTTCGCGGGAAAGGTAACGAAAGACAATCAAACCAGACACTCCAGAGTTGTCAGGCTCAGGCAGCCAAACAAGAAAAAAAGGTGAGCCGCGGCAACCGGAGACTCGCGGTCGGCAAGCATGCCGGCCGCCAAAAAATATGCGGCATTATCCTGTGATTGAAGAGTTCTGTCACGGCGCAAGCTGGATAGTTCGCACATCCACGTCCTACAAGCCTTTGATCGGGGTTGTCAGGGGTCGTGCAGCGGGGTCAAACTGCATGACTTACCGCCGGCATCGTCCTGCAAAAAGCGTCAGCCCTGCCGCGTACGTCATTCAAATTTGCGAATCTCACAGATTATTCGAGGACCCGACATGGAATTGGTTGTTAAAAGCGTAAGCCCAGAAACCTTGAAAACCGCAACGCTGGTCGTCACTGTCGGCGAAGATCGTGTCCTGGGTAGCGCTGCGCAAGGCCTCGACACGCTCAGCGGCGGCGCCATTTCCGCGGTACTCCAGCGCGGCGACCTGGCGGGCAAGGTCGGCCAGAGCCTGCTGCTGCACAACCTGCCAAACCTCAAGGCCGAACGCGTGTTGCTGATCGGCGTCGGCAAGGAAACCGAACTGTCGGACCGCCAGCTCAAGAAAGCCGTGGCCGGTGTCCTTGCGACCCTCAAGGGCCTGGGCGGCGTGGACGCGGCCATCGCCCTGGATGACATCGCGGTGAAGAACCGCAACACCTATGGCACAACCCGCTTGCTGGTCGAAGCGCTGGCGGACGGCGAATACGTATTCGACCGTTTCAAGTCCCAGAAGGCCGAACCTCGCGCCTTGAAGAAAATCACCCTGCTGACCGCCAAGCTGAACGTGGCCGACGTCGAGCGCGCTGCCGCGCACGCCCAGGCCATCGCCACCGGCATGTCGTTGACCCGCGACCTGGGCAACCTGCCGCCCAACATCTGCCATCCGGTTTACCTGGGTGAACAGGCCAAGGCGCTGGGCAAGGCGTTCAAGAACCTCAAGGTCGAGGTTCACGACGAGAAGAAACTCGCCGAACTGGGCATGGGTTCGTTCCTGGCCGTCGCCCAGGGCAGCGCCCAGCCGCCGCGGCTGATTGTCATGAACTATCAAGGTGGCAAGAAAGGCGACCAGCCGTTCGTGCTGGTGGGCAAGGGCATCACTTTCGATACCGGCGGCATCAGCATCAAGCCCTCGGCCGGCATGGACGAGATGAAGTTCGACATGTGCGGCGCGGCCAGCGTGTTCGGTACCCTGCGTGCCGTACTGGAACTCAAGCTGCCGATCAATCTGGTGTGCATCCTGGCCTGCGCCGAAAACATGCCGAGCGGCACCGCAACCCGTCCGGGCGATATCGTCACGACCATGAGCGGCCAGACCGTCGAAATTCTCAACACCGACGCCGAAGGCCGTCTGGTGCTGTGCGATGCCCTGACCTACGCCGAACGCTTCAAGCCCAGGGCCGTGATCGACATCGCGACGCTGACCGGCGCCTGCGTCGTGGCGCTGGGCGGTCACACTTCCGGCCTGCTGGGCAACAACGACACCCTGATCAACCAGTTGCTCGACGCCGGCAAGGTCGCCGATGACCGCGCCTGGCAACTGCCGCTGTTCGACGAGTATCAGGAACAGCTGGACAGCCCGTTCGCCGACATCGCCAACATTGGCGGCCCGAAAGGCGGCACCATCACCGCGGCGTGCTTCCTGTCGCGCTTCACCAAGGCTTATGAGTGGGCGCACCTGGACATCGCAGGCACCGCATGGCTGAGCGGTGGCAAGGAAAAAGGCGCCACTGGCCGTCCGGTGCCTCTGCTGACTCAATACCTGCTCGACCGCGTCGACGCTTGAGATGACCTGCGGCGCCTGGTCTTCGCGGACCAGACGCCGCATGCTCCGGAACCCCCATGACCCAAGTCGACTTTTATATTCTTCCCAGCGCAGACCCGGCCGCCCGCCTGGACTTCGCCTGCAAGCTCACGGAAAAAGCCTGGCGCCTGGGCCACAAGGTCTACCTGCATTGCGGCGATGCGGCGCAGCGTGAAGACCTTGATGCCCGGCTCTGGCGCTTCAAGGGCGAGGTCTTCCTGCCCCACGGCAACGCCGAGACTGACCACGATGCGGCGGTCGTTCTGGGCCTGGGCGAGGACAGCGGCTCCCATGAAGACTTGCTGATCAACCTTGACCTGAAAATTCCAGTGTTCTTCAAGCGCTTCGCCCGCGTGGCCGAAGTGGTCATCGAAGAACCCGCCATACGCCTGGCCGCGCGCGAGAGTTTCCGTTCGTACCGCGAACAGGGCTATCCTCCGCAAGACCACCGACTGCAGCGTCTCTGAGGGCATGATGGATACTTCAAAAAAAGCTGAATCCGCGCACCTGCTCGATGATCTCGAATCGATCCGCCAATTGCTGGGCGATGATGCCTTGCAACCACCGCTTCTGACCGACACCGTGCATCGCGAGGGGCAGATCCCGCTGCTGTTCGACGTGGTGGGCAACAGGCCCGCGTCGTGCCAGCACGACGAACACGATGAGGCCGGCGAGATTCCGACCCTGGCACCCGAGGTCGCTCCCAGGGATCACGCCGGTTCGCCCGCATCGAACGCCGATGCCCTGCTGTATCTGGACCGCGAACTGCGTGCCGCTGCCGAACTGATCATGCAGGATGTCATCGACGACTTCGCGCCCCATATCGAAACCGAGATCAAGCGGCGCCTCGACGCCCGCCTGGAACGCTTGCTGAGCCAATACCAGGGCTGATCCCACAACGTCGTCCGCAAGAGTGACGAAGGCTGTCGGCAGGCGTGAGCTTGTGGCCTGCGGCTGCCCCCCTCGCTATACTTGTCGGCTTTCCCGAATTAATGCCACAGGTTCCCCCCGCGCATGGACAAGACCTACCAGCCGCACGCCATCGAAACTTCCTGGTACCAGACCTGGGAATCCGAGAATTATTTCGCTCCGCAAGGCGCGGGTGACGCCTACACCATCATGATCCCGCCGCCGAACGTCACCGGCAGCCTGCACATGGGCCACGGTTTCAACAACGCGATCATGGACGCGCTGATCCGTTTCCGCCGCATGCAGGGCCGCAATACCCTGTGGCAGCCGGGCACCGACCACGCAGGCATCGCCACGCAGATGCTGGTAGAGCGCCGTATCGAAGCGCAAGGCCAGAACCGTCACGACCTGGGCCGCGAGCAGTTTCTCGAAAAGATCTGGGAATGGAAGGCCGAGTCCGGCGGCAACATCAGCCGTCAGATCCGTCGCCTGGGTTCGTCGGTGGACTGGTCCCGCGAGCGCTTCACCATGGACGACGGCATGTCCAGAGCCGTTCAGGAAGCCTTCGTGCGTCTGCATGAAGACGGCCTGATCTATCGCGGCAAGCGCCTGGTCAACTGGGATACCAAGCTGCACACGGCGATTTCCGACCTGGAAGTGGAAAACCATGACGAGAAAGGCAGCCTGTGGAACCTGCGCTATCCACTGGCCGACGGCGCGAAGACTGCCGATGGCCTGGACTACCTGATCGTCGCCACCACGCGTCCGGAAACCATGCTCGGCGACGCGGCCGTGGCGGTGAACCCGGAAGATGAGCGTTACAAGGCGCTGATCGGCCAGTTCGTCGAGCTGCCGCTGGTAGGCCGTCGCATTCCGATCATCGCTGACGATTACTGTGATCCTGAATTCGGCACCGGTTGCGTGAAAATCACCCCGGCCCACGACTTCAACGACTACGAAGTCGGCAAGCGTCACAACCTGCCACTGCTCAACATCTTCGACAAGAACGCCTCGGTGCTGCCTGCCGCGCAGGTGTTCAACCTCGACGGCACCCTGAACGAAAGCGTCGACGGCACCCTGCCTGCCGAGTTCGCAGGTCTCGACCGTTTCGAAGCGCGCAAGCGTATCGTTGCCGCGTTCGAGGCCGCAGGCCTGCTGGTCAGCGTTGACGACCACGCCCTGAAAGTGCCGAAAGGCGACCGCTCCGGCACCATCATCGAGCCGTGGCTGACCGATCAGTGGTACGTGTCCACCAAGCCACTGGCCGAGCCTGCCATTGCCGCCGTGGAAGACGGCCGCATCGCATTCGTGCCCAAGCAGTACGAAAACATGTACTTCTCGTGGATGCGCGACATCCAGGACTGGTGCATCAGCCGCCAGCTGTGGTGGGGCCACCGCATTCCGGCCTGGTACGACGAGTCGGGCAAGGTCTACGTCGGCCGCGACGAAGCCGAAGTGCGCGCCAGGCACAACCTGGGGCCGGACGTTGCGCTGCAACAGGACAACGACGTACTCGACACCTGGTTCAGCTCGGGCCTGTGGACCTTCTCCACCCTCGGCTGGCCGGAAAAGACCGAAGCGCTCAAGACGTTCCACTCCACCGACGTGCTGGTCACCGGCTTCGACATCATTTTCTTCTGGGTTGCCCGGATGATCATGCTCACCATGCATCTGGTGAAAAACGAAGACGGCACGCCGCAGGTTCCGTTCAAGACCGTATATGTGCATGGTCTGGTGCGTGATGGCCAGGGCCAGAAAATGTCCAAGTCCAAGGGCAACGTCCTGGACCCGCTGGACATCGTTGACGGCATCGATCTGGAAACCCTGGTGCAGAAACGCACCAACGGCCTGATGCAGCCGCAACTGGCCAAGAAGATCGAGAAGCAGACCCGCCAGGAATTTGCCGACGGCATCGCCAGCTACGGCACCGACGCCCTGCGCTTCACCTTCTGCTCGCTGGCGTCCACCGGTCGCGACATCAAGTTCGACATGGGCCGCGTCGAAGGCTATCGCAACTTCTGCAACAAGATCTGGAACGCCGCGCGTTACGTGCTGGACAAGGGCGACGACTGCGGCCAGAACGGCGAAGCGGTCGAACTCTCGCTGGCTGATCGCTGGATCATCTCGCAGCTGCAACGCACCGAAGCCGAAGTGACCCGCCAGCTGGAGCAGTTCCGCTTCGACCTCGCCGCGCAGGCGCTGTACGAGTTCATCTGGAACCAGTACTGCGACTGGTATCTGGAACTGTCCAAACCGGTTTTGTGGGACGAGACCGCTCCGGTCGAACGTCAGCGCGGCACCCGTCGAACCCTGGTGCGCGTGCTGGAAGTCGCTTTGCGTCTGGCCCATCCGTTCATGCCGTTCATTACCGAAGAAATCTGGCAGCGCCTCGCGCCGCTGGCCGGTGTGCAAGGCAAGACCATCATGCTGCAACCGTGGCCGGTGGCGAACGAAACCCGCATCGACCCGGCTGCCGAAGACGACATCGAATGGCTCAAGGGCCTGATGCTGGCCGTGCGCAACATTCGCGGCGAGATGAACATTGGTCCGGGCAAGCCGCTGCAACTGTTCCTCAAGAACGTCACCGCCGAAGACCAGCGTCGCCTGAGCGAAAACGACTACCTGCTCAAGAAACTGGCCAAGCTGGAATCCATCACCGTGCTGGCCGAGGGCGCCGAAGCGCCGTTGTCCGCCACCGCTCTGGTGGGCGAGATGGAAGTGCTGGTGCCGATGGCCGGGCTGATCGACAAGGGTGCCGAACTGGCGCGCCTGGACAAGGAAATCCAGCGCCTGCAAGGCGAAGTGCAACGCGTGGGCGGCAAGCTGTCCAACGCGGCGTTCGTCGACAAGGCGCCGCCTGAGGTAATCGCCAAGGAACGCGCCAAACTGACCGAAGCCGAACAGGCACTGGGCAAGCTGGCCGAACAGCACGCACGCATCGCCAGTTTGTAAAGCGATGACAGAGGCCAGCCCGTTAGCGGGCTGGCTTTTTTATTGGCTGACCCATTCGTCGGATTGCCACCCAGCCGACAATGATCAGCACGGTCCTGTAGGAGCGAGCTTGCTCGCGAAGAGGCCACCCCAAATTAATGATTGGACGCCGAATTCATGACCACCCCCGACAAACCCAAACCGCCGCGCAAGAAACCCCAGCGCCCGGCCAAACCCGCCGAGCCGCGTGAGAAAGCCACGCTGCACCCGCGCAACAAGCACCAAGGCCGCTACGACTTCCCCAAGCTGATCAAATCCAGCCCGGAACTGGCCGAATTCGTGATTCTTAATCCGTATGGCAAGGAAAGCATCGACTTCGCCAACCCGCTGGCGGTGCGGGTGTTCAACCGAGCCCTGCTCAAGGCGTTCTACGGCATCGCGCACTGGGATATTCCGGCCGACTACCTGTGCCCGCCGATTCCGGGGCGTGCGGACTATCTGCACTTTCTGGCAGACCTGCTGGCCAGCGACAACGAAGGCGTCATCCCGCGCGGTGCGGCGGTCAAGGCGCTAGACGTCGGCACCGGCGCCAACTGCATCTACCCGCTGCTCGGTCACAGCGACTACGGCTGGCATTTCGTGGGCTCGGAGATCGACAAGGTCGCCATCGCCTCGGCCACCACCATCGTCAAGGCCAACGGGCTGCACAAGGCCATCAGCGTGCGGCAGCAGGCCGATCGCAAGCACATCCTGCTGGGCCTGCTCGACAGTCAGGAACGCTTCGACCTGAGCCTGTGCAACCCGCCCTTCCACGCCTCGCTGGACGAAGCGCAACGCGGCAGCCAGCGCAAATGGCGGGCGCTGGGCAAAGCCGATCCGAAGCGCAAGCTGCCGGTGCTCAATTTCGGCGGGCAGTCGCAGGAATTGTGGTGCGAAGGCGGCGAGATCGGCTTCGTGAGCCAACTGATCAAGGAAAGCGCACAGCTGCCCGATCAAGTGCTGTGGTACAGCACGCTGGTATCCAAGGCCTCCAATCTGCCGCCGATCCAGAGCGCACTGAAGAAAGCCGGAGCGCTTGAGGTACGGGTGGTGGAGATGGGTCAGGGCCAGAAGCAAAGCCGCTTCGTGGCCTGGACCTTTCAGTCACCGGCACAGCAACAAGCGTGGCGACAGCGTTGGATTTAATTGCAGATGTCTTGCGCGTCAGTGACGCAGTCTTCGCGAGCAAGCTCGCTCCTGCAGTAATGGGCACGCCATAACTCTGTAGCCAGCTTGCTGGCGAAAGCAACCTGGCGATCGCCGTAGGTATATCAAATACAGCGCACAACCATCACCCACAAAAAAGCCGTGCCCGGTTGTCCGGCGCACGGCTTTTTACAGCAAGCGCGAGCTTACTTGTTGATCGAGTCGCTCAGCACTTTAGCTGGTACGAACTTGATAACTTTCTTGGCAGCGATTTCGATGGCAGCGCCAGTCGAAGGGTTACGGCCAGTACGAGCTGGACGCTCAGCCACTTTCAGCTTACCGATGCCCGGCAGAGTGATTTCAACGCCGTTTTCCAACTGGTCGGCAACGATCTGGCCCAATTGCTCAAGAGCGTTACGCGCGGTGGTTTTCGGCGCGTCGATTGCTTCGGCGATATCGGCGATCAGTTGGTCTTTAGTAAGAGCCATGGTGGTGTTCCTTCCCTATCAAATTCATTTGGATTGCAGAGCACAACATCGGCCAGCGGCCAGGCAACGAACCTGGCCACCCGCTAGCAGCCACGATTAATCGCGAAATGTAGATACTGAAACCGGGTATTGGTTCGGCCTACGCGTGCATAAACTGCATGCTTGACGCGCTAGTGTGCGCAAGACCGCGCAAAACTAGCACAGAGCCAAGTAAATATCCGCACCTACCTATCCTTTTGGTCAGCTTTCGCGGATTTTTCCATGAAAAATGCCCGCAGGACGTGCGCTCCAGCCCGAAAGCCGGGCTATCCAGGCACCAGCGACGCACACCTGAGTTACACTGCCCGACCTGCAACGAGCCGTGCGCTCTTCACCTTTACCAGCCGAGAAGCCCATGCCGATCCGTCACTGCATCGTCCACCTGATCGACAAGAAACCCGACGGTACGCCCGCTGTTCTTCATGCCCGCGACTCCGAACTCGCTGAGTCCCAAGCCATCGAGAACATGCTGGCCGACCTCAACGAGAGCTACAACGCCAAGCAAGGCAAAGCCTGGGGCCTGTTCCATCCCGAATCCGGTGCGCACCCTTTCAGCGGCTGGCTGAAAGAGTACTTCGACGGCGGCAAGGATTTCACGGCGTTCTCCCGTGTCGCGGTGGAGCATCTGCAGAAGCTGATGGAAGAGTCCAACCTGTCGGTGGGTGGTCACGTGCTGTTCGCCCATTACCAGCAGGGCATGACCGATTACCTGGCCATCGCCCTGCTCCACCACAGCGAAGGGGTCGCGGTGGACGAAGAACTGGACGTGAAACCCTCTCGCCATCTGGACCTGGGCCAGCTGCATCTGGCGGCGCGCATCAACGTGTCGGAATGGCAGAACAACAAGCAGTCCAAACAGTACATCTCGTTCATCAAGGGCAAGAACGGCAAGAAAGTCTCGGAATACTTCCGCGACTTCATCGGCTGCCAGGAAGGCGTCGACGGCCCGGGCGAAACCCGCACGCTGCTCAAAGCGTTCAGCGACTTCGTGGAAAGTGAAGACTTGCCCGAGGAATCGGCCCGCGAAAAAACCAAGACCCTGGTGGACTACGCCAGCAGCCAGACCAAAATGGGCGAACCCATGGGCCTGGAAGAGCTGTCGGAGCTGATCGACGAAGACCGCCCGCGAGCGTTCTATGATCACATCCGCAACAAGGATTACGGCCTGTCGCCGGAGATTCCAGCCGATAAGCGCACCCTCAACCAGTTCCGCCGTTTCACCGGACGCGCCGAAGGCCTGTCGATCAGCTTCGAGGCGCATCTGCTGGGCGACAAGGTCGAGTACGACGAAGCAGCCGGCACGCTGATCATCAAGGGCCTGCCGACCCAGCTTACCGACCAGTTGAAGCGGCGCTGACCGATGCTGCTGCGCACACTCAAAAAGTTCGCCCTGATCGTGCTGGTGGTGGTGATCTGGCAGAACTGGGGCCGGATCGAAAACTTCGTCAACCCGCCGCCAGCAAACGTCGCCCAGAGCTACAGCCAGGCGAAGGTGGTGATGTACGCCACCGAGTGGTGCGGCTACTGCAAGCAGACGCGGCGCTTTCTCGATAGCCAAGGTATTCCGTTCAAGGAATACGATATCGAGAAGTCCGAAGAAGGCCGCAAGGCGTATGAAGCGCTCGGTGGCCGCGGGATTCCGTTGATCGACGTCAACGGAACGCTGATTCGCGGCTTTGCGCCGGAAGAGATATTGGCGGCGTTGGAGTAACCGTCTTCGCCAGCAAGACGGATCGCCGCCCGCTGGCTCCTACAGGATGATTACCGAACCGTAGGAGCGAGCTTGCTCGCGAAGGGGCCGGTCGGGGCTGGGCATTTGCATTGCCGGACAGGACACCTCGCCAGCAAGGCGGATCGCCGCCCGCTGGCTCCTACGAAATGGGCCGCGTCGGTCAGCGTTTTTCGACGCGGAATCCCAGCCGTGGAAAATGCACGTGCACCACGCCTGCACGTGAATCTTCACGGCGCAGGATCAGTTCTTCACGGCCGGCAAATACCAGTTCGCCTTCAACAGCATCCACGCCGTAATCCACTGCGCTGATTGCTACTTTGTCGCCCTCTTCGAATCCTTCGAGACCGAACGCTTCATCGGGTAACGCTGCGGGTGTCGAACGTGCAGCGATCTCGATGGCATCAGCCGAACTCAGCTCACTCGGCGCGCCATGCCCAAACCCCAGCACGCGGCCCAGCCACGCGGCAACCGATGGATAATCGTCCACCAGCGGCGCAGTCACTGGCGTCTGCTTGAGGAACCACAAGGTGTGAGCCACGCTGAAGTCGGCGATCGACGGCACGACAAACAGAAAATCGCCATTGCGAGACAATTGCTGCTCCAACCGGCTCATCAGCGTCGGCCATTGCTGCACGGCCTGTTCAGCGGGCAGGCGCGTGGCATTGCCGCCGTCGAACAGCTTGGCGCGGTCGGCAATGAAAGCTTTTGCCGCTTCAGGAGGAACATTGGCGAAGCGCGCAGCCAGAGACGCCGGTTGAAAAACCAGGCTGACCGAATGCAGAAACATCACGGAATCCGCCCACGCCGCCAGGCCGGCGACCGCGAATTCCTTGCCTTCCGGATAAAACGCCGGAGAAGCTTTTTCCTGCTCCAGGCGCCGCGCCATCAACGCGGTGTCGCAATACACATCGGCACCGACCTGCAACACCGGCGTCTTGCGATAGCCACCGGTCAGCGCGGTCAGGTCGGGCTTGGGCATGATCGAAGGAACGGTCACCGAACGCCATGAGAGCCCCTTGAAGCCAAGCATCAGGCGGGCCTTTTCGGCGAACAGCGAGGCGGGGTAATGATGCAGGATCAATTCATTCATGTGCGGCCTTCCGGTAGCGGGAAAAACCCCAGCTTACGCGCCTGTCCGCGAACGGCCTATCCGGCCGTTCTAATGAAGCCTCATCAGCGCGATGAATCGGCGTAACGGGCCGCCAGATATTCCTTGGCACTCTTGCGCAGTTTCTTGATCAGCCGTTCATGACGCAACGCTTCACCCTTGGTCGGCCAGGCTTCCACGTACACCAGCGCTACGGCAGGGCTGGAGCTGAAGAAGCGTGCGCCCTTGCCGCTTTGATGGGCAGCGAAACGACGTTGCGGGTTGTCACTGATGCCGCAGTACAGCGCGCCGTTCGCCGCCCGCACCAAGTACACGAACCAGGGTTTCGAGGCAGCGGGAACGTCGGGCGTGACGTCGGCGACAGCGCACTGCTCAGCCACGGCGGCTCTCGGTAAAGGCCTTCAGACCGTTGAGTGCCTGCGCCCGCACGGCATTGCGCACCAATGGCGTCCAGCCCAGCAGCAGGCCCTTGATGCCCAGCGCCTGGCGGGACCAGCGCCACATATCGAACTGATCCCGATGCTCGCAGATCCTGCCGTCGCGAAACACGAAGCGTGCCTGAATGTCGTTAATGACGGTACGCCCGGTCTTGCTGAACAGATAGGTCGCCACCCAATGGGCGGAACCCGTCGTGTCGTCGGCACGAACCTGATCGAACACCACGTTGAAGTCCTGCGCGCGCGAGGTCAGCATGCGCCACATGTTGCCGACCTGTTCGCCACGCAACTCGCCGAAGGCCGGGTCGCTGAACACCACATCTTCGGTGTAGCAGGCGCTCATGGCGTCGGCGTCCAGACGAGCGAAGGCTTCGTAGAATCGGGCGATCAATGCGCTGTTGGCCTGGCTTTGCTGTTCTTGACTCATGCTGCACGGGTCCTGGGCAAATTCCCCTTGAGGGAACGATGCGTGCACGATAAGCGGCCAATCATCCGTTTGCCATCCTCATTTGCCGCACAGATGCGCTTACCCGACTTTTTCACTGCTGACCCGAACATAAAGAGAACGCCCCGCGCCCATGCCGGCAATCAAGGCGCCAAGGCCCAGCAGGCCGAATATCCAGCCGATGGCGCTCCAGCTGCCGGTCAGGTCATGCACCACGCCGACCGCGAACGGTCCCATCGACGCGATGGTGTAGCCCACACCCTGGGCCATGCTCGACAGGTTGGCAGCCACATG
The DNA here is from genome assembly GCF_003935425.1 of Pseudomonas sp. v388. Classification (GTDB taxonomy): domain Bacteria; phylum Pseudomonadota; class Gammaproteobacteria; order Pseudomonadales; family Pseudomonadaceae; genus Aquipseudomonas. The sequence goes on from NZ_RHQN01000003.1 coordinate 495,639, forward strand.
GGAATCGCGCGACCGCAGCACGATCAGCGCCAGCGCCAGGCTGAACGCGCCACCCTGCCCCAGCCCGAGCAGAACCGCCCAGATCCACAAGCTGCCAATCGGTGCATACAGACAGCCGAACAGGCCGGTCAAGGTAAGGGCCATGACCAGCACGATCGGCAAGCGCTGATTCTTGCCGCGCGTTGCCAGCCACGGCACGCCCAGCGCACTGATCACCTGCACAATGATCGACCCCGACAGCAGCAGGCCCGCGTGGGTCGGAGTCAGCCCGCGATCAATGAGGATTGACGGCAGCCAGCCAAAAACGATGTAGGAAAGGGACGATTGCAGGCCCATGTACAACGTGACCTGCCACGCGAGTGGATCGCGCAGCAAGCCTTTGACCCGGTACACCGCACGATTGTTGTCATGAGCTTCGTGGGCTTGGGGAAACCAGACCAGCGCCGCAATAAGCGCCGGCAGCAGCCAGAAGCCGAGCCCGATCTGCCAGCTGTCACCGAAGTGCTGCGTCAGCGGCACCGTCGAACCCGCTGCGATGGCCGCACCCAGGCACAGCGCCATGGTGTAGACGCCGGTCATGGCGCCGGCCTGCTTCGGGAAGTCGCGCTTGACGATGCCTGGCAGCAGAACCCCCACGATGCCGATGCTCGCACCGGCCAACAGGCTGCCGCTGAACAGACCGAACTTACCAAACAGGCTGCGCAGTGCCAGACCGGCGGCCAGGGTGAGCAGAATCACCAGCACCACCCGTTCGGCCCCGAACCGACGCGCAAGAATCGGCGCCAGCGGCGCGAACAACCCCAGGCACAACACCGGCAAGGTGGTCAGCAGGCCGGCTTCGGCGGCGGACATTCCGAGGCTGTCGGATACGTCGTTGAGCAACGGGGCAATGCTCGACAGAGCAGGACGCAGATTCAAGGCAACCAGCACCAGTCCCAGCAACAGCAGCCAGGGGCGCTTCAGGATCACAGGAGTCTGGTCAGAGATCGGGGGAGGATTCAGAGGTGCCTTGGCAGTCATCAGGTTCTCGTTATCAGGAATATCGGCCCGTTGCAGGGGGTCGGTATCCTGTTGGAGATCGAGGATGAATACAAGGTTCAGGCGGGATTGTGCAGACCTGTGGGAGCGGTCCGGTCCGCTCCCACAATGTCACTCCTACAAGATCATCAATGAATGATCTGGCTCAGGAACAGCTTGGTGCGGTCGCTCTGTGGGTTGTCGAAGAAGTCGTTCGGCGCGGCCTGTTCGACGATTTCGCCTTTGTCCATGAAGATCACCCGGTTCGCCACGGTACGGGCGAAGCCCATTTCGTGGGTCACACAGAGCATGGTCATGCCCTCTTCCGCCAGGCTGACCATGGTGTCGAGCACTTCCTTGACCATTTCCGGGTCGAGGGCCGAGGTCGGCTCATCGAACAGCATGATCTTGGGCTTCATGCACAACGCACGGGCAATCGCCACACGCTGCTGCTGGCCGCCGGACAGCTGGCCCGGATACTTGTGCGCCTGCTCCGGAATGCGCACGCGCTCCAGGTAATGCATGGCGATTTCTTCGGCCTTTTTCTTGGGCATGTTGCGCACCCACATCGGCGCCAGCGTGCAGTTCTGCAGGATGGTCAGGTGCGGGAACAGATTGAAGTGCTGGAACACCATGCCGACTTCGCGGCGGATGGTTTCGATCTGCTTCAGGTCCGAGGTCAGCTCGGTGCCGTCCACCACGATCTTGCCCTGCTGGTGCTCTTCCAGACGGTTCAGGCAACGAATGGTGGTCGACTTGCCCGAGCCCGACGGGCCGCACAACACGATGCGCTCGCCCTGCCGCACGTTCAGGTTGATGTCCTTGAGCACGTGGAACTGGCCGTACCACTTGTGCACGCCCTCCATGCGAATCATGCCTTCGGCGCCCAGAGGCTTATTGATAACTTCACTCATCACAAAACTCCTAACGCTTGTGGCCTGTGTCCAGCTTACGTTCCAAATGCATGGAATAGCGGGACATACCGAAACAGAAGATCCAGAACACCAGGGCTGCGAAGACATAGCCCTCGGTAGCCATACCCAGCCATGAAGGGTCGGCAGTGGCCTGCTTGACGCTGTTGAGCAGGTCGAACAAACCAATGATGATCACCAGGCTGGTGTCTTTGAACAGGGCAATGAAGGTGTTGACGATGCCGGGAATGACCATCTTCAACGCCTGGGGCAGAATCACCAGGCCCATGCTGCGCCAGTAACCCAGGCCCATCGCGGCCGCCGCTTCGTACTGGCCTTTGGGGATGGCCTGCATACCGCCGCGCACCACTTCGGCGATGTACGCCGACTGGAACAGGATGACGCCGATCAAGGCCCGCAGCAGTTTGTCGAAGTTCATCCCTTCGGGCATGAACAGCGGCAGCATCACCGACGACATGAACAGCACAGTAATCAACGGCACGCCGCGCCAGAACTCGATGAAGGTCACGCACACCACGCGCACGGCGGGCATGTTCGAGCGACGCCCCAGCGCCAGCAGAATACCCAGCGGCAAGGCACCGGCGATGCCGACGGTGGCAATCACCAGGGTCAGCATCAGGCCGCCCCACTGGCTGGTCGGCACGGTGGTCAAGCCGAACGCGCCGCCGTGCAGCAGGTAGAACGCAATCACCGGGTACAGCACCAGGAAACCGATCGCATAGACAGCCTTGCGCGGGAACCGGGAGATGAACAGCGGTGCAGCGCCCACGATCGCCAGGATCGCGGTCAGGTCTACCCGCCAGCGCAGCTCGGTAGGGAAGTAGCCGTACATGAACTGGCCGAAACGCTGCTGAATGAACACCCAGCAGGCGCCTTCCTTGGTGCAGTCGGCGCGCGTCGTGCCAATCCAGTTGGCATCCAGCAGCGCCCAACTGATGATCGGCGGTACGATCAGGTAGACCAGGTACAGCGACAGCAAGGTCAGCAGCGTGTTGATCCAGCTGGAGAACAGGTTTTGCCGCATCCACGCAACCGGGCCGAACACTTTGCCCGGTGGCGGCATATCAGGTTTGAAAGTATGAGTTGTCATGCGCGTTTCCTCACCGCTCGATCAGCGCAATGCGCTTGTTGTACCAGTTCATCAGCAGGGAAATGCTGATACTGATCGCCAGGTACACACTCATGGTGATGGCAATGACTTCGATGGCCTGACCGGTCTGGTTGAGCACCGTACCGGCAAACAGCGAAACCATTTCCGGGTAACCAATGGCAGCCGCCAGCGACGAGTTCTTCGCCAGGTTCAGGTATTGGCTGGTCAACGGCGGGATGATCACTCGCAGAGCCTGCGGAATGATGACCTTGCGCAGCGTCGGCCCGGGACGCAGCCCCAGCGAACGAGCGGCTTCGGTCTGGCCGTGGCTGACCGACTTGATACCCGAGCGCACGATTTCGGCGATGAACGCGGCGGTATACACCGTCAGCGCCAGGGTCAGGGAAATCAGTTCCGGAATCAGTACCCAGCCGCCCACGAAGTTGAAGCCGCGCAGCTCAGGCATTTCCCAATGCACCGGCGCGCCGAAAACCAGCATGCTCAGCGCAGGAATGCCCAGCATCAGTGCCAGGCCGGCCCAGAACTTGTGGAACGGCTCGCCCGTGGCTTCGAAACGCTTGTTGGCCCAACGGGTCATCAGCACCACCGCCACGATGGCCAGCACGATGCTGATCACGAACGGCCAGGCGCCTTCGGCGGCAATGGCGCTGGGCATGTTCAGGCCCCGGCTGCTGACGTAGAACATGTCGAAGTAACCATGCGCCTGCCGCGGACCCGGCAGGGTCAGGAAGACGGCGGTGTACCAGAACAGGATCTGCAACAGCGGCGGAATGTTACGGAAGACTTCGACATACACCGTTGCCAGCTTGTTGATCATCCAGTTGGGCGACAGGCGCGCAACACCGATGATGAAGCCCAGGATCGTGGCCAGGAAAATACCGATGACCGAGACCAGCAACGTGTTGAGCAAGCCAATGACAAATACGCGGGCGTAGCTGTCCGCTTCGGTGTAATCGATCAGGTGCTGAGCAATGCCGAAACCGGCACTGCGCTCAAGAAAGCCGAAACCCGAGGTGATACCACGGTGTTCGAGGTTGGTCTGGACATTGTCGAACATGAACCAGCCCAACGAGACCACTGCCACGACAGTAATGATCTGAAATAACCACGCGCGCACTTTTGGGTCGCTCAAAGAGAGCTTTTGCTTGGGTGCGACGATTTGCTTTTCCATGAAGTGCCCCAGGGAAAATGAAACAGAACGACGCCCGACAGCCGGTGAAGGCTGTCGGGCGTCGGGTCAATCAGCGAATTGGTGGTGCGTACTGGATGCCGCCTGCGTTCCACAGAGCGTTCTGGCCGCGCTTGATTTTCAGCGGGGTCGATTCGCCCAGGTTACGTTCGAACATTTCACCGTAGTTGCCGACCTGCTTGACGATCTGCACGACCCAGTCCTTCGGCAGTTTCAGGTCAGCGCCGTAAGCGCCGTCGGCACCGAGCATACGGGCCACGTCAGGGTTCTTGGTCGACTTGGCTTCGGCTTCAACGTTCTTGGAGGTCACTTTGGCCTCTTCCGCGTTGAGCATGGCGAACAGGGTCCACTTGACGATGGAGAACCATTCTTCGTCGCCTTTACGAACGACCGGGCCCAGTGGTTCCTTGGAGATCACTTCCGGCAGAACGATGTAGTCGTCCGGCTTGGCCAGCTTGCTGCGCTGTGCGTAGAGCTGCGACTGGTCGGAGGTCAGTACGTCGCAACGGCCGCCTTCCAGCGACTTGGCGCTTTCGTCGGAGGTGTCGAAGGTGATCGGGGTGTACTTCATGCCGTTGGAGCGGAAGTAGTCCGACACGTTCAGCTCGGTGGTGGTGCCGGCCTGGATGCAGACGGTAGCGCCGTCCAGTTCCTTGGCGCTCTTGACGCCCAGCTTGTTGTTCACCAGGAAGCCGATGCCGTCGTAGTACGTCACGCCGGCGAACACCAGGCCCATGCCCGCATCGCGGGAGCTGGTCCAGGTGGTGTTGCGCGACAGCACATCGATTTCACCCGATTGCAGAGCAGTGAAGCGCTCCTTGGCGTTCAGCTGGCTGAACTTGACCTTGGTCGCGTCACCGAAAACGGCAGCAGCTACGGCACGGCAAACGTCAGCGTCGATACCGGTGATCTTGCCGGTGGCATCCGGAACGGAAAACCCTGGCAGGCCATCGCTGACGCCGCACTGAACAAAGCCCTTCTTTTGAACAGCGTCGAGGGTGGCACCGGCGTTGGCAGCCCCGGCCACGCCGAGCGCTGCTACAGCTGTGACTACCGCCAGGGTGGATTTCAACATCTTCATTCAAACCTCCAGTTTGCTCTTTGTTGTTTGCGAGCCCTGATCCCGTCGCACCCTTGTGAGGCATGGTCGACCCGTGCTGGCTTGTTTTTGGGTCGATACGACGTCGGACTGAAAACGATGAATCCGGCGCAAGTATGTTGCGCGTGCTCATCGGCGAAACAGTCCATGGAACAAAGCCCGGTGATTTTCCCGTACCGCAGCGGTACGCGGTGAATCGTGCCGCGAATCCTGACGCATGGACTCCCGTGCTGCCTTTCGACCCGTTCCTGTAATAGCCTGTTAGTGTTACCGGTCGATGTGAGCGCTTGGTCTCAATCGTTTCATAGCAAAGCCCGTACCAGCATGGTGGCATTGTCGAATTAGCGACAGCACAAGAGCTAAACTTGTAGCCTTGCGACATCTTCGTTCAGATTTAAACAAGCTGCGCACCGTATTAATGCGCTAAAAAAGCGCCCGACGCACACTATTGGAGCAGTCATGACCGACCCGCTGATTCTCGAACCCGTCGGCACCGCCGATGCCTGCGTTATCTGGCTGCACGGCCTGGGCGCCGACCGCTACGACTTCCTGCCGGTTGCCGAAGCCCTGCAGGAAACCTTGCACACCACGCGCTTCGTGCTCCCGCAGGCACCCGTTCGCGCGGTGACCATCAACAATGGCTACCAGATGCCCAGCTGGTACGACATCAAGACCATGAGCGCGGCAGCCCGCGCCATCGATCATGAGCAGATGGAAGCCTCGGCGCTTCAGGTACTGAACCTGATCGAACAACAGCGCGACAGCGGCATCGATCCGGCACGCATTGTCCTGGCCGGCTTCTCTCAAGGCGGCGCGGTGGTGCTGCATACGGCGTATCTGCGCTGGCAAGGGCCGCTCGGCGGCGTTTTGGCTCTGTCGACCTATGCCCCGACCTTCAACGAGCAGATGATCCTGTCCGCCAGCCAGCAACGTATCCCGGCGTTTTGCCTGCATGGCTACAACGACGAAGTCGTGCATGCGGCCATGGGGCGAGCGGCGTACGAGCACCTGCGTGCCCAGGGTGTCACCGCCCAATGGCAGGAGTACCCAATGGGACATCAAGTGTTACCGCAGGAAATTTCCGACATCGGTAGCTGGCTGGCCGAGAAACTGCGGTAACGCACTCCGGGAATGCGCCCTGCCGCGCCGCTGAGGGTCGGCCGGCCGCACGCCACGGATGAGACTACGCCGAGCACGGTTCTTGCTTTACACTGCTGGGCGTATATTCCTTAACCAATTGATGAGATGACCGTGCTTAAAGCACTTAAGAAGATGTTCGGTAAAAGCGAGGCCGGGCCGCTCGCGCCGAGTCAAGCAGTCCCCGCCCCCGTTGCACAGGCGCAGGCCCACGCCACGCTGCGCGAACCGGCACCCCAGGCCACGGCTGCCGCAACCGAGCCTGCGCCCGAACCTGCCATCGTCCATCCGCCGCGGGAAGAAAAACCCAAAGCCGAGCGTCCTCGTCGCGAACGCCCACCCAAGCCGCCGGTTGCGCCGTGGACAATCGAAGATTTCGTCGTAGAGCCGATGGAAGGCAAAACCCGCTTCCACGACTTCGACCTGGCGCCCGAGCTGATGCACGCGATCCAGGACCTGGGCTTTCCTTATTGCACGCCGATCCAGGCGGGCGTGCTGGGTTTCACCCTCAAGGGCAAGGACGCCATCGGTCGCGCGCAGACCGGGACCGGCAAGACCGCGGCCTTCCTGATTTCCATCATCACCCAGCTGACCCAGACGCCGCCGCCCCGCGAGCGTTACATGGGCGAACCGCGCGCGCTGATCATCGCGCCGACTCGCGAACTGGTGGTGCAGATCGCCAAGGATGCCGAGAACCTGACCAAGTACACCAACCTGAACGTGATGACGTTCGTCGGTGGCATGGACTTCGACAAGCAGCTCAAGCAGCTCGAAGCGCGCCATTGCGACATCCTGGTCGCCACGCCGGGCCGCCTGCTGGACTTCAACCAGCGCGGGGAAGTGCATCTGGACATGGTCGAGGTGATGGTGCTGGACGAAGCCGACCGCATGCTGGACATGGGTTTCATCCCGCAGGTGCGTCAGATCATTCGCCAGACCCCGCACAAGGGCGAGCGCCAGACGCTGCTGTTCTCTGCGACCTTCACCGACGACGTGATGAACCTGGCCAAGCAATGGACCACGGACCCATCCATCGTCGAGATCGAGGCCGAGAACGTCGCCAGCGAGAACGTCGAACAGCACATCTATGCAGTGGCGGCGGCTGACAAGTACAAGCTGCTGTACAACCTGGTCACCGATAACGGCTGGGAACGCGTGATGGTGTTCGCCAACCGCAAGGATGAGGTGCGCCGCATCGAAGAACGCCTGGTGCGTGACGGTGTGAACGCTGCGCAGTTGTCCGGTGATGTGCCGCAGCACAAGCGCATCAAGACCCTGGAAGGTTTCCGTGAAGGCAAGATCCGCGTGCTGGTGGCCACCGACGTGGCCGGTCGCGGTATCCACATCGACGGCATCAGCCATGTGATCAACTTTACCCTGCCGGAAGTGCCGGACGATTACGTGCACCGCATCGGCCGTACCGGCCGCGCGGGCGCCGATGGCGTGTCGATCAGTTTCGCAGGCGAAGATGATTCCTATCAGCTGCCGGCCATCGAAGAAAAGCTGGGCCGCAAGATCAGCTGCGAAACGCCGCCGGCCGAATTGTTGCGAGCGGTTGAACGTAAACGTAGTTGAGGGTGTTGCTTAACCTTGTGGGAGGGAGCGTGCTCCTGCAAGGTTCAGCTATTCCAGCGCTTCGCCGCCGCCTGATCACTGTCGCGGCCTTCGACCCATTTGGGTCCTTGGGACGTGTTCTCTTTCTTCCAGAACGGCGCGCGGGTCTTGAGGTAGTCCATGACGAAATCGCAGGCCTCGAACGCGGCCTGTCGATGGGCACTGGCGACGCCGACAAAGACGATCGGCTCGCCAGGCTCCAGAGCGCCGACCCGATGCAAGACTTCCAGGCGCAGCAACGGCCAGCGCGCCTCGGCTTCTGTGGTGATCTGCTGCAGAGCCTTCTGGGTCATCCCCGGATAATGCTCCAGGAACATGCCCGACACTTCACGCCCTTCATTGAAGTCGCGCACATAGCCGACGAAGCTGACTACCGCGCCGATGCCGACATTGGCGGCATGCAGCGCGTTGACTTCAGCGCCCGGATCGAAAGGTTCGGCCTGGATACGAACGCCCATTTTCAGCCTCCGGTCACGGTGGGGAAGAACGCCACTTCGTCGCCATCCTGCAAAGGCTCTTGCAGCGAACAGAGTTCCTGATTGCGAGCGCACATCAGGTTCTGTTCATCCAGCACTTGCCAGGGTTCGCCGCGCAGCAGCAAATGCCGACGCAGCGCATCGAGCGTCGCGAACGAGCCGTCGACCCGTTCGGCATCCACTCCCAGGGTTTCACGATATCGGGCGAAATACTGAACCTGAACGCTCATCGCGCGGACTCCACCGGCTCGGCGATGAAATGGCCGCTCTTGCCGCCCAGTTTTTCCAGCAACTGCACCGACTCGATGACCATGCCACGGTCCACGGCCTTACACATGTCATAGATGGTCAACGCGGCAACGCTGGCGGCGGTCAGTGCTTCCATTTCCACACCGGTCTGCCCGGCGAGCTTGCAGCGGGCGATGATCGACACCGCGTCGTCGCCTTCGGCCGTGAGTTCGACTTTCACGCTGGTCAGCATCAACGGATGGCAGAGCGGGATCAGGTCGCTGGTTTTCTTGGCGGCCTGGATGCCGGCGATGCGGGCAACGGCGAACACATCACCCTTGGGGTGGCCGCCGCTGACGATCATGCGCAAGGTAGCGGGCAACATACGCACCCGCGCCTGGGCCACGGCCTCACGAGACGTCACGGCTTTGTCGGTGACGTCGACCATATTGGCGCGACCTTGAGAATCGAGATGTGTGAGCACGGGATGACTCCTGGACAGGAGCGTGCATTCTAAACCTGTGGGAGCGGCATGTGGGAGCAGACTTGTCCGCGAAGAGGCTTTCGCGGATACCTCCGCTCCCACGGGTATTACTACAAATGACTTTCCGCGTATTCAGCCAGGATGGAGCGTGGCACGCCTTGCAGGGTGATGTGCACGCCGTTGGGGAAATCCTTGAAGCGCTCCGTCAGGTAGGTCAGGCCGGAACTGGTGGCTGACAGGTACGGGGTGTCGATCTGCGCCAGGTTGCCCAGGCAGACCACCTTGGAACCGGCACCGGCGCGGGTGATGATGGTTTTCATCTGGTGCGGGGTGAGGTTCTGGCATTCGTCGATCAGGATCAGGCTCTGCTGGAAACTGCGGCCTCGGATGTAGTTGAGGGATTTGAACTGCAACGGCACTTTGCTGAGGATGTAGTCGACGCTGCCGTGGGTGTTTTCGTCATCCATGTGCAGGGCTTCGAGGTTGTCGGTGATCGCGCCCAGCCACGGCTCCATCTTCTCGGCCTCGGTGCCCGGCAGGAAGCCGATTTCCTGATCCAGGCCCTGCACGCTGCGGGTGGCGATGATGCGCCGGTAGCGCTTGGTGACCATGGTCTGTTCGATGGCCGCTGCCAGCGCCAGGATGGTCTTGCCGGATCCGGCGGCGCCGGACAGGTTGACCAGGTGGATGTCCGGATCGAGCAGCGCGAACAGCGCCAGGCCCTGATAGATGTCACGCGGCTTGAGGCCCCAGGCCTCCTGATGCAGCAAAGGCTCCTGGTGCATGTCGAGAATCAGCAGCTCGTCGTTGCGCACCCCCTTGATCCAGCCGACGAAGCCCTGTTCATCGATGATGAACTCGTTCATGTGGACCGCAGGCAGGGTTTCCGTCATCTGTACGCGGTGCCAGGTACGACCGTGATCCTGGCGGGTTTCCACCTTGCTGACCCGATCCCAGAACGAGCCGGTCATTTCGTGGTAGCCGCGTGACAGCAGCGATACGTCGTCGACCAGTTGATCGGTGCTGTAGTCCTCGGCCGCGATGCCACAGGCGCGCGCCTTGAGGCGCATGTTGATGTCTTTGGTCACCAGCACCACGCGCAGGTCCTTGTCACGCGCATGCAGGTCGATCAATTGATTGATGATGATGTTGTCGTTCAGGTGTTCGGGCAGCAGGCTGTTGGGTTCTTCACGCTTGCTCATCAGGATCGACAGATACCCCTTGAGCACGCCTGTGCCGCGATCGATAGGGACGCCCTTCTCGACCTCTTCAGGCGTTGCCTCGCCCAGGGTCTTGTCGATCAGGCGGATAGCCTGGCGGCATTCGGCAGCCACGGAATGCTTGCCGTCCTTGAGCTTGTCCAGTTCCTCCAGAACCGTCATCGGGATGGCGACATGGTGTTCTTCGAAATTCAGCAGTGCGTTTGGATCATGGATCAATACGTTGGTATCGAGCACGTAAAGGATAGGCTGGTTAGTGGAAGGGGTGCGTCCGTGGTCATCCATACTCGCTCACCTTTTTAGAAGCCAGGTGACGCAGAACCGCTGTCGAGCTGCGTCACGGAAAGGCCGCCGATGATCTCCCCTTCAGGCAGGGCAGAATGTGCTCAAGGTGGGTCTTGAAAGACGCCACCTGTGTTGCAGGTTTCGGCGGTCTGTCTTCGTAATACAGCAAAACAGATGACAGGAAAAAGCTCTTTGACAGTTTTTTGAAGTTTATTTCACAGGTTGACGAATAGCGCTTGGCGGACGTTCTCAGCGCGTTTACAGTCCGAAGTCAGCCACCTGCGGCATGCCCTTTGACCGCCGCTGGCGATCACTCTTCCGGGACTTCCCCGGCACGCTCCACCGGCACTCGCCGGGACTCTTCTTCCGGTACCGGTTCCGTTATCTCTTCAGTGCCGCGCTGCGGCTCGATGGCAGGCGCGGCTGGCTCGGGCACCGCCTGCGGGGTTTCGCTCGGCGTGACCGGCGGTGCTTGCTCCGGTGATGGCTCAGGCACCTGTTCGGGTACGTCCTCAGGCGTGTCTTCGGGCACCTCTTCCGGCTCCGGTGCCGCCGGCTCCTCATAAAGATTGCGGCAATCGTCCCAGATCAATTCGCTCTGCCAGGTATTGGCCAACAGCAAAGGCAGCGCCGACTGCGCTTTGCCCGCCACGTCATGAAACACCACCGTGCCGCGCCGCCACAGCAACATGAGGGTCAGCACCCGGTCGCTGACCTGCTCGGAGGTCAGCCTGACGTTGTCGTCCCGGGCGTCGATGTTCCACAACGACACACGCAAGTGCTGCGAACGAAAGTAGTCACCACTGTCGGCGCGGCGGTGGCCGTAGGGCGGCCTGAACAACGGCACGAAGTTGTCCGGCAGTGCTTGCTCCACCAGGCTCAGGGAACGCTGTACCGAATCCTTCCAGCCGACCCACTGACTGTGGGAGCGATATTCCCAGCCCTGGATGCCGACGCATTGCTGCCGGTAAAGCGCCTGTACGCTGCCCGGCGGCGAACCTTGCAGGCGCTCTTCCAGGTTCTTGCCCAGCACGAAGAACGTCGCGGTCATCTTTTGCTGGCGCATGAAGTCTGCCAGCCAGTCGGTGCCGCCACCCGCCGGGCTCGGGCCGCCGTCGAAGTTGAGCATGAAAGTGCGATCCGGCATTTCATCGCCGCTCATCTCGTCGGAGTTGTAGCGCTCGATTTCGCTGCTGGTCTGCGGGAACAAGGCCGCCAGGTACAGCAATTCGTTGAGATAGCGCTCGTGGAAGACCGCACTGGGTTGCGCCCAGCCCGCGTAGAACGATCCGCCGGAAACGGTGTACTCCTCGGCCCGCTGGCGCAGCTGATCCATATCCTCGACCAGCACGCAGAAGTTGGCATCTTCGCCGCAGGATTTCTGCGCGCTGCGGTAGTTTTCCAGCAGGCGTTGCCACAGCCGGTGGCGAATCACATTCATTGACGACACATTGACGAAACGCAGGCCCAGGCGGCGTTTGAGTCCTTCTTCGTCAAGTTTCTCGCTGAGCCACAAGGCATGGGCGAAGGCGAGGATTTCCGCACGGGACGCCACGTCGAACAACGCCGCCGTTTCCAGACGTTCCGGCCACACGCTGCGATCCATGGTCGCGATGACCGGCGGCGCCGCATGCGCTCCCACTGCCAACAGCCCTGCGCATACTGCAAGAACGATCCGCAACCCCACTGCTCTCTCCTTCAACTTTCCACCACGCCAGGCCCGGCACTATAGCCGATCTGCATGATTGATCCGGTGCCGGCGCCACGACTATCGCCACCATAGCTGGAGTCGTGGGCCATCAGCCCATAGAATCCCCCCTCGATTACAGGAGACGACCTTATGCTGATGGTGATTTCCCCGGCGAAAACCCTCGATTTCGAGACGCCGCCGACCACCGCGCGCTATACCCAGCCGCAATACCTGGACCACTCTCAGGAGTTGATCACCCAGCTTCGTGAGCTGACGCCCGCGCAAATCAGCGAGTTGATGCACCTGTCCGACAAGCTGGCGGGCCTCAATGCCGCACGTTTCGGCAGCTGGAACCCGGCGTTCACCCCCGACAACGCCAAGCAGGCCCTGCTGGCGTTCAGAGGCGACGTCTACACCGGCCTGCAGGCTGAAACCCTCGATGAAGCACAGCTTTCCTATGCGCAGGACCATTTGCGCATGCTCTCGGGCCTGTACGGTCTGTTGCGGCCGCTGGACTTGATGCAGCCCTACCGCCTGGAAATGGGCACGCGACTGGCCAATGCCCGAGGCAAGGATCTGTACGCGTTCTGGGGCACGCGGATCAGCGAGTGGCTGAACGAAGCGCTGGCCGAGCAGGGCGATGACCTGCTGCTGAACCTGGCCTCTACCGAATATTTCTCGGCGGTCAAACGCTCCGCGCTCAACGCCAGGATCATCGACACCGAATTCAAGGATTTGAAAAACGGGCAGTACAAGATCATCAGTTTCTACGCCAAGAAAGCCCGCGGCATGATGAGCCGGTTCGTGATTTGCGAACGCATCAATGACCCTCGCGACCTCAAGGCATTCGATGTTCAGGGTTATCGTTACAGCAGCGAACAATCAACTAACGACAAGCTGGTATTTCTGCGCGACACCCCCGAACAGGTGTAGTCCCCCTCATGCGCGGGGGCGCTGCTCCCCCGCTTCAATCGTGCATAACTGCACGAATGACAACAACGTGACGCCAGATATTCGTCAGTTAAATAGCGCTCTGTCCTACAATCTTTTTTTCTCAAAAAAATAACAAATATTTTTGTGCTGGATAATGCGATCGCATCCAGTGGTGGCACATTCACATTAACCCTCGTATACCCCGCGTAAACACGGCTTTCGCCGCCCAATGCCATCACTGTGCAACCATTCCGTGTAACCGCGTTGATACGATGAAATCTCAAAAACAGGACGAATGGCCCGGAACTAAACCTGATTCCATACGCTCCTACATCCCGTAACAATTCTCGACAACCCTGTAAGAGATCACTTACAGCGAGGCGAGATTAAGGGAAGTTACCGACGACGAAGTTTGATCTCAGGATCAAGGCTGTAGGTACCGGGTTAACTCACATCTCAAGTTGAATAAGGTAGCCAGGCCAAGCCCCGGAAAGGTGTATCGAGCAGGACACGAGCTGGACATGCAGGGCGCCAGCCCATGCGTCTTCAGACCGGGAGTTCAGGTATTGCCCTAAAGGAGTGGTTCACCCACATCCAACAGAGCAGGGCCTTTCCCAGCAGGGAGAGGATACTTGCCGCTTGCACTTAGTGCCATGAGTCAGCCTCATTGATTTAGGCACTCACTTATTAAATATGCCTGCGTTAGTTATGTGGAAGTTACAAGTCCGCATTCACTGACGTGTGATATCTGCTGGCCAAAATTAATATCCAGCCAACTTTGGCGTGAAATCGAGGAGAGTACGATGCGTATCAGCATCTTTGGTTTGGGTTACGTCGGTGCAGTATGTGCCGGTTGCCTTTCTGCACGTGGTCACGATGTTGTGGGTGTTGATATCTCCAGCACCAAGATCGACCTTATCAACAACGGCAAGTCGCCTATCGTCGAGCCCGGCCTGGAAGACCTCCTGGCCAAAGGCATCCGCGAAGGCAAACTGCGCGGTACCACCGACTTCGCCGAAGCCATTCGCGCTACCGATGTATCGATGATCTGCGTCGGCACACCGAGCAAGAAGAACGGCGATCTGGAACTCGATTTCATCGAGGGCGTTTGCCGCGAGATCGGTTACGTTCTGCGTGACAAGACTTCCCGCCACACCATCGTGGTTCGCAGCACCGTACTGCCGGGCACTGTTGCCAACGTGGTGATTCCAATCCTGGAAGACTGCTCGGGCAAGAAGGCCGGTGTCGATTTCGGCGTTGCAGTGAACCCTGAGTTCCTGCGCGAAAGCACCGCGATCAAAGACTACGATCACCCGCCGATGACCGTCATCGGCGAATTCGACAAGGCGTCCGGCGACGTGCTGCAAGCCCTGTACGAAGAACTCGACGCGCCGATCATCCGCAAGGACATCGCCGTTGCCGAAATGATCAAGTACACCTGCAACGTGTGGCACGCCACCAAGGTCACTTTCGCCAACGAAATCGGCAACATTGCCAAGGCGTGCGGCGTCGATGGCCGTGAAGTGATGGAAGTGGTCTGCCAGGACAAGCAACTGAACCTGTCGCAGTACTACATGCGCCCAGGCTTCGCCTTCGGCGGTTCCTGCCTGCCAAAGGACGTTCGCGCCCTGACCTACCGCGCCGGCAGCCTGGACGTGGAAGCACCGCTGCTCAACTCCCTGATGCGCAGCAACGTTTCTCAGGTTCAGAACGCTTTCGACATCGTGGCCGCCCACGACACTCGCAAAGTGGCCCTGCTGGGTCTGAGCTTCAAGGCCGGTACCGACGACCTGCGCGAAAGCCCGCTGGTCGAACTGGCTGAAATGCTGATCGGCAAGGGTTTCGACCTGAGCATCTTCGACAGCAACGTCGAATACGCCCGTGTCCACGGTGCCAACAAGGACTACATCGAGTCGAAGATTCCTCACGTTTCTTCGCTGTTGAACTCCGATTTCGACGCCGTCATCAACAACTCCGACGTCATCATCCTGGGTAACCGCGACGAGCGCTTCCGCGCCCTGGCCGACCAGGCTCCGGCAGGCAAGCGCGTTGTCGACCTGGTGGGCTTCATGAGCAAGTCGACCAGCGAAACCGGCGGAGCCGAAGGGATCTGCTGGTAAATCAGCCGCAAGCGCCAGGCTCCAGGCCGCAGGCTCAAGCGTTTCGCTTGCAGCCTGGGGCCTGAGGCTTGCAACTGACCTTGGGATACAGATCTATGCACAGGCTCAAGCACGGTCTACTAGAGGCCGCCGGTTGGCTGTTTTATCTAAGTTTGTTAATGGGCATCGCTGCGCTGTTGCCTACCAGTATCTTCGACTCACAGTCGAAGAACTTTATTTTCCTGATTGGCGCCGTGGGCATCTGGCGCTATTCGATGGGCATCACGCACTTCGTGCGGGGAATGATTTTCCTGTACCTGGTCTACCCTCGCCTGCGCCGCAAGGTTCGCAAGCTGGGCAAGGCAGCGGACCCCTCTCATGTGTTCCTGATGGTCACCAGTTTCCGGATCGACGCCCTGACCACCGCTCAGGTGTACAGCTCGGTGATTCGTGAAGCGATCGACTGCGGCCTGCCGACCACCGTGGTCTGCTCGCTGGTCGAGTTGTCCGATGAGCTGCTGGTCAAGAGCCTGTGGGAACGGATGAACCCGCCGTCACGGGTCACCCTCGACTTCGTGCGCATTCCCGGCACCGGCAAGCGCGATGGCCTGGCCTACGGCTTCCGCGCCATCTCCCGCCACCTGCCGGATGATCGCGCGGTCGTCGCAGTGATCGACGGCGACACCGTGCTCGGTGAAGGCGTGGTGCTCAAGACCGTGCCGTGGTTCCACATGTTCGACAACGTCGGCGGCCTGACCACCAACGAGTTCTGCGAAGTCCGTGGCGGCTACATCATGAGCGAATGGCACAAGCTGCGTTTCGCCCAGCGCCACATCAACATGTGCTCGATGGCCCTGTCCAAGCGCGTCCTGACCATGACCGGTCGGATGTCGGTGTTCCGTGCCAGTGTGGTTACCGACCCGGAATTCATCGCCGACGTCGAAAGCGACTCCCTCAAGCACTGGCGCCTGGGTACCTTTCGCTTCCTGACCGGCGACGACAAGTCCAGCTGGTTCAGCCTGATGCGCCTGGGCTACGACACGTTCTACGTGCCTGACGCTGCGATCAACACCGTCGAGCACCCGCCCGAGAAGAGCTTCTTCAAGGCCAGTCGCAAGCTGATGTACCGCTGGTACGGCAACAACCTGCGTCAGAACTCCCGCGCACTGGGTCTGGGCGTCCGCCGCCTGGGTCTGTTCACCAGCGTGGTGCTGTTCGACCAGCGCGTGTCGATGTGGACATCGATCCTGGGCCTGACCGTCGCCATCATCGCCAGCTACAAGTACGGCGGCGCATTCATCCTGATGTACCTGCTGTGGATCGGCATGACCCGCCTGATCCTGACGCTGTTGCTGTCCTGTTCGGGACACAGGATCGGGCCTGCCTACCCGGTGATTCTCTATTACAACCAGATCGTCGGCGCCCTGATGAAGATCTACGTGTTCTTCCGTCTGGACCGTCAGTCCTGGACACGTCAGGACACCAAGCTGGGTCGCGACCTGGCCAGTTTCCAGGGCTGGTTCAACACCTGGTCGTCTCGGACCATGACTTTCTCGGCTGGCACCATCTTCGTCGCAGTGCTGTTGACGATGGTTTGACCGGGCCAATGGATTAAATCGATTAAGTAGGAAAAATAGCCATGAATACAGCCGTGAATGTGAACGTCGTACATGAATCCGAAGCCCAGCGCCAACACGCCCGGGTCAAGATCCCAGCCAAGCTGCGCCTGCTCGACGAGCCGAATGCGCCGCTGGTGCGCATCGAAGATCTGTCCGCCGGTGGCCTGAGCTTCATCGCTCCGGGCCAGCGCCGCCTGACCGTCGGTGAAGTGATCAAGGGCCGCCTGCAGTTCCTGATCGACAACCTGGGCCTGGCCATGGACGTCGAGCTGCAAGTGCGCTCCATCGACACTTCCACCGGCCGCGCCGGTTGCCAGTTCCAGAATCTCGAAGCCCAGGACATCGCGACCCTGCGCCACCTGATCACCTCGCACCTGTCCGGCGATATCGTCAGCCTTGGTGAAGTACTCGCCACCCTGCAGCGCGACAACTTCACCAAGGCGCGCAAGGTCAAGGGCAACGACGGCGGCATGAGCATGGCCGGTCGCATCCGCGCCGTGGTGTTCAGCCTGGGGATCTTCATCGTGGGCCTGGCGGCCTTCGGCTTCATCTTCAAGACCGTTTACGGCCTGTATTTCGTCAGCCACGCCTCGGCCGGCCTGGTGTCGGTGCCGAGCATGGACGTGACCATGCCGCGTGAAGGCACCGTGCAGAGCCTGGTCGCGGTCAACAGCGACGCCGTCAAGGGCGCTCCGCTGGCCACCTTCAACACCAGCATGCTGGAAATGCTCAAGGGCAGCCTGACCGGCGAAGACCTGCAACCGGCCAAGATCGAAGAGCTGTACGGCAAGCAGATGAACGGCACCATGACCAGCCCATGTGATTGCGTCGTATCCCGTCAGCTGGTGCCGGACGGCCAGTTCGCTTCCAAGGGCCAGGTTGTCTTCCAACTGGTTCCACGCAATGCCCCGGCCACCGTTGAAGCGCGCTTCACTTATCGCCAGTTCAACGACGTCAAGCCAGGCACCCGCGTCAGCTTCCAGGTGGCCGGTGAAGACCGCACCCGTACCGGTGAAATCGTCAGCAGCGCCAACCTCAACGACGCCGATCTGGCAACCGACATCCGTGTACAGATCAAGCCTGACGAAAGCCTGAGCAGCTCGCTGGCCGGCCGTCCTGTCGAGGTGGTCAGCGACCGTGGTCCTTCGATCAACTGGCTGCTCGACAAAGCCATGGCTGCAGGAATGTAACCATGACCAGCCCACTACGACGCCTGTCGACCCCTACGCTATTGAGCCTCGCCGTTGCGATCGGCCTGAGCGGCTGTGCCGGCCTGCCCGATCAACGCCTTGCCAATGAAGCGCTGAAAAACGGCGACACCGCATTGGCCGAGCAAAACTATCGGCAGCTGGCGGACCTGGGCTACAGCGATGCACAGGTCGGTCTGGCCGATATTCAGGTCTCGACCCGTGACCCGGCGCAGCTCAAGGAAGCCGAGGCGACTTACCGCGCGGCCGCAGCCACTTCGCCACGGGCGCAATCGCGCCTGGGGCGCTTGCTGGCCGCCAAGCCCGACGCCACCGACGCCGAACGCCAGGAAGCCGAAACACTGCTCAAGCAGGCTTTCGCCAATGGCGAGTCCGGCACCCTGCTCTCGCTGGCCATGCTTTACCTGCAATACCCGCACAGCTTTCCAAACGTGAACGCGCAGCAGAAGATCGATCAATGGCGCGCCGAAGGGTATCCGGAAGCAGGTCTGGCCCAGGTGCTGCTGTTCCGCACCCAAGGCACCTACGACCAGCATCTGGACCAGGTCGAAAGCATCTGCAAGCAGGCGCTGGCGACCACCGATATCTGCTACGTCGAACTGGCCACGGTTTATCAGAAGCGTGGCCAGACCGAACAGCAGACCGCCTTGATCGAACAACTCAAGAGCGCTCACGCGGCAGGCCGCGTCGGCGCTCAACGGGTCGACAGCGTGGCCCGTGTGCTGGGCGATTCGCAGATCGGCACGCCGGACCCAAAAGCTGCACAGCAGTTGCTCGAAGGCATCGCACCGGGTTACCCGATTTCCTGGGTCACCCTGGCCAAACTGCTGTACGACTTCCCGGAGCTGGGCGACGTCGACAAGATGATGGAGTACCTGGACAACGGTCGTGCCGCGGACCAACCGCGCGCCGAACTGCTGCTGGGCAAGCTCTATTACGAAGGCAAGTGGGTCACGCCCGACGCCGTGAAGGCCGAGGAACATCTCAAGCGCGCCGCCGCGAGCGAAATTTCCGCTCATTACTACCTGGGGCAGATCTACCGTCGCGGTTATCTGGGCCAGGTCTATCCGCAGAAAGCCGTGGATGAACTGCTGATCGCCGCTCGCGGCGGCCAGAACAGCGCCGACTTCGCCATGGCGCAGCTGTTCTCCCAGGGCAAGGGCACCAAGCCTGACCCAGTCAACGCCTGGGTCTTCAGTCAGCTGGCGCTCGCCAACGAAACGCCGCAGGCCACTGAGCTTGCGCAGACGCTCAATACACAACTGCCGCCTGAAAAACTCGCCGTCGCCAAGGATCTGCTGGCCCGCGAGCAAAAAGTCCGGGGAGCTACCGCCAGCCAGAACGCGCTGGTGATGCAGTCCCTGCAAGAAGAAAAAGACGGTGAGGAAGCACTATGAAGTTGAAACCCTTGATGGCCGCCGGCATGGGCCTTGGCTTCACGCTGCTTTGGGCTTGCCCGACGCTGGCGGCACTGACGGAACAGCAGAACTTCGGCCTGGAAGTGAAAATCACCGCCCAGGCTGAAGATGACCGCGACCTGGGCACCCGTTCGAGTGGCGACGTCAACGGTCTGGGTCTCGACCTGCGCCCTTGGGTGTACGGCGAACGCGGTAACTGGAGCGCCTATGCCATGGGCCAGGTGGTCACCGCCACTGACACCATTCAGACCGACCCACTGGAGCAGACCACCACCGACGCCAACGGCGAAAGCGGCACCCAGGTTTCGCGCGGTAACGCCAGCGAACGCCAGGTCGACAAATCCTACGCGGCACTGCGGGAATTCTGGGTTGGCTACAGCGGCTTCACGCCCTACCCCGGCGAGCTGCTGAAAGTCGGTCGTCAGCGCCTGCGCAACGACGACGGCCAATGGCACGACGCCAATATCGAAGCCATCAACTGGACCTTCGACACCACCTTGCTGCGTGCCGAACTGGGCGCCGCCGAGCGCTTCAGCGAATACCGCACCGACCTGACCGAACTGGCTCCGGACGATGAAGACCGCCTGCACCTGTTCGGCGCCCTCAGCTACCAGTGGACTCCGGGCCACTGGGCCGGTATCCGCGCGCATCACAGCCAGGACGACGGCAAACTCAAGCGTACCGGCGAAGTGCTGGACGATCTGGACAAGACTGCCAACGGCGACCTGACCTGGCTCGGCCTGCAAGTGGACAGCGACGCCTACAACCGTCGCAACACCAACGCCATCAATTACTGGGGCAGCCTGACCTGGCTGACCGGCGACCGCGATGAGCTGGGTGTCAACTACGATCCGGCGACCCAGCAGTACCTGGCCGGCGAGAAGAACAGCCGCGACATGAATGGCTGGGCCACCGATCTGGGCCTGCGTTTGCGTCTCGACCCGCAATGGCAGGTCGGTGCCGCTTACTCCCGCGCCAGCAAGGACTACGTGCAGAACGGCCTGGAGAGCAACCGCTCGAACTGGACCGGCACCCGCTCGCGCATCCATCGCTTCGGCGAAGCGTTCCAGGGCGAAATGGCCAACGTGGAAACCGGCTCGCTGTTCGCCTCCTGGCAGATGAACGAGGAATACGACGCCTCGCTGATCTACCACAAGTTCCGTCGCGTGGACGGCAATTCCGGCATCGGTGGCGCAGGCGTCAACCCGAACCGCGAGATCTACGACGGCAACGGCATCTCCACCAATACCTTCAGCTCGCTGCCTCTGGAAGACGGCCGCAAGGATCTGGGTCAGGAGATGGACCTGGTGGTCACCAAGTATTTCAAGGGCGGCCTGCTGCCGGCGGCCTTGAGCCAGTCGATGGATGAACCCTCGGCCCTGGTGCGTCTGCGTGCAGGCGTGTTCAAGCCCGGCGACGCGTATCACAACGGCGTGGACGAATACATGCACCGCGCCATTGTCGACGTCATCTGGCGCTTCTGATGCGAACCGCCCAAGGAGTGCGATAGATGAACAGTCAATCAAGCAATGTGCGTAACCGCGCCCGCCCGCTGGCACTGCTGGAAAGCGCAGTGCTGAGCAGCGCGCTGTTGATGGCCAGCACTGCGGCGCTCGCCAACAGCCCGGTAGTGGCGGTGCCGCAACCCGGCGTGGTCAAGGAATTGCAGCAGGCCAAGACCTACTCCATCAGCAGTCCGTCGGCCGAACCGCTGGCGATGGAAAAGCCCACTCTGCCGGACTTGAGCGGCTACACCGCGGAAGCGGCGCTGAAGAAGATCGTGCGCACCAGGCCGGGCAAGGTCACCGTTTCCCGGATGATGGAAGAGACCGGGATGAAGGAATTCGTCGGCGGCGATAACAAGATGGCCGAATGGGTGGCGCGCCAGCGCGGCATCCCGCAGGCCATCATGATTTCCGACGGCTACGTGAGCCTGCAGGATCTGGCGAAAAAAGTGCCCAAGCAGTACCTGAGCGAAGTCTCGCCGGGTGTCTACATCGCGCGCCTGCCGATCCTGGTCAAGGAAACCGGCATCTTCGAGATCGACAAGCAGACCAAAGAGCTGCGTCTGTCCCAGGAAAAGGGTTCGTTCCTGGTCAGCGAAGGCAAGCTGCTGATCACTCACACCCAGGTCAACGCCTGGAGCGAGTCGCGCAACAGCCCGGCCACTTACCGCAAGCCCGACGAGTTCCGCCCGTTCCTGCTGACCTGGGGTGGCTCCGAAACCTGGATCGCCAACAGCAAGATGGCGAGCATGGGCTATGACCAGAGCAAGTCGTACGGCATCAGTATTTCGCAGTACACGCCCAACACCGCCAAGGTGCTCAAGCGTCCGGAACCGACCGGCTGGATCATCGATTCAGAGTTCTCCGATTTCTGGTACGGCTTCTACTGCTACGAAACCCGCGACTTCGTGGTCAAGGGCAACGTCTACCGCGACAACATCGTTTACGGCATCGACCCCCACGACCGTTCCCACGGTCTGATCATTGCCGAGAACGACGTCTACGGGACCAAGAAGAAGCACGGGATCATCATTTCCCGCGAAGTCGACAACAGCTTCATCTTTCGTAACAAGAGCCACAACAACAAGTTGTCCGGCGTGGTTCTGGACCGTAACAGCGTCAACAACATCGTCGCCTACAACGAGATTTATCAGAACCACACCGATGGCATCACCTTGTACGAGAGCGGCAACAACCTGCTCTGGGGCAACCGCGTGATCGCCAACCGTCGCCACGGTATCCGCGTGCGTAACAGCGTGAACATCAAGCTGTACGAGAACGTGTCCATGGCCAACGGCCTGATGGGCGTCTACGGGCACATCAAGGACCTGACCGATACCGACCGCGACATCGAACTCGACCCGTTCGACGCTCAGGTGTCGCTGATCGTGGTCGGCGGCGAATTGACCAGCAACGGCTCCGGCCCGCTGTCCATCGACTCGCCGTTGAGTGTCGAGCTGTATCGGGTGGCGATGCTGGCCCCGACCAAGGCCGCCGGCATCACTTTCAACGGTGTGCTGGGTGATCGTCAGGATGAAATCCTCGACTTGCTGGTTCGTCAGAAGAAAGCCGTATTGATCGATCCCGTAGAACGTCAGAGCGAGCTTCGGGAATGAGGAAGGGTATTGCTATGCACGCACAACTTATCAAATTACTGAGCCTTTCCAGCCTGACCGCAGCGCTCATGGCGGCGGCCGGTGCGGCGCGTGCCGACGATTCGCAGGCGCCGAGCTTCACCGCCGAGCCTTGCTGCCAGCTGTGCCCGGCGGCTCATGATGCGAAGAACTACGTCAGCCGCTACCAGCAGAACTTCACCACGCTGGTGCAGGCCGAAGGCGACTGGCTGTTCCGTACGCAGGAAGACTTGCGCACCGAATTCGACACCACGCCTGCCGGCTATCGCCGCATGAAAGAACTGCACGATGCGTTCAAGCGCAAGGGTGTGGAACTGGTGGTGGTGTATCAGCCGACCCGCGGCATGGTTGATCGCAACAAGCTGCTGCCGGCCGAGCGCAACAAATACGACTACGACAAGGCCCTGAAAAACTATCAGGCCATGCTCGGTCGCTTCAGCAAGATGGGCTACTGGGTGCCGGATCTGTCGCCGTTGACCAACGAGCAAAATGCCCACGATTTCTACTTCCGTGGCGACCAGCACTGGACGCCGTACGGCGCCCAGCGCACGGCCAAGATCGTGGCTGAAACCGTGAAGAAGATTCCCGGCTACAACGACATTCCCAAGCGTGAATTCGAAAGCAAGATCACCGGCCGCATGGGCAAGACCGGCACCCTGCACAACATGGCCGGCCAGTTGTGCGGCACCAGTTACGCCGTCCAGTACATGGACCAGTTCAGCACCGAGCCTAAAGGCGAAGCGGCGGATGGCGATCTGTTCGGCGATTCCGGCAACCCGGAAATCACCCTGGTCGGCACCAGCCACAGCGGCAAGAACTACAACTTCGGCGGCTTTCTCCAGGAATACATGAGCGCCGACGTGCTCAACGTAGCCTTCCCCGGCGGCGGTCTGGAAGGCGCGATGATCCAGTACCTGGGCAGCGAAGACTTCCAGCAGCGTCCGCCGAAGATTCTGATCTGGGAATTCTCGCCGCTGTATCGCCTGGACCAGGAAACCATCTACCGCCAGATGATGGCATTGCTGGACAACAACGGTTGCGAAGGCAAGCCGGCGGTCATGAGCGCCAGCACCACGCTCAAGCCGGGCAACAACGAAGTGCTGGTCAACGGCAAGAACGGCATCAAGGACATTCGCAACGGCAGCAACCAGATCGATATCCGCTTCGCCGATACCTCGGTGAAAACCCTTCAGGCCCGTCTCTGGTACATGAACGGTCGCCATGAAGACGTGAAGATCGAAAAACCCAACACCGCCGATACCGACGGACGTTTCGCCTTCCAGTTGCGCGAAGACGAAGACTGGGCCAACCAGCAGTTGCTGGCGCTCGAAATCCAGGGACCGGAGGCCGGCACCGCACCACAGAAAGTCGAAGCCAAAGTATGCAAGCGCAACGTGCTTCCTCGCGCTGCGCAACAGACCGCTCAAGCCGGACTATGAGGTGACCCATGCAGACTCCGAAACTGATTCGCCCTACCCTGCTGTCGATGGCAATCCTGTCGTCGATGGCCTGGGCAGCCGGCGCATCCGCCGCCGCGCCGCTGGTCCCGCCCAAGGGTTACGACGCGCCGATCGAAAAAGTGAAGACCGGTGACAGCGACTTCAAGTGCGACGCCGTGCCTGCGCCGTACACCGACAAGCTGGTGTTTCGCAGCAAGTACGAAGGCTCGGACAAGGCACGCGCCACGCTCAATGAAGAGTCGGAAAAGGCCTTTCGCGACGCGACCAAGGACATCACCAGCCTTGAGCGCGGCATCAGCAAAGTCGTCATGCAGTACATGCGCGACGGCCGCCCTGAACAGCTCGACTGCGCGCTGAACATGCTGACCACCTGGGCCAAGGCCGATGCGCTGGAGTCCAAGGACTTCAACCACACCGGCAAGTCCATGCGCAAATGGGCGCTGGGCAGCATGTCGTCGTCCTACCTGCGCCTGAAGTTCTCCGAGTCCAGGCCACTGGCCAATCGTCAGCAAGAGGCACAGGTCATCGAGGCCTGGTTCGCCAAGCTGGGCGAACAGGTGGTCAGCGACTGGAGCAACCTGCCGTTGGAAAAGGTCAACAACCATTCGTACTGGTCAGCGTGGTCGGTGATGGCAACCGCCGTCGCCACTGATCGCCGCGACTTGTTCGACTGGGCCGTGAAGGAATTCAAGGTCGCCGCCAATCAGGTGGACAAGGACGGTTTCCTGCCCAACGAAATGAAGCGTCGTCAGCGCGCCCTGGCTTACCACAACTACGCACTGCCGCCGTTGGCGATGATCGCCAGTTTTGCCCAGGCCAATGGCGTGGACCTGCGCCAGGAAAACAACGCCGCGCTCAAGCGTCTGGCGGATCGGGTCCTGGCCGGTGTGAAGGATCCGGACGAATTCGCATCGCGCGGTGGCGAGAAACAGGACATGGAAGATCTGAAGAAAGATCCGAAATACGCCTGGCTCGAACCGTACTGCTCGCTCTACAGCTGCAGCGCCGATGTGCTGGAACAGAAGCATGAGAAACAACCGTTCAAGACGTTCCGACTGGGCGGCGACCTGACCAAGGTCTTCGATCCGTCGCATGAAAAGGGCGACAAAAACGGTTCCTGATGAGTCAGGAACTTTTGTAGGAGCGAGCTTGCTCGCGATGGCGATTGGTCGACCAACACATCTGTTGCGAACGTACCGGCCTTTTCGCGAGCAAGCTCGCTCCTGCAAGACAGTGCTGTGATTGATTCACCCCCCATGATTTTCACGGGGGGTTTGGGGGGGCCTTGAGCCCTTGACTGTTGGACCTACGGAGAGATAAGGATGGTTTTCTCATCCAACGTGTTCCTGTTCTTGTTCCTGCCGATCTTCCTCGGCTTGTACTACTTGAGCGGACAACGCTATCGCAACCTGCTGCTGCTGCTCGCCAGTTACATCTTCTATGCCTGGTGGCGCGTGGACTTCCTGGCGCTGTTCATTGGCGTCACTGTCTGGAACTACTGGATCGGCCTGCAAGTGGGTGCCGCCGGAGTCAGGACCAAACCCGCACAGCGCTGGCTGCTGCTGGGCGTGGTCGTCGACCTGGGCATTCTGGGCTACTTCAAGTACGCCAACTTCGGTGTCGACAGCATCAACGCCGCCATGACCTCCATGGGTCTGGAGCCGTTCATCCTGACGCACGTGCTGTTGCCGATCGGCATCTCGTTCTACGTGTTCGAGTCCATCAGCTACATCATCGACGTGTATCGCGGTGATACGCCGGCGACTCGCAACCTGATCGACTTTGCTGCGTTCGTCGCAATCTTCCCGCACCTGATCGCCGGCCCCGTGCTGCGTTTTCGTGACCTGGCCGACCAGTTCAACAACCGCACGCACACGCTGGACAAGTTCTCCGAAGGCGCCACGCGATTCATGCAGGGCTTCATCAAGAAAGTGTTCATCGCCGACACCCTGGCGATCGTGGCCGACCATTGCTTCGCTCTGGAAAACCCGACCACGGGCGACGCCTGGCTGGGCGCACTGGCCTACACCGCGCAGCTGTACTTCGATTTCTCCGGTTACAGCGACATGGCCATCGGCCTGGGCCTGATGATGGGTTTCCGCTTCATGGAAAACTTCAAACAGCCTTACATCAGCCAGTCGATCACCGAATTCTGGCGCCGCTGGCACATCAGCCTCTCCACCTGGCTGCGTGACTACCTGTACATCACCCTGGGCGGCAACCGCGGTGGCAAGTTCGCCACCTACCGCAACCTGTTCCTGACCATGCTGCTCGGTGGTCTGTGGCACGGCGCCAATATCACCTACGTGATCTGGGGTGCGTGGCACGGTATCTGGCTGGCGATCGAGAAGGCGGTCGGCATCAACACCAAGCCTTACAGCTTCAATCCGATCCGCTGGGCGTTCACCTTCCTGCTGGTGGTAATCGGCTGGGTGATCTTCCGCGCCGAAAACCTGCACGTAGCCGGTCGCATGTACGGCGCGATGTTCAGCTTCGGCGAGTGGGAGCTGTCGGAACTCAACCGTGCCAGCCTCACCGGCCTGCAAGTGGCAACTCTGGTGGTGGCCTACGTAACCCTGGCGTACTTCGGTCTGCGTGACTTCTACCAGGGCCGCGATGCCGAAAACCGCAAGGCTGCCAAGGCCGACGGTCCGGCCACCGAGCAGCCCGGCACCATCAAGGCAGTGCCCGGCGACAATCCCGGCAGCCTGCACCTGCCCGGCTACACCGTCGGTGCCGAAGCCCAGGTGCAACCGGCTTACTGGGTAGCCGACTGGCCTCGCTACGCCATGCGCGCACTGATCCTGCTGCTGTTCATCGCTTCGATTCTCAAACTGTCGGCGCAAAGCTTCTCGCCGTTCCTTTACTTCCAGTTCTGAGGAAACTGACATGACCCGTTCATTACGAATCCTCTACATCGCCATCTTCCTGGGCCTGCTTCTGGTCCTGGGGATCTGGTCGCTGCGCAGCTTCGGCAGCTTCTCGACTTCGGCCGAAACCACGGTGCTCGACGGCAAGTGGACCAAGGCTGCGGAAACGCACTACGACGATGAGTTCCCGATCAAACGGTTGGGTACCAATCTCTGGGCGGCGCTGGACTACAAGCTGTTCAACGAAGGTCGTCCGGGCGTCGTGCTCGGCAAGGACCAGTGGTTGTACACCGATGAAGAGTTCGATGCCGTCGTCAACGCCGAACAGAACGAAGCGGACAACCTGGCGCTGATCCAGGGTGTACGCGACGCGCTGGAGGCCAAGGGCAGCAAGCTGGTACTGGCCATCGTTCCGGCCAAGACCCGCATGTACCCCGAGCACATTGGCGACAACAAGCCGGCCAGCCTGCACGTGGACCTGTACCAGCAGTTCCACGCCGAGGTGGCCAAGGCCGGGATCGTTGCTCCTGACCTGCTCGCTCCGCTGCAAGCGGCCAAGCAGAAAGGCCAGGTGTTCCTGCGCACCGACACGCACTGGACCCCGATGGGTGCCGAAGTGGCCGCGCAGCAACTGGGGCTGACCATCGCCGAGAAAACGCCGCTGCAAGGCGAGCCTGAGCAATTCGTGACCCAGGCCAAGGAAAGCGCTCCTTATAAGGGCGACCTGACCAATTTCCTGCCCCTGGACCCATTGTTCAGTAATTTGCTGCCAAAACCCGATACTTTGCAACAAATGAGCACCGATCTTGTCCAATCTGCACCAGCCGGAGACGACGCTCTTTTTGCCGACAGCGACGTGCCGGTCGGTCTGGTAGGTACCAGCTACAGCGCCAACCCGAACTGGAATTTCGTGGGGGCGCTGAAGCAGGCATTACGCAGCGACGTGGTCAATTACGCCGAAGACGGCAAAGGCCCGATCCTGCCGATGCTCAAGTACCTGCAGACCGATGCGTTCAAGAACTCGGCTCCCCAAGTGGTGATCTGGGAATTCCCTGAACGTTATCTGCCCGCTCACAACGACCTTGGCGAATTCGATCCGCAGTGGATCGCCGAGCTGAAGAAATCGCGTGACACCCAAGAAAACCTGGCTCTAAACGCCAAACAATCCGAGTCGCCCCAACGGGCGCAAAACTGAGAGGACTGCCCTTATGACCTTACAGAAAACTCCAAATCGTCTGGCTAAAAACCGTCTGTTCAAAACCTGCGCTATGGCTGCCGGCCTGAGCCTGATGTCCCTGCAAGCTTTTGCAGGCGACTCGGCCCTGTACGGCCCGACCGCACCGAAAGGCTCGACCTTCGTGCGTGTCTACAACGCCAGCAGCGCAGAGATCAGCGCCAGTGTCGGCAACACCAACCTGAACGAAGTCGCGCCTCTGGGCAGCACCGCGTTCAGCTTCATGCCGCAGGGCGACTACAGCGCCAAGCTGGGTAGCCAGACCGTGCCGGTAAAACTGGCAGGCGATCACTATTACACCCTGGTCAATCACGCCAGCGGCAAGCCGCAGCTGGTGGAAGAGCCGCCCTTCCGCAACAAGCAGAAGTCCCTGGTTCGTGTTCAGAACCTCAGCGACAAGTCACTGACTCTCAAAACCGCCGACGGCAAGACCGATGTGGTCAAGGCCGTGGCAGCCAAAGGCACCGGCGAGCGTGAAATCAACCCGGTCAAAGTCAGTCTGGCGCTGTACGACGGTGACAAGAAAGTCACCGATGTGAAACCCGTGGCACTGGAGCGTGGCGAAGCCGCTGTGCTCTACATCACCGGCAGTGGCAACAGCCTCTCGCCAGTGTGGGTCAAGCCACCGGTCGCTACCCGCTAAACGGATTGGATCGGCCGGCCCGCGCACCTGCGCGGGCCTGGCCGACGCGGAACAAGAACGACAAAGAAACGCTAGAAACGACGTACAGCCCTTATTGAATGCTATTGGAGAAACAAAATGATTCCAGTGATCTTGTCAGGCGGTAGCGGTTCACGACTCTGGCCGCTTTCACGCAAGCAATTCCCGAAACAGTTCCTGGCACTGACCGGCGACCATACCCTCTTCCAGCAGACCCTCGAGCGTCTGGTGTTCGACGGCATGCAGAAGCCGATCGTGGTCTGCAACAAGGAACACCGTTTCATCGTCACCGAGCAACTGGCGGCCCTGAACCTGGAAACCCAGGCCATCCTGATGGAGCCCTTCGGCCGTAACACCGCCCCGGCGGTTGCCCTGACCGCGATGAAGCTGGTCAACGATGGCAACGACGGCCTGATGCTGGTCCTGCCGGCTGACCACGTGATCGAAGATCAGAAAGCCCTGCAACGCGCACTGGCCCTGGCCACCGTGGCTGCCGAGCGTGGCGAGATGGTGCTGTTCGGTGTGCCGGCCAACAAGCCGGAAACCGGTTATGGCTACATCAAGTCCACTGCCGACGCCCTGCTGCCGGAAGGTGTGAGCCGCGTATCGCAGTTCGTCGAGAAGCCGGACGAAGTTCGTGCGGCCGAATTCGTCGACGCCGGTGGTTACTACTGGAACAGCGGCATGTTCCTGTTCCGTGCCAGCCGCTTCCTGGAAGAGCTGAAAAAGCACGATCCGGACATCTACGACACCTGCATGCTGACGCTGGAGCGCAGCGTCCACGACGGCGACGCCATCGAAATCGACGCTGCCACCTTCGCCTGCTGCCCGGATAACTCCATCGACTACGCCGTCATGGAAAAAACCCAGCGCGCCTGCGTCGTGCCGCTTTCGGCAGGCTGGAGCGATGTGGGCTGCTGGTCGTCGCTGTGGGAAGTCAACGAGAAAGACAGCAACGGCAACGTCACCAAAGGCGACGTGGTCATTCAGGACAGCCGCAATTGCATGATTCACGGCAACGGCAAACTGGTTTCCGTGATCGGCCTGGACAACATCGTGGTCGTCGAAACCAAGGACGCCATGATGATCGCCCACAAGGACAAGGTCCAGGGCGTCAAGCAGATGGTCAACACGCTCAACGAGCAAGGCCGTACCGAGACCCAGAACCACCTCGAAGTCTATCGTCCGTGGGGTTCCTACGATTCGGTCGACATGGGCGGTCGCTTCCAGGTCAAGCGCATTTCGGTCAAACCGGGTGCGTGCCTGTCGCTGCAGATGCACCACCACCGCGCCGAACACTGGATCGTGGTATCGGGTACCGCTCAGGTCACCTGCGACGAGAACGTGTTCCTGCTGACTGAAAACCAGTCCACCTACATCCCGATCGCCTCGGTTCACCGCCTGAAAAATCCGGGCAAGATCCCGTTGGAAATCATCGAAGTGCAATCGGGCAGCTACCTGGGCGAAGACGATATCGAGCGTTTTGAAGATATCTACGGTCGTTCCGGCGCGCTGGAAGCGGGCGTGAAGACGCAGACTATCGCGCGCTGATAGCGCTGCAAGCGGCAAGCGGCAAGCCCTGACCCTCAACACCCTTCTGCGTATCCCCATCCGCAGAAGGGTGTTGAGGGTTTTTTATTCCCTGCATCTTCACCCTCTCCAGCGGAAGACGCCGGCATTCGAGAACACCTTATCGCAGCGCCGTAAACTATTAGTCACCCGGCTGGCATCTCCGTCCCAAGCCCTGGATCAAAGCTATTGGTCAAGCGTCTGCCCCAATCCGAGGCTTCGTTCAGCGCACCTATGCGGCTAAAAGCCCGAATACCTTGGAAGGCGGGAAGTCGAAGTCTCTTGCGCCTCAAGCTGCTTACACACTGCGGCCTATCTGGTTTTTACTGACGATAATCATGCTATTTTCCGGCGCTTGGGTTCTGGCCCTCCCCGATTCAGCTGCTTTGTTCTTTGCGCTTTTAAGGCCACCAGTGCGGCCGGAACCTCCGAAGACATGACAAATGCAGCATAGGTATCCGCGTTTAGTCGCATTAACGAAGTACGAACATTTGGATCAAGAAATGCTTCAGTCCGACTTTCTGCCGTGTCAAGGCCAGCACGCAGAGACTGCATGGCATGTTTATAGCCGGCAGCGTCAAAGCTTGCCTCATCCGGTGCACTAGCCGACAGATCTTGTAAAGACTTTCTAATCTCCTTTGACCACACCTTTACCTGTTCCGGGGTGACTATGGTTTCCAGTGGAAGAGGATCATGATAGTAAACATCAACCGTTCCACTAGCGGCATGGGACGCTTCATGAATAAACGTAAAAGCGGTCAGGAGTACGTTTGATTTTTCCAGGAAATCTCTGGATATTCGCATCCCTACATACGTTCTATCGTAGTCAGTTGTTACGCCTGTCTCGGCCTGACGCGCGTCTGCAAAATCGTAAAGATGGAGAGTTTCTGCCATTTCGGGCTCAAGAAGGGATGATAAGAAATTTGCTTGATCAATCAACTCTGCTCGTACGCCCGCGACGGTAAACTTCTTCAATTCCAGCGACAGGTCCTCACCAAACGTTGCGGAAAAAGCTTCTGAAACAGCGTAACCGGGGCGCTCGCGTCCTAGCTCTGCGGCAGTAATTTTCAACAGAAGGACCGACATATCAAGAGCCTCCCTCATCTTGGCTTGCTGCGGCTGAGTAAAATTAGAAAAGCCCGTTGCAACCACCACATCCTGGGGGTGTGCCCCTTCGCTGTCGAAATACCGTAGGGGTGAATTGCGAACAAAGCGGTACAGATTCAACCCATCCACCGCTCCCGCCGGGTCCGGGTTGATCCACCTCTGCAGCCACGGCGCGTAGTACCTGAAACCGTAGTAATACAACCCGGTTCCATCCCGCTCCTTGCCGGAATAGCGCACGGTTTTATAGCTTGCCTCAACGGCATTGCGCCCGGCCCACCATGAAGTCCCGCCGTACGGGTAGTAACTTTCCTGGCTGATGATCTGCGCCTGAGCATCCAGTTCCAGGGTGCTGGAACCCAAGTGGTCGTTCAGGCTATAGCGGACCTGGTCGTTGCTTACGTCAGGGGGCTTTGCGGCTTGCCAGTGCAGCACCCGCACGCCATTGCGTCCGGCCTGCGTGGTGATGACCTGCAAGGTTTCACCGCTGGCAGTATCGGTACGGATCTCCAGGCCCGGCAGGTAACGCACTTCTGCCACATGAGTGACCGCCTTGGCCTGGGTCGTGCGCACTTTGCGCAGGCGCTGGCCCCTGCCGTCATAGAGATAACGCTCGCTGTCGTCGGCGCCGGATTCGCGCACCACCGGCCGCACGTCCTGCAACTGATTGCGCAGGTTCCAGCTCAGCACTTGGCCGGGTTGCAATTGCAGCAGGTTGCCGTTGGCGTCGAACGCTGCAGCGATGGCGTCTTCATCGGGCGGTTGGTTGTTGATCACCGGCAGGCTGCGATTGCTGGACCTGGCGGTGACGAAAGTCCGGGTGTGGTTTTGCGAGCCGACATGGGTCAGCTGCTGCAGGTTGCCGCCAGCGTCGTATTGATAGGTCTGTGTATAGTTCGCCAGTTGCGCAGGGTCGGGCGGGCTTTGGAAATCCGCAAACACCGGCCCGTGATTGACCGTTGCCAGTTCCCGGCCGGTCGCCTCGATCAATTGGTAGAGCGTGTCGTAACGGTAAGTCGAGACCGGCTCGATGCGTTGATTGGCGAAGTATCGAATGGGCTGGGCGCGGTCTTCGATGCGCGTCACATTGCCGACCGGGTCGTAGTCGTAACTAAAGTCCTGCAATAACTCGCCGCTGCTGCGTACCGCTTTCAACTCAAGCAGGCGACCATCTCTGGCGTCATACCGGGCTGTGGTGACAACGCCGTTGCCCGCCGATTGCGCCTCGACCCGGTTGTGCGCGTCGTAGCGAATATCACCGACCAGGATTTGCGGTGCCCGGCCGGCAAGTTGCAACCGCTGTTCTTTCAACAGACCGGCAACGGTATAGACCGATGTCTGGAGGTGACCTTGGGCATCGGTCTGGTCGACGACTTCGCCAAACGGGTCAAGCGTCCAGTGCGTGGTCGCGCCCTCGCCGGGTTCCAGCAAGGCATCCCGATCAGCCACAGGCTCGGGCCAGTCGGGTACATCGAGGTCGCGCAAGAAGTGCCTGATCTGTCGGGTAACGTTACCGGTCAGGCTGAACTCGGCATTCAGGCCGGTACCCGCCGGGTCATCATGACGGATCAACTGACCGCACTGGTTATGCTCGGCTGAGTCCGGACCGCCATAGCTCAGGCGTGCCACGCAGCGCCGGTTCTCGAATACGGCCGTCGGGCGCAGCCATGCGTCGTAATACGTGCGCCATAGCGTACCGCGGCCGTCCCAACCCTCAGCCGCCTGCCCGCCCTCGCCCGGCAACTCCAGACGCCAACCGGCGTCCACGCTGTCGCTGAGCAGAACCCGGCCGCTGAGGGAATACATCACGCTCAGGTTGGGCGCTGCGTGATCGGCCCACAACCTGGAATCCCACTGGCTGACCGCTCGGCCTGCGGCATCGAAAGCCGTGCGATGAGTCCGGGCCTGCGCCTCTTCGGCGACATCTCGACGGCAAAAGGCGACCGTAGCGCATGCAAGACTGCGAGGGTCCAGCAGGTGCAAGTGCGGGGTATGCCAATGCAAAGCAGCGGATCGACCATCCATGGTTACCGTCGTCCCTGATTCGTCCTTTTTTCAAGGTTAGTTGTGCACTGCGGCTGCGCCAGACCGGGCGAGCGACAGCCGATGGATGGCCCGCAGCCTGGAGAATGACTAGCGGTTTCCCCATCAGCCATCCAGCCCGGCATAAAAAACTTCATGTTTATTGACAACTCTCGGGCAGCCCTGATTACACGGTACTTGCAACTTAAAACTATCAAACGGACAACTTCGTTCAAAAGGATTTATAAATGAACATGCTTATCGAAGCGCTTGCCTCCCATCCTGCAATCCATCATCAACTTCCCGTTCCGCGAGTGGTTGAAGCAGCCGGCCAGGTAATCGACCTGAACAAGCCCTTCTCTCTGGAACTTCCCGCCATCATCTCCGACTCTTACACGGACGTTTTGCTGGTGTTTCTGAACGCCGATGGCAGTTACAGCCCGCAGGCCGTGGTGCATGGCCAGGCGGTCTCTAATGTTCCGACCCAAGGCACGGTCGATAACCGCCAGCTCTCCCCGCCATTCAACAACCACCATACCGCCCTCATTCAATGTTTCATTCGGGTACGGCAGACCGATATCTGGCTGCGCACGCCAGATTCCGTAACGTACACCCTGCGCACATGACTCTGAATTCGCAGGAACGAACTTTCCCGCAAGAGCTTTGTGGCGGACGACATACAGACCGCGCATGGGATGCACCTGTCTCTTCGTGAACCAGTTCGCTTCTACAACAGTGCCGCTGGTCGGGACCTGTCAGAAATGACAGTTCCCACCTGAGTGCAACCACACTTAGGCTGCACTGGACGCCTGCCAGACATGATCGATTGCATCTCGACACGTTGAGACTCGCCGCGGCGGCCGCAACAACCGGGCGGGCTAGCCGCGACGAGACTGTTATCTACATCAAAAGGATCTGCCCAATGCCAACTTACGACGAGTTTCTTACCGGCGACATGGTGATCGACAATCGACTGCCGACTCCTCGGGTTATCGAAGCCACCGACGACGTCATCAACCTGGACGCCCCCTTCACCCTGGAAATGCCGGCTGTGAGCGCGGCCACCTACAGCAGCGTCCTGCTGGTCTTCGCCAACGCCGATGGCGGCCCTTATCCTTGCGCCATGGTCGAAGGTCAGGTGATCGATGGCGTGCCGGTTCAGGGGGTGGTGGAGAACGACAGCCTCGATCCGCCATTCGACCGAGATCAGACCGCTGTGCTGAGAGGTTTTTTGCGTATGCGACAGCCTGACGTCTGGGTTCGTACACCCGATTCCCCTCACTACACCTTTTAAGGTTTCCCGCTGCAACGGATGTCACGACCAGATCTCGCCCCCGGCTCGGTACCTCAGCCTGCCGGGCGAGGTCTTTGCCCCTGTCCATTGGCAACCCACCCTCCGCTTTCTGTACGATGTTCGCTTCTCCTCCAACGAGACGCGACTCATGTTCATAGGCGTGCTGCTGATCCTGACCTGGCTGATCCTGCTGTTGCGCTATCCAGCCAAGGCGTTGCCGGTGTCGCTGGCTGCGGTGGTCGGACTGGGTATCGTCGCGGCCGTGGTGATCTGGCAGGACAGCCGCGAGACGCACCAGCTGGAGCGCCTGGATATCCGCCTGGGCTACGCGCCTCAATCCTGCCCCGCCGACCGGCCGTTGCAGGTGCAGATCATCAACACCAATCCGGTTCCGCTTGGCGAGTTGCGCTGGCGAATAGCGGCCTATGCGCCGGGTGACACGGTGAACCTGGCCGACAACACCTACACTTCCGCGCGGTACCGCGGCCCCGGCGCGCTGCAGGCTGGCGCGCAGTGGCAGGACTGCGTGCCGCTGCCGGCCCTGCGCAACGGTTACCGCCCGCAAACCCTGGAATTTCGTGCCGAACACCTGCAAGGCAGTTTCTCGGACTGATCCTCAAACCGCCACAAAGGTGCCCACTCCATGCCCATCGCTCTCATCACAGGCTGTTCAAGCGGCATCGGCCGCGCACTGGCCGACGCATTCAAAGCCACCGGCTATGAAGTGTGGGCCACGGCCCGCCGGCCCGAAGATGTCGCGGCCCTGAGCGCTGCAGGTTTCATCGCGGTGCGGCTGGACGTCAACGACAGCCTGGCGTTGGAGCAACTGGCCGCGTCCCTGGCACATGGCGGCCTGGACGTGCTGATCAATAACGCCGGCTATGGCGCAATGGGGCCATTGCTCGACGGCGGCGTCGAAGCCATGCAGCGCCAATTCGAAACCAACGTATTTTCGGTTGTTGGCGTCACCCGCGCGCTATTCCCGGCACTGCGGCGCAACAAGGGGCTGGTAATCAATATCGGCAGCGTTTCGGGCGTGCTGGTGACGCCCTTTGCCGGCGCCTACTGCGCGTCGAAAGCCGCCGTGCATGCGCTGTGCGATGCCTTGCGTCTGGAGCTGGCTCCGTTCGGGATGCAGGTGATGGAAGTGCAGCCCGGCGCGATCGCGTCGAGTTTCGCCAGGAACGCCAGTGATCAGGCCGAGCAGTTGATCAACGAGCAAAGCCCGTGGTGGCCCTTGCGCGAAGGCATCCGTGCGCGGGCCAGGGCGTCCCAGGACAACCCGACGCCGGCCACGGATTTTGCCGCCGACGTATTGAAAGCCGCCCAACAAGCCAACCCGCCCCGCCTGCTGCGCCTGGGCAACGGCTCACGAGCACTGCCGCTGCTGGCGCAGTGGCTGCCCAAGGGGCTACTGGACAAGGTGCTGAGCAAGCGGTTTGGGTTGAACACTTCGTTGTAATCAGCAGCGGGCAGATTCTGTGGCAGCGGACCTGTCCGCGAAAAGGGCCTAAACACGCGCAGCATGTGTGTCGTGTGCTACAACGCCTTCGCGAAGACGGGTTCGCCAGCACCCTGGCGCCTACAGCGAATCGTTGGGGTTTACTATCACCGTGCAGGTCATCCCCGCCGCCAGCAGCACGCCGTCCGGCACCGGGTCGAGGTGGATGCGCACCGGGACGCGTTGGGCCAGGCGTACCCAGTTGAAGGTCGGGTTGACGTCGGCGATCAGCTCGCGGCTTTCCGGATTGTCTCGGTCGTAAATCCCTCGGGCGATGCTTTCGACTTGCCCGGTCAACACTTCGCCGCTCATCAACTGCATTTGCGCCGGATCACCCACCCGCACGTGAGGCAATTTGGTTTCTTCGAAAAACCCGTAGACCCAGAACGAATGCATATCGACCACGGCCATCTTGGCATCGCCGATGCGCGCGTAATCACCCCTGTGCACGTTGAGATTGGTGACATAACCATCGACCGAGGCCAGGACTCTGGTACGGGAGAGGTTCAACTCGGCCGCGTCGAGCTGTGCCTTCGCCAGCTGGTAATCGGCCAAGGCCGCAGACGCGACATTGCTGGCGTCGTCGCGGTTCTCTGCCGATATCACCAGCTCGTCCATGTCGGCGCGGCGCTTGGCATTGAGCTTGCGCATCTCCCAGGTGGCCTTGCGCGACGCCAGCAACGCCTGGGCCTGCTTGACCGCCAGCTGATAATGCTCGGGGTCGATCTGCATCAGCACATCGCCCTTCTTCACCTGCTGATTGTCACGCACCGGCACGTCCACCACGGTGCCGGATACATCCGCCGCTACATTGATGATGTCTGCCCGCACCCGGCCATCGCGAGTCCACGGCGTGTCCATGTAATGCACCCACAGCGTCCGGCCAATGAAAATGGCCAGCGCCAGGACCAGCAAAGTGGCGATAAAACTGAACAGCTTTTTCATCGAAATTCTCGAACGGGGTCAGCGATAAAGAGGCAGCGCCAGGGCGCCGAACAGGCAGACGAACAGGCTTACCCGCAACAATGCCGGGTGCCAGAAGAAGCGATACAGATCCAGCCCGGACAGCAGCCGGTCCAGCGCCCAGGCCAGCACGCCGGCGATCAGGAACATCAACGTCATGCTGGGCATGTACAGGCCGTGGAAGGCGATTTCACGTGGCACTGGAAGATCCTTGTGGAAAACGGTCAGGCGCATAGGCGGCCAACGGCGATTGGGGGTCCAGCAGCGAGCTGCGGATGAAATGCAGGTAGCTCTTGACCCGCCGTAGCACCGAGGTATCGAAGTGCGAGGCGAAAGGCTCATCGGTACGCTGGACGCGCTCGATAGCGCGATCGACCGCCTTCAGGCAGCGTTCCAGATTGCCGGCATCGGGCTGGATGAACAGGCGGATCAGCGCACGCCCCATGACCCGGATCGCAATGCGCCACGACCGGTATTCGGCGTAGCTGGGGTGGATCGGCAGCACCGCCTGTTCGCGACGCAGTTCGATCACCGCATGACCGATTTCCAGGACCACGAACATCCAGCGCAGCAACTGGCGCTGTACCTGCGGTTTGCCGATGGCCAGGCCATACGCCTGGTGCATCAGGTCGCGGGTCTGGCTTTCGAAGCTGGAACCCAGGCGATTGAGCGGCGCGCTGATGGCAAACACCACCTGACGGCGCAGCTCGTCTTCCATGCGTTGCCACATCCAGCGGCTGTTGGGCGGCAGGATGATCGCTCCGGCCGCCGCGCACAGCAGCATGCCGATGACCATGGCGATGTAGTCGTTGATGAAGGTGTACGGGTTGTAGATCGTCAGGTTATCCGGCACCGAACCGATGCTGAAAAAGATCAGCAGCCCCAAGCCATAGCCGGACCATTGCGGCCGTGAGCCGAGAAACGCACCGAGCACGAACACCGGCGCCAGCAACACGCACAGCAATGCAAAGCCGTCGACATGGGGGAACAGGAAGAAGGTTTCGATAAACCCGAAAATGGCGCCAAGCAACGTGCCGCACGCCATCTGGAATGACATGCGCCGCGGGTTGTTGGTGGTGGACGACAAGGCCACGGTGGCGGCCGACGCCAGGGTCATGGTCGCGCCGCTCGGCCAGGCCGTCAGCACCCAGTACGCGCTCATCAGGCCCACGACGCAGGTAGCGCGAAGCCCGGCGGCGACAGCGGTCATCCAGTGAGTCCTGGGAACGAACGACTCCTGCCATAGTTCGCGAACGTGATTGTGGTCCGCCAGCGACGCGTGGGTTTCAGCGTAGCTGAGCAAGTCGCCGACAAAGCGGTAGAGCAGCTCATAGGCGGTATGGAAATCCAGCAACCGGGCTTCACTCGGCTCGCCCTGCTCCAGCTCGGCCCTGGCGCTGCGCACCTGATTCGGGAAGTTGGCCTTGAACACTTCCAGACGGTGCACCAGCGTCAGCGCATCGCTATTGGTCAGGGCGCGGTCGGCGAAGGCTTCGAGCAGATTGGTCAGGCCATGCAGGCCGGGTTCGATGTGCCTGATCAACGTGTCGGCCTGTTCGGCCCGCAAGCGCTCCAGCAACTGATGGAGAGCGTTGAAGCGCGTGGTGATCGCCATGAACTCGCTGTTCAGTCGGTTCAGCCGGCCGTTGCGGCGACGCATGTGCGGGTCTTCGAACACCGTGACGCTGCGCAGGCCTTCCAGGCCGATGGCTTCAGCGACGAAGCGCACGTTGCCGGTCTCGAACGCCGCCTGTTCATGACGG
Organism: Pseudomonas sp. v388; assembly: GCF_003935425.1. Taxonomy (GTDB): domain Bacteria; phylum Pseudomonadota; class Gammaproteobacteria; order Pseudomonadales; family Pseudomonadaceae; genus Aquipseudomonas. The sequence continues at coordinate 534,978 of NZ_RHQN01000003.1, forward strand.
CCGTGCAAGCCTTCCACCACAAAGCGCGCAAACACGCCGAATCGCTGATACAGCGCATTGCGCATCGAAGCGGCGGAGCTTTGCGGCAGGACGGCGGCGGTGATTGCGGTCGAGCAGATGATACCCAGGGCAATCTCCAGCACCCGCCACACCGCCGCCATGAACGAGCCTTCAGGATGCGCCAGCGCGGGCAGGCCAATCATCGCGGCGGTGTAGCCGGCCAGCACGAAACCGTAGGCGCGAAAGTTGCGATAACGCGCCGCACCCGCCGAACATAGCCCGACCCATAACGCCAGGCAGCCGAGAAACGGCACCGAGTTCTGGGCGAACAGTGCCATGAGCGTGACCATCATCGCCGAGCCGGCCAGCGTACCGAGCAGGCGATAGAAGCTTTTGGCGAACACATGTCCGCTCTGCGGCTGCATGACGATGAATACCGTGATCACCGCCGTGCGCGGTTGCGGCAACTCCAGGCGCAGTGCCAGCCAGTAAGTGGCGAAGGCGGCGAGCAGCACCTTGAAGATGTAAATCCAGGTGACGCCATCGCTGCGCGCCCAGCCGTTGAATTCCCGGCGCCAGGGCAAGGCAGCGAACCAGTGCAAGGCCCTATTCAAGACGGCATCCCCTGTAGGCGCGAGCCGGGCGGCGTTCCGCTTGCTCGCGAAGAGGCCGGTACATCCACCGGATTTGCATCGCCTGAATAAATGTCTTCGCGGACAAGCGGAACGCCGCCCGGTCCGCTCCCACGGGAATTGCGTCGAGCCTGTGGGAGCGCCGTACAGGCAGACGTTCAGTCATCATCTGTTCAATACCGCAGGGGTCTTCGGCGCCTGGGTTTTATCGGCATCGGGTACGTCATCCCCCGCCGACAGTCCGCCGCCCAGCGCCACGACCAACCCGGCGTACACCGTCAAACGCGCAGCCTCGACCTGTTGCTGCACCTGCTGCTGGCGAAACAGCAGGGTCTGGGCATTGAGCACGGTGAGGTAATCGGTCAGCCCGCGCCGGTAGGCAACCATCGCAATGTCGTAGGTTTTCTGCGCCGAGGCCACCGACTCGGCGGCGAATTTGTGCTGCTTGTCCATCGACTCCCGGCGAATCAACTGATCGGAAATGCTCTTGAGCGCCATCACCAGTGTCTGGTTGTACTGCGCCACGGCGATGTCATAGTCCGCCGTGGCCTGGCCCAATTCCGCACGCAGTCGGCCAGCGTCGAAAATCGGCAGGCTGATGGCCGGGCCGACTTTATAGGTCAGTTTCTTGCCGGTCAGAAATTCCAGCATGCCGCCGCCGGTTGCCATGTAGCCAAGGCTGCCCACCAGATCGACATTGGGATAGAACCCGGCATGGGCCACGTCAATACCTCGCGCCTGCGCCGCAACCGCCCAACGGCTGGCGACCACGTCCGGACGCTGGCCGAGCAACTGCGCGGGCAAGGTCGAGGGCAGACGCACTGCGGTGCCCAGCGACAACACCGGGCGCTGCGGCGCGACGGCCTCGCCCGGGCCTTTGCCGGCCAATGCCGCCAGTTGATTGCGACCCAGGGCGATGGCTTCTTCGAGGGCGTCGATCTGGCGATGGGTTTCCGGCAAGGTGCTCTGCGCCTGGCTGACGTCCAGATGCGTCCCCAGCCCGCCTCGCAGACGCCGCTCGGCCAGTTCCAGCATCTGTGTCTGCTGGCCAAGGGTCGCTTCGGCAATATCGAGCTGCGCGTAATTCAGGGACAGCTGGATGTAGGCGCGCACGATGTTTTCCTGCAGCTCAAGCTGCGCCTGACGCTGCTGGGCGACGCTCACGTGGGCAGTGTCAAGCGCCTGCTCGGTGGCGTTCCGGTCGCGACCCCAGAAATCCAGCGGGTAGCTCAAACCCAGCGCCGCATTGTTGTCCCAGGTGCGAGTATCGGCCAGCGCGCCAGGGCCGTAGAACTGATCGGTGGGCCAGTCATGTCGGTTGAGGCTGGCGCTGCCTTGTAGCTGAACGGCTTCGGCGGACTCGGCAAGTCCGGCCAGCGCCCTGGCCTTGCGCACGCGAGCGGCGGCGATGGCCAGGCTCGGGCTGCCCTGTACGGCCAGCTCGATCAAGCGGTCCAGTTGCGGATCGGCATAGGCTTGCCACCACCGGCTGGTGGGCCAATGGGCATCGAGGGCAGCGCTCTGGATCGCGTGATCGGCCGCCAGCGCATCGGGCGGCAAGGCGCTGCCTAGAGGTTTGATTCCGTGGGTCCCGATACAGCCGCTGATAACGAACGATACAGCCAGAACAGTGAGGGGCTTGAACCCTCCGATGATGCGACGCGGCACAGCTGCAAGTTCCCGAGTGGAGATAAAGCACCTTTGAATGCGGCGATTCTAGGGGCGGCTCGAGACGGCGATAAGCGGGGAGAAATGTGAATCTTTGTTACCGAATCGGTGATAATCCGACCGTTAGGCTGACATGGATCAGTAACTTCATGTCACAATTTGATATCTCTCCAGAGAAATCCCCATGGACACCCTGCAAAACATGCGCGCCTTCAGTTGCGTGGCGCAAGCGGGCAGCTTCACCGCAGCTGCCGCACAACTGGATACCACCACCGCCAACGTATCGCGCGCCGTCTCGAACCTTGAAGCACACCTGCAAACCCGCCTGCTCAACCGCACGACCCGTCGCATCGCCCTGACCGAAGCCGGCAAGCGTTACCTGCTGCGTTGCGAGCAGATCCTGGCTTCGGTCGCCGAGGCCGAAGCCGAAGCCAGCGACGCCCACGCCAGACCCGCCGGCCAGCTCAAGGTGCATTCGATGCCCGGCGTGGCCCAGCATTACGTAATCGATGCCATTGCCCGCTACCGGCGCAATCACCCGGATGTGTCGTTCGACCTGACCATGACCAACCGTGTGCCGGACCTGCTCGAAGAGGGCTATGACGTATCGATCGTATTGGCCAGCGAACTGCCGGACTCCGGCTTCGTGTCCCAGCGCCTGGGCATCACCTACAGCATCGTCTGCGCTTCGCCGGAGTACGTGAAGACGTTCGGCATGCCGCTCAAACCTGCCGAATTGCTGAACCACGCGTGCCTGCGCCTGGTAAGCCCGGTCTTTCCCCTGGAGAAATGGCTGTTCGACGGTCCTGAAGGCCAGGAACTGGTCACCGTCACCAACTCGCCGTTATTGGTCAATTCCGCCGACGCAATGCAGACCGCGATCTCCAGCGGCATGGGCGTCGGTATCCTGCCCATCTATTCGGCCATCGACGGCCTGCGCAACGGGACGCTGGTAAGGGTCATGCCTGACTACCGCTCCCAGGAACTGAACCTGTACGCCATCTACCCGTCACGCCAATACCTGGATGCCAAGATCAAGACCTGGGTGGAATACTTGCGCGGCTCGCTGCCCGAGATCCTCGCGGCGGACGAAGCCGATCTGCACGTACAGGTGCTCAAGGGGCTGACATGACGTCGTACAACTGACAAAAATCGGCTGCCAAAGAGCGGGCAGGAATGTTAGCGTGCTACACATCAACCGCTCGAGAGTGAACCTCCAATGAAAAAAACCGTACTCGCCTTTAGCCGTGTTTCCCCTGAGATGGCCGAACGTCTGTCTCAGGATTTCAACGTCGTAGTACCCGATCCCAAGCTCGGTGACATCAACGCGCAGTTCAACGAAGCACTGCCCGAGTCCCACGGCCTGATCGGTTCCGGCCGCAAGCTGGGCCGCGAACAACTGGAAGGCGCGAAGAAGCTGGAAGTGGTGTCGAGCATTTCCGTGGGCTACGACAACTACGACGTCGGCTATCTGAGCGAGCGCGGCATCCTGCTCACCAATACCCCGGACGTGCTGACCGAAAGCACCGCTGACCTGGGCTTCTCGCTGATCATGAGCAGCGCCCGTCGCGTGGCGGAACTGGACGCCTGGACCAAGGCCGGCGAGTGGAAGCGCAGCGTCGAAGCGCCGCATTTCGGCACCGATGTGCACGGCAAGACGCTGGGTATCGTGGGCATGGGCAACATCGGCGCGGCCATCGCCCGGCGCGGTCGCCTGGGTTTCAACATGCCGATCCTGTACAGCGGCAACAGCCACAAGCCGGAGCTGGAAAAGGAGCTGGGCGCGCAGTTCCGCAGCCTTGAGCAACTGCTGGCGGAATCGGATTTCGTCTGCCTGGTGGTTCCGCTCAGCGAAAAGACCAGGCACCTGATCGGCCGTCGTGAACTGTCGCTGATGAAGCCGAGCGCCATTCTGGTGAACATTGCTCGGGGTCCGATCGTGGATGAACCGGCGCTGATCGAAGCCCTGCAAAAAGGCACCATCCGCGGCGCCGGCCTGGATGTCTACGAGAAGGAGCCGCTGAGCGAATCGCCGCTGTTCCAGCTCAAGAACGCCGTCACCCTGCCCCACATCGGCTCGGCCACCACGGAAACCCGCGAAGCCATGGCCAACCGCGCCGCCGAGAACCTGCGCAGCGCATTGCTGGGCAGCAAGCCGCAGGATCTGGTCAACCCGCAGGTGTGGAAGGGCTGAGGAAGGCTCTTTTTGCTGCCGCTGCGCGCCAGATCGTCGGATTGCCGCCCACAGCAAGCTGGCTACAGGTACGTCGCCATACCCTGTAGTAGCCAGCTTGCTGGCGAAGGCCTATTTACCGCATCGCCTGCGCAGGCACCATCGCCGGCTTGGTCTTCCTGAACACCAGCACATTGCCCAGCATCACCAGCACCAGCCCGAACAGCGCCGGCATGGTCCACTGATACCCCTCGACCCACGCCGAAATGTTCAACGCCACCACCGGGAACAGCACCGTGCAGTAGGCCGCCCGTTCCGGCCCCATGCGGCCAACCAGCGTCAGGTAGGCGGTGAAGCCGATGACCGACCCCGGCACCACCAGGTACAACAACGAGCCGACGTAACGCGGGTTCCATTCGAAGTCGAACGGCGTGCCGCTGACCACACAGTACAAGCCCAGAATCGCTGCGCCGTAGAACATGCCCCAGGCGTTGGTGGTCAGCGGTCGCAAGCCGGCTTTCTGCTGCATGCTCGACAGCATGTTGCCCGCCGAAAAGCACAGCGTCCCCAACAGGGCCAGGCCCAGCCCAAGCAGGGTTTCGGAACTGGCACCGTGTCCGGACAGCTCCGGCCAGAACAGAAAGCCCAGCCCCAGCAGGCCCATGGCACCGCCGGCCAGGACATTGCTCGCCACCCGCTGGCGGAAGAAGATCCGCGCATTCAGGGCATTCCACAGGGTGGCGGTAGAGAACACCACGGCGATCAGACCGCTGGGGATCCAGCGACTGGCGGTGAGGAAACACATGAAGTTGATGCAGAACAGGCACAGTCCTTGCGCCAGACAGATCAACTGCCCGCGGCGATTGACCGGTTGCAGTCGTCGGCTGAACAGCAGAATCGCGAACAGGATCAGTGCCGCCAGGGCGAAGCGATAGACAATCGAGACCGCAATGGCGACTTCGCCCAATTGCAGTTTCAAGGCGATCCAGGTGGTACCCCAGATCAGCACGGTCAGCAGGTAAAGCGAGAGATTCATGATGCGGCTCCTTTGCGAGGCCTCAGTCTGCGGCGCGGCTCCCATGCCCCGCTTGCATAAACTTGCGCATTTGATCGTCAGCCTGCTGGCAAGCGGCGGCCCGGCAGGTAGGATGCAGACTCTGGAGAACAACCCATGCCGTCCATCGAATCCATCCAGGTCTTTCAGGCCTTGAACAGCTCGCCCCATGCCCGCCTCGAACAGAGCGCGGCGCTGGGCGACGGGCTGCTGGCTGCGCTGTGGAACAACCGACATGACTCGCAGGAATATCACGCGCCGACTCATCACACCTTGTCGTGCTACATCGCCGACGGCACCGGCACCTTTCGCCGCGACCAGCCGGCGCAGAAAGGCGCGCCTGGCAAACTGTGCATATTGCCGGCCGGGCACGAGTCGGCCTGGGTGGTGAATGGCGAAATCCGCCTGGCGCATCTGTATTTCAGCGAGCAGCAGTTTGCGTTGGGCTGCGTCACGCTGCTTGATCGCGAACCTCGGGAAATGCAATTGCGGGAAAACACGTTCCTGGAAGATCCGCACCAGGCCGAGCGCTTCCAGCGACTGGTGCGCATGAACTGGACCGAACCGGGCGAACGCCTGCTCACCAGCAGCATGGCCCATGAAATGCTCAGCCATGCGTTGCTCAGTCAGGTGGGCAAACGAGAAGGGCTACGTCTCAAGGGTGGGCTGGCGGCGCATCAGCGGCGGCAGTTGGTGGAGTTCATCGAGACGCATCTGGCCGAGCCGTTGACGCTTGGCCAATTGGCGCAGATGTGCGCGTTGTCCGAGTACCATTTTGCGCGGATGTTTCGGGAAAGCCTGGGCTTGCCGCCTCATCAATACCTGCTCGCCCGGCGCATGGAACACGCTCGATGCCTGTTGCGCACCACTGATCGGCCGCTGGGCGAAATTGCCCTGGCCTGCGGATTCGCCAGCGCCAGCCATTTCAGCAACCGTTTCCGTCAGGTGATGGGCGCAACGCCCGGCGATTACCGCCTGGCGCTGGCAGGGTCCGTGAACCGGTGCGACACAAAAGTGTAGGGGCGGGACAGCTCACACCAACAGTTGATTCCACAACGCAACCGGGCTCGACAGTGCGCAGATCAGGGCGAGCTGCAAGACCCAACGCGGCCGGAACGGCATCAGGAATACCAGCAGCAATACGCTGGCCATCAGCACCGCAAACCAGTGCACCAGCCCGAATTCCCAACCGTCTGCGACAACGGCTACCCAAAATGAAAACGCCAGCAACAACCAGCCGCCCAGTTTCAGCAACCGGGCGCGGCGGCGGTCAAGCGGCGGGCCGCTGAGCAAATCGCCGTAATGCCGCGTCATGGACAGGCATAACGCGGTGAAACCGACATAGCACAGCAGTGCGGCCAACAGCATCAGACAGGCTCCTGCGGGTTGGCTTGCAAGGGCACGCGCTGCGGCTTATCGACACGCTCGGCTTTGAACTTCAGCGCCGCCCAGGCGAGGAACAGGCCGGTGGCCAGTGCCGTCAGATCGAAGCCGGCCAGCGCCCAGTGACCGTGAACCACGGCATCGAGCAGATAGCCGACGTTACCGGTCAACAGGTCGAGCAGCGGCAGGCTGATGAACAGCAGCGCGCCCAACCCCAGTTGCTCGCGCCAGCCCTGTGGCCCGTTACGCAGCGATGCGTGCAGAACGGCGAGCCCCCAGGTCATGAAGAACACGTTGATCTCCCAGTCGGCGCGCCCGGCCATCGCGACGGGCAACAGTCGGTTGGCCCAGAAGAAGGCAGCGACCGCGACCATCAGTCCCGCCATACTGGCGATATTGAGCACCTGCACCAACCGCAGTTCGAACGGCAGCACGCCGCTCCTGGCATGCTTGAGCTGGCGCTTGCCCAGCCACATCACCAGACCGGTGCCGATCATCGCGGTGCCGGCAATACCGAAGATGAAGTACAACCAGCGCATCAAGGGTCCGGCAAAATGGCCGGTGTGCAGGCCATACATCCCGCTGGAAATGAGCATCGGCAACGGCCGCCCCGGCACTTGGTCCTGCAACTCGCCGGTGGCGCCACTGAAAGTCAGTGCGCCGCCACGGTCCGGCACGATGCTGCCGCGATCATCCCGGGACAAGGTAACCGCGGCGGCAACATCCCCCGGATTACTGATGAACACGCGACCGACCCGGTCCCCTTCCCACCGCGCATCGGCGACCTTGAACAGCGGCGCGAGCGGCACCAGCGGCGCGGGCGTGCCTTGGGCCTTGACCATCTGGCCGGACGGGAACACCTCCTTGTAGAAAGCCTGGACATTGCCGTAACTGGACAGAATGCTCGCCGGCATGACCATCGACATGAAGATCACCAGGCTGCTGTAAGTGATCATCAGGTGAAACGGCAAGGCCAGAATGCCCAGCGCGTTATGCCCATCCAGCCAGGAGCGCTGGCCTTTGCGCGGGCGGAAGGTGAAGAACTCCTTGAAGACTTTCTTGTGGACGATGATGCCGGTGATCAGCGTGATGAACATCACCATTGCCGCAGCCGTCGCCAGCCAGCGGCCCCAAGGGTTGGGCATCTGCAACTGGTAGTGGAAGCGATAGAAAAAGTCGCCGCCTCGGGTAGCGCGGGCCTGCACTTCGGTGCCGGTCTGCGGGTCGAGCAACGCGCGCTTGAAATTGCTGCGCTGGCCCGCCTTGCCTTCCGGCAGCCAACCGACCGACAAGCCAGGGGTGCGCTCGTCAGGCATGGAGATGAACCAGCGCGACGCACCGGCGGCATGCTGTTGCAGGTAATGCTGGGCAACCTGGATGCTGGCGGCGCCATCAATGGCACGCAGCGGAATTTCCGGCTGCATCCATTGGCTGATTTCGTCCTTGAAATACGACAAGGTGCCGGTCAGGAAAATCGCGAACAGCAGCCAGCCGAACAACAGTCCGATCCAGGTATGCAGCCAGGCCATGGCCTGGCGAAAGCCCTCCTTCATGACCACCACCGGGCACAGCAATAGGCCGCGCCAAGCACAGCGCTGGGGATCAGCACGCCAATCCAGGCACGCCAGGCCGAACGACAGGCGAAGCACCACAACACCGCGCCCAGGTAGACCAGAAACGACAACATCATCGAGGTAACCACTGCTTCGGCCCGCGCCATGGGCAACCAATGGGCAAGGCAGACACTGGAAACCGAGGCCAGCAGGTAGCCGGCAAATACCGCAGCCAGGGATCGTGATGCCACGGCCAGACGATAGGCGATCGTTACGCCCTTGGTTTGCGCCTTGGCTTTGACACGGGGTTTGTCGACCATCGGGCTGCTTATAGAGGTGGCGTCCATCAGTGAACCTTTACCGATCCATGAAACCGTTGTCGCCGGCCATGAGGAAGCGGGCGAAGACGGCAATATTAATGATAAATATTCTCATACGCAAAAGAGTCTGCCAGAATCCGCAGCCTCTGGAGTTCCCGTGGATCGTTCCTGGTGATGCCTTTCACTCATTCCGCCCTCAATGCCACTGTCGACAGCCTGTACCGGGCGCATAACGTCTGGCTGACGACCTGGCTGCGACGCAGGCTCGGCTGCCCGCACAGCGCAAAGGATCTGGCTCAGGACACCTTCATCAAGGTACTGCTGGCTCGCGATACACCGCAGGTCATCGAGCCGCGCGCATTCCTCACGACCATCGCCAAGCGCGTGCTGTGCAACCATTTCCGACGCCAGGACCTTGAGCGCGCCTATTACCAGGCATTGGCCGAACTGCCGGAAGCGGTGGCGCCTTCGGAAGAAGAGCGGGCAATCATTCTCGAAACCCTTGTCGAACTGGATCTGCGACTGGATGGCTTGCCGATTCTCGTGAAACGAGCGTTCCTGTTGTCGCAGGTCGACGGCCTGAGTCATGGCGCGATTGCCGCCGAGCTGGGTATTTCAATCGCGACGGTCAAACGTCATTTGAACAAGGCTGCGTTGCGCTGCTACTTCGCACTATGACCATGAATGGCGAATCCCTGAACAAATCCGATATTTCCCCGACCGTTGCCCGGCAAGCGGTGGACTGGCTGCTGGAAATCCAGGAAGCTCCGTTGCAGGGCGCACGCCAGCTGGCCTGGCAGCAATGGCTCAACGGCAACGCTGAACACCAGCGGGCCTGGGCACATATTCAGCGAGTCAATCAGCGCCTGAGTGGCTTGTCGTCACCGCTGGCCCACGCCACGCTCAACGCTCCCAAGAGCGACAGCCGGCGTCAGGCGCTGAAACTGTTATTGCTGCTGGGCGCCGGTTCGGCAGTGGGCTGGAGCCTGCGAGACCGGATCGCGCTGCAACCGATGTTCGCCGACCTCGACAGCGGCGTGGGTGAGCGACGCAAAGTGGAACTGGACGATGGCAGTCTGTTGCACCTCAACACGGCCAGTGCCGTGGATGTGCATTTCGACGCACAGCAACGGTTGATCAAGCTGTTGCAGGGCGAGATTCTGATGACCGTCGCCGACGATCCTCGCCCGCTACGCTTGGCGACGGCCGAAGGCTTGATCCACGCGGCGTCCGGCGCCGGCCGCTTCGACGTCCGTCAGCGTGAAGGCCGCACGCAACTGGCGGTGTTCGGCGGCAGCCTGTTGATCAACCCCGCAGCCAGAACCGGCGGCGGTCTACCGCTTCAGGCCGGCCAGCAAATCACGTTCAGTCGCGAAGGTTGGGACAGCATCCGCCCGCTGGACGCCGGCAGCGGTGCCTGGGCGGACGGCATGCTGGTGGCCTCGCGCATGCGCCTGGCGGATTTCCTCGACGAGCTGGGCCGCTATCGACGCGGGCGTTTGCAGTGCGACGCCAAAGTCGCTGACCTGCTGATTTCCGGCAGCTACCCGCTGGCCGACAGCGAGCGCATCCTCGACCTGCTCGAACAGGCCCTGCCGGTGCGCGTGCAGCGCTTTACCCGGTATTGGGTGAACGTGCAGGCCAGGGTCTGAAGCAGGTCTGGGCTTCAAACCCTGCGTGGGCCTGTGGGAGTGAGCTTGCTCGCGACGAGGGCAGTACATCCGCCACAGTTCCAGCGGCTGATACATGGCTGTCGCCAGCAAGCTGCCTTTCACAGAAAAGCGCATCACAGTGGCTGCACCTCTGCAAAAAGATCCGATCTGGATGAGCCGTTTGCCCACCCTCGCGTGACAGACAGGAAAAGCACCTCACTCTCCCGGTCAAAGGACTCCCGCATGTCAGCCCGCCCTACCCAACTTTCCCCGCTGGTTCGCGCTTTGCGTCACGTGCTGTTCGGCGCCAGCCTGTCGTTCGGCGGCCTGTCGATGGCCCATGCCGCTGACGCCGCGCCCAAGGTCTACCACATTGCACCCAGCGAACTGGAAACGGCGCTGACGCAGTTCGGCCGGGAATCGGGCGCGTTGATTTCCTATGGCTCACAAGTTACCAGCGGCCTGAAAAGCCGCGGTCTGGAGGGTCAGTACACCACCGAGCAAGCCCTGAACGCGCTACTGGAAGGCACCGGCCTGCAGGCTCGCGCCGACGGCGCCGATGGCTTTACTCTGCAACCGGCCGGCGCACCGGCCAGCGGGCCTATCGAACTGGGCGCCTCGACCGTGGTGGGTGACTGGCTGGGCGATGCACAGCAGACCGACGTGTTCGAGCATCCCGGCGCCCGGGACGTGATCCGTCGCGAAGAATTCGAGCGCGTCGGCGCCACATCGGCCCGCGAGGTGCTGAATCGCATTCCCGGCGTCAACGCGCCGGACAACAACGGCACCGGCAGCCACGACATGGCGCTGAACTTCGGCATTCGCGGCCTCAACCCGCGCCTGGCTTCACGCTCGACAGTATTGATGGACGGCATTCCAGTGCCGTTTGCGCCGTATGGCCAGCCGCAGCTTTCGTTCGCACCGATCAGTATGGGCAACATGGACGCCGTGGACGTGGTGCGCGGCGGCGGCGCGGTGCGTTACGGCCCGCAGAATGTCGGCGGCATCGTCAACTTCGTGACCCGTGCCATTCCCGATGAGCCCACGCTCAAAGGCGGCATCCAGACCGAAACCAGCCCGTCGTCCAGCCGCGACGGCTTCAAGACCACCGGCAACCTGCTCGCCGGCGGCACGGCCGATAACGGACTGGGCGGCGCGCTTCTGTATTCCGGCGTGCGCGGCGGGGACTGGCGTGAGCACAGCGATACGCAGATCGACGACCTGATCCTCAAGGGCAAATACCAGATCGACGAGGCCAACAGCCTCAATGCCATGGCCCAGTATTACGAAGGTGAGGCGCAGATGCCCGGCGGCTTGAGCGTCGCGGACTACGACGCCGACCGCTACCAATCCACGCGTCTGAAAGACAAGTTCTGGGGGCGCCGCACGCTGGTCAACCTGGGTTATCGCTACGAGCAGGACGCCCGGGTGTTCACCGCCAACACCTTCTTCACCAAAACCCTGCGCAGCGGTTATCTGGATCAGGCCAGCTTTGTTTCGCTGTCGCCTCGCGAATACTGGGTGCGCGGCCTGGAAACCCGTTTCTCCCAAGGCTTTGCGCTGGGCGAGACCTGGCATGAAGTCGGCGTCGGCTACCGTTACGTCAACGAAGCCGGGCATGAGATGCGCTATCGCGAGCCGGTCAATGGCGACCTGCCGACCACCGCCAGCCGCAACGACCGCGACACCCGCGGCTCCACCGAGGCCAACGCGTTCTACCTCGACGACCGCATCGATATCGGCAAGTGGACCATCACTCCAGGCGTTCGCTACGAGCGGATCGACACTGCGCAGAACAACAATCTGACCAACGTCAAATACCAGGGCGACTACCACACCGCACTGCCGGCGCTGAACGTGCTGTACCACCTGACCGACACCTGGAACCTGTACGCCAATACCGAGGGTTCGTTCGGCAGCGTGCAGTACAGCCAGATGCCCAATCGTGTCACCGGCGGCCAGGTCAAGCCGGAAAAAGCCCGCACCTGGGAATTGGGAACGCGCTATGACAACGGTCACCTGAAAGCGGAAATCGGCGCGTTCCTGATCAACTTCGACAACCAGTACGAGAGCAACCAGACCAACGATTCGGTGATTGCACGGGGTGAAACGCGGCATCAAGGCATCGAGACCAGCGTCAACTACGCCCTCGACGGCTTGAGTCCGGCACTGGCCGGCTTTGACGTGTACGCCAGCTACGCGTTCGTGGATGCGACCATTCGTGAAGACGGCGCCAACCAGGGTAATCGCGTGCCGTTTTCTTCCCGTCACAAGGGCACCCTGGGCGTGGCTTACACCGAAGGGCCGTGGAAGCTGAACCTGGACAGCGCGTTCCAGAGCGATCAGTTCGCGGACAACGCCAATACTTCCGCTGAAAGCGCCGACGGCAGTACCGGCAAGATTCCCGGCTACATGCTGTTCAGCACCCGCGCTGCCTACGACTTCGGGCCGCACATGTCTGACCTCAACGTGGCGGTCGGGGTGAAGAACCTGTTCAACCGCGAATATTTCACCCGCTCATTCGACGACAACAACAAGGGCAAATACGCAGGCGAACCACGCACGCTGTATGTACAGACGTCAGTCGCATTCTGATTCAAGAAATCTACGAACAGCGCCCCGCGCTATCGGAACTCGCCGCAAACCCCCGGCGCCGCGGGGGCGGGCGACTACGACCTCGCCAGTGACCGATAGTTGCGGCAAGCGTGCTGCGAAATATTTCTTACATATAGGGGGTTGAATTGTTGTGCGGCCGGCGCCAACACTGTGAATGAGCGCACACGACATCGACTCTCGACGAGTCGGACATCCAGCCTCAGACGAGCAAGCCCAAATAAGGATTAACTATGCAAATCCAGGTCAACAGCGATAATCACATCGAAAGCAGTATCCGACTGGAGGAGTGGGTTCGTACCACCGTTGAAAGCACGCTCGATAAATACGACGAATATCTGACCCGCGTGGAAGTGCACATCCGCGACGAGAACGGCGACAAGCCAGGCCCGCACGACATCAAGTGCCAGATGGAAGCCCGGCCGAAAGGTCACCAGCCCATTTCCGTTTCCCACAAGGCTGACACAGTGGATCAGGCCGTGGACGGCGCCGCCGTCAAGCTGGATCACGCGCTTGAGCATCTGATCGGCAAACTGCGCGACAAACGTGGCGCACCCGCCACCCCGGACCTGGAGCCGGTAGGTGAAAGCGCCGATGCGTTGCTGGAAGAGGAATTCCTTGAGAAGGAACAGGAGAAAGAAGCCGCCCGCCTGGCATGATGCGGACCGGTGACAACCAAGGGCGACCCCGACAGGGCTCGCCCTTTTTATATGGCGACGTTCTTTGGCCCTGCCGGTTCTGTGGGAGCGAGCCGCCACAGGCGACGTGCACCACAACAGGTCGTCCTGCCAGATGTGCACAAATTTTCACCCTTGGCTTCCGCATGAAACAGCCCGGCTCTCCCGCAAAACAGGCACCTGCCAATCTGGCCCGAACCATGCAACACCACCTTGCAACCCATCATGGCACTGGCCGTCTTTTGTTTGACCAGGCTCCAGGAGTGAGCCCAACCCCGATGAGCGGTTGAGAACTAAAGGAACTGAGACTCGGTCAACTTATGCAGAACCATTGAGCAGGTAACGAAAATGGACAATCCTTTTCAAATGATCACGGACACTTTCCACCCCGAATATCGGGTCAACCTCAGTATTCAGGGACTGGACGGCAGCATCATGCTGACCCTCTCCAACGAGGACGGCATGGTTGCCAAGCGCTTGATCAGCGCCTCGCAGCTCAATGACCCGGACAAGCTCAAGCGTCTGATTGAAAGTGTGCAGTTCGGCATCGCCATCGAGCAGGGTGACAGCGCCATCAAGGTACTGGCCGCCATGACTGACAGCCTGACACCCAAACCCCTGCCCCCGTCGCCCCGCGACTGGATGCGCGGCCGCTCGAATCTTTCGGTGGGTATCTGAAAGCCGGCATCCAAACGATGCCGGCCGGATGAACATCAGATCTCGCCCTTCTCCTCGGTCACAGCGCCTTTGACGCCGCTGGACGGGTCGGGAATCTTGGCGGAAGGGTATTTGTAAGAGGCGTAGCGCACCACCAGAATGGCAAACGCCAGCAGCAGAATACCGCCACACAGGTAGATGATGCCGATGTCGGGCGGGTTGTGGTGCGAGACATCCGAAATCAGCAGTCGGGTCAGCGCGGTGATCGCCACGTAGATCAGAAAGCGCACCGGCATGTGGTTGGTCTTGAAATAAATCCCCGTCATCGCCCCCAGTTCGAGGTAGATGAACAGCAGCAGAATGTCATCGACCGTGACATTGCCCTTCTCCACCATCCCTAGAAACGCCACGATGGACGCCCAGGCGGTGATGGCGCCGATGGCAAACAGTGCCAGGAAATGAAAACTCTCCACGCACAGGTTGCCCAGCGACTCGGCCTGCGAATGCACTCTGCCGCGCATTTTTTCTGCCCATTTGTTTCCCATGACTCGCTACCCCTGAACCTTCATATGTGCCGACAGAAAACTGGCGGCCGATCACGCCGATACGCGCGCACGCTTTGTAAAGCAGAAACGGGGCCATCGGCTATGGTTGAGAGCGCGACCGGTTGTCGCAAGGCACACCTGCCCGCAAAAAAAGATGCGGCAATGCCACTATCCATCGCCGCAGGAATGGCTTATGCTGGACACTGTATAAAGATACAGTAATCGCTAAATTTATCGCAAAGGCATGTGAGGTGGTGAATGGCCGTCGAAGTGGTATACCGCAGCAGCCGAGATCTGGAGCGTTTGTTCATGGATAAAGCCGAAGCTGATCGTCATGACAAAATGCTCGAACTCGCTGAACTGCTCGCAACCGTGTTGGGCAAGGCTGTTCCGTCGCTGACGGAAGCCCAGGTGGAAGAAGCCGGCATCTACATGGCGAAGAATCGCGACGTGTTCGCCCGGGCTTTCAAGAACCAGCCGGACGCATTGAACGAGTTGCTGGCCGATTCTGCCGAATAACGCGATCGGCAATCCGCGATGCCGAACTTGCCTCGTTTTCAGGTTCGGCAGCCATCCCCTTCCAGCTCGTCCACCATCGCCTTGAAAAACCGCGCCGCTTCGCCGCCTGTCACAACCCGATGATCGAACGTCAGTGACAAGGGCAGGATCGGGTGAATCACCACTTGCCCATTCATCGCCACCGGTTCGTCACGGATGCTGCCTGCGCCGATGATCGCTACCTGTGGCGGCACCACGACCGGGCTGGCGTAGCGGCCGAACAGGGTGCCGAAATTGGACAGGGTGATGGTTGCGCCCATCATTTCCTGGGGCGGGATCGAGCGGGCTTTCACGTCGGCGCGCAGGCGGCTCATGCCCTGTTTGAGCTCTTCTGCCGAGCGTTCATCGACGTTGCGCAAAACCGGCACGAACAAGCCGTCGGGCGTATCGACGGCAATGCCCAGATCGATTTTCTCGTGAGTTCTCAGCGACAGCGTCTTGCCGTCGAACCAACTGTTGAGCACCGGTTCCACCGCGCAAGCTTTGGCAATGGCCTTGCCCAGCCGTATCAAAGGATCGCGCGCCACGTCCCAGCGGTGCAGGTCGGCGTCGCCATGGAGCGTGACCGGCACCACTTCGGCGTGGGCGCGGGCCATGTTCAACGCCATGCTGCGGCGTACTCCGCGCAAGCACTTGCCGCCGAAGCGGTCGCGCTCGGCCTGGGCGGCATGCTCGACATCTGCGCGGGTGATCAAGCCGTCGTTGCCCGACCCCGCCAGCCCGCTCAGTTCGACGCCCAATTGCCGGGCCAGTTGGCGAACCGCTGGAGTAGCCCGAGTGACCATGTGCTCGCGGGTCGAAGGCGCGGCGCCGACGAAGAACTGATCGTCGAGGCTGCCGCCGCCTTCAAGGCGACCGACCACCGTCCCGGCATCGCCCTCACCTTCGAAGCCGATCAGCGGTTCGCCCACATGCAGGGTGTCGCCGTCCTCGCCGAACACCCGCGCAATGATGCCGTCGTAAGGCGCAGGAATGTCGACGATGGCCTTGGCGGTCTCCACCGAGACCATCAGTTGGTCGGCACGTACCGTGTCCCCTGCCTTGACGTGCCATTCGATGATTTCCGCTTCCTGCAATCCTTCACCCAGATCGGGCAGTTTGAAATATTTCATCGCAAACCTCCTAGGGAGTCAGGCGTCATCGAGCACCGTATGGCAGGCATGCACGATGTCCTGGACGCCGGGAATGTAGAGCTGTTCGAGCCGGTAGAGCGGTGGCGGAATATCCGGCGCCGTTACCCGCTGGATCGGCGTTTGCAGGTCCATGAAGACGCGCTCGTACAGGCTGGCGGCGATTTCCGCACCCACGCCGCAGGACCGCGGCGCTTCATGCACGATTACGCAGCGCCCGGTCTTGCGCACTGAGGCTTCCATCGTGTCCATGTCCAACGGTTTGACGCAGGCCACATCGATCACTTCCGCCGACACGCCACGTTGCGCCAAGGCGCCTGCCGCTTGCAGGGTCTCGTGAATGCTCGCGCCCCAACTGATCAGCGTCAGGTCGCTGCCTTCGCGCAAGGTAAAGCAACTGTCGAGCGGCAGACGTTTGCCATCGTCAACCAGCGGTTGCGGGTTCATGCGATAGAGCCGGGTCGGTTCCAGAAAGATCACCGGGTCCGGATCGTCGATGGCCGCCAGCAACAAACCGTAGGCGCGAGCCGGCGAGGACGGAATCACCACCCGCAACCCTGGAATGTGCGCGAACAACGCCTCAGTGCTTTCGCTGTGGTGTTCCGGCGCACGTATCCCGGCGCCCATGGGCGAGCGCAACACCATCGGACAGGTCAGCCGCCCGCGCGTGCGGTTACGTAAACGGCTGGCATGGGAAACCAGATGCTCCATGGTGGCGTAGATGAAACCCATGAACTGTATTTCCACCACCGGTTTCAAGCCTTGGGCCGCCATGCCGATGGTCAGGCCGCCGAGCATGGTTTCGGCCAGGGGCGAGTCGATCACCCGCTTGAAACCGAAACTGTCGCGCAGGCCCTGGGTAGCGCGAAACACCCCGCCATTGACGCCGACGTCCTCGCCGAGCACCACCACGTTCTCGTCCTCGGCCATGGCCCGGTGCAGCGCCCTGTTCACGGCCTCCAGCAAGCTGACTTTTTCACTGTTCATGAGAGCCGCCCTCCTCGCGCCGGGCAACCCGTTCCAGGAACCACTCGCGCTGCTCGACCAAGGGCGTCGGCCAACGGGCATAGACATGATCGAGCATCGATTCGGCGGGTTGCATGCCTGCGCGTTCGAATGCCTCGACGGCCTGCTGAACAAGCGCCTGGCACTCACCGACCAGTGCCTGTTCACGGCCTTCATCCCAAACGCCCTGACTGACCATGAACGTTCGCAGGCGTTTGACAGGTTCTTCCTGCCAGGCCTGACGCACTTCTTCGGCAGAGCGGTAGCGGGTCGCGTCATCCGCCGTGGTGTGGTCGCCCAGCCGGTAACTCAGGCATTCGATGAGCACCGGGCCTTTGCCTTGCCGCACCCGCTCAAGGGCGACCTGCATGCGGTCGTAGACGGCGAGGATATCGTTGCCATCGACCTGCTCGCCATGGAATCCGGCACCGATGGCCTTCTGCGCCAAAGTGGGCGCGCCGCATTGGATGCGCCGGGGCACGGAAATCGCCCACTGATTATTGTTGACCACGAACACCACCGGCAGCTGCCAGGCGCCGGCGACGTTGATCGCCTCAAGAAAATCGCCCTTGCTGGTGGCGCCGTCGCCGCAAGTGGTCACTGCCACCCGATGCTCGCCCCGAATGCGGAACGCGCTCGCGACGCCGCAGGCATGCAACGCCTGAGTCGCAATCGGTACGCAGAGCGGGAAGTCCTGAGCCGCCGCCGGCTCGGCAAAATCGCTGCCGCGCTCGTCGCCGCCCCAGTAGAGCAGGATTTCTTCCATGCGCACACCGCGCATCAACTGCACCGCAGTGTCGCGGTAGTAGGGAATGAGCACATCTTCAGCGTGCATCAGGCTGCCGATGGCAACTCCGATGGCTTCCTGGCCCAGGGTCGGCGCGTAGGTGCCGATGCTGCCGGTGCGCTGCAAGGCCACCGCCTTCTGGTCGAACAGCCGGGTCAGCACCATCTGTCGATAGAGGCGGGTCAACAGGTTGAAATCATCGGCCCAGGCCGGAAGCTCGGTGGTCAGGCGGCCGTCGGGTGACAGGTAACGGGTGTACCCGAGATCGATCTTGTACGTCATGGCCTACTCCTCGCACGCCGGGTAGCGTGCAGATCATGGCCCGCGGCTTGTGGCTGCGGTGATCGGGTCGAGCGGCGTTCGGTAAGAACACGCTAGTCGACGTGCAACAGGCGTTCTGCCAATGCATCGGCTATTCGCGCGGGTGAGCGCTTTTCTGCCTGGGAATGGGCATACACCTCTGTCAATCGTAGTCCGATTCGGGAAAGGTGGGCGGTGATGGTGGCCAGGCTTTCCCCGGAGTGGCGCAGCGCTACGTCGATCAGCCCGCCCGAATTGATGACGTAGTCGGGCGCGTAGAGAATGCCGCGCCCTTCGAGCTGGTCGGCGACCTGCAGGCTGCTCAGCTGGTTGTTCGCCGCGCCGGCCACCGCCGCACAACGCAACTGCGGCACGCTCTGGCCGTTGAGCACCCGGCCCAGGCCGCACGGGGCAAGAATGTCGCACGGAGTACTGAGCAACGCTTCGCAGGCAATGGGGTGCGCGCCGAAGGCTTCCATCGCCCGCTGCACTTTGCTGCTGTCCAGATCGCTGACCAGCAGGTCGGCGCCGGCGGCATGAAGACGTTCGGCCAAGGGAAAGCCGACATGGCCCAGACCCTGGATGGCGACCCGCAGCCCTTCAAGGTTGTCGCTGCCCAATCGCGCCAGGGCCGTGGTGCGGATACCGGCAAATACGCCCATGGCGGTGAACAGCGAAGGATCGTCCTCTTCACTGGTGCTGGTGACGTTGCGCGTGTGCCGCGCCACGCTGTCCATGTCGGCGCTTGAAGTACCGCTGTCTACCGCTGTGATATACCGCCCGGCCAGCGTCTCGATGAAGCGGCCGAAGGCTTCGAACAAGGCACTGCGATCGTGCAACTGCGGCGGACGCATGATGACCGCCTTGCCGCCGCCCAGCGGCAGACCGGCCAGCACGGCCTTGTAGCTCATGTTCCTGGCCAGTTGCAGTGCGTCTTCGATGGCGCTGTCTTCGTCCGGATAGGCCAGAAAGCGACACCCCCCCAACGCAGGCCCCATGCGGGTGCTGTGAATGGCAACGACGGCTTTCAGACCGACCTGCGGATCGCAGACCATATGCAGTGACTCGGCCCGCGAACCTTGCATGAGAGCGAACATAAGGGGGCTCCCGTATTCTTGTCAGCCGGAGTATAGGAGCTGCCCCGCAAACTGCCCGACCACTCAGGCATATCTGCACGACGCTGGACTAAATCAGTGGGCAGGGCTAAAACAAACGGGTCATGTACGTTCTATTGACCAAGCCATTCGGAGGGGTCGATGACTCCACACAGACAGTACCTGGACTGCCTGCAACGTACACCGCCTTCGGTGTTCGAGGCCGCACTCTGGATCTGCGCCGAACACGACTCGCAGTTTGCGCTGACGCCGGTCATGGACGAGATGGACCGCCTGCATCGGGAGCTGGAAAAGGCGTTGCCTGCATCGCCCGCCCATGAGTTGGCGCAACTGATGCTCAGGCATCTCAACACGCTGGGCTTTGCCCAGGATGACTGGAATCCGCCCAAGCCCGAATCCGCATTGCTGCACCGCATCGTGCTGCGCCGCCGTGGCCAGCCGCTGGGGCTGGCCCTGATTGCGATCGAACTGGCGCGGCGGCTGGATCTGGCCCTGGAAGGGGTCAACTTCCCCGGCCATTTCCTGCTCCGCGTACCAGGGGCGGACCATCTGCTCGACCCCTGCGGCGGACGCAGGTTGTACCCCAGGGATTGTCGCGAGCTGCTGACCCGCCAGTTCGGACCGAACATGTCGTTGCGCGCCGAACATATGTCCAGCGCCACACCGACCGGCATGTTGCAACGCATGTCGCGCAACCTGCGTCACCTGCACAAGGTCAACGATGACCTGATTTCGGCACTCAAGGACGCCAACCGGATCGTCGAGCTGGGCCAGGCGACCAGCGCCGACCACATTGCCAGGGCCAGTCTCTATCAGTCCCTCGACTGTCCGCAGGCCGAGCGCTTCGACCTCGAACATGCCTTGTTGCTCAGCGATGATCCGATCCAGCGATTGCGCCTGGCCGAACGCCTGGGCCAATTGCCTTCCAGCAGAAGCCTGCATTGAAAGCACAATCGATATCCAGGTCGGAACATTATTACCTCAAGGGCAATAAACAATATCCCGACCGGGGATTTTTCAGGGTTTCTCTACAACTTATTATTCGCGCACTGAATCGCTGTTGAACCTCTTCGATTTGGCAACGTTGATTTTCAAGCTCCTGGATCTGCGTTTTATTTAGCCGCTGCTATTGCAGCGGCTTTTTTTATGGCAGCACCGCCTCTTGCAACGGCGGGCCTGTCCTCCCACTCTAGGTGTCGGACGTTACAGTCCCTGTGCTTTAGCCGTCTGTTCGCGGACAAGTCCGCTTCGAGGGCTTTAGATCCAGAGGTCTGCTGTTACAGCCGCATCGGGCGTCCCTTGGGGATCTTCCCTTGTTTTTCCAGGGCTATCATCTTGACCATCTCCGGGCTGTTACCGGAATTGACGAAGGTGTAGAGGTTCTTGATCACGTGCACGGTGCGGATGTAATCGGGCAGCAGCGCCTTGGCGTAAGGGTCGCCTTGCAGCGACTGCTCCTGGATACGGGCAATGCGCCCGGCGAAAAATTCCAGGGCATTCAAAGGCTTTTCCGCGTCCACCACGTTGCCTTGCTTGTCGAATTCCTCTCCGGCGCTGTTCATCAACTCCGCCGTCAGGTTATCGATGAAGCCGGTCTTGTAGAGCAGCATGCCTGCCCGGCCAAGCTCCTTGGCGCTGATCTGTTCGGGATTGAAATGCTTGAACAACGGTTTCATGCGCCGCTTCTCCATTTCAACGGAGTTGAGGGCGATGTCGTTGTCGCCGATGTCACGCAGGACCTGTGATGCGTGCACGGTCGGACTCTGCACTTCGACTTTTTTTTCAGGCATCTTGATGCGAGCGGGCGGCAAGTCGCCCCAGATAGGTTTCGGCATGTGGTGTCCCTGACCTTGTGATGGTGTCAAAGGTACTATCGGAACCTGGGCGGATGAATTTATAGCCGAAGTGCTGGGGCGAATAAATCAAGAACGGTCTTACAACCGCCAGACTTATCTCCTACAAATAACGCCAGAACATGGGTGCGAACTTGCCGTTTCAGGACGGCTCATTCAGTAGTTGCCCCCGTGCCGGGTTCTCCCTCAACCCGCCGTGCCTGAACGGATCGGCTGGTCAACCCAGCCGTTTGATGAACTCCGCGAGCCATGGCTCGGCATCGGTTTCGGGGGTGACACTCTCGCTGCCATCGAGCCGCAACATGTCCTGCAACGGGTTCACGCCAAGCTCGGCGAACAGTTCGCGCAATTGCTCGCCTGCGCCGCAGAACGTATCGCCGTAACTGGCGTCGCCCAAAGCGATCACGCCGCCCGGCAACCCACGCAGCGCACCCGGCAACTGGTCGCGCAACTGGGAGTAGAGCGGCTGGATGTTGTCGGGCAGCTCGCCCATGCCGGTGGTGGAGGTCACAGCCAGCAGGGCTTGCGGCTCGAACGCCAACAGGTCCGGCAGCACCAGGCGCGGGTTGTGCAGGATCTCGTGCCCGGCGCGGGTCAGGATCGTTGCGGCGTGACGGGCGACCTCTTCGGCAGAGCCATAGACCGAACCGGAAATGATGGCGACTCTCATGACGACCTCTTTGGCAGCTTTAACAGCGCGACAGTATGCCCTATCGGCTAGAATGCAGACTTCGCATTTTTTCGAGGCCCGGGACGCGGATGATCAACGCAAAACTGCTGCAGCTGGTGATAGACGCTTCGAGCGATGGAATCGTGGTCGCGGAACAGGAAGGCGACGACAACATTCTGATCTATGCCAACCAGGCGTTCACCGACCTGACCGGCTACACCAACGAAGAGATTCTCTATCGGGATTGTCGCTTCCTGCAGGGCGATGACCGGCAGCAGGCGGCATTGGCGGCGATCCGGCAGGCGATCAGCAAGGGCGAACATAGCCGGCAGATTCTGCGCAACTACCGCAAGGACGGCAGCGTGTTCTGGAATGAGCTGTCGATTACGCCGGTACGCAATGACGCCAGCCAGATGATGTACTACATCGGCATTCAAAAGGACGTCACCGCCCAGGTTCGCGATCAGGAGCGAATCCGGGAACTGGAGGCTGCCCTGGTCGCCGCGGAGGCGAAAATCGCCGCACTGAGCCAATGATTTAATGGAACCAGGCAGCAATTACGCGGTCATTCTCCTCACCTGCTGACTCGTATGAGTGATTCAATGCAACCCGATTCCCTGCTCACCCAGGCTGAACTGGATTTTATCCAAAGCATGCAGCACAACCCCAGACTGAACGTGCGTGACAGCACGCGCAGCCTGCTGGTCAATGGCGGCATTCACGTTCAGGACCTGCTGACACGTCTGGCCGCCCATGAGCAGGTGACGATCCAGGCCCAGTTCAAGAACCAGCAGATGAACTTCCCGCTGCATCTGGTGGAGGATGAATTCCACGCGCTGCATCTGGAACTGGGTGCTCCGAGCATTTATGAAGAAGGCCCGCGGATTCGTCCATGGCGGCTGACGCTGCCCGAGCCTGCACCGCTGGAAACCGAAAAAGGAGCGCTCACCGCGCTCTGGGCTCATGAGATTTCATTCAAAGGCGTGCTGCTCGAACAGCGCAAGTCCGGCAAGTTTCCCAAGCAGTTCGCCGCGTGGTTCAACCCGGCCGGCATCGCACCGATTTCCATGCGCGGTCGCCTGGAGCGGGTGACCGAAAAAGGCCTGGGCGCCTACCGTCTCAGCCAGCACAACAAAGAAGACTCCGAGCGGCTGCGGCAGTACATCCTTCAGCAACATCAGCGCGTACACCCGGCGCTGCACCGCTAGATCAGGTATCCAGTCGCCCGGCCAGAAATTGCTGCAACAGCCGTTGCATCGAACGCCCTTCACTGCCCAGGCAGGCGATGGCCGAGCCGTTGAGACTCTCTTCGGCCAGGTGGGACGCTTCTCCCGCCAGCAATAACGGACATTCCAGGGTCAGCGCCAGGCGTTTGAGACGACGTGGCAAGTCCGGCGTCGGCGGATGATTGGAGTACAGCACCAGAGCGGGCGGCTGGATCTTGTCGCACACCAGACTCAACTCTTCCAGTGGCTGCCCCAGCGCCAGAACCTGCACACCGATCTCGTTGCTGCCCATCAGCAGGCCCGCGACCCACAGCTCCAGCTCGCGGCATTGTCCCGGCAAGGCGGCGAGCAGCACACGTTCCCGGCTCGCATCGTTGGCCAATTGCAGACGCTGCAGGGTCCGGGCGCGCAGGAAGGTATCCAGGAACAGCCACTCGCTGGTGCCGCCGAATTCGTCCTGATGCACGAGCAGTTCACGCCACAGCGGCATGAAGATGTCCTCAAACACCACGGCCATCTGGTAGCTGGCGAAGATCTGCCCGTAGAGCTGCTCAAGCCGGCGTTCGTCGAAGGCGCGGACCGCCCGACGCACTTGGGTCAGCCATTGAGTCCAGTCGTCCTGCGCCGCCACGCGGTCTTCACCGGCCGGCTGGCTGCGGGCGGTATCGGTCCGGGCGAGGATCTTCCCGACCTTGCTTACCGCCACACCCCGCTCGATCCAGCCCAGAATGCTGCGTACCGCGTCGATGTCGGCCTGGGAATAAAGACGATGCCCGCTGTCGGTGCGCGTCGGCTGGATCAAGCCATAGCGACGCTCCCAGGCACGCAGCGTCACCGGGTTGATACCGGTCATCCGCGCGACTTCCCGGATCGGGAAAAGCTCTTGCTGCTTGAGGTCTGGGCGGGGAGCGACGTTGAGGATCGGTCCTTCGGCGGATTCAGTCATGACCGGTCATCATTCGGGGTGGTGGATGCATTGTACTGCCCAGCGCCCGGCCGTCACAAAAATAACGCCAGCAACCGGCCATGACAAAATCCTAGGTGCGTGGTCTGAAATCAGGAATAATCCTTGCTTGCTTTCATACGAAGCTGACGCGGCCCACCACCCCGGCGCCGTGCCATGTGACTTGCCTACCCGGGAAGTTCACGCGTCTATCGGAGATACACAATGTCTACCTCACCCGTCACCTTGATGGTTGCGCGCCGTGTCGCCCATGGGCGCTACCAGGAAATGCTGACCTGGCTGCACGAAGGCGAACAGCTGGCTACCGATTTTCCCGGCTACCTGGGTTCAGGGGTGCTGGCACCGCCGCCCGGCGGCGATGAATTCCAGATCATTTTCCGCTTCAGTGACGAGCAGACCATGCACGCCTGGGAGCATTCGGCCTCTCGACGCTCCTGGCTGGTGCGTGGCAGCGGCCTGTTCGCCCAGCCGTCGGAGCTTCGCGTCAGTGGCATCGATGGCTGGTTTGGCGCAGCCGAAAGCGCTGAAGGTGTGAAGCGGCCGCCACGCTGGAAGCAGGCCGTCGCCATCTGGCTGGCGTTTTTTCCCGTGTCGCTGATTTTCAACTTCGGGCTCGGGCCGTTGCTCAACCACCTGGAGCTGATCCCGCGCGTCATGATCAGCACACTGGTGCTCACGCCGCTGATGGTTTATCTGTTCATCCCGTTATCCACGCGCCTGCTGGCCTCGTGGCTGCACGCCTCACCCGCTGCGCCTGCTCGCCGGGCCGAATCGGCTTCGTCGCGCTGAGGCTGCACAGGACCTGTACAACGCCGGCGGCTACGTACAGGTCCTGCTGTCATCCCAGCTCTGCACGATCCTGGCCGCTGTGCATCGGGCACTGATGGTTGTACAAACAAACCCATTGGTTTAACGTCGCGAACAATCATCGCAATCCCTTGAATCCGGCCTGCCGCGCCACCGGCAGCCCTTCCCTGCGCCCCCGACCCGATGCGTGAGCCGCCGATGGCCTTTTCTTCTGCACCGATCCTGATCACCGGCGCCAGTCAGCGCGTCGGTCTGCATTGCGCCCAGCGTCTGCTGGCCGAAGGGCAACCGGTGATCATCAGCTATCGACGCGAACGTGCCGGCGTTGCCGCCCTGCGTCAGGCGGGCGCGCTGGCGATCCAGGCCGACTTTTCGTCCGAGCAAGGCATTCTGGCCTTCATCGACGAACTCAAGACCCACACCAACGCCCTGCGCGCCATCGTGCATAACGCCTCGGAATGGCTCGCGGAAACACCCGGAGACGAGGCTGACAGTTTCACTCGCATGTTCAGCGTTCACATGCTGGCGCCCTACTTGATCAATCTGCACTGTGAAGCGCTGCTGCAGGCCGGCGACATGGCGGACATCGTGCACGTCAGCGACGACGTCACGCGCAAGGGCAGTCGCAAGCACATCGGGTATTGCGCCAGCAAAGCCGGCCTGGACAGCCTCACGCTGTCGTTTGCCGCGCGTTTCGCTCCACGTATCAAGGTCAACGCAATCGCACCAGCGCTGTTGATGTTCCAACCCCACGACGATGCCGCCTACCGCGCCGGCGCACTGGCCAAATCGGCCATGGGCATCGAACCCGGTGCAGAGGTGTTCTACCAGGGCCTGCGTTATCTGCTGGACAACCCCTATGTCACCGGCACCACTTTGACCATCAACGGCGGACGGCACCTCAAATAAGCCGCCCCGAGGAACCACTGATGAGCTTATCTCTGCCGCAGCATTACAGAGAGATCCTCGAAGGCCTGGGCGAAAACCCGGATCGCGAAGGTCTGCTGGACACCCCCAAACGCGCCGCCAAGGCGATGCAGTACCTGTGTCATGGCTACACCCAGAGCGTCGAGGAGATCGTCAACGGCGCGCTGTTCGCCTCCGACAACGACGAAATGGTCATCGTCCAGGACATCGAACTGTATTCGCTGTGTGAACATCACCTGTTGCCCTTCATCGGCAAGGCGCATGTGGCCTACATCCCGACCGGCAAGGTACTGGGTCTGTCGAAGATCGCCCGGCTGGTGGACATGTACGCCCGCCGTCTGCAGATCCAGGAAAACCTCACCCGTCAGATCGCCGATGCGATCCAGGGCGTCACCGATGCCGCCGGCGTCGCCGTGGTCATCGAGGCGCAGCACATGTGCATGATGATGCGCGGGGTCGAGAAACAGAACTCGTCCATGAACACCTCCGTTATGCTGGGCGCGTTCCGTGAGTCGGCCACGACACGCATGGAATTTCTGCAACTGATCGGACGGAGCAAATCCAATGGCAAGGCTTGAACCAGGCACCGCGCGCATACGGGTCAAGGATCTGCGCCTGCGTACCTTCATCGGCATCAACGAGGACGAGATTCTCAACAAGCAGGATGTGCTGATCAACCTCACCATCCAGTACGCGGCCCATGACGCCGTACGCGATAACGACATCGAGCACGCCTTGAACTACCGCACCATCACCAAGGCCATCATTCAGCATGTGGAGGGCAACCGTTTCGCCCTGCTCGAACGCCTGACCCAGGAAGTGCTGGATCTGGTCATGAACCATCAGGCCGTGACCTATGCCGAAGTGGAAGTGGACAAACCGCATGCGCTGCGTTTTGCCGAATCGGTGTCGATCACGCTCGCTGGGCAACGCTGAACCTCTTATCATGGCCGATCATTCGCCTGAACAGAGCCTGTCATGACCGAGCAAGAACGCCTCGAACTCGAAGCCGCCGCCTTCCGCCGACTGGTCGCTCATCTGGACAGCCGCAAGGATGTCCAGAACATCGACCTGATGAACCTCTCCGGCTTCTGCCGCAACTGCCTGTCCAAATGGTACAAGGCTGCGGCGGACGAAAAGCACATCGATATCAGCCTCGATGATGCCCGGGAAGTCGTCTACGGCATGCCTTACGGCGAGTGGAAAGCCCTTTACCAGCAAGAAGCCAGCGCCGAGCAGCAAGCGGCGTTCGCCAAGGAACCCAAGCATGACTGATATCGACACCCTGCGCGCCGGCCTGCACAGCGGCGAGCACGCGTTCGCCGACACCCTGGCTTTCATCGAGGAAGGTTACGACTACCAGCCTCAAGCATTCAGCAATGGCGGCGTGGCAAATGCTGCGGGCCAGAACGAGGGCTCGTGCAAGACCCTGAGCCTGGCCTTGCTGGAAGGGCTGAGCGATGAAGAAACGCTGCTGGCCTTCGGTGAGCACTACCGCTCCGTGCAGGCCACGCCGGACGGCAGCGACCACGGCAACATCCGCGCGTTGATTGCCAACGGTCTGGCAGGTGTGAAGTTTGAAGGTGAAGCGCTGAAGCGCAAAGGCTGATCTGACTTTACTGAAAACGCCGCATGGGTAACTGCGGTGCTGTTATGTGGGAGGGAGCTTGCTCGCGACCTTATCGTGTCAGTCCGCTGTTCAGCGCTGACACCCGGTGGTCACGAGCAAGCTCCCTCTCACCGGGTCCATGCACATCACACCATTCATCGCGCCATAAAAAACCGGCCACATGGGCCGGTTTTTTGTATCCAGGATCAGCTATCAGAAGGAAACTTCTGCCAGGCCGTCCAGATAACGTTCCACGTCCAGCGCGGCCATGCAGCCGGCGCCCGCCGAGGTGATGGCCTGACGATATACGTGGTCAGCCACGTCACCGGCGGCGAAAACACCTTCGACGCTGGTGGCGGTCGCATTGCCTTCACGGCCACCCTGCACAACCATGTAGCCGTCCTTCAACGCCAGCTGGCCTTCGAACAGCGAGGTGTTCGGAGTGTGGCCGATGGCGATGAACACACCGTCGACCTTCAACTCGTCGCTGCTGCCGTCGTTGTTCTTCAGGCGCGCACCGGTCACGCCCATGTTGTCGCCCAGCACTTCGTCCAGCGTGGCGTTGAGCTTGAGTTCGATCTTGCCTTCGGCGACGCGGGCGTGCAGCTTGTCGATCAGGATCTTCTCGGCGCGGAACGTTTCGCGACGATGAACCAGAGTCACCTTGCTGGCGATGTTGGCCAGGTACAGCGCTTCTTCCACAGCGGTATTGCCGCCACCGACCACCGCCACTTCGCGGTTGCGATAGAAGAAGCCGTCGCATGTAGCACAGGCGGACACGCCCTTGCCCATGAACGCTTCTTCGGATGGCAGGCCCAGATAGCGAGCGCTGGCGCCGGTGGCGATGATCAAGGCGTCGCAGGTGTACACGCCGCTGTCGCCGGTCAGGCTGAACGGCTTGCCGGCCAGGTCCACGGAGCTGATGTGGTCGAACACGATTTCGGTCTCGAAACGCTCGGCGTGCTCACGCATACGTTCCATCAGCGCCGGACCGGTCAGACCGTGTGGATCGCCCGGCCAGTTGTCGACTTCGGTGGTGGTGGTCAGTTGACCGCCAGCCTGCATGCCGGTGATCAGCAAAGGCTTGAGATTGGCGCGGGCGGCATAGACCGCTGCGCTGTAACCGGCAGGGCCGGAGCCGAGAATGATCACTCGGGAATGACGTACGTCGGACATGACACACTCCTGTCGACCGGGCATTTGCGCCGGGCTGAATAAAAAGGGATTGCCGATACGCTTGGGGAAGCGCGATGCAGCTCGACAATCCTGAAAGTTCTGACGCATCGGCCGGGCGCCGCACGGGGCGCGCAAGCCGGATCAGGCGACGCCTCTGGGCATCTGCCATCGCGAAAGTTAATAAGACGGGCTGGAAATTGTTGCCAAGCCTATCGAGCAGGGAAAGGTTAAGGAAATATCGTTTCACAATCCAGCTTATAGGCCGTCTCTATTCATAAATGATCGACACCCGTTTCAGCGCCGGCACCTGAAGCAGCATGGCACACCTGGCGAACGGCGGTTCTCGACGGCTCTATCGCGGGCACCTCAAAGCCGGTAAGGTCGGGCGTTTCCCCACACTGGAGGCTGCCATGCCCGCACCCGCACTGTCCGGCCCGCAATACCTCAGCCAGGGCCTGAAACTGGTCCTGAGTCCCGGCCTGCGGCTATTTGTCCTGCTGCCATTGAGCATCAACCTGGTGCTGTTCTGCGGCCTGATCTATCTGGCGATCCACCAGTTCGGCATGTGGGTCGACACCTTCATGCCCGCGCTGCCCGACTGGTTGAGCTTTCTGAGCTACATCCTGTGGCCATTGTTCGTCGCCCTGGTGCTGCTGATGGTGTTCTTCAGCTTCACCATGATCGCCAATATCATCGCCGCGCCGTTCAACGGATTCCTATCGGAAAAAGTCGAAGCGGTGATTCGCGGCGTGGACGAGTCGCCCGACTTCAGCTGGGGCGAACTGGCGGCGATGGTGCCCCGCACCCTGGCTCGCGAAGCACGCAAGCTCGGCTACATGCTGCCCAGAATGCTGGGGCTGTTCATCCTGTCTTTCATTCCGGTGGTCAACCTGATCGCCGCGCCGTTATGGCTGCTGTTCGGTATCTGGATGATGGCTATCCAATACATCGACTACCCCGCCGACAACCACAAGCTGGGCTGGAACGAAATGCTTGCCTGGCTCAAGAGCAAACGCTGGCAGAGCCTGAGCTTCGGCGGGATTGTCTACGCGGCGCTGCTGGTTCCGGGCGTCAACCTGCTGATGATGCCGGCGGCGGTGGCGGGAGCGACGCTGTTCTGGGTGCGGGAGCGCGGGGAAGAGGCGCTGCTGGCACAGAGGGCTGCGGTTTGACGTAACCAGAAAAGCCGGGGCGCAACCTGATCGCGGCCCCGGCATATTCAGCGTTTATTCATTGTCGACCGTCAAATTCCGAATAATAGGAACGTTGCCAGATTGCTCAGCCAGAACAGGCTCCCGAACGCAACCCAGGCCCAATTTGCACCACTGAGCGAGGAGTTGCTTTGGCCGCTGGGGTCCTGTGCCGCTACATTCATTTTGCGCTGAACAATCAGCACATTGATGATTTGTGCAGTTATCAACGGCAAGAGCAGTCCGAACCACACCGGGCTGTCTTCGACCCGCGCGTGCTCACCGGCCATGGAAAGCACAACGCCCACAACGCTCAGTACGAACAGTATCCCGGCACTGACCCACCACAGCGCCATACTGCCCAGTTCCTGCCGTCTCAGACTTTGATCAACCTTGCGGAACAGGGGGAATACGAAAATGAATGCAAACATTGCGCGAAGGACCGGCAACACCGAGCTGCCTGAAAACCGCCTGTTCTCTGTCCATTGGCGATAAAACCAGTACAAGCCATACCAGCCCAATGTAGCCAGATAAAGAATGACAAACTTGCGCAGTGAAACGACATAAAACTCCTTGCGATCAACGGCAAGGCTGGGTTTCAGGTTGGATTGAGGTGGTGTATAGAACGATTCGGTCATCACGGATCTCCTTGAAACCCGCGATCATACGCAGATCAACATAGTGTTAAATACGCGCTCAAAAAACCAGAAGATTCCTACGCTAACTATTGAACATTCTTACCTAGCAGTTTCAGGCCAAAAAACGGCAAATGGCAAACCCTCGCCGCCATCGGCTAAAACTTGCCAGCACACCAAACCTCTATCATGTAGGACTTTACTGTAGGACAAAAATATCTCCCACTGAATTTACCGCAATTACTGCGTAGGACCGCCCGACCATCGAGAAAGTCGGCACCGTATTTGCTTTCCTGCTGGAAAACAACAGGAGCAAGACCCCTATGGAAATCAACACCGCAACCACCTCATCGCAACCTGCAAGCAAACATCGCGATACGGCTGTCAAACCGCCGTCCGGTGAAGTCCCTTTCGCGCAGATATTCAAGAACGTCACCAAGTCGACAAACAGCGCGCCTGTAATCCCCGCAGCAGCCGCGCTTGCCCTTCAAACCAGAACTCGCTCAACCTTCTTCATGCACAACATGCCCATAGAACAGCGCACGTCGGCGGTGGACGACGAGAACTTCACGCCCCGAGCCGCTGCGCTGGAGTCAGTGAAAGGCGCCGGAGGTCGAGTTTTGGCACAGAATGCGGTGAGCGGAGGATAAACGTATGAAACCGGACTTCGTGCGCCCAGTTCTCTCAACGGCCACCAGAGCTCAGGTGAGTACGGGAGCGCAACCCGCCGCCATATCGCCTGGCGCATTCAATAGGGTGCTCAATGACGTGACGTCAAACAAGACTGTTCTGGCCGAAAGCGCCAGAGCCTGCCCGTTGAAGACTACCGAGAAACTATCGACCGAATCCTTGGAAATCGGTTACAGAACGTTTGCCGCGTCATTTGAACCAAGGCGAGATCCACCGGGTTGCATACCCAGCGTGGAAATGAAGGCGCGCATACTGCGCGACGCTGAAGCCGATCCGAATTATGCCGTGGAGGTCTTAGGGCGGTATGTATACCAATCATTTGGCGGGCCTCTTCTGGACATAACAGATCCGGACAATATTCGCTATTCCGCCACCGGAGAACTGGTAACCCCGCAAAGTGTTGCCTATTACTCCCAGACTGCCGCCGTGGTAAAAAAAGAACTGGCTGACCTCTATCAACGTGAAAAACATCTAGGCACACCGCCAGCAGAGACTCTGAACAAAGTATTCTGTTTTCTTGAGACACAACCGCGGGCTTTTCTAGAAATGTCCGCCTGGTAAAAGGAAACCCGCCAGGCGGCGGGTGTCCTTGCTTATGCCATTTACCAGGTCACTGTAATTGTTCCCTGCTGACCAGCAATGGGGGCTGGCCCCGAAGGTGACAACTTGAGTTGGAAGTAAAACGGCTGAGTCGCCGAGGAGCGCTCAAAACTCACAGAGGCTCCAGACCGGAGCCTGGATACATCCAGGCAGCGGCCTGCAGTTTGACATAGATAAACCTGCAGCCCCCTTGGCCACCCATGGACATTCCAATTCCAACTTACATGTTTGATCAGACCCCCTGGCTTCGCCCCCCGCGGAATTGGAAAGTTCGCTTTATATGCAAATCCCTTCGCATGCAGAACCGGCAAGTTAATAGTTGACATATAACTTCCCGCCAATGCAGCCTGCGAGCTGGACATAAACGCGAACATTATCACTGACAGCACTACACCCTTCAGCCTATTAAAGCTTTTCATTGTTCTCTCCTGAGATATCGATTACCAGTGATCGTCGACCGAACTTCGACGCACTTTCTGTGATTGCTCAACGACCTGATAAAGGTTTACCGAGCAATGAAACCGACGTTACTCAGGAGCGGCCTCGCGCTTGCAATACATGAATATATTGATCAACTTAAAGACAGAACCTACACCTGCTTCGGACATCAAGAGTTGATCTGTAGTCCTGCGCCTCAACGCGGTCAGATATCGCGGCCTGCACAGTCACAAATCCATAACCCCTCTGCCACATGCCCGACACGCAACCCACGCAGACTGCTGCCATGAGCAAATCTCTTCATGTCACCCTCATCACTGAAACTTTTTCTCCCGAGATCAATGGCGTCGCCAATACGCTGGGGCGGCTTTGCGACGGGCTGCGGTTGCGCGGACATCGGGTAGAGCTGGTGCGCCCGCGCCAGGCCGAGGAAGCCGGAGGCGGCGCAGTGGAGGATTTGCTGTTGTGTCGTGGCTGGCCGATTCCGGGTTATCCGGGGTTGCAGTGGGGCCAATCTTCGATGCACAAGTTACTACGGCGCTGGCAGCGGCAGCGGCCGGATGTGCTGTACATCGCCACTGAAGGCCCGCTGGGGCTCTCGGCGTTGCGTGCGGCGAAGCGCCTCGGCATTGCAGTGGTCAGCGGCTTTCATACCAATTTCCCGCAATACACCCAGCAATACGGCATGGGGTTCATCACTCGTCTGGTGACGCACTATTTGCGCTGGTTCCACAACCGTTCACGAGTCACCCTGGTGCCCAGCGTCAGTCAGAAGATGGAACTGGAGCGACGGGGTTTCGAGCGGATCGAGCTGTTGTCCCGTGGCGTCGACAGCCAGCTGTTCCACCCGGCCAAACGCTCGCAGTCATTGCGCGAAAGCTGGGGGCTGCAAGCGGATGACATTGCGGTGCTGCACGTCGGGCGCCTGGCGCCGGAGAAGAATCTGGGGCTGTTGCAGACCGCTTTCGAGGCGTTGCAGACCGGCTATCCGCAGCGCAATCTGCAGCTGGTCATCGTTGGCGACGGCCCGCAGCGTGCGGCGATGGAGCAGCAGATGCCGGAAGCGGTGTTCTGTGGCACCCGGCGTGGCGAGGATCTGGCGATGCATTACGCATCCGGCGACATGTTCCTGTTCCCCAGCCTGACTGAAACCTTCGGCAACGTGGTGCTGGAAGCGCTCGCCTCGGGGCTGGGTGTGGTGGCCTATGACGAGGCCGCCGCCGGCCAGCACATCCGCCACGGCCACAACGGTGCGTTGGCAATGCCGGGCGACGAAGAGGCTTTCGTCGACGCCGCCCGCTGGTTGCTGGAGGACGGCGAAACCCTGCGCCGGGTCCGCCTCAACGCCCGGCAACATGCCAGTCGCCAGGGCTGGAGCGCAATCATCGAACAATTCGAGCGCCAGCTGTTCAACGCCTGCCCGACTCAGAATGCGCCTGCACCGGCAATACCCGGGCCAGTTATCAGATCCGGGTCGTCAGCGCCGCTCGAATGAACGCGTGGCAAGGAAATTTGCGCTGCTGATGCCGGGCGGATCGAATCCGCCCGGCGGCCTGGGTCAGGGGTGCGCCAGGGCTTTCTCGATCGCCTGGATCACGGCCGGATCATCCGGCGCCGTGCGTGGCGAGAACCGGGCGATGACCGCGCCATTCTTGCCGACCAGGAATTTCTCGAAGTTCCAGGTGATGTCGCCTGGAAACTCGGCGCCTTCGCCCGCCAGCAGGCGGTACAGCGGATGGCGATGCGCACCGTTGACTTCCAGCTTCTCGCCCAGCGGGAATGTCACCCCGTAATTGAGCTGACAGAACGACTGGATCTCGCTCTCGGAGCCTGGCTCCTGCCCCGCGAACTGGTTGCAGGGCAAGCCGAGCACCGCGAAGTCCTTGCCCTTGTATTGTTCGTAGAGGTTTTCAAGCGCGGCGTATTGCGGGGTCAGCCCGCATTTGGACGCGACGTTCACCACCAGCACTACTTTGTTCCTGAAAGGCGCCAGCGGCAGGTCCTGCCCGTCCAGCGCTTTCAATGTGATGTCGTGAAATGCACTCATGAAACACCCCCTTGCAGCCAAATCCCGGAAGCCAGAGCCTGAAAAGGCGCCGAGGCCGGCCGCGTAACGAAGTCTCGTCATCGCAGGCCAACCAGAGCGCCTGTGTCAGCGACCTGAGCTTAGCAGGACAAATCAGTGCTGATGACCGCCTTCACCGTGGATGTGGCCGTGAGCCATTTCTTCGGCGCTGGCGTCACGAATGCTGACGACCTTCACTTCGAAGTTCAGGCGCTGGCCGGCCAGCGGGTGGTTGCCGTCAACGGTAACGTCATCACCGTCCAGGTCACGGATGGTCACGATCTGCATGCTGCCGTCCGGACCGGAGGCGTGGAACTGCATGCCGACTTCGAGTTCGTCGACACCTTCGAACATGCTGCGGCTCAGGGTGCTGACCAGTTCGGCGGAATATTCGCCGTAGGCGTCTTCCGGCTCGATGGCGACTTTCAGTTCGTCACCGACGTCCTTGCCATCCAGCGCTTTTTCAAGACCCGGGATGATGTTACCCGCACCTTGCAGGTAAACCAGCGGCGCGCCGCCGGCGGAGCTGTCGATGACCTCACCAGCGTCGTTGGTCAGGGTATAGTCAATGGAGACAGCCTTATTGGCGGCAATCGGCATGGGAGCAGGACCTTTGCTTTGGATTGAAGAACGGGCAAGTTTAACCAAGCCCTCGCTCGAAAGCGAACGCAACTCTGACAAACGGCCCGCATGAAAAATTCCCTTCTGGTCGGTTTCAGGCAAGACGAAGACGGTCATTGGGTCGCCCTGCTGTCCTGTGGCCACACCCAGCATCTGCGCCATCAGCCGCCGTGGCAGTCACGTCCGTGGGTACTGGACCCTGTGCAGCGCCGGCAAAAAATAGGTCAGGGCTTTCACTGCGGCTGGTGTGCGAACGCAGCGGATAACGATAGTCTTGTCGACGAGACGCCGCATTAGACGGTGTCCTGCCATTTTCCGGTCGTGACGCTGAGCAATCGCGCCGACCCTTGCACTGCTCAATCGAGAAGCCAGTATGCAGACGTTTTTCATTGCCCCGACCGACTTCGGCGTTGGGTTGACTTCCATCAGCCTGGGCCTGGTGCGCACCCTGGAACGCGCGGGCCTGAAGGTCGGGTTCTTCAAGCCGATCGCCCAGCCGCATCCCGGTGACCTGGGCCCTGAGCGCTCGACCGAACTGGTGGCCCGCACCCACGGTCTCAAGCCGCCCAAGCCGCTGGGGCTGGCGCATGTCGAACGCATGCTGGGCGACGGCCAACTGGATGAGCTGCTGGAAGAAATCATTACCCTCTATCAGCAGGCCGCCGTGGGAAAGGACGTGCTGATCGTCGAAGGCATGGTGCCGACCCGCAACGCAAGCTATGCCGCGCGGGTCAACCTGCACCTGGCCAAGAGCCTGGATGCCGAAGTGATCCTGGTGTCCGCGCCGGAAAACGAAGTGCTCACCGAGCTTTCCGGGCGGGTCGAGTTGCAGGCGCAGTTATTCGGCGGCCCGAAAGATCCCAAGGTGCTGGGCGTGATCCTCAACAAGGTCCGCACCGAGGAAACCATGGAGGAGTTTGCCACGCGCTTGAAGGAGCACTCTCCGCTACTGCGCAGCGGCGACTTTCGCTTGCTGGGCTGCATTCCGTTCCAGGCCGATCTGAACGCGCCGCGCACCCGCGATGTGGCCGAGTTGCTGGGCGCCCAGGTAATCAACGCCGGTGATTACGATCAACGGCGCATGTCGAGAATCATCATTTGTGCGCGCACCGTGCTCAACACCGTGCCGCTGCTCAAGCCGGGAGTGTTGGTGGTAACGCCGGGCGACCGCGACGACATCATTCTGGCCGTGAGCATGGCCGCCATGAACGGCGTGCCGTTGGCCGGACTGCTGCTGACCAGCGACACCGTGCCTGACCCGCGCATCATGGAGCTGTGTCGCGGCGCGTTGCAGGCCGGGTTGCCGGTACTGTCAGTGAGCACCGGCTCTTACGACACCGCCAATCAGCTCAACCAGTTGAACAAGGAAATTCCCATCGATGACCGCGAGCGGGCCGAGATCATCACTGATTTCGTCGCCAGCCATCTGGACGCGGACTGGCTGCACCAGCGTTGCGGCACGCCGCGCGAGCTGCGCCTGTCTCCGGCGGTGTTTCGCTATCAACTGATCCAGCGTGCCCAGGCCGCCAACAAACGCATCGTGCTGCCGGAAGGCAACGAGCCGCTGATCATACAGGCCGCAGCCACTTGCCAGGCGCGGGGCATTGCCCGCTGCGTGCTGCTCGCCAAGCCGGAAGAAGTCCACGCGATAGCCAAGGCGCAAGGCATCGAGTTGCCGCCGGGGCTGGAGATTCTCGACCCTGACCTGATTCGCGAGCGCTATGTCACGCCCATGGTCGAGCTGCGCAGAAACAAAGGCTTGAACGAACCCATGGCCGAGCAGCAGCTGGAAGATCCGGTGGTGATCGGCACCGTCATGCTGGCCCTTGATGAGGTCGACGGGCTGGTGTCGGGTGTCGTGCATTCCACTGCCAACACCATTCGTCCTGCCCTGCAACTGATCAAGACTGCGCCGGGCTGCACGCTGGTGTCGTCGGTGTTTTTCATGCTGTTTCCCGAGCAGGTGCTGGTCTACGGCGACTGCATCATGAACCCGCACCCCAGCGCCGCCGACCTGGCCGAGATCGCACTACAGAGCGCCGGTTCAGCCGTGGCATTCGGCATCTCGCCGCGGGTGGCGATGATCAGTTACTCCAGCGGCAACTCGGCCAGCGGTGAGGAAGTGGAGAAGGTTCGCGAAGCGACCTTGCTGGCTCGCGAAGCCCAGCGCGACCTGCTGATCGACGGGCCGTTGCAGTATGATGCCGCCGCCAACGAAAACGTCGCCCGGCAACTGGCGCCGGACAGTCAGGTCGCCGGTCGCGCCAATGTGTTCGTGTTCCCGGACCTGAACACCGGCAACACCACCTACAAGGCGGTGCAGCGCAGCGCCGACTGCGTGAGCCTGGGGCCGATGCTGCAAGGCCTGCGCAAGCCGGTCAACGACTTGCCGCGCGGCGCCCAGGTCGACGACATCGTCTACACCATCGCCCTGACCGCCATTCAGGCCGACACACTTTCCTGATACACACACAGGACGCCGCAGACTCGGCTTGCGGCGTTCACATTATTTTTCGGAGTCTGGTCCTTCATGGATTTCCTGCCTGCCCCATTGCGCGGCGTTATTGCCTCGCTGCTGTTGGCGCTCAATACCGTGCTGCTCTGTTCGGTGTTGTTCGTGGTCACGATCTTCAAGATCTGCCTGCCGTTCAGAGCCGCCCAACGTTTCACTGACTGGCTGATGAGCCACATCCAGGAAACCTGGATCGGCAACAACAACGCCTGGATTCGCCTGCTGGGCCACACCCGCTGGCATCTGTCCGGGCTGGAGGGGCTGGACTATCGCCATTCGTATCTGGTGACCAGCAATCATCAGAGCTGGGTCGACATCATGGTGTTGCAGTACCTGCTCAACCGCCGGATCCGGCCGCTGAAATTCTTCCTCAAACAGGAGCTGATCTGGGTGCCGGTGATTGGCCTGGCGTGGTGGGCACTGGGCTTTCCGTTCATGAAGCGCTACTCCAAGGCGTACCTGGCCAAGCATCCGGAAAAGAAAGGCAAGGACCTGGAAACCACCCGCCGCACCTGCGCGAAGTTTCGCCATAACCCGGTGGGCATTTTCAACTTTGCCGAGGGCACGCGGTTTACCCCAGCCAAGCACGCCGAGCAGAACTCACCGTTCCGCCATTTGCTCAAGCCCAAGGCCGGCGGTATTGCGTTCGTGCTGGATGCGATGGGCGATCAGTTGGAATCGATCGTCAACGTGACGCTCTACTATCCGGGCGGGCGCCCTGGTTATTGGGATTTGCTGTGCGGCAACGTCAAGGAAGTGGTCGCGCACTTCCAGGAGATCAAGATCCCGGCCGAGTTCGTCGGCAGGAATTACGATCAGGATCAGGAATACCGTTCGGCCTTCCAGTTGTGGATCAACACGCTGTGGGAAGAGAAAGACAAGTTGCTGGAACGGATGGAGCAGGAACACCCGCCAAAGCGGTGAAATCTTTAGGGGCTGTGGGAGCTGTGAAATCTGTGGGAGCGGACTTGTCCGCGAAAGGGCCTGTGCCGTCAAAACATTTTCATGGTCTGCACAAACGCCTTCGCGAGCAAGCGGAACGCCGCCCGGTCGCTCCTACGTGGATTAATCGTTACTGCTGATATTGCTCGTACTGCTGACCCGGAATCGGCTTGAGGTTGACCTCGACGCGGCGGTTCTGGGCGCGGCCGTTGACGTCGGCATTGCTGGCGATCGGTTGATCCGGGCCGGCACCGCGGACCGACAGGTGCGTCTGGTCGACACCTTGGGAAGTCAGATAGGTCGCCACACTCTGGGCGCGCTGCAACGACAGATCCATGTTGTGCTGGCGGCTGCCGGTGCTGTCGGTGTAGCCAATGATTTCGATGTTGTTCTGGCTGAACTGCTTGAGCGAGCCGGCCAGGTTATTGAGCGGCGAATAGAAGCTGCTGGCGATAGCCGACGAATCGGTGGCAAAGGTGATGTTGCCCGGCATGATCAGCTTGATCTGGTCGCCCTGGCGCTGCACTTCGACACCGGTGTTGGCCATGCTGGCGCGCAGTGCCGCTTCCTGCTTGTCGGCATAATAACCGTAACCTGCCGATGCGGCGCCGGCCACGGCTGCGCCGATCAGCGCGCCTTTGCCGCGGTTGTTATGGTCGATGGCGGCACCGGCCACTGCGCCCGCCAAGGCCCCCAGACCGCCGTACTTGGCGGTTTTGCTCATGCCGCCGGAGTTCTGTGTCTGGCCTTGATTGTCATACGGGTTGGTGGATGCACATCCCGACAGCATGGCTACAGCGGTGGCAGCCAGAATCATACGGCGCGAGGTCAACATGAAGGACTCCTGATTTTTTTACGGACGCTAGTGACCCGATTAGAGCATGGCGCCCGTCAAAAATTCCTTAACTGGCGCTGAACCGGCCGACGGCCGTACTCTCAGCGTCGCTCCTCGCGAACGTATGCCTCGCCCAGCGCGCCCGGCTGGCGACTCGTCTGACGCTTGCTGCCGGCTACCCAGACCATCACCAGCAACGTGACGGCATATGGCGTCATCAGCACGAAGTATTGCGGCAGGCGCACGCCGGCGGCCGCCAATTGTGGAATTAGCGCTTCGATACCGCCGAACAGCAATGCACCGGCCAGCGCCCGCCACGGTGACCAGCGCGCGAAGATCACCAGCGCCACCGCGATCCAGCCGCGACCGCCGGTCATGTCGGCGATCCACATCTTGGTACTGAGCACCGCGATGAAACCGCCCGCCAACCCCATCAAGGCCGATCCGCCGATGATCGCCAACAGCCGATAGCGAAGCACCGGAATACCCGCTGCATCCGCCGCCTGGGGATTCTCGCCCACGGCACGCAAGCGCAGGCCCGTGCGGGTCCGGGTCAGCAGCCAGACCACGGCGATCAAAATCACCCCTGTCAGGTACACCAGCGGGTTCTGCACGAACAGCTTGCCAACCACCGGCAATTCCGACAGCGGCCAGAGTTCGACAGCCTGCAGGCCACTGACCGGACGGTTGGTCCAGCCCAGCACGGTGCCCAGCAGCCCGGTCAGACCCTGGCAGAAAAACACCAGCGCCAAGCCCGCAATCACCTGATTGATGCGCAGCACCAGCACCATCAGCGCAAATAGCAGCGATACCACACCGGCCGCCGCCATCGACGCCAGCAACGACAGGCCGGGCAAGCCCAGGCTCAATTGCATGCCGACACCCGCCAGGGCGCCGACCAGCATCAGGCCCTCGGCCCCCAGCGCCAGCACGCCGCTGCGTTCGATCAGAATCAGGCCCAACGCCGCCAGGGCGAAGGGCACGGCAAAATCCGGGACGCTGCCCAGCCAGTGAGCGATAAGGTCCATCAACGGTCTCCGGCCTGAATGCGGCGCAGGCGGTGGCGAATGAAAAAATCGGATGACGCGACGCAGATCACCAGGATCGCCTGAATGAGCTGCACCATGGAAAACGGGATCTGGTAGAACACCTGAAGATTGCGCCCGGCCACGAACAGCATGGCCATGAGCAGCGCGACCACCGTGGCGGCCACCGGGTTGTTGCGCGCCAGGAAGGCAATGAGAATCCCGGAAAAACCGTAGCCCTGGTAGAACGACTGGGTCAGCCGCCCTTCCTGCCCGGCAGTCACGACAAACCCGGCCAGGCCCGCCAGCGCGCGGAAAGCGCGACGGTGCCGACGATCATCTTCACCACCGGCACGCCAACCGCGCCGGCCACCCGTGGGTTGGCATCCACGAAGCGCAGGTAGAAGCCGCCACGGGACACGCCGATGAACCACAGCGTCAGCCCGGTGACCAGCAGCGCCACGACAATCGCCAGGTTGTAACCGGCAAACAGGTCCGGCAGGCGCTCGAAACTCTGGAACGCCGGTGAATAAGGAAAGTTGTCGCGCGGGTCTTTCCAGCTGCCGTAGACCAGATGCAGGAGGAAGTTGGCGGCAATGTAATTGAGCATCAGCGTCGATATGATCTCGTTGACCTGCCATTTGAGCTT
Source organism: Pseudomonas sp. v388 (assembly GCF_003935425.1). Lineage (GTDB taxonomy): Bacteria > Pseudomonadota > Gammaproteobacteria > Pseudomonadales > Pseudomonadaceae > Aquipseudomonas. The sequence goes on from NZ_RHQN01000003.1 coordinate 576,234, forward strand.
CAACAGGATCGGCCCCAGGCTCCACAGCAGGCCACAGACCAGCGCCGCCAGCATCATCAATGGCAGGCGCAGAAACCCCGGGCCGATCTGAAACAGCGAAATGGCCGTAGCCCCGATGGCGCCCCAGATCATCTGGCCTTCCAGCCCCAGGTTCCAGAAACGTGCGCGAAACGCCATGCAACCGGCCAGGCCGACCATGATCATTGGCGAAGCCTGGAACAGCACGGCCTTGAAGTTCTGCGCGTCAAACACGGTCTGCATGACGAATTCGTTGAGCAGCTCGCCGGCCGGAACGCCGGCCAGAATCAGGATCACCGTGCAGATCGCCAGGCCCAACAGCAGCGCAGCACCGATGATCAGCGCTTGCAGTGTCCAAGGCGTCTGTTGCCGTAATTCCAGCGCGTATCGCCGCCCGAGCAAAGGTTGCCGGGCAGACACAGGTTGTTGCAGTGTGGTTTCAGTCATGGCTCACCATCGCCTTGCCAATCGCCTGCCGGTCCGCAGGATGATCGAACTCGGCGACGATGCGCCCGCGGTTCATCACACCGATGCGGTCGGCCAGGGCCAATACTTCGTCCAGGTCTTCGCTGATCACCAGCACCGCCGCACCGGCATCCCGAGCGGCGCGCAGGCGAGCGTGAACCGCTTGTGTCGCCCGCACATCAAGACCACGACTGGGACTGTGGACCAGCACCAGCTGCGGGTCGCGGCTGAACTCCCGCGCGATCACCAGTTTCTGGGCATTGCCGCCGGACAGCAGCGCCGCCTTTTGCTCCAGCGAACGCACGCCCTGCACATCAAAGTCGGCGACCGCCTGAGCAGCGTCTTCACGCAGGCGCGGATAACGCATGCGCCAGAACGAGCCGTAGCGGCCGTTGTGAAGGTTGCCGACGCCAAAGTTCTCGGCCACCGACAAGGAACCCGCCAGCGCTGCGCCGTAACGATCAGCCGGAATCGAGGCGATGCGCAGCTGCCGACGTTGTTCGGTCGATGCGCGACGCAGGTCGCCGAAGGCCTGCAGATGGATCTCGCCTTCGGTCGGCTGCGGCAGGCCCATCAGCGCATTCGCCAGTTCCGCCTGACCGTTGCCGCCAACGCCGGCGATGCCGTAGATCTGCCCGGCGTGCAGGGTCATGTTCACCCCGTCGAGCGGTCCACTGCCGGCCACACTGCGCAGGTTGCGCACCTGCACGCGAGCGGCGCCCGGCGCTGCGCGATGACGCTCGGCCGCAACGGCAACGGAGTCGCCGACCGTCAAACGCACCAGCTGTTCGACGCTGACGTTCTGCGGGTCCAGGGTTTCAAGGGTCCGCCCGCCACGCATCACGGTGACCCGGTCGGCGTAGCGTTTGACGTCGGCCATCTTGTGCGTGACCAGAATCACTGCCGCGCCTTGCCGAGCGAACGCTTGCACCGTGCTCAGCAAGCGTTCGGCTTCCTGATCGGTGAGCACGGCCGTCGGCTCATCGAGAATCAGGATGCGTGCACCGGCCAGCAGCACCTTGAGAATTTCCACTCGCTGCTGCTCGGCTACCGAAAGGGTTTCCACGACCTGCCGAGGGTCGAGCACAAAACCCAGCTCCCCGGCCTTGGCGCTGATCTGCTGTTCCAGTTCGGCAAGGCGTTTGCTGTAACTGCCCTCGCCGGGACGCTCTGGCAGCCCGAGCAAAATGTTCTGCGCCACGGTGAAGGGCTGCACCAGTTTGAAATGCTGATGAACCATGCCGATCCGATGGGCGCTGGCATCCCGTGGGCCAGTCAGCCGCACAAGGTTGTCGTCGATCGCCAGCGAGCCGGTTTCCGGGGCATACAGCCCGGCCGCGATGTTCATGAGCGACGATTTGCCCGCGCCGTTCTCGCCCAGCAACGCATGCACCTCGCCCCAGCGCGCCGTGAAATCAGCGTCGCTCAGGGCCTTGAAGCCATCGAAGGATTTACTGATGCCGATGAGTTGGAGCGCGCTGGCCTGGCTCATTGCTGAGTCATCACGCCTTTGACGAACCAGTCCATCTTCCACAGATCCGGATCGGACAGGCTTTGCCCTGTGGCGATGCGCTCCTTGCCGTCGCGATCAGCCATTGGCCCGCTGTACAGAATCTTCTTGCCGGCCAGCAGCTCGGCCCGCTCGGCCTCAATGCGCTGGCGATGTTCGGCGGAAATGATCGCGTCGCTGCTCAGGCTGATATCGGTGCCGCCCTGCTCCATGGACAACAGCGCGCCGTTGGGCGTCGGTGTCCAGTTGCCGGCCATGACCTTTTTCAGTTCCGGCGTCAGGAAGCGCTCCCATACCCACTTGGAGGAACAGAGGGTCGCCTTGGGAGCGAACTCGCTCAGGTCGCGGTGATAACCGGTGCCGTGGACGCCGCGTTCCTGGGCCACGATCTGCGGCGTCGGGCTGTCGACATGCTGGCCGATCACATCCGCACCGTTGTCGATCAGCGCCATGGTCGCAGCGCGTTCCTTGACCGGATCGTTCCAGGCACCGGTATAGATCACGGTCACCGTTGCGTTGGGGTTGATCTGCCGGGCACCCAGCTCATAGGCGTTGATGGTCCAGTTGACCTGGCCGAACGGGTTGGCGGCGACGAAGCCCAGCTTGCCGGTCTTCGACGCAGCAGCGGCAGCCATGCCGCACAGGTATTGGCTTTCGTAGGTGCGGCCGTAGAACGATTCCAGATTGGCCGCGTTGGTGGTGCCGGAGCCGTTGAGAAAGGCAACGTCAGGGTATTTCTTTGCCAGGTTCAGGAAGGTGTCCGAATAACCGAAAGCGGTGCCGACAATGATGTTGGCGCCCCGTGCAACCAGACGATCAACCACCGGCGTAATGGCCGCGGCGTTTTCCGGCACGCTTTCGACGAACTGGATTTTCTGGTCCAGCTCTTTTTCCAGCTTCACTCGGGCTTCGTCGAACGCCTGGGTCCAGCCGCCGTCGTTGCGCGGGCTGATGTAGACCATGGCGATCTTGGCCGGCCCTTTGAGCGTCAGTCCCTCAGCCTGGGCAAAACCGCCCATGCCGAACGCTACAGCTGCACACAAGGTTCCCGGCAACACTTTCTTGTACATAGACGTTTTCCTGTAGGTAAGGGCTCGCGAGGGCCAGCAGCGCTGGCGAGAAGCCCATAGCAGCATCCATGCCACTGCAGAAAAATCGTCAATTAACAATGACCTGGATCAAACAGGCCGTAAAAAGCGGATCAACTGGTCCGATTCAGAGCACTTGGTTTGTGCGTCGGGCGCGCAGCGTGCGCCGTTCAGGTTCGCGGGCGGATGCCGTCCAGGATCATGCTGCACAGGCTGGCCTGCACCTCTTCGAAAAATTCCGGGTCATTGAGGGTCTTGCCGGTGACGGCCTCGACCTGAGTGCGGAAGTCGGCGTAATGCTGAGTCGTTGCCCACAGAGAGAAAATCAGATGATGCGGATTGACCGGCGCCAGCTGGCCCGCCTCTATCCATTGCTGAATCACCTCAACCTTTCTTTCCACCGTTTCCCGCAACGGATGCTGCAACTGGCCCTGGATCAGCGGCGCGCCCTGCATCACTTCCATGCAGAACAACCGCGACTCGGCAGGATGGTCACGGGACATTTCCAGCTTGGCTCTTATATACGCGCTGATGGCGTCCACCGGGTCCTTGTCGGCGGTGAAGTGCAGCAGGGGCTTGAGCCACACTTCCAGCAGTTGCTGGAGCACGCTCAGGTACAAGTCGTCCTTGCTGCTGAAGTAATAAAGCAGGTTGGTCTTGGACACATCGGCCAGGCTCGCCACCTGATCCAGACTGGTGCCGTGCACACCAAAACGGGAAAAGACTTCAAGCGCTGCATCGAGAATCGTCGCGCGCTTGCTTTCCATCACGCGCAGACGCCGCTTCAAGGACTCCGCGCTGGGCTCGCGGGTCGCCTTGACGGCGGGCTTGGCTTTGGGCGTGACCTTGCGTGCGCGCTTGGCGACGGGCTCGGTCACGGGAGGTTTCTTGTTCACGCGAATCCAACCAGTGATGCCGGAATGAGCGGGCATCTTAACGGCCAAGCGGCTTTTGTCGATACGCCGCGTCGACGCGGCTGGCCGACCGCGAGCATGACCCGTTCGCCGGCGCAAACACGCTCCAACAACGTGCATCGCGCACAAACCAAGTGCTCTAACTCAGACCAAATGGTCTGATTCAACAATATTAAATTCATAACCATCTGATTAAAAACAATAAAAAAACATGGCCCGCTAAATGCAAATGTCGATTGCAATGCCGCCCTCGACCCGGCAGCCATAGACCAACGCAGAGAGGCCTCATATGGACATCGGAATTTTCATCCCCATTGGCAACAACGGCTGGCTGATCTCCAGCAACGCTCCGCAGTACAAGCCGACCTTTGATCTGAACAAAGAGATCGTGCAGAAGGCCGAGCACTACGGCTTCGACTTCGCCCTGTCGATGATCAAACTGCGCGGGTTCGGCGGCAAGACCGAGTTCTGGGAGCACAACCTGGAATCCTTCACGCTCATGGCGGGCCTGGCAGCGGTTACCCGGAAGATTCAGCTGTTCGCCACCGTCGCGACGCTGACCATTCCACCGGCCATCGTCGCGCGCATGGCGTCGACCATCGACTCGATCTCCAACGGGCGCTTCGGCGTCAATCTGGTGACCGGCTGGCAGAAACCCGAATACGAGCAAATGGGCATGTGGCCCGGCGATGAGTTTTTCCACACCCGTTACCAGTACCTGGGCGAATACGCTCAGGTGTTGCGCGATTTATGGGACACCGGTCGCAGCGACTTCAAGGGCGAGCATTTCACCATGGACGACTGCCGGGTCAGCCCGCGCCCCCAGGCGGACATGAAGTTGATCTGTGCCGGTCAAAGCGAAGCGGGCATGGCCTTCTCGGCGCAATACGCCGACTACAACTTCTGCTTCGGCAAAGGCGTAAACACTCCGACCGCTTTTGCGCCGACCGCGCAGAAGCTGATCGAAGCCAACCAGCAGACCGGCCGTAATGTGACTTCCTGCGTGCTGTTCATGATCATCGCCGCCGACACCGACGAAGCGGCACGCGCACGCTGGGAGCACATCAAGGAAGGCGCCGACGAAGAAGCCATTGCCTGGCTGAGCGACAAAGGCTCGGCGGACAAGAGCGCCGGTTCCAACCTGCGGCAGATGGCCGATCCGACCTCGGCGGTCAACATCAACATGGGCACGCTGGTTGGCTCCTGGGCCAGCGTGGCACGGATGCTCGACGAAGTCGCCACCGTTCCCGGCACTCAGGGCGTGATGCTCACCTTCGACGATTTCGTGCAAGGCGTGGAAGACTTCGGCCAGAAGATCCAGCCGCTGATGACCAGCCGCCAGCACATCGACATCGCCACCCTCAAGGAGGCGGTGTAATGAGCGCACCTCTCGCAGGCGCTGGCCTGGACACGCCGGGCGATGCACGCCTGGCCCGCGAACTACCCGCACGCCCCGAAGCGCTGCACATGAAAGTGGCGGAAACCGCGCTGGTGGTGGTGGACATGCAGAACGCCTACGCCTCGCTCGGCGGTTACCTGGACCTGGCCGGTTTCGATGTCAGCAGCACCGCGCCGGTCATCGCCAATATCAACAAGGCCTGTGAAGCCGCCCGCGAAGCCGGCATTCCGGTGATCTTTTTTCAGAACGGCTGGGACCCGGCCTACGTCGAGGCCGGTGGTCCGGGCTCGCCCAACTGGCACAAATCCAACGCCCTGAAAACCATGCGCAAGCGCCCGGAACTGCAAGGCACGTTGCTCGCCAAGGGTGGTTGGGACTACCAACTGGTAGACGAACTCAAGCCGCAGCCCGGCGACATCGTGGTCGCCAAAACCCGCTACAGCGGGTTCTTCAACTCCAGCTTCGACAGCCTGCTGCGCAGCCGGGGCATTCGCAATCTGGTGTTCACCGGCATCGCGACCAACGTCTGCGTGGAATCGACCCTGCGCGACGGCTTTCACCTGGAGTACTTCGGCGTGGTACTGGCCGACGCGACCCACCAGGCCGGGCCTGATTTCGCGCAGCAGGCGGCGCTGTTCAACATCGAAACCTTCTTCGGCTGGGTCTCCAGCGTCGATGACTTCTGCAGCACTTTCCGCCCGCTCGGGCAACCTTCGTGAGGACGTCAGCATGAGCAAGAAAGCGATCATTCCAGTCGGCACCGGCAAGCCCCTCGCACCGTTCGTTCCAGGCTCCATGGCCGACGGCGTGCTGTATGTGTCCGGCACGCTGCCGTTCGACAAGGACAACAACGTAGTGCACGTGGGCGATGCCGCCTCGCAGACCCGTCACGTGCTGGAAACCATCAAGGGCGTGGTGGAAACCGCCGGCGGTACGCTCGACGACGTCACCTTCAACATGATCATGATTCGCGACTGGGCCGACTACGCCAAGGTCAACGAGGTGTACGCCGAGTATTTCGCCGGGGAAAAACCGGCCCGCTATTGCATCCAGTGCGGCCTGGTGAAGCCCGACGCCCTGATCGAGATCGCGAGCATCGCGCACATCGGCTGACTTCTGGAGAAGCGCATGTATCACGAAATCCACGGCCTGCAACAGGCCGACGCCCCCACACTGGTGCTCAGCGCCGGGCTGGGCGGTTCGGGGCGCTATTGGGCGCACGACCTGGACGTTCTGGGTCGCGACTACCGCGTGGTGGTCTACGACCATGCGGGCACCGGACGCAGCCCGGCGAGCCTGCCTGCGGACTATTCGATCCGCCACATGGCGCAGGAACTGGCCACGCTGCTGGACTCGCTGGAAATCCGAGGCTGTCATCTGATCGGTCACGCACTGGGCGGCCTGGTGAGCATGGAGCTGGCGCTGTTGCGCCCCGATCTGCTGAAAAGCCAGGTATTGATCAATGCGTGGAGCAGCATGAATCCGCACAGCGCCCGCTGCTTTTCGGTGCGCAAACAGTTGCTGGCCGGCTGCGGCCCGGCGGCGTATGTACAGGCCCAGGCGCTGTTCCTGTATCCGGCGGACTGGATCGCCGCCAACAGCGAGCGGCTGGCGGCGGACGAGCAGCACGCCCTCGCGCACTTCCCCGATACGGATAATCTGCTGCGGCGGATCAATGCCCTTGAAACCTTCGACATCGAATCACGCCTGGGCGAAATCACAGTGCCGACCCTGCTGATCGCCAACCGCGACGACATGCTGGTGCCGTGGCAGCGCTCCCGGCACCTCGCCGACCACCTGCCCCACGCCGAACTGGTGCTGCTGGAATACGGCGGCCACGCCTCCAGCATCAGCGATCCGCAGCCTTATCGTCATGCCTTGCTCGACTACCTCGGCGCCCGCGCCTGAAAGGAGAATCACATGCACAGCACTCAAGCCGTCATTGCCCAGGACACAATCGTCGACGCCCAGCAATTTCGTGAAGCCATGTCCAGCCTGGCCGCAGCGGTCAATGTGATCACCACCGATGGCGCGTGCGGCCGCGCCGGCTTTACCGCCACTGCCGTGTGCAGCGTGACCGATCAGCCGCCGACGTTGCTGGTCTGCATCAACCGCAACGCGTCGGTCTATGACACGTTTCTGGGCAACGGCACGTTGTGCGTCAATACGTTGGGCAATGACCAGCAAGCGTTGTCCAACGTGTTCGGCGGCAAGACCACGCAGCAGGAACGCTTCGCCCAGGGAGAATGGAGCTGCGGGCTGACCGGGGCACCCAGGCTGGAAAATGCCAAGCTGGCGTTCGACTGCAAGGTCAGCCACTCGGTCAGTGTCGGCACCCATGACATCCTATTCTGCGAGGTGCTGGACATCCGGCACCAGGATGAAGCCGCCGCGTTGGTGTATTTCGGCCGGCGCTACCATGAGCTTTCCGTTGCGACGTGTCTCTAGCCCGATCCTCGGGCAACCGACCACGGTGCCTTACGGTCGAGTCTTCCCATTTGAAGATCGGCCGGTTGCCAACCTATTCATTTGAGGGTAATGATTAACGGAACAGACGGACTTGATTCGAAGTTTTATTCAACTATTTTTTTTCGAGTGTTTGGAACTTATTTTCATGTATATGCAAACACTTGATTTTAAATAGGAAAAATAAAGTCAGGCTTTATTGGCGTCATATAAATGCACATGATTTTTCGCCATCACGCCCCGTATACTGGCCATACGAGATCAGGACGATCCTTAGCCATATGAGGTGACGCCATGCCGTTGATTGATTCCAGAAAAACATCTTGCTGCATGTACAGTCGTGATCTGAATGGCGGAGCCGCGTCTGTCCTGGTGTTCAGTCCCTCAGATGATGCCGCTGGGGGCTGACCATGCTGAAAAAAATTCTTGTATCAGAACTGACGTTGGGGATGCACATCCACAAGTTCTGCCGTCCCTTCATCGATGATCCGTTCTGGATAGAACAGGTCGAGGTGGTGCTGCGCGATGCCAGCGTGCTGGAGCGCATTCAGCAGTCCGATACCGTGGAGGTCTGGATCGACACCCGGCGAGGCAAGGCACCTTTGGAAGCGGCGCCGGTGCTGTCCGCCGATAGCCAGGACGACACCGCGCCGACGAGCCTGGAAAAGGAAGTGGAACGCGCCCGGGAAATCTGTGGCCGGGCCAAGCAGGCGGTCATGACCATGTTCAGCGAAGCCAAGATGGGCCGCGCCATGAACGTGCAGGATGTCGACCTGCTGGTCGAGGAAATTTCCAATTCGATCCTGCGCCACCCTCATGCACTGATCAGCCTGTCACGCCTCAAGACATCAGACGAATACACCTACATGCATTCGGTGGCGGTCTGCGCGCTGATGGTTTCCCTTGCCCGGCGCATGGGCATGCCGGAAGACCAGATCCGCGAAGCCGGCGTTGCCGGGCTGATGCATGACGTCGGCAAGATGATGATCGACCCGGAAATCCTCAACAAGCCGGGCCGCCTGACCCACGAAGAATACGACGCCATGAAATATCACCCGGAAGCGGGCCTGCAGCTGCTCGATGCCAGCCTGCAGGCGAACTCCATGGTCCGGGATGTTTGCCTGCATCACCATGAAAAGGTCGACGGCACCGGCTACCCCCACGGGCTGGCAGGCGATGACATCAGCATCTTTGCCAGGATGGGCGCGGTGTGCGACGTGTACGACGCCGTCACCTCGGACCGGCCCTACAAGAAAGGCTGGGGAGCGGCGCATTCGATTCGCGAGATGGCCTCCTGGAAGGGCCATTTCGATCCGCTGGTGTTCCAGAACTTCGTCAAGACCGTGGGGATTTACCCGGTGGGTGCGATGGTGCGACTGGAGAGCGGGCGACTGGCCGTCGTCATCGAGCAGAATGACCAGACGCTGCTGCTGCCGAAGGTCAAGGCGTTCATGTCCGCCCGCACCCACAAGCGTTTCACGCCCTATGTGGTCGATCTGGCCGACGAAGCCGAGCGCGACGCCATCGTCAGAATCGAAATGCCGGCTGACTGGGAACTGGAAGACGTGGACGAGCTGTGGGGCGCCAGCCGACTCTAGGCTCTGCTGAACAGGCTACGCCCCGTTGCTGCATGAAGGCGTGGGGCGCAGACCCTGTTCGCCGGGTCTGGGTTACAACAATCCCATGGCTTTGGCCCTGGCCACCGCCTGCGTCCGGCGCTCGACGCCCAGTTTGCTGTTGATGTGGCTGGCGTGGGTCTTGACGGTGTGCAGCGAGATGAACAGCTGCTCACTGATTTCCTGATTCGAACACCCTTGTGCGATCAGTTGCAGCACGCCCAGTTCCCGCACGCTGAGCGTGTCGGTGCCCGATGGCGGACCGCCAACGCTCGAGACCGGCAAGCGTTCCAGGAGAAAGTCGCGCACCGGGCACGGCGGCGCACGCAGCAATTGTTCGCGACACCAGCGTGGATGCTCGTCGAGTAACGCCTGAAAGGGTGATAACGCGCCGCCCGACGCAGCACTCAGGCTGCACGCCAGTGACTCGCGGGCCTCGTCGCAACGGGCATTGTCGAGCAGCAGGCCGATCAACTGCACCCGTGCAAACAAGCCGGGCAACAGCGCACCGACCTCCTGCGCCCGTTCTTCAAGCTGGCGCAACCGCTGGCCGCTGGTGTGCGGGTCGCCGCGCAAGCGCTCCAGCACTGCGCGTTGCAGCTCGATATGCTGCGCCAGCTGCGGATGGCATTCCGGCGCGGCGGCGGCCAGCCCACCCCCGTAGGTCTGGGTCAGGCGCAGCAGCCAGGCTTCGGCCAGATCGATGCGCCCCTGCATCAGCCACAGTTCGCACTTGATCAGGGTGATCATCGCCAGGTAATAAATCGGCGGCACGTCCCAGATATGCATCAGCCGTTCCGCCTCGGTCAGCTCGGCGAACGCCTCGGCGTAGCGGCCGGCACGGCCTTCCAGCCCCGCCAGCACGCAATGGCCGATCAAAACACTGATGTCACGGCAGGCACGCGCCTCGTTCAGACCGGCCAGAAGCCGAACGCGCCCCGCGTCCGCCTCCATGCGAAGCGTCAGCAGATAACCTTCGTACAGCGTAAGACGGCCGCGCACCGCGTATAGCCGTGAGGCAGGCAGCCCCTTGAGGCGTTGAAGCCCCTGGCGCACTTCCTCCAGCGCGCGAATGATCTGTCCACGCGCCTGCATGACTCTGGCCCGATCGTAATGCGCCAGTGCTTCGAACAACGGGTTGGCGACGCGCTGCGCGAGTTCCAGCGCATCGCGATTCAAGGCCCGCGCCCGCAACAGGTCGCCTTCGGCGATGGCCAGATTGGCCAGGGTCGAGAGACACACCAGCCGCTGTCCGTAGCGTTTTTCCGGCAAGCTGAGCAAGGCTTCGCCACAGCAGCGACGGGTTCGCTCACTGTCGCCACGCCCTCGGGCGATCACTCCGCTGAGCGCCAGCCACTGGGCAAGCATGGATTTCTGCGCAGACGCCGATGGCGCTGGCAGAAAGCGGCTCAAATGCCGCGCCAGCGCTTCGGCGGCATCCAGTTGGCAAGCCAGCGCCAGCGCCCAGGCGTACAGCACGATCAGCCGGGGCGTGCTGGTCAACAGGCTGTCGGGAAGGTCCATTTTCCAGCGCAGCAGCATGCCGACGTTCTGCTCGGCCAGCAGCTGTTCTTCGGACAGGTTCTGCACCAGATTCGCCGCGACGTCCAGGTGACCGGCGCGCAAGGCTTGCTCTACGGCTTCGTCCAGCAGGCCCTGGGCACTGAACCAGCGGCAGGCATTGAGGTGCAGGCGCGTGAGCCGGGAAGACTCCGCATGCCGGGCGCGCAGCAGATCGGAAAACAGATGGTGGTAACGGAACCAGCGTCCTTCTTCGTCCAGCGGCACCAGGAACACCTGATGGGCCAGCAGATAACCCAGCTTTTCGGCGCTGTCGTGGGCATCCCGGGCCGCGTCGCACAGCTCGGCGCAGAACCGTTCCAGACACGCCGTTTCGTAAAGAAAACCATGAACCTCGGTCGGCAGGCATTCGATGACTTCTTCAAGCAGGTACTCGCGGATCAGCACATCGCCATCGTGCAGGGCGCGCGGCCGCGTCTGTTCCTCGCCCGCCTCGGCTGCCGCCAGCAGCCAGAACCGCAGGCCCGCAACCCAGCCCTCGCTGCGTCGGATCAGGCTGTGCAATGCATCGCTGTCCATCGAGCCGCCATGGCTGTCGAGTACGGCCAGGGATTCGGCATCGGTCAGGCGCAGATCCTGCTCGTTGAGTTCCACCAACTGACGCGACAGGCGCAGGCGTGCCAGATGCCAGTCGGGGCGCTGCCGGCTGGTAACCAGCAACACCAGACCGGCAGGCAGATGATTGAGCAACAGTTGCAGGCAACGGTCCAGTACCGGCCCCTGGGCCAGGTGGTAATCGTCGAGCACCAGTAACAGTGGACGACTGAGCATCAGATGCATCGCCAACTCGTCGAGCAGCCCGTCGAGCCACTCCTCGAAGGCAAACGGCTCATGGCGCTGACGCATTTTGAGCAGGCCCATGGCCTGGGCGCCCAATTGCGGGAAAAACTGCTGCAAACCGCCCAGCAGTCGTTCAAGGAAACGTCCCGGATCTGCATCGCGCGCGCTCAAGCCCAGCCAGACGCTTTGCCAGTCCGTTGAGAGGCTTTGGCAAAACTCCACCGCCAGCGAGCTCTTGCCGAAACCGGCCGGCGCACTGACCAGCAGCAGACGCCCGGCCAACCCGGCCTTGAGCCGTTGGCACAAGCGCGCTCGGGGTACATGGCCATCAGGCAGCGGCGGTCGGAAATATCGCCCTTCCAGTGCGGAAATCGCGCTGTCTGCAAATCCTTGCATTCGGGACAGGTCTGTCATGGCCGGCTCTTGTTGGAGTCATTGTTCGGCGTAACGGCTGTCCGGAGACTAGCGGGTAATCTCGCCCTTTTGTAGGTGATGCCCGACAAGTCTGTAACAAAATTCCTACAATTTATCCCCCGAATGGTGCGTCATGGTTTAGCAGAGTGTTGTGATCCCCGTAGGAGCCAGCCTGCTGGCGAACACCGACTATCAGGCGACACACCTGCTGTGGCTGCACCGCCCTATTCGCCAGCAAGGCGGAACGCCGCCCCGGTGGTTACTACAAAAATGTCCGAACCGTCATGCCGGCAAAGTCAGCGCACACCCTCCTGGCGCAATGCGTTAGGAGTGAAATCGCTGGAGCTGGCGGTGAAGCCAAACTGGTAGGCGCTCTTCTCTTCGTTCTTCATGCCCAGTGCTACATAGCGGCCGGACTGCAGGTCGTAGAGGGTTTCCACCGCATACCAAGGCACCTGTTTGTCGTAGTAGTTCTGGGCATGGGCTTCAGCGACGCGCCACAGTTGGCCGCGACCGTCGTAATGGTCGATGACCGCCGCCTGCCAGGTGTCTTCATCAATGAAGAAGTCACGCTTGGCGTAGATGTGGCGCTGACCTTCCTTCAAGGTGGCAGTGACATGCCAGACCCGGCGTAGCTCGTAGCGAGTCAGGTCCTGGTTGATATGCCCGGCCTTGATCACATCGGCGTACTTGAGCTTCGGGTCATCGAGCTTGTGGCTGTTGGAAGCGATGTACATCTCCTGCTTGCCGATCAGCTTCCAGTCGTAACGGTCCGGCGCGCCGTTGTACATGTCCAGGTTGTCGGAAGTGCGCAGTCCGTCCGACGCGGTGCCCGGCCCGTCATAGGACACCTGCGGCGCACGACGCACGCGTCGCTGACCGGCGTTGTACAGCCACGCCGAACGCGGTTCCGCTACCTGATCCAGAGTTTCGTGGACCAGCAGTACACCACCGGCCAGCCGCGCGGGAGCGGTCACTTCCTGCTTGAAGTAGAACAGGATATTGCCGGGATTCTTCGGGTCATAGTCCTTCATCTTGTCGCGAAACACGAACTGATCGCTGAAATACACCAGGTTGTAGGAGCCATTGGGCTGGGGTGTGGCCTGGGTGACGAAGCGCTTCACACTGCCGCCGCGATAGCGGGTGATGTGGTTCCAGATCACTTCGACCCCGTTGGCCGGGATCGGGAACGGAATGGCGGTATCGAAGTTTTCCAGGCCGCTGCCGCCGCCCACCAGTTTGGTGCTGGTGGCGTTCTTGCGAATGGCGGTGAAGACCTCGTTGGGCACCGTCGCACCGCGATGGGTGGTGTACACCGGAATCCGGTAGCTGTCCGGGTAACGCTTGAACATCGCGTATTGGCCCGGCGCCAGCTTGTCCTTGTACTGCTCGACGTTGGCCGCGGTAATGGTGAACAGCGGCTTCTCGCTGGCATAGGGGTTGGCGAGAAAGCCCTTGCTGTCGACCGCGCCGGCACTGGTCGGCATCGGGCTCCAGGCCGGAATGGTATTGGCGGCGTTACCCGCCTTTTCGGCGCCCATGGGCGTGAGGGTCGTTCCCAGTTTTGCCGCCTCGGATTCGGACACTGCGGCCATGACACTGCCCGCCAGCAACGACACGCCCAACACACCGGCTTGCAACAGACTTTTTGTTATTTTCATGTTTATCGTCATCCCGATACCGTGTTCTTAGAAGTTCATGCCAAAACTGAGCGCCACGAAATCTCGGTCATCGACCGTGGTGTACTTGCCATCGAAGAAGTTGGTGTAGGACAGGTTCGCGGTGTAGGTATTCTGATACTCGGCATCCAGGCCCAGGCTGACGGCCTTGCGGCCTTCCTCGAAGTTGCCGCCAGGGCCGGGCGAGTAGCCCTTGACGTCATGGGACCAGGCCACGCTCGGGCGCAGGTTCACCCCGGCGAAAACGTTGTTGTAGTCCCAGATTGCCCGGGCGCGGTAGCCCCAGGAATTGGAGGTGGTAAAGCCGTCGTCCTCGCAATAGCGGCTCAGGTTGTTCTGCTCGGCACCGGTCAGCGTACCAGCGTTGAGGGTCGCGCACTGCCCGCCCGGCAAAGGGCCTGGGCCGTAGACCGGGTCGCGGCCGTAGCGGATTTTCGAGGTGCTTTCCAGGCCGCCGACGTGTGTCCAGCCCACTTCCCCGACCACGGTCAAGCGCTCGGCACCCATCACCTGGTCGAAGAAGTGCGTGAGCGTGGTTTGCAGCTGGGTGATCTCCTTGCGGCGATAGCCCGGCTGGTCGGTGTTGGGCCGTCCGGCCAGCAACGACACGTTGGGGTTGAGCGGCGAGATACCGGAATACAGGATGTCGGTGGTGTTGACCTGCACCGGCGCATTCGGCCGATAGCTGATCTCGCCGCTCCACGCTGTGCCGGTGCGCAAGGTGGTGGAGAAGCTCAGGCCGTACAGGCGAATGTCTTCGGGGTATTCGACGTAATAGCTGGAATTGCCTGCCACCACCAGCGGCAACAAGGTCGGCGCCAGGCCCGCCGCGACCGACGCGGGAATCCCGTTGCCCACCAGCGATCCCACCAGCCCGGCCGCGCTGAACGACGCCGCCGAGCCGCCGCGCCCGCTGAAGATCGGCGCACGACTGTGATAATTCATCATGTAGGCGCCGAACTCTGTGTCCAGCGGCTCGTAGTTGTAGCGCAGTGCAAAGCCGAACTGGCCGCCGTCGCGGGCATCGCGATCCGGGCCACGTCGTACGATGGCGCCTTCGTCGGGATTGCCGAAGGCCACGCCCTGTTGCGCCAGCGAATTGAAGATCGCCCCGCGCGCGCCGGCCGGCAGACCGGCTGCGGTCAGCGCTGAGTTCAGGCCGCTGCGGCTGCGCAGCACGGCCAGGTTGTTGTCGCAGCCATCGGCGATCACGTCGGGCTGGGAGAAGAACGTGCCGCAGTTGTCGACGACCGTCTGGTCCCACTCCAGCTGATAGAAGCCTTCGGCCGACAGGTTGTCGGTCAGGCTTTGCTGCAGGTAGAACATGTTGACCGGGATCAGGCCTTCCTTGATCTCCGAGCCTGGGCGACGGAACGCCGATACGTCGATGGGGTTGACGCTGTTGATGCCGCCCTGGATGAAGGTGCTTTCACCCCAGCTGATGACCTGTTTGCCGAAACGCACCGCGCCGGGCTGATCGGCAATCGCATAGTTGTGATACACGAATGCGTCGAGCAACTGGAATCCGGAAGACTTGGCGCCTTCCTTGCGGTTCGAATCGCTGATGTCCTTGAACTCGCGGCTTTCATCCTTGAGTTCGAAGTCGTACCAGTACTTGCCGCGCAGGAACACGCCGGTGTCACCGTACTTCAACTCCAGGTCATGCACACCCTTGAAGATCTTGGAGAAGGTTTCGCCACGCTTGAAGTTGAGGTGGCCGTCATCGGAAGTCTGCGACAGACCGCGCCCGCCGTTGTTGGCGCCGATCAGGTTCTTGTTGGCTTTTTCGGTCGACCAGCTGGCGCCCACCGACAGCGAGGAGTCGAAACTGCCTTCGATCTCGCCAATGTTGAAAGTAATGCCGAAGGCCGGGCTGGCAAGCGAAGAGGCAAGGCTCACTGCCAGGGGAAGTTTCGCCCGGCGCCAGAAAGTATGTGCTGTAGTCATCGACGCTACTCCATGTGCTTTTATTGTTATGGCAGTGGGAACTTGAAAAAAAGCGGACCAGCCATCGAATCCGGTAACGGACGGTAGTTATTCGTTCGGACAGCCCCGAATACAGCCTCGAAAGGTCACAACACGAAATGCATGCTTTCGCTCTTGCTCATTCCCTGTGCCGACTATATCCAGCGAGCCGCTGCGCTTGATCCCTCTAAAGTGTGATTTGCAGCATGAAGCCCTCTGGCCCGCCGGTTCCCGAGAGGTCGGCCGGCCAGAAACGCAGGATGGCTTAAATTCAGAATTTGGCAAGCGGCGCCGCTGTGCTGGCGCTGTGACTGCCGCCGTGCCCGGCCGGGCACGGCGCTGGCCGATGTCAGAGCCGGGAAAGAAATGCGCTGTCGCTGTTCTGCCATTCGATGATGTCCAGACGCATGCGCTTCTTGTCGAGTTTTCCTACGCTGGTCTTGGGAATTTCAGTAACAAGCGCAATCTGGCTGGGAATGGCCCACTTGTTGATATGACCTTGCTCGACGAAAGGGCTCAAATGCTGTTTGAGCGCCTGGGCATCGATGCTGTGCCCTTCGCGCACCACCAGCAGAGCAAACGGCCGCTCGCCCCACTGCGCATCGGCAATACCGACCACCGCCACTTCCCGCACCGCCGGGTGACGGCTGCACAGGTCTTCCAGATCCAGGGACGAGATCCACTCGCCACCGGTCTTGATCACATCCTTGATGCGGTCGCGGATGTCGATGAACCCCATACCGTCCAGCGTCGCCACATCGCCGGTGTGCAGCCAGCCGCCGGCCCACAGCTCGGCGCCCTTTTCCGGTTCCCGGTAGTAGCTCTGGGTCAGCCACGGCGCGCGCAAGACCAGCTCGCCCTGGGTCTGCCCGTCGGCCGGCAGGAAATTGCCGTCCTCGTCGACAATGGCGGCGTCCACCAGCATGCCTGGAACACCGGCCTTGATGCGGTACTCGATGCGTTGGTCTTCACTGCCGGCACGCAGTTCTTCGTTCAGGTGAGCCACGGAAATCAGCGGTCCGGTTTCGGACATGCCATACGCAGCGGTCAGTTGAATGCCCTTGGCCCTGGCCGCGTCATACAGGCTGCGGTTCAGCGAGCTGCCGCCGATGATGATTTTCCAGCCGCCGAAATCCGTGTCCTGGGCCGCCTTGGCATTGAGCAGCATTTGCATGATGGTCGGCACGCAGTGGGAAAACGTCACCTTTTCCTTGCGCCACAGCTCGACCAGGAATTCAGGGTCGTAACGGCCGGGGTACACCTGTTTCAGGCCGAGCATGGTCGCTGCATAAGGCACGCCCCAGGCGTGGACGTGAAACATCGGCGTGATGGGCATGTACACATCGTCGGTGCCCAACAGCCGGACACTGTCGATACAGCCCATGATGGTCGCCACGCCCATGGTGTGCAGGACCAGCTGCCGATGGGTGAAGTACACGCCCTTGGGGTTGCCGGTGGTGCCGGTGGTGTAGAAGGTGGTCGCCACCGAGTTTTCGTCGAAGTCCTCGAAGGTGTACTCAGGACTGGCAGCGGCCAGCAGTTCTTCGTATTCACCGACCAGGTTCGGCAGGTCCGCGGTCTTGTCCGGCAGGTCAGTCAGCAGGATGGTTTTCTCGACCGTGGTCAGATGCTCCTGCATGGCCGCGCATAGACCGACGAATTCGCTGTTCACCAGCACCACGCGGTCGTCGGCATGGTTCATGGTGTAGACGATCTGCTCGGGCGAAAGCCGCACGTTGATGGTGTGAATGACCGCACCGATCATCGGGATGGCAAACATGCACTCCAGGTAACGGTGGCTGTCCCAATCCATGACCGCCACGGTGTCGCCGGCCTTCACGCCGGCAGCGGTCAAGACATTGGCCAGGCGGCAGACGCGTTCGTTGAGGGTCTGATAGGTGTAGCGAACAGAATCGCGATAAACGATTTCACGCGTTTTTTCATAGCGGCTGCCGGACATCAGCAGCCGTTTGATCAACAGTGGGTACTGATAGGCGCCGTCGGCGGGCGCAAGAACGCGAGTCTGTAACATATGAATCCCTTTTCAAAGTCCACAGGCGAAGTTTGAAATATGGACTCTGAAACCCGCACTCGCCAGTCGGAGCGCCCAAAGGGCCGACCAGCTGACCAGCGCGGCACAAGCTGGCCCTCAATGCACCTCGGTGAACGCCAGTTTCACACCCAGCGCGACCAGGACGCCGCCCATCGCCCGGTCGAACCAGTGGCCCATGCGAGCAAAGCCTGCACGCACCCGCGCCTGGCTGAACAGCCGCGCCACGATGCAGAACCACGCGGCGGTCGCCACGGCGAGGTAGATGCCGTAGCCGCCCTGCACCAGCAACGGGGTATGGGGATCGATCACCACGGTGAACAGCGACAGGAAGAACAGCGTGGCTTTGGGGTTGAGCCCGTTGGTCACGAAACCGCTGACATAGGCGCCTTTGGCGCTGCGCTCGCTCGATGCGGCCTTGAGCGAATCGTCCGCAGGACCGGCCGGCCTGGCGCGCAGGGCCTTGAAACCGATGTACAGCAGATAGGCCGCCGCAGCCCACTTCAAGGCGTTGAACAGCACGATGGACTGCGAAACGATGAAGCCGATCCCCAGCAGCGAATACCCCACGTGCAGGAAGATCGCCGAACCGACGCCCAAGGCCGCCCAGGTCCCGGCCTTGCGGCCGTGGGCCACGCTCTCGCGCACCACTACGGCGAAATCGGGGCCGGGGCTGGCGACGGCCAACAGGTGAATCAAGGCGACGGTGAGAAATTCTTCCCAGTACATGGGGCCTCCGGGAATGTTGAACAGCATGGGCTCTGATAGGCTCGATACCTTACGCGTCCCACTCACGGCAAAAAAGGTACAGCTATGAGCAATACCGGCAGAGCAGTTTTCCTTGACCATACCTCGCTGGATCTGGGTGACCTGGATCTTGGCGTACTGCGCGAAAGCTTCACGGACTTGCAGCTGCATGCCAGCACCACGCCTGATCAGGTCGCCCGGCGCCTGAGCGGCGCGCAGGTCGCGATTACCAACAAGATCGCCATCGATGCCAGCACGTTCGCTTCCTGTCCCGACCTGAAGCTGGTGCTGGTGACGGCAACCGGCACCAATAACGTTGACCTGGTTTCGGCCCGCGAGCACGGCGTGACGGTGTGCAATTGCCAGGGCTACGGCACGCCGTCGGTGGCCCAGCACACGCTGCTGTTGCTGCTGGCCCTGGCGACTCGCCTGCCCGATTATCAAAAAGCCGTGCAGCAGGGGTTGTGGCAGAAATCATCGCAGTTCTGCCTGCTGGATTTCCCCATCGTCGAGCTGGAAGGCAAGACCCTCGGGCTGCTGGGCCATGGGGAACTGGGCAGCGCGGTGGCAAAGCTGGCCGAGGCATTCGGCATGCGCGTGTTGCTGGGGCAGATTCCCGGCCGCCCGGAACGTCCGGATCGCTTGCCGCTGCGCGAACTCCTGCCGCAGATCGACGCGCTGACCCTGCACTGCCCGTTGAACGAGCACACCCGCAACATGATCGGCGCCCATGAACTGAGCCTGCTCAAGCCCCACGCCTTCATCGTCAACACCGCCCGCGGTGGGCTGATCGATGAACAGGCTCTGGCCGATGCGCTGCGCAATGGTCAGTTGGGCGGCGCGGCCTCGGATGTGCTCAGCGTCGAACCGCCGGTCAACGGCAACCCGCTGCTGGCCGGCGACATCCCGCGCCTGATCATCACCCCGCACAGCGCCTGGGGCGCCCGGGAAGCGCGGCAACGGATCGTCAGCCAGGTCGCTGAAAACGCCCGCGCCTATTTCGCCGGCGAACCGGTGCGGGTAGTGAGCTGATCGCAGATCCGGGGATTGCCTTCGCCAGCAAGCTCCTACAGGCAGGTGGTGTATGGAGCGACTGAACGGGTAGGAGCCATCGGGGCGGCGTTGCGCCTTGCCGGCGAAGGCAGACTGCATCAAACCGCATTGCTGTTAAACTCCGCGCTTTTTTCAGGAGCCCAGTCCATGGACCCGCGCAGTGAAGTGTTACTCCGTCAGGCCGAGTTGTTTGAGGGTTCGGTGCTGCTAGTCGGGTTGCCGGCTGACGATCTGCTGGGCAAGTTGCCGAACGCACGCGGCTGGTGCTGGCATGCAGGTGACCAGGCGGCGCTGGACGCCCGTTTTCCTGAGCGCACACATTTCGGCGTAGAAGCCCCTGAACAACCTTTCGACACAGCGGTCCTGTTCCTGCCCAAGGCGCGGGACCTGACCGACTATCTGCTCAATGCCCTGGCATCCCGCCTGGCCGGTTGCGAGCTGTTTCTGGTCGGCGAGAAACGCGGCGGCATCGAAGCGGCTGCCAAGCAGTTGAGCCCGTTCGGCCGCGCCCGCAAGCTCGACAGCGCCCGCCATTGCCAACTGTGGCAGGTGACGGTCGAACATGCCCCGCAGGCCGTGCCACTGGAAAGCCTCGCCAGGCCCTACCAGATCGACTTGCAGGACGGTCCGTTGACCGTGATCAGCCTGCCCGGCGTGTTCAGCCACGGTCGACTGGACCGTGGCTCGGCACTGCTGCTGGACAACATCGACAAGCTGCCCAGCGGCCATTTGCTGGACTTCGGCTGTGGCGCAGGCGTGCTCGGTGCTGCGGTCAAACGTCGCTACCCGCACAACGAAGTGGTGATGCTCGACGTGGATGCGTTCGCCACTGCCAGTTCACGCCTGACACTGGCTGCCAACGGACTTGAAGCCCAGGTCCTGACCGGCGACGGAATCGATGCAGCGCCCATGGGGTTGAACACCATTCTGAGCAATCCTCCGTTCCATGTCGGGGTGCACACCGACTACCTGGCTACGGAAAACCTGCTGCGAAAAGCGCGTCAACATCTTAAATCAGGGGGCGAATTGCGCCTGGTTGCGAACAACTTCCTGCGCTACCAGCCGCTGATCGAAGAGCACGTCGGAGCCTGTGAAGTCAGGGCTCAGGGCAACGGGTTCAAAATCTACAGCGCCAGGCGTCCCTGAAAATAAGCGCTTGCCGAATGGGTTCTGCGAAGGCAGAATCCGCTCCGTCCTAGGGGAGTAGTCTCCCACGAGCGCCACGCTCGTCCGGCACGCATCAACATACTTGGTCCTCAGACCATGGTGCGTGCGACCCAGAATCCGCTTCAGACGGATCGGTGGTTTGACAAGACCTATGACACGAACACCTTACCCGGGGCGGGGAGGTCGTACGTGTCATAGCCGTGTCGACCCGCCCCTTAGGAAACCTGATGCTGGAATCACTTCTCATCCCTACTGCAGTCGTTGCGCTCGCCGAGATTGGCGACAAGACGCAATTGCTTGCCCTCATCCTGGCTGCTCGCTTTCGCAAACCCTGGCCGATCATCGCCGGCATCGTCGCCGCGACCCTGGCCAACCATGCAGCAGCCGGTGCAGTAGGCGCCTGGGTCGGCAACTTCTTCTCCGATGCAGTGTTGCACTGGATTCTGGCCGCAAGCTTCACCGCCACAGCGCTGTGGACACTGGTTCCAGACAAGATGGACGAGGATGAAGCCAGTACCGCCCGCAAGTTCGGGCCGTTCATGACCACCCTGATCACTTTTTTCATCGCCGAGATCGGCGACAAGACCCAGATCGCGACCGTGATGCTGGCCGCGCAGTATTCGTACCTGTGGCTGGTGATCATCGGCACCACTGTCGGCATGCTGATCGCCAACGTGCCGGTGGTACTGGCCGGCAATTTCGCGGCCGAGAAGCTGCCTCTCACGCTGATTCGTCGACTGGCGGCCAGTGCGTTCTTCGTTCTGGCGCTGGTTGCGGTTTACAAAGCAATGCAGGTCAGCGGTTGGGTTTGATAAGCGAGCGACAAGCTACAAGCGTCGGTGTTGCGCAAATCCGCTTGCAGCTTGAGGCTTGCAGCGTCAGGACTTCGGCGCCTTTTCGTACAACGGCATGACCTTGGGAATGGCCGCTTGCAGGGACGCGATGCGGTTGGCCGAGGCCGGGTGAGTGCTCATGAATTCCGGCTGCGAACCGCCAGCGTTCTGGGTCATCTTCTGCCACAGCGTGATCGCGGCGTTGGGGTTGTAGCCGGCACGAGCGGCCAGTTCCAGGCCCAGCAGATCCGCTTCGTTTTCGTTACTGCGGCTGTTGGGCAGTGTCAGGCTGTAGTTCACCACCGTATCGGCCAGCGCCAGGCTGTCCTGGCCCAGGCCCAGCAATGCACCGGCGCCCTGGCGCGCCATCTGCACACCGTAGGCCTTGGACATCGCTTCGCGACCATGCTCGCGCAGGGCATGGGCAATTTCATGGCCCATGACCGCGGCGATTTCATCGTCGGTCAGCTTCAGTGTGTCGATCAGTCCTGTGTAGAAAATGATCTTGCCGCCCGGGCCGCAATTGGCGTTCAGGTCGTCGCTTTTGATCAGGTTCACTTCCCAATCCCACTGGGCCGCGTCGGCCCGCAACTTGGGCGCCTGGGCAATCAGGCGGTCGGCGATCGCATGCACACGCTTGGCGTCGGCGCTGCTGGTGTCGAGCACGCCTTTGCTGGTGGCCTCGCCTACCGTCTGCTGGTAGGACTGGGCATACATTTTGTTGACCTCGTCGGTCGAGAGCATGCTGAACATGTACTGCTTGCGTTCAACACCCACTGAATCGCCCGAAGTCGTGTTCACGGCCTGGCAGCCGCCGAGCAGTAACGCCGCGCTCAAGGCACTGATTGAGGCACAACGGGCAAATGACTGACGCATGGTGGTTCTCCTGATTGATAAGGCGCTGATCCCGGATTGTGCAGCCACTCCGTGCCATACCCGGTTGATCGCCACATTGGTCACTCGATCGCAGGGATGGTTCCCGGCGGTGTATCGAGGTTGTGTCGAGTATGTATCAGGACGATTAGACAGCCGGGAATTCCTACATGCAAGACGTGTTATCCCAGCGGCGTCAGGCACTCGGGCGCATTGAGTTTGGGATCGTTGACCAGATTGGCCAGCGGTCGCTCGCGCAGCGCAACCTGGGGCGCGGCGAGCAAGGCCTGCAGGGTCGATAACGGCGTGTCGGCGGCGAGCCAGTCTTTCTGGCCCTGCTCATCGAGAATCAGCGGGCGACGCTGACTGGCCGCCGCCTGGGTCACCACCGCGACGCTCAGCCAGTCGTGGCCCTGTACCGGATAAGCCTCCCAGATCGCGGCGAAGAACAGCGCCGAGCCTTCCCCCGGCGTGAGCCAGAACGGCCGTTTGCGCTGGGTGCCGCGCCATTCATAGAAGCCATTGGCAGGCAGCAGGCAGCGGCGCAGGCGAAACGCCTCACGGAACATCGGCTGCTCGGCGACGGTTTCCGCCCGCGCATGGGCCGGGGTGCGGGTCAGGTCAGTCAGCCAGGCCGGCGTCAATCCCCAGCGGGCACGGGCCAGTTCGAGTTCGCCTTCTTTTGCGCCAGCCTCGCGGGCACGCAGGATCAACACCGAATCGGCTGGTGAAATATTCCACTGCGCCCGCTGATCGCCGGGGAAGCCGGGCAAGGCCGCGAAAGCGGGCGACCAACGGAACAGGGCATAACGTCCACACATGAGGGTAACAACGCTCTTTTTTGGTAGCGGAGAAGGTGTTTACAAAGTCGTCGAACGACGACAAGACCGATTGCAACGCAATATTGTCGCGTGCGGCCATTTTGTAGGCACCCTCTCAGCACACCAGTACATCGGGAATGTTGTCCGGTTCGTCGCCGGACAGCGGCAGCGCTGCATTGTACGCAGTGATCAGCGCCCGTGCCTGTTCGGCCCGGTCATCTTCGACGGCAATGGCCAGCAGGCCGAACACCGGCAACTCGCCCATGCCGCCCAGCAGATGCCGGCCGGTCAGGTGCGCTTCGACACCCTCACTGGCGAGCATGCCTTGCAGCAACTCGCCCTCCAGCAGATTTTCCGGCTCGTAGATGTTTTGCATCATTCGTTCTCACTGCGGACATCCAGGTTCCAGTGTTCACCATCGGTGCGCAGGTCGAAGATGATCGGCCGACAGCATACCGGACAGTCCTCGATGTACTGCTGGTCGCCTCCCGACAGGTCGAGCACGGCTTCCACCTGTTCGCCACAGTAAGGGCAGTCATAACTCTGTAGTTCCTGCATCGCGGCCTCCGGGACCAGTTATGCGTATAATTGCCCCATCTTTGAATGGTGGCTGGGCATAACACCCACTACTTTTTACCCTATCCGTTTCCAACAAGAGAGCATGATGGGCGAATTCGATGCCATCCGACCTTATAACGATGCAGAAGTCCCCGCCGTACTGGCGCGCCTGCTGAGCGACAAAGCCTTTCTCTCCATCCTGACCCGGTTCCGTTTTCCGCGCCTGGCCGGTGCATTGGGCTGGTTTCTGCAACCCACCCTGGCCCGCAAGCTGCGCCGTGAGTTCGCCGGCATCGATTCGGTCGCCAGCCTGCAAGACAAGGTCGAATATTACGTCGACCACACCATCGAGCGCGCCACCGACGGGGTGACCTACACCGGGGTCGAACAGCTCAAGTCAGGCATGGCTTATCTGTTCCTGGCCAACCATCGCGACATCGTGATGGACCCGGCGTTCGTCAACTACGCGGTGTATCACGCCGGCCTGCCGACCCCGCGCATCGCCATTGGTGACAACCTGCTGCAGAAGCCGTTCGTCAGTGACCTGATGCGCCTGAACAAAAGCTTCATCGTGCATCGCTCGATCATCGGCCGCCGGGAAAAAATGGCGGCGTACCAATTGCTGTCGGCGTATATCAACTTCTCCATCACTCAGGATGGCGCATCGATCTGGATTGCCCAGGCCGAGGGCCGTGCGAAGGATGGCGATGACCGTACCGAGTCGGCCATCCTCAAGATGTTCCATATGAGTCGCAAGGACGAACCGTTCGGCGAAGTCATCCAGTCTTTGAACCTGACGCCGGTATCCATCAGCTACGAGTACGACCCGTGCGACCACGCCAAGGCCCGCGAGCTGTATATCCGCGCCACGACCGGCAGCTATGTGAAGACGCCGGGCGAGGATGATGTGAGCATTGCGCTGGGTATCACCGGTTATAAAGGCCGCGTGCACGTGAACTTCGCGCCGCCGATCACCGGGCTGTTCGAGGACACCAAGCAGTTGGCCATCGAGATGGACCGCCAGATCCTCGGCGGCTATCGCCTGTTTCCGGTGCACTACCTGGCCTATGCCCAGTGGAGCGATGCCGACCCGGCCATCGAAGTGCCGAAAGCAGCCGAGCTGTTCCCGGCAGACGAGCTGGCCAAGGCCAGGGAAGAATGGGAAAGCCGTCTGCAAGGTGCACCGGCCGAACACCGACCGTATCTGGTGCAGCAATATGCGACGCCGGTTCGCAATCAATATCGGGTGAAGGCAGGGTTGCCGCTGTAACGGTATCCGCCTCCCCGGAATTTACGCTGAAATGAGGGAGGGAGCTTGCTCGCGACGAGCCAGGTACAGTCACAGCCCATGTAGCGGTTGATCCTGAGCAGTCGCGAGCAAGCTTACTCCCACACGTTCACACCAGGGGGCTCGAATCTTATTGCCTTCAGTTGTCACCAGACCGTAACCCTGCCCCGGCATTCTATGGCTCCTCAACGGACGACCTCCCCCCCTTTCCGGAGCCTTCGATGCTGCACGCCAACAATCAGGATCGCCTGTATCTGATCGCCCAGAGCGATGAACAACAGGAATTGATCGACAGCCTGGCCTTCAATGTCCAGGACCGCCACTGGCTGGTCTACTGCGCATTGGGCGGACACGCACACCATGACCTGCCGGACCTGGATCAGACCACCGGCTTCAGCTTTCTGGGTTTCTACCAGCAGGCGGCCTGAGAAAATTCGCAGGCACAAAAAAGCCCGGCCCTCTTTGACAAGGGCCGGGCTTTTTCGTGGCGTGAAGCTTACTGCGCCAGGGTCTGGCCGATGGTCGCGTCCTGGAAGACGCGAGTCAGCGCATCACTCAATACGTCGCTGACCAGCTTGGTATTGGTTTCCTGGTTCGGCGCCATGCCGAAGCGCTGGTCCAGCGAAGCGGCATAACGACCACTGTAGTTGCGGCCGTTGTTGCGCACGTCGGCGCGAAACGTGGAACTGATAGTCGCCTCGGTCACATACAGGCCTTCCTTGGGCGACTGGTATTTCAGATCGGCCAGGGTCACGGTCAATTGCGGTGCGTTGCTGCCGCCGCTGGTGGGCGTGAAGCCCAGCAGACGGACAGCCGCTTCAGCCTGAGCTTGCAGCTTGGGCACGATATCGTTGCTGCTGACGCTGATAGAGCTGGTCTCGGGGTACATGCCGCCGCGCGTACCGAGGGTCGGGCCTGGACGGCCGTCTACCACGCGAACCACGACCGGCTGGCCACGACCGACCGCCGCCAGCTGAGCGTTCAGCTTGGGTTGTGGGCTGAGTTGTTGCGGGCTGTGGGCACAACCCACCAGGGTCAAACTGCTTACAGCAAGCAAACCGAACAAAAGGCGACGCAGCATGCTCATCTCTCCATGGGCCAGGCACTGAATGTGCCGCAGTATAGCGGCGCTCGACGGCGCCTCACTAGTCGAAAGTGGGACTTGCGGCAAAGCGCAATGGTTCAGCGCCGCCGGTGTCACAAGGGTGTCACCTGGCCGCGGCAAGATAATCTGCATCCGCTTCTCAGGAGTCGCGCCATGAAGCATTTCTGGTCGCTGTTCACCGCCCGCCGTCCATTGCGTCATTATGCCCGCCTCGACCAGGCCGGTATCTGCCGCGCCCTGAAACACTGTGCCGAGCGCCCGGTCGGTGCCGAGTGGGTGGAAGTCACCGAGCAACGCCTCGCCTGGCTGAACCAGCCACTGCCTGCCCAGGCCCGTGTCAGCCGCCAGCCATCGCGCCAGACTGCACGTCGTTTGCTCACTGCCTGACCGGATAGCGAATAAAAGTCAGTTAATCCGATCAATTCCTGTCGTTTCATCGCTATAATCTCCCCCCGATTATAAGGACGTCTCCTGATCGGGCCTCGCAACTCCGTCAATCACCGCATTGGCATCTTCATCCCGCCCACAGAGAGCCGCCCACACAGGTCAATCGCACCCCAGTGTGTTCGATGGACGGTTGGAAATTGCTCGATTCGCATCGAACCTTTCGCCCTTGCCACCGCCTCACACTGTATGCACCTGATCTGCCAGAGCTGCCTGCGCAGCCCTTTTCGAGGTTTGGTCCACGTTCCCAAAAGGACGTGGAAATACGGGTTTTCACTACTTCACAAGAGTGTGGCGAGCAAATGAATAGGTACGCGTTTGTAAGAGCACCATCAGCATCCGAGACGGCCCCCTTGAACAGGACTGACCGCGACTGCGCCTCCAATACCGGTGCCTGAACCCCGTGAACGGTCCTCGTCGAAAGACGAGTGCCTTGACGATGGTCGAATGGCCGAGCAGGCCTGAAAATGAGTTCATGTGCGTCTGATGGACACTTCATTCAGCCTGACCGGGACCTGCGCTTTAAGATGCGAAAAATTGCGAAGAATCGGACAGGTGATCCTGGCCGGGCAAAGGGGCCATACCTTGGTGAATAACGCCCCGTTTCCCGGCATCCAGCCTCAGGATCGTATGCCGTCAATTTGGTGCTGCAGATTTTGGAGACGCGTTAATGGCGCATAACGAAACAGTCGACGTGGTACTGGTCGGAGCGGGCATCATGAGTGCCACCCTGGCCGTGCTGCTCAAGGAGCTCGACCCCGGCCTCAAGCTGGAAGTCGTTGAGCTCATGGATTCCGGAGCCGCGGAGAGTTCCAACCCGTGGAACAACGCCGGCACCGGTCACGCCGGCCTTTGCGAGTTGAACTACACGCCGCCCGCGGCTGATGGCTCCATCGACATCAAAAAAGCCGTGCACATCAATACCCAGTTCGAAGTGTCCAAGCAGTTCTGGGCGTATCTGGCCCGCAAAGGCACCTTCGGCTCGGCGAAATCGTTCATCAACCAGGTTCCGCACCTGAGCTTCGTCCAGGGCGAGAGTGGCATTTCCTTCCTCAAGACCCGCTTCGAGGCCATGAGCAAGCACCATGCCTTTTCTTCGATGGAATACACCGAAGACAAGGCCAAGCTCGCAGAATGGATGCCGCTGATGATGCCTGGCCGACCTGCCGACGAGAAGATCGCCGCAACCCGCATGCTCAACGGTACCGACGTCAACTTCGGCGCCTTGACCAATCAGTTGCTCAAGCATCTGGCCGACGCGCCTGACGCGCTGGTGAAGTACAGCAAGCGCGTCACCGACCTGACCCGCAAGGGCACTGGCTGGACCGTGACCATCAAGGACGTCAACAGCGGCAGCACCCGCGAGATCGACGCCAAATTCGTATTCCTGGGCGCCGGTGGCGCGGCCTTGCCGCTGCTGCAGATGTCCGGTATCGAAGAGAGCAAGGGCTTTGGTGGTTTTCCGGTCAGCGGCCAGTGGCTGCGCTGCGATAACCCGGAAGTGGTCAAGCATCACCAGGCCAAGGTGTACAGCCAGGCTGCGGTGGGTTCACCGCCCATGTCGGTGCCGCACCTCGACACCCGTGTGGTCGACGGCAAGAAGTCGCTGTTGTTCGGGCCCTACGCCGGTTTCACTACCAAATTCCTCAAGCACGGTTCGTTCCTCGACCTGCCGTTGTCGGTTCGTATCGCCAACATCAAGCCGATGCTGGCAGTGGCCCGCGACAACATGGATCTGACCAAGTACCTGGTCAGTGAAGTGATGCAGTCGATGGACCAACGTCTGGAATCGCTGCGCCGTTTCTATCCACAGGCGCGCGCCGAAGACTGGCGTCTGGAAGTGGCCGGCCAGCGGGTGCAGATCATCAAGAAAGACGCCAAGAAAGGCGGCGTGCTGCAATTCGGTACCGAACTGGTTTCGGCGAAGGACGGTTCGCTGGCTGCGCTGCTGGGTGCTTCACCGGGCGCTTCGGTGACCGTTTCGATCATGCTGGAATTGATCGAGCGTTGCTTCCCCGAAAAGACCCGCACCGAATGGGCCGCCAAGCTCAACGAAATCTTTCCGGCCCGTGAAAAGGCCCTGGAAAGCGACGCCCAGCTGTATCAGCGCATCAGCGCGCAAAACGATGAGAACCTTGAGCTGGTTGAACGCAGCAGCCAGGCACACAGCATTGCGTAGCACCTGATGCCGCAAACAAAAAACCCGTGAGCTCATTGAGTCACGGGTTTTTTGTTTTGTGGGAGCGCAGGCTTCAGCCGCGAGCCTGTTCGATCAGCTCGATATAGTCTTCGGCATTGCGCTGATCCTTGATCAGGGCAATGAAGTCGTTGCCGTGTTCGTCTTTGCCATCCAGGTCGTAGCCGGCTTCCTTGAAGAACGCCAGGAACCGCTCGAAATCGTCGATCCGCAGCCCACGGTAGGCCTTGATCAGCTTGTGCAGCGAGGGCGATGTGGCGTCATGGGGTTCGAAGTCGAGGAACAGTTTGATCTGCTCGTCACCGATTTCGTCGCCAATCACCTGCTTCTTATCTTTACGCATTGCGGGCTCCAACTTGTCGCAGACACTTTCACGGGCGGGCAGTGTACCCCCCGGACAGCGCGCGGCTCAACGCGAACGTTCCCGACCGATACGGGAACGCTCACCCGGCCATCACATGCCTTTGACGGCGAAGATTCCCGCAGCGTTGCGCCAGTATCCTTTGTAGTCCATGCCGAAACCGAAGATGTAACGGTCGATGCACGGCAGGCCCACGTAATCGGCCTTGTAGTCAGGACGCGCCTTGCGGTCGTGGTCCTTGTCGATCAGCACGGCAGTGTGTACCGCCCGGGCGCCGGCGTGTCTGCAGAAATCGATGATCGCCGCCAGCGTGTGCCCTTCGTCGAGAATGTCGTCGATGATCAGCACGTCGCGGTCGATGAACGAAACTTCCGGCTTGGCTTTCCAGAACAGGTCGCCACCGGTGGTTTCGTTGCGATAGCGGGTGGCGTGCAGGTAGGACGCTTCCAGCGGGAAATTCAGATGTGTCAGCAGCTTGCCTGAAAAGATCAGGCCGCCGTTCATGACACAGAACACCACAGGATTGCGATCGGCCAGTTCGGCGTTGATCTGCGCGCCGACACGGGCGATGGCAGCATCGACTTCGGCTTCTGTGTACAGGCAGTCAGCCTCGCGCATGACTAGACGGATATGCTCGAGATCAGCGGACATGAGGCTCTCCAGATGGGGGCAGTGTAAGAAAAGCGGGCAAAGGTACGCATCCCGACGATTCAGGGCAAGCGATTCTGGACTAACGTTGCGCATAACAGAGCGCAGTCTGTGTGAGCGGTAAGACAATACTGCACACGCCGTAAGACAGTAACTGCTGAATAGATTAATCTAGGCCGTTTTTTTGCCCCCCCGCTGGAGCCTTTCCCTTATGCCTATCCGTGAAATCCGTCATCCGCTGATCCGCCACAAGCTCGGGCTGATGCGCCGCGCCGACATCAGCACCAAGAATTTCCGTGAGCTGGCCCAGGAAGTCGGTGCGCTGCTCACCTACGAGGCCACCGCAGACCTGGCGTTGGAAAACTATGAAATCGAAGGTTGGGCCGGTCCCGTGTCGGTCGAAAAAATCGCCGGCAAGAAGATCACCGTTGTCCCGATCCTGCGTGCCGGCATTGGCATGCTCGACGGCGTGCTCAGCCTGATTCCCGGCGCAAAAGTCAGCGCCGTCGGCGTTGCCCGCAATGAAGAAACCCTGCAGGCGCACACCTACCTGGAAAAACTGGTTCCGGAAATCGACGAACGTCTGGCGATGATCATCGACCCGATGCTGGCCACCGGCAGCTCCATGGTCGCGACCATCGATCTGCTCAAGAAAGCCGGCTGCAAGGAAATCCGTGCGATGGTGCTGGTGGCAGCGCCGGAAGGGATCGCAGTGGTCGAGAAGGCGCACCCGGACGTGATGATCTACACCGCCTCGATCGATCAACGTCTGAATGAACATGGCTACATCATCCCGGGCCTGGGCGATGCCGGCGACAAGATTTTCGGCACCAAACAGAAGGACGCTTAATTAGATGACGCAGCACGAGTTCAATGATCCACTTTGGCGCACCGTGCTTTCCGGTGCGCAGATGCTGTTCGTGGCTTTTGGCGCGCTGGTGTTGATGCCGCTGATCACCGGACTCGATCCTAACGTTGCCCTGTTCACCGCAGGTCTGGGCACTTTGTTGTTCCAGATCGTGACAGGGCGTCAGGTGCCGGTCTTCCTGGCATCGAGCTTTGCGTTCATCACCCCGATCATTCTCGCCAAGGGCCAGTTCGGCCTGGCCGCGACCATGGGCGGCGTCATGGCGGCGGGTTTTGTCTACACCTTCCTGGGCTTTGCGGTGAAGATCAAGGGCACCGGTTTCATCGACCGACTGCTGCCGCCGGTGGTGATCGGCCCGGTGATCATTTCCATCGGCCTGGCCATGGCGCCTATTGCGGCGAACATGGCAATGGGCAAGGGCGGTGATGGCGCGGTGCTGATTCCATATCAGACAGCCATGATGATTTCGATGCCTGCGCTGCTGACCACGCTGGTGGTCGCGGTATTCGGCAAAGGCATTTTCCGCCTGGTGCCGATCATCTCCGGTGTGCTGGTGGGCTTTGCGCTGTCGTTCTACTTCGGCGTGGTCGACACCGCGAAGATTGCCGCCGCGCCCTGGCTGGCATTGCCGCACTTCACGGCGCCGGAATTCAACTGGCAGGCGATTCTGTTCATCGTTCCGGTGGCGCTGGCTCCGGCCATCGAGCATATCGGAGGCGTGATTGCCGTCGGCAGCGTGACCGGCCGCGACTACCTGAAGAAGCCGGGCCTGCATCGCACGTTGTTTGGTGACGGCATCGCCACCACCGCAGCCGGCCTGTTTGGCGGACCGCCCAACACCACTTATGCCGAAGTGACCGGTGCGGTGATGCTGACCAAGAACTACAACCCGAAAATCATGACCTGGGCGTCGATCTTCGCGATCACCCTGGCGTTCATCGGCAAGTTCGGCGCGCTGCTGCAGAGCATACCGGTGCCGGTGATGGGCGGGATTCTGTGTCTGTTGTTCGGTTCTATCGCTGCTGTGGGCATGAATACGCTGATCCGCCACAAGATCGACCTGTCCGAAGCTCGCAACCTGGTGATCGTTTCGGTGACGCTGGTGTTCGGTATCGGCGGCGTGCTGATCGGCACCGGCGACGGCCCGGACGATTTCGGCCTCAAGGGCATCGCCCTGTGCGCGGTAACCGCCATCGCGCTGAATCTGCTTCTGCCGGGCAACGACGGCTGGAAGAAAAAAAAGATGGATGATCAGTTGCCGTAATCGGCTCTGGCGCGCTCCGACATAAGTAGGAGCGCGCTCAACCGCTACAACATCACAGGCGCCCGCTCGCAGAGTCTGTTCAACGCCTTGGCCCAGTTCGGGTCGTCGTTGAGACACGGCACCAGCACCAACTCTTCTCCCCCCGCTTCCTTGAACTGTTCGGCACCACGATCACCGATTTCCTCCAGGGTTTCGATGCAATCGGCAACGAACGCCGGGCACATCACCAGCAGTTTTTTCACACCCTGCGCGGCGAGTTCTTCCAGACGGGCTTCGGTGTAGGGTTCGATCCATTTGGCGCGCCCCAGCCGCGACTGAAAGGACACTGACCACTTGCCTTCGGGGATGCCCATGCGTTTCGCGAACGTTGCCGCCGAGTGCAGGCACTGCGCGCGGTAACAGGTGGCGAGTACTTCCGGCGGCGCCTGCATGCAGCAATCTTCCTTGAAGCAGTGCTTGCCGGTGGGATCGAGCTTGTTCAAATGCCGTTCTGGCAGGCCGTGAAAACTCAGCAGCAAATGATCGTAGGGTTGCTGCAGGTGCGGCCTCACGCTCTCGACCAGCGCCTCCAGGTACTCGGGCTGATCATAAAAAGGCTGCAACAGAGAGAACTGAATACCCAGCGACTGGCTCTTGACGACCCGCCTGGCTTCTTCAACCACCGTGGTCACGGTGCTGTCGGCGAATTGCGGATACAACGGCGCCAGGGTCACTTTCTTGATGCCCTGCCCTGCCAGACGCGTAAGCACGGTTTGCAGGGACGGCTCACCGTAACGCATGGCCAGTTCGACAGGCCCTTGCGTCCACTCCTGCTTCATTGCCTCCTGCAGGCGTTTGCTGAGCACCACCAGCGGCGAGCCCTCATCCCACCAGATCGAGGCATAGGCATGCGCCGACTGCTCGGGGCGTTTGATCAGGATCAGCGAAACCAATAGCCGGCGAACCGGCCACGGCAGATCGATGACATACGGGTCCATCAGGAACTGGTTGAGGTAGCGACGCACATCGGCGACTTCGGTGGAAGCGGGCGAACCCAGATTGACCAGCAACAGCGCGTGATCGGTCATGCAACACACATCCTATTTCAAAAACGTCTAATGGCGCCCCAACACGTCGTCGAGGGCTGCACGCAGATCGGTAAAGCGAAAGTTGAAACCGGCTTCCTGCAAGCGCCTCGGCCGGACGCGCTGGCCACCCAGCAACAACACGGACAACTCGCCCAGCAGTATTTTCAGCGCCACCGCCGGCATCGGCATGAACGCCGGCCGATGAAGGATCGCGGCCAGCGTCTTGGCGAACTCACTATTGCGTACCGGGTTCGGCGCGCAGACATTATAGGGACCTCGGGCTTCGTCGAGATTCAACAAGAAATCAATCGCCCCGATTTGATCCTGCACATGCACCCACGGCATCCACTGCCGGCCATTGCCAATGGGACCGCCCATGCCCAGCTTGAAAGGCGTCAGCATCTTTTGCAGAAAACCGCCGCGATTGGACAACACCAGACCGGTGCGCACAATGACCACGCGCAAGCCAAGTGCTTCAGCACGTTGCGCGGTTTCCTCCCAGGCGATACACAATTGACTGGCGAAATCTTCCTTGGCCGGCGGCGCGCTTTCATCCAGCTCACGCTCACCGCTATCGCCGTACCAGCCGACCGCTGAACCGGAGATCAGCAGGCGCGGGCGTTGTTGGCGAGTGCCCAGCCAGGCGAGCAGTTGTTCTGTCAGGCCGATGCGGCTTTCCCAGAGCAGGAGCCTGCGCTTGCGCGTCCAGGGCCGGTCTGCAATCGGAGCACCGGCCAGGTTGATGATTGCATCGAGCGGCTGTTCGCCGAGTTCCTCGAGCCGGGCGATGCCACGCACCGACTGACCGCATGTCTTGGTGACTTCAGAAGGACGGCGGCTCCACACGGTCAGTTCGTGGCCTTGGGCAGACCACAGTCGGCAGAGCGCTTGTCCTATCAGACCAGTACCGCCGGTCAGCAATATGTGCATGGCAGGTTACCTCGCGTGGCGTTCGTGACTATTGAGTAGTCTATTTCTCACAGGTCGTGCTTATTCGCGGACGAAACTGTCTGCTGAACCATAGGCCAAACCTGAATGGACTGGAGCTTTACTACCCGTCCGGGTGGTTGGCCCATTGTCGATGAGCAACAGACCGACCGTACTCGAACGCAGCGGGCCAAGCGCCCAGGCAATGAAAATTCGAGAACCAGTGCAAGTTATACCAGACAACGAGATTGTACAGGTTTTAACTACGGCGTAGTCTGTGCAGACAAGGTAAAGAGGCCCCTATGACTGTACCTATCGCAATCATCGGTACCGGTATCGCCGGACTCTCAGCGGCTCAGGCACTTCACGCTGCCGGGCATCACGTGCACCTGTTCGACAAAAGCCGCGGCAGTGGCGGACGCATGGCCAGCAAGCGCAGCGATGTCGGCTCGCTGGACCTGGGTGCGCAATACTTCACCGCGCGCGACCGGCGCTTCGTCGCTGCCGTCAATCAGTGGCAGGCTCAAGGCTGTGTCGCCGAATGGAAACCGTTGCTCTATAACTTTCACGGCGGCAGGCTCAGCCCTTCGCCGGACGAGCAGAGCCGCTGGGTCGGCAGGCCGGGGATGAGCGCGATCACCCGCGCGATGCTGGGCCAGTTGCCGGCATCCTTCGCTTGCCGCATCACCGAGGTGTTCCGCGGGGAACGCCACTGGAGCCTGCTGGATGCGGACGGTGAAACCCACGGGCCGTTCAGCCATGTGGTGATCGCCACGCCGGCACCTCAAGCCACCCCGCTGCTGGCCGCCACACCCAAGCTGGCGAGCGTCGCTGCCGGGGTCAAGATGGACCCGACCTGGGCCGTGGCACTGGCATTCGACACGCCGCTGCAGACCCCGATGCAGGGTTGCTTCGTACAGGACAGCCCGCTCGACTGGCTGGCCCGCAACCCGAGCAAACCGGGACGCGACGACACACCCGACAGCTGGATCCTGCATGCCACCAGCACCTGGAGCAAGCAGCACCTGGACCTGAGCAAGGAGCAAGTGATCGACCATCTGCATGGCGCGTTTGCCGAGTTGATCGACTGCGCCATGCCCGCTCCCAGCTTTACCCTCGCCCACCGCTGGTTGTACGCGCGCCCGGCCGCCGCCCATGAATGGGGAGCGTTGTCCGACCCCGATCTGGGCATTTACGCCTGCGGCGACTGGTGCCTCTCGGGCCGGGTCGAGGGCGCCTGGCTCAGCGGCCAGGAGGCTGCACGGCGCCTGATCGAGCATCTACAGTGAACGTGATCAACCCACGCAAGTTGCTGCTGTCGAAATGGACGGCAGCAGCACCGGTGAACCGGGAAAAGCACTTTCTGGTCACGGAACTGTTCAAGGATGAAGAAGGCACCGTGCTGGAGATCGAGTTGCAGGCGGTGCTTACTCAACGCAGCCAGCGCCTGCCCTGGCAAGTGCTGCGCGATGCGGCGACCTGGCGCATGGGCTGGAAATAACCGGTTCCGACCATTTCGGGACGCCTCCCCCATAAGACCTGTACAAAGAAATTGACTTGTACAGCTATCCACCTATGATGAACTCAGGTTGTACAGAGCATCTCATCTGTACAAGTTCATACGAGGTTCCTGATGTCGTCGCCCACCCCCGATAAGCCGAAACTGGGTATCAGCGCCTGCCTGATGGGCGTTGAAGTGCGCTTCAACGGTGGCCACAAAGAGTCGCACCTGTGTACCCGCGCCCTGAGCGAATACTTCGACTTCATCCCGCTGTGTCCGGAAGTGGCCATCGGCATGGGTATACCCCGTGAGCCGATCCGGCTGGTGGGCGATCCGGAGGCGCCGCAAGCGGTGGGCACGGTCAACAGCGAACTTAATGTCACTCAGGCGCTGGCCGATTACGGCACCCGCATGGCGGATGAAGTCAGTGATATCTGCGGCTATATCTTCATGCAGAAGTCACCCTCCTGCGGACTGGAACGGGTCAAGGTCTACCGTGAAAACGGCGCGCCGGTCGACGGTGGCGGGCGCGGCATCTATGCCCAGGCATTTTGCGCGGCCCATCCGAATCTGCCGGTCGAAGAAGACGGCCGCTTGAACGATGCCGTACTTCGGGAAAACTTCATCACGCGAGTGTTCGCCTACGCGGCCTGGCAGGACGTGCTGAAGACCGGGGTCACCCGTCGTGCGCTGACCGAGTTCCACTCGCGCTATAAATATCAGCTGATGGCCAACAACCCGGTGCAGTACAAGGTTCTGGGCAACATGCTGGGCAGCATGGGCCGTAGCGATCCTGAAGAGATCGCGCCGCTGTACTTCACCGAACTGATGGCCGCGCTGAAGAAGTGCGCCACCCGCAGCACCCACACCAACGTGCTGCAACATTTGACCGGGTATCTGAAGCAGACCATCAGCGCGCAGGACAAGCAGGAAATCCAGCAGCTGATCGCCCAGTACCATCAGGGCATCGTGCCGCTGATCGTTCCGCTGACGTTGCTCAAGCACCACTTCCGCCAACATCCCGATCCGTATGTGGCGCTGCAGGTGTACATGCAGCCGCATCCGGAAAACCTCAGCCTTCGCAACGCGATCTGACCCATGAAGACATCCACTGTACCGGCGCCGGGCGATGGCGAAGCGCTGCCTGCCCAATGGCTGCCGATCCGGGAAATCGCCCGACAGACCGGGGTCAATGCCGTCACCCTGCGTGCCTGGGAGCGTCGCTACGGCCTGATCGTGCCGCACCGCACCGCCAAGGGGCATCGGCTGTACTCCGACGCGCATGTTCAACGGGTGATGGATATCCTCACCTGGCTGAATCGTGGCGTATCGGTCAGCCGGATCAAGAATCTGATCGACAGCCAGCAGCCGCAGGCCACAAGCCTCGATGACGACTGGGGAGCCTTGCGCAGCAAGTTGATCGGCGCTATCGGCGAGCTGGCCGAGCGGCGCGTCGACGACGCGTTCAACCAGGCCATGTCGCTTTATCCGCCCCGCACGCTCTGTCAGCAATTACTGCTGCCATTGCTGACCGAGCTGGAGCAACGCTGGAGCGGAAAATTCGGTGCGCAACTGGAGCGCACCTTCTTTCACTCATGGCTGCGCAGCAAGTTCGGAGCGCGGATCTATCACAACAATCGCCAGCTCAACGGCACGCCGCTGCTGCTGGTCAACCAGTCGGAACTACCGTTCGAGCCGCACCTGTGGCTTACCGCATGGCTGGTCAGCAGCGCCGATTGCCCCGTGGAAGTGTTCGACTGGCCGCTGCCCAACGGCGAACTGGCACTGGCCGCCGAGTACCTGCGACCACGGGGCATCGTGCTGTATTCCAGCAACAGCCTGAACCTGGCACAGCTGCCGCGACTGCTCGCCAACATCCCGTGCCCAGTGGTACTGGGTGGCCCCGCAGTGCGGATTCATGGTGCCGAGCTGCTCGCTTGTACCGGCCAGATGGCCAACCTGTCAGTCGCCCAGGACCCACTCAGTGTCCAGACCGAGCTGAACCGGCTCGGGCTCATTTAAAGGATTAGCCATGCAATTGTTCTGGCTGCGCACCGACTTGCGTGTACATGACAACACCGCTCTTGCCGCTGCCATGGAGCGCGGGCCGACGCTGGCGGTTTATCTGATCAGCCCCGGTCAGTGGGACAGTCATGACGACGCTGCCTGCAAGGTGGATTTCTGGCTGCGTAATCTGCGCGAGCTGGAAAAAGCGCTGGCGAAGTTGCACGTACCTTTGCTGATTCGCCACGCCGACACCTGGGACAAGGCGCCCCAGGTGCTGGCCGAGCTTTGCGCCGAGCATGCGATCGAGGCGGTCCACGCCAATGAAGAATATGGCGTTAATGAAAGCGCCCGCGATCAGGCCGTGAAGCACAAGCTGGGCAGTGCAGGCGTGCCGTTTCACACCTGCCTGGACCAACTGCTGTTCGCGCCCGGCAGCATCCTGACCAAGACCGGCAACTACTTCCAGGTCTACAGCCAGTTTCGCAAAGTCTGCTACAGCCGCTTGCACGCGGCCATGCCGCATCCGCTGCGCACGCCCAAGGCACAACCATCACTGTCGATCAAAAGCGATCCGATACCCGACCAGGTCAAGGGATTCGCCACGCCATCCGATGCCTTGCGCCAATTGTGGCCGGCGGGCGAGACGGAAGCCCACCGCCGCCTGGCTGCATTCACTGACGGGCAGATCAGCTATTACCTGAGCGAACGCGACCTGCCTGCCAGACCGGGAACCAGCCAGCTGTCGGCCTATCTGGCGGCAGGCGTCGTTTCGCCGCGCCAATGTCTGCATGCAGCACTGATGAGCAACCATGGCGAGTTCGAAACCGGCGACATCGGCGCGGTGACCTGGATCAACGAATTGCTCTGGCGTGAATTCTATAAACACACGCTGGTCGGCTACCCGCGGGTGTCGCGTCACAGGGCGTTCCGCCCGGAAACCGAGGCACTGCAATGGCGCGATGCGCCGCAAGAGCTGGCGGCCTGGCAACAAGCGCGCACCGGGATTCCCATCATCGACGCGGCCATGCGTCAGCTGCTGGAAACCGGCTGGATGCACAACCGGCTGCGCATGGTGGTCGCCATGTTCCTGACCAAGAACCTGCTGATCAGCTGGCGAGAAGGCGAGCGATTCTTCATGCGCCATTTGATCGATGGGGATCTGGCGGCCAATAACGGCGGCTGGCAGTGGAGCTCTTCCACCGGCACCGATTCGGCGCCGTATTTCCGGATATTCAACCCGCTCTCCCAATCGGAAAAATTCGACCCGCAGGGCGTGTTCATCAAGCAATGGCTCCCCGAGCTGGCCGGGCTGAACAAAAAGCAGATCCACAACCCCGTGGCCGGCGGCGACCTGTTTGGCGTGGCCGACTATCCAGCACCCATCGTCAACCTGAGCGCAAGCCGGGCGCGCGCCCTTGCCGCGTTCAAGGCATTGCCACGTCGCCAACCCGCTGCGGGAGCCGATCATGAATAAGTCTTCGCGTCGCACATTTACCGACCCGCGCCGAATCTGGCTGACC
This sequence comes from Pseudomonas sp. v388, assembly GCF_003935425.1. Lineage (GTDB taxonomy): Bacteria > Pseudomonadota > Gammaproteobacteria > Pseudomonadales > Pseudomonadaceae > Aquipseudomonas. The sequence continues at coordinate 615,428 of NZ_RHQN01000003.1, forward strand.
GCAGCCGACAGCGATATCGGCCTGGCGGTTGCCGGCGAGCTGCTCGAAGCCGGGCATTGGCTGGCGCTGACCGCCACGCACCAGGCGCCCCTGCTGCTCCTGGCCGGACGTTACCCCGGCCGGGTGCTGCTGGTCATCGGCGATATCAGTAACGGGCCGCAACTGCGCGCGATGGCAGACCGGATTGACAGCCGCTGGGGGTCGCTGGACACGGCGATCTGCAATGCCCAACCCGGCACGCCGACCGACGTGGCGCAGGCGCAAGGCGTACCCTGTGCCGACATGCTCACGACCTGCCTTTATGTACAGGAAGCATTGGCCTTGCTCCGGCGAGGGCAGCGTGCGCATCTGGTGGCAATCGCCGGCCCCGCAGCGAGTGACGGCGTTCAGGTGTCGAGCGCGGTAACCGCAGAGCTGCGCCAGGTATTCAAGGCGTTGCGCGTCGACCTGGCCGACGAATCCATCGATGTCAGCATTATCGATCCGGCCCAGTGCAGCACGCCGACCTGGTCGACCGACAATGCGGCGCAGCACATCATCAAGCAACTGGACCGCACGGTGCGCGTACTGGATACCCCGATATCGATACCCTTCGCGCTCAATCTGCGGCTGCTGGCAATGACGGCTGCTCGCGCCAGGCTGGCACTGAATCGCTACCTGCTGCGTCCCCTCTCGTCGAAAAAGGGCCGCTGATCGAACGCCTGCGTGGCCCGGTTCGCGTACCATGCAGGCCATCCGGACGGTCGCAGCCGCCGTCCGGCATTCCTTGTTCCGCCCAGCTGCCCAGGAGATTCCACTGAACCCCGTCCTCATCGCCCACGCGCAACTGCCCGGCGAGCCCGAAGTCACCTGCTCGACCTGCGCCGCCTGCTGCTGTCAGTTGGAAGTGATGCTCATCACCGACACCGGCGTGCCCGAGCGCTATATCGATACCGACGATTGGGGCGGTGAGGTCATGTTGCGGCTGGAGGATGGCTGGTGTGCAGCGCTGGATCGCGACACGATGATGTGCACCATCTACAAAAGACGGCCCCTGATCTGCCGGGAGTTCGAAGCCGGAGCCGAAGAGTGCCTGAACGAAAGAAAGGGTATTGCGACGGCGTATCTATAAGGCTGGTGATGTAGCCGTGGGGGGAGTAGCTGCCTCGTCGCGAGCAAGCTCCCTCCCACAGGATTTCGGCATGCACTGGAACGGCAGGAGCGGAACGCCGCCCGTTCCGCTCCTGCACGGCGCAGTGCTTGTGGTTCAGAACGGCATTTTGTAATGCAAGGCGTAGGTTTCTATGCCGTCGTTCGGCTGCTTGATACCGGCATTGGAGTAATGCGTGGCACGCAGGCCGACTTCATGTCCGCCGGCAAAACGCAGGCCCAGGCCGATGCGATCTTCGAAGTTGAAGGCAGAACCGAACTTGCGGTCTTCAACGTACGAATTGGAAAACACCGAAACACCGATACCGGCTTCCACGTAAGGCTTCACGCTGCCGTGGCCGAATTCGTACACCAGCACCGGCGAGAAGGACAGGCTGTGGTTATCGGAATAGTCTTTGCCGTCCCAGTAGGTATAGGCGGCGTCCCAGTAACCGGTCAGGCGGCCGATGTCGCTTTCCAGCCAGCTCTTGTCCCAGTCGAACTGCACACCCAGACGATACGTCATGGTGGATTCGCCCGTTTGACCTACCGAAAACTCGACGCCGTCAGCTTGAGCCAGCGCGCTTTGCCCGGCGAAAAAAGCCGAGAGCACAGCCATGCAAAAGAGTCTCTTCATGAGAAACATCCTGTTCATGTAGCAGTTATTAGAAGTGTTGGAAATCACCAGACGCGGTATAGAAATCTGCCGACGATCTTTAGTTCAGCCGCAAATCACTTTTTTCACGTTTTTTTTACAAACGGAAGCTTCGCACACTGTCAGATTTTTTCCAAAGGGAAGGTAGGATTTTTCCGAAGCGGATGGGATCGTCACTTGTCCAGAACAACGTCTCGCGTGCAGGACCACTCGACAGCAGCTGATGACGAGCCAGCAGTCGCTGTAACTGGCGCGCTACCGCTGCCCCGGTATCGATCAGGCTGATCGATTCGGGGAGCATGTCAGCCAACAGCGGCTTGAGGAACGGGTAATGCGTACACCCCAGAATAATGGTGTCGCAGCCTTCCTGCAGCAGCGGCTCGACATAATTCCAGAGCAACTGGCGAATGGTCGTGCTGTGCAGGTCGCCGGTTTCGATCAGCTCGACCAGGCCTGGACATGGCTGGGTCACCACACGCACGTCGCTGGCGAACCGGTCAAGCAGCGCGGCGAACCGTGCGCTTTGCAGCGTGCCGGTGGTTGCCAGCACGCCCACTACGCCACTGCGAGTCGCTTCGGCGGCCGGTTTGACGGCTGGCTCCATGCCGACCACCGGCCATTCCGGGTAACGCTCGCGGATGTGTGCGACGCCGGCTGCGGTGGCGGTATTACAGGCAACCACCAGAGCCTTGGCGCCTTGCTCACGGAAAAAGTCGGCGATGGTCAGGCAGCGCTGGATAATGAATTCCGGCGTTTTTTCACCGTAAGGGATATGCCCGCAGTCGCCCAGATAGATCAGCGATTCGTCGGGGAGCAGCTGACGGATCTCGCTCAGCACCGAAAGCCCGCCCACACCCGAGTCGAACACGCCAATGGGCGCGTCACCGCTGAAACTCATCTGGACGTCGGTCATGCTTTGCCTCGCCCGCCGGACGAGCTGCACACCGCGCAAGCCGGGTCACGTTTGACCTTCAGCTCACGAAACCGAGTGCTCAACGCATCGATCAATAACAACCGTCCTACCAGCGGCTCGCCGAAGCCTGCCAGCAGCTTCAAGGCTTCGAGCGCCTGAAGGCTGCCCACCAGACCGACCAGCGGCCCAATGACACCAGCTTCGCTGCATGTCAGTTCGGCTTCGCTGCCGTGGCCGTACAAACAGTGATAACACGGACTCTCGGCGCGACGCGGGTCGAACACCGACAGTTGCCCTTCCAGCCGGATCGCGGCGCCGCTGACCAAGGGTTTGGCGGCCGCCACACACGCGGCGTTGACGGCCTCGCGGGTGGAGAAGTTGTCCGAGCAATCCAGCACCACATCCACGCCGCGCACCGCGGCATCCAGAGAGTCGGCATCCAGCGCCTCGCGATGGGCGACCAGTTGCACATCGGGATTGATCGCGGTCAGGCGCTTGATCGCCGAATCCACCTTGGCCAGCCCGACGCTGTGGCTGTCGTGAATGATCTGGCGCTGCAGATTGGTCACGTCCACGCTGTCGAAATCCGCCAGATGCAGTTCGCCGACACCGGCTGCGGCCAGATACAGGGCGACCGGCGAACCCAGGCCGCCCAGGCCGACGATCAACGCCCGGCTCTCGCGCAGGCGCATCTGCCCTTCGATATCAACATGTTGCAGCAGGATTTGCCGACTGTAGCGCAGCAGTTGCTGATCGGTCAGCACGGCAGGCGCCCGAAGCTGATGCGCTCATGGTCGCCCAGGTCGCGGCGGGTCTGGATGCGCTCGAAGCCGTGTCCGGTCAGCAGGTCACGTACCGCAGCCCCCTGGTCGTAACCGTGTTCGAGCAGCAACCAACCACCTTCTTTCAGGTGTGTGGGTGCCTGGGCAATGATCGTGCGCAGGTCGTCCAGACCGTCATGACCGGCGGTCAGCGCGCTGCTGGGCTCGAAACGCACATCGCCTCGGGACAGATGCGGATCGGCCTCGGCGATATACGGCGGGTTACTGATGATCAGATCGAACCGGCGCCCTTGCAGCGCGCTGAACCAGTGGCTTTCGAGGACGACGGCATTGTTCAGTTGCAGGCGCAGGCGGTTGCGCTCGGCCAGGGCGACGGCTTGCGGCACGCGATCGACCGCCGTCACATTCCACTGCCGGCGTTCATTGGCCAGGGCCAGGGCAATTGCGCCGGTGCCGGTACCCAGGTCCAGAACATCCGCCGGAGCGAAGCCAGGCACCAGCTCCAATGCCGCTTCCACCAGCATTTCGGTTTCCGGACGCGGGATCAGCGTATGCGGCGCCACTTCCAGATCGAGTTTCCAGAAGCCCTGCTGACCCAGGATGTAGGCCACCGGCTCACCGGCGCGGCGCCGCTGCAGGTAGTCGGCAAACATCAACGCCGCTTCGGTGGTGACGATGCGCTCCGGCCAGGTGTGCAGGAAGCTGCGCGGTTTGCCCAGCGCAGCGGCGAGCAACAGTTCGGCATCGAGCCGCGCCGTCGGTGAATCGGGGAGTTCAGCGCTTCTTAACAAGCTGGCGATGATGGTCATTTAATCACCCAGTGCCGCAAGTTGATCAGCCTGATATTCAGCGAGCAGCGGCTCTATCACTGCATCGACCCCACCGGCCAGAACTTCATCCAGAGAGTACAACGTCAGGTTTACGCGGTGATCCGTTACTCGCCCTTGTGGGAAATTGTAGGTGCGGATCCGCTCCGAGCGGTCGCCCGAGCCTACCAGCAACTTTCGTTCCGACGCGATGGCATTGGCCGCCGCGCTGGTCTGCTGGTCATTGAGTTTGGCAGACAGCCACGCCATGGCCCTGGCCCGGTTCTTGTGCTGGGAACGTTCTTCCTGACATTCGACGACGATGCCGGACGGCAAGTGGGTAATACGGATCGCCGAGTCGGTCTTGTTGACGTGCTGGCCACCGGCACCCGAGGAGCGATAGGTGTCCACGCGCAGGTCGGCAGGATTGATCTCGATGGCCTGCTGCTCGTCCGGTTCGGGCAATACCGCCACAGTGCAGGCGGAGGTGTGAATGCGGCCCTGGGACTCGGTTTCCGGCACGCGCTGCACACGATGCGCGCCGGACTCGAACTTCAGCTTGCCGTAGACGTTGTCGCCTTCGACCCGGGCGATGACTTCTTTATAACCGCCGTGCTCGCCTTCGTTCTCGGACAGGATCTCCACACGCCAGCCACGTCGCTCGGCGTAGCGCGAGTACATGCGGAACAGGTCGCCGGAGAAAATCGCCGCCTCGTCGCCGCCGGTGCCGGCACGGATTTCCAGAAACACGTTACGCCCATCATTGGGGTCTTTGGGCAGCAACATGCGTTGCAGCCGTTCTTCCAGCTCCGCCAGTTGCAGCTTGGCCTCGCGCACTTCTTCCACGGCCATTTCACGCATGTCCGGGTCGTTGTCCTTGAGCAACGCCTGCGCGCCTTCCAGGTCAGCGAATACCTTGGCGCGCTGTTGATACAGCTGAATCACAGGCTCGACTTCAGCGTATTCACGCGAGTAGGCGCGGAATTTGGTCTGGTCACTGATCACTTCCGCGTCGCCAAGCAGCGCGGTCAGTTCCTCGAAACGGTCGCTGAGTACATCCAGCTTATTGAGCAGCGAAGCTTTCATTGCGGGGTTTTATCCGTCGAGCCCTCACCGAGGGCAAATAGTTCCTGGGCCATGGCCAGCGCATCGACGCGGCCTTCGGCAGACAGCTTTTTGAGCTGAACGCTAGGTGCGTGCAGCAGCTTGTTGGTCAAACCACGGGCCAGCTGGACCAGGACATCTTCGGCATTGCTGCCGTTGGCCAGCATACGCTGTGCCTTGAGCAATTCCTCGTCGCGCAGGCGTTCGCTCTGCTGACGATAGGCACGAAGTACATCCACCGCCGCCAGTTCGCGCAAGCGCGACATGAAATCGTCGGCGCCGGCGCTGACCAGTTGCTCGGCCGCCAGCGCTGCGCCCTGACGACTCTTGAGGTTCTCGGCCACCACTTCGTGCAAATCGTCGACGCTGTACAGATACACGTCGTCCAGCTCGCCGACTTCAGGCTCGATGTCGCGCGGAACGGCGATATCCACCATGAAGATGGGCTTGTGCTTGCGCAGCTTCAGGGCGCTTTCCACCGCGCCCTTGCCCAGGATCGGCAATTGGCTGGCGGTGGAGCTGATCACGATATCGCTGTTGACCAGTTCCGCCGGGATGTCCGACAGCAGCACCGCATGGGCGCCGAACTCGGCGGCCAGGATACTGGCGCGTTCCAGGGTCCGGTTGGCGACCACGATACGCTTGACGCCCAGATCGTGCAGATGCCGGGCAACCAGCGTAATGGTTTCACCGGCGCCGATCAGCAGCGCCTGGCTGCGTTGCAGGTCGCTGAAGATCTGTTTGGCCAGGCTGACGGCAGCGAAAGCCACCGACACCGGATTTTCGCCGATGGCCGTGTCGGTCCGCACCTGCTTGGCCGCACTGAAGGTGGCCTGGAACAGGCGCCCCAGCAAAGGCCCGACCGTTCCGGCTTCGCGGGCAACGGCATAAGCGGATTTCATCTGGCCGAGAATCTGCGGTTCGCCCAGGACCAGAGAATCGAGCCCGGAAGCGACGCGCATCATGTGACGAACAGCCGCATCGTCTTCATGGATATAAGCGCTGGCGCGCAGCTCATCCAGGCTCAGATGATGATAATCGGCCAGCCAGTTCAGCACGCTGTCGGCGGCGAGCTGGTCATGTTCGATGTAAAGCTCGCTACGGTTGCACGTCGAGAGAATCGCGGCTTCGCGGCTGTTGGTGAGGCGGCAGAGCTGCTGCAAGGCCTCAACCAGCTGTTCTGGCGTAAATGCCACGCGCTCGCGAACGTCTACCGAGGCAGTCTTATGGTTAATACCAAGTGCAAGGAAGGCCATTCAGGGTCGCTGGTGGTGACGTGAAGCCGGCAATTGTCCTACTTCGATAAGCTCAGAACAACCACCGCATATTATTGTCCCACTAGAATCGCGCGTTGTCGGGCGCGTCCGCAGCCTCAAGGCACGTTCAAAAACCGCAGTGCCGGCAGAATTCTCGTCGGTTGTGGGTTTGCCCACAGCCTTGTGTCATGATGCTCCAAACCGCAGGTAAGCCGCCCTTCTTATATATGACTAGATCCTCCGCGTTGTTCCTCGCCCTCGTTTTTCTCGGCGGTTGCCAGTCGATGACCCCAGAGTCCTCGCCCGTAGCGCCCGCTCAAAAAGACACGCCGCCCGCGCCTGAAGTCAAACCCGTGGTCTATGGCTCGTTTACCCCGGAAACCATGGTCAGCCTGTTGAGCGCTGAATTGGCCGGCCAGCGCAACCGGTTTGACATTGCGCTGGATAACTACGTCAGCCAGGCGATTACCACGCAGGACCCTGCCGTATCCGAACGGGCCTACCGGATCGCCGAGTACCTGGGCGCCGATCAGGCTGCGCTGGACACTTCGCTGATCTGGGCCAGAAACGACTCGACCAACCTCGAAGCGCAACGTGCCGCTGCCATCCAGCTGGCGCGCTCGGGCCGCTACGACGATTCCATGGTCTACATGGAACGTGTCCTGCAAGGTCAGGGCGATACCCACTTCGATTTTCTGGCACTGGCGGCGGCCGAGACCGACACGGACACCCGCGACGGCCTGCTCAAGAGTTTCGACCGGCTGCTGGACAAGTATCCGAGCAACGGTCAGCTGATTTTCGGCAAGGCCTTGCTGCTGCAACAGAACGGTGATTCCGAACAGTCGCTGCGCCTGCTGGAAGACAACCCGCCCAAGGAAGGCGAGATCGCACCGATCCTGCTGCACACCCGCCTGCTGGCCAGCATGGAGCGCGGCGACGAAGCGCTGCCGATCCTGGAAAAAAGCCTCAAGAAATACCCGGAGGACAAGCGCCTGCGCCTGACTTACGCCCGCATGCTGGTGGAACAGAACCGCATGGACGACGCGAAAGTGCAGTTCTCCAACCTGCTGCAGCAGTATCCGGACGATGATGAGCTGCGTTTCTCGCTGGCCCTGGTCTGCCTGGAAGCCAAGGCATGGGACGAGGCAGCGGGGTATCTGGAAGAACTCATCGCTCGCGGCGCACACGTGGACTCGGCGCACCTGAACCTGGGGCGCATCCATGAAGAGCGCAACGATCCGCAGAGCGCCCTGGCTGAATACGCTCAGGTCGGACCAGGCACCGACTACCTGCCGGCGCAATTGCGCCAGGCCGACATTCTGATCGGCAACGGCAGTTGGGCCGAAGCAGCCAAGCGGCTTTCCGATGCCCGCGACGAGCAGCCCGACTACGCAATCCAGCTCTATCTCATCGAAGCGGAAACCCTGACCAGCAACAGTCAGCCGGATCGCGGCTGGCAAGTACTGAATCAGGCGCTCAAGCGGTATCCGGATGACATCAACCTGCTCTACACCCGCGCCATGCTTGCGGAAAAGCGCGATGATCTGGCCCAGATGGAAAAGGACCTGCGGACCATCATCAAGCGCGAGCCGGAAAATGCCATGGCCTTGAACGCCTTGGGTTACACCCTTTCCGATCGCACCACGCGTTACGCCGAAGCCAAGGACCTGATCGAAAAGGCCCACCGCATCAACCCGGAAGATCCGGCCGTGCTCGACAGTCTGGGCTGGGTGAATTACCGCCTGGGCAATCTCGATGAGGCCGAGCGCCTGCTGCGTCTGGCGCTCGAGCGTTTCCCGGACCATGAAGTCGCCGCTCATCTGGGCGAAGTGTTATGGGCCAACGGCAAACAAAGCGAAGCCCGCAAGATCTGGGGCAAAGCCCTTGAACAACAACCCGACAGCACCATCCTGCGCAGCACGTTGCGGCGCTTGACCGGATCAGAGACTCTTTGACGTTATGTTTTTGCGCCACGTAGTTGTATTCAGCCTCATCGCCCTGCTCGCCGGCTGTGCCGGCCTGACTTCCCGAGAAGCCGTACAAGGCAAGGGCGACCCCGCGCAATGGCGCGAACATAAACAGCAACTGAGCAGCCTCGACGGCTGGCAGATCAACGGCAAGGTCGGTATCCGCGCACCGAAGGATTCGGGCAGCGGTACGCTGTTCTGGCTGCAACGCCAGGATTACTACGACATTCGCCTCTCCGGCCCGCTCGGGCGCGGGGCCGCACGCCTGACCGGCCGCCCCGGCGGCGTTGCACTGGAGGTTGCCAATCAAGGCCGCTATGAAGCGGTTACGCCGGAAACCCTGCTTGAAGAGCAGTTGGGCTGGAAACTTCCAGTGTCGCACCTGGTGTGGTGGGTCCGTGGTTTGCCTGCCCCCGACAGCAAAAGCCGCCTGACGCTGGATGGCGACAGTCGCCTGGCGAATCTGGAACAGGATGGCTGGCAGGTGGAATACCTCAGCTATGTGGAGCAGAACGGCTATTGGCTGCCTGAGCGCGTGAAGCTGCATGGCCAGGACCTCGACGTCACGCTGGTCATCAAGGACTGGCAACCGCGCAAGCTGGGGCAGTGAACATGCCTGCACCACGCCTGACCCTGCCTGCCCCTGCCAAGCTCAACCTGATGCTGCACATTCTTGGCCGTCGACCTGACGGCTATCACGAGTTGCAGACAATCTTTCAATTTCTCGATTACGGCGATGAGTTGAGCTTCGCCGTTCGCGAGGATGGCGAAATACGCCTGCAAACCGATGTGCCGGGCGTTCCCCACGACAGCAATCTGATCGTCAAGGCGGCGCGCGCGCTGCAACGACAATCCGGCTGCACGCTCGGGATGGACATCTGGCTGGACAAAATATTACCCATGGGCGGCGGCATCGGCGGCGGCAGTTCCGATGCCGCAACCACGCTGGTGGCCCTGAATCATCTCTGGAAGCTGGGCTGGGACGAAGATCGCCTGGCGACGCTCGGCCTGACGCTGGGCGCGGATGTCCCGGTTTTCGTACGCGGTCGGGCCGCATTTGCTGAAGGTGTCGGAGAAATTCTTACCCCGGTAAACCCCGAAGAACCGTGGTATTTGGTACTCGTCCCGCAAGTCTCTGTAAGTACAGCAGAAATTTTTTCAGATCCGTTGTTGACACGCGACACTCCTCCCATTAAAGTGCGCCCCGTTCCCAAGGGAAACAGTCGAAATGACTGTAAGGCGGTTGTAGAGAGGCGTTACCCAGAAGTACGTAACGCTTTGAATTTGCTAGGTAATTTTACCGAAGCAAAATTAACCGGAACTGGAAGTTGTGTGTTTGGGGCCTTCCCAAACAAAGCTGAAGCTGATAAAGTCTCGGCCCTTCTTACAGAGACCCTTACGGGGTTCGTAGCGAAAGGAAGCAACATCTCGATGTTGCATCGCAAGCTGCAAATTCTGTAACAGGAAACGAGTGCCAGGCACTCGGATTGATCACTACAGGGGCGTCGCCAAGCGGTAAGGCAGCAGGTTTTGATCCTGCCATGCGTTGGTTCGAATCCAGCCGCCCCTGCCATTTTCTATACTCATCCAGGTTACCCTCAGCCTCTAGGTACTGCGCGTGTCCAAGATGATGGTCTTTACGGGGAATGCTAACCCCGATCTGGCTCGGCGTGTGGTACGTCAGCTGCATATCCCATTGGGTGATGTCTCGGTCGGAAAATTCTCCGACGGCGAAATCAGCACTGAGATTAATGAAAACGTCCGCGGTAAAGACGTCTTTATCATTCAGCCTACCTGCGCTCCGACCAACGATAACCTGATGGAACTCGTCGTGATGGCTGATGCCTTCCGCCGCTCCTCAGCGTCCCGAATTACTGCTGTAATTCCTTACTTTGGTTATGCCCGCCAGGATCGCCGTCCGCGTTCCGCGCGTGTTGCTATCAGCGCGAAAGTCGTTGCCGATATGTTGACCGTGGTGGGTATCGACCGTGTTCTCACGGTTGATCTTCATGCTGACCAGATCCAGGGTTTCTTCGATATTCCGGTAGATAACATCTACGGCTCCCCCGTTCTGGTGGATGACATCGAAGACCAGCGCTTTGAAAACCTGATGATCGTTTCCCCGGATATCGGTGGCGTCGTGCGTGCACGTGCCGTTGCCAAATCCCTGGGTGTGGACCTCGGGATCATCGACAAACGCCGTGAGAAAGCCAATCACTCCGAAGTGATGCATATCATCGGTGATGTCGAAGGGCGCACCTGTATCCTGGTCGATGACATGGTCGATACCGCCGGCACTCTGTGCCATGCGGCCAAGGCCCTGAAAGAGCATGGCGCTGCCAAGGTCTTTGCCTACTGCACACACCCTGTGCTGTCGGGTCGGGCGATCGAAAACATTGAAAATTCCGTGCTGGATGAACTGGTGGTGACCAACACCATCCCGTTGTCCGCCGCCGCACAAGCCTGCAGCCGTATCCGTCAACTGGATATCGCGCCGGTAGTTGCCGAAGCGGTTCGCCGCATCAGTAACGAAGAATCGATCAGCGCGATGTTCCGCTAAGGGTTTTCCCGAAGCCTGCATCTCGTCGACGAAAAGCGCCCCGCCCTGGCATCCGGTCAGGGCGGGGCTTTTTTGCCCATACCGCTTTGGCGCTGGTCGCAAACGCCAGGTGGATGTGGTTATTTTGGAGAAACAACATGAATGATTTCACTCTGAATGCCGAACAGCGTTCCGACCTGGGGAAAGGTGCGAGCCGCCGCCTGCGTCGTCTCGCGAGCCTGGTTCCTGCTGTTGTCTACGGTGGCGACAAAGCCCCTGAGTCCATCAGCATGCTGGCTAAAGAAGTTGCCAAGCTGCTCGAAAACGAAGCTGCTTTCAGCCACGTTATCGAACTGAACGTTGCTGGCCAGAAGCAGAACGTCCTGATCAAGGCACTGCAGCGTCACCCAGCCAAAGGTCACGTGATGCACGCTGACTTCGTACGCGTTATCGCCGGCCAGAAACTGACCGCGATCGTACCGGTTCACTTCATCAACGAAGAAGCTCCGGTCAAGAAAGGCGGCGAAATCTCGCACACTACTACCGAGCTGGAAGTTTCCTGCCTGCCGAAAGATCTGCCTGAGTTCATCGAAGTCGATCTGGGCGCTCTGGAAATCGGTGACAACGTTCACCTGTCCGACCTCAAGGCTCCTAACGGCGTTGAGTTCGTTGCACTGGCACACGGCACCGACCTGGCTATCGCCAACGTCCACGCTCCGCGTGTAGTTGTTGAAGACACCAAAGAAGAAGGCGCTGCCGAGTAATTCATTACTCTGGTAACGTCGGAGTTGCCCAGGAAACAACGCGAGCCATAGCAGGCAAAGCGGGCGAGATCGCGGAGTTTACATCATGGTAAATGAGCCTTTTTCGTTCACTCTTGCCGCTGTGGTCAGCGGTGTTATCCACAACTCCAAGGAAGGGCCCCTGTCGTGACCGCCATACAACTGATCGTTGGCCTGGGAAATCCAGGCACTGAATACGAACAGACCCGGCATAACGCAGGGGCTCTTTTCGTTGAGCGTATTGCTGCGGCGAACCGAGTCAACCTCGTTCCCGAGCGCAAATTCTTCGGCCTGACCGGGCGCTTTTCGCATCAAGGTCAGGATATTCGTCTGCTGATCCCCACCACGTTCATGAACCGCAGCGGCCAGGCCGTGGCGGCGCTCGCCGGTTTCTATCGAATTCCGGTTGACGCGATACTGGTGGCCCACGACGAACTCGACCTGCCTCCGGGCGTCGCCAAACTCAAAGTCGGCGGCGGTCATGGCGGGCATAACGGGCTGCGCGACATCATCGCGCAGCTCGGCAACCAGAATACATTCCATCGCTTGCGGCTTGGCATCGGCCACCCGGGCGATGCCAGCAAGGTATCCGGTTTTGTCCTGGGTCGAGCGCCACGCGCCGAACAGGAAAAACTGGACGCCAGTATCGATTTTGCCCTCGGCGTGCTGCCGGATATCTTCGCCGGTGAATGGAACCGGGCGATGAAAAACCTGCACAGCCAGAAGGCCTGACATCACTCGAGGGGATACACCATGGGATTCAATTGCGGCATCGTCGGCCTGCCCAACGTCGGCAAGTCCACCCTGTTCAATGCCCTGACCAAGTCCGGCATCGCGGCAGAGAACTTTCCCTTCTGCACCATCGAGCCCAACAGCGGGATCGTGGCCATGCCCGACCCGCGTCTCGCGGCGCTGGCGGCCATCGTCAACCCCAAGCGCATCCTGCCGACCACCATGGAATTCGTGGATATCGCAGGCCTGGTCGCGGGCGCGTCGAAAGGTGAAGGCCTGGGCAACAAGTTTCTCGCCAACATTCGGGAAACCGATGCCATCGCCCACGTGGTGCGCTGCTTCGAAGACGAAAACGTGATTCACGTCTCCAACAGCGTCGACCCGAAGCGTGACATCGAGATCATCGACCTGGAACTGATCTTCGCCGACCTCGACAGCTGCGAGAAACAGCTGCAGAAAGTCACGCGCAACGCCAAGGGCGGCGACAAGGATGCTGTGGTCCAAAAGGGCCTGTTGGAGCAACTGATCGCTCACTTCAGTGAAGGCAAGCCTGCGCGCAGCCTGATGAAGAACATGAGCAACGACGAGAAAGCCGTTATCCGCGGCTTCCACCTGCTCACCACCAAACCGGTCATGTACATCGCCAACGTGGCCGAAGACGGCTTCGAGAACAACCCGCTGCTGGACGTGGTTCGTGCCATCGCCGAAGAAGAAGGCGCGATGCTGGTGCCGGTCTGCAACAAGATCGAAGCGGAAATCGCCGAGCTGGACGACGGCGAAGAGAAGGACATGTTCCTTGAGGCCCTGGGCCTGGAAGAGCCCGGCCTGAACCGCGTGATCCGCGCCGGCTACGAAATGCTGCACCTGCAGACCTACTTCACCGCCGGTGTCGAAGAGGTCCGCGCCTGGACCGTCCGCGTGGGAGCTACCGCACCACAGGCCGCCGGCGTGATCCACACCGACTTCGAAAAAGGCTTCATCCGCGCCGAGTGCGTCGCCTACGACGATTTCATCCAGTACAAAGGTGAAGCCGGCGCAAAAGAAGCCGGTAAATGGCGCCTTGAAGGCAAGGACTACATCGTCAAGGACGGTGACGTGCTGCACTTCCGTTTCAACGTCTGACGGCCGTCCGTGATACGAGCGGACACTGACTGACCTCAAGCCCCCGTCATCGCCATGCGATTCGGGGGCTTTTGCATCTCGACGCAAAAGCACAGCCTCGCGGATCGAGGCGAGTGCAGCGCATCGATCTCGGTGCAAGCGCTCTTCGGTTATGCCGCCAGATGCCGAAAGATCGAAGCCTCCCTGCCCTCTTCGCCCTGGGTCGCTATACCTGAAACAACCTCGCACTTGCCGGCCCGCGAACTCTCGTCTGCCATGGGTCGACCAAACGCCAATTATTTGGTGGGGCGCGGCGGATCTTCTATGTAAAATGTCGCCCAAACTACCGCCAGTCGACGTACTTCTGTAAGTCACTACCCGCATGGGTGCTAGCGAACGGTTATGGACTTTCATTGTGTCAACGGACCAGGCAGAGCCTTGTCATAACTCAAGGTATTACTCTTTTGAAGATCTTAGTAACAGGTGGTGCAGGTTTCATCGGTTCGGCGGTCATTCGCCATATTATTTCCAATACGAATGACTCGGTCGTCAACGTCGACAAGCTGACCTACGCAGGCAACCTCGAATCGCTTCAATCGGTGGATCAGAACGAGCGCTATGCCTTTGCGCATGTAGATATCTGCGACCGCGAAGCCGTCGACCGGGTTTTCAATGAGCACCAGCCCGATGCCGTGATGCATCTGGCCGCCGAGTCCCACGTCGACCGCTCGATCAGCGGCCCGTCGGAGTTCATCCAGACCAACATCATCGGTACCTACACACTGCTCGAAGCCGCCCGTGGCTACTGGAACCAGCTGGACGAAACGCGCAAGGCCGCGTTCCGGTTCCACCATATTTCTACCGATGAAGTGTACGGCGACCTGGAAGGTCCGGAAGACCTGTTCACCGAAACCACGCCCTACCAGCCAAGCTCGCCCTACTCGGCCAGCAAGGCCAGCTCCGACCACCTGGTACGCGCCTGGAGCCGCACCTACGGCCTGCCGACCCTGGTGACCAACTGCTCGAACAACTACGGACCGTGCCATTTCCCCGAGAAGCTGATTCCACTGATCATTCTCAACGCACTGGAAGGCAAGCCGCTGCCTATCTATGGCAAGGGTGATCAGGTACGGGACTGGCTGTATGTCGAAGACCACGCCCGCGCACTGTACAAGGTCGTGACCGAAGGCGAGATCGGCGAGACTTACAACATCGGCGGTCACAACGAAAAGCAGAACATCGAAGTGGTGCACACCGTCTGCGCCCTGCTCGATCAATTGCGTCCGGACTCGGCCTTCCGCCCGCATGCTGACCTGATCACTTACGTGCAGGACCGTCCGGGCCATGACCTGCGCTATGCGATCGATGCGAGCAAGATCCAGCGCGAACTGGGCTGGGTGCCTGAAGAAAGCTTCGAATCCGGTATCCGCAAAACCGTGGAGTGGTACCTGAACAATCCTGAATGGGTAGCGCACGTGAAAAGCGGCAGCTACCAACAATGGATCGACAAGAACTACACAGCGCGCGCCGATAAATGATGAAAATTCTTCTGCTGGGCAAGAACGGCCAGGTGGGTTGGGAGCTGCAACGCTCGCTCTCGGTACTGGGTGAGGTCGTGGCGCTGGATCGCCACACATTGTCTACCGCCTACGGCGACCTGTCGGGCGACCTCTCTGATCTGACAGGACTGCGCGAAACGATACGTCGTGTGCAGCCTCAGGTCATCGTCAATGCGGCGGCCTACACCGCCGTCGACAAGGCCGAAACCGATCGGGAACTGGCTCGCACAGTCAACGCACTGGCCAGTCAGGTTCTGGCAGAAGAAGCGCTGCAGCTGGACGCGCTGCTGGTCCACTATTCGACCGACTACGTATTCGACGGTACCGGGACTACAGCCTGGAAGGAAACCGACAAGGTGGCGCCGGGCAACTACTACGGCGCGACCAAGCTCGAAGGCGAGCAGCTGATCACAGCGACAGGCTGCAAGCACCTGATCTTCCGCACCAGCTGGGTGTATGCCGCCCGTGGCAACAACTTCGCCAAGACCATGCTGCGTCTTGCCAAGGACCGTACTTCCCTGAACGTCATCGCCGACCAGATCGGCGCGCCGACCGGTGCAGACCTGTTGGCTGACATCGCCACCGCCGCGCTGCAACAGACGCTGGTTCGCCCGGAGCTGTGCGGCATTTACCACCTGGCGCCGGCCGGTGAAGTGTCCTGGCATGCCTATGCCGAGTTCGCCATCAACTTTGCTCGCATCCAGGGTGAACCGTTGGCGGTCGAAACGATCAATCCTATCCCCACCACCGAATACCCGACTCCGGCTCAGCGCCCGCTTAACTCAAGATTGAACACAGAGAAGCTGCGCCGCAATTTTTCCCTGCACTTGCCGGACTGGCAAAGTGGTGTAACCCGTATGCTCATGGAAGTTCTTAATAAATGACCACCATCAATCGTAAAGGCATCATCCTGGCCGGCGGCTCGGGTACTCGTCTGCATCCCCTCACCCTTGGCGTCTCCAAGCAGATGCTGCCGATCTACGACAAGCCGATGATTTTCTATCCGCTTTCGGTCCTGATGTTGGCCGGGATGCGGGAGATCCTGATCATCTCCACACCTGAAGATCTGCCAAGCTTCCGCAAGCTGTTGGGTGATGGCAGCCAGTACGGGATTGAGCTGACCTACGCCGAGCAACCTAGTCCGGACGGTCTGGCACAGGCTTTCATTATTGGTGAAGAGTTCATCGGCAACGATCCTTGCTGCCTGATCCTGGGCGACAACATTTTCTACGGTCAGCACTTCTCCGAAAACCTGCGCTCTGCCAGCCAGCAGACAAGCGGCGCTACCGTCTTTGGTTATCACGTATCAGACCCTGAGCGCTTCGGTGTCGTTGAGTTCGACGAGACGGGCCGCGCATTGAGCATCGAAGAGAAACCCGATGCTCCAAAGTCCAGCTACGCAGTCACCGGTCTGTACTTCTACGATAACCAGGTCGTGGAAATCGCCAAAAACATCAAGCCTTCCGAGCGTGGCGAGCTGGAAATCACAGACGTCAACCGCGTTTACCTGGAACAACAAAGCCTGAACGTGGAAATACTGGGGCGCGGATTTGCCTGGCTCGATACCGGCACCCACGAGTCGCTGCTGGAAGCGAGCCACTTCGTGCACACCATCGAACAACGCCAGGGCTGGAAAGTCGCCTGCCTGGAAGAGATCGCGTACACCAATGGCTGGATCACACCGGAACAACTGGGCGAGCAGGCTGAAAAGCTGAAGAAGACCGGCTACGGGCAGTATCTGCAAAAGCTGCTCAAGCTCGGCTCGTTCTAAGGCGCGTTACCCGTAAGGCTACCCCCGTATGAGCTCTGAGCTTCCCAAGGTAGCCATACTGCTGGCGGCCTACAACGGTATGTCGTGGATCGAGGAGCAGCTTGACTCGATCCTGAAACAGACGAACGTCAGTGTCAGCGTATTTATCAGTGTCGATCCGTCCACGGACGGCACTGAGGCGTGGTGTACATCCATTGCGAAGCGACATGCCAACATCATCCTCCTGCCGCCTGCGGGGCATTTCGGTGGCGCGGCGCGTAATTTCTTCCGGTTGGTTCGGGATGTCGACTTCTCACCCTTTGACTACGTCGCCTTTTCAGACCAGGACGACATCTGGCATCCGGGCAAACTGAAGCGCGCCATCGCCAGATTGAATTCCGAGCAGTTCGAAGCCTATTCCAGCAACGTCATTGCGTTTTGGCCTGATGGTCGAAGATTACTGCTGGACAAGGCGCAGCCTCAAGTTCGCTGGGACTATCTCTTCGAAGCTGCAGGCCCAGGCTGTACCTACGTGCTAAACCGCCGCCTGGCGGACGCGTTCAAGTCGTCGCTCGTCGGACACTGGGACCTGGCGCAGGAGGTCGGCCTCCACGACTGGTATTGTTATGCTTTTGCACGATCCCAGGGGTTTCGCTGGTTCATCGACCCGGAGCCCGGCATGCAGTATCGACAACACGAAAAGAATCAGGTAGGTGCCAATACCGGCATCGGCTCCTTCCTCGCACGACTCAAGACCATAACGAACGGTTGGTGGCCTGCGCAGGTTCTGCTGATTGATCGGTTGACCGGACACAACCCGCTGCTTTCAGCAGAGACGCCGCGCGCTTCACGCTTGCAGTTCCTCAGGTTGGCCCTCAGGGCCAGGCATTGTCGAAGGCGAGGACGGGACAAGCTGCTGTTTGTAGTCGCGTGTATCGCGGCCAGCATAAGCACCGCCAGGTAAGACCTGCTACCCCGAAATTCCAGAGCTCAAAGGAGGGTGTCCGGCACGCGTTGAGCAAGCTCGGCGCGACAGATATTAGCGCTGCACTTGAGGGGCCGAATGTTCCTTGGAGACGGCTTATGTTAATGTGCGGCCTTCATTTTTTTGGCGTCCCGAGCCAAACGAGCCGGCCCGCTGTCAGAGATGGAACTCGTACATCCGTGATGCGATTCGATCCTGCATACGGTTTTTTGCATACGGGTTTTGGCAAACGCCTTTGACTACCCGAGTCAGCCAGAGACGGGGGAGCCAGCCTACTCATGCAGGCGCGCGCCAGTCACTGAGACAGCGACTGAGTTGGGTAAGAAGCGATCGCGTGCCCCGGGCGGCTTTTGCAAGCGCCAGTAGATTACGAGACCCGGGCTAACCCTGTATTAGCCTTCCGGATCCAGGCCATCTCAGGCCGTCCGGATCAGAATTTCGGAGATAAGTAAGTATGAATGCCACACGTCTCGCAATCCCAGAAGTCATAGTTTTCGAACCCAAAGTGTTCGGTGATGATCGTGGGTTTTTCTTTGAAAGCTTCAGTCAGCGAGTATTTGAAGAGGCTGTAGGCCGGCCGGTGCACTTCGTTCAAGACAACCATTCGCGCTCGGTCAAAGGTGTGTTGCGTGGCATGCATTACCAGATCCAGCAACCGCAGGGCAAACTTGTGCGGGTTACCCAGGGAGAAGTCTTCGACGTTGCGGTCGATCTGCGCAAAAGTTCACCGACCTTTGGCAAATGGGTAGGCGTGAACCTCAGCGCAGAGAACAAGAAGCAGCTCTGGATCCCTGAAGGTTTCGCCCATGGTTTCATCGTGTTGTCAGAGAGTGCTGAGTTTCTCTATAAGACCACTGACTATTGGGCACCCGAGCACGAACGAAGCCTTGCCTGGAATGATGCAACGGTCGGAATCGACTGGCCTTTCAGCGAACAGCCTGCCTTGTCTGCCAAAGATCAGAAAGCTGCCAGCTTTGAGAGCGCAGAGGTATTTGCGTAGTGAATCCTCATTCGAACCCGTCAGCCGGGCCTGTAAAGCTGGTTACGAGCTTATGGGCAAATCGCTCACTGATCATGCAAATGACGGAACGCGAAGTCACTGGGCGTTACCGCGGATCGATCATGGGTCTAACCTGGTCATTCTTCAACCCGGTCCTGATGCTCGCTGTCTATACCTTCGTTTTCTCGGAGATCTTCAGCGCCAGATGGGTAGGCGTTGATGTGGGCAAAGGCGGATTCGCCATATTGCTGTTCGTAGGAATGATCGTGCACGGTCTATTTGCCGAGTGCGCTAACCGCGCACCTTCGCTAGTAATGGCCAATAGCAACTACGTAAAGAAGGTGGTATTTCCTCTGGAGATTCTTCCGGTTATTACACTAGGTTCAGCCCTGTTCCACAGTTGTGTAAGTCTTGTAGTCCTGTTAATCGCTCAACTGGTGATCCTTAATACCTTGTATTGGACTGCTCTGCTGTTTCCACTGATTCTCTTGCCTTTGATGCTGGGCACACTGGGATTCAGCTGGCTCCTTGCGTCGCTGGGCGTTTACCTGCGTGATGTAGGACAAGTAATAACAGTGTTGACCACCGTCCTGCTATTTCTGTCCCCGGTTCTTTATCCAATGGCGGCGCTCCCCGAGGCATACCGCCCTTGGCTGCAGTTGAACCCGCTGACCTACATCATTGAGGAAAGTCGCAACGTGTTGTTATTTGGCAGCGTTCCCGACTGGACAGATTTTGGTATCGCCATGCTGATCGGCTCGGGAATAGCCGTGCTGGGCTTCTGGTTTTTCCAAAAGACACGCAAAGGATTCGCTGATGTCATCTGATCAAGCTGTAATCAGCGTAAAGAACGTATCCAAGTGCTTCTACACCTATGACAAGCCTCGCGACCGCCTGAAACAGGCAATCGTCCCGCGGCTTCAGCGCTGGTCCGGGCAGGAACCGACGACCTACGGTAAAGAGTTCTGGGCACTGCGCGATATCAATTTTGAAGTCGGCAAAGGCGAAACCGTTGGTATTGTCGGCCGTAACGGCTCCGGTAAGTCGACACTGCTTCAGATCATATGCGGAACTCTGAATCCTACGATTGGCGAGATCGAAACCAGAGGACGTGTGGCTGCTCTGCTGGAACTGGGCTCAGGTTTCAATCCTGAGTTTACAGGCCGTGAGAACGTATATCTGAACGCTGCGGTGCTGGGCTTGACCCATGACGAAGTGGATCAGCGATTCGATGCAATCGCTGGTTTTGCCGACATTGGGGAGTTTCTTGACCAGCCTGTGAAGGCCTATTCCAGCGGCATGGCAGTACGGTTGGCTTTTGCAGTGCAAGCGCAGGTCGATCCGGAGATTCTGGTCGTAGACGAGGCTCTTTCAGTCGGTGACGCTCGCTTCCAGGCCAAATGCTTCGAGCGCTTGCGGCAGTTGAAGGAGAACGGCACCAGCATTCTTCTGGTTACACATTCCAGTGAGCAAGTGGTGACCCACTGCTCACGGGCCATTCTGCTGGAGAAAAGCAGGATCGAGATGATTGGCGAATCGCGGCCAGTGATCAATCGTTACACCGACATTCTGTTTGGGCGTGAGAAAAGTGTTGCTGCGGTGAAGGCGCTGGACCTTGCCGAAGCCGAGCGGGTGGATACACCACTTGCACCGTCAAACCAGATATCACTGCGGTTCGACTCGGACGTGTACGCCACCCGCGCCGGATACAATCCACACGAGTATCGCTGGGGTGATGGCGCCGCGACCCTGCTCGATTTCCATCTGAGCGTGCCAGGCCGAGAGTACCCACCAAGTATCGAGTCCGGTGAACACTTTACGCTTCTGGTGGCACTCCGATTCAACCGCACGGTCATCAATCCGATCGTGGGTTTTACGATCAAAACAAAGGAAGGGGTCACCGTCTACGGTACCAACTCCTACATGCTCAACTGCGAAGCGATGAGTTTGCTCGGTCATCCAGGCTCCCAGGCGAAAGCTTGCCTGACATTCAAGAGCTCACTGGCGTCCGGCGATTACTTCATTTCGGTAGGGATTGCGTCCCGACAGGGGGAGGAAATCGTGCCCCACGACAGGAGATACGATTCGATACATTTCGTTGTCGAGCCTACGCCAAAGCTTCTCGGTCTGATCGATCTCGATGCGTCCATAGATATTGAACCGGTAACTGTTGATGTTTGAACTTGATAAATATGGCTATACCCTCGATTCAGACACGGCAGTATGGGTGCGATCAGACTACCAGGGCATCGCCTACAGCGACGGCGACAGCGCTGAAAATGAGCTGGCAGAGATCGTGCGCAAAGTCTCTGACGTTTCCGTATTTTCAAATGAGCTTGCGCTCAACTGTACTGATTGGCCCAAGCTCTACCACTTGAGCTCCAGTCGGGGGAATATCTTCCGTCCGTTCGAGCACCTGTTGAAAGGACAATCCGTGCTTGAGATCGGCGCAGGATGTGGCGCAATCAGTCGATACCTCGGCGAGGCCGGAGCTCAAGTACTTGCACTGGAAGGAAGCCCGCGCAGAGCGGCTATCGCATCCAGCCGGACCCGCGATCTGGACAATGTCACGGTGTTGGCGGAGAAATTCGGCGACTTTGACATCGACCAAAAATTCGATGTAGTGACCCTGATCGGCGTGCTGGAATACGCCAGCATGTTCAGTAGCGATACCGATCCTGCGCACGCGATGCTGACGCAGGTTCGCAACCTGCTGAAACCCGACGGCCGTCTATTTATTGCGATCGAAAACCAGCTGGGCCTCAAGTACTTCGCCGGAGCGCCCGAAGATCACGTCGGAATAGCAATGTACGGCATCGAAGGAAGATACGGCGACCATCAGCCAAAGACCTTCGGCCGCAGAGAACTAGAGCAACTTATTGCCCGGGCAGGCTTCGCGACCTCCAGCTTTTTGTCCCCCTATCCGGACTACAAGATCCCCAATTCCATCATTACCGAGAACGGCTTCCGATCCAAAGGTTTCAATGCAGCAGCGCTGGCTTGCCAGAACACTCGTAAAGACCCCCAGCTTCCAACCAATACGACGTTCAATCTGGAAAAGGCATGGCCGGTAGTCATTGATAACCAATTGGGCATGGACCTGGCTAATTCTTTTCTGGTGGTCGCTTCATGCCAGCAGGAAAATCCTGTTCCGGAATCCATCCTGGGGTATCACTACAGCACCAATCGCAGTGCGCCCTATTGCAAGGCATCTGTATTCGTTGAGACGCCGCAAGGAATCGAGGTTCACTACCATCGTCTTGCCAGTAACGCGCCCATAGCCAAGGAAGATGACCAGTTTAACTTCATCCTTCCTGCCTCTCATGGCTACAGCCAAGGTACGCTCTTAAGCCAAAAGTTCCTGGAAGCTTCAGCCACTCAGGACTGGACGGTAGATACCTTCAAGCCATTCATGAGGCTGTATGTAGATGCCCTGGCACACCTCCTTGCAGCAGAAGGATTTACCGCGCCACTGGATCGGGTCGGTCTCCTGCTGCCCGGCCACTACCTTGATGCTGTTGCTCAGAACATCATCATCGACGGCGATGGCAAGCCCCATCTCATAGACATCGAATGGGAGATGAAGGAAGGCGTTGAGCTTGGGCATCTACTGATGCGTGGGCTCTTGCTGCTGATCGCCTCAGCGACCCCGTTCTACCCCACCGCCACGGTACTGAATAAGCAGGACTTCATCACTCAGCTTTTGGCGAGCGTTGATCTCGATGTCATCGACGAAGAGCTCAATCGCTTCGCAGTACTGGAAGCCATGTTTCAGGTGAAGGTGACCGGCCGCGAGGCCGTCAGCTTTTTGAACTGGTCTCCAGAAGCGACGATTCAGAAACTGGGTTCATTGCACAATGACAGGCCCAAAACCGCGACCCTGTACATCGGAAACTCACAGGGTAGTTTTTCGGAAGAACGGACTGAAAACCGGTTTGTTCATGACGGGCCGCAAACACTGGTGTTCACGGTTCCTGCAACCTCCCGGTGCGGGGCGCTGCGCTTCGACCCGATAAACACACGTCAGACCTTTTCGATCGACGCCATAAAAGTCTATGTAGGGAATTCAGTTGTATGGCAATGGAAGGACGGATCGGATCCTGCGCTCCAGACTGCCAAGGCTACAGCACTGCGGGATCCTGCGTACGACACGACAATGTATATGGCTCTTGATGACGATCCGTATGTGATTTTGCCGGATGATATCAATTCGCTAATCGCCAGGAAGTCGTTCAAAATACAGGTCGCGTTTACTCTTTATACGGAAAAGGAAATGGCCGACAGACTCCATCAACAGGAAGAGGAGCTCAAGCACGCGCTTGAGTCTATATCGGACTTGAATCTCAAGGATCGCTCAGCTCTGGAAGCAATAGAAAGAGCAAATGAGGCCGCTCAGGAAAGTCGTCGCATGGCGTTGGAAGAGCTTGAAGCAGCAACCCTCGTGATTCAGGAGAGCCACCGCGTGGCCCTCGCGGAACTGGAGTCTGCCAGCGCGGCGGCCCAGGAAAGTCACAAGCTTGCCCTCGCGGAACTCAAGGCGGCCAGCCAAGCTGCGCAACAGAGCCATCATATGGCACTGGCAGAACTTGAAGCAGCCAGTTCCCTGGCCCAGGAAAGTCATCGCCGCACCTTGATTGAACGAGACACCCACGTTCACAACCTGAACATGCACATCATCTCCATGCAATCGTCCTACAGCTGGAAAGTTACCGCTCCGCTGCGAAAAATCACAAGGACGTACTTCCGCGCAAAACGGGCGGCGGCATTGCTGCCGTTGATCATCCGACGCGGCGGCGGACTGTCGAGCACAGCACGCAAGGCGTATCAGGTCTGGCGGTTGCGTGGACTGTCAGGAGTTCTGGCGCAGGCGCGGTGGATCAAGGGGGACGCGCAGCACGTTTTCGTTGGTCAGGAGACCCGTGAGATACCTGATCGCCATGACTATTCCCGCTGGGTCGAGTATTACGACACCCTGGACGAGGCGGAGATCAATCGGATTACCGAGCATATGAACCGGTGGGTTGAATACCCGGTAATCTCTATCATCATGCCGGTCTATAACCCACCACTGGACCTGTTGCGTGAAGCGGTAGACAGCGTGCGGGCGCAGATCTATACACAGTGGGAATTGTGCCTGGCAGATGATGCCTCGACCAATCCTGCTGTAATCGAGTATTTGAAGTCGATCAGCACGCAAGACAAGCGCATCAAGGTCGTGTTCCGGAACAGCAATGGCCATATTTCCCAAGCCAGCAATTCTGCGCTGGCCGTAGCCAAGGGACAATTCGTTGCCCTTATGGACAACGACGATCTGTTGCCGCGACATGCTCTGTACTGGATTGCGCGTACGATTCGCGAGAACCCAGACGCTGGCCTGGTCTATTCCGATGAAGACAAGATAGACACCAACGGTGTTCGAAGTGCGCCCTATTTCAAATCGGACTGGAACGAGTTTCTGTTTCGCTCCCAGAATATGATCTGCCACTTAGCGGCCTATCGCCGAGATCTCGTGAACCAGGTAGGCCAATTCAGAGTTGGCTATGAAGGCGCTCAGGATTACGATCTTGCGCTGCGATGCGTGGACAAGCTAGAGCGTAATCAGATCGTCCATATCCCGCGAGTGCTGTACCACTGGCGTATACATGCCGGCAGCACCGCCATGGCTGGCGACGAGAAACCCTATGCCGCACTGGCTGGCGTGAAAGCGCTGGATGACCATCTTGACCGGAAGGGCAAAATCGGCTCCGCCGAGCTGCTGCCTACCGGCATGTATCGGGTGCATTACAAACTGCCAGACGCCCTGCCGCTGGTTAGCCTGATCATCCCGACACGCAATGCTCATGCGCTGGTCAAGCAGTGCATCGACAGCATCAAACGACTGACCACGTATCCTCACTACGAAATCATTCTTATCGATAACGGGTCCGATGAGCCTGAGTCACTCGAATACTTTGCCCAGCTGGATCAGGAAGATAACATCCGCGTGCTTCGCGATGATGGACCGTTCAATTATTCAGCGCTTAATAACGGCGCCGTCAAGATTGCCAACGGTGAATTGATTGGCCTGATCAACAACGACATCGAAGTGATCACTCCGGAATGGCTGAGCGAGATGGTCTCGATTGCGCTCCAGCCGAAAGTCGGTGCAGTAGGCGCGCGGCTCTGGTATCCCGACGACCGCTTGCAGCACGGTGGGGTTGTCGTAGGCGTGGGTGGCGTAGCAGGGCATTCGCACAAGTACTTGCCGAAAGGGGCTCACGGCTATTTCTGCAGGGCAGAGCTGATTCAGGAGTTTTCCGCAGTAACAGCGGCGTGCCTGATCATCAGGAAGTCAATCTTCGACGAGGTCAATGGCCTTAACGAAGAGAACCTGAAAATCGCTTTCAACGACGTTGATTTCTGCCTCAGAGTACAAGAGGCCGGCTACCTGAACATCTGGACGCCGTATGCCGAGCTGTACCATCACGAGTCTGCAACTCGCGGTCTCGAAGACACGCCGCAGAAGCAGGAGAGGTTCTCGCAGGAAATACAGTACATCAAGTCTCGCTGGCCCAATATTCAGGTGGACTATACCTATAATCCCAACTTGACTCTGGACCATGAGGACTTTGGACTGGCTTGGCCGCCGAGGGTCAAAAAATGAATATGTCTGGAGACAGTTTGATCCGCAGCATTTTGGAAGTCACTGCCGTCTCAGGGATTACTTGTGCCTAACACCAATCTCACCACCCCGTATGGAGGGTGGTCATGCGCTCAATATCAGCGAGTACTCGCTGTCGCGTACTTTCTAGTGTTGTCGATCTGGTCGGCAGGGATAGCGTTCAATGGGGCGCCCGATGAATCTACGCATTTCTTTTTGCTGGAGTACTTGAAGCAATTCCATTCATTGCCCAGCGCATTGGAACCTAGTCAGCCACTTACGGGCGCCATTTCTGGGCATACTTGGCAGCCTGGGGACTTTTGGTATCACGGGCTGCCGTTCCCACACGTGCTAGGGGCACTGGCGACTACCTATGGCTTGAGTTGGGCGCTGCCGAGTGAGCTGGCTTATCTAGCTGCTCGATCATTCAATTGGCTGCTAGGCGCGGTATTCATCTGCGCCATGTTTCGGATTGCCCACAGAGCAGGAATGTCCAGCAAAGCGGCGGCGCTTACAGCCATTTCAGTCTGCTTGATTCCGCAGGTGTCGTTTGTATTTTCGTACTTCAATAGCGATGCCTTCGGACTCATGAGCGTCGCATTGCTGATCAGCGCGCTGCTTGGCTTTTTGAAGTCCCCCAAAAAATACACCGCGCTGTGCTTGGGCGCTGCGTTAGGACTGACGCTCCTGGCAAAGCTGTATTTTTTGCCGGCATTGGTATTTGTGGCGGTCATGATAGCTGCCGATAAATATGTAGAGAAAAGAAAAGCTACGGAGCATATTGGAACAATTTTAGTAACGGCGGCGATCCTGGCTGGCCCGCTGCTTTTGTTCACCTACCTGAAATTTGGGGAGATCTCGGGCGTCTCTGGGCAAATAGCTTTTGTTGCCATGCATCGCGAAAATCCCGCAGCCGGATATGGAACGTGCTATCTAGGGTGTGAAGACAACCTGCTCGAAATGAGAAACATCAAGCCTTGGTTTTTAATCACTTTGATGAGCTACTTTTCGGTTACGGGCTGGATGAATATATTCATTCCGCAGTTTTACTACGTGATTGCAGCTCTGATCTTTGCAACTATTGTAGTTTGCGCCGCACTGCAGACTTGGAAAAGTTACTCAAGCTCGAACGCACCTAGCGTACTGGCGCGAAGGGTATTGCCTCTTTTAATGATTGTTGGTTTATTCCCATCAATTATCATCTTGAGCTTGCTAGCCTCCCAAAATTCGCTACCGCAACCGCAGGGAAGGTACCTATTCGTCACGATACCGTTTATGGCGATCTTGATCGCCTTTTCAGCAACTTATCATTCACAGCCCGATACTAACGCGTCAGCCCTCAGACGCGAAAAATTTGACCGCCGTCGTTTGAAGTGTCTGATACTGCTTGCTGGATGGATGGCCTGGACTAACATCTTGTCGTGGACGACAAATACCCTCAGCCCGGTCAACATCAGCAATTCCGCCCTCGGCATGCCGGCTGCGGAAGCAATTCGTGCGGTTGACGCCAGCAAATCCACAGACAATTCCGGGATGACGCTCCACGCTTTGGCCGAACGCCTGTCACTGGCTAACGGTGAATTTTCGCTCAAGATCCCGGTGGCGCCTCAAAATGCCACTGGACATGTCGACGAAATCTCGAGAAGTGAAGGCGGCTGGCATTTCAGAGGGTGGAGTGTTGTGCCCAACGGAGAAGCTACAGCCCGGTATGTGATAGCCGTTGAGGCTGGGAAAATTGTAGGCGCTATAGACGTACACGGCGACCGGCCTGACGTAGCCAAGGCCCTAAATAACAAAGCTGCGCTTCGTAGTGGTTATGAGGGCAATATTGACTCGAGGTCATCACCCGAAGATTGTAGCTTGCAGCTATATACCGTTAGCTCGACTTTTGAAGTGTTCGCCATGCCTTATGCATGCGACGCCATCACGCGCTTGTCTCATTGATTATGGAAAGCCTAATGGAAAACATCCCTCTATTTTCTGCCGTCAAAGCTAACGCTGGACTGGATTTTACAAAACCTCTTCAAGCTGTTCTGAACAGCCACTGGTATGTTCTAGGCCAGGAAGTCAGCCTTTTTGAGGAAGAGTTCGCCGCCTATGTAGGCGTGCCGCACTGCATCAGCGTGGCGAACGGTTCCGATGCACTTGAGCTGGCGCTAAAAGGCCTTGGCGTCACCTCCAACGATCGCGTAGTTGCTGTCGCAAACGCCGGATTTTATGGCAGCACCGCTATTCATGCTGTGGGCGCGCAACCGGTCTATGCGGACGTCGACCCAGTCACGCTCACATTGTGCCCGATTTCGTTAGCGGCGGTGATCGCCGAGAGCAAGCCAGCCGCCATCATTGCTACACACCTGTATGGTCAACTGGCAAACATTGAGGAAATCGTACGTGTAGCCGAAGCCGCCGGTATCCCGGTGCTGGAAGACTGCGCTCAGTCCCATGGCGCTCGACGCAATGGCAAACAGGCAGGCAGCTTCGGCACGGTAGCGTGCTTCAGCTTCTATCCCACCAAGAACCTGGGCGCACTGGGTGATGGCGGTGCAGTGGTCACCACGGACACCGCACTGGCCGCCCGCATTCGCCAGCTTCGCCAGTATGGCTGGGACCAGAAGTATCGCGTGGCCGTACCCGGCGGACGCAACAGCCGTCTCGACGAAATGCAGGCCGCGATCTTGCGTATCAAACTGCCTCTGCTTGATACCTGGAATGAGCAGCGTCGCTCAATCGCAAAGCGTTACAATGCAGCTTTTGCGGGCCTCGGCCTGACCCTTCCATCTTCCGTGGGTGACGATTATGTTGCGCACCTGTACGTGGTACGCGTGGACGACCGCGCGGCGTTCAGCGCGGCGATGAAAGCCGAATCGATCAGCACTGATATTCACTATCCGATCGCCGACCACCGACAGCCGGCTTACGCGCATACCGCGCTTGTCAGCCTTGATGTCACCGAGCGCGCTTGCGAAACCGTGATTTCTTTACCGTGCTTCCCAGGCTTGAGCGATGAAGAGGTCGACCGCGTTATCAAGGCTGTGGCAGCGTATTTTTCCAAGGAGATATAGTCTTGCTGACGTTGGTCATCCCGGTCTATCGCAACGAGAGCAACCTTCCGGATTTGCTCAAAGCAGTCACCGCCCTGGACGTGCAGCTTAAGCATGAGCTGGAGGTCGTGTTCGTTGTGGACGGCAGTCCTGACCGCTGTTACGAGATTCTCCGTGAGCAGTTGCCTAACCAGCCATTCATATCGAAATTGATTCTGCTCTCCAGGAACTTTGGGTCGTTCATGGCGATTCGAACCGGTCTTCAGCACGGGAGCGGCGACCGTTATGCGGTAATGGCTGCAGATCTGCAGGAACCGCCCGAGCTGGTCCTGAGGATGAATCAGGTATTGAAGGGCGGGGATATCGACGTGGTCGTGGGTGTGCGTGAAGCTCGCCAAGACCCTTGGACGACACGCACCGCGTCCCGAATATTCTGGGGATTTTACCGGCGATATGTCATACCAGAGCTGCCACCCGGCGGCGTGGATATGTTCGCTTGCAACAAGGCCTTCCGAGATACACTTCTGACGCTTGAAGAGCGACACAGCTCCTTGATTGCACAGATTTTCTGGATGGGTTATCGCCGAGAAGTTGTAACCTATACCCGTCAGGAAAGGGTGCACGGAACGTCTGCATGGACCTTCCGCAAGAAGGTCAATTACCTCATGGACAGCGTGTTTTCGTTTACGGACATGCCGATCAGGCTGCTGACCAGGGTCGGCGCTTTCGGTTCTGCCCTGGCGGCGCTTTTCGGAGTGATAACGCTGATAGCGAAACTGGAAGGCATGATCGATGTGCCGGGTTACGCCATGATCATGCTCACCATAACCCTACTTGGGTGCCTAAATCTGCTGGGGCTGGGAATCGTCGGATCCTACGCCTGGCGCACCTACGAAAACACAAAGAATCGACCTTTGGCCATTCCAATGCGTGTCGAAGGATTTGGAGATAGCAATGAGCAGCGCTAAGGATTTTTTTGTTCATAGTCACGCTTTGTGTGAGTCCGAGAAGATCGGGAAGGACTCACGGGTGTGGGCGTTCGCACACATTCTGCCGGGTGCAGAACTGGGTAGTGAATGTAATGTGTGCGACAACGTATTCATCGAAAACGATGTAATCATTGGTAACCGAGTAACGCTGAAATGCGGAGTTCAGGTCTGGGACGGCATAACGATCGAGGACGATGTATTCATCGGTCCGAACGCGACTTTTACTAACGACCTGTTCCCGCGCAGTAAGGTGTACCCACAGACGTTCGCCCGTACCATCATCAGGAAGGGAGCTTCTCTGGGGGCCAATTGCACCATCCTGCCTGGTATCACCATCGGCATCAACGCTATGGTGGGCGCTGGTGCAGTAGTTACAAGGTCGGTGCCTCCCAACGCAATCGTGGTAGGTAACCCTGCAAAGATCATTGGCTATGTAAACGCCAAGCCTGTAAGTGCGAACAATGAGGTAGCCGCTGATTCCTCAGCACCTGGTGTGACACCGACCTCAGTACGTAACGTCACCCTCCATAGGTTGAATGAAGTCACCGATATCCGAGGCAGCCTGTCCGCAGGTGAGTTCGAAAAATCAATCCCGTTCAAGTCTGAAAGATACTTTCTGGTATACGACGTTCCCACGGCAGAGACACGGGGAGAACATGCTCACCGGGTTTGCCACCAGTTTCTCGTTGCGGTAAAAGGCTCCGTTCATGTCGTGGCCGATGACGGTGTCAATCGCCAAGAATTCGTTCTTGATAAGCCCAACCAAGGCATTCATCTTCCCCCTATGACGTGGGGCATACAATATCGTTATTCTCCGGACGCAGTACTATTGGTATTTGCTTCGCACTATTACGACCCGGCGGATTACATACGCAATTATGACGAATTCAAATCTCTGATTAACGACCTAGGGTAGCGCTGAGGTGAATCAGGCGGTCTCGAAACTATTGAACAAAGGCTTTGCCCGATTCCTGATGTCAGGCGGTGTGAACACCGCCCTGACCTACGGGCTGTACCTTTTACTTTTGCTGTATTTACCCTATAGGGAGAGCTACACCATTTCTTACATAAGCGGGATTCTGCTCGCTTACGTGTTGAATCGTTTTTTCGTTTTCAAAAGCCATAGGGGAATCCGCTCCATCCTGCTGCTCCCTCTCATTTACCTCGTCCAATATCTATTGAGTCTTGCCATACTTTGGTGGTGGGTTGAGCAGTTGCATTTTGACGCAAGAGTGGCGCCCTTGATCGCCATTGCAATCACATTGCCTGTTACCTTTATCCTTTCAAAGCTCGCTTTCGCGAATGAGAAACCGGAACCACGTTGAACGCGCTAACGCCCAATGCAGCCGGTGAGGCTCCGTTTACCGCAGAAGGTTAGATTAGACCGCCGATACCCAGCTCTGAGAACACTTGCCTCCTAAAGAGCTGGCCCCCCTTTTCGCTTAACGCCAACTATAGTTAAATACGCCTATCAGTAGGGTAGTGTCAGGCTGGGTCTAAATAAAAAGGATCAGTCGCCAGGCACGATTTGACGCAGTGACCGCAAATTATTTAAGGACGGGAACAGCATCACGACACTGTTCCACGCTCAGACTATCGCACTTCGCACTCAAGCAGATTTGCCAGAGTACAAACATCTAACTTCAAGGTTGTTTAAGGAAATATCCTGACTCGCAGTAACCGGGTCAAATCTTAGATAATTTGAAAACCCTTTATCACTCTTAACAGTAAATATTAGTTCATTTACACCGACAGTGACAGGTTTAACGAGAGAATTTCGCTCCGATACGGTTTCGCCGGAAGGAATATAGAAAAGCTGCGCCAGATCTGGCCGCTCCACGACCATTGACACTTTAACCTGGAGAAGCCGACAACTTGAAAGACCGGTCAGCTTATCTTGATTTAGGAAAATCATAGGATCAAGCCCAGTTGTCATACGATTGCTCCCTCCAAGGGTTGTGAGGTTTGCCGCGCTGAATCCGCTTGTGGCGATATCATAGGAGGCTGTACTAATTCCAGATCCAGCAGGCGAGGATGGGATGAGACCTACGAACGAGGCCTCCATATATCGCGCATAGTTCAATATCGAATTCATATCAATCCCCGGATGTAAATTTGGACATTGAAATGACGCATTGAGCTGACTACCCTGAGTTAAACAATTTAGGTTATCAATCCTAATATCATGAGTCTGCTTGTAATACTCATCATGGGCCATGATATCAGTGCCACTGACAATCGCGACTCCACCGCCGAACAAGAAAACGACAAGCGAAACAGAGAACACCTTATTAACGCGTGTCAAAACAGCAAAGATAAATGCAATCACCCATGGCCAGGCCACACACACCCAGAAAAAATGAAACCTTGCAAAATCGAATATAAAAAGCTCCAACCCGGAGTTAATACTGGGCGGGTATAGATTGGCGCGACCAGCGGCCACCAATCCTAGGTAAACAAAAATGGCAGAAAATATCGGAAAAGCCGTAGATGAGACACGTGAAAACATGCTTGGATTTTCGTTTTTTTCAGCAGTTATGATTGATAAAATGTAAATCATAACCATCAACACAAGCGCGCAAATAGCGACAACCAATGAAACTAACGGAAATGTAAGCGGCAAATACAGGGACCTGGCGACCTTGCCTATAATAAATATCCAAAAATCCACCTCCCATGGGTAGGCCATTTTTGTATCAGCCATATGGACGCCGTGCTGGATACCGACAATCACCCAACCTTGCAAAATACTCGTTAATAATGAGGGAATCATCATTGATGTCGACAAATAGATCATATTAAGCGATCGCTTTTTTGAGATTAACTCTTTAAAAAGCATCGCTAAAGCGAAAGCTAAAAAAGCGAATGCACCACTTATGTAAACCAGACCGGAAGCAAGAGCCAGAAAAAACACAGAAAGGCACTTGATCTTGATATTAAATTTACTAACTGAGACAACCGAAGCTAACAATATCAACAACAGCGGCAAAGCTTGATGATAAGCCATATTCTGTAGGCCCCAATATGAATCCGGCTGGAGCATAAACAGCAGACTCGAAAACGCCGCAGCTGACAGCAGTCGATCTTCCAGACAGTACTGAAGCAGCTTCCACTGAGCAAACAATATGCCAGTAACTACCACTGTCATACTTATCGCCTGATATGCAACGCTATTACCACTTAACCACCTAAAAGCTAACGAATCCAGAGCCATGCCGAGCGGGTAAAACGTATCATTCGAGGATGTGAAAAGATCGCTTAGTTTAAGCGATCCAGCATTCTCATGATAATATGGTCTAATATCATCGAGATAAGGAAGGTCTATACCGAACCTTAGCCACGAAACGAGATTAAAAACACCCGACAACACAGGCAACCCGATCAAAAACCCGATGAGAATACGTTTGCAGAACAACTCTATTCTGATCTTCTGCGCAGTCAAATCTGACTGTACAAGGTTAGTCATCTGTGAATTCCTTCTCTCGAATGTGAAAATTGGCGGACTCTATCATACATGTTTCATCTGCAAGGAAGCAGCGTTTTTGGGGGTGAACAGATCGTGACCGAAACGCCACACTCCTAGGTATCGGCTCTGATCGGAGTGCTCCCGGCGCCCTTTCACACGGCGGTCAAGGATCACGTCGCCGCCGCCGATTGTTAAGATAGAGGTCGTTACCCGTGTCTCCGTCATCCTTTTAAGACAGCATGCCGAGCTTAAAAACGCTCCTTAACATGGCTTAACTGCGACGCGAACGCTGCGGGATAACTCCGACACGCAAGCGACACCTTCAGGCCTTCCACCACGCTCTATATCAACTGCGCTTACCTTACTGCGCCGATTCATTCTTTTCGCCTCCTCCGGATTAACCGTTCCTATCCCAGCCCCCGCACCTATCAAAAAAAGATTCTCGGAACGCTGCACTATGCCCGCACATCCCACATAACGGCTCAGCATTGGCCACCTATATACTCATAGGTTTTCAAAGCACGCTAAAAATAAATTCTGATACATCATCAACCTCGCCCCACCAACCTTATCAAATTACTAACACTGGCCATATGAGCATTGTGGGCCGGCGGCCCTATCGCCGATGCCGAGTTTGAATAATTCGCAGCTCGAACGGTCACATCCAAATGCTCATATTCACGTCGGGTCCTGAACTGAAGGATTCAGCAATGCTTCCGCTTCGCTGAGAAACGCCAGCTGCAGATTTTCGGAAGTCGACGAGCTTGGGGTAGAATAGACGCTCGACTTCGGTGTAGGGCCGTATCGTCGCCAAGCGGCTCCTGAAAGAATTCGGAGCACAGCTCGGCGATCAAGTATCGGTTTAAAATCTAGGGTTTGTGAAGCGCTTACGATGGTTTCACAGGCAAGACGGCATCAGCCCGTCGTATAAAAGACGGCGAGATAACCGGCTGGCAGGTCCCGCCTATAAAAGGCATAGTGCACGTCAGTTTGATACAACGCGGAATAAACCATGAATCATGCAGCGCACAAACAAGGAGCGAATGGCCTCCTACTCTTGGCCATAGCGGCCATTTTCGTTGTGGGGAATTTCCTCTGGCAAGGCCATGACGGTTTCAATCTGTGGGACGAAGGATACCTCTGGTACGGCGCCAGACAATTACTCGCAGGCGATATTCCGATCAGGGACTTCATGGCATATGAT
Source organism: Pseudomonas sp. v388 (assembly GCF_003935425.1). Classification (GTDB taxonomy): domain Bacteria; phylum Pseudomonadota; class Gammaproteobacteria; order Pseudomonadales; family Pseudomonadaceae; genus Aquipseudomonas. The sequence goes on from NZ_RHQN01000003.1 coordinate 649,827, forward strand.
CCTGGACGGTACTACTGGTCAGCGGGATTTTTTTTGCTTTGTGGTGACGATGGAATCATTCCTTTACGCATAGCAGTAGCAGCCTTTCAAACATTTGGCATGTATGCAGGCTTATGGACCATTTCTGTCGGACTGCGACAAACCACCGCAAAAAATGTCCTTTACCTGTGCATTGCCGCCATCACTCTTATGACATGGATGTACCCACGCCATAAGATTTTTGATATCTCGATTTCAATGATGATCGTCGCAGGGATTACTTATTTACTGATCAACCCTGTAGCAGTACGGTATTTCTTACTCGGCGCCCTAGTAGGCCTGGCCGCAGTATTCGGCCGAAATCATGGGGTTTATGGCGTGGCGGCCAGCTTGCTCGCCTTTATCTGGCTCATGATCCGGACATCTGAAAAAAGTCATATCTGGAGGGGCTTTGGGGCATGGGCGACGGGCGTCATAGTAGGCTATACGCCAGTTTTGATTATGTGCCTGGTTATACCAGGCTACCTTGGGGCGTTTGTCGAAACCATTATTTTCATGTTGCAACAAGGTAACACCAATCTGCCCCTCCCTATACCCTGGCCATGGACAGTCGGATTTGGCACCGCAGGCTACATCATAGAAACAAGGTGGTTCCTGATAGGGATCTGCTTCATGGCTCTGTTAGCATTCGGCGTAGGAACACTAGGGTGGATATTCAGGGAGCGGCTTCTAGGCAATTATGTACGGCCTGAATTAATCGCGGCGGCCTGCACCGCTCTCCCATACGCTCACTTCGCCTTTGCCCGAGCGGATCTAGGCCATCTAGCTCAAGCGATTTATCCTCTATTACTAGGACTATTAATCTCCGTTGCGGCACTCACATCGTGGTCTTCACGCTTGGGACTGAGTGTGCTTACCGCTTCAGTGAGCTTATTCATACTAGCCGCTTGGCAGCCTGGCTTTTTGGCTCGCACTCAAGAGGGATGGAGGCAGTTGAATGTATCAGGCTCAACCCTGTCCATGGATGCCAGCACTGCTGAGGCAGTAGAACTTTTGCGAAACTTGACCGCTCGTTATGCTGCGGCAGGACGATCTGTACTTGTGCTGCCTTTTTGGCCAGGCGCATACGCTCTACTAGATCGCCGTGCGCCACTATGGGAAATCTATGCACTATCGCCTCGCCCTGAAGAATTCCAGCGAACAGAAATCCAGCGTATTAAAAAAGCAGATCCGGGCTTCGCTTTGATCATGAACGTTGCAATGGACGGGAGGGAAGAGTTAAGATTTTCCAACTCTCACCAGCTTGTGAATGAATACATTCGCACCCATTTTGAAACTGTTCCCGACTCCCCAAATCCTGCATACGAGATATATAAGTCTCCATAGACCGCAGAAGCTGCAACTTGAAATTCGGTACGTATTACGCGATGCGCGGAACACCGACATTGCTTGGAGCGCAAGCGATTTAACCAGACAGCAAAACTCTTGCGCAGCGCCACTAATAGCTTCAGGAGCTGCGCAAAATATCATTCAGGGCACTGAAGAAAACACCCTAACCAATGCCCCCTACTGCCAAAAAATAGATTTGACTACCCCGGCCTGATAGTACGACACGCTACAAATCGCAATCTTTTAGCCAATAACGGAGACTAAAACTTCCCCAAAAAAACAGCTAAAACAAGACTGATATTTCCTTGGATTGTCTGCCTGTAGACGCCCGACTTACGAAAACTTGAAACCCGTCTTAATAGCTTTTCCTTCCTGCTGCGATCAAAAAACATCAATACCCTTGCGCTACCCTCTGTCAGCAATGGGTGCATCATTTTCAGAATCTGGATATTTGCATCGTTCCATTTAACGAAGCGCCCTTGAAGCGTCTTCTTCAACCGTATCATGCGTTCTTTAACAGATGAATTGGCGCCTATTAAATTACTTGAGTGCTGTCGATAATCCAGACTTGGCTCGCAGTCATAAACTACATGACCGCCGCACCCCGTAACAAGCAGGTATGTCAACCAATCGTGAGCTACCAGTGATGCTTGTTCCGGCAACTTGAGAAGCAGGTTACGTGCAGACTGGTTGACCAGCATTGTATTGGCGCCCGCAATGCTTTGAACCAAAGCATTTTGAAACGAAGGTGGCCTGCCGAACAGCGGGGAGTGGCCTATGACTTGTCTGTTTGCATCCACAAGGCGTGTTCTCGAACAATACAGCGCTGGCGCTGTCTCTCCGAGCGGCAGCAGGCGGGCAACACTTCGTTCCAACTTGTCAGGAAACCAAATATCATCCTGATCGCTGAAGGCAAAAAAATCCCCTACTACGTCCGGTCTGCGAACTAATGAAATGAAGTTCTCGGCAAAACCAAGGCAAGGGCCTTCGAAGATAACTAGACGACCTTCTCCCCATAGATTCTGATAGTCGCTCAGAATCTGTCGCGTCGCATCAACTGAAGCGTCATCGGATACATAGAGCGTCCAGTCCTTGTAGGTCTGAGCGCCGAACGATTCCAACTGTTCCCTGAGATAGGCCGCTCCGTTATAAGTACACATCAGGATGGCAACGTGCGGGGGCAGCTTGGACGAGTCAGGTATTGAAGGACTACACCCTGACGCCAGGCTCACGCTGCCTGCCATGTTCTTCCTGGTGGACCGCATTCTCAAGGAGACCTTTCTAAACAAAGCCCCGGAGTCTACCCGCTTGTGATATTCCAGTCAGCATAATGAAGACACACTCGTCACCAATATGAAAAATAGCCTTTTCCTACAAAATAAAATGAACTTTTTGATTTTAGGCTAGATCTCAGCCCTCCATGCAAACAGGTAGAACGGTCTTTCAAGAAGACTGCTGCGCTTGCCCAGGGATTCCGATACCTCACCCCAACCGAAACCGCGCCGTATTGTCATTCAGCGCCCTGCTCCCCTGGTTCAGGGTATCCGCCGCCCGATTCACTGCCCGCGCACCTTCGAGCAAGCGACCGGCCGCCTGGTCGACTTGCTGGATATTGCTGCTGACTTCGTCTGCGGTATATGCCTGCTCTTCGACTGCGGTGGAGATTTGCGTGAGGGTATCGGTCACGCCTTGCACCGCCGAGGCGATCTCGCCAAGGCGCACGCCCAGGCCGGTCACTGACTGGGCATCGGTGATGGCTTGGCCGCAGGCGGCTTCCATCAGGTTGACGGCCTGGGTCACGGTGGAACGCAGGCTGTCTACTGTGCCGGCGATTTGTGCCGTGGAAGCCTGGGTGCGCTGCGAAAGACTCCGGACCTCATCGGCGACCACGGCGAAGCCCCGGCCCTGTTCTCCGGCACGCGCGGCCTCGATGGCGGCGTTGAGCGCCAGCAGGTTGGTCTGCTCGGCGATGCCGCGGATCGCATCGACCACGAATTGGATCTGCTGGCCCTGTTCGCTGACCCGCCCCAGTGCCGCGGCAGTGTCGGTCAAACGCTGGTTGAGCTGCTGGATGCTGTCGGTGGTCCGCTGACTGTCGCGGCTGCTTTCTTCAGCGATCTGTCGAGTCTGGCGGGCGCTGTCGGACGCCTGTTCGCAGCTTCGCGCCACGCCTTGCGAAGTGGCCGCCAATTGCGTCGCCGCCGCGGCGATCTGGCTGATTTGCTGTTGCTGCTCTTCCACTTCATTGAGCGTGCCGCTGGACTGGGCATTGAGGGTGGTCACCGCCTCGCCTACCCGCAGGGTTTCCTGATTCACGCCCAACAGGCTGGTGCGTAGCTGGATCACGGCCACGTTGAGCGCCTTGCTGATGGAAGCCAGTTCATCGCGCCCCTGTACGGAGACCTCGACGCACAGGTTCCCATCGCGCAGGGATTCGGCCAGGGTGGTGATGCCACTGGCACTGCGGCGGATCGACGCCTGAAGACAGGCAAACAGGTACATCGCGGCCAGCACCAGAATGCCGAAGACAATGGCCAGGGGAATGAACGTCATGGTGGCGCTGTCACGGTGGAACTCAAGCCGTTCGTTGAGCGACGCCAGCGACTGCCTGCGCAGGTCGGCCATGCCACCAAGGACGGCATCGATACTGCGCTCGAACTCCGCCGACTTGAGCTTGATCGTGCCGCCGAAGACACCCTCATCAAGAATCTTGAGTTCGGCATCCAGCATTGCAGAGGCCGCTTTATATCGGTCTGCCCAGGAAGCCAGTTCCGGCGGAAGCCTGGACATCAACAGCGCACCAGCCTTGTGCATCTGATCCTTGGCGTCATCGATGCGGCTGCGCAGGTCGCGCATCTGCAGCCGACTCTGCAGACTGAACTGCCCGGAGGCCACTGACGTCTGGCCGATACTCGCCATGCGCCCGACGCGCTCCACCAGATCAGGAATCTGCTGGGTAGAAAGCTGCATCAGCAGATAGGTTTCCAACCAAGGATCCAGCATCAGGCCGCTGTCCATGCCGATCTGCTCGCGCAGCGCCTGGACTGTACTTAGCGCGGTGGTGAAACGATCGTAGCCATCCGGCCACCAGCCCACGGTGCGCAGCGCCGCGGTGTCCATGCCGCCAACCGCCGCCTGCACTGCCTTGTAACGGGTCATGGTGTCCGCGCTCGCGCCTTCCTGCGCCAAGACGGTGCCGACGTTGGCCAGTGCCTGCACGATTTTGGGGCTTGCGGCATCCACGCCCTCCATCGCAGCACGCGCCTCAGGGGTCGGTTCGCGAAGGATATCCGCAGCCTTCCAGCGCGCCGCCCGGTCACGTTGAGCCGAGAGCTGCACATCGAGATCGTCCAGCGCCCGCAGTTGCCGCGTACCCGACTGTTCGCCCGATATCACCGAAAGCTTGGTGCGATAGTCCTGGGCGATTACCCAGATGCTGCCCAGCAACGGCAGCATGAACAGCAAGAACAAGACTTGAAACTTGCGAGCAAACCCAAAATGCCCCATCAGGCGCATGCCTGGCGACAAAAGACTGTTCATGTCCTGCTACTCCCCTGAGCACCCGCGCGTGCGGCCAGGCTGCGCGGATGTCGTGATGTCCTGAATGGCTACCGGCAAAATGCCATGTACTACAGACAGCAAAGCAAGAACCGGACCCGTAGCGCTGACGCCGCTGCAAATACCCTGGATGCTGGCGTCAAGGCACCGCCGCAGCAGGGGCCACCCACGAACTCTTCACACTTGAGACACACGGAAGTGAGGTCTGGGCGCGTAACCGAAGCCGAGATCGTCACTGGAGGAAACAGACTCGCCCCACAAAAATGGCGAGGGGTGCTAACCGATTGATCACACGCAAATATTTTTCAGATCAACGCTTGACACATATGCGTTTCCCGCGAATAATGCGCGCCACTTGGCTACATAGCTCAGTTGGTTAGAGCATAGCATTCATAATGCTGGGGTCCGGGGTTCAAGTCCCTGTGTAGCCACCAAGTACCTGCCAGGAGATGCCCAGCATCTTCCGGCACACAAGAAGCCCGCCTCGTGCGGGCTTTCTTGTTTCCGGCGTTTGGAAAATCTCGATCATGAGGCTCGTCGTCGCCCTGCTCTTCTTAGTGCCCTCGCCACTCCTTCATCAAACCCAGAAAACCCTGCGCACGGCGCTGCTCTATACTGCTGGGTGGCAGACGGTGGCGGTTTCCCAAAGAAGGAGCCTTACCTCATGGAAAACACTCTCGATACGCGCAACATCACGATCCCCTTCAGTTGCTGCGATGCTCAGCAACTCCCATTACGCCCGAATCCGAACATCCCCACTGAACAAGCGCTGGCCCACGCCGCCAATCTGATCGGCTGTGCAAACGAACTGGCCCTGGATGTGGCGATGGGGGAAACAGGTGCACATGCCGCCTGGGCAGCGCACTACCTCACGGGCATGGCCAAGGCCATCGTCGATGAAGCCCTGACCGGTCTTGCGCGGACAGATGACCATTCGAGTCCATAACCCCTCATTCGAGCGTCGCCGACGCGCTTCGCGTCGGCGTCCACCGCTCTATTCCGGGGCTGCGACAACCGGGCGCGTTGACAGTAACAAAGAAATAATTTGTCGCACAATTTCCAAAGCTGTTAGCATCAAAGCCCCGTGATGAGCAGACGATACCCGAGTATCGCACCTCAATGCTGTGCTGAATGAATGCAGTTCATGCAGCCGCCCCTTTGCAAACGATCACAATTAGAGCAGCCCTCGAGGCCTGCCAGCCCTGTTCCGGATTGCGCCCGTCGCCCAAACGATCCCAGGTGAACGCCTGCGACCTCGTCTCATGCGGCCGAGCCAAGAGCCGGGTGGAAAACTCAGCCATCCGCTTTCGTTGAATCGATCCAGAACCTGACAAGCCGCCGCGCACGCCCCTCAAGCAAGGGTGCATTCGGCTGCCTGCTATTTACGTTCGCTCAAGGTTGCACAGCATTTCAGGCTTCTTGCCTCGCCCCGGGGTTTTTCTTGTGAGCAGTCATAGGGGCCTCAAATGTTGTTGAATAAACCTACGTCACGAAGGAAGTTTCTGCTTTCCTCGCTGATTGCCCTGCCTGCGCTGGGCGTGACCATCAAGGGTCTGAGCGCAGCGTCGGCGGCCGAGATGGTGGCACCAAGCCTGGACGAATACCGACCGACCTTTTTCACACCGGAAGAATGGACGTTCATCAAGGCGGCCAATGACCGCTTCATCCCCGCCGGCGGCCGCGGCCCTGGCGCGCTGGAAACCAACGTCCCGGTGTTCGTCGACCAGCAGCTGGCGAGCGACCTGGGCAGCGACATCTATCTCGACGGCCCATTCCAGATCGATGCATCGCCCGACATGGGCTACCAGATTCCCTACACGCCGCAGCAGATCTACCGCAACGGCATCAAGGTCGTCGATGCCTGGTGCGTCGAGAAGCACAGCGCCCGCTTTGCATTGCTCGATGCCGCACTGCAGAACGACGTCATGAAGAAACTGGCGGCCGGCGAAATCAACTTCAAGGCGTATGGCGAAGACGTGCTCAAGTCGAAGCTGTTCTTCAACGAACTGCTGGCCCACGCGCAGCAGGGCTACTTGTCTGACCCGATCTACGGCGGCAACAAGGGCATGAAGGCGTGGATTGCCATCGGCTTCCCGGGTGCTCGCGCCAGTTACCTGGAATGGGTGGCGCAACACAACGTCAAGTACCCACTCGGGCCGGTCAGTCTCAGCGGTCAACGCGGCTGATCCTCCATTCGCCAAGCATTCAGCAAAGGTTTTTTATGGCAACTATTACCAATGACGAAGTCGACGTCGTCGTAGTCGGCCTGGGTTGGGCCGGCTCTCTGATGAGCATCGAGCTGGCCCAGGCAGGTTTGAAGGTACGCGCCCTGGAGCGCGGTGAAGATCGCAACAACTCGGATTTCACCTACCCCAAGCCGGCCGACCAATACGCCTACGGCGTGCGCAACAAGATCATGGTCACGCCCAAGGATGGCGCGCTGACCGTTCGCCACGGCCTGAACGACGTTGCCTTGCCGACCCGCAAATGGGGCGCCTTTGTTCCCGGCACCGGCGTTGGCGGTTCGGGCCTGCACTGGACCGGCGTGCTGATTCGTCCGACCGAAACCGACATCAAGCTCAAGACCTATGCAGACCAGGCTTACAAGCCGGGCATTCTGCAGGAAGACATGCGCATCGGTGACTACCCATTCACCTGGGACGAGATCGAACCGTACCTCGACAAGTTCGACAAGATCTGCGGCCTGTCCGGCAACACCGGCAACCTGAACGGCAAGATCATCGAAGGCGGCGACCCGTTCGAAGGTCGGCGCTCCAACCCATTCCCGCTGCCCGCGCTGGAAGACACGCTCAACAACAAGATGTTTGCCGACGCTGCGCGCAAGCTGGGTTACCACCCGTTCCCGAACCCGTCGGCCAACGTGTCCCGTGCGTGGACCAACCCGTACGGCAATCAGATCGCACCGTGCAACTACTGCGGCTATTGCAGCAAGTATCCGTGCCTGAACTACTCCAAAGCCTCGCCGCAGACTGCGGTGCTGGATTCGCTCAAGCGCATGAAGAACTTCGACTACAAGTGCAACGCCAACGTGCTGAAGGTCGAGCTGCATCCGGATGGCAAGACTGCCCGCGGCGTGACCTACGCCGACCAGGACGGCAATCTGGTATTCCAGCCGGCCGGTATCGTGGTTCTGGCCGGCTTCCAGTTCGTCAACGTGCGCCTGATGCTGCTGTCGGGCATCGGCAAACCTTACGACCCGATCACTGAAACCGGCACGGTGGGCCGCAACTACGCGTTCCTCAGCAACGGCGGCTCGACCCTGTTCTTCAAGGACAAGGAATTCAACCCGTTCGCCACCGCCGGTGCCACAGGCCAGATGTTCAACGACGTTTCGCCGGGCAATTTCGACGGTCCGAAACTGGGTTTCATCGGCGGCGCCAAGATCCACAGCTCGCAAGCCACCGGTACGCCGATCGGCACTTCCCTGCCAAGCGGCACGCCGGCATGGGGCCAGGGCTGGAAGGAAGGCATGCAGGACTGGTACGGCCATTCGATGAAGATCAGCATCTCCACCGGTTGCATGTCGTATCGCGGCCACTATGTGGACCTGGACCCGACCTACAAAGACCCTTGGGGTCTGCCGTTGCTGCGCATCACCTTCGACTGGAAACAGAACGAGCTGAAACTTCAGCAGTACCTGCGCAAGATCGTGCTGGATATCACCAAGGAACTGGAGCCGGACAGCTACAGCGAGAGCTTCCTGGGCATGGATTCGCATTGGGATATCACCAAGTACGTGTCGACCCACAACGTCGGCGGCGCAGTAATGGGTGACTCGCCCAAGACCAGCGCGCTGAACCGCTACCTGCAGAGCTGGGACGTGCATAACGTCTTCGTGCCGGGTGGCAACGCCTTCCCGCAGAACTTCCAGGCCAACCCGACCGCGCTGATCGGCGCACTGACGCTGTTCTCGGCCCAGGCCATCAAAGAACAGTACCTGAAGAACCCTGGCCCGCTGGTTCAGGCATAAGGAGCGAGACCATGAAATCCAAATCCCGCTCTTTGCTGCTGGTGCTGATCGCCGCTGCGGTGGTGATTGCCCTGCTGGCCTGGCTGCTCAGCACGTTCCTCAACCGCTCGGGTGACGCCAGCGCGCAGATGAGTCAAGAGATCACGCCTGAACTGATCAGCAAAGGCCAGTACCTGGCGCGTGCCGGTGACTGCGTGGCTTGCCACACAGCGCACGACGGCAAGCCGTTCGCCGGCGGCCACGGCATCGAGTCGCCCATCGGCACGATCTACGCTACGAACATCACGCCGGACAAGGACAGCGGCATCGGTGGCTGGACTTATGGCGACTTCGAACGCGCGGTCCGCCGTGGCATAGGGCATGACGGCAGCGCGCTGTACCCGGCGATGCCATTCCCGTCCTACGCCAGGGTTACCGATGAAGATACGCAAGCGCTGTACGCGTACTTCATGAAAGGCGTAGAGCCGGTCAAGCAGGCGAACAAGGCCAACGATATTCCGTGGCCGCTGTCGATCCGCTGGCCGCTGGCTTACTGGCGCACGCTGTTCTCGCCATCGCCGGAGTCGGTTGCCGTGCCACTGGCCGCGGCCAAGTCCGAAGCCGACACGCAGCTCGCTCGCGGTGCCTATCTGGTTCAAGGCCTGGGCCACTGTGGTTCGTGCCACACGCCGCGTGCGCTGACCATGCAGGAAAAGGGGCTGGACGAGAAATCTTCCGACTACCTGACCGGCGCGGTGCTCAACGACTGGTCGGTGCCTGCGCTGCGCGGTGTGAAGCACTGGACTCAGGACGAGATCGTCGACTACCTGGGTTCGGGCCGTAACAACCACGCTTCGGTTGCTGGTGAGATGACCGATGTGGTTGCCAACAGCACCTCGCACATGTCCGACGAGGATCTGCACGCGATGGCCGCCTACCTGAAATCCCTGGCCGCCGGCGGTGAAGGGGTTTACCAGCATGACGCCCAGCGCAGTGAGGCCACGACTCGCAAGTTGACCGCGGCCAAAGATCTGACTCTGGGTGAGCGGCTGTATCTGGACAACTGCGGTGCCTGCCACTTCGTGGCCGGTGAAGGTGCGTCACGGGTCTTCCCACGTCTGGACGGTGCTTCGGTGATCAATGCCGAGAACCCGACAGCGTTGATCCACGTGATCCTTGCCGGCGCGCAAACGCCGTCCACCGAACGCTCGCCATCGATCCTGCCGATGCCTGGCTTCGCCCAGCGCATGAACGACACCGAGATCGCAGAACTGGCGTCCTTCCTGCGTCAAGGCTGGTCGAACCAGGCACCAGCCGTGTCCGAGAAGCAAGTGAAGGAAATCCGCTCCGTGCTGGAGAAAGGGCATTCCAAAGTGGAGAAGAAGCTGGAATCGAGCAACGAGCAGTAACCGTTCCGGATTCAGCCTGGTAAGAAACGACAAAGCCCGCGCATGCGGGCTTTGTTGTTTCTGTGGTCTGCTCCGGCCCAATCGCCAGCAAGCTGGCTTACAGGAATTGCTGTGTATTTCAATCCGTAGGAGCGGACCGGGCGGCGCTCCGCTTGTTCGCGAAGAGGCCGGCGCCATCAAATCTTGAACGTGCCCACCAGGCTGTTGAACGATACGGCCAGACGCGACAGCTCCTGGCTGGAAGCGCTGGTCTGGTGCGCGCCGGCGGCGGTCTGGGTCGACAAGTCCTGGATGTTGATCAGGTTGCGGTCCACCTCGCGGGCCACATGGGATTGTTCTTCGGATGCGGTGGCGATGAGCATGTTGCGGTCGTTGATTTCCGCGATGCTCTGGGCGATGCGCTCCAGCGACTGGCCGGTAGCCTGTGCCAGCGACTGAGTGTTGCTGGCCAGGTTGCGGCTGTTGCCCATGGCCTGAACGGCCTTGTCCGCGCTGCTCTGAACCGAGCCGATCATCGCTTCGATTTCCCCGGTCGAGGCCTGAGTGCGGGCCGCCAGGGCGCGAACTTCGTCGGCTACCACGGCAAAACCACGACCTTGCTCACCCGCGCGGGCCGCTTCGATGGCGGCGTTGAGCGCCAGCAGGTTGGTCTGCTCGGCGATGCCGCGAATCACATCCAAGACTTGGCCGATATCGCGAACCTGACCAGCCAGCTCCTCGACCATCGAGGTCGACGAGCTGATTTCGGCGCTGACGGTGTTGATTGCCTTGACCGCCTCACGGGCCTGATCACGACCGGTGGCCGCATCGGTGCTCGTCAGCCTGGACGCTTCAGAGGTGGACAAGGCGTTGCGTGCCACTTCTTCCACCGCTGCCGTCATTTCCGTAACGGCAGTCGCGGCCTGCTGGATTTCGTCGTTCTGGCGATTCAAGCCACGGCTGCTTTCTTCAGTAACGGCATTGAGTTCTTCGGCCGCCGAAGCGAGCTGGTCGGCAGCGCTGGCGATCTGCTGGATAGTGTTCTTGAGGTTGGTCTGCATGTCGCCCAGCGCAGAGAGCAACTGGCCGGCTTCGTCACGACGGGTGCTGACGATGGCCTGAGTCAGGTCGCCGCTGGCGACGCGCTGAGCGCTGACGACAGCCTCGGCAATCGGACGGCTGATGGTGCGGCTGATGAACATGCCCAAAATGAGCGCCGCCAGGAATGCCACGCCTACGCCGATATACAGGTTGAGACGGGCGCTGGATTCGGTTTTGGCGGCTTCCAATGCACCTTCCTCCGCCTGACGGTTGTTGGACTTCACCATCACGTTGAGGTCATCCATCACCTGGCGGTACGCCTGCTGCAGTTCACTGCCGACCAGCACTCGCGCGCCGGGCAGATCATTTGCGTCGATCCTGGCCACGATCCGGTCGAGCAACGCCTGATAAGCCGGCCAGGCGCGGTCCATACGATCACCGGCGGCTCGCTCATCATCATCAAGCGGAAGAGCGCGGTATTGCGCGTAGGCTTGTTCGGCGCTGGCGCGGTTTTCGCGCATGCTCGAAAGGATTTCATCCCTAGTCGTCTGCGGTGCGTCCGCTGCCGCAGCAGACAGGTAACGATAGAGATCACGGTTCTGCGAAGTGAAATTGCCTTTGGTTGCACTGGTTTTGGAGATCGAAACCAGGTTATTGGAAAAGACTTCCTTCAGGTTCAAGGAAATCGCCTCAACGCCTCGGCCGCCTATCACGCCGACTGCAAGCGTGATGAGCGCACACAGTGCGAATGCAATAAAAAGCTTGGTCGAAAGCTTGGCGTTGTAGAACCAGTTCATCTGATTACCTATGAAACAGCCGATCGGCTGAAGACTTGCGAAAGAGGATGCGCCCCGTAGGTTGGCGTCATACCCGCTATCGGCACGGCGGCCGGCGGCTGCAGGTCGTTCATCGGACATTCGGTAACAATTTTCCCACCCTGGCGTGAACCGCCTCCGCAAGCGAACTTTCATTCATCAAATCAATGCAAACGCACTACTGGCATAACCTCGGTGCCAGCATTGATGAGGAATTTTTCACAGGGTTTGCGCTAGTATTCGCGGTCCTTCGCCACCCAGAGCCTCAGAGCCGTGATACCCGCCGCCACCCTTGATCAGCCTTGCACGCTTCCCGCAGTCCTCGCCGGCCCGATATTGCGCCGTCAGGAATCAGGCCGTCTGGTGCTCTGGCTGGTGGGCTCACGAAAGCTGACCCTGACCTTGCAGCTTCGGGTCGCTGGTGAGTCGGCATTCCAGGACTACGCGCTCAATGCCGATCGATGCCAGGTCATCGCCGTCGGCCAGCAGGCTTTTGTGCACCTGATCGACGTGACGCTCGACGCCGAGTTGCCCGATGACACCCAGATCGACTACGACCTGCAGATCGACGGGGAGCCCGGCGGTATAGGCGAATGGGCGCCGCACCTGCTGTATGGCAACGCCTCACAGCCCAACTTTGTGGTGCGTAGCCGCATCGACCAGTTGCTGCATGGTTCATGTCGCAAGCCTCACCACAGTTCTGCCGAAGGGCTGCTGTGCGTCGATCGCTTGCTCGCGCAACGACCGGCCCCACTGGATCGACCGGCGCTGTTGATGATGAGCGGCGACCAGATCTATGCCGACGATGTCGCCGGGCCGATGCTGCGCGCCATTCACGCGCTGATCGAACGTCTTGGTCTGTTCGGTGAAAAGCTGGAAGGCGCGGTGGTCGATGACAGCGACGAGCTGTATCGGCACCCGGCCAGCTATTACCAGCGCGCCGACCTGCTACCGGCCTTGAAAAGCAACGATACCCTGCGTGAGCGTTTCTTCGGCGGCGCCCGGAAGCCGGTCTTCACCAGCGCCACCGCCGACAATCACCTGGTGACACTGGCCGAAGTCATGGCCATGTATCTGTTGGTCTGGTCGCCCACGCCGTGGACGTTGATCGCGCCAACCGTGCCGCCGCTCGATGCCAAGGAACAGGAACGCTGGGCCGCTGAGCAGACGCGGATCGACGAGTTCCGCAACGGCCTCGGCGGCGTGGCGCGAGCCATGGCGCACTTGCCGTGCCTGATGATCTTCGACGATCACGACATCACCGACGACTGGAACCTCTCTGCCAACTGGGAAGAGACTGCTTACAACCATCCGTTTTCCAAGCGCATCCTGGGCAACGCGCTGATCGCGTATTTGCTGTGCCAGGGCTGGGGCAACAATCCCGACGTGTTTGGCGATCTGCTTCAAGAGGCGCTGGCACTGAGCGCAACGGCCGACGGTGCCCAACCATACTGGCCTGCTGCGGCCCAGGACGCGTTGATCGACCGGTTGCTCGGTTTCCAGCAATGGCATTACGTATTGCCGACCAGCCCTGCGCTGGTGGTGCTCGATACCCGGACCCGGCGCTGGCGCAGCGAATCGAATTTCAACCATCCTTCCGGCCTGCTGGACTGGGAAGCGCTCAGCGAGCTGCAACAGGAACTGCTCGATCACAAATCGGCGATCATCGTTTCGCCGGCACCGGTGTTTGGCGTCAAGTTGATCGAAGCCATTCAGAAAGTATTCAGCTGGTGCGGTTTTCCGTTGCTGGTGGACGCCGAGAACTGGATGGCCCATCGCGGCGCAGCCCAGGTGATCCTGAACATTTTTCGTCACTCGCGCACGCCGGGCAATTACGTGATCCTTTCCGGTGACGTGCATTATTCGTTCGTCTACGAAATCCAGATTCGTCAACGCAGCGGCGGCCCACGAATCTGGCAGATCACCAGCAGCGGTATCAAGAACGAGTTTCCACGGCGCCTGCTCGACACCTTCGACCGGCTCAATCGCTGGCTGTATTCACCGCGCTCGCCTCTCAACTGGTTCACCAAACGCCGCCTGATGAAAGTTATTCCGCGCACGCCGGAACACAGCAAGGCCGGTGAACGCTTGTGGAATTCAGCGGGTATCGGTCAGGTTTTCTTCAACGAAAACGGCCAGCCGGAGCTGATCAATCAACTCAACGCCAACGGCACGCCGCCCACCTGTTTCGTCGAACCTGACGAATACAAGGACGAGCGGGCCGACAACCAGCGCAGTTTCGTGGAAAATGAGCAGGAAACCAGCGATAGTCATCGCTGAACCTTATAGCCGGTTACCGGGTCGATAGTGGTTACCGGTCAGGTTTACGGCAAACCCTGACAAGCATTAGTTCCTGGAGAGCGCCCCGTGATATCCAATCAACGCATAGCCAGACTCAACGCATGGGGTGCACATGGCTTTACCGCCACCGGCGTAGTCCTTGCGTTCCTGGCAACCATTGCCCTGTTCAACAACGAACCCAAGGCCTGCCTGCTGTGGCTGGGCGCGGCCCTGATCGTCGACGGCGTGGATGGCTCGCTGGCACGCAAGGTCAACACCACCTCGGTACTGCCGCATTTCGACGGTTCGGTACTGGACCTGGTGATCGACTACCTGACCTACGTTTTCATACCGGCGCTGTTCATCTACCGCTACATTCCGGTACCGGACTACACGCTGTTGCTGAGCGTTTCGGTGATCCTGGTGTCTTCGCTGTTCTGCTTCTGCAACGTCGACATGAAAAGCAAGGACAACTACTTCCAGGGCTTTCCCGCGGCCTGGAACGTGGTGGCGCTATGTCTGTACATTCTGTCCCCGGCGCCCTGGCTGACGTTCATCACCATCATCGCCCTGGCGCTGCTGACCCTGACCCGCATGAAGTTCCTACACCCGTTCCGCGTGCGACGCTTCATGCCGATCAACATTGCCGTCACCACGGTCTGGCTGTTGAGCAGTGCGCTGCTGATCACCAACCATCCGCACAACGGTCCGGTGGTCATGGGCTTGTGGTTGACAATGTCGGCGTACTTTCTGGGGATTTGTATCTGGAGAACGTCGCTGGAATGGATCGGTCGCCTCAAGGCCTGATTCAACCGATACCGACCGGACTGCGCGTCCGGTCGGTGTCTGACCGCTCGATCAGGACTTCGCTTCCTGCTCCAGCTCTGCAACGGTGGGCGTCTTGCCGAAATGCCAGGTACTGACGCAACACAGTGCCAGCCCCGCCACCGCCAGCAAGCCCCCTACGACGCCCACATTCGCCACGCCCAGCTGGCTGCTGACCACGCTGCCGAGCAAGGCGCCGCCGCCGATCCCGATATTGAAGATGCCCGAGAACAGCGCCATGGCCACGTCGGTCGCATCCGGCGCCAGCGATAGCACTCTGGCCTGCAGCAACAGCCCGAAGCACATGACTGCCACGCCCCAGATCACGGTGATCGTGATGAGCGCCGTCTCATGACCGGACAGCGGCAACAGCAGCAGCAAGCACCACGAGATCATCAGAATGGCGCCGATCAGCATCCCATTGGGAAAGCGGCTGCTGAACAGGCTGAACAGCACCGAACCCAACACCCCTGCCCCGCCGAATACCAGCAACAGAACGGTGGTCATGTCGCCACTCAGCAACGCGACTTGCTGGGTGAACGGCTCGATATAGCTGTAGGCAGTGAAATGCGCCGTGACCACGGTCGCGGTCAGCAGGTAGACCGCCATCAGCCGCGAACGCTTGAACAGCATCGGCAGGCTTTGCAGCGACCCCGAGTTCTGGCTCGGCAGCAGCGGCAGCGCCCGCGTGAGCAATACCACGACGACCGCGGCAACCGCGGCGATGGTCAGGAAGGTGGTGCGCCAGCCCAGCGCCTCGCCGAGAAGGCGTCCAAGGGGAATGCCCAGGACCATGGCCAGCGACGTGCCGGTCGCCAGCAGGCCCAGTGCCTGCACCTGCTTGCCCGGTGGCGCGATACGCACCGCCAGCGAGGCGGTCACTGACCAGAATATGGCGTGGGCAAAGGCAATGCCCACCCGACTGATCAGCAACAGCGTGAAGCTGGTGGACATGGCCGAGACCACATGGCTGACCACGAACACGGCAAACACGCAGATCAGCAGCTTGCGGCGCTCGATATTGCGCGTGATCAGCATCATCGGCAGCGACATGAGTGACACCACCCATGCGTAGATGGTGAGCATCAGCCCCACTTGCGCAGGAGTCATGTCAAAGCTGACGCCGATGTTGCTCAACAGGCCAATCGGCACGAACTCGGTGGTATTGAAGATAAAGGCCGCCAAGGCCAAAGCGACGACGCCAAGCCAGCTACCGGCATGTGCATTCGGGGGTGTATTCATCAGGAAAGGCAGCACTCAAGAAATTCGAAACCCGGAGGTCGTTCGCCATGTGATGACACCACACATGACACCTGGACAAAAAATCGGGCATGTAGACAACCACACGGCAACGCGAAGAAACCACTCAAGGTCCGGGACCGAGTGCAGCGCGTGATGTGGATTCTTATGGGTATTGGGAATTACAGCCGGATGCCGCGAATTCTACGTCTCGCACGGTTCGACCACAACACATGGCCCGTGACGCCCATGGCAGGATGACCGCTCGTCGATTGCGTGTAACGCAATCGATAATTGCAGGCAACGGCATTTACCGGCCCCGGAGCAAATCGCACACTGACGTGTCCACAAGGAGATCGCATGTTCAAGACCCTATTGGTAGCCATCGACGGCAGTGCACAGAGCGGCAAGGTGCTGGACCTGGCAAGCGGCCTGGCGGCTTCCGCTGACCCGCCGGCGCACCTGCACCTGATTTGTGTGGTCGACCCGGCATACGCACTGACTGACTGTGAATCCTCGTTCGCCAAGACAGAGTACCCCGCTGCTGCCGGCGAACAGCGTCACGCCCAAAGCCTGATTACCACCGCACTGGAACAACTTCGTGAACGAGGCATTCAGTGTTCGGCGGACACGCTGAGGGGCGGCAATCCGGCTGAGGCGATTTGCGAAGAAGCCACGCGCCTTGGCTGCGACCTGATCGTGATCGGCCATCGGCACTTGTCATTCCTCGGGCGCCTGCTCGATCCGTCGGTAGGCAGCCGCGTGCTCGATGTCGCGCCGTGCCCGGTACTGGTCGAAGTACGCTAGAGCAGGCATCGATCGACGTAACGCAAAAAACGCGAACGCCCCGCGATTCGACAGGATCGCGAGGCGTTCAGGGCATTCCGTAACGTGATCGGATCAGACCTTTCTGACGAACTCGGACTTGAGCTTCATGGCACCGATGCCGTCGATCTTGCAGTCGATGTCGTGGTCGCCGTCCACCAGGCGGATGTTCTTGACCTTGGTGCCGACCTTGACCACCAGGGACGAGCCTTTGACTTTCAGATCCTTGATCACGGTAACGGTGTCGCCGTCCTGCAACACGTTGCCGGTAGCGTCCTTGATCACTTTCACATCGTCCGAAGCGTCGGCACCCTCGCCGGCGGCAGACCACTCATGGGCGCATTCCGGGCAGATCAGCAGGGTGCCGTCTTCATAGGTGTACTCGGAATTGCATTTCGGACAGGACGGTAAGCTCACTGGATTCTCGCATCGACGGGTAAAAACCATGGATTATAAAGGGCTTTTATCGGTTTGGGCGGTTCGCGTTTTCGCCAGTAAGGCGCTCCTCCACAAACCGCGCTGAATCTGTAGCGGCGAGCGTACTCGCGAAGGCACATTCTCGAACGGCACGCCTGCCGAGGATGCACCTGCCGGAGAGCGGCCCCGCTGGCGCTTACATGGACACCCGCAGCCACTTGCCAACTGGACAGCCCGAAAAGACTGAGCTAAACAACACAAGCGGTTCGCTTGCTTGCGGCCCGTTTCGCGGCCCATTCCCTCTTTTTTCTAATTCCTGCGTTCGACGTTGGCGGTAGCTATTGCAGCTGGCGACCAACTCCATCGGTCCACCCCACATCAGAGCAGAACTCCATGGGCATTCCTCATAACCCGGCGCTGCGCTATCGCCCGGAAATCGACGGCCTGCGTTCGGTCGCGGTCCTTCCCGTCATCCTGTATCACGCGGGTGTGGAGCTGTTTCCCGGCGGTTACGTCGGTGTCGATATCTTCTTCGTGATTTCCGGCTTCCTGATCACCTCGATCATTCTCGCCGAGATGCTGGCGGGGCGATTCTCGTTGATCAACTTCTACGAACGGCGGGCCAGGCGCATCCTGCCGGCGCTGTTCGTGGTCATGCTGGTGTGCCTGCCGTTGGCCTGGACCATGCTGGACCCGGAGGATTTCAAGTATTTCTCCAAAAGCCTGGTAGCCGTGCCCACTTTCTCGTCAAACCTGCTGTTCTGGCTGGAGAGCGGCTACTTCGATCCCAGTGCTGAACTCAAACCGTTGCTGCATACCTGGACCCTCGCCGTGGAGGAGCAGTACTACCTGTTTTTTCCGCTGATCCTGATGATGGCCTGGCGTCTGGGGTTCAGATGGCTGGTGGGGATGCTGTCGGTCATCGCCGTGCTGAGCCTGCTGATCGCGGAAGCAGGCGTGCGCAACGACTCGGCCAGCACGTTCTACCTGCTCCATGCCCGAGCGTGGGAACTGCTGGTGGGTTCGTTCATCGCCTTCTACCTCGTCAAGCGCCCGTCAGTGACACGCGACAACCCCATGCTTGATCAAGCCGCTGCCCTGCTGGGTATCGGCCTGATCGCCTACGCCGTCACCCGCTTCGACAGCAGCACCCCCTTTCCGGGCGTGCACGCCCTGGTGCCGACCCTTGGCGCGGCGCTGATCATTCTGTTCGCTCACGCAGACACCTGGGTCGGGCGAGTGCTGAGCAGCCGGCCACTGGTGCTGATCGGGATGATCAGCTACAGCGCCTACCTCTGGCACCAGCCGCTATTCGCCTTCGCCCGCCATCACAGCCTGATTCAACCGGCCTTGTCGATCATGCTGGCGTTGGCCTGCCTGTCGCTGGTCCTGGCGTGGCTCAGCTGGCGATTCATCGAACAGCCGTTGCGCAACAAAGGTACGTTCAATCGAACGCAAATCTTCAGCTTCGGCGCCACGGCATCGGCGGTGTTCATCGCCGTTGGCCTGACCGGTTACCTCAATAACGGGTTTACCGGCCGCTTCAACGTGGACCCGACGATCTACGAAGAATTTGCCGACCCGCAGGTGCGTGACCGTTGCGACCGCAACCTGCATGGCAATTACTGGAACGTCGATTTCTGCCTGTTCGGCCTGGCGCAGCCCAATGCCACGCCGGATGTGGCGGTCTTCGGCGACAGCCACTCCGAAGCCCTGCTGTCGACTTTCGATGCTGCCGCCCGGGAACAGAACGAGACCCTGGTGCACATCGGTCTGGGCGGCTGCCTGCCGTTTCTGGGCGTAGACGTTGCCCAGGGCAATTACCAGGCCGGCGTTTGCGAAGCACTGGCCAGCCGCGAATTCGAATACGTGAAGAAACACGGTATTCGCAAGGTCGTGCTGGTGGCACGCTGGACGCTCTATACCGACGGCGATTATCACGATCGGGAAATGTACCGGTATTTCCTGGTGTCGCGGGACAGCCGCGAACGCAGCCAGCAAGCGTCACGCAAGGTATTCCAGCAAGGCTTGCAAGCGACCGTGCGCGCCTACCGCGAGATCGGAGCCGAAGTGTTCATCGTGGCCCAGGTACCGCAACAGATGATCAACCCGAAAAATCTCTATTACCGCCTGGCCCGCAACGCTTCGCAAACGCCTGAGCAAAAGCTGCAACTGGTGGGAAACCTGTCGGTGACCCTCGACCGGCATCAGGAACTGCAACGCTTCACCCGCCAGACATTCGAGCACGAACGCCGGCACCAGGACTTCCATCTGGTGGCCATGGACGACGTGTTCTGCCGCACGGCGCAGTGCCTGATCGGCGACACGAGTTCCTGGTACAAGGATTTCAACCATGTGAACGAACATGGCGCGAAACTGCTCGCCGGGCACATCAGCGAAATAATTGCGCGTTAGCCTCGCAGCCTCCAGACCTTGGCGCCAGTGTCGCGGTCTACACTGTCTCGCCACGCCAGCCGCATCAGGAAAACGCCGATGACCGCAGCCAGTTTCGCTCCGTTCCAGGATTTCGCCGCTCGCCTGATTCCCCACACCCAGGCAGAGAACGTCGATGGCTCCCACGACGTCTCTCACCTGTTGCGGGTGTGGAGCAATGTCTGCGCCATTCGTGACCAGGAAGGCGGTGACGTGGAGATTCTGCTGGCCGCGACGCTGCTGCACGACTGTGTGGCGGTGGAGAAAAATTCGCCGTTTCGCTCGAGTGCGTCGCGCCTGGCCGCCGCCAAGGCGACCGAACTGCTCACCGAAATGGGCTGGCAAGAAGAGCGTATTGCCTCGGTCGCGCATGCCGTCGAAGCCCACAGTTTTTCCGCCGGCGTGACGCCGACCTCGGTTGAAGCGAAGATCCTGCAAGACGCTGACCGACTGGACGCGTTGGGCATGGTAGGGGTCGCGCGGGTTTTTTACGTGTCGGGGCGCATGGGCAGCGCGTTGTATGATCCACTTGACCCGCAGGCCAGCCATCGCAGCTACGACGACCAACGATTCGCCATCGACCACTTCCACACCAAACTGCTGCATCTGGCCGAAGGCTTCCAGACGTCGGCCGGCGCGCGCTTCGCTCAGGTACGCCATGAGCGCTTGAAAAGATTCCTCGATGAACTGATGGAAGAGATTGGCGCACCGGTTCATGAGGCACAACCTTCCAGCGTGTGACGCATTTGTCTGGCGCCAACATTCCGTTTTCTTGGCGATGTCATAAAGACATCACACGACTGCCTTATAAACACTTCTCCGAAGCTCCGTTTATAGGGTCACGTGCTGTGAAAAAAATCCTGCCTCGCTTGTTGCGCCAGCGCTCTGGAACGTCGGTATTGCGCCGCTTCCGGATTACCCAACGGCTGGTGCTGTGCTTCGGTATTACCTCGTTGCTGATGGTTGCGCTGGGGGTTTTCAGCCTGTTGCAGATGCAGCACATCCGTAACCAGAGCGAAGTGGTGGAAAGCGGCGCGATGCCCAGCATTGCCATGGCCGACGCCATCGCCATTGGCCTTGTAAAACTGCGCGCCGAAACCGCACGGCTGATCGCCAACGCCGACGACCCAGGCGCAGTGATCACCAGCAAGATCAACGTCGAGCAGCTCAGAAACGAAGTGGAAAAAGGCTTCGTCGATTACCTGGCGCGAATCAAGGACGGCACCGAACGCGACTCGATCATGGCCTTGCAGGACGCCTACAAGGCGTTCATGCCGGGCCTGCAGGACGAGATCGCACTGATCGAACAGCGCAAATTGGATGAAGCACGCGTACTGGCCAACACCATGCTGTCCATGCAGGGCGACCTGATGGACATGCAGGTTCAGCTGTTGCGCGAACTCAACACCCAACGCGCCGCCGCAGCCGTAGACACGGCCACCGCCAGCTACGCCCGGGCGCGGATCATCGCCCTCAGTGCCATTGGCCTGGCGCTGGCGCTGACATTGCTGCTCGCCTGGCGGCTGAGTGTGAGCATCATTCATCCGGTGCGTTACGCCCTGCATATCGCCAGTACGATCGCCGACGGCGACCTCTCCAGACACGAGATCCCGGAAGGCAAGGACGAAACGGCGCAGTTGCTGATCATGCTGGGCCGCATGCGCACCAACCTGCACGGCACCATCGATCAGATCTATGCCGCCGCCAGCCAGCTTTCCCAGTCGGTACAGGAAATGGGTTCCATTGCCGAAGCCAGCGCCCATAACCTGCAACTGCAGAACAACGAAATCGAACAAGCGGCCGTTGCGGTCAACCAGATGAGTCAGGCGGCAGTGGAAGTGGCCGGCAACGCCAGCAACACGGTTACCGAATCGCAGGCGTCGACGCAGGCGGCCGCGCAGGGTCAGGTGCGTCTGTCGGCGACCATCAGCTCCATCCAGGAACTGACCGACAACGTGCTGGACTCTTCGCACCAGGCCGCAGGTCTGGCCGAACGCACCCAGAGCATCAGCAGCATTCTGGATGTGATCCGCGCCATCGCCAATCAGACCAACCTGCTGGCGCTCAACGCGGCCATCGAGGCGGCACGCGCCGGGGAAGCGGGCCGTGGGTTCGCGGTAGTTGCCGACGAAGTGCGCTCATTGGCGCAGCGCACCAGCGCCTCCACTACCGAGATCGAGAACCTGATCAACGGCGTACAGCAAAGCACCCAGGAAACCGCCGATTCCCTGCGCCACACCGCTACCAAAGCCAGCCAGACACTGGAACAGGCGGCGGCCACCGGCGAAGCGCTGACGGTCATCATCAGTTCGACCAACACCATCAACGATCGCAACCTGATGATCGCCAGCGCCGCCGAACAACAGGCCCAGGTGGCAGGGGAAGTGGACCGCAACCTGAGCAGCATCCGTGACCTGTCTACCCAGACCGCCACGGGCGCGCAACAGACGACCGTGGCGAGCAACGCGCTGTCGATGCTGGCCACTGACCTCAACAGCATGGTGCAACGCTTCGTGTTGTAAGCCTGTATATAGGAGCCCGCGGGCGGCGATCCGCTGTTTATCAGCCCTGCGGACGCAAACGGTATTGCGGCGGCAGCTGATCCAGACCGCTGATGGTCACGTCCAGGCTCTTCCAGCGACCATCCTTGATGCCGTAGATGCAGCCATGCACCGACAGCGGCTGCCCGCGATGCCAGGCGTTCTGCACGATGCTGGTATGGCCGACGTTCGCCACCTGCTGGATCACGTTCAATTCGCACAGACGGTCGACGCGCTCTTCTTCGGTCGGCAGCTTGGCCAACAGCTCGCGGTTCTCGTAATACAGATCACGGATCGAGCGCAGCCAGCCGTCGATCAGGCCCAGCTGGCGGTCCTGCATGGACGCGCGCACACCGCCGCAGCCGTAGTGGCCGGTCACCAGAATATGTTTGACCTTCAGCACATCGACCGCGTACTGGATCACCGACAGGCAGTTGAGGTCGGTGTGAAGCACGACGTTGGCCACGTTGCGGTGTACGAACAGATCGCCCGGCAGCATGCCGACGATCTCGTTGGCGGGTACGCGCGCGTCCGAGCAGCCGATCCAGAGGTATTCGGGGGTTTGCTGGCGGGCCAGCTTGGCGAAGAACTCAGGGTCTTCCTTTTTGATCGCATCGGCCCAGCGCTCGTTGTTATCAATCAGGTCTTTTAGATCGTTCATGCTATGACGCCTCGGTAATGATGCTCAGGCTTGGACTCGCGTCCGCGGCACCAAGTCACGCTATTGCGCCACGCCCGCATGTCATCGCGCACCCGCTGTCCGCCGGATGACGAAAAAAGGAATCTTCAAAGTTACGGCAGGTCCACCTTACAGGTACCCAACAGGCCCCAATAAGTGAGGATTTTGCCATGAACGATTCACGCCGCCCGTTCGGTGCGCCGCAACCGGAGCCCATCGACGATAACGAGGACCGCATGGGTTCGATGGAAGAGCTGCACTTCGGGGAAGAAGACACAGCCCGCATCGGCGACGAGATACCTGAAGATGAACTGGAGCATCTGCTGCCCGAATCGCGGGAAGCCGAGGCAGGCCTGACCGGCGCGTCGACGCAGGACCATCATTCAACCGATGACGATCTGTCGCCCGAAACCCTGATTCATGAAGACGGCGCGCGCTCGCCCAACGAAAAAGGCGAGGATGAGCCGGCCGACCTGGATGTAACCGTGGTCGATGAAGACGACATCGGCGGTGGCAACGGTCTGGATGAAGAAGAACTGGCGATCGTCGACCCGCTCGACGGCAGACCCGACCGACCTTGATCGGGGCAACTATTCGAGCAGCGTGCAGGCCATGACCACCGCGTCTTCGCGGCCGCCTACTGCCGGATAGTAATCGCGACGCCGGCCGATTTCGTTGAAACCGTAGTTCTCGTACAGGCGATACGCCGGCCGGTTGCTGTCGCGCAATTCCAGGAAGCATTCCCGGGCGTTGAGCTGATAGGCGCGCTTCATCAGGTGGTCGAGCAAACGAAGGCCAAGGCCACGGCCCTGGCTTTCCGGCTTGACGGTGATATTGAGCAAATGCGCTTCGTCGATGATCACCTGAATCACGCCGTGGCCCACCTGCTGCGCGCCCTCAAACATGAGCCAGATTTCGTAGGACTTGAGACCATCAAGAAAAATGCCTCGCGTCCAGGGATGACTGAAAGCGGCGTATTCGATTTTCAGTACCGCATCCAGATCCGCTTCCGTCATGGGGCGGAAGGTAATTGCATCATTCATCGTTCGATTTCCAGCGCGCCATCAGCCGACGCATGGCTTGCCAGACACTTGCCTTGCGCTCAGGCTCGTCCATCAGCAATTCGAGACTGGGCAACGCCCAGGCCGTTCCCAGGCCATCGACCTGGACTTCAAGATCGTAAGACTCGGCATTGACGTCTGCGGCAAAGCGCATTGACGGCAAGCCAATCAGCCAAAGACAAGCGCAGGGTTCTTCTTCGAACCGCGCCGCGACGAAACCTTGCACGAAATCCCGCGCCGCCTCCGGCCCTTGATCCATGTTGCCACGCACCAGCAACGGCCAGCGCACCGGCTCGCCGATGATCTGCGGGCTGTCCGGAAGGCCGGCGGCGCGCAGCATATCCTTGAGCAGCAAGTAGGACGGATCGCGACTCTGGAACGGCTGCCCGGTGGATAACTCCACCAGCAACAGACAACGTCCGGCGCGCAACAATTGCAAGGCAAAGCGCGGCGGCGGCGCTACCGGCGTCTTGACCGGTGCCGGTTCATCGCTCTCCACCACTGGCGCGGCGGCTGCCTTGGGGCTGGATGACGGGCGCGGAACTTCGATCTTCGGCCGCTCGACCTGACGGGTGACAGGCGCTGCGCGCGTCTGGACCGGATTGCCCGCTGCCGCTGCGCCCGGCTCGGCTTGCGACGGCGCAGCCGCCGGCAAGCCTTGGGCCGCAGGCGGCAACGCTTCCAGCAGCTGCGGACGTGACGGCGCGGCGAACGGCAGTTCGGTGCGCGGCAACCAGCTGACCACCTGCATGGACGTCAGATAGGCGCGGCGACGAGACTCGTTGAGCAAGGGTCGACCACCTGGGGATAAGTTAAGCGCGCAATTCTAGGCGCTCTGCCCGCAATCGTCGAGCAACGATCCGGCCTGTGGTCAGGCGGTTCGGCGGCCTATAGGCCGTTCACCATGCAGCGCCGGAGCCGGTTGCGGCTTTCGGACAGGGATGACGCCGGCAGGTGAAACCTAACCGGGATGATGCAGTACAATTGCCGACTTTCACTTGCCAACAGTCGGCCTTCCAATGATCGAACCCAAGCGCGTCCTGCGCGCCCTTGCCGAGCACTGGGCGTTACTCGAGCCTTTGTGCGAACACTTCGACCAGGGCACCCTGAGCCTGAGCGAGCTGCGTCAGCAGCTGGCCGTTCAGCAACAGGAGAGCACCCCGCAAGAAATCACCAATCTGCTGGACGTCTGGATTCGTCTGGACATTCTGGTCCCCGTCGCCAAGAGCCCTAACCGTTTCGAGCTGAACGCGCAGATTCACGACTTCCTGTCTTACCTGCGCCGCGAGCATCGTCTCGGCCTGTGCCTGGAAATCGAAGCCTACCTGCGCCACCTGGAACGGCTGGCCGGCTACATTCAGGACGCCTTCGATATCCGGGACGCCAACGACCTGGCTCGCCAGTTGCGACTGCTGGACATGCGCGTGCGCGACGTCCTGAAAAAGCTCGCCAATGACGAACAGGCGCTGGTGGCCGTGGCCGATCGGGCCAAGACCAGCGACCGACAGATTCCCTTGCGTCAACGCTATGCCGAGGTCCTGGCCACATGGGACGAATACGTCGAGCCGATGATTCAGCTGGTGAACGCCGATGGCGCCTTTGAACAGGGCGTGCGCAAGGTCGAGAACGTGCTGCTGCGCCTGCTGACCGAACAGCAACGGCTCGGGCATCTGGTCGATGACGACATGTTGCTGCGCACCCACGCGCGCATCCTGGAGATGCAGACCAGCGCCCAGCTCACCTTGCGCCATGCACGGGAACTGCTGCTGCCGCTGCGCGAAGAAGCCCGTCGCCACAACGCAGTGACGCGCGGTGCGGCACTGGCGTTGTCGGCCATCCGCCGCAAAGGTCTGGATGCCGTGCCGCAAGCGGCGATGCCGATGTTCACCCGTCCGCAAAGCACCTTTCTGGGCAGCGCAAGCCAGGTCGAAGCGTATGTATACGCCTTGGCGCGCTTCGAACCCAAGCCGGCAAAATTCCCCAAGGCCAGTGCCACTCGCAAAGGCGAAGCGCCACGCGCGCCGCGCACTGTCAAGGAAATGCTCGAACGTTGCGAGCAGGCGCTGCCACTGCCGGACCTGATGGTCTGGCTGCTGGAGCAGGAACCGCACGGCGAAACCGAAGAATTACTGTATTGGTTCTCGCGTCTGTCGCGGGACAAGCGCTTTGCCCGCCAACGCCTGGAGCGTTGCGAATACTTCACCCGGGAGCACCGCGTCAGCCTGCGCTCCTTTGCCCTGCTCGCCCATCAGGCTGAGCAGCCAGAGAATTCCGAGAGCACTGTTCATGCATCTTGATCTATCTGAAATGTCCCAGCTGGCGCCGATCTTTCGGGAGCTGTTCAAGGGCTACCACGTCAGCCGCCGCGACCCGGAACTGTACGCTCAGCTTTCCAACTTCCAGGATCAGTACCGCACGCTGTTCAAGGCGCTGGGTTTCGAGCTGGTATGCGACACCCGCGGTTTCTATTACTTCGTTCCGGAACTGGCCGCCGCGCAGGTCAACAAGACCGCGCAACGACTGGCGCTGTTCACTTTCATTCTGGTCGAGCATCTGGCTGACCAGGGTCGCGACCCGATTGCCGTGCTGGACGGCGGCAGCCTGGGCCGTGATGAACTGCCCTCGATGCTGGAAAAGTACCGCGACTTGTTTCTACAGGCCGAAGTCCAGACTCAGGACGAACTCGAAGAGAAAATCATGCGCCGCATGACCCAACTCGGTTTTGCCGGTGAGGAAATGGGCGTGTACCGCTTCCTGCCGCCGATGCATCGTTTCCTCGACGTATGCCTCTCGGTCCAGCAGGACCGCGATCTGGCCGCCAGCCTGCACAGCGCGTTGCCGCTGCCTACGCCGGTGCTCATCGATGACGACAGTGATGAAAAGCTGCTGGAGACCGACGACCCGCTGGATCTCGATGAATTCGGCGAAGAAACGCTGGAAACCGAGGAACAGGCGCTGGTACGGGCCATTGCGGATGAACAGGAGATGGACGCATGAGCCAGGAACGCTATGGCATTCGCCGTTTTGCACTGCTCAACACTGCCGGTTACAGCCTCGGGCTGTTCCCGCTGGAAAACCCGCTGTCGGTCTACGGCGCGAACAACCTGGGCAAGAGTGCGTCGATCAACGCACTGCAATTCCCGATTCTGGCCCGCATGTCGGACATGAGCTTTGGCAAGTACAGCCTGGAGCAATCCCGCCGCTTCTACTTCGCCTCCGACACCAGCTACATTCTGGTGGAAGTTTCCTTGCCCCACGGTCCGCACGTCATCGGCGTAGTCGGTCGCGGTCCTGGCGGGGGCTTCGGTCACCAGTTCTTCGCCTATGCCGGCGAGCTGGACCTGGGTCATTATCAAAAAGACGATACCTGCCTGCGCCAGAAAGAGCTGTTCAGCAATCTGGAAAGCCAAGGCCTGAAAGCCTACGAGCTCAAGCCCGATGAACTGCGGCGCCTGCTGGTTGGCGGTCACACCTCGATCCCGCTGGATCTGACCCTGATCCCGCTGCGCTCCACCAGCGAACAGAGCCTCAAGACCTTCCGCGCGCTGTTCATCAACCTGCTGCACATGCGCGAGATCACCGCCGCCAAGCTCAAGCAACTGTTCCTCGATGCGTTCGAGCATAGCCTGCGTTCCGGCAGCGTCGACTACATCGCCGCCTGTGAAGAGGCATTCCGTGACGTGCGGCGCATGGAGCAGGATTACAACTCGCTGGTGTTGGCCGGACCACTGGTCGAAGCACTGGCAGCAGGCGTGAAGCAACGCGACATCCTGCGCGGCAAACTGCATCGTCTGTCGCCGATTCTCGATTCCCTGCTTGGCAGCTGGTCCGATTACTCCGGCGCGCGCAAGGAAGAGCTGGTGATCCAGGCCGAGCATTATCGCGCTCAGCAGGACGTCATGCAGAACGACCAGCGCAACAGCACTCAGGAACTGATGCGCCTGGAGCGTGAGATCAGCAGTATCCAGCGCTGGCTGGGTGAGCTTTCGGTATTGAAGAACCGTTTTGCGCTGGTGGATGACGCCAAGGTCCTGGAGCAACAGCTGCTCGCGGCCAAGGACGCGCACGACGAACTGGCCGGTGCGCTGGCCCAGTCCCGTCAATTCAGCGCCGAGGATCTGGATGAACGTCTGCGGGATCTGGAAAAGCGCCTGAAGTCCGTCAAGCAACAGCTCGATCATGCCGACAACAACAGCTACGCGCGTCTGCGCGAAGAGTTTTCGCAACCGGATGTCGAACGCCTGATGCGCTTGTTCAACAGCGCACTGTTCAGCCTGCCGCTAGGCGAACAAGGCATTGCCCTGGACGAAGGAGATGCTTGGGTCAAATCCCTGGAAACCATTCTGGATGGCTTCAAGGGCGAGCAGTTTCAAGTGCCGGGCCTGTCGATCAACCTGTCGAGCATCGAGCCGCCGGCGCTTCAAGCACTGGCTGACCGTGCCGCCTTGCGAGATCAGAAAGAACGCCTGGAAAAAGAACTCAAGCAACTCAAAACCCAGCAGGCGGTGGCCGCCGACCGAGTCGCCGGCAAGAGCCAGACCGAAGCCTTGTACCAGCGGGTACTGGATGCCCAGAAAGCCCTGGAAGACTTCCGTCGCACCCAGACCCTGAGCGCCGAAGAACCCGGCAAGCTCGAAGAACTCGCGCAGATGGAAGCGGCGCAGGATGAACTCAAGCGCTCCAGCGATGCTTTCACCGAACGCGTCCAGCAGCTGTCAGCCAAGCTTCAATTGGTGGCGCGTCAGATCGGCGATCTGGAATCCAAACAACGCACGCTGGATGATGCTTTGCGGCGTCGTCAGCTATTGCCTGCTGACATGCCATTCGGCACGCCGTTCATGGACCCGATCGATGACTCCATGGAAAACCTGCTGCCACTGCTCAATGACTATCAGGACAGCTGGCAGGCACTGCTGCGCAGCGATGGGCAGATCGAAGCGCTGTACGCACAGGTGCGCCTCAAGGGCGTGGCCAAGTTTGACAACGAAGATGATGTCGAGCGCCGTTTGCAGCTGTTGATCAATGCCTACGCGCACCGCACTGATGAAGCTCTGACGCTTGGCAAGGCACGTCGCGCCGCTGTGACCGACATCGCCCGAACCCTGCGCAACATTCGCAGCGACTACGACAGCCTTGAGCATCAGTTGGCCTTGTTCAACCGTGAGATCAACAAACGTCAGGTCTCCAACCTGGCCAGCTTCCGTATCGTGCTCGCTCCCAACAAGGAAGCGCTCAAGCATATCGACCAGATTATCCACAGCGCCGGTCAGTACGAAGAAGGCGAGACGCTGTCGGTGTTCGACCTGAGCCAGAGTGCAGAGCAGGACAACAAGAACGAAGAGGCCAAGGAATACCTGGCGCGCCTGGTCGCTGCCAATCATAACCAGTTGGGCCTGAAGGACTTGTTCGAGCTGGCGTTCGAGATCACCAAGGTCAACGGCCAGCCGGTTATCCACACCGACATCGACGGTGCCGCTTCCAATGGCACGACCATGACGATCAAGGCGCTGACCAACATGTATCTGTTGCTGCACTTGATGGATCGTGACCAGGCCGGTCGGGTGCGACTGCCCTACTACCTTGATGAAGCGGCGGATATCGACGAGAAGAACCAGTCGGCCTTGCTGGAAACCAGCCTGCAACTGGGCTTCGTCCCCATTCTGGCGAGCGTCAAGCCGCAGGTGTCGGCACATGTGGCGATCGACCTGGAAGGCGGCAGCGGGCCTAACGGTATCTACATCGACGAGGCGGACTGGAAGTACATCCGTCGTCGTGACGAGGCGCTGCCACAAGCGGTCGCCGCACTCGAAGACGCGATAGCAGAATAAGCTGAATTGAGGTAACTGAAGGCCGCATGCGAATGCGGCCTTTTTTGTAGCTGGAGTTTGTCGGCGGATGTTCCTGATCAGCATGCTGCTGTAGGAGCGAGCTTGCTCGCGAAGGCGTCATTCCGGGCGATGTCTATGCTGCGTCTGTGCTGGCCTCTTCGCGGCTGAAGCCGCTCCTACAGGGATTGCCTGTTTCCGGGTCCGGAAAAGACAAAACCCCTGACTGCATGCGCAATCAGG
>NZ_RHQN01000004.1:0-413313 GCF_003935425.1 Pseudomonas sp. v388
AGCAGCGGGCGTACCCCCTTGCCACGCGTGACCCGCCATCTGATCGCTCCCGGCTTCGGCCAGCCGCAGGTCGACGTGCGCTACACCTACCCGCAGAACCGAAACTTCCTCGGCTTCGGACTGACCATCCCCTGGACGGACGACGGCTATGACAACCTGTTCAAGTACCTGGGCGAGTATGAATATCACTGCAACGAAACCCTGTGGATCGATGGCGCACCGGTACGCAGCATTGAACGCACCTACAACCGGTTTCACTTGATGAACCGGGAAGTCACCACACAGAACAACTGCCGTCAGACGGTCGAAACCACCTATAACTATCAGGCCGGTACGCCGTACGAGCTGCAACCCGCCGATTGCCAGATGCCCAGAGACATCACGACCAGTTGGTCCGAGCTCGACGACGCGACCCGCTATCGCAGCGAGTCGGTGACCAGCCGCTACGACACTCATGGCAACCTGATCGAGCAGACCCAGGCCAATGGAGTCGTCGAGGTGAATAAATGGTATGCCGCCACTGGTGAGGATGGCTGCCCGCCAAATCCGGAGGGCTTCGTGGGGCATCTCAAGGAAAAGACCATAATCCCCGCCGCCGCCCAAGGTAAAGCACCTACGCTGTGCACACGCTTTCGTTACCGGGCACTGGCGGCCTTATCCGACAGCGGCCTGAATGACTGGCTGACGGTCGAAAGCGAAATTCTGGTGCAGCTCGGCACCACCGAGCAGGAACTGCAAAAAACGCTGAACGATTACCTGGACGTGCCGGACGATCCGTTCCTGCATGGACGGATCGCACGCAGCACCACGACTATCAATGGCCTGTCGAGCTATTCCGACTTCGATTACAGCAAGGTGCCCAGTGCGCCGGACGGTCTGCCCGCCTTACAGACCACAACCACCCTGAGTTCCAGTCTGGATGCCGAAAGCAGCACCAGCCTTCAGCAACAATCGTTGCTGACCGGCCTGCCGTTGCTGAACGAAACAGAAGGCGTACGGACCCAATACACCTACGACCCCCTCGGCCGGCTGATGCGCGAAACCGCCTCACCTGACACTCCGTTTGAAGCCAGTCGGCACTACGAGTACATCCTCTGTTCGAGGATCGGGGAGCAGGCCGAGCATATCCAGACCAGTGCCAGGCAGCTCAAGACCCGGATTCTGCTGGACGGCCTGGGCCGCCGGATTCTGGAAGAACGCGACAATGTTGAAGCCGCCGTGCCCGAACGCTTCAAACGCATCTACTCGGCGATATTCAATGCCTGGGGCGTGCTGGAGGAAGAAACCAGCTACGACTGGCTCGACGGCGGCACTCGGGAACTGGCCGTGACCAGCCGCATAGAGTACGACGACTGGGGCCAGAAAAAATGTTCGATCGGCCCGGATGGTGTGCAGAGCTACACCACCACCGATCCGATAGGCAGCCCTCGGTCCCAAGGACCGATCCTGCGCAGTTGGCAGCAGAACGGCGAGCAGCCGGCCCGGATCAGCGGGCTGACGGAAACCTGGCTCAATCGCTTCGCAAAACCGTCCCACACGCACATTCTGGATGCCGCCGAGCAGCAACTCGGCACCCAGACCTGGCTGTACGACGGGCTTGGGAGATGCGTAGAGCACAGTGACGAGCTCGACCATGTCACCACGTTCGAGTATGACGCGTGGTCGCGTCTGATCAGCAGCGAACTGCCCGACCAGTCTTTGGTAAAACGTGAGTACGCGCTTCACAGCAGTGCGGAGTTACCCACTGCGCTGCGGGCCAGCCGAGACGGGGTCAACTTCATTCTGGTCGGGCAACAGCAGTTCGATGGGCTGCAGCGGGTGAAACAGATGCAGACCGGTTCACGCATCGACCACTACGAGTACGAAGCGGGCCACAATCAGGTCAAGACTCGAACCACCGCAGCAGGGGTGCCCATCGATTACCAGTACAACCGGGCCCTCACTGATCAACCGGTCAGCTCCACCGCTCCGGACGAACTCGCCATCTTCGACTACGACACGACCAGCGCCCGCCTGACGACCGCGAGCAATGAACAGGGTGTGCGCGAATACGACTACGACCTGGCCAATCAACTGCGCGCCGAGCGCTGGATCAGTGGCGGGCAAAGCTGGGAAACCCAATACGACATCACCGTGCAGGGGCGCCTGATAGAGCGTAAGGAACAGATTCAGAGCGCCAGCGCCGGCCTCGCCACACGCTACAACTATGACGGCATCGGCCGGCCGGAAAGCATCGAGCAGGGCCGTTTGCGAGCTGCTTTCGAATACGACGGCCTGGGGCAGCTCTGGCGCACCACCACCAATGATCTTGACGCCGGAACCACACTGGTTACGGAACTGGAATATGACGATCAGGGCCATGAAAAACTCCGGACGTTGCGCGCCGATGGGCATCCGGTAAGGGCTCAGGCACAGCACTGGCGTGCAGATGGCTTGCTGGCCAGCCGGCATCTGTTCGAAGGCAAGGTCAGCCTGTTGCAGGAAACCTTCGGCTACGACGTCCGAGGCCGGCTGACCGAGCACACCTGCGCGGGCGTCACGTTACCCAGAGATGCGCTAGGACGCACAGTCGTCCAGCAGATGTTCACGTTCGATGCCGTGGACAATATCTCGGTCTCGCTCACCACCTTTGCCGACGGTGGATGGGAGCGAGCCAAATTCATTTACGATGCCGACGATCCGTTTCAGCTGACAGGTATCACCTACACACCGGCCCGTGCAACACCCGATCCGACCTTCAGCTATGACCTCAACGGCAATCAGCTCCAGGACGAACTGGGTCGGCGACTGAGCTACGACAGCCAGAATCGTCTGTTGGCGGTGGAGACCCCCGCAGGACAACCTGTCAGCGAATACCGTTATGACAGCCATGACCATCTGGTTACGTCCCGCGAGGGTGGTGCCGGCGAAACGTTGCGTTTCTATCATGAGCAATTACTGACCAGCAGCGTTCAGAACGGCACGGCAACCCAATACCTGCATCACGACGACCGGCCATTGGGCCAGCAGCAGGCGGATGATCCCAGCAAAACCCTGTTGTTGCTGACCGATGGCAACGCCAGCGTTATCGGCGAAACCCGGGGGAATGACTTGCGCACGGCGGTGTACAGCGCCTACGGCGAACGCCATGGCGATCAGGACCTGCTTACCCTGCTGGGGTTCAACGGTGAACTGCGCGATGCGCAAAGTGGCTGGTATTTGCTGGGCAAAGGCTACCGGGCCTACAACCCCGTGCTGATGCGGTTCCACAGTCCGGACGCGCTCAGCCCGTTCGGTGCCGGCGGGCTCAACCCCTATACCTATTGCCTCGGTAACCCTATCGCCCTGCGCGACCCGACCGGCAACGCCGCCGTCGGCTACACGGGCCGCGAGCGCCGCCCCGACGAAGGCGCGGTGCCGAACCTGTCGGGTGGCGGCGGCGGAGCCCAGGCGTTTGCCTGGATCGCTGTAGCAGCCGGGGTTGTCGCCACCCTGATCGGCGTCGGATCGATATTGGCATCAGCCGGTCATTCATTTCCCTTCTCCGACGCACTCATCAAAGCGGGAGTAGTCAGTGAAACCGCGGGGGCAGCGACCTATATTGCGACAGCAGCCACAGGGGTCTCAACCGCGGCAAGTACCGCCTATGCGATCGATCCGGAAAACGAAGCCGCCGGCATGGTCGCGCTAGGCGCTGGGGCACTGGCGATCGGAGCGAGCCTGCTGCCCAGCTTGCCCGGCGTGGCCAGGGGAGCGTTCAGGGCGGTGACAGGTATGGGGGCTAGCCGAGTGGCTAGCCCAAGCGGCCCCTTCCGAAACCCGCTTGCCTACGCTAGCCGTACCCGAACCATTAGTACGCAGACTCCACCTATACCGAATCCCAAGCCAGTACCAAGAATCGCAGTAACTTCGACGCCCATAGAACCGCCGCCCCCCTTACCAGCCGCCGGCGGCCCGATCGTCCTGCCGCGTATCCCCCAGCAAGGGCCTCGTTTGGATTTGTCAGGGATAGGTTCCGTGAAGTTGAAACCGGTGCCTCGTCAAGCGCCGAGTGGTCAGGCCCCAGTTCTGGATCAGCTCGTGGAAACCGTCCGGCACGTTGAAAGTCTGGGGGGCGCTGGCGTATTGGGCCAAAATGTCATTAAGCGCGCATTGGTTGAAACTCAAGGGATTACGCGTTCCGAAATTCTGGAACGCGCCTGGATCAGACTTAGACGATGAATCCTCAACGACCAGATGGCGACCTGGTTAATCTCAAGTCGCCATCTGTAACAGCCGCGCGATACCAATCCAGCAAGGACACTCATCGATGTCGGCTCACACCCTTTTCTGCCGTCGACTCTCCAATAGGCCAACACATGGCCAAATATCACGCCATATGAATGTATCAACAACATAGTAGGAAATTTCCCACGCAAGCCGTCAACATTACCCCCTGACAACCCCCTATTTCAAAGCACGCAGCCGCTCTAGACTCTCGCCCCGTCATGACACCACAACACATTTCCTATCTAAACATGGCGTAACTATTTATCTCATTCGCAACTAATGAATAAACGCCATCGCAAACAAGGATTCATCATGAAACAACTACTGGTACTTTCCATGGGGCTGGCGGCGGCGTTGGCCGGTACTTCGGCGTTCGCCAATACCGGCACCATCAACTTCGAGGGCAAGATCACCGCCAGCACCTGCCCGATCGAAGTCGTCAACCCGGGTGACGGTGCGATCGGCAATCTGGTCAAGATGGGCACGATTGAAGCCACGCGCTTCTCCGCTATCGGTCAGGAATACAGCGGCAAATCCTTCGCCCTGCGCATCAGCGATCCCTCGACCTGCGGCCTGACCGGTACGGGCGACGTCGCCAAGGTGACCTTCAACGGCGTAGCAGACACGAGCGGTGATTATTTCGCCGTCACACCAACGGCCGAGGGTGCAACCGGGGTGGTTATCGTCCTCAAGGACAAGAGCGGCGCTGCGATCAAGCCGGGCGCCGAGTCCGTCGCGTATGACGTACACCCTACCGATCCGACCGACATGGTGTTCAACGCCTACTACCGTTCTACCGCTGCAACCGTGACGGCAGGCACCGCGTCCGCCGACGTTCAATTCATCGTCGCCATCAACTAACCAGCCACCCCGCTCCCGGGCCGGTTGCCACTGCATTCGGCTCAGAGCTTCTGTATGCGTCCCGGCTCCATTGGGGTCGGGGCGCACAAGGTAATAACGATGTCCGGCCTGACTAAAGAACT
Source organism: Pseudomonas sp. v388 (assembly GCF_003935425.1). Classification (GTDB taxonomy): domain Bacteria; phylum Pseudomonadota; class Gammaproteobacteria; order Pseudomonadales; family Pseudomonadaceae; genus Aquipseudomonas. Next base: position 5,232 of record NZ_RHQN01000004.1, read on the forward strand.
TGCCTTCACCCGCCCTGTCCGGGGTTTGTGTCTTGCCCTGCTGATGCTCGGCGCCAGCGCGCCTGCCGCCCAGGCGGCGCTGACCGTGAGCGCCACCCGCGTAGTATTCGACAGCGACAAGCGTAGCGTTTCGGTGATCGTGACCAACCCGAGCAACCGGCCATACGCCGTGCAGACCTGGATCAACACCGTCACCGACGATACCACCAGCCCGGTGCCCTTCGTCGCGTCGCCACCGCTGTTTCGCGTCAACCCCGGCAAGGAGCAGCAAGTCCAGATCAGCGGCTTGCCCAATGACCTGCCCAATGATCGCGAATCGTTGTTCTTCTTCAATGTCCAGGAAATCCCCCAGATCGTTAAAGAAGACGGCAACGCCCTGAATATCGCGTTACGCACGCGCCTGAAGCTGTTCTACCGCCCCAGCGAAATCAAGGACAGCCCCATGAGCCGCTTGAAAGACCTCACGTGGTCGTTCAAACGCTCCGGCGGCAAGAATCGCCTGATAGTGACCAATCCGTCGCCGTTCCACCTGACATTCGCCCGCGTCGAAGTCAGCGCCGCCGGCAAGACTGAAAAACTCGCCAGCGTACCGATGCTGGAGCCTCTTGCCACCCAAGAGTACGACCTGAAGGACGTCATTCCCAGCCAGGGAGCCCAGGTGCTTTTTACCGCCATCAACGACTACGGCGGTCAAAGCATCCCGCTGACTCTTCCTATCCAGTTCACACCCTGAAGCAGCGCTGGCTGCGTTCACTTCCAGGAAAACAATCATGATCCATTCACCCGGCCACGGGTGCAGGCGCGCGTCCGAGCGCCTGCGCCTCGCCCCTCTGTTTCTGGCCGTTGGCAGCGGTTCGCTGGCGCTCGCGGCCTGTCCTGCGTCTGCGTCTGCGTCTGCGTCCGAAGGCACCGAGTTTCAGTCCGGCTTTCTGCGTCAGGGACCGGGCTTCTCTTCTGACGCAGCGGCGCTTGCACTGAATGCACTGGCAGGCCAACAGGCCTTGCCGCCCGGAGTCTACGTCGTCGAGATGAAGATCAATCAGAGTTACTTCGGTCGTCGAGAGATCGAGTTTACCGCCGCCCCGGACGGAGACGGCCTGCTGCCCTGCCTTTCGTCAAAGCTGCTGGAAGAGCTGGGCGTGCGGCTCGACAGCCTGGCCGATCCCCTTCTGCTGCAGGCCGCTTGCGTCGACTTGTTCACATTGATTCCGGGCTCCGAAATCGATTTCGACAGCAGCAAGCTCATGCTGTCGCTTTCCATCCCGCAGATCGCCATGCGCCGTAGCGCGGCGGGTCATGTCGACCCCGAACTTTGGGATGACGGCATCAACGCTGCTTTCGTCAACTATCAGGTGTCGGCCGAGCAACACTCCACGCGCAACAACAGCCGAAGCAGCAGCGATGACCTTTACCTCACCGGCGGCATCAATCTTGGCGCGTGGCGCCTGCGCAGCAACCAGACCATGCGCCAGGACGAAGACGGCAAGCGCAAGTGGACCAGCGCGTATACCTATGCCCAGCGCGACCTGCCCGGCCTGAACGCCAGCCTGACTCTGGGGCATACCTTCACCGGCGGTGACGTGTTCAGGAGTGTGCCTATCGAGGGCCTGTTGATCCGCTCCGATCTGCAGATGCTCCCGGACACCCAGCAAGGCTATGCGCCTGTGGTACGGGGGGTGGCCCTGAGCCGCTCCAAGCTCCAGGTATTCCAGAACGGCTACCCGATCTACTCGACTTACGTCAGTGCCGGCCCCTACGTCATCGACGATCTGACGACTGCGGGCAACGGTGAGCTGGAAATCGTTCTGACCGAGGCCGACGGCAAGGTGCAGCGTTTCACCCAATCCTACGCGTCGATCAACAATCTTCTGCGCGACAACGTCTGGCAGTACAGCAGTGCGCTGGGACGTTACAACGGCACCTATCAGTCGCTGGATCCGTGGTTGTGGCAGGGCACGGCCGCCCGCGGCATCGGGGATGGCACCACTTTATACGGCGGCCTGATGACCAGTGAGTTCTATCGGGCCACCAATCTGGGTGTCGCGAAAGACCTTGGCGTGGCAGGCGCCCTGGCGCTGGATGTCACTTATTCGCAAGCCGACCTGAGCGGTGCCGAAGACAACCACCTGCAAGGCGCAAGTTATGCACTCAAATACGGCAAGGCCTTCACCACCCAGACCAACCTGCGCTTCGCCGGCTATCGCTACTCCACCGAGGGCTACAGGGACTTCGACGAAGCCGTGCGCCAGATGGACCGCGACAAAACCTGGCGCGGCAGCCGGCGCAGTCGCCTGGAAGCGTCGGTTCATCAGAAACTGGGCGCCAGCAGCAGTCTGAGTTTCACTTTTTCCCATCAGGATTACTGGGGCAGCGATTATGAACAGCGCCAGTTCCAGTTCAATTTCAACACCCGATACGCCGGCGTGACCTACGGCCTCTACGCGTCTCAATCGCTCAGCGACACGCGTAGCGCCAGCGGTACCGATCGACAGATCGGCCTGAGCATTTCAATGCCGCTGGACTTGAGCAGTTCCAGCAACCTGAGCTTCGATGCACAGAAAAATGGCGAGCGTTTCAATCAACGTGCAAGCCTGAACGGCAGCTTCGACGACTATCGCGCCAACTATCGCGCCAGCGTCAGCAACGACGAAAGTCGTCGCCGGTCGGCGTCGTTTGCCGTTGGCTACCAGGCACCTTTCGGCAGCATCGGTGCGGGTTACACCCAAGGCAACGATTTCCACAGTACGTCGGTCAACGCCAGTGGTGCCGTACTGCTGCACGGAGGCGGCATCGAGTTGGGGCCTTACCTGGGTGAAACCGCTGCGCTGGTCGAGGTACCGAAAACGCCGGGCGTCGGTGTACAGAACGTTACCGGGGCGCGTACCAACGAGCGCGGTTACGCCCTCGTACCGACACTGCGCCCATACCGGTTCAATCAGATTGCCCTGGACATCGAACAGCTGGGACCGGAAGTGGAGATCGAAAACGGCATTCAGCAGGTCGTTCCGCGACGTGGCGCAGTGGTCAAGGCCAGCTTCGCCGCAAAAACGGTGAACCGGCTGATCCTGACCGCACGTATCGAATCAGGGCAGCCGTTGCCGTTCGGCGCCCAGATAACCGACAGCGAGGGCAAGGTGCTGGGCGTAGCCGGTCAGGCCGGGCAAATCCTGCTCGCCACCAGCCTGGACCCACAAACCCTTGACGCCCGCTGGGGCGAGCAAGCCGGACAGCGATGCAGTATGCACATCACCCCGGCCGACATGGCGCAAGCCAAGGGCTATCGAATTCAGGAACTGACATGCAAATGAAGACATATTGCGCTGCCATCGGGCAGCTGGCGCTGCGCGGCACCTCACCACGAACCCTGCAGCGCGTCCTTTCGGTGCTGGCCTTGATGACGCTTTGTCACGCACCTCAGGTGCTAGCGAATCCGCGTGTAGGCAGCTGTCTATGGCCAGGCACGCCCGGCGAACTGATCCTCAGGCGGGACATCGGCACGCTATACGTGGCACGTGACGCGGTCGTCGGAACGGTCATCGGCCATACGCCTGGCGAGGTGCTCACCTGGCCGGATGACCGTCGCCAGTTGCATTGCTACATCGGCAGAAATGATGCCGGTACTGTCTTGCGCTACAGCGCCAGGGCATCGGTGCCGATATTCAGCGGCAGCCTGCCACCGATCAACGGCGAAGACGTCACCGGCAAGATCCTGCAGACCAACATCCCTGGGGTCGGCGTTCATATCAGGCTGGGATGGCCCTACAACGGCATGACACCTAACTCCTTCACCCCGCTTACGCAGCCGGTTGTGCCTTTCGATGGTGAGGCGACCCGGATCATGCTCGTGCCGATCCCTGCGGGCGAACACCGCTCCACGGTCACGCTGGTCAAAACCGGGCCGATACCGGTCGGGCCGCAAACACTGGATGGCTCGGAACTGTTCAGCGGGACCTATTCCGACGTCGGCAAAGGTGCCAGCTTCGGTTTGACGGGCACTGTCGTACAGGCTCAATGCACGGTCAGCGGCAACCCGGTCAGTGCCGACCCGGTCCAGCTCGGAGAGTGGGAAACCACCGATTTCACAGGTCAGGGCGACACGACCACTGCAATTCCTTTCAGTATCAGACTGAGCGCGTGCGAGGCGGACGGCAGCGGCGACACCATCGCAACGGCTCATATGAAGCTTGAAGGCAAACAAGGCTCGACCCCCATTGATGCCGCAAAGGGTGTCTTCAGCCTGACCACAGCCTCAACCGCCAAAGGCGTCGGCATCCAGATCCTGAAAGCCGACGGCATCACGCCCATGGAATTGGGCACCGAAGTTCCGGTGGTCACCTTGAGCAACGGCGATGCGATCTTGAACTTCAACGCAAGGTTCTATCAGACCGGCAGTTCGGTCACTGCAGGCGACGCCAAAGGCGCTCTGGATTTCACCATGACCTACAAGTAAACCTCGGGTGGTCCGAAATCACCGGGACGGCGCGCAACTTCGGTCCCCGCCCGCTCGCAACGGCATGGGCAAGAGCAAGAGCAAACGGACGTGCTCTTCTGTTCGCCGCCATGGGCAATCACGCCACCAGTGTCGGCCGCAGTGAGGGAAACGCTTTCCAGCTCTGCTTATTGTCGAAGCTGACACGCACCCGGACTTCAAGCGGGTAATTGAGTTTGAAGCCCTGCAAGTCGGCTTTGGCAATCTGTCCCACATTAATGATCTGTGCCACTTCAGACACGGGCTCCTCGGTCAGCACCGGCACCGTGCGAGCTGCACCATTGACGTCGACGCCCAGCACGCTCACGGTGATGAACTGGTCAGTGCCCATGAACTGCCAGCTTTTCAGCGTAAAGCGGGCCGCGTCCGACACCCCGGCCAGACTCAACTGCCCATTGGACACGCTGCCGGACTGAATAGTGGGCCAGTTGCCGGTCAGGTCCGAGACGCGCAGCGTGAAATTCTGAGACCTATGGGGCTGCGCAACACCCGGTTCGGTCACCAGGTAGTACACCGGCAGACTCCTGGCGAAATGAGGTGCTATGCAGGTGCTGGGAATCTTGTACGCACGCGTGCCCGGCGTCACCGGTGAAGTGCCCGTGAATGCCCCGTAGGTGTCTGGGGCGGCCCACTGCACTTCGACCGTTTCATCGTCATTGATCACTGCCGTATCGGGAATCACAACCGTGGCACCATTGAGTGCATTGGCCGGGTTCAAGGTAGCGCTGGACGATGAACCAGGCGCTTCATTGACGCGGCATGGCGGTAATACTCTGGGCACGGGCGTGGTCTCGACATCCAGCTGCACAGCCCTCGAATCCCCACTGACATTACCGGCGCGATCGGTCAGAAAATAAAACGCGTACCGGGTTCCATCGCCGCGGGCCCGAATCATATCGCCGTCGAACGGCAGTACGATGGGCTGACCGATGTCCCCGCGCAGCAAGGTTCTGGTCGCAACGAGATCTGCATCGTCAACGTCGAACGGGTCACCGTTCCAGTACCAACTCACCACATCCCCCGGTTTGCCGCCGCTATAGGCCAGGATACGGCCTTCAACCAGATCGCCATGGTCTTCGAGGTATTTCTCGGTGATCTGGGTGCTGTCGAACTGCAGCTGACCGTTATTGCTGCCCAGCGCCGGCGGGGTGAGGTCGACGGTAACCGTCTGGTGCAGCGATTCGTCCTCATTGCCTACCGCGTTGAGCACGGTGTACCAGAGTTCATGTACGCCTGGGGTCAGCAGCGTCACAGGTACGTTGAACAAAAGGTCTGCGGGAGGCAGGGTCGGGACACTGCCGTCCCACTGTCGACGGTCAAAGGTGCCGGCATTCCAGAACACTGTCAGCACAGTGACGGCCCCCGTTACAGGCTGGTAGTCCCACGCCGGCACCTTGAGGGGCAGCGGCGCAAGGGCTTTGTCCGCCGGCAGCAGGCCGGTCTCATCCCACTCGGGATCGTCGGGCAGCAGGCTGTTCACTTCGGGGAGCGGCAGAGGGGCTCGGGCGGTGGTCATTGGCTGGCTCCTTGAGGCGTTTCACCCGGGATGAAACGTGCATCAATCCATTGTCCAGGCCCTATTGAACGCCCATGGCCGGGAGGTTGAAACTGACAATTCTGCTAGTGTGCCGCGTTGGAAAAACGCCTCCATTCTGGCGAGTCTGCGAGTGGCCGACACGTCACCGCGACGAGTCATAGCCGCACTACCGGGAATAGCGGCAACGCCGTCGGGGTGGTTGCAGGCGCTGTTCGCCTCCCACAAAAAAAGGGAGGGTCTGGCGACCTTCCCTTTTGTGGTAACGATTTGCCGACTACCAGTTATAACGCAGCCCGACGTTGGCACCCCATGGCTGTTCGATCTCGCTGCCGTTGCTGTATTCGAAATCGACGTGGGCTTCGAGGCGGTCCGACAGAGCGACTGCGATGCCGGTACCCAGCTCGCCGCGGGAACCGGACAGGTCGTTGTCGAAGCGGTTGCCGTTGATCCGCACTTCATTGTTCTTGACGAACTCATGAGCCAGCGCGAGCCGCACATAGGGCTGTACCAGCCGACCTTGCCCCAGATCGAAGTTGCGCCCCGCCGTGGCACCCACCTTGCCCAGCAGCGAGCGGGTCTGATCGCCTTCGGCGCGCAGGCCGTTGTCCAGCGTGTAGTCCTTGCCCTCGATGAGCGCAGCAGCCAACTGGGTGTAAGGTTCGATGTAATAGTCGTTGTCCAGCTTGATGTGACGGCCCAATTCCAGCGAGGCGCCGACGCCCGAGTTGCTGTAGTCGCCCTTGGTGCGAGTGCCGTCGCTGAGGTTGACCCTGGCCTTGTTCTTCAAACGGTTGACTTTGAGGACGCCGTCGAAGTAATAACCGGTGTCGCTGTCCAGCCAGGTGGTGTAGGCGCCGACGTAGTAGCTGTCGACCTTGCCGTTGGCGCCGCGATCCAGGCTCAGGTCGGACTTGCTATGCCCGGCCATCACACCTGCCAGCCACTGGCCGTCGCCCAGCGGCAACTTGCCGTCCGCACCCAGGGCAATCCCCTGCTGAACCTGCTTGTAGCCAAAACCCGACGCGTGGGCGACGTTGTACTTGTTGCCGTAGCTACGCATCCAGCCGCCGGAGCGCCCGCCGTTGAAACGCAGCTCGCCCATGCGGGTGCGCAAGGTGGTCAGTTCGCCATACCAGACTGTCGGCGCGGCGTTGAACAGGGCAATGGCGGTCGCCGGGGCGGGCGCGACAGTGCGGGTCGAGGCGTCCAGGTACCAGTCGTTTTCACCTTGCTTGATCAATTCGTAAGACCAGGTGCCGAGGTCCACCGCGCCGCCGACCAGCGAGAAGCTGGCGTCACCGGCTTCGGCGTGAACGACATGCAGGCTGGTGTCGGCGGTCGGGTCAGTGCCGGTGCTGCCGATCAGCAACTGATGGCTGCCGGTGGCGCTGCCGGTGATGTCGATGAAGTCGGTCTGCGCGCCGCCGAAGTTCACGTCCATCCTGAACGTGCCGCTGCCCGACAGATTGCCCACCGACAAGGTGTAGAACGAGGCGGCATCGCCCAGCTGGATCGCGCCGTTGTTCAGGCTCAGATTGTCCACGGTGCCGTTGTCGACCATGGTCCATTGCGAGCCGTTGTCGAGGGCGACGCTGCTGGTGTTTTCCAGGCGGCCGGTGAGCAACGAGCCGTTGTCCAGTTTCACATTGGCAATCCCGCCGGACTCGGCAATTACGTCGCCGGTCAGGCTGGCCCGGTTGAAGTTGAGGTTGGCGGTGCTGGTGGCATCCACCTGAACGTTGCCGGTCAGGTTGCTGTTGTTGACGCTCATGGTGGCCGTGGATGCGTCGGCCACTTCCAGAATGTTGCCGTTGCCACCGGTCAGGGTTGAGCCGTTGTTGACTTCGATGGTGGCGATGGCGTCTGGCGAGCCTGGAATCAGACGGTTGACGCGAATCGCTGCACCGGTCTGTCCCGTGACCTGGCTGCCGTCCAGAGTCAGCGACGAGTCATTGTAGGATTGCTGTTCTGCCGTCATGTTCACACCGTAGACGGTGCCGGTGATACTGCTGTTGCTGGCGTTCGCTGCACCTGCGGACAGCCGCAGCCCCACTCCGTTTACCCCGGTACCCGCCAATTGCGAGCCCTGCAGATTCAGCTGGCTGAAATGGGTGACCACCGCTCCGGCAGTGGCTCCAGTGCTGGAGCTATTGGTCAACGTAACCAGCGAGCCGGAAGTCTGCTGCTGAGGGCGATTGACTAACAGTGCGATGCCGTTGGTGCTGAGCACGGTGCTATTGGTAATGGCTGCGGTACTTTGGTTGACGCTCATGCCGGCGCGAACCATCGCGCCGGTCATGTTGACGACTGAGCCACTGTCCACGCTGGCGGTCTCGATGGCTGAGCCGGCCGCCATGTTCAGAGTCGAAGCCTGGGCAGACACCCTGCCGTGCTGAGTACCACCGTTGACGTTCAACGTAGCGTTACTTCTCAACGTGTAGTTGTTGGCAGCACTGGATGCATCGATATCCACGACACGGCCAATGATATCGACAGCGAAGGCGACAGGACTGGCGAAAAATACAGGAAGGAGCGCAGCCCACTTTATCGCAACGAATAATGGGCGCGGGGCAAACCGGTCGACAGTCGACATGAACAAACTTCCTTAAGTCCGAGGGCCGAGCCGGAATTCAAAACGTGTATTTCCGGCGCACCCTTCATTAATGGGCGGCCGCGCAGACTACAGATTTGCGCCTGGAACTCATGCAGGACCATTCCGATGGATATGTAGGACTATTCCCACAGAACTTTTCCTCGCCAATAAGTGTATTAGCCGCCCCCAGCTGAGGCAGACCGTTTGGCAATTAAACGGGCCTGGATCAGCAGATCTGAGTTATAGAACCGCCCGTCATTCGTCATTCAAAAGAGCGTGGCCCCACACGCTCTATTCGATACCTGCGACTGATGACCGCCGTGATTAGCCAGGCATCAGCAAACACCAGGAAACTCCGGGGTACAAAGCCCGGCACCCAGAACCCGAGACACAATGAGCCTGGTCACATGGTTGCCTGTCTGTCCGGAGGCCTTCTCCAGCACGCAAGTTACCCGGGCACCGCCAAAGGTGATCACCGGCTCGATGTGATCTTCATAAGGGACTGTGACCAGAAAACCATTAGCGACAGTGTCGTCATCGAGGGTAACGGGGGCGAACTCATATTCAGTGCCTGGAATCGGAACAGTGGATTCCATGTCTTCGTAGGCCATCCAGCTGACAGTCAAGGTATCACCGCTTTGGTAATTGGCCGGATCGCCGACTATCTGAACCCGAATGCCTTCCCACGGCAGTGAACAGCAATTGATGACAGGATACGGGAGCGTGCTTTCCATCCATCGATCCGGGAACTCCACGTCCTTGAGCCCGATCATGTCGACGATTCGCACATCGACCTCGGTGCGCCTGGATTCCTGTTCGTTCACGCCATTCCAGGTACTGTAATAAACCGGCAGTTTCTCGTCGTAGCCACCCTCCTGGATCTTTGCCCAGGGAATCGTGAACGTGATCGGGTCGCTCGGCTGCTCGGTAGTGATCTCGACTTCATCAACAAAGGGGGTGAGCGCGCCCCAGTACAAGCGCAGCTTCTGGGTAGCAATCACCGGGTTGGACGGTATCTCTGCTGTGGCGTCCCGCCCCTTATCGGCCGGCCCCAGCACGTTGTCCACGGGCGGGACTTCACGACTCTTGACGACCACCAGCGGCAACAGGTCGTTGACAGGATCCGGGCCGGTGGGATCAGGGTCCGGTGGCGGGTCGATACCGGCCACCGTGAAGTCCACCGTGATATCGATTTGCGCCGAAGGCGTCCGCGCGGGCCCGCGCACCACGTTGTAGCTCACCTTGAAGGTACGCTTGGTCACCGCGCCGCCTGCGGACAAGGTGGGCCAGTCCACGAAAATCTCCATGGGAAATGTGGAGATGCCCACCGGCGGCACCGATACGCCTTCCCAGACCACCTCGATCTTGTCTTTCGTCGGCTGCTGGTTCTCGTATCCGGGAGCGGGAATCACTACATACACACCCTCCCGTGCGTCAGCCCGGTCGATCAGGCCGTCGCTCGCCAGCGGCACCTCGGGCGCCGGTAGCTTCGCCGGCAACAGATCGAGGTCGACGAATATTTCCGTCCATTGCGAAGGCTGGCCAAGATTGCCGGTACGGTCGACATAGCGGTAGACAATCGCGATCTGCCCATCCTGCAGGGTCTTGATGGTATCCGAAGAGATACCTACCACCGGATCCGGAGCCCCCGGCGCGGCTTCGGCTTCAGTGAGCGTCCTGGTTGCGACCGGAACACTCGGATCCTGTCTCGGGTTGCTGCCCACAGGCCCCCAGTACACCCGAAGCTGATCACCGGCAAGGATGTCGCTGGAGCGCGGTACCGTGATGTCCACCGTCGGATGCGTGTCGAGATAAGCGAGAGTCAGACCGTTGTTGATGATTTCCTGGGGCAGCCCGGGCGCATCACCGACCAGATTATCGTTCGGCGGGGTGTGATCGACGTAGAGAGGCAACGCGTGCGAGTAATCTGTATTCCCCGTCAGGTTGACATGCCGATAGGTGAGCAAGTACTCCCGTTCCTCTTGAATGACGTCCGCACCGATGGCGTACTCCCGCTCAGCTGGATTGTTCTGAGGATCCACCAGCGTTCTTTGTTCCAGCACGTCAGCGTCGAGCAGAAATAGCAATTGGTCTCCAGCAGTGAGCGCCTGACTGGCCGGCACTCTCATCGTCAGCGCTTGCCCCCATAACGACTTGGGCCAGCGGTATTTCGGATCCCCGGGAATCGGTCCCAGCACGCCTTCTCCTTCGGGCGGGTCCAGAGTCGGGTCATTCTGCCGGGCGAATTCAAGCCGTCTTTGTCGATCAGCCCGCCGCGCCTGCTCGGCGGTAGGCGTGGGTTTAGGTGCGGTCATCAACGCGTTCTCCTTGTGAGCGTGACCCTGCGCAGCATCCAGACCGGCGGCGCTGCAATTGTGCATCCATGCGAAGATCATTAAACGCCGCTGCCACGGCTCCGAATACTGCTAGAAATGCTAGGTAGCGAGCGCGAACAGTCCGCGCCCGGCACCGGAGCGGCCGCTTTGTATCGGTCTCGATACATTGACGACATGTCCGCGACAATCGGCCAAGCCACCCTTCCGCCGCGCCTCCCGGCGAAGTAGCATGCCCGGAGCGTTGATCTTCAATAGCGGCCAGTGATGGCGGCATCACCAGGCGGTCGCATCATGCAAGCATCCCCCATCAACAATCCCGAAGGCCCTTCGACAGAGCAGCGCTGGAACACCCGCGCCCTGATCGTCGACGACGATCTGGCCATTCGCGAGCTGCTTTGCGATTACCTGACGCGCTTCAATATCCGCGCCACAGGGGTGACCGATGGCGCGCAGATGCGCCAGGCCCTGAGCGAGGAAGCGTTCGACGTGGTGGTGCTGGACCTCATGCTGCCGGGCGAGGACGGACTGTCCTTGTGCCGCTGGCTGCGCAGCACCTCGGACATCCCGATCCTGATGCTCACCGCACGTTGTGAACCCACCGACCGCATCATCGGTCTGGAGCTGGGCGCCGACGACTACATGGCCAAGCCGTTCGAGCCTCGCGAGCTGGTGGCGCGGATTCAGACCGTACTGCGCCGGGTGCGCGACGACCGCAGCGAGCCCCGGACCATGATCCGTTTCGACGCCTGGCGCCTGAACAGCGTGCTGCGCCAACTGGTCGCCGCCGATGGCCTGGTGGTGCCATTGTCCAACGCCGAGTTCCGCCTGCTGCGGGTATTTCTGGAACGTCCGCATCGGGTGCTCAGCCGCGAACAACTGCTGGACGCCGCCCGCGGGCGCTCCATCGAGGCGTTCGACCGCAGTATCGACTTGCTGGTCTCGCGCCTGCGCCAGAAGCTGGGCGACGATCCCAAGAACCCGCAACTGATCAAGACCGTGCGCGGTGAAGGCTACCTGTTCGACGCCAGGGAGCTGGCTTGATCCGTTCCGCCGACACCCTGTTTGCCCGCCTGTTCGGCGGTGCATTGCTGGCCATTTTGCTGGGCCATCTGTTGGCATTCATCTGGTTCACCCAGTACGGTCCGCCGCCGATGCCGCCTGCGCCCAAGGCGGAACATTCGGCGCAGTCCCACGATCAGGGCCAACACCCTCGCCCACCGCGCCCTGGCCCATGGTTCGGCCCGGCGGTATCGCTGTTCTTTCAACTGATCACTCTGGTGGTCGCTGCCTGGTACGGCGCCAAGGCACTGAGTCGCCCTATCCAGCGCCTGAGCGAAGCGGCTGAACGCTTGAGTGAGAACCTGGACAACCCGCCGCTGGAAATCACCGGCCCACGGGAAGCCCGCCAGGCCGCGCTGACCTTCAACCTCATGCAGCAGAATATCCGCGAGCAGATGCAGCAACGCGCGCGGCTGCTGGCGGCGGTTTCCCACGACCTGCGCACCCCGCTGTCGCGCCTCAAGCTGCGCGTCGAGCAGATCGACGAGCCGCGTCTGCACGATCAGATGACCCAGGACCTCAACGACATGATCGGCATGCTCGATGCGACCCTGACCTACTTGAACGAGCACCGCAAAAGCGAAGAACTTCAGCAGCTGGACCTGCAAGCGTTGATCGAGTCCCTGGCCGAGAACGCCCAGGACAACGGCGACGACGTGCAGTGCGAAGGCCAGTGCAAACCGCTCAAGACCCAGCCGATGGCGCTGCGCTCCAGCCTGCATAATCTGATCGACAATGCGCTGCGCTACGCCGGCAGCGCGCTTATCACCCTGGAGGACAGCCCCGAGCGGGTACGAATTTCGGTCATCGACCACGGTCCCGGCATCGCCCCGCAGTTCCACGAAACCATCTTCGAGCCCTTCTACCGCCTGGAAAGCTCGCGCAACCGCAATTCCGGCGGTGTCGGCATGGGCATGACCATCGCACGGGAAGCCGCACGGCGCATGGGCGGCGAACTGCATCTGGCGCAGACGCCCGGTGGTGGCCTGACCGCAATTCTCGACCTGCCGCGCCTGTAACCGGTATCACCGGCGTTACAAAGCACACAACCCCACGACAAATGTCCCCTTGAGGCTGCACAAGCCGGCACACCTTTTCCGGCAACATCCATCGCAGGGGAGTGAGTTCAATGATCAGTGGTATCAGCAGCAGTGTGTCGAGCTACACAGGTTCGAGCAGCGCAACGTCAGGCGCCGTCAGCAACAAATTCCAGGAAGAACTGCTGGCCAGGCTCGACACCGATGGTGATGGCGCCATCAGCAAGGACGAGCTGAGTTCGGCCCTGTCTTCGGACAGCAAGGACGGTGTCACCGTCAGCCTCAGCCAGGCGTTCAGCGACCTGGACAGTGACGACGATGACAGCCTCGATGCCCAAGAGCTGGCCGCATTGACGCCGCCGCCACCGCCACCGATGCAATCGGCCACCGATCTGGCCGAAAGCCTGTTGTCCTCGCTGGACGGCGACGGCGATGGCGCGATCAGCAGCGAAGAGCTGACCACCGGCCTCAGCAACGCGAACAGCAATGCCAGCGGCACGGAAGTGTTCGACGCGCTGGACACCAACGAAGACGGCACCGTCAGCCTCGAAGAGCTGACTGCCAGCCTGCAGCCGCAGCAAAGCGAGCAGAGCCAGACCAAACCGATTGCCGCCCAGGCCCTGAGCCGCATGGTCGCGGCGCTGAGCGAGCGTTACGACACCGACGGCAGCAAGCCGCTTGGCAAATACCTCGACACCGCTGCCTGATCACGTCCCCGCCGTCGACCCGGGTCGCGCGGCGGGGTCGGTGATCATTTCGGCGTGCGCGCCCGCTCACTGTTCACCCAGTCGATCAGCAGGCTATACGCGACCGCCAGCAGCGTCGGGCCGATGAACAGCCCGATGAAGCCGAACGCCAACAGCCCGCCGAACACCCCCAACAGCACGATCACCAGCGGCAGATTGCCGCCGCGACTGATCAGGTAAGGCTTGAGCACGTTGTCCACGCCACTGATCACGAACATGCCCCAGATACCCAGGAACAACGCCATGCCATATTCGCTCTGCCAGACCAGCCACGCAGTGGCCGGCAGCCAGACCAGCGGCGGTCCCATGGGAATCAGGCTGAACACGAATGTCAGGATGCCCAGCACCAGCGCGCCGGGAATGCCGGCAATCAGGAATCCGATCAGGGCCAGCACTGCTTGGGCGGCCGCCGTACCGATCACGCCGTTGACCACCCGCTGCACGGTGCCGGCCACCAGATCCAGATAATACTGGGCGCGGTCACCGATCAGACGCTCCAGCAAGCTCAGCACGAACGCCGCCAGGCGCGGGCCGTCGCGGTAGAAGAAGAACGCGAAGACAATACTCAGAGTCAGCTCCAGAATGCCGCTGCCGATCTGCGCGCTGCGGGCCAGCAGCCAGTTGCCGACTTCGCCCAGGTACGGCCGCACGGTGCTCATGAAGGCCGCGCCCTGCTGGTCAATGGTGTTCCAGATGCCCAGCAGCCGCTCACCCACCAGCGGCAGGCCACCCAGCCAGCCCGGCGGATCAGGCAGGCCATCGACCTGCACATCACGGATAAACGCGATGGCATCGCGCACATGATCGGCCAAGTTGAAGCCCAGCCACACCAGCGGCGCGGCGACCAGGACCAGCCAGCCCAGGCTCATGACCAGCGCCGCCAGGGATTCGCGGCCCTTGAACCAGCGAGTCAGCAGACGCATCAGCGGCCAGCTGGCGAACGCCAGCACCGCTCCCCAGACCAGCGCCGACCAGAACGGCGCCATCACCCACAGGCAAGCCCCGAACAGCGCCAGCAGGAGGATCTGCACCAGGAGTCGATCGTTATTGAACATGGAATTTCACTGCGCAAGAGTCGGGAGCACAGAGCATAACGGTGAACGCGCCCAACGTCAGCGTTCACCGGGTTTGTCGCCAGTGGTGATCAGCGGATCAGCTCGACCAGCAAGCCCTTGGCCTCGCCGCTTCCGGCCTCCAGCCTTGCAGCGCGCACACCTTTGGCGACCAGCGCTTCACGCCAGGCTTGGGCGGTGGCACCAGACAACGTGGCGCGCAACGTGCTGTCCAGATTCAGGCCGCGCGACAGCAGCGTCACCCATTGCTCCTGAGGCTCGCCGCCGAGCCTGGGCAGATCGAGACGCCCGGTGCTCTTGAGCTGGCGCAACAAGGTGGCCGATGTCGGCAGCAACTCGCCCAGCGGAGCGGCGGACTCGAATTGCTCGACATGCAGGTAGGCCCGGCGGTTGCCGCGAGTGATGGCATACAGCGCGACCAGGGTCTCGCTCCTGGGTTCGGCCAGGCGCAGCAACAGATAAGCCTGGCGGTCGTCGGCACCGTAGAGCCGGGAATTGGTGAAGACTTCATTGGCCCACAGGCTGCTCTCGCCGCAATCGCGGGCCTGGCACCAGAACAACAGCTCGGCGCCCTGCTTCTGCAATGCTTCGCGCGCGGCGGTGAAGGCATCGTCGGAACTGTGCTCGACAGGCAACTGGTAGGTGATCGTGGTCAGGTTGCCTCGGGCGGACACCTGACCGTCGAAGCGCAACTGGTTGCTGATCTTGCGGATCGAGCTCATTGGATAGACGCGCTCCACCTCGGCGCCCGGACGGTAATCGACGATCTGCGAGTCGGTGACCCGCGGCAGGATGTCCAGGTCCTGGCTGCCCGACACATCGGCGGCCAGGACGGCGGCACTGGTGAGGGAAAGGCACAAGGCAAGCAGCGGAGCACAGGTTGAACGCATGGGTGCTCTCACTGACAGATAAACGGGTGAAAGGAAGCGGCAGGTTCGCCAATGTGACGACGACGCAAGGTAGCGGATAGGTCCATCATGGTTGACTCCTGTTTCAACCCGCCCAGCCTCGGCAGTTGCCGGCCTCAAGTCAAGAAGCAGCGAAGAAGCGATTGAAACAGTCTGCAACAGCGCTGGCTCCGGCAAGGTCGTCCAGATGCAGATGATGGCCGCCGGGCAGCGTGCGGACGTTGAACGGCAGGCCCGCCAGCACGTCGGCGTTTCGGGTCAACAGGCCATCCTGGGCAATGACCAGCTGCGTGGGACAGTCGATACGCTCGACGAACGCCATCGCCTGTTGTTGCGTGAAGCGCACCGCCGACGGCAAGGTCAGCCGGCTGTCGCTGCGCCAGGTGTAACCGCCCGGCACCGGCATCAGCCCACGCTGGGCCAGCAGCTCGGCCGCCTCCCGGCTGACCGCCAGCGCGCCCTTCATCCGCGCCCGGACGGCGCGCTCCTGATCCTCGTACACCGGTTTTTTCTTGGCGGCCAGGGCCAACTGCGCCTGCATCGCCATGCCCATGCGTTCCGCGGCCGACTGCGCCTCGCCGGTGAGCGGCACCAGCCCGTCGATCAGCGCCAGGCGCTTGACCCGCTCAGGCAGCGAACCGGCCAGGATGACCGAGATAATCGCTCCCAGCGAATGCCCCAACAGGGAGAATCGCGACCAGCCCAGTTGTTCGGCTACCTGCAGGACATCGAACACGTAATCGGCCAGGGCGTACCCGGCGCCTGCCGGACGATGGTCGGAGTGACCGTGGCCGGCCAGGTCCAGTGCGACGATGCGCAGCCCGTGCAGCCGCGGCGCCAGCAGCGCGAAGCTGTTGGCATTGTCCAGCCAGCCATGCAGGGCAATCACCGGCTCGCCGTCTTCGGGGCCGAACAGATGCGCGGCCAGTTCGATATGGCCCAGGTCCAGACGCACTTCTTCGACAGGATGGCTCATGGCGCCCCTCGTGCGATCTGCCGGGCATCCCAGCGGGTGAACAGTTTTTTCAGCATGCGGGCCGTGTCGTCCGGGTGTTCGAGGGGAAACATGTGACCGCCGGGCATCGACAGGTACTCGCCGTCGCGCAGGCGCTTGACCAGGTAACCATGATGCGGCAAAACCACCCGGCTGTGCCGGCCGCGGACCATGGCCAGCGGCACTTTCAGCTGACGGGTTGGTATGGGACTGGTATGGGGAACGCTGCGGTAGATGCTGATCTCGGTCGCCGGGTCGAAACGCAGGCGCAGTTGCTCGCCATCGGCCCGCAGGCCGTGCTGCAGATACGCATCGAAACACTCGGGATCGAAGCGGCGGAACAGCGATTTCCCGGAGAAATAAGCGCGTGCGGCTTGCAGGTCGGCGAACGCCTCGCGGCGCCCCAGTGTGCGACCGGCAGGCGTGATCCGGTCAATGAACCCCCAACGCTTGGCGGCGCGGATGAACAGTTGATCGACCAGGCCCAGCACCGGCGAGTCGAGCATCACCACGCCCCGATACAGTTCCGGGCAGCGCAACGCGGCATGGAAATGCAGCAGCCCGCCCAGGGAATGACCGACACCCCAGACCGGCCCCGGCTGTTCACGCAGATGGTGAATGAGCTCGTCGACCAGATTCAGCCAGTTATCATCCACCGGAAAACGCGGGTCATGGGCGTGCTGTTCAAGGTGGGCGACGCCGTACTCCGGCGCCAGCGCAGCGAACAACTTGCCGTAGGTGGCCGACGGAAACCCGTTGGCGTGAGCGAAGAAGACTTGTTGCGGCATGCCGACACACTCAGAGGCCAGATAAGTCGCGATTGTGCGTAGCCAGTGCGTTTGCGGCAACGACTGGAATTGCCATCGAGGGCGGCACTCGCGCCAGCCTGCCAAGCCCGCTCCCACAAACCTGCGCCGAACCCGTAGTAGCGAGCTTGCTCGCGAAGGCAATTTTCCGGCGGATTAATAAGCTGCGACTTTACCGGCCTCTTCGCGAGCAAGCTCGCTCCTGCAGAAAGCTGCCGCGATCCCAAACGGCCTAGCGTGCAGGCGGTTGTTCGCCGTGGGGCACCACCGCAACGGTCAGCCGGGAAATGCAGGTCGGCTTGCCGTCCTCGTTGCTGATCCGGATATCCCAGACGTGGGTCGTGCGCCCCAGATGCACCGGGCGCACTACGCCAGTGACTCGTCCGGTTTTCACTCCGCGAAGGTGGTTGGCGTTGACTTCGATGCCGACGCAGAAAAACTTGTTTGAATCCACCACCAGATAGCTGGCCATGGAGCCCAGGGTTTCGGCCAGGACCACCGACGCACCGCCGTGCAGCAGGCCGAACGGCTGATGGGTTCGGTGATCTACCGTCATGCTGGCGGTCAGCGAATCGTCGGTGCAGGACTCGAAGCGGATATCCAGTGCTTCACCAATGGTGTTTTTCAGCGCCGCTGTCAGGGCGCCGATGTCAGGGGGTGTCATCCACACAGTCATATCCATTCCTTTTTCGTGAGGGCGGTTTATCAGAAACGTGTTCCAGACACCGACTGTCCGTGGCAGCGGTGAGCGATCAGACGTGATGCATGCTCACCAGCTCCATCCCACCGGCCAGCACGAACTCGCCTTCCAGCTCGGCCAGGCTGGCGGTGCTCATCGGTTCGGCCTGTTGATAGCTGCCGTGGGCCAGCAACCCCACCAGCGCACCGACCAGAGGCTGGTGGCTGACCAGCAGCACCTGCTCGACGCCCAGGGCGTCCAGTTCGGCCAGCACCTTGCGCGGATCGCTGTCGGGTGTCAGCCAGGGCGCACTGACGATCGGCTGCTGGAAATTCAGCGCCTGATGCACCTGTTCAGCGGTTTGCCTGGCGCGCACATAGGGGCTGGCGATGATCCGTTGCAGCGGCTGGCCCACCAGATGTCCGGCGCTTTTGAGCACGTCTTCGCGCCCACGAGCGGTCAGCTCGCGGGCGGCGTCGCTGGGCGCCTTGGCATGCGCTTCACCGTGGCGCAGGATCCAGACTTTCACAACTTTGGCTCTTCATCGCGCACCGGATGCGCTGCGGGCTCGACGTAATGGGCGATTTCGCCTTCAGGTGCGCGTGGCGTCGGCCAGTCGGCGAACGGCCAGGGTTTCTGGTCGCTGTGAAAGGTACCGAAGCGGCCGATCTGGGCCAGAAACTGGCTCAGACTGTCGCCCAGGTTCATCAGGCTCAGGTTCGGCGCGCCGTAGACCAGCCGATAGACCAGCTGGATCAGCACTACACCCGCCAGGACCAGCTCCGCCACTTGCCAGACCACCAGGAATACCAGCATCCACAGGATGCGCAGCAGGATCGATTCGTTGTTCTGGATCTTCGATTCGTTCAAGACCTTCTCCCTGACACGTTTGAATTCAATTGAAACCGGTGGTCGAAATGAAGTCGACGTCCGTCTTGGGTTCGGCGCGCATCAATGCCTCGATCACCTGATTGAGCGTACGGCCTTCAAAAAGGATTGCATGCAGCCCCGCGACCAACGGCATATAGACCTGGCTCTCCTGCGCCTTGACCTTGAGCACCTTGAGGGTATTCACGCCTTCGGCCACTTCACCCAGTCGGGTCACCGCCTCGTCCAGGGTCAAGCCCTGTCCCAGCGCGTGCCCGACCTGATAATTGCGGCTCTTGGGTGAGGAACAGGTCACGATCAGGTCGCCGACCCCGGCCAGCCCCAGAAAGGTCATGGGATTGGCGCCGAGGCTGACGGCGAAGCGGGTCATTTCCGCCAGCGCCCGGGTGATCAGCATGCTCTTGGTGTTTTCCCCCATGCCCAGCGCCACCGCCATGCCGGCAATGATGGCGTAGACGTTTTTCAGCGCCCCGCCGAGCTCGACGCCGAAGCGGTCGGCACTGGCGTAAACGCGGAACGTACGACCATGCAAGGCGGCCTGGACTTCACGACACAAAGCTTCGTCCTCGCTGGCCACCACGGTGGCGGTCAACGCGTCCTCGGCGATCTCGCGGGCCAGGTTCGGCCCCGACAGCACGCCGATGCGCGCCTTGGGCACGATTTCTTCGAGGATCTGGCTCATCAGCTTGAAGGTCTGGGCTTCGATGCCCTTGGTCAGGCTGACCAGCATCTTGCCATCCAGACGCTCGACATGGGGTGACAACACCGAACGCAAGGCGCTGGACGGCAAGGCGACGAAAATCAGCTCGCAACTGTCCAGGGTGGCGAACAGGTCGGTGACCGGTTCGACTTCCGGACGCACCTTGATACCTTTGAGGTAGCGAGGATTCTCGCGATTGACGCGGATCGCCTCGGCCTGTTCGGGGTCGCGCATCCACTGGCGTACCTGACGGCCATTGCAGGCCAACAGGTTGGCGATGGCAGTGCCGAAGCTGCCGCCACCGAGAACCGCAACAGGTTGCTGTGTGGTCATAAAGCCATCCATCCGGGGCCATTCATCTGGCGATGGCGGCATTATACGGAGCGCCACGGCATCGGCCAGCGCTTAACGTCATCGCCAGCCTCATCCAGGGCCGCGCGGGCCGCCGACAACTTCACTGGCAAACCGGCACATCTCGGTTAACATGCGCCGACCAGCTTGAATCTTCGTGACGATCCGCCCCTTTGCGCTGCCTTGTCGATGGTCAGGATGTCATGAACAGAACCCCGAAAGCGCAGGCACGCCAGTAATGATCGATCACCTCCTCATCCATCACTCTTATCTTGGTCAACGCCTCCGGGAAAGCTGCCGATGACCCCACGCAACTGGGACATTCACACCCGCACCCAGATCATCAGCCTGGGCCCTGCCCTGTTGCTGACGGTATTGCTGATCGGCTTTTTCACGTTCGTGCGCATTCAGGATCTGCGCCAGGAGCTCAACCACACAGGGCAACTGATCGCCAACCAGCTGGCCCCGGCCTCCGAGCCTGGCGTGGTGCTGGGCGACATGGATGCGCTCACCGGCCTGATGCGCGCCACCCTGTCGATGCCCAACGTGCGTTACGTAGAAATCCAGGACAGCGCCAACAACGTGCTGGTGTATATCGAGCAGCCGGCCCAGAACGAGCATCAGTCGCGCCAGATGGAAATTTTCCAGGCGCCGATTCACGCGCCGCATGCGGGCATGTTGCGCAGCGCCGCCAGCAGCCGCAGCCCCGAACCGGTGCCGGCCCCCGAGCACTACATGGGTCGGGTGCTGGTGGGCATGTCCAGCGAGGCGTTCAGCCGTCGCCAGCAGGAAATCCTGCTCAAGGCCGGCATTCTTGCGCTGTGCGCCCTGGCCTTCACGTTCGTGTTCGCCCGGCGCCTGGCCATGCGACTGGCGCAGCCGATCAGCGACATGGGCGAAACCCTCAAGGCCATGCAACAGGGTGACTACTCCACGCCGCTGCCGGTCAGTGACGATGCCGAACTGGGTGCGCTTGCGCGGCACATCAACAACCTGGCCGCCAATCTCGACAAGGCCAGCCTGGAACAACAACGTTCCATGGCGCAGCTGATCCAGACCCGCGAAGAAGCCGAACAGGCCAACCGTGCCAAATCCGATTTCCTGGCGATGATGAGCCATGAACTGCGCACCCCCATGAATGGCGTACTGGGCATGCTGCAGCTGATGGAAACCACTCGCATGACCGACGAACAGGCCGAATACGCGGCACTGGCCACCGAGTCGACCGAGCATTTGTTGCGGGTCATCAACGACATCCTCGATTTCTCCCGCATCGAACGCGACGCCCTGCAAATGGAAGGCATCGAATTCAACCTGGCGGAACTGGTCACCGCCTCGGTCCATGCATTCAACCCCAGCGCGGCACAACGCGGGTTGCAGTTGAACCTGTGGATCGATCCGGGCCTTGAAAACATGAGCGTGCTGGGTGACCCGACCCGCATCCGCCAGATCCTGGTCAATCTGATCGGCAACGCCTTGAAGTTCACCGAGGCCGGCAGTGTGCGCGTGGCCCTGAGCTGGGTCATGGACGGACCGGATGTCCTGCGTTTCACCTGCACCGTGCGCGACACGGGGATCGGGATCCAGGCCGACCGACTGGAGTCGATGTTCGACGCTTTCAAGCAGGCCGACAGCTCCATCTCCCGTCGATACGGCGGGACCGGACTGGGCCTGCCCATCGCCCGCACCCTGGCCGAACGGATGGGCGGCAGCCTGCAGGCGCAGAGCGAGGAACACGCCGGCTCGACCTTCACTCTGCAAGTGCCGCTGGCCGTGTCCCCGGCATCCCGGGTCGATGCCCACCGTCCCAAGCTCGACGTACTGCAGGAGGACGGGCCGTTCACCGTGCTGCTGGTGGAAGACAACTCGGTCAACCGCACCGTGGTCCAGGCCATGCTGCACAGCCTGGGTTGCCGGGTGGAGGTGGCGGTCAACGGCGAACAGGCCGTCGACATGGCCCGCGACGGCCATCACGCGTTGATTCTGATGGATTGCCGACTGCCGGTCATGGACGGTTATCAAGCCACCCGTCAGATCAGGCAGATTCCCGGCCTGGAAACCCTGCCGATCATCGCCCTTACCGCTAATGTCTTGCAGGGCGACCGCGACGCCTGTTTACAGGCGGGCATGGACGACTACCTGGCAAAGCCGTTCAAACACGCTGATTTGCAGCAGGTTTTACAGCGCTGGTTAGCCTTTCGGACACCTGCGACTGGCGATAAATGCTAAATTGCGGCAGTCTTTACCCACGAATCAGCCAGCGCGGCCGTTCGAATGCAGGATTTCAGTGCACAGGTGTGCATTCATTTTCCTCCGCGCTGTGACTTTCATTACAACGCAACAGTCTATGAGTAGGCTGCCAGGCATGTACTGGCGAATTAGTCCGCCAGGACTGGCGTTTGGGCCAGTGGCGCCCCAACCTGCCGCACAAGATCATTGAGGAGCTCGCATGACCAAACAACACGCCTTTACCCGGGAAGACCTGCTGCGCTGCAGTCGTGGCGAGCTGTTCGGCCCAGGTAACGCGCAACTGCCCGCCCCCAACATGCTGATGGTCGACCGCATTACCTACATCAGCGAAGAAGGCGGCAAGTACGGCAAGGGTGAATTGGTCGCCGAACTGGATATCAACCCGGACCTGTGGTTCTTCGCCTGTCACTTCGAAGGTGACCCGGTGATGCCTGGCTGTCTGGGCCTGGATGCCATGTGGCAACTGGTGGGTTTCTACCTGGGCTGGCAGGGCAATCCCGGCCGCGGCCGCGCCCTGGGTTCAGGTGAAGTGAAATTCTTTGGCCAGGTCCTGCCGACCGCCAAGAAAGTCACCTATAACATTCAAATCAAGCGCACCATGCGCGGCAAACTGGTCCTGGCAATCGCCGAAGGCACCGTGAGCGTCGATGGTCGCGAAATCTACAGCGCCGAAGGATTGCGTGTCGGCCTGTTCACTTCCACTGAAAATTTCTAAGGGTACTCGCATGCGCCGCGTCGTTATCACTGGTCTGGGTATTGTTTCCTGCTTGGGCAATGACAAAGACACCGTCACCGCCAACCTGCGTGCTAACCGCCCTGGCATCCGCTTCAACCCGGAATATGCCGAAATGGGTCTGCGTAGCCAGGTTTCCGGCTCCATCGACCTCAACCTCGAAGAACTGATCGACCGCAAGATTTTCCGCTTCGTCGGCCATGCGGCAGCTTATGCCTACCTGGCCATGAAGGACGCGATCGCCGATTCCGGCCTGACCGACGAGCAGGTTTCCAACGTGCGCACCGGCCTGATCGCCGGCAGCGGCGGCGCTTCGACCCTGAACCAGATGGAAGCGCTGGATACCCTGCGCGAGAAAGGCGTCAAGCGTGTCGGCCCGTACCGTGTCACCCGCACCATGGGCAGCACCGTTTCGGCTTGCCTGGCGACGCCGTTCAAGATCAAGGGCGTGAACTACTCCATCTCTTCGGCCTGCGCCACCAGCGCCCACTGCATCGGCAACGCCGTCGAGCAGATCCAGCTGGGCAAGCAGGACATCGTCTTCGCCGGCGGTGGTGAAGAAGAACACTGGAGCCAGTCGTTCCTGTTCGACGCCATGGGCGCCCTGTCGACCCAGTACAACGAAACGCCGGAGAAGGCTTCCCGCGCCTACGACGCCAAGCGTGACGGTTTCGTCATTGCCGGCGGTGGCGGCATGGTCGTGGTCGAAGAGCTGGAACACGCTCTGGCCCGTGGCGCCAAGATCTACGCCGAAATCGTTGGCTACGGTGCCACCTCCGACGGTTACGACATGGTCGCGCCAAGCGGCGAAGGTGCCATCCGCTGCATGCAGATGGCGCTGTCCACCGTTGAAGGCCCGATCGACTACCTCAACACCCACGGCACCTCGACTCCGGTCGGCGATGCCAAGGAAATGGAAGGTGTGCGCGCTGTGTTCGGCGACAACGCACCGGCCATCAGCTCCACCAAGAGCCTGTCGGGTCACTCCCTGGGCGCCGCCGGCGTTCACGAAGCGATCTACTGCTTGCTGATGATGGAAAACAATTTCATCGCCGGCTCCGCCAACATCGACGAACTGGACCCGGTTGTCGCCGACATGCCGATCCAGCTCAAGACCATTGAAGACGCCAAGATCGATCAGGTCATGAGCAACAGTTTCGGTTTTGGCGGTACCAACGCAACGCTGGTGCTCAAGCGCTGGCAGGGCCAGTAATTCGCATCTGCTGTACTGAGAAGGCGCCTTTCGAGGCGCCTTTTTTATGGAATACGCCGAGCTGTTTTGTAGGCGCATATCTGGAGACCCATGTGATGCTCACGATAAAACCCCGCGCCGAGGATGTGGAAGGCCAGCCCATCCTGCGCCCGTTGCCTTCTGCTCGCTGTCGCAGTGTCGGGCCTTTCGTGTTTTTCGATCACATGCTGGAGAACCCTTACCCGCCAGGCAGCGGAATGAACATTCGCCAGCATCCGCATATCGGACTGTCGACCCTCACGTACTTGTTCGAAGGCCAGCTCCACCACAAGGACAGCCTGGGCAGCGACCAGCTGGTGCGCCCCGGCGAGGTCAGCTGGATGACCGCCGGGCGAGCCATCGCCCATGTCGAACGTACGCCGACGCCTCTGCTGGCCGGTGGCTCGCGGCTGCACGGCCTGCAAGTCTGGCTGGCCTCGCCCGTGGAGCACGAGCAAGGCGACGGACATTACAGCCATCACCCCGCAGAGACCCTTCCCGTCCGGGATTCCATGGGCATTGCCATGCGCATGATCGCCGGCAGCGGCTTCGACCTGACTTCACCGGTTCCGGTGCTGTCAGCGACGCTGTACGCCGAGCTGCACATGGAGACGGCCACGACGCTGCTGATCCCGACCGAGCATCAGGAACGCGCGCTGTACGTGATCGACGGCGATGTGTCGCTGGATGGAGAGCCGGTCGAAGTGCAGACCCTGGTGATTCTGGAGCCTGGCCAGGCGGTGAACCTGTGCGCTGAAAGCGAATGCCATGCCGTACTGATCGGTGGCGCCCCGCTGGATGGCCCGCGAAGGATGAACTGGAATTTTGTGGCCAGTGACCAAGCGCTGATCACCGCGGCCCGTGAGCGCTGGGCCGCAGGCGACTGGCCAACGGTGCCCGGAGAGACGGGACGAATCGAACTCCCCTGAGCGCGGATATTTGTAGGAGCGGCTTTAGCCGCGAAGGCTTCATCAGGTGCGAAACAAATGCTTGGCCTGTACCGGCCTCTTCGCGGCTGAAGCCGCTCCTACGCTGCCGCCGGTGCTACCGAGTTACGCGAACACTTCGTCCAGCAGGTCATGCATCGACTTGAATGCGCGTCTGGCGACCTTGGCGTCGTACATCATCATGCCCGGCACATTGGCGTGCGGGTCGGTGAACGAGTGGAACGCACCGCCGTAGCTGTGCAGCTGCCAGTCCACGCCTGCGGCATTCATTTCGTCTTCGAAGGCCGGAAGCTGTTCCTTGGGCACCAACGGGTCTGACGCGCCGTGCAGGACCAGTACCGCGCCCTTGATGTTGTTGGCATCGGCAGGGTTGGGAGTATCCAGCGTGCCGTGGAACGAGATGGCCGCTTTCAGCTCGGCGCCGGTGCGCGCCAGTTCCAGCGCGCAGCAGCCACCGAAACAGAAACCGAAGGTGGCGATGCGACTGGCATCCAGGGAAACACCCGCCTGACTCAACAGCTGGTCCAGGCCGGCCTGCATGCGCTTGCGCAGCAACGCCCGGTCGTTCTTGAGCGGCGTCATCGCGGCGCCCGCTTCATCGTTGTTGCCCGGGCGCAAGGTCTGACCGTACAAGTCGGCCAACAGCACCACATAGCCTTGCTCGGCCACGGCCCTGGCGATGGTTTCCGCGCCCTGACTGACGCCCATCCAGTTGGGCGCCATCAACAGGCCGGGCTGTGGCGTGGCTGCATCGGCGTCGTAGACCAGACGGCTTTCATAAGGCTGACCATCGATCTGGTAAACCACGGAACGGACAGTAATCGTGCTCATTGCTGACTCCTGATGTTGGGAAGAGGGAAAGACGAATCTCAAAACGAGAAAACCCGCCGAAGCGGGTTTTCTGTCAAACCGTCATCAAACCGACAGTTCCACCAACAGCTTGTTCAGACGACGGACATAAGCGGCCGGGTCCTTGAGGCTGTCGCCGGCGGCCAGTGCCGCCTGATCGAACAGGATATGCGACAGATCGCCGAAGCGCTCTTCACTCTGCTCCGCATCGAGCTTGCCGATCAGCGGGTGAGCCGGGTTGAACTCGAAGATCGGCTTGGAATCGGGAACCTTCTGGCCGCTGGCTTCGAGAATCTGGCGCATCTGCAGACCCAGGTCCTGCTCGCCGATCGCCAGAATCGCTGGAGAGTCGGTCAGGCGGTGGGAGACCCGCACTTCACTGACGGACTCACCCAGAGCGGTCTTGAGGCGCTCGATCAAGCCCTCCTTGTCCTTGGCGATCTCTTCCTGGGCCTTCTTGTCCTCTTCGGAATCCAGCTTGCCCAGGTCCAGGTCGCCGCGAGCGACGTCGACAAAACCCTTGCCATCGAAATCGCTGAGGTAGCTCATCAGCCACTCGTCGATGCGATCGGTGAGCAGCAGCACTTCGATGCCTTTCTTGCGGAAGACTTCCAGGTGCGGGCTGTTCTTGACCTGCGCGTAGGATTCGCCGGTCAGGTAGTAGATCTTGTCCTGACCTTCTTTGGCGCGCGCCAGATAATCGGCCAGCGAAACGCTCTGCTCGCCGGTTTCATCGGAGGTGGAGGCAAAGCGCAGCAGACCTGCGATCTTTTCCTTGTTGGCGAAATCTTCCGCCGGGCCTTCCTTGAGCACCTGGCCGAAGTTCTTCCAGAAGCCCTTGTATTGCTCGGGTTCGTTCTTGGCCAGTTTTTCCAGCATGTCCAGCACGCGCTTGGTCAGTGCCGACTTCATCGAGTCGATGATCGGGTCTTTCTGCAGGATTTCGCGGGACACGTTCAGCGACAGGTCGTTGGAGTCGACCACGCCCTTGATGAAGCGCATGTACAGCGGCAGGAACGACTCGGCCTGATCCATGACGAACACGCGCTGCACGTACAGCTTCAGGCCGCGCGGCGCTTCGCGCTGGTACAGATCGAACGGCGCACGGGCCGGCACGTACAGCAACGAGGTGTATTCCAGCTTGCCTTCGACCTTGTTGTGGCTCCAGCTCAGCGGGTTCTCGAAGTCATGGGCGACGTGCTTGTAGAACTCCTGATATTCCTCGTCCTTGACGTCGGAACGGGAACGGGTCCACAGCGCGCTGGCGCGGTTGACGGTTTCCCATTCCAGCGCCGGCGCTTCTTCGCCTTCGACGGCGGCCTGTTCTTTGGGCAGCTCGATCGGCAGGGCGATGTGGTCGGAATACTTCTTGATGATGTTGCGCAGGCGGTAACCGTCGGCGAACTCCTCCTCGCCGTCTTTCAGGTGCAGGACGATACGCGTGCCGCGCTCGGCCTTTTCCAGGGTGGCGACTTCGAATTCGCCCTCGCCCAGAGAGGTCCAGTGCACGCCTTCGCTGGCCGCCAGGCCCGCACGGCGGCTGAAGACTTCAACCTGTTTGGCCACGATGAACGCCGAGTAGAAACCGACGCCGAACTGACCGATCAGGTGCGAGTCCTTCTTCTGGTCGCCGGACAGGTTCTTCATGAAGTCGGCAGTGCCGGATTTGGCGATGGTACCCAGATGGGTGACCACATCGTCACGGCTCATGCCGATGCCGTTGTCTTCGAGAGTGACGGTCTTGGCGTTCTTGTCGAAACTGACACGGATCTTCAGTTCGGCGCCGCCTTCCAGCAACTCCGGCCTGGACAACGCTTCGAAGCGCAGTTTGTCGACCGCGTCGGACGCGTTCGAGATCAATTCACGAAGGAAAATTTCCTTGTTGGAATACAGCGAATGGATCATGAGGTGCAGCAGCTGCTTTACCTCGGTCTGGAAGCCCAGGGTTTCCTTTTGAGTTTCCACACTCATGGTCATCAAACTCCGATCTGGATGGCATAAGCCGCCATGGCAAGGCATGCGCCTCAATGGCGGCGGGTAGTCATCAAGTTGGGGGCTGGGTACAGGATTTCAAGAGGGCCGTTGCGATTGACGATCCCGACTCGGCGTGTCACGCCACATCCGGAATAAAAGACAAGTGTTGCACACAGGTATCAGACCATTGCGTTCAAGCCGCGCCTTGAACTGCGCTGTTTTAGATTCGGCGCCTGCGGCAAGCAACCGGCAAAGGATTATCTCGGGATGGTCTGGAACTTAACTTGTGACCCAAGGCTCTTAGCCTCGTAGCGACTTTAATAAGGAGAAGTACCCCATGCGTAAATCTTTAGCCTATGCCTTGATGCTTTCTGCCACCCTGGGCCTTGCCGCCTGTGACAAGAAGTCCGAAGACACCCAGCAAGACGCCAACAAAGCGGCTCAACAGTCCCAAGAGTCGATGGAGAAGGCTCAGGAAAAAGTGAACGACGCGGCCAAGGAAAGCCAGGAAGCGGCCCAGAAAAACGCAGAAGCTGCGCAACAGCGCGCCACCGAAAGCAACAACCAGGCTCCTGCTCCGGCGCCGGAAGCCACACCAAGCAAGTAATAGTTCGCCGGTTAGCAGACACATAATAAAGCCCGCTCTTGAGCGGGCTTTATTAGTTTCAGCGACCGGTATTTAACTGCCACTAAACGGTGTTATGACCGGTTTACACTTCGAAGTTATGCCAGCGCTTCTTTGCGTTCGCCCATGATCCGGTCGACCGCCACGGCAACCACCAGGGTCGCCACAGCCGGCACCAGCCACGCCAGTCCCTGCTCACTCAACGGCATGTCAACCAGCAGCGCCGGCAGTTGCTCGCCCAGGCCTGCGCCCTTGAGCGCATCGATCAGACCGAAAATCAGCGCCACCAGCATGACCGGCGCAACCACCCTGCCCTGGCTGTTCCACAACTCTTTGCAGAAGCTCAGACCGACCAGCACGATGCACGGCGGGTAGATGGCGGTCAGGACCGGGATCGAGAACGCAATCAGCTTGGTCAGGCCCAGGTTGGAGACCAGTAGCGAGAACACCGCAAGGAGGATCACCAGGGTCTTGTAGGACAGCGGCACCACGCGGCTGAAATACTCGGCGCAGGCACAGGTCAGGCCGACGGCCGTGACCAGACAGGCCAGGGAAATCAGCACTGCCAGGAAACCACTGCCCATCGAACCGAAGGTGTGCTGCACGTAGGCGTGCAGGACGGCGGCGCCGTTCTGTGCACCGGCGGCCACGGCGTGGCTGTCCGAACCCAGGCGGAACAGGCTGATGTAGACCAGCGCCAGACCGACACCGGCAATCAGCCCGGCAATGATCGCGTACCGGGTGATCAGTTTCGGTGATTCAACGCCCCGTGAGCGGATGGCATTGACGATGACGATCCCGAACACCAGCGCGCCCAGGGTATCCATGGTCAGGTAGCCGTTGATGAAGCCTTGGGAAAACGGCGCTGCGACATAAGCGGGCTGAGCCGGACCCACATCACCCACCGGCAGCGCGAAGGCCGCGATGCCCAGGATTGCCAGGGCGATGATCTTGAGCGGCGCGAGGAAGCGGCCAACGGTGTCCAACAGACGACCGGGATACAGCGACACCCAGAACACCACCAGAAAGTAGACCAGGCTGTACAGGAACAGCGCCATCGGGCTTTCCCCGGTCAGCGGCGCCAGGCCCACTTCAAAGGACACCGTCGCGGTGCGTGGGGTGGCGAACAGCGGGCCGACCGCCAGGTAGCAGACGGCAGCCAGGATGCCGCCGGCCAGCTTGCCGATCGGGCTGCTCAGGCTGTCCATCGCCCCACCGACCTTGGCCAGCGCGATGACCGTGATGACCGGCAGGCCGACCGCGGTAACCAGGAAGCCCAGTGCGGCAATCCAGACATTGGGACCGGCCTCAAGACCGACCATGGGCGGGAAAATGATGTTACCGGCCCCGACGAACAGGGCAAACGTCATGAAACCAAGCGCCAGGATGTCCTGGCCTTTCAACACTTTCATCTAGGAAAACCACTGCCAAATCAGAATTTAAAGAAGGGAGGTGTTCCCGCGAGTTAGGGAAAAATGCGCCTGCCTTCATAGGGCCGGCAGCAGCGCTACGAAACCTTGTGGGCCTCGGACCGCGCCAAAGGGTCGCTAGCCTACCCAAAACCAGGGAAAAACGCACTAGCAAGGGGCGACGGCGCGACGACGCGCACCTGAAACATGCATGAAGGAGCAGACCTGTGGGAGCGGACTGGTCCGCGAACGGTATAGTCGCAATATTTTCATCGTCTACACCGCCATCTTCGCGGACAAGTCCGCTCCCACCGAGTCTGGCTTCCACAAACAGCAATCCCCGGAAACGACAAAGGCCACCCGAAGGTGGCCTTTGCTGGTTGCTCGATCAGTAAGCGATGCTTACTTGCTCGGCCAACCGGTCAGCTCGGACAGTGCCTTGCCGATATCAGCCAGCGAACGCACGGTTTTCACACCTGCGTCCTGCAGGGCTGCGAACTTCTCGTCCGCTGTGCCCTTGCCGCCGGAGATGATTGCGCCCGCATGGCCCATGCGCTTGCCCGGAGGAGCAGTCACACCCGCGATATAGGAAACAACCGGCTTGGTCACGTGCGCCTTGATGTAGGCAGCCGCTTCTTCTTCGGCCGAACCGCCGATCTCACCGATCATGACGATCGCTTCGGTCTTCGGGTCTTCCTGGAACAGCTTCAGGATGTCGATGAAGTTGGAGCCCGGAATCGGGTCACCACCGATACCGACGCAGGTGGACTGACCGAAACCGGCGTCAGTGGTCTGCTTGACCGCTTCATAGGTCAGGGTGCCGGAACGCGACACGATACCGACCTTGCCTGGCAAGTGGATGTGACCTGGCATGATGCCGATCTTGCACTCGCCCGGAGTGATCACGCCTGGGCAGTTAGGGCCGATCAGGGTAACACCCAGTTCGTCGCACTTGACCTTGGCTTCGAGCATGTCGATGGTCGGGATGCCTTCGGTGATGCACACGATCAGCTTGATGCCGCCCAGTGCCGCTTCAAGGATGGAGTCCTTGCAGAAC
This sequence comes from Pseudomonas sp. v388, assembly GCF_003935425.1. GTDB lineage: Bacteria > Pseudomonadota > Gammaproteobacteria > Pseudomonadales > Pseudomonadaceae > Aquipseudomonas. The sequence continues at coordinate 36,503 of NZ_RHQN01000004.1, forward strand.
GGAGCTGGAACGTAGATGACCGAAGCGTCGGCGCCGGTGGCCTCAACGGCTTCTTTCACCGTGTTGAAAACCGGCAGGTTCAGGTGAGTGGTGCCACCTTTGCCTGGCGTCACGCCGCCAACCATCTTGGTGCCGTAGGCAATGGCTTGTTCGGAGTGGAAGGTACCCTGAGAACCAGTGAAACCCTGGCAGATAACCTTGGTGTCTTTATTGATCAGAACGCTCATTACTTGCCCTCCGCAGCTTTGACAACTTGTTGAGCAGCGTCGGTCAGGCTGGTAGCCGCGATGATGTTCAAGCCGCTTTCTGCCAGTACTTTAGCGCCCAGTTCAGCGTTGTTGCCTTCAAGGCGAACAACTACCGGGATTTTAACGCCCACTTCCTTCACTGCACCGATGATGCCTTCGGCAATCATGTCGCAACGAACGATGCCGCCGAAGATGTTGACCAGTACTGCGGCAACATTGCTGTCGGACAGGATGATCTTGAAGGCTTCGGTCACGCGCTCTTTGGTCGCGCCGCCGCCCACGTCAAGGAAGTTGGCTGGCTTGCCGCCATGCAGGTTGACGATGTCCATGGTACCCATGGCCAGGCCGGCACCGTTGACCATGCAGCCGATGTTGCCTTCCAGCGCGACGTAGTTCAGTTCGAACTTGGCAGCGTGAGCTTCGCGTGGATCGTCCTGCGAAGGATCGTGGAATGCCTTCAGCTTTGGCTGACGGTAGACAGCGTTGCTGTCGATGTTGATCTTGGCGTCCAGGCAGTGCAAGTTGCCGTCTGCCTTGATGACCAGCGGGTTCACTTCCAGCAGCGCCAGGTCGTAGTCCTGGAACAGCTTGGCCAGGCCAACGAAGATGTTGGTGAACTGCTTGATCTGGTCACCCTTGAGGCCCAGCTGGAAAGCCAGCTCGCGACCCTGGAACGGCTGAGCGCCGACCAGTGGATCGATAGTAGCCTTGAGAATCTTCTCGGGAGTGTCGTGGGCAATTTTCTCGATGTCCACGCCACCTTCGGTGGAAGCCATGAACACGATACGACGGCTGGAGCGATCGACTACAGCGCCCAGATACAGCTCTTTGGCGATGTCGGTGCACGACTCGACCAGGATCTTGGTGACCGGCTGACCATTGGCGTCAGTCTGGTAGGTCACTAGACGCTTGCCCAGCCACTGCTGGGCGAACGCTGCTGCGTCTTCCTTGCTGCGAACCAGCTTCACGCCGCCCGCTTTACCACGACCACCGGCGTGAACCTGGGCTTTGACGACCCACTCGGTTCCGCCAATCTTGTCGCAAGCTTCTGCTGCCGCTTCCGGAGTGTCTACTGCGTAGCCTTTGGATACTGGCAGGCCGTACTCAGCGAACAGCTGCTTACCCTGATATTCGTGAAGATTCATGCTTATTACCGTCTTCGTTTAGGTACTGCGCATTCGGTGCTGCACGTCTGGCGTGCCGCACCACCTGTGACCGCTACTTCCGGTCGGTCCGTGAACTGGCCTGAGCCGGCTGCGGACCTTCCGAGAGGTCGAGTCCGGCGGAAATTCCGCGGTGAGTCTTGCTTGCAAGGCTCACGACGGGCACCCCGCCGTGGTTTTTTTCTTATCTTCTCAGCGTTTCTTGCGGTTCTGGATGTGGATGGCGCCGCCATTCACTGCCAGGGCCGCTTCGTGCAGCGCCTCGGACAACGTCGGGTGCGAGAAGACCATCATGCCGATGTCTTCCGCGCTGGTGCCGAATTCCATGGCAATCGCGCCCTGCTGAACCAGTTCGGCAGCGCTCGGGCCAATCACGTGAACACCCAGTACGCGGTCGGTCTTGGCATCGGCGATGACCTTGACGAAACCACCGGTGTCGTTGGCAGCCATGGCACGGCCGCTGGCGGCAAACGGGAAAGTACCGACGTTGACTTCAACGCCTTCGCTTTTCAGCGTCTGCTCGGTCTTGCCGACCCAGGCGATTTCCGGGTGCGTGTAGATGACAGATGGGATCAGGTTGTAGTTCATCTGAGCCTTGTGGCCCTTGATGCGCTCCACAACCATGATGCCTTCTTCCGACGCCTTGTGCGCCAGCATCAGACCACGAACCACGTCACCGATGGCGTATACGCCGGGGACGCTGGTAGTGCAGTAGTCGTCGACGTAGATGAAGCCGCGCTCATCCAGGTCGACGCCGCTGTCGGCGGCCAGCAGGTCGGTGGTCACCGGACGACGACCTACCGCGACGATCAGGCGATCGAAGGTGATCTTCTGCTCGCCGACCGAGTCGGTGTAGGTGACTTCAACTTCATCGCCGTTGACCTTGGAACCGGTCACACGGGCGCCCAGCTTGATGTCCAGGCCCTGCTTGGTGAAGGTTTTCAGGGCTTCCTTGGAAACCGCTTCGTCGGCCGCCGGCAGGAACTTGTCCAGCGCTTCCAGAACGGTGACCTGGGCACCCAGGCGAGCCCATACCGAACCCAGTTCCAGGCCGATGACGCCGGCGCCGATCACGCCCAGACGCTGCGGGACCTTCTGGAATTCCAGGGCGCCGGTGGAGTCGACGATGACATTCTGGTCGACCGGAGCCGGCGGAATGTCGATCGGACGCGAGCCGGAAGCCAGGATCACATGGTCGGCTTCGATGATTTCAACGGTGCCATCGGCAGCGGTCAGCTCGACCTTCTTGCCGGCCAGCAGCTTGCCGTGGCCCTGCAGGGTGGTCACTCCGTTGGCCTTGAACAGGCTGGCAACGCCGCCGGTCAGGCCTTTGACGATGGTGGACTTGCGACCGACCATGGCCGGCACGTCGATGGACACTTCGGAGGTGGAAATGCCGTGCACGCCGAAGCCGTTCTTGGCTTCGTAGAATTTCCAGGAGCTGTCGAGCAGCGCCTTGGAAGGAATGCAACCCACGTTCAGGCAGGTACCGCCCAGGGCCAGCTTGCCCTCCTTGTCCTGATATTTCTCGATGCAGGCAGTCTTGAGACCAAGTTGCGCAGCCTTGATGGCGGCAACATAGCCGCCAGGGCCCGCGCCAATCACTACCACGTCGAATTTCTGGGACATAAAAAAAGATTCCTTTTAGCTGCGAGCTTCAAGCTGCAAGCTGCAAGCCGACCAGTGGTTTTCCACCCCATCGGCCTGCAACCCTTTCATTAGATGCTACCTACAGACCCAAGCTGCACGCCGCCCCGCTTTTGACTTGAAGCATGCGGCTTGCAGCTTGTGGCTGCCTCATCAAATATCGAGCAGCAAACGAGCCGGGTCTTCCAGCAGGTTCTTGATGGTAACGAGGAACGTCACTGCTTCCTTGCCATCGATCAAACGGTGGTCGTAGGAGAGCGCAAGATACATCATCGGACGAATGACGACCTGACCATTGATAGCCATCGGGCGTTGCAGAATGTTGTGCATGCCCAGAATCGCCGCTTGCGGCGGGTTGACGATCGGCGTGGACATCATCGAACCGAAAGTACCACCGTTGGTGATCGTGAAGGTGCCACCGGTCATTTCATCGATGGACAGCTTGCCGTCACGGGCCTTCTTGCCGAAGGTAGCGATGCCGCCTTCGATTTCCGCCAGGCTCATGTGCTCGGCGTTACGCAGGACCGGTACCACCAGGCCGCGGTCGCTGGACACGGCAACGCCGACGTCTGCATAACCGTGGTAGACGATGTCCGAGCCGTCGATCGACGCGTTGACGGCCGGGAAGCGCTTGAGCGCCTCGGTGGCGGCCTTGACGAAGAACGACATGAAGCCCAGGCGCACGCCGTTGTGGGACTTCTCGAACAGGTCCTTGTACTTCGAACGCAGAGCCATGACTTCGGTCATGTCGACTTCGTTGAACGTGGTAAGCATCGCCATGTTCGACTGGGCTTCGACCAGACGCTTGGCAACGGTGGCGCGTACGCGGGTCATCGGCACGCGCTTCTCGGTGCGGTCGCCGGCAGCGAACACCGGTGCGGCGGCCGCAGCAGCAGGCTTGGCAGCAGGCGCTGCGGCCGGTGCCGACTTCTTGGCCTCGACAGCGGCGACCACGTCTTCCTTGGTGATGCGACCGTCTTTGCCGGTGCCTTTGACGCTTGCCAGGTTGATGCCGTTTTCCTCGGCCAGCTTGCGGGCAGCAGGCGCGGCGATGGAATCTTCATCACCTGCCGCAGGTGCAACGGCGGCCTGAGCCGGCGCTGCGGCCGGGGCAGCAGCGGCAGCCGGAGCGGCCGAAGCGCTGGCGCCGGCATCCAGGGTTGCAATCAGCTCGTTGGACAGGACGGTGTCGCCCTCGCCTTTCACGATCGATGCCAGCACGCCGTCGGCTTCGGCCAGGACTTCAAGGACAACCTTGTCAGTCTCGATATCGACCAGCAGCTCGTCACGTTTTACCGCTTCGCCCGGTTGCTTGTGCCACTTGGAAATGGTGCCGTCGGCAACGGATTCCGGGAAAGAGGGGGCTTTGATCTCGATAGCCATTATCTGTAATTCCTTAATTCGGTTTCTAATGCTCGAAGGCGTTAAACAGTGAAGGCATCTTGCAGGAGTTTTTCCTGCTGCTCGGCATGCATCGAAGCGTAACCACAGGCCGGCGCGGCGGAAGCATCACGGCCCGCATACTCGAGAACGAGGCTGCGCTTGTGATTGCCCATGCTGCGGCGCAGATGGTGTTGACTGCTGTACCAGGCACCCTGGTTCATCGGTTCTTCCTGACACCAGACCACGTGTTCGAGGTTGACGTAAGGCGCGATGGTTTCCATCAGATCGTCTTCAGGGAACGGATACAGCTGCTCGATACGCACGATCGCGATGTCTTCACGACCTTCGGCACGACGTTTTTCCAGCAGGTCGTAGTAGACCTTGCCGCTACACAGGACCAGGCGCGTTACTTTGGCCGGATCGAGTGTATCGATTTCAGGAATTACCGTCTGGAACGAGCCTTCGGCCAGTTCTTCAAGGGTCGAGATAGCCAGTTTGTGACGCAGCAGCGACTTGGGCGTCAGGACGATCAGCGGCTTGCGCAGCGGACGGATGACCTGACGACGCAGCAGGTGGTAGATCTGCGCGGGCGTAGTCGGCACACACACCTGAATGTTGTGCTCGGCACACAATTGCAGGTAACGCTCCAGGCGTGCGGACGAGTGCTCAGGCCCCTGCCCTTCGTAACCGTGCGGCAACAGCATGGTCAGACCGCAGAGACGGCCCCACTTGTGCTCGCCACTGGTGATGAACTGGTCGACGACCACCTGGGCACCGTTGGCGAAGTCGCCGAACTGGGCTTCCCAGATCACCAGCGCATTGGGCTGGGTGGTCGAGTAACCGTATTCGAAGGCCAGCACGGCTTCTTCCGAGAGGAACGAGTCGTACAGGTCAAAGCGTGGCTGACCGGCGTACAGGTTCTGCAGCGGAATGTAGGTGGTGGCATCTTTCTGGTTGTGCAGCACGGCGTGGCGGTGCGAGAACGTCCCGCGGCCCACGTCCTGCCCGGTAATACGCACTGGGTGACCTTCGAATGCCAGGGTGGCGTAAGCCATGGTCTCGGCATAACCCCAGTTGATCGGCAAGCCACCGGCCTGCATCTTCTGACGGTCTTCGTAGATCTTCTGTACCTGACGCTGGACCACGAAGCCTTCCGGCAGCTCCATCAGCTTGGATGACAGTTCCTGCAGGGTCTTGAGGTCGAAGCGCGTGTCGTGACGCGCGGTCCAGGCATGGCCCAGATACGGACGCCAGTCCACGAACAATTCCTTGTTCGGCTCCTTGACCAGGCTCTTGACCACATGCAGGCCGTTGTCCAGCGCGTTGCGGTAGTCGTCGATCTTGGCCTGAACGCGCGCCTCGTCGAGCACGCCGGTCTTGATCAATTGCTCGGCATACAGCTCGCGGGTGGTGCGCTGCTTGCTGATCTGCTGATACATCAGCGGCTGGGTGCCGCTCGGCTCGTCCGCTTCGTTGTGACCGCGACGGCGGTAGCAGACCAGATCGATGACGATGTCACGCTTGAACTGCATGCGGTAGTCGATCGCCAGCTGAGTGACGAACACCACGGCTTCCGGATCGTCGCCGTTCACGTGCAGGATCGGCGCCTGGATCATCTTGGCAACGTCGGTGGCGTACTCGGTGGAACGCGAGTCCATCGGGTTGCTGATGGTGAAGCCAACCTGGTTGTTGATCACGATATGGATCGTGCCGCCCGTCTTGAAGCCGCGAGTCTGCGACATCTGGAAGGTTTCCATCACCACGCCCTGACCGGCGAACGCCGCGTCACCGTGGAGGGAAATCGGCAGCACCTTGTCGCCGGTCGGATCGTTGCGACGATCCTGACGCGCACGCACGGACCCTTCGACCACCGGGGAAACGATTTCCAGGTGGGACGGGTTGAACGCCATCGCCAGGTGGACTTCGCCGCCAGCGGTCATGACGTTGGAAGAGAAACCCTGGTGATACTTCACGTCACCGGAGCCCAGCTCCACTTTTTTCTTGCCTTCGAACTCGTCGAACAGTTCGCGCGGGTTCTTGCCGAAGGTGTTGACCAATACGTTCAGACGGCCACGGTGGGCCATGCCGATGACGATTTCCTTGGTACCGTAGGACCCGGAACGCTGGATCAGCTCGTCGAGCATCGGGATCAGGCTCTCGCCGCCTTCCAGACCGAAGCGCTTGGTGCCGGGGTATTTGGTACCCAGGTATTTCTCCAGACCTTCGGCAGCGGTAACGCGCTCGAGCAGGTGGCTCTGGATGTCGGCCGAAAATGCAGGACGACCCCGAACGCTTTCCAGACGCTGCATGAACCAGTTGCGCTGCTCGGAATCCACGATGTGCGTGAACTCGGCACCGATGGTGCGACAATATGTCTGCTGCAACGCTTCGAGAATTTCGCGTAGGCTCGCTTCCTCTTTGCCGATGAACAGGTCGCCGGCACGGAAGGTCGTATCCAAATCGGCATTGGTCATGCCGTAATGATTGATCGACAGGTCAGCGGGAGCGGGCCGTTGCCACAGACCCAGCGGATCGAGCTGGGCAGCCTGGTGGCCCCGCATCCGATAGGCCTGGATCAGTCGCAATACTTCAACCTGCTTCTTCTCGTGTTCGCTGCTCACACTGCCGGCGGACACCGGTTGAGCACGGCGCTGGTTTTTCGCCAGCAACACGAAATGATCGCGGATCGTCGAGTGCGATACATCGGTGGCAGAGCTGCCGTCTGCTGGCAACTTCTGAAAGTAGGTGCGCCATTCTTCTGGCACAGCGTTAGGGTCGTGCAGGTAGAGCTCATAGAGCTCTTCCACATAGGCAGCGTTACCACCTGACAGGTGGGCACTGTTCCACATGCGCTGCATCACGCTTTCTTGCATGCTTGGTCACCCTCGGTAAGGGGACACCACCGGCGAAGACACCAGGGCAACGCTGAAACAGTCGTGTGCAGCGACCATGTCAAGTCACCAGGGATCACGCAGATAGTCCGGGTACCAGCCCGGATGCCCCTGCTGGTCTTTTTCTTCAAAATAAGAGCGACGGCCTTGCGAGCCACTGCTCAGGTTAAAGCCACGACGCCGGTTGAAGCCTGCGCCGCGGCCATTTCAGGTACAACGATGTAACGGTAAAGCGATGAATCAGACGCCGCTTTGCAGAAGCATGTTGCGCACGTGACCGATAGCCTTGGTTGGGTTAAGGCCTTTTGGACAGACGTTGACGCAGTTCATGATCCCGCGGCAGCGGAACACACTGAACGGATCATCCAGCGATGCCAGACGCTCGGCAGTCTTGTTGTCTCGGCTGTCGGCCAGGAAACGGTAAGCCTGCAGCAGCGCAGCCGGGCCCAGGAACTTGTCCGGGTTCCACCAGAAGGACGGGCAGGAAGTCGAGCAGCAAGCGCACAGGATGCACTCGTACAGACCGTCCAGCTTTTCGCGCTCTTCCGGAGTCTGCAGACGCTCGATGGCCGGGGCCGGAGTATCGTTCTGCAGGAACGGCTTCACCTTCTCGTATTGCTTGTAGAAGATGCTCATATCGACGACGAGGTCACGAATCACCGGCAAACCAGGCAGCGGACGGACGATCAGCTTGCCTTTCTTGACCACGGCAGACAGCGGCGTGATGCACGCCAGGCCGTTCTTGCCGTTGATGTTCATGCCGTCGGAGCCGCATACACCTTCGCGGCAGGAGCGACGATACGAGAACCCTTCATCCTGTTCCTTGATCAGGGCCAATACGTCCAGCACCATCAGGTCCTTACCACCGGTATCGACCTGGAAATCCTGCATGAACGGCGCGGCGTCCTGATCAGGGTTGTAGCGATAAACACTGACTTGCAACATGGCGGTCACCCTTAATAAGTCCGAATCTTCGGCTCAAAAGTCGGAACAGTCTTCGGCGAGAAGTTCACGGCACGCTTGGCTACGCGCTTGTCACCCGGGAAGTACAGGGTGTGGCACAGCCAGTTCTCGTCGTCGCGATCTTCGAAATCTTCGCGGGCGTGAGCACCACGGGATTCCTTGCGATGTTCCGCGGCAATGGCCGTTGCTTCGGCAACTTCCAGCAGGTTCTGCAGCTCCAGCGCTTCGATCCGGGCGGTGTTGAATGCCTGGCTCTTGTCGTTGATCTTGACCTTGGCGATACGCTCACGCAGGGTCGCCAGTTGCGCGATGCCCTTCTGCATGTATTCGCCGGTCCGGAACACACCGAAGTAGTTCTGCATGCAGGCCTGAAGCTCTTTGCGCAGAGTGGCGACGTCTTCGCCTTCGGTACGCTCGTTCAGACCGCTCAGACGAGCCAGGGCTGCGTCGATATCGGTTTCCGAGGCACGACGGTAGTCGATACCTTCGTTGAGCGCCTGCTCAAGATGCAAACCTGCGGCACGACCGAAGACTACGAGGTCAAGCAGCGAGTTGCCGCCCAGACGGTTGGCGCCGTGAACCGATACGCAAGCCACTTCGCCTACCGCGAACAGACCCGGAATGATCTGATCGGTTCCGGAAGCATCCTGGGTGATCGCCTGACCATGAATGTTGGTGGCGATACCGCCCATCATGTAGTGGCAGGTCGGAACCACAGGGATCGGCGCGGCGGCCGGGTCAACGTGGGCGAAGGTCTTGGACAGCTCCATGATGCCCGGCAGGCGGCTGTGCAGCACTTCCTCGCCAAGGTGATCGAGCTTGAGCATCACGTGGTCGCCATCCGGGCCACAGCCGTTGCCGGCAATGATTTCCTTGACCATGGAGCGAGCCACGACGTCACGACCGGCAAGGTCCTTGGCGTTGGGCGCATAACGCTCCATGAAACGCTCGCCGTGCTTGTTGATCAGGTAACCACCTTCACCACGGCAACCTTCTGTGACCAGTACCCCGGCGCCGGCGATGCCGGTCGGGTGGAACTGCCACATCTCGATGTCCTGGACCGGAACGCCGGCACGCAGCGCCATGCCGACACCGTCGCCGGTGTTGATCAGGGCGTTGGTGGTCGAGGAGTAGATACGGCCTGCACCGCCGGTCGCCAGTACGGTGGCGTTGGCGCGAATGTAGGACGTTTCGCCGGTTTCGATGCAGATGGCGATGATGCCGACAAAGGCGCCATCCTGGTTCTTCACCAGATCCACTGCATAGTATTCGTTGAGGAATACGGTGCCGGCCTTCAGGTTGGCCTGGTACAGGGTGTGCAGCAGCGCGTGACCGGTACGGTCGGCCGCAGCGCAGGTACGGGCAGCCTGGCCGCCCTTACCGAAGTCCTTGGACTGACCGCCGAACGGACGCTGATAGATGCGCCCCTGCTCGGTGCGGGAGAACGGCAGACCCATGTGCTCCAGCTCGAAGACAGCTTCCGGACCTACGGAACACATGTACTCGATAGCGTCCTGGTCACCGATGTAGTCGGAACCCTTGACGGTATCGTACATGTGCCAGCGCCAGTCATCGTTCGGATCGGCCGACGCGATGGCGCAGGTGATGCCGCCCTGTGCGGATACGGTGTGCGAGCGCGTCGGGAAAACCTTGGTGACTACGGCGGTCTTGTGGCCGCCCTGAGCCAGCTGCAAGGCTGCACGCATGCCCGCACCGCCGCCACCGATGATGATGGCGTCGAATGAAAGTGTATTAATGTTAGCCATGAATCAGATACCCCAAAGAATCTGCACACCCCAGACGAAGTAGGCGAACATCGCAATGCCGCATACCGCTTGGAACAGGAAACGTACTGCTGTCGCAGACTTGCCCAGCGCCATCGGCGTCAGGTAGTCGGTCGCGATGGTCCACATGCCGACCCAGGCGTGGGCGCCAAGGGCCACGAGGGCGAGCAGACTGAAGATACGCATCCCGTTATGGGCGAACAGATCGTGCCACTGGGCATAGCTCATGCCGGGGTTGGCGACCAGGTAGCCGATCAGGAAAATGAAATAAGCCGCGAGCACGACCGCAGACACGCGCTGTGCCATCCAGTCATAGAGGCCCGAACGCGAAAGGTTGGTGACGTTGGTTACCATATCCAGACTCCTGCCAGAATGATCATCACCACGGAAACCGCGATAACGATTTTCGAGCCCAGCTTGCCGCCTTCCAGCGTCTCGCCGATGCCCATGTCCATCAACAGGTGGCGAATGCCGGCCACCAGGTGATACAGCAAGGCGGATAGGAGCCCCCACGCTACAAACTTGGCCAGCGGGCTGGTCATGTACCCCTTCACCTCGGCAAAACCTTCCTCGGATTCCAGGGATGTGCTCAATGCGTAAAGCATGATCGCGATGCCCAGAAAGAGAATGATGCCGGAAACACGGTGGAGGAATGACGTAACGCCGGTGATGGGGAGCTTGATGGTCCTTAGGTCTAGGTTTACAGGTCGTTGGCTATTCACGGCTTTTTTTTCACACTGAAGAGCCCCTAACAATCAGGGCAAGTTGTTGGGAAGTGCACTGGTCAGGTACCCACTACCCAGGAAGTGACGACCCCCTTGGAACGGGCCAAAAAGCCCCTGGCGGTCGGCTGCCGAGTATAGACAGTTAGGTTACTAATGACAACGCGCAGACTTACCCCCAACGGCGGATTGCGCTCGACGGGCAAAAGGCGTAAACGGCAGGAAACAGCGCGCCCGGACCGCCCTTTGCAGGCCACCTGGAACACGACTTTAGGCAAATTGACTTTAGAATTTATCTCACTATAGTGATGCGGGCCCTGCGTGGGGGGCCTGTCTGATGATTTGAAGCATAAATAGGAGGCCACATGGCTGACAAAAAAGCGCAGTTGATCATCGAGGGCGCAGCCCCCGTCGAGCTGCCAATTCTGACCGGTACCGTGGGTCCAGATGTGATCGACGTACGCGGTCTCACTGCCACCGGCCGCTTCACATTCGACCCAGGCTTCATGTCGACCGCCTCTTGCGAGTCGAAGATCACCTACATTGATGGTGACAACGGCATCCTGCTGCACCGCGGCTATCCGATCGAGCAACTGGCCGAGCAGTCCGACTACCTGGAAACCTGCTACCTGCTGCTCAATGGCGAACTGCCCACCGCCGAACAGAAGGCCCAGTTCGTCGCCGTGGTCAAGAACCACACCATGGTCCACGAACAACTCAAGACATTCTTCAACGGCTTCCGCCGTGACGCCCACCCGATGGCCGTGATGTGCGGCGTGGTCGGCGCCCTGTCCGCGTTCTACCACGACTCGCTGGACATCAATAATCCGCAGCACCGCGAGATTTCCGCGGTTCGCCTGGTCGCCAAGATGCCGACCCTGGCCGCAATGGTCTACAAGTACTCCATGGGCCAGCCCATGATGTACCCGCGCAACGACCTGAGCTATGCGGAAAACTTCCTGCACATGATGTTCAACACGCCGTGCGAGATCAAACCGATCAGCCCGGTGCTGGCCAAGGCGATGGACCGGATCTTCATCCTCCACGCCGACCACGAGCAGAACGCATCCACGTCCACCGTGCGCATGGCAGGTTCGTCGGGCGCCAACCCGTTCGCCTGTATCGCAGCCGGCATCGCCGCGCTGTGGGGTCCGGCTCACGGCGGCGCCAACGAAGCCGTGCTGACCATGCTCGATGAAATCGGCGATGTGTCCAACATCGACAAGTTCATTGCCAAGGCCAAGGACAAGAACGATCCGTTCAAGCTCATGGGCTTCGGTCACCGTGTCTACAAGAACCGCGACCCACGTGCCACGGTCATGAAGCAGACCTGCGACGAGGTCCTACGGGAACTGGGTATCAACAATGACCCGCAACTCGAACTGGCCATGCGCCTGGAAGAGATCGCCCTGACCGACCCGTACTTCATCGAACGCTCGCTCTACCCGAACGTCGATTTCTACTCGGGCATCATCCTCAAGGCCATCGGCATCCCAACCAGCATGTTCACCGTGATCTTCGCCCTGGCGCGGACCGTCGGCTGGATTTCGCACTGGAAGGAAATGCTCTCCAGCCCTTACAAGATCGGCCGTCCACGCCAGCTGTACACCGGCAACGTGCAACGCGACATCGTTCCACTGGCCGAACGCAAGTAAGCGCTGCGCAAATGAAAAAGGCTGCCAATGGCAGCCTTTTTTTGTGGGCGTAGAACGACGCGCCGCAGGCTTATTTCTGTGCCCGTTCGCGCAGGGCCTTAAGCGTATTGAACGGCGCATCCACCACGAATTTGTTGGCGATCATCGACGGCACACTGCCGCCTGGCTCGGTATGGACCTGATAGGTCACTTCGGTCTGGTTCGCCCCCTTGGGCACCAGCTTCCAGAAACCTTCGACCTTGCTCACCCGCACGTAGCCTTTCTCTTCGGGGATGTAAGTCGGCTGCTCTTCAAGCGTGCGGGTCAGACTGCCATCGGCCCCTTCGATGGTGGTAATCAGCAACACCGAATCGCGCGGCGTCACTGGCCACGGCGTATTGAAGCGGGTATAGGTCCAGGCCTTGCCACCCTCATGCTTGAGCAGTTTCTGCGACTCACACTCATGAATCCAGGCGCAGGCACCGGCCACGTCCTCCTGAAGCGCACGCAACTTCGCAACGCTGGCATTGATCACGGTACTGCCACGATATGCCTTGTATTTCGAGCCCGCGACATCACTCAACGACACCTGGATGCCGTCTTCATTCTTTGCTACTTGCCAATCCTCGGCAGCAGCCTCGCCTATCAGCAGTGCAGACAACCCACAAACCATAGCCATGCGACGCAGCGAACCCATAGTATTTTCCTTATTGTTTAAATTCCATCAGGCAACTGCTGTCGCCTTTTCCCACCAACCGATCAGACGAATTGCATCATCCCTGTCCACACCACATACATCTTCGGCGGCCGGAAACTGGCTGCAGACCGCAGGCCGCTCAGGACGACCGAACAGCCCGCACAGGTAATCCATACCCAGATGCAGACAACGCACCCCCGCAGGCTTGCCTTCAGGCATGCCTGGAATGGGCGAGCTGATTGACGGAGCGATGCAACAGGCACCGCAACCGGAGCGACAGTCCATGACTCGACACCCTTATGAACGACTGAAAAGAGGGATGATAGTAACGGGCGCGCCGAGCGTTTGAAAACGCCATTTCGGACGACGAACACGGCCTTACTGCTTGAATTTGAAATCCAGCGCCGCGCCTTCGACGTCGCGTCGGCTGTCGTTGCGCATTTGCAGTTCCATCTGGTTGTTCAACAGTCGCCCATTGAGCTCGAACGGCCCAGGATCGGATGGCGAATCGCTGGTATTGAACATCGGTGGCAGGATCGGTTTGCGTCGAGCGGAAATCACCTTGGGCGGCGGATCGAGTTCCTTGACCAGCTCCGGCGGCAAGCTGAGATCCAGCTTGGCTGGGGCCAGACGCACGCTCTTGGCCTGGGTGTCCTTCTGGGCTTTTTTGGCCTTGCGCGTGTCCGCCGCTGCATCCCGCCTGGCAGCGGCCTTGGTCTGGGCCACGGTGCGGTCCGCCACAGGCTTGCTGGTGCGAGCACTGCCCGGCCCTACCGCACTGTCCTTGTCGACCGGCTGCTTGCCCGCCACCACCGGGACTACCGGCACGCCCGGCGCCATTTCATGCACCGGCGCCGGCTTTGTTTCAACAGTGGGAGACACCACCGACTCCGAAGGCGCCTGGGCGGTGGAACGTACCGCAGGCGGGGCCGGCGCAGCTTCAGGCTTTGGCGCTTCGGCGGCCGCTTCGGTCTTGGGCTTGGACACAGGCGGCTGTTGCGCATCACACGCACTCAGCAATACGACAATGAGCAGTCCTGCATAGCGAAACAGATTCATAAGCAACGAGGTGACCAAAGCAGAGAGATAGATGCTGTTCTCTTGAGTCCTGCGTGACAAGACAAGAGTTCCGATAATCGGATGTAAAAGCCTTGCGCCTCAGTAATCCACCACCGCCTCCTGACACAATTGCCGGGCCAGCATGCCCAGCGTCATCAGCGCCCGCTCTGCCTCGCGGTTCCATGGCATGCCGCAGTTTAGCCGGATGCAGTGGTTGAACTGCTCGGTATTGCTGAAAATGAGCCCCGGCGCGATGCTGATACCCTGCTCCAGCGCCCGCACGTGCAATATCTGGGTGTTGACCCTTCCCGGCAGGCTGACCCACAGGATGAACCCGCCCGCTGGACGACTCATTTGCGTGCCTTCCGGAAAGTGCTGTTGCACCGCCAACTGATAGGCGCTGAGGTTCTTGCGGTATTCCAGACGAATGAAGCGCAGATGCCGGTCATATCCGCCGTTTTCCAAATAGGCGGCAATCGCCATCTGGGTAACACTGCAGGCCGAATGAGTACTGAAGGTCTGCAACCGCTGAATCTCGGCCTGATACTTGCCCGCGATCATCCAACCGATGCGCACGCCCGGCGACAAGGTCTTGGAGAAACTGGAACAGTAAACCACCCTGCCCAGCCGATCGAACGCCTTCAGAGCCTTGGTGCGGCCGATCTCGAACATCAGCTCGCCGTAGATATCGTCTTCGACAATCTGGATATCGAAGTCTGACGCCAGCCGCAGCAAATGTTTCTGGCGCTCCTCGGGCATGGTGCCGCCCAATGGATTGCTCAGCCGCGCGGTGAGCACCAGCGCTTTGATCGTCCACTGGTTGGCGGCCAGTTGCAGGGCTTCCAGACTGATGCCGGTTACCGGGTCGCTGGGAATCTCGATGACTTTCAGGCCCAGCAAATCGGCCAGTTGCAGCAGGCCGTAGTAAGCCGGGGATTCGGCGGCGATCAGGTCGCCCGGCCGGGTCAGCACCCGCAGGATCATCTGCAAGGCATCGACGCATCCGTGGGTGATCACCACTTCAGAAGGGTCAACCACCACACCCGCGTCACGCATGCGAATGGCCACCTGACGCCGCAACGGCTCGAAGCCTGGACTGAACATATAGCTGAAGGCGCGCGGACTGTGAAAGCGTGTGACTTTCGCCAGTTGCTGATGCAGGGCACGCACCGGCAGGTAATCGACATGGGGGACGGCAGCGCCCAGCGCGAATACACCTTCACGCCGGGACTCTTCCAGCACCTGCTGGATGATACTGCTGCGGGTCACCAGGCTGGGCCGCTCGACGCGCGCGATGTCCGGCGTGGACGCCGTCAATGCCGGAGTCTGGTGCACGTAGTAACCGGACTGCGGGCGTGCCCGGATCAAGCCCTGGTCTTCCAGATTGGCGTAGGCCTGAAGCACGGTCGCATGACTGACGTTGAGCTGCGAGCTCATCTTGCGCACCGACGGCACCCGCTCGCCCGGCTGATAGACGCCACGACGAATGTCTTCGGCCAGTTGCTGAGCGATTCGTTGATAAAGCAGGAGATTGGTCATGACGCAGCCTCAGGACGACCGGGCGCCGGCGCGCGGGTTTCGGACCGGAACAGTCTGGAAGTGTACTGGGACAGTTCAGGTTTAGGCCAGCGCTAGTACACATTGCAAATGATCGCTCTCAGCGCTGCGGCATCAGTGAACCACACAGCAAAAAGCCCGGGACCTTGTTCAGATCCCGGGCTTGGCTGGCAGCGCCTGGATTAGCGGGCAGCGCCCAACTGGCCCTGGTCGTCCGAGAACACGATCTCGACGCGACGATTCTGCGCACGCCCGCGCTCCGACGCATTGGCATTGACCGGATATTCCTGACCATAGCCCTGGACCTGAATGCGCTTCTCATCCACACCCAGATCCGTGAGCACATCCGCCACCGCCTGCGCACGGTCCTTGGACAGCTTCAGGTTTTCCTGACGGTCCCCGGTGCTGTCCGTGTACCCTTCGATCCGCACCACGCGCCGTGGATTGAGCTGCAGGAATTGCACGACCTTGAGTACCGTGCGATTGGCCGAACTCTTGAGCTCCGCATGACCGGCGTCGAACAGCACATCACCCAGGGTCATGACCAGGCCGCGATCGGTCTGGGTCGTTACCAGGCTGAGAATCTGGTCTTCGAGCCACTTGCCTTGCTGTTGGGCGCTGGTCAGCTTGGCTTCGCGCAGCGCCAGTTGCAGACGCTGGCGTTCGAGATCCAGCTTGGCCAGGCGCTCGGTGATCAGCATCAGATTGCTGTGCTCGCGAGCGATCTCACTGTAGCGACTGCTCAGGTAAGCGTAATGGGTGACATCGGCGCCGCTGCCCAGATAACTCGACAGTCGCTCGGCGCGGGCCAGCGACTCACCGGCGCGGATTACATCCTTGGGCGCGCTGCGCAGGACGCTGCCGTCTTCCTTGACTTTCTGAAAGTCGGCATTGGCCCTTTGCAGATCCTGATCACTGCTGTGTTGCCCGGCGCACCCCTGAAGACCGACCGAACCGACCAACAGCGCGACACTCAACAGACATGGAAAACGGGTCATTGCGCCTCTCCCAACTGCTTGCGCAGGCGATTGAGCCGGGCGTTCAACTGATCCACCTGCTCCTGCCCCTTTTGCGTCAGCACCCGCGCCTCGGCCAGACGCGCATCCAGCTCGGCCTGCTCAGCCCTCATACGCGCATCCTTGTAGGCCCGGTCGGCCATATCGGCGCGGGCCTGGGTGAACTTGGTTTCGGCGGCCTGCAACTCCGGCTGGTCGTCGGCGGCCCCCACGGCCCTGGCCTGCTCCAGGGCTTGCTCGGTCAGTTTGAATTGTTCGGTCGGGGCCGGGTCACTGGCGCAGCCGGCCAGGGTGGCGAGTGCCAGAATGGCAATTGATGGGCGAATATTCACAACACATTCCTACTTGTCTGAGGCGCTGGCGTCGGCGGGTTGCAGCAGCTGGGCTTTCCAGATTTCCAGGTTGCGGGCAATAACGTCATCCGACCGACCAGAAGCGGCCGATTCTGTCATCTTTTTCGCCAGCTGTCCGCGCAACCAGGCATCGTTACACGCCGAATTGAACGACAAGGCCAGATGCAGACCCGGCGCATCCACCACGAACGGACGCGGCCCCAGATCAGCGGACAGGCCCAGGGTCTGGGTCATGACCATCCCGGCATAACGACCGGCCAGCACATAATCCACCTGGCCCAGCGCCAGCTTCTGGAATGCCTGGACAAGCCCCGGCGAGCGTTCCAGGGTCAACTGCGCTGCAGCTGCCGCTTCGAAGGATTGGGTCAGGCGGGTTCTGATCGACACCGCACCGGGGTGCCCGGCAAGATCGGCGAGTTTGTCCAAGGGCCACGCCTGGTCGTGCCGGGTCCAGACCAGAATGTCGTTGCGGGCAATCGCTGGATGCACGAAATCCAGGGCATCGAGCTGAGCCGCATTCAACGGCGCGTCGACCAGCAGGTCCATGCGCCCGGTACGCACTTCTTCGAGCGCCTGGCTGCGCTTGCCGGCGTAGAGAAATTCGATATTCAGACCCAGCTCGGTGGCGGCCTGCTTCAACAGATCGGCATTGGCACCCATCAGGTGTCTGGGGTCCTGCGGGTCTCGCCACAGATACGGCGGCGCATCCGGGCTGCCGGTGGCGATCAGCCGTTCACATTTGCCGGAGGCCATCGTCAGCGACGGCGCGGCCAGCAAGGCCATGACCATCCACCACCGTTGCGTTTTGCGCCGAGCCAGCGGCCTGGACCTATCCACGAGTCATCCTTTTTCGACAGCCGATAAAAAACCCGTTCCCCCTGCCCTGCTTGGCGCCTGACGGGGGTGAACGGGTTCTCTTTATAGAGCAAGCCTGTGGGTTAGACCAGCTTCTCCAGCTCCGGAATCGCTTCGAACAAGTCCGCTACCAGACCGTAATCGGCCACCTGGAAGATCGGTGCTTCTTCGTCCTTGTTGATCGCAACGATCACCTTGGAGTCCTTCATGCCGGCCAGGTGCTGGATCGCGCCGGAGATACCGACCGCGATGTACAGCTGCGGCGCAACGATCTTGCCGGTCTGGCCGACCTGCATGTCGTTGGGCACGAAACCGGCGTCCACCGCTGCGCGGGAAGCGCCGACGGCCGCGCCCAGCTTGTCGGCCAGCGCATACAGGTGCTTGAAGTTGTCGCCGTTCTGCATGCCGCGACCACCGGACACCACGATCTTGGCAGCGGTCAGCTCAGGACGGTCGGACTTCGCCAGTTCTTCACCAACGAAGCTGGAGATACCCGCGTCATGGGCGGCAGCGACGGCTTCCACAGCTGCCGAACCACCTTCGGCCGACACGGCGTCGAAGCCGGTGGCGCGCACGGTGATGACTTTCACCGCAGCGCTCGATTGCACGGTAGCAATGGCGTTGCCGGCGTAGATCGGGCGGGTAAAGGTGTCCGGCGACTGCACCGAGATGATCTCGGAGATCTGGTCGACGTCCAGCTTGGCGGCCACACGCGGCAGGATGTTCTTGCCGTTGGAAGTGGCGGCGGCCAGCACGTGGCTGTAGCTGCCGGCCAGTTCGACCAGCAGCGGTGCGATGTTTTCCGGCAACTGGTGCTGGTACGCAGCGTTGTCGGCCACCAGCACCTTGGAAACACCGGCGACCCTGGCGGCCGCCTCGGCCACGGCAGCGATGCCCGAACCGGTGACCAGCAGGTGGATGTCGCCGCCGATCTGCTGCGCGGCAGCGACCGTGTTCAGTGTGGCCGGAGCCAGGTTGGCGGAGTCGTGTTCAGCGAGAACCAGGATAGTCATCAGAGCACCTTCGCTTCGGTTTTCAGTTTTTCGACCAGTTCGGCCACCGACTTGACCTTCACGCCTGCGCTGCGGGCAGCCGGCGCTTCAACCTTGAGGGTCTTGTTGGTCGAGGCCACGGACACACCCAACGCTTCGGGCGTCAGGGTTTCCAGCGGCTTTTTCTTGGCCTTCATGATGTTGGGCAGCGACGCGTAGCGCGGCTCGTTGAGGCGCAGGTCGGTGGTGACGATAGCCGGCAGGTTCAGCGAAACGGTCTGCAGACCGCCGTCGATCTCGCGAGTCACGGCAACCTTGTCGCCGCTCACTTCGACCTTGGAGGCGAAGGTGCCCTGCGCGTAGCCGCTGAGCGCCGCGAGCATCTGGCCGGTCTGGTTGTTGTCGCTGTCGATGGCCTGTTTACCCAGGATCACCAGCTGTGGCTGTTCTTTGTCGACCACGGCCTTGAGCAGCTTGGCCACGGCAAGCGAAGTCAGCTCTTCGGCGGATTCGACCAGCACGGCACGGTCGGCACCCAGCGCCAGGGCGGTACGCAGTTGTTCCTGAGCGGTGGTCGGGCCGATGGTCACGACCACGATTTCGCTGGCGACGCCTTTCTCTTTCAGGCGTACGGCTTCTTCCACGGCGATTTCGCAGAAAGGGTTCATGGACATTTTGACGTTGGCGAGATCGACGCCGGAGTTGTCCGCCTTGACGCGAACCTTGACGTTGTAGTCGACCACTCGTTTGACAGCTACAAGAACCTTCATGGATTCCTCACTCTCCGGTGAAAAGAAAGTCGCCCGGCAGCACCAGGCGATCGATATGTGTGTCCTCAACAAGCAATCGTGTAGGTGCAGGCGGAACGTGCGAATCGTGAAGACGGCCGAAAAGCCCTCTTCAAGGGCAAACACCCGGCGTTCAAGGTGTATGAAATGCCGCGCGGCCAACCCGCTTTGAGCCAGCACCGCATCCGCCTGGCGCCTTTTCAGCGAGTTCTTCAACCTCGCTCCAGCCTACGGCGAACGCAAAACCGCCCGTATCTTGACCGCATCACCTTTTCCGGTCAATACGCCAAATCGGCCAGTCCTGAGTCTGATGTCTTTGATTTCTCTGGCCTGCGGCCAATTCAAACAAGCGTTTGTATTGGACCTGCCCGGTGGTGTAGATATA
Organism: Pseudomonas sp. v388; assembly: GCF_003935425.1. Classification (GTDB taxonomy): domain Bacteria; phylum Pseudomonadota; class Gammaproteobacteria; order Pseudomonadales; family Pseudomonadaceae; genus Aquipseudomonas. Next base: position 56,640 of record NZ_RHQN01000004.1, read on the forward strand.
ATGCGCCCCAATTAAAAAGATCGGCCGACGCTCTGCGTCTGCGCGGGTCATTTCAGCTGCACGTCATCAGCTGCATACAGAAAGCACCGTGAGCCTTGAGAGTAGGAGATTGCCTGTGGAACGCGAATTTATGGAATTCGACGTCGTCATCGTCGGGGCCGGCCCGTCCGGGCTGTCCGCCGCCTGCCGTCTGAAGCAACGTGCAGCCGACGCCGGCCAGGAAATCAGCGTCTGCGTGGTGGAAAAAGGCTCCGAGGTGGGTGCTCACATCCTCTCCGGCGCGGTGTTCGAACCCCGCGCGCTGAACGAACTGTTCCCGGACTGGCAAGCCCTCGGCGCGCCGCTCAACACCGAGGTCAAGCGCGACGACATCTATGTCCTGCGCGACGCCGAGCGCTCCACCAAGGTGCCGGGCTTCTTCGTTCCCAAGACCATGCACAACCATGGCAACTACATCATTTCCCTGGGCAACCTGTGTCGCTGGCTGGCGCAGCAGGCGGAAAACCTGGGCGTGGAAATCTACCCCGGCTTTGCCGCGCAGGAAGCGCTGTTCGATGAGAACGGCGTGGTACGCGGCATCATCACCGGCGACCTGGGCGTTGATCGCGAAGGCAACCCCAAGGAAGGCCTGTACACCCCCGGCATGGAATTGCGCGCCAAGTACACCCTGTTCGCCGAAGGTTGCCGTGGCCACATCGGCAAGCAGCTGATCAAGCGCTTCAAACTGGACGACGAAGCCGACGTTCAGCACTACGGCATCGGCCTCAAGGAAATCTGGGAAGTCGACCCGGCCAAGCACGAACAAGGGCTGGTGGTGCACACCGCAGGCTGGCCGCTGGACGATGACAACATGGGCGGCTCGTTCCTGTATCACCTGGAAAACAATCAGGTGGTGGTGGGGCTTATCGTCGACCTTTCCTACTCCAATCCGTACCTGTCGCCGTTCGACGAGTTTCAGCGCTACAAGCATCACCCGGTCATCAAGCAATACCTGGAAGGCGGCAAGCGCATCAGCTACGGCGCTCGTGCCATCGCCAAGGGCGGCCTCAACTCGCTGCCCAAGATGGTCTTTGCCGGCGGCGCGCTGATCGGCTGCGACCTGGGCACCCTGAACTTCGCCAAGATCAAAGGCAGCCACACCGCGATGAAGTCCGGCATGCTGGCTGCCGAAGCGGTGGCCGACGCGCTGTTCGCCGGCAAGGAAGGCGGCGACGTGCTGACCTCCTACGTCGATGCGTTCAAAGCCAGCTGGGTACATGAAGAACTGTTCGCCAGCCGCAACTTCGGCCCGGCGCTGCACAAATACGGCGCGATCATGGGTGGCGCGTTCAACTTCGTCGACCAGAACCTGTTCGCGGGCAAGCTGCCGTTCACCCTGCACGACACCCAGCCCGATTACGCCACCCTCAAGCTGGCCTCGGAATCGAAGAAGATCGAGTACCCCAAGCCGGACGGTAAACTCAGCTTCGACAAGCTCAGCTCGGTGTTCCTCTCCAGCACCAACCATGAAGAGGAACAACCCTGCCACCTGAAGCTGACCGACCCGAGCATCCCGATCAGCAAGAACCTGCCGCTGTACGACGAACCGGCCCAGCGATACTGCCCGGCGGGCGTGTATGAGGTGATCACTCAGGAAGACGGCGAAAAGCGTTTCCAGATCAACGCCCAGAACTGCGTCCACTGCAAGACCTGTGACATCAAAGACCCGGCGCAGAACATCACCTGGGTCGCGCCGGAAGGCGCAGGCGGGCCGACCTACCCTAATATGTAACGCCCATCAAAAAGGCTCCTTCGGGAGCCTTTTTGATGGAGACCTTCCTGGTTTGGCACCTCTTTTGTGGGAGGGACCCTGGTCGCGACCGGGGTCGGTACGGCTCAGACAGCTTCCGAGGCAGACCTGCCGCTGTCGCCAGCAAGCTGCCTCCTACAGGTTCCGTGTCACTCCAGTCCGCTCACGACGCCCGCAAGTGCACGCCCTCTTCCACCGGATTGCGTTCGAAATAACGCTTGTATTCCCGACTGAATTGCGACGCGCTCTGGTAGCCGACCTTGAGCGCAACCTGCGCAACACCCAATCCATCCGCCGCCAGCAGTTGCTGGGCCTTGAGCAGGCGCAGGCGCTTGAGGTACTGCACTGGAGACAACAAGGTACTGCGCTTGAAATGCTCGTGAAAGGTCGAGGTGCTCATGTTGGCGCAGCGCGCCAGGGTGTCGACATTCAACGCCTCGGCGTAATGCTCGTGCAGGTAGTTCACCGACGCCGCGATCCGCGCGAACTGTCCATGATGTTCGACCAAGGCGCGCAACACGCCGGCCTGCGGACCGCGCAAGGCGCTGAAGATCACCTCCCGGACCCGCGCCGCGCCCATCACCTTGCACTCCAGCGGGTCCTGAAGACAGTGCAACAGACGCTCGACGCTGTCGCGCATGCCGTCATCGATCAATACCGACGACATGGATTCGGGGGTCTGCAACTGACAATGCTCGGCGTCCATGCACCCCATCAGCGGCACCAGTTCGCTCAGCAGGTTGCGGTCGATGTCCACTGCCACGCCGTACAACGGCAGGTCCGGCGTGGCAAAGGTCTCGCACTGGAACGGCACTGACAGCGCCTGAATCAGGTAATGCCCGGCACCGTACTCGAAGGTCCGGGGGCCAAGACAGGCCACCTTGCGCCCCTGGACCACGATCATCAGGCTCGGGTCATAGATCAACGGGCTGCTGGCGACGTATCCGAAGGCCGACAGCACCCTCACGCCAGGCAGGTGCGTCGGCACAAAGCCGGGCCGGGTCGCCAGGGGCTTGATCAATGACACCAGGTGGGCGGTAACGCGGGCGGTCGAATCCAGAGGCATGGCACGGGCACAGGTAGAGAAATAGACAGCCGCATCATCGCAGATTTGCCCCTGCGCGCGCTCGCTGTATCCGCCTGCCGGAGAAATAGGCATGAATGACGGAGTATTCGCCATAGCACCGCCAGGCATCGGGCAGGACAATACCCCTCTATCTACACCGAACACTTCACCCAAGCTTTGCGAGGTCAACACATGTACACCGCCATCGGTTATGCCGCTCAATCCCCAACCGCTCCCCTCGCCCCCATGTCTTTCGAGCGCCGCAGCCTGCGCGCCGACGACGTTGCCATCGAAATCCTGTATTGCGGCGTTTGCCACTCCGACATCCACCAGGCCCGTAACGAGTGGGGCATTGCGGTTTACCCGCTGATGCCGGGCCACGAAATCGTCGGGCGCGTGACCGCCACCGGCGGCGACGCCACGCGTTACAAGGTCGGCGATCTGGTCGGCGTCGGCTGCATGGTCGACTCGTGCCGCCAGTGCTCGGCCTGCCAGGCGGACCTGGAGCAGTATTGCCTGGAAGGCCCGACCATGACTTACGCCACGCCTGATCGCGTAGACGGCAGCAACACCATGGGCGGTTACTCCAACAGCATCGTGGTCGCCGAGCACTTCGTGGTGCGCATCCCGGAAAAACTCGACGCGGCCGCTGCGGCGCCGATCCTTTGCGCAGGTATCACCACTTACTCGCCGCTCAAGCACTACGGTGTGAAGGCCGGTGACAAGGTCGGCATTCTGGGCATGGGTGGCCTGGGCCACATGGGTATCAAGTTCGCCAAGGCCATGGGCGCCGAAGTGACGCTGTTCACCCGCTCCGCCGCCAAGGCTGCCGAAGGCCGCCGTCAGGGCGCCGACCACGTGATCATCTCCACCGATGCAGAGCAGATGAAAGCGGCCGCCGGCCACTTCGACTTCCTGCTCGACACCATTCCGGTGCAGCACGACCTGAACCCCTACCTCGATACCCTGCGCTTCGACGGCGTCCACATTCTGGTCGGCCTGATCGAACCGGTCGACCCGCCAGTGCATGCCGGCAAACTGGTGATGAGCCGTCGCGTATTGGCCGGCTCGCTGATCGGCGGCATCGCGGAAACCCAGGAAGTGCTGGATTTCTGCGCCGAGAATGACATTACCTGCGACATCGAGATGCTCGATATCCGTAACATCAACGAAGCCTACGAGCGCATGCTGGCCGGTGACGTGAAGTACCGTTTCGTCATCGACATGGCCACGCTGAAGGCTTGATCGGCTCTACGCTGCGCCGAGTTCGGCCGAGAGTCCCGCTGCCACTTCCTTGATCAGCGGAACCAGCTCGGCCATTTTCTCCAGCGGCATGTAGGGCACCGTGCTGGCGACACTGATGCCGGCGACGATCTGTTTGCTGGCGTCCCGCACCGGGGCCGCCACGCAACGGATCGACGGTTCGTTGTCCTCCAGGTCGAAGGCATAGCCGCCCGCGACGTACTCGATGCGACGCTGACGCAACTGCTCCCACGTCTGCTCCGGATGGGCCGGCCACAGCGACGGTTTGTCCGCCGCCGGCAGGCTGATGTCATACAGCCGGTGCCATTCCTGTTCCGGGCTGTCCAGCAACATGGCCTTGCCGATTCCGGTTCGCACCAGCGGCATGCGGTGGCCGACCCGCGAGCGCATTTCCGGTCCGTTACGGCCTGGATTCTTGTGCAGATACAGGACTTCGTCCCCTTCCCGCACCGCCAGATGCACGGTATCGCCAGTCAGTTCCGAGAGCCGGTCCAGCCACGGCCGAGCGAGGATCGCCAGCGGCACCTCTTCGCGCGCCTGAAAACCCAGCTCGATCAGCTTTGGCCCCAGCAGGTAGCCGACCTGCGGCAGTACTCGCAGATAACGCTCTTCCACCAGGCAACTGACCAGCCGGTGGGTGGTGCTGCGCGTGGTGCCGATCAGCCGGGCGATCTCCTTGAGGTCGCGTGCGCCAGCGGCGACGGCCTGGACCACGCCCAACCCGCGCAGCAGCGTCTGGGTGCCGGTGGGTGCGCTGTCCTTGCCGGGCACTGCCTGCTCGGTGAGTGGATCGTTATGCATATCAAGCCTTATCGAGTCGTGAAGCCGGCGCCATTATCGTCGCCGGCTTCGCGGCATGCCAGAAGCGCGATGTCACAGTTCAATGCGCTCGACCTTGCCCACCAGCAGGATGTACGACAGCGCTCCGATCAATGCCAGCACCGAGATGTAAGTGATGGCCGGTGCGAACGAGTCGCCGGTCGCCAGAAAGCCGATGACGATAGGCGTGGCTATCGCCGACAGATTGCCGATGAAGTTGAAGGTGCCGCCGGTCAGACCCAACAGGCGCGCCGGCGCCAGGGTCGAGACCAGTGACCAGGTGATCGATGCCAGGCCGTTACCGAAGAACGCCAGGGCCAGGAAAGCGATCACCAGCGGTGTGGAATCCACGAAGTTGGCGCCGATGATCGAAGTGGAAATCAGCAGCCCGGCGATGATCGGCAACTTGCGGGCAAAGCCTACGCTATGGCCGCGACGGATCAGCCAGTCGGAGAAGAACCCCGAGCACAGCACGCCGACGAACGCTGCCAGGAACGGCAAGGACGCCAGCAAGCCGGACTTGATGAAGTCCATGCCGCGGTATTTCACCAGATAGGTCGGGAACCAGGTCAGGAAGAACCACAGCGTCGAGTTCAGGCAGAACTGCCCCAGATAGATGCCCCACAGCTTGCGCTGGGTCAGCACGATGCGCAGGTCGGCGGCGCTGAAGCCGGGCTTCTTCTGTTTGTCGGTCTCGGCCTGGATGTCCACCAGACCACCACCCTCACGAATCAGATCGATCTCTTGCTGATTGACGCCCTTGAAATCCCGCGGCTCGCGATACACCGCGTACCAGATCACCGCCCACAGCACGCCGACGCCGCCGGTCACCACAAACACCATGTGCCAGCCGTAGACCGCTTGCAGCCAGGCCAACACAGGTGTCAAAAATGCCAGACCGACGAACTGGCCCGAGGTATAGAAGGCAATGGCCGTGGCCCGCTCACGCTCAGGGAACCACGAGGTCACCACACGGCTGTTGATCGGGTACGCCGGCGCTTCCAGCGCGCCCACCGCCATGCGCAGCACGAACAGCGCGATAAAGCTGGCCGCAAAGCCGAGCATGATGGTGGCGATCGACCACAGTGCCAGAGCGGCGGTATACAGAATGCGCGGCGGCACCCGGTCCACCAGCCAGCCGCCGGGCAGCTGCATGGCGGCGTAGGTCCAGCCGAACGCGGAAAAGATCAGGCCGACCTGAACCTGGGTCAGGCCCAGTTCGCCGGTCAGTGCCGGTGCGGCAATCGACAGGTTGCTGCGGTCCAGGTAGTTGATCACCACGGTGATGAACAACAGGACCATGATGAAATAGCGCTTGCGGCTAGGCGTCACCAGGGATGCGGCGCCTTCCAGGGTTCGTGTGTGCATGGGCTGTGCCTCTTATTGGATTTGTTCGAGCTCTGCAGGGCGAGGCAGCGCGTCACGGGGTCGGGACGCGCTGCTTCAGGCGGCCATCACCACTCGGCGAAGCTGCCGTCGGCGTGGCGCCAGATCGGGTTGCGCCAGCGATGGCCGATGGCTGCGCGTTCCTTGACGTACTCTTCGTTGATCTCGATGCCCAGGCCCGGGCCGTTAGGGATCTTCACCATGCCTTTGTCGTAGTCGAACACCTCCGGGCGCTTCACGTAGTCGAGCAGGTCGTTGCTCTCGTTGTAGTGAATGCCCAGACTCTGTTCCTGAATGAACGCGTTGTAGCAGACCGCGTCCAGTTGCAGGCAGGCGGCCAGCGCGATAGGCCCCAGCGGGCAGTGCAAGGCCAGCGCCACGTCATAGGCTTCGGCCATGTTGGCGATCTTGCGGGTTTCGGTGATGCCGCCGGCGTGGGACGCATCGGGCTGGATGATGTCCACGTAGCCCTCGCTCAGCACGCGCTTGAAGTCCCAGCGCGAGAACAGCCGCTCGCCCAGGGCAATCGGCGTGCTGGTCAGCGGCGCCAGCTCCTTGAGGGCTTCGTAGTTCTCACTGAGCACCGGCTCTTCGATGAACATCAGTTTGTACGGGTCCAGTTCCTTCATCAGCACCTTGGCCATGGGCTTGTGCACCCGGCCATGGAAGTCGACGCCGATGCCGACGTTCGGCCCGACCGCATCACGCACGGCGGCGACGCTGGCCAGCGCCAGATCAACCTTGTCGAAGGTATCGAGGAATTGCAGCTCGGCGGTGCCGTTCATCTTCACGGCGGTGAAGCCGCGATCTACCGCTTCACGGGCCGCTTTGGCGGTGTCGGCCGGACGGTCGCCGCCGATCCACGAGTAGACACGGATCTTGTCGCGCACCTGGCCGCCGAGCAGATCGCTGACCGACACGCCCAGCGCCTTGCCTTTGATGTCCCACAACGCCTGGTCGATGCCGGCCAGCGCACTCATGTGGATCGCGCCGCCACGGTAGAAGCCGCCACGGTAAAGAACGGTCCAGATGTCTTCGATATTGCGCGGGTCCTTGCCGATCAGGTAGTCGGAAAGTTCTTCCACGGCTGCGGCAACGGTATGAGCGCGGCCTTCGACCACCGGCTCACCCCAGCCGACCACGCCTTCGTCAGTCTCGACTTTCAGGAAGCACCAGCGTGGAGGAACGATGAAGGTTGTCAGGCGAGTGATTTTCATTGTGCAGTTCTCTTATTGAGTTTTTGTACAGAGACCCAAGGATCAACTTCAGCGAGGGGCGCCGGTCAGGTCGCGCCAGGCGCGGACGTAGGCATTGGCCCGCTCTTCAACGTTGGCGGTGGTCATACCCGGTTTGAACAACCCGGAGCCCAGGCCGAATCCTTTGACGCCGGCTTCGAGAAACACCTTCATGTTGTCCGGGGTGATGCCGCCCACCGGCAGCAGCACAGTCCCGGCCGGCAGTACCGCCAGCCAGGCTTTCACCACGGCGGGCGACATTTGCTCGGCGGGAAAAAGTTTGAGCACGTCGGCGCCCTCACCCAGTGCTGCAAACGCTTCGGTCGGCGTCGCGACGCCCGGCGACAGGAACATCCCAGCCGCCTTGGCCGCGCGCAAGACCTTGGGATCGCTGTGGGGCATGACGATTACCTGACCGCCGGCGTCCTTGACCTGAGTAACCTGTTCCGGCGTCAACACCGTGCCAGCGCCGATCAGGCAGTCGGCAGGCAGGCGCTGGCGCAGCAGGCCGATACTGTCCAGCGGCTGCGGCGAGTTGAGTGGCACTTCGATGACCCGGAAACCGGCTTGATACAGCGCGTCGCCGATAGCCGGCGCCTCTTCCGGGCGCAGGCCGCGCAGAATCGCGACCAGGCCGTTTTCCTTCAGGGCTTGCTTGAGCATTTCACACCTCGTTTGCAATGGTTGATGGCGCAGTGGCGAGCAGACCTGCCTGGACCGCAACCTGCCACAGGCCGCGCTCGGTGGCCTGTTCAGCCAGCGTCACGTAAGGAAAACCGGCAGCCGCCAGGCCTCGGGAATAGCGGGCGCAGAGCGGCTCGCTGCCGATCAGAATGACGGCGGGCAAGGGCTTGCGACGTTGGTGTTGGAGTTCAGCCAAGGCCGCCAGCTCGTGACCGATCAGCAGGCCGGACAAGTAATCGGGCTGGGCGCTGCCCTCGAGCTGCCCGGTCAGGCCAAGGGTGCGGGTGCTGAAAATGGTCGACAGCGGTCCGGCCGCGCCGTCTTCGGACAGCGCCACCGCCAGACCACGGTCAAATGCCTGTGAGTCGAGGGCATCCACACGCTGCATGGTGCGTCCCAGAATGGTGTGGGCGCACAGCGCGGCGTAGACCTCGCCGGTCATGAAGGTATCGAAATGTTGAATCCGGCCGTCCGCCACTTCCACCCATTTGGAGTGGCTGCCGGGCAGACCGATGAGCAGCGGCCGATCGGCCTGTTCGGCGGGGAGCTGGGCCAGCACGCCCAGCACCTGGGTTTCTTCACCGCGCATGACATTAGGCAACGCCGAACGCTGCAAGACACCGGGAATGATGTGCAGCGTCACACCGCGCAGGCTGTGAACCGTCTGCAAGGCTGCGCTCAGTTCATTGACGCTGGCCGGGGTTTCGCGATAGGTCGCTTCGCGCCAGCCCTGAGCGCTGCCGACCATGCCGCAGGCAATCACCGGCAAGTCAGGCTCGGCATCCAGCCAGTCGCCGCAGGCCTCGTCCAAGGCCAGCTCGAAGCCGTCGCTGCACAAGGACCCGGCAATCTGCCGGGGCGTGGTCGGCAACTGCATGATGCCCGCGCTCAAAGCACGTTGTTGCAAGACCTGGCCCTTGTCGCCAAGTCGATAAGCCCGCAGTGAGGTCGTCCCCCAATCGAGCGCGATCAATTGCGCCTGCATTGCTTCACCTGTTGTTTTTCTGGAGTGAGTGCGTGCCGACTATAAGCCCATTAACGGAAACATCTCAATATGTAAATTACTATCCCATATATTGGGACGAAAAGTCTGACTCTTGGTAGCAGCCAGCTCGCTGGCGAAAACGCCTTCCAGAATCACCCCACACGTTCGACCGTACGCCGCCATCGCCAAGTGGCGCCTGTCGTTTCAGGCATCCACTCAACCCTGAACCGCACCCATAAAAAAACGCCCCTCGAAAGGGGCGTTTCTGGATGCAGCATCACCGCAGGAAAATCAACGCTCCAGCAGAATCCGCAGCATGCGGCGCAGCGGTTCGGCCGCGCCCCACAACAGCTGGTCACCCACGGTGAAGGCGCCCAGGTACTGCGAACCCATGTTCAGCTTGCGCAGACGACCGACCGGAATGCTCATGGTCCCGGTCACGGCTGTCGGGCTGAGTTCCTGAATGCTGGCCTCGCGGTGGTTCGGCACCAGCTTGACCCACGGGTTGTGCTGGCTGATCAAGCCTTCGATGTCCGCAATCGGCACATCCTTGTTCAGCTTGATGGTCAGCGCCTGGCTGTGGCAACGCATGGCGCCGATGCGCACGCAGATACCGTCGACCGGGATCGGGCTCTTGAAGCGACCCAGGATCTTGTTGGTCTCGGCCTGGGCCTTCCACTCTTCACGGCTCTGCCCATTAGGCAGTTCCTTGTCGATCCACGGAATCAGGCTGCCGGCCAGCGGCGCGCCGAAATTCTCGGTCGGGAACGCCTCGCTGCGCATGGCCTCGGCGACCTTGCGGTCGATATCGAGGATGGCACTGGCCGGGTTGGCCAGATCATCGGCCACCGAACCGTTCACCGCGCCCATCTGACGGATCAGCTCGCGCATGTTCTGCGCACCGGCGCCGGACGCCGCCTGATAGGTCATGGCCGTCATCCATTCCACCAGACCGGCTTCGAACAGACCGCCCAGGCCCATCAGCATCAGGCTGACGGTGCAGTTGCCGCCGATGTAGTTCTTGGTACCGGCATCCAACTGCTGGTCGATGACCTTGCGGTTCACCGGGTCCAGGACGATGACCGCGTCATCCTGCATGCGCAGGCTCGAAGCGGCGTCGATCCAGTAACCCTGCCAGCCGGCTTCGCGCAGCTTGGGGAACACCTCGGTGGTGTAGTCGCCGCCCTGGCACGTCAGGATCACGTCGAGGGTTTTCAGTTCGTCGATGCTGTACGCATCCTTCAGAGGCGCGACGTCCTTACCCACCGACGGGGCCTGGCCACCGACATTCGAAGTGGTAAAGAACACCGGCTCAATGAGGTCGAAGTCCTGCTCTTCCCGCATCCGCTGCATGAGCACGGAACCGACCATGCCACGCCAACCGATCAGACCTACACGTTTCATCGCAACAACACCTTAAATAAAAGTGGGACCACCGCCTGCGTCATGTACAGCAGCCGGCGGGCCAGAGAGATTACAGATTCCTTAGCGCGGCGACTACTGCGTCGCCCATTTCAGACGTGCCGACCTTCACTGTACCGGTGGACCAGATGTCGCCGGTGCGCAGGCCCTGGTCCAATACCAGGCTGACCGCCTTCTCGATTGCATCGGCGGCATCGCCGAGGTTGAAGCTGTAACGCAGCATCATGGAGACCGACAGAATGGTCGCCAGCGGGTTGGCAATACCCTGCCCGGCGATGTCCGGCGCCGAACCATGGCACGGCTCGTACATGCCTTTGTTATCGGCATTCAGGGAAGCAGACGGCAGCATACCGATCGACCCGGTCAGCATCGAAGCTTCATCCGACAGAATGTCGCCGAACATGTTGTCGGTGACGATCACGTCGAACTGCTTGGGCGCGCGCACCAGTTGCATGGCGGCGTTGTCGACGTACATGTGGCTCAGCTCGACCTCAGGATAATCCTTGGCGACCTGCTCCACGATTTCACGCCACAACTGGCTGGACGCCAGGACGTTGGCCTTGTCGACCGAGCACAGTTTCTTGCCGCGCACCATGGCCATGTCGAAACCGACCCGGGCAATACGGCGGATTTCGCTTTCGCTGTACGGCAGCGTGTCGTAGGCCTGGCGCTCGCCACTCTCCAGCACGCGGGTACCGCGTGGTGCGCCGAAGTAGATGCCGCCGGTCAGCTCGCGAACGATCAGGATATCCAGGCCGGCAACGATCTCAGGCTTGAGGCTCGACGCGTCCGCCAGTTGCGGATACAGAATGGCCGGACGCAGGTTGCCGAACAGGCCCAGTTGCGAACGGATTTTCAGCAGGCCGCGCTCGGGACGAATGTCACGCTCGATGGCGTCCCACTTCGGGCCACCCACGGCGCCCAGCAATACGGCGTCGGCTGCGCGGGCGCGGTCGAGGGTTTCATCGGCCAGCGGCACGCCGTGCTTGTCGATGGCCGCGCCGCCGATCACATCAAAGCTCAGTTCGAAATCCAGCTGATACTTCTGGTTGGCCAGCTCCAGGACCTTGACCGCCTCGGCCATGATTTCCGGACCAATACCATCACCTGGGAGAATCAGAATCTGCTTGCTCATAACTTCCTCGATTGTGTTCGTCAGCGCTGTCAAGCAGCGCCTATGTGTAAGGTTTCAGCGTTCAGCCCAGAGCACCAGCACATCGGTGCTGAACGAGCCGTCCGGGGCTACTTCAAAATAATCGCGCACTTCTGCGCCCATGGCCTGTTGCAGCTCGCGGATTGCCACCCGCATCGTCTCCGGCGTGCGCATACGCTCGACCCAGGAGGTGAATTCCAGACGCAGGCGCTGGCGGGTATGGCTGCGAGTGAACAGACCGGCATCGCTGACCTGATGCAGCCATTCGGCGGCAGAGTAATCACGCACATGACTGGTATCGCGCAACACTTCTACGGTTTGCAGATGGGTGTCCAGCAACGGACTGCCCGGCGACATCACATCGATGAACGCCGCCACGCCGCCCGGCTTGAGTACCCGGCGCACTTCACGCAGGGCCAGGCCCAGGTCGCTCCAGTGATGGGCCGAGTAACGGCTGAACACAAAGTCGAACTCGCCGTCTTCGAAGGGCAGCCGCTCGGCCGCGCCCTTCACGGTGCGGATATTGCCCAGCCCCTTGTCGGCAGCCGCCGCGTCGACCACGTCGAGCATCTGTTGCGAAAGGTCGTACGCTACCACTTCAGCCACGGCCGGCGCGACATGGAAACTCACATGGCCGGCGCCACAGCCCAGATCCAGCACCCGCGCCTCGGCGTGCCCTGCCACTTCGGCCTGCAGTAGGGCAAACTCGCTGCCCTGAGCGTGCACGGCACTGCTCAGATAGGCCGAAGCCTGTTCACCGAATTGACGCTGTACGACTTGACTGTGGGCGGAACGGGTCATGGTGTATCTCCCTGAATTGCGGCGCTGAAGCCTACCTGTACCGCTCCCTCCCACAAGTTTCGCGTGGGCAGAGGTACGTGTGGTATCAGTCGCGGAACAACCACGGCTGGCTGGCGCGGTGTCTGCTCTCGAAGGTTGCAATGGCATCGGCATCCACGAGGGTCAGGCCGATGTCGTCAAGGCCGTTGAGCAGGCAGTGCTTGCGGAATGCATCGATCTCGAAACTCAGCACTTTGCCGTCGGGACGAGTCACGGTCTGGGCCTGCAGGTCCACGGTCAGCTGATAGCCGGGCGTCGCTTCCACCTGCTTGAACAGCTGATCCACTTCGTCTTCATCGAGAATGATCGGCAAAAGGCCGTTCTTGAAGCTGTTGTTGAAGAAGATATCGGCGTAGCTGGGCGCGATAATCGCGCAGAAACCGTACTCTTCCAGCGCCCAGGGCGCGTGCTCGCGGCTGGAGCCGCACCCGAAGTTCTCCCGCGCCAACAACACGCTGGCGCCTTGATAGCGCTCGTGATTGAGCACGAAATCATGGTTCAGCGGGCGCTTGGAGTTGTCCTGGTACGGCTGGCCCACATCCAGGTAACGCCATTCGTCGAACAGGTTCGGGCCAAAGCCGGTGCGCTTGATCGACTTCAGAAACTGCTTGGGAATGATCTGGTCGGTGTCGACGTTGGCACGATCCAGAGGGGCAACAAGGCCTGCGTGTTGGGTAAAGGCTTTCATGCTTGGGCTCCTTGTGGCTGGATCAGGTCGCGAACGTCGATGAAATGGCCCTGCACGGCGGCGGCGGCGGCCATGGCCGGGCTGACCAGGTGTGTACGCCCGCCGGCGCCCTGACGGCCTTCGAAGTTGCGGTTGGAGGTCGACGCGCAGTGCTCGCCGGAACCCAGGCGATCCGGGTTCATCGCCAGGCACATGGAGCAACCCGGCTCGCGCCATTCGAAACCGGCGTCGATGAAGATCCGGTCCAGGCCTTCTTTCTCGGCCTGCGCCTTGATCAGACCAGAACCCGGGACGACCAGTGCCTGCTTGATGGTCGATGCCACTTTGCGGCCCTTGGCGATTTGCGCCGCGGCGCGCAAATCTTCGATCCGTGAGTTGGTGCAGGAGCCGATGAACACGCGATCCAGCTGGATATCGGTGATCGGCTGGTTAGGCTTGAGGCCCATGTACTTGAGCGCACGCTCGATGGAGCCACGCTTGACCAGATCCGGCTCGGCAGCCGGGTCCGGCACGTTCTGATCCACGGCCAGCACCATTTCAGGCGACGTGCCCCAGCTGACTTGCGGCTTGATCTGCGCAGCGTCCAGCTCGACCTCCGCGTCGAACACTGCGTCGGCGTCGGAGACCAGATCCTTCCAGAGTTCGACGGCCATGTCCCACTCTGCGCCTTTGGGCGAGAACGGACGGCCCTTGACGTACTCGATGGTCTTCTCGTCGGTGGCGACCATGCCGACCCGCGCGCCCGCCTCGATGGACATGTTGCAGATGGTCATACGGCCTTCGATGGACAGGTCGCGGATCGCGCTGCCGGCGAATTCGATGGCGTAGCCGTTGCCGCCGGCGGTGCCGATCTTGCCGATCACGGCCAGCACGATGTCCTTGGCGGTCACGCCGAACGGCAACCGGCCTTCGACCGACACCCGCATGTTCTTCATTTTCTTGGCGACCAGGCACTGGGTGGCCAGCACATGCTCGACTTCGGAGGTGCCGATGCCATGGGCCAGCGCACCGAACGCGCCGTGGGTGGAGGTGTGCGAGTCACCGCAGACCACGCTCATGCCCGGCAAAGTGGCGCCCTGCTCCGGGCCGACCACGTGAACGATGCCCTGGCGCGGGTCATTCATCTTGAATTCGGTGATGCCGTACTCGTCGCAGTTGTCGTCCAGGGTCTGGACCTGCAGGCGCGACACCTGGTCTTCGATGGCATCGATACCGCCCTTGCGCTCGGCGGTGGTCGGCACGTTGTGGTCCGGAGTGGCGACGATGGAGTCGATACGCCACGGTTTGCGACCGGCCAGACGCAGGCCTTCGAACGCCTGGGGCGAGGTCACTTCATGGATGATGTGGCGGTCGATGTAGATCAGCGCCGAACCATCGTCGCGCTGCTTGACCAAATGCGAATCCCAGAGCTTGTCGTAAAGCGTCTTGCCGGCCATCGGGCTAGTTCCTCATCAGCTTTTTCTATGCCTTGGGCAATCGTTCGATGACCCTTTGGCTTGTGCGGTCATGCTATGAAATATGCTTAAATAACTCAAATTCATAATTTTCATAGTTTGGATAACCAACTGGAATCCCATCATGGACCTGGCCAACCTTAACGCCTTTATTGCCATCGCCGAGACAGGCAGCTTCTCCGGTGCCGGCGAGCGGCTGCACATTACTCAGCCGGCCATCAGCAAGCGTATCGCCGGTCTGGAACAGCAGTTGAATGTGCGCCTGTTCGATCGCCTCGGCCGCGAAGTCAGCCTGACCGAGGCCGGACGCGCATTGCTGCCCAGGGCTTACCAGATTCTCAACGTGCTGGATGACACCCGCCGGGCGCTGACCAACCTGTCCGGCGAGGTCACCGGCCGGTTGACGCTGGCCACCAGTCACCACATCGGCCTGCACCGATTGCCGCCTCTGCTGCGCGAGTTCACCCGCGCCTACCCCGAGGTGGCGCTGGACATTCAGTTTCTCGACTCGGAAGTCGCCTACGAGGAAATCCTTCATGGCCGGGCTGAGCTGGCCGTCATTACCCTGGCTCCCGAGCCGCATTCGCTGGTGCAGGCGGTGCCGGTGTGGGACGACCCGCTGGATTTCGTCGCCGCGCCGGAGCACCCGCTGACCAATAGCGGTCCGATGCGCCTGCAGGACATCGTGGACTACCCGGCGGTGTTTCCCGGCGGCAACACCTTTACCCACCACATCGTCAGCGGCTTGTGCGAAGCCCAGGGCCTCAAGCCCAACATTGCCATGAGCACCAACTACATGGAGACCATCAAAATGATGGTGTCCATTGGTCTGGCGTGGAGTGTACTGCCGCGCACCATGCTCGACGAACAGGTGGCGCGCATCCCCTTGCCGGGCGTACAGCTCAAACGCCAGCTAGGCTACATCCTGCATACCGAGCGCACGCTTTCGAATGCCGCGAAGGCCTTCATGAAGTTGCTGGATGCCCAGACGCAGATTTCCTGAAAAGGACTGTGTGAGGTGTAAATGATCGTATTACCGGCTTATCAATCGAAGGCTCGTGATCACATGCCAAACTCAGTTGACCGCTCCAACGAGCGAGCGTCCCCTCAGGCCGGCGCCTCCCGCGCCGCAGTGGCAGGTACTGAACAGGCCCAGCAGGAAACCCTGTTGCAAGAGACGACAGACCGTCTGGAACTGGCCCTGAGTTCGGCACAGATGGGTACGTGGGACTGGCACATTCCCAGCGCCATGCTGCATGCCTCGGCTCGCGCGGCGCAGTTGCACGGCCTGGAAGCGCTGCCGCTGCATGATCATTTCGAAACGTTTTTTGCCGGCGTGCCGCCACGGGCGCGGGAGCATATGCGTCGCGCGTGGCTGCACGTACTCAGCGATCACGACGATGACTTCCACCTCACCTATCGGGTTCCGCTGGGCGATGGCACCGCCCGTCTGCTGGAAGCCCGCGCTCGGGTGTACCGCGATGAGCAGGACAGGCCTGTCCGCCTTTCCGGCACGCTGCTGGACATTACCCAGCAACGCGCCCAGGCCGCCCTGGAAGCCAGCGAAGCGAAATTCGCCAAGGCATTCCACTCCAGCCCCGACTCCATCACCATCACCGAGCTGGAGTCGGGCCGCTATCTGGAGGTCAACGACGGCTTCTATCGCCTGACCGGCTTCACGGCCGAGGACGTACTGGGCCGCACCGCCTATGAGATCGGCATCTGGAGCGACCGCCACCAGCGCCAGCGCATGATCGAGCAGCTTCGGCAGAACGGCACCGTCCACCATCACGAAATGGTCGGCCGCGACAAACGGGGCGAGCCTTTGATCCTGGACGTTTCGGTGGAATCCATCACCCTGAACGAGACCGCCTGTCTGCTGATGATCGCCCGGGACATCGGCCAGTTGAAGAGCGCCCAGGCACAGATCCAGCATCTGGCCTATCACGACTCGCTGACCAACCTGCCCAACCGCGCACTGCTCATGGACCGCCTCAGCCAGCAGCTGTCTCTGCTCCGCCACCACGACCTGCGGGGCGCGCTGCTGTTCCTGGACCTGGATCACTTCAAACACATCAATGACTCCCTCGGCCATCCGGTCGGCGACCGGGTACTCAAGGTGGTGACCGCGCGCCTGGAAGCCAGCGTGCGCCAGGAGGACACGGTCGCGCGCCTGGGCGGCGATGAGTTCGTGGTGCTGATCTGCGGCCTTGAGGGCAGCCACGATGAAGTCGAACGACAGGTGCGCGAACAGTCCGACACCTTGCGCCATCTGCTGGCCGAACCCATGTTCCTCGATGGCCATCGCCTGCAAGTCACGCCCAGCATCGGCGTGGCCCTGATCCCCGACCATGGCTCGACGCCGGCCGACCTGCTCAAACGGGCCGACATCGCGCTATATCGCGCCAAGGACACCGGCCGCAACACGACCCAGTTCTATCACAGCTCGATGCAGCAGGCCGCCAGCCAGCGCCTGCGCATGGAAAACGACCTGCGCCTGGCGCTGGCCCGCAACGAACTGCGCCTGCATTACCAGGCCCAGGTTGATGCGCGCGGTGAGCGGATCAACGGCGCCGAGGCCTTGCTGCGCTGGCAGCATCCGGAACAGGGGCTGCTGGCGCCCAGCGAGTTCATGCAGATACTCGAAGAAAGCGGCATGATCCTGGAAGTCGGCAGCTGGGTACTCGATGAAGCCTGCCGGTTGGCCGGCCAGTGGCTACGCCAGGGGCTGGTTCATGAAAACCGGTTCCTGATGGGTGTCAACGTCAGCCCGCGTCAGTTCCGCCAGGGCGATTTCGTCGAGCGGGTGCAGCGCAGCCTGCACCTGCATGACCTGCCGGCAGCGATGCTCAAGCTGGAGATCACCGAAGGCATCGTGATCCGCAATCTGGAGGACACCATCGCCAAGATGCAGCGCCTCAAGGATTTGGGTGTCAGCTTTGCGATGGACGACTTCGGCACGGGTTACTCATCGCTGACGTACTTGAAGCGGCTACCGGTCGACACGCTGAAGATCGACCAGTCGTTCATCCAGCACGCCGCCATTGCGCCCAATGACACGGAAATCATCCGCACCATCGTCGCGATGGCCCAAAGCCTGAGCCTGAACCTGATTGCCGAAGGCGTGGAGACAGCGGAGCAACTGGCGTTTCTCGAAGGTCTGGGCTGCCACTGCTACCAGGGCTACCTGTTCAGCGAACCCCTGGTGGATTCAGACTTCGCAGCACTGCTGCGCCTGAACGCCCACCTGCGAACCGAGTGACGCTACTGGAGCGACCGGAGCGGCGATCCGCCATGCTCGCCAGGATGCCGCCATGTGCTGCGCTGACAGAGACTTTCGCCAGCAAGCTGGCTACAGATGATTGAAGTATGTCGCTGCCCCGACCGCATAGTGACGCCACGCCTTCACGGGCAAGTCCGTTCCCACCAACAGAAAGGGCGCCGCCGGGCGCCCTTTCTGTTGTGTTGCCGATCAGTTGGCATCCTGCTCCAGGGTTTTCTGCCCGTTGAGCGGAATGCGCCGAGGCTTGGCCTCTTCCGGCACGTTTCGCACCAGATCGATATTCAGCAGGCCATGGGACAGATCCGCACCCTTGACTTCGATATTGTCCGCCAGGCGGAAAGCCAGCTTGAACTCGCGTCGGGCGATGCCCTGGTGCAGATAAGTCACGTTGTCGGCCTCGCGTTCGCGCTTGCTGCCGGTCACGGTCAGCACGCCTTTTTCAACCTGCAGGTCGAGGTCCTCATCCTGCATGCCTGCGGCGGCGATCACGATGCGGTATTGATCATCGGCATGCCGCTCCACATTGTAGGGAGGGTAGCCACTGGTCGAGTCGCTGCGACCTGCGGTTTCGAACAGGTCGTTGAAGCGATCGAAGCCCACTGAATGACGAAACAGTGGAGCCAGAGAAAATGCAGTCGTCATGATAATTCTCCTGTTAGTCAGCGAGTAGTGAGCGACCCGGTTTCGGCATCGCTTAATCCCGAAAATAGGGACGGCCATTCGCTTTTCAAGAGACTTTTTTCAGGCTTCGAACGACCGTTCGTCGGGTGAATAGCCGAGCAACGCACTGATGCGTTGGCAATCGGTTTCTCGGCGCAGCAAGTCGAACAACGCGGTGGCTTCAGGGTAGCTTTTGGTCAGCAGCACCAGCCATTGCTTGAGCCGTCCGGGCGCCTGGACCAGGGTCATCTTCGCCAGGCAGTCGCCCCAGAAGGTGCGCAGCATCGGTTGCAGTTCGGCCCAGGTCATCTCCACTACCTCTTCGCCCGCATTGGCGGCGGCGATCTGCCGGGCGAGGTCCGGGCGCGCCACCAGCCCGCGACCGATCATGATGTCCCGCGCGCCGCAGATTTCCCGGCAGCGGCGCCAGTCATCGACGGTCCAGATCTCGCCATTGGCGACGACCGGCACCTTGACCACTTCCTGAATGCGCGCAATCCATTCCCAATGGGCCGGAGGCTTGTAGCCATCGACCTTGGTCCGCGCATGGACGACGATGCGTTCGGCGCCGCCGTCGGCCAACGCCCGGGCGCAGTCCAGGGCCAGATCGGTGTTGTCGAACCCCAGGCGCATCTTGGCGGTCACCGGAATCGCCTTGGGCACCGCCCGGCGCACGTGTTCGAGGATGGTGTGCAGCAGCTCCGGCTCTTTAAGCAGAACCGCGCCGCCGCGGGAGCGATTGACGGTTTTGGCCGGGCAACCGAAATTCAGATCCATGACCGGCGCGCCCAGCTCACAGGCAAAGGCCGCGTTCTCCGCCAGGCACACCGGGTCGGAACCCAGCAACTGAAGGTGCAACGGGACGCCCGCGGCGGTCCTGGCATCGGTGTGCAGTTCGGAGGCCAGCTTGTAGAAGTACGCGGCCGGCATCAGCCGCTCGGACACCCGGATGAATTCGGTCACGCACCAGTCGATGCCGCCGACACGAGTCAGCACATTACGCAGGATGTCGTCGACCAACCCCTCCATGGGCGCCAGAGCAATTTGCATGGGACACACTCGAAAAAAAGTCCGGCAGTTTACTGTTCGGCGGCAAGATTGGAAACGTTGCCGTCAGCCAGCGCACGGCCGTAACCGTCGATGAACTCGTTGGGCATGCGCTTGGGGCGACCGCTGGACAGTTCGATGCACACGAAAGCGGTTTGCGCCCGCAGTAACGTGACGCCGTCGCTGGGCCGGCGCAGTTGAAAGCGGCGGGTCATTTTCAGACGCCGATCCCAGTCGACGATCCAGGTGGCCAGCACCAGTTCGTCGTTTTCGTAGGCACTTGCCAGATAATCGATCTCATGCCGGACCACTGCCATGGCGCGGTCCAGCCGCCGATATTCGGACAGATCCAGGCCAAGCTGCTGTGAGTGGCGCCAGGCGCAACGTTCCAGCCAGCTGACGTAGACGGCGTTGTTGGCGTGGCCAAGCCCGTCGATATCGTCGGCAGCGACTGAAAGGTCGATAGTGAAAGGCGTTGGCAGATCCCAGACCATGCTTGCTCCTGTTCATGGATTCACGTGACGGGAGTGTAGCGTGGGGAACGGGGAGAATGTGGAGCTGCGCGGACAACAGCATCCGTATCCGTAAGAGAGGAAAAACCAAACCCCGGAAAAACAAAAGGGCCATTCAATAATCGAATGACCCTTGGTCTCGCAGAGCGAGAAATCGTGGCGTCCCCTAGGGGACTCGAACCCCTGTTACCGCCGTGAAAGGGCGGTGTCCTAGGCCACTAGACGAAGGGGACGCAAAACCTTCTGTCAGATCCGCCTTATGGCGAACCCTGGCAAATTGGTGGAGCTAAGCGGGATCGAACCGCTGACCTCCTGCATGCCATGCAGGCGCTCTCCCAGCTGAGCTATAGCCCCGAATTTAACGCCCTGCGGCGGAGATCAACCTTGCGGCCTCACTCGGTGAAACTGGCGTCCCCTAGGGGACTCGAACCCCTGTTACCGCCGTGAAAGGGCGGTGTCCTAGGCCACTAGACGAAGGGGACAAACCTTCTTTCTGATCGGATGCTGGTTTCCGATCGATTCAAGACCCCCGTGTTACCTGGCCTTGAACCTGAAATGTGGTGGAGCTAAGCGGGATCGAACCGCTGACCTCCTGCATGCCATGCAGGCGCTCTCCCAGCTGAGCTATAGCCCCACATCAGTGGACGGGGCGCATGTTAAGCGTGAGTCGCTAACCTGTCAAACTTATTTTTAACTTTTTTTAAAATTTTTCGTCGGCATAACAAACACTTACCCGTGACGCCCCGATTCCGGGGCGTCGTCGACCACTGCATGCGCCCTACCCTGCGCACCTGCAGCGGTCGATCTGTCACACCGCTGTATCAGGCGATCGCGCCCAACAGTTTTTCCCATTCCTTGTTTTCCTTCTTCGACACGCCACCGAGCAGATCGATGGCCTGGCGCAGACGGAAGCGGGTCAGGTCAGGGCCGAGAATTTCCATGGCGTCCAGGACCGACACCGAGCTGGCTTGCCCGGTGATCGATGCAAACATTAACGGCATGGCATCGCGCAACTTGAGGCCCAGGCGCTCGACCACCGCCTGGATAACGGCCGTGATCGACTCTTTCTCCCACTGGCGCAGCGATTCCAGCTTCCAGAGAATCAGCTGCATCAGCTGGCGAACCTGCTCGGGCGACAGCTTCTTGTGCTCGAACAGCTTCGCATCCGGCGTGACGCCACCCGCGAAGAAGAAGCTGGCCAAGGGTGCGATCTGACTGAAGGTCTCGACCCGGCCCTGCACGTGGGGTGCGATCTTCATCAGGTACTCGGGGTTCAGCGCCCAGGTCTGCACCCGCGTGGCGAACTCTTGCACCGGCAATTCGCGCAGCCACTGGCCGTTGAGCCAGGACAGTTTCTCGATATCGAAGATCGGCCCGCCCAGCGAGACGCGAGACAGGTCGAAGTTGTCGACCATTTCCTGCAGCGAGAACTTCTCACGCTCGTCAGGCATCGACCAGCCCATGCGGCCCAGGTAATTGAGCATCGCTTCGGGCATGAAGCCCATGCGCTCGTAGAACGTCACCGACGTCGGGTTCTTGCGTTTGGACAGCTTGCTCTTGTCGGGGTTACGCAGCAGCGGCATGTAGCACAGCTGCGGCTTGTCCCAGCCGAAGTATTCGTAGAGCAGGATCAGCTTGGGCGCCGAAGGCAGCCACTCCTCGCCGCGCAGCACGTGGGTGATGCCCATCAGGTGGTCATCGACCACGTTGGCCAGGAAGTAGGTCGGCAGACCATCGGTCTTCATCAGCACCTGCATGTCCATGCGATCCCAAGGGATCTCGACGTCGCCACGCAGCAGGTCCGGCACCACGCAGACGCCTTCGGTCGGCACTTTCATGCGGATCACATGAGGCTCGCCGGCGGCCAGACGGCGCGCCACTTCTTCCTTGGAAAGCAGCAAGGAGCGGCCGTCGTAGCGCGGGGTTTCACCGCGGGCCATCTGTTCGGCGCGCATCTGATCCAGCTCTTCGGCAGTGCAGAAGCAGGGGAAGGCGTGACCCATGTCGACCAGTTGCCGGGCGTATTTCTGGTAGATATCGCCCCGCTCGCTCTGCCGGTACGGACCGTGCGGCCCGCCGACGTCAGGGCCTTCGCTCCATTCGATGCCCAGCCAGCGCAGCGCGTCGAAGATCTGCTGTTCGGACTCGCGGGTCGAGCGCAGCTGATCGGTGTCTTCAATGCGCAGAATGAACTCGCCGCCATGCTGCTTGGCAAAGCAGTAGTTGAAGAGCGCGATATACGCTGTGCCAACGTGAGGGTCGCCGGTGGGCGATGGCGCGATGCGGGTACGAACGGTGGTCATGGAAAATCCCGAATAGGTCGATCAAGCGCGGAATGTTAACAGGCGCGGGGGTTGTGGCTCCAGCGATGGACACACGGGGGAGCGGACTTGTCCGCGAAGACGTGTTTCAAGGCGCAGAAGATTCTGTGGATGCGCCGGCTTCTTCGCGGACAAGCGGAACCCCGCCCGGTCCGTTCCCACGCCCCATCAGACCGCCAGCAAACGCTCACGCAATTTGCCGATCTCGTCGCGCATCTGCGCGGCGGCTTCGAATTCCAGGTCGCGGGCCAGTTGGTACATTTTCTCTTCCAGCTGGCGGATGCGCTTGGTGATCTCGCTGGGCGAACGCAGTTCGTTTTCGTACTTGGCGTTCTCTTCCGCCGCCTTGGCCATGCCCTTGCGCTTCTTGCTGCGCGAACCCGGCACGGTGGCGCCTTCGAGGATATCGGCCACGTCCCTGGATACGCCGATAGGCGTGATGCCGTTGGCCTCGTTAAAAGCGATCTGCTTCTCGCGGCGACGCTCGGTTTCGTTGATGGCGCGTTCCATGGAGCCGGTCATGCGATCGGCATACAAAATCGCCCGGCCCTTGAGATTGCGCGCCGCTCGGCCGATGGTCTGGATCAGCGAGCGGTCGGAACGCAGGAAGCCTTCCTTGTCGGCATCCAGAATCGCCACCAGCGCCACTTCCGGCATGTCCAGGCCTTCGCGCAGCAGGTTGATCCCCACCACCACGTCGAACGTCCCCAGACGCAGGTCACGAATGATCTCGACCCGTTCGACCGTATCGATGTCCGAGTGCAGATAGCGGACCTTCGCTCCATGATCGGCCAGGTAATCGGTCAAGTCTTCGGCCATGCGCTTGGTCAGCACGGTGACCAGCACCCGCTCATCCTTGGCCACGCATTTATTGATCTCCGACAGCAGGTCGTCCACCTGGGTCAGCGCGGGACGGACTTCCACCAGCGGGTCCACCAGACCGGTAGGCCTGACGACCTGTTCGATGATGCGCCCGGCGTGTTCGGCTTCATAGTTGCCAGGCGTGGCCGAAACGAAGATGGTCTGCGGGCTGACGGCTTCCCATTCGTCGAAACGCATCGGCCGGTTGTCCAGCGCCGAGGGCAGACGGAAACCGTATTCCACCAGGGTTTCCTTACGGGACCTGTCGCCTTTGTACATGGCACCGACCTGGGAAACACTGACGTGCGACTCGTCGATCACCAGCAGCGCGTCGGGCGGCAGATAGTCGTACAGCGTCGGCGGTGGCGCGCCGGATGGACGGCCCGACAGGTAGCGCGAGTAGTTTTCGATGCCGTTGCAGTAGCCCAGCTCCAGCATCATTTCCAGGTCGAAACGGGTGCGCTGCTCCAGGCGCTGGGCTTCCACCAGCTTGTTCTGGCTGCGCAGATATTCCAGGCGCTCTTGCAGCTCGACCTTGATGCCTTCCATCGCTTCGAGCAGCGTTTCGCGGGGCGTCACGTAGTGGCTCTTGGGGTAGAAGGTAAAGCGCGGCAGCTTGCGAATCACTTCGCCGGTCAGCGGATCGAACGCCGACAGGCTCTCGACCTCGTCGTCGAACAACTCCACGCGGATCGCTTCCAGGTCCGATTCGGCGGGATAGATATCGATCACATCACCGCGCACCCGGAACGTGGCGCGGGCAAAGTCCATATCGTTACGGGTGTATTGCAGGTCCGCCAGGCGGCGCAGCAAGGCGCGCTGGTCGAGTTTGTCGCCACGGTCGATGTGCAGGACCATGCGCAGATAGGTTTCCGGGCTGCCCAGGCCATAGATGCACGACACGGTAGTGACGATGATTGCGTCCTTGCGTTCCAGCAGCGCTTTGGTCGCCGACAGTCGCATCTGTTCGATATGGTCGTTGATCGATGCGTCCTTCTCGATGAAGGTGTCCGATGACGGCACATAGGCTTCGGGCTGGTAGTAGTCGTAGTACGAGACGAAATACTCGACCGCATTGTTCGGGAAGAATGCCTTGAACTCGCCGTACAGCTGGGCCGCCAGGGTCTTGTTCGGGGCCAGCACCAGGGTCGGACGCTTCACCTGGGAAATGACGTTGGCGATGCTGAAGGTCTTGCCCGAGCCGGTCACGCCGAGCAGCGTCTGGTGCGCGAGGCCCGCCTCGATGCCTTCGACCATCAGGCGGATGGCTTCGGGCTGATCGCCGGCCGGCTTGAAACGGGTGACGAGCTGGAACTCGGACATAAATAACCTCTCAGTTCGGGTGCGCAGATCCGGCGCCCAACAGACTCGCTCGTAAAACAGACGCCGACGCCTTCTCCCGTCGGGGAAAGACGTAGCCGGTAGAGTGAGATAACCCTCTAGATGGAGCCATATCCTCGCCTTTCAAGCCACGCATTGCATCAACGGTTAAAAGATTGAGGCCACAGGCTGACGAACGTTCTGCAAATCGTGCAAAAAACCTCGCAAAAAAGCCCTGGAGCCTGTCGCCCCTCTCCGGGATGCTCTCTATACTGTGTCCCCGCTTGTGCACTGTTCTGGCGCATTCAGCCGGAGCGGTTTCCCCTTCCCTCTTCATTCAGAGCTGCCGCAAACAATGAGCCTCTTCTCCGCTGTCGAAATGGCGCCCCGCGATCCGATCCTGGGTATCAACGAAGCATTCAACGCCGACACCCGCACCACCAAGGTCAATCTTGGCGTGGGTGTCTACTGTGACGAAGACGGGCGCATTCCATTGCTGCGCGCAGTGGCTGAAGCCGAGAAGATTCGCGTTGCGCAGCATGCGCCCCGCGGCTACCTGCCGATCGACGGTATCGGCGCCTACGACCTGGCGGTGCAGAAACTGCTGCTGGGCGCCGATTCACCGCTGATCGCTTCCGGCCGTGTCTTGACCACCCAATCGGTGGGCGGCACCGGGGCGCTGAAGATCGGCGCGGACTTCCTCAAGCGCCTGCTGCCCGGCGCCGTGGTTGCCATCAGCGACCCGAGCTGGGAAAACCACCGCGCGCTGTTCGAGGCCGCCGGTTTCCCGGTTCAGGACTATCGCTACTACGACGCCGCCACCCATGACGTGGACCGGGCCGGCATGCTCGAAGACCTGCGCAACCTGCCGGACAACTCCATCGTCGTGCTGCACGCCTGCTGCCACAACCCGACCGGCGTCGACCTGAGCGTCGATGACTGGAAAAACGTGCTGGACGTGGTCAAGGCCAAGGGTCACGTGCCGTTCCTGGACATGGCGTATCAGGGTTTCGGCCAGGGTATCCAGGAAGACGCGGTGGCGGTGCGCCTGTTCGCCGCTTCCGGGTTGACTTTCTTCGCCTCCACGTCGTTCTCCAAGTCGCTGTCGCTGTACGGCGAGCGGGTCGGCGCGCTGTCGATCATCACCGAGTCGGCTGAAGAGACAGCTCGCGTGCTGTCCCAGGTCAAGCGGGTGATCCGCACCAACTATTCCAACCCGCCGACCCACGGCGCGATCATCTCCGCGGCCGTGCTCAACGACCCGGCGCTGCGTGCCGTATGGGAAGAAGAACTGGGCCAGATGCGCACTCGCATCCACGCCATGCGCAAGGCGATGGTCGAGCGTCTGGCGGACAACCCGGCCGGTCAGGACTTCAGCTTCGTGGCACGCCAGTGCGGGATGTTCTCCTACTCCGGCCTGACCGCCGCACAGGCCCAGCGTCTGCGCAGCGAGTTCGGCATCTATGCCCTGGACACCGGTCGTATCTGTGTCGCGGCGCTGAACGAGAAGAACATCGACGTGGTCTGCGACGCGATCAAGCAAGTGCTCTGATCGGTAGTGCAAATGACAAAAAGGGAAGCCTCAGGGCTTCCCTTTTTCATTGGCGGAGCAGTTTCGTCGAACGACTGCGCGCCCCTGCCCTCAAAACCTGGTAAGCATTCCATTTGAAATGCCAGCGAGGTGCATATGTCCAAGGAACCGCAACAGCAAAAAGAACAGGCTCCCGGCCAACATAACCCGACCCAGGATCGCAACGACCCGGCTATCGATCCCCGGACCCCGGATGATCAGGGCCAGCCTTCGACGCCTGGGCAATCCCAGTCCCAATCCCAGTCACAGCAGCAATCCCGGTCGTCCGGCCCGCAGGACGGAGAAAACAGCGCCTACGTGCCGGACTACGAGCCTCAGCAAAAGCCCAAGACCCAGCGCAACCTGCAACCCACCCAAGGCCATGATGCGGATATCGATACCCCGGGCGGTTGAAGAGTCTGCACGACCATCCCCTGTGGGAGCGCCGCCCGGTCCGCTCCCACACCACCGTCTATTGGCTACTTTTCTGCCTTGATCACTTGCAGCGAATACTCCGGATCCGCCTTGATCTGCTCTTCGGTGAACGGCAGCGTGCTCCACTGTTTTCTGGAGAACGCTTGGGTCTGGTCACCGGAATGAGCGGATTGCGGATTGCTGGAAACCGAGAACGTCAACAGCCCCTGTGCTTTCGGCCCCTGGTCGTCAAAGCTCACCACCTGCAGATAACTGCTGCCGCTGACCACTTCACGCTTGCCGTCCTGGCCTGCCACGGTTTGCATGGCGTTATAGACGCCCAGCTCTGCCGGCCCGCCGTGGATCGGAATTGGCGTACCGGTCGCGCTGGAAACCTGCACATCGCCCCAGCGCAGGTCCGCCGGCAACCCGGTTTTCTGCGCTTCATCGGCCACCGCCAACAGGGCGCTGCGCAGTGCGGCGGCGACTTCCGGCTTGTCGAGGGCCAGACCGCGCGGCGTGTGCGCCGGGTCGCGGGCATCGAACGGCACCCGCCAGCGCGACGGCACGCTTTGCAGGCCGGCCATGATTTTCTGGAAGTACACCAGGCCCGCCCCACTGCTCAGCTCGGCGCGCCGGTCCCAGCTTTTCAGCGCCGTACACAGCGCATTCAGACGCGCCGCATCAGCACCCAGGCTTGAAGCGCAGAACTGCAACAGGTCGGGCAGCACCTGGCCGGTCTGATACACCTCGTTATCCATGACCATGGCCTGCAAAGCCGCCACGCTGACCTTGCCCGAACGTTGCAGGCTGGCAAGGCGATCCAGCGCGAAGCGGGTGCGCTGGCCAAGCGCCTGACCATCCTGGCTGATCAACGGCGAGAAACCGGTGAGCGGTGCCGCCGGGTTGACCATCCACGCCGAGTCGTTGGAATGCTGCACGTAGTCGGTACGCTGCAACTGCGGCTGTTGCGACGAAGGATAGATGCCCGGCTGGGCCGAGTCGGCGCTGACCTCCCAGTTGCAGGCACTGTGCGAGCCGTCGAGCACGATCATCGCCGTGCCCAGCCGTGGGTCGCTGCACTGCGCCAGTTTGCCGGCATCGACGTTGGGCACCACCGACAGGTTCATGTACAGCGCCTGGCCCTGGGCATCCACCGCCACGGTATTGACCCACGGAATGCCCTGATGCTTGTGCACCGAATCCTGCAACGCTTGCAGGCTGTCGGCCTGATCCATGGCGTACCACTGCTGCAAGACGCGGTCGTTGTCCAGATTGGCGTCGCGCAGACTGAAAGCCACCTGATGGTTCCAGTCCAGCTTGCCCGGCCACTGCACCACCGGCCCGAACTCGGAAGACCAGACCGTGCGGGTTATCGCTTTCAGACTGCCGTCGGGCTGCTTGGCCTCGACCTGAATGCGGCGGCCGGTCATGGCTTTGGACTGCCCGTCCAGCAGGTAGCGGGTCGGGTCCTTGGGGTCCAGTTGCAGGCGGTGCAAGGTGAAGTGTTTGGAGGTATCGACCGTGTGGGTCCAGGCCAGATGCTGGTTGAAACCGATATTGATCAACGGCAGGCCAGGCAGCGACGCACCCATGACATCGAGCTTGCCGGGGATGGTCAGGTGCATTTCATAGAAGCGCATGCCGCCGCTCCACGGGAAATGCGGATTGGCCAGCAGCAGGCCGCGGCCATTGAACGACAGGTCACGCCCGATCGCCACCGCATTGCTGCCGCGTTCCAGAGCGAAGCGTTGGTTGCGTTCGGCGGCGGCCTGCAAGGCCTGGAGTTGGCGGTTGCGTTCGCTCGACAACTGCGCGTTCTGCTTCTCGCGCTGCGGCGGTCGGGCGCCGGCAATCGCTTCGGTGAACTGTCCGAGCCCGCCTTCGACCAGTAGACGTCGACTCAAGCGCACCAGATCGTTGCTGTCGATGGACCTGACCCATTCACCCTGACAGGCTTCGGGCAGGCCGCTGGCCGCCTGTTCTTTCAAGGACCGGTTATAGCCGTCGGCATAGCCTTGCATCAACTGGCGGATCTCGCTCGGCTGGGCCTCCCAGAAACCGGCGACCGCTTCCGGGGTGTTCAGCCACTGGAAGAACAGGTCGCTGGCCAGGTTGTTGCGCTTTTCCAGGGTTGCCTGATCCGGCCCGAAGAACCGCGAGCGTTGACCGTGGACCGTGACGATCTCGTTGGCCAGCAGGCACAGGTTGTCCTGGGCGTAGGCATAGCCGATACCGTAGCCCAGGCCGCGTTCGTCCTTGGCCAGGATGTGCGGCACGCCGAATCCGGTGCGGCGGATCTGCGCGGACGGGTCCTGATCGGCCACGGCACACAGCGGAACCGCCAGTACGCCGCAGAGACCGGCTAGAAAAATTCTGGAAATGATCACACTGACTCCACTGTGGCGAGGGTTTACCTGTAGGACCGAGCCTGGTCGCGAAGGCGTTAGATCTGCAGGAATATCCATTGCAGCTGCACCGGCCTCTTCGCGACCAAGGTCGCTCCTACAGAACACCGTTTTTGCAGGACGGCCCTCAGTAACGAAGGCGCCAGATCCGCAGGAACACCCATTGCAGCTGCACCGGCCTCTTCGTGACCAAGGTCGCTCCTACAGAACATTGTTTTTGCAGGACGGGCCATCACTGAACGAAACCTGCGCAGGAAATTTACTCACGCCTGCCAATCCACCTCGCTAAATTCCCGCGCACGGCCCTCGTCTAATGGACAGTTTCCCCGGCGGCTGCTTGCCGTCCGGGTGTCTTTCCCCGGCAGGAACCCTGCATGAAACGCTCCCGACAACCTCGACGCATCGTTCTTGTTACGCTGTGCCTGTTCCCGATCATTGCCCTTTGCGCGTGGCGAATCCTGCCCGATAGCCAGGGCGAGGCGCCGACCGTGACGGTGACCCGCGGCGACATCGAAAGCAGTGTCACTGCCCTGGGCACGCTGCAACCGCGCAGCTACGTGGATGTCGGTTCCCAGGCTACCGGGCAGATCATGAAGATCCATGCCCAGGTCGGCGATCAGGTCAAGGAAGGTCAACTGCTGGTGGAGATCGACCCGTCGACCCAGAAAGCCAAGCTCGACGCGGCGCGCTACGCCATCGAGAATCTCAAGGCGCAACTCGCCGAACAACGGGCCCTGCATCAGCTGGCCGGGCAAAAGCAGCAACGCCAGAAAAGCCTGGCCGCCGGCGGCGCCACCCGCGCCGAAGATGTCCAGGCGGCAGAATCGGAATACCGTGCGACCCAGGCACGGGTCGACATGTTCAAGGCGCAGATCCTTGAAGCCCAGGCCGCGTTGCGCAGTGATGAAGCGGCGCTGGGCTACACCCGCATCTACGCCCCGATGACCGGCACCGTGGTCGCGCTGGACGCCCGCGAAGGCCAGACCCTGAATGCCCAGCAACAGACCCCGCTGATTCTGCGTATCGCCCGGCTGTCGCCGATGACGGTCTGGGCCGAAGTGTCGGAAGCCGATATCGGCCATGTCAAACCGGGCATGAACGCCTACTTCACGACCTTGAGCGGCGGCACCCGACGCTGGAGCAGCACGGTGCGGCAGATTCTGCCGGTACCGCCCAAACCGCTGGATCAAGCCAACCAGGGCGGCGGCAGCCCCAGCAGTGCCGGCAAGAACGGCGGCGGCCGGGTGGTGCTCTACACCGTGCTGCTGGACGTGGAAAATGCCGATCAGGCGTTGATGGCGGAAATGACCGCACAGATTTTCTTCGTCGCCGACAGCGCGCGCAATGCCCTGACCGCTCCGATCTCTGCCTTGCAGCACGGACCGCAACCCAACCTGCAACTGGCCCAGGTGCTGACCGGCGACGGCGCTATCGAGCAACGCACGGTGCGCACCGGCATCAGCGACCGGCTGCGGGTGCAGGTCCTCGAAGGGCTGGACGAAGGCGACCGGTTGCTGGTCAAGCCGACCCTCGGCAGCGGAGGCTGAATGCCCACGCCTCTGATCGACCTGCGGAACATCCGCAAATCCTATGGCGGCGGTGACAGCCCGCGTGTCGATGTGCTGCGCGGCATCGACCTGGCGATCCATCCCGGTGAGTTCGTCGCCATCGTCGGCGCTTCCGGCTCGGGCAAATCGACGCTGATGAACATCCTCGGCTGCCTGGATCGTCCCAGCAGCGGCCAGTATCTGTTCGCCGGCGAAGACGTCGCCGGGCTGGGCAGCGACGAACTGGCGTGGCTGCGCCGCGAGGCGTTCGGCTTCGTGTTCCAGGGCTATCACCTGATCCCCTCCGGCTCGGCCCAGGAAAACGTCGAGATGCCGGCGATCTATGCCGGAACGCCCGCCGCCGAACGTCACGCCCGCGCCGCCGCGCTGCTGGCCCGGCTGGGTCTGGAAGCGCGCACCGGCAACCGCCCGCATCAATTGTCCGGCGGCCAGCAACAGCGGGTGTCCATCGCCCGGGCCTTGATGAACGGCGGGCATATCATTCTCGCCGACGAACCCACCGGCGCGCTGGACAGCCACAGCGGCACTGAAGTCATGGCACTGCTCGACGAACTCGCCGGCCAGGGTCATGTGATCATCCTCATCACTCACGACCGTGCCGTGGCGGCGCGGGCCCAGCGCATCATCGAAATCAGCGATGGCCTGATCGTCAGCGACACCGCCAGCCATCAGCCCGAAACCGCGAACGCCCTGCACGCGCCGGACCTGCGCCAACGCCTGAACCAGGGCAGCCTCCACAGCGGCGCGTGGAAAGGCGAATTGCGCGACGCCGTGCAGGCCGCATGGCGGGTGATGTGGATCAACCGTTTCCGTACTGCACTGACCTTGCTGGGCATCGTCATCGGCGTGGCCTCGGTGGTGGTGATGCTGGCGGTGGGCGAAGGCAGCAAGCGGCAGGTGATGGCGCAGATGTCGTCGTTCGGTTCCAACATCATTTACCTCAACGGCAAGCCCGCCACTCCGCGCGCGCCCAAGGGCATCATCACGCTGGAAGAAGTCGCGGCCATCGGCGCGTTGCCTGAAGTGCAGATGATCATGCCGGTCAACGGCGGTCAGGCCGGGGTCAGGTTCGGCAATGTCGACCACTCCGCCTATGTCGGCGGCAACGACACCCATTTTCCGGCGATCTTCAACTGGCCGGTGGCCGAGGGCAGTTATTTCACCGATGCGGATGAACGCAACGCGGCAGCGGTCGCAGTGATCGGCTACAAGGTCCGGCAGAAACTGTTCAAGGACGGCCTCGACCCCATCGGTCAATACATCCTGATCGAGAACGTGCCGTTCCAGGTGGTGGGCGTGCTCCAGGAAAAAGGCGCCAGCTCCGGCGATATGGACAGCGACAACCGCATCGCCATCCCTTACTCGGCGGCGAGCATTCGCCTGTTCGGCACCCAGGACCCGGAATACGTCACCGTCGCTACCCGCAACGCGGACAACGTCAAGCAGGCGGAAGCCGCTATCCATCAGTTGATGCAACGTTTGCACAACGGCAAGCCGGACTACGAACTGACCAACAACGCCGCGATGATCCAGGCCGAAGCCCGGACCCAGAACACTCTGTCGCTGATGCTCGGCGCCATCGCGGCGATTTCCCTGCTGGTGGGCGGCATCGGGGTGATGAACATCATGCTCATGACCGTGCGCGAGCGGACCCGGGAAATCGGCATCCGCATGGCCACCGGTGCGCGGCAGCGGGACATCCTGCGCCAGTTCCTCACCGAAGCGGTGATGCTTTCGGTGGTGGGCGGCCTGGCCGGAATCGTCCTCGCGCTGGGCATGGGCGGCGCACTGCTGCTGGGCAAGGTCGCGGTGGCGTTCTCATTGTCCGCCGTGCTGGGTGCCTTGGGCTGTGCGCTGGTCACCGGGGTGATTTTCGGTTTCATGCCGGCCCGCAAGGCCGCCCGCCTCGACCCGGTCGCGGCCCTCACCAGTGAATGATCTTTCGATGAAACCGACGCTCAGCTTATTGACAACCTGCCTGCTGCTGGCGGCCTGTCATTCCACGCCGCCGCGTTCCGAGACGGGCATTGCGCCGCCGGCCCGCTGGGCCTTCGCCGACGACGCGGCCGCCCAGCGCAGCGACGCGCAATGGTGGCGGGGATTCGGCAGTCCACAACTGAACCGCCTGATCGAGCAGGCCCGGCGCGACAGCCATGAGATCGGCGCGGCCATGGCGCGCCTGCGTCAGGCCCAGGCTGCGGCGGTGATCGGCGGCGCTCCGCTGCTGCCGGAAGTCAGCTACGACCTGCGCGGCGAACGCAACAAGTTCACCCGCCGCCAGGATCGCAAGGCCAACCGTTTCGACGACAACAACCAGGACAGCTTCACCAGCAACCTGACCGCCAGTTATGAAGTGGATTTCTGGGGTGGCGTCGCGGCGGCTCGGGACAGCGCCGGGCAACTGCTCAAGGCCAGCGAATTCGATCAGGCCACCGTGGAGCTGACACTGCTCGGCAATGTGGCGGACCGCTACGCACAAGCCCTGGCCGCCAGGGAACAGCGGCGCATCGCCGAACTGAATCTGGCCAACGCGCAGGACGTGCTCAAGCTGGTGCAGACCCGTTACGACTCGGGTTCGGCCACCGCCCTGGAGCTGGCGCAGCAGAAGAATCTGGTCGCCGCCCAGCAGCGGGAATTGCCACGCATCCAGCAACTGGCCAACGAACAACGCATCACCCTCGCCGCCCTGCTCGGCCAGCCGGTGCAAAACCTGCAACTGGGCGAGCAGCCGTTCGACAGCCTGAGCTTTCCGCGGATCGGCAGCGGCGTGCCCGGCGAACTGCTGACCCGCCGTCCGGACCTGGCCAAGGCCGAAGCCGAACTGGCCGCCGCACAGGCCGATGTCCGCGTGGCGCGGGCCGCGTTGTTTCCCAAACTGACCCTGAGCGCCAGCCTGGGCACTGAATCGGTCCGCGCCGAAGACTGGCTGCGCGCGCCGTTCTCCAGCCTCGCCGCCGGGCTGGCCGGGCCGATCTTCAATAACGGGCGGTTGAGCGCCGAACAAGACCGCGCCACGGCGCGCCAGGAAGAACTGCTGGAAACCTATCGCGGCGCCATTGTCAACGCTTTTGCCGACGTGGAAAAAGCCCTGAACAGCATCAGCGGGCTGGACCGGCAACGCTACTGGCATGAAGAAGAACTGCGCCAGGCGCAAACCGCGTTCCGCATCGCCCAGAGCCGCTATGAAGCCGGCGCCGAGGATTTGCTCACCGTACTGGAAAGCCAACGCACCCTGTACCTGGCTCAGGACGTCAGCGTGCAGCTGCGTCTGGCACGGGTGCAGGCGAGCATTGCGCTGTACAAGGCGCTGGGCGGCGGTTGGCAAACAGTTCCGTAGACGCGCTTGCCCGCGATGACGTCATTCCTGGCGACGAGGCTGCAGCGTCCGTAATGGCCCTTTCGCGAGCAAGCTCGCTCCCACAGAAACGAGGCGCGCATCCAACGTGTAGAGGCCAGCTTGATGGCGATGACGTCATTCCTGGCAACGAGTCTGCTGCGTCGGTAACTGCCCTTTCGCGACCAAGGTCGCTCCTACAGAAATGAGATACACATCAAATGTGTAGGAGCCAGCGGGCGGCGATCCGTCTTGCTGGCGAAGGCGGCGGTGCGTTCGCACTATGTGTATGGCTTCGCGCACAAGCGGAGCGCCGCCCGGTCCGCTCCTAAAGGCCCAGAGCGGACAGGATATTTTGTGCATACCACGGCCGACGCGGCACGCGGCGTAGCAGATCGCCCAGCTTTTCATCGGCGGCGAAGGTGATGCGCAGCGCGAGCTTCATGACTTCCGGGTCCATTTCCAGGCTGCTGCCGACAGTCAGACCCGGCGTGGTGCTACAGCCATGGGTATCCGGCCCCAGCCACGGGTCGTTGATATCGACCCAGCGGGCTGAACTGAACCAGGGCACGCCGTTGACTTCCAGGCGGCTGACCTCTCCCGGATGAAAACGCTCATGGGCGCGATACCAGTCCTCGATGCGGTCGTCGATCCAGCCATGAAACAGCCAGAACACCGGATTGACATGGGAAGAAAACGGGTCGGCGAGAAAGTCGTTTTCCGGACCAAACCAGCGCTCGGCGAAGTCGTCCGAACGCCGCGCCATCGGCACCGGCTGGCCGTTGGCCGGGTCTCGCGCCACCGACGCCCAGCGCATGTGCAGCCAGTCGTGCAATTCCAGTTCAACCTGCGAACCGAACTGTCCCAAGGTCAGGGTCGAGAGATACCGCGAGTCGCGATAGCGCGATTCCCAGACTTCAAAATGGGTGTGCCAGGTTTCGGCACTCTTGATGTCGCTGACCAGCTGGGTGTATTGCTCATCGCCCGGCGCCAGCCAGTTGGGCGGCAGCGAGCAGCCGTCGTGGTTGTCGAAGTAACGGGCAAACCCCAGGCGGTCACGCTCCAGTTCCGGCTGCGGCATGGGAAAACGCGGCCACGACGGCAGCGCCTGAATCTTGCGCGCCTGGATCAGCATGTGCCGGTGCATGTACAGGAAGTCCACCCCCGAACCGTTGCGATCCTTGGTCGGCCCGCGGGCATCGCGCTCCCTGTCTCGCGGGCCGGGCTGCCAGCCCAGTCCGCGCAAGCCTTCGCGCTTGGCTTCGGGCAGCCGATGCCATTTGTCCCGCGACGCATGCCAGAGCTGGTGGAACAGCCGGTGTTCATGGGATATCAGCCAGGCGAGAAACGGTGGCGTCAGTTCGATCCGCTCACGGGCCTCGGGAAAGACCTGTTTGACCGCCAGGAAACGGTTGTCGAGTTCCGGCAACATCAAGGCCCGGTCCAGGCGCTGCACTCGCCCGCTCAGGCTGCCGCTGCCGGCATTGCCGAACGCGCCCCAGACTTCATCGAGCAGCAGGCTGAATTCGTAATCCGCTGTGTCGCTTTGCGGGCCATCACCCGCCGTGCCGTCCATGACCCGGAAATACAACGTTTGGCCTTGATCGGCATGCAGGTCACCGATTACCCGGAAGCGCGGCGTGTCATCACTGCGCAGGCGCTCGGGCGTGTCGATGAATCCGCGCAGGCCGCGACCACGGGGCGCAATGTCGAGAAACATCTGCAGGCCGTGCAGCGGCGCACCGGCCAGGCCCGCGTCGCGCCCTTCGAACTGGATATCCCAGACGCCGCGCAGCTTGTCGGCCAGGCGCTGGGTGGCTTTATCCGCAGGACCGGGCGTGGCTTCGCCGGGAGTAACAGGATGATCGACCCGCGTGAGTTCACGATGTGCGTAATAAGCCGCCGGAACCGCAGCGCCGGTCAGCGCCAGGCCCGCTATGAAACCTCGTCGTGAAATCGTCATTACCCTACCTGTTCCAGCCCCGAGACAGCCGTCATCCAGCTAGAACGTAGCCTGGGGCGGGAAATTTAGGCCCTGGTGCCACTTGCCGCCGCGACGCTAAATTTTTCCGCCATCCGCTCGTTCTCCCCAAATAGCAAAGGCCCTGGTGCCTGCTTCTGAAATGGTCAACCTGAACGAGACGGCAATGACGAAACCGCGTTGGAAAAAGGCTCTGCTCATCGGACTGCCCCTGGCCCTGGCCGTCAGCGCCGGGGCGGGCTTTCTGGCCTGGAATTACTGGTCGCCGGCGGGCTACCCGGTCAAGATCATGCAGCAGGCCGAGTCCATCCAGGAGCGGATCGTCTCGTTCGACAGCCATATCACCGTGCCGATGAAATTCGGCAGCGAAGGCAACGAGGCAGACAAGGACGGCAGCGGCCAATTCGACCTGGTGAAAACGGCCCGGGGCCGGTTGTCCGGCGCGGCGTTGACGGTGTTCGGCTGGCCGGAAATCTGGAACGGCCCCAACGCGCCGCACCGGCCGACCGCGGGCTTTGTCGAAGAAGCGCGTATGCAGCAGGAGGTGCGCTACAAAATCATCACCAGGCTGGTGCGCGACTTCCCCCATCAGGTCGGCATCGCCTACACCCCTGACGACATGCGCCGCCTGCACGGCGAAGGCAAGTTCGCGATCTTCATCAGCATGCTCAATGCCTACCCGCTGGGCGACGATCTTGACCAGTTGAACCGCTGGACGGCGCGGGGTATGCGCATGTTCGGCTTCAGTTACGTGGGCAACAACCGTTGGGCCGACTCCTCGCGCCCGCTGCCGTTTCTCAACGATACGCCGGACGCGCTGGGCGGGCTGTCGGACCTGGGCAAGCAGGCGGTGCAGCGCCTCAACGACCTGGGGGTGATCATCGATGTGTCGCAGATGTCCAGCAAGGCGCTGGAACAGGTTGCACAACTGAGCCGCACGCCGCTGGTGGCCTCGCACTCGGCACCCCGCGCGCTGGTGGACATCCCGCGCAACCTCAGCGATGCCGAGATGCAGCTGATCAAGCAGACCGATGGGGTGGTGCAGATTGTCGCGTTCCCGGCCTACCTGCGCCCGCTGAGCCAGCGCACACTGGACAAGCTCAACGACCTGCGCAAGGACTTCGACCTGCCGCCGCTGCATGACCTGGAAATGGCGCTGATGCCGGGCGACCCGATCATCACCGTCTGGCCGGAACAGCGCTTCGGCGCCTACGCCGGCAAGCTCTACGCGATTCTCGAAGAAGAGCCCAAGGCCACGGTAAAGGACTTCGTCAACGCCATCGATTACGCGGTGAAGAAGATCGGCATCGACCACGTGGGCATCAGTTCCGACTTCAACGACGGCGGTGGCGTGATCGGCTTCAACGACGTCGGCGATACCCGCAACGTGACCGCCGAACTGATCGAGCGCGGCTACGCCGAAGCCGACATCGCCAAGCTGTGGGGCGGCAATTTCCTGCGGGTCTGGGCCCAGGTCCAGGCCGCCGGCCAACCGGTGGCCGGCCGATGAGCGACCGCCGAACCTTTCTCAAGCAGGCTGCCACGCTGGCGGCCGCCCTGCCCTTGGGCTCCGCTATCACCCTGGCCGCAGCCGAAGGACACACCGCCGGAGACAAATGGACGCGCCTGCGCCGACTGTTCGACCAGGACCCGGAGTACCTGCACTTCTCCAATTTTCTGGTGACCTCGCATCCCAGGCCGGTACGTGAAGCGATCGAAGCCCACCGCGCGTTCATCGACCGCAATCCGGGCCTGGCCATGGACTGGGATTTTCAGGAAACCGAGCGGCGCGAGCATCAGGTGCGCACCTGGGCTGGCCGATACCTCGACGCACGCCCCGGGCAGATCGCACTGACCGGCAGCACCACCGAAGGGCTGGCGATCATTTACGGCGGCCTGCATGTGCGCGCCGGTCAGGAAATCCTCACCACCGAACATGAACATTCGTGTGCCCGCGCCATCCTGGATTTTCGCCGCCAGCGGGACGGCACCGCAGTGCGCAGGATTCGTCTGTTCAAGGATTCGGCAACCGTGTCCAGCGATGAAATCCTCGACAACATCGCCCGCAACATTCGCCCACACACCCGCGTCCTGGGCATGACCTGGGTGCAGTCCGGCAGCGGCGTCAAGCTACCCATCGCCGAAATCGGCGCGCTGGTTCAGGAGCGCAATCGCGAGCGGGACGACCAGGACCGCATTCTCTATGTCATCGACGGCGTGCACGGTTTCGGTGTCGAGAATCTGAGCTTCCCGCAAATGAACTGCGATTTCTTCGTGGCCGGCACCCATAAATGGATGTTCGGCCCGCGCGGCACCGGCATCGTCTGTGCGCGCTCCGAGCAGCTTACGGACATCAGCCCGCTGATCCCGACGTTTTCCGGCGGCAGCTCATTCGGCTCCGTCATGAGCCCCGGCGGCTATCACTCGTTCGAGCACCGCTGGGCGCTGGACAAAGCATTCGAACTGCACCTGCAACTGGGCAAGGCCGATGTTCAACAGCGCATTCATCAGCTCAACACCTACCTCAAGCAGCGCCTGCATGAGCGCAACAACATCGAACTGGTGACACCGATGGATCCTTCGCTGTCGGCAGGTTTCAGCTTCTTTCGGGTCAAGGGCCGGGACTGCGATCAGGTCGCGGCGCGCCTGATGAAGCAACGCGCGGTGGTCGATGCGGTGAGCCGCGATATCGGCCCGGTGGTGCGCACCGCGCCCGGCCTGTTGAACACCGAGGCCGAGATCGAACGTTTCCTGGCGTTGCTGGACCGCGACGCCTGATGCCGAGCATCGACACCCGAGCACTACTTTTTGACCTTCGAGGCTTTTATGAAACACGTGCTGTACACCCTGTCGCTGGTTGCCCTGTCGAGCCTGGGAAGCAGTCTTCCCGCCTCCGCCAAAGGGATCTATCCCGAGCCTGGCAAGGTGTTCAAGGACTGCAAGGACTGTCCGGAAATGGTCATCCTGCCGGCGGGCAGCTTCACCATGGGCGCCCCGGAAAGCGAAATGGGCCGCCAGCCCGACGAAGGCCCGCTGCATGAAGTGACCTTCAAGAAGCCCTTCGCGGTCAGCCGGTTCCAGGTGTTGAGCGGCGAATGGAATGCCTACCTCAAGAGCACCGGCTACCAAATGCCCGATGGCGACACCCGGCCGGGCCGCGAATGCACCGCCGGCCAGCCGCGTTACCCGATCGGCCCACGCCAGCCGGCGGTGTGTATGGACTGGAACGAAGCCAATGCGTATGTGGCCTGGCTGTCGAAAAAGACCGGCGAGAAATACAGCATGGTCAGCGAAGCCACCCGCGAGTACGCGGCCCGAGGCGGCAGCAGCGGGCCGTTCCCTTTCCCCATGGATGAAGGCAAGACCTACGGCATCGCCAGACACGCCAACACCTACGGCCCGGAAGACGGCTTCAGCTACACCGCACCGGCCGGCAGCTACAGCCCTAACGCGTTCGGCATCTATGACGCCCACGGCAACGTCTATGAATGGACCGCCGATTGCGAAACCAGCAATTACAACGGCGCGCCCAGCGATGGCAGCGCGTGGCTGGCCGGCGATTGCACCTGGAAGATGATCCGCGGCAATGACTGGACTGAAGCGCCGATCTTCTCGCGCTCGGGCAACCGCAACAGCCGCAAGCCCGACGTGCGTGGCGACTGGCTGGGCTTTCGCGTGGCCCGCGAGCTCTGATTCTCCCCACCACGGCAGCCAATCGTCACGGCAGTGACCCTCAAGAGAGCACAGCATGACTTTCACATCACAGAGCCTGGCTCGGGAAACCCTGAGAATCCTCAAGCCCTTCCGCTGGCTGGTGGCCCTTTCCACCGTGCTGGGGATCGTCAGCGGGCTGAGCGTCACGGCATTGCTGGCCACCATCAACCAGGCCATGAACATCGAAGGCGGCCCGACCGCGCGCATGGCCTGGCTGTTCGCCGCGCTGTGCGTGCTGACCCTGGCCTGCTCCACTCTGTCCAGCCTGGCGACCAACTACGTCGGCCAGCGGGTGGTCGCCAACCTGCGCCGCGAGCTGACCGCCAAGGTGCTGGTCGCGCCCATCGAACAACTGGAACGCTTCCGCTCCCACCGGCTGATTCCGGTGCTGCTCAACGACGTGAACACCATCAGCACCTTTGCGCTGTCGGTGGCGCCGATGATCATCGCCTTCACCGTGACCCTGGGTTGCCTGACGTACCTGGCGCTGCTGTCGTGGCAGATCCTGTCGCTGACGATCCTGACCGTGGTGCTGGGCACCGGCGCGCAGTTCATGGCCCACGCCTACGGCCTGCGCAACATTCAGCGTGCCCGGGATGCCGACGATGAGCTGCAGAAGCATTACCAGGCGATCTGCGCCGGCGCCAAGGAGCTGCGCATTCAGCGCAAGCGCCGCCAGCACATGAATGACCGGCAGATCCACGACGCCACCGAAACCATCTGCAACTCCAACATCCGCGCCGCGACCATCTTCGTCACGGCGGAGACGTTCGGCTCGACGCTGTTCTTCGCGGTCATCGGTATCGCCATCGCCTTCCAGGCCATGTGGCCGACCACCGAAAAGACCGTGCTGGGCGGTTTCGTACTGGTGATGCTGTACATGAAAGGCCCGCTGGAGCGCCTGATCAACATGCTGCCGGCGATGAGCCGCGCGCAGGTCGCCATGCGCCGGATAGCCGAGCTGTCGTGGCGTTTCTCCAGCCCCGAGCCGCATCTGCTGGTCACTGACCGCGCCAGCTCGCTGCCGCCGTTGCAGAGCATCGAGCTGCATCAGCTGCGCTACGACTATCCGCCGGTGGCCGGCAGTGAGTCGTTCCATCTGGGACCGGTCAACCTGAGCATCCAGCAGGGCGATATCGTGTTCATCATCGGTGAGAACGGTTGCGGCAAGACCACGCTGATCAAGCTGCTGCTGGGCCTGTACGCGCCGCAACAGGGCGAGATTCGCCTCAATGGAGAGGCCGTGGCGCCTCAGGCGCTGGATGACTATCGCCAGCTGTTCACCACGATTTTTGCCGACTATTACCTGTTCGACGAACCGCTGCCGGGCCAGCAAACATTACCGGCCGACGCAGGGAAGTACCTGGAGCGGCTGGACATCGCCCACAAGGTCAGCATTCGCGACGGCCAGTTCACCACCA
This sequence comes from Pseudomonas sp. v388, assembly GCF_003935425.1. GTDB lineage: Bacteria > Pseudomonadota > Gammaproteobacteria > Pseudomonadales > Pseudomonadaceae > Aquipseudomonas. Next base: position 97,838 of record NZ_RHQN01000004.1, read on the forward strand.
CCGACCTGTCCACCGGCCAGCGCAAGCGGCTGGCGCTGATCAATGCCTGGATCGACGAGCGTCCGGTGCTGGTCTTCGATGAATGGGCGGCGGATCAGGACCCGGCCTTCCGCCGTGTGTTCTACACCGAGCTGCTCCCGGAGCTCAAGGCGCAGGGCAAGACCATCATTGTTATCAGCCACGATGACCGGTATTTCGACATTGCCGATCAACTGGTGCGGATGAATGCCGGGCGGATCGAGGTGGAGCAGGTGCAAGGGGAGCGGGTTACGGCTTGATACTGAGGTCAACGCGGAGCCGGTGAGGGACAGCTTGCTGGCGACGGCGGCGGTTCAGTCCCATTTGCAGCGCGGCTGATGCAGTCGCGAGCCAGCTCCCTTCCCCCAGAACCGCGTTTGGTGGCTCATGCGGATTTGTGGTGGCGGCATTCATTCAACTGATTGTGAAAATTTCATTAAATTTCGCCCCGCCGGTTTCGTTCTTCCTTACGAAACCCTGCGCGCGTTTATTTCTCGCACGGCTTTTCTGACCAACAGGACATCGTCGTCCGGCGTTTTCATCGTGCCGCCGCGCGGCCAAGGCTGCCACCTTGCCAATACCAACTAGAAAGAGCCACTCCATGCACACACCGTCAAGACTCACGCCCCTGAGCAAGGCATTGTTGCTCAACCCCCTGCTCCACCCGCGCTCGACAATCACAGCGCTGGGCATTGCCCTGTGTCTGCCGCTGGCGGCACAGGCGCAGGAAACGCCGTCCGATGTTCCGGCTCAGCCTCTGGGGAGTGTGCTGGGCCAGGAACAGGCATCGACGGCGATCAATCTGGCGCCCACCTCCATCGACTCGCAGCGTCTGGGCGTCACCACCGACGGCACCGGCTCGTACACCACCGGCGCGGTGAGCATTGGCAAGGGTGCGCCGCAGTCGTTGCGGGAAACGCCGCAATCGGTGACCGTCGTGACCCGGCAGGTGATGGACGACCGCAACCTCACGTCCCTGAGCGAAGTGCTGGAAGACACGCCGGGCATGAGCTTCCAGTACCGCAACTTTGGTGGTCACGTGTACACCTCCCGCGGGTTCTCGCTGCTGGCGGAAAGCTTTCTGGTAGACGGCATCGGCGGCCAGGGTTACCAGATCACCGGCTGGATGCAGCCGGACATGGCGATCTACGACCGCGTCGAAGTACTGCGTGGCGCTTCCGGGCTGCTGGTGGGTGCCGGTCAACCCGGCGGCGCAGTGAATCTGGTGCGCAAGCGCCCGACCGCCGAGAACAGGTTTTCCATCACCACCCGCGCCGGTTCATGGGATCAATACCGGGTCGACCTGGACGGCAGCGGCAAGCTCAATGAATCGGGCAGCGTGCGTGGACGCATGGTGGCGGCCTATGATGACAGCGGTTCGTACCTGGATAACCGTGACAGCCGCACGCCGCTGCTGTATGGCATCGTCGAGGCCGACCTGAACGACGCCACTACCCTGACCATGAGCCTGCGTCGCCAGGAGCAGGAGATCAACGGCTACTCGATCTACGGCCTGCCGCGCTACAGCAATGGGAAGGATCTGGATCTGTCGCGCTCCACCAACCTGGCGCCGAAATGGAACCAGCTGACGAGCGATATGACCGAGGTGTTCACCGAAGTCGCGCATCGTTTCAATGACGACTGGACCAGCCGGACTTCCCTGACCTATTCGCAAGGCGGGTTTGATCAGCAGATTGCCTATGCGCAAGGCGCTGTCAATCCAGTCACCCTGGCCGGCTCAGCCTTTCAGCGGACGCTTTTTCGCCGGGATGAAGTGCAGAGCACTGGCTTCAATAGCCAGCTGGAAGGCAACTTCGATGCATTCGGCCTCTCGCATCAGGTAACGCTGGGCGCCGATTGGTCCAGGCAGGAATCCAATACCAAACAGGTGCAGGTCGATACTGCTTCTCCGATCAACATCTTCAATGTCAACCATAGCCCGTTCGCAAAACCGGCCCGTCCAGCCTGGCAGAACGATATCGACATGACCGAAGAGCGGGCCGGCCTCTATGCCAATACGCGGCTGCGCCTGAGCGAACCATTGAGCCTGGTACTGGGCGCACGGCTGAGCTGGTATGACTATCAGTACGACGTCAAGCGGGGAGCGGCGGTTTCATACGAGTCTAACGAGACCCAGGAATTCACGCCCTTCGCCGGCCTGATCTACGACATCAACGACAGCTGGTCGTGGTACGCCAGTTACGCGGACATCTTCACGCCGCAAGCCGAGTACGTGACTCAAAGCGGATCCCCGATCGATCCTGCCACCGGCACCAACTACGAAACCGGCTTCAAAGGTGAGCTGTTCGACAAACGCCTGAATCTGTCGCTGGCCATGTTTTACATCAAGCAGAAAGATGTGGCCGTGGTCGACGTCACTGAAGGGGTCGAATGCCCAACCAGTATCGATCTCTCCTGCTACGTGCAAAACGGCGTGAAACGCAGCAAAGGCTTCGAAGTGGAAGCCAGCGGCGAAGTGTTGCCGGGCTTGCAAGTGTTCGGCGGCTACACCTTCAACTTGCTGCGTAACGGCGGCGACCAGCAGGTAGCCTACGAGACACCAAAACACATGCTGCGCCTGAGCTCCAGCTACAACCTGCCGGGTGACTGGAACCGCTTGACCCTGGGTGCCGGTGTGTCGGCGGATTCAGGCTACGACGTGCCGGCCAATGATCAAGTGGGTGTTGCCGGCAAGGCCATCTGGGACGCTCGCGCTTCCTGGAAACTGGACGAAAACTGGCGCGTGTCGCTCAACGCGGAAAACCTGTTCGACCGCAAGTACTACACCACCTCGATCACGAACACCCGCTCGAACCTGTACGGCGAGCCACGCAGTTATGTGCTGACCCTGCGTGGGGATTTCTGATCGCGCTTGGGATGCTCTGAGAATTGCTGCAAACCATAAAGCCAAGGGGTGACTCTTGGCTTTTTTTGCTTTCTCAAGACAGCAGCAGAACCGGTCCGCTCCTACACGGTGAACATCAACGGGTAACGAACCCGCGAATACATTATCCTGCGCTACCGATTACAAAGAGCCATCTTTTCCATGCCCAGCCCCCTCGTTCTCCCGCCCATGGAAGGTGCGAAAACGTTTAGATCACGTCTGGTGTCCGGACCGGCGCTCAGGGGCCTGGGGTTGGCGTTGGCGCTGGTTTTTCAAGGTGATGTGCAGGCTCAGCCACTGGACTTCGATATTCCGGCGCAGCCCCTGAACAGCGCCTTGCAAGAGCTGGGTCGCCAGGGCGATCTGCAGGTGCTCTACAACGCCGACGACGTGCGCGGCAAGACCAGCAGCCCGGTACGCGGCCGCCTGAGCGTCGAACAGGCAGTGACCGCGCTGCTGAAAAAGGCCGATGTGCCCCATGCACTGCAAGCCGACACCCTGACGCTGGGTACGGCAATTGAACCCCTGGTGAAAAGCCCGGACGCCATGACCTTGAGCGCCATGGACATCCACGGCCAGCCATTCACCACCACGACCGAAGGCAGCGGCTCCTACGGCGCCACGGCGATCAGCATCAACAAGACCGCCCAGTCGCTGCGCGAAACGCCGCAGTCGGTGACCGTCGTCAATCGTCAGCTGATGAACGACAGGAACCTGACCGGTCTGGACGACGTCATGGCCCAGACCACCGGCATCACCTTTTCCCAGCGCAACTTCGGCTCTCATGTGTTCAGCTCCCGCGGCTTTGCCATGGAAGACGAGAGCTACACCATCGACGGTGTATCCGGTCAGGGCTACAGCATTACCGGCTGGATGACACCAGACATGGAAATCTACGACCGCGTCGAAGTGCTGCGCGGCGCGGCCGGGTTGCTGGTGGGTGCCGGCAATCCCGGCGGCGCGGTGAATCTGGTGCGCAAGCGTCCGACCGCCATCCCGCAGTTCTCGGTGACCACCCGCGCCGGCAGCTGGGACACCTACCGTGTCGATCTGGACGGCAGCAGCCGGCTCAACGAATCAGGCACTGTGCGCGGGCGCTTCGTGGCGTCCTATGAAGACCGCGGCTCATTCATCGATCAGTTGCACAAAACCGCGCCGCTGCTGTACGGCATCCTCGAAAGCGACCTGGACGACGACACCACCCTGGCTGTGGGTCTGCGGCACCAGAGCGCCGATGTGAAGGGCTTTTCGATCTTCGGCCTGCCCCGCTACAGCAACGGTCGCGCCATCGATCTGCCCCGCTCCACCTCGTTGGCCCAGGACTGGAACCGTCATCGGACCCAGACCGACGAAGTGTTCGGCGAGGTCGAGCATCGATTCGACGCTAACTGGAGCGGCAAGGTGTCGTTGACCCACTCCAAGGGCTCGTTCGATCAGAAGGTGGCCTACGCCCAGGGCCCGGTGAGCCCGCGAACGATGAGCGGCACGCGCCTGGCGCGCACGCTGTTTCGCTCCGACGACCTGCAAAGCCAGGGCTTCGACGCTCATCTGGACGGGCGTTTCGAGGCGTTCGGCCTGGAGCACCAGTTGACCGTGGGCGGCAACTGGTCCGAGCAGCAGCGTCGTTCGCGGCTGGCGACCGTCAATGCCAACCGGCCGCTGGATATATTTGCGCCGGACCATCACCTGATCGACGAACCGGCGCGCCCGGCCTGGGGCAGCGTCACCGACTTCAGCGACAAGCGCTACGGCGTCTACAGCAATCTGCGTTTGAGCCTGGGCGAGTCACTGAAACTGGTGGTGGGCGGACGCTTCAGCGGCTACGACTACCAGACGCAATCGCCCCAGGCGGCCAGCAGGTCTCAGCAAGAGCAGGCGCTGACGCCCTTCCTCGGCGCGATCTACGACCTGAACCGCGACTGGTCGCTGTACGCCAGCTACACCGATATCTTCCTGCCGCAGAGCGGTTATCGCGACGTGTCCGGCCGCCTGCTCGAACCGGCCATCGGCGCGGCGCACGAAACCGGGATCAAGGGCGAGCTGTTCGACAAGCGCCTGAACGTGTCTTTCGCGCTGTTCTACGTCAAGCAACGGGACGTGGCGGTGGAAGACGACGCCAACGACGGCCGATGCCTGGGTAACGACAGTTACGGCACCTGCTACGTCAACGGCAATATCCGGCGCAGCAAGGGTTTCGAGCTGGAGGCCAGCGGCGAGCTGTTGCCGGGGCTGCAAACCATGGCCGGCTACACCTTCAACGTGACCCGCGGCAGCAACGGGCAGTCGATCTCCGCCGAGACGCCGCGCCACCTGTTGCGCATGACCAGCAGTTACACCCTGCCCGGCGCCTGGCAGCGCCTGACCCTCGGCGGCGGCGTTTCCGCCCAGAGCGGTTACACCGAAAAGGAATCCAGGGAAGACCTGGAAAACCCCGGCCGCGCGATCTGGGACGCGCGCGCCGCATGGAAACTGGACGAGCACTGGACCGTGGCGCTCAATGGCAACAACCTGCTGGATCGCAAGTATTACAAGGCCACCGGGGATACCGACCGCGGCAACTACTACGGCGACCCGCGCAACTTCGCCTTGACCCTGCGCGGGGATTTCTAGGCGGTCCCACAGAAATTGCTACGGTCACCGATCTGCAGGAGCGACCTTGGTCGCGAAGACGTCAGCTCAGACGACAAAACCTGCTGCGGGTACACGGACCTCTTCGCCAGCAACTGTGATGTGTGCCGCCCCATGTAATCAGGTTCTGAACCGCGCCTGCACACTCTCCAGAAACCCGTCCGCCAACACGATATTGTCGTGGCGTACATCAACGGTCACCGAGCACCCAAGCCCATTCACCGAGCACTGTTCGCGCAGCACCGCTTCCGCTCGGGCGATTTCGGACGGTTCGCGGCTCTCGCCTGCCCACCAGCAATCGACTTTCACATCCAACGCCTTGAGGGTGAAGGCCTTGCTCAGTTCGGCATTGGCATGCAGCAACTTGTAGCCGGTCTCGATTTCGTCCTGCACGGCGATGTCCTGGAACACACTGCGCAGGCTGTCGGGGTTCATGCCTGCCTCCCGAGCCACACGGTCGATGACGTGGTCGGCCACCTTGTGTTCGTCGCTCAGGTTCTGTCGGGCCTCGGCAATCAGCCCCAGCACGGCGTCTTCCTGCAAGCCCGGCACGAAAGCCTGAAGACTCTTGATCAGGCTGCGGTGGAAGTTCTCTGCCTGATTGTGTGCGCGCTGCTCCAGGTCTTCCTCGACCCATTTGACGCCCGCCGAGGCCGGTAGCATCGTGTCCACCAGCCCCAGGAAACCGACCTGCTCGCCTTGCCGCTCCAGAATGTGCGCCACTTCCACCGCCAGCGCGCCGCCCAGCGACCAGCCCAGCAGGTTATAAGGTCCGGTCGGCTGGGTGTGCCTGATCTGTTCGACGTAGTACTCGACCATGTACTGCCACGACGTATCGAACCAGCCCGGCACCACGTAGGCCTTGTTGACCAGCCCGTAGACTGGCCGGTCGGTATTCAACTTGCCCGCCAGCGGATAGTAGGAATAGGTCCCGCCACCGCCCGGCGGCAGACAGAACAGAGGTGATTTGTCGGACTGACAGGCGTTCATACGGATCACTGCCGATTTGACCTTCGCCTCCCCGGCCCGCATGAAATCGGCCAGTTCGCCCAAGGTCTGCATCAGCAGGAAATCGTGCAGTTTGATGGAGACGCCGAATGCTTCGCGGATTCTTCCCGCCAGCGCCACCGCCAGCAGCGAATGCCCGCCGAGGGCGAAGAAATTGTCGCTGAGCCCGACCTGCTCGACGCCCAGCACCTCGGCCCACAACGCAGCCAGCCGCTGTTCCAGTCCGGTACGCGGCGCAACATGGCCGGGTTGCCGGCCGCTGACATCCGGTTTTGGTAAAGCACGACGATCCAGCTTGCCGTTGGGAGTCAGCGGCAGGGTGTCCAGCGCGATGAAATGGGTGGGGATCATGTAGTCGGGGAGCGTGGCTTTGAGGTGTGCTCTTAATTGATCGCGCAAAATTGTCGGATCGACCACAGTTCCCTGTGGGAGCGACCTTGGTCGCGAAGCGGCCAGTACATCCGCAGCATCTGATCCGGCAGATATGACGTCTTCGCGAGCAAGACGGATCGCCGCCCGCTCGCTCCTACAGGGGACGGTGTAGGCAACCAACTGGCCGTCGAGCGCCAGCACTATGGCTTCGCGCACGTCCGGGTGGGTGTTGAGGCGCGCTTCGATCTCGCCCAGTTCAATGCGCAGGCCACGAATCTTGACCTGATGGTCGATGCGTCCGGCGTAGTCGATCACCCCATCGTCGCGATAACGGGCCAGGTCGCCGGTGCGGTACAGCCGACCGCCGTGCGGGTCGAACGGGTCAGGCACGAAGCGTTCGGCAGTCAGCGCGGCGCGGTTGTGGTAACCCCGCGCCAGGCCGACGCCGCCCAGATACAGTTCCGCCGCAGCGCCTTGGGGCGCCGGCAACAGGCCGTGGTCGAGAATGTGGGTCTTGAGGTTGGCGATAGGCCTGCCGATGGGCACGCTGAGCGTGTCGTCAGCGGTGCAGGTCCAGTGGGTCACGTCAATGGCCGCTTCGGTCGGTCCGTACAGGTTATACAGCCCGGCATGAGGCAGACGCTTGAGCACTTGCCCGGCCAGATCGGCAGGCAATGCTTCACCACTACAGATCACCCGGCGCAGGCTGTCGCAGCTGTCCGCATCGCCATAACTCATGAACGCCTGGAGCATCGACGGCACGAAATGCAGGGTCGTGACCTGCTGTTGCTGGATGGTCTGCACCAACCGCTGCGGATCACGATGATCCCCCGGCAAGGCAATGGCCAGCCGCGCACCGGTCAACAACGGCCAGAAGAACTCCCACACTGACACATCGAAACTGAACGGGGTTTTCTGCAGCACCGTGTCGCTGGCATCCAGCCGGTAAGCGTCCTGCATCCAGTGCAAGCGGTTGACCAGCGCACGATGGCTGTTGCCCGCGCCCTTGGGCTTGCCGGTGGAGCCGGAGGTGTAGATCACGTAAGCCAGGTTCTGTGGATGGCTTACGTTGACCGGGTTGGCAGTGCTGTAGCCGGCCAGCCAGTCGCCGTCCTGATCCAGGCACAGGCTCTGTACATGTGCCGGCACCGGCAGACGTGGCAGCAAATCGCTCTGAGTCAGCAGCAGGCCGATGCCGCTGTCCTGCATCATGTAGGCCAGGCGATCTTCGGGGTAATCCGGGTCCAGCGGCACATACGCACCGCCCGCCTTGACGATGGCCAGCAGGCCGATCACCAGTTCCAGGCTGCGTTGTGCGCAGATGCCGACCAACGTATCGGGGCCGACGCCGGACTCGCGCAGCCGGTGCGCCAGCTGGTTGGCCCGCGCGTTGAGCTGTGCGTAGCTCAACGAACGGTCCGCAAACACCAGCGCCGGTGCATTCGGCGTCGCCCTGACCTGCGCTTCGATCAGGCCATGAACGCACTGCTCAGCGGGGAATTCGGCCGCCGTGGCGTTCCAGTCATGCACGACCCGTTGCTGCTGGGCCTCATCCAGTAACGCCAGTTCGCCGATGCACGCTGAAGGGTCGCGTACCAGCGCCTGCAACAGCTGCTGGAAGTGCCCGGCCAGTTGCGTGACGTTCTGCTGGCTGTAGCTCTGCCGCTGGTAGCTGAAACGCAAGGTCAGCGCCGCGCCCAGGTTCACCACCAGGGTCAGCGGATAATGGGTCTGCTCCTGGTTTTCCAGGCCACCGAACACCAGCCCGTCCGGCGCCGACTGTTGCAGTGCATCGGACACCGGGTAGTTCTCGAACACCAGGATGTTGTCGAACAGCGCTTCGCCGCTGCTGCCCGCCCAGCGCTGAATATCGTACAGCGGGGTGTGCTCATGTTCGCGCAGGGCGATGTTCAACGCCTGCACCTGCTGCACCCACTCGGTCACTGCTTGTTCCGGGCGGGGACTGGCGATGACCGGCAAGGTGTTGATGAACAGTCCCAGCTGTTCCTCGACCCCCGGCAAATCCGCCGGCCTGCCCGCCACCGTCGCGCCAAAGGTCACGCTGGACTGACCTGTGTAGTGTTGCAGCACCAGCAGCCAGGCCGACTGCACCAGCGTGTTGAGGGTAACCCGTTGTTCACGGGCGAAATCGCCGAGGCGTTGGGTCGTGGCGGCATCGATTAGCTGCGAATAATCGCCGTGCCCGGCTTGCTTGAGCTGGGGCCTGAACGCCTGGGCCAGCCGCGTCGGTTCGTCCAGCGCCGCCAGTTGCCGGGTCCAGAAGGTTTCGCTGACGCCCGCGTCCTGACGTTGCAGCCACTGGATGTAATCGCGATAACGACCGCTGCGGTGCGGCAGCTGTTGCCCGCTGTAGCGTTGCAGCACTTCACCGAACAGGCGTGAACTGCTCCAGCCGTCCATGAGGATGTGGTGGCTGGTGTAGACCAGTTGATGGCGGTGCTCGGCGATGCGCAACACCGCCAGACGCAGCAGCGGCGCAGTCGCCAGGTCGAAGCCTTGTTCGCGGTCGGCGCCGGCCCAGTCGTTGAGCCACGCCGCCGACTGTCCACGGGCATCGACTTCCACGAATGGCAAGGTGACTTCGCGCTGCACCACTTGCAGCGGCGGTTGCAGGTCGCTGACGAACGCGCTGCGCAACACTTCGTGAGCTTCCAGGGTCGCCTGCCACGCGGCGCGGAAACGCGGCACGTCAAGGCCGGTCACTTCGACCCGCAACTGATTGATGTAATGCCCGGCCTGCTGCTCGAACAGGGTGTGGAACAGCATGCCCTGCTGCATCGGCGACAGCGGGTACAGGTCCTGAATGTCGGCGGCGGCGACCGGCAAGCGGTTCAACTGCGCCTGGGTCAGGCGTGCCAGCGGGAAGTCCGACGGGGTAACGCCGCGCACGTCTTCACGGGTGCAATGGGCGATCAACTCGCGCAGTTCCCGGCCGTATTCGTCGGCCAGACGCTGCACGGTATCGCGTTCGAACACCGCGCCGCTGAAGCTCCAGTTCAGGCTCAGTTCACCGCCGTACACCTGACCATTGATACTGATCGGCGCCGCCAGCGGGGCGTCGGCACTCTGGGACGAACCGCTGCTTTCCCCGGAAGGCGCGAACAGCGCATCGCCGCTGGTGAAGCTTGCGTCGAACTGGCCCAGGTAGTTGAACACGATGCTGCCCTGAGGCAACGCGCGCAACGCCTGCCGCGCGGTTTCGTGGCCCAGATAACGCAGCACGCCGTAGCCCATGCCTTTGTCGGGAATCCCGCGCAGTTGTTCCTTGATGGTCATGATCGACTCGGCCAGCGACGCCTGCGCAGTCAGGCGAACCGGATACAGGCTGCTGAACCAGCCCACGGTGCGGGTGATGTCCAGCTCGTCGAACAGGTCCTCGCGACCGTGGCCTTCCAGGCGGATCAGCGTGTCCGGCTGCCCGGTCCAGCGGCTGATGACTCGCGCCAGGGCGGTCAGCAGCAGATCGTTGATCTGGGTGCGATAGGCCGCCGGTGCGTCCTGCAACAGCTGACGAGTCAAGTCGCCGTCCAGCCGGGTACTTACCGACAGCGCGTGTTTCTGTTGCTGACCGCCGTCGGGGTGGTCGAACGGCAAGGCGTCCGAGGCGCCCTGCAATTGCGTCTGCCAGTAAGCCAATTCCTGTTCCAGGGCCGGGCTGGCGGCGTAGGCATGCAAGCGCTCGGCCCAGCGTTTGAGGGAACTGGTCTTGGCCGGCAAATTCAGGGCACTGCCGGATACGGCGGCGCGATAGGCATGTTGCAGGTCTTCCAGCAATACGCGCCACGACACGCCGTCCACCGCCAGGTGATGAATCACCAACAGCAGGCGTTGCTCGCCCTGGGGCAGATCGATCAGCACCGCGCGCAGCAACGGGCCGTTTTTCAGGTCCAGGCTGCGTTGCGCTTCGTCGGCCAGTTCGCTGAGGCGGCCGGCATCTTCCAGCTCATGCGTCCACAGCACGTCATGGTTGTTAACCGGACCGAACGTCGCCTGCCATTGACCGTCCTGCTGGCTGAAGCCCAAGCGCAAGGCGTCGTGCTGTTCGATGATCACATTCAACGCCGCGTGCAGTGGCGCGGCCTGCAAGGCGGTGCTCGGCTTGAGCATCACTGACTGGTTCCAGTGCTGACGCTCGGCAATCTCCAGCTCGAAGAAGCGTGCCTGAATCGGCAGCAGCGGCAAGGCGCCGGTGACCTGTTCGACTGCGGCTGCGGGTTTCTTCTGGATCAGTTTGGCCACCGGCGCCAGTTGCGCGATGGTCTGTTTCTCGAACAACTGCTTGGGGCTGAGTTTCAGACCCTGGCGCTTGGCCCGGGCGATGATCTGCAGACTGAGGATCGAGTCGCCGCCCAGCTCGAAAAAGTTGTCGGTGGTGCCGACCCGTTCCAGCTTGAGCACGTCGGCCCAGACCTTAGCGAGAATTTCCTCCACTTCGCCCGCAGGCGCGATGTAGCGCTGAGTGACCACGCCCGGCCTGGGCAAGGCACGTTTATCGAGCTTGCCGTTGGCGGTCAGCGGCAGGCGCTCCAGCAGCAGGATTTGCGCCGGCACCAGGTATTCGGGCAGGCGAACGGAGAGTTGCTCGCGCAGGGCTTCGCTATGCAATGTCGCACCGGTTTCGGCCACGCAGTAAGCGATCAATTGCAGACGCGATTCGTCGCTGTCCAAGGGCTGCGGCAGGACCACGGCTTCGGCCACGCCATCCAGCGCTTGCAGCAGCTGGCCGACTTCGCCCGGTTCGACCCGGTAACCACGAATCTTCACTTGATCGTCGGCACGGCCCAAGTATTCCAGCACGCCTTGCACAGAGCGAGCGCAGTCGCCGGCGCGGTACAGCCGTCCGCCATCCGCGTCCGGGTCCGGCACGAAGCGCTCGGCGGTCATTGCCGCACGCCCCAGATAGCCCTGGGCCAGGCCGCGCCCGCCCAGATACAACTCGCCCGCCACGCCTGTCGGCACCGGGTTGAGCCAGGCGTCCAGCACCTGTGCCCTGGCGTTGAGCAGCGGTTTGCCGACCGGCACGCTGCGGCAGGCACTCATACGTTCGCCCACTTCGTGAGTGAGAATCCCCACCGTGGTTTCAGTCGGGCCATAGTGGTTGAGCATCCGGCAACCGGGCTTGAGCACCCGCACCTGATCCACCAGTGCCCAGGAGCTGGCTTCGCCGCCCAGGATCAGCAATTGTTCCGGCAGCACGTTCGCCGGCTGCGCAGCCTGCAACAGGCCTTGCAGATGACTCGGCACGATCTTCAACACCTGCACCCGATGTTCGGCCATATAGGCCGCGAACGCATCGGGGTCGAACGCCTGTTCATGGCTTAGCAGGTGCAACGTGCGCCCGGAGACCAGCGCGCCGAACAGCAGCGTATGACCCAGATCGGCGGCCACGGTTGATACCATGGCCATGCTCGCGTCGCCGTCCAGCGCCAGACGATCAAGCACGCCGTGCAGATAGTTGGCCAGCGCACCGTGGCTGACCACCACACCCTTGGGCTGGCCGGTGGAACCGGAGGTGTAGATGATGTACGCCGGCTGTTCGGCGGCCACTTCGATACCCGGCGCGCTGTCGTCGAGGTCGGCCCACAGGCTCTCGTCATAGGCCAACACCGGGCACACGCCGAGGTTGGCGGCCTGCTGATCGGCGGCTGCGTGAATCAGCACCGCCGCGCCGCTGTCTTTGGCCAGTTGTTGCAGGCGTTCGGCGGGTTGTCGGGCATCCAGCGGCAGGTACACCGCGCCCAGTTTCAACACCGCCAACAGGCTGATGACCCACTCCACCGAACGTTCCTGGCACAGCGCGACGGTCATTCCGGCGCCGATGCCCTGGGCTTGCAGGTAACCAGCGAGCCGGTTGGAACGACACTCCAGCTCATCGAAACTCACGGTCTGTTGCCCGGCACGCACCGCCACCTTGCTGCGCCCGACGGCCAGACCCCGGCGCCAGAGGCTCGGAAAATCGTGGTCGGGGAAAGTTGCGGCCTGCTCGACAGACCCCGATTCGTTCCTGTGCGGATGATCCACCACTGGCTCACCGACGTGCTCCGCCAGCGCGTGCAGCACCTCACGCAGAGAAGAGGCCATACGCTCGATGGTGGCAGCCTCGAACAGATCGGTGGCATAGGTGAAGTAGCCACGCAGCCCGCCCGGCGTGTCGCTGAAGTCGAACGCCAGGTCAAAGCGCGCATCGCTCGTGCCGCCGGCGAATTCCGCCACGCTCAGCCCGGCCAGTCCTTCGCGGGACGCATCGGTCTGTTCGGCGGAATACACATGCTGGTTGATCTTGAACTGGAACAGCGGGTTGTGGCCCAGGTTGCGCTCCGGCGCCAGGGCATCGACCAAGTGTTCGAACGGCAATTCCTGATGGGACTGGGCGCCGGTCACCACCTGTTTTACCTGCTCCAGCAACTGGGCGAAAGTCTGGCGTTCGTCCACCTGCACACGCAACACCTGGGTGTTGATGAAGAAGCCGATCAGCCCTTCCAGCTCGCTGCGAGTGCGCCCGGCATTGGGTGCGCCGATGCGAATGTCGCTCTGGCCGCTGTAGCGCGACAGCACCACCGCCAGCGCCGCAAGGGTCAGCATGAACAGGGTCTGGCCGTTGTTGCGCGCCAGGGTTTTCAGCTGTGCGGACAGGGCCTGGGGCAGGTCGCAACGCACCGTCGCGCCGCGATGGCTGGGCTGCAACGGGCGCGGGTGGTCCAGCGGTAATTGCAGCACCGGCTGTTCGCCGCCCAGTTGTTGCTTCCAGTACTCCAGCTGCCGCTCGCCCTCCCCGGCTTCCAGCCAGGCGCGCTGCCAAACCGCATAGTCGGCGTACTGAATCGCCAGCGGTGCCAGCTGCGCAGGGTTGCCAGTGACGTGCGCCTGATACAGCTGAACGAACTCGCGGATCAGCAATTCCCCGGACCAGCCGTCCGACACCACGTGGTGCATGCACACCGTCAATACGTGTTCCGTCTCGCCGAGCTGGAACAGCCGAACCCGCAGCAACTCACCGCTGAGTAGGTCGAACGGGGTTTGCAGCTCGCCGCGAACCTGTGCCTCCAGCTCGGCCGCTTCAACGCGGATGACGTCGAGAGTCACCGCAGCCTCGCTGAGAATCTCCTGATGAAATTCGCCGTCCACCGAGACGAAACGGGTGCGCAGGGTTTCGTGACGCTGCACCAGATCATCCAGCGCCTGAGCCAGGGCACGCCGATCCAGCGGGCCATCGAGCCGCACCGCCAACGGCACGTTGTAGGCGACGTTGCCTGGTTCCAGTTGCCAGAGGAACAGCATGCGTTGCTGGGCGTAGGACAGCGGGAGACGCGCCAGTTCGTGGCGGACCTCGGCGATGGGCAGCAGGCGAAAGCTCTGGCCGGTCTCGTGCATCTTGTCGAGGATCTGCCGACGTTGCTCGACGGGCAGGCCGACGAAGCGTTTGGCGATACGTTCAGCTGCAGACTTGTCCATGTCAGATCCCCGCCATTTCATTCATCATTTTTTCGATATCGGACAAGCCGTCTTCAGTCAGCGACAGGCCATCGCCCGCCAGCGTCTGGATAAATTCGTTCAATTGCGGCTTCTCGAAAATCAGGCGCAGCGGTACGTCGATGCCCAGCCCGGAATGGATTCTGGAAATGAGCTGCGCCGCCAGCAGCGAGTGCCCGCCCAGCTCGAAGAAGTCGTCAGTAAGCCCGACGCGCCCGACCTTGAGCACCTCGGCCCAGATCGCCGCGACCTGCTGCTCCTGTTCGGTAACCGGCGCAACATAATGGCGTTGCAGTTGACCGGCGTCCGGCGCCGGCAGCGCCTTGCGGTCCAGCTTGCCGTTGGGGGTCAGCGGCATGCGGTCCAGCCAGATGAAATGGCTGGGGATCATGTAGTCCGGGAGCGAACGTTTCAAATGCGCCTGTAGGAGCGACCTTGGTCGCGAAGAGGCCGGTACATGCGCAGAATCCGTATCGCCTGGAAATATGTCTTCGCGGACAAGCGGAGCGCCGCCCGGTCCGCTCCTGCCCCGGACGTAGGCGATCAATTGGCCTTCTTCTGCCAACACCGCCGCTTCACCGATCTCGGAATGGGTCTGCAAAGCCGCCTCGATCTCCCCCAATTCAATGCGGAACCCGCGGATCTTCACCTGATGATCCAGGCGGCCGACGTACTCGATTACGCCATCAGCGTGGTAGCAGGTCAGGTCGCCGGTGCGGTACAGGCGGCTGCCGTCGGCGGCGAACGGGTCGGGCACGAAGCGTTCGGCGGTCAGTGCAGCGCGCTGGTGATAACCGCGCGCCAGGCCGTCGCCGCCGATCAGCAGTTCGCCGCGCGTACCGATCGGCACCAGCCCCAGATCGTCACTGACGATGTGCAGCCGCGTGTTGCCCAACGGACGGCCGAGCCGCACGTCGTCGCTGTCGGTCAGGTAATGCCGTGCCGACCAGATGGTGGTTTCGGTCGGCCCGTAGACGTTCCACACATGCCCGGCCTGTTCGATCAGCCGCTGGGCCAGTTCCACGCTCAAGGCTTCGCCGCCGCACAGCACGGTCTTGCCGCGCAAGGCACCGTCCGGCGCACCGTCCAGCAGCATGCGCCAGGTGGACGGCGTGGCCTGAATCAGCGTGACCGCCTGTTGCTCGATCACCTTGAGCAGCGCGCGCGGGTCCTTGTTGGCGTCCGGTTCCAGCAACACCACCGAAGCGCCGCGCAGCAAGGGCAGGTAGAGCTCAAGCCCGGCGATGTCGAACGACAGCGACGTCAGTGACAGCACCCGGTCGTGGGCATCGAGCCCCGGCTGATCGGCCATGCTGGCCAGGAAATTGACCAGCGCAGCGTGGGCCACGGTCACGCCCTTGGGCTGGCCCGTGGAGCCGGAGGTGTAGATCACGTAAGCCAGATGCTGCGGCTGAGCGCCGCAAGGTGGGTTCTCGACGCTGTAATCCGTCAGCCAGTCCTCGGCGCGGTCCACGCACACGCTTTGTACAGACCCGGGAATCGGCAGCTGCCCGAGCAATTCGCTATGGGTCAGCAACAGTGGCAGGCCGCTGTCCTGAATCATGTAGGCCAGGCGGTCCTGAGGGAAATCCGGGTCCAGCGGTACGTAGGCGCCACCGGCCTTGAGGATCGCCAGCAGGCCGACCAGCATGTCCACGCCGCGCGGCACGGCGATGCCCACCAGCACGTCGGGGCCGACGCCCAGTTCCAGCAGTTTGTGAGCCAACTGGTTGGCCCGGGCGTTCAACTCGCGATAGCTGACCTGGCGCGCGTCGAGCCTGAGGGCGACGGCTTCAGGCGTGGCCGCGACCTGAGCTTCGATCAATTGCGCCAGTGTCTGTCGGCGCGGATAGGCCATGTCGGTGGCATTCCAGCCATGCAGGATCAATTGGCGCTCACTTGCGTCGTGCAGCGGCAGCTCGGCGATACGCGCGCCGGCATTGACACACAGCGCTTGCAGCAGCGCCCGCCAATGATCGGCCATGCGCTGGATGGTCGTGGCATCGAACAATGCGGTGGCATACGTCAACGCCGCGCTCAGGCCGGCGTCATGTTCGGTGGTGTTCAGGGTCAGGTCGAACTGTGCGACATGGCTGTCGGGCTGCAGCAGCTCGACGCTCAACCCGCCGACTTCGCGGATCTCGGCGGCGGACTGGGTCTGGTGATTGAACATCGCCTGGAACAGCGGGGTGTGGCTGAGACTGCGTTGCGGTTGCAGGGCTTCCACCAGTTGCTCGAAGGGCAGTTCCTGATGCGCCTGGGCTTGCAACGCGGTGTTCCGAACCTGCTGCAACAGCTCGCTGAACGTGGTGTGCAGGTCGAACTCGGCGCGCAACACCTGGGTATTCACGAAGAAGCCGATCAACCGCTCGGTCTCGGCCCGGGTGCGGTTGGCGACAGGCACGCCGACGCGGATATCGGGCTGTCCGGAATGGCGGTGCAGCAGGCTCTGAAACGAGGCCAGCAACAGCATGAACAGCGTCACGTCCTGCTGCCGCGCCACGTTCTTGAGTTCGGCGACCAGCGCGCTGTCCAGCTCGATGGCCAGCCGCTCACCCGCTGCGCTCTGCACGGCGGGACGTGGCCGGTCGGCGGGCAATTCCAGAATCGGCTGCTCGTCGCCCAACTGCTGTTGCCAGTACGCCAATTGCCGGGCCTGTTCACCGGCCTCCATCCAGCGGCGCTGCCAAAGCGCATAGTCGGCGTACTGGAACGGCAACTCGCCGAGGTCGATCTCGCGACCTTCACTGAAGCCTTGGTACAGGCGCACCAGTTCGTCGACCATGATCGGCATCGACCAGCCGTCGGAGACGATGTGGTGCTGGGTGAGGATCAGTACATGTTGGTCAGCGGCCAGATGCAGCAGCCGGACCCGTAGCAGCGGCCCTTGCTGCAGGTCGAAGGCGCGTTGCACCTCGCGCTGCACAAAGGTGCGCAACGTTTCCCCAGCTGGCAGAGACTCCACCGCCAGGGTGAAGGTCACCGCTGGATGCACGATCTGCACGGCCTGCTCACCGTTTTGGCGGAAGGTGGTGCGCAGGGTTTCATGACGGGCAATCAGCGCGGTGAAGCTCTGTTCCAGGGCTTCGATGTCCAGCGCGCCGGTCAGGCGTAGCGCGACCGGCATGTTGTAGGCGGTGCTTTCGGGCTCCAGCTGCCAGAGAAACCACTGGCGTTGCTGGGCGTAGGACAGGCCCAGCGGCTGGCTGCGGTCGGCACGAATGAAGCGTGGCGCGGCATCCGCGGCGCCCTGCCCGGCCATGGCGGCGAAGGCGGCCAGATCCCGGGCTTCGAACAACTGGCGCAGGGTCAGTTCGACGTCCAGTTGGCGGACGCGGGAAATGACCTGGGTCGCCAACAATGAATGGCCGCCCAGCTCGAAAAAATTGTCGTCAAGGCCGACGCGCTCGACCTTCAGCACCTCGGCCCAGATCGCAGCGAGTTGCCGTTGCAGCTCGGTCTGCGGCGCGGTGTATCGGCGTTGCAACTGGCTGGCGTCTGGACTCGGCAAGGCCTTGTGGTCGAGCTTGCCGTTGCCGGTCAACGGGAGCTCATCGAGCAGGATCAGGTGGGTGGGGATCATGTAGTCGGGGAGCGTGGTTTTCAGATGCGCTTTCAGTCGCTGTGGGAGCGGACTTGTCCGCGAAGACTGATCTCCAGGCGATACAGTAGTTGTGGACGTACTGGCCTCTTCGCGGACATGTCCGCTCCCACAGGGGATAGCGTAGGCAACCAACTGGCCATTGAGGGCCAGGACTTTGGCTTCACGGACTTCCGGATGAATTTTCAGGCGGGCTTCGATTTCGCCCAGTTCGATGCGGAAGCCGCGGATCTTGACCTGATGGTCGATGCGCCCGGCGTATTCGATCACGCCGTCGCCGCGATAGCGGGCCAGGTCGCCGGTGCGGTACAGGCGGCCGCCGTCCTGGGCGAACGGGTCCGGGACGAAGCGTTCGGCGGTCAGCGCGGCGCGGTTGTGGTAACCCCGCGCCAACCCGGCGTGGCCGATGTGCAGTTCGCCGCTGCATCCTTGCGCCACCGGGTTGAAATCGGTGTCCAGCACGTACCAGGACAGGTCCGGAAGCGCCGCGCCAATCGGGCTGACGCTGTTGAGCGTGTCTTCCAGACTGATCGGGCGATAAGTCACATGCACGGTGGTTTCGGTGATGCCGTACATGTTGATCAGTTGCGGGTGTTGATCGCCGAAGCGCTCGAACCAGGGACGCAAGCCTGGTACGTCCAGCGCTTCGCCGCCAAAGATCACGCTGCGCAAGAAAAGTCCGGTGTTCGACTCGCAGGCCACGCGCATCAATTGCTTGAACGCCGACGGCGTCTGGTTCAGCACCGTGACCCGTTCCTGCGCCAGCAAGGCGTGGAAATCCTCCGGCGAGCGGGTCACGTCACGGGGCACGATCACCAATCGACCGCCATGCAGCAACGCGCCAAAGATCTCCCACACCGAGAAGTCGAACGCATAGGAATGGAACAGCGTCCAGACGTCGTGTTCGTCGAATTTGAACCAGTCGTCGGTGGCGGCAAACAGGCGCATCAGGTTGTGATGCGGCAGCAAGGTGCCTTTGGGTTTACCGGTGGAACCGGAGGTGTAGATGACGTAGGCCAGGTTGTCCGGGGTGTTGAGGTTGGGCAGGTTGTCTGCGCTGCAAGCGTGCAGATGTTCCGTCAGCGAAACCACCGGCAACGATGCTGGAACCGCCAGATGTTCGATCAGTGAAGGCTGAGTCAGCAACAACGCGATCCCGCTGTCCTCCAGCAAATAACTCAAACGCTCGGCCGGCGAATCCGGGTCCAGCGGCACGTAGGCGCCGCTGGCCTTGAGGATCGCCAGCAGGCCGATGATCATCTCGATACCGCGCTCCACCGCCAGGCCGACCCGCACTTCCGGGCCGACGCCCCGCTCACGCAGGTGATGGGCCAGCCGGTTGGCGCGCTGGTTGAGCTGGCCGTAGCTCAAGGATTCGCCGTTGAAACGCAAGGCGACAGCGTCCGGCGCACGGGCAGCCTGGGCTTCGATGATTTGATGGGCGCACTGCGCGCTCGGGAACACCGCCACGTCAGGGTTCCAGTCGCGCAACGTGCCTTGTAACTGGTCAGCACTCAACATCGGCAGATCGGCGATACGCTGAGAAGCATCACGACTCATCGCCCGCAGCAGGTTGCACCAGTGACCGGCCATGCGCTCGATGGTCGAGGCGTCGAACAACGCCGTGGCGTAAACCAGCGACGCGGCCAGGCCATCCCGGCCTTCGGATGTGTCCAGAGCCAGGTCGAACTGCGCGGTGTGCTTGCTGGACCGTTGATGTTCCAGGCGCAGGCCGGGCAACTCCACAGTCTCATTGCGACTCTGCGCCTGATGGTTATAGAGCACCTGAAACAGCGGGCTGCGGCTTGGGTCACGCTCCGGTTGCAGGGCTTCAACCAATTGCTCGAACGGCAGGTCCTGATGGGCCTGGGCCTGCACGGCAGTCTGTTTGACCTGTTGCAGCAGGCCGGCCACGGTCAGGTGGTCGTCGAACTCGGCCTTGAGCACCTGGGTGTTGACGAAAAAGCCGATCAGCCCTTCGGTTTCCGGTCGGTTGCGGTTGGCGACCGGGACGCCGACACGGATGTCGTGCTGGGCACTGTAGCGATGCAACAGCGTCTGGAACGAGGCCAGCAACAGCATGAACAGCGTCACGCCCTGCGCCTGAGCCTGCCTCTTCAGATCGGCGAGCAATACGCCGTCCAGTTGCATATCCAGCCGTGCGCCGTGATGGCTGAGCATGGCCGGGCGCGGGCGGTCGGTGGGCAGTTCCAGAATCGGCTGTTGGTCGCCGAGTTGAGCTTTCCAGTATTCCAGCTGACGTTCCTGCTCACCCATTTCCAGCCAGTTGCGTTGCCAGACCGCGTAATCGGCATACTGGATCGGCAGCGGTGCACGTTCGATGCCGCGGCCTTGACTGGCGGCCTGATAGCCCTGCAACAGCTCGTCAAGCATGATCGGCATCGACCAGCCATCGGAGACGATGTGGTGCTGGGTCAGGATCAGCACATGCTCGTGCTGTGCAACGTTCAGCAGCCTGACCCGCAGCAGCGGCCCGTGTTGCAGATCGAAGGGTTGCTGCACTTCCCGGTCGACGTAGCTTTCAACCGTTTCGCCTGCCGGCAGTGCCTCGACGTTCACAGTCAGGCAGGTCGCCGGATGGACCACCTGAACCGGCTGGTCGCCGTCCTGGCGGAAGGTGGTGCGCAGGCTTTCGTGACGGGCGATCAACGCGTCGAGGCTCAGGCGCAGGGCCTCAACGTTGAGCGCGCCGTGCAGGCGCAGCGCCAGGGGAATGTTGTAGGCGGCGCTGCGCGGTTCCAGTTGCCAGAGAATCCATTGCCGCTGCTGGGCAAACGACAGCGCGGATGGCTCCTGGGACTCCCGAGGGAAGATCGGCGTGACTCCGTACAGGTTCACTCCCTGACGCTTGAGCAGGACCGCCAGCGCCTTGCGTTCACGGGCCGACAGCGATTTTACGGAGTCAAGCAACTGTTGCACCTTGGGTATCTCCTGCTAAGCAATCAAATTATCAATTTCCTCCGCTGATAGACGTTTGAGTGCCTCCAGTGATTTAGTCAATTCGTCCTGGGCGAGGTCACTTTTACCGGTTTTTTTCTCCACCGCTGCGCAGAAAGCAGCCAGCGACGGCTGTTCGAACAAGTCCCTGAGCCCGACCTCGTGCTGCAACTGCTCGCGCAAGCGCGCCAGCATCTGCACGGCCAGCAAGGAGTGGCCGCCCAGCTCGAAGAAATTGTCGTCGAGGCCGACGCGCTCGACCTTCAGCACCTCGGCCCAGATCGCGGCGAGTTGCCGTTGCAGCTCGGTCTGCGGCGCGGTGTATTGGCGTTGCAACTGGCTGGCGTCGGGGGCTGGCAGGGCCTTGTGGTCGAGCTTGCCGTTACCGGTCAACGGGAATTCATCGAGCAGGATCAGGTGGGTGGGGATCATGTAGTCGGGGAGCGTGGTTTTCAGATGCGCTTTCAGTCGCTGTGGGAGCGGACTTGTCCGCGAAGACTGATCTCCAGGCGATACAGTAGTTGTGGATGTACTGGCCTCTTCGCGGACAAGTCCGCTCCCACAGGGGATCGCGTAGGCAACCAACTGGCCATTGAGGGCCAGGACTTTGGCTTCACGGACTTCCGGATGAGTTTTCAGGCGGGCTTCGATTTCGCCCAGTTCGATGCGGAAGCCGCGGATCTTGACCTGATGGTCGATGCGCCCCGCGTATTCGATCACGCCGTCGCCGCGATAGCGGGCCAGGTCGCCGGTGCGGTACAGGCGGCCGCCGTCCTGGGCGAACGGGTCCGGGACGAAGCGTTCGGCGGTCAGCGCGGCGCGGTTGTGGTAACCCCGCGCCAACCCGGCGTGGCCGATGTGCAGTTCGCCGCTGCACCCCTGCGCCACCGGGTTGAAATCGGTGTCCAGCACGTACCAGGACAGGTCCGCAAGCGCCGCGCCAATCGGGCTGACGCTGTTGAGCGTGTCTTCCAGACTGATCGGGCGATAAGTCACATGCACGGTGGTTTCGGTGATGCCGTACATGTTGATCAGTTGCGGGTGTTGATCGCCGAAGCGCTCGAACCAGGGACGCAAGCCTGGTACGTCCAGCGCTTCGCCGCCAAAGATCACGCTGCGCAAGAAAAGTCCGGTGTCCGACTCGCAGGCCACGTGCATCAGTTGCTTGAACGCCGACGGCGTCTGGTTCAGCACAGTGACCCGTTCCTGCGCCAGCAAGGCGTGGAACTCTTCCGGCGAGCGGGTCACGTCACGGGGCACGATCACCAATCGACCGCCATGCAGCAACGCGCCAAAGATCTCCCATACCGAGAAGTCGAACGCATAGGAATGGAACAGCGTCCAGACGTCGTGTTCGTCGAATGTGAACCAGTCGTCGATGGCGGCAAACAGGCGCATCAGGTTGTGATGCGGCAGCAAGGTGCCTTTGGGTTTACCGGTGGAACCGGAGGTGTAGATGACGTAGGCCAGGCTGTCCGGAGAGTTGAGGTTGGGCAGGTTGTCTGCGCTGCAAGCGTGCAGATGTTCCGTCAGCGAAACCACCGGCAACGATACTGGAACCGCCAGATGCTCGATCAGTGAAGGTTGAGTCAGCAACAACGCGATCCCGCTGTCCTCCAGCAAATAACTCAAACGCTCGGCCGGCGATTCCGGGTCCAGCGGCACGTAGGCGCCGCCGGCCTTGAGGATCGCCAGCAGGCCGATGATCATCTCGAAACCGCGCTCCACCGCCAGGCCGACCCGTACTTCCGGACCGACGCCCCGCTCACGCAGGTGATGGGCCAGCCGGTTGGCGCGCTGGTTGAGCTGGCCGTAGCTCAAGGATTCGCCGTTGAAACGCAAGGCGACAGCGTCCGGCGCGCGGGCGGCCTGGGCTTCGATGATTTGATGGGCGCACTGCGCGCTCGGAAATTCGCTACGCACCTGAATCCAGGTGGACGGCAGCGCCAGTTCCCCAAGCGGCGTCGACGGGCCGGCACCTAGGGCTTGCAGCAGATAATCGAAATGCTGCGCCAGTTGCGCCACGCTTTCGGCGCTGAAGTGGCGGCGGTCGTAGCTGAAGCGAACCGACAGCACGTCCCTGGCCTCGATCACCACTGTCAGCGGGTAATGCGCCTGTTCCTGATTGCGCAGATTGTCGAACGCCAGCCCGTCAGGCGCCTGCTGCAAGGCTTCGGCCAGCGGGTAGTTCTCGAACACCAGAATGCTGTCGAACAGCGCTTCGCCACCGGTGCGCGCCCAGCGTTGAATATCGTAAAGCGGCGTATGTTCTTGCTCGCGCAGGGCGAGGTTTTGTGCCTGCACCTGTTGCACGAAGTCGGCGACGCTCTGCTCGGGGCGCGGGCTGCCGATCACCGGCAAGGTATTGATGAACAGGCCGAGCTGTTCCTCGACACCCGGCAAATCCGCCGGGCGCCCCGCCACGGTTGCGCCGAAGGTGACGCTGGATTGCCCGGTGTAGCGCTGCAAGACCAGCAGCCACGTGGACTGCACCAGAGTGTTCAAGGTGATCCGCTGTTCCCGGGCGAAGTCGGTCAGGCGGCGAGTCCCCGGCGCGTCGATCAGCTGGGTGTATTCGCCGTAGCCGTGTTCTGCGAGCGGTGCCGCAACCGCTTGCGCCAGGCGGGTCGGCTCGTCGAGGTGCGCCAGGTGCGCGGCCCAGAAGCGTTCGCTGTGGGCGGCGTCCTGGCGTTGCAGCCACTGGATGTAATCACGATAACGCCCGGCTTGTCTGGCCGGCACCTGGCCGCTGTAACGTTGCAGCACTTCGCCCAGCAAGCGCGAACTGCTCCAGCCGTCCATGAGGATGTGGTGGCTGGTATAGACCAGATGATGGCGCAGGTCATCGAGGCGCAGCACCGCCACGCGCAGCAGCGGGCCATGGGCCAGATCGAAACCCTGCTGCCGGTCGGCCAGCGCCCAGTCGTCGCGCCATTGCGCAGGTTTCTCGCGGGCATCGACCTGGGTGAACGGCAGCTGCGCTTTGCGCTGCACCACTTGCAGCGCCTGCTCGCCATGGCTGACGAAGTGGCTGCGCAGAATGTCATGGGCATCCAGCGCGGCTTGCCACGCAGCCTGGAAGCGCGGCACGTCCAGCCCGCTCACGTCGACGCGCAGCTGGTTGATGTAATGCCCGGCGTCTTGTTCGAACAGGCTGTGAAACAGCATGCCCTGCTGCATCGGCGCCAGCGGATAGATGTCGTCGATGGTGCCGGCCGGGATCGGCAGGCGGTCGAGCTGCTGCTGGCTGAGGGTCGCCAGCGGGAAATCCGACGGCGTCACGCCCTGGTGCCCGGCCAGGCAATGCTCGATCAGCGCGGTGAGCGCCTGCTGGTAATGGCCGGCCAGGGTTTCGATGGTCGCCTCGTGGTACATCTGGCGGCTGAAGGTCCAGTTCAGTTGCAGTTGACCGTCGAACACCTGGCCGTTGATGCTCAGCCAATTGCCCAGCGGCCCGTCTTCGCACAGGGCGACACCGGCGGGGTCCGCGCTTGGCGTGAACAGCGCACCTTGATGCTCGCTGAAGCTGCCGTCGAACTGGCCCAGATAATTGAAGGTCACCCGCGCCTGGGGCAATTCGGCCAATCGGCGGGCAAAGGCCGGTTCGCCGAGATAACGCAGCACGCCGTAGCCGATACCTTTATCAGGTACGCCGCGCAGTTGTTCCTTGATACCACACAGACTCGCGGCCGGATCGTTGTGTGGTGTCAGGCGCACCGGGAACAGGCTGCTGAACCAGCCGACGGTGCGGCTCAGGTCGAGGTTGTCGAACAGGTCTTCGCGGCCATGGCCTTCCAGCTGAATCAGCACCGACGGCTGGCCGCTCCACTGGCAGAGTACCTGGGCCAGGGCGGTGAGCAGCAGATCGTTGACTTGGGTGCGATACGCGGCAGGCGCCACCTTGAGCAACTTGTGGGTCAGCTCCGCGCTCAGCCAGGACGCCGCGTGCCCGGCATCGCGGTTGCGCTGGGTGCCTTCGGGATTGTCCCGTGGCAATACCGATTCGTCGCCTTGCAACGTGTTCAACCAGTAATCGCGTTCGGCAGCGAGTCCATCGCTGGTGGAATAGGCGTGCAGACGTTCGGCCCACGCTTTGACGGAACTGGTCTTGGCCGGCAGATTAAAGGCGCTGCCCGCCACCGCAGCGGTGTAGGCCTGTTGCAGGTCTTCGAGCAACACTCGCCACGACACGCCGTCCACCACCAGGTGATGAATCACCAGCAACAGCCGCTGTTCGCCTTGCGGCAGGTTGATCAGCACGGCACGCAGTAACGGGCCGTTTTGCAGGTCCAGGCTGCGTTGCGCTGCATCGGCCAGTTCGCTCAGGCGGCCGGCGTCCTCCAGTTCATGAGTCCACAGCACATCGGCGCTTTTCACCGAATTGAAGGTCGCTTGCCACTGCCCGCTGTGCTGAGTGAAAACCAGGCGCAGGGCGTCGTGCTGTTCGATGATCGCGTTCAGCGCCGCATGCAAGGGTGCGCTCTGCACGGCGGTGCTCGGTTTGAGCAGCAGCGACTGGTTCCAGTGCTGGCGCTCGGGGATTTCCAGTTCGAAGAAGCGCGCCTGAATCGGCAATAGCGGCAGGTTACCGGTCACCTGTTCGACCGCAGCGGCGGGTTTGTTCTGGATCAATCTGGCGACCGGTGCCAGTTGCGCGATAGTCTGTTTCTCGAACAACTGCTTGGGGCTGAGTTTCACACCCTGACGCTTGGCGCGGGCGATGATTTGCAGGCTCAGGATCGAATCCCCGCCCAGCTCGAAGAAGTTGTCAGTGGTGCCGACCCGCTCCAGCTTGAGCACTTCGGCCCAGACCTTGGCGAGGATGTGTTCCACCTCGCCCACCGGCTCGACATAACGCTGGGTCACCACGCCCGGCTTGGGCAAGGCGCGTTTGTCGAGTTTGCCATTGGCGGTGAGCGGCAGGCGCTCCAGCAGCAGGATCTGCGCCGGCACCAGGTATTCCGGCAGGCGCGCGATCAACTGCTCGCGCAATTCTTCGGCACTTGCCTGCGCCACACAGTATGCGATCAGTTGCAGGCGCGATTCGTCATCGTCCATCGGCTGGGCCAGCACGCTGGCCTGGCTCACCGCTTCCAGGCCAAGCAGCACCCGCGCCACTTCGGCCGGCTCGACCCGATAGCCGCGCACCTTGACCTGATCGTCGGCGCGCCCCAGGAACTCCAACAGATCCTGGCGATCGAGGCGCATGCGGTCGCCGCTGCGATAGACCCGCGCGCCCTCCCCGGCAAACGGGTCCGGCACGAAGCGTTCGGCGGTCAGCGCGGCCTGACCGAGGTAACCCAGTGCTACGCTGTCGCCGCCGATGTACAGCTCGCCCGCCACCTGCGGCTCGGCAAGGTTCAGCACATCGTCCAGCACGTAGGCGTGGGCACCGGGCAGTGGCGTGCCGACCGGCACCGAATGGCCGGAATCGACTGTGCCCACTTCATGGGTCAGCACGCCCACGGTGGTTTCGCTCGGGCCGTAATGGTTGACGATCCGGCACTCCGGTTTGAGTTGGCGAACCTGCTGCACCAGCGTCGGCGAGCAGGCTTCACCGCCGACGATCAGCATCTGTTGCGGCAGCACGTCCGCAGCGCGAGTCGCTTGCAACAGCGCCGCCAGATGGCCGGGCACGATCTTCAGCACGCCGACCTGATGCTCGGCCATGTAACCGGCGAAACCGTCAGGGTCGAAGCCCAGGGTTTCCGGCATCACATGCAGCGTGCGCCCGGAACACAGGGCACCGAACAGCATGGTATGACCCAGGTCGGCCGCGATGGTGGAAGCCAGCGCCATGCTCGCCTCGGGTGCAAGCTCAAGACGTTCCAGCAGGCCGCGCACGTAGCTGGCCAATGCACCATGGCTGACCAGCACGCCCTTGGGCTGACCGGTGGAACCGGAAGTGTGGATCACATAGGCGGGCGCACCAGCCGGCAACGCAATGCCGGGGCTGGTGGCCGGTTGCTCTTGCCAGGTGGACGCGTGAAAGCCGAGGCCGCGACAATTGCCGAGCGAAAGCGTCGTCAGGCGTGAATCCCCTTCAGCACCCAGCAGGACCCCGGCGTTCGCATTGTCGAGCATCTGTTGCAGACGGGCGTCCGGCGCTTTCACGTCCAGCGGCATGTACACCGCACCGGCCTTGAAAATCGCCAGCACGGCGGTCAACCAGTCCAGCGAGCGCTCCAGCAGCACCGCCACCGGCCGGGCCGGTTGGATGCTCAGGGTGATCAGGTGATGAGCCAGGCGATTGGCAGCCTGATCCAGTTCGTTGAAGCTCAGCGTCCGGTCGAAACATCGGGCCGCCAGCGCGTGCGGCCGGCGAGCAACCTGTTCCTCCCACTGCTGCAGGACCTGCGGCGCGGGCTCGCGTTTCGCCGGCGAAGCGTCAGGCGTCAATGCGCCGAGGCTGAACAGCGGCGCCTGGGGCGCGTCCAGCAAAGTGCTGAACAGTTCCAACAGTTGCGGCACGAAGGTCTCGATGGTCGAGCGGCGATACAGATCGCTGGCAAAACTCAGGTCGCCATGGATCAGCGTGCCGTCATCGGTAATGTCCAGCGCCAGGTCGAAATGCGCGCCGTGCTGGTGGAAATCGTATTCGCTGACCGCCAGCCCCGGCAGTTCGAGCGCCAGCTTCGACTTGAGCACCACGTTCTGGTTGAACTTGGCCTGGAACAGCGGGTTGTGACCCAGGCTGCGTTCCGGCGCGAGCAGGTCCACCAGTTGCTCGAACGGCACGTCCTGATGAGCCTGGGCACCAAACGACGCTTCACGAATCCGCGCCAGCAAGTCGAGATAGCTGCCACGTTCATCCACCTGGCAACGCAGCACCTGGGTGTTGATGAAAAACCCGATCAAGCCTTCGGTCTCGGCCCGCCCGCGGTTGGCATTGGGCACGCCGATGCGGATATCGCGCTGTCCGGCCTTGCGCGACAGGAACAGCGAGAACCCGGCCAGCACCAGCATGAACAGGCTCATGCCTTGGGCGCGGCCGAAAGCATTGAGCCGCGCGGACAGGTCGGCGCCGAAATCGAAGCGCAGGTGTTCGCCCTGATAGCTCTGGCTGAGCGGGCGCGGGAAGTCTCGCGCCGCGTCCAGGAGCGGCTGTTCGTCGCCCAGTTGCTGCCGCCAGTAATCCAGTTGCCGCTCGCCCTCCCCGGCTTCCAGCCAGGCCCGTTGCCAGATCGCATAGTCGGCGTATTGCAGCGGCAGTTCAGCAAGCTGTGGCTCACGACCTTCGCCGAACGCGTGATAGCACTGGACGAATTCCTGAATCATCACGTCCATGGACCAGCCATCGGAAACGATATGGTGCATGCACACCACCAGCACGTGCTCGTCGCCAGCGAGGCGGAACAGATGCGCTCGCAATAGCGGACCTTGGCGCAGGTCGAACGGTTGCGCGGTGGCTTGCGCGACCCGCGCCGCCAGTTCGGTTTCCCGCCGCTCGGCGGACAGGCCCGACAGATCAATGGTTTCCAGGGCAATGGACTGGTCGTGCAGCACGACTTGCAGTGCCTGTTCGCCTTCGGTCTGGAATACCGTGCGCAGCACTTCATGGCGCTGGATCAGGTGATCGAACGAATGGCGCAAGGCGCTCTCGTTCAGCTCGCCACGCAGCCGCAGGCCGGCGGTCATCTTGTAGGCGTCGCTGGTCGGGTCCAGCTGCCAGAGAAACAGCAGGCGTTGCTGGGCGAAGGACAGCGGAATCGCCGTGACGTCATGGCGGCTGACCGGCACCGGCAACAGGCTGAAATCCTTGCCGTCCTGACGCAGCCGTTCGAGGAACTGGCGACGTTGTTCCAGAGGCAGGCCGACAAAACGTTTCGCGATGCGTGCAGCGGTGGTCCCGATCATGCGCCAAATTCCTCCAGTGAATCCATGTACTGGTCCATGTCGTCCCAGTCGTCGGTGGTGTTGTCCATCAGCAGCGCCACTTCGGCGGCAAGTTCCCCCAGCGTCGGTTTTTCGAAGACCAGCCGCAGCGGCAGGCTGACGCCCAGTCGGGTCTTGAGGCGGGCGATCACCTGCGCGGCCAGCAGCGAATGACCGCCCAGTTCGAAGAAATGATCATCGAGCCCGGCCTGGGGGATGTGCAGCACTTCCGTCCAGATCGCCGCCAGCTGGATTTGCGCTGTGCTTTGCGGGGCGCGGTAAATGGCTTGCAGTTGCGTCAGGTCCGGAACTGGCAGGGACTTGCGGTCCAGCTTGCCGCTGGGCGTCAGGGGCAGCGTGTCCAGCAGGATCAAGTGGCTGGGGACCATGTAGTCCGGGAGTGTGGTTCTCAGATGGGTTTTGATTTTTTCACGCCATTGCACCTGTGCGAGCGGACCGGGCGGCGCTCCAGAAGATGCTGCGGATGTAACGGCCTCTTCGCGACCAAGCGGAGCGCCGCCCGGTCCGCTCCCACAGATGATGTACGCCGCCAGTTGGCCGTCTAGTGCCAGCACCGCTGCGTCGCGCACGTCGGGGTGGTTTTTCAGGCGGGCTTCGATTTCGCCCAGTTCGATGCGGAAGCCGCGGATTTTCACCTGATGATCAACCCGACCGACGTATTCCAGCGCGCCGTCGGCGGCCATGCGCACGCGGTCGCCGGTGCGGTAGAGGCGCTCGCCGGCCACGAACGGGTCGGCGATGAAGCGTTCGGCGCTCAGACCCGGCTGGGCGTGATACCCGCGCGCCAGGCCCGGCCCGCCGATGTACAGCTCGCCCAGCGCGCCTTGCGGCAGCGGCTCCAGTTGATCGTCGAGCACGTACAGGCGACGCCCCGCCAAAGCCCGGCCGATGGGCAAGCCGCGCCAGGACACAGCCTGCGGCAACAAGCCGGTGCAATCATGAACGCTGGCCACCACCGTCGCTTCGGTCGGGCCGTAGGTGTTGAGCAAGCGCACATGGCTCAGGCCCGCGGCGTGCCACAGGCGCAGGCCATCCACCGCCATGGCTTCGCCGCCAACGTGGATCTGCCGCAACACGCCGAAATGTTCGGGCGGTCGGGCGGCGAAGTCCTGAACCAGCGTCAGCCAATAGGCCGCCGGCAGATCCGCCAGGGTAATGCCGTGCCCGATCACGGCCTGATGGAAGGTCGCGCTGTCCCATAGCCGGTCATCGCGCATCACCACGCAGGCACCGCGACACAGCGGTGGGTAGAACTGCTCGACGAAACCGTCGAAGCCTTGCGTAGCGAACTGCAACACTCGGTCGCCATCGCGCAGGTCGCTGTAACGCGCGCCCAGCTCGACGAATTCGGCCAGGGCGCCATGACTGATCGCCACACCTTTGGGCCGTCCGGTGGAGCCGGAGGTATAGATGACGTAGGCCAGGTTGGCCGGATCGAGCGCCACGTCCGGATCGCTTTCAACGTGGTCATCGGTGGGCTGATCGATGCACAAACGCTGCACGCCGTCCGCTGCGGGCAGCGTCGGCAGGTAGCGGCTGTGGGTCAGCAGGCTTTTCACGCCGCTGTCGTCCAGCACATGCTGCAGGCGCGACGCGGGCATGTTCAGGTCCAACGGCACGTAGGCGCCGCCCGCCTTGAGCACGGCAAGCAGCGCCACTGCCATGTCCAGCGAACGACGCAGCGCCACGCCGACCAGCACGTCCGGGCCCACGCCCTCGGCGCGCAAGCGATGGGCAAGCCGATTGCTGCGCAGGTTCAGCTCGTTGTAGCTCAGGCTGGGCGACTCGGTTTCTGCCGCGAGGATCAGCGCCGGCGCATCCGGCGTGCGCGCAGCCTGGGCTTCGAACAAGCGATGCGCCGGTGTCGACTGGCTGGCTTTGTCGGCGGCGTCCATATCGAGCAATTGCCGGCGCTCCTCGGCGCCCAGCAGTGACAGATCACCCACCGCCTGGTGCGGATCGGCACACACCGAGGCCAGCAGGTTGCGCCAGTGCGCGGCCAGCCGCGCGATGGTGGTTTCGTCGAACAGATCGGTGGCGTAGGTAAAGGCGGCGTGCAGCTGTTCGCCTTCGCCGCTGGTGGCCAGCATCAGGTCGCTGGCCGCCGCGTGGGACCGTCCGGCCAGCGCCAGTTGCTCGGCCGGCAGGTTGGCGACCCGCAGGCCGCACGCCAGTTGTTTGTCCACCAGATCGGCCACCACCGGCTGGTGATTGAACATCACTTGAAACAGCGGGTTGTGGCTCTGACTGCGCTCGGGTTGCAGCGCGTCGATTACCGCATCGAACGGCAATTCCTGATGGGCCTGGGCGCCGGTCGAAGCTTCGCGGACCGCCTGCATCACTTCGACGAAGCGGGTGCGGGCCGTCACCTGGCTGCGCAGCACCTGGGTGTTGATGAAGCAGCCGACCAGGCCTTCGGTTTCACTGCGGGTGCGGTTGGCGATCAGCCCGCCGACGCGGATGTCGCTCTGACCGCTGTAGCGATGCAGCAGGCATTTGAAGGACGCCAGTAACACCACGAACAGGGTCACGCCTTGTTGCTGGGCGAGGGATTTCAGGCTACGCAGCAGTTCGGGTTCGAGGGCGATTTCCAGGCGTGCGCCGTCATGGCTGGGCAACGCCGGGCGCGGCCTGTCGGTGGGCAGCTCCAGCACCGGGTGGTCATCGCCCAGGTGCCCACGCCAGTAATCCAGCTGGCGTTGCTGTTCCCCGGCTTCGAGCCAACTGCGCTGCCATACGGCGTAATCGCGATAGTGCACCGCCAGGGCAGGAAACGGCAGCGGCTGTCCGGCGACCAGCGCGTCATAGCCGCGCAGCCATTCGTCGATCAGCACATTCATCGACCAGCCGTCGGTGATCATATGGTGCAGGTTGAGCAACAGCAGGTGCTCGTGTTCGGCGACGCGCAACACCCGCAGGGTGAACAGCGGGCCTTGTTGCAAATCGAAGGATTGCCCGGACTGCTCGGCCATCGCCTGCCGCGCCTGGGTCCAGCGCTGGGCGTCGGGCAACGCGCTCAAGTCGGTGAGCGCGATGCTGACCGGTGCCGCCTCGGCTACCCGCTGAAACACCCGGTCGCCATCCTGGCCGAAGGTGGTGCGCAGGCTTTCATGACGAGCGACCAGGGCGCTGAAGGCTTGCTCCAGCAGCGGCAGGTCCAGCCGGCCGTTGAGGCACACCGACATCGGCAGGTTGTAGGCGGCGCTCTGCGGGTCCAGCTGCCAGAGGAACCACATGCGCAATTGGGCGTAGGAAAGACCGTCACGCTCGGCCAAGCCGTCGCAGGATGGGATCGGCAGCAGGGCAAAATCGATGTCCTCCCGGCGCATACCGTCGAGGAACAGGCGACGTTTCTCAAGGGGCAACTCGACGAAACGGCGAGCGAGTTTCTGGGCGTGTTCGGGATTCATGCGGGGGTCCTTGCTGATGAGCCTGACCATGAGGCTGGGTCGTATCAACAAGAACGAATTGGGCGTGAAATATTTAGCAAGGATACGCAGGATCCGTGGGAGCGGACCGGGCGGCGCTCCGCTCCCACGGGTCCGCTCCCACAGGTAACGGTCAAGCTTTCTCCGAATGCCCCTGGGCCATGGCCACGACAACCTTGCGTTGACCGGTAAACGGCGAGCGAGAATGGGCCGTGAGCATGTTGTCGAGCATCAGCACGTCGTTTTCCAGCCAGGGGAAGCTGACGGTGCAGTCGTCGAGCACGCCGCGAATTTCATCCAGCAGGGTTTCTTCGATGGGCGAGCCGTCGCCGTAATAGACGTTGCGCGGCAGGTCTTCCTCGTCCACCACGTCCAGCAGGGTCTCGCGCACTTCCGGTTGCAGATTGGAAATATGGAACAGATGCGCCTGGTTGAACCAGACGTGGTCCTGAGTCACCGGATGGCGTGCCACGGCCTGGCAGATCTGCCGGGTGCGCAACTCGCCGTCGTCCTTCCACTCGCATTCGATGGCATGGGCGCGGCAATAGGCTTCGACCACGCGCTCGTCCTCGGTATTGAACACCTGGCTCCAGTCCACATCCAGGCCGTTGCCGTAATTGCGCACGTACATCAGTTTCTTGTCGATGAAGCGCTCACGAATCCGCGCCGGGACGCGCTTGTAGATCTCGCGGCTGTCGGCGATCGGTGTTTCGCCGCCGGTCTGCGCGGCGATCATGCTGTAGAACCAGATTTTCATCGGCCATTCCAGGGTGTAGGCCTGCTCGTTGTGCAGCGGAATGCTCTGGTGCGCCGGGTATTCGGTAGAGGTGTACACGCCCTTGGTGACGTTGCTGCGCGGGGTCGAGCCGAATTCGTAGTTGAGCAGCGGATCGCCGAACCCCGCAGCGAACTCGCGAAACGCCTCGGCACCGCCTACTTCGAAGCCGCGAAACAGAATGCCGCCGCTGCGATACAGGTGTTCGGCGACCAGCGGCTTTAATTCGCCCAGCGCCTCCATCAAGTCCAGACCTGGCTCGGGCGCCTGCACCAGCATGGGCAAGCTGCCCGCTCCTGCCAGCAAAGGCCGGATCTCCACACTCAACGCATGACTCATGATGTCTCTCCCTTGGCAACGGCGCCCGAACCCCAACGGCCTGACGCAACACCGACGTCCTGAGAGAACGAGGGCCGTTGCGGGAAAATTAAGGACCGGTCTTCCCGACCGCACCCGAAAACACATTCTGAAACATTTTCCCGGCGCTAAATGCAAAATATTCGTGCGAGTGTTTCGTTCTCATTCGTCTTTAGGTAGAAGCATCGGTTAGGCTATACCGCTTCGGAAACTGGCGATCAGCCATCCGAGCGTCCGGACCCTATTTTTCAGCAGTACAACAGCCGCTCCGCCACGCGAGTCGAGACCGTTTACCCATGTCCAAAAAGTCCCGTTCAAAAATCTGGTTTCTGGTTCACAGCTGGCTTGCCCTGCCGATCTGGTTTTTTGTCCTGATCGTGTGCGTCACCGGCATGCTGGCGGTGGTGAGCAAGGAAATCATGTGGCTGGCCAATCCGGAAATGCGCGACAACAAGCCTTCCGACGACGCGCAGCGCATGAGCTTCGAAGAGATCCGGGCGACGATCAAACGCAACGAGCCGGACCTGATCGTCGGCACCCTGATGCAACCCGACGGTGACTATTTTGCGGTGAGCGCTTTCGTCACTTACCCCGACGGGCGTTCGGTACCCGCCTACGTCAACCCGTACACTGGGGCGATCCAGGGTGTCACGCCGTCGTTCGACTTCCGCCGCTTCACCCGCGCCCTGCACGGCTGGTGGCTGGTGCCGTTCACCAATGGCTATTCGTGGGGCTGGTACCTGGTGTCGTTCCTCGGCCTGCCGCTGCTGGCATCCCTGGTCACCGGGCTGGTGGTGTACAAGAAATTCTGGAAGGGCTTCTTCAAGCCGGTCCGTTTCAACCAGGGCCGCCGGATTTTGTGGGGCGATGTGCATCGCCTCACCGGCGTGTGGTCGATCTGGTTCATCGCGGTGATTTCCATCACCGGCACCTGGTTCCTGATCCAGGCGATCCTGGGCGACAACCAGATCAGTATTTCCAGCCGCTCGGCAGCCTCGGCCATCATCCCCCATGCCGCCGTGCCGGTAACCGCCGACGGCAGCCCCGCGCCGACCATCAGCCTGGACAAGGCCGTGGAAGTAGCCCGCCAGCGCATTCCGGGCCTGGACGCCAGCTTCATCACCCCGCCGTTCAACGCCTACAGCAACATGCAGGTCGGGGGCCGCAGCTGGTATCCGTTGATGTACCAGACCGCCGAAATCAACCCGTACAGTGGTGAGCTGGTGTCGTCGCACCTGCTGTCGGACCGCAACAAGCTGGAGTTCGTCACCGAGTCGATGCGCCCGCTGCACACCGGGGACTTCGGCGGGATCTGGATCAAGCTGATCTGGGCGTTCTTCGGCCTGCTGCTGAGCATGATGGTGCTCAGCGGCCTGCTGGTCTGGAGCAAGCGCACCGCGCTGGCAACCTTGAACGCCTTCAAGCGCGACAGCCGCACCCGTCAGCCGGACGCCCCGCAAACCTCCCGGCCGCCGCTGGCGACCCGCACCCCGGAGAACAACCTGTGAGCAAGGCCGCCGTCGCCCAACCCGCTTCGTCCTTGAGCCGTCTGTGGCACAAATGGCGTTTCCATATCAACGTGCTGCTGTTGCTGATCCCGCTGGGGTTCATGCCCAAATACTTTTCCGATGTCGCCCTGGATCGCGGCGACGAAGGTCTGGGCCAGCGCGAAGTGGGCACCATTCAGGTCGGCCCGTGGAGCATGCGCATGGCCGAGGAACGCAATGAAGCACCACAGCGCGCTGGCCCGTCCGGCTACACGAAAAGTTTCAATGCTTCGCTTTGCACCGAGTGCATCGACCGGGTCAAGGCCACTTACCTGCGCATTGGCAAGCCGCGCAGCCTGCGTACCGCCGGGGTGATTTTCTTCGGCGGCGGCTACCGGATGAGCGCTTTCATGCAGATTCCCGAAGACACCAATCCCGACCTTGACCTGTGGATCACCATGGAAGGCTGGGACGGCTCCGTGCACCAGACTTCCATCCCCCTGCGACAGGCCTCGCCGGCCACCGTTGCATGGCTCAAGAAACAAGGAGGCAAACCATGACTGTCCGTTTCCCCCTGCGCTGGCTGAGCGCCGGTGCTGCCTGCCTGCTGGGCCTGGGCCTGAGCGGCAACGCGCTGGCTCACAACCCGATGTGCGAGTGCAAACAGATCGACAACGAACAGATCCGCTGCACCGGGGGTTTCTCCGATGGCAGCGGCGCGCCCGGTGTGACCCTGGACGTGATCGGCTACGACGAGACCATTCTGGTGCCCGGCAAAATGGGAGCGGACTCCACCGTGACCTTCAAGCGTCCGGCCTCGGAGTTCTACGTGCTGTTCGACGCAGGCCCCGGCCACGTAGTGGAAATCGACCAAGCGGATATCCAGGCACCATGAGTGCTTCTGAGGCCCGTACCCCGACCCGCCAGATCGTTCGCCCTGCCGGCGCCGGCCATGAAACCCTCTACGTGTTGCTGCTGTGCCTGACGATTCTGGCGGTCGCCGCCGGTATCGTCGGCCTGCATGGCGAACAGGACGATGCAGCGAGCCTGCCCAGCCATCAGCTGGACGCCCGGCGCGACCTGACCGCCGCCGAGCAAGGCATCTACGCCGACCTGCGGGTGACCCTGGATGAAGTGCGCCTGCTGGCCCAGGAACAGACCACGCCGGTGACCCCGGAACAACTGGCCGAGGAAGGCTTTGCGCCGTTCGCCCAGGACGCCAGTTCGGTGAGCCGCGGCGGTCATGCCTGGCAGATGATCGGCGCCTCCTACGTGGGCATCAGCCAGTCGCCCGAAGTGGCCGGCTCGTTCCTGATGCGCCGTGGCGCCACCAACGACAGCGTTCCCGACATCTGGATCAACCGCAAGGCCAGCGCTGCGCCCGCCTCCGACCTGAGTGACACGGCATTGATCGGCGCCGGCTGGCAGCAGGTTGTCGCGCAATTCGACGCCGGCGTGACTCGCCAGCATCGCCACTGATTTTGATGCCCCCATTCACGCCTCAACCTGAAAGAGCCTGTTCATGCCCATTTCGTTGAAACGCCGTCCACTGCTGCGCGTCGTGCTGGCCGGCCTGTTCGCAGCGCTGCTCAGCCCACAGCTCATGGCCGACCCGGCCAAGCGCCTGCGCATCGGCATCACCCTGCACCCGTATTACAGCTACGTGAGCAATATCGTCGGCGACAAGGCCGAAGTGGTGCCGCTGATTCCGGCTGGTTTCAACCCGCACGCCTATGAGCCGCGTGCCGAAGACATCAAGCGCATCGGTTCGCTGGACGTGGTGGTGCTCAACGGCGTGGGCCATGACGACTTCGCCGACCGCATGATCGAAGCCAGCGAAACCCCGAACATCAAGACCATCGAAGCCAACGCCGACGTGCCGCTGCTGGCCGCCACCGGCATCGCGGCCCGTGGCGCCGGCAAGGTGGTCAACCCGCACACCTTCCTGTCGATCAGCGCCTCCATTGCCCAGGTCAACAACATCGCCCGGGAACTGGGCAAGCTGGACCCGGACAACGCCAAGACTTACACCGCCAACGCCCGCGCCTACGGCAAACGCCTGCGGCAGATGCGCGCCGACGCGCTGGCCAAGCTGACCAAGGCACCGAATGCCGACCTGCGGGTCGCCACGGTGCACGCCGCCTATGACTACCTGCTGCGTGAATTCGGCCTGGAAGTCACGGCCGTGGTGGAACCGGCCCACGGTATCGAGCCGAGCCCGAGCCAGCTGAAAAAGACCATCGACCAGCTGCGTGAGCTGGACGTAAAAGTGATTTTCTCGGAAATGGACTTCCCGTCCACCTACGTCGAAACCATCCAGCGTGAATCCGGCGTCAAGCTGTACCCGCTGTCGCACATTTCCTACGGCGAATACAGCGCCGAAAAATACGAGAAGGAAATGGCCGGCAACCTCGACACCGTGGTGCGCGCCATTCAGGAGGCAGGCGCATGACCGTGGCGCAACACATTGCCATTGCCGGCCAAGGCCCGGGCGTCGATTTTGCCGACGTCAGCCTCACCCTGGGCCGCACCGCGATTCTCGACCACGTTACCTTCAAGGTGCGGCCCGGCACCGTGCATGCGCTGGTCGGCCCCAACGGCGGCGGCAAGAGTTCGCTGATCAAGACACTGCTGGGTCAGATGCCGCATCAAGGGCAACTGACCCTGGAATGGGCCGGCGCCCCCGGCGTGATCGGCTACGTGCCCCAGGCCCTGGAATTCGATCGCGGCCTGCCGATGACGGTTGACGATTTCATGGCCGCCATGTGTCAGCGTCGCCCGGCCTTTCTGGGTTTGTCTCGTCACTACGCGGGCGCCATCGGCGACGCGCTGGAGCGGGTCGGCATGCAGGACAAGCGCAAGCGGCGCATGGGCGCGTT
This sequence comes from Pseudomonas sp. v388, assembly GCF_003935425.1. Lineage (GTDB taxonomy): Bacteria > Pseudomonadota > Gammaproteobacteria > Pseudomonadales > Pseudomonadaceae > Aquipseudomonas. Next base: position 135,620 of record NZ_RHQN01000004.1, read on the forward strand.
GTCCGGTGGCGAACGTCAGCGCGTGTTATTGGCGCAAGGGCTGATTCCTGCTCCGCAACTGCTGGTGCTCGACGAGCCGATGTCGGCGCTGGACGAAGCCGGTATCCAGGTGTTCGAGCGCCTGCTGTTCGCCTGGCGTCAGGCCGGCATTACCGTGTTGTGGATCGAGCACGATCTGGAAGCGGTCAAGCGCCTGGCCGACCACGTTACCGGCCTGAGCCGTCGCGTGCTGTTCGATGAACCGGCGGCCACGGCGCTGACGCCCGAACGCCTGCTGAGCTTGTTTTCCGCCCATCCGCGCGCTGCGGACGTCGACTCCGGGAGCGCTACCTGATGGATTATGAAAGCTTTCGCCTGTTCATCCAGGGCCTGGCGTCGTCGGGCTACCTGCCTGAAGCGCTGGCCTATGGCTTCGTGGTCAATGCGCTGCTGGCTGGCCTGTTGATCGGCCCGGTGCTCGGCGGCCTGGGCACGCTGGTGGTGGTCAAGCGCTTTGCGTTCTTCTCCGAAGCGGTGGGCCATGCGGCGCTGACCGGCGTCGCCATCGGCATTCTGCTCGGCGAACCCTACACCGGGCCTTACGGCAGCCTGTTCGGTTACTGCCTGCTGTTCGGCATCGTGCTCAATTACCTGCGCAACCGCACGGGCCTGGCACCGGATACGCTGATCGGCGTGTTCCTCTCGGTGTCGCTGGCGCTGGGCGCAAGCCTGTTGCTGGTGCTGGCCGGCAAGATCAACGTGCATATTCTGGAGAACGTGCTGTTCGGCTCGGTACTGACGGTCAACGGCAACGACCTGCTGGTGCTGCTGGTGGTCGGCTCACTGGTCATGGGCCTGGCCCTGCCGCTGTACAACCGCATCATGCTCGCCAGCTTCAATCCGCAACTGGCCGCGGTGCGCGGCGTCGCGGTAAAGGCGCTGGATTACCTGTTCGTGATTCTGGTGACGCTGATCACCGTGGCGGCCGTGAAAGTGATTGGCGCGATCCTGGTAGGCGCCCTGCTGGTGATTCCGGCAGCGGCGGCCCGCTTGCTGAGCCAGTCACTCAAGGGCTTTTTCTGGGTTTCGGTGGCGCTGGCCACGGTCAGCACCTTGTGCGGCATTCTGCTGCCCATCGTCTTCGACCTGCCGATACCGTCCGGCGCGGCGATCATTCTGGTCGCCGGCATCGGCTTCGCCCTGGCCGCCATCGCCCGCGGCACCCTGCCCAGCCTCAAAGGGAATATCGGCTAATGCTGACTTTACGCACACTGACACTGGCACTGGCGTTGACCGGTGCCCTGAGCCACAGCCTGCAGGCCGCCGAGCCTGCAAGCGCCACCGCCGAGCCGGTTCGCATCCTCGCCAGCCTGCCGATCACCTATGGCCTGGGGCAGATGCTGCTCAAAGACAGCGGCGTGGTACTGGAACGCGCCGCAGCCGCCAACCTGCCCGGCTCGCGCCAGACGGCGTACTTCACCGGGCGCGGTGCCGATGCGCTGCGCGGTCTGTCGGTCAAGGCCGATGCGGTGATCGGGCTGCGCTCGTTGTGGCCGGATGATCCGCTGTACCCCACCGCCCGGCGCAGCAATATCCGCATCGTCGAGATCGACGCTGCGCGCCCGGTAGACGGCAGCCTGCCGGGCATCGCCGTGCAGCCGGGTCAAGGTATCGACGGGTTGAACAGTCAACCGTGGCTGGCCAGCAACAACATGGGCCGCATGGCCGACGTGATCGCTGCCGATCTGGTGCGTCTGGCGCCCACGGCCAAACCGAAGATCGAGGCCAACCTGGCCGCTCTCAAGCAACAACTGCTCAAGCTCAGCGCTGCCAGCGAAGCGAGCCTGGCCAGTGCCGACAACCTCGGTGTGGTGAGCTTGTCGGACCGTTTCGGCTATTTGATCGGGGGGCTGAATCTTGAGCTGATCGACACCCAGCCGTTGACCGACGAGCAGTGGACGCCTGAGGCCGTGACGAAACTGAGCGCTACGTTGAAGGACAACGACGTCGCCATCGTTCTGGACCACCGCCAACCGCCGGAGCCGGTCAAGGCAGCCATCGAAGCGGCGGGCAGTCAATTGCTGGTGTTGGGGGTAGATGGGGCTGATCCGGTGGCGGAACTGGAAGGGGATATTGGGCAGATTATTCAAGCGCTGAAGTAGGGAGTGGGCGGACTGAGCGGCGCTCCGTTTGTCCGCGAAGACCTACATCCAGCCGATGCATCGGCTGGAAAAAAGTCTACGCGGACAAGCGGAGCGCCTCCCGGTCCGCCCCCACAAGGGCCGCTGCCACAAAGCTATCAGACAGCCTGCGCTTCCATCTTCTGCCGCAGGCTCAACGGTCGCATATCCGTCCAGACTTCCTCGATGTACGCCAGGCACTCTTTCTTGAAGCCACTCTTGCCCACAGTGCGCCAGCCGTTGGGGATGGCTTTGTAGTCGGGCCAGATCGAATACTGTTCTTCGTGGTTGACCACGACTTGAAAGACGATGTCGTCCCGGTCGAATACTGAAGTCATTGCTGCTCTCCGTGGTTGATCGTGCGGCTGCGCCGATTCGCAGCGGCTATAGGGATTGAACGTATCGCTACGTGAAAAAATTAAGCCTGGTTAACGGCGGCTTTCAGCGCCCGGCCGAAGATTTCCGCCACTTCGTCGATCTGTTCGGCGGTGATGATCAGCGGCGGCAGGAAGCGCACTACGCTGCCGTGGCGCCCGCCCAGCTCCAGGATCAGCCCACGCTTGAGGCATTCGCGTTGCAACAGCGGCGCCAGACGCGGGAAGACCGGTGAATGGCCCAGGGCGTCCAGCGGGCCGCCGGGGTTGACCAGTTCGACGCCGAGCATCAGACCGCGCCCGCGAATGTCGCCCAGTTGCGGGTAATCCCGTTGCAACTGACGCAGGTGCGCCACCAGCCGGGCGCCCATGGCGGTGGCGTGGGCGCAGAGGTCATGATCGATCAGGTAACGCATCACCGCCGACCCGGCCGCCATCGCCATCTGGTTGCCGCGGAAGGTGCCGGCGTGGGCGCCGGGCTGCCAGGTGTCGAGCCAGTCGCGATAGACCACCACCGCCAGCGGCAGGCTGCCGCCGATGGCCTTGGACAACACCACCACATCCGGCACGATGCCGGCGTGTTCGAAGGCGAACATCCGGCCGGTGCGGGCAAAGCCGCTCTGGATTTCGTCGACGATCAGCGCTACGCCGGCCTGCTCGGTAATCCGCCGCACGCCGCGCAGCCAGTCCAGGTCGGCCGGAATAACCCCGCCCTCGCCCTGCACCACTTCGACGATCACCGCCGCCGGTAGCTCGACGCCCGCTTCGGGATCACTGAGCAGGTTTTCCAGGTAATGCAGATTGGCCTTGATGCCCTGCTCGCCGCCCAGCCCGAACGGGCAGCGATAGTCATAAGGGTACGGCAGGAACTGCACGCCGCTGCTGAGTAACGCGCCCATCGCCTTTTTCGGCCCCAGACTGCCCATCAGGCTCAGCGCGCCCTGGCTCATGCCGTGATAGCCGCCCTGGAACGACAGGATCGTACTGCGACCCGTGGCGGTACGCACCAGCTTGAGTGCCGCTTCCACCGCGTCGGTGCCGGTCGGGCCGCAGAACTGGATCTTCGCTTGCCGGGCCAGGGCCTGGGGAAGCAGACCGAACAGGTCCTGCACGAACTGGTCCTTGACCGGCGTGGTCAGGTCCAGGGTGTGCAACGGCAATTCATCACTGATGACCTGACGGATCGCGTCGATCACCACCGGATGGTTGTGCCCCAGCGCCAGCGTGCCGGCGCCGGCCAGGCAATCGATGAAACGCCGACCTTCGACATCTTCGACATGAATGCCCCGCGCGCGCTTGAGCGCCAGCGGAATGCGCCGCGGGTAACTGCGCGCATTGGATTCCTGGCGACTTTGCCGGGCCAGCAATGGCGATTCGTCGAACTGGTAAAGCGTCTCCACCGGCGCCGGTACGATCCTGGCCAGCTGATCCTCGTCAAACCTGGTAGCGACTGACATCTGTGCAACCCTCGATACGCTGAATGTGGCCTGAGCCGACCGTTTCCGGTGCGCGAGTCAGACATGTGTTCCTTCAATGCAAACGCGTCAGGGCGCTGCGGATTTACACCTTGAAACGGCTTTTTTATCCGCATCGCCCCCGCGCCGACCGGAGGCGCCTACAGCCCTTCCAGTTCCGCCATCAAGTCTTCAAGCCGGTCGAATTTCTGCTCGTCGACCTGTTGCCCGCCGAGGCTGTGCAGGTGGGCGGCCAACCCCTGAACCGTGTTGAATTCGAACATCGCCCGCAGCGGCACCGTGCGTTGCAGCAATTGCTGGGCACGATTGACCACCTGGGTGGCGAGCAACGAATGCCCGCCCAGTTCGAAGAAGTTGTCGGTGATGCCGACCCGTTCGACTTTCAGCACGTCGGCCCAGATACCGGCCAGTTGCTGTTCCAGTTCGGTCTGCGGCGCGACGTAGTCTTGCTGCAACTGGCTGGTGTCCGGTTTCGGCAGCGCCTTGCGATCCAGCTTGCCGTTGGGGGTCAGCGGCATGCTGTCGAGCAGCACGAGGTGGGTGGGGACCATGTAGTCCGGGAGCGACTGTTTCAGATAGGTTCTGAGCTGATCCTGTAGGAGCGACCTTGGTCGCGATGACTGATTTTCGGGCGACACAACTGCTACGGATGTAGTGCCCTCTTCGCCAGCAAGACGGATCGCCGCCCGCTGGCTCCTACAGACCAGATATGCCACGAGCTGGCCGTCCAGCGCGATGACCACGGTTTCGGACACCGCCGGGTGCGCTTGCAGACGCGCTTCGATCTCGCCCAGTTCAATGCGGTAGCCGCGGATCTTCACCTGGAAGTCGACCCGGCCGACGTATTCCAGCACGCCGTCGGCACGTCGCCGCGCCAGGTCGCCGGTGCGATACAGGCGCTCGCCCGGCGCGCCGTACGGGTTGGGCACGAACACCGGCACGGTGCGGCGTGGGTCGCCGACGTAACCGCGACCGACCCCGGTGCCGGCCACGCACAATTCGCCCACAGCGCCCAGCGGCACCAGCTCCAGCGCTTCGTCCAGCAGATATAAACGGTTGTTGTCGGTGGGCGTACCGATCGGCAGATAAGTGCTGCGCGTGGACGCTGTATCCACTCGAAAGAACGCCACGTCGTCCGAACATTCTGCCGGGCCATAGGCATTCACCAGCCCGATCTGCGGGTAACGGTGCAACCACTGGCTCGCCAGTTCCGGCGGCATGGCTTCGCCGGTCGGCAGCAGCCAGCGCAGGCTGTCGAGACATGCGTTGTCTTCGGCCAGCAACCCGGTAATCAGCGATGGCACGCTCTCCAGCACGCTGATGCCCTGGCGCTGAACATGGGCCAACAACGCGCAAGGATCGCGAGCGATGTCATTGGGCACGATATCCACCCGCGCGCCGAACAACGGTGCGGCGAGGAACTGCCAGACGGAAATGTCGAAGCTTTGCGACGCGGTCTGGGCGATCACGTCACGCTCGCTCAGTTCCAGATACGGCACCTTGCTCAACTGGTTATTGAGCATGCCGCGCTGTTCGACCATCACGCCTTTCGGCTGTCCGGTGGAACCGGACGTGAAGATCACATAAGCCAGGTTGTCCCCCGCACTGTAGCGACCCGGATCATGCTCGCCGAAGCCGCCCTGCTGAACCTGTTCCCAGGCCAGCAGCTGCGGCCGCTCGGCAGGTTCGATCAATGCCAGCAATGCCTCGGCCTGAGCCTGACATTCGGCGCTGCACACCAGCACCGGCGTGCGGCTCTGCACGATCACGCCACTGAGGCGTGAATTGGGCAACGCAGGGTCCAGCGGCAGATAACCGGCACCGGCCTTGAAACTGCCGATGATCATGCCCAGCAGCTGCGGCCCGCGCTCGGCCAGCAACGCCACCGGCTGGTCAAGGCCGACGCCCGCCTCGATCAGCCCGTGGCCGAGCCGGTTGGCGACACCGTTGAGTTGCGCGTAGTCCCAATGCTGCTCCAGACAACTCACGGCGATGCGCTGCGGATGAGCCTTGACCTGCGCTTCGAACAGCTCGACGTAGCTCTGCTGCAACGGATATTCCCGCGCACTGCGGTTGCAGCCCTCGATCAGGAAGTCACGCTCCTGCTCGTCGAGCAGCGGCAGTTCGGCCATGTCGCCGTGGAAGCCATCGACCAGCGCCAGCAGCAGGCGCTTGAATTCGCCGAGCATGCTTTGCACGGTGGTTTCGTCGAAATAGCGCTGGTCGTAGGACAGGTGCAGCCCCAGGTCATCGCCGGGGTAACACACCGCCGTCAGCGGATAGTTGGTGTGGGTGCGGCCGGAATCGGAGGTGGCATTGAGGCTTTGTGCGCGGTCCAGCACCGAGACTTCCACTGGCGCGTTTTCGAACACGAACAGGCTGTCGAACAGCGGCAGGCCCTTGGGCAGCTCGCTGTTTTCCTGAATGCTCACCAGCGGCAGGTATTCGTACTCGCGCAGTTCCATGTTGCTTTCCAGCAACCCGCTCAGCCACTGGCGGACGCTGCAACGCTGTTCAAGCCCCGGCATGCCGATGCGCAACGCGATGGTGTTGATGAACAGGCCGACGGTGCGTTGCATCTGCGGCATTTCCACCGGACGCCCCGCCACTGTCACGCCAAATACCACGTCGCGGTCGCCACTGAGGCGACGCAGGGTCAATGCCCATGCGGCTTGCGCGAAGGTGTTCACCGTCAGTTGCTGTTGCTGGGCCAGTTCACGCAGACGCACGCCGTCGCTCACCGCCAACCGGGTATAGCAGTCGCCGACGATCATACCGCCGCTGTCGCCGGCATGTTCACGCTGGAATGGTCGGTCGCTGGGGATCGGCGTCGGGCGGGCGAAGCCTTGCAGGTTTTCGCGCCACCAGTCCCGGGCCTGGGCCAGCCCGCGATGTTGGAGCCAGGCAATGTAATCCCGGTAACGCGGGGCCGCCGCCAGTTGCGCATCACGGTCTTCGCCCAGCGCGGTGTAGATGTCGAAAAAGTCGTTCATCAGCAGCGAACGACACCAGGCATCGATCAGGATGTGGTGGTTGCTCATCATGAACCAGTAGCGCGCTTCGTCGACGCGGATCAGGCGCAGGTGGAACGGCGGCTGGTTCAACAGATCGAAACCGGCCTCGCGCTCGGCCTTGAGCAGCGCTTGCAGCCTCGGCTCTTGCTGATCCGCCGCCACATCGCGCCAGTCCAGGTAATCGAACGGCGTGTTGCCCGGTTTGTGGATGACCTGCAGCATGGTTTCGCCGATGTCCCAGCAGAACGAGGCGCGCAGCGCTTCGTGACGGGCGATCACCGCCTGCCAGGCCTGGGCGAAACGCTGCGGGTCCAGGGCGCTGTTGATGCGGTAGCGATCCTGCATGTAGTACAGGCCGGTGCCCGGTTCCAGCAGGGTATGCAGCAACATGCCTTCCTGCATCGGGGTCAGCGGGTAGACGTCGTCGATGTTCGCCGCCGCCACCGGCAGGGCGTCCAGCTGCGTCTGGTTCAGGCCAGCCAGCGGGAAATCCGACGGCGTCAGGCCGCCGCTGCCATCGGCCAGACAGTGGGCGATCAGCCCCTGCAACTGCTCGACATACGCCTCGGCCAGCTCAGCGATGGCCTGCGGCTGATAACGCTCCTTGCTGAAGGTCCAGCGCAGCACCAGTTCGCCGCCGTAGACCTGGCTGTCGATGCTCAATTCGTTGGGCAACGGCGCATGCGGATCGTGGGCCGCGCCCGCTGATTCGTCCAGGGGGCGGAACAGTGCGTCGTCACCGAAGCTCTGGTCGAACTGGCCCAGGTAATTGAAGGTGATGGGCGCAGTCGGCAGCGCCTGCATGGCGGCGCGGCTGGCGCCGTCAGCCAGATAACGCAGCACGCCATAGCCCAGGCCCTTGTGCGGCACCTGGCGCAGCTGCTCCTTGATGGCCTTGATCGACTCGCCATACCCCGCGTTCGCTACGGGCGTCAGGCGCAGCGGGTAGGCGCTGGTGAACCAGCCGACGCTGCGGGTCAGGTCGATGTCGTCGAACAGGGTTTCGCGGCCGTGACCTTCCAGCTGAATCAGGGTTGAGTCCTGCCCGCTCCAGCGGCAGACCACTTGGGCCAGCGCGGTCAGCAGCAGGTCGTTGACCTGGGTTCGATAGGCGCTCGGCGCCTGTTGCAACAGTTGTCGGGTGCGAGTCGCGTCGAGGCGCACGCTGAGGGTCTGGGCATGTCGATGTTGCTGACCGCCCTGCTCGGCTGCGCCCGGCAGAACCACGCTCGGGCCGTCCAGTTGCTGCTGCCACCCGTTCAGTTCTTCACGCAGCGATTCGCTGCCCGCATAAGCCAGCAAGCGCGCCGCCCAGTCGCGCAAGGCGCTGGTCTTGGCCGGCAGCTGTCCGCGTTTCCCGGCGCGGAGTTGGCGATAGGCGTTTTGCAGGTCATCCAGCAGCACCCGCCATGAGACACCGTCGACCACCAGGTGGTGAATCACGATCAACAGGCGTTGTTCACCCCGCGGGCCATTGACCTGCAGGGCGCGCAGCAGCGGGCCGTTCTCCAGACTGAGGCTGCGTTGCGTGTCGGCATACAGCGCCGCGCACTCGCTCATGTCGGCGACGGTCACCTGCGTCAGCAACGACTCGCCGCTCAACGCCCGATGTTCGGCGCGCCACTGACCGGCCTGTTCGTAGAAGCTCAGGCGCAACGCATCGTGATGCTCCAATACGGCCTTGAGCGCCTGGTCCAGTGCATGAGAATCCAGTGTTTCGGTGGGTTCCAGCAGCACTGCCTGGTTCCAGTGCTGACGCTGCGGCACCGGGGTTTGCAGGAACCAGTGCTGGATCGGCGTCAGGCCGGAGTCGCCGACCAGCAGACCTTGCTCCGCAACGATCTGTTCGCTGGCAGTGGCGACGGCTGCCAGGCTGCGCACGGTCTGGTGCTGGAACAGATCACGGGGCGTGAAGTGAATCCCGACCTGTCGCGCACGGCTGACCACCTGGATCGACAGAATCGAATCGCCGCCCAGTTCGAAGAAGTTGTCGTCGACGCCCAATTGCTCGACGTTCAGCACCGCGCACCAGATGCCGGCCAGCGTGTGCTCCAGCGCATTGGCCGGCGCCACGTACTGCTGGCGATTGAGGTCCGGGTCCGGCGCGGGCAAGGCACGGCGATCAAGCTTGCCGTTGGCGGTCAGCGGCATGGCGTCCAGCAGGATCAGATGGGTGGGGACCATGTAGTCCGGGAGCGACTGTTTCAAATACGCTTTGAGTTGATCAGGCAAATCGATGCTGGACGCCTGTAGGAGCGACCGGACGGCGATCCGTCCTGGTCGCGAAGACTGATTTTCGGAAGACGCATTTGCTGTGGATGTACTGGCCTCTTCGCGACCAAGGTCGCTGCTACAGGGGTGGTGCTCACAGGTCAGGTAAGCGACCAGCAGGCCATCGAGGGCCAGCACCACGGCTTCGCGTACCGTTTCGTGCTCCAGCAAGCGGGTTTCGATCTCGCCCAGCTCGATCCGGAAGCCGCGAATTTTCACTTGATGGTCGATACGGCCCAGGTATTCCACCTGGGCGTCGCTACGCTGGCGTACCAGATCGCCGGTGCGATACAGGCGACCGCCGTCGGTGGCAAAGGGATCGGGTATGAAGCGTTCGGCGGTCATGGCCGGGCGCTGGTGGTAACCCTGGGCCAGGCCCGCGCCACCTACATGCAGCTCGCCGCTCGCACCCTGGGGAACCAGCGCCAGGTCGGCGTCCAGCACATAGGCCACCCGCGCACCCACCACACTGCCGATCGGCACGCTGGCTTCGCCCTCTTCCAACTGCTGCGGCGCGAGGCTGGCCAGCGGCATGACCACGGTTTCAGTCGGGCCGTAGGCGTTGAAAAACAGCTCAGGCGTGAACACGGCGCGGATGCGATGCAGATGCTCGCCGGTCAGCGCTTCGCCACCAGTGATGCACATGCGCACCGGCAAGGTCTGGCCTTGAGTCGCCAGCCACTGCGCCAACTGGCTGCCGTAGCTGGGCGTGAAACCCAGGATATTGACCTGCTGCTCGCGGATCAGGCTGCAGATTTCTTCGGCATCCCACTGACCCTGAGCCCGCAGCACCACCCGCGCGCCACTGAGCAACGGCACCAGCAAACGCTCGGTGGCGGCGTCAAAATTGATCGAATAGAAGTGCAGTTCGCAATCGCTGGGCTGCATGTCGAAACGGCGGATCACCGCCTGGCAATGCATGGCGATTTCACCATGGGACACCACCACGCCCTTGGGCTTGCCGGTGGAGCCGGAGGTGTAGATCAGGTACGCCTGATGCTGCGGCAAGGTGCGCATCGGCAGCTCGTCGGCCGGGTAGTCCGTCAGCGCAGCCGAGTCCTGTTCCAGGCACCAGCGCGCCACGCCTGCGGGCAATTCACCCAGGGCGTCGAGCAGCGTGACATGGCTGAGCAACAGGCCGACGCCGCTGTCTTCGATCATGTACTGCAGGCGTTCAATCGGATATTCAGGGTCCAGCGGCACATAGGCGCCACCGGCCTTGAGGATCGCCAACAGGCCGACCACCATGTCCAGCGAACGCTCCAGCGCCAGGCCGACCCGCACTTGCGGCCCGACACCTCGCTCGCGCAGCATCCAGGCCAGACGGTTGGCGCGGGCGTCGAGTTCGCTGTAGCTCAGGGTTTGCCCAGCGAAGGTCAGCGCTGCAGCGGCGCCCCGCGCCTTGGCCTGCGCGGCGAACAGACCGTGAATAGTCTGGTCGAGGCGCTGCTCGCCGGCCTCGACACCCAGGCTGTCGAGGATGTGTTGACGCTCGGCGGCTTCCAGCAATGGCAATTCGCTGAGGCGCTGCTCAGGCTCGGCCAGCACGGCTTCCAGCAGGTTGAGCCAGTGCCCGGCCATGCGCGCAATGCGCGGCTCGTCGAACAGGTCGCAGCTGTAAGTCAGGCAACAGCCCAGGCGATGATCCAGTTCGGTGACCTCAAGGTTGAGGTCGAACTTGGTGGCCCGGGCGTCGTTGACCTGATAATCGACGGTCATGCCCGCCAGCTCGCGGCGCTGCTGGAATTCCCAGCGCTGCACGTTGCACATCACCTGGAACAGCGGGTTGTAGGCGGCACTGCGCGGCGGTTGCAGGGCTTCCACCAGATGATCGAACGGCAGGTCCTGATGGGACTGGCCTTCGATCACCGTATGGCGCACCTGCTCCAGCAGTTGCTCGACGCTCATCTGGCCGTCGAGCTGCACGCGCAGCACCTGAGTGTTGAGGAACGCACCGATCAGCCCTTCGCTTTCCGGGCGAATCCGGTTGGCCACCGGCGCGCCGATACGCAGGTCGGTCTGGCCGCTGTAGCGATAGAGCAGCGCGGCCAGGGTGGCAGTCATGGTCATGAACAGCGTCAGGCCGTTGCGCGCATTGAAGGCGCGGACCTTCGCCGCCAGTTCCTCGCTCAGGTCAAAGCGGTACAACTCGCCCTGATGGCTTTGCACCGGCGGCCGCGGTCGGTCGGCGGGCAGTTCCAGCAACGGGTGCTCGTTGCCCAGTTGCGCAGTCCAGTAATCCAGCTGGCGCTGACGCTCGCCGGCCTCCATCCATTGCCGCTGCCAGACGCTGTAATCCAGGTACTGCACGGCCAGTGGTTGCAGCGGCGAAGGTCGACCTTCGATGAACGCTTCGTAGAGTACGCCCAGCTCCCGGGCGAAGATGTCCATGGCCCAGCCTTCGGTGACGATGTGGTGCAGGGTCAGGACGAAGTAATGTTCCAGTTCACCGGCACGCACCAGACAGGCACGCAGCAGCGGGCCGGTTTCCAGATCGAAAGGCCGGTGCGCTTCGCTGTCGGCCAAGGCTTGCAGCCGCTGGGCGCGGACGTCGGGCTCCAGCGCCGAAACGTCCTGCCACTCGACACGTACATTGCTGTGTTCGGCCACTTTCTGGCAGGCCACGCCGTCGATGCTCGGGAACGTGGTGCGCAGGGTTTCGTGGCGCTGGATCAACGCCTGCAAGGCCGCTTCGAAGCACTCGATATTCAGCACGCCTTTCAAGCGCGCCATGCCGCCGACGTTGTAGGCCGGGCTGTCGGGTTCCATCTGCCAGAGGAACCACATGCGTTGCTGGGAATACGACAGCGGCACCGGCCGGCTGCGGTCGACCTTTGCAATCGGCCGATGGCTGTTGCCGGCGCCCAAGGCCTGAATCGCCTCGACCTGCGCGGCGAAAGCGCCCAGTTCGCTGGCTTCGAACAGGGTGCGCAACGGCAAGTCGATGTCGCAGGCATGGCGCACGCGGGAAATGATCTGGGTCGCCAGCAACGAATGCCCGCCCAGTTCGAAGAAGTCATCGCGCAGGCCGATGCGCGGCACGCCCAGCACTTCGCGCCACACTGCCGCGACCTGCTTTTGCAGCGCGGTTTCGGGCTCGACGTGTTCACGAGCCTGCCATTGCGGTGCCGGCAAGGCGCGGCGGTCCAGCTTGCCGCTGGGGCTCAACGGCATGCTGGCGAGACGTACCAGTTGCGACGGCACCATGTAATCCGGCAGTTCCAGCGCCAGGGCAGCCTTGAGGCGCTCGATCTGCGCGGCTTCGGGCTCTGCATCCGAGGTCGTCGTGTAATAGCCGATCAGCTGCGGCCCGGCGACGGTGTCGCGCACCAGCACGGTGGCCTGGGCGATGCCCTGTTGAGCCAGCAAGCGGGCTTCGATTTCCTGAGGTTCGACCCGGAAGCCACGCAGCTTGACCTGCTGATCGAGGCGACCGAGGTATTCCAGCGCGCCGTCGGCAGCCCAGCGCACCTGATCGCCGGTGCGATACAGACGCGCTCCCGGCTCGCCCAACGGGTCGGCAACAAAACGCTCGGCGCTCAAACCGGGACGCCCCAGATAACCCCGCGCCAGACCAACGCCGCCAATGCACAGCTCACCGGCCACGCCACGAGGCAGCGGATTCAGTTCGGCATCCAGCACCCGGCACAGCACATTGCCCAGCGGGCGGCCGATGGGTGAGCGCTCGCCATCCTCCGAGGTGCAATGCCAATGGGTGACGTTGATCGCGGTTTCGGTCGGGCCGTAACGGTTGTGCAGTTGCACGTGGGGCAATTGTTCCAGCACCCGGTCACGCAGCTGCGCGGGCAAGGCTTCGCCGCCGGAGAACAGGCGGCGCAGGCTGGTGCAGCCTTGGGTCAGCGGTTCGTCGACGAACAATTGCAGCAGCGGCGGCACAAAATGCAGGGTCGTCACGCCGTGTTGCTGAACCAGCCCGGCAATGCGTTGCGGGTCGCGGTGTTCACCGGGGCCTGCCAGCAGCAGGCGGCAACCGGTGATCAGCGGCCAGAAGCATTCCCACACCGAGACATCGAAACTGATCGGCGCCTTTTGCATCAGCACATCGGTTTCATCCAGGGCGTAAGTGGCTTGCATCCATTGCAGGCGCTCGGCCAAAGCTCGGTGAGTGGTGCCGACGGCCTTGGGCTGGCCGGTGGAACCGGAGGTGTAGATGACGTAAGCCAGATTGTCGCCATGCAGATGCAGGCCCGGCGCGCTGGCCGGCCAGCTGTCCAGATTCAGGGTGTCCATGGCAATGACGCTGACGCGTTCGGCGCTGGGCAGATCGCCCAGCAACGGGCTTTGGGTCAGCAGCAACGACACGCCGCTGTCGGTCAGCATGTAGGCCAGGCGTTCAGCCGGGTAATCCGGGTCCAGCGGCACATAGGCGCCACCGGCCTTGAGAATCGCCAGCAAACCGATCAGCAACTGCGGCGAACGCTCGGCGGCAATCGCCACCGGCACGTCCGGGCCGACACCCTTGTCGCGCAGGTAATGGGCCAGACGGTTGGCTTGAGTGTGCAGCTCGGCGTAGTCGAGGCTGCCGGTTTCCCACAGCAGCGCAGTGCGCTGCGGCGTGTGCTGGGCTTGCAGATTCACCAGTTCCGGCAGCCAGCGCCGGGCAGGCGCGCAAGGTGCCGCGCCCCAGGTCGCCTGTTCAGCCTGTTCAGCGGCGCTGAGCAGTTGCAGATCGCCCAGCGCGGTAGTCGGGTGCTGGCTGATCCGGGTCAGCAGGCCGATGAAGTGCTGGGCCATGCGAACAATGGTGTCGCGCTCGAACAGCTCGTCGGCGTAATCGAACGACAGGCTCAAGCGACCGTTACGGTCTTCTTCGCTGTGCAGTTGCAGGTCGAACTTGGCTTCGCGGCTGTGCCATGCCAGCTCATCGGCCAACAGACCCGGCAAACGGCGCAGCGCCGAGCAATCCCGCTGCTGGTGGTTGAACATCACCTGGTACAGGCCGTGCTCTCGGGCTTGGGGGAAGGCTTCGAGCAACTGGTCGAACGGCAAATCCTGATTGGCCTGGGCGTCGAGCGCGGCTTGACGGGTGTGGGCCAGCAGGTCGGTGAACGGCTGGCGCGGGTCCAGCTCGGCGCGCATCACCAGGGTGTTGATGAAGAACCCGACCAGCCCGCGGGTTTCGTTGCGTGGCCGGTTGGCGCCCGGCACGCCGATGCGGATGTCGCGCTGCCCGCTGTAGCGATGCAGCAAACCCTGGAACCCGGCCAGCAGCAGCATGAACGGCGTCGCCTGCCAGGCTTGCGCGGTACTGCGCACGGCGGCGCTGAGTTCGGCACTCAGGCGCAGGCTGTAACGCGAGGCGCTGTGGTGCAGGCGTGCGGATCGGGGATGGTCGGTGGCCAGCGACAAGACCGGTTGTTCGTCACCCAGCTGGCCTTTCCAGTAATCGAGTTGACGTTCGGCCTCGCCGCGCGCCAGCCATTCGCGCTGCCACTGGCCGTAGTCGGCGTAACGCACCGGCAAAGGCTCCAGCACCAATGGCTGGCTTTGCACGGCGGCGGCATACAGGCGCGAGAACTCGTCGATCAGGACGTCCAGCGACCAGCCGTCGGCGACGATGTGATGCACGGTCACCAACAGCTGATGCTCTTGCTCGTCCAGGCGCACCAGCACGAGCCGCAGCAGCGGGCCGCTTTCCAGGTCGAACGGCAGGCGCGCCTGCTCTTCGCGAATCTGTTGCGCCTGGGCTTGCCGCTGTTCGGCGGGCACGTCGCAAAGGTCGCGAAGCTCCAGGCGCAATTGCCCCGGTGCGTCGATACGCTGCAACGCCACGGCATCGCGCTCGTAGAAGCGGGTGCGCAAGGATTCATGGCGCTCGATCAGGTGCTGGAAGCTGTCGCGCAGCGCGTTCAGGTCCAGCTCACCGCGAAGGTGCAGGCCGCCGGGAATGTTGTAGGCGCTGCTGTGGCGGTCCAGCTGCCACAGGAACCACAACCGGTTTTGGGCCAGGGATTGCGGCAACGCGTCGTTGCCCGGCAGGCGTGCGATGGCATCGGCAGCCTGGCCGCCCTCACTGTGCGCCTGAAGCTGTGCGGTGAATGCCGCCAGGGTCGGCGCCTCGAACAGCAGGCGCAGGTTCAGCTCGATACCCAGTTTTTCCCGCAGGCTCGCCACCACTTGCGTCGCGAGGATGGAGTTGCCGCCCAGCAGGAAGAAATGATCGTCCGCCGAGACGTGCTCGAGGTTCAGGTGCTCACACCAGACGCCGGCGACCCGGGCTTGCAGGTCGCTACCCGGCTCAATGACCGGCTGGCGCTCGAGCGCTGCGCTGTCGGGGAAAACCGCATAGCTGTCCAGATCACCGCTGGCCAGCCGGGTGCGACAAGCCGAGCGCTGCAACTTGCCGCTGGACGTTTTGGGCAAGGCGCCGGGGTTGAGCAACACCACCACGCTCGGCGCCTCCTGAAACGCCTCGGCCACGGCCTGGCGGATGGCGTTGATCAGCCCGCCGGCCGGCAGGATTTTCTGCACGCTGCGGCTGACTTCGGCGGCAATGCCGATGCCTTCGCCACCATCCTGGGCCACGGCAAACGCCGCGACCCGGCCCTTGCGCACGGCGTCGATGTCGCGTTCGACGACTTTTTCGATGTCCTGCGGATACAGGTTGTGGCCACGCACGATCAGCATGTCTTTCAGGCGCCCGGTGATGTACAGCTCGCCATGGCGCTGGAAGCCCAGGTCGCCGGTGCGCAGCCAGGTCCGGCCGGCGTGTTCGACGAAAGTCCTGGCGGTCGCCTCGGGATTGCGCCAGTAGCCGTGGGCGATGCTCGGGCCACAGGCCCAGACTTCACCGATCAGGTTTTCGCCCAGCAAGTCGAGGCTCTGTGGATCGGCGATCAGCACGCCGTGGCCGGGCTGCGCGGTGCCGCAGCTCATGACCGGGTTGCCGTCGCCCGGCTCGGCGACGTTGCGGGCCAGCGCCTGCTCGTCCAGACGCAACGAGGGGATGCCTTTGCCACGCCGACCACCGGCGACGAACAGGGTCGCCTCGGCCAGCCCGTAGGAGGCAAAGAAGCTGTCGGGGGTGAAGCCGCAGCTGGCGAATTTCTCGGCGAAGTTGTCCAGGCTGTCCTGGCGGATCGGTTCGGAGCCGGAATAGGCCACGCGCCAGTGGCTCAGGTCCAGCCGCTCAAGGGCTGAATCGCTGACCCGCGCGGCGCACAGCTGATAGGCGAAGTCCGGCCCGCCGCTGATGGTGCCGCGATATCGGCTGATCGCTTCCAGCCAGCGCAACGGCCGGGTGAGGAAATAGGCCGGCGCCATCAGCACACACGGCACGCCACTGAAAACCGGTTGCAACAGGCCACCGATCAAGCCCATGTCGTGGTACAGCGGCAGCCAGCTGACGATCACGTCATCGGCATTCAGATCGATCCCGAAACCGTGGCGGATCAGCGCTTCGTTGGCCACCAGGTTGCCGTGAGTGACCTGCACACCCTTGGGCAAGGCCGTGGAACCGGACGTGTATTGCAGAAAGGCAATGTCATCGCTGCCCAGCGTCGGGCCTTGCCAGCCTTCGGCCAGCGCGCTGTCCAGGGTATCGACGCAGAACAACGACGGGGCATCGACGCTGCTCAGTTCATCCATTTGCAGCAACGCATCGTGCAGGTCCGATCCGGTCAGCAGCAGACGCGGTTCGGCGTCGGCGATGATCGACAGCAGGCGTTCCTGATGGTGGCGACGGTTGGACTCCGGCGGATAGGCCGGCACTGCGATAACCCCGGCGTACAGGCAGGCGAAGAACGCCGCAACGTAGTCCGGGCCGCTGTGGAACAACAGGATGGCCCGGTCGCCGGGCGACGCCTGCTGCTTGAGGGCGGCGGCGATGGTCCGCGCCCGCAGGTCCAGATCATGGTAGGTCAACACCTGGCCCTGGTCGTTCTCGTCGGTGAGAAAGCGCAGGGCCAGGCGGTCCGGCGTCTGGGCCGCGCGATGTTGCAGCGCATGGGCCAGGGTTTCGGGGAGTTCAAACGCATCCATGATGAGGTTCCTGCTGTATTCGGCTTGCCAAATGGGGTCTGGATTTCGGTAACGACGGGATCAGCCGGCGGCTCTGGCCGGTTGGCGCGCCGCGCTGTTGCGCCAGCGCGCCAGGTGCTGCTCGGCGTAACGCCGCAGTTGGCGGAGCAAAGGCGCTTGCTGCTCGACCAGGTAGAAGTGATGGCCTTCGAACATGTCCAGGGAAAAGCCGGTGCTGGTGTCTTCCTGCCAGTCGAGCAGTTCCTCGACGCTGACGCTGTCCTGCTTGCCGCCGAACACATGGATCGGTACGCCCAGCGGCTCGCGACCGCCGTGCACGAAACTGCCGCACAACAGGAAATCGGCGCGCAGGATCGGCAGCATCATGTGCATCAGTTCATCGTTGCTCAGCACGCTTTCGCTGGTGCCTTGCAGCTCGCGCAGACGATCGCGCAGCTGTTGGTCGGTTTTCTCGACCGCATAGTCGGAAACATCACGCCGCGCAGGACCAGCAGTGGCCGAGGCGAACAACGCCAATGGCGCCGGCAGGTTTCGGGCGCGCAGTGCGTGGGCCAGTTCGAAAGCCAGCAGGCCGCCCAGGCTGTGGCCGAACAAGGCGTAAGGGGTGTCGAGTTCGGCAGCGATTTCATCGGCCAGGCGAGCGGCCAAGGCAGCGATATCGGTCTGCAAGGGTTCGCCCATGCGCATGCCGCGCCCCGGCAGTTCCAGCGGTCGCAGGTTGAGCCAGTCCGGCAGCTTGCGCCGCCATGGGCTGTAGAACATCGCGCTGGCCCCCGAATACGGCAGGCAGAACAGTTTCAGGCTCGCAGACGTGGTCATTGCAGGCCCTGCCGTTGCCTGGCGCCGAGATCAGAGCTGCGGTATACGCGGTCGAAACCCATGGTGTCCTCCTGGTGTGATGCCCGCTGCCGGGGCGGCGTGTCACCAATGAGAACGGATGGCCTTCAGAAATAATTAGTCGCACTTGCACCCCTTGACCCGCGTGGGTGCAGCACTCATCGACCTGCCCTGATTAAGTGCGCTGATTCAATTTCGCATTTGACAATAATTATCATTAAGACTAATTTATCGGCCCATCAAGGGGTGCGACGCAATGACTCGCCCCTCACACATGGCTTCGTAGCAAGGTGAATTCAATGAAGGATCAGGCATTCACAACCCAATGCGACTCACCCCTGCTTCAGGTTTTCGTCGACAACTATCTGTTGCTGGTCAAGATTGCCGCACGCATCGTCGGTTGCCGTTCACGTGCCGAGGATGTCGTGCAGGACGCGTTCTTCCGCCTGCGCTCCGCGCCGCAGGTGACGCTGTCGTTCAAGGCGCAGCTGAGTTACCTGTTCCAGATCGTGCGCAACCTGGCCATCGATCATTACCGCAAGCAGGCGCTTGAGCAGAAGTACACAGGGCCGGAAGCCGAGGGGCTGAACGTGGTGATTCAGGGGGCATCGCCGGAGAACTCCCACATGAATTTCTCCAGCCTGGAGAAGATCGCCGACGCGCTGGGCGAGTTGCCGGCCCGCACACGCTACGCGTTCGAGATGTATCGCCTGCACGGTGTGCCGCAGAAGGACATCGCCAAGGAGCTGGGAGTCTCCCCGACGCTGGTCAATTTCATGATTCGCGATGCGCTGATTCACTGCCGCAAGGTCAGCGGCGCCCGCCACTGAAATGGCGGGTTTTCACTCACAAAAAAATCCGGAGCCTGGCTCCGGATTTTCTCGTTCGACAACCGTTGCCTGATTACTTGATCAGCACCACCGGCACCGAGACTTCGTGAACCACCCGATTGGCGACCGAACCCAGCAACAGTCCACCGAAACTGCCCAGGCCGCGAGTGCCCATGACCACGGTGTCGCAACCCAGTTGAGTCACGGCAGCCTTGACCTGTTCGGCCACATTGCCCAGATCCACATGGGTTTTGTAATCGACGCCGGCTGCGGTGAGCCGTTTGACGGCTTCACTCAGCACCCGATTGGCCTCGTTGTGCAAGCCCGCCTTCACGCCCTCGATCATGTCGGGCGCCAGGTAGTCGCTGTAGACGATAGGGCTGGCCTGGACATTGAAGAGATGCACCTCAAGGGGCCGGGCAAATTTGCCCGCCAGGTCGATCACATAATCCAGGGCGCGTTTGGAGTGCTCCGAACCATCGAAAGGAACCAGGACCTTGTGCATGACAGCTCTCCTTGAAGGGGTATGCATTCAACATAGTCCCGGGAAGAACCGTCGGCCACTGCGATCCGCGGCTTGCTTGATCCAGAGCAAAAGCGCGGTGAATATTTACCGGCCTTCGAGGAACAACTGCGCCTGATCAAGAAGCTGCAGCGGGTTGTCGGCCTTGTGGATGTCCACCGACAACAGCTGGCGAAAGCGCCGCGCGCCGGGGAAACCCAGGCCCATACCCAGGATGTGGCGGGTGATGTGGTGCATGGTGCCACCGCTCTGGATATGCGCCGCGATGTACGGACGCAACGCCTCCAGCGCTTCGGCACGGCCGATCACCGGCGTGCTGGCGCCGAACAGCTGCTGGTCCACTTCCGCCAGCAGATACGGATTGTGGTAGGCCTCGCGGCCCAGCATCACGCCGTCGAAGGTCTGCAGATGCTCGTGGCATTGTTCCAGGGTCTTGATGCCGCCATTGAGGATGATTTCCAGGTCCGAAAAGTCGGTCTTCAACTGCGCGGCAATGTCGTAGCGCAGCGGCGGAATATCGCGGTTCTCCTTGGGCGACAGGCCTTCCAGAATCGCAATGCGCGCATGCACGGTAAAGCTGTTGCAACCGGCCTCACGCACCGTGCCGACGAAATCGCACAACTGCGCATAGCTGTCGCGACCATTGATGCCGATCCGATGCTTCACCGTCACCGGAATGCTCACCGCATCGTTCATGGCCTTCACGCAATCGGCCACCAGTTCCGGATGCCCCATCAGGCACGCGCCGATCATGTTGTTCTGCACCCGATCGCTCGGGCAACCGACATTCAGATTGACCTCGTCATACCCCCACTCCTGCGCCATCCGCGCACAGCTGGCCAGATCCGCCGGGTTACTGCCACCCAACTGCAATGCCAACGGATGCTCTGCCTCGTCATAACGCAGAAAACGCTCCCGGTCGCCATGGATCAGCGCACCGGTGGTGACCATTTCGGTGTAGAGCAGCGCGTTTTTGGAGAGCAGGCGCAGGAAAAAACGGCAGTGGCGGTCGGTCCAGTCCATCATCGGGGCGACAGAAAACCTCCTGTTCACGGTACCCGGAGTGGATGGAGAGCGTTCTGCGGTGATGGTGTGCATGTACAAATTACTCATCGGCTGGGTGACTGCCCCGCTTCGCCTGCACGGCGTCGCGCCTGGATCGGGACCGCGCGGGGCGCGACAGTTTATCAGGAAAGGCAAGCCGCTGATCGGCAGGCCCGCTTGCCGCACGGCTTTCCCCGGAACCATTCAAAAGCGTTCAAATCAGCATAAAAAAACCGACACCAGGAAATGCCCTATGAACCCCATCGACAAACCGCCCAAGCTCAGCAAGCCCCGGGCCGGGGGTGACAGAAGGGCGCTGGGCACCGAGTCAGTCATAACTTGACACGGTTAAGCACAGCTCCTGATCGGATAAACGATCGCCCGTAACAAAACAGTCACATTCCGTTTTTAGCTTGTGGAGACCCTGCATTCAAAGCGCTGGTTGCGGAACAGGCTCCGCCTCGCTTCGCATGCCTTCGCGTTTCCACTGGAATCCTCAAGGCGCCCCCATGAACTCGCTGAACCATTACGACGAAAACCCCGACCTGCAACCGTTGCGCGAAGTACTGGACGAGTTGCGTCAGCTCAGAACCCAAATGCATGACGCCGGGCTGGTCGCCGCGGATCTTTACCCGGTGCATCCACAGTTCCGGGTCAGCGCGCTCAACCTGTCGAATTACCTGGCGATGCGCCGCCAGGATCTGCGCCCCTTGCAGACGCAACTGGCAGCGCTGGGCCTGTCATCCCTCGGCCGTTGCGAGTCCGCCGCGCTGCACACCGTGGATCGACTGATTGCCGTGTTGGAGCGGCTGACCGGCGAGCAAGCGGCATTCACGCACTATGCAACTGCGAGCGACGATGGCCTTTCCGCGCCGCTGCAGGAGCACGCCGTGGCGCTGTTCGGCCAGGCCCCGGCCGACCGCGCCGTGCGCATCATGGTGACCATGCCCAGCGAGGCCGCCGACGAGCCGATCATCATTGAACAGATGCTGCTGGCCGGGATGAACTGCCAGCGCATTAACTGCGCCCATGACGGCCCTGAAGTCTGGGGCCGGATGATCGAGCATCTGCGCGCCGCCACCGACAGACACGGCCTGCCGTGCCAGGTGGTGATGGACCTGGCCGGCCCTAAAGTGCGTACCGGCCGCTTGGCGCCCGGCCCTTCGGTACTGCGCATCAAGCCAACGCGCGATGAGTTTGGTCAGGTAATCCGCCCTGCTCGTCTGCTGCTGACCAGCACGGCGCCGGAACAGGCGGACTCGATTCAGATCGGTCGTAAATGGCTTGAGGCACTGCGCGTGGACGACCGGCTGAGTTTCAAGGACAGCCGCCTGTCGAAGCGCTCCATGCGTATCGTTGAAGTCACCGAACAAGGCTGCTGGGCCGAACTGGAGAAAACCGCCTATCTGGTGCCCGGTACGCGGCTGAAGCTCAAGCCGGCCCGCGGGCGCAACAAGACCACTCGGGTCAAGGCCGTGCCCGTGGCGGAGCAGCCACTGCGTTTGCAGGAAGGTGATCGGCTGATCCTGACCCGAGACGATCTGGAAGGACGGCCGGCGATGCTCGGCAGTGAGGGCCGGGTGCTGGAACCGGCGCGTATCGGCTGCACGTCGGCCATCGCCTTCGAAGCCGTGCGGGTGGACCAGCCGATTCTGTTCGACGATGGCAAACTGGGTGGTCATGTGATTGCCCGAGACGACCAGCACATCGATGTGCAGATCACCCACGCACCGGGTGGCGCCAAGCTGCGCGCCGACAAGGGCATCAACCTGCCGCTCACCGACCTGCCGTTGCAGGCGCTGTCCGAAGAGGACATCGATGCATTGGAATTCGCCAGCCAGCATGCCGACATTGTGGAGCTGTCGTTCGTCAATACTGCCGACGACGTGCGCGGCTTGCTGGCCCAACTGGAGCGCCTCGACGCCCGGCATATGGGTGTGGTGTTGAAGATCGAGACCCGCCTGGGTTTTGAAAACCTGCCCGAATTGCTGCTGGCCGGCATGCAGCACCCACGGCTGGGGGTGATGATCGCCCGCGGCGATCTGGCGGTGGAGACCGGCTTCGAGCGCACCGCCGAACTTCAGGAAGAGATGCTCAGCCTGTGTGAGGCAGCGCATGTTCCGGTGATCTGGGCCACCCAGGTGCTGGAAAGCCTGGCCAAGACCGGCCTGGCGACCCGCGCTGAAATGACCGACGCGGCCATGGGCGTGCGGGCCGAGTGCGTGATGCTCAACAAAGGGCCGCATATTCTCAAGGCCATCGAGGCATTGCATGACTTGTTGCAGCGCATGCAGGACCACCATGTGAAAAAGCGCGCCATGCTGAGACGGCTGGGTGTCGCCGTGGCTTCTCCGGTGATGGCGACCACGCAGGATTGAGCGCGTCGACGGTTCATGGCGTCGGGCAGAGATTAATTGCCGCCGGTAACCGGTTAAATGCAGGGAACCTGCGCCCCGGATGACGTTCCAACCTGTTCCCGATTCAAGCTCCCGCCGCCGCCGTTGCTGCTTCAGAGCAAGGGTGAGCGGCGTCGCCGCGCGATCTCATACGAACGTTATCCCCCGCGGCCTTGAGTGGCCGACGACGCTGGGTTAATGTCATTCAACCGCACAGGACAGAGCACGCACATGACCTCCAAGCTGGAACAACTCAAGCAATTCACCACCGTCGTTGCCGACACCGGCGACTTCGATGCCATCGCCCTCCTCAAACCCCAGGACGCGACCACCAACCCGTCGCTGCTGCTCAAGGCGGCATCCAGCGAAAGCAATGCCCAGTTGCTCGCTGAAGCCTTCAGCGGCGCCAAGGGCGACATCGGCCTGGCCAGCGACCGTTTTGCCGTCGCCATCGGCCGCAAGATCCTCGACGTGGTGCCGGGGCGTGTCTCCACGGAAGTGGACGCCCGCCTGTCTTTCGATACCAACGCCATGATCGAACGTGGCGAACGCCTGATCGGCCTGTACGAAGACGCAGGCGTGAGCCGCGACCGCATCCTGATCAAGCTGGCCTCGACCTGGGAAGGCATCCGTGCCGCCGAGAAGCTGGAAAAGGACGGCATCCAGACCAACCTGACCCTGCTGTTCTCCTTCGCCCAGGCCGTAGCCTGTGCCGAGGCCGGCGTGTTCCTGATCTCGCCGTTCGTGGGCCGGATCTATGACTGGTACAAGAAGTCGTCGGGCAAGGAATATGTCGGTGCCGAAGATCCGGGCGTGCAGTCGGTGACCCGTATCTACAACTACTACAAGGCCAATGACTTCAAGACCGTGGTCATGGGCGCCAGCTTCCGCAACCTGAGCCAGATCGAACAGTTGGCCGGCTGCGACCGCCTGACCATCAGCCCGGACCTGCTCAAGCAACTGGCTGAAGACACCGGCACGCTGGAACAGAAACTGGCCCCGGGCAACGCCGGCGAGCCGCGTCAGAGCCTCACCGAAACCCAGTTCCGCTGGGCTTCCAACGAAGACGCCATGGCTACCGAGAAACTGGCCGAAGGCATTCGTCAGTTCGCACGAGACCAGGAAAAACTCGAAGCGCTGCTCGCTGCCAAGGCCTGATAGCCCCAGGACGAAAAAGGGCGACACCTTTGCGGGTGTCGCCCTTTTCTATGGCCTTCCGTTCGCTGCGGGATCGTTCCTGCAAACATGCGCGGATCTGTAGGAGCGAGCTTGCTCGCGAAGAGGCCGGGACAGCCGGTGCAGTTGTGGCGGTCTTATTGAAGCATTCGCGAGCAAGCTCCTACAAGACATGCCGGGACAGCCGCTGCGATTGTGGCGGTCTTGTTAATGTCTTCGCGGACAAGTCCGCTCCTGCCAATATGCGCGGATCTGTAGGAGCGAGCTAGCGCTGACCTTCCAGCGCGTTCACCAGATCATGGAACGCTTCACGGTTGGAATCGTTCAGGCCCATAAGGATCTTGTGCGCTTCAAGGACCTTGGCCTTGACCACGTCTTCACACTGATCCTGTGACGGCAGGTCGGTCAGGCATTCCGGACGCGGAATCGGCCGGTCCACGATGTTGAACACCTGATCGAAGCCCATGGACTGCAACAGCCGCGTGATGTCTTCGTGGGTGGTGACCAGCGTGGGCAGCAATCCCACCTTTTGCCGGGACAGGATCGACAGCTTGGCCAGCAGGCCAAGTGTGGTGCTGTCAATGCTGCGGGTCTCGGTCAGATCGATGACCACAGCCGAGAAATTCAAGGCAGTGAAGATACGCTCGATGGTCGCATCCAAGGCCGAACACAGCGTCAACCGTACCTCACCTACGAACTTGAGGACGAAGGTGCCTTCCTGCTCGGCGAACTGGATTCTACCGGTACTCATTCAAGATTCCTGCTTAACACTAACAAGGCGATATCATCCGGCATCTCCCCTAGCGTTGCCAATTCAAAAACCCGCTGCAAGCCATCCAGGCTGCCGCCGGCCGTCCTCACCAACTGGGGTAGAACGGCCTCTTTCTCCTTGAGTGTATCACCGGGCAGGAGGTCCAGTATGCCGTCGGACAACATCGTCAGACTGAACGACGCCGGTAGATCCACTTCATGGTCCTGATAAGTCGCTTCGTTGAACAGGCCGACCGGCAGGCCACGGCCTTGCAGATAGCTGGCCTGACCGTCGGCATACAGCACCGGCAGCGGCAGATGGCCGCCCACGGCGTAGGTCAGCTTGCCGGTTTCCTCATCGATGACACCGCCGACCATGGTCACGTGCTTGCCCAGCTTGCAGCTGATCAGGCCACGGTTGATGTGCCCCAGCACGTCGGAAGGCTTGAACTCAGGCAATGTCCCGCCACGCTTGGACTCGAACAACAGCCGCGTGGTCATGAACTTGAGCAGCACCGTGATGAACGCCGACGAGGCGCCGTGCCCCGATACGTCGGCCAGGTAGAACGCCACTCGCCGTTCGTCGACCCGGAAATAATCGACGAAATCGCCGGACAGGTACAACGACGGAATGATCTGGTGGGCGAACTGGAACTCGTCGATCGCCCAAGGGCTGATCGGCAGCATGTTCATCTGCACCTGGCGCCCGGCGTCCTGATCTTCCTGCAACAAGTGCAGGCTGGCCTCCAGTTCACGATTGGCCGTTTCCAGCTTTTCGCGATACACCTGATTTTCCTTGAGCAGCCGCGACCGGTCGAGTGCCCGGCGAACGGAATGTTCGAGCACTGCCAGGTCTTGCAGGGGCTTGATCAGATAGTCGGCCGCACCAAACCGCAAGGCTTCGACCGCATCGCTCATCACGCCGGCACCGGACACGACAATGACCGGCGTCTGCGGCGAGAGGCTGGTCACCTGACGAATCAGCTCCAGGCCACCCATCTGCGGCATGCGCAGGTCGCTGATGACCAGATCGGGCTGTTGCTGTTCGAATATCTGTAGTCCCTGCAGGCCATTACTCGCTTGCAGGACGCTGAACCCACTGTCTTCCAAATAGGCGGCAAGGCTTGCGCGCACTACTTCGTCGTCGTCGATTATCAGCAGCGTAGCACTGGATTTTGGCATGTGGGCAAACGGCGCCAGATCAGGTTGGCGTAGGCGGCCCGGCTGACCCGGACCTGCTTACTGGATTCGCTTCTAGCCTCTCTGCGACGACCCTGTCATGACCGATAACCGCCATGGGGTGTTCTCAGAGGTGCCCTTCAAGGCGCAGACGGTACTCCCATCCGCCAGGCGTTTCAAGCGTAGGTCCGTGCGGCGTTTGCGTCTTTACATCGCAAATCACCGGGAGTTATAAGAACCTTCACATCAGCAACCAAACGGAAGGACGGGACATGAGCCGAACCGATCGCGATTACGAGGAGAAACGGGATTACATCCGCATGCGCGTCGATGCGGATGTCAGCCTGATCCACGCCGGGCACGTCATCCCTGCGGTGTGCATTGACCTGTCCAGCTCCGGCATGCAAGTGCAGGCGCCCCGCTCGTTCACGATCGGCGACAAGCTGAGCGTGCGCATCGAATCCGATCACCCGGCTCTGGCCGGGCTGGAAGCGGAGACCGAGGTCGTATGGGTCAACGATCTGGACGGTGGCGGGCAAAAACTCGGGCTTTCGATTCTGGCAATGCACTAGGCGTCGGCCGGAACAGGTTCACATTTCCAGCAAAAAGGCGACCGAGGTCGCCTTTTTTCATGTCTGCAGGTAACAGTCGAATCAGAAATCGTCTTCGACCTGACCATCCTTGACCTTGAACTCGCGGTTCTGCAGGTAGGCATTGCGGATGAAGGTGTACTTGTCACCCTGGATCATCTTTTCAGCAGGCAGCAGGCTGGCGCGCGTGTCGACCATGTTCACGCCCAGTGCCGAATTGCGGGTCGGCACGTGGTCGATGTAGCGATAAGGCGTGGCGTAGCTGTCCGGAACACGGGAGATGGTGTCGCGCACCGTGCTTGGACCCAGCAGCGGCAGCATCACGAACGGGCCGCTCGGTACACCCCAGTAACCCAGCGTCTGGCCGAAGTCTTCTTCACTGCGTTGCAGACCCATGTGGGTGCCGACGTCAATGAAGCCCAGCAGGCCGAACGTGGTGTTGAAGATCAGGCGCGCGGTATCGGTGCCTGCTGCAGCCGGCTTGGCTTGCAGCACGTTGTTGGCCAGGTTGCCGACATCGCCGATGTTGTTGAAGAAGTTATGGACCCCGTCTTCCACGAATTGAGGCGCGATGTACTGATACCCTTGGGCAATTGGCTTGAGGGTGTAGGTGTCCACGACATCGTTGAAACGAAAGATGGCGCGGTTCACGCCTTCCCAGGGATCGTCCTCGGCAGCCTGGACGACAACCGGGACCAGCGCAATACCGGCACACATGGAAAGCTGAGCCAGACGTTTGATGAAGCCTGCACCTGTCACGGGCATAGCTGACACTCCTTATCGAAATAGTGACGCGGGCGCTACGCCCCCACACGCGAGGACGGCAGTATAAAGTGTTCCGCGAGAAATAAGGCAGTTCTGTAAGTGCTGCAGATTCGATAAACGACTTCACCTTTCGTTCATCCGACTGTCATACAAGCCCGGTAGCGTGCGTGGATATTTCAGAGATATTTCCATGCTCGCGCCGGCCGCCGTTCCCCTCCCCGTTTTTCCTGCCCTGCTGTTTGGTCTGAGCGGCTGCCTGGTGGACTTCGGTGCGCAGGCAGCAAGTCAGGCCCCGGCCCTCAAACATCAGGACTGGGCCACCGCCACGCCGGGTGCTCTGGACATTTTGCGTACACTCAAGCAGCAGGGTGTTCCGTGCGCCTGGATCGATGAATTGCCCCAGGACATCAGCACCGCGCTGGCAGCGCCGTTGGGCGACTGGATCAGCGCTGCGCCGCGCCCGACAGTGCCATGGCCGGCACCGGATGCGTGCTGGCTGGCGTTGATGGCGCTCAATGCCGGCCAGCTGGATGGCTGCGTGTTGATCAGCGGCGATCCACGCTTGCTGCAATCAGGTTTGAACGCGGGACTGTGGACCATCGGCCTGGCCTCTTGCGGACCACTGTGCGGATTGTCGCCGACGCAATGGCAAGCGCTGGACGCCGCCGAGCGCGAGCGTCGACGCGCCCAGGCCACGCTCAAGCTTTACGCACTGGGCGTGCATTCGGTCATCGATCACCTGGGTGAACTGCACTCCTGCCTGAACGATATCGCGCTGCGCCGCAGCAAAGGCGAAAAGCCCTGACGGCAATCATGCAGGTCAACAGCAGGTGGATTAGTCTTGATACATCACGGACCTTTCGCCGGACGGCGCAGTCCATGAATCAGACTTATCAGAGAAGGAGCACGCGATGCCTGCCCGCGAATTGCAAGAACAGCTCAACACCCTGCGCGATCAACTGGAGCAGAATCCGCCGCTTTCGGAAGCCGAGCGCGACAACCTGCGCGAGCTGATGCAACAGATTGAAACAAAAATCGCATTGGAAAATGCCACCCACGAGCAGGACGCCAGCCTGGCCGACGGCGTGAACCTGGCGGTAGAGCGCTTCGAACTGGAACACCCGGCGATTGCCGGAACACTGCGCAATATCGTGCAGACGTTGGGCAATATCGGGATTTGATGGGGGTAGGTGTCCTGCCCGCGCCTGCGGATCATTGCACTCCCCCGCAGGCGCCAGCTCGTTGGCGAAGCGCACATCCAGGCAGTCGCGGTCGCTGCGCTGCCACGGCCCCATTCGCCAGCAAGCTGGCTTCTACAGGTACTGCAGAGATTGCAGGTGCACTGCTGTCACAACTTACTGCCTGGCCAGCCGACGATTATCCACGTCCAGCATTTCGGTGCTGCGGTAGGGGTTGATGTCCAGGCCGCCTCGGCGCACGTAGCGGGCGTAGACGGTCAGGTGCTCGGGTTTGAGCAGGCATTGCAGGTCGAGGAAGATCCGCTCCACACATTGCTCATGAAAATCCGAATGCTGGCGGAAGCTGACGATGTATTCCAGAAAGCTGGCGTGATCCAGCACCGCGCCGCGGTATTGCACCACCACACTGCCCCAGTCCGGCTGACTGGTCACCGGGCAGTTGGACTTGAGCAGGTGGCTGTGCAGACTCTCTTCCACCACGCGCGACGCGTCGCAGCGCAGCAGCTCCGGCTGTGGACGGTCGTAGCTGCTGATGCTCACGTCCAGGTCGTCGACACACGTCCCCGGCAATGACGCCACGCCCTCGCCTTCGATATCCGCCAGACTGCGAATGCGCACACCCACCGGCATGCCCGCCGCCGCTGACAGATCCTTCTCCAGCGTCGCCTGCACCTGCTGCCGATCAGCGAAAGCCGTCTGGTTCAGTGAGTTCAGGTACAGCTTGAAGGACTTGGATTCAATGATGTTCGGCGACTCGGCCGGAATGCAGAACTCACCGATGGCCACCACCGGCTTGCCCGACGGCAGCAGCCAGGACAGCTCGTAGCAGTTCCAGAAATCGACGCCCTTGTATGGCAGGGTCTGGGCAGTCAGCCCCAGTTCCGCCCATTTCGCCGCCCGCGCAATGGGAAACAGCAAGGAAGGCGTGTAGGTGGCGATGTACTCGCTGGACTTGCCCAGCGGTGAATGTTCGGCGGCGGGATGCATGGCAATACCTGAAGCTTGGGAAATAACCCGGCGAGTCTATAGGGTTTGCCCAAGTCTTTCAGCGGGAAAATCCGCCGGCTCGGGCGAGCCGGCGCAAGGTCTTGGTCAGTGGCGCGCAATCATTCGTAGCGCAGCGCGTGGGCCGGCTCGATCTGCGCTGCGCGCCAGGCCGGGTAAATGGTCGCCAGGAAGCTCAGGATGAAACCGGCGCTGCAGATCAACAGCACGTCGAAGCCTTGCAGCTCGGACGGCAGGTTGCTGATGAAATACACGTCGGAGCTGAACACATGCTGGCCGCTGACCCGCTCGAACCAGCCCACCAGACTGCTGACGTTGAGCGCGGCGATCACACCCAGCACGCCGCCGATCAAGGTGCCGACGATGCCGATCACCGTGCCCTGGACCATGAAGATCGCCATGATCTGCCTTGGCGTAGCGCCGATGGTACGCAGGATGGCGATGTCCGCACCCTTGTCGTTCACCACCATGATCAAGGTGGCGATGATATTGAACGCGGCCACGGCGACGATCATCAGCAGCAACAGGCCGATCATGGTCTTTTCCATTTTCATGGCGCTGAACAGGCTGCCCTGGGTGTGAGTCCAGTCATCGGCACGGTAGCCGGCGCCCAGTTGCGCGGCAATGGCGGTGGAAACCTGGGGCGCGGCGTACAGGTCCTTGAGCGCCAGGCGCACGCCCTGCACCTGGCCGGGCTGCCAGCGCTGCATCTGCGCGGCATCGGCGATATTGATCAGGCCCATGGAGCCGTCCAGTTCCGCGCCGACCTTGAACACCCCGACCACGGTCAGACGCTGCATGCGCGGCGTGATGCCGCCCGGCGCGGTGCTGACTTCCGGCACGATCAGGGTGAGCTTGTCGCCAACGGTCAGACGGAAGCGGCGCGCCGTGATGTCGCCCAGCACTACGCCGAATTCGCCC
The DNA here is from genome assembly GCF_003935425.1 of Pseudomonas sp. v388. Classification (GTDB taxonomy): domain Bacteria; phylum Pseudomonadota; class Gammaproteobacteria; order Pseudomonadales; family Pseudomonadaceae; genus Aquipseudomonas. The sequence goes on from NZ_RHQN01000004.1 coordinate 166,129, forward strand.
GGCTTGAGGTCTTCCAGCTTGCCGCGCACGATGTGCCGGGTGACGATCGACACGTTATGCTCCAGCGCCGGATCGATGCCGCTGATCTGGATCGGCTGCATCGAGCCCTTGTAGGACAGCATGCCTTCCATCTCGGTAAGCGGCACGGCGGCGGTCACCTCGGGATTCTTCAGCGCCGCGTCCGCCACCGGCTTCCAGTCGTCCAGCGGCGTGGTCCCGGCGATCATCGCGTGGGGCACCATGCCCAGAATCCGCGAACTCATTTCGCGCTGGAAACCGTTCATGACCGACAGCACCACGATCATCGCCAGCACGCCCAGTGCCAGACCGATCATCGACGTCATCGAAATGAACGAAATAAAGTTCTTGCGGCGTTTGGCGCGGGTATAGCGCAAGCCGATAAACATGGGTAACGGTCTGAACATTCGCAAGCACCGTGAAAGAGATGAAGACCCCGGCGCGATGCACTGCGCCGGGTCGGTAGATCAAGCTTCGACGAGGTGGCCGTCTTCCAGGCGCAGGACGCGGTCCATCTGCCGGGCCAGGTTCAGGTCGTGGGTGACCACCAGGAACGCGGTTCGCGACGACGCGCTCAGCTCGCGCATCAGGTCCTGGATGCCTTGCGCGGTGTGGTGATCGAGGTTGCCGGTGGGCTCGTCGAGCATCACCAGGCCCGGCTGGTTGACCAGCGCCCGGGCGATTGCCACCCGCTGGCGTTCACCACCGGACAACTCGGCAGGCTTGTGCGCCAGACGATGCCCCAGGCCAACCCGCTCCAGCAATGCAGTGGCACGCTGACGCGCCTCCGGAATGGCGGTGCGGCCGATCAGCAGCGGCATGCAGACGTTTTCCAGGGCGGTGAATTCCGGCAGCAGGTGGTGGAACTGGTAAACGAAACCCAGCGCCCGGTTACGCAGCATGCCGCGGGCTTTCTCGTTCAGCGCCGACAGTTCTTCGCCGGCCAGCCAGACGCTGCCTTCGGATGGCGTGTCCAGGCCGCCGAGCAGATTGAGCAGGGTGCTCTTGCCCGACCCGGAACTGCCGACGATGGCCACTCGCTCACCGGCGTGCAGTTCCAGTTGCAGACCTGACAGGACCACAACCGACTCTGGGCCTTCCTCGTAGGATTTACCCAGGTTGCGGCAACTCAATACTGCTTTATCCAACATGCCCGACTCACTCATAACGTAGCGCCTCCGCCGGTTGGGTGCGCGCAGCACGCCAGGCCGGATACAGGGTGGCGAGGAAACTCAGGACCAACGCCGCGCCGCAGACCTGGAACACGTCCTGGGCCATCAGCTGCGAAGGCAGGTAATCGATGAAATACACGTCGGCGTTGAGAAACTTGTGGCCGATCAGGCCTTCGAGCGCCGAAATCGCCGCGCTGACGTTAAGGGCCGCGAGGATGCCCAAGGCCGCGCCGATCAGCGTGCCGGCCACGCCGATCACGGTGCCCTGGACCATGAAGATCGCCATGATCTGCCGTGGCGTGGAGCCCAGGGTACGCAGGATGGCGATGTCGCCCTTCTTGTCGTTGACCACCATCACCAGCGTGGAAATGATGTTGAACGCCGCCACCGCCACGATCAGCAGCAACAACAGGCCGATCATGGCTTTTTCCATGCGGATGGCCTGATACAGGTTGCCGTGGGTGCGGGTCCAGTCGCGGGCGTAATACTTGTTCTCGCCCAGTTTCTGAGCGATGTCCCAGGACGTGCGCGGCGCATCGAACAGGTCGGTGAATTTCAGGCGCAGGCCCTGGACCTGATCCGGCTTCCAGCGATGCAGACGGCCCAGATCGTCGAGATTGGTAAGGCCCAGGAACCCATCGATCTCCCCGGCGCCGACGTGAAAGATGCCGACCACCTCGAAGCGCTTCATGCGCGGGAACATGCCGGCGGGCGTGATGGTGACTTCCGGTGCGACGAAGGTCAGCTTGTCGCCGACCCCGACGCCCAGCTTGGTCGCTGCCTTGTCGCCGATCATGATGCCGAAACTGCCAGGGGCCAGGGCGTCCAGCTGCCCCTGCTGGATGAACCTGTCGATGATCGAGACGTTGCGCTCCTGAGCCGGGTCGACGCCGTTGAGCAGCACCTTCTGCACCTTGCCGTCATGGGTCAGCAAACCCTGCATCTGGGTGAACGGCGCCACGGCTTCCACCTGAGGATTCTGCTGAACCTGCCCGGCCAATGCGCGCCAGTCGGTAACCGGGTCGCCCGACTCGATGGTTGCGTGGGGCACCATGCCCAGCACGCGCGTGCGCATTTCATGGTCGAAGCCATTCATGACCGATAACACGACTATCATCACCACAACGCCGAGCGCCAGGCCGATCATGGACGTCAGGGAAATGAAGGAAACAAAATGATTGCGGCGTTTGGCACGGGTGTAGCGGGTGCCGATGAATACAAAGAGAGGTCTGAACATGTAGGAATTTGTTCGCAGGAATGGGGACGTCTGTGTGGCGGGCCTCGACGTGCAGCTTTACACTCGAAACACTCAGACCACCGCCGCTACCATGGGTTCGCCATGTCGACATTAGATGAAGAAGAACGCCGCGAATACTACCGTATCGAGGACAGCGTCGCACTGGAAATTAACCCGCTGAGCCGAGCCGGCCAGGCCACCGGAAACGCGGGCGAAGACACCTCGGTGCTGTTCGACCTGCTCAGCGAATTGCACGTCAGTGAGTTCGAATCCCAGCACCTGTTGCGCCAGCTGGACGAGCGCGACCGGGTATTGACCAGCTTTCTCAAGGCCATGAACAAACGGGTCGACCTGCTCGGCCGGGTGATCGCGCACACCGCATTGGGCGACCTGGGCGAGCCGCAACCGGTGAAACTGTCCGAGGGCGGCGTGGAATTCAATTCGTATCAGGAGTTTGCCGCGGGCGAACGGCTATCCGTGAAGATGGTGCTGATGCCGCAAGCGGCGGGCCTGCTGCTGCGCGCCAGGGTCATCCACTGCCATCCAGCGGGCGCAGGCCGATTTTCCATCGGCACCGAATTCATCGACCTGCCCGACGCGCAACGCCAGTTGCTGGCCCGCCACGTGTTGCAGCGCCAGGCTCAACAGCGGCGTCAGGCACTGGAGCAGAACGACCCGCCCAAGGCGTGATCCCACCGAATTTTTTCAAGACTTACATCTGTGTAATGGGCGCCTTTCAGGCCAGGAGTAATCGTGACCCTTATTTACGGCCACCGCGGCGCCAAAGGCGAAGCACCGGAAAATACCCTGAGCAGTTTTCAGGAATGTCTCAAGCACGGCGTGCGCCGTTGCGAACTGGACCTGCACTTATCTCGCGACGGCGAACTGATGGTGATCCACGACCCGACCCTCAAGCGCACCACCGGACGGGGCGGCAAGGTCAATGAACACACGGCCGCCGACCTGGTGACGTATGACGCCCGCAAAGGCGGCCCGGGCTGGGTTACGCCCTGCCCGATTCCGCGTCTCGAAGAATTGTTCGAGCAATGCGCGTTCGAGCACTGGCAGCTGGAGGTCAAGAGCGCTTCGCGCACCCGCGCTGCCAATACCGTGCTGGCGATCCGGGAAATGGCCCAGCGGCATGGCCTGCTGGACAAGATCACCATTACGTCAAGTTCACGGGAAGTGCTGCGGGCGGCGGTGGAGCTGACGCCGGATATCTCTCGCGGCCTGGTGGCCGAGTACGCGTGGCTCGACCCGTTGAAGGTCGCGCAGAACTACGGTTGTGAGATTCTGGCGCTGAACTGGACGCTGTGCACGCCCGAGCGCCTGATCAAGGCGCAGCGTGAAGGTCTGCACGTGTCGGTGTGGACGGTCAACGAGCCCGCGCTGATGCGCAGGCTCGCCGACTTCGGCGTTGACAGCCTGATTACAGACTTTCCCGGTTTGGCCACCGCCACGCTCGGGAATCGCTGAAATCGGTCTCCCCGGCCGGCTCAGGCCACCGGCCGGAGTCGCTCAAAAAAGCCGGTTCAGGCCGTCATAGGCCGCGACCCGATAGGCTTCGGCCATGGTCGGATAGTTGAACGTGGTGTTCACGAAGTACTTCATCGTGTTCGCCGCGCCTTCCTGGTTCATGATCGCCTGACCGATGTGCACGATCTCCGACGCCTGGTCGCCGAAGCAATGCACGCCCAGCACTTCTAGCGTCTCGCGGTGGAACAGGATCTTGAGCATGCCGACCCGCTCGCCGGAAATCTGCGCCCGCGCCATGCCTTTGAAGAACGCCTTGCCCACTTCGTAAGGCACCTTGGCCTGGGTCAGTTCGTGTTCGTTCTGGCCGATGGAACTGATCTCGGGAATGGTGTAGATCCCGGTCGGCACGTCGTTCACATAGCGCCAGCTGCCATTATCGACCACCGAACCTGCGGCGGAACGGCCCTGATCGTAAGCGGCGCTGGCCAGGCTCGGCCAGCCGATCACGTCGCCTGCGCCATACACGTTGGAAACGCTGGTGCGGTAGTTTTCGTCGACCTCGATCTGACCTCGGCCGTTGGCTTTCAGGCCGATGTTTTCCAGGCCCAGGCGGTCAGTGTTGCCGGTGCGGCCGTTGCACCAGAGCAAGGCGTCGGCCTTGATCTTCTTGCCGGACTTGAGGTGCAGGATCACGCCGTTTTCCAGGCCTTCGACCCGCTCGTACTCTTCGTTATGGCGAACCATGACGTTGTTGTTGCTGAAGTGATAACTCAGCGCCTGGGAAATTTCCGTGTCCAGGAAGCTGAGCAACTGGTCACGGTTGTCCACCAGTTCGACCAGCACGCCCAGGCCGCTGAAGATCGAGGCGTATTCGCAGCCGATCACGCCGGCACCGTAGATGATCAGCTTGCGTGGCGTGTGACCCAGGCTGAGGATGGTATCGCTGTCGTAGATGCGTTTGTGGGTGAAGTCGATATCGGCCGGGCGATACGGGCGCGAGCCGGTGGCGATGATGATCTGGTTGGCGACCAGCTTTTCCACGACACCGTTGCTGCACACCACGTTGATGCTGGTTTCATCGGCGAAGCTGCCGGTGCCGAAAAAAACATCGACGCGGTTGCGGGCGTAGTAGCTGGTGCGCGAGGCGACCTGCTTGGAAATGACCATCTCGGCGTTTTTCAGCACATCAGGGAACGAGAACCAGCGCGGCTCGCCGATGGCCCGGAACATCGGGTTGGTGTTGAACTGGATGATCTGCTTGACCGAGTGACGCAAGGCCTTGGACGGGATGGTGCCCAAGTGGGTGCAGTTGCCGCCCACCTGCCGACGGCTGTCGACCATGGCGACCTTGCGGCCCGCCTTCGCAGCGTTCATTGCCGCGCCTTCCCCGGCAGGGCCGGAACCCAGTACCACCACGTCGTAGTTGTAGACAGCCATGCGTACTCCTTTATAACGGACCGAGGCGCCACTCTGGCATCTCTGGCTTAATCACGCCGCGCAGTCTAGCGCTGCATCACGGCTGCGAACATTAACCCTTGGTCGCGTCGAAGGCCACTTTTGTGTGCCGGGTACACCGCCGGACGCCGACCACCGGGGCCGGCGTCGCGGCGGATGGCGCGTCAGCCGTGAGGGTCCAGCGCCAGGAACAAGCGCTGCGCCAGCTCCCGACCGATGGTGCTGCGGTAGATATCCACCACCGCCTTGTTGTCCTTGGCCGCCCTAATCAGCGCCTTGTAGCCCATTTTGCGCTGCGCCGGCAGTTTCAGGTGGGCCGCGGTGAACGCAGCCGGGGCAGCGTCTTCGCTGGCATAGTGAAAATGCGCCCACCACAGCAACTGATGCTGCTTGTCGCGGATCGAATATTCCTGCATGAAGTCGTCTCGACGCACACCGGACAGATTGATCCGCGGCCCGACCCGCGCAATGTCGATTTCACCCTGGTGGTGCAGGTAACTGACCCGCGACGCCGTCGGCGGCTGGGCCTTGGTCATGGCAATGCGCAGCGACCGTCCTTCCTGGATCATGCGGGCCGCCGCCTCGCGCAATTCGGGCACCAGCCCCCCGCCTTCGACCTCGCCCAGGCCGTCGGCCAGTTCGGTCAGTTGCCCGGCCCGGAGGGTGAGGATGTCTTCAATGTCTTCAGGCTCCACGGCACGGGTCGCCTGACGCCGGGCGTTGGCGATGACTTGCGCGACCTGGGCCAGCAGCAGCGAGGCGCGCTGGCGCATCTTGGCGGCACCCGGACGCGGAGTCACCGCCGGCCGGGCGGGCGTGGCCGGCTCGACCTGGGTCCAGCCGCCATCGGCATGCTGATGCCAACGGGTGCTGACCTGACCGCTGAGCACGTCACGCACATCGGCCGTGGGTCCGGTGTTTTCATCGTCGCTGATATCGGCGACCAACACGCGACGGTCGCGGGTGCGGATGATTTTCTTGCGCGGTTGCTCACGGCGCGGCAGGCGTTCCACCGGAACCGGCGGCGGATCGATGTTTTCCTGGATCAAGCCCGTCAGCCGGCTCTGGGTCGCGTCGCAGATCGCTTCAAGGTGATTGATGAAGCGCTCGAGAAAAACATTGGGCTGGGCGATGAAGTTGTTCTCGCGCACGAACCTGGCCACTTCGAGTCCGCGCTGGTACTCGCGCAACGCACTTTCCACCACGCCGATGCGCTCGGTCAGGCTGTAGCTGTTGGGTTTTTCCAGCTGCGCGTGGGAAGACACGGCCTCATACAGTTTCTTATTGGTCCGCAGCGCCTTGAGCTGCAGGTGCGCTTGCGGGTCGAGCAGGTCTTCACGGGACAGCGACAGCTCCAGGCAGGAAAACGCTTCCATGAACTGCCACTCCAGCAGAGTGGGCAACTGCGCCCGCTCGAAATCGGTGATGTCGTCACGCCAGAAGGCATCCCCGGCCGTCGGCAGCTCACGCATCTGGCGCCACAGCGATTCGCGCACCGTCGCCCACTGGACGCCGGCCTGCTGCTTGTCCACCAGTTTGTTGAACAGCACCAGCCAGGCGTCGACCCGCTCGCCACCGACCGGCGCCTGGGCCGCCTCGCCGCGCACCGCCACGCCTGCCTTCCGGGCGACATCGCCAATATCGCTGAGGATCATGCCTTCGAGGTAGCGGACCTGCGACGAGACTGTTTTCAAGTCGGCCCCCTGCTCGCGCTCCGAGGGCCGATCACCGGGTCTGAGTTCCTGCACCAGCGCACTGCGCTGGCGCACCGCGCTCAGCGCTTCCTGCAAATCGCTGGAATGGCGTGCCAGGAACAGCGCCCTGACCTCCTCGCTCTCACTGGACAGGTGACTGTGGTAAGCCTGCAGTTTGCGGTACAGCTCGTCACGCCGCCGGCCCAGCTCGGTACGGCGTTCGCGCACGCGCCTGAGGTTCTGGGTGTTGAGGTCGGCCAGCTCCTTGGCCCGACGTTTCGGGCCGCCGCCGCGCAGGTGCAGGCGCAGATCCAGATTCCAGCCCGCAGCGTCGCGACTGATGCGCGGCCCCTGAACGGCGACGTTGTCGGGGGCGACGATGAAGTAACCGTCTTCATCACTCTCGACCCGATACAGATCGACACCGATCCTGACGATCACCTGCTCCTGGACACGATACAGGCCAGACTCGACTTCATGGCCGCTCAAGGCGCGCAGGTCGAAATCCCTCGGCAACCTGAAGCCCTGCAGCGCGGAACGTTGCCCGGCGTCGAGCTGGTTGAGCGGGCTGGTCCAGCTGAAATCCAGCACCGGCGCCACTTCTTCCAGCGCCACTTCCCTGACCTGCGCCGCACGCCTTGGGGCACCACTTTCGCTGCGTGCCGGGGCGAACTGCCGGTGAGCCAGCGCGTGCACCGAGCCCTTGTCCTGCAGCAGCATCATGGCAACCGTGACCAGCAGTTCGGCAATGGTGTTCAGGCGTGTCTGCGCATCGCTGTCTTCGGGAAGGTTCATGAAGCGCTCGAAATTCATCAGCAGTTGCACAAGCCAGATGGTGTTGGCCACGGCGCCTCCGAGCAGTGGCAGTACCGCATTGAGCACCACCCAGCCGCCTTCCTTGAAAATCGCCCAGCGGCTTTCGGCATTGGAGACCGAGCTGCGATCAGCCAGGGTCACCAGCGCACGGGCCGTGGCATCGAACAGTTCGGCCAGCGGGTCACCAGCGCAGACCTCGCTGCCCAGGGACGCTGGCGCCGGACGTTCCAGGGGGGCGAACTCCGAACCGAGGCCGAAGCGCACGATATGCGGTTCATGGAACCCGCCGTTGGCGTAGATCGGCCGCGCCGTGTCGCTGAGCCACACCAGCACGTCGTCCTGCAACTCGCCGGGTGCAACGATCGCCTGCCACAGCGCCGACCAGCTGCGAAACTCGGTCAATGGCTCTCGCCTGAACGGGCGGTACAGAAGGTGCGGACCTTTGCCGGTGTCCTGCGGGCCGATCACGAACAGGTTGGCGGCCTTGTCCGCCGCATGACCAGGCGCGCGCACGATAGCCAGCGGGCGCAGGACCACCGATTGGCCGTCCACATTGCGCTGCGCCGGTTCCACCGCCATCAGCGCCGCGACCATGCGACAACCCCTGGCGCTGATGGCTCCTTGCTGTCTGAACTTCTGCTCCAGCGCCTTGAGCGGCAACTGAACGCGCAGTTGATCGGCGAACAGGCGGCGACGCCGCGAGGCTTCGTCCAGGTCATCGATCAGGTAGCGCTGCAGCAGACGCGGGTAAGTCCCGCCGATGTCGACGCGGGTGACCAGCGTTTTCAGGTAGCCGGGCGTCAGCCAGGACGGCACTGTCCAGCCACCGGCCATGTGCACGGTGATCTCTCCCGGCGGCAGGCCGCACAGGTTATGCAGGGCGAACTGCACCAGCGTCATGCTGACCGGCTCCACGCTTCCGCTGATCACCGGCTGGCCGCCGGAACCGACGGCCGTGCCTGCCACCTTGTGAATGATGACCTCGATTTCATCGGGTATCGGCGGCTCACCGGCCGGATAGTCACGGCGCATTTCCCGGTTCAGCGCCTGGCGGGTGAACGCCATGATCGGCGGCAGATCGTCGTTGAAGGCCTTGCCTTGCGCCTGCACCTGCGCGGCAGCCAGCGCCAGCAGGCCGCGGGAGTAGGTGATCTTGTCGGCACTGGGCGCATTGCGCAGCCAGGCCGGGATATAGGAGACGCTCAGCGCCGGCTTCGCGGTGGACGGTTGCAGCCAGACACAGACATCGGTCGCGGCCATCAGGTAATGCTCAAGGGCCGGCAAGTCGTAGCTCATGGCACCCTGAACGGCCAGGATATCGGTGATCTGCCGGCCGAGAATGGCTTGCGTGAGGTCGAGAAAAATATTGCCCGACGACTCATGAAGCGCCCAGTCGAACTCATCGAAATCCCACTGTGCTGACATCTCCGAGCAGATGGCGCTTGCCAGCTCATCGACATTATCGGCGCGATGAACGTCGCCGTTGGCTCGCCAGGCGGTCAGTTGCGTGTGACCGCCCTGGGTGTGCTGCAGGACCACCGCCGGGAACGGCATGCTGGCGGCGGCCAGCGCCCCGCTGATCTTGAAGTACAGAATGCCGACGGCCAGCTCCAGCCGGTCCGGCCCCGGCGCGGTCAGGCCGAGCATGAAGTCGCGGTCGGACCTGTGGGCAAACATCGAAATGGTGTGCAGGGCATCGCGGGAGGTCTGGTCCAGACCCTGGCTGCGTGTGGAAGCCAGATCGTCTACCAGATCCCGCTGGACCCGTTCGGCAAGCCACTTCCAGCGGCTGCTGCCGTTGGCAAGCGGTGCCGACCAGAAATTGGCGGTGGCCTGGGCGAACTCTTCGAGCAGACCGAACGAGAGCAACTCAAGGTCGGTGCCCAACAGCTCGACATTCACGTCCAGCGGCCTGGCGCCCGGCGCTGTCGGGTCGGCCCATAGCGCTACTTCACCGGTGATCCAGCCTGGCGCAGCCTGACGCGCGAAACACTGCAGCAGACTTTCGGTCAGCGACATGGCCTGGTGGCCGGCCGCAGTGTGCGCGCTGCCGGTCGATGCCAATCCGGTGACCGACGCGCGCTGCGGGTCGATCTTCAACTGCGGGTACTTGCGAGCCAGCATGTCGTGCACCATCCGGGCGGCGACCTCGTGCAAGGTGGGTCGTGTCGCAAATTGCTGCGCCACTTCAATCATTATCTGCATGGACATCTCACTTGTGCAGGTTGCAACACCTCGAAACGCTCATGACCGAGCCGTTTCGAGGTTTCATTGCACAAGCTAAAACTGCATTACCCGGCTCCAGGGCGTAGATAAATGTTTTCTGTCAAGCCACAAAATGTCGCAGCAAAACGGCTGAAACAGTTGTTCCAGAGCAAAATTACACATACTGTTACAAACTCGGTAGCTGACTAACGGATTTGCAGCGACGACAGGACCACAACGACAACAGCATTTTCATCCGATAAAGCCTGAGCGAGTAACTTTCAATGGCCTCCTCCACCAGTAAGGGCAAGGCGATCTTTCGCGTTGTCAGCGGTAACTTCCTCGAGATGTTCGACTTCATGGTCTACGGCTTCTACGCCACGGCCATTGCCAAAACCTTTTTCCCCGCCGACAGCGCCTTTGCATCCCTGATGCTTTCGCTGGCCACTTTCGGCGCGGGTTTCCTGATGCGCCCGCTGGGTGCGATCTTTCTCGGTGCCTATATCGACCGCCACGGTCGGCGCCAAGGCTTGATCATCACGCTGGCGATGATGGCGATGGGCACGCTGCTGATCGCCTGCGTGCCGGGTTACGCCACTATCGGCGTCGCCGCCCCGCTGCTGGTGCTGCTGGGTCGACTGCTGCAAGGTTTCTCCGCAGGCGTTGAGCTGGGCGGTGTCTCGGTGTATCTGGCGGAAATCTCCACGCCGGGCCGCAAGGGCTTTTTCGTCAGCTGGCAGTCGGCAAGTCAACAGGCGGCAGTGGTGTTTGCCGGCCTGCTGGGCGTAGCGCTCAATCACTGGCTCAGCCCCGAGGAAATGGGCGAATGGGGCTGGCGCGTGCCGTTCCTGATCGGCTGCCTGATCGTGCCGGCGATTTTCGTGATTCGCCGCTCGCTGGAAGAATCTCCGGAATTCGCCGCCCGCAAACATCGCCCGACCCTGGGCGAGGTGGTGCGCTCCATCGGCCAGAACTTCGGCCTGGTCCTCGGCGGCATGGCGCTGGTGGTAATGACCACGGTGAGCTTCTACCTGATCACGGCCTACACGCCGACCTTCGGCAAGAACGAACTGCACCTGTCCGACCTGGACAGCCTGCTGGTGACCGTGTGCGTGGGCGTTTCCAACTTTATCTGGCTGCCGGTGATGGGCGCGTTTTCCGACCGCATCGGCCGCAAGCCGCTGCTGATCGGCGCTACCGTGCTGGCGATTGCCACGGCCTACCCTGCACTGTCATGGCTGGTTGCGCACCCAAGCTTCGGCAATCTGCTGATGGTCGAGCTGTGGTTGTCGTTCCTGTACGGCTCGTACAACGGCGCGATGGTCGTGGCGCTGACTGAAATCATGCCGGTGGAGGTTCGCACCACAGGGTTCTCGCTAGCCTACAGCCTGGCGACTGCGACCTTTGGCGGCTTCACGCCTGCGGCCTGCACTTACCTGATCCATGAACTGGGCAACAAGGCAGCGCCCGGCATCTGGCTGACCGGTGCCGCTATTCTGGGGCTGATCGCAACGCTGGTGTTGTTCCGCAAAGGCGGGCAGAAGCTTGAAGCGCCGGCAGGCGCGACATCCGCCTGACCTGTAGAGAGCACACACAAAAATGCCCCGAACCAGTCGGGGCATTTTTTATGCTGCGCGAGAAACTTACTGCGGGAAAGCCGGAGGGTTCACACCCGCCATGTCTTCCATCACACGAACCACCTGGCAGCTGTAACCGAACTCGTTGTCGTACCAGACGTACAGGACAACGCGGTTGTCGTTGACGATGGTCGCTTCGGCATCCACGACACCGGCGTGACGCGAGCCCACGAAGTCAGTGGAAACCACTTCCTGGGAGTTCACGAAATCGATCTGGCGATGCAGGTCGGAGTGCAGGGCCATGTGGCGCAGGTACTCGTTCATTTCTTCGCGAGTGGTCTGCTTGTCGAGGTTCAGGTTCAGGATCGCCATCGAAACGTTCGGCGTCGGCACGCGGATCGCGTTGCCGGTCAGCTTGCCGGCCAGCTCAGGCAACGCCTTGGCAGCAGCGGTGGCGGCGCCGGTTTCGGTGATGACCATGTTCAACGCGGCGCTGCGGCCACGACGATCGCCCTTGTGGAAGTTGTCGATCAGGTTCTGGTCGTTGGTGTACGAGTGAACCGTTTCAACGTGACCGTTGACGATGCCGAACTTGTCGTTGACGGCCTTGAGCACCGGCACGATGGCGTTGGTGGTGCAGGACGCAGCGGACACGATCTTGTCGTCGGCCGTGATTTCGCCGTGGTTGATACCGTGCACGATGTTCTTCAGCTTGCCTTTGCCCGGTGCGGTCAGGACCACGCGGTCGATGCCAGGGCAAGTCAGGTGCTGGCCCAGGCCGTCGGCGTCACGCCACACACCGGTGTTGTCGACCAGCAAGGCGTCCTGGATGCCGTACTGGGTGTAGTCCACGTCGGCCGGATTCTTGGCGTAGATCACCTGAATCAGGTTCCCGTTGGCGGTGATGGTGCTGTTGGCTTCATCGATGGTGATGGTGCCGTCGAACGGGCCGTGAACCGAGTCACGACGCAGCAGGCTGGCACGCTTGACCAGATCGTTCTCGGCGCCCTTGCGCACCACGATGGCCCGCAGGCGCAGGCCTTCGCCGCCACCGGTCTTTTCGATCAGGATCCGTGCCAGCAGGCGACCGATGCGGCCGAAACCGTACAGTACGACATCGGTGCCCTTGCGCGGGCTGGTGCTCTGCTGCCCTACAACGCTCGCCAGCTCTTCGCGCACGAACTGCTCGGCGCTACGGCCGTTGCCTTCGGTCTTGAACTTGACGGCCAGCTTGCCCAGGTCCACCGAAGCGGCGCCCAGCTTGAGTTCGCTCATCGCCTTCAAGAGCGGGAAGGTCTCGTGGACCGACAGCTCACTTGCATCGGATTGACGATGACGCGCAAAGCGGTGGGCTTTGAGAATCGCGATCACTGATCGGTTGATCAGACTGCGGCCATAGATCGAACTCACCACGTTGTTATTGCGGTAGAGCTGACCGATAAGCGGGATCATCGCCTCGGCGAGAGCTTCACGATCGATCCATTCACCAAGACACTGGTCGGGCTTCTGAGTCACGGGAACCTTCCACATTATGTAGGGGCTGAAAAAAGGGGCTACATTATGACTTCGCCAATGTTTATAGGCAATGAGCGACTGTCAGATCCTTGCACACTACATAAGTTCACGAGCCCGAATCGGCGACGATGTACTGGAAACCTGACAGCTGACACCTTCCCCCGCTACAATCGCGGCCCCTGTCGCAACGCCTGGAGCCCGACCTTCCGTGCCCGTTCTGCGTCTACCGCATCTTCCGGCCGCCGCCGGCAAACAACACTGGGGCAATCTTCCCGGTGCCGCCCTGAGCCTTGCGATTGCCGAGGCCGCCAGCGCCGCCCGGCGTTTCACCCTGCTCCTCACCGCCGACAGCCAGAGCGCAGAGCGCCTGGAGCAGGAACTGAAGTTCTTCGCCCCCGAGCTGCCGGTGCTGCATTTCCCCGACTGGGAAACGCTGCCCTACGATCTGTTCTCGCCGCACCAGGACATCATTTCCCAACGGATCGCCAGCCTCTATCGCCTGCCGGAACTCGAGCATGGCATTTTGGTAGTACCGATCACCACAGCCCTACATCGCCTGGCACCGACCCGATTCCTGCTGGGCAGCAGCCTGGTGCTGGACGTCGGCCAGAAGCTGGATGTAGAGGCTATGCGCGCGCGCCTGGAAGCCAGCGGCTACCGCTATGTAGACACGGTCTACGAGCACGGCGAGTTCACCGTTCGCGGGGCATTGATCGACCTGTTCCCGATGGGCAGCAAGGTGCCGTACCGCATCGACCTGTTCGACGACGAAATCGAAACCCTGCGCACCTTCGACCCGGACACCCAGCGTTCCATCGACAAGGTCGAATCGGTGCGCCTGCTGCCGGCCCGGGAATTCCCGCTGCAGAAAGACGAAGTCACGCGCTTCAAGGCCCGCTTTCGCGAGCGCTTCGACGTGGACTTCCGCCGCAGCCCGATCCTGCAGGACCTGAGCAGCGGCATCACGCCGGCAGGCATCGAGTACTACATCCCGCTGTTCTTCGAAGAAACCTCGACCCTGTTCGACTATTTGCCCCAGGACACCCAGGTGTTTTCCCTGCCGGGTATCGAACAGGCTGCCGAGAACTTCTGGAACGACGTGCGCAACCGCTATGAAGACCGCCGCGTCGACCCGTCTCGCCCGCTGCTGCCGCCCGCCGAGCTGTTCCTGCCGGTCGAGGATTGTTTCGCCCGCCTGAAAAGCTGGCCACGGGTAGTCGCCAGCGAGCAGGACGTGGAAGCCGGCGCCGGTCGCGAACGCTTTCCGGCCCGCGAACTGCCGGACCTGGCTATCGAAGCCAAGGCCAGCCAGCCGCTGGCGGCACTGTCGAATTTTCTCGACCAGTTTCCCGGCCGCGTGCTGTTCACCGCCGAATCCGCCGGTCGCCGGGAAGTGCTGCTGGAACTGCTCGAACGCCTCAAGCTGCGACCCAAGACCGTCGACAGCTGGCCGGACTTCGCCAGCGGCAAGGAACGCCTGGCGATAACCATCGCGCCACTGGACAAAGGCCTGGTACTCGACGATCCGGCCCTGGCGCTGATCGCCGAAAGCCCGCTGTTCGGGCAACGGGTGATGCAGCGCCGACGCCGCGAGAAACGCACCGACGGCGGCAACAACGATGCGGTGATCAAGAACCTGACCGAGCTGCGCGAAGGCGCGCCGGTGGTCCATATCGATCACGGTGTGGGGCGCTATCTGGGGTTGGCGACGCTGGAGGTGGAAAACCAGGTCGCCGAATTCCTGATGCTGGCCTACGCCGACGAGGCCAAGTTGTACGTGCCGGTCGCCAGCCTGCACCTGATCGCCCGCTACACCGGCAGCGACGACGAAACCGCGCCGCTGCACCGCCTGGGTTCCGAGACCTGGCAGAAAGCCAAGCGCAAGGCTGCCGAACAGGTGCGCGACGTGGCCGCCGAACTGCTGGACATCTATGCCCGCCGCGCCGCCCGCGAAGGGTATGCCTTCGAAGACCCGAAAGCCGACTACGCGACGTTCAGCGCCGGCTTCCCGTTCGAAGAAACGCCGGACCAGCAGACCACCATCGACGCGGTGCGTGCCGACATGCTCGCGCCACGCCCCATGGACCGGCTGGTCTGCGGCGACGTGGGCTTCGGCAAGACCGAAGTGGCCATGCGTGCCGCATTCATCGCCGTGCATGGTGGCCGTCAGGTGGCCTTGCTGGTGCCGACCACCCTGCTCGCCCAGCAGCACTACAACAGCTTCCGCGACCGCTTCGCCGACTGGCCGGTGCGGGTCGAGGTGATGAGCCGCTTCAAGTCCGCCAAGGAAGTGAACGCGGCCGTGGCTGATCTGGCCGAAGGCAAGATCGACATCGTCATCGGTACTCACAAGCTGTTGCAGGATGACGTGAAGATCAAGAACCTGGGCCTGGTCATCATCGACGAAGAACACCGCTTCGGTGTACGTCAGAAAGAACAGCTCAAGGCGCTGCGCAGCGAAGTCGATATCCTCACGCTCACTGCCACACCGATTCCGCGCACGCTGAACATGGCGGTTTCGGGCATGCGCGACCTGTCGATCATCGCCACGCCGCCGGCGCGACGCCTGTCGGTGCGCACTTTCGTCATGGAGCAGAACAAGCCGACGGTGAAAGAAGCCTTGTTGCGCGAGTTGCTGCGCGGCGGCCAGGTCTATTACCTGCACAACGACGTCAAGACCATCGAGAAATGCGCGGCGGATCTCGCTGAACTGGTTCCGGAAGCGCGAATCGGCATCGGCCACGGCCAGATGCGCGAACGCGAACTCGAACAGGTGATGAGCGACTTCTACCACAAGCGCTTCAATGTGCTGATCGCCTCGACCATCATCGAGACCGGCATCGACGTGCCGAGCGCCAACACCATCATCATCGAGCGCGCCGACAAGTTCGGCCTGGCTCAGTTGCACCAGTTGCGCGGCCGGGTCGGACGCAGCCACCACCAGGCCTATGCCTACCTGCTGACGCCGCCGCGCAAGCAGATCACGCCGGACGCCGAGAAGCGCCTGGAAGCCATCGCCAACACCCAGGATTTGGGTGCGGGCTTTGTGCTGGCAACCAACGACCTGGAAATCCGTGGCGCAGGCGAACTGCTGGGCGACGGTCAGAGCGGCCAGATCCAGGCGGTGGGTTTCACGCTGTATATGGAAATGCTCGAACGCGCGGTCAAGTCGATCCGCAAGGGCGAACAGCCCAACCTCGACCAGCCGCTGGGCGGCGGGCCGGAGATCAACCTGCGCGTGCCGGCGTTGATTCCCGAAGCCTACCTGCCGGATGTCCACACGCGCCTGATCCTGTATAAGCGCATCGCCAATGCGCCGGACGAAGACGGCTTGAAAGACTTGCAGGTGGAGATGATCGACCGCTTCGGCCTGTTGCCGGAAGCGGCCAAGCATCTGGTGCGGATCACTCAGCTCAAGTTGCAGGCCGAACAGCTGGGCATCAAGAAGATCGACGCCGGCCCGAACGGCGGGCGCATCGAGTTCGCCGCCGAAACGCCGGTCGACCCGCTGACCCTGATCAAGCTGATCCAGAGCCAGCCCAACCGCTACAAGTTCGAAGGTGCCACACTGTTCAAATTCATGGTGCCCATGGAGCGCCCTGAGGAGCGCTTCAACACCATCGAAGCGCTGCTTGAGCGCCTGACCCCGAAAACTGCTTGAAGGATTCACCCATGCGTCTGTTTCATTCATTGATTCTGCTGTTGACGCTCGTCGCCCCCGCCGCTTTTGCGGACGGCTCATATCACGTGGATATGATCCTGTTCCGCCAGACCGGTGAACCGGCGGCCACCCGACAGTTCGCGCCGGAAGACTGGGATGCCGGCGCGCCCCGGGTGGATGCCGGCAATGAACGCACTTCGACGCTGAACGATGTCGCCGCCCGACTTCAGGACAGCGGCCAGTACCAGGTGCTGCTGCAACGCGCCTGGCGCCAGACCCTGGGCGCCGAACCGAGCCGGGTCGCGGTCACCGGTGGCGAGGAACGGCTGGGGCACTTTCCTATCGAAGGCACGGTCAGCGTTGCGCTGGCGCGCTTTACCGATATTGCGGCAGACTTGTGGGTCAACCAGATGGACACCCATGGCGTGCTGACCGGCAGCGAGCGGATGAAGCAGACCGTGCGGGTCAGGAACGGCGAGCTGACTTATCTGGACAACGGCAGTCTGGCGCTGCTGGTCCGGATTTCTCCCCTGTAAGTATTCCAGGAGCGCCGTGGCGCTCCCTTTTCTTTTGAGCATCGCTGCGGCGTAGGGCTTTTTAAAACTGTGTCGTCCATTCTCGAAAAGGTTCTGGGTTCGTCCTGGACACAACTGTTCACCGCTCAGACTCTGGAGCGAGGGCGCGACTACGCCCGACAAAAGCGCGTCGTGCTCGAAGACTCCAGCCCGCAGATCATCCGTACCGCCTGCCGGGGCTCGAACCTGGAGATCTACACCCAGACCCTGCTGTTCAAGGACCCGGATCGCTACCGCAACTTCCTGGTCTGCAAGTGCACCTGCCCGGTCCGCAACGACTGCAAGCACTGTGTAGCGGCCCTGTATTTCCTGCAGGACCCGGACAACCGGCCATTGCTGCAGGCCGCGCTGAACCCGCCGGACAGCGAGCCTGAAGCGGTCGCCAAGCCGCGCCTGCCCGAACGACTGGTGGACACCATCAAGCCCGTGCCGCGCCTGATCCTGGCCAGCATCGAATTCAGCGCCTACGAACCGCGCAATGGCCGCATGCAGCGTCACATCCAGCACCGCGCCGCGCTGGCCTTCGCCTATGGCAAGCACTACGCGGTCGGCACCACCAACGTGAGTATTCTGGTGAGTTCGCTGGGCAGCGATCTGGTCAACCAGAAGAGCGACATCATCGAGCACACCGAAACCGAAACCCTGCGCATCCGTCGCCAGGGCGAACAGGAACGCCAACTGCGCCAGCAGCTGAGCGACCTGGGTTTCAAGGTCGCGACCCGGCAGAGCAAGGCCTTGCCCGACAGCGCCGGCGATATGTACGAGCTGCCCAACGACAAGGCCTGGCTGCATTTCGTGCTGGATGACCTGCCAAGGCTGCGCGAGCAGGGCTGGGAAATCGACATCCAGGACGACTTCGGCTTCGACGTCACGCCGGTCGACGACTGGTACGCGGTGATCGAAGAAGAGCACCAGCGTGACTGGTTCGATCTGGAACTGGGCATTATCGTCAATGGCCAGCGCCTGAGCCTGCTGCCGATTCTGATCAACCTGATCCGCAGCCATCCCGAACTGATGAGCCCGTCGGCCGTCGCCAAGCGTGGCGACGAAGAACAATTGCTGGTGCAGCTCAATCACTTCACCCAGAACGGCGGCGCGCCGGTGCAGATCGCCCTGCCCTACGGCCGGCTCAAGCCGGTGCTGGCGACACTGGGCGATTTCTACTGGCGCCAGGACGGCAACAACGCCCTGCGCATGAGCACCGCCGACGCTGCGCGCCTGACCGAACTCGATGACCTGCCACTGGTGTGGCAAGGTGGCGACCGCCTGCGGGACTTCGCCGAACGCCTGGTCAATATCAAGGACGCGCCGGTCAGCCTGCCCGACGGCCTGAACGCGACCCTGCGCGGCTATCAGCTCGAAGGCCTGAGCTGGATGCAGTCGCTGCGGGAACTGGAAGTCGGCGGCGTGCTGGCCGATGACATGGGCCTGGGCAAGACACTGCAAACCCTCGCCCACCTGCTGATGGAAAAACAGGCCGGCCGCCTCGATCGACCGGCGCTGGCAGTGATGCCCACCAGCCTGATCCCCAACTGGATGGATGAGGCCGAGCACTTCACGCCGCAACTCAAGGTGCTGGCGCTATACGGTGCGAACCGCCACCAGGATGCCGCCGACCTGCAGGATTACGACCTGATCCTGACCACTTACGCCCTGCTGCCGCGGGATCTGGAATTGCTGGAAAAACACGCGTTCCATGTGCTGATTCTCGACGAAGCGCAGTACATCAAGAACCCCAAGAGCAAGGCGGCCCAGGCCGCACGCCAGCTCAAGGCACGCCAGCGCCTGTGCCTGAGCGGCACGCCGCTGGAAAACCACCTGGGCGAGCTATGGTCACTGTTTCACTTCCTGATGCCCGGCTGGCTGGGCAGCAGCAAGGAATTCAACAGCAATTACCGCACCGCCATCGAAAAGCACGGCAGCCAGGACCGGTTGCATCATCTCAACGCACGCATCAAGCCGTTTCTGTTGCGTCGCACCAAGGAACAGGTCGCTACCGAACTGCCGCCCAAGACCGAAATCGTCCATTGGGTCGACCTCAACGACGCCCAGCGCGACGTGTACGAAACCGTGCGCCTGGCGATGGACAAGAAGGTTCGCGACGAGATCAGCCGCAAGGGCGTGGCGCGCAGCCAGATCATCATCCTCGAAGCCCTGCTCAAGCTGCGTCAGGTGTGCTGTGACTTGCGCCTGGTCAACCAGGACATGCCCATCAACAGCAAGCAAGGCAGTTCGGCCAAGCTGCAGAGCCTGATGGAGATGATCGAAGAACTGGTGTCCGAAGGCCGCCGGATCCTGTTGTTTTCCCAGTTCACCTCGATGCTGACATTGATTGAACAGGAACTGAAACAGCGCGGCATGGCCTACGCGCTGCTGACCGGCTCGACACGAGACCGGCGCACACCGATTCATGACTTCCAGAGCGGCAAGCTGCCGATTTTCCTGATCAGCCTCAAGGCCGGCGGCACGGGGCTGAACCTGACGGCGGCCGACACCGTGATCCACTACGACCCGTGGTGGAACCCGGCGGCGGAAAATCAGGCGACCGACCGGGCGTATCGCATCGGCCAGGACAAGCCGGTGTTCGTCTACAAGATGATCGCCCGCGGCACGGTGGAGGAGAAAATCCAGCGCCTGCAACAGGAAAAATCCGCTCTTGCCGCAGGCGTTCTGGATGGCCGCGCCAGCGGCGACTGGAAACTGCGCGACGAAGACTTGCAGGCGCTGTTCGCGCCACTGCCGGCGGTGCCGAAGAAAGCCCGCAAGTAACCTGGGCGCCGGTCAGCGGCAGGCGCGCAGGATCTGCTCGGTGGCCAGCACCGTGGCGTACTCGCCGTGCAGGTTGGCCAGCGACATGGCATGGATGTCCTCGGCGGTCCGTGCGGCGCCGAAGAAGTCCCGCCCGTCGAAGGTAAAGCAGGCGTCATGGGCCACCAGCACGTCGAATCCAAGATTGCCGCCGCTGCGTGCGGTGGACTCAACCGAATTGTTGGTCACCACACCGACGATCAGCACCTGCCGGGTCCCGTCCGCCCGCAGCCACAACTCAAGAAACGAGCCGCAGAAAGCGTCCGGCGTATGCTTGCTCAGCTCGCGCTCACCGTCCTGCGGCAGGAATGCCGGTTGATACTCGACACCAGACTGCTCGGGCCAGAACACCGAATCAGGTGATCGGGAGAAGTGCCGGACATGGATCACCGGCCGCGCCAGCTCGCGCCAGGCGTGCAATAGCGCCGACGCCTGCTGTTCGGCCTGGGGGTTATTGCGACGCCCCAGCCGTGGGTGATTAATGCCTTGCTGCATGTCGATGATGATCAGCGCGCAGTTGCTGTCGATGTCCATGGAAAAGCGGCCTCTCGTTCCATCTGGAAATATCCGCACCGTGCCACACATCCACCCCGTTGTCGTCCGGCGCGTGGCAATCGGTCTGCAACCGCCTTGCTGTCACCTGGGGCTGCTATGGTGTCTGGACGAATCCATCCCGACCTCAGGAGACCATGATGAACGCACATGCAAATCTCACCGGCAAAGTGGCATTGGTGCAAGGCGGCTCGCGCGGCATAGGCGCAGCCATCGTCGAACGACTGGCCAGGGAAGGTGCGGCAGTCGGTTTCACCTACGTCAGCTCAGAGGTCAACGCGCTGGAGCTTCAGGACAGCATCATCGCCAATGGCGGCAAGGCCCTGGCGATACGCGCCGACAGTGCCGACGAAAAAGCCATTCGCCAGGCGGTGCAACGCACCGCCGAGGCGTTCGGCGGGCTGGATATTCTGGTCAACAACGCCGGCGTGCTGGCCGTGGCGCCACTGAACGAGTTCAAGCTTGAAGACCTGGACCGGACGCTGGCGATCAACGTGCGCAGCGTATTCATCGCCAGCCAGGAAGCGGCCCGGCACATGAACGAAGACGGGCGCATCATCAACATCGGCAGCACCAACGCCGAGCGCATGCCGTTTGCCGGCGGCAGCGTGTACGCCATGAGCAAATCCGCGCTGGTCGGCCTGACCAAAGGCCTGGCACGCGACCTCGGCCCGCAGGGCATCACCGTCAACAATGTGCAACCCGGTCCGGTGGATACCGACATGAATCCCGACCACGGCGATTTCGCCCAGACCCTCAAGGGTTTCATGGCCCTGCCCCGCTACGGCAAGAGCGAGGAAATCGCCAGCTTCGTCGCCTACCTGGCCGGTCCGGAAGCGGCCTACATCACCGGTGCCAGCCTGACCATCGACGGCGGCTTCAGCGCCTGAGCCCCGGCGCAACTGCCATCTGCGGCGGATCGGGATGCCCACGCCACACCCGGCCCGCCGCACAAAGCCCGGAAAACCGGACCAATTGCATAAGCGCATGAAAATTCTGAAAAAAAGTTTTGCGTTCAGGAAAGCTTTCGACTACATTAGCGCGCCTCGACAGACACAACGTTGTCGCGAGATACGGTGAGGTGTCCGAGTGGCTTAAGGAGCACGCCTGGAAAGTGTGTATACAAGAAATTGTATCGAGGGTTCGAATCCCTCCTTCACCGCCATACTGAAACAACACGAAGCCCCTGAATTCAGCGATGAATTTCAGGGGCTTCGTGGTTTCTGGCATCTGAAAATCAACGTACTTTATGCCACCGCCGCTCACACTTCACATACAGGAGCGGCGCGGGTAGTGAGTTTTCGATGAGATGAACGCCGACCTCCGACGGCCAACTAAGCCTTCTGGTGCCACTGGTTAAGGGCATCACACACGGTAGTTCATCCAGCAATGAGTTCCAGCCCCGGTCAATGACCTGCACCCGATACTTGCCCGACCCAATTCAAAGCGACTGCTATGCCATGCCCGGCATTCGCCATCCATCACAACCTCAAGTTTTCCCCGCTTTCGACAAGTTTTTCACCTTCAAAAACTTACAATTTTCCACATTCACCTGTTCGGAAATTCCACAGTCTCTTAGTGTTCATTAAGTTTGACTTAAGCATCCTGCGCTACATTCGCGCGACAGAATGGAAACAATTGCACGCATGTTGAGGACTTATCCTACGTGCGAGGCACCACGAACTCTAGGACCCTGCAGGCCGACGAAGCGTGGCATCGCCGCCATTGTTTATGTGTTTTAGGAAAGTCATGACAAGCGCACCCGCCTCAACCTCGCGAAACACCAGGGCAACAGCCGAAAGCCGCCGCACACCTTGTGCCCCGGCGGCAGATTTCAGCCGGTGCAAAGGGGTCAAGGAAGGACCGGTTTTTCTGATTGCATCGGGCAAGTCCGCCAAGGACTTTCCGGTCCAGGAGTTTTCCGATGTCCCCATGATCACCATGAATGGCGCGATTGCCATGTTGGCGCAAAAGGGAATCGACCCGTTTTTCTACGTCTGCACCGACAGGGATTTTTCCAACCAGCAGCCTCAGCTTTACGCCACGGCGATGCGCACCAGCGAGAATGTCGCGATCTGGGACGATCAGCTCAAGGCTGATAAACCCAGACCCCGCGGACAGGTCTATGCGCTGAAGAAGAGCCCGCGCGCTTCCATCGTCTCCATGCTGTTCAGCCGCGACGAGGCGCTGGTTCGCAAGCGGTCGCTGCTGAGCAAGCGAAGTCTGGATATCGGATTCAGCAAAGACCTCAGCCAGGGGTTTTTCGACGCGCGTACCGTGATGTATCTGGCCCTGCAGGTTGCCTATCACTTGGGTTTCAATCAGGTGTTCCTGGTGGGTTTCGATCTCGATCAGTCTGCGGGGCGGTTTTATGAAACCTGCAAGGCCAGTCGCTCGCCGTGCGGGTTGGACCAGCATTTCGAGAAACGCATCCTGCCGTCACTGAAACTGATGTCTGACCAGGTGGTGGACGACAATTTCCAGGCCTTTAACCTGTCTGCGGTGTCCAGGGTCCCGGAGGAGGTCATTCCAAAAATCAGCGTCGAGCAGGCCAAGCAAATGCTGGCGGCTTACCGCGATTCCGGGGCCGCCAGCTGAAGTCGGGCCTTACTTGCCGTGCACCGGCGCGTTGCTCCAGATCACGGTCTCACTGTTGATGTGCGCCAGCAGCGTCGCATTGGACTGGCGCTGCCGGTGCATGTCCTCGCGCATAGGGCCACGATCGATCGCCCGCTTGCCCAATTCGCGACGGACGATGCTGGAAATCGCATACTCTCCGCAGTCCGGGCAGGCAATGTGCTGGCCGTCTTGGTCCGCACCCAGCTCACGGGCTGCCTGCCCACATAAATAGCAATTCATTCCGGTTCTCCTCAAAAAGCTACAGCTGTTTTCAACAGAGTGGCGGCTCATGCAACAGTTCAGCACTCCCGTCCGGCCGGCGCCGGAAATCAGCTTGTGTTGACCTCTGCCGGTATCTGCCCACGCTCGACTGCGCTAGCATGCGGCGTTTCAATAACGGCACTGCGGGCGCTACAGGTCATTCATGAGAAAAGCTGCACTGTTCATTCTGGGACTGCTGGCAGGCGGAAGCGCCCAGGCAGGCGACGCCGAGGCCGGCAAGGCGGTCTTCACCAGGCTCTGTTCAGGCTGTCACAAGATCGGACCTTCCGCGCGCAACGCCTTTGGCCCGCCCCTGAACGGCATCATCGGCCGCCCGGCCGGGCAGCAGGCCGACTATGTCTACACCCCCGGCATGAAAGACTCGGGAATCGTCTGGAGTCGAGAAAAGCTTGCGGCATTCATTGAAGATCCCGGCGAGGTCGTCCCGGGCACGCGCATGAAGCTGTGGTGGATGGGCGGCGAAGAGCGCATGGCCAATCTGCTGGAATACCTGGATGCCAACAAGGCTGAAACCGCCCACTAGCGGCGCCCCGACCCAGGTCGGGACACCTGGCTGTTACTTGGTATCGTAGGGTGGATACTTGTCGTCGCTGCCCTTCTCCCTGCCAGGAGTCTTGGCAGGCTCGACGGGATCGACTTGCGGATCCTCGGCATCAGGCGATTCAGGATCGAAATCAAGGTCGTTGTCGTTTTCGCTGCTCGGCTTGCCAGTCATAAATGTCTCCAGTTTGTGTACGAAAAGAAATCACACATGGTTGTCAGAGGCCGTGGCCGCTTTGGAGTGCGGTGCATCTGACGAATGGGCTCTCTAGCCGAACCGCGGCCCGAGCTGATAGCCTGATGCCACCCATGGAGGAACCGGATGAAAAGGCTTTCATTGATGCTCGCGCTCATTGCGCCGCTGACCCCCAACGCTGCACAGGCCGAGACCTTCAAATGCGTATCGGCGCAAGGCCAGGTGACCTTCGCCTTTGGCCCGTGCCCGGACGCAAGCCTGGGCACGCCGGTTGCCCGCTCGATGCCGCCGAAGATGCTCAGCGACGGCGAGCCTGTCGATCATGCTCACCAGACCAACCTCAAGGCCACCGAATACCTGAAGGTCAGCGGCCGGACCAGAGTCATCGTCACCGAGACCGAGCGCTACAAGCAGTTCCAGAGGAACCGCCCGCCTGCGCCGGCCGGCCCTTCGCAGTGCCGCAGCCCCGTTTACGACAGCCGTTGCTTTGACCCGTCGGGCGGCAGGTCCCGCCGGTGACCGATGGCGTCAGCCTGCTCTGACTTCGCTGATCTGCACCTCGGGAATCAGGTCGGTGTAGTTGATGATATCGGCGTTGAAGCGCTCGGTATGGGGTGTCATGCCGGCCTCGAAAGCCTCGATGGACTCGAAGAACAGGTGACACATGCCCACGTACAACGGCGGCGAGCCGGGTGTTGCGCCCGCCAGGCCTTTGTCGACGGTGTAGCCCTTGCAGTAGTCGCCCAACAAGCTCTGCACGAGCGGCATGTGCTGGTCACGGTAGTAATCGTGATCGAACCGGGCGCCTTCCTGATAGCGGTAAAGTACGCTGACCTTGATCATGTGCTGATTCTCCTGACGGTTATGGGGTAGAAGTCGAGCGCCACTCTAGCGCGATAAGCCGCTGACATCACTGGAAGCTCCCGGGCGCTTGCCTCACAATTGCTTCTTTTTTTGCCCCAAGAGGAAACCGGCATGAACGCACAGGACTGGAACGAAGCCGCCGTGGCCAAGTACCTTGCCAGCCACCCGACCCTGCAGGACGAGATCAAGAACCTGAGCCCCACCGAGCAGAAGCAGCAGGCGCAGTGGGCGTTCGAGGATGAAGCGCAAAGCCAGGGTCTGGAACCTTGGGAATTGGCGCTTGAGCTTATCGCCGAGTCGCCCGAGCAGCTCAAGGCCATGCGCCTGGAGGCTCACGCCCAGGTAGCCGAAGCCTTGGGCATGGAGTGGGACGAGTACTGCGAACTCAACGACATCCAGCCGTGACTGCGCTGCGCAACCGGTCGACCACCACCGGATATCCGGACATTACGGCGCGGATTTCATGACCAGTCAGTCAGCGCTTTACCTGGCCTTTGCGGGTGAGTAACGTCTGTGCACTTCAATAAAAAGGATTGCTGCCATGAGTGACTTGGTCTCGTATCGCCTGGAAGACGGCATCGCCACGCTGACGCTGAACAACGGCAAGGTCAATGCGATTTCCCCGGATCTGATCGCCGCATTCAACACCGCTCTGGATCAGGCTGCACAGGATCGCGCAGTGGTGATCGTGACCGGCCAGCCCGGCATTCTGTCGGGTGGCTACGACCTCAAGGTCATGACTTCCAGTCCGCAGGCGGCCATGGACCTGGTCGCTCAGGGTTCGACCCTGGCGCGGCGCCTGCTGGCCCATCCTTTCCCGGTCGTGGTGGCCTGCCCCGGGCACGCGGTGGCCAAGGGTGCATTTCTTCTGTTGTCGGCCGACTACCGCATCGGCGTCGAAGGACCGTTCAGCATCGGCCTGAACGAAGTCCAGATCGGCATGACCATGCACCATGCCGGTATCGAACTGGCCCGTGACCGGCTGCGCAAGGCGGCCTTCCACCGAGCGGTGATCAACGCCGAAATGTTCGATCCCGCGGGCGCACTGGACGCCGGCTTCCTCGACAAGCTGGTGAATGTCGAGCAACTGACCGACGCGGCAACGGCCATTGCCCAGCAGTTGAAGAAGCTGAACATGACGGCGCATCGCAACACCAAGCTCAAGGTCAGGAAAGCGCTGCTCGATACCCTTGACAGCGCTATCGAGCAGGACCGCCACCACGCGCTCTGATGCCACGCCCGGCCCGCCGATGCGGGCCGCTTATCCGCCGCGAACTTACCAGGGTTGTGATCAATCTGATGTATCGGGCGCAGTGATTGTCCACGCCAGAGCCAATCTTGAAGAAGCGATAGCATCATGGGTCGAGTTGTAGCAGCAGCGGTGTACAGCAAGGGCAAGAAGGTCAGGAACATCACCCTCGATGAAGGTGCGCAATGGGCCGCCAAGCCTGAGCACTTCGTCTGGATCGGCCTGGAGCAACCCGATGCCCAGGAACTGTCCAGCCTCAAGCAGCAATTCAATCTGCACGAACTGGCGCTGGAAGATGCCATGGAAGTGCACAGCCGCCCCAAGCTCGAGACCTTCGGCGATGCCCTGTTCATCGTCACCTACGCGCCGGTCCGGGAGAACGGCAAACTGTTGTTCATCGAGACGCACATCTTCGCCGGCAAGGGCTACATCATTACCTCGCGCAACGGTCACTCCAAGTCCTATGGCCTGGTGCGCCAGCGCTGCGAAGCCCGGCCGTTGCTGCTGGAACATGGCGAGGATTTCGTGCTGTACGCCCTGCTCGATTTCGTCACCGAGAATTACCAACCCGTCACCGAAGCCATCCATGCCGAACTGGAGGTGCTGGAACAGAACGTGCTCAGCGGTGCGTTGCGCGACGCCGACATCCAACACATCCATAGCCTGCGCCGCGACCTGCTGCGTATGCGCCGTTACGTCGCGCCCATGGTGGAAGTGGGTGAGGAATTGCAGAAGCTGAATTTCCCGTTCATCGACAAGAACATGCGGCCCTATTTCCGGGACGTTGAGATTCATGTGAAACGGCAGATGGAGGACTTGGGCAATTTGTGTGACATCGCCAGTCAGACCATCGAGATCGGCCTGCTGCTCGAGTCGTCGCGTCAAAGCGTGGTGCAGCGCAAATTCGCTGCCTGGGCGGCGATCCTCGCGTTTCCCACCGCCATCGCCGGGATCTACGGGATGAATTTCGAGAACATGCCTGAGCTGAAGTGGGAATACGGTTATTTCGTGGTGCTGGGCGTGATTGTCGGCGGCTGCTCGGCACTGTTTGCCAGCTTCAAACGGTCGGGATGGTTGTAACCGGTCGCAGCGGACCTGTCCGCGCATAGAGGCGGCAGTAGCGAGCTTGCTCGCGAAGATTCAAACACGACCGCCGCAACCGCTGCGAACATACCGGCCTCTTGGCGAGCAGGCTCGCTCCTGCGGATCGGCGCATCGTTTGCGCGAGGCCCTGTGCCACGCTACAAAGCCTTGGTTTCCGGTTTGTGGGCGACGAAGCGCATCATCCACTCGGCCACGGTTGCGCCGTGGTGGTCATGCTCCAGGCTTGCCACGCCGTTCCGGTAGAGCTGATCACCCAGTGTCGACTGAAGAATCTCCAGCAATCCCCGCGAATAATCGTGGATGAATTCCGGATGCCCCTGGAAGCACAGCACCTGATCATTGATGTGGTACGCGGCGAACGGACAGAACTCGCTGGAGGCAATCACCGTCGCACCTTCTGGCAGTGCGGTTACCTGATCCTGATGGCTGATCAGCAGGGTCAGCTTCTCCACGGGCGGGTTCATCCAGGGCTTCGCCGGGGCCAGATGGTAGTGGTGAATGCCCGCGCCCCAGCCCTGGCTGGCACGCTCGGTCTTGCCGCCCAGCGCCAGTGCCAGCAACTGATGCCCGAAACAGATGCCCAGCAGCTTCTCGCCACGCCGATAGAGTTCGAGCAGGTATTCCTTAAGGGTGAGAATCCACGGATCGGTGCCAAAGGAATCGGCCTTGCTGCCGGTGACCAGATAAGCGTCGAACCGCTCGCCCTCCGGCGGATAGACGCCTTGCATGACGTTGTAGATCTCGAACTGTGCGGCAATGGGCTGCCGGGCGAACAGCGATTCGAACATACGCCCGTAACCTTGATACTGCTCGGCCAGCGTAGGCCGCAGGATATCGGTTTCCAGAATACAGATGCGTAACGACATAGAGATGACCTGAAACAGACGGATAAGAGCCGAGTTATATGAGTGCAGCCTGCCTCGACCGTGCGGGCAAAGCAAGATCTGTCGATGGAATTGCCGGGTAGCGGCGGTGAAGACGCGTTGTAGGACACTTCCGACACTGACGAACGGTAGAAAGCTAACGAAACCTGCTGCAGGCGTCTAGTCGGCACATAGTGGCCCTGACCAGACGGTTTTTATAACCCTTCTATTCCTTATTCAACCGGTAAATACCCAAGCGTTCTATATCGAATGCATCGCCGGCTCTAAGGTGAAAGAAGTAACTGGGTGACGCGAACAAGCAAAAACGTAAAAACACGCGTCCGGTCGCCGTTTACTTTTCGGCACCACCCGTTCGAATGCATACCTTAGCCAGCATGCCGATATCCGGACATCCGTTCGGCCTGCTGCAGTTGCTCAGGAATAACAAAAAAAGGCAGTCAGCCATGTTCAAACGTTCCAAAGTACGCCAGGCGGGACTTATTGTTTTCGCCACCACACTCTTATTGATCTTGCCGAACCTGAATCATCTGTTCGGTTGATCACCTGTTGGCGCTACCGGGCTGCGCAGAACTGTGCCAATCTTTCGTTTCCAACGACGGGAGAGTAGCCATGCGCGCGTGGACAGCGTTATTTGTCATGACTTGCAGTGCCCAGGCCCTGGGCGGCGAAGTCGACCAGGCCGCGGCGGTCGCCGCTTTGAAGGAAGGTCGCGTGGCGATGGACATACGCAGCCAGACCGATTACGACGCCGGTACAGTGCTTAACGCAGTGCGGGTGGATGAAGTTCGATTGGTCAACCAGATGAAGTTGGTAT
Organism: Pseudomonas sp. v388; assembly: GCF_003935425.1. Taxonomy (GTDB): domain Bacteria; phylum Pseudomonadota; class Gammaproteobacteria; order Pseudomonadales; family Pseudomonadaceae; genus Aquipseudomonas. Next base: position 195,442 of record NZ_RHQN01000004.1, read on the forward strand.
TGAACGATCGCAATGCCTCCTTCGTTATCTTCAGCAGCACCAACGAGAAAGCCAGCAAGGCCCAGGACAAGTTACGCAGCGCCGGTTATTTCAGCGTGATCAACGGCGGCAACTATGAAGAGTTGCACAATGCGCTCTATGACATCTCCGATGATCCGGCCGAGTAGGTTCGCGTTACTGTGACACGCGCCAAGGCGGCAGCCTGGACTGGCAGCAGCCGGCCGACTGGCGAACGAGCCGGTGACGGCAGCGAATCCGCGACCCGGCCGCCAGCGACCTGACGCCTGCCGGTTACTGATGCTGTACCTGCATCTGTGTGATGACTCTGGGCGCTGTGGATACCACCACCTTGGCATGCATGTACTCGCCCCCGCCGCCACGGCGCATGCCGCGCACCGGACAGGCGTCCAGATAATCAAGACCCACCGCCAGTTTCAGGTGCCGCTCCGGCACCGCCAGTCGATTGGTCACGTCAAAGCTGTACCAGGCGTCGTCAAGCCAGGCCTCCGCCCAAGCGTGGCTGGACAGGTGATCGGCATCCTCGCTGCACAGATAACCCGACACGTACCGCGCTGGAATACCCAGGCTCCGCGCACAGGCGACGAACGCATGCGCATGGTCCTGACACACGCCGGTACGCCCGGCGAAAGCTTCGGCGGCGCTGGTATGCACTTCCGTGGCGCCGGGGGTGTAGGCGATATGCTGGTTGAGCGCATGCATCAGATCGATCAAGGCGCTGCGATCGGTGCGCTTGCGGCATTGTCGGGAAGAAAACTCGCGAATCGCTTCGTCCGCCTCGGTCAGGCGTGTGAAGCGCAGGAACGGCAACGCGGAACCGACCTCGTGCTCGGCCTCGCGGGTCTCATCGATGTCCACCTGGCCGCGGGCACCAATGATGATCGCCTCGTGGGGTTCTTCCAGCGACAGCACGTGCAGGATATTACCGAACGGATCGATTTGCGCGCGCACCGGGCGCGGCAGGTCCAGGTGCCAGCTGAGCACTTTCTGGCGCTCACTGTCATGGGGTGTCAGGCGCAAATACTGAATGCTGGCGCGCACCTGGTCGTCATAGCGATAAGTGGTTTGGTGGCTAATCGAGAGTCTCATGCAGCCTCCAGGTATGAGGTGTGTATCGCGTTACCCAGTTGGGCCAGCAGCGGAATGAATTCGTTCAACCATTCATGCAGGCCCTCGCCGAGGATTTCATCGATGCCGGTGTAGCGCAGCCGCGCATCCAGTTCCGCGGCCATGCGCTGCGCCGGTCTGCCGTTGGCACCAGGCAGGCTGGCGAGGATGATGTCCATTTCCTCCAGGCATGCACGCAGCGAACGCGGGATGTCGGCCCGCAACAGCAGCAACTCGGCCACCTGCCGGGCACCGGGCGCGTCTCGATAGACTTCGGTGTAGGCTTCGAACGACGACAGTGCCCGCAGCAATGCGCTCCACTGGTAATAGCCGGCGGCGGAACTGTCGGCGGCGGCGTTGGCCTGCGGCCCGCGCAGTTCAAGCATTTCGTAGCGGGCGTCGAGCATGCGCAGAGTGTTGTCGGCGCGCTCGATGAAAATGCCCAGGCGAATGAAGCGAAACGCATCGTTGCGCATGATGGTGCCGTAAGTGGCGCCGCGGAACAGGTGCGAGCGCTCCTTGACCCACTCGCAGAAGCGGCTCATGCCATAGCGGGTCAGGCCTTGCTCGGCGATACCGCGAATCTCCAGCCAGGTGGCGTTGATGTTTTCCCACATGTCGGCCGTGATGCGCCCACGCACGGCATGGGCACTGGCCCGAGCGGCTCCCAGGCAGCTGTAGATGCTGGCCGGGTTGCTCGCATCCAGGGCGAAGAAATGCAGCATGCGCTCGGCGTGCAATGCGCCATGGCGTTCGACATAGGTGTCCAGTGTCCCGGTGATCAGCAGCGGCATGGCGATTTCATCCAGCCCGTCACCGCGCCCGTCCTGGGGCATCAAGGACAGCGAATAGCTCACGTCCAGCATCCGGGCCAGGTTTTCGGCCCGTTCCAGGTAACGTGACATCCAGAAAAGATCCGAGGCAGTTCTACTCAGCATTGGAAAGGCATCCTTAATCCTCGACCACCCAAGTGTCTTTGGTACCGCCACCCTGGGACGAATTGACCACCAGCGAGCCTTCGCGCAGGGCGACGCGGGTCAGGCCGCCGGGTACCACCCGCGTCTCGCGGCCTGACAATACGAACGGGCGAAGGTCGATGTGGCGTGGGGCGATACCGTTCTCGACGAAGGTCGGGCAGGTCGACAGGCACAAGGTAGGCTGCGCGATATACAAATGCGGCCTGGCCTTGAGACGCGCGCGGAACGCTTCGATCTCGGCCGAGCTGGCGGCCGGCCCGACCAGCATGCCGTAGCCGCCGGACCCTTGGGTTTCCTTGACCACCAGGTCGCCGAGGTTGGCCAGGACGTGGGACAGCTCTTCGGGTTTACGGCACTGCCAGGTCGGCACGTTCTTGAGGATCGGCTCCTCGTCCAGATAAAACCTGATCATGTCGGTGACGAACGGATACACCGACTTGTCGTCCGCAACCCCGGTGCCGATGGCGTTGGCCAGCACCACATTGCCCGAGCGATAGGCCGACAGCAGGCCCGGCACGCCGAGCATGGAATCGGGATTGAACGCCAGCGGATCGAGAAACGCATCGTCCAGGCGGCGGTAGATCACATCAACCGCCTTGGGGCCGTCGGTGGTGCGCATGAACACCTTGTCGTCGCGCACGAACAGGTCGGCGCCCTCGACCAGCTCGACGCCCATTTCCCGAGCCAGGAAAGCATGTTCGAAAAACGCGCTGTTGAAGCGACCCGGCGTCAGGACCACAACGCTGGGGTTATCCAGATGACTGGAACTTTTAAGCGTATCGAGCAGCAGGCTGGGGTAGTGGTCGATCGGCGCGATGCGCTGCGCGGCGAACAGTTCAGGGAACAGGCGCATCATCATCTTGCGGTCTTCGAGCATGTAGCTCACGCCGCTGGGGGTGCGCAGGTTGTCTTCGAGCACGTAGTAGGTGCCGTCGCCGTCGCGCACCAGGTCGACGCCGGAGATATGCGAATACAGGTCGCGGTGCAGGTTCAGGCCCTGCATCGCCAGTTGATACTGTTCGTTGGCCAGCACCTGCTCGGCAGGGATGATCCCGGCCTTGATGATGCGCTGGTCATGGTAAAGGTCGGCGAGGAACATGTTCAGCGCCTTGACGCGCTGGATGCAGCCGCGCTCCACCACCCGCCATTCGCTGGCCGGGATGCTGCGCGGAATTGTGTCAAAGGGGATCAACCTTTCGGTGCCCTGCTCGTCGCCATAGAGCGTGAAGGTGATCCCGGCGCGATGAAACAGCAGATCGGCTTCGCGGCGGCGCTGGGCCAACAGTTCGGCAGGCGTATCGCCCAGCCAACGGGCAAATTCCCGGTAATGCGGCCGGACAGCGCCAGCAGCATCGTACATCTCATCGTAAAAGGTGCGGATCATTGCCGAACTCCTTGTCCCCATGGACACCAAGACCTTGGCAAGGCCCGTGCCACCGGCATAAATGCTTTGATATCAATCGGTTATGTAAATATCAGGCATCAGTCGCACCATTCCTGTGCAAATACCGCCCTGCAGGTCTATGGCGCGCTTCATTCAGAAGCGTCAGCCCCTGCATAAATCTATGACAGGCATAGGCAGAGTTGATTTCCTAAGGTGTGATGGCCCGCCCATAATCGCCAGCATCCCGACCTGCCGAGGCCAGCGAGAACGCTGCCACACCGGTCCTTAACTGCTTCTGCGTCACCTCATTCCCTTTAAGCCACTCCATGAGTGGCTTTTTTTTGCCCTTGATTCGGCCCTTATGCAAACCGGCCGGCCCCGGATGCATCCGGGGCCGGCCGTGTACCACGTGATGCGTGTCAATCAGGCGTGCAATCGTCTTACTTCCTGAGTGACACCCCAGCCTTCTACCTCGCCGTCCAAAGGCGAGATCACCGCCTGAAAGTCCTGTTCGAAATCGCCGATGCCGTCGTAGGTGGCGTACATCACCTTACTCAGCTGCAAGTGCCAGGCGCCGTCATCGCGAACATTGATCTGGGTGTTGAGTGACTCACCGCGAAACTGTTGCGCGGCCTGCCGTGCCCGGTCCTCATCCGGAAAGACGGCATAGAACTCGATGGGATGGATTCGTGCGAAGTCAAAGCCGCCCTCTTTCATGCGGCGCAGTACGTTACTGCTGATGTCTTCTTGATAGGCTGTGCTCATGAAACGTCCTCCTATACAACGATAGATAGAGTTTCAACTCTTCCGAAGCAGCCTCTTGCAAAGGCCGCTGCACGACAGTCATACCGACGTGGGGAATCAAGCATGTAGCTGACCAGACCGGCCTGGCGGGCAAACCGGTGCAGACATGGCAGAGACCGTGACACCGGTCTCGATTGCAGAGTAGACCGTTGGCAGGCTCGCTGCCAAGTGGCCGAGGCGGCGAGCCTTACCGATACGGGTTGAATCAGATGACTTCTGTAATGGAAATGATCTGGACACTGTTCTGATCCTTCAGTGTTTTCACTGTCGGTTCATCGGTCCGGCCTTCCAGGTCGTTGAGGTTCAGCTCATCGGTCACTGGAAACAAATCCCTGCGCAGAAGACGCGCCACCTCCTCCTCACTGGGGCGGTCCTGAAAATCAATATCGACGCGTTGCTGGACACCGTCCTTGTCGAGATACGAAATGGCCCACTGTTTCATCAATGCCTCCAGAAGGAAGCCAGTGATTCTGGCTTACACGATCTGGACCTTTCGTCCCGGACATTCGTTCCAAGGGATTGCGGGCAAAAAGAAAGGCCCTTGCTGACAAGCCAAGGGCCTTCGGGTCCCGCAGGACAATCAGTTGCGGCTCTTGCTCGCCTCCGCGCCTGCGGTGTTGTCCAGCAGGCTCTTGGTCGCCGTTTGCAGGAAGCTTTCCAGCTTGCGATGCAGCTGGGCGGCGTCCGGTGCGTCGGGCACCAGTTCAGCCCCTGGATTGGCGCCCAGGGTGTAGTTCAGCACCTTGGGCGGCATGTCGACCGGATCGATCAGGATGCGGTTGCCCTCGACGATCGCCACCACCTGCTCACCACCGGACGGCTTGATTACCGCAAAGCCCTTGTCGCCCTCAGGCAGGTTGAGCAGATCACGCCCCCAGCATTGGTGACGCGTCTGGCCGCCCAGCCGGCCCATGATGGTGGGTACCACGTCCATTTGCGTGCCGACGATGCTGCTGCGCTGGCCGAACTTCTCCTGGATACCAGGCCCGATCAGCAGCAACGGCACGTTGAAACGACCCAGATCCATTTCCGTCAGTTGCCGGTTGTTGCCGAAGCCGTGGTCGCCCAGGACCACGAACAGGGTTTCCTTGAAGTACGGTTCTTTTTTGGCTTTCTCAAAGAACTGGCCCAAGGCCCAGTCCGAGTAACGCATCGCCGTCAAATGCTCATCCAGCGTGCCATGACCGGTGACGCGTTCCACCGGCAAATTCTCCGGCAGCGCGTAGGGCGTGTGGTTGGACAGGCTCTGCAGCAGCGCATAGAACGGCTTGCCGCCTTCACGGGCCTTCAGCTCCTGGGCACCACGGTCGAACATGTCCTGGTCTGACACGCCCCACGTCGGATCGGAAAACACCGGGCTGACGAAATCTTCCCGGCCGACGAAGTTGGTCATGCCCTGGTTGCTGAAAAAGCCTGACTGGTTATCCCAGGCGAAGTTGCCGTTGTAGACGTAGACGTCATTGAAATTGCGGCCGGTGCTGAGCAACTGCGGCAGGCCCGACAGCTTGTTGCTGCCCTCGGGCGTGCGCATCAGGTACTCGAAGCCCGGCAAGTTCGGGAAGCAGGCCATGGTGGCGAACATGCCCTGGTGGGTGTGAGTGCCGGCCGAAAAGAAATGGTCGAACAGCAGGCCTTCCCGGGACAGTTTGTCGAAGTAAGGCGTGATATTGGAGTCGCTGCCCAGCGCGCCCACCGAATGACCGGCAAAGCTCTCCAGCAGGATCACCACCACGTTGCGGATCGGCAGGGTATTCTCGGCAGGCGGCGTAAAGTCGCGACGAACCGCCGCAATATCGGCTTCGACCAGCGTGTCATGGGACGTCAGCAGCATATCGCGCACGGTCTGTTGTGCTTCGGCCTGAGGCAGCGTTGCTTTCCAGACATTGTCACGATGCGCCGACATGCGCGCCTTGCCCGCTCTGATCAGCGTCAGGGTGCCGTTAAGGCCTAGCTGGTTGGCGAAGTTGGAGTCAGTGGTGTAGGCATCGCCCCAACGCAGTGGCGGACCCTGGCGCAAGGTGCCACGCGCGGCGACCACCGCAATCAGCAGAATGACGACAAACACACCGGCTCGCAGATACCAGGGCGCAGCCGTGCCTACCCCGCCTTCATGACCGCCCTGGCTTCGCGGACGGGTCAGCCGGTCGATACCCTTGAATACCAGACTCAGCAGCCAGGTCACCAACGCCCACGCCAATAGATAGCGCGCCACCGGAAAGCCGTACCAGAGCATGCGCAGGACGGTGCCGGGGTCTTCTTCGATGTACTGGAAAACCAGACCATTGAGGCGCTGGTGGAATTCACGATAGAAGTCCATTTCCATCAGGCCGAAGAACAGCGTGACGCTGCCCACCAGGGTCAGCCAGAACCGGAAGAACCCGCGTGCCGCCATCGCCCGGACACTGAACAGCGCCAGCATCAGGGGAATGAGCAGGTACACCGTCAGCCGCAGGTCGAAGCGCAAGCCGTTGAACAAGGCTTCGAGAAATGTCGTCACCGGTGTTTCGCCGATCATTTCACGGTTGTAGGCCAGCAGGCCTATGCGCAGCAAGGTGTACATCAGCATCAGGACAAGGCCACTGAGCAGCAGGTAGGCCAGGTGGGATTTCAGGGTCGGTGCTTGCCGGCGGGACAAATCCTGCCCAGGGGTGCGGGCGTCCGTTTTAGCCATGGTTGTTGTGATCCGATGATTTCAGAAGTTGAGTTCAGCCGTCTGCCACCTGCCAATAGCCGGCCGGGGCGATCGTCTGCAAAGGCGCGATTGCGCCGGGAACGCCAACGCGTCGAGGCCCGTTCAGAATCTCTTGACAATGAACGGCTTGCGCGCCGCGCGGGATTTTGAAGGGAGGGGTGTGAAAAATTTGTCGCGGATCGATGGATGAGCGGATAGTGGGTCCCGGCCATTGCCGTGCGGGCACCGGCGCTGTAGACGCCAGCTCGCTGGCGGCTACAGATCGGTCATGTACCGTCAGATCCGCACATTGCCCCGCGGCCCGGCGATGGCCCAGATGATCAGCCCCAGCACCGGCAGCAGTGCGATCAACAACACCCAGAGAATCTTGATGCCGGTCTCGGCGCCGCTTTTCAACACGTGGATGATCGCCCAGATATCCAGCGCCAGAATGATCAACCCGACCAGGCTATTGAAGGTGGAACCCATGATGTTGCCTCTGAACAATGACTGAGATCTGTAGGATAGCGCCGTCATCCAGGGGTTCCGTTGAACCAACCAGCTGTTTTAATGTTCGGAAACTGAGTCAACGATGTTCGTCATTTTCAACCCTCCGCCAGTCGAGACAGGTGACGCCTTAAATGCAGACACCCGCGCAACCCCGAACGCTTTGGGCAACATGGTATGCCCAGGCACAGAACAACCCCATGGTCAGCCTGGGGTTCGCATTGGTCATGCTCACTTTGCTGGGCCTGGGCTTTGCCAGTCTCTACAACGCCTTTTTCGGTGTGAACAAGGTCAATCTCGAGCACGCCCTGATCGGCGGTTGCGCCGGGTTTGGCGCAACGGCCCTGGGCGCGGTCATGGCTATCGCATTCCGCGATATCGCGCAGCGTACTCAGGACATTATGCTGGGCTTCGCCGCCGGGATGATGCTGGCAGCCAGTTCCTTCTCGCTGATTCTGCCGGGCCTGGCTGCGGCCAGGGAAATCACCGGCACCGGGCCGCTGGCTGCCGCAACCGTCGTCACCGGCCTGGGACTGGGCGTGCTGCTGATGCTCGGCCTGGATCGTTTCATCCCCCACGAACATGAAACCGTCGGGCGTCAGGGGCCGCAATCGGAACGGATCAATCGGGTCTGGCTGTTCGTGCTGGCGATTACCCTGCACAACCTGCCCGAAGGCATGGCTATCGGGGTGAGCTTTGCCAGCGGCGACATGAATGTCGGCCTGCCCTTGACCACCGCCATCGCCATCCAGGACATACCCGAAGGCCTGGCCATCGCGCTGGCGCTTCGGGCAACAGGCCTGTCGGCCTTCAAGGCCATGCTGGTCGCGGTGGGATCGGGGTTGATGGAACCGCTGGGCTCGATGATCGGCTTGGGCATTTCCAGCGGGTTTGCGATTGCCTATCCACTGAGCCTGGGCCTGGCCGCCGGCGCCATGCTATTTGTGGTCTCCCATGAGGTGATTCCCGAGACCCACCGCAACGGCCACCAGACCTCGGCCACCCTGGGGCTCATGGGTGGCTTCGGGGTCATGATGTTTCTTGATACCGCGCTGGGTTAACCCTTGGCGCGCATTGCGTTCAGCGACGGCGCGGCATGAATGCCGGCCGTCGCGGCCAGTTCCAGCACCCGCGCTTCATCGCAGCCGTAGACCAGCACCGCCTGCAACTCGTCATCCAGCGGCTGGCTGAAGTCCATCAGCACGTAGCCGCCCATTTCCTTGTTCATGCTGCCCAACTGGATCTGAATCCGGTTGAGGGCCACCAGTGGCTCAACCTTGGCCAGCTGTCGCGGCTTGATGTTGAACGCCACGTCCGGGCCGAACGACTGCACGATCTGCTCGAACAGATCCATGTAGGTATCAGCCTGGAACAGCACGGTTTCCGGCAGGCTGCCGACCACGACCCATTCCCCCAAGGGAATTGGAAAGCTTTCGTCGTAGTTGATGTCCGGATTGGCCGCCAGGAAAGCAGCCGGATCGGCGTAGGCTTGGGCCGCCTCGTCGGCAACACGCGCGATTTCGTCCTCGCCCATGCAACCCGAACTGATTTTGCTGATTAATTCAATGAGGGTGTCTTTCATGGGGCGATCCTGATGGCGGGCAAAAAACAGGCGCGAAGGATAACGGGAAAACCTTCGCGCCTCTATCCATTCAGTGCCCTGACTTCAGGTGACGTTCGCGCCCAGCGGCCTTACAAGCCCAGACGGGTCAATTGCTCGGTGGTCTCAGCCGCCCCCATGGCCTGGGCAGCCCCCAGCGCATTGATGCCCTTGGCATCACGAGCGTGCAGGTCGGCACCCTGGCTGAGCAGATAATCGACGATTGCCGTGCGGTTGAACATCGCAGCCATCATCAGCGCGGTCCGGCCATCGGACGAAGCGCCGTCGACCTTCGCACCGCCCTCCACGAGCAATTTCACCACGGCCAGGTCGCCCTTGAACGCGGCACCCGCGATGGGCATCTGATTATTGTCGTTATGGATTTCCGGGTCGGCCTGGTACTTGAGCAACACCTTCACCGCCTCCTGGTGGCCGTGATAGCTGGCCAGCATCAGCAGCGTGTCGCCCTTGTGGTTGCGCAGGTTTGCGGGAAGCCCCTTCTCCAACAGGCGCTCGAGCATGACCGCATCGCCCTGGCGGGCCACATTGAACACCTGCTCGGCGAACTCTGCCGCCTCATCGTCGGTCATAGTTTCAGGTTCACGGGTGTTTCCAACAGTCATACATCTCTCCTTGGCGCGAGGTCATCCGGCTTTCCACCGGCAGCGTAGACACAATGACCGCAAGTCTTGCCAGGTGTTCGCCAAGGGTCAAGCTATGACCCTGATAGTCGAGCGTGTATTGCCGCCTGGCTTCCCTCTAGAACCCGCAAAATGCAGGGTGCACGACGGCCATTCATGCAAATTGCACGACAGCGCTATTTTGTAAGAAGAATAACTAATTGATTTTTAAAGGTTTTTTAGACAAGCCAAGACTGGCACAGTCACTGCAATAGTCTCTCCACGCTTGTTACCTTATTGAGCAATGGAGCCGTTAGACATGACCTTTATCCAAGAAAAATTCGCTTCCGTATTTTCCGATTACGTCGTCACTACTCAAGCTCGCCCTGATGGCGGCGTCCTGCTCTCCCTGCGCAATGACGAGGGCAAAAGCATCCGTCGCTCCGTTTCGTACGCTCAACTGCATACTCCGGTTCAACTGGAATGGGTGATCAGCGCCATTCGCCGCGACCTCGCCGCACAAGCCTGTGAACTGCCGGCCATCTCGATGCTGCAAAGCCAGCACCGCTTCGACCTGCCGACCTACCACACACGCTGATGGACCGCGTCACCGACTCTTTCGCCACATCGCCCCACGCCGGGGCGATGCATGGATCGACACCGCTCTCTCTCCCCTAGCCGCGCTCGCCCTGCCGAGTCGCGGTTTTTTTTGCTCAACGGATCAGTCCCTGGCACAACGCCTCACCCACAGCCTGGGCACGGTTGGCAACGCCGAGTTTTCCGTAGATCGTCTTGAAGTGATACTTGATCGTCGATTCCGACACTTCCCGGATCAACGCGATTTCCCAAGTGGTCTTGCCTTCCCTGGCCCACTGCAAGATTTCCAGCTCCTTGCCGGTCAGACCACGGGAACGGAAGCGAGTGCCCCGCCCGACCATGTGCAGCACCGGCACCAGACTGGTAATCAGGTAGCGGTCCTGGGTGGTCAACGGTCGTTGCAGCGCATTGAGGGTGCAAACCGACGTCACGCCGTTGATGCCATGGTTCTGGCTGCTGTAGCCGTAGGACAGTGCAGGCATCAGCCCGCAGGCATCGACCAGTTCCTCATACCCGTAGACTGGCGTGTACTGCCGGAACGCTTCGCGCCAATCCACGAATCCCATCTGATTGCGCAGATAACGAATGACCGGATCTTCGGAAAACTGATGCTGACGCTCGAAGGCGCTCTCCCACCTTTCGTCGATATCGATCGTTATGAACGTCAGCAGTAAAGAGCCCTTGAACTGGTAGAACATGGCGCGCTGGCAATCACATTCCCTCATCAACCACTGGAGTGCTTTCTCGATGGCTATCCGGCCATCGACTTCGGTAATACTGCTCACCATTTGTTGTATCAATAGATCCATCGTTGCATTGATCGTTCTGGCACTGCACATCTGCCGCTCCTTTGTGACCCGGTATCGCTGCTGATGGCCGATTGCAGGGGGTCGACGGCGCAGAACTTACACGAATAATTTCGTTTAAAAACACCGGCCGAAACAAACAGGATTGGCCTACAAACAAACAGGCAAATTCAGACTTCGAGAAGGGACAATGCCTACAAAAATGGATGGCGAGGCGGCATTGGTGTCAGGACTTCAGGCGTCCAGACAAGCTTTCGCCAGCAAGGCGGAACGCCGCCCCGGCAGCTCCTACGGGGTCGAGCGTGTCTGGAGCGGCAGGGGCTGGGTTGGCTCCTGCACGTCCCGTATCAATCCTCGAGCCGTTGAAAGCGCCCGGCGAGATCGTCGCCGGTCAATTTCGCCGTGCCGCCGTCGGTGCCCTTGAGCAGGCGAAGGGCGATCAGATATGGACGCTCGCCCGTGTCGAACCATTGCCGCGTTCCGGCCGGCACCGAGACCAGGTCGTTCTTTTCGCACAGCAAGGCATACACGTAGTCGCCGATGTGCAGACTGAGCAATCCGCGCCCGGCGACGCAGACGTGCAACTGGTCTTGAGCATGGAAATGCTCGTCCAGCCATTCTGCCGGTGGCTGCTGGCTGTCCAGGCTGATCACCTCAACCGTGGCGTAGCCGCGTTCGGTCATCAACGCGTCGAGCCGACCACGACACGCATCGAGCACTTCTTCCCGAGCGGCACCGGGCTTGAGCGGCACCGTGGCGTCCCAGCGTTCCAGCCCTACGCCCACTTGGGCGAGGGTCGCAACGATATCTTCCAGATGGTTGAGCACCTTGTCGGGCACTTGCGGGCTGGTGACGGGGTAGACGAACAGACTGCTCATGACGGTAGCTCCCAGGATTAGATGAATGCCGCAATGGAGGGTTCGCGACTCATGGACGCTGCGCCCTTCCCGGCATGGCGATCATGACCGCAGCGGCCAGTGCCGCCAGGCTGGCAATGCCGAACGTCCAGCCCGGCCCCAACGCGTTCCAGCTGTAACCGGAGTACAGCGCGCCCACCGCGCCGCCCACACCGGACAAGGCGGCATAAAGCGCCTGGCCCTGTCCCTGCTGGCGCGAGCCGAAGCTGCGTTGCACGAAATGAATCGCTGCGGCGTGAAAGGCGCCGAACGTGGCGGCGTGTAGAAGCTGCACCAGCAGCAACACCGCCAGATGATCGGCGAAGCCGCCCAGCAATACCCAGCGCAAGGCCGCCAGCAGAAAGCTGCCCAGCAACACCCTGCGCACCGAAAAGCGCTGCAGGACACGGCTCATGACCATGAACATCAATACTTCCGCGACCACCCCGACCGCCCAGAGCACGCCGATCAGGCCACGGCTGTAACCCAGCGCTTCGAGGTAAAGGGTCAGGAAGGTATAGAACGGGCCGTGGCTGAGCACCATCAACGCCACGCTGATGTAGAACGCCAGCACGCCGGGCCGAGTCAGTTGCCGGATGAAACCGCCCTCGCCGGGCACCGGCGGTTTGAGCAAAGGCTGGGCGTTGGGTACCCACCCGCTGCTCAGCGCAATGCCGAACATGATGGCCAGCACCACATAGGGAAAGGCCTCCAGGCTGAATCGCTCGAACAGCGCGCCCAGCGCCACCACCGCCAGGATGAAACCAATGGAGCCCCACAGGCGAATCTGGCTATAGCGCGAAGTGTCGGCATGCAGGTGCGCCAGGGTGATGACTTCGAACTGCGGCAGGATTGCATGCCAGAAGAATGCGTAGAGCGCCATGACCATCGCCAGCCAGGCGTAACTCTTGTCGAACAGGATCAGTGAAAACGCCAGCAGCGTGCAGACCGCACCAAAGCGCACGATCGCCAGGCGCCGGCCGGTGTAGTCACCCAGCCAGCCCCACAGGTTGGGGGCGACGCAGCGCATCAGCATGGGGATGGCGACCAGCTCGCCGATTCGCGCACTGGAGAAGCCCAGATGATGGAAATACAGCGCCAGATACGGTGCCGCCGCTCCCAGCAGGGCGAAATAGGCGACGTAGAAACCGGACAGCCGCCAGTAGGGTACAGCCCCGGCGGGCGACGGCGCCACGTCAGACGGCTCCGGTTCCGGCAGCGTCAGCAGCAGCGCCGGTGGGCATTACAGCTGGCCCAGCACAGGCGTGGACACTCGCACGTCGGCGTTCTGGCCACGGTGGCGCAGCAGGTGATCGAGCAGCACGATGGCCATCATCGCTTCGGCAATCGGCGTGGCACGGATACCGACGCAGGGATCGTGGCGGCCCTTGGTGATGACTTCGGCAGGCTGGCCGTGTACATCGATGGAGCGGCCCGGCGTGGTGATGCTGGAGGTCGGCTTGAGCGCCAGGTGCGCGATGATCGGCTGGCCGGAAGAAATCCCGCCCAGAATCCCGCCGGCCTGATTGGACAGGAAGCCCTGGGGTGTCATCTGGTCACGGTGCTCGGTGCCGCGCTGGGCAACGCAATCGAACCCGGCGCCGATTTCCACGCCCTTGACCGCATTGATGCTCATCAGCGCGTGGGCCAGTTCGGCGTCCAGGCGGTCGAAGATCGGTTCGCCCAGACCCGGTTTCACGCCCTCGGCGACCACGGTGATTTTCGCGCCAACCGAATCCTGATCGCGGCGCAACTGGTCCATGTAGGCTTCCAGCTCCGGGACCTTGTCCGGGTCCGGGCAGAAGAACGCGTTCTGCTCGACGCTTTCCCAGGTCTTGAACGGAATCTGGATCGGCCCCAGCTGGCTCATGTAGCCACGAATGATGATGCCCTGGGTCGCCAGGTACTTCTTGGCGATGGCCCCGGCCGCTACACGCATGGCGGTTTCCCGCGCCGAGCTGCGACCGCCGCCGCGGTAATCGCGGATGCCGTATTTGTGGTGGTAGGTGTAGTCGGCATGGGCCGGGCGGAACTGGTCCTTGATCGACGAGTAGTCCTTGGACTTCTGATCGGTGTTGCGAATCAGCAGGCCGATGGACGCGCCGGTGGTCTTGCCCTCGAACACGCCGGACAGGATTTCGACTTCATCGGCTTCCTGACGCTGGGTGGTGTGGCGGCTGGTTCCGGGCTTGCGGCGATCCAGGTCGCGTTGCAGGTCTTGCAGGGAAAGCTCGACGCCCGGTGGGCAGCCATCGACGATAGCGACCAGCGCCGGGCCGTGGCTTTCGCCGGCGGTGGTGACAGTGAACAGCTTGCCGAAAGTGTTGCCGGACATGCGGACGCTCCGAGAAATCAGCTAAAAGACCAGATCGATCAAATCAAGCGCGCCAGTATACGCAGGCTCGTCGCGCAGTTCATCCTAGAACCTTCTGCGCGGCGATGCGTCCAAGCCTCACCCGCCCAATGATGGCTTTGCGATGTTATCCGGTATGCCCTTGATTCGATCCTTCAAACGCCTGCACTCCCTGGCGCTGGCCCTGCCCCTGCTCTTGCTGGCCAGCCTGGCGGATGCCGGGGCAGCCGATGCCGTCCAGCGGCCGATTACGCTGGATACCGACCAGGGCCAGTTATTCGGCACGTTGTTGCTGCCCCGGTCGAGCAAGCCGGTACCGGTGGTGCTGATCATCGCCGGTTCCGGCCCCACCGACCGCGACGGCAACAACCCCGAAGGCGGTCGCAACGACAACCTCAAGCGCCTGGCGATCATCCTGGCCCAGAACAACATCGCCAGCGTGCGCTACGACAAGCGCGGCGTGGCGGCCAGCAAGGCGGCGACGCCGGATGAGCGCGACCTGAGCGTCGAGCGCTACGTGAAGGACGTCCAGGCCTGGGCACGCAAGCTGCGCGCCAATTCCCGCCTCGGCCCGCTGATCCTGCTGGGCCACAGTGAAGGTGCACTGGTGGCGGCCCTGGCAGCGGAAAAGTCCGGCGCCGCAGCCGTGATTTCCGTTGCCGGCAGCGGCCGCCCGGTGGATCAGGTGCTGCGCGAGCAGTTCCAGGAGCGCCTGCCACCGGCATTGCTGCAACGGGGCAACCAACTGCTCGACACCCTCAAGGCCGGGCAGACCGACGCCAACGTCCCCGCCGAGTTGCAGGTGGTCTTCCGCCCCAGCGTGCAGCCGTACCTGATCTCGCTGTTTCGCCAGGACCCGGCGCAGGCGTTCGGCCGGATCAAGGTTCCGGCCTTGATCGTGCAGGGTCGCAACGACATTCAGGTCGGCGTCGGCGACGCTCAGCGGCTGCATCAGGCCCGCCCCCAGGCTGAACTGGCCCTGATCGAGGGCATGAACCATGTGTTCCGCATCGTGCCGCCGGATCTGGAGCAGCAAATGATCTCCTACCGCAACCCGACCGCGCCGCTGGCCGACGACTTCACGAAGCGAATCCTGCGTTTCATCGCCTCTCTGGCACCTGCATGAGGGGGATTTGACGCCAGAAACCGGCGTCGCCCTTCAGACTCGACGATCCCGGCCGATAGGGGGTGTGCTGGCGCTGTGTTTGCTGCGCAGAGCCAAGGACAGGACCACCGTTAATGAACGACACCACCATGAACCAAACCGCCGAAGACACCGCCTCGGCCGAAGTCGCGCAACCCGTGCTGCCCTGGGAAGATGTGTTGCCCGAGCATTTCCAGATGCTGCGCCTGTCCCCGCTGGCCACCGACCGTGCCACCGGAGGACGCCCGCTGCGTTTCGTGCAGTTCGGCCGCGCAGAACGCCACAGCAAGGAGTTGAGCCTGTTGCGCATCAACATCCAGCTTCCCGGCCAGCGCGTACGCAAGGAACAGAACTACCTGGACATCTGGGTCGACCATCTGACCCATACCGTGCGCTTTGGTCCGGAATCGGGTTTGCAGATCGAGCCCTGGAACCGGGGCATCGGCCGTTTCCTGATTGCCCACGGCGTGCACTGGGCGCAGAAAAAGTGGTCGTCCTACAAGATCGAAGGCGTGCCGCTGGCGAGCAAGGACGGCTTGAACGAAGACACCCGCCTGCGCCGTGACCACTTCCTGCGCACCCTGGGATTCGAGGTGGTCTACGCTGACGCCCAGCACATGAAGGGCAGCATCAAGGATGTGCATGTCGGCAACCTGCACAGCACCTGGAACAATGACAAGGTACAGATCATCGAGATTCTCGAAGCCGCGCAGATGCTGGAAAAGGCCGAGCAGAACATGATCGAGCAGGAAGTGACGATCCGCAAACACGAGGATCGGGTCAACAAATACAAGCGTGAAGACAGCGGCCTGCGCTTCACCATCGCCTGCCTGGTGACCTTTGCGGTGTTCCAGGCCGGCCTGCTGATCTGGATCGCCACGCACCGCTGACGCGCTGCGCACGCACGGGGCTGGCTCCAGCCCCACTCTTCACCCCGCTCAGACCCGAGAAGCGAACAGCGCCTGATGCTCGCGGCATTGCTGCGCGGTCAACATGAACACGCCGTGACCGCCACGCTGGAAGTCCAGCCAGGCGAAATCGACTTCCGGGTACAGCGCCTGGACATGGACCTGGCTGTTGCCGACTTCGACGATCAGCAGGCCCTTTTCGGTCAGGTGATCGGCCGCCTCGCTCAGCATGCGACGTACCAGGTTCAGGCCGTCAGTGCCGCAGGCCAGCGCCAGCTCGGGTTCATGCTGGAACTCGTCGGGCATGTCGGCGAAATCTTCGGCATCCACGTAAGGCGGGTTCGACACGATCAGGTCGAAACGCTGGCCGGGCAAGCCGTCGAAGCCGTCACCCTGCACGGTGTACACGCGATCTTCGACGCCGTGGCGCTCGATGTTCTGGTTGGCGACTTCCAGTGCCTCGTAGGACAGGTCGGCCAGCACCACTTCGGCCTCACGGAATTCGTCGGCGCAGGCAATGCCAATGCAGCCTGAACCGGTACACAGGTCCAGGATGCGAGCCGGATCGTTCGCCAGCCAGGGCGCGAAACGGTCTTCGATCAGTTCGGCGATGGGCGAGCGTGGAATCAGAACCCGGTCGTCGACAATGAACGACATGCCGCAGAACCACGCTTCGCCCAGCAGGTAAGGGGTCGGAACCCGCTCGTCGATACGTCGCTTGATCAGGCGCTGCAACTCGGCGATTTCATCCAGTTCCAGACGGCAGTCCAGATAGCCATCGGCGATTTCCCACGGCAGGTGCAGCGCGCCGAGCACCAGTTGCCGGGCTTCGTCCCAGGCGTTGTCGGTGCCGTGCCCGAAAAACACATCTTCCTCGTGAAACCGGCTGACAGCCCAACGAATGTGGTCGCGCACCGTGCGCAAACGGGAAGTGATCATGGGCAAAACTCCTAGGGTACGACAGGCCTGTCGGCAGATCCGGGCTGAAACGATGATGCGTGAATCGCATCCGGGTGACGCGGAAGTTTCTATCATTGTGCTCGTGTCATCAAGGCAAACCGCCAGCAGCCGGGCTCCGCAGGGTGCATCGCACCCCGGAAAACCGGCGACTTGCTTTAGTCCCATTCCCTTAACGGCTCAGCCAGAGGACAATGCCACAAAAGCCCCACCCCAAGGAGCCCCCGGATGTCCCCCATCAAGACCATGTTTCAACTCAGCGGACGCGTCCACGCGCCGGCCAGCCTGAGCAACGCCACGTTGATCATCATCGACGCCCAGAAGGAATACCTCAGCGGCCCGCTGGCCCTGACCGGCATCGACGAAGCACTGGCCAACATCGGTCTTCTGGTCGCCAAGGCCCGGGCGGTGAAATGCCCGATCGTCCACGTGCGCCACCTGGGCACCGTGGGCGGTCTGTTCGATCCGCAAGGCGAACGCGGCCAGCTGGTGCCGGAACTGCTGCCGCAGGGCGATGAACATCTGGTGGAAAAGCGACTGCCCAACGCCTTCAACGGCACCGGTCTGCACGAACTGCTGCAGAGCCTGGGCCATCTGGACCTGATCGTCTGCGGCTTCATGAGCCACTCAAGCATCAGCACCACCGTGCGCGCCACCAAGGATTACGGCTATCGCTGCACGCTGGTGGACGATGCCTGCGCCACCCGCGACCTGCCAAGCGCCCACGGCGTGGTCAGTGCCCAGGTCGTACATCGTACCGAAATGGCGATCATGGCCGACAACTTCGCCACCCTGGCACTGACCCGCGACCTGGTCTGAGCCCGCCTGCGGGCATGTTCATACGCATCAGCCCGCATAACCGCCCATCCAATACCCTTGCCTGCCGGGTCGGCGCCGGGAACCCTTGCCGCGTGCCTGGGTCAGAGCGCCGATAACCTCAGAGGATAGCGCAATGAAAATATCCGACGGTTTCGACGCACGGCGCCTGCGTCCCAAAGGCCCGCGCAACTGGGGTACGCGTATCGTCAGCGCACTGGCCGCCTTGCTGGCATTGCTGGGCCTGGCCTTGATGGCAGCCGGCGCGACCGGTCTGGCCGGCCACCCTCAAGCCTTTGGCGACCTGGATGCCAGCCCCGGAGGTGCGGCCGTGGTCGCCGGTAGCGGACTGGTGGTTCTGTTGCTGGGGATTGCCCTGTGGCGGCGCTGTCGGCGGCGCAGGCGCCAGGGGCATGGCCTGAGCATGTCGGCGCATCTGATGAAAAAACACGACTGACCATCCCGCTTCGCCCGGTTAAACTAGCCTCCTTCGCGGAGGCCTCATGCAAGACGACGATTTTTCCCTGTTCCGAAACGAGACGCGTGGCGTCAAGCCCATCAAGCACGAGCACGCCGACGTCGGTAAACCCAAGACCGATCGAAAACTGCTGGCCAAACTGCGCCAGTCTGCCACCCTGCGCACCGATTCGGTAACGGTCGACGGCCTGTCGGACCAGTTCGTGATCGATGTCGGTCCCGAAGACGTGCTGACCTGGGCGCGGGACGGCGTCCAGGAAGGCCAGATGCGCAAGCTCAAGCTGGGCCAGATCAGCTTCGAAGGCAGCCTGGACCTGCACGGCATGAGCGTAGAGCTGGCAAGGGAAACGCTCTGGGAGTTTCTGGGCGAAGCCACGAAGCTGGAGATTCGTTGCGTAAGGGTCACTCACGGCAAGGCCGTACGCCTGGACGGCAAGCGACCGATGATCAAGAGCCACGTCAACACCTGGCTGCGCCAGCACCCGCAAGTACTGGGCTTTTGCTCATGCCTGGCCAAGCACGGCGGCGCTGGCGCGGTGTACGTGATGCTCAAGCGCACCATGATGGAAGGCCGCGACGAATAGCGGCCGACTCTGGTGAGCCCGTGGAAGACAGCTTGCTGGCGACTGCTGTCTATGTGTGTGTTAGTCACTGTTGCAGCGACGGGTTTTGCTTAGCGCGGTCCACCTCCAGGGCCGCCGCCATCGGGGCCGCCGCCCTGGTGATGTCCGCCACCGCCGCCGCCATGACCGCCACCGTGACCACCGCCACCTGGACCCCAGAACGGCCAGCAGCCGGACAGGGTGGACAACACCGCGGCGAACATTGCTACTTTGATCACTCGACTCAACATCTGAATTAACGCTCCTGAAGCTGTGATGGATAACTTGCACATCAGACCGCAGCCGAGGCCGAAAGTAGGTATCGAGCTGGTCACGATCGGGTAAGCAAGTCGATACAAAGCAGGCGCAGCTACCGCTGTTTTCCAACCCATCGCCCCGAGCAGATACATTTCGTCCAGAGGCTAAGTTACTATGTGCGCCTCGGCGAGGGCCTGCCCCTTGCGTTCATCGAAACCCACACGGAAACACAGCCCTGTGACACTGGAACAGAATTACACCGCGATATTGGGTCAACTGGGCGAAGACGTTTCGCGCGAAGGCTTGCTGGACACGCCCAAGCGTGCTGCCAAGGCCATGCAGTACCTGTGTCGCGGCTACGAGCAGACGCTCGAAGAAGTCACCAACGGCGCACTGTTCAGCTCCGACGCGAGCGAGATGGTGATGGTCAAGAACATCGAGCTGTATTCGCTGTGCGAACATCACCTGCTGCCGTTCATTGGCAAGGCGCATGTGGCCTACATCCCGAGCGGCAAAGTGCTGGGCCTGTCCAAGGTCGCGCGTATCGTCGACATGTACGCCCGCCGCCTGCAGATTCAGGAAAACCTCAGCCGTCAGATTGCCGAAGCCATCCAGCAGGTAACCGGCGCCCTCGGCGTTGCCGTGGTGATCGAAGCCCAGCACATGTGCATGATGATGCGCGGCGTCGAGAAGCAGAATTCGGCCATGATCACTTCGGTGATGCTGGGTGAGTTCCGCGAAAACGCCGCGACCCGCAGCGAGTTCCTCAGCCTGATCAAGTGATCCCCAATCGGCAGCCGACCGGCCATGGCCGTTCCATGGCCGACTCACCGACTCGCAGGAGTTAAGTCCGTGTTCATGAAAGCGCTCAGGGTTGGTCTCGGCCAGCTCGTCATCGCCGGCGACTTCCTTACCCGTCCGGGCAAGAAACAGCGCGACCCGCAGGCCCAGGCCGCTGTCGACCAGTCAGCCCAGGCGTTGACGCTCTATCAGTTCCACGCCTGTCCGTTCTGCGTGAAAACCCGCCGCACCCTGCGCAGGCTGAACGTTCCGGTTGCCTTGCGCGATGCGAAGAACAACCAGACCGAGCGTCAAGCATTGTTGAGCGGTGGCGGCAAGATCAAGGTGCCTTGTCTGCGTATCGAAGAAGACGGCAAGACCACCTGGATGTATGAGTCCAAGGTAATCATCGACTACCTCGATCAGCGCTTCGGCTCGATCTGAGTTCGGAACCTGCTTGCGCTCAGCGCGGGCAGCCCTCTTCGCGGCACGCCACGTAATCTTCCAATTGCTTGACCCGCACCCTGGTGTGTTTGGCCAGGCATTGCGACTGCACCAGTGGCCACATGGAACCCCCGTCTTCGGCCTTGCCGGCGACGTAGCGGCAATCGGCGTCGCGAAAGGCGATCCACTTGACCTGGGAATCCTTCAACGCCTGCTTTCTGGCCGGGTCCTTGAGCCAGGCCATCTGCGCCTTGTAGTGCTGGTTGAGTTGTGCATCCAGCGCGGCCAGCTCTTGGCCTGCACACTGGTTCATGCTCGCCTGACTGGCATCACACTCCTGTGCCTGCGCTGAACAGCCGACACCCAACGCCATCAGCGCCGCCAAAACCGTCATCGAAAATCGCATGGAAACCTCCTGGTAGTGATGCCGGCATTGTACGGCGCGCAGACTGTCAGTCCAGCATGCCTACGTAACCGGGTTGCTCGCGAACCGTTTGCAGCCACTGCACGACGCCGGGGTATGGCGTCAGGTCGAAGCCGCCCTGGTGCGCCACGTGGGTGTAGGCATACAAGGCGATATCGGCGATGGAGAAGGTATCGCCGACCAGAAACGGCGTGCGCTTGAGTTGTTGTTCCATGACCGCCAGCGCCCGGTAACCGGACTTCTGCAACGCCCGGTATTCGTCGGCACGCTCGGCAGGCAGGCCCAGATAGAATTCTATGAAACGCGCCACCGCAATCGCCGGCTCATGGCTGTACTGCTCGAAGAACTGCCATTGCAGCACCTGGGTGCGCAGACGCGGCTCGCTCGGCAAGTAAGCGCTGCCGTCGGCCAGGAAATTCAGAATGGCATTGGATTCCCACAGGCAGGTGCCATCTTCCAGCTCCAGCACCGGGATCTTGCCGTTGGGGTTTTTGTCCAGAAAGGCCGGGGTCTGGGTTTCGCCGTTGAGGATGTCCACCGGCACCCATTCATAGGCCACCCCCAGCAGGCTGAGCATCAATTTGACCTTGTAGCAGTTGCCTGAGTTGTAATCGCCGTAAACCTTGTACATCGCCCTGCCCTCAGTGAAATTCCTGTATTGACGTGCGATCAAGCCGCCTTGATCAGCTGTGCGTTACGTACCACCGTGGCCAGTCGCATCAGGCCCTCGTCCAGACGCGCCGGGTCGATATGGCTGAAGTTGAGCCGCAGGTGCCCTGGATTGGCATCCGGATCGGCAAAGAACGGCTCGCCCGGCATGAAGGCGACATCCTGCGCCAAGGCCGCGTCGAGCAGCGTTCGCGTATCCAGCGGCTGCCTGAGGGTCAGCCAGAAGAATAGGCCGCCTTGAGGGCTGTTCCAATGCGCCAGGTCAGTGAAATGGGTGTGCAGTGCGCGTTCGAATGCGTCGCGCCGTTGCCGATAGAACGTTCGTAGCTGCAACAGATGATCGCGGTAGTGATCGCTGCCGATCCACTGCAACGCCTGCCACTGGCCAATGCGGTTGGTGTGCAGGTCCGCCGACTGTTTCAAGCGCAACAGATGCGGGAACAGGTCCGGACTGGCGATCAGATAGCCGACCCGCAGGCCCGGCAACAGCGTCTTGGACACCGTTGCGGTGTAGATCCAGCTGGCCTTTTTCAGGCGGCTGACGATGGGCCGGGCGCTGGCGCCATCGAAGGTCAGCTCGCGATAGGGCTCATCCTCGATCAGGGTTACGCCGTACTCGTCGAGCAGCGCCGCCACCGCATCGCGGCTGGTCTCGCTGTAACGCACCGCCGAGGGGTTCTGAAAGGTCGGGATCAGATACGCGAACGCCGGACGATGCCGTTCCAGACGCTGACGCAAGACGGCCAGGTCCGGGCCTTCGGCCTGCAGCGGCACGGTCAGACAGTCGGCGCCGAACAACTGGAAGATTTGCAGCGCTGCCAGATAGGTCGGCGCTTCCAGGATGATTTCGGTGCCCTTGTCGATGTACAGCTTGGCCGCCAGGTCCAGGGTCTGCTGCGAACCGCTGACCACCAGCACCTGGCTCGCTTCGCAGGGCACGCCCAGCGCGCGCGCTTCGGCGGCCAGGGCTTCACGCAGCGCCGGCTCGCCTTCGCTCATGCCGTACTGGCCCAGCGACGTAGGCATGTCGGCCCATTCCACCTTGGGCAGCATGGCTTCGGCAGGCAACCCACCGGCAAAGGACATCACTTGCGGACGCTGCGCTGCCGCCAGGATTTCGCGAATCAGAGAACTCTTCAGACGGGTAACGCGTTCGGAGAAAGCCATGATGGACACCTGTAGCGGCAGCGGATGGAAATGAGTCAAACTGGTTGACTCAAATTACGACGCAACAACCGGATACGTCAACATGCTTGACCTTAAAAATCCCGACAATCAGCAAAGCGCCATGGAAGCGTTCTTTTTCGGCTATCAGGCGTTTACCGCCAAGGCCGATGAAATGCTGGCCAAGCGCGGCTTCAGCCGCGTGCACCAACGCATCGTGTTTTTCAT
Organism: Pseudomonas sp. v388; assembly: GCF_003935425.1. Classification (GTDB taxonomy): domain Bacteria; phylum Pseudomonadota; class Gammaproteobacteria; order Pseudomonadales; family Pseudomonadaceae; genus Aquipseudomonas. The sequence continues at coordinate 218,653 of NZ_RHQN01000004.1, forward strand.
CGCCCGCTATCCGGGCTTGAGCGTGAAGGAACTGCTCACCGTGCTGGGTGTGAGCAAGCAGGCGCTCAACGCGCCGTTGCGCCAACTGATTGCCATGGAACTGGTGCACAGCACCGCGCCGGATACCGACAAGCGCAAGCGCTTGCTGGGGCTGAGCGAAGAAGGCGTGAAATTCGAGCAGGCGCTGCGCCGCGAGCAGGTCAAGCTGCTGCAACGGGTATTCGGCGAAGCCGGACAGGCCGCGGTGGATGGTTGGCTGACGGTCAACCAGGCGTTGGGCCAGACGCTGCAATCGGGCATCCGGCCTGGCGGACTGCCGGTTGAATAAGCGCTGCGAACCGATACACAAAACGCTTCCGTGGACGAAGGGCAGAACTGTAATGGTGAATATCGGGATCGCTGTATCGTAGCGTTCGGCCGACATGGGATTAGGCTTGGGGCTGTCGTCGAATCGCAGACCTACAAGGAATTCCCGCTATGACCGCGACCCTCAAGGCGCCGCTTCGCCCGTTGGCAGACACCTCGCCGTCGGCCGTGGTCGCCGGCTTCATCGCCATGATGACCGGCTGCACCAGTTCGCTGGTGCTGATGTTCCAGGCCGGCCAGGCGGCGGGCCTGACCAGCGGGCAGATTTCCTCGTGGCTGTGGTCGCTGTTCATGGGCATGGCGATATTCAGCATCGGCCTGTCACTGCGCTATCGAACACCCATTTCCGTGGCCTGGTCGACGCCCGGCGCAGCGTTGCTGATCACCAGTCTGGGCGGCGTGAGCTATCCCGAAGCGATCGGCGCATTCATCACCTCGGCGCTGATGGTGATCATCTGCGGCGTCACCGGCAGTTTCGAACGGCTGGTCAGGCGGTTGCCGGCATCGCTGGCCGCGGCCCTGCTGGCGGGCATTCTGTTCAAGATCGGCAGCGAGATTTTCATCGCCGCGCAACATCGCACCGCACTGGTGCTGGGTATGTTTTTTACCTATCTGATCGTCAAACGCCTGTCGCCGCGCTATGCGGTGCTGGCATCGTTGCTGACAGGCGTGATGCTGGCCGGGGTACTCGGGCTGCTGAACTTCAGCGGCTTTACCCTGGAGCTGGCGGCACCGGTCTGGACCACGCCGAGCTTTTCCCTGGCGGCGACCATCAGCATCGGCATCCCGCTGTTCGTGGTGGCGATGACCTCTCAGAACATGCCGGGCATCGCGGTGCTGCGCGCCGATGGTTACGACACGCCCTCCTCGCCACTGATCACTGCCACCGGCATCGCCTCGCTGTTGACCGCACCATTCGGTTCCCATGGCATCAATCTGGCCGCGATCAGTGCCGCCATCTGCACCGGGCCGCACGCCCATGAAGACAAGAGCAAGCGCTACACGGCCGCGATCTGGTGCGGGATTTTCTATGGCATTGCCGGGCTGTACGGCGCCACCCTGGCAGCGCTGTTCGCGGCATTTCCCAAGGAACTGGTGCTGTCGATTGCTGCGCTGGCCCTGTTCGGCTCGATCATCAACGGCCTGACCGTGGCCATGAGCGAGCCCAGGGAGCGCGAGGCGGCGCTGATCACCTTCATGGTCACCGCCTCGGGCCTGACGCTGTTTTCCATTGGCTCGGCGTTCTGGGGCATCGTGGCCGGGGTGTTGACGCTGTTGATCCTCAATGGTCGCCGAAGCGTATGAAAGTCGCGCCGCAGGAGCGAGCTTGCTCGCCAAGACCTGCGCACGACCGCAACAGATGCATCGGACACACCTGTGCCGTCGCGGGCAAGCGCGCTCCTACCGTCAGTCAGCCATCAACACACCCCGCTTGATCTGATCCCGCTCGATGGATTCGAACAGCGCCTTGAAATTGCCTTCGCCGAAACCATCATCGCCTTTGCGCTGGATGAACTCGAAGAACACCGGGCCCAGCAAGGTTTCGGAGAAAATCTGCAACAGCAGGCGCTTTTCGCCGCCTTCAGAACTGCCGTCGAGCAGAATGCCCCGGGCCTTGAGCTCGGCTTCCGGTTCGCCATGGTCGGGCAAACGCCCCTGGAGCATTTCGTAATAGGTGTCCGGCGGCGCGGTCATGAAGCGCATGCCGGTCGCCTTCAGCGCATCCCAGGTCTTGATCAGATCGTCAGTGAAGAACGCGACGTGCTGGATGCCTTCACCGTTGAACTGCATCAGGAACTCTTCGATCTGGCCGGCGCCTTTGGAGGACTCTTCGTTCAGGGGGATGCGGATCAGCCCGTCCGGCGCGGTCATGGCCTTGGAGGTCAGGCCGGTGTATTCACCCTTGATATCGAAGTAGCGAATCTCGCGAAAGTTGAACAATTTCTCGTAGAAATTGGCCCAGTACGCCATGCGCCCTCGATAGACATTGTGGGTCAGGTGATCGATGACCTTCAGCCCCGCGCCAGCCGGGTGGCGGTCCACGCCTTCGATAAAGTTGAAATCGATATCATAGATCGAGGTGCCTTCACCGAACCGGTCAATCAAATACAACGGCGCGCCGCCGATGCCCTTGATCGCCGGCAGGCGCAGCTCCATCGGCCCGGTGGCGATTTCCAGCGGCTGGGCGCCCAGCTCCAGCGCACGTTCATAAGCCTTGTGCGCGTCCTTGACCCGAAACGCCATGCCGCACACCGACGGACCGTGCTCGGCGGCGAAGTACGAGGCCAGACTATGGGGCTCATTATTGATAATCAGGTTGATCGCACCCTGGCGATACAACACCACGTCTTTGGAGCGATGGACCGCCACCTTGGTGAAGCCCATGGTTTCGAATACAGGTTCAAGGGTGTTGGGGATCGGCGAGGCGAATTCGATGAATTCGAAGCCCATCAGGCCCATCGGGTTTTCGTAGAGATCAGCCATGGTCTGGCTCCTTGCAGGAAAGTGAGTGTGCGTAAGCGACGATTCACAGTCCCGCGGGCGGCGCGCAGGAAATCCCCCGCACGCTGCGAGCGAGGAAATCACCGAAGATCAATTGCAGGCCGAGAATTTTCATGACTTCAGCCTACTCCGGCTTGTCTGGTTGCGCATCAGGATGCGCGCTACGAAATGCCGAATGCAGCAAGGCACTGGCTTCGACTCGACGGATGCGCGGGTAAGCGGCCAGGTCAACCTGGTAGCGCCGCGCGGCGTAGAGCTGCGGCAACAGGTAGACGTCTGCCAGGCCAGGCGATGCGCCGAAACAGAAATCCGGGCCTTCGATCAGTTGCTCGACGGCGTTGAGGCCCTCGCTGATCCAGTGGCCGATCCACTCGCCGATAACCGCTTCGCCTTGCCCCAATGCCCGTAACCGGTTGAGCACTGCGACGTTGTGCAGAGGGTGGATATCGCAGCTGATCAACGCCGCCACCGCCCGCTGCCGGGCGCGTTGCAACGGATCGGCCGGCAGCAACGGCGGCTGCGGGTAGCATTCTTCGAGGTATTCGATGATGGCGGGCGACTGGCTGATGACCTCGCCGCTGTCGAGTCTCAGCACCGGCACCCGACCTTGAGGGTTGATCGCCCGGTAGTCGGGCTTGAGCTGCTCGCCGCCGTCGCGAATCAGGTTGACCGGCAGCGCACGGCAATCCAGCCCTTTGAGCGCCAGCGCGATGCGCACCCGATAACTGGATGTCGAGCGGTAATAGGTGAATAAGTCCACGGCGTTGCCTGCTTTTTATTTTTCGTAACGCAATTACGTGATGCGTAAATTGCTGTAACCGCTGGAAACTGTCAAGGCAGGCGACCGACTTTGTAGGAGCGGACCGGGATGTGTGGGCTACCATGCAAGACAACCGTTGGCCCGATAACAATAACAGTGGGTTACCCATGAACATTCTCTACGACGAACGAATCGACGGCCCGCTGCCGGCCGTCGATAAGCAACAGCTGCTGGACGACTTGCATCGCCACTTGCCCGACCTGGACATTCTGCACCGTCCAGAGGAGCTTCGGCCCTACGAATGCGATGGTTTGTCGGCCTATCGCACCACCCCCATGCTGGTCGCATTGCCCCGGCACCTGGAGGAAGTGCAGACCGTGCTCAAGCTCTGCCACGAGCGCCGCGTGCCGGTGGTGGCGCGTGGCGCGGGAACCGGACTTTCCGGCGGCGCCCTGCCCCTGGAGCAAGGCCTGCTGTTGGTGATGGCGCGCTTCAACCAGATCCTTGAAATCGACCCCGACGCCCGGGTTGCCCGCGTGCAGCCCGGCGTGCGCAACCTGGCAATTTCCCAGGCCGCCGCGCCTCACGGCCTGTATTACGCGCCCGATCCGTCGTCGCAAATCGCCTGCTCGATTGGCGGCAACGTCGCGGAAAACGCCGGCGGCGTGCACTGCCTCAAGTACGGCCTGACCGTGCACAACCTGCTCAAGCTCGACATCCTCACCGTCGAGGGCGAGCGCATGACCCTGGGCAGCGACGCGCTGGACTCGCCGGGCTTTGACCTGCTCGCGCTGTTCACCGGCTCCGAAGGCATGCTGGGGATCATCACCGAAGTCACCGTCAAGCTGTTGCCCAAGCCGCAAGTGGCAAAAGTGCTGCTGGCCGCCTTCGACTCGGTGGAAAAAGCCGGTCGCGCGGTGGCCGATATCATTGCCGCGGGGATCATCCCGGGTGGCCTGGAAATGATGGACAACCTGGCGATCCGCGCTGCCGAGGACTTTATTCACGCCGGTTATCCGGTGGATGCCCAGGCCATTCTGCTGTGCGAACTCGACGGCGTGGAAGCCGACGTACACGCCGACTGCGACCGGGTCCGCGAGGTGCTGACCCGCGCCGGAGCCACCGAGTTGCGCCAGGCCCGCGACGAGGCCGAGCGGGTGCGCTTCTGGGCCGGGCGCAAGAATGCGTTCCCGGCGGTCGGGCGCCTGTCCCCGGATTACTACTGCATGGACGGCACCATCCCGCGCCGCGAGCTGCCTGGCGTGCTGCGCGGCATCGAGGCGCTGTCCGAGGAGTTCGGACTGCGGGTAGCCAACGTCTTCCATGCCGGGGACGGCAATATGCATCCGCTGATTCTGTTCGACGCCAACCAGCCGGGCGAGCTGGAACGCGCCGAAGCCCTGGGCGGCCGGATTCTGGAGCTGTGCGTGAAGGTCGGCGGCAGCATCACCGGCGAGCACGGTGTCGGCCGGGAAAAAATCAATCAGATGTGCGCGCAATTCAACAGCGACGAACTGCAACTGTTCCATGCCATCAAGGCGGCGTTCGACGCCGGCGGCCTGCTCAACCCCGGCAAGAACATTCCGACCCTGCACCGCTGCGCCGAATTCGGTGCCATGCATATCCATGCCGGGCAAATGCCCTTCCCTGAACTGGAGCGTTTCTGATGGCGACGAATCAGGATGCCGACACCAGCGCCGCGCTGCTGGATCAGGTCAACCAGGCGTTGGCCAATGCCACGCCGCTGCGCATTCAGGGCGGCAACAGCAAAGCGTTCCTGGGGCGCAGCGTGGCCGGGGAAATCCTCGACACCCGGGAACATCGCGGCATCGTCAGCTATGACCCTACCGAGTTGGTGATCACGGCCCGCGCCGGAACACCGCTGAGCGAATTGAACGAGACCCTGGCAGCCGCCGGGCAAATGCTGCCGTGTGAGCCACCGGGTTTCGGCGACGCCACCGTGGGCGGCATGATCGCCGCAGGCTTGTCCGGCCCGCGCCGGCCGTGGAGCGGTTCGGTGCGCGATTATGTGCTCGGCACTCGGGTCATCACCGGGCATGGCAAGCACTTGCGGTTCGGCGGCGAAGTCATGAAGAACGTCGCCGGCTACGACGTTTCGCGGTTGATGGCCGGCAGCCTGGGTTGCCTGGGCCTGCTGACCGAGGTATCGCTCAAGGTGCTGCCCAAGCCGCGGTTATGCAGCAGCATCGTGCTGGAACTGGACAGCGAGCGGGCTTTGAACGGCCTGGCCGAATGGGGCCAGCAGCCGATCCCGATCAGCGCCGCCAGTCACGACGGGCGCGTACTGCGCCTGCGTCTGGAAGGTGGCGAAGGCTCAGTGGCGGCGGCTCACGAGCGCTTGGGCGGTGAACTGATCGACCCGGCCTGGTGGCAGGAACTCAATGAACAGCGCCTGCCGTTTTTCCTCGACGCCCGGCCGTTATGGCGCCTGTCGGTACCCAACAACACCGGCGTACTGGACCTGCCCGGCGAGCAACTGATCGACTGGGGCGGCGCGCAGCGCTGGCTGAAGTCCGACGCCGATGGCCGGGCGATTCGCGCCAGGGTCACGGCGGTCGGCGGCCATGCCACGTGCTTGAGCCCCGGCCAGGACGACAGCCCGTTCCAGCCACTGGCTGCGCCACTGCTGCGTTACCACCAGCAGCTCAAGGCTCGCCTTGATCCGCTGGGCCTTTTCAACCCCGGCCGAATGTATGCGGAGTTCTGACCATGCAGACCAACCTGAGCGAACAGGCCAGGCTTCTGCGCCGCGCCGAAGAAGCCGAAAGCATCCTGCGCACCTGCGTGCATTGCGGTTTCTGCAATGCCACCTGCCCTACCTACCAGCTTCTGGGCGATGAACTGGACGGGCCGCGCGGGCGCATTTATCTGATCAAACAAGTGCTGGAAGGCAATCCGCCCACCGAGAAAACCCAGCTGCATCTCGATCGCTGCCTGAGCTGCCGCAATTGCGAAACCACCTGCCCGTCCGGCGTCGATTATCACAACCTGTTGGACATCGGGCGCAGCGTAGTGGACGCCGCCGTGCCGCGTCCGCTGAGCCAGCGCCTGTTGCGCCAGGGCTTGCGCCATGTGGTGCCGGACGCCGGGCTGTTCAAATCCCTGACCCGGCTGGGCACGACCTTTCGCCCTTTGCTGCCGGCCGGCTTGAAAGCCAAGCTGCCCGACTCGATCCCCGCGCCCGGCGTGCGCCCGACACCGCGCCATGAACGACGCATGCTGATGCTCGAAGGCTGCGTGCAGCCCGGCCTGTCGCCCAATACCAATGCCGCCGCCGCGCGGGTGCTGGACCGGCTGGGCATCAGCGTCACACCGGTGAAGGAAGCCGGCTGCTGCGGCGCGGTGGATTATCACCTCGATGCGCAAGAAGCAGGCCTGGACCGGGCGCGTCGCAATATCGACGCCTGGTGGCCGGCGCTGCAAAACGGTGCGCAAACCGTCATCCAGACTGCCAGCGGTTGCGGAGCCTTCGTCAAGGACTACGGCCACCTGCTGCGCGACGATCCGGACTACGCCGACAAGGCCGCGCAGGTCAGCGCTCGGGCGCGAGATCTGGTGGAAGTGGTGCGTGACGAACCCTTGGAACAGCTGGGTTTGCAGGTCGATACCCGTCTGGCGTTTCACTGCCCCTGCACGTTGCAGCACGCCCAAAAGCTCGGCGGCGAGGTAGAACGTGTATTGTCTCGTCTAGGCTTCCACCTGACCGCCGTGCCGGACGGCCATTTATGCTGCGGTTCGGCGGGCACTTATTCCATCACTCAGCCGGAGCTGGCACGCCGGTTGCGGGATAACCGGATGAATGCGCTGGAAAGCGGCAGGCCGCAGGTGATTGCGACTGCCAACATCGGCTGCCAGACCCATCTGGCGGGCGCCAACCGGACACCGGTACGGCACTGGATCGAACTGGTCGACCAGGCGCTGAACAATCTTTCGAAACCTGATCCTGCACGGAGTCACTCATGAAAATCAAAGCCGTTTTGACCCAGACCGAAGTCACCCGGATGCTCAACGCCGCCCGCCAGGAAGCGAACAGCCAAGGCTGGGCCGTGTCCATCGCCATCGTCGACGACGGCGGGCACCTGTTGGCATTCGAGCGTCTGGACGAAGCCGGAGCGATCAGCAGCTACATCTCCATCGAAAAAGCGCGTACCTCGGCCCTGGGCCGTCGCGAATCCAAGGGCTATGAGGAAATGGTCAACGGCGGCCGCACCGCGTTCCTCAGCGCGCCGCTGCTGACCTCGCTGGAAGGCGGCGTGCCGGTCATCGTCGATGGCCAGGTGATCGGCGCGGTCGGTGTCTCCGGCGTCAAGGCCGACCAGGACGCGCAAGTGGCCAAGGCCGGTGTCGCGGCGTTGAACGCGGACTGATCACGCCAGCACAAGCCCTGTAGGAGCGCCGTCCGGTCCGCTCCTACAACAAATCCCGGACAGGAGTCCCGCCATGACCGACTTCTGCAAATGCCAGCGCCTGAGCGTCGCGGTCCAGCTGCAACGCTTCATCGACGATGAAGTCCTGCCCGGCACCGGACTGGAGCCGGAAGCGTTCTGGGAAGGCTTCGACGCACTGGTGCACGACCTGGCGCCGCGCAATCGCCAACTGCTGGCCGAGCGTGAGCGCTTGCAAAGCGAACTGGATACCTGGCATGCCGCGCATCCTGGCCCGATCACCGACATGCCGGCCTACCGGGATTTCCTGCGTTCGATCGGCTATCTGCAACCGGTGCCGGAACAGGTTCAAGTCCGCACCTGCAATCTCGATCTGGAAGTCAGCGAACTCTGCGGGCCGCAACTGGTGGTGCCGGCCAGCAACGCCCGTTACGCGCTGAACGCTGCCAACGCGCGCTGGGGTTCGCTGTATGACGCGCTGTATGGCACCGATGTGATTTCCACCGCTCAAGGCGCCGAAATCAGCGCCGGCTACAACCCGCTGCGCGGTGCCAGGGTCATCGTGTTTGCCCGCGAACTTCTGGACCTGGCCGCGCCGCTGGCCCACGGCAGTCACGTCGCGGCACGCAGCTATCGCATCGAGGACGGCCAGTTACGCGTGCGTTTGATCAACGGCGACGACACGACGCTGCAACAGCCGGAAAAGTACGTCGGCTATCAGGGCGAGCCGGAACGACCGAGCGCCATCTTGCTCAGGAACCACGGCCTGCACATCGAAATCCAGTTCGACGCCCGCCATGCCGTTGGCAGCACCGACGTCGCCGGAATCAAGGACCTGCTGCTCGAATCGGCGCTCTCGACCATCATCGACTGTGAAGACTCGGTGGCCGCCGTGGACGCCGACGACAAGATCGGCCTCTATCGCAACTGGCTGGGCCTGATGAAAGGCGACCTGAGCGTGACTCTGGTCAAAGGCGGCAAGACCCTGACCCGCCGCCTCAACCCGGACCGCGCCTACCACGCGGCCGCCGGCGGCGAGTTGAAATTGCCGGGGCGCTCGTTGCTGTTCATCCGCAACGTCGGGCACCTGATGACTCATCCGGCCATCGTCGATCACGACGGCCAGCCGATTCCCGAAGGCATTCTGGATGGCGTCGTTACCAGCCTGATCGGCCTGCACGACCTGAATCGGCGCGGCAACTCCAGAGCCGGCAGCCTCTACATCGTCAAACCCAAGATGCACGGCCCGGACGAAGTGGCCTTCGCCGACCAACTGTTCAGTGCCATCGAAGACCTCCTTGGACTTGCGCGCAACACCCTGAAAATGGGGATCATGGACGAAGAACGGCGCACCAGCGTCAACCTCAAGGCCTGTATCGACGCAGCCGCCGGGCGCGTCGCATTCATCAATACCGGGTTCCTGGACCGCACCGGCGATGAAATTCACAGCTGCATGCAGGCCGGTGCCGTGCTGCGCAAGGGTGAGATGAAAAACACGCCCTGGCTCAAGGCCTACGAGCGCAGCAATGTGCTGGTCGGCCTGGCCTGCGGCCTGCGCGGCCGGGCGCAGATCGGCAAAGGCATGTGGGCCATGCCGGACCGGATGGCCGACATGCTGGAGCAGAAAATCGCCCACCCGCAGGCTGGCGCGAGCACCGCCTGGGTGCCCTCGCCCACCGCCGCCACGCTACACGCGCTGCACTATCACCGCGTTGACGTGCGCACCGTGCAGCAGGAACTGGAACGGGTACCGTTGGCCGGAATCAGCGATCAACTGCTTGATGAACTGCTGAGCATTCCGGTGGTGAGCGAACCGTCATGGACCGCCGAGCAGATTCGCGAGGAACTGGAAAACAACGCCCAGGGGCTGCTCGGTTACGTGGTGCGATGGGTCGAGCAAGGCATCGGCTGCTCCAGGGTGCCGGACATCCACCATGTCGGCCTGATGGAAGACCGCGCCACCCTGCGCATTTCCAGCCAGCACATGGCCAACTGGCTGCGCCACGGCGTGGTCAGTCGCGAGCAGGTGCAAGGCGTGCTGGAGCGCATGGCCAGAGTGGTCGACAGACAGAATGCCGGCGACGCGCACTACCGGCCGATGGCCGCAAACTTCAAGGAGTCGATGGCATTCCAGGCCGCCTGTGCGCTGGTGTTCAAGGGCTGCGAACAGCCTGCCGGCTACAGCGAGCCTGTGCTGCATGAATCACGGCTGGCCTTCAAGTCGCGTCGCTGAGGGGTGGCCTGTCGGCAAGGGTGAATGACGCTTCACCCTTCGCCCGAGGGGGGGTCGCTTACAGCGCGTAGACTGAAATCCACTGCAGGTCGGAATGTGCGGTGTACAACCGGGTTCCGTCGGCGCTGAGCACCGAACCCGAACAGGCAGGCAACGAAGCGACACAAGTGGCCTTGCGGTCGTAGGTATCGACTCGGTACAGATCACCTTCACAGCCGTGGATCGCGTACACGTACCGGCCGTCCGGCGTAATGCCGACGACATCCACCGGATAACCCGGCACGCCCAGTTCCACGACACAAAACCGGGTGTAGGTAGTTGCATCGGCGAAATAAACACCGTTGCGTCCACCGGCATAAAGGAAATAACCATCGGGACTTACCACCAGCGAGCGCGGGTTGTGAAACCCCGGGATATCGATCTGCGAATAGTCGTTCAGGTCGATCACCGAGACGACGCGGGTCTCCTCGTCGCCGATCACCGTGGCGTAAACGAATGTGCTGTCTGGACTGATCGCCAGCACCAGGCTGGTGTCGGCCAGCGTTCCCAGGTCGAAGTCGGTCTCGCTGGTGTAGTCATAGCGATCCACGATGCGAATCAGGCCGTCGGGCGAGCGGTCGAACGACAGCGCCAGATAACGGCCATTGGGGCTGCACAGGATGCGGTTGACGTCACGCGAAGGGATAATATCGGTCACTTCATGGGTGGCCGTGTCGATCACATAGCAGCGCGTTTTACCCAGGGTATGAAGTCTGCCGCCATCGGCACTGAGCGTAACTTTTCCGGAACCGCAATTGCGGATCTGCCGCGAAACACTGTGGGACGCCTTATCGATGACACTCACTGCGCGAGCGTTGGCGTGGGCAACATAAAGTGATTGTTCGTCAAGACTCAGAGCAAGTTCTCGAGGGACGAAATCGAGCGGAATAATTCCTGTAAGCCATGCGGTGTCGAGGGGCACTCTAGTGCCAATGGAATCAGTCGTTTGGGCAGAGGCGCTGAGGTGCTGCGAGGCTCTTGTGTGCATTTCACTCACCAATGAATAGGTCTTTCAAAGACCGCGACAATGGGGAAGAGGAAAGATTTTATCCCCATCAATAATCGATGCGGGTAATGCTGGTACGCCGATCGGATCCAAACATGGGGTCATTGAATACTCAACCGAACGGCTTGGGTACTGTCAGAAATGACAGTCAATGTCAGGAAACCACAGGCTCGTGTCGCCAAACGCAGCGGCGCCCGACGTGGCCGTGCCGGGCCAGACCTGTCTGCTGCCGTCGGGCGTGTGCCCGCGCCGTTGGTCAGTGGCCGCACGCCCGGCCGTTCAGGAACTTTCCCGCAAGACCAGCTCGAAACCCAGGTCCACCTGCGGGTGCTGGGCAACGCCTTCAAGCAAGCCCAGCAGCAGGTGCGCGGCTCGCTGCCCCACTTCCTGGCGCGGCGTGCGGATCGAGGTGAGTCGGGGCACCATGTGCGCGGAGCCCGGCAGGTCGTTGAAGCCGACCAGGGCAACCTGTTCGGGAATCCGCACCCCCAGACGCAACGCCTCAAGCGCTGCGCCCTGTGCCAGGTCGTCATTGCAGAAGAACACCCCGTCGACATCCGGGTGGTCTCTCATCAGGCGGGCGAACAGCTCGCTGCCCAAACCGATGGACGACGGCAGCGGCGTGCTGACCTGCAACGCAGGGTCGAATATTCCCCCGTCCTCCAGCACTCGGCGAAACCCCGCGCCGCGTTGCAACACCCGCGGGTCGAGCTGCGCCGCCATATAGGCCAGCCGCTTGCGCCCGCGACTGACCAGGTGGCGGGCTGCGGCGGCGCCGGCCTGCTCCTGGGAGAAGCCCACGCAATAGGCACCGCGCTCGGTCTCCAGCTCCATCATGTGTACGCACGGCACGCCACTGGCTTCGAGCATCTGTCGCGAGGCCGGTGTCCGGTCGAAACCGGTCAGCAGCATGCCGCGCGGGCGATTGACCAGGTGGTTGCGCAGCAGCTTTTCTTCTTCATCGGGCGAGTAGTGGTAGTTGCCGATCACCACGTCCAGGCCACGAACGCTGAGCACATCCTGAATCGCTTCCAGGGTCTCGATAAACAACTGGTTGGACAGCGAGGGCACCAGCACCACCACGGTCTGGCTGCAGGACGATGCGAGGGCGCGCGCCGCGGGGTTGGCGACGTAGCCCAGCGCCAGGGCGGCGGCCCGGACTTTCTCCACCAGCTCCGGCGCTACCGTGGGAATTCCGCGCAGCGCACGGGAAGCGGTAATGGGCGACACCGCGGCCAGATGGGCCACTTCATTCAGGGTAGGACGGCCGGAAGAACGAGAACCAGTGCGGATCATGCGTTGCCAACTAACATAGGGGTTGCCAAATATGACACATGCCCCATAAGGTAGCGCTGTCTCAGGGACCGTGACAACGCTTATCGCTCGCTTGCACGCTGCTTCGGCAGCACGGAGAGGTACTTGCGATGGACAATGCAGAATCCAAAAAAATGACAATAACTGGGGCGGCCAAGCCCGGACTTGATGTCCGTCGGTCAGAGACAGCGCTGTCTCCAGACGAGGTACCTAATTGTGACAACTGCTAATTCTGCTATCACCGCCCTGGTGGTGATGGGCGTTTCCGGCTGCGGCAAAAGTGTCGTAGGCGCTGAAATCGCCCTCCACAGTGGCGGACGCCTGATCGAAGGCGACGCGTTCCATCCCCCTGCCAACATCGAAAAGATGAGCGCCGGCACCCCTCTCAACGATGACGATCGCGCCGGATGGCTGACCCGTCTGGGTGAAGAGATGGCCACTGCCTTGCGTAACGGTGAACATCCGGTGCTGACCTGTTCGGCGCTCAAGCTCAAATATCGCGATCGCCTGCGCGAAGCGGTGCCGGGCCTGGGCTTCGTGTTTCTGGAGCTGACTCGGGAAATGGCCACCGAACGCTGCTCTCACCGGCCGGGGCATTTCATGCCCGCCAGTCTGGTGGACAGCCAGTTCGCCACCCTTGAACCGCCTTATGGCGAAGACCGGACTCTGGTGGTGGACGCGACCCAATCCATCGATGCAATCGGCCAGCAGGCCGCCAACTGGTGGAAAGCGTCGCGTGCAAGCTAAAGGCGTGAGTGCGAAAGACAGCGCTGTCTTGCCGACAGTGTATGCAACAGCTCCCCAAACGGATTGTGTGAAAACGTCGCGAGCGCAGCGGTTTTCACCCGATCTGTAAAAACAACGATAACCGGAGAGACATCCCCATGTTCGGTATGACCCACGAGACGTATCTGCTGATCGATGCTCTGGTGACCATCATCGGCCTTGTGCTGCTGATCACCAAATTCAAGGTTCACCCTTTCGTCGCGCTGACCATCGCCGCCGGCTTCCTCGGCCTGACCTCCGGCATGCCGGTGGAAAAAGTCATGAAGTCGTTCCAGGACGGCTTCGGCGGCGTGCTGGGTTTTGTCGGCATCATTCTGGGCCTGGGCACCATGCTCGGTAAGCTGATGGCCGACTCGGGCGGCGCCGACCAGATTGCGCAGACGCTGATCCGCGTGTTCGGCAAGCAGAAGGTCCACTGGGCCATGATGTTCTCCGCATTCCTGGTGGGCATCCCGCTGTTCTTCGAAATCGGTTTCGTGCTGCTGATCCCGCTGGTGTTCATCGTGGCGCGGCGCACCGGGGTTTCCATCGTCAAGATCGGTATTCCGCTGCTGGCCGGCCTGTCCGCGGTACACGGCCTGGTGCCGCCGCATCCGGGGCCGCTGCTGGCGATCGGCATCTTCGGCGCGGACATCGGCAAGACCATTTTCTATGGCCTGATCGTTGCCCTGCCGACCGCCATGATCGCCGGTCCGATCTTCAGTACCTGGATTTCCAAGTACATTCCGGGTACCCCTTCCCAGGAATTGATGGACCAGATCGCCAAGGAATCGAGCAGCGAGAACCTGCCGGGCTTCGGCATCACCCTGGTGACAATCCTGTTACCCGTGTTCCTGATGCTGCTCAAGACCTTTGCCGATGTGGTGCTACCGGAAAACCACATGTTCCGCATCTGGATGGACCTGATCGGTCACCCGATCACCGCGCTGCTGGCGGCCTTGCTGCTGGCGTTCTACACCTTCGGTGCCGCGCGCGGCTTTGACCGTGCCAAGATCATGAAGCTGCTGGACCAGAGCCTTGCGCCCGTTGCGGCCATCGTACTGATCGTGGGTGCCGGTGGTGGCTTCAAGCAGATGCTGGTCGCCAGCGGTGTCGGTGACATCATCGGTCACATGGCGGTGCAGGCGCAGGTCAATCCGATCCTGCTGGCCTGGCTGGTCGCGGCGGTGATTCGGGTCGCTACAGGTTCCGCCACCGTGGCGACCATTACCGGTGCCGGTATCGTGGCACCTGTCGTGGGCCTGATTCCGGGCGTGAACCGTGAGCTGCTGGTACTGGCCGCCGGCGCCGGTTCGGTGATCCTGTCTCACGTGAACGATGCCGGTTTCTGGCTGGTCAAGCAGTACTTCAACATGACCGTGACCGAAACCTTCAAGACCTGGACAGTCATGGAAACCATCCTTTCGGTGGTGGCCCTGATCTTCATCCTGCTGTTGTCGGTCGTTATCTGACAGTCCGCCTTCGCCAGCAAGACGGATCGCCGTCTTGCTGGCGAAGGCAACCTAGGCAATTATTGCCGCCGCTTCGCGCCAGATCGCCAGCAAGCTGGCTCCTGCATTGCCCTGCCAACCCGTGTAAAGCCTCTGAACGCCCCTTCCTACGCGCTTTACAGCGCCTTCCGGGTGAAATCTCGGAAAGCTCAGGCAATGTTACAAACTTGTGCCTACGCTTATATTCATCCGGTGGCGGATGTCGACAACCTCTTCCGGTGACCCGACGGGCACTGGGGCGCGTGCCGTTGCCTGGGTTACTTTTAACCTTTCGCCAGTAAATACGGGCATTTCCGTGTCGAAACGGGCAGAATTGGCGCCCCCGTCGAATCGCAGATGCAAATCTCGATGACAGGAAAATGACCCGAGGGAATTAATTTCAATCCGGCGACGTCCTATGACGGACGCATTTGAATGTACTCGGCAACAATCACCACGCAAAGGCAATCGCCAGCCTCTTGAGAGAGGCGTTACAAGAGGCCATCAAGGAAAAGATTATGTTGATACTCACTCGCAAAGTAGGCGAAAGCATAAACATCGGTGACGAGATCACCGTGACGATTCTCGGCGTTCAAGGACTGCAGGTCCGTCTGGGTATCAACGCACCCAAAAATGTCTCCGTGCATCGCGAAGAAATCTACAAACGCATCCAGGCCGAACTCGCGCCTCAGCAAGAGCCACAATAAGTCCGCCGCAACACCCCCCTCATTCGATGCTGACCTGCCCCGCTCACTCGGGCAGGTCAGCCATACGGCGTTCTCATGACGCCGTTTTTTATGCGCTTCTCCCGCCCGCCCCACCCGCCTCGACCATTGGTCAGCCGCCCGGAACGTCACGCAAATACCGCCAGTCCACCCCTTGGTAAGCATGTACGTCGATGCCAGCCCGTTGTGCGTCGTGAGCCGGCATTCTCTTTCCGGTAGCAACCAAACGGTGAATCAAGATGGTAACCACCAATGAAAATTCTGCTGCCCAGGGCAATCCAGGCAGCCAGGCCGGCCAGGACCACCGGCAAGCGCTCAAGGACGATCTGTCAGGCGCCGTGGAAAACGTCAGGCAACAGGCCGATCACTACAAGGACAGCGCGGCGAACCAGCTGGAAAGCCTGGCCAGGAACGCGGAATCGGCGGCCCACAGGATCGACGACAAGGACACACTGGGCTTGTCCGGCTACGTGGCGGACGTCGCCGGGCAGATGACCAGCATGGCCGACAATCTGCGCAGCAAGAACGCCGAGCAATTGTTGCAGGACGCCGGACGACTGGCCCGGGAAAACCCGCTGTTGTTTGTAGCCGGCAGCATTGTGTTGGGCCTGGGCCTGTCACGTCTGCTCAAGGCGTCCGTGCCTGACGGCGCACCGAGCCGTTCCCTGGACTCCCTGGACCCGAGCTACAGCGCAGGTCATCAAACCCCTCCCCTGCACGACCCGATCAGCCCGGCGACACTGGCAGCCGAAGAAATGGTCGCCACCCATCCCCACGACGGGGACGTGCGCCACAGCGCCCGTCCCGGCATGGGTATTCCCGATCCTGCCGGTGACATCCACCGAAGCGGCGATCTGGACGATGGATTGCCCGGTAGCGGTACGTCGCGTTCCGGCTTTCCAAGGGGAGGCGTGTGATGACCACGACCCCCAACGTCCCGCCGGACGGAACCTCGGAGAATGACACCTCGGTGCTGGGCCTGCTGCGGCAGTTGGCCCACGAAGTTCCCACCCTGGTCACCAAGGAAATGGCGCTGGTGAAGGCCGAGCTGCGGGAGTCGGTACAGACCGCCAAGCAAGGGGCGTTTGCCGTGGGCGCAGGCGCCATCGTCATGCTCGGCGGGCTGATCATGGTCCTGCTGGCCGGCGTGTATGCGCTGTCTCACGTTCTGGACCCCTGGCTGGCGGCATTGATCGTGGGCGTGGCTGCACTGGTCATCGGCTTCTTCATGGTTCAGGCGGGAAACAAGAAGCTCGAACCGTCGAATCTGACCCCTGATCGGGCGGCCAGCAGTCTGCAGAAAGACAAGGACGCGATCAGGAGGAAAATCTCATGAGCACCGAAAGCACGTTCGACACGCCTGAGCATTTCGAGGAACAGTCGCAAAAAAGCGCAGAAACCCTTGAGCGGGAGATCGACCAGCAGCGCTCAAGCATCGGCAACCTGGTCGATGCCCTGGAGAAACGCATGTCTCCCGGCCAGTTGGTCGATCAGGCGCTGGGCTACGTCAAGGACCACGGCGGCGAGACGTTCGCCAACCTGGGCAACCAGATCAAGGCCAATCCACTGGCCACGGTGCTGACGAGCGTCGGCATCCTGTGGCTGATGACCGGCAGGCGAACCCCGTCGCCGGGCCCTTCCCTGCTGGAAAAGGTCAGCGACAAGGTGGGTGGCGTGGCGGGTAGCGTGGCAGGCGGTGTCACGGACGCCAAATCCCGGCTCCAGCAAACCGTGGCGCTGATGAAAGACAAGGCCGGCGAACTGACTGACACGGCGGCCCAGGTCTTGCCGGGCAAATCCGACGGGACACAGGCGGTGGCGACGCTGCGTGAAAGGGGCCGGCGAGTGCAGTCGAGCGCCAGTAACCTGCTGCACGAGCAACCCGTGGTGGTGGCGGTGATCGGCATTGCTCTGGGTGCCGCCATCGGCGCCGTCCTGCCGAGCAGCGAGCCGGAGAAAAAAGTGCTGAGCCTGGCCCGTGACAAGCTGAGCGACACAGGATCGGCCGACACCCAGGCGGCGTCTTCTTCGAGCCCAGGCAGTCTGCCCGGCACATCCGGCATGACCGGGGTGGAAGGCAGCGATATCGTCGGCGCCGATCCTGCCGCCCGACCGGGCACTTCGCCGGCGCCGCATCCTCGTCATGGGCCGGCCACCGGCTCCACGCCCGGACTGGGATGACCGGCAGAAAAGCCAACGGCCCTCAGCGAGGGCCGTTGTTCGGTATGCGGTTCTACCGCGGTGAGGTCAGGCGCTGCACGATCTTGTCTTTGACCAGCAAGCGTTTTTCCTTGAGTTTCTTGAGATCGTCGTCACCCACGCCACCCGCCAGGCCCTTTTCGGCGTCGAGCACCTGAAGGTCTGTCTCGTCATAGTCACTGAGCAATTGCTGCAGCCGCGCATCGCTCCTGCTGCGCTCGGCGACCTCGTCTCGGGTCAATTTCAAATCCGCGAATAAATCGTGTTTGACTGGCATGACTCGCATCTCCTGTATGACTACTCGATACATAAGGCTGGCAGGGCATTATCCGGCCGTTATTGCTCGCGCACGCGGCGCGCTTCGTACGCTCTGAGGTGGACACAGGCGAAATCCAGGACCGACGGCGTCGCAGGCATTACGCCCAAGGCTGCGCGCCTGACTGAAAGGTCGCCAAGAATCTGTTCGACCTCGGTGCCTACGCCACGTTCGATGTCTCGAAGCATGGAGGCCGTGAGCTTCGATCCAGGTTCGGTCAGGGTTTTGAGATGGCGCTGACGGACCTGCTCGCCGGGCGGGTAACCTGCTGCGGTGGCAATCAGCACGCATTCGCTCATCAGCGCCAGGATCAACCATTCGCCTTCGGCGTCCAGCACATCGCAGATGGCCGAGCGCATGGTGGAGGTCACTCCGGCGCAGGTCGCGATGAAACACCATTTGTCCCACATGTCCTGCAGGATATGCTGACTCAGATTGGCTTCGAAACCGGCGTCGGACAACGCCTCGGCCACTCGCAGGATGCGTGGGGTCAGGCCGCCGCTCAATTCGCCGAACGACAGCTGATTGGCCTCATTAAGGTGCAGGATGGCGCCGGTCGAATCCCGGTCCAGGGAAATCATGCACTGCCCGCCCAAGACCGCCTCACTGCCGAAGCGCTCGGTCAGGCGGTCCAGGTGCGACAGACCGTTGAGCAATGGCAGGATGGAAGTCTGCGGCCCGACCGCCGGCGCGATGGACTCGATCGCCGCTTCCAGGTCGTAAGCCTTGCAGCAGAGCACGATCAGATCGAAATGCACGTCCAGCTGGTGATCCAGCAACAGCGGCGGCGATGGGTACTGGAAATTGCCCATCGGGCTGCGCACCACCAGCCCGTCGCGCTCCAGCTCTTCGGCCCTGCCTGGCCGGACCAGAAAGCTGACCGCGCGCCCGGCCTCAAGCAGACGACCACCGAAATAGCCACCGGTCGCCCCGGCTCCCACGATCAGGATGCGCATGGCCGATCCCCTTGTGCGGTTTGTTCATTAGGCGAGCGTAGAAGAACTTTCAATCCGGCTCAATGAACAGGATGTCACCGCATATCGCCTGCCCGTTCAAGCCGGGAACCTGTTTTCCGCCTGGCGGGGCGGGGGCACTCGTGAGGCGTGGATGGCCGCAGTCTGGCTGTTCAAGCGGGCCAGCACCGCCTCGATCACCACGCGGCTGGCATCGTGATGGAACTGCCAGACGCCATAGATGCGGCCATCGAATGAAACTTCGCTGCCCAGCAACGGATCGGCCCCCAGCCCCGCGCCCAGGCCGAACAGATGCAAACCCTGCAGGCGGCGGCCGTTTTTATCCACCGGGCAACCGCAGGCGTCCGAATCCAGCCCACCCTTGGCTTCACGCAGCACGATGGCGCTGCCGTTTCCATGGCGCAGCACCGGCAAGCGAGGCTGATAGCCGGTGCACTGCACCACGACGCTCGATTCGGCCAACGCAGCCCTGGCCCGTTCGTAATCCCCAGGCTTTGCGCCGTCCGTCTGCAACAGCTGGACGCGTACCCCGGTCTTGCCGATGCGGCCGGATTTGAGCGCCTCGCGGCCGATATCCAGCGCGCGGTAGCGCAGACCGCCGGAGCGGTTGATCCGGCCCGACACCGGACAGACATCCCTGACCGGGTCGAACGCATAGCCGGCCGCCGCCGCCTGCTCGGCGTTTTCGTAAAACAGGCGGATCTGCGAGCGATGAATCAGCGTAACTTCCCGCAGACCTGCGAACTCCAGTGCATCGGCCAGATTCTCCAGTACCGAAAACGCGCTATGGGAGCCGCCGACCACCGTGATCCGCCCATCACAGGCCAGCGCCGTGGCAAACACCTGGCGCAGTTGCACCGCGTTCATCCGCAGCAACTGGTCGGAACATTGTATATTGGCCGCCGAACTGAGCGGCAGGCGCTGCCGGGCCAGACTGTCGATCAGGTGCTGCGGCTGCTGGTGCCCACCCAGATTGAGGACCAGTGCCTGACAGCGTACCCGCCGGACACAGCCTTCCGTTTCGACCTGCACACAGAATTCATCGTCGTCACACGTGACTTCGGTGATGGTTGTGCTGTGCCAGACTTTCACGCCGTAGTGGCGCACGATGTAATCGAGCACCAGCCTGGAAGCTTCGGCCATGAGCACGCCCACATCCGTCAGCGGCGGCGCACTCTGCGCCTGGCCTCGAATGCGCCAGTAGGCGGGCGAGTATTCCAGCGGCCCGAACACCTCACGAAGTGCCGGGTCCCGCAGGCAGTCGATGAACACGTCACCCACCGAATTCGCCGTAATGCGGTATTGACCCAGCGTCCCTGCGCCGGGCTTATCGCTGGCGTCGATCACAATCAGGCCGTTGGCGGCCAGCTCGGGGAGCAGGCCGCTTTTCAACGCGTTGAACAGAAACCCCATTCCCGCGACACCTGCGCCGCCGACGACACATCCGCAACTGGTTTCCAAATGATCTTCAAACATCATGATGCTCCCTGTCATATCAACACGTAGATGCACGCCAGAAGTTCCGGATGATCCATGACCGGGTAGAGAATACGGACCCGCGCTCATGCACGTTTAAAAAGCGTCTTGAATGCCCGGACTGTAAAAACGATTAATGTATTAACTGAACTATTTAAACGTTGCCCACACTTCTGCTACCGGACCGAAACATACTGATCGGGCAGAATTGTCATGAGCGGGAATTTCTGCCGTCATCTCCACGCGCCATGCTACCGCCCCGCCAGACAGGCTCTGGAACAGGCATTTCAGCAGGACAAAGCGGTGGTGTGGGAAGGCGCAATCGGGAAACAAGCGATTTGATAGTTGCAAAGAATCCGGAGAGTGTCAAATAACCGAATACGCGGCGGCCTTGCGCCACGAAATATCGCAAAGCCTTGATTTCAATGGACGAAACAGAGAGTCATCGCTGAAACAGTGCCAGGCTTCGCCCTTATGAAACAGGCAGAACGCCGATTGATTTTTCCAACCTGGTCGGAAAACTTTACAAATAACTGCCGCCAGCGATTTGACTGGATTTACAAGCCATAAGCGATTCAGCCCTCTTCACCCACAAACAAGAACCCCGGCAGCAATGACCGGGGTTTGACAAACGTTTTAAGAGGTAAGTACGGCTCAGGCGGTACGGTATTGCGCTGTTTGCGCGGCCTGCAACGGCACACCGTGGGCAAGCTCGTCACGCAGCTCGGCCACCAGGTTGGAAATGTCACGGCTGGTCTTGAGCCGGTCCAGCGAGATCCCGGTGACCAGCAGGTCAACGCGGCTGGTGACAGGGTCTGCGATCTGCACGGTCATCGAGTAATCGGGCGCGACAGTGCAGGTACATCGCAGCGGGAGAAAAGCACCTTCGACGATGCTGCGTAGTTCAAGGGTAGACAGTCCACTTGCGATCATTTCTTTATCTCCTTATTAAACATGTAAGCGCTGCCAGGCACCGGCAGTAATAAACGGGTTTGCAGTTAAACAATTGAAACGAGGCAATCCCATTGCCTGCCAATTAATTGTCGCCACTTACTTGATCCGTCTGAACCGTTATACCCCACGCCCTGCACCCAGGCAACTTGCCCGGCTGTGGCATCGGGCTGTCTCGCGCCGCGATCCGCAGGCATTCTGCCCGGGAAAAATCGATTCATCTCCTACTTCCCGGTCGTTAATCCGCTATATGTCGTGATCCGGGAATAAAAGACTGTTTTACGACGCTCCAATTGCCGGACGAACGGTCGACCATTTGACCGCCAGGCCAGCCGGCTTTGGCAAATGCCCGCGATTGGTACAGTCCTGGCTCGAAGGCTGAACACCGGGCCTGGACTCGCCAGCGTTGCATTCAGTCCGCCGAGCGCGGCAGCCGCAGATGAATCACTGCGACCCGAGCACCCTGTTTGTCTCTGCGCTCTTCGATCGAATAAGGCTTGAAGCCCATGCGCGGGTAAAACAACAGGCCGGGAACGTTGTGGTTGTAGCAGGTCGCGGTCAGTTCAGTGGCTTCATGTTTATCGAACGCGATGTCCATCATGCAACTGATCATATAGCGGCCCACGCCTCTGGACCGTGCGTGCGGTGCGATGATGACGTTACCCAGCGAACACCGGCCGCGAAACTCGCAGCGGGAGAAATTGGCGTACCCCACGACTTCGCCATTCATTTCTATCACTGTGGAGTCATACCGCGACTCCAGCGCATCGCGCAGCTGGGCCGGGGTAAACGGATAGACCGCTCTGGGAAACATGTAGAACAGCTCGTCGGCATTTTGCGGCAGTCCACATACGACAGGGATGTCTTTTTCTTCCAGGGGGCGATGTAGAAACATTGAGCGGTAACCTTTTGAAGAAATTGAAGAAGCAGCGGTAGTGACTATAAGCGAAGCCGCACGTTTCGCACTGCGAGGCGACAGAATTCCGCCTCTGGGTTGGTACAGCATGCGTGGTAAAGAGCGCAAGCGCGAAGGGTTTAATAACAAATGGAACTAAAGTCGCAGAATATTAAGGCTACTCTTCAATCATTCGCTGCAACCCATTGAAGTCTCGGGATTTACTCCTATGCCTTGTGCATTGAATGCGTGCCGCATTGCGGGTGAACACGTCGAGGCCGGGATCGTGAATATCCATTGATGGCCAGCCGGTGCGATTTCAGAGCGTTGTCCCCACCCTCATTCAGTACGGAGTAACGACCATGGTTTCCCCCAATGACACTTATGTCGGAGCCGAACAACATGCAGGTCATCTCTCAGGCGTGTCCTGGGGGGCGATATTCGCGGGAGCCGCCGCAGCCGCCATCATGTCCATGCTGCTATTGATGCTGGGCCTGGGGCTTGGTTTCTCAGCCGTATCGCCCTGGGCCGACGAAGGCGCCAGCGCCGAGGCGCTGGGCATCTCCACCATTATCTGGCTGGTCATCGTGCAGGTTCTTTCATCGGCGCTGGGGGGCTACCTGGCCGGGCGACTGCGGGTGAAATGGGTCAATGTGCATGACGATGAAGTGTATTTTCGCGATACCGCCCATGGGTTCCTGGCCTGGGCGGTGGCAACGCTGCTGGCGGCGACACTGATCGTCGGTTCTGCCGCCAGCGCCATCGGCACCGGCGTGCAGGCTGGCGCCAGCGTGGCCTCCGGCGCGGCCGGTGCGGTCTCCCAGGCGGCGGGAGGCGCGGCCGGAAATGTCAGCGGTCAGGACTACTCATACTTCGTAGACAACCTGTTCCGCGCCGACGATGCTTCAGCGGTGAGCGACGATTCGGCTCATACGGTGGTGCTGCGGATATTCACCCGGACACTGGACAACAACGGCCAGATCAGCCCCGAAGACCGCAGCTATCTGGCGCGCCTGGTCGCCCAGCGGACCGGCTTGAGTCAGGCGGACGCCGAGCGCCGGGTCGACGAAGTCTACGCCCAGGCGGTGAAATCCGTCGAAGACGCCAAGAACGCCGCCAAGGAAGCTGCCGACACGGCCGCTGCCGTCGCCGCCGGCACCGCGCTGTGGACATTCGTCACGCTGCTGCTGGGTGCGTTCTTCGCCAGCCTGGCCGCAATCTATGGTGGCCGGCGTCGCGATGCGGCCGTCACTCATCCTGTCTACACCACAAGAACCGCTCGTTAAGCCTGGAGAAGTCGAATGCGCTCGATACTGCTGTGGATGCTCGGCATACCTATTCCGATCATCATTTTGATTGCTCTTTTCATGCATTGAGGTCCGGGCTGCAAGCCGCTTCCTCCTTCGGGGGATGCGGCTTGGGTCGCACCCGGGTTCCGAAAATGAGCACCCCCAGGACGGTGATGGCCGAGCCGGTGATCGCCCATGGAGTCAGGGACTCGCCGAACTGAACACTGCCCCATGCCAGGGTCACCAGCGGCGTGAGGAACAGTGCTGCGCTGACGGTCGCCATGGAAAATCTGCGCAGGCACAGCCAATAGAACCCATACCCGCCCAAGGTCGAGAACAGCATCAACCAGCCTACCCCCACCACGAATCCCTGGCTCAGTACCGGTGCGAGAGAACCTTCGTGCCAGGCAAGGAATGCAAAAACCGGCAGCGTCGCGCAGATCTGGATGAACAGGCCGCCGAATGCCGGAACCGGTGTCTCGCCGGCGCCTCGCTGGAACAGGCTCGATCCGGCAAGAGACAGCACGCCTATCACCGGCAGCAGGTAGAGCCAATACTCAGCGCCTTGCGCCTGCACGCCGGCCAGGCTGCTGATCAGCATTCCGGTGAAGCAAACCGCCAGCCCGGCGGACTGGCGAATGGAGGTCCGCTGCCCGGATAACAACGACAGTGTGATGATCGCCACCGGCAGCAAATTGGATATCAGCGCCGCGATACCCGGCGCAAGCCCCCACTCGATGGCCTTGGCGATGGGCGTCAGGAACCCGGCGATGGCGAACACACCGACCCATGCCTGACCGAGCACCTGCTTGAGGCCCAGCGACCGCAAGGCGCTCCAGCCCCAAGGCAGCAGGATCAGCGCCGCAAGCGTGAAGCGCCAGAAGCTGGCCAGCATAACGCCGCCCTGATCGGCCGCGTATCGGTAGCCGATGAAGCCGGAACTCCAGCTCACCACCATCGTGCCCAGCAACAGCCCGGCAATCAGGCGTGGATGGCGTGTTGCCCATTGCAGCCCCGTCTGTCGTGCGTTCATGGCCCACTCCTTTCCCTCGTGTGAGCCAGATGGTATGAAGACAGCAGTCATCCCATCAAACGAAACGATCGGCAGCAGTCATGCATAATTTCGCAACCACCCACCATGCCTTTGAGATAGACCTGCTGCGCACCTTTCAGGCGGTGGTGCGCTTCGGGCAGTTTCTGGCGGCCGCCAGTTATCTGAACCGCAGCCCTTCGGCGGTCAGCGTCCACATCCGGCGCCTGGAGACGCTGGTCGGGGGTCGTCTGCTGGAACGTGACAACCAGACCGTCAGCCTCACGCCCTTGGGCAGACGCTTTGCCTTGCAGAGCAGTGAACTGTTGTCCGTCCACGACCGCATGCTCGCCAGCTACGCGCAAACCCGCGCCTGCGGTCGGGTACGCCTGGGGATTTCCGATGAATACGCCGAGCATTTGCTGCAAGGACTGCTGGCCTCCCTCGCGGCCGGGTTCCCCGATATAGAGCTTGAGGTCCAGACCGGTTCAAGCGGGAACCTGAAAACCCGCCTGGACAGCGGTCAGCTGGATCTGGCAGTGGTGGTGGACCCGTTGGATGCCGAGCCTCTGGATGCGCAGACGTTGCAGCGCTTCGGCAGTACCGAACCGGTGTGGGTCGCGGCCCGGGACTATCATGTGTGTGCCGAACAACCATTGCCGTTGGCCCTGCATGCCGACGGCTGCCCGTATCGCAGCGTGGGCCTGGATGCCCTGACCCGGCTGGACAGGCCGTGGCGTGTGGCGATCATGAGTGCCAGCATGACCATCCTGGAAACGGCCATTTGCAGCGGGCAGGCCATCGGCATCGTCGACCGCCACCGGGTCGGCCCGCGGATGCGGGTACTGGACGCCGATGAAGGATTCCCCGCGCTGACCGTGCACCAGATTCAACTGATCGGCACACCGGGCGATACCTCTGAAGCCGTTCTGGCAGTGGCGCAGCTGATGGGGGAACATTTCCGCCGCTGAACGACTGCTGCAGGCCGAACGCAATATCCTGTAACCGATATCCACTGCCCGGCATTGCTCGCTCAACGCAAAATCGGCATTTATTTCACATTGCTGACCGGAACACTCCCATGCCGATATTTACTCTGGCCCGTCTCAAGGCGCGGCGCTTTACCTGGGCCTGCATGGTCGCCGTCATCATCGGGCTGCCGGTGGGCTGCGCCGTCCTGCAACACAAGGAACGGGAACTGGTATTTCGTATCGAGCCGGGTACCGCCAGTTGGTACAACGGCTTGCCGGCGGACGTGCAGGAGCTGGAACTCAAGGCTCCGGCTTTCGGCGCCAACCAGAATATCCACGCATGGTGGTGGCCGGCGCAACGCAAGGACGCACCCACGGTTTTGTACCTGCACGGGTCGCGCTGGAACCTGACCGGCCAGCTGTTTCGCATCGAACAGCTCAGGGCGCTGGGCTTCTCTGTCCTGGCCATCGATTACCGCGGCTTTGGCCAGAGCATGGGCCAGCTGCCGTCCGAAACCACGGTGTATGAAGACGCGCGGATTGCCTGGGCACGCTTGGTGCAGTTGCAACCCGATCCTCAGAAACGCTTGATCTACGGCCACTCGCTGGGTGGTGCGGTGGCCGTGGACCTGGCGGCCGAGCTGGGTCGCGACGCCCGCAGGCAAGAAACCCAGGTACCGGTGCGTGGGCTGATCATCGAATCGACCTTTACCAACCTGGCCGACGTCGCCACCGCACTGGCCAATACGTCGCTGCCGGTGCGCTGGCTGTTGTCGCAGAAATTCGATTCGCTGGACAAGATCGCGGACATCAACATGCCTGTGCTGATCGTGCACGGCACCGAGGACCGCTACGTACCGGCGCGCTTCAGCGAGCAGCTGTTCGCCGCCGCCCGGGAACCGAAGAATCTGCTGCTGGTGCCCGGTGGCACGCATAACAACAGCATGCGCCTCGGGCACCAGGCCTATAGCCAGGCGATCCAGACGCTGCTCAAGACTCCGCCCACCGTCAGCCACGCCAGCAAGCGAACCGAGCGCTCCACCCACGCCGGCTGATGCCGCGAACATTCTCCAGCGCCGGCCTGTCGATTCAGCGGCAGGCCAATCGACCCTTTCATGACACTCTTTCCATTCAGGAGAAACGTCATGAACGACAACCTGCATTCGCACCCGATCGTGTCCCGCGAACAGTGGCTCGACGCCAGGCGTCAGCATCTGCTCCATGAAAAAGCCCTGACCCGCCAGCGTGACCAGCTCAGCGCCGAGCGACGCGCCCTGCCCTGGGTACGCATCGAAACGCCCTACCTCTTCGAGGGCGCTGACGGGCAACAAAGCCTGGCCGACCTGTTCGGCAATAACAGTCAGTTGATCATCTACCACTTCATGTTCGGTGCCGGCTGGAAGGAAGGCTGCGACGGCTGCTCGTTCCTGTCCGACCACCTGGACGGCGCGAACCTGCATCTGGCGCATCACGACGTGTCACTGGTCGTAGTCTCCCACGCGCCGTGGCCCGAGTTTCAGACGTTTCGCGAACGCATGGGCTGGCGATTCAAATGGGTGTCCTCGGCGGGCAGTTCCTTCAATGAGGACTTCGGCGTGTCCGCATCCCCTGCGCAAATGGCCAGGGGCGACGTGACCTACAACTACGAAAGGAGCCGGGACCCTTTCGAAGAAATGCCGGGGCTGAGTGTGTTTTATCGCAATGAAGCAGGTGAAGTCTTCCATACCTACTCGACCTACGCCCGCGGGCTGGATTTGCTGGTCGGGGCGTACAACTTTCTTGACCTGACTCCCAAGGGACGAAATGAAGACCCGATCATGGATTGGGTGAGGTTGCATGATCGGTATGAAACCGGGGATGGCCGACACGCATGTTGTGGAGCGCCAGACCTGTAGCAGCGGGAGGCGTGGCAAACCATCCTTGCCGCCGAGAAACTGCTGCGTTCGCATCGTTGCTTCGCGGACAAGTCCGCTCCTGCACGCGCCGTGGGAACGGCTTGTCAGCGGAACAGCCTGTGCTGCCATGACGGAGGCGCGTCCGACTCAGGTCTCGCCATTTACTGAGAATTAATATCAAATTATAATAATTGCTATTTACCACCTCCTGATCGAGCATTGTCCTTGCGCACCTCCCTCAAATCCCCTGCCCCTTTCCTGCGGTCGGCGCTGGCCCTCGCGCTGCTTTCCAGCTGCATCGTTCACGCGGCTGAACAAGCCACCTTGCCGGCCACGCAGGTGTCTGCCGATCGCGACGATACCGAACGGGGCTACACGGCTACCAGCGCCAGCACCGCCAGCAAAAGTGATGTACCGCTCAAGGACGAAGCGCAGTCGGTGATCGTCGTGACACCCCAGACGATTTCCGATTACGGCGTGCAGTCGCTGGACGACGCGATGAAGTTTGTCAGCGGCGTCAGCCAGGGCAACACGCTGGGCAACACCAAGGACTCGCTGGTCAAGCGTGGCTTCGGCACCAACGACGACGGCTCGATCCTGCGTGATGGCGTGCGTTCGGTGGTGTCCCGCAATTTCAGCGCCACCACTGACCGCGTCGAAGTGCTCAAGGGCCCGGCGTCCCTGCTCTACGGGGCTATGGAACCTGGCGGCGTGATCAACGTGATCAGCAAACAGCCGCGCTATGTGCAGAGCACTACGCTCAGTGGCTCGGCTTACAGTGAAGGCGGTGGCAGCTTCGGGGTCGACACCACCGGCCCGCTGGGGGATACCGGGCTGGCGTATCGGCTGGTGGCCGAGCGCAAGAGCGAAGATTACTGGCGCAATTACGGCGTGGACCAGCACACGCTGATTGCCCCTTCCCTGTCCTGGACCGGTGAGCGCGCCAGCCTGACCCTGGCCTATGAGTACAACGACTACGTCAGCCCGTTCGACCGAGGCACGGTGTTCAGCAACGGCCATCCGGCGAATATCAGCTACCGCAAACGTCTCGACGAGAAATGGTCCAACACCGTAGGCATCAGCGAAAGCGCCACGGCACGCTTTGAATATCAACTGTCCGAGGACTGGAAAACCCGCCTGACCTACGGCTGGAACAACGATCGCTACAGCCTTTCGATTGCCCAGCCCAATACGCTGTCGAGCACCGGCGTGCTGAACCGCCGCGCCAACGGCGGTCACTATGATTACGAAACCCGTTACGCCAGTTGGGACTTCATCGGCCAGCAGGAAATCTTCGGCCAGCAGCACGACCTGCTGATCGGTGCCGAGCAGGAAGCATCGGATAAATACCGCGGCAAGACTTACCGCAATGCCGCGCAGAATGGGTTCAACGTCAATTCGCCGGGCTATGGCGGCCTGGCCGAGCCCAGTGTGGTCAGTCGCGCGACCAGCAACCTGCGTAACGAACTCACCTCTTCTTCGGTATACATCAAGGACAACTGGCACCTCGATGATCGCTGGATCCTGGTGCTGGGCGGCCGCTACCAGCATTACGACCAATACAGCGACCAGGGTATGGACACCCGGGTGGTCAATCGCGATAGCAACGGCGAGGCCTTTGTGCCGATGGCCGGCCTGGTGTTCAAGGTCAACGAGGACCTGTCGCTGTACGGTAACTACAGCCGCTCGTTCGTGCCCAACGACACGGTTGGCGACGATGGCAGCACCTACGATCCTGAGGAAGGCCGCAGCTATGAAGTGGGTGCCAAGTACGCTCTCAAGCCGGGGCTGAACCTGAATCTGGCGCTGTTCGACATCGAAAAGAAAAACGTGGTCAGCAGTATCACCATTGACGGGGCAACCCTCACCGATGCTGCGGGCAAGGTGAGTTCTCGCGGGCTGGAACTGGACGTCAGCGGGCGCATCGCCGAGCGCTGGGACATGATCGGAACCTACGCTTTCACCGACACGAAAATCCTGGAAGACCTGAATGACAAGGGCAACCGGCTGAACCAGGCGGCCAGGCACACCGCCAGCCTGTACCTGAGCCATCACTTGCAGATCCCGGCCGGCCCGGGCGACTGGCATGCCGGCGCAGGTGCGCGTTACGTAGGCGAACGCGCCGGCGATAATGCCAATACCTACTACATGAGCAGCTACACCGTGGCCGACGCATTCCTGCGCTGGGACGTGCCAATGGCCGGTTACAAGACCCGTCTGCAATTGAACGTCGACAACCTGTTCGACAAGCAGTACTACCCGTCCAGCACCGGCAGCCAGTTGCAGGTCAATGTGGGTGAGCCGCGTACGGCGCGTCTGAGTGCCAGCGTGACGTTCTAGTACGAAGCATATTCACGGGCGCTGCACGAGTGCAGCGGCGGCTGATTTTGTGGGAGAGAGCTTGCTCGCGACGACGGTACTTCAGATAACAGATATTTCGTGATTGCACCGGCCCCGTCGCCAGCAAGCTGCCTTCCACAGGCTAGGAATGAGCCTCAGACTGCAGGCCAACCTGCTGGCAATCAGCCTGCACGGTCACAGAGGTTGTATCTGTCCATCCATAAGCCGTCGCCGGCAAGCGCGCTCTTACGCGCACCTTGTAACCCAAACGCCGCACAGGCAGAATCCGCTTAGTTGTACGACGACAGACGAATTCTGTCTCAACAGCTACGCTCATCATCCAATAAATACAAAAAGGATAGAGACATGAAGAGATTCAAACTGATCGTGGGGTTTCTGTGCCTGTTCAGCGGCTATGTCGCCGCGGCGCCGTCGGATGAAGCCGACGTGGCAGCGGCCGTGGACAAGCTGACTCAGGCCATGTGGCACAAGGACATTTCCCAGCTCAAGGCGCTGACCGCCGACAACCTCTCCTACGGTCACTCCAGCGGCAACATTCAGGACAAGCAGGCCTTCATCGCCGACATCGAGACCGGCAAGAGCGCCTTCAATGAGCTGAAAATGCTCAACCAGAAAATCATCCTGTCCGGAGACACGGCGCTGGTGCGCAATCACTTTTCAGCTCAGGCAGTGAACAGCGGCAAAGTGGTGCCTACCGAGATCGAGAACTTCCAGATCTGGCAGAAACAGAAAGGCCAGTGGCTGCTGATCGGACGTCAGGCGTTCCGCTTCTGACCCACCGCATGCCCCGCGACCCGTTTGGTACGCCGGCCCGATATCAAGGCGTGCCGAACATCGCGGTCCAGTAGATACCGGCGTCGCTTTTCGGATCGATCGCGTACGCAACGCCCAGCTCCTTGAAACCGGGATTCATCAGATTGGCGCAGTGGCCAGGGCTGGCCAGCCAGCCATCGACCACCTTGCGTGTATCGTCCTGCCCGGCTGCGATGTTCTCGCCGGTCTGCTGCCCGACATACCCGGCCAGCTCGGCGCGGTCACCGGGCATACGGCCGTCACGGTCCTTGTGGTCGAAGTAATTGTTGTTGGCCATGGCGCGGGAATGGGACATGGCGGCGCCGGCCAGAACGGTATTCCACACCAGTGGCGTGGTGGCGGTGAACGACTGGGTACCGCATTGCCGAGGCTGGCTGCGGGCTGTGTTGACCATTTCCAGCAGGCGCTGCCCTTCGGTCTGCGAATCACCCAGGCGCGATGCCAACAGTGAGCGGGCCAGCACGATCCGCCAGTCGCGACCTTCACGGCTGACCCCGACATCGACGAACTGCGGGTCAAGCACCACCTGGCAAAAGCTTTCCTGAATGGCATCCATGGCCGACTGCACATCACGCGGCCCGGACAGGCTGATCGCCTGCACCGTGACCATCGGATAAGCCGCGCGCGCCATGGCCTGTTGCAGATCGCCGCTGCCGCTGGCAGGCAAGACCAGCCGCGAGTCGTTCACCAACGGTGGCAATTCCATCGAAACCTGCCCGCCGCAGCGTTGTGCCTGGCTGCGATAGGCGTTGATCGACTCAATCAGTTTCGGCTCTTCGGTCGCCAGGGCTGCGGTCGCGAAAAACAGGCCCAGGGACAAAGAGGCCAGACGAAAAACCGGTGACAGAACGCGCATGAGTAACTCCCTAAAGCAGAATGCCTACATCATGCGCGATTTTCCCCTACACCGCGCAACGCCTTTTTACATTCATGCTCAAAGCCGGAATTGCGCCACCAGGGTGTTGAAGGACGTCGCAAGGCGCGACAGCTCCTGGCTGGAGGCGCTGGTCTGGTTGGCTCCGGCGGCACTTTGAGTCGACAGATCCTGGATATTGAGCAGATTGCGGTCCACCTCGCGGGCGACCTGAGCCTGTTGTTCCGACGCCGAAGCAATCACCAGATTGCGCTCGTTGATGGTCGCCACGCCGCGCGTGATTTTTTCCAGCGCAGCCCCGGCGCGCTGGGCCTGCTCATGGGTGGTGGTGGCCAGTGACAGGCTCTTGCCCATCGCCGCCACCGCGCCGTCGGCGCCCGCCTGCACCGAGCCGATCATGCCTTCGATTTCCACGGTTGAGGCCTGGGTGCGATGCGCCAGGGCACGCACTTCGTCGGCGACCACCGCAAACCCGCGGCCCTGCTCGCCGGCACGGGCGGCCTCGATGGCGGCATTGAGCGCCAGCAGGTTGGTCTGCTCGGCCACATTGCGGATGACATCCAGCACCTTGCTGATCTCGCGCACATGGCCGGCCAGCTCAGACACCGCTTCGGTGGAGTCGGTGATCTCGCGAACCATGGTGGTGATGCCCTTGACTGTGTGATCCACCTGTCCACGCCCGTCCAGCGCATCATCGCTTGCCGTCTTCGACGCCTCGGAAGTGGACACTGCGTTGCGCGCCACTTCTTCGACGGCGGCGGTCATCTGGTTGACCGCCGTGGCCGCCTGCTGGATTTCGTCATTCTGCCGAGTCAGGCCGCGAGTGCTCTCCTCGGTCACGGCGCTGAGTTCTTCAGCCGCAGACGCTAACTGGTCCGACGCGCTGGCAATCTGCTCGAGGGTGCCCTTCAAGCCCTGCTGCATCGCCGCCAGGGCATCGAGCAACTGACCGGCTTCGTCGCCACGCTCGTGGGTGATCGACTGGGTGAGGTCGCCGCCGGCAATCCGCTGGGCGCAGGCAACGGCCACCGCCAACGGCCGGGTGATCATCCGGGTGATCACGAAGCCCAGGGCAATCGCCACGATGAATGCCGCCAGTACCGCCAGCAGCAGGTTCACCGTTGCGCTCTGCTTGAGTTCGTCGGCGGCAACGGCACCCTCCTCGACCTGGCGATTGTTGGCATCGATCATGGCGCGCAGCAGGCTGCGAGCCTGGAGGAACTCGTCGTCGGTCAGCCGATTGAGGCGGTCCCGAGCGGCGTCGAGGTTGCCGGCGCGAATCAGTCCGGTCACCTGCTGCGCGCCGGAAACATAGCCGGGCAACACTTGCTGCAACTGGTCGCCGGCCAGGGTTTCGTCAGCCGGGTGCGGAATGGCGCGGTAGGCGCTGAACACTTCCTGCGCCCGGTTCAGGTCGGTAGCCAACCCTTGCTGGATGATGTCCTTGTCGGCCTCGGCAACGCCGCCGCTCTGGGCATCGAGCAAACGGTACAGGCCACGGTTATGGGCATACAGGCTGGTCAGCGTCTCGCTGGTGCTGGCGACCGCCACCAGATTCACGGAGAAGGCGTGCGACAGAGCGCCGGCCAAACGGCTGATCCCGGCCATTCCCAGGCCGCCGACGGCCAGGGTGATAAAGGCACACATGATGAACGACGCAAGAAGCTTGGTGGAAAACCTGGAATGATTCAAAAAGTTCATGCTGCAAGGACTCGCTAGGCTAGGAAAGATTCGAAGGAGGATTCCTGTACGAATCAGCAGTGATGTCACAATGACTTCACTCTAACGCCAGCGTTCCAATCGTTTGTCGTCCCCGCCTGGCTGAAAACCGCTCAAAGCCGCGTGCCCCGGCGCTCTCAGGTGATTGTTTCTAAATGGTTCTGGGCAGATGCACGTCGTGCAGAAGCGATGTGCTGCCCAGATGGCGAGCCACGCAGGCTTCGGCTTCGCGGGTCATACGGTCGAGTTGCTCATCCCGCTGCCGTTCAGCATCGATCATTGCCTGTTCGCCATGCTGTTTGAGCAGATAGGCATGGATCTGGCGCACCTCCACGGACTGAAAAATCGGCGCCACATCGATCACCGCCACTCGCCCGTTGGTGCCGTGATCACGGGTATTCATCACCACCTGCGGGCCACGTGCGCCGAGCATCTGAAAGCCCAGTGCCTCGAACCACGCCACTTTGCCAGGTACGCAGGTCAGCTCGGCATGGGGATAACGACTCCGCATTTTCTCCAGCAGCGAACGGGCGATGCCCTGGCGTCGATGGCTTTGCAGCACCGCCATGTAGGCGACTGCACAGGCATCCGGGTCGTCGCTGACCGGCAGATACAGGAGAAAACCCTGCACGATTTCCGGGTCGTCATCGTCCAGCGCCACGATCAGTTCCACCGGCATGTCCCGGGAACCGTCCATGGCATTGAGGTAGAGGTGCACCTCGTAGCCCACCTGATACTGATACAGGTTGTACAGCGGGTTGTCCGGCGTGAGGCCCACTTGGCTGATGTCAGTCGCATAGTCGACGACCATCTGCTGGATCTGGCTGCGGATGAACTCGGGCGGCGGACTTTGCAGCAGCATCAGGGTAGACATCGAAGGTACGGCTCCGGCGTGGTCGGTTGGATGGCACATGATAACGCGCAGCGGCCGCTTGCATCGCGCAGGAGTCCAATTCTTGCCGAAGCGGACCGGACAGCGCTGCGCTTGTCCGCGAAGGGGTCAGTACCGTCGCCTTACAAGTAACGCCGGCTCTTCAGCCTTTCTGGATGAGAGCGCTGCTACCGAAAAAATAACGAAATATTGCTTATTTTCAGTCACTTGGAAAACATCAAAAATTTCCTGTTTTGACTAATCCACACATCTTTATTTATCGGGGTGATGGTTTTTTTACGATTAATCCGCCGTGTCTTTCGCGCCTACGATAAAGCGCCCTACTAATAAGACACGAGTAATCACCATGTCGTTATCGAACTTATCCACTCATTTGGTGCGGTTTGCCGCCATTGGCGTCATGACGTTGCCCACGGCCTACGCCGCCGATCCGCTCACCCGCGACAATGGCGCGGCCGTTGGCGACAACCAGAATTCCCAGACCGCCGGTG
Source organism: Pseudomonas sp. v388 (assembly GCF_003935425.1). GTDB lineage: Bacteria > Pseudomonadota > Gammaproteobacteria > Pseudomonadales > Pseudomonadaceae > Aquipseudomonas. The sequence continues at coordinate 253,405 of NZ_RHQN01000004.1, forward strand.
CTCAAGGGCCGGTACTGCTGCAGGATGTCCAACTGCTGCAGAAACTCCAGCGTTTCGACCGCGAGCGCATTCCGGAGCGTGTGGTGCACGCCCGTGGCACCGGTGTGCACGGCCAGTTCACCGCGCAGGCGGACATCAGCGACCTGAGCAAGGCGACGGTGTTCCGCAACGGTGAAGTCACCCCGGTGTTCGTGCGCTTTTCTGCGGTCGTGCATGGCAACCATTCGCCCGAAACCCTGCGCGACCCGCGCGGCTTCGCGACCAAGTTCTACACCGCCGATGGCAACTGGGACCTGGTCGGCAACAACTTCCCGACGTTCTTCATCCGCGACGCGATCAAGTTCCCTGACATGGTCCACGCCTTCAAACCCGATCCGCGCACCAACCTGGACGACGACTCGCGCCGTTTCGATTTCTTCTCCCACGTACCTGAAGCCACCCGCACCCTGACCCAGCTGTACTCCAACGAAGGTACGCCGGCGAGCTACCGCTTCATGGACGGCAATGGCGTGCACGCCTACAAGCTGGTCAACGCCAAGGGCCAGGTGCATTACGTGAAATTCCACTGGAAGTCGCTGCAAGGCCTGAAGAACCTTGACCCGGCCGAAACCGCCCAGATGCAGGGCAAGGACTACAGCCATCTGACCAACGATCTGGTCAGCGCCATCAAGAAAGGCGACTTCCCGAAATGGGACCTGTACATCCAGGTGCTCAAGCCTGAGGAGCTGGCGCGCTTCGAGTTCGACCCGCTGGACGCCACCAAGATCTGGCCTGACGTTCCCGAGAAGAAAATCGGCCAGATGGTGCTGAACAAGAACGTCGACAACTTCTTCCAGGAAACCGAACAGGTCGCCATGGCGCCGGCCAACGTGGTGCCGGGCATCGAGCCGTCCGAAGACCGGCTGTTGCAGGGTCGTGTGTTCTCTTACGCCGATACCCAGATGTATCGCCTGGGCGCCAATGGCCTGAGCCTGCCGGTCAACCGGCCCAAGGTGGCGGTCAACAATGGCAATCAGGATGGCGCGCTGAACACCGGTCACACCACCAGCGGCGTCAACTACGAGCCAAGTCGCCTGAACCCGCGCCCAAGCACTGAGTCGGCGCGCTACAGCGTGGCACCGCTGAGCGGCAACACGCAGCAAGCGAAAATCACCCGCGAGCAGAACTTCAAGCAGGCCGGTGACCTGTACCGTTCCTACACCGCCAAGGAACAGGCCGACCTGGTGCAGAGCTTCGGCGAGTCCCTGGCCGGCACCGACACCGAGAGCAAGAACATCATGCTGTCGTTCCTGTTCAAGGCGGACCCGACCTATGGCACGCGTGTCACCGAAGTGGCCAAGGGCGACCTGGCCAAAGTGAAGGCGCTGGCCGCTCAACTCAAGGACTGACATGAATCATCCCGCCCGGCGCCGAAACGCCGGAGCGGGATCTTTTCGGGAGACGGTCGATGAGACGCTTTTTATACGGGTTGATCTTGGCCGCTGCCCTGCCTCAGTTGGCTGTGGCGGCAGTCGACGCCGAGCAGGATCAGACCACCCGCCAGCTTCGCGCGCTGTTTTTCGATGCATCGCGCGAAGGCAACACCGGCATGCTCGACACCTTCATCGAGGCGCACTATGACCTGAACGTGCGCGATGAGAAGGGCTACACCGGATTGATTCTTGCCGCGTATCACGGCCACGAGCAGGCCGTCACGCACTTGCTCGACGCCGGCGCCGACCCATGCGCCAAGGACAATCGCGGCAACACCGCCTTGATGGGCGCAATATTCAAAGGCGAGCTGGCCATTGCCAAACGGCTGGTCCAGGCCGACTGCGGGCCGGACCTGACCAATAACGCCGGCCAGACCGCCGCAATGTACGCGGCCTTGTTCAAGCGCAGCGAAATCCTCCAGGCCCTGGCCGCCAAAGGCGCCGACCTGAACCTGCGCGACAGCATGGGCAATGACGTGGACGGCTTGAGCCGAGGCGAGTTCCAGGCCCCAGCGGTGCGGTGAACGGGCCGATAGATCTGGTGGGTGGGAGCGTGCTCGCGACAGCGCTTTATCCGACACAGGAGATGTTTGAGCAGAACCGGCGCTGTCGCCAGCAAGCTGCCTCCCACATGCTCGCGCTCATGCCGCGGCAGCTTTACCCCTCGCGCTCGATCATTTCGTAGATCCGGCTGGCGAACGCTTCCATGGTGAAGGGTTTGGTCAGCACCCACATGCCTGGGTCGAGATGGCCATTGCCGATGATGGCGTTTTCTGCGTAGCCGGTGATGAACAGCACCGGCAGATCAGGCCGGATGATGCGTGCGGCGTCGGCCAGCTGGCGACCGTTCATGCCGCCGGGCAAGCCGACGTCGGTTACCAGCAGGTCGATGCGCGCATCGGATTCCAGCATCTTCAATGCCGTCGCGCCCTCTCCCGCCTCCAGCGGCACATAGCCCTGATCTTCCAGCACTTCGCAGACCAGCATGCGGATGGTCGGCTCGTCGTCGACAATCATCACCGTGCGCTCGCACGCAGTGCGGCGCGCTTCGGTGGGCATCGACTCGGGCTGTTCCGGCGCAGCCCCTTCGTAGTGACGCGGCAGGTACAGGCACATGGTCGTGCCTTGCTCCAGCTCGGAATAAATGCGCACCTGCCCGCCGGACTGGCGCACGAATCCGTAGACCATCGACAATCCCAGCCCCGTGCCCTGGCCCAGCGGCTTGGTGGTGAAGAACGGATCGAAAGCGCGGTTGATGACCTCGGCAGACATGCCGGTGCCGGTGTCACTGACGCACAGCGACAGGTATTGCCCCGGCGTCAGGTCGCGATCCCGCGAAGCTCGCTCGTCGATCCACTTGTTGGCGGTTTCGATGGTGATGCGCCCGCCGCCGGGCATCGCATCCCGGGCGTTGATGCACAGGTTCAACAGGGCATTTTCCAGCTGCGGCGCATCGATGAAGGTGGACCACAGCCCGACCGAGGTCACCACTTCCACCGTAATGTGCGGCCCGACCGAGCGACGGATCAGCTCTTCCATGCCCACCACCAGGCGATTGATGTCCACCGGCTTGGGGTCCAGCGTCTGGCGACGCGAGAACGCCAGCAAGCGGTGGGTCAGCGACGCCGCGCGCTTGGAGGCATCCTGGGCGGCGGCGACATAGCGGTCGATTTCCTTGAAGCGGCCCTGGCTCATGCGTGACTTGAGCAATTCCAGCGAACCGGTGATGCCGGTCAGCAGGTTGTTGAAGTCGTGGGCGATACCGCCGGTGAGCTGGCCGACCGCTTCCATTTTCTGCGACTGGCGCAGCGCTTCCTCCGCTTTGCGCAGACGGTCCTGTTCTGCCAGGCGTTCGGTAATGTCATAGGCGAACAGGTAGGCGCCGATCTGCTCGCCCTCGGCATTGCGCAACGTACTGAAACGGGTTTCGTAATGACGCGAGGCGTCGCTGGAATCGTCGAAGTGCGAGATTTCGATGAACTCTTCTCCGCCCAGCGCCCGCGCCCAGCGCGCCTGCATGGTCGACTGGGTGTCCGGACTGTCGGCCAGCAGTTCGAGCATGTTGTCGCCGATCTTGGGCAGCACGCCGAACAGCCGCTCGAACTCCCGCGCCGCCGAGCCGTTGACCGCCAGCCAGCGGTACTGGTGATCGATCACATGGATGAAGGCGTAGGTGCCATTGACCACATCGGCCAGCACCTTGCGTTCGGCAACGGCCTCGATCACCCGGGCTTCCAGGGTCTCGTTGAGCCGTTGCAGGGCCAGCTCCGCCCGCTTGCGTTCGGTAATGTCCTGAAACAGCACCGCCACCTGATTGCGCTCGGCCGGCTCGATGCGGAATGCGGTCACACCCAGGTAACGCCCGGTTGCCACCAGTTCGCGCTCGAAGCGGATCGGCACGCCGGTCCTCAATACCGAACCGTAAAGCTCGACCCAGCCATCGGCTTCCTCGCGGACCATCTCTCGCAGCTTCTGGCCCACGACATTCGGAATGCCGGCATGCAGCGCATAGGCCGGGTTGGCCTCGATATGGATGTAATCGCTCAGCGGGCCATGCGGGCCGTCGAAGAACTCGATGATGCAAAAACCTTCATCCATGGCCTCGAACAAAAAGCGATAGCGCTCACGAGACAACGCCAGCGCGTCCTCGGCCTCCTGGCCGGACACGCGCAGCTCTCGCCTGAGCAAGGCATTTTCCTGCTCAAGGGCCTGCAATCGGCTTTGCATACTCTGGATATCGGTCGCGGTCACGACGGGTCTACCTGAAACGGGAAAGTTACCGGTGCTCCGGCAAGGAGGAATGGCATGCGCGCACGCTACGAGAAAACGCACGCGCTGGCAAAGAAAACGGTGTTGCGGCGCACAATTGTCCGCAAACAGCGCGCATCTGACGGCAGAACCACTCGGCCGGCTGACCTGACAGCCCGTCTCCAGAGGCATGAAGGCAGCCCGCGACGACCTAAACTCAAACCACGACTCGCCCGCCTGGCCGCCCGGCTGCCGGACGTGGCAGCCGTTGCCATGCAACCGACCACTGCCGAGCACCTCGTTTGTCCGAACCGCCCTCGACGGTGGCCTTCAGAGGAGGACAAGCAATGAACGAGGCAAAACTCAACGAGTTCATGGGCAAGCTGGTCAACGACATGGGCGGCGCAGCGATGCTCGCCAACATGATCCTGGGCGATGAGCTGGGCCTGTACCGCGCCATGGCCGACGGCCAGCCGATCAGCCCGGAGACTTTGGCCGAACGAACCGGCTGCAATGCACGCCTGCTGCGCGAATGGCTCAGCGCCCAAGCGGCATCCGGCTACATGGAGCACCGCGACGGCAGTTTTCGCCTGCCGGAAGAACAGGCGCTGGCCCTGGCCATCGAAGACTCGCCGGTGTACGTCGCCGGCGGCGCGGCGGTGGTCTCGGCGCTGTACCACGACAAAGACAAGCTGGTCGCCGCCATGCGCGGCGACGGCGCGCTGCCGTGGGGTGACCATCATCCGTGCATGTTCGCCGGAACCGAGCGCTTCTTCCGTCCTGGCTATCGCGCGCACCTGGTCGCCGAATGGCTACCCGCGCTGGAAGGCGTGGTGGACAAGCTCAAGGACGGAGCGAAGGTGGCGGATATCGGCTGTGGCCACGGCGCGTCGACCATTCTGATGGCCCAGGCGTTTCCGGCGTCGCAGTTCATCGGCTTCGATTACCACGCACCGTCGGTGCAAACCGCCACCGAGCGGGCCAAGGCGGCGGGCACCGAGGCCAACGTGCGCTTCGTCAAAGGCAGCGCCAAGGATTATCCGGGCAACGACTACGACCTGGTGTGCTACTTCGACTGTCTGCACGACATGGGCGACCCGGTGGGCGCGGCGCGTCATGCCCTGCAATCGCTCAAGCCCGACGGTTCGGTGCTGCTGGTCGAGCCTTACGCCAATGACCGGCTCGACGACAACCTCACGCCGGTGGGCCGGCTGTTCTACGCGGCCTCGACCTTCATTTGCACGCCCAACTCGCTGTCCCAGGAAGTTGGCCTGGGGCTGGGTGCGCAAGCCGGAGAAGCCCGGTTGCGCGATGTGTTCACCAAGGCCGGTTTCTCGCGTTTTCGCCGTGCTGCGCAGACGCCCTTCAACCTGATCCTGGAAGCGCGCAGGTAATACGATGGGGTGGCTCCTACAGGTCCGACTACGCCGCATTTTTGTAGGCGCCAGCTTGCTGGCGAAGACGTTTGTTCAGGCGTTACCGATGCTGCGCCTGCACCCGCCCTTTCGCCAGCAACCTGGCTCCCACGGTGTTCCAAGCACGGCGCAGTGGTGCGAATCGCGGCATCGACCTGGCTCATCAGCGATGCCGGTTCAGCCACTGATCCACCACGTCGCCCATGCTCTTGGCGCGGCCATCGTTGATCCACGCCATGAACGCTCGGTCGAATTTGAAACCCGGGCCACATTGGTCGGTCAGGAAACGGCGTACATTCTGGGTGTTCTTGTAAGCGCCGTTGACTGGAGTATCACGATCGATGGGGTCGTTGTGCCAATTGAACGTCATGCGGTAATTCCCTTGTGAGCATCATCGTGGGAGCCAGGTAAGCCGCGATTTTGTAGGAGGCAGCTCGCTGGCGACTGCGGTGCGCCAGTCACCGTTGCAGGGGCAAACAGGTAGCAGTCGCGAGCACGCTCCCTCCCACCGGTACCCGCACGTCGCGATTGCGTGGGAGGCCGACCGCTGCCTGGCGTTACATCAGCAGGTACAACAGCACAATATTGGCCACCAGCAGGGCCAGTGCGGTGGGGATCTGCGCCTTGATCACCGCGTATTTGTCCGGCAATTCGAGCAACGCCGCCGGGACAATGTTGTAGTTGGCCGCCATGGGCGTCATCAGTGTGCCGCAGTAGCCGGAGAACATGCCGATGGCGGCCATCACCGCCGGATTGGCGTCGTAGATGCCGACCAGCACCGGCACCCCGATGCCGCCGGTCATGACCGGGAACGCCGCAAAGCCGTTGCCCATCACGATGGTGAACAACGCCATGCCCAGCACGTAGACCATCACCGCGACCAGACGGAAGTCCATGTTGATATAGGCCGTCGCCAGATGCGCCACGGCCTTGCCGACACCCGCGTCGTTGAACATCAGACCGAGCATGGCCAGCATCTGCGGCAGCACCAGCGCCCAGCCCAGGGCTTCGGTCAGCCGCCGCGACTCACGCATTGCCTGCACCGGCGTATCCCGGGTCAGCCAGCACGCCAGGCCCAAGGCAATCAGGCAACCCAGACCCAGCGACACGAACGTGCTGTTGGCCGGGTCCAGCAACGATACGCCGCCGAACTTGATGTCCTTGAGAAACATGGCGCCGAACACCGTGACCAGCGGGATAGCCAGCGCCGGAATGAACAGCTTGTTGCCCAGCCGACCGGCGCTGGCACGGCGCGCCTTGTCCGGCATGTCTTGATGCTTGCCGAACCCGACCCCACCAAAGCCGGCAATGACTGCCATCACCAGCACACCGACGCCGACCAGCGCCGGCGGCAGGCGCTCGCCCACCAGGAATGCCACGGCGAACAGCCCCCAGAACAGGCCGGTCGTCCAGCGCTTCGGGTTGCTCTTGTCGGTCAGGGTCATGAATGCGGTGATCGCCAGGATCACCCCCGCCAGCCAGTACAGGTATTGAATCGAAATGATCATTGCGCACGCTCCTGAGCGGCGGACGGCGTTACCGCAGGCGCCTGGCCTTGCAGCTCTCGCACCAGCTGGCGATCAAAGCGATGCAGCCGCCAGGAATGAATGATGAACGCGCAGATCGCTGTCGGAATCCCCCACAGCGCGATGTGAATCGGCTCTACATCCAGCCCCGACCCCAGCAGGAACGTGTGCATCAAGGCAATGGCACCGAAGGCCACGAAGATGTCTTCACCAAAAAACAGCCCGACGTTATCGGTGGCGGCACACAAGGCCAGCAGCCGAGTGCGGATCGGTTCAGGCAACTTGCCGAAGCGGGCTTCGGCGGCGCCTTCGGCCATGGGCGCCAGCAGTGGACGCACCATCTGCGGATGGCCACCCAGACTGGTCAGACCCAGCGCTGCGGTGGACTCCCGCACAAACAGATAAGCGATCAACAGCCGGCCGACCGTGGCGCCGGTGAACCTGGCGATCCAGTTCTGCGCATGCAGGCGCAGGCCGTGGCGTTCCAACAGGCCGATCACCGCCAGCGGCAGCAGGATGATCAACGGCAAGGTGCGGGTCTTGATGAAACCGGTGCCGATCACGGCCAGCAGTTTGTCCAGCGGCATGCTGGCGGCAAAGCCGGTCGCGACGGCCGCAAGCGCGACCACCAGCATCGGATTGAAACGCAGTACAAAGCCGATGATGATCACCAGCACGCCCAGCAGAGGCCAGAGGTTGATTGCAGTTTGCATAGAGGACATCTCGTTTGCCTGAATCGATGAAAAGAGTGAGCTGTACATTTCGCTGCGCGGAGCAACGCACGAATCGCGCCAGACTCCACGCTACCAGAGCGGCAGGGTATAGCTGACGATCAAGCGGTTTTCGTCCAGATCATTACCGAAGTTGGAACGCACCGTCGCGTTGCGCCACTTCACCCCAAGATTCTTGAGCGCGCCGCTTTGCAACACGTAGCCTACGTCGGTGTTGCGCTCCCACTCCTTGCCCTCGCCGCCCGCCGCACGCTGCACATTGTCGCCGGACACGTAACGAGTCATGAAGGTCAGGCCGGGCATGCCCAGCGCGGTGAAGTCGTAGTCGTAGCGCACCTGCCAGGAGCGTTCATCGGTGTTGGCGAAATCACCGATCTGGATGAAGTTGACCAGGTACGGATCGCTGCCCGCGATGTAGGGGAACGGATCGTCACCGCTCATGCGCTGATAGCCGGCGCCAAACGCGTGGGCGTTGAGCCGGTAAGTGAACATCGAGCCGAACGCCCTGTTGTCCAGCGCGCGAAACGCGCCATCTTCGCGACTGCTGGAGTAGCGCACATCACTCTTGAAACTTTGCCCCGCGCTCAACGGCAAGACGTGCACCAGAGCGCCGTAAGCCTGGCGGTAGACGTTTTCCAGTTGCGCGTAATGGGCGCTGAGGGCCAACTGCGGGGTGATCTGATAGTCGCCGCCGCCGAAGTTGAACTCATTACTGGTGCCACCGATGCGGTTGCCGCTCAGCTCGGTGAAATCGCTGGAGCTGTTGGCCTTGATACGGTCGATGTGGCCTGCGGTGAACTTGACGTCGGTCAGCTCCTGGGAAGTCAGCAGTGCGCCGCGAAAGGTCTGGGGCAACAGCCGCGTGTCGTTGGCGGACACCATCGGGCTGCGAAACAACAGGCTGCCGACCTTCAGCTCACTCTTGGAAATCCGCGCCTTGGCGGTCAGGCCCAGCTTGGCGTAGTTGTCCTGGGAGCCGCCGGAAGACAGGTCCGCCGGCAACAACCCGGTGCCTGCAGTGCCCGATCCGGAATCGAGCTTGACCCCGACCATGCCCAACGCGTCCACGCCCAAACCCAGCGTGCCGGCGGTGTAACCCGATTGCAGACGCAACAGGAAACCTTGCGCCCATTCCTCGGCCTTGTCTCGGGCGTCGGTCTGGCGGAAATCGCGATTGAAGTAGAAATTGCGGGCTTCCAGTTCAGCCTTGCTGTCGGCGATGAAATCCGCCTGCGCAGCCAGACCGTACCCCAACGTGGTGCCACCCACCACAAGAGCCCAGACTCGGGATGTTGAATTATTGCTCATTGAAAGAATTCCCCATGAGCGCACAGCGGTATCGACCGGCTGTTGGCAGAGCGCATTGTTATTGGTATGGCGCGGTCCGAACCCCGACACCTCGAAGGTTTTCGTGCCACGCTGCACTCCAAACGCCAGCATCGACACGGACCTTTCTCGTTCGCAGGCAATGTTTCGGCAGCCGGCTGGCGGCGTCCAACGGGAAAAAACCGCTATGCCCCATAAGAATTTCTGTACCGCGGCTGGCATACAAACTGCAATTTCATCCAGGCTGTCGTGGCTGCGCAATCCTGATGGCCGAGGCACGATGAGCGCGTTCATTCATGTGTTAAGGAACCAAAACGGTGAACCTCAAGTTTCTGGAAACCTTCGTCTGGGTCGCACGGCTGAAAAGCTTCCGGCTGACCGCGGAAAAACTGTTCAGCACCCAGGCCTCCATCTCCAGCCGGATTGCTGCGCTGGAAGATGAAATGGGCGTGCGGCTGTTCGTTCGCGATTCCCGGGGTGTATCGCTGACCACCGAGGGTGCGCGGGTTCTGGAATACGCCGAGCACATCATGGACACCATGCAGGGCATGAAGGCAGCGATTCGTGATCCCAGCCAGGTTCGCGGCCGGATTCGCATCGGCGCGATGGATACGGTGATACACACCTGGCTCAGCCCGTTGGTAACACGTCTGATGAAGTGTTACCCGGCGCTTGAAATCGAACTGACCGCCGACACCGCCGCCAATCTGTGCACGCAACTGGAGAAGGGTTACCAGGACATCATTTTCCAGACCGACATGCTGCGCTTCGACTCGGTGCGCAATACCGTTCTGACGCGCTACCCGATGCACTGGGTAGTGCCGACCGGCTCGGTCTACGACCGGCCTTACGCCTCGCTGGAGGAGTTGTCCGAAGAGCGTATCGTCACGTTCTCGCGCAACTCCCGGCCGCATCAGGACATTCTGAACATGATGCACTCGGCCAATCTGATCAACCCGCGCATCAACTGCGTGAACTCGGCGTCGGCCATCACCCGCCTGGTGCGTGACGGCTTCGGCATCGGGGCAATGCCGGCGGCCTTGGTTCGTGGCGAACTGGCTCAGGGTGTCTTGACGCTGGTGGAAGGTATTGAAGTGCCGCACATCATGGACATCGTCGCCAGCTGGCGCACCGGCGCGGGAATGGAACTGGTGGAAGACATCGTCGGTATGACCCGTGAGGTGGTGGCCGAGTTCGATGCGACTTTGCCCGAAGGAGCATGCGTGTAAAGCGCCCGGCTCCCGCCCATTCGTCCGCATTCGCGGATGGATTATTTCCCGGCAGTTGACGCACACTGGCGTCCCCTCGAAAACGGAATGGAGCCGGCGAACATGACAACCGAAATTCTCAGATTGGCAGCCTTCAGCGATGGCGAGCACGGCGGCAACCCGGCAGGCGTGTGGATCGGCGGCGCGCTGCCCGACCAAGACAGCATGCAGCGCATCGCTGCCGAGGTCGGTTACTCTGAAACCGCGTTCGCCGCGCCCATCGAAGGCGGCTGGCGGGTTCGCTATTTCTCGCCGCTGGCCGAAGTGCCCTTCTGCGGCCACGCCACCATTGCGCTGGGTGCGGCATTGGCCGGCCAGCAAGGCGACGGCCTGTTCAATCTGACCCTCAATAATGCGCAGATCACTGTCGAAGGCCACGCCCAGGGCGACCTGATCTCGGCCGCACTGCAATCGCCACCGACCCACAGCGCGCCCGTCAGCCCGGCGGTGCTGGACGAGGCCTTGAACCTGTTCGGCCTGACCCGGGACGACCTCGACGAACGCATTCCGCCCGCCTCGATCAACGGCGGCGCCGGGCATCTGGTGCTGGCGCTCAAGCATCGCTCAACCCTCAAAGCCATGCATTACGACCAGCAAGTCGGGCGCGAACTCATGGTGCGCGAAGGCTGGGCAACGATCCTGCTGGTCTTTGCCGAAACCGAGCAGTTCTTCCATACCCGCAACCCGTTTGCCTTCGGTGGCGTGTATGAAGACCCGGCTACCGGCGCGGCCACTGCGGCGTTCGCCGGTTACCTGCGTGACATCGGCTGGCCCCACGGCGGGATGATCGACATCCTGCAGGGCGAGGACATGGGCAGCCCGTCTCGCCTGCGCGCCGAAATTTCCGAGCAGCCCGGCAGTTCGATAAGGGTGTCGGGCATGGCGCGCAAGCTCTGAGACACGTCAGGCGCGCAGTTTGCTGCCGCTGATCGCCACGCCCAACAGCATCACGGCGACGATCATGAACGCGACTTCCAGGCTGCTGATGTGGGCGACGAAGCCGATGGCAGCCGGGCCGACCAGAATCCCGGCGTAACCGACTGTGGTGATCGCCGGGATCGCCACGCTTTCAGGCATGGTCTTCTGCCGCCCCGCCGCGCTGTAGCAGACCGGCACGATGTTCGAGCAACCGGCACCGACCAGCGCGTAACCCAGCAATGCCGCTTCCCAGGCGGGCACCAGCGTGGCGATGGCCAGACCGGCCGCAGCGCACAGGCCACCGAGAATGATCACGCGGGTCGAGCCGACCCGGTGCACGATGGCGTCCCCGAACAGTCGGCCCAGGGTCATGGTCACGGCAAACACCGCGTAACCCAGCCCGGCATAGGCCGTATCGACGCCGCGCAGTGAACTGAGGAACACCGCGCTCCAGTCCAGCATCGCGCCTTCGGCCAGAAAGACCGTGAAGCACAGCAAGCCGATGAACAGCACCACGCCATAGGGAATGGCGAAAGCCGGTCCGTCCGAAGCACTGCCATAGGGCAACAGGCCCGGCGTGGCCTTGGCGAGGGCCAACAGCGTCAGGACCACCACCACGCACATCGCCACCCACGGCGACATGCCCAGCGCCAACAGACCGCTTACCCCGGCCGCGCCGACGATCCCGCCGAGGCTGAACAAGCCGTGAAAGCCGGACATCATGGTCTTGCCGCTGGCCTTTTCGACGATCACCGCCTGGACGTTGGCGGTGCAATCCACACCGCCCATCCCCGCGCCGAAGATGAACAGCGTCGCGACCAGCAGCGGCAGGCTGGACACCGTCGCCAGCAACGGCAGGCACAGGCAGATCAGTACCGTAGAGGCGACCAGCAAACGCCGGCAGCCGTATTTCGCCGCCAAGGCGCCGGCCATGGGCATCGAAATGATCGAGCCTACACCCAGGCACAACAGCAACATCCCCAGCGTGCCGTCATCCAGCCCGACCCGCGCCTTGGCGTAAGGCACCATCGGCGCCCAGGAAGCGATGCTGAAACCGGCGATGAAGAACGCGATGCGGGTGGAATTCTGCTCCTGCACGGCGCGGGTGTCCTGGGCCGTGGTGTTGAAACTGGTCATTCATCCTCCTTGTATGGGACCGACAGATCGTGCCGGCCAGCTCGACAGCCTAGCAAAGCCTGGCGGTGATCCAAATGGTCGGTGTGCAGAAACGGGGCATGGCTCGATGCTCAGATGATCCGCAGTATTCCTGCTGGATACTCTTCAAAAAGCACCGGATATTTCTCGCAAAGCGCTCTAGAATACGCGCCACGCGCCCCAATACGGTGCAACCATTTACCGGACTACCCATAAAGAGGCCGCTGTGTACAAAGGTGTCATGCTTTCGGTCTCTGCCTCGGTGCTGTTCGGGGTCATGTATTTCTATACCTCGCTCATGAAACCGCTCACCGGTGAAGAAATCTTCGGCTGGCGGATGCTGTTGACCGTGCCGTTCGCCACATTGTTCATGCTGGTCAGCGGCGACTGGCAGCTGGCGCGCGGCCTTGCCGCTCGCTTGATGCAGAACCCGACGCTGGTGTTCGGCCTGCTGCTCTCGTCGTTGCTGTTGGGCGTGCAACTGCTGATGTTCATGTGGGCGCCGCTGCATGGCCGCAGCCTGGAAGTGTCGCTGGGCTATTTTCTACTGCCGCTGACCATGATCCTCACCGGCCGCATCGTCTACGGCGAGCATCTGTCCTGGCTGCAGAAGGTCGCCGCCACCTTCGCGCTGATCGGCGTGGGTCATGAAGTGTGGCGACTGGGGAGTTTCTCCTGGGAAACCCTGGTGGTGGCCCTGGGTTACCCGATGTACTTCGTGCTGCGTCGTCGCCTCGGGACCGACAACCTCGGCGGGCTGTGGTTCGACATGGCGTTCATGCTGCCGGTCGGCCTGTGGTTCATCGCCCAGGGCGACCCGTTGGCGATCCAGCAGACGCCGGCGCTGTACGGCTTGATTCCGCTGCTCGGCGTCATCAGTGCGTCGGCGCTGGTCAGCTACATCATCGCCAGCCGCCTGCTGCCGTTCAGCCTGTTCGGCCTGCTCAGCTATGTGGAACCGGTGCTGCTGGTGGGCGTTGCGCTGCTGCTGGGTGAAATCATCGGTCGCGATGAATGGCTGACATACCTGCCGATCTGGCTGGCAGTGCTGGTGCTGATGCTCGAGGGTGCCAAGCACCTGCTGGCCCAGCGTCGCCGCGACGCGGCGTGACTAACGTTCGGTGAAACGCGCCAGCTGCATTTCCTGCAACCGGCTGAGGGTCCGGCGGAACGCGAAGGACAGATAACCTTCGGTGTACAACGCATCCATCGGCGTCTGCGCCTCGACATACAGCGGAATACGCCGGTCGTAGCATTCGTCCACCAGCGCGATGAAGCGCCGCACGCCATCATCGTGCGGCGAAAGCTGCGGCAGCTCGCGGTCCCCTGCCGCTACCTGCTCGACCCCGTCTTCGGTGCCACGTGCGATTTTCGCTTCGCGCTGCGCCGCGCTCAACGCAGGCACTTCACTGAGCAGAATCACTTGAAAACGGTCGCACAGGGCAATGAAATCCATTGCCGCCAAAGGCTGCTCGCACAGGTCGCGATAGCGGCACCACACTACCGTGTCGGCGTGCTGGAGCACATTGATGCTGCGATAGCCAAGCATCACCTGCGTGTCGTGGACCGGTTGCCCGGCGCTCAACGCGCTGAAGATATCGCCCAGCGCGCTGGGCTTGCCCGGTTCGCTGACCCAGTAGCGTTGCAGCAATTGTCCCGGATGCAGGCGATGATCTTCGCCGCCGTCCACCGCCACCACCTGCATGTGCCGCTGGATGGCCGCGATGGCCGGCAGGAACCGCTCGCGATTATGCCCGTGGCTGTAGAGCTGATCCGGCGGCTGGTTGGAGGTGCAGACCAGCGTCACGCCCTGTTCGAACATTTCCTGCAACAGGCCGCCGAGAATCACCGCATCACCGATATCGGTCACGAACAGCTCGTCGAAACACATCACCCGCACCTCACGGGCCAGTTCACGGGCGATGACAATCAACGGTTGCGGCGTGCCGATCAGCTCGAACATGCGCTTGTGCACCCAGCGCATGAAATGGTGAAAATGCTGACGCCGCGCCGCCACGCCGAGGCTGTCGAAAAAGCGGTCCATCAGCCAGGTCTTGCCGCGCCCCACCGGTCCCCACAGGTACACGCCCTGGGCGCGGCTGCCGTTGCCGTTCAGCGCGTCGAAGCAATCCTGCAACCGGCGCGCGGCCTGCAACTGCGCGGCGTCGGGCTGAAAGCCGCGTTGCAAAGCCCGTTCATAGGCATCCAGCGGAGACAGTACCTGCATCGGGCACCTACCTTTTTGACGTGATTGAAGATCCGGATTCAGGCCGGTTGCACACCGGCGCGCTTGAGCAGGCGCTTGCAGCGCTCGGACAGATGCACCACGCGCAAGTGCTTGCCGGCCTTGGTGTAACGCTCGCGCAGGGTCTTGAGCGCGGCGATGGCCGAATAGTCGACAAAACGCATGTGCCGGCAATCCAGCGTGACGTGCGCCGGGTCCTGTGCCGGGTCGAACTGGTCGAGAAACGGCGTGGTCGAGGCAAAGAACAAGGTGCCATGCAGGTGATAAAGCTTGCTGCCGTCGGCCTCCAGATGGCTGTCAGCATAGAGCTCGCGGGCCTGTTGCCAGGCGAAATTGATCGCGGCAATGATGATGCCGAACATCACCGCCATCGCCAGGTCAGTCAAGACGGTCACCACGGTCACGGCAATGATCGCCAGCACGTCGCTGACCGGCACTTTGCGCAGCACCCGCAATGACGCCCAGGCAAATGTCTGCTGCGCCACCACGAACATCACGCCCACCAGCGCGGCCAGCGGAATGCGTTCGATCAACGGCGACAGGAACAGCACGAACATCAGGATCATGACCCCGGCCACCACCCCGGACAGTCGCCCGCGCCCGCCGGAACTGAGGTTGATCACGGTCTGGCCGATCATCGCGCAACCGCCCATGCCGCCGAACAGGCCCGACGCTACGTTCGCTGCGCCCAGTGCCACGCACTCGCGATCCGGGAAGCCGCGGCTCTCGGTGATTTCGTCGGTCAGGTTCAGGGTCAGCAGGGTTTCCAGCAGGCCGACCATGGCCATCAGCCCGGCATAGGGCGCGATGATCTGCAGGGTTTCCAGAGTCCACGGCACCTGCGGCAACGCCAGCGCGGGAAAGCCGCCGGCAATGTTCGCCATGTCACCCAGGGTGCGGGTCGGCAGACCCAGCAGATACACCGCCAGACCCACGCCGAGAATCGCCACAAGCGCCGGCGGTACGGCTTTGGTCAGGCGCGGCAGCAGATAGACAACGGCCATGGTGGCCGCCACCAGCCCAAGCATCACATACAGCGGCGTGCCGCTGAGCCAGTGTTCGCCGGACTTGAAATGCTCCAGCTGGGCCATCGCGATGACAATCGCCAGGCCGTTGACGAAGCCGAGCATCACCGGGTAAGGCACCAGCCGGATCAGTTTGCCCAGGCGCAGCAGGCCGAACAGAACCATTAACAGACCGCCCAGCAGCACCGTGGCCAACAGGTATTGCACACCCTGCTGCACCACCAGCGCGACGATCACCACCGCCATCGAACCCGCCGCCCCGGAGACCATCCCCGGCCGACCGCCGAACAGCGCGGTCAGGGTACAAATGATGAACGCGCCGTACAGCCCCATCAGCGGATTGAGATGGGCCACCAGCGCAAAGGCGATGCACTCGGGCACCAACGCAAAGGAAGTGGTGAGGCCGGCAAGCACGTCGGCGCGTATACGGTTCGTTTTCATGGGGTACCCGACTGCGTCCCGCCCGCGTAAGCAAGAGAGGCTGGAAAAAGCGGGCATGGTACGCAAACCCTTGGCAAGCGGCCACCACCCCGCATCGCACCGACGTATTAAACGGCTGGCAATATGCTGAGAAAAAATGTTTATTGAGGGTTCCACTCTGCCTGCTAAGGTTCGCCGCTTGACAAAAAACAAGAGGAGCAGCCGATGCGCCGGAGCCTTCCAAGCCGCCTGAATATCGCCATACTGGCGTGCGGCGCCCTGATCAGTGGAGTTACCCAAGCTGACAGCGAGCGGGCCGATTCGCTACGCGTCACGGTGACCGAAGCCGCCCAAGCCGTGATGCAGCGAAACGACATCGCAGGCATGTCGATTGCCATCAGCGAAGGTGGCCGCCAGCATTTCTACAATTTCGGCGTTGCGTCACGGCAGACCGGCCAGCCCGTCACCCGCGATACGCTGTTCGAGCTGGGTTCGATCAGCAAGACCTTCACCGCGACCCTCGCGACCTGGGCGCAGACCAACGGCCAGTTGTCGCTCACCGAAAACATCGACACCTATATGCCGCAATTGCAAGGCAGCCGCCTCGGCAAACTGCCGGTCTACCATCTGGCGACCCACACTGCAGGCGGCTTCCCGCTGCAGGTGCCGGACAAGGTGAGCAATGACGACGAGCTGATGGCCTATTTCAAGGCCTGGCAGCCGCAATATCTGCCCGGCACCCACCGTTCCTACGCCAACCCGAGCATCGGCTTGCTGGGCGTCGTCGCCGCACGCAGCCTGAAACTGCCGTTCGAGCAGGCCATGGAGCAGCAGCTGTTTCCGGCCTTGGGCCTGAACAATACCTGGCTCGACGTGCCGGACGACAAACTGGCAACCTACGCTCAGGGCTACGACAAGACCGGCGCGCCGGTGCGCCTGAATGCGGGCGTGCTGGCGGCCCAGGCCTACGGGGTGAAATCCACGAGTCGTGACCTGCTGCGGTTCGTGGAAGCCAATCTGCAAGCCAGGCCCCTGGAAACGCCACTCCAGCGTGCTTTGCTGGACACTCGTACCGGCTACTTCGAGGTCGGCGCCATGGTTCAGGATCTGGCGTGGGAACACTATCGGCAACCGGTACAACTGAACGCGCTGCTAGAAGGCAATTCCAGCAAGATGGCCCTGAACACCCAGCCGGTACTCCCGCTCAAACCCTTCCCCGGGCTGGAGGATACCTGGGTGAACAAGACCGGCTCCACCAACGGGTTCGGCGGCTACGTGGCGTTCGTGCCGGGCAGGCAACTGGGGATCGTGGTGCTGGCGAACAGGAATTACCCCAATGAAGAACGGGTGAAGCTGGCGTATCGGATTCTCAGTGAGTTGGGGTGCTGTTCGGCCAGGTAAACGCATGACGTTTGTAGGAACCAGCTCGCTGGCGAACGAGGATGTGCGCTGCATTCATTCGATCTGAACAACCGTCTTCGTCGGATGGCCGCCGACGGCAGGCTGGCTCCTGCAGACTCCGGGCACAACTGAACCGGACCTGAACAAATTTCAGAAAATTAAAATCGCTAAAAAAACAACTACCTTCATTCAAGAATGAGTATCATTATGTTACGCAGTATTTCCGCTTGCGAAACATCTTGTCGACCGCCCGTCTTACCCGGTGAATCATGCTCGTTCCTTTCCTGATCATGCTGCGCGAAGGCATCGAAGCCGCGCTTATCGTTGGCATCATCGCCAGCTACCTCAAACAGACCGGCCGTGGCGAGTGGATGCCTGCGGTGTGGATCGGCGTGTTTCTCGCAGGCGCGTTGTCGCTGTTCGTCGGCGGTGGTCTGGAGTTGATGAGCGCTGAATTCCCGCAGAAACAGCAGGAATTGTTCGAAGGCATCGTCGGCCTGCTTGCGGTGGGCATTCTCAGTTCCATGGTGTTCTGGATGCGCAAGGTCGCCCGCTCGATCAAGAGCGCCCTGCATGAATCCCTGGACGCTGCACTCGGCGGCTCGAACAATCAGACCTACGCGCTGATCGCCATGGTGTTTTTCGCCGTGGCCCGCGAAGGTCTGGAAACGGTGTTCTTCCTGCTGGCGGTGTTCCAGCAGAGCGAAGGCTCCGGCGCGCCGTTGGGTGCGCTGCTGGGCCTGTTGCTGGCGGTGGCGCTCGGCGTCGCGCTGTACAAAGGCAGCATGCGCCTGAACCTGAGCCTGTTTTTCCGCTGGACCGGCCTGTTCATCCTGGTGGTGGCGGCCGGAATTCTCGCCAACTCGGTGCAGGCGCTGCATGAAGCGGGCCTCTGGAACCACTTGCAGGACGTGGTCTTCGACATCAGCCCGATTCTGCCGATGGACGGCCCGACCGGTTCGGTGCTGGCCGGCATGTTCGGTTACCAGGACGCGCCGACCGTGAGCACCCTGAGCGTGTACCTCATTTACCTGATCGGATCGCTGGCGCTGTTCTTCCTGCCGCACGCCCCGAGCGCGGGCCAGACGGTTGCGCGCACACCCTCTTCAGCCATTAACGAATAAGGGCCCCATGTCGAACCCACCTTCAGGTGCTGGCAAACACGCCAGACCTCCCCGCGCCTTGCGATTGGCAGTGGCCGGTTCCGTGATCCTGATGATCGCCGCCGGCGGCCTGTTCTACTACGCCTCCCAAGTGGCGGCCACCAAGCGCGCCGCCAATGCGGGCGCAGAAACCGTGGTCAATATTCACGCGCACAATTGCGAGCCCAATGCGCTGACGGTTGCGGCGGGCAAGAACGCCTTCCGCATCGTCAATCGTTCGGAGCGTGCCGTCGAGTGGGAAATTCTAGATGGCGTGCTGGTGGTCGAAGAGCGGGAAAACATCGCGCCGGGTCTGAGCCAGGTGATCAACGCCAACCTGATGCCTGGCGACTACGCCATCACCTGTGGCCTGCTGAGCAATCCGCGCGGCACTTTGCATGTGACACCGACCGCCGAGTCCGACGCCAAGGCCAAGGCGCGGCCGTCGATGACCGCCTTCATCGGCCCGCTCTCGGAATACCGGGTGTATCTGAGCATGCAGGGTTCGGCGCTGATCAAAGCCGCCACCGCACTGCAACAGGCCATCGAGGCCGGCGATCTTGACGCCGCGCAAGCGGCTTACCTGCCGGCGCGCACCGCTTACCAGCGCATCGCCCCTGCCGCACAGCGTCTGGCGGAACTGGACAACGCCATCAATGCCCGCGCCGACTACTTCGAGAAGCGTGAGCAGGACGCAGGTTTCGCCGGTTTCCACCGCATCGAATACGCCTTGTTCAGCCAGCACAGCCTCGACGTCCTCGCGCCGGTGGCTCAGCGGCTGTCTGTCGACGTGGCCGAGCTCAAGCAACAATTGCTGGCTCAATCCCTGGCGCCTGAACAACTGACCGGCATCGTCATCCGCAACCTGCGCAGTCTGGCGGACGTGCGCCACAACGGCGAAGAAGAGCGCTACAGCCACACCGATCTGAACGGCTTTGCCGCCAATCTGCAAGGCACGCGCAAGGTCGTTGACCTGCTGCGTCCGCTGTTGGCCAAAACCAGCGGCGAACTGCTGCAGAAAATCGACGCAGCGGCTGCCGACCTGGACAGCACGCTCAGTGCCCTGAGCAGCGACGGCGGCTATCGCCCTTACGACCAGGTTTCGGCCGATCAACGCCAGCAGATCGCCGACCAGGCACGCGTTTTGGCCGACGCGCTGGAAGGCGTCGACCCTGCACTTGGCCTTTCGAGCCTCTGATCCACTGGAGCACAGCACCACGATGAAAACCCCCGACGCCAACAACGCCCCGCAATCGATCCAGCGCCGCCGCGTGCTGATGGGGCTGGGCGCGGCCGGTGCCGCACTGGCCGGCAGCAGCCTGAGCAATAACGTGCTGGCGGCCGCCCCCGCGCAAGTCACCGAAGCGCCGAACAGCGAAAAAACCGAAGACCGCAACGCGTTCCTCGGCGTGCATCAGAGCGGCATCGTCAACCCGCGCCCTACCGCCGGCATGCTGGTGGCCTTTGATGTACTGGCCGCTGATCGCGAAGACCTGGAGCGGATGTTTCGCACCCTGAATGAGCGCATCGCCTTTTTGATGACCGGTGGCCCGGTACCGGAAGTCGATCCGAAACTGCCGCCTGCCGATTCGGGCATTCTCGGCCCGGTGGTCACGCCGGATAACCTGACGATCACCGTCTCGGTGGGCGAGTCGCTGTTCGACGAGCGTTTCGGCCTGACCGACGTCAAGCCCAAGCGCCTGAGCCGCATGGTCGGTTTTCCCAATGACGCGCTGGATGCAGCCAACTGCCACGGCGATTTGAGCATTCAGTTCTGTTCCAACACGCCGGACAGCAACATTCACGCCCTGCGCGACATCGTGAAGAACCTTCCCGACCTGCTGTTCGTGCGCTGGAAACAGGAAGGCACCGTGCCTCCGCAAGCGCCGAAAAAGCCGGGCCAGCCGCCGGAAAGCGCGCGCAACTTCCTGGGTTTCCGCGACGGTTCGGCCAACCCCGATTCCAACGACCAGAAAGCCATGAACGAACTGGTGTGGGTGCAACCGGGCAGTGACGAACCGGCCTGGGCAGCCCACGGCAGCTATCAGGCGGTGCGCATCATTCGCAATTTCGTCGAGCGCTGGGACCGTACCCCATTGCAGGAACAGGAGTCGATTTTCGGCCGCACCAAGAACGCCGGCGCGCCCATGGACGGCAAGGTGGAAACCGATGTGCCGAACTACGCAGCCGACCCGCACGGCAAGAAGACTCGCCTGGATTCCCACATCCGTCTGGCCAATCCGCGTACGCCACAAAGCCAGCGCAATTTGATCCTGCGTCGGCCGTTCAACTATTCCAACGGCGTCAACAAGAACGGCCAACTCGACATGGGCCTGCTGTTCATCTGTTACCAGTCGGACCTGGAAAAAGGCTTCATCACCGTGCAGAACCGTCTCAATGGCGAGCCGCTGGAGGAATACCTCAAGCCCATCGGCGGTGGCTACTTCTTCACCCTGCCCGGTGTGACCGACAGCAAGGATTTTCTTGGCCGCTCATTGCTGGCCGCTGCAACGCCTGCCAAAACCGCCTGACTTTCAACCTCATGACCCGGAAGACAACCATGAAAAAGACGCCCCTGGCTTTGCTGTTGACCCTCGGCCTGCTCCAGACCCCGCTGGCCGCCTTTGCCGCCACGGCGCCGCTGGACCTGGTCGGCCCGGTTTCGGACTACAAGATCTACGTGACCGAGAACATTGAAGAGCTGGTCAGCCACACTCGGCAGTTCACCGATGCGGTCAAGAAAGGCGACATCGCCACGGCCAAGAAGCTGTATGCGCCGACCCGAGTGTTCTACGAATCGGTCGAGCCGATCGCCGAGCTGTTCAGCGACCTGGATGCCTCGATCGACTCCCGCGAAGATGATCACGAGCAAGGTGTCGAAGCTGACGATTTCACTGGTTTCCACCGCCTGGAATACGCACTGTTCGCCAAGAACACCACTCAGGACCAAGGCGCTATCGCTGACAAGCTGATGGCCGACGTCAAGGACCTGGAGCAGCGCGTGGCCGAGCTGACCTTCCCGCCGGAGAAAGTGGTCGGCGGCGCGGCGGCCCTGCTGGAAGAAGTCGCGGCGACCAAAGTGTCCGGCGAAGAAGACCGCTACAGCCATACCGACCTGTACGACTTCCAGGGCAACATCGACGGCGCGAAGAAAATCGTCGACCTGTTCCGCCCGCACATCGAAACCCAGGACAAGGCGTTCACCGACAAAGTCGACAAAAACTTTGCCACCGTGAACAAGATCCTGGCACGTTACAAAACCAAGGACGGCGGTTTCCAGACCTACGACAAGGTCAAGGACAACGACCGCAAGGCGCTGGTCGGCCCGGTGAATACCCTGGCCGAAGACCTGTCGACCCTGCGTGGGAAGCTGGGGCTGAACTGACACCTGGATCAACCGTGGGAGCGACCGGACGGCGATCCGTCCTGGTCGCGAAGACGGCATCCGGAACGACGCAATCTCTGTCTCAACACCGGCCCCTTCGCCAGCACGCTGGCTCCTGCAGCCGCGATCCTGTAGGAGCCAGCGTGCTGGCGATCCGGCGCGCAGCGGCAGCAGTTATAGAATACGGCGACCCCCGATTTGTAGGGCCGTGCCAAGCTTTTAGTCTCAAACCCCACTAAACCAGTTGTACCCCTGATCCTCCCAATACCCGCCGGGGTTGTCGTTGCTGACGATGATCTCGACGATGTGCTTGGGGTTCTTGAAGCCCAGTTTGGTCGGCACCCTTACCCGCAACGGGTAGCCGTAGTCGGGTGGCAAGGCGACGTCGCCGAAGTCCAGTGCCAACAGCGTCTGCGGATGTAGCGCTGTGGGCATGTCCAGGCTGGAATAGTAGCGGTCGGCGCATTTGAAACCGACGTATCGCGCCGTGGTATCGGCCCCGATGTATTCCAGAAAGGTCCTGAGCGGCACGCCGCCCCATTGCCCTATCGCGCTCCAGCCTTCGATGCAGATCAGCCGCGTGATATCCGTGCGTTGCGGCAACTTGCGCAGGCCTTCCAGCGTCCACGCCTGCTTGTCGCGCACCAGCCCGGAAACCGCCAGTCGATAGTCCGACAGCTCCAGTTCCGGCACGTTGTACTCGGGATAGAACGCATTGAACGGAAACGGGTTGGTCAGCTGCGCCCTGGTATAAGTGGGCGCCAGTTTCTGACCCTTGAACAGCCAGGCCTGAACCCGATCATTCCAGCGCGACATGGCCCACAGTGCCTTGTCCACCTGATCGCCGTCCTGCAGGTTGCAGCCGGTGAGCATCGACATGGCGCCGACGGTCAGCCCGGTGCGCAGGAAATTGCGGCGCTGGATATCCACCAGCTGGCGCTGCTGCGCAGGTTCCAGATGGATGCGTTTGCGTGATTCGCTCATGACTCGATGCTTCCTTGATCCTGTACACGACGACCGCCGGTGATCATCGGCAGCAAGGTGCGCGGCACCAGCAGCACCAGTGCCAGATGGACGACGACGAACGCGCCGATGGCAGCCATCGCTGCAAAATGCACCCAACGCGCGGTGTCGAAACCGCCCATCAGGCTGGTCAGTTCCTGAAACTGCACCGGTTTCCAGATCGCCAGCCCGGACAGCACCACCAGCACACCCATCGCCAACACCAGCCAGTACATCAAGCGCTGCACCGCATTGTATTGACCGTGCACATGCACCAGCCGTAAACGCAGCGCGTCGAGGGCGTCACGTTTGACTTGGGCAGGCCGCACCGGCAGCAGGTCGCGACGAAAATGCCGACTGAACACGCCGTACAGCACGTAAACCAGGCCATTGATGACCAGCAGCCACATGACCGCGAAATGCCAGGCGATGGAACCGCCCAGCCAGCCGCCGAGGGTCAGTGCCTTGGGAAAAGTGAATGGCAGCAGGGGTGAGGCGTTGTAGATGCCCCAGCCGCTCAGAAACATGCAGACCATGCCCACCGCGTTGACCCAGTGGGTCAGGCGCACGGGCCAGGGATGAATCGGGCGGGTTTTCATGGTGAAGATCCCGAATGATGGACGAGGCCAGACGCAGGCCCGGCGCAAACCGGGCCGCGCCATGCGGGTTACATCGGTGGCGTGAAACCATCCTTGCCGACCGCGACGCCGCGTGCGGATTTGCCGTCATCGGCCGGGAACAGCACGACTTTGGCACCGGCTTTCAGCGCGCTGCGCTGGCCCGGTTCCACGTAGGCGATCGGTACATCTTCAGGCACGACCAACTGCTTTTCGCCGCCGTTGTACTGCACGGTCAAGGTGCGGCCGTTGGCCTTGGACAGCTTGCCCACGGTGCCGTTGGTCATGGTGCCGGTGCTGCCGTCGGCGTTTTCCCAGCCGTAGTGCCCTTCGCCGCTGCCCTTGAGGCTGGCTTCGAACACCGTCACTTCCAGCGCTTTCAAAGTGCCGTCTGCCTGGGGAATGGCGGCCGAACCGACGAAGCTGTCGGCCTTGATGGTGTCCAGCTCCGCCTTGGAGACCAGGCGGATGCCGGTCTTGTCGGTCAGCTGAATGCTCTGGTGCTGGCCGGCCCGGGTGGTGAAGTTCAGGGTGTCGGCTTGCAGGCTGTCGACGGTGCCGCGCATCGGCTTGACCACCGGCAGATCGGCGGCCTGGGTCATGACGGCGGCGCTGAGCAGAAGCAGGCCGAAGGTGGTGGACAGTGCAGTCTTCATCGGTGGTTCCTTGTATTGAAGGCATTTCGAGGAGAACGACACCCATGCTCGACCCGTCACCGGTACTGGAAAATGACCTGCCGATGACATTTTTGTCATTCGCGACCGCGCCGGATCAATGACAAAAATGTCACCGACGCGGGCGCCTCAGTTCGCTAGACTCTCGGTCCGGCGCCCCGCGGCGCCCCTCTGACCCGCATCCATCTGGCGAAGCCCGGCATGCATATCCTGTTGATCGAAGACGACACCAAGACCGGCGAGTACCTGAAAAAGGGCCTCGGCGAATCCGGCTATCAGGTCGACTGGGCCACCCACGGCGCCGACGGCCTGCACATGGCCCTGGAAAACCGCTACGACCTGATCGTGCTGGACGTGATGCTGCCCGGCATCGACGGCTGGCAGATCATCGAAGTGCTGCGCGCCAAACAGGATGTGCCGGTGCTGTTCCTGACCGCCCGTGACCAGTTGCAGGACCGGATTCGCGGTCTGGAACTGGGCGCCGATGATTATCTGGTCAAGCCGTTCTCGTTCACCGAGCTGCTGCTGCGCATTCGCACCATCCTGCGCCGGGGCGTGGTGCGCGAGGCGGATCACTTTCATCTGGCGGATCTGGAACTGGATCTGCTGCGCCGTCGGGTGACCCGCCAGCAGCAAGTGATCGTGCTGACCAACAAGGAATTTGCCCTGCTGCATCTGTTGCTGCGCCGCGAAGGCGATGTGCTGTCCAGGGCGCAGATCGCCTCGGAAGTCTGGGATATGAATTTCGACAGCGACACCAACGTGGTCGACGTCGCCATCAAGCGCCTGCGCAGCAAAGTCGACCTGCCCTACCCGGTCAAACTCATCCATACCGTGCGCGGCATCGGTTACGTGTGCGAGGTTCGGCCATGCGCGCCCGACGCCAGCCTTCCCTGACCCTGCGCTCGACGCTGGCCTTCGCCCTGGTGGCGATGTTCACCGTCGGCGGCGCGGGCCTTTATCTGTATCGGGCGATGGAACAGACGGTGATGCAGCGCAGCGACCACGCGGTGCTGGCGCGGCTGGACCATTTCCGCAAACTGCTGCGCTACGACCTGACTCTGGACAACCTGCAGAGCAGCCCGCAGCTGTTCGAGAACATGCTCGACAGTGAAGATGACATCTTCATCATCGGCGAGCCGGGCAAGCCTGCGGTGATTTCGGTCAACCCGTTGCACGCGCCGTTGCCCGAACTGCCCACGGTCGCCCAGGACCAGGCGTTGAAAGTCCAGGACCTGCGCAGCGGCGCCAGCCTGCAGGGCGTTCCGTTGCGGGCCGCCGCCGTGGAAGTGATGTCCGGCGGCATGCAGGTGCGCTTGCAGGCCGCACACCTGATGGTCAAGGAAACGGCCATGCTCGCCGGCCTGCGCCAGAAGATCTATGCCGCCGTGGCACTGGCCTTCGTCATCACCGCGCTGTTGGGCTACGTGCTGTTGCGCCGCGGGCTACGGCCGCTGCACCGAATGGCCGCCCACGCCGCCGCGATCACCCCGGCCAGCCTGCATACCCGTCTGGACAGCCGGGACGCGCCGGTGGAGCTGCAACCATTGGGTGAAGCGTTCAACGCGATGCTGGATCGGCTGGATGACGGTTATCGGCGCCTGACGCAGTTCTCCGCCGACCTGGCCCATGAAATCCGCACCCCGGTCGGCTCGTTGATGGGCCATTGCCAGGTCGCGTTGCGCCAGAACCGCAGCGCCGACGAGTACCAAGCGCTGCTGGCCTCCAACCTGGAAGAACTGGAGCGCATTTCCCGGCTGGTGGAAAGCATCCTGTTTCTGGCCCGCGCCGACGACCCAAAGGCGGTGCTGGAGCGCAAACCGCTGGACATGCATGACGAGCTGCAACGGGTAGCGGGCTATTTCGAGGGGTTGGCCGACGAGCGCGGACTGCTGTTGCACGCTGATGGCCAAGACACGCTGCTCGCCGAGCCGATCCTGCTACGGCGCGCCTTGAGCAATCTGGTCGCCAATGCAATTCGTTACGCCGATGAAGGCAGCGAAATTCACATGCGGGTCAGCCGGGTCGACGGCAGCTGTCGCCTGGAAGTGGAAAACCAGGGGCCGGAGCTGCCCCAGGCCAGTCTCGACCGACTGTGCGACCGATTCTATCGAGGCGACCCCTCCCGCCATCAGCGCTCCGATTCCAACGGCCTGGGCCTGGCCATCGTCGCGGCGATCATGCAACTGCATGGCGGGCGGGTCGAAGTCACGCAACCGGTGCGCGGGCAGATCCGCTTCAGCCTGATCTTCCCGCGCTGACCATCCGCAAGCCGGGCTCAGGCCTTCTTGTCGTGGTTGATGGTCAGTTTGTAGAAGGTCGCCGCGCCGCCTTCGGTGGCGTAGCCGGTGTTGTCCTGGGTGTACACGCCGGCCTTGAAGTACAGCAAACGGGTGCTCCAGGCCGAATCCAGCTTCACATTCCATACCGAATCATAGGCATTGACCGACAGGTTCCCGGCCGGCGTCAGGTGAATGCTGTAGCTGAAGCGCTCGTTCATCGGCACGCCCTGGGCCACGGTGATCACCTCGATTTCAGCATCCGGGCTGCGGCGCAGTTTGGCGACGATGTTGCCGGTCTTGAGCTTTTCCTTGTACTGGTACTCGACTTTGAGCAATGGCTCGGTGCTTTGGAACGCGTGGATCTGACCGATCACGATCTTGCCGCTCGACGGCACCTGATTCACGGTCAAGGCCGCGCGCAGAAAGTTGTCGGCCTGCGGGTAGGTCCAGTTGTTGGCGCGGCCGTCGGGCGTGGTCTCACGCAGCTCGGTGCGCGGGAACTTGGCATTGTCGGTGGTGGAACCGGTCACCGGCGCCCAGAAGAACAACGTGTTGCCGGACTTGAAGTAACCGTCCTGGTAACCGCTGACCAATTGTTGAGTGGCGATAGTGGCGGCTGGGATTCCGACGGGTACGGAAAGGTTCCAGGTGGCGAGGTCGATCATGGTATGGCTCGCAAGGCACCCTTTGGCGCCGACAGATGGCTCTAAAACGGGGCATTGAGCACCCGTTGGATTCATCATCGCTATCGGCAGTATTGAACGTTTTTTAAACAGCTGCCCGGGCGAGCAGCCGTCAAGGATCAGTCGAAAAAGCGTCAAAGCCACTATTTTGATATCAGAAAACCCACTCCTCCGAATGGATAGGAAAATGACCGGAGAACCGGTTCCTGTGCCCTGCACGCCATAAGACTGGCGTCATTTTTTTGAACGACGCGTAGTTCAATTCTCAAAATTGATACAGAAATACCGACGAACGGTAACGAATTAGTTCTTTTTCACCTGAACTTTTCCCATCTCGCAGTGCCGGGTCGACCTTTCGTCGCCGTGGCATCCCGTTGTCCGCTCTGCTCCGCGGTCCGGCGTCGCAGCCGGCAATTTCCGGTTGACCGAAAGACTTTGTTACAGGATATTATAGTTAGCAAGCTACTAATGTCGCGGCTAACAATATGGCTGCGAACTAAATACCCTTCATACCCGGTTGTTTTTCATGTCCCTGGAATCACTTCACCGAGCCGTCAGCAGTGCGATGGTGGCTGCGTCCCGTCACTGGCGGCGCAGTTGCCAGGCCACGCTGGTGACCTATGGCATTTCCGAAGCCTGCGCCGGGCCGCTGCTGGCCATCGCTCGCCTGGGCGACGGCGTCCATCAGGTGAAAGTTGCTCAGGCCGCCGGTATGGAAAGCCCGACTCTGGTGCGCTTGCTCGATCAGCTGTGTGCCGCCGGCATCGTCTGCCGCACCGAAGATCCCAATGACCGTCGCGCCAAGGCCCTGAGTCTGACCGAACACGGCCGGACGCTGGCATCGTCCATCGAAGGCGAACTGACGCGCCTGCGCGCCCATGCCCTGAAGGGCATCGACCAGGCCGATCTGGAAGCGACCTTGCGGGTATTCCAGGCTTTCAGCGATTTGTCCGGCGAGGCGCAGTCGTGAGCCTTGCCCTGAAAAACCTGGCCGTGAAAGGTTTCTTCGACGGCGTGCCGCCTGCTCGGGACTGGTTCTACGGGGTGCGCACCTTCGGCGCCTCGATGCTGGCGCTGTACATCGCGCTGCTGATGGAAATGCCGCGGCCTTACTGGGCGATGGCGACCGTCTATATCGTTTCCAGCCCCTTTGTCGGCCCCACCAGTTCCAAGGCGTTGTACCGCGTGGTCGGAACCCTGGCCGGCGCGGTGGCGTCGGTGTTGCTGGTGCCGCTGTTCGTGCAGACGCCGCTGTTGCTGGCGGTGGTCATCGGCCTGTGGACCGGCACTTTACTGTTTCTGTCGCTGCACCTGCGCACCGCCAACAGCTACGCGCTGATGCTGGCCGGTTACACCATGCCGCTGATTTCCCTGCCGGTGGTGGACAACCCGCAAGCGGTGTTCGAAGTGGCGGTGTCGCGCACCGAGGAAATCTTTCTCGGCATTCTCTGTGCGGCGGTGGTGGGTTCGATGTTCTGGCCCCGGCGCCTGGCGCCGGTGTTCCAGGCCACAACCGAAAAATGGTTCAACGATGCCGCAGCCTACAGTGAGCGGTTTCTGGGCCGCAATTTCGCAGCCGAAGAAGTCGGTGCGCTGCGCAACTCGATGGTCGCCAGCTTCAACTCGCTGGAAATGATGATCGGCCAGCTCAGTCACGAAGGCACCCGCAGGCAGACCGTGCGCAATGCCCATGAACTGCGCGGGCGCATGATCCACCTGTTGCCGGTCATCGATGCACTCGACGACGCACTCTGGGCGCTGGAACGCCGACCCCCTGCCCTGCTCGCCAGCCTCTCGCCGTTGCTCATGCAGGCACGGGAATGGCTGGAAAGCACGGCCGACGGGCCGCAACTGGACCGCTGGCAACTGCTGCACCGGGAAATGCAGCGCCTGCAACCGGACTCCGCCGCCCTGGACGACCGCGATCAATTGCTGCTGTCCAATACCCTGTTCCGCCTGGGTGAATGGATCGACCTGTGGCTCGATTGCCGGACCCTGCAATACGCCATCACGACCGACGACCCATCCCAATGGCGCGCGGTGTACCGGCACTGGCGGCTGGGCCGGCTGACACCGTTCCTGGACCGCGGGCTGATGCTGTATTCGGTCATTTCCAGCGTGCTGGCCATTATCGTCGCTTCGGTGCTGTGGATTCTGCTGGGCTGGAAGGACGGCGCCAGCGCGGTGGCTCTGGCGGCAGTGTCGTGCAGTTTCTTTGCGGCCATGGATGACCCGGCGCCGCAGATCTATCGGTTCTTCTTCTGGACCATGCTGTCGGTGGTGTTCGCCAGCCTGTACCTGTTCGTGGTGCTGCCCAATCTGCACGACTTCCCGATGCTGGTGCTGGCTTTCGCCGTGCCGTTCATTTGCGTCGGCACCCTGACCGTCCAGCCGCGCTTCTTCCTCGGCACCTTGTTGACCATCGTCAACACCTCGTCCTTCATCAGCATCCAGAGTGCCTACGACGCCGACTTCCTGAATTTCCTCAACTCCAACCTGGCTGGCCCTGCCGGCTTGTTGTTCGCCTTTATCTGGACTTTGGTGTTGCGCCCGTTCGGCGTGGAGCTGGCGGCCAAGCGCCTGACCCGCTTCAGTTGGCGCGACATTGCCAGCCTCAGCGACAACGCGACCCTGGCCGAGCATCGCCGGTTAGGCGTACAGATGCTCGACCGCCTGATGCAGCAGTTGCCACGCCTGACCCTCACCAAACAGGACACCAACATCGCCCTGCGCGAACTGCGGGTGGCCCTGAACATGCTGGACCTGCTGGCCTACACGCCACGTGCGGCATCAGGTGCTCAGGCGCTGCTGCGGCAGGTGGTGGAGGAAGTCGGGAGCTATTTCCGCGCCTGCTTGAAGGCCGGCGAACGCGCTCCGGCGCCCAAAGCCCTGCTGATGACCATGGACCGCGCCCGCCGCGCCTTGACCGCTCAGGACATGGGCGACGATCCGGCGCGCCTGCATTTACTGCATGCCCTGAGCGGCCTGCGTCTGGCGCTGCTGCCGGGTGTGGAGATCGTCGCCGCCGGTGAAACCACAGAACCACTGCCCCACGGGCTGGATGGAGCCCCGTTATGATCGGTGACCTGGATATCAGCGGCATCTTCATCCCCACCTTTCTGGCACTGATGGGCTTTGCCTATGTGCTGTTTCTCGGCGTGCATGCCGTGCTGTCGCGCGCTCATTTCTACCGCCTGGTCTGGCACCGGGCTTTGTTCAACGTAGGTCTATACGCTTTGCTCCTCGGCGCCGTGGATACTCTCAGTCGATACCTGATGACATGAAAAAACCGATACTGACATTGGGCCGCGTGGTCCTGACTTTGCTGGTGGTTGCCCTCGCCGCAGTCGTGGTGTGGCGCATGGTGATGTATTACATGTACGCGCCCTGGACCCGTGACGGCCACATTCGCGCCGACATCGTGCAGATCGCGCCGGACGTGTCCGGGCTGATCCAGAAGGTCGAGGTAACCGACAACCAGCCCGTGCACCAAGGCCAGGTGCTGTTCACCATCGATCAGGACCGCTTCCGCCTGGCATTGCGCCAGGCCCAGGCGACGGTCGCCGAGCGCCAGGAAACCTGGGAACAGGCTCGCCGCGAGAACAAGCGCAACCGTGGCCTGGGCAACCTGGTGGCCCGCGAGCAGCTGGAAGAAAGCCAGTCCCGCGAGGCCCGGGCACTGTCGGCCCTCAACGAGTCGAAAGTCGCCGTGGACGCTGCCCAGCTGAACCTGGACCGTTCGGTGATCCGCAGCCCGGTAGATGGCTATCTCAACGACCGCGCCCCGCGCACGCACGAGTTCGTCACCGCCGGCCGCCCGGTGCTGTCGGTGGTGGATGCGGCGTCGTTCCACATCGACGGTTATTTCGAAGAAACCAAGCTCGACGGCATTCATATCGGCCAGGGCGTGGACATCCGGGTGATCGGCGACAACGCCCGGCTGACCGGCCATGTGGTGAGCATCGTCGCCGGTATCGAAGACCGCGACCGCAGCAGCGGCTCCAACCTGCTGCCCAACGTCAACCCGGCGTTCAGCTGGGTACGCCTGGCCCAGCGGATTCCGGTGCGGATCGCCTTCGATGAAGTGCCCGCCGATTTCCGCATGATCGCCGGGCGCACTGCCACGGTGTCGATCATCGATGAGCGTCCGGGAGCCGCACAATGAATCACCTCGCCCGCCTGGCAACGGTCGGATTCGGCCTGTTGCTGTCCGCCTGCCAGATGGTCGGCCCGGACTACCGGATGCCAGAAGACGGCGCCATCACCCGGCCCGACCTGCAAGGCGCACTGGCCGGCAGCTCGGTGAACGCCGTATCGGCGCCGGTCCCCGCTCACTGGTGGCGTTTGTACCAGGACCCGCGTGTCGATGAACTGGTGCGCCAGGCGTTGGCGTCCAACACCGACCTGCGCATCGCCGCCGCCAACCTGCAACGGGCGCGCTATCAGACCGCCGAAGCCGAGGCTGCCGGTGGTTTCAGCAGTGGCGCCAAAGTCGGCGCCCAGCGTTTGCAGGAATCTGGCGAAGCCTTTCTGCTGGCCGACAAGGTGCCGGTGGCCAATGTCGGTGACGTGGGCCTGACCACGTCCTATCAATTCGATCTGTTCGGGACGTTGCAGCGCGGTATCGAAGCGGCCCAGGCCAATGTCGACGCGGCCCAGGCGGCGGCCGATACGGCGCGCATCACATTGGTGGCGGATGTGGTTCGCGCCTACACGCAGGTCTGCGCCGCCAACGAAGAGCTGGACATTGCCCGTGAATCCCTGGACTTGCAGCAGCAGAGCGTGACGCTCAACCAGCGGCTACGCGATGCGGGCCGTGGCGATGAAACCCAGGTGACCCGGTCCCAGACTCAGTTCAAATCCTTGCGCGCAGAACTACCGCGATATGAAGCGCAGCGCCAGGCCGGGCTGTTCAAACTGTCGATGCTGCTGGCCAGGCCGCTGGAGCAACTGCCGGCGGGAGTAAGCCACTGCAACGAGCTGCCGCACATCGCCCAGGTGATGCCGGTGGGCGATGGCGCTGCGCTGTTAAAACGCCGACCGGACGTGCGCCAGGCCGAACGCCAGTTGGCCGCCGCCACCGCACGCATCGGCGTGGCCACCGGCGAGCTGTATCCGGACATCAGCATCGGCGCGAGCATCGGCACCATCGGCATGCTTGAAAACCTCGGCAAACCGGCGGCCAATCGCTGGGGCTTTGGCCCGTTGCTGAACTGGACCGTGCCGTCCAACGGTTCCCGCGCGCGCATCCATGAAGCCGAAGCCTCGACCCAGGCGGCATTGGCGCGCTTCGACGGCGTGGTGCTCAACGCCATCCGCGAAACCCAGACCGGCCTTGCGCAATACACCGCGCTGCTGGACCGTCGCGATGCATTGAAGGAAGCCGAGCAATCCGCCCAGGAAGCGGCCGAGCAGACGCACCGTTTCTACGAGGCAGGCCGCGCTTCGTTCCTGGCCGACCTGCAGGCGACCCGCACCTACACCGACGTCCGCGCCCAACTGGCCGCCGCCAACACCCAGGTTGCCATCGGCCAGATCGACCTGTTCCTGGCGCTGGGTGGGGGTTGGGAGAAGGAGGATGTTCCACAGTAGGAACGGCGCAGAACTTGTGGGAGCGGAGCGCCGCCCGGTCCGCTCCCACCGTGTTCTTATCCTTGCCCTTGCGCTACAACCCCCATTCCTCCTAGGCTCACGCGATCTTCATTTCGGAAAACACCATGGACACCTCTCTCAGCCGCCGCGAACGGCTGCATGTCGTCATCTTCCAGGCTGACACGCCCGCGGGACGCCGCTTCGACAAGATTCTGCTGGTCATCATCCTGCTGAGTCTGCTGGTCACCGTCATCGACAGCATCGAAAGCATCCACCGCGAGTACGCGGACCTGTTCGCCTATATCGAATGGGGCTTCACCCTCACCTTCGCCGTCGAATACCTGCTGCGCCTGTACTGCTCGCCGCGACCGATGAAATACGCGTTCAGCTTCTATGGCCTGGTGGATCTGCTGGCCATCGTGCCGGGCGTGCTGGCGATCTATTACAGCGACGCCCAATACCTGCTGATCGTGCGGATCGTGCGCATGCTGCGGATTTTCCGGGTGCTCAAGCTCGGCAACTATCTGCGCCAGGCCAACTACCTGCTGGCGGCACTGCGCGGCAGCAAGCAGAAAATCATCGTGTTCCTGGTCACGGTTTCCACACTGGTCACCATTTTCGGCACGCTGATGTACGTGATCGAAGGCCCCGAGCACGGCTTCACCAGCATTCCCAAGGGCATCTACTGGGCGATCGTGACCCTGACCACGGTGGGTTTCGGCGACATCGTGCCCAAGACGCCATTGGGCCAGATGCTCTCTTCGCTGGTGATGATCACCGGTTACTCGATCATCGCCGTGCCCACCGGCATCTTCACCGCCGAGCTGGCCAATGCCATGCGCGGTGAACAGCTCAAGCACGACTGCCCGGTGTGCGCTAAAAAATTTCACGAGCACGGCGCCGCGTTCTGCTCGCGTTGCGGCAACGCGCTGTTCACCAGGCTGGAAAAGCAGCTATAAGCACAGACGTTTTTGATCTTTAGCAGGCGCGGGCTCTGCGGCTATAGTCGCGGCAATCCGCCATCAATCGACGACATCGACATAACAAGGACTTTGCAGTGAACAGACTTTTCGCCGCTTCGTTACTCGCCGCAGGCCTGGCCTTCGCTGGCGCGGCCCAGGCTGCCCCGACCCTGCTCAACGTTTCCTACGACGTCATGCGTGACTTCTATAAGGACTACAACAGCGCCTTCCAGAAGCATTGGAAAGCCGAGCACAAAGAAGACGTGACGGTGCAGATGTCCTTCGGCGGTTCTAGCAAGCAGGCGCGTTCGGTCATTGATGGGCTGCCGGCCGATGTCATCACCATGAACATGGCGACCGACATCAACGCGCTGGCCGATAACGGCGAACTGGTGCCGAAGGACTGGGTCAGTCGCCTGCCGAACAACAGCGCACCGTTCACCTCGGCCACCGTGTTTATCGTGCGCAAGGGCAACCCCAAGGCGCTGAAGGACTGGCCGGACCTGATCAAGGACGGCGTGGAAGTGATCGTGCCCAATCCGAAAACCTCGGGTAACGGCCGCTACACCTACTTGTCTGCCTGGGGCTATACCCTGAAGAACGGCGGCGACGAAGCCGCAGCGCGCAAGTTCGTCGGTGCGCTGTTTGCCCACGTCCCGGTGCTGGACACCGGCGGCCGTGGCGCGACCACCACTTTCATGACCAACCAGATCGGCGACGTGCTGGTGACCTTCGAAAACGAAGCGGAAATGATCGCCCGTGAATTCGGCCGCGATCAGTTCGAAGTGGTCTACCCGAGCGTTTCTGCCGAAGCCGAACCGCCGGTGAGCGTGGTGGACAAGGTGGTCGAGAAGAAACAGTCCCGGGCATTGGCCGAAAGCTATCTGAAATACCTGTGGTCGCCGGAAGGCCAGGAAATCGCCGCCACCAACTACCTGCGTCCGCGTAACCCGGACGTGCTGGCCAAGTACAAGGACCGTTTCCCGAAAGTCGACTTCCTGTCCGTGGAGAAAACCTTCGGTGACTGGCGCACCGTGCAGAAGACCCACTTCATCGACGGCGGGGTGTTCGACCAGATTTATCCGGCGAAGTAGTAATAGCTCGACGTAAAAACGGCGACCTCCTGTGGGAGCGAGCTTGCTCGCGACGAGGCCGGTGAATCCACAGCATTTTCGGGGTCTGTGCATCCGCTGTCGCGAGCAAGCTCCCTCCCACGAATAAAAACGGCGACCCTGAGGTCGCCGTTTTTTTAGGTCAATCACTGCCCGAACTTGCGACCCAATCCGGCCGGTACACCGCTGGCATCGGTGGCTTCCCACGGGCCGTCGAGACTGGTGGCCCAGCTCCAGCCGTCGTTCCATTTGTAGTAGGTGCGCTGGCGGTAGAAGGTATTGGGCTGACCGTCCATCACGTACACGCCCATCCGCGCATCCCAATGACTGTCACCGCCCGGTGGCGGAGCGAAGCTGGCGGAAGTTTTCGGCCCGCTGGACGGCGCCTTGGCCGGCGCCTGAGGTGGTTTCTTCGGGGTCGCGCCCGGACGTGGCGCACCCGGCTGCTGAGTGCCGGGCAAGGTCTGGATCGGTTCCTGACTGCGTGGTCCCGGAGGCTGATGCACCGCACAGGCACTCAGGCCAAGAACCATACCCAACAAGGTGACACGAGCAGTGCGGTACATAAGCGAATTCTCTAGTTATCTGGACTGTCGATGGTCAGCGTCTGCAGAGCGGTTACGCTAGCGGCCAGGGGCTGGCTGCGGCCAATCCACTCTCCAGTGGTCGGCTGACCTGCACGGGACACCCGCGCACTGAGTTGGACTTGCGCAAAGTTCGACAGTTTCAGTTGCGGCATCATTGCGTCGGCATCAGTCAGCAGTACCTCGGTCGGCAGATCGGCAATTGTCACCCGCTTGACCGCCAGCGGTGCCGGCGGACCCTCCACGGCGCGGGCAAAGATGAACACGCTGTCACCCGGTAGCACCCTGGCCTTGAGCGCCGGCGCCAGCTCGACCCGCAATCTGATACCCGCCTGTTGCGCAACGTTTGCTGCCTGTTCGCCGCCCTCGGCGAGTTTTTCCCGCGCGCGGGCAATGCCGCCTTCCAGCGCCGAACCGGACTGGTCCTTCTCCGGCAGTGCCGCCAGCAGCCGCGTCCAGTAATCGACGGCCGCTGCATAGCGCTCGGTCTCGAACGCGGCGATACCCAGCAGTCCCAAACTGGTGACTTCCTTGGGATCGCCCTTGAGCGCCTCGTCGGTCAACGCCTGGACCTGAGGAGTGAATGACTTGTCGCCGGCGAAATACAGCGCCTGAGCCCACTGCCCGAGCAGTTCCGGCTGACGCCCGGCCAACGCGACCGCCCGTTCGAAACTGCGCGCCGCTTCCACCGGCCGTTCCTGGGACATGTAGCTGCGCGCCAGGAAATACCAGCTTTGGACTGAATCGGGCTGTGCCTTGACGGTACGTTCGAGCCGCTGGATCACATCCTCCAGGGAATTGGGCGGCTGCTCGAACTCGCGGGTCAGCTCGACCTTGTCGCTGGAACCCAGGTGCAGGTACAGACCCAGGCCGGTCAGCGGCACCAGCAGCGCTGCCAGCAACGGCAGCGCCTTGCCCAGCCGGGCATTGCGGGCCGTCGTGGCGTCTTGGGTATCGGCCAGCAATTCGCGGGCGGCTTCGGCTCGACCGTTTTCCAGCTGCGCGGCGCTGAGCACACCTTCTTCACGCAGGTCGTGGAGTTGCGCCAGACGTTCCTGATACAACGAAACGTTGACCGCTTCACGGTCTTGCTCGACCAGCGCTCGCTGACCACGCAGGAGCGGAACCAGTAGAAAACTCAAGGCCGCCAGGAGCAGCAGGCCGACGGCCATCCAGAAATCGATCATTCTCGGTTCTTATCCAACAGTTGGGAGAGGCGCTGACGCTCCTCGTCGGAAAGCACATCGGCCTGTTCGCGGCGAGTGCCACGACGACGGCCGACGATGACGCCGATCACCACCAGCCCGCCGCCCAGCAACAGCGCCGGGCCGAACCACAGCAACCAGGTGCGGGAACTCAGCTCGGGCTTGTAGCGCACGAACTCACCGTAGCGGTCGACCATGAATTCGATGATCTGCCGATTGCTCTGGCCTTCTTCGAGCATGCGATAGATTTCCTTGCGCAGGTCGGCCGCGATCGGCGCGTTGGAATCGGCGATGTCCTGGTTCTGGCATTTGGGGCAGCGCAGCTCGCGAGTCAACTCGCTGTAGCGGGCGCGTTCGGCCTCGTCACGAAACTGATAGGCATCGATGGCGGCCTGGGCGACACCGGCCAATCCGATGCTCAACACTGCGGCAAGCATCCAGCGCTTCATGGCGTTTCATCCACAAGGGCCTGATACAACCCGGCGAGTTTTTCCCGCCAGACCGTTTCGTCGATGACCCCGACGTATTTGTGACGAATGATGCCCTTGCGGTCGATCAGGAAGGTTTCCGGCGCACCGTACACGCCCAGGTTGAGGCCCAGTGAGCCTTGCTCGTCACGAATATTGAGCAGGTAAGGATCGTGGAAATCCTTCAGCCACTTGAGGGCGTCGGCGTTCACGTCCTTGTAGTTGACGCCGTAGATCCGCACGCCTTGTCCGGCCAGTTTGTTGAGCACCGGATGCTCCGCGCGACAGGCGATGCACCAAGTGGCCCAGACGTTGACCAGCGCCGGTTTGCCCAGCAGGTCGGCGCGGGTCAGCAGCCTGTCGCTCTGCACCTCGCGCAGGGAAAACTCCGGGAACGGTTTGTCGATCAGGGCCGACGGCAGCTCGGCCGGGTCCAGGTACAGGCCGCGATAGAGAAACAGCGCCACGCCAAGGAAGATCAACAGCGGCAATACCATGATCCAGCGCTTCATACTGCTGCTCCCGTCAATGCCAGCGTCTCGCGCTCCCGGCGCTCGGCCTTGGAACGATAACGTCGATCCAGCGCGGCCAGCACACCGCCCAGCCCGGTCAGCAGCCCGCCGAACCAGATCCAGCGCACGAAGGGTTTGACATGGACCCGCACCGCCCAGGCGCCGTTGCCCAGCGGTTCGCCGAGGGCGACGTACAGGTCACGGGTGAAACCGGCGTCGATACCCGCTTCGGTCATCATCGACTGCTGCACGCTGTACAGGCGTTTTTCCGGATGCAGGACGCTGATCACCTGGCCGTCGCGCAGCACGCGGATGGTGCCGCGGTCGGAGGTGAAGTTCGGTCCCTGATAATGGCGTGCCCCGTCGAATACGAACCGGTAACCGCCCAGCTCGGTGGACTCACCGGGCGCCAGGCGCAGATCGCGTTCGGCACTGTACTGACTGGAGAGCACCACGCCCAGTGCACAAACGGCAATGCCGATGTGCGCCAGTTGCATGCCCCAGTAACTGCGGGTCAGGCCGCGCAGGCCCTGGAACAGTCCCTTGTGGCGGGTCTTGTCCAACAGGTCGCGAACCCCGGCCAACAGCACCCAGGCGGCCAGCAATACAGTCGCCAGCACCGCCCAGTTGAAATCGCCCATGAGCAGGCCCACCACCACCGCCAGCGCGGCGCTGCCCAGCAGCACCGGGGTGAGCATGCCAACCAGCCACTTGAGCGGCGTGTCTTTCCAGCGCACCAGCACGCCAACCGCCATGACCCCCATCAGCAGCGCCATCAAGGGCACGAACATGGCATTGAAATACGGCGGCCCGACCGACATCTTGGCGCCGCTCAAGGCATCGAGCACCAGCGGATACAGGGTGCCGAGCAAAATCATCGAGGCCGCCACCACCAGCACCAGGTTATTGCCCAGCAACAGGGTTTCCCGCGACCAGAGGCCGAAACCAACGTGGCTTTTGACCACCGGCGCCCGAATCGCGAACAGCGTCAGCGAACCGCCGACCACCACCAGCAGGAATGCGAGGATGAACACGCCGCGGGCCGGATCGGACGCGAACGCATGTACCGAGGTCAACACGCCGGAACGCACCAGGAAAGTGCCCAGCAGGCTCAGGGAAAAAGCCGCAATGGCCAGCAGCACGGTCCAGCTTTTGAACACGCCGCGCTTTTCCGTGACGGCCAGCGAGTGAATCAGCGCAGTGCCCACCAGCCACGGCATGAAGGAGGCGTTTTCCACCGGGTCCCAGAACCACCAGCCGCCCCAGCCCAGTTCGTAATAGGCCCACCAGGAACCCAGGGTGATGCCGATCCCCAGGAACGCCCAAGCCACGATGGTCCACGGCCGCGACCAGCGTGCCCAGGCCGCGTCGAGTCGACCGCCCAGCAAGGCGGCGATGGCAAAGGCGAAGGCCACGGAGAAACCGACGTACCCCATGTAGAGCATCGGCGGATGCACGATCAGCCCGATATCCTGCAACAGCGGATTCAGATCGCGGCCATTGGCCGGAATCTGCGGCAGGATTCGCGAGAACGGATTGGAGGTCAGGATCAGGAACAACATGAAGCCGACACTGATCATGCCCATCACCGCCAGGACCCGCGCGAGCATGACTTGCGGCAGTCCGCGGGAGAACACCGACACCGCGAAGGTCCAGCCGCCGAGGATCAACGCCCAGAGCAGCAGCGAACCTTCGTGTGCGCCCCACACGGCGCTGAACTTGTAATACCACGGCAGCGCACTGTTCGAGTTTTCGGCGACGTACGCGACCGAAAAATCGTCAGCCATGAAAGCCTGGGTCAGACAGCCGAAGGCGAACACCAGGAAGGCGAATTGGCCCCACGCGGCCGGCCGCGCCAGACTCATCCACAAGCGGTCGCCGCGCCAGGCACCGATCAGCGGGATAAAGGCTTGTACCACGGCGAAGCACAGCGCCAGGATCATGGCCAGATGGCCGAGTTCAGGAATCATGATCAACCCTGTTTCGATGGTGTGGGGGCCGGAGCCGGTGCCGCTTGCCCACTGTCCTTGAGGGCCTTGGTGACTTCAGGCGGCATGTACTTTTCGTCGTGCTTGGCCAGCACTTCGTCGGCGACCACCACGCCGTCGGCGTTGAGTTTTCCGAGGGCGACAATACCCTGCCCTTCGCGGAACAGATCCGGCAGGATGCCGCGATAGGTGATGGTCACCGATTTGCTGAAGTCGGTGACCACGAAACGCACGTCCAGCGAGTCTGCCGAGCGTTGCAACGAACCCTGGGCAACCATGCCGCCGGCGCGGATGCGGGTCTCCAGCGGCGCTTCGCCATTGGCGATCTGGGTCGGGGTGTAGAACAGGTTGATGTTCTCTTTCAAAGCACTGAGCGCCAGGGCGAGCGCCGCACCGACGCCGGCCAGAATGGCGAGAATGATCAACAGGCGCTTCTTGCGCGCAGGATTCACGTTGAGCTCTCCCGGCGCAGACGACGCGCCTCTTGTTGCAGATAACGCCGACGCGCCATGACCGGCAGCGCCACATTGATGACCAGCACCAGCAGCGCGATGCCGTACGCCGACCAGACGAACAGGCCGTGACGGCCCATGGCCAGAAAATCGCTGAATGACTCGAAACTCACCTTATTCCCCTTTCCCGTGACCGAGGCTGCGAAGCAGCTCTGCCTTGACCCACTGGGTGCGCGCTTCACGCTTGAGCACTTCGAGGCGCATGCGCAACAGCAGCACCGCACCGAAAAAGCAGTAGAAACCCAGGGTGGTGAACAGCAGCGGCAGCCACATGTCGATGGGCATCGCGGGTTTTTCGGTCAGGGTGAAGGTGGCGCCCTGGTGCAGGGTGTTCCACCACTCCACCGAATATTTGATGATCGGGATGTTCACCACGCCGACGATGGCCAGTACCGCACAGGCCTTGGCCGCGCTGTCACGATTGCGGATGGCATTGCCCAGGGCAATCAGGCCGAAGTACAGGAACAGCAGAATCAGCATCGAGGTCAGTCGCGCATCCCACACCCACCATGAGCCCCAGGTCGGCTTGCCCCAGATGGCGCCGGTGACCAGCGCCAGCGCGGTCATCCAGGCGCCGACGGGCGCCGCGCATTGCAGTGCCACATCCGCCAGCTTCATCTTCCACACCAACCCCACCACGCCGCAGATTGCCAGCATCACATAGCAGGACTGCGCCAGCATCGCGGCGGGCACATGGATGTAGATGATCCGGAAGCTGTTGCCCTGCTGGTAATCCGGCGGCGCGAACGCCAGGCCCCAGACCAGGCCCACCGCCAGCGACAGTGCGGCAGTGATAGCGAGCCACGGC
Source organism: Pseudomonas sp. v388 (assembly GCF_003935425.1). Classification (GTDB taxonomy): domain Bacteria; phylum Pseudomonadota; class Gammaproteobacteria; order Pseudomonadales; family Pseudomonadaceae; genus Aquipseudomonas. The sequence continues at coordinate 294,582 of NZ_RHQN01000004.1, forward strand.
ATCAGGCGCGCGCTGGTGCCATAGAACCATTTCGGTGAACCGAGCTTGTGGAACCAGGCCCAGCTGATGCTGCTTTTGATCACATTGCTTTTCATCACGGTGCATCCAGGGTTTTGCGCGAGCCGGACAGCGCCCGTTCGCAACCTCAATTATTCGCCGACGCTGATCTTCAGGCCAGCCGCTATGGCAAAGGGTGTCAGGGTTACCGCCAGGGCAGCCAGGCTGCCGAGCCACAGCAGGTAACCGGCGGTCGGCATGCCTTGCAGTGCCGCCTGGAGTGCGCCGCTGCCCAGGATCAGGACCGGGATATACAGCGGCAGGATCAACAAGGCCAGCAACAGGCCACCTCGCTTGAGGCCGACAGTCAGGGCAGCGCCCACCGCGCCCAGCAGGCTCAGGACCGGCGTGCCCAGCAACAGGGAAAACAGCAATACCGGCAGGCAACGGCCCGGCAGGCCGAGCATCAACGCCAGCAGCGGCGCCAGCAACACCAGCGCCAGCCCGGAAAAGGCCCAATGGGCCAGCACTTTGGCCAGCACCAGCACCGGCAATGGGTGCGGGGAAAGGACCCATTGTTCGAGGGATCCGTCTTCGAAATCGCTGCGAAACAGCCCGTCCAGCGACAGCAGCACGGCCAGCAGGGCCGCTACCCACACCAGGCCCGGCGACAAGGTCTGCAACAGTTGAGTCTCCGGCCCGACGGCCAAAGGGAACAATGCAATCACGATAGCGAAAAAAACCAGTGGGTTGGCCAGCTCCGCCGGACGGCGAACCAGCAGCCGTGCTTCGCGGATGAGCAACAGGGTAAAGACATTCTTCATACCGGCCCCTGTCCCAGATCAAGGTCCCGATAGCCGGCCGGCGTCTGCGTCAGATTGTGGTGGGTGGTCAGCACGATCATGCCGCCCTGCTCGCAGTGCCGGGCCAGATGCGCTTCGAGCTGCGCGACGCCCTGTTTGTCCAGCGCGGTAAAGGGTTCATCGAGAATCCAGATCGGCGGGCCGGGCAGGTACAGGCGGGCCAGCGCCACCCGTCGCTGCTGACCGGCCGACAAGGTGTGACAGGTAACATCCTCGAAGCCGCGCAGGCCAACGGCTGCCAGCGCCGATTCGATGTCCGCCTCGCCGACCGGCTGATGCAACGCACATAACCAGGACAGGTTTTCCGCAGGGGTCAGCAGTTCCTTGATGCCTGCCGCATGGCCGATCCACAGCAGATTGCGCGCCAGCTCCGTTCGCTGTCGCTGCAACGGCAGGCCGTCAAGCAGGACTTCGCCGGCGGTGGGCTGCATCAGGCCGGCCAGCAGCCTGAGCAGGCTGGTCTTGCCGCTGCCGTTGGGGCCGCTGACCTGAATCATGTCGCCTGCCTGGAGGCACACGACGAGGTTCTCGAACAGCAGCCGACCGTCCCGTTCGCAACACAGGTCGCTGGCTTGCAGAAGTGGAGTCGCACGGGTCATCAGGGTTTCCAGAACGGCATGGGCGCTGCGAAAGCGCCGAGTGCGGCACCGGCCAGGCACCAGGCGGTTCAAGTCGGGATTGAAACGGCCGTTACATTGGTGCAACTTCGTTGCGTCCGGCCACTGCAAAATGGCCAGCATTATACATGTATGCCCTCTTATCCGACGGGCAACTTGCGCAGGTTCATCCAAATGACAGGTGACATCACCAGCGTTCCCCCGGCCGTGCCCTCCACGGCGCAGCTGCGCGCGGGCATTACCCAGGCTCAAGTGCTGACGTTGCTGCAGGCATCGCAAAATCTGGTGCCACAGGGTGAAACCGTGGACGCCGAAGTCGTCGCCCTCAAACAGGTCGACCAGAATTTCCAACTGTTGCTGCGACTGATTTCCGCCAATGGCACGCAAACCAGCCTGCCGGTCACCAGCACCCTGCCCTTCACGCCCGGCACCAGCCTGCAAGTGGCGCAAGCATCGCCCAATGAACTGACGCTGACCTTGCAGCAGATCAATACGGCGTTGAAAAACTCGCTGACCAGCATCGATACCCGACAACTGCCGGTCGGCACGTTGCTGCAAGGCAAGGTGCTGACCACTCAGGTGGTGGCCCAGGCGGTGAGCCAGCTGGCCGGCCAAGCGGCGACGCCTGCGGTGTATCGCTCCATCGTCATGCTGCTCAACACGGCGCAGTCCGGCGCCAGTCTGACCATCGACAGCCCACAGCCTCTCACCGTCGGCAGTCTGCTCAGCGCTCAGGTGCAGGGCAATCAGGCGCTGAGTTTCGTCGCCCTGCCCGGCCGCATGGATCAACTGGCGCTGACGCAGCAGCTGACCACCCAGCAGAACCGCCAAGGCTCGCTGGACACCTTGCTCAATGCCTTGCAGAACCTGCCGCGCACGACGACCAGTGGCAGCCCGGCATTGCAGGCCGCCGTTGAACAGGTGCTGGCCGGCATTCCGGATCTCAAACAAATGACCAGCCCGGCCGGTGTCGCTCAGGCGTTGAATGCCAGTGGCCTGTTCATGGAAGCCAGGCTGCTCAGCGGCCTTGACCCGATGCAGACGCCGGACCTCAAGGCCAATCTGATGCGGTTGATCGCGCAGATCCTGCCCGGTCTGCCGGACAATGCGTCCTACGGTGCGGCCGCCGCTTCGAACACCCTGGCCCGCGCCATGCCGAATCTGGTCCGAAGCGCGCTGGGGACCCTGGGGATGGTCGCGCCGCGTACCCCGCCCGGCAGTTTCCCGCTGCCCGCGCGCAATCTGGGCGGCGGCGATAAGGAGGACGATCTTGAGCTACTGCTGAAACTGGCGGCGGCGGCCGTATCCCGGTTGCAGAGCCATCAACTGGGTGGCCTGGAACAGACCCGCACCAACGCCGATGGCACCCAGGTGACCACCTGGCAAACCGAGATTCCGATGCGCAACGCCCATGACATCGTGCCGTTGCAGGTCAAGGTGCAGCGCGAAGACACGCCCGAACAGCATGGCAGCGCTGAAGAGCGGGACGCCGGCGAAATCGGCGAGAACCGGGAAAAGCTGTGGAAGATAGAACTGGCGTTCGATCTGGAACCGCTGGGGCCGTTGCAGGTTCAGGCGCAGTTGCTGCGTGGCACGCTGTCGAGTCAGCTGTGGGCCGAACGCCCGGACAGCGCGCTGCTCATCGGCCAAGAGCTGGGTCATTTGCGTGAGCGGCTGGTGGCGTGCGGTCTGGCGGTCGGTGAACTGGCCTGCAACCACGGCGTGCCTGCCCAGGGGCCGCGCACGTCGCTCGAACAACGCTGGATCGACGAGAACGCCTGATGAGCCAACCCGACCACACACCCCGTCAGGCCATTGCCCTGACCTACGACGGCCAGCAGGCACCGACCCTGAGCGCCAAGGGCGACGACCAACTGGCCGAAGCGATCCTGGCGATTGCCCGGGAATACGAAGTGCCGATCTATGAGAATGCCGAGCTGGTCAAGCTGCTGGCGCGCATGGAACTGGGCGATAGCATTCCTGAGCCGCTGTACCGCACCATCGCGGAAATCATCGCCTTTGCCTGGCACCTGAAAGGCAAATTCCCCGCCGGCCAGGACCCGGATGCACCACCGGTGGAGCGGGATATTACGCCGAGGGGCTGAACAGAAAGGCCGGTACATCCACAGCGCATGTAGCGCCTGGAAAACCGCCGTCGCCAGCAAGCTGCCTCCCACAGATATCTGCGTGCCCCCTGGCTTGCGACAATGCTGGGAGAAAACACAGATGGCTCGATAACGGGTCTGCTTACTGACCAAGGCACAACCTTGTGGGAGGGAGCCGACTGTCTTACCTTCCTAACTGACTGGTTGGCGGACCTGTGGGAGCGGACCGGGCGGCGCTCCGCTTGTCCGCGATGAGGCCGGTGCGGCTTCAGACCATGCATCGGCCCAAATACCGCCTTCGCGAGTAAGCTCGCTCCTACAGAAATCAGCGGAGCGAGGGGGGTTATTTAGGGGTGTTGCCGTGCAGTTTGGTCATCAGCTGGGCTTCGGCCTGGGTCAGGCCGCAGGACTGGGTCAGCTCTTCGACGCTGGCGCCCATGCCGACCAGGCGCGCGGCCTGGGCGAAGGACAGCGTCGAGGGATCGCGCTGCTCCAGTACCGTCAGTTTGTCCGGCAACGGGGCGACGATGGCGCGCAACTCATGCAGGGCTTCGCCCATGCGCACCGTGCCGCCCTGGTAGTTGTCCAGACGCCTGGCCAGGTCCCGAATCCGCTGATCGCGCTGGGCATCGGCCTCGTCACGCTCGGCATCGAGCTTGCGCTGACGCTTGGTTTGAGACACCAACATGCCCAGGGTCACGGCCCAGAGAATGCCCAGTACGATGACAGCGACCTCAAAAATCAATCAGATGTTCTCCAGCTCGGACCACTCTTCTTCGGACATCATTTTGTCCAGCTCGACCAGGATCAACAGCTCGCCGTTCTTGTTGCAAACGCCCTGGATGAATTTGGCCGACTCATCGTTACCCACGTTCGGCGCGGTTTCGACTTCGGACTGACGCAAGTAGACCACTTCCGCCACGCTGTCGACCAGGATTCCGACCACTTGCTTGTCGGCTTCGATGATCACGATACGAGTGTTGTCGCTGACCTCCACCGGCGCCAGGCCGAAGCGCTGACGGGTGTCGATCACGGTCACCACATTGCCGCGCAGGTTGATGATACCCAGCACGTAGCTTGGAGCACCCGGCACCGGAGCGATCTCGGTGTAGCGCAGCACTTCCTGGACCTGCATCACATTGATGCCATATGACTCATTGTCCAGGCGGAAGGTGACCCATTGCAGGATAGGATCTTCGGAACCCTGTGCAGACGACTTATTCATACCGCTAACCCTCACGTGTGTTCTCTGCGGGCGACGCGTTCGGCGCCTGCCCAATGATTATTTCGACTTGTTGAACTGCTTGACCGCGCCACTGGCTATCAACTCGGCCAACTCTGCTACATCCAGCAACGCGCACATGTGTTCGATCACCGTGCCCGCCAGCCAGGGGCGCTGCCCTCGCTGACTGCGCCATTTGATCTCGTTGGGGTCCAGGCGCAGCGAACGGCTGACCTGATGCACCGCCAGCCCCCACTCGTACCCTTGCACCGAAATCACGTACTGCAATCCCTGGCGAAAATCATCGCGGTAGCGGTCAGGCATGACCCAGCGCGCGGTATCCAGCACTTTCAGGTTGCCTGCCTGGCACGGCAGGATTCCAAGAAACCAGTCCGGCTGGCCGAACAGGGGCGTGAGCTCCTGACCGGCCAACGGGTAGATCGATCCAAGACACACCAGCGGCACCGCCAGCGTCAGCCCGGCGACATCGAACAGCAGGCACTCGAACGGTTCGTCGGCCCAGGCCGGACGACCTTCGCGGGCCGGCGGCGGCGTCGGCGTGCGCTGTGCGCCCATGACGCTCAGCTCGGCCACCGGCTCGACCAGCTCCACCACCGGCACCTGGACTTGGGCCGGTTTCGGCGCAACGACCTGTTCGGCCACCACAGGCGCAGGCACCACTACCGGCGCGGCGGCGATGACTGGCGCAGCCACAGCCTTCACCCGGGCCTGCGCACGCGCGTCGAGGGCCTGCTCTTCGAGCACGGCCGCCTGGAATTCATCGACGCTGACAGAGGGTTCATCCAGCTCTGCGGTAGCGTCCTGCAGCAAGGCATCCAGATAGGACTGCAATGCCACTTTGGGTCGTGTTGCAACTTCTATGGGGCGGTTCATGCCAGGACCCAACGATAAATGGAGCGATTGCCGCCTGATGTTGTTATCGGCCGCATCGAGGTCCGACTTGAGCGGACCATGGAGAAAGAATGAGCACGCATGTCAGGCCACCTGAGCGGAAAGCTGTTCGGCGAGCAGATGTTTGAGCAAGGCCCGATAAGCGATCACGCCGCGGCTCCGGGCATCGTTCTGCGAGGGTGTCAGGCCCGCCCGACTGGCGTCGCGCAGGCGCGTGTCGACCGGCACATAAGCCTGCCAGACATGTTCGGGAAAACTGTCGCGCAACAGCTTCAGGGTTCCCATCGACGCCTGGGTACGGCGATCGAACAGCGTGGGCACGATGGTGTAGGGAAGCGGCGTCTTGCGCGAGCGGTTGATCATGGTCAGGGTGTTGACCATACGCTCCAAGCCCTTGACCGCGAGAAATTCGGTCTGCACCGGCACCACCAGTTGCTGGCTGGCCGCCAGCGCGTTGACCATCAACACTCCCAGCAACGGCGGGCTGTCGATCAGCGCGTAGTCAAAATCCTGCCACAGCTGGGCCAGGCTCTTGGCGACCACCAGCCCAAGGCCGCTCTGGCCAGGAGACTGACGTTCCAGGGTAGCCAGGGCAGTGCTGGAAGGAATCAGGGAAATACGTTTGTCGCTGGTCGGCAACAGCAGCTGGCCGGGCAAGCCGGCCGGTACCGCGCCCTTGTGCAGGAACAGGTCGAACGCGCTGTGCTCCAGTTCATCGGGATTGTGCCCGAAGTAGCTGGTCATCGAGCCGTGCGGGTCCAGATCGACCACCACCACGCGCTTGCCGGCATCGGCCAGCAGGCCGGCCAGGGCGATGGTCGTGGTGGTCTTGCCGACTCCACCTTTCTGGTTGGCAACTGCCCAGACTCTCATTGATGTTTTTCCTTGCGCACAACGACGTCCATACCAGAGAAGATGACTAGGGAGCAGGCGACGGAGAATTGACAGTGTTAGTGCGTACCGGCGGCCTCGCTGGCACTGGTGCAGTTTGTGTGCCAGCGCGCCTGAGCGCCGCATCCGGCTGCACATTGGCCGAACCGTTGCTGGTCAGGCTGCGGCGCACTTCCAGATTGCGGGAGATGACCAGCACCACCCGACGGTTCTTGGCACGCCCAGCCGCAGTGGCATTGGTGGCAATGGGCTGGAACTCGCCGTACCCCACCGAGGCCAGCCGCGCCGGATTGACGCCGTCCATGGCCAGCATGCGCACGATACTGGCCGAGCGCGCCGAGGCCAGTTCCCAGTTGGTGGGGTACTGCGCGGTGCTGATCGGCTGGTTGTCGGTGAACCCTTCCACATGAATCGGGTTGTCGAAGCGTTTGACGATCCCGGCCACCTTTTCAATGATGTTGAATGCCTGGTCGCTGGGCATCGCGTCGCCGCTGCCGAACAAAAGGCTGGAATTGAGTTCGATCTCGATCCACAGCTCGTTGCCGCGCACGGTCATCTGGTCGGAGCTGATCAGGTCGCCGAATCCGGCGCGCACCTCGTCGGCAATGCTCTGCAGCGCGTCCGAGGAACTCTGGCCGATACCGGCGTCGGTCTGTTCGCTGTCCTTGACCAGCGGCTCGGCGGGCTTGACCGACAACGGCCGCTGCTCGCCGATGGGGATTGGCTTCATGCTGCGCTCGGAGTCGTTGAATACGCCAACCAGCGCCTGGGAAAGAATCTTGTATTTGCCTTCGTTGATCGAGGAAATCGAATACATCACCACGAAAAACGCGAACAGCAAAGTGATGAAGTCGGCGTAGGACACCAGCCAACGCTCATGATTTTCGTGCTCTTCGGGCTGACGACGGCGGGCCATGACCTGTTACTCCATGAAGCCTTGCAGCTTGAGTTCGATGGAGCGCGGGTTTTCACCCTCGGCGATGGACAGCAAGCCTTCGAGCAGCATTTCCCGGTAGCGCGACTGACGATGGACGATGGCCTTGAGCTTGTTGGCGACCGGCAGAAGAATCAGGTTGGCCGAGGCGACGCCGTAGATGGTGGCGACGAACGCGACCGCGATCCCGCTGCCCAGCTGGCTTGGGTCGGCCAGGTTGCCCATCACGTGGATCAGGCCCATGACCGCGCCGATGATGCCCACGGTCGGCGCATAGCCGCCCATGCTCTCGAACACCTTGGCTGCCTGCAGATCACGGGTTTCCTGGGTGATGAAATCCACTTCCAGGATGCTGCGAATGGCTTCCGGCTCGGCACCGTCGACCAGCAATTGCAGGCCTTTGCGCGCGTAATTGTCAGGTTCGCCATCCGCGACGCTTTCCAGGCCCAGCAGGCCTTCCTTGCGGGCGGTCATGCTCCAGCCGATCACCCGGTCGACGCCGCTGGCCAGGTCGATACGCGGGGGAAACAGGATCCAGCTGACGATTTTCATGGCCCGCATGAACGCGCTCATGGGCGCCTGCAACAACGATGCGCCCAGGGTTCCGCCCAGCACGATCAATGCCGCGGGGCCGTTGAGCAGCGCACTGAGGTGACCGCCTTCGAGAAAGTTACCGCCAATGATTGCCACGAATGCCAGGATAAGACCGATAAGGCTCAGAACATCCATCAGATACACGCCTCGACCAGATGCCGACCGACATCGTCCAGGCTATAGATCGCATCCGCCAGATCAGCCTTCACGACAGCCATCGGCATGCCATAGATCACACAGCTCGCCTCGTCCTGAGCCCACACGGTGCTGCCACCCTGCTTGAGCAGGCGCGCACCTTCGCGGCCGTCGGCACCCATGCCGGTGAGCACCACCGCCAGCACCTTGTCGCCGTAGGACTTGGCCGCCGACCCGAAGGTGATATCCACGCAGGGCTTGTAATTGAGGCGCTCGTCACCGGGCAGGATTTTCACGACGCCGCGGCTGTCGACCATCATCTGTTTGCCGCCGGGCGCCAGCAACGCCAGGCCGGGACGCAGCACGTCGCCGTCCTCGGCTTCCTTGACGCTGATCCGGCACAGCTTGTCCAGACGCTCGGCGAAAGCTTTGGTGAAGGCAGCCGGCATGTGCTGGATCAGCACCAGCGGCGTCGGAAAACTGGCAGGCAGTTGAGTCAGAACCCGTTGCAAAGCCACCGGGCCGCCGGTGGAAGTGCCGATGGCAACCAGCTTGTAAGGCTTGCGCTTGGGCGCGGGCGAGTGATGAGCCGGCGCATGGGAATGCCCGGACGCTGGGGCCGGCGCGGGCGAGGCCGGCCGGCGTGGCGGCACGGCACGACCCGGCGCGGGTGCAGGCGCAGGCGCGCGCCCGGTCGCCGGTGCGGCGGACGCTGTAGCCGGTGCAGGTGCAGGCGCGGTGCTGCTCGCAGCGAATCCGCTGAAGCGCCGGTTACTGCGTGAAATGCTGTTGATCTTCTCGCACAGCAGTTGCTTGACCTTCTGCGGGTTGCGCGAGATGTCTTCGAAATTCTTGGGCAGGAAGTCCACGGCGCCGGCATCCAGCGCATCCAGCGTGACGCGGGCACCTTCGTGCGTCAGCGAAGAGAACATCAGGACCGGAGTGGGGATCTTCTGCATGATGTGGCGAACCGACGTAATGCCATCCATCATCGGCATTTCGTAGTCCATGGTGATCACATCCGGCTTGAGTGCCAGGGCTTGTTCGATTGCTTCCTTGCCATTGGTCGCCGTACCGACGACCTCGATGTTGGGGTCCGAAGAAAGAATTTCCGTGACGCGGCGCCGGAAAAAACCGGAATCATCCACCACCAGGACCTTGACTGCCATAAACACTCCAATAGGCGCCGCAGGCAGCCAGGCTGCCCGCGACCCCAGAATCAAATACGCCGGGCGGCGTAACGCTTGAGCATGCTGGGTACATCGAGAATCAGGGCGATACGGCCGTCACCGGTGATGGTGGCGCCGGACATGCCCGGTGTACCTTGCAACATCTTGCCCAGCGGTTTGATCACCACCTCTTCCTGGCCCACCAGCTGATCGACCACAAAGCCGATGCGCTGAGTACCAACGGACAGGATGACCACATGCCCTTCACGCTGCTCTTCATACGCGGCGGACGAAATCAGCCAGCGCTTGAGGTAGAACAACGGCAGGGCCTTGTCACGCACGATCACCACTTCCTGACCATCGACGACGTTGGTGGTCGACAGGTCCAGGTGGAAGATCTCGTTGACGTTGACCAGCGGGAAGGCGAACGCCTGGTTGCCCAGCATCACCATCAGGGTCGGCATGATCGCCAGGGTCAACGGCACCTTGATGACGATCTTGGAGCCCTGGCCCTTGGTAGAGTAAATGTTGATCGAGCCGTTGAGCTGGGAGATCTTGGTTTTCACCACGTCCATGCCCACGCCACGACCAGACACATCGGAAATCTCGGTCTTGGTCGAGAAACCCGGGGCGAAGATCAGGTTGTAGCAGTCGCTGTCGCTCAGGCGATCGGCCGCGTCCTTGTCCATCACGCCGCGCTTGACGGCAATGGAGCGCAGGACATTGGGGTCCATACCCTTGCCGTCGTCGGAGATCGACAACAGAATGTGGTCGCCTTCCTGCTCGGCCGCCAGAATCACCCGACCGCCGCGGGACTTGCCCGTGGCTTCGCGCTCTTCCGGTGTTTCGATACCGTGGTCGACCGCGTTGCGCACCAAGTGGACCAGCGGATCGGCCAGTGCCTCGACGAGGTTCTTGTCCAGGTCGGTTTCTTCACCGACCAGCTCCAGGTTGATTTCTTTCTTGAGCTGGCGAGCCAGGTCGCGAACCAGTCGCGGGAAGCGACCGAAAACCTTCTTGATAGGCTGCATGCGGGTTTTCATGACCGCGGTCTGCAAGTCGGCCGTTACCACGTCAAGGTTGGAAACCGCCTTGGACATGGCTTCGTCGCCACTGTTGAGACCCAGGCGAACCAGGCGGTTACGTACCAGCACCAGTTCGCCGACCATGTTCATGATCTCGTCCAGGCGCGCGGTATCGACCCGCACGGTGGTTTCCGCTTCCGAAGCCGCAGGCTTGTCGCCACCGGTGGCAGGTGCCCGGGCAGGTGCCGGCGCCGGCTTGGCGGCAGGAGCAGGAGCAGGAGCAGGAGCCGCCGCAGCTGGCTTGGGCGCCGCTGCCGGTGCAGCAGGCGCAGCCGGTGCGGCACCGCCGGTCACGGCGGCAGGTTCGAACTTGCCCTTGCCGTGCAATTCATCCAGCAGGCTTTCGAATTCGTGATCGGTGATCTCGTCCGAAGCCGCTGCGGCCGGAGCCTTGGCTGCCGGAGCCGGAGCCTTGACGGCCGCCGCCGGAGCCGACGCCGCGACCGCGCCGTCGAAGGAACCCTTGCCGTGGAGTTGATCCAGCAAGGCTTCGAATTCGTCATCGGTGATTTCGTCACCGGCGACCGGTTTTTCCGCACTCGACGGCGCGGCAACAGGCGCAGGAGCCGCAGCGGTTTCGGCCGCGAACTTGCCCTTGCCATGCAGCTGATCGAGCAGCGATTCGAATTCCTGATCGGTGATTTCATCACCCGCTGCAGGCGCAGGCGCTTGTGCGGCAGGTGCAATGGCTGCGGACTTGGCGCCCTGCAGCGAGTCGAGCAGTTGCTCGAATTCGGTGTCGGTGATGTCGTCGCCGGCAGGCTCTTGAGCCGCGACCGGAGCCGCTTCAGGCACAGGTTCGGGTTCCGCGGCCTGGGCCGCTTCCGGTTCGGCCAGACGCGACAGCGCGGCCAGCAGTTCCGGCGTGGCAGGCGTAAGCTCAGTGCGTTCGCGAACCTGACCAAACATGCTGTTGACGGTGTCCAGTGCTTCCAGGACCACGTCCATCAGTTCGGAATCGACGCGTCGTTCACCCTTGCGCAGGATGTCGAACACGTTTTCGGCGATGTGGCAGCACTCCACCAGCTCATGGAGCTGGAGGAAGCCGGCGCCCCCTTTTACAGTGTGAAAACCGCGAAAAATTGCATTGAGCAGGTCGGCATCATCCGGTCGGCTTTCCAGCTCGACCAATTGCTCCGACAACTGCTCCAGAATCTCGCCGGCCTCTACCAGAAAATCCTGAAGGATTTCTTCATCGGCGCCGAAGCTCATGGGGTGCTCCCTAAAATTAACCGTCAACAGACCTAGAAGCCGAGGCTCGATAGCAGATCGTCTACATCATCCTGACCGGATACGACGTCTTCACGTTTATCGGCATGAATCTGCGGACCTTCACCCTGAGTGAGATGTTTTTTAGGATCTTTTTCGGCCAGCATCGCTTCGGCGTCATGTTCGATCCCGGCAAAGCGATCGACATGGCTGGCCATCAGCACCAGCTTGAGCAGATTGCTCTCCACTTCAGTGACCAGCTGCGTAACGCGCTTGATCACCTGGCCGGTGAGATCCTGATAATCCTGGGCCAGCAGAATGTCGTTGAGGTGACCGGCGACGGCGTGGGTTTCCTTTTCGCTACGCGTCAGGAAACCGTCGACCCGCTTGGCCAGCTCACGAAACTCTTCGGCACCGATCTCACGGCGCATGAAACGCCCCCAGTCCGCACTCAGGGCCTTGGCGTCGGAGCTCAGGCCGTTCATCAACGGTGTGCTCTGCTCGACCAGGTCCATGGTGCGGTTGGCCGCGCCTTCGGTCAGTCGTACAACGTACGACAGACGCTCGGTCGCGTCCGTGATCTGGGACACTTCTTCGGCTTGCGGCATGTGCGGGTCAATCTGAAAATTGACGATCGCGCTGTGCAACTCGCGCGTCAGTTTGCCGACTTCCTGATACAGGCCGCGATCCCGGGTCTGGTTAAGCTCATGGATAAGTTGCACGGCTTCGCCGAACCGGCCTTTTTCCAGGCTGGTGACGAGTTCATGTGCGTGTCTCTTCAGGGTCGACTCGAAGTCACCCATTGAATCTTTGTTCTCCATAGCGCCCTCGCGGCATGCATCAGCTATTGACGCGTTCAAAGATCTTTTCGATCTTCTCTTGCAGCACCTGGGCTGTGAACGGCTTGACGACATAACCGTTCACACCGGCCTGGGCAGCTTCGATGATCTGCTCACGCTTGGCTTCGGCGGTTACCATCAGCACGGGAAGGCTCTTGAGGCGCTCGTCCAGACGGACCTGACGCAACAGATCGATACCGGACATGCCAGGCATGTTCCAATCGGTCACCAGAAAATCAAACGAGCCGCTTTGCAGCATCGGCAGCGCGGTAATACCGTCATCCGCTTCCGAGGTGTTGGTGAACCCAAGGTCACGCAACAGGTTCTTGATGATCCGCCGCATCGTTGAGAAGTCATCAACGATGAGGATTTTCATGTTCTTGTCCAATTCGACCTCCAAGCAGTCTTTGACGCGTTCAGCACCTGAACACGCTGTTCACTCAATACTGGCACAGCACACCCCCGGCTGTACGAAACACGACGGGCTTGGCACAACAACAGGCACATACCGCGAGCGGCCATCGGGGAGTACCCGAAAGGCCGCTCGTGAATCCGTCCTGCTACCACGTAACGCTTTGCACAGCCGGTATGCGAACGACCCGCGCCCTCAAGGACGCGGGCTGTCCGTCAACGGGCTCGCCACTCTCCCAAACGCCCTCGCAAACGAGCTGCGCACTGGCTGTGTAACTGGCTGACACGTGATTCGCTGACTCCCAGGACCTCACCGATTTCCTTGAGGTTCAGCTCCTCGTCGTAGTACAGCGCCAACACCAGACGCTCACGCTCCGGCAGATTGGCAATTGCTTCGGCCAACGCGGCCTGGAAGCGCTCGTCTTCCAGGTCGCGTGACGGCTCGAGCGAACCGCTCGCGCCATCCTCGTGCAGCCCTTCATGCTCGCCGTCCTGCAACAGGTCGTCGAAGCTGAACAGTCGGCTGCCCAGGGTATCGTTCAAAATCCCGTAGTAATCGTCGAGACTCAACTGGAGTTCGGCCGCAACTTCGTGATCTTTAGCGTCACGGCCGGTTTTCGACTCGATTGCACGAATCGCATCACTGACCATGCGCGTGTTTCGATGCACCGAGCGAGGCGCCCAGTCACCTTTGCGCACCTCGTCAAGCATCGCGCCGCGAATCCGGATACCGGCGTAAGTCTCGAAACTCGCACCCTTGGTGGAGTCGTACTTGGTCGACACTTCCAGCAGACCGATCATGCCGGCCTGGATCAAGTCCTCGACCTGCACGCTGGCCGGCAGGCGCGCCAGCAAGTGGTAAGCGATCCGCTTGACCAGAGGCGCATAGCGCTCGATCAGCTCGTACTGCGAATTTCTGGATGCCTTGCTATACATTTGGAAGCCGCTCGCAGTCATTGAACTGGCCCTGCGCTGGTCTGATGGACAAGTCGCTCGACGAAGAACTCAAGGTGACCCCGTGGGTTGGCCGGCAACGGCCAGGTGTCTACTTTCTGCGCGATGGCCTTGAAAGCCAGGGCGCACTTGGAACGCGGGAACGCTTCGTAGACCGCACGCTGCTTCTGCACGGCCTTGCGCACGCATTCGTCGTAAGGCACGGCGCCGACGTATTGCAGGGCAACGTCCAGGAAGCGGTCGGTGACCTTGGTCAGCTTGGCGAACAGATTGCGACCCTCTTGCGGGCTTTGCGCCATGTTGGCCAGCACCCGGAAACGGTTCATGCCGTAGTCGCGGTTGAGCAGCTTGATCAATGCGTAGGCGTCGGTGATGGAAGTCGGCTCGTCGCAGACCACCAGCAGCACTTCCTGGGCGGCGCGCACGAAGCTGACCACCGACTCGCCGATCCCGGCGGCCGTGTCGATCACCAGCACATCGAGATTGTCGCCAATCTCGCTGAACGCCTGGATCAGGCCGGCGTGCTGGGCAGGCGAGAGGTGCACCATGCTCTGGGTGCCGGAAGCGGCAGGCACGATACGCACCCCGCCCGGACCTTGCAGGAGCACGTCGCGCAACTCGCAACGCCCTTCCATGACATCGGCCAGCGTGCGCTTGGGTGTGAGCCCCAGCAGAACGTCGACGTTGGCCAGACCCAGATCGGCGTCAAGCAGCATGACGCGTCGGCCGAGTTCGGCCAATGCCAGTGAAAGGTTCACCGACACGTTCGTCTTGCCTACGCCACCTTTGCCACCGGTCACCGCAATGACCTGAACGGGATGCATGCTGCCCATGTTATTTCTTTACCTTGTCTTGCGTAGACCGAAGCCACATTACGGGCTGCACGTTCGCGGGTGAACAATGCCTGGCAGACCATCGATGCAGGGACATTCCAGTAATATCCATCACTTAACCCACTCTCTTGCCGGGGCTGTGATAGAGGTCGGCAAACATATCAGCCATCGCTTCCTCACTCGGTTCATCCTGCATCTGCACACTGACTGCACGGCTCACCAACTGGTGACGGCGCGGCAGATGCACATCGTCAGGAATGCGTGGCCCGTCAGTCAGATACGCCACGGGCAACTCATGGCTGATAGCAAGGCTCAGGACTTCGCCGAGACTCGCGGTTTCATCAAGCTTGGTCAGAATGCATCCGGCCAGGCCACAACGCTTGTAACTGTGATACGCCGCAGACAACACCTGCTTCTGGCTGGTCGTGGCCAGCACCAGGTAATTGCGCGCCTTGATGCCACGACCCGCCAGGCTTTCCAGCTGCAGGCGCAGTGCCGGATCGCTGGCCTGCAGGCCGGCGGTGTCGATCAACACGACGCGCTTGCGCAGCAGGGGTTCGAGCGCCTGGGCCAGCGACTGGCCAGGGTCCACATGCGTCACCGGCACGTTGAGGATGCGGCCCAAAGTCTTGAGCTGCTCCTGCGCGCCGATACGGAAACTGTCCATGCTGACCAGGGCGAGGTTCTGCGCGCCGTACTTGAGCACGTAACGCGCCGCCAGCTTGGCCAGGGTGGTGGTCTTGCCCATGCCGGCCGGACCTACCATCGCAATCACACCGCCCTCTTCCAGCGGCTCGACTTCCGGCACGGCAATCATCCGCGCCAGGTGCGCCAGCAGCATGCGCCAGGCCTGACGCGGCTCATCGATGTCGGGAATCATCGCCAGCAGGTCGCGGGACAGCGGGCCGGACAGGCCGACACGTTGCAGGCGACGCCACAGGTTGGCCTGCTGCGGACGACTGCCCTGCAGCTGGTTCCAGGCCAGGGAGCCAAGCTGGACTTCCAGCAGCTCACGCAGGCCATTCAATTCGAAACGCATCGACTCATAGGCGCGCTGGCCACCGGCAGGTTCGGCTGCGGCAGGCGGCGGCGCGTACGAATACGGACGCGGTGGCTCTTCGAGCGTTGGCTCGATGTGCGTATCGGCAGCGGTCAGCGGCTTGCCGGAGAACAACTGGAGGTTGATCGACGCGTCGCTGTCGCTGCGATTATTCAGCTCGGCCTGGGCGGAGACGATACGCGACTGGGTCTTGCGCAGTTCGTCCTCCAGCTCCATGTTCGGCACCCGAGGGGCCAGCGCGGACAGCTTGTAATCCAGAGCGGCAGTCAGCTCGACACCGCCGGCAATGCGCCGGTTACCGATGATGGCCGCTTCCGCGCCCAGCTCATCGCGAACCAGCTTCATGGCCTGACGCATATCGGCGGCGAAAAATCGCTTAACTTGCATGACTCTTTACCTCAGCCGTTAGGCCCGACAGTCGCTACGATGGTGACTTGCTTGTTGTCAGGAATTTCCTGATACGCCAGAACATGCATGTTCGGTACAGCCAATCGTCCAAATCGTGACAGCATGGCCCGAACCGGACCCGCTACCAGGAGAATTACCGGCAACCCTTGCATCTCCTGACGCTGGGCTGCCTCGATCAACGAACGCTGGAGCTTTTCAGCCATGCTCGGTTCAAGCAGAACGCCTTCTTCCTGACCCTGACCAGCCTTCTGCAAACTATTGAGCAATATCTGTTCCAACCTTGGCTCGAGGGTGATAACAGGCAGCTCCGGCTCAATGCCTACAATGCTTTGCACGATGGCGCGGCTCAAACCGACCCGCACCGCCGCCACCAGAGCGGCGGTATCTTGACTCTTCCCGGCGTTGTTGGCGATAGCCTCGGCAATGCTGCGGATATCGCGTACCGGTACATGTTCGGCCAGCAATGCCTGCAATACGTTCAACAGCGCCGACAGCGACAGCACACCCGGCACCAGCTCTTCAGCCAGTTTAGGCGAGCTCTTGGCCAGCAATTGCATCAGTTGCTGGACTTCCTCATGGCCAATCAGCTCATGGGAGTGCTTGTACAGAATCTGGTTGAGGTGCGTTGCCACCACAGTACTGGCATCAACCACGGTGTAACCCAGCGACTGCGCCTGGCTGCGCTGGCTGACTTCGATCCATACCGCTTCCAGGCCGAACGCAGGGTCTCTGGCGGTGATGCCGTTGAGCGTGCCGAACACCTGGCCCGGGTTGATCGCCAGCTCGCGATCTGGGTAGATCTCCGCTTCGGCGAGGATTACCCCCATCAGCGTCAAACGATAGGCGCTCGGCGCCAGGTCCAGGTTGTCGCGAATGTGTACCGTCGGCATCAGGAAGCCCAGTTCCTGAGACAGCTTCTTGCGCACACCCTTGATCCGCGCCAGCAACTGACCGCCCTGGTTGCGATCCACCAGCGGGATCAGGCGGTAACCCACTTCCAGGCCGATGATGTCAATCGGCGTCACATCGTCCCAACCCAGCTCCTTGGTTTCCTGCGCACGGGTCGGCGACGGCAACAGATCCTGCTGGCGCTGCACTTCAGCCAATGCTTCGACCTGTACGCGGTTCTCTTTCTTCCACAGCAGGTACGCGGCACCGCCGGCCACCAGGCCCAGGCTGATGAACGCGAAGTGCGGCATGCCCGGTACCAGGCCCATCACAACCATGATCGCCGCGGAAACGGCCAGCGCCTTGTACGAGGTGAACATCTGGCGGTTGATCATTTTGCCCATCTCTTCCGAACCGGAAGCACGGGTCACCATGATCGCCGCAGCGGTGGACAACAGCAGTGATGGCAATTGTGCCACCAAACCGTCACCAATGGTGAGCAGGGTGTAGACACGACCCGCCTCAGCGAAGGCCATGTTGTGCTGGAAGATCCCGACCAGCATGCCGCCGATGAGGTTGATGAACAGAATCAGCAGGCCGGCGATGGCGTCGCCGCGTACGAATTTACTGGCACCGTCCATGGAACCGTAGAACTCGGCTTCCTGGGCCACTTCGGCACGGCGGCGCTTGGCTTCGGGCTGATCGATCAGGCCAGCGTTGAGGTCGGCGTCGATGGCCATCTGTTTGCCGGGCATCGCATCGAGGGTGAAGCGCGCGCTCACCTCGGAGATACGGCCGGCGCCCTTGGTGATGACCACGAAGTTGATGATCATCAGGATCGCGAAGACCACGATACCGACTACGTAGTTACCGCCGATCACCACCTCACCGAAGGCCTGGATCACCTTGCCGGCGGCGGCGTGGCCGTCCTGGCCGTGGAGCATGACCACGCGGGTGGAAGCGACGTTCAGCGCCAGGCGCAAGAGCGTGGCGACCAGCAGGATGGTGGGGAACACCGAGAAGTCCAGCGGCCGCAGGGCATAGACGCAGACCAGCAGAACCACGATCGACAGAGCGATGTTGAAGGTGAAGAACACATCCAGCAGGAACGGCGGGATGGGCAACATCATCATGGCCATCATGACCAGCAGCAACAGCGGCACGCCCAGCTGACCGCGGCCCAGCCCTGCCAGGTTGCTACGTGCGCTACTGATTATCTGAGAACGTTCCACTGATTCTTCACCCTGCGCACTAAATCAAAACTTTGACGCCTTTGGCGACCTGATTCGACTTAGTGCAAAAAGCTGTCCAACTTTGACAACGGCAGGTGTGGCATGGTGTTACGCGGCGGCGGTGTGCCGTGTTTGCGGCTGTTAAGGCAAGACGAGGGCTGGACGAAGACCCGTGACAGAGGGCTTGCGCCCTGCCGCAATGGTTGGCGTTTCTGCCGTTGCGGCAGGAGCCGGCTTGCTGGTGAAGGCGACCTTACGGTTTAGCGGCATATTCATTGTCAGGTTGCCTGATCGTTTGGTTCCGGCCCTTACGGCCGGGTCACTTTCCTTTCGGGGAAAGTAACCAAAGCCACTGCTCCTGGTTTGGCCCCGCCTGCCAGCGGGGTTCCCTCACTGCGGTGCCGCTCCACCGGGCCGCGCTGAAAGGGCCGTCCCGGCCCGCAGCGCTGGCTCGGCCTCCCTGCCTCGCTCCCCGATTCCGCGACACCTCCGTTCGGCCTGCACCCAAGTCGCGATGGGCGGCGCCTGGGAGATTTGTGGAGAAGAGCAAAAGCAAAAGCTTTGGCCTTTTGCTTTTTGCTTTTTGCTTTTAAACCACGATGGTCCAGTCACCGCCGAACGCGACGTGTGGAGGCCGAGTAGAGGCGTTGCGCAGGGGGAAACGAGGCAGGGAGGCCGAGTGAGTGCTGCGGGCCGGGACGGCCCTTTGCAGCACGGCCCCCGGAGCAATGCCGGAGCGAGGGAACCCCGCCGACAGGCGGGGCCGGAACCAGGAGCAATGGTTTTCCCCCCTTTTGCCGAAACAAAAGGGGGCCGGCCGTAAGGGCCGGAACCAAACAATCAGGCAACCCGATAACGGATACGCCCACACCACCAGCATCCGCCTTCGCCAGCAAGCTGGCCCGCGTGGCGTTCGCTCTGCTGAAGAGCCAGAGCGAATATCAAACCAAAGGGCAGATTATGGCTGGATCACAACCATAGAATCTCCTACCTAAGATGCGTCAGCCGTACATCCGCACATACAGGAACCACCGGGATGACGCCCCTTATCACTCCGGGTCTCGCCACAAATCCGTCGGAATCGGCAAATCCCCCAGCGGATCAGGCCGCTTCGCGCGGCCGGCGTGGAACTGACGGATCTGGTACACATACGCCAGCACCTGCGCCACCGCCAGGTACAACCCGGCCGGAATTTCCTGTTCCAGCTCGGTGCTGTAGTAAATCGACCGCGCCAACCCAGCCGACTCCAGAATCAGAATCTGATGATGCGCACCGATCTCGCGGATTTTCATCGCTATCAGGTCGGTACCCTTGGCAATCAGCATGGGTGCCCCGCCCTTCTCCGGGTCGTACTTGATCGCCACCGCGAAGTGGGTCGGGTTGGTGATGATCACGTCGGCTTCGGGAATCGACGCCATCATCCGCCTCTGCGACATCTCACGCTGCAATTGACGAATACGCTGCTTGACCTCGGGGCTGCCCTCGCTGTTCTTGTACTCGTCCCGCACTTCCTGCTTGGTCATCAACAGCTTCTTGTGCGCTTCGTACAGCTGGAACGGCACGTCCGCCGCGGCAACGAAAAACAGCCCGCAGGCCATCCAGAAACTGCTCCAGCCCACCACCAGCAGGCTGTGAATGATCGCCTGCTCCAACGGCTCATGGGCGATGGCGACCAGGTCGTCCTTTTCCTTGGCCAGTACAAACAGCGCCACAACAAGAATGATCAGAAACTTGGCAAGGGACTTGAGCAACTCCACCAGCGCACTGGCCGAAAACATGCGTTTGAGGCCCGACGCCGGGTTCATTCGGCTGAACTTGGGCATCAGCGACTTGGTGGCGAACAACCAGCCGCCCAGCAGAATCGGGCCGATCAACGCCGCCAGCAGCATGGCGATCAGGTACGGCAGGACCACGATCAGCGCATGCTGCCCGGAGCTGAGCAGCATCTTGCCCATGAACGTGGTGTCCATGATGGTTTCACGGCTGATGGTGAAGTTCTCGCGCATCAGCGAAAGCATCATCTGCGCCATGCCGCTGCCGAACACCAGCAAACCGCCGGCGCCCATCAGCATCACCACCAGAGTGGTCAACTCTTTGGATCGGGCAATCTGGCCTTCGGCACGGGAGTCACGGATCTTTTTCTCCGTGGGGTCTTCCGTCTTGTCCTGGCCATTCTCGTTCTCGGCCATATCAGCGGGCCCTCACCAGATCGCGCAGCGCCTGCAAGGCGTCGGTCGCCATCGGCTGGTATTGATAGAGAATGTCGGCCATGGACATCCAGAGGATGACCATGCCCATTACCAGGGTGAGCGGGAAGCCGATGGAAAAGATGTTCAGCTGCGGCGCGGCGCGGGTCATGACGCCGAAGGCAATGTTGATTACCAGCAGCGCCGTAACCGCCGGCAACACCAGACGCAAACCGGAACTCATCACTTTGCCCAGGCCCGTCGCCAGCTCCCAGAAATTGTTGACCAGCAGGCCACCGCCCACCGGCATCGTGTTGAAGCTTTCGACAAGGATGTCGAGCACCACCAGGTGGCCGTTCATGGACAGGAACAGCAATGTGACCAGCATGGTGAAGAACTGGCCAATGACTGCCGAGGAGACGCCGTTGGTAGGGTCGACCATGGACGCGAAGCCCATGCCCATCTGGGTCGCGATGATCTGCCCCGCCACCACGAATATCTGAAAGAACAGTTGCAGGCAAAGCCCCATGCCGGCGCCGATGATGATCTGCTCACCGATCAGCAGCAGCGCACTGAGGTCCAGCGCCTCCACCGGCGGCATGGCCGGCAGCACCGGCGCGACGACCACGGTGATCGCCACGGCGAAATACAGGCGCACACGGCGCGGCACCAACGTCGTGCCGAAGATCGGCATGGTCATCAGCATCGCGACGATGCGAAACAGCGGCAGCATGAAGCTGGCGACCCAGGTACTGATCTGGGTGTCGGTCAGCGCAAGCAAAGGCTGCATGCGAACCTAGCCGATCAGCGTCGGAATACTGCCGTACAACGACAGGATGTATTCCATGAAGATTTTCAGCAGCCAGGGGCCGACCACGATCAGCGTCAACAACATGACGAGCAGGCGCGGCAGGAAACTCAAGGTCTGTTCGTTGATCTGGGTCGCGGCCTGGAACATGGCCACGATCAGACCGCAGATCAGGCTGGGTACCACCAGGATCGCAACCAGCACGGTGGTCAGCCACAGCGCCTCGCGGAACAGGTCGACCGCTACTTCCGGCGTCATTGCGCAGCCCTCTCGTCAGTACGACTCATACACCACCAAAACTGCCGGCCAGGGTGCCGACGATCAGCGCCCAGCCATCCACCAGGACGAACAGCATGATTTTGAACGGCAAGGAAATGATCAGCGGCGACAGCATCATCATACCCATGGCCATCAGCACGCTGGCGACCACCATGTCGATGATCAGAAACGGAATGAAGATCATGAAACCGATCTGGAACGCTGTCTTGAGTTCGGAAATGACGAACGCCGGAACCAGGATCGTCAGCGGTGCCGCGTCCGGGGTCGCGATGTCGGTGCGTTTGGACAGGCGCATGAACAGCTCAAGATCGCTGGTACGGGTCTGCGCCAGCATGAAATCCTTGAGCGGCACTTGCGCCTTGGCGACCGCGTCCTGGGCACTGAGTTGTTCGGCCAGATAGGGCTGCAAGGCGTCCTGGTTCACCCGGTCGAACACCGGCGCCATGATGAACATGGTCAGGAACAGGGCCATGCCGGTCAGGATCTGGTTCGACGGCGTCTGCTGCAGGCCCAGGGCCTGGCGCAGGATCGAGAACACGATGATGATCCGCGTGAAACTGGTCATGAGCATGACGAATGCCGGAATAAAGCTCAGCGCCGTCATGATCAGCAGGATCTGCAGGCTGACCGAATATTCCTGCTGACCGTCGGGGTTGTTGGACAGCGTGATCGCCGGGATCGACAACGGATCGGCGGCGAACACGTACGGTGCGGCGGTCAGCAGCAGCAGGCCAATCAGGAAACGCAAGGCGCCCATTACTTCTTGTCCTTATCCTTGCCCATCAGTTTCATAAGGTGCTGGGCGAATTCCGGTGTCACCGATTCGCGGGCCGGCACCTGCACCGGCTCCTTGAGCACATGCAAGGGCGTGATGCGCCCCGGCGTGATGCCCAGCAGGATCTGCTCGCTACCTACCTGAACCAGCATCAGCCGGTCACGCGGGCCCAGCGCACGGGTGCTGATCAACTCGATCACCTGCCCGCTGTTGGGACCGACCCGTTGCACGCGACGCATTACCCAGGCGAGCACGAAAATCAGGCCGATGACCAGCAGCAGGCCGAGCAACAACTGGAACAGTTGCCCGCCCATGCCCATGCCCGCGGTGTTGGCCACCTGCGGCGCAGCCGCGGCCGTCGCCTGCGCGACAGGCTCGGCAGCCCGGACCAGAGTCGGCGTGACGGCCATGACGGCCGAGAACGACAGAACAGCCAGAAACCGCTTCACTTAGCGCAACTTCTTGATACGTTCACTCGGACTGATCACATCAGTCAGACGAATCCCGAACTTCTCGTTGACCACCACCACTTCGCCGTGGGCAATCAGCGTGCCGTTGACCAGCACGTCCAGTGGCTCACCGGCCAGGCGATCAAGCTCGATCACCGAACCCTGGTTCAGCTGCAACAGGTTGCGGATGTTGATATCGGTGCTGCCCACTTCCATGGAAATGGACACCGGAATATCCAGAATCACATCCAGGTTCGGACCGTCGAGCTTCACCGCACCGGCAGGCTTGGGCACGCTGCCGAATTCTTCCATCGCCATACGGTTGGAGTTACCTTCATCGGCCGCCAGCAACGCGTCGATGTCGTCCTGGCCGCCTTCACCGGCTTCGCCCAGGGCAGCAGCCCATTCGTCGGCCAACGCCTGATCTTCAGCAGACGTCATTTCATTTTCATCAGCCATCGGTTGTCCTCTGCGGGCAGTGATTCAATTACGCAAAAATGTCCGGTGCCGACCTTTTGAGTCAGCGCCGTTCTATGGGTTCGATTACTTGCAGGGCAAGATTGCCCTTGTGCGAGCCGAGCTTGACCTTGAAAGAAGGCACGCCGTTGGCACGCATGACCAGCGATTCGGGCAGTTCGACCGGGATCACATCGCCGGGACGCATGTGCAGGATGTCGCGCAGCGGCAACTGGCGCTGGGCGATGGTCGTGGTCAACGGCACCGAGACATCCAGCACGTCTTCCTTGAGCGCATTGATCCAGCGCTCGTCCTGATCGTCGAGGTCCGACTGGAAGCCGGCGTCGAGCATTTCCCGGATCGGTTCGATCATCGAATACGGCATGGTCACGTGCAGGTCGCCGCCGCCACCATCCAGTTCGATGTGGAAGGTGGAGATGACCACCGCTTCGCTCGGGCCGACGATGTTGGCCATGGCCGGGTTCACTTCCGAGTTGATGTACTCGAAGTTCACTTCCATGATCGCCTGCCAGGCCTCTTTCAGGTCGATGAACGCCTGGTCCAGCACCATGCGCACGACGCGCAGTTCGGTGGGCGTGAATTCACGACCCTCGATCTTGGCATGCCGGCCGTCACCGCCAAAAAAGTTATCCACCAGCTTGAACACCAGCTTGGCATCGAGAATGAACAACGCCGTGCCGCGCAGCGGCTTGATCTTGGCCAGGTTGAGGCTGGTCGGGACGTACAACGAATGCACGTACTCACCAAACTTCATGACCTGCACGCCACCCACCGCCACGTCCGCCGAGCGGCGCAGCAGGTTGAACATGCTGATGCGGGTATACCGCGCGAAACGCTCGTTGATCATTTCCAGGGTCGGCATGCGCCCGCGGACGATCCGGTCCTGGCTGGTCAGGTCGTAACTTTTGATGCTGCCGGGTTCGCCGGGGCTTTCAGTCTGGACCATACCATCGTCAACACCATGCAACAGCGCGTCGATTTCGTCCTGTGACAGGAGGTCTTGCACGGCCATGTCGAAGTCCTACTGCAATACGAAGTTAGTGAACAGCAACTGCTCGATCACAGTCTTGCCGAGTTCTTTCTGGGCCACTTCCTGGATACTGGCGGTCGCTTTCTGGCGCAGCATTTCCTGGCCGACCGGCGATGCCAGGGATTCGAAGGGAATCCCGGCGAACAGCATGACCAGATTGTTGCGGATCACCGGCATGTGCGCCTTGAGCGCTTCCATGTCGGCGGCATTGCGCGACAGCATGGTGATGCTGACCTGCATGTAACGCTGGCGACCGTTGGCATTGAAGTTGACCACGAACGCCGGGGTCAAAGGTTCGAACACTGCCACCGGCTTGACGTTCGCCGCAGCAGCGGCCGCCGCCGGGTCCGGGGCACTTTCGGGCTTGTGCATGATGAACCAGGTCGCACCCACGGACAGACCCACCGCCAGTAGCAAGGCTACCACCGCGACGATGATGATCTTTAGTTTTCCTTTGGACGCGGGGTCTTTGGGTTCTTCGCTCTTCGCCATGCCAATAATCCGTCACTATTGAGGGGGATGTTCAATACATGACAGGTGTTGAGCAAGTGTTATGCCAGAGTTGGCGAGCGGTGATGAAAGGATCGGATGACTGTAAGGCGCGCTTCCTACGACAAGCGCGCTCCTACAGGGCAACGATGCGTTACGCGTAGTAATCGATTTCGCTGGTGCCGATCACCCGGGCAGCCGGCTGGCTGACCGGTGCGGCGGCATCGGCGATGGCGCTGTCGTCGCCACTGTCACTGCCTGACGCACCTGAACTGCGGCCACCGCGTTGTGCCCGGCTGGCCTGTTCCTGAGCCTGCTGTTGCGCCTGCTGCTGGGACTGGTCGGACACGTTGACATCCACCTGGCCCAGACCCTGTTGGGTGAACGATTCACGCAGGCGAGCCATCTGGCTTTCCAGGGCATCGCGCACGCCCAGGTGAGCACTCATGAACGTCACCTGAGTCTGCTGGTCCGGCGCCATATTGACGCGGATGTCCAGACGACCCAGTTCGGCAGGCTCAAGTTTGATTTCCGCTGACTTGAGGTTCTGGCTCGACAGGTACATCACCCGCTCGACGATGCCTTCGCTCCAGCCACTCTGGTGCATGGCCAAAGGCTGACTCAACAGTGGCGCCGTCGGTGTTGCGGTCCTGGCCGGCTGCGCCGCCTGACTCAACGCCGCCAGACGCTCGGCGAAGTTGTCCACACGGGTATCGCCCGCCGCGCTGCTCACATCCTTGAGACCCTCACCGAGCAGACCGGAGAACGACTTGTCACTGCTTTCAGTGCTGCTTTCATCGGATGCCTGCTGCTGGGTCAGGGCCGCCAGGTTATTGGCGAGGTTCTGACCGGGATCGGCTTCGGGATCGACCGGCACATTGTTGGCGGGCTGATTATTGTGGGGGGTGAAATGCGTCTTGGCGTTGGCACTTTCCAGAGCCAGCTGCACGGCAGGCAGATCCTTGAGCGGGTCGGCATCGGGGTCGAACGCTTCTTCGGCCACGGCGGTGGCGGGCGTGGTCGCCAGCAGCGCAAGGGCCGGATTGTCGTCGGCCTGGGCAGCGGCGGCAGCCGGTACCGCCGGTGCGGCCTGGGCCGCCAGAGCCTGCAACGCGGGGTCAAGGCCGTCGGCGTTCAGTGCACCGAGCAGCGCCGGGTCAACGCTGCCGTCAGCGCCAGTCTGATCTTCGCCAGCCTGCTGATCGGTGGCGGAACCGGCTGACTCGGCAGGCAAGCCCTTGCCGCTATCGGCAACGGTCGACTCGGGACCGGCAGCCGACGGGTCGTTGTCGGTCTTGTCCTTGCCGGCCACCGGCTTGTCTTTCTCCGGCGCGGCCTTGTCCCGCGCGGGTTTGACAGGCGCGTCGTTATGGGTGGCAACCTTGTCCCTGGCCTGTTTCTCATAGACGTTCGAGAAGCTGGAAGCGCCGTCCTTGCTGGTGTCGGCTGACTTGATCGGATTATTGGCCGCACTGGACTTGGACGCCGCAGTGGTATTGGCCTGAAGAAGGACGTTGGTGGCAAGGGCCATGTGAAACTCCGCATGAGCAGCTGATTGCCTGGATACCAGCAAGATGCGGGCCAACGTTCAGTTCAGTCTTCGCCAGCAAGACGGATCGCCGCCTGCTGGCGAGAGGGCCGGCATTGACTCCTGAAAACGTCAGGACTGTTCGCTGAATAACTGGCGCTCGGCGTCGAACAGCCGGCGCACCGTCAAATATTCGCTGCTGATCTGATCGACAAGCAACTCCAGGCCTTCGCGCTGACCGCGGCGCGCCTGTTCTTCAAGCTGTCGGCATAAGTCGGAGAGCTGCAGCGCGCCCATGTTGCCGCTGCTGCCTTTGAAACTGTGGGCGTCCAGGCTGAGCGCCTGGAGATCGGGCGCGGGGCCGTTCAGGCACTGGCGCAACTGCGCCACACGCTGCTCGGAATCCTTGAGGAATACGTCAAGCAGCGTCGGATATTCCTCTTCCATGACGTCCTGCAAGGTAATCAAAACACTGCTATCCAGATGACTCGACACTTGTTCGCTCCTTGACCAAGATTCCGGGCCGATTATGCCACCCCGTTCCATGAAAACTCCACGCTGGCGGTCCTGCCGTCGGTGGTCCAGCGCGCCTGCTGGCCCAGCTCGCAAACCAGCCTGATGCCTCGCCCGTACAGGCTGTCGAGCGCGGGCGGTGTATCCAGGACCTTGCGCGCATCGAAACCCTGGCCGCTGTCTTCGATGCTGATCGTCAGCCGGCCGCCCTGCGCCGTGGGCTGGACGCCGACA
This sequence comes from Pseudomonas sp. v388, assembly GCF_003935425.1. Taxonomy (GTDB): domain Bacteria; phylum Pseudomonadota; class Gammaproteobacteria; order Pseudomonadales; family Pseudomonadaceae; genus Aquipseudomonas. The sequence continues at coordinate 321,708 of NZ_RHQN01000004.1, forward strand.
TGCAGGCGGATGAAGCCGCTGTCCAGCGTCGCCAGGCGTGCAGCTCGTTGCTCATAGTAGCTGGCAAATCCGGCGGCATCATGTTTGAGCGCTGAATCGAGCGCCAGCACCCCGTGTTCCAGGGCATTGCTGTACAGCTCGGTCAGCACGCTATGCAAGGCGCTGGTCTGCGCGCGCAGGCCGTGTACTTCAAGCAGCAACTGCACGACATACGGCAGTGGATTGAAACGCTTGAGCGTCGAGGCACGAAATTCGAAGCTGGCAGACCAGTCCAGTGGGCTGGACGCGCCGCTGTCGGAATAGATCAACGGCGGCGGCACCGGCATCGCGGCTTCGTCGGCAGTGATCTCCAGCATGCTGACGTCATCCCGGGCCTTGCCACCGAAGTCATTCAAAGCCTGAAGAATTTCCTGAATCAGCCATTCAGGCTGGCGATTGGCGGCCAGCACCTGGTGCAGGCGCTGGACGCCGAACATCTCGTCGCGACTGTTGCTGGTGTCCAGTACGCCGTCGGACAACAGAAAGATCCGGTCGCCGGGCGCCAAAGGATGAACCTCGGTGCGGGTATCGAAGGCTTCGACACTGAGCACCCCAAGCGGCAGGTGCCTGGACGCCAGCGGCGTGAACTCGCCGCCGTGACCGCGCAGCAGATAGCCTTCCGGCAGTCCGCCGCTCCATACCTCGACCTGCTGCTGGGCGACATTGACGCACAGCAAGGTCGCACAGCAGAACATATCCACCGGCAGGATGCGTTTGAGCTTGGCATTCATCTCGCGCAGGATCTGCGCCATCCCGTGGCCCTTGGCGGTCATGCCGTAGAACACTTCCGCCAGGGGCATGGCGCCTACCGCCGCCGGCAGGCCATGGCCGGTGAAGTCGCCGAGCAATACGTGCATCTGTCCGGCCGGGGTATAGGCGGCCAGCATAAGATCGCCATTGAACAACGCGTAGGGAGATTGCAGGTAACGGATATTTGACGCGTTCAGGCAACCCGAATGTGCGACCTGATCGAATACCGCCTTGGCAACCTGCTGCTCGTGCAGCAGGTACTCGTGGTGGCGGGCGATCTGATCGCGCTGCTGCAGCACCGTCTCGTTCAACAGCCGCAGGCGGTTCATCGCATTGATTTTGGCCGCCAGCACCACCGGGTTGTAGGGTTTGGAGATGAAGTCATCGCCGCCCGCTTCCAGGCAGTAGGCCAACGCCTCGCCCTCGGTAAGCGAGGTGAGGAAAATGATCGGCACCAACGCCTCGCCGGCCAGCTTCTTGATTCGCCGCGCGGCTTCGAAGCCGTCCATGATCGGCATCATGGCGTCCATCAGGATCAATTGCGGACGCTCGGCCTCGAAAATCGCCACTGCCTCGATGCCGGTGGCGGCACTCAGGACGCGGTGGCCCTGGCGGCCGATGATGGTCGACAGCAGCAACCGGTCGCTTGGGCTGTCTTCGGCAATCAGGATGCACAAGCCTTTGATGAGGTTTTGCAAAGGCTCAGCCCAATTGGAACAGCTTCGAAAAATTGGAAATGGTCAGGATCTTGATGACGTCGGGTGTGCAGTTGATCAATCGGACACGGGCCGAATCACCACCGGCATGGTCGCGCAGCAACAGCAGCATGCCCAGCGCCGAGCTGTCGAGGTACTGGGTGCCGCGCAGATCGACGACATAGTTGAGGTTTCCCGGCCGGTCCTGATAGGCGGCGCGGAAATCCTGGTGGGCGCCGAAATCGAATCGGCCCTCGATGAAAATCGTCAACTGCTGACGATCAGAGGAAAGCTCGGAAGTGACTGTCATAGAAATCCCTGAATGTTCCATCACCGAGACACCCGGAGTTTAGAGGGTGTTTGCGAATTCGGCGATGTGATTGTCGATCAGTCCGGCTCGTGGCGCGGCAGACGCTGGGACAGTTCGTCCAGCAGCTTCTGTTCACGCTTGTCTTCGAGACGACGGGCTTCGTCGATGTAGCGCTGGACCAGCTTGCGCAGCCCTTCAACCCGTGCGTAACACTGTTGCCAGGCGGTACGGGCCGTTTCCAGATTGGACTTGTGCCACTCCAGGCTTTTGTTCTGTTGCGCAACGGCAGTATCGAGCTGACTGAGGAAGCGTTGATAGCCCATCATCCATTGCCCGGAAACGCCGGTGCTGCCTTTGGAAAGCCACTGTTGCTGGTAATCGTGGCGAAACTGGTCCAGCTCCTGGAGCTTGTTGAGGGCCAGGTTGACCTGCCCCTGGAAATACCCGAGACGCTGCGCCGCACTGCGCTCGGCCGCCTCGGCCATTTCGACCACCGGCGCCAGACGCGCCGCTCGACTTTGAGCCATGGTTTATCAGCCGCCGGGGGCCGGACTGAACACGGCCGCCAACTGCTCGCCGCTGGCCTGCATGCTCTCGTTGTCGCGCAGCCCCTGGCGCTGGTAGCGCACCAGCACCGGTTGCAGCGCAATGGCCATGTCGGTTTCCCGATCGCCACCGGCCACGTAGGCGCCGACACTGATCAGGTCGCGGGTCTGCTGATAGCGGGACCACAATTGCTTGAAATGCTGGGCGCGGGCCATGTGCTCAGGCGTGACCACCGCCGGCATGACCCGACTGATCGACGCTTCGATGTCGATGGCCGGGTAATGCCCCTCCTCGGCCAGTCGCCGGGACAGCACGATGTGTCCGTCGAGCACGCCCCGCGCCGAGTCGGCAATCGGGTCCTGCTGGTCGTCGCCTTCGGACAACACGGTGTAGAACGCGGTGATCGAACCGCCGCCGGCCTCGGCATTGCCGGCGCGCTCCACCAGCTTGGGCAGGCGAGCGAACACGGATGGCGGATAGCCTTTGGTGGCGGGCGGCTCGCCGATGGCCAGGGCGATTTCCCGCTGGGCCTGGGCGAAACGGGTCAGCGAATCCATCAGCAGCAAAACGTTCTTGCCCTGGTCGCGAAAATATTCGGCGATGCGCGTGCAGTACATGGCGGCCCGCAGACGCATCAAGGGCGCGTCATCCGCAGGCGACGCCACCACCACTGCTCGCTTGATCCCTTCCTCGCCGAGGATGTGCTCGATGAATTCCTTCACCTCGCGACCCCGCTCGCCGATCAGGCCGACCACGATGATGTCCGCTTCGGTGAAGCGGGTCATCATGCCCAGCAGCACACTCTTGCCCACGCCGGTACCGGCGAACAGGCCCAGGCGCTGGCCGCGACCGACCGTCAACAGACCGTTGATGCAGCGAATCCCCACATCCAGCGGCTGGCTGATGGGGTCACGCTTGAGGGGGTTGATGGTCGGGCCATCCATGGGCACCCAGTCATCGGCCTTGATCGGCGGACGACCGTCCAACGGGCGACCGGCGCCGTCGAGCACCCGGCCGAGCATGCTCATGCCCATGGGCAAGCGGCCGGTGTCGGCCAACGGCACGACCCGGGCGCCCGGCGCGATGCCGGCCACGCTGCCGACCGGCATCAGGAACACCTTGCCGCCGGAAAAGCCCATGACCTCAGCCTCGACTTCCACCGGATGGTGGCTGTCGTCGTTGATCACCACACAACGGCTGCCCATGGCGGCGCGCAGCCCCTCGGCTTCGAGGGTCAGGCCGACCATGCGCAGCAGGCGGCCTTCCACTACCGGCTGCGCGGGCAGTCGAATGGATTCGGCGTAAGTGCCCAGGCGCTTGGCCAGACTGGTGCGATCAAGGCGCATCGGGATCATCCAAAGCGGTTTTCGTTACCGGCGCGGCCTCGGCGGCTGCCGAGCCACCGTCGATCTCCACGCTCACGTCAGGCGCCGCCGGATGCACGAGTTGATCGTGCATCTGGTCGTACATTTTGGCGATGGCCAGCGACAGGCGCGTCTCGACGCTGGCGTCGATGCGGCTGTGTTCGGTTTCGATCCGGCAGCCGCCCGGCAGCAGTTCGTCGTCCTCGACGATCTTCCAGTTTTCCTCGTAACGCTCGCGCATGGCCTTGACCAGCACGAAATCCTGAGGATTGATGAAGATACGCAGGTTGTTGGCACCCATCGGCAGCAGCTTGAGCGCATCGCGCAGCACCGTGGCGATCTGGGCCGAATCGGTCTGCAGCTCGCGCTGGATCACTTGGCGAGCGATGTGCTCGACCAGATGAACCACCATCTTCTCGATCTGGGTGTCCTGCCTGGCAATCGGGTCCAGCAGGTGCTGCATCAGTTGCTCCAGGCTGGCGACCTTGGCCGCCAGCGCAACTTCCGCTTCCTGGCGGACCTTGAGCTGAGTGCTGTGGAAACCTTCCTTCTCACCGGTGGCAAAGCCCTCGTTCCAGGCTTCCTGGCGGATGCTTTCCAGCTCCTCCAGGGTCAGCGGCTGGACCTCCTCCAGCGGAACTTCTTCCATTTCGGCCGGCTCGTCCACCGGCTCCGGTTCAGGCTCCGGTTCAGGCTCGCGCTGCGGATCGAAACTGGGCAGCGCCCAGGTGTCGAACCCACGGATGTCTTCGGACCTTATCAGGTCGCTTTGCGGTTCTTTGCTGGAGCTGGACATCAGTCGGGCCAATCCTTAGATCATTTCCTCGCCACCTTTGCCACCGAGCACGATCTCGCCGGCCTCGGCCATACGACGCGCAATGGTGAGGATTTCTTTCTGTGCGGTTTCCACGTCGCTGACACGCACCGGACCCTTGGCTTCCAGGTCGTCGCGCAACAGTTCGGCGGCACGCTTGGACATGTTCTTGAAAATCTTTTCCTTGATCGCCTCGTCCGACCCCTTGAGCGCCAGCACCAGCACGTCCGAAGACACTTCGCGCAACAGCGCCTGGATGCCGCGGTCGTCCACGTCGGAGAGGTTGTTGAAGACGAACATGAGGTCTTCGATCTGCGTCGACAGGTCTTCGTCGACCTCGCGGATCGAATCCATGAGCGCGCCTTCGATGGAGCTGTCGAGGAAGTTCATGATATCCGCCGCACGCTTGATACCACCCAGGGTGGTACGCGAGGTGTTGGCGTTACCGGAGAACTGCTTCTCGAGAATCTGGTTCAGTTCCTTGAGGGCCGCCGGCTGCACGGTGTTGAGCGACGAGACGCGCAGGATGATATCCAGACGCACCTTGTGGTCGAAATGGCCCAACACTTCACCGGCCTGGTCCGCGTCCAGATAAGCCACCACGATGGCCTGGATCTGCGGGTGCTCGAAACGGATCACGTCCGCCACGGCGCGCGGCTCCATCCACTTGAGGCTGTCCAGGCCGCTGGTGTTGCCACCCAGCAGGATGCGGTCGATCAGGCCGTTGGCCTTGTCTTCGCCCAGTGCCTGGGTAAGCATCTTGCGGATGTAGCCATCGGATCCGACGCCAAGGCTGGTCTGGTCGCCGACGATGTCGACGAACTCGCTCATGACTTCTTCAACCTGCTCACGATGCACATTGCGCATCTGAGCCATGGCCACGCCCACTTTCTGGACTTCCTTGGGGCCCATGTGCCGCAGCACCTGGGCTGCGTCGGTTTCACCCAGCGACAGCAGCAGGACCGCTGCCTTTTCGACCTTGGTCAGTTTGGCTACGACGGCTCGATCATTCATCAGTGTTAATCCACTCTTTTACAACCTGGGCCACACGACCCGGGTCTTCGGCCACCAAGCTCTTGATTGCGTTCAACTGTGCGTCATAACCCTCGGTCGGGCTAGGCAGCAGGATGCTTTGCGGGCCGCCCAGGCTGACGCGGTCGTTGGACAGTTCACCGTCCATGCCGCCACCCATGCCACCCATGCCGCCCAGACCGTCGTCACCGAAACCGGCCAGTTCCTTGCTCTTGCCGCTGGTGATGTTGTTCAACACCGGACGCAGTACACCGAACACCAGAATCAGGATGAAGATCACACCCACGGCCTGCTTGACGATGTCCCAGAACCAGGGCTGCGAGTAGAACGGAATCTCGGGCAGCGTTTCGGCGCGTTCGCTGGAGAACGGCACGTTGATCACGCTGACGCTGTCGCCACGGCTGGCGTCGAAACCGACGGCATCCTGAACCAGCCGCGTGAAGCGAGCCAGATCGGTAGCGCTCCACGGCGCACGGGTCACGTCGCCGGTGGCCGCATCGGTTTTCACCATGTCGTCGACCACCACCGCGACCGACAGACGGGTCAGACGGCCTTGCTGTTGTTTGGTGTGGCTGATGGAACGGTCCAGCTCGAAGTTCTTGGTCGACTGCACCCGCTTGTCGGCCGGGTACGGCGCCAGGGCCGGTTGGCCGGTGGCCGGGTCCATGATCTGCTGACCATTGGCATCGAGCAGCGGCTGGCCAGGCGCGATGGCAGCCGCAGCCGCACCGGCGGCACCGCCGGTGGTTTGCGGCGCAGTCGCAGGACCGGGCGGCTGATTGCTCAGGGCGCCTGGAACACCTTGCGGGCCAAGACTGCTGGAGCGTTGTTCGTTGACCGATTGCTCGCTGCGCAAGGCAGGCTGGTCAGGGTTGAAGCTTTCGGCGGTCGACTCGACGGCACTGAAGTCCACCACCGCCGAGACTTCGGCCTTGTAGCGGTCGGTGCCGAGAATGGGTTGCAGGATGTTCTGCACACGCTGGGTCAGCATGCCTTCCATGCGGCGGCTGTAATCGAACTGCTTGCCGGCCATGGTCAGCTCAGAGTTCTCACCCAGGTCCGACAGCAGGTTGCCCTTCTGGTCGACGACAGTGATCTGCGATTTGCTCAGCTCAGGCACGCTGGTGGCCACCAGGTTGGTGATCGCGATCACCTGGCTCGGCTCCAGCGAACGACCGGCATACAGTTCCACCAATACCGAAGCGCTGGGCTTGCGGTCGTCACGAACGAACACCGAACTCTTTGGAATCGCCAGGTGCACGCGGGCCGCCTTGACGTTGTTCAAGGAGGAAATGGTACGCGCCAGTTCGCCTTCCAGACCACGGCGGTAGCGCGTGGCTTCCATGAACTGGCTGGTACCCAGACCCTGATCCTTGTCGAGGATTTCAAAACCGATGTTGGCATCGTTCTGCACCACGCCAGCCTGGGCCAGCTGGATGCGCGCACGTTGCACGTCGTCGGCCTTTACCAGCAGCGCGCCGGAGTTGGGTTCGACGTTGTAGGAAATGTTCGCGGCAGTCAGGGTGTCCATGATCTGCTTGCTGTCCATACCCGCAAGGCTGCCGTACAGCGGCCGGTAATCGGGCTGTTGCGACCAAAGGACCACGGCAAAGCCGATGGCCACGCTGGCGGCCAGACCGACCATGAGGCCAACCTGACGCAGCATGGTCATTTCGGAAAGGTTTTCCAGAAACGCCAGACCAAACAATGGTTTTTTGTCGGGAGTGCCCGCGCGTGCAGGAACCGGATCGGCTGTAGCTTCGGCCATGACTCAGTACGTCCTTTAAACCGGCATCTGCATGATGTCTTGATAAGCCTGGACCAGTTTGTTGCGAACCTGGGTCAAGGCTTGAAACGAGACGCTGGCTTTCTGCGACGAGATCATGACGTCGGTCAGATCCACGCCGCTTTTGCCCATCTCGAAGGCACCGGCCAACTGGCTGGACGCCTGCTGGGTGTCAGCCACCTTGTTGACGGCCTGACCCAGAAGATCGGCAAAACTGCTGGCGCCGACTTCCGCAGGACCGGAGGCGGGCTTGGGCGCAGCCATGGCATCCATCTGCATGGCCCGCATATCCAACATCAAGCGATTAAATTCAACACCTTGGCTCATGGACATTTTCTCTCGTAAGGCCCGCAAATTTTTGACACTGATTCAGCGGATACACAAGACATAGCAACAAGAGTGCCAGCTATGCGGCAAGCTTTTGCCGCAGGTGACGTCAGGTTGCATCCTTGCCGCTAAATCAGTGCCTGCAGGCCAGGCAATCAAAGGTGCGGGCAGCGCGCCGACCCTGCGACGCGATGCCTCACTTGTAATACAGCTGAACAAACAAAACCGGACCGCCCATCGATTCAGGCCGCTCAGGTGGCAAATAAATAGCCCTCGACGTCCATTCCGGCGTCGCGCATCTGGGCCAGCTTGTACCGCAAGGTCCGTGGGCTGATGCCCAGGCGCTCGGCGGCCTCCTTGCGACGCCCGCGCTCGCTGCGCAGGGTGTCGATGATCATTTGAAACTCGCGACGGCGCAGGTCATCGCCCAATGCGCCGGCGGATTCGGCCACCGCGCCCGGTACTGCCGGCTCGGCTACGACCAACGCAGGCACGCTCGGCGCCACCGCCGCGGGCATGCCGCCGATGGGGCCGGCCAGGCAGAAATCCTCGGCCTCGATCACCCCGCCCTGCTGCAGGATCAGCGCCCGCTGCACGGCGTTATCCAGTTCGCGCACGTTACCTGGCCACGAGTAGCCCACCAGACAGGCCTGAGCCTGCGCCGACAGACGGACTGGCGCGTGCTTCATTTTTTTGACGTGCTTGGCCAACAGCCGCTCGGCAAGCGGCAGGATATCGGCAGTCCTTTGACGCAACGCCTGCCATGCCAGCGGAAATACCGACAGCCGATAGTACAGATCCTCACGAAAACGCCCCGCCGCCACTTCTCCTGCCAGATCACGGTTGGTGGTCGCCAGCACACGAATATCCAGGCTGATCGGCCGACGCGCGCCGACTCGCTCCACTTCCCGCTCCTGCAGGACCCGCAACAACTTGGCCTGCAAGCCCATGGGCATTTCGGAAATCTCGTCCAGCAGGATGGTCCCGCCGTCCGCCTGTTCGAATTTGCCCGCCTGGGCCGCGATGGCGCCTGTGAACGAGCCTTTTTCATGGCCGAACAGCGTGGCTTCCAGCATGTTGTCCGGAATCGCCGCGCAGTTGATCGCTATGAAAGGCTTATCGGCACGTGGCGATTTTTGATGAATGTAGCGCGCCAGAACTTCTTTACCGGTGCCCGACTCCCCGGAAATCAGCACGGTGGAATCGCTCTGAGCCACGCGACTGGCCAGGTTCAGCAATTGCAGGCTGGCCGGCTCGACGGCAATCGGCCCGTCGCTTTCAACCGGCCCGAGGCGCCCGAGGGCATGGCGGGCGACCAGGGCCAGCAAGGCACTGGGCTCGAAGGGTTTGACCAGATAATCCGCCGCACCCTGACGCATCGCATCCACTGCCCGCTCGACCGCGCCGTGGGCGGTCATCAACAGCACCGGCAGCTGCGGGAAGCGGCTGCGCAACAGCGCCAATAACTGATGGCCGTCCATGCCCGGCATGTTCACATCGCTGACCACCAGGCTGAACGGCTCGCGTTCGGCCGCGAGCAATGCTTCTTCGGCACACCCCACCGCGTGGAAACCATGACCGGCCAGCTCCAGGGTTTCGCCCAGCGCCTCGCGCAGAGAGCGGTCGTCTTCGACCAGCAGCACCTTGATCGACATCAGTGGTTACTCACTGAAGTGGCAGCGGGAATCAACGGCAGGCTGACCGTCGCACAGGTGCCCCGGCCGACCCGCGAGCGGTAATGCACGCGGCCCTGATGGGCGCGGCTCACGGCGCTGACCACCGCCAGGCCCAGCCCGGTGCCGGTGGTCTTGGTGGTGAAGAAGGGTTCGCCGATACGCGCCAGCGCAGCCTGGTCCATACCGCTGCCGTTGTCGCTGATGCACAGGCGCAACTCATCGCCGCGCCGGTACGCGTGAATCTTCAATCGGGTACGACCGGCGCTGGCCTGCACGGCGTTTTCGACCAGGTTCAGCAACGCGCCGATCAGCGTGTCCCGGTTGCACAGCACTTCGCCGTCGACGCTGTCGCATTGCCAACGCACCGCGACATCCTGCAGATGGGTCTGCGCCGATTGCTGCAAGGCCTGGAACAATGCACCTGCACTGACGCGGTCGGTCAGCGGCAGCTCGCCGCGAGCGAATACCAGCATGTCGCGCACCTGATGTTCCAGCTCGTGCAAGCGTTCCTTGAGACGTCCGGCAAAGCGTTGCTGGGTTTCCACCGGCAGTGCCTGTTCGGTCAAATGGCTGGCGTAGATCATCGCCGCCGACAGCGGCGTGCGAATCTGATGCGCCAGGGACGCGACCATCCGGCCCAGAGAAGACAGGCGCTCATGGCGCGCCAACTGCTCCTGCAGGCGACGGGTTTCAGTCAGGTCGTTGAGCAACACCAGCTGGCCTGGCTCGGCGTCCAGGGAACGGGTGGCGATGGACAACCGACGACCGTCCTTGAGCGAGACTTCGTGGCCGTCGTCCTTGCGGGGTGCGAAGCAACGGCTGATGACGTGGCGCCACAACATGCCGAGCAACGGTTGGCCCAGCAGATCGATGGCCGCCGGGTTCGCCTCGCGTACCACGCCCATGCCGTCGATCACGATGACGCCGCCGGGCAATAGATCCAGCAGGTTCTGCAGACGGTTGGCCAGGCGCTCTTTTTCCGCCAGTTCCTGCATGCGTTCGACACCAGCCTGGGCCAGTTCGCCCTTGAGTTCGGCCACCCGCGCTTCCAGCAGTCCGTAGGAATCGGTCAACTGGGACGACATCTGGTTGAACAGCGAAAACGCCTGTTCAAGGCCGTTGCGACTTTCAAGCTCAAAGGAAGATGGCGCTGGGCTGAATACGTCTGAAGACAACTGGGCGGCATTGGACATTGATCATCTCTCGCATGGCGAACCGTCAGTAAACGGTGTGTTGAAAGAGACTTTGCAATCCTCATGCCGAAAAAAAACCTCTGATAAATCAGAGGTTTAATTTTTGACCGTCAGAAAAGGCGTCAATCATCTGCCTGATCATCGCCATCGCGGCGACTCATGCCGTACTTGCGCATCTTCTCGACCAGCGTGGTGCGCCGGATTCGCAGTCGCTCCGCGGCCCTGGCCACGATCCCATTGGCGTCGTCCAGCGCCTGCTGGATTAGCCCCTGTTCCAGACCGCCAAGGTAGTCCTTGAGGTCCAGGCCTTCAGGCGGCAGCACCGCGCCGGTGGCGAAGTTCGGCGTGTTGCCGTTGATGGCAACCCGCTCTTCGAGGTCGCTGCGCAGGCTGTCGACCATCTGCTCGTCTTCGTCATCGACGTAGCGAAACTTCTTCGGCAGCTCGGCGACGCCGATCACCCCGTAGGGATGCATGATCGCCATGCGCTCGACCAGATTGGCCAGCTCACGAACGTTGCCCGGCCAGCCATGCCGGCAGAGCGACATGATCGCCGCCGAGTTGAAACGGATCGAACCGCGCTTCTCGTGCTCCATGCGCGAGATCAGTTCGTTCATCAGCAGCGGAATATCCTCGACCCTTTCGCGCAGCGGCGCCATTTCGATCGGGAACACGTTGAGACGGTAGTACAGGTCTTCGCGGAAGCTGCCGATCTCGATCATGTTCTCGAGATTCTTGTGCGTGGCCGCGATGATGCGTACATCGATGCTTTGGGTCTTGTTGCTGCCGACCCGCTCGAACGTACGCTCCTGAAGCACGCGCAACAGCTTGACCTGCATGGGCAACGGCATGTCGCCGATTTCATCCAAAAACAACGTACCGCCGTTGGCCAGCTCGAATCGTCCGGCACGGCTGGTGATGGCGCCGGTAAAGGCGCCCTTCTCGTGGCCGAACAATTCGCTTTCCAGCAGCTCGGCCGGAATCGCGCCACAGTTGACCGGCACGAACGGCGCGTCGCGGCGCTTGGAATGGTAATGAAGGTTGCGGGCGACCACTTCCTTGCCGGTCCCGGATTCACCCAGGATCAACACGCTGGCGTCGGTGTCGGCCACCTGCTGCATCATCTGCCGCACATGCTGGATGGCGCGGCTGGTGCCGACCAGGCTGCGAAACAGGTTCGGTTCACGATGACGACCGCGCTCACGCGCCTGATCGTACATCTCGCGATAGACCTGGGCACGGTGCAGTGAGTCGAGCAGCTTGCTGTAGCTGGGCGGCATTTCCAGCGAGGACAGCACCCGGCGACGCAGGTCTTCGGGCATGTCCAGGGAAGAATTTTCACCCATCAGCAATACGGGAAGGAACTCATCCCATGCCGCCACTGTCTTAAGGAGCCCTTGCAGACTGCCCGGCGCATTGACAGCGCCCACCAGCACGCAGAGCACGTCGCGAGTGGATGCCAGAGAACCTACAACCTGCTGCCAGTCCTGGCTTGAGCAGGACAGATTCTCTTCGCCTAGAAAATTAAGGATGACCGCCAGATCCCGGCGGCGCTGGCTATCGTCATCGATTAGCAGAATCTTGATTTCACGCCACATGCAATAGCAACTTCCCTAGTCAACTCAATGCCCGCTAGTAGGGGCAGCTTGACGTTTCAGCCACTGTAAGGCTGGAAATGCCAGAAAATAGTAAACAACACTAGTTAAGTCAAAAAAACGCACACAGTCAAATTAATGACGAACATTTTGTCGGACAATCAAAAGATAATTAAAACGACAAATAAAAGCTAGCCAAAAAGATGATAAACCTTAGATGCGTTTTTTGCGTTCTGCAACTGAGTCATTTCGTCGACAATGGCTTGACGCTCGCCACTCGCAACGTCAATGAGTTGTCTGTAGACCCCGAGCAGCTCTTCCAGATTGCTGCGCAGGCCCGGCTCGTCCGCCGGCGCTTCGCTGACGACCGCCTCGACGCATTCCCGGCACGCCAGATCAAGTTTGCCGATGGCCTCCCAGTCGCGCTCGGCCAATGCTCCGACCAGGGCTTCACGGGTTTCTTCGATACGCTTGAGCGCAGCACTCATGGTGTGACCTCCTCAATACAGCAAACTATTGCAGCGCGCCAATCGCATCCCAGCCTTCCTTGACCGTAGTCAAGAGACCGGCAACTTCGTCGAGCATCTTAGGATCATTTTTGATATTGGCCTCGGCGAGGCGCTTCATCATGTAGTGATAAAGATTGTCCTGGTTGCGCAGTGCAGGCGTTGCGTCTTCGAGGTCCAGACCTTCACGCAGGCCGCCGACGATGGCAATGGCCTTGCCGATGCATACGCCTTTGTTGGCGATGTCACCACGCGCCAAGGCACCCTTGGCCTGGGCAATGCGGTCCAGGCCGCCTTCCATCAACATCTGAACCAGACGGTGGGGGCTGGCTTCGGACGTCTGGGCCTGGGAGCCAATCTTCTGATACTGACGCAACGCTAACATCGGATTCATAGGGGACCTCGTAGCCACTCCAGATTCGTATACCCACGCTATCGACGTGGAGTCAAAAAACTTTAGACCCAAAGCAAAAACCCGACACGGAGTCGGGTTCTTGGCACCTGCTTCAATTACGAAGCATTTTTCTGAGCGTTCATGGCTTCGAAGATCGAGGTCACGCTCGATGCGGTGGCCTTGAGCTGCGCCACCACCAGGTCCATGGCGTTGTATTTCTTGGTCAGCGTGGTCGTCAGGGTTTCAATCCGCCGATCCAGCGCTTCCTGGTCCGCGGCAAGACGCGTAGTGGTTTTGTTCAGGCTGGTGGTCCGTTGCGCCAGGACGCCATCGCTTTTGGTGTAGGGTTCGATGGCCTTGCCGACGCGGGCCAACAGACCATTGTCACCGGTGAACAACGTCTGAATCTGGCTGCCCAGTTTCTTGTCGTTGAGCGCGGTGGTGAACGTGGTGCTGTTGAGCGTCAGCTTGCCGTCGGTCTGGCTGGTCATGATGCCCAGCTGCGACAGGCTGCCCAAGCCACTGGTCGATGTCGCGGTCGCGATCTCGTTACGGATCGACGCCAGGAGCGCGCGCGGCATCGAGTCGCCCGTCATGGCGGCGTTCTTGTACGTGCCGTCCGTCTGCTGGGTAGCGGAAGTCAGGGATTTGGTCAGTGTCACCAGCGTGTTGAACGCATCGACGAAGGACTGCAGGGACTTCTGCAAGCCCTCGGTGTTGGTGGCTACGGTAACAGTGGACGTGGTGTTCACTGCGGCCGGGAGCAGCTCCATGGTCAGACCGGAAATCGCGCTATCGATCTTGTTCGACTTGCTGGTGACGGTCAGGCCATCGATTTCGATGGTCGCATCGGTCGCCAGGTCCTTGATCGCCCCCGCCGAGGTCGCATCGCCCGCGGTCATCCGGGTGGTCCCATCGATATCCAGCAAGGTGCCGATCGAGCCACTGCCCTTGACCGAGATATCGCTACCTGCGCCGGTGGTCGTGGAACTGAACACCAGGCGCGAGCCGCTCTGGTCAGTGATGATGTTGGCGGTAATGCCTTTGCCTTGCAGATCGGAGTTGACCTTGTCCCGCACCTGCTGGAGGGTGGAACCGTCGGCTATGGTGACCTTGTGGTTAATGCCATTTTGACTGATGGTCAGCTCACCACTCGGAATAGCACTTGCCGTTGCTGTGTCGATCGCGGCTGTGGCCACCTTCGAGGCGGTTGCCAGGTTGACGACCTTGATGGAATAGGTACCGTTGACCGCGGAGTTGGTAGCCGTAGCCTTGACCGCCGACTCATTGGACGACGTTGCAGCGAAGCCGAGAAACGCGGGCGTGGTGGTGCTGTTGAGGGTATCCAGCGTGGTCTTGAACGTGGCCAGCGCGCTTTTGAGCTGGCTGACAGCCGACAACGAAGCCGTGTTGGCCGTGGTCGACTTGGTAATCTGGTTTTGCTTGGGTGTTTTTTCTGCAGAAACGAGCGCTTCGACGATCGTGCCGATTTCCAGGCCCGACCCCAAACCGGTCGAGGTCGTAATTGGACTTGCCATGATGCATCTCCTTTCAGGACTGCCGTCGGTCTTTTGACCCTTTCAAGGAATCATCGAACCTGCAACAAGATACGTGCCAGTTCAGGCCCGCGCGTGGAACAACAAGCTGTTCGCATCGCTCAGGCTTTCCGCCAGTTTCAGGATTTCCGCATTGGGAATCTGCCTGACGATTTCACCGGAGTCACTTGCAATGACCTTGACGATCACCTTACCCGACGCTTCATCGATCGAAAACTCAAGATTGCGTTTGACCGAATGGAAGAATTTCTGAATATCTTCGGCGGCGGCTTTCACCTTTGCCTCTTCCTGAGCATCTTCTTTCTTCAAGCCTGAGCCATTACTTTCAGTCGGCGCAGCGACGGGGCGCTCGGCGACGGGCTTATCAACAGGCTGTTCCGAAGTCGCTGGAGTAGCCGATTGAGCGGCCGATTGAGCGGCCGGATAAGATACGTTCAGCTTTACACTCATATCCATGACCATGACCTCTGAAAGTAAAAAAGCGAGAGAGCACGATTCCGCACTCCCCCGCCAAACTCATTCCGATATTACTGAAGCAGTTTCAGTACAGCGGATGGCAGCTGGTTAGCCTGAGCCAGAACAGAGGTGGAAGCCTGTTGCAGGGTCTGCTGCTTGGTCAGCTGTGCAGTTTCAGCAGCGAAGTCGGTATCTTGTACGCGACCCAGTGCAGCACTGGCGTTTTCGTTGATGTTCTGCAGGTTGGAGATGGTGCTGGACAGACGGTTTTGTGCAGCACCGAGGTCAGCACGAGTGGCGTTGATGGTCGACAGAGCCGAGTCAATCGCGTCCATTGCAGCAGAGAAGTTAGTCTCGGCAGCAGCGCTGTCGGAACCACCGATGGTGATCGCCGAACCAACGCCCAGAGTGTCAGCGTCGAAGTTGCCGCTCAGACTCAGAGTGATCTGGTTCTCGGAACCGGTGTTGGAACCTACCTGGAAAGTCATGGTGCTGGCGGAACCGTCGATCAGGTTCTTGCCGTTCAGGTTGGTGCTGTTGGCGATACGAGTCAGCTCTTCACTCATCTGAGTGAATTCTTTGTTCAGAGCGGTACGGTCGCTTTCGCTGTTGCTGTCGTTACGGGACTGAACAGCCAGTTCACGCATACGCTGCAGGATGTTGGTGGACTCTTGCAGAGCGCCTTCAGCGGTCTGAGCGATCGAGATACCGTCGTTGGCGTTCTTGATTGCCATGGTCTGACCACGGATCTGCGAAGTGATGCGGGTAGCGATCTGCAGGCCGGCGGCGTCGTCTTTGGCGCTGTTGATTTTCAGGCCGGAGGACAGACGGGTCATCGAAGTCGACAGAGCGTCAGATGCTTTGCCAAGGTTCTTCTGAACGTTCAAGGATGCAACGTTGGTGTTTACTGTTAAAGCCATGATGAATTCCTCGTTGGTTTGGGTACTACGTGGCTTCCGGCCCCTGCAAGCGCCGGGTGTGCCTAGAGAACCTTCGTAATAGTTATCGTCGTGGTGGCGGGTTGCTTGAGTATTTTTTTGAAAAATTTTGCTGGCAGCCTGCCACCCCTTGTAAAACAAGGGTTTGGGACGAAAACAACGAGAAAATGGCGTCAGCAAGATGCGCGCCGAAGGGCTCGCACGCAGGAGATGTGCGGTGTACCGCTTCCGCAGGAGCGAGCTTGCTCGCGAAAGGGCCGGTACATCTACAACTTATCTATCACCGGACAGCACGCCTTCGCGGACAAGTCCGCTCCCACGTCCATTCGCTCACCCCACACCGCAGGAGCGAGCTTGCTCGCGAAAGAGCCGGTACATCCACAACCTATCTATCGCCGGACAGCACGCCTTCGCGAACAGTCCGCTGCCACGGCCATTCACTCACCCCACACCGCAGGAGCGAGCTTGCTCGCGAAGAGGCCGGTACATCACAACCTATCTATCGCCGGACAGCACGCCTTCGCGGACCCGCTCGCTACTGCGGGTCGAGGTCGTTCAGGCGCGATAGATTATCGCCGAGCCCCACGACAAGCCTACGCCGAAGCCGCTCAGTGCGACGCGGTTCCAGCTGGAATCGAGCACGTGCTTCTCGATCAGCAACGGAATACTGGACGACACCGTGTTGCCGGTCTCGACCATATCCTTGACGAACTTCTCAGGCTTGTCCTCGAAGCGCCGCGCGACGGCATCGACGATGGCCGCGCTGCCCTGGTGAATGCAGAACGCGTCGATGTCGTCAGGCGTCAGGCCGGAGTCGTCGAGCAGCTCGTGCAAGTGCGCCGGCACCTTGAGCAACGCAAAGTTGAAGACCTGGCGGCCGTTCATGAAGAACACACCGTTGCTGACCTTCAAATGCGGTGCGCCGGAGCCGTCGGTGCCGAACTTGGCCTTGCCCAGTTGCCACGGAGCATCGTGCCCCATCCAGGTGGCGGTGGCCGCGTCGCCGAACAGCATGGTGGTGTTGCGGTCTTCGGGGTCGACGATCTTGGAGTACGGATCGGCGGTGATCAGCAAGCCATTCTTCAGGCCCGTGGCTTCCATGAAGCCCTTGATCGCGTAGATGCCGTAGACATAACCCGAACAGCCCAGCGAAATGTCGAACGCGGCGACATTGGTCGACAGGCCGAGCTTGTCCTGGACGATGGCTGCGGTGTGCGGCAAGCCTTCTTCATCACCGTTCTGGGTGACGACGATCAGGACATCGATGTCTTCGCGCTTGAGTTGCGGGTTGTTGGCAAACAGCACATTGGCGGCTTCAACACACAGATCGGAGGTTTCCTGGGCGTCTTGCTTGCGCGGCAGGAACGTGGAGCCAATTTTCCCAAAGATGAATTCTTCATCCTTGCCGAATTTGGCGCCCTGAGCGTAGTTATCCACGCCGTCGGTGGGCACGTAACTCGCTATGCTTTTTATGCCAATCATCATGGCTTCCCGATTAGTAAACAGGTCAATGTTCGTCCCAGAAATATCAGGGCGCTACCGAATGAAGTTGAGTTGCGGACATTTTCAAGGGCTGGAGCCTGTTCAGGCAAGCCGGACGAACGTCGATTCCCGCAAAACGATACTGTGAAGATGCACTTTATGACCTGCAGGTCACTCCTGCCGGTGCGCTTTGTGTGTTTCACAGGAAAGGCAAAGCCCGAGGCGCAGGCAGCGGCACGGTGGCATGCCGCCAGGCGAGGATCCGGCGATCCGCCCTGTAACGGGAGCGGAGCGCCGGTTCAAGGGAAGGTCAGAAGGCGTTCAGGGTAAAGCCCCGGCCGTGCAGATCAAGGTTTTCGTTGTACGCCTGATCCTGCTCGAACGGTGCGGACCATTTGTCGGCCAGTGCCTGACGTACGCTGTCCGACGCCTGCACCCGGCCGGAATGCACCACCTGGACATGGGGCGTCCACACCGTCAGGTAACCGGCCTGGGCCACCTTCAGACACAGGTCGACATCCGCCAGGCTCTCGGCGAACACACCATCATCCATGCCGCCCACCGCCTCGAACAGCTCCTTACCGATCATCAGGCAGGCGCCCGACACTGCCGAATAGTTCTGCTCGACCACCAGCCGCTGCATGTAGCCGCGAGCGCGCTTGGACTCACCGACGAAAGCCGAGCCCACGCTGCCGTCGAAGCCCAGGATCAGGCCGGCCTGAGTCACCGAACCCTCGGTATCCACCAGCTTGACGCCGACCACGCCGACCTCCGGACGCTGGGCCTGATTGAGCAGCGACTCGATCCAGCCCACGTTGACGATCTGGCTTTCGGCATCCAGCACGATCAGGTATTCACCCTTGGCCTGCTGGCTCAACTGGTTATACATCGCCGCCGCGCCGATCGCCTGGTCGGCACGGAATACGCGCACCCGGCTGGAAAGCTTCTCCTGCTCGTCGAGCCATGTCGACAGCTCGGCACTGCGGCTGGCGTTGTCGCCGATCAGCACTTCGAAACGCGGGTACCGGGTGCGCTGCAACAGACTGTGCAGGCAACGTTGCAAATCCGCCAGATTGTCCTGGCTGTTGATCAGGACCGATACAACCGGCCGATGCTCATGGCGGTAGTCGATCTTGTACAGGCCAGGCGCCGGCGAACCGACCTCGGCCTGATAACCGCGATTGGCCAGATGCCGGGTCAGCGCTTTCTGCTCGTCTTCGTTGACCGCCAGCAGGGGCGCGTCACAGATCAGTACCGGCTCGCTCAGGTGCGCCAGACCGCCCACGCCGCCCTGCTCGATCAGGCGCAGCAGCAGGTCGAATTCCAGCGCCTGCGGCAGTTCGCGACTGTAGCCGCCGACTTCCACCAGCAACTCACGGCGAACCAGCCAATGGCGCGCCATCAGCGTCGGCACACATTGCAGCAGGTCGAGGTTGAAGCCTGGGCGCAGCAAGTGTTCGAGTCGGCCATCGGCCCGGCGCTGAATTTCATCCACCGCCACCGCTCGGCACTCGGAGGCATCGGCCAGTTCGGCGCTGGCCAGCAACAGCCCGCTGGCGGTGAACTGCTCACCGGCCTGGGCCAGCATCAGCCAGTCGCTGGGCGACTGCTTGAGCACCTGGTTGATCTTGTCGACATAGTTGCTTTCGGTGACTTTCACGAAATGCACCGTGTTCTGCACCGTGGTGGTCGCCGGCAGCTCGCCGGTGGTGAACACGATCACCTTGAACGCGCGGTAGTCACTGCTGATCAGGCTGTCGAAGGTGGCCTGCAGCTTGAACACATCGGCCTGCAGGTCCAGCAGCAGAATACCGATCTGCGCGCCGCTGCCCTGGCTGCCGGAACGAGCGTTGAGCTTCTTCAACTCGTCAGGCGTGGGCCGGCGTGACGCCAACCAGTCCAGCAAGCGTCCCGAAGGCATGTCCGCCAGCAACGAACCGTTGTCGCGCTGCGACACCGCACCCAGGCACTGGCTCCAGGCCAGGATACGCTCGGCTTCTTCCTCGTCGCCCGGCGTCTGGCTCAATACCTCGCCCAGGCGCTCGACGATACCCGCGTTGAACGCATAGGCGCCGTAGGCCTGCCACAGACTGCTGCGCCGAGTGCGGGCGTCGACCTGGCTGTGCGGCCCGGTCAGTTCAACCTGCTTGAGCAGCACGGCCTCCAGCTCGTCGAGTTGCCGGGCACCGGCGGGCAACACGTGGATCAAAAATTCGATACGCGCCAGGCCGTCGAAGAATGCCCGGTTGTAAAACGGCATCTCGACGAACTGACGGGGCGCGAAGCTCACTTCGGGCCGCTCGAACGCGACACTCCACTGCGAACTGAACAGCTCGCCGCCGCCCTGATACGGCTGTTGTCTGAGGCTGTCGGCCATGGCCTGGAACGCGTCGAGGATCGGCTGCGCCTGACCACCGAGCGCCGAGGCCAGGGTGGCGGCGATACGTTCACGCTCGCCACGGGCCTTGGGATCGATGTGACATACCGCCGCTTCCATGTTCTGGTTATGGCGCGACTGCCGACCCTCGTGGTCGAGGTGCAGCCCGTAGCCGGTCGGCAGAATGCGCACCCGCGACGCATTGAGCAGGTAGCAGGCCAATGCGATTTCCTGCCAGACCTCGTCGGTATCCGGCGGCAATGCGCCCAGCCAGCCTTGCAACAGCGAAGTGCGGGTCACCGCATTGAACAGCGGCACGCTCTGTTCCAGAAAGCGCGCTGTGCGTCGGGCCGGGTCTTCGCTGTCGAAGTCCTCGTGCACCTGGTGGTCCAGGCGCAGGTAGTCGACGCGATCCATATGCGCCCGATAGCTCAGGCTGTAGCCCTGGCACGCGCCATGGCCGGGGTTGCTTTCAAGAAACGCCAGGGCCTGGTGCACGGCTTCGGGCAGCAGGAAACTGCTGACATCGGCAAACACCACGAAGGGCGTGCTCACCTGCCCCACGGCTTCACCCATGCGCCGGGCAAGCGTGGCCCCGGACAGCCCAGGCGTATGCCGGTAGCTGACGCCGGGCCGGGCCGCGGCCTGGGTATCGACCTGTTCGCTGGCATCCTGAACGATGATCGCGGCCGCAGAGTCGCCATAGAACGTCAGGGCACGGTGCAGGAAATCCGTCTGTTCGTCGGCCAGCAGCACCAGGGTCAGGCGCTGGTTCAGGGGAGCTTTACTGTCGCTATCGCTCTGCATGATTCTTCCTAATATCCAGATACAGCCCGCGCCTCAGGTGCCGGGCTCGTTCGAGTGCCATCGCGCTCGCGGATCAGTCCGGCAACCAGCCATTGGCCCAGTACTGCAGGTTTTCGCCACGCAGCATGAAATCGCGCAGCACGGTGTCACGCAAATCATCGCCCATCCGGTAGCTGGCGGCCGGGTCCGACAAGTGCATGCGGATCGCCTCCAGCCATTCCTCGGCGCTGTTGCTCTTGATTCGGGTGGCCGGCAGGTGGCCGGCGTAGGCCTTGGTGTCCGAGCAGATGACCGGATAACCACACGCCCCATATTCCAGCAGGCGCAGGTTGCTCTTGCAGTCGTTGAAGATGTGGAATTCCAGCGGCGCCAGGGCCAGGTCCAGGTTCAGACTGGCCAGCTTGGCCGGGTAGCGCTGCAGGCCGACCGCCGTATGGAACTCGTGGATATATGGGCGCAGCAGGTCCGGACACATGCCGAAGAACACCCACTCCACCTCGTCGGCCAGTTCGCGAACCACATCGGCGATCAATTCCAGATCCCCACGGTGGCTGGTTCCGCCGCCCCAACCGATGCGCGGTTTGTCGGAGGTCCGGCGGCGGCCCTTGAGGGTGCTCCACAGCTCGGGGGCCAGCATGTTGGGCACCACGCGGATATCGCTGTGCATGCTCGACAGCGCTTCGGCCAGCGGATGAGTGGACACCACCACTCGGTCGCACATACCGATTCCGGTGCGCAACGCATGTTCGATGTTGTCGGGCATGCTGCGCCGGTGCTCGTTCTTGAGCGGAACATCGACAATGTAATCGTCCAGCTCGAAAATGCGCATGGCCTTGGAGAAGGTCTTGATCTGAGCGATGTCCTTGACCTTGTGCTCGCTGTACCGGCCCTGGATCACCACCACATCCGGCGACTGACGCTCGACTTCGGCAATGGTCGGCATTTCGTAGGTCATGCGCCCCACTACCCGGCCTGCGGCCTCGAGTTCCAGCAACGGCTGGCTGACGCGATAGTGCCCCACCGCCGAAGTGTTGATGGCCATGCACAGGATCGAAGGCAGGTGGCGCGTGCAGAATGGATTCCAGCCATGCAGCTGCCCCGGGTCCATTCGAAACGCCATGGCTTCGGTCTGCCCCAGGTTCGGGTTGTAGGCTC
This sequence comes from Pseudomonas sp. v388, assembly GCF_003935425.1. GTDB lineage: Bacteria > Pseudomonadota > Gammaproteobacteria > Pseudomonadales > Pseudomonadaceae > Aquipseudomonas. Next base: position 343,506 of record NZ_RHQN01000004.1, read on the forward strand.
GCTCCTGGGCGATCTCGGGCAGCCACTTGAGGGCGAACCGCTGTTGTTCGAGTTGCAGCCGTTCGCGCCAGGCGTCATCGCGCTGGGGTGCGGCCGGCTCGGCCAGGAACAGGCTGGTCTGGGGTGTCCACACCACCAGAAAGCCGGCGCGTCCGGCGCGCAGGCACAGGTCCATGCCGTTGAGGCCCAGGCTGAAATCTTGCTCGTCCAGCGGGCCGACGGCCTCGAACACGTCCTTGCGGACCATCAGGCAGCTGTCGCTCAGGACGCTCCAGTTCTGCGCCAGTTGCTGGCGATGCAGGTAGCCAGGCGCAGACGGGTCGGTGCCGACACCGGGGCGTCCTGCGACACCATCCATGCCCAGCACCATGCCGGCAGACAGCACCAGGCCCTGGGGATCGAGAATGCGCGGTCCGGTCACACCGACTTCCGGGCGCTGGGCATGATTGAGCATGCCTTGCAGCCAGTCGGGCTGGTGGATCAGCGCGAACGGGCTGAGCCACAGCAGGTAATCCCCGCGCGCGTGCTGCGCCGCCAGGTTGTAGGCGGCCGCATCGTTGTCCGCCAGATTCAGGCTGAGAATCCGCAGTTTGTCACCGCCCAGCCCCGCCATGGCCGCGAACCAGTCCCTGGCCTGCGTGGTTTCGCTGGCCCGGTCGACGATCAGCACTTCATAGAACGGGTAAGTGGTGTTGCTCAGCAGGCTGTCCAGGCAACGCTCCACGGAGGCCGTCTGGTCGTGAGTGCTGATGATGATCGAGACCAGCGGCTGTACCGGGTGCAGGTATTCGATGCGATTGAGCAGCGGCAGCTCGTCGTGATGGATCACATGCTCCACACCGATCCGCTGCAGGTGCGCCGCGACCAGCGCCTCGCTGCCTTGCATCACCTGCGGCAGGGATAGCCACTGGGCATAGGCCAGGGTCGATTCGACCTGCACTTCGGCGATGTGCTCGATGGTCTGCGGCCCGACGCTTTCGACCAGGCGCCAGATCACATCCTGAGGCGCCAGTTCCTGATGCTGCTCGTCGAAACCGCCGATCTGAAGCAGGTGACGGCGCTCGAACGCCAATGCGCGCCCGACATAGGGATAGCCGCGCATCAGGTCGAGATTGAAATCGGGTTTGAACACCGGCTCGCGGGATTCTTCATCGTCCAGCGCGCCCTCATCGCTGTAGACACACAGCAGGCCGGTGCGATGGGCAACGCGCTCGGCCAGGACCAGCAATGCCGGCGCCACCAATCGGTCGCCGGCACGCAGCAGGTAGATCCAGTCGGCCGGCTCCAGCAGCGGCAGCACTTCGTTGAGCTGCCGGGCGCGGTTGTCCTGGAGCGTGAAGCGCAATACCTGTGGATCGGCGATTTCCTGCGCCTGGGTCAGCACCACCACCGCATGGGCCGGGTAGTCTTGCGCGACAATACTGCGCAGGGTGATATCCAGCAGGCTCGGGTCGCCCGTTTCATCGATGATGATCGGCACGATGCGCGGCTGCGACGGCCAGCTGTCGATCCGGCGTTCCAGCAGCTTCTTTTGCTGCGGCTTGAAGGTGCGTATCCGCAACCACTCGGCATACACCTGCGAATAGCTGTCGACCGCTGTGCCGACTCGATTGCGCATGACCCCCTGGCGCGATGCCATGAGGTTGTACATGCCCACCTCATCCCAGTCGTGGGGCTGATCGCCGGCCTTGCGCAGCGGCAGAAAGCGAACGTAGCCTGATGCCGGCGCCTGTTCACCGCTGCGGGCCTTGATCATCTGTTCCAGCCAGTCCCATTCCTGCTGGGCCTGACCGCCGATGTCCGGCTGGCTGCTCAAGCGCGCCGGATGCAGGCGCTCGATGTTGTTGATGCCGTACAGCACGATCAGGTTGCTGCGCCGCATAAGGCAGATGAACAGCGCAAAATCCAGAACCGCGACGAAACCCTGCCCAGGCTGGGTCAGCGCCGGCAGGTACTGGTCCAGATCCGCCTTGCGCAGCAGCGCACCACTGAAGCCGCCCAGATAATTGCGCAGCGTCTTTTCAAAGACGCCGAGCATGTCTTCGCCCTTGTAGATCGCGTCGTACGGGGCCAGGCCCACGTTCTCGATGCGCTGCGGCAGTACGCAGTCGTCGGCGTCAACCAGATGACGGCGCGAGACCACCAGCCCGACGTCGGGATAGCGCTGCAGCGCTGCCGCCTGCATGGCGACACAGGGTGCGTAGAGCCGGTCATCGTCACACAGGATCTTGACGAACTCGCCCTGCGCCTCTTGCACGCACTTGAGCACGTTGCCCTGCAGGCCCAGGCGCTGAGGGTTGGCCACATAGCGCGCCTTGTCACTGCCGGCCGGCACCAGTTCGTCGAACAGGGCCTTGATTTCGCCACTCCGGCAATCGTCGCAGACGATGATTTCCAAAGGCTCGTAGCTTTGATCGAGCGCGCTCTGCAGCGCAGAGCGGAAGAAGGCAGGGTTGAATGCGGGAATGACGATGCTGACAAGGGGAGCTGAATTCACAGTACGGACTCACTGCCGGCGGGAAACCAGCCAGTCGACCGGCTCCCCTCACCGCTAAAGAAAAGACGACCTGCGCTGAGCGTCAGGCTTACAGCTGGCTGAACAGATTCAACCGGGACAGCTGGGTGAATACCATTTGGGACGCTTCCAGCATAGTCTTCTGCAAGGTCAGACGGGTAGTGGCTTCGATGGTATCGGCCTTGACATAGCCATCCTGCTCCAGAGTGTTGTTGTCCTTGAGCAGATCGTTGGTCGTGCTTTGCGCCGAAGCCGCAACCTGACGAGCACCACCGGCGGAGATTGCCGTGGAGACCTGTTCCAGGCTGCTAGTCACGTTGCCCAGCGCCGAGGTCAGCGCCGAGTTGAGTTTCTGCGTGGCGACCAGATCACCGTCGGTCTTGGTGTTCAGTACGTTGATCACGTTGGTCAGGGTATTGAGAATGTTCTCGGTCTGGTGCGTGCCGCCCTGGACCAGGAAGGTGTCACCATCGGCAGGCGGACCGCCGGCGATGGTGAATTCCACACCCGCCGCCTTGACCGTCGAACCGGTCACCACACCGGCGGCGACCGGGGCATTGCCGGCCGCATAAGGCGACGCGAACAGCTGGTAACCATCAGTGCTGGAGTACTTGAGCACTGCGCCGGTGGTCGGGAAAACGTTGTTGTAGGCGGTCAGGTCCGCAGCCGACGTCCCTACCGCAGCGCTGCTGACGGTGGTGGCGGATGGGTTGCCCGGGCTGCGCGCCACGGTGATGCTGTCCGGCGTCGAGGCCAGCTGATAGGAACGACCGGTCAACGCCGTGTTCGCAGCCGCGGCAGTCGCCTTCTCGGCATCCGACAGGTTGACGTTGAGCTTGAGTTCGACGCCACGGAAGGTGAATGTCTGGTCATCAAAACCGGTGTAGCTGACCTTGCCGGCGTTGGACGCATCCACGGTCACATCGTTAGGCGGCGTAGCGCCGTCAGTGATGCGGAACTCGGTGGCGCTGATGAAGGTAAGCGAGTACGGCTCGCCGCTCTGGTAGCTGTCGTTGTAAGTGTTGCTGGACTTCACCAGACCGCCGGACAGGCTGACCTTGCCGTCTTCGGTGGCAGGCGATGTCAGCGTCGACGAGGTGCGGGTGGTGTTCACCGCCTGCTCGAAGGCTTCGAAGCCGGTGACGTTCGCGGCCAGGGACAAGCCGTCCCCCACTGCCAGTGTCAGGGCGGTCTGGTCACCGTTGTAGCTGTAGGTACCGTCGGCATTCAGCGAATACGGCGGTGTCGACGACTTGGAGCCGGAGAACATGTACTGGCCGTTGGAATCCTGACTGTTCATCAGGCCCAGGATCTGGCTTTGCAGCGCCTTGAGTTCGTCGGCGGTGGACACCCGGTCCTTGTCGGTGTACGAACCGTTATTGACCTTGACGATCAGCTCGCGCGCGGCCTGCATCGATTCACGGATGCTGCTCAACGCCGTTTCGGCGTTGGTGATGTTGGTGTTGATGGTGCCGATGTTGGAGGCGTACTGGGTCAGCATCGAATTCTGCTGTGCCAGTTGCAATACACGGGCAGCCCCGACCGGATCATCCGCAGCGGTGTTGAGCTTCACGCCGCTGGAGATTTCCTGGCTGGTCTTGAGGATGTTCGAATAGCTGCGCTGATAGTTAGAGGTCGAGGCTTCGTAGAACTGGGTAGTGGAAATACGCATGGCTCACGACTCCTTAAAGGCTGTTGATCAGCGTGCTGAAAATGGTCTGCGCCGCCTTGATGATCTGCGACGACGCGGTGTAGTACTGCTGATACTTGATCAGGTTGGCGGCTTCTTCGTCCAGGGACACACCGGAAACCGAGTCCCGAGCCGACTTGGCCTGGGTCAGGACGGCGGTGGTGGCGGTCACGTCGCTCTTGCCCTGGGCCGCACGGGTGCCGACCGCCGAGGTCAGGTCGGCGTAGGCGCCGGACAGGCTGGTGCCCACCCCGCCGTTGGTCACACCCACGGTCTTGGCGGTCTGCAAGGCAACCGCTGCGGTGGCGTTGCGGTTATCGGAAGAGCCCGCGCCGGTCAGGCTGATCGAGAACGTGTCATTGACCAGCGGCGTACCGGAAACCTTCATTTCGAAATCGAAGGCAGTCGCACTGCTCGGCGTGGTGGAGGTATCGGTGTAGCCCACGCTGAATTTCAGGCTGTTGCTCTGGCCCTGGATGATCGTACCGGTGATGGCGTTGCCATCCTTGTCGGTAACGGCGGCGCCCTGGGCGTTGAGCAGCTGATAGCTCTGCACGCCATTGGTAGCGGCGCCCATGACCAGACGCATCGGCGTCGAATCCTTGAGCGCGTTCTGCAGGTCGAGCTTTTTGGTCGGGTTGTAGATGTCAGTCTGGGTGGTCAGGACCGGCTGGGTGAAACCACCGGTGCCCGAGTTGCTCGCGCCTGCCGCTGCGGTCAACGGCGCGGCAGCCGCGATATCCTTGGGATCGGTCAACGCCACGGACATGCCCGATGCGCCATTGCGCGTCGGAGTCACCTTGAAGCTGTCGCCGGCCGCCACCGCCGAGCCGTTGAGGCTCATGGTGAAGCCTTCGAATTCCTTGGGCGGGTTGTCGCTCAGCTTGCCCGAACCGATGCTTTCGCCATTGGGCAGGCGGCGCACGGTGTAGTTGTCTGCGTCGCTGAACGTGACTTCGTAATCGCTGGCCTCCAGCTTGCCGGTGTCCTTGATGGTCACGTTCAGGTTGCCGGAGCCGGCGCTGTTGGTCGAGTTGCCGACGCTGCGCTGGGTAATCTGCTCGGCGCCGTTGATGTTGTTGAACAGCGCGGTGCCGAAGTTGCCCTTGCTGTCGATGCCCTGGCTCAGCTGGGTGTTGATCTGGTCATTCATGACCATCGCCACGCGGCTCAGCTCATTGGTCGACGGCACCAGCACTTCGGAACGATAACGCAGCAGACCGCCGATGGCGCCGCCGGTGACCACGGTGGTCACGTCGGTCTGGGTCTGGCCGTAGGTGATCTGCACGTTGTATTGCAACGGATCGGCTTCGCTTGGCGCCGCCGACATCTTGTACGACGTACCGCCGCTGACCAGGGACTGCCCGGTGCCGGTGTAGATGTCGTAGTTGCCATTGTTCTCGACCACTTTCACACCGACCAGCTCGTTGAGCTTGCGCACCGCTTCGTTGCGCGAGTCGAGCAGGCTGTTGGGCGACGTATTGCCGGCCGAGGCCTGGGTGATCTGCTTGTTAAGGCTGGCGATGGTGGTGGTCAGCTCGTTGACCTGCCCGGTGTAGGTGGTCAGCTGAGCATTGACGTTGTCGTTCTGCGAGGCCAACTGGGCGGACACGGAATTGAAGCGCGCCGCCAGGGCCGACGCCTGGGTCAGGAACGTCGAGCGCTCGGCCGACTGGGTCGGGTTGGTCGCGATGGCCTGCAGGTCGGTGAAGAATTTGGTCAGTTGCGCGGCAACGCCCGAGGTGCTGTCGGACAGCAGCGTATCGGTCTTGCTCGCCTGGCCGGCATAAGCGGCGGCGTCGGCACTCAGCGCGGTGCTGGACTGCAATTGGGCGTCAAGGTAGCTGTTGTAGATCCGACGCACGTCGGACAGCGTGGTCCCGGTGCCGATGTAGCCGACACCCAAACCGATATTGATCTGCGCCGAAGCCGTGGTCATTACCTGCTGACGCGAGTATCCAGCGGTATCCACGTTGGCCGTGTTGTTACCGATGGTATTGATCGCGGCATTACTGGCGGTAATGCCCGAGAGCCCAATTGAAATCAGCGACATGATTAAAACCTTATAAAGTCGTGGAAGAGCCCGCAGCAGCGGCGTAAGTCTGGTAACTCTTCATCTGTTTCGCGATCTGCGAGATCTTGCTGGCATAGTCCGGGTCAGTGGCGTAGCCGGCCTTCTGCAACTCTTTTACAAACTGTTCCGGTTTATCGGCCGAATTGATCACTTCTTTATAACGATTGTTGTTCTGCAACAGGCTGACCAGGTCATGGAAACTGTCGGCATACGAGTCGTAGGAACGGAAGTCTGCCGTCTCCTTGACCATCTTGCCGTCGCGGAACTCACTGGTGATGGCGCGCGCTTCGGCACCCTTCCAGCTGCCCATCGCCTTGATGCCGAACAGGTTGTGGCTGCTGCTGCCGTCCTGGGAACGCATGATGGATTTGCCCCAGCCGGTTTCCAGCGCAGCCTGGGCCACCAGCATGACCGGATCGACGCCGATTCGCGCGGCGGCTTCCTTGGCCAGCGGCAACATGGTGGCCACGAACTGATCGGCATTGCCGAAGGCTTTCTTGGCAGGCGCGAGCGGCGGCTGGGCCATGGAGCGCACACGCTCCGGCGCAGGCGCCAGATTGGGGTCCATTGTCCAGTCGCCATTGCCATCGGTAGCGCCCGCTGTCTGCGAGGCAAGCGCAGGTGCCTTGGCGACGTGGGTGGCGGCGGACGGCACGATGCCGGCCAGCAGACGATCGGTGAGTTTGCTGGGCAACGACAGACGCCGGGCGTTGAGCGCCGCCATGTCGTTGCGCCCGTCCACCGCCGCCGTACCGGCAGCCTGATCGGCCGCAGCCGAACGAGTGGCCCACAGCGGACGTTGATAGACACTGCTCGCCAGACCGGTCTTGGGTGCAGCCGCATCGGCAGTGGCCGCCGGAGCTTCGGCCGCCGCTGCATGATTGATGCCCTTGTCCTTGGAGAGCTGACGCATCAGCACATCCTGCAAACCGATACCGTTGCCGCGCGTCGACAGGGTCACCGCCAACTGCTGGTCATACATATCCTGATACTGCCGGCTTTCGGCAGTATTCATCGGGTTGTCCTTGGCCAGCACTTCGTTGGCCGAACGCATGGCCTTGAGCATCTGGCTGACGAACAGCGACTCGAACTCCTGGGCAACCTTCTTGAGGTTCTCCTTGCTGTCCTTGTCGCCGTGCTTCAGCGCAGCCAGCCGGTTGATATCGGTGTAGGCACCCGAATCGGCCGCAGTGGAAATTCCGCCCTTAGGCATATCCATGCTCAAGTCCTCAGATAACGATCAGGTCGGCCTGCAACGCACCGGCCTGTTTCAATGCTTCAAGAATCGCCATCAGGTCACCGGGAGCCGCGCCCACCTGGTTGACCGCACGCACGATCTCGTCAAGCGTGGTGCCGGGACCGAACTTGAACATCGGGTGCAGCTCCTGCTCGGCGTTGACCCGCGAGCGCGGCACAACAGCAGTCTGGCCGCCGGACAATGCGCCCGGCTGGCTGACGATCGGGTCTTCGGTGATGGTCACGGTCAGGCTGCCGTGGGTGACCGCAGCAGGCGACACCTTGACGTTCTGGCCGATGACGATGGTGCCGGTACGCGAGTTGATGATGACCTTGGCCGCCGTCTGCCCCGGATCGATTTCCAGGTTTTCCAGGATCGACAGGTAATCGACGCGCTGACCCGGATCCAGGGGCGCGGTGACGCGCACCGAACCGCCATCCAGCGCTTGAGCGACGCCAGGGCCAAGCATGTCGTTGATCTTGTCCACCACGCGCTTGGCGGTGGTGAAATCGGAACGGTTCAGGTTCAGGGTCAGGGTGTTGCCCTGGTTGAAGCCGCTCGGCACCGCACGTTCTACCGACGCACCGCCAGGAATCCGTCCGGACGACGGAACGTTGACGGTGATCTTCGAGCCGTCACGGCCTTCAGCGTCAAAACCACCGACCACCAGGTTGCCCTGAGCGATGGCGTAAACGTTGCCGTCGACACCCTTGAGCGGGGTCATCAGCAGGCTGCCGCCGCGCAGGCTCTTGGAGTTACCGATCGAGGACACAGTGATGTCGACGGTCTGACCAGGCTTGGCGAACGCCGGCAAGTCGGCATAGACCGCCACCGCCGCCACGTTCTTGAGCTGCACGGTGCCGGAACCGGCCGGCACCTTGATACCGAACTGCGACAGCATGTTGTTGAAGGTCTGCAGGGTGAACGGCGTCTGGGTGGTCTGGTCACCCGTGCCGTTAAGCCCCACGACCAGGCCGTAGCCGATCAATTGGTTGGCCCGGACGCCGGAAATGCTGGCGATATCCTTCAGACGCTCGGCGTGGACGCCGAACGCTGCGGTCAACAACAAGGTGGCCGCTATCAGTTGCTTGAGCTTGGTCATGTCTATCCCGCGATCAGAAAGGGAACAACGGGCTGAGGAAGAACCGGTCGAACCAGCCAGGCTGGCTGGTATCGGCGAATGCTCCGGTCCCTGAATAGGTGATGCGGGCATCGGCGATACGGGTGGACGACACAGTATTGTCAGTTGCAATGTCATCTGCACGAATCAGGCCAGCAATACGCACCAGTTCGTCACCGGTGTTCAGCGTCATCCATTTCTCGCCGCGCACCGCCAGGATGCCGTTGGGCAGCACGTCGGCCACGGTCACGGTGACCGAGCCGGTCAGGCTGTTGCTTTGCGCGGCCTTGCCGTCGCCGGAGTTCTCACGCGAGCCCGAGTAACCGGCATTGAGGCTCAGGTCGTTGCCGCCGATCGGGTTGTTGGTGGTCAGGCCCGAGCCGAACAGCGAGGTCAGGCCGATGCTGTTGCTGCTGTCCTTGCTCAGCGCGGAGCTGGCGGCCTTGCTGGCGGCCATGCGCTCGGACAAGGTGATGGTGATGATGTCGCCGACCCGGAACGCCTTGCGGTCGCCGTAAAGATTCTGCTCGAAACCTGCCTGGTAGATAGCGCCATTATTCGCGGCCGCCGACATGGGCGTGCGCGGCAATACCGGAGCGTAGTAAGGATCGTTGGGGCGCGCGGCAGGCGCCACGCAACCGGCCAGCATGGCAACGCCACACAGGGAAACGATCGATACCGAAAAACGCAGGATACTTGGGCGTTTCATTACACAAAAAACCTCTCGGTGTAGCCGGCGCTTGCGGCGCCCCACAGGATTGAGCAGATGGATCAGGTCGTTACAGGTTCTGAGTCAGGTTCTGCAGCATCTGGTCAGCGGTGGAGATCACTTTGGAGTTCATCTCGTAGGCGCGCTGGGTGGTGATCATGTTGACCAGTTCTTCAACGGTGCTGACGTTGGAGTTTTCCAGGGTGTTCTGCAGAGTCGGGCCCAGGCCGTTGAGGCCCGGAGTGCCGATCTGCGGCGCGCCGCTGGAGCCGGTTTCCAGGTACAGGTTGCCGCCGATGGCTTGCAGACCGGCCGGGTTGATGAAGTCAGCAGTCTGGATGTTGCCGATGATCTGCGGCGTGGCGGCAGCGCCCGGCAGCGTGATCGACACTGTACCGTCCTGGCCCACGGTGAAAGTCTGGGCGTTCTGCGGCACGACAATGGCCGGCTCCAGCGCGTAGCCGTTGGCGGTCACGATCTGGCCGTTGGCGTCGAGGTGGAACGTACCGTCGCGGCTGTAGGCCACGGTGCCGTCAGGCTGAGTGATCTGGAAGAAACCACGACCGTTCACCGCCAGGTCCAACGGGTTGTTGGTGGTCTGCAGGCTGCCGGCGGTGAAGTTCTTCTGGGTGCCGACGATGCGCACACCGGTACCCAGTTGCAGACCCGATGGCAGCTCGCTGTCCTGAGTGGACTGCGCGCCCGGCTGACGCTTGATCTGGTAGAGCAGGTCCTGGAACTCGGCGCGATCGCTCTTGAAACCTGTGGTCGACACGTTCGCCAGGTTGTTGGAAATGGTGGTCAGGTTGGTGTCTTGAGCGGCCAGACCAGTCTTGGCAACGTACAGTGCAGGAAGCATGTGTTTTCTCCTCAAGCGCCGGTTTGTCGGCGCAAGCTATCAATGGTTAGCCAATCTGCAAGACGCGAGCCATGGCCTGGTCGTCTTCTTCGGCGGTCTTCATCATCTTGACGTGCAGTTCGAACTGACGAGCCAGGTTCAGCACCGAGGTCATTTCCTCGACGGCATTGACGTTGCTCGCCTGCAGAAAGCCGGACTCGACCTGCACATTGGCGTCGGCCGCAGCCGGCTGGCCGCTCTTGGTGTGGATCAGGCCATCGGGGCCTTTTTCCATGGTGTTCGGGTCCGGGTTGACCAGCTTGATGCGGTCGACCTGGGCCATCACCTGCGGGCTCTCGCCCGAAGAGCGGATACTGATGGTGCCGTCGGCGCCGATCTCGATCTGCTGCTGTGGCGGCACGGCGATAGGACCGCCATTGCCCATAACCGGCAAACCGCTGCCGTCGCGCAATACGCCCAACGCGTCGATATTCATGCCGGAACTGCGGGTATAAGCCTCGCCGCCATCGGCCGTCTGCACCGCGATCCAGCCATTGCCCTTGATGGCGATGTCCAGTTCACGGCCGGTCTGAACCATGGCGCCGCCGGAGAAGTCAGTACCCGGACGCTCGCCCATGGCATAGGCACGCGATGGCATGACCTCGCCAAACACCGGCATCGAGCGGGCCTGCTGCAGATCTCGCATGAAGCCGTTGGTAGAGACGTTTGCCAGGTTGTTGGCATGAACCTTCTGCGCCTGGGCGTTTTCAGATGCACCGCTCATGGCGACGTAAAGCAACTTGTCCACAGTAATCCTCCTCCGACAGACGCTTGCCGCCTGTAGCTGTTCGCAAGGGGTTAAGCAATTATTGGTCCAACTTGTCAGGCTTGATACAAACAGCGCGCGGGGCCGCGATTTCAGGGGCTTGGGGATCGGCAACCCAGGGCGACGACAGTCCGCGCGGCGGAGGACTGCCGCTCGACGCATGCGCGAGGCGACTCAACGCCAAAAAAACTGCATCCGGTGGCTGGCAAGGCTATTGCTTGGCGTATCGTGCTGCGGCATTTATCGGCCCGGCTTTGCCGCTCTGTAGAAGGAATGTTTTCATGGGTTTGCACCGCTGGCTTCTGGCACTGTTTGCCGGCCTTCTGATCACCTGCGCCGTCGCCGCGCCTGCGCGCTACTACAAATGGCAGGGCGACGACCGCATCGTTTGCGCCCAGACCAGCCCGGGGCCGGGCTGGGTGAAAATGAATGGCAGCTTTGTGAAGTCCGACTGTTCGATTTAACGCTACATATTTGCGTCGCCCCCAGGTAAGCCCTCGCCAGCAAGTGGGCTCCCACAGGCAGGTGCTCTGCGCGCTACATTCGCAGCAGGCTGCGTCCTGCAACCGTGGGAGCCAGCTTGCTGGCGAAGAGGCAGGCACAGACGACGCACTCACGTCGCCTGAATAATCGTCTGCATCAGCGTGCCTTCGGTTGATATCACCTTGGAGTTGGCCTGGTACGCGGTTTGCGCCTGGATCAGTTCGATCAGTTCCTCGGTCAGCTTGACGTTGGAGCCTTCCAGCGACTGTTCGATGATCGAGCCCAGACTGCCGGCACCCGGCGTGCCATAGACAGCCGCGCCCGACTCGATGGTTTCAGTCCAGCGGCTGTCGCTTTGCGGCTGCAGCCCTTGCTCGTTGGCGAACTGGGCAAGCATCACCTGGCCGATATTGCGGTACAGACCATTGCTGAAACTGGCCCGAATCGTACCGCTGGCATCGATGCTCATCCCGGACAGCAAGCCTGGCGAATGACCGTCCACCTGCAACGAAGAGCGCGCGGTCTCGGCGTTGTGCTGCGAAAGCCGACTCATGTCGATCCGGATACCCTCCGGATTGGCCACCGCGCCATTGGTGATCCAGCGGGCAGTGCTCTTGCCGGCATCGACCAGTCGCGACGGTACCCAGCCCTTGAGGGTCAGGGTCTGGTTGTCCAGTTCCAGTCCAGATCCACCGGCCATGGAGCTGACCGTTCCGTCGGCATTGAACAGAAAACTGGCGGTGTATGGCTCGGTGCGCTGCGCATCCATCGGATTGCGGTCGTTGATCAGTAAGTGCATCTGCCAACTGTTCACCCCATCCTTGACGAAATACTGTTTGAGCTCATGTTCGTTGCCCTGGGAATCGAAAATCTTGCTGGAAAACACGGTGCTGTAGGACTCGGCGTCCGCCGGCCGGAACAGCGGCACCGGCCTGTCCATCACCGGGTCACGCTCATCGACCCCATTGACGCCACCGTCGCTGAGCGGCAACGACACCGGCCCGCCACTGGCCGCAGGGCCGGGTTTCCACACGCCACCCTGTTGCTGTGCCGGCACCCAGCGGGTCAGGCTGAATTCGGTGTCGGACAGTTTCTTGATGTGCTGGCTGCCGCCGGTATACACCAGGGTTCCGTCGGGACGCTTGACCATGGACCATTGCAACGGTGTATGGGAAGCCGGATCGGTCGGGCTGAGGCCGTCGACCGTGACATAGACGTTCCACTGATCGTCGGCGGTCTTGACGAAATACTGCTTCAGCTCATGGTCGGCGGGCGGCACGGCCGGTCTGGCCGGAGTGACGACCGCCCCGCCGGCGCCCGTTACCGCCGGTACGGCCGCCACCCCGGCGTCCTGGATGGTACGGGTGATGACCTTGGTGTAGGTCGAGGGGTCCGCGGGATTGAACAGCGGCAGGGTCGCGAGCGACGGCGTTGCCGAGCCCAGGTTGATGACCTGGCCGATCTCACTGGTGGCCTTGGGCGCCAGGTTGGACGTGTCGATCTTCAGGTCAGTACGCACTCCGGCTACGATGTCTCCCTGGGAATTGGCACCATAGCCTTGCAGGCGACGACCGTGGCTGTCGACGATGAAGTCATTGGCATCCTTGACGAAGGCCCCGGCCCGGGTATAACCCACCGACCCTCGATCACTGACCACGAAAAACCCGTTGCCCTGGATGCGCATGTCCAGCGGGTGTCCTTGACTGGAGAAAACGTCCCCCGCATTGAAGTTCTGGCTGACGTTGGCCAGCCGAACGCCGTCGCCTACCGCGTCCCGCCCGCTGCCCAGGCGCGCCGACGAATACAGGGCGGAGAACTCTGCCCGCGAGGATTTGAACCCGACCGTACCGACGTTGGCGATGTTGTTGCCCGCCACTTCAAGTCGCTTGTGAGCGGCACGCAGCCCGCCCAATGCAATATTGAATGACATGAAAACTCCCGAGCCGGATAACCGGCCAGTTCATTGGTTCGTGAATAGTCTTGTGATTCACCAACCGCTCATTGCTGAATCGCATTGAACGGTCCGTGAGCACGAACCTGATTCTCACACCAATCAAAGTAGGAATTTTCTAGATCAAAAGTGGGATTTTTCTATTTGTTTTCAAAAGGTTAAACAGATCAAGAAACCCGAAACCTCCTTGAAATGCCGCCCACAAAAAAGCCCGCATCGCTGCGGGCTTTTTGTACAAACCGGTTATCAGGTCATCTGAATGGTGGTCTGCATGATGGTGCTCTGGGTGGAGATGGTCTTGGCGTTCGCCTGGTAGTTGCTCTGCGCCTTGATCAGGTTCACTAGCTCCATGGTCAGGTCGACGTTGGAATCTTCCAGCGCCTGACCGGTCACGTAACCCAGAGTGCCGGACTCGGGAGTACCGCTGACCGGCACGCCCGAAGCGAACGTCTCGCGCCAGTTGGTGCCGCCCGCCTGCGCCAGACCCTGCACGTTGGCGAAGTTGGTCAACGACACCTGGCCGATCACCTGGGATTTGCCGTTGGTGTAAGTGGCGAACAGGTTACCGGTCGCATCGACGCTCATCGCGCTGAGCTGGCCGGTGGCGTAGCCGTCCTGGTCCTGGCTGATCAGGCCCGATACCGAAGCGGTCTGAGTGATGCCGGCCATGTTCAGCTTGATGTTGGAACCGGTGGCGCCGTTGGCTTCCCAGCTGGTGGTCGTACCGCTGCCAACCTGCACGGCCGGCACCCAGTTGGCGACTGTGAAGGTGCCGTCGGTGTTGAACGTGATGTTGGCGCTGCTGGTCGGTGGCTGGGCAGCGGTTGGATCGGTGTTGGCCGCGACCACCAGGGCACCCGACGAGTTGAAGGTCAGATTGTTCTGGTCCGGCGTGGTGGAAGCCGGGTTGCTGATGCTGCGGCCATCCATCAGCGAGTACATGGACCAGGTGTTGGTGCCGGTTTTCACGAAATACTGGTCAAGCGTGTGCGCGTTACCCTGGGTGTCGTAGGTAGGCGTGCTGTACTTGACGTTGTAGCTCTTGGTGTCGGTCGGATCGAACGTGGTCACCGTAGGCAGCGCGGTGGTGGAGTTCAGGTTGGCGACGTTGGTGATCGCGCTGGTGGCCTTGGGCTCCAGGTTCGACGAGTCGACGCGCAGATCGCTCAGGGCGCCGGTCACGACGCTGCCGTTGGCATCGACGTTGTAGCCCTGCAGCTTCATGCCGGCGCTGTTGACGACGTAGCCTTCCTTGTCGGTGTGGAATGCACCGGCACGGGTGTAGAGCTTCTCGCCGTTGTTGCTGAGCATGAAGAAACCGTTGCCGTTGATGGCAAGGTCCAGGCTGTTTGCAGTGCCGGTGGTCAGGTTGCCCTGGGAGAACTGCTGGGACACCGCGGCAGTCGAGACGCCGCTGCCGACGTTGGTCTGGCCCGAAGTGCCGCGAATCGACTGCGCGTATTGGTCAGCGAATTCGGTGCGCGACGATTTGAAGCCGGTGGTCGCTACGTTGGCAATGTTGTTGCCGGTAACGTCGAGGCTTTTGTTTGCTGCATAGAGCCCGCTAAGGCCGATATTGAAAGACATGTAACACTCCCTCGCCGTTTAGCCGGCTCTAAATTCCGATGGTCTGTACTTTGGACAACGCAACAGAAGTGCCGCTGGCCAGGTTCAAGGTGGTTTCGGCGCCGTTGACGCCCAGAGTCACGCTGCTGACCGTGGCCGGCAGGTAAGTGGTCAGCGCCGTGTTGGTGCCTTCGATGGTGGCGCTGGCCGCGAAGCTGTAGTTGCCCGACGGCGCCACGGTGCCATCCTCGAGCGTGCCGTCCCAGGCGAAGCTGCTGTTGCCGCCGGCGGTTTTCGCGCCCAGGTCGATGGTCTTGACCAGGTTGGCCTGAGCGTCATACACCTTGACGGTGGTGAGGCTGGAAGCCGCGGGCACGACAACCGTACCGGTCATGCCTTTGCTGGTGTCGACGGTGGTAGAACCGGCATCGATGATCACCGAACGACCGACCAGCGAAGAGGCCTGCAGCGCCTGGGACGACTGGTAGCTCGATGCGATCGAGTCCACGGTCGAGGTCAGGTTCTGCATGCTTTCCAGGCTGCTGAACTGGGCCAGCTGGGCAACGAACTGCGTGTTGTCCTGCGGGTCCAGCGGGTTCTGGTTTTTCATCTGGGTGACGAGCAGTTGCAGGAACGCATCCTTGCCCAGCGTACCGGTGGAGTCGGTCGTGGTCGGAGTCGGGTTCTGCAGCTTGTTTATGAAACTCGTCGATACATCGTTTTCAACGGCCATTGGATTCGCCCTTTATCACTGACCCAGGGTCAGGACCTTCTGCATCATGGTTTTAGCGGTGTTCATGATTTCCACGTTGGTCTGGAACGAACGACTGGCGGAAATCATGTCGGCCATTTCTTCCACGACGTTGACGTTGGGGTAAAACACATACCCGTCCTTGTCAGCCGAAGGATGATTGGGCTCGTAGCGCGCTTCGAGGTTGGAGCTGTCTTCGATGATCCCGGTCACCTGCACACCCTGGCCGGCCTGACCCTGCTCTTCGAACAGCGAACCGCCACTGCCCTGCTGACCCTGGAACACGGTGGCGAACACCGGGTGACGGGCACGGTAGGTCTGGTCCATGCTCGAGGACACGGTCTCGGCGTTGGCGATATTGCTGGACGTGGTGTTCAAACGCGTGGTCTGAGCACTCATGGCGCTGCCGGCAATATTGAATACATTGGCGAGGGACATGGATTATTCTCCGCGAAGAGCTGAAACCAGCCCTTTGAACTTGCTGTTGAGCAGCGTGAAACTGGCCTGGAAGCCCATCGCGTTCTCGGTGTAATTGGCCTGTTCGACCTGGGAGTCGACAGTGTTCTGGTCAAGCGACGGCGAAGACGGCGTGCGGTACAGCAGGCTGCCTTCCTGGTTGTCCATGCCTTCAGCTTCGATATGACGGCTGTTGGTCTTGTTCAACGCGAAGCGACCGTTCTGGGCCTTGTCGTTTTCGGCAGCCAGCACCGACGAGAAGTCCAGATCGCGGGCCTTGTAGTTGGGGGTATCGGCGTTGGAAATGTTGTTGGCCAACACCTCTGCACGCTGCGCCCGGAACCCGAGGGCCTTTTCATGTATGCCTAACGCTTTATCGAAGCTGATGCTCATGTCGGGAAACCTTTACCGGTTGACCTGATTTTCGTAGCAGTGACAAAGCAATCGGCGTGCCAGGTTGTGATATGCCGTGTTTACGGGGCTTTCAGCCGATGGCGAAGCGGCAATGCCAGAAAAGCGGCAAGGCATTTCCGCTTAATCGTGGCAAAGCGGCAAGGCAAGTGCCGTTTTTTTGCCATTGCCGCCACCCTGCCCTTCGCCTTGCCGCGCCTGTGTAGGAACCAGCTTGCTGGCAAAGGCGGCACTTCTGACAAAACAGGTTTCGGGACCTTGCAGCGCCTTCACCGGCAAGGCGGATCGCCGCCCGTTGTATCCCACAGAACCGCGGCTTGCAGCCAAAAAAAAGAGACCCGAAGGTCTCTTTTTTCTTGAACATCGCTGGCTGTCATTTGGCCTTATAGATGATGCCCGGGCTGCACTGGACCATCTGATAGTGATCCGGCAGACCGTTGAGGGCTTCCGATGCGCCCAGGAACAGGTAACCGCCCGGCTTGAGCGTGCCGTGGATGCGCAGCAGGATGTCCTTCTTCACCTCGGCAGAGAAGTAGATCAGCACGTTGCGGCAGAACACCATGTCGAACTTGCCCAGGCTGGCGTAGCTGTCGAGCAGGTTGAACGAGCGGAATTCGACACGACTCTTGATCGGCGCCTTGATCGCCCAGCGACCCGGACTTTTCACATCGAAGTAGCGCTGCAGGCGTTCCGGCGACAGACCACGGCCGATGGCCAGGCTGTCGTATTCGCCGGTCTTGCAATTGTTGAGCATCGCACCCGACAGATCGGTCGCGACAATTTGCGCACCGGCCTTGAGCTGGCCCGGATTGCTGCGCTCGAACTCGTCGATGCTCATGGACAGCGAGTACGGTTCCTGGCCCGACGAGCACGCCGCCGACCAGATGCGCAGGCGCTGGCCTGGAGCGGCCTTGATGGCCTCGGGCAACACTCTGTTCTTGAGCACCTCAAATGGATAGGTGTCACGAAACCACAGGGTTTCATTGGTGGTCATCGCATCGACAACCTGCTCGCGCAGACCACTGCGGGGCTGAGTCTGAATACGCTGGACCAGCTCGCCAAGCGACTTGATGCTCTGTTGCTCCATCAGCTTGTTGAGACGGCTGGACACCAGGTACTGCTTGTTTTCCCCCAGCAAAATGCCACAGGCTTTTTCCAGAAAGACCCGGAACTGCTCAAAATCCAAATTACCCGTAGACAAGGTGCCGCCTCTCAATCATGTGAACCACCAGGAACGAAGCCCCTGGCTACTAGCTAATATCTGCCGCTTTGATCCGCGCTACGACCCTGGCCGCGAGGTCATCAGGTCGAAATTTTGCGAGGAAGTCATCAGCACCGACTTTCTTGACCATCGCCTGGTTGAACACCCCCGAAAGGGACGTGTGCAAGGTGATGTGCAATTTCTGCATACGCGGGTCGTTGCGTATCGCAGCTGTTAGGGTATAGCCATCCATTTCCGGCATTTCAATGTCGGAAATCATCATCAGAAATTCTTCTTCGGGCTTCTTGCCCTCATCGACCAGCTTGCGCAGGTAGTCCAGCGCCTGTCGACCATCGTTCAGCGCGGTCACTTCTACACCGACCGTTTCCAGGCAACGACTGACCTGCTTGCGTGCCACCGATGAATCGTCGACCGTCAGTACACGCAGCGAAACCGCTTTGTGATGGACCTCTTCGTCGATCACACCCACCGACACTTCTTCGGAAATCGGCGCGACCTCCGCGAGAATCTTCTCGACGTCGATGATTTCCACCAACTGATTATCGACCCGCGTCACAGCAGTCAGATAATGATCGCGCCCGGTTCCTTTGGGTGGCGGATGAATCTCTTCCCAGTTCATGTTCACGATGCGTTCGACCGAATGCACCAGGAATCCCTGAACCTTGGTGTTGTACTCAGTGATGATCACGAAGGAATTGACCAGCGAGATCATACCCGTCGAGCCGGTCGCCATTGCCAGGTCCATGATCGGGATGGTGCCGCCGCGAATACTCGCGACGCCGCGCACGATCGGACTCGACTTGGGCATGACGGTCAGCTTGGGGCACTGCAGTACTTCTTTCACCTTGAACACATTGATTCCGTAAAGCTGCTTGCCGTCGAGACGGAACAAAAGCAGCTCCAGGCGATTCTGTCCTACCAGCTGAGTACGCTGGTTTACCGAATCCATTACACCCGCCATGCCGACCCCCTAACCTTTAGCGACCATTATCCACACACCGAATCTGGTAAGCGGCACGGGCCTTGCTCTGTATACGTCATGAACGCTACGACGACAATTTTTCGACACATCGCTACAGCTATCCGCAGAACACTGTGCGCTATCGCATTGCTGTGTGTTTCGACCACGATCAGTTTCAGCCGTGCCGAGAACTTCACACTGCCTGAACAGCTTATCGGCGTCACTCAAGGGTTTCTTGAGTTCACTGTGGAAGAGTATTTGACGAGCAACCAGATCGAGGGCCGTTACGAAATCCAGGTCAAGCAACTGGACCCTCGTACCCGCATGGCATTCTGCGACAAGGATTTGACAGCCGAGCTTCACTCGCCCCGCCCGATCGGCCGGGTGAGCGTCCGGGTACGCTGCGAAGGCTCTTCCCCGTGGTCTGTGTTCATTCCGGCACAAGTCTTGCTATACCGAAATGTAGTGACCGCGATCCGCCCGCTCAAGCGCGATGCAGTGGTAATGGCAGAGGATGTGGCGATGCGCGAACGCGATGTCGGCACCCTGGGCCTGGGTTTTCTGGCCTCGATCGATCAGGCCGTGGGCCAAAAGGTTCTCCGACCAATGGTCATCGATCAGGTGCTGACCCCGGTCGCACTCGAACAACCGGCCATGGTGCGCAAGGGTGATCAGGTGGTGATCATCGCCCGCACCGGAAGCCTGGCGGTGCGCATGCCGGGCGAAGCGATGAGTGACGGCAGTTTCAACGAACAGATACGGGTGAAGAACCTCAATTCCAACCGGGTGATCAAAGCCAACATCACCGGACCAGGACAGGTGGAAGTCTCTATGTGAACACGATGGTGCTGGCGCGAAAGGTGCGATGTTTCTAGACTGCGGTGAATGTCCGACGGTGATCGGGCGTCTTTGTGACGCTTTCTCATTTCGTTGCCTAAAGTTATTTCGGAATTGGCCGAAAACAAGGCAAGCGTCCAAACACCTAGAGGTTTTTCATCATGGTCATAGACTTCAGTCGTCTCAATAATTCGCAGTCCGTTGCGGGTACTTCGCGTACCGGCAGCACAGGCAAGACCGATGCTCCAGCATCCATCAGCGCCCCGGCAGACGTAAAAAGCACCGGAGAGACCGTTCACCTGAGCAGTGAGGCTCAAAAGTTGCAGACAATCACTGATAAGTTGGGCGATCTGCCGGTCGTCAACAGCGCACGCGTAGCGGAACTGAAACAAGCGATTGCCGACGGCACCTACACAGTCGACAGCAACCGTGTTGCGAGCAAAATGCTTAACTTTGAATCCCAACGCTAGCCCTACGCTCGCGCTGGATCTTCTGGACGCTTGAAAAACCAGAGCATGCGATGCACGACACTACTTTGCTTCAAATGATGACCGACGACATGGTCCCGGCCCGGCGCCTGCTCGAATTGCTGCAGGCCGAGTCCGTGGTTCTGCATGGCCGCGACATGCTGGAAATGGAGCACGTGCTGGCGCAGAAACACGCATTGGTGATTCTGCTCGAACAGCACGGCCGCAAGCGCAGCCAGGTGCTGAGCAGCATCGGCCTGCCGGCCAACCGTGAAGGCCTGCGGTTGCTGGCACATCAGTCGGACGTGGGCGACCAGCTGCTCGCTGCCGGTGATGAGCTGAGCGCCCTGATCGCCGAATGTCAGTCCCTCAATGAGCAAAATGGCAGTCTGATCCAGTTGCAGCAGGTGAATACCGCTCACCAGCTACGCATTCTGAATGGCGGCGACACGCCGACGCTTTACGACGCTCGCGGTTCGACCGCCGGGCGCGCGAAGCCACGTCCGCTCAGTCAGGCGTAATTCCCTGTATCAAGGTTTCTTGCGTAGTGGCAGAATGCCTGTTGTTGCGTTGCCGTAGTATTTTGCCTGGAGATGGAAAAAAGTGAATGGCTCAAGCGCGGATGATGCTCCGCAGCCCCCAAAGGTCCTGAACACACCTTTGGAAATTGCCGCCAACTTGCGGTTGCTCCTGGAAAGCCATGATCCTTTGATCATCACCTTTCATGAGCGCTCCCAGCGTTTTCAAAGTTATCTGATCGAAGTCGAGCGCGACGGCAACGTGCTTGCGCTCGACGAAATGATTCCCCGTGACGGGGAACGCTTTCTGGCCAACGGCGAACCCTTCCGGGTCGAAGGCTTTCACGACGGCGTGCGGATCGCCTGGGAAAGCAGCGAGCAGATGGACATCGTCGATGTCGACGGCCAGCGTCTCTATCGCGGCTCGCTCCCCACCGAAGTGGTTTATCACCAGCGCCGCAACGCATTCCGGGCCGCTCTCAAACTGGCCCAACTGGTCGACGTCGAAATAGGCGGCGACCGAATCAAGTTCACCCTCTCCGGCAAACTGCTGGACATCTCCGCCACCGGCTGCAAGCTTCGTTTCGAAGGCGATATCTCGGACCGTCTGCAACTGGGGCAAGTCTACGAACGCTTCATTGCCAGGCTGCCCTTCGGTGACATGACCGCCCCGGTCGAACTGCGCCATCTGCATTTCGAAGAAAGGGTCAACACCACCTTCGCCGGCGTGCGCTTCCATAACATGAGCGGGCTGGTGCAGCGTCAGGTAGAGCGTTTCGTCTACCAGTTGCAACGTGAAGCACGTCGTTTCGATAAAGACGACGATTTCTGATCCGCTCCTGGTTGTAGGACCGGGCGGCGCTCCGCTTGTCCGCGAAGAGGCATGATCAGGCGCTACATCATTTTTGCCTGTACAGACGCCTCCGCGGATAAGTCAGCTACCACATGATTGCCCGCAGGTTTTCCGTAGTATTGCCTCACGCAGGCCGGGTTTCTTCCTCATGCTCGGCCAGCGGCGCGTCTGCCGCCATTTCATCCACCGCCTCCCCTTCAGGCTCGACCGTGTTCTGCATCTGATCCTGCACCACCTGTTCATCCACACGTGGGTCCAGCGCCACCACCAACGGTGAACTGGACATGCTGTCTGGCATGGCCACGTGCTGCAGCGGTGCATTTTCCACCTGGTGCTCGTGGGTAACGGCCCTGGGCCGGATCAGCAACACCAGCACGACGCCGGCGGTGCAAATGAAGGCGTACAGCATGTGCCCGCCCAGCGTCTTCATGATCACGCCGGCCACCAGCGGGCCGATGCTGGCGCCGATGCCGTAGGTCATCAAAAGCATCGCGGTCAGGGATACCCGACGCTCGGCTTCGACGTGGTCGTTGGCGAACGCGACCGCCAGCGGATACAGGCAGAACTGCATCAGCGACGCCAGGAAGCCGACGCAGAACAACATCACCACCGGCACCTGAGGCAGCACGGCCAAAGGCAACGATGCGGCCACCAGCGCACCGGCAAAGATGCGCATCAGAATCGCCCGGTCATAGCGATCCGAAAGCAGCCCCAACGGCCACTGCACGACAAACCCGGCCATGATGCAGAAGCCCATGAACAGACCGACCTGCTTGGTAGTCAGTCCCTGATCCGCGGCGTACACCGGCGCCAAGCCGTAAAACGCGCCCATGATCAATCCCGCGCCCAGAACCGCAGTGAGCGACTGCGGAACCCGCTGCATGAAGAAGCGTGGCTCCAACGGTGCCGGATGCAAGGGCGCCGGGTGAATGCTGCGGGTCATGGCGACCGGCACCAGGCACAAGGCAAAACACAGTGCCACCAGCATCAGCAGCTCCGGCCCCAGCCCCGGATGAATCACCAGCACCAACTGGCCCAGCACCAGGCCGAGGTACGAGGCAATCATGTAGCCGCTGAACACCATGCCGCGCTGCTTGGCCGCGGCCTGCTCGTTCAGCCAGCTTTCAATGACCATGTACTGACACATCATCCCCAGTCCGACGATCACCCGCAGTATCAGCCAGGCCGGCAGCCAGCTGATCAGGCCGTGACCGAGCACGGCGGCGCCGACGATCCCGGCACAGGTCGCGTAGGCC
Organism: Pseudomonas sp. v388; assembly: GCF_003935425.1. Lineage (GTDB taxonomy): Bacteria > Pseudomonadota > Gammaproteobacteria > Pseudomonadales > Pseudomonadaceae > Aquipseudomonas. The sequence goes on from NZ_RHQN01000004.1 coordinate 366,247, forward strand.
CGGATATGCCCGACTCGCCCGATCAGGCGGTGGCCGATCTTGCCGCCCAGCACCAGACCGAAATAGTTGGCGGCCATCAGCGCACCGACCCACAGGCTGTCGACCTGGTCGGCCGCCAGACGCAGCGCCAGATACGTACTCAACAGGCCTGAACCGATCAACATCATCAGCGAGGCGAAATACAAGGCTCGAAAGGATTTCCAGATTTGGCGCATCGATTTTCCAGAAATAAGGCGTTGCCCGATGGGCTGCGCCAGAACGACGGTTCAAAGGAGGTGAAGTGAAGCCTAGACCTGGGCGGCCAGCACGCGCCGTTCCCATGGAGTGATCTCGTCGAAGAAGCTGGTCAGCTCCAGGGACTTGGAAGCGACGTAACCTTCGATGAACTCATGACCAAACAGTTCCTTGGCCAGCTCGCTGCGCTTGAGACGTTCAAGGGCCGCGTGCAAGGTGCAGGGCAAGGTCAGCGCGTCGGGCACCTCGATCTCGCCCTGCACCGCAGCGTCGGGTTCGATTCGATGCTCGATGCCGTACAACCCCGCCGCCAGGCTAGCGGCAATGGCCAGGTAGGGATTGGCATCGGCACCGGGCAGACGGTTTTCCACGCGCCTGGCGACCGGATCGCTGGCCGGCACTCGCAGTCCTGCAGCGCGATTGTCCAGCGACCAGCAGGCATTGTTGGGCGAGGCGTACGGGTGGCAGAGCCGCTGGTAGGAATTGACGTTCGGCGCAAACAGCGCAGTGAAATCCGCCATGCAGGCCTGCTGACCGCCAATGAAATGACTGAAGGTGTCGGTAGGCTCACCATCATCGCCACTGAACACGTTCTTCCCGGATGCGGCATCCACCACACTCTGGTGAATGTGCATGGAACTGCCCGGCGTGTGCGCCAACGGCTTGGCCATGCACACCACGTTCAGGCCGTGCTTGAGCGCGACTTCCTTGAGCAGGTGCTTGAACAGAAACGTCTGGTCGGCCAGCAGCAGCGGATCGCCATGCAGCAGGTTGATCTCGAACTGGCTGATGCCCATCTCATGCATGAAGGTATCGCGCGGCAGGCCCAGCGCCGCCATGGCGGCATAGACCTCGGTAAAGAATGGTCGCAGACCGTTATGGGAACCGACACTGAACGCCGAATACCCCTGTTCCCGGCGTCCATCGAGGCCCACCGGCGCGGCAAATGGCTGGAACGGATCAGGGTTGGGCGCGAACACGAAAAACTCAAGTTCGGTGGCCACCACCGGCGCCAGCCCACGCGCTGCATAACGGCCGATGACAGCCTTGAGCAAGGCCCGCGTGGACAACCCGCAAGGCTCGCCACTGAGTTCGTGGGTGTCGCAGATCGCCAGCGCACGCGGCGGCTCGCTCCACGGCAGTCGATGAAGCTGTTGCGGGTCGGCAATCATTGCCACGTCGCCATCGTCACTGCCATAAAAGCGCGACGCCGGGTAGCCGCCCATGATGCATTGCAACAGAACCCCGCGCGCCAGTTGCAGGCGCCGTCCTTGCAGGAAGCCTTCGGCGGTCATCACCTTGCCACGCGGCACGCCGTTCAGGTCGGGCGTCACGCATTCCACTTGATCGACACCTTGCAACGCCGGTGTCGGCCAAAGGGAGTCATTGCTGGTCATTGCTCAATCCTTGATCGTCGTTCAAGCCGTCCGGCGGCGAGACCTACAACATACGCATCCCTGTCGTTCTATTTCAAGCGCGACCAAGGTCAGGAAGCGGCACCTGGAAAAAGAACGTCCGGACCTGACGTTTCCAGACCAGCCAATGTCGCACAGCCTGCATCACACCCGGCCAGGCGGCAGGCGGTGGCACGATTACTGCTAAAAACACTTGAAGTTCAAATTTCCGTCACTCAAGGAGCAACTATGTTTCGTACTCACGGCATGCCCCTCGCCTACAAATATTGCGTCGGCGAGGGCCTGGAGCTCGGTGCCTCGATTCATAACTCGTTCTATCTGACAGACTGCCCCAACCTGTCTCCCAGTGACGGAGTCGATTACATGTTCGAGCGCGACCTGCTCGACTACCAGCGTTACCAGGCCAACTATGTCGATCACTCCAACGGCCAGATGGCCAGGGTCGACCTGATCGGTGACTTCCAGAACATCCCCAAACCCGATTCCAGCCTGGATTACCTGGTCAGCTCCCACGTCATCGAGCACGATCCCAACACCTTCGCCGCACTCATCGAGTCGGAGCGCGCGCTGAAGAATTTCGGTGTGTTCTTCTGCATCTTCCCCAAGCGCATCGCCGCTCAGGAAGACCGGTTCCGCCGGCTGACTACGCTGGAAGAAATGATTGCCGCTTACGAAAACAAGTTGAGCATGGCCGATATGCCTGCGCAGACCTGGCGCGATCACTACCAGGTGTTTTCCCTGCAAAGCATGCTGCGGGTCGTCAACTACCTCAACCAGCACCACCTGGGTCGCTGGCTGATCGAGAGTTTCGAGGAAACCGACAGCAAGGTAGGCAACGGGCACACCATCGTGCTGCGCAAATATGAAAAGCTGGCAGAGTCGGTGTGGCCCGATGACGACAGCTTCGCTCGCGACCTGTTCGGCGCCTGGGAAGCGGGTCGCCTGGGTGAAGCGCTGGCCATGCTGAAGATTTCGCTGTCGTTCAACTTCTTCGACCCGGTCAAGCTGCACCTGGCCGGCCACCTGTCCCGTGAACTGGGCGATAACCACGAAGCGGTCGAGTTTCTTCGTCAGGCGCTCATCATCGAGCCAGAGAACGAAGCTTTCCGCAAAGAGTTCTTCGACTGGTCGGGCGTTGTCTACGCCAATCCCGTTCTGTGACATTGCCCCCAAAATCAGTGACAGGCCTGCGCCGTTGCACATGGAGTACCGGATGAACCTTTGGCAAGATTTTCTAACGAATGACGATCGCCTGATCCACAAATGGACGCACTACTTTCCGATCTACGAAAAGCACTTGAGCGAATGGCGCAACAAGACCATCACGGTGCTGGAAATCGGCGTTTCCAAAGGCGGCTCCCTGCAGATGTGGAAACGCTTCTTCGGCCCGCTGGCGACCATCGTCGGGATCGATATCAACCCTGAGTGCCAGAGCATGGAGGAAGACGGCGTCCACATTCGCATCGGCGATCAGTCGGACCCCGAGTTTCTCCAGAAGCTGCTCGACGAATTCGGCCCGTTCGACATCGTGCTGGACGACGGCAGCCACCGGATGGACCACATCACCCAGACGTTCGAATTGCTGTATCCGACCCTGCCGAAAAACGGCATCTACATCGTCGAGGATCTGCACACGGCCTACTGGCCTGAATACGGCGGCGGCAAGGACAACCCCGACACCTTCATCAACATCAGCAAGAGCTTCATCGACGACCTGAACGCGGACCATTCCCGTGGACAGATCGCGCCGACCTTCATGACTCGCTTCACCTTCTGCATCAGTTACTACGACAGTGTCGTGGTCTTCCAGCGCGGCTCGATCCCGGTGAAAAAGGCGCCGCAGACCAGCGTCAGGAATCTCGCGACCCGCCTGCTCAACGTCGACGTCCGCTAACCGAAGGCACGGCAACGCAAAACGCCCGCCTGATGCATCGAATCATCGATGCATCAGGCGGGCGTCAAAAAAACCTCTGTCGTCAGCGTCGGTTCAAGGCAGATAGATACTGAACAACCCGCCGCCCAATTCCCCGCCGTTGGCAATTTCGATGCGTCCCTCGACACCGTTGCGGGCATGCAGCCTGGCAATGTGCGACGCGAAGTACAGGCCCAGCCCGGTACTGCCGCTGCCCTGATTGATCCCCAGTACATAGTCGGTCTGGTGCTCGATCATGTGCGCCGGATAGCCCGGGCCGTCGTCGTTGATGGATATTTTCAGCTGACCTTGATCATCCCCCAGCGTCACGAGGATTTTCTCGCGGGCGAAGCGGATGGCGTTGACGATGATGTTGGCCACCACCGAGCCGATCAGTTCACGGTCGAAAAAACCCAGCGGGCTCAGGTGGTCGACTTCGACATCGGCGGCAATGCCACGGCTGTCGAGCACCTCCTGGTGATGAGCCAGCTGCGCCTCGATGAAGTCATCCAGCTCGTGGTAGTCAGGACGCAGCGGCAACTGGTTGACGCCCAGTTTGTAGAGCCCCAGCAGTTGCACCAGCATGCCGTTGAGGCTGGCGAATTCATACTCGATGACGCCGTTCTCCGGCGTCTCGCGGTGCTGTTCAGGGAGGCGCGACAACCACTGGCTGTGAGCCTGGGTCAGGGTTGCCAGCGAGTTTTTCATGTCATGCACGGTGGAGGCGATCACCATGGAAAAATCCAGTCCCGGCTCTGTGTCACTCATGCGCCAAACGCCTTTTCCTTGAGTTTGCGGTAACGCTCGTAGCGTGGATCGCTGTCGGCAATCTTGCCGACCGACTTGAGGCACGCCCGGCATTCTTCAAGCCCGGCTTCACCCAGGTTCTGTCCGGGGTGCAGCAGCGATTGCGCCATGTTCAACGCAATACTGATGTTCCTGGGTTGCAACGCCAGGCCGCGACGGAAGAAATCCTGTGCCTCGGTCAGGTTGCCGGCCTTGTAGCTGCGCACACCTTGCAGGTTGAAATCGATGGCCGCCTTGTTGACGCCGAGAATGGCGGGATCGTCGGTCATGCTGGCTACGCTTTTCATGATCGCCGGATCGTCACCGTAGACTTCCGCACAGTTTTTCAGCACCCCGGCACCGGCCTCTTCCTGGCCAAGCTGCTTGAGTTGCGCGGCGACCACCAGTGCGGCTTCGGCCCCCAGAAACTGCTCCATGCCCTCCATCCGGGCCATCGCCTGCTCGGTCAGCTTGGCGGCGGCTTCCGGATCGGAATGCTGCAGGCTCGCCGCCTTCATCAGGCGGGTGCGGACTTGCAGCCCTTCGTCGGCCGTGTGCTCCTTGGCAACATCGCCCAGCGCGTTGTTGATCTCGACCCTGGCGCGCGCGTCCAGCCCGGCGTCGCCGCCCTTGCTGATCAGCGCATGCGCCAGGCCCAGATTGGTTTCCGGGTCTTTGAAGCGTGAGTGCTGCCCTTGCGAGACCGCCTGACGGAAGGCCTTGGAAGACGTTTCGAAATCTTCGTTGCTCAGCGCCAGCTTGCCCAGCAGCTTCTGCCGCCGCACCGCCAGCGGCGACAGACGCACCGCGCTCTCCAGTACGCTCTGGGCATGCTTGAGTTCGCCACGCGCCACCAGCACGTCGGCCAGGCCGTCGAACAACGCCGGCATGGTGGGGAACGCCTTGATCGCCTGTTCGTATACCGCCTGAGCCTCGGAAGTCTTGCCGCGCTTGAGCAGCAGATTGCCCAGCGCGCCATACGCCCAGGGCGTGGCACGATCGGCAAGGATGCCCTTGAGGAACGCTTCCAGCGGTTCATTCTGCTTGAGGTCGCGCAGCGCGTCGGCCTTGTAGCGCAGGCACAATGGCGCGAAGCGCGGGTCCTGCTGAATCAGCTTGTTGCAGGCGAGCAGCACCTCGGCGGGCTTGCGGCGGTCCAGCGCCTGCAGGATCGGCTTGAGCATCGTCTTGCGCTGCACCAGTTTTTCCAGTCGCTGCGCAAGGCCCGCGCGGTTGAACGGCTTGGTCAGGTAGCCGTCCGGCTCCCATTCCAGGGCACTCATGACCATGGCCTGGCTGTTTTCGGCCGTGACCATGATGAACACACTTTCGTAGCTCAACAGCCGCTCGACCATCAGGTCTTCCAGCACTTGCTGGCCATTCTTGCGACCGTCACCCAGGTTGAAGTCGTGCAGCACGAAGTCATAACGCTTTTGCGAGCACATGCGCAGCGCCTGCTCGCCGGTGTCGGCGGTATCCACTTCCTTGACGCCCAACTCGCGCAGCATCGACCTGACCGAGCTGCGGAAATCGGAAAAATCATCAACGATCAGAAAGCTTTTTTGGTTATACGCCAGCATCCAGAATCCTATGCAGGAAAGGGTGAAATAGTAGATATCCGGGTCAGGCAAGGGCCGGACCCAAGCGCACGGCCTTCGAGGGCGCGCGCATCTTGACCTATGGCAACTCGCTACCAAATGATGTTCAGTGGCCGGAGCAGATGGTCCGTCGCTGCAAGTTGCCGGGAACTCCAAGTTTTTCGACCGCAGCCGGAGAAACTATAGAGCGAAACCTGAACTAAGCGGACAGCTGGGCCAGCGCAGCACTGGCAATCTGAGAGATGAATCGAATGCGCAGGCGCCGCTGGCGTCCGAGAGAACCTGCCGGACCAGAGCCGGTCGGCAGAAAGACGCGCCATGAATCGACGCGTGGGGAATACAGCCGGCCTTCCCGGCCAGCGGCCGGGAAAGTGCCTGGTCAGACCCAGCCGTCGTTCTTCTTGCGGCGACTGGTCAGCGCCGGCAGGATCAGGCCCACCAGCAGGCCGGCACCGGCGATGCTGCCGCCGTACACCATATAGCGCATCATGACCTGTTTGTTCTCGTCACCCAGGCGCGCCTGAGTGGTACGCAACTCTGCCTGAGTGTCAGCCAGTTCGGCGTTCAACGACTGGGTGCGGGCTTCCAGTTCATCCACCAGCTTCTTGCGCGAATCGAGGGTTTCCTGCATGCCCTGGACGCGGGTTTTCCAGGTGTTGTCGATATCCGCGAGCTGCGCCGTGAGGTCGGCGACCTGTTGGGTCAGTTGCGGGACACGCTCCGCCTGGCCCGGTGCTTCCTGAAGATCGGCGCTGGGGATCCATACGGTGCTGCCGCTTTCAGCGCGAATCTGGCTGTAGTTGCCCGAGGTGGTCAGCAGCTCGACCTTCTGCCCGGACTTCAACGTGCCGACGATGCGATGGCCGTCGGTCGGACCGCTGCGTACATAGGTGGTAAGGCTGTCACTGACCCAGCGTTCGCCTTCGGCGGCCTGCGCATTGACGGGTGTGAGGGCGGCAAGCATGGCACCGAAAAAAATCGCGCCGAACACGCGGCGCGGGGCAATGAAGAGGCCGGGAGCACGGGAAAGAAGTGCGCAAAGATGAGATGGCATGGCGTGATTGTCTTTATCTGAAAATGAAAAAAGGCCCCGATGACCGGGCCAGCTAACGATGGGCCTGCGTGTAAACCGCAGTTTTTCATGCAACTCCTGCCCGGGCAGGCGGTCTGCCATTGAACAGCGTTGCAACGACCCGGATGGAAATGCCTCACTGGCCGTCCTGTCAGTCCATCAGCTAACAGACCCTGTGATCGGGGTCAGGTTCATTATCGGGCCCGGTTAGCGTCAAAAATCAGCCGCCCGGCATGTCACCGGCCGACTGGCGCGGCAAAGGATTGAGCCGTTGGGGCTACTCTTGATCGAGCGCCAGCCCCGATCACCGCAGCGCAAAGGTGCCCGGCGATTGCTTTCCCGCCACAGTGCTGTAGAAAATGACAGCCAGGCGTGAACGTCCCCGATGCTCACCATCCTGATGCAGCCGGCGCCAAGCGCGGGCTGTGTCGCTCTAATGGAAAATAGAATGATCCCAAGACAAGTGATTAACGCCTCGGTCAGCCCTAAAGGCAGCCTCGAAACCCTTTCCCAACGCGAAGTGCAGCAACTGAGCGCTGCCGGTTCAGGCAGTATCTATACCCTCTTTCGCCAGTGCGCCCTGGCCATCCTCAATACCGGCGCCCATGTCGACAACGCCAAGACCATTCTCGAAGCCTACGAGAACTTCGAAGTCCGTATCCATCAGCAGGACCGTGGGGTGCGCCTGGAACTGCTCAACGCGCCGGCCGATGCCTTCGTCGATGGCGAGATGATTGCCAGTACCCGCGAGATGCTGTTCAGCGCCCTGCGCGACATCGTCTATACCGAAAGCGAGCTGGACAGCCAGCGCATCGACCTGAGCAACTCGCAAGGCATCACCGACTACGTGTTCCACCTGTTGCGCAATGCCCGCACGCTGCGTGCCGGTGTCGAGCCGAAAATGGTGGTCTGCTGGGGCGGTCATTCGATCAACACCGAAGAGTACAAATACACCAAGAAGGTCGGCCATGAGCTGGGCCTGCGCAGCCTGGACATCTGCACCGGCTGCGGTCCGGGCGTAATGAAAGGCCCGATGAAAGGCGCGACCATCGCCCACGCCAAGCAACGCATCACCGGCGGCCGCTACCTGGGCCTGACCGAGCCGGGCATCATCGCCGCCGAGGCGCCCAACCCGATCGTCAACGAGCTGGTAATCCTGCCGGACATCGAAAAGCGCCTGGAAGCGTTCGTGCGTGTCGGCCATGGCATCATCATCTTCCCCGGCGGCGCCGGCACCGCTGAAGAATTTCTCTACCTGCTGGGCATCCTGATGCACCCGGACAACAAGGATGTGCCGTTCCCGGTGGTGCTGACCGGACCGAAAAGCACCGAGCCGTACCTGCAACAGTTGCATGCCTTTGTCGGCGCCACCCTGGGCGAAGCGGCGCAGCGTCATTACGAAATCATCATCGACAACCCGGCCGAAGTGGCGCGGCACATGTCGCAAGGGTTGAAGCAGGTGAAGCAGTTCCGCCGCGAGCGTAACGATGCCTTTCACTTCAACTGGCTGCTCAAGATCGAAGAAGGCTTCCAGCATCCGTTCGATCCGACCCACGAAAACATGGCGCAGCTGCAACTCAATCATCAGCTGCCGTCCCACGAACTGGCCGCCAATCTGCGCCGCGCGTTTTCCGGAATCGTCGCCGGCAACGTCAAGGACAAGGGCATCCGCCTGATCGAGGAACACGGCCCGTATCAGATCCACGGCGACCCGAGCATCATGCGCCCGCTGGACAAGCTGCTACAGGCCTTTGTCGAGCAGCACCGCATGAAACTGCCGGGCGGCGCGGCGTATGTGCCGTGTTATCAGGTTGTGACCTGAGACCGCCGCGCCCCGGTGGCTCCTACAGATTCTGCGACAGTCAGGCAGTGGCCGTTCGTCCGACGGCCCTCCCCTTCTCCGCCCAGCTGATTCACTTAGGCACATCGATCATTCCCAACAAGAGATCCTGTGCCATGAAATCCATGATCCGCTGTATCGGTCTGTCGTCCCTGCTCATTGCCTCGGCCGCATTCGCCCATCACGGCTGGAGCGAATACGACACCGGCAATGTCCTGAACCTCAACGGCACCATCGAGGAGTCCAGCTACGCCAACCCCCACGGCGAAATTCGACTCAGGACCAAGAACAAAACCTGGACCGTGGTATTGGCTCCGCCCTCGCGGATGGAAAACCGCGGGCTGACCAAGGACATGCTCGCCGTAGGCAACGACGCCGAAGTCACCGGCTACCCCAACCGCAACAAGCCTGAAGAGCTGCGCGCCGAGCGCATCATCATCGCCGGCAAGACGGTCGAGTTGCGCTGATGCTGGACTGGCTCGAAAGCTTGCCGTTGAGCCAGGCCATGCGCAGCGAGATCTGGCTCTACCCCATCGTCGAAGTGGTACACATCGTCGGCTTCGCGGTGCTGGTCGGCGCCATCACGTTGTTCGACCTGCGGGTGCTGGGCTGGTCCAGGATGCTTCCCGTCAGCGCCCTGGCGCGTCACCTGTTGCCATGGGCGCTGGCGGCGTTGCTGCTGATCGTCCCGGCGGGGCTGCTGATGTTCGCAACCCAGCCTCAGGACTTTGTCGGCAACCAGGTGTTCATCCTCAAGCTGGGCCTGATCGCCCTCGCCGCAGCCAACGCCGCGTGGTTCCACATCGGCGTCTACCGTTCGGTGGAGCGCTGGAACACGGAAACCACAGCGCCGGCACTCGCAAGATTCCAGGCGCTGATATCGATGCTGCTATGGGTGAGCGTCATTTTGTGCGGACGATTGTTGGCGTACACCTGACGGCCACTGCAGTCCGACCACGGACACCGACAGGCCGGCCTGCTGCGCAAAATCTTGCACAGTAAAAAGTCGGCAAACCCCGCCCAATGTCTGTCCACGCCTTGTGAAGCAAGACTCCCGAACCCACTGCGCAAAAACTTGCGCAGGGTGTGCAAGTTCTTGCGCACTTTTCCCATGATTTCACGGCCAAAACCCCCTAGTCGCTACGCGACAATTCAATAACTCATTGATTACAAAGGGAAATAATCTAATGGCATAGTTCTTGTTACAGCGCGTCCGTTCGATGATCCACCCGCTCGACAAGGAGAGCCGGCATGAACCAAAAGAACGGAAGTCCAGAACAACGACGCGCCACGCTTTTTGCCAAGACGCCGGCGACCGCCACCAGTCTTTGCCCTTTCAAAGGCGCCGAGGTCGCCATCGTTCCAGTGCGCTACGCACTGGATCGCTCTCGCTACGATGTCGATTGCCAGACCCTGAAACCGTTGCCGGCCTCAGGCGTCTGGGCTGACTTGCCAACGCTGCGCAGCCGCACCTATACCCTGCGTCAGCTCTACGACGGCTATCTCTACGTTTACGATGAAACCGCCGGCACCTTCCATGAATACGCCGTGAGCGCCTCCGATTCCACACTGGCGCGCATTGTCTGGACTGACGCGCAGGTGGGCAACGACCAGCGAAGCGGCGCCGCCGATCCCAAGCCGTTCCTGCTCTATCCGCGCATGAACCGGCTGCACCTTGGCTTCTCGCCTCGACAATGGACCTGGGGGTTGTGTGAGCACATGCGTTCCAATGCCGACAGCCGTGCCCGCTGGATGCAGCCGCTGGACCTCGCAGCCTATTGCACCACCATGGCAGAGCCCGGCACTTTGCCCCTCAGCCGGATCGCAGAAGCGGTGGCCGACGTCGATCGTGAGAACGTAAAGCAGGACGGCCGCTTCGATGATTCCTCGGTGCCGACCACCAACGGCAATGCCGAAGCAGCCTACAGCGCAGCGGGTTGTGCGCCAGCGGGAGCCGACGTGTATTGGCTGGGCAGCGTCCCCGACAAAGACAGCGCACTGCTCGTCGCGCTGGATGACCCGTTGGCCATGCTCACCGATCTGGGCCTGCAACTGGCGGCCGACCAGGCTGCCTTGCGCGCGTGGCAGGACGAACACGGGCATAAAGCCGGGACAGCCAAAACCGTCACCAACCTGTGCGCCAGCAGCGACAACCCGGACAATCTGCCGGCAGCGGTCAGCAACGATGTGGTGCTGACCCAGCGTTATCTGGGCGAAGTGGATGCCTGTCTTGAACGCCGGCTGACGGAAGAATCCGAACAGCTGGCAAGCTCCCTGCGCGGCGATGCGCTGATGACCCCGGTCTCGCTACAGAGCCGGGAAATGAAAGAAGCGCTGCAGGCCAGATACGGCACCATTCTCTCCGACCAGGACTACACCTTCTGGGAACAGCGGGCCAAATGGCGGCGCGAGATCGATCTTGAAGGGGCGCGTGCCTACATCGCCAGGCATCAGCCTGCAGGCGATCTTCTGACCCAAGCGGTTCGTGACAGCCAGGCCGATCTGATCCAGTGGGCGGACTACATCGGGGTGGACCCCGGCGTCGTGTTCATCGACACCGCCAACCCCGGCAGCCTGCTCTATCTGCAAAGCATCATGAGCGAGCTGTTGATAATTCTCGCTCAGGACGCGCATACCCACGAATGGCTACTGGAGCAGGAAGAGACGGCTACCAGCCTGTTCGGCACGATGCGCTACGGTTTTTCCGCCGGGCTCAAGGACGCGCTGCATCAGGACGCCGACCGGTTGCTCAATGGCCTCAATGACTACACCAACCTTGCTACACGTGCTGGTGAGTTGAATTCCGTGCTAAATCACCCCAGCGTTGCCGACTCGGCCTGGATGAAGCTGCTCAAGCAGGCGGTACGCGAGACTTTCAGCGCCCTGAGCGAACTCGCTGCCGGCGAAGGCAAGGGCATTGCCGAAACCATCCTCATGGCCTGGCTGCCGATGGACAGCCGACGCGTCAAAGGCGCACACCAGAACCTCACGGCCCTGATCCGCACGCTGATGATCGGCCGGGTGTTGTCCAACTCGCCGCAGCGCCTTGCCATCGATGCCGAGGTCGGCAACCGCCTGAAAACCTGGAAACGCGAAAACCGTGTGCTGGACCACAAGATTCGAGGTCTGCAGCGCAGCTGGCAATATCCAACCACCGGCGGGTACGACCGTCGGAGCCTGACCCGCCAGTTACAGCAACTCAATGAAACCCTGCAACTGCATTATCTGAAAATCCCGGCGCTGCTGGACTTCCAGGACAGGCAATACGCTCAACTGATAAGCAATGAGGTCCGAACCTTCCTTCAGTCAGGTCAGCCGTTCGAGCGCTGGCAAGCCACCGCCAATAACTGGATCGGACGCCAGAAGATGGACGGGGCCACAGGGATCACCTGGGGGGTGATCATGTTCAACTTAATCAACACCGCTTTCCTCTACGCAGACCTGACCCGCGACGGGGATTTCAGCGAGCGCGATATCATCAAGGTCGGCTATGGATTGGCCTACACTGTCAACCTGCTGATGGGCGTGTACGTCACTGCGCCTTGGGCGGTGATTCAAGCCGCACAACCGTTAGTGGCAGGGGGTAAGACCGTCACCATCCTGGAGCGCTCGTCTTCGTATTGGGCAGCGCGCGGAAATCCGGTGTGGGCCGATGCGGTTCGCGGGTTTCGAGCGGGAATGGTGGCAATGGGGGCATTTGGGGTGGCGGGGGCGGTGTTGGAATGGGTAGACCTATGGCAAGACATCAAAAACGCACAAACTCCGCAAGAGAAAGCTCTCCTCTGGGTCAAATCAGGTGCCGTCGCTCTGATGGGACTTGGGGCGTTAGCTTACCTGACCGCCGGCATCCTGCCGAAAGCCATCGCTGCAGCCGTAATGAGTGCCTGGATGCTCGGCGTCTTATCCGCGATAGGAGTTATTTATCTTTTCAGTACCATGCTGCTCAACCACTTAAAGCAAGACAGTGTGGGGCTGTGGCTACGCAGATGCTGTTGGTCAATTTCGAATGGAAGCCGTTACCCCGACACTCCGGAAGGGGCAGCCGAAGAACAGCGCCACTTTCTGAAAATAGCACTTAGCCCGACTGTCCTGGTAAAGCAGACGTTCCAATACGAAAATCTATTAGTCATTAACAGAGGCATCGTACGAATCCCGGCGCAAAACGGCGCATGGATACAAATTCTGTTGCCCCATAATCTGCGAGGTCGGTCGATTGAACTGAACATCATAAGCAGCGAACGCCCTTTGAGCATCATGACGGTTGAGAAGAGCAGCGCCAACCTGGATACATATTTCCTGAACTATGGCCAATTTCGAAGTACCGCCTCTTTTGGTTCCGTCACAAATGAACGGCCACCCCGTAATCCAAACGACTTATGTTTTCCACCCACACCGCCTGAAGAAGACATCGTCTGGCAAACGTGGGTCCCGCTTGAAAAACAGGCTGGTTTTGTCGAACTGCAAATCTGGTTCCCCAAGGACCTTGTTGTTCCCGACTCGGAGGACACCGGATACCTCTACCAAATCGAGTCGAGCCGAGACGCAGAGATCACTGTAGACGGGCTATTACCTGTTCAACTTGAGGTAAAGACTTTGCCTCGTACCGGTTCAATGAAATTAGAGGTGCCAGCATGACGCGTTCAACGAGCGATGGACCAAATCAGAAAAAACAGTGCGAGATAAACCATCTCTCGCACACCCACGTCGATTCAAAACCAAAAACAACAGCGTTGAAATGGTCCATTAGATCAATAGCAGGCTCTCCAAAAGATCTATTTCTATTTGCAGTCCTCATGACAATCCTAACATCATTAATGTTATCCACCATGTTCTACATGTCTTGGGAAACATTAAAAAACGATCATGAATACATGCTAACAACTATCATAATCGGCGCTGCAGGATGCAGCTTTTTTATCAAAGCAAGCCGGCAAAAAACAAATTACCGGTACACAATATACAACACAAACGCAAGACTGGTTTATGCACAACACTTTTCCAAACATGCGAAGACATTTTGTAAGATCTATGCCTTCATCTGCATATTCCTGCTGCTGTTAATGGGTCTGATGAGCGGCTCTCTGTTATTTCTGCTCGGCCCCGGCGGCATCGCTCTAATGGCCGCCATCCGACTTCTGAACTGGAAAGTCCCGATAAAACGCGAAACCAGCCTGCCCTGGCACGAATACAACTTCGTCACCGTCGACCGTAAACGACGATTCATCGTCACTCACGTAGACGACCCGACCTTGGGTTTTGAGGCACGCCTGCCTAATGATGAACTGTTCGAAGAGTATCTGGCGTTCTTGCACAGCGTATTGCCGGCCACGGCGCAATACACCGAGAAGAAGTGGAACGAGTCGCTCATTTGATGCGAGCCAGTACAGTGACTGGTTATGCCCCGAGCAAATGGCCGGGGCTAACCAACTGTTCAATCAGGATACAAATCCTGCTGCCCCATAATCTGCGGGGTCGGTCGATTGAACTGAACATCATAAGCAGCGAACGCCCTTTGAGCTTCATGACGGTTGAGAAGAGCAGCGCCAACCTGGATACATATTTCCTGGACTATGGCCAATTTCGGAATACCGCCTCTTTTGGTTCCGTCACAAATGAACGGCCACCTCATAACCCAAACGACTTATGTTTTCCATCCACACCGCCCGAAGAAGACATCGTCTGGCAAACCTGGGTCCCGCTTGAAAAACAGGCTGGCTTTGTCGAACTGCAAATCTGGTTCCCAAAGGACCTTGTTGTTCCCGACTCGGAGGACACCGGATACCTCTACCAAATCGAGTCGAGCCGAGACGCAGAGATCACTATAGACGGGCTATTACCTGTTCAACTGGAGGTAAAGGCTTTGCCTCGTACCGGTTCATTGAAATTAGAGGTGCCAGCATGACGCGTTCAACGAGCGATGGAACGACTCAGAAAACACAGTGCGAGATAAACAACCTATCGCACACCTACGTCGGTTCAAACCAAAGAACAACAGCATTGAAATGGTCCATTAAATCAATAGCAGGCTCTCCAAAAGACCTGCTTCTATTTGCAGTCCTCTTGGCAACCTTAACATCCTTAATGCTATCCACCGTAATCTACATGTCTTGGGACATATTCAAAAAAGATCATGAATCCCTGTTGTCAACCATAATAATCGGCGCTGCAGGATGCAGCCTTTTTATCAAAGCAAGCCGGCAAAAAACAAATTACCGGTACACGATATACAACACAAACGCAAGACTGGTTTATGCACAGTACTCTTCCAAACACGCGAAGACATTTTGTAAAATCTTCACTTACTTTGGCATATTCCTTTTACTACTCATGGGCTTGATGAGCGGCTCTCTGTTATTTCTGCTCGGCCCCGGCGGCATCGCTCTAATGGCGGGAATCCGACTTCTGAACTGGAAAGTCCCGATAAAACGCGAAACCAGCCTGCCCTGGCACGAATACAACTTCGTCACCGTCGACCGTAAACGACGATTCATCGTCGCTCACGTAGACGACCCGACCTTGGGTTTTGAGGCACGCCTGCCTAATGATGAACTGTTCGAAGAGTATCTGGCGTTCTTGCACAGCGTATTGCCGGCCACGGCGCAATACACCGAGAAGAAGTGGAACGAGTCGCTCATTTGATGCGAGCCAGTACAGTGACTGGTTATGCCCTGAGCAAATGGCCGGGGCTAACCAACTGTTCAATCAGCCACCGGCACCGTAAACCGAAACTCGCTGCCCTGCCCGACCTGGCTTTCAGCCGTCAGCACCCCGCCGTGCGCCTTGACGATGCCTTGGGAGATGTACAACCCCAGGCCGGTGCCGGTGGGGTTGCCTTCCTTGACGGTCCAGTAGCGGTCGAAGATGTGCGGCAGTTGCTCCGCTGGAATGCCTTCGCCGGAGTCGCGCACGGTGAACACGACTTCGTCGCCGTTGGGCATGGCCGCCACGTCGATGCTGCCCTGTTTGGGGGTGAACTTGATGGCGTTGCCGATCAGGTTCGACAGCACCTGAAATAGCCTCTCGGGATCGGCCAGCACCTTGAGGTCGGGTTCGGCACGAAAGGAGATGTCGATGGCCTTGTCCATGGCCAGTGGCGCCAGCAGCGAATACGCCTCTTCGAAGATCTGGCTGACGTCCAGCGACTGCGGGGTAATGGTGTAGCGCCCGGCTTCGATCTTGGACGTGTCGAGCAAGTCTTCCAGCAGCACGTTCATGCGGCTGGCGGCATGCTGCATGGTGTCGATGGCCGACGCGATGCGCCGCGAAGTGTGCGGGCCGTCGGAGCTGAACGACTTCTGCATCATGCCGCAGAGCATCGAGATCACCGTCATCGGGTTGCGCAGATCGTGGGAAACCACGGCCACCAGCTCATCACGGGCGCGGACCGCCTGCTGTTCGCGGCGTACCTGACGGGCCAGGTCGTCTTCGAGGGCCGAGCGACGCAGGTCGCTGGCCGCGAAGATATCGCCGTGGCTCCACCTGGCGGCGATGCCCGCCATCTCGACCTTCCAGATCTCGAACGAAGTACGCGGCCGTAGACGTAATCCGGCATCGGAGTCTTCCAGGTTCAGCGGCTTGTTCGGGTCGCCGCTCCACTGGATGGTTTCCTTGACCTCGGGGCGGAACCACAGCACGCCGTTATCCACAGGCTTGGGCAGGCTCAGGGCCAGAACGCCGCTGGCCACCTGCTGGAACGCCTCGGCCGGCGGGTACAGACTCGACAGCTGGTGGCTGGCGAACACCGGCTCGGCACGGGCCATCAACCAGCGATGCAGCTCGCGTACCTGAGCGATTTCAGGGCACCGGCCGAACCGATGCAGGGTCGGACCTTCGATGATCGCCACGCCCTGGGCGCCCACCAGATCCATCAACGTCTGCGGCTCGGCGACCAGTCCATCGAAAACGTCCTCATCGGCAGCAACCATCGACGCGTTCAGCTGCGCGAGGGTCTGCACCTTGGCGTCGCGCTGGCGGCTGACTTCCAAAGCTTCCATCGCGCTGATCTGCAACGACAGAACCTGGCCCAGCGCCTGGCAGGCGCTGCGCAATTCATGAGAAACGTAGAGCGGGGTGCGGTGTCCGCAACTGATCAGGCCCCAAAGCTTGTCACCCTGGAGCAATGACACGCTCATGGACGACCGCACGCCCATGTTTTTCATGTACTGGCAGTGAATCGGCGACACGCTGCGCAGGGTCGAAAAACTCAGGTCCAGCGGCTGACCAGTGTCCGGCCGCAGCTGTGGCACCAACGGCACCGGCGTGTACTCGGCATCGGGAATGATCCGCAGCCAATTGCGGCGATACAGCTCGCGAGCCTGCTCGGGAATGTCGGACGCCGGGAAGAACAGGCCGTTGAACAGTTCCATGGCGGGCGCGGAGGCTTCGGCGATCACCTGACCATGGCCTTCTTCGGCGAAGCGATAGATCAGCACCCGGTCGTAGCCGGTCAGCTTCTGGATCTCACGAACGCTGATCTGGTACAGCGATTCCAGATCCTTGGCCGCCTGCAACTGGCGCAGCATGCGCCCCATATGACGGGTGCCCTCGCGATCACGGCCCTGGGCGTGCTGCTCCTGGACTTCCAGTTCCAGCACCAGCACGCTCTGGTGACGATGCAGCAGGACCTCGAACGCCACGCCATCGAAGTCGATCAGCAGCTGCTCTGCCTCGTTCAACGCCGACTCGGTGTCCAGTTTGCGGATCGACTCGACCCGTTCGCTTCCCAGCACCTGCTGCAAGGGCTGGCCGATTACCCGTTCTGCCGCGACCCCAAGCCATGTCCGGACATTGGCGCTGACCTGCTGCACCGTCCAGTCGGGCTCAGACAGCGTGAACAACAGGCCATGGGGCTGGATCGCACCGGGAAACTGAATGGGCTCATCGGCGCAATTGGCGAGCAGGGTTTCGAACGCGTCTTTATCGAGTTGGCTCATACCAGCACCTTCCGACTGTCGAGCCAGCGCTCGAAGCTTGCAAATGTGGAGTGGGCTGCGTGGGCAGCGGCCTCGATGAGTTCGGCCTCCCGCGGCACGCCGTCCAGATGATTGAGAAAGGCTTTCCAGCGCCGACCGGTTGCATCGCCGTAGACGTCGAGAAAAGCCGCGCCGCTGCGCTCGTCCAGGCCCATGCGCGCATGCACTTCACGGCGCAGCAACTGGCCACCGAGCGTAGCGCCCTCCAGCACATACATCACACCGAGGCAGGCGCCGGGCGAGTCGACGACGGGGAGACTCCGGCATCGCGGCAGTTGGGCGATATCCACGTCGCTCATGCCCAACGCGTACAAATCCTGCACCAGTGCAGGAAGCTTGACCCGCTCTTGAGGCAGCAGCTCGTCCGGCATCAACGCGCTGGCAGTCAGCAGCGCTTCCAGCGGCTGATAAAAACCGTAGTAGGCCTGAAGCAGTCGAAGGTAGAGCGCAGGGTTCAGGCTCGGCGTGAAAAACGGCATGCGTTTTTCCATGCCGATATGCAATTCCCTTGTCGCCAAGCGCAGGGCCGGCAGCAGAGGTGCCGAGGTAGCAGGAGCAGGTGTTGCCAACATGCAGTAGAGTTCTCGAGAAAAGTCTGCGAAAAACGCGTCCCAGCGAACTTCGGCAAAACCGAAAGATTGATGGAAAGCGCTTTATCGAAAGACTGTTCCAAAGCGTCCGATCATACAGAAAGTTGCTCGACTGAAAACCTGTCGACGCAAAACTTTAACTCTTGTGTCGGCTAATTCCGCCTCTTCCCCGAGAACGTCGGCCAAAAACAGGCTGGCGCGCCAACCCCTGCCATCCATTCGGATTGCGCTGATCAGTCAGCCGCAGCACCGGGTTGATAACCACCGATCTGACCGTAAACGCCCGCGGCCCGCTTTCGCCGCAACAGGGCTATCACCAGGATCACGCCGGTCACGCCCGCCGTCATCAGCGTTTCGTACCGATAGTTGGGGCTGATCAGCATGTAGCCCAGCACGAGGCTGATCAGGGCGATGACGAACCATGTCAGCCAGGGAAACAGCCACATCTTGAAGGTCAGGACATGGCCATTTTTCTCCAGCATCGCTCGCATACGCAGTTGCGAGACGGCGATCACCAGATAGACCAGCAACGCGATGGCGCCGGTAGTGGACAGCAGGAAACCGAAAACCTTGCCGGGGAATGCGTAGTTGACGAAACAGCCGACGAAACCGGCCAGGGTCGAAAGCAGCACCGCGACGGTTGGCACGCCGCTGCCGGAAATACGCTTGATCGCCGTTGGCGCTTCGCCCCGCGCGCCCAGGGAATAGAGCATGCGCGACGCGGTATACAGGCCCGAATTCATGCAACTGGTCACCGCGACGAACACCACCACGTCGACCATCAGCTTGGCGCCCGGCACGTTGAGGATTTCCAGCGCTCGTTGAAAGGAACCTACCTGCAACAGCCGGGGATCGTCCCATGCCACCAGCGAGACGATGCAGAAAATCGAGAAGACGTAGAAGATCGCGATGCGATACACCACCAGATTGGTGGCCTTGCGGATTTTCTCCTTGGGGTTCGCAGTTTCGTCAGCCGCGATGGTGACGATTTCCGCGCCGAAGAACGAGAAGATGGTGATCAACACACCGCCAAGCACAGCGCCGAAGCCGTTGGGCATGAAGCCGCCGCTTTGCCACAACTGCTGCACCCCGGAGGTTTCAGCCAGTGGCCAGAACCCCAGCAATGCCGAGCCGCAGACCAGAATGAAGGCCACAATGGCAATCACCTTGACCAGCGCGAACCAATACTCGAACTCCCCGAAATTCTTGACGCTGACCAGATTGGTCCCGGCCAGGATGATCATGATCAGAAAGGCGAACAGCCAGGAAGGCACGCCGGGCATCCAGGCGTGCAGGATATCGGCTCCGGCAATGGCTTCGACCGGGATGATCAGCACCCAGAACCACCAGTACAGCCAGCCGATGGTGAAACCGGCCCACGGGCCGATGGCCTGACCGGCGTAGGTCGAGAACGAGCCGCTGTTGGGATTGGCGATGGCCATCTCCCCCAGCATGCGCATGACCAGCAGCACCAGAAGCCCGGCGATGCCGTAGGAAATCAGAATGGCCGGACCCGCCGTGGCAATGGCATTGGACGAGCCGATGAACAACCCCGCGCCAATGATGCCGGCAATGGAAATCATCGAGACCTGGCGCGAGGTCAGG
Organism: Pseudomonas sp. v388; assembly: GCF_003935425.1. Lineage (GTDB taxonomy): Bacteria > Pseudomonadota > Gammaproteobacteria > Pseudomonadales > Pseudomonadaceae > Aquipseudomonas. The sequence goes on from NZ_RHQN01000004.1 coordinate 386,271, forward strand.
CCGTGCTTCAGGGACCGTTGCCCGTTGTTTTTTTGAGAGACCATGTTCACACCTCAACGTGGAAATAAGCGTTGTTATAGGCGCGGCTGTATCACCGCTTATGGGCTTACCCGTGGATGGAGTTCGCAAGATAGCGGCGTGTAAAGCGTGAAGAACGGCGGCCACGGCAAAGCCGGGCAAGTGAATAACTGGCCATTTGGAGTTCCTTGTATTGATTTCGGACGGCAGCTGAAACGAACAGGAGATTTATTGTTTTATGGCTTTTCTTTATTAGTTTTGGGATAAGCGCTGCGGCTCAAAGCACCACGCGCAAACACTGTCCGGCGTGATACAGGGTGAAGCCGGCGTCATAGGCCAGGGTGCGCAACCCGCTCCCGGTCACTTTGCGGCTGCTGGTGAAGTTTACCGGCAAGGCCCTGGCATCGTTGGTCAACAGATAGTCGGCGAAGCATTTGCCTACCAGCGTTCCGGTGGTCACTCCGCGACCGTTGAACCCGGTAGCCGCCAGCAGACCAGGCGCCGGTTCGAACAGGCGCAACAGATGGTCCGGCGTGAAACCGATACGGCCGGTCCAGGTGCATTCCCATTCCACCTTGCCCAATTGCGGGAAGTAGTGCTGCTGGATACGGTCGGCCCATCGGCGAATGAACCACAGCGGGTAGTGACCGGCGTTGCCCAGGCTGCCAAGCAATAACCGTCCATGGGCGTCGCGACGAATGCTGCTCAACACCGTGCGGGTGTCCCACGAACCCTGACCACCGGGCAGGATCGCCTGCTGAGCGGCGCCGGTCAGTGGCGTGGAGGCCACTTGGTAATAGTAACCGGCGAAAATGTGGTCCTTGACGTCGGTCCAGTCTCCTTCGGTGTAGGCATTGGACGCGATGACCACCTTTTCGGCGCGCACGCTGCCGCTGTCGGTGGAGACCTTCCAGCCATCCTCGGTGCGTTGCAGCCCGGTGACCGGCGAGTGGCCGTACAGCTCGCCGCCACGCGCCACTACGTTGAACGCCATGCCCGAGACATAAGCCATCGGGTTCAGCGTTCCGGCGCGATGGTCGAGCAACGCGGCCTCGACCTTGTCGGTGCCGCACGCCTCTTCACAGGCCTTGCCGGTCAGTAGTTCAAGATTGGCGCCGCGACGTTGCCACTGTTCGGCGCGGCTGCGCAGGTCCGCCACGCCTTTGGCGTTGTGGGCCATGTGCAGATTGCCGGTGCGGGTGTGCTGGCAGTCGATGCCGTACTTTTCGATGGTGTCGAACACCAGCGCGGGCGCGCCGCCCAGTGCGGTATTCAGGCGAGTTGCCTCGGCGCTGCCCAGCACCGCTTCCAGATCGTCCGGTGCCACCCAGGTGCCGGCGTTGACCAGCCCGACATTGCGCCCCGAACCGCCGTGCCCCACCTGGTGCGCTTCGACCACACATACGGTTTTGCCGCCTTCAAGCAGACGCAGGGCAGCCGAGAGCCCGGTAAAACCACCGCCGACGATGCACACGTCCGCCGTACGTTCACCCGAAAGCCTTGGGCTGTCCGGGCGTTGCGGTGTCAGCTGTTCCCAGAGACAACCTTGAGCCAATTGCGCCATTCAAGAAACTCCAGACCCGATGCCTGTCAGTGAGGTGTGTGTCGCGGACCCGGCGCGCAGGCCGGATCGCAAAAAGGCGCTCAGTCGAACACGATGCCCTGCGCCAGCGGCAGCTCGCGGGAATAGTTGACGGTGTTGGTCTGGCGGCGCATGTAGGCTTTCCAGGCATCGGAGCCGGATTCACGACCGCCGCCGGTTTCCTTCTCGCCGCCGAACGCGCCGCCGATTTCCGCGCCGCTGGTGCCGATGTTGACGTTGGCGATGCCGCAGTCGCTGCCGGCCGCGCTCTGGAAGGCTTCAGCTTCGCGCAGGTCGGTGGTGAAGATGCACGACGAGAGACCTTGCGGCACCTCGTTATTCAAGCACAGCGCTTCTTCGAACTCGTCATAAGCCAGCACATAGAGAATCGGCGCAAAGGTTTCGTGACGCACCACGTCGCTCTGGCTCGGCATCTCGATGATGGCCGGGGTGACGTAGTAACCGTCGGGGTATTGATCCTGCAACTGACGCTCGCCGCCGAACACCTGGCCGCCTTCGTCACGCGCACGGGTCAGCGCATCCTGCATCGCCGCAAACGCCTGCTGGTCGATCAGCGGGCCGATCAGATTACCTTCGCGCGGGTCGCCGACCCGCACTTTGCCGTAGGCAGCCTTCACCCGCGCCACGACTTCGTCCTTGACCGAACGATGCACGATCAAACGACGCAAGGTAGTGCAACGCTGGCCGGCAGTACCGACGGCGCTGAACAGAATGCCGCGCACCGCCAGGTCCAGATCGGCACTCGGTGCCAGGATCATCGCGTTGTTGCCGCCCAGTTCCAGGATGCTGCGCCCGAAACGCCCGGCGACCCGCGGCCCGACTTCGCGGCCCATGCGGGTGCTGCCAGTGGCGCTGACCAGGGCAACACGCGGGTCATCGACCAATGCTTCACCAGCCTGGCGATCACCAATGATCAATTGCGCGAGACCTTCAGGTGCGTCGCCGAAAATCTTCAGCGCCTTGTCGAACAGCGCCTGGCTGGCCAGTGCGGTGAGCGGGGTCTTTTCCGACGGTTTCCAGATCACCGGATTGCCGCAGACCAGCGCCAGCGTGGTATTCCAGGCCCAGACGGCCACCGGGAAGTTGAAGGCGCTGATCACGCCGACCACGCCCAGTGGATGCCAGGTTTCCCGCATATGGTGACCGGGACGCTCCGAGGCGATGGTCAGGCCGTACAGCTGACGGGACAGACCGACCGCGAAATCGCAGATGTCGATCATTTCCTGAACTTCGCCCAGGCCTTCCTGAGTGATCTTGCCGGCCTCGATGGACACCAGCTCGCCAAGCGCCGCCTTATGTTCGCGCAGCACCTCGCCAAAAATTCGCACCAGCTCGCCACGACGCGGAGCCGGTACGCTACGCCATTTCAGAAAGGCGGCGTGGGCGCGATCGATGCTGGCGGTCACCTGCGCCTTGTCCTGCAGCGTGACGGAAGCGATCCGGCTGCCATCGATGGGGGTGTGGACCGGATAAGTCCCTTCAGCGTAAGCGCTTTTCGCCACGCCCAGGCTTGCGAGCAACTCGGCAACCATGTTGATTCTCCTGCGTATTCCACTGGTTGAAATCATTGATGTGGGTCAGTATTGATCCGCCGCAGCCCTTGTCACAAACGACCATTTAGAAAAACATGATTCCGATATGGAATGAACTTATGCGTCTTGCACCCGGTAAAGCCTCATGTCCAAGCGTTTGATGCCCTCGACGACCGCGCTGCAGTGTTTCGAGGCAGCGGCCCGCCACTTGAGCTTCACCCGCGCGGCCCAGGAACTGCACCTGACCCAGAGCGCGGTGAGCAAGCAGGTCGCGCAGCTTGAAGAGATGCTTTGCCATCCACTGTTCCAGCGCGTTCGCCGTCGCCTGCACCTGACGCCCGCCGGTGAGCTGTATATGGCCGAGGTCAACAAGATCCTGATCCAGGTCGACATGTCGAGCCGCTACATTCTCACTTACGGCGGCGAAACAGAAGTGCTGAAGATCGCCACCCAGCCGACCTTCGGCGACCGCTGGCTGGTGCCCAATCTCAAGGGCTTCGGCGGCCGCAATCCAGGCATTCACCTGGACATTCGCAGCGAGCTGGAACCCTTCGATCTGGTGCGGGCCAAGGCGGATATTGCGTTCTTCTTCGGCCAAGGCACCTGGCCCGGCGCGACCTGCATCGAACTGTTCAAAGAGGAAGTGATTCCGGTCTGCGCGCCGGATCTGCTGCGCGGCCCGGCAGCCAGCGCCGAAGCCCTGACCGGCCACACGCTGCTGCAATGCACTTCGCGCCCGGAAGCGTGGCACGAGTGGTTTCTCGAACAGAATCTGCATTCCCAGAACAGCTATCACGGCCCGCGCTTCGACACTTTCTATATGTGCATTCGGGCAGCGCAAGCCGGTTGCGGGATTGCGCTGGTGCCGCGTTATCTGGTCAGCGACGAACTGGCCGAAGGCAAGCTGGTCATCGCCTGGGATCACCCGATGCAGAGTGAAGGCTCGCACTTTCTCGCCCACGCCGAACACGCCGCCCAGGTGCCCAAGGTTCGCGCGTTCGTGGACTGGATCATCCAGCGGGTTGCCGCTCGCCCATAAGCTGACATCCCGAATTATTGGAATGACTCGGCGATTTTATTTCGTTTGCGGGGGCACGGCGTTGTTCGCTTAGATAGCGGCAACGCCAGCCAGCAGGATTACGTCATGCCTTCGCCCATGTCCGCGCCCGACTCGTCTCGGAACTCATCCCTCAGCGAGTCCATCTCGTTCGTTCACCCGATCACGCTGTCCCATGGCCGGAACGCTGAAGTCTGGGACACCGCCGGCAAGCGCTACATCGATTTCGTCGGCGGCATCGGCGTGCTGAATCTGGGGCATTGCAACCCGCAGGTGGTCGAGGCCATACGCGAGCAGGCCGGCAAGCTGACCCACTACTGCTTCAACGCCACACCCCATGCGCCTTACCGGGCATTCATCGAGCAACTGACCCGCTTCATTCCGGTCAATTACCCGGTGAGCGGCATGCTGACCAACAGCGGTGCGGAAGCGGCGGAAAACGCGTTGAAGATCGTTCGCGGCGCCACCGGCAAAACGGCGGTCATCGCCTTCGATGGCGGGTTTCATGGTCGCACCCTGGCGACGCTGAATCTCAACGGCAAAGTCGCGCCTTATAAACAGAAGGTCGGCGTGCTGCCGGGGCCGGTCTATCACATTCCCTTTCCCAGCGCGGATAACGGCGTTACCAGCGAGCAAGCGCTGCAGGCGCTGGAGCGGCTGTTCAGTGTCGAGATCGACGTCAACGATGTAGCCTGTTTCATCTTCGAACCGGTTCAGGGCGAAGGCGGTTTTCTGGCCTTGGAGCCGGATTTCGCCAAGGTCTTGCGGGCCTTTTGCGACAATCACGGCATCGTGCTGATTGCTGACGAAATCCAGTCCGGTTTCGGCCGCAGCGGCCAGCGCTTCGCGTTCAGCCGATTGGGCATCGAGCCGGACCTGATTCTGCTGGGCAAAAGCATTGCCGGCGGCGTGCCGCTGGGCGCGGTGGTCGGTCGTAAAGCGCTGCTGGACACCTTGCCCAAAGGCGGCCTGGGCGGCACCTATTCCGGCAACCCCATCGCCTGCGCCGCCGGCCTGGCTTCGCTGGCGCAGATGAGCGACGAGAACCTGTCGTCCTGGGGCGAGTTGCAGGAAAACGCCATCGTTTCGCGCTACAACCAATGGCAGGCGCAAAACCTTTCTCCATGGCTGGGCCGGCTGACCGGCGTGGGCTGCATGCGCGGCATCGAACTGGCCGACCCCCAAGGCAAGCCTGCACCGCAGCAACTGGCGCAACTGCTGTCGTCCGCACGGGACGCCGGGCTGTTATTGATGCCCAGCGGCAAGTCGCGGCACATCATTCGCCTGCTGATTCCGTTGACCATCGAGCCTGATGTGCTGAATGAAGGCCTGGATATCTTCGAGCATTGCCTGAAGGCGCTGGGCTGACTGAACATCCCTGGAATTTGTGCGGAGAAACGATCCAGATGAACACAGCAAGATTCGCCAATCGTGATGAGATCCGAGCCGGGTTTTCCCGCGCCATGTCGCAGATGTACAAACAAGAAGTGCCGCTGTACGGCAAGCTGATGGAGCTGGTGGCCGAGGTCAACGACGAGGTCATGAGCCACGACGGCCAGGTGCGGGACAGCCTGACCCGCACTGGTGAAATCCAGCGTCTGGACATGGAGCGCCATGGCGCGATCCGGGTCGGCACCGCGCAAGAGCTGTCCACCCTCGCCCGTCTGTTCGCGGTGATGGGCATGCAACCGGTAGGCTATTACGACCTGACGCCGGCCGGCGTGCCGGTGCATTCCACGGCATTTCGCGCGGTCCATGAACAGGCGCTGCAAGTCAGCCCGTTTCGTGTCTTCACCTCACTCCTGCGCCTGGAACTGATCGAAAGCGCCGGCCTGCGCGAGTTCGCCGAATCGGTACTGAGCAAACGCGCGATTTTCACGCCACGGGCCATCGAGCTGATCGAGAAGCATGAAGCGGATGGTGGTCTGAACGAATCCGACGCCGCGGACTTCATTCAACAGGCGTTGGAGACGTTCCGCTGGCACAGCACCGCCACCGTGTCGCTGGACGAGTACAAGCAGCTCAACGCTCAGCACCGACTGGTCGCCGACGTGGTGGCGTTCAGAGGGCCGCACATCAACCACCTGACCCCGCGCACCCTGGACATCGACCGGGTTCAGGCGCAGATGCCCGGCAAAGGCATTACGCCCAAGGCCGTGGTCGAAGGCCCGCCGCGGCGTCATTGCCCGATCCTGCTGCGCCAGACCAGTTTCAAGGCGCTGGAGGAAGCGATCACGTTTGTCGGCCAATCCGGCAATGAGTCAGGCAGCCACTCCGCACGCTTCGGCGAGATCGAACAACGCGGCGCGGCGCTGACGCCCAAGGGCCGCGAGCTGTACGACCAGTTGCTCAACAGTGCTCGGGATGCGCTGGGCGAGTTTCCCAACGAAGGCAACGCCGTGCGCTACGCAGGGTTGCTGGAGCAGAGCTTCAAGGCGTTCCCCGACAGCTACGCAGACATGCGCACTGAAGGTCTGGCGTATTTCCGTTACTTCCCCACCGAACGAGGCTTAGCGGCACGCGGGCATCTGCCTGCAGATCTGGAGCAGTTGATAGAAGCCGGGCATGTGCGATTCGAGCCATTGGTGTACGAAGACTTCCTGCCGGTCAGCGCGGCGGGCATCTTTCAGTCCAACCTGGGAGACGACGCCCAATCCCATTACGCGACCGACTCCAATCAGGAAGACTTTCAGCGAGCGCTGGGCCGTACGACCATTAATGAACTGAAGCTCTACGCCGACACCCAACAGCGCTCGGTCGCGCAATGCGCCGAGGTGTTGAGGCTGGAAGCGTTGGAACTGTAGCCACATTTCTTGTAAGAGGGAGCTTGCTCGCGACGACGAAATTACAGGCACGAATCTGTTGTGGATGTGCTGACGCCGTCGCGAGCAAGCTCCCTCCCACAGGACTTGCGTCAAACCCGTGGGAGCGCCGCTCGGTCCGCTCCCACGACAACATTTCTGTGTTCTGAAAAACGCAACGATAAACAAAATTCGCAATATTGGTGTGCGACCTGCCGATATGCATACTGCGATCGAAGGTGAATTCCGGATCGGTCGTTTTTCCACGGGCTCAGCCCGTAGAATAAGGCCTGCGATGGTCGCCCAAAGGGTTCGAAGCAGCCCTGGCGAAGCATTCCCCTCACTATAAAAACAGCCACGCTTAAAACTTCCGTACTGCCCTGAGTGCTTAACCGCGCTCACCTGAAAAACACAACAACGAACGAACGGCCGCAAGGTCATTCAGCAGGCAAGGGGATCAACATGCACTACTCACCCGCTACCGTCGCAGGCGATACACGGGCGGTCTCTTCGACCGTGAAACTGTATATCTGGGCGGCGGTCATTCTGATCCTCGCCGAAACGATCGGCGCCATCAGCATTCCGCTCGGCCCCGGCAAAGTCGTGCTGTTGCCCATGGTCTGGGCACTGCTGCTGGGCGCGATGATCGGCATCGCCAGCAAACGCCTGCCCGGCGCCATCGGCATCGACCATCGTACGCAACTGCGTTCGGCGTCCATTCTGCAACCGGCGCTGCTGGTGTTCATCGCCAAACTCGGCCTGGTGGTCGGCGGTTCGCTGCCGGTGGTGTTCGCCTCCGGCTGGGCCTTGATGTTCCAGGAGTTCGGTCACTTCGTCGGCACCGTGATCCTCGGTCTGCCGGTTGCGCTGATGCTGGGCATCAAGCGCGAAGCCATCGGCGCCACGTTTTCGGTCGGTCGCGAGCCAAGCCTGGCGATCATCGGCGAACGCTACGGCATGGATTCCCCTGAAGGTCGCGGCGTCTTGGCGGAGTACCTGACCGGCACACTGTTCGGCGCGCTGTTCATCGCCATCGTTGCCGGTTTCATCACCAGCCTGGGTATCTTTCATCCCAACTCGCTGGCGATGGGCTCGGGGATTGGTTCAGGCAGCATGATGGCTGCCGCCGCGGGTGCCATCGCCGCGCAGCAGACGCCAGAAGTCGCCAAGGAAGTCATGACCCTGGCCGCTGCGTCGAACCTGATCACCACCACCATCGGCACCTACTTCACCTTGTTTATCTCGCTGCCATTGGCGGTCTGGGGTTACCGGGTACTGGAACCGCTGATTGGCCGCACCACCAAGGCCTCCATCGGCACCGAAGAAATCAGCCACAAGGATGTCTCACTTGATGTGCCCGAGCTGGGCTGGGCCGGGAAAGTCAGTGCCTGGATTGCAGCGGGTGCGCTGGCGCTGATCGCCAATTATGTGGGCTACAAGACGTTATCCGCCGATGCCTTCACCGGCATGGCGATCATGATCTTCTGCGCATTCGCCGGTGAAGCCCTGTGCACCCTGCTGCGTCGCAAGATCCCGGCGGTGTGCATGGTGTCGCTGGTGGCGATGTTCCTCACCTCGCCCGCCTGCCCATGGGCCGCGGAAATCACCCGACTGTCCAATTCGATCAACATGCTGGCGGTGATCACGCCGATGCTGGCCTTCGCCGGTCTGTCGGTGGCCAAAGACCTCCCGGCCTTCCGCCGACTGGGCTGGCGCATCGTGCTGGTGTCGTTCCTGGCCAACCTGGGTACGTTCATTGGCGCGGTGCTGATTGCCGAGGCGTTTCACTGAGTTCGGCGAGCTCTGACTGTGGGAGGCAGCTTGCCGGCGACAGCGGTGAATCAGGCACCTCATGCGTGACTGATAAACCGCTAGTCGCGAGCAAGCTCCCTCCCACAAAAAACCTACAACCTCTACAAACCCTCTTGCGCCATCATCACCAGCCAGTCATGCACGGCACGCCGCGAAGGCGTGCTCAGTGCGCCTTCGCGGTACGCCAGCACGTATTTCTTCTTGGCCTTGATCGGGTAGCCGAACGGCACGATCAGCGAGCCCTGCTCCAGCTCATCGGTAATCAGCGCCTTGCGGGCAATCGCCACGCCCATGCCCATTCGTGCCGCCTCGATGGTCAGGTGATTGCGGTTGAAGGTATGGCCGCGCCGTACGTCGATCCCGTCAGCACCGATGGCCGTCAGGTAGAACTCCCACTCGGCGTATTCATAACTGCCGCGCCACGCGGTGATGTCGTGCAACAACGGGAAATGCACCAGTTGGCTCGGCGCATCCAGCGGCGGCCGGCCTTCCAGTAAACGCGGGGAACACACCGGGAACAACTCTTCTTCCAGCAAGGACGTGGTCATCAGGCCTGGATAGCTACCGTCGTTCAGGTCGATGGCCAGGTCGAAATCGTCATCGCGCAACGAGCCGCTGCTGTCTTCGGCGATGATGCGCAGCTGGATATCCGGAAACGCTTCCTGCAGACGCGGCAGCCGCGGCATCAGCCATTTGCTGAGGAACGAAGGAATGCAGCGCAGCTTGAACACGCCGCCGATCCTGCCTGAATACAACAGGCGCAGTTCATCGCTGATGCGGCTCTGCACTTCGTTGGCGACGAACGCCAGGCGCTGCCCTTCGGCAGTCAGTTCCAGCCCGCGCCCGACCCGATGGAACAGCGCGAACCCCAGGCGCTCTTCAAGCTGGCGCATCTGCTGGCTGATGGCGCCGGGGGTGACGTGCAGCTCTTCGGCACAACGGGTGAAGGACAAATGCCGGGCCGCGCAAGCGAACACCTGAAGCCAGGCGTGCATCTGTGCGTTGAAGATTCTGCTCATTGAGGAGTTCCGCTAAAGCGTTGCATAGGAACAATCGTTTGTCGTTTGCATGACGCGAGCCAAATATGAAGGCCAGAAAGAAGGAGTTACAGCTCCCCTGCATCATCTCATTTGAAGGACCTCCGTGATGGCCATCAGCGTCTTCGACATGTTCAAAATCGGCATCGGGCCGTCCAGTTCCCACACCGTCGGCCCGATGCGCGCCGGCGTGCTGTTTGTAACCGAGCTGCGCGACCATGACCGGCTGCGTAGCGTAGAACGGATCGAGGTGCGATTGTACGGTTCTCTTTCAGCCACCGGCATCGGCCACGGCAGCGACCGCGCCACGGTGATGGGCCTGATGGGCGAATGGCCGGACCGCATCGACCCGGCGCAAGTGAACCCGCGCATCGACGCGCTGCTGGCCGACGGCAAGCTGATGTTGGGTGGCGAGCACGAGATCAATTTTGTCTGGGACCGGGACATGTGTCTGCTGGACGAAAGCCTGCCCTATCACCCCAATGGCATGACCTTGTGCGCTTATGGTCAGTCCGGTGAGATTCATGAGCAGACCTACTATTCGGTCGGCGGCGGTTTCGTGATCGACGCGGCCCAGGCGGCCAGCGGCGTGCTGGATAACGACGATACCGTCCTGCCTTACGATTTCTCCAGCGGCGCCCAGTTGCTGCGGCTGTGCAAGACCCACGGCTTGAGCATCTCCGACCTGATGATGGCCAACGAAAAGGCCTGGCGCAGCGAAGAGGAAATCCGCGAGAAGATCCTGGTCATCTGGGAAGCCATGCGCGCCTGTGTCGCCAAGGGCCTGACCGAGACCGGGATTCTGCCGGGCGGGTTGAACGTGCGTCGCCGCGCCTATCGTTTGCACCAGAGTTTGCAGAACCTTGATAACCCCAACGTGATCGGCTCGACATTGAGCGCCATGGAATGGGTCAACCTGTTTGCCCTGGCGGTCAACGAAGAAAATGCCGCCGGCGGCCGCATGGTCACGGCGCCTACCAATGGCGCGGCGGGCATCGTGCCGGCGGTGCTGCATTACTTCATGAAGTTCAACCCTGCCGCCAATGACGACGACGTGGTGCGGTTCTTCCTGAGCGCGGCGGCAGTAGGCATTCTGTGCAAGAAGAACGCTTCGATTTCCGGTGCGGAAGTCGGTTGCCAAGGTGAAGTGGGATCGGCCTGCGCCATGGCGGCGGCGGGCCTGGCGGAAATCCTCGGCGCGACGCCCGAACAGGTTGAAAACGCAGCAGAGATCGGTCTGGAGCATAACCTCGGACTGACCTGCGACCCGGTAGGCGGCCTGGTTCAGGTGCCGTGCATCGAGCGCAATGCGATTGCGGCGGTGAAGGCGATCAACGCAGCACAGATGGCCTTGCGTGGCGACGGCGAGCACTTCATCTCCCTGGACCACGCCATCCGCACCATGCGCGACACCGGCGCGGATATGCATGACAAATACAAGGAAACCTCGCGAGGCGGGCTGGCGGTCAAATTCATCGAATGTTGACCCGCCGGACAGCCGCTTTGCGCCAGATCGCCAGCTTGCTGGCGAAGGCGGTAAAGCAGAATCAGCATTGACGCCGGACCTGTGGGAGGGAGCTTGCTCGCGACCCTCGGCATTTAGATTTCAAGCATGCCGGCCCTGTCGCCAGCACGCTGCCTCCCACGGAGAGTGGATGCTTAGCCCACCGGCAAACACTGCTCCACCAACGACGTCCACACCGCAACACCCGGTTCGATCACCTGGTCGTTGAAGTCGTAGTACGGGTTGTGCAGCGCGGCCGATGGTTTTTCGCCGTCGACGCCCATCCAGATGTAAGCACCCGGACACGCATGCAGCATGAAGGCGAAGTCTTCAGAGGCCATGGACGGGTTGCAGCCCCATTGCACGTTGGCTTCGCCCACCGCCGCCACCGCAGCGCGGCGGATGGTGCCGGCCGCTTCGACGTGGTTTTCCGTCACCGGATAACCCACGTTGTAGACCAGCTCGCCACGCACGCCGAACGCCGTCGGCAGACGCTCGACGAACTCGCCGATCAACTGCTGAACCTTGGCGCGCACTGGCGTTTGCAGGCAGCGCACGGTGCCGCGCAACACGGCGGTTTCCGGCAGCACGTTGATGGCTTCGCCGGCATTGAACTGCGTGACGCTGACCACCGCTGAGTCCAGCGGCGACAGGCGCCGGGAAACGATGGTCTGTAGACCCAGCACCAGTTCGGCACCAGCCACGATCGGATCGAAGCCACGGTCCGGCATGGCGGCGTGGCTGCCTTTGCCGGTCAGGGTGATTTCAAAGGTGTCCAGCGAAGCCATCATCGGCCCCGGATTGATCACCACCTGCCCGGCCGGGACGCCCGGCCAGTTGTGCAGACCGTAGATGGCTTCCATCGGGAACCGCTCGAACAGCCCGTCCTCGATCATCCGCTGTGCGCCGCCGAGATTTTCCTCGGCCGGCTGGAAGACGAAATGCACGGTGCCGCGAAAGCGTCGTGTCTCGGCCAGATGCCTGGCGGTCGCCAGCAGAATCGCGGTGTGGCCGTCATGGCCGCAGGCATGCATGCAGCCTTTGTGTGCCGATTTGTGCGGGCTGTCGCCCAATTCCTGAATCGGCAGCGCGTCCATGTCGGCACGAATGCCGATGGTCGGGCCATCGCCGGTGCGCAATGTACCCACCACGCCGGTGCCACCGAGGCCGCGATGGACCTCGATGCCGAAGCTGTGCAGCAGGCTGGCGACCTTGTCGGAGGTCTGCTGCTCCTGGAAACCCAGCTCCGGCGCCGCGTGCAGGGTACGGCGCCAGAGCGTGGCGTCTTCGATCAGTGTTCGCGAAATCGTCATGTCGATCACTCCAGGCTCGCGCCATAACCGAAGCTGGCAGCCGGCTTGGCGGCGGTTTCCACCCAGACGCTTTTCACTTCGCTGTATTCGCGCAGCGCGTCCAGGCCCGAAGAACGACCATAGCCGCTCTCGCCGTAACCGCCAAATGGCGAGCTGACGTGGATGGTTTTATAACCGTTGATCCAGAAGGTTCCGGCACGCACTTGTCTGGCAACGCGATGAGCGCGGCCGACATCACGGGTCCACACGCCACCGGCCAGGCCGAAGCGACTGTCGTTGGCGATGCGGATCGCGTCTTCTTCGTCCTTGAACGGAATCGCGACCACCACCGGGCCGAAGATTTCTTCCTGGGCACAGTACAAAGCGTTGTTACCGGCCAGCACGGTGGGGTTGACGTAGTAGCCAGGCTTGTTCGGGATTGGGTCGGCGTTGTCGCCTACCAGTTTGGCGCCATCCTTCAACGCGCCTTCGACCATGGCTTTCACATGGTTGTACTGCTTGGCGTTGTTGATCGGGCCGATCTGGGTTTCCGGATCGCTCGGGTCGCCGACCTTGAATTGCGTGGCGGCAACGGCCAGCGCCTTGGTGAATTTCTCGAAGATCGATTCCTGCACCAGCAGGCGCGAACCGGATACGCAGCTCTGCCCGGCACCGGAGAAGATCGCAGCCTGAGCGCCGCGCAGGGCGACTTCCAGGTCCGCGTCTTCAAACACGATGTTGGCCGACTTGCCGCCCAGCTCCAGCACTGCCGGAATGCAGCGTTGTGCCGCTGCGACCGCGATGTGACGGCCTGTTGCCGGCGAACCGACAAACACCACTTTGCGTATATCGGCCTTGGCGATAAACGCCTGGCCAATGCTATGCCCGAAGCCGGCCACCACGTTGACCAGGCCTTTCGGCACACCGGCACGCTCGACCAGCACGCCCACCACCAGCGAACTGAGCGCGGTCAGTTCCGAAGGCTTGATGATCACCGCGTTGCCGGCGGCGATGGCCGGAGCGATCTGCCAGCCGCAGGTGAAGATCGGCGCGTTCCACGGGGTGATCTGCAACACAGTGCCCAGCGGTTCGTAGGTCACGTAGTTGAGATGGCTGGTAGGCACGGGAATGACTTCGCCGTGCAGCTTGTCCGCCCAACCGGCGTAGTACTCGAACATCTCGGCGACCTTGAGCACTTCCACCCGCGCATCGCGGATCGGCTTGTTGGCGGTCAGGGATTCGATCTGCGCCAGGTTTTCCAGCTCTTCACGAACCAGGTTGCCGACTTGATACATGGCGCGGCCGCGAGCCTGGGCGGTGAGCGCCCACCATTGCGTCTGCGCAGCCTTGGCGGCCTTGTCGGCCAGCTCGACCAGCGAGTCGTCCGCGTCGGGATAGCTCAGTTGCAGGCTGTCGTCATGGGCGTTGCGCACTTGCACCGGCGCGCCGTGACCTTCGACGAACTCGCCGCCGACATAACTGGCGACCACGCTGCGGTCACCCCAATAAGGACGCATCAGTTCCAGCAGGTTTGCGGTGCTCATCGCTTATTCTCCACGGCCAAACAGTTTGGCATCGGTACGCTGCACGATTGCGCAGAAGTCTTGGTTATCCGCCAGGGTTTCGCTGCTGGCTTTCCACAATTGGGCGACGACACGCGACAGCGGCAGGTCCATGTCGAGGCTGTCCGCCAGGTCGCTGGCCAGGCCGACGTCCTTGCGCATCAAGCCCATGGTGAAGCCCGAATCGTAGGCTTTGTTCAGTACCCAGGTCGGAAACATCACTTGAGTGGCGCCGCTGCGGCCGGAACCGGCGTTAAGGCCTTGCAGCAGTTTTTCCGGATCGACACCGGCCTTGGCGGCCATGGCGACGGCTTCGGCAGTGCTGATCAGGTGGCAGGCGGCGAGCATGTTGTTGGCGATCTTGGCGACATTGCCGGCACCGCAACGGCCGACATGTACGCGGGTCCCGCTCATGCCTTCAAGGATTGGCATGACGCGAGCCAGGTCGGCGTCTTCGGCACCGATCACCATGGACATGGTGCCGGTGGCCGCGCCTTTCGGGCCGCCGGAAACCGGTGCGTCGATGAACGCGACGCCGGTCTTGAGCAGTTGGGCCGCGACCTGACGACTCATTTCCGGCGTGGAGGTGGTGGTGTCGACGACGATCAGGCCCTTACGGCCCAAATCGCTGATACCGCCTTCGTCCAGGCAGACCGCTTCGACGTGTTCGGCCTTGGGCAGCGACAGGATCAGGACGTCGACGTTCTGGATCAGCTGCGCGCGATCAGCCACCGGCTTGACGCCCTTGGCCTGCGCCTGCGTCAGCGCCGCTTCGGAGAGGTCGAAGCCGCTGACATCAAAGCCCTTGCTCGCCAACGTCGCGGCCA
Source organism: Pseudomonas sp. v388 (assembly GCF_003935425.1). Taxonomy (GTDB): domain Bacteria; phylum Pseudomonadota; class Gammaproteobacteria; order Pseudomonadales; family Pseudomonadaceae; genus Aquipseudomonas. The sequence continues at coordinate 401,316 of NZ_RHQN01000004.1, forward strand.
TCCCGCCGCCCATGTTGCCCAACCCGATCACACCTACTTTCAACGTCATGTCTGTCATTTCCCGCTCGGAGGTCTATGGCACGCCGGCCAATGGCTGTTGCTCCGAGTATGGACAGCGCTCTAGCCGCTCAGCAATAATCTCGAAATCGAATTTCCGTTGCCTTTATCGCAACACAGGAAGCCCATGAGCCTGGTTCAAGATCGTCGAATTCTGTATTTCTACGAGGCAGTGCGCCTGGGCAGCGTGCGCGCTGCGGCGGATTTTCTGAACGTTGCGCCTTCGGCCGTCAGCCGGCAGATCGCGCAACTGGAGCAGGAGCTGGGCTCACCGCTGCTGGAGCGCCATCGGCGCGGCGTGAAGCCCACCGAAGCCGGCGACAAGGTCCTGGGCTATTACCGCCAGCGTCTGACTCAGCAAGAAGACCTGCTCGATTCGATCCAGGCGCTGCGCGGCTTGCACAGCGGTTCGGTGACACTGGTGTCCGGCGAAGGCTTCCTGGAAAGCCTCGCCCAGCCGCTGGCCCGGTTTTCCGCGCTGTACCCCAGGATCGAGCTGACCGTGAACGTCTGCGGCAGCAACGAAGTGATCCGCCAAGTGGTGGAGGATGAAGCGCATATCGGCCTGGTATTCAACCCGGCGGCAGACCCGAAGATCCGCTCTCACGCCCATCAGCGCCAACCGGTGTGCGTCATCACCGCCCCGAATCATCCGCTGGCACAGGAGCCGGGCCCCGTCGAACTCGAGAGCCTGGATCGCTATCAACTGGCGTTGCCGGCGGTGTCCTACGGTATCCGCCAGATTCTCCTGGAAGCAGAACATCAACTGGGCGTTTCGGTACGACCGGTGCTGACCTGCAGCACTTTCGCCATGCTCAAGCACTTCGCCATGCAAGGCGGCATTACCCTGCTGCCGACGTTCGTGGTCGAGGAAGAAATCAAGGCCGGTAAACTGTTGGCGTTGCCGTTGCAGAATCAAGTGTTCAGCAGCCCGCAGACACACCTGATCAGCCGCCTGGGCCGCCAGCTCAGTGTCGGCGCCAATCGCTTGATGGGGATGTTGCTGCACGACATGACGGCGTTCAGAAGCTGAGCCCAGCGAGCATCAACCCGCCGTTGCAGCGGGCCGGTGCTCGACCTTCGGGTTATTGCTCGTCTTCCTCGTCGAGCAGGGTCGCGGCCTGATTGCCGCCCTGCTCGGCAATCGCGGTGAGTTTCTCGTCGGCGGCCTTTTCTTCCGCCAGGGTTTCACCCAACAAGTCCGCCGCGTCGTCCATGCCCAGATGCCGCGCCATGGCGATCAGCGTGCCGTAGCCGGCAATTTCATAGTGCTCGACCTTCTGGCAGGCGGCGATCAGCCCGGCGTCCAGCACAGGGCCTTTTTCAATTTCATCGAGCAGTTCCTTGCTCTCTTCGATCAGACCTTCCATCGCGATGCACTTCATGCGCCGCTTCAGTTTCAGCTCCGATTGCTCGACCAGTTGATCGATCCGCTGGATCTGCCCGAAGGTTTCCTCCAGGTGCGATTCAAAGGCTTCGGCGAGCGCAGGGTTGGTGGAAGCGCGTGCCAGTTTCGGCAACGCCTTGGTGATCTGCTTTTCCGCGCTGTAGATATCGGAAAGCTCATGGATGAACAGGTCTTCTATCGTTGTCTTGCGTGATGTCTTGTTCATGGAAAACCTCTTTTCGGCTGCTGCCGATCCGGTTTGACCGGGCGGACGACCTTGATTCCCACCCGGTTCTGGATCGACTTGGCCCCACGGCGACGGTTCAGCCCGGCCAGGCGGAACCCGACGAACAGCCACGGGGCCGTTTTCGGGACCGTTAGTCAACCGGCGAGAAAATGCGCTGAACCTACGGCATCTGCGTCGTTCATCTGATGACAGGCCAGAAAACCTGGCAGAGCTGAGGAGTCATCATGAGAGCATTGACCTATCACGGCGCGCATAACGTTAAAGTCGATACCGTGCCGGATCCGACTATTCAGGAAGCGGATGACATCATCCTGCGGGTGACTGCCACCGCCATTTGCGGTTCGGACCTGCACCTCTACCGAGGCAAGATTCCTACCGTGGAGCACGGCGATATTTTCGGCCATGAATTCATGGGCGTCGTCGAGGAAGCCGGTTCAGCGGTGACCGCCGTCAAGCCTGGTGATCGGGTGGTCATTCCGTTCGTGATTGCCTGCGGCAGTTGCTTCTTCTGCCAGGCCGACCTGTTTGCCGCCTGTGAAACCACCAACACCGGGCGCGGCGCGATCATCAACAAGAAGTCGATTCCACCGGGAGCGGCGCTGTTCGGCTTCAGCCACCTGTATGGCGGCGTTCCAGGGGGCCAGGCCGAATATGTGCGGGTGCCCAAGGCCAATGTCGGCCCGTTCAAGGTGCCAGGCACCCTGGCGGACGAGAAAGTGCTGTTTCTGTCCGACATTCTGCCGACCGCGTGGCAAGCGGTGAACAACACCGGGATCGGCAAGGGTTCAAGCATCGCCATCTACGGGGCCGGGCCGGTCGGCCTGCTGAGCGCCGCCTGCGCCAGAATGCTCGGCGCGGAGCGGATTTTCATGGTCGATCACCACCCATACCGCCTGGCGTATGCCCAGCGCACCTATGGGGTAATTCCGATCAACTTCGATGAAGACGACGATCCAGCCGACACCATCATCCGCCAGACCCCGGGCATGCGCGGTGTGGATGGCGTGGTCGATGCGGTGGGTTTCGAGGCCAAGGGCAGTACCACGGAAACCATCCTGGCGACCCTTAAGCTCGAAGGCAGCAGCGGCAAGGCGTTGCGCCAGTGCATCGCGGCAGTTCGACGCGGCGGCGTGGTCAGCGTGCCGGGCGTGTATGCCGGGTTTATCCACGGCTTCATGTTCGGCGACGCATTCGACAAGGGCCTGACTTTCAAAATGGGCCAGACTCACGTGCAGCGCTATTTGCCCGAGCTGTTGGAGCACATTGAAACCGGTCGCCTGGAGCCTGAAGCGATCATCACCCATCGCCTCTCGCTGGAAGACGCGGTGACCGGCTACAAGCTGTTCGACAAGAAAGAGGAGGACTGCCGCAAGGTGATTCTCACCCCAGGCAGCAGCGCCATTCCATTGCCGGTGACCGACCCGATCGGTGGCGGCATTCCAGCAGTCTGATGCGAGCGGAGGTGTCTGATGGAGGCTTCAAACTGGTTCTGGATCGCGACGGCGATCATCATCCTGGCGCTAGACGCCTTCCTGATCAACAGCGTCTGGCGTTCGACCAAACCGGTCGGCACCAAGACCGGCTGGGCGGTGCTGATACTGGCCCTGCCGGTGGTGGGCGCGGTGATCTGGGGCATCAGCGGCCCACGCGGCGTGGCGCAGGCACCGACCTCGCCGGACCACAGCAAGGGCTGATGAGGACAGTCCACCCGTAACCGATCTTTTGCCTGCACATCCTTCGCCAGCAAGCTGACTCCTGTACAGGGAGCCACCCTGCTGGCGCAGCCCACCACCCGTGCTGCAGCTTAATGTTCAAGACGTACCGGTTTGCGCCGATACAGCTTCTGGCCCGACGCCTGTCGGGCCGGGACTTAAATGAACAAGGAGCTGTAGATGCGTATTTCCTGCCTTTTGACCCTGGTGGGCACATTGTTGCTGACGGGTTGTTCTTCACTGATGCAGCCGGTCGATAACCCGGTGGTCCAGCCCAGCCCGACCGACCAGGCGCAGGTCGTCTTCATGCGCAGCGCCTTCACCGGCAAGGCCATTGACGCTTCGCTGTATGACGTGACCGACGGCCAGACCCGTTTCGTCGGTATCCTGTCCAATGCCACCAAAATCGCCTACCCGGTTGCCCCAGGCCATCGTGTATTCATGGTCGTGTCCGAAGCCGCCGATTTCCTAGAAGCGGACCTGGTGGCCGGCAAGACGTATTACGCGCTGGTCACCCCGCGCATGGGCATGTGGAAGGCACGGTTCTCGCTCTGGCCGGTATCCCGCGATCCGAAAGCCGAATACAGCCTGCAATCGAGCGATTTCAAGGACTGGATCAGCGATACCCAGCTGGTCACCAACTCGCCGAAATCGTTGACCTGGTTCCAGCAGCACAAGGCTGACGTGGAATCCAAACGGGTCGAATACTGGCCGGTGTGGAAGCAGAAGAGCCCTGCCGATCTGCAACTTCGCACGTTGAAAGCGACCGACGGTCAGTAATCCGGTTTGTGCGCGAGTCGGCGCCGGTCCGACTCGCCGCGCAGCGTTCGTCACTCGGCCGCAATGGCCGCATCCCGTCAGCCATCCAGCGCGGCAACCGGTTTTGCAAGCCGTGTACCGCCATACAACACCACACCCACCACCATCAGAGCCCCGGCGCGCAGCCAGGTCTCCAGACTCTGCTGGCTGAGCAGAATCAGGCAGGAAATGATCGCCAGCACCGGCACCCAGGTGGAAACCCGGAAGTGCTTCTCCTCGACGTGATCGCGGCGCAGTACCAGCACGGCCAGATTGGTGCTGATGAACACGAACAGCAGCAACAGAACCACGGTCTCGGCCAGCACCGCGAGTGTGCCGGTCAAGGTCAAGGCGATGGCCACCAGTGTGGTGCTGACGATTGCCACCCAGGGCGTGCGACGCCCGGCCAGTACCCTGCCGAATACCTCCGGCAGCAAGCCGTTGCGCGCCATGCCGTAGGTGAGTCGGCTGGCCATGATCATGGTCAGCAAGGCGCCGTTGGCCACGGCGATCAGAGCAATGAACGCAAACAGCCGAGGCGGGATGCCCAGGCCGGAAGCGCGGACCACTTCCAGCAGCGGCGCGCTGGAGGCGACCAGAGCGTCAACCGGCAACACCGAGGCCGCAGCGATGCCCACCGCCATATAGATAATGCCGGCTACCAGCAGTGCGCCGAACAGCGCACGCGGGTAAACCTTGCGCACATCACGGATTTCCTCGGCGAGGTTGGCGGAAGTCTCGAATCCCACGAAGGAGTAGAAGGCGATCAGCGCCGCGCCAAGCACCGCCAGCATCGGGCTGACGCCAGGCTTGAACTCAAGGGCGCGCGCCGGCTCGGCGGCGCCGGAACCGAAGAACCAGACCGCTGCCAGGATCACCAGCAGCAGCCCGGACAATTCGATGGTGGTCATCACCAGATTCGCGCCGAGGGACTCCTTGATGCCCCGCGCGTTGAGCAGGCCGATCACCAGGAGAAACGCCAGGGCCGCCAGATGCGGTGCAATATCGACGAACGTGGCCAGATAATCGCCGGCAAACGCCAGTGACAACCCCGCGGCACTGGTCACGCCGGCGGCAAGCATGCAAAAGCCGACCAGGAATGAAATCAGCGGCGAGTTGAACGCCTTGCCGGCAAACACGGCAGCGGCCCCGGCATGCGGATACTTGGTGACCAGCTCGGCATAGGAGCCTGCGGTGAGCATGGCGAAAAACAAGGCGATCAGCAGCGGCACCCAGATCGCTCCGCCCACTTCGCCGGCAATGGTACCGGCTAGCGCGTAGACACCCGCCCCGAGCACATCACCCAGAATGAACAGAAACAACATCGGCCCGGTCACCGCTCGGCGCAGGGAATTGTTTGGCTTTTCAGCAGATGCGTTCATGGACGGTTCCCTGTTCGAAGACCCCCACCCCGCCGCTCGCTGATCGCCGCGACGCGTCAAGTGCGGGAGGTTATGAACAATGGGAATAAAACCGCTGAGTAAAGTTCACACTTGTTGCTGCCGACCCGTTGAATGGCGCGCGACCCCGCTCATGCCAGACCGACCCGGGCGGGACCGGTCTGGGTAAACCGGCGAGCGCCGGAAGAGGATGTTGCAGGCGCTCGTTACAGGTCGAACTCAGCTACGTTTGCCGTGGCTGCTTTGCCCGCCTTTCTTGCCTGCTTCTGAAGCTTTCTCCCGGTCGTTCGCAAAATTGCCTCCTGATGCCTGACCACCCTTGCGGCCCGCTTCCGAGGCTTTCTTGCGGTCATTGGCAAAGTTTCCAGGATTGGAGTTTCCGGTGTTAGCCATGATTCTCTTCCTCTCAAGTTGTTTGCTTACTCACGAAGGGTGAGTAACGTATATGACCCGCTCTGGGCGGTAAGTTTACGCAACAAGCACCGAGCCTGGACGAACGGGAACGAACCGACAGGCGGTGTCAGCCCGGTAGACGACTGGCCGGTTCAGAGCGGTCAGCGCTGTTGTCAGTGCAACTTCAAGCCTGCCATGAGCACCACCCGATCACCGACTCAGCTTGCAGAAGTTTCCTGCGATTCATCAGCCGAAGTACCGCCCCCTGATTGATCGGCGCCACTTTCCAGATCATCCGATTGTTCATCGCGAGTATCGACGCCCGAGGCCCCGCCCTGTTCGGCTTCCAGCAATGAGCGCGCCCGATGCCAGTAGGTTTCAGGCGACCCCTCCTGACCACCGGCCTGCTCCCACAATTCATATGCTTTTTCGCGAATCTTCGCTTCATCGATCATTTCGGCTCTCCATTTGCTCAGGGGATTGAGGATCTGCGTGCCGGTGCGGTCTCGTCTTTCATGCGTTCGCGGATACCCCCGGATACGCCCTGGCCTTTTTCCACCGGCTGATACAGATTGCCCGGAGTACGTGGCGCCTCAGGATTGATCTCGACTTCCGCCGCTTCGATGGCGTGAGCGGAAAAGCGCGCCGTAAGGTCAGGAGCCAGACGGTACGACCAGTACGCCATCTTGGCCTTGTAGCCGACCTTGATTTCGTCCTCCGGGTCCAGCGTAGCCCGGACAATCGCATTCACCACTTTTTCCGGACCATCCATCGTCGGCAGCTGGGCCACGCGACCGGTGTAGTTACCGGCGTGATCCCACAGCGGCGTGTCCACGGCCCATGGCAGAACGGTCACCACATGGATGTCGTCGAGGCGCGCCAGGTTCAATTCTTCGTTGAGCACGCGCCCGAGGCTGATGACCCCGGCCTTGGAGGCCGAATACGAGGCGTGGTAGCTGTGCGGTACCACGCCGTCTACCGAGGCGACGTTGATCAGCACGCCTGCGCCCTGGGCGCGGAACTGGCGGATGGCCAGGTAACTGTTGGTCATGACACCCTTGAGATTGACGTCGAGAATCCGCTGGTGATCCTGCAGTGGAACGTCTTCAAAGCGTCCGACCGCGACCACGCCGGCACTGTTGATCCAGCCGTCGATCCGGCCGAAGCGGCTGACGGTCTGCTGCGCCAGCTGGAGCATCTGCCCGGTGTCGGTGACGTCGGCGGCCACCACCAGCGCCTGACCGCCCAGCGCACGCACTTCCTGGGCCACGCTTTGCAGCGCCCGCTCACGGCGCGCCACAACCACCACATTGGCACCGCCGCGCCCCAGCTCCAGTGCCACCCCACGCCCAATGCCACTGGACGCCCCGGTGACGATGAACGTCTTGCCGGCAAGTTTTGCGCGATCGTCGACGCTCAGCGGTCGCGTCACGCAACCGGACAACGCGATAAATGTGGCGGGTAACAGGAGAAGCAACGGCCAGGCACGAAGGATCATGGGAAGTATCTCGACAGAGGGCTTTCTATCGTGACCTGAGGGCATGCGGGAAGTTGGCGAGCAATGGCCGGCAAGGCGACGGCTGGTTTTGGCGGGCGTTGCAAAAGGTGCCGCATGGGTATCGCCGAGTGCCGACGATGACCGTGGAGATGGTGTCCCAGGGCAGGTTCGAACTGCCAACCTTCCCCTTAGGAGGGGGATGCTCTATCCAATTGAGCTACTGAGACATTTCCATTGCAGAAGCCTGCGCCAGCGCGCCGAAGGCGCCAGCGAGAACGGCGTGCATGTTAACGATCTGACAGGCTTTTGTCATGTCGTCATTGCCCCTGCGGCCTGTAGTCCGGATGCCGGCCTGAAGCGCCCGCGCCAGACCCATCATGCAAAATGCAACCCCCCAAAAAGCCATCATTGCAAAACGCAATGCAATGCACGCTAGATGAACGTATAACTCATTGAATTTAAAGGATTTTTTAATGCAAAAATATTGGCATGCAGAGTGCACTATCCCACAGACGAATACTCACCTTCCATTCAGTTCGGACAAGGTACTGGAAAATGAACATGACTCTGACAGCGTTGAATGCAGCCGCACTGGTGGCACTGATCGCCTTTCATTTCCAGGACTCCGGACTCGATACCCAGGCAAGTGCGCCACGCCTGCAACCGCACCATGCTGTCAGCCAGCCACCTCAGCTGGCCGTCATGACTGACAAGCGCGTCAATGCGGCTATGCTGACCAACGACGCGGAAGAAACCCTGCAGGTTCCTCGCAGCGAACAGCGCTGGGTTTTCTAACCGTCACGCCACCTAGCCATAGCCCTTCGAGAGAGAGACGCCATGTCAAAATCCGCTTTGTCATTCCTGATCCTGGCACTGATGGCTGTTGCCGCTGATCTTCTGCTTCCCGAACCTGCGCAGGCCTTCAGTAGCGTGTTGAAAATCGCTGCCGGCGTTTTCGCCAGTCTGTTCGTTGCTGCACTCTTCATTGGCCGTCGCTTCAAGTTCGACCCGGTTCTGCGCTGAGTCGCTCGTATTCACACCAGTTGGTCGGGAAGGCTTGCAGTACCTTCTCAGCGACCAGGTTTTGTTTCAACCCTGCCCCTTTTCCCGCTGATCCAGCCTCGCCTGTAGCCCACGCTGCCGCCCGGTCGTACGTCCGTCGGCGCCATTCGTATTTGCGCGAATAACCATCTACGCTGACGACAGATAGCCATCATGGCAAAAAGCAGTCAGGTGGTCGTTCCTGCGCCCGATTGAGCGGAAAACCCCAGCTTTGCAAAACCGCTCGCAATTCTGATAATTGGTGCTGGCTAAACGCCTTTATCTGCGTCAATATTTGTCACAGATTTGACGCCAAGGATTCGACGGAATGGGTCATGATGCCGACCCTCTTCATAAATCGGTTGAACATTTGTCCAAAAGGAGTGTCAGACTGTGACAATCTTGCGGCCACTTGCTAGAACCGCTTCCCCTGAACTAACCGGTTAAATATATGAGCCCTATGAAACAGGCTACTTATTCCAGCCGCACGGCTGACAAGTTCGTTGTTCGCCTACCAGACGGCATGCGTAATCGCGTGCAAGAGGTAGCCAAGAATCACCACCGCAGCATGAACTCGGAAATCATTGCTCGCCTCGAACAGAGCTTGATTCAGGAAGGAGCCCTTGGCGATGAGCCAAGCCTGCGCCTTGACAGTCCTGAGCTGTCTTTGCACGAACGCGAGTTGCTGCAGCGCTTCCGCCAACTGTCCCATCGCCAGCAGAATGCGCTGGTGTCGCTGATCGCTCATGACACGGAACTCGCTTCAGAAGAGTCCTGAGCAACAACCGATGTCCCGAAGGCCAGCGCTTAGCTGGCCTTTTTTTGTTGTAGGGTTGGTCGACCTTAGTTGTAGGAAATATCGCTAGACTATTTTTCAGGCATAAAAAAACCGCCGTCTAAGGCGGTGTTTTTTATGCTCGACGTTAGAGCAGGAAGATGGTGGCCAGCCCCAGAAAGATAAAGAAGCCTCCACTATCGGTCATGGCAGTAATCATCACACTGGCTCCCATGGCTGGATCGCGGCCAAGTCGCACCAGCGTCATGGGAATGATCACCCCCATCAAGGCCGCCAGCAGCAGGTTGAGCGTCATGGCCGCGGTCATGACCACGCCCAGGGACCAGCTGCCGTAGAGCATGTACGCCACGACACCGATCACGCCGCCCCAGACCACGCCGTTGATCAGACCTACCCCCAACTCCTTGCGCAGCAGGCGCGAGGTATTGCCGGTGTTGACCTGATCCAGCGCCATGGCGCGAACGATCATGGTGATCGTCTGGTTGCCGGAGTTGCCACCGATGCCGGCCACGATCGGCATCAGCGCCGCCAGGGCCACCAGCTTCTCGATGGACCCTTCGAACAGGCCGATCACGCGGGACGCCAGGAACGCGGTGACCAGGTTGACCGCCAGCCACGCCCAGCGGTTACGCAGCGAGCGCCATACCGAGGCGAAGATGTCTTCCTCCTCGCGCAGACCCGCCATGTTGAGGACTTCGCTTTCGCTCTCCTCACGAATCAGGTCAACCATTTCATCGATGGTCAGGCGGCCGATCAGCTTGCCGCTCTTGTCCACGACCGGCGTGGAGATCAAGTCATAGCGCTCGAAGGCCTGGGCCGCGTCGTAGGCGTTGTCTTCGGGGTGGAAAGTGACCGGGTCGTTGGCCATGACCTCACCGACCTGTTTCTCAGGGTCGTTGACCAGCAGACGCTTGATCGGCAGCACGCCCTTGAGCACGCCTTCGTAGTCGACCACGAACAGTTTGTCGGTGTGCCCCGGCAGCTCCTTGAGCCGACGCAGGTAGCGCAACACCACTTCCAGGCTGACATCCTCACGGATGGTCACCATCTCGAAGTCCATGAGGGCGCCGACCTGATCCTCATCATAGGAAAGCGCCGAACGCACGCGCTCGCGCTGCTGCACGTCCAGCGCTTCCATCAACTCATGAACGACGTCGCGCGGCAGCTCCGGCGCCAGGTCAGCCAGTTCGTCGGCGTCCATCTCACGAGCGGCCGCCAGCAGCTCGTGATCGTCCATGTCGGCAATCAGCGTTTCGCGAACCGAGTCGGACACTTCAAGCAGGATGTCGCCGTCGCGCTCGGCCTTGACCAACTGCCAGACCGTCAGGCGGTCTTCCAGGGGCAAGGCTTCGAGAATATAGGCAACGTCTGCGGAATGGAGATCGTCGAGCTTGCGTTGCAGCTCGACCAGATTCTGGCGATGCACCAGGTTTTCGACGCGATCCTGGTGCTGGCCTTCCTGACGATGCGTCAGGCCTTCAACGATACGCTGGCGCTGCAGGAGCTCGATAACTTGAGCAAGGCGATCCTGCAAACTTTCCTGCGTCTTCTTCACATCTCTTTCGGTCATAGGCGAACTCCACTCCCAGCAGCGGAGCACGCCGGGGAGATCAATCAGTTAATTCATGATTGTTGAAACGTACGATTGAGTAACTACTGGGTAAGTCCATGGAGGTATTCCACAAGCCCCGGCGGGGCTGACGGGCGCAATCATACACCGCTTTGTGCGCAGCGCACCTGAGAAAATGCTGCCAGGAACAGGCGTTTGCGGCGCAAACCTGAATGTTTTGCCAAGTGTCGGGAGTACGACGTCACATTCAGCGAAGAAAACACGCTGGTCCGGGCGAAACCCCGGCGTTAGGCTTGCGCATCGCAGGTCATGGAGGACTGAAGAATGCGAATTGCCACACGATTGTCGCTGTGCTGCGCCCTGATCACCCTTCCCGCTTTCGCCGCCGCCAATTCCGTTCAACGCTGTGAGGACGGCGCCGGCAACGTCAGCTTCACCACCCTGGGCTGTCCGGCGAGCCAGAGCAGTCAAACGCTTGAGGTCTACAACCCGTCGCCGGGCAGTGTCACGCCGGCGCCAATGCCGACACCACCACCACGCCGCCAACGAACGCCGGAACGGGCATTGGTCGTGGTAGGGCAACGCGATGACGGATGCGGCAACCGCCTGAGTCCGGAACAGCGGCGACAGGCGATCATCAATCAGCGCACGCCACCGGGCATGACGGTCAGGGATGTGGAAAGCCTGCTGGGACGTCCCGACAAGATCGTCAATCGCAACGGGCAATTGAGTTACCAGTACAAACAGAAGAAGGGACGCAGCAACACGGTGACGTTCGACGCCAACGGCTGTGTAAAAGGCAAACGGTAGAAAGCAAAAAGCCCACATCAAATGATGTGGGCTTTTTGGTGTATGGTGCACTCGACAGGATTCGAACCTGTGACCGCTCGGTTCGTAGCCGAGTACTCTATCCAGCTGAGCTACGAGTGCATTGGTGTTTTTAGACCAGATCACCTCTGGTTGAAGCCAGTCAATCACAGCGCCGTATGACTACGTTACTGCAACCAACCTTGAAATGGTGCACTCGACAGGATTCGAACCTGTGACCGCTCGGTTCGTAGCCGAGTACTCTATCCAGCTGAGCTACGAGTGCATTGTG
>NZ_RHQN01000004.1:413319-487708 GCF_003935425.1 Pseudomonas sp. v388
GTGCACTCGACAGGATTCGAACCTGTGACCGCTCGGTTCGTAGCCGAGTACTCTATCCAGCTGAGCTACGAGTGCATTGTGTTGGTGCCGCGCATTATAGGTCGTTAAATTCTTTTGTAAAGCACTTTTTCTAGTAAATTCAACAACTTACCGATCAAGCCAAATCTAACGCACTACATAAATAATGGCGGAGAACGGGGGATTCGAACCCCCGACACCCTTTTGAGGTGTACTCCCTTAGCAGGGGAGCGCCTTCGGCCACTCGGCCAGCTCTCCGCAACACGGGGCGTATAATAACCACCCTTTTCCCCGTTTGCAAACCAAAAATTCAAATAAAATTAATGGCTTGGTCCTTCGTCCTTCTCTTTCTTGATACGCAGATAGATCTCTTCGCGGTGAACCGCGACTTCCTTGGGCGCGTTGACACCAATGCGTACTTGATTACCCTTTACGCCGAGCACTGTCACGGTGATCTCGCCGTCACCGATGATCAGGCTTTCTGCACACCGACGGGTCAGAATCAGCATACCTTTCTCCTTACGCATTCATTCAGGGACAACACTCTGCAAACCAGCAGGCACCAGCCTGCGACGAAATCGCCACACGCCTGACCAGAGTATCGACCAGCGCCAGGAAAACCACAGCTCTGGCGCGGCGATACCCGCAGGCGCTACACCAGCAGGCCTGCCCGGAATGGATCATTCACCCTGGCGGGGAGCGTCCAGTTCGAAAGCGGTGTGCAGCGCGCGTACCGCCAGCTCCAGATACTTCTCTTCGATCACGACCGAAACCTTGATCTCCGACGTCGAGATCATCTGGATATTGATGCTTTCCTTGGCCAGCGCTTCGAACATGCGACTGGCGACACCTGCGTGGGAACGCATGCCGACACCAACGATCGACACCTTGGCAATCTTGGTATCGCCCGAGACTTCACGTGCGCCGATTTCGCGGGCGGTGGTCTCCAGCACCTGCAAGGCCGACTGGTAGTCGTTGCGGTGAATCGTGAAGGTGAAATCGGTGGTGTTATCGTGCGCAACATTTTGCACGATCATGTCCACTTCGATGTTCGCGCCGCTGATCGGGCCGAGAATCTTGAAAGCCACGCCCGGGGTGTCTGGCACGCCACGGATAGTCAGCTTGGCTTCATCGCGGTTGAAAGCGATGCCGGAAATGATCGGCTGTTCCATGGATTCCTCTTCATCAATAGTAATGAGGGTGCCCGGCCCCTCCTTGAAGCTGTGCAGAACGCGCAGCGGGACGTTGTATTTACCGGCGAACTCGACCGCACGGATCTGCAACACCTTGGAACCGAGGCTGGCCATTTCCAGCATCTCTTCGAAGGTGATCTTGTCCAGGCGCTGGGCCTGGGACACGACACGCGGATCAGTGGTGTAGACGCCATCCACATCGGTATAGATCTGGCACTCATCCGCCTTGAGCGCTGCGGCCAGCGCCACACCGGTAGTGTCGGAACCGCCACGGCCCAGCGTGGTGATGTTGCCGTTCTCGTCGACGCCCTGGAACCCGGCGACTACGACGACTCGCCCGGCCTTGAGGTCGGTGCGGATCTTCTGGTCGTCGATCTGCAGGATGCGCGCCTTGTTGTGCGCACTGTCGGTGAGAATCCGCACCTGATTGCCGGTGTAGGACACCGCCGGCACACCGCGCTTCATCAATGCCATCGCCAGCAGCGCAATGGTCACCTGTTCGCCGGTAGACACGATCACATCCAGTTCACGGGGAACCGGTTGATCGCTGATCTGCCGGGCCAGCTCGATCAGACGGTTGGTTTCCCCGCTCATGGCCGACAGTACGACCACCAGGTCGTCACCCGCCTCACGGAATTTCTTGACCTTGTCGGCCACCTGCTCGATGCGCTCTACCGAGCCCACCGAGGTGCCGCCAAATTTCTGTACGATCAAAGCCATCTCAAAGCCGCCTCAGAACCCGTTATGGGCACCCATAAAAACATTCGCACGCTGCCGACCCGCCGTCAGGCGACGGGCCGGCCAGTACGACTCAGATACCCTGCTCTACAAAAGGAACGGTCAGTGCCAGCGCAGCGTCCAGAGCGCCTGCGTCAACACCGCCACCCTGAGCCATGTCAGGACGCCCGCCGCCTTTACCACCTACGGCGGCAGCCGCTTGCTTCATCAAATCACCGGCTTTGAGTTGGCCAGTCAGGTCCTTGGTCACGCCTGCAACCAAGACGACCTTGTCCTCATGCACACTGCCGAGCAGGATCACTGCGCGGCCGAGCTTGTTCTTCAACTGATCGACCAGCGCCAGCAGCGCCTTGCCATCCTGACCATCCAGGCGCCTGGCCAGGACTTTCACACCCTTGACCTCCAGGGCTGCGGACGACAGATCGTCGCCTGCGGCACTGGCGGCCTTGGCCTGCAATTGCTCCAGCTGTTTTTCCAGCAGACGATTGCGCTCCAGCACGGCCGACAGCTTGTCCAGCAGGTTGTCGCGATTGCCCTTGATCAGGGTCGCGACTTCCTTGAGCTGGTCTTCGGCCGAGTTCAGCCAGGCCAGCGCCGCAGCGCCGGTGACCGCTTCGATACGCCGCACGCCGGCAGCGACGCCGCCTTCGCTGACGATCTTGAACAGTGCGATATCACCGGTACGGCTGGCATGGATACCGCCGCACAACTCGACGGAAAAATCGCCGCCCATGCTCAGGACACGCACGGTATCGCCGTACTTCTCGCCGAACAGCGCCATGGCGCCGCGCTTGCGAGCGCTTTCAATGTCGGTTTCCTCGGTCAGCACCGGCGTGTTCTTGCGCACTTCGGCGTTGACGATATCTTCCAGCTCACGCAACTGCTCAGGCTTGATCGCCTCGAAATGGCTGAAGTCGAAGCGCAGGCGCTGACTGTCGACCAGCGAGCCTTTCTGCTGAACGTGATCGCCCAGCACTTGGCGCAGGGCCGCGTGCAGCAAGTGAGTGGCCGAGTGGTTCAGGCCGGTGGCCTTGCGGACCTCGTCGGAAACCTGAGTCTCAACGGCAGCACCCACTTTCAGGCTGCCCGAAGCCACGACGCCGTGATGCAGGAATGCACCGCCGGTCTTGGTGGTATCGCGCACGTCGAAACGCACGTCACCGGCCTGCAGGAAACCGCAGTCGCCGATCTGGCCGCCGGACTCGGCGTAGAACGGCGTGGTGTCGAGAATCACGACGCCCTCTTCGCCTTCGTTCAGGTGCTCCACCGCCTGGCCGTCCTTGTACAGGGCAACCACCGAGGCGCTGCCGCTGGTGGCGGCGTAGCCGGTAAACGTGGTGGCGACATCGACCTTGACCAGGCTGTTGTAGTCCATGCCGAAGGAGCTGGCCGAACGGGCACGCACGCGCTGGGCTTCCATCTCGCGCTCGAAACCTTCCTCGTCGAGGGTCAACTCACGTTCGCGGGCGATGTCGCCGGTCAGGTCCATCGGGAAACCGTAGGTGTCGTACAGCTTGAACACCACTTCACCCGGAACCACCGAACCCTTGAGCTCGGCCAGATCCTGCTCGAGAATTTTCAGGCCCTGCTCCAGGGTCTTGGCGAACTGCTCTTCCTCGGCTTTCAGTACGCGCTCGATGTGCGCCTGCTGTTGAACCAGCTCGGGGAACGCAGCACCCATTTCGCCGATCAGCGCGGGGACGATCTGATAGAAGAAGCTGCCCTTGGCGCCCAGCTTGTTACCGTGACGGCAAGCGCGACGGATGATCCGGCGCAGCACGTAGCCGCGACCTTCGTTGGAGGGCAGCACGCCGTCGGCGATCAGGAAGCCGCACGAACGGATATGGTCGGCCACCACCTTGAGCGAGGCCTGGTTATCGTTGGTGCAACCGATGGCCTTGGCCGATGCGTTCAGCAGGCTCTGGAACAGGTCGATTTCATAGTTGGAATGAACGTGTTGCAACACGGCACTGACACGCTCCAGCCCCATGCCCGTGTCCACCGACGGCGCCGGCAACGGGTGCAGCACGCCGTCGGCGGTACGGTTGAACTGCATGAACACGTTGTTCCAGATCTCGATGTAACGGTCGCCGTCTTCTTCCGGCGAGCCGGGTGGGCCACCCCAGATTTCCGGACCGTGGTCGAAGAATATCTCGGTGCAAGGGCCGCACGGGCCGGTATCGCCCATGGTCCAGAAGTTGTCGGACGCGTAAGGCGCGCCTTTGTTGTCACCGATGCGCACCATGCGCTCCGGCGGCACGCCGATGTCCTTGGTCCAGATGTCGTAGGCTTCGTCGTCGGTGGCGTAGACCGTCACCCAGAGTTTTTCCTTGGGCAGGTTCAGCCACTTTTCCGACGTCAGGAAAGTCCAGGCGTAGGTGATTGCGTCGCGCTTGAAATAGTCGCCGAAGCTGAAGTTGCCCAGCATCTCGAAGAAAGTGTGGTGACGTGCGGTGTAGCCGACGTTTTCCAGGTCGTTGTGCTTGCCACCGGCGCGCACGCATTTCTGGCTGGAGACGGCGCGGGTGTAGGCGCGTTTTTCCTGACCCAGGAAGCAGTCCTTGAACTGGTTCATGCCTGCGTTGGTGAACAGCAGGGTTGGGTCGTTGCCCGGAATCAGGGAGCTTGAAGGAACACGGGTGTGACCTTGCTCTTCGAAGAAGCCAAGGAAGGCTTCACGGATTTCTGCGCTTTTCATAGGTTCTTCCACGGAGACTGCGGCCAGAGGCAAGTGCAAAACGTCAGATGACGTAGCGACGGCAAAGGGCCGCATTATATAGGCGTTGCGTCCTCGGTACAGTGTGTTTGTACGATAGAGACAAGTTACTGGATTACCGGTGTGCTATTGGTTGCGGAACCCGGCGAATGCGGCAATGACCGTTTCGATCTGCGCAGCGGATACATCCATATGCGTGACCATGCGCAACCGGGGCGCGGCGCTCAGGCTGATACCACGCTCGGCACAATAAGCCTTGAGCGAAGCGGCGCGGTCTCCGATCCGGACATAGACCATATTGGTCTGAACCGGCTCGACGCTGTAGCCCAGTTCGCTCAGGCCCTGCGCCAGCAGGGCCGCATGGGCGTGATCGTCCGCCAGCCGGTCCACGTTGCGCTCCAGGGCGTAAAGCCCCGCCGCCGCGAGAATTCCGGCCTGACGCATGCCGCCGCCGACCATCTTGCGCAGCCGCCGCGCCTTGCCGATCAACTGTTCCGAGCCACACAGCACCGAACCTACCGGCGCGCCGAGCCCCTTGGACAGACACACCGACACCGAATCGAAATGCCGGGTAATGTCCTTGATGTCCACACCCAGCCCGACCGCCGCATTGAACACCCGTGCGCCATCCAGATGCAGCGCCAGGCCGTGGTCGAGGGTCAGTTTGCGGGCTGCGGCCAGGTAATCGAGCGGCAGCACCTTGCCCTGCAGGGTGTTTTCCAGGGCCAGCAAACGCGTGCGGGCAAAATGGAAGTCGTCCGGCTTGATGGCCGCCAGCACCTGGTCCAGGTCCAGCGAACCGTCGGCCTGCACCTCCAGCGGTTGCGGTTGGATCGAGCCAAGCACTGCGGCACCGCCGCCTTCATACTTGTAGGTGTGCGCCTGCTGACCGACGATGTACTCCTCGCCGCGTTCACAGTGCGCCATCAGTCCCAACAGGTTGCTCATCGTGCCGCTGGGCACGAACAGCGCCGCCGCGAAACCCAGCCGTTGCGCGGTCGTCGTTTCCAGCAGGTTGACGGTCGGATCTTCGCCGTAGACATCGTCGCCCACCGGCGCGGCCGACATGGCCTCAAGCATCCCGGCCGTGGGTTTGGTCACTGTGTCGCTGCGCAGGTCGATGGCGGTCATGAAGTACTCCCTGAATTCGATGATCAAAGATGCTCTTGCCACAAGACGCTTGCAACAAGGCTTTGCGACGCTGCACGACATGATAATCGAGGTCCGCGACCCTCGATACTGCACCGCCTTATACGAAAAAGGTAGGAAGGCTGTATGAAACTGTCCATGCAGGTTGGAAAAAACTGTGATAAAAATCCCCGCGTCGGCGCAACACTACGCTCGGCAACGTTCTCAGGGCGGGGTGAGATTCCCCACCGGCGGTGATGACGCAACACGCGTCCAGCCCGCGAGCGCTTGGAGACGGCCGCTTCGGCAGCGCCTTCAAGGTCAGCAGATCCGGTGTGATTCCGGAGCCGACGGTCATAGTCCGGATGAAGAGAGAGCGGGATCAGCGTCTACAGATCCGTTTGCAAGCCTCAGGTGAAGCTACATCGCCTGGAGACATTTCATACGGAACCTGAATCCCTTTCGATCCAATGCCCTGTTTTTTTCATAAACAGGAGTCAGAACACGTGCAACCCACTGCCATCGACAGCAAGAGCAAGACCCTTCCCCACGAGCGCGTCGCGTTCATCCAGGCCAGCTGGCACAAGGAAATCGTCGACCAGAGCCGCAAAGGCTTCGTCGCCGAAATGGCCAGACAGGGCTACGCCGAAACCGACATCGATTTTTTTGAAGTCGGCGGCGCCTTCGAGATTCCGCTGCACGCCAAGCTGCTGGCCAAGACCGGTCGCTATGCCGGCATCGTCGGTGCGGCGCTGGTGGTTGACGGCGGTATCTACCGTCACGAATTCGTGGCCCAGGCGGTCGTCAGTGCCTTGATGCAAGTGCAGCTGGAAACCGAAGTACCGGTCTTTTCCGTAAGCCTCACGCCTCATCACTTCCACTCAGGAGAAGAGCATTACAAGTTCTTCTACGACCACTTCGTGCACAAAGGCGAAGAAGCCGCCAAGACCTGCGCCGACACCCTGAACAAGATCCGGGCGATACGTCGTCTGGATGCGCAGCAGAAAGCGGCGAGCTGACGCTGCACGCCGGATCGCGACCAAGGTCGCTCCTACAGCTGATGGGTGCCCCGCAATCGCTGTAGGAGCCGGCTCGTTACAAAAAACCCGCTTGTAGCGCCTGTACCGATCTCTTTGCGAATCCGGTTGCTGCTAGAGGTCCGGCGTAGGCACTATCAGGATCCCGGCACGCAGCCCCACGGCCACCTTGGGGTTGGGAAAGATGATCCGCGCGTTTTCTTCCTCCACCACCCAGCGTTCACCACCGGCGTCTTCGGCCAGCACATAGCCCTGCGCCAGCGGGGAGAAATTCTCGACGTTATCAGCCAGGTTGAAAGTGAACGCTTCGCTGCGCTTGATGATCTCCCGGGCCACGCTGAACAACTGCATACCGGTCAGATCGACCAGCGCTTCAGGCTCACGCCCTTCAATCATCTGCTCGAGCCGCAACCGAAGTGCCGAAAGGTTGACCTGTTGGTTCTCGCCGAACGGCCGTGCCTTGCCAAGTTCCAGGGTAAAAGCCTCTACGCCCAACTGGTCATAGGTGTAGGCGCTGAACACAATGGACGGTTTGTTCTGCAACAGCACTGCGTTCATGCCCGCCGCACGAAGCCGCGCCAGTTCCGTGCGGGAATGCACCCGCCCTTCCTTGAAGGGATACAACGCGAACTGCTCGATACGCGAGCCGCGAATGGCAGTGTGCAGATCGTAGTGCAGACGGTCACGATCCGGCAGGCTGAAGAACGTTGCCGCCAGGCGCTCCAGTTCACAGGCCCGCAGCGCTTCCGGCCCGCCGCTGAGCTGGTGACGGCCGTTGAACAGGCGATTGACGTCCTGTTCGACATAGCGCACGCCGCGGCGCATGGCTTCGGGGTTGCCGAACAGGAACAGGATACGGGCGCGTGGCTTGAGGTCGCCACGGGCGATGGCACGGATCAACTCATCCAGCAGCTCGATGGGGGCGGTTTCGTTGCCATGGATACCGGCTGACAGCAGCAGGTCGCGGCCAGTGTCCCGGTCCTCGGGCGGGCGGACTTCCAGAGCGCCCTCCCCCAACCAGCGCAAGCGAACCCCGCCCACGGTCATTTGCGTCTTTTGCGCCGGCTCGCGTCCGGCCAGCGTCAGTTCAAGCAATTTGCCGAGGGCAAGCATGGGCCGCCTCCTTGATGCGCAGACCTTAGTGGTTGCAGTCCGGGCCGTGGACGTGATCGTCTTCTTCGGCGCCCAGGTCAGCCGGCTCCATCTCCAGTTGCAGGCTGACCAGGTTGGTTGCCAGCGGACGCAGCAGCAGGTTGGCGTATTCGGCGTCACCTTCTTCGACATCCACACCGATCAGCAACTGGCCGCGGCCGTCCTGCTGGATCCAGATTTCCTTACCCTGCCAGACCACCGCCACGCGGGTACAGGAGGTTTCCAGCTGGGTGCCGTCGGTGTCTTCAAGGATTAACTGCAGGGCGTCGCTCATGGTCGGATTCTCTGAATAAGGAAAAATCGTGCGCCGTTTGCGGCGCACAGGTTGTCAGCCGAGCTGAAAAGGATAAACGGCGCCCAGTTTAAGGATTTGCGTCAGTTCATCCAATGCCGTGCGGCATTCAGTCAGCAATTGCGGGTCGGCCAGATCGGTTTCGCTCATGCGATCGCGATAGTGCCGGTCGACCCAGCGGGTCAGGTTGTCATACAGCGGTGCAGTGAGGATCACGCCGGGGTTGACTGCCGCCAATTCGTTTTCATTCAACGCTACGCGCAGCCTCAGGCACGCCGGGCCACCGCCGTTCTGCATGCTTTGCTTGAGGTCGAAGACCTGCACCTGATTCACAGGGCCGTTGCCGGAGATCAGCGATTGCAGGTATTGCCAGACCCGTTCGTTGGCCTGACATTCCTGCGGGACGATCAGCAGCATCGAACCGTCGGCGCGGCTGAGTAGCTGGCTGTTGAACAGGTAGGAACGCACGGCGTCTTCCACCGATACGTCGGCACGCCGTACGCAGATCGGCTGGAAGCGCGCGCCCACCGCCGCGAGTTTGTCCCGCAGTTCGGCCAGCACCCGCTCGGCATCGAGAAACGCGTCCTCGTGGTAGAAAAGCACTTCGCCATTACCGACTGCGATCACGTCGTTATGAAACACGCCCTGATCGATCACCGCCGGATTCTGCTGGGCATACACCACGCCCTGCTCGCTCAGGCCGTGCAGCCGCGCCACGGCCATGGACGCTTCGAGGGTCTGGCGCGCCGGGTACTTCTGCGGCATCGGGTAGCGGGTGTCGAAAGCGCTGCGGCCGAACACGAAAAACTCGACGCCGGCCGCGCCATAGTCGCGGCAGAACCGGGTATGGTTGGCCGCGCCTTCGTCGCCGAACTGCGCCACCGACGGCAGCGCCGGATGGTGAGCAAAATGCGTCGAATCGGCGAACATGGCGCCCAGCACGCGGCTGGTGGTCGGGTGTTCGATGCTGCGGTGATACTTGCAGTTGAGGTTGGCGGCCGTGAAGTGCACGCGCCCGTCACGGGTGTCGGCGCTGGGGCTGACGGTGGCGGCGTTGGCCACCCACATGCTGGATGCCGAACAGCTGGCGACCAGCAACGGCATGGCCTGGCGCGCCGCCTGCTCGATGACCTGCGCATCGTTGCCGCTAAAGCCCAGCTGGCGCAACGCGGCGATGTCGGGCCGTTCCTGGGGAGCCAACACACCCTGGGTGAAACCCATGTCCATCAGCGCCTTCATTTTCGCCAGGCCTTGCAGCGCGGCTTCACGAGGGTTGGCACTTTGCTGGCTGTTGCTCTGGGACGCGACGTTACCGTAGGACAACCCGCCGTAGTTGTGGGTCGGCCCGACCAGACCGTCAAAATTGACTTCGCAGGATTTCATCGGCGTGGCTCCGTGGATCTGTTTCTTATAGGCATACAAGTGGCATCGCTTTCAGGGCAGGCGGATGCCGGGGCTCAGCGTGGTCGGTAAAGCCAGGCTGCCGGTTTCCAGTGACGCCACCGGATACGCGCAATAATCGGCCGCGTAGTAAGCGCTGGCCCGGTGGTTGCCCGATGCGCCGACACCGCCGAACGGCGCGCTGCTGGCGGCGCCGGTCAGCTGCTTGTTCCAGTTGACGATACCGGCCCGGCTTTGCAGCCAGAACTGCTGGTAGCGCTCCTGGGAATCCGACAGCAAGCCCGCGGCCAGGCCGTACTGCGTGGCATTGGCCTGGGCGATGGCCGCGTCGAAATCGGCGTAGCGCACCACTTGCAGCAACGGTCCGAACAACTCTTCGTCGGGGCGCTCGCTGACTGCGCTGACATCTAGGATGCCCGGCGTAAGCAGCGCGGCGTCCGGCTCGGGCTGGGTCATCGCCAGCAGCGCGACGCCGCCCTTGGCCATCAACTGCGACTGGGCGCTGAGCAAGTCCTGCGCGGCCTGCAAGGAAATGACCGAACCCATGAACGGCGCGGGCTGCCGGTCAAAGGCACCGACCTCGATGGTCGCCGTCACCGCCACCAGCCGTTCGAGAAACGCGTCGCCCCAGGCGCCCTGCGGCACCAGCAGGCGGCGCGCACAGGTGCAGCGTTGTCCGGCAGAGATGAATGCCGACTGGATCACCGTGTACACCGCAGCGTCCACATCCTGCACCTGGTCGACGACCAACGGGTTATTGCCGCCCATTTCCAGCGCGAGAATCTTGTCCGGACGGCCGGCGAATTGCTGGTGCAAGGCATTGCCGGTACGGCTCGACCCGGTGAAGAACAACCCGTCGATGCCGGGGTTGGCCGCCAGCGCGATGCCGGTCTGGCGACCACCCTGCAACAGATTGAGCACACCGGCCGGCAATCCCGCGACAATCCAGCACTCGACCGTCAGCTGCGCAACTTTCGGGGTCAGCTCACTGGGTTTGAACAGCACGCAATTGCCGGCCAGCAGCGCCGGAACGATATGCCCGTTGGGCAAGTGGCCCGGAAAGTTGTAAGGACCGAAGACCGCCACTACGCCGTGGGGTTTATGGCGCAGCACGGCGGTGGCGTCGCCCAGCGGGCCGCTCTTCTCGCCGGTACGCTCACGATAGCTCTGGATCGAGATGGCGACCTTGTTGACCATGCTGGTCACTTCCGTCGCCGATTCCCACAGCGGCTTGCCGGTTTCTTCACCAATGCAGTAGGCCAGTTCGTCGGCACGCGCCTTGAGGCCGGCGGCGAACGCGTCCAGCACCTGAATACGCTCGTCCAGGGAACGCCGAGCCCAGGCAGGAAAAGCCTGACGCGCCGCGCTGACGGCGGCCTCGACCTGAGCCGGCGAGGCACTATTGCCTGCCCAAAGGACTTGTTGCGTCACCGGGTTCAGCGATTCGAACGCCGCGCCCTGCCCGTTCTCCCAAGCGCCTGCGATATAAAGCGAAGCCATTACACAGCCTCCTTGCCCGGCGACAGTGGCACAGCCCGCACGTTGTCGCCCGCGCTCATGCGCAAGCGTTTGGCGGTGGCCGGATCGACCACCAGCGTACCGGCGGCGAAGCGTGCCGCCGCCACGGTGATCCGGCAGTCTTCGCGCTTGCGGTTGTAGATCAGAAATTGCGGCGCATCGTCACCTGGCGTACCGATTGCCAGCACCAACGCCTGGCTGTCGCGCACCGCGCGGATCTTGCCGGTTTCGCATTCGATGGCCGGGCCGGCATCGAAGATGTCGACGTAACCCTGATAGGTAAAGCCTTCGGCCTTGAGCATGGTCAAGGCAGGCTCGGTATCGGCATGCACGCGGCCGATCACGTTGCGTGCATCTTCGGAAAGAAAGCACGAGTACAGCGGAAACTTGGGCATCAGCTCAGCGATGAATGCTTTGTTGCCCACGCCGGTCAGGTAGTCCGCCTGGCTGAACTCCATCTTGAAGAAATGCCGACCCAGGCTTTCCCAGAACGGCGAGCGACCGTTTTCATCGGACATGCCGCGCATTTCCGCGATGATCTTGTTGCCGAACAGGCGCGGGAATTCAGCGATGAACAGCATCCGCGCCTTGGACAGCAGGCGACCGTTGAGGCCGGTGCGGGCGTCGCTGCGCAGGAACAGCGAGCACAACTCCGAATTGCCGGTCAGGTCGTTGGCCAGGAACAGGGTCGGAATTTCGCGGTAAATGTTGAGTTCCTGCGAGGCACTGACGGTCAGGCCAACGCGGTAGTTGTACCAGGGCTCGCGCAGGCCGACCGCACCGGCAATCGCGGAGATCCCGACCACGCGCCCGTCGTCGTCTTCGAGCACGAACAGGTAGTCGGCATCGGCACGCTCGGCCTCGCCGCGGAAGGTCTTTTCCGCCCAATCCACCCGATGCGCCAGGCGCTTTTCGTTGGCAGGCAGGGTCGTCAGGCCGGCGCCCGTGCTGCGCGCCAACTCGATCAGCGCCGGCAAGTCACTGCTGCGTACGGGACGAACGATCATCTTCTCTCCTCATCAGGCCCTTCTTGAGCCCAAGAAACTCGCTAATCAGCTGCAACGCGGGGCTCAGACCGCCACGATCCGCACGCTGGCACCTTCACCGACACCCAGGGCTTCAGCCGCCTGCAGGCTGAGCACCACCGGCCTGCCCGGCGCCCAGTCCAGCTCCAGCAAGGCCGACCGGTAGTCCTGCAACAAGCCGTTGGCGACCAGATACAGGCGCCCGCCTTTGCCGACGTCCGCGCTTTGCCCGGTCTCGACCTTGACCGGCACCAGCCGGCTCTGGGCGATGGAACGGATTCCCGACACCCGCGCGTGCAGGGTCGGCCCGCCGTCGAAGATGTCGATGTAATGATCGGTCTCGAAGCCTTCGCGCATCAGGATGTCGAAGGTGATCTGCGCCCGCGGATGCACCTGGCCCATGGCTTCCTGGGCGGCGTCGGGCAGCAGCGGCACGTAGATCGGATAATGCGGCATGAGTTCGGCAAGGAAGGTCCGGCTTTTCAGCCCGCACAGGCGCTCGGCCTCGGCGTAGTTGAGGTCGAAGAAATTGCGGCCGATGGCATCCCAGAACGGCGAATCGCCGTTCTCGTCGCTGTAACCGACGATCTCGGTGACCACCGAATCGGCGAACCGCTCGGGGTGGCTGGCGACGAACAGCAGGCGACCCCGGGAATTGAGTTCCGACCACGCTGTGCCGACCAGCTCCGGCACCACATAGAAGCTGGTCAACAGGCTGTTGCCGGTCAGGTCGTGGCATTGGGAAAGCACGTGGATTTTGTTGTGGATCTTCAGTTCGCGGGAGGCATGCACGAAGGTCTCGTTGCGAAAGCTATAGAACGGCTCGGAATAGCCGGCCGACGCGACGATGCCCGAACACCCGACCAGACGACCGCTGTCGGTGTCTTCCAGCACGAAGAAGTAGGTTTCTTCGCCATTGAAGCTGACTTCCGCAGCGAACGAGGCTTCCGAAGCGCCGATCTTGTCGCTCAGGCGGCCGGCATCGTCGGGCAAGGACGTGACACCAATCGGGCTGTCGGCGGCGAGGCGTTGAACCTCGGCCAGATCAGCCATTTGCGCGGGGCGCATCACCAGCATGGTGCCACTCCTTAACAGCTCGACAGGACACAAGGCCCGTCACAGATAAATTGCGCCGCGCGGCAACCACCGCCCGGCGCAGGAAAATGACCAGTGCCCGCACCGTGGCGCGCACCGGGGTTTGCAGCAATCAGGCAGTCAATCTGGCGACGGCGCGCTCGAAGCGGTCCAGGCCTTCTTCGATATCGGCGTCTTCGATCACCAGGCTTGGCGCGAAGCGGATCACGTCCGGGCCGGCCTGGAGAATCATCAGGTTCTCGGCTTCGGCAGCATTGAAGAAGTCCTTGGCCTTACCCTTCCAGGCGTCGGTCAGCACACAACCGATCAACAGACCCAGGCCGCGCACCTGGGTGAATACGCCGTACTGCTGGCCGATCTTTTCCAGACGAGCCTTGAAACGCTGGTGCTTGTCCTGCACGCCGGCCAGCACTTGTGGCGTGTTGACCACATCGATCACCGCTTCGCCGACCGCACAGGCCAGCAGGTTGCCGCCGTAGGTCGTGCCATGGACGCCGACCGCGAAATGCTTGGCCAGTTTTTCGGTGGTCAGCATGGCCGCCAACGGGAAGCCGCCGCCGATGCTCTTGGCGCTGGACAGAATGTCCGGAGTCACGCCGTAGTGCATGTAGGCGAACAGCTGGCCGCTGCGGCCCATGCCGCTCTGCACCTCGTCGAACACCAGCAGCGCGTTGTGCTGATCGCACAATTCACGGGCGCCTTGCAGGTATTCGCGTTCAGCCGGCAACACGCCGCCCTCACCCTGGATCGGTTCCAGGACGACTGCGCAGGTCTTGTCCGAAACCGCCGCCTTCAAGGCTTCCAGGTCGTTGTACGGCACATGGCTGATGCCGGTGATCTTCGGCCCGAAACCATCGGAATATTTCGGCTGACCGCCGACGCTTACGGTGAACAGGGTGCGGCCGTGGAAGCTGTTGACCGCAGCGATGATTTCGTACTTTTCCGGGCCATACAGGTCGTGGGCCACCCGACGTGCCAGCTTGAACGCTGCTTCGTTGGCTTCGGCACCGGAGTTGCAGAAAAACACCCGCCCGGCAAAGGTCGCATCCACCAGCTTTTGCGCCAGGCGCAGGGCCGGCTCGTTGGTGAACACGTTGGAGACATGCCACAGGTTGTTGGCTTGCTCGGTCAGGGCACCGACCAGCGCCGGGTGGCAGTGGCCCAACACGTTGACGGCGATACCGCCGGAGAAATCCACCAGTTCACGGCCCGCCTGGTCCCAGACTCGGGAGCCCGCGCCACGAACCGGAATGAACCCGGCCGGCGCGTAGTTGGGGACCATTACCTGGTCGAAATCGGCGCGTTGCACCGCAGCATGCTCAACGGACATCGGAGTCTCCTGAAGAGGAACGCTTGCCTGGAACTGGCGAGCGATTGAAGGATTGTAAGGACAGAACCGGCCTGCACCTTGTCGCCAAGCGACAACTTGTTACAGCGCATAACCGGGTTTTTTCAAGGCTTTCGGCAATGCGACATATTGCGTCACAAAGGCGCAGTTTAAACCGTTTGCCTGGCCGGTAGGAGCCAGCTTGCTGGCGAAGACGGTATTTCAACCGACGCCGATGATGCGGCTGATGCCCCTGTTCGCCAGCAAGGCGGAACGCCGCCCCGGTGGCTCCTGCAGCTGGCGCGCAGCGGCAGCAAAATCTGTAGGGGTTATCCCCGCTCGGCAGGTACCGACGACAATTCGAACGGACTGCTGCTGCGGCGCTGGTTGCGGTCTTCGCGAGGCGTGGCGCCGAAAAAGTTGCGGTAGGCGCTGGAGAAGTGCGGCCCTGAGGAAAATCCGCAGGACAGGCCGATCTGGATGATCGACTTGCTGGTCTGCATCAGCATCTGGCGCGCCTTGTTCAGGCGCAACTCCAGGTAATACTGACTCGGCACGCGATTGAGGTACTGCTTGAAGATCCGTTCCAGCTGGCGCCGCGAGACGCACACATGCTGGGCGATTTCGTCGGTGGTCAGCGGTTCTTCGATATTGGCTTCCATCAGCAGGACCGCCTGGGTCAGCTTCGGATGGCTGGAACCGAGACGATTCTGCAACGGAATGCGCTGGCGCTCGCCGCCTTCGCGAATGCGCTCCACCACCAGCTCTTCCGAGACGGCACCGGCCAGTTCCGCACCGTGATCCCGGGACAGGACCGCCAGCAAAAGGTCCAGCACCGACATGCCGCCGCAGGCCGTGAGCCGGTCACGATCCCAGTCGAACAGATGGCTGGTGGCGATGACCTTGGGGAAGCGCTCGTTGAAATCATCCTGCCAGCGCCAATGCACTGCAGCGCGGTAGCCATCCAGCAGGCCCAGTTGGGCCAGCGGATAGACGCCGGCCGACAAGCCGCCGATGGAGCAGCCGGCGCGGACCATCTGCTTGAGCGCAGTCGCCAGCGGCGCCGCCATGGGCGCCGGCGGCTCGTCGGCCAGCAGGAACAGTTTCTGGAAGCCTTCCAGACGCCCCGTCCAGGGTTCGCCCGGCAATCGCCATGCAGCCTCGGCCGCCGGCGCACTGGCAGGCTCGGCCTGCAGGAAGGTCAGTTCATAGACGACTTCGGGGTGAACGCTCTGGGCAACACGCAAGGCTTCCTCGGCCAGCGCCAGGGTCAGCGCCTTGGTGCCGGGCCATACCAGGAAACCTATTCGATGGGCAGTCATTGGGGCATCCGAATACTTATCACCGCAAAAAGCCGGACCTCAACAGGCCAGGTCTCAAACATCCAGGACAGGTGGCGTGCTGCGCAGCATGCCCTGTTCTGCCGCAAAAGGCACCGCTCGCACGGTGCCGACGATCACTTCAGGCTGCCGGACAAAAACTGCTGCAAACGCTCGGACTGCGGATTGACCAGCACCTCGCGCGGATTGCCGCGTTCCAGCACCACGCCTTGATGCAGGAAAATCAGCTGGTTGGACACTTCACGGGCAAAGCCCATTTCGTGAGTCACCACCACCATGGTCCGGCCTTCCTGGGCCAGGCCCTGCATCACCTTGAGCACGTCGCCCACCAGTTCGGGATCGAGCGCGGAGGTCGGTTCGTCGAAGAGCATGACTTCCGGCTCTACCGCCAGCGCCCGGGCAATCGCCACGCGCTGCTGCTCGCCGCCGGACATGTGGCCCGGATAGGCGTCCTTGCGGTGCGCGACGCCGACCTTGGCCAGATAATGCTCGGCCTTTTCCAGCGCTTCCTTCCTGGAAACGCCGAGCACATGCACCGGCGCTTCGATCACGTTCTGCAACGCGGTCATGTGTGACCACAGGTTGAAATGCTGGAACACCATGGACAACCGCGAGCGCATGCGCTGCAACTGTCTGGGGTCGGCGGCTTTCAGGCCACCTTCCTTGTTGGGCACCAGCTTGAGTTCCTCGTTGTTGAGCAGGATCTTGCCCGCATGAGGTTGCTCGAGCAGGTTGATGCACCGCAGGAAGGTACTTTTGCCCGAGCCGCTGGAGCCAATGATGCTGATCACATCGCCTGCCTTGGCCGTCAGGGACACGCCCTTGATCACTTCATGACTGCCATAACGCTTGTGCAGGTCCAGGACTTCCAGTTTGTTCATGCTTTCGGTTCTCACAAAACAGTCAATCACTGAGCAGGCGCCCTTGGCGCAGCGCAGTGCGGCCCGCCACTTTGGCCAGCCAGAAACCCGGTTGGGCGTAGCGAAGCCGCTCGATGGCGAACAACACGCCGGCGGTATTCGCACAAATGGTGCTGGCCTGATCGGACAGCGGGTCGATGACTTCGAACAATGGATCGCCGACTTCGACCTGATCGCCGGCGGCACGCAGGAAGGTCACCACGCCCGGATGCGGCGCGTACAACAATTCAGTTCCTTCGAACGGCATGCCTTCGCAAGGTTCATGAGCCGCCGGCGGCCAGTCGCCACCGATGAAGCCCTGCTCGGCCAGGAACGCCAGTATGCCGTCGGCATGGGCCTGGGCCTGGGCCTTGCCGGTGTCGGCCTGACCGCCCAGCTCGATCGTGGTCGCCAGGCACGCCAGGGGAATCTGCGCCTCAGGGAAAATCCGGGACAGGCGCAGCCAGGGCAACGAGCAGGCTTCGTCGAACGAACTGCCGCCCGAATCCTCGGCCAGCAGCGCGACCTGCACGTTCAGGTGCGCCGACAGCGAACGCCACTGCGGCCAGTGTTGCGGCAAGGCATACATGTGCAGCGCGGCATCGGCATCGCAGTGCAGATCCAGCACCACATCGGCCGTGCAGGCGTGGCCGATCAGCAGGCGCTGCAGGCCCTGCAATTCGCTCTGGGCCGGCGGCAGGTTGTCCAGCGCGGTGCTCATCGCCTGACGGATCAGATGAATATTGGCCCGCGGGTCGTCGCCCAGCTGGCCTTCGAGCAACTCGGCCACCGGCTCGCTCAACTCGGTGAAGTCCCGGTTGAAATTCTTGCCGCTGCCAAATTCGAAACGCCCTTGATGGGCGCCTTGCAGCAACTGACCCAGGCCCAACGGATTGGCCACCGGCACCAGCTCGATGACGCCCTTGAGCGCGCCCTGGCTTTCCAGTTCGGCGAGACGCTTTTTCAGTTCCCACGCGGTGCGCATGCCGGGCAATTCGTCGGCGTGCAGGCTGGCCTGAATGTAGGCCTTGCGCTCGCCGCTGCCGAAACTGAAGACGCTCAATTGGCGCTGGGTGCCCAGGCTGCTCCAGGGCAATACGTGATCGATTCTTTGCATGTCAGACCTTCCGTGGGGCCAGGTAACCCAGCCAGCGGCGCTCGGCAAGCTTGAACAGCCGCACGAGGATGAAAGTCAGGCACAGGTAAAACACGCCTGCGGTGATATAGGCCTCGAAAGGCAGGTAATACTGGGCGTTGACGGTTCGCGCCGCGCCGGTGATATCGATCAGGGTCACGATGGAGGCCAGACTGGTGGTCTGCAACATCATGATCACCTCGTTGCTGTACTGCGGCAGCGCACGACGCAATGCCGAGGGCAGCAGGATGCGCCGGTACATTTTCATCGGCGACATGCCCACCGCCCGCGCCGCTTCGATTTCACCGGCCGGCGTGGCTTTCAGGCTGCCGGCGATGATCTCGGCGGTATAGGCGCTGGTGTTGATCGCAAAGGCCAGGCACGCGCAGAACGTCGCGCTGGACAGCCAGGGCCACAGGAAGCTGTCGCGCACCGCTTCGAATTGAGCCAGCCCGTAGTAGATCAGAAACAGTTGCACCAGCATTGGCGTGCCGCGAATCACATAGGTGTACAGCCAGGCGGGAAGATTGACCCAGCGCCGTTTCGAGACGCGCATCAGGCCCAGCGGCAACGCGGCGAGCAGGCCGATGGCCAGGGAAATGGCCAGCAACTTCAGGGTCATCAACATTCCGCTGAAGTACAGCGGCAGGCTGTCCCAGACGACGTTGTAGTCGAAGATCATAGGTCAGCCGCCCTTACGCCCACGGAGTAACGTTTTTCAAGGAAACGCAAGGCGAGCAGCGAGACGCTGGTGATGATCAGGTACATGGCCGCAACCGCCAGGAAAAAGGTAAAGGGTTCGCGGGTGGCATCGGCCGCCTGCTTGGCCTTGAACATCATGTCCTGCAAGCCGACCACGGAAATCAGCGCCGTCGCCTTGGTCAGGACCAGCCAGTTATTGGTGAAGCCGGGAATCGCCAGGCGAATCATCTGCGGAACCAGAATCCGGAAGAACACTTTGAAACCGCTCATCCCGTAGGCCATACCGGCTTCGGCCTGCCCTTTGGGAATGGCCATGAACGCACCGCGAAACGTCTCCGACAGGTAGGCGCCGAAGATGAAGCCCAGGGTGCAGATACCGGCGGCCAGCGGATTGAGATCGATGTACTCGTCGTAACCCAACAGCGGCGCGACGCGATTGAGCAGGTCCTGGCCGCCGTAGAAAATCAGCAGGATCAGCACCAGGTCGGGAATACCGCGGATCACGGTCGAATACAGATCGCCCAGCCACGCCAGCCAGCGCACCGGCGACAGACGCAAGGCCACGCCGATCAGACCGAGGACGATTGCCAGGGCCATCGAAGACAGTGCCAGCTGCAATGTCAGCCCGGCCCCTTCGAGGATCACAGCCCCGTAGCCTTTCAACATGATGTGCGGTCCTCAAGCGTGTAATAAAAATGGCGCAAACCAGGTTGACCTGTTTGCGCCATCTGGGTCAGTACCTGACGATTTACTTGCCGTAAATGTCGAAGTCGAAGTACTTGTCCTGGATTGCCTTGTATTTGCCGTTGGCACGGATTGCCGCGATAGCCGCGTTGATCCGGTCCTGGTTGGCCTTGTCGCCCTTGCGCACGGCAATGCCGATGCCTTCGCCGAAGTATTTCGGATCAGCGAACGACGGGCCGACGAACGCGTAGCCTTTGCCCGAATCGGTTTTCAGGAAACCGTCCTGCAACAGCGTGGCGTCGGCGACGGTACCGTCCAGACGACCCGCGCCGATGTCCAGGTAGATCTCGTTCTGCGAACCATACGGCGTCACGACCACACCCAGCGGCGCGAGGACTTCACGGGCGAAGCGCTCGTGGATCGAACCGCGCTGCACACCGATCTTCTTGCCCTTGAGTTCAGTCAGGTTGTCGCTGACCACGGTGCCTTCCTTCATGACCAGGCGAGCCGGGGAATTGTAGTACTTGCCGGTGAAGTCGACCGACTTCTTGCGGTCGTCGGTGATGGACATCGACGACAGGATCGCATCGATCTTGCGAACCTTGAGTGCCGGGATCAGGCCGTCGAACTCTTGCTCGACCCAAGTGCACTTGGCTTTCATCTCTTCACACAGAGCGTTGCCGATGTCGTAGTCGAAGCCCACGATGCTGCCGTCCGGCGCCTTGGAAGCGAACGGAGGATAAGCAGCCTCGATACCGATTTTCAGGGGCTTTTCGTCTGCGAAGGTCGGCTGCGCAAGCACGGACAAGGCGAGCGCGCCAAGAAGCATGAGCTTTTTCATTTAGGACTCCATCGGTGAAGCACGACAAATGGCAGAGTGAGCAAAAGCCCAATATGCGAAGGACATCTAGAGAGAGCGTCGCCGGGCACAGGATGGCATAGCATCAACCGGCAGGCCTGTGGCGAATGAGGGGGCATTTTAACGGCAGGCCCGAAGTCGATATTTCTTCAATGCGACAACTAGTTACATAACCGCCAGCAACACCCTGCACGCAGCTTGACGCAGAAAAGATTATGTGATTACGCAAATTCGGGACAACCGATTAAAGCAGCAAAAAACGCGCCCATTATTCGCGCAGCCTTGTGATCCGGCAAGCCCAGCGTGCCGATTGGCTGGATTTGCTTTGCGGAACCCACAGCACTCGCGTTTTTTCGCTTCGCACGTTTCCTGAAGAAGCAGATGAACCGCCTACCCAGGCAGCCGGTAACAGGCGAGGGCCGGCCCCTGCGCCGACAGTGTCTTCGGAAACGACAACGCCCCGCGCAGCAGCTACCGCGCGGGGCGTTGTCAGCCACTCAGCGGATCACGCGGCGCTCATGGTCTTGTGGGTGTCGATCAGATGCTGGACCACGCCCGGATCGGCCAGGGTCGAGATATCGCCCAGCGAATCGTATTCCGCGGTCGCGATCTTGCGCAGGATGCGGCGCATGATCTTGCCCGAACGGGTTTTCGGCAGGCCCGGCGCCCACTGGATGAAATCCGGCGAGGCAATCGGCCCGATTTCCTTGCGCACCCAGTTGCGCAGTTCGATGCGCAGGGCTTCGTCCGGCGTTTCCCCGGCATTGAGCGTCACGTAGACATAGATGCCCTGCCCTTTCAGATCGTGCGGCACGCCGACCACCGCCGCTTCGGCGACTTTCGGATGCGCCACCATCGCGCTTTCGATTTCGGCGGTACCCATCCGGTGGCCGGAGACGTTGAGCACGTCATCCACCCGGCCGGTGATCCAGTAGTAGCCATCTTCGTCGCGGCGGGCGCCGTCGCCGGTGAAATACATGCCGCGGAAAGTCTTGAAATAGGTGTCGACGAAGCGGTCGTGATCGCCATAGAGCGAGCGCGACTGACCCGGCCAGGAATCGAGAATCACCAGATTGCCTTCCGCCGCGCCTTCGATGAGGTTGCCCAGGTTATCCACAAGCGCGGGAATCACGCCGAAGAACGGGCGCGTCGCCGAACCGGGCTTGAGTGCCGTGGCGCCCGGCAGCGGGCTGATGAGAATGCCGCCGGTTTCGGTCTGCCACCAGGTGTCGACGATCGGGCATTTCTGCTTGCCGACCGTGTCGTAGTACCAGCCCCACGCCTCGGGGTTGATCGGCTCGCCGACCGAACCGAGCAGGCGCAGGCTGGAGCCGTCGGCGCCTTCCACCGATTTGGTGCCCTCGGCCATCATGGCGCGGATCGCGGTCGGCGCCGTGTAGAGAATGTTGACCTTGTGCTTGTCGATGATCTTCGACACACGGGTGATGTCCGGATAGTTCGGCACGCCTTCGAACAGCAAGGTGGTCGCACCGTTGGCCAGCGGACCGTAGACGATGTAGCTGTGACCGGTGACCCAGCCCACGTCCGCGGTGCACCAGTAGACTTCGCCTGGCTTGTAGTCGAACACCCGCTCATGGGTCAGCGCGGCATACAGCAGGTAACCGGCGCTGGTGTGCAGAACGCCCTTGGGTTTGCCGGTGGAGCCGGAGGTATAGAGGATGAACAGCGATTCTTCGGCGCCCATTTCCTTCGGCGCGCAGGTGCTGGAAGCGACTTCCAGCAGCGCGTGATACCAGATGTCGCGATGGCGGTTCCATTCGATATCGCCGCCGGTGCGCTTGCAGACAATGACCTTCTGCACGCTGCTGGTTTCCGGGTTGGTCAGGGCGCGGTCGACGTTGGCCTTGAGCGCAGTCTTCTTGCCGCCGCGCAGGCCTTCGTCGGCGGTGATGACCACCTTGGACGCGCAATCGATGATGCGCCCGGCCAGGGCTTCGGGCGAGAAGCCGCCGAACACCACCGAGTGAATCGCGCCGATCCGCGCGCACGCCAGCATGGCGACCACGGCTTCGGGAATCATCGGCATGTAGATGGTGACCACGTCACCGCGGTGTACATCCTGGCCGCGCAGGGCGTTGGCAAACTTGCAGACTTCGGCGTGCAGTTCGCGATAGGTGATTTCCCGGTGCTCGGACGGATCGTCGCCTTCCCAGATGATCGCGATGCTGTCGCCGCGCTCTTCAAGGTGGCGGTCGAGGCAGTTGTAGGCCACGTTGAGGGTGCCGTCGGCAAACCATTTGATATCGACGCGGTGGTCGTCGAAAGAGGTCTGCTTGACGTGGGTGAACGGTTTTATCCAGTCGAGGCGCTGGGCTTGCTCGCGCCAGAAACCGTCGGGGTTGACCACCGACTGTTGGTACATCGCCTTGTAGGTGGCCTCATCCGTCAGCGTAGTCGCTGCGACTTCTGGGCGGACGGGATACAGGGGAGCTGCACTCATCTTGGTTACCTCGGTGGATAGTTGTTGTTTTATGACCCTGTTGTATCCCGCCACCTGATGCCGGGCCATTCGACGATGGTCTTACCGGCAGGGCGAACCTGGCCGCGCACCCAGGGTGGGCAACGGGGGATTGTTGCAATTTTGCTAAAGAGCATTATCAAAAGCGCTCGTATATAACTTCCGGCAACCGGCCTAGAATTCTCTTCGCCAAAACGGCAACAGTTGGCAGCCCCCACGAAGGCTTTATAAAACATTCATTCCCGCAGTGAACGCCTGAACCATTCGGGAGGCGCACCTGCTCGACTTAAAGAAGGTCATCAACATGAGAGTTTCGTTATTGGTTATCGCACTTTGCGGTTTCAGTACTCTGGCCCTGGCTGAAGAATCGGAAACCAAAGTGGCGGCGCAACAGGCGCGTATCGAGCAATACACTTACGATTCCCACCCGGATATCGCCCGTGTGCTGAGCATCGACCCCATTCCGAGCGTCTGCAAGGTGGTGCCGGCCCGTATGATCTATGAAGATCACCAAGGGCAGCGACATATCATGAGTTATCAGGTGATGGGCAACGGTTGCAGCAACGGCTGATATAACCGCCCCCTTATAAGCCACCGCCTCCCGAGTTGTTCGAGAGGCGGGCTTTTTCATGTTCGATCCGCTTCATGAATAATGTTTCACCCTGCTGTAGCAATGAAGCGTCTGCGTTATATGGCCACGTTAATTCATATGCAGCATTTATTTACCCACAAGTGATATGCAAAAAAACCGACGGCTTGGGTCGCGGTAATGAACTACGCTTGCAGGACAATAACTCCGCCAGAGGAGATCGACATGTCCTGCACCCGGTACGTGGCTCGCGAGCCAGACGCCACGGGGTTTATCGACTACCCGCAAGCCGAGCATGCGGTGTGGCATACCTTGATCACTCGACAACTGAACGTCATCGAAGGCCGGGCCTGCCAGGAATACCTCGACGGCATCGCGCAACTGGGCCTGCCCCATGAGCGCATCCCGCAGTTGAGCGATATCAACAAGGTGTTGGGGGCCACGACCGGCTGGAAGGTCGAACGCGTCCCGGCGCTGATTCCGTTCCAGACTTTTTTCGAGCTGCTGGCCAGCAAGCGCTTTCCGGTGGCGACGTTTATCCGCAGCGAACAGGAACTCGATTACCTGCAAGAGCCGGACATCTTCCACGAAATTTTCGGTCACTGTCCGCTGCTGACCAATCCGTGGTTCGCCGAGTTCACCCACACGTATGGCAAGCTGGGCCTGAGCGCCAGCAAGGAAGAGCGCGTGTACCTGGCGCGACTGTACTGGATGACCATCGAGTTCGGCCTGGTGGATACGCCTGAAGGCCGGCGCATCTATGGCGGCGGCATCCTCTCGTCACCCAGAGAAGCGGTGTACAGTCTGTCCGGCGAACCGGAACATCAGCCGTTCGACCCAATGCAAGCCATGCGCACGCCCTACCGCATCGACATTCTGCAACCGTTGTACTTCGTGCTGCCGGACCTCAAGCGCCTGTTTGACCTGGCCCATGAAGACATCATGGGCATGGTCCGCCAGAGTATGCTGCTGGGCCTGCACGCTCCGAAATTCGCCCCGCGCCCGTCCAAAGCGACGGCCTGATCAAGGAAGCCGATTCATGACGACCCCACTCCATCAAGCCAGCTGCGAAGCCTGCCGCGCCGACGCCCCACACGTCAGCGAGGCCGAATTGCCTGAGCTGTTGCGCCAGATCCCGGACTGGAACATCGAGGTGCGCGACAGCGTGATGCAGCTGGAAAAAGTCTTTCTGTTCAAGAATTTCAAATTTGCGCTGGCGTTTACCAACGCGGTCGGCGAAATTGCCGAAGCCGAAGGTCATCACCCCGGTCTTCTGACCGAATGGGGCAAGGTGACCGTGACCTGGTGGAGCCATTCGATCAAGGGGCTGCACCGCAACGACTTCATCATGGCCGCCCGCACCGACGAGGTGGCCAAGAGTGCCGAGGGCCGCAAGTAATGCATTTCAAGGATATCCAGCGTGTGCCGGGTGACCCGATCCTGGGTTTGATCGAGGCCTACGCCAATGACACCAACCCCGCCAAGTTCGACCTGGGGGTTGGCGTCTACAAGGATTCGCAGGGCCTGACCACCATTCCCCGCGCAGTGAAGCTGGCCGAGCAGCGGCTGGCGGACACGCAACTGACCAAGACCTACATCGGCGGCCACGGCGAGCCGCGTTTCGGCGCCCTGCTCAGCGAAATGGTACTGGGCACTGATTCGCCTTTGCTGGCAGCCAGGCGCGTGGGCGCGACCCAGACGCCGGGCGGCACCGGCGCGTTGCGCCTGGTCGGTGAATTCATCGCCCAGTGCCTGCCGGGCAAAGGCATCTGGCTCAGTGACCCGACCTGGCCGATCCATGAATCGATCTTCAACAAGGTCGGCCTCAAGGTCAGCCATTACCCTTATGTTGGCGCCGACAATCGCCTGAATATCGAAGGCATGCTCGACACCCTGCGTCAGGTGCCGGAAGGCGACGTGGTGCTGTTGCACGCTTGCTGTCATAACCCGACCGGCTTCGACCTGTCCCACGAACAATGGCAGCAAGTGCTGGAGATCGTGCGCAGCCGCAACCTGCTGCCACTGATCGACTTCGCTTACCAGGGCTTCGGCGATGGCCTGGAGCAGGATGCCTGGGCGGTGCGCCTGTTCGCTGCCGCGCTGCCGGAACTGCTGATCACCAGCTCCTGCTCGAAGAACTTCGGCCTGTATCGCGAGCGCACCGGCGCGCTGATCGTCACCGCCGGCGACGCGGAAAAGCTGGCGGATGTGCGCAGCCAGTTGGCCAACATTGCCCGCAACCTCTGGTCCAACCCGCCGGACCATGGCGCCGCCGTGGTGGCCGAGATTCTCGGCGATGCGGAGCTCAAGAGCCTGTGGGTCGAGGAAGTGGAAGAAATGCGCCAGCGCATTGCGCAACTGCGCATCGGCCTGGTCGAAGCGCTGACGCCGCTGGGGCTGGGGGAACGCTTTGCCCACATCGCCCGGCAGCGCGGCATGTTTTCCTACACAGGTATCAGCGACGAGCAGGTGGCACGCCTGCGCCATGAGCACAGCGTGTACATGGTCAATGCGGGGCGAGCGAACATCGCCGGGATCGATGCCTCTCGCCTCGATCAGTTGGCCCAGGCGATAGCGGCGGTCTGCAAGGGCTGAGCCGCAGGCCGGCGCTTCTCGCGCGGACAGTGAAAAGCGGTTTCTGTTTGCGCGAGATGACCAACGGGGCAAAAAAAATCCGGATTGTCATTTTCTCTGGGGTATCCTGCGCAGGCTTTTTTAAGCACGGTTCTATCTGAAACCCCTTGCGAGGAGCGACGACGATGCATGAAATCCCAAACTTCCCACCAGGCCAACAGGAACCACAACAGTCGACGCTGGCGCAACAAGAGCTGGGTCAGGCTGTCGCAATGAAAGCAGCACCGGCCAAGGAAAAACTGGCCACCAAGCCTTGAGCAATGCCTGAAGGCGATTGTTTTCAGGCGTATCGAAATCCGGTCTGGCCGAATTTCAATACGCCTGGAATACCCACCTGAGAAGGCCCCGCCATGACCGATTTCGACGAACCCCAAGCCGCCGCGCTGATCGACGCCGCTGAACAGATGATCGAGATCTGGAACCATTTGAGTCCGGAGAAGCAAAGCGCCCTGCTGGCTCGCTTCGGGACGCAGGAAAATGCGCTGGCAGCCTTGATCACCACCCGGCTGGTCGCGCCGCCTGCAGAATGAAGCGTGGGCTGTACCTGCGTTTTTATTTCAATCTGTAACCCCTCTAACGCCTTGTGCGCCGTTATCATGGCAACTTCGAGAGCTTGCTAAGGGTTTTCCCCACCCGGTACTCGAATGTCCTGTCTGATCCGCTGCCCGAATGGTCGTTTTCCCCATGTCTGATACAAAAGAAGCCCCTGCGCAAGACCCGATGGCGGTCACGCTGCTGGTCGTTTCCATCGTCCTGTTTACTTTCATCGGCTACCTCAATATCGGCATTCCCCTTGCCGTACTGCCGGGTTTTGTCCATACCGACCTGGGTTTCGGTGCGGTGGTGGCCGGTCTGGTGATCAGCGTGCAATACCTCGCGACGCTGG
Organism: Pseudomonas sp. v388; assembly: GCF_003935425.1. Classification (GTDB taxonomy): domain Bacteria; phylum Pseudomonadota; class Gammaproteobacteria; order Pseudomonadales; family Pseudomonadaceae; genus Aquipseudomonas. The sequence continues at coordinate 440,167 of NZ_RHQN01000004.1, forward strand.
TCAGCCGACCCTGGGCCAGCCGCATCATCGACAACATGGGCAGCAAGAAGGCCGTGCAGTTCGGGCTGGCAGGCTGCGGTTTGAGCGGCGTGTTCATGTTGCTGCCGGTGTGGCTCGGCGACTGGCCGGTCCTTAGCCTGACCATTCTGTTCATCGGCCGGGTGATTCTGGGCAGCGCGGAAAGCCTGGTCGGCTCGGGCTCCATCGGTTGGGGCATCGGCCGGGTAGGTTCGCAGAACACCGCGAAGGTAATTTCCTGGAACGGCATCGCCAGTTACGGCGCGCTGGCAATCGGCGCGCCGCTGGGGGTCTGGCTGGTCAAGTCGTTCGGCCTGTGGACCATGGGGGTGAGCATCATCCTGCTGTGCGCCATCGGCCTGGCATTGACCTGGCACAAGCCGGCCGCGCCGATCGTGCATGGCGAGCGCTTGCCGTTCCTGCATGTGCTGGGCCGCGTGTTTCCCCACGGCATGGGCCTGGCGCTGGGCGGCATCGGCTTCGGCACCATCGCTACCTTCATCACCCTCTACTACGCCAGCAATAATTGGCCGGATGCGGCGCTGTGCCTGAGCCTGTTCGGTGCGAGCTTCATTGCGGCACGGCTGCTGTTCGGCAAGCTGATCAACCGCCTGGGCGGCTTTCGGGTAGCGATCGTTTGCCTGTCGGTGGAAACCCTGGGCCTGTTGCTGCTGTGGATGGCGCCCACGCCGGGCCTGGCGCTGGCGGGCGCGGCGCTGACCGGTTTCGGCTTCTCGCTGGTGTTCCCGGCATTGGGGGTGGAAGCGGTGAACCTGGTCCCGGCGTCCAGTCGTGGCGCGGCGGTGGGTGCCTATTCCCTGTTCATCGACCTGTCGCTGGGCATCACCGGGCCACTGGCCGGGGCGATTGCCGCCGGTTTCGGCTTTGTCTCGATCTTCCTGTTCGCGGCGCTGGCGTCGCTGACCGGGCTGGGTCTGAGCGTTTATCTGTATAAACAGGCGCAAGCGCTACGCGCGCAATGACGGTAGGAGCGACCTTGGTCGCGAAGAGGCCGTAGCAGACGCTGCATCTGCATCGCCTGACCGTGTGCTTTCGCGACCAAGGTCGCTCCTACGGATTCGGGGTGCGTCCGCAGTCTAGAAATCCACCTTCCCGCGCCCGGCCTTGATGGAGCCGCGCTTGGTCTTGGATTCCAGCCTGCGGGTCTTGGAGCCCAGGGTTGGCTTGGTGGGGCGGCGCTTCTTTTCGACTTTGCTGGCGTTGACGATCAATTCACTCAGGCGCAACAGCGCATCGGCGCGGTTCTGTTCCTGGGTACGGTATTGCTGGGCCTTGATCACGATGACGCCGTCGCCGGTGATGCGACTGTCACGCAGCGCCAGCAGCCGTTCCTTGTAGAACGGCGGCAGGGATGAGGCGTTGATGTCGAAACGCAGGTGCATCGCGCTGGACACCTTATTGACATTCTGTCCACCCGCACCCTGGGCGCGGATGGCGGTCAGTTCGATTTCAGCGTCCGGGATCTGGACGTTATTGGAAATCACCAGCATGAATGCATGTTCCCATTTGAGGCTGTGATGCAGCTCACCGCCTGGTCTTGAGCAGGTAACACACCCACATCACCACCAGCCAGACCGGAATCGCATACACCGATACCTTGATCCCCGGAATCATCAGCATGATGCCCAGGATAAACACCACGAACGCCAGGCAGACGTAGTTGCCGTACGGATACCACAGCGCCTTGAACGTCGGCACCTGCTGCGTGCGATTCATGTGCTGGCGGAACTTGAGGTGCGAGTAGCTGATCATCGCCCAGTTGATGACCAGGGTGGCGACCACCAGCGACATCAGCAACTCCAGCGCCTGATGCGGTACCAGGTAGTTGAGCAGCACCGCCACCAGCGTCACCGCGGCGGAGACGAAGATCGCCTTGACCGGCACGCCGCGCCTGTCGACCTGAGCCAGCGCTTTCGGCGCGTCACCCTGCTCGGCCATGCCCACCAGCATGCGGCTGTTGCAGTAGGTGCCGCTGTTGTACACCGACAACGCAGCGGTCAGCACCACGAAGTTGAGGATGTGCGCCGCGGTGTCGCTGCCCAGCATCGAGAACACCTGGACGAACGGGCTGCCGCTGTAGCTGTCGCCGGACGCATTGAGCGTGCCGAGCAAGGTGTCCCACGGCGTCAGCGACAGCAGGACCACCAGCGCACCGATGTAGAAAATCAGAATGCGGTAGATGACCTGGTTGATCGCCTTCGGAATGACGGTCTTGGGTTGTTCCGCTTCGGCTGCGGTAAACCCGAGCATTTCCAGGCCGCCGAACGAAAACATGATGATCGCCAGGGCCATCACCAACCCGCCGACACCATTGGGAAAAAATCCGCCGTGCTCCCAGAGGTTGCTGACCGACGCCTGCGGGCCGCCGCTGCCGCTGACCAGCATGTAGCTGCCCAGGGCGATCATGCCGATGATCGCCACCACCTTGATGATCGCAAACCAGAACTCGGCTTCGCCGAACACTTTCACGTTAGTGAGGTTGATCGCATTGATCAGGACAAAAAACGCGGCCGCCGACACCCAGCTCGGGATCTCGGGCCACCAGTAATGAACGTACTTGCCGACGGCGGTCAGTTCCGACATGCCCACCAGGATGTACAGCAGCCAGCAGTTCCAGCCGGACAGAAAGCCGGCGAAGCCGCCCCAATAGTTGTGGGCGAAATGGCTGAACGAGCCGGCGACCGGCTCTTCGACAATCATCTCGCCAAGCTGGCGCATGATCATGAAGGCGATAAAGCCGCAAATCGCATAACCGAGGATCATCGACGGGCCGGCGGATTTGAGCACGCCCGCCGAGCCGAGAAACAGGCCGGTGCCGATGGCGCCGCCCAGGGCGATCAACTGGATGTGCCGGTTCTTGAGACCGCGTTTCAACTCACCCGACGGCGAGATTTTGTCACTCATGGAAATAGCCACCTGATTTTTCTCGCTCCAGGCAGGAACGAACTGCTGCGCATCCGGACCGCAAAGGCCCCGAGCGGTATCGCGAAAAAAGCGCCGCATTGTACACCCCTCACGCCACGCGGGGTTGCACGCAAGGTTGAGGCTGCGGCACAAACGAAAACGCCAGTCTTTCGACTGGCGCTTCGTGAGGTCATGCGGTTACTGCGGCTTGCGACGTCCGAAACCCGGACGCTGACCGGAACCGGCCGGCGGGCCACGACGCTTGCCCGATGGCGCATCGTCATCGACCAGCTTGATGCCGACGCGCTTGGGCGATGGCTTGGCCGGACGCTTGTTCATCTCGCTCGGACGCTCGGCTACCGGCGTACCGCGACCACCTTCGGCCGGACGCGGCGAGCGGGAACCCGGCTTGCCGGAGTCCTTGCGCGGCGATGGACGCTGGGTGGAGTCGCCACGCGGACGATCACGTTCGCTGCCGGTCACTTGCGGCTGACGCGGCGCGCGGTTCGCAGGCGCCGCAGCACCTGCGGCCGGACGTGGGGTACGAACAACGCGCTCGCCTTTGCCCAACGGGCGCGACGACTGACGTTGCAGGCGCTCGAGCTTGTCCTTGGTCTTGGCGTTCATCTGTGGCTGGGCCACAGGCGTCAGGCCGACTTCAGCGGACAGCACGTCGACTTCGTACTGGCTCATTTCGCGCCAGCGGCCCATCGGCAGGTCGGAGTTGAGGAACACCGGCCCGTAACGCACGCGCTTCAGACGGCTGACCACCAGCCCCTGGGATTCCCACAGGCGACGGACTTCGCGGTTGCGGCCTTCCATCACCACGCAGTGATACCAGTGGTTGAAGCCTTCGCCGCCCGGCGCCTGCTGGATGTCGGTGAAACGTGCAGGACCGTCTTCCAGGATCACGCCGTTCTTGAGACGCAGCAGCATGTCGTCATCGACTTCGCCGCGGACCCGCACCGCGTACTCGCGGTCCATTTCGAAAGACGGGTGCATCAGGCGGTTGGCCAGCTCACCGTCGGTGGTGAACATCAGCAGACCGGTGGTGTTGATGTCCAGGCGGCCGATGTTGATCCAGCGGCCTTCTTTCGGGCGCGGCAGGCGATCGAATACGGTCGGACGGCCTTCAGGGTCGTCACGGGTGCAGATTTCGCCGTCCGGCTTGTTGTACATGATGACGCGGCGGACCGTTTCGGCCGCCTCTTCGCGCTTGATGACGCGACCATCGACTGTAATGGCATCGTGCATGTCGACGCGCTGACCGAGGGTAGCGTCCTTGCCATTGACCTTGATGCGGCCCTGGCTGATCCAGGCCTCGACGTCACGGCGCGAGCCGACGCCGATACGTGCCAGTACCTTCTGCAGCTTTTCGCCTGCAGGTCCGATTTCCTGGCTGTCCTGCTTGTCTTTTTCACTCATCTGGGCACCTCCCGGTGTGTCGAATCAGGGCCCGCCGCGAACCGGCCGGACCTGCTGCCCGGCGTGCGCGTAGCATCGCGGGACGAAATACTTGAAAGCCCTGGCGATGATGGATCGCCGAAGGGTCGCGAATCATACGCTCATGCAGCGTAATGCGCATCCAAGGCTAGTTGAATTTCGCCGCGTCACTTCTTCTTTTTGCGACCGGCGGTCTTGAGCTGTTTCAGCCTGCTTGCCGATGCGGCCAGCACTTCACGCTTGTCGTCCTTGTCGAGCTTCTTCCAGGCCTTGATCTCACGCTTGCTGCGCCCGCAGCCCAGGCAGATGTCGTCATCGAATTTGCACAGGCTGATGCAAGGGTTTTTAGTCGAACTCATGAATGACGGGTCTCATGGGATAGAGCGAAGAGATGGCGTGACAGGAGCTTGCTCGCGACAGCGGCGTTGCACCTGTGGACATGCTGCGAATGTACCCGCTCTGTCGCCGCCAAGCTGCCTGCCGCACACTATCGAGACCATTGCTCCGTGCAGAAGATCATTCCAGGCGATCATCCTCTTCAGGCTCGATCCGCAGCAAATCGTCGAAATCGGTCTTGAGACCCTGCTCCATCGTGTCGAGTTCGACCAGCAAACTGCGGAAGCTGGTTTCGTCCTTGGGCGACTCGGGTTCTTCTTCGTCGCCCAGGCTCGCGTCGGCCAGGGCCTGGAGATGCGCGGGCACCGGGGCATCTTCGAAGTCCAGTTCCGGCTCGGTTTCCATCTCGCGCAACTCAGCCAGCGGCGGCAGCTCGTCCAGGTTCTTCAGGTTGAAATGGTCGAGAAAACCTTTGGTGGTGGCGAACATCGCCGGTTTGCCGGGGACGTCGCGGTAGCCCACCACCCGAATCCACTCACGTTCCAGCAAGGTCTTGACGATATGACTGTTGACCGCGACGCCCCGCACGTCTTCGATCTCACCACGGGTGATCGGCTGGCGATAGGCGATCAGCGCCAGGGTTTCCAGCATGGCCCGTGAATAGCGCTGCGGGCGTTCTTCCCATAAACGTCCTACCCACGGCGAGAAACGCTCACGGATCTGCAGGCGGTAACCCGACGCCACTTCCTTGAGTTCAAAGGCACGGCCATCACAGGACTTGCGCAGTACGTCCAACGCTTTCTTGAACACCTGCGGACCAGGCCGTTCGCCCTCCTCGAACAATTCGTAGAGCCGTTCCAGGGTTTGCGGTTTGCCGGAGGCCAGCAGGAACGCTTCGAGCAGGGGCGCCAGGTCACGGGGTTCGTTCAAATTCATGATTCGGTTATGGCTCTACTCGGCTCGCGCCCGGACATGGATCGCCGCAAACGGCTCGTTTTGGACCAGTTCGACCAAGGATTCCTTGACCAGCTCCAGCACCGCCATAAAGGTAACGACCACACCCAGGCGGCCCTCTTCAGCGGTGAACAACTCGGCGAACGGCACGAAACCACCGCTCTTGAGGCGTTCGAGCACATCGCTCATGCGCTCGCGGGTCGACAGCGCCTCGCGGCTGACCTGATGGCTTTCGAACATGTCACCGCGATGCAGCACCTCGGCCATGGACATCAATACTTCTTCGAGACTGACGTCCGGCAGCAGCTTGCGGGCTCGGGCTTCAGGCGCGTCCAGCCTGGGCACCAGCACGTCGCGGCCGACACGTTTCAGGCCGTCGATACCCTCGGCGGCGGCCTTGAAGCGTTCGTATTCCTGCAAGCGGCGAATCAGTTCGGCGCGGGGGTCGCCCTCTTCTTCCTCGATTTCCGCAGAGCGCGGCAGCAGCATGCGCGACTTGATCTCGGCGAGCATGGCGGCCATCACCAGGTACTCGGCGGCCAGTTCCAGGCGCACGGTTTTCATCAGTTCGACATAGCCCATGTACTGGCGAGTGATCTCCGCCACCGGGATGTCGAGGATGTCGATGTTCTGCTTGCGGATCAGGTACAGCAGCAGGTCCAGCGGCCCCTCGAACGCTTCGAGGAACACCTCCAGCGCGTCCGGCGGAATATACAGATCCACCGGCATCTGGGTGACCGCCTGGCCGTAGACGAGCGCAAACGGCAGCTCCTGCTGGGCGTCGGCCTGGGGATCCATCGTTTCAACGACGGTCATTACGCCTGCTCTTGGAACGGCGTAGGATCGCCACAGCCCACGCGGATCACCTGCGGCTCGCCTTCGGACAGGTTGATGACCGTCGAGGCGGAAATACCGCCCATGCCGCCGTCGATGATCAGATCGACGTGGTGTTCGAGCAATTCACGCATTTCATAGGGATCGCTCAACGGCACGCTGTCGCCGGGCATGATCAGGCTGACGCTCATCAATGGCTCGCCCAGTTGCTCCAGCAGTGCCTGGGCAATGGGATGGCTCGGCACCCGCAGGCCGATGGTGCGGCGCTTGGGGTGCAGGATCAGGCGCGGCACTTCGCGCGTGGCGTTGAGGATAAAGGTGTAGGGCCCCGGCGTATGGGCCTTGAGCGCACGGAATGCACCGGTGTCGACCTTGGCGAACAGCCCCAGCTGGGACAGGTCGCAGCACATCAGGGTGAAGTTGTGCTTGTCGTCCAGCTGGCGCAGGCGACGGATGCGTTCGATGGCGCTCTTGTCGCCGATCTGGCAACCCAGTGCATAGGAAGAATCTGTGGGATACACCACCAGCCCGCCCGCCTTGATGATTTCCGCGGCTTGTTTGATCAGGCGCGGTTGCGGGTTCTCCGGGTGGACCTGGAAAAATTGACTCACGGTTCTTTCCTGTTCAGACGTCGGCAGTAGGCTGTTCATGTTTGAATCTGCACCACAGGGGCGGCAAATCTTCAGGTACGGGGCGGTATGTACCGATTTCCCCCCAGGCTCCGGGGCCATGGAAATCGCTGCCGGCGGTGACCAGCAACCCGAACTCGCGCGCCAGGATGGACAAGGTGCCGACCTGATCGGCCGGCTGCATACCGTTGACGACCTCGATGGCATGTCCGCCCGCCTGGAGGAAGTCGGCGACCAGTCTACGCCGTTTAGTGCGTGTGAAGTCATAGTGTGAAGGATGCGCCAGGCTGACCCAGGCGTCGGAGGCCCGCAAGGTGGCCACGGTTTCTTCCAGGGTCGGCCAGTGTTGCTTGACGTCGCCCAGCTTGCCGGCGCCCAGCCATTTGCGGAAAGCCTCGGCGCGATCCTTGACGTAACCGGCGCGGACCATGAAGTCCGCGAAATGCGGTCGAGCCGGTGCATTGCCGCTGTCGCCCAGTTCCTGCTGGATGGCGCGGGCACCTTCCAGCGCTCCGGGCATACCTTTGGTCGCCAATTTCTGACTGATTTCCTCGGCACGCAGCCAGCGACCTTCGTGCAGACGGGCGATGGCGGCGGTCAGCGCAGGCGCCTGGGTGTCGAAGGCGTAGCCCAGGACATGGATGGTCGCCCCGCCCCACGTGCAGGACAATTCCACGCCGTTGACCAGCTGCATACCCAACGCATGGGCGGCTTCGCGGGCTTCATCGAGGCCTTCGAGGGTGTCGTGATCGGTCAGCGAAAGGACGCGCACGCCGTTTTCATGAGCACGGGCAACCAGTGCAGCGGGCGCAAGGGCGCCATCGGAAGCGGTGCTGTGGCAGTGCAGGTCAACATTCATGGTGTAGTGCTTTCGCAGTCATTGATGTTTGTTATTATGCCGCCACATCCTGCTTCTGGCTGCCACTGTGAAACAATTCATCGACTTCATCCCGCTGCTCCTGTTTTTCATCGTCTACAAGACCGACCCTCGCAACGTCGATATTCTGGGCCACAGCTACACAGTAGGCGGCATTTTCAGCGCAACTGCGATGCTGATCATCAGTTCCGTGGTGGTCTACGGCATTCTCTACCTCAAACAGCGCAAGCTGGAGAAAAGCCAGTGGCTGACGCTGATCGCCTGCCTGGTCTTCGGCAGCCTGACCCTGGCCTTCCACAGCGAAACCTTCCTCAAGTGGAAGGCGCCGGTGGTCAACTGGCTGTTCGCCCTGGCCTTCGCCGGCAGCCACTTCATTGGTGATCGTCCGCTGATCCAGCGGGTCATGGGCCATGCCCTGACCTTGCCGGCCGCCGTCTGGGTACGCCTGAACGTGGCCTGGATCCTGTTCTTCCTGTTCTGCGGCGCAGCCAACCTGTACGTGGCCTTTACTTACCAGGATTTCTGGGTCGATTTCAAAGTCTTCGGCAGCCTGGCGATGACCCTGGTATTCCTGGTCGCCCAAGGCATCTACCTGACCCGCCACATGCAGGACGGCGCTCCTTCATCTACGACGAAAACCGAGGACTGACATGCTCTACGCCATCATTGCCACCGACGTCGAAAACTCGCTGGAAAAACGCCTGAGCGTGCGTCCTGCGCACCTGGAGCGCCTGAACGCCTTGAAAGACGCCGGTCGTCTGGTGCTGGCCGGTCCGCACCCGGCGGTGGACAGCAACGATCCGGGGCCGGCGGGCTTCAGCGGCAGCTTGATCGTCGCCGAGTTCGAGTCCCTCAGCGCCGCTGAAACCTGGGCCAAGGCTGACCCGTTCGTGGCCGCCGGCGTCTACGGCAATGTGGTGGTCAAGCCGTTCAAGCAAGTCCTGCCGTAGTACCTCGCGATACCCTGGCGATCCTGCACATCGCGGCAGGATCGCCACCTGCCAGCCTCCCCCGCTAATCATTCGCAACCGCCTGCCGACAAACTGCTCACTATTTGAAGAATCGCCGATCTGTACAAGGGAACTCAGATGCGTTCAGGTTCAGTGTGTCTGTTAACGGTAGTGCTGGCGTTGGGTGGCAAGGTCCAGGCCGACGACATGAATGGTTCGAGCGCGGTGCCACCGCTGCATCTGCCGGGTCCGGCCAGCCAGGTGATCGATCTTCAGCAGCGGCTTCAGGAAAGCGAGCGCCAGCGTGAAGCGCTGCAACGTCAGGTGCAGAATGCCGATGCCGAGCGGGACAGCGTTCAACTGACGCGCCTGCGTCAGGAGAACCAGCGGCTCAAGCTGCAACTCAAGGAAGCACAGGCCACGGCGCCGCAGCGCATGCTCTCCGAACAGCAACAATGGTTCGTCACCGGGGGTGGCGTTGCGATGATCGCCGTGTTGTGCGGTATATTTGCCGGCGGTAGGCGTAGGCAACGCCGGCAATGGCTAAATTGAGTGATTCATGAGCGAGCTGTTACTGATTGATGATGACCAGGAGCTCTGTGAGCTGCTGGTCAGTTGGCTGAGCCAGGAAGGGTTTCAGGTACGGGCCTGCCATGACGGCAACAGCGCCCGTAGCGCCCTGGCGCAAATGGCACCCGCGGCGGTGGTGCTGGACGTCATGCTGCCCGATGGCAGTGGTCTGGAACTGCTCAAGCAATTGCGCGGCGAGCACCCGGACCTGCCGGTGGTCATGCTGTCGGCCCGTGGCGAACCGCTGGACCGGATTCTGGGCCTGGAACTGGGCGCCGACGATTATCTGGCCAAACCTTGCGACCCCCGCGAGCTGACCGCCCGCCTGCGCGCCGTGCTGCGCCGCAGCCATCCGGTGGCGTCGGCGACCCAGCTGGAGCTGGGCGACCTGACCTTCAGCCCGGTGCGTGGCGTGGTCAGCATCGATGAGAAGGAACTGACCCTGACGGTGTCGGAAAGCCGCCTGCTCGAAGCGCTGCTGCGTCAACCCGGCGAGCCGCTGGACAAGCAGGAACTGGCGCAACTGGCGCTGGGCCGCAAATTGACCCTCTACGACCGCAGCCTGGACATGCACGTCAGCAACCTGCGCAAGAAGATCGGCCCCCACCCCGACGGCCGTCCACGCATCGTGGCCCTGCGCAGCCGTGGGTATTTCTACAGTCTGTGAAACCTGCGGGGCTTGATGTTTTTGTAAGAGGCAGCTTGCTGACGACAGGGATTGTTCAGTCGGTTCGGCAGCGTCTGACCTCCAGCCGTCGCGAGCAAGCTCCCTCCCACGGAAAGGGTGGCGTACTTCACAACTGTATCCGCAAGCCAACTCCTACAGGAGTATTGGCAGGTGCTGGCTTTACAAAGCCTTTACCCTCTCCTGACCGCGCTTGACCTTGATCTCCCTAAACTGGGCTCCAACGGCAAACGAGCCGGACTAGAGACAAGGAGATTCACCATGCGCAAGACCCTGATCGCTTTGATGTTCGCCGCTGCACTGCCAACCGTCGCCATGGCCGCACCTGCCGGTGGCCCAGGTCCTGATTTCGATGCACCCGGCATGCATCAGGACCGCGACCATCGCGGCCCTGGCCTGCACCGCGGTCCAGGCCCGTTCGACAAACTGGACCTGAGCCGTGAACAGCGCCAGCAGATCGGCAAGTTGCTGGGCGAACAGAGACATGAGCATCGCGACATCACCAAGCGCTACCTGGCCAAGCTGTCCGATGCGGACCAGAAAGCCATGAAAGACGAAATCGCCGCGAAGAAGGCCAAGACCGACAGCGAAATCCGCGCCGTCCTCAAGCCTGAACAGCAAAAGCAGTTCGACGAGATGAAGAAAAAGCAGGATGAACGCCGTGCCGAATGGGCCGAGTTCAAGGCCTGGAAAGCGGAAAAGGCCAAAAAAGCGCAATAATCGGCGCCCGGTCATCCGATCCATCACCCGGACCCGACATGCCTCGCATGTCGGGTTTCTCCATTGAGGAAAGCTCGTGCGCTCATTGTTCTGGCGAATCCTGGCCAGCTTCTGGCTGGCCATAGCCCTGGTGGCAGGCTTGTCGATCCTGCTGGGTCATATGCTCAATCAGGACACCTGGATCCTCAGCCGTCATCCGGTACTCAAGGAGCTGCCCCAGGAATGGGCCAGTCTCTATGAAGAAAAAGGCGAAGACAGCGCTCAGGACTTCCTGCAGAACATCAAACGTCGCCACCGCATCGACGTGCAGGTGCTCAACGACAACGGCGAGCCCGTGGTACGCGGTACCTTTCCGCCCCGTGCCGCCGCCTTCGAAGCCCGCCAGCAGGACGGCGACCCGCGCCAGTTGCCATGGCGCCGGCTGACCACCGAATACACCAGCGAACGCACTGGCGACACGTACCTGCTGATCTTCCGCATTCCCCATCCGGAGCTGGAAGACTGGCACCGCCAGAGCCTGCTGTGGCCGCTCAGCGCACTGGGTATTGCGCTGGTGGTGCTGACGTTGTTCAGCCTGCTCGTCACGCTGTCCATCACTCGCCCGCTCAGCCGCCTGCGCGGTGCGGTGCATGATCTGGGTCAGGCCAGTTATCAACAGCACAGCCTGGCACAACTGGCGAACCGCCGTGACGAGTTCGGCGTACTGGCGACCGACTTCAACCGCATGGGCGCGCGCCTGCAAAGCCTGATCGGCAGCCAGCGGCAGCTACTGCGCGACGTGTCCCATGAACTGCGCTCGCCATTGGCCCGTTTGCGCATCGCCCTGGCCCTGGCTGAACGCGCGGAGCCGGCCGAGCGGGATAAGCTCTGGCCACGGCTGAGTCGCGAATGTGATCGTCTGGAAGCGCTGATCAGCGAGATTCTGGCGCTGGCGCGCCTGGACGCGGATTTCGGCAGCCCCGAGCCGGTGGACCTCAAGGAACTGCTGCAACGGCTGAAGAACGACACGCAGCTGGACGAATCGCGGCCGCCCATCGACATCCGGATCACCGATGACCTGCAACTGCGCGGCTGGCCGGACATGATCGAACGCGCCGTCGACAACCTGATGCGCAACGCCGTGCGCTTCAGTCCCGAAGGTCAGCCAGTCGAGGTACAGGCACAGTTATCGGACGGCCGCGTGCAACTGAGCGTTCGCGACCACGGCCCCGGCGTGGCACCGGAGCACCTGGCGCAACTGGGTGAACCGTTCTACCGCGCGCCCGGCCAGACCGCGCCGGGGCACGGCCTGGGACTGGCGATCGCCAGGCGCGCCGCCGAACGCCATGGCGGCAGTCTGAGCCTGGGCAATCATCCGGATGGCGGCTTTATCGCCGTGCTGGACTTGCCACTGGAACCCACGCTGCCGGTGGCCGGCTGATCAGCCCTGCCAAGCCGAGACCCACTCGCCGGCGTCGACTTTCGGCGCCTCGCGAGGCGGGTTCAGCGCAGTGCCCAGATACAGGAAGGCGATGACCTCTTCATCCGCCGACAACCCGAAGCCCTCGGCCACGACCGGCGAATAACACAGTTCGCCGGTGCGCCACACTGCCCCGATGCCTTGGGCATACGCCGCCAGCAGTACGCCATGCGCCGCACAGCCGGCGGTGATTAGCTGTTCCTTGCGCGGCACCTTGAAGTGATCCTGCAATCGGGCGACCACCACCACAATCAGCGGCGCCCGCAATGGGCCAAGCCGGGCCTTTTCCACGGTTTTTTCATTCACTTCGCCGCCGCCCTGCTCCAGCGCCTGGACCAGCAGTTCACCCATTTTCTCGCGGGCCTGGCCTTCGACGGTGATGAAGCGAAACGGCCGCAATTGACCGTGATCGGGCGAACGCAAGGCAGCCTCGAACAGGATCTCCCGCTGCGCGGCGTCCGGGGCCGGGTCGACCAGGCGTGGGACCGAGACTCGATTGAGCAATACGTCGAGCGCCTCCATGGGCGACCTCCTTGTGGAAAATGTTGAGGGGCATTCTAGGGTTTGTTGTCGGGTGCGGCCATTCTCTTGACCGCGACCGATCAAGGCGCTTATCGAGCACACAGATATGCACTTCGGTTTACTTGCCATCCGGCGCAGGTAAAATGGCCGCCTTTCCCTTCAAGTCAGAGCATTACATGGCGTTGCCGACCCTGCGCATCATCGGTTTCATTATCGGCATCTTCCTGATCACTCTGGCTGTTGCCATGATCGTGCCCATGGTCACGCTGGTGATATACGACCGTTTCGAAGACCTGCGCTCGTTTCTGTGGGCCAGCGTGATCACGTTCGTGGCGGGCCTGGCGCTGGTGGCGCCGGGACGGCCGGCCCAGGTTCATCTGCGGCCACGGGACATGTACATGCTGACGGTCTCCAGCTGGATCGTGGTGTGCATCTTTGCCGCCCTGCCGTTCCTGCTGACCCAGCACATCAGCTACACCGACTCGTTTTTCGAAAGCATGTCCGGCATCACCGCCACCGGCTCCACGGTCCTGAGTCACCTGGACAGCATGTCGCCGGGAATCCTGATCTGGCGTTCTATGCTGCACTGGCTGGGCGGCATCGGTTTCATCGGCATGGCGGTGGCGATCCTGCCGCTGCTGCGGATCGGCGGCATGCGCCTGTTCCAGACCGAATCCTCCGACCGTTCGGAAAAGGTCATGCCGCGCTCGCACATGGTGGCCAAGTTTATCGTGCTGGCTTATGTCAGCTTCACGGCGCTGGGCAGCCTGGGGTTCTGGCTCGCCGGCATGAGCGCGTTCGATGCCATCAACCATGCGATGTCGGCGATCTCCACCGGCGGTTTTTCCACCTCGGACCTGTCGCTGGCCAAATGGAAACAGCCGGCGGTGCATTGGGTCGCCATTGTGGTGATGATCCTCGGCAGCCTGCCGTTCACCCTGTACGTCGCCACCATGCGCGGCCATCGCATGGCGTTGTTCAAGGACGAACAGGTCCAGGGCCTGATCGGCCTGCTGCTGGTGACCTGGCTGGTGATGACCGTCTGGTACGCCAACACCACCGACCTGCCGTGGAGCGAGGCGCTGCTGCACGTGGCGCTGAACGTGACGTCAGTCGTCACCACCACCGGTTTTGCCCTGGGTGACTACAGCCTGTGGGGCAATTTCTCGCTGATGCTGTTCTTCTATCTGGGCTTCATCGGCGGCTGTTCAGGCTCCACGGCCGGTGGCGTGAAGATTTTCCGTTTCCAGGTGGCCTACATCCTGCTCAAGGCCAACCTCAACCAGCTCATTCACCCGCGGGCGGTGATCAAGCAGCGCTACAACGGCCATCGTCTGGACGACGAGATCGTGCGCTCGATCCTGACCTTTTCGTTCTTCTTCACCATCACCATCTGCATCATCGCGCTGATGCTGTCGCTGCTGGGCCTGGACTGGATGACCGCGCTGACCGGCGCCGCCAGTACCGTGTCCGGCGTCGGCCCGGGCCTGGGTGAAGTGATCGGCCCGGCCGGCAACTTCTCGACCCTGCCGGACGCCGCCAAATGGATTCTGTCCGGCGGCATGCTGCTGGGGCGCCTGGAGATCATCACCGTGCTGGTGCTGTGTATGCCTGCATTCTGGCGGCACTGACCGGGCGACTGCGGCTAGACTGTCGAAAGGCGAACATGAGGATCTTGTCGATGGATCAGGTCAAGCGCTTCAACAGCTTTGCGGAGTTCTATCCGTTCTATCTCAACGAACATCGCAGCAGCGCCAGCCGACGCCTGCATTTCGTCGGCACCAGCCTGGTGATTTTCCTGCTGGCGTTCGCCGTGGGCAGCGGGCGCTGGTGGTTGCTGTGGCTGGTACCGGTGGCCGGATACGGCTTCGCCTGGATCGGGCATTTCTTTTTCGAAAAGAACCGCCCGGCAACTTTCCAGCATCCGTTCTACAGCCTGCTCGGCGATTTCGTGATGTACCGCGACCTGCTGCTGGGCCGGATTCCCTTCTGATCAGCTCACCGGTTCGCTGACCGGCTCGGCAGCGACAGGTGAGGCTTCAGCTTGGGAAGCCTTGAGTTGGGCGTCGGCCAGGCGATACAGCTCGATGGTGCCGTCCAGGTGTTCGATCAAGGCTGTGCAGGATTCGACCCAGTCGCCGCAATTGAGGTATTCGACACCGCCGACCTGGCTGATTTCGGCGTGGTGAATGTGCCCACAGACCACGCCGTCCAGGCCGCGGTTGACGCATTCGTGGGCAATCGCCTGCTCGAAGTCGCTGATGAAGTTAACCGCGGTCTTGACCTTGTGCTTCAGGTAGGCCGAGAGCGACCAATAACCCAGGCCATACTTCGCCCGCCAATGATTGAGCCAGCGATTGAGGGTCAGGGTGAATTCATAGGCGGAGTCGCCGAGAAAGGCCAGCCAGCGGTGGTAGCGGGTGATGACGTCGAACTGGTCGCCATGAATCACCAGCAGCCGCCGACCGTCAGCGGTGGTGTGCACGGCCTCGTCCACCAGCTGGATATTGCCCAGAATCAGTTTCGAGTAGCGGCGCAGGAATTCATCGTGGTTGCCGGTGATGTAGATCACCTCGGTGCCGCGCTTGCTCATGGTCAGCAGGCGACGGATCACGTTGGTGTGCGCCTGGGGCCAGTACGCGCCGCTGCGCATCTTCCAGCCGTCGATGATGTCGCCCACCAGGTAAACCTTGTCGGCCTGGTAACCCTTGAGGAACGCGGAAAGCCGTTCTGCCTGACAATCCCGTGTGCCCAGATGCACATCGGAAATCCACAGGGTCCGCACGCGTTGCTTACGGCTGGGTTTGGCAAGCTGAGCACTGCTCATGGCACGACCTCCGGCAGGGTTTCGATGAGAGTGCGACAGGCCGGTTAATTCCATATGACAGGTGCGTGGCACGGTGATGACAGTGGCCGAATGGGGTAAGTTATCCTCGCTGTCGAACTTGTCGGGGTCAGCTTGCTGGCGAACGGCCGGTGCACCGACAACAGATTTATCTGTCTGTAAGTACGTCTTCGCGAGCAAGCTCGCTCCTGCAATGAGATCTCGGCACCATCAAGGATCACGATGACCCCTCGTTTCGCATTGGGCGCGCTGCATGCCGGCGCATTGTTGTTCGGGCTTTCCGGCGTGTTCGGCAAGCTGGCGGCGGCTTCGCCTTCCATGATTGTTTTTGGCCGGGCCGCGTTTGCGGTGGCAGCGCTGGCGCTGTTCATTCGCTTTGCCGGGCAGCGCAGGTGGGTATCGCTGCGTCTGAAGACCTGGGCGGCACTGGCCCTGAGCGGGGCATTGCTCACTGCACACTGGGTGACGTTTTTCATGGCGGTGAAAATTGCCGGTGTGGCGATGGCGACGCTGGGCTTCGCCAGTTTCCCGGCCTTTACCGTACTGCTCGAAGGGCTGTTTTTCCGCGAACGGATTCGCCTCACGGAAGTCCTGCTGGTGCTGGCGGTCACGTTCGGGCTGGTGCTGGTCACGCCGGATTTCGACCTCGCCAGCCAGGCCACCGGCGGCCTGCTATGGGCGGTCTTTTCCGGGCTGACGTTTTCGTTGCTGTCGCTGGTCAACCGGGCCAGTTCCACCGACGTGCCACCGGTCCAGGCCGCGTTGTGCCAGAACCTGCTGGTCGCGATGTTCGTGCTGCCATGGGTGGCGCCGGCACTGGGCAGCGTCGCAGCTATGGACTGGCTGTGGCTCGCCCTGCTCGGCGTGTTGTGTACGGGCCTTGCCCACAGCCTGTTCGTCGCCAGCCTGGCGGTCATCAAGGCGCGCACCGCTGCGGTGGTGTTTGCCATGGAGCCGGTCTACGGCATCGCCTTTGCCTGGCTGTTGTTTGCCGAGGCGCCCACTTCGCGCATGCTGCTGGGCGGCGGCTTGATCGTGATGGCGATCATAGTGTCGGGACTCAAAGGCGCGAAAGGCGCGAGCCCGGCCAAAACCACCCTTTAATGGGTCGAGGGTTTGTCGTTGTGACCCAGGTCGCGCAGCGGGTCGATCCGGTCGCGGACACGCTGCTTGAGCACCTTGGCGTCCGGAAAGCCGCCGTCGGCCTTGCGCTCCCAGATCTGCACGTCGTTGCAGGTGATGCGAAACACACCGCCGGTAGCCGGTTCCAGCGATACCTTGCCCAGGTCGTTCGAGAAGGTGTTCAACAATTCCTGCGCCAGCCAGGCGGCACGCAACAGCCATTGGCACTGGGTGCAGTACGTGATGACGACTTCGGCTTTGGCGACGGACATGGACACTACCCTCTGAACGGAAAGCGTCCATCATACTCGCCTCGGTAACGGTGACAGCACAATCCTACAAGCCAGGCCGGCGCAGGACGCTCACAGTCAGGTTTTGAAATCCGGTCTGATTCATGCGCGTCTTCCTGTGGTTGTCCCTGCTTTCGATCTCCACGTTCCCGGCGACGGCCATGGCCGCATCCGCCGATGTTCTGGTGCGCAATTATTTTCTGCACAACGACTATCGGCACGATGCCCAGCGCGACAAAAGTTATCAGCAGGAATGGGCTCAAGGGTTCATCGGCCGTTTCAGTTCCGGTTTCACACCCGGCACGGTCGGATTCGGCGTGGAGGCCCACGGTTTTCTAGGCCTGCGACTGGACAGTGGCCGGGGAACCTCCGGCACCGGCCTGCTGCCGCTGGACAGCGACGGTCGGGCCGAACCCGACTATTCCAGCGCCGGCATGGCCCTGAAATGGCGTGCCGCCGACAGCGTATTGAAGATCGGCGAAATGGAAGTCGAGACACCGGTGTTCGACACCGCCGACAAGCGCCTGCAACCCGAGTACGCCACCGGCCTGCTGCTGGAAAGCCAGGCCATGCCGGGCTTCAAATGGGTGGCCGGCCATTTCACCGCGTTCAAGAATCAGGCACAAAGCTCGGCCCACGATGATTTCGAGGGCTATGGCGCAACGACGCGAGGCCGCAGCATCAGTCTGGCGGGTGTCCAGACCGACAGCGCCGGACCGCTCGGCGGCGCGCTGTATGCCTCGCAACTGAGCGACACCTGGCGCCAGTACTACGCCAACCTCAATCTGAAACAACAGCTGAGCAGCGACACCCGATTGTCATGGGACGCTAACCTCTACCGCACCGTGGACGCCGGCCAGGCCAGCGCCGGGGCCATCGCCACCACCGCGTCGAGCCTGATGAGCCGCCTGAAAACCGGCGGCCAGACCTTCAGCCTGGGTTATCAAAAGATCCATGGCGACACGCCGTTCGATTTTGTCGGTGGCGATTCCATCTATCTGGCCAACTCGATCAAATACGGCGATTTCAACGGCGCCAACGAACAGTCCTGGCAGTTGCGCTATGACCTGGACCTGACTCAGGCAGTGCCCGGCCTGAGCTTCATGACGCGCTACGTGCGTGGCAGCGGGATCGATGGCAGTGGCGCGCCGCAAGGCGGGGCGTACAACCCGTTCGACGCTGCCCGGCAACGCTATGTCCCAACCCAGGGCAAGGACGGACGCCATTGGGAGCGCGACGTGACCCTGGCCTACACCGTGCCATCCGGCGCGGCCAAGGACCTGACGCTGAACCTCTCGCATGTCAGCCACCGCGGCAACACGGCTCAAGGCAACAATGACATCGACCGGCTGTACATCGTGGTCGAATACCCGTTCGATCTCCTGCGCGCCGGCCGCTGAGGCACGGCACGCCTGCGTTGCTTCAACTTTGGCGATCATCCAGATCGACATTCGGGCTGAGCCGCTCGCGGAGAAACTCGATGAACGCCTGCACCGGCCGGGACGCCTGGCGATGTTGCGGATAGACCGCCGACAGGGTCAACGGCTCGGGGCGCAGATCGTCCAGCACTTTGACCAGCCGGCCGTCACGCAAC
This sequence comes from Pseudomonas sp. v388, assembly GCF_003935425.1. GTDB lineage: Bacteria > Pseudomonadota > Gammaproteobacteria > Pseudomonadales > Pseudomonadaceae > Aquipseudomonas. The sequence goes on from NZ_RHQN01000004.1 coordinate 458,940, forward strand.
GCGGCACCGACGATGAAAGTGGGCAGATAAGTGATGCCGAGTCCGGCCACGGCGGCGTCGCGCAGCAGTTCGCCATTGTTGACCCGCATTCGCCCGCTGACGCTGAGGTTCACCGGCTTACCGGTCCCCTGAAAACGCCACTGCACCTGGCGCCCGTGGCCGTAAGGCAGGCAGTCGTGACTGTGCAGGTCGTCGGGTCTGGCGGGCGTGCCGCGCTCGGCCAGGTACGCCGGGCTGGCGCAATACACGCGGTCGATATTGGCAATACGCCGGGCGATCAGGGTCGAGTCTTCCAGGGTGCCGATGCGCAGCACCAGATCGTAGCCTTCGCTGAGCAGGTCCACGGGGCGGTCACTGAGGTCCACTTCTACCGACACATCCTGGTAGCGTTGCAGGAATTGCGGCAACAGACAGCCCAAATGCGCCACGGCAAATGACAGGGGCGCGCTGAGGCGGATGGTGCCGCGCGGTTCGCTGTTCTGGCCGGTGATGCCCTGCTCCACCTGTTCGACTTCGCTCAACAGGCGCAAGGCCGATTCGTAATAGCTCTGGCCCAGCGGCGTCACGTCCAGGCGCCGGGTCGAGCGATTGAGCAGGCGCACGCCAAGCCGGTCTTCCAGTTGCATGAGGCGGCGGCTGACGAACTGCTTGGACAGGCCCAGTTTGTCCGAGGCGGCCGTAAAGCTGCCTGATTCCATGACCTGACAGAAAATACGCATATCTTCGAAGGGGTTCATTGTCCCGTCCTTGTTGACAGTTAAACGCTTTATACCGGCTTTTTCGCGCCCAGACATCCTATTAATCTGTGCGCATGGTGCAGCCGAGGCCCGAAACCCGGACTGCACATTCCCCCGCACTCATCAAAAAAGGATTTATTCATGAACGCTCTGCAAAAAACCCTGACCACCAGCCTGCTCGCCCTCTGCGTCAACAGCGCGTTCGCCGCCGGCAGCCCCGGCGTGGAACACAACACCCAGGCGTTTCTCGAAGCTCTGGCTGCCGGCGGTGGCAAACCTCTGGAACAGTTGAGCCCCAAGGATGCCCGTGCGGTGCTGACCGGCGCCCAGGCGTCGGTGAAGGTGGATTTGTCGGGTATCGAGGTGAGCGAGCGTTCGATCGACGTCAACGGCCAGAAAGTGGCGCTGAAGATCGTTCGCCCGGCCGACGTCAAGGGTGACCTGCCGGTGTTCATGTTTTTCCACGGCGGTGGCTGGGTGCTGGGTGACTTCCCGACGCACCAGCGCCTGATTCGCGACCTGGTGGTCGGCTCCGGCGCCGTTGCGGTCTATGTCGACTACACGCCTTCGCCGGAAGCCCGCTACCCGACCGCCATCAACCAGGCTTACGCCGCAACGCGCTGGGTGGCCGAGCATGGCCAGCAGATCGGCGTCGATGGCAAACGCCTGGCGGTCGCCGGCAACAGCGTTGGCGGCAACATGGCAGCGGTGGTCGCGTTAATGGCCAAGGAGCAGAAAGCCCCGGCCCTGCGCTTCCAGCTGCTGTTGTGGCCGGTGACCGATGCCCGCTTCGATGACGGTTCCTACCAGCAGTTCGCCGAAGGCCACTTCCTGACCCGCAACATGATGAAGTGGTTCTGGGACAACTACACCACCGATGCCGGCCAGCGGGCAGACATCCATGCCTCGCCGCTGCGGGCTTCCACCGAACAGTTGCGCGGCCTGCCGCCGGCGCTGGTGCAGACCGCCGGGTTCGATGTGCTGCGCGATGAAGGCGAAGCCTATGCCCGCAAGCTCGACGCGGCCGGAGTGCCCGTCACGGCGGTGCGTTACAACGGTATGATCCATGACTACGGCCTGCTCAACCCGCTCAACCAGATCCCGGAAGTGCGTGCCGCAATGCGTCAGGCCGCCGGCGAACTCAAGGCGCACCTGAACTAAGGTCACCTGCACCTCATAAAGAACCTGCTGCGGCAGGTTCTTTCACGTCCATGCCCGGAGTTTTTGCCATGCCTTTTGTGTTGAGCCATCCCTTGCTGTGGAGTGCAGTCCTGCTGCTGGTCGATGTGTTGATCTGGCACATCGCGCCGATGCAGCAGCGCGTGGCCCGGGTCGCGATTCGCCTGGCGCTGTTCCTGGCGTTCAGCTCGCTGATCATCAACGCCGGCATCAGCCCACTGCTGGCGCCGGCCTGGCCGGATGACAGCGTGATGCAGTTGGGCGCGACGGCCATGGCGATTGTCTGGTGGATGTATGCCGCCCGCGTCCTGACCGTGCTGATCGGCCTGGCACTGATGCACCGCATCGGCCACAGCGGACGCCTGTTGCAGGACGTGATCGGCGCGCTGGTGTTTCTGATCGCGGTGGTGGCTGCGGCCGGTTATGTGCTGGAACTGCCGGTCAAGGGCCTGCTGGCAACCTCCGGCGCAGTGGCGATCATCGTCGGCCTGGCGTTGCAAAGCACCTTGAGCGATGTGTTTTCCGGGATCGTGCTAAACACCACCAAGCCTTATCAAGTAGACGACTGGGTATCGATCGACGGGGTCGAAGGCAAAGTGGTGGACATCGACTGGCGCGCCACCCATCTGCTGACCGGCCAGGGCACGACCGCCGTGGTGCCCAACTCGGTGGCGGCCAAGGCCAAGATCGTCAACCTTAGCCGACCGGTGAACATGCACGGGGTGTCGATCAGCATCCAGGTGCCTAACCACATCCGCCCGCGCCGCGTGCTCGACGCCCTGGAGCGCACCCTGCAAGGCAGCAGCAGCCTGTTGCTGAACCCGCCGCCCAAGGCCGTGCTCAAGGAGGCCGGGGAAACCATGTCCGAATACGTGGCCAGCGGTTTCATTGCCGAGCTGGGCAGCAAGGGTGAGGTGCGCAATCAGCTGTTCGACCTGGCACACCGGCATCTGGAGGCAGCAGGCATTGTGCGCCAGCAGGATGGCGGCGGCGAGCCGATCTCCAGGGCCCGGGCATTGCTCGACGAGGTGAAGGTGTTCCGCTCGCTGAGCAGTGAAGAGCGCGACCGGCTGGCGCAGAGCATGACGGCGCAGCAATACAGCGCCGGCCAGGTGGTGCTGGACCTCAACGAAGTGCCGGATTGCCTGTTCGTCATCGCCACTGGCGTGGTCAGCGTCGCGGTGCCCGACGGCGAGCGACGCATCGAGGCCGGACGCATGGGGCCGAGCGAAGTCATGGGCGAGCAAAGCATCATTGCCGATACGCCGTCGGAAGGCTGCTTCACCGCGCTGACCTCCAGCATCATTTATCGCATCGACAAATCCGTCGCCCGCACCTTCATGCAGCAGTGCAACGAGGTTGATCGGGCGCTGCACAAGCTGCAGGCGGTTCGGCAGAAGAGCAGCCATGCAGCCCTTCTTGCCCGGCCACCGCAGGTCAAGAAAGGCGGCTTTTTGAAGTGGTTGCAGAGCCGTTGACAGGCGCGCAATTGTCCACCTGAACAAGACAGTGATTCGTTTTTCATCTACTTATTGCGACTGCGGATAAACAGTAACCTAGCTTCATCAAGTCGACGGCTGAATGAACGGCATCGACCTTCTGGAGAACGAATCATGCTGACTCTTCGCAAAGCTTCCGACCGTGGTGCGGCCGATCATGGTTGGTTGAAATCCTTCCACACCTTTTCCTTCGCCGGTTACCGCGACCCGAATGAGCAGGGCTTTTCCGACCTGCTGGTGATCAACGATGACCGTGTGGCGGCAGGCAAGGGTTTCGGCCAGCACCCGCACCGGGACATGGAGATTTTCTCCTATGTGCTCGAAGGCGCGCTGGAACACAAAGACACGCTGGGCACCGGGTCGGTGATCCGTCCGGGCGACGTGCAGTTGATGAGCGCCGGCCGAGGCGTGGCGCACAGTGAGTACAACCATTCAGGCAGCGAGCCGGTGCATTTCCTGCAGATCTGGATCGTGCCTGAAGTCGCCGGCGCTACACCGCGCTATCAGCAGGAGCACTTCACGCCCGAACAGAAACGCGGCCGCCTGCAGTTGATCATCTCGCCCGATGGCGCCGAGGGTTCGCTGAACGTGCGCCAGGATGCGCGGGTTTACGCCGGGTTGTTCGACGGCAGCGAAAGCGCGACGCTGGAACTGGCCGCCGACCGCTACGCCTACGTTCACGTGGCACGCGGCAGCGTGGTGCTCAACGGCCAACGGCTGAGCGAAGGTGACGGTGTGCGGGTACGTGACGAGCAACGGTTGCAATTGAGCGAAGGGGTGGAGGCCGAAGTGCTGATCTTCGACCTGCGCCCTCAAGAATTGCCGCAGATGCCTTGATGGTTGGCCGTGCTCATGGGGTCCGCTCCCATGGCAGCTACGCTGTGCACAAGAACGCCGCTCTATTGAGCGGCGTTTGCGCACTCGCGACGTTTACATTCCTGTCCCAGGCTGGCTTCCGGCCCCATGGCCATCATTTGGCCATTTGTCTCATGAACATACATTCAAGGCCGATAAGGCGTGGTGAAATCTTCGGATAATCCCCCCAAGCATCTACAATCGCGCTTCCCCACCGCGAATCTATAGGCCAGTCCGTTTATGGCGCTCGACCCACTCACGATGTTGACGATTTCCATTGCCCTGGCCGCTGCTGCGGCGCTGTACCTGGCGGTCGAGTGGCGTAGTGTTCGCGAATCCTCACTGCTGTTCTGGAGCGCAGGCTTTGCCACCATTTCCGTAGGCTCGACACTCGCCCTGCTGCGCAGCAGCGGCCTGTTGCTGATCGGTATCTGGTTCGCCAACGGCATGCTGGTGGTGGCCCATTGTCTTTTCCTGCTGGGCGTCGCGCGCTTCACCGAGACACGGTTGTCCCGCGGCTGGTATGTGCTGGCGGCTGTCTGGCTGGGCATGCTGTTGCTGCCGGAAGGTCAGCAATGGTCGAAAGTCATGCTGCTGGTCAACTCGCTGATGGTCGCCACGGTGACGCTGCGCGCCAGCCTGTTGCTACGCCCGCACGGCAGCTCGCTGAGCGTCGGGGCGGTGCAGCTGCGCTACGTGCTGCTGGGCCATGCGCTGTTCTATTACGCCAAGGGCATTTCAGCGGTCATTCCCGGCGCACTGCTGGACCTCGCCGCTTTTCGCGGAGAGATCATCAAGTTGTCGCTAGTGGAAGGCGTGATGGCGATCATGCTGATTGCATTGTCCATGACCGGCACCGAGCGTTATCGGCGCGAGAAACGTATCGAACGGCTGGCGGCGCGTGACCCGTTGACCGCCCTGTACAACCGCCGCGCCCTGGAAGTGCGCGCACCCCGCGTGTTCAACGAAGTCTCGACCGAACGCCCCGGGGCTTTGCTGTTGATCGATGTCGACAATTTCAAACTGGTCAACGATCTCTATGGCCATACTGCCGGCGACCGGTTGCTGGTCAGCTTGAGCGAGATGATCCGCAAGGTGCTGCCGGCCGGTTCCCTCGCTGCGCGGCTGGGCGGTGATGAGTTCGTGATTCTGATGAGCGATGCGTCGAACGAACGAGTGGTGGCGCTGGGCGATACCCTGCGGGAACAGTTTCATGCGGCCGCGTCCCAGACCTTCACCACCCCGCAAGCGGTGACCCTGAGCATCGGCGCCAACCTGTTCAACCGCCCGCCCGCCGGCCTGACCGAGCTGATCGAGCAAGGCGACGCGGCGCTGTACCAGTCCAAGCGCGGCGGACGCAACAGCCTGCGCCTGGTGGACCGGACGTTGGAAAGCCTGATGTAGAAAATTTTATGGTACGGCGGCTCCTGCACGCTCGGATAGGTGTGGGCGCGGAGCGCCGCCCGGTCCGCTCCTACATGGATCTACGGCTATTTCCCGGATAACTCGGTAATCAGCGACACGGTCAGATACAGCCGGGGCGCGATGCTGGACAGTTCGATGTATTCGTCATCGGCATGCAGCCCGGCACCCACGACACCCATGGTTTCCAGCACGGCCGGCTTGGCGCTGCCGGGTACGAAAGCGTAGCCGGCGTCGGTGCCGAAGCGCATGGCGATGGGCTCGATGCTGCGGCCGATCTTGCCGTAGATCGCTTGCGCGGTCTTGGCCAACTGGTCGGAGCCGGGGTTCCTGGCCAGCGGTGGGCGACCCTTTTCCAGACGCACGCTGACTTCGGTGCCATCGATGAGTTTCTGTTCCACGATGCGTTGTGCATCGGCCAGAACGCGGTCGCTTTCGGTCAGGTCCGAATAGCGCATGTCCGCCTCGGCCGAGGCGCTGGACGGGATGATGTTGCGCTTTTCTCCCGCCTTGACCAGCGTCCAGTTGACCGTCGTGCCTTTGGCCGGGTCGCCCAGGTCCTTGAGTTGCAACATTTGATGGGCCAGTTCCATGGCCGCGTTGCGTCCGGCTTCAGGTGCGGAGCCGGCATGGGAAGACTTGCCCTTCACATCGAGCATCACGCCATTGATGCCGTTGGTGGCGACGGTGACGGCGTCTTTGTCCGGCGGCTCGTACGAGAACACGTAGTCGTGCTGGCGAGCGAGTTCGGCGATGATTTTCTTCGAGCCGCTGGAACCGGTTTCCTCATCCGGATTGAACAGAACGGTCAGCGTGCCGAAGCCTTTGAATTTCTGATCTTCAAGCAACTTCAGCGAATGCAGAATCATCGCCACGCCACCCTTGGCGTCGGCCACACCCGGCCCGTAGGCACGCTCGCCCTCGACTTTGAACGGACGCCTGGCAGCCGTTCCCGGCCCGAACACCGTGTCGTAGTGAACCATCAGCAGGAAAGACCGGGTGCCGGTGCCTTTGAACGTACCCACAATGTTATCGCCTGCCGATGGGCTGGCCGGTGTTGTGGTGACCTGCGCACCCAGCGCTTTCAGCCGATCCACCAGCATCGCACTCACGGTTTGCAGGCCCGGAGCCTGGCCGGTGCCGGTGTCCACGTCCACCAGTTGTTTGACGGTGGCGAGGTAGGACTTCTGTTCGGCCTCGGCCTGCTTCAGCAAGCCATCAGGTGCCGGATCGGCGGCAAAAGCCGTGGTGGATAGAACGGAAAAGGCAATTGCAGTGACGAGGGGAAAACGTCGAATAGGCATGCTGGTTCCTTCAGATCTATGCGAGGTGGAGCCTGCATCTTTACTCGAATGCGGCGCCCGGCGCCACCGCCGGTCCGGTGAACGGCAGGCTTGACAGCCCGGCCAAGCCCATTCCAGACACCTTGCATCCACAGTGCCAGACACCCTGCATCGCAGAAAACAATGCTCAATATGTTTGCACGCAAGGGAACTAGCACGCCGCACATGGCCCTAACGCATCAGTTCCGTGTACTGGCACGACGCTAGTTCCGTGAGAAGGGTTACAGTTCATGTCTGCAAGCATTACCTCATCCAAAATCGACCATCACGGTCGGCAACGCGCTTCGGCGCGCCGTCTGATTTTCATCTCCGTCCTCGTTGCAACCATGGGTGCGCTGGCGTTCGGCTACGACACCGGGATCATCGCCGGCGCCCTGCCGTTCATGACCTTGCCGATCGATCAGGGTGGTTTGGGCCTCAACCCGTTCAGTGAAGGCCTGATTACTGCGTCACTGATTGTCGGCGCGGCGTTTGGCTCGCTGGCCAGCGGCTACATTTCCGACCGCTACGGCCGGCGTCTGACGCTGCGTCTGCTGTCGATCCTGTTCGTGGCGGGCGCACTGGGCACCGCCATGGCGCCGGGTGTCGATTTCATGATCGCCGCGCGCTTGCTGCTGGGTATCGCGGTGGGCGGCGGCTCGGCCACCGTGCCGGTGTTCATCTCCGAGATCGCCGGTCCTTCACGTCGTGCGCGACTGGTCAGCCGCAATGAGCTGATGATCGTCAGCGGCCAGTTGCTCGCCTACGTGCTCAGCGCCGTAATGGCCGCGCTACTCCACACCAATGGCATCTGGCGTTACATGCTGGCCATCGCGATGGTGCCGGGTGTGTTGCTGTTTGTCGGGACCTTCTTCGTACCGGCTTCCCCGCGCTGGCTGGCGGCCAAGGGCCGGTTCGACGAGGCCCACGAAGTGCTCGAACAGCTGCGCGAAAGCAAAGCCGATGCGCAGCGTGAAATCGATGAGATGAAGGCGCAGGACGAACAGGCGCGCCATCGCCCGAAAGCCAGGGATCTGCTGCGTCAGAGCTGGGTCATCAAGCTGCTGCTGATCGGCATCGGGCTGGGCTTCACCGCGCAGTTCACTGGCGTGAATGCGTTCATGTACTACACGCCGATCATCCTTAAGACCACCGGCATGGGCACCAATGCTGCGCTGACCGCCACCATCGGCAACGGCGTGGTGTCGGTCCTGGCGACGCTGCTGGGCATCTGGGCCATTGGCCGTTACGGCCGCCGCCATCTGTTGATGACCGGTCTGGTCATGGTCGTCCTGATGCAAGCCGCGTTGGGTGGCGTGCTGGAATTCATGCCGCAGAATCTGACCCAGAGCTATGCCGCCCTGGCCTGCATTCTGGTCTTCCTGCTGTTCATGCAAGCGTGCATCGCGCCGGTCTACTGGCTGCTGATGTCCGAACTGTTCCCGATGCAGGTCCGTGGTCTGCTGACCGGTATCGCGGTGTCGGCCCAGTGGCTGTTCAACGCGGCGGTTGCCTTCTCGTTTCCGATTGCCGCCGATACCATCGGTAACACCACCTTCTTCATCTTCGCGGCGATCAACGTCGGCTCGCTGGTGTTCGTGTTCCTGTGCCTGCCCGAGACCAAGGGCAAGACCCTCGAACAGATCGAAAAGCACCTCAAGAAAGAGCTGTAGATCCCGCCTCGAAGGGGTCGGCGCCGGCAAGGGCCGCCCCCTTCATTGCGCACGAAAACTCCACACGATCTCGACGATTCTCAAGGCGATGATCAGGTAGGCAATACCCACCCCGACCTGAATCACCGTGTGGTAACGCAGCCGGGCCACGCGGTGCAAGCCGTCGCTGATGTTGAGCAGCATCAGGATCGCCGAAATGACGATCAGCCCCCAACCGGTAACGCGCACGTCGAGCAGGCCGAGAAACACCGAATGTTCGCCGTGCAATGCACTGGTTCCAGCGGCGAACAGCAGCGCGCAGACCAGCAGGTTCTTGATGTTGTCGAACACCTTGGCGCTGAGGTCCTGGTCCAGCAAGGCGAGGTACTGCTTCCACCACTTCTTCATCGACTTGACCTGTGGGTGACGGCCCGATGCTCACGGGGCGAGCTGGATTCTGGGTGCCCAGCCCAGCCATTCGTCTTCGGCCTCGTCCATCAGGGCGAAGATCTGCCGTGGCTGGGCAGGCTTGCCCATCTGCGGCGTGTCGGGCGTGGCGAAGGCAATGCCGCCTTCAAGCAACGATTCGACCGATTCGGTGCGAATGCTCGCGCCTTTGGTCAGTCCCCAATCGAAGCCGAACCCGCTGGCGTGCCAGAAGCGGCTGCCGGTGCGCACCAGCACGGCGTAGCGCGGTTCGATCACGATGTGGATCAGCACACGGTCGGCCGTGGAACCCAGCTCGACCCGCGTGACCTTGCCCACCGGTATTTCCCGGTAGGTCACCGCCACGCCGGGCTTGATGGAGCGGCGTCGCGCGGCGCTGAGGATCAGGTTCAGACCCGGCTCCGGCTCATCGAGCGCGGGCGGCGCGGGCAACACGTTGAACGTGGTCTGCACCGCGCCGGGCCGCGGCGCAGGCATGACCTGCACGTAACGCCCGGTGAGTACGGTTTCCAGGTTGGCGGCGCGGGTCAGCCCCAGTTGCGGCTTGACCACCCAGAACTGCGTCCCCGCCCGCGCCACCCGCTCGGCCCCTTCGGTAATGCGCGCCTTGAGCACCACGCCGGCGGAATTGGCCGTCAACTCCATCTTCTCGACGCTGCCGATATCCAGCCCCTTGTAGCGAATCGGCGCGCCGGGGCGCAGCCCTTCGCCATCGGGCAAGTGAATGTCGATGAGCATTCCGGGCTTCATGGCACTCTCGCGGTCGGCGAACAGGTTGAAGCGCTGCACCTTGCGGGCTGACGTTCTGGCGGTCGGGTCCGGCGTTTCAAAACTGATGCCGCCGGCCAGCAGGCTTTGCAGCGATTCACTCTTGAGCTTGATACCGGACAGCCCGCCGGTGAGGGTGACGCCGCTGGCATTCCAGAAACGCGTCGAGCTGTTCACCAGGGTCGCGTAGTCCGGCTCGATGTGGACGCCGAACGCGACCTGACTGCGGTCCCGGCTCAGCTGATAACTCTGCACCGAGCCGACCTTGATCTGCTTGTAGAGCACGGGACTGCCGACCTCCAGCGAGCCCAGCGCGCCGGCGTACAGCACCAGGTGCAGGCCCGGCGCGCGCGGGTCCAGCGGCGGCGGCTTGGCGCGGGCGACGAAATCCCGGGCCGGCGGCGCGCCTTTCTTGCCGGGCCGTACCGCGATGTAATTGCCTTTGACCAGCGCTTCCAGGCCGCTGATGCCCGCCAGGGAAATGCTCGGCTTGACCAGCCAGAACTCGGTGCCTTCGACCATATAAGGCTCGGCGCGCGGGTCCAGGGTCAACTGCGCGGCCGCGCTGGTCAGGTCATCGACGCCCACCAGCGTTTTGAGCGTTCCCACCTGAATGCCCTTGTACATCACCGGCGTGTGACCGGCCTGCAGCCCTTCGAAGTCCGGAAAACGTACATTGATCGTCACGCCCACCTGCGCAGCGTCGAAGTCGTCATACAAGGTGAATGGCTGTACAGGATCGCCAAGCGGCGGATCATGCTGCTGATCCTTCGAGGCAAACGCGATGCCGCCGGTGACGATGCTGGCCAGCGATTCGGTGCGCACTTTCACGCCGCTCAGGCTGGCGTCGACTGTCACGCCGCTGGCGTTCCAGAAGCGGGTGTTGCGGCGCACCAGCGAGGCGTATTCAGGGTCGATGAGAATCTTGATATCAACGCTGTTCTGATCGGCAGCCAGGCTGTGGCTTTTGACCCGGCCGACCGGGATCTGCTTGTAGAACACCAGGCTGTCACGGCTCACCGAGCCCAGCCGCTCGGCGCGCAGGGTCAGGTGCAGACCGGGCAAGGTATCGGCCAGCGGTGGCGGCTCGGCCAGGGCGATGTACTTGCGCGCAGGCTCACCGTCACCGGGGCTGGCGGCGATGTAGTTGCCGGACATCAACGTCTCCAGCCCTGAAACACCGGCCAGGGTCACGCTGGGCTTGACCAGCCAGAACCGGGTGCGCTCACGCAGGTAGGGCTCGACGCGCTTGTCCATTTCCAGCGTGGCAATGACCCCGCGTCGCTCGCCGCTTTCATCCAGCGTGAGGTGCTGGAGTTTGCCGATGGGCATGCCCTTGAAGATGACTTCGGTCTTGCCCGCCTGCAGACCTTCACCGGTGGCGAAGATCACCTCGATTTCCACACCGGCCTGGTCGTAGGCCCGCCACAATAGCCAGCCGCCGATCAGCAACGCGAGGATCGGCAGCACCCAGATCAGCGACCAGCTGGACGCCGGGCGTATGGTCGGAACCGAGGGGTCAGTGTCAGCCATGCTGCGGTTCTCTGCGGTCAGAGCGTTGGTCGTCCCAGATCAGCCGGGGGTCGAAGGCCAGCGCTGCGAGCATGGTCAGCACCACCACGCTGGCGAACGCTACGGCGCCATAGCCCGCTTCGATGGATGCCAGGTGACCAAAATCCACCAGCGCCACGAGAATGGCGATCACGAAGATATCCAGCATCGACCAGCGTCCGATCCATTCGATGAAGCGAAACATCACCATGCGCTGCCGCGCGGACATGGGCAGATGGCGCTGGACCGAATACAGCAGCAGGCCCATGCCGACCAGCTTGAAGGTCGGTACCAGAATGCTGGCGACGAACACCACCGCCGCGATGGGCCACATCTGCAGGCGGATCAGCGTCAGCACCCCGGACATGATGGTGTCCGGCTGGCCGCTGCCCATGCTCTGCACGGTCATGACCGGCAACAGGTTCGCGGGGAAATACAGAATCAGCGCAGTGAGCAGCAGTGCCCAGGTCCGGCGCAGGCTGTCGGGCCGTCGCACATGAAGCCGGGCTCCGCACCGCGAACAGCGGGATGCTGCGACCGACGCCAGGCGTGCCAGTTGATGGCAATCAGCGCAGACCACGATTCCGGCGTCAATGGCACGCATGGCCGTTCTCCCCCGACAGCGCCTCCCACACCTGGTGCGAAGACAGGGTCACTTCCAGCCAGACCTGGAGCAACAGCAAGCCGATGAAACAAGCCAGTCCGACGCCCAGCGCGATCTGCGCCAGCCCGGCGAGTTTGATCATGGAAACCAGCACGCCCATCAGGTAGATCTCCAGCATCCCCCATTCCCGACAATGGTGATAAAGGCGATACAACAGCAAACCGACGGCGCGTCCCTGCTCGAAGCGGATGCTCAACAGCACCAGCAACACAGACAGCAGCTTGACCAGCGGAATGACCATGCTGCACAGCATCACCAGCACGGCGATTTCAGGCATACCGGTGCGCCACAAGGCCTGGACACCGGCCCAGACGGTGTCCTGAGTGTGCTGGCCCAGCAGGTTCAAGGTCATCAGGGGCAGAAAGTTGGCGGGGATAAACAGCAGCAGTGCCGCCAGCGTCAGCGCCAGGCAGCGGCGCAGCACTCGGGGTCGATGACTGTACAACTCGAAGCCGCAATGCGGGCACTGCGCTCGCTCGCCACAGGCGACCGGGCGCTTGTGCATGAGCCAGTCGCATTCGTGACACGCCACCAGCGTTTCCAGTGGGCAGTTGGACCAGTCAGGCTCCGCAACGCGCGGCTGCATGGTGAGCGGCTCCAGCATTCAGGGCGGTGCACGAACGTCTGATGCCCGAACCTCTCTTGCCCGGTTCCGTGCGCCACGCATTTTGCCTCGGTGATCAGCAAATGATCGCAGTGTTCAAAAGCGTAGCCCAGGAACCCGGTCCCTTGGGCGCAGCGCCTATTCACCGCTGGTTACAGATCGCCGTCGTCATGCTCTGCACACTCGCCGATTTGCCCTCGCCCCCTCTAGCTCAACGCCCCGCGCGGTGCGGAAAGTGTGAAAAATCCGTTAAAAAGTTGTCAGCCATGGGTTTTACATAACGAAACAATCTGACAAACTGAATAAGAAAGCTTATCAAACACATTCACACTGACGCCTTGCGAAAGGTGCGCGGCGCTGCCCGCCGATTCTGATCGGTGAAAACCGGGCGGCCTGTTCGCGACCAGGGTCGCGCCCTACGCAACGCACGCACGACTGCGGGAAAAGCGGCATCCAGCGACCTCTTTCTGCACCTGCTTCGTGTTGCAATTTTTTCATCCATATCCACCACTCTCAGGAAACAACCTTTGAAACCTCGACTCTCCACTCGCCTGTTGCTCGTCGGTGCCTGCGGCGCTCTGCCGCTGGTCCATGCTGCCGATGAAATCACCCTGCCTGAAACACAGATCCAGAGCAGCAGCCAACAGGCGGACGGCCAGAGCCGCGGCTATCAGGGCAAACCGGTTGCCAGCACCACACGTTTGGGCCTGACGGACAAGGAAACGCCGCAGGCAGTCACCACCGTCACGCGCGATCAGATCGACGACTTCAAACTCAACGGTATTCGCGACGCCTTGCGTGCGGCCCCTTCGGTCACTGTCGAGCAGATTGAAACCGATCGCACGGAATTCACCTCCCGCGGCTTCACCATCGACAGTTTCGAGTACGACGGCATGGGCATGCCGTTCGCCGGCGGCACACTGGTCGGCGAGCAGGACCTGGCGGAATACGAGCAGATCGACGTGCTGCACGGCGCCAACGGGTTGATGAGCGGCACCGGCAATCCGTCGGCAACGGTCAATTTCGTGCGCAAGCGGCCGACCGACACGTTCCAGGCCAGGATCGGCGCCAGCGCCGGCTCCTGGGACAACCGCCGCATCGAGGCAGACGTTTCCGGGCCGCTGACTCCGACCGGCAACGTGCGCGGCCGCTTCATCTATGCCCACGACAAGGGCAACTCGTATCTCGACCGCTACAGCCATGAACTCAACGTGGCGGCCGGTCTGTTGGCGTTCGATCTGTCGGATGCGGATACGCTCACCGTAGGTTTTTCCCAGCACAACAGCGACGCCAACGGCAGCACCTGGGGCAACCTGCCGCTGGTGGACAGCTCCGGTAACGCGATTCACTACAGCAGCCGCAGCTCCAGCATCGGCCAGGACTGGACCTACTGGAACCTGCATACCCAGCGCGCTTTCGCCGAGCTGAACCATGATTTCGGCAACGGCTGGAACGGCAAGGTCACAGTGACTGGTGTCACCCAGTACCAGGACACCGACATGTACTACATCTCCAGCGTGACGGGTGATGTGGGTTCCAGCTACGCCACCGACACCTCCAGCAAGGAGCATCAACTGGTCGGCGAAGCACAGGTCTCGGGGCCGTTCAGCCTGTTCGGCCGCGAGCATCAACTGACGTTCGGCGCGAACTACGGTCGCACTCATCACAAGGAGCGTGCCTACAACATCAACGACTCCGGTTACTACTCGACCAACCTGTCCGACGCCCTGGCCGGCAACATTCCGCGACCGGGGCTGGACTACACCGACGCCGACAACATGGGCAACTTCCAGGACACCCAGAAAAGCCTGTATGCCGGTGCGCGTTTCAGTCTGCTGGATGACCTGCACTGGATCATCGGCGCCCGCATGCTCAGCGCTGACGGCAAAGGCGAAAACTATGGCGCGTCGCATCACACCCGCGAGCACGGCAAGGTCACCCCGTACACCGGGCTGGTCTACGACCTGAATGACCAATGGAGCGTTTATGGCAGCTGGACCCAGATCTACAGCCCGCAATACGTGCTCGGCACCGATGGCAGCCTGATCGATCCGCTGGAAGGGACCAGCATGGAAGTCGGCGTGAAAGGCAATGTCCTGGATGAGCGCCTGAACCTGACTGCCGCGCTGTTCAAGACCAAGCAGCAGAACGTGACCGAATATGCCGGTCAAGTGGGCACTCAGTACATCTACAACGGCGTGGACTACAAGAGCCATGGCATCGAACTTCAGGCAGCCGGCGAAGCCCTGCCCGGCCTGGATCTGCTGGCCGGCTACACCTTCGTGAAGATCGAAGACCCCAACGGCGATGAAGCCCGCAAGTATGTACCGACTCACAGCGTGCGCGGCATGGCGACCTATCGCCTGCCAGGCCTGCCGCAAGTCAAGGTGGGCGGTCGTCTGAGCTGGCAGAGCGGCGTGCAGGATGAAACCAACAGCGCAGCGCGGCAGAACGCCTACGCGCTGGTGGACCTGCTGACCAGCTACGACATCGACGAGCACTGGAACACGTCGCTGAACCTGAACAACCTCACCGACCGCAAATACCTGATGTCGCTCAAAAGCGGCACCAGCGCCAACTACGGCGCACCGCGCAATCTGACCGCGTCGGTTACCTGGAAGTATTGATTCGGCCATGCTGCTGGGCCTGGCGTTGCCGAGCCCGGCAGCCTGTCGATGCGCCTTTCCCCCGATCCGCCGAACTGCATCCAAGATCCGCGTCGCAACGTCTAACCTGTTCAGGGCCCAAAACAGACACTCTTCATCCTTTGGATACGGGGAAACAGGATGAACGACTCAACAGCGCCCCCTTGCCCGTCGTGGGCCTTGGCCTGGCTGCTCGCTCTCAACGTGGCGCTCGCGGCCGGATGCTCCGGCAAAGCCGTCGTCACCCGCCATTACGTTCCCCTTGTCGGCTCGAACTGTTACGCCAAGGCACTGCCCAGCAATGGTGTGGGCGGCCTGGCCTGGGGGTCGACGCTGAGCATCGCGCGTCAGAAATCCCTTAATAACTGCATGCGCTACGCGGGTCGATCCGGCGGCACGCCCCATACCTGTCAGGTGGTGAAGGCCGAATGCAAAAATCGCTAGGACTGACGAGGTTACTCGCTCGCCGTCGCCGGAATCCGCCGCAGCACATCGTCGTAAGGCGTGAGGTCGAGAAACGCGGTGACCTCCACCGCCTTGCCGTCTTGCATGCGAAAAATCCACGCATAGCTATTGTGGTAGGGCTGGCCGTCGCGTGCGGTGGCCTTGCCGTCCCAGTGGATGACTACGTGATCGCCATCGGCCCACACCTGTTTGCTGACCGGTCTTACCGGACTGGACAGGCGGGATACGAAGGGGCGCACAGCCTGCTCGATAAAGCGGTCGCGGCCCTGGAAGTGGCCGGCGCTGGGGCCGGAGCCTTTGATGGTCCAACTGACGTCCGGTGCCACAATATCGCTGAAGAACGTGGTGCCGCCTGCGGCCCAGCGGTCGAACGCCTGGTTGACGATCTGCTTGTTACGGACCTCGGCGCTGGCCGCCGAATCGGCACTGGCCATGCTCGACAGCAAGACACTGCTCAGCAGAACCGGGGATGCAAGCATGAACCATCGGGCACGCCAGGAACGTAATGAACGCATGATAAGTACTCCTTGAGGTCATGGGCAGGGGATGAGTCTGCGCTGGAACGCGCGGTCGGCTGTAGCCGGATTGTCCGGTGTCCTTGTACGATCATCCGGCTGGCACACAGATACGGCGCCGATTTGCCTGCAGGAGCGAGCTTGCTCGCGACGGGCCCGGAACGGATATGCAACACTGGTCTTTCGTCGCCGGTATGCGTGGAATGAATACACACGAATGAACACAGGAGAAGGCATGGACTCCCTGGAGATACTGGTCGATATCATCGCTCGTCACGCGCCTGCCGACGGCGTCTATCAAACCACCATTCCGGGCGTCAGCCTGGTTCGTTCGGCCGCACCGACCATGCCCATGCCGGCGGTCTACGAGCCGACGCTGTGTCTGGTCGCCCAAGGGCGCAAGCAAGCGATGCTCGGCACCACGGCCTATGTCTATGACCCTGCAAAATACCTGGTGGCGTCCGTGGAGTTGCCGGTGATGGGTTCGGTCATCGTCGCGAGCCAGACGCAGCCTTACCTGTGCCTGGTCCTCAATCTGGATATGACCGAACTGAGTGACCTGGCCCTGCGCTATCCGACTCAGGAGCAGAACCCCGACGTGCCCGTGACGGGCATTGCGCTGAACGACACCAGCCCCGAACTGCTGGATGCGGCGGTACGGCTCGCCAGATTGCTGGACACGCCCGAGGATATCGACGCGCTGGCGCCGCTGGTGGTTCGCGAAATGCTGTATCGGCTGCTGACCGGCAACGGCAATAGCCTGATCCGGCAGCTGGCCCGCGCCGACAGTCGCCTGAATCAGATCGCCAAAGCCATTGCCTGGTTGCGCAGCCACTACAGCGAACCCTGCCGGATCGACGACATTGCCGATCTTGCAGGCATGAGCCGCTCGACGTTCCACACCCATTTCAAGGCGGTCACGTCGATGAGCCCGTTGAAATTCCGTGGCCAGTTGCGCCTTCAGGAAGCCCGCCGGCTGATGGTAGCCGAAGCGCTGGACGCCGCAGACGCCGGCTACCGGGTCGGCTATGAAAGCCCGTCGCAATTCAGCCGCCATTACCTGCGCATGTTCGGGCTGCCTCCTGCCCGGGATGCGTGGCGGTTGCGCGGCGCGACGCAGGCGACGGGCTGATCACTCACGCCTGAGGCGCTCTGCGCTGCCCGTGCTCTGATGCTCAAGCGATTTTGCATAAACAGGCGCCGTGTGTTTATATCTGGATATTCGTTTATCCACATATACTGAGTCGCGCGTCATGCCGCTGGCACCCCACACCTTCTTCAAATGCCTGGGCGACGAGACCCGCGCCCGGATCATGCTCATGCTTTCTACCGAGGGCGAGCTGTGCGTTTGCGAGTTGATCTGGGCGCTGGATGACAATCAGTCAAAGGTGTCAAGGCACCTGGCGCAGCTTCGCGCCTGCGGATTGCTGGCCGATCGCCGGCAAGGTCAGTGGGTTTACTACCGATTGCATCCGGCGCTCGAACAATGGGCACTGGATGTTCTGCAAATAACCGCGCAAGCCCACCCGTCCTGGCTCCACGACCAGCAAGGACGGTTGGCTTGCATGCAAGACAGGCCTGTACGCCAGGCCTCTTGCTGCTGACCTTCTGATCCGGAACCCAAGCATGCTCATTGCCGCGTCGATTTTTGTACTAACGCTTCTGCTCGTCATTTGGCAGCCGGCCGGTCTGGGCGTCGGCTGGAGTGCGACAGCCGGCGCCCTGCTGGCACTGCTGACGGGTGTGGTCAGCCTGGGTGATGTCCCGGTGGTGTGGCATATCGTCTGGAACGCGACCGCGACCTTCATTGCCGTGATCATCATCAGCCTGCTGCTTGATGAAGCAGGGTTCTTCAACTGGGCGGCGCTGCATGTCGCCCGCTGGGGAGGCGGGAAAGGCCGACGTCTTTTTGCCTTGATGATCTTGCTCGGCGCAGCCGTTTCAGCCCTGTTCGCCAACGACGGGGCCGCACTTATCCTTACCCCCATCGTCATAGCGATGCTGACAGCGCTGCGCTTCAGCCCTGCCTCCACACTGGCATTCGTGATGGCGGCAGGGTTCATCGCTGACACTGCCAGCCTGCCGATGGTGGTATCCAATCTGGTGAACATCGTTTCAGCGGACTTCTTCGACGTGGGTTTCGCACGATACGCCTCGGTAATGTGGCCGGTAAATCTCGTGGCGGTCGCCGCCACTCTGCTCATGCTCTGGCTTTTTTATCGCAAGGACATTCCCGCACTTTATGACCCCGCCCAACTGGAGCGACCACAGGCCGCTGTTCGTGACCGCGCGACCTTCATAGCCGGCTGGTGGGTACTCGCTCTGCTGCTGGCGGGCCTGTTCGCGCTGGAACCTATGGGCATCCCTGTCAGTGCCGTTGCCGCAGCGTGCGCAGTGATCCTGCTGATCATTGCCGGCAGAGGGCACATCATTTCCACCCGCAAGGTCATCAGGCACGCGCCTTGGGAAATCGTCGTGTTTTCGCTGGGTATGTACCTGGTGGTCTATGGCCTTCGCAACCAGGGACTGACCGACGCGCTTTCAGACGTGCTGACCATTTTTGCAGAGCACGGTGTCTGGGCTGCAACCGTAGGGACGGGAATCACCGCGGCGCTGTTGTCCTCGGTCATGAACAACATGCCCAGTGTGCTGATTGGCGCCTTGTCCATTCAGGGAAGTGGTGCGACGGGGCTGGTGCGGGAGGCGATGATCTACGCCAACGTCATCGGCTGCGATCTGGGACCGAAGATCACTCCCATCGGCAGTCTGGCCACACTGCTGTGGCTTCACGTTCTGGCGCAAAAGAATATCCGTATCACTTGGGGCTATTACTTGCGAGTCGGCAGCATCCTCACCTTGCCCATCCTGCTTGCGACGCTGGCGGCTCTGGCACTGCGCCTGAGCATTCCCCTCTAGGAGACATCCATGAAAGTGTTGTTCATGTGCACGGCCAACAGCTGCCGGAGCGTTCTTTCTGAAGGGTTGTTCAATCACCTGGCACCGGAGGGTTTTTGCGCGGTGAGCTCGGGAAGTTTTCCCAGTGGGGTGCTCAATCCGCGCGCCATCGACACTCTGCAAAAGCTGGAAATTGACACCGCAGGTCTCTACAGCAAAGGCTCGGACGTCTTTTGCGATTCCCCACCGGATGTGGTGATCACTGTCTGCGACAAAGCAGGAGGCGAACCTTGCCCGGTCTTCTTCGGTCCAGCCGTCAAAAGCCACTGGGGTCTGGCCGATCCTTCCGATGTGCAGGGAACAGCCGCGCAGGTGCAGGCGGCATTCGATGCCACAGTCGTACACATCAGAAGACGCCTCGAAGCATTCTTCAGGCTCGATCATTGCGCACTGACACCAGAGCAGTTCAAGCGTGAGCTGGATCGTATAGGAGAGCTGTGATGAGCCAATTCACTTCACGAGGACGGCGCGCGAGCGCTCCTTCAGCAGGCTGCTGACCCCGGAAGCTGCGCGCAGCGGCCCGTTGCGATCCTCGCCTCTTGCGTTTCACTGTACCGTTTTGCCCAACGCGCCGCCGATCAGTGAGGCAAACGCCTCGCACGCCTGGGGCTCGTCGACACTGCCGCGCACCACCGCTGCCGCAAGCGCCTCACCCGCGGCCACCAAGCCGACGCAGCAGCGTTGCAGTTGCTCTGCCGGCAACCTGCTGTGCGGTTTCAATACCGCCACGAACATCTGAACGCAGTTTTCCAGCAACTCCTGAAACACCAGTGCTTTTTCTTCGCTGCCGGCCAACGCGGCGCCGACCGCGTGTACCTCTCCATTCATGTCGGCGGCACACCGGATGTAGGCAATGGCGAGCATGTCCACGGCTTCATCAGCGCTATGCTCGCCGACCGCCATTGCGTCCTGAAACAGCCTGATCTGCTCCAGATCCATCCATCGATACAGCTCGATCAACAGCGCAGACCGAGAAGGGAAGTGATCGTAGACCACGGGTTTGGAGACCCCTGCGCATATGGCCAGGTGGCCAAGGGTCAGCCGGTCGGCCCCCTCCTCCCGGACGATCAGCCGCGCGTTCTCCAGTAACTGGAGCTTGCGCTGCGCTTTGGATAACCGTCGCCCACCGGTTTCCTGCGCAACCGCATCCTGCTTGCCGTGGTTCATTTCATCCGATTCCTTTGCATTCCTACCTTTAGTAGGCTAAACCTTGTCAGGTCACCTACCAAAAGTAGGTTAACCCCGAAGAAGCCGTCTTTCAATGCCGCGATACTGGCCCGAGCCACCGGAACGCTTCTTCGCCCCGTAATCAACTCGAGGATTACATCATGACAACATCACCCATACTTTTCGTCGGCGGATCAGGCGTGGTCGGTCGCGCAGCCGTCAAGTGGTTTCGCAAGCGCCATCCTGACCTTTGCGTACTCATTGGCGGACGCAACGTGCAGGCCGCCACCGAGTTCGCCGAACAAGTGGGCGCTGCTCGCGCTGTCGCCATCGACCTCGACAAGCCGCAAATGGGCCTGGATGACGACATCCGCGCAGGCGGCGTGATGATGCTCGGCCCTGACGATGCGCTCAACGGTTTACGGTACGCACAGGAGCACGGCGTGCCTTACCTGAATATCGGCAACGGGCTGGTGGAAATGGGGCCGGAGGTGGCGCATTTCGCGCATCGGCCCAAAGCCGCGCCGGTGGTGCTGGCCAGCCAATGGGCGGCCGGCGCAGCAGTGTTTCTGGCGCTCGACAGTGCCAGGGATCTCGACCGCGTCCAATCGATCCGCATCGGCGTGCTGCTCGACAGCGAAGACCCGGCCGGGCCATTGGCTTATGAAGACATGGAGCGCACTTCCGCGCCCGCCACGCTGGTCTTCAAGGAGGGTCGCAGAACGTGGATCAGCGAAGAGGACGCCAAAGGCACTTTCTCGGCCATCGACGGGCGAGTGCTGACCGCTGATGCCTACTCGCCTTTCGACATCATCAGTCTGCATGCAGCCACCGCCGCGGCCGACATTCGCCTGGATCTGATCACCGACGAATCGTCCAGTCGCCGCAAAGGCGGACCGGCCGCGGCCGAGATTGTCGTGGAGGTCGAAGGCGCCCGCAACGGGCAGACCGCGCATGTGCGCTCAACACTGGAGTTCAAGCACGGCCAGGCATCGCTCACCGGGCTGTGTGCGGTGCTCTCCCTTTCCGCCGCCTTGGGGTTGCACAAAGGTGCTCCCGCACTCCCCGGCCTTTATCTGCCTGAACTGCTTTCGGAACCGCAATGGTTTCTGAATGAACTGCGTGCTGAAGGCGCAACTTTGAGCCGTACCCAGCCATAGTCCGATTCTTGTTCAAGAAGTTTGCCGCTAACCCGCTCATCGTCGAGCGGGTTCACCATTCGGCAAATATATAACCCAGCCAGCGCTGCAGCGGCAAAACGCGCGGAGTGCGATTCCAGATCGTGTTGCCCTGACCACTCAAAACGCTGCAGCAGCACCGTGCTGGTACTCACGCGGCGTGCATCCGAATTCGCGACGAAAGACGGTGTGCAAGTACTGCGCAGACTTGAAGCCGCAGAGGCGAGCCGTGTCGGCAATGGTTGAAGCAGGGTTCTTCAACCCGTTGGCGGCGGCCGCCAGCTTGAAGCGCAGGATCTCGTCATGCACGGTGCAGCCTCGCACTTTGCGAAAGTGCGATTCCAGGGACGAACGCGACACGCCGACATAAGCCGCCACCTGCGCGGTCTTGATGCCCTGGCAGGCATACTGGCGAATGAACAGCAGCGCCTGCATCACGTAGGGGTCGCCCAATGGTTGGTGCAGGCTCGACACTTGCACGTTGATCGAATCAGGCGGGATCAGGATCTGTGTCCCGGCGCACGGCATGCCGTGCAGCATCTGATGCAGCAGGCGCGCGGCGGTGCGGCCCATGGTTTCGGTGCCCTGACTGACGGAACTGAGCGGCACGCGGGTCAGGCTGCGGGTCAGCGGATCATTGTCGATGCCGATCAGCGCCACCTGTTCCGGCACGGCGATCCCGGCGGTCAGGCAGGCTTGCAGCAGTTGCCGGGCGCGGGCGTCGGTAACCGCAATGATGCCGATGGGCTTGGGCAGGCTGCGCAGCCAGGCAACCAGTTGCTCGACAGCGCTGTCCCACAGCGGCGCGCTGGTGCCCATGCCCCGATAGACCTCGGCACGCACGCCATCGCGATGCATCAAGGTGCGAAAGGCTTTTTCCCGTTCCTGTGCCCAACGATTCGCCTGGGTTTCCGGCAGGCTGAAGCAGGCAAAGCGCATCAGCCCGGCCTCGACCAGATGCTCGTAGGC
This sequence comes from Pseudomonas sp. v388, assembly GCF_003935425.1. Lineage (GTDB taxonomy): Bacteria > Pseudomonadota > Gammaproteobacteria > Pseudomonadales > Pseudomonadaceae > Aquipseudomonas. The sequence continues at coordinate 481,534 of NZ_RHQN01000004.1, forward strand.
AAGTGTCATCAGCGCCTGGTTGTCGGTGGCGACGTATGGAATGCCCTTGGGGTAGGCGCGCTCGTCCTGATAGGAGCCGCCCACCGCTACCACCGGCAACCGAATGCCGGCCAGCGCCTCGCCGATCAACGGGTCGTCAAAGTCGGCAATGATGCCGTCACCTTGCCAGCGCTCGATGCCTTTCAACCGGCAGTTGAAATCCTCCTCGAGAAACAAGTCCCAGGATGCACGAGTACTGCTCAGGTAATTACCGATGCCGCTGATAATGCCGCGGTCATAAATCTTGCTGCCGTTGAACAACAGCGCAATGCGGTGCACGGGCGGTACGGTTTTCATTGTCATAGGCCCACGAGGTGATGGGCACAGCCTAGTTCAAAATCGCACCACCGCTTGGTGATTTTCGTAATCGGCAGCCGCAGGGCCGTTGCTAGTATCGAGACACCGCCAAGAACAAGAAAGGACATTGCCCATGCCGTACTTCCCACAGGTCGACCGGATTCGCTATGAAGGTCCCGCCAGCGATTCGCCCCTTGCTTTCCGCCACTATGACGCCGACCGGATCGTTCTGGGCAAACCCATGCGCGAGCACCTGCGCATGGCCGCCTGCTATTGGCACACCTTCGTGTGGCCCGGCTCGGATGTGTTCGGCGCAGGCACCTTCAAGCGTCCCTGGCAGCGCGCGGGCGAGCCGATGGAACTAGCCATCGCCAAGGCGGAGGCCGCTTTCGAGTTTTTCAGCAAACTGGGGATCGACTACTACTGCTTCCACGACACCGACGTTGCCCCGGAAGGCAGTTCGTTGAAGGAGTACCGCAACCACTTTGCGCAGATGATCGACCATCTGGAGCGCCATCAGGAACAGAGCGGGGTCAAGTTGTTGTGGGGCACGGCCAATTGCTTCAGCAACCCGCGCTTTGCCGCAGGCGCGGCCAGTAATCCGGACCCGGAAGTGTTCGCCTGCGCCGCTGCCCAGGTGTTCAGTGCGATGAACGCCACCCAGCGCCTTAAAGGCTCGAACTACGTGTTGTGGGGCGGCCGCGAAGGCTACGAAACATTGCTCAACACCGACCTGAAGCGCGAGCGCGAGCAGATGGGCCGTTTCATGCGCATGGTGGTCGAGCACAAGCACAAGATCGGGTTCAAGGGCGACCTGCTGATCGAGCCCAAGCCTCAGGAGCCGACCAAGCATCAATACGATTACGACAGCGCCACGGTATTCGGCTTTCTCCAGCAGTTCGGCCTGGAGAACGAGATCAAGGTCAATATCGAGGCCAACCACGCGACGCTGGCCGGCCACAGCTTCCACCATGAAATCGCGACTGCCGCCGCACTGGGAATTTTCGGCAGCATCGACGCCAATCGCGGTGACCCGCAGAACGGCTGGGATACCGACCAGTTTCCCAACAGTGTCGAAGAGATGACCCTGGCCACCTATGAAATCCTCAAGGCCGGTGGCTTCAGGAATGGCGGGTTCAACTTCGATTCCAAGGTCCGCCGCCAGAGCCTTGATGAGGTCGATCTGTTTCACGGCCATGTCGCGGCGATGGATGTCCTTGCCCTGTCCCTGGAACGTGCCGCCGCCATGTTGCAGAACGATCGCCTCCAGCAGTTCAAGGATCAGCGCTATGCCGGCTGGCAGCAGCCATTGGGTCAGGCACTGCTGGCCGGCGAGTACAGCCTGGAATCGCTGGCCGAGCATGCCTTCGCCAGCGAGCTGAACCCGCAACCCGTCAGCGGCCGGCAGGAAATGCTGGAAAACGTCGTCAACCAATTCATCTATCGCTGAGGGCCAGAGCCGGTCCGACGATCTGGTTACATTCACGCGACAAATCTGTGCCCCTGGCGCCTGGCGATTCTCTACAGTTCTACCGGCACGATACACATCGTCAGGCAGTGTCTTCGAACAACAATAAAAGGACGCACCACAATGAACACAGTTAAACGCACATTAATCGCCAGTGCTTTGGCGCTGCTGTCGATTCCGGCCATGGCCGATTCCGCCAACCCAAAGATCGGATTTTCCATCGATGACCTGCGACTGGAGCGTTGGTCTCGGGACCGCGACTACTTCGTTGCAGCGGCGGAAAAAATGAATGCCAAGGTGTTTGTGCAATCGGCCGATGCCAATGAGCAGAAGCAGATTTCCCAGATCGAGAACCTCATTTCCCGTGGCGTCGATGTGATCGTCATCGTGCCATTCAACGCCACCGTGCTGACCAATGCTGTCGCTGAAGCCAAGAAGGCCGGGATCAAGGTCGTGTCCTATGACCGCCTGATTCTCAACGCCGATGTCGATGCCTACATTTCCTTCGATAACGAAAAGGTCGGCGAGCTGCAAGCCGGCGGTGTGCTCCAGGCAGCGCCCAAGGGTAATTACTTTCTGCTGGGCGGCGCACCTACCGACAACAACGCCAAGATCCTGCGCGAAGGACAGATGAAGGTGCTGCAACCGGCCATCGACAAAGGGGATATCAAGATCGTCGGTCAGCAGTGGGTCAAGGAGTGGAACCCCACCGAAGCGTTGAGCATTGTCGAAAACGCCTTGACCCGGAATAACAACAAGATCGATGGCATCGTGGCCTCCAACGACGCCACTGCGGGCGGTGCGATCCAGGCACTGGCCGCGCAGAAGCTGGCCGGCAAGGTGCCGATTTCGGGGCAGGATGCCGATCTGGCAGCGGTCAGGCGCGTAATCGATGGCACTCAGACCATGACCGTCTACAAGCCACTGAAGCTGATCGCCTCCGAAGCCGCCAAACTGTCAGTGCAACTGGCACGTAACGAGAAACCTGCCTACAGCTCGCAGTACGACAACGGCAGCAAGAAGGTCGACACCATCCTGCTCACTCCAACGCCGCTGACCAAAGACAACATCGACCTGCTGGAAAAGGACGGGTTCTACACCAAGGCGCAGCTCGCCGGGAAGTGATCTGAGCGTTGCCCTTTGCTGAATGCCGGCTCTGCACGTGTAGGAGCGAGCTTGCTCGCGACGGCGATACCGAAGATGGCGGTTGTCCAGCCTGCATGGGTACTGGATGTAATTCCGTCTTCGTCGGATCGCCGCCCGGAACAAGTTCGCTCCTGCATGAGCTTCGGCTATTTCCGCCTGTTTATGTGTGAGCCCTCGTCATGTCCGACTATCTACTGCAAATGAACGGCATCGTTAAAACCTTTGGCGGTGTAAAAGCGCTCAACGGCATCGACATCAAGGTCAGGGCCGGTGAGTGCGTTGGTCTGTGCGGCGAGAACGGGGCCGGCAAGTCCACGCTGATGAAAGTGCTGTCGGCGGTCTACCCCCACGGCACGTGGGATGGCGAGATTGTCTGGGACGGCCGGCCGCTCAAGGCGCAGTCGATCAGCGAGACCGAAGCCGCCGGGATCGTCATCATCCACCAGGAACTGACGCTGGTTCCCGACCTGTCGGTGACCGAAAACATCTTCATGGGCCACGAACTGACGTTACCTGGTGGCCGCATGAATTACCCGGCCATGACCCGTCGTGCCGAAGCCCTGATGCGCGAACTGAAAGTGCCGGACATGAACGTGTCTCTGCCGGTCTCGCAATATGGCGGCGGCTACCAGCAACTGGTGGAAATCGCCAAGGCGCTGAACAAGCAGGCGCGCCTGCTGATTCTCGACGAGCCATCCTCGGCCCTGACCCGCTCGGAAATCGAGGTGCTGCTGGACATCATTCGCGACCTCAAGGCCAAGGGGGTTGCCTGCGTTTATATCTCGCACAAACTCGATGAAGTGGCTGCCGTGTGCGACACCATCTCGGTGATTCGTGACGGCAAACACATCGCGACCACGGCCATGGCCGACATGGACATCCCCAGAATCATCACCCAAATGGTCGGCCGGGAAATGAGCAACCTGTATCCCACCGAGCCGCACGACATTGGCGAAGTGATTTTCGAGGCGAGACACGTCACCTGCTACGACGTCGACACGCCGAAGCGAAAACGGGTCGACGACATTTCATTTGTACTCAAACGCGGCGAAATCCTGGGCATTGCCGGGCTGGTAGGCGCCGGGCGCACGGAGCTGGTCTCGGCACTCTTTGGTGCCTATCTCGGTCGCCACGAAGGAGAAGTCTGGCTGAACGGCCAACCGATCGACACCCGCACGCCACTCAAATCCATCCGCGCCGGGCTGTGCATGGTGCCTGAAGACCGCAAGCGCCAAGGCATCATCCCGGACCTGGGCGTCGGTCAGAACATTACGCTGGCGGTGCTGGACAACTACGCGAAGCTGACCCGGATCGACGCCGAAGCCGAACTGCACAGCATCGACCATGAAATCGCCCGCATGCACCTCAAGACCGCGAGCCCGTTCCTGCCTATCACCAGCCTGTCCGGCGGCAACCAGCAGAAGGCCGTGCTGGCCAAGATGCTGCTGACCAAACCCAAGGTGCTGATTCTCGACGAGCCCACGCGGGGCGTGGACGTCGGCGCCAAGTACGAGATCTACAAGCTGATGGGCGCCCTGGCGGCAGAAGGGGTGTCGATCATCATGGTGTCTTCGGAACTGGCCGAGGTGCTCGGTGTTTCAGACCGGGTGCTCGTGATCGGCGAAGGCCAGTTGCGCGGTGACTTCATCAATCACGAGCTGACTCAGGAACAGCTGCTTGCCGCCGCTCTCAGCCAACCCGCCGGCCACGACAATAACAATCGGAAGTCCGCCTAGATGAACCAGGTCAAACAGCTGTTCACCCGCTACAAAATGCTCGCGCTAGTGATCGCCGTGGCGATCATCTGGCTGTTCTTCAGCTGGCAGACCGAAGGCGGGTTTCTGACCCCGCGCAACCTTTCCAATCTGCTGCGCCAGATGTCCATTACCGGGATTCTGGCCTGCGGCATGGTGCTGGTGATCATCAGCGGCGAGATCGATCTCTCGGTCGGCTCATTGCTCGGCCTGCTGGGCGGCCTGGCGGCAATTCTCGACGTGATCTACCACATACCGCTGTTGGCGAACCTGAGTATCGTTGCGCTGTGCGGCCTGATGATCGGCCTCGCCAATGGCTACATGACCGCTTACCTGCGCATCCCGTCCTTCATCGTCGGACTGGGCGGCATGCTGGCGTTTCGCGGGATTCTGCTGGGGATCACCGGCGGGACGACCATCGCTCCGGTTTCGCCGGAACTGGTCTACATTGGCCAAGGCTACCTGCCGCATGCGGTCGGCGCTGGCCTGGGCATTGTGCTGTTCGCGTTGACCTTGTTCCTGACCTGGAAACAACGCCGCAATCGCGCCTTCCATGGCCTGGCGGCACATTCATGGGTGCGTGACATTCTGCGCATCGTACTGATTGGCGCGGTGCTGGCCGGGTTCGTCTATACGCTCAACAGTTACGACGGCATTCCCGTGCCAGTACTGCTGCTGCTGATTCTGTTGGGCGTGTTCAGCTACGTGACGAGCCAGACCGTGTTCGGGCGCCGGGTCTATTCGGTGGGCAGCAACATGGAAGCCACACGCCTCTCCGGTATCAACGTGCAGGCCGTGAAGCTGTGGATATTCGGCATCATGGGCCTGATGTGCGCCTTGGCCGGTGTCGTCAACACCGCACGCCTGGCCGCAGGATCGCCCTCGGCCGGCAGCATGGGCGAACTGGACGCCATCGCCGCCTGCTTCATCGGTGGCACCTCGATGCGCGGCGGCTCCGGCACCGTCTACGGCGCCTTACTCGGGGCACTGGTCATCACCAGCCTGGACAACGGCATGTCGATGCTGGATGTCGACAGCTACTGGCAGATGATCGTCAAAGGCAGCATCCTGGTACTGGCCGTATGGGTGGATGTGAGCACACGGGCTGGACGGCGTTGAGTGGGGGAAGCTGGCCGAGCGCGCGCCTACCGCAGGTACCTTCCTGAGCCTAAAAGACAAAACCCCTGACTGCATGCGCAATCAGGGGTTTCGGAATGAATCTTGACGATGACCTACTCTCACATGGGGAAACCCCACACTACCATCGGCGATACATCGTTTCACTGCTGAGTTCGGGATGGGATCAGGTGGTTCCAATGCTCTATGGTCGTCAAGAAATTCGGTGTGCCGGCGCGTCGGTTAGGACACTCCAGCGAATGGGCATGTGATGGTTTGTGAGTCGCAAATTTTCGGTGCGTGTCGTCTTCACAGTCACCGCAATCTGATCCCGTTCGGGTCGCAGATTGCTTGG
>NZ_RHQN01000005.1:0-276406 GCF_003935425.1 Pseudomonas sp. v388
GTGGCTCGGCTGACTGTGGTGATTTGCTGGAGTTGGTTGCGTACATCCCAGTCCAGTGTCTGGCCGCGTACCAGTTGTAGGAGATTACCGTTGGCATCGAAGGCTTCAGCAAAATCCACATCCACTTCACCCTCGGGCAGGCTTCGATTACTGTTCTCTGCCACGCGCAGGGTGCGGGTAAAGTTTTGCGCGCCGACGTGGCGCATCTGCAACAGATTGCCCGCCGCGTCGTAGTCGTAATTTTGGGTGTAATTGCTGATCTGGTTCGGATCAGGCGGCAGCGGCTGCAAGCCGGGTAGGGCTGGCCCATGGCTGGCGCCGATATTGACCTCGCGCCCCGTGGCTTCGATCAGTTGATACAACGTGTCGTAGCGGTAGCGGCTGATTGGCTCGACCCGCTGGTTGGCAAAGAAACGAATCGGTTGCACGGCATCTTCGATCTGCAGGATATTGCCAGCCGGGTCATAAACGTAGATAAGGTGCTGCAACGCTGGGCTGCCCGCCCGAATTTCCATCAAGCGACCATCTTGCGGATCGTAGATCGAGCGGCGGATAACACCATTGCCCGCCGTTTCCTGCTCGACCTGATTGAAAGCGTTGTACTGGATGTCGCTGACCAGCGTCTGTGTGGCGTTCGATAACTTCAGATCGACGGCTTTCAATTGTCCGGCCACGGTCTGTTTGAAGGATTGCGTATTACCCATGGCATCGGTCTGCCGAATCTGTTCGCCCAGAGCATTGAACGCCCACTGCGTTTCCAGGCTGTCGCTCTCCAGCAGGGCATCGCGCTCGGCTTCGTCCAGCGGCCAGTCCGGCGTTTCGGCTGCCTGCAGAAACTGCCGGACTTCGGTCAGGGCCGAACCGAGCACCCCATAATCCGGCAGATGACGCGTGCCCGCCGGGTCGTCGTTGCGGATCAACTGGTTGCACTGGTTGTGCTCGAAACCATCTGGCGCGCCGTAGCTAGACCGCTCGGTTACCCGTCCATTCTCAATGATTGCCAAAGGACGTAGCGCAGCATCATAGGCAACCTGGCGTTGAGTGCCCCGGCTGTCCCATCCTTCAACAGCCTGACCTGCTTCCCCCATTAGCCCGAGCCGCCAACCGGCATCCACGCTTTCGGTCAGCAGCGCTTGATTGCTGAGGCTGTAGGTGGTACGGAGGTTTTCAATAGAGAGGCGCGGATCACGCTGGCTGACCAGTCGACCTGCCGCATCATAGGTCTGAGAGTTCACACGCTTATCGACAGGTTCATCAGGCTCACTGCGATAAAACGCAACGTTGCGTATCGCCAAACCTCGCGGATCGATAACGATCAGCGTAGGTGTGAGGGTGTGCAGCGCCATGTTCATTCGCAAGCGTCCCTGTCTGCGGTCTGACATGAGTTTAGTTCAGTGACATGCGCCGACTTGGCCGTATGTCATATCACACCTGACATCGAACCCTGTCGCGGCCAAGGCTCCTCCCACGGGGCAATATGGAAGGGGCCTTGGCCGCGAGCAGTATTTACAGCATCAGCAGGTATTCGCAAATTCACGTCACCTATCGTTTTTACAATCTAGTCATCTTGAGCTGTGAGTTTTGTCGACCCGGTTGCCGGGCTTCAATGGATAACTCTCGGGCTTCTTTAATAATGCCGATTACCTTTGTCGTCATTTTGTTCAGGGATTCAAACGATGCTCTCGATTTCAACGGTATTACACTGACCTTTACCGATTCTCTGCCGGTTCTTTCAAATTCCTCTTTGAGAGCGTTCATCCTTTCTAGCAAAGCCGTTTCCAGTGCATCCAGATGGGTGTCCAGATACTCCCATTTCTCAGGTTCTATCTGGTTTTCGCTGTGCTGTATTTCGTATGTCAGCTCCACGAATTCCGGAGCGTGTTTTAGGGCAATGCCGACCACTGGAGTTTGCTCCAACGCTGTTCCAGCCGCTAACTTCAACATGTTCTGGCGTGCTTTTTTATCCCTTATATCGGTATATCCACGTACTATGTGCATCACCGTCCCCAGCAGTGAATGGGCTGTTTTTTCAGCTTCCTCAAATATCTTCTCAGGTTCCAGAACGCTGATTTTCAAATTGATGGCAGTGTTCAAATCCAGCATGTCGGTGGCTTTTTCCGCTATGAACCCTGATAGCTTCCCGGCTGCGAACCCGCCGACAAGTGCAGCTCCGCCCGCCACCCATCCGACGGGGCCGCATGCTGCGCATGCGGTTGCCCCAACCAAGACTCCCGCTGCAGTGCCACCGCCTGTAGAGCCGGCCACTTTTGCGGTGGTCTGGCCCATCAGGGATGCGCTGCGTCTGACAGCCGAGATACCACGCTCTTCATGGTCCAGATAGTTTTCTATCTGCTGCCTGACTGCCCGGACTCGCTCTTTAACAAGTTTCAACGCTGAGAGATGAACAACCGTATTGTGGATAAGTTTTCTTTTTGCTTCTGTTCGATCCGGTGCCCCGGATGAGTCCATTCTTCCATCCAGGTCGAATCGGCTGACGGGGTTGTTACCCAGCATTTGATATAAATTCAAACCGTCGATATCACCTGCCGGGTCCGGATTGATCCAGCGCTGCAACCACGGCGCGTAATAGCGAAAACCGTAGTAATACAACCCACTGGTATCGAGTTCCTTGCCCGAGTAACGCACCGTCTTGTATTTCGCTTCCACAGCACTGCGCGCCGCCCACCAAGCTGTGCCGCCAAACGGGTAGTAACCTTCCTGGCTGATCAGGCCGCCTTGCTGGTCCAGTTCCAGCGTGCTCGACCCCAGATGATCGTCCAGGCTGTAACGCACTTGATCGTTGGCAATGCCGCTCGGCTGGCCTGCCTGCCAGTGCAAAACCCGCACGTTACTGCGACCTGCCTGGAGAGTGATGACATGCAGGTTTTCACCATCGGCCGTGGTGCGGATTTCCAGGCCTGGCAGGTAGCGCACTTCACTGTTCAACGTGCGGCTGGAGGTTTGAGTGCTGTTGATCTTGCGACAGCGCTGACCCTGGCCTTCGTAGACGTACTGCTCGTTATCGTTTGCAGCGGTGGCACGGGTAACGGTGATGATCTGCTGCAACTGATTGCGTAAATCCCATTCCAGCGTCTGGCCACGTACCAGTTGCAGCAGATTGCCGTTGCCGTCGAAGCCGTCAGCGAAATCCACCTCCACTTCACTTTCCGGCAAGCTGCGGTTGCTGTCCGGTGCCACGCGCATGGTGCGGGTAAAGGCTTGTGCGCCGACATGGCGCATCTGCAACAGGTTACCGGCGCTGTCGTAGTCGTAACTCTGGGTGTAATTGCTGACCTGATTCGGATCGGGCGGCAGGTTTTGCAGGACGGGCAAGGCGGGGCCATGGCTGGCACCGGTCTTGACTTCACGACCTGTGGCTTCGATCAATTGATAGAGCGTGTCGTAGCGGTAGCGGCTGATCGGTTCGATACGCTGGTTGGCGAAAAAGCGGATCGGTTGGGCATTGTCTTCGATCTGCAGGATGTTGCCGACCGGGTCGTAATCGTAATGCAGCGATTGCAGGGCTTCATTGCCGGCGCGGCCTGCGCTCAGGATTTGCAGCAGGCCGGTGGATGCCTCATAAACGGCCTGGCTGACCACGCCGTTTCCCGCGGTCTGTTCTTCTACCTGGCCGAAGGCGTTGTAAATCATGCCATCCACAAGCGTTGTTTCGTTCTGTGAATTCAGGCGCAGATAGACGCCGCTCAGGTTGCCTGAAACCGAGTAGGCCGCACGTTGTGCATTGCCTCTTGCATCGGTTTGCAGTGTCTGCTCTGCGACAGCGTTGTACTGCCAGTGCGTGGTAAATGCTTCGGCTTCCACCAGGTCGAGATAGTCCGTTGCGTCTGTCCAGTCAGGCAGTTCCGGGGCTTTCAGGAATTGCCTGGGCTGGCTGAGAAGCTGGCCCAGAACCCCGTAATCGGGAAAGTGCAGCGAGCCTGCGGTGTCATCCAGACGAGCCAGTTGACCGCACCGATTGTGTTCGGCCGACTCTTCGCTGCTGTCGGCATAGACCGAGCGGATGATCGTGCGGGCATTTTGTTGTGCGTCGATCTCCACGGTCGCCACGGGTCTGAGGTAGGGGTCGTATTTGATCTGTCGTTTGCTGCCTCGTGTATCCCAGCTTTCAACGACATTGCTGGCCTCTGCCGACAAGCTCAGTTCCCAGCCGGCGTCCACGCTCTCGCTCAGGAGTGGAACGCCAGCAAGGTTGTAACGGTAAGTACGGTTGGCGGGAGATGCCGCATCCTGCTGCGCGAGTGCCCAGAGGCGTGGGTCCCAGAGTGCAGTAAGTCGACCGGCAACGTCATAGGCCATGCGCGATGTCAGGGCGAGCGGTTCGTCCTGATCCTGAAGCTTGCGATACTCGGTGGCGCGTACCGTCAGGCCTCGCCCGTCAATAGCAATCACAATCGGAGTGCGGGCGTGTAGTGCATTGCTCATCACTGCTCTCCTGACACCTTCAATGCCAGCATTTCTTCAGCCGTATCGTTCTCGTCCTCGCTGATGCTGTACCAGGTCCGGTATGTCTTACGTCGCATCCAGCCCTTGGCGGTGAGGGTGATGGTCGGGCGCCCCAGCGGGTCGTAGAACTGGCGGTCGAAATGACCGTGCTCACGCAACGATTCGTCTTTCACATACAAGTGACTGTTGGCGAAGTAAGGGCGATAGACCCGCACTGCCAACCCTTTGTTGTTGTATTCCACCCGCTCGCTGACCCTCCAGCGCGGGGAGGCATGGACGATTTTCGGTTTGCCACCTTCCAGAATCAGCTTGCCGTATTCATCGACCGCATAGGCGTCACCGTCCTCGACCAGTTGGCGGGTCTGCAAGGTACGTCCGAAGCCGTCCACCGACACCAGGCTGATGCGGATTTGTTTGTCTGGATCGCCCGGATAGCGGTCTGCCTGAAGGGCGGCGCTGGTAAAGGGGACAGTGCCCGTATCAAATGCGACATTGCCGTCGTAGTAATAAACGGTGGCCGAATTCTTTAGCGCGATTGCAGGCTTAAGGATTGCCTGATTGCTACCACCCCATATGCGTACAGTGGGGTCAAGCGGATCAAAGCCGACCTCCTGACCCAGTTCTGTGCCATAGAAGCTGCTTGACCATAACCGGCCGAATGCATCGTAGTCCGCCTCCTGAGTGTTGTGGTTGGGGTCGACAATCCGGAACACTTGCAGCACGCGATAGTTGTACGTCGCTGTGGTGACGCAGCCCACCGGGTCAGTGACTTTGGTCACGAACAAACCGTAGGGGTCGTATTCGACGCTGGTCCAGCCATGGCTGCGCGTCGGCCTGAAAGTGGTAATGCGATAGAAGTCTTCAGGCCCTGCGTAGGTGAAGAACCCCTGCTTGACCGACCAGAGATTCAAACCGTCATCCGGCAGGAAAGAGGGCATCTGCTGATAGCCCACCTCTGCCAGCCGGATGGCCAGTTGATCGGCATCCATGACCCGCTCGTAGGCGCTGAGTGCGTGATCGTCCAGCTCTGCGTTTTCGACAGCGTCGGCCAGCGCCTCGAACGTCGCTTCCCCATCGCCGCACCCGATGTAACGTTGCACCGAAAGGCCGATGAGTGTGCGGGGCAGGGCGGCAAATGCGCCTTGCGGGTCAATGAAATGCTCGTAACTGATCTGCGACGGTGCCAGTACGCTTGCCGGAACGACCATGGCGTTGCCCCGGGTTCTGTAGGGCAAGCCCAGGCGCCAGCTTTGCGGGCTGTCCAGATGAATGCTTTGGTTGCGTACTTCGTTCAGGTAGAAATTCTGCTGCGCTTCGTCATGGGATGCCTGCCACCATTGTTGCTGCCAGGGCTCCTCGAACGGTGGCGTATCTTGCGGTTTCTTGCGCCGCGCATAACTCACCGTGACGGCGTGGGTCTGGGCACCGTAATGGTCCCAGGTCAGGTTCAACTGGTGCTGGCACATCGGGTCGTCACGCTGCTCGGCTTCGTATTGATACGTGATGGATTCCAGCGCCAGCGGCATCATCAAGGCGTAAGGCTGATGTGGGGAGCGTGGCTGAAGCTGGCGCACCAGATAGCGTTGCGCCTGGACGGAATACAGCACGCCGTCCGTGCTTGAGATTTCCGTGCGCAAAGGCGAACCGCTGAGTGCGCGGGCCATTTCACGCCGGGTAGCCTCATCAGGTTCACTGATCAGTTGCTCAGTCTGTGTGGCAGGGTCGTAGCTGGACAACAGATGCTCACCCAGCGGCACCGCTTGCGGATCACTGGCGTCGTAGTCATCGTGAGGCTGTTGCGGATCGCGCCCGGTATGAAACCAGGTTTTGCTCAGCACCGGTGCAGTAAAGCCTTCTTGTTGTTGAGGCGGTATTTCGGTGTCGGTCTGCAAGACCAGCCCGAAGCCGCGGAACTCACGCTCGCGTGGATCGTAAAAGCCTTGTCGATACCGGAAGAGCTGGCTCAGGGTGTTACCGGTCACGGTATCTTTCTGGGTTTGCTTGACCACCACATGAACCGGAAATGGCAGATGTGATACAGCGCTCTTGCCTGCGGCAAGCAAGTCCTTTTTCTCATCCAGCCATTCTTGGGCCGAGCTGCGATAAGTCACTTCGCCTGTCGTACCCATATGGTTGTCCGTGGCCTTGAGCAGATAGGGCTTATGCAACAAACCGAGGGCGTTGGCGGCATAGTGCAACGTCCAGTGGCGGGGCTGCATGTGCGGTGCGGTGATGATCAGGCTCGAAAAACCCAGCCCATGCAGGTCGGCACCACTGACCTGGCAGAAACGGTCATAGCGCATTCCGTCAGGCCAGGTTTGCTCGAAAGGCGCGGCGAACGCATTGCCGCCTTCGTTCATGAACACCCGGATGCAGTCCGGCTCAAGGTACAGCAAGTCGCTGGCCCCGGAGCCATCCATGTCGGCCAGTAGAATCCGGCTCGAATCGAACGCTTCATAGCTGAACGGCAAGCTGGCGAACAACTGGCCTTTACCGAAACGCCCACGTCCCAGGTTTGGCCAGAAGCGGACTTCATTGTGGCGAATACGGATCAGATGCTGCTGCCCGGTGCCCAGCAGGTCGGCGAATGCCACCAGCTCGTTGGGGCTGTCGCTGAGCAGTGGCAAACGGTCATCGTCGTGGGCGATCTCCGTCGGTGCTTCGAAACCCGCAGCCCGGCGATTGGCATACAGACGCACGCTGCGCGGCCCGATCAAGGCCAGGTCTGAAAGTCCGTTGCCGACCAGATCGGCCATCTGCCCTTGTGGATGAAAGAACTCGGGCGGGAAGGCCGCAAAGGTGGCAAAGCTCGACCAGCTACGATCGGGGTTGAGGGTGAATAAACCTGACATGCCTGGCTGGGCCACGATCCAGTCCAGGCGCCCGTCGCCGGTCATGTCTGTCAGTGCCTGACGTACTGCAGTGTTTGAATCGGCATTCGGAATGGCAGGCAGCTCCTGCCACGGACCGTACGCCACCGCATCAGCATCGCCTGAGTCAGCGCGTACCGGTTCCCGATAGCGCCAGCTCTTGTCCTCTTTATAAAGCACGCCGGGCAAGCCATCGCCGTACAAGTCGACCATCTGGTAGCGCTGACCGTCATTGAGTCCCGGCATGGATTCCATGGGTTTGTAAATGTCGTTTTTGCTATCGAACTCGCTGTAGGTAAATTGCAGGGCGGGCTGCTGCTGGAGCTGCTGCGTGGTTGTCCCGTCCCAGGCTTGTGAATGCGCGGCGGCGAGCATGTTGTATTTGAGCCCGGTCTGCTTGTACTCCAGCAGCAAGCGTTGAACCAGCAACGGCGATTCTGTGAGTTCGTTCGGGAAGTGATGAAACATCAGGACTTGCTGACACAGCCGCAGATTGCCCAGCTCGAAACCATAGGCAAAGCTGGAATGCGGGTCGCTACGCACAGGCCATGCAGTCTGCTCTGCATAAGTCGGTTTTGCCTTCGGGTCAGTGCTGCGTTCGCCATAGTCGAACAACAGGTCGAAGTGCCATTCCAGGTTTTCCAGCGAGTCTTCGTCCCACAGGTACAACACCGGATGAGCCTGGGCGTTGCCATAACGCACTCGCCACAGATAACACTGGGCGATGAAGTCCCGAGGACAATCATCAGGCAGGCCGACTTCGTCCTCTGCCTTGTACTCGTAGAGGATATGTTCGCCAGCGGCATTCATGCTTTCTTCCAGCAGCCACTCGGCGACCCGGTTCGAGTCGGCCGGGTCGGTACTGCGTGAGCCAGCTTTTTTGCCGTAGAAGTGCAAGCTGCCGTCAGCGCCGTGAATCAGCCAGAAACCCGGATCGACCGGGTCGATACGCCAGTGTTCGATTCGCTCGAACGCGCCTTCGATCCTGGCGAAATAGCGAACCACCTGATAAGTCGCGCCCAGATCATGGCCGTTGTAGCTGCTGGCGCTGGTGAACTGGATGACCCCATTGGCGTCGCGCTCCGGCAGCCAGGCCTCGCCATTGGGGCCGAGGATCAGATCATCGTCGTTGTAGAAGGGCACGCCTTTGCTGGCACGTCGGGCGACGCAACCGATGTTCAGGTTCCAGCCAATACCGAACAGGCCATTGCCGATGGTGCTCTGGTAATTGAGCGACAGCGCAGGGTCATACCCCCGACCGGGGCTGACGGGCAGGGGGATTACCAGTGACGCCGCACCCGTGCTGCCAACGGCACCCCAGCCCTTGCCGATACTTTGAATGGCCCCGCCGCCCTTGGGCAGTGAAGGCGTCGCGACGGCTGGCTGCGATGCTTGTTGCGATTGTGCTTGAGCGTCCATGGTTCTGGCTCTCCCTCGTCAGCTGCTTTTCGCGGTGTAACGCAGGTGAAGGATGATGTCGGTGATCGAGGCGATCATGTCCTCTTGCCCTGCACTGAACTGCAAGGCCCAGCGGGAAATCGCCCCCGTGCCTTCAAAGGGCAGGTAGCGTTCATCATCGAAGTTGAAAACGAACAGGCCGTCGTCGTCGACGCCGGTTGAAACGGCGATCTGCTGGCTGGCGCGCATGTTTTCTCTCGGCGCGCCTTGCGGGCCGTTCATCTGCACCGCGTTGTAGGTTTGCGTCAGGGTGGCGCGAATGTCCTGGTACGGGCCGAGGGTCACTGGCAGCGATACACTCACGCGCTTGATGCGGCGCAGGTAGTGGCCCGGGTAATCGGCATCGAGCATCGCCTGGGTGATTTCAAATTCGGCGATGTTCTCCTCGGCCAGGCGGGCGACCACGTCATCCCAGCCCAGATTGATACTGGGATCTTCTTCGGTCGATACGGGTAATTGTTTCACCGACACCGTCTTGACGATCTCCTGCTTGCGGTCGTTGCGTGCCAGGTAGGCCGCATCCATGCGCAGCAGGTTGAGCTTCAGCGATTCGCCGGCTGTCAGGCCACGCCAGGCGTCTTTCCACGCGGCGGGCTTGATGAAGGTAGTTGCGTAGTCGGCAATTTCGTATTGCCAGCAGGCCTGGGCAGCCAGGCACAGAGAAAAGGTGGCGTCATAGGCCTGATAGTAAAAGGTCGAGAACTGGCCGTTGAGCCACTGGTAAAGCTGGCTGTTGGTGAAGCGTTTGTTGAGGAAGGCATACACGACTTCAGCCTGCTTCTTCGCTTCCTGAGACTGGCGAAGTTGCAAGGCGGTGATACGGGTCTGCGCATCATGGACGGCCAGTTGTGCGGTGAGGTGTTCAGATTCCAGCTGGGCCTGATCGCGAGCGTTTTCCCATTCCTGCAGACGGCGGCGGAAAATTTCCGTACGCTCCAGAGCGGTGCCGACACTGTCCTCGAGTGCGGCGATGGCCTCTGCGCCAATGGCGACCATTTCAGGAATACCTTCAAGCTGGAATCCTCCCCCTGCGCCACCCGTTGCTACCCCGCTCGCATATCCTACGGTTGCGCTTGAATGAATGCCTAAATGGTTTGGGACGGGTTTAAGCCCGGAGGCAACAGCTTTTGAAACCGATGCACCACCGCTTGCCACTCTGGCTACCATATGAGCAGCGAGCGCATCGCTCTCCACGCGAGTGACATTTTCGTCCGCCAGCTTGCCGTAAAAGCTGGCCCGCGCATCGGCTATCGCTTTGCTGGCTTCCAGCGCCTTGCGCGCTTCGATTTCGACTTTTTGAGCCTCCAGTTGCAAATCGATGGCGTACTGGGCGAACTTCCACGCCAGTTGCTGTTGCAACTCCATCAGTTGCCCCTGTTCCTTGCGCTCGATGATCGACAGCAGGGTATTGCCGAACTGGATCAGGTTATCCACTGCGGCACTCGCCCGGTTGAACATCACCGCATAGCGGTAGTGCGGTGTTTCCTGGGCCAGTAGGCTGCCCGCGCCGCCTTCGGTCGCCCCATTGGCGTGGGCGGCGAGCAGGGCGCGTGGGTCCAGTGGCGCAGCAAACAGCGGCAGCGACAAGGGTTTGCCATCCAGGGTCAGGTTATGGCGCAGGTTGTAGAGGCGTGATTCGACCATGTCCCAGTACTTGGTCAGCTCGGCATTCATGGGCACGATAAAGTGCCCGTTGTCTTCATCCACCAGTGTCGGGTCGCTGCCGAAGGTACTCAGGCGCAAAGAGGGCTGAGTGAAACTGATCACGGCCTTGCCTTCATTGGCCACCGCGCTGGCGCGGACCTGCTGCTCCTGTTGGATCAGTTGCGTCTCGAACGCGCGCAGGCCAGGGTTACTGGCTCCGGCCAGATCCGCCAGTTTGATCGGTGTCCACTGGCTGGTGATCACGGCATCGGGGCGCGGGCCGAGCAGGTCGAGGATGCGCACGTACCACAGCTTGGCTTCGCCGAGGCTGTCAGGCGTTACTTGCCGATAGGCCATGTCGCCACGATCAATGAGGTTCTTGATGTAGTGGAAATACACGGCCTTCTGATAACGGACCGGGTCGCTGGCGGCGATGCCGTCCGGGTCGATGGGCGCGCGCATGAAGTAGTCGGGGTCCGGCAGCTCGGTCAACGGTCTTACGTTCCAGTAATCGGGCGCGCCGGTACTGGCGTTTTCCTTGCGCCCCGGCTCGAAGATGAACCCCAGCCAGAATTCGGCTTCGTTGAAGCGTTGCTCCAGATTCAGGCGGTAGGAAATCATGAACGGCAGATGCAGGAACAACTCCCAGAAGTACAGGCCGTTGGCCCCTTTGAAGTCCATCTTGCTGGGTTCGGTTTCTTCGCCAATCGCCGGTTCCGGTAGCTGTTGCGTTCCCCAGGACAACAGCGCTTCCAGGGCGATATTGGCCTTGTTGATCAGTTCGCGGGCGAACAGGGTGTTCATGCGGATCGGGTCGCGCTTGTCGTCAGTCGAGCCGTCGCTGAATTTTATGGTGGAGGCAGAGAAGTCGATGTATTCGGCAATGCCCAGCAGTGGGTCGGTGCGTTTGTTGATTTTGGGCGCGATGGGGTCGACGCCGCCTTCGGATTCCCATTCGAGCTCTATTTCGGTGGATTTGATGGCGGAGCCAATCCATTCATGAGTCGTGTGTCTGTTAACGCCCACGCCATGGGTTATAAAGAATTTTTTCGACCCGTCAATATAGGTGGCAGGCAGCAAAGGCAATAATGTTGATTTATTCAAAGGGATGGTGGTTTGGTAGTGGCTGGGGGCAGTCAGTTTTTCTTTGTGCGAAGTTTGACTAATGTCACTTTGCGCTCCATAAGGTGAGTTCATGTCTCTGGGATGGCTAAAGTATTGATTCATAATGACGGAATGCAGGTTTTCCGTGCTTGAGAAGGTTATTGCTGGATAAATCATGATAAGTGGATCGGATGGAAGGATACTGACAAGCGCCCATTTTAGTTTGTTTGGTTCGGCTGTTACGGTGTCCACTAGCTCTTTCTTTATAAGTCCGCCTGTCAAGTCAAAATACTCATCGCCGGGGTTTTCGGGATCTGAAATGCCAGGGAAATCTACATAATAGTGAGTGTGATCTCCCTTTAAAAGGAAGTCCTTGAATTCTGGGGGTAATGCCAGCTCCGGATTTTCGATCATACTAAAACTTATATCACCGTGGCGGGGTAATATTGTGTAGCCTTTCAGTAAAGACCCTTCAGTAAGACTATAGTAATTTTGGGAGTTAGGGGTGTAGTTAAGGGTTAGAATCCACATTGCAGGGACCAGGGCTATACTTATAACTATAGTTCCTGATGCGTTGCCATCTATGTCTGTGTTTATTGCTGTCGTTAAGGAGATCTCGGATTTTTCATGGTTTATTGTGGCTCTGGCAGCTGTCAGGTCAGAAATCCGGGACTGCCATTCCCGGTAGTTCCATTTATCGCTGTCGTTGTTGGGAGCTGTTGTTTTTATTGTTTTTATTCCAATGTGAACATTCCACGTGAACTGAAAATTCCCTTTGTTTTTCAGCGCCAATGCCCAGCAGGTTTTACGAATGCGGCCTTCATTAGGCTCGGCTTTTGCCGGGTCATAGTTGTCCCACACAAAACCATCTTTAGGGAACGATCTTTCCTTATTGAAGTTTTTGTCAATAAAAGCGGTGTGCAGCAGGGCATAATCCGAAGTAGAGCCGTCCGTATCGCCACTGACCAGCTTTTCCCCTGCATAGAGGGCGATAAACAGCGATTCCGGTGAAGCCGAAACGTCAAACACGGCGATGCTGTTCAGATCGGTTTCAAGGTTGACCGGTTTGTCTGCAAAGGTAAAAGTTTTGAGCGACGTGACATCCATGTAAATCAGCGGTGCGCTCCAGGAGTCGTCATATTTCTTGTACGAGACATTGAAGAGCAGACGCACCTTGGGCGTGGAGGTCGGTGGTGGGGCCGGGGTAATGGGGATGCTGCCATCGGGGTTGGGCTTGATACTGCCTGTGGGCAGAGAAACGTCAATCTCTTCGGAGACAGAGATCATATCCACCCAGGTCACGAACAGCCGGTTATTGAAAAATACCGGCCGCAGCGTGCGTTCAATGGTATTGGCATTGACCCCGATTTCTGCCCGCTTCCAGTCCGACCAGGCACCCGGCGTCGGGTAGTCGTGCTTGGGGCCTTCAGTGCCTTCCTTGTAAGCCCGCTCGTTCATATCGACCGTGCGCCAGTAATAGATATTCTCGGCGCGAGACTTGCCAATAAAGTAATACTTGCCCTCAGCAAAACGCTCCGTGTCGATATAGCCGTTGATAACGGTCAGGTTCGCCACTTCCTCGAAACTGGCCAAGTAGGACTTCACGGCCTCTTGAGTGGTGTCGATACTGATCTTGTTCTGGTTGATATCGTTTTCCAGATTTTCAAAGTAACCGGATTTCTTCATCCGCAGGGCCGGGGAAATGAAGGTTTCCGGGTAGAGCGCCAACTGCATGTTGGCGGCCCAGATCGGGTACTGACTGCTGCGCTCGCGCCACTCGACAAAGTTTGCTTCGGTGGGTTGCAGCAGGTCATAACCGGGCTCCATACCCATCAGCGCCCCGTTGATGAGTTGCTGAACACTGCCGATGGCCGAGGCGACGTAACTGGTTTCGACTTCGTTGATCACCTGATTGTCGATCAGGAAAAACTCATACAGATCGTTGGCCGTTTTCAGGCGCTGGTCCAGCCCCAGGCGCCTCAGTAATGGAGAGTTGGGGACTACTTCGCCGAGGTAATAAGTCACCAGTGCATCCCGAAAGGATTCGTTGAGCTGGCTTTCAATGGAGCGAGACATAATGTGCAGCTTCCCTGGCAATTGATAGAAATCCATTCGTTCAGTGTTCAGCGGCTGATCCCCATGACGCCCTGTCAGCCACTTTTCGCGGTATAGCGCAGGTGAACGATGATGTCGGTGATCGAGGCGATCATGTCCTCCTGGCTGGCACTGAACTTCAAGGCCCAACGGGAAATCGCCCCCGTACCTTCAAAGGGCAGGTAGCGCTCGTCATCGAAGTTGAAAACGAACAGGCCGTCGTCGTCGACGCCGGTCGACACGGTGATTTGCTGGCTGGCGCGCATGTTTTCTTTCGGTGCGCCTTGCGGACCGTTCATCTGCACCGCGTTATAGGTTTGCGTCAGGGTGGCACGGATGTCCTGATAGGGGCCGACCGTCACCGGCAGCGACACACTCACGCGCTTGATACGGCGCAAGTAGTGGCCCGGGTAGTCGGCATCGAGCATCGCCTGGGTGATTTCAAATTCGGCGATGCTCTCATCGGCCAGGCGAGCGACCACAGCATCCCAGCCTCTGTTGATGCTGGGATCTTCTTCTGTGGAGATGGGCAATTGCCTCACCGATACCGTCTTGACGATCTCCAGCTTGCGATCGTTGCGCGCCAGATAAGCCGCATCCATGCGCAACAGGTCCAGCTTGAGCGATTCGCCGGCAGTCAGGCCGCGCCAGGCGTCTTTCCAGGCGGCGGGCTGAATGAAACTCGCTGAATAATCGGCAATTTCGTATTGCCAGCAGGCTTGTGCGGCGAGGCATAGGGAGAACGTTGCATCGTAGGCCTGATAGTAGAACGTCGAGAACTGGCCGTTGAGCCATTGGTAAAGCTGGCTGTTGGTAAAGCGTTTGTTAAGAAATGCATAAACGACCTCGGCCTGTTGCCTGGCTTCCTGAGCCTGACGCAGTTGCAAGGCGGTGACGCGAGTCTGGGCGTCATGCACGGCCAGTTGCGCCACGATCTGTTCGGATTCCAGCTGGGCCTGTTCGCATGCATTGATCCACTCCTGCTGGCGGCGGCGTAATATTTCCACCTTTTCCAGAGCATCGCCGACACTGTCTTCGAGTGTGGCGATAGCTTGCGCGCCGATGGCGACCATCTCGGGGATACCCTCAATTTCAAACCCCCCTGCAGCACCGCCTGCTGCTACTCCAACGGCCATCCCGCCAATCAGGCCTGCATGAGCGCCAGCGTGGTTGGGAGTTACTTTCATCGCTGCGGCGGCAGATGACGAGATGGCCGCTACACCGGTGAACACCTTGGCACTCATATGGGCTGCAGCTGCAGTGATCTCTGTCCCTGTGACATTCTCCTCCGCCAGCCTGCTGTAGAAACTGGCCCGGGCATCGGCTATCGCTTTGCTGGCTTCCAGCGCCTTGCGCGCTTCGATTTCGACCTTTTGAGCCTCCAGTTGCAAATCGATGGCGAACTGCGCGTATTCCCACACCTGCTGCTGTTGCAACTCCATCAGTTGCCCCTGTTCCTTGCGCTCGATGATCGACAGCAGGGTATTGCCGAACTGGATCAGGTTATCCACTGCGGCACTCGCCCGAGTGAACATCACCGCATAGCGGTAGTGCGGTGTTTCCTGGGCCAGCAGGCTGCCCGCGCCGCCTTCGGTCGCCCCATTGGCGTAGGCGGCGAGCAGGGCGCGAGGGTCCAGTGGCGCGGCAAACAGCGGCAGCGACAAGGGTTTGCCATCCAGAGTCAGGTTATGGCGCAGGTTGTACAGACGCGACTCGACCATGTCCCAGTACTTGGTCAGCTCGGCGTTCATGGGCACGATGAAGTGGCCGTTGTCTTCCTCCACCAGTGTCGGGTCACTGCCGAAAGTACTCAGGCGCAACGACGGCTGAGTGAAACTGATCACTGCCTTGCCTTCATTGGCCGCCGCGCTGGCGCGTACCTGCTGCTCCTGTTGGATCAGTTGCGTCTCGAACGCGCGCAGGCCAGGGTTACTGGCTCCGGTCAGATCCGCCAGTTTGATCGGTGTCCACTGGCTGGTGATCACGGCATCGGGGCGCGGGCCGAGCAGGTCGAGGATGCGCACGTACCACAGCTTGGCTTCGCCGAGGCTGTCGGGGGTCACTTGCCGATAGGCCATGTCGCCACGGTCGACGAGGTTCTTGATGTAGTGGAAATACACGGCCTTCTGATAACGGACCGGGTCGCTGGCGGCGATGCCGTCGGGGTCGATGGGCGCGCGCATGAAGTAGTCGGGGTCCGGCAGCTCGGTCAGTGGCCTTACGTTCCAGTAATCGGGCGCGCCGGTACTGGCGTTTTCCTTGCGCCCCGGCTCGAAGATGAACCCCAGCCAGAATTCGGCTTCGTTGAAGCGCTGCTCCAGGTTCAGGCGGTAGGAAATCATGAACGGCAGATGCAGGAACAACTCCCAGAAGTACAGGCCGTTGGCCCCTTTGAAGTCCATCTTGCTGGGTTCGGTTTCTTCGCCAATCGCCGGTTCCGGTAGCTGTTGCGTTCCCCAGGACAACAGCGCTTCCAGGGCGATATTGGCCTTGTTGATCAGCTCGCGGGCAAACAGGGTGTTCATGCGGATCGGGTCGCGCTTGTCGCTGGTCGAGCCGTCGCTGAATTTGATGCTTGAGTCGGAGAAGTCGATGTATTCGGCAATGCCCAGCAATGGGTCGGTGCGTTTGTTGATTTTGGGGGCGATGGGGTCGACGCCGCCTTCGGACTCCCAAGTGAGTTCTATTTCGGTGGATTTGATGGCGGAGCCAATCCATTCCTGGTCTTTTTTAGTGTTAATCCCGACGCCGTGGGTAATGTAGAACTTTTTTGAACCCTCCATAAAAGTGGCGGGTAATGTTGGCAGTAGGGTTGCTTTATTAAAGGGGATCATTATGGATTGCGGGGTGGGCGTGAACAAGTTTTCATGGTCTTGAGTTTTAGTGATGATTTTTTGAGGGCCATAAGGCAGGGCCATGTTTTGAGGGTGGCTCATGTACTGGTGGAGCGTAATTTCAGGGTTTGTATTAGACGCTTCAATAGTGACGCTGCATTGGAAGGGGATGAGTAGTTCCATCATAACAAGCCCTGCCTTGATATCGTCTACGTCATAAAGGGTCTCATGCCTGACTAGCCGGGTAAGGAAATGGTTTATATAGCCGTCTGTCGCGTCGATCGTATTTGAATCCGCACCGAATACGTAGGGTAGGTGGTTTGGGTTTCTTATGAAGTCGATTAGTTCTATAGGTAGGCGGATGTCGTGACTTATATAAGCGGAGCACTGAACGGATAAAAGACTAGGTATTGCGTCTGTAGGCAGAAAACTAATGAGTGAGCCTGATAGTAGTTTGTTGTAAAAGCCTTCTTTTTTACCGACTATCAAATGTAAGTTGGTGTGGGGGGTGCCTCTGTAGTGAAAGGTTATATCAATGATCATAGGTTCAGGATCACTATCACCGCTTTCCGGGATGATGTCGGCATTGATATCGGATGTTAAGCGTATCGTAGAGCTGGCGTGGTCAAGGGTAGGCTGTTGGATAGCCGGATCTTCCATCGCCCGTATCCTGGACTGCCAACCGTTGTAGTCCCAGTCGGCAGACCCGGGAAGTGCTGGTTTGGTAATAATGGGCTTTAAGCCAATGTGAACACTCCAGGTGAACTGAAAGTTTCCTTTGTTTTTGAGTGCCAGCGCCCAGCAGGTTTTACGAATGCGGCTTTCATTAGGCTCGGCATCTGCGCCATTGTAATTTTCTTTTACATAACCCTCTTTGGGGAACGATCGTTCCTTATTGAAGTTCTTGTCAATAAACGCGGTGTGCAGCAGGGCATAATCCGAAGTAGAGCCGTCCGTATCGCCACTGACCAGTTTTTCCCCTGCATAGAGGGCGATAAACAGCGATTCCGGTGAAGCAGAAACGTCAAACACGGCGATGCTGTTTAGATCGGTTTCAAGGTTGACCGGTTTGTCTGCAAAGGTAAAAGTTTTGAGCGACGTGACATCCATGTAAATCAGCGGTGCGCTCCAGGAGTCGTCATATTTCTTGTACGAGACATTGAAGAGCAGACGCACCTTGGGCGTGGAGGTCGGTGGCGGGGCCGGGGTAATGGGGATGCTGCCATCGGGGTTGGGCTTGATACTGCCTGTGGGCAGAGAAACGTCAATCTCTTCGGAGACAGGGATCATATCCACCCAGGTCACGAACAGCCGGTTGTTGAAAAACACCGGCCGCAGCGTGCGCTCAATCGTATTGGCGTTGACCCCGATTTCTGCCCGCTTCCAGTCCGACCATGCACCCGGCGTCGGGTAGTCGTGCTTGGGGCCTTCAGTGCCTTCCTTGTAGGCCCGCTCGTTCATATCGACGGTGCGCCAGTAATAGATATTCTCGGCGCGAGACTTGCCAATAAAGTAATACTTGCCCTCAGCAAACCGCTCAGTGTCGATATAGCCGTTGATAACGGTCAGGTTCGCCACTTCCTCGAAACTGGCCAGGTAGGACTTCACGGCCTCTTGAGTGGTATCGATACTGATCTTGTTCTGGTTGATATCGTTTTCCAGATTTTCAAAGTAACCGGATTTCTTCATCCGCAGTGCCGGGGAAATGAAGGTTTCCGGGTAGAGCGCCAACTGCATGTTGGCGGCCCAGATCGGGTACTGACTGCTGCGCTCGCGCCACTCGACAAAGTTTGCTTCGGTGGGTTGCAGCAGGTCATAACCGGGCTCCATACCCATCAGCGCCCCGTTGATGAATTGCTGAACACTGCCGATGGCCGAGGCGACGTAACTGGTTTCGACTTCGTTGATCACCTGATTGTCGATCAGGAAAAACTCATACAGATCGTTGGCCGTTTTCAGACGCTGGTCCAGCCCCAGACGCCTCAGTAATGGAGAGTTGGGGACTACTTCGCCGAGGTAATAAGTCACCAGTGCATCCCGAAAGGATTCGTTGAGCTGGCTTTCAATGGAGCGAGACATAATGTGTAGCTTCCCTGGCAATTGATAGAAATCCATTCGTTCAGTGTTCAGCGGTTGGCCGCCATGACGGCTATGCCGACGTTTTTCCAGAGTTCAGGTTCGCTATCAGAAGTGAGGTTCGTGGCGTTGAGAATCTGGTTGGCTGCCAGCCCGGTCAGCGCATTGGTGCTGTGCATCCGGTTGATCCAGTCCACTTCGTGCATGGAGATGGCAATACCTCCATGAGCGGTCAGGAACGCACTGGCAGTCAGAACCTCGGAAGCGCTCCAGCCAGAGAGCGCAGCCAGGAGGTTGGCGCACAGTTGCGCCAGCTCGCTCGCCCTGGCTGTTTCCAGACCATTGGCTCGACTTAAATAACCGAGCAGCGCTGTTTCAGGGTGGCCACCGCTATCGCGCCAGTCACGATAGCGATCCAGCAGATAGAAGCTTGTGAGCGACAGCTCCAGTGGTGTCTTGAGAGTGGCGTGCAGCCATTGGGGATAAACCAGAAAAGTACGCAACGCCTGAGCGCTTAGCCCCAGTTGTTGATTGGCCTCTGCGTAGCGCACCAAGGTCATGAGGGCGTCGATCACCGCCAGGCCGGGCGCACTCAATGGCAGGCTCAATGGCGCGTCAGCGGTGGCGCTCAACAACGGACCCAGAAACGTGTCGGCGCTGCTGCCTGCCCAGCGCATGACGGTTTCGCTGCGGTCCAGCGGCAGGCCAGCGTTGGTTTGCAGCAAGCCTTCCATCAGGCGGTGCTGGACGAAATAGCCCTTGAGAATGAACTCAAGCAACCGCGTGGTCACCTCGGCTTTTTCTGACTCTTCCAGGTTGATGGGCTTTAGTTTCGCTTCCAGCGCAGCGGCAATGACCAACGTCTGGTCGTCAAGCAGACTCAATGCCTGGGCCATGACCAGTCCGCTTGCGTCAATCAATGTTTTCAATACGTTGCCTGACCAATCAATGGCCGTGCCGGCATTGTCCTTGGCAGGCAGGTTCAGCAGATCAAGCTTTGCAGCAGTCAATGCGGCATCACGGGTTTCTGTAGCCAACTGGTTGAGTTGATCGATCAGGCTCTGCGGTATGGCCGCTTGCGTACTGTCGATGCCCAGTTGACGGCGCAGGGTCGCTACATCGCGCCCGGTGTCCTTGAGCCAGGTCACGGCCCAGTCCAGTTGCATCAGAATATCGAGAATGTCAGGTTCCACGTTTGTATCGTCAGCCGCTGCGCGTAGCTTGCCGGTCACGACTTTTTTCCGGTACGACTCACCGCCCAGCAGGTCAACCAGCGCTCGACTGTCCTTGGCTGCCAGCCCGAACACCGAGGCGATGCGGGTCTGGCGGTACATTGAAGAGATCATGCTGGAATTGCGTATAAGATCTTGCGGAGCAGCACCGATAAGCTCGCGAGTATCCATCGCTATTGGCCACAGATCGTCCTGAGTCAGGGGTAATTGCAGACCAGCGCATATCTGGGCAAGCGTTCTGTTGTTATTGCTATCTGTACTGTTGAGATAAAACCTTGAGCCATTGAGCACCAGGGGCGTGTCGAACAACGACGGGTTATTGAAGACCTTGTCGAACATCGGCAAATGTCCGTCATTGGCATAAGCGCTCAGTCCATGGAGGAACGCGGCAAACTCTTCTGGCTCGAGGGTGTAGCGGCTGCGCAGGTAACGATAGGTACCAAGGGCCCGCAAGACGTTTTGCGTCAGTATGGCAGCAGTATTTTCGGCCCCCTCCGACCGAATCACCGCCATGATCAGCGTATCCAGTTCTGAAAAGGGAATGTCCATCCAGCGTTGCAGGCGGATCATGCGTTGCAGGCGGTCGAAGCGGTCCACGCTGGTGTTGATCAGTCGTGCGTTGCCCTTGTCGTCTCTGCTCAAACCCAGCGGTTGCTGATCAGACGGACCGTTGACATAACAGGCACCGTATTTGACAGCGCTTGCCTGAGGTTCGATGGCGTTGTGCCCTGCCGACAGGACATTGGGTGATCCATAGGGGGCATGGTTGTGCACAGCCAGTACGGCTTCGACCTCATTACTGTTCAGGCCGGTTTTCTCGATGAACACCTTGAGCGAATCCAGAGCGTTGGCCGCCCCCTGGATATAGCTGACACCGTAATGGGTTTTGAAAAAACGGGTGATGGTCAGCAGGTCTTCCTGATCATCCTGCACGTCGTCTACGGTTTTGGCTGGCGGCGGTTCCAGTGGCAGGGCAGGGGCCAGCACGATGGCCTGCTGCTCGGGGCTGAACCCGCTCATCATCACCTGGGCAATGGCGCTGTTGTGTTGCAGTGCTCCATAGGCGCTGGTTCCCGCCGTAGTGGCAGGAACCTCAAGGCTGACACGGTAACTCAGCTCGCCCAGCCTCGGCTTCTTACCCCCAAGGCCCAGGGTGATCTGTTGATGGTGAAAGTTGTACGGGAACAGAAAGGGATGTTTCTTTTCTGCCACCAATTGATAAATGGTCTTGTCCTTGTCTCCCTCGACGGTGTCGACATAGGCATCGATGGCTTTGGTCAGCACCTGGTTGACGATCTGTAGCGTAGGCACCGGAGTGAAGGTGTTTTGCTGGTCGATCAACAGATCTTTCAGATCCGGGCGACGGTCATCGAGTCTGATACGGTTCGTTTCCGGAGTGCTGTTTTCCAGTTCTTCCAGGGCGAATCTGTACAGGGAGGTGAGATACGCCGCCGGTGAGTCCTTGGCCTCAATCGCACCGACCTTGCAAAACAGGTCCCAGTTCTCCTTGAACAGGTTGGGGAAGCTGGGGCCGATGTCTACCAGCGAGCGGACACCGGTACGCCTGGTAATGGTTTGCGTGCGTCCGGATGACACCAGTTGGTTGCGATACAGCCGCACGATCTGGGTGGCATAACAACGGGCGTTTTCGTATGCCAGCGCACCGTTGGCATCGCTCAACCGGGCAAGTTCACGCACAAACGCAGGCTTGGCGCGGCGCACGATGTCGAACACCGAGGTAATCCCCATCTCTTGCAGGGCATCGACAAACGTCAGTTTGCCGTCCGTGCGCTCGGCGGAAGATGGCTCGCTCTTGGCAAGATTTCTCAACAAGGAAAAAGGCTGGTCGGTCATGTCAGTGCTCCTGCAGGGATGACTGACAGCATTTTTCACGGGGGGATTTTTGTCATCTGACAGAAATGACAGTGAAGATTGAAACAAGAGAAGTCTTCTTTCAATACAGAGGCTTGGCGAACTCCATAGGCCTATGACACTTGGTCATAAAGGCTGACTTACTAAGGCCTGATAGAAACACATCGCAGGATCACGTTGTGCGAGCAAGCGTCTTCCCGCGTATTAGTGGTGACTTGTGCCCGCTGCGACAGCGGCGCATAAAAAAGCCCGGCTCGAAAGCCAGGCTCTTTATCGTCGCCAGGGAGAGGTTTACTGCACTTCCACCGCCAGACTGTCGCTGATCTTCTTCTGCCAGATCGCCGGGCCGGTGATGTGGACCGACTCACCGTTGGCATCGACCGCAACGGTGACCGGCATGTCCTTGACCTCGAACTCGTAGATCGCCTCCATGCCCAGTTCAGCAAAGGCCACGACCTTGGATTTCTTGATCGCCTGGGCAACCAGATAAGCCGCGCCGCCGACGGCCATCAGGTATACGGCCTTGTGGTCCTTGATCGCTTCGATAGCGGTGGGGCCGCGCTCGGACTTGCCGATCATGCCCAGCAGGCCGGTCTGGTCGAGGATCTGCCGGGTAAACTTGTCCATCCGCGTGGCGGTCGTCGGGCCGGCCGGGCCAACCACTTCTTCGCGCACCGGATCAACCGGGCCGACGTAATAAATGAAGCGGCCCTTGAGGTCCACCGGCAGCGTTTCGCCCTTGTTCAGCATTTCGACCATGCGCTTGTGCGCGGCATCGCGACCGGTCAGCATCTTGCCGTTGAGCAGCACGGTTTCGCCCGGTTTCCAGCTCTGTACGTCTTCCGGCGTCAGGGTGTCGAGGTCGACGCGACGAGCAGACGGCCCGGCTTCCCAGACGATTTCCGGGTAGGCGTCCAGCGATGGCGCTTCCAGCGAGGCCGGGCCGGAGCCGTCGAGTACGAAGTGAGCGTGACGGGTGGCGGCGCAGTTGGGGATCATGCACACCGGCAACGACGCGGCGTGGGTCGGGTAATCCATGATCTTGACGTCGAGCACGGTAGTCAGGCCGCCAAGGCCCTGGGCGCCGATGCCCAGCTGGTTGACCTTCTCGAACAGCTCCAGGCGCATTTCTTCAATGCGGTTCTGCGGGCCACGGGCCTTGAGCTCGTGAATGTCGATGGACTCCATCAACACTTCCTTGGCCATGACCGCGGCTTTTTCTGCCGTGCCGCCGATACCGATGCCCAGCATCCCTGGCGGGCACCAGCCGGCGCCCATGGTCGGAACGGTTTTCAGAACCCAGTCGACGATGGAGTCGGACGGGTTGAGCATCGCCATCTTGGACTTGTTTTCCGAACCGCCGCCCTTGGCCGCCACGTCCACTTCGACGGTATTACCCGGCACGATGGAGTAGTGAATGACCGCAGGCGTGTTGTCCTTGGTGTTCTTGCGAGCGCCCGCCGGGTCGGCCAGGATCGAAGCGCGCAGGACGTTTTCCGGCAGGTTGTAGGCGCGACGCACGCCTTCGTTGATCATGTCGTCCAGGCCCATGGTGGCGCCGTCCCAACGTACATCCATACCGACGCGCACGAACACGGTAACGATACCGGTGTCCTGGCAGATGGGGCGATGACCGGTCGCGCACATGCGCGAGTTGATCAGGATCTGGGCGATGGAATCGCGAGCCGCCGGCGATTCTTCACGCAGATAAGCCTCGTGCATCGCCTGGATGAAGTCCACGGGGTGATAGTAGGAAATGAATTGCAGTGCGTCGGCAACGCTCTGAATCAGGTCGTCTTGCTTGATCACGGTCATGCGGCGCGCTCCTCTGTAGGGACGGGAACATTCAATTACGCTATCGGCAAGCGACTGAATCGCGGCACAAACCTGCGTGTTCAGGAAGCCGAAGCGGGCGCAAAAAGGCGCGGCAGTATAACCCGGTCAATCGGCCAACCTGTACAATCGCGCATATTTTCTGCGCCTGGCCTGGAACTTTCCGATGCCTGAATTACATGTCGGCGGCCGGCACTGGCCTGTGCCTGTGTCCAGCAACCTGCTGGACGCCCTGAACCAGGCGGGCTTTGCCGTTCCTTACAGCTGTCGGGCGGGCAGTTGCCATGCGTGTCTGGTTCGTTGCGTGAAGGGCGAACCTGCCGACGCTCAACCTGACGCGCTGGCCGTTGACAAACGCCGCCAGGGTTGGCGTCTGGCATGCCAGTGTCAGGTGGTTGAAGACCTGACGGTCGAAGTCTTCGATGCGAAGCGTGATGGCTTGCCCGCTCAGGTTGTGGGTTGCGACTGGCTCAGTCCTGAGGTGCTGCGCCTGCGTCTTGAGCCTGAACGGCCATTGCGTTATCGCGCCGGCCAGCATCTGGTGTTGTGGACCGACAGCGGCGTTGCGCGGCCGTATTCGCTGGCAAGCTTGCCGGACGAAGACCCGTTCCTAGAGTTTCACCTCGATTGCCGCCGTCCTGGCGCGTTCAGCGATGTTGCGCGGCAGTTGCAGGTTGGCGATTCGATCCGGTTGGGTGAACTGCGCGGCGGAGCACTGCGATACGATCCGGAGTGGCAGGAGCGGCCGCTTTTGCTGCTGGCGGCCGGCACCGGACTGGGGCCGCTATGGGGCGTATTGCGCGAAGCGTTGCGGCAGGAACATCAAGGCCCTGTTCATCTTGTGCATCTGGCTCAAGATGTTGCTGAACATTATCTGGCTGGCCAGCTGAACGTACTGGCCGCCGAACATCCCGGTTTGGAGGTACGACTCATCACGCCTGAGCAACTGCCGGCAGCTCTGGACGCCCTGCGCTTGTTGTCGCGCAGGGCCATGGCGCTGGCGTGCGGCAGCCCTACGAGTGTCGAAATGTTCGCCAAGCGTTTATATCTATCGGGCCTGCCGCGTAATCAGTTGTTGGCGGATGTGTTTCTCGACCGCGCTTGATGCACCGACCGTGGAAGCGGACCGGGCGGCGTTCCGCTGATCCGCGAAAACCTGTTTTCGGCCGATAAACGTGTTTCGTGTATACCGGCCTCTTTGCGGACGAGTCCGCTCCTACTCTCACTGTTTCGCGCGAACATGAAAAAGCCCCGGCTCTTTCGAACCGGGGCTTTTGGGTCTTGCGAGGCTGGCGCTTAGACCAACGGGTCGCCAACGTGCAGGATCTTCATGCCGTTGGTGCCACCGATGGTGTGGTAGCTGTCACCTTTGGTGAGGATGACCCAATCGCCTTGCTCGACCAGGCCGCGCTTGAGCAGCTCGTCCACCGCTGCCTGGCTGACCTGACCTGGCGGCAGGGCTGCCGGGTCGAACGGCACGGTGTAGACGCCACGGAACATGGCGGCACGTGCCTGGGTTTCGCGGTGCGGGGAAAACGCGTAGATCGGCACCGAGGAGCGGATGCGCGACATGATCAGCGGGGTATAACCGCTTTCGGTCAACGCAATGATCGCCTTCACACCCGGGAAGTGGTTAGCCGTGTACATGGCTGCCAGGGCGATGCTTTCGTCACAACGGGTGAACGAGTGGCCGATGCGGTGGCTGGAGGTCTTGCCGGTCGGGTGCCGTTCGGCGCCCAGGCAGATCCGCGCCATGGCCTGCACGGCTTCGATCGGGTACGAACCGGCGGCACTTTCAGCCGAGAGCATCACGGCGTCGGTGTAGTCCAGCACGGCGTTGGCCACGTCGGATACTTCGGCGCGGGTCGGCATCGGGCTGGAGATCATCGATTCCATCATCTGCGTGGCAACGATTACCGCCTTGTTGTGGCGACGTGCGTGCAGGATGATTTTCTTCTGGATGCCCACCAGCTCGGCGTCGCCGATCTCCACGCCCAGGTCGCCACGGGCAACCATGACTGCATCGCTGGCACGGATCAGGGCGTCGAGCACTTCATCGTTGGCAACGGCTTCGGCACGTTCGATCTTGGCGACCAGCCAGGCAGTGCCGCCCGATTCATCGCGCAACTGGCGCGCATATTCCATATCAGCGGCATCGCGCGGGAAGGAAACGGCCAGGTAGTCCAGTTCCATCTCGGCAGCCAGTTTGATGTCCAGCTTGTCTTTTTCGGTCAGCGCCGGAGCAGTGAGACCGCCGCCGCGACGGTTGATGCCTTTGTGATCCGACAGCGGACCACCGATCAGAACGGTGCAGTGCAGCTCTTGCGCGGTCTGGGTGTCGACGCGCATGACCACACGACCGTCGTCGAGCAACAGCTCGTCGCCCACGCCGCAATCCTTGACCAGATCGGGGTAATCGATGCCCACGATTTCCTGGTTGCCGTCAGTGAGCGGATGCGCGGTTGAGAAGGTGAACTTGTCACCGACTTTCAATTCGATTCGCTTGTTGGTGAACTTCGCGATCCGGATCTTCGGTCCCTGGAGGTCGCCCAGCAAGGCGACGAAACGGCCATGTCTGGCGGCGATCTCGCGGATCAGCCTGGCACGAGCCTTGTGCTCGTCAGGGGTACCGTGGGAGAAGTTCAAACGAGCGACGTCCAGACCCGACAGGATCAGCTGTTCGATGACTTCTGGCGAATTACTGGCAGGGCCAAGTGTGGCGACGATTTTGGTGCGGCGAACGGTCATGCACAAACTCCTTAATTGAAGCGCAGCGAGAGGCTACTCCTGTCTGTGCTTTTAGTCATTGTTCCTTTGCACTACAGCGCTACCGATCGGCAGGGCGTTCGGCTGACGGCTGGCGTGCAAACTCGGGTGAAGAAAACCGTGCTCGGGTCGATACAGGGCAAAGGACAGGAGACTCCCATGCGTATTTTAATGATTGCTGTAATGCTCGCCGCAATCGGCGGGTGCACCCGCTGGTCCATGAATTCCAATCTGGACCACGCCTATCTTGCCTACGAGCAGGGCGATTGCGAACGGGTGATGCTCGATCTATCCAAAGTGGAGCGTCAGAGCCGTTCGCGCCGTTACGTCCAGCCGGAAGTCTCGATGTTGCGCGGGCAGTGCCTGGAGAGACAAAAGCTGTACGTGGATGCTGCACAAACTTATCAGTACCTGATGACTCACTACCCTGACAGCGAATACGCCTACCGCGCCCGTGCCCGCCTGGATACGCTCGCGCAGCTGGGGCACCTGCCCAAGGCCCAGCCGGCCAAGGCATTTCCTGCTTCACGATGATTACACCCGATTGGATGACTGGTAGCGTTTTCGGGTGGATGATAGAAATTTTTGAGCTAGGCTGACTGTCAAGGGCGGCGCAAACCCAGGACGTTTGTGCGTTAGGATGTCCGGCAGCAGGAAGCGCAGTAAGGCTGCTGCAAACTCATCATGTTTGCTTGACCATGCTCATGGGTCATCGGAAGGCGGTCACCATGCTCAAAGAACGAAGAATCGAACGTCATCAATTGCAGGATTATCTTCAG
Organism: Pseudomonas sp. v388; assembly: GCF_003935425.1. Taxonomy (GTDB): domain Bacteria; phylum Pseudomonadota; class Gammaproteobacteria; order Pseudomonadales; family Pseudomonadaceae; genus Aquipseudomonas. The sequence continues at coordinate 27,027 of NZ_RHQN01000005.1, forward strand.
GTGTTCAACCGCCTGACCGACAGGTCGGTGGGTTGTCTGGGGAATGTGTCGGAAAACGGCATGATGGTTATCAGCGATTTGCCCATGTTAACGGGCGCAAAGTTCGAGCTTCGCTTGAAAGTCCCTAATAACGGCGGTCAGAAATTTATCGACGTCCAGGCAACCTGCATGTGGTGCAAGGAAGATGAAACGCCGGGCAGCTACGACTCCGGTTTCCTGCTGATCGATGCGCCGGATGACTATCTCGACTTCATCCACATGCTGCGTCGTTACTTCAGCTTCTATCCGCTGGAAGCTTCGGCTTGATGTGATGATCGGCAGGCAGCCTTCACAAGGCGCCTGCCTTTTTCCAGCTCAGGTAACGAGTGACAAGCTTGACGCCCAGTCCGCCAGGACGGGTGTCCAGCACTGGCACGCCCTGGGCCATGAGGCGTTCGTGCAGTCCTGCTCGGGCGTTGAGCAGTTCAAGCGTGCCGCAGTAGGTCATGGCGTCATCGTAGGTTTGCACGGCGCCTTGGCGCACTTCGTCCAGTATTTCTTCGCGCAGGCTGGCGATCAGTACCCGATGCTGACGGCCAAGCTGCTTCATGGCGTTGAACAGCTCCTCGTCCTCTTCATCCCGCAGATTGGTCACCAACACCACCAGCGCCCGTTTCTTCTGACGCGCCAGTACCTGACGTACGGCGTTGGCGTAGTCCGCCGGTCGCCGAGTGGTCTGCAGGTCGTAAACCGTATTGAGTAGTTGATGCAACTGGCCCTGGCCCTTGACCGGCGCGAGGTAGCGGTCCTGATCGGCGGCAAAGGTCGACAGCCCGACCGCATCTCCCTGGCGCAATGCAACGTAGCTCAACAGCAGGCACGCATTGAGCGCATGGTCGAAGTGTGAGAGGTCGCCATCCTGGCTGCGCATCCGCCGCCCGCAGTCGAGCAGAAACACGATCTGCTGGTCGCGTTCGTCCTGATACTCCCGGGCGATGGGCGTGCGTTGACGGGCGGTGGCCTTCCAGTCGATCTGACGCAGGCTGTCGCCTTCGCGAAACTCCCGCAACTGATTGAATTCAAGGCCCAGCCCGCGCCGCTGATACTGGCGGATGCCGATCTGCCCGAGAAGATTGTCCACGGCCAGCAGTTGACCACCGTAGACCCGCGCGAAGTCCGGGTAGACCCGCGTCGTGCCAGGCAGCGGCAGACAGCGTCGGGATGTCCACAGGCGCAGCGGGCTGGGCAGATGGACTTCACACTGCTCGAGCTGCAGCGGGCCGCGCCGCACCGGTCGCACGCGATAGCCCAGCTGTGCGGTTTCGCCTGATGCGAGGGACACCGACTGGGGCAGGTTTTCAGTCTCAAGCCCCGGTGGCGGGTGGTCGAACAGGCGAATGGTCACCGCGTCAGGGGAGTCGTGCTCCACGTCCAGCCTCACTTCGCTCCAGCGCCCCAGGGCCATGTTGCCTGGGAGATGGCGGTTTATCCGGGGGGAGGGCCGATAACCCAAACGGATTGCGTCGATCAACGCCACGCCGGCCAGTGCCAGAAGTGCTCCCCAGAACAGATTGTCCAGTGCCGTCGGCACCGCCACACCCAGCACCTTAAGCGTATCGAGCAGCAACGCGACGGCCGCCATGCCGCCCAGCCCGCGCAGCAGGAGCCCGGTGGGCTTGAATGCCTGCCTCATAAGCGCGGCGCCGGGACCTGATCCAGCAATTGCTTGAGCACCTGGTCGACCGAAAGCCCTTCGATGTCCAGTTCCGGCGCGAGCCTGACTCGATGGCGCAACACGGCCAGCGCGCAGCTCTTGATGTCATCGGGAATGACGAACTCGGCGCCGCGCAGTAATGCCCGCGCCCGCCCGCCGCGAACCAGGGCGATGGATGCCCGAGGGCCGGCGCCCAGGCTCAGGCCCGGCCAGGTTCGGGTGCTGCGTGCCAGACGCACGGCATAATCGAGTACCTGTTCGTCGATGGGCAGGTCGCTGGCAATGCGCTGCAGGGCCTGGACATCCCGCGCCTGCATGATGACGCGCAGCGGCTGCACGTCGAGCATGTCGGCGCGGGTCGAGCGTGTGACCTGACGCACCATGCTCAGCTCCTGTTGCGCGTCGGGATAATCCATCAGCACCTTGAGCATGAAGCGGTCCAGTTCCGCCTCGGGCAGAGGGTAGGTGCCTTCCTGTTCTATGGGGTTCTGGGTGGCGAGCACCATGAACGGCTGGGCGATAGGCAGCGCCCGACCTTCGAGGGTGACTTGTCGTTCCTGCATGGCTTCCAGCAGTGCGGCCTGGGTCTTGGCAGGCGCACGGTTGATCTCATCAGCCAGCAGCAGGTTGGTGAACAGCGGCCCCTTGCGCAGCTTGAACTGCTCGGTCTGCATGTCGTAGACCGCATGGCCGGTGACATCACTGGGCATCAGGTCCGGAGTGAACTGGATGCGGGCGAACTCGCCGCCGAAGCAGCGAGCCAGCGCCCGTACCAGCAATGTCTTGCCCAGCCCGGGTACGCCCTCCAGCAACACATGGCCGCCTGCGATCAGGGCCGTCAGCACGTCATCGATCACCGTGTCCTGGCCGATCAGGGCTTTTTGCAATTCGTTGCGCAGCGCCTGGGCGAGCTGGCTGGCACGCTGGCGTTGCTGAGTCGGGTTCGTGGCCGGCGCTTCGACGGTGGCCGTATCGGTTGGGGAGCCAGTGCTTTGCGGATCGGTCGTTGGATCACTCATAGGGCATTCCTGAGGTTTTGCAGGCGGGCTACCTGACGGGTGAAGTCGGCCCTGGAAAAGCGCTGCGTGGGCCTTGGGCGCAAGGCGTCGCTGATGGCGCTGGTGGGTTGCCGGGTCAGGCGTGCCAGGACCTGCCATTGCTCGGCGACCGCCAGTTGCTCAAAGCCGGGGTGACGTTGGCGGGCACGGCGCAGGATGTCGTGCTGCAGGTTCCTGAGCAGGACCTGCTGGCCGCTGCGCCGGGACAGAAAGTCGGCACAGGCGCGGACATGTTCAATCAACTGACGGCGAGCCTTGGGTGCAGGCAGCTGCAAGGGACCTTCCCGCTGGCCGAAGTGCCACAGCGTCATGCCGAGCAACAACGCCAGCGCCACCAGCGCTGCTGGAAAATGGCGCAGGAGCAGGGTCAGCAGAGTGTCGTGTGCGGATTGCACAACCAGCGTGACCGCACTGTCCTGAGTCAGGTACCACAGCAACCATGCGTTGTCGTAACGCGTAATGGCACGGGTTTTCCAGAGCTCCGCATCGCTGAGCACGGTGATCAGGCCCTCTCCATGGCTCATCTGCAACAGGTGCGTAGCTCCGGCACTGTTGGCCCAGGACTGCGCGCTGTCGTTCGGGTCTTCCAGGTGGTACGCAGTGTTGAAGCTCATGTAGGCCGGGGCGTCTTCGTTCTCCAGATACAGGCGGGTCAGTTCGGGCCACGGCATCCGCGGCGGTTGTTGTGCCGGGGCGGCGAGAGGGATCGGCAATCCCGAACGGGCAGTGTCCTGCTGGCGTTCCTGCTCCTTTATATCCTTGCTGAGGTACTGGCGGATTCCGGTTTTGTCCAGCAACAGGTCGCCGCTGCGACCACGTTTCGCATCCCACAGTCGCTCGGCGACGAACAGCAGATGCCCGCCAGCGCTGGCCCAATCGAGAAGCTCATCTACCTGGCGGGGCGTCATGTTCTCGCGGCTGTCGAGCAGCAGGAGTGATTGTCGCTGCTGCTGCGGATCGGGAAGGCTGGCGAGGCTATCGGCCACATTCACCGGAAGCGAGCGTTGGCGCAGGAAATACTCTGCCGCCAGATAAGGATTGGCCAGGGCCTCGGGAGACGGGCCTTGATCCACCGTCTCCTGGTAAGGTTCCAGATGCTTGAACAGCCAGACGCCCAGCAACGCCACGACCAAGGCGATCGTCAGGCCGATCATGAAATGCCGGCGCCGGGTCATCGCAGCGCTCCGTCGCCGAACAGCCGCCGCCAGCCGTCACACAGTTCTGCCTGCAAGGCGGCGGGTGGTAGACGATGGCCATAGGCGAGGTTCTGCCAGTGGTGGGTGAGGGTGCGACTGAACTGGTCGAGTGATGGATGATTCAGCCCAGCGATGCGCTCCAGCACCTCGCCTTCGGTGTCGGCACTTTTCAACGGGAGCTGGTGCTCGATCAGGAGCCGGTTGAGCAGTGCCCGATACAACAGGCCCAGGGCTTCACGCGGTTGGCTGGCCCAGAGGCTTTCGACACTTGCGGCAATGTCGTCCGGCAGGGATTCGGTAGTGACCTGCAAACCGAACAGCTGGCTGGGCGCCTCTTGCACAGCGCCGGCGGTGCGGACCCTGCGGCTGACGAAGGCGCCGAACCAGGTGCGGTAGCGCCAGACCAGCAGGCCCGCCAGCCCGATCGCGACAGCCCATAGCAGAACCTCGAACAGGCGGGCGACGACGTTCGCTGTTCCCATAAGCCAGGCGAGCCATTTCAGAAAGGCAGGGTCGCCCTGGTTACCCCCGGCCTTTGCAGCCTTGTCCTCAGGATCGGGAAAGCGCCAGCCGGAAATCTGTTTGGGGTTACGGAAGGGAGGTTGTTGCACCAGGTCGGTGATCGACTGCCGGGCGGCCTGGCTGGACAAGGCCTGATGCGTCAGGCGCGGCATGTCCGGAGCCACGGATGCCTGTTCGACAGACAGCGTCTCGGCGTCCGGCAGTGGGCAGCTGAAACCTTGGGCGTTGGCGAAGGCTGGCGTACCGGCCATAGCGAAGACGAGCGAGCACCCGATAAGCACCGAGTAGGCACTGCCGACCAGCCGCTGGCGCAGGCGCCTGAACACCAGTTCGATATCCCAGGCCTCCAGAATCGTGCGGCGATTGAGATACAGGCAGAATCCGCTGGACACGTAGATCGGTTCCCAGAGGATCAGAACCACCGCGTAAAACACATTGTTGAGGTGATCCAGCCAGTTCGATTCGCCTTGCGGGTCGAGCAGGCTGACCCAGAGCCAATCGGTCTCCATCTGTTGCGGAATCAGCGCGTAGAGCAGGACACCCATGCCGATCACCAGTGCGGTTTCCAGATGGCAACCCACCAGAGTCAATAAACGGGCTGCGCGCAGGTCCTTGCGGCTGAGCGCTTCCACGCGCAAGGCGCGTTGCTGACCTGAAAGGTTTTCCAGCTGTTGCACCGGCAGCAAAAAACTGCGACTCAAACTCAGGCGGCGCCAGAGCAGGCTGGGCAACAGCTGGGTTTTCAAGGTGGCGGGCCAGGCCTTGAGCGCCTCTTTCAATGTGGGCGTTGCACCGAACAGCGCCTGGGACAGGATCAATAGCGGCAGCCGTTCGAACAGCGGTTTTAGCCACCAGACAATCAGCGCGACCAGATAAGGATGATCATGAAAGACCGCCGTGAGCAGGATGAACACGGGAACCGTCACGATTGCCCAACTGGTCATCAGCAGGCGCCTGTGCCTGCCCGCCAGCAGTACGCCCAGGTCGATGGCTTCCCAGGGCGTGCGCGGGCGCAGTTCAACCGAGGCTTCAGTCAGGCGCATGGAAACTCCGCCCCGCGAAGGTCAGATAGCCGATCACCAGCGCCCACAGCAGGCTGCCCACCCAATATTTGACAGACGGTTGCGGCCACGTCATCGATGACCAGTACGCCTCAACGAACGCAGCGATTACCAGCAGCAGGATCACGCCGCCCACCAGTTCTACGCTGGTCTTGCCGGCCATCCGCAACGCTTCGCCGCGGGTGTGCCTGCCCGGCGCAAGCAGCGCCCAGCCAAGCTTGAGGCCCGCCGCGCCGGCCAGCACGATACCGGTCAGCTCGAATGCACCATGGCCGATGACGAACGACCAGAACGTCTGGCCATAACCGACCCCGGTCAGGTGGCCAGCCACCGCGCCCATCATCAAGCCGTTGAACAGCAGGAAGAACAGGCTGCCCAGGCCAAGGAGCAAGCCGGAGGCGTAAGTCTGAAAGGCGATGCCGACGTTGTTCATGATGTAGTAGCCGAACATCACCCAGTCTTCACTGGACTCGCGCTCCAGCGCTTCGCCGATCCGGCGAACGTCCGGGTCGTACATGCGCTCCATTTCACTGACCCGTTCGGGGTCGACCACGCTGTAGACCAGATCCGGGAAACCGTAGACCAGCAGGCCCATACCGATCAGGCTCATGAAAAACAGCAGGCCCGCCGCCAGCACGAAACGCCACTCGGCCCGCACCAGCCGAGGAAACCCTGCCAGGACGAAACCTGCCAGCCAGGCGCCGGGAGCGTTGCGGTGGCGGTAGAGCTGTTGATGGGCGCGCATCGCCAGTTGATGAAGCGGGTCGACCAGATGGCTGCTGTAGCCGCGCTCCTGCGCCAGTGCCAGTTGATGGCAAATGCGCCGGTAGTCACCGGCGAAGGTCTCGCTGGTCTGGGGGGCGGACTTGCCGCGTTCCAGTGCATCGAGTTGGGCGCCGAAGCGTTGCCACTGCGCTTGATGACGTGCCTCGAACAAGGTCTGTTTCATGTTGGCCCCAGCAGGCCGCGGGCCATGCCGTTGACGTGCTCGAGTGCCAGGTTCGGCGGGACACGCAGCGGATCGGCGAGAATCGCCGCCAGCTCGTGCGCACGGGCTTCGGACAGCTCGCCCTGACGTTCCGCAAGGCTCAATATCGCGCGTTGTTCCTCGAGCCGAAGCACGACAGGCGCAATGATCGGTGCGGCATCTGGCAAGACCGGGCGTTTGATCGGCAGGTCGTCATGGATCACCAGCGTACCGGCAGCGAGGTCGCCGAGGCGCTTGAATGCGGTGTGGTTGAGGCAACTGATGGCGCCGACGCCGTATCCGAAGGGCAGCATGTCGACGAAGCGCAGCAGGTTGCGGGTCAGGGAGCAAGCCCAGCCTACTGGCGTACCGTCGTCGTGGGTTACCCGCAGGCCCATGAATCGTTTGCCCGGTGTCCGGCCCTGGTTCAGGACTTCGAACAGCACCATGTACCACCAGTTAAGAATGAACATGGCGATGGCAGCCAGGCCCAGGCCCAGGTTGTCGAACAGGCTGAACAGCAGCAGGAGGACGCCGGTCGCCAGCGCACGAATGCCGAAGTCGATCGCGAACGCCAGCGCGCGGGGCACCAGCCCGGCGGGGCGCAGGATCAGATCGATGCCTTCCGGGGTCTCGATCCGGGTGCGGGTATCCAGCGATACATGCAGCGTCGCATTCCTTGGCAGTGTGGGGGATGAGGACATTGTCGGCAGGCGGTACTTGAGGGCGAGAACTGATGCTAGCTACCGCAACGGGGGTAAGCAACCTGCCGTTGCCCTCGGCGTTCGTAAGAAACGGTTACAGGTGACTGGCGAAGCTGCGATTAGCCATACGCCGGTGACTGGCCCTACACTTTGTCTGACTTAGGTTCAGGACAAGACTGTGACTTCCAGCATCTTCTGGTACGACTACGAAACCACCGGTATCAACCCGCGCAACGACCGTGCGCTGCAGATGGCGGGAATTCGCACCGATGCCGACCTCAACGAAATCGCGCCGCCGGTCAACCTGTACTGTCAGCCCAGCGATGACATCCTGCCGCATCCGGCGGCATGCGTGATCACCGGTATCACGCCGCACCGCCTCGCGGAAAAAGGGTTGTGCGAGGCCGATTTCATGACTCGCGTGCATGCCCAACTCGCGGCACCGGGAACGTGCGGTGCCGGCTACAACACCCTGCGTTTCGATGATGAAGTGACTCGTTACAGTTTGTACCGCAATTTCTTCGATCCCTATGGCCGTGAATGGCAGGGGGGCAACAGTCGCTGGGATTTGATCGACGTAGTGCGCGCAGCCTACGCCCTGCGTCCGGACGGGATCGTCTGGCCTCAAGAGGATGGGCGGGTAACGCTCAAACTCGAGCGCCTGACCGCCGCCAATGGCATCGATCATGGCCAGGCCCACGATGCGCTCTCCGACGTGCGTGCCACAATCGCCCTGGCACGCCTGGTTCGTGACCGGCAACCCAAGCTTTATAACTATCTTTTTGCTCTACGCAGCAAGCAGAAAGTGCAGGATCAGATCCGGCTCCTGGAACCGCTGTTGCATATTTCCGGTCGTTTTTCGGCAGCACGCAATTATCTGGGCGTGGTGTTGCCACTGGCCTGGCATCCGCATAACCGTAATGCGCTGATCGTGTGTGACCTGCACCTTGACCATGCCCCGCTGCTGGAACATGACGTCGAGGTCTTGAAACAGCGCTTGTATACGCGGCGTGAGGCCCTGGCAGAGGGTGAACTGCCGGTGCCGCTCAAACTGCTGCATATAAATCGTTGTCCGGTGGTGGCGCCGCTGGGTGTGCTGCGCAGTGAAGATCAGGAGCGGTTGCAGCTCGACATGGCGAGCTACAGGCACCGGGCTGCGCGGTTGAACGAAAGTCGACAAGTTTGGCAGGATAAATTGCGGGCGCTGTACGGCAAGGAAGAATTCGCCGGCAGCGAAGATCCCGAGCAGCAGTTGTATGACGGCTTTATTGGTGATCGTGATCGAAGGCTGTGCGAGCAAGTCCGTGAAGCGCAACCTGAACAACTGGCAAACGAATCGTGGCCTTTCGATGATCCTCGGTTGCCCGAGTTGTTGTTTCGCTACCGCGCGCGCAACTTTCCCGAGACGTTGAACGATCTTGAACGAACGCGCTGGTACAGCTTTTGTCAGGACAGACTGCAGAACCCGGAACTCGGGGCGCCGAATACTATTGCCAGTTTCACCAAGGCCCTGGTCGAGTTGTCACTAAATGCAACGCCGCCGCAGCTGGAGGTCTTGCGGCAGTGGCAGGATTATGTGCAAGTGCTTCGTAAACGACTAACGATATGACGCTAAAGGGTAAAAATTCTGACAATAAAAAACGCCAGCAAGCTGGCGTTCTTTAGATCAGGCTTTAAGGTCTTGCCTTCAGGCCCGGCCACCGGGGTTTAGCCCAGCAGAGTGGCCCAGCTTTCAACCTCGTCGCCGCCCCACTTGGCTTTCCACTCTTTCAGCGTCTTGTGGTTGCCACCCTTGGTTTCGATGACTTCGCCGTTGTGCGGGTTCTTGTATTGCTTGACCTTGCGCGCGCGCTTGGTGCCGGTAGTTTTCACGGCACCACGGGGTGCCTTGTTAACTTTGGAGTCCGGATCCAGCAGGGCAATGATGTCGCGCAGGGATTTCTGATACTCGCCCATCAGGGTGCGCAATTTGCCTTCGAATTCCAGCTCGGTTTGCAGTTTGTCGTCTTGCGACAGGTTCTTCAAACGGGCCTGCAGTTCTTTGATGGCTTCTTCCGTGGCACGGTATTCGTTGATCAGGGACATGAGGGAGACCTTATGTTGTGAAGGGTTTCAGGGTTACAGTGGGGCAATAATAGTCAGTGGTCCCCGGCAAGTAAACATGAAATAAAAGTTTTATTTGAACTGTGCGCCAATATACACATGTCCTACAGCGCGGCGAAATTAGACGGGCTACTGTATCGAGCGGTAAAGATGGTTGCTATAAACCGGTACTTGCCCGGTGAGTTCGTTCAGATGACTGCTCAGTCATCTGAATACTGGCACTCTGCAACCCGCACGGGACGGATGTGCGGATTCGTCGCCGCCGGTGGGCGAAGGGAATACTGCAGTTTTGCCGCGCAGCCGCTAGAATGGCGCCTTTGCGAAGTTCTGGAGTTTCCCCTAATGCGCACTTTTCGTCTGGTGATTGCTTGCCCGGACCGTGTTGGCATCGTTGCCAAAGTCAGTAACTTTCTGGCCGCCCACAACGGCTGGATTACCGAAGCGAGTCACCATTCGGACAATCTCAGTGGCTGGTTCTTCATGCGCCATGAGATTCGTGCCGACACCCTGCCGTTCGATCTGGAAGGCTTTCGCGAGGCGTTCACGCCCATCGCCGAAGAGTTTTCGATGGACTGGCGCATCACCGATTCGGCTCAGAAAAAGCGCGTCGTATTGATGGCCAGTCGTGAATCCCACTGTCTGGCCGACCTGCTGCACCGCTGGCACAGCGATGAACTGGACTGCGACATCGCCTGCGTGATTTCCAATCACCAGGACCTGCGCAGCATGGTGGAGTGGCACAACATTCCTTATTACCACGTGCCGGTGGACCCGGCGGACAAGCAACCGGCGTTCGCCGAAGTGTCGCGTCTGGTCGGGCATCACCAGGCCGATGTCGTGGTCCTGGCGCGCTACATGCAGATCCTGCCCCCGGATCTTTGCCGCGAGTATGCGCATCAGGTCATCAATATCCACCACAGTTTCCTGCCATCCTTCGTGGGTGCCAAGCCTTACCACCAGGCCTCGTTGCGCGGTGTGAAGCTGATCGGCGCCACGTGCCACTATGTAACCGAAGAGCTGGACGCCGGCCCGATCATCGAGCAGGACGTAGTGCGGGTCAGTCACCGCGACAGTATCGAGAACATGGTGCGTTTCGGCCGTGACGTGGAAAAGATGGTGCTGGCGCGCGGGCTGCGTGCGCACCTGGAAGATCGCGTACTGGTGCACGACAACAAGACGGTGGTGTTCGACTGATTCACTGAATGGCGCTAGAACTCCAGTGTACCGATGCATGCCCGGTCGCTGGAGCCTGTGCCGCACCGGACGAGGCAAGCGCCATGACCGATCCCTTCGAAAAAGCCACTTCCAAGGCACCGCCCACCCTTGGCGAGGGCTGCCTGAGCCGTTATGACCCCGATGAGCTGACTCCGGAGACGGGCACCGACTTCGACGGCGCCGCGCAGCTGTGGCGTGAGCTGCATCCGGTGAGTGACGAGCAGCCCGGCCCCGCCTCTGAAAACGCGGGCTGAACCCTCAACCAGCCGATCTTGGTGACCGGGTCGCGTCCTTGCTCCAGCAGGCGTCCGAGCAGATTCAGCCAGTAACGCCGAGACGACGGGTGACGCATGTCTTCAGGGTGCAGACCCAGCCGGATCACCGGTGCGTCTTGCAGTTGGTGTTCCCGCATCGCGCTGTACATCGTTGACACGCCGCGTCGCCAGGCGCTGCGCGAACTCCACACGATGCCCGGAGCACGAATCGGCAAAAAGTCCGGCAGTCGGTAGAAATGACCCACGTCGCTGGTGTAGCTCAGCGGCAGTTGACGCAAGGCCCGGCGAGTCCCTTCACTCATCAGCCAGGCGGGGGCAACAAAACCGTGCAGCGGCCAGCCCAGTCGGGTGAACAGCTCGATACCGGCCTCCAGTCGGGCCAGTGCCTGTGGTTCGGTGAGTGTGTAGAACTCGCCTTCCCAGGTATAGATGCGACGCATGAAGTAATCCCGCAGGCTCCGTGGTGCGGGTCCGTCATCGCAGTGGTAATAACCGTGCAGTGCCAATTCATCGCCGCGCCAGAGCCGAGCCTGCAAAAGGTCTTGGAACGCAGTGGCGGTCCGCATAGGGTCGCATCCGTGAAAGTCCGGCACCACCAGCCAGGTGATGGGCACCTTTCCCAGCGCGTCGACCGCCGCGACAAAAGGTTCGTAGGCCGGCCAGGTCTTGGGCGCCACATCGTGCAGGACCAGCATCAAGCGACGCATCGTTTGTTCAGCCATGTGCCAGTTCCGGCAGCCGACGCCCCAGGACCGCGTGGTAGTGATTCAGCAGTCCGGCCACCACTACGTCCCAACTGCAACGGGTTTCAACGTAGCGACGGGCGCTGCGGCCTTTGTCTCGCACGTCTTGAGCAAAGAGCTGGCGTACGGCGCAGGCCATTGACCTGGCGTCATTGGCTTCGCACAACAGCCCGCATTCCTGGGGCACGATCTCTGTGAATGCTCCGGCCGCCACGGCAACCACCGGGATGCCGCTGGCCATCGCTTCGAGTATCACCAGCCCGAAAGTCTCTTGGTCGCCGGCATGCACCAATGCGTCCGCGCTGGCGAGCAGGCGTGCCAGCTGCGGGGTCTTGCAGAACTGTCCGATGATCGAGACGTTGTCGGGTACCTGGCTGGGCATGTGCGAGCCCACCAGCAGCAGGTGATAGCGCGGGCCGAGTTTCTTCATGCACTGCAGCAGGATCGGCAGGTTCTTCTCTCTGGAACCGCGTCCGGCAAAGATCAGCAGGTGAGTATCGGGGCGCAGGCCCAGTTGCTGTTTGAGACGTTCGTCCCGGTGATCCGGGTGAAAGGCTTGCAGGTCGACACCCAGCGGCTGCACGTGGACATTGTCCACACCCATGCCGATCAGCTTGTCGACCATCACCTGGCTGGGCGCGAGCACCCGGTCAAAGTTGCCATACAACTTGCTGACATAAGCCTGGACGCTGGTGCCCATCCAGGTGCCGATACGGTTGCTGACCAGCAGCGGCAGGTCGGAGTGGTAGAAACCGATGACCGGCACTTCCAGTTGCCGCCGTGCATCCAGAGCGGCCCAGGCGGTCAGGTAAGGGTCACCCACTTCGATCAGATCCGGTTGCAGGCTTTGCAGCGCCGTGCGCCAGGGTGAGACACGCAGCGGAAACCGGTAGCCATTGCTGAACGGCAATGCCGGAGCCGGAACCTTGTAAACGCCGTCATTGTGACTGGAGCGTGCACCGGGAATCAGCAAGCTGTGGCGAACCTCGGGATTCCTGCCCAGGCGCCGGTGCTTGGCGTCCAGGTAAGTGCGTACCCCGCCGCTGGCCGGTGCGTAGAACATCGTCATGTCCGCAATGTGCACGAGAACATTCCTCCGTCGGTGGTCGTCCTTTCCTGACCTCTGACAAGGATAGTTGCTGTGGGTGAAACCACCGCCTCGCGAAGGCTCAAGCACGGGGTTGCAGGTCGGATTCGGGCGCAGACGGCAAGACAGTTCGCAAAACTGGTCAATACTTGCCGCCAGCCCTGCGAAAAACAGGCAGTAAATGACGTCAGCGAACAAGGGTGACGAAATGCACGAATCTCAGGAATTGACGCTGGGTGCGGACCTCTCCGGGCAGCCGGTTTTCCAGGCGCTGCGCCTGGCCAACCGCCACGGGTTGATTGCGGGCGCCACCGGCACGGGCAAGACGGTGACCTTGCAGCGTCTCGCGGAAGCGTTCAGTGACGCCGGGGTCACGGTATTCGCAGCCGACATCAAGGGTGACCTGTGTGGGCTGGGGGCAGCGGGCAACCCGCAGGGCAAGATTGCCGAGCGGATTGCCGGCATGCCCTGGCTGACTCATCGGCCTCAGGCTTATCCCGTGACGTTGTGGGACGTCGACGGAAAATCCGGTCATCCGCTGCGTACCACCTTGAGCGAAATGGGACCGCTGTTGCTGGGCAACCTGCTGGAGCTGACCGACAGCCAACAGGCGGCGCTCTACGCCGCGTTCAAGGTGGCGGATCAGGAAGGCCTGTTACTGCTGGACATCAAGGACTTGAAAGCGCTGCTCAACCATCTGCGCGACCATCCGCAGTTGCTGGGCGAGGACAGCGCATTGATGACGTCCGCCTCCAGCCAGGCGTTGCAGCGACGGCTGGCCGGTCTGGAACAGCAGGGCGCGGAGGCGCTGTTCGGTGAACCGGCGCTGCAGTTGGAAGATCTGCTGCAACCGGCCCGTGACGGCCGAGGGCAGATTCATCTGCTCGATGCCAGCCGTCTGGTACACGAGGCGCCGAAAGTCTACGCCACCTTTCTGCTGTGGCTGCTGGCCGAGTTGTTCGAGCAGCTGCCAGAGCGCGGCGATGCGGACAAACCGCTGTTGGCCCTGTTCTTTGACGAAGCGCATCTGTTGTTCGCCGATACCCCCAAGGCGTTGCAGGATCGGTTGGAACAAGTCGTGCGGCTGATCCGCTCCAAGGGCGTGGGTGTGTATTTCGTCACTCAGTCACCCGCTGATTTGCCGGATGACGTGCTGGCTCAGCTTGGGCTGCGCATTCAGCATGGGTTGCGGGCCTTCACGGCCAAGGAGCAGAAATCTTTGCGGGCGGTGGCGCAGGGTTTCAGACCTAACCCGGCCTTCGACACGTTGAGTGTGCTGACCGAGTTGGGTATTGGCGAAGCACTGGTGGGAACGCTGCAGGACAAAGGCACGCCGGCCATGGTGCAACGGGTGCTGATCGCGCCGCCGCAGTCGCGCATCGGCCCGCTGAATGCGGCCGAGCGTGACAGCATGATCGCGCAGTCGGCATTGCGCGGCCGTTACGACCAGGCCATCGACCGGGAGTCAGCGTATGAAAGGCTGGTGACGCGCAAGGTGGCCGAGCCCGCTGACGCAGATGCGGCCTCGCAGCCTTCGGGCGCCCAAGAGAGCTTCAGCGACAAGGCCGGGGAGTTTCTCGGTGGGCTCGCCGGGCAGGCGATGAAAAACGCCATGCGTCAGGCCGCCAACCAGTTGGGACGCCAGCTGGTTCGAGGCTTGATGGGGTCGTTGTTGGGAACGAAGAAGTCCGGACGGCGCTAGTACACCGTCCGGAGCAGGCTGGGTCAGGCCAGCGCGAGGGTGGCCAGCCAGAACAGGAAGGCCGAGAGCGCGACGGTTGCCGGCAGCGTCAGCACCCAGGCCAGCAAGATGGTGCGCACAGTGCCGCTTTGCAGCCCGCTCTTGTTGGCCACCATGGTCCCGGCCACGCCGGACGACAGGATGTGGGTGGTGGATACCGGCAGGCTGAACACGTTGGCGAGACCGATGGCACAGGCAGTGGTGATCTGTGCCGACATGCCCTGGGCATAGGTCATGCCCTGCTTGCCGATCTTCTCGCCGATGGTCAGCACCACCCGCTTCCAGCCGACCATGGTGCCGATACCCAGCGCCAGGGCAACGGCCAGGATCACCCAGAACGGTGCGTATTCGGTCGTACCGGTCAGGTCCTTGCGCAGCTTCTCCAGGTCGGATTTTTCACGGGCGCCCAGGTTAGGCAGTTTGCTGACCTTGCGTGCCGTGTCGTCCAGGCACAGCAGGTAGCGACGCACCTCGATACGCTTTTCCGACGGCAGCGAGTGGTAGTCGGTCACGCCGGTCAGGCGGTCGAGCAGGGCGTTGATGGTCGGCTCGGTCTGGTCCGGGTTGCAGGCCGCGCTCGACGGCAGGTCGCCTTTGGCGGCCTTGCCCAGCGCCAGGTATTCACCCAGCGTGGCATTGTTGCGCTGGTAGAACTGGCTCAGGTGCAGAGTGGCGTCGCGGGTGCGCTCGATCTGGTAGGTGGTGCTGTTGAGGTCCAGCACGAACTGGCTCGGCACGATGCCGATCAGCACCAGCATGATCAGGCCGATGCCTTTCTGGCCGTCGTTGGAGCCGTGCACGAAGCTTACGGCCATCGCGGAGATGACCAGCACCAGGCGGTTCCAGAACGGCGGATGTTTCTTGTCGTCCAGCTTGCGGCGCTGTTCCGGCGTCTTGTGCATCTTCGACAGCGGGCGCCACCACTTCAGAGCGACCAGGACCAGGCCCGCGACCAGGAAACCGGCCAGTGGCGAGAAAACGAGCGAAGCCGCGATGTCGATTGCCTTCTGCCAGTTGACGCCGTCGGCCAGGGGAATGTCGTTGAGCAGGGCGTTGGCCAGGCCTACGCCCAGGATCGATCCGATCAGGGTGTGGGAGCTGGAAGCTGGAATCCCGAAGTACCACGTACCCAGGTTCCAGGTGATGGCGGCGGCCAGCAGCGAGAACACCATGGCCAGGCCATGTCCGGTGTTGACGTTGATCAGCAGTTCGACGGGCAACAGGTGCACGATGGCGTACGCCACGCCGACGCCGCCCAGCAACACGCCGAGAAAGTTGAACACACCGGAAAAGAATACGGCCAGATGAGGCGGCATGGCTTTGGTGTAGATGACTGTCGCCACCGCATTCGCGGTGTCATGAAAGCCGTTGATGAACTCGAACGTGAGGACGAACGCCAGAGCGAGCAACAGGCTCACAATCACCCAAGCATCTAGCCCGCTGAATAAATCGATCATGTAGGTTTTCTGACCCGGTCTGAAGGGGGCGCGATTATGACAGAAAAAATACAGATCGACGTGCAAGCTGCTGGCCGGTGTCGCCTCAAACCAATAAAAAGACGCACGAGCCTGATGAAAAAGCGTTCCAGACTAACGCAGGACGAGAGTCCGTCCCGTCAGGCCAGTGCTGAGTCTGTAGGAGCGGGCTGACCACAAAGAGGCAGTGATAGCGCTGCATGGGCGGCGTGTGCAAATGCGTCTTCGCGGAAAAGTCCGTTCCCACAGGTCTGCGAAGAGCCCATGGATCAATGCTCTTGCTTCAGATCCTCTTCCATCTTTTGCAGCTCTTGTTTGAAGGCCTGATCGAGGATGCTGGCTTTCTTGCGCCAAGGCTTGCGTTCCGGATCCGGTTGCGCAGCGTAGGTGGTGACTTCCCCGCCGTAGACATCCTTGTAACGTTGTTCCTGGCGCTCTAGTTCCGCGCGCAGTTCATCTTTAGTCACAGTGTTACCTGATTAGTGATAGGAGTCCGGCGTTAACGCAGAGCACCGCAAAGTATGTTCACTCGTAGGGCCATTTTCCGGATTGCAGATACTCGATCCATGCAATGCAGACAAGGGTGGAGTTTCGAACACCATTGAGGCTCGCGGCTACGGGCGCCGGGAGAAACTGCTGTCGTAGCGACATGTTTTTGGGCTGCAGCTTCAAGGTCGTTAGAGCAGGCCTTGCCGCACTATCATCGCAGCATGCGGTACATGGCCGGATGATCGACAACCGCGCCCGTGCAGGCACCGGTGGATCATCTACAAGCTAAAGCTGACCGCGTGGCAGCTACTATCTCCAAGAAGTTCTGTGTCGTCAACTACAGCGAGGGCATGAATGACGCAAATTTCATGAGTCAGGTTTATTTTTCCGCGGCAGTTCCAAAGTGTGAACGACTCATGTGAGTGAAAGAACTTTCATGATGCAAATTCTGACACGGCAGGACAGAAATCTGACGACAGAAAAGTCTATGCCAAAAGGTGGGTATGCATAAGAACGCTAATCGAGTTTATGCAACGGGAGCCGGATAGAAATACGGGAGACGGGCGCTGGAATGAAAACGGCCTCGCTGTCAGGCAAGGCCGCTGCCTAGGACTTCTCAGTGGGTACCTGACCAGTATTTCCAAGAAGTCACTACGTGGCAGGGCTAAAGGTATAAGTATATTTGCGACGGGTCAATTGCGATTATCGGCCACTCGTTCGATAATCGCACAAAGTCAAGCTGCTGCGACTGCCAGGATATTGGCCAGTCCGCGCAGTACAAGGGTTGTGGCGCGATGATGAGGGTGTGGCCGTGAACGATGAACTGCGAAAATCCTTTGCCTCGCTGGCGCCGCCGATCGTGGCGTCGCCGGCCAAGCGCATCCAGGCATTGACCGGTGATCCGGACTTCATGACCTCGCTGGCCCGCGGCCTGGCTGTCATCCATGCCTTTCAGGAGCGCAAGCGGCATCTGACCATCGCCCAGATCAGCCATCGCACCGAAATCCCGCGAGCCGCCGTGCGGCGGTGCCTGCATACGCTCATCAAACTGGGGTACGCCACCACCGACGGCCGAACGTATTCGCTGCTACCCAAAGTGCTGACGCTGGGGCATGCGTATCTCTCCTCGACGCCGCTGGCGGTGTCGTCCCAACCGTACCTGGACCGCATGAGCGATCAGCTGCACGAGGCCTGCAACATGGCGACGCTGGAGGGCGATGACATTTTGTACATTGCCCGCTCTGCCACGACCCAACGGTTGATATCGGTCGACCTTTCCGTGGGCGGGCGGCTGCCGGCGTATTGCACGTCCATGGGCCGGATTCTGCTCGCGGCGCTGGATGACGTGTCCTTGCGCGAATACCTGGACCACGTCGACCTGCAACCCAAGACCAGCCGCACCATCCGGACCACCGAGGCGCTGCTCGAATGCCTTCAGCAAGTGCGTCAACAGGGCTGGTGCATCGTGGATCAGGAGCTGGAGCAAGGGCTGCGGTCGATTGCCGTTCCGGTTTATGACGCATCGGGCCAGGTACTGGCCGCGTTGAATGTCAGCACCAGCGCGGGCCGAGTCGCACGCAGTGAGCTGGAACAACGCTTTCTGCCGATCATGCTGGACGCAAGCCGTGACTTGAGTACCCAGTTGTTTACCTGAGTGTCGCCGGTGGCCTGTTTTCCACGCAGTCATGGCGTGCGCTGTACCCGTGGGAAGGAGCGGGCGGCGATCCGTCTTGCTCGTGACTGCGATAGGCCTGCCGCTATCGTCGAGCTGGACAAAACCGCCGTCGCCAGCAAGCTGCCTCCCACATTGTGGTGTTCCGTACGAATTCGCTCTTTCTGTAAGGCAAGGCGCGCCTCGATCCTGTAGGCGCTCGATAAAATCGGTTCGGTGATCGAACAGTTAGTCGATTATCGGATTGTTTGCCTTTTTCCCCAGGCATACCCTCGTTTTCATTCCGGCGCGCGTGCGCCGATCATTGAATCTGGTGGTGAGCTTGGGAGCACGTCATGGCTGAAATCCTTTCCTTGGGCGATGCGGTGAAGCGGCTGGTCAACGATGGCGACACCGTTGCGCTGGAAGGCTTTACCCATCTGATTCCTACTGCGGCGGGGCATGAAATCATTCGTCAGGGCAAGAAAGACCTGACATTGGTGCGCATGACGCCTGACCTGATCTACGACCAACTGATCGGCGCCGGCTGCGCTAAGCGGCTGATTTTCTCGTGGGGTGGCAACCCCGGCGTCGGTTCACTGCATCGCCTGCGCGATGCGGTGGAAAAACAGTGGCCCCACGCGCTGGAGATCGAAGAGCATAGCCATGCCGACCTGGCCAATGCCTACGTCGCGGGCGCGTCCGGTCTGCCGTTTGCCGTGCTCCGTGCCTACGCGGGTTCGGACCTGCCCAAGGTCAATCCGCTGATCAAGACCGTGACCTGCCCGTTCACCGCAGAGGTGCTGGCCGCCGTGCCGTCGGTTCGGCCGGATGTCACAGTGATCCACGCGCAGAAAGCCGACCGCAAGGGCAACGTGCTGCTGTGGGGCATTCTCGGGGTGCAGAAAGAGGCGGCTCTCGCAGCCAGGCGTTGCATCGTGACGGTAGAAGAGATCGTCGACGACTTGAATGCACCGATGAACGCCTGTGTATTGCCGACCTGGGCCTTGAGTGCCGTGTGCCTGGTGCCGGGCGGCGCACGTCCCTCCTATGCCCATGGCTATTACGAGCGGGATAACCGGTTCTATCAGGCCTGGGACCCGATTGCCCGAGACCGCGAGACCTTCACCGCCTGGGTGGACGAATACATTCGCGGCACCGCGGATTTCAGCGAATTTCAGCGCAAACTTGCCACTGCGGCGGAGGCCGGACAATGAGCTACAGCACCAGTGAAATGATGACCGTCGCCGCAGCCCGACGTTTGCGTAACGGGGCGGTATGTTTTGTTGGCATCGGCTTGCCATCCAAGGCTGCCAATCTGGCGCGCCTGACCTCGGCGCCGGACGTTGTGTTGATCTACGAATCCGGGCCGATTGGCGCCAAACCCAGCGTGCTGCCGCTGTCCATCGGCGACGGCGAACTGGCCGAAACCGCCGACACCGTGGTGGCGACCAGCGAGATCTTCCGTTACTGGCTGCAGGGCGGCCGGGTCGACGTGGGTTTCCTGGGCGCGGCGCAAGTCGATCGCTTCGGCAATATCAACACCACGGTGGTTGGCGACTATCTCAACCCCAAAGTGCGGCTGCCGGGTGCCGGGGGCGCGCCGGAGATTGCAGGCTCGGCGAAGTCCGTGCTGATCATCCTCAAGCAGTCGGCGCGTTCGTTCGTCGACAAGCTCGACTTCGTGACTTCAGTCGGCCACGGCGAGGGCGGTGACTCACGCAGGCGCCTTGGCCTGCCGGGTGCCGGGCCGGTCGGCATCATCACTGACCTGTGCATCATGGAACCGGAAGCCGTCAGCCACGAATTTGTGGTCACCACGCTGCACCCCGGCGTGACCCGCGAGCAGGTCATCGCCGCCACCGGCTGGAATGTCCGCTTTGCCGAAAACGTGGTGTATTCCGACCAGCCCACGGAGGTCGAACTCAACGCCCTGCGGGAACTGGAAGCGCGAACCGCTACCGCCCACGGCCAGGTTGCAGGAGAAGCCTGATGCGCGACGTATTTATCTGCGATGCGATTCGTACCCCCATCGGCCGTTTCGGCGGCGGGTTGTCCAGCGTGCGTGCCGACGACCTGGCCGCAGTGCCGATCAAGGCGCTGATGGAGCGCAATCCGTCGCTCGACTGGCAGGCTCTCGACGAGGTATTTCTCGGCTGCGCCAATCAGGCCGGTGAGGACAACCGCAACGTCGCGCGCATGGCCGCGTTGCTGGCCGGGCTGCCGGAAACCGTACCGGGCGTGACCCTGAACCGGCTTTGCGCTTCAGGCATGGATGCCATCGGCACTGCGTTCCGGGCCATTGGCTCGGGCGAAATGGAGCTGGCGATTGCCGGCGGCGTCGAGTCCATGTCTCGCGCGCCTTTCGTCATGGGCAAGGCGGATGCAGCGTTCTCGCGCACCATGAAGCTGGAGGACACCACCATTGGCTGGCGTTTCATCAACCCGCTCATGAAAGCCCGTTACGGCGTCGACTCGATGCCTGAAACCGCCGACAACGTCGCGGATGACTTCACCATTTCTCGAGCCGATCAGGACGCTTTCGCCCTGCGCAGCCAGCAACGCACCGCCGTTGCCCAGGCTGCGGGCTTTTTCGAGGAAGAGATCGTGGCGGTACATGTGCCGCACAAGAAAGGCGAAACGATCATCGACAAGGACGAACATCCTCGCGCCGACGTGAGCCTGGAAGCGCTCGCCAGCCTCAAGCCGGTAAACGGCCCGGGCAAGACCGTCACCGCCGGCAATGCCTCTGGCGTGAATGACGGTGCGGCGGCGCTGATCCTGGCGTCGGCCGATGCGGTCAGAACCCATGGCCTGACGCCCAGGGCGCGTGTGCTGGGCATGGCCAGTGCGGCTGTCGCGCCGCGGGTAATGGGGATCGGCCCGGTGCCTGCGGTCAATAAGCTGGTCGAGCGTCTTGGGCTGTCGGTGGCGGATTTCGATGTCATCGAACTCAATGAAGCATTCGCCAGTCAGGGTCTGGCAGTGCTGCGCGGGCTCGGGCTGGCGGACGACGCGCCACAGGTCAACCCCAACGGCGGCGCGATTGCGCTGGGGCATCCGCTGGGCATGAGCGGCGCGCGGCTGGTGCTCACGGCGCTGCACCAGCTTGAAAAAACCAATGGTCGACGCGCACTGGCGACCATGTGCGTAGGTGTAGGGCAGGGGCTCGCATTGGCTATCGAGCGGATCTGAAGGGCGCAGCCTGCGCAGGTTCAACCGCTCGGATCTTTGTCTGCCTCTACGCAACGGCAAAGACATGATCCAGTTGTTGTGCTTGTCATGCGGGAATGTTACTGCTTGTTTCTGGTTATCAATCTGTACGGAGTCATAATGACAATTACAACAGCACAGTCGGACTACACCGGAGAAGAGCGCAGCAAGAGAATCTTTGCCATTGTCGGCGCGTCGTCCGGCAATCTGGTCGAATGGTTCGACTTCTACATCTACGCGTTCTGTGCCATCTACTTCGCTCCGGCGTTCTTCCCTTCCGATGACCCTACGGTCCAGTTGCTGAATACGGCCGGGGTATTTGCCGCCGGATTCCTGATGCGGCCCATCGGCGGCTGGATCTTCGGGCGAGTGGCCGACAAACATGGTCGCAAGAACTCCATGCTGATTTCGGTGAGCATGATGTGCGCAGGCTCGCTGATCATCGCCTGCCTGCCGACCTACGCCTCGATCGGCGCCTGGGCGCCGGCCCTGTTGCTGATGGCCCGTCTGCTGCAAGGGCTGTCGGTGGGCGGCGAATACGGCACCACCGCGACTTACATGAGCGAAGTCGCCTTGCGCGGCAAGCGCGGGTTCTATGCCTCGTTCCAGTACGTCACCCTGATCGGCGGGCAGTTGCTGGCGGTCCTGACCGTGGTGATCCTGCAGCAGTTTCTCACCACCGAAGAGTTGCGTGACTACGGCTGGCGTATCCCGTTCGTGATCGGCGCGGCGGCAGCAGTGATTGCTTTGCTGCTGCGGCGCACCCTGAACGAAACCACCACCGCCGAATCGCGTCAGGACAAGGACGCCGGCAGCATTGCCGCGTTGTTCAAGCACCACAAGGCGGCGTTCATCACAGTGCTGGGCTACACCGCCGGCGGCTCGCTGATTTTCTACACCTTCACCACCTACATGCAGAAATACCTGGTGAACACCGGCGGCATGGAACCCAAGACCGCCAGTTTCATCATGACCGGCGCGCTGTTCCTCTACATGTGCATGCAGCCGTTCTTCGGCATGCTGGCCGACAAGATCGGTCGACGTAATTCGATGTTGTGGTTCGGTGCGCTGGGTGCGATCTGTACGGTGCCGATCCTGATGACGCTCAAGACCACCAGCAGCCCGTTCATGGCATTCGTGCTGATCACACTGGCCCTGGCCATCGTCAGTTTCTATACCTCGATCAGCGGGCTGGTGAAGGCCGAGATGTTCCCGCCGCAGGTTCGCGCGCTGGGCGTCGGCCTGGCTTACGCGGTGGGTAACGCCATTTTCGGTGGGTCTGCCGAGTTCGTGGCGCTCAAGCTCAAGGCTGGCGGCATGGAAAACGCCTTTTACTGGTACGTGACGGTGATGATGGTGGTCGCGTTCCTGTTCAGTCTGCGTTTGCCCAAACAACCGGCTTACCTGCATCACGACCTGTAATCATCCAGGCATAAAAAAACCCACCGTGAGGTGGGTTTTTTGTGCCGCTCGGATCAGAACAGCTGGACCGAAGGCTTTTCCTTGGCAATCGGCTGGTTGCCGCCGGTGTTCTCGTACCAGCCGCCGCCGAGGGCCTTGTACAGATTGACCTCGCTGGTCAGCTGGGCAAGACGGTCGGTAATCAGCGTTTGCTGGGCACTGAACAACGAGCGCTGGGCATCGAGGAACGTCAGGTTGCTGTCGATGCCGATCCGGTAGCGACGCTCCGCCAGACGATAGTAGTCCTGGTTGGCGGTCACGAAATCACGCTGCGCCTGAAGCTGGTCGTTGTAGGTGCGGCGCGAAGCCAGGCCGTCGGAGACTTCCTGGAAGGCGGTCTGAATCGCCTTCTCGTAGTTGGCGACGTTGATTTCCTTCTGGATCTTCGAGTAATCCAGACTCGCACGCAGGCTGCCGGCGTTGAAGATCGGCAGGTTGATGCTCGGCTGGAACAGCCAGGTGCCCGAACCGCCCTTGAACAGGCCGGACAGGTCGGTGCTGGCAGTGCCGGCATTGGCCGTCAGGCTGATGCTGGGAAAGAACGCAGCGCGTGCCGCGCCGATATTGGCATTGGCTGCCTGCAGTGAGTGTTCGGCTTGCAGAATGTCCGGGCGACGTTGCAGCAGGTCCGACGGCAAGCCGGGCGGCAGCTCGGTCAGCAGGTCGGCGTCCAGCTTCTGCGGGGTCGGCAGGTTGTCAGGCAAACCGGTGCCGAGCAGCAACACCAGGTTGTTCTGATCCTGGGCGACCAGACGCTGGTACTGGGCCAGACGAGCACGCGCGCTTTCCACCGACGTGCGGGTCTGGCTCAGGTCCAGTGCCGAGGCCACACCCACTTCATTGCTGCGCGTGGTCAGCCGCAAGCTTTCCTCGTAGGTTTTCAGCGTGTCCTCGGTCAGCTTCAACAGTTCCTTGTCGGCCTGCCAGGTCAGATAGGCCGTGGCGACGTTGGCCACCAAGCTGATCTGCGTGCTGCGCCGCGCTTCTTCGCTGGCGAAGTAAGTCTGCAATGCCTGCTCGCTGAGGCTGCGAACGCGACCGAACAGGTCCAGCTCGTAGGCGCTGATGCCCAGCGTGGCGGAGTAGGAACTGGTGATGCCGGACTGGCCCAACTGCGACATGTCGGCCGGCACGCGCTGCCGCGAGCCGCTGCCGTCGGCCGATACCGCCGGGAACAGGTCCGCACGCTGGATGCGGAACTGGGCGCGGTAGGCGTCGATGTTCAGTGCCGCGACCCGAAGGTCACGGTTGTTTTCCAGCGCGGTCTGGATCAGCTGTTGCAGCGCCGGGTCACGGAAGAACTGACGCCAGCCTTGTTCGGCTGCGGCCATGTTCGCCGACTCGGCCGGCGTGTACGCCGGACCTTGCGGGTATTGAGCAGCAACCGGTGCTTGCGGGCGCTCGTAATCGGGGATCAACGAACAGCCGCCGAGGATGAACGCGGTGACTGCCAGAGAGATCAGGGACTTGCTCATTGGCCAGCCTCAGTGTGTGGGGTTTCGTGCTTCTGCACCTTTTCTTTGTCCTTGCCCTTGAACAGCGAGGACACCGCGACATAGAACATAGGCACCCAGAAAATCGCCAGAACGGTGGCGGTAATCATACCGCCGATCACGCCCGTACCGATGGCGTGCTGGCTGCCTGAACCTGCACCGCTGGAAATCGCCAGCGGAACCACGCCAAGGATAAAGGCCATGGACGTCATGATGATCGGGCGCAGACGCATCCGGCAAGCTTCGACCGCTGCGTCGACCAGACTCTTGCCCTGTTCATGCAGCTCCTTGGCGAACTCGACGATCAGAATGGCGTTCTTGGCCGCCAGGCCGATGGTCGTCAACAGGCCGACCTGGAAGAACACGTCGTTGGACAGGCCGCGCAGACTGGTCGCCATCAATGCCCCGATGACGCCCAACGGCACCACCAGCATGACCGCAATCGGAATTGACCAGCTTTCATACAGCGCTGCCAGGCAGAGGAACACTACCAGCATCGACAATGCGTACAGAGCCAGCGACTGGGAACCGGCAAGGCGCTCTTCGTACGACAGACCGGTAAACGCGTAGCCGATACCGGCAGGCAGTTTCTTGGCAAGGGCTTCGACTTCGGCCATGGCCTGCCCGGAGCTGTAGCCCGGCGCCGGTGTGCCGAGGACTTCCATTGCCGCTACGCCGTTGTAACGCGACAGCTTCGGCGAGCCGTAGGTCCACTCGCCGGTAGCGATGGCCGACAGCGGAACCATGGTGCCGCTGTCATTACGCACGTACCACTTCTGCAGGTCTTCAGGGGTCATGCGGCTGAAGGCTTCACCTTGCACGTACACCTTCTTCACCCGACCGCGGTCGATGAAGTCGTTGACGTAGCTGCCACCCAGCGCGATGGACAGCGTCTGGTTGATGTTGGACAGGGTAATGCCCAGCGCACTGGCTTTCTCGTCATCCACGGTGAGCTGGTACTGCGGCTCATCGTTCAGACCGTTGGGACGCACGCCCGCCAGGATCTTGCTTTGTGCGGCCATGCCGAGGAACTGATTCCGGGCTTCCAGCAGTTTTTCATGACCTACGCCGCCCTGGTCCTGAAGGTACACGTCGAAACCGGTGGCGTTACCCAGTTCCAGTACCGAAGGCGGTACGACCGCGAACACCATCGCGTCGCGGAAACTGGCGAAGTGCGCCTGCGCTCGTTCGGCGATCTTGAATACCGTGTTCTCGGCATCACGTTCGCCCCATGGCTTGAGCATGACGAACGCCAGGCCCGAACTCTGACCACGGCCGGCGAAGTTGAAGCCGTTGACGCTGAACACCGAGTTCACGCCGGTGCCTTCACCGTTTTCCTTGTCGAGCAGGAAGTCACGCATTTCGTCGATGACTTTCTGAGTGCGCTCTGCCGAGGAACCCGCCGGAGTCTGGACCTGGGCGAAGATCACGCCCTGGTCTTCTTCGGGCAGGAACGCCGATGGGATGCGGGTGAACAGCCAGATCATGCCGGCGAAGATAATCAGGTAGACGACAAAGGCGGGCAACTTGTGGGTCACCATGCGCTTCACGCCGTTTTCGTAGCTGACGACGCTGCGGTCGAAGGTCCGGTTGAACCAGCCGAAGAAACCGCGCTTGGGTTGGCCGTGTTTTTCCGGATCGATCGGCTTGAGGATAGTGGCGCACAGCGCCGGGGTGAAGATCAGGGCGACCAGCACCGACAGGCCCATGGCCGACACGATGGTGATCGAGAACTGCTTGTAGATCACTCCTGTGGAACCGCCGAAGAACGCCATTGGCAGCAGTACCGCCGACAGCACCATGGCGATACCGATCAGCGCGCCCTGGATCTGATCCATGGACTTGCGCGTGGCCTCCTTGGGTGACAGATGCTCCTCGGCCATCACCCGTTCGACGTTCTCCACCACTACGATGGCATCGTCCACCAATAGCCCGATTGCCAGGATCATGCCGAACATGGTCAGGGTGTTGATGGTGAATCCGAAGGCCGCGAGGATGCCGAACGTACCCAGCAACACCACCGGTACGGTCATCGTGGTGATGATCGTCGCGCGCAGGTTCTGCAGGAACAGGTACATGACCAGGAACACCAGCACGATGGCTTCGATCAGGGTGTGGACCACGCCGTTGATCGATTCGGTGACCGTTGGCGTCGTGTCATACGGGTAGACGACTTTCATGCCAGGCGGGAAGAAAGGTTCGAGGTTGGCGACGGTCGCGCGAATGGCTTTGGCGGTATCCAGCGCGTTGGCGCCGGAGGCCAGCTTGATCGCCATCCCGGATGCCGGTTTGCCGTTGTACTGTGCGTCGATGCTGTAGTTCTGGCCGCCCAGGGCAACCCGAGCCACATCTTTCAGGCGAACCTGGGAACCGTCGGTGTTGACCTTGAGCAGGATGTTGCCGAACTGTTCGGCAGTCTGCAGGCGGGTCTTGCCGATGATGGTCGCGTTGAGCTGAGTGCCGGGCAGGGCCGGCAGGCCGCCCAGCTGGCCGGTTGCGATCTGCACGTTCTGTGCGGAAATCGCGGTGCTGACGTCCACGGGGGTCAGCTGGAAGTTATTGAGCTTGCCCGGGTCCAGCCAGATGCGCATCGCGTACTGCGAACCGAATACCTGGAAGTCACCGACGCCGGAGGTCCGCGCAATCGGGTCCTGTATGTTGGAAACGATGTAGTTGGACAGGTCTTCACGGGTCAGCGTGCCGTCTTCGGCCACAAGACCGATGACCAGCAGGAAGTTCTTCACCGACTTGGTTACCCGCAGGCCCTGCTGCTGCACTTCTTGCGGAAGCAGCGGGGTCGCCAGGTTCAGCTTGTTCTGAACCTGGACCTGAGCGGTATCAGGGTTGGTGCCCTGGTTGAAGGTCACGGTGATGGTCATGCTGCCGTCGGAGTTGCTGTCCGAGGACACATAACGCAGGTTGTCGATGCCGTTGAGCTGTTGCTCGATGATCTGCACCACGGTGTCCTGCACGGTCTGCGCAGAAGCGCCCGGGTAGGTCACCTGGATGTCGATGGCGGTCGGCGCAATGGCCGGATACTGGTTGATCGGCAGCTTCAGGATCGAAAGCGTACCTACCAACATGACCACCAGGGCTAAAACCCAGGCGAAAATCGGTCGGTCAATAAAGAATCTGGACATCGATTACTCACCTTTGCCGTTGGCAGCAGGGGCAGACTGGGCAGACGTGAGGTTGGTTGCTTCCTTGACCTTCACTTCAGCGCCTGGCTTGACGTACTGCAGACCTTCGGTGATCACGCGATCACCCTCGGCCAGGCCTTTCTCGATCAGCCAGTACGCACCGGCGGTGCGGTTGGCAACCAGTTGACGCTGTTCGACCTTGTTGTCCTTGTTGACCACCATGGCCGTCGGCATGCCTTTCTGATCACGGGTCACACCTTGCTGCGGCGCGAGGATGGCCTTGCTGTTGACGCCGGCCTGCAGCTTGGCGTGCACGAACATGCCCGGCAGCAGGGTGTGATCCGGGTTCGGGAACACGGCGCGCAGGGTGACGGAACCGGTGTTCTGGTCTACCGACACTTCGGAGAACTCCAGCTTGCCGTCTTGCGGATACTCGTTGCCGTCTTCGAGGGTCAGCTTGACCATCGCAGCGTTGTCGCCGGACTTCTCGAGGCGGCCGCTGGCCAGGTCGCCACGCAGCTTGAGCATTTCGGCGGACGACTGGGTGACATCGACGTAGATCGGGTCCAGCTGCTGGATGGTGGCCATCGCTTCCGTCTGGCCGCTGGTCACCAGCGCACCCTCGGTCACGCTCGAACGGCCGATACGACCAGAGATCGGTGCGAAGACGCGGGTGTAGCGCAGGTTGATCTGGGCTGTCTGCAATGCGGACTGGGCTTCCAGGGTCGAGGCCTGTGCGGTGTCGTATTCCTGGCGGCTGACGGCCTGCTCGTTGACCAGCTGCTTGTAGCGGTCAGACATCGACTTGGCCGATTGCAGCGTCGCCTTGGCGCTGTTGGCGGTCGCTTCGTAGAGCGCAGGGTCGATCTGATACAGCTGCTGTCCGGCCTTGACGTCGCCGCCTTCCTTGAACAGACGCTTGAGAATGATGCCGTTGACCTGAGGACGTACTTCAGCAACGCGGAACGCCGTGGTGCGACCCGGCAGCTCGCTGGTCAAGGTGAACGGTTGAGCTTTCAGGGTCACGACCCCGACTTCAGGGGTTTGGGCGGGCGGTGCCGCTTCTTCCTTCTTGCTGCAGCCGCTGAGCATTGAGGCCAGGGCGACGGCAGTGACCAGGACGGTAACAGCTGGCTTGAATTGCATGAAGATCCTCGGGGGCACGAGCCTGTTTACGCTTGAAAAGGGATTGTCGAACAATCTTTCGGCTAGATAAGTAGCATGCTAATGAATATACTTACATTCACGGCTGTTTGTAAACACCTCATAAAGCGATCAGCCACTATGAGGACAGTCGGTAACAGATTCGGGACAAGGCACTATAAAAGCCGCCCGGTAACCTTTGCAGGCAGCCGCAGCACCCGGCTGTCGCAAGATTTTTGAGGTTTTTATTGCCATGGTTCGTCGTACCAAAGAGGAAGCCCAGGTCACTCGTACCCAGATTCTGGAAGCTGCGGAACAGGCTTTCTATGAGCGAGGCGTTGCCCGGACGACCCTGGCGGATATCGCGACCCTGGCGGGTGTGACGCGCGGTGCGATCTATTGGCATTTCAATAACAAGGCCGATCTGGTCCAGGCCATGCTCGACAGCCTTAACGAGCCGCTCGAAGAGATGGCTCGGGCGAGCGAAAGCGAGGATGAGGAAGACCCGCTGGGCTGCATGAAAAAGCTGCTGGTTCATTTGTTTCATGAAGTTGCGCTGGACCCTAAAACCCGCCGCATCAACGAAATCCTGTTCCATAAATGCGAATTCACGGATGAGATGTGTGATTTCCGACGCCAGCGTCAGGCCAACGTCATCGAGTGCCACGACCGCATCGGCCTGGCCTTGAGCAATGCCGTGCGCCGTGGCCAGTTGCCGCCGAGGCTGGACACCGTTCGTGCCGCGATCTGTCTGTTTTCCTATATCAACGGCATCCTCGACCAATGGCTGCTGGTCCCCGAGCAGTTCTCGCTGTTCGAAGAGGCCGAACGACTGGTCGACGTCTGCATGGAAATGCTCCGCCTGAGCCCGACCTTGTTGATTCCGGAACCGGCGGCTGTGTGATCTCGGCACATATATCGTCTGACCGATCTGCTGCGCACCATCTAACCCCAATCAGTGGGTCGTTAAACAGCACTTTTACCCACTGTTTACCTTTCGTGCGGCGATACACCGCACTTGGCGCATCCTTGCAGGGTGTGCGCGTCTGTAGGAAGCGAGTAGGACATTTCTCGATACATGTAGCTGATTTCCCAAAGTAATTTCCGTGTATTGCTAGCTCGGAAAACTCCCGTCACTCTTCGCTCCTTGACCAACGACATGGGAGGGAAGGCTGCATGTTTTTGCGGGATCTTGCGCCTGGATGCCTGGCGGGACCGATAGCGACCGGCACGAGCAGCGAAATGGGCATGGACGCCCGTCCGAATCCACGGATCGATAGGGGCCGCGCCGATGCCTGAATCCCTGACCGACCCTGTACCGTTGCTCGACCGGCTTGAACGGCAGGCCAGCCAGGTCGCCGTGGATGTGTCCCAGTGTGTTCCGGTGGTGCGGCTCGGGCTTATCACCACCTTGTACTTCAAGGACGGGCACACGCCGGAAGTCAAAAAACGCGTCGAGGCCTGTTTTGCGCGCTTCTACGCCACATTCAAGCCGGTGCTCAAGTGGCAGCTATACAAGCGCATGCGGCGCCTGACACCCTCCGGTTTCGCCTCGTGCAGACGGCAGATCCTGCAAAGCCCCGCGGCTGATCAGTTCGTGTGGTCGATCGCCAGCGCCACCCAGGCCGAAGTCGCGACCCACAGTCTGTTCGTGATGAACACCTCCCTCGGCCAGGCCGACATCGATCAATCCTGCCTCAAGATGGTCTTGCCCTGGAGCTATCTCGCAGAACCTGATGGCCTCAAGAACTATGAAGCCTGGATTCGTTACCTGAGCAGCCAGGTGCATGCCGAGCATGGCTTTGGTGGACTGGCGTGTGTCCTGCCGTGTGATGGTCATCGTTATCTGCCATGGGAATATCGCCTCGCCCAGCGATACATCGGGCTGATGGTCGATCCCGGTCCGCATCTGGAAAGCCTGCGCCTGCTTGATCGCATCAAGGGTGTCAGCTGGTACACCGTGCTGGGCGACGCGTTCATCCAGCGCCTGGGCGGCAGTGACCGAATGCGCGGCGAGCTCAGCCGCCATAGCGATGTAGTGTTCCAGACCTACGAAGGCGGCTTGCTGATCCGCGCCGGCATTGCGCCGGTACTGGGCGGCGAGGGTGATGAGCCTGCGGCGGCCTATCTGGCCGTGAATCGGCTGATCCAGCCTGTTCGCCTGCAGGACACCGGTAACCTTCATCCTTATCTGGCGCCGGGCCTGGGCTTTACCGAGGAAACAACCGCGCAGTGGTATGCCCGCTTCGATGACAAGCCCGTGCCGCCAGTGGATGCCGGGCAGCCCTGTCGCAAATCCGGTTACTGGTTCAGCAGTGCCCAGGCCCGATCGCGGCGTTTTTTCGAGGAAGGGGAGATCATGCCGGCGTTCGAACACATCCGGGGCAAGCGCACCCAGTGGTTCTGGGCTGACCCGCAGGACTGACCGCGCGTCGTCATTCGCGCCCGCGCAGCAGATTATTGGGCATTGCCCAAGCCGCCGCGAGGCCGAGCAGGGAAACAGCGGCGCTGACCATCAACAGATGGCGGAACGTCATGGCCAGTTCGACGCGCAGCGACTCCAGCGCCGGGCCGCTGGCGGCATTGAGGCTGTCGAGCAGGACGCTGCCGGATGAGCCTTCGCCGCCCAGCGCAGCGGCGTCCAGCCGGCCCACGCCGGTGTGCTGCAACATCGCCAGGAGCAGCGCCGACATGATCGCAACGCCCACCGCGCCACCCAAGGAGCGGAACAGGTTGGTCGTGCTGGTGGCCACGCCCATGTCCTTGGGCGTGACAGAGTTTTGCGTGCCGACCAGCGAGGTGGGGAATTGCATGCCGGTAGCGATGCCGGTCAGGACCATGAACAGGCTCATCAGCACCAGCGAATCGGCGGGAGTGAAAGCCATGGCCAGGATCGACAGCGGCATGAGCAGCGCGCCGGTCAGGATCAGCGGTTTGTACCGGCCGGTCAGGGCCGTGCGCCGCCCGGCGAAGTAAGCGCCCATCGGCATGCCCATCGCCAGTGGCAACAAGTGCAGCGCTGCGCTGTCCGCACCGCCGCCGGTGATGGTCTGATAACGCAGCGGCATCAGCACGATCAGCGAAATGGCCTGGAAACTGGTGAAGAACACCGTACACCAGCACAGCACGGCGCTGCGGTTGGCAAACAGGTGCATGGGCAATAACGGCTCCGGCGCGCGGCGCTCGTACCAGACGAACAGCGCCAGAGTGAAAATTGCCAGGCCCAGCAGCGTCCGTACGTTGCGGTTGTCCAGGCCATGTCCCTGGCCGATCTCGGTAATGCCCAGCAGCAGCGCGGTCAGGCCGATGATCATCAGCACAGTGCCCAGATAATCGATGACCGGCTTGCGCTGCGGTATCGGCAAACCGTTCAGGGTGCGCCAGGCGATGACCAGCGCGGCGATGCCCAATGGCAGGTTGATCAGGAACACCCAGCGCCACGACAGGTATTCGGTCATCAAACCGCCCAGTACCGGCCCTGCCACGCTGGCAACGGCGTACATGCTGCTGAAATAACCCTGGTAGCGGCCACGTTCCCGGGGCGGGACGATATCGGCGATGATCGCCTGGCTCACCGACACCATCCCGCCGGCGCCGATGCCCTGGAGCACTCTGGCCAGCACCAACTGTTCCATGCTCTGCGCCCAGCCGCAGAACAGCGAGGCCAGCGTGAACAGGCCAAGGCCGAACAGCATCAACTTGCGGCGCCCGTACAGATCGCCCAGCTTGCCGTAGATCGGTACCGCGACGGTCAGCGCCACCATATAGGCGGAGATGACCCAGGCCAGCAGCTCGACATCCTTGAATTGTGCAGAAATTGCCGGCATCGAGACGGCGACGATGGTCTGGTCCAGTGCGCTGAGGAACACGGCCATCATCAAGGCGAAGAGAATGCTGCGAATAGCCGGTGGCGTTTGAGTCAGACTGGTCAAGACGGAACCTGAAGGCATTGGAGTCCGCCCGGCGCGGACGGGAAAATTCTTGCCAGTCTAGACCGATAGCCTGCTAATCGATAGGGCGGAACAGATCTGCTGCGGGACATTTTTCGCAGGAGCAGTTGTTTTACGGCGCCATGTGCCGGGTCGCGGCTAGAGGGTCATCGCAAGGCACTGAATGTGGAGTTGGCCGGGACGCAGTGGCCAATGGAGCAGAAAGCGGTCTGCGGTGCCTGACGGATCATCTCGATTCGCCACGCGCCGACTGCATAGAGTCCGATGACGGTCATCACACCCAGCACAGCCATGCATCTTCTTGTTCTGACTTTCATGATGCCCTCCACATTTCAACTACAAAGCAGTTTCAAAGGACTAATGAAAGTGTAGGACAAGCTTTCAGAGCATGCGGGAATCCATCGGAGTCTTGGCATAGAATCTACGCCTCGACTCACACACAGGTTGCAAGAACATGGCACGCAAGGAACTGAACGGCTTCGAAGTGGTTAGCGCGGTGATACCCAGCGACGGGAGCTACCGGGCCGCAGTGGCAATCAAGGCCATGGGCCAGGGCGGCGCGCCACGATTCCATGCCGTTTTGCCCGAGGAGACATTCAAGACCGCGCACGACGCCGACCTGGCCGCTGTCCGCGAACTGGAGCGACTGGTCGACGTCGATGCCGAGGGTGAGCCTGTTTGGGTACAGGCGTGATCAGGCCTGTGGCCGGAACATCTTGAACAGGTCCTGGGGCTCGATCTGGAAATAGTCGGCCGGGCCGCCGCCGCGCAGAATCGGCTGCGCAGCAGCAGTGTCATAGATGCCATCCTTGAGCAGCCACTTGGCGATATGCACCGCCACCACTTCACCCATCACCAGCCAGCTGGGCACCAGCTCGTGGTCGGCGCGTTGCAGCTGGATGATTTGCGAAACCTTGCACTCGAACGACACCGGGGTTTCCACTACCCGTGGCACCGACACGACATGTGAAGCCAGCGGGGTCAGATTCGCCAGCTCGAACTCGCTGACGTCAGAGGCGACCGGTGCGCAGCTCTGGTTCATCGCTTCGGCCAGCGAGCGGGTTGCCAGGTTCCAGACGAACTCGCCGGTCTGCTCGACGTTATTGAGGCTGTCCTTGCGACCCACGCTGCAGAACCCGATGATCGGCGGGACGTAGTTGAAGGCGTTGAAGAAGCTGTAGGGCGCCAGATTCAGCTTGCCATGTGCGTCCTGGGAAGAAATCCAGCCAATGGGGCGCGGGCCGACGATGGCATTGAACGGATCGTGAGGCAGGCCGTGGCCCTTGATGGGCTCGTAGGAGTGAATATCGTCTGACATCGCTTGATTCCTGTTAACCACTGAAAGAAGTAAGAGGATGAGCATAGTGCTGGGCATTGGCTGCCGACGCCAGAGCGGATGTGCTTCATCCAGAAACGAGCAAGCCCGGCAAAGGCCGGGCTCGGAGGGGCATCGTGGTGTGATCAACCCAGGCGGTTGGCACCTACGCGGTCGGCACCATCGGCAGCCTGACGGTTAGGGCCGACGCGATCAGCGCCATCGGCAGCCAGACGAATCGAACCGACATTGGTGTGAACGGTGCCGCCTTCGGCGACCAGTGCCGGACGGGATACATTGCTCGAACTGGCAGCGGGAGCGGCGAAGGCGCTTGACGCCAGAACCGAGAAAGCGATGCCGAAGATCAGTGTGTTGGTTTTCATGGGAGTCTCTCCA
The DNA here is from genome assembly GCF_003935425.1 of Pseudomonas sp. v388. Lineage (GTDB taxonomy): Bacteria > Pseudomonadota > Gammaproteobacteria > Pseudomonadales > Pseudomonadaceae > Aquipseudomonas. The sequence continues at coordinate 61,118 of NZ_RHQN01000005.1, forward strand.
ATTCAGGGGATGAGCCGTCATCCCGATATGGAGCCAATGCTACGCGCCCATGGTTTTTTCAGAAGTTAATCGGATTGCTACCCATAATCGTTGAAAATGATAGTTGGCTGTATTGCCCGTGCTAGAGCGTTTTGACCACGTTCCGCTCCCACAGATCCGCGTTGTATCCGTGGGGCGGAACAGCCCGCGAAAAGCGTCAGTCGGTCTCGATCCGCGAATGTTTGCGGGTGTCTTTCATGAATACATACACCAGCAGCGAGCACGCGATACAGGCCGTGACGTACCAGTAGTAGCCGGTTTCCATGCCGATGCTCTTGAACCACAGCGCGATGTATTCAGCGGTGCCGCCGAAGATCGAAACGGTGAGTGCGTACGGCAGGCCGACGCCCAGGGCACGGATCTCGGTCGGGAACAGCTCCGCCTTTACCACGGCGTTGATCGAGGTGTAGCCGCTGACGATGATCAGCGCCGCCATGATCAGGAAGAATGCGCCCCACCAGGTCTGGATGGTGTGCAGCGTGGTCAGGATCGGCACCGTGCACAGGGTGCCGAGTACACCGAAGGCGATCAGGATAGGCCGACGTCCGACCTTGTCGGACAGCGCGCCGACCACGGGTTGCAACAGCATGAACAGGAACAGGGTCGCCGCCGAAATGCTGGTCGAATCACTGATGCTCATGCCCACCGTGTTCACCAGATACTTCTGCATGTAGGTGGTGTAGGTGTAGAACGCCAGCGTACCGCCCATGGTCAGGCCGACCACGGTTGCCAGTTCCTTTGGGTGGCGCATCAGGGTGCGCATCAGGCTTTCTTTAGGCTTGGTCTTCTGTTTGCGGGTGAAAGACTCGGTTTCTTCCATGCCGCGACGCAGGAACAGTGCAACCACGGCACACAGCGCGCCGATGGCGAACGGAATGCGCCAGCCCCAGGAATGCAGCTCTTCGGTGGTCAGCACCTGTTGCAGCACGATCAGCACCGCCAGCGCGATGAGCTGGCCGGAAATAAGGGTCACGTACTGGAAGCTGGAGAAGAAGCCGCGACGCTCCTTGGTTGCCATCTCGCTCAGGTAGGTTGCCGAGGTGCCGTATTCACCGCCGACCGACAGGCCCTGCAGCAAGCGAGCCAGTACCAGCATGATCGGCGCGCCCACACCGATGGTTTCGTAACCTGGGGTCAGCGCGATGATCAGCGAGCCGAAGCACATCAGCAGCACCGAGGCCATCAGTGCAGCCTTGCGGCCTTTGTAGTCGGCATACAGGCCCATCAGCCAGCCGCCGATCGGGCGCATCAGGAAGCCCACGGCAAAGATCGCCGCCGTGTTGAGCAGTTGCGCTGTGGTGTCGCCTTTCGGGAAAAAGACTTTGGCGAAGTACAGGGAGAAGGCCGCGTAAACGTACCAGTCGTACCATTCGACCATGTTGCCGACCGATCCGCTAAAGATCGACTTGAGGCGACTGGAGGTGGTTTTCTCGGCAGCGCGTGCGCCACCCGAGTCTTTCGGAAGGGAGTTGGAGATTTCCATGGTGTTCCTTGCAGTCATTATTTTTAGAAGAGAGCACGGTGCGCCCTGGCGGTCGCATCGATGGCCCGCCTTGCCAGTGCTATAGCAGGACCTGTGCCAGAACGGACAGGCCCATGCCAGAGGGGTTTTTTCAGGCAGATGAGCGGAAATCCGCTCATGAAGGGGAAGTAGGTAGGCGAAAAATTGCTGATCGAGGCCGGTGCGGCGACCTGACTCAGGTCTTGGGTCGAGAAGATTGGGTCAGGTGCATGGAGCGCTTGGCCGCCTTGCGCAACGTGGCGGCCAGTTCCTCGGTGGAGTAGGGTTTTTGCAGCAAGTCGAAACGCTGGTTTTCATCCTGGGCGAAATGGGCGAACTCAGTGCTGTAACCGGTGGTCAGGACCACCGGAATCCAGGGATACAGCGCTTCCATGCGCTCATGCAGCTCTATCCCGCTCATGCCCGGCATGGCGATGTCCGAGAACACCACCTGAAAACGCTCCGGGTTGCCCGCCAGTTCACGCAAGGCGTCCTGCGCACTGGTGACCCAATGAACCTCCAGGCCCAATTGCTCCAGCACCGGTTGCGCATAGGTGCCGATATTCTGGTTGTCCTCGACCATCAAAACGCTCAAACCCGGCATGCCGAGGGTCGTTTCGGGCGTGTCTTCAACGTCAGCACTGGCGTCACGGGGCGCGCTGGGCAGGTACAAGGTAAAACAGCTGCCGCTGCCCAGTTCGCTGTCCACCAGCACTTCACCACCCGACTGCTTGGCAAAGCCGAATACCTGGGAAAGGCCCAGGCCGGTGCCTTCTCCGACCCCCTTGGTGGTGTAGAACGGCTCGAAGATCGCGCCGAGCTTGTCCTGCGCGATGCCTGTGCCGGTGTCGGTCAGGGCGATGGTCACGTACTCGTCCGTGCCCAGAGCCGTATTCAGGCCTGGCGTTGCGCTGCGCGCCCGCCCGACCTGGATGCTCAGCCGGCCGGCGCCGGACATCGCGTCGCGGGCATTGACCACCATGTTGACCAGAGCGGTATCGAACTGGCTGCCGTCGGCAAAAATGAAGCAGGGTTCTTCAGGCACATCGATCTGCACCTGAATCCGCGAGCCGGTGAGGGTGTCCATCATTTCGCCGATGCGCATCACGCTTTTGCCGACATCGAAGACTTCCGGCTGCAACGCCTGGCGCCGGGCGAAGGCCAGTAACTGGCCGGTGAGGCGCGCGGCGCGGTCCACGGTGCTGGAAATCGCCTCGACATACTTGAGCCGGCGTTCTTCGGCAAGGCCGGCCGGGCGCAGCAGGTCGCTGCACGAGCGAATGACCGTCAGCAGGTTGTTGAAGTCATGGGCGACACCGCCGGTGAGCTGGCCGATGGCTTCAAGCTTCTGCGACTGGCGCAACGCCTCTTCGGAAAGCCGCAATGCCTCGTCAGCTTCCACCTGGGCCTGAATATCGCGCCCTACCGCATGAATGAACTGCTGGTCGGGCACTGCCGTCCAGGCGATGGTTCGCCATGAGCCGTCCCGGTGTCGGTAGCGGTTCTTGAAGTTGGGAATATTGCTGCCGTGCTCCAGGCCGTGCATGGCCGCGCGGGTGCTGGCCAGGTCGTCGGGATGAACCAGGTTCAGGAACTGGCTGCCCGGTAGCTCGTCTTCCGACCAGCCGAGCGCCTGGGTCCAGGCCGGGTTGACCGCGTGAATGATGCCGTCGAACTGCGCGACCAGCATCAGGTCGGTGGACAGTCGCCAGATACGGTCGCGGTCCTGGGTACGTTCCAGGACGCGTTGTTCCAGGCAATCGTTCAGGCCCTGCAGCGCTTGTTGCGCGTCCCGCAGTTCGGTCATATCGCGGGAAACGCACAGGATCTTTTCCGGATTACCCGCCTTGTCGAGGATCGGACTGACCTGGACGTGCCACCATTTCACCGTGCCGGCCATGGTCTGCGCGGTGCCCATGAAGCTTGCGCTGCGTCCGGCCTTGGCGGCTTCCACGGCGGCGCGGGCATCGATGTTGCCCTGGTCCTGCCAGAAATCCGGCCACGGGCAGCCGCGGAGGGCGTCGAAGTCGGTGACTTCCATGATCCGCTGACCGCCTTCGCTCATGAAAACCAGGCGCGAGTCGAGATCGAGCACCTTGATGCAATCGTCGATGCTGGACAACACGCGCTGCGTGAACACCTCGGTTTCGTCATGGCGTGCCTGCACGGCCACCAGCGCTGTCGTTTCATTGGCATGGCAGAACATGCCTTCGACCAGCCCGCTGTCGCCATATAAAGGAGAGAATGACAGTGACCACCAGGTCTGTTGTTGCTGCCCGTCCCGGGCGACGACCAATGGCAGGTTCTCGCTACGGGCGCTGCCCCCGGCAAGCGCCTGCTCGGCCTGCGGGCGCACTTGCTCCCAGGCCTGACCCCAGACCGCCGCAACCGGCCGGCCCATGGCACGGTCGAGCGGTACGGGCAGCAGGACACGGCAGGCGTCATTGAAGAACAAGGCGCGCTCGGTACCCCAGATCAGGTACGCGCTGTCCGGCGAGTTAAGCATCAGGCTCAGCGCGGACAACAATGCCATGGGCCAGTCCTCACGCGGACCCAGAGACGAGGCGGACCAGTCCGTAGCACGGATCAGTCGGCCCGTTTCGCCGCCGCCCAGAGGCAGATCGAGGGGAGTACTCAAGATGGAAGAAGCCCTTTTGCCGCGTCGAAGACCAGCGGCATCGATGAAACCGCGCATCATGGCATTGCAAGGTGTTACTGACCACCTTCCACGACAAACGGCTCGGCGTCAGTCTTCTGCAGGAGCGGACTCGTCCGCGAAGACATTCTTACCGCCGCCGGAGTTCTTGCCCCTGTACCGGGCTCTTTGCGTACAAGCAGAGCGCCTTCAGTATCGTCTTCGCCAGCAAGACGGATCGCCGCCCGCTCGCTCCTACAATGATTGCTGCGCCTTCAAGGATGCAGCTCACCCCAGAAACATTTCCCTGACCAGCCCGTGACGCTGCATCTTTTCGTTCAGCGTGCGGCGTGGCAGCTGCAATTCATTGAGGACCGCCTTGATGTCGCCTTTGTGCCGACTCAACGCCGCCCGCAGGCATTGGGCCTCGAAGGCTTCCTGCTGGGCGGCCAGGGATTGTCCCGGCGGGGTTTCGTCCACCGGCTGCGGATTGAGGCCCAGCGTCTCGCGCTCGGCGGCATTGGCCAGCTCCCGGACGTTGCCGGGCCAGTCATGACTGAGCAGCAGGCTCAACTGCACAGCGCTCAAGGTCGGCGGTTCGCGACCCATGCGTTCGGCGGCGGCGCGGGCGAAATGGCTGAACAACAGGGCAATGTCTTCGCGGCGTTCACGCAGTGGCGGCAGGCGCAGTTCGGCGACGTTGAGCCGATACGCCAAGTCTTCGCGAAAACGACCGGCCCGGGCTTCCTCCAGCAGATCCGGCTTGGTCGCGGCAATCACGCGCAGGTCCACTTCAATGCTCTGGTTGGAACCCAAGCGTTCCAGACGTTTGTCCTGCAACACCCGCAGCAGCTTGACCTGCTGGGCCATGGGCATGCTTTCGATTTCATCGAGGAACAGCGTGCCGCCGTCGGCATACTCCAGCCTGCCGATCCGCTTGCCCTGGGCGCCGGTGAAGGCCCCGCTCTCATGGCCGAACAGCTCGGCCTCGAACAGGTGTTCGGGAATCGCCGCGCAGTTGAGTGCCACGAACGGCTTGCTCGCCCGCGGACCGAAGTCATGCAGGCAGCGCGCGACCAGTTCCTTGCCGCTGCCGGTTTCGCCACGGATGATCACGTTGACCGGCAGTTGCGACAGGTCCAGCACCTGACGCCGTAACGTCTGCAGGCTGGGTGAAACGCCCAGCAAGGTCGCGTCCAGCTTGCTGCGGGCATCGGCCTGTTCATGCAGACGGCGGTTTTCCAGCACCAGCTGGCGCTTTTCCATGGCACGCCGCAGGTTGCTGATCAGGGTTTCCGGGCTGAAGGGTTTTTCCAGAAAATCATAGGCACCTTCACGCATGGCCTGTACGGCCATGGGCACGTCGCCGTGGCCGGTGAGCAGGATCACCGGCAGGTCCTTGTCCCGCGCCTGCAGTCGGGCGAGCAATTCCAGCCCGCTGAGGCCCGGCATGCGCACGTCGGTCACGATCACGCCGGGGAAATGTTCGGGCAGGCGCGCCAGGCATTCTTCGGCACGACCGAAGACCTGTACCGCAAAGCCGGACAACGTGAGCCATTGCTCGATGGCTTCACGGATCGGGGCTTCGTCATCCACCACTATCACTGAGTTCAGCATGCTATGTCGGGCTCCAGGAAATCATTGGGCAGGTGGAACCAGAACACCGCGCCGTTGCCGTGATTTTCCACCATCAGGCGATCGCCCAGTTCATGGATGATTGCATACGACACCGCCAGACCGAGGCCAAGGCCGTCGCCCACCGGCTTGGTGGTGAAGAACGGGTCGAAAACGCTGGTCAGATGATCCGTGGCGATCCCGCCGCCGCTGTCGCCCACACTCAAGCGCCAGCGACCTTTCTGCGCTTCGATGCGGACTTCCAGGCGCTTGTGCGGCTTGTCACGCATGGCGTCCAGCGCATTACGCAGCAGATTGATCAGCACCTGTTCCAGGCGAATCGCGTCGCCGCGCACCCACGCCGGACGCGACAGATGCAGCACGCACTCGACCCGCTCCTCACGAAGACGCGGATCGAGCAGCAGCAGTGCCTGATCGACCACCGTCGCCAGATCCAGCCGTTCGCGCAGGCCGCTGGGGCTTTTACGGGCAAAGGTCTTCAAATGGCTGGTGAGGGCGGCCATGCGCGTCAGTTGCTGATCGACCGGCACCAGCGCCTTGCAGGCGTCGTCGACACGGCCCTGGTCAAGCAGCAGGCGCACGGTTGCCAATTGCATGCGTTGGGCCGTCAACGGCTGATTGATCTCGTGGGCCAGCGCTGCCGACATTTGCCCCAGTGCCGCCAGTTTGGTCGATTGCACCAAGCCGTCCTGCGCGGTGCGCAGATCGCGGGTGCGTTCCTGCACCAGTCGCTCCAGCTCGTCGCGGCTGCGTTCGCGCATGCGCGCCAGCCGCCAGCGCTGGTAAAGGAACAGGCCGAGGAACACCAGCGTCAGCCAGGTTCCGGCCGCCGCCAGGGCGGCATTGCGAATGTCTTCGTTGGCCGTCTGCGGTTTGCGCAACAGGTGCAACGTCCAGTTCTCATCCGGCAGCGGCAGCGATTCCCACAAGTAGTCGGTCATGCCTTCCGGCCCGTCTACCCGGCTCAGCCTGCTGGACGGGCCAAAACTGTCCAGGGTCCGGCTGCGCAGGGGCGAGAGCGGCTTCTTGTCGTATTGGCGGGTGCGCATCAGCTCGGCGCGGCCCTCCGCCGAAATCGGCTGCATCTCGCGATACCGCCAGCCCGGACGGTTGGCGATGAAGACGATGCCTTTCTCATCGCTGACCAGCAACAGATCGTCGCCCTGGCCCCATTCATTCTCCAGGTTGGGGAATTCCAGCTTCACGACCATCGCACCGCTGAACTGCCCGGTTTCGTCCAGCACCGCATTGGACAGAAAGTAGCCTGGAATACCGGTGGTGACGCCGACGGCATAAAAGCGGCCCACGCCATTGGCCCGGGTCTGCTGGAAGTACGGACGGAAGCCGTAGTTATGGCCCACGTAGCTGTTGGGTTTGCGCCAGTTGCTCGCGCCGACGGCAAGGCCATTGCGGTCGAGCAATTCGAGGGACGATGAATGGGCGGTTTCGTTGATTCTTTCGAGCTTGCGATTGAGCGCGTTCTGGGCGGTGGCGGTGATCGGCCCGTTGACCGCGGCACGAATTTCCGGGTCCAGCGCCAGCACCGATGGCAGCGCGCGGTAGCGTTCGATCAGGGTGTGCAGGGTATTGGCGTAGAGCGACAGTTGCCCGCCGGCGCGAACGACTTCTTCCGACAAGGCATGTCGCTGCGCCTGACGCATCGCCAGCCCGGCCGACAAGGCCGCACCCGCCAGAATCAACAGGACATACAGGGTGATGCGCAGGTAACGATGCTTGAAAGTCATGACAGATGGGCTGCCTGAAGGGTCCGTGCGAACGCATTCGCGGGTCTGGCCCGCGAATGCGCCGTGAGCGGCTCTAAAGCAAATGAAGCGTTACAGCAGATTGAAGGTGGCTTCCCTCACCGCCTCGGAGTCCAGGCCGATCATGACCTTGAACTCCCCAGGCTCGGCAGCATACTTGAGCTCGGTGTCGAAGAACTTCAGATCTTCTTCGCTGAGCGTGAAGCTGACGACCTTCTCCTCACCCGGCTCAAGGGTGACTTTCTGGAAGTTCTTCAGTTCCTTGACCGGACGGCTGATGGACGCCGCTATGTCGCGCAGGTACAGCTGGACGATGGTGGCGCCCGCCAGTTTGCCGGTGTTTTTCACCGTCACGCTGGCCGTCAGCTTGCCGTCGCGGGCCATCTCGGCACTGGACAGTTTCACGTCGGAAACGTCAAAGCGGGTGTAGCTCAGGCCATACCCGAACGGGAACAGCGCGCCATTGGGTTCTTCGAAGTAGTGCGACGTGTAGTTGCCCGGCTTGCCCGGCGTGTAAGGCCGGCCTGTGTTCAGGTGCGCGTAGTAAAGCGGCAGTTGGCCGATGGAGCGGGGGAACGACATCGGCAGTTTGCCGCTGGGGTTGTAGTCGCCGAACAACACGTCGGCCACTGCGTTGCCGCCTTCGGTGCCCGGGAACCAGGTTTCCAGCATGGCATCGGCCTGTTCCAGTTCGTCGGTCAGAATCAACGGACGACCATTCATCAGGACCAGCACCAGCGGTTTGCCGGTGGCCTTGAGTGCCTTGATCAGGTCGCGCTGCTTGCCCGGAATGTTCAGGGAGCTGCGGCTGGCCGACTCATGGGACATACCGCGCGACTCACCGACCACGGCTACGATCACGTCAGCTTTCTCAGCCACTTTCACCGCTTCGTCGATCATTTCCTGTGCCGGACGCGGATCGACTTCCACCTCGGGCTCGATGAAGTTCAGGTACTTGAGGATCGCTTCGTTGTCGCTGACGTTGGCGCCACGGGCATACACCAGTCTGGCCTTGTCGCCGACCGCATTGGCCAGGCCTTCATACACCGTCACGGACTGGTGGGGACGGCCGGCGGCGGACCAGCTGCCCAGCATGTCGAGCTTGCTCTGGGCCAGGCCGCCGATGACGGCGATAGTGCCTTGCTTCTTGAGCGGCAGGGTTTCGTTGTGGTTCTTGAGCAATACCAGGGTCTTGCGCGAAACGTCGCGGGCTTCGGCGCGATGCAGGCGATCATCCGAATAAGTGTCGGCCGGGTCCTGTTCCGCGACACCGATGCGGCCGTAAGGCTTGGCGAACAGGCCCATGTCGTACTTGGCACCCAGCACTTCACGCACGGCATTGTCGATTTCCTGCATGGAAACCTCGCCATCCTTCACCAGCCCCGGCAACTGCTCACCATAGGCTACATCGTTCATGCTCAGGTCGATGCCGGCCTTGATCGACAGCTTGGCGGCTTCACGGTAGTCCTTGGCCACGCCGTGCTCGATCAGTTCCTTGATCGCGCCGTGGTCGCTGATGGTCACGCCCTTGAAGCCCCAGTCCTTGCGCAGCAAATCCTGCATCAGCCAGGTGTTGGAGGTGGACGGAATGCCGTTGATGGAATTGAGCGCGACCATCACACCGCCGGCACCGGCGTCGATGGCGGCGCGGTAGGGCGGCAGATAGTCCTGGTACATGCGCGTCTTGCTCATGTCCACGGTGTTGTAGTCGCGACCGCCTTCGACGGCGCCGTACAGGGCAAAGTGCTTGACCGCGGCCATGATGCTGTCGTTGTTCGCCGGGCTCTGGCCCTGGAACGAACGAACCATGACGTCGGAGATGCGCGAGACCAGATAAGTGTCCTCGCCGAACCCTTCGGAGCTGCGGCCCCAGCGTGGGTCGCGGGACACGTCGACCATGGGCGCGAACGTCATGTCCAGGCCGTCGGCGGCCGCTTCCCGGGCAGAAATCCGGCCGGTCAGTGCAATGGCGTCCATGTCCCAGCTGGCCGCCATGCCCAGGCTGATCGGGAAAATCGTGCGGTGACCGTGGATCACGTCGTAGGCGAAGAACATCGGGATCTTCAGGCGGCTCTTGGCGACAGCCGCTTCCTGCAACGGACGGTTTTCCGAACGTGTAATCGAATTGAAAGTGCCGCCGATGCGTCCGGCGGCAATTTCCTTGAGGATCATGGGTTGCGGCATTTCCTGGCTGATGCTGATCAGCCGCAGCTGCCCGATTTTCTCATCGAGGGTCATCTGCTTCATCAGGTTCGAGATGAATGCATTCTTGTCTTGCAGCGTGGTTTTGCTGGGGGTGACGGCAGCGGCAGTGGCGTCGGCCATTGCCGTGTGGCTGGCCAGACTGACCAGCAAACCTACTAAACACAGCTTATTCATGAATGATTTCTCAAGGCTTTTGCAGGCAACTCGCGTTTAATACCCGGTAGCCAGATATTGGGTTTTAGACCTTTGGCCTTTATTGTTCGAGCCGGACAAGAGCGTAGCTGCTGTTCGTCGGCGTGCTTCAGGCAACGGCGACGCGGCGGGTTCTGACCAACACTCGGGCGTTGGCGACGGATTATGCCGGGGAACTCCCGATTTAGCTAAGCGTGTCGTGTCGACTGAAACAACCGGTTACTGGAGGTAGGGATTTGAAGTGTGTGTTACAGCTGATCATGCCGATCGTCATGTGGCTCGGTGGCGCGGCAAATACCTGGGCAGAGCCTGCGGCGCTGGTGTTTCCACCCATGACCGGCAGCGTCGTGGACGCTGCGCAAATGCTCGACAGCCAGACCACGATGCGTCTGGCTCGCTTGCTGCGTGCCCATGAACAGGCCACCGGGGAGCGGGTCGTGGTGGTCACGCTGGTCGACCTGCAGGGCGCCACGATCGAGGATTTCGGCTCGCGCCTGGGCGAGGCCTGGAAACTGGGACAGGATGGCAAGCAGGACAGCGCCTTGCTGATCGTCGACCGCGACAAGCGCAAAGTGCTGATCGAAGTCGGCCCGGCATTGGCCGGCCGCCTGACCGAGGCGCAGTCTTCATTGATCATCAACATGCTGATCAACCCGGCGTTCGATGACGCCCGGTTTGCTTCGGGTATCGAGCGCGGCGCCCAGGCGATGCTGGTGGCGCTGGGCGGCCATGTGCCGGATTATCCCGAACCTGTCAGCGAAACCGGCGTCTATGAACCGCGTACCGAAGCCGATCATGCCTGGCAGATTGCCCTGGTCCTGATCGGCCTGGTGTTGCTGATCGTAGCCGTCAGCGTTCGGCGTGGCGCACCCTGCGGCGCTGCACTGCGAGGCGGACCGGGCAGTGGCGGTGATCGTTTCGGTGGAGGCGGCGCATCAGGCAACTGGTGAGCGCAGGATCGGACTACGAGGGCACAATGGCTTTACTCAACAGAGAAGAACAGCGGCAGGTGGCCGAAGCGATCGACCGCGTCGAGCGGCGCACCGATGCCGAACTGGTCACGGTCCTGGCGGCCCGGGCCGACGATTACGCGTACATGCCCCTGATCTGGGCGGGCGTCATCGGCCTGCTGGTGCCAGGCATCGTCAATTACTGCCTTGAATGGCTGGACGCCAATGAACTGCTGCTGGCGCAAATGGCGACGTTCATCCTTGTCGCGCTGCTGTGCCGCATTCCGGTGGTGACCAGCCTGCTGGTCCCGGCTGCGGTGCGCCGCTGGCGCGCGGGCAACCTGGCGCGGCGGCAGTTTCTCGAACAGAACCTGCACAAGGCGCAGGACGGCACCGGCATTCTGGTGTTCGTCAGCGAGGCTGAACGCTACGTCGAGATTCTTGTGGACCACGGCATTGCCAGCCGTTTGCACAACGACACCTGGAAAGCCATGGTCGATGTCTTCACCCAGCAGGTGCGCGATGGCCAGACGCTGCAGGGTTTTCTGGGCTGCATCCATGCTTGCGGCGAACTGCTGGCTGACCATGTGCCGGTGACTCATAGCCGCAATGAGCTGCCGAACCGGCTGGTGGTGTTGGGATGACCCATCGGGCAGGTGCGGACTTGCGACACCTGCCCGATGTTGCACCGGTGGAATCAGACTAACCGCACGACGCTGTAGAACGAGTTGATGTAGCCGACCATGGCCCTGATCCTCTCCGGTGACAGGCGCGTCCGGTCATCGAGGAGATAGGTTTCCAGGAAAGAGAACAGCGCCTCGGAGGCTTTTCTGGATTCGGTGATCCAGTCCACTTTGCTGCGGTTGACGCTGGCCAGGCCATCGACTTCGTCCAGATTCCGTACCAGCTCTCTGCTCTCGCCCTCCAGCTGCCGCGACTGATTGAGCGCTTCGTTGTAACGAGCCCGGAGTTTGTCGCGCTCACTGACCAGATCGAAATAGGTCAGGCTGCGACTCAGCCCGTCAAGAAGCTTCGAAAGACGTGCCAGCCCGGCTTCCGCCAGCGCCAGTTCGGGTGCAGGCATCGACAATGCGTTGAGTTCCGCCGCCGTCGGCAACTGCTCTTTGAAGATGTCGAGCACGTTGAATTTATCGAGGGTCCTTATCGTGTCGTCCAGCAGCCGCCGATCTTCCGCAATGGCGCTTAACCGGGCCTGCAGGTCCGCAGTGCGCTGGCTCAGTTGATCAACCTGCCTTTGCAGCGCGTCCTTGAGACGGTTGTCCTTGGGCTCGATATCGATCTGGGCCAGATCGTCGGTACTCTCGGCAATGGCGGTGGCACCGTCACGAATCGTGGTGCTCAGTTGGGTAACGATCGGGTGTATTCATTGTCCAGCATGACCAGTGCCTGGCGGCGCTGCTCTTCAGTCAGCCGGGTTTCCGCTTCAATCTGTCGCCGCTTCAGTTCCAGTTGATCCAGTTGCACGGTTCTGAGCCTGACCACGATGGTCCCCAATGCCTGACGAAAAACAGCGTCGGCGTTGGTCAATGCCCGTTGCAGCGGCGGCAGTTTTTCTTTCATGACGGGCAGGAAAGCCAGATTCAGGGTCGCCACCTGATTATGGATCAAGGTGAGCGAGGCTTTCATGACAGCCGGACGTGGGGCGGGGTAGTCGAGTGTGTTTTCAAGTGTACGCATGGTCATGTCCTTATGATCATCTTTGTTCAAGCTTGTATTGGTCCAGGGCGCTTTGAAATATCTGTAACAACCGAGTGGTGTAACCCTGGATCGTATGCCACGGGCGAATAACCGAGCGAAATTGCAGCGCAAACATCAGCAGTGACTGGCTGTCGGAGATGTTCGCCAGGTCGTCAGCCGAATTCTTGATGCACGTTGTCATCATCGCCCACAGGTCCTGCAGGTTAGTTGCACTTTGATGCGCATCGATCAAACGGATATCCATATCCTCGAATTGCAACTCCAGGCGGCGAATGGCGGCCGATATAGGTTGCTTGGTGTTGATCTGCGCGACTATTTTGTTCTTTTCTCTAATAAGCCTGTTCTTTTCCTTACGGATTTTTTCGGCTTTACTGCCGAAAATTCCGCCGGTGATCGCAACGCCTATCGGGCCTCCGAAGACGCCCCAGGCAATATTGTTCTTGGCGGCCGTGTATTCCTTGTTTTTCTGCCCGATCTCCTTGCTCAGGGCATCCATATCGGCCGTCAGTTCCTTGATCTGTCGCTCCAGATCGGACTTTTTGACCAGGCTCAGCTTTTGGCTGATATCGGGCATCAGTTCGGTCTGTATCGTTGCAACGAACGACGCAATCTGGTCCTTCAGGGATGTTGCCGCCACCCTCTGCAGTTCGATGTTCCTGGCCAGGAGCGACAGATAATCGGACAGTCCGCCTACGATGCGCCTATCCGTGGCATTCAATTGGGTGGGAGCCGCTTGCTCCACCAGTTGCTCAGTCAGTTCGTCGACCCTGGTGACGATCTGGGTGAAGGAGTCCATGCCTTCGATGATCTGCAGGACACGTCCGCCCTGATTGGTGAAGTTTCGGGCGAACTCATCAAGTTGATAACCGGCGTCTTTGATCTTTGCTTCAATCGCCGTCCAGCCCAAGGCGTGAATATTGATCGAACAGTGGGTGTTCATGATGTCTGCGGGCTCCAGCCCGGGAAGGCCACTGGAGGTAATGCCGAGGTGGCGCTGAACGGTTTCAAGCGTATGTGGCAGGCTCAGGGCAAACCTTTCATAGCGCTTGAGGCTCAACACGTCTTCTTTGGTAAGCAATAGAGCAGCACCACGTCCGCCGCTTTCCTCGTCGGTCAGAGAAGTTTTTAAAAACTCGCCCGGTTGAGTGGCAGCGCGAGCGATAACTTCATTCTCGAAAACTTTCATTTGAGTCTGCATAGTGCACGTCCTGTGTACTGATGGCGGTAAAAAGCTGTTGATGCGTCGGCTGATATCCTGTCCGACAGAACTAAATATAAGCCGCTTTTTTACAGGCTCCACTGGGGATGCATTTCAAAGTCTGAACGTTCGTTTATAGTTGTGTCATTGCGCAGGCGGCAGGGCAGAATCAGGCGCCGTGAAACCGGGGTTGAAAATTGTTATGTCTGCGCGGTGTGACACAGGCGTAAAATGCCGCCCTGAATTTTTCGCGCCCTTATCGGGGCCGCCCGAGGCGATACTGATGTCAGAGACAACTCAATCCCTTCCTCCCGCCGCAGCGGATGACCTTGCCGAGTTTCTCGGGCTGGTGGACAGCGGAGTGTCCCAGGATTCGCTGGTCAAGCTGGTGCTGGCCAAGCATGTGGGCAGCGAGGCCGAGTTGCAGCGGGTCATCATCAAGCCGCTGCTGATCAAGGCGCAACCCAGCCTGTCGTTCGTCTACCGCTACAAGACCCGCGACATCACCAAGAATCTGCCGCTGGCCGAAGCCCTGGCGCGCGTTGCCGAACTGGTGCCGGAGTCGTTCAAGAACGCGCATCTGCTGACCCTCACCGACGAGGTGCAGCTCGAATTCAGCAAGAAGAACAAGACCACGCTGTTCCGCAACAAGGCCCAGCGCGAGCGCGAAGTGCCGACTGCCGGCCACGATCGCGAGAAAAAACGCTACCTGGAGCTGAGCCGGCCATTCCTGACCGATCTGGGCGTGACCAACAAGCAGCATGAGCTGATCCCGGCCATGTCGCGCAAATGGAAGCAGATCAACAAGTTCATTGAGGTGTTTTCCCACGCCCTGACGTCGTCGCCGCTCAAGCTGGATCAGCCGATCCGGGTCGCGGATTTCGGCTCGGGCAAGGGCTACCTGACGTTTGCCATCCACGATTACCTGCGCAACACCTTGCAGGCCGAAGGGTGCGTCACTGGGGTCGAGCTGCGTGAAGACATGGTGACGCTGTGCAACAACGCGGCGGCGCGTCTGGATCACCCCGGCCTGACGTTCCAGCATGGTGACGTGCGCACGGTTGCACCTACCGAGCTGGACGTGATGATCGCGCTGCATGCCTGCGACATTGCCACCGACTACGCCATTCACATGGGCGTGCGTTCCGGCGCGGCGATCATCATGTGCTCGCCGTGCTGCCACAAGCAGATCCGCTTGCAGATCCAGAGTCCCGGCCTGCTCAAGCCGATGCTGCAATACGGCTTGCACATGGGCCAGCAGGCGGAAATGGTCACCGACAGCCTGCGTGCGCTGTTGCTCGAAGCCTGCGGCTATGAAACCAAGGTGTTCGAGTTCATCTCCCTGGAACACACCAACAAAAACAAGATGATCCTGGCGGTCAAACGCACCGAGCCTGTGGCGCCTGCGCAACTGCTGGCACGCATCCAGGAACTCAAGGCGTTCTACGGCATTACCGAGCAGTGCCTGGAAAACCTGCTGCAGGCCGACGGTCTGCTGGGCTAAAGCTGTGCCGCCGCTGTCCGACCGCCTGCGCCAGGCAGGCCCGATTCGTTGAGCCAGTCAATTCTTGAGCTTCAGTAAGGCTGATCGGCGTGGGGTGGGGGCTGAACCGATTGAAACGGTCGAATCCTCACCTTGCAGGGGCGAGGTCAGTCGGCGGGCGTAAGCGGGTCGAGCATCTTGCGGGCTTTTTCCAGCAGTTCGGCGAGCTTGAACGGCTTGATGATCATGTCCATGCCTTCGCCCAGGAAACTGCGACGGTTGACCGCGTTTTCCGTATAGCCGGTCATGAACAGCACGGGCAGGTCCGGACGCCACAGGCGCGCGCGATCGGCCAGCTCGCGGCCGTTCATCTGCGGCAGACCGATGTCGGAAAGCAGCAGGTCCACCGTGGCGTCGTGTTCGAGAATATCCAGCGCCGTGTTGACGTCCGGCGCCAGGCTGCAACGGTAGCCGTTTTCCAGCAGCAGCTCGTTGACGAACATCCTGACCGAGGCCGTGTCTTCGACGATGAGTATGTGCTCGCCTTTTCCGGGCAGCAGCACCGCTGGCGTTTCGATAGCTTCCGGCGCCATGTCGATGCGGGCCGGGATCATCAGCGTCACTTCAGTACCGTGGCCGACCAGGCTGCGGATCTGGATGTCGCCGCCCGACTGGCGCACGAAACCGTAGATCGACGACAAGCCCAGGCCGGTGCCTTCGCCCAGCGGCTTGGTGGTGAAGAACGGGTCGAAGACCTTGTCGATGACGCTGTGTTCGATACCTACGCCGTCGTCTTTCACCGAGATCACCACGTATGGACCGTCGGCCAGCTTGGGGTCACCCTTGTAATGCGCCGCGAAGGTCGTCACCCGGATGGTGCCGCCGTCCGGCAGCGCGTCGCGGGCATTGATCACCAGGTTGAGCACCGCGCTTTCCAGCTGGCTGGCGTCGATCATGGCGACCGCCGCCGTCGAGGGCAGGTCCATCTCCAGCTCAATGCGTTTGCCGATGGTCCGGCGCAGCAGGTCGTCGAGGGATGCGATGTGCCGGTTGATATCAATCGGCCGGGCATCCAGCGGCTGCTGGCGGGCGAACGCCAACAGGCGTTGGGTCAGCGCCGCCGCACTCATGGCCGAAGCCAGCGCGCCTTCGGCATAACGCAGCACCTTGTCGGGGTTGTTATCGATCGTACGTTTCTTGATCAGCTCAAGACCGGTGATGATGCCGGTGAGCAGGTTATTGAAGTCGTGGGCGATACCGCCGGTGAGCTTGCCGATGGCGTCCATTTTCTGTGCCTGCAACAGACGCTCTTCGGTCTTGGCCCGTTCGGCAACCTCGAACGCCAGCTTGGAGCTGACGTTGTTCAACTGGTGGATGTGCGAGCGTTCGCGCTGACGATGCTCGGTGACGTCTTCGACGAACACCAGGCTCATCAACGGCGTGCGGTACGGCGAGATCTGCCATTCGGTGTCGTGAATCTCGCCGCGAATCGACATGCTGACGCTGCCTTTCCAGCGCTCGCCGGCACGCAGCGCAGCGGCCAGCCTATCGATGATTTCCTGCTGGTCGTCAGCCAGTGCGCCGAGCAGTGTGCGTTGCGAATCGTTGTGATCGATCAGCTGCGCGAAGGCGTGATTGCACTCGTGGACGTTGAAATCCACGTCCAGCACGGCAATAGGCGCCGAGACATTGGCGAAGATCTCGCCGAACCGCGCTTCGCTTTCACGCAGTGCGTATTCGGTGTCCCGCACGCGCAGCAGGGTGCGGATGGTGGCGAGCAGTACGTCAGGGTCGACCGGATGGACGAGGTAGGCGTCGGCCCCCGCTTCCAGGCCGGTAACGATATCGGCGCTCTGCATGGAGGCCGCCGAAACGTGTACCACCGGCAGCAAGGCCGTGCGTGGCTCGGACCGCAACAGGCGAACGATGTCGAAGCCGCTCATGTCCGGCAGGTTGACGTCCAGGATCAGTGCGTCGGGCACTTGTGCGGCGATCATCTCCAGGCCGTCGGTGCCGTTGCCGGCCTCGGTTACCACAAAACCATGCCGCTCCATGCGGCGCCTGAGGGCGTAGCGGGTGGCGTCGTTGTCGTCGACGATCAGCAAGCTTGTTTCACGACTCATCGCGGGGCTCCCCGGCGATGGCCAGTGGAATGATGACGTAGAAGGTCGAGCCAACGCCCGGCGTGCTGTCGACTCCGACGCGGCCGCCGAGCAGCTCGGCAAAACGTTTGCACAGCGACAGGCCAAGGCCGGTGCCGCGCAGGCGTTTTTGCAGGGGTGAATCGATCTGGGAGAAATCCTCGAACAGTTCGCCGTGCAGCGCTTCGGGAATGCCGACGCCGGTGTCGCTGACCGCAAAGCGTACTTCCTTGGGGTTCTCCAGCGTGGCCGATACCCGCACCTCGCCGCGCAAGGTGAACTTGAGCGAGTTGGAGATGAAATTGCGCAGGATCTGCGCGACTTTCTTGTCGTCAGTGAACAGGCGGGGCAAGCCGCTCGGCGCCTCGAAAATCAGGTCTACCGAGGACATATTGACGATCGGCCGGAACATCCCGCGCAGCGCCGCGAACAGGTCGAACATGTCGAACCAGGCCGGGGAAATGGAGATGCGCCCGGCTTCGATCTTGGCCAGGTCCAGCAAGTCGTCGACCATGTCGGACAGTTCACGGGCCGCGCCGCTGACGAAGGCGACCTGCTTGTGCTGCTCCGGGGTCAGCGGGCCGTCGATTTCATCCTTTAACAGGCTGGCGATGCTCAGGATCGAGCCCAGCGGGGTTCTGAATTCATGGCTCATATAAGACAGGAAACGGCTCTTGAGGTCCGATGCCTGGCGCAGCGCACTGGCCTGGTTATCCAGCTCCGAGTACAGCGCCATGACGCCCTGGTTGGTCTCATCGAGTTCAGCCCGCAGGGCTTCGGTTTCCTGGCGCAGGCGCATCAGTTCGGCGGCCATGTCTTGCTGGGAATCTGCGCACGAATCAATCATTAATAGCCTCCAAGGCAATGACCAGAACGGTTACATCGTCTCGACCACGACAAAAGTCGCGATGTAACAGCGCTGCGATGACCGCGGGGTGGCGATAGATCAGCCCCGGATAGTCACGCAGGTTCCAGCGGGACTGCAGTCCATCGCTGTACATCACCAGCAAGCGCCCGACCGCATTGGGGTGCTCGAAGGTCTGGGCCTTGCGGAACTGCAGACCGACGATGCCCGGATGCGACGCCAGGCCATGGGTTCTTTCGTCACCGATCACAGTGGCGCCAATATTGCCGATGCCCACGAAGCGCAACAGGTCGTGCTGCGGATCGAACTGGGCAACGGCGACTGCGCCGCCGCGGGTGCCCTTCATCGCGTAATGCATTTCGTCCAGAACCGCTACGCCGGCGTCGAACGGGGCTCGGGCAAAAGCCGCTTCGCCCGCCCGGGCCGCCAGTTCGGCCTCGGTCCCGTGCCCCAGACCATCGACGACCAGCGCACTCAACCGGCCGTTCTGGACCACTAATGACCAGACATCGCCGCAAGCGGGATCGTTCAACAGCGAGTGCTGGCTGGCGCCGAACTTCAGGTCGCGGACTTTTACGGCGCGAGGATAGAAGCGACAGAGGATCACCGTGCCGCGGGCGTCGGCGTGTACGTCGAATACATCGGCTTGCCGGGAAATGGCGCCGAGGCCGATGCCCTGGGTGCCGCCGGTGGAAAAACCATCCTCCAGGCAGCGCTGGATATCCAGTCCGGGACCGCGATCCACGGCAACGATTTCGATGCCCGTCACCGAGCCTGCCGGCACCACGCGCAGGTGCAGCTCGCCGCTTGTCGCATGCTTGAGGTGATTGCTGGCCAGTTCGGTGACCGCCAGAGCGACCCGACCGGCATCGACCGGGTCGAAACCCTGCGTTTCTGCCAGTTGCTGGGCCGTGCGCCGGGCATGGCCGACCTGACTGCTGTCTTCTATGACCAGAACCTGCGTCAGGGTACCGCTGAGTTTCATGTCCATCGAGTGATCGTTATTCGAGTACCTGCGCCGGGCGCGGTGTCCAGTTCGAAGTCATCCACCAGGCGCTTGGCGCCGGTCAGGCCCAGGCCCATGCCGTTGCCGGACGTCCAACCGTCGGTCATCGCCAGTTTGAGGTCCGCAATGCCGGGGCCTTCATCGCGAAAGAGGATGCGCAGGCCGGTGCGCACGCCCTCGTCGATGATCTGCCAGTCCATCGAGCCGCCGCCGCCGTATACCATGGTGTTGCGGGCCAGTTCGCTGACGGCGGTGACCATCTTGGTCAGGTCGACCAGACGCATGCCGCACTCCTGACAGAGCTTGCGCGCGGTCTGGCGTGCCAGTACCACGTCCTGTTCGATGAGAATCGGCTGCGAGCCTGAGCTCTGCACGCTCATTGTTCACCTGCCCGCTCTTGCAACAGCTTCATGCCGCGTTCCACGTTCAGCGCGGTGCTGACACCAGGCAGCGTCATGCCCAGCTCGACCAGCGTAATGGCGACGGCAGGTTGCATGCCGACCAGCACGGTCTGGGCGTCCATGATGCGCGACAGCCCGGAAATGGTTCCGATCATGCGGCCCACGAACGAGTCAACGATGTCCAGCGCCGAAATGTCGATCAGCACGCCCTTGGCGGACGTTGCGCTGATACGTTCGGAAAGATCGTCCTGCAAGGTGAGGGCGAGCTGGTCATGCATGTCGACCTGAATGGTGACGAGCAGGAACGGGCCCATCTGCAAAATCGGAATTCTTTCCATCGCTTACACTGCCTTGCTGACGGTCAGGCCAAGACGGCGCAGTGCCAGCGACAGTGCATCAGCCAGGTTGGCCTTGGTCACCACGCCTTGCAGATCCAGGCCCAGGTGGACGATGGTCTGGGCGATTTGCGGACGCACACCGCTGATGATGCAGTCGGCACCCATCAGGCGGATGGCGGTCACGGTCTTGAGCAGGTGTTGCGCGACCAGCGTATCGACGGTCGGCACGCCGGTGATGTCGATGATCGCAATCTCCGAACCGGTGTCGACGATACGTTGCAGCAGCGATTCCATGACCACTTGGGTGCGCTGGGAATCCAGGGTGCCGATCATCGGCAGGGCCAGCACGCCGTCCCACAGTTTCACCACCGGCGTCGACAGTTCGAGCAGCTCTTCCTGCTGACGCTTGATCACCGCTTCGCGGGATTTCTGGAAGGTGCGGATGGTGTGCATCCCCAGCGAGTCCAGCAATTCCGAAATCTGCAGCAGCTGCTGGGAAAGCAGGGCCGGCTCTTCGTTGTATTCACGTTGCAGCAGATCGAACAGCGGGCCTTTCAGGGTGAAGATAAAGCCGGCGGTCTGTTGGGAGTCCTGACCGGCCAAGGCGCGGGAGTGGGAGAGTTTTTCGAGGAACTGACGGATTTCGTCCCAGTCGCTGCCACTCAGGGACTGAACGCTGCCGCGTTCTGCCGTGTTGACGATCAGGCGCAGGAACTCTTCCGCCTGACGCTTCACGTCGTCCTCTTTGAGGTTGCGTGCGGCGCCACTGGCGTCGAGGCTGGAAAACCAGCTTGAAATCAGGTTGCTCTGGGAGGATTTGATCGCTTCCACGGTACGCTGCAGCAGGCTTGCCATACTTTCAGACTCCTTAACATTCCGGTGAGATAGTGTGGCGCCAGGCGATTGGCGTTAAACCAATATCGCTGTGCCAGCAATGCCGTGGAGTTTCTACTTTTTATAGGCAATTGCAAGCAAACGAAGGCTCCAACGCCTTTTTATGCCAAATGACTGCCATTGCATGCAGGGCAGTGGATTTCGCCGACCTTCAGGCAAGCGTCGATGCTGGAAAGTTCCAGAAGCCGGCTGACTGTCAATGCGGTTTGGCCCAGGTTTGGGAGGCGTACAGAAGGGGTCAGTCGCAGTCGGAAAGGGAAGCGGAAAGTTGACTGAAGGCGCGCTGGTCTTCCTTGGGAAGAGAGCGATAGTGCGCCAGGACGTCGGCTTCGTCCGGGTCCAGGCTGTTGGCCAGCGTCGGGGTGTGCTTGCCGAGCAGGACATAAAGGATGTCCACGCCACCGCCAGCGATTCCGATCAGGTAACCGGCCTTGGGCTGTCTTTCGCCGGACTCGTAATGCGCCTGCGCGTTGCTGGCTATACCTCCGAGTGCGGCAAAATCATGCTGGGTCAACCCCAGCTTCTTGCGTTCTTCTCTTAATCGTGCACCTAGCTGTTTCACAATATTCATCTCCGCCAATATCTTTTGACAATACGCCCTTAGTTGTCAAAACGGTGGATAAATATGTGAATTTTCAGAAATAACCGACCGTACGTATTCAAATGAATACATTAACTTCAAACGAAGCGACTGTTCTCACAGGTCAGGTTTGCTTCGACTTCATCCTGACCGGTGAGTCGTCGGTAAAATCGCGATCCTATAGGTCATCGAGTTCTTACGGCTGGCGGTTTGCTATCGACCATCAGGGTTACTGCACCCAGCTTTCGACCGTTTCAGCGCCATATTGGGTTTTCCACTGCTTGAGCGTCTTATGGTTCCCGCCCTTGGTCTCCACGGTCTCGCCGGAATCAGGATTTTTGTAGATCTTTACACTGCGCGCCTTGCGAGTGGCTTTGACCGGAACAGAGGTATTTTTCCCCGCGCGTGACGAAGTCTGTGGATCGAGAATCGAGACAATTTCTTTCAGACTCTTGTTGTACTCACCCAGCAATTCGCGCAGTTTGGTCTCGAACTCTATTTCCTGCTCCAGCGCCTTGTCACCTTTCATGGCTTCCAGTGCCTGGAGTTGCTCAGCAAGATGTCGCTCAAGTTGACGGTATTCAGCAAGTTTGGACATGCGTGTTTACTCCGAGTCGAACATCATCTTCGCCGATGACGGATGGTTGTGCATTCTGCACGGTCAGTGGAACCAGGGCTGTTGCTGCGCAGCAGCCGTCAGTCAAAACGTTGCACGGGTGTCGGGCGATCAGCCTGCCAGCTTGACGCAAGGCATCGGGCGATAGCGCGCCGCCGCCGGCCGGTGGTCGACCGGCGCCTGATGACGGCGGCTGACACGCAGCACACCCCACAGCATTGCACAGGCTATCGCCAGCCAGGCAGCGATCATGCTGAAGATTGTCATTGCAAGGCTCATAAATACCTCCGTTGCGTTGTCGTCTTCGTGCTCTCCCAATTAATGACCGCCGGGCAACTCAGGGATTCAAATTAAAATCGGATCGTTCATTCCGGCTGTGACACATGCTTCATACGTGGCAGTTTCCAGAGCATGTGGCTCACTCTGTTAGTTACTCTCCAGGTTCGCCAAAGTGCCGTGCAGCAGCAAGCGTTCCAGAGTCGGGAGCCGCGACGCCGCGCAGGGTTCACGGAAGTTGGCCGGGACCGGGTTCAAGTCCCAGGGCCCGATACCAGTCAGCGTAAGGTGTATTGGCAGCGCGGTAGCGATTGAAATCCGGACTGCCGTCACTCCACCACACCGGGCCTCGCTCACCCAGCGCAACCTTGGCCGCCTGCACCCGGGCGCGAGCGCATTTGAGCAGCACCGCGTCCGCTGCCGTCTTCGCTGCCTTCACCGCACGACGGGCAGCCATCAGCTCATTGACCCAGTGCTGGCGAACATCTTCTGTGAGCGCCGGATTGGAGCAACGCCACAGCTGACCTTTGACGACAAAGTAGCGACCATCGGGAGTGGTGGGATTCATTGCGCGACTCACCTGAGCGGTTGGACTGGAAACCTGGTTGTCTAGAACCGCGAGGCGCAGAGAAATTCCACCGCAAGCGAGGGTGATGGCGTTAAAAAATGCGGAAAGAGAAGGAGTGTTGCGCAGAAAGGAAATGACGCAGAGGCGCGGATGGAGCGGGTGAAGGGAATCGAACCCTCGTTATCAGCTTGGGAAGCTGGAGTAATGCCATTATACGACACCCGCTTTGAGCGGCTGACTTTGTACCAGAAGCAGGCCGGTTTTTGAAGCGCTAATTTGCTGACCGCTTCGGCGAAGCCGCCCAGGGGCGCGGGCCATTCGCCGAAGGCTTCTGGCGAAGCTCTGGCGAATGGCGGCCGGATCCTGGTTTGCGCCGGGGTTCAGAAGGCGTAGGCGTGGTGGTCCTGAACCAGGTTGTACGTGCAGCGGTTTTGCTCGGTGACGGGTGCCGGTTGGCCGAGGAATCCCAACAGTGCCTGCCTGGTATCCCGTGAAGCCGCCTTGTGTTCCATGTCCAGAAAATGGCCGGCCGCTTCTATGCAGGCAAAGTGGCTCTGCTGCACGTAGTCAGCGAACAGCACCGCGTCCTTGGCTGCCGTGTATTCGTCCCAGGCTCCGTTCATGAACAGCACCGGCACGTTGATGCGTTTCGCCGCCGCCAGATAATTGTCCGGATCCAGCTTCAGAACATGGCTGATGTGGTGGTGCATCTGGTCATATTCGTGCAGGTCCAGGCTGCTGACGTGACGGAAGTTGAAGCGCTTGAACAGCGAAGGCAAGTGCTTGCCGATGGTCGCGTTGATCAGTTGGCCCATCTCGTAGCGATTGTGGTCGCCAAGGTGGGTCAGGCCCCTGTGCAGGTAATCGCGCATGTGCTCGTTGATGACCGGCGAAAATGAACTGATCACTGCCTTTTCAATCAGTTTTGGCCGGTGGGACAGGGCAACCAGCGCAGCGGCTCCACCCCATGAGAACGACATGACATGCTCGGCTCTGAAATGATCGATCAGTTCCAGCAGGATCTGACCTTCGATTTCCCGTGTCAGTGGTTTCTCATGCAGGTTGTGGGGCTTGGACTTGCCGGAATATGGCTGGTCATAGAGCACCACGTTGAACTGCGGGTAAAGGTTGCGCACGGTCTGTGCAAATGACGCAGTAGTGGCCAGCGAGCCGTTGACCAGAATAATGGTCTTTTCTGCGGCATCCGCACGATAAAACTCCGTGTAAACCCGAAAAAGTCCTTGTATATCAAGCACGGCGATTTCTGGCGTCATAGGTGTATCTCCTGGCATAACAGGTGTACGCGCAAACTACGTCACGCGAGGTTCGTAACAGGCAGGCATTAGCCGGTAAGTGGCCCATGTCGATCCGAACGATCTGTCCGACAGGTATTGTTATTGGCGGGCAATTTGTCGTGAGTCTCTAACGGACTCGGTACGGCAAAAGGGTTTTTCAAATTAGGGATGACCCGTCAGTCACATGTGGACTGACGGTTGGATTCAAGCAGGCGATCCAGCATGTCGCAAGAGCCGTTCGTAACCCGAAGGCATGTTCCGCCGAACGGTTGTGACTTTTTCAGACAGAGGCGATTTGTGCGGCATCGAGTGCGCGGTAGCTGCCGGGCTCTAGAGCGGGGTCCAGCGTGAGCGGCCCCATGCTTTCGCGGTGCAACTCCAGCACCTTGTTATCGAAATGACCGAACATCCGCTTCACCTGATGATAGCGGCCTTCGAAGAGGGTAAGCCTTGCGCAGCGCGGTCCAAGCAGTGTCAGCTCGGCAGGTTGCGTGGTGATGTCTTCGAAAGAAAAGTAGAAACCTTCGGCGAAGCGGGTCACGTAACGCTCGTCGATCAACTGCTCGGTCTCGACGTAATACACCTTCGGCAGATGTGTCTGCGGCTGGGTCAGGCGACGAGACCATTGGCCGTCGTTGGTGAGCAGCATCAGCCCGGTGGTGTTGAAGTCCAGGCGCCCTGCGATATGCAGCTCATGACGATCCGGCTCGTCCAGCAACTCCAGCACGGTCGGGTGATGCGCGTCGCAGGTAGCGCTCACATAGCCCTTGGGTTTGTGCAGCATGAGGTAGCGGGCCGGTTTGCCCGGTTGAAGCAACTGGTCATCGAACGCCACGCGACTGAACTCGCGCACTTCATGGTGCGGGTCCTTGCAGATCTGACCATCGACTCTGATCCGGCCGGCGACCAGCGCGAGACGGACGTCCTTGCGATTGAAGCGCGGCAGGTTGCTCAGGAAACGGTCAAGGCGCATGGCACGGCAAACGTAGGGAAAAAGGGATGCGCATAGTACGCGATCTAGCGTGCCGGTTGCCCCAGGGCCGCGTCTGTAATGCCTGCGCAACGTGGGCACAGGCAGGCTCGATTGCGCAGCTCGGCAGGCAGTGCTTCGAGCCGCGCCGGATCGATGATTGCGGAAAAGCACCAGCAGGCCTGATCCGCAGTGCGCGGGTCGGCCAGGCTGCACTGGTTGGTGAATCCGCACAGCGGGCACCGGTTGGTCGACTCAGGGTGGTTGGGTGAGGTCATCGGGCAAAGCGTCCTGCAACTGGCCGGTCAGGTCAGCCGGGTAGGTTTTCGAAGGTTTCAGGGTCGGTGCCTGATAGACCGGCACGCGCCCGAAACGGGCGGCAATGGCGGCGCAACGACAGTGCACCAGCAGGATCCTGTCGTAGTGAATGCCCTGAGCATAAAGGCTGTTGAACAGGTCTGCCAGCGTCGGAGACGGCATTCCCAGCCGGTTGCGCACGGTCAGGACATCCATCGGCGTGGCCGGCAACTGGCCTCTGAGCGGCGAGACATTGGAATTGCGCACGATATGCGCGATGTCGTCATAGGTCTCGTCCCGGACACTCTGGAACTTGGACAACGTGTAGTTCTTCAACCGGCCGGGCAGCGAAGTGCCCGCCATCATCTTGTCGGTGCAAAGCAGCGGCGGCGCAGTGAAGCGGCTCTGCACCAAGGTATTGCCGGCTTCGCTTGAGAGGGCAAAGGGCTGGATCGTCTTGTTGACGATGCGGTGCAGCATCGGGTCGACGAGGATATAGCCATGCGGCGCGTAGGTCTGGATCTCCGTGCCGTGGGGAATCTTCACCGTCGAGCTCCAGGGCAGGTAGTGCCCATGGGTGCTGACCACCAGCGTGCGGGCCTGACCTCTGTCGGACGTCCAGAGCAGAAACCGGCGGCCCAGTTTCCAGGCATGCACCGACATCGTACCGAAGCGTGGATGGCTGGGGATGGTCCAGCGTTTGAGCATGGCATTGGTGTGGAAGAACTTTTCCAGCCGGGTCTGGCGCGGCGCCAGGGAGCGGCGAAACAGCGAGTCCAGCCCTCTGACGTTGCTGTGGAACGCCACGCTGTTGCGGGTCGGGTTCCCGCCCGACTTCATGATTCTGCCCAGCGAGCGCAATAGCCTGGGCGTTTGTGGCCCGAGACGCAGCAGCCCGAGTGACAGGAGCGCCAGCAGCGCGTGCTTTTTCTCTGTATAGCGGCTTCCCGGCAACCGCGCCGAGGCGATAGTGAGCGAGGCGACGCCTATTTCCGTCGCCAGGGACGCCATGAAGGCGGGTGTCAGCAGCACCGACATCGGGATCAGCAACAGTTGCAGCTGGTTGAGGCGCGAGGTCCAGTAGCGCAGTGAAATCTCGGCAGCGGTGACAATGCGCTCCTGAGCGTCTTGCAGGGCATTGTGTTTCAACGCCTCGCGCAGGAAGCCGAACGGCAGCCCATCCAGCCTTTGCCGGACCAGGGTCTGGTGCAGTGCCTTGCGCGTGTCGAGGTTGTAAAGTGCATCGGTCCAGGGGCGAAGCAAGGACGCCGGTGAATCCGGTGCCTGCACGCCGCCCCACAGACGGAGCAGGTAGTCGAGCCGTTCATGGCTGCGCACCGGCACGTAGTGCATCAACGACTGGCGCCACCGCTCGTCCGCCGCTGCATGGCGCAGGTAGTGCTGGAGTTCTTCATCGTCGTGAAACTCCATGAATGCCTGGGCATGGCCGGCCTGGTACAGCACCTTCGGCCCACCGGACGCTTCCAGCATCAGCAGGCCTGGGTACTGCGGCGACATGGCATCCACCGCCGAACCCTGAACATGGAAGCCCAGGGCCACCCAGCTTCCGGGCTGTGGGTGGGCCAAGGCTCTGACGACCTGATCGAAACCGCCGCGCTTCAAACGACCCTGTTTCAATGCGGTCAGGGCCTGGGTAATGAACGTCGAAGTGAATGCCCGCTCGATCTCGGCTGTGTGCTGGCCCCAGAAGTCGACGATCTTCTTCGACATGATCCTGAGAAAGTCCAGCTCACGGATGTGCTGCTCAACGGCGTGCGGCTCGATGGCCAGCTCTTGATCCGGCGACCAGACGCCTTTGCCGGACCTGTCCAGATAGACCACCGTGCGCCCGCCATGGTCGATGTAGCCGGCCGGATACTGGACCTGGTAATGGGTCATCAGCGCCTGGCTGAGGCTGAGCGGAGTCTCGTCCGGTACGTTCACGTAGGTGGCCGGCGTGCGCGCGTCGCCCAGCGGTGTCGTTGCATGACCGCGCCGATGGGCGATGAACACCTGATCGGCGTTGAGCGTCAACCCATGGCGCGTGGCGAGAAACTCGCCCATGAGCTGCGCGGCATATCGAGAAGGCTCCGGTATCAGGGGCAGTACCGCAGCGTCGGTCTGCCAGAATTCCACGGCGCTGGCCAATGACAGGGCTCGGGCTACCGGCTTGAGCAAGTCGAAGCGGTCGAGGTTTTCGGCGCC
Source organism: Pseudomonas sp. v388 (assembly GCF_003935425.1). Lineage (GTDB taxonomy): Bacteria > Pseudomonadota > Gammaproteobacteria > Pseudomonadales > Pseudomonadaceae > Aquipseudomonas. Next base: position 88,890 of record NZ_RHQN01000005.1, read on the forward strand.
CAGCAGTTCGCCGGTGACGCTTTCCTGGGCACGGGTCAACGCGCTGAACACGTCGCCTTCGATACGTGACGCCTGCGCCACCGCGTCCGTGTGGTCGGCAACTTCCAGCATTTCGAGCAGTTGTCGGTGCCAGCCGGAGTCGTTCACGGCCGCCAGCAGCCGTCGGGTCATCTCGGCGGGATCGTCGGTGATGTATTCGACCGTCGTGCGTTGGGCGCCCACGACGTGAATGAAGCAGTGCGAGGTGTTTTTCGATCTGACCTGAAAGATTCCCGGTATGCGCTCGTCATTCAACGACAGGCCCCAGACTTCAGCCCGCTCACCGCGCCCGCTGCGCTCGACCTCGGCGACGGTTTGCGGAAACCCCCGCAGCCCCAGCGCGTCGAGGGTCAATGCATAACCGTCGCGGCTGATCCGTTTGCGGGCCACTTGTCGGGCCAGCCCGTCGAGGAAGCCGAGCTTGCTCAGGGTCCGGAAGGCTTCACGTTGCCGCGCCCAGAAGATCGCCAGCGCGTGGTGGTAATCGGCGGGGAAGGTCGCCTTGCTGATCAGGTCGAACACCGCCGCCGCACGCAACGACGGCGTGGCCTCGGATACCGGCGCATCCGCCAGAGTGGCGCGTCGCAAGCCTTTGAGCCGCCACGGGTCGAAGCAGGCCTGCGCCACGTCGGTCAGCGAAAGCCGTCGGGTGTAGTGTTCCGTGCCGTCGTCATCCACTGACGGGGCATCCAGGCTGGTGAAGGTGAGATAGAGCTGATCCGGGTCGGCGGGTACGCCGGTATGCCGCTCCAGCTCTGCCTTGAGCCGGTCGCGCAGGTAATGCCGACGGCGGGGCGGCAGGTCCATGTCCAGCTGGTAGACCTTGAGCAGCAGGACCGATTCGGCAAGCAGCGCAAACCCCGGACTCTTGCGTAAAGACCTGAGCCTGCGCTCGGCTTGCGGGTCCGGTTCAATGGCCGGGACGTTGTCATCGGCCAGTGCCGCGACGCGTTCTTCACCGGTGGAGTAATGAAAAGGGGACAGTGAGAAACGCGGGGGCGGCGTCAATGCCTCTGTTTTCTCCACCGGCTGCGCGGGCAATAGCAGGACAGCGGGCATTTCCAGCGAGGCTGAAGAGGGCGGATGCAAGGCGTGCGGATGATACGGGCTCCAGGTCGGCTTCATGACGGTCTTTCGCGGCGAAGGGTGGCTTACTATCGCCCAGGACTTCTGCCGATCAGACATAACTATGTATGCCTGCCGCGCCGGAACATCGTGATTGGTGGTGAGGCGCTGAATCCCGTGTCGGGAAATGTTTTGTAGCATCTTTGCGAGCCACGGCAACTGCCCGAAAACATTGCTCCGCAGGGGCCTGGCTACGCTGTGAATGCCCTTTGGAGCCGGGCACGCCGACGGACAGCACGCACCGAAAAGCCTTTTCCGTGTCTTATCCTGCGTCCGTTGATGCTTTTTCGGACGCCGACCAGCGTCGCTGGTTGAGCCAGATCGCGGTCCGGGAGGCCGCCATGTATAGACAATCCTTGCTTGTTGCCGTGTTGGCCCTTTTTCTCACCGGGTGTTACGCAGGCCCCGGTTATTACGAATCCGAGGTGTACACCCAGCCGACGACGGTCGTCGGTGGTGTCTATGCCTACGACAATGGCTATCGATCTTCCTACTATCAGGAACGGCGCATCTACGTGGCGCCGCAGCCGCGCTATTACAACCAGCCGCGTTACTACCAGCAGCCGCGCTATTACGCGCCTCCACCGCTGCCACGTTACTACCAGCCTGGTAGACCGCCCGGCCAGGCGTGGAGTTCGCCTGGGCGCAGGCACGACGGATATCGCCCGCACCCAGGTTACCGGGGCGATCATCGAGGTGGATGGCGTGACGACGGGCATCGTGGCGGCCGGGATCGCGGCTGGCAACGCAGCGGCGACTATCGTCGGGGTGACGGCCGGCATCGGTGACCGAATCCGTTCTGTAGGAGCACGCTTGTTCGCGAAGAACGAGAGCAGTACCGATATCCGAATTTGCGCGCCATGCAAGCCGGTCTTCGCAAACAGGTCCGCTCCAGCACAGGGGCTGCGCTGATCTCAAAGATCGGCCAGCGGATGCCGGCCTTCCCAGACCTTGCTGAAGTGTGCCTCGATCACCGCTTGCGGTATCGAGGCCACGTCCGGCCAGTGCCAGTGAGGCTTGTGGTCCTTGTCGATCAGGCGCGCACGCACACCCTCGCTGAACTCCGGATGACGACAGCAATTGAGGCTCATCGCATATTCCAGTTGGAAGACTTCGGCCAGCGACAGGTGCCGGGCACGCGCAAGCTGTTCCCAGACCAGATGGGCAGTCAGTGGGCAGCCTGCTGCCAGATTACGCCCGGCGTTGGTCAGCAACGGGTCGCAGTGATGCTGCAAATGAGTGATCGCGTTCCATGCGCAAATGAGATTGCCCACGTCCAGCAGTTCGTCGATCTGTGCCCTGCGGGGTAGCCACTGCGCGGCCGGCAGTTGTCCACTGGCCTCCTGCTGCAATGCCTTGAGCAAACTGTTGAGCTGCACGTCGGTGCGTGCCTGCCAGTTGAGCTGCAACAGCCCTTCGATCAGGTCATCCTGCTGGTCATCGAGCAGGAAGCGGTCCGCCAGATTGAGATCGAGGGCGTCACGGCCGTTGATGGGCGAGCCGGTCAGGCCAAGAAACAACCCCAGCTTGCCCGGCAGCCGTGGCAGGAACCAGCTGGCGCCGACGTCCGGATACAGCCCGATGCCGATTTCCGGCATCGCCAGCCGGCTGCTCGGAGTCACGATGCGGATATTCGCGCCTTGCAGCAGACCCATGCCGCCGCCCAGCACGTGGCCGTGGCCCCAGCAGATCAGCGGCTTGGGATAGGTATGCAGGCTGTAATCCAGTCGGTATTCGGCCTCGAAGAAATGCGCCGCCAGGGTCGGCACCACGCCCGGCTCGGCGCGGCAGGCTTCGACCAGCGTGCGCACATCGCCTCCGGCGCAAAACGCCTTGGGACCTTCGCCGCGCAGCAGCACGCACACCACCTGCGGGTTGCTCGCCCAGGCGTCGAGCTGATCCTGGAGCGCCAGAATCATCGGCAATGACAAGGCATTGAGCGAACGCTCGGCCGCCAGGCTGGCGATCCCGATACGAGCGCCGTCCGGCGCGTGAAGTTCTTCGAAATGCAGATTCATCGTGACCCTCTTGGCGTACACGGCGGTTATCGTTGGTCCGCCGGATGCCCGGTTAAGTTGCAGGAGAAACCTGAAAACCAGTGTAGAAAACTGCCTGATCCGCTGCGGGGTATTTGACATTGGTCATGGGCTTTCCTAGTGTCCGCGCATTGTTTTCACAGGTACGACCATGACAAGCGACGACCGCATCAAACTGGAGCCCGGCTGGAAGGCCGCGCTGCGCGACGAATTCGAAATGCCTTACATGCAGCAGATACGCGACTTTCTGCGCCAGGAGCATGCCGCCGGCAAGGAGATCTACCCGCCCGGGCCGCTGATCTTCAATGCACTGAATTCGACACCGCTCGACAACGTCAAGGTGGTGATCCTTGGGCAGGACCCGTATCACGGGCCGGGCCAGGCGCACGGCCTGTGTTTCTCGGTGCAGCCCGGCGTGCCGGCGCCGCCCTCGCTGGTCAATATTTTCAAGGAGCTCAAGCGCGACCTGAACATCGACATTCCGAATCACGGCTGCCTGCAATCCTGGGCGGATCAGGGCGTTCTGCTGCTCAACACCACGCTCACTGTAGAGCGTGCCAATGCAGCGTCCCACGCGGGCAAGGGCTGGCAGCATTTCACTGACCGGATCATTCAAGTGGTCAGCGAGCACCGGCCGCACCTAGTGTTTCTGCTGTGGGGCGCCCATGCGCAGAGCAAACAGAAGCTGGTCGATGCCACCCGGCACCTGGTGCTGACGTCCGTCCACCCGTCGCCGCTGTCGGCCTACAAAGGCTTTCTCGGGAACGGACACTTCGGACGGGCCAACAAGTACCTGGAGCAGAACGGAATGACGCCGATCGACTGGCGCCTGCCCGACCTCTGAGGGTCAGATGGGCGGCGGCTTGTTCCAGCGCCTGAACAGCGGCTCGGCCAGAAACAGCACGAACAGCAAGCGCATGACCTGCATCGCCGTCACCAGCGGCACCGACAGTTGCAGCACCTCGGCGGTCAGGCTCATCTCGGCGATGCCGCCGGGCATCATGCCCAGCGTCAGCGAGCGCAAATCCAGATGGGTGAGGGCGCTCAAGGCCAGGGCCGCGAGGGCCGCGATCATCATCGTCAGTGCGGTTGCCAATAAGGTGCGCGCCAGAAACGACGGCGCACGCCGGAAGAATTCACGGTTGAAATGACAGCCCAGGCTGCTGCCGATCAGCAGTTGCCCAAGCTGGCTGCCACCTGGCGGCAGACCGATCCGCAAATCCCAGGTCACGCTGACCACCGCACTGAGCAGCAGCGGGCCGAACAGCCACGGGTTGGGTTGCTTGAGGCGTTGCCAGATCCAGGCCAGTGCTGCGCCCAACGGCAGGAGAAACAGCAACCAGCGCCAGTCCGCTTGCGTCGCGTGCAGCGCCGGCGCTCCGTCGCCCAACAGGTATTTGAAGATCGCCGGTACGCACAGCACCACCGCCAGCACTCGCAGACTTTGCGCGGCGGCGACGCTGCTGAGGATGGCGCCGTTGCGGGCACCCAGGTTGACCATTTCCCCCGAACCGCCGGGCATGCTGGAAAAGAACGCCGTGGCGCGATCTTCCCCGGTGCGTAGCATCAGCCAGACCCCGACCAGGCACGACAGGCTGGTCACCAGCGCGCCGACGAAGATCAGGCCGAAATGCGCCAGCACCTGCTCGATGACCACCGGTGTGAAATGCAGGCCGATGCCGATGCCGATAATCAACTGGCCGAACTTGCGGCCTCCGGGAATCTGCGCCAGTTGCCACGGCGTCAGGCAGCGCACCAGAATGATCGCCAGCAACGAACCGACCATCCATGGCAGCGGCCAGCCGACCTGGCTGGCGAGCCAGCCGCCGGTCAGACCGACCAGCGGCGTCGCCCACCAGCCTCGCCAGCCCGATTCAGACATTGGCCATCGAGGCGCGCTGCCTGGCACGCTTGCGCCAGATGCGGATCAGCGGGAACAACAGCATGAACACGGTCACCACCCAGACGCCGATGGAGATCGAACTCGACCACAGGATGCCCAGCTCGCCGTTGGAGATCGACAGCGCGCGGCGCAGGTTCTGTTCCATCAAGCCGCCAAGGATGAAGCCCAGCAGAATCGGCGACAGCGGGAAGTCCAGCTTGCGCAGGATGTAGCCGAAGATGCCGATGCCGACCATCAGGAACAGGTCGAAGGTGGTGGCGTGTACTGCGTAGACGCCGATCCCGGTGATGATCGCGATGACCGGCACCAGCGCCCAGTTAGGCACGGCAAGGATGCGGGTAAAGATACGGATCATCGGGATGTTGAGGATCACCAGCATGACGTTGGCGATGAACAACGAGGCAATCAGGCCCCAGACGATATCCGGCTGTTGCTGGAACAGCATCGGGCCGGGTGTGATGTTGTACAGCGACAGCGCGCCGATCATCACCGCCGTAGTGCCGGAGCCTGGAACGCCGAGGGTCAGCATCGGCACCAGCGCACCGCAGGCCGTCGCACCGATGGCGGTTTCCGGAGCAGCCAGGCCGCGCATGTCACCTTGACCGAACTTGCCGGATGCACCGGCGATGCGTTTCTCGGTCATGTAGGCCACGGCGCTGGCCAGGGTCGCACCGGCACCCGGCAGCACGCCAAGAATGAAACCCATCAGGCCGCAGCGAATGTTCACCACAAAGACCGCCGAAGCTTCCTTGAGGTTGAACATCATGCGCCCGGTGGCCTTGACCGCTTCCTGACCGTGGTGGGTCTTTTCCAGCAGCAACAGGATCTCGCTGATGGAAAACAGGCCCAGCACCAGCACCACGAACTGAATGCCGTCGGTAAGGTGGATGTTATCGCCGGTGAAGCGGTACACGCCGCTGTTGGCATCGATGCCCACCGCAGACAGGAACAGACCGATCAGCGCGGCGATGAACGTCTTGAGCGGCCGATCCCCGGCCATGCCGCCGAGACAGACAATCGCGAACACCATCAATACGAAATATTCCGCCGGTCCGAAGGCAATCGCCCATTTGGCGAGTAACGGCGCGAACAGCACCATGCCGCAGGTCGCGATGAGCGCGCCGATGAACGAACTCCACGCCGACAGCGAAAGGGCCACACCGGCCAGGCCCTTGCGCGCCATCGGGTAACCGTCGAGGGTGGTCATTACGGTCGAGGCTTCGCCCGGAATGTTCAGCAGGATCGAACTGATCCGACCGCCGTATTCGCAGCCCAGATACACCGCCGCCAACAGAATCAGCGCCGATTCCGGTGGCAGGCCCAAAGCGAAAGCGATGGGGATCAGCAAGGCCACGCCGTTGATCGGCCCAAGGCCTGGCAGCAGGCCGACCACGGTGCCGATCAAGGTGCCGCACAAAGCGGTGATCAAGTTGTAAGGCGTGAGGGCCACGCCGAAGCCCTGGCCCAGATAGTTGAATGTATCCACGTTAATTCTCCAGAACGCTGAGCAGGCCCAAGGGCAACGGAACGTCCATGGCTTTATCGAACAGCAGATAGAGACCGACGCTCATGGCAACCACCACCACGACACTGGGCACCCAGCGCCCGCCGTACAGGCGCGCCATCGGGATGCCGATCAGGATGCTGCTGAGAATGAAGCCCAGCGGCTCGAACAGCCCGGCGAAAACCAGCAGCAGGGCGATGCAGATGCCGATCTTGGTCAGTGTTTCGCGATCCAGCGGTGGCTCATCCTCGGTGTGGACGATGGGCGTCGGACGGATCAGCAGGTACAGCAGGGCAACGCCCATCAGACCCAGCATCAACAGCGGAAAGGCCCGTGGGCCCACGGGCTCGTAGGAAAACGGCGCCTCATAAGGCCAGGCCATCAAGGCCAGGCCCGCGCATGCCAGCAGCAGCACGGCAGCGAAAATACGTTGTATGACCATGGAAAGCTCCCGGGCCGCGCCTGTCAGGCAGGCGCGGCCGTTCAGTCAGTCGAGTTCGATCACTGGATCAGGCCGAATTCCTTGGCCAGCACTTTGTAATCGGCGACCTGCTTCTTGACGTAGGCATCCAGCTCGGCACCGGTCATGGCAAACGGAAACAGTTCGCGCTGGTCACGCAACTTGGCGAAGTCTTCCGAGGCCAACACCTTGTCGAACGACGCTTTCCACCAGTTGTAGTCTTCATCGCTGACTTTCGGCCCCAGGTAGAAACCGCGAACCACCGGCCAGACAATGTCGTAGCCCTGTTCCTTGGCGGTGGGGAAATCTTTCATTTCCGGCTCGTCCAGGCGATTTTCCGAGAACACCGCGAGCAGGCGCATGTCACCGCTCAAGATGTGCGGCATGGAGTCGGAAATGTCGGTACTGCCCACCTGAATGTGGCCACCAAGCAGCGCGGTGGCGATTTCCCCGCCGCCTTCCAGGGCGACGTAACGCAGGGCGCGCGGATTGATCCCGGCGGCCTTGGCGATCAACGCAGTCTGCATCCAGTCCTGGCTGCCGACGGTGCCGCCGGAACCGATCACCACTTTGCTCGGGTCGGCCTTGAGCGCCTTGACCAGATCGTCCAGGTTTTTGTACGGCGAATCGCTCTTGACCGCGATGGCACCGTAACTGGTGCCGACCGCCGCCAGCCAGCGCACGGCGTTTTCATCGAAGCGTCCGAACTTGCCCTGGGCCAGGTTCAGCAGCGAGCCGCTGGACCAGGCCACCAGCGTTCCTGCGTCGCCCGGACGCTGCGCAACCACTGCGTTGTACGCCACCGCACCGACTCCGCCGGGCATGTAGGTCACGCGCATGGGAGAAGTCAGGATCTTTTCGTTGATCAGAGCGCTCTGCACCAACTTGCAAGTCAGGTCGAAGCCGCCGCCCGGCGATGCCGGCGCGATGCATTCGGGGCGCTTGGGTTCGGCGGCCGAGAGTTGTGTGGCTACCAGCATGCTGGCGGCGGTCAAGGCCATATGACGCAAGGAAAGTCTCATGTTCAGTCTCCAGGGCGTTGTTGTTTTTGGATGAGAGAAGCTGTCGAGCAAGTGCAGTGACCAGGCGGGCGCGGCGTGGCGCTTTATCCGCAGTCCGTCATCGAAGTCTTGGAGCGGGGCGGCGCGCGGGCGCAGAGTGGCGATGCAGCGCACGCGTAGCGAGCTGACCGGCCGAGGTCGGGACAAGAGGAGCAGAAAACGAAGGGGCGAGCCGCAAGGGGCTTGGGCGTGGCATGGTTGACTCCGGCTTTTGTTCTTATTGTTCGGACGCGTCGAGGCGCCCTTACCGGACCCGTTCGAGCGGGTCGTAGCGCGATGCTAACGGGTGAACCTTTCACAAACCTTTCAATTTGTTTCCGGAGAAGCGCAATCTGGTCTCCAGTTATTTCAGAGCTTCACAGCGTGCGGCACCGCTGTAAACTCCGGCCGCTGGCCTTCATAACAACTCACAAGCAGGAGACGACGATGCGTGTTCTTCTCGTCGAAGACCATCTGCAATTGGCTGAAAGTGTGGCGCAGGCGCTCAAGAGTGCGGGTTTGAATGTCGACGTCCTGCACGATGGCGTCGCCGCCGACCTGGCGCTGAGCAGTGAAGAATATGCCGTGGCGATCCTCGACGTAGGGCTGCCGCGCATGGACGGTTTCGAGGTGCTGGCGCGCTTGCGGGCGCGCAGCAAGAACCTGCCGGTACTGATGCTCACCGCGCGCAGCGACGTCAAGGACCGCGTCCATGGCCTGAACCTGGGCGCTGACGACTATCTGGCCAAGCCGTTCGAGCTGTCCGAGCTTGAAGCGCGGGTCAAGGCATTGCTGCGGCGCAGTGTGCTGGGCGGTGAACGCCAGCAGCGCTGTGGCGTGCTGGTTTACGATCTGGACACGCGTCGCTTCAGCCTCGGCGGGGAACTGCTGACCTTGACCTCTCGCGAACAGGCGGTGCTCGAAGCCCTGATCGCCCGGCCGGGACGAGTGATGAGCAAGGAGCAACTGGCGGCTCAGGTCTTCGGCCTCGACGAAGAGGCCAGCCCCGATGCCATCGAGATCTACGTGCATCGCCTGCGCAAGAAGCTGGACGGGCATTCGGTCGCCATCGTGACGTTCCGTGGCCTGGGGTATTTGCTGGAAAGCCGTGATGAATAACGACAGCCTGCGCTGGCGGCTGTTGTGGAACCTGGCGTTGCTGCTGGTGGTGCTGATGCTGGCCAGCGGCATGAGCGCCTACTGGAACGGCCGGGAAGTGGCCGATACCGCCTATGACCGCACCCTGCTGGCCTCGGCGCGGACTATCGCCGCCGGGCTTACCCAGCGGGACGGCACCTTGAGCGCCGAAATTCCCTACGTGGCGCTCGATACCTTCGCCTATGACAGCGAAGGGCGGATTTACTACCAGGTCAACGACATTCACAAAAAGCTGATCTCCGGCTTTGAGAACCTGCCTTCGCCACCTTCCGGCACGCTAAGAACCGACGACTATCCGGCCCTTGCCAGCTTCTACAACGGCCGCTATCTGGGCCAGGATGTGCGGGTGGTCAGCCTGCTCAAACCGGTCAGCGAGCCGGGCATGAACGGCATTGCCGAGATTCGCGTGGCCGAAACCCAGGAGGCGCGGGTCGGCATGGCTCGCAGCCTGATGGCTGACACCTTGCTGCGCCTGGGGATGCTCGGCGGCGGCGCTTTGCTGCTGGTGTGGTTTACGGTCAGCGCTGCATTGCGTCCGCTGGAGCGTCTGCGTACCGCGGTTGAGGAGCGTCAGCCTGACGATCTGCGGCCATTGCCGATGGTCGAGGTCCAGCATGAATTGCGCCCACTGGTCGGCGCGCTCAACCATTTCACCGAACGCTTGCGGGTGCAGTTCGAGCGTCAGGCGCAGTTCATCGCCGATGCCGCCCATGAATTACGCACGCCGCTGGCCGCCCTCAAGGCGCGGGTCGAGCTGGGCCTGCGGGATCGGGACCCGGCGCAGTTGCGCAGCACGCTGGAAGCCGCAGCGCTTGGCACCGACCGACTTACTCACCTGGCGAATCAGCTGTTGTCGCTGGCGCGCATCGAAAACGGTGCGCGGGCCATCGCCGAAGGTGGCGCACAGCGGCTCGACCTCAGTCAGTTGGCCCGCGAGTTGGGCATGGCGATGGCGCCGCTGGCCCATGCGCGCGGCGTGGCGCTGGCGCTGGAAGCCGAGGAGCCGGTGTGGTTGCGTGGCGAACCGACCTTGCTCAATGAGCTGCTGAGCAATCTGGTCGACAACGCGTTGGCGCATACGCCGACAGGCGGCAACGTGGTGCTGCGGGTTTACGCGCCGGGCGTTCTGGAGGTCGAGGACGACGGGCCGGGCATTCCCCTGGCGGACCGCGACCGGGTCTTCGAGCGCTTTTATCGGCGCAGCCAGCAAGGCAGCGGTTCGGGGTTGGGGTTGGCGATCGTCGGCGAAATCTGCCGCGCTCATCTGGCGCACATCACCTTGCATGATGGTGCCGAGCGCGGCTTGAAGGTCCGGGTCAGCTTCGCGGCCAATCAGTAAAGCATGGTCATGGCTTCGTCCATCTCCGCGCTCAGCAGCCCGCCGGCAGTGTCGAGTTTGAGCTGATGGAACGCGGGGAGGTCGACGACGTCGATCTCGCTGAACGGGTGGCTGGTGTTGCGATGGATATGGATAGTCGCAACCTGCACCAGATCGATGTAGTCGGCGCTTTCCGACAGTCGGGTGAAATCCTGGAAGCGTGCCGGTACCGACGCCAGGGCATCGGGGAAATCCCAGGACCGCAGCAGGCGCTCGCCAATGATCGGGTGGATGTTGTCGATCACATGATTGAGGCTGATCGGGTCGGCGAGCAGGTCGAAATGGTCTTCGGCATAGGTCAGGATCGGCAGGATCCCGATCAGGTGAATCAGTCCGGCGAGCGTCGCCTGATCCGGCTTGAGCCTGGTATAGCGTTGGCAAAGGCTGTAGCTGATGCCGGCGACCTGCATGCTCTGCTTCCAGATCTCGCGCATTTTTTGCTCGATGACTTCCGACTTGGCGTGGAACATCTGCTCGACCACCAGCCCGATGGCCAGGTTGCAGGTGTAGTTGACGCCCAGCCGGCGGATCGCCGTGCCGACATCGCTCACTTCGAAATTGGCCCGCAACAGCGGGCTGTTCGCGACCTTGATCATGCGAGCCGACAGCGCAGTGTCGCTGCCGATCACTTTGCTCAAGGCGGCGATACTGATGTCTGTGTCTTCGGCGGCAAGGCGGATCTTCAGTGCTACTTCGGGCAGGGTCGGCAGGAACAGGGCATCGCGGTCGATGGCCTTGATCAAATTTCTCTGCACCTCGTCAGCCATCTTGCTCATGTTGCTTCTCGCAGCCGTTAGGGGTGTCCGGGATTGTCCCGGCGCGTCTGGGCGTCGGGTAACCGGATAGGTTGAATGACAGTTGTATCCAGAGTGTGTTCGATCGGTCAGCGTTGCGTTTCGAGTTTGCTGTCCAGGGTGTAGGGCAGTTCACACAATTGCAGAGCCGGGCCGTCCGGCGACCCCAGGTGAACCTGACCACCTTCCGCTGCGTCCGCCTGCAGCACGGCCAGCAGTTCCATACCTTGGCCGGCTTGTGCGGCGATCACCACGTTGCCTGCGGAGCTGGCGTTGACCGGCGAAAACAGCGGGGTGCCGGGCGCTGGAAGCTCGCCGCCTTGACTCGATAACCGATACAGCCTGCGCTTGAGCTTGCCCAGGTATTGCATGCGCGCGACGATTTCCTGGCCGGTGTAGCAGCCTTTCTTGAAACTCACGCCGCCCACCGCTTGCAGGTTGATCATCTGCGGGATGAACTCTTCGCGGGTCGTTGCGAACACCTGACCCACGCCGGCGCGGATCTGGCCGAGCAGCCAGTCGTTTAGCGGCGCTTCGGGCAAATGCCCGGCGAGCTGCGATTTCATGGTGTCTGTCTGATCGGCAGGGACCCACAGTTCGGCGCGGCCCGGCGACACGCGAATGGCGATCAGCTGGTTGGCCCGCACGACGCTGTCGGTGTCCTGCGCAAGCTCCAGCCCGAGGCGGGCCAGCGCGGCGTCGCCGTCCTGCAGGCCGAAGCGCACCCAGGCGTCGCTTTCGTCCGTCAGTTTGGACTTGGAGAACACTGCGTATTTGCGCAAGTCCAGCAGTTGCGGCTCGATCAGCTCGCGGGCCATGGCCAGCAGGCAGTCGGTGCCGTCGAGCAGGATGCGAAAGCTGGACTGCATCCGGCCCTTCTGCGTGCAGCGTGCGCCCAGGCTGGATTTGTCTTCGCTCAGGTAATTGAGGTTGCAGGTCAACTGACCCTGCAGGAATTTGCTGGCATCCACGCCGCGAACGGCAAGAATGCCTTCATGGGAAAGCGTGCAGTAAAAAGCTGAGTGGGCCATGGTCATCGCATGTGGAAAATGTCTGGGGCACATCATAGTGCCGTGTCGCGATTATGAATACGGGCACATGAAAACTGCTGCGACCATTGCACGATTCGCCAGCTCGCCTTGCGGCTGTATACTCGCCGCCTACTTTGAGGAGCGCTCCATGGTCGAAGACGTTGAACTCAACCGCCTGTACTGGCACAGCCGCCGCGGCATGCTCGAACTGGACGTGTTGCTGGTCCCTTTCGTGAAAGAAGTCTATCCAACCCTGAACGACGCGGATCGTGACCTCTATCGTCGCCTGCTGACGTGCGAGGATCAGGACATGTTCGGCTGGTTCATGCAGCGCGCCGAGTCCGAAGATCCCGAACTGCAGCGCATGGTTCGCATGATCCTGGATCGTGTCCAGCCCAAGTGACAGGTTCCACTGCCGTTGGCAGGCCTCGCGGCTGTTGTTGACGGCTTACCTCGCGGCTCTGGGGCTGGCACTTGTTGCGCTGGCCTGGCTCGATGTTCCACGGTCGGCGGTCGCCGTCGGGGTGGTGCTGTGTGCGGCCCATGCGCGGTGGGTGCTGCCACGCCGGATCCTGCTCAGGCACGCTGCGGCTTTCAGGGCGTTGCGGCGGGATGCCGACGGGTGGCAAATCTGGAGCGAGCGGGGCGGATGGCAGTCGGTGCAGGTGTGCGGCGACAGCGTGGTGCTGCCGCTGATCGTGATCCTGCGCTTTCGCTTGCAGCGTGACGGGCGACCCGGGAAACAGGTTCACAGCGCCTGCATCCCTTGTGACGCCCTGGTGCCGGACGAGCACCGACGCCTTCGGGTGCGCTTGAAGTTCAGCCGACGTGGTTTGTCGGCACCAGAATAGTGTCCAGTGCTTCGGGCAGCATGTCCGGGTAATCCAGCGTGTAGTGCAGCCCGCGGCTTTCCTTGCGCTCCATCGCCGAGCGAATCATCAGCTCCGCCACCTGCGCCAGGTTGCGCAATTCGATCAGGTCACGGCTGACCTTGTAGTTGCTGTAGAACTCGTCGATCTCGTCCAGCAGCAAGCGCACCCGATGCTGGGCACGTTGCAGGCGCTTGCTGGTGCGCACGATACCCACGTAATCCCACATGAAACGCCGCAACTCGTCCCAGTTGTGGGCGATGATCACGTCTTCGTCCGAATCGGTGACCTGGCTGGCGTCCCACGCCGGCAAGTTCACCGGCATCGCCACTTCGCCCAGTTGGGCTTCGATGTGGTCGGCGGCGGACCGGGCGTAGACGAAGCATTCGAGCAGCGAATTGCTGGCCATGCGGTTGGCGCCGTGCAGGCCGGTAAAGCTGGTTTCGCCGATGGCGTAGAGGCCGGGGACGTCAGTGCGCCCCTGGCTGTCGACTATTACGCCGCCGCAGGTGTAATGCGCGGCGGGTACCACGGGAATCGGCTGGCGCGTGATGTCGATGGAAAATTCCAGGCAGCGCTCGTACACGGTAGGGAAGTGCGCCTTGATGAACTCCGGGGATTTGTGCGTGATGTCCAGGTACACGCAATCGATGCCCAGGCGCTTCATTTCATGGTCGATGGCACGCGCGACAATATCGCGCGGCGCCAGCTCGGCGCGCTCATCGAAGCGCGGCATGAACCGCTCGCCGTTGGGCAGCTTCAAGTAAGCGCCTTCGCCGCGCAGCGCTTCGGTAATGAGAAAGCTCTTGGCTTGCGGGTGATACAGGCAGGTGGGATGAAACTGGTTGAACTCCAGATTTGCCACCCGGCAGCCGGAGCGCCAGGCCATGGCGATGCCGTCACCGCAGGCGCCGTCCGGGTTGCTGGTATACAGATAGACCTTGGCCGCGCCGCCTGACGCCAGAATCGTGAAGCGCGCGGCGTAGGTGTCGACTTCGCCGCTGCGGCGGTTAAGCACATAGGCACCCAGGCAACGATTGCCTTCAAGGCCCAGGCGCGGTTCGGTAATCAGGTCGATGGCTGCGCATTGGTCGAGCAACTGGATGTTCGGCCGTTGCCTGGCCTGGTCGAGCAGGGTCTTGAAGATCGCCGCCCCAGTGGCATCCGCCGCATGAATGATGCGCCGATGGCTGTGCCCACCCTCGCGGGTCAGGTGAAACTCGAAGCCGCTTTCCTCGGTATCGGCCTGCTCGCCGCGGGTAAAGGGCACGCCCTGGTCGATCAGCCACTGGATCGCCTCGCGGCTGTGCTCCACGGTAAAGCGCACTGCCTCTTCATTGCACAGGCCGCCGCCGGCATTGAGGGTGTCTTCAACATGAGATTGCACGGTGTCGGTGTCATCGAGCACCGCCGCAACGCCGCCCTGCGCCCAGAAGGTCGAACCGTTCGACAGATCGCCCTTGCTCAGGACTGCGATCCGCAGGTGGGCCGGGAGGGTCAACGCCAGGCTCAACCCCGCAGCGCCGCTGCCGATAACCAGGACATCATGCTGAAATTGTTGGCTCATCAGTGAATTTCGCCTTTAACGGCCACTAGTATAAGTAAGGGTCTATCGGCACAATAGCCGCGCCTTCATGGCAATGTGAGACCACGGCGGGCATGGATTGTGCTCCAGTCCCTGACGTCATGCATACCGTTTTTCCGTCAGGCATGTGGTGTTTTCCTACGCCTCCTGCTGATTCTACGACGTAGGTTGCTTTGTGTGTCTGACACCTGTGCCGGAATTCCGGGAACTTTTCCAGGCTTTCCGGGCTCAATAGCAGGTTGCCTTTAAAGGAACAGCGTCGGCTTTACGCCCGGCCCGGTTGGTCATTACCGACGGCGGATCCGACGACAAGACTATTCGCGCAGCCGACTCTGTTCGCGCTGCGTTTTTCGTGCAGGCCTTCGACGGCCCGCAGGAAACTTGCTTGAAGGGGGAGAACTTTTGCGAAAAGCCCGAGTCTATGTTTGCGAGCCTGAACAATATCAGTTGCAACGCTCCTTCAAGCTTAACGAGGAGTGTTCATGCTAACCCAGGAAGAGGATCAGCAGCTGGTCGAGCGCGTACAGCGCGGCGACACGCGAGCATTTGATCTGTTGGTGCTGAAATACCAGCACAAGATTCTAGGGTTGATCGTGCGATTCGTGCACGACACCCATGAGGCTCAAGACGTTGCACAAGAGGCCTTTATCAAGGCTTACCGTGCACTGGGAAATTTTCGCGGCGACAGTGCTTTTTATACCTGGCTGTACCGCATCGCCATCAACACGGCGAAAAACTATCTGGTGTCGCGCGGTCGGCGGCCACCTGATAGCGATGTGAGGTCTGAGGACGCGGAGTTCTACGATGGCGATCATGGCCTCAAGGACATCGAGTCGCCGGAACGTGCATTGTTGAGGGATGAAATCGAAGGCACAGTCCATCGAACCATCCAGCTTCTCCCGGAAGATTTACGTACTGCCCTAACTTTACGTGAATTCGACGGTCTGAGTTACGAAGACATTGCGAGCGTCATGCAATGTCCTGTTGGTACCGTGCGCTCTCGGATCTTCCGCGCTCGGGAAGCCATCGATAAAGCCCTGCAGCCGTTGTTGCAGGAATCCTGAGACAGCGGCGATAGCCCAAGAGAGGAACCCGCCATGAGTCGTGAAGCCCTGCAGGAATCGCTGTCCGCAGTGATGGATAACGAAGCGGACGAATTGGAATTGCGTCGAGTGCTGAATGCCATCGACGATGCGGATACACGTGCCACATGGTCGCGTTATCAAATTGCCCGTGCAGCCATGCACAAAGAACTGTTGATGCCTCATCTGGATATTTCGGCAGCTGTTTCCGCCGCAATCGCCGATGAAGTAAGCCCGCTCAAGGCGGCTCGCGGTCCTTGGCGCTCTCTGGGTCGTCTGGCGGTAGCTGCTTCGGTGACCGTCGCCGTTCTGGCCGGTGTTCGCCTGTACAACCAGGACGACATCGCGGGTGCTCAACTGGCCCAGCAAGGCCAGCAGCCTGCCAACCTGTCGATGCCGCAGGTCAAAGGTCCGGCTGTGCTGGCGGGCTACACCGAAAGCTCCGAGCAGGCACCAGGCCCGATGGTCAACGGTGTTCTGCAAGGCAAGGCTGGCGAAGATGACAGCCGTCTGCCGGGTTACTTGCGTCAACACGCGCAGGATGCTGCCGTGAAGGGTGCTGACAGCGCGCTGCCATACGCTCGTGCTGCAAGCCTGGAAAACCGTTAAGGAGTAGCATGCGAGCCGTCCGTCTTTGGCCATTGTTGTTCGGTGGATGGCTTGTCCTCCCGGTATATGCCGATGAAGCGCAGGACGCAGTCAAGCGTCTTGCTCAGGCAGATGAACAGCAGAATTACCAAGGGACGTTCGTCTACGAGCGCAACGGTAGTTTTTCCACTCACCGAATCTGGCATCGCATAAGCGACGGCAAGGTTCGTGAGCGGTTGCTGCAGCTCGATGGTTCCGCCCAGGAAGTTCTGCGCGTAGGGGGAATGACCCAGTGCGTTAGTGGCACGCTGGCACCCGGCGTCGCCAATCCTTCCGAGTCTTCATCCCGCGTTCTGGATGCCAAGAAACTTTCCGCCTGGTACGACCTGAAAATGGCCGGTTCATCCAGAGTGGCCGGTCGTGCGGCGTCCATTCTGGCGATCACGCCCAAGGATCAGCATCGTTACGGCGTCGAATTGCACGTCGATAACGCAACCGGTCTGACCCTCAAGTCATTGCTGTTGAGCGACAAGGGCCAGTTGCTGGAGCGTTTCCAGTTCACCGAATTCGACACAGCCGTCCCGACCGATCAGCAATTGCAGGCCAGTGCCGAATGCAAGCCTGTGAACATGGTCAAGGCCAGGCCGGAAGCCACGATTGCGCCGGTGGACTGGCGATCGGACTGGTTGCCTTCGGGTTTCGAGTTGAGCAGTAGCGGCGTGCGCAAGGACCCTGCATCGGGCGCGGAGGTCGCATCACTGATGTACGGTGACGGGCTGGCACGTGTGTCGGTGTTCATCGAGCGGATCAGTAACGCCGCGACCACGGATATCCGTACTCAGTTAGGCCCGACCGTGGCGGTATCGCGCCGTTTGACGACGCCGCAGGGTGACGCCCTGGTGACGGTGGTCGGAGAGGTTCCGCTAGGCACTGCAGAGCGTATAGCGTTGTCGATGCGCAGCACTGCCGCTCAAGCCAGCAAGTAATGCCGACGTTGAAACGCCTGTGATGTAAAAGATTTCATCTCGGGCACGATACCCTGCCAGGCCGCAGTCCTGCTGGTCTGGAGCTGGTTGCTGAAATGTTTGGTGAGCTTTGCAAGTTGCAAAAGCGGCCGTTTTTTTCTATAGGTCACAGCCTTGCCGCTCTGGCCTTTGTCGTTTGTGGGGCCTTGAAGCTGATCCTCAACCAGGGCCGAAGCTGTGCCGGCCCTTTGGGTCACTCGCTCTGTACTGCTTAACTTTGCTCGTTGTGAACGGGAGCCGTATGTCGATACCACGCATGAAATCTTATCTCTCACTGTTCGCCGCCGTGTTCATGCTCGGTCAGGTTGCCGTGGCTCAGGCCGAAGACCTGCCGGACTTCACCGGTCTGGTCGAGCAGGCATCCCCGGCCGTGGTGAACATCAGTACCCGCCAGAAATTGCCGGATCGTGCCGTCGCGGGCCAGCAGATGCCCGACCTGGAAGGTCTGCCGCCGATGTTGCGCGAATTTCTCGAGCGCAGCATGCCGCCAGGGTCTCGCCCGCCAGGCAAGGGCGACCGACAGCGCGAGGCCCAGTCCCTGGGCTCGGGCTTCATCATTTCCGCCGACGGTTATGTGCTGACCAACAACCATGTGATCGATGGCGCTGACGAAATCCTCGTCCGCCTGTCCGATCGCAGCGAACTGAAAGCCCGGCTGGTCGGTACCGATCCCCGCACCGATGTTGCGGTCCTCAAGATCGAGGGCAAGGATCTGCCAACGGCCAAGCTGGGCAATTCCAACAAGCTGAAGGTCGGTGAGTGGGTCCTGGCCATCGGTTCGCCGTTCGGCTTCGATCACTCGGTGACCAAAGGCATCGTGAGCGCCAAGGGCCGCAGCCTGCCGAACGATACCTATGTGCCGTTCATCCAGACCGACGTGGCGATCAATCCCGGCAACTCGGGTGGCCCGTTGTTCAACATGGCCGGCGAGGTCGTGGGGATCAACTCGCAGATCTTTACCCGTTCCGGCGGCTTCATGGGGCTTTCGTTCGCCATCCCGATCGATGTGGCACTCGACGTCGCCAATCAGCTCAAGGCCAACGGCAAGGTCAATCGTGGCTGGCTGGGCGTCGTGATTCAGGAAGTGAACAAGGATCTGGCCGAGTCGTTTGGCCTGGACAAGCCGGCCGGTGCGCTGGTGGCTCAAGTGCTTGAAGACGGCCCGGCGGCCAAGGGCGGCCTGCAAGTGGGTGATGTGATTCTCAGCGCCAACGGCCAGCCGGTCATCATGTCGGCCGACCTGCCGCACCTGATCGGTAATCTCAAGGACGGCAGCAAGGCCGAGCTTGAGGTCATCCGTGACGGCAAGCGTCAGACCCTGACCGTGACCGTCGGCGCATTGCCGGACGAAGGCCAGGAAATGGGCGGCACGCCGGGCGCAGGTTCGGAACGCAGCAGCAACCGCTTGGGTGTTTCGGTGACCGAGCTGACCGCCGAGCAGAAGAAGTCGCTGGATCTCAAGGGTGGCGTAGTCATCAAGGACGTCCTGGGTGGCCCGGCATCGCTCATCGGGTTGCAGTCCGGTGACGTGATCACGCACCTGAACAATCAGGCGATCACCACTGCCAAGCAGTTCACGGACGTGGCCAAGAGCCTGCCCAAGGATCGTTCCGTTTCAATGCGCGTGTTGCGTCAGGGACGAGCGACGTTCATCACCTTCAAGCTTGCCGAGTAACGGAAGCGTTTGATCAGAAAAGGGCGGCTCATACCGCCCTTTTTTGTGGATGCTGTTCAAGGGGCGGGCAGGGTAGTTGCCTGCGAGCGTGACGCCCCTTGCTTCCATCAGGTACAATTCCCGGCTATTTTTCGGCGGGTAAACTGCCTGCAACCTTTTTGAGTGTTGATCCGTGAGTGATTTGAGTCATATCCGCAATTTCTCCATCATCGCCCACATTGACCATGGCAAGTCGACCCTGGCCGACCGCTTCATTCAAATGTGCGGTGGTCTGTCCGAGCGCGAAATGGAAGCGCAGGTCCTCGACTCCATGGACCTGGAGCGTGAGCGCGGCATCACCATCAAGGCCCACAGCGTTACTCTGTATTACAAGGCCAAAGACGGCATCACCTACCAGCTGAACTTCATCGACACCCCGGGCCACGTCGACTTCACCTACGAAGTCAGCCGTTCCCTGGCAGCGTGCGAAGGTGCATTGCTGGTGGTGGACGCCGGCCAGGGCGTCGAGGCTCAGTCCGTCGCCAACTGCTATACCGCCATCGAGCAGGGCCTTGAGGTCATGCCGGTCCTGAACAAGATGGACTTGCCGCAAGCCGATCCGGAGCGCGTCAAGGAAGAGATCGAGAAGATCATCGGCATCGACGCCACCGACGCCGTGGCCTGTAGCGCCAAGAGCGGCATGGGCGTCGATGAGGTGCTCGAGCGTCTGGTTACCACTATTCCGGCGCCGACCGGCAACATCGAAGATCCGCTGCAAGCGTTGATCATCGACTCGTGGTTCGACAACTACCTGGGCGTCGTGTCTCTGGTTCGCGTGCGTCACGGCCGGGTTCGCAAGGGCGACAAGATCCTGGTCAAGTCCACCGGCAAGATCCACCTGGTCGACAGCGTGGGCGTGTTCAACCCCAAGCACACCGCGACCGTTGATCTGAAAGCCGGCGAAGTGGGCTTCATCATCGCCGGTATCAAGGACATCCATGGTGCGCCCGTGGGCGATACCCTTACCCTGAGTTCCACGCCGGACGTCGAAGTGCTGGCCGGCTTCAAGCGCATTCAGCCGCAGGTCTACGCCGGCCTCTTCCCGGTCAGCTCCGACGATTTCGAAGACTTCCGCGAGGCGCTGCAGAAGCTGACCCTCAACGACTCTTCCCTGCAGTACCTGCCGGAAAGCTCCGACGCGTTGGGCTTCGGCTTCCGTTGCGGCTTCCTGGGCATGCTGCACATGGAAATCATCCAGGAGCGCCTCGAGCGCGAATACAACCTGGACCTGATTACCACTGCACCTACGGTTATTTTCGAGCTGCTGCTCAAGACCGGTGAAACGATCTACGTCGACAACCCGTCCAAACTGCCGGACGTGTCGGCCATCGAAGACATGCGCGAGCCGATCGTGCGGGCCAATATTCTTGTGCCTCAAGAGCACCTGGGCAACGTCATTACGCTGTGCATCGAGAAACGCGGCGTGCAGCGCGACATGTTGTTCCTGGGTACCCAGGTTCAGGTGAGCTACGACCTGCCGATGAACGAAGTGGTCCTGGACTTCTTCGATCGTCTCAAGTCGGTCAGCCGTGGCTATGCGTCACTGGACTACCAGTTCGATCGTTACCAGTCCGCCAATCTGGTCAAGCTGGACGTTCTGATCAACGGTGAGAAGGTCGACGCCCTGGCGCTGATCGTGCACCGCGACAATGCGCACTATAAAGGCCGTGCGTTGACGGAGAAGATGAAGGAACTGATTCCCCGGCAGATGTTTGACGTTGCGATCCAGGCGGCCATCGGCGGCCAGATCGTTGCCCGGACAACCGTCAAGGCGCTCAGAAAGAACGTACTGGCCAAATGTTACGGTGGCGACGTGAGCCGTAAGCGTAAGTTGCTGGAGAAGCAAAAGGCCGGTAAGAAACGCATGAAGCAGGTCGGCAACGTGGAAATTCCACAAGAAGCTTTCCTCGCAGTGCTCAGGTTGGAATAGTAAGGTCTTATGTCTCTAAATTTCCCGCTGTTGTTGGTCATCGCTGTTTTTGTCTGTGGCTTGCTCGCACTGCTCGATCTGGTGATCCTGGCGCCTCGGCGCCGGGCTGCCATCTCGAATTACCAGGGCAGCGTCGGCCAGCCGGACATGGCAGTGGTCGAGCGATTGAACAAAGAACCCCTGCTGGTCGAATACGGCAAGTCGTTCTTTCCGGTGTTGTTCATCGTGCTGGTGCTGCGGTCGTTTCTGGTCGAACCCTTCCAGATTCCCTCGGGCTCGATGAAACCGACACTCGATGTGGGTGATTTCATCCTGGTCAACAAATTCTCCTACGGTATCCGCCTGCCGGTGCTGGATCAGAAGGTGATTTCGATCGGTGATCCACAGCGTGGCGATGTCATGGTGTTCCGCTATCCGAGCGATCCGAGCGTCAACTACATCAAGCGCGTAGTCGGCCTGCCGGGTGATCAGATCCGCTACACCAGCGACAAGCGCCTGTTCGTCAATGGTGAGCTGGTGGCCAAGAAGCTGGTCGGCGAAGAGCCCGGCACCCTGGGCAGCGCCGAGCTGTATGAAGAGCAGCTGGGCGCTGTCGAGCACCAGATCCGCCAGGAAATGACCCGTTACCGCGCGCCGCCTGACAAGGAGTGGACCGTACCGGCCGCTCACTATTTCATGATGGGCGACAACCGCGACAATTCCAACGACAGCCGTTATTGGGACGATCCGAACATTCCCAAGGATGAACTGGGGATGGTTCCGGACAAGAACATCGTCGGCAAGGCCTTCGCGGTCTGGATGAGCTGGCCTGAGCCGAAACTCAGCCATCTCCCCAACTTCTCTCGCGTCGGGCTGATCAAGTAAATCAAGGTGGCGCTGCTCAGGCAGCGCCACCTGTCATTCCGGCTGCGTGGATTGATAAACGGGTCTTATCGCACAGGCGGGCTACTCTTGAGGTCAAGGTCGAACATGACGTTTTCTGCTTCTCAGAAAGGGCTTTCGTTGGTGGGCTGGCTGTTGACCCTGGCACTGGTAGCCTTCGGGGTGAGCACCGGATTGAAAGTGGTGCCTCATTACCTCGACAACATGTCGTTGAAGAAGACCATCGAAGCAGTCGATAACAATCAGGCCCTGGATATCACCACGGTCGACGATTTTTACAGTTATGTCGGTAAAAGCATGCAGGTCAACAGTATTCGGGATGTGGATTTGAACAAGGCGTTAAAGGTGACGGTGGCGAACAACAAGTTCAACGCCCATTTGCAATACGAACAGCGCGAGCCGTTGATTCTGAACATCGACCTGGTCCTGAAGTTTGACCAGCAATTCAGCGTGGGCAAACCGTGAGCGTATCCTTGAGTCGCCTGGAGCGTCAGCTCGGTTATACCTTCAAGGATCAGGAGCTGATGGTTCTGGCCCTGACTCACCGCAGTTTTGCCGGTCGCAACAATGAGCGCCTGGAGTTTCTCGGCGACGCGATCCTCAACTTTGTCGCCGGTGAAGCGCTGTTCGAGCGTTTCCCCCAGGCGCGTGAAGGCCAGTTGTCGCGCTTGCGCGCACGTCTGGTGAAAGGCGAAACCCTGGCGTTGCTGGCTCGCGGTTTCGACCTCGGTGAATACCTGCGGCTGGGGTCTGGCGAATTGAAGAGTGGCGGTTTTCGCCGCGAATCGATTCTGGCCGACGCCCTCGAAGCGTTGATCGGTGCGATCTATCTGGACGCCGGCATGGAAGTGGCGCGCGAACGCGTCCTGGCCTGGCTGACCACCGAGTTCGACAGCCTGACGCTGGTCGACACCAACAAAGACCCGAAAACCCGATTGCAGGAATTCCTACAGTCGCGTGCTTGTGATCTGCCGCGCTACGAAGTGGTGGATATCCAGGGCGAACCGCACTGCCGGACGTTCTTCGTTGAGTGCGAGATCACCTTATTGAATGAAAAAAGTCGAGGACAGGGTGTCAGCCGCCGGATCGCCGAACAGGTAGCCGCCGCAGCAGCACTCATCGCCCTGGGCGTGGAGAACGGTAATGACTGATACAACTGCAACACGCTGTGGCTATGTCGCCATCGTCGGCCGGCCCAACGTAGGCAAGTCAACGCTGCTCAACCACATTCTGGGCCAGAAGCTGGCGATCACCTCGCGCAAGCCACAGACCACCCGTCACAACATGCTGGGGATCAAGACCGAAGGCGCTGTGCAGGCGATCTACGTCGATACGCCCGGCATGCACAAGAACAGCGACAAAGCGCTCAACCGCTACATGAACAAGACCGCCTCGGCTGCGTTGAAGGACGTGGACGTGGTGATCTTCGTCGTGGACCGCACCCGCTGGACCGACGAAGACCAGATGGTGCTCGAGCGCATTCAATATGTGCAGGGTCCGGTGATCCTGGCGATCAACAAGACCGACCGCCTCGAAGAGAAAGGCGACCTGATGCCGCATCTGGAATGGCTGCAAGGCCAGCTCCCGAATGCATCCATCGTGCCGATCTCCGCGCAGCACGGGCATAACCTCGACGCGCTGGAAGGGCTGATCGCTTCGCACCTGCCGGAGAACGAGCACTTCTTCCCGGAAGACCAGATCACCGACCGCAGCAGCCGCTTCCTGGCCGCCGAAATGGTTCGCGAGAAGATCATGCGCCAGCTGGGTGCCGAGCTTCCGTACCAGATCACCGTCGAAATCGAAGAGTTCAAGCAGCAGGGTCGTACCCTGCACATCCACGCGCTGATCCTGGTCGAGCGCGATGGCCAGAAGAAAATCATCATTGGCGACAAGGGCGAGCGCATCAAGCGTATCGGCACCGATGCCCGTCGCGACATGGAGCTGCTGTTCGATTCCAAGGTCATGCTCAACCTCTGGGTCAAGGTCAAAGGCGGCTGGTCCGATGACGAACGCGCCCTGCGTTCGTTGGGCTACGGCGACCTTTAACCGGTCCGTTCACCCGGCTCCGCGCCCAGGCGCGTCCGGGTGTAATCCTTCTGTCGAGCCCGCCCGATGAGCACGCCAACCGGCCAACCTGCGTATGTGCTCCATAGCCGTCCGTATCGCGAGAACAGCGCTCTGGTGGATTTCCTCACGCCTTCGGGCCGCCTGCGCGCAGTGTTGCGCAGCGCCAAGGGCAAGGCGGGGTCGTTGGCGCGACCGTTCGTGCCGCTGGAAGTCGAATTTCGCGGACGCAGCGAGCTGAAGAATGTCGGGCGCATGGAGAGCGCCGGAGTCGCCACCTGGATGACCGGCGATGCATTGTTCAGCGGCATGTACCTCAACGAACTGCTGATCCGCCTGCTGCCGGCGGAAGATCCGTTTCCCTCGGTCTTCGAGCACTACGCCGCGACCCTGGTCGCCCTGGGCGCCGGCCGCCCGCTGGAGCCGCTGTTGCGGTCGTTCGAGTGGCGGCTGCTGGACGACCTCGGCTACGGCTTTGCGCTGGATGTCGATATTCACGGCGAACCGTTGGCCGCCGATGGCCTGTATCGGCTGCAAGTCGACGCCGGCCTGGAGCGGGTCTATCTGCTGCAACCGGGGCTGTTCCAGGGCGTGGAACTGCTGGCCATGGCTGAAGCCGACTGGAGCGCGCCCGGTGCGCTGAGCGCCGCCAAGCGTTTGATGCGCCAGGCACTGGCCGTGCATCTGGGCGGCCGTCCGCTGGTCAGTCGCGAACTCTTTCGCAAACCATAGTTTCCGCCGCCCACGGTTTCGCGAAACGCGGCCGCGCCGTATGCTTGCCCGCCTGTATCGCTCAATTTTCAGGAGACACCCGTGACTCAAAGCACTCGCATCCTTCTCGGCGTGAATATCGATCACGTGGCCACGTTGCGTCAGGCCCGTGGGACCCGTTATCCGGACCCGGTCAAGGCCGCGCTGGATGCCGAAGAGGCGGGTGCCGATGGCATCACCGTTCATCTGCGCGAAGACCGCCGCCACATTCAGGAGCGCGACGTATTGCTGCTCAAGGACGTACTGCAGACGCGAATGAACTTCGAGATGGGCGTGACCGAAGAAATGCTCGCATTCGCCGAGCGTATCCGCCCGGCCCATGTGTGCCTGGTGCCCGAGACACGACAGGAATTGACCACCGAAGGCGGGCTGGACGTGGCCGGTCAGGAGGCGCGGATCAAGGCCGCTGTGGAGCGTTTGGCGAAGATCGGTTGTGAAGTGTCGTTGTTCATCGATGCCGACGAGCAGCAGATCGCCGCGTCAAAGCGTGTGGGTGCGCCGGCCATTGAGTTACATACCGGGCGCTATGCCGACGCACAGACCCCGGCCGAGGTCGCCGAAGAACTCAAGCGCATTGCCGACGGCGTGGCGTTCGGCGTGGCTCAGGGCCTGATCGTCAATGCCGGGCATGGCCTGCATTACCACAACGTCGAAGCCGTGGCGGCTATCAAAGGCATCAACGAACTGAACATCGGTCACGCGCTGGTGGCGCATGCCCTGTTTGTCGGCTTCAAGGCGGCGGTTGCCGAGATGAAAGCGCTCATCACAGCCGCTGCCCGGTAAGCGCCCATTACGGGGGCTTGTCCGCCATCGGTAGCAAGCTCCTACCGGGTCGCGGCGTCTTTTTACCCGTCGCCAGCTTGCTGGCAACGACGGTGGACAAGTCAGGGCTTGCGGCCCACGATTACCGCACGCATCGGCGCCGGCAGGCCTTCTACAGTCTTGCTGTGATCCTGCGGATCGAGGAAATGGCTCAGCGACTGATAGCGCATCCACTCGGTGCTGCGTTGTTCTTCGACCGTCGTGGTGCTGACGTCGACGCAGCGCACATCGACGAAACCGGCTCGTCGCAACCACAATTCCAGCGCCGGCACCGACGGCAGGAACCAGACGTTGCGCATCTGCGCGTAGCGATCCTCCGGCACCAGCACCTGCTGCACATCGCCGGGAACCACCAGCGTCTCCATTACCAGCTCGCCACCCTTGACCAGGCAGTCCTTCAACGCCAGCAAATGGTCGATGGGCGACTTGCGGTGATACAGCACGCCCATGGAGAACACGGTATCGAAGCCTTCGAGACTGGCGGGCAGGTCTTCCAGAGCGAACGGCAAGTGCCACGCCGGCAGATCCGGCAAATAGCGCTGCATCGCCTGGAACTGACAGAAGAACAACCAGTTGGGGTCTACGCCGATCACGCTGTCCGCGCCGGCGCCGAGCATGCGCCACTGGTAGTAGCCATTGCCGCAGCCCACATCCAGTACACGCTTGCCCTTGAGATCAAGGTGCGGCGAAACCCGTGACCATTTCCAGTCCGAGCGCCATTCGGTGTCGATATGCACGCCGAACACATTGAACGGCCCTTTGCGCCACGGCGACAGCCCCATCAGAGCGGTGCGCAGCTGCGTGCGGGTTTCGCCATCGCAGTCGACATCCAGCGTGAAACTGTCGGCCAGGTCAACGCGGCTCGGCGTCAGCCTGGGCAGGGCATCCAGCGCGCTCTGCCAGCGTTGCAGGTCGCCGTGACCTTTCGCCATCTTTGCGTCGAGCTGGGCTTGCAGGCCGTTGGCCCAAGCGGCCAGGGGTGTGCCCGCCAGACGGCGGACGAGTGGAGCGAGATCAATCATGGCAGGGCAATCAACGAGGCAAAGTTAAGGCATTGGAACCAGGGCACTACCTTGGAGAATCCGGCGGCCAACAGGCGCTCACGGTGTTCCTCCAGGCTGTCGGGTTTCATGACGTTCTCGATGGCGCTACGCTTCTGGGCAATTTCCAGATCGCTGTAGCCATTGGCACGTTTGAAAGCGATATGCAGGTCGGTCAGCAGTGCCTGTTCTTGCGGATCGTTGAAGCGCAGCTTCTCCGAAAGAATCAGCGCGCCGCCTGGCACCAGCGCCTGGCGAATCCGACCGAGCAGTTCGTGACGCTGATCGGGTGGAATGAATTGCAGGGTGAAGTTCAGTGCGACCACCGACGCGGGTTTGAAAGGCAGCGCGAGAATGTCGCCTTCGATGACCTCAACCGGCAGCAGCTCCTGAAACATCGAGTCCTGAGCATTGAGGTATTCACGGCAGCGCTCGACCATCGCCGCCGAGTTGTCCACGGCCACTACACGGCAGCCGTCGGTACGAACATGACGGCGCAGCGCCTGGGTCACGGCACCCAGCGAACTGCCCAGGTCATAGAGCACGGTATCAGGCCTGGCGAACTGAGCCGCGAGCACGCCAAGGTTTTCGACAATGGTCGGGTAGCCGGGCACCGAGCGCTTGATCATGTCCGGGAAGACCCGCACGACGTCTTCATTGAAGGCGAAGTCGGGCACCTGGGCCAGTGGCTGGGCGAAAAGGCGATCGGGTTCTTTGCTCACGGCGGTTCCGGCAGGCGGTCTGAAAGGGCGGCATTCTAGCCAAGTTACGGCCGGGATGCATGGGCCAGATCGACTTGTCTGATGAGCCGCCGTTGCCTCAATGGACCGAGATGGAACAGTCGAAGGTGGCCTGCGGCGTGACTTCAGGCGCCCACGGTTGCTGATAGACCATCAACAGACGTCCGCTGCCGGCTTCGGCTGCCTTATAGCGCCAGACCGACTGCCCGGCGCTGCCGACCATGTCCATCTGTTCAGCACTTGAATAAACCTCGGGGCCGAGACTGCGCAACACGCCGGAACCCGGGTTCTGCACCTGCCAGCGAAAGCCGGTGGTGGGGTTGCTGGGCAACGTCAGAATCAGTGTCTGGCCGGCACTCAGGTTCAGCGGGCAGTCGCCTTGTTCTTCGATAGAAACGGTGTTGTGAGCGGTCTGAGCGCAAGCGGTGAGCAAGGCAAAGCCTAGCGGAGCTAGAAAGCGGGCAGGGGTCATTGGCAAGGTCCGATTTTGCGTGACGATGCGGGAGGATAACCGATGGTGGGCAGGGCGTCTGTTTTCCCGCGGGTGCCTGTGCGGCAGTCTTCGCCGGCAAGCCGGCTCCTACAGGCATCGGACGCACTGCGATTGTGTAGGAGCCACCGGGCGGCGATCCGCCGCATCCGAAAACTTCTTCGCGAAGTGAACGGTGATGCCTTCCTTCAGGTAGTCCGGCAGTTCTTCGAAGTTGCCGCGGTTGGATTCCGGCAGGATCAGTTCGTTGAACGGCGGAGCGATTAGATAGGAACAGCCGTAACGCCGGGGCTCAGAAAGTCGATATGGTAGCCCGTCGAACCGTCGCCGATGGCGAGGTGGACGCCCTCGATGCCTTCGTTGAGCTGAGAATTCACAGCGTAATTAATCAAGGGTTGTATCGAGCGGTTAACGCCTATGGCGAACTCCGTCACACTGAGCCGCCGGGTGCCTGCGGCTTGCTCTAAAAGTTCGAGGTGTTCTCCATCGGCATTTTTCAATGACACGATCTGATTATTTTCTATTGTGATGCTCCCCGCAGAAACGCTGATGCTTTTCATCAGTTTCTCAATACGGATCTCTAAACTTTTTGATTCCTCTACGTGCTTGCTTCGGCGCGCACTCAGGATCCCGGACACCTTCAAATACCCTTCGATGGAAAATGGACAGGGGTGCCCAGCATTCATGTGGGCGTAATGTACTTCGAAAAACTCTGCAACGGAATGGATAAAGTTCTCCTCTAAATCGCTTTTTATCATCGCGTAAGGTGTTGAGTCTTCTTTTATTACAACGCTGGCCATGGAGTGCTCGCCAACAAGATGTAAGCTCTTATGGTGTTTCAGTATGGAAAGTATCTTTCCTTGAGTGTTTAGAGCTTCGATGAAGTCGCTCTTTAGTATCAGGCTCAAGGTGTAGAGTGCCGAACCAACTGAGGCGTCAAATACATGAAGCGGACAAAATATACATTTTCTGACAGGTGTAATTTTCGCCGTTTCGAAAATAAGCCTCGCAGCTTCGTCAGAAAATGAAAATGCCACACTGTGCCCGGGTAGTTTTATCCCCTTTTTAAGGGCGTGTGTGAGGAAACCGAGTTTTCTGCATTCAGAAAGAAAGTCGACGGAGTCCGACACTATTGATAGTTTACGGGCAGTCAGCAGGCTTTTGACAGGGTTTTTGATGAGCATCTTGTTGCCACCCAAAAGGGCTGCAAGCGCACGTCTGGGCACGCTTGCAGGTAGGTTGTGCTGATAGCATCAATATTTGTCAGGCCCAGGCTAGTGGGGGCCAGCTAAATCCGTGCTGGTCGGCCGTAAGTCTGTTTGGCTTTTTTGTTTCAGGTTTGGCGCGTTTCATGGTTTTGTCCTCGATTGCTTACTTTGATGTGCCGCTTAGCTACAGTGGCGACATTATTTAAACATGTTGTCGCTGTCGGGTGTCAATCTGGGTTGCGAAGAGTAGTGGAGGTTTTTATATTGTTGCATCATAAGTTGTAGTGCTCAGATCATGTATGGCTATTAGTGTGGGAAATAACTGTAATTGATTTCTGAAATTCAGCGGGTGCCACCCGTTAGACTTCATTTGCTGGTGCGGAGAGCCTGGAGTAGTTGTATTTTGACTTCGTAAGAACTTTGTGTCTGTAGCTGGAGAATCCAAATGGAAGTTGCAAGAAAAACACTCAGTCAGGCAGCGCTCGAAAACTCTTTAAGCCTTGAAGATCTCACAGAGCTTTCTTTCGCCGGCGAGTCTCACGCCGTCCGGCTCCTTTATCTCAAAATTCTCGAAGACATCAGGCGTAGCGGTTGGCCCCAGGCGGTGATCCTGACTGGGCAGAGGGTCGTGTCTGCTCAGGAGAATTACGGTCTGCTGGGGTACGATCCAGCAGAAGTAACCTTGGGGAATGAGCACACTCGTTGGGTAACCGAAACCACGCTGCTTCGTACACAAACCACCAGTCAGATCCCCGCAGCTTTGAGGGTTGCGGCGCAGCGGCGCAAACCGCAGGAGTTGGTGACACTCGCCGCCCCCGGCATGACTTACCGTAGAGATACCCGCGACCGTTGGCATTGCGCCGAGCCGCATCAGATGGATATCTGGGTATTGGGTGATCCGGACATTTCTACATCCGACAATCTGTTGAAACTGGTCAGTGACATTCTCGCATCGGCTGTTCCCGGTCAATCATGGGAGTACAGCCACAGCCCGCATCATTACACCGAAGAAGGAATTGAGATAAATGTGATCAATGACGGCTGCCGGGTGGAGGTGCTGGAGTGTGGCCGAATTGCTCGTTCTCTGTTGCAGCGGTTAGATATTGACCCGCAGCAACATGGAGGACTGGCGCTGGGCATGGGCCTGGACCGGCTGGTCATGCTGCATAAAGGAATACCTGATATCCGGTTGTTACGTGATCCTCATCCACGCGTTCGATCACAAATGCTTGATCTAGCGCCATGGAGGTCGGTTTCGCGACTGCCATCAATCATTAGAGATATTTCCCTCGCGGTCACGCCAGGTCAAAGTGAAGAGTTATTGACGGAAAAAATGTTAAGCGCTGCCGGAGATTCAGCGGGGTGGATCGAGGAGATGCAGGTCAAAGGGCGTTGGAAATACGAGGATTTGCCTGATAAAGCGATTCAGCGACTGGGAATGTCGTCTGGACAGGAAAATGTATTACTGCGGGTAGTGCTGCGCGATTGCTCTCGATCCATTACGACTGAGGAAGCCAATGTTGTGTACGAGCGCATTCAAGAGCACTTGCATGAAGGCTTACCTGGAGGAGGGTATCGAATCAATAAGGAATAGGTGTACGCGGCGCGCGTCGCGCGCCGCTAGGATTGATGGTTAAAACAGCACCTTCGCCACATCCGAAAACTTTTTCGCGAAGTGAACGGTGATGCCTTCTTTCAGGTAGTCCGGCAGTTCTTCGAAGTTGCCGCGGTTGGATTCCGGCAGGATCAGTTCGTTGATTTTCTGGCGGCGGGCGGCGATGACTTTTTCGCGCACGCCGCCAATCGGCAGGACATGGCCGGTCAGGGTCAGTTCGCCGGTCATGGCCACGCCTTTTTTCGGCGGTTGATTGCGCGCCAGGGACAGCAATGCACTGGCCATGGTCACCCCGGCACTCGGGCCGTCCTTGGGGGTTGCGCCTTCGGGCACGTGCAAGTGCACGAACGCTTCATCGAAGAACTTGGCATCGCCGCCAAACTTCGCCAGGTTGGAACTGACGTAGCTGTAGGCGATTTCAGCGGATTCCTTCATGACCTCACCCAACTGGCCGGTCAGCTTGAAGCCACGGTTGAGAGTGTGGATGCGGGTGGCTTCGATCGGCAGCGTCGCGCCGCCCATGCTGGTCCAGGCCAGGCCAGTGATCACGCCGGTGCCGGACAATACTTGTTCACTGCGGAATACCGGCATGCCCAGTGAGGCTTCCAGGTCCTTGGGGCCGATCTTGATCACCGAGTCCGGCGCGTCTATCAGTTTCACCACCGCCTTGCGCACCAGTTTGCCGAGCTGTTTTTCCAGCTGTCGGACACCGGCTTCCCGTGCGTAGCCGTCGATCACGGCGCGCAGCGCGGCATCGTTGATGGACAATTTCGATTTAGCCACGCCGGCCTTGGCCAGTTGCTTGGGCCACAGGTGACGCTTGGCGATCGCCAGTTTTTCTTCGGTGATATAGCCGGAAAGGCGAATGACTTCCATGCGGTCCAGCAACGGGCCGGGGATGGAATCGAGGGTGTTGGCGGTGCAGACGAACAGCACTTTGGACAGGTCCAGGCGCAGGTCCAGATAGTGATCGAGAAATTCGACGTTCTGTTCCGGGTCCAGGGTTTCCAGCAAGGCGGAGGCGGGGTCGCCCTGGTAGCTCTGGCCCATCTTGTCGATTTCATCGAGCATGATGACCGGGTTCATGACCTCCACGTCATTGAGCGCCTGCACCAGCTTGCCCGGTTGGGCGCCGATGTAGGTGCGGCGGTGGCCCTTGATCTCGGCTTCGTCACGCATGCCGCCCACGCTCAGGCGGTAGAACGGCCGGCCCAGGGATTCGGCGATGGAACGGCCGACGCTGGTCTTGCCCACGCCCGGCGGGCCGACCAGCAGCACGATGGAACCACTGATTTCGCCCTTGTACGCGCCAACCGCGAGGAATTCGAGAATGCGCGACTTGATGTCGTCCAGCCCTGCGTGATGCTCGTCGAGCACCTTGCGGGCGTGCTTGAGGTCCAGCTTGTCCTTGCCGTAGACGCCCCACGGCAACGAGCTGGCCCAATCCAGATAGTTACGCGTGACGGCGTACTCCGGCGAGCCGGTCTCCAGCACCTTGAGCTTGCCGATTTCTTCGTCGATCTTCTTGCGCGCCTGGGCGGGCAAGGTCTTGCCTTCAAGGCGTTGTTCGAATTGCTCGATGTCGGCGCTGCGGTCGTCCTTGCTCAGGCCCAGCTCCTGCTGAATGACCTTGAGCTGTTCCTTGAGGAAGAACTGGCGTTGATGCTCGCCGATCTTGCGATTGACCTCGGCAGAGATCTCCTTCTGCAAGCGAGCGACCTCGACTTCCTTGCGCAGCATCGGCAGCACTTTTTCCATGCGCTTGAGCATGGGCACGCAATCGAGGACTTCCTGCAACTCGACACCGGTGGCGGAAGTCAGCGCGGCGGCGAAGTCGGTCAGCGGTGACGGGTCGTTGGGGCTGAAGCGGTTGAGGTAGTTCTTCAGCTCTTCGCTGTACAGCGGGTTGAGCGGCAGCAGCTCCTTGATGGCGTTGATCAGTGCCATGCCGTAGGCCTTGACCTCGTCGGTCGGCTCGTTGGGCTGGTGCGGGTATTCGACTTCCACCAGATACGGCGGGCGATGGTGCTTGAGCCAGGTGCGGATGCGCACACGGCTCAGGCCCTGTGCAACGAACTGCAAGCGCCCGTTTTCGCGGCTGGCGTGGTGCACCTTCACCAGCGTGCCGTATTCGGGCAGCGCCTCGGTATTGAAGTGGCGGGTATCGTCCTGCGGCGTGTCCATGAAAAACAGCGCCAGCGAGTGGTGATCGGATTTGCTGACCAGTTCCAGGGTTTCGGCCCACGGTTCTTCGTTGACGATGACCGGCAACACCTGCGCCGGGAAAAACGGGCGATTGTGGATCGGGATGATATAGACCTTGTCCGGCAGGTTCTGGCCGGGCAGGGCAAGGGAGGTGCCGTGGGAACTCAGTGACACGTCATGCTCGGCTGCATCGTGTTGCAAATCTGGCGAGTCTGTCTGCTGGTCGTTCATAGGGCACCTGCGAAATTGAACATGGCTCTTAGATGGGGCAGCGGGCCTCAGGTTTCAATGGCAGCGGTCGATAGTGTGGTTATGGGCAAAAAGCCCACGGAGGCAGGGACGGATAAACCTTTCGTTGCGTTTGGCTGGATCAGGCAGAAAATCCTGCTCGTTTGCGTGCATCACCACGTAAGCCCGTTGATCTGCACGCGAGACACATCACTGCCAGGGTCGGCTTTTCAACTTACCGGCAGTGCCATTGTGGATCGAAAAAATATGACCAACCTGATTTCCAAGGCGTTGCTGGCCGGCGTGTTCATGGGCGTCGTGGCCAACGCCCCGGCGGCGTCGCTGACCGCCCAGGTCGTCGACCAGCAGGGCCAGCCGTTGGCCGATGCGGTGGTGACCCTCAAAGGCCCGGCCAGCGCGCCGGGCGCCGCGAAGGCCGACATGGATCAGCGTGATCAGGAATTTTCGCCACGGGTGTTGGCGGTTCATACCGGCACCCAGGTGAAATTCCCCAACAGCGACAACATTCGCCATCAGGTCTATTCCTTTTCGCCCGCCAAGCGTTTCGAGTTGCGTCTGTACGAGGGCACGCCGTCAGAGCCGCTACTGTTCGACAAGCCGGGCGTGGTGGTGCTGGGCTGCAACATCCATGACTGGATGGTCGGCTATATCTATGTCACCGACGAGCCACTGTTCGGCGTGACCGACAGCAACGGCACGCTCAAGCTCGAGCAGGTGCTGGCCGGTCATTACGAAGCGACCCTCTGGCACCCGCGCACCGAAGACATGCAGCCATCGTCAGGCGGCAGTTTTGACGTGCCTGCGGCGGGTCTGGTTCAGCGTTTCAACCTGCCGGTCCAGCCAGGTTCGGATGACAAACCGTCCAAGCCTGCGGCGGGCGGCTTCGGTGATGCCTTCCACAAGGCAGCCCATGAATGAACCTTAGAACCAGCTTTCAGGCGCGCATCGCCTGCGTGTTGATCGCGTTGCTGCTGGTGGTGGTCGTGGCGGTGTTCCTTGCCGTCAAGGTCGCCACCAACGATGCGGTGCACACGCAGGCCCAGGCTCAACTGGAAGTGGGTAGCCGGGTGTTCGAGCGGCTGATCGATTTGCGCGGCCGGCGGCTGCGCGACGCGGTGCAACTGCTGTCGGCGGACTTCGGCTTTCGCGATGCCGTGGCCAGTGAGGATTCCTCGACCATTCGGTCAGTGCTGCTCAACCACGGCAAGCGCATCAACGCCAGCGACATGTTCCTGCTGGGCATGGACGGTACGGTGGTCGCCAGTACCGTAGAGAATGTGTCGGAGGGTTCCAGGTTCGTCTACGACCAGGCGCTGCGGGCGGCCAAGCGCAATAACCAGTCAGTGCTGATCGTGCCCGGCGGCGGCACTCCGCACCTGTTGGTGGAGAGTACGGTGCTGGCGCCGTTGCCGCTGGGCCGTGTGGTCATGGGTTTTTCCATCGACAGCGACATCGCCCAGGAGCTGCGCTCGCTCAGTGGGTTGGAAGTGTCGTTCCTGACCGTTGAAAATGGCCAGCCGGGCAAGCTGATCAGCACCCAGCCCGAGGCGCTGCACGCCAGTCTGGTGGATTTCATGCGAAATGCCTCCGGCGCCCAGACCAGCGTAACCGAACAGTCCAACCAGAACTTTCTCAGCCAGACGCTGATGCTGGCCAACGCCGGCAGCGCCGGCGGTGGCCAGGTGATTGCGCTGCTGCAAAGTCCGCTGGACAAGGCGTTGCAAGCGTTCGCCCCGCTGGATGAAAAGATTTTCTGGATATCCATGGCCGCCTTGCTCGCCTCGCTGGTGGGCACTCTTGCCCTGGCGCGCAGTGTGTCGCTACCGGTGCGGGCGCTGGCGCTGGCGGCCAAGCGCATCGGTGACGGCGATTACGAAACCCCGGTGAAAATGGCCCGTAGCGACGAGCTGGGCATGCTCGCCGATGCGATCAACACCATGCAGCACGGCATTTCGGTGCGCGAAGGTCAACTGGCGCATAACGCGCTGCACGATGCGCTGACCGGGCTGCCCAACCGGGCGCTGGTGCTGGAGCGTCTGGGCAGCTCCATTGCCGCGCAGCGTCCGGTGGCGCTGATGTACCTGGGCATCGAGAACCTTGCCGCAGTCAACGAGAGTTGCGGTGCCGACGGCGTGGACCAGCTGCTGCGCCAGGTCGGTCAGCGTCTGCAGGACACCCTGCGTTCCGGCGATACCGTTGCGCGACTGACGGCCAACGAATTTCTGCTGTTGCTCGACCACACCACCAGCGATGGCGCCGTGGCGATGGGCGACACCTTGCAGCGCCTGCTGATCGAGCCGCAGCGGATCGACACTCAGGAAATCGTTCTGGACAGCTGCATCGGCATCGCGGTGTACCCGGAACACGGCGACTCGCCGCAGGAGCTGGTCAGCCGCGCGGCCATTGCCCGCAAGGACGCCGCGACCATGGCCGGGCGCATGCACATCTACGAAGATGGCCGCGATCTCGCGCATCAGCGGCAAATCAGCCTGATTCGCGACCTGCGAAAAGCCGCCCGCAATGGCGAGCTGATGCTGCATTACCAGCCCAAGCTGGATATTCGTCAGGGCCGGGTGCGTCAGGCCGAAGCCCTGCTGCGCTGGACCCACCCGCAGTTCGGCAACGTGTCTCCCGCTGAATTCATCATCCTGGCCGAGCGCACCGGCAGCATTCAGTTGCTGACCAATTGGGTGATCGAGGAAGCCATGCGCCAATTGGCCGAGTGGAATCGACGCGGTCTGGTGTTGCAGCTGTCGGTCAACATTTCGGCCGACGACTTGCTCGGCACCGATCTGGTCGGTTACGTGATGCGTCTGCTCAAACAGTACGGTGTGCCCGCCAATCAGTTGATTTTCGAAATCACCGAAAGCGCGGTGATGAGCGAACCTGAACAGGCGCTGGTGGTTCTGCACCGTCTGCGCGACTGCGGCATCAGCCTGTCCGTCGACGATTTCGGCACCGGCTATTCCTCTCTGGCGCACCTCAAGCGCCTGCCGGTGCAGGAGCTGAAGATTGATCAATCGTTCGTCCGCAACCTGGATGACACCAGTGAAGATGCCGTGATCGTGCGTTCCACCATCGAAATGAGCCACAACCTGGGGCTCAAGGTGGTGGCCGAAGGCGTCGAGTATCAGCACAGCCTGGATCTGCTCCAGCGCTGGCATTGCGACACCGCCCAGGGTTACCTGATCAGCAGACCGCTGACTGCGTCGGCGTTCGAAGCCTGGGTCGCCCAGTCCCCGTTCTCTTCCAGTCCCACACCCAGCCTGATGGTTAATTGAGTCATGACTTATAGAATTTCGTTG
Source organism: Pseudomonas sp. v388 (assembly GCF_003935425.1). Classification (GTDB taxonomy): domain Bacteria; phylum Pseudomonadota; class Gammaproteobacteria; order Pseudomonadales; family Pseudomonadaceae; genus Aquipseudomonas. Next base: position 125,542 of record NZ_RHQN01000005.1, read on the forward strand.
TTGTTAGGTTGTGTGTTGGGCGCCGCTACCTCTGTGGCGCTGGCGGATAACGGACGTCTGATCGCCACGGGTGGCGCCAGCAGCATTGAAGGTGCTGCGGGTGGCGGCATCGCGCCGTGGGCAGTGATCGCCGGCTACAGCGAGCAGGGCGAGTGGGGCGCGACGGCGTTCGCCACCCATGTCGACCTGCCGGATTATCATCTGGACGTCGCCGGGCTGGCGTTTGCCTACGGCAATCGGGTCGAGTTTTCCTATGCCCATCAGCGTTTCGACATCAGCACCTTGCAGCATCAGCTGAGCCTGCCGGAAGACAACCTCAGCCAGGATGTGTTCGGCGTCAAAGTGCGCCTGTTTGGCGATCTGATTTACGACAGCCTCCCGCAGGTGTCGCTGGGTGTTCAGTACAAGCACATGAACAATTTTCTGATCCCGAGCCTGGTCGGTGCCGAGCGCGACTCGGACGTCGAAGGTTACCTGACCGCCAGTCGCCTGTTCATGGGCGCGGCCTTTGGTTACAACGTGGTGGTCAACGGCGGTGTGCGCTACAGCCGCGCCAATGAAACCGGCCTGCTGGGTTTTGGTGGCGATCGCCGGGACACGCGCAGTGTGCTCAAGGAAGGGTCGGTGGCGGTGCTGTTCAACCCGCGCTGGGCGATGGGCGTGGAATATCGAGAGAAGCCTGACAATCTGTCGTTCGCTGGTGAAAGCGACTGGGCCGATATGTTCGTCGGTTATTTCCCCAATAAACATCTTTCTGTCGTCTTGGCCTACGCCCGACTGGGTGAGATCGCGACCCAGGAAAACCAGAACGGTACCTATCTGTCCGTGCAGGGGAGTTTCTGATGATCCGCTTTCTGAGTTGCCTGCTGTTTGCTCTGCTGGTGGGGTGTGCCCAGCAGCCGGCCAAGGATGACAGCCTGTATCGCGACCTGGGCGAGCGTGCCGGTATCCAGCGCATCGTCGAAGGCATGCTGATGAATGTCGCCAAGGACGACCGCATCGTCGAGCACTTCCGCAAGGTGAGCATCGTGCTGTTGCGCGACCGACTGGTGGAGTTTCTGTGCGTCGAAGCGGGCGGCCCGTGCCGTTACAGCGGTGACAGCCTGGCCGAGTCGCACAAGGGCAAGAACCTGACCCGCAGCGATTTCAACGCCCTGGTGGAAAACCTGATCGCCTCGATGGATGCCGAGCATATCCCGGTCCCGACACAAAACCGCCTGATCGCAAGGCTGGCGCCCATGCGTGGAGAAGTGATCGAGAAATAGGCGGGGTTTCACCGGCAAGCCCGCTCCTACGCTTCATCACCCGCCGCGCTCCCGCAGGCAAACAGGCCCGTCCAGTCCATACGCCCACAAAAAAGGCGGCCATCTTTCGATGAGCCGCCTGTTCTTTACCTCAGCAACACTTTACTTGGGCAGTTTGAATGCCATCACGTAATCGCCTTGCTTGGTACCCAGCGAGCCGTGGCCACCGGCAACGACCAGCACATATTGCTGGCCGTCCTTGCCGGCGTAGGTCATCGGTGTGGTCTGGCCACCTGCAGGCAGGCGTCCTTCCCACAGCTGCTTGCCGTTACGAACGTCGTAGGCGCGCAGGTACTGGTCCAGGGTGCCGCTCAGGAACGCAACGCCACCGGCAGTGGTGAACGTACCACCCAGGCTTGGCACGCCCATGCTCAGCGGGATTGGAACCGGCGAGCTGTCACGCACGGTGCCGTTCTTGTGTTTCCAGATGGTCTTGTGCGTAGTCAGGTCGACAGCGGCGACATAACCCCACGCCGGCGCCTGGCACGGCAGGCCCATCGGCGACAGCAACGCTTCCAGAATCACGCCGTAAGGCGCGCCTTTATTCGGCTGAACGCCTTCGGTTTCGCTCTTGCGACCCGGACCGCTTGCCACTTCTTCGGCCGGAACCAGCTTGGAACGGAACGCCATGTAGCTTGGGTTGACGAAGGCGATCTGGCGAACCGGATCGACCGAAATGCCGCCCCAGTCGAACACGCCGAAGTTACCCGGATACACAATCGAACCCTGCAGCGATGGCGGCGTGAACGGACCGTCGTAGCGCAGGGACTTGAAGTCGATGCGGCACAGCATCTGGTCGAACGGCGTCACGCCCCACATGTCGCGTTCCTTGAGCGGAGGCGGCATGAAGTTCAGATCGGACTTGGGTTGGGTGGCCGACGTCCAGTCACCCTCAACCGCGCCCTGTGGAACCGGCACTTCGTTGATCGGCACGATTGGCTGCCCATTGCTGCGGTCCAGCACGTAGATGCTGCCTTGCTTGGTGGAAACCAGCACTGCCGGCTTCACGCCATCGGCGGTTTTCATGTCCATGAGCGTCGGTTGACCGCCCACGTCCATGTCCCACAGGTCGTGGTGAGTCAGCTGATAATCCCAGCGCACGCGACCGGTGGCGATATCCAGCGCCACGATGCCGGCGGCGTATTTCTCGGATTCGGGGGTGCGATGACCACCGAACTGGTCAGGCGTCTGGTTGCCCATCGGCAGGTAGACCATGCCCAGCTTTTCATCGACGCTGAACATGGACCACATGTTCGGCGAGTTGCGCGTGTAGATTCCGTCCGCTGCGATAGGAGCAGTCGCTTCGGGGTTGCCGCTGTCCCAGTTCCAGACCAGACGACCGGTGTGTACGTCATAAGCGCGGATCACGCCCGACGGCTCGTCCATGGAGACGTTATCGGTGACGTGACCGCCGATGATCACCAGATCCTTGGTCACCGCCGGTGGCGATGTGGAGTAGTAACCGCCCGGAGCGAAGGTGCCCATGTTGGCCGTCAGGTCGACCGCGCCCTTGTTGCCGAAGTCTTCGCACATCTTGCCGGTGTCGGCGTTCAGGGCGATCAGGCGAGTGTCGGCAGTCGGAATGAAGATTCGACGCGGGCAGGCCGTGGCTGTGGTGGCGGTTTCAGCCGCGGGGGTAGCCGGGCTCTGCGCCGGCGTCGCTGCCGCATAGGCCGCGTCATCGTGATACGAGACGCCACGGCAGGTCATGTGCGCCCAGCCCTTGAAGTTCTCGGCATTCTGAGTGCTGATCTTCGGGTCGAAGCGCCAGATTTCCTTGCCCGTTTCCGGCTCGAGTGCGATCACCTGGCTGTGCGGCGTGCACACGTACAGCATGCCGTTGACCTTGAGCGGCGTGTTCTCGGCCGTGGTTTCGCCCGGATCGTTCGGACCAGGGATATCGCCGGTGCGATACGTCCAGGCCGGTTCCAGCTTGTGAGCGTTTTCCGGAGTGATCTGCGCCAGAGGCGAGTAGCGATCACCGAAAGCGGTGCGGCCGTAGGACTGCCAGTCGCCGTCCGGCATGGCCGGTGCGGTGTTGGTGGTGCCTGCGGTCTCGCGGTCCAGTTGACCTTCGATGCGACCCGGGTTGGTGAACTGGCTGGCCAGTGCCGTCAGGCCCGCCAGCACCACCGCCACGCTCAGCGCACCGGTGCCCATGCGGGCCGGTTGGCCACGCAGCAGCGGGCGACGAAACCAGGGCAGCAGCAACACAATGCCCAAGGCAAACCACAGTGCCAGGCGCGGCACCAGTTGCCACCAGTCCAGGCCCACTTCCCACAAGGCCCAGACCGTGCTCGCGAACAGGAGGATGGCATACAGGCCGAGCGCCGCACGGCGTCCGGTGATGAGTAGCACACCCGTCACGGAGAAACCGATACCTGCCAGCAGGTAATACAGTGAACCGTCCAGTTGCACCAACCTGACACCGCCGGCCAGCAACGCCAGCCCCATCAACAGGATCACCAGCCCGAGCAACGTCGGTAGCAGGCGATTTCTACTCAAAGCACCGTCAGTGCTCATAATGCGATTCTCCGTGAAGAGTGATTGATTGACGCCTCAATTCAGCAAGGCAGTGAAACGTCATTCTTTAGAGGGCGCTACAAACCGGCTGCACTCGGCAATCCTGCGGTGAAAGGCTGTCAAAATGCGCAGTTACGTTGAGTAAACTCCACTTCGAGCGATTTCGCCTCGTCTTGCCTTGGTTGGCCTGTGTCGTAGACACCCTCTTGCAGCTAGTTGTTTGAACGTATTGCCGGCAGCTGGATTCAACCGCCGGTCAGAACGAGAGTTGCACTTTCAGACCCGCTATCCACGCGTCGTCGACTTGATCGACACCACCCGGGTGGCGGATGTACTGCAGATTCGGACGCACGGTCAGCCAATTGGCGACGTGTACGCCGTAATAAAGCTCGGCGTTGTACTCGGTGTCCTGGACAGGCGTGAACGAGGGGTCGTTGTAGTCGTAGACCGCCGCAGCCTGGTTTCGTGCATCGGCATTCCTGCGGTACGCAGGGTTGACATGAATGCGCGAAACGCCCAGGCCAATGGCATCTTTGGGACGAGCATCGAGCGGGCCTTTGTAGACCATGCCCAGCGACACGTAGTTGTCGACCATGTTGGTCTTCTTGTCATGCAAGGTGCCGTTGGCGAACAGGCTCAGGCCGCGGCTCTGGTCGCTCGCCTGGCTGGTGACCTGCTGGCTGAAGTTAAGCCACATGCCGTGCTTGCTCGACGCGGCGCGATAGGCCATGCCGGTCAACGCCGCTGGCTGACCGTCGGTATCTTTATAGACATCTTCGCTGTCGGCGCTGCTGTAGTAATAACCGGCCCGGTATTCACCCGGCAGACCGTTGAGTTTCGGGCTCCAGACCAGCTCCACCGGCACGACTGCGCCTTGGGTACCGCTGCCGCTGAGCTTGAAGGCGTTGTCGTTTTCCAGGTTGGACGGGTTCTGCTCGAATACGCCGATTTGCGCGAACAGCTCCGGGTTGAGCTGATACTTCACGCGCATCGCCCACTGGCTGATCGGCCAGTTGTACCAGGTGTTCACGTAGTTGCCGGCCTGGGAACCGCACAGCGACAGGTTCTGGAAGTCGCAGGGCATGGTGTTGAAGTCTTCACCTTCGTTGAACCGGCCGAGCTTGATGCTCAAGGCCTGGTCGAAGAACTTCTGCTGATACCACAGTTGGGTCAGGCGCGTGACGCTGCCACGGCCCCAGACTTCCTGCGATGAAGAGATCGTGCCGACACGCGGGTCACCGGTGCGCTCATTGCCCAGGCTGTCGCCGTTGCGGTTGTTCAGCGCCAGCTGGAACTCGGCGTCCTGCCAGCCCAATAGCTTCTGCAGGTCCAGGTGAGCGCTCAGGGTGAACTGGTCGCTGTAGCGCGTGGCCTTGTCGTGGTTATAGCCGCCGTGCAGGTTGGCGGCCGTCTCGCTGGTGTAGTCGAGCTTGAAGTCGAAGCCCTGTTGCGCAAGTTCCGTACGCTTGCCGCCCCAGTCGCCGAACATCCACGGCGAACCGGAATCGAAAGCTGGTGCCGCCTGCACGGCATTGGCGAGGCCGAGAGCCGCCAGCCCGCACAGACCGGCAGCACGATGGACCGCCATGAAACGGTGACGCTTGATAAAACTAGGCATGGGAAAAAGTTTTCTGTTCGAGTTGTTATGGGGACAGAGTGCAAGCTCGCCCGCAACTGCCGGAGGCAGGCGGGTATGAAGTCGACGTGTTGAAAAATCGATTCAGCCAGGACGGCGACAATGATAGGGCGCTAACGAGTTTACAAACAGTAACAAACTCAATATTTATCTTTGCAGATTTTGCAATAGTGGCTCGTGCGACCTAACCGCGCAGCTGCGGGCGCGTCATGACGCCAGTCATTCCGGGAAATGCCTGCCATCACACATCGGTCTCTTCCCGCTGCCCGGCGCGTCGGCTAAGGTGCGCAGCTTATTCATATCAGGCTGCAAGGTTCGTCATGACAACGCCCACCCAAGACCCACTGCACGGCGTCACGCTGGAGCAGATTCTCAAGGCTCTGGTCGAGCACTACCAATGGTCCGGCCTTGCCGAGCGTATCGACATTCGCTGCTTCAAGAGCGATCCGAGCATCAAGTCGAGCCTGACGTTCCTGCGCAAGACGCCCTGGGCGCGGGAAAAGGTCGAAGCGCTGTATGTGAAGCTGCATCGCAGCAAGGGCTGGTGATCCAGCGGGGTGAGGGATAAAACACAGATGTTCAGCGATGATCCGCAACGAACGCAGGTACAGGGTTATTACACCTTGGTGGCCGCGTGCCTGGGCTGGGCGGGCCTGGTCATTCAGTTGTACCTGATCTTTCTCGGACGCTGGGCCGACCAGGCCAGTCTGCTCGGCGGGTTGGTGCGGTTTTTCAGTTTTTTCACGGTATTGACCAACACGTTGGTGGCGGTCGCGCTGACCTGCGCGTTGAGCCACCGCCATTCGGCAGGGCATCGCTTCTTCCGCCATCCGGTGGTCTGCGCGGGCATCGCGGTGAGCATCGTATTGGTCGGGATTGCCTACAACGTTCTGTTGCGACATTTGTGGCAACCGCACGGTTGGCAGCGGGTCGCCGATGAACTGCTGCATGACGTACTGCCTGTGATGTTTGCGTTGTATTGGTGGTTGTACGTGCCCAAAGGGTTATTGCGCCTCAAGCATGTGGCACTGTGGACGCTCTATCCGGTGATGTACTTTGCCTACGTGCTACTGCGCGGCGACGTGATCGGCGACTACATGTACCCGTTCATCGATATCGGCACCATCGGTTACAGGGCAGCGTTCATCAATGCCGGCGGGGTTTTGCTGGGGTTTGTGGTGATCGGGTTGGTGGTTCTGGGTGCTGACAAGCTCATGGTCCGCCGCCAAGCGTGACCTCTGCAGGACGGCACAAATCCACTGCAGAGGTCATGCCGTACATTGAAGCTGTGGCAGGAAGCTTGCTCGCGACTGCTTATGCCGCTGTGATTGACACACTGCAGTCGCCAGCAAGCTGCCCCACGGGGCATCGCAAGACCGTTGCTGAAGGTGCGTTACTCGTCTAGCGAATCCCGCTTCCAATACCCCGCCGCCTTGACGAACGCTTCATCCAGACCGAAATGATCGAGCAGCACCCGGCGCAGTTTGCGCGACAGGCCCGACTCGGTGGCGATCCACGCATACAGTTTGCCGTCCGGCATTTCCAGGCGGCGGACGACACTCTGCAAATCCTGCTCGCCGCGCACGATCCAGATCACATCCACTTGAGCGGCGCTGTCGAAAACCTGCTGCTCTTGCGGGCCGGCGACTTCCACTACCACCAACGCTGCACGATTGGCCGGCAGCGATTCGAGGCGCCGCGCGATGGCCGGCAACGCGGTTTCGTCGCCGATCAGCAGGTAGCTGTCGAAAATATCCGGCACCACCATTGAACCGCGCGGCCCGGCGATGTGCAGAAACTGTCCGGGTTCTGCCTGCGCCGCCCAGGTGGCGGCCGGGCCTTCGCCATGCAGCACGAAATCGATATCCAGCTCGCCGGTCTGCGGATCGTAGCGGCGGGGCGTGTAGTCGCGCATGGCCGGACGTGGCCCTGCGCTGTCAGTGTTCGGTAGCCACTCATCCAGCGCGACCTGTTCTTCCGGCGTGCTGGCGAAGAACAGTTTGACGTGATCGTCGGTCCCCAGGCTGATGAAGCCTTCCAGTTCCGGCCCGTGCAGGGTGATGCGGCGCATCAGTGGCGTGACGTTGCTCACGCGCAGCACTTCGAGCTTGCGACGCGTGATCTCATGCATGACGCGATGAATCGATTGTTCAGAATTCATGCAGATTTCCCCGACAGGTCTTGAGGGCCATCGACGATAGCTTTGGCGGTGTTGTTGAGCAGATCGCGAACCCTGAGGATTTCTTCCGTGCTCCAGCGGCCGTGGTGCAGGTGCAACGCGTGACGCAGGTTATGGATCGCTTCGTGGATTTCGGCGGGCCGGTCGTGGCCGCGCAACGAGCGCTTGCTGACGTCGATGCGCATGCGCACGCCGTCAAGGGCAACGGTCTGATCGGCCAGCGAGGCGGTGCCTGGCGCGGTGATGCGGTAGAGTTTTTTGCCGCCCTGGGCGTCGCCGGTGATCAGTTCGCTTTCTTCGAGAAAGGTCAGCGTCGGGTAGATCACGCCGGGGCTTGGGCTGTAGGCACCGTCGAACATGGCCTCGATCTGGCGAATCAAGTCATAGCCGTGGCACGGCTGTTCTGCAATCAACGCCAGCAGCAGCAGCTTGAGGTCGCCGGGGGCGAACACGCGTGGGCCGCGGCCGCCGCGCTCACGCCCCGGTCGTTTTTCGAAACCGTCGCCGTACTCGCGAAGGGGTGGGGGCTGGTGAGGGTCATCACGCATTCGTCTTCATCTCCGTTTAAAAGTTAGATATACCTTAAGATATATCTTAACTGGCATGCAAGATGTCAAGACGAACGGTTCTCATTTGGCGCTAGATCGAGGGCATGGAGACCGGCTCCCCACACATTGCCTTGCCATCGTTTTCCAGGTACGGAGTGAGAATCGGGGCCATGCCCTTCAGCACTTGTACCGGCAGGGCGGAAGTGAAGCGAAATCCTTCGGCAGCGCGACCGGGAACGAAGGCGGTCAGCGTTCCGAAATGGTGATCGCCGATGTAAAACACGAAGGTTGCCGTGCGGTTGATGGCTCTGGAGCTGATGATGCGCCCGCCGGCGCCGACGCTTTCGATACGGTTATCGCCGGTGCCGGTCTTGCCGCCCATGGTCAGTACGCTGCCGTCCTGCAACTTGAACGTGCCTTGCACGCGCTTGGCGGTGCCGCCTTCTACCACTTGCGAGAGCGCTTCGCGCAATGCCGCGGCAACTTCCGAGGGCAGCACCCGCTTGCCCAACTCAGGATTAGTGGTCAGCACCGTTTCGTAAGGCGTGTCGGCGGCGAAGTGCAGGCTGTCGATGCGCACTGCGGGCAGCCGAATCCCGTCGTTCTGAATGATGCCGACCAATTCGGCCAGAGCGGCCGGGCGGTCTCCCGAACTGCCTATCGCAGTCGCCAACGACGGAACCAGGTGGTCGAACGGGTAGCCGACTCGCTGCCAGCGCTGCTGGATGTCGAGGAAGGCTTCGACTTCCATCATGGTGCGGATGCGGCTGTCCCGCGCGCTCTTGTGCCGACTCTTGAACAGCCAGCCGTAGACTTCCTGACGCTCATGGCGGCTGGCCGTAACGGCATCCTTGAATTGCGCATCCGGGTGCTGCAACAGGTAGCCCACCAGCCACAGGTCCAACGGGTGGACCCGGGCGATGTAGCCCTGGTCCGGCAAGTCGTAGGCGCCCGGCCCGTAGTTGCGATACAACTCCGCCAGGCGTTTATCGGTCAGTTTCGGCAGGGCCTTGTTCTCGGCCAGATGAGCACGGACGAAGGCATTGAATTCGGACGGTTGCGCGCCGGGGAGCAGATAGCGATGCACGGCGGCCAGGCGGCTGGCGGTCGGATGGATGCCGTCGAGGAAGGTGCTCAGGCGTTCCTCACTGCTCTTGTCCTTGTAACGTTTCCAGAACTTCAACAGGAACACCCGACCTTCGCGGTCGGCGAACTCGCTCAGGTATTCCTGGCGGCGTGGGTTCTGGTCGTCCTTGAGCAACGCGGCGCTGTTATTGGGCGCCTGATAGGTGCTGTAGCGCACCAGATCCCGCATCAGGCGAATGAACGGCAGGTTGATGGATTCACGCAGCGATTCGCGAAGGGTCGGAAGGCGCGAATCGTCTTCACGGCGGAAGTTATGGAAACGATGCAGGCCGCCGCCGGTGAAAAAACTTTCGTCGGGGCTGGCCGAATATTTGCGGTCCAGGGCGGCGGAAAGCATTTTCGACAGGTCTCGATCCTTGTTCTGCATCAGGTAGTCCACTGCCCAGCGGGTCAGCCTGTCGGGATCTTCGACAGGGGTTTTCTTGAGCTGCGCGTTGGTCAATCCGGCGTAACGGGTATGCAATTGGGCCATGATTTCCAGATAGGTGGTCAGCACCCGCAGCTTGGCGGTGGAGCCCAGTTCCAGCTTGCTGCCTTCGTTGATATCGAACGGCTGGTCGGTGCTGTCGGTCTGCACGCGCACCCGTGACCCGTCGGCACCGCGCTCGAACAGCGTGAAGCTGTAACGGACCTGCGCGGTGCTGGCCGGCGTCAACAGACGTTCGCCCAGCAAGCCAAGCTGCGCGGCGAACTCGGGGTTGGCCAGGTCGCGCAGGTACCGGCTGACGCTGTTCTGCAATTCACCCTGCAAGGTGCTGGTGGCCGACAGATCGAGGCGGTCCAGATCGTAGAGCGGGCGATTGAGCAGGCTGGACAGGCGGCTGCGCGCGACGCTGATGCCCTTGTTGGTTTCAATGGGCTGGACGGTGGGTTGTTGCACCCAGTCGCGGTAGGTCAGGGTGGCGGCCAGCGCGGCGTCCGCCAATGGCCGGTCGATGACATTGGCCTGGGCCAGCAGGCGGATATGGCTGTCGGTCAGGTCCGCCAGCTCCAGTCGGCCTTTGGCCAGATAGTGCGACGGCCGCCGTTGGGCGATCACCAGCGACAGCACTTCGCGCAGGGCCAGGGCTTTGGCCGCCAACTCGGTGGGGTTGGCCGGTTCTGACGCCAGTATCTGATTGGTCCTGGTGAAATCCGCACCAAACCAGACCCGCAGCCCTTCCGCCAGGCCATGCACCTCGCCATGGCCGGGCACCGCCGACAACGGCACGCTGTTGAGATAATCGCGTACTACATGCTGCCGCGCCTTCAGGGTCTCGACCCCCGGCTGGTAGGCACGCACGCTGGCGGACACCATCTGACGCAGCTTTTCCGAACCGGACTGGGTCATGCCATCGGGCGAGTGGCGATATTTTTCCAGTTGAGTCGCCAGCGTGCTGCCACCGGCGGATTGCCCCGGCAGCGCGAGCAGCTTGGCCACCTGCGACCACGCCGCTTTGACGAAGCGTGGCCAATCCACGGCCGGATTGGCCAACGGCTGGCCGGGGTCCAGCAGATTGCGGTTCTCGATGAACAACAGGCTGTTCACCACCACAGGCGGAATGGCGGCAAAATCAGGGTACAACTGCTGCGGGTAACGAAATTCGTACAACGGCTCTCCCCGGCAGTCGGTGAGCGACAGGCCGGCCTGGATCTTTTCCTGATACGGCACGAAAAAACCGCGCTGGCTGTAGCGCATCAGCTCGGGGGAGAAGTGCGTCTGGCGGCTGATCAGGTAGTCACGTTTGAGCAGCCGAGGCAGGAATTCATCCAGAGATGAGTAGCCCAAACGTTTGTCGAACGGCCCATCGCCCGGATACACCACCTGATCGCTAGGCCCAGGTTGCACCGAGTAACTGAGGCTTGCGGCAAACCGGTTGAATTCCCGGGCCTGCAGCCGGGAACTGCGACTCTCGATGGCCACCGCCGCACCCAGCGCAACGCCGCCCATCGCTACCACCACCCAGAACACTCGCCATCCGTAGCGCCTGCGATGGGGGCCTCGTGGCGCGTTGGGGTCATCCTGTCGGTCAGCGGAAATCACATCTTTCTCGATATCGGAATGCCGTAATACGCCCATGGTCGATTGGCCCGGTCACCCTGTTAAACGCACCTGAAACAAGCTTAGACGCTCGCTGGCTTTGTTGCGGAAATTGTCAGGATTGCGTGCGGGCCCGTAAGTCCGGGCCCGCAACCGCGCTCAGGCCTGGACGTCGACCAGTCGCTTGGGTTCCTCCTCCACCTTCTCGGCATTGCGCTCCAGCTGGTAGCTGAGTGTCTGAACGTAGTTACCGATGGTGTTGCGGCAGAACAGTTGCCCGTAATCAATAATCTTGCTGAAGTTTTCGAGATTGAGCTGACGGCGATCCGGGAAGTTCTTGCGGTCGTGATCGTTCATGGTCATGACCAGCCGTGCGTGAGCACGCACGTCGTTCTGCAACTTGGTGCGGTTGTTGAACTGCTCAGTCAGATAAGCGACCTCCGCAGGCGTCAGTACACCGTCCGGGTCAGTGACTTTGATTTGCTGATCGAAACCGAGGGTGAAGCCGAAATACTTTTTCGAGAGCTCCGGATTCACGTAGGAGAGCTGGTCTTTCAAGCCGTAGAAGGTGTCGCAGATGGAACGCAGAATTTCGCCGGACTTTTCGTGGAGCTTCTCAAAATATCTTTTTTCCTTATCCTGAAGTTCTTTGTCAGGCAGTTTCTTGTAGAACTCTTGGATTTCTCCTGTAGGCGTCTTGGGCAGCCAAGGTGATTCCTCGTAGCGGTAGAATTCGGCGTTTGGGTCGCGCTGGTGTTCTATCTTCGCTGGCGAGGCGTACTCGGGTTTGATCTCTGAAGAGGCTTCCGGGTGTGGCGTAGGCCAGCTTGGGGATAGAGGGGGATTATTTGAGATGTTCATTATGAGTCCTCATTGGTTTGTCGCTGATCTGGCTAGCGGCAGAGGGACCGAAAACTTGGGCTGATAAAACTGTGGGATATTTCCGAAATTTAGGTTTTTGATTTGATTTGTAGGAAGTTTCTGTAATTTCTGGTGAGCGCTTGACGAGGCGATTGATATTGGTCGATGCACGGGTGGTGTAGATGCGAAATCATTTGTTGAGAAAAACCGTGGACGAAATCTCTGGCGGACACAGTTCTATGAAGGTGGTTGGTCTGTCCATAATTTTTTTGCCCCAAAGAAGGGGGCCTACGCCACTCACTTTGATAGCGGTCAGATTGGACACATATGCTACCAGCATCTGGTTAGAAGTACGCCATATGAAATAGGCTTTTGATGCTTGATTGAGCGCGATCCAAAGCCTGGCAAGCCAGCTTGCCAGGCTATGATTAAGCTCTTTCGGATATGTACAGCTCCGACTTAGGCTCAGCGTAACTCCCCACTTGTCTGATCCATTCATTCTGCATGCTATTCGTCCCGCAGCTCAGTACTTTGTGGTAATCGATAATTTCGTGAAAATTGTCCAGGTTGATGTTTCGAGCGGAACCAAAAGTGGCGTGGTCATGGTCTGCGAGGATCATGATGTCTTTAGCTTGATGTTGGATTGCAATTTTCAGTGTCTGGAAGTTGTTCAGCATTTCATTGATTGAGGAGCATTCAGCCTCCGTCAGTGAGTCTGAGTAACTGATGACCTTCAAGTTGGTATCCGGACCCAGCGTAAAGCCGAAGCTTTTCTTTGCGATATCCGGGTGGGTTGTCTGCAATGCATCCTTGAATTGGGTATAGGTAAGCTGAATCAAGGCCAAGTCAATTTGATCCATTGATTTTTTACGTGCCACATACTCTTCGCGGTTTTTCACATCCTCATAGCCAGGCTCGGTCAGCCATGCTTCTTTCTGATACGTATAGAAAGCACCTTCTTTTGAAATAGGCACGTCCGTTGCTAAGCTAATATTCTCCGTATAAGGTGTGAATGTAATGTTGTTTGCACGCTGTAGCTCAATTTTTCTGTGGGTGGAGCTTATGTCGGAGTGTGTAAGGGTTTGAATGCTCATGGTTAGGTTCTCCATTCTGTCGTGGCTTAATGGATAACGGCCGATCGCTGAAAAACTTTGCCTGATAAAGTTGTAGGATGATTCCGAAAATTAACTAGAGTATAAAACTCTGCGCTATTTTTGTAGGATGTTTCTGAGATTCCTACTCGGATTCTTGACTCTTGATGGTCACTTTGATTACGTGATTTTGACAGCTGCATTCAACAGCTGCTGGGAGCAAGGTTGTGAAGTTGCGCATGGAGAGTGAAGATGAATAAACGTCATACGTGCCATTTGTTAAATCTGGCACTGCTCGCGGTATCGTTGCGTTCGTTCGCTGACGGCGCCGATTCTGTTGAGTCTTCGATTCCACTTTCGCAGGACAGCCGTAAAGTCGCCGCCGAATCGAAGATGAGCGACTCCTATTCGGCCATGAGTTGTATATGTGGGTGTAGACCAGATCCGGCGTTCGCTGCGGCCTCGAGACCTGACAGCATGCCTTTGTGGAGCGTGCGCTCGTTTGGATATGCGTCCCGGCGTGAGGGTGAACGGTCTGGTTTCGAGCCACGAACAGTGCCGTTTGAAACCCTGAATTCAGACCGAGCCCAGCAAGGTCGCGAACTCCTCAGGTTCTGACCGCCGCGAGTACAGTCCTCAAGTCGCGACAGCTTGAACCGGTTTCCCCCACTTTTTATTCAGCTCAAGCCCGTTGGCCATCAGGGTCATCAACCCCAGGCCCGCGATGGCAGTGGTGACTTGCATCGGCCAGGTATCGCCAGCCAGGGCATTGGCCATGTCGGCCAGGGGAGCGAGCAACACGCCAAGGCAGAAGATTTCCAGCGAGTAGCGGCCCATGCGGCAGGTCTGGCGGGCTGCCCAGTTGTCGAGCCAGGCCGGGTGAGTGGGCAGCAGTCTGGCGACCACATAGACCAGCGCCAGGAAGTGCAGCAAGCGCACGGGGGCCAGGTCGGTCTTGCTGATCGGATAGAACGATTCAAGGTGCAGCAGGGACACTAGCGACTGATGCACGTCGGGCCATTTTTCACTGAAGGTCAGTGTGCCGGCTACCAGCAGGTACAAGGCCGCGGCAATGAAGAGCGGTTGTTGGCAAGCGGGGCGGCGCTGGCGTGGCGCTGCATTTTCCGCTCGCAACGCGCAGGCACCGCCCAGTACGAACAGCAACTGCCACGCCACCGGATTGAAGTACCAGACGCCGCCACCTTCGTAGGCGCGCAGGTTCCAGCCGAACAGCGGCACCATCAGGTACAGCGCGATCGACAGGCCCACTGCGACTTCCAGCCTGCGCAGCATCAGCGGCAGAATCAAGGGCAGTGCCAGCAGCAGCACGATGTAGAGCGGCAGCGGGTCGGTGAGGTTGGGCTTGAAACGCAGCAGCAGTTCATCGGCCAGCGCCTGCTGCGGGTTGCCGACAAAGTATTCAAGGCCCATCTGCTGGACCATGTCGCGGGTCTCGACATGATTGTTGGCGACGAAGACGATGCCCATGAGCAGGGTCAGCAGGAAAATGTGCACGACGTACAGCACCCAGGTGCGGCGCAGGATGCGGACGTTGGCGACCAGCAGTCCATCGCGCCGGGCGATGCGTCCGTAGGCCAGGATGGCGGCATAGCCGGCGAGGAAGACGAAAATTTCCGCTGCGTCGCTAAAGCCGAAGTTGCGCACGGTCAGCTGCGCCAGGGGGTTGTCCGGTACGTGATCCCAGAAGATGAAGATCAGTGCCAGGCCCCGGAAGAAGTCGATTCGATGATCGCGTCCGTTAGTCATAACGGTGGGCTCTTGAAGGTCGTCAATGAAAGAAGATCGCTCTGGGGCGAGCAAGGTTCCCGTGCCGTGGTCGGTGGTACGCGGCGGCGCGGCAGGGTGGCGTTTCCCGGCAGGAAATGCAACGCGGCGCTATTACAGAATGTCTCCAGCGGCGCCGACCGGGAATGACCTGCCGTACAGGAGAATGTAGCGGATGCTGGTTGCCGGGCGGGCCTTAAAAGCCGCTTTTGTGATGATGTTCCGCCCTGAACCGTGAGCGCTGCAACACTGCGTTCACTGCTCCAGAATCCACGGCTTGAGGTAGCGATAACGCTCGGCCATCGCGTAGACGTCCTCGCGTCCTTCCAGGCTGGTCCAGCGCAAATGCTGGATGAGTATCTGCTCTTTCGGGTTGAGGGCCACGAATCCCAATTCATCGGCCTTGCGCATGAACGAGTCGCGGGGTTCGGCGGGGCTGCTGGCAGCGATGACATCCTGCAGGGCGTTTTGCAGCATCGACACATAACCCACCAGCATCGACGGGTTGCACAGCACGTCCGTTTTATTGACGTAACTGTCAAGCAGGCGAAGCGAATCGCGAGCTTCGATCAGGCGTTCATAGGCATGTTGAGGCAACTCGTAGCGGGTGTCAGGCATGAAAAATCCTACTAGCTTTGTTATGTCATCCCCAGTCCGGGACCAGTCGGATGGGCGGCTCCGTGTAGGCTGGTCTGACAAGTAGTAGACGTTGCCATGCCCTGCGGCACGGTTAAAGGGGCTGGCCGTTGTCGGAAGCCTTTGTCGCTACGAGTATGAAAGACGCTGTGCGCCATTGTGCTTGCCGACAGGAGGGAGACCCATCCCGAAACGCTGATGCGGCACAAAGGGCGAACCATAGCCGCAAGCGCCCGACCGATCAAGTTCGGTCATATGGGTGCTGGATGAGAACGATGAGCGCATCTTTTGATCATTATGTTATGGTATAACAATTCTGCTATTGCTCTCTGGAGGCATCATGAAACCTGGCATTCACCCCGCGTATCGCACCGTGCTGTTCCATGACACGGCGGCCGACGTGTATTTCCTGATCGGTTCCACCGTGGACACTGACCGGACGCAGCAGCACACCGACGGCAACACCTATCCTTATGTGGCGCTGGACGTGTCGAGTGCCTCGCATCCGATGTATACCGGCCAGCAGCGCAAAACCACGACCGAAGGTCGGATCGCCGGATTCAACAAACGCTTCGCGACGTTCGGTTCCGCAGGCAAGAAGGACAGCACGGCCGCGCAATGAGCGGCTCACCATCCCGGTCCGGTGCATCCAGGCCGGGATTTTTCGTGACAGAAAGACTGTGCGACCACACGCGCACTGGACTAACTCCGGCAATTGCTTTTATCTTCGCGGCCTGAAAAACAGGAGTACCCGCTTTGAAAAAATCAGTTGCCATCGTTTTCGGTGGGCAATCCAGCGAGCACGAGGTTTCGTTGCAGTCGGCGCGTAATGTCATTAATGCGATCGACCGCCAACGCTATGACCTGACCTTGATCGGCATCGACAAGCTGGGCCGCTGGCTGCGGTTCGAGGAAAGCGATTACCTGCTCAACGCGAGCGATCCTGCAAAGATCAAATTGACTCCGTCCGGCAGGCTGCTGGCGCTGTTGCCGGGTAGTGCGGACGCACAGTTCATTGACGTAGAGTCCGGTAGCCGGCTGCCGCGCATCGATGTGGTGTTTCCTCTGATTCACGGTGCCTACGGCGAAGACGGCTCGCTGCAAGGGCTGCTGCGCCTGTTGGCGATTCCTTTCGTCGGGCCGGACGTGCTGGCTTCGTCGGCCTGCATGGACAAGGATGTCACCAAGCGCCTGCTGCGCGATGCCGGTATCGTGGTGGCGCCGTTCATGGTCCTGAGCCGTGGCGAGATGGCCGACTTCGCCCAGATGTCTGCGCGGCTGGGACTGCCGATGTTCGTCAAGCCCGCCAGCCAGGGGTCGTCGGTGGGCGTCAGCAAAGTCACCGACGAAGCCGGTCTGATGGCGGCATTGGCGCTGGCCTTCGAGTATGACCACAAGGTCTTGATCGAACAGGGCATCGTCGGTCGCGAGGTGGAATGTGCAGTGCTGGGCAATCATGAACCGCAGGTCAGCGTATGCGGTGAAGTGGTCGCCAATGACGAGTTCTACGCCTACGACACCAAATACCTGAACGATGGCCAGGCGCGTATCGCCATTCCGGCCGAGCTGGCGCCCGACCTGAGCGAACAGGTGCGCAATGTGGCGATCCAGGCTTATCGCGTGCTGGGGTGTGCGGGGCTTTCGCGGGTGGACTTCTTCGTCACCGAGGCGCGGGAGATCATCATCAACGAGGTCAACACCATTCCAGGCTTTACCTCCATCAGCATGTACCCCAAGCTGTGGCAGGCCAGCGGGTTGTCCTATCCGGACCTCATTGATCGCCTGATCAACCTGGCGCTGGAGCGCGCGGATGAATCGCGCCTGTTGAAGACGGAGATCTTTGCATGAATGTAATCCACATCGCCGCAGCATTGCTGATCGGCCCGGACGGCAGGACGCTGCTGGTGCGCAAGCGCGACACCGAGGCGTTCATGCAGCCTGGTGGCAAGATCGAGGCCGGCGAGCCTGCGGCGCACGCTCTTGCCCGTGAGCTGCACGAAGAACTGGGCCTGCGCGTTGATCCGGCTCAAGCGGCCTTTCTGGGCGAGTTCAGCGCACCGGCCGTGCATGAGCCGGGGTTTGAGGTCATCTGCCAGTTGTTCCAGATCCACATCGACGAAGCGGTCGTTCCGGCGGCGGAAATCGAGGAAGTGGTCTGGGTCGGCGCAGACAGCCATCCGGACCTGAACCTCGCTCCGCTGACCCGCGACGTCATCCTGCCACTCTATCGCCAGCGGCTGGCCGAGACGATCTGAGAGTGCAGTTGCCCTGCCTGCACAGATCATGGGAGCGCGTCTGCCATCAACGCACCGCGCTCACCCCGTCCAGCGTCGAGAACGAAGTGTCCTTGGCGGTCAGCAGAAAATCACGCATGTACGGCGCGTCGAGCATATCGGCGCGTATCGCGGCATAAAGCGTCGCGAACAGCCCTTTCTCGCCCAGCCGCTTGCCCTTCACATAGCCTCGCGAACTGTATTCATGCAACGCCCAATGCGGCATGCCGCACACGCCGCGTCCGCTGGCGACCAGTTGCATCATCATCACCGTCAGCTCGGACGTACGCACCTGCGCCGGTTCCATGTCGGCCGGTTCCAGGAAGCGGGTGAAGATATCCAGTCGGTCGCGTTCCACCGGATAGGTGATCAGCGTTTCGCTCAGCAGGTCTTCCGGAACGATATACGGCTTGTTCGCCAGTGGGTGCTGATTGGCGACCGCCAGCATGGCTTCGTAGGTGAACAACGGCACGTAGGTAATGCCGGGCAATTCCAGCGGATCTGAAGTCACCACCAGATCCAGATCGCCCCGTGCCAGTGCAGGTAGTGGCGCGAACGAGAAGCCCGAGGGAAGATCCAGTTCGACCTCCGGCCAGGCGTCGCGGAACTGGTCGATGGTGGGCATCAACCATTGGAAGCAACTGTGACATTCGATCGCCATGTGCAGCCGGCCGGCCGTTCCGCCCGCCAGGCGCGCGATGTCTCGTTCGGCACTGCGCAGTTGCGGCAACATCGAGTCGGCCAATTGCAGCAGGCGTAATCCGGCGCTGGTAAAACGCACCGGCTTGGTCTTGCGCACGAACAGCGGCATGCCCAGCCGCTCCTCCAGCTCCTTGAACTGATGCGACAGCGCCGACTGGGTCAGGTGCAAGCGCTCGGCGGCCTCCACCAGGCTGTCGGCTTCCCGCAGGGCGTGCAGGGTTTTGAGGTGACGTATTTCCAGCACCTTCAGGCTCCATGAATTAAATTTGTGACGAACACGAAAACAATGAGTTTGTCTCATGTTGCTGCGGCTGTCGACAATAGCGCCATCTTTTATGGAGGACGCTGCATGGCCCTGGCCCACAACCTTGGATTTCCGCGCATCGGCGCAGACCGCGAATTGAAGAAAGCCCTGGAAGCGCACTGGAAGGGCGATCTGGACCAGACGGGGTTGCGTGCAGCGGGTCGTGAGTTGCGCGCCGCCCATTGGCAACTGCAGAAGCAAGCGGGCATCGACCTGCTGCCGGTCGGCGACTTCGCCTGGTATGACCAGGTGCTCACTCACTCCCTGACCTTCGGTGTGATCCCCGAGCGCTTTGCCGACGCTACTGATGAGCGCGGGTTGCCGACGCTGGACACCTTGTTCGCCATGGCCCGCGGCGCTGGCGCGTGTTGCGGCAGCAACCACGGTGAAGCCCGGCACGCCCTGGAACTGACCAAGTGGTTCGATACCAACTATCACTATCTGGTCCCGGAGTTCACCCAGGATCAGCGCTTCCGCTTGAGTTGGGAGCAGTTGTTCGAGGAAGTCGAGCAGGCCCATGAGTTGGGTCACCGGGTCAAGCCGGTGCTGATCGGACCGTTGACCTACCTGTGGCTGGGCAAGGCCAAGGGCGAGAGTTTCGACAAGCTCGACCTGTTGGAGCGTCTGCTGCCGGTCTATGGAGAAATTCTCGGCCGACTGGCTGCGGTGGGCGTCGAATGGGTGCAGATCGACGAACCGATCCTGACCCTTGATCTGCCGCAGGACTGGAAAACCGCCTTCGAGCGCGCTTATCACAGCCTGCAGTATTCACCGCTCAAGAAGCTGGTGGCGACTTACTTCGGTGGCCTGGAAGACAACCTCGGCCTGGCGGCGTCGCTGCCGGTAGACGGTTTGCACATTGATTTAGTGCGTGCACCGGAACAACTGGCGGCCGTGCTCGACCGCTTGCCGAGCTATAAGGTGCTGTCGTTGGGCGTGGTCAACGGCCGCAACATCTGGCGCTGCGACCTGGATGCCGCGCTGGCGAGTTTGCGTCAGGCCCATGATCGTTTTGGCGATAACCTCTGGGTAGCAGGTTCGTGCTCGTTGCTGCACAGCCCGGTGGATCTGGGCCGTGAAGACCAGTTGGACCCTGAACTCAAAGGCTGGCTGGCGTTTGCAGTGCAGAAGTGTGGAGAAATCGCCGTTCTCGGTAAGGCCTTGGGCGAGCCGCAGGCTGCTGGAGTCGAAGCTGCCATGGCGCAAAGCCGCGCCGCGCAGGCCAGCCGCAAGCAGTCGCCGCGCATCCACAATCCCAAGGTCCAGGCGCGTCTGGCCTCGATCAGCGCCGACGACCATCAGCGTCGTTCCGGGTTTGCCGAGCGTATCCAGGCGCAACGGGCACGCTTGCAGCTGCCGGCTTTTCCAACCACCACCATCGGTTCGTTCCCGCAGACCTCGGCGATTCGTCTGGCGCGACAGTCCTACAAGCAGGGCAGGTTATCGCTCAACGACTACACCGATGCCATGCGCCACGAAATCCGCCACGCCGTACAAATCCAGGAACGGCTGGGCCTGGACGTGCTGGTCCATGGCGAGGCAGAGCGCAACGACATGGTCGAGTACTTCGCCGAGCAACTGGACGGCTATTTATTCACTCGCTTCGGCTGGGTGCAGAGCTACGGCTCGCGCTGCGTGAAGCCGGCCATCATCTTTGGCGACCTGAGCCGACCCAGGGCAATGACCGTCGACTGGATTCGCTACGCCCAGAGCCTGACCGACAAGACCGTGAAAGGCATGCTCACGGGCCCGGTCACCATGCTGATGTGGTCTTTCCCCCGTGAAGACGCCAGTCGTGAAGTACAGGCGCAGCAGTTGGCGCTGGCGATCCGCGACGAGGTGCTCGACCTGGAACGGGCCGGCATCAAGATCGTGCAGATCGACGAAGCAGCGTTTCGCGAAGGTCTGCCGCTGCGCAAGTCGCAGTGGCAGGATTACCTCGACTGGGCCGTGGCGGCATTTCGGCTGTGTGCGTCGGGCGTGCGCGACGAAACCCAGATCCATACCCACATGTGCTACAGCGAATTCAATGACGTGATTCAGTCGATTGCGAACATGGACGCCGACGTCATCACTATCGAAACCTCGCGTTCGGATATGGAGCTGCTCCAGGCGTTCGAGGCGTTCGACTATCCGAACGACATCGGGCCGGGCGTCTATGACATTCATTCGCCGCGCGTCCCGCAGACCGCCGAAATAGTCGAACTGATCACCAAGGCCGCCAGGCGTATCCCCAGCGAACGCCTGTGGATCAACCCCGATTGCGGCCTCAAGACCCGCAACTGGCCGGAAACCGAAGCGGCGCTGGTCAATATGGTGGCGGCGGCGCGTCAACTGCGCCGGGCCTGAACGCCGGTCGAGGCCGCGGCCCTAAGGTCGCAGGAATACCGCTGATCCCCCTTCATCAAACTGTCACGCAACTGTGGCAGCGCGCTTTGCAAAACATCATCAAACTCGTTGCCTACTGGGGATCTGTTTTTTGGTGTTTTTTCATGCGGGTTTTAATCTTTCTGGCCGCACTTCTGTGCGGCTTGCCGTCTTTTGCGGCCTCTCGTTGCAATGTCGATGTTCCTGTACAAACAGCCGACCTCAAGGACGTCCGACTGGCCTATCAGAGCATCGGCGATGAATCGGACCCTGCGTTGTTACTGGTCATGGGCCTGGGCGGGCAATTGATCCACTGGCCGGATGAAGTGGTTGTCGCGCTGTGCCAGCAGGGTTATCGCGTGGTGCGCTATGACAATCGCGATGTCGGCCTGTCGAGCTGGGTACAACCGCCGGCCGATGCCAACCTGACCTATGAAGTGCTGCGCTACAAGCTTGGCCTGCCGGTGTCCGCGCCGTATTCGCTGACCGACATGGCCGACGATGCCCTGGGCCTGATGGATGCGCTGAAGGTGCGCGAATTCCACGTGCTGGGCGCGAGCATGGGCGGGATGATCGCCCAGCATCTGGCCGACATGGCGCCGCAGCGGGTCGAGAGCCTGACCCTGATCATGACCAGTTCCGGCGCTCAAGGCCTGCCGATGCCGACCGCGGCGCTGATGCAGCTGCTGGCACGCCGTGGCGCGCCCACTCGGGAAGCGGCTCTTGAGCAACAAGCCGACTTGTTGGCCGCATTGGGCAGCCCGCAGGTCAAGGATGACCGCGAGCAACTGCTGCATCAGGCGGCGCTGTCCTACGATCGCGCGTTCAACCCTGAGGGCGTGAAGCGACAGATTCTGGCGATCCTCGCCGAGTCCAGTCGTGTCGAACTGCTCAACCGTTTGCGCCTGCCGGTGCTGGTGGTGCATGGCACGGCCGATCCGCTGTTACCGGTCATGCATGGTGTACACGTGGCAGCCCATGTGCGCGGCAGTCAGCTGCGGCTGATTCCGGGGCTGGCGCATCGTTTCCAGGAGGCGTTCAAGGCGCCGTTGCTGGGCGCTGTGTTGCCCTATCTCAAGGCGCAGCACGAGGACGGTCGTCACGTCGCGCAGTTGTAATGCTCGGTTCTACTGGTTCGTAAACGCCCTATGGCCATGAGAGGGGTGTATCGTGGAGTCTTTGTTTATCGAGCGAGGACGTTATGACCACCCCGTTGAAGATCGATTTCGTTTCCGACATTTCCTGCCCGTGGTGCGTGGTCGGGCTGCGGGCACTGGATCAGGCGCTTGAAGCGCTGGGCGATGAAGTCAGCGCGCAGATCCATTTTCAGCCGTTCGAGCTCAACCCGAACATGCCGGCCGAAGGGCAGGATATCGTCGAGCACATCGCGGAAAAGTACGGTTCCACCCCGGAGCAGATTGAAGCCAATCGAGAAAACATCCGCGCCCGCGGTGCCGAACTGGGTTTCGAATTCGCGGCCGGCGACCGGCGCATCTACAACACTTTCGACGCGCATCGGCTGTTGCATTGGGCCGGGCTGGAAGGCCGGCAGCAGGCGCTGAAGGAAGCGCTGTTCGCCGCTTACTTCTCGGATCTCAAAGACCCGTCCAATCACCGCACCCTGGCCGACATCGCTCAGCGCGTAGGCCTGGACCGGGTGCGTGCCGAGGCGGTTCTGGCGAGCAATGAGTTCGCTGCTGAAGTTCGCGAAGCCGAGCAGCTGTGGGTGTCCCGTGGCGTCAGTTCGGTGCCGACCATCGTGTTCAACGACCAATACGCCGTTTCCGGTGGTCAGCCAGTGGATGTGTTCATGGGTGCGATTCGGCAGATCGTCGGTGAGGCTGGATAAACCCACCGGCGCCGGTACGACACCACATCGTCATCGCCTGAAATTACGTCTTCGCGGACAAGTCCGCTCCTAGGAAAACGGCGCAAGCCTGTAGGGGCAGACCGGACGGCGCTTCGCTTGTCGCGAAGGCGGCGGATCAGGCGATAACGCCAGTCAGCCGTGAAACCGCACCCACGCCATTACCAGTAGCGTGGCGGCCACCAGCCAGGCCACTGCGGCGAGAGCCAGGGACGCTTCCAGGCGCAACCGATCAACCAACAGGTACAGCGCTGCCAGGTACACAAAGTACGGAATGATCGACCACATGCCGAACAGGATGGTTGTCTTCAGATCGTCTATCGAACGAGCCTTGCCAACGATGTAATGCGCGATCAGCGCAAAGGTCGGGAACAGCGGCACCAGCCCCGCGATGTAGTAACTTTTGGTCTTGGCCAATGCGGCAATGACCACCACCACCGCAGCGCCCAACAGGGCCTTGAGTACTAAATCCACGCATCACTCCACATCAAATGACAGCGGCTCAGAGGCCGTATTTCTTGACCTTGTCGAACAGGGTGGTCTTGGCCATGCCCAATTCCTGGCTGGCCTGGCTCAGGTTGCCACCGCTGCGCTGCAAGGCTTCGCTCAGCAGATTCTTCTCGAACGCTTCGACCGCTTCGGCAAAACCCAGACTCTGGTGCTCAAGGCTGGCACCTGATTGCTTGAAGGCCGGCAGGCCCAAGGCATAGCGCTCGGCGACGTTGCGCAACTCACGCACGTTGCCCGGCCAGTCGTGGCTCATCAGGCTGGATTGGGTCTGGCGGTCGAGCACAGGCGGTTCGCGGTCGAAGCGCAGCGACGACAACTGCAGGAAATGCTCGAACAGTTGCAGGATGTCCTCGCGGCGCTCGCGCAGTGGCGGCAGTTCCAGGGTGACCACGTTCAAGCGGTAATACAGGTCGCTGCGAAACTGACTGGCCTTGCTCAATTGATTGAGGTCGGATTTGGTCGCGGCGATGACCCGGCAGTCCACTTCGACACTCTGGTTGGAACCCAGACGCTCAAGCGTGCGCTCCTGCAATACCCGCAGCAGCTTGATCTGCAGGTTGATCGGCATGCTTTCCACTTCATCGAGAAACAACGTGCCGTTGTGCGCGTGCTCGATCTTGCCGATCCGTCGCTTGCCCGCGCCGGTAAACGCATTGGCTTCATGGCCGAATATTTCCGACTCGAACAGGCTTTCCGCCAGCCCGCCGCAATTGAGCGCCACGAACTGATTGGCGCTGCGTCGGCTGAAGTCGTGCAGGCAGCGGGCGACCAGTTCCTTGCCGGTACCGGTTTCGCCTTCGATCAGCACATTCGCCGAGGTGTCCGCGACGTTGGCGATCAACGCACGCAGGTTCTGCATGGCGGGCGAGCGGCCGATGATCTTGCCTTCCAGCGAGTCGCGTTCGGCCAGCTGTTTGCGCAATGCCCAGACTTCCCGCGCCAGCCCGCGTTGCTCAAGAGCGCGGCGTGTGACGTCCACCAGCTTTTCCGGCGAGAAGGGCTTTTCCATGAAGTCATAGGCGCCGTCGCGCATTGCGTTGACCGCCATGGAGATATCGCCGTGCCCGGTGATCAACACCACCGGCAGGCTGCGATCCCGCGCCTTGAGGCGGGTGAGCAGTTCCAGGCCGTCGATGCCGGGCAGCCGAATGTCGCTGATCACGATGCCGGCGAAATTGTCGCCGACCCGCTGGAGTGCTTCCTCGGCGGTGGACACGCCCTCGCTGGCGATATCTTCCAGGGCCAGGGCTTGCTGGCAACCGAGCAGGACATGGGGGTCGTCTTCGACGATCAGGACGGTGAGGTCACTGTTGATGCTCATGGGTAACGCCTCATGTCGGCCCGGCCTGGCGGGGTTGAGTAGGGGAGCCGTCGGTGAACGGCAGACTCAGCACGAACACGGTGCCGACCTCGTTCGCAGGTTCGGCGTTCAGACTGCCGCCTGCCGCAGCGGCCAGACTCGCGGATAACGTCAGGCCCAGCCCAAGCCCTTGCTCACCGGGCTTGGTGGTGAAGAACGGCTCGAAAAGGTGCTTGCGCGCCTCGCTGTCGATGCCATGGCCGTTGTCGCGCACCAGCAATCGATAACGGTCTTCGACGATGGCGCCTTCCAGGCTCAGTTCCGGCAGTGGCTGGGCGGCCATCGCGTCCAGCGCGTTGCCGATCAGGTTGACCAGAATCTGTTCCAGACGGGTCTGGTCGATGCCCAGCGTGGCGTCGGCAAAGTGCTGATGCAGGGTGACGGCCGATTGCTCCAGACGCACGGCCAGCAATTGCAGCGCGGCGTCGACGGCCTTGCTCAGTTGCGCCTGGCCTCGGTCATCGCCACGGCGGGCAAAGGCGCGCAGGCTGGCGGTGATCCGGCCCATGCGATCGACCAGATCGTTGATGGTGCGCAGGTTGGTGCTGGCCACGTCCAGCGCGCCGCGTTCGATAAACCGGACGGTGTTGCCCGACAGCGTGCGCAACGCCGCCAGCGGCTGGTTCAGCTCATGGGCGATGCTGGTCGACATCTGGCCGATGGCAGCCAGTTTGCCGGCCTGGACCAGTTCGTCCTGGGCTTTGCGCAACGTGTCTTCGGCCTGGCGACGTTCGCGGATCTGCGCCTTGAGTCGTTCGTTGCTGGCGCGCAGGTGCTCGGTGCGCTCGGCGATCTTGCGCTCCAGCTCGTTATTGGCCGCCTGCAAGGCTTCGCGCGCGGCGAGGCGAGTGGAGAGCACCTTGCGCCGCTCGTTCCAGGCGATCAGCAAGAACGCCACCAGCGCACAGGCCACGGCCACCAGCATGCCCTGGCTGGCGGCTTCCCGGCGCAGGTCTTCCAGTGGCGTCAGGAGCGTCAGATGCCAGGGTGTGTCGCTCAGTTGGCGAGTCTGGGCCAGATAGCTGACCTGAGTGTGTTCAAGGTCGACACTGACGTTGGCCGGAAAGGTCAGCTTCTCGACGCCCTCGGCCAGGGTTTCCCGCTCCAGCGGTACCAGCTCGTTGAGCGGCCACCAGTAATATTGCAGGCTGCGGGCCAGGCGTTCCTTGATGTCCGCAGTCAGCGGGCGAACCGATTTCAGGCGTCTGGCCGGGTCGCTGGAGAGAATGATGATGCCGTTCTCGTCGCTGACGAATGCCTCCAGACGCGCCCGCTGCCAGCGCTCTTCGAGCGCTTCGAGGCGCACCTTGATTACTGCGACACCGATGATCCGGCCTTTGTCTTCCAGACCGTGGGCCAGGTAATAGCCGGATTCGCCGGTGGTGGTGCCGATCCCGTAGAAACGGCCGGGCAGGCCACGCACCGCGTCCTGAAAATAGGCACGGAAGGACAGGTCTTCGCCTTGATAGCTGTCGGAGTCGCGCCAGTTGCTGGTGGCCAGTACCCGGCCGGTGGTGTCCAGCACATAGATTGCGCGGCTGCGGCTGCGGCGGTTGAGGCCTTCGAGGTAGCCGTTGACCTTGCGCTGCAAATCGCCGGAGGGTGCGTTCAGCAACTGCGAAACGCTGGATTCGAGTTCCAGAACGCTCGGCAGGTAGGTGTATTTGTTGATCTCGCTTTCGACGGTGCGCGCATGCAGTTCCAGCTGCCGTTCACCATTCTCGCTGAGCCCTTTGATGCCGTTACGTTCGCTGACCACATAGGCGGCATAGCCCAGGCCGATCATCAGCAGGAGGATTAGCGGCGGGATGAACAGTTGGCGGATCAGACGAGGTTTCACGGCAAGTGATGGCGGTGCGGCGCGATAGAGAGAGGGGTCGCATTTCATCACAGTCGTCCTTAGCCGAACAGCTACCCGCATCCTGCGGGTAGCTGAGGAAATGTATCTGCGCATCGGTGATGCTGCGTTGCAACCGGGCTCGGAATGCTCATTGACAACCAGTCAACTCCGCTTCCTCGCCCGTCTGCGCCTTGCCTGACCTTCGCTCGACACATTTCGACCGTTTTTAGTGCTGCAGGATCTTGGCGAGGAACTGCTGGGCGCGTTCGGAACGTGCGGTCACGTCGCCGAAGAACTCTTCCTTTTCACAGTCTTCGACGATCTGACCCTTGTCCATGAAGATGACCCGGTTCGCCACTTTACGGGCGAAGCCCATTTCGTGGGTCACGCACATCATGGTCATGCCTTCATGGGCCAGTTGCACCATCACGTCGAGCACTTCGTTGACCATTTCCGGGTCGAGGGCCGAAGTCGGCTCGTCAAACAGCATCACCACCGGGTCCATCGCAAGGGCACGGGCGATCGCCACGCGCTGTTGCTGGCCGCCGGACAGTTGGCCAGGGTGCTTGTTGGCGTGTTCAGACAGGCCGACGCGATCCAGCAGTTGCAGACCCTTCTTGGTCGCCTCTTCCTTGCTGCGCCCCAGGACCTTGATCTGCGCGATGGTCAGGTTTTCCACGATGGTCAGATGCGGGAACAGCTCGAAATGCTGAAACACCATGCCGACCCGCGAGCGTAATTTCGGCAGGTTGGTCTTGGAGTCCGAGATCGAGGTGCCATCGACCACGATGTCGCCTTTCTGGAACGGTTCCAGCGCGTTCACGCACTTGATCAGCGTCGACTTGCCCGAACCGGACGGGCCGCAGACCACTACCACTTCGCCTTTGGCGACCTCGGTGCTGCAGTCGGTCAGTACCTGAAAGTCCCCATACCACTTGTCAACGTTCTTGATGGAAATCATACGGCAAACCTTTTTTGCAGACGCTTGACCAGCAGCGAGGCGGCAAAGCTGATTGTGAAATAGACCAGACCGGCGATGATGAGGAATTCATTGGCGCGACCGATGATGTCGCCACTGGCGCGGGAAGCGTTGAGGAAGTCCACCAGGCCGACGGTGTAGACCAGGGAGGTGTCCTGGAACAGGATGATGCTCTGTTGCAGCAACAGCGGCGTCATCTTGCGGAACGCCTGGGGCAGGATGATCAGGCGCATCATCTGCCCGTAGGTCATGCCCAGCGCCTGGGCGGCGCCCATCTGGCCCTTGGAGATCGACTGCACACCGGCGCGCACGATTTCACAGAAGTACGCGGCTTCGAACATCATGAACGCCACGACGCAGGAGGCGAATGCGCCCACCGGTGTATCTTCGCCGGTGATCCAGCGCAGCACGAACGGCACCGCGAGATAGAACCAGGTGATGACCAGCAGCAGCGGAATCGAGCGAAAGTAGTTCACGTAGGCGCCGGCCACATTGGCCAGCAGCTTGTTCGACGACAGACGCATCAACGCCAGGATGGTGCCGAGCACCAGGCCACCGACCACGCCCAGCGCCATCAGCTTGAGGGTCATGACCATGCCGTTCCACAGGCCGGGAATGGCCGGAACGATACCTGTGAAGTCCATTATTTACCCCCCACGGAAATGAGGCCGGGCACCGCGACTTTCTTCTCGACCATGCGCATCAGCAACATCAGGCTCATGTTCAGGGTGAAGTAGATCAGCGTCGCCAGCGTGAAGGCCTCGAACAGATTCGCGGAAAACTCAGCGGTCTGTTTGGTTTGTGCCAGCAATTCCATCAGGCCGATCAACGACGCCACCGACGAGTTCTTGAACACGTTGAGGAATTCGGAGGTGAGCGGCGGAATGATGATCCGGTATGCCTGGGGCAGCAGCACGTTCCAGTAGATCTGCGGCAGTCGGAAGCCCATGGCGCGAGCGGCCGATTCCTGGCCCTTGGGCAGCGCCTGGATGCCGGTACGCACCTGCTCGCAAACCCGCGCGGCGGTGAACAGGCCCAGACACACCACCACACTCAGGAACGCCGAGGTGGTCGGGTTGAGGTCTTGCTTGTACCACTCCTGCAGGTTTTCAGGCAGCAGGTCGGGCACCAGGAAGTACCAGATGAACAGCTGCACCAGCAGTGGCACATTACGGAAGATTTCCACGTAAGCCGTGGCGATACCCGCTACCAGACGATTCGGCACGGTGCGCATGACACCCAGCACCGAGCCCAGTATCAAGGCGATGATCCAGGCGACGACGGCAATGGCGATGGTCCAGCCCAGACCGGAAATGAACCAGTCCAGATAGGTTTCGCTGCCCACACCGGTGGACTTGAAGAACACGCCCCAGTCCCAGTTGTAATTCATCAGGGTCTCCCCCTCTTGTTGTATCGAAATGCGCGCACGGTCGGGACGCGATTGTGATCAGTCGATCCCGGACGGGCAGGCCGCCCGGGACGCAATCAGAACCTGTCGGCTCAGGCTTTCTTGTCGGGAGCCGGCTTGTCGGTCGGTTCAGCGATCAGCTTCTTGAGTTCGTCGCTCATCGGGAATTGCAGGTTCAGGCCCTTTGGTGGAATCGGCGACTGGAACCACTTGTTGTAGATGGTGTTGATCTCGCCGGACTTGAAGGTCGCCACGATGGCGTCATCCACGGCTTTCTTGAACGGCTCGTCGCCCTTGCGGACCATGCAGCCATAGATTTCGTAGGACTGCGCGGTACCGGTCACGGCCCAGTCTTCCGGCTTCTTGGCCTTGGCCATTTCGCCGGCCAGCAGGGCGTCGTCCATCATGAACGCGACGGCACGACCCGATTCCAGCATCTGGAACGACTCGCCGTGATCCTTGGCCGAGATCACGTTCATGCCCATCTGCTTCTCGGCGTTCATGGCCTTGATGATGCGCTCGGACGTGGTGCCGGCGGTGGTCACGACGTTCTTGCCCTTGAGGTCATCGAAATCCTTGTAGCTGGATTCCTTCTTGGAGAGCAGGCGGGTGCCGATCTCGAAGATACCCACCGAGAAATCGACCTGCTGGCCGCGTTCGGCATTGTTGGTGGTGGAACCGCATTCCACGTCAACGGTGCCGTTCTGCACCAGCGGGATACGGGTCTGGGACGTGACCAGGTTGTAGCGGACATTCAGCTCGGGCATGTCCAGTTCTTTCTTGATGGCTTCGACGATCTTGAGCTGGATGTCGTGGGAATAGCCGACCGGCTTGCCGGATGCGTCAGCGATATAGGAAAACGGGATGGAAGCGTCCCGGTGGCCGAGGGTGATGGTGCCGGACTCTTTGATCTTCTTCAGTGTGCCGGTCAATTCAGCAGCGAAAACTGGAGTGCTAACCAGAGCGGCAGCGATTGCTGCGCCCAACAACTGGGGAACGATGCGCATCGATGAATCCTCGATTTCATTTTTTATTTATCTGGCCGCCATCGGACGGACCACTGCGTAACGCTTCAACGGCGGCCTCACCAGACCCGCCACTGGAGTCGAAGCTGTCGACCAAGAGTGTAGAGCAGAAGTCGTGCCAGACCTGTGCAGATAGCCATGTCGTTGATATATAAAGATAAATTTTCAATGGTGAGTGACCGCACGCGCTGACGGCGTCCGGGAAGCCGAACCTGAAACGCGGTTTCGTTCGGAAAACCGAATGTGGCTGTACCGGTGCCTCAGGTCAGCGGACGGATATCCGACGTCGGCCCAACGAAGGGCCGAACGGCGTCGGAGCACCTGCACAAGTCAGGTCGCGGAAAAATAATCGTGAATGGCGCCGGCACGCCGATGCGGCTCCAGAGGCGAAAATGCGCACCAAATTCATCCGCGGCAACAGTACTTACCGGCCTTCAGCCGCCCTCATAAGGTGCTCTTGCACCATGGCTGTGCTGTGATAATTAGGCATGTGAGCACTCTGAAATTATCACTTGTTCCCCCTCCGTCGGCTGCCCAACATGATTTGAAAGTAGAGCGTTGCAATCATCAGGGCGAACGAAATGAAGGTTAAAAGTTTTCTGCAAAGTCCGACGTTTGTTTTTATCCTTTTGTACCTGGGCTACATGATTTCCTATATCGATCGCACGGCAATATCGCTGGCACTCGCTCATATAGGAAAGGACTTCAATGTCGGCCCGGCGGAACTTGGCATCGTGCTGAGTGCGTTCTACCTGGGTTACGCCGCCATGCAGATTCCGGGTGGCTGGCTGGCCGACCGCTACGGCAGCAAGGTGGTAATCGTTGTCTCCATCGGCCTGTGGTCGTTGTTCACCGTCATGACCGGCCTGGCCTGGTCGCTTGCCTCGCTTTTGATCATCCGTTTCCTGTTCGGCCTGGGCGAAGGCAGTTACCCCTCTTCGGCGATGAAAGGGGTTGCCGAGAACTATCCGCGCGAAGCTCGTCCGAAGATGGCCGGGCTGATGATTTCGTCCAACTACGTCGGCAGTTTCGTCGCACCGCTGATCATTGCACCGCTGATCCTGTGGCTGGGCTGGCGCGACGTCTTTCTCGCCATCGGCCTGTCCGGGATCGTGTTCGCGGTGTTCTATGCGTTCACGGTGCGCCAGGCCGCAGTGGTCGAAGATGACAAGCTCAGCCGTGCGCCGGCCGCCAGGGTCAGCGTCAAAGAACTGCTGCGCATGCCGACGCTGTGGAAGATCGTCATCGTCTGGTTCTGCCTCAGCCTGGTCAACAAAGGGCTGGATGCGTGGATGCCGATGTACCTGCTGACTGCTCGCGGCCTGGATCTTAAAACCGTGGGCATGCTGGTGCCGCTGCCCTTTATTGCCGCCAGTGTGGCCACGGCGATGGGTGGCTGGCTGATGACGCGGTTCTTCGACGGCAAAGAGAAATTCCTGATGATGGGCAGCTGCATCCTGACCGGGGTGTTCGTGTATGGCATGTACAAGGGGCAGAGCACGACTCAGGTGATCGTCTACCAGACCGCCGCCTACTTCTTTAAATCGTTCGTGTTTGCCACGGCGTTCGCGCTGCCGACCAAGATCCTCTCGCAACGCCTGGTCGGAACCGGAATCGGTATGGTCAACTTCGGCGGTCAGGCGGCAGGCTTCGTTTCGCCCATGGTGATCGGCTTTCTGGTTTCGTATTACGACAGTTATGACTCGGCGTTCCTGTTCCTGCTCGGCGCAGTAGCGGTGTCGACCCTGGTCAGCATGACCATCAGCGCGCGCAAGATCCGCGACGTGCAGATGGCCAACGCACACGAGGCCTGATCCGATGACAGCGCTCAACGAGGGCCATACCCGCGGGACGGTTCGACTAAAATGCGACCTTTCGTATTCGGAGAACCACTCGCCCATGAGCGCTCGTATCCTCAGCGAGACCGCCATTCGCTACTTCCTGCAAGTGGTCAACAGCGGCTCCATCAGCGAAGCGGCGGCCAGGCTGCATGTCGTGCCTTCAGCGATCAGCCGCCAGATCAGCCGCCTTGAAAGCGAACTCGACGCACCCTTGTTCGAACGCCAGTCCCGAGGCGTGGCGCTGACCGCCGCCGGTGAACTGTTGGCCGGTTACGCGCGCCGCACGCTGCTGGACGCCGAACAGGTGAGCAACGAAATCAGAGCGCTGCAGAACAACTCCGAATCGCTGATCAAGCTGGCCTGCACCCAGGGATTCGCCTCCCATTGCCTGCCCGACGCGATTGCCAGGTTCCAGGCCGCCGGCATACCGGGCAGCTTCCAGATTCAAGTGGCGTCGGCCCGTGAAGTCACTCGTCTGGTGCGTGAGGCGCAAGTGGATATCGGCTTCTGCTTCAGCCTCGGCGCCGCCAAGGATATCAATGTGGTCTATAGCCAGCCGGCGCCCTTGCTGGCGCTCGTAGCACCGGGCCATCCACTGGCGAGTCGCGGCAGCGTGACGCTCAGTGAAGTCGTCGACTACCCGCTGGCGCTGCCGGGCCCGACGTCGACGTTGCGCGAACTGTTGGACATCTATTGCAGCCGGGCAGGGCTGGTCTACAGAAGCGTTCTGGATACGGAAAACCTGGAAACCTTGGTGCAATTCGCCATCTCCGGGAACGCGGTGACGTTTACCGGAGAATTGTTCGTTCGCCATCGCTTGAAAGCCAATGAGCTCACGGCGCTGAACCTGGCGGAAATTGCCGGCAGTGATCGGGCCATCGAAATTCAAACCCTCGCTCGCCGACAACTTTCACCGACCATGACGCGTTTCATCGAACATATGAAAGCGATTCTTTCCCAGACTGAATAGTTGAACGCGACTGTTCTGTAAAAAGCATGGCTGCCTTCTGAATTAGTTGGTTGTGGCGGGCAGTCACGCGTTCTTATTATTTATTCACTCTTTTTGCGCGAGAACAGTGTCATGCATAACCCCAATGAATTGGCCGACAAAGGCGCGGTAGAACTCAAGTCGCTGCTCGATTCGCGTCAGGTTTCGCCTACTGAAGTTCTTGAGGCGTGCATCTCGCGCATCGAAGCCTACAACCCGAAGATCAACGCCTTCTGCGCCACCTCGTTCGAGCGTGCCCGGGAAGAAGCGCGTGCCGTAGAGCGGGCGATCCTGCGCGGCGAAGAGCGCGGCATGCTCAGCGGCCTGCCGATCGGCATCAAGGATCTGGAAGAAACCGAAGGCGTGCTGACCACCTACGGTTCGCCGCTGTTCCGCTCCAACGTTCCGGCGCAGGACAACGAACTGGTCCGGCGACTGCGTGGGGCCGGCGCGATCGTGGTGGGCAAGACCAACGTGCCGGAAATGGGCGCGGGCGCCAACACCCGCAACCCGGTATGGGGCGCGACCGGCAATCCGTTCAACCCTCGTTTGAACGCCGGTGGTTCCTCGGGTGGAGCGGCTGCGGCGCTGGCGGCCAGCATGGTGCCGCTGTGCAGCGGTTCGGACACCGGTGGATCACTGCGCATTCCCGCCGCCAAATGCGGCATCGTCGGCTTGCGCACTTCGCCGGGCCTGGTCCCCAGCGAACGCAAGTTGCTGGGCTGGACGCCGATTTCCGTGGTCGGGCCAATGGGGCGTGACGTGGCCGATACCTGGCTGCAACTGGCCGCCACCGCCGGCATCGCGCCCAGTGACCCGCTGAGCTACGACTTCGCCATGTCGCCGTCCATGGATGGCTACCAGCCAACGGACCTGTCGCGCCTGCGCGTGGGTTACACCGAAGACTTCGGCGTCTGCGACGTGGACGAGGACATTCGCCGCGTGTTCCGGAACAAGATCGCCAGCCTGAAAGGCGTGTTCGCCAGCTGCGAAGAAGTCGAAATCGACATGCAGCACGCGCATCGCTGCTTCGATGTGGTCCGCGCCGAAGCATTCGTCGGCAGCTTGCAGGCCGCTTATGAAAAGGATCCGGATTCGCTGGGCCCGAACCCGCGCGCCAACTATGAAATGGGCGCACGCATGTCCCTCAAGGATTGCGTCTGGGCCGGTGGCGAGCAGACCCGCATTTTTCGTCGCTTCCAGAAGCTGTTCGGCCAGTACGACCTGATTCTGTCGCCTACCACGCCGGTCTCGGCGTTCCCGTGGGAGCAGCCGTATCTGGAACGCGTCAACGGCGTCGAACTGGAAAACTACTATCGTTGGCTGGCGCTGACCTACGTCGTGACCCTGGCCACCAATCCGGCGCTGTCGATGCCCATGGGCGTGGACCATCTCGGAATGCCGTTCGGCATGCAGGTCATCGGCAGATTCCGTGGCGACCTCGAACTGCTGCTGGCCGCTCAGGCCATCGAAACCCACTGCGAAACCAGTGCCGAACTGCGCCGCCCGCGCCCGGACATGGCCGTATTGGCCCGCAGCGAAGTGGACCTGTGGACACCGGTGACGCACCCGCCGCGGACGCCGGACCAATACAGCAGCGTGACTGATGGCCGCCCGGCGGTCTGACCAACCCGAGACTATTCGCACCGTGGAGAAAGCGCAGTGACCCAGTCTGTTTATGGCAAAAGCCTCGCCGAGTGGAAGCAGGAGTTTGCGCTGCTGGAACCCGTTCTGGCCGGTACCGAAGTCAGTTGGTTCAATCCGCAGATCGCGCCGCTGGCTGATGCGTTGAACGATATCGACCTCACCGCCGAGGATGTGCGTCAGGCCAGTGAACGCTTACGCCGATTCGCGCCGTTTCTGGCCCAGGCGTTCCCGGAAGTGGCTGCCAGCCAAGGCATCATCGAGTCCGAACTGGTCGATGTGCCCGCGTTCGGCGAAGCATTGCGCGCCCGCTACGACGTAGAGCCGCCGGTGCGACTGATGCTGAAAAAGGACAGCCACCTGCCGATCTCCGGGTCGGTCAAGGCGCGCGGCGGCATCTATGAAGTGTTGTTTCATGCCGAGCAACTGGCGATTCGGCATGGTCTGTTGACCGAGTCTGATGACTATCGGCGCCTTGCCGAAGAGCCTTGTCAGGCGCTGTTCCGTTCGCACCAGATCGCGGTGGGCAGCACCGGCAATCTGGGCATGTCGATCGGCATCGCCGGGGCTCGACTGGGCTTTGCCACCACCGTGCACATGTCGGCCGACGCTCGGCAATGGAAGAAAGACAAACTGCGTGCCCACGGCGTGACAGTGGTGGAGTACGCCGGGGATTACGGCCAGGCGGTAGAGCAGGGCAGGGAGCAGGCGCAGAACGACCCGAACTGCCACTTCATCGATGACGAGAACTCCAGAACGCTGTTTCTCGGTTATGCGGTGGCCGGCGAGCGCCTGAAGGCGCAGCTCACCGAGCGCGACATCATGATCGATGCCGAGCATCCATTGTTCGTCTATCTGCCTTGCGGCGTGGGTGGCGGCCCCGGCGGCATCGCGTTCGGCCTGAAGCTGGCGTTCGGAGATCACGTGCATTGCATCTTCGCCGAACCGACCCAGTCGCCCTGCATGTTGATGGGGGTCTACACCGGTCTGCATGATGGCCTGGCGGTTCAGGATTTCGGGATCAGCAACCAAACGGCCGCAGATGGACTGGCGGTCGGCAGGCCGTCGGGGTTCGTCGGGCGTTCGATGCAGCGCATGCTCGACGGCTTTTATACGGTTACCGACGAAGAATTGTTCAGCCTGCTACGGCTGCTGAACGAGACTGAAAACTTGAAGCTGGAGCCGTCCGCGCTGGCTGGCGCGCCGGGGTTCGCTCGCGTGCTTCAGGAAAATCAGGGATATCGCCATCGTCTGGGTATGCCCGGCGGCTTGCCGGCCGGCGCGATTCATCTGGTCTGGGCAACCGGCGGCGGGATGGTGCCGGAAGCAGAGATGAATGCCTATCTGAGCAAAGAGTGAGAGTGCGATGTAAACACTCTGGAAGGGAGCTTGCTGGCGACGCAAACACCGCGATTTGTTGGAACAACCGCGTTGTTGTTCGTCGCCAGCAAGCTCCTTCCCCCATCAGGATCGCCGCTGGTAGCCTGATCAGGCTGCCTGAAACGCCGCCTTGCTGCGCAGTACGGTTTCCAGATAAGCCTGCACCGCCGCCTGTTCTTCCTGGGTCATGAACAGGCCCAGTTTGCTGCGACGCCACAGAATGTCTTCGGCTGTGGTCGCCCATTCCGTGTCGCACAGGTAATCCACTTCACGGGTGTACAGGCCGGCTCCCAGGTGCTGGCCCATGTCTTCCAGACCTTGCACTCCATCCAACAGGCGCAGACTGCGTTGGCCGTAGGTGATCGACCAGCGCTTGGCGATAGGCGCCGGCAACCAGCTGAAGCGGCGGGTCAGTTCGCTGGCCAGTTCCGCAGGCGTGGTCATGTCTTCACCGCCCGGCAACGGCTTGGTCGCGGTCCAGCTTGGCTTCATGTGCTTGAAGTACGGCGCCAGCTGCGCCAGGGCCGATTCGGCCAGCTTGCGGTAGGTGGTCAGCTTGCCGCCGAATACCGAAAGGATCGGCGCTTCTTCACCATTGCCCGACAACGACAGGGTGTAGTCGCGCGTGATCGCCGACGGGTTATCAGACTCGTCATTGCACAACGGACGCACGCCCGAATAGGTATGAATCACATCGTCGCGGGTCAGTTGTTTCTTGAAGTGATCGTTGGCGACCTTCAGTACGTAATCCATTTCCGGCTCAGTGATTTTCACTTTGGCCGGGTCACCCTGGTATTCACGGTCGGTAGTACCGATGATCGTGAAATGTTCCAGATACGGGATGGTGAACACGATGCGCTTGTCTTCGTTCTGCAGAATGAACGCGTTTTCACCCTCATAGAGCTTGGGCACGATCAGGTGGCTGCCCTGAATCAGGCGAATGCCGTATGGCGAGTCCAGCTTGAGGTCTTCGCGAATGAACTTGGCAACCCACGGGCCGGCCGCGTTGACCAAAGCCTTGGCGTGCACGGAGAACAGGCTGCCGTCGTTGCGCTCCATGTGCAGGTGCCACATGCCCTTGATCCGGCGAGCGCTTACACAGCGGGTGCGGGTGTGGATATGGGCGCCGTTTTCACGGGCGGCCATGGCATTGAGCACCACCAGGCGTGCGTCATCCACCCAGCAATCGGAATATTCGAAACCACGGCTGATCGAGGCATTGAGCGGGCTGTCGGCGCCGAACTTCACGGTGCGTGAAGCGGGCAGCTTTTCGCGCTTGCCGAGGTTGTCGTACAAAAACATACCGGCGCGAATCATCCATGCAGGACGCAAGTGCGGACGGTGCGGAAGAATGAAGCGCATCGGCTTGACGATGTGCGGCGCTTTGGCAAGCAGAACTTCGCGCTCGGCCAGTGCCTCACGCACCAGGCGGAATTCGTAGTGCTCCAGATAGCGCAGGCCACCGTGAATCAGCTTGCTGCTGGCCGAGGACGTGTGGCTGGCCAGATCGTCCCTCTCGCACAGGAACACAGACAGGCCGCGACCGGATGCATCGGCGGCAATCCCGACACCATTGATCCCGCCACCGATAACGGCGATGTCGTAAACCTCGGAAAGGGGCGGTGTAGGCACGGTAGCTTGGGGCATCTGGAAGCCTCCTGACTTATTCTTGAGCGCGGCTCGAAAGGCGAAACCGAACATTAATGTTCATTTTCGAAAATCATAGCGCAATAAAAACCAGTCTGCCAGCCGGGATTGATTGAAATTACTGATGATGAAAACACAAAACAACAAAAGTGAACATTGTAGGGCGAGGGTTGTCGCGTGCTTGCAAGAGCCCGGATGCGCCGGCCCCTGTAGGCGCCGCCCGCTCCTACAGGTATTGGGGCGCTATACGACCTCCAACCGAATCTTGTTCTGCGCCAGCAACGCTTGCAGCGCGGGCACCGGAGGTTGATCGGTGACCAGGCAATCGATCAGGGTGATCGGCCCCAGGCGCACCATGGCGTTGCGGCCGAATTTGCTGGAGTCCGCTGCCAGCAAAACCTGGCGGGCGTTGGCGATGATCGCCTGGGAAACCCGCACTTCCTGATAATCGAAATCCAGCAGGCTGCCGTCTTCGTCTATTCCGCTGATGCCCACCAGTGCGAAATCCACCTTGAACTGCGTGATGAAGTCGACGCTCGCCTGGCCGACGACGCCGCCGTCACGTCGCACGACACCGCCTGCCAGCAACACTTCGAAGTCATCCTTGGCGCTCAGGATCGAGGCCACGTGCAGGTTGTTGGTGATGATTTTCAGGTTGCTGTGGTTAAGCAGGGCGCGAGCAATGGATTCGGTGGTGGTGCCGATATTGATGAACAGCGAGGCGTGATCGGGGATTTGCGCGGCAATCGCTTCGGCGATGCGCTGCTTTTCGTCGCGCATCTGATCCGCGCGCATGGCATAGGCGGTGTTCTCGATGCTTGAGTCATAGGCCGCGCCGCCGTGGTAGCGGCGCAGCAGGTTCATTTCCGCGAGCTGATTGATGTCTCGGCGGATCGTCTGGGGGGTCACGACGAACAGCGTCGCCATTTCCTCGATGCTGACGTAGCCGCGGTCGCGGACCAGTTCGAGGATCTGTTGTTGGCGGGGAGGCAGGTTCATTGTTTTTCCTTGGGCGCCCTCTATAAACGGCACCCATGATGCCGCAGGACCCGATGCCTGTCAGCCCGAATCCTGCCCCGCGCCGCCCGTGCGGACTTACTCTTCGTTTTCGTGCGGTTCCCAGTCGCGGGTGCGCGCCACGGCCTTCTGCCAGCCGGCGTACATTTTTTCCTTCTCGGCGTCGCCACACTGCGGTTCGAAAACGCGCTCGATCACGGCCTTGTCGCGCAACTCATCCAGGCTGCTCCAGAACCCGATTGCCAGACCGGCCAGGAAAGCCGCGCCCAGCGCAGTGGTCTCACGCATTTGCGGACGCTCGACCTGAGTGCCGAGAATGTCGGCCTGGAACTGCATCAGGAAGTTGTTGGCTACCGCGCCGCCGTCCACGCGCAGCGACTTGAGGCGTTCGCCGGAGTCCTGCTGCATGGCGTCCAGCACGTCGCGGGTCTGGTAGGCGATGGATTCCAGCGCCGCACGGATGATGTGATCGACTTTCACGCCGCGGGTCAGGCCGAACAGGGCACCACGGGCATACGGGTCCCAGTACGGAGCGCCCAGACCGGTGAAGGCCGGTACCAGGTACACGCCGTTGCTGTCCTTCACTTTGCTGGCGAAGTACTCGGTGTCCAGCGCGTCGTTGACCAGCTTGAGTTCGTCACGCAGCCACTGCACGGTCGAGCCACCGTTGAATACTGCGCCTTCCAGTGCGTAAGCGACTTCGCCACGCGGGCCGCAACCGATGGTGGTCAGCATGCCGTGGGCAGAGGTCACGGCTTTCTTGCCGGTGTTCATCAGCAGGAAACAGCCGGTGCCGTAGGTGTTCTTCGCCTGGCCGGGCTCCACGCACATCTGACCGAACAGCGCCGCCTGCTGGTCACCGGCGATGCCGGCAATCGGGATACCGCTCTTGCTGTGACCGTAGACTTCCGAAGACGCCTTGACTTCGGGCAGCAGCTCGCGCGGAACGTCCAGCAGGTCGAGCATGCGCTGGTCCCATTCCAGCGTGTGGATGTTGAACAACATGGTGCGCGACGCGTTGGTGTAATCGGTAACGTGAACCTTGCCACCGGTGAATTTCCAGATCAGCCAGGTATCGATGGTGCCGAACATCAGCTCGCCCTTGCGGGCGCGCTCGCGGCTGCCTTCGACGTTGTCCAGAATCCACTTGACCTTGGAGCCGGAGAAGTACGGGTCGATGACCAGGCCGGTGGTGTCCTTGATGTACTGCTCGTGGCCGTCGCGCTTGAGTTGCTGGCAGATCTCGGTGCTGCGGCGGCACTGCCAGACGATGGCGTTGTAGATCGGGCGGCCGGTGTCCCGCTCCCAGATCACAGTGGTTTCACGCTGGTTGGTGATACCGATGGCGGCGATCTGGTTGTGGTGCAGGTCGGCCTGGGCCAGCGCTTTGGTCATGCAGGCGGTCTGGGTAGCGAAGATCTCCATCGGGTCGTGCTCGACCCAGCCGGCCTGCGGATAATGCTGTACGAATTCGCTTTGCGCCGTGCTGACCACGTTGGCATCGCGGTCGAAGATGATGGCGCGCGAACTGGTAGTGCCCTGGTCAAGAGCAATGATGTAGTTCTTGTTCTGAGTGTCTGTCATGTCGATTGCCTTGCTTGAAAGGGTGGAATTCAGGATGAAGCCGAGACTTTGCCGCGCGCAACACCGGCATCTTTTTCACGTTCAACGGGCACAGCGCCGGGCAGGTGACGCGAGAACATGCGGTACCCGGCTGCACCCAGGCAGGCGCCCAGGATCGGCGCAAAGACTGGAACCAGGAAATAAGGTATGTCGCGTCCACCGGTGAACGCTACTTCGCCCCAGCCCGCGATGAATATCATCAATTTTGGACCAAAATCCCGGGCCGGGTTCATGGCGAAACCGGTCAGCGGCCCCATCGAAGCACCGATCACGGCGACCAGCAAGCCGATCAGCAGCGGCGCCATGGCTCCGCGTGGCAGGCCGTTCTTGTCATCACCGATTGCCATGATCACGCACATCAGAATGGTGGTGATGACGACTTCGACAAGAAACGCCTGGCCAACGGAAATCGCCGCATTCGGGTAGGTGGTGAACGCCGATGCAAGCTCGAGGCTCTCGACGCTGCCGCGAACCATTTGGTGCGCATGTTCGAACTCGAAAAACAGGCTGATATACAGAAGGTATACAAGCCCTGCGCCACAGAACGCGCCTGCGACCTGAGCCGAAATATAGAAAGGCAGTTTTCTTTTTTCAAAGCCTGCGAACAAAGCCAGCGCAATGCTGACCGCAGGATTGAGGTGAGCCCCGGAAACGCCGGCGCTCAGGTAGATCCCCATGCTGACCGCCAATCCCCAGATAATGCAGATTTCCCAGAGACCGAACGTGGCGCCCGCGACCTTGAGCGCTGCAACGCACCCCGTGCCGAAGAAAATCATCAGTGCCGTGCCCAGGAATTCGGCCAGGCACTGGCCACCCAACGTCGGTTGTCGTAACGCAATAGTCATGGAAACCTCGATTTTTGTATTTTTTGTCGGCACCGAATGCATAGCTGGCGCTCATTTCTTCCGTACCGGGAAAACCCCATTCCCGACCGGTTGTAAGACCCGTCCTACGTTTTTTGGTTTCAG
Organism: Pseudomonas sp. v388; assembly: GCF_003935425.1. Taxonomy (GTDB): domain Bacteria; phylum Pseudomonadota; class Gammaproteobacteria; order Pseudomonadales; family Pseudomonadaceae; genus Aquipseudomonas. Next base: position 167,014 of record NZ_RHQN01000005.1, read on the forward strand.
TCAGATCTTCGCAAACGAAAAAATATAGACAAGAAAGAACCCTGTCAAAGGTCGGAACTGAACAGTCAGGCGTATTCTGCCGACACGCGGGCGCTTCGTCATGACTGTTCTGTAAGAAATTACTTATCCAGTTGCGAAGGCCGCATGCCCGAGAGCGGCGTGGATCAAGGCACGGCCAGTTGAATCGCTTAAGATAGCCGCCGCCCTAATCGCCAGGAGTGACGCATGACACCCGCTTTGGACTTGCTGAAAAAAGTTCGCGCCGAACACCGAATACACAGTTACGAACATGACCCGAAAGCAGCGTCCTATGGGCTGGAGGCTGTCGAGAAGCTGGGGCTGGAAGCGGCTCGGGTGTTCAAGACGCTGCTGGCCGCCTCTGAAAAGGGTGAGCTGCTGGTCGCCGTGGTGCCGGTCGCCGGCACGCTGGACCTCAAGGCCCTGGCACAGGCAGCGGGCGTGAAGAAAACCGAAATGGCCGACCCGGCCGCTGCGCAGCGTTCCACCGGCTACCTGCTGGGCGGCATCAGCCCGCTGGGGCAAAAGAAACGCCTGCGCACCTTTATCGATCAGAGCGCGCAGCCGTTTCAGACCGTTTTTGTGAGTGCCGGCAGGCGCGGACTGGAAGTGGAGTTGTCAGCCGCCGTGCTGGCGGAACACACCAGGGCTGTGTTTGCGCCGATAGGAAGGGCCTGACGCGCGCATCACACAGATACCGTAGGAGCGACCTTGGTCGCGAAGACTTATTGTCAGGCGATACATCTGCATGGAATGTACTGACCTTTTCGCCAGCAAGCTGGCTCCTGCAGAAAAAGTGCTGTGTCAGAGGTGGCTGCTATGCGCCGCCACACTGCCCGCCGCAGGGAACAGCACCAGATGGTCAGCCGCTACGCGGATGCCGACGTCTTCTCCCGCCATGTGGTCAGCATGGCTGGGGAAGATGGCTTCCAGCTCGCTGCCGGTCGGCAGTTGCAGCCGATACAGGGTCGCCGCGCCCTGGAAGGTTCGCCCCAATACTCGCGCCTTGAGATCGCTGTTCGGCTCATGAACGATGTCGTCCGGGCGCAGCAGCACGTCCACGGCACTGCCGCGAACGCCGGGGTACGCACGATTGCCGCGCAGTACGCCCAGCTCGGTCTGCACCGACTCCGGGTCGATCAACTGGCCGCGAATGAAGTAGCCCTGGCCGACGAAGCTGGCTACGAACGGAGTCAGAGGTTCGTGATAGAGGTTGTATGGCGTATCCCATTGTTCGAGTCGACCTTCCTTGAACACGCCCACATGGTCGCTGACCGCAAAGGCTTCTTCCTGGTCGTGGGTGACCAGGATGGCGCTGGTGCCGCGCGCTTTGAGAATGTCGCGTACTTCATGGCTCAGGCGTCGGCGCAGCTCACCATCCAGATTGGAGAACGGCTCATCGAGCAATAGCAGTTGCGGTTCCGGGGCCAGGGCACGTGCAAGGGCGACACGCTGTTGCTGGCCGCCGGACAACTCATGGGGAAAACGCTGCCCTAGGGTCTTGAGGTTGACCAACTCCAGCAACTCTTCGGTGATCTGGCGCAGACGTGGATGTTTGCGGATCCCGAAGCTGATGTTCTGGGCGACGCTCAGGTGCGGAAACAGCGCGTAGTCCTGAAACACCATGCCGATCCGGCGCTTCTCGGGCGCCAGGGTGTAGCCGGGGCGGGAAATGACCTCGCCGGCCAGGGTGATGTCACCGGCGTGAACCGGCTCGAAGCCTGCGATGGCGCGCAGCGTGGTCGTCTTGCCGCACCCCGAGGAACCCAGCAGGCAACCGATGTCGCCTGCGTTGAGGTGCAGGTTCAAGTCCTGCACCACGCGCTGATCCTGGTAGCCGCAGGCGAGATTGCGCAGGTTCAGCAGCAACCTGGTCATGCTGGCTGGCTTGGCGCGACGAGAAATTCCAGCAGCGCCTTTTGCGCGTGCAGGCGGTTCTCGGCCTGATCCCATGCCACCGAGCGCGGGTCGTCGAGCAGATCCTCGCTGATTTCCTCGCCACGGTGCGCAGGCAGGCAATGCATGAACAGGACATCCTCGGCTGCAAGATCCAGCAGGGCGCGGGTCACCTGAAACGGTGCGAACAGCGCCATGCGCTTGGCCGTCTCTTCTTCCTGGCCCATTGAGGTCCAGACGTCGGTGCTGACCAGATGCGCGCCGGCGACGGCCGCTTTTGGATCGCGGACCACGGTGACCCGATCGCCGGCCAAGGCCAGGAATTCAGGGTTGGGTTCGTAGCCGAGGGGGCAAGCCACGCGCAGCTGGAAGTCGAAGCGAATCGCCGCTTCTATATAGCTGTTGCACATGTTGTTGCCGTCGCCGATCCAGGCAACGGTCTTGCCCTTGATCGCGCCGCGATGTTCCAGGTAGGTCTGCATGTCGGCCAGCAGCTGGCAGGGGTGCAGGTCGTCGGACAGGCCATTGATTACCGGCACCCGCGAATTGGCGGCGAATTCGGTCAGGTTGGCATGGGCGTAGGTACGGATCATTACCGCATCGAGCATCCGCGACATGACCTTGGCACTGTCGGCAATCGGCTCACCGCGACCCAGTTGGGTGTCGCGGTGGGACAGAAAGATGGCCTGGCCGCCCAAGTGGATCATGCCGGCTTCGAAGGAAAGACGGGTACGTGTCGAGGATTTCTCGAAGATCATCCCCAGCACCCGATTCTTCAAGGGTTCAAAAAGCACGCCGCGATTTCGCAGGTCTTTGAGCTCTACGCCACGACGAATCAAGCCCAGCAGCTCGTCTGGGGTGTAATCCATCATCGAGAGAAAGTGCCTGGCGTTCATGATTAACTACCTTTTTTGCAACAGACCGCAGGTTCTGAAAGCCGGTTTATATCGGGAAACGGGCCTGACCTGCGGCGAAAGCCGCGTTGAGCGACGAATAAGGGAGGCGCGATAGTATAAAAAAATGTCGCCTCTTACCAATACATGCGTGTTTTCACAGAAAGTGCCTGGAACCTGGCGTAAGCGCACGAGACACGATCTGGCGATAGCTGCGCGGCAGAGCTGCCGCACGAATGGCAGGCCAATAGCCAGCGCCATGAATCCGCAAGCGAGCATTTGTACACTGCGTGCACCGCCATTGGCAATTAGTGCCGATCCTGCAACAGTCCACGACCCGCCGTGCAGATGCGACACACTTCACGCTGATGACACTTCGCCAGTTTCATTAATGGCAGGCGTAGGTTATAAAGCGTTGCACGTATTACTCAATTCAATGAGGGCTGGAGGAATGGATTCAAAGGAACGTCAATTAACGGAGCTTCTCGGGCTGACCGCCCGCACCCTCACGCACCTTACCGCTTCAATCACGTCCATGTCGTTCGAGTTGCTGCGCAGCGAGGACGAAGTCACCCGTTCGGCAGGTCGGCGCATGATCGACCGCATGGCGACCATCAGTTCCGGGCTCGATGAGCACTGGCGCCTGATCGGTGATCTCACCGGGGTCCACATGGCCCAGGAAGAAATCGAGACCGTGACCGAAATCCAGTTGCAGCGCAAGGTCGTCACGCCCATCGGCGGCTGAGCCGACAGCACGACCAGGCCGTTATCGGCCGGTGTGATGCGCAACGATTCATGTGACGAACGTCCCTGGCGCCCCGCGCAGTCCCGCACCATAGTTCCGGTTCCGCAACCCGAAGGGTTGCCCTGACCGGACGTGAGGCTGCGATGACCAACACTCAGCACTACCGCGCCTGCCATTTGTGCGAAGCCATATGCGGTCTGACCATCGAGACCGCCGGCCTGAGCATCACCTCGATCAAAGGCGACCCGCTCGACCCGTTCAGCCGCGGCCACATCTGCCCCAAAGCCATCGCCTTGCAGGATATTCAGAATGATCCGAATCGTCTGCGGCATCCGGTCCGACGCGTGGGTGATCAATGGCAGGCCATCGACTGGCAAGAGGCTTTCGAGCTGATTGCCCGACGTCTGCAGGATATTCAGCAGCGGCACGGCCAGAACGCGGTGGCGGTCTACCAGGGCAATCCCAGCGTTCACAACTACGGGCTCATGACCCACAGCAATTACTTTCTGGGTCAACTCAAGACACGCAATCGGTACTCCGCCACGTCGGTCGATCAACTGCCGCAACACCTGACCAGCTTCCTGATGTACGGCCACGGCCTGTTACTGCCGATTCCGGATATCGATCACACCGACTTCATGCTGATCCTGGGCGGCAATCCGCTGGCGTCCAACGGCAGCATCATGACCGTGCCCGACGTGGAAAAGCGCCTGAAGGCGATTCACGCGCGCGGCGGGAAGGTGGTGGTGATTGACCCGCGGCGCAGCGAAACGGCCGCGATTGCCACGCAGCACATTTTCGTCAAGCCCGGTGGTGATGCGGCGCTCTTGTTTGGCTTGCTCAACACGCTGTTCGAAGAACGACTGGCGCGGGGCAGCCACTTGCCGGTGAACGGGCTGGAGCAGGTCCGGCAGGCCATTGCGCCACTCACGGCGGAATCGATGAGCGCGCGCTGTGGCGTGCCGGCCCAGCAGATACGCCAATTGGCCCGAGACTTCGCGGCAGCCGAGCGTGCCGTCTGTTACGGGCGCATGGGTATCTCTACCCAGGCGTTCGGCACGCTGTGCCATTGGCTGGTGCAGTTGATCAATCTGGTGACCGGAAACCTTGATCGAGTGGGCGGCGCGTTATGCACCGAACCTGCGGTGGATCTGGTCGGCGTGACGTCGGGCGGCCACTTCGACCTCTGGCAGAGCCGGGTCTCGGGTTTGCCCGAATACGCCGGAGAGCTGCCGGTCGCGGCCCTGGCCGAAGAAATGCTCACCGAAGGGCAAGGGCAGGTGCGGGCGCTGGTGACGGTGGCCGGCAATCCGGTGCTGTCCACCCCCAATGGCCGACAGCTGGAACGGGCACTCGAAGGTCTTGAGTTCATGGTCAGTATCGATCTCTACATCAACGAAACCACGCGCTATGCCGATCTGATCCTGCCCTCGACCTCGGCGCTGGAAAACGACCACTACGACACCACCTTCAACGCCCTGGCGGTGCGCAATGTCACGCGTTTCAACCGGGCGATCTTTCCCAGGCCGCAAGGTACGTTGCATGACTGGGAAATTTTTGTCGGGCTGGCCAAGGCGTTTGCGGCGCGCACCGGCAAGGAGTTGAAGCCTGCGCTGGCTCCGGCGCAGATGATCGACCTGGGCTTGCGTAACGGCCCGTATGGTGAAGGCAGTTCGCACGACCTGTCGATTGCAAGCCTTGAACGCTATCCGCACGGCATTGATCTGGGCGCCTTGACACCCAATCTGCGGGAACGCCTCAAGACCGAAGATGGCCAGGTGCAGGCCGCGCCCGCAGTGGTCATGGCGGATATCGCGCGCTTTATCGCCACCCCTGTTTCCCGGCCCGGCGAGTTGTTGTTGATAGGACGCCGTCATGTGCGCAGCAACAACTCATGGATGCACAACTATCAGCGCCTGGTGAAGGGCAAGCCCAGGCATCAGCTGTTGATGCACCCGCAGGACATGGCCGCACGCGGGCTGAGCGACCAGCAATGGGTCACGGTCGACTCGCGAGTGGGGCAGGTCCGGGTTCAGGTACTGGGCAGTGCGGACATGATGCCCGGTGTCGCCAGCCTGCCGCATGGTTGGGGCCATGGCCGTTCCGGCGTGCAGCTGGATATCGCGAATGCCCAACCGGGTGTCAGCGCCAATGACCTGACCGATGAGCGAGTGCTGGATGCGGTGTCCGGCAATGCTGCATTGAACGGTGTGCCGATCCGTGTCAGCGCTGCCGATGTTCAGCACTGAGCGTCAGGCACAGGATTCCGTTACAATGCGCCACCGTGCCGACTACTGTGTCGGAAAGTTCAGCCGAGGTGTTCCATGGATATCATCGAAACGATCAAAGAGCAGATTGCCAACAACACCATTCTGCTTTACATGAAAGGCGCTCCGAATGCCCCGCAGTGCGGCTTTTCGGCCAAGGCGTCCCAGGCATTGATGGCATGCGGCGAAAAATTCGCTTACGTCGACATCCTGCAGAACCCTGAGATCCGCGCCAACCTGCCCAAATACGCCAACTGGCCGACGTTCCCGCAGTTGTGGGTAGCCGGTGAGCTGGTCGGCGGCAGCGACATCATCACCGAGATGATGGCTGACGGCTCCTTGCAGGAACTGGTCAAGTCCGCAAGCGCCAAGGCTCAGTAAGCACGTCTGCCCGGTAGGAACACGCGGACGGCGATCCGTCCTGCCCGCGACAGGGCCATGCATTGCTCAAATGCCTGGCCTGATCGTTTCTACCTGAAAGCAGACAAGAAAAAGCCCCGCTCTCGCAAGAGGCGGGGCTTTTTCATGGCCATGCATGTCGAAGCGGGGACGTTATTCGCCCATCTGCGACTGCAGGTAGTTTTCGATGCCGATCTTGTCGATCAGGCCCAGTTGGGTTTCCAGCCAGTCGATGTGCTCTTCCTCGGATTCGAGGATGTCTTCGAGCATCTCGCGGCTACCGAAATCACCCACGGTTTCGAAGTGAGCGATGGCAGCCTTGAGATCGGCCAGACCCTTCTGTTCGATCTTGAGGTCGCACTCCAGCATTTCCTTGGTGTGCTCACCGATCAGGATCTTGCCCAGGTCCTGCAGGTTGGGCAGACCTTCGAGGAACAGAATGCGCTTGATGAGTTTGTCGGCGTGTTTCATCTCGTCGATGGACTCGCGGTACTCATGTTCGCCCAGCTTTTTCAGACCCCAGTCTTCATACATGCGCGCGTGCAGGAAGTACTGATTGATCGCGACCAGCTCGTTCCCGAGGATCTTGTTGAGATGCTGGATGACTGTAATGTCGCCTTTCATGATCGAGGTCCTGCCGATGGCTTGTGTAGATAAAGCGCGAGTTTGAGCCGCACTTAAAAGCCTGTCAAACCTAAGTTATTGAATAATAAGTGAAATTAAATAGGAATAAGAATGTTTGAGTTCCGCATCTTGACGCTAAGCAATTGAATTACAGGCATAAAAAAACCGGACGCAGGGTCCGGTTCTCTGGAAACGGTGATTCAGGCTGCGGAAAATTTCGCCGGATAAGCCAGCGCCGCATGACTGCTTTGCAGTTCAGTCAGGGTTTCACGCACCACTTCCTTGGCCAGGCAGGCGCATTTCCCACATTTACTGGCGACGCCGGTTGTCTCACGAACTTCACGGTAACTGCAGCAGCCTTCCAGAATTGCTTCACGGATTTGGCCGTCGGTGACACCTTGGCAGAGACAAACATACATAAGTCAGAGACCGTCGCTGGTAATTGCTTGGTGCCGTGGAGACTAATGTGAATGAGAATGCTTGTCAAAACTGTTCTTGTAACCATTGCGCCTCTCCGATGAGTGGTCGGATTGTACCGGTCCGGCAAGCGGCGGCCGGGCGCGTTTGATGCATAAAAAAACCGACCTTGAAAGGCCGGTTTCTCGTAGCACGCGCTCGCTCAATCGTCGAAGTCGTGCCAACCGCCCATTTCCTTCCAGCGGTTGACGATGCCGCAGAACAGCTCGGCGGTCTTCTCGGTGTCATAGCGAGCGGAGTGAGCCTCACGGCCGTCGAAGTCGATACCGGCAGCCTGGCAGGCCTTGGCGAGAACCGTCTGGCCGTAAGCCAGGCCCGCCAGCGTCGCGGTGTCGAAGCTGGAGAACGGGTGAAACGGGTTACGCTTCATGTCCATGCGCGCGACGGCGGCATTGAGAAAGCCCAGGTCGAAGCTGGCGTTGTGGCCGACCAGCACGGCGCGCTTGCAACCGTTGGCCTTGAGTGCCTTGCGTACGCCGCGAAAGATATCGGTCAGCGCAGTTTCTTCGCTGACGGCCATGCGCAGGGGATGGTCCAGCTTGATACCGGTGAATTCCAGGGCAGCCGCTTCAACGTTGGCGCCTTCGAAGGGCTCGACCCGGAAAAAGTAAGTGTGTTCCGGAAACACGAAACCCTTTTCGTCCATGCCGATCGTCACGGCGGCGATTTCCAGCAGCGCATCGGTTGCCGAATTGAAACCGCCGGTTTCAACGTCGACGACGACGGGCAGATAGCCGCGAAAGCGAGCGGCCATCGGGTGACGGGATCCGCCACCGCCTTGACCGTCCTGTTCGTCGTCGAAATGATCTTCACTCACGCGTGTTCCTCCAGCAGACGCCAGCGCAGTTTTTCACCAGCGCGCAGCGGGATTACGGTCAGCTCGCCGAAGGGCAGGCTGGCAGGTGCGGTCCATTCTTCACGGACCAGCGTGATGGTGTCCTGGTTGGCCGGCAGGCCGTAGAACGCCGGGCCGTGCAGGCTGGCGAAACCTTCCAGCTTGTCCAGCGCGTCGCGCTGTTCGAACGCCTCTGCATACAACTCGATGGCGGCATAGGCGGTGTAGCAGCCCGCGCAGCCACAGGCGTTTTCCTTGGCATGCTGGGCGTGAGGCGCCGAGTCGGTGCCCAGGAAGAACTTGCCGCTGCCGCTGGTAGCCGCATCGAGCAAGGCCACCTGATGCGTGTTGCGCTTGAGGATCGGCAGGCAGTAGAAATGTGGACGAATACCGCCGACCAGCATGTGATTGCGGTTATAAAGCAGGTGATGCGCGGTGATGGTCGCCGCCACATTGGCCGAAGCTTCGTTGACGAACTGCACGGCGTCGGCGGTGGTGATGTGTTCGAACACCACTTTGAGTGCCGGGAAACGCTCCACGACGCGGCGCAGGTGCTCGTCGATGAACACCTTCTCGCGGTCGAACACGTCGATCTCGCCACGGGTGACTTCACCGTGCACCAACAGCAGCATGCCGACTTCGGCCATGGCTTCGAGGGCCGGGAAGATCTTGTCGATGCTGGTGACGCCCGAATCGGAATTCGTGGTGGCGCCGGCCGGATACAGCTTGGCCGCATGGACGAAGCCGCTGGCCTTGGCCTGGCGGATGTCTTCAGCGCTGGTCTGGTCGGTGAGGTAGAGCACCATCAGCGGCTCGAAGCGGCTGCCGGCCGGGCGTGCGGCCAGGATGCGCTGGCGATAGGCGTCTGCCTGTTGCGCGTTGCGCACAGGAGGCACCAGGTTGGGCATGATGATGGCGCGGCCAAAGGTGCGTGCCACGTCAGCGACGGTATTGGGCAAGACAGCTCCATCACGGAGGTGAATGTGCCAGTCGTCGGGACGCAGAAGGGTCAGGCGGTCAGACATTGGGGATTCCAGGCGGGTCAAACTCGCTGGGAATGCTACCGGAAAAGACTCTCTCAGGCACTCGCTATCAAGTTTTGTAGGAAGTAACCGATAGCCCGATGTAGGAAGCAATTTCGTTTCGCGGTCATTTTCAAGTGGAGCTTGCCGTGCGCCAGCTATATGTAGCCCTGCTCAGCGTGTTCGCCAGCCTTCCGGCCATGGCGATGAATTTCCAGACCCGTCTGGAAAGCATCGAGTGGAAGGTCGAGGGAGATCAGTTCGAGTGCCGTCTGACGCAGCCGATCACCGACTTTGGTGCCGGTGAGTTCGTGCGTCGCGCGGGCGAGCAGGCCACATTCCGTCTCAAGACGTCCTACGCCACGCTGGGCAGCGGCTCGGCGACCTTGCTGGCCGCGGCTGCGCCGTGGCAGCCAGGTCGGGGCGATATCAATCTGGGCTCGGTGCGCGTCAGCAACGGCGAGATTCCGTTCAATACGTCCCAGGCGCAGGCCGGACGGCTCATCAATGGCCTGATGGAAGGGCGCAGCCCGCTTATCCGCCACTACTCTCGCGAGGGAGGGACCATGGAAGTGCGCCTGCTGCCGGTCAAGTTCAGCAAGGCATTTGCGGACTATCAAGCCTGTACGGCCAAGCTGCTGCCGATGAATTTCGATCAGGTCAAGCAGTCGGAAGTCGGCTTCCCCGGTGGCGGGATCGAACTCGATGCCAAGGCCAAGGCCCGGCTGGACACCATGATTGCGTATCTGAAGGCCGATCCGACGGTCAATCACATTGAACTCGACGGGCACTCGGACAACAGCGGTAATCGCCTGACCAACCGTGATCTGTCGCGACGTCGTGCGCTTGCGGTCATGGACTACTTCAAGGCGCAGGGCATCCCTGAGCAGCAGATCACCTTGCGCTTTCACGGCGAGCGTTACCCGCTGGCGCCTAATACCAACAATGCCAACCGTGCACGCAACCGCCGGGTGAATGTGCATCTGGAGCGCGTCGCGCCCGACGAGCGTCCGGCTCCGGTGGCTTCGTCGGCCAGTGCCGCCGCCACATCCTGATCATTTGTCCCGTCGAGGCGGCCATTACTGTCGCCTCGTCGTCAGAAGCTGTCGCGCCCCTGTAAATTTGCTGGTTTGAACGGTAGAATCGCTGGTTTTCCGTACAACCCGGTGGAGTGATGGCATGGCGGACGTAAACAAGGTAGTTCTAGCGTATTCCGGTGGCCTGGATACTTCGGTAATCCTCAAGTGGCTGCAAGATACCTACAACTGCGAAGTGGTGACCTTTACCGCTGACCTGGGTCAGGGCGAAGAGGTCGAACCGGCTCGCGCCAAGGCTCAGGCCATGGGCGTCAAGGAAATCTACATCGACGACCTGCGCGAAGAATTCGTGCGCGATTTCGTGTTCCCGATGTTCCGCGCCAATACCGTCTACGAAGGCGAGTACCTGCTGGGTACTTCCATCGCTCGTCCGTTGATTGCCAAACGCCTGATCGAAATCGCCAACGAAACCGGCGCCGACGCCATTTCCCACGGTGCCACCGGCAAGGGCAACGACCAGGTCCGTTTCGAGCTTGGCGCCTACGCGCTCAAGCCGGGCGTCAAGGTCATCGCCCCATGGCGCGAGTGGGATCTGCTGTCGCGTGAAAAGCTCATGGATTACGCCGAGAAGCACGCGATCCCGATCGAGCGTCACGGCAAGAAGAAGTCTCCGTACTCCATGGATGCCAACCTGCTGCACATCTCCTATGAAGGCGGCGTGCTGGAAGACACCTGGACCGAGCACGAAGAAGACATGTGGCGTTGGACCAAGTCCCCGGAGGACGCACCCAACGTTCCGACCTATCTCGAACTGACCTACCGCAACGGCGACATCGTGGCCCTGGACGGCGTCGAAATGACTCCGGCCACCGTGCTGGCGACCCTGAACCGCATCGGCGGCGAGAACGGCATCGGCCGTCTGGACATCGTGGAAAACCGCTATGTGGGCATGAAGTCCCGTGGCTGCTACGAAACCCCAGGCGGCACCATCATGCTGCGTGCCCACCGCGCCATCGAATCGATCACTCTGGATCGTGAAGTCGCTCACCTCAAGGATGAGCTGATGGTCAAATACGCCAGCCTGATCTACACCGGCTACTGGTGGAGCCCTGAACGCCTGATGTTGCAGCAGATGATCGACGCTTCCCAGGTGCACGTGAACGGCGTGGTTCGCTTGAAGCTGTACAAGGGCAACGTGATCGTGACCGGTCGCAAGTCCGAAGAGTCGCTGTTCGACGCCAACATTGCGACCTTCGAGGAAGACGGCGGCGCCTACAACCAGGCCGATGCGGCGGGCTTCATCAAGCTCAACGCCTTGCGTATGCGTATCGCTGCGAACAAAGGCCGCAAGTTCTTCTGAGCGGCCCCGGTATGAGAATGCAGCCCGTTAGGGCTGCATTCGAATTCTGATGCTCGGCGGCGCTCAGCCGTCGAGGCTTCACGGCCTGGTCAGCGTTCTTTTACTGGCCTTCCTCCCCGAATAACCGTATTTGATGGGTTTTTCCTTTACGCTCAAACCTGCGTGCTTGAGTGGCAAGTTCAAGTAATCCACCAGATCGGCAATTCCCATGCTGTAACGCTTCATGAGCGCTGTCAGTTTTCTTTCGAATTCCAGATACCGGGTAAGTTGCTCATTGGTCTCCAGAGACTTCAGTCTTTCCTGGTGCGCCTTGAGGGCGCGCTCAATTTCGCGATATTCCTTTAGCTTGGACATGATCTCTCCATTGATGGGACCGCCATCGCTGAGGGTAGTTGTCAATACTTGTTGTCGGAGTGGTGTTCACACGGTTCTCCCTGAAAATCCCACACTGCCAAAAATGTTAGACGGGATTTTCCGGAATGCGACGGCCGGTATCTACAGGATTCAGTATCTTGATCGCGATACACGGGTGCGGGCGTGAGTTTCATTGGATTTACCCTGTTTCTTACTTGATCTATTCGTTATTCGGCAATATTAATCGTAACTTCCTACAGGTTTTGAAGGCGCTGATAGACGCTGTTGTTCTGGAGTCGACGCTGGCTCGAATGCGTTGCAGTTGATGTTGCGATTGTCAGTGGCCTTTCGCGAGGCATCGAGGACGTCGTGTGTGGTGGGCTGGTTGGAGCAGTCCGGCGTCGTATAGAGGGCGCTCGGATTGAAGTTAAGCGTCAGGAAAAACAGGATGACGAGGGTTGATGGAAATAATATGAGAAACCATATATAGGGTTGGCGCGACGCATCATCCAGATAGGGCAGTACGGTTGTAGCTGAGGCTTCGGATAAACCGGCAAACAAGGCAATGACGGTTATCGGGTTCATAAGGCGGGTGAACGGGTTCATGGTGTCGGCTTCAGATTCGATAAATGGTGGAGTGGGGTAGAGTTGTTCAGGCCGACAGGCGCCGAACGCGACCTGGCAGGTCGAGCGGGAAGTTCCAGGCGCACGGTCGAGCAGTCGTTGCCGAGAATTCCAGTACATTTCGGTTGTCATGAGGGGTCCCGTTCTCTGTTTTGGCGAAACTCGAAGCGGTACGCCTTTCCGATGTCCCACACCTGTCTGATACTCAGGCCGAGCACCTGGGCTATTTCTGTCGCGGTATAGCCGAGTGTGGAGTAGTGCATCGCGTGGCCTGCCACGACATCATCGATATCGGAAGTCGGCGTGAAAGTCTCTTTTCTGATGAACTTGACAGGACGGCTGTAACTTATCTTTACGCCATTGTCAGTTGCCAACTGGCGGATGTCCTTTTTGTTCATGCGCAACGAGTACTGCAGCGCGGATACACCCGCGCCTTTGGCCACCAGCTCCTTGAGCAATTCGAGTTTGTTGTGCTCGGCTTCAGCGCCCTGGTCTGGTGTGTGCTCGACGCCGTAGGCCGCAGGAGCCTCGGCGATCCCTCCGTCGGGGATGACCGAGATCACTCCACCCTGAGAAACAAACTCCTCCACGGCGGCGGAAAGGCTCTGGGCAGTCGAATCCTTTGATAGCGAGCAAGACGACTTGTTGTTCATGGTATATCCCTTTTTGAACATGGTTATACACATGGCCACTGTGCAGGCATAATCACATCTGGCTCGAAGTCAGTTTGGGATGAATGTCGCTGCCCGGCCATGTTCATGTTGTCCGAATCCTTTCGGTTATTTCGATAAAACGAGTCCCTTTAATCAATACTGTTCCGGTCTGCGCAAAGGCATTACGGGAAAAGCGTTCCGCATGTAGTTGTACATGTTAACGGGCTGAAAATATTGATTGGTTCTCAAAAAAGTAACGACTGGTAATAGAATTTGCAAGTAAAAAAGCGGTATGAAACATGAAATGAGTTGGTTTGTCCGAAATCGTCTTACATAGGGGTTTTTACCGTCTGTTAGTGTTGTAGTACCTTTCCTCTTTAATGGCTGAGCTATGGATTTGATCAAGGTTATAGTATTAGCTAGTTGTCGAATGAGCCCTTGTTTCAGGTTGGTCCTCTTGCGAATGTAGATGATCCCCGGTTTTTGGTGGTGAATCATGTGCAGGGTCGGGCGGGGTTCGCTCGGAACTGCCGGACACCTTATCTGGGCCTCTGAAGGCCCCGGGCGATCGTGCCTAGACGACAATGTAGGAAGCTTCTGTATATTTTGTAGGATTAATCTTTAAATACATATTTGTATGAAGTTGATACCGTTATGTGTGTAGTTTTCAACGCGGGGGTGCGGGTATGGCCTTTTCGTGTCGCTCGGTAGGTGGCAATAAATTCTGATCCTTGGGCCGTGGCGCATTTGCAGATTGCGCTTATTCTGGAGACAGGTTGTCGGAAAACGGTCAGGCCGGAGTTGGCGCATGAAGTTGCGCGGCCCGACAACGAGCGTTGTTATGAACTTTGATTCACCTGGAGGCCAGTAATGGGGCAACGAGGAATAACGTACCTGTCTGGTCCCGGTGCAGAAGCTGTCCGTGTTAACCGCAGGCTCTGGATAAGCGGTTCCCGATAGCACCAACTTCAGCGGTATCCCAGAGGGAAGCTTGAGATAATCATGGAAAACAGTTCGTTCACGTCTAGTTTTGTAGGATGTTTCTGTTGTGTTTGTGGGAATGGTCTTTGGCTGCCTGTCCGAAGGGGTGAGCGCCATGCAAAGCACTAAACGACTAAGCTATTGTGCTGACTCTAAAAATTCGAATATCGAAACTGGACTGCCCCATGAATAAAGTGCTGATCGTGGATGATCATCCCGTCATTCGCCTTGCTGTACGCATGCTGATGGAGCGTCATGGCTACGAAGTCATCGCAGAGACCGATAACGGGGTCGATGCGTTGCAGCTGGCTCGCGAGCATCTGCCCGATATCGTCATCCTCGACATCGGCATCCCGAAGCTGGACGGCCTTGAGGTCATCGCGCGCCTGTCAGCCATGACGCTGCCGTTCAAGATCCTGATCCTGACCTCCCAGGCCCCCGGCCATTTTTCCATGCGTTGCATGCAGGCGGGTGCTGCAGGCTATGTGTGCAAACAGCAGGATCTGACCGAGCTGTTGAGCGCGATCAAGGCTGTGTTGTCCGGCTACAGCTATTTTCCCAATCAGGCGCTGCACACGGTTCGGTCCAGCATGGGCAACGCCAGCGAGGCCGACATGGTGGATCGCCTTTCAGGGCGCGAAATGATGGTTCTGCAGCAGCTCGCCAGAGGCAAGACCAACAAGGAGATCGCCGACAGCATGTTCCTGAGCAACAAAACGGTCAGCACCTACAAGACACGCTTGCTGCTCAAGTTGAATGCCCACTCGCTGGTGGATCTGATCGAGCTTGCGCAGCGTAACGGGCTGGTATGAAACATGGCAGGGTGGGGTATTCAGCGCGTACCCGCGCTGGAGCCTCCCGGATGAGAGGCTTTGAAGTCGAGGCAGAGCGGTCGTCGCCATGGCTATGGCGGATGCAAAACGACTAGAGGTCGAAGTCGTAATCGGCCAGCTGTTTCTGCAGGCGCCGCTCTTCAAGCAGGTTGTCGATGGTGCGCCGTTTGCTCAGGTTTGTCTTGGCCGGCTCAGTGGCCGGCTGCTCACCCTCGTCGGAATCAACGGTGATGAAGTCGTCGTCTACGTCCAATTGCTCTTTGCCAGTACTCATGAAGGTGACTCCAGGCTTGGGCTGTCATTGGCGCACCTTATAGCGGCATTCTCCGGACGGGTAAAAAAGATTTTTTTAATCGATTCTGCCGCAGGATCGCTATTGATCAATCGTCCGATGTTTTGTGTTTGTACTCGCACAAGTCTTCGATCCGGCAGCTGCCACAGCGAGGTTTACGCGCCTGACATACGTAGCGGCCATGCAGGATCAGCCAGTGATGGGCATCGAGCAGGTAGTCTTTGGGCACGAATTTCATCAACTGCTTCTCGACCTCAAGAACCGTCTTGCCGGGCGCGATATGGGTGCGGTTACTGACCCGAAAAATGTGAGTGTCCACTGCCATGGCGATCTGGCGGAAAGCCGTATTGAGCACGACATTGGCCGTTTTGCGTCCGACACCGGGAAGTGCTTCGAGCGCTTCGCGGGTCTGCGGAACCTCACCACCGTGCCGCTCCAGAAGCAGCCGGCAGGTTTCGATCACATTCTTGGCCTTGCTGTTGTACAGGCCGATGGTGCGGATGTACTCCGACAGGCCTTCCACCCCAAGGTCCAGGATCGCCTTCGGTGTATTGGCCACCGGGTAGAGCCTGGCGGTCGCCTTGTTGACGCCGACGTCAGTGGCCTGCGCTGAAAGAATGACCGCGATAAGCAACTCGAACGGCGTGGTGTAGGCCAGTTCGGTCTTGGGATCAGGATTGTCCTCGTGCAACCTGCGAAAAATCTCCAGGCGTTTGGCGGCATTCATGAGCGGAGCGTTTCCTTGAATATCACAACGGGTTGGGAATCTGGTGCAGGGTGATCCAGTCGATTGGCAGGTTCAAGCAGGGTGGAGTCACTTTTCGCGCAGGGTGGCACCTGAAGCTGCGCCCTGGGCCTGGCTCAGCGCCTGTTCGGCGTGAACGACGGCGTTGTTCAACAGCACCAGCTCGTCGGCAGGCGCATGGGCCGTCTTGGCCTTGCCAAGCGCGGCGCGGGCCATCGCCAACTGGATTTTCGCTCGCTTGACTGCGGCTTGATCAAGGGCGGCGGCCACCGGCACCGAGGCATTTGTGGCGGTGACTGACGTCAGCCGTGCCAACTCACGTTCCGTGGCCTCGAATTCCCGTTGCAACTGAGCCAGCCGCGCTGCCTGCTCGGCAATCGGGGGATGCCCGAATGCCTTGAGCGACTTGTTGAGCTGCGCGCGACTCATCGCCACGGCAATCCGGGCTTTTTTTACGGCAGCATCGACATCTGGCGTGGCAGTCGATCCCGCCGTGGGCGCTGGACTGGGGGCCCCCGGAGGGATGGCCGGCTGGCGTGCGACGCGTTGCTGCACTCGCCGCTCCAGTTCACGCCGTAGGCGGTCGTTACGAGCCTCGAAGCGCCGGCGGGCGTGCAGACGCTTTATGGCGCGGGCCTGATAGTCGCCCGGTGTTTCAGCCATGCCGCCGACGATGGGGGTGACCCCGTTTCGCTCCAGCGGATGCATTTCGATGCAGTCTACCGGGCAGGGCGCAACACACAGGTCGCAGCCGGTGCATTCATCGACCAGCACGGTGTGCATCAGTTTTGCGGCCCCGACGATGGCATCGACCGGGCAGGCCTGGATGCATTTCGTACAGCCAATGCACTCCGCTTCGCGGATAAACGCAATCTGGGCAGGCGCCGGGCCACGTGCCACATCTAAAGGCAGAGCCGGGGTGCCGAGCAGTTCTGCCAGCTGCGCGATGGTTTCCTGTCCGCCTGGTGGGCAGCGGTTGATTGGCTCGCCGGCCGCGATACCTTGGGCGTAAGGCCGGCAACCAGGATGGCCGCACTTGCCGCACTGGGTCTGCGGCAGCAGCGCATCGATGCGTGCAATCAGGCCCGGCGAGGCGGCACCGGTGTGCAGGTGGGGAGTGTCGGTCATGATCGTATCGATGGTTCAGCGCTGGAGGCGTTATCGAGAGTTTGCCTCACTGCAGGGGGGATGCAAGGCAGGATGGATGAAGGCCCGGGCATCCTTCGCTCGAAGGATGCCGGGCCCTGGAGCGCTTACTTGATCCGCTGGCCCGGCTTGGCACCGCTATCCGGGCTGAGCAGATAGATTTCTTCTCCGCCGGGGCCTGCCGCCATCACCATGCCTTCGGAAATGCCGAAGCGCATCTTCCGGGGCTTGAGGTTGGCGATCATCATCGTCAGGCGGCCTTCCAGCTCGGCCGGGTTCGGGTAGGCACTCTTGATGCCGGAGAACACGTTGCGCTGCTCGTCACCGATATCCAGGGTCAGACGCAGCAGCTTGTCTGCACCTTCGACATGCTCGGCCTTGAGAATCAGGGCGACGCGCAGGTCGACTGCGGCAAACGCCTCGAAGTCGATCTCTGCGGACAGCGGGTCCTTGGTCAGTTCACCGTTGCCCTTGGGCGCGGCGTCGGCGTCGGCATTGGCATTGCCATCTGCCAGGTCTTCGCGGGAGGCTGCGGTCATCGCTTCGATCTTCGCCGGGTCGATACGGGTCATCAGCGCCGTGAACGGGTTGAGCTGATGATTGCTCAACAGCGTTTTGTGGTCGTCCCAGGTCAGCGGTGCCACGTTGAGGAATTTCTCGGCATCAGCGGCCAGTGCCGGCAGGACCGGCTTGAGGAAGATGACCAGTTGACGGAACAGGTTGATGCCCAGTGCGCATACCGCCTGGACTTCGTCCTGCTTGCCTTCCTGTTTGGCCAGCGCCCAGGGCGCCTTGTCGGCGATGAACGCGTTGGCGCGGTCGGCCAGGGCCATGGTTTCGCGCATGGCACGGGAAAAGTCCCGCGCCTCGTAGGCTTCGGCGATGCTCGGCGCTGCCGCCAGGAACGCGTCAGTCAGTTCCGGCGCAGCGTTGGTATCGACCATCACCCCTGCGTTGCCCTTGTGGATGAAGCCCGCGCAGCGGCTGGCGATGTTCACCACCTTGCCGATCAGATCGGAGTTGACCTTCTGCACGAAGTCTTCGAGGTTCAGGTCCAGGTCATCCACGCCGCGGCCCAGCTTGGATGCGTAGTAGTAGCGCAGGTATTCCGGCGACAGGTGGTCCAGATAGGTACGGGCCTTGATGAAGGTGCCGCGCGACTTCGACATCTTCTGGCCGTTTACCGTGATGTAACCGTGTACGTTCACTGCCGTAGGCTTGCGCAGGCCCGCGCCTTCGAGCATGGCCGGCCAGAACAGGGCGTGGAAATTGACGATGTCCTTGCCGATGAAATGGTACAGCTCGGTGGTGGAGTCCTTGGCCCAGTAGGCGTCGAAGTCCAGGTCCGGGCGGCGGGCGCACAGGTTCTTGAAGCTGGCCATGTAGCCGATCGGCGCGTCCAGCCAGACGTAGAAATACTTGCCCGGCTCGTCGGGAATCTCAAAACCGAAGTACGGCGCGTCGCGGGAAATATCCCACTGCTGCAGGCCCGAGTCGAGCCATTCGGCGATCTTGTTGGCGACGGCGTCCTGCAAGGCACCGCTGCGCGTCCAGCTCTTGAGCATGGCGTCAAAGGCCGGCAGGTCGAAGAAGAAATGCTTGGAATCCTTCAGCACCGGCGTGGCACCGGAAATGGCCGATTTCGGATCTTTCAGGTCGGTAGGGGCGTAGGTCGCGCCGCATTTTTCGCAGTTGTCGCCATACTGATCTTCGGTGCCGCATTTCGGGCAGGTGCCCTTGATGAAGCGGTCGGCCAGGAACATTTTCTTTTCCGGGTCGAAATACTGCGTGATCGAACGGGTGGCGATGTGCCCGGCGTCGCGCAGACGCTTGTAGATCATGCTCGACAGTTCGCGGTTTTCGTCCGAGTGGGTCGAATGGAAATTGTCGAAATCCACCAGGAAATCGGCGAAATCGGCGCTGTGCTCGGCGTTGACGTTGTCGATCAGTTGCTCAGGCGTGATGCCTTCGCGTTCGGCGCGCAGCATGATGGCCGAGCCATGGGCGTCGTCAGCGCACACGTAAGTGCACTGGTTGCCGCGATGTTTCTGGTACCGCACCCACATGTCGGTCTGGATGTATTCGAGCATGTGGCCAAGGTGGATTGAACCGTTGGCATAGGGGAGGGCGCTGGTAACGAGAATCTGGCGTGGCTCGGACATGGGCTCGGCTACTTGAAGTGAAACGGAGGTCGGCCACTATAAAGGTCTGGGGATTTTTTTTCACCGTTTAGCGACGTGGGAAGTGTCCTGGACTGGCAGTGAAACCATGTCGCCGCCCGTCAGAACGGTTAGGATAGCCGCCTGTTTCAGTCAGCCTTTTTCGGAGTGAGCCCATGAGCGCAGTCAACCGCGCAGCGGTGGAGACGATTCTTCGCCAGTACACCGACCCTTACATGAACCAGGATCCGGTCAGTGCCGGTTGTGTGCGGGCCATCGATATTCAGGGCGGCCAGGTCACCGTGCAGCTGGAGCTGGGCTACGCCGCCGGCCTTTTCAGGAGCGGCTGGGCTCAGGTGTTGAAAACCGCCGTGGAAGGTCTTGACGGCGTGACCGCGGCTCGGGTCGAGATCGCCAGCGTTATCAGCGCGCACAAGGCCCAGGGTCAGGTGCCCGGCCTGGCCAATGTAAAGAACATCGTGGCGGTGGCCTCCGGCAAGGGTGGCGTGGGCAAATCCACCACCGCTGCCAATCTGGCGCTGGCGCTGGCCCGCGAAGGTGCGCGGGTCGGGATTCTCGACGCCGATATCTACGGCCCCAGCCAGGGTGTGATGTTCGGCATTCCTGAAGGCACCCGACCAAAAATCAAGGACCAGAAATGGTTCGTGCCCATCGAAGCCCACGGTGTCGAAGTGATGTCCATGGCGTTTCTGACCGATGACAATACGCCGATGGTCTGGCGAGGGCCGATGGTGTCCGGCGCCTTGCTGCAGCTGGTGACCCAGACCGCATGGAATGATCTGGATTACCTGGTGATCGACATGCCGCCCGGTACCGGCGACATTCAGTTGACCCTCGCGCAGAAAGTCCCGGTGGCTGGCGCGGTGATCGTTACCACGCCTCAGGATCTGGCGCTGCTCGACGCGAAGAAAGGCGTCGAGATGTTCCGCAAGGTCAACATCCCGGTGCTGGGCGTGGTGGAGAATATGGCCGTGCACATCTGCTCGAACTGCGGTCACGCCGAGCATCTGTTCGGTGAGGGTGGTGGCGAGAAGCTGGCCTCACAGTACGACGTGGAACTGCTGGCGTCGCTGCCGCTGTCGATGCTGATTCGTGAGCAGGCCGACGGAGGCAAGCCGACAGTGATTGCCGAGCCGGAAAGCCAGATCGCCATGGTCTATCAGGAACTGGCTCGCCATGTAGGCGCGCGCATCGTGCTGCAGGAAGCTGCCAGCCCGGCGATGCCGACCATTTCGGTGAGTGACGACTGACGACAGCCGCCAAGACCTGTGGGAGCGGACCGGGCGGGACCGCTCCCACAGGACTCGAGAAAATCCAGGCAATAAAAAACCCCGCTTTTGAGGGCGGGGTTTTTCAAGCGATTCAGTACAAGTTAGATAACTTGAACTTCCTCAGCCTGCATGCCTTTCTGACCGCGGGTAGCGATGAAAGAAACCTGTTGGCCTTCTTTCAGGCTCTTGAAGCCGTCGGACTGGATAGCTTTGAAGTGCACGAACAGGTCGTCACCGGACTGTGGAGTGATGAAGCCGAAGCCTTTTTCATCGTTGAACCACTTAACGGTACCAGTTTGGCGATTGGACATGATGTATCTCCTTGGACAAAGTTAACTGCGACTCAGGAAGAGCCCTGGCCGAGACTGAGTGCAAAGAGCTGGAAAATTCATGGAGATGGTTGGATCGAAATTCAACATCGTGTAGAGATTCTCAGTGACACAAGCAACACAGTGGCGCCACCTTAACCCTTTTTGCGGAACGTGCCAATGGTCTGTCGAGATTATTTCCTGACGGGTGAAAAACGGCACGTCCGGCAAGCGAAGCGGCCTTGCGTGACCTTTGAACGCAAGGCCCCGGCCCGGTAAGATGCGGCACATCTTTCTTCACCTCGTTATTCAGGACACCGCCATGAGCATCAAATCGGACAAGTGGATTCGCCGCATGGCGCAAGAGCAAGGCATGATCGAGCCCTTCGTCGAGCGCCAGATGCGTGGCGAGGGCGCCGACCGGGTGATCTCCTTTGGCGTTTCCAGCTACGGCTACGACGTGCGTTGTGCGGATGAATTCAAGGTGTTCACCAACATCAACTCGGCGACCGTCGATCCGAAAAACTTCGACGAGAAGAGCTTCGTCGACGTCAAGAGCGACGTGTGCATCATCCCGCCCAACTCGTTTGCCCTGGCACGCACCGTCGAGTACTTCCGCATTCCGCGTAACGTGCTGACCATCTGTCTGGGCAAGAGCACCTACGCGCGCTGCGGCATCATCGTCAACGTGACGCCGCTGGAGCCGGAATGGGAAGGCCACGTGACCCTCGAGTTCTCCAACACCACCACGCTGCCGGCCAAGATCTACGCCAACGAAGGTGTGGCGCAGATGCTGTTCCTTGAGTCTGACGAGGAATGTGAAGTGTCCTACAAGGACCGTGGGGGCAAGTATCAGGGCCAGCGTGGCGTCACTCTGCCACGTACCTGATTTTCGATTTCGCGCTGACGCAAATTGAATTAATACAGTTTTATGCACTCTATTGGCTGACATGTCCCCGCATACATTTTGTGCGCGGGGCCGCTGATCGGAGTGCCCTATGAAGACCGACTACAAAACATCTGACCGGGAAACGTCTCCTCCGCCCAACGAGATCGGACTGCTGGCCTGGTCGTTGCTCGCGCATTCGCATCTGCACGCGCAATTCAACATGGTCGGCGGCGGAATCCCAGGTCAGCCTGACCCGGATACCCCGTTCCAGGAACCCACCGAGCCGGGTGAACCTACCATTCCTGACGAGCCACCTCCTGCGCCTGTAGCCTGACCCTTCCCTGAATCTGCCCTGATGTGCCATGCCGCCCGGCGCATTCCGCGTGGGCGAGCGGGCAGGTCAATGACTGGCGACGAGTGGCGATCGAGGGCTGATGAAGCGTTTCAGCCTCGCGGTAAAAGCGGTATCACCGCACACCCCAGATCGCCCCGTCGCCAGTGACATACACGCTGCTGCGGTCGGTCGGTTCGATGGCATAGCCGCCGGTGAATTCGCCGAACGCAGGCATCAGGCTGACATGCGCATCGAGGTAGAAGCAGGCCAGGCGCAAGCTTTGCCGGCCTCTTCCACGCAACCGGTAGACCGGGTGAACGTGCCCGGCCAGGACATGCAGCGACGGGTGCGCGTCCGGCTCGTGTTGCAGCGCAAACGGCCCCAGAATCAAGGGTTCTTCAACCACCTCGATGTTCAGCTCGGCCGGCGGATCACCGGCGCGTTTGTCGTGGTTGCCGCGAATCAGTGTGATGCTTAGCTGCGCATGTCGGGCACGCCATGTGCGCAGCGCGCTCAAGGTGCCTGCCGCATGGGACTCGGGGGCGTGGAGAAAGTCCCCCAGGAAGATCAGGTGGCCGACGTCGTAATCGGCCAGCAGCCGGTCCAGCCGCTGCAGATTGACCTGAGTCGTGCCGTGGGGCACCGGCTGGCCCAGTTTGCGATAGGCGGCGGCCTTGCCGAAGTGCGCGTCGGCAATCAGCAACGCACGGTGCGCGGGGTAATAGATGGCCTTGTCGGCCAGCAGCCATAGCTCGGCGCCGGCCAGGGTGACGACTTGGTAAGGGCTCAATGCTCGGTCTCCGGTCCGGCGGCTTTCTCCAGATCACGCACCATGCGCGCAATCCGGTCGGCGAGTTTTTCCGAACTCAGGCTTTCCCGGAAGCGTTCCACCAGCAGGGGAAACGCCAAGGGCGTCGCGCGTTTGATGACATGCATGTCCAGGGTCCGGTCGTTGATCTGTTCCAGCGTGTGCTCAAGCCGCGCCAGGTCCAGCTCTTGACGCAAGACTTCCTCCTCGGCCTGGGTCAACAGCATATTGCCGGCGTCGTAGCGTTTGAAGACCTCAAAGAACAGCCCGCTGGATGCCTGCAGTTGGCGGTTACTCTTCGATGCGCCCGGGTAGCCGGAAAATACCAGCCCCGAGATCCGGGCGATTTCCCGGAACCTGCGCAGCGCCAGTTCGCCCGCGTTCAGGCTGGCGATGATGTCTTCCATCAACCGATCCTGACTGAACAACCCACTGTCCAGCGCCTGAACCCAGTTCACTTCGCTGGCGCTGAGCAATTCCAGGCCATAGTCGTTGACGGCGATGGAGAAAGTCAGCGGCGTGTCCCGGCCCAACCGCCAGGCCAGCAGGCTCGCCAGGCCCAGATGTACATGGCGACCGGCGAAGGGATAGAGAAACAGATGCCAGCCCTCCCGTGATTTCAGGGTTTCCGCCAGCAGCGTATTGCGTCGCGGTAGGCCGGACCACTGCTGCTGGACTTCCAGCAACGGGCGCACCGCCTGCATTTCCGGGCTGAGGAATTCGCCGTGCGCGGCGGCGTCGAATTTTTCCACCACCGCATCGGCCAGTTCGCTGGACAGCGGCATTCTCCCGCCATTCCAGCGCGGCACCGCGGCTTTCTTGCCTGTGGCGCGTTTGACGTAGGCGGTCATGTTTTCCACGCGCACCAGTTCCAGCACCCGACCGGCGAACAGGAAACCGTCGCCCGGCCTCAGGCGCGCAATGAAGCCCTCTTCGACGCTGCCCAGCGAGCCACCGCCGCCTCCTTTCTTCCAGTACTTGAGGTTGATGCTGGCGTCGCTGACGATGGTGCCGACGCTCATGCGGTGGCGACGAGCCAAGCGGGCGTCCGGCACGCGCCAGACGCCATGCTCATCCGGTTCGGCGCGACGATAATCGGGGTAGGCGGTGAGCGAATGGCCACCGTTGCGCACGAAGGCCAGCGCCCAGTGCCACTGCTCGTCGGTGAGGTCACGATAGGCCCAGGCGGTGCGCACTTCGGCCAACAGCTCATCGGGCAGGAAACCGCCGCCGAGGGCGACACTGACCAGATGCTGGACCAGCACGTCCAGCGGTTGGCGTGGCGATTCGCGCGGCTCGATCATGCGCGCCGCCACGGCGGTGCAAGCGGCTGCGGCTTCCACCAGCTCCAGGCTGTGGGTCGGCACCAGGGTGACTCGCGACGGGCGACCTGGGGCGTGGCCGGAGCGACCGGCACGCTGCATCAAGCGGGCGATACCTTTGGGCGAACCGATTTGCAGGACACGTTCCACCGGCAGGAAGTCGACGCCCAGGTCCAGGCTCGACGTGCACACCACCGCCTTGAGCTGGCCTTCCTTGAGCGCACGCTCGACCCAGTCGCGAACCTCGCGCGCCAGCGAGCCGTGGTGCAGGGCGATCAAGCCGGCCCAATCCGGCCGCGCTTCCAGCAGTGCCTGATACCAGATTTCCGATTGCGAGCGGGTATTGGTGAACACCAGGCAACTGGCGCTGCCGTCAACTTCGGCCACTACCTGAGGCAGCATTCGCAATCCCATGTGTCCGGCCCAGGGAAAACGTTCGATGGACGGTGGCAGCAAGGTATCGACTGTCAGGTCCTTGACGATCTTGCCCTGCACGGTCACCCCGCCGTCGCCGAGCAACACCTGTTGAGCATGCTCTTGATTGCCCAGGGTCGCGGAAATGCCCCACACGATCAGTTGCGGATTCCAGCGCCGCAGGCGAGCCAAGGCCAATTGCAGCTGAACGCCACGCTTGTTGCCGATCAACTCGTGCCATTCGTCCACGACCACGACGCGAAGCGTCGACAGCGTGGTTTGGGCGTCGGCGCGGGTCAATAGCAGCGTCAGGCTCTCGGGCGTGGTGATCAGCGCCGAGGGCAGGCGTCGGCCCTGGCGAGCACGCTCGCTGCTGCTGGTGTCGCCGGTGCGCAGGCCAACCGTCCAGGGAATGTCGAGATCGCTCAACGGCGCCTCAAGGGCGCGCGCCGTGTCGGCGGCCAGCGCGCGCATCGGCGTGATCCACATCACGCTCAATGGCGCGGCGGGCGGCTTGCGTTTGCGGGGCTTGTCATCGGCGGGCGGCGGATTGGCTTTTGCGAAGCGATTGAGAGCGGCGAACCACACGGCGTAGGTCTTGCCGGAGCCGGTGCTGGCATGCAGCAGCCCGGACTCACCTTTCCTGACCGCCGCCCAGACTTCTTTCTGAAAGGGAAACGGCTTCCAGCCTCGGGCCGAAAACCATCGCTGAGCGAAATCGGTGGGTCTGCTCATCCAGTCGGGTGTGCTCTGAGGGGAGATAAGTCAGAGACAGCAGTGAGTGGGAGATAGTTTTAAAGGATGTGTGCTCTCGAACGCCTTCGCCAGCAAGGCGGATCTTGCAGATGGGATAGCCTGTCGGAGCCGGCTTGCTGGCGAAGAGGGAGATGCAAGCCGATGGTTATTTCAGATTCCCGCTGAGAAACTGCTGCAACCGCTCGCTCTTGGGGTTGTTGAGCACTTCATCCGGGTGGCCGGACTCTTCGATCCGGCCTTTGTGCAGGAACACCACCTGGTTGGCGACCTTGCGGGCAAAGCCCATTTCGTGGGTCACCAGGATCATGGTGCGGCCTTCTTCGGCCAGGCCTTGAATCACCTTCAGCACTTCCCCCACCAGTTCCGGGTCAAGGGCCGAGGTCGGCTCGTCGAACAGCATGATCTCCGGCTCCATCGCCAGCGCCCTGGCAATGGCCACGCGCTGTTGTTGGCCACCGGAGAGAAACGCCGGGTATTGATCGGCGACGCGTTCCGGCAAACCGACCTTGTCCAGATACATCCGGGCACGTTTTTCCGCTTCGGCTTTCGACACCCCAAGTACCCGGCGCGGCGCCATGGTGATGTTCTCCAGCACGGTCATATGCGCCCACAGGTTGAAATGCTGAAACACCATGGCCAGCCGGGTGCGGATGCGTTGCAGCTCCTGAGGATCGGCCACGCGCATGCCGTCCTTGTCGCTGACCATTTGCACCTGCTGGCCGTCCAGGCTCATGGCGCCGTCGTTGGGTTGCTCAAGAAAATTGATGCAGCGCAGGAAGGTACTTTTGCCCGAGCCGCTGGCGCCGATCAGGCAGATCACATCGCCGCTGCTGGCCTTGAGCGAAACACCCTTGAGCACCTCGTTGTCGCCATAGCTTTTATGCAGGCCGTCGATGGTGAGTTTGTACATGTCTGGACCTCAAGGAGAAAGTAGATAGCCGCTGCGGTAGGCCTGGGTGCCTGCAACGTGGGCGATGGCCATGCCGGCGGTTGCCATGCGGCGCAGCGAGCGGGCGTAGAGCAGCCCGGCGTTGGCAGCATGAACCGGCGTGACGGCATCACTGATCGGGTCGATGACGTCGGCGATCAACTGACCGGCCTCGACGTGTTCGCCGGGCATGGCACAGAACACCAGCAGTCCGCCGACCGGGCTGGTCACCGGTTCGACAGCGGCCAGTGGCGTGGCGGGGTAGAGCAGTTCGGGGGCGGGTGCAGCATCGCCATCGATGACACCGAAGTTGATCAGGTAGCTGATGATCGCCTGACAGTCGCGGCTGGCGAGGGCATGGCTGACATCGCCCTGGCCGCGCAGCTCGACGGTGACTGAAAAACTGCCTGATGGAATCTCGCAACGCGCGTCGAATCGCTGCTGCAGTTTCCACCACACCAGCGTGAAGCATTCGTCGAACGAGTGACCGCCGGAATCGGTCGCCAGCAGGCTGGCCTGGGCACCGAGGTAGCGCGACAGCAGTTCGACCTTCGGCCAGGCTTCGGGTGTGGTGTAGACATGTTCCACCGACTCGAAGTCGCAATGCAGGTCCAGCACCATGTCGGCATCGCACGCCAGCCGTTGCAGGGTCAGGCGCAGCGATTGCAACTGGGTGCCGGCGACCTGCTCGTGCAACGCGCGGCGCAGGCTGTCGCGAATCAGCGTCTGGTTCTGCGCAGCATCGGCGCTCAGGTGCGGTTCGATTTCGTCGCCCACCTGCTGGGCCAGATCAACGAACCAGCGGTTGAAGTTCTCACCGCTCTCCAGCTCGTAACGGCCCAGCGGGGTGTCCATCAATACCTGTTCCAGGCCGATGGGATTGGCAACCGGCACCACGACAATCTCGCCCAACAGCCGGCCGGCGCTTTCCAGCTCTGCCAGTCGCTGCTTGAGGTACCAGGCCACCAGCATGCCCGGCAGTTCGTCGGCATGCAGCGAAGCCTGGATGTAGACCTTGCGACCGCCATCCTGCGGGCCGTAATGGAAGCTGTGAACCTGCCGCCCGGTGCCCGGCACCGGCGACAGCAGATCGTGGGTGTTGTGCTGCATGGTCGATTCCTAGTGAGCGGGGCCGAGAAAAGCCAGCCAACGGCGTTCGGCAAGGCGAAACAGGCCGACCAGAATGAAGGTGACGGTCAGGTACATCAGCGCGGCGATCCCGAACGACTGGAAGGTCATGAAGGTGGCCGAGTTGGCGTCCCGCGCCACTTTGAGAATGTCCGGCACCGTGGCGGTAAAGGCCACGGTGGTCGAATGCAGCATCAGGATCACTTCGTTGCTGTAGTACGGCAGCGAGCGACGCAGCACCGACGGCATGATCACGTAGGCGTACAGCTTCCAGCCCGTCAGGCCGTAGGCCTTGGCCGCTTCCACTTCACCATGGGCCATGCTGCGGATCGAGCCGGCGAAGATCTCGGTGGTGTAGGCGCAGGTATTGAGCGTGAACGCCAGGATGGTGCAGTTCATCGCATCGCGAAAGAAGGCATCCAGCATCGGCTGTTCGCGCACCGCGGCAATGCTGTAGATGCCGGTGTAGCAGATCAGCAGCTGTATATAGAGCGGCGTCCCCCGGAACAGGTAGGTGTAGAACTGAACCGGCCAGCGCACCCAGCGCTTTTTCGACACTCGGGCAATCGACAGCGGAATCGACAGGCAAAAGCCGATGGCGATGGACGCGCTGAGCAGCCACATGGTCATCGCCAGACCGGTAACGTTTACCCCGTCGCTATAAAGGAAGGGTTTCCAGTATTCCTGAAGCAATTCGATCATCGTTGCGCCTCCCGGCTGCCGGCAGCGTAACGCCGTTCAGCCCAGCGCAGGGCGAAGTTCGACGCACTGGTGATCACCAGATAGATGAGCGCGGCCAGCACCAGGAAGTAGAACAACTGGTACGTGCTCTTGCCGGCATCCTGTGATGCCTTGACCAGATCGGCCAGACCGATGATCGACACCAGGGCGGTGGCCTTGAGCAACACCTGCCAGTTATTGCCGATGCCCGGCAGTGCATAACGCATCATTTGCGGAAACACCACGTAGCGAAATCGTTGGCCGCGTTTGAGGCCATAGGCGATGGCCGCTTCGACCTGGCCGCGCGGCACCGAGAGAATCGCGCCGCGGAAGGTTTCGGTGAAATAGGCGCCGTAGATGAAGCCCAGGGTAATCACGCCGGCGCCGAACGGGTTGATCTCGATGTATTCCCATTCCATGGCGTCGGTCAGCAGGGTCAGCCAGGTTTGCAGGCTGTAGAAGATCAGCAGCATCAGCACCAGGTCAGGCACGCCGCGGATCAGGGTGGTGTATAGCTGAGCAGGAATGCGCAACAGCGCCGAGCCGGACAGTTTTGCGCTGGCGCCGATCAGGCCGAGCACAATGCTCAGCGCCAGCGACAGCAGCGATAATTTGATGGTCATCCAGGTGCCCTGCATCAGCAGCGGGCCAAAGCCCTTGAGGCTGAACGCCGAAAGTCCCAGAGAGTGCATGAGTGTATCGAGCATGGATAAAGCCTTGCGCGGTCAACAGACAAAAACGTCCATCGACCGCGGCAAGATTTGCCGCCCATCGAAGGAGCGGCGGATCATCGCCGAAGTCGATGGGCGTTGGGGTGTTATTTACCGCTATACAGGTTCAGATCGCCAAAGTGTTTTTTCTGGATTTCGGCGTAGGTACCGTCGTCGTGTAACGCTTTGATACCTTTATCCAACAACGCCTTGAGCTCTTTGTTACCTTTCGCGATACCCACGGCGGTCTTGGCCGGCAGCAACGGGCTGTCGACGGCCTCGCTCACTTCATAATCGGCACCGGCCGGCGACTTCAAAAAGCCCAGTTCGGCCTGCAGCATGTCCTGGATGGAAGCGTCAAGGCGACCGGAAGTCAGGTCCGCGTAAACCTGGTCCTGATTCTGGTAAGCCTTGGTGGTCACGCCGGCCTTGTCCAGTACGGCCTTGGCATACGCTTCCTGGATGGTGCCTTGCTCGTAGCCGACGGTCTTGCCTTTGAGGCTGGCCGGGTCGGCGGTCAGGCCTGCACCTTTCTTGAACACCAGCGACGTCGGGCCGGAGAACAGTTCGTTAGAGAAATCGATGACTTTTTCGCGAGCCGGGGTGACGGTCATCGACGAGATCACGCCGTCAAACTTACGGGCTTTCAAGCCAGGGATCATGCCGTCGAAGTCGCTTTCAACCCACTTGCAGGTGACTTTCAGCTCTTTGCAGATCGCGTTGCCCAGATCGATATCGAAGCCCACCAGGCTGCCGTCGGCGGCCTTGGATTCAAACGGCGCGTAGGAAGGATCGACGCCGAAGCGCAGTTCCTTGTATTCCTTGGCCATTGCGTTGCCAGCGGCCAGGCACAGAGCCAGTGCAGAGAGAGTCAGCCATGCTTTTTTCATCGTTCAGTCCTTAAAACCTAGAGGGGTGTTGGGAACACGCGAAGTTTGCTACCGGCAGGTGCCAGATTGATATCAGATAGCAAGTTTTGAACCAACGGAGCAAACGTGCGTTTGAAGTGTACGGGCGTGTCGCATTTTTGAATCAATGCACGGCGAGGCGTACGGATCGCTGTAGGACCGACCTTGGTCGTGACTAGGCCCGGTCAGACGGCATTTGCCTAGCCCTACGATGGCGTTCGCCAGCGAGCTGGCTGCTACAGGTGCAAGAGGCCTGATTTGGTGCGTTGATAATCAGGCGCACTTTTCTGGTGCGCTATCCAAGCAAATCCTGCAATGTCGCCAGGCTGTCGGCTTCCGCCACCGGCTTGTCCTGGCGCCAGCGCAGCATCCTGGGGAAGCGCACGGCAATGCCGCTCTTGTGACGCTTGGACAGAGCAATGCCCTCGAAGCCCAGCTCGAACACCAGGCTGGGCGTGACGCTGCGCACCGGGCCGAATTTCTCGATGGTGGTCTTGCGGATGATGGCGTCGACCTTGCGCATCTCATCGTCCGTCAGCCCGGAATAGGCCTTGGCAAACGGCACCAGCGTACGCTCTCTGGACTCCGGTGGCCCGTCCCAGACGGCGAAGGTGTAGTCGGTATAAAGGCTGGCGCGGCGTCCGTGGCCGCGCTGTGCATAGATCAATACCGCATCGACGCTGAATGGATCGACCTTCCATTTCCACCACACGCCCATGTCTTTGGTGCGACCGACGCCATACAGCGACTCCCGCGCCTTGAGCATCATGCCTTCGACCCCTAGGCTGCGTGAGGCCTCACGCTGGGTGTCGAAGTCGCGCCAGTCTTTGCCTTGAAGAACAGGGGAGGGCATCAGCACCGGGCTGCGGCAGCTGTCGATCAACTGCTCCAGCTGAGTGCGCCGCTCATGTTGCGGGCGGCTGCGCCAGTCGTGGCCTTGCCATTCCAGTAGATCGTAGGCGAGCACCACCACCGGCACGTCGGCGAGAATCTTTTTGCCCAAGGTTTTGCGGCCAATCCGCTGTTGCAGCAATGCGAAAGGCTGCACCGAAGGCGCTGGTTGATGGGCATCGTCGTTCAGCTCGAAGGCCGCTTCTGCGCCGACTTCCACTTCCGGCGCCTTCCAGACCACGATTTCGCCATCGATCACCGTGCCGTCGGGCAGGCATGCGGCCAGGCTGTGCAGTTCGGGGAAACGATCGGTCACCAGTTCCTCGCCCCGCGACCAGATCCACAACCGCCCGTCACGCTTGACCAGTTGCGCCCGAATGCCGTCCCACTTCCATTCCACCTGCCACTGCTCCACCGGGCCGAGCAGTGTCTCGAACTGGTCGGTGGGCTGCTGCAACGCGTGGGCCAGGAAAAAAGGGTAGGGCTGGCCGCCGCGCTGGGCATGTTCGTCTTCCGATTCGGCGGCAATCAGTTTCAGGTAACGCTCTGCGCTGGGCCGGTGCGACAGATCGGTATAACCCACCAACCGCTGGGCCACGCGCTTGCTGTCGATGTCGGCCAGTGCCGCGAGGGCGCGAGTCACCAGCAATTTGGAAACACCGACCCGGAAACTGCCGGTAATCAGTTTGATGCAGACCATCAGGCTGATGCGATCCAGTTGCGACCAGAACGCCGGCAAGCGCTCGGCCAGTTCTTCAGGCGGCAGGCCACGCAGCGGCAGCAACTTGTCTTCCATCCAGACTGCCAGACCCTGGTCATTGCTGTGTTCGGCCTGGGGCAACAGCAGTGACAGGGTTTCGGCCAGGTCGCCCACCGCCTGATAGCTTTCCTCGAACAGCCATTCCGGCAGGCTGGCCAGGGTCATGGCCTGTTCGCGCAGCACGCGGGTCGGCACCAGTTGTCGGGGCCGCCCGCCTGACA
Organism: Pseudomonas sp. v388; assembly: GCF_003935425.1. GTDB lineage: Bacteria > Pseudomonadota > Gammaproteobacteria > Pseudomonadales > Pseudomonadaceae > Aquipseudomonas. Next base: position 198,763 of record NZ_RHQN01000005.1, read on the forward strand.
GGAAGTACACCGCCCACGCCGCGTCTTCCGGCGTGGCCTGGGCGAAATAGTCACGCATGGCGGCCAGCTTGGCATTGCTCGACGTGGTGGCGTCCAGGCGCGAATAGAGTTCGGCAAAAGCTTTCATGATGACGTCTCTTCAGCGGCGGGGGTGTCGGCCGCCGTGGCCATTTCGTCCTCGTCGCCGTATTCGGTGCTGAAGCCCTGGGCGTCGAGTCCGGTTTCGCGCAGGTAACGCACCAGCACCGCCACCGAGCCGTGGGTGACCATTACCCGTTCGGCGCCGGTCTGTTCGATGGCCCACAGCAAGCCGGGCCAGTCAGCGTGATCGGACAGCACGAAGCCGCGATCCACACCACGTCTGCGCCGGGTGCCGCGCAGCATCATCCAGCCGCTGGCGAATGCGTCGCTGTACTCGCCGAAACGTTTCATCCAGCTGCTGCCACCGGCCGAGGGTGGCGCGATGATCAATGCCTGACGCAAGGCCGGGTCGGTTTTCTTGAAGTCTCCGGCGTATTGGGTTTCCGGAATGCGGATGCCGCCTTCGCGATACACCTTGTTCAACGGTTCGACGGCGCCATGGACCAGGATCGGGCCGATCTGGGGGTCGATGCCGTGCAGGATGCGCTGCGCCTTGCCGAAGGAATAGGCGAACAGCACGCTGGCCTTGCCCTGCGCGGCGTTCTCGCGCCACCAATCGTTGATGCCGGAAAAAATCTGCGCCTGCGGCTCCCACTGATAGATCGGCAGGCCGAAGGTCGATTCGGTGATGAAGGTGTGGCAGCGCACCGGCTCGAACGGCGCGCAGGTGCCGTCGGGCTCGACTTTGTAGTCGCCGGATGCGACCCAGACTTCGCCTTCGTATTCCAGACGGACCTGCGCCGACCCCAGCACATGACCGGCCGGATGCAGGCTCAGCTTGACGCCATGGTGGGTGATGGTCTCGCCGTATTCGAGGGTTTGCAGGCGGATGTCCTGGCCCAGCCGCGAACGCAGAATACCTTCGCCGCTGGCCGCCGCCAGGTAATGGGTGTTGCCCATCCGGGCGTGGTCGCCGTGGCCGTGGGTAATCACCGACCGCTCCACCGGACGCCACGGGTCGATATAGAAATCACCGGGAGGGCAATACAAACCTTCGGGCCGAGCAATGACAAGATCCATGGGACAACCATATGGATGGGCTTGTTAGCTATGAGCCGGGGTAGTGCGGGAAGTTCGAGGATTCTGTGGGAGCGGACCGGGCGGCGCTCCGCTCCCACAACGGGGTTATTTCCCGGGCGTCAGCGTCAGGCGCTGTTTGCCGTAGCCCTTTTCATAATTCTGCTGTTGCAACGGGATCGACATGTACTGCGCCTTGAGCCACGGCTCGGCGCTGTTGGCAAAGTACGGACTTGCCGGGTTGCCGGACTGGCCGGTGCTGATGAGCCCCATCATCGGCTCCACCAGGCTGAAATCCACGACCATGCGCAGCCCAGGCGCGGTGCGCGCATCCAGATCGCTGCCCCATGCATAGCCGGAAACGTTCAGCGTGCTGTGATCGCCGCCAGTCGCTCGCTTGTCCGCATCGCGATGCAGCGCGCCCCATTGCCAGGCGTTGTGATCGGCACCCAGCAGGCTGTCGCCGCGGGTGATGGCGCCGGCAAGGCTGCGCGCGAGGATTGCCGGTTTGTCTTCCTGTTGCGCGGTCTTGATGTCATCCCAGTACGGGCTATCTTCACGGCCCAGCAGATGGTCGGCCTGCGCCGGATACGAGGTGTTGGCATTCGCCACCAGCGCCTGCCAGGCCGGGCTGTCTTGCGGCCCCAACTCGTCGAGGAACGTCTGGCGTGCGCTTTCCTGCAGGAACAGCTCGTAAAGCGCGGCGTCGGCGGAACCGGCGGCAAGCTTGCCGTCGAACTTCATCAGGCGAGTGTAGGCCTCGCGGGCCTTGCTGCGCTCGGCGTCAGGCAGGGCATCGATGGCTTGCCTGAGCGGCTTGACCATACCCGGCGCTTCGAACATCAGCTTGAGCTTGGCGGCGAACGTGGTGGTCTGGTCGTATTGCATGGCGATGGTGCTGCGGGTGTCCTGCCTGGCACCGTTGGCCAGTTCCGCAATCCGTTCGGCACGTTCCGGGCTGCCCCAGGAGTTGGACAGCTGCATGCCGTAGCCTTTGGGAATGGTCCGCTGGTTCGCGGTTCCCAGCCAGCCCTGGCGTGGATCTTGATCGTAAGGGTGCAGCATCGGGTCGGCGAAACCGTCCCAGTCGTACTGGCCGTCCCAGCCAGGCGAAGGCAGCAGGCCCTGGCCGTCGCGGCGATTCGGGAAGCGCCCGGTGACTTGCCAGCCGATGTTCGACGCATCGGCGAACACCATGTTCAGGGTGATGGCGCGGATCTCGCGGCTGGTGTCGAAGGCGCGCTCGACCTTGGGGGCGCGGGACAGATCGAAGAACGCATCCAGGCTCTTGTCGTCCTTGAAGTCCGGCGTCTGCAGCGCCAGTCCCAGGCCGTTGCCCAGCGGGGTGGCGCCGGCATTCAGCAGGGCGCCGTGGCGCGTGGCGTAGACGGTTTCACGGATCGGGCGGCCGCCTTTGATCAGAAAGGTTTCTTCATGGGCGACTGCGGGAAGCCACTTGCCGTCGGCCATGTACATCAGGCGATTGTTCTCGCGCTTGATCTTTTCCAGGAACAGATCCTGGTTGTCGCCTTTGACGTTACTCATGCTCCAGGCCAGCTTGCCGTTGAAACCGCTGAGCACCAGCGGCAGGCCCGCGAGGGTTACGCCCGAGGCCTGGTATTTCGGTGCGCGAATCTGCACGAAGCTCCAGGCCGAGTGGCTGCCGGCCGGTAATTGCAGGTCGGCGGCCAGCAGGCTTTTGCCGCTGCGGCTGCGTTGCGGTGCGATGGCCCAGTTGCTCGACGCAGCAGCGCCCAGCATGTTCAGGTCAGTGAGGTGCAGCGCGACCTTGTTCAGGTCTGCCAGGCTTGCGACCTGATTGTTCAGGTTCAGGCCCTTGAGTTTGTCGGCTTCAGCGAACGGCAACGGTTCATCCGGGTAGGTCGGCAGCAGCCAGGCAAGTTTGTCGGCACCGACCTTCTGCGCCAGCACCAGGGCCGACAACTCTTCCTGAAGGTTCACCGACAGGCTGAAATTGAGCAGGCTGAAGATCAACGCCGAGTCTTCCGGCTTCCAGTATTCAGGGCGATAACCGGAGCCTGCGAGGTCTGACGGCAGCTTGTCGCGATAACGGAACAGGTACGCGTTCACGCCACGGGCGTAGACCTCGAAGAAGCGTTTGAGGCGCGGCGACGCAGCGTTGTAGAGCTCGCCGGCGTTCTGTTTGAGGTTCGCCGAGCGCATCAGGCGGTCGACCTCCAGCGCATCGGCACCGGCCATTTCCGCCAACCGCCCCTGGGCCAGCAAGCGCATGCTGAGCATTTGCGTGATGCGGTCGCCGGCGTGTACGTAACCCAGAGTGAATAGCGCGTCGTGGTAGGAGCTGCTTTCGATCAGCGGCATGCCCAGCATGTTGCGCCGCACCGATACGTTCTGTGCCAGCCCCTTGACTGGAAAGGTCCCGACGCCGGGAATCAGCGTGTCACTGTCACCACCAGTCAGTTGGCAACCGGCAAGGCTCAGGAAACCCGCCGCAGCGGCAGCAACGCCCAATCGTGGGACAAAAGATGAAAAGGCGGGCGAGGCCATGGGCAAGCTCCTGGAGGGATAGCGTACAAAAGTCGCTACGTTAGAGAGCAGGCCAGCGCCACGCAAGATGGGAAGGATGTTTATTTCAATGCATTTCAGAAACCGGCCTCCCGCGGGAGCCAGCTTGCTGGCGAAGACTCATTTTCGGCCGATCCAGCTACAGGCTTTCTGGCCTCTTCGCCAGCAAGACAGATCGTCTGCCGCTGGCTTCTAACCGATCAATCCTTCGGCGGATTGATCTGGTCTACCAGCGCGTACGCACGCTTGGTAGCGTCGCGGTCGGCGATGCTGTCGAACCAGCGCTTGAGGTGCGGGAAGTCGTTGAGGTCCTGTTCCTGATACGTGTGCGGCACGATCCACGGATAGATCGCCATGTCGGCGATGCTGTATTCGCTGCCGGCCACGAAGTCACGGTCTGCCAGGCGCTTGTTCAGCACGCCGTAGAGTCTGGCGGTTTCATTGATATAGCGCTCGATGGCGTAGGGGATCTTTTCCTTGGCGAAGCGATTGAAATGGTGATTCTGCCCAGCCATCGGACCCAGGCCGCCCATTTGCCAGAACAGCCACTGCAGTGCTTCCTGACGGCCGCGCAGATCCTTGGGAATGAAGCGACCGGTCTTTTCGGCCAGGTACAGCAGGATGGCGCCGGATTCGAACAGGCTCAGCGGCTCGCCGCCATCGGCCGGCTCATGATCGACAATGGCCGGAATGCGGTTGTTGGGGGCAATTTTCAGAAACTCGGGTTTGAACTGCTCGTCCTTGCCGATATTGACCGGGAAGATCTTGTACGGCAGGCCGGTCTCTTCGAGAAACAGGGTAACTTTGTGGCCGTTGGGGGTGGTCCAGTAGTGAAGGTCGATCATCGAAGGCTCCATGTGGGTGACCAAAACCCACTGTTTTACTCTTCCCTCATGCCATCGCACAAATGAAAACGGCCTGCGAGGCAGGCCGTTGGCGAAACGATCGGCGCATCAGGCGCCGTGGCATTTCTTGAATTTCTTCTCGCTGCCGCACGGGCAAGGATCGTTGCGACCCACGTCCTTCAAAGCGTTGCGCACCGGCTCCTGGTGCGCATGGCCGCAGTTCGGGCCGTGGACATGACCGTGCTGGTGGTCATCGTGGTCATGGTCGTGGTTGCAATCAGGGCCATGAACATGGGCGTGCTGGTTCATCGGTGTACTCCGCAAGAAAAATCGGTGCGCATTATCTCGTAAATGCACGTCGAGCAGTATCCCAGTGTTTTTTTCAGGAAAGCTGATACATTTTTAAGTATGCTTAGTTTCAACCGGTTTCACTGACTCACTGACTTGCGGCCATTCAGCCATGAACAGACACCAACGTATCGCCAGGGCCATCGAGGCCAGCGGCAAGAAGAAGGGCGAGATCGCCGCGCTGTGCGGGGTCGCCAATTCCGCTGTCACCCAGTGGATTTCCGGAGAGAGCAAAAGCCTGCGTCCCGAGAACCTGTATGCGCTGGCCAGGGCAACAGGCTTTCGCGCCGAGTGGCTGGCCATCGGCGAAGGTCCGCAGCGCGAGGCTCAGGTAGACGCCAACGTCGCCGACATCCACCAACCGCGCATGTCGTTCCGTTACCCGGTCATCAGCTGGGTGTCGGCCGGGTCCTGGGAAGAAGCGGTGGAGCCGTATCCCGAAGGCTTTTCCGACCGTTATGAAATCTCGGACTACGACTCCAAGGGTCCGGCGTTCTGGCTGGAGGTCAAGGGCGACTCGATGACCGCACCCAGCGGGCTGAGCGTCCCGGAAGGCATGATGATCCTGATCGACACCGAAGCCGAAGTGCTGCCCGGAAAACTGGTCATCGCCAAGCTGCCGGCGAGCAACGAGGCCACTTTCAAAAAGCTGGTGGAGGATGGCGGCGTGCGTTACCTAAAGCCGCTCAATCCGGCCTACAAGATGATCGAATGCGGCCCTGACTGCCGGATCATTGGCGTGGCGGTGCGGATGACCGCCAGGTTGTAGCGGCGCGAGCCGGGTCATTTTCAAGTGATGACCTTGCCGGAATTCCGGGATTGGAATACTGTATTTATGTACAGTACTTCATTGAGGAGTTCGTCATGGTGAATAACGTCAATGCCAGGGCCTGCACGCCGTCCGGCTATGAGCTGATCGGTCGACGTATCCAGCGTCTGGTATCGGCGCCCAAGGTTCAGAAAGTCCAGTGGGTTCTCGTCAGTCGGCTCGATGATGAACCGCAGGAAGGCTGGGACCGGGTGCTGCTCGAAATCGAGGAAACCGACGGCATCCAGGTGGAGCGGCTCGAAGACGGGGCGGTTCGCATTGGTTGGCAGCGGTACATCGATAACTGACCGAAGCCCGCGCCCGCGGGCTTTTCTTTCCTACCGTCCGTCATCCATTATTCAGCATGCTTGACTGTAAATTTAAGAATGCTTAAATTCATTCCAGGGTCGAATGTTACAGCGGAACGCCCTTCCGTTGCCCCAGTCGACTTCCAGACGTTGCAAGCCACACCTGCTGAACCCCTTGCGGCATCGCAATGGCCCGTTCAACGCGCCTGGCTCACAACGGCCTTTTTGTCCCGTACAAGGAGTCAGGCATATGGAATGGTTGGGCGAGTTGGCGCAAAGAAGTGAATGGCTGATGGCCGGGCTGTTGGGCGCGGTGATCTCCGGTTGGTGGCACAAGACCGAACTGGTCGACTGGCGCGCCAGAATCATCTTCGTGATCACCGGGGCCACCTGCTCGGTCTACCTGACCGGTATCGCCAGCAATTACCTGGGCATCGCCGACCCTCGCAATGTCGCGGGCGTAGGGTTTCTGCTGGGGTCGTTCGGCGGAGCATCAATGGCGGCGATCAACCGCGCACTGCTGGCGGCGGACATCTGGAAGTTTCTCACAGAGCTGGTTCGCAACCGGTTCGACGGCCGCTGATCCGGTTTTCAGTGGTCCTGCACCAGAGCGCCGGGGACGATTTCGCCACTGCGTCCCACTGCCACGGTGTCTCTGAACAGAAGACCGGTCTTGAGTTTGCCTTCCAGGCGATAACGAATGGGCCGGTCAGGTTTTTTCAGCATCCTGGAGATAGGCTTGAGGTGTTTCCACAGGTTGGTCCTGACCGGCACCGTGAATGTCTTGTGGCCGTGAGCGGGGACGAAGAACCAGTCGCTGGACTTGTCATCGGCAAGCATCATGTCATTGAGCATGATCTTGTAGCGCAAGCCGCGGACCAGAATGCGCGAGTCATTGTCGTTCTCGACCCTGAACAGCAGATTGAAATCCTGCTGCACCAGTCTGGCCTTGACCACCTGGACCTTGAGCAAATGAATGTCCGGGTCCCGATAGGGTGAGGTGCTCCACATCGAGCAGCCGCTCAACACGAGGGTCAGCACGGCGAGGCTTATGGTTCTTGTCATGGGTGCCACTTGCTCCGTATGAGGGCTGAGTTTAGCAACTCGAAGGGCAGGGGCAATCGGGTTGTCCGTATTGCCGACGCTGCGCCATACTCCCTGGGTGTGCAACATGAGTACCCACCATGCCTCAATATGAAATTGTCTTCTTCGGTGAACTGGTCGACGGTGCCCAGCCCGAACGGGTCAAGGCCAATCTGGGCAAGCTGTTCCAGGCCGATGCCCAGCGTCTGGAGCTGCTGTTGTCCGGGCGACGGTTGGTACTGAAAAACAATCTCGACGCCGACATCGCCGAAAAATATCGCGCCACGATGGAACGTGCCGGCGCCCGTGTGCAGGTCGTGGCGATGACGCCTGCGGTCCAAGAGCAGGTCATGGAAGAGGTCGAACTGGCGCCGCCACCGGACGAACCGACCTGGACTCGCAAGACGGCGCCTGCCGGTCGCACAGCGCTGCCACGAGTAGAACCCGCCGAGCAGGCCGGCCCGCGCGACGTTTATGCGGCGGCGTTCGTTGATGTGGTCGCACCGGACTTCGAGCTGGCCCGGCCCGGCAGCGACATGCAGGACCCGAAACCCGCGCCGCTGGCGCCGAACCTGGATTTGTCCGGCTTGAGCCTGGCGCCGGCAGGCAGCGACATGGGGCAGGCGCCCAAGCCCAAGGCCAGACCCGCGCCGGACACCTCGCACCTGAAGGTGGTTTAAACCGTCACGCTGCGTAGCTTGCGCAGCACTTCTTGAACTTGAGTTCACTGCCGCAAGGGCAGGCGTCGTTGCGGCCAGCACTCAACGGCACGGTGGGGTCGATGAAATACCAGCGGCCCTGATTCTGAACGAAACCCGAACGCTCGCGATGACTGTGCTCGCCACTGCCGTCGTGCCAGCGGGCGGTGAAGGTCACCAGCGCATGCTCGGGCTTGCCGCCGAACACTTCCGAACTCTCGACCTCCAGCCCCAGCCAAGTGCTCTGCGCGCTCCACTGCGCCATGGCCTCGCGATCCAGCCCGGCGCGTTGCGCAGGCAACGTGGTGTCCAGCAGGTAATCGATCAGGCCCAGCACGTAGGCGCTGTAGCGCGAGCGCATCAGTTTCTCGGCGCACGGCGCAGGCAGCCCGGCGTGATAATGACCGCAGCAGGCCAGCAGCAAATCCCCGCTGCCGCACGGGCAAATAGCACTACTCATGAATCACCACCAATATTTGCCGAAGTTTTCAGGGTTGGCCCAATACTTGGCGTTCAACCAGTCAGGGACTTGTTTGTATTCGCGCAGGTCGTAGGTGAACAGCGTCAGGACCTGCTCGTCGCGGGTGAAACGCTCGCTGGCTTGCAGGGCCAGCGAAAAGAAATCGGTTTCCTGCCAGCCGCACGCGTGCAGGTCGGCCAGCACGGCAATCCGGCTGGCGTTGAGGTTGCGAATGCCGCCGAGCAACTCAAGGCCGGTGCGTTTGGGCAGATGTTCGAGGCAGTCGACCACCAACGCCAGGTCAAAGCGGCGCGCGGCCAGTTCAGGCGGCAGGGCACCGGGCACTGCCCGCGCCAGCCGGGTGTCCGGATGCGCGTCCTGGAAGGCTTGCAGTGCCGGAAAATCCTGCACGCCGATCAGCAGCACGCTGGCGGGTGCGTAACGGTCGAGCAGGGCGGCCAGCGCTTGCTGGGGTGTGCGGGTGGAAAAGCCGACGCTCATCGAAAATCCTCATGGTGACCTGCAAGACTAGCCTGCCCGGCACTCACTGCAAAGCACGTCGGCGCCCGGAACGCCGTGCGGTGCGCGCCGCAAGCGTGCGGCAGGTCCCTGTTTTTTCATGTACTGCTGGCATATTCATCGAGCAAGACGTCTACTGTGCCCAGCGTGTGTCGCACACCAGCGACACCGCCGACAGGCGTGAATCAAGGGATCGGACAGGGGCTGGCGATGAAGCTGTTTTGGGGATTGGGCAAACTGTTGATGTTGGCGTTCTGGATCGTGGTACTGGTCGGCTCGGTGCTGGATGTGCCGCGACCGTTCGGGGTCATGATCAATATGGCCGGGGCGGTGATTCTGCTGACGCATCTGCTGGAGCTGGTACTGTTCAACGGCAGCCTGCGTGGGCGCAGGCACCCGTGGCGCGACCGGGGCAAGATCGTGCTGTTCGGCATGTTCCATATTCAGTCCATTGGCCGGCCAGCGGAGCGTACTCATGCGTAAGTTGTGGCTTCTTGCCGTGCTGTTCAGCCCGCTGGCCCTGGCCCAGACTGTCATCGTCGAATCCCATTCACTCATGCGCCTGCCCGGCAACAACGACCGTTTGCAGGTCGAGCGCCTGGAAGTGGCGGACTACGGGACGCTGCTGATCCCCGGCGGGATCAGCGAAGTACGTATTGGCGAGCTGGTGCTCGGTCACGAAGCGCGCATTGCCATCGTGCCCAGTGCGCAACCCATCAGCGTGCGGGTGGAGCATGGCCGCTTCGCAACCGGTAGCCAGATCACGGCGCGTGGCGCTCCCGGCACGTTTGAAAAGCCGGCCCTGCCGGGTCGTAACCTGACGTTGCGGATCAATGACCTGAGCGCCGACCTGCTGTCGGTGGATGCGCGGGGCGGTGCCGGCGGGCCGGGCTATGTCGGCCTGGACGGCGGCAACGGGCAGGCACCGGGTTGCACCTGGGGTCAGGCCGGTCGCGGCCATGATGGTGATGACGGGGGCAGCGGGCACGACGGTGCGGCAGGCGGCCAGGTCAGGTTGGAGCTGCCGCAAGGTTTCGCGGCCGAGCGTATTCAAGTCAATGTCAACGGCGGTGCTGCGGGACCTGGCGGCGCCGGTGGTCAGCCCGGCAAGGGCGGCGCGTCCAAAGGCTGTCTTGTCTATCGCGCCGATGGCGGCAAACCGGGCAAGCCGGGTCAGGCAGGACAACCGGGGAATGCCGGGCCGGCGGGCTCGATCACCGTTCAGCGCTTCTGAACCTGGCAATCCGGGTGCCGCTCAGGCTGCCCGGACTCCGGCAACGGCGTCAAAACGTCGGCCGTGCCGCCGCAATTGCCACCACCGCCAGTCCCACGATCAGATTGAACCCTACCAGCCGTCGGATGCTGCCTTGGGCAGCGGCGGCCTCGGCCCATTGCGCGCCTTCCACTGCACGGCGCAGCTCGGGCAACTGCAGGGAATGAATGCGCAGGAACAGCGCCACCATTACCACATACAGTCCCATCATTACCTGCACGTAGCGCGGCGCGGTTTCAAAGCTGGTGAAGTGCAGCTGGATCATGCCGATACCGGTGATCGGCAGCACTACCACCACGGCCCAGACCCAGACGAAAAACCGTGGCAACACTTCGACCCACAATTTCAAGCGAGACGGGCCGTCCAGTGCTGAAATGACAGCCGGACGCAGGATCATCCAGGCGAAGAACATGCCGCCGACCCATATCAGGGCAGCCAGGACATGCAGCGTGTAGACGGGGGCGAAAGCGGTCATCAGGTACTCCGTTCTGCGCGGATGGAATTAGCGCGGTATGATAGCGCCCACTCAGAACCACTGAAAATTTATCCAGCAGTCTCCAGCCCTTTATAGCCGTGCCCCCGAACCGAAGCCAATGATCAGTACCGAACTCAAATCCCAGATCCAGGGCGCTTATTCGCGTTTCCTCGAAGCCAAGAGCCTCAAGCCGCGCTATGGACAGCGTTTGATGATCGCGGAGGTCGCCAAGGTGCTGGGCGATATCGATACCGATGAGGAGGGCCGTCGCTCGGGCGACCCGGCCGTGGTGGCGGTGGAGGCGGGCACTGGTACCGGCAAGACCGTGGCCTACGCCATCGCTGCGATTCCGACCGCCAAGCTGGCCGGCAAGCGGCTGGTGATCGCCACCGCCACCGTTGCCCTGCAGGAACAGATCGTCCACAAGGACCTGCCTGATCTGATGCGCAACAGCGGCCTGAATTTCACCTTTGCGCTGGCCAAGGGCCGCGGGCGCTACATGTGCCTGTCCAAGCTCGACATGCTCTTGCAGGAGAGCGATTCGGCCAATGCCACCGCGCAGCTGTTCGAGGAAGAAGGCTTCAAGATCGAGGTCGACGAAGCCAGCCAGAAACTGTTCACCAGCATGTTGCAGAAGCTGGCCGGCAACAAATGGGACGGCGACCGTGACAGCTGGCCTCAGGAATTGCCTGACCAGGACTGGGCGCGCCTGACCACCGACCACAGCCAGTGCACCAATCGGCATTGCCCCAACTTCCAGCAGTGTGCGTTCTACAAGGCCCGCGAAGGCATGGGCAAGGTCGACGTGATTGTCACCAACCACGATATGGTGCTGGCCGACCTGGCGCTGGGTGGTGGTGCGGTGCTGCCTGACCCGCGCGACACGCTGTACGTCTTCGACGAAGGCCATCACCTGCCGGATAAAGCCATCGGCCACTTCGCACATTACACGCGGTTGCGCTCCACGGCCGACTGGCTGGAACAGACCGCCAAGAACCTTGCCAAATTGCTCGCTCAGCACCCGTTGCCGGGCGACCTGGGCAAGTTGATCGAGCAGGTGCCGGAACTGGCCCGGGAGATCAAAGGCCACCAGCAGTTCATGTTCGGTGCCTGCGAGCAACTGGCCGATTTTCGTGCCGGTGAAGACATGCAGGGGCGCGAGCGCCCGCGTCATCGCTTCATCGGTGGCGTGATCCCCGAGCACATCCGCGAAATGGGCATCGAGCTGAAGAAAGGCTTCTCGCGCCTGAACGATCTGTTCACGCGCCTGACTGAACTGCTCAAGGAAGGCATGGACGGCGAGGTCAATATCGGCATCGCCAGCCATCAGGCCGAAGAGTGGTACCCGTTGTTCGGCAGCCTGCTGGCCCGCGCCAGCGGCAACTGGGAACTGTGGACCGCCTTTACCGCCGAAGACCCGGAAGACAGCCCGCCCATGGCGCGCTGGTTGACCCTGGCTGACAGCGGCGCAATGTTCGACATCGAAGTCAACGCCAGCCCGATCCTCGCTGCGGAAATGCTGCGCCGCAACCTGTGGAACGTGGCCTATGGCGCGCTGGTGACTTCCGCGACGCTGACTGCGCTGGGCAAGTTCGACCGCTACCGGATGCGTGCCGGCCTGCCCAAGGTCGCAGTGACCGCCGTGGTGCCCAGCCCGTTTCATCATGCCGACGCCGGTGTGCTGCGGGTTCCGGATCTCAAGGCCGATCCCCGTGATGCCGTCGCGCATACCGCGGCGATCATTCGCGAGCTGCCGCGTCTGGTCGAAGGCTCGCGGGGTACGCTGGTGCTGTACTCGTCGCGCAAACAGATGCAGGACGTGTTCGACGGCCTGGACCGTGACTGGCGCAAGCAGGTGTTCATTCAAGGCAACCTGTCGAAACAGGAAACCCTGAACAAGCACAAGGCGCGGGTCGACAGCGGCGAGTCCAGCGTGTTGTTCGGTCTGGCCAGCTTTGCCGAAGGTGTGGATTTGCCGGGCGCGTACTGCGAGCACGTGGTGATCGCCAAGATCCCGTTCGCGGTGCCCGATGATCCGGTCGAGGCCGCGCTGGCGGAATGGATCGAAGCGCGAGGCGGCAATCCGTTCATGGAAATCGCCGTGCCGGATGCGTCGCTGCGACTGGTCCAGGCATGCGGCCGATTGCTGCGCACCGAAGAGGACCGCGGCACCATCACGCTGTTGGACCGCCGTGTCGTGACCCAGCGCTACGGCAAGGCCATCCTCAACGCACTGCCACCGTTTCACCGGGAAATTTCCTGAGGTACGGCCTACAAACTGTCTGCGGTCCTCGGTTCCGTGGGAGGCAGGTTTAAACCTGTCGCAGAGGCCGCGCGTCTGTTCCCAAACCTCTCAATCGCTGAAACAATGCACGACTTTTTTCAGTCGGTCGTGTGGAGGGCAGCGGGTGCAGATTCAGGGTCATTTCGAGCTTAAATTCGAAGCGGTGCGTGAAGCCTTTGCTGCGCTTTTCGAAGACTCCCAGGAGCGCGGGGCAGCGCTGTGCATCCAGATCGGTGGTGAAACCGTGGTCGATCTGTGGGCCGGGACCGCCGACAAGGACGGTGCCGAGGCCTGGCACAGCGACACCCTGGCCAACCTCTTTTCCTGCACCAAACCGTTCGCGGCAGTGGCTGTGCTGCAGCTGATCGATGAAGGCAAGCTGCATCTGGACGAGCCGGTCTCGCGGCTCTGGCCCGAGTTCGCCGCCGCCGGCAAGGCTTCGATCACCCTGCGTCAGTTGCTCTGCCACCAGGCAGGTCTGCCGGCACTGCGCGAGATGCTGCCCGCCGAAGCGCTTTACGACTGGGCGACCATGACCGGCGCGCTGGCGGCCGAAGAACCCTGGTGGACGCCCGGTCAGGGTCATGGCTACGCGGCTATCACCTACGGCTGGCTGGTGGGCGAGATGTTGCGTCGCGCCGATGGTCGCGGGCCGGGGGAATCCATCGTGGCGAGGATCTCGCGGCCGCTGGGGCTCGATTTCCATGTCGGCCTGACTGATGACCAGTTCCACCGCGTCGCCCATATCGCACGCGGCAAAGGCAATGGCGGCGATGCAGCCGCTCAGCGTCTGTTGCAGACCACCATGCGCGAACCCGACTCCATGACCGCGCGGGCCTTCACCAACCCGCCGTCGATCATGACCAGTACCAACAAGCCAGAGTGGCGTCGCATGCAACAGCCCGCCGCCAACGGCCATGGCAATGCACGCAGCCTTGCCGGCTTCTACGCCGCATTGCTCGACGGCAGCCTGCTGGAAGCCGAGTTGCTCAACGAACTGACGCGTCAGCACAGCGTTGGTCAGGACAAGACCCTGCTGACCTCAACGCGCTTCGGCCTGGGTTGCATGCTCGATCAGTCCGAGCTGGCGAACGCGACCTACGGTCTTGGCCCCAAGGCGTTCGGCCATCCGGGTGCGGGCGGTTCGGTGGGGTTCGCCGATCCGGACTATGAAGTGGCATTCGGTTTCGTCACCAATACGCTGGGGCCGTATGTGCTGATGGATCCACGGGCGCAGACACTGGCGCGTACGTTGCGTGAGTGTTTGCAATAACTATCATTGGTAAGTGCTTGTTTCATACCGACTGTCAGTTAATGAGCTGTAACGGGAACCGTACGACGGTTTCTTTTTCCATCTGTATCTTCATGCGTGTTATACGGACGTTGCTTCGCTGACAGTGCTTTGTCGGTGCAGCTTCGTTCCCTTGTCCGAACAAACCGTTGTGGGTCATCCATGCTATCCAATAAAAGCCTCGTTCTTGCCCTTTGCCTCGCCGCTACCGGCTGCGCTCAGACACCCCAATCCGATGTATCCGATACCGGAGGCCATTGGTGGCAGTTCGGTTCCGACAAGGCGGCCGATGATGCGGTCGCGAAAACACCGGTAGCCGATGCGCCCAAGGCGGCAGCTCCGGTCGCCAAGGCTGAGAAGCCCGCCGAACCTGGCCAGTCCGACAGCAGCGGCCCGTGGTACTGGCCATTCGCTTCGAACGACAGCGCGCCGGCCAAGCCCGATGCAGTAGCCGCCAAGGCCGCCGATAAGCCGGTGCCGCCATTGGTGGCCAAGTCTGAGGCCGATAGCAAATGGTGGTGGCCGTTCGGCAGTGACAAGAAGGACGAGCCCAAGGCCGTGCCGATGCCCGATCCGAAAATCACCCAGGCCTGGCTCGACGAATACGAACCGCGCCTGCGGGCCGCGATCAAGGACAGCCCGTTCGAGCTGGAACGCCGCGCTGACCTGCTGGCGATCACCGCGCCGGTCGACAGCTCGTTCAACCCGGACCGTCCGGCCATGCTGCTACCCGTCACCCTGGGGCCGATCACCCGCCTGGCCAAGCTGGTGGAAAGCGATCAGAAAACCGCCGTGCTGGTGCTGGGTCATGCCGATACCTCCGGTGCGGCCGATGCCAACCAGAAAATCAGTCAGCAACGCGCGCAGTCCATCGCGGCGATCTTCCGCCTCAGCGGCCTGGAGCGTAATCGCCTGAGCTTGCGCGGTATGGGTGCGGTGATGCCGCGTGCCGCCAACGACAGTGCGCAGGGCCGTTCGCTGAACCGTCGCGTAGAAATCCTGATGACGCCGCAGGACACCATGGTTGCTCTGATGAGCCGCTACGCCTTGCCGCCGGCCCCGACATTGGTCGCCACTCAGGACGTCAAGCCTGTTGCGCCGGCAGTGGTACCGGCCAAGAAAGCCGCCCCGGCCAAGAAGGAAACGGCGAAGAAAGCGACGGCCAAGACCAGCACTGCCAAGAAAGCACCTGCCAAGGCCGCTGCCAAGAAGCCCGCCGCCGCAAAAGCTCCCGCCAAGACGACTGCGAAAAAAACCAACGATCAAGCCAGCAACTGATCGGGTCGAGCGATAACTGTGAGCAGGCTCTGCTTGCTCACAGCATCGTTGCGCAGAACAATGGCGTTTTCATCCTCGACGGAGAAACGCCATGACTCATTCCCTGGCCGATATGCGCCGTGACTACACCCGCGACGGGTTGACCGAGGCGCAGGCGCCGGATGAGCCGTTCGCGCTGTTTCACACCTGGTTCGACCAGGCGCGGCAGACCGAACAGGCGCCCGTGGAAGCCAATGCGATGACGCTGGCGACGGTCGACGAGCAAGGCCGCCCTCATTGCCGGATCCTGCTGCTCAAAGGTCTGGATGCCCAGGGCTTCACATTCTTCACCAACTACGACAGCGCCAAGGGCCAGCAACTCGCCGCCCGGCCGTTTGCCGCCATGACCTTCTTCTGGCCCACGCTTGAGCGTCAGGTGCGCATCGAAGGGCGGGTAGTAAAAGTCACTCCGGAAGAGTCCGACGCCTACTTCCAGGTCAGGCCGCTGGGCAGCCGCCTCGGTGCCTGGGCTTCGCCGCAAAGTCGGGTGATTGCCAACCGCGCTGAACTCGAAGGTCTGATCAAACAGACCGAACAACGCTTTCTCGACACCCAGCCGCATTGTCCCGAACATTGGGGTGGCTACCGCTTGTTGCCCGAGCGCATCGAATTCTGGCAGGGCCGTTCCAGCCGTCTTCATGATCGTTTGAACTATCGTTCAGTCGACGGGCAGTGGACACGCGAGCGTCTGGCACCCTGATTGAATTATTGTCTGGCCGTATCGTCTTAAGCGTTACGTAGGCCGTCGCTGTATGACGCCTGAATGAACTCAACATGCAGGTGCAGGAGCCGTGACAGCATCAACGTCAGGCACGTCTAATGGCTACTGTTCCCTCTGGAGATATCCGCTATGCGCAAGTCTGCTTTTCTGGTCGCTTCGTTCACTGCCATGGCGTTGACGCTCGGCGGCTGTACTTCGAATCTCACAGGCGACTCTTATTCCCGCGATGAAGCCCGGACCGTGCAGACCGTGCGCCTGGGTACCGTCGAATCCCTGCGTCCGGTGAAGATCGAGGGCACCAAGACCCCCATCGGTGCAGGTGCCGGTGCGGTCGTCGGTGGCGTGGGCGGCAGCGCCATCGGCGGTGGTCGTGGTAGCGTCGTCGCAGCGGTGATCGGCGCGGTGGCCGGTGGCTTGCTGGGGTCGGCAACCGAAGAAGGTTTCACCCGCACGCAAGGTGTCGAGATCACCGTTCGCGAAGATGACGGCAGCATGCGTGCCTACGTGCAGCAGGTTCAGGAAAACGAGATTTTCCGGGTTGGCGAGCGCGTGCGGATCATGACCGTCAACGGCACGAGCCGCGTGACTCACTGATCGCCATGATGGCGGTGACATGAGACGAAAAACCCCGGGTTCGACACTCGGGGTTTTTCATGGGCGGCCGATCAGGTTCTGGGGCCGGTTGAGTCACGGCAGGTTGATCGCATGATTGCATAGCCGATCAGCGCGGAGAGGATGGAGCCGGTGAGGATCCCCATTCGATCTGCCCCTGCATACTGGCTGGTGCCAGGTTCGAAGGCCAGGGAACCGACGAACAGGCTCATGGTGAAACCGATGCCGCAGAGCACTGAAACTCCCAGCACCTGGCCCCAGTTCGCTTCATGTGGCAGCGCTGCCAGTCGTGCCTTGACTGCCAGCCAGGTCAGGCCGAAAACCCCCAGCGTTTTGCCAAGCAGCAGACCTGCCGCTATGCCCAGCGGCACCGGCGCGATGAAGCTTTCCAGTGTCAGGCCGGCCAGGGAGACTCCGGCATTGGCGAACGCGAACAGTGGCAGGATGGCGTAGGCCACCACGGGATGCAGCACATGCTCCAGGGTCAGCAGCGCAGAGTGCGGAGTGCCCCGCACCCGATGCGGGATGCAGAACGCCAGGACTACTCCCGCCAGCGTCGCATGGATACCGCTTTTCAGAACGCAGATCCACAGCACTACACCCACCAGCAAATAAGCGGCCACCCGCGTTACGCCGGCCCGGTTCATTCCGATCAGGATAGCGACGGCCACACCGGCCAGGATCAACGACAGCACCGACAGCTCGCGGGTGTACACCAGGGCGATGACGATGATCGCGCCCAGGTCATCGATGATTGCCAGGGTCATGAGGAACAGCTTGAGCGACACCGGCACCCGCTTGCCCAGCAGCGCCAGGATGCCCAGCGCGAAGGCGATGTCGGTTGCCATGGGGATCGCCCAGCCGTCGAGAGCAGCGGGACTGCCCTGGTTTAGCGCGATGTAAATCAATGCCGGAACGACCATGCCGCCAATGGCGGCTGCACCCGGCAGGATCACCCTGGACGGACTGGACAGGTGGCCTTCCAGCACCTCGCGTTTGACCTCCAGGCCGATCACCAGGAAGAACAGCACCATCAGGCCATCGTTGATCCATAAAAGCAGGGGTTTGGCGATTTTCAGTGCGCCTAGCTGGGCGATGATAGGTATGTCGAGGAAGGCGCTGTAGAGCCATGACAGGGGTGAATTGTTGATGATGAGTGCCAGGACGGCCGCAGCGATCAGCAACAGGCCTCCAGCTGCCTCAAGCTGGAAAAAACGGGTAATGGTGTTTCTCATGGGGAGGGACTGCTCTCGGTGCTTTGGTCAGCGAGAGGCCGCCTGGACAGCCCTCGCAGAGTGGCGAAGGGCTGGATTTTAACAATCGAGAAACCGGGGACGGGTCGGAGGTGCCTGATGCTGCTGTAGGAATGGTCCTATTGTCACAGATCCCTGCAGGAGCCAGCGAGCTGGCGAAGAGGCCGGTCCAGCCGCAGTACTTTCAGCGTCTGGCGCAACGTCTTCGCGACCAAGGTCGCTCCTACAGTGTTTGCGCGGGTCAGATCCCCAGCATGTCCCGCGCCAGCGCTTCGGCAATGCGAATGCCGTCCACGCCTGCCGAGAGAATGCCACCGGCGTATCCGGCACCTTCACCGGCCGGATACAGGCCTTTGGTGTTGAGGCTCTGCATGTCGGCGCCACGGGTGATGCGCAGCGGTGCCGAGGTGCGGGTTTCGATGCCGGTCAGCACGGCGTCGTGCAGCGAAAAGCCTTTGATCTGCTTGTCGAACGCCGGCAGCGCTTCGCGGATCGCCTCGATGGCGTAGGCGGGCAGGGCGTCGGCCAGGTCGACCAGTTTCACGCCGGGTTTGTACGAAGGCTCGACGCTGCCGATAGCCGTCGATACCTTGCCGGCGATGAAGTCGCCGACCAGTTGCGCTGGGGCCTCATAGGTGCCGCCGCCCATCACGAAAGCGTGGGATTCCAGGCGCTCCTGCAGTTCGATCCCGGCCAACGGGCTGCCCGGATAATCCTGCTCCGGCGTGATGCCGACCACGATTCCCGAGTTGGCATTGCGCTCGTTGCGCGAATACTGGCTCATGCCGTTGGTGACGACGCGATTGGGTTCGGAAGTCGCCGCCACCACGGTGCCGCCCGGGCACATGCAGAAGCTGTAGACCGAACGGCCGTTGCTGGCATGGTGCACCAGCTTGTAGTCAGCGGCGCCCAGTTTCGGGTGACCGGCGTACTTGCCCAGGCGGGCGCGGTCGATCAGCGATTGCGGATGCTCGATACGGAAACCCACTGAGAACGGCTTGGCTTCCATGAATACGCCGCGGCCGTGCAGCATGCGGAACGTGTCCCGGGCGCTGTGCCCCAGGGCCATGATCACGTGGCGCGACTCGATTTGCTCGCCGCCGTCCAGCTCCACACCACGCAGCTGGCCGTCTTCGATCAGCACGTCGGTAACGCGCTGTTCGAAACGCACTTCGCCACCCAGCGCCTTGATCTGCTCGCGCATGTTCTCCACCACGCCGGTCAGGCGGAAGGTGCCGATGTGCGGTTTGCTGACGTAAAGGATTTCTTCCGGCGCACCGGCCTTGACGAACTCGTGCAGCACCTTGCGGCCGTGGAACTGCGGGTCTTTGATCTGGCTGTAGAGCTTGCCGTCGGAGAAGGTCCCGGCGCCGCCCTCACCGAACTGCACGTTGGACTCGGGGTTGAGCACGTTCTTGCGCCACAGGCCCCAGGTGTCCTTGGTGCGTTGGCGCACTTCCTTGCCGCGTTCGAGGATGATCGGCTTGAAACCCATCTGCGCCAGCAGCAGCCCGGCAAAGATGCCGCATGGGCCGAAACCGACCACCAGCGGGCGCTCGCTCAGACCTTCAGGTGCATGGCCGACCACCTTGTAGCTGACATCCGGCGCCGTGCCGATATGGCGGTCGTCGGCGAACTTGCGCAACAGGGTCGCTTCATCGCGGACCTGGAAGTCGATGGTGTAGATGAAGCACAGCTCGGATGACTTCTTGCGCGCGTCGTAGCTGCGCTTGAACAGGGTGAAGTCCAGCAGGTCGCTGCTGTCGATGCCCAGGCGCTGCAACAAGGCGGCGCGCAAGTCTTCTTCCGGGTGATCGATCGGCAGCTTGAGTTCGGTGATTCGTAACATTGAGGGGTCCAGTTTCCGGGCCGCAGGTTCAGCCCGACAGCACTACAAGAACCGGCGATTATAAGCGCTGAACCCCTCTGGCGGCGAGGCCGGGTGCGCAGTGGTGCCCGGTGGTCGACAGGACAGTGCTGCGCCTGTGCTTCAATCGTCGCGCGAACCGCCGTAATAGCCGCAGCCGCGCTGGGTCTGGCCGTTGATGCGCAGCTCGGCGCTCAGGTGCTGCACCGAGCCGTTGACACTATCGACGCAGCGCTGCGGTGCGACCCACAGCTCGATTCGCTGATTGTTGGCCTCGGTGCTGATGCTGAAACGGCCGTCGGGCATCTGCTCTTCGACATAGGGCAGCGCCAGCGGCGGCTGGCCGTCGCGCTCCACGACCATGCCCTTGCCGCTGACGTTGACGTTCCATGCCGGGCCGTTGCCGTTGGCGTGAAGCGTCAGACGTTTGAAGTTCATATCGCCGCAGGCATTGGCCGGACGCTCTACACGGTACAGCTGATGCAGATCCAGCTGACCATCGCTATTGGCGGCCTTGCTGGCGGCGAAGGTGCCGCGCAGGTCGGCGAAGACCTTGCCGTCCGCGCCTGCCAGGCTGGTGGCTTCCTGCAGAATGCCGGTGTTGTCGCGGTCCTTGACCACATAGCGACGCTGCTCGTTGCACGGCTGGAACAGCAACTGGCCGCCGGCGCCGGTGAGGTCGCCCTGCATGCGGAGCATGCCCACCGTGGACACCTTGGGTGTTTCAGGGGACGAGGCGAGCATCCCGCAACCGGCAAACAGGGGCAGAACGGCGAATACGAGGGCGCAACGAGCAGCGGACATGAGCGGGTCTCCAGACAAGTGCCGCCACGTTACGCAGACTGCCGCTGCATCACAAGACCCGATAGGTCCGACCGGTGTGTAATCCCTCGACGCTGCGGGCATAGGCCAGGGCGACATCCGCTGCCGGAACCGGTTTTGAGCCGCGGAAGTACGGCGCGTATTTGTCCATGGCCTCGACCAGCACGTTGGCGCTGACCGAGTTGACGCGCATGCCGCGTGGCAGCTCGATGGCAGCGGCCCGTACGAAGGCGTCGATGGCGCCGTTCACCAGGCTCGCGGATACGCCAGACAATATCGGTTCTTCGCTGAGGATTCCCGAGGTGAGGGTAAAGGATGCGCCGTCGTTGGCGTACTGCTGCCCGATCAGCAACAGATTGACCTGGCCCATGAGCTTGTCCTGCAGGCCAAGGCTCAGGTCGCTTTCGCTCATCTTGGCCAGCGGGACGAAATTCACATTACCGGCCGCGCACACCAGAGCGTCGAAGCTTCCTACACGCTCGAACAGGGCGCGAATAGAAGCGCTGTCGCTGATATCGACATGCTCATCGCCGCTGTGACGGCCGATGCGCACGATGTCATGGCGGGTTTCAAGCTCGCGGGCCACGGCCGAACCTACGGTTCCGCTGGCGCCGATCAACAGGATTTTCATGGTGTCGCTCCAGAGTGGGCAAGTTGAGTGCTCAGTCTAGTAAGCTGGATAAGGCGCATAAATCATGTAATGGGAAACCTTTGGTTCTCTAAAGGAAACAATCGAGTGAGTGACATCGAAGATCTCGCGGCCTTTGCGGTGCTGATCGAGGCGGGGAGTTTTACCGCTGCGGCGGTGCTATTGGGTTGCAGCAAGGGGCGGCTGTCCAAGCGGATTTCCCAGTTGGAAAAAAGCTATTCAGTGCAGCTGCTGCATCGCACGACTCGCCGCTTGAGCCTGACCTCGGCCGGCATGGCGCTGCTGCCTCAAGCCCGGCAGTTGCTGGAACATGCTCAGCGCGCCCGCAATATCGCAGCGTCGATGCGCGATGAGATGGTGGGGGAAATACGTATCACGGTGCCGGTTTCTCTGGGCGAAACCTTTTGTGAGGGGCTGCTGACGGGGTTTGCCGCGCGCTATCCGCACGTGCGTATCGAACTGGATCTGCAAAACGCCATGCGCGACCTGCGCCGCGAAGGCTTCGATCTGGCCATTCGCGGTCGAGTGGACAGTGATGAACGGTTGGTCGCCAGGCCGCTGTTGGTGATGCAGGAGTTGACCTGTGCGAGTCCTGCCTATCTGGATCGCCTCGGTGTGCCCGGCAACCCCGAGCAGTTGGCAGGGCATCGCTGCCTGCTCAATAGCCATTCCGGTGAGCGTCGCCAGTGGCTTTATCATCGCGGCCATGAACTGACCCGCGTCGAAGTGGATGGCCCGTTCGCCAGCAATCATTACAGCCTGCTGAAGAAGGCCGCATTGGCCGCAGCCGGTATTGCTCGCCTGCCGTCGTACATGGTTCACGACGAGATAGGCGACGGGCGTCTGCGCTGGCTGTTTCAGGATTACCGGACCAGCACCTCGCCGCTATTGCTGGTGCATCCCTACGAAAGCGAAGTGCCCAAGCGCGTGCAGGTGCTGGCGGATTATTTGCTGGAGTGGTTCCGGCGAACCACATCGACACCGTAGCAGCGAGCTTGCTCGCGAAGACGGCGTCCCGGGCGCAGCAGGTGCGTAGCCTCGGTACCGCCATCGCCAGCGAGCTGGCTTCTACAAGGGTCTGCCTCAACCGCCCAGGTATGCATCCCGCACTTTCGGGTCGACCAGCAGTTCTTCACCGGTACCTTGCATCACCACCCGGCCGTTTTCCAGGACGTAGGCGCGGTCGGCGATTTTCAGGGCCTGGTTGGCGTTCTGCTCCACCAGAAACACGGTCACGCCGTCACGCCGCAGTTGTTCGACGATCTCGAAAATCTGCTGGATGATGATCGGCGCCAGACCCAGTGAAGGCTCGTCCAGCAACAACAGCTTGGGCTTGCTCATCAGCGCCCGGCCGATGGCGAGCATCTGCTGTTCGCCGCCGGACATGGTGCCGCCGCGCTGGGTGAAGCGTTCCTTGAGGCGCGGGAACAGCTGCAGAACCTTGTCCATCTGCTCCTGGTAGTCGGCCTTCTCGGTAAAGAACCCGCCCATGGCCAGGTTTTCCTCGACGGTGAGCCGCGCAAACACTCGGCGGCCTTCCGGCACCACCGCGATGCTCTTGCGCATGATCACCGAGGACTCCAGCCCGACCAGTTCCTCGCCCATGTAGCGGATGCTGCCGCTGTGGGCGCGGGGCGATCCGCACAAGGTCATGAGCAGCGTCGATTTACCCGCGCCGTTGGCGCCGATCAAGGTCACGATCTCGCCCTGGCGTACATCGACATTGACGCCGTGCAGCGCCTGGATCTTGCCGTAGAAGGTGGAAACGTTTTCGAACTGCAGCATTTACGCTTCCCCCAAATAGGCTTTGATGACTTCCGGATTGTCACGGATCTGTTCCGGCGTACCGTCGGCCAGCGGCGTGCCCTGGTTGATCACCACGATGTGGTCGGAAATGCTCATCACCAGTTTCATGTCGTGCTCGATCAGCAGCACCGTGGCGTTGTGCTCGTTGCGCAGTACGCCGATCAGCGCCTTGAGGTCGTCGGTTTCCCGCGGGTTGAGGCCCGCAGCTGGCTCGTCGAGCATGAGAATCCGCGGGCGGGTCATCATGCAGCGAGCGATTTCCAGGCGGCGTTGCTGACCGTAGGCCAGCGTGCCGGCCGGGCGGTTGGCAAATTCCGTGAGGTTGACCGCGTCCAGCCAATACGCGGCGTATTCCATGGCTTCACGTTCGCTGCGACGGAACGCAGGGGTTTTGAACAGGCCGGCCAGGAAGTTGGTGTTCAGGTGGCGATGCTGGGCGACCAGCAAGTTCTCGACCGCCGTCATTTCCTTGAACAGACGCACGTTCTGAAACGTGCGCACCACACCCTTGCGGGCGATCTGGTGTCCGGCCAGGCCCTGGATTTCCTCACCGTCCAGCAGGATGGTGCCGCCGGTCGGTTTGTAGAAGCCGGTCAGGCAGTTGAAAACCGTGGTCTTGCCGGCGCCGTTCGGGCCGATCATCGACACGACCTGTTTTTCATGGACGGTCAGTGCCACGCCGTTGACGGCCAGCAGGCCGCCAAAGCGCATGCTCAAGCCGGAGGCTTGCAGAAGAGGGCGGCTCATTGCTGCGGCTCCGCTTTCAATTTCAGTTCGGGGCGTTGCATCGGCAGGAAACCTTGAGGACGCCAGATCATCATCAGCACCATCAAGGCGCCGAACATCAACATGCGGTAGTCGCTGAACTCGCGCATCAGTTCGGGCAACAGGATCATCACGATGGCCGCCAGAATCACACCCAATTGCGAGCCCATGCCACCGAGCACCACGATGGCGAGGATGATCGCCGACTCGATGAAGGTGAACGATTCAGGCGTTACCAAGCCCTGGCGCGCAGCGAAGAAGCTGCCGGCGAACCCGGCGAACGCGGCGCCCAGCGTAAACGCTGAAAGCTTGATCACGGTTGGATTCAGGCCCAACGCACGGCAGGCGATTTCGTCTTCACGCAGTGCTTCCCAGGCACGCCCGATGGGCATGCGCAGCAGGCGGTTGATCACGAACAGGGCGAACAGGGCCAGCAGCAGAGCGATCAGGTACAGGTAGATCACTTTGCTGATCGGGCTGTAGTCCAGGCCGAAATACTGGTGGAAGGTCTGCGCACCTTCGGCGGCACGCCGCTCGAAGCTCAGGCCGAAGAAGGTCGGCTTCTCGATGTTGCTGATCCCGTTCGGACCGCCGGTGATTTCGGTCATGTTGCGCAGGAAGATGCGGATGATCTCGCCGAAGCCCAACGTCACGATGGCCAGATAGTCACCGCGCAGTCGTAACACCGGAAAGCCCAGCAGGAAGCCGAACAGCGCCGCCAGCAGGCCGGCCAGAGGCAGGCATTCCCAGAAGCTCAGGCCGAAATAGTGCGACAGCAGTGCATAGCCGTACGCGCCGACGGCATAGAAGCCGACATAACCCAGGTCAAGCAACCCCGCCAGACCGACCACGATGTTCAGGCCCAGGCCCAGCATCACGTAGATCAGAATCAGGGTCGCGATGTCCACCGCGCCGCGCGAGCCAAAGAACGGCCAGACGAAAGCCAGCACGATCAGCGCCGCCAGGCCCCAGGCCTGGGTTTTCGGGCGGGTCATGAAGTCGCTGGTTTTCTGCGGGATCAGTGGTTTGTCGGACTTGCGACCCATGCCACTGATCTGTTCGGCGAACAGCACGCGCAGAAACATCAGCACCGAACAGACGGCAATGATGATCAACGTTGTAGGACTGGCGTTCTGCACTTGCAGTGTTACGCCGGAGAAGGCCAGTTTCAGGCCCAGAACCGGATAGGCCACGGCCCATACCAGCGCAGCGCTGAACAGCGCCTGTTTGAGAGACTTGCTCATACTTTCTCAACCTCCGGACGGCCCAGAAGACCGGTCGGCCGGAACAGCAGCACCAGAATCAGCAGCCCGAAAGCCACCACGTCCTTGTACTGATCGCCAAATATATCGGCGCCGAAGGCTTCGGCGACGCCCAGCACCAGACCACCGAGCATCGCGCCGGGAATCGAGCCGATGCCTCCCAGTACCGCGGCAGTGAACGCTTTCAACCCGACCAGAAAACCGGCGCTGGGGTTGATCACACCGTATTGCATGCTCAGCAGCACCGCGGCCACAGCCGCCAGTGCGGCGCCGACCACGAAGGTCAGGGCGATGACGCTGTTGGTGTTGATGCCCAGCAGGTTGGCCATCTTCATGTCCTCGGCGCAGGCGCGGCAGGCGCGACCCATCCGCGAACGGGAAATGAACAGGGTCAGCCCAGTCATGGCCAGCAGGGTGACCACGAAAACGATGATCTGGATGTAGGAAATCAGCACTTCCTGCGAACCACCGGGGCCGAACGACAGGCTGCCGGGGAGCAGGTTGGGAATGGCGAAGTTGCCTGAACCCTGGGAAAGCTGGACCGCGTTCTGCAAAAAGATCGACATGCCGATCGCAGAAATCAACGGGATCAGACGGTTGCTGTTGCGCAGCGGACGGTAGGCGAGCCGTTCGATGCTGTATCCGTAAGCACTGGTGACGATGATTGCCGCGGCAAAACCGGCGATCATCAACAGCGGCAGGCTGTGGATGCCCATCATGGCCAGAGCGGCCAGGGCCATGAAAGCGACATAGGAACCGATCATGTACACCTCGCCGTGCGCGAAGTTGATCATTCCGATGATGCCGTACACCATCGTGTAGCCGATGGCGATCAATGCATACGTACTGCCAATGGTCAGGCCATTGACCAGTTGTTGCATGTAGTGGAATAACTCGGGCATTTACCGCGCTCCTAAAAACCTGATCTGCATTTCTCTGGCCTGCGCCGGGATCGCACTCTATCGGTGCGTTGCCGGTAATGCCACCAGTGAACCGCTGGTAACGGTTTTAAGATTTTCAGGGGGCTGCGCGTCCGGATCACGGAACGCAGCCTTCATTCGTAAAACAAAGCCCACTGCGGGTGCAGTGGGCTTCGGTGATCAAAACAGAAAGCTTATTGTGCGGCTTCGGTCTTCGGCTTGCCGAAGTGCCACTCGTAGACCACGAACTGGAAGTTCTTCAGGTCGCCTTTCTCGTCGTAGCTCAGCTCGCCCATCGGAGTCTGGAAGGTTCCGGCGTGGATGGCGGCTGCCACTTTGTCGGTGTCTTCGGACTTGGCGGCGGCGATGCCGTCGGCGATGACCTGGACCGCAGAGTAGGACGGGTACACGAACGGACCGCTTGGGTCTTCATTCTTGTCCTTGAACGCCTTGGTCAGTGCCTGGTTGGCCGGATCCTGGTCGAAGGATTTAGGCAGAGTTACCAGCAGGCCTTCGGAAGCGTCGCCGGCGATCTGCGAGATGGAGTCGTTGCCGACGCCTTCAGGACCCATGAAGCGGGCTTTCAGGCCCTTTTCCTTGGACTGACGCAGGATCTGGCCCAGCTCCGGGTGGTAGCCGCCGTAGTAGACGAAGTCGACGTTGGCTTGCTTGAGCTTGGCGATCAGCGAGGAGAAGTCCTTGTCACCGGGGTTGATGCCTTCAAACAGGGCAACCTTGGTGCCTTTGCCTTCCAGCGTGGTCTTCACCGCAGAAGCGATACCTTCGCCGTATTGCTGCTTGTCGTGAACGACCGCGACGACCTTCGGCTTGACGACGTCGGCGATGTAGTTACCGGCGGCCGGGCCCTGGGCGCTGTCCAGGCCGATGGTGCGGAACACCAGCTTGTAGCCACGGTTGGTGATTTCCGGGCTGGTGGCAGCCGGGGTCACCATGATGATGCCTTCGTCTTCATAGACGTCGGAAGCGGGTTGAGCGGAGCTGGAGCAGAGGTGACCGATAACGTACTTGACGCCGTCGTTGACCACGTTGTTGGCGACGGCAACGGCCTGCTTGGGTTCGCAGACATCATCGTATTCAACCGCGACGAGCTGCTTGCCATTCACGCCACCCTTGGCGTTGATCTGCTCGATGGCCATCCTGGCGCCGCGGAACTGCATGGCGCCGTATTCGGCGACCGGGCCAGTCTTGGGGCCGGCGATGCCGATCTTGATGGTGTCGGCTGCGAACGAATGGCTGGCAACCCCGGCCATAACCAATGCGGCAAACAGCTTCGAAAGCGTCTTGGTACCCTTAGTCATGATGCTCCACTCTTGCTTTGTCGTTTTTATAATCCTGATGGCCAAGGCTTCAGGACCGGATTTGTCATCGGTCTCTCTCTGCACCGGCCAGCCGTACCGGGCCAGTCTAGATTGCCGGTCACCGGGTTGGAAAGCTGGCTACAGGGGAGTGCGCCGCTGCGTGTCGCGTAATTGAAAGAAACTTATACAAACCCTGCTGCCCCGGCCGGACTTCGGCGCCGGGCGTACCGGTTTGCGTGCATTTTCCTGCAATCAATCGTCTGCTTCCGGGTATGTCCAGGCAAGAGGCGGCGCTATCATTGCGCCGATTTTCTTTACAGGACAAACCCATGACGCAAGAACCTAGCACCCTCTATGCCAAACTGCTTGGCGAAACCGCTGCGATCACCTGGAAAGAATTGCAACCATTCTTTGCCAAGGGTGCCCTGTTGTGGGTCGAAGAACCGCTGGACCTGATCGAAGTAGCCGAGGCGGTGGCGGAGAATGAGGCCCCCAGGGTTTCCGCATGGCTGGACAGCGGGCAACTTGCCAAGGTGTCGGAGACCAAGGCTTTAGAGCTGGTAGAGCGCGATCCGACGCTATGGGCGGTCGTAGTGGCACCGTGGGTATTGATCCAGAACAGGGCAGGAGAATAGCGGGCGCCCTGAATTGGTGCTCGAAAGGGCTCCAAAATGGGTGGGACGGTAACCTCGGCGTATCGGGTCGGTAGCGAAACGCCACAGTCCGGTCTGCTCAATCAGCCTGTTTCGCCAGCAAGCTGGCTCCGCAGGTTCGAGGCAACCGTGGCCTTGCACGAGCCAGCTTGCTGGCGAAGCCTTCAATCCGACCAACGGCTACGCTTGGTACGCTCCCCAGGGTGATCAGCCGGGGCGCTGTGATTGCCCGGCAGGTCGGCGAAAAGGTCATGGGAAGACAACGCGTCGGGCCGTTTCGTCTCCGGCGCCAGCATCTGCGCTGCAGGCCACACGCTGGCAGCGGTTGTCTCGTTCATCTGCTTGATCATCGGCAGCAGCGCGGTCAGCGGCCGGGGTTTGCTGAACAGATACCCCTGCACATAATCACTGCCGAATTCGCTGAGCAGTTGCAGTTGTTCTGCAGTTTCAACGCCCTCGGTGACGACTTTCAGCTTCAGGGTTCGGGCCATGACGATAATCGCGTGCACCAGTTCGATATCGTGCGGCGACTTGGGGATGTCGACGATGAACGATCGGTCGATCTTCAGCGTGTCCAGTGGCAGGCGCTTGAGGTAGGCCAGCGATGAATAGCCGGTTCCGAAGTCATCGATGGACAATGAAACCCCAAGGTTTCGGATCTGCTTGAGCATCAGGACGGTCTTGCCGACGTCGCCCATCAACGCGTTTTCCGTGATCTCCACTTCCAGTCGGCCCGGCCCGATGGCGCTATGGCGCATGGCCTGCTCGAACTCTTCGACCAGCTCTTCGCGGCCCAAATTGATTGCCGAGCAATTGACGGCAATCACGATGTCTTCAAGACCGTCCTGGCGCAGGGCGGCGAGGTCGCTGCAAGCGTTGCGCAGCACCCAGTTGTCCAGGTCGGCGATCAGGCCATTGGCTTCGGCGATGCCGATGAAGCGGTCCGGCGGCAACAGGCCGTGTTGCGGGTGTTCCCAGCGCACCAGTGCTTCGAGCTTGGCCACGCGTCCGGTGCGCAGCTCGACGATCGGCTGGTAGTAGACCTGCAGGCCATGGTCCTCGCGCAGCGCGTTGCGCAGCTCTTCTTCCAGATGCAGTTCGAGGCTGGCGCGGGTCCTGAGGGCAGGGCTGAAGAAATTGACACGGTTGCGTCCGTCGCCCTTGGATTGATACAGCGCCAGATCCGCATGCTTGAGCAGCTCTTCGCTGGTGGTGCCGTCGCGGGGCGACACTGCGATGCCGATGCTGGTGGTCATGACCATACGGCGGCCGGACAGGGCGATGGGCTCCTTCATCTTTTGCATGATGCGGTGCGCCAGGTGCCTGGCTTCATCGTAAACCGGGATGCTGATCAAAATGCAGAACTCGTCACCGCCGAAACGCGCCACCACGTCCTGCGCCCGGGTGGCGCTGCGGATGCGGTCGGCAATGACCTTGAGCAACTCATCCCCGGCGTCATGGCCCAGGCTGTCGTTGATGCGCTTGAAGTGATCGATATCGAGAAACATCACCGCCAGCATGCCGTTGCCGACGCCGTTTTCCAGCAGCTTTTCGGCAAAGATCTGGTTGAAGCCTCGCCGGTTGATCAGGTTGGTGAGCGGGTCGTAGTGCGCCACTTGCTGCAGCGAGACCTGCGCCTGGTCCAGTTGGGTCAGCAGGTTATTGACTCGCTGCAGGTCGCGTTCCTTGCTCTGCAGTTTCTTGTCGGCCATGGCCGCGCTGACGCTGCCGGCAATGATCAGCAGGGTAATGACGGCGATGGTCAGCGCCAGTTGCTGGCTGTTTTCGGTATTGGGACTCTGCAACGCGGCTTCTTGCGGCAGCACCAGATTCAGCGCGTGCATGCCGGTCAGGTGCAGGGTCAGCAGCCCGGCGCCCACGAACAGGCTGGCACCGTAGCGGTACATTTCGTCGAACATGCCGCCGGTGCGGCGCAGATGGCGTGACAGTACCAGCAGGGCGAGGCTGGACAGCATCGCGACCAGCACCGACAGCGCGACCAGCCTGGCGTTGTAATACTGGGTTGCCTCGGATCGCATCGCGGCCATGCCCACGTAGTGCATCGTCGCGATACCCACGCCCATTCCCACCGAGGTGAGCAAAGCGCGCCTGACGCTCAGGATGGTCCTGGTCAGCGCATTGACGCCCAGCCACGCCGCCAGCAGGACGATCAGCAGCGACGCCAGGGTAATGGTCATGTCGAAGGAGATCTTCAACGGTGCCTGGAAGGCCAGCATGCTGATGAAATGCATTGCCCAGATGCCGCCGGCCAGGCAGAACGCACACAGCGCTTTCCAGATGCGCCGGCTTTTGATGGCATCGGCCTGCACGACGCGGTCGGCGATGTTCAGGGTAGCGAAACTGGCAGCGCTGGCGACCCCGTAAGCCAGCGCCACGAGAAACAGGTTGTGACTGCAGTTGATCAAGACTTGCCCGTTCGCCGGATAATCGACGAACAGGTGCACGTTCAGCCATTCCATAGCGAGCCCTATATATTCACTACCAGGGTCGCCAAGGTAGGTCTCCCGGCGATCGAAGCTGAGTATAGAAGCGAAATGCCGCTACGTAACGGGACCAGTCGACGAAACGCGGAGCCACTCAATAACCATTGGTTCTAAGCCGCATTTCCATCCAAACGGATAGTGCTGGATTCCGCTTACGAATGTTTACAGACAGTTTTCCCCCAGCCTTCTAGATTCATCCCACCACCACCACTCACGACGGGATGGATACCTTCATGCACAAGCCTTTACCGGATGACTCCACCCAGGCCGCCAACGCATGGCGCGTGCTGTTCCTGTTGTTCCTGGCCAATCTGTTCAACTTCTTCGACCGCACGATTCCGGCCATCATCGTGGAGCCCATCCGTCTTGAGTGGCATTTGAGTGATTTCCAGCTGGGCTTGTTGGGTACGGCGTTTACGCTGGTCTATGCCATCGCCGGCCTGCCCTTGGGGCGGATCGCGGACACCGGTTCACGCAAGAAACTGATGGGCTGGGGCCTTGCGGTGTGGAGTGGACTGACGGCCGTCAACGGCATGGCCACCAGTTTCTGGAGCTTTTTACTGGTGCGCATGGGCGTCGGCATCGGCGAGGCCAGCTATGCACCGGCCGCGAATTCGTTAATTGGCGACCTGTTTCCGGCGCATCGCAGATCGCGGGCCATGGGCATCTTCATGCTGGGTCTGCCGTTGGGGCTGCTGCTGGCCTTCTTCACCATCGGTGCGATGGTCAAGGCGTTCGATAGCTGGCGGGCACCGTTCTTTATCGCCGCAGTACCAGGGCTGGTGCTGGCGGTGTTCATTTTCTTCATCCGCGAACCGAAACGCGGAGCCGCTGAAAGCGTGCGCATGTCGGAGGTCAGGATCGACAAACCGATTCGCCGGGTGCTGTCGGTGCCGACCTTCCGCTGGCTGGTGCTGGGCGGGCTGACCTTCAACTTCGCCACTTATGCCTGTAACTCGTTCATGGTGCCGATGCTGCAGCGATATTTCCTGCTGCCGTTGCAGGACGCTGCCGTGGCAACGGGGGTAATTGTCGGTGTGACCGGTTTGGTCGGGCTGACGCTGGGTGGTGTGATCGCCGACAAACTGCATCAGCGTTCGGCTAATGGACGCCTGCTGTTCGCAGCGTTCAGCATGCTGGTCGCGACGCTCGCTACCGGGTATGCGCTGCATGCCGGTCGGGTGGAAATCGGGGTGTTCGTCGGTGTGTTCAGCATCGGCTGGTTGTTCGCGTACAACTTCTACACCTGCGTCTACACCGCGATTCAGGACGTGATCGAACCGCGTCTGCGGGCGACAGCCATGGCGTTGTTCTTTGCGGGTTTGTACTTGCTGGGTGGCGGGTTGGGTCCGGTGGTGGTCGGGGCGCTGTCCGATCATTTCGCCAAGGCGGCGATGGCGGCGGCAGGCGTGGAGCAGATGACCGAAGGCTTCAAGGCCATCGGCCTGCACGACGCGATGTACCTGATACCGGCTGCGTTGCTGCTGACCCTGGTGTTTCTGTTCATGGCCTCCCGGGGTTTCAGCCGAGATGCGCAGCGGATGACGGCGAGGATGGTGGCCGAAGAGCCTGCGGTACATGCGCTGCAATGAACGGGTAAGCGCCAGCTCGCTGGCGAAGGACCTTGGACAGCCGTCGCACATGCGACGGCTGTGATGATGCCTTCGCGAGCAAGCTCGCTCTTAGTGACTGGGCGGTTACCCGGCCACCAGCACCCGAATCGCTTCGAGACGCAGCGCGGCTTTTTCCAGCATCGCCAGGCCTTGCTCGCGCTGGTTGCGCAGCGCCACCAGCTCGCTATCGCGCACGGTCGGGTTGACCGCTTGCAAGGCGGTCAGGCGTGCCAGTTCTTCCTCGGTATCCGCCGCCAGGCGACGCTGCGCTTCGGCAACACGCTCGGCATGCTTGGGCGCGATCTTGGCTTCGCCGGCGTTGATCTTCGGCGTCAGCACATCGCGCTGGGCCTGGATGAACTTGTTGGCGCTGGCCCGCGGCACGCTTTCGAGCTGGTCGTTCAAGGTGTTGAACGAGACCCGGCCTGACAGGTCGTTGCCGTTGGCGTCCAGCAGGCAGCGCAATGCGGCAGGCGGCAGGTAGCGACCCAGTTGCAGGGAGCGCGGCGCGACCACTTCGCTGACGTAGATCAGCTCCAGCAATACGGTGCCGGGCTTGAGCGCCTTGTTCTTGATCAACGCCACGGAGGTGTTGCCCATCGAGCCGGACAACACCAGGTCCATGCCGCCTTGCACCATCGGGTGTTCCCAGGTGATGAACTGCATGTCTTCGCGAGACAGCGCCTGGTTGCGATCATAGGTGATGGTCACGCCTTCGTCGTCGCCCAGCGGGAAGCTGGCGTCGAGCATTTTCTCGCTCGGCTTGAGGATCAGCGCGTTTTCCGAATGGTCTTCGCTGTCGATGCCGAACGCGTCGAACAGGGTTTCCATGTAGATCGGCAACGAGAACTGGTCGTCCTGCTCAAGAATGGCTTCCACCAAGGCTTCACCTTCGCCCGCGCCGCCGGAGTTGAGTTCCAGCAGACGGTCGCGACCGGTGTGCAGTTCGCTTTCCAGGCGCTCGCGCTCGGTGCGGGCTTCGTCGATCAACTGCTGCCACTCGTCATCGTCACCGCTTTCCAGCAGCGGCAGCAGACGCGGGCCGAACTGGTGCTGCAAGGCGTTGCCGGTCGGGCAGGTGTTGAGGAAGGCATTGAGCGCTTCGTGGTACCACTGGAACAGGCGGGCTTGCGGGCTAGTTTCCAGGTATGGCACGTGCAGCTCGATGGTGTGCTTCTGGCCGATCCGGTCCAGACGACCGATACGCTGCTCCAGCAGATCGGGGTGCGACGGCAGATCGAACAGCACCAGATGGTGCGCGAACTGGAAGTTGCGGCCTTCACTGCCGATTTCCGAACAGATCAGCACCTGGGCGCCGAACTCTTCGTCGGCGAAGTAGGCCGCGGCGCGGTCACGCTCAAGGATGTTCATGCCTTCATGAAACACGGTGGCCGGAATTCCGGAGCGCACGCGCAAGGCGTCTTCCAGGTCCATCGCGGTTTCAGCGTGGGCGCAGATGACCAGCACTTTGACGCGCTTGAGCATCTTCAGTGTGTCGATCAGCCAGTCGACCCGAGGGTCGAAGCGCCACCAGCGCTCTTCTTCATCGACTTCGGCCTGTGCCTGGAAGCTGACTTCCGGGTACAGATCGGCGTGCTCGCCCAGCGGCAATTCCAGATACTGATCCGGGTTGGGCAGGCCGTACTGATGCAGTTGGCGCTGTGGGAAACCTTGCACGGCGGCACGGGTGTTACGGAACAGCACGCGGCCGGTGCCGTGGCGGTCGAGCAATTCGCGGATCAGGCGCGCCTTGGCCTCTTCGTCGCCGGCATTGACGGCAGCGACCAGCGCTTCGCCTTCGGCGCCGAGGAAACCATGGATGGTCTTGTTGGCTGCAGGCGACAGCACGCCCTTGTCCAGCAACTCCTGAACGGCTTCGGCGACCGGGCGATAGTTCTCGCTTTCGGCACGGAAGGCCTGCAGGTCGTGGAAGCGGTTGGGGTCCAGCAGGCGCAGACGTGCGAAGTGGCTGTCCTGGCCCAGCTGTTCCGGGGTTGCGGTGAGCAGCAGCACGCCGGCAATGACTTCGGCCAGTTGTTCGACCAGGGCGTACTCGGGGCTGGCTTTTTCTTCATGCCAGACCAGGTGGTGCGCTTCGTCGACCACCATCAGATCCCAGCCCGCTGCGAACAGCGCGTCCTGAGCCTTTTCGTCCCCGACCAGCCATTCCAGCGCAACCAGCGCCAGCTGGGTGTCCTCGAACGGGTTGCCGGCATCGCTTTCCATGAAGCGCTCGGCGTCGAACAGCGCGACCTGCAGATTGAAGCGGCGGCGCATTTCCACCAGCCACTGGTGCTGGAGGTTTTCCGGAACCAGGATCAAGACGCGGCTGGCACGGCCCGACAGCAACTGGCGATGGATCACCAGACCGGCCTCGATGGTCTTGCCCAGGCCCACTTCGTCGGCGAGCAGAACCCGAGGCGCGATACGGTCGGCGACCTCGCGGGCAATGTGCAGCTGGTGTGCGATAGGTTGTGCACGCACGCCGCCCAGTCCCCAAAGGGAAGACTGCAGCTGGCGGCTGGTGTGTTCCAGGGTGTTGTAGCGCAGCGAGAACCACGCCAGCGGGTCGATCTGGCCGGCGAACAGGCGGTCGGTGGCCAGGCGGAACTGGATGAAGTTCGACAGCTGGGTTTCCGGCAGGGTAACCAGTTCGTTCTGCGCGTTGAAACCGTGGTAGACCAGCAGCCCGTCAACATCGTCGACTTCGCGAACGGTCAGTTTCCAGTTTTCGAAATGCGTGATCACGTCGCCCGGCGAAAACCGCACGCGCGTCAGTGGAGCATTACGCAGGGCGTATTGGCGCGTTTCGCCAGTGGCCGGATAGAGTACGGTCAGTAAGCGGCCATCCTGTGCCAGAACGGTGCCCAAACCTAACTCGGCTTCGCTGTCGCTGATCCAGCGTTGCCCCGGTTGATACTGCTGCGCCATGCTGCCTGTCTCCCGCTTTGAAAAAGCCGACTATGTTAACGGAACGCGGTCCGAAGACCAAAGGCGGAATCGAAAATCACCGGTTACTCGCCCTCGGTAAGGTATTTCCCACTCTCCAGGGCACCAAATGCCACAAACATAGTCGAAAAGTTTCGCATAAAAGGGTTCAAGTCGACGAATAGGCGGCCGAAAGCCCGATATAAGGAGAACACAATCATGCTGCAACCAATGCTCCCCTTGAGTTTGGTACCGGTCACGTCCCAGGCGGACCCGGCCAAGCGCGTGCCAGACATTCCACCGGTTGCGCCGGTGCAGCCCGGTACCAACGAAACCACCATCGACCTGCGTTACGAAGACGCGGAACACAGCGCCCTGCGGCTGCGCGAAGAACAACAGCGCCAGCAGCAACAGCACCCGTCCCGCCAACAGGCCGATGAGCCTGAAGTCGCGACCGTGCAGGGCGAGTACCTGAATGCCGATCAGACCGTACCGGTCGCCGCGTTGATCGACGATGAGCCGCGTCAGGGCATGTGGGTCGATATACAGGTCTGACCGCCGGATGGCTGGTCATTGTCGATCGGTTTGCGCATTATTGGCCCTGATCCCGAGTGTCGAGAGCTGCAAGCCATGAGTGAAGATGGAAAACTGATCGATCTGGGCGCCGAGCGTGCCAAGCGTGTTCACGACCTGAACGACAAACGCCTCAACGAAGTGCGCAATGCCTTCGAGCAGGCCATGCCGCTGGCACGCAAGAAAAAGCCAAAGAACAAACCCAAGAAACGCTGAATCCCTCCTGATTTCTTGACCTGCGTCAGTGGTTCACACGCTGTTCAGCCGCGTCCGCGAATGGCTGATCCAGGTCAATGTCCCCGCGCCCGTTTCTGGGTAGTCTTGCTCCATCGAACAGCCAATGAGCGGAGACGACGCAATGTTTCTGGACAATGTGGTGGTGGCAGGTGTCGTGACCGTTGGCCTGATGGTCGTCTTCTTCGCAGGCTTCGGACTGTTTATCTGGAAGGACTCGCACAAGCGCAAGTAAGGCACAGGCCTTCTACAGCAAGAGCACGCAAGGCATTTAGGGCAACTTCGGTTGCCCATTTTTTTTGTCTGGATTTTAGTTCTGGGTGTCTGGGTGGCGCCGAATCCTGTAGGAG
Organism: Pseudomonas sp. v388; assembly: GCF_003935425.1. Taxonomy (GTDB): domain Bacteria; phylum Pseudomonadota; class Gammaproteobacteria; order Pseudomonadales; family Pseudomonadaceae; genus Aquipseudomonas. Next base: position 235,028 of record NZ_RHQN01000005.1, read on the forward strand.
CGAGCTTGCTCGCGAAGAGGCCGAGGCAGGCGCAGCAAACGTGTCGGCAGGGACATGCTCTTCGCCAGCAAGCTGGCTCCTACAGAAAGTATCCAGTTACGCGCAACATCAACCGAACGTGATTTCCGGCAGCTCGGTCAGCTCGACCGTCTGTTGCTTGCGTGGCGCGAGGATTTCCGCTTCGCCGTCGACGACCAGCTCTTCGTTCTGATTGAACACGCGAGTGGCGATGCGCACGCGGAACTTGGGCATCTTTTCCAGGATTTCCAGGCGCACCGTCAGGGTATCGCCCAGTTTGACCGGCTTCTGAAAGCTCATCTGCTGGCCCAGGTAAATGGTGCCCGGCCCAGGCAGCTCGCAGGCTACTGCGGCACTGATCAACGCACCGCTGAACATACCGTGCGCGATACGCTCCTTGAACATCGTTTTGGAGGCGTAGTCCGCGTCGAGGTGGACCGGGTTGTGGTCGCCGGACATGGCGGCGAACAGCTGGATATCGCGCTCCTGAACCGTCTTGCTGTAGCTGGCGGTCTGGCCGACTTCAAGGGCTTCGTAAGGCGTGTTGGTAATTTGGGTCATGTCGCTGTCCTGAGATAAAAAGGTCATGGCCCCGGGTCATTCAGCCCGGGGCGGGCGTGGTTGTTCGAGGGCGTGTTGCAGCCAGTCGATCAGGTCACGGGTGACTTCATCGCGGTTGAGTTCATTGAACACTTCGTGCCGCGCCTTGGGGTAAACCTTGAGTTGTAACACCCGGTGGCCCGCTTCTGCCAATACATGGGCAAGAACCTTCAGACGCTTGCCATCGCTTACCGGATCACATTCGCCGCCAATAATCAGCAGCGGCAGGCTTGGATCGATCTGCGCCAGGTTGGAACGCTTGCTGATTTTCTGCAGCCCATGCAGCAGGTCCAGCCACAGCTGGTTGGTACAGCGAAAGCCGCACAGCGGGTCGTGAACGTACCGGTCGACTTCTTCCGGATCGCGGCTGAGCCAGTCGAACCGGGTGCGGGTCGGCTTGAACGCCTTGTTGAACGAGCCGAACGACAGCCATTCGATCAGAGCACTGCGGCCTGTCTTGCCCTGGCGAAGGCGCTCTAACCGGGCGATCAGCCGGGCGCCACGGTACACGCCGACCGGATTGTAATTGGAGCCACTGAGAATCGCGCCCTGCAGGCTGGCACCGTGGTGCATCAAGTACGCCTGGGCAATGTAGCTGCCCATGCTGTGACCCAGCAGAAACAGCGGCACATCCGGGTGTTTCTGGCCAATGTCCAGCGCCAGATTCGCCACATCGTCGACGACCCGGCTCCAGCCATCTTCGTCGGCAAAATGCCCTGGCATCCCGTGCCTGGCAGTCTGGCCGTGGCCGCGTTGATCGTGGACATACAGCGCGTACCCGGCAGCGCTCAATGCCGTCCCCAGGCGCGCATACCGGCCGCCGTGTTCAGCCATGCCATGGGACAGCATGATCACTGCGCTGGGTGAAGCCGACGGCAACCATGCATTGACGAACAAGAGATTGTTATCAGTTGTGTCGAGCCAGAAGACTTCATGCTTCATGCTGCATTCCCATGTCTGGCCCGAGGCACCGGGCCGCTGTACTGCACAGTGTATAGCCGATGAGAAATGGCACGTGTCCGGTTGCGAGATTCATGACAATGATGACGTGGTGCAGGCTGTTTGCCTTCCCGGTTTTAACTGCTAACGTCCGCACATTCCGACCCAAATGGTCAGCACATCAGGGAAGAGGACAACAACAATGCAAGCCGATTTCTGGAATGACAAACGCCCGGCCGGCGTTTCGTGCGATGTGGATCTGAAGGCTTACTCGTCCGTCGTGGAAGTCTTCGAACGTTGCTGCAAGAAGTTTGCGGACCGCCCCGCGTTCAGCAACATGGGCGTCACGCTCAGCTATGCCGAACTGGAGCGGCATTCCGCGGCCTTCGCAGCCTATCTGCAGCAGAACACCGATCTGGCGCCCGGCGACCGTATCGCGGTGCAGATGCCCAACCTGCTGCAATACCCGATCGCCGTATTCGGCGCCATGCGCGCCGGGCTGATCGTGGTGAACACCAACCCACTCTATACCGCCCGGGAAATGCGTCACCAGTTCAAGGATTCCGGCGCCCGGGCGCTGGTCTACCTCAATATGTTCGGCAAGCACGTACAGGAAGTGCTGCCCGACACCGACCTGCAATACCTGATCGAAGTGCGCATGGGTGACATGCAGCCGACCTTCAAGGGCTGGTTGATCAACACCATCGTGGCCAAGGTCAAGAAGATGGTGCCGGACTATCAACTGCCGCAGGCGGTGAGTTTCAAGAGCGTCCTGAAACTGGGCGCCCAGCGCAGTCACCAGCCGGTGCCGCAGAGCCTGGAAGATATCGCGGTGCTGCAATACACCGGCGGCACCACCGGGCTTGCCAAAGGCGCGATGCTGACCCACGGCAATCTGGTCGCCAACATGCAGCAGGTCTATGCCTGCATGTTGCAGCAGCGGCCCGACGGCGGAACCTGGTTCGAGGAGGGCAAGGAAGTGATGATCGCGCCGCTGCCGCTCTATCACATCTATGCATTCACGGCGAACTGCATGTGCATGATGATCAGCGGCAACCATAACGTGCTGATCACCAACCCGCGTGATATCAGCGGTTTCATCAAGGAGCTGCACAAGTGGCGCTTCACCGCGATGATCGGCCTCAATACCCTGTTCGTGGCGCTGATGAACCATCCGCAGTTCAAGACCCTGGATTTTTCCCGCCTCAAGTCGACCAACTCCGGCGGCACCGCGCTGGTCAAGGCCACCGCCGAGCGCTGGGAGCAGATCACCGGCTGCCGGATCGTCGAGGGCTATGGCCTGACCGAGACGTCTCCGGTCGCCAGCGCCAACCCGTATGGCGAAGCCGCACGGCTGGGCACGGTAGGCATTCCGGTGCCGGGCACGCTCATGAAGGTCATCAATGATGACGGCGTGGAAATGCCCTTGGGCGAGCGGGGCGAATTGTGCGTGAAAGGCCCGCAAGTCATGAAGGGCTACTGGAATCGTGCCGAGGCCACCGCCGAGTCGCTGGACGCCGAAGGCTGGTTCAAGACCGGCGACATCGCCGTGATCGATCCGGACGGCTTCGTACGCATCGTCGACCGCAAGAAGGACCTGATCATCGTCTCGGGTTTCAACGTCTACCCCAATGAAATCGAAGACGTGGTGATGGGCCATCCCAAGGTCGCCAACTGCGCCTGCATCGGCGTGCCGGACGAGCGCTCCGGCGAAGCGGTCAAGCTGTTCGTGGTGGCTCGGGATGCCAGCCTGAACGTCGAGGACCTCAAGGCGTTCTGCAAAGAGAATTTCACCGGCTACAAAGTACCCAGGCACATAGTGCTGCGCGAGTCGCTGCCGATGACGCCGGTCGGCAAGATTCTTCGGCGTGAACTTCGGGATAACGCCTGAGTGTAGGAAATGTCTGATTCTTGACTACGCTCACAGGACCGGCCGGTCATTTTCGGCCGGTGACGAGCGTCGTTCGCCTGTATCGGGCTGTCTGCCCCGGGGCTTTCAGGTGTATTGGACACCAGCAGGGCCATTGCCTTGGGCGTGACCCGAATGCATTTCAGAGTCACATTTGTGACTGGTGAGAGCTGGTTTGCCTCTAGTCGGCCTTAGGCAAAGCTGCTACTCTCGGCGCGCTTTTCGACCTGTCGTCAAGTACAGGCGCTTCTGCTGCACAATCCAAAAACACAAGAAATTCATCGCCTACAGCGGTGTGAAGAATTCGCTGTCGCTACGGAGCCGGCTTGCATGATCGAAAACTTCTGGAAGGATAAGTACCCATCCGGTATCTCGGCCGATATCGACCCCGACGAGTATCCCAACGTCCAGGCGGTCTTGAAGCAGTCCTGCCAGCGATTCGCCAACAAGCCCGCGTTCAGCAACCTGGGCAAGACCCTGACCTACGGCCAGCTGCACGAACTGTCCGGCGCGTTCGCCGCCTGGATCCAGCAGCACACCGACCTGCAGCCCGGCGACCGGATCGCCGTGCAGCTGCCCAATGTCCTGCAGTACCCGGTGGCCGTGTTCGGTGCCATCCGTGCCGGCCTGATCGTGGTCAACACCAACCCGCTGTACACCGCGCGGGAAATGGAACACCAATTCAATGATTCGGGCGCCAAGGCGCTGGTCTGCCTGGCGAACATGGCGCACCTGGCTGAAAAGGTGGTGCCCAAGACCCAGGTCAAGCATGTCATCGTCACTGAGGTGGCCGACCTGCTGCCGCCGCTCAAGCGCCTGTTGATCAACAGCGTCATCAAGTACGTCAAGAAGATGGTTCCGGCCTATCACCTGCCGCAGGCTTTGCGTTTCAACGATGTCATCGCCAAAGGCCGTGGCCGGCCGGTTGCCGAGGTTTCGCCGGCCGCCGGGGATGTCGCGGTGCTGCAATACACCGGCGGCACCACGGGCGTGGCCAAGGGCGCCATGCTGACCCACCGCAACCTCATCGCCAATATGCTGCAATGCAAGGCACTGATGGGCTCCAACCTCAACGAAGGCTGCGAGATCCTGATCACGCCGCTGCCGCTGTACCACATCTATGCCTTCACCTTTCATTGCATGGCGATGATGCTGATCGGCAACCACAACATCCTGATCAGCAACCCGCGCGACCTGCCGGCGATGGTCAAGGAACTGTCGAAGTGGAAGTTCAGCGGTTTCGTCGGCCTCAACACGCTGTTCGTGGCCCTGTGCAACAACGAGGCATTCCGCAACCTGGACTTCTCGGCCCTCAAGGTAACCCTGTCCGGCGGCATGGCGCTGCAACAGGCGGCCGCCGAGCGTTGGAAGCAGGTGACCGGCTGCGCGATCTGCGAAGGCTACGGCATGACCGAAACCAGCCCGGTGGCGACGGTCAACCCGACCCAGAAAGTGCAGATGGGCACCATCGGCATTCCCGTGCCTTCGACCCTGTGCAAGGTCATCAATGATGCTGGCCAGGAGCTGGCGTTCGGCGAAGTGGGCGAGCTGTGCATCAAGGGCCCGCAGGTCATGAAAGGCTACTGGGAACGCCAGGACGCCACCGACGAGATTCTGGACGCCGACGGCTGGCTCAAGACCGGCGACATCGCGGTGATCCAGCCCGATGGCTACATGCGCATTGTCGACCGCAAGAAGGACATGATCCTGATTTCCGGCTTCAACGTGTACCCCAACGAGCTGGAAGACGTGCTGGCAACCCTGCCGGGCGTGCTGCAATGCGCGGCCATCGGGGTGCCGGACGAAAAGTCGGGCGAGGCGATCAAGATTTTCGTAGTGCCCAAGCCCGGCGTCACCCTGACCAAGGAACAGGTGATGGAACACATGCGCGCCAACCTGACCGGCTACAAGGTGCCGCGCAGCGTTGAGTTCCGCGACGTATTGCCGACCACCAACGTCGGCAAGATCCTGCGTCGCGAGTTGCGTGATGAAGAGCTGAAAAAGCTCAAGCAAACGCAACCGGCCTGAGGATTGTCGCGGGCTGCGCTGTTCCTGTAGCAACTGTCTTGCGATGGACTTGTGGGAGGGAGCGGGCGGCGATCCGTCTTGCTGGCGACTGCAGTGTGTCATTCACTGATGCACGAGCAGGTATGTCGCAGTCGCGAGCAAGACGGATCGCCGCCCGCTCCCTCCCACAAAGTCCGGCAACCGTTACTCGGGTGGGAAGTTAAAACAGTTGGCTCCCTCCCACAGACCGGACGCGCGCTCCAAATCTGTAGCTGAATCGGTGGGGGCGGAACCAACCTGACGGGTCGTCGTCGTACCCGCAATCTGCGACAATCCGCGCTTGCCATTCATAAAGACTTTACGCGCCCTGATGACCGACGACTCGCCTTCCATCGAACAACTCCTGAAGAACCTCGACCACGCGATGATCAGCGACCGGCATCGGCTGCGTCGTCAGTTGCACGAGCTGCGCAAGAAGCCCGACGAGGCAAAGCTGGCGCAGTGGGTGGCGCGGGTGCAGGCGTCGTGCGCGCAGGTCGTGGCCCGGCGCGACAGCGTGCCGACAGTGCGCTACGACGACAACCTGCCCATCGCCGCCAAGCGCGACGAGATCAAGGACGCGCTGCTCAAGCATCAGGTGCTGGTGATCGCCGGTGAGACCGGTTCGGGCAAAACCACGCAGCTGCCCAAGATCTGCCTGGAAATCGGCCGCGGCCAGCACGGCCTGATCGGTCATACCCAGCCACGCCGAATCGCGGCACGCAGCGTCGCCAGCCGGGTCGCCGAAGAACTCGCCACGCCGCTGGGTGCGCTGGTCGGCTATCAGGTGCGTTTCGAAGACCAGAGCGACAGCAACACCCTGATCAAGCTGATGACCGACGGCATTCTGCTGGCCGAAACCCAGCACGACCGTTTTCTGGAACGCTACGACACGATCATCGTCGACGAAGCTCACGAACGCAGCCTGAACATCGACTTCCTGCTCGGCTACCTCAAGACCCTGTTGCCGCGTCGTCCGGATCTGAAAGTCATCATCACTTCGGCAACCATCGACCTGCAGCGTTTCTCCGAGCATTTCAACGACGCGCCGATCATCGAAGTCTCAGGCCGTACCTTTCCGGTGGAAACCTGGTATCGACCGCTGACCAGTGAGCAGGACGAGGACGGCAACAGTGTCGAAGACGACCTGACCGTGGATCAGGCGATCCTCGCCACGTTGGACGAGCTGGCGGCCATGGAGCGCAGCGAGCGCAAGTCGCCGGGCGATGTGCTGGTGTTCCTGCCCGGCGAGCGGGAAATCCGTGATGCCGCGGAAATGCTGCGCAAGGCACAACTCAAGCACACGGAAATTCTGCCGCTGTACGCCAGGCTGTCGCCGGCCGAGCAACAGCGGATTTTCCAGTCGCACCCGGGCCGCCGCGTGGTGCTGGCGACCAACGTCGCCGAAACCTCGCTGACCGTGCCGGGCATCCGCTACGTCATCGATACCGGCACCGCGCGCATCAGCCGCTACAGCTACCGTGCCAAGGTTCAGCGCCTGCCCATCGAAGCCATTTCCCAAGCCAGCGCCAATCAGCGAAAAGGCCGTTGCGGCCGGGTCGAGCCGGGCTTGTGCGTGCGCTTGTACAGCGAAGAGGATTTCCTCGCACGCCCGGAATTCACTGATCCCGAGATCCTGCGCACCAACCTGGCGGCGGTGATCCTGCAGATGCTGCATCTGCGCCTGGGTGAAATCACCGACTTCCCGTTCATCGAGCCGCCGGACGGCAAGGCCATCAGCGACGGCTTCAACCTGTTGCAGGAGCTTTCGGCGGTCAATCGTGAGAACCAGCTCACGCCGCTGGGTCGCCAGCTGGCGCGCCTGCCGGTGGACCCGCGCATGGGCCGTATGCTGTTGGAAGCCGCGAAGCAGGGCAGTCTTCAGGAAGTGCTGATTGTCGCCAGCGCCATGTCCGTGCAGGACGTGCGCGAACGGCCGCCGGAACGTCAGCAGGCCGCCGATCAGGCCCACGCGCAATGGAAGGATGCCGACTCGGATTTCGCCGGGCTGGTCAATCTGTGGCGCGGCTTCGAGGAGCAGCGCCAGGCGCTGACCGCCAGCCCGCTGCGCAACTGGTGTCGCCGCAACTTCCTCAATTACCTGCGGCTGCGCGAATGGCGCGATTCCCACCGTCAGCTGGCGCTGATCTGCCGCGACCTGCAATTGACGGTGAACAAGGAACCGGCGGACTACCCCAAATTCCACAAGGCCATTCTGTCCGGCCTGCTGAGCCAGATCGGCCAGAAAACCGACGAGGGCGATTACCTGGGCGCGCGGCAGCGACGTTTCTGGATTCATCCATCGTCCGGGCTGGGCAAGAAACGCCCGCAATGGCTGATGACCGCCGAGCTGGTGGAAACCACCAAACTGTATGCGCGCATGGTCGCCAAGATCGATGCCGACTGGATCGAGCCGCTGGCCGGGCACCTGATCAAGAAAAACCACTTCGAACCCCATTGGGAAAAGAAGCGCGGTCAGGTCGTGGCGTTCGAGCAGATCACCTTGTTCGGGCTGATCGTGGTCGGCCGTCGGCCGGTGCATTTCGGCCCGATCGACCCGGTGGTGTCCCGCGAACTGTTCATCCGCGAAGGGCTGGTGCGAGGCGATATCCTCTCGCGGGCCAAGTGCCTGAGCGCCAATACTCGGCTGCTGGAGCAACTGGACGAACTGGAAGCCAAGGCCCGTCGGCGTGACATCCTGGCCGACGAAGACACGCTGTACAGCTTCTATGAAGCACGCATTCCCGAGCATATTCACCAGACCGCGACCTTCGACAGCTGGTACAAGACCGAAAGCCAGAAGAACCCGCAACTGCTGATCATGCGCGAAGAGGACGTGCTGGCGCGGGAAGCCAGCGAAGTCACGGCCGCGCAGTACCCCGACACGCTGCGCCTGGGTGATCTGAGCCTGGCGTTGACCTATCACTTCGAGCCCAATCACCCCCGCGACGGCGTGACCTTGCGGGTGCCTGCGCCGTTGCTGTTGTCGCTGCCGGCCGAGCGCCTGGAGTGGCTGGTGCCGGGGCTGATCGAAGCCAAATGCATTGCGCTGGTGCGTAATCTGCCCAAGGCGATCCGCAAGAATTTCGTGCCGGTGCCGGATTTCGTCCGGGCAGCATTGCAGCGCATGACTTTTGGCGATGGCTCCCTGCCGCATGCCTTGGGACGCGAACTGCTGCGCATGACCGGCGTTCGGGTTTCGGATGAAGCCTGGACCGAAGCGGCACGGCAGGTCGAAAGCCATCTGAAAATGAACCTGGAAATTGTCGATGGCAGCGGCAAGTTCCTCGGTGAAGGCCGAGAGCTGGACGAGCTGACTGCCCGTTTTGCCGAAGCCAGCCAGGCGGCATTGGCCGTGCCGCAGACCGCGAAAAGCCAGCAGCCGGTGCAAGCCAGGGAGTTTTCCCCGGTAGCGCAAAAGACCCAACAGAACATCGCCGGGCTTTCCATGACCGTTTACCCGGCATTGGTGGAAGAGGGCGGTGTGGTCAAGGAAGGGCGCTTCTCGACCCAGGCCGAAGCCGAATACCAGCATCGCCGCGCCTTGCAGCGCCTGTTGCTGCAGCAGCTGGCTGAACCGGCCAAGTTCCTGCGCAACAAGCTGCCGGGGCAAACCGAGCTGGCGTTGCTGTACCGCGAACTGGGACGTATCGATGCGCTGGTCGAAGACATTCTGCTGGCCAGTCTCGACAGTTGCGTACTGGAAGGCGAAGACCCGCTGCCACGCGACGGTGCCGGTCTGCTGTCTCTGGCCGAGCGCAAGCGCGGCGACTGGGCCGAGCATGCCGAACGTCTGGCGAAGCTGACCTTGGAAATCCTCAAGCTGTGGCATGGCCTGCAAAAGCGCTTCAAGGGCAAGATCGACCTGGCTCAAGCCGTGGCGTTGAACGACATCAAGGCGCAGTTGGGCAAACTGGTGTACCCAGGCTTCGTTCGCGAAACACCGGCGCAGTGGCTCAAGGAGTTGCCGCGCTATCTGCGCTCCATCGAAATGCGCCTGGAGAAACTGCCGGGCCAGATGCAGAAGGATCGCGTCTGGAGCATCGAGTTGAGCGGGCTGTGGGCGCAATATCAGGCGCGGGCCGACAAGCACGCGCAAGAAGGCAAGCGTGACCCGGAACTGGCGACCTATCGCTGGTGGCTTGAGGAATACCGCGTGTCGCTGTTCGCCCAGCAGTTGGGCACTCGCATGCCGGTGTCCGACAAGCGGCTGGGCAAACAATGGGGGCTGGTCGAAGGTTGACGCCTAGGCTGCAGTGAACGGCGTCATGCGTCACACGCAGGCATCGGACACGTCTGCGCAGTGGTTTTGCAACCGGTGCCGAGGTGCGGTCAGCGTGTCCGGTCGGGGCGGCCGGCACCCGCGCCGATTCAGCCGAGCGTATCGGGCGGCTCGATGGCGCTAAAACAGGGCGATATGGCACACTTCGCGTCTGCATAAACAAATGTCACAAGGGCTTGGCTTCACCCATACGGGCCGTTTTCACCTGCGTATTGGTACCTTGGTTCCAGATTGATCTGCTCGCCATGTACCGTGTCAGGACAGGTCTTTACCTGCAACGATCAATAAGAGAGGAACGACCGTGCACAACGTCGTCATCAGCGGCACAGGCTTGTTTACCCCGGCCAACAGCATTTCCAACGAAGAGCTGGTGCAGTCTTTCAATAGCTACGTGGCTCGCTTCAACGATGAACACGCCGCCGCCATCGAGCGCGGCGAAGTCGAGGCGCTCAGCGAGTCCAGCGCGGCTTTCATCGAAAAGGCATCGGGCATCAAGAGCCGCTTTGTGATGGACAAGGCCGGTATCCTCGATCCGCAACGCATGAAGCCCAATCTTCCCGAGCGCACCAATGACCAGTGGTCCATTCTCTGCGAGATGGGCGTGGCGGCCGCGCATCAGGCGCTGGAGCGCGCCGGCAGGACGGCGGCGGATATCGACGGTGTGATCGTTGCCTGCTCCAACCTGCAACGCGCGTACCCGGCGATTTCCATCGAGATCCAGGCGGCGCTCGGTGTGCAGGGGTATGGCTTTGACATGAACGTGGCCTGCTCGTCGGCGACCTTCGGCATTCAGGCGGCGTGCAACAGCGTTCAGCTGGGGCAGGCGCGGGCGATTCTGGTCATCAGCCCTGAGATCTGCACCGCGCACCTGAACTTCCGCGACCGCGACAGCCACTTCATCTTCGGCGACGGCGCAACGGCGGTGGTGGTGGAACGCGCCGACCTGGCGACCTCCGCGCAGCAGTTCGATGTGCTGGGCACCAAGCTGCTGACTCAGTTCTCCAACAACATCCGTAACAACTTCGGGTTCCTCAATCGCACCTCAGACGACGGCCAGGACGCGCCGGACAAACTCTTCGTGCAGGAAGGCCGCAAGGTGTTCCGGGAAGTGTGCCCGATGGTGGCGGAACTGATCGCCGCGCATCTGCAGGAAGCCGGCTTGAACGTCAGCGACGTGCAACGATTCTGGCTGCATCAGGCTAACCTGAGCATGAACCACCTGATCGTCAAGAAGCTGCTGGGTCGCGAGGCGACGGTCGAGGAAGCGCCGGTGATTCTCGATACCTATGCCAATACCAGCTCGGCCGGATCGGTGATCGCGTTTCACAGCTATCAGGACGATTTGCCCAGCGGCGCGTTGGGCGTGCTGAGTTCGTTCGGGGCGGGGTATTCGATTGGCAGCGTGATTTTGCGCAAGCGTTGAAGACGTGTAGCAGCTGATTTTGTGGGAGAGGCCCGGGCGGCGCTCCTACAGAGCCTTACGACACAAAAAAGCCCGGCGCCAGCCTGTCGAACGGATGATGGGGATCCGACAGGCCAACGCCGAGCTTGAGTGCCTTGCGGCGGTGTGGCTTAGAATTTCACTTCGGCATCCACTTGCAGGATGTCGGCATCTGCGTCACGGCGGCTGCTGGTCACGTAGTCCGACGTTGCCATCAGGTAGGCCGCGCCAATCGAGAAGTTCTTGTCGATGTCGTAGCCGACCTTGAACTTGTGGCCGCGTGAACCGGTTTTGCCCAGGGCGAAGTCGGAGTCGGCGAAGCCTGCAACCACTGCGTTACGCTGCACGTCGCGATAGTTGTAGTCGAACTTCAACTCCCAGACCTTGGTCTTGAAACCGGCCAGCCAGGCAGTGTCCTGGTCGTCGATGGCTTCGTCGTTGACCACGTACTGGCCATAGACAGACAGCGGCAACGGCAGGCCACTGATGTCCAGTTGACCGAAACCTTCATACAGACGGAATTCGCCGCCAGGCGTGTTGCCACCCGACGCGCGGTTAGCCACGGCACCGGTTGTGGTCGCCACCAGTTGGCCGTCCGAATCGCCGTCGAAGCCATACACGCTACCGCCGACGGTCAGGCTCAGGTTGTCGGTTGCGGCGATCTTGGCGCCCAGCTGGCCTGCGTACATGCGCAGGTCGTTCTTGAACTGAACGCCGTCACCGTCGACGTTATCCTCAAGGGTGTAGTAGCCGGCGCTACCGAACAGTTCGGTCTTGCCTGCCAGCGGCAGTTTGTAGGTCAGAGCCAGACCTTCGGGGTTGATATCGCTGTCCCAGATCATGTCGCCCATGCTGGTCCACGGCTGGTTCATCTTGCCGCCGATGATGTGCAGGTTCTTGACCGCGTCCGGGTGGTAGTCGATGTAACCCAGGTCCAGCCACAGTTGCTTCTTCTCGAAGCGACCGTCCAGGTCCTGGTTGGTGGAGCGGGAATCTGCACCGCCGCCGGAGGCGATACGGATGCCTGCGTCTACCTGTGGGTTGATCTCGGTGTAGGCACCGATACGCGCACGGATGCGCTGACGGTTTTTGTCGATACCGCCGTCGGCCGATTCGCCCTCGACGTTGACGTTTTCCTGACGCAGGCGAATGTCGCCTTTGATCTGGGTCTTGGCGGCCCAGGCGATTTTCTTCTCGAAGTCGCTCATGGTCTGGGATTTGGCTGTTTGTGCGGCTGCGGCAGCCTGCTGATCTTTCGCCAGCTCGGTTTGCAGTTCAGCGTACTGGGCCTGGTTGATGGAACCGTTGGCGCGCAGCATCTCAAGCAGTTTTGCGTCTACTGCGGCGCTGGCCGGAAGACTCATGGCCAGAGCCAGGCCACCAAGAACGGCAGCCGCAGTACGGGTATAGACAGGACGCATATCAATCTCCACTACATAAGCAGGTGGTTTTCGCCACCCGGCAGATTTGTCCCTCATCGGGACACCCCATCAAGGACCAAAGGCCCCTGGTTCAAAACAGGCGCCAGTATTGCGGCCGGTCATGACAGGGAAGTGGCAAAGTAGTGTCATGTCGATGACAATGCGTTTTCCCGGGAACCCTTGATCTAGAGCGGTTGTATTCGCCGGGGCGTGAACAATGTGCGTCGATGAGTAATACTCGGCGCACCGCTTGCCTACTTGGGGAAACATATGTCCGTGCAGATCGTCGACCGCTTGAGCAGCGTTCCGGGCGCCCAGTGGGACGCCCTGGTGACCGATGCCCAGCCTTTTCTGCGCCACGCTTTTCTCAGCGCGCTGGAAGACAGCGGCAGCCTTGGGCCGCGGTCCGGCTGGCGGGCCGAGCATGTGCTCAGCTATGAAGACGATCGACTGGTCGCGGCCTTGCCGGCGTATCGTAAATGGCACTCTTATGGCGAGTACGTGTTCGATCACGGCTGGGCCGATGCTTGCCGTCGTGCCGGCATCGCCTACTACCCCAAGCTGCTGGTGGCGGTGCCGTTCAGCCCGGTCAGCGGCTCGCGCGTGCTGTGTGCGACGGCCGAGGGCGGCGTGCAACTGCTGCAAGGGTTGCCGGGGTATCTGCACAGCGAAGGGCTGTCCAGTGCTCATGTGAACTTCACCGATCCGGCTGCCGATGCGCTGCTGGCCGAACAGCCGGGTTGGTTGCCACGCATCGGTTGCCAGTTTCATTGGCATAACCGGGGTTACCGGGATTTTCAGGACTTTCTCGACGTCTTGAGTTCGCGCAAACGCAAGCAGATGCGCAAGGAGCGCGAGCAAGTGGCAGGCCAAGGCTTCGAGTTCGAGTGGCTGGAAGGTCAGCAGATGAACGAGGTGTTGTGGGACTTTGTATATGCCTGCTATTCGAACACCTACGAGGTGCGTGGTCAGGCGCCGTACCTGACGCGGGAATTCTTCAGCCTGCTGGCCGAGCGCATGCCCGAATCCATTCGCGTGGTGCTGGCTCGTCAGGGCACGCGTCCGGTGGCGATGGCCTTCAGCCTGATCGGCGGCGATAGTTTCTACGGGCGGTACTGGGGCTGCCTTGCCGAGTTCGACCGGCTGCATTTCGAGACCTGTTTCTATCAGGGCATGGATTACGCCATTGCCAACGGCCTGCAACGCTTCGACGCCGGCGCCCAGGGCGAGCACAAGCTGATCCGTGGCTTTGAACCGCAGATCACCCGGTCATGGCATTACCTGACGCATCCGGGTCTGAAAGATGCGGTGAGTGATTTTCTGGAGCAGGAACGCGTCGGCGTGTTGGCGTATGCCGAAGAGGCGCGGGGGGCGTTGCCGTATCGGCAGGGGTGACGAAACCGAGCCGTGGGAGCGGTCCGCTCCCACATACTAATCTGCTCCCAGGGGTATTGGTTCCTCAATCCACCCCGACAAACCCACCCGTCTGATGCTGCCACAGCCGCGCATACAACCCACCATGGGCCAGCAGTTCGGCATGGCTGCCCATTTCCGCGATGCGGCCTTTTTCCAGGACGACCAGGCGGTCCATCCGGGCGATGGTCGAAAGCCGGTGGGCGATGGCGATGACGGTCTTGCCTTGCATCAGGGTCTCCAGGCTTTCCTGAATCGCTGCCTCGACCTCCGAATCCAGTGCCGAAGTGGCTTCGTCCATGATCAGAATCGGCGCGTCCTTGAGCAGCACCCGAGTGATCGCGATGCGCTGGCGCTGGCCGCCGGACAGCTTCACGCCGCGCTCGCCGACATGAGCATCGAAACCGGTGCGGCCTTCGGAGTCCGACAGCAACGGAATGAACTCATCGGCCCGCGCCTTGCGCACCGAATCCCAGAGCTGCTCGTCGGTGGCGTCTGGATTGCCGTACAACAGGTTGTCGCGGATCGAGCGATGCAGCAGCGAGGTGTCCTGAGTGATCATGCCGATCTGGGCGCGCAGGCTTTCCTGGGTCACTTCGGCAATGTCCTGCCCATCGATGAGAATTCGCCCGGCCTGCACGTCGTACATGCGCAGCAGCAAGTTCACCAACGTGGATTTGCCCGCGCCCGACGGCCCAATCAGGCCGATCTTCTCGCCCGGTTTGATATCCAGGTTCAGGTTGTGGATGATCCCGCCGCCGCTGCCATAGCCGAAATCCACGCCGTCGAAGCGCACGCCGCCCTTGTCGATGATCAGGTTTGGCGCCGCCGGTCTGTCGGTGATGCTGACCGGCTGGGCAATGCTTTCCAGGCCGTCCTGGACCGTGCCGATGTTCTCGAATATGCCGTTGACCACCCACATGATCCAGCCGGACATGTTGACGATGCGCACCACCAGGCCGGTCGCCAGGGCGATGGCACCCAGCGAAATCATCGATTCGGTCCACAGCCACAACGCCAGGCCCGTGGTGCTGACGATCAGCACGCCGTTCATGGAGGTGATCACCGTATCCATGGAAGTCACGACGCGGCCGGCCAGCTGGCTTTTCACGGTGCTGTCGTGCATGGCTTCCCGAGCATATTTCTGCTCGTAGTCGGTGTGGGCGAACAGCTTGAGGGTGGTGATGTTGGTGTAGCCGTCGACGATGCGGCCCATCAGTTTGGAGCGGGCATCGGATGAGACCACCGAGCGCTGCTTGACCCTGGGCACGAAATACATCAGCGACAGGATGTAGGCAATGATCCACACCCCCAGCGGGATCATCAGCCGCCAGTCCGCCTCGGCGAACAGCACCATGGCGCTTATCGAATAGATCAGCACGTGCCACAGCGCGTCCACCGCTTGTACGGCGGAGTCGCGCAGCGAGTTGCCGGTCTGCATGATGCGCTGGGCAATGCGGCCGGCGAAGTCGTTCTGGAAGAAATTGATGCTCTGCTTGAGCACGTAGTTGTGGTTCTGCCAGCGGATCAGGTTGGTCATGCCGGGGCTGATGGTCTGATGCACGAGCAGGTCATGCAGGCCGACGAAAATCGGCCGCAGAACCACAGTCACGACCACCATCCAGATCAGTTCGCTGGCGTGGACGCTGAAGAAATCCTTGGCCGGTGTGGTCTGGGTCAGGTCGATGATGCGGCTCAGGTAACTGAACAGCGCTACTTCGATCAGCGAGGCGATCAGGCCCACCACCAACAGGGCGGTGAAACTTGGCCACACCTGACGCAGGTAGTAGAGATAGAACGCGAAAACGGTGTTGGGCGGGGAGGCGGTAGGAGCGTCTCGGAAAGTATCAATCAGCTGTTCAAAACGACGATAAAGCATTGGCTGTGACGCCCACGGCAGCGGGCTCTCCTTGATGGGTGAGGCTCTCCCGAACAGGGCGCATGAAACCGCCAGGCTTCATGCGCCCTGCTGACTCGATCAGTCGACGCGCTTGGCCGACTTGATCAGGATCGGGTCGACAGGCACGTTCTGCATGCCTTTTTGCGTGGTGGTCTGGGCGTTGACGATCTGGTCTACCACGTCCATGCCCTTGACCACCTTGCCGAACACCGCGTAACCGTAGTCACGCACGCCGTTGTCGAGCATGGCGTTGTCATTGGTGTTGATGAAGAACTGGCTGGTGGCCGAGTTGACGTCGGACGTCCGGGCCATGGCGATGGTGCCACGCACGTTGTGCAGACCGTTTTGCGCTTCGTTCTTGATCGGGTCCTTGGTCGGCTTCTGCATCATGTACTGAGTGAAGCCGCCACCCTGGACCATGAAGCCCGGAATCACGCGGTGAAAGATGGTGTTGTTGTAGAAACCGCTGTCGACATAGCCCAGAAAGTTCTGGGTGCTGACCGGCGCCTTGGTGTCAGCCAGTTCCAGCTCGATTTCGCCGAAGCTGGTGTTGATCAACACATGGGTGGCCTTTTCCGGCGCAGCCATCAGGTTGGCGGCGAACAATACGGAACAGGCGGCGAGGGCGACTTTTTTCAACATGAGGCATCAAGTCCTTCGGTGGTGGTATCGACTATGACCGGCAAGCAAACCACGTTTGGCATTCTTTGCCCAGCGTGATCGAGCCGTGCCCATACAACATGAAAAACAGACTGCACGCGGGGTTCAGACCGCCGCCGTCGATATGAATTCAAGCACAATGCGATTGAACTCCTCAGGCTGATCCAGCGGCGTGGCATGCCGCGAGTCCTTTACCACCACCAGCCGCCCATTGCGCAGCAGCTTGACGTAGGCTTGCTTGAGCGCCACGGGGGTGTAGTCGTGGTCGGCGGCGACGATCAGCGTCGGGCAGGTGATGCGCGACACCTTGTGCAGCACGCCCCAGCCGATGATCGCATCCATGCTCGCCAGGTAGGCGCGCTTGTCGTTCTTTGACCAGCGTTCGGTGACCTTGCGCCGCAGGTCGGCCTGTTCCGGCTTGGGAAACAGCATCTTGCCCAGCGCGACGCCTACGGTGCGCATGCTGAGAAAGCGCGCCAATGTCCAGCGTCGGGCCAGCAGCAGGAAGTCGCTGACGCCGCGCACCTTGACCTGCGGCGCGCTGTTGACGATGCACAGGCTCTTGAGCAGCTGCGGCTGGTCGACCGCCAGCTGAAAACCGATCATGCCGCCCATCGACAGGCCGATCACGTGAACCGGACCCAGGCGCAGATGCTCGATCAGCGCTTCGACGTCGGCGCTGAAGCCGGCAATGGTGTAGCGTTCCCGGGGCTTGTCGGAGCGACCGTGGCCACGCATGTCCATGGCGATGACCCGATAATGGGCCGACAGCGCCGGAATCTGGTATTCCCAGTCCAGGCAACTGGAACCCAGCCCGTGCAACAACAGCACCGGCTCGCCGTGCCCGTATTCTTCATAGTGCAGTGAACAGTCGTCATGCTCGAAGAATGCCATTGGCCCACTCCTGTCAGGCTTGTTGAGGTGCCGCGAAGGCTGCCGTGAGGCACGCTGTGTCGAACGTACGGATCAGCTCGACCAGAATCTGCGTGGCCGGGCCAAGGGGTTTGTCCTTGCTGGAATAAAGATAGAACGCCGGGTTGCGACTGCCACCCTTGTCCAGCGGCAGGACCTTGAGCACGCCTTCCTTGAGTTCACGCTCGATCATGTGGCGCGGCAGCCAGGCGAAGCCCAGTCCGTTACTGACAAAGGTGGTGGCGGTGCCCAGGCTGCCGACCGTCCAGCGCTGCTCGGCACCCAGCCAGCCCACATCCCGCGGCTGCTGCCGGCCCGAATCGCGAATGACCACCTGCAACTGGCTTTCCAGGTCCTGGAAGTTCAGCTCGCGGTTGGCCTGGTGCAGCGCGTGTTCGGGGTGCGCCACGGCCACGAATTCCACGGTGCTCATCTCGGTGCCCAGGTAACCGGGTATGCTGAAGCCGCTGATTGCCAGATCCGCCACGCCTTCGAGCAACACTTCCTCGACCCCGGACAACACTTCTTCGCGCAATCGCACGCGACAGCCCCGGCTCTGGGGCATGAACGCGGTCAGTGCGCGCACCAGCCGAGCGGTGGGGTAGGCCGCGTCCACCACCAGGCGCACCTCGGCTTCCCAGCCCTGTTCCATGTGGTGGGCCAGGTCTTCAAGCTGGCTGGCCTGCTTGACCAGCATCCGTGAGCGCCGCAGCAGCACGCCGCCGGCTTCAGTCAGCACGGCTTTGCGGCCGTCGATGCGCAACAGCGGCACGCCGAGCTGATCCTGCATGCGAGCCACGGTGTAGCTGACCGACGACTGAGAGCGATGCAAAGCCTCGGCGGCCTGGGCGAAGCCGCCGTGATCGACGACAGCCTGCAGCGTGCGCCATTGATCGAGGGTCACGCGGGGCGCTTTCATGGTGTCTTTCCTCTTTTCTTTCTTGTTTACTGTCCTGAACCGACATGTCGTCCAGGAGTTACCGAATGAATCGCCTGTGCTGTGCGTTGCTCGCCTTGCTGCCCCTGGGGGCAATGGCCTACCCCATCGAAGTGGAGAAACAGTTCGACGGCGTCAAGGTCGACTACAACGCCCACGACGTTTTCCACGACATCGGGTCCATCACGGTCAACAACTACGGCGATGTCGATGCACGATGTGCAGTGGTGTTCCGCAACGGACCCGAGGCGCCACGAACCCGTCGGGTGCAGGTGGCGGCGGGCGAAAGTGTCGATGTCACGTCGAAATTCAATCGCAGCATCATCAAACTGCGTATCAAGCTCAGTTGCGAACCGGCTTGAAGCCCGCTGAGAGTAGAACGCCGCTTGGGATAAAACAAATTATTAGATAGATGAAAGCAGATTTTTGCGCTTTTTTATCGATCCATTCGTCATTAATCTCCACTCCATCGCTTCAGCCCACTCATTCGATGGAGATCACACATGTCCCGCGTACTGGTTATCGAAAGCAGCGCCCGCCAACAGGATTCGGTTTCACGTCAACTGACCCAGCAATTCATCAGCCAATGGAAAGCAGCGCACCCTGCCGACGAGATCACCGTGCGGGACCTGGCTATCAACCCTGTGCCGCATCTGGACTCGACCCTGCTGGGCGGCTGGATGAAGCCTGCCGATCAGCGTAGCGAAACCGAACAGGCCGCGCTGGAGCGTTCCGACCTGCTGACCAATGAACTGGTCGCAGCCGACGTCGTGGTACTGGCCGCGCCGATGTACAACTTCGCCATCCCCAGCACCCTCAAAGCCTGGCTGGACCACGTGCTGCGGGCCGGCGTGACCTTCAAGTACGGCGAAACCGGCCCGCAAGGTCTGCTGGTCGGCAAGCGCGCCTTCGTCCTGACCGCTCGCGGCGGCATCTACACCGGCAGCGCAATGGATCATCAGGAACCGTACCTGCGTCAGGTGCTGGGCTTCGTCGGCATCCACGACGTGAACTTCATTCATGCCGAAGGCCTGAACATGGGCGGCGACTTCGTCGAGAAGGGCCTGAACCAGGCCCGTGCTCAGCTGGCACAGGTTGCCTGAGACCGGCACCACTGCATTCCCCTTGGCACTTCCCGCTCCTGAGTGCATGACCCGATCGATCCCGCTTGTCGGTGCTCATCGGGTTTTTTCTTGTGCGGCAATCCGCCACTGATTTTGAATGGACATGCCGCCGCCGGACCCGCTATGGTCGCGCCCTTCAAAAAAGGGGCAAGCATGGGCTATCTACTTATCGTGACGCTGATCCAGGCGTTTTCCTTCAGCCTGATCGGTGTCTATCTGGCCGGCCACGTCGACAGTTACCTGGCGGTATTGATCCGAGTCGTACTGGCCGGGCTGGTGTTCATCCCGCTGACCCGCTGGCGCCAGGTCGAACCGCGGTTCATGCGCGGCATGCTGCTGATCGGCGCCTTGCAGTTCGGCGTCACCTACGTGTGCCTGTACCTGAGCTTCCGAGTGTTGACGGTGCCGGAAGTGTTGCTGTTCACCATCCTGACGCCGCTGCATGTGACGTTGATCGAAGATGCGCTGAACCGGCGTTTCAACCCGTGGGCACTCCTGGCGGCGCTGGTCGCCGTGCTGGGCGCCGGCGTGATTCGTTACGACGGCCTGGACGGCGATTTCCTTGGCGGCTTCCTGCTGCTGCAACTGGCCAACTTCACCTACGCCGCCGGGCAGGTGCTGTACAAGCATCTGGTGGCGCGCTACCCCAGCGACCTGCCGCATTATCGGCGCTTTGGTTATTTCTACCTCGGCGCCCTGGCCGTCGTGCTGCCGGCGTTCCTGATGTTCGGCAATGCCCAGCGTCTACCGCAGGACTCCCTGCAATGGAGCGTGCTGCTGTTCCTTGGCCTGTGCTCGACGGCGCTCGGCATGTACTGGTGGAACAAGGGCGCATGCATGGTCAACGGCGGCACGCTGGCGGTCATGAACAACCTGCATGTGCCGCTGGGCCTGCTGATCAACCTGTTGATCTGGAACGAGCATGAAGACTTCACCCGGCTGCTGATCGGCGGCGGGGTGATCGTGGCGTCGGTATGGATCAGTCGCCTGGGCGCCCGACGCGAGGCTGTCGCCTTGCGATGAGCTGAACCCGGCGCAAAAAAAAAAACGGCTCCCGAAAAGGGGGCCGTTTTTGTTCGCCAGGTCGATCAGCTGCCGCCGCCCGAACCGCCACCGCCATCCGATCCGCCGCCACCACCTGCGCCGCCGGCCGCTCCGCCTGCACCGCCGGCGCCACTGCCCGCGCCACCCGTGCCGCCATTCGCGCCACCGCCACCACCGTTACTGGAACCACCTGCACCGCTGGCGCCACCCGGCCCGGCGCTGCCTGCATCGCTGGCTCCCTCTGCGCTCGGACTGCCTGAACCGCTGGTACCGGTGTTGGTCCCGCTGCCTTGCGTCCCACCCGGGCTGACCGTGGAGCCTGCGCCCTGGCCTGGAGGCAGGGCCGAACCGCCGCTGTTATCGCTGGCCGCAAAACTTACAGGCGCCAGCGCACCGAGGCATAAGGCAAGGGCAAGTTGATGAGGACGAATCAATTTCATGATGAAACTCCTTTTATGGCTTCCCTTGATTCGGCTATGGCACGGCGCAGCGGTGCCATCCGTGCGACGGATGGTCGTTCACTCGCGCTGCCAGCTGTAGGCGCGCGCTTGCCCGCGACAGGGGCGTTTTGGATAACACATATGTTGCGTCAGGCTGACGTCATCGCGGGGAAGCGGAACTCCGGCGGGTCCGCTCCGACAGGTCAGTAGGCTCAGGCGCAGCTCTTCGTCGTCACGCACGAAACGCACGCCGCTGGCGTCGATGAACAGGCTGCGCTTGATGCGTCGCCCGCCGGACTGCTGCATGCCGCGCCAGTTGCGGAACGACTCGGACATCAAACGCCAGGTCGGGATCGACACAATGGTCTTGTCGAAGTTCTGCACCTTGACCGTGTGCAGCGTGATATCCACCACATCGCCGTCGGCGCCTACCTGCGGCATCTCGATCCAGTCGCCGACTCGCAGCATGTCGTTGCTGGTCAGTTGCACGCTGGCGACGAACGACAGCAGGGTGTCCTTGTAGACCAACAGAATCACAGCCGACATCGCGCCCAGGCCCGACAGCAGCAACAAAGGCGAACGGTCGATCAGGGTGGCGACGATGATGATCGCGGCGAAGATGTAGAGAATCATCTTCGCCAGTTGCACATAACCCTTGATCGAGCGCGTGCGGGCATGGGTGGTGCGGGCGTAGATGTCCAGCAGGGCGCTGAGCAGCGCGCCGATGGCCAGGGTCATGAACAGCACGGTGAAGGCCATGGCGATGTTGCCGATCACCGTCTGGGTGGCTTTGCTCAGTTCCGGAATCAGGTTCAGGCCGAACTGAATCACCAGGGACGGCGTCATCTGCGCCAGTCGATGAAAGACCTTGTTATGGCGCAGGTCGTTGAGCCAATGCAATGCAGGCTGGCGGCCCAGCATCTTCATGCCATGCAGAATCAGAAAGCGCGACAGGCGGCCGATGACCAGCGCGGTGCCGAGCAGCAGGACCAGCGCAAGGCTGGCGTGCAGCAGCGGATGCTGGTCGAGCAGGTCCCAGAAGTCTTGGGTGCGGTGCCAAAGCGATTGGATATCCATGAACCTGACAAGTCCCTGAGCAGAAAGTGGGGGCGCGATTAGAGCATTCCTGCTCCGATTGGGGGCGGCGATGGTAAATCGAGTAACAAAAAAAGGCTTCAAGTGGTAAAGAAACTCGGCCCCGGCGCTCGAAACCGTTAGGCTATGCAGCTGTATCTATGTTTTTCGTCGAGGTAACACCCGTGTTTTCCGAATTCGCCCTGCATGAACGCCTGCTGAAAGCCGTGGCCGAGCTTAAATTTGTCGAGCCTACGCCTGTCCAGGCCGCCGCCATTCCTTTGGCATTGCAAGGGCGTGACCTGCGGGTGACGGCTCAGACCGGCAGCGGCAAGACTGCCGCGTTTGTATTACCGATCCTCAATCGCCTGATCGGCCCGGCCACGGTTCGCGTCGATATCCGCGCCGTGATCCTGCTGCCGACCCGCGAGCTGGCACAGCAGACGCTGAAGGAAGTCGAGCGCTTCTCGCAGTTCACGTTCGTCAAGTCGGGCCTGATCACCGGCGGTGAGGACTTCAAGGTCCAGGCCGCGATGCTGCGCAAGGTGCCGGACATTCTGATCGGCACACCGGGTCGCCTGCTGGAACACCTCAACGCCGGCAACCTGGACCTCAAGCATGTTGAAGTGCTGGTGCTGGACGAAGCCGACCGTATGCTGGACATGGGCTTCTCCGAAGACGTCGAGCGTCTGTCGGGCGAATGCGCCGACCGCGAACAGACCATGCTGTTCTCGGCCACCACCGGCGGCGCCGGCCTGCGTGAAATGATCCGCAAAGTTCTGAAGGACCCGCAACACCTGCAGCTGAACAACGTCAGCGAACTGGCTTCCGGCACTCGCCACCAGATCATCACCGCCGACCACAACGTTCATAAAGAGCAGGTGCTGAACTGGTTGCTGGCCAACGAGAAGTATCAGAAGGCGATCATCTTCACCAATACCAAGGCCATGGCCGACCGGTTGTATGGTCGTCTGGTGGCGCTGGAATACAAGGCATTCGTGCTGCACGGCGACAAGGACCAGAAGGACCGCAAGGCGGCCATCGATCGTCTCAAGCAAGGCGGCGCCAAGGTCATGGTTGCCACCGACGTGGCGGCGCGCGGTCTGGACGTTGACGGCCTGGACCTGGTCATCAACTTCGACATGCCGCGCAGCGGTGATGACTACGTTCACCGCGTGGGTCGTACCGGCCGCGCCGGCGGCGAAGGCCTGGCGATCTCGCTGATCTGTCATGGCGACTGGAACCTGATGTCCAGCATCGAGCGCTACCTGAAGCAGGCGTTCGAGCGTCGCGTCATCAAGGAAGTGAAAGGCACCTACGGCGGACCGAAAAAGGTCAAGGCCTCGGGCAAGGCGGTCGGCGTGAAGAAGAAAAAGACCGATGCCAAGGGCGACAAGAAAAAAGTCGCTGCCAAAGGCCCGACCAAGCGCAAGTCGGTGAATCGTCCCAAGGCCGATTCGTTGGTCAGCAAAGACGGCATGGCCCCGCTGAAGAAACGCAGCACTCCGGCGCCTGCTGCCGAATAAACGCGTATCCCCTGTTGGTATCGATGGCTCTTTCGCCAGCAAGATCCGTCTTGCTGGCGAAAACGACCGTTCACCCATCTGCCTTCTGCGCAGCCGTATCCAGCTCCTTCAACCGCTGATCGATCAGCTGGCATTTGTCCGGCAGATCTTTGGCGGCTGTCTCCAGATGCATGTCCTCCAGTTCCTGATTGATCTCTTTGGCTTTCTGCGGGTTCTGCTGGGTCAGGGTTCTGACCTTCTCTGCCAGTTGCTCGCGCTTGGCGGTGGCTTGCTCCGGCGTACAGGCCCATACGGGCGAAGTGCACAGCAGGGCGGCGGCAATGGCGAAGCTGACGGCGATCTTCATGGCAACCTCGGTTTCGGTGATGGCTGCTGCGGTTGAGCTGCCCAATCTGCCGAAAGTTCAGCACAGCCGCCCGGCGTCGTCGCTGAACGGCGGCGCACGGGCAAGGTCACACTCTTGAGTCGCATGCCCGTGAGCGGATGTCATGGGCCTTTCATCCATGCTGGACGGAGGTTTAATAAAAATGACTTATGACTGGGACTTGATCGAACGTCTGCTTCACGAAGTGCAGAACAGCGCCGGCACTTCGTTCGCCCCGCGCAAGTACGCTGAAGAACACGCGGCGGCCAAGGCGGCCGAAGGCGAGCCGGTGGGCGACCTGGATCATTTGAAGCAGCAGGCTGCCGACCTGGAAGCGCTGCTGGTCAAGCATCACTACATCGAGCCACGCACTACGGAAGAGGGCGGTACCGGTTCCAACTTCGCATTGACGCCTCGCGGCTCAAGCCTGCTGGCGATGATCGACAGCAGCATTCCCGGCAACGATCACCCGCGTCAGGTCCTGGATGAGCAGGCCGATGCCCTGGATCCGGCGACTTTCGACGAAGTGGCCTCCAAGGCTCAGGTCGCCTGAGCCACCGCGTCGCGGTCGGCGCTCAGGTACCCGACCGTGCGGCCTTGAGGCAGTTGAGGTCGGTGAAGTCCTTGCGCATGTCGGCGATTCGGCCGAGCAGGCGGGTGCGCTGATCCGGCGTGCTCAAGGCAAACACATCCACTACCAGCGCGATGGCGGCCTTTTCGGTCTTGTCATACGCCTGGCGATATTCGGCGGTCCAGAAGGTCTCGCGGTCCTGTAGAAGCGCGGCCATCCGCTGCGGAAAATCCGCCGCCTGACGCTGCTCGACGGTCTTGAGGAACAGCGCCTGCCAATGAACGCGATTCTCGACCCAGGCGCGGTTCTGTTCGCCAAGGGATGCCGACCAGGTTTGAATGCGTTGCTTTTGCGCAGCATTGAGCTTGCCCAGCCAAGGGCTCAGACGCTTGTCCATGCGGTCGGCACGTTCGGCAATCTGTCTTTCCAGCGGTTCGTTGACGTAGCGGTTCTCACGCTTGCGCTGATCCTTGGCGAAGGCGGCGCGCATTTCCTCGACTTGCCTGTCATCGAAGCGCGATAACAGCTCGACAGCCGACGGCGTGATCTGCCGGGAAATCTGGCCGATGGCGTCCTTGGCTTCGACGGTACGGGCTTGCAGGCCTGCATAGTTGACCTGATCGGCCTTGACCATCTCTTCCAGACGGTCGAGCCAGGTCAGGTAGCCCGGCAGCTGGGTGCTGCAGTGCCAGCTCAGGTGCTGCTTGAGCCGCTCGTCCAGCCAGCTCTTCTGCTCCGAATTCATGTCCAGGTAGTCGCTGAGCGTCCA
The DNA here is from genome assembly GCF_003935425.1 of Pseudomonas sp. v388. Classification (GTDB taxonomy): domain Bacteria; phylum Pseudomonadota; class Gammaproteobacteria; order Pseudomonadales; family Pseudomonadaceae; genus Aquipseudomonas. The sequence continues at coordinate 260,418 of NZ_RHQN01000005.1, forward strand.
CGGAATGATCACATCCAGATTGCGGTAGGCCAGGCCCACCTGGCTACAGCCGGCAAGCACGCACACGGCCAACGACATTGTGATGAACGCTTTGAACAGCAACTGCATGACCACTCCTCGGCGCGTTGACGTACTGGCAACGTACTGTAGAGGAATGTTCAGCCTTGCAGTTCACTAAAAGAAAGAGCGCACGGCCTTGAGCGTGAAAGTCTGCTCGCAACGGGCGTTATGACCGCTGTAGACGTTGCAGTCGCCGCCGTTCAGGCTCGAATCGCTGTAGATCAGGTTCATGTCGATCCCAAGCCAGGGCCGCGTCAGGTTCAGCGACCAGTCGTTGAAGCCGCTGATCAGGGCGCCATTGCCGCCAGCTTGAGGTGTGTCGAACTGATGGTTGGCGTACTGCATCCGCACGCCAAGGCCCAGTTGCTCGATGCCGCCCAGGTCGACGAACACCGTGCTGTCACGACGGCCGACGTCATTGCTGAAGGCCGCACCCACACGGCTGCCCAGCACGCGCAGGCCGGCATAGAACTCGTGGCTGTCCACTTGATCGACGTCGGGATAGCTGTAGCGGATCATCCCCAGCTCGTAGCCGAGGGTGTTATCGAACGGCTTCTTGAAACCCATGTACGAATCGACTTCCAGCGTGCTGCCCTCGGCGACCCCCAGATTCGGGGACCATTGGCCGAAATAGAAACCGCTGTCGTGGGTCAGGTCCAGCCCGCCATGGAAAGAACCCGAGCCGCCGGTGGGCGTGACCAGGCCCTGCGCCATGCTCCGGCTTGGCGTGGTGCCCAGTTTGAGGGCGAAATCGCCCATTTCCCGCTCCATGATCTGCGCAGAAAGGGGTTGGCAAACGAACAGGGCGCTGAGTGTCAGCGCATGAAGGCGAATACTGAGCATGGCTCACTCCTTGGCGTGTCGAGGAGTGGTGGTCAGGAATGGCGTATCGAAAGCGGCATGGGAGCCCGACACAAGCCGCGAGCTAGAGCCTCGCAAGCATAACGGCGATTGCGCCGAAGCGCGTGCCGTTCGTCGATCCGGCCAGCGTCAATTGGCCGCAGTGGCCGCAGTTGGCGGAATGATCAGGCTGCGGATCACCACCAGGGCCTGTTCGAACGAGGGGTAGCCGCTCTTGGCGACGTCCAGACTGGCGTACTCGGCGCGGTAATGCTCGGCCTGGCTGGGGTCGGTGATGGTCAGTTGTTGCGACAGCAGGGCAATGGCCAACGGGTGTCGATGGCTGGCGGCATTGCGCAGCAAATCGATGATCTGCTGCTGGTCGCCCTGTTCGCGGATCATCAGCACTGCCTGGTAGAAATCGGCTTCCCCCGATATGTCGTCGGCGGCAGAGCGGCGCAGCATGGCGTGGGCCAGTTCGTATTTTTCACGATCGGCCTGACTGACCAGCAGCTTGGCCTGCAGCATGTCGTTCTGATACAGCAGATGCCCGGCCCGGCACTCGCTGCCGGCCGCTTCGGTGTCGCAGTGCTGCGAGGCACATCCACCCAGATACAGCAGTGCGCCGAAAAGCATCCAGTTCTTCATTCGTGCATTCCGCAAATGAGACAACATACCGGGCGTTTTCCTACCGGTCTGATCTTGGTATCTGGTGAGAGAGTAGCAGCGTGGCCGGAAGAATATCCAGCAGGGAGGCGGTCAATCTAGCGCCCTGGCGCAGGGCGCATAGAGATCGACAGAGGCGGCGGGTGTTACTTCTTGCCCAGGTTGATCTGTTTGGACGGTGTGAAGGTCTGGCCGCTCACGCCCTTGGCGATCTGCTGGATTTCACCGCCGGACTTCAGGAAAGCCGCAATCTGTGCGTTGATCGAGTCGCTCGTTTCAACGGCTGGAGCTGGCTTCGCTTTGGAGTGAGATGCTTTGATACGCATGGCTGCCATTTACCTTCATAGACGTAATACGGCCAGCCATCGTACAGCAAAGCCTTGCGCGCCGCTTGGTTAGATGGCATTCGCGAGCGTGAACCTCGCACGGCCCTGAAGGTTGCACGGGGCCCAATCCGGCCCTAAACACTTGTTTTGTCTGGAAAGTTCTGGGGTCGTCAGGTGCCGGGCGATGGTCGTCGGTGCCGTTCGGTAACTGACGAGCGGGAGGCAGCGCACCGTCGGCCAAGCTGCGCGAACGCCGGCGCAAAGTCGGGTAGAATGCCGACCACGCAAAGAGGGTATCTGGAAATGGCTTTAATCGGGCGCTACAACAGCTTGCAAATCGTCAAGCACACAAATTTCGGGCTATATCTGGATGGCGCCCAGGACGGCGAAATACTGCTGCCCAATCGTTACATTCCCAAGGATGTGCCTACCGAAGACGAAGACTGGCTCAATGTCTTCGTCTATCTGGACAGCGAAGACAAGCTGCTGGCGACGACCGAGAAACCCAAGGTCCAGGTCGGCGAGTTCGCCAGCCTCAAGGTGGTGGAAGTCAACAGCATCGGCGTGTTCCTCGACTGGGGCCTGCCCAAGGACCTGCTGCTGCCGTACTCGGAAGAGAAGCGTACGCTGCAGGCCGGCGATTATTGCGTGGTCCACGTCTACCTCGACAAGCACACTCGCCGCATTACCGCGACGGCGCGTCTGGATCGTTACCTGGACAAGACGCCCGCCACCTACACAGTGGGCCAGGAAGTCGACCTGCTGGTGGCCGAAGCGACCGACATGGGTTTCAAGGCGATCATCAACAACAAGCATTGGGGCCTGGTTCACAAGAACGAGGTCTTCAAGTTTCTGCGTCCGGGCAAACAGGAAAAGGGTTTCATCAAGGAGATCCGTGCCGACGGCAACATCGCCTTGAGCCTGCAACCGGTGGGCGTCGAAGCGGCCGGCAGCCTGAGCGCCAAGATCCTTGCCAAACTGCGCGACAACGGCGGTACCTTGCCAGTCAGTGACAAGAGCGACCCGCAAGTCATCAGCGGTCTGTTCGGCGTCAGCAAAGGCAACTTCAAGAAGGCGATCGGCGGTCTGTACAAGGATGGCCGGATCGTGATCCACGCGGACCGCATCGAACTGGTCTGACCGCTGTCATCTGAAGACCCGAGGCGGCCATGCGCGCCTCGGGCTTCAGAGCGACAGTTTTTCGATTTCCTGGCGCAGGCGTTCGAACGGTAAGGTGCCATTGAACACCTTGGCCTGTTCCAGCGGCTGTTCGGCCTGCCGCAACAGCAGTACCGGCACCGCCCGCAATCCCAGACGTTCGGCCAGTTGCTGATCGGCCGAGACCTGTTCGGCATACAGGCTGTCGCTCAACGCACGTTCCAGTTCAGTGGAATCCAGACCGGTAGTGCCGGCCAGCTGGATCAGCGTCGGCGTCTGGCCGATGTCCTGGCCCTCCTCGAAAAAAGCTCTGAACGCCTGCCGGTTGAACGCGTCGAAGCAGCCCGCCGAGCGCGCGAAAGCCGCCGCCTCCAGCACCTTGCGGCTGCGCGGCTGCACCGTCGGCATCTTCATGACCACATGGCGCTTGTCCGCCAGCGGCAGCACCGAGCGCGACCAGGCGGCGCGCAGGTAATCAGCGTTGGGGTCGAGCTGGGCGAATGGTTCGGGTCGCAGTTCGAAGGCGTGCCAGTTGAACTCGACACGCTGTCCGTAGGTTTCCTTGAGCTGATCGAATACCGACAATTGCAAGTAACAGAAAGGACAGACGTAGTCGCTCCACACGTCGATTTTGAAGGGTCCATCAGTGTTCATTTACAAGACTCCATAGCTGCTAACTACCACTGACTCATGGACATCTTCAAAAGTGCGACTGAATGGAGGAACGGTCTTGGCGCGATGGATTTGTGGCCACGAAGGAGCGCGCTTGCCCGCGATGACGTCGTTACCGACGATAGCAACGTTGTGTCAGTACCGGCCTGTTCGCCAGCAAGACGGATCGCCGCCCGCTGGCTCCTGCAAGGCAAAGCACAACCGGCTTACTTCTGCACAAACCCCGCAAACCCCAGGTTGCTGCCCTTGGGCCGCATGTCCTTGAGCCAGGAATCCTTGTCGGCGCTCAATTCCAGGCTGACGGTGGATTTACGCTTGCCGGCATTGCGCACTTCCAGGCCTTCGATGTGGTCGCGCAGGAACACGGTCGTGACCTTCAGGTGCAGCAACTGGTCGGTGGCCGGAGTGTGCAGCAGCAGGTGCATCCATTCGTATTGGCCCACTTGCAGACGAGGGACGGGCAGGTCAAACCACCAGATATTGCGTTTGGTATCCAGCACCGCGAAATGGGTGTTGTTGACGCCGAGCACGGCACCGCCCAGTTCCTGGTTTCTGCGTGCGATGGCCAGCTTTTTATCGAGTTTCATAGCGTTCCTGAGAATCGGAGTGTTCAGCGTGTCGGGCGCTGCCTGACGAGCGCGTCGCGCATTCTCTCATGCGGGCGCTGTCCGAGGGGACGAACGATAAGCCCCGGCGAAAAAAACATGAAACTCTTGGCGAAGCCGTCGGGTCCATCCCTATGTCAGGCTTACGACGAGCCGGTGCACGTGGTCATCAGACCCAGGAGAATTCTCATGAGTAGCACAACCGATAAGATCAAAGGCAAAGCCAACGAAGCGGTAGGCAACATCAAGCAGGGCGTTGGCGAAGCGACTGACAATTCCCGCCTCAAAGGCGAAGGCAAAGCCCAGGAAATCAAGGGTGAAGGCCAGCAAGCCAAAGGCGATGCGAAAGACGCGATCAAGAAAGGCGTCGACAAAGCCTGATGCAGGGCCTCGACCGGCATTGAGGCAAGGATGTTCAGCCGGCGGCCGCTCTACTGTGCAGGGGTCGCCGGGCTGTAAGCTTTAGAGACTGAAACCTTTTACGGCCCGTCCAGTCCATTTGCCACCGGTAAATGACTGTTGGTCATCGGCAGTGCGATGAACACGGTACGGCCGGTTCAATGAACCCGGGTTTTGCAGTTACGGAGCGAAAAGGAGCCGCCATGATTTTTCCCACATTGCGTCAATTGCCACTGGGCAAAGTGATGGTGAGGACCGTCAACGAATTTCTCGATGACGAGATGTCCACGTATGCCTCGGCACTGGCCTACCAGATGCTGTTTTCATTGTTCCCCTTCCTGCTGTTCCTGATCGCCCTGATCGGTTTTCTGCACCTCCCCGATTTCTTTTCCTGGCTGCGCCTGCAGTCGGAGCTGGTTCTGCCGCCCCAGGCGCTGGAACAGGTCAACCCGGTCATCGACCAGTTGCAACAATCCAAGGGCGGCTTGCTGTCCATCGGTATTTTCATCGCACTGTGGACCGCCTCGGCAGGTGTGCGTCTGATGATGAGCGCCATGAACGCCGCCTACGACGTGGTGGAAGGACGCCCGATCTGGAAGCGCCTGCCGCTCTCGGTGCTCTACACCGTGGGCATCGCCGGCATGCTGCTGGTCGCCGCCGCTCTGATGGTGCTAGGCCCGCAAGTCATGACCTGGATTGCCGCGCGAGTGGGGCTTGAAGAGTTCATCGTGACGCTGTGGACCATCCTGCGCTGGCCGGTGATCATTCTGCTGCTGATGGTGGCGGTGGCGCTGATGTATTACGTCATGCCGGACGTGAAGCAAGAGTTTCGCTTCATCACCCCAGGCTCGGTACTGGCGGTGGTGGTCTGGATCCTCGCATCGCTGGGCTTTGCCTACTACGTGAAGACGTTCGCCGATTACAACGCGATGTATGGCAGCATCGGGGCCATCATCGTGCTGCTGCTGTATTTCTATATTTCCGCCGCGGTGTTGCTGCTGGGCGCGGAAATGAATGCAGTCATCGAGCACATGTCTGCCGAGGGCAAGGAAAAAGGCGAGAAGGAAGCGGGCGACGGCGAAGAGCCGGCCAGCACCAAGCAGCATGTGTCCGGGCTGGGCCGCGACCATTCCAAACCACTCGCCCGGCCCGAGGACATGAAAGCTGACGAATCCTGATCGGGCTGTGCGAGGATAGGCTTCTCGTTCCACAGCATCGGCCTGAATCATGATCCGTAACATTCTGAAAATGGGCGATGAGCGACTGCTGCGCGTCGCCCCGCCCGTCGCGCCGGAATTGATCGGCAGCGACGAACTCAAAGCGCTGATCGCCGACATGTTCGAAACCATGCAAAGTGTCGGCGGTGTCGGGCTGGCGGCGCCGCAGATCGGCGTCGACCTGCAATTGGTGATCTTCGGCTTCGAACGTAGCCAGCGTTATCCGCAAGCTGAAGCGGTTCCGCGCACCATTTTGCTCAATCCGGTGATTACCCCTTTGCATCCAGCGCTGGAAGCCGGCTGGGAAGGCTGTCTGTCAGTGCCTGGACTGCGAGGTATGGTGGATCGTTTCCAGAGCATTCGCTATGAGGGCCTGGACCCGGACGGTGTGCCGATCAATCGCCTGGCGCACGGCTTTCATGCCAGGGTGGTACAGCATGAGTGCGACCACTTGATCGGGCGGCTATATCCGTCGCGCATTACCGACTTCAGCACGTTTGGTTTCATGGACGTGATGTTTCCGGACATGGACCCCAACGCCGACGAATGAACAGGTGCGTTGGTCAGTCTGCATACCGGCACAGGGCGACCAATGGCTTGCCGCGGCGGTAACGCATGAAGCGCTCGCCCAGGGCCACCGGCAGACGCTGCGCCTCGTTGAAGCCGATCGGCTGATAGAACCCCAGCAACTCCGGATGGCAGAACAACCAGACCGGGCCTTCCAGCGCGCCCAGCGCCGCTTCGATCAGTTGGCGGGCGACGCCCTGGCTGCGCCATGATGGCGCAACGAACAGCCCGGTCAGCCAGTGTCCGTCCTCAACGGCGGTCAGGCACAGCGCACCGATTTCTAACTGCTGTTGCCTGGCTACCCACGCCTGACCTTTGCTGGCGGCGCGCATGGGCGACTGATGTTCGCGGTAGAACTTGTTCAGCAGCGGTCTGCAGGCCTCGGGCAGGAGGCCAAACTGAATGTCGGACATGGTGACGTGCGGGCCTTTGATTCTCGTGACAGGCGGGCATGATACATGGGCGACAAACTTGTCAGGCCATGACAACTAATACGCCATCGATGCTGTCAGTAGATTCGGACACATTCGATCCCGCGCCTTCACGAGGTCATCATGAAATCAATAACAAGACTCCTGGCTTCAGCATTGTTGGCGCTGGGCATCCTCGGGCAACCGGCCATGGCCGCCGACAAGACAGCGCCGATCATTTTCGGCGACCTGACCTGGGAAAGCGGCAGCCTGATCACCGAAGTGCTGCGCACCATCGTCGAGAAAGGCTATGGCCACTCGACCGATACACTGCCGGGCAGTACCGTCAGCCTGGAGACCGCGCTGGCGAAGAACGACATCCAGGTCATCGGTGAAGAGTGGACCGGCCGCAGCCCGGTGTGGGTCAAGGCCGAAGCCGACGGCAAGGTGCTGGGGCTGGGCGATATCGTCAAAGGCGCGACCGAAGGCTGGTGGGTGCCCGAATACGTGATCAAGGGCGATGCGGCCAAGGGTATCAAACCGTTGGCCCCGGAACTGAAGTCAGTGGCCGATCTGGCCCGTTACAAGGACGTATTCAAAGACCCGGAATCCCCGGACAAAGGCCGTTTCCTCAATAGCCCCAGCGGCTGGACCTCGGAAATCGTCAACACCCAGAAGCTCAAGGCCTACGGGTTGAACGACAGCTTCGTCAATTTCCGCACCGGCTCTGGAGCGGCGCTGGATGCCGAGATCGACTCGGCAATCCGCCGTGGCAAAGCGGTGTTGTTCTATTACTGGTCGCCGACGCCGCTGCTGGGCCGTCACAAGCTGATTCGCCTGCAGGAACCGCCGTTCGACGCCGAGGCCTGGAAAACCCTGACCGACGCCAGCAATCCCAATCCACGCGGAACGTCTTCCCTGGCCGCGAACCTGTCAATCGGTGTGTCAGCGCCGTTCAATGAGAAATACCCGGAACTGGTGACCTTTTTCAAGAAAGTCGACCTGCCCATCGACCTGCTCAACCAGACCCTGGGCCGCATGAGCGAGAAACGCCTGGACCCCAAGGCGGTGGCCCAGGGTTTCCTCAAGGACCACCCCGAAGTCTGGAATGCCTGGGTGCCGGCCGATGTGGCAGCGAAGGTAACCGCCAGCCTGTGATGCGCATATGAACCTGCAACCTTTGGCGCTGCCGACGCCGCGGCTGGTGATCCGCCATTTTCAGACCGCTGACGTGCCGGCGCTGGCCGCCGTTCTCGGTGATGCGCAGGTCATGCGCTTTTCAGTGCGCGGTGTCATGGACGAGCGAGCGGTGGGCGAGTTCGTCCACAACTGCATGGCGTGTTATCACGCCGACGGCTTCGGTCCGATGGCGGTGGTCGAGCTTGAATCGGCGCAACTGATCGGCTTCTGCGGCCTGAATGCGGAAATGGTCGACGGTGCCCGGGAAGTCGAAATCGGTTACCGCCTCAGCCCTCGATTCTGGGGGCGCGGGCTGGCTACCGAAGCGGTCGAGGCGTCATTGCGCCACGGTTTCGAGACCCTGGGCCTGGGGTCGATCATTGCCATCGTCCAGCCGCAGAACGTCGCGTCGGTCAGGGTGCTGCACAAGGTGGGTTTTCACGATTACATCCACAGCCAATACCATCGCCTCGGGGTGCGGATCTATCGCCTGACCGGCTCGCAATGGGCGGCACGGCATTGCTGATAACGGCAGAAACCGGCCTCGATGCGACCCATACCGAGGCAAAGCCTGTGTTAACTGTTAAGTTCTCAAGGCACTCGTTCACTGCTCCGGAGGGGCCATGACTGACCGCAAGCCAAGCCGATCCGTCGTTCTGAAAACCGGTCTGGCGCTGCTCGCCTGCCTGTTGCAGGATATCTCCCGTCCGGCGCACGCCGATGAGGTCGACGACACGGCGCTGACCCTGGTGCGCGAACGCCAGCTTGGCGACAGCCTCGGCTGGCTGGGCTATCAGGTTGCGTCGCGCACCGTCACCTTTGCCTCGTTGGTGGAAACGCTGGGCAAGACCCAGGCCCAGGAACTGGTGCAACGTGAACTGCAGCGCCTGCAGCCCGAATTCCAGGGGCAATGGGATCGCAACCTTGCGGCGGCTTACGCCCACGCCTTCACGGCCCAGGAATTGCGTTCATTGAATGCCGGCGACGACTCGCCTGCGCTGGCCAACAAATTCAAGGCGCTGAACAGCGAAGTGGGCGCGGACATGAAAGCGCGCTCGGCCGACCTGCTGGGCCGCTTCGTTTCCCAGGCACTGGGCAATGCGCAACGCTCGCTGGACCACTGACACTCATTCATCTTTCACCCTGGAGGACGCACCATGGACCCATTCATGCAGGCTGCAATCGACGAAGCGCAACGGGGTCTGGACGAAGGCGGGATTCCCATCGGCTCGGTCATCGTCCACGACGGCCGGATCATCGGACGTGGGCACAACCGTCGGGTGCAGGAAGGCAGCGCGATCAAGCACGGCGAAATGGATGCACTGGAAAATGCCGGTCGCCAGCCCGCCAGCGTCTACCGCGACTCGGTGCTCTACACCACGCTTTCACCGTGTGCCATGTGCAGCGGTGCGATTTTGTTGTACGGCATTCGGCAGGTCATCGTTGGCGAGAACCAGACGTTCATGGGTGAAGAAGCGCTGCTGCGGTCCCGTGGCGTACAGGTCGATGTGCTCGGCGACGCCACGTGCGAGCACATGATGCGCAGTTTTATCGCCAGCAAACCCGAACTGTGGAACGAAGACATCGGTGAGTGAGCCTCAAGCGGCGGCCTGAATGCAGATGCGACGTGCTTGAGTCATTCATGTGCGTGATGAGTGCCGTCGGTGCCTTTCATTCGAGTGTTTCGCCGCCGCTACTTGATAAAAAACACCGGCGCGAGGTCACCAAGGGCCGCAGGGATCGCTAGAATGAGCCGCTGAGCTCATTCCACCGGCGAGTCAAAGACAGGTCTGCATGCGGCAATCCATCACCAACGACGTAGCCACCATCGGGCGAATCAGCGCGGTGCCGGCCATTTTGCAGGTCATTGTCGAGTCCACGCGGATGGGTTTCGCCGCGGTAGCGCGGGTCACCGACACCACATGGACCGCCTGCGCCGTGCTCGACACGCTGGAGTTCGGCCTCAAGCCCGGTGGCGACCTGGAACTGACCAGCACCATCTGCCACGAAATCCGCTCGTCCCAGCAGGCGGTGGTCATCGACCATGTCGCCCTCGACCCGCGCTTCTGCGACCACCACACCCCGAAGCGTTACCGGTTCCAGAGCTATATTTCAGTGCCGGTGGTGCTCTCCGACGGCACGTTCTTCGGCACCATCTGCGCCCTGGACCCAAAGCCGGCGCGACTGATCGGCACCAGCGTCGAAGCGATGATGATGTCGTTCGCGCGGCTCCTGGCATTGCAGATCGAAGCCGAGCAGACCATGTTGCAGGTCCAGGCCGACCTGCTTGCCGAGCGCGAGATCGCCGATTGGCGCGAGCAATTCATCGCGGTGCTCGGGCATGACCTGCGCAACCCGCTGTTCGCCATCAATGCCAGCGCCGAGCTGCTGCTGCGCAGGTCGCTGGACGACAAGTCCAGGGGCATCGTCCAGCACATCCTCACCTCGGGGACGCGGGCGACCCAACTGGTGGACGATGTGCTGGATTTTGCCCGTGGTCGCCTCGGAAGCGGCATTCCCTTGAGCCTGCACGATTGCGACGGTCTGGAAGCGACTCTCGAACATGTGATCTCCGAAGTGCAGCGCGTGCATCCGCACCGGCGTATCGAGTCGAGTATCGACACCTTGATGCGCATCCGCTGCGATCACGAACGCATCGCGCAGCTGCTGTCCAACCTGGTGTCCAATGCCATCACCCACGGCGACACCGAAGGTTCGGTGCAGGTCTGGGCAGGCGTGGGCGGCGACCGGTTCCTGATCAGCGTCACCAATCAGGGCGCGGCAATTCCTCCGGACGTTCTGGCCCGCCTGTTCATGCCGTACTCACGGCCGGTTACCGATGAGCCGCAGTCTGGACTGGGGCTGGGCCTGTACATTGCCAGCCAGATCGCAATCGCTCACAAAGGGCGCATCGACGTGATCTCGACCCGTGAACAGGGCACCACGTTCATCTTCAGCATGCCGTTCACCTCCACTACCGCCTAGACGCCGGCCGGCTGGCGACGCCTTCTCACCAGTCCCGACCCTGTCGCGCGTTCACTGGCCCGCGTAGGGAAGCGGGGTGGCGCTGGGTAGCGTAATGACCTGCTGACCATCCTTGTTACAAGATCATCGGCCACTTGACTTGCTCATCTCCGGCGCTGGGTCGAACCTGAGGACGCAATTGCCATCAAAGGCGTGAGTCTTCACCGTTCCCCTGGAAGGTATGTGATGAACAGTCTGGTACACACAGTCGCACTAGCGTTATGCGTCGCGGTTGGCGGCATCACCGCCGCGCAGGCGCAGGAGTTGCCGAACGGCAGGTCCGGCAGCGGCGCGAACAACAATCCGTACAACAGCCCGATCCACCGCGCCAACCCCAACAGCCGGCAGGGCACGCAGCCCGCCACGCCGCCGGGCCGCACCCCGGTTGCCCCGCCGACCGTGCGTCCACCCACTCTGGAAAATGGCGGCATCGGCAATGGCTACCCGACTCGTCAGACACCACGCCCCACGGCTAACGAAATTACCCCGGCACCCCGTACGAACTAGCCGGCCCCCAGCGCCGCGTCAAACGATCAGGCCCGCTGCGTCGGGCCATCATCCATCTGCATAAGGAATCGCTCATGTTTAGAAAGACCCTGATCGCGACACTCTGTGCCACTGCTGCCTTCAGCCTGTCATTCACGGCAGGTGCCGCCACCGAGCGCTACAAGTCCGAACTGGGTTCGGTCAGTGTCACCCCGGTGGCCGAAGGGCTCGATCACCCTTGGGCGCTGGCCTTTCTGCCGGATAAAAAGGGGATTCTGGTGACCGAGCGCTCGGGTGATCTGCGCCTGGTCTCGGCGGACGGCAAGCTGTCGGGGCCGATCTCCGGCGTGCCGCAGGTGTGGGCGAAGGGGCAGGGCGGTTTGCTGGACATTGTGCTGTCGCCTGATTTCGCCAAGGACCGCATGATTTACCTGACCTACTCCGAAGGCAGCGGCAAGACCGCCGCCGAAGGTGAGACCGCAGGCACTGCAGCCGGTCGCGGCAGGCTGTCGGCCGACATGACCCGCCTGGAAGATTTCACCGTGATCTTCCGCCAGCAGCCCAAGCTCTCGGTGGGTAACCACTTCGGTTCGCGGATGGTCTTCGACCGCGACGGATATCTGTTCATCGCGCTGGGTGAAAACAACAATCGCCCGACCGCGCAGGATCTGGACAAACTCCAGGGCAAAATCGTGCGGATCTTTCCGGACGGCGGCGTTCCGAAAGACAATCCCTTCGTCGGCCGGGACAACGTGCGGCCGGAGATCTGGTCCTACGGGCATCGCAACCAGCAAGGGGCCGCGCTCAACCCTTGGTCGGGTACGCTGTGGACCAACGAGCATGGCGCCAAGGGTGGCGATGAAGTCAATATCATCGAACGCGCCCAGAACTATGGCTGGCCGATTGCAACGCATGGCATCAACTATTCCGGGCAACCTATTCCCGAAGCCAAGGGCAAGTTTGTCGACGGCACCAAACCGCCTTTCCATGTATGGGAAAAGTCACCGGGCATCAGCGGCATGACGTTTTATGACGATGGGCGTTTCAAGGCATGGGATCACAACTTGTTCATTGGCGCGCTGGCCACCGAAGAGCTGATTCGCTTGCAGTTCGAAGGGGACAGGATCATTCATGAAGAACGCCTGTTGGGGGACATGAAACAGCGGATTCGCGATGTACGACAGGGACCGGATGGTTATTTGTATCTTCTGACCGATACCGAAAACGGCCAACTCCTGAAAGTTGGCCTGGATCAGTAACCGCGACGCCTGCCGAGCGGCCGCTCGGCAGGCCCGGGATCAACGATCTTCGGCGTCGCGCAGCACTTCGCCGGTCTTGGCGTCGACTTCGAAATCCCACTCGACGTTCTTGCTGTCTTTCAATTCGATCTGATAGACATAACGGCCGGCGTGTTTTTCAAGTTCGGTATCGGTGATCTGGAAACCCGGGTGTTTGGCCAGTGCCTGTTTGTTGAACTGTTCGAAGTCGCCGACGGTGCCGGCTTTCTGCAAGCGCACCACTTCGTCGGGGCCGATATCGGCGTGGGCAACACCGGCGGCGGCAGTCAGGGCAATGGCAGCGAAGAAAGTAGAAGCAAGTTTCATGGTGTATTCCTTCTCACGGGTTTGTTGTAAATGGATAACCCGGTGGGCGATTCGTTCCACCGTTTTGTTGAAGCCAGATTAATACTGCTTACTTAATTCAGGCTTAATGTTCGAAAGGTCTTTGAGTTGTGGTAATCGGACACTTGCTGGCGAAAGCGGCCTCGTTGAAGTCGCTGCCGGCAAATTTGCCCGACACCTCGCTGTTCAGGAACGAGCCTGCAAAGGTTGTAAAAAACCTTCGGTGGACGTAAAAGGTGGCCCCGCTTGCCCGGCCCCGTTCCTCTCTGGAGTGCAATTCAATGACCAAGCCACACCGACCTGCTGCGCGCCTGTCCTGGTGCCTGTTGCCGCTGGGCATGGTGGCCGTTGCGCCGTTGCTGGCCGCCGAGCCGGTGAACCTGGAGGCGGTGAACGTTTCGGGCGTGGCCGGGCAGGACCCGACGCCGGATTACCAGGCGACACGCGCTTGGGTCGGCGGCTTCAACGAGGCGGCGCTGCTCGACACGCCGGCCTCGGTATCAGTGTTCACCGAAGCATTGTTAAAGGACCGTCAGGCCAGACTGCTCAGCGAAGTGTTGCGCAACGACGCCTCGGTGGGCGATGCCTACGCACCGGTGGGTTATTACGAGAACTTCGTGGTCCGCGGTTTTTCCTTGAACGCGGCCAACAGCTACCGCATCAATGGCCGCACCATTACCGGCGAGCAGAACGTGGCGCTGGAAAACAAGCAACAGGTCGAATTGCTCAAAGGGCTTTCCGGCCTGCAGAGCGGAGCGTCGGCACCGGGCGGGCTGATCAACTACCAGACCAAGCGGGCGGCGGAGGTCAGGTCGGTGACTGTTTCCACCAACGAACACGGCGAGCGCTATCTGGCGACCGACGTCGGCGGCTGGTTCGGCAGCGAGCGGCAATTCGGGTTGCGGGTCAACCTGGCACATGAAGACATTCGCTCCTACGTCGAGCACGCCGACGGCCAGCGGGATTTCGCTTCCCTGGCCTTCGACTGGAACATCAGCGACCGCGCGCTATTGCAGCTGGATGTCGAATATCAGACCAAGGAACAGCGCTCGGTGCCGGGCTACCAGTTGCTGGGCGGCACGACGCTGCCCCATGACGCTTCACCGCGCAAGTTGCTGGGCCACCAGAGCTGGTCCAACCCGGTAGGAATCGACTCGCTGAACATGAACGGGCGTTTCGAATATCGCTTCACTGATGTATGGAAAGGCAGCCTCAGCGCCTCGCGCAGCCGAGTGGTGATCGACGATTACAGCGCGTTTGCCTGGGGCTGCTACGGATCGGCCAGTTGCGCCAGCGAAGCGGTGCCCAACCACTTCAGTCCTGAAGGCGGCTACGACATCTACGATTTCCGCAGCCCCGACGACACTCGCCGCAACGACGAAGTCGAAGCGGCCATGACCGGCCAGTTCAGCACCGGCTCGCTGGAACATGAACTGACCTTCGGCACCAACGCGTTCCGCCGCACCGTGGATACGCGCGGCACGTTCAACGAGTTCGTCGGCTCGGGCAATATCAACGAGACACCCGAGGCGGTCGCGCCGTCCGACCTGCCTTTGCCGCACACCGAACGGCGTCTCGACAGCCGCCAGTACGGGCTGTTTTTCACCGACCGCATCAGCTTCAACGAGCATTGGCAGACCGTCCTGGGCGGGCGTCAGGTACGGCTCGATGAACAGGCCTATGCCGAAGACGGCAGTGACGCGCGGCATACCCAGCGTTCGCTGTTCCTGCCCCAGGCGGCCTTGATCTACAAACCGCTGGACAACCTGTCGCTGTACACCAGCTACAGCAAAGGGCTGTCACTGGGCGGAACGGCGGCGTGGTTCACCAGCAACGCCAGTGAAATTCTGGCCCCGACCGTGTCGCGCCAGCTGGAAGTGGGCGCCAAGTACGATTGGCGGCGGATGAGCTTTACTGCTGCGCTGTTCCAGGCGCGCCAGGCGTATCAGTATTCCCAGCCTCAGGACGACGGTACCTTCACTTACGTGCAGCAGGGCCAGCAGAAAAACACCGGGCTGGAGCTGGGCGCCAATGGCTGGATTACCGACCGGCTGCAAGTGTCCGCCAGCGTGGCGGCGATCCGGTCCCGGGTCGAAGACAGCGGCACGGCGGCGTATGACGATCATCAGGCGCTGAACGTGCCGCGTTATCGCGGGAGTGTTCAGGCCGACTACAGCCTGCCGATTCAAGGTCTGGCATTGCTCGGCGGCGTGCAGTACAGCGCCAGCAAATACGCCGACCGGGCCGGTGAGGTGGAGGTCAACGACTACGCGCTGTTCAACATCGGCAGCCGCTACACCACCCGCATCGGCGATTACGACACCGTCCTGCGACTGACCGTCGACAACCTGTTCGACAAACGCTACTGGCGTGATGCCGGTGAATACCTGGGCGACGACTATCTGTTCCCGGGTGCGCCGCGTACCGCAAGGCTTTCAGCCTCGGTCAGCTTTTAACGCTGCAGGAGCGACCTTGGTCGCGAAGGCGTCATTCCTGGCGATACCT
Source organism: Pseudomonas sp. v388 (assembly GCF_003935425.1). GTDB lineage: Bacteria > Pseudomonadota > Gammaproteobacteria > Pseudomonadales > Pseudomonadaceae > Aquipseudomonas. The sequence goes on from NZ_RHQN01000005.1 coordinate 276,154, forward strand.
CCGCTGCGGCATTACCGGCCCCTTCGCGAGCAAGCTCGCTCCTACAGATGCCGCGGACCGTCAGCTTTTAACGCTGCAGGAGCGACCTTGGGCGCGGACGCGTCATTCCTGGCGATACCGGCGCTGCGGCGGCACCGGCCCCTTCGCGAGCAAGCTCGCTCCTACAGATGCCGCGGACCGTCAGCTTTTAACGCTGCAGGAGCGACCTTGGGCGCGGACGCGTCATTCCTGGCGATACCGGCGCTGCGGCGGT
>NZ_RHQN01000005.1:276412-435007 GCF_003935425.1 Pseudomonas sp. v388
GCGGACCGTCAGCTTTTAACGCTGCAGGAGCGACCTTGGGCGCGGACGCGTCATTCCTGGCGATACCGGCGCTGCGGCGGTACCGGCCCCTTCGCGAGCAAGCTCGCTCCTGCAGATGCCGCGGAACGTCAGCTTTTAACGCTGTAGGAGCGACCTTGGTCGCGAAGGCGTCATTCCTGCCGACACCTCCGCTGCGGCGGAACCGGCCCCTTCGCGAGCAAGCTCGGTCCTAAAGGTAAGCGTTGCGCAAACGCATGTGCTTGCAACCTTTGCTATCCTTCGCGCCCTGCGACCGCTGCCTGCGGCAACGCGCCTCTTGCCAAGCCAATATCCGGGTTCCTTATGACGGCCATCGTTCGACCACGACCCCAGCCTTTTTCCAGGGCGGACTACAAGACCCTGAGCCTTGCCGCTCTGGGCGGGGCGCTGGAAATCTATGACTTCATCATCTTCGTGTTTTTCGCGCTGACCTTGAGCCAGCTGTTCTTCCCGCCGGAAATGCCCGAGTGGCTGCGGCTGCTGCAAAGCTTCGGCATCTTCGTGACCGGCTACCTGGCGCGGCCGCTGGGCGGCATTCTCATGGCGCACTTTGCCGACCGTCTGGGACGCAAGCGGGTGTTCAGCCTGAGCATCCTGATGATGGCCCTGCCGTGCCTGCTGATCGGCGTGATGCCCACTTACGAGCAGATCGGCTACTGGGCACCGCTGGTGCTGCTGGCGCTGCGCATCCTGCAAGGCGCTGCAGTGGGCGGCGAAGTGCCCAGCGCCTGGGTGTTCGTCGCCGAGCACGCCCCGGCCGGCCATCGTGGCTATGCCCTGGGCGTGCTGCAGGCCGGCCTGACCTTTGGCTATCTGCTCGGTGCCCTGACCGCGACCTGGCTGGCCCGGGTGTTCAGCCCAGCGGAAATTCTCGATTACGCCTGGCGCATTCCGTTTCTGCTGGGCGGTGTGTTCGGCGTGGTCGGCGTCTGGCTGCGCCGCTGGCTGAGCGAAACGCCGGTGTTCATGGCCCTGCACGCACAGCGCGAAGGCATGCAGGGTCTGCCGCTGAGCCAGGTGCTGCGCGACCACCGTCAGTCGTTGCTGCCGGCCGCGTTACTGACCTTTGTCCTGACCTCGGCAGTGGTGGTGCTGGTGGTCATCACGCCGACGGTGATGCAACAGCGCTTCGGCATGTCCGCCAGCCACACCTTCGCCCTGAGTGCGCTGGGCATCGTGTTTCTCAACATCGGCTGTGTATTGGCCGGCATGCTGGTGGACCGCATCGGCGCCTGGCGCGGGGTGATGATCTACAGCCTGCTGTTGCCGCTGGGCATTGCGGTGCTCTACGCCAGCCTCATCGAACAATGGATGGCGCCGGGGATCGCCTACGCCGTCGCTGGCCTGGCCTGCGGCATCGTCGGCGTGGTGCCGTCGGTCATGGTCGGGCTGTTTCCCGCGACGATCCGCGTGTCCGGCATTTCGTTCACCTACAACATTGCCTACGCCGCCTGGGCCAGTTTCACGCCGCTGATGCTGATCGGCCTGATGCCGCTCAGCCCTTGGGTGTGCGTGATCTTCTGCGCCATCATGGGCACGGTCGGCATGCTGACGGCGATGGTGTTCGGCCTGCGGCGCGGTGTGGTAGTCGATGAGGCGGTGCTCAACAGCGCCGGCTGACCCACCGCAGGCTCATCGGGCGTCGAGAGACTAAGCTTGCTCGATCCCCCACGAGACGCGGGCATGAATGACCAGCCTGAAAGCCGTCCTCACTACGTGCCTTCGATCATTGCCGATATCGAAGGCATCTACCGCCAGCAGTCGCGCCGGGTGCTGGCTACCCTGATTCGCCTGCTGGGCAGCTTCGAGCTGGCCGAAGAGGCGCTGCAGGACGCGTTCATCGCCGCCGTCGAGCAGTGGCCGCAGGCCGGCATGCCGCACAACCCCCGCGCCTGGCTGATCTCCGCCGGTCGCTTCAAGGCCATCGACAGCCTGCGCCGGCGCGCACGCTTCGATGCCTCACTCAGCCGCCTGGCCGAGCAGTTGGAAGATCGTTTGCAGGCCGCCGAGCCGGACCCTGACAGCGTCGAGGATGACCGGCTGCGGCTGATCTTCACCTGCTGTCACCCGGCGCTGACCGACGATGCCCAGGTCGCACTGACCTTGCGCGAAGTCTGCGACCTGACCACCGAAGAGATCGCCCGCGCCTTTCTGATCAAGCCGTCCTCAGTGGCGCAACGCATCGTGCGCGCCAAGAGCAAGATCCGCGACGCGCACATTCCCTACGAAGTGCCGTCGCTGGCCGAACTGCCGCAGCGGCTGGAAAGCGTGTTGCGGGTGGTGTATCTGGTGTTCAACGAAGGCTACTTCGCTTCGTCGGGCGAGCATCTGACCCGCCAGGAGTTGTCCGGCGAAGCGATCCGGCTGGGTCGCCTGTTGCTCGACCTGCTGCCGGAACCGGAAGTGGCGGGCCTGCTGGCGCTGATGCTGCTTACCGAATCCCGGCGCCCGGCGCGATTGTCGGCCAGCGGCGAACCGATTCCTCTGGATTGTCAGGACCGCACGCTTTGGCAACCGGCGCTGATCCAGGAAGGTCAGCGGTTGGTGGAGTTCGCCCTGCGCTCCGGGCGATTCGCGGCGTACAGCGTGCAGGCGGCGATTGCCGCAGTGCACGCCGAGGCGACCAGCGCCGCGCAGACCGACTGGGCGCAGATCGTGGGCCTGTATGACGTGCTGCTGGAACTGGCCGATTCTGCCGTCGTCGAGCTCAATCGTGCGGTGGCGGTGGGCATGCACCAAGGCCCGGAAGCGGGGATTGCGCTGATCGACACGCTGCTGGAGGCCGGCGAGCTGACCGATTACCACCTGATCTGGACCGCCAGGGCCGACATGTGCCGCCGGGCAGGCCGGCTTGGCGATGCACGGCAAGCCTATTACCGCGCTATCGAGCGAACCAGTCAGGCTGCGGAACGGCGGTTTCTCCAGCGCTGCGTGGATGAACTGGACGCTCGGCTGTAGGAGCGCGGCCGTTCGTCGGCCCGTCCCAAGACTCATCGGACCCGGTCGATTTCCCGGCGCCCTGATCGACCAGTTCATGGGCAGGACTGCGCAAGGAGCATGACCATGAAGTATCTATGCCTGATCTATACCGACGAACAAACGCTGCATTCCCATCCGGACAGCCCCAGGGATGACGAGTGCTTCGACTACGCCCAATCGATCGAGACCAGCGGGCGCATGATGGCCGCCGAGCCGCTCGAATCGGTCCAGACAGCCACCACGGTACGCATGCGTAACGGCAAGGTGACCATCACCGATGGGCCTTTCGCCGAAACCAAGGAGCAACTGACGGGTTTTTACCTGATCAAGGCTCGCGACCTCAACGAAGCCCTACAGGTTGCCGCGCACATCCCGGTCGCGCGCATCGGCTGCGTGGAGGTGCGGCCGGTACGAACCCTCGATCTGCAAGACCAGGCTTGCCGATAACGCGAGCCGATCACGATCAGGAGAATGTTCATGAGCACCATTCGAAACGACGCCATCACCGCCAACCCTGACGCCGTGGCGCAGATTCACTCCGCGCTGGAGCGCTGGTCAGCCGCCGTACGCGACAAGGACCTGGCGGCGATCATGGCGTATTACCACCCTGATGTGGTGGCTTACGACGCTATCGTCCAGTTGCAGTTCAAGGGCCGCGATGCCTACCGCACGCATTGGGAATACTGCCTGAACATGTGCGAAGGGCCGATGCTGTTCCAGCAGCGCGAACTGGTGATTCACGCCGGTGACACGGTGGCGTTCGCCCACTGGCTCAACCACTGCGGTGCGGCGGATGAGTCCGGCGAAATGAAAGGATCGTGGATGCGCGGCAGCGCCGGTTATCTGCTGACCGCCGAAGGCTGGAAAGCCATCCACGAGCATTTTTCGGCGCCCTTTGACATGGAGAGCGGCAAGGCGCTGTTTGACCTCAACCCTTGAGCCGCGCAGGCTCGCTTCAGAGGAGAAAAATTCAATGACGGTTAAAGCCATTCCGGAGGGCTACCACAGCCTGACCGTCTACCTGGGCGTGGTCGGCGCCGCGCATGCCATCGACTTCTACCGCAAGGCTTTCGACGCCGTGGAGGAGTTCCGCCTCGATGCGCCCGACGGCAAGGTCGGGCATGCCGAGCTGCGTATCGGCGACACCCGGCTGATGATTTCCGAGCCCTGCCCGGACGGGCCGTTCAGCGGCCTGGATTCGTCCGGCAAGCCGCCGTTCGGGCTGCACCTGTACGTCGAAGATGTCGATGCCCGCTTCCAGCAAGCCATCGATGCCGGTGCCGAGGTCGTGCGGCCGGTGACTCACCAGTTCTACGGTGATCGTACCGGGACGCTGAAGGACCCTTTCGGGCATCTGTGGTTTGTTGCCACCCACGTCGAAGACCTGACTCCCGAACAGATCCGCAGCCGCGCGCAGGAAATGTTCCAGTCTCCCCAGGCCTGATTGCACGCCACCCGCCCGTTCCGGCGAGCGGGTGGCGTGCCGGTGCAGGCGGCGCGATGAATGTGTGGACGGCCCATTTGTAACAACTGATTGTAATTGTCAGATTGCAAGTTTATCTTTCGCCTGTCTAAACATATTGTCTAGCCTATATAAAATCGTTGCTGAAACGATGAAGTAACGGCTGTCTATGGATTAACAGCCAATCAACTTGGGAATGGTCTGTGGATGTTGTAGGAGTTTTCTTCAAAGCTGATTCCTGGCTATAGTTTTCTTTCTCCTTGTCGATGTTTAAAACAGGTCCGATGCTGACACTACGGCCGGTGACAAGAAATCGAATAACTTCGTGCCGGTGCCCTTGGCCACAAGGTTGGGTTGGCGGATGTAAGACGTGTCCTACACGTTCATTGGTGAGCAGAAGTGATGACGAGAGAAGACAATAAGTGGGCGACACTCAGGGAGCAGGAAGTGCTGGGTCTGTTGCTGCAGGGCTGTACAAACAAGGAAATCGCGCACCAGCTCCGCATCAGCGGCTATACGGTTCGGGACCACGTGTCTTCGCTGCTGCGCAAGCATCAGGTCAAGAATCGCGCCGAACTCATGGCGCGTTGCCTGACGCAGTTGATGGGGCGCAGATTGCTGTTACCCCCTACATCTGTCGGATTGTGTACGGATAACATTCGCACATAATGTGCTCCTGACGAAGTTCTTCGAGATCATTGAATGGCGTATATGTCACGCGCAACGGTGATGGCGCGTGCCTGTATAGCAGATTATAAAAATAAAGAGAGCGGTGAAGGGCGGGCGGGTGTCCTGATTTAACTTTCAGGTGGGCGCGAAAACATTAACGGTCGTTCGGTCCGGTAGTCGCCGTGCGGCATGCAACAGCGTGCCGGTTCGGCCGGCAAGTGCCTGGCTCGGTTGTTTATATCGTCGCCTTTCATTCCGCCCGGGTTGTCCGGATAACGAAAACCTTAACAACAACAAAGGAGCAACGCATGACTGCTTGTTTGAGTCGCAAGGATATGCAATGCGATCACCTCTTGTGCCATGTGCCGAGCCCGACCGAGGCCGACGTGCTGGCCAATTTCGGTCTGCTTTCGGCCCGTCAGGCAATGCTCACCATGGAGCAGCTTTGTGAAATGCAGTCGCGCTGGATGGGGCCGGTGGGAACATTTGCGAAGTTGACCCGTCAGGTTCGCGAGCAGGGGCGACAGGCGCCCATGCTGGCGGAAGTGACCGCCATCAAGGACAAACACCGCAAGGCCGTGGTGGAGCAGGCCGTGCAGTTTGTGCTGGGGATACTCTGGCGACGAGAACCTGCCAACAACCCGTTCAGCGGCAAGCAGCGCGAATACCTGTGCTGCGTGGTGTTCGACGAACTGGCGGACTACACCACCGTGGAACGCTATGCCGCAAGCGCCGCGTTGCGCCAGTGTGACGGGGATTATTTCAGCAAACTCATCGCCACCACGCGCAACACCGTGGAGCGGCGCATCGTCTTCCACGGCCTGCTCGAGCATTTCGACAGTCTGTTGCCTGTGGAGCGCAGCGTTTACCCGATCAACTACCGTGCCGCCCAACAACAGCACCTTGCCAACGAAGAATCCCTCTACGGCAAGTTGACGCTGGACCGCTCCGTGCGCGAACTGCTGGAGCATTTCGCGGCCGATCGGCTGCTGGCAAGGCTGGGCTGCGTGAAGGGACGAACCGTCTGAAGTCAGGGAGATACCGCCATGAGAGTACCCGGAAACAGCGTCATGCTTACCATCCGTGCTTTGCAGGCTGCCATGGATAAAACCGCCGCCCGCAAGGCGATGGCCTGCACCTCGCAGCAGAACGCGCCTGCGCAGCAGACCCGAGAGGTGCAGATCAGTGGTCAGGCGCTTCTGAAACAGCGACTGTTTGATTTCATCTGTCCCGAAACATCCGACGCTGCCGGCAACAAGCTACCTCCCGCGCTTCCCCTGACGCATCAGGACACGCAACTGCTGGGCGACATCTACGAGTGGGCGCGAGTGCAGGGCGCGGAACTGGGTTATGTGGATAGCCTGGGGCGCGAGCTGGCCGGTTACCGGAGCGGCGCAGCTGCCACGCCAACCGTTCAGTCCGGGGTCGCTGCCGGTGCGCCGGCTGATCCCAAGGCCACGTCACGCCTGACGTTCCGGGAAGACGCCGCAGTAAAAAGGATCCTGGCCGGCGAGGGACTGAAGAGCACCCGGCTGGACGCCGGATTCATCCGTCACGCGATCAAGCACCCCCCGGCCGGCCGCTCGCCGTACCAACTGGAGTTCATGGAGAGGGTCATCGACCGCTTCAGCGCCAAGGGCGACAAGGCGCCGCCGCTGGGCTCGATGTTTACCAGTGGCATGGGCAAGTCGCGTACGTCCTTGTCGCCGGGTGATGGCGGCGCGGCGTCACCCGTCGGCGAGACAGCCAGCCGGCCCAAGCCGCTGTCCCTGGAAAGCCTTCGGTTGGGGCGGCTTCAGGCCGCGATGAGGGCGTTGGGGGTGAGCGGCCTGTCGCAACTGTGGGACAACCCGCTGGGCGGCAGTCGCTTCAGGCGGTAGTCAGCTGGCTCGTCTGGTCCTGGGCCATGACCACCCGGTTGCGACCGTTGTGCTTGGCGATGTACAGCGCCTTGTCTGCTTCGTGCAGCCACATGTCGGCATCGGTAAGGTCGGCGGTGCGCGCGGCCAGGCCGATGCTGAGGCTGAGCTTCAAGCCCGGGTGATCGGGATGTTCAAGCCCGGCGACTGCGATGCGCAGGCGTTCGAGAATCTGCCCGGCCTGCACATGGCCGGTGTCGGGCAGGATCACGCAGAACTCGTCCCCGCCGTAACGCCCGGCCAGATCGCTGGAGCGCAGGTTGGCGACCAGGATCGTGCTGACTTCCCGGAGCACACCGTCGCCCACCATGTGCCCATAGGTGTCGTTGATGGTCTTGAAGTGGTCGATATCGATCAGCGCAATGGTGCTGGGGCGGCGCATGTTCTGGCTGATGATGAAGGTCATGGCGAGCTGGTCTTTCCAGGCGCCGTGGTTGGTCAGCCCGGTGAGGCTGTCGGTACGGCTCAGGGTGCTCAGGATATTGCGGTGTTCCCACAACTTGAGCGTGACCTGATGGCTCATCCAGCCGATGAAAATGGGGTAGATCACCAGCACCGGCAGGCAGGCGTAGGTCTGCGCCGCGCTGTTGTGGAAATCGATGACCGGCATCACCAGCAACGCCGCAATCGCCGCGCCCAGCGCCTGGGCGCCAAAGCCCTGGAACATCAGGCGCGGCCCGCCCGCTGCGATATTGTGCATGGCCATCATCGCCACCACCGTAATGCTCGGCATCGCACTGAAGCCCATTGCGCCAATCCAGAACCCGCCGGCCAGGGAGTCGACGAGCAGGTTGCGCCATTCGGCCTGGTAGGAATGCCGGGAACGCCTGGCCAGTTGATAGGCCAGATGCGGCCAGAAGAAGGCGTTGAATATCGCCACAGCCCACAGCCACATTGCCCCGTCGAGTTCATGCAGCGACACGGCGACCGTGATAAAACCCAGGCTTACGCCGACTGTGCGCGGCGCATAGATCCGCTTGGCGAATGACCGGCCTTTGCCGTGTGGTGAGTTCATAGCGATTACCGGGACTTGGGCTTTTACCGGTCACACATCCCCAGCTTGACCGAAAGGCGTGAGTTTTACGCTTCGGACACGATTATGGGAAGAGCATTTTGCCATGAACCCTCAATCGGGGCGCTTTACCACGCGGGTTCGCGCGTAAGACGCTCCCCCGCAGGAGCCGACTTGTCTGCGCAAATCCAAGGACAGACAAGGTAAAAATGGCGGCTGCGACGGCAAAGTGCCTGCCGCGCCGCGTGCCTCTGTGGGCGGCCGTTTGCTGGCGCCCACCTTCGACAAGTTTGCGTTTTACTCAGGGCGTGCCTTGCGGTTCTGAAGAATGGCCAGCCAGGCCACGGCAATCGACAGCACGGCGACGATGGCCGCGACATAACCTACGGCGCCGAGCCCCAGGTGTTCGATGGTCACGCCGCCGATGATCGAGCCCAGCCCGATCCCGGCGTTGGCAGCCGAGACGTTCAGCGTGCCGGCCAGCGCCTGGGCGTGCGGGGCGGCTTTCATCACGCGGATCTGACAGATCGGGAACAGCGCCGTATGGGCGATGCCCCAGACCGTCAGCACCGCCGCCAGCAGCGGCAACGAACCGGCCGCTGGGACACTGGCCGTCATACCCAAGGCCAGCAGCAACGCGAAGACGATGGTCGAGCCCAGCGGGCTGCGATCCACATAGCGGCCGCCGAGTGCATTACCGATCAGCCCGACCGCACCAAACCCCATCAGCCACCAGCCGACCTGGGCGGATTCGACTCCGGCGATGCGTTCCAAGGTATCGGCCAGGTAGGTGTAGGCGCCGAACATGGCGGTGAACAGCAATATCGACAGTAACAAATGGGTCAGGAAGAACGGATCGCGCAGGATTCGCGCCTGTTCGGCCAGGCCGACTTTGGCCGTAGGCTTCAAGTGCGGCATGAAGATCGCCAGCAGCAGCGCCATCAATGCACAGAGGGCGGTCAGCGCCCAGAATGCGCCGCGCCAGCCAACCGCATCGGCAAACACGGTGCCCAGCGGAATGCCGAACAGCATGGCCGCGGAAATCCCCAGGTAAACCTGGGCCACGGCCTTGCCGGACTGCTTGGGGCCGGCCAGCAGGCTGGCGGTTTCACTCGCGGTGCCCCAGAACACCGGCAGCGCCAGGGCCGGAATGAAGCGCGCGAACGCCAATACCCAGATATTGCTCGAGAGCGCAGCCAGGGCGTTGGAGGCCGCAAAAATCAGCAGAATGGCGATGAATGTGCGCTTGCGGTCCAGATGCGACAGCATGGCGGTCAACGGTGGCCCGAACAGCATGACGGTGAAGGCGAACAGGGTGACCAGCAAGCCGGCGGCAGAAATCGAGATGCCCAGGTCCCGCGCCATGCCCGGCAACAGGCCGATGATCAGAAACTCGGTGGTGACGATCACGAATCCGGCAATGGCCAGGATCGCAATCGCCAGGCTTGCGCCGGTCGAGCGTTCGCCGCCGACGGCGGTTGAAGCGGATGTTTCCAGAGACGACATGACACTGAACCCGATGAAAAAGAGTGCGCCACTTTATTGCAGAATTGATTTCTTATCCTTGGCGATTATTCCGGGCATTATGGAACTGAATTCACTTATCGAGTAACGCCAATGCAGTCGGCCGATCGCCTCAAAGGCATTGCCACGTTCGTGGCCGTGGCTAACGCAGGCAGCTTCACCGCCGCTGCTGAGCGCCTGAACCTGACCAACTCTGCCGTAAGCAAAAGCGTGGCCAGGCTGGAGAGCCGGTTGGGCATGCGCCTGTTCGAACGTACCACCCGCAGCCTGGCGCTGACCGAAGAGGGCAAGGCCTACCATTCGGTATGCCTGCGTATCCTCGCTGAACTGGAAGATGCCGAGACTGCGCTGGCCGCCCAGCGCGCCGAACCCGCCGGGCAGCTGCGCATCGATCTGCCGGCGACCTTCGGCCGTTTGCACGTACTGCCCTTGGTTCTGAAGTTCGCCGACCTGCATCCCAAGGTCCGGCCGCGCGTGACCTTCACCGACCGTTTCGTCGACATTCTGGAGGACGGCATCGACCTGGCTGTGCGGATCGGCGGCGCGCAGGTCTGGCCGGCTGGCGTGGCACATCGTTACCTGGGCACGGAACGGGTGGTGCTATGCGCCTCGCCCGGCTATCTGGCGCAGCATGGCACGCCGCAAAGTTTTGCCGATCTGGCCGGACACGCCTGCATTGTGTACGGGCGCGGCGATGGCAGCACCAGCCCTTGGCTGTTCGTCGATCAGCACGGCCAGCCGGAAACCCGCACCGTCGAGCCGCGCCTGGTGGTGGGCAGCGGCGAAGGCATGACCGCCGCCGCCACCCATGGCAGTGGGATTGCCCAACTCGCCACCTGGTTGATCAAGGACAAACTGGACAGCGGCGAGCTGGTCGAGATTCTGCCGCACCTCACCACTCAAGGCCTGGCGCTGCACCTGGCCTGGCCTCGCAGCCGGGAAGCGCTGCCCAAGGTGCACGGGCTTGTGGAATGGCTGTCCGCGGCGTTGCGCGTGGAATAGCCGGGCGTCGGCTACTGGCCGATGACCGTCTTGACCATGGCGGCGTGTTCGGCCGGGTTGGTTGCTCTGGACACCACATTGAGGATCGCCGAGCGCGTGCCGGAAGCAGCGACAATCGTGGTGCTCAGGACTTTGGTGCCGCTCATCTCCGCAGACGTGTCGAGCTGTCCGACGCCCAGGCCGTTTTTCTTGACGATCTTCTTCTCGCCCAGTTTTTTGAAGTTCTTGTAGCTGCCGCTCTGATGCGCCTGTTGCCCGACCAGCAAGCCGTCCAGCACCTGGGCATCGTTGTCTTTGGCCTCGACGCCCATCGGGATCGGCATTTCGGTGATGATCAGGACGCGCTTGTCGGCCTGATGGGTGTAGAGCGAGCCGGTCACGCCTTGGGCAGTGGCTTTTTCATCGATTTCAGGCATCTCGCCTTTTACGTAGCCGGCCGGCAGCGTGAACGCCAGCTTGCCGCCCAGCAATGAAGCCTTGGCCGGCGCCGCTGCCTGCCTGGCCGGCTGCGCTTTGGTCTGAGCTTGAGCCTCCACGGCCAGCACGCCCCCAAGCAGCACGACACACGCCAAGACGGCTTTGAGATTGAAGTTGGGCATTGGCTTTCCTCTGGCGGGGTAGTGAGTTAACGGGGGGTTTCACAAGAACCAGCGTACTGGCGAAGGGTGCAGCATCCAGGTCGCCTGACAACCGGTGTTCGCGAGCAAGCTCGCTCCTATGGTTTCTGCGCAGCGGACGGCCCTCGAAATATCGGCCGAATTCCGCGGCATTTCGGGTATTCGACGCAACCCCAGAAATCACCCGCGTTGCGGCCGGTGCGTGCGGTTTTGATCACCATGGGTGTGCGGCAATGCGGGCAATTCGGTGTTGCTGTTCCAGGCGGCAGCGGCGGTGGCGCCATCTTGGTTTTGCGCGCAGCGGCGTTGCGCTTGCGCACGTTCGCCGGCGTTTTCGCCTCGACCGCAGCGCTGGCTGCAGCGGGCGGCGGCAGGGCAGCCGGCTCGCGTTGGCGCAGCATGGTCTTGACGACGCCACGCAGCATGCGGGCCCAGCGGGCCACTGCGTTGGCGAATGAACGGGTGTTGCGAACCATGACCGAGCCTTTGGCAAAGAGTGCGCAATGGTGCCGAGGACCGCAGGGCAAAGTAAAGGCGATTAACACCTCATAGGCTCCCATCGGCCCACCCGGTTTCCCTCAGCCCGCAAGGCACGCGCATGACGACATTTAGTCGCACTGCATTCAAGGCTGGGACAACGGCGTCGATACAGCAGGCACCCGGGCAAGTGTTGTGTGTTGGCAATGGTGTGCTACACCTTCCGTGCGTGCCCGAGATATTTTGTGTTTATCAGGGAGAGGTCTTGTCAATGCGTGTGAATATGCCGGTAACCCAGACTGAAAGAACCTTCCCGGCTTCTGAACGTTTGATTTCCACCACCGACCTCAACAGTCACATCACCTACTGCAACGATGCCTTCGTCTCGCTCAGTGGTTTTACCCGCGAAGAGCTGATCGGCCAACCGCATAACCTCGTTCGCCACCCCGACATGCCGGCTTCGGTGTTCGCCCACATGTGGGAAACCATCAAGCAGGGCAAACCGTGGATGGGCGTGGTCAAGAACCGCTCCAAGCAGGGTGACTACTACTGGGTCAGCGCCTATGTGACCGCCGTGTACGAAAACGGCCGCATCATCGGCTATGAATCGGTCCGCTCGCTCCCGACCCGCGACCAGGTGCGCCGCGCCGAAGCGCTTTATGCCCGACTGCGCGCCGGCAAACCTGCGGTGTCGCCGGTCAGCACGGCTGCGTACCACTTGGTCCGCCAGTTGCCGATGATCCTCTGTGCGCTGATCCTGGCCGCCAGCAACTTCCTGCTCGATGACAACGCCTCGTTTGCCATCACCCTCGTGGTGTTGCTGGCGTTGGGTGCGTTTCTGGAAATGCGCCAGCGCAGCAACGTGCAGAAAACCCTCGACGAACACCCCAAAGCCTTCACCAGCGCGCTGGTTGCCCTGACCTACAGCGACAACCGCGGCCCGCAAGCGCAACTGGACCTGGCGATGCTCAGCGAAGAAGCGCGCCTGCAGACCGCGCTCACCCGTTTGGTCGACACCGGCGAAAGCGTTCGCCAGCACGCCGGGCAATCGGCGCAGCTGTCCCTTCGTCAGGCTCAGTCGCTTGATCAGCAACGTAGCGAAACCGACCAGTCGGCCACCGCCATCAACCAGATGGCCGCGACCATTCAGGAAGTGACCCACAACGTTCAGAGTACTGCCCACGCCGCTGAAGAAGCCGACAAGTTGGCGCAGCAAGGGCGTGGCCTGGCCGACGACAGCCTGTTGGCGATTCGGCACATGGCCAACTCGGTGACCGAAATCGGCCATGCCGTTGGCGAATTGGCGGGCGCCACCCAGTCCATCGGCAGCGTGGTGGACGTGATCACCTCCATCGCCCAGCAAACCAACCTGCTGGCTCTCAACGCCGCCATCGAAGCTGCCCGCGCAGGCGAGCAGGGCCGTGGGTTTGCGGTGGTGGCCGACGAAGTCCGCTCGCTGGCTTCACGCACCCAGGCTTCCACCGAGCAGATTCAGCAGATCATCACTTCGCTGCGTGACGGCGCCGACCGTGCCGTCGCCACGGCCAACAAGGGCGAAGAGATTTCCCAGGAAAGCGTGGCCAGCGTCGAAGCTGTACAAAAGGCCCTCGACGGCATCAGCCAGGCGGTGACCCGCATCACCGGCATGAGCCAGCAAATGGCCTCCGCATCGGAAGAGCAAACCCATGTGGCGGAAAACATCAGCCAGCAGATCACCCGCATCGCCCAACTCTGCGACCAGAGCGCCGATCAGGCGCAACAAGGCTCGACCATCAGCAAAGAGCTGGAAGAAATGGCCGAGTACCTGCATAGCCTGGCGGAACGGTTCAGCCGCTAGGCCTGCTAGCCCGGCAAACAAAAACACCACCGCGAAGGTGGTGTTTTTGTTGGTGAAGACAGGATGGACTCGCCCTGCACCAAGGCGTCAGAGCGCACACGTGGTATCAGAGATCCACAAAAGTGAGGGCGAGGCCAGGAACTAAAGGTAGCGCATCAATCTCGAGACGACGCACCGTTCATCGGCGGCGCAGGGCCGTAGGAGCGCGCTTGCCCGGGACGGTTTCGAATTGTCTGGAATATCCATGGGTGGACATGCAATTTAGAGCACTCCATCCTTCGAGACTCGTAGCTGTCTGACACTTTTATTTGTACTCACGAATTCTTGGGTCGAACTTGCGTCGGAGAAACCAGCGAGCGGGTTCCCAAGGTACAGAGAAGCAAAACGCGTGTGCATACATCATGGGTATCGAAAGCCATTTCAATGACGGACTTTCTACACTTCCGTAGAAGATTATCTCGTCCGTGACTAAGAAGTGCCGATAGAAAAAAACAAAACAAAGATTAAGGATGAAGGATGCCAGGGCCTTTAGCTCAGAATAATTTACGCCGGACGTTACGTAGCGGAACCAGCGTGCAAGCGAATAGACTGTTACTGCGAATATTATGAAAGCCAGGTACTCTAGAAAAGAAGTCATCTGAACCTCACTTAACGCACCCCCATTGGCCAGCCAAACTGACAGCGGTGAAAATGTCTGTCGGCCTATCCACAGTGTGAATCAGAGGATGCGTAGTCTTATAAGCCCTGACATAGTCATTAGGGAGGTATCTGAATAGCCGCCATGCATCAGGCTTTGTCACGAACTTCGTCAATCCATAAGCAGACATCCCCAAATCAACGCTGCCATACAGTATGTTGCCGACACACGTCTTTCTCCCGCTCAGTTCGGCCAAAGCTTGATACCCCCTTTCTTACGGGGCCTTCTACATCAGAACGGCCCTCATAAAGGTTCCGTCCGTTCTCATAAGCGTTATTGGCGCCGTGTCGATGATGCAATTGGCCAGCTTGATGCTGTATAGCTTTTCCTGAGTGCCCGTGTCAGATGTACGGTAATAAAAAATACTGCAGGTGAGGGGTTCCTGAACGTTCAACGCTTTAGCCAGCAATGGCGACGATTTATCCAGATATTTGGTAATGATGACCGGCCAGTGCGTGGCGCGTTTGCTGTTGCCGACATTGGCCATGTTATGGGTCAGGGAAAGCACCATAATTTCGTCGAGGTGATCTGTTGAGCATTTACCGCCAATCGAATCTTTTCCTGAACAAGCGGCAGAGATAAGCCCCATGGTATTACCGGTGATCGTCATGTAGCCGTATGTAGCCATCCGTTTTCATCCTGAAAAAAATCGATGACCAGTCTATTTTTAGAGTGATCAGGATGATGTAGGACAAGTCCGAAAATGCTCTAAGAACCGCCCATGCCCCCCCTACAAATTGATGTCAAAACGGCGGATACGCGCCGCTCTGCCTCAAAGAAGACGTCACTCAGGAAATGATCAGCGAATACCCCGCGCGATCGCCGGGCTGACAGCCGCGCTCCGAGGTCAAGCCGCGCTGGCTGTAGGGGTGCGCTTGCCCGCGAAAAGCCGGTACAGGCGCCTATCAGCATCGTGTCGCGCCCGCTTTCTGCCAGAAAATCCCTACAGGCGAGCCATAAATAGCCGACAGCAAAACGCGGCCGCCGGTGAATTCTTCACGCTACCCATCGTTCATATTGTTGCCCTGCACGCGCCACCGCGTTCCAACAATTCGAGAACTCTATGACCAACGAAGTCGAGACCTACCTGCAGATCACCGCCGATATCGAGCAGGCCTACAAAAGTGCGGTCGGAGCAAACCGCGCGCAGCGTCGAACAAGCAGAGCGTATCGAACTGACAAGCGCATTTTCTGGTTCGGTGTCGTCGGGCCTTCAATCCTGGCGGTTTTGCTGGCACCCGCCGGGATCATCGAATCCATGGAATGGGTGTTCACGATCTCTTGGGGATTGATCGCAATTTCCTACCTGACGTTATTGTTCTATCCGCTGGTAAGCCTTTGGTTGTACCGGCACGAAGTAAAAAGGCTTATGGCTGCGCCTTTCACTCGGCAAATGGAGGCCAACGTCAAAACGGTCATGCAGATCGACGCGCACTATTTGCCGCAACTTGTGGCGCTATCCACCGAGACATTGAAACTCGGCGTGCTTGAGTTAAAAAACGAACGCAGCGGCCTCGAAAAACGGACCCATCTGGTCACCGGTGCGCTGGAGAAGATCGGTGTTTTCCCAGGCATACTCGCGTTGTTTGCCGGGCTTACTGCCGTACACAAAACACTTACCGAAGCCGGTATAGCGACATCGCCTTGGCACTGGGCGTTCGCCGTAGCCGCCGCGAGCGTTTTCTACTTGATGTGCGGCTACGCGCAGATGCTGCTGGTGCGATACGACCGAATCGTCGCGCTTACTGAGCTGGCAATGGAGCGTAAAAAGGAACAACCCGAAACCGTCCCGACGCCCACTCCCTGAGCCCAATACCGGTGGCCGCCACCCAAGCGGCCACCCCAAACCATTCAACCCAACCGCAACCCTTCCCAAGCCGCCCGCCACCAAGGCCTGCCAACCCGCCGCGACCCCGACTCAACCTGCATCTGCGGATGCGGCAACATCATCGGCATATCCCGCAGCCGAATCCACGGCTCGCTCTGCCAATGCAACAGACTCACCGACAACCCCGGCCATTGCAGCAGGCTCAGGTTCGGCGCGTCGTCATTGAGCACCACACCATCACGCATGCAAGGCACTACCTCATTGGTGATCCAGCGCCGCAGATGGCGGTTCTCCGCGTGATAGTGATGAACCAGCATCTCATAGATACCCGACTCACTTACCATCAACGCCTCCTCAGGCCCGTCATGACTGCTGAGCCACACCACACGATGCTGATCCGCATCCAGCTTGCGCGTCGTGCGTTCGTTGAGCGGCCAGCCCATCAGACGACTGAAGTCACGGGCGCAGAACCAGACCTGGGATTCCAGAAGGAGGGTGCGGAGTTGGCGGTTGTGGCGGATGAAGGTGGTGGAATGGAGGGGTTGGGGTTGCCTTCGTGGGGCTTGCTCTTTGAATGACTGGTCAAAGTTACGCATTCGGATGTTCTCTGTTTAGCGCGCCTCTTGGAGCTAAGGCGCCGGGAGTTAAGAAACCTCAAACAGTAAAGGCCGGACGTATTTCCCTTGCGGGTCTTGTATTGGTCCACTCCCGACATAACAGAAATTTTTAGACGCACAGCCGAAGGCCGCAGGTACAAAAGCCGCATTTTATCGGGACGGTCAGGCCGCTGTTTGAGATGTTCTGGGTGCGTTTCTTAGGCGCGGCGCAAAGGGTAGAGATCGTTGCCAGGGTGAGCAAGGGGCATGTTTGTAGGGTATTTCTGAATTTTCTATAGGCCGGCCATTTGTGCGGCGCACAGATCCTTCAACGGGCTAACAGCGTGTCAAGGTGGGACTGAAGAGCTTTGGTGCTTGGTCTGTCGGATAGAGCGTTGGGCAGTAATAGAGGCCTTTGTTCCAGCGAACTGTATTCGCTTCGTTTGAGTGCTTCGGCCAGTTTTACGAGGAGACTGTTCGGATCAACCCACAGCAGGCCTAAGTCAAATAACGTATGAATGTCTGCGCGAAGCAGCAATCCGTTGGCGACCACGTTTGTATCTGCACCTAGATAAGGGACGATATGCGCAGCTTCTAGCAGAGCCTCAATATCGCATCCGGTGACTGCGCACTGCCCTGAGTACGCCTTAAGCAGTGTCTTACGAAAAGAGCCCTGGCCTTGGCGCCGGACGATACTTGCGAGAGTGCGTTTACGGGCGTCGGTTACGTCATCAGGATCAAACTCCCCCTGATTTTCAAGCTCGGCTTCAATGTCAGAAAGCTTTAGCGTGGTAGCGCGTTCTCGGAGCATTGTGAATTTGGTCGGCCCGGCTCCCTCATGATCTCGATAGAAAAATCTGCCCTCGTAGGTGAAGCCATAGCCAGCGTGCTGGTCTTTTTTCTTTCGGTAGAACAGCAGTAATTCCAGACCGTATTCGACATGTTTCTCAATTAAATGGTCGGTTCTGCCTTTGAGTTGGCCTTCCATGTAAAGGGCATCCTCAATGAGGATGTCCTTGTATTGGGTCCGGTCTGCGGTCTTGAGCTCGGTGACAAAAAGCCATACAGAATCGAGCGCAGCAGGTTTGAATATGCCGTTGTTCAGACTCGATGCATTGATATGGAAAAGCTTCCGCAGGTCATCGCGTGTGTAGACCTTGCCTACTTCCAATTGCTGTGAAGCCAAATATCCCGTAGATACAGGCTGTACGAAGTGCTTGACCACAAAGCAGTCCTTTTCCATCCGTCTTGTAGGAAATGGATATTGCAGCATAAGGCCCTCTTGTTACAAATGGAGTTCCATCAGAACGCCCAATTGCTTGAGCTGACTGAGTGCCTCAATGCCGATGCTTTAGTGCATGAGTTCTTCTCGCAGGATGCATTGGAATTGCGCCGCACTTCCAATCCCTATGACCCTGGCCGCATAGGTAGCTTCGGTTAACTGCGGGTACCTCCTCGTTCCGACATATGCACACGGCAAACACAGCTCTAGTCGATTGTCTTGGCTTGCTCAGCTCTATTTCCTAAAAAGCCTCTGGCTCAGTTCTCAGATGCTTCCTACTCAGTCCGTAGTCTCCATGGGCTTACCTTCACCATTCCTAAATGAAAACATTCACCCCGAATTTGACCCGCTAAGTCGCTGGACTATCGACAGGAATCGGATTTGAACAAGCGAAGTTTTCGTTATCAGGGGCATTTCGGCGTAGTTTCCAACGTCACTTCATTCACCGTGGCACCGTCGGATCGCCCCACGTTACGCCATATCTTCTTCTGCGAACTGGGGGCGCACTGCCACAAAGTCAGCGACCTCATCGTGGAAACCTACGAGCGGATGCTGGCTGATCAACGACCCTGCGAGATGGTAATCGCGATATCGAACCCGCTAACCCGAGAACAGGCTGATCTGTTTAATCAGCAGCGAATAACGATTGCCGCAGTTGCCGCTGGCGCCGTGGGCCTGGCCGCCAAGCCCCTTGGTTTGTATGGTGCTCCCGCTGGGCCTGCTGCTGCCTCGTTTGTTTATAACCATCTGGACACCCGCCATGCCGGCGATGTGATGGTGGCGGTCGATGCCAAGGTTCAGGGCGGCATTGGCCCCCAGCACACTTCAACGTCACTGCTGATCAAGGTTAAAGGCGGGAACCCATGAGTGGTTTGATCACTGTCGCTATCCCCGTGGCCGTAGGCCTGCTGATTTCGTACGGCGTACGACCTCGACGGTGGCGAACAGGGTTGGGTGCCTTGCTCATAGCGGCAAGTTTGGTCGCGACGTACTTGCTACCGCTGGGGCCTGAGGACTTTCAATTCATTTATGTCGCTGCGTGGGTTACCGGGCTTGATCTTGTTCTTAACCGCAATCGGTATGCAGCTGCTGACGGTTGAGCGGATGGTTGGAGCCGAGGATGTTCGCCGGTGTTTGGGCTGTGGATGGATGTTGGCTGATAGTCAGTCGTCGCGGACGAGCGCGCTCCTGCAAATACGGCGCGCACAAAAAAACCAGGCCGCTCTCGCGCCTGGCTTTCTTGTTACTGCCAGTTAACCGAGCCGATTAGTCCCAGCTCAACGCCCCGCCAGTCTGATACTCAATAACCCGCGTCTCGAAGAAGTTTTTCTCTTTCTTAAGGTCCATGATCTCGCTCATCCATGGGAACGGGTTGGTAGTACCTGGGTACTCTTCCTTCAAGCCGATCTGCGACAGGCGACGGTTGGCGATGAATTTGAGGTAGTCCTCCATCATCGCGGCGTTCATGCCCAGTACGCCGCGCGGCATGGTGTCGCGTGCGTATTCGATTTCCAGCTGGGTGCCTTGCAGGATCATCTGCGAGGCTTCTTCTTTCATTTCGGCATCCCACAGGTGTGGGTTTTCGATCTTGATCTGGTTGATCACGTCAATGCCGAAGTTCAGGTGCATGGATTCGTCGCGCAGGATGTACTGGAACTGCTCGGCAACGCCAGTCATCTTGTTGCGGCGACCCATGGACAGGATCTGGGTGAAGCCGCAGTAGAAGAAGATGCCTTCCAGCACGCAGTAGTAGGCGATCAGGTTGCGCAGCAGTTCCTTGTCGGTGTCGACCGTGCCGGTTTCGAACTTCGGATCGGAGATCGAACGGGTGTACTTCAGGCCCCAGGCTGCTTTTTTAGCGACCGATGGGATCTCGTGGTACATGTTGAAGATCTCGCCTTCATCCATGGCCAGCGATTCGATGCAGTACTGGTAGGCGTGGGTGTGGATCGCCTCTTCGAACGCCTGGCGCAGGATGTACTGGCGGCACTCGGGGTTGGTGATCAGGCGGTACACGGCCAGTACCAGGTTGTTGGCAACCAGGGAGTCGGCGGTGGAGAAGAAGCCCAGGTTGCGCATCACGATGCGGCGCTCGTCGTCGGTCAGGCCTTCCGGGTTTCTCCAGAGGGCGATGTCGGCGGTCATGTTGACTTCTTGCGGCATCCAGTGGTTTGCGCAGCCGTCCAGGTACTTCTGCCAGGCCCAATCGTATTTGAAAGGCACCAGCTGGTTGAGGTCGGCGCGGCAGTTGATCATGCGCTTTTCGTCGACCGCGACACGGGCCGAGGCGCCTTCCAGTTCAGCCAGACCTTCAGCGACGTCCAGAGCATCCAGCGCTTTCTTGGCGCGGATCAGGGCTGCGGAGTCGGCTGCGGTTACTGCGCGCGCTTCTTGAGCGGCGGCACCGCCAGCGCTGTCGAGGCGATCCATGGTCGCTTCGTGGGCTTGTGCTGCCTGATTGGGTTTGGCGGCGGTGACTTCGCCGTCTTCCTTCTCGAATTCGTCCCAGCTCAGCATGGTGTACGTCTCCTGCGTGAGGGTCAGTCATGTGGACTGACCTGTTGGATCTATGGGGTGTGTTGCTTGCGTAACGTTTGCTGCACGCAAAAAACATGAATGTGTGGGCTCTGTGGCCCTGTTGAATCTTGTCGGCGGGGCAGGGTGTTTAGGCCCTGCCTGCCTTGCGGACTTGTCCGCGAATCATGTTGTACAGACGCAGCATGTGTAGCGTTTGTACGTAAGTCTTCGCCAGCAAGCTGCTGCCTACAGTGAAGAGGGAACAGGCATAGCGTATGCATCGCCTGTTCCGGCCTCGTCGCCCCGCGTAGGCCTGCGTTGATGGCAGGCTTTGCGCAAGGCCTGTAGGAGCGGCTTTAGCCGCGAAGACATTCGTACAAACGCAGCATGTGCATTGTTTGTACGTAAGTCTTCGCGGTCAGCTTATTGGCAAGCCTCGCAATCCGGCTCGTCAATCGCGCAAGCCTTTGGCACTGGTGCCGGGCCGGCCGGGGCGGCTTCACTTGGGCGAGGGGTGGCGATGGCCGAGTCGTCCGGGCCGTGGCCGCCGCTCGATACAGCGTTGAGCTTGCCGGTGTTGACGGTCGACTTCTCGGTGCTGGTCGCGGCCAGGGCACGGAGGTAGTAAGTGGTTTTCAGGCCACGGAACCACGCCATGCGGTAGGTCACGTCCAGTTTCTTGCCCGATGCGCCGGCGATGTACAGGTTCAGCGACTGAGCCTGGTCGATCCACTTCTGACGGCGGCTGGCCGCGTCGACGATCCACTTGGTTTCCACTTCGAAGGCAGTCGCATACAGCTCTTTGAGCTCCTGCGGGATGCGTTCGATCTGCTGCACCGAACCGTCGTAGTACTTGAGGTCGTTGATCATGACCGAGTCCCACAGGTCGCGGGCCTTGAGGTCGCGAACCAGGTACGGGTTGATCACGGTGAATTCGCCCGAAAGGTTCGATTTCACGTACAGGTTCTGGTAGGTCGGTTCGATCGACTGCGACACGCCGGTGATGTTGGCGATGGTCGCGGTCGGTGCGATGGCCATGATGTTCGAGTTACGAATACCTTTCTGCACGCGGGCACGTACCGGCGCCCAGTCCAGGGTTTCGTTCAGGTCGACATCGATGTACTTCTGGCCGCGCTGCTCGATCAGGATCTGTTGCGAATCCAGCGGCAGGATGCCTTTGGACCACAGCGAACCCTGGAACGTCTCGTAGGCACCGCGCTCATCGGCCAGGTCGCAGGACGCCTGGATCGCGTAGTAGCTGACCGCTTCCATGGAAGCATCGGCGAACTGCACGGCAGCATCGGAACCGTAGGCGATGTGTTGCAGGTACAGCGCATCCTGGAAGCCCATGATGCCCAGGCCGACCGGACGGTGACGCAGGTTGGAATTCTTGGCCTGCGGCACGGAGTAGTAGTTGATGTCGATGACGTTATCGAGCATGCGAACGGCTACGTCGATGGTGCGCTTGAGCTTGGCGGTATCCAGCTTGCCGTTGACGATGTGGTTCGGCAGGTTGATCGAGCCCAGGTTGCAGACCGCGATCTCGTCCTTGTTGGTATTCAGGGTGATCTCGGTGCACAGGTTCGAGCTGTGGACCACGCCCACGTGCTGCTGCGGGCTGCGCAGGTTGCACGGGTCTTTGAAGGTCAGCCATGGGTGGCCGGTTTCGAACAGCATCGAGAGCATCTTGCGCCACAGATCCTTGGCCTGGATGGTCTTGAACAGCTTGATCTTGCCTGGGTATTCGGTCAGCGCTTCGTAATACTCGTAACGCTCTTCGAACGCCTTGCCGGTCAGGTCGTGCAGGTCCGGCACTTCGGATGGCGAGAACAGGGTCCACGGGCCGTCATCGAAGACGCGCTTCATGAACAGGTCAGGAATCCAGTTGGCGGTGTTCATGTCGTGGGTACGACGACGATCATCACCGGTGTTCTTGCGCAGCTCGATGAACTCTTCGATGTCCATGTGCCAGGTTTCCAGGTAGGCACACACAGCGCCTTTGCGCTTGCCGCCCTGGTTGACCGCAACGGCGGTGTCGTTGACCACTTTCAGGAACGGCACGACGCCTTGCGACTTGCCGTTGGTGCCCTTGATGTAAGAACCCAGTGCACGGACCGGCGTCCAGTCGTTGCCCAGGCCACCGGCGAATTTGGACAACATGGCGTTGTCGTGGATCGCGTGGTAGATGCCCGACAGGTCATCCGGGACGGTGGTCAGGTAGCAGCTCGACAGCTGTGGACGCAGGGTGCCGGCGTTGAACAGCGTAGGAGTCGACGCCATGTAGTCGAAGGACGACAACAGGTTGTAGAACTCGATGGCGCGGTCTTCACGGGCTTTCTCTTCGATTGCCAGGCCCATGGCCACACGCATGAAGAAGATCTGCGGCAGTTCGAAACGCACGCCGTCCTTGTGGATGAAGTAACGGTCGTACAGGGTTTGCAGGCCCAGGTAAGTGAACTGCTGGTCGCGCTCGTGGTTGATCGCCTTGCCGAGTTTTTCCAGGTCGAATTCAGCCAGAACCGGGTTCAGCAGCTCGTACTTGATACCGGTGGCGACGTAGGCAGGCAGGGCCTTGGCGTACAGATCGGCCATTTCGTGGTGAGTGGCGCTCTCGGCCACTTCCAGGAAACCCAGGCCTTCGGCACGCAGGGTGTCCATCAACAGGCGGGCAGTAACGAACGAGTAGTTCGGCTCACGCTCGACCAGGGTACGGGCGGTCATCACCAGGGCGGTGTTGACGTCCTTCATGGCTACGCCGTCGTACAGGTTCTTCAGGGTTTCGGTCTGGATCAGGTTGGCGTCGACTTCAGCCAGGCCTTCACACGCTTCGGTCACGATGGTGTTCAGACGACCCATGTCCAGCGGCGCGAAGCTGCCGTCAGCCAGGGTGATGCGGATCGAAGGGTGAGCCAGCACTTCCTGGCCTTCGGAGGCACGACCAGCGCGCTCACGGGCGCGGGAGTCACGGTAGATCACGTAGTCGCGAGCAACTTTCTGCTCGCCGGCACGCATCAGCGCCAGTTCGACCTGGTCCTGGATTTCTTCGATGTGGATGGTGCCGCCCGACGGCATGCGACGCTTGAACGTGGCAGTGACCTGCTCGGTCAGGCGCGCAACGGTGTCGTGGATGCGCGACGAAGCGGCAGCGGTGCCGCCTTCAACTGCGAGAAACGCCTTGGTGATAGCGACAGTGATCTTGTCATCGGTGTACGCCACGACGGTGCCGTTGCGTTTGATCACTCGCAATTGACCGGGTGCGGTCGCGGACAGGTCCTGTGAGGCCTGGCCCGCCTGTGGCGCAGCGGTCGGCGAATTCTCGCGAGTTGTGTCGGTTTGCATGGGTCTCTCCACGTCTATAAATGTGTTCGGGCATTGCTGCCCACCATTCCGTCTAAGGCAATCAGTCGCCAACGGAGCGACTGCAAAGGCCCCAAAACGGATTCAGGTCGTGGTGTTCATCACGGCCCGGCTTTGAAGCCAAAAAGGACCAGGTCATCGCCCGATCCTCTGAAAGCTGTCGAATTCTGTAGATTCAGCGCGTGCTGTTCACACGCCCTGGCCTGGAAGCCAGAAAACAGGTTTCGCTCGATCTGCGAAAACTGTCGAATTCTGTGTTACCGATGTTGCAAATCGTGTACCGCTCGGGTCGTTTCCGGATGTGAGCGGC
The DNA here is from genome assembly GCF_003935425.1 of Pseudomonas sp. v388. Lineage (GTDB taxonomy): Bacteria > Pseudomonadota > Gammaproteobacteria > Pseudomonadales > Pseudomonadaceae > Aquipseudomonas. The sequence goes on from NZ_RHQN01000005.1 coordinate 300,537, forward strand.
TGGCCAGCAATCTGTCTGAATTTCAACCCCTTGCAAGCAAGAAAAAAGGCTTGAAATTGCCGATTGAGTTGTGCTGGCTTTCAGGTGGAAAACCCTACATGTAGGGTGTCCTCGCTGTCCGGGCTACAAGATAATGCGTTTTGGACACCAATTGCAACGCACTACCTGTGGATAACATTGTGTGTAGATTGTGTATGAAACGACCGTATCGCTTGTAGGCCGCATAACTACTGGACTGCGCCGTTTGTCATGGATTTTCGCAAGCGGGTTCGATCGCCCAGGTATTTTTGAGGGCGCGCACACTATCACAAAAAATGCCCCTCGCCAGCGCCGTCTGACGTGTCGTGCCCGACCGGGCCGTTGCTACAATCGTTCAGCGCCCGACACGTGTCTTTCGCCGCACAGCCCACCTTTTAATAAGAACAACGGAGGTCGCTATGGAACCGGACAACTGGCAGGTGCTGATCGTCGAAGACGACCAGCGGCTGGCCGAACTGACGGGCGAGTACCTGCAGGGCCACGGCCTGACGGTAGGCATCGAGGGCGACGGGGCGCGGGCGGCGGCGCGGATTATCGATGAGCAACCCGACCTGGTGATCCTCGACCTGATGCTGCCCGGCGAGGATGGCTTGAGCATTTGCCGCGCTGTGCGCAACCGCTATGACGGGCCGATCCTGATCCTCACCGCCCGCACCGATGACATCGACCAGATTCAGGGGCTGGACACCGGCGCCGACGATTTCGTCTGCAAACCCGTGCATCCGCGGGTGCTGTTGGCACGCATTCATGCGCTGTTACGTCGCAGTGAGGCGCCGCAGGAACAGGCCGCTCGCTTGCGACGCCTGGTGTTCGGGCCGCTGGTGGTGGACAGCGCGCTGCGCGAGGCGTGGCTGGGCGGGCAGGGCATCGAACTGACCGGTGCCGAATTCGACCTGCTGTGGCTGCTGGTCGCCAATGCCGGGCGTACCTTGTCGCGGGAAGAAATCTTTACCGCGCTGCGAGGCGTCGGCTACGACGGACAAGACCGCTCCATCGATGTGCGCATCTCGCGCATCCGCCCCAAGATCGGTGACGATCCCATCCACCCACGGCTGATCAAGACCGTGCGCAGCAAAGGCTATCTGTTCGTGCCCGAAGCCGCGCAGGCCATGACCGGCTCGGCTTTCGGCGGTTGAGCCATGAATTCCATCTTCCTGCGTATTTATGGCGGCATGCTCGGCGTACTGGTGGCGGTGGCGCTGCTCGGGGTACTGGCCCTGCACCTGCTCAATCAGGAGCGCGCCGAGCAATACCGCGAGCGCCTGGCCCACGGCACATTCACGGTGATGGCTGACAATCTGGTGCCGCTCAACGACATCGAGCGCAAGCGGGCGCTGGCGGTGTGGGAGCGGCTGCTGGGCATCCCGCTGACCCTGCAAAGCGTCGACCACGCGCAGCTCGACCATAGCGCCCGCAACCGCCTGCAACGCGGGCAAGTGGTGGTCGAACAGCTCGGCCCCCATGCGGCGCGGGTCTACCGGCAGCTCAGCGACACGGAGCCGCTGCTGTTGACCGGCGAGGTGCAGCAGATCACCGAGCAACTGGCGCGCGCCACCATTTATCTGTTGATTGACGAGCTGGTGCGCTTCCCGGTCGATGAGCAACCGGCGCGCTTGCAGGCACTGCGTGTCGACAAGGGCTTCGGCTTCGATCTGCAACTGCTCGCGCTGGCTCAGGCGGATCTGGACGACGACCAGCGCCGCCGTATCTATGAAGGCGATACGGTGATGGCGCTGGGCAAGGGCGGCGATTCGATCCGGGTGTTGTCCGGCATTGTCGATACCAACTGGGTGCTGGAAATCGGCCCGCTGTACCAGATGAATCCCTATCCGGTGCAGTGGCTGATTCTGATCGCGGTGCTGGGCTTGTCGCTGATCGGCCTGGTGGTCTATCTGCTGGTGCGCAGCCTGGAGCGGCGGCTTCAGGCACTGGAATCGGCCGCCACGCAAATTGCCCAGGGCAGCCTGCAAACCCGCGTGCCCACCGAAGGGCTGGATTCGGTGGGGCGCCTGGCGGCAACGTTCAACGGCATGGCCGAGCATTTACAGCGTTCGCTGATGATCCAGCGTGAACTGGTGCGCGCCGTGTCCCACGAGCTGCGCACCCCGGTGGCGCGCCTGCGCTTTGGGCTGGAGATGGTCAGCGATGCGGCCAGCTCTGATGCCCGGCGCAGATTTTTGTCGGGCATGGACCGCGACATCCAGGATCTCGACAAGCTGGTGGACGAAATGCTGACTTACGCACGCCTGGAGCAGGGCGCGCCGACCTTGAGTTTCCAGCGTGTGAATCTCGATACGCTCATCGATCAGGTGATCGCAGAACTGGCGCCGTTGCGTCCCCTGGTGCGGGTCGAGCGCGGCGAATGCCTCACGGCGGCCGAAGGCGAGGCGGCATGGGTAGAAGCCGAGCCGCGTTATCTGCATCGCGCGGTGCAGAACCTGGTCAGCAATGCGACGCGGCATGCCGAATCCCATGTGCGCATCAGTTATCGCATCGACGCCCAGCATTGCCGGTTATGGGTCGAAGACGACGGCCCCGGCGTACCGGAAAATGCCTGGGAGCAGATCTTCACGCCATTCATGCGCCTGGACGACAGCCGCACCCGTGCGTCTGGCGGGCATGGGTTGGGGCTGTCGATCGTGCGACGGATCATCAACTGGCATGAAGGCCGGGCGGTGATCGGCCGCAGTGACCTGCTGGGCGGTGCCAGTTTCAGCCTGACCTGGCCGCGCGTGCAGGTGCCGCGATGAACCTGTTGACTGAGGGTTTGCAGCGTTTCGGGCAAAGCGTGTTGGCGGACGATGACTTGCGGCCGGTGGTTGTCGTGGCTGAATTGCTGCAGCCCGGGTGCCTCGACGCGCTGTTGTTGCGCATCTATGGCCCGCAACTGATGCCGTCTCGACGGCCGGTGCTGGTGTCGCAATGGGCCAAGTATTACTTCATGCACGTCATCCCGCCGGTGCTGGTCGCCGCTCTTGCCAGCGGCTGGCATCGGCCGCTCAAGTTGCAGCAGGTGGCGCTGGCGCTGGACGAGCGCGGCGTGCCGGTGGCGGTGAAATGGCTGGGTGAAGGCGGTGCCTGTGATTCAGAGCCGTTCGCAGGGTTGCTGGATGACAACCTGTCGCCCTTTATTGACGCATTGAGCGAGTACGGCCATCTGCCGGCGGCGGTGTTGTGGAGCAGCGCGGGTGATGTGCTGGAAAGCTGTCTGACTCAATGCGCTGAAATGTCGGACTTGCCACTGGACGCGGGTTGGGCGTTGCTGAGCAGGCGCACGCGTTCTGATGGTCGGCGTAATCCGCTGTACCAGACCATCTCTTACAAAGCGCAGGAAGATGGCTCGCCGCCGCGTCGCCAGCGTCGCGCCTGTTGCCTGAGCCGTGAAGTGGAATGGGTCGGCCGCTGCGAGCATTGCCCTTTGCCTGCCTGATCAAGCCTTGATGGCGACCAGGCTCAGCAATTGCGAATCCTGCACGGCGAATTGCCCTTCCAGTTCCTGGCCGCGGTGCCATTCGCTGGACAGGTCGATCAGCAACCGCAACTGCACGCGGCCGTCTTCGCGCCATTCCAGTACCTGGGCGTCTTCGAAGTAGAAGCGTTTGTGCACGATGGGATAAAGCGCCTTGAACAGCGCCTCTTTGATCGAGAACGTCAGGGTAACGCGCAGTGCGATCTGATCTTCAGGACCGGCTGCCATGGCCGCCAGTTCGTCAGCGGTCAGAATCTCCCCGGCCAGCCGCGTGGCGCGCTCGTGGCTGAGCATGGTTTCAGTGTCCAGCCCCAGCCCGCGCCACTGCGCCGTGTGCCCGACGATAGCCGCTGCCCAGCCGGTGCTGTGGGTGATCGAACCGCAGATATCCGCAGGCCAGACCGGCGCACGGTCCTCGCCGATCACCGGCACGAACAACCGCCCGTCCAGCTGGCGCATGGCTTCCCGGGCACACAACCGCCCGGCCAGAAACTCGGTTTGCCGCTTGGCCACTGAACGGCCGATGCTGGCGGGTTGCTCGATGACACAGCGCTGGAAGTCGCCCTGGGCAAGCTTTTGCGAATCAAAATGCCCACTGACCAACACCGCGCCGTCTACCGGAAACGGCAAGGGCCAATGGCGGCGCAATACAGGGCAACAGGCGGGAAGAGGGATCGTCATCATGCGCGGCATTGTGCCTGGGGATGGGCGGGGAGGGAAGCAACCCCGCAATCCTGTAGGAGCGACCTTGGTCGCGATCTGGCGCGTAGAGGTCGCAGAATCGCACCACCTTCGCCAGCAAGCTGGCTCCTGCAAAGCCCCGAGGTACGCCGCGATTGTCGTAGGAGCGACCTTGGTCGCGATCTGGCGCGTAGCGGCAGCAAAATCGGCACGTTCACACAGATCTGTTGCCTGAAACGCCGCTTTCGCCACCAAGTCGGGTCACCGCCGCTGGCCCCTGCAGCGGCAGGGCCGTCTGTACAGCGGAAATATCCAGCCAACCATCAATGATTCTATTGGCATTCTCCAGGGGTACATTTGGTCGCTATCTACAACGATCCGAGGACAACGGAATGTCCAACCACAGCAATGCTCATCGGCTGCGCAAAGGTCGCTATTCCTGTGTAGGCCAGGCTTATCTGGTCACCGCTACCACTTTGGAGAGAGAGCCAATACTCGAAAACTGGATTCTGGGGCGCCTGCTGATTGGCGAAATGAGGCGCGCTCAAGAACAAGGCCTTATACATTCACTGGCCTTGGTGGTGATGCCGGACCATTTCCACTGGCTGTTCGAATTACGCGAAGGAACATTGTCAGCGCTGGTGCAGAGGGTCAAATCAAGAAGCGCTGTGGCGATCAACAAGGCAAGGGGCGGCGAAGGCCGGGTTTGGCAGCGCGGTTTTCACGACAGGGCTATCCGCAAAGAAGACGATTTGCTCGGCGTTGCTCGCTACATCGTTGCCAATCCATTGCGCGCGGGCCTGGCGAACAGCATCCGGCAATATTCGCTGTGGGACGCTATCTGGGTTTGAAGCGGCCCAGGGGTGCGCCTTCGCCAGCAAGCTGGCTCCTACAGGGGGCGTTTTGCAGGAGCCAGCGGCGGCGATTCGTCTTGCTGGCGAACAGCTCACCCAAATATCTTCTTGAAAAACGCCTGCATGTCCGCCCATGAACTCTGGTCGGCTGTCTTGCTGTAGCCAATGTCCGGCCCGCCGTGTTCGCCGTGGCTCAGGCGGTCGGCGTCGGGGTTGGTGAAGCCGTGTTTGGCGCCTTCCAGGCTGACGAATTTGTAATCGGCGCCGGCCTTGTCCATTTCGCTCTTGAAAGCAGTGACGTGTTCCGGGGTGACCATACTGTCCTGGGCGCCGTGTTCCACCAGCATCGGCACCTTGACGCCCGGTTGCGCCGGGGTGTTGGTGACCAGCGCGCCGTGGAAACTGACCACGCCGGCCAAAGGTTCGCCACGACGGGCGGCGTCGAGGACGATCTTGCCGCCGAAGCAGTAACCTACCGCGGCGATCTTGGCCGGGTTGGTCTGCGGTTGCTTCTTGAGTTGTTCCAGGCCGGCGTCAAAGCGCTTGTCAGCCGCGCCGCTGTCCTTGAGCGCAGCCTGCATGAACGCCATGGCGTCTTTCGGATGTTCGGTGTTCTTGCCTTGGCCGTACATGTCGATGGCCATGGCGCTATAGCCCAGTGCCGCCAGGTCGCGGGCGCGGCGTTTGGCGTAGTCGTTCAGCCCCCACCATTCATGAACCACCAGCACGCCGGGGCGCTGGCCTTTGATGGCGTCGTCGTAAGCGTAATAGCCCACCAGCTTCGTACCGTCGGCACTCTGGTAGTCGACTTGCTCGGTCTTGATCGCCGCCTGAGCGAGTCCAGTGAGGGCCATCATGATGACTGCGGTCCACAAACGCATGTTCGACTCCTTTCTATCGAATGACTGAGAAAGGCAGAGCCTAGCCGATTCCACCATGGGCTGCAGGTTCGGAGGATGTTCAGTCGCAGTTCAGCACGACGGGCTTACCGTTGAGCCGTACCTTCGTGATGTGCCGCGTGCGTAATCGAGCGCGCCGGACGTTATGATGTAAACCGGACTGGCAACGAACGCTGCATGGCTGACGACGCTGGTCCAAATCTGGAGACAAGGCTGATCGTGCCTGGGAGAGCTGCATGAAGTTGTTGGTGGTGGAGGACGAGGCGCTGTTGCGTCATCACTTGCGAACCCGTCTGACCGAGGCGGGCCACGTGGTGGAGTCCGTGGCCAACGCCGAAGAAGCGCTGTACCAGGTGGGCCAGTTCAATCACGATCTGGCGGTCATTGATCTCGGACTGCCCGGCATTGGCGGGCTGGACTTGATCCGCCAGCTGCGCGCGCAGGGCAAGGCGTTTCCGATTCTGATCCTCACCGCGCGCGGCAACTGGCAGGACAAGGTCGAAGGCCTGGCCGCCGGTGCCGACGATTATGTGGTCAAGCCTTTCCAGTTCGAAGAACTGGAAGCCCGGCTCAACGCCTTGCTGCGCCGTTCCAGCGGTTTCATCCAGTCGACCATCACCGCCGGCCCGCTGCTGCTGGACCTCAATCGCAAGCAGGCCACGCTCACCGAGCAGCCGCTGGCGCTGACCGCTTACGAATACCGCATTCTGGAATACCTGATGCTGCACCATCAGCAAGTGGTCCCCAAGGAGCGCCTGATGGAACAGCTGTACCCGGATGATGACGAGCGCGATCCGAACGTGATCGAAGTGCTGGTCGGTCGGCTGCGGCGCAAGCTTGAAGGCAGCGTGGCGTTCAAGCCCATCGACACCGTTCGTGGCATGGGCTACCTGTTCACCGAGCGCTGCACTTGATCCGTTCGCTGCGTCTGCGCCTGATGCTGGGCGCGGCGACCCTGGCGGTCATTTTCATGTTGCTGATGCTGCCGGCGCTGCAAGGCGCGTTCAGCCTGGCACTGCGCGGCGCCATCGAACAGCGCCTGGCTTCGGACGTGACCACCATGATTTCCGCCGCGCGGGTCGAGGATGGTCGGTTGCTGATGCCGTCGCTGTTGCCCGGTGAGCAGTTCAATCTGCCGGGCAGTCGTTTGCTGGGTTACGTCTATAACCGGCAAGGGCAATTGGTCTGGCGGTCCCTCGCCACTGAAGACCAGCATATTCAATACCACCCCCATTATGACGGCCAGGGCAGTCAGTTCGCCCGTGTCCGTGAAGCCAGCGGCGAGGAGTATTTCGTCTATGACGTGGAGGTCAAGCTGCTCGGCGGGCGCAACGCGGCGTTCAGTATCGTCGCCCTGCAACCCTTGCGCGGTTATCAGCAGACCATCGACGGCCTGCGGCAAAAGCTCTATCTGGGCTTTGGCGCCGCGTTGCTGGTGCTGCTTGGCTTGTTGTGGATGGGGCTGACCTGGGGCTTGCGTGCCTTGCGCGGTATCAGCCATGAGCTGGATCAGGTGGAGGCCGGCGCTCGAGACAGCCTCAGCGAGGAACATCCCAGTGAACTGCTGCGGCTCACCGACTCGCTCAACCGCCTGCTGCGCAGCGAGCGCGAGCAGCGTATTCGTTACCGCGATTCCCTGGACGATCTGGCCCACAGCCTCAAGACGCCGCTGGCGGTGTTGCAGGGCGTGAGTGAAAACATCGCCAAGCGTCCCGAAGACGTCGAACAGGCGCGGGTCCTGCAATCGCAGATCGAGCGCATGAGCCAGCAGATCGGCTACCAGTTGCAACGGGCCAGCCTGCGCAAGAGCGGTCTGGTGCGCCATTACGTCCCATTGCGTCCGGTGGTGCAGAGCCTGTGCAACACGCTGGACAAGGTCTACCGCGACAAGCAGGTCACGGTAACGCTGGATCTGCCTGAGCATTGCCAGGTGGCAATGGAAGAGGGCGCGTTACTGGAGATGCTCGGCAACCTGCTGGAAAACGCCTATCGGCTGTGCCTGGGTGAAGTGAAGGTCAGTTTCCTGGCGTCGCCGCTGGGCGATGAATTGTGCGTCGAAGATGACGGCCCCGGCGTGCCGCAGCACCAGCGGGCGCGGGTGCTGGAACGTGGCGAGCGGCTGGACCGGCAGAATCCGGGGCAGGGGATCGGCCTGGCGGTGGTCAAGGACATCATCGAAAGCTATTCGGCCCGCCTGACCCTCGACGACTCCCCGCTGGGCGGCGCGGCGTTCAGGATTCATTTTCCGGCGTATTGACCTGACGCATGCGATCGGTGGGAGCGAGCTTGCTCGCGGCTGAGGCATTCCAGATCACGCATATAGTGCTGATGTAGGGAAGTCGTCGCCAGCAAGCGGCCTTCCACAAATCGATCCACGCCCATTGGCAGGAGCGGCGGATACCCGCCAATGCATCCGGTTTTTTCTTTCTATTCGGCGGATTTCCGCCACCTTGGCCATCATCCGGTGTTTACTGTCGATACCCGCGTCCCGACAGGGCACGGCTTTGATGGTGCTGCGTAATGATGGCACGCCTATTGCTAAATGTCTGAGAGGCCTGCCTTGTGCAGCTCGACACAACAAATCCCTCCAGTGCAGGAGGGTTAGCGCTTTATAGGCTCGCGTGCATCAGGTGAGATGCCGACGAAGCCCTTGAGGATAACTGCAATGACGACTCGTCAGCCCTTCTACAAAACACTGTATTTCCAGGTCATCGTAGCGATTGTTATCGGTGTGCTGATCGGCCACTTCTATCCGGACACCGGCAAGGCCCTCAAGCCGCTGGGCGACGGGTTCATCAAGCTGATCAAAATGGTCATCGCTCCGATCATCTTCTGTACGGTGGTCAGCGGTATCGCCGGCATGCAGAACATGAAGTCGGTCGGCAAGACCGGCGGCTACGCGCTGCTCTACTTCGAGATCGTTTCGACCATCGCACTGCTGATCGGTCTGATCGTGGTCAACGTCGTTCAGCCGGGCGCCGGCATGAACATCGACGTCAGCACCCTCGATGCTTCCAAGATCGCAGCCTACGTGACGGCCAGTAAGGACCAGAGCATCGTCGGCTTTATCCTCAACGTGATTCCGAACACCATCGTCGGCGCCTTCGCCAACGGCGACATCCTGCAAGTGCTGATGTTCTCGGTGATTTTCGGCTTCGCCCTGCATCGCCTGGGTGCCTACGGTCGCCCGGTACTGGACTTCATCGATCGCTTCGCCCACGTGATGTTCAACATCATCAACATGATCATGAAGCTGGCGCCCATCGGTGCGTTCGGTGCCATGGCCTTCACCATCGGTGCCTACGGCGTAAGCTCGCTGGTGCAGTTGGGCCAGTTGATGATCTGCTTCTACATCACCTGCTTCCTGTTCGTGGTCCTGGTACTGGGCGCCATCTGCCGCGCGCACGGTTTCAGCGTCTTCAAACTGGTTCGCTACATCCGTGAAGAGCTGCTGATCGTGCTGGGTACTTCCTCGTCGGAGTCGGCACTGCCACGCATGCTGATCAAGATGGAACGCCTGGGTGCACAGAAGTCTGTGGTAGGCCTGGTTATTCCGACCGGTTACTCGTTCAACCTGGACGGTACCTCGATCTACCTGACCATGGCGGCCGTGTTCATCGCTCAGGCGACCAACACCCACATGGACATCACCCACCAGATTACGCTGCTGCTGGTACTGCTGCTGTCCTCCAAGGGCGCTGCGGGTGTGACCGGTTCGGGCTTCATCGTTCTGGCTGCAACCCTGTCGGCCGTAGGCCACCTGCCGGTTGCCGGTCTGGCGCTGATCCTGGGTATCGACCGCTTCATGTCCGAAGCCCGCGCACTGACCAACCTGGTGGGCAACGCTGTTGCAACCGTAGTGGTGGCCAAGTGGGTCGGCGAGCTGGATACCGACAAGCTGCAGTCGGAGCTGGCTTCCGGCGGTTCGGCCATCGTTGAAACCCGTCACGAAGACGACCTCGGCGTTGCCGAAGGCCCGGCGCCAGTGAGCACCGGCAAGTCCGTCTGACAGGCGACAGGTCATAAAAAACCCATCTTCGGATGGGTTTTTTTATGCCTGCCGGTTATTCCACCCGGGTCTCGCCGCTGAACACCAGGGTCTGGCGACAGCGCCGGCACAGATATCGACGGCCCTTGCCGACCATGCCGTGGCGCTGGGGCGAGAACGGAAAATCGCTGTCCGGGCACGGGCAGCGGTAGATGTAGCGCATTACGCTACGACGCTGCACAGCGTAGGTGTGGCAGCGGTTGGGCGGCAATTCGTACACGCCGCGCATGATCAACTGCCACTCTTCGCCATGGGGCTGGATGCCGCCGCCGAACAGTTGGTGGGCGATCAGGTGGGCGACTTCGTGGGGCACGGTCTGGCGCAGGAAGTCTTCGGAATTTTCCCGGTACAGCTGAGGGTTGAAGCGCAGCAGGTTTTCATGCAGATGCGCGACGCCGGCCTTCTGACCGCGCAGCTTGAGGCTGATGACCGGACGTTTGAAGGTGCGTTTGAAAAAGGCTTCGGCTTGTTGATAACAGGTTTCGACGCGGGTATTGAGTTGCTCGGGCATGCTTCGTGGCTCTCCAGATACGCCAAGTATGCCGTAATGCGCAGGCAGGCTGAAAACTTCAGCCGCCCGATGGTCATCCGCCAACGGGGCCGCGGCCTTCCGCGACCCCGTCCGCGCCTGCTCAGTTGGTGTATTCCGGACCGACACCGATACCCCACAGCACCACGGTGAACGCCATGATCGCGACCAGCACCACCAGGCCCACGGCGAGCACTGAGCTGGAGAACATGAACCCTTCTTCCGACGGGATATTCATGAAGGTCGGCAGCCCGACATACAGCAGGTAAACGGTGTAGCAAACGGCCGCGGTCCCCACCAGCATTCCCAGCCACAAGTGCGGATACAGCGCCGCCAGTCCGCCGATGAACAGCGGCGTGGCCGTGTAGGTGGCAAAGGCAATGCATTGCGCCAGGGTCGGATTGGCATCGTAGGTGCGGGCCATCCAGTGGATGAAGCTGCCCATTACCGCAACGCCTGCCAGCATCGATATGTACGACATGATCGTCATCCACAGCGCGCTGCCATGGGTGAGCATCACCGGCGCTCGGTCACCGATCACCCAGCCCACCTGCGTGGTGCCGATGTACGCCGATATCGCCGGTATGGCGGCCAGGATCAGGGTGTGGGTGAAGTACATGTGGCGGATGGTCTCTTCCTCGCCACGTATCTGCTTCCACTCCCGGTCGGGGTGGGTGAACAGTCCCCATACGTGATGGATCATGCCCGTTACTCCTTCAACTCATGGATGGCGGTGCGCCCGGAAACAACCGGGGCCAAAGGCCACAAGCCTGAATGCGTCTGACGGGTGCGACCTCAATGAAGCAGTATAGAAACCACGGCCCGGTGCAGAACCTGCGGCTTAGAGTGTTTGGCGATTTACCGCTGTCTGTTAATAGCCAGTGATGGAAGCGTCGGCGAGCGGGATGTTCAACCAGCGGCCGGTTATGGGTAAAATGGCCGCCTTTTTCATACAGTCACCGGATACCACCAGCATCATGGGCACCCTCTCAGTCAATCAGAACAAACTGCAAAAACGCCTGCGCCGCATGGCTGGCGAAGCAGTGGCCGACTTCAACATGATTGAAGACGGCGACAAGGTCATGGTGTGCCTCTCCGGTGGCAAGGACAGCTACACCCTGCTCGATGTGCTGATGCACTTGCAGAAGGTCGCACCGATCAAGTTCAGCATCGTGGCTGTGAACATGGATCAGAAGCAGCCCGGCTTCCCCGAGCACGTGCTGCCCGCGTACCTGGAAACCCTGGGCGTCGAGTACCACATCGTCGAGAAAGACACCTATTCGGTGGTCAAGGAGCTGGTTCCGGAAGGCAAGACCACCTGTTCGCTGTGCTCGCGCCTGCGCCGCGGCACCTTGTACACTTTTGCCGATGAGATCGGTGCCACCAAAATGGCCCTCGGTCACCACCGTGACGACATCGTCGAGACGTTCTTCCTCAACATGTTCTTCAACGGTTCGCTCAAGGCCATGCCACCCAAGCTGCGTGCCGACGACGGCCGCAACGTGGTAATCCGCCCGCTGGCGTACTGCCATGAGAAAGACATCCAGGCTTATTCGGATTTCAAGGGCTTCCCGATCATCCCGTGCAACCTGTGCGGCTCGCAGGAAAACCTGCAACGTCAGGTGGTCAAGGAGATGCTTCAGGACTGGGAGCGCAAGACGCCGGGCCGTACCGAAAGCATCTTCCGCGCCTTGCAGAACGTGCAGCCGTCACAACTGGCCGATCGCAACCTGTTCGACTTCACCAGCCTGCGCATCGACGAAACCGCCGCCTCGCGGTTCGTCAATGTGGTGAATATCTGATTCAGCTTTGCACGAAATGTATTCCAGCGATGGCCGGCCCGTTTTCAACACAGCCTGGGCGAGCTGGAATGCATTGGCTCAATGGTTGACCGTGAACGCCAGCATCGCTGACAGCTGACACATCGGCCGGCCACTTTCAGCCTGCCACTGATTGAATACGCTTTGCACGATGGCCTGATCGCGCTTGCTGGACGGCACTTTGTCGACGATGTTCTGGGCATTGAGCGCGGCCACCACGTCCCAGGTCGGAATAAAGGTGTCTTTGCCCACCATGCGCAGGAAGCGCGGCGCGGACAGGCCACCCATCTGGTTGCCGTGCTTGGCCAGGTACTGCCACAGCCCGGTGATGTCTTCCACCGGCCAGCTGGCGATGAAGTCACCAAAACTGCCATGCGTGTGCTCGATGTCCAGAATCAGCTGGGCATTGCGCGGCACGCTCTTGAGCTTGCCCAGATGGCGAATGATGCGTGCGTCCTGCATCAGGCGCTCCAGATGATCGGCGCCCATCAGCGTCACTTTTTCCGGATCGAAACGAAAGAACACCTCCTCGAACGCTGGCCACTTCGCATCCACGAGGCTGTGCTTCAAGCCTGCGCGAAACACCCGCAATGCCAGGGTCGACAGGTAGCGGTCGGCACTGATGGCGCGCAGCTGGTCAGGGGTTTTCGGCGTCGGAAGATGGGCTTCAAGGGCTTTGGCAGAGCCGAAACGATTCAGGCAGTACTCGTTCAGCCATTTGTAGTCGTGCATCGGGTCTCCACAGGTTGGGACGGTCTGAGTGCTTCAGACCTCGGCGGGCGCTTGTGGTTTATAAAGGCTGCGATCCAGTTGCGAACGCCAGCGCACGTACAGCAACGCGCTGATGAACACCGCGACGCTGGCGAGCATTTCCAGCACGCCGAACAGCCAGCGGTTCGGGTCGAAGGCCGCCAGTGCGCCCTTGATGAAATACAGGTTGATGACGAAACACAGCCAGGAATGACCGCGCGGGTTGCCACGAATCACGCCCGGTGCCAGCAACAGCAGCGGCAGCAGTTCGATGGCGAGGATCACGCCCGGGCGGGCGCCGTGCAGATTGGCGATGCCCAGGTAATACACCGACAGCAGCCCGATCATGCCAAAAAAGCAGATCAGGCTTGCGGCCCGGCTGATGCGCACCCGAGGTTCCAGCCATTCCCTTGGCGGCAACACTTTCGGCTGCTTAGCCACGACCGGACTCCAGTTGCAGCGCGGTCTTGGCCAGCCGTTGGCCCAGTGCCCGGCACAACTCGGTCTCATGGCGGTCCAGCGGACGCTTGCCATCGGCACCGGCGTGGTGGCTGGCGCCATAGGGGGTGCCGCCGCCGGCGGTTTCCAGCAGCGCGCCCTCGCTGTAGGGCAGGCCCATGATCAGCATGCCGTGGTGCAGCAGCGGCAGCAGCATCGACATCAGCGTGGTTTCCTGGCCGCCGTGCAGGCTGGCAGTGGACGTGAACACGCTGGCGGGTTTGCCCACCAGATCGCCGGTCAGCCACAGGTTGCTGGTCCCATCAAGGAAATACTTGAGCGGCGCGGCCATGTTACCGAAGCGGGTGGGGCTGCCCAATGCCAGGCCGGCGCAGTTTTTCAGGTCATCGAGGCTGGCGTACAGCGCGCCGTTTTCCGGAATGCTCGGCGCGGTGGCTTCGCAGTCGGCGGAGATCGCCGGCACGGTGCGCAACCGCGCTTCCATGCCACCCAGTTCGATGCCACGGGCGATCTGCCGGGCCATTTCGCTGGTGGACCCGTTACGGCTGTAATACAGAACCAGAATGTAAGGCGTGCTCATGGCAACAGCTCCAGGACGTTTTCCGGTGGGCGACCGATCACGGCCTTGTCGCCCGCGACAAGAATAGGGCGCTCGATGAGTTTGGGGTGGGCGGCCATGGCGGCGATCAGCTCGTCCTCGCCGAGGCTGGCGTCGGCCAGATTTAACTGTTTGTAGGCGTCTTCGCCGGTGCGCAGCAGTTGTCGGGCGTTGATGCCCAGCTTGTCCAGCAGTGCGCGCAGTTGCGCGGCATCGGGTGGGGTCTCCAGATACAGCACGACATCCGGGGTCAGGCCGCGAGCCTGGAGCAGTTCCAGCGCGCCGCGTGATTTGCTGCAGCGCGGGTTGTGATAAAGGGTCAGATCGGTCATTTGCTGGTCGCTCTTGCCTGGGGTGGCGCGTATTCTACCCGCCAGACGGCACCATTCGACATATAGGGTGGTCATTAGTCGCAGCACGGGTCATAAGTGGCCGCAACGACAAGGTTGAGGAAGCAAATACATGGTGAGGCGAATGGCAGCGGCAGCGGCGCTTATCGGCAGTCTGTTGCTCAGCGGATGTGGCGTGGACCTGGGCGTGGACCAGAACGGTCAGAAGGTCGCCAGCGAACGCGTCGATGGCCACTGGCTGGTGGTCAACTATTGGGCGGAATGGTGCGGCCCGTGCCGGGTCGAGATCCCGCAGTTCAACACCCTGGCCGAACAGCTCAAGGACAAGAAGGTCACCGTGCTGGGGGTCAATTTCGACAACCTGCAGGGCGATGAGCTGAAAAACGCCGCCAATGCCCTGGGTATCAAGTTCACCGTCCTGGCCCAGGACCCCGCCGAACACTACAACCTGCCACCGGCCGACGCCTTGCCGGTGACCTACATCATCGACGACAAAGGCAAGGTGCGTGAGCAATTGCTGGGTGAGCAGACTCTGGAAACCGTGACCGCCAAGCTTGAGGCGCTACGCGGGAAGGGTTGATCACCGCGATGCCTACAGGAGCACCGCGATCTTTTTGCTATCAGCTCTCTTCCGGCCAGAACCGCAGCGGCTTGCCTTCGGCCGGCCACAGGCGCAACTGTTCGATGGGGGAGATGTCCCAGCGTTGTACGCTCGGCAACGCCTGCAGGAAACGCTGTTCCTGCTCCATCAGCGCGGGGGCACACATTTTGCGCGTCTTGCCGACCGGACCGAAGCTGATGCTCTGATCTTGCAGGGTGTACGAAGCGAACCAGTGGTTGCAACCCGCATTGCCATAGGCGCGGCCGTCGGCACCCAGGGTCATGGTCAGATGGCTGCTGTCGATCAACGGACGTTCGCCGATCCATTCCAGCACATAGCTCTGATCCTTACGGATTGCCAGGGGTTCTGCTGCACAGCCGGCCAGCAGCGTGACTGCCAGCAGGCCGGGTAAAGCCAGGTATCTCATGCCGCTTGCCCCTGACATTTCTTGCACACGTGCTTCTCGCCTTCTGTTTTCCAGCCCAGCTCGGCGATGCGCGCGGTGGCAGCCGGTTTCTGTGCCTTCACGCCCAGCTTGCTCTCGACCATGAACTCGAAGTTCAGCTCGGCGCCGCAGCTGTCGCAGTTGACCTGCCACTGATGAATCGCCAGTTCGTCGAACACCGGGCCCTTGGCCACGGCAACCCATTGGCCCGGCGGGTTGATCAGGTGGCGGACCTTCTCGACGTGCAGGCGCATGTACAGGCTTTTGCTGCCCTTGATGGTGACCAGCAGTTGGTCATCGTTGTGGATCGAGCCGCCATTGCCGGTGACCTGGTAACGGCCAGGCCCCAGGGTGCGGCACTCGGTCAGGGTGTGCTGCGGGTTGAGCATGCTGTAGCGAAAATCGTGTTCCATGGGTCCTCCAGAATTGCGCGCATCCTATCACGCACCACTGGGGTCGTTGCAGCGTCCGTGACTCAACCGTCCACACGGTTCTGCGGCGTGCCTGCCGCCCAGGCGACGATATTGTCCAGCGTGGTCTGGGCAATCGCGCCCAGCGCCTCGCGGGTCAGGAAGGCCTGGTGCGCGGTGATCACCACGTTGGGGAACGTGAGCAGGCGCGCCAGCACGTCGTCCTGCAAGGGCAGGTCGGAACGGTCGGCGAAAAACAGTTCGGCTTCTTCTTCGTAGACATCGAGCCCCAGATAGCCCAGTTGCCCGCTTTTCAGCGCCTCGATCAGGGCCGGCGTTTCCACCAGCGCCCCGCGACCGGTGTTGATCAGCATGGCGCCGGGTTGCAGTGTCGCCAGCGATTGTCGGTTGATCATATGTCGGGTCTGCTCGGTGAGCGGGCAATGCAGGCTGATGATCTGCGCCTGGGCCAGCACGTCGGGCAGGCTCAGGTACTGGGCGCCCAGCGCCTGGACGTCGGGGTTGGGGAAGGGATCGTAGGCCAGCAGTTGGCAGCCGAAACCGGCCATGATTCTGGCGAAGGTCGCGCCGATCTGCCCGGTGCCGATAACCCCGACCGTCTTGCCCACCAGATCGAAACCGGTCAGGCCCTGCAAGCTGAAATTGCCGTCGCGGGTGCGGTTGTAGGCGCGGTGCAGATGCCGATTGAGGGACAGGATCAACGCCACGGCATGTTCGGCCACCGCATGGGGCGAGTACGCGGGGACGCGCACCACGCTCAGGCCCAGGCGCAGGGCGACCGGCAGGTCCACATGGTTGAAGCCTGCCGAACGCAGCGCGATCAGCTGGGTGCCGCTCGCAGCCAGCCGCTCCAGCACCGGCGCGCTGAGGTCATCGTTGATGAACGCGCAGATCACCGGAAAGCCCTCGGCCAGCGCCACCGTGTCCAGCCCCAGGCGAGCAGGCTGGAAATGCAGCTCAACGTCGTCCGGAATCCGCGCGGCGAGGAAGCTGTCGCGGTCATAGTTTTGACTGCTGAAGATAAGGATTCGCATGGTGGCTCCTATGGTGAGAGACCTGTGGAAGCCAGCTCTGCTGGCGATGGGGCCCCAACAGGCACAGCATCTGTATGCTCTGAAAAGCCGTCTTCGCCAGCAAGGCGGATTGCCGCCCGCTGGCTCCTACAGAACGCCTGCGTCAATCAGGCTGTCACCCGCGCCTCTGTCGCGAGGCGGTTGATGGCTTTTTCCAGGTCTTCCAGAGCGTCGTCGGTTTGTGGCGCATCTTGTTTGAGCAGGGTTTCGGCGCGCTGGCAGGCGGCTCGCAGCTGGGGAACGCCGCAATAGCGCGTGGCGCCGTGCAGGCGATGGACGCGTTCGATCAACCCTTGAATGTCCTGAGCGGCGCGGGCCGTGCGGATGGCTTCGCGATCGGCATCCAGCGACGCGAGCAGCATGGCCAGCATGTCGGTCGCCAGGTCCGCTTTGCCCGCGGCCAGACGCAGCCCTTCTTCATGGTCCAGGACCAGCGGGCCGACATGGCTGCCGTTGCCATCGCTGCTCCGTTCAGGCGCCGGGGCGCGCAGGGCCAGTCCGGTCCACTTGAGCACCACCTGGGCCAGTTGCCGTTCGCTGATGGGTTTGGTCAGGTAGTCATCCATGCCGCTTTGCAGCAGTGAGCGTTTTTCATTGGCCATGGCGTGGGCAGTGAGCGCGACGATGGGCAGCGGCGTGCTGTGGCGTTTGTCTTCCCAGATACGAATGGCTTCGGTGGCCTGGCGGCCGTCCATGTCCGGCATCTGCACGTCCATCAGCACCAGGTCGAAGACTTCCTGCTGCACGGCGCGCAGTGCCGCATGGCCGCCGTCCACCGCCACCACCTCGGCGCCCATGTCTTCGAGCAGGGTCTGGACCAGCAGCAGGTTGGCCGGGTTGTCGTCCACGCACAGCACCCGGGGTGGACGGCTCGACAGCGGCAGGCTGACGTCGTTGCGCACCGAGCGGGGAGCGATCAGTTCGGTGAGCGCGCGTTGCAGCTTGCGGGTGCAGGCCGGTTTGGACTGCAACTGGCTGTACACGTCGGGCACCGACAGCTGGAATAACGCCTGTTCGGTGGTCGGGCACAGCACCAATACCTTGCAGCCGAGGTTTTCCAGATCCCAGATGTGCTGGCGCAAGCGCTCCGGCGGAATTTCCACGGCGGTGACGCCCAGCACCGCCAGGTCGATGGCCGTCGGCGTCTGGTGCGCAGCGGTCACGCCGTTGAGCAGGTTTTCCAGGTTATTGAACACCAGGGTTTCCAGGCCGCAGTCTTCCAACTGGTGCTCCAGCGCCTGGCGCGCCAGGTCGTGGTGTTCCAGGACCGCTGCACGCAAGCCTTCGAGCGGCAGGCTCGGAGCGTCCTCGCTTTCGTCGTGGGCCTTGGGCAGGTTCAGGCTGATCCAGAATTCCGACCCCTGGCCCGGCGTGCTGTCCACGCCGATTTCGCCGCCCATCTGCTCGATGAGCCGCTTGGAAATCACCAGCCCCAGACCGGTGCCGCCGGGCTGGCGCGACAGGGAGTTGTCGGCCTGGCTGAAGGCCTGGAACAGCGCGCGCACGTCCTGGCTGGACAGGCCGATGCCGGTGTCCTGCACGCTGATGCGCAATTGGGCGTAGTCCTTGGTTTCGTCCTCCAGCATCGCCCGGGCCACGATGGTGCCTTCGCGGGTGAACTTGATGGCATTGCTGACCAGATTGGTCAGGATCTGCTTGAGGCGCAGCGGATCGCCGGTCAGCGCCAGCGGCGTGTCGCGGTACACCAGGCTGACCAGTTCCAGCTGCTTGGCGTGGGCGGCAGGCGCGAGGATGGTCAGGGTGTCCTGCAACAGATCCCGCAGGTTGAACGGGATGTTGTCGAGCACCAGCTTGCCGGCTTCGATCTTGGAGAAGTCGAGAATCTCGTTGATGATGCTCAGCAGGCTGTCGGCGGATTTCTCGATGGTGCCCAGGTAATCGAGCTGGCGCGGGGTAAGCTCGCTTTTCTGCAATAGGTGGGTGAAACCCAGGATGCCGTTCAACGGGGTGCGGATTTCATGGCTCATGTTGGCGAGAAATTCAGACTTGATGCGGCTGGCTTCCAGGGCTTCCTTGCGGGCCATGTCCAGCTCGATGTTCTGGATCTCAATGGTTTCCAGATTCTGCCGAACATCCTCAGTGGCCTGTTCGATGTTGTGCTGCAATTCCTCCTGGGCATTTTGCAGGCTGGCAGCCATGCGGTTGATGCCCGAGGCCAGCTCATCCAGCTCGCGGCTGCCCAACGGCGGCAATCGGGTCTCCAGATTGCCGTCCTTGAGTTGCGAGACCGCCTGCCGGATGCGGCTCAAGGGTTCGTTGATCGTCCGGCTCATGCGCACCGCCAGCACGGCGGTGAACGCCAGGCCCGCGGCGATCAGCAACAGGCTGGCAAACAGGCTTCGATAGCCGCGCAGCAAAGTGCCGTTGTGGGAGATTTCCAGATCCACCCAGCCCAACAGCGTGTTGGCCTCGTCGGCCATGATCGGGCCGGTCAGGTGCCGCTGATGCCCGAACACCGGCATCAGGTAGCGAGTCGCATCGTTGCCGGTACTGCTGAGCAGCTGCGAGCCGCTGCCAATCGGCGAAGGGCTGATCATGCTGGGGCCGGCGTGGGCCAGCAGGCTGCGGTCGATATCCAGGAACGACACGGCGCGCACATCGCCTTGTTCAAGGGTTTGCGAGGCGATGCGGCTGAGCAGGATCTTGTCCTTCTTGCCCAGAGCAGTGGCCGAAAGAGGCGCCAGCTCGGTGGCGATCATTTCGCCGCGCTGCAACAACTGGCCTTGCAGCTCGAACAACTGCATCCAGGTGAAATAGCTGCCCAGCACCAACGCCATGAGGCTGGCCGGAAGAATGGTCAGCAGCAGCACGCGGCCTTTGATACCCAGCTTGTTCAGCACGCTCTTTCTCCTGCGACGCGAAGCCCATCGGTCCGGCTCGGGCCGGGCTGCCCGACCGTTGGTGGGGGCAGCCCGCAGTTTAGCCATTCCTGACCGACAAATGGCGAATCGGCTGCTTATGCCATTTGGGAATAGAGAGCGCACTTTGCGTGATATGGCCTTGCGACGTTTGCCGGTATGATAGGCGCCCCCGCAGACTGGATCGCGAACACGCCATGACCCTGCAGTATCCGACTATTGCCGATTGCATCGGCAACACCCCGCTCGTGCGCCTGCAGCGCATGGGGGGAGACACCAGCAATACTCTCCTGCTCAAGCTCGAAGGTAACAACCCGGCCGGCTCGGTCAAAGACCGCCCGGCGCTGTCGATGATCGTGCGCGCCGAGCTGCGTGGCCAGATCCGCCCCGGCGATACCCTGATCGAGGCCACTTCCGGCAATACCGGCATCGCCCTGGCGATGGTCGCGGCGATCAAGGGCTACCGGATGATCCTGATCATGCCGGACAACTCCAGCGCCGAACGCAAAGCGGCGATGACCGCCTATGGTGCCGAGCTGATCCTGGTCAGCAAGGAAGAGGGCATGGAAGGCGCCCGTGACCTGGCCGAGCGCATGCAGGCCGAAGGCCGTGGCAAGGTGCTCGACCAGTTCGCCAACGGCGACAACCCCGAAGCGCACTACACCGCCACCGGCCCGGAAATCTGGCAGCAGACCGGCGGCAGCGTCACGCACTTCGTCAGTTCGATGGGCACCACCGGCACCATCATGGGCACCTCGCGCTACCTCAAGGAACAGAACCCGAACGTGCAGATCGTCGGCCTGCAACCGATGGAAGGCGCGTCGATCCCCGGTATCCGCCGCTGGCCCCACGAATACCTGCCGCGCATCTATCAGGAAGACCGCGTCGACCGCATTCTCGACATGGGCCAGACCGAAGCCGAAGACACCATGCGTCGCCTGGCCCGTGAAGAAGGCATTTTCTGCGGCGTGTCCTCCGGCGGATCGGTGGCCGGCATGCTGCGCCTGTCCCGTGAAGTGGAGAACGCCGTGATCGTCGCCATCATTTGTGACCGAGGCGACCGCTACCTGTCGACCGGCGTCTACGACGCGCCCAACTGATGGCCAAGCATGAAAGAGGGCTGCGCTTCCAGCCGACCGGTGGCGTCAAGGCCACTCAGATCCCGACCGGCAAGAAGCAGCGGCTGAGCATCGAGCGGCTGTCCAACGACGGTCGCGGCATCGCCTTCTTCGAGGGCAAGACCTGGTTCGTGACCGGCGCGCTGGCCGGCGAAGAGGTCGAGGCCCGCGTGCTCAACGCCCGTGGCAAGGTGGTCGAAGCGCGCACTGAGCGGGTGCTGACTACCAGCGCCATGCGTCGTCCCGCGGCCTGCATGCATTTCGGCCGCTGCGGCGGTTGCAGCGTGCAGCACATGCCCCACGACGAACAGCTTGCCCTGAAACAGCGCATGCTCGCGGAACAATTGTTGCGCGTGGCGAACGTCGAACCCGAGCAGTGGGCCGCGCCGTTGACCGGCCCGGAACTGGGCTATCGCCGACGCGCGCGGGTCGCGGTGCGCTGGGACGTCAAGGCCAAACGCCTGGACGTGGGTTTCCGCGCCATCGCCAGCCAGGACATCGTCGGCATCGAGCAATGCCCGGTGCTGGTACAGCCCTTGCAACCGGTCATGGCCGAGTTGCCCGCCCTGCTGAAAAAATTCAGCAAGCCTCAGGTGCTGGGGCATGTCGAGCTGTTCCGCGGCACGTCCACCGCTGTGCTGGTTCGCCATGTGGCACCCTTGGCCGACGCGGACCGGGCGCTGTTGCAGGCGTTCTGCGCCACCCATGACGCGCAATTGTGGCTGCATGGCGAAGGCGAGCCGCAACCGGCTGACCCGACTCAGACCCTGGGCTACCGGCTGGAACCCTGGAATCTGGAACTGGCCTGGCGGCCGGGCGATTTCATTCAGGTCAATGCGGCGGTGAACGACGCGATGATCGCCCAGGCGCTCGACTGGCTGGCACCTGCGGCCGGGGAGCGGGTCATGGACCTGTTCTGCGGGCTTGGCAATTTTGCCTTGCCGCTGGCACGCAAGGCCCGGGAGGTGGTGGCGGTCGAAGGGGTTGCGACCATGGTCGAGCGTGCAGCGGCCAACGCAATCGGCAATGATCTGCACAATGTGCAGTTCTTCCAGGCGGATCTTTCCCAACCGTTGATGCACGCGGATTGGGCAGTTGAAGGATTTTCTGCGGTACTCTTGGACCCGCCGCGTGACGGGGCGCTGGAGGTGGTGCGCCAGATCGGGAAATCAGGCGCCGGACGGCTGCTTTATGTTTCATGCAATCCGGCAACTTTGGCTCGTGACACGGTCGAATTGGTCAATCAGGGCTACCGATTAAAACGCGCCGGAATCCTCGACATGTTTCCTCAGACGGCGCATGTCGAGGCGATGGCTTTATTTGAAATGAGTAAGTGAGCAGCGGTTCATTGGATCGAATCTGCGGCTGACAGGGAGTCTCATTTAATCCGACTGGCCCGCGAATGCCGGTCCTTGCTGGCCCGGCAAGTGGCATTCGCAGAGAAGGCCGGCGACTGAAGGCGCTATTCATCGCGCCGTAGGGAAGGTAAGCAACATGGTACAGGTGAGAGCACACCAGCCGATAAATACAGACGGCAGTATCAATCTCGATGCCTGGCTTGATCATATCGTCAGCGTCGACCTGGTCCTGGACCGGGAAATAATGAAACAAGCCTGTGAATTCGCCCGGCAAGCCGAGCAGAAGGATCAGGACGGCAAGACCCCCGGCAAGAGCCATTGGATCGAGGGCTATTCCAGCTTCCAGGCGGGGCTGGAAATTGCCGAGATCCTTGCGGACCTCAAGCTGGATCAGGATTCCCTCGTCGCAGCGGTGATCTACCGTGGCGTGCGGGAAGGGCGCATTGCGCTGGCTGACGTCGAGCAGCGTTTCGGTGCCACCGTGGCCAAGCTGATCGATGGCGTGCTGCGCATGGCCGCGATCAGCGCCAGTCTCAGCCCGCGCCAGTCGCTGGTGCTGGGCAGTCAGGTGCAGGTCGAGAACCTGCGCAAGATGCTGGTGGCGATGGTCGACGACGTGCGCGTCGCGCTGATCAAGCTGGCCGAGCGGACCTGCGCGATTCGCGCGGTGAAGAACGCCGGCGACGAGAAGCGCAACCGCGTGGCACGGGAAGTCTTCGACATCTACGCGCCCCTGGCTCACCGCCTGGGCATCGGGCATATCAAATGGGAGCTGGAGGACCTGTCCTTTCGCTACCTGGAGCCCGATCAGTACAAGCAGATCGCCAAGCTGCTGCATGAGCGTCGCCTCGATCGCGAGCGCTTCATCACCGATGTCATGACCCAGCTCGACAACGAACTGCAGGCCACCGGCGTGAAAGCCGACATCAGCGGCCGTGCCAAACATATCTACTCCATCTGGCGCAAAATGCAGCGCAAGGGCCTGGCCTTCAGCCAGATCTACGACGTGCGTGCGGTGCGCGTGCTGGTCCCGGAAATGCGCGATTGCTACACCGCGCTGGGCATCGTGCACACCTTGTGGCGGCACATTCCCAAGGAATTCGACGACTACATCGCCAACCCCAAGGAAAACGGCTATCGCTCGCTGCACACCGCGGTGATCGGCCCGGAAGGCAAGGTGCTGGAAGTGCAGATCCGCACCCACGCCATGCACGAAGAAGCCGAATTGGGGGTGTGCGCGCACTGGCGCTACAAGGGCACCGACGTCAAATCCAGCTCCAACCACTACGAAGAGAAAATCTCGTGGCTGCGTCAGGTACTGGAATGGCACGAAGAACTGGGCGATATCGGCGGGCTGGCGGAACAGCTGCGCGTCGATATCGAACCGGATCGGGTCTACGTCTTCACGCCCGACGGCCATGCCATCGACTTGCCCAAGGGCGCTACGCCGCTGGACTTCGCCTATCGGGTGCACACCGAAATCGGCCACAACTGCCGGGGCGCGAAGATCAACGGGCGGATCGTACCGCTCAACTACAGCCTGCAGACCGGTGAACAGGTCGAGATCATCACCAGCAAGCAGGGCACGCCCAGCCGCGACTGGCTGAACTCCAACCTGGGTTACATCACCACGTCCAGGGCGCGGGCCAAGATCGTCCACTGGTTCAAGTTGCAGGCGCGCGACCAGAACGTCGCCGCAGGCAAGAGCCTGCTGGAGCGCGA
The DNA here is from genome assembly GCF_003935425.1 of Pseudomonas sp. v388. GTDB lineage: Bacteria > Pseudomonadota > Gammaproteobacteria > Pseudomonadales > Pseudomonadaceae > Aquipseudomonas. The sequence goes on from NZ_RHQN01000005.1 coordinate 324,660, forward strand.
GCTGGCGCGGGTGGCCCTGCCGCAGGTCGATTTCGACAAGCTGGCCGACAAGGCCAACTACAAGACCGCCGAAGACCTGTTCGCCGCACTGGGCGCCGGGGATTTGCGCCTGACCCAACTGGTCAACCTCGCCCAGCAGCAGGTCGAGCCGGATCGCCTCAACGAAGTCGAGCTGATCCCGCGCAAGGCCACCGGCTACAAGCCAGGCAAGCGGGGCGACATCCAGATCCAGGGCGTGGGCAACCTCATGACCCAGATCGCCGGTTGCTGCCAGCCGCTGCCGGGTGATGCGATCGTCGGTTACATCACCCAGGGGCGTGGCGTGACCATTCACCGCCAGGACTGCGCCTCGGTGCTGCAACTGGGCGGGCGCGAGCCGGAGCGGATCATTCAGGTCAGCTGGGGGCCGGTGCCGGTGCTCACCTATCCGGTGGACATCATCATTCGCGCCTACGACCGTTCCGGGCTGCTGCGTGACGTTACCCAGGTCCTGCTCAACGAGCGGATCAACGTGCTGGCGGTCAATACCCGTTCGAACAAGGAAGACAACACTGCGCTCATGTCGCTGACCATCGAGATCCCGGGCCTCGAAGCCCTGGGTCGGTTGCTGGGGCGTATTTCCCAGCTGCCGAACATCATCGAGACGCGGCGTAATAGAACGCCTTGAGCACTCACGCGCTCCTACAGCGAATCTGTAGGAGCGAGCTTGCTCGCGAAGAGGCCGGAACAGACACATAAATGTGTTGTTCGTGGCGAGCAAGCTCCCTCCCACAGAGCAAGAGGCATCAATGTATACACTCGACGACCTGCTGCATCTCATGGCCCGGCTGCGTGATCCGCAATTCGGTTGCCCTTGGGATTTGAAGCAGACCTACGCGAGCATCGTGCCGCACACGCTGGAAGAAGCCTATGAAGTGGCTGATGCCATCGAGCGCGGTGATTTCGATCATCTTCAGGGCGAGCTGGGCGATCTGCTGTTTCAGGTGGTGTTCTACGCCCAGTTGGCCAAGGAAGAAGGACGCTTCGAGTTTGACGGCGTGATCGACGGCATCACCCGCAAGCTGCTGCGTCGTCATCCGCATGTGTTTCCCACCGGTGAGCTGCACGCGCCGAAAGAAATCCCGCGCCTGACCGACAACGAGGTCAACCGGCGCTGGGACGAAATCAAGGCTCAAGAGCGTGCCGAGAAAACCAATGCGCCGCAGCAGCTGTCATTGCTCGATGATGTGCCCGTTGCACTGCCGGCGTTGAGCCGCGCGGCCAAGTTGCAAAAGCGAGCGGCGCAGGTCGGTTTCGACTGGCCCGAGGCGTTGCCGGTGGTCGACAAGGTGCGCGAAGAGCTTGATGAAGTGCTTGAAGCCATGGCCGAGAACGATGCTGCGGCGGTGGCCGACGAGATCGGTGATCTGCTGTTTGTGGTGGTGAATCTGGCGCGGCATCTTAAAGTCGACCCGGAAACTGCGTTACGCTCGGCCAACAGCAAGTTCGACAGACGCTTCCGATATATTGAACAGGCATTGCGCCACACCCAGCGTCCCATCGAAGATTGCACCCTCGAGGAAATGGACGCTCTGTGGGGCGAGGCCAAACGTCAGGAAAAGAACGCGCCCGGCTGTGGCTGAGCGCGCGGCAACTGCATAAGTGAGTAGACAGATGAGCATTTCTCTTCGTGACCAGTTGCTCAAGGCAGGACTGGTCAACCAGAAGCAGGCCAAACAGGTCAGCAAAGAAAAGCAGAAAGAACAGCGTCTGGTGCACAAGGGCCAGGCCCAGGCCGACGATTCACAAAAGCGCGCCGCCCAGGAAGCCATGGCGGAAAAGGCCAGGCGTGACCAGGAGCTGAATCGCCAGCAGCAGGAGAAGGTCGAGCAGAAAGCCCGCGCCGCGCAGATCAAGCAATTGATCGAAGTATCGCGCCTGCCCAAGCTGACCACCGAGGATTACTACAACTTCGTTGACGACAAAAAGGTCAAGCGCATCTCGGTCAACGCTCTGGTGCGCAACAAGCTGAGCAGTGGCTCGCTGGCCATCGTGCATCACGGCGGCGGTTACGAGATCATTCCTCGCGAGGCTGCACTGAAGATCCAGGAACGCGATCCACGTCGCATCGTGCTGCTCAACACTCCGACCGAAGCGCCGGATGCGGATGACCCGTATGCCGCGTATCAGGTGCCTGACGACCTGATGTGGTAAGACGCCCAAGCCCGCCCCTACGAAGCCTGGACATTTCGTAGGAGCGAGCTGGCTCGCGGTGGGCTGCAAAAGCAGCCCCCATTCCAACTACAAGCCTCCAATTACTGATCCCGCCGACTCTCCAAAGCTTCGAGTTCTTCCTTGTACCGATTCGCATCGGACTCGTCATGGAACATCCCTACCAACTGGTCCTGCTGATGCACATCCCAGATATGAATACCGTGGCCAACGGTTTCGTGGGAAAGATGAGCGTCGTCTCGTTCAGTCACTTTTACAGTCATATCGATAGGCTCCTGACTCTGGAAACTGCGGCGATGTGTCGCAGGCCTCTTTTATAGGTTTTGTTAGCTTCCTAAGTAAATAGTCTGAAGGTCCGGTTGGGGCGTCAGGAATCGTTAATTCGTTCGCAGGCCTTATGTTCTGTGGCTTGTAGCGGGGGTGGTCGAAGATGAAGGTTTGTTCATGTGCGCCGCGGTCCCATGGGAGGGAGCTTGCTCGCGATCTGGTGCGCAGCGGCAGCAAATGGATCTTCGACCAGTCCGGGTATCTGCGCCATCGTTCGTCGCCAGCAAGCTGCCTCCCACATGAGGCGATTCGCCATTGGACACCCAACAAAAAGCCCCGCTAAAAAGCGGGGCTCGGCGATGCAGGACGTTGGGATCAGCTGCCTTTGACAGCCTTGCCGTTGACCGTGCCGTCCAGCAGCATGATGTTGTATTCCTTGCCGTCGGTTTCGACCTGTTGCAGGCGCACCAGCAGGTAGTCCCAGTCCTTGGCGAACCACAGCACGGTGATGCGCTTGCTTTGCGTCGGGTCGCGGACGCGTTCCACCTTGATGGCGTCAACCTGGCCGGCCTTGGTGTCAACCTTCTCCGAACCCAGCACGCGGAAGTCATAGGTGTCTACTTCGTCGCCGTCGACGACCTGGTAGCTCATGCTCTTCTTGCCGGCGGCCACGTCATGCTGCAACGCCAGCTGGTAGGTGGATTTGTCGAGGATGCCACGGTTGAGCGGCAGCTTCACCGCGTCGCCACGGTCGGTGCCGGTGACGAACTTGTTGGCCCAGTCGAAGGACAGGTCGATTTTCTTGGACTTGCCCAGGCCGCTGCGCTCAAAGCTGTAGGTCTGCGGCAGCATGGTGTCCTTGTCGACCTTCAGCGTGCTGACTTCGGTCAGGCTGGCGATCATCATGGAGGCCTTGAAGTTGAGCGTCCAGGTGCCGTCGGCGCCCGCTTCGAGGCTGCGCTCGGCGGTGCCGCTCATGGGCAGCTGTTTCCAGTCGGCGGTGTAGCTGGCGGAGAAGGGTTGAAGGTCTGCCGCTTGTACAGCCGGCAAAGCGAACAGAGCGAAAGCGAAGAGCAAGGCGCGTCGCATGGTATCTCCTAGTTTCGAATCAAGTGGCCGCTGGCCGGAAGTAACTGGCCGTCGAGCAAGGCGCCTTGTTCGCCAAGGCTTAACCGGCCTTCGGCGAACCAGCGGATCGCCAGCGGATAAATGCGGTGCTCCTGAGTATGAACCCGCTGCGCGAGTGTCGCGGGCGAGTCCTGCAACTGTACCGAAATAACTGCCTGTACGACCAGAGGGCCGCCATCGAGTTCCTCGGTGACAAAATGCACGCTGCATCCGTGTTGCGCATCGCCGGCGTCCAGCACGCGCTGATGCGTATGCAGGCCTTTATAGAGCGGCAGCAGGGAAGGGTGGATGTTGAGCAGGCGGCCGTGATAGTGGCGCACGAAGTTCGCGCTGAGGATTCGCATGAACCCCGCCAGTACCACCAGCTGCGGATTGAAGGTATCGATCAGTTCGATCAGCGCGGCATCGAAGGCTTCGCGACCTTCGTATGCCTTGTGATCCAGAACGCAGGCTTCGATGCCTGCGTCCCTGGCCCGCTGCAGGCCGAACGCGTCTTCCTTGTTGGAAATGACCGCGCGGATCCGGACGGGGGTGGCCCCGTCCTTGAAGCTGTCGATCATTGCCTGAAGGTTGCCACCGGTGCCGGAGAGCAGCACCACGACGTTGCAGGTGGCTGACATCAATGGGCCTTGACGTTCTTCAGCTCGACTTGTGCGGCACCTTGCGGCGCGGTGGCGATCTGGCCGATCACCCAAGGCTGTTCGCCGGTTTCACGCAGAACGTTCAGGGCTGCCTCGACATGCTCCTGCGCCACGCAGATGACCATGCCGACGCCGCAGTTCAATACGCGGTGCATCTCGTGCTCGTCGACGTTGCCCTGCTGCTGCAACCAGTCGAACACGGCCGGACGCTGCCAGCTGGCGACGTCGACCACGGCCTGTGCGCCTTCCGGCAGAACGCGCGGGATATTGTCCAGCAGGCCGCCGCCGGTGATGTGCGCCATGGCCTTGACCGCGCCGGTGTCCTTGATCAGCTTGAGCAGCTGCTTGACGTAGATGCGGGTCGGCGCCATCAGCAGTTCGGTCAGCGGCTTGCCGTCGAGCTGGATGTTTTCGATATCGGCACCTGCCACTTCGATGATCTTGCGGATCAGCGAGTAGCCGTTGGAATGCGGGCCGGAAGACGGCAGGGCGATCAGTGCATCGCCAGCGGCAACCTTGGAACCGTCGATGATTTCAGCCTTTTCCACGACGCCTACGCAGAAGCCGGCCAGGTCGTAGTCTTCGCCTTCGTACATGCCGGGCATTTCAGCGGTTTCGCCGCCGACCAGCGAGCAGCCGGCCAGTTCGCAGCCCGCGCCGATGCCGGTGACGACCTGAGCGGCGGTGTCGACATTGAGCTTGCCGGTGGCGTAGTAGTCGAGGAAGAACAGCGGCTCGGCACCGCATACCACCAGGTCGTTGACGCACATGGCCACCAGATCGATGCCGATGCTGTCGTGCTTGTTCAGGTTCAAGGCCAGACGCAGCTTGGTGCCGACGCCGTCGGTACCCGAGACCAGCACCGGCTGCTTGTAACCGGCCGGGATTTCGCAGAGGGCGCCGAAACCTCCCAGGCCGCCCATGACTTCCGGACGCTTGGTGCGCTTGGCGACGCTCTTGATGCGTTCGACCAATGCTTCACCGGCGTCGATGTCTACACCGGCGTCTTTGTAGCTCAGGGAGGGTTGCTTGCTCATAAAAATCCAGGCCTTTAGGGGGGATTCGGGGGTATCGACCGCAGCGGCGGGGCCGGAGGCAGCGCTTGCGCGCAATGCCTTGTTGGGCCGCCACCATCGCCAGTCTGCGAAGGCGCGCGATTTTATCAGGCTTGCACCGCAGGGGCCATCCTTGGGCCGACAGTAGGGGAGGTGTCAGGCAAAATAAACCGCTGTCGTGCGCCTCGCGACGTTCGACTGTGGCCTTTTAAGGTGTACTTTAAGGTGAATGAATCGAGCCTGCCTGCTGTCCTAGGCTCGTTACTCCTCCTGAAGCCGCACTTTCACGGCGTTTTTCTTTCCGTTCGGGATCTGTCCATGCGTTTTTCCAACATTCTTTTCGCCGGCTGCCTGTCGCTGTTCAGCCTGCCCGGCCTTGCCGAAACCGTCAGCAATCTTTATCAGGTGCGCGAGCCGGTCAGCGGTCAGTCTCCCGATGAGCGCAATCGCGCCACTCAGGCGGCGCTCGAAACCCTGGTGCTGCGCCTGACCGGCGACGCCAAGGCGGCGCAAGGCTCGGCGCTGGCCGAGCTGCGTAAAGACCCGCAACAAGTGATCAGCCAGTACGGCTACGAAGCCGGTCCGCCGGAAACCTTGCTGGTGGATTTCGATCCGGCGACCACCGACCGCGCCTTGCGCCAGGCCGGCCTGCCGATCTGGGGCAGCAATCGCCCGTCGATCCTGGGCTGGTGGCTCAACGACTCGGTCGAAGGCTCCAACCTGGTCGGCGATGGTCAGGGTTCCGCCGAGCCGCTGCGCCGCGCTGCCCAGCACCGTGGCTTGCCGTTGCGCCTGCCACTGGCCGATCTCAGCGAACAGAGCATGGGCACTGCGCAGGCGCTGGAAAGCAAAGACGCCGCCGCGCTCAAGGAAGCCTCCGAGCGTTACGGTGCCGACGCGATTCTTGCCGTACATGCCAAGGAAGACGCAGGCCAGTGGCAGGGCAAATGGCAGCTGTGGCTGGGTGATCAGCGCGAACAAGGCACCGCGACCGCTGCCGACTCCAGGGCGCTGGCCGATGCCGTGCTGCTGGCGGTGAGTCAGCGCCTGGCGCCGCGCTTCGTCGCCCGGCCCGGCGCCTCCAGCGGCGTGGTCCTGCAAGTACAGGGCATGACGCTGGAGCGCTATGCCGAAATGTTGCGTCTGCTGGAGCCTTTCGGCGGGCGTCTCAAGGCGGTCGAGGGTGACCGGCTGGACTTTGAAGTTGCCGGCAATCCGGAGCAGGTCCGCGCGCAATTGGCCTTGGGCAAGTTGCAGGAGATCCCTGCCGCCGAAGCCGCCGCAGCGCAAACCGCGCCTGTTCAGGTTCCGGTCGATGCCGCCGCGCAGCCTTCGGCGCCAGTCGCTGCACCGGCGCCGACCATCGTTCCGGCTGCGGCGCCGCAACTGTATTTCCGCTGGTGACCCGCGACGGGTCGCAAGCGAGCTGTTCCATCTGGATTGAGAGACATTGATGACTGATACACGGCGCTGGTTCTGGCTTGGCGGGATTGTCCTGCTGGTGGCCTTCATATTCCTGCTGCACCCGATCCTGATGCCGTTTCTGGTCGCGTTGCTGCTGGCCTACATGGGCGACCCGCTGGTGGACCGCCTGGAAAAACTCGGCCTGTCCCGGACCCTGAGCGTGGTCGCGGTGTTCGGCCTGTTCACCTTGATCCTGATGGCTTTGCTGTTGGTGCTGGTGCCGATGCTCGCCAAGCAGTTGATGCGCCTCTATGAGCTGGCGCCGCAGATCCTCGATTGGCTGCAGCACACGGCAATGCCGTGGGTGCAGGCCAAGTTCGGGCTGTCGGACGGCTTCTGGCGTTTCGATCGGGTCAAGGCCGCCATCTCCGAACACATGGGCCAGGCGGGCGATATCGTCGGCATCGTGCTGTCCCGTGCCACGGCATCGAGCCTGGCGCTGATCGGCTGGCTGACCAATCTGGTGCTGATCCCGGTGGTGTGCTTCTACCTGCTGCGCGACTGGGACCTGATGATGGGCAAGATTCGCAGCCTGCTGCCGCGTCAGCGCGAGGCGCAGGTGGTCAAGCTGGCCGGGGAATGCCATGAAGTGCTGGGCGCGTTCATTCGCGGCCAGTTGCTGGTGATGGTCGGCCTGGGCGTGATCTACGCCGCCGGCCTGATGCTGGTGGGCCTGGAGCTGGGGCTGTTGATCGGCGTGATCGCAGGCCTGGCGGCCATCGTGCCTTATATGGGCTTTGTGATCGGCATTGGTGCGGCGTTGGTGGCCGGACTGTTCCAGTTTGGCGGCGACCTGTATCCGATGCTGGGCATCGTGGCGGTATTCATGATCGGTCAGGCGCTGGAAGGCATGGTGCTGACGCCGTTGCTGGTCGGCGACCGCATCGGCCTGCACCCGGTGGCGGTGATCTTCGCGATCCTGGCCGGCGGCGAGCTGTTCGGTTTCACCGGTATCCTGCTGGCGCTGCCGGTGGCGGCGGTGATCATGGTGCTGGTGCGCCACGCCCACGACCTGTACAAAGACTCGGAGATCTACGGCGGCGCCGAAGACCCGGACCTCTGAGCCTGCTTGACCTTATGTAAATGACCCGGTCGGCCGCGCACGCGTGTGTCGGTCGACCGGTTTGTCCATTTGAAGTACGCAAACCTTTGATTTTGCAGGCGCATTGTGCGACCTGCCCCCGCGGGTATAAACTTTGCGCACTTTACACAGAGGCCCTTGGCGGTTCGCTTGAACCGTTCAGTCAGCATGAAACCGATTCAGCTGCCCTTGAGTGTGCGTCTGCGTGATGACGCTACATTCGTCAATTACTATCCAGGCGCCAATGCCGCTGCACTCGGCTATGTCGAGCGGCTGTGCGAAGCCGACGCCGGATGGACCGAAAGCCTCATCTATCTGTGGGGCAAGGACGGAGTAGGGCGCACCCACCTGTTGCAGGCCGCGTGTCTGCGCTTCGAGCAGATGGGCGAACCGGCGGTGTACCTGCCGCTGGCCGAGGTCATCGATGAAGGTATCGAGCTGTTCGACCACCTGGAGCAGTACGAGCTGGTCTGCCTGGATGATCTACAGGCGGTAGTTGGCAAGCCGGAGTGGGAAGAAGCCCTGTTTCATCTGTTCAATCGGCTGCGCGACAGCGGCCGTCGCCTGCTGATCGCCGCATCCAAGTCGCCTCGGGAGCTGCCGGTCAAGCTGCCTGACCTCAAGTCCCGCCTGACCATGGCGCTGGTATTCCAGATGCGCGGTCTGTCCGACGAAGACAAACTGCGCGCCTTGCAGCTGCGTGCCTCGCGACGCGGCCTGCACCTGACCGATGACGTCGGGCATTTCATCCTCACCCGTGGCACCCGCAGCATGAGCGCGCTGTTCGAGCTGCTGGAACGTCTGGACCAGGCCTCGTTGCAGGAAAAGCGCAAGCTGACCATTCCATTCCTCAAAGAAACCCTCGGATGGTAGATCAGGCCTTGCTGATGCAAACGGCGGCTGCACTGCGCCATGCACAGCGAATCCTGATCATTACCGGCGCCGGGCTGTCGGCCGATTCCGGTCTGCCGACCTATCGCGGCGTGGGTGGCCTGTACAACGGCATGACCGATGACGGCCTGCCCATCGAAATGGCGCTATCCGGCCCGATGCTGCGCCGCGACCCGGCGCTGTGCTGGAAGTACGTCGCACAACTGGCCACGGCGTGCCTGGGTGGTCAACCCAATGAAGCGCATTACGCCATCGCGCAACTGCAACGCTTGAAACCCGAATGCTGGGTGCTGACCCAGAACGTCGACGGCTATCACCGCGCCGCCGGCAGCCCGCCGGAACGGCTGATCGAGATCCATGGCCGGATCGCACCGTTGTTCTGCCAGTCGTGCGCTGCGCAAGATCCGGAGTTGAGCGTGCATCTCCAGCGCCCATTACCGCCGTTATGTCGGACGTGTGGTGGCATATTGCGACCGTCCGTCGTGCTGTTCGAGGAAATGCTGCCGGAACTCGCCTTGCAAACGCTGCATGACGAGATGGCAAAAGGCTTTGATGCGGTGCTGAGTATCGGCACCACCGCCAGCTTCCCATACATCCATGAACCGGTGCTGCGCACCCGTATTTGCGGGGGATTCACCGCCGAGATCAATCCTGTGGCAACCGATCACAGTGCGCAGATGGACGCCTTTTTCAGGGCGCGAGCGGTACATGTCATGTCTCAACTCGTAAGTCACATTTAGTTCGATTGAATTTGCAAATCGACCTGAGAGAAGGCATAGTCTCGCCTTCTTTACAGTTCAGCCACGGTCGTGCCCATGCAAGTTGTTCGCTTCGCACCCCTCGTGCCTCTCGCACTTGTCACTTTGCTGTTCGGTTGCTCGGCCAATATGCCGGTTTCTCAACAAGAGCCCGTACCGCATAAAGCGCAATATCAGACTTCGAATACCGCTCCGTCCGCCGCCAGCCGTGCCGACGTCGCAGACCTTCAGGAAGAGCTGGCCACTGAAGCTGAGCTGGCCCGTTTTGCCGACAACAAGCCTTATCAGCTGCCGGTCCTGGCCGACAGCATCCTGGAACGCGGCAAGTCGCTGATCGGCACTCGCTACCGTTTCGGGGGTTCCTCGACCACGTCCGGGTTCGATTGCAGCGGCTTCATCGGTTACCTGTTTCGCGAAGAAGCGGGCATGACCTTGCCCCGCTCGACCCGTGACATGATCAATGTGGACGCTCCTCTGGTGGCCCGCAGCAACCTCAAGCCCGGCGACCTGCTGTTCTTCAGCACCCGTGGCCGCGGTCGCGTCAGTCACGCCGCGATCTACCTGGGCGACGATCAGTTCATCCACTCCAGCAGCCGCCGCAGCGGTGGCGTGCGCATCGACAGCCTCGATGACGCGTACTGGAGCAAGACGTTCATCGAAGCCAAGCGCGCTCTGGCCATGGCGCCCGGCACCGGCGTGGCGAAAGCCAAGCCTGCCGCGCAGACGACTGCCATGACATCGACTAAAGTCAAGACCGCAGTAAAACGCCGTAAATAATGCGATGCGCAGGCAGCCCGAAGGGTTGTCTGCGTTTTCGGGCTTCTCGGCAGCGTAAGCCGCATCCGGATCAGGACGTTGTGGGTTATGTCGATTAAGTTGCGCCTGACTGTTATCTCCCTCGCTGCACTGCTGGGCGCCTGCGCCAGCGCTCCTGCTCCCAAGGCTCCGGTGGTGTACCGGCCGGTGGTTACCGCTCCCCCGCAAATCATGCCTCAGGCTGCCGAAGACGTGCTGTTTCGCGCGCTCGGACTGGTCGGCACGCCGTATCGCTGGGGCGGCAACACGCCGGACTCGGGTTTCGATTGCAGTGGTTTGATTGGCTACGTCTATCGTGATGCGGCCGGTATCTCCTTGCCGCGCTCGACCCGCGACATGATCGTGATCCGCGCGCCGGATGTGAAAATCGACCAGTTGCAATCGGGTGACCTGGTGTTCTTCGCCACATCGGGCGGTTCGCAGGTATCCCATGCCGGGATCTACGTCGGGGAAGGGCGCTTCGTCCATGCACCGGCCAGCGGCGGGACGGTCAAGCTGGACAGCCTGAACAAGCCGTATTGGCAGAAAGCCTACCTCAACGCCAAGCGCGTGATCCAGGCGTCAAACCTGGCCCAGAACGCGCACTGATCGTGTGAGCGGACCGGTCCGCTCTCACCGTTTTGATGCGGTCCATGTGGGAGCGGACCGGGCGGCGCTCCCACAGGCTTACTGCCGGGCCGACGTCACCCGCCAGATCGTGTTCCCCACGTCATCCGCCACCAGCAATCCGCCGCGCTGATCGTTGACCACGCCGACCGGCCGGCCCATGGCCTTTTCGTCCTTGTTCAGAAACCCGCTCAACACATCGATCGGCGCGCCGACGGGTTTGCCGCCGCTGAACGGGATGAAGACTACCTTGTATCCGCTAAACGGCTTGCGGTTCCACGAGCCGTGCTGGCCGATGAACAGGCCTTCGTTGAACGGCGCCTTCAGGGTCTTGCCATCGGCAAACACCAGGCCCAGCGAGGCGGTGTGCGGGCCGACCGCATAGTCGGGCACGATGGCCTTGGCCACCAGATCCGGATTCTGCGGTTTCACGCGCTCATCCACATGCTGACCGTAATAGCTGTAAGGCCAGCCATAGAAACCGCCGTCCTGTACCGAGGTCACGTAATCGGGCACCAGATCGCTGCCGATTTCGTCACGCTCGTTGACCGCCGTCCACAATTTTCCGGTGGCCGGTTCCCAGTCCATGCCGTTGGGGTTGCGCAGGCCGGAGGCGAAGATGCGGTGCTGGCCGCTGGCGGCGTCGACTTCCCAGATCGCGGCTCGGCCTTGCTCCTGATCCATGCCGTTCTCGGCCACGTTGCTGTTGGAGCCGACCGTCACGTACAACTTGCTGCCGTCCTTGCTGGCAATCACATTCTTGGTCCAATGGTGATTGAGCGTGCCACCGGGAAGGTCGACGACCTTGGTCGGCTGCGCGCTGATCGAGGTCTGACCGACTTCATACGGGAAGCTGATCAGGCGGTCGGTATCGGCGACATACAGTTTGTTGCCCACCAGCGTCATGCCGAACGGTGAGTTGAGGTCTTTGAGCAAGACGGTGCGGGTTTCCGCCACGCCGTCCTGGTTGGTGTCGCGCAGCAGCGTGATGCGGTTGGCGCTCGGCACGCCGGCTCCCGCACGGCCCATGACTTTCTTCATGACCCAGCCACGGATTCCCTTTTCGTCGTCCGGCTTGGGCGGCGCATTGGTTTCGGCCACCAGCACATCGCCGTTGGGCAGCACGTACAGCCAACGCGGATGATCCAGCCCTTCGGCGAACGCGGCGACCTGGGTGCCGGGTGCGGCCACCGGCTTGGCGTCTTTCTCCCAGCCGATCGCCGGCGCGATGTTGACGGTGGGGATCAGCGTCTTGTTCGGCGGCGGCAGTGTGGGCGCGGGGCCGGTGCCGTCCGAGACTTGCAGTGTCGAGGACTCGCCGCAGCCGGCAAGGCCGCCTGCGATCAGAAGCAGAACCGCCAGTTGGGGTCTGAGCTTGAACATGTGCACTCTCCATAAGGGCCTGATCCGGTAGACGGCCCGTCAAGCAGATAGAGAAGGTCCGGCCCGCGAGGTTCCATCGGCCTTCCATATAGGCGCCATGTCGATTGACGCTCCCAGTCCAACCCTCTACCCTTCGCGGTTTGTTTCAGGTGCTCCGCAATCGCCGATTGGCGGAGTGAAACAGGGAAGCCGGTAAGTATCGACAGATCCGATCCCGGCGCTGCCCCCGCAACGGTGGATGAGTCAAGGCTGCGCAACAGGCCACTGTGCTTAGGTACGGGAAGGCGCGTAGTCGGGGAAACCCGCTCATGAGCCCGGAGACCGGCCTGATTCACTCAATGGCATCACGGAGGGTGATGCTCTGCGCAGGGCGTTGCCGTGCTGTCCAGTGCTGTCCTTCCGTCTGCCTTTCGCGTGCCCTCGAGCGGAGAGCTGAGATGAACGAATCCCCCGAACGTGACGAACGCCATCTGGCGCGCATGCAGCGCAAGAAAGCCGTGATGGACGAACGTATCGCCAATGCCCCCGACGAATGCGGCCTGTTGCTGATCCTGACCGGTAACGGCAAGGGCAAGAGCAGCTCGGCGTTCGGCATGCTCGCCCGCGCCATGGGCCACGATATGCAGTGCGGCGTGGTGCAGTTCATCAAGGGCCGCAACAGCACCGGTGAAGAACTCTTTTTCCGGCGTTTTCCCGAGCAGGTGCGTTACCACGTGATGGGCGAAGGTTTCACCTGGGAAACCCAGGACCGCCAGCGTGACATCGCCGCAGCCGAAGCCGCCTGGGCGGTGTCCTGCGAGATGCTGCGCGATCCGACTATCGGCCTGGTCATTCTCGATGAGCTGAACATCGCCCTCAAGCACGGCTACCTCGACCTCGATCAGGTCATGAGCGACCTGCAGGCGCGTCCGCCCATGCAACACGTGGTGGTCACCGGCCGTGGCGCCAAACCCGAATTGATCGAGCTGGCCGACACGGTTTCCGAGATCGGCGTGGTCAAGCATGCATTCCAGTCCGGCATTCGTGCCCAGAAGGGCATCGAGCTGTGAGTAACCGTTCATGAGAGCACCGCGTCAATGTCCGGCGGTCTTGATCGCTGCGCCCGCATCCGGGCAGGGCAAGACCACCGTCACCGCGGCGCTGGCCCGGCTGCATCGCAACCAGGGCCGCAAGGTCCGGGTGTTCAAGTGCGGGCCGGATTTTCTCGACCCCATGATTCTCGAACGGGCCAGCGGTGCGGCGGTTTATCAGCTGGATCTGTGGATGGTCGGTGCCGACGAATCCCGCCGCCTGCTCTGGGAAGCGGCCGAAGAGGCTGACCTGATCCTGATCGAAGGCGTGATGGGGCTGTTCGACGGCACGCCGTCCAGCGCCGATCTGGCGCGGCATTTCGGCGTGCCGGTGCTGGGCGTGATCGACGGCACCGCCATGGCCCAGACGTTCGGGGCGCTGGCGCTGGGGCTGGCGCGTTATCAGCCGGATCTGCCGTTTGCCGGGGTGCTCGCCAATCGCGTGGGCACCGTGCGCCATGCGCAATTGCTCGAAGGCAGCCTGACCGAGGGCCTGCGCTGGTACGGCGCGTTGTCCCGCGAGACCGGTATCGAGCTGCCGAGCCGTCATCTGGGGCTGGTGCAGGCCAGCGAGTTGAACGACCTCGACCTGCGCCTGGATGCCGCCGCCGAAGCGCTGGCCAGCACCTGCGAAGTCGCGTTGCCGCCTGCCGTCACGTTTACCGCCCCCGATCCGCTGCCGGCCGAGCCATTGCTGCGCGGCGTGCGGATTGCCGTGGCCCGCGACGAAGCGTTCGCTTTCACCTACGGCGCCAGCCTCGACCTGTTACGGGCGATGGGCGCCGAGCTGGCGTTCTTCTCGCCGATCCGCGACAGCGCGTTGCCGGACGCCGACAGCCTGTACCTGCCCGGTGGTTACCCTGAGCTGCACCACTGCGCGCTGGCGGACAACGTCGCGATGCTGACCGCGATTCGCGCACACCATAGCGCCGGCAAACCGATCCTCGCCGAGTGCGGCGGCATGCTTTATCTGCTCGATGCCTTGACCGACGTCGAGGGCCAGCGCGCCGAACTGGTCGGCCTGTTGAGCGGCGAAGCGGTGATGCAGAAACGTCTGGCGGCCTTGGCCCTGCAATCGGTGGAATTGCCCGAAGGCGTGCTGCGTGGCCACACCTATCACCACTCGCTGACCAGCACTGAATGGCAGCCGATTGCCCGTGGCGTGAGCCCCAATGGCGGGCGCGGCGCGGAAGCGGTCTATCGCGACGGACGCCTGACCGCGTCCTACGTGCATTTCTACTTTCCCTCCAACCCTCAGGCGATGGCGGCGCTGTTGCGACCATGAGCGATCAAGCGTTCAGCCCCGACGAGCGGGCTGCGGTGTACCGCGCGATTGCCGAGCGGCGCGACATGCGCCACTTCAGCGGCGGCAGCGTTGCGCCCGAGCTGCTGGCGCGGCTGCTGGAAGCTGCGCATCAGGCGCCGAGCGTCGGCCTGATGCAGCCCTGGCGTTTCGTGCGGGTCAGCGACCCGACGCTGCGTGTGCAGATTCAGGCGCAGGTCGAGCAGGAGCGGGTGCGCACCGCCGAGGCGCTGGGCGAGCGCTCCGATCAGTTCATGAAACTCAAGGTCGAAGGCATCAGCGACTGCGCCGAAGTGCTGGTCGCCGCGCTGATGGAAGACCGCGAGCAACACATCTTCGGCCGTCGCACGTTGCCGGAGATGGACATGGCCTCGGTGTCCTGTGCCATCCAGAACCTGTGGCTGGCCGCACGTGCAGAAGGGTTGGGCATGGGCTGGGTGTCGCTGTTCGAACCGCAGGCCCTGGCCGGCTTGCTGGGCATGCCGGACGGTGCCAAGCCGGTGGCGATCCTGTGCCTGGGACCGGTGAAGGATTTCTACCCGGCACCGATGCTGGTGCTGGAAGGCTGGGCGCAGGCGCGTCCGCTTCATGAATTATTGTACGAGAATCAATGGGGAGTGAGTCAATGAGTGTGGCGCTGCTGAGCGTTGCCGGGGTTGCGCTGGATGCGCTGCTCGGCGAGCCGAAACGTCGTCATCCGCTGGTGGCATTCGGGCGGCTGGCGAATCGGATCGAGCAGCGCTTCAATTCCGAAGGCCGAGGCTGGCGAAGCCACGGCGTCACCGCCTGGGTGCTGGCAGTGGTGCCGCTGACCCTGCTGGCGACGGCCCTGAGCTGGTTGCCCTACATCGGCTGGGTGGTGGAAATCCTCGCGCTGTACTGTGCGCTGGGTTTGCGCAGTCTGGGCGAGCACGTCGAACCGGTGGCCCAGGCCTTGCGCAGCGACGATCTGGACGAGGCGCGGCGGCGGGTGGGTTATCTGGTCAGCCGGCAGACGTCCGAACTGGACGCCACCGAAGTCGCGCGTGCCGCCACCGAGTCGGTGCTGGAGAATGGCAGCGATGCGGTGTTCGCCGCGCTGTTCTGGTTTATCGTGGCCGGTGCGCCGGGCGTGGTGCTGTATCGCCTGAGCAATACGCTGGACGCCATGTGGGGTTATCGCAACCCGCGTTTCGAGCGGTTCGGCTGGGCAGCGGCGAAAATCGACGATCTGCTCAACTATATTCCTGCGCGTCTGGTGGCGTTGACCTACGCGCTACTTGGCAAAACCCGATTGGCGCTGCGTTGCTGGCGCACCCAGGGCCCAACCTGGGACAGCCCCAACGCCGGCCCGGTGATGGCGGCTGGTGCCGGTGCGCTGGGGGTCGAACTGGGCGGCGCGGCGATCTACCATGGCGAGCTGCACCAGCGACCGCCGCTGGGCGAGGGTCTGCCGGCCGATGCCGGGTCCATCGACCGAGGCTGGCAATTGGTGCAGCGTGGCGTCTGGCTGTGGCTGCTGGTGGTCTGTGCGGGAGCTGAATTCTATGCTTGAGCACGGCGGACGCCTGCGCGCAGCGGCGCAGCATTACGGTATCGAGCGGGCCGAATGGCTCGACCTGTCTACCGGTATCGCACCCTGGTCTTGGCCGATCCCGGACATTCCCACGCAGGCCTGGGCGCGCTTGCCGGAAACCGAAGACGGCCTGGAGGCCGCAGCCCGCGCTTACTACAACGCGCCGCAATTGTTGCCGGTGCCCGGTTCCCAGGCCGCCATCCAGGCGCTGCCTCGTGTGCGCCGAGGCGGGAAGGTCGGCGTGCTGTCGCCATGCTATGCCGAACACGCCCATGCCTGGCGCAAGAGCGGCTTTCGGGTGCGGGAAGTGCAGGAACATGAGGTCGAGTATTTTCTCGACAGCCTCGACGTGCTGGTGGTGGTCAACCCGAACAACCCCACCGGGCTGCATCTGTCCCGCGAACGGTTGCTGGAGTGGCATGCCCGGCTGGCCGAGCGCGGGGGCTGGCTGGTGGTCGACGAAGCCTTCATGGACGACACGCCCGAACTGAGTCTGGCGGCGGAAACCTCGCGCACCGGGCTGGTGGTCCTGCGTTCGTTCGGCAAGTTCTTCGGCCTGGCCGGCGTGCGCCTGGGCTTTGTGCTGGCCGAGCCCGCGTTGCTCAAATCCCTGGCCCGGGATATCGGGCCTTGGGCGGTCAGCGGCCCGACGCGGATCATTGGTCAGGCGTGTCTGGCCGATACGGCGGGCCATGCGCAGCAACGCCAGCGCAGCGCGCAGGCCCGGGATCGGCTGGTGGCTTTGCTGACCGAATACGGCTTCAAGCCACAAGGCGGCTGCGCGCTGTTTCAATGGCTGGTAACCCCGCACGCCGAGCCGCTGTATGAATTCTGCGCCCGGCGCGGTGTGCTGTTGCGGCTGTTTGTGGGCGACAGCCCGCAGACCGGCAGCCTGCGATTTGGTTTGCCTAGTGACGAGGCCGACTGGGTGCGGCTTGAGCACGTGTTGGCCGATTATGCGAAGGAGCGTTCATGACGACCTTGATGGTGCAAGGCACCACGTCCGATGCCGGTAAAAGCACGCTGGTGACCGCGCTGTGCCGCTGGCTGACCCGCCAGGGCGTCGGTGTGGTGCCGTTCAAGCCGCAGAACATGGCGCTCAACAGCGCGGTAACCGCCGACGGTGGCGAGATTGGCCGCGCCCAGGCGGTTCAGGCCCAGGCTTGCGGCCTGGAACCGCACACCGACATGAACCCGGTGCTGCTCAAGCCCAACAGCGACACCGGCGCTCAGGTCATCATCCATGGCCGCGCCGTCACCACCATGAATGCCGTGGCGTATCACGGCTACAAGGAAATCGCGATGCAGGCGGTGCTGGCCTCGCACAAGCGGCTTGGTGAGCAGTATCCGGTGATCGTGGTCGAGGGCGCGGGTTCGCCTGCCGAGATCAACCTGCGCGCCAACGATATCGCCAACATGGGCTTTGCCGAAGCGGTGGATTGCCCGGTACTGCTGATTGCCGATATCAACCGCGGTGGGGTGTTCGCCCATCTGGTAGGCACCCTGGAATTGCTGGCACCCACCGAACAGGCGCGGGTCAAAGGCTTCATCATCAACCGTTTTCGCGGTGATATCGCCTTGCTGCAACCGGGGCTGGACTGGCTCGAAGCACGCACCGGCAAGCCGGTGGTGGGCGTGCTGCCGTATGTGATGGACCTGCATCTGGAAGCCGAAGATGGCCTGGATCAGCGCCAGACCGACAAGGTCGAGCAGGTGCTCAACGTGGTGGTGCCGATCCTGCCGCGCATCAGCAACCACACCGACTTCGACCCGCTGCGCTTGCATCCGCAGGTCAATCTGCAATTCATCGGGCCGGGCCAGGCGATTCCTGCGGCCGACCTGATCATCCTGCCGGGCTCCAAGAGCGTGCGCGGTGACCTGGCGCATCTGCGCGCCAACGGCTGGGACAAGGCCATCGAACGGCATCTGCGCTACGGCGGCAAGGTGCTCGGCATTTGCGGCGGCTTGCAGATGCTCGGCGAGCAGTTGCACGATCCGCTGGGCCTGGAGGGCGCGGCCGGTTCCAGTCCAGGACTGGGCTGGCTGGAAATGAGCACCGTACTGGAAAACGAAAAACAGCTGCGTAACGTGCGTGGACGCCTGACGCTGGAAGATGCGCCAGTGGCCGGCTATGAAATCCACGCCGGCGTTACCACTGGCGCAGCCCTGGAGCGCGCTGCAGTGCGCCTGGACGACGGTCGCTGCGACGGCGCGCAAAGTGCCGACGGGAAGATTCTCGGTACGTACCTGCACGGCCTGTTCGAATCGCCCCAGGCCTGTAGCGCGTTGTTGCGTTGGGCAGGCCTGGAGAATGTCGAGCAGGTCGATTACCACGCCCTGCGCGAGCGGGATATCGAACGCCTGGCCGATCTGGTGGAAAACCACCTGGATGGCAAACTGTTGCGCGAACTGTGCGGCCTGGAGGCCGGTTGACATGCTGCAATTGATCCTCGGCGGTGCGCGCTCCGGCAAGAGTCGTCTAGCTGAAAAGCTGGCGGCGGATTCGGGGCTGCACGTCATCTATATCGCCACCAGCCAGCCGCTGGACGGAGAAATGAACCAGCGTGTTGCCAGCCATCGCCAGCGGCGCCCGGACAGTTGGGGGCTGGTGGAAGAACCGGTCGAGCTGGCCCGCGTGCTGCGCGAACACGCCGCCCCCGACCGCTGCCTGCTGGTGGACTGCCTGACCCTGTGGCTGACCAATTTATTGATGCTCGACGACCCTGAACGCTTGGCGCGGGAACGAGACGCGCTGCTGGATGCCATCACCGACCTGCCCGGCGAACTTCTGTTCGTCAGCAACGAAACCGGCCTGGGCGTGATTCCCATGGGCGAACTGACACGTCGTTACGTTGACGAGGCCGGCCTGGTGCATCAGGCCGTGGCCGAACGGTGCGAGCGGGTGGTGCTCACCGTCGCCGGCTTGCCCTTGACCTTGAAAGGAACTGCACTATGAACGACTCCTGGTGGCTCAAGCCCGCGCAGGCGATGAATGTCCCGATGCGCGAAGCGGCTCTGGCCCGCCAGCAGCAGTTGACCAAGCCGGCCGGTTCGCTGGCTCAGCTGGAGCGCCTGGCGGTTCAGCTTGCCGGCCTGCAAGGTCGTGACAAACCCAGCGCCGATCAACTGTGGATCGCCATCTTTGCCGGCGATCACGGGGTGGTGGCGGAAGGGGTGTCGGCCTATCCCCAGGAAGTGACCGGGCAGATGCTGCACAACTTCGTCAACGGCGGCGCGGCGATCAGCGTGCTGGCCCGGCAGTTGAACGCGAAGCTGGATGTGGTGGATCTGGGCACGGTGTCGCCGGTGGATTTCCCCGGCGTGCGCCATTTGCGTATCGGCGCGGGCACCGCCAACTTTGTGCAAGGCCCGGCGATGAGTGTCGAGGAGGGCATGGCCGCTTTGCAGGCCGGGCGCGACAGCGTGTTGCGCGCCAGGGCGGCGGGCGCCGAACTGTTCATTGGTGGTGAAATGGGCATCGGCAATACCACGGCCGCCAGCGCGGTGGCGTGTTCGCTGCTGGAGTGTGCAGCGCAGTTGCTGGTCGGGCCGGGTACTGGCCTGAACGCGGCCGGTATTGCCCACAAGACTCACGTGATCAAGCGCGGTCTGGCGCTGCACGCCGAACATACCGGCGATCCGCTGCACAGCCTGTTCTGCCTGGGTGGATTCGAGATTGCTGCGTTGGTGGGTGCTTACCTGGCTTGTGCCCAGGAAGGCATCGCAGTGCTGGTCGATGGCTTCATCTGTAGCGTGGCGGCGTTGGTTGCGGTTCGACTGAATCCGTCGTGTCGTGAATGGCTGCTGTTCGGCCATCGCGGTGCCGAGCCTGGTCATCGCCATCTTCTGGAAACCCTGCACGCCGAACCTCTGCTGGATCTGGGTCTGCGCCTGGGCGAAGGCAGTGGCGCGGCGTTGGCGGTGCCGCTGGTGCGTCTGGCCTGTGAACTGCACAACGGCATGGCGACCTTTGCCGAAGCTGCCGTGGCGGATCGGCCGGCATGACCCTGCACCTGGACCTGCTGCGCCACGGCGAAACCGAGCAAGGCGGCGGCCTGCGCGGCAGCCTCGACGACGCGTTGACGGCCCAAGGCTGGGAACAGATGCGTGCGGCGGTGGCCGAAACCGGGCCCTGGCAGCGGATCGTCAGTTCGCCATTGCAACGTTGCGCGCGCTTCTCCGAAGCGCTGGCGGCGCAGCTTGACCTGCCGATGCAGCTTGAGCCGGACCTGCAGGAACTGCATTTCGGCGACTGGGAAGGGCGCAGCGCCGCGCAGGTCATGGAAACCGATGCCCAAGGGCTCGGCGCTTTCTGGAACGATCCGTATACTTTTACGCCACCCAATGGCGAAGCGGTGGCTGACTTTTCTAAGCGGGTGCTGAGTGCCGTGCACAGACTTCGGCAGTCCTTCGCCGGGCAGCGTGTTCTGTTGGTCAGCCACGGCGGCGTGATGCGCCTGCTGCTGGCCCAGGCCCGCGGTCTGCCACGCGAGCAATTGTTGCAGGTGGTGGTCGGGCATGGCGCGCTGCTGTCCATTCAGGTCGCCGCCGATGGCGTACTGACGGAGACTTGACGTGCTGCCATTCTGGATTGCCCTGCAGTTTCTCAGCAGCTTGCCCATACGCCTGCCCGGCATGCCGCAGCCGCAGGAGCTGGGTCGTTCATTGCTGTTCTATCCGTTGGTAGGTGCGTTGTTCGGCCTGTTGCTGCTGGCATTGAACAGCCTGCTCGATGGCGCGCCGCTCTTGCTGCATGCAGCACTGTTGCTGGCGGCGTGGGTGTTGCTCAGCGGCGGGCTGCATCTGGATGGCCTGGCCGACAGCGCCGACGCCTGGCTGGGCGGTTTTGGCGACCGCGAGCGCACTCTGCTGATCATGAAAGACCCGCGCAGTGGCCCTATTGCGGTGGTCACGCTGGTACTGGTGCTGTTGCTCAAGTTCGCGGCGATTCTGGCCGTGCTGGAAAACCATGCGCTGATCGGTCTGTTGCTGGCGCCGGTCCTGGCGCGAGCGGCGATGCTTGGGTTGTTTCTCGGCACGCCTTACGTGCGCGCCGGCGGGCTGGGCCAGGCGTTGGCTGACCATTTGCCGCGGCGGCGCGCCTGGCAGGTTTTGCTGTTCAGTGCCGGTGCCTGCGCGCTGTTGGCTGGCGCGGCTGGAGTCTGGGCTGTATTGATTAGCGTGGGCTGCTTCTTCTGGCTGCGTCAGCTGATGCTGCGCCGGCTGGGCGGCACCACCGGCGATACCGCAGGCGCCCTGCTTGAACTGCTTGAACTCGCGGTACTGCTGACCCTGGCATTGCGCTGAACGCCCAATTGACACTCGCGCCTGGCCGCGAGTAGTTTCGCGCAAATAACCGGCAACTGTGGGACTGGACCGGGCGGCGTCCCACTGGTCCTTCGCCGGCAAGCAAATTCGATTCCCACATACCGGAGCACAACAACAATGACATCGGTCTGGCGTACCAGCGGCTGGATACTTTTGGGCAGCGCTTTGATTCTGGCGTTGTCGCTGGGCACTCGGCATGGCTTTGGCTTGTTCCTGGCGCCGATGAGCGCCGAGTTCGGCTGGGGTCGCGAGGTGTTTGCCTTCGCCATCGCTTTGCAGAACCTGATGTGGGGTCTGGCGCAGCCGTTTGCCGGTGCGCTGGCCGACCGTTTTGGCGCCGCGAAAGTGGTGTTCGTGGGCGGCGTGCTCTACGCCGTCGGACTCGCCTTCATGAGCCTGGCCGATTCTCCCGTGAGCCTGTCGCTCAGCGCTGGCCTGCTGATCGGTATCGGCCTGTCCGGTACTTCGTTTTCAGTGATTCTCGGCGTGGTCGGCAGAGCGTTGCCCGCCGAGAAACGCAGCATGGGCATGGGGATCGCCAGCGCCGCCGGTTCCTTCGGCCAGTTCGCCATGCTGCCCGGCACGTTGGGCCTGATCAGCTGGCTGGGCTGGTCGGGGGCCTTGCTGGTTCTGGGCGTGCTGGTGGCGCTGATCCTGCCGCTGGTCGGCATGCTCAAGGATGCACCCGCGCCCAGTACCGGGCCGGAACTGACCCTGCGCGAGGCCTTGCATGAAGCCTGTACCCATTCAGGTTTCTGGCTACTGGCGCTGGGATTTTTCGTCTGCGGCTTTCAGGTGGTGTTCATCGGCGTGCATCTGCCGGCCTATCTGGTGGATCAGCACCTGCCTGCCAAGGTAGGCACGACGGTGCTGGCGCTGATCGGCCTGTTCAATATCTTCGGCACCTACACCGCCGGCTGGCTGGGCGGCCGCATGTCCAAGCCGCGCCTGCTCAGCGCGCTGTATTTGCTGCGAGCGCTGGCGATCGTGTTGTTCCTGTGGGCGCCCTTGAGCCAGACCACGGCTTATCTGTTTGGCGTGGCGATGGGCTTGCTCTGGCTGTCCACCGTGCCGCTGACCAACGGTACCGTGGCGACGCTGTTCGGCGTGCGTAACCTGTCGATGCTCGGTGGTATCGTGTTTCTGTTTCACCAGTTGGGCGCCTTTCTTGGCGGCTGGCTGGGCGGTCTTGTGTATGACCACACCGGGAGCTACGACCTGATATGGCAAGTGTCCGTTCTGCTGAGCCTGCTGGCGGCCGCGCTGAACTGGCCGGTTCGCGAGCGCCCGGTGGCCAGGCTGCAAGCGCAGGCCGGTGTCGCGTGACCAGGGTCTGGCCTTGGCTGGCGGCGCTCTCTGTCGGGGCTTTGGTGTTGGCGCTGGTCTGGATGGCATGGCAGCACGTTGGCCTGGCCGCGCTGCAGTTGGGCATGGGAGCCTGCTAGGAATAATTCGCCGGGTAGGCTAGCGTGTGTTCAATCAACAATCGCCGGGTATGCCTCGATGAAAATCCGCTTGATCCTGACTTCGCTCCTGCTGCTGGGCATTGGCAACGCTGCGCTGGCCGCCGACTGCCCAGCGCTGCTGGAAGGTGAATTGCCCAAATTGCGCAGCAAGGAAACCATTGACCTGTGCAAGCGCTACGCCGGCAAGCCGCTGGTGGTGGTCAATACTGCGAGCTTCTGTGGCTTTGCACCGCAGTTCAAAGGTCTTGAAGCGCTGAACAAGCGCTATAAGGATGAAGGGCTGGAAGTGCTCGGCGTGCCGTCCAACGATTTCAAGCAGGAGTCTGCAGACGGCGAGGAGACCGCCAAGGTCTGCTACGTCAATTACGGCGTTACCTTCACCATGACCGAGCCGCAAGCCGTTCGTGGCGACTATGCCACCCACCTGTTCAAAGAGCTGGCCGAGCAGAGCAGCCCGCCGCGCTGGAATTTCTACAAGTATGTCGTCGACCGCAAGGGCAAGGTCATCGCCAACTTCTCCAGCATGACCAAACCAGACGATCCCGAGTTTATTGCCGCCGTCGAAAGAGCGATCGCCTCGCAGACGCCGGAAGAGGAAGCTGAAACGCAAAAAGCCCGCTTCCATTGACGGTCGCGGGCTTTCGGATGCCAGACGGGCCTTGCGGCCAGTCTGGTTTCAGGCGTCAGAAGCGATAGGTAACCGAGGTGCCCAGGCCGTGCGCCGTGTTGCGGTAATCGGCGCTGTAGGAGCCTTTGCGCGGGTTGGAGTTGCGGATCTTGGCTTCGTCTTCACGCAGGTACGAATACGCCACGTCGATGGTCAGGTCGTCGCTCGGGCTCCAGCCGGCACCGAAGCTGATGATCTTGCGGTCGCCGGTCGGAATGCGCGGTGAACGGTCGACGTTGTTGGCTGGCGACTGGTCGACGGTAAAACCGGTACGCAGCGTCCATTCCTTGTTGACCTTGTACGATGCGCCGATGGCATGTGCCCAGGTGTCGTGCCAGTTCTGTTCTTCGGCAACGGTACCGATCGGGCCGGTAGAGCCACCCAGTGCAGGTGGAACGCCGTCGTTGTGAACGGTGATGTCTTCCAGGCGGCTCCAGCGAGTCCAGGTGCTGCCGGCGTAGACGGTCCAGTTCTCATCGATCTGCTGGGTGATGGAGAAGTCCACCGACTCAGGCGTGGAAATATCCAGGGAGGCGTCGTACTTGCTCCCGCTGGCAGCGCCGAAACCCACGCCTTCGATCTTGGTCTTGCCCTCGAGTTTGTAGTCGACCTTGGAGTGGTAGGTCAGGCCCAGACGGGTGGTATCGGTCGCCTGTACCAGAATGCCCGCATTGAAGCCTATGGCGGTGTCGTCGCCTTCGATCTTCACCTTGCCGTCGTTGCGGCCCGGCGTTGCCGCCAGCGGCGTGGCGGAAGTCAGTTCGCCCTCGATGCGGTTGATCGTCGGGCCGAAACCGATGGAAACCTTGTCGTTGAATGCGTAGCTGATGGTCGGCTGGAAGGTGATGACCTGAACGTGGCTCTTGTCGGCAAAGTAACGGCCGGCAAAGCCTTTTTCATAGTCGGTGCTCAGACCGAAAGGAACGTAGACACCCAGGCCGAAAGCCCAGTGGTCGTCGATAGGCTTGACGTAGTAGCCCATCGGTACGCCGACGGCCGGTACCATGTCGCCATCATTGCTGCCGCCGAAAGTGCCGCGACCGTTGTCGATGTCGGTCTTGGCGATCACCGCTGCGGCGCCGAGACTGACTTCTTCACGCTTGATGCGGGACATGCCGGCGGGGTTGCCGAATACTGTGCTGGCATCATCGGCAGAAGAAGAGCGACCGGCAAAACCGAGGCCCATGCCGCTGATGCTCTGTTCATTGAGTGCGAAGCCGGAAGCCATGAGTTGGGTGGAAGCCAATCCAATCGCCAGGCCAAGGGTCGTCCTGTTCATTACTTTTGTCATTATTCTCATAATTGGAACTCCTTTTGGTCACGGGCGGAAATTACCAACATTTTCGACCGCGCGCTATAGGCTGAATGGCCCGAGCTAGAGCTATTCTTGTAGGACAATCCGGTTATTTTTGCAGGAAGTTTCTGGCCCGGAAGCGAGGCGTGCTGTTAAACGGGCGAATAATGCGGTGCAACGCTGGCGTTCCAGGCGTTGATGAAGTCCTTGAGGCGGCCGTGGGGGTGGAAAACGTTCTTCCAGATTCGTGCCATGGCCAGCGGGTCGTCCTCGGTCGGCAGGCACGGATGGTGAGCTTCGATCATCAGCCAGGCGATGGCGGTGGAGTACCGCAGGTTGACGGTGAGTTCCAGGTGCGGAGAACTGAGGAACGCATGCTGGCTGGCCAGGCCCCGTACCAGGCTGGCCAGGTCAGGGTCCAGCGCCAGGTAGTGATCCCAGATGAAGCGGTGGCTCGGCTCTGCAATGCTATAAAGGCCGTGGCCGCGCCTGCTGTCCAGTTCGGCGCCCAGTGACGACTGGCTGGCGGCGATGCCCAGCAGCAGCCATTCGGCGCAGGAACTCTGGCGGTCCAGGTAGACCAGGGTGGGGCGGATGACATGACGGCACAGTTCGATGGCGGCGATGCCCATGATGACGGCCTGCTCGTAAAGAGTGACCAGCGAGCCCCTGGCGTGCGGCAGCGGTAAGTCGGGAAGGGCTCGCCGGAAGCGACTGCGGGTCGCTCGAGTTGAAGTGTAGTCTCATATATAGAGTGTAAAGGGCTGTTATTACATCGATTTCGGTTATGCAGTCTTTTGCATAGATCGGTTGGTGCTTAGCTTGGGTCGGCGACCTGTAAAAGGCGCGCACAAAAAAGCCCCGCTCGGCGGCGGGGCTTTGGACCTGCTTACAATCGACTCAGGCGGTCAGCGCCTGGCGAGTACGCTCGATCACGGCCTGCAGCGGTTCGGCGCTGGCGTACTGATCGGGGTACAGGCGTTCGCTGTGGCGGGCGATGCCGTGCTCGTTGACGATGGTAAAGCTGAAACAGCCTTTGCGTGCTGCCATGATCAGGCAGTTCATTGGGGCAAAAGCGTTCGTGAGGGTGCGGATGGCATCCTGGGTCTGGATAGGTGCGTTCATAATGGTGTTTCCTGAAACGACACGGAACAATACCGTGCATCAATAGTGGTTCCAGTAAACGCGGGCCGACATCGAATCTCGAGGCCTGGCGGGGCGAAGAACCTGACTGGAACAAGGCAGTCAGCAGTAGCGCGCTTTATCGTATGGCGCCGGACTGACAGGTAGGTACTTAGGAGGGCAGGCAACACAACAGGAGCAAAGGTTCGACGCTCGGGGTGCAGATCCTGATCAATTGCAGGCTGGTTGAAGCAGATCATGAGAGCCGTCCTGCACCATCGCCAAGTGTGGCGCATCAATGCGAGGGGGTCATGCCTGGGAACCATCGAGGTGGTCGATCCCTTGTTGCCAACATCGCTCACTCATGGAAAGCGTTTGCCGGGGGACTTTACGACCGGAATTGATTTTCAGCTTGGTACTAACGCCGAAGATCCTATAGGGGTTCGCAAAAGATTGCAATAGCCTGGGTAAAAGAAATTACAGCTCACTGACCGCACGGTAGATCAGCACGGTCGTGCAGGCCGCCATCGACCAGCCCAGAACATACGCCGCCAGGGTCAGGCGTAAAGGGTGCCGGGCCCCGATGCAGTGCATCACATCCCGCGCCGAGTTGATCCGGCCTTCGCTCAGGCCGCTGCAGATGAACAGCGCAAGCGCAATGGCCGATAGCAAGATGGTGTAGGCAAAGATACCGCCGTCAGGGGGCGGCAGCATGATGCTGGCCACGACCGCCACGCAACCGATTCCGATCAGCAGTGCCAGAAACTTCAAAATGTCGTTCATTTACCGCCTGGTCGATGGGGTGGCAAGAAAGGGCGCCTGCAAAGGGAGGGTATGATCGCACAAGTGGCGAGAATTGATGAGATCCAGGCCCGCCGTTGCCATTCCTGGATTCCCTGGCGCCCCCTCGTTGCCAGCAGGGTGTAACAGCGTTGATACAGGGCTTCGGAGGCGCGAAATGGGGTTTTGCACATTAGCGACACAAGCTGCCACATCACTGTCATATACCCACGTAAGGGTTTGATTTACTGCGCTGAATTATTAAGTCAATGAAAAACATCATCTTTTTTGGCTGGTGAAAAAATCGTCAGTTTGAACGCAGGCCCCATTCTGTCTACGTTTGCGGAGGTAAAAGGGGGGTTGTCCACTGAGTTATCCACAGCTTCTGTGGATTGTCCCGATAAATTTCAGAGGCGTTTTTGAGATGATCCTGACGGTGAAAGGGAGTAAAGTGATGACCCCCCGATTTTTCCTCCCCTCATTCGTCATGCCTTGCCAGAGTCACGCTTGTGGTACTGACGTTTTTGATCATGCTGTCGCGCACGATGTCGCCGGCATTCAACCGGTTCGCATGGAGTCGTTATGGCATTTGAGCTGAACAGCCTGCTGATGGGGCTTGCGATCGCGGCGTTGCCGTTGCTGGGCCTGGCCTGGCACCTGCAGCGTCGGCTTGCGAAGGTCCGGGCCGATGCAGCGCTGCTCGACGAGCGCTTGAGCATGGCGCAAATGGCCCAGGACGGCCTCAACGCACAGCTCGACGCGAGCCGGGACGAGATCAGCGACTTGAGCCAGGCCAACTCGGCGCGCCTGGCCGAATTGGCGGCCGTGCGCCGCGAGGTCGAGCTGTTGCGCCAGGAATGCGACAACGGTCGTGATGCGGCATTGGGCTGGAGCCATGAACGGGCTGCCAAGGAAGCGGAACTGCGACGCCTCGACGCCCAGTGCGCTTCCCTGGGCGCCGAGCTGCGAGAACAGCAGGAAAGTCATCAACAGCGCCTGGCCGATCTGCAGGGTTCGCGGGACGAGCTACGAGCGCAGTTCGCCGAGTTGGCGGGCAAGATCTTCGACGAACGTGAGCAGCGGTTTGCCGAAACCAGTCAGCAGCAGTTGGGACAGTTGCTCAACCCGCTCAAGGAACGCATCCAGTCGTTCGAAAAGCGCGTGGAAGAAAGCTATCAGAATGAAGCCCGGGAGCGGTTCTCCCTCGCCAAGGAACTGGAGCGTTTGCAGGCGCTGAACCTGCGTTTGAGCGACGAAGCGACCAACCTGACTCGCGCACTCAAGGGCCAGAAAACCCAAGGCAACTGGGGCGAGCTGATTCTTGAGCGAGTGCTGGAGCACGCCGGGCTGGAGAAAGGCCGCGAGTACCAGACGCAAGTGAGCCTCAAGGGGCCGGACGGTGAGCGCTTTCAGCCTGACGTGCTGATCATGTTGCCGGGCGACAAACAGGTGGTGGTCGATGCCAAGGTCAGCCTGACGGCCTATCAGCAATATGTGTCGGCTGAGGACGACATGATCGGTCAGGTAGCGCTCAAACAGCATGTGCTGTCGCTGCGCAACCATGTCAAAGGGCTCTCGGGCAAGGATTACAAGCGCCTGGAGGGTTTGCACAGCCTGGACTTCGTGCTGCTTTTCGTGCCGATCGAAGCCGCGTTTTCCGCCGCATTGCAGGCGGAGCCGAACCTGTTCCAGGAAGCGTTCGACCGCAATATCGTGATCGTCAGCCCCACCACGTTACTGGCGACCCTGCGCGTGATCGACAGCCTGTGGAAGCAGGAACGGCAGAGCCAGAACGCCCGGGAAATCGCCGAGCGCGCAGGCTGGCTGTACGACAAGTTCGTGCTGTTCATTCAGGATCTGGACGAAGTGGGCAGCCGTTTGCAGCAACTGGATAAAGCCTACGCCGCTGCGCGCAACAAGCTGACCGATGGCCGCGGCAACCTGGTCAGCCGTAGCGAACAGCTCAAGCTGTTGGGCGCGCGTGCCAGCAAGCAGCTGCCTGCCGATCTGCTGGAGCGGGCCATGACCGACGAAGACGGCCTCATGCGATTACCGGAATAGCCGATATCCTGACTGAACGGCCAGTAATCCGGCCGTTTGTCGTAAAGACTAGTAGGATGTTTCGCGAGCTGTCACATTGCCCGCAGCAGGAAAATGTTTTCCGTGACACTCGGCTAACCTGCAACTTGGTTCTATGATTCTCTATGAGTGATCAGCACCAGTTGGTCGCCGTGTTTTTCCCTCAAGGGGGCTTTTATGAACAGCAAACTGCAAGAATGGCTCCACGATGTCGGCGTTGCTCTGGGTCTGATCGAACCACCCAAACCGCTGCCGATTCCTGTGCGCACCAATGACGATCGTCGTCGCCCGCGTCGGTAAAGCCGGATCGAAGGTTAACTCGGCCACCCTGCAGTCGTTGGGTGCACCACTCCCGGGACGCACGCCAGCGTCCCGTTTCATGCGTCAGGCAATCACATCCTGTGCTTGCCTTGTGGATGTGATGTCCGTGAATCGTCCTCGTCATGACCCATTTCCTGCTGCATCAACAGCACCAGGTCCACGACCATGGGCAAGGAAAGATGCTCGGGCTTGTGAATGGCGCGCTGCCTGATGGACTCGGGGAACTCGAAACCGAATTCGTTTCCCAGTGAATTGAAGAGTTCGTCCACGTCCTCATCGTCCAGGACCAGATCCTGAAACGTGGCATCTTCCCGAATGGCGTCCTTGTCTACAAGAATGATGCCTAGAACATCGAGTACCCTCTGTTTGATCCCTTCGCGATTCATGGTGAACCCCTGATGTAGATCCGTGAAGATTCAGCAGGGGGTCTAGATGGCGCCAGCCCTGTCCATTGAGGCTAGCTCAAAATGGCCGCTTACTCGGGAAAGCAGCTCGGCGGAGCCGCGCGACTGCTCGTGGGCATTGCGTCCACCAGGCAGGTTCAGTCCACGACAGCAGTCGGCTAGAATGCGCGACCCTGTTCAAGCCGAGAATGAACGATGTCCCGCCCAAGCTGCGAACGCTGTCTGCGCCCGACCGCGCATTGTCTGTGCGCGTTGATCCCGCGGCTGGGCAGCCGCACCCGCGTGTTGCTGCTCCAGCACCCGAGCGAGGTCAGCCATGCATTGAATACGGCGCGTCTGGCGGCATTGGGGTTGGTAAATGCGCAGTTGCGGGTCGGCGAAGTATTCGAGCATCTGCACGAGTGGCTCGATCAGCCTGGGTATCAGGCGCGCTTGCTGTTTCCGGGGGAAGATGCGCAGCCTCTGGTGGCGCAAGGCGTCGATACGCTGCCGACGCTGCTGGTCGTTCCGGATGGAACCTGGCGCAAGGCGCGCAAGTTGCTGCATCTCAATCCGCTGCTGGCGGCGCTGCCTCGGGTGACCTTGGGGGAAACGCCGCCTTCGCGCTATCGATTGCGCAAGGCGCCGGCCGCCCAGGCGTTGTCGACCCTGGAAGCGGTGGTTCATGCTCTGGAAGCGCTGGAAACCCCGACTTCCTTCGCCCAATTGCTACGGCCATTCGACGCGTTGATCGAAGGTCAGATCCAGGCGATGGGCAACGAGACATATCAGCGTAACCACGGCACCGCCCGTTCATAGGATCGACCCAGGCAGAGGTTAGCCATGCGTCGGTCGCAACACCGCCTGCGCGCTTAAGAGCCAGACTGCTGGCGAACGGATAGGTGCCGGCGATATCCATGTGGCGAGCAGGCTCGTTCCTGCGGTCAGCGGCTGCCGAGCTTCTGAGCCTGATGCAGCCATTGCTGGCGCTGTTCTTCGGTAGATGTCTGTACCGGGGTGAATTCGGTCAGGCGTTTGACCTTGATGCCGCAGAACCCCAACACCGTGCGGATCATCTGCCGATGCGCAGGCGCGCCGTAGACCCAGCGAAAATACAGGCGTGGGGTGTCCAGCGTGGCGATCAGCTCGGCGGTTCGGCCGCGCAGCAGTTCGTTGGCGCGCTGTCGGCGCCCGTGACTCTTGAA
Organism: Pseudomonas sp. v388; assembly: GCF_003935425.1. Classification (GTDB taxonomy): domain Bacteria; phylum Pseudomonadota; class Gammaproteobacteria; order Pseudomonadales; family Pseudomonadaceae; genus Aquipseudomonas. The sequence goes on from NZ_RHQN01000005.1 coordinate 355,534, forward strand.
CGCAAAACCGGGCATCAGCACCCGGTCGAAGAACCCGCTCAACAGCGCCGGAACGCCACCCCACCACACCGGATAGACCAGCACCAGGTGCTCGGCCCAGTGAATCTGGCGCTGAGCTTCAAGCAGGTCGTGCTCCAGCACCTGACTTTGCTGGTAGCCATGATGCAGCACCGGATCGAACGTCAGTTCGCCCAGTTTCAGGGTGCGCACCACATGACCTTCGCTGCGTGCGCCCAAGGCGTAGGCGTCAGCCAGGGCGTGGCAGAAACTGATGGTTTTGGGCGTGCCGTAGATCATCAGAATCCGTTTGCCGCTGCCTTCCAGTGGCGTGGCGCCACTTTTGCCGTCAGCCATTGCTGCCTGCCTCGAGCATTTTTTCCGGGCGTACCCAGGCATCGAACTGTTCGTCGGTCAGGTAGCCCAGCTCCAGTGCCGCTTCGCGTAGCGTCTTGCCTTCGGTGTAGGCTTTCTTGGCGATGTGTGCAGCCTTGTCGTAACCGATGTGCGGGTTGAGCGCGGTGACCAGCATCAGACCGCGCTCCAGGTGTTCGGCCATCTTCCCGGCGTCCGGCTCCATGCCGGCGATGCAGTGCTCGTTGAAGTTGCGGCACCCGTCGCCCAGCAGCCGAATCGATTCCAGCAGGTTGTGGATGATCACCGGCTTGTACACATTGAGCTGCAAATGACCCTGGCTGGCCGCAAAGCCGATTGTTACGTCGTTGCCCATTACCTGGCAGGCGAGCATCGACAGTGCCTCGCATTGGGTCGGGTTGACCTTGCCCGGCATGATCGAGCTGCCCGGTTCGTTGGCCGGCAGCCGCACTTCGGCAAGCCCGGCACGCGGACCGGAACCCAGCAGGCGCAGATCGTTGGCGATCTTCATCAAGGCGACGGCCAGCGTCTTCAGGGCACCGGACAGCACGGTCAAGGGTTCATGGCCGGCCAGCGCAGCGAATTTGTTGGGTGCGGTGACGAACGGCAGGCCGGAAAGTGCCGCCAACTCGGCGGCGACCGCTTCGGCAAAACCGTTCGGCGAATTGAGGCCGGTGCCGACCGCCGTGCCACCTTGCGCCAGCTCATAGACGGCCGGTAGCGCTGAGCGAATCGCCTTGTCGGCGTATTCAAGTTGCGCGACGAAGCCCGACAGCTCCTGGCCGAAGGTGATCGGCGTGGCGTCCATCATGTGGGTGCGGCCGGTCTTGACCAGCTTCATGTGCCGCGCGGATTGCTCCGCCAGCCCGTTGGACAGCTCGGCAATGGCCGGTAACAGCTGTTCCTTGACCGCCTGGGCGGTGGCGATGTGCATGGCCGTCGGGAAGCAGTCATTGGAGCTCTGCGAGCGGTTGACGTGATCGTTGGGATGCACCGGCGACTTGCCGCCGCGACCCTGGCCGGCCAGTTCGTTGGCGCGACCGGCGATCACTTCATTGACGTTCATGTTGCTCTGCGTGCCACTGCCGGTCTGCCACACCACCAGCGGGAATTGGGTATCGAGCTGGCCGTCCAGCACTTCGTCGGCGGCCTGTTCGATCAGTCGGGCGATGTCTGCCGGCAGGTCGCCGTTGCGGTTATTGACGCGGGCTGCGGCTTTCTTGATCAGGGTCAGGGCGTGCAGGACCGGCAGCGGCATGTGCTGGTCGCCGATTGCAAAATTGATCAGTGAGCGTTGGGTCTGAGCGCCCCAATAGGCGTCTTCCGGGACTTCGATCGGGCCAATGCTGTCGGTTTCTGTGCGGCTCACTGTACTTACTCCTTCAAGGACGTTACTTGCGGGCAGAGCAAGTTTAGGTGTCCTTATCGGGGCAGGGTTCCCGGTGATTGGTTTTTAACCGCTCGGCGAACCGGGGGTTGAGCCAGAAGCGATCATGAGCGCAGAATGGTCGGCCCAGAGGTAATGCCTCGCCAGCTAGATAAGGAAACTCGATGACCCGTCTTCGTGCCATCTGTACAGCGGTAGCACTGGTTTGCGCCAGTGGTCAGGTTCTTGCCGACACCGCCAGTCACAACGCGAGTGCCGAAACCTTCCTCAAGCTTGCCAACGCCGACCGCTTGGGCGCGCCCGTCTACGCGCAGGTTCAGCAGATGTTTGCCCAGCGTTTCGCCGAAACCAAGGCGCCGGCTTCCAAGAAAGCCCTGCTGGAAACCTACCAGGCCAAGGCCAACACTGCTCTGGACCAGGCCATCGGCTGGAACAAGCTCAAGCCGGACATGGTCAAGCTCTACACCACCAATTTCACCGAAGGCGAGCTCAAGGAGCTGGTCGTGTTCTACCAGTCGCCGCTGGGCAAGAAAGTCATGACCAAGATGCCGGAGCTGGCCCAACAGTCCGCTCAGCTGACTCAGGGCAAGCTGGAAAGCGCGGTGCCTGTGGTCAACAAGCTGCTGGCCGACATGACCGCCGAGCTGGAACCTGGCAAGCCGGCCGCTGCTGCGCCGGCCAAAAAGCCCTGATCGGCATCGCTTTTCAGACAGGCGTATTCAGTCATGAGCATGCAACAACGTATCGAGTCGGCGCTTGCGCTGCTTCAGCCAGAACACTTGCAGGTGCTCGACGAGAGCCACATGCACAGCCGCGGCGAGCAGACGCACTACAAGGCCATTCTCGTCAGTGAGCAGTTCCAGGGTTTGAACTCGGTCAAGCGGCACCAGAAGGTCTACGGCATTCTCGGTGGCCTGATGGGCGAGTTCCACGCGCTGGCGCTGCACACCTACACCCCCGAAGAGTGGGCCAGGACCGGCGCGGCGCCTGCTTCGCCGACCTGCGCGGGCGGTCACTGACAGCAGGCCCCAGGCCCGGCGCCCGCTTTCGAGCGAGTGCGCGCCGGGTTGCATCGCCTCGCCCATTGACCCGGATCAGTATCCCGCTATCCCTGCACGACCCAGGTTTTTGCTAGAATCCGCACCGCGCCGCTGGCCGGTGCGTTTTTTCGTTCGGATTTTTAGTCCGGTAGGCCCTTTGCGAGGGTCGCCACCTGGAGAGCTACATGACTCAAACGTCGATGACCCAGCCGATCGTCGTGGCTGCGCTATACAAATTCGTCACCCTCAGCGACTACGTCGAGCTGCGTGAACCCCTGTTGCAAGCCATGATCGCCAATGGCATCAAAGGCACCTTGCTGATTGCCGACGAAGGCATCAACGGCACCGTTTCCGGCAGCCGCGAAGGCATCGACGGCCTGCTGGCCTGGCTGCGCAACGATCCGCGCATGGTCGATATCGATCACAAGGAATCGTACTGCGACGAGCAGCCGTTCTACCGCACCAAGGTCAAGCTCAAGAAAGAGATCGTGACCCTGGGCGTCGAAGGCGTGGACCCGAACAAGCGCGTCGGCACCTACGTCGAGCCCAAGGACTGGAACGACCTGATCGCCGATCCGGAAGTGCTGCTGATCGACACGCGCAACGACTACGAGGTGTCCATCGGCACCTTCCAGGGCGCAATCGATCCGAAAACCACCAGCTTTCGCGAGTTTCCCGATTACATCAAAGAACACTTTGACCCTGCCGTGCATAAGAAAGTCGCGATGTTCTGCACCGGTGGCATTCGTTGTGAAAAGGCGTCGAGCTATATGCTGGGCGAAGGCTTCGATGAGGTCTATCACCTCAAGGGCGGCATTCTCAAGTACCTCGAAGAAGTGCCTCAGCAGGAAAGCCGCTGGGAAGGCGAGTGCTTCGTGTTCGACAATCGCGTCACGGTGCGCCACGACCTGACCGAAGGCGACTACGATCAATGCCATGCCTGCCGCACTCCGATCAGTGCCGAGGACCGCGCGAGCGAGCATTACTCGGCCGGGATCAGCTGTCCGCATTGCTGGGATTCGTTGAGCGAGAAGACTCGCCGCAGCGCCATCGACCGGCAGAAGCAGATCGAACTGGCCAAGGCACGCAATCAGCCGCATCCCATTGGTCGCAACTATCGCCTGCCATCCGAGGCCTGAGCCATGTCCTCCCGCCTGATCTATGTCATGGACCCGATGTGCTCATGGTGCTGGGGCTTTGCACCGGTCGCCGACGCGCTGGTTCAACAGGCTCGGGCGTACGACGTACCGCTGCATCTGGTGGTAGGCGGGCTGCGTTCCGGCAGTGCCGCACTTGAACCGGCCACGCGCAGCTACATCATCGAGCACTGGCAGGCGGTCGAGGCGGCAACCGGCCAGCCGTTCCGCTTTGACGGCGCGCTGCCGGACGGATTCATCTACGACACCACGCCGGCCTGCCTGGCGGTGGCCTGCGCTCGCAGCCTGGACCCGGACCGGGCCTGGGCGCTGGTCAAGCTGATTCAACGGGCCTTCTATTGCGAGGGCGCGGATGTCACCCGTCCCTCACTGCTGGCTGAACTGGCCGAGCAGGCCGGTCTGAGCCGCGCCAGATTTGCCAAGGCGTTCGACAGCGCCGAGCAACAGGCGGCAACCGCAGCCGATTTCGCCTGGGCACAGGGCCTGGGCATTGCCGGGTTCCCGACCCTGCTGGCCGAACGTAATGGTCAGCTGGCGTTACTCACCAACGGCTATCAGCCCCTGAGCGTGCTGTCGCCGTTGCTGGGTCGCTGGCTGGAGCGTGCGGCCAGTGCGTGACGAGGTGACCGATGTTGCGCCACAACTCCCGCAAGCGCGTGCCGACACCCTGAGCTGGGCGGCGATTCGCCGCCTGGCGCTGCGCCACAGAAAGGCGCTGTGGATTGCCAACGCGGTGGCCGTGCTGGCCACGCTGTGCAGCGTGCCGATTCCGCTGCTGTTGCCGTTGCTGGTCGACGAAGTGCTGTTGGGGCATGGCGATGCCGCGCTGAAGGTCATGAATCACCTGCTGCCCGCCGGGCTGCAACAGGCTGCGGGCTATATCGGCCTGATGCTGTTCCTGACCTTGCTGCTGCGGGCCGGCGCGTTGCTGTTCAATGTGCTGCAGGCGCGCCTGTTCGCCCGTTTGGCCAAGGACATCGTCTATCGCATCCGCCTGCGCCTGATCGAACGCCTCAAGCGTATTTCCCTGGGCGAGTATGAAAGCCTGGGCAGCGGCATGGTCACCACGCATCTGGTGACCGATCTGGAAACACTGGACAAGTTCGTCGGCGAAACCCTCAGCCGCTTCCTGGTCGCCAGCCTGACCCTGGCCGGCACCGCCGGTGTGCTGATGTGGATGCACTGGAAGCTGGCGCTGCTGATCATGCTGTTCAACCCTTTGGTGATCTTCGCCACGGTGAAGCTGGGCAAACGGGTCAAACACCTCAAGAAACTCGAAAACGACAGCACCTCGCGCTTTACCCAGGCGTTGAGCGAAACCCTGGATGCGATCCAGGAAATTCGCGCCGGCAATCGCCAGGGCTTTTTCCTTGGGCGCCTTGGCACGCGAGCCAAAGAAGTGCGCGATTATTCGGTTACTTCGCAGTGGAAAAGCGATGCATCGGGGCGGGCCAGCGGCCTGCTGTTTCAGTTCGGCATCGATATCTTTCGTGCGGCGGCGATGCTCACCGTGCTGTTTTCGGATCTGAGTATCGGCCAGATGCTGGCGGTGTTCAGCTACCTGTGGTTCATGATGGCGCCGGTGGAAACCCTGCTCAATCTGCAATACGCCTACTATGCCGCGGGCGGGGCGCTGACCCGTATCAACGAGTTGCTGGCCCGGAAAGACGAACCGCAGTATCCGGGCACCGTCGATCCGTTCCACGGCCGCGACACCGTGGGCATCGAGGTGCGCGGGCTGACGTTCGGCTATGGCGAGGACCCGGTGCTGGATCAGCTCAATCTGTCCATCGCGCCGGGCGAGAAGGTCGCCATCGTCGGAGCCAGCGGCGGCGGCAAGAGCACTCTGGTGCAGCTGCTGCTGGGCTTGTACACCGCACGCACTGGCGTCATTCGCTATGGCGGCGCAAGCCTGCAGGACATCGGGCTTGAGCGGGTGCGCGAGCACGTGGCGGTGGTGTTGCAGCATCCGGCGCTGTTCAATGACAGCGTGCGCGCCAATCTGACCATGGGCCGCGAATGCAGCGATGAGGCCTGTTGGCGGGCACTGGAAGTGGCCCAGCTGGATTCGGCCATTCGCGAATTGCCCGACGGCCTGGACAGCATCGTCGGCCGCTCCGGCGTGCGCCTGTCCGGCGGTCAGCGCCAGCGAGTAGCCATTGCGCGCATGGTCCTGGCCGACCCTCGGGTCGTGATCCTCGACGAGGCGACTTCGGCCCTGGACGCGGCCACCGAATACAACCTGCATCAGGCGCTGGCCGGTTTTCTGCAAAGCCGGACCACGCTGATCATCGCCCATCGGCTCTCGGCCGTGAAACAGGCAGATCGGGTGCTGGTCTTCGACGGTGGACGCATTGCCGAGGATGGCGACCATCATCAATTGATCGCCGAAGGCGGTCTCTACGCCAAACTGTACGGGCACTTGCAGCAAATCTGAACGCCGCGCAGCGGCCTTATCGCAGGGGTTTGTATCAGATTGGAGAAAATCACCCGTCCTTTTCGATGGATATAGCCTAGTCTCTGCTCAGGACGATCTGTAAGGCTGTGTGATTGGAATCCATGAAACAACCCCGGACTCTCCCCAAGCGCCGCCTTTTGGGCATCGTGTGGCCTTTCATTGCCGTCGCACTGTTCCAGGCCTTGCTGGGATGTATCAGTTTGTACACGCTGTCGGTCGTGCGCAGTTACGTGGCCGGCGAAAGTCTGTGGTCGAAAGGGCAGAAGGATGCGCTGCATTACCTGAATCGCTATGCGAGCAGCCACGACCAGCTCGACTACCTGAAGTACCAGCAGGCCATTGCGGTTCCCCAGGCCGGACGTGCCCTGCGCGAAGCACTGGATCGACCCGAGCCGGCGCTGGATGAGGCGCGCCGGGCAATCCTCCAGGGCGGCAATCACCCGGACGATGTGTCCGGGATCATCTGGATGTATCGCAATTTCCGCGAATTCGGTTACATGCAGGACACCGTTCACTGGTGGTCGGTGGGCGACCATTATCTGGATCAGCTGGACCGCCTCGCCCAGGACATTCATACGCAGATCACCGACGGCAAACCCAGCCCGGCCCAGGTCGAGCGATGGCGCGGCCAGATCAATATCATCAACGAGGAAGTGACACCGGCGGCCCGTGCGTTCAGCGAAGCGTTGGGTGAAGGCTCCCGGTTGATCCTGCGCCTGTTGATCATCATCAATTTGCTGACGGTATTCGTGCTGATCCTGCTGGCCCTGCTGCGGGTGCATATGCTGCTGGCCCAGCGTCGCGCCTATGCCCATGCCTTGCAGGTGGAGCGCAAGCGCGCGCAGATTACCCTGGAATCGATCGGCGACGGGGTGATCACCACCGACGTGGAAGGCACCATCGTCTATATGAACCCGGCAGCCGAAGGGCTGACCCACTGGAAATCCGGGCAGGCCAGTGGTTTGCCACTGGCTGCTCTGTTCAATCTGCTCGACGAGGATGACCGGCGCGACAGTTCGGCCCTGATCGAGCACATTCTCAGCGGCAGGCTTCGCGGCGGCGCTGCCAGCAGCAAACTGATCCAGCGCCTGGACGGCAGCACGGTGTCGGTCAATCTGGTAGGCACGCCGATCCATTCCGACGGCGCGATCAGCGGGGCGGTCCTGGTGCTTCACGACATGACCCAGGAACGCCAGTACCTGGCCAATCTGTCCTGGCAGGCTGCCCATGATCCGCTGACCGGGCTGGTCAATCGCAGCGAGTTCGAGTTGCGCCTGGGCCAGGTGCTCAACAGCGCCGCCGCCGATGCCGGCCACCATTGCCTGATGTTTCTCGATATCGACCAGTTCAAGCTGGTCAACGACACCAGCGGGCATTCCGCCGGCGACGATCTGCTGCGCCACCTCTGCCAGGTTCTGCCCCACGGGCTGCGCGAAGGTGACACCCTGGCCCGGCTTGGGGGTGATGAGTTCGGTGTGCTATTGGTCGATTGCCCGGCCACTGAGGCGCACGAAGTGGCCGAGCAATTGCGGCAGCTGGTCCAGGACCTGCATTTCGTGTGGAAAGGCCGGCCGTTCGTGACTACCGTGAGTATTGGTCTGGTCCACCTCGGCGCGGCGCCACTCACATTGGAGGCATCGCTGAGGGCGGCGGACATGGCTTGCTACATGGCCAAGGAGAAGGGGCGCAACCGGATTCAGGTGTACCACCCCGACGACTCCGAGTTGTCCACGCGCTCGGGGGAAATGGCCTGGATCCAGCGCCTGCATGTGGCGCTGGATGAAAACCGCTTCTGTCTGTACGCACAGGAAATTGCAGCACTGAATCAGGACGAAGACGACGGAATGCGCCATATCGAGATTCTTCTGCGCTTGCGCGATGAGTCCGGACGAATGATTTCGCCCGACAGCTTTATCCCGGCAGCGGAACGCTATGGGCTGATGACGACGCTGGACCGCTGGGTGGTCAGGAACGTTTTCAAGCTCATCGGCCAATGCGCGATCGACGGTCACCCTGAACGGCCCCAGGCGCTTTGTGCCATTAACCTGTCCGGTTCCAGTATCGGCGACGATGCGTTTCTCGAATACCTGAAGCTGCAGTTCAGGACGTTCGACGTTGCCCCTTCCATGATCTGTTTCGAGATCACCGAAACCAGCGCCATCGCCGATCTGGGCAGCGCGATCCGCTTCATCAATGAACTCAAGGCGCTGGGGTGCTGGTTTTCGCTGGACGACTTCTGCTCGGGCATGTCCTCGTTCGCCTACCTCAAGCATCTGCCGGTCGACTATCTGAAAATCGATGGCAGTTTTGTCAAGGACATGCTCGATAACCCCGTCAATCGCGCCATGGTCCAGGTCATCCACAACATCGGGCATGTCATGGGCAAGCGCACCATCGCCGAGTTCGTGGAAACCGAGGAGATCGAGGCCGAGCTGCGGGACATGGGTGTGGATTACGCGCAGGGCTATCTGATCGGGCGTCCCCAGTTACTGACCTGCGAAACACTGCACACGGCGCCGGCCCGTAAATACGCACTCTTGGGCAGTGCGCCAGGGACGCTGATGTAAATACCGAAACCCGTTACAACTCACGCAAGGAGCCGCACAGTGATCGACACTTTCCAGAGGACCGGTCCGCTCATGGAGGCCAACAGTTACCCGGCCTGGGCACAACAATTGATCAAGGATTGCAGCGCCGCCAAGGCAAGGGTCGTCGAGCACGAACTCTATCGCACTATGCGGGATGGGTGCCTGAGTCCGCGAATCATGCGCCAGTACCTGATCGGCGGCTGGCCGGTCGTGGAGCAGTTTGCCGTGTACATGGCCAGGAACCTGACCAAGACGCGCTTTGGTCGCCATCCGGGGGAAGACATGGCCCGGCGCTGGCTGATGCGCAATATCCGCGTTGAACTCAACCACGCCGATTACTGGCTCAACTGGTGTGAAGCCCACGGAGTGACGCTTGAGGATCTGCAGGCCCAGCGCGTGGCGTCGGAGCTGCACGCCTTGAGCCACTGGTGCTGGCAGACCAGCTCCTGCGATTCGCTGGCAGTGGCGATGGCGGCGACCAACTACGCCATCGAGGGGGCGACAGGGGAGTGGGCAGCCGTGGTCTGTTCAACGGACGTGTATGCCCAGGGATTCCCGGAGCAGGGGCGCAAGCGGGCGATGAAGTGGTTGAAGATGCACGCCCAGTACGATGATGCCCATCCCTGGGAAGCGCTGGAAATCATTTGTACCTTGGTCGGCAATGATCCTGCTCCTGCGGTGCAGGCCGAACTGCGCCAGGCTGTCATCAAGAGCTATGACTACATGTACCTGTTCCTGGAGCGCTGCATGCAGCAGGAAAAGACCAGGCCGGTTCGTGAACGCGCCGTCGAGGCTCAGGCCGTTTCGTAACCCGCCTAGACGGCCATGGCCAGCCGGTTGCGGCCGTCACGTTTGGCCACGTACAGCGCGCTGTCCGCGCGCCGCACCAGGCTGTCGGCGTTCTCCGCCGGCAGCAGGGTCGAACAGCCCAGGCTGATGGATACCGTCAGCATCGGCGCCAAAAGGGGAAAGGATAACTCGGTGACCGCGGCACGCAGGCGCTCGCCGATCTGCATGGCCGCGTCGCCATCGGTATCGGCCAGCAGCACCACGAATTCCTCGCCGCCGTAACGAAACACCCGATCGATGTTGCGCAACTGACCCTTCACGGCCTGGGCAATGGCCTGGAGTACTTCGTCTCCGGTGTAATGGCCGTACTCGTCGTTGACGCGCTTGAAGTGGTCGGCATCGAGCATCAGTACCGACAGCGCTCGCTGGGTCCGGCGAGAGACTTCGATTTCCCGCGCCAGGCTCTGGTCCATCGCGATCCGGTTACCGGCACCGGTCAGCGGGTCGCGCAGTGCGCTTTGGGTCGCAATGCGATACAGCAAGGCGTTGCGCAGCGGGTACAGCAGGCAGGACAACAACGACTCAAGCATGTCCAGTTCCGGAGCATCGAACGGCAGTTCGCGTTCGAACCCCAGCTCGCCAATGCTCTCGCCCTCGTGGCGCAACTGAAAGCTGACGCTGTGCGAAGCGCCCTGGCCCAGGCGCAGCAGCAGGTCGCTGTCCAGGTGCTGGAACACCAGTCCTTTCAAGGGCAGCAGCCGTCGGACACCCTGAAAGAAAATATCCAGGATGCGGTCGGTTTCCAGGCTGGTCTGCAATTGCAGGCCAAGCTGTTGGGTCAGCTGTGGCAAATCCATAGGCGGCAGCACGACGTCGGGCCGATTCTGGAAACCGAGGCGTTGCAACTTCGCGGCGTCGAAATCTACAGCCTGGGTTTGGGTCGGACAACTCATCACTCACTCCTCTGCAGATCAGCGCTGTACTAGGCAGGGTTAGAGCGAGTGATGGCCATTCGGTTCATTTTCGGGGAAATGTGTTTTGCGGCCGGCATGAAGAGGGCCGCAAACAGGAGGCGAAACCCTACTGCGCGTTCAGCGCCTGGCCATTCACGCCTCTGCTGTCCGGCCCCATCAGGTACAGATACACCGGCATGATTTCTTCAGGCGTCGGGTTGTCCAGCGGGTTCTCGGCCGGATAGGCCTGGGCGCGCATGCTCGTGCGGGTGCCGCCGGGGTTGATGCTGTTGGAGCGCACTGGCGAAACTTCGTCCAGCTCGTCGGCAAGGGTCTGCATCAAGCCTTCGGTGGCGAACTTGGAGATGCCGTAAGCGCCCCAATACGCACGGCCCTTGCGCCCGACGCTGCTGGAGGTGAACACCACCGAGGCGTCGCTGGACAGCTTGAGCAGCGGCAGCAAGGTCTGGGTGAGCATGAACATCGCGTTGACGTTGACGTGCATGACCCGCATGAAATTCTCGCCGCTCAGTTGCTCCAGCGGTGTGCGCGGGCCGATGATCGAGGCGTTGTGCAGCAGGCCGTCGAGGCGACCGAATTCTTTCTCGATCATGGCCGCCAGTTCGTCGTACTGGTGGGGCAGGGCGGTTTCCAGGTCGAACGGAATGACCGCCGGCTGTGGATGGCCGGCCGCCTCGATCTGGTCATACACCTGCGCCAGATTGGCTTCGGTCTTGCCCAGCAACAGCACCGTGGCGCCGTGGGCCGTGTAGGTCCTGGCGGCCGCGGCACCGATGCCGCGACCGGCGCCGGTGACCAGGATGATCCGGCCGTCGAGCAGGCCGGGACGAGCGGAATAATCGAACATCGGGCACCTCTATTTCAGAAAACTCAGCAACTGCACAACGCGCTGTCCAGCACCTTGCGCAGATCCAGTGGGTGATCCACCACCACGTCCGCACCCCAGTGATCCGGGTTGTCGTTGGGGTGGATATAGCCGTAGCGCACCGCGGCAGTCCTGGTGCCTGCATCGCGGCCCGACTCGATATCGCGCAGGTCGTCGCCCACGAACAATACGCTGGCCGGGTCCAGATCCAGCTTGCTGCACGCCAGAATCAGCGGCTCCGGGTCCGGCTTGCTGCGGGTTACGTGGTCGGGGCAGATCAGCAACGCCGAACGCTCGGCCAGCCCCAGTTGCTGCATGATCGGCTCGGCGAAGCGTACCGGCTTGTTGGTGACCACGCCCCAGATCAGGCCTGCCTTCTCAATGTCCGCCAGCAGGGTTTCCATGCCGTCGAACAGCCGGCTGTGAACCGCGCAGCCTTGCTGGTAGCGGTCGAGAAACTCCAGGCGCAAGGCCTCGAATTCAGGCTCGTTGGGCGACATGGCGAAAGTCGCCGCGACCATGGCCTTGGCGCCGCCGGAGATTTCATCGCGGATCAGCTTGTCGTCGACCGCTGGAAAGCCGCGATCGGCCAGCATCGCCTGGGCAATGGCGATGAAGTCCGGCGCGGTGTCGAGCAGGGTGCCGTCCATGTCGAATAAAACCGCTCTCAAACGCATGGATCACGCCTCCCGCAGGGTCTGGATCATGTAGTTGACGTCGACGTCCGAGGACAGCTTGTAGTGCTTGGTCAGCGGGTTGTAGGTCAGGCCGATGATGTCCTTGACCTGCAGGCCGGCGTCGCGGCTCCAGGCGCCCAGCTCGGAAGGTCGGATGAATTTCTTGAAGTCGTGGGTGCCGCGCGGCAACAGGCCCAGGATGTACTCGGCGCCGACGATGGCGAACAGGTAGGCCTTGGGGTTGCGGTTGATGGTGGAGAAGAACACCTGGCCGCCGGGCTTGACCATGCGATAGCAGGCGCGGATCACCGAAGACGGATCGGGGACGTGCTCAAGCATTTCCAGGCAGGTCACCACGTCGAATTGTCCGGGCATTTCCTCGGCCATGTCTTCGGCGGTGATCTGCCGGTACTCGACGCTTACCCCCGATTCGAGCTGATGCAGCTGGGCCACGGCCAGCGGGGCTTCGCCCATGTCGATGCCGGTGACGGTCGCCCCACGCAGGGCCATCGCTTCGCTGAGAATGCCGCCGCCGCAACCGACGTCGAGCACTTTCTTGCCGGCCAGGTTGACGCGCTCGTCGATCCAGTTGACGCGCAGCGGGTTGATGTCGTGCAGAGGCTTGAATTCGCTTTCCCGGTCCCACCAACGGTGAGCCAAAGCCTCGAATTTGGCGATTTCTGCGCGGTCGACGTTGCTCATGGGGTGTCCCTCTTAACTCAAAATTCGATGTGGTCGGCCTGGCTATCGACATGCCAGGCCGTCAAGTATTCGGTTTATTGCGTGCTGCGGGCCTCGCCGGCGATCTTGCGCCCCCAGGCAATGGCGGTGTCGCACAAGGCCTGTTCATCCATGCGCGTCAGGCGGCGGTCGTCAAGCAGCTGTTTGCCGGCGACCCAGACATGGCTCACGCAGTCGCGGCCGGTTGCATAAATAAGCTGCGACACCGGATCGTAGATCGGTTGTTGAGCCAGTCCGGACAGGTCGAAGGCGACCATGTCGGCGGCCTTGCCGATTTCAAGCGATCCGGTACAAGCCTGGATTCCCAGGGCGCGAGCGCCGTTGAGGGTCGCCATGCGCAAGGCCCGGTGTGCATCCAGCGCCGAGGCCGACCCTGCGACCGCCTTGGCCAGCAGTGCGGCGGTACGGGTCTCGCCGAGCAGGTCCAGGTCGTTATTGCTGGCCGCGCCATCGGTGCCGACCGCGACATTCACGCCGGCCTGCCACAGCCGCTCGACCGGGCAGAAGCCGCTGGCCAGTTTCAGATTGGACTCGGGACAGTGGATCACGCTGGAGTTGCTCTCGACCAGCAAAGCCAGGTCTTCATCGCTGATTTGCGTCATGTGCACCGCCTGAAAGCGTGGGCCGAGCAGGCCAAGGCGGCCGAGGCGTGCCAGCGGCCGCTCCTTGAACACTTCCAGGGACTGCTCGACCTCCAGCGCCGTCTCGTGCACGTGCATCTGGATCATGGCGTCCAGTTCATCGGCGATCACCCGCACCCGTTCCAGATTCTCGTCGCTGACGGTATAGGGCGCATGAGGCCCGAGCGCCACGGTAATGCGCGGATGATGGGCCAGGTCGTTGAACAGTTCGACGCCGTTGTGCAGCGCCTCGTCAGTGTTGCGTGCGCCGGGAATCGCGAAATCCAGCACCGGCACGGTGATCTGCGCGCGCATGCCGCTGTTGTGGACGCGATCCGCCGCCACCTTGGGATAGAAGTACATGTCGGCGAAGCAGGTGATGCCGCCCTTGATCTGTTCGGCGATGGCCAGGTCCGTGCCGTCGCCCACGAAGTCCTCGCTGACCCACTGGCCTTCGGCGGGCCAGATGTGGTCCTGCAGCCAGGTCATCAGTGGCAGGTCGTCCGCCAGGCCGCGGAACAGGGTCATCGCGGCGTGCCCATGGGCATTGATCAGCCCCGGGCTGAGCAGCATGCCCGGCAGTTCGCGCACCTGGAGTGCCTGCTGTCGCAGCGCCTCGGCCCGCGGGCCGATGTACACGATCAGGCCGTCACGTATGCCCAGGCCGTGCTCCTTGAGCACGACGCCCGCAGGCTCGACCGGCACCAGCCAGGTGGGCAGGAGCAACAGGTCGAGCGGAGCGGCATTAGGCATGGAAGAGTATCCAGGGCTTGATTCAGTGATGGCGAAGTATACCCGAGCGTCCGGGCGGTAGGCTCGCTATAATCAGCCGCTTTTGAAGCCGGGCATTGGATTTTTGAGTATGGAGTGGGCGATGCGCGATCGACTGTTGGCTGCGGAAAAAGTAAAGGCCATCGATTGGCGGGATGACGCTCTTTATCTACTGGACCAACGGGTCCTGCCGTTCGAGGAAACCTGGCTGGCCTATACCAGTGCGGCGGCGGTGGCCGAGGCCATTCGCAGCATGGTGGTGCGCGGTGCGCCGGCCATCGGCATCAGCGCCGCATACGGTCTGGTACTGGCCGCCCGTGCACGCATCGCGGCCGGTGGCGACTGGCGTGCGGCACTCGAAGAGGACTTTGCCCTGCTCGCTGACTCGCGCCCCACGGCGGTGAACCTGTCCTGGGCGCTCAATCGCCTGCGAGAACGCCTGCAACGCCTCAAGCCTGGCGAAGACCCGCTGGCAGCGCTGGAAGCCGAAGCGGCGGCGATCCATCTCAGCGACCGGGAAGCCAACCTGACCATGGCGCAGCTGGGGGTCGACCTGATCCGCAGGCATCAGGGCAACCTGCAGGCGGTCCTGACCCACGGTAACGCCGGCGCCCTGGGCACCGGCGGCTTCGGCACGGCGCTTGGGGTGATCCGCGCCGCCCATATGGAAGGCATGATCGAGCGGGTCTACGCCGATGAAACCCGGCCGTGGCTGCAAGGCTCGCGCCTGACCGCCTGGGAACTGGCCTGCGAAGGCGTGCCGGTGACGGTCAACGCCGATTCCGCCGCTGCCCACCTGATGCGCACCAAAGGCATCACCTGGATCATCGTCGGTGCCGACCGCATCACCGCCAATGGCGATGTGGCCAACAAGATCGGCACCTATCAGCTGGCCGTGGCTGCCATGCATCACGGCGTGCGCTTCATGGTCGTGGCGCCGAGTTCGAGCATCGATATGGAAACCGCCAGCGGCGAGGACATCGTTATCGAAGCGCGCGACGGGGGCGAACTGCTTGACGTGGGTGGCCAGCGGGTCGGAGCCCAGGTCGATGCGTTCAATCCGGTGTTCGATGTCACGCCGGCCGACCTGATCGACCTGATCGTGACCGAAAAGGGCGTCGTCGAGCGTCCCGACACCGCCAAGATGGCGCAACTGATGAGTCGCAAACATCTTCATTGAATCACCCTGCGAGCATCCGGGTCTCGCGAGGTCGTGCAGCTGCGCGGCCCTGTGAGGCCCTCTCAGGCGACTTGTGCGCACATGGCTCATTTTCAGCGCTCGCAAAGGATGTGAGCGTGTCGGCGATTGTGGTAACATCCGGCGGTTTCCAGGGACGCTATTTGTAGCCGCCCTTACTGCGCAGATCCATGTCATAACTCGTTGATTTGTCGTAAGTCCTTGCCCGGCAGATGCCGGCATCGACGAGCCTCGCCCATCCCGAATGGATGCACGAGGTTTCACCAGAAAAAGGAATCAGGCTTCTCATGGGCGAACTGGCCAAAGAAATCCTCCCGGTCAATATCGAAGACGAGCTGAAACAGTCCTATCTCGACTACGCGATGAGCGTGATCGTCGGGCGGGCGTTGCCGGATGCGCGCGATGGCTTGAAGCCCGTGCACCGGCGCGTGTTGTATGCGATGAGCGAACTGGGCAACGACTGGAACAAGCCGTACAAGAAATCCGCCCGTGTGGTTGGTGACGTGATCGGTAAGTATCACCCCCACGGCGACACCGCGGTGTACGACACCATCGTTCGTATGGCCCAGCCTTTCTCGCTGCGTTACCTGCTGGTCGACGGCCAGGGCAACTTCGGTTCGGTGGACGGCGACAACGCCGCGGCCATGCGATACACCGAAGTGCGCATGACCAAGCTGGCCCACGAGCTGCTGGCCGACCTGCACAAGGAAACCGTGGACTGGGTGCCGAACTACGACGGCACCGAAATGATCCCTGCGGTCATGCCAACCCGTATTCCCAACCTGCTGGTCAACGGTTCCAGCGGTATCGCCGTGGGCATGGCGACCAACATTCCGCCGCACAACCTGGGTGAAGTCATCGACGGCTGTCTGGCGCTGATCGACAACCCCGAGTTGACGGTCGACGAGTTGATGCAATACATCCCCGGCCCGGATTTCCCGACGGCCGCGATCATCAACGGTCGCGCCGGCATCATCGAAGCCTACCGGACCGGTCGCGGCCGCATCTACATGCGTGCCCGCTCCATCGTCGAAGACATCGACAAGGTCGGTGGCCGCCAGCAGATCGTGATCACCGAGCTGCCTTACCAGCTGAACAAGGCGCGCTTGATCGAGAAGATCGCCGAGCTGGTGAAAGAGAAGAAGCTCGAAGGCATCACCGAACTGCGCGACGAGTCCGACAAGGACGGCATGCGTGTCGTGATCGAGCTGCGTCGCGGCGAAGTGCCTGAGGTCATCCTCAACAACCTCTACGCCCAGACCCAGCTGCAAAGCGTGTTCGGCATCAACATCGTTGCGCTGATCGACGGCCGTCCGCGGATCCTGAACCTCAAGGACCTGCTGGAAGCCTTCGTTCGCCACCGCCGCGAAGTCGTTACCCGACGTACCGTCTTCGAGCTGCGCAAGGCGCGTGAACGTGGCCACATCCTTGAAGGGCAGGCGGTTGCACTGTCCAACATCGACCCGGTCATCGCGCTGATCAAGGCTTCGCCGACACCTGCCGAAGCGAAGGAAGGCCTGATCAGCACGCCGTGGGAATCCAGCGCCGTGGTCGAGATGGTCGAGCGCGCCGGTGCCGACTCCTGCCGTCCGGAGAACCTCGATCCGCAGTACGGTCTGCGCGACGGCAAGTATTACCTGTCGCCGGAACAGGCCCAGGCCATTCTCGAACTGCGCCTGCACCGCTTGACCGGTCTTGAGCACGAGAAGCTGCTGGGCGAATACCAGGAAATCCTCACCCAGATCGGCGAGCTGATCCGCATCCTCAACAGCGCTACGCGTCTGATGGAAGTGATCCGCGAAGAACTGGAGCTGATCCGTTCCGAATACGGCGATGCACGCCGCACCGAGATCCTCGATGCGCGTCTGGACCTGACCCTCGGCGACCTGATTACCGAAGAAGAGCGTGTCGTGACCATTTCCCACGGCGGCTATGCCAAGACCCAGCCTCTGGCGGTCTATCAGGCACAGCGCCGCGGCGGTAAAGGCAAGTCGGCCACCGGCATCAAGGATGAGGACTACATCGCTCACCTGCTGGTCGCCAACAGCCACACCACGCTGCTGATGTTCTCCAGCAAGGGCAAGGTGTACTGGCTCAAGACCTACGAGATTCCGGAAGCGTCCCGCGCTGCCCGTGGTCGTCCGCTGGTCAACCTGCTGCCGTTGAGCGAAGGCGAATACATCACCACCATGTTGCCGGTCGACCTCGAGGCCATGAAGCGTCAGGCCGAGGAAGAAGATGTCGATGCCATCGAAGGCGAAATCGATGACGTCAACGGCGACGAGAGTGAAGAAGACCGCAAGGCCCGTATCAAGGCTGCCGACAAGAAGAAGGCGCCGTTCATCTTCATGTCCACCGCCAACGGTACGGTCAAGAAAACGCCGCTGGTGGCGTTCAGCCGTCAGCGCAGCGTTGGTCTGATCGCGCTCGAACTGGACGAAGGCGACATCCTGATTTCTGCGGCTATTACCGATGGCGAGCAGGAAATCATGCTGTTCTCCGACGGCGGCAAGGTCACCCGCTTCAAGGAATCCGACGTTCGCGCCATGGGCCGCACCGCCCGCGGTGTTCGCGGCATGCGTCTGCCGGAAGGTCAGAAACTGATCTCCATGCTGATTCCGGAAGAGGGCAGCCAGATCCTCACCGCTTCCGAGCGTGGCTATGGCAAGCGTACCGCGATCTCCGAGTTCCCAGAGTACAAGCGGGGCGGTCAGGGCGTGATCGCCATGGTCAGCAACGAGCGTAACGGCCGTCTGGTCGGTGCGGTTCAGGTGCTCGATGGCGAGGAAATCATGCTGATCTCTGACCAGGGCACACTGGTTCGTACCCGTGTCGGCGAAGTGTCGAGCCTGGGCCGTAACACCCAGGGCGTTACACTGATCAAGCTGGCTTCCGACGAGAAGCTGGTGGGCCTGGAACGTGTTCAGGAGCCCTCCGAAGTCGAAGGCGAAGAGCTGGAAGGCGACGCGGTCGTGGGCGAAGAAGCGCTCGATGACGCCGTTTCCGCCGATGACGCCGGCAGCGACGAGCTGCAGGCTGATGCGCCGAACGAAGACGAATCGCAGGACTGAGCGATCTTGTAAACCCGGTGAGGGCTGGCTCGTCTGACAGTGCATAACGGCACTTCAGGCGCTTCAGCCCTTGCGACATTCGGCCTGATCCACTGCCGAATCCCGATTGACGAGGACGATCAAGGCTGCGTCCCACGCACGCCTTATAGCTATCGGCCTCAATTGAGCAGCGCGTACAGACCCAACGCATTTGAAGAGAGTGGATATGAGCAAGCGAGCCTTTAACTTCTGCGCAGGTCCTGCTGCGCTTCCTGAAGCTGTTCTGTTGCGTGCCCAGGCGGAGCTGCTGGACTGGCATGGCAAAGGCCTGTCGGTCATGGAAATGAGCCATCGCAGTGATGAGTTCGTGTCGATTGCCACCAAGGCCGAGCAGGATTTTCGCGACCTGCTGTCCATTCCCTCGAACTATAAAGTGCTGTTCCTGCAAGGCGGCGCCAGCCAGCAGTTTGCGCAGATCCCCTTGAACCTGCTGCCCGAGACCGGCAAGGCCGATTACATCGACACCGGCATCTGGTCGCAGAAGGCAATCGAAGAAGCTTCCCGCTACGGCACGGTCAATGTGGCGGCCAGCGCCAAGCCTTACGATTACTTTGCGATTCCCGGCCAGAACGAGTGGAAGCTGAGCCCGGACGCGGCCTACGTTCACTACGCGCCGAACGAGACCATCGGCGGCCTGGAGTTCAACTGGATTCCGGAAACCGGCGACGTGCCATTGGTAGCAGATATGTCTTCCGACATCCTGTCGCGTCCGGTGGACATCTCGCGCTTCGGCATGATCTACGCCGGCGCGCAGAAGAACATCGGCCCCAGCGGCGTGGTAGTGGTCATCATCCGTGAAGATCTGCTGGGTCGTGCCCGTTCGCTGTGCCCGACCATGCTCAACTACAAGGTCGCGGCCGACAACGGCTCGATGTACAACACCCCGCCGACCCTGGCCTGGTACCTGTCCGGCCTGGTCTTCGAATGGCTCAAGGAGCAGGGCGGCGTCGAGGCGGTCGGCAAGCGCAACGAGGTCAAGCAGCGCACCCTGTATGACTACATCGACGCCAGCGGCCTGTACAGCAACCCGATCAACAAGTCTGACCGTTCATGGATGAACGTGCCGTTCCGTCTGGCCGATGATCGTCTGGACAAGCCGTTCCTGGCCGGTGCCGAGGCCAATGGCTTGCTCAACCTCAAGGGTCACCGTTCGGTCGGTGGCATGCGCGCTTCCATCTACAATGCCGTTGATCTGGGCGCCGTCAATGCGCTGGTCACCTACATGAAAGACTTCGAGAAGGAGCACGGTTGATGTCCGAGCAGGAACTCAAGGCGCTACGCGTCCGTATCGACAGCCTGGACGAAAAGGTCCTGGAACTGATCAGTGAGCGCGCCCGCTGCGCCCAGGAAGTGGCGCGAGTGAAGATGGCGTCCCTGGCGGAAGGCGAAGTGCCTGTGTTCTATCGCCCGGAGCGTGAAGCCCAGGTTCTCAAGCGAGTGATGGAGCGCAATCGCGGTCCGTTGAGCAATGAGGAAATGGCCCGGCTGTTCCGGGAAATCATGTCCTCGTGCCTGGCGCTCGAACAGCCGCTGAAAGTGGCCTATCTCGGCCCTGAAGGTACCTTCACCCAGGCGGCGGCCATGAAGCATTTCGGCCACGCGGTGATCAGCCTGCCGATGGCCGCCATCGACGAAGTGTTCCGCGAAGTGGTTGCCGGTGCAGTGAACTTCGGCGTGGTGCCGGTGGAAAACTCCACCGAAGGCGCTGTGAACCACACGCTGGACAGTTTTCTCGAACATGACATGGTGATCTGCGGCGAAGTCGAGCTGCGCATTCACCACCACCTGCTGGTCGGTGAAAACACCAAGACTGAAAGCATCAGCCGTATCTACTCCCATGCTCAGTCGCTGGCGCAGTGCCGCAAGTGGCTGGACGCCCATTACCCGAATGTCGAGCGCGTGGCGGTTGCCAGCAACGCCGAGGCGGCCAAGCGGGTCAAGGGCGAGTGGAATTCCGCAGCCATCGCCGGTGACATGGCGGCAGGCCTGTATGGCCTGACGCGCCTGGCGGAAAAGATCGAGGACCGTCCGGACAACTCCACGCGGTTCCTGATCATCGGCAACCAGGAAGTGCCGCCGACCGGCGATGACAAGACCTCGATCATCGTCTCGATGAGCAACAAACCGGGTGCGTTGCACGAATTGCTGGTGCCGTTCCACGAAAACGGCCTGGACCTCACCCGTATCGAGACGCGTCCTTCGCGCAGCGGCAAGTGGACTTACGTTTTCTTCATCGATTTTGTGGGGCATCACCAGGACCCGCTGGTCAAGGCGGTACTGGAGAAAATCAGCCACGAAGCGGTCGCGCTCAAGGTGCTGGGTTCCTACCCCAAAGCGGTTCTTTGAAGGGACGAAACATGAGCAACGATTTCCTCGCCCTGGCCGTGCCGGGCGTGCAGAAACTCTCGCCTTACGTTCCGGGCAAACCCGTGGACGAGCTGGCGCGGGAGTTCGATCTGGACCCGGCAAGCATCATCAAGCTGGCCAGCAACGAAAACCCGCTTGGCGCCAGCCCCAAGGCGCTGGCCGCCATCCGCGGCGAGCTGGCCGAGCTGACGCGCTATCCCGACGGCAATGGCTTTGCGCTCAAGCAGCGTCTGGCCCAGCGGTGTGGTGTACAGATCGAACAGGTAACGCTGGGCAATGGCTCCAACGATATCCTCGAACTGGTGGCGCGGGCCTGGCTGGCGCCGGGTTTGAACGCGGTGTTCAGCGAGTTCGCCTTCGCCATTTATCCGATCGTCACCCAGGCTGTCGGTGCCGAGGCACGGGTCACGCCCGCGCATGAGTGGGGCCACGATTTGCCCGCGATGCTGGCCGCGATCGACAGCCAGACCCGCGTAGTCTTCATCGCCAACCCGAATAATCCGACCGGCACCTGGTTCGGTCCGCAGGCGCTGGCAGCGTTTCTCGCCGCCGTGCCCCCGCACGTGCTGGTCGTGCTGGACGAAGCCTACATCGAGTACGCCGAAGGCGAGCAACTGCCTGATGGCCTGGATTACCTGGCGGCGTATCCGAACCTGCTGGTGTCGCGCACCTTTTCCAAGGCTTATGGCCTGGCGTCGCTGCGCGTGGGCTATGGCCTGTCTTCGCCTGCGGTGGCTGACGTGCTCAATCGCGTTCGTCAGCCGTTCAACGTCAACAGCCTTGCGCTGGCGGCTGCATGCGCCGCGCTGGACGACGTGGAATACGTTGAGCAGAGTCGCCGACTGAATGAAGCCGGGATGCGTCAGTTGGAGGACGGACTGCGCGCCCTGGGCCTGGGCTGGATTCCGTCGCGGGCCAATTTCATCGCTGTCGATCTGAATCGTCCGGCGGCGCCGGTCTATGAAGGCCTGCTGCGCGAGGGCGTGATCGTGCGTCCGGTCGGCGGCTACGGCATGCCCGATCACTTGCGGGTCAGCATCGGTCTGGCCCACGAGAATGAGCGTTTTCTGGACGCACTGAGCCGGGTGCTCGCCCGTGGCTGATGTCACGGCAATGCAATCAGTCGAACCTATCATGGGTCGCCTTGTGGTGGTCGGCCTTGGGCTGATCGGCGGCTCGTTCGCTAAAGGGGTGCGCCAGAGCGGATTGTGTCGCGAGGTGGTCGGTGTCGATCTGAACGCGCAGTCGCGTCGCCTGGCCGTCGAGCTGGGCGTGGTGGACCGTTGCGAGGAAGATCTGGTCGTTGCCTGTCAGGGTGCGGATGTGATCCAGCTGGCGGTCCCGATCCTGGCGATGGAGCGCATGCTGGCCTTGCTTGCTCCGCTGGATCTGGGTGACGCCGTGCTGACGGACGTCGGCAGTGCCAAGGGCAATGTGGTCCGCGCGGCTCGTCAGGCCTTTGGTCGTATGCCGCCGCGCTTCGTGCCGGGGCACCCGATTGCAGGCTCGGAGCAAAGCGGCGTCGAAGCGGCGAATGCCGAACTGTTTCGTCGTCACAAAGTGATTCTGACGCCAGTGGAAGAGACCGATCCGGCGGCGCTGGCGCTGGTCAATCGGCTGTGGACGGCCTTGGGTGCGGATGTCGAGCACATGCAGGTCGAACGCCATGATGAAGTGCTGGCGGCGACCAGTCACCTGCCGCACCTGCTGGCGTTCGGTCTGGTGGATTCGCTGGCCAAGCGCAACGAGAACCTGGAGATCTTCCGGTATGCCGCCGGCGGCTTTCGTGATTTCACCCGAATCGCCGGTAGCGATCCGGTCATGTGGCACGACATCTTCCTCGCCAACCGCGAGGCCGTTCTGCGCACGCTCGATACGTTTCGCAGCGACCTGGACGCGCTGCGCGATGCGGTGGATGCCGGTGACGGTCATCAGATGCTGGGTGTTTTCACCCGTGCGCGAGTGGCGCGCGAGCATTTCGGCAAGATCCTGGCGCGTCGTGCCTATGTGGAAACCAAGGATGTCGAGCACGTGATCTTTCAGGCGCAACCCGGTGGCAGCGTCAGCGGCAGCATTCGTGTGCCCGGTGACAAATCCATTTCGCACCGCTCGATCATGCTCGGCTCCCTGGCTAAGGGTATCACCGAGATCGAAGGCTTTCTGGAAGGCGAGGACGCCCTGGCGACCCTGCAGGCATTTCGCGACATGGGTGTGGTAATCGAAGGGCCGCATCAGGGGCGGGTGACTATTCATGGTGTCGGCCTGCACGGCCTGAAGTCCGCGCCGGGCCCGATCTATCTGGGTAATTCCGGCACTTCCATGCGCCTGCTGGCCGGCTTGCTGGCCGGACAGGACTTCGACAGTACCCTGATCGGCAGTGCATCGCTGTCGCGGCGCTCGATGGAGCGGGTGGTCGAACCGTTGCGCACCTTGGGCGCGGTGATCGAAACCGGTGCCGAGGGACGTCCGCCGCTGGTGGTCCGTGGCGGCAAACGGCTGACCGGCCAGGTATGCATCACCCCCATCGCCAGCGCGCAGGTCAAATCATCGCTGCTGCTCGCCGGGTTGTATGCCGGCGGCCGGACGGCAGTGGTCGAGCCCGCGCCGACCCGTGATCACACCGAGCGCATGCTCAATGGCTTTGGTTATCCGGTCAGTGTCCAGGGCCACCAGGTTTCGGTGGAAGGCGGGCATGCGTTGGTAGCGACACGCATTCAGGTGCCTGCCGACATTTCCTCTGCCGCCTTCTTTCTGGTCGCGGCCGCCATTACCGAGGGTTCCGACCTGCGTCTGGAACATGTGGGCGTCAATCCCACGCGTACCGGCATCATCGAGATCCTGCGGCTGATGGGCGCTGATATCAGTCTGGTCAATGAGCGCGAAGTGGGGGGTGAGCCGGTTGCTGATCTTCATATTCGCCATGCGCCGCTGCGCGGAGTCGAGATTCCCGAAGTGCTGGCCCGGCCGGCGTTCGATGAATTCCCTGCATTGTTTATTGCGGCAGCCTGTGCCCAGGGGCGTACCATTATACGAGGCGTCCACGAACTGCGAGTCAAGGAGTCGGATCGCGTCCAGGCCATGGCGGACGGGCTTGCAAGCCTGGGCGTCAAGGTCGAGTCCGCGACCGACGGTATTTTCATCGAGGGTGGTGTAATAGGTGGCGGCGAAATAGACGCGCGCGGCGACCATCGGGTCGCGATGGCTTTTGGCGTTGCGTCCTTGCGGGCGTGCGCGCCGATTCGTATCCACGATTGCGCGAACGTCGCCACATCGTTTCCTAATTTCCTGGCGCTGTGCGCTCAAGTCGGCATGCGTATAGCGCAAGAGGTTCAAAAGTGAAGATCAAAGCACCCGTTATTACCATCGATGGACCAAGCGGTTCGGGCAAAGGCACCGTTGCCGGTCTGTTGGCGCGCCAGCTGGGCTGGTGTCTGCTCGATTCGGGCGCGCTGTATCGCCTGCTGGCGTTCGCCGCGCGCAATCACGGCGTGGACCTGACCAACGAGGAAGCGCTCAAATTGCTGGCTGCGCATCTCGACGTTCAGTTCGAAGCCGCTTCGGCAGGTCATGGGCAGCGCATCATTCTGGAAGGCGAAGAAGTCACCAACGCGATCCGCAACGAGCAGATCGGCAGCGGTGCATCACAGGTCGCGTCGTTGCCGGCGGTGCGCGATGCATTGCTGCAGAGGCAGCGGGCATTTCAGGAAGAACCGGGCCTGGTGGCCGACGGTCGCGACATGGGCACGGTGGTGTTTCCGGATGCGCCATTGAAGATTTTCCTGACTGCCAGTGCCGAGGAACGAGCGCGCCGACGTTACTTGCAGTTGAAGGCCAAGGGTGATGATGTTAGTCTGTCGAGTCTGCTAGATGAGATAAGTGCGCGCGACGAGCGTGACACCCAGCGAGCGGTAGCCCCGCTCAAGCCGGCGCATGACGCCATACAGCTGGATTCTACCGAGTTGTCCATCGAGCAGGTGCTGGAGCGCATCCTGAGTGAAGTCGCACTACGCGATATCGCCGGATGATCAAGGAGCCTCGCGAGAGACCAGACATAGTCTCGCAGGCGTCCTTTAATATGAACGAAACCCACGTTGTCTGGAGCGTGGCAGATGGGCGTATCCTTCGCCCTTGATCAACAGGAATTAAAATGAGCGAAAGCTTTGCAGAACTTTTTGAAGAAAGCCTAAAAACCCTGAACCTTCAGCCGGGCGCAATCATTACCGGTATCGTTGTCGACATCGACGGTGATTGGGTAACTGTTCACGCCGGCCTGAAGTCCGAGGGCGTCATCCCGCTCGAGCAGTTCTACAACGACGCTGGCGAGCTGACCATCAAGGTCGGTGATGAAGTGCACGTTGCGCTGGACGCGGTCGAAGACGGCTTTGGCGAAACCAAGCTGTCCCGCGAAAAAGCCAAGCGCGCCGAGTGCTGGATTGTTCTGGAAGCGGCTTTCGCAGCTGAAGAAGTGGTCAAGGGCGTTATCAACGGTAAGGTTAAAGGCGGCTTCACAGTCGACGTTAACGGCATCCGTGCGTTCCTGCCTGGTTCTCTGGTTGATGTCCGCCCAGTGCGTGACACGACTCACCTGGAAGGCAAAGAGCTCGAGTTCAAGGTCATCAAGCTGGACCAGAAGCGCAACAACGTTGTCGTTTCCCGTCGCAGTGTCCTGGAAGCCGAGAACAGCGCCGAGCGCGAAGCTCTGCTCGAGTCCCTGCAGGAAGGCCAGCAAGTCAAAGGTATCGTCAAGAACCTCACCGATTACGGCGCATTCGTCGATCTGGGTGGCGTCGATGGCCTGCTGCACATCACCGACATGGCCTGGAAGCGTATCAAGCATCCATCGGAAATCGTCAATGTTGGCGATGAGATCGATGTGAAGGTCCTGAAGTACGATCGCGAGCGCAATCGTGTTTCCCTGGGTCTGAAGCAACTGGGCGAAGACCCATGGGTTGCTATCAAGGCTCGTTACCCGGAAGGCACCCGCGTCACCGCGCGCGTTACCAACCTGACCGACTACGGCTGCTTCGCAGAGCTGGA
The DNA here is from genome assembly GCF_003935425.1 of Pseudomonas sp. v388. Taxonomy (GTDB): domain Bacteria; phylum Pseudomonadota; class Gammaproteobacteria; order Pseudomonadales; family Pseudomonadaceae; genus Aquipseudomonas. The sequence goes on from NZ_RHQN01000005.1 coordinate 381,685, forward strand.
AGAAGGCGTGGAAGGCCTGGTACACGTTTCCGAAATGGACTGGACCAACAAGAACATCCACCCTTCGAAAGTCGTTCAGGTTGGCGATGAAGTGGAAGTCATGGTTCTGGACATCGACGAAGAGCGTCGTCGTATTTCCCTTGGCATCAAGCAGTGCAAGTCGAACCCGTGGGAAGACTTCTCCGGCCAGTTCAACAAGGGCGACAAGATCTCCGGCACCATCAAGTCGATCACCGATTTCGGTATCTTCATTGGTCTGGACGGCGGCATCGACGGCCTGGTTCACCTGTCCGACATCTCCTGGAACGAAGTGGGCGAAGAAGCCGTACGTCGCTTCAAGAAAGGCGACGAGCTTGACACCGTGATCCTGTCGGTTGATCCAGAGCGTGAGCGCATCTCGCTGGGTATCAAGCAGCTGGAAAGCGATCCGTTCTCCGAGTACGTCACTGTCAATGACAAAGGCGCAATCGTTCGCGGTATCGTTAAAGAAGTTGACGCCAAAGGCGCCATCATCACTCTGGCCGACGACATCGAAGCGACCCTCAAGGCTTCCGAAATCAGCCGTGACCGCGTCGAAGACGCGCGTAACGTTCTGAAGGAAGGCGAAGAGATCGAAGCCAAGATCATCAGCGTTGACCGCAAGAGCCGCGTAATCAGCTTGTCCATCAAGTCGAAAGACGTTGAAGACGAGAAAGAAGCTATCCAGAGCCTGCGTAGCAAGCCTGAAGCTGCTGAAAGCACTGGTCCTACCACTATCGGTGACCTGCTGCGTGCGCAAATGGAAAAACAGAACTAAGTTCTGCTTTCCAGTGAAAAAGGGCGACTTCGGTCGCCCTTTTTTGTGTCCGCGATTCAGACATCGCTCAGGCGGGCGCGGGGTCTATCATCATGCGACCTGTGCCTTTGGACGCGTCGAGGAAGCTGCAAGCCGCAGGTTATCGGCCTGTGACAGGACTCCAGCGCTTGAAAAGCACGCCACGCTTGTGACTGTCATGAATCAGGGGGCGGATGACATGAGTTCACATAAGTCAATACATGGGCTGTTCAAAATCTTCCGACCATGCTACAACCTTCGGAGCGCTGACCTAGCTGCTTGAAAAAGAAGGGAAAAATATGACGAAGTCGGAGTTGATCGAACGAATTGTCACCCATCAAGGGCTGCTCTCATCCAAGGATGTCGAGCTGGCCATCAAGACCATGCTTGAACAAATGTCTCAGTGTCTGGCGACAGGCGACCGTATCGAAATACGGGGCTTTGGCAGCTTCTCTTTGCACTATCGTGCTCCGCGAGTCGGTCGCAACCCTAAAACGGGCCAGTCGGTCAGTCTCGACGGCAAGTTCGTTCCTCACTTCAAGCCGGGCAAGGAGCTCCGTGACCGGGTCAATGAAGAGGAAGAAGGCTTTCAAGCCGAGTAACCAAGGATTTGCAGATGCGCATTTTTAAACGAATTCTTCTCATTGTCGTGGCGTTGATCGTCGTGGCGGTCACCATGGTGTTCATGCTGGAAAACCGTCAGACCGTGGCCCTGACCTTTATGGGCTGGTCTGCTCCCGACATCTCGGTCGCCGTTGCGATTGTGCTTGCCTTGCTGGTAGGGATGTTGATTGGTCCGGTGTTCGCCTGGATCGCCAGCCTGCGCAGGAAACGTGTCCACTCCGCACGCTCGATCTGAGCCTGCAATAGCGGCATGCCGGGTGCAAATCCGGCGGCAAGCTCCAGGCGCGATGTCTGGAAATTTCGTGTCTCCCAATACTTTGAACGCCAATACAGACTCGAAAAAAGCGACGGCAAACCTGTCGGATCGTGCTGCTGATTAATGAATACGGCTCTGATAGTTTTGTAGGAAGTTTCTGTTAGTTTCGATTGAATTCGAGTTTATATTTGTACGGCTTTTAGACCGCTTCGCCCGATTTCCAGCAAACACGGCATCTGATCGAGCATTCCGCGCATTTTGATGTTCGCTCAACAGGTTAATGCACGTTTTATCCCGGCTTGAAAGTTATGTCTGGCTATGCAGAATGCACGCGCTCGTCTGAACCCATGGGCGTATCAGGCGCGTTCATCTGTTTATCAGTCGTTGCTCGAGGAATGAATCGGATGTCATACCCTGAAATTATCCACCATGGTGCAGTTGCCGGTGTTACAGGCTCCTGTCATCAGCTATGCATGGATGGACTGAACAGCCTGTTGATCGATTGCGGCGCGATTCAGGGCGGTGGATTGCCGGGCGACTCCACGGGGTTGGGGTTCGATCCCGCCGGGATCAAGGCGGTCATTGTCAGCCATGTGCACAATGACCATGCCGGGCGCTTGCCGGAGCTGCTGGCCGCAGGCTTCAAGGGGCCGATACTTTGCAGTGAGCCTTCGGCCCATCTGCTGCCGGTAGTGATCGACGACATCCTGAGGCTGCAACATGGCCGCGACTCCAAACACGCCGCCGAGCAACTCAATGCGATCCAGAGGCGGGTGATCGGGTTGCCGTTCGGTCACTGGTTCACGCTGAGCGACAGCGACACGCTGAAGTGCAGGGTGCGTCTGCAGCGGGCAGGACATATCCTGGGTTCTGCCTACGTGGAATGCGATGTGCAATACCCACAACAGGGACGTGCAGAGCGCGTGGTGTTTTCCGGCGACCTTGGGGCGGGTCATACGCCCATGCTGCCGAGCCCTCGGTCGCCCGAGTGCGCGGACATTCTGGTGCTGGAAAGCACCTACGGCGATCGTCTCCATCAGGATCGCAGCACTCGCCAGCTACGGCTGGAGCAGATTATCGACAAGGCGCTGGAGGACCGGGGCACGGTATTGATTCCCGCCTTCAGCATCGGTCGAACTCAAGAACTGCTCTACGAGCTGGAGGATATCCTGCAGCGCAAGGCGCTCTTGAGCCGCACGTCCGCTTCAGCGGACGCCCTTGCGGCCGACCAGCTGGCGACGCTCGACTGGCCGCAGCTGCCGATCATTCTCGACTCGCCGCTGGCCAGCCGGTTTACTCAGGTTTACCAGTCCTTCCAGGACTACTGGGACGCCGAAGCGCAGGCGCGAGTGCAGGTCGGGCGCGCGCCGCTGGGCTTTGACCAGTTGATCACCATCGACAGTCACGACCAGCACTTGCAGACGGTCAACTACCTGGCCAGCACCCTGCGTCCGGCCATTGTCATCGCCGGAAACGGCATGTGCGCCGGCGGCCGTATCGTCAACTATCTCAAGGCGATGCTGGGTGATCCACGCCATAACGTGATTTTCGTCGGCTATCAGGCCAAGGGCACGCCCGGCGCCGCCATCCAGGCCCACGGTCCTGTCGGCGGTTACGTGGAACTCGATCGTCAGCGCTACGACATTCGTGCGGGTATCGAAACAGCTTCGGGTTATTCGGCGCACGCCGATCAGGAAGGTCTGGTCGGGTTCGTGACAGGCATGGAGCAGTGGCCGCGCCAGATCCGGCTGGTCCACGGCGAAGCCCGCGCCAAGAAAGCACTGGGTCAGGTATTGCAGCGCAAGTATGCGATGGCGCGACGTAATCTGGAGTTGGTTATTCCCTGACAACGCGCGGTGAGTGTTCGTTTAAATGGTTTAAAGCGTTCTTCGATGTTTAAACGCCGTCATCGGAATGCTGCAGATTATTACTTGACGGTATTGCCAAGTGTCCTGTAGATGAAGAATTCAGTTGATTAAAAATGTTGCTTAAGTAGTATCTTCGCTCTTTTCAAGCGGGACGTCCGGACGTGAGCAAGCAGCTTGCCGTAATCGGCATAACGGGTGCGACAGGCTTTGTTGGGCGCGCGCTGGTCGAGCATCTGCTCGCCAATTCGGCCCATCCGTTGCGCGTTGCGGTGCGTGACGCTCGCCTGAGTTCGAGCGCGCGGGTCGAGGTGGTAAACGTGCCGTCACTGGCTCCCGACAATCGCTGGGAAGGCCTGGTGGTCGGCACTGATGTGGTGATCCACTGCGCCGCTCGCGTCCATGTGCTCAGCGACTCGGCGGGTGATCCCCAGCACGAATACCATCAGGCCAACGTGCTTGGCACCCTGAACCTCGCCGAGCAGGCTGCTGCCGCTGGTGTCAGGCGCTTCATCTTCATCAGCTCGATCAAGGTCAACGGCGAATCCACCGAGCCCGGCACCGCGTTTCACGCTGATGCCCCGGCTCAGCCTCAGGACCCTTACGGCAGGTCGAAAATGCAGGCGGAAGAGGCGTTGCGCCAACTGGCGAGCCGTACCGCAATGGAAGTGGTGATCATTCGCCCGGTGCTGGTGTATGGCCCAGGGGTCAAGGCCAACTTCCGGAACATGATGCGCTGGCTGGACAAAGGGTTGCCGCTGCCGTTGGGGGCTATCGATAACCGTCGCAGCCTGGTGGCGCTGGATAATCTGGTGGATCTGATCGCGACCTGCATCGACCATCCGGCTGCCGCCAACCAGACCTTTCTGGTCAGCGACGGCCGCGACCTCTCGACCACCGAGTTGTTACGTCGGATGGGCACGGCGCTGGGCAAGGCACCCCGGCTGCTTCCGGTTCCGACCTGGTTGCTCAGAGGTGCAGCGGCAGCGCTGGGGAAAGCAGCTTTTTCGCAACGGCTGTGCGGCTCGCTGCAGGTCGACATCAGCAAAACCCGTGACATGCTCGGCTGGACACCGCCGGTGACCCTCGAGGATGCAATGGACACCACCGCGCAGGATTTTCTGGAACATAAACACCATGCTTGAGTGGTTGTCGATTTTCGTCATCGCTGTTCTTTCGCTGGGCCTGACAGCCTGGATTCGCAAATATGCGCTTGCCAGGAGCCTGATGGACATTCCCAACGCACGCAGCTCGCACTCGGTGCCGACGCCGCGTGGCGGCGGTGTTTCCATCGTGGTGGCCTTCGTCCTGGCGCTGTTCGTTCTCTGGAGCCAGGGGCACGTGGCCACCAGCGCGTTGGTGGCGCTGGTCGGCGCCGGCGGGCTGGTGGCCTTGATCGGCTTCATGGATGACCACGGCCACATCGCGGCCCGATGGCGTCTGCTGGGACACTTCGCGGCGGCAGGCTGGGCGCTGGGCTGGCTGGGCGGGCTGGCACCTCTGGTGCTGTTCGGTGTCAGTATCGACATGGGCGTCGTCGGGCACGTCCTGGCGGCTTTCTATCTGGTGTGGATGCTCAATCTGTACAACTTCATGGACGGCATCGACGGCATCGCCAGTGTGCAAGCCGTGACGGTCTGCAGTGGCATCAGTCTGATTTACTGGCTGGGCGGCTATCAGGAGCTACTCTGGAGTCCGTTGCTGCTGACTGCGGCGACGCTGGGATTCCTGTTCTGGAATTTTCCGCCCGCACGGATTTTCATGGGCGATGCCGGCAGTGGTTTTCTGGGAATCGTGCTTGGCGTGCTGTCGGTTCAAGCCGCCTGGGTAGCGCCGCCATTGTTCTGGGCCTGGCTGATTCTGCTGGGCGTGTTCGTGGTGGATGCGACGCTGACCCTGATTCGTCGGCTGGTGCGTGGCGACAAGATCTATGAAGCGCATCGCAGTCACGCCTACCAGTTCGCGTCACGTCGGTTCGGCAGGCATCTGCCGGTCACACTGGCGGTGGGTGCGATTAACGTGCTGTGGTTGTTGCCGGTCGCGATGTGGGTAGTGCTGCTGGACGGCGACGGATTGACCGGGGTTTTGCTCGCCTGGCTGCCGCTGGTTTTCCTGGCGGTGAAGTTCGACGCAGGTCAGTTGGAGCGCAATTGAATGCGCGGGTCCAGCAGTTTTCATATAGATTGAGACATTGTTTGTCTTTTGCGCATAGAAGCAGATCGGACGCAACCGAGAGACCGCGGGCCGGTGGAGGAGTGTTTACCGAGTGATGAGCAAGTTGAGAGCCGTTCTGCTGGCATTGCCACGCCGGCAGAAGCGAATACTCCAGGTCGCCGCAGACGTGGTGCTGGTCTGGATCGCATTGTGGATGGCGTTCATCGTCCGCCTTGGCATCGAAGACATGATCAATCCGATGGAAAAGCACACCTGGCTGTTCATATGCGCCCCGGTGGCCGCGATCCCGCTGTTCATCCGTTTCGGCATGTACCGCGCGGTGATGCGTTATTTCGGCAACGACGCCCTTATCGCGATCATCAAGGCGGTGACGATCTCCGCGCTGATCCTGGGCTGCATGGTCTATGCCTACAGCAACCATCAGCAGATCATTCCCCGCTCGATCATGTTCAATTACTGGTGGCTCAGCCTGGTCATGATCGGCGGCTTGCGCCTGGCGATGCGGCAGTATTTCCTTGGTGACTGGTTCACCGCTGCCCGGCACGTGCCGTTTGCCAGTCGTGACGACGGTTTGCCCAAAGTGGCGATCTATGGCGCCGGCGCGGCCGGCAATCAGCTGGTGGCTGCCTTGCGCATGGGACGTCTGATGCGCCCGGTGGCTTTCATCGACGACGATGAATCGATATCCAACAGGGTCATCTCCGGGTTGCAGGTCTACAAGCCCAAGCATATCCAGCAGATGATCGACGTCACCGGCGCCCAGGAAATTCTGCTGGCCATCCCGTCGTCATCACGCGGGCGCCGCCGGGAAATCCTCGGTTTCCTGGAAGGATTTCCGCTGCACGTACGAAGCGTGCCCGGTTTCATGGATCTGGCAGCCGGCCGGGTCAAGGTCGACGACCTGCAGGAAGTCGATATCGCCGACCTGTTGGGTCGCGACTCCGTTCCTGCCCGTGAAAACCTGCTGGAACACTGCATCAAAGGGCTGACGGTCATGGTGACGGGTGCCGGCGGTTCGATCGGGTCGGAGCTGTGTCGGCAGATTCTGTTGCTCAAGCCGACTCAGTTGTTGCTGCTGGATCACAGCGAATTCAATCTTTACAGCATATTGTCCGAACTCGAACAGCGTGCCGCTCGTGAGGCGCTGCCGGTCAAGCTGCTGCCCATCCTGGGATCGGTGCGTAACCATCCCAAGCTGCTGGCAATCATGAAAACCTGGAAGGTCGACACGGTCTATCACGCGGCTGCCTATAAACATGTGCCCATGGTCGAGCACAACATCGCCGAAGGCGTGATCAATAACGTCGTCGGCACGCTGAATACCGCCCAGGCGGCACTGCAGGCCGGTGTTTCCAACTTCGTGCTGATCTCCACCGACAAGGCAGTACGGCCGACCAACGTGATGGGCAGTACCAAGCGCCTGGCGGAGTTGATCCTGCAGGCATTGAGCCGCGAAGCCGCGCCGGTGATATTCGGTGACAAAGCCAATGTCTATCAGGTCAACAAGACCCGCTTCATCATGGTCCGCTTCGGCAACGTGCTCGGCTCATCCGGCTCGGTCATTCCACTGTTCCACAAGCAGATCCAGACCGGCGGCCCGCTGACGGTCACTCATCCCAAGATCACGCGCTACTTCATGACCATCCCTGAAGCTGCGCAATTGGTGATTCAGGCCGGCTCCATGGGGCAGGGCGGCGATGTCTTCGTGCTGGACATGGGCGAGCCGGTGAAGATCATCGAGCTGGCCGAGAAAATGATTCACCTGTCGGGGCTGAGCATTCGTTCCGAGAAAAATCCTCATGGTGACATCTCGATCGAATTCACCGGGCTGCGGCCGGGTGAGAAGCTCTATGAAGAGCTGTTGATCGGCGACAACGTCGTGGCGACCGAACATCCCATGATCATGAGCGCCACCGAGGACTACCTGCCGTGGGACCGCCTGAAAATATGCCTGAGCCGCCTGCTCGATGCGGTGGACAATGATGATTACACAGCGGTGCGCCAGCTGCTTCGCGAGACCGTGAATGGCTACGCACCCGAAGGCGATATCGTCGACTGGATGTACCAGGAGCGGCGTCACGAGCCGTGATCCCGCCAGGCCGGCAAGGCACCTGAATGGTGTTACGGACACGCGCGGATACGGCTGGATATAAACCGATACGCTCGTTTTTTTGACAGATGGGTACGCTGAGTTAGTTTTGAGTCACGGCACTTGGAGTGCCGCTTGAAAATGACTACGGAGCTTGACTCATGCGATCCACACTCTTTTCCTCTTTGCTGTTTGCCCTGCTGACCAGTGCCTCGGTGGCCGTTACCGCAGCGCCTGCGGATAATTCCGGCAGCATGATGGCGCCAGCTGCGATGCAGGCCCAGACCCACATGGCAGGCAGGGTCAATCTCAACAGCGCCGATGCGGCCACCTTGCAAAAGGAGCTGGCCGGTATTGGCAAGAGCAAGGCAGAAGCCATCGTTGCTCATCGGGAATCCAACGGCGCTTTTACCTCGATCGATGAGTTGGTCGAAGTAAAAGGCATCGGCAAAGCCCTGCTGGACAAGAACCGTGATCGCCTGTCGCTTGAATAGTGATTGACTGATACACGCTGAGGAAGACCGGCCTTGCAGGCCATGTGAACCGCGGTTTACATGGCTCGCCTGACCGGTCTTTCTCCCGGACACACCGACTTCCGCCTCATGCATCTCGCTCTCCTCATACCGGCAACGCAGGCATCCCCAACCGGCTGGTCTGATATCTCTTTGATTTCCTTGCTCAATCCCGGACAATTGCGCCCCTGTTTTTGGGGTGGCGCCGACTGCCGAGTTTTTTGACGCGCTGCTCCTTTCTTGAAGCAACCCGGCATGGAGACCAGACCGGATGAATGATCAGGCCAATGGCGTCGTAGAACGTCTGGATGTAGCTCCCGCGAGCCTCGCCTCGTGGAACCGTAACGACACCACCTGGATGCTCGGCTTGTTCGGCACCGCTATCGGTGCGGGCACGCTGTTCTTGCCGATCAATGCCGGCATTGGCGGCTTCTGGCCGTTGCTGGCATTGGCGCTGCTGGCATTCCCGATGACGTTTTACGCGCACCGCGGGCTGACTCGGTTCGTGCTGTCCGGTCGCAACGGCGGGGACATCACCGAAGTGGTCGAAGAGCATTTCGGTAAAGGCGCCGGTGCGATGATTACCCTGCTGTATTTCTTCGCGATCTTTCCGATCCTGCTGATCTACAGCGTGGCATTGACCAACACCGTCACCAACTTTGTCGAGCACCAGTTGCACCTGAACGCGCCGCCTCGCGCCTTGCTGGCGTTTCTGCTGATTGCGGGTCTGATGGTGGTGGTGAGCCTGGGCGAGCGACTGATCGTCAAGGCCATGAGCCTGATGGTGTATCCCTTCATCGTTGCGCTGCTGTTTCTGGCCGTGTTTCTCATTCCGCACTGGACCGGCGGCATTCTGGAGACGGCGACCACGTTGCCCGAGCCTTCGAGCTTCCTGCCGACGCTCTGGCTGGCCATTCCAGTCATGGTGTTTTCGTTCAACCACACCCCGATCATTTCGGCGTTCGCGGTCGATCAGAAGCGCCAATACGGGGCAAACGCTGAACAGCGCAGTTCGCAGATTCTGGCGCGAGCCCACGGCCTTATGGTGGTCATGGTGCTGTTCTTCGTATTCAGCTGCGTATTAACGCTATCGCCTGCGCAACTGGCTGAAGCCAAGGTGCAGAACGTTTCGGTGCTGACTTACCTGGCCAACCATTTCAACAACCCGACCATCGCGTTCGTGGCCCCGTTGATAGCCTTCATCGCTATCGCCAAGTCGTTCCTGGGCCATTACATCGGTGCCAGCGAAGGCTTGAAAGGTCTGGTCGTGAAGACCGGTCGCCAGCCGGGTCCACGTATGTTGAATGTGCTCACTTCCGGTTTCATGCTGGTCGTATGCTGGATCGTGGCGACGCTTAACCCCAGCATTCTGGGAATGATCGAAACGCTGGGTGGCCCTGTGATTTCGGCATTATTGTTCCTGATGCCGATGTACGCGATCCGCAAAGTGCCCGCCATGCGTCAGTACGCGGGCAAGCTCTCCAACGTGTTTGTGGTGATCGCCGGGGTGGTCGCGATTTCCGCGCTGGTCTATTCGCTGATGCGTTAAGCGCACACAGCCAATGGCAGGCCGGCGTCTAACGCCGGCCTTTTTGTATGCGCGTTTGCTTGGGTGCCGCACAGACATACGCCATGCCAAGAGCGGCGGATCAATCCACAGGGTCAGGAAACAGCGGGCGGGAAAGCAGCATGATGCTCGCGTAGTCGTACACATACTGACGACCTGCGTGGCTGGTCGCGCGCAGTTGGTCGATCAGCATACGTTCCTTCTGGTTCAGATACCTCAACGCCGGATCTCCACTGGACTTCAGGCGATCACGTTCATGGGCGTCAGGGAAAGCAATGACGTTCGTCATGAAATATCTCCTTGGGTTGAGTCCTTGCGTGTTGCGATGCAGCCCCGTTTGCGGTGCAGGAAGTGAGGCCTCACCTTACCCATAAAAACTTCATGCGATCAACCCTGATCCCCCGGAAGGTGACGGACGCCTCAAAGCGCTCGCACTACCTCGAACGTTTCCCGGGTGCCGTTGATGACCATTTCGACCTCATCGCCCTCCAGTTTGCCCAGCAGGCTTTGCCCTAGCGGAGCGCGGGCGGTGATGACTGTCACCGCTTCATCGCCTGCCTGCACTTTCAAACCGGCAGCGTCCGGGCCAAGAAAGAAGTAGCGAACCCGCCCTGAGGCAGATTCAAGGGTAATGAGATCACCAGTCTGAATACCACGAGATTCATCGGCTGGTTTGAGCTGCCATGCTCGATACAGCGCCAGGGATTGCCGGATTTCTTCGACACGCCGTGCCTGACCGGCTGCCAGGTAAGATGCCTCCAGCCCGAGGGTGTCGTACTTGTTCTCGGCGATGTTTTCTTCGTGGGTCGCCGTTTCATAAGCGGTCTGCGCCGCCCGCCGGGCGATGTCCAGATCGGCTTCAAGCTTGAGCACGATCAGGTCGAGGACGTGCTGTTTGTTCATTTCAACCACAGTATTCATTGATATTGGCCCGACTCTTTTCGCTGGGCGCGGTCCGGTCCTGTTGCATCCAGAAATCGCATTTGGACCGGCTGTAATTGCGCTGCTGTTGTTCCTGCACCTGTTCGCGAGCCTGACGTGCTTCGCTCTCGCGCAGGCTCTGTTCGTATTTGCGGAACATCGCGGTTTGCGGGTCGTCCGCAGGTAACGGTTGCGCAGCCGGGGAGTGCGGCCTGACCAGTTCGGCGGCGGCCTGCTCCAGCACCTGGGTCTGCGCGGGTGGCAGCTGCTTGTAGAACAGCATGCCGGTGACGGCCACGGCCATGGCGCCCAGCCAGATGCCCAGGGCGATACAGAGGATCAGTTTCAAGGACACGTAGAGTTCGCGACGGCGGGCGCTGGAGGACATGGCTGGATTCCTTTCAGGACGAGTGCTGTGATTGTGCCACGCCTGGTGACCCGCAGGCAGTGCGCACTGGTACAGGCACGCGGTTCTGACGGACAATCCACGTTTTTGACCCATCTGCTCAGGAGCTGGAATGAAAGCCGCAGGCGCGAAAGCTTCTTGGGACATCTTCTGCAACGTCGTCGACAATTTTGGCGACGTCGGCGTGACCTGGCGCCTGGCGCGACAGTTGGTTGCCGAACATCAGCTCGACGTGCGGCTGTGGATCGACGACCTTGGCGCGTTTGCCAGGCTGTGCCCCGACGCCGATCCCCTGGCGGATCAACAATGGCAGGCGGGTGTGAACGTCTGTCGCTGGCCTGCGCCTTGGCAGGACACCCCTTTGCCAGACGTGGTTCTGGAGGCTTTCGCGTGCCGGCTTCCTGAGGCTTATATAGAGGCCATGCTGCGCAGCTCGCCGCGACCGGTGTGGCTGAATCTGGATTACCTCAGCGCCGAAGACTGGGTTGCCGGTTGCCATGGCTTGCCCTCGATGCAGTCCAACGGGCTTAAAAAGACATTCTTCTTTCCCGGCTTCGAACCAGGAACCGGCGGGCTGTTGCGCGAACGAGACCTGCTCGAACGGCGCCGGGCGTTGCAGGGAGATGCGGCGGCGCGTCGTGAAGCGTTGCAGGCGTTCGGCGTGCGGCCGGCCGGCGACGCACGATTGATCTCGCTGTTCGCCTACGAAAACCCGGGCCTGGGCAGCTGGCTGGACACGCTGGAAGAGGCTGAGCGCCCGACGCATGTGCTGGTGCCTGAAGGCCGGGTGCTGGGTGATGTGCAGGCCTGGCTGGGCATGCAGGCGCTGGCCGCAGGCGCGGTGCAGGTGCGAGGTGCCTTGACCGTGCAGGTTCTGCCGTTCGTCAGGCAGGAGCAGTACGACACGCTGCTGTGGAGCTGCGATTTCAACGTGGTTCGCGGCGAGGATTCATTCGTCCGCGCGCAGTGGGCGGCGCGGCCAATGCTCTGGCACATCTATCAGCAGGAAGACCAGGCGCATCTGCCCAAGCTGGAAGCCTTCCTGCAGCTGTACGCGGCAGGGCTCTCGCCGGCGGCTGCCCGGGATCTCAGGCAATGCTGGCTGGCCTGGAACGCGGGTGGCGATCTCAAGACAGCCTGGCATGCGCTCGATGCACATTGGCCCGAACTCGAGCGTCACGCGCAGGACTGGTGCCGGCAGCAGGCTGCACAGACCGATCTCGCAACGGCGCTAGTACAGTTTTGCCGAAATTAGCTATGATACGCGGCCTTGATGTAAGGCTCTGTACGAAAAGTGCCTGCGCAGGCTATTTCTCGTACAGAGCCTTTGGTTATCTCCATCCAAATTCGGATATATGCAATGAAAACTGGTAAAGAGCTGAAACCCGGTACCGTGATCCGTATCGACAACGATCCTTGGTTGGTCCAGAAGGCTGAGTTCACCAAGTCGGGCCGTAACAGCGCGATCATGAAGACCAAGCTGAAGAACCTGCTGACCGGTTACAAGACCGAAACCGTTTACAGCGCCGATGACAAGCTGGACGACGTGATCCTGGACCGCAAGGAAGCCACCCTGTCTTTCATCAGCGGTGACTCCTACACGTTCATGGACACCACTGACTACACCATGTACGAGCTGAACGCTGAAGACATCGAAGCCGTTCTGCCATTCGTCGAAGAAGGCATGACCGACGTTTGCGAAGCCGTGTTCTTCGAAGAGCGTCTGGTTTCCGTAGAACTGCCGACCACTATCGTGCGTCAGGTTGACTACACCGAAGGTTCCGCTCGCGGCGACACATCGGGCAAGGTCATGAAGCCTGCCAAGCTGAAGAACGGCACCGAGCTGTCGGTGGCTGACTTCATCGAAATCGGCGACATGATCGAGATCGATACCCGTGAAGGCGGTTCCTACAAAGGCCGTGCTAAATAAGCAGGGTGTTTTAACCCCGTTACGCAAAAAGCCCGCAGCGATGCGGGCTTTTTTGTGCCTGTGTGTCAGGTGTCGCGGGTCATACGGTCACGTGCAGGCGGACATCGACATTGCCGCGGGTAGCGTTGGAGTACGGGCAGACCTGGTGAGCGGCGTCCACCAGTTGTTGAGCGTCCGCCTGCTCCAGGCCCGGCAGGCTGATGTGCAGGTCGATATCCAGACCGAAACCGCCGGGGATCTGGCCAATGCCGACGTGGGCAGTGATCGAGGCGTCTGCGGGAATGCTGCGCTTGCTCTGGCCAGCGACGAATTTCAGGGCGCCGATGAAGCAGGCCGAATAGCCGGCGGCAAACAGTTGCTCGGGGTTGGTCGCTTCGCCGCCCGCACCGCCAAGCTCTTTTGGCGTGGCGAGTTTTACATCGAGAATCTTGTCGCTGGAAACGGCGCGGCCATCACGGCCACCGGTAGCGGTTGCAACAGCGGTATAGAGCGGAGTCATGACATTACCCTCTTCGGTATCGAATGATTGCGCAAAATATTTGCGCGCTAAGTAATTGCACGGCCAATGTAACTGCAAGATAGTTAGTGCGCAAGCTAATATTTTGAGTGCGCTTCGATACTGCCTGAACCGAGAAGCAGAACGGTCGACGACCGACCTGGTTACAGGCTGTCGTGCAGGGCGCTGCGCAACTGCACCAGCGAGTCTTGCAGTTCGCGAAGTTTTTCCAGATTCAGGCGGCTGGCCGAGAAGATGCAGCCGGGCACATTCAGAGCTTTTTGCTGCAAGGCGCGGCCTTGTGCGGTGAGGTGCAGCAGCACCACGCGTTCATCATCCTTGCTGCGCGTGCGACTGATGAAGCCTTCCCCCTCAAGCCGTTTTAGCAGCGGCGTCAGGGAACCGGGGTCGGTCAACAGGCGCGTGCTGACCTCCCCAACCGTCAGGCCTTCCTGCTCCCAGAGCACCATCATCGCCAGGTATTGCGGATAAGTCAGGCCCAGCGCCTGGAGCAGCGGTTTGTAGACCTTGGTCATCGCCAGCGACGTCGAATACAGCGCGAAGCACAGCTGGTTATCCAGCAATAGTTCGTCGCAGCCGGCAGCAGCGTCGGAAGTCGGGCGGTCGTCGGCGCTCATGGGCGGGCCTCGTGCAGGGAAAGAGGGTTAATTTAGTGCCCGTACCTTTAATGCGCCAGATAAATCCGCGCTACAAGGGCCGAAGGCTCAGGGCAAGAGCGCGCTTGCCCGCGACAACAGGCGCCCGGACGCCAGGCAGGCGGCCGATGGCTGAGCGGGTTGCGGCCAAGCACGCTTCTGCACAGGGGCAGCCATGACATTTCAAGTAACAGTTCTCCTCACGCCCAAGACTGCGTAGCATTCGGCCATTCGTTGAGCGGGGGCGCGGTGTGATCGAAGTGGTGATGTATGTGTTGCTGGGTGCGGCAATGGGCACCTTGGGGGGCTTGTTCGGAATTGGCGGCGGGTTGGTGGCGATTCCCGCGCTGGGTGTGTTGTTCGGCCTCGAACAGCAACTGGCGCAGGGCACGGCCTTGCTGATGGTGCTACCTAACGTGCTGTTGGCGCTGTGGCGTTACAACCAGCGCAACCGGGTGTCGCTGCGCAATGCGCTGATGCTGATCGTGCCCAGTTTCTGCTTTGCATGGCTGACATCGCTTTGGGCCGTGAGCCTCGACCCGCAGGCCATGCGCCTGGGCTTCGTCGGATTCCTGATTGTGCTGACGGTGTTCAACCTGGCGCAGATGTACTGGCGCAAGGAGCCAGTCGGCACCGAACTGCGTCGCGGCCAGTGGTTGTGGCTGCTGGGTGTAGGCTCCGGGATCACCGGCGGCCTGTTCGGCGTCGGCGGCGGCGTGGTGGCCACGCCGATCCTGACCAGCATTTTCGGCGCAACCCAGGTGGTGGCCCAAGGGCTGGCGCTGGCCTTGGCTGCGCCGAGCACCGGGATCACGCTGCTGACCTACGCCCTGCATGATCACGTCGACTGGGCCATGGGAATTCCGCTGGCCATCGGCGGCCTGGCGAGCATCAGTTGGGGTGTGAAACTGGCCCATTCGATGCGCGAACGCACTTTGCGGGCCTGGTTCTGTGTGTTCCTGATGTTTTGCGCCGCGATCCTCATGTTCAAGCTCTGACTCAAACCTTGAAGCCCTCGGCGATGTAGTCGGCCATGCATTCGGTGATCGGCGAGGGCGTCTTGGGGTTGCGCAACAGCACAATGCTGGCGGTCGGCAGTAGCGGCAGTCGTTCGGCGTCACCCAGAACGCGCAGCTCCGGTGTGATCAGACTTTCCAGCTGAGCGGTGACTGCCAGCCCGGCGCTTACCACGGCCATGATTGCCGCCATGCTGGCGCTGCTGTAGGCGATGCGATAGTCGCGTTCCATGGCCTCCAGCGCATTGCAGGCCCAGTCGCGGCAGAAGCAGGTGGTGTTGAACATCGCCAGTGGCAGAGGCGTCTGGTCATGGGGAGCAAAACCGATGGCCTCGGTCCAGACCAGCCGCTCCTGGCGCAAAAGTTGGCCGATTTCAGTGCCGGGCCGGCGCGTGACGATGGTCAGGTCCAAGTCCTGACGCAGCAGCAGTAGCTCGGACGGTTCGCAATGCACTTCCACTTGAATCAGCGGGTAGGCACGGGCGAACTGCGAAAGGATGCCCGGCAGAAAGCGCATGACATAGTCGTCAGGCGAGCCGATTTTCACCACCCCGACCATATGCGGTTCGCGCAGCGTGTTGAACACCTCGCTGTGCAGTTTCAGGATGCGTCGCGCATAGCCCAGCAACACCTGGCCTTCGACGGTCAGGTTGAGCATGCGCCCCTCGCGCTGGAACAGCGGGCGTTGCACCACGTCTTCTTCGAGCCGCTTCATCTGCATGCTGACCGCCGACTGGGTACGGTTCACCACTTCGCCGGCGCGGGTAAAACCGCCGTGATCGGCAATCGCCACGAACGTGCGCAGCAGCTCGGTATCAATACTTGGGTAGTTGGCCATCCATCAATCTCCCAGATGCACCACATAAGAAACATTCGTTGGATTGATCCTACGCCAGGCGCGAGACTTTAGTCATCCCCACCTGGAGGGCAAGATGATGAAAGGTCAAAAAGGGTATGTACTGGCCGGGCAACCAACAGCCGTGGCGTTTTCTTCCGGTCTCTGGACCGGTTTGAAATATCACTTCAACCGCTGGATGGAGCTGCACCGTCAACGCCGCTTGCTGGCGCAACTGAGTGATGAGGCCTTGCGTGACCTGGGCCTGAGCCGGGCCGATATCATGCAGGAGTCGGAGCGGCCGTTCTGGGATGATCCGCTCAAGCATTGAGATGCTACTTGTGGGAGCGGACCGCTCGGTCGCACAACTTCGGCGCTGCACATGCCGGAGCGCGCTTGGTCACGACACAGGCGATGACGGGACTGACAGACCCTCACCAATCGGATAGCGTTACCGTCTCACGCCCCGAGACTGGAATGCCCATGGAGTTGTCCATCAAGCAAGCACGCAGGCTGGCGCTCGCCGCTCAAGGGTTTCGCGGACGCCAGCCGCCTGCGTTGATCAAGGCCGGCCACGTCACCCGGATGATCGAGCGCTTGGGCGTGTTGCAGATCGACTCGGTCAACGCGCTGGTTCGTTCCCACTATCTGCCGCTGTTTTCAAGGTTGGGCAATTATTCGCCAACCTTGCTGGATCAAGCCGCCTGGAGTCAGGGGCGGCATCGGCGGTTGTTCGAATACTGGGGCCATGAAGCCTCGTTGCTGCCCATCGAGTTGTATCCGCTGATGGTCTGGCGGATGCGTCGGGCGGCGCAGGGCGAAGGCATCTATCAAGGGCTGTCCAGATTCGGCCGTGAACAACGGCCGGCCATCGAACGGGTGCTGCAAGCCGTGCGTGAGCAGGGCGCGCTTGGCGCAGGCAGCCTGAGCACCCGCCAGGAACGCGCCGGGCCCTGGTGGGACTGGAGCCAGGAAAAGCTGGCGCTGGAATGGTTGTTCGCCGCCGGCGAAGTCACGGTCGCCGGCCGACGCGGATTCGAGCGGCTGTACGACCTTCCCGAACGCGTGTTGCCTGCGGCCGTGCTCGACCACCCCGAGGTCAGCGAAGCCGATGCCCAGCGCGGCCTGTTGCTGCATGCGGTCCGCGCCCTTGGGGTCGGCACTGAAAAGGATTTGCGCGACTATTTCCGACAAGACCCGCTGCCCAGTCGTACGGCGCTTGCCGAACTGGTCGAAGCCGGTCAGCTGCGCCACGTTCAGGTACAAGGCTGGAAGCAGGCTGCATTCTGCCTGCCCGACAGCAAGCCGCCGGGCAAAGTCTCGGCCAGTGCCTTGTTATCGCCTTTCGATTCACTGATCTGGGAGCGGGCGCGCACCGAGCGGCTGTTCGATTTTCGCTATCGGCTGGAAATCTACACGCCGCAACACAAGCGGATTTACGGCTATTACGTGCTGCCTTTCCTGCACAACGAACGCATCGCCGCACGCGTCGACCTGCGTGCCGAACGTGCGGCCGGACGGCTGGCGGTGCATGCCGTGCATGAGGAACAACGCGGTCTGGACGAAGAGGGCATGCAGGCGCTGGGCCGGAATCTGCGCCGGCTGGCCGACTGGCTCGGGCTGGAGCAGATTCAGATCAACTGTCAGCGGCCCGGCGCCGCGCGCTTGCTGCAAGCCCTTAGCGTTTGACCTGCTTGAGGGTCTCGGCGATCAGGAACGCCAGCTCCAGGGACTGATCGGCGTTCATGCGCGGGTCGCAATGGGTGTGGTAACGGTCCGACAATCCGTCTTCGGTGATCGGGCGAGCGCCGCCGATGCATTCGGTGACGTTCTGTCCGGTCATCTCGATATGAATGCCGCCTGCGTAGGTCCCCTCGGCCTGGTGCACCTGGAAGAACTGCTTCACCTCGCCCAGGATCTGCGCGAAGTCGCGAGTCTTGTAGCCGCTGCTGGCCTTGATGGTGTTGCCGTGCATGGGGTCCGAACTCCACAGCACCTTGCGACCTTCGCGTTCCACCGCACGAATGAGCTGCGGCAAATGCTCGCCGACCTTGTTGGCACCCATGCGCGCGATCAGGTTCAGGCGACCGGGATCGTTGTCCGGGTTGAGCGTATCGATCAGGCGAATCAGGTCGTCGGTGTTCATGCTCGGGCCGACCTTGACGCCAATCGGGTTGTTCACCCCGCGCAGAAACTCTACGTGCGCACCGTCCAGCTGGCGGGTGCGGTCGCCGATCCACAACATGTGTGCCGAGCAATCGTAGAAGTCGTTGGTCAGGCTGTCACGCCGCACGAAAGCTTCTTCGTAGTTCAGCAGCAGCGCTTCGTGGGCGGTGAAGAAACTGGTTTCGCGCAGTTGCGGCGAGCCGTCCATGCCGCAGGCGCGCATGAATGCCAGGGTTTCGTCGATGCGGTCGGCCAGCTGGCTGTATTTTTCACCCAGCGCCGAGTTGGAGATGAAATCCAGGTTCCACTGATGCACCTGGTGCAGATCGGCGAAACCGCCCTGGGCGAAGGCGCGCAGCAGGTTCAGGGTGGCGGTGGACTGGTGATACGCCTGCAACAGGCGATCCGGGTCCGGCACGCGGCTTTTTTCGTCGAAACCGATGCCGTTGACGATATCGCCCCGGTACGCCGGAAAGGTCACGCCCTCGATGGTTTCGTCATTGGCCGAACGCGGCTTGGCGAACTGCCCGGCCATGCGCCCGACCTTGACCACCGGGCAACCGGCGGCAAAGGTCATGACCACGGCCATCTGCAGCAGCACCTTGAAGGTGTCGCGGATCTTGGAAGCGGAAAACTCCATGAAGCTTTCCGCGCAGTCGCCGCCCTGCAGCAGGAACGCACGGCCCTGGGTGACTTCGGCGAACTGGCGGCGCAGTTCCCGTGCTTCCCCGGCAAATACCAATGGCGGATAGCCGGCCAGCGTCTGTTCGACCTTGCTCAGGTGTTCCGCATCCGGATACTGCGGCTGCTGCTGAATGGGCAATGCCCGCCAGCTATCGGGGCTCCAGGGTTGGCTCATGGTGGCACTCTTGATGGTCATGAGAATCGGGTTCGGCATGTTAACAGTTCGCCGTACAGCCGGCGGACTATGAAGATGATTGAAAAACTTGATGGCCAAGTGACTCATGGAAAAAGAGCCCTTGCCGATGTGTAGATACTGCCAATGAGCCTGATTTTAATCCGATCAGATGGATTGTCAGACAAAAACAATCACTACGAATACTCGATGGCTGGTCCTGATGGCATATTGCTTTCATGATGTCACGATGACATATTGCGTCGACTCAAATTACCCCGTGAGCCAAATGAAATCCCTCAAGTCACTTCTGGCAGCCTGTGTGCTGATCAGCGGGTGCAATGGAATGTCCACCGCGTTTGTAAAGGATCCTGTCAAAAACCAAGCTTTTCTCGTCTACTCCGGAGCACCACTGCCCATGATGCTCATGGGAACCGCCGTGCAATGGAACGAGGATTACGCGGTAACGGTCAAGCATCTTCCCTACGTATCAGGGTCGGTGTTCGAAGGCAGGGGAGACGTGCAGTTCTTCCGTCACAAGGCGGCGCAAGCCCCACAGTGGCGTCAGTATCAGCCTGGCGAAAACGTCACGGCGATCGGCTTCAATACCTTTTATATACCGACCCAGGGCCAGGGCCAGACCCTCAAGGCCATGGTGCGTCTGGATGCCAAAGACGGCGGCGTCATGTACGGCACTCATACCGGTTCCACCGTCAAGGGTATGTCCGGCGGACCGGTGTTTGCCGAGGATGGCGACGCAGTGGGCATCAGCGTCGCCTATCTGGACAAGAGCCGCCTGCAGGATCTCAAGCGTGCCGATCTCTCCAGCCAGGCGCAGGTCAGCATTTTCCTGCCTTATGCCGAGATCAACCGCGAGTGGCAGCGCTTTACCGCGCAGATGCAGGCCACCGAAAAGCGCAAGCCTGCGCCGGTCGGCTTGTCGGTGGCGGCCTCGCAGTGAGTGACTAGCGTTCGCGCAGCGCTTCCTTGGCTCGGTTCAGCGGTTTGATCAGGTAATCGAGAACGGTCTTTTCCCCGGTGCGGATGTCTACAGTAGCCACCATGCCGGGGACGATCGCGAACGACTTGCCGGCCTTGTTCTGCAGCGTATCCGCATCGGTGCGAATGAACACCCGGTAGTAGAAGACTTCCGGTTTGGCCTCATCCTGGATCGTGTCCGGGGAAATGGTCACCACCTTGCCATCCAGGCTGCCGTAGATCGAGTAGTCATAGGCGGTGATTTTCACCTTGGCCTGCTGGTCCGGATGAATGAAGGCGATGTCGCGCGGCGCGATGCGGGTTTCGATCAGCAATTGCTCATCCTGCGGCACGATCTGCATCAACTGCCCGTTGGGTGGGATGACCCCGCCGATGGTGGTCACCTCGATATCCTTGACGATACCGCGTACCGGCGAACGCAAGGTCAGGCGTGACAGCGAATCGGCACGCCCGCGCACCACCTCCGCCAGCGAGTCGGCTTCGGCGCTGGCCTTGGACAGGTCCTGGCGGGCTTCGACCAGATAGTCCGAGCGTGCCTCGGTGGCCTTGAGTTCCAGCTCGGAGCGCTGGCGATTGAGACGGATCACCTCGACCCGGCTCGACGCGCCGATCTTCGCCAGGTTTTCCGTGATCGCCAGTTCGCTGCGCACCAGCTTCAACGACGACTCGATCCCGGCCAGGGTTTCCCGCAGGCCGCGCTGGCGTGTGTTGTACAACCCGGTTTCGGCACGCACCAGATCCGGCCAGGCGTCCAGCGCCGGTGGAAACTTCAGCGCCTCACCGCTGGCCTCGGCTTGCAGGCGGCTGACACTGGCCAGCGCGGCGCGGTACTTGGCTTCGCTTTCACCGACATTGGAGCGCGTCTTGATCGGGTCCAGCTGGGCGAGGATCTCGCCGCGCTCCACCAGGTCTCCTTCGCTGACATTCATCTGCGTGACGATGCCGCCCTCCAGAGACTGGATCACCTGTTCGCGGGAGCTGGGAATCACCTTGCCCGTGCCGTTGGACACCTCGACCACCTCGAACCACGCCGCCCACGCCAGAAAGCAGGCCAGCATCAGCGCACACATCCAGACCACACGGCTGGCGCGCACCACGGCGGACTCATCGGCGCCGTCCAGATAGGATGCCGGCGCCTTGGGCATGCGGATCGCAACATCGCCGCTCATGATTGTGCTCCTTTAGGCTGCCGAAGTTGCGCCAGCGCCGCCTCGCGTGGCGCATCGATGACGATGTGGCCGTTGTCGACCACGATGATTCGCCCGACCCGCTGCAATACGCTGAGCCGGTGAGTGGCAATGACCAGGGTGCGGCCTTCGCTCCAGAGCATCAGGTCGTCGAGCAGTTTGCGCTCGGTGACGTCGTCCAGCGATGCGGTGGGCTCGTCGAGCAGCAACACTTGCGGCTGGCGCAGCAGCAGGCGCGACAGCAGCAGGCTTTGCCGCTGGCCGCCGGACAGTCCCAGCCCACCTTCGAGAATCAGGTGATCCAGGCCCTTGGGCAATTTGCGAATGAAATCCAGCGCGCCGCTGATCGACAGGGCCGCCACCAGCTCCTGGTCACTGGCGCGCCCGGCACCAAGGGCGAGGTTGTCGCGCAAGGTGCCGTGAAACAGGCGCGCATGTTGTTGCAACAGACCGACGTCGCGGCGCAGGTCGGCGGGATCGATGTGCGCCAGGGCGATGCCATCCAGCGCCAGCTCGCCGGTGGCCAGATCCATGGCGCCGGCCAGCCCTTGCAACAGGGTGGATTTGCCGGCGCCGTTGCGGCCCAGGACAGCGATATGTTCACCGCGCCGGATGCGCAACTCGCTGACGTCCAGCACCGAAGGCGTTTCCGCGCTGTAGCGGAAACTCGCGTTCTTGAAGTGATAGTCGCCATGGATAACCGGCAGGTGCACACGCTTGCTGCCTTCAGGGTGATCCACCGGCAATTGCATCAGACGGTTGAGGCCCTGCAGCGCCACCTTGGCCTGTTGCCAGCGGGTCAGCACGTGATTGAGCTGGGCCATCGGCGCCATCATGCGTGACGCCAGCATCGACGCGGCCACCAGGCTGCCGGTGGTCAGGTCGCCGGCGATCACCATCGGCGTGCCGAACACGATCACCACCGCGAACACCGCGCTCTGCACGTTCTGGGTCCAGCTCACCAGGCCGTTGGTCAGGGTGCGCAGTTGCAGGGCGGTGTCGGCCGACGTGGCGTTGTAGTGGTTCCACTGTTCCTGGAAACGCTGTTCGGCCTGCAACGACTTGATGTCGTCCAGGCCCTGGATGCTTTCCACCAGCATGGCATTGCGCAGCGCCGACTCGCGCATGTTGGCGTTCGCCAGGCGCGCGAGCTTGCGCTGATAGAGCAGGCCGGGCAGCAGCATGACGATCAACGCCACGACAGGGATGGCCACCAGTGCTCCACCGATCAGGTAAAACACCAGCAGGAACAGGAAGAAGAACGGCAAGTCCGCCAGCGCCGTGGCGGTACTGGAAGTGATCAGGTCGCGGATCTGTTCCAGCTCGCGCAACTGAGCGATGAACGAGCCGGTGGACTTGGGGCGCACCGAATTGCGCAGGCGCAGCGCATGGCCGTAGACCAGATCCGAGACTCGCAAGTCGGCACGTTTGCCCAGCAGGTCGGTGATTTTCAGGCGCATGATGCGCATCACGAAATCGAACACCAGCGCCAGCAGCACGCCGCCGAACAGCACATACAGGGTGGGCAGTGACTCGGCCGGAATCACTCGGTCGTAGACCTGCATGGAAAACAGCACACCGGCCATGCCCAACAGGTTGGCGACCAGCGAGGCGAGCATCACGTGGGAATACGGCTTGAGGTCGCGCAGCACGATGCGCCGGAACCAGTTCTCGTCATACGGCTGAACGTAGTCGTCGGTGCGCACATCGCTCATGGGCCGCGAAGGACGCATGATCACGGTACGCCGCAGGCGCTCGCCGAGCGCCTGCAAGGGCGTGCGGTTCTGCAAACCCTGATCGCCGCTCAAGGCAATGCCGATTTCTTCGCCGTCGATGCTTTGCACCACGCCGACCTGACCATCGTGCAGCTCCACCACCAAGGGTGTGCGCCAGTGACTCAAGTCCCCGGGCACATGGCCTGCGAACTTGACGGTCAGCCCGGCCTGGCGAGCCATCTGCCGGACCACATCTTCCAGATCGCGGTCCGCGCGCTGGGAGGCGATGCGCACGGTTTCCTCGGACACCTCCAGTCGGTAATGACGGGCCACCAGCAACACGGCTTCCATCCACTGGCTGTAGTCGGGGGGCAGGGCACCTTCGTTGTTGCCGGTGCTGGGAATGATCACGGCGTCGTTCATGGCAGTATCCTCACACCTTGTAACGTACGATCTTCAAGGGCGAAGGCGCGCCGCAGGCCGCCGCTGTTGTAGAGACAGTCAATTTGCAGACGGCGCAGGTCCGCCTGAGTCGTAGCCAGATCGAAGTGCGACTGATGGATTTCCTGTTCAGCATTGAGCAGGTCCAGCAGCGGGCGGGTGCCCAGCTCCAGATATTGTCGGCCATACAGCGAGCGCGCTTCGCTGATGCTGGTCTGGCGCTGCTGCAATGCATCCAGGCGTCGCGTCAGGCCAGAGGTCTGGACCCGCGCTTCGGCCAGGCCGCGGGTGGCTTCCAGGCGAGCAGTGTCTTCGGCGGCATCGGCAGCGCTCAACGCGTACCCGGCGGCCCGGCTGCGGGCATTGGTCGCGCCGCCCTGATAAATCGGCACTTCGACATTCACATAAATGCCGGCCTGGGTGCGGTCCATGGCTGGGTTGTTATCGTTATAGCCGCTGTCCAGGTAGTGATTGACCGACGGTTCCAGGGAAATTGTCGGGTAGCCTTCGGATTTGGCGCGGGCCAGTTCCGCCTGGGCTTCGCTGCGCTGGGCGAGGGCCACCAGCACCGCGGGCAACGCCTCGATTGAGGGCTCGGGACTTGCGCAGGCCTGCGCGGTCGAGGCCGGGATGTCATCCGCCACGTCAGCGGTGGTGGCACGCCCCATCAAGGTACTCAATGCCGCTTGCCAGCGAGCGTACTGGGATTTGTACTCCTGCAGCGTCGCCACTGCACCTTCGGCACGCGATTGGGCCTGAACCACATCCGAACGGGTACTGGCGCCCATGTCGCTGCGTTGTCTGGCCAGCTCGACGATTTCCCCGACACCCTGGATCTGCTGGCGGGCAATTTCGATCAGGTTGCGATAACGCTGCACTTCAAGCCATGCGTAAGCAGTGTCCCGAGCGGTTTGGTCGACGGACAGAAGAATCTGCGCCTGGCTGCGAGCGACTTTGGCCCGGGCCGACTCGACTGCGTTGGAGACCTTGCCGAAGTCGTAGAGCATCTGCTTGAGCGAGATGCTCAGCGCCTGGGTGCTGCGATCACCCCCGTAGCCAGTGTCCAGCCCCGACTTGATCCCGCCGCTGATTTGCGGGTAGTAGCCGGCTTCGGCGACATTGATGCCTTCGGCCTGTTGATACAGCGTGCCAACCGATTGCGCGATGCTGGGGTGCCAGGCCACGGCTTGCTGCACAGCCTGATCAAGGGTCAGCGTCGGCGATGGATTCGCGGCTGCGTTCGGTGTCCGCGCCGGCTTGTCGCTGCGCTGTTGATTCTGACCCGGACGTCGGGAGCCGGGATTGGTCTTTTTCAGGTCGGTGGGACTGAGGTTGCGTAATTCGGCGGCAATAGGCTCATCGGCACCCGCTGCCGGATGGCTGACGAGCAGTACGGCCATCGCCAACAGTGCGACGGACATTTGCCTTGTGACACAGGCGTGAGCTGACTTCACTAGAATCCCTTACTGAAAAGTCCCCAGGCGATGAGAAATACCGTTACACGTACCCGGTCTCACATCGCCTGCGGCAGAGCTGTTTTCTGACTCAAACCACTTGTATGCCGGTTTGTACCCACAGATGGTGGGTCGGATCCTCCTGAGGGGTGTATTGGGTGTATTCCAGGCCGTCGGCGAGCTGGATGCCTTCGGCCGACCATTGGCCGGTCATGTGTACGCTGTCCTGCTCATTACCTTTGATAAACAGGGTGCTTTGGTCGGATTCGGTCACTGCCAGCAGATCGGACAGGCTCAGGGTCAGTTGCACCGAGCTGGTGTCGTTGAGATCGATCACTTCGATATTGCTCAACCGATCCTGCAAGTTGCCCAGGTCGATAGCGGCATCACCACCGGCCCACAGCAGGGTGTCGGAGCCCGTGCCGCCGTCGACGGACACAAAGTCCTGATCGCTGATGATCAGGGTGTCGTTTCCGGCGCCCCCTTCCAGCGTTACCGCGCCACCCTGGGAACCGTCCAGTGTGTCGTTGCCGTCACTGCCGGTGATGGTTTCGTCACCGGTACTGGCCGCGAGAGTACTGAATAACGAGCTGTCGTCGTCAACGCTGGCGATAGAGGCGCGTGCAGCGCTTGCCGGGTCGAGGTCGATGGTCAGGGTCGCGTTGTCGGTGGTGCCGTTGGGGTGCGTCAGTTGATAGTTGAAAACATCTTCCTGGCCCACCACTGCGGCAGTCAGCCCGGCTTTGAGGGTGTAGGTGTAGCTGCCGTCGGCCTTGACCAGCAAGGTCCCGTAAGTGCCTGTAATGCTGGTGCCGTTGTAGCCCGGCTGTACGTAAACCCCGGCAGCGGCCATCACGCTGAGCACGGTCAATGTCGAGCCCAGCACATCCGCGCCGCTCCCCGCAGTGCCGGTCAACAGGTTGCCGGAGACCGGTGTATAGCTGTTGACCACCTGCTGATCGGTGTGGGTCGCCGAGTTGATCAGGCCCACCGTGACACTGGTCACCAGGGCCACGCCGCCAATGGTCAGGTTGACCCGGTAAGTGCCGGGTGTCTGGTCATCGACCGTGGCGCCATAGGCTCCACCGCCCAGACTGAGCAGCGTCCCGCCCGCCCAGTTTTTCACCAGCACGTACTGATTGGTCGCAGTGTTGAGTTTGTACAGACCCAGGTTGAGCGAACCCAACAGCGACAACAGGCTGCTGGAGGACAAGGTCAGGGTCAGGTCGCTGATGTTGTTCGCGTCGACATTGAAGAAGTACGTCCCGCTGGCGCCCAGCCCCAGCAACGTATTCACGGTGCCCAGTGTCGAGGTGTTGCTGGTGACCAGATTGCCCAGCGTGATGTTGGTGCTGGCCAGATCGTTGGTCGCATCGACCACAAAGGCGGGCGCTGCCAGATTGGTCTCGCTCCAGACTTCCGTAGCTTGCGGGCTGTCGATCCGCACGTAGAGCGTGGCGGTGTCGCTCTTACCGTTGGCATGGATCAACTGATAGTTGAAGACATCCACCTTGCCCACGCTGCTGGCACTGCCATTGGCCTGGTAGGTGTAATTGCCCTGGCCGTCGATGGTCAATGTGCCATACAGACCTTGCACCGTGGTGCCCGTTCCGGCATTGACGTAGCCCGAACCGCCGTTCTGCACCCGCAATACCGCGCCATTGTCGGGACCGGTGATATCGACTGTGCCATCGGTGCCGATATCGTTGATCACGTTGCCGGTCACCGCCGCCCCGGCCGCGCTGTTGAACTGGGTGAGGCTGGTGGTGTTCAGTTGCAGGTTGCTGTTGATGGTGGTCAGCAGCGACAGGCTGTTGCTGGAGAACACGATGCGGTAATCAGCGGCCTGCAGTGCGCCGATGTCCACGCGGATGCCGGTGCCCGCCAGTACTTGCAGATTGAGCAGGCCGCCGGCGCCCGCAGTGCCCACTGTCACCCAGTTGCCGCCGGCGTCCTTGGCCTGCAGTGCGTAGGTGGCGCCGGTGTTCAGGTTCAGCAAGCCTCCGTCGGTCAGTGTCAGGCTTGAGGTGGCGGTGGTGCCGCTGGCGACGGTGAAGTTGAACGTGTGGGTGAAGCCCACGCCGAGCAGGGTCGGGAACGAGTCGAGAATGTTACGCGTGCTGGTCACCGGCGACAGGGTGACAGTGGCGCTCGTCAGGTTGTCGCTGGCCACCACTGCGCGGTCGACGTCGACGTCGGGCGCAATGAGGCTGGCGGTTGTCGACACATTGCCGCGAGGGTCCGTGACGCTGACGTTCAACGTCTCGCCGTTGATCTGCGGGCTGGACAGGTTGACGCTGAACGAGCCGTCGCCCAATGCCTGCGTGCTGCCCAGAACCGTGCCCGCAGCGTTCTTCACGGTCACCGTCGCCCCGGCTTCGGCCGAACCGCTCAGGTTGCTGCCGTTGGTACTGAGCAGCAGGGCGCTGGCCGGTACCGGCGCGGTGAGATCCGGCGCGGTGATCGGCAACGCCTGGGACACATTGCCCGCTGCATCGAGTTGAGTGACGCTCAGGGCCTGATTGTCGATCTGCGCCGGGCTGAGGGTTGCCGCCCAGGTGCCATCGATGCCTACCACCGCCGCGCCTAACTGCGTACCGGCGGCATTGCGAACCACGATTCGGCTGCCGGCAAGCCCGGTGCCGGTCATCAGCGTCCCTGCCGGGTTGATCAACGCCGTGGCGGGCGCGATGGGCGCGGTGGTGTCGGGCGCGGTTACGTTGGCCGGTAGCGACACGTTGTCGGCCGCGTCCGTGAGCCGGACGTTAAGCGCCTGACCGTCGTTCTGTACCGCATCGAGATTCACCGTGAACAAGCCGTCGGTGCCTACCAGGGCAGTGCCCAGCAGTGTTCCGGCCGCGTTATAGACGCGCGCCGTGGTGCCGGCTTCACCCGTGCCGCTGAGGGTAGTGCCGTTGGCCGCCACGCTCAGGTTGGTGGCAATCAGCGGGGCGGTGGTGTCCGGCGCGCTGGTTTCCAGAACCGGCGAAGGATTGCCCGCTGCGTCAGTCTGGATGACCCGCAGCACCTGGCCGTTGAGCTGTGGCGAAGCGAGCTGCACCGTGAACGCACCGCCGATGCCGACCACAGCCGTGCCCAGGGTTACGCCCGCCGCGTCGGTGACCTGGACGGTCGCGCCGACTTCACCGGTGCCGTTCAATTGCAGGCCGCTGGCGGCCACCACCAGATTCGCCGGAGCGATGGGAGCGGTGGTGTCTCCTGCAGTCAGCGTGGCCGCTGCGGAAATGTTCAGCGCGGCATCCTGCAGCGTGACGTTGAGTACCTGTCCGTTGGTTTGCGCCGGACTCAGGCTCAGGCTGAAGGTGCCATCGCCGTTGACGCTGCCCGTGCCCAGTACCGTGCCGCCAGCCGTGGTTACCGAGATCAAGGCACCGACTTCACCCGTGCCGGTCAGAGTTGTGCCCAGCGCGTCCAGAACCAGATTGGTCGCCAGCAGCGGTGCAGTGCTGTCCAGCGCCGTGACCTGACTGACCGGCGAGACGTTGCCGGCCGGGTCGGTCTGCACCGCGTCGAGCACCTGGCCGTTGGTCTGGGCGCTGCTCAGGGTTACGCTGAAACTGCCGTTGCTCGCCACCACTGTGCTGCCCAATGCCTGGCCCGCAGCGTTGCGGATCACCACCGTGGCGCCGGCTTCGCCGGTCCCGGTCACCAGAGTGCCGCCGTCGGTGATACTCAGGTTGGCCAATGGATCAGGATCGGTGCCGTCGGGCGCGATCACGACCACGGGCGCCGAGGTGCCTCCGGTCACGGTCGTCGCAGTTACCAGATACGTCTCACCGTTGTTCTGCGCGGGTGTCAGGGTCAGTGTGAACGTGCCACCAGGCGTTGCGGTGGTAGTCCCCAGCGAAGCCCCACCCGGCGCACGCACTTCAACCGTACTGCCGGCGACCGCCAGGCCGCTGAGGGTTGCGCCGTCGTCGGTGAGCACCAGGCCGGTGGGCGAGGCGGTTGGCGGATTGATCGGCACAATCAGCGAAGCGGTGTCGGAGACGTTGCCGCTGGCGTCGGTCTGCACCACCACCAGCTCATCGTTGGCAGCCACCACGGCTGTCAGGCTGATGGTAAACGTGCCGTTGGCTGCAACTTGCGCGCTGCCTAGAACGGTTACACCGGAGGTCACCGTGACCGTCGCTCCCGGTTCGCCGACGCCGGATACTGCATCCAGGCCGGCATTGATGGACAGCTCGGTGACTGCGAGCGGATCGGTGGTGTCCAGCGCTGTGAAAGGCAGTGCCGGCGAAGCATTGCCGGACGCATCGCTGGCGATAGCCGACAATGGTGCGCCGGTGTCCTGCGCCGGGCTCAAGGTGACGGTGTAGACGCCAAGCCCATTGGCGAGCGCGCTGCCCAGCAAGGTTCCGTCGGCCGCTCTGATGGTGACCGTGCTGCCGGCTTCGGCGGTCCCGGAAACCGCGGTTGCGGTCAGTGTGGTGGTATCGACCGTCGGCGTTCCTGGCGCCGTGACGTCGGCGGCCAGGTAAGGCGCTGGCGTCGAGGGAATGCCCGAGGCATCGGTCTGTGTCACGTCCAACTGCTGGCCATTGAGTTGCGCAGTATCGAGGGCCACAGAGAACGAGCCGTCAGCGGCGACCGTTACGATTGCGCTGCTCACGGGAACGCCACCGCTGGTCACGGTGATGGACGCGCCGGGTTGCCCGATGCCGGTGAGGGTCAGGCCGTCGGCGGTCAGCGCGAGGCTGGTCACCGGCGCCGCAGCAGTGGCGTCCGGAACCTGATACGTCGCATCGGGCGACGCATTGCCGGCCGCGTCCAGCTGGCGGATGCTCAAGGTTTGCGCGTTGAGCTGGGCGGCGTTCAGGCCGATGCTGAACGTGCCGTCCGGTGCGACGATTCCGGTCCCGAGAATGCCCTGGTTGCCATTGCGCACTTGCACGATGGCACCCGGCTCGCCGGTGCCGGTTAGGGTCAGGCCTGCGTCGACCAGCGCGAAACCGGCCGGCGCGCCAGGGATCGTGGTGTCAGGTGCGGTGACCGACGCCGACACCGACGGATTGCCTGCGGTATCGGTTTGAACGACGGTCAGTGCCTGGCCGTTCAATTGTGCCGACGTCAAGGTAATGCTGAAGGTGCCGTCTTCGGCCACCGTTTCCGTTCCCAGCGGAGTGCCGCCCACGCTGACAGTTACCGTTGCGCCCGGTTCGCCGGTGCCGGTCAGGACATCACCCAGCGGGCTGACCACCAGGTTGGCCACTTGCGCCGGCGCGGTAATGTCCGGTGCCAGGATGCTGCCGGCGTCCGAGACGTTCAGTGCAGTGTCCACCAGCACCACCCGCAGGTCCGCGCCATTGGCGCTGGGCGGTGTGATTGTCACCGCAAAGGTGCCGTCGGGGTTGACGGTGGAAGAGCCGATCAGGCTGCCGTCGGCCAGGGTGACCCTGACCTGCGTGCCCGCTTCGCCCAGTCCGGTCAACTGATCACCGGAGGCGCTGATGGCCAGGCTGGTGGGTACGGCAGGCGGAGTCAGGTCCGGCGCGATGACACCGGCCGCGTCACCGACGTTGCCTTGCTGATCGGTTTGCTGGACGGTCAGGGCCTGCAGGTTGATCTGCGCAGGGGCAAGGGCGACGGTAAAGGTGCCGTCGGCCAGGATCTGAGCGGTGCCGACTGATTCGCCGGCGCTGTTGAGCACATTCAACAGCGCGCCGGGTTCGCCGGTGCCGGTGATCAACGTACCGGTGGCATTGATCGCCACCCCCTGCAACGGTGCAGGAGGTGTCGAGTCCGGAGCGGTCAGGCTGGCAGGCAGCGACTCGTTGGTGCCCGCGTCGGTCTGGGTCAGGCTCAGCAGCTCGGCATTGGTTTGCGCCGTGTTCAAGGTCAGGGTGAATGCACCGGTGGCGTCCACGGCACCCGTGCCGATAATCGCGCCGCCGCTGTCGCGCACGGTGATCGCAGCGCCAGGTTCGCCGCGTCCGGTGACGGTCAGGCCGTCGCCGGCGATGGCAAGATCGCTCAGCGGCAATGGCGCCGTGGTGTCGGCGGCAATCAGCGGAGACGGTGCAGAGGCGTTGCCGGCCGCGTCGGTCAAGGTAACTGCCAGCTGCTGGCCGTTGAGCTGCGAGGCGGACAAATCGATCTGGAACGTGCCATCGACCCGCACCACGCCGCTGCCCAGCACCGCGCCGCTCGCATCGCGAACGGTCACGCTGGCACCGGCCTCACCCGTGCCGGACACCACCAGGCCGCTGGCATCGAGAGCCAGGCCCGCAGCCGGTGACGGTGCCAGGCGGTCCGGCGCGGTCAGGCCGACCGCGGCCGATTCGTTGCCGGCGGCATCGGTCTGAATCAAGCTCAGCTGCTGCCCGCCGATCTGGGCCGGGTTCAAGGTCGCTGCGAAGGTTCCGTCGCCGGCCACCTGCGCGGTGCCCAGCTCGACCCCGTCCTGATTCGTGACCTGCACCGTCGCGCCGGCTTCACCACGCCCGGTCAGGGTAACGCCATCACTGGCCAGCCGATATTCGAGCAGGGCCAGCGGTGCCGAGCTGTCGGCGGCGGTGATCGGCGCAGGCAGCGAGCTGAGCCCGTCACTGAAGGCGGCGCTGACGGACAACGACTCGCCGTTGACCTGTGCGCTGCTCAGCGCGACGCTGAAATTGCCGTCATCGCCGACCTGGGCGGTACCCAGTAGCGCGCCGTTGAAGCGGCGCACAGTGATAAATGAACGTGCCGTGCCGACGCCGGTCAGGGTCAGGCCATCGGCCGACAGTGCCAGGCTGGTCGGCGTATCCGGCGCAAGACTGCCGGGCGCGGTGACGGAGGCCGGCGGTGAGGCGTTGCCGGCCAGGTCAGTCTGTACCACGTTCAACACGGTGTTCGACTGCGCGGCGGGAGTGAGGCCCAGGTTGAACGTTCCGTCACCGGCGACAGTGGTGCTGCCCAGCACCACGCCATCGGCACGCGTGACGCTGATCACCGCGCCAGCTTCACCCAGTCCGGTCAGGGTCGCGCCATCGGCACTGACCGCCAGCCCGGTTACCGCAGTCGGTGCGGTACTGTCCAGCGCCGTCAGGGAGCCGGACGCGGACACATTGCCCGCTGCATCACGGGAAATGACGCTCAGCTGCTGGCCGTTGAGCTGGGCTTCGCTCAGTGTCACCTGGAACGTGCCATTGGCCGCGACCACGCCGCTGCCCAGTACACGGCCGCTGCCGTCGCTGACGGTAACCGTGCTGCCGGCTTCACCGCTGCCGGTCACCTGCAGGCCGGACGCGTTGAGCGCCAGGTCATCCGGCACCACAGGAGCCACGAGGTCGGGCGCCGTCAGGCTGACCGAAGGCCCTTCATTGCCCGGTGGGTCTTCCTGATTGATGGTCAGCAGTTGCGCATTGGTCTGCGCAGGCGTGAGGGTCACGCTGAACGCACCGTTGGCCGCCACCAGCCCGCTACCCAGGACATTGCCGTCGACGTCACGCACAAATACCGTCGCGCTCGGTTCGCCCTGACCAGTGACGGTCAGGCCGTTGCCGTTAATCACCACATTGCTCAACGCCGCCGGCGGGCTGAGGTCCTGGGCCGACAGGTTGACGTTGCTGGAAACATTCCCGGCAGGGTCCAGCTGGACGACGCCCAGGGTTTCGCCATTGGTCGGTGCCGGAGCGAGGGTGGCGACGAACTGGCCATTGCTGGCGACCAGTGCGGTGCCGAGCAGGGTGCCGGTGGCATCGCGGACTTGCACGGTAGCTCCGGCTTCACCGCGACCGACCAGGGTCACACCGTCGGGACTCAGGTTCAGCGCGCTGACCGCTGCCGGCGGCGTGCGATCGAGCGTCGGCAGGCTGGTGGCCGTCGACGTGTTGCCGGCGCCATCGGTCAGTTCCACTTGCAGCGGCGCACCGGTGAGCTGTGGCTGGGGCAGGGCGGCCTGGAAGTTGCCGCTCGGGTCCACGATCACGCCTGTGACCAGGACCTGGCCCGCGCTGTCACGAACCGTGACCGTCGCACCCGCCTCACCCGTGCCGGTGACCACGGTGCCTGCCGGGTTGATGCTCAACTGGGCGGGCGCAACCGGAGCCTGCAGGTCAGGCGCGATGAGCGTGGCATCGGGTGAAGTGTTGTTGCCCAGGTCGGTCTGATTGATGGACAGCGTCTGAGCGTTCAGTTGGGCCGGGTTCAGGGTGATGACGAACAGGCCGGTGCTGCCGGCCGTGGCACTGCCCAGCAGATCGCCGGCGGCATTTCTGACCGCAACGTTCGCGCCGGCTTCGGCCCGTCCGCTCAGGGTGCTGCCGTCGCTGCTGAGCACCAGCTCGGTCGGGGCGACCGGCACGGTGGTGTCGGCGACGACGAGGGTGCCAGGCACCGATTGCTGAACGCCGTCGGAAGCGGTGGCATGCAGGGTTTCGCCGTTGAGCTGGGCGCTGGACAGCGGCACGCTGAAGGTGCCGTCGGCGGCCGCAGGCGCGGAGGTCCCCAGAATCTGGCCGGTGGCGCCGGTTATGGTCACGATCGAGTTCGGGGTCGCGGTGCCGCTCAGGATCAGGCCGTCGGCGGAAACCACCAGATTGCTCGGGGTCAGCAGCTCGGTACCGTCAGGGCCGGACACCGTGGCATTGGGCGATGGGTTGCCAGCCGGATCGGTCAGCACCACATTCAGTGTGTCGCCGTTGATCGCCGCGGCGGACAGCGCCACCACAAAGATACCGTCGGCTCCCACGATCGCCGAGCCGAGCGGCAACCCGTTACGAGTGACGGTGACCGTCGTACCGGCTTCGCCTGTTCCGGAAACGGTCAGCCCGTCCGGACTGACCTGAAGGTTGTCGGCCGCTGCCGGGTCCAGATTGTCGGGCACGGTGTACGGCAATGGAATCGACGTACGCCCGCCATCGATGGCCACCAGCTCCACCGACTCGCCATTGAGCTGAGCGGGAGACAGGGTAATGTTGAAGTCGCCATTGGTACCGACCGGTCCTGTGCCCAGCAGCGTGCCGTCGGCAGCGCGCACTTCGATCGTGGTGCCAGGTTGCGCCGTACCGGTGAGCGTCGTGCCGGTCGCATCCACCGCCAGGTTCGCCGGTTGAGCCAGTGTGCTCAGGTCAGGAGCCGTCACCGGCACTGCCGGGGAAACATTGGTGCCATCCGATTGGCTGACGCTCAGGGCCTGGCCATTGATTTGCGCCGGGTTGAGGGCGACGGAAAAGACCCCGTTGGTATCCACCAGAGCCGTGCCGAGCACCGCGCTGCCAGGGCCGGTGACGGTGACCGTAGTGCCTGCTTCGCCGGTGCCGGTGAGGGTGGCGCCATTGGGCGTGATGACCAGATTGTCCACCGCGGCCGGAATCGTACTGTCCGGCGCGGTGAGCAGACCTGCGGCAGACGCGTTGAGCGCACCATCGGTCTGGACGACTTCCAGCGCCTCGCCGTTGAGCTGCGCCGCAGTGAGCTGCAGGCTGAAGGTTCCGTCCGCATTGACCTGGCCGGTGCCCAGCAGGTTACCGCCGGCGCCGAAGACTTCCAGGGTCGCCAGGGGTTCGCCGGTGCCGGTCAGCGTCAGGCCGTCGCCGGCCAGCGCCAGGTCGGCCGGTGCCGTCGGGGCCTGGATGTCCGGGGCGAGGAGGGGGGAAACCGGTGAGACGTTACCGCTCGCATCAGCCTGACTCACGGCCAGCGCTTGTCCGTTGGCCTGGGCAGGCGTGAGCGTGATCTCGAAGCGGCCATTGCTGCCGACAAGGCCATTGCCGATGGGGCTGCCCGTATCGTCGAAGACGGTGACGGTCGCGCCTTGTTCACCATTGCCCGATACCACCGAGCCGTTGGCGGAAATCATCACATTGGTCAGCGGGTCCGGGTTCTGTACATCCGGGGCGCTGGTGGTGACCGGGCTGGAAATATTGCCCGCCGGGTCGGTCTGCACCACTTGCAGCGTCTGGTCGGCGGTCGGTGTCGGAACCAGGGGCACGACAAACGCGCCGCTGCCATCGACCGTCGCGGCGCCGATAATCACCCCGCTGCCGTCGCGCACGGTGACCTGCGCGCCGGCTTCCCCGGTGCCGCTCAGTTGGCTGCGGTCAGCGCTGAGCGACAGGTTGGCGACCGCGTCCGGTGCCTGGGTGTCCTGGCCTGTGAACGTCACCGGTGCCGACGTTTCGCCCGAAGCGTTGACGGCGGTCACTTGCAGCGACTGCCCGTTATTCTGAGCGCTGCTCAACGGCACGTTGAACGTGCCATCGGCGCCGACCTGCGCGGAGCCCAGTACCGCGCCCGAGGCATCGGTGACGGTCACGGTGGAGCCGATCTGCCCGGTTCCGCTCAGCGTGGTGCCGGTGGAATCCAGCGCAATGTTGTCAGGCTGCAGCGCGCCGACGGGGTTGGGCGCCGTGACAGTGGCAGGCAGCGAAATATTGCCGGCCGCATCGGTAAGGGTGACTTGCAGTGCCTGGCCCTGGTTCTGGGGCGAGCCGAAGGCCACCGAGAATGTTCCGGCAGCGCTGACGACGGCGGTCCCCAGCACCGTGCCCTGGGCATCACTGACGATGACGCTCGCGCCAGGTTCACCCCGGCCGGTCAGCACCAGGCCATTGGGATTGATCAGCAGCTCGTCCGCCGGCAACGGTGCGGTGCCGTCGGTAGTGGGCAGTGGGGTTGGAACCGATTCGGTGCCGTCGGGCGCGACGGCGACCACGTCAAGCACCTGGCCGTCGATCTGCGGACTGGTCAGCGGTACGCTGAAATTGCCTTGCGGATCGACCACGGCACTGCCAAGCACGTTGCCGTTGGCGTCACGGACCTCGATGGTGGTACCGGGCGTGCCGGTGCCGGTCACAAGGGTGCCTGTCGGGTCCAGTGCCACTTGCCCTGGTGCGACCGGCCCGCTGGCATCCGGGACTGTGATGGTTTCGGCCACTGAGGACAGGCCGGAGCCATCCGCCTGGGTCACGGACAGCACGTCGCCTTCAGGCACGGCCGGGGCGAGGGTCAGAATGAAGGTGCCGTTGGCGGCCACCAGACCACTGGCCAGTACTTGCCCCGCCGCGTCGCGCACCGTGACCGTCGCGCCAGGCTGGCCTTTGCCGGCGAGGGTTGCGCCGTCCGGGCTGACCACCAGTTCACTGACGCTGGCCGGCGCCACGTTGTCCGGCGCGGTGACCTGCGCCGCTCCTGTGCTGTTGCCGGCGGCATCGATGGCGCTGACATCGAGCAGCTCACCGTTGAGCTGAGCCGGGCTCAACGCGACGCTGAACAGGCCGTCCGCGCCGACTCGCGCCTCGCCCAGGGACACGCCTGAAGCGCTGCGCACAAAAATCCTCAGGCCGGGAAAGGCTCTGCCGGTCAGCACCAGCCCATCCGCCGATACCACCAGGTCAGTGGGCGCATCGGGCTGGATATCGGGCGCTGTCACACCCGTGCCGCTCGACACATTGCCGGCCGCGTCGGTCAGGGTCACGTTCAGCGACTGCCCATCCACCTGCGCCGGGCTGAGCGTGACGGTGAACAGCCCGTCGGCGTCCACCACGGCCGTGCCGAGCAATGCGCCCGTTCCATCGAACACTTGCACACGGGCGCCGACTTCGCCGCTGCCGCTGAGCAGTGTGCCGTCGGCGCTGACGGTCAGGCCGGCAGGTGCCGCAGGCGGCGTGGTGTCGACAGGCGGGTCGATATCCGGTGCCGTCAGGCTGGCAGGCGCGGAGACATTGCCGGCCGCATCGGTCTGTTGCAGCGACAGCAACTGACCATCGACCTGCGCGCTGCTCAGGCTGACCGCGAAGGTCCCGTCCGCCGCAACCACCGCAGTGCCCAGTACATTGCCATTGGCATCACGTACCGCCACCGTTGCCCCGGCCTCGCCGGTGCCGCTCACGGTCAGGCCATCGGCGCTGATCTGCAGGTTGGCCGGGGCAGTTGGCGGGGTGACATCCGGTGAATCGACATCAGGGGCGGTGACGGGGCTTGTTGCAGAAACATTGCCTGCAGCGTCCGTCTGCTGGACCGTCAAGGCCTGGCCATCGACTTGTGGGCTGCTCAAAGTGACCGCGAAAGTGCCGTCCGCCGCCACGACTGCCGTGCCGAGCACGGTACCGTTGGCATCGCGCACGGAAACGGTCGAACCCGGCTCGCCGCTGCCGCTGAGCGTCAGGCCGTCGGTGCTCACTTGCAGGTTGGCCGGCGCTTGAGGTGCGACGACATCGGGCGCAGTAATCGGAGTAGGGGCCGACGTGTTGCCGGCTGCGTCAGTCTGATCGACGACCAGCGCCTGACCATTGTTCTGCGGCGTGTTCAGCGGGACGTTGAACCGGCCGTCTGCGCCGACCACCGCCGAACCCAGCAGATTGCCGTTGGCATCCCGGACATTGATCGTCGATCCGGCGATGCCGCTGCCCTGCAGGCTCAGCCCATCGCTGGACAGCACCAGGTCCGCCGGTGCGCTGGGCGCGGGTGCGCCGCCACCGCCGCCACCTCCACCGCCACCTCCGCCGCCCGCTGCGGCTGCGGCACCGCCCGCGCCCAACAGCCCGAGGCCGGCGAAGGCAAAGGTCTGGGTCGCGTTATCGATGACGCCGGCGTCGGCCAGCAGTGTGTCAATGGAGGCGACTTCTTCGAACGTGAACCCATTGAAGGACTCACTGCTGTACTGGGCCTGCCAGAGCGTACCGTCATCACCCTGGAAAACGATGTCACTGCGTACGTCGTCCGCGCCTGGGGTGAAGAAATTCCCGACCGTGACGCGCTCACCGGACTTGAGATTGACGATCAGGTCCTGACCGCTTCGATTTACTGAGGCCACCTGCGACGGCGCAACGGGCATCTGCACCACACCTGGCCCGGAAAGCTGAAAGTTACCCCATTCCTTGGCAGTAATTTCGGATGAAGCTTTGTCGGCGACTACGATATTGTCCATAACTACTCCTGCCGGTTCTCGGTCTCTCGCCGATAGCCTGAAGCCTGTAAAAGCTTCGTATCCGCCGCTCGGAAAGAGTAATACCTGCTCCTGAACTAACGACCGTTTGGATAGGGTCGGTATTCATTCGGATCACTTGGGTATAGCAAAGATCTGATTCAGCGCTGGCCGGCTGCGGAGGCAGGACGCCTGCATCGGGTGTGGTAAAGCGGTTGAAACAACAGCCGCTTGGCATTTGGCCTTGCAAATAAGGGGGCATAACGCCATTAGCTAGGAAAGTTACCATTCGTCGGGTAAGGAATTTCCTACGTTGGAAGTTTGGGGTGAATCGATAAAGGAACTTTTCGCTGTTTAAGCTTCCCGTCGCGCGTCTTCGACGCCCGTATGTAAGCGCTGGTGAAAGGTTGATAAGTGTGACAAAGCGGCGTTCATGAATGACAATTCGCGCTTTGCGCTCGGCGCAGGCGCAACCAGGACAGGTAATGACGGAAGAGCGAGAGCGGGTAGAGCGGATTCTGGCGGAGGTGCACGATGAGTTCGGCATGATTCGCGTGCTGGAAGTGGACGACTACCGCTTTCTGGAATTCGGCGACGCCATCGAGCAGAGCTGCACGTTCACCGCT
The DNA here is from genome assembly GCF_003935425.1 of Pseudomonas sp. v388. Classification (GTDB taxonomy): domain Bacteria; phylum Pseudomonadota; class Gammaproteobacteria; order Pseudomonadales; family Pseudomonadaceae; genus Aquipseudomonas. Next base: position 420,162 of record NZ_RHQN01000005.1, read on the forward strand.
GACCCCAGCTGGCTGGAGTACGACTACACCCGCGCCATGCTGATCGGCGCCCTGTGTCATGAAGCGCCGGAAACCGCGTTGTTCCTCGGGCTGGGCGCCGGCACCCTGACCCAGGCGTGCATGAAGTTCCTGCCGCTGGATGACGTCGAAGTGATCGAACTGCGCCCGGATGTACCTCGCCTGGCAATGGAGTACCTGGGGCTGGATGACGATCCGCGTCTTTACATACGCATTGGCGACGCCCTTGAATTGCTCGACAGCGCCGAGCCGGCCGACCTGATCTTCGTCGACCTCTACACCGATGTAGGCCCGGGCGTTGGGCACCTGGCCTGGAATTTTCTGCAGGGTTGCCAGCAGCGGCTCAATCCCGGCGGCTGGCTGGTGATCAACCAGTGGGCGTCGGACGACGGCAAGCCGCTGGGCGCGGCGTTGCTGCGCGGGCTTTACCATCGCCATTACTGGGAGCTGCCGGTCAAGGAAGGCAATGTGATCCTGTTGGTACCTGCCGATCTGGAGCAGGCGCTGTCGCTGGATAAGCTGGCCGAACGTGCGCACGAGCTGGCACCCAGGCTTGGCTATTCGTTGCAGACGCTGATCAACGACATCCGTCCGGCAACCTGAGTTCTTCATGGCCTGGAAGCGAGCCATCGCCAGCAAGCTGACTCCTACATGACTCAACGCAGGCCCGGAGCCAGTTCGCAGGCGAAAGGGCCGGTACAGTCGCAACTCGCACACCACCGGTCGTCCGAATCTGTTGATGAGTCATTTGGTCGCATCCCTCGCCGCGCTGGCGCGAGTCCAGGCGCGGATTAGTGAAACGTTTAAGCTAAAGTCCCGTCGACACGGGGCCAGCCGGGGTTCGGGTTCTCTCGAAGCACGCCTCAAGCGCCCGAAACCCGTGGACCCTGCGCATAGCTTTCGAGCAAAAAAAAGACTCACTTGCGCGTGCAATTCCGGTATAGTGCGCGCCGGCCTTAACACGGCCCTCGTCCAGGATTGCAATCTCCCGAAGCCAGCTTCGGCTGCTCGTTCGCTCTGCGAACTATCCTTGGCGATCCATTCATCAAACGTTTTCGCAAATCCCCGCCGACAAAGCAGCCAGGGTGACCTCAAGGTCGTACACGGCACGCGCAGCTTTGAAGCATGGGTCTTTGCGGATGCACTAGAGGCAGACCCATGACCCAGGAAACCGGCGGCTTCGCCGCTCTCGAACTTCATCCCAATATCGTTGCAGCTGTCGTCGCCACAGGCTACGAAGAGCCATCGGCTATCCAGCAGCAATCGATCCCGATCATCCTCGCCGGTCACGACATGATCGGCCAGGCGCAGACCGGTACCGGCAAAACCGCCGCGTTCGCTCTGCCGATCCTGCATCGTATCGACCCGAGCAAGCGCGAGCCGCAAGCCCTTATTCTGGCCCCGACCCGTGAGCTGGCGCTGCAAGTCGCCACCGCGTTCGAGACCTACGCCAAGCAAATGCCGGGCGTAACCGTTGTTGCTGTCTACGGCGGCGCGCCTATGGGCCCGCAGCTGAAAGCCATCCGCAACGGCGCACAAATCGTCGTCGCCACTCCGGGTCGTCTGTGTGACCACCTGCGTCGTGACGAGAAAGTCCTGGCGACCGTGAACCACCTGGTTCTCGACGAAGCGGACGAAATGCTGAAGCTGGGCTTCATGGACGACCTTGAAGTGATCTTCAAGGCCATGCCTGAAACCCGCCAGACCGTTCTGTTCTCGGCGACGCTGCCGCAGTCGATCCGTGCCATCGCCGAGCGCCATCTGCGTGATCCGAAGCACGTCAAGATCCAGACCAAGACCCAGACCGTCACCAAGATCGAGCAGGCTCACCTGCTGGTTCATGCTGACCAGAAGACCTCGGCTGTATTGAGCCTGCTGGAAGTCGAAGATTTCGACGCCCTGATCATGTTCGTCCGCACCAAGCAGGCGACCCTGGATCTGGCAAGCGCCCTTGAAGCGCGTGGCTACAAGGCCGCTGCGCTGAACGGCGACATCGCCCAGAACCAGCGTGAGCGCGTGATCGAGTCCCTCAAGGACGGTCGCCTGGACATCGTGGTGGCAACCGACGTTGCTGCTCGTGGCCTGGACGTTCCGCGCATCACTCACGTGTTCAACGTTGACATGCCTTACGATCCTGAGTCCTACGTTCACCGTATCGGCCGTACCGGTCGTGCGGGCCGCGAAGGTCGCGCACTGCTGCTGGTCACCCCGCGTGAGCGCCGCATGCTGCAAGTGATCGAGCGCGTAACCGGTCAGAAGGTTGCCGAAGTTCGCCTGCCGGATGCTCAGGCCGTTCTGGATGCCCGCATCAAGAAACTGACCAACAGCCTGTCGCCGCTGGTTGCCGATGCCGAATCGACTCACGGTGATCTGCTGGATCGTCTGACCGCCGACATCGGTTGCACCCCGCGTGCCCTGGCCGCTGCTCTGCTGCGCAAAGCTACCAACGGTCAGGCCCTGACCCTGGCAGCCATCGAACGCGAGCGCCCACTGGTTCCGAACAACGCCCCGCGTGGCGACCGTCCGGATCGTGGCGAGCGTGGTGATCGTCCAGAGCGTGAGCGTCGTGCTCCGGTTCCACTGGCCGAAGGTCGTGCACGCTGCCGCACCGCGCTGGGCGCGCGTGACGGTATCGCCGCCAAGAACCTGCTGGGCGCGATCCTCAACGAAGGCGGCCTGGCCCGCGAAGCCATTGGCCGCATCCAGGTCCGTGACAGCTTCAGCCTGGTCGAACTGCCGGAAGATGGCCTTGAACGTCTGCTGACCAAACTCAAGGACACCCGCGTTGCAGGCAAGCAGCTGAAACTGCGTCGCTACCGCGAAGACTGATCAACGCCTGAGTTGATCGTCTGAATAAAAAATCCCCGACTGGTTCGGGGATTTTTTTGCTTGTGTGTTGGCTTTACGAGCTGATCTTCACTGATGCGATACTTCAACCCCGATGAATAATTTCAGGTCTTTCGGAAGCTGGTAGCCGATCAGTGCCGACAACCTTTCTGCCTGCTCTACAGTCAGCGGCCATTCGCACTCGGCCAGTGTGTTCAGATTTTTATGACCAAGGAGTCGTACAACTTGCTCGTTGAGAGATTGGTTCAGATCCAACTCAAACCTGAGCGAGTCGTCGTCACTGTCGGTTAGGAATCCGCTAATGCACAGGTGCAATAAACTTCTCATCCCCGATAGGTCTCTTCCCGTTTCTCCATTACGACCGAACGCCGATGAACAGGTCCAGGTCGCGCGGCAGCAGCTCATCAATCACCGACGATATTTTTTCCGCTTGAGCGACCGTCAGCTGAAGATCGCCAGCGATTTCAGCCTCCAGGCTCTTCCAGCCCAAAACGTCCATAACGCGTGGCTCATTTTCGGGGCTTATATCGAGCGAGAACTTAATAAAGTCGTCTTCGTTGTCTGGGGGTAGGAACCCCGTGATTTCCAAGAACATCATCTTCCCCTGTATTACTTTGGTGTTGTGCGACCTGGCTCGGCATCCTTGGTTCGTTCGCCCGAGTTGGGATCAAACTCGCCTAAGTGCTTGCCCTGTTTGTCGTATAGCTCAACTCTGCCATTTTCATAGTCCCACTCGTAGATACGGCCTTTGGGATCTTTCCATCGACTGCGTTTTTTGCCGCCGCCTTTCACACTCGACATCTTTCTCGTAGGAAGCGCATCCGGAAAAGCTGTAAGCGCCTTCGGCGCCGGGTAATAACTATGGTCGCCCCCTACCGGTCGAGCAAACACCAGATAAAGCGACTTCAACCCGGAACCGGCCGGAAACACCACAATGCAGTCTTCGATTGTGATGTCGTCACCGGGAAGACCATCGATCTGGCTGTCTGTGTTTTCCGGGATCGGATGTACGAGGATCGTGGCCAGTTCGTCGCTCTTTTCCGGGTAGGTCAGAGGCGGCAATCCTAAAGGCCCTTCTCGGGGAGTCCAGATGATGCTTATATCGTTCAGCTTCGCTTCCAGGACGGTTTTTCTTTCATTCCATACGGCTTGCACCGTACGCACTGAGTCATCGCCTTTTGCGGTGGTGTGTATGCCATAGACCCTAAGTTCGCCTTCGGGGTCGAGACGAAACTGAAAGCGTACCCGTGTAGAAGCGTGGCTCAACCGGCGCAGTTGATCATCGGTGTAATGGGTGTCGTCGGCCAGCCTGGTGGGAAGCATACCTAGCACGAAGGCGCCTGCCGGACCTTTTGCCCCTCGTATGCCCCAGCTAAGACCTTTCTGCATGATGCCGCCGCCGGCCATGCGCCCAAGTCCAAGGTGGACTCCCAAGGCTGTTGCGATGGCGGTCTCTGCCGAGGGCATGAGCATGGCGCCAGCGATCATGACGGCGCCGAAATTTGTCGCAGGCTCTATAGCGGTGCCTGCATGGGTTTCGCGCCAATTCCCGGGAGTACCGGATTTGGCGAATATCAGATCTGTACGAGGTTTTGGCGTCGGCCATTTTTCCTTTTTAGGGAGAACCGGCGCCTTTTCGGCGGGTTTGTTCCAGGCTGCCCATGAAAAGCCCATTTGGGGCGGCTCGACATTCGAGAACCAGTCGTCTTCAGAATCGTTCCACTCCATTGAAATTCCCTGTAGTCAGTGTCCGGAACGGAGCTTGGCGACCTCGTATTTCAGGATCAACTGTAACCGGTTAGCAAAAATGACCGGGTGTAACCTGATTTGTATATCAGGACGCGCATTGCCGATAACCTGTCCATTACCCAAAGCGGTAAATATCCATCCCCAGCGCCCCCAATGTAAAACCCTGATGCTCAACCGAGAACTCGCCTCCGGCGCCGCGGGCGAAATACAGCGGTAGCAGGTGTTCATCGCTGGGATGGTTGCGTACTGCGTCGGGGGCGAGGTGGCGATAGTCGTGCAAGGCGGTGGTGTCGTCGGCCTGCAGGTTGTCGAGCATCCAGTCGCGAAAGCGCTTCGCCCATGGCTCGACACGCTCGGGACCGGCGTGCCAGTCCAGTTCCCGCAGGTTGTGGGTAATGCTGCCGGAGCCGATGATCAGCACGCCCTGGTCGCGCAACGTGGCGAGCGCCTGGCCGACGCGAGTCTGCAGCGCCGGGCCTTGCTGGCTGGGCAGCGAGACCTGGACCACAGGAATGTCGGCTTGTGGGTACATCAGCGACAGTGGCACCCACACGCCGTGATCGAAGGGCCGTCGGCTGTCGAGGGTTGCGGGCAGGCCTGCGGCGGCAAGCAGCTCGGCAATTTGACGGGACAACTCAGGCGCGCCGGGGGCCGGGTATTGCACGTCGAACAGTGCCTGTGGAAACCCGCCGAAGTCATGCCAGGTTTCCGGAAGCGGATTGGCGTTGACCAGCAGCGCCTTGCTTTCCCAATGGGCAGAGACGATCACGATGGCGCGGGGCTTGGGCAGCTCGGCAGCCAGGCGACGCAGGGCCGGGCCGCTTTCGCCAGGCTCCAGCGCCAGCATGGGCGAACCGTGAGAGATAAACAGGCTGGGGAACATGGTGGTGCTCCTGAAGAAATAAGATGACGTATCTTCAGCCAGATCATTGATCTGAATCTAATATAAGTTTTTCCATGTTTTGATCGAATTATCAGGAGGTTTCATGCAGGCGGAGTTTTGGCAGCAGCGTTGGGACGCGGGGCAGATCGGTTTCAACCAGACTCAGGTCAACGGTCTGCTGCAAGCGTTCTGGCCGACGCTGACGCTTGCCCAGGGCGCTCGCGTGCTGGTGCCACTGTGTGGCAAGAGCGTGGACATGGCCTGGCTGGCGGCGCAGGGCTTTGCTGTGGTGGGCGTGGAGTTGTCGCAGAAAGCGGTGGAGAGTTACTTTGCCGAGCAATCCCTGGAACCGACAATCGTGCAGCGCGGCAGCTTCAAGGTATACAGCGGCGAGCGGGTGGAAATCTGGTGTGGCGACTTCTTCGCGCTGACCGCCCAGGACATTGGCCAGTGTGATGCCTTGTACGACAGGGCGGCACTGATCGCATTGCCCGGGCCGATGCGCGAGCGCTACGTGGCGCACCTCGACTCACTGATGCTTGAAACCAGCACAGGCTTGCTCATCACGCTGGATTACGATCAAGCAAAAATGGATGGCCCGCCGTTCTCGGTACCGCCGGAGTGGGTGAACGCGCATATGTCGGCGGCCTGGGAAGTCAGTGAGCTGGCAGTGGAAGATGCATTGCCCAGCACCCCCAAAGCGTCGGGCGCCGGTTTGTCTCGTGTGGACGAAAGGGTATACCGCCTGACGCGCAGGCGCTGATCGGCACCTGCCCGGTTCTCCCTCCCGCACAATGCCGCGTGAAATTGTGCTTCAAAAAAAAAGGGCGACTCACGTCGCCCTCATTGGTTGCGGTGCAGCTATCAACCGCGGTTACGCAGCGCCTCGATACGGACTTCCAGCGGCGGGTGGCTCATGAACAAGCCGGCCAGACCGTGCTTGAGACCGCCGTTGATACCGAACGCGGTCAGGCTGTCGGGCATGTTGACCGGCACGCCCTGCTCGGAACGCAGGCGTTGCAGCGCACTGATCATGGCCGATGTACCCGCCAGACGCGCGCCGGCTTCGTCCGCGCGGAATTCGCGCTTGCGAGAAAACCACATCACGATGGCGCTCGCCAGGAAACCCAGTACCAGTTCGGCGAAGATGGTAGTGATGTAGTAGGCAACGCCCTGGCCGTTCTCAGTCTTGAAAATCACCTTGTCGACGAAATTGCCGATGATGCGGGCAAAGAACATGACGAAGGTGTTTACCACGCCCTGCACCAGCGCCAGGGTCACCATGTCGCCATTGGCCACGTGGCCGATTTCATGGGCCAGCACGGCCTTGACTTCATCGGGCGAAAAACGCTCCAGCAGGCCCTGGCTGACGGCGACCAGCGCGTCGTTCTTGTTCCAGCCGGTGGCGAAGGCGTTGGCTTCATAGGCCGGGAAAATACCGACTTCGGGCATCTTGATTCCCGCGTCCCGGGACAGTTGCTCCACGGTCTGCAGCAGCCATTGCTCATGCCGGGTACGCGGCTGAGTGATGATCTGAGTGCCGGTACTCATCTTCGCCATCCATTTGGAGATGAACAGTGAGAACAGCGAGCCGGCGAACCCGAACACGGCGCAGAAGACCAGCAGCTGATTGAGGTTGAGATCAACCCCGTTGGCCGCCATGAACCCATTGAAGCCAAAAAGGCTCAAGGTGATGCTGGCAATCAGCACGACCGCAAGGTTAGTGGCCAGAAACAGCAAAATGCGCATCATGGTCGAAACGTTCTCCTCGGAGTAAATGTGTAACCGGATGCGGGGTATATAAGGTGATGCCCGCCGCTATTCAACCGAGGGACTATTTCAAACTATGTCGTTTCGGTTGATGTGATCATGGACCGCAGCAGCTGAACGGGACCTGAGCCAACCGGGTGTGCGTGTGGCGGCCCGCAGGCCCGCCCTCGCGGGTGACGAGCGGTCCTGAAAATAAACGACCCCGACCGGAGTCGGGGCCGTGGGCAAGGCAGGTACCGGTGCCGGGATTACTGGCGGTAGCCCTTGACGAAGCTGCCGATCCGGCCGATGGCCTGTTCCAGATCGTCGACCCGTGGCAGGGTCACGACGCGGAAGTGATCCGGCCACGGCCAGTTGAACGCCGTGCCCTGAACGACCAGCAGTTTTTCCGACAACAGCAGGTCGAGCACGAATTTCTCGTCGTTGTGGATCGGACAGACTTTGGGGTCGATACGCGGGAATGCATACAGCGCACCCATCGGCTTGACGCAGCTGACGCCCGGGATGTCGTTGAGCAGTTCCCACGTCCGGTTACGCTGCTCCAGCAGGCGGCCTTGCGGCAGCACCAGGTCGTTGATGCTCTGGTAGCCGCCCAGCGCGGTCTGGATGGCATGCTGGCTCGGCACGTTGGCGCACAGGCGCATGTTGGCGAGAATATCGATGCCTTCGATGTAGCTCTGGGCGTTGTGCTTGGGTCCGGAGATGGCGATCCAGCCGGAACGGAAACCGGCCACCCGATAGGATTTGGACAGGCCGTTGAAGGTCAGGCACAGCAGGTCCGGCGCCAGCGAGGCGGTGCAGATGTGCACGGCATCGTCGTACAGGATCTTGTCGTAGATTTCGTCGGAGAACACCACCAGGTTGTGCTGGCGAGCCAGCTCCAGCATGCCCAGCAGAACTTCCTTGGAATACACCGCGCCGGTGGGGTTGTTCGGGTTGATGATGACCATGGCCTTGGTGTTCGGCGTGATCTTGGCCTTGATGTCCTGCAGGTCGGGCCACCAGTTGGCCTGTTCGTCGCACAGGTAATGCACCGGGTTGCCGCCGGCCAGGCTGACGGCCGCCGTCCACAGCGGGTAGTCCGGAGCCGGGATCAGCACCTCGTCACCGTTGTTGAGCAGCGCCTGCATCGACATCACGATCAGCTCGGAAACGCCGTTGCCCAGGTAGATGTCTTCGATACCGACACCCTCGACCTGCTTTTGCTGGTAGTACTGCATGACCGCCTTGCGGGCGCTGAACAGCCCTTTGGAGTCACTGTAGCCCTGTGCGGTCGGCAGATTGCGGATCACGTCCTGCAGAATCTCGTCCGGCGCTTCGAAACCAAACGGTGCCGGATTGCCGATATTCAGCTTGAGGATGCGATGGCCTTCCTCTTCCAGGCGTTTGGCGTGCTTGAGCACCGGCCCGCGAATGTCATAACAGACGTTAGCGAGCTTGTTCGATTTGCTGAACTGCATGGTGATTGATCCCGAAAATGGTCGTGCTGTTGCCGGCTTGCAATGAAGGTCGCAGGACCAAACGCCGTGAAAATGGGTTTGTGTGCGACAAACGCGGGTGCCAGACTGATGCCCGGCAAAGGCGCAATCATACGTGCCACCTGTTCTGCGGAAAAGACACAGATCAGGCTTTTTCAGATTCGGAGGTGTACCTGTGGACAAGCTCAACAAGACGCTCGAAGAGTGGAAGCAGATGCTCGACCCCGAGCAATACAACGTCTGTCGCCTGAAAGCGACCGAACGTCCTTTCACCGGCCAGTACAACAGCACCAAGACCGCAGGCGTCTACCATTGCGTCTGCTGCGACGAGCCGCTGTTCGACTCGCAGACCAAGTTCGACTCCGGATGCGGCTGGCCCAGTTTCTATGCGCCGATCGAAGGCAGTGCGGTGGTCGAGGTGCGCGATGTCAGCCACGGCATGATCCGCACCGAGGTGGTATGCGCCAAATGCGACGCGCATCTGGGCCATGTTTTTCCTGACGGTCCGCCGCCCACCGGCCTGCGTTATTGCATCAACTCGGTGTGCCTGAACCTGGTGCCACGGGACGCGGCGTGACGGTGGCGTGGTTACATCAAGGCTTTCTGTTCACTGCGAGGACGCTGTCATGAGCGAACCATTGCTGGGCATTCCGTGCACGACCATCAAGGGCGAGCAGAAAACGCTCTCCGACTTTGCCGGCAAAGCGGTGCTGGTGGTCAATACCGCCAGCAAGTGCGGTTTCACCCCCCAGTACAAAGGGCTGGAACAGCTCTGGCAGACCTACAAGGATCAGGGGCTGGTGGTGCTGGGTTTTCCCTGCAACCAGTTCGGCAAGCAGGAGCCGGGCAACGAGGGTGCCATCGCCGAGTTCTGCGAGGTCAACTACGGCGTCACGTTTCCGCTGTTCAAGAAGATCGATGTCAACGGCAGCGGCGCTCACCCTTTGTTCGTGCAGCTCAAGAAGCAGGCGCCGGGGCTATTGGGCTCCGAGTGGATCAAGTGGAATTTCACCAAGTTCCTGATCGGCAAGGACGGCCGGCTGGTGAAGCGTTTCTCGCCACTGACCAAACCGCAGGAGCTCGAGGGCGAGATCGAGTCGTTGCTCAAGTGACCGGTGTCAGCTGTCCTGTGTGACCGGTATCCACTGTTCCAGCACGTTCAGCAATTCCGCACGGCGGAACGGCTTTGCCAGATAGTCGTTCATGCCCGCAGCCCGGCAGCGTTCCCGTTCCTCGGGCATGGCGTTGGCGGTCAGTGCCACGATCGGCAACTGGGGCCAGCGCCCGCTGCTACGGATCTGTCGACTGGCCTCATAGCCATCCATGACCGGCATGTTGCAGTCCATCAGGATCAGGTCGAACCGACTGCGCTCCAGCTCTTGCAGGGCTTCGCCGCCATGCCCGCTGATGATGACGTCGCAGCCCAGCTTGCTGAGCATCCCCTTGGCAACCAGTTGATTGACCGGATTGTCCTCCACCAACAGGATTCTTACCGGGCGCAGGGCGGCCAGCTCTTCGCTGGGCGGCACGGCGGCGCCTGTGTCTTCGTGATGCAGCGCACGGCGCAGGGTCTGATAAAGCGCACCGCGCGCCAACGGGCGGGCCTGCTGTTGCAGCGGGGCGAGGGCGGCAACCTGTTCGCCGGGCATGAAATTGCCATAGGCCGTCACCAGCAGGATCGGCGCCGGCGTGGCCGGGCGGATGCTGAACAGGCATTCGGGGCAGTCGGTGATCACCAGGTCGGCGGCGGTGTCGTGGCCCAGATTGATGATTTTTTCATCGGTTCCCAGCCGTTTGAACGTAATGCCCCAGGCGGGCAGCAGATTGCCCAACAACTCCACCAGACCGCTACCTGCGGTGCTGACCACCGTCACCCGGCCTTTGAGTGGGCCGGGAACAATGGCAGGCAGGTGGACGGGAAGCGGCAGCTCGGCGACGAACACACTGCCGAAACCTGACTGGGACTGAATGCTCAGACGCCCGCTCATGGCTTCGCACAGGTTGTGGGTCAGCGCCAGGCCCAATCCGGTGCCGCCGAACTGGCGGGTGATTGCCGCTTCGGCCTGGGTGAATGGCTGGAAGATCCTGGCCTGGGCGTCCGTGGCGATGCCGATGCCGGTGTCACGCACTTCGATCCTGACGCGATTTTCCCGGGTATCCGCGTCGACAGTGCTGGTCAGGCGTACATCCACCCGGCCGAAGCGGGTGAACTTCAACGCATTGGACAGCAGGTTGCTGACCACCTGGCGCACTCGGGTCGGATCGCCGATGACCATGGCGGGAAAGTCCGGCGGTATCAGGCACGTCAGTTCCACGCTCGGGGCGGCATTCTGTGACAGCAGGCTGGCTGTATCTTCGACCAGATTGCCCAGGTCGAACGGAATGCGCTCGATCTCCAGGTGCCCGGCGTTGAACTTGGACAGGTCGAGAATATCGTTGAGCAGCTCCACCAGGACCTTGCCGGAGTCATGGGCGATCATCAGTTGCTGGCGTTGCTCGGCGCTCAGTGGCCCGTCCATCGACAGCGCCAACATGCCCAGCAGACCGTTGAGCGGCGTACGTATCTCGTGGCTCATGTTGGCGAGGAAGGCCGAGCGGGCCTGGGCCATGTCCATGGCGGTACTGCGTGCCAGTTGCAGCTCTTCGTTGGACTGACTCAGGCGCAGGTTACTGGCCTTGAGCTCATTGGTGCGCGCCGAGACGATATCTTCCAGCTCGTTGAGGTGATCGGTCAGACGGTTTTCCGCCTCCAGGCGCCTGGAGAATTCAGTGGACATGGATTCGATCTGGCGGTTGAACGCTTCGACCAATACGCCGATCTCGTCCTGCTCATGATGAGGCGGGCAAGTGATCTTCTGCCGGGTCGGGCTGCGCGGGTCGTGACTGATCAGGTCGCGAATGACCCGCACCAGCGGTTTGGTCAGTGTCGTGTAGAACAGAATGGTCAGGATGCCGGCCAGCGCCAGGCTGCGCACGAAACCGTTGAGCAGCGTGATCTCTGCGCGCTGCAGGAAATGACTGCCGAAGGCGAAGGTGTCGACTTCCAGGTACAGCGTGCCGATGTTTTCGCCGGGCAGATGATCCAGATCCAGGATTTCTGCGAACCGCCGGTTCTCGCCGAACAGCCAGTCGCTGAGCACGCGGTAGCGTCCACTGGCAGGCGGGCGCTCGACGCTGGAGAGCACCATATTGTTGTTGTCGGTGAGGCGGGCGCCGATCACGGCCGGCGATTGCAAAAGGCCCAGGGTCAGTTCCTGGGCCAGCTCGGCATCGATGTTGTAGGCGATACGCGAAGCGGGGTTGTGGCTGATTTCCAGCAGCGAGTTAATTTCACGATCGATGGAGGCATCTTCGCTGGCATAATCGAGGGCAATCTGCAGCAGGCTGAGCAAGGTTCCCAGGACAAAGCCGATCAGGACCGCCAGGCGAGCCTGTTTGAATGACAGCCGGTTGGTGAGCGGAATGTCCATGAATGCCTACTGCCATGTCGAATGCCCAATGCCGGCCAAGCATAGCCGATAGCGCTTGCCGGTTAATCAGTTAAATATGAGGAGAAACCGTGGATTCTCGGTTGAACGCTTTTCTGGAGAGGGCCGACGCTGTGCTGGCCCGGCTGGAACCGTTGCTCCCCGCGCTGCGCGAATCGGTCGATTGGTCGCAGGCGCTGGCTGCACGATGGGTGAGGGAAGGGCGCAGCGGGTACCTGATGCCGCTCGAGGTCAGCCTCGATATGCGCATGAGCGACCTGATCGGCGTCGATCTGCAACGCGACCAGTTGGCGCGCAACACGCGCCAGTTCCTCGACGGCCTGCCCGCCAACCATGCCTTGATGTGGGGTTCGCGTGGCACCGGCAAATCTTCGCTGGTTCGCGCATTGCTGGCAGAGTACGCCGGTGCCGGCCTGCGCCTGATCGAGATCGAACGCGATCATCTGGGTGATCTGCCGCGGGTGGTCGAACAGTTGCAAAAGCTGCCGCAACGTTTCGTGCTGTTCTGTGACGACCTGTCGTTCGAATCCGGCGAAGGCGACTATCGCGTGCTCAAGAGCGTGCTCGACGGCTCACTGGAACAGGCGCCGGACAACGTTTTGTTGTATGCCACTTCCAACCGGCGCCACCTGGTGCCCGAGAAGGAAAGCGATAACGCCAACTGGCAACAGGTGGACGGCGAGCTGCACCCCAGTGAGGCGGTGGAGGACAAGATCGCACTGTCCGATCGCTTCGGACTGTGGCTGTCGTTCTATCCATTTACCCAGGAGCATTACCTCAATGTCGTGGAGCACTGGATTACCCAGCTGGCCGAGAAGGCCGGGCTGGGCTGGCAGCGCGACGAGGAACTGGACAAGGCCGCCGTCCGCTGGGCGACCGGCCGCGGCAACCGCAACGGCCGCTGCGCTTATCAATTCGCCCGTTACTGGGTAGGTCTCAAATTGCTGGAGCAACACCCATGATCGATCTGCAACACACCGGCGCCGGGCTTGACGGCTACCGTCTGCTCGCTGCCCAGCTGGAAGCACTGCTGGCCGACGAGCGCGATTTCATCGCCAACGCGGCACAGTTTTCTGCCTTCCTCTATACCCAGCTCGATGATCTGAACTGGGCCGGCTTTTATCTCAACCGCGATGAAGAACTGGTGCTCGGGCCGTTCCAGGGTCAGATCGCCTGTGTGCGTATTCCCTTCGGCCGGGGTGTGTGTGGCGCCGCGGCGCAGAGCCGGCAGACCCAGCGGGTCGAAGACGTGCACGCGTTTCCCGGCCACATCGCCTGCGACAGTGCGTCGAACAGTGAACTGGTGGTGCCGTTGGTCAAGGAGGGGCGCCTGATTGGCGTGCTGGACCTGGACAGTCCGAGCCTCAAGCGTTTCACAGAAGTGGATCAGGAAGGGATCGAGCGTCTGGCGCAGATCTTTCTCGCGGCTACCGACTGCTGAGTCGGTGCGCGGCCGCTGTGCATGGGCGGGCCATGCGCAGCGGCGGGGCGGTCATCAATCGTAGATGACTTTCTTCTTCCATTCCGATTCGGTGTCGTCAGCCTTCAGGCCTTCGGTCAGGGCGTTGTCGTCATCATCGGTCGGTGCGATGTTGGTCAGTACCATCGAGTTGGCGCGTGCCAGTTGTTTCTCCATTGCCTGCAGCTGCTGCTGATAGGTAACCGGGTCCGGCTGGTTGCGCAGATACTGCACGCCACGCTCGAATGCCAGGCGCGCCTGACCCGGCTGCTCCTGAGCCAAGGCTGCCTGCCCCAGGTTATTGAAGAACTCGATGTGCAGGCTGACCAGAATGGTGCGGATCTCGCGGATCCAGTGCTTGGCTTCGCTGGTCGGCAGGAAACCGTCGTGGGCCGCGCGGGTCACCTGACCGTGCAAGGCTTCGAGCAGGAAGCGCACGTCCTTGGCCTTGGCCTCGGTCTGGATCGGGCTGACCGGATTGGTCACCGGAATGCGGTCACCCAGGTTGACCAGCTCTTCCAGTTCGGCAACGCGCTGCTTGAGCTGCGCGTTGTTCTTTTCCAGCGCGAGCATACGCTGTACCACGTTGAGTTCCAGGCGCGCCAGCAACAGCTTGAGCGCGGGAGACATCAACTGGCCAGGGAAGGTCTCGTTGATCTCGGCGCAGCGGCGTAGCCGGTCACCCAGTTCGACCTTGCTGCGGGCCTTGTCCAGTTTGCTGTTTTCAGCGACGTGATTGAGGTAGCCGATCGCGATCAGCAGCGCGATGCCTGCTACTACCATCAGCGTGATCATGAGTGGTGTCACTGCGCAAACCTCATTTATTCAAGTAATTTTCACGCGAGTGTAGTGGCTAACCACTATCGCGCATAGACATGCTCGTCGGACTTCGCACGCATCGCTTCTTTATACGTGTTGTATATCGGCCGCCGAATGAAAGCCTGAAGAGGCGTGAAGTCATTGATTTCAATAAATTTTCATTAGGGGGTTGACGACCTCCAAAACCATCCATAGAATGCGCGCCACTTACAGCGTAAAGCACACAGCGAAGCGCAGTAAGTAGTGAATGTTGTACGTGTGTCCCCTTCGTCTAGTGGCCTAGGACACCGCCCTTTCACGGCGGTAACAGGGGTTCGAGTCCCCTAGGGGACGCC
>NZ_RHQN01000006.1 GCF_003935425.1 Pseudomonas sp. v388
AACCGCACCCTGAACAACGAGGTTCGTTACCTGCCGGGGCTGGAAATCCGCACCACGGCAGATGGTGAAATCCTGCAGGTCATCACCGCTCAGGCCGGTCGCAGCAGCGTGCGGATTCTGCACTGGGCGGCAGGACAGCCCAACGGCATCACCAACGATCAAATCCGCTACAGCCTGAGCGATCACCTGGGGTCGAGCACCCTGGAAGTGGACCATCAAGGCGGCCTGATCAGCCAGGAAAGTTACTACCCGTTCGGCGGCACATCATGGTGGGCAGCGCGCAGTGCCGTGGAGGCCAAGTACAAAACGGTTCGCTATTCCGGCAAGGAGCGCGATGGCAGCGGGCTGTATTACTACGGCTTTCGCTATTACGCGCCCTGGTTGCAGCGCTGGATAAATCCGGATCCTGCGGGTGATATAGACGGGTTGAACCTTTTTCGCTTCTCAAAAAATGCGCCCGTGGTGTGGATTGACCCGACGGGTTGGAGCCCTTTTCATTTTAATGATGTAGAGGACGCGCTCAGTAAAGAGGGCGATCCGGTTCAGGCAAAAGGACTTGAAGGTATCGGCCGACAGGACCTAACTTTTGGGTCTTCTGTCGCGGTAGGTCTGTCATCCAGCAGAAAAGGGCTGGCGTTTGCACATGAAACCATCACTCAATTAATGCCTCCTTCTGCGCCACAAGCAGATCGGGAGAAACTATTGAGTTACTACCGAGCCCCGTTTGAAGCCAGCCCTGGAACCGACATGCAAATCCTCAAAATGGCAAGCCAGAGTATCGGGACCCTTTCTTCATCCCTCCAAACTTGGGATAGCGCCAGAATGGTCGGAATGCGTGAGGACCGGACCAGTAAAACGGTAGCCTGGCAATATCCCGATGATCCTGAAAACCATTTATTCATGAGAGCTGGCCCACTCCATGAAGCCCCTCATCGTGCAGCCTGGAATATCATTCATGAGGCATCGCATATGTTTCTCAACACAGCCGACCATTGGTACATAAACACACCCAGTGCAACTGCTGCACAAGCGGTGGGGCCTGCTTCTTACAGTGGAAGAATCGAGATCCTCGCTCAAGCACAAAGGGGCCAAGGACGTTATACAAACCTTATATGGGATGGACCTGACGCGGCAAATTTCGACAGCTCGGTATTCAGCGAAGCCCCTTTGGAGCGCACCCGGATAATGTTGAATAACGCTGATTCCATTTCTCTGGCGGTTTCGCTTATCAATCAGCAATTCAATGGCCCGATGGCAGGCCTTACTGTGCTTGGTGCCCATTCATCCTGCATTCCAGCCTTGGATCTCGCAACTACCAAGCCTCCGCAGCTCGTTAAGCGTCGCCGTTTTTCCATATGAAAAAGGTCGACCTTCAATAACCTGAGCTTACGGCGTGCTCGCGGATGACTAAGCTCCGACGAGAACGCCGCTTGATTACGCCGGTCAAGCACGTTGCCTTCAAACCTGGCAGATCGAAAGCCCACCAACTGCGCCAAAAATTGAAAACTAAATAAGATGCGGCAAGCAAGGTATTCCCAAGCATAAATATGGCGAGCGACTTTATCGCCACGCGATGTGAGATAAGCCTGCCTGCGTCCTCTCGACTGAACTCAACGGAGGTCGCAGGCAGGAATCAGCTGCGGAAACGAGGATCAAAGTCTGATCTCAGTCCCGAGCAACTCCAGAAACGCCGCCAGCCACGCCGGATGTGCGGGCCATGCCGGAGCGGTAACCAGATTGCCTTCGGTATGAGCCGCGGTCACTTCAATGTCCATGAACGTCCCGCCTGCCAGGCGCACTTCCGGCGCACAGGCCGGATAGGCACTGCATTCCCGCCCCTTGAGGATACCGGCCGCAGCCAGCAGCTGCGCGCCATGGCAGACGGCGGCAATGGGCTTGTCCGACTTGTCGAACATACGGATCCATTCAAGGATGGTGTCGTTGAGGCGCAGGTATTCAGGCGCGCGACCACCGGGAATCAGCAGCGCGTCGTAATTCTCGACCTTGACCTTGTCGAAGTCGTAGTTCACGGCAAAGTGATGCCCCGGTTTTTCGCTGTAAGTCTGATCACCTTCAAAGTCGTGAATGGCTGTTAGGACCGTCTGACCTGACGTCTTGCCGGGACACACGACATGCAGCACGTGGCCGATCATCTGCAGCGCCTGGTACGGCACCATCACTTCGTAGTCTTCGACGTAATCGCCGACCAGCATCAGAATTTTCTTGGCAGCCATGAGCGTTCTCCTGGTGGTTTATCCATCAGAGACCATCCTGGGGCCGGAGTGCCGTGATTCCTTTACCCGATGTCGGCTTTGCGATAGTCGGGGGCTGACGATCAACGATGCAACCTGTTCGCCAGCACGCTTGCTCCTACGCGATTTCACACTTTCGTGGCCAACCTACTGGCGAATGCCGACATTTCAATCCCGCCTGATCAACAGATTGACGACCAACCGATCCACCCAGCCCCACACTCGCTGTTTGACCCGGCGCCATAGCGGCCGGGACTTCCAGGCCTTCAGCGTAATCTCGGTGCTCTGAGCGAAATCCCTGTCGAAGCTGGCGACCACGTCGCGGGTCAGCGCCGGATCAAGCGCTTCGAGGTTGGCCTCCAGATTGAAGCGCAGGTTCCAGTGGTCGAAATTGCACGAGCCGATGCTCACCCAGTCGTCGATCAGCACCATCTTCAAATGCAGGAAACAGGGCTGGTACTCAAAGATTTTCACGCCGCCGCGCAGCAGCTTTGGATAGTAACGATGCCCGGCGTAGCGAACCGATGAATGATCGGTGCGTGGGCCGGTAAGCAGCAGGCGCACGTCCACGCCGCGTGCAGCAGCCCGGCGCAGAGAGCGGCGAACTCTCCAGGTCGGCAGGAAATAAGGCGTGGCCAGCCACACGCGTTTCTGGCCGCTGTTCAAGGCCCTGACCAGCGATTGCAGAATGTCGCGATGCTGGCGTGAGTCGGCATAAGCCACACGCCCCAGGCCCTGACCGGTCACGGGCGTCCTGGGTAGATGCGTCAACCCGAAGTTTTCCACAGGGCGCCAGGCGGTGCGTTGCGGATTGGCGTGGAACTGTCGATCGAACAGCGCCTGCCAGTCGATCACCAGAGGCCCGGTGATCTCGACCATGACTTCGTGCCACTGGCTGACGTCGCTGCTCGGATCCCAGAATTCATCGGTAACCCCGGTGCCGCCCACTACGGCCAGGGCCTTGTCCACCAACAACAATTTGCGGTGGTCACGGTACAGGTTGCGAATGCCGCGCCGAAGGCGGATCGGGTTATAGAACCGCAGGATCACCCCCGCGTCGGCCAACTGCTTGCGCAGGCCCGCGTCGAACGCCTGGGCGCCAAAATCATCGAACAGGCAGCGCACGATGACGCCGCGCCGCCCTGCGGCCACCAGTGCCCGCACGATGGCGTCGGCGCAAGCACCCGCCTCCACCAGATAAAGTTCAAGATCGACCTGCTGCTCGGCCGCATCGATGGCCGCGATCATCCGGGGAAAGAACGCCGGGCCGTCGATCAGCAGGTGAAAGCGGTTGTCTTCGCGCCATGGAAAGATCATTCCGGCCATGTCAGCGCGCCGTGAAGATCAGCACGGCGCCCACCGGCACCGACAGGCTGATCGCCGACAGGTGCGCGGAGCTGCGCAGGGCATTGAAGCCCGGTCCCAGACCAAAGTCCTGAGCGTGAACCACCAGAGGCTCAAGGGTGACGACCTGAAAGCGCCGGTCATCCAGCCGAGTGGCCAGCAGTTGCGCGTTGTAGCTGTGGCTCTGCCCGGCCAACTGCACCCGCAACGGCAAGCGCAGCTCCAATTGGGCGCCAGGCGCCAGCGCATTGATAGGTCGCAGATCAAGCTGGGCATTGATGCGTGCCGAGGGAAATTTGCCGATCTGGAACACCTGATCGCGGATGCGCTCATCGCGTAATGGAATACCGGTGCTGACTGACTCCAGCTCGACTTCGACCTCAGCCATGCCTTTGCCATCGACCTTGCCATGCAGCACCAGGAAGCGATGCACTTCGGCAATGTCGGCGTTTTTGGTGGAGGTGAAGGACAAACGCGATGACTCGTTATCCAGGTACCAGTTCGCGTGGGCAGGTAACGCCAGCGCGGCCAGCAAGGCCGGCAGCAGGCGAAGTGTCTTGGGCATGCAAACTCCAGAGGTCAAGGTCGGCGCAACCTTATCCGCCTGTCTGACCACTGGCAATCCGCTACGTTCGTCACGATGTTTCCTACGGGTCCAATCGGCAACCGTGCCGCGGCCCCAACCAGGATGCGCTGCTGCTTCGTCCCATGCCGGTTGCAATGACCACTTTATGCACAGGATCGTCGCTCAGCGTACTGGGCAGATACTGTTTCACATAGCCGCGGCAGTAGTCGTCAGGATTGTTCATCACATAGCGGCAGGAACAGTATTCCTTGGCTGTATAGGCACTGATGATGCCGGGAAACGCCCGCAAGGCGACCCGGTGCTGCCACGCCAGCAGCGCCAGCGTCGCGGCACCGAGCAACAGCAGGCCGGCCACAGGCCGACGCCGGATCAACGCCGTGCGGTCGCTCATTGCGCGTGCTCCTGAGTGAACGCCACGCGAACCCGTTTGAGCAGTTGGTTGTGGTCATAGCTGCCGTCACGGTCGTCGGCGTAGCGGACGATCACCAGATCCTCGCGAGGCAGGATATACAGCGTCTGTCCCCAATGACCCAGCGCGGCGAAGGTCTCTGGCGGTGCATCCGGCCAAGGCCCGGCCCGACCATCACCGGCACGGTTGAGCCACCAATGACCGCCTGCCACTTCGCTGGCGGCCGGCCTGTTCTGACCGGTAAACGGCGTCAGCGTGAACTCCACCCAGGCTTTGGGCAGCAATTGCCGCGCCTGCCAGCGTCCGCCGCGCTGCATGAGCAGGCCCACGCGTGCCAGGTCGCGGGCTGTCATGTAGACATACGATGAACCCACGAAGGTGCCGGTGCCGTCCGTTTCCCAGACCGCACTGCGGATGCCCAGCGGTTCGAACAATGCGGTCCAGGGATAGTCCGGATATGCCTGGGCGCCTACCATGGTTTTCAGCGCGGCAGCGAGCACGTTGCTGTCGCCGCTGGAGTAGCGATACGTAGTGCCCGGCGCGGCGAAGCTTGGGTGTTCGGCGGTGAAGCCGGCCATGTCGGTACGGCCACGGGTATAGAGCATCGCGACCACCGACGAGTTGAGCGGCGCGTATTCGTAATCTTCCTGCCAGTCCAGGCCGGACGCCCAGTGCAGCAAATCTTTGAGGGTAATAGCTGGGTGCGCCTGAAACGGTACATAGAACTTCGCCACCGGGTCATCGAGCCGGAAGCGCCCTTCTCCAAACGCGACACCCAGTACGCTCGCCAGAATGCTTTTGCTGATCGACCAGGTCAGATGCGGCGTATCGGCGGTGGTCACCCCGGCGTAACGCTCGTAGACCATTTCGCCGTTACGAATCACCAACAGTGCGTCGGTTCGTATGCCGGTGCGGGTTGCGTCGTCGCGGTGTGGGAAGGCGTAGGTTTCCAGGGCATCCAGCGCGGCGGTTCGCATGACGGGACGCGATGACCATTGCTCGCCGGGCCAGGTTTCAGCCAGCGCGGGCTGTGCGCTAAGCCCCGCACAGGACAGCAGGCACAAACGTGCAAATCGAAGCAGCATGACCGGTACTCGCAAAGACCATCTAGCCACGCTAGCAGGGGTTCGTGACAGAACGCCGATGATGCTACGCCACCTTGTGGGAGGAGCTTGCTCGCGACGGCGGTATTCCGCCCAAAAGACCTGCTGTGGATGCCCAGGCCTCGTCGCCAGCAAGCTGCCTCCCACAGGAATCGTGGTGCTCACGGAGGGCTCTGACCAAACCGATGCTGCACCTGCCCGGCCGGCTTAGCGGGCAAGCGCGCTGCTACCAAAGCCGCCCAGCACATCCGGTACTGCCGCCGCGTGCGTCACACAACCATCACCAAACTTTCATGGTCGTGACACGGTATGTCCATAGCCTCCAATGACAGCACAGCGCTTGGACCACTCAGTCGACCGGCCAGCCCTCTACGCTGGCTCAGGAGAGTTTGTATGACCCAGATCGCCCGCATTCGTGACAACACTTCCGAACGACGTCTTCAAGCCGAGCGGCTCATTGGCCCAAGCGCGGTCCAGGAGGCACAAGCCTTGCGTTTCAGTGTGTTCAGTCAGGAGTTCAACGCTCGTTTGAAGGGAGCCGATCAGGGTCTGGACATGGATGACTACGACCTGCACTGCTCGCACATCGGCGTGCGCGACCTGAACACCGGGCGGCTGGTGGCAACCACTCGCCTGCTGGATCACAAGGCCGCCAACACCATGGGGCGGTTCTACAGCGAAGAAGAATTCAGCCTGCACGGCCTGGGCCACCTGCAAGGCCCGATTCTGGAACTGGGCCGCACCTGCGTCGATCCGGCCTACCGCAACGGCGGGACCATCGCGGTACTGTGGAGTGAACTGGCCGAAGTCCTCAACGAAGGCGGCTACAGCTACCTGATGGGCTGCGCCAGCATTCCGATGCAGGACGGCGGCATTCAGGCTCACGCGATCATGCAACGCCTGCGCGACCGCTACCTGTGCAATGAGCACCTGCGCGCCGAACCGAAGAATCCCCTGCCGCAACTCGATATTCCCGGCAACGTGATCTGCGAAATGCCGCCGCTGCTCAAGGCCTACATGCGCCTGGGTGCGAAGATCTGCGGCGAGCCGTGCTGGGACGAGGATTTCCAGGTGGCCGACGTGTTCATCCTGCTCAAGCGCGACGACCTGTGCCCGCGTTACGCCCGTCACTTCAAGGCTGCGGTGTGATGAGCCGGCTGCGCGGCTATGCCCGCGTGGTTCGAGTATTGCTGGTGGTGGCGCTGGGTCTGACCATCGCCGGAGCCTTTGCGGTGCTGGAGCGACTGAAGGTCGGCAGTTCGATGCAGCGCCGTCAGCGCTGGAGCCGCTGGTTCATGGCACGCCTGAGCAACGCGCTGCCGTTTCGCGTCACGGTCACCGGCCAGTTGCCGACCCGCCCGATGTTGTGGGTTTCCAACCACGTTTCCTGGACCGACATCGCCCTGCTCGGCATGCTCGCGCCGCTGTCGTTTCTGTCCAAGGCCGAAGTTCGTACCTGGCCGGTCGCCGGCTGGCTGGCGCTGAAGGCCGGTACGCTGTTCATCCGCCGTGGCTCGGGCGACAGCCGTTTGCTGCAAAAGCAGATGTGCAACCATTTGCAGCAAGGCAATGCGCTGATGATTTTCCCGGAAGGCACCACCACCGACGGCCGAAACCTGCGCACGTTCCATGGCCGCTTGCTGTCCAGCGCCATTGAAGCCGACGTTGAGTTGCAGCCGGTGGCCATCGCCTACTCACGCCACGGCAAGCCGGACCCGATTGCACCGTTCATTGGCGATGACGATCTGCTGTCCCATCTGCGCCGTCTGTTCGCCAATGAACAGAGCGACGTGCATATCCATCTGCTCGAACCGATCCCGACCGCAGGACAGGAACGCGCGGCACTGGCCTTCCAGGCGCAGCAGGCTGTGCGGGTTGCGTTGTTCGGCGCCGAGGTTCAGCCTGGCGAAGTGCTAACGCCATCGGCCAAGGCCGCTTGAGCGAACGCCTGGAGCACCGGATAGAACTCGTCGAAATCCTCGCTCAGGGGTTGGTAAAGCGCACGCAGCTGCTGCATGCCGCCTGCCAACCCCTCTGGCCGTGACAGGCGCCGGGAGATTCCCGCCAGCACCTGCTCCAGCACCTCGAAATCCCGATACGACCCCAGCCAGTCCTGTGCCGCCATGCGTGGCGCAACCAGCGCCAGCCGCTCGGGTAACGCAGGTTCGGCATGCAGCACGGCATAGACCTTTCGGGTGAATGAATCCAGCGGGATGTCCGCGTGACGCTGCCAGTCACGGGCCAGGCAATGGTCGAAAAACACGTCCAGCATGATGCCGGCGTAGCGTCTTTGCTCCTGAGGAAATCGGGCCATGGCGCGTTGAGTCAGCGGATGACTGTCGGTGAACGAATCGATCCTGCGGTGCAGGCGGATCGAGGCTTCCAGCTCAGCCGGAAAGCGGCCGGGCAACAGACCTTTGACGAAATCGCCATACAGGCTGCCCAGCAATTGCGCGGGCCGTTGCCCGCCCAGGTGAAGGTGCGCGAGGTAGTTCATGGGGCAGAGCCTACGCCGTTTTCGCCGAGCAGGCCAATATCGTTATAACCCGATATAACGATTCCCACACCGTTAAGCACCAAATCATATTTGTGTATCGCGAAATACAGATATAAAGTTCGCCACATCGCGATATACCGTTACACCATCGCTCTGTCGGATCAGAGCCTGCACCTGTAGAGAACGACATGCCTATCGACCTCGACGAAATAATAAAAGCCCTGGCGCATCCCCTGCGCCGCGAGATCCTCAGCTGGCTCAAGGACCCGCTGGTGTGCTTTCCGGACCAGTCGCATTCCAACGAGCACGGCGTCTGTGCCGGTCAGATCGATCAACGTGCCGGGCTTTCGCAGTCCACCGTGTCGGCGCATTTGGCGACATTGCAGCGCGCCGGGCTGATCACCAGCAAGAAAGTTGGCCAGTGGCACTTTTTCAAGCGCAACGAGCCCGCTATCCAGGCCTTCGTAGAAGCCCTGGTCAAAGAATTGAACAACCCGTCCTGATTTTCCCTTTTCCAAGGAGACGCCCCGTGCCCCTCTCGCTACTCATTCTGGCCCTGAGCGCCTTCGCCATCGGAACGACCGAGTTCGTCATCATGGGCTTGCTGCCTGATGTTGCCGCCGACCTCGGCGTGACGATCCCCGGCGCCGGCTGGCTGGTCACCGGCTATGCCCTGGGCGTCGCCATCGGCGCGCCATTCATGGCCATGGCTACGGCAAAACTGCCTCGCAAGGCGGCACTGGTCACGCTGATGGGCATTTTCATCATCGGTAACCTGCTGTGCGCCCTGGCCAGCGACTACAACGTGCTGATGTTCGCTCGAGTGGTCACGGCTCTGTGTCACGGGGCATTCTTCGGCATCGGCTCGGTGGTGGCGGCCGGTCTGGTCGCGCCCAATCGCCGGGCCTCGGCCGTGGCGCTGATGTTCACCGGACTGACCCTGGCCAACGTGCTGGGCGTGCCGCTGGGCACCGCACTGGGTCAATACGCCGGCTGGCGCTCGACGTTCTGGGCTGTGACCGTGATCGGCGTGATCGCCTTGATCGGCCTGATCCGTTTCCTGCCCACCAATCGCCAGGAAGAAAAGCTCGACATGCGCGCCGAACTGGCCTCGCTGAAAGGCGCCGGGATCTGGCTGTCGTTGAGCATGACCGCACTGTTTTCCGCGTCGATGTTCACTCTTTTCACCTACGTCGCGCCGTTGCTCGGCGAAGTGACGGGTGTGTCGCCGCGCGGCGTGACCTGGACGCTGCTGCTGATCGGCCTCGGTCTGACCGTCGGCAACGTGATCGGCGGCAAGCTGGCCGACCGCCGCGTTTCGACAACGCTGATCGGCGTGTTCATTGCGATGGCCGTGGTGTCCACCGCCTTGAGCTGGACCAGCGTCGCACTTATCCCCACCGAGATCACCCTGTTCCTGTGGGCAACCGCCGCCTTCGCCGCCGTGCCTGCGTTGCAGATCAACGTAGTGACCTTCGGCCAGGCGGCGCCCAACCTGGTGTCCACGCTCAACATCGGCGCCTTCAACGTCGGCAACGCCCTGGGCGCTTGGGTCGGCGGCAGTGTCATCGCCCATGGCCTGGGCCTGACCAGCGTGCCGTTGGCCGCTGCTGCGCTGGCGGTGCTGGCCTTGATCGTCACCCTGATTACTTTCCGTCAGACCGGTAACCCCGATCTGGCTCCCGCTACCAACTGATCATTCAAGAGGGTTCAACGCATGACCACAATCTTTGACCCAATTACCGTGGGCGACCTGCAACTGCCCAACCGGATCATCATGGCGCCGCTGACCCGTTGCCGCGCCGACGAAGGCCGCGTACCCAACGCGATGATGGCCGAATATTACGTGCAGCGCGCTTCGGCGGGCCTGATCCTCAGCGAAGCCACCTCGGTCACGCCGATGGGCGTCGGCTACCCCAACACCCCGGGTATCTGGTCGCACAATCAGGTACGCGGCTGGAGCAACATCACCAAGGCAGTGCATGGCGCAGGCGGCCGCATCGTGCTGCAGCTGTGGCATGTGGGCCGTATCTCGCACTCGTCGTACCTGGACGGTGAGTTGCCGGTCGCGCCAAGCGCCATCAAGGCTGAAGGCCATGTGAGCCTGGTTCGCCCGATCACCGGTTTCGAAACGCCGCGCCCACTGGAACTGGCGGAAATCGCGGATGTGGTCGAGGCGTATCGTGTCGGCGCAGAGAACGCCAAGGCCGCCGGTTTCGACGGCGTGGAAATCCACGGCGCCAACGGCTACCTGCTGGATCAGTTCCTGCAAAGCAGCACCAACCAGCGCACCGATCAATACGGCGGTTCGGTGGAAAACCGCGCCCGGCTGCTGCTGGAAGTGACGGATGCGGCCATCGACGTCTGGGGCGCAGGTCGTGTGGGTGTGCACCTGTCGCCGCGTGCCGACCTGCACGACATGGGCGACGAAAACCTGGCTGAAACTTTCAGCTACGTGGCCCGGGAACTGGGCAAGCGCGGTATCGCCTTCATCTGCGCCCGTGAGCGTGATGCCGACGACAGCATCGGGCCGCGCCTGAAAAAGGAATTCGGCGGCGTTTATATCGCCAATGAGAAATTCACCAAGGACAGCGCCAATGCCTGGCTGGCCGAAGGCAAGGCGGACGCCGTCGCGTTTGGCGTGCCGTACATCGCCAACCCGGACCTGCCGGAGCGCCTGAAGGCCGACGCACCGTTGAACGACCCACAGCCGGAAACCTTCTACGCACCGGGCCCGGTCGGTTACCTTGACTACCCGCGGATGTAAGAACGCCCAAGACCTGTGGGTGGGAGCGGAGCGCCGCCCGGTCCGCTCCCACAAAGTCCGTTTGTGCCTGCCTCTTCGCGACCAAGGTCGCTCCTACACGGCAGGGCTTAGCGCTGTGCGCCGACCTGCCGCGATAATGTCTGGATCTGGCTGGTCAGGGTGTTGATATTGCGTGTGACCTGAGCGCGAAACGCATCGAACTCGGCGGTATTGCCGGTCGCGGCCGGTGCCGGACGATTTTCCTGTTCGCTCTTGAGCACGATCAGATCCTGTTCCAGGCGTTCGATGGCTGCGGCCGGATTACCCTGCTTCTTCAGGCTCGCCACGTCGGCGCTCAGGCTTTTGAGCTGGGTGTCGAACTTGTCTTGCTCGGCTTGCGCGGCCTTCAGGTCAGGCAGCGCGTTTTTCAGGTTGGTCAGCTCGATGGCGACGTTCTTGAGCTGCTCCTGCAATTGAGCGTTGGCCGTCTGCTGCTGACTGCTCTGGGCGGCGATCTGCGCCAGACGCTGATCCAGGCTCGATTGCTGGCCTTCCACACCGGCACGTTGCTTGTCCTGTTCATCCAGCTGCGATTCGAGCAACTTGATACGTTGCTTGAGCGCTTCGCCGTCGCTGGACAGCGACTCGGTGGCCACTACCTTTCCGGATATGTCCTGCAGACGCCCGGCCGCTTCCTCACTGATTCGCGCGAAGCTTTCCTGGGTGGCGACCAATTGCTGTTCCATCAGCGAGACCTGCTGGAAACTCCACCAGCCAAGACCGCAGAACGCAATGAACAGCGCGCCGACCAGCGCCCACAGTGGGCCTGTACTCGCAGCCTTGACCTTGACCGCCGGCGTGGTCCGCGAATAGACCGTCGTGCGGTCGCGGGCGCCTTTGGTCGGTGGTGCGAAATCGTCGTCATCGTCCTTGGCACTGAGGCTTGGAACGTCATCGACGTCGTCATAGGGATCGTTACGCATGGGCAACCCTTTCAAAAGCTGTGAAACCAAAGTTGAGCAGTATAACGGGGACGTCGGCCCTTACAGGGCACCCTGGTCTGCTCAGATTGTTTGCTGCGCTTGCCACCAGTTACAAAATTCGTCCAGCGCGGTCCACAGACTGACCTGCGGCTGGTAATCCAGATAATGCCGCGCGCGGCTGATATCCAGCGTGAAATCCTTGTTCATGATCTGCATCCCCAGGCGCGACAGCGTCGGTTCCGGGCGTCCCGGCCACAGCATGCAGGCGCCTTCATTGATCGCAGCCGCTGCATAAGCCAGGCCATAGGACCGGTAACGCGTCACCTGCGGCAGTTGCATCTGACGCATGACATAGTTGACGGCATCCCACAGCGGGACTGGCGTACCGTTGCTGATGTTATACGCCTTGCCCAGTGCCGAGCCGGATGCCAGCAGACTGCTTAGCATGGCCTGATTAAGGTTTTGCATGCTGGTGAAGTCGACCTTGTTCAATCCATTGCCGACGATCGCCAGACGCCGCTTGCGCTGCATCTGCAAAAGGCGCGGAAAAATACTGGTATCACCCGCGCCGGTCACCAGACGCGGCCGCAAGGCAATCACTTCCAGGCCGAACTCCTCAGCGCCGAACACCTTCTGCTCGGCCAGGTACTTGGTCGCCGCATAGTGATTGTGCATGCGCCGGGGCACCTGCTCCTCCTTGATGTCACGGTGCGAACGGCCATCGAAATAGATCGACGGCGACGACAGATGGACCAAGCGTCGAACCCGTTGCTTCAGGCAGGCTTCGACCACGTTTTCAGTGAGCTGCACGTTGCCGAGCATGAAATCCTGGCGACGACCCCAGGCACCGACGGCGCCGGCGCAGTGCACCACCGCCTCCACGTCTTCACACAAATCCCGGACCAGATCGGGGTCGCTCAGATCACCCTGGATGAATTCGGCGCCGCGTCGTACCAGATGCTCGACACCTTCGGCACGACGGCCGTTGATCCGCACGCTCATGCCCTGCTCCAGAGCGAAACGCGCGAAACGCCCGCCGATGAAGCCGCTTGCGCCGGTGACCAGAATCTTCATTTACCGCTCCATTAACGCGTTTGCAGGCAGTGGGAAACTCTGCCGATCATGACATCAACCTGTTGACGCTCATTCGCCGCCCAGCGGCACCAGCCATTGTCCGGATGTCCGGATCAGGTGTGCGGTCAGTTGAGTAAGCAACTGTCCGCCACTGCGCCAGTGGTGCCAGTACAGCGGCACGTCGATATAGCGGTCAGCAACCAGTTCCCGCAAGCCACCGGACTTCCGTTGATCGCGTACCTGCAGTTCAGGGACAAGCCCCCAGCCCAGACCGGCTTCTATCATGCGGATGAACCCCTCCGAAGACGGGCACAAATGATGCTGGAAACCGCCCTCGACCCCAAGCGAGGCCAGATAGCGGTGTTGCAGGTAGTCATCGGGACCGAACACCAGCGCCGCCGAGCGCTGTAACTTCTGGGGTGTGACACCGTCGGGAAAGTTGCGCTCGATGAACGCCGGACTGGCCAGGGCACGATAGCGCATCGCCCCGAGCAACTGGCTGCGTGCGCCTGCAACCGGTCGTTCACTGCCGCACAGGCAGGCGGCCACTTCCCCGGCACGCATGCGCTTGAGGCCCACGTCCTGGTCTTCCACCACCAGATCCAGCAACAAATGATGCTCGGCGCAGAAATCCCCTACCGCCTGCGCCCACCACGTCGCCAGACTGTCGGCGTTGAGCGCAATGCGCAGCCGCTCGG
The DNA here is from genome assembly GCF_003935425.1 of Pseudomonas sp. v388. Classification (GTDB taxonomy): domain Bacteria; phylum Pseudomonadota; class Gammaproteobacteria; order Pseudomonadales; family Pseudomonadaceae; genus Aquipseudomonas. The sequence continues at coordinate 13,693 of NZ_RHQN01000006.1, forward strand.
GCATGCCCTCTTCGTCCAGGGCCGGAACCTGGCTTTGCAGATCACGCTCCAGCAAGCGCACCTGCTGGACGTGGTTGAGCAACCGCCGGCCGATTTCGGTCGGGCTGGGCGGCGTGGCACGGATCAGTACCGGCTGGCCGACGCGCGCTTCCAGCAGTTTGATTCGCTGGGACACGGCCGACTGGGACAATCCCAGCACCTGCGCAGCTCTTTCAAAACCTGCCTGTTCCACCACGGCAGCCAGTGCCGAGAGCAGTTTGTAATCGAACATCATTTTTCCTAATGAGCGATCAGGATTATTGGTTTTTCTTATACCGCCATTGCTCGGACAATCGCCACCTCTTCTGCATCGGCGGACACTAAAGACATGTGGCAAAGCTATCTCAACGGGTTATTGGTCGCTGCGGGCCTGATCATGGCCATCGGTACGCAGAATGCGTTCGTACTCGCCCAAAGCCTGCGCCGGGAACATCACCTGCCGGTGGCGATGCTGTGCGTGGTCTGTGATGCGATCCTGGTGGCGGCGGGTGTATTCGGTCTGGCGAACGTGCTGGCCCAGAACCCGACGCTGCTGGCTGTCGCCCGCTGGGGCGGTGTGGTGTTTCTGGCGTGGTACGGTTTACAGGCGCTTCGCCGCGCGTGCACGGCCCAAAGCCTCGGCCACGGCGAAACCGTCGGCCTGCGTTCACGACGTGCTGTGCTGTTGAGCGCACTGGCGGTGACGCTGCTCAATCCACATGTCTACCTGGACACGGTACTGCTGATCGGTTCACTCGGCGCCCAGCAGACCGAGCCGGGCGCCTATGTGGTCGGCGCGGCCAGCGCTTCGTTGCTATGGTTCTCGACCCTCGCCCTCGGCGCCGCGTGGCTGGCACCCTGGCTGGCCCGGCCGGCGACCTGGCGGCTGCTGGACATCATGGTCGCCGTGATGATGTTCGCGGTCGCCGCGCAGTTGATCCGCGGCGGCTGAGGCATTTGTGACCAGTGGGTCGACGGCTCTGGAACCTCTATCCCACACAGTTGTTGCGTGGTTAAGCCGCAGGCCCGGTGCTATGATCCGGGGTCTGCGCCGCTAAAAGAGTAAAACTCCCGGTGCATGCTGGATCTGGCCGCCCGTGATCGGCCTTGCGATTACTGCAACTGACCTGAAAGGAGATAGACCATGGCTTTTGAATTGCCGCCGCTGCCCTATGCCAAAGACGCTCTGGCCCCGCACATTTCCGCAGAGACACTGGAATATCACCACGACAAGCACCACAACACCTACGTCGTGAACCTGAACAACCTGATCCCAGGTACCGAATTCGAAGGCAAGACCCTGGAAGAGATCATCAAGACCTCTTCGGGCGGCATCTTCAACAACGCCGCTCAGGTCTGGAACCACACCTTCTACTGGGAATGCCTGGCGCCAAACGCCGGCGGCGAGCCTACCGGCGAACTGGCCGATGCGATCAACGCTGCGTTCGGCTCCTTCGACAAGTTCAAGGAAGAGTTCAGCAAGATCTCCATCGGCACCTTCGGTTCCGGTTGGGGCTGGCTGGTGAAGAAGGCCGACGGTTCCCTGGCCCTGGCCAGCACCATTGGTGCCGGCAACCCGATGACCAGCGGCGACACCCCGCTGTTGACCTGCGACGTCTGGGAGCACGCCTACTACATCGACTACCGCAACCTGCGTCCGAAGTATGTAGAAGCTTTCTGGAATCTGGTGAACTGGGAATTCGTGGCCAAGCAATACGCGGCCTGATCCCTGCTTCATGAAAAGCCCGGCCATGCGCCGGGCTTTTTTATGGGTGGTCGTTTGACATGGTCTGATTGGGCCTGACGCACATTTCGGGCATTTTTTCCCGTTTGCGCGCGCTTTGAGGTAGTGTCAAACGGGTGTAGCGGACTAATATCAGACGCTGACTGCACGACATCACGCTCAAGTTCCACGCTCCCCTGTCCGACATAGTAGGATCACCTCGCGAAGACCGGTGCCGCACCGCGGTTGCCGGCGGGTGGACATTGGTCTGATGTGCGATGGCGAGCAGCCCTGGCTGATGCAGCTGGTTTTTCGATGGTGAGTAGGCAGCACGTTCCCGATACGGATTAAGGAATGACCATTTGAAGCTGGAGCTCAAGAACAGTCTGTCCATGAAGTTGCTGCGGGTAGTGCTGCTGTCGGCATTCCTGGTGGGCGTCGTGCTCAGCTGCGCGCAGATCGTCTTCGATGGCTACAAGACACGCCAGGCGGTCGCCGGCGACGCCGAGCGCATCCTCGACATGTTCCGCGACCCTTCCACCCAGGCCGTCTACAGCCTGGATCGCGAAATGGGCATGCAGGTCATCGAAGGTTTGTTTCAGGACAAGGCCGTGCGCATGGCGTCCATCGGTCACCCGAACGAAACCCTGCTGGCGGAAAAGGAACGACCGCTTACCGAGACGTCCTCGCGCTGGTTGACGGACCTCATTCTTGGTCAGGAGCGCAGCTTCACCACTCAACTGGTCGGGCGCACCCCCTTCAACGAATACTACGGCGACCTGCGCATCACCCTGGACACAGCCTCCTACGGTCAGGGTTTCCTGATCAATGCAGTGATCATTTTCATCTCCGGCGTGTTGCGCGCCCTGGTCATGGGCCTGGTGCTGTATCTGATCTATCACTGGCTGCTGACCAAGCCGCTGTCGAAAATCATCGAACACCTGACCAACATCAACCCTGACCGGCCCAGCGAACACCTCATGCCGCTGCTCAAGGGGCATGAAAAGAACGAACTGGGTATCTGGGTCAATACCGCCAACCAGTTGCTGGCTTCCATCGAGCGCAACGCGAACCTGCGCCACGAAGCCGAAAACAGCCTGGAGCGCCTGGCGCATTGTGACTTCCTTACCGGCCTGCCCAATCGGCTGCGTCTGCAGACCGAACTGGACAACATCCTGCAGGACGCTGGCCGGGCGCAACGGCGGGTCGCCGTGCTGTGCCTGGGGCTGGACGATTTCAAGGGCATCAACGAGCAATTCAGTTATCAGTCCGGCGACCGGCTGCTGCTGGCCCTGGCCGAACGGCTGCGCGCGCACAGCGGGCGACTCGGTGCACTGGCACGACTGGGCGGCGACCAGTTCGCGCTGGTCCAGCCCGGCATCGAGCAACCCTATGAAGCGGCGGAACTGGCGCAGAAGATCCTCGATGAACTGGAGGCGCCCTTCGTGCTGGGTGAGGAGCGAATCCACCTGCGCGCCACCATCGGCATCACACTGTTCCCGGAAGACGGCGACAGCACCGAGAAGTTGCTGCAGAAAGCCGAACAGACCATGACTCTGGCCAAGAGCCGGTCGCGAAATCGTTACCAGTTCTATATCGCCAGCGTCGACAGTGAGATGCGCAGGCGTCGGGAGCTGGAGAAAGACCTTCGCGAGGCGTTGCCTCGTAATCAGCTGCACCTGGTGTACCAGCCGCAGATCAGCTATCGCGACCATCGCGTGGTGGGCGTTGAGGCACTGATTCGCTGGCAACACCCTGAACACGGCTTCGTCCCGCCGGATACGTTCATTCCTCTGGCGGAACAGAACGGCAGCATCATCGCCATCGGCGAATGGGTGCTCGACCAGGCGTGTCGGCAACTGCGCGAATGGCACGATCAGGGCTTCACCGAGCTGCGCATGGCGGTGAACCTGTCCACCGTGCAACTGCACCACTCGGAATTGCCGCGGGTGGTCAACAACCTGTTGCAGATCTACCGCCTGCCGCCGCGCAGCCTGGAGCTGGAAGTCACCGAAACCGGCCTGATGGAAGACATCACCACTGCTGCCCAGCATTTGCTGAGCCTGCGGCGCTCCGGTGCACTGATCGCCATCGATGATTTCGGCACCGGCTACTCATCGTTGAGCTACCTCAAAAGCCTGCCGCTGGACAAGATCAAGATCGACAAGAGCTTCGTGCAGGATCTGATCGAAGATCAGGATGATGCGACCATCGTGCGCGCCATCATTCAGCTGGGCAAAAGCCTCGGCATGCAGGTGATCGCCGAGGGCGTGGAAACCCTGGCTCAGGAAGCGTATGTCATCGGCGAGGGTTGTCACGAAGGTCAGGGCTACCTCTACAGTAAGCCGCTGCCCTCCCGCGAACTGCTGGCCTATCTGAAGCAGAACCAGCACAGCGACACCGCCGTTTCCTGACGGCAGCTCCCCTTTCGACACGCCCACAGCGGTCTGTAACCGACTGTTACAAGACCGCCGCGTCCATACGCGACTTCACCGGCCTTACGCCTTTACACCGAATGCAAATCTTTCGCATTATGTCGCAGCTTTTTTGGGCGCGTGTCGCCTCCTCCTTTTTTAGACGCAGGATTTCGTCATGATTCGTATGCCTCTGGCAACCGCAAGTCTGCTGGCCATCGCTATCTCTCTCGCCGGTTGTGGCGAGGAAAAGGACAAAGCTGCAGCCCCCGCGCCTGCACCTGCCGCTGCCCCGGCGGTACCTGCCGCGCCAACCGCCGCCGCTGCACCTCAAGCCAACGACGCGGATGCCAAGGCTGTGGTCGCCAACTACGCCACCCTCGTGGCAGCGGTCTTCGAAGATGCCGAAAACGGCGCCAGGCAACTGAGCACCGCAATCGACGCCTTCCTCGCCAAGCCGAACGATGAAACCCTCAAGGCCGCCCGCGAAGCCTGGCTGGCGGCACGGGTTCCGTACATGCAAAGCGAAGTATTCCGCTTCGGCAATACCAATATCGATGACTGGGAAGGCCAGGTTAACGCCTGGCCTCTGGACGAAGGCCTGATCGATTACGTCGCCAAGGATTACCAGCACGCCCTGGGCAACCCGGGCGCCACCGCCAACATCATTGCCAATACCGAAATCCAGGTCGGCGAAGACAAGGTCGACATCAAGGAAATCACGCCTCAAGCCCTTGCCGCGCTGAATGAACTGGGCGGTTCGGAGGCGAACGTCGCTACTGGCTACCACGCCATCGAATTCCTGCTGTGGGGCCAGGACCTCAACGGCAACAACGCCGGTGCCGGTGCACGCCCGGCCAGTGACTACCTCGAAGGCGCCGGCGCCACCGGCGGCCACAATGATCGCCGCCGCGCCTATCTCAAGGCCGTAACCGAACTGCTGGTCAGCGACCTGGAAGAAATGTCCGGCGACTGGAAAGCCGGCGTGGCCGACAACTATCGCGCCACCCTGGAAGCGGATTCAGGCGAAAACGGTCTGCGCAAGATGCTGTTCGGCATGGGCAGCCTGTCCTTGGGCGAACTGGCAGGCGAGCGCATGAAGGTCGCGCTGGAAGCCAACTCCAGCGAAGACGAGCACGACTGCTTCAGCGACAACACTCATAACTCGCACTTCTACAACGGCAAAGGCATCCGCAACGTCTACCTGGGCGAATACACCCGCACCGACGGCAGCAAGATCAATGGCCCAAGCCTCTCTTCGCTGGTCGCCAAGGCCGACCCGGCTGCCGACGCCGCCCTGCGCGCCGATCTGGACAACACCCAGGCCAAACTGCAGGTTCTGGTAGACCGCGCTCAGAAAGGCGAACACTTCGACCAACTGATCGCCGCCGGCAACACCGCAGGCAACCAGGTGGTTCAAGACGCCATCGCCGCACTGGTCAAGCAGACCAGCGCCATCGAGCAGGCTGCCGGCAAGCTGGGCATCACCGACCTGAACCCGGACAACGCCGATCACGATTTCTGATCAACGCGGTTGGGTGCTGAATGAAATGCCGGTCGGTGCGAACTGACCGGCATTTTTTATGGCTGGAACTTACGAAGGAGTGATCTTTCAGCGCGCCACGTAGGGCTTTTCTGAAACCCCCTATCACGTATTGATCGCTCATCGTGCGACCTTGAGTATCTGCGCCTTGTCCTCCTGACGGCGCATCCATGACCAAGCTTGCCAACGGCCCCGATAACCTACCGTGGTCGAAAAACGCCTACCTGCTGTTCAACGGCGTCACCCTTGCCCACCCAATGAGACGGATACTGAGCTGGAATCCCAGCCCGGTATACAAGCCGCTGTTTTTACAGACACGATTCAGCGGGCTTCTGGAGAAGTCCCCGGTGCTGGTCCAGATCAAGGGGCGGCGCGACCCGGTCTACACACCTTTTCTGGAAAATGCTCACCTTGAATGGGGGTTGCTGCTTTTCAGCGAGGCCGATCACCCTACCGTCCTCGCGCATCTGCGCTGGCTGGTGACGGTGGACCAACCCGTCGGCAAAGCGGTACTTCTTAACCTCTCCGATCCTGCAACTGCCAATGCGCTGTTCGGGCTATATCCGGCGCACACCGATAACCGCCTGTTCGGCCCGATCGATGAGATCTACGCCGCAGAAGTCGTGACTGAGACCTGGATACGCCACGTTCGGCAAGGCGCAGTCATTGCTCACGATCCAAAGGTTCTGTACCGCCTCACTGAAACGCAGATCGAGGCGCTGGATGAAGTCTCATTTCGGCTGAATGTGATCGATCTCGACAAACACATGGCCCGGTTCTTTCCCGACTATCTGCCGTGCGCAAGTCCAAAGGAGCGCTTTGAACGGCTTTACGAGTTGGCGCGCCATGCTTACGAAGCGGGTTTCCGAACCAAGGCTGACATCTTCCATTACGCCAATACCAGCCACTTCCTTTCCACCCAGCCACCCGGCGCCCATCCCGAGATAGTTGAAGTCATCCGGAACAAGTCAGGCCTGACGCCCTCGCAACGCATCAAGCAGGCTAACTGGCTGGTGGTGGAGCGAGACCGCGCGCAAAACGGAGCCCAGTCATGAGTCGCAAGACGTTATCGCCCATCGAGAAAGCCCACTGGGAAGCCACAGCCCAAGGCCACGACGATGCACAGGACAGCCTGTCGACCTGTCCGTTGATGGGCGACAAGGTTCAGCTGCTGCCGCTTCGTTACGGCCGCGTCGAGCGTTTGAGCAGCCCGACCGACTCTGAGATTTACGAACAGCTGCAACGGCCGATCGGCCTGCGTTTGCTGCGCGACGGCTATCTGTATGTCATCGACGAAACCTCCGGCTATTTGCATGAATACCGGATTCAGAACGGCGTGCCGGTCAAGCTGCTGTGGCAGGACCGGGAGGTCAATCAAGACGTACGGCAAACTTCCACAGGCGAAACGGCACTGATATTTCCTCGGGAAAGCGTGCTGTACATAGCGTATGCAGAGCTGCAATGGACCGCCGCAAAATGCTCCCACGTGTTGGGCAGTGCCGCCGACCGGGCCCACTTCATGCAACATGTAAGCCTCGCCGAACCGCACTGTCAGACCGGCGGCGTGCATCTGCGGGTTGAAAAGCAAGTGCTGGAACAACTGGCCGAGCTGGCAGAGCAACCGGCGGCCACGTGCCCTTCGCCCGATATTCCCGAGGAAGAACAGCAGGACTACATCTGGGAGGACCAGCCGCTGTTCCGCGAGGCGCATATTGGAGAGTTGAAGAACGCGATCAACCCCTTCTACGAGAAAAACCATCTCTACCTGGTCGTACAAGACAGTATCGGCATCTTGCGGGACCTGGCTGAAGAGCAGGATCGGGTTGTGACCTGGATCGAGCAATGGCGCAATCGCACCGACAACGACCTTCGCTACCCCATTGCCAGCTACATCGATACCTTGATCAAGGTGGGTGACCATACTACGAGACAGCAAAACGGGGAGTCGAAGCTGGTCGAAAAAACCACGCCTGAGCAGCGCACCTGGATTTACGATTATGTCGACGCGCGTAATACGTGGCGACTCCATCGCAACCAAGGCCCAGTGCCGGTCATTCCGGTTCCCGGCCAGCCTCAACCGCTCCCCAGCGACAGCTATGAAGAAAGCCCGGCAACCAAGGGTGCCAGACAGGAAATGGAGCGCCGCAAAGCCCAGATGATCGAAGCGCTGGGCAAACCGCTGCACGACGAATTGGAAGATGACATCGAAGCGCTGGAGAAGCGCAGCACCGGCGCTCTGGAAGGCGTGGGGCTGGGGTCTCGCGGTATCCACGACTTGGTCCGCGTGGAAGAAATGCAGCGTTATCTGAGCCGGGAACGTTTACATCTCAAACGCTGGACCGCGCGTCTGGATGCGATTACCGAAGATCGCATCAGCCTGTTCGAGCAAGGGGAGTTTCATCGTAGTGCCTGGTATTTCGACCCGGAACATCCGGACCAGCTAAAGAATGCGCTGGCGATGGAATTCAACTGCACCCGTGACATCGCTCGCACCGAAGCCTGCATGGAGCGACTAGGCAGGTATTTCCACAATAACCCGCACTTCATCCTGCCGGTGTTCTATGGCCGCCTGAACCTGAGTTTCCTACAGAGCAAGAGCGGCGACCTCATCAAGTGGCTCGATGACTTCACGAACTTCCCAAAAGCCTTGGCCGAGACACAACAACGCATCAACGAAGTCATTCACATTATGGGCAACCACTGGACCAACGGCCTCAACCTGACGCCTGAAGCCCAAGCTGCGCATCAGGCGGTGAATGCGACTTACATTCCGTCAGTCGCTTTGGATATGGACAACTGGCTCGCGAAAATGCAGCAGTTGCTCAATACGCCGCAGCTGCGACGGCACCTTGATACGTTCAGCACCTTCACCAACCGCGCTCAACGACTCGGCATGCTGTCCGCACTGCAGGTGGAAGGCGCGACCCTGAGCATCGCCAATCAGACTGACGTGGAGAACTTCAAAACCCTACTGGCGCGCTTCAATCAATTGCTCGGCAAGGAAGACCAGTTGATTCGCGATCGTGACCAACTGACCAAACAGCTCAGAAGACATGGGCACAGCCCGCAGCAGCGTCAGGATCTGATGTACGAGAAGCAGGCCATCAATCAGATGCTACTAAACGCGCGCAATGACCGTGCGGCGCTGAGGCGACAACTGGAAGCGGGAATCACGCCCACCAGTAACAGTCCTGCGGGGTTTATCGGGGTAAGACTAAATCTGACTCCGCCACAGCAGGCGGCTTTTGATGATGAAATTCGGCGGTTCAAGGCGGGGTTATCGAAGGGGTATGACACGGCGGGAAGCCGGATGGCGGGGTTTAAAGCAGGGTTGATGCCGTTGCTTGTTACCGGATTAATGGCCGGAAATCTAATTGATGCCCGGGCGGCTTGGCAACAGTCTGATCGGAGCGTCAAAGAGCGGGTCGTGATCTTCGGCGCGATTGCATCCGTGACTTCCGCTTTGTTATCTGTATGTCAGTCAGTAGCCATAAGCATTACTAACGAAGCGCTCCAGGCCACAATTGCTAGCACAAGCGGGAAGTCAGGCAGATTATTCCAACTCCGTATCGGGCAAATAGGGTTAGCGCTAGGGGGGTTCGTGTCAGCGCTATCACTAGTCGGCGCAGCAGGAACATCCGTGGCCAATTGGAGCAAATGGCAGGAAGCATTTATCAGTGGGACTTCCGGTGAAAAAGCCGGTGCGTTTATGGGACTTACCGGTGACACAGGAACACTTACCATCGCGACAGTCCAAGCCTTCAAAGCGGGAAGTGAGGTGATAGGGCTCATCCGAGAGATTAGGGGTGCATCAGACTGGATGAAAGCTCGTGTCGCCAGTTACGCCTGGACAACCCGCGGGGCGCGATTTCTGGCTTTTTCAGCTCGCCTTACACCAATAAGCCTTGCCTTCACCGCATTACAGTTGGGCGGCGAGGCGCTCTACAACTATTCATCTCTCGATGACCAACAACGTTGGTTGCTCTGTTGTGTCTGGGGCTTGGAAGCTCAGGGATGGGATTGGAGCACTCACGCCCAAAGGCTCGCTGAGGCCACACTAGTGCCGACTGTTGTGGATAGGGGAACCCATCGACAAACCGTTTTAAGTGAACCCGTTCGTAGTCTCCATCTCGTGCTCCCGGGCATAACGGCAGCGATGCTCGAGGAAAATTCTTTACTATGGGCCGCTATCTGGCATAACGCAGATGTCAAAAAAGACGTCACTGAAGCTCTGAGCGGTTTGATCTCGATAGCTGCCACAGCTCCGCTGACGATTGAGCTGAAGATCGCTCCGGATTGGCAAGGCCATCACAACATTCTTCATTTAAGACTGGCTGCGAAACCTTCAATAGCTCACCAACATTTGAAGGCGGACCAAGGCCATCTCTATTATCGGATATCTTTGGCGCAAGACCTCATCAGCAACCCCATACGTCCGTCGTTTCCGCTTCCTGAAAGCTTGAACTCTATTCCACTATTGCCCATTACGAAGGATAGCTTTCAATGAGCTCATGCAACCTGAATTGGCCTCCCCGCGCTGGTGACCTTGAATCCAAGCCCGACATGGTGACGTTCTATCTAGCCCCCAGACCTATACCAACGGGCGTCGCGGCCTTCAGCAGCAACCGCCTTGATTGTACGGCTAACGAAATTTATTGGGATTTCGTTCCAACGGTGTTCTCACTTGAGTTCGCAGCACGATGTTACATCGGCTGGCTCATGGGATTGATACTATTCAGTGCAATTGTTGGCATTGGAATAGGACTTGATGACTACTTCACAACCGGGAAACCTGTTTTCGAAACAGCGATTCCATTCGTAGTTTCCAACTGGTTATTGTGGATTGTCGTAACTGTTCTTGGATCCTATTACACCTACTCGCTTCTGAAGGCTATTTATATTATTAGTAAACTTGCTCCAGTTCGCTTCAACCGCCAACGCCGGGAAGTAGCTTACATGGTCAAACGCGGAGACACCCCACGAATTGTTCCTTGGGAAGATGTAATTGCTTGCGTCTCCACTAGCACGACCATCACCGAGTACGGCACTCAGAACAGCTTTGCTCTCAAAATAGGGCTACATGCAGGTTTAGAAGATCGACTGTTGTGGCTACAGGTGCCATCGCCCACCTTGGAATCTGCCGTCAGCGAGTGGGAAGCGATCCGCGTGTACATGGAAGAAGGCCCCACCGCCCTTCCCGTTCCCTTCATGGCCGGCATGCCCGAAGAAGGCACGGTGGCTTACTTTCATGCGTGCCGTCGCAATTATCGCGAGCGGCACTCGTACATCCGTTACGTCTGCGGGTTTCTGCTGATTCAGTTCTGCAGCGGCTGGACGCTGCCCAATCACATTGCCGAATGGGTTGAGCGCTTGCCCAGGACCGGCTTTCCAAAGGCGGTTCGCGAATGGTCGAAACCACTACCGCCTGAACAGTGGGCAAAGCCAAGCGCCGAGTTACTTGAAGAAAGCAAGGTGGTAAGGCGTAGCTTCAGAAAGGGGGTCGACCTGTTCCAGTATTTCAAGGAAAGGAGAACTGAGCCACCTCGCTAATCCCCGTCCACTCACGAACCCAAATACTCAGTTAAAGACTCTTATCGTCAGGGAATAATCAAGCGTGCTCCACACCAAACCTATAAAGCTCGCCCCGCTCCCAGTGCCTACCGGAGCACCTTCAGGCATACTGAACACACTCTGCATACAGGCTAATGATATATTTATCGACATAGCAGTTAAAAAACCAGAAAAAGAAATCTGGTCTATAGTTGAGACACTGCAAGTCGCATTCATACTATCAAACATTTTCAGCTTGATTGTATTTACCTGGCTATTCAAAGATCTCTATCATCACGACGACACCTTATCGAAGCATCTCTTCAGAATTTTCAATAGGCCTTGGTTTTGGCTCAGTCTGACACCTGGATTACTCTGCATACTATTAATAACACTGCGGGCTGCATGGCAAAACTTTAAATATCCGCCCATTCGATTCAATCGCCAGCGTCGGGAGGTGGTTTACGTTTCCGAACGTGGCTGCCGTCCACTTTACGTGCCATGGGAGAAAGTCAGCGCTGGCGTATATCAAACTGAGCCCGGCTCTCCACCCTACGCGTGGAAGGAGTTGAAACTCGGGTTTTCTGAGAAACCCGACTCCACTAAGGTATGGCACAGCATCGAGATGGTGTCTTGTTCATCTGCGGTCAGCTGCTGGGAGTCTATTCGACGTTTCATGGAGCGGGAAGACGAGCAATTGCCCGCTTTCGACCCCGTTGAGGAGCATAAACGCAAGAACATAACTTTGCGCAATAAACTCGACAGGGTGGATTATATTATTCATGTAGCACTCCCTGGTGCTCTCGAAGGGTGGACCCTGCCGATGTATCTTGCGAGATGGGTGGAAAAAATCTCACTTAAAAGTCTGCCCCGTGCTGTTCACGAATGGTCAGCTCCTTTACCTGCCCGCCAATGGAAAACTCCAAGCGATGAACTGGTAAAAGCTAGTAAATCGTTTCGCGAGAAACATCGGAAGGCTCGAGGTGCCAATGCTCGAGGTGGGCTCAATCACGTAATTTCGTAACAACAGATTGCAGGACCACCTGTAAACGATAATCCCTCTTATTCATTCCTTTTGAGGCTGATAAGCTTGCTCGCCCCATTTTTTGCTTCGACGCAGGATGTGTATGAGTACGCGGTATCACCCAGTCATTGCCTTGCTCGCGACCCTGGTCCTGAGCGGGTGTGATGATGCTCCGCGGTTCACGGAGGCGGAGCCTGGGGAGGCGTTGTCGGGCGGTGCTGCGACGGTTCGTAAGAGCGATCAGAATGCGTTCTCCATGCCCTCGGCCAACCTGTCTGCGGTGCGACGTCTGGATTTCAGTGTCGGCAACAGTTTCTTCCGCAGCCCCTGGGTGATAGCGCCGTCGACCACGACCGCTCGCGACGGGCTTGGCCCGCTGTTCAATACCAATGCCTGCCAGAACTGCCACATCAAGGACGGTCGCGGGCATCCCCCTGAAGCCGGTGCCACCAATGCCGTGTCGATGCTGGTCAGGCTGTCGCTTCCGGATCATGCGTCCGCGGCCGAGCTGATCAAACGCGGTGGCGTGCGGATCGAACCCACTTATGGCGTGCAGTTGCAGGACATGGCCGTGCCGGGTGTCGCTCCGGAAGGCAAGGTGCGGGTCGAATACGATCCTCTTACGGTGCGGTTCAGGGATGGCACCACGGTTGAGCTGCGTCGTCCCACCTTGCGCATTACCCAGTTGAGTTACGGCCTTATGCATCCCGAAACCCGAGTCTCGTCCAGGATCGCACCGCCGATGATCGGGCTGGGGTTGCTGGAGGCGATTCCGGATGCCGCGATCCTCGCCAACGCCGATCCGGACGACAAAGCCGGCACCGGTATTTCCGGGCGCCCGAACTGGGTGTGGGACGATGTGCAGCAGAAGGTGGTACTGGGCCGCTTCGGCTGGAAGGCCGGCCAACCCAACCTCAATCAGCAGAACGTGCACGCTTTCACCGGCGACATGGGGTTGACTACCCGCCTGCGACCTTTCGACGATTGCACACCGGCGCAGACCGACTGCCTCGCGGCCCCGAACGGCAATGGCCCGGACGGCGAGCCGGAGGTCAGCGACAACATTTTGCGTCTGGTGGAGTTCTACACCCGCAACCTGGGCGTCCCGGCGCGCCGTGATGTCGACGACCCACAGGTGCTGGCTGGCAAGGGGCTGTTTTTCCAGGCTGGCTGCCAACAGTGCCATACACCGAAATTCACCACCCGCGCCGACGCGGCCGAGCCGGAACTGGCCAATCAGGTGATCCGTCCCTATAGCGATCTGCTGCTGCATGACATGGGTGAAGGCCTGGCCGACAACCGCACCGAATTCCAGGCCAATGGCCGCGAATGGCGCACGCCGCCACTGTGGGGCATTGGCCTGACCGCCACGGTCAGCGGCCATACCCAGTTCCTGCATGACGGGCGCGCCCGCAATCTGCTGGAGGCGATCCTCTGGCACGGTGGTGAAGCGCAGGCGGCGCAGCGTCAGGTTCTGGCTTACGATGCCGAACAGCGCGCGGCGCTGTTGGCATTCCTGAACTCATTATAATTTCTTCTCTTCAGATCTAAGGAGCCGGACATGTTCCGACCCAAGTTGTTGTTCACCAGCCTCGCGGCTCTGGCCCTGGGCGCCTGCGCACCGTCGGATCCTCAGGCGGTCACCTCTGCGGCCATCGCCGAGCGCGTCATCCTGCCGACCTACAGCCGTTGGGTAGAAGCAGACCGCCAACTGGCGAGCAGCGCTTTGGCGTTCTGTCAGGGCAAGACCGATCTGGAGAGCGCCCGTGCCGACTTCCTCAAGGCGCAGAAGACCTGGGCCCAATTGCAGCCCCTGTTGATCGGACCGCTGGCCGAGGGCAATCGCGCCTGGCAGGTGCAGTTCTGGCCGGACAAGAAAAACCTCGTGGGTCGCCAGGTCGAGCAGCTGGTAACCGCCCAGCCACAGATCACCGCCGAAGCGCTGTCCAAGGCCAGTGTCGTGGTGCAGGGCCTTTCCGCCTACGAGTACATCCTGTTCGACGCCGGTATCGACATGGCCAACGCCGAGCAGAAAGCCCGTTATTGCCCGTTATTGATGGCCATCGGCGAGTACCAGAAAATGCTGGCTGAAGACATCCTCAGCCGCTGGAACAGCAACGATGGCATGCTCGCCCAGTTGAGCAAGTTTCCCAATCAGCGCTACGCCGATTCCCACGAAGCCATCGCCGAACTACTACGCGTTCAGGTCACCGCGCTGGACGCACTGAAGAAAAAACTCGGCACGCCGCTGGGTCGTCAGACCAAGGGGCAGCCGCAACCATTCCAGGCCGACGCGTGGCGTAGCAAAGCGTCCCTGAGCAGCCTGGAAGCGAGTCTGGTCAGCGCTGAAACCCTATGGGCCGGTGTGGATAACAAGGGTCTGCGCGGCTTGCTGCCCGCCGAGCAGAAACCGCTGGCGGACAAAATCGACACCGCCTACGCTGCCAGCCGCAAGCTGCTGGCGCAGCTTCAGCCGCCGCTGGCCGACCTGCTGGCGACCGAGACAGGCCGCCAACAACTCAACAGCTTTTACGACAGCCTGAACGTGGTTCATCGCCTGCATGAAGGCGAACTGGCCAAAGCGCTGGGTATTCAGCTCGGCTTCAACGCCCACGACGGCGACTGATCAGGAGTAACTGAGATGATGTTGCGACGCCAGGTCCTGACCATCGGTAGCCTGTTGCTCAGCGCCTGCACGCTGGGCGGCTGGACGCTTTTCCGCCACAAGGACAAAAGCCCGCTGCTGCTGTCGGCCCGTGACGACGCCAACGGCCGGCACTACGCGGTCGGCTATCGGCTCGACGGCACACAGGTGTTCGCCACCGAGGTCGGCCAGCGCTGTCACGACATCATTAATCATCCGACACTCGCGCTAGCGGTGTTCATCGCCCGCAGGCCGGGCACCGAGAGCTATCTGATCGACCTGAAGGACGGCCGCCTGCTGCAAACCATCACGTCCCGACCAAACCGGCATTTCTACGGTCATGCCGTCATTCATCGTGATGGCGAGTGGTTGTATGCCACTGAAAACGACACCACCGAACCGGGGCGCGGGTTGCTGGGTGTGTATCGATTCGTCGGCCAACGTCTGGAGCATGCCGGCGAGATCCCGACTCATGGAGTCGGCCCGCATCAGGTCTCGTGGATGCCGGACGGTGAAACGCTGGTGGTGGCCAACGGCGGCATCCGTACCGAGGCCGATAGCCGGGTCGAGATGAACCTCGACGCCATGGAGCCGAGCCTTGTGCTGATGCAGCGTGACGGCACATTGCTCAGCAAGGAGACGCTTTCCCAACAGATGAACAGCGTGCGCCATCTGGCGATTGCTGGCGACGGCACGATTGTCGCGGGACAGCAGTTCATGGGGGATTCCCATGAATCCGCCGAACTGCTGGCGATCAAGCGTCCGGGCAAACCCTTCGCCGCGTTCCCTATTGCGCCAGAACAGCTCGGAGCCATGGCCCACTACACCGCCAGCGTCGCGGTTCATGACGACCTGCGCCTGGTTGCGTTGACGGCCCCGCGCGGCAACCGGTTTTTCATCTGGGATCTGGACAGCGGCGCACTGAAACTGGACGCGCCACTGCCCGACTGTGCAGGCGTCGGCGCCGTGGCCGATGGCTTCGTGGTGACCTCAGGCCAGGGCCGCTGCCGCTTCTATGATTGCCGCAAGCCTGAACTGCTGGCCAGGCCGTTGGATCTGCCAAGCGGATTCTGGGACAACCATCTGCATCTGGCCTGATACCGTTTGACGCTTATCACTGCATCGCAGGAGAACGGACTTTGCCCTGCGCGTCAGCAATCGCCCGGATGCCTTCGACTGCGTCGCCAAGCTGGGCAACGATGCGGTTGCCCACGTCCTGGTCCGCGCCGCCCATGGCCTTGTTGCGCACGAACGCTTTCTTGATCTCTGCCCAGCGCCTGGCTTGCTCAGCGCTCAACTGTCCACGCAGCTCGGCGAGCTTGAGCAGGTTCTCTTCGGCGCCGTGGGTCAACAATTGCGATTCGCCCCGATAGTGGTCCGTGACGAGCTGATCGATCTCGGCCTCATTCATGACCGCGCAGACCCGTTCGGCGAGCTTGTTCATGTTGCGGTAACTGCCCTGCAAGCGAAACGGCGGTTCGGTGCGGTACTCGTCGGCTTGCGCCGCGCTGTCGATGTACGCCGCGTTCACCTTGAGCAGGATGTCGCGCACGGTCATCAGCCGACGCAGCGTCTCGGTCAGCTCGGTGATTTCTGAACGACTGTAGTCATGGCTTAGATCGGTGCTGCTCAAAGCACGGCCTTCGGCGTACTCGACGAGCTGATGGAGATCCCGGACGTCGCGGTTGGCGAGCGGCGCCAGCGTCGGGTTGGACGTCATGCAGTTCTCGATGTAGCTCAAGGCAAAAGCCTGGGAATTGCCGCCCGTGACCTCGCCCAGGTTGTAGACATCCGCCCGGTTGACCAGCATGTCAGGAATCCTGAAGACCTCGCCAGACTCGGTGTAGGGGTTGCCGGCCATCACCATCCAGAATTTCCTGCCGCGCAGATCACATGTTTTGGACTGCCCTTTCCAGACGTTTTCGATTCGCCGGGAACCGTCACAGAGGCTGATGAACTTCTGCAGGAAACCGGGGGACAGGTGCTGGATATCATCGATCAGCAGGCAGACGTTGCTGGCCATCTCCAGAGCCAGATTGAGTTTCTCAAGCTCCATGCGCGAGGGGCCGTCCGGCGCTTGAGCCGGATCAAGGGAGGTCACGCCGTGGCCGAGCGCAGGGCCGTTTATCTTGACGAACGCCATGCCCAGTTGGAACGCGATGTATTCGATCAGCGTGGTCTTGCCGTAGCCCGGCGGCGAGATCAGCATCAGCAGCCCCATCAGGTCGCTGCGTTTGCTCTCCCCCGCCGCGCCTATCTGCTTGGCGAGATTGTCGGCAATCAGGGGCAGGTAGACCGAATCGATCAGCCGGTTGCGGACGAACGAAGCCAGCGGGCGCGATTGAAAATCGGCAATGCGCAGCGTCTGGCGCTCTCGCTGAAGGGTCGACTGGCGAAAGGCCTGATACGCATGCAGCTGAGGCACGAACACCTCACGATGCTCACGCAGGCGAGTGAAGAAATCGTCCAGCGTGAGGGGCAGCGTGCCCTCGCGGATCGTCGGATGCTCACCCAGCAACCCATCGACTTGGAAAGTCAGCACAGCAGGCCTGATCCGCAGGGCGGGTTTGCCGGCCATGCGCAGCAGCAACAGCGCCACGGCTTCGGGTGCATAGTGCGCGAGCGTGCCTTGTTCAAGGTTCAGGCACAGGCCTGCAACCCAGTGGCCGGTCACCGTCCACTGACCGAACAGGTCGCCCGTCATCGACCGCACGACATCGCTCAGTGAGTCACCGCAACCCTCGGCATCCAGCCGCCGGTCGAGTTCCCCGACAATCGTCCAGGCATGCCCACTGGCCTCGAACGCGACATGCTCCTGGGACAGGACCGACAACAGGTAATCGGCGCTTTCGCACAGCGTTTGCGATGACGCCGGAAACTTCACGCTGGCTGCGTAGTTTTCAAGGGCAAGAGCAATGTCGTTACGCATCGCCGTCATCGCTTCATCATGGTTGAACAGTCGCCGGACAGCGTCGGCGGACCGCACCTGCCGCGGCCAGCTGGCCATTTGCGTTTCGAATGCTCCGGGCAGATACCACGCGATCAGGGCCAAGGCACGGGCCTGCGGGCTGAAGCGCAATAAACCGGCTGCGGTCATGCACGGCATCAGTTGCTCTAGAATCAAGGCCGCATCATGGTCGTGGACACCTTTCTCGTAGCCCTCCTTGTAGAGCGGCGTGCAGAAATTGCGGATATGCCGCTCCAAAGCGTTCCGGTCCATCTGCGAAAGCTCGCCACCCGCCTCCAGCACTTGCCAGGCAAGGTATTCGCCTCGGTACAGCGTGTCCGACTCCGATTCGAGGCCGGTCTGAAAACAACGCCGCATGGCAGGCACGGCATCATCCGTGAGGCGCTCGAAAAACTCGGTGCCGGTGATGTGCAGCCAAAGCTGGTCATCGCGCGGAACCAGGGTCAGGTCCAGCGCCTGCGCATTGATGCTGAAGGAATGACGCGGCCCGAGTTTCAACAGCTTGCCGCTGCTGTCGAACAGGTCGGTTTTGTCCCGTTGCGCCCTGAACGCCTGATCGCGCAGTGCCTTGAGGCGTGCGTCGAGGTCATCGGCCTTTACACTGTCGCCCAGATCCCGCAGGCGTAAGGCCAGCTCGCGGAACTTGAGAACCTGAGGATCGGCGGCGAAAAAGGCATTGAGCTGTTCCGCGCCTGTAAAACCGGCCATGCGCCGTGGCAGGCTGGCGAGGATTCGATTAGCCGCATCCTGCAGCGCCTGCATCTGGCGCTGCAGGGTATCGAGCAGCGTCTGTCGGTGTTGCTCGAAGGCTTCCACGAGCTCTTCGCGCTTGAGCATGATGTCATCCAGGAATGACTGATGCTCGCCGAAGCGGCTTTCCAGATCTTCCACCTGAATCAAGAGCTTCGATAACTGCTCGTCACACGCCTGTGGCGTGCTCGCCAGTCCCAGAGCGTGGGTGATGCCCTGGGTGAACAGCTGGAATTGCGCGGCAAACTCCGCCATGGATTCCGACGCGGTCATCGCCTTGCGATGCGCCTTGGCCTGCGCCGTCACCTGGTTCAACAGGGCATAGACCTGGGAAATGGCCTCGATGACACGAGTACGGCGGGTGGCATCATCGATACCCAAGGCATTGGCGAGACCCGACAGCACGTCCAGACTCGCAGCCATATCAGCCAGCCCCGCCTCGGGTTGCACCAGGTCGAACGCAGTAGCGGCCGCCTGAACCTGTGCGCTCAGCGCTTCGATGCGCTGGCTATAGGGCAGCAACGCTTCCGGCTGTTCCATGAACTGCGCAGCATCGCCGGCGATACGCTCGAACGGGTCGTTCAGGCTTTGCTCCAGCGCATCGACGGCCGCCACGTCGATGTAGCGTTGTTCGCGGATCGTCAGCAAATGACCGCGCAACCCGGTAATGGCGTTGAGCTGGTCGACGAACGCCTGGATATCGTCCCGGACCGGCCTGCGCAGCTGGTCGGACAGCGCTGCGTGGCGGCTCCGGGCCTGCTCCAGCAATTGGGCGGAACGGCGGCGGACATGCTCGACCTTCTCGAACTCGTCGGCGATGGATTCACCGGTCTGGCCGATATCGCGCAATAGAGCGGCTGTCTGCGCCGTAGATTCGTGCGCCAGCCAGTGATAGGTGTCCAGCAGGCTGCTGACCTGCGGCGTCAGCAGGGCAAAGCGCGCCGCCGTCAGATCGCTGGCCTGGGTTTCTCTTGCCAGAGCGTAGAGTCCGGATATCCCGCGGACCAGTTCGGCATTGCCGATCCGCCCCAGAAACGTGTTGCTCGCTGGCTGCCGCGCAGCATGCTCGTCAGTGTTGAAGGGCGTCTGCCAGATTTGCATGGGATGGTTGCGAGTCGGCTGGTCCTGCGCCGAGAAGATCACCATGCGCCCGTCTTCCAGTCGGGCATAACCGTGGCCGAACAAGGGTGTCTGCAACTGCCGACTGATCGTGTTGTAGGTGAAAAGCGCTGAACGCCCTTCGAGCGCATCGTAGAAGATGTACAACACATCCTCGCCGTTGGGGGAGCGGATTCGGCGCTTGAACTGCATTCGCTGCATGGACGCGTCGAACGTCCTGTATTCGCCGTTTTGCAGATACAGACCGCCGGGGAACACGATTCCGTGGTCTTCAGGAAGTTGCTGGCACGCCTGGCTGATGGCATCGATCCGGACGATGGTGCGCAGCAGCGTGTTGTAGACCAGGTAGTGCTGAGACTCCTCCTTGTAGGGACGGATGTTCAACAGGATCAGGTTGCCGAGCCTGGCATAGGCGATCTGCAGGTCAGGCAGCGACTGGTTCTTTTCGAACAATGCGTGTCGATACAGCACTTCTCCGGCAGCGGTGTTGTTTTCGATCTTCAGCGTCAGGTCGCCAGCGTCGAGCTGGACATAGATGCTGTCCAGAATACTGACGCGCGGATGACGGTCGCTGACGATCATGTCCCGGGTGACCGACGTCCATTCGAAGTCATAAGGAGCGACAGAAGCGATGTCACGCTCTCCCCGATTGTCGATATAGCGAACCCGGGCGCCGCCATCGGCAAGGGACCAGCGAAACACTCGGATGTCATCGATGCGCTCGCCTACCTGAAAGCTGGCCAGCAACAGGTTGTCATGCACTGCCAGTTCAAGCAGTCGTGCGTCGCGGTAGTAGGTATAGAGTTCCTCGAAGTCCTTGCGAAAAGCCGGATCGTCGAGCCAGCTTCCTTCCAGGGCTACCGCCTGAGCATCGTAGCCGTCGTCGCCTTCAACCAGCCGGAAGAGGCCGAAGACCTCTGCGATACGCGTCTCGACTTTTAGGCCGAGGAACACGTTGTAACCGAACAGCAGGTACTCGCCGACCCGCACGATGTCCCGCGACAGGCAGTTATTCTCCGTGCGGACCCGTAGCCGTCCGAGGACTTCCATGCGGCTGCCGCCGAACTCCGCAAGCCGTTGTTCGTTGAGACTGTCGATGTTCAGGGAAAGGCGGCTGCCCAGGTTCCTCAAACGCTTGAGCAACACCTCATAAGCGCCGCCTTCGGCGACGGCGTTGTCCACGGCCGGGGCTTGAGGTAAATCGTTCGACATGCTTGCGTCCGGACAAGATGATCAGGGATTGAAATCCAGGGCGCGGCACCAGTCCCGCCCTGGACGACCTTGCTTAACGGGCCTGTGACTCCGGCTGACGTGCAACGACCTTGTCGCCGGCGACCCTGGAGAGCATGCCGAGCCCGGCCTGAATGACCTGCGCGGCAAGCGGGCTGCTCTGGTTCAAGCCTTCGATGGCCTTGCCGACGGAAAGCGATTTCACGAAGGCGTCAAACACGGAGTTGTCGCCACCGCCGACGAATTGAATGCTGGCCTTGCTCATGGCACAAGACAGCACCTGAGCCTGCTGCTCAGCGATTTTTTCGTTGGCGGCAATGCTCGCCAGGGTGATATCGAACTGGTTTTGCAGGGCGAGGCGGAATTCCTCATGCTCGCGGGCGTCACCGGTGAGCTTCTGCATGGCCTCGAATTTTTCGGTAAGCCCTGCCGCCTCGGCCTCGAAACGCTTCTGCAAGACTTGCGCTTCGGCAGCGCCGACTTCGTGGATGGTGGCCGCTCTGGATTCGCCGACAGCCTTGTCGCCTTCGGCCTGGGACAGCAGGCGCTGCCTGAGCACGGCTGCTTCGGCCAACCCTTCGCGTTCGGTGGCTTGAGCGATCTGCATGCGGATCTCTGCCTTGGACTCGCCGATCGCCCGATCACCTTCTGCCTGAGACAACAGGCGCTGCTTGAGTACCAGAGCCTCCGTCAGGCCTTCGCGCTCGGCGGCCTCAGCGGTCTGGATACGCACCTGTGCTTCGGCAAGTCCCGGCGCTGCTTTTTCGGCGCGTATTCCTTCGGCGCGTTTCATGGCGGCCTGGGACTCGCGCTCGGCCTTGCTCAGATCAGCTTCGGCCAGCGTCACCAGCTCTCTGGCGCGGTGCTCCGAGACCGCGCTGTCGGCCTCGGCCTGCTTGACCAGACACACCAGATCGCGCTCAGCCTGGGCCTGGGCTTCGGTGAGTACCACGATTTTCTTGCGATCTGCCTCGGCAACCACACGCAAGGTGGTGATCGCTTCTTCCTCCTGCGCAACGGTTTTCTCGACGCTGACTCGCTCGCGCGTGACGTTGGCGATCTCGCTGCGCTTCTCTTCAAGCTGCCGATCACGCTCGATGCGGCTGAGCGCCACCTCCCGCTCGCGGTCGATCTGAGCCAGCGACTGGGCGCGAACGACCGTTTCCTTTTCGAGCATGACCACCCGCTCGCTGTTCTGATTGGCGACATCCACCTCACGCTGGTGGTTGACCTGCGCAATGTCGATTCGCTGAGCCGTGGCAATACGCGCCTCTTCCGCCCGCAGGTGCTCTTCAGACTGGATTTTCAGGGTCTCGGCTTCTTCGCGGGCGATCACCGAGGCGATCTCGCGTTTCTGCCGGGCCTGGGCGTCGGCCTTCTGGCGCTCCAGCGCGAGGCTCGCCTCGATCGCTTCGACATTTTTCTTCTGGATCCTGAGATCCTGGTCCCGCTCCAGTTCGTTGGTCACGACGTTATGTGAAGACGTCAGCTCGGTGATCTTGCGAATACCCTCGGCATCGAGGATGTTGTCGCGATCCAGCTCTGCCTTGGGTGTCTGCTCCAGGTAGTCGATGGCTACGTCTTCCAGCACGTAGCCGGACAGGTCCTGGCCGATCACATTGACGATCTCGTCGCGAAACCGCACACGGTCCTCGAACAGCTCGACGAAATCGAACTGCTTGCCGACCGTCTTGAGCGCCTCGGAAAACTTGGCGTTGAACAGCTCATTCACGGCCGCCTTGTCCGAGGCTCGCTGCACACCGATGGCCTTGGCCACCTTGAGCACGTCGTCCTGGGTTTCGTTGACCCGCAGGAAAAATGCGACGGTGATATCGGCCCGCATGTTGTCGCGACAGATCAGCCCGCCCTTGCCCTTGCGTTCGATCTCAAGGGTGATGACGCTGATCTGCATCTTTTCCATGAGGTAGAGATAAGGCAGCACCATGGCGCCGGTGAAATAGACCTTGGGTCTGCTGGACAGATCATTGACGATCAATGCCGTGCCTTGCGGGACCTTGACGTAGAACGTCTTGATCAGCACCGCCAGGGCGATCAGGGCCATCACGGCGATGCACAGAACGATGAGAAACGGTAAAGCCAAGTCCAGCATGCTGAATTACTCCACTCCAGGGCTCAGCCCTTGAAATCCGATTCGGCGATGACGAGGTAGACATGCTCGTCAGCGAGGTATTGAAGAATGACGACCCGCTCATTACGCGTGAATGTTCGTTCGCCAAAAGCGCGAACTTGCAGCAACAGTCCTGCGCCCCCGTCGTTCAGAAGGGCCGTTCCTCTTTGGCAAGTAACGGTCGAACTTCGCACAACGGCAACGCTACCGATAACAGGTATTGGCGGCGGGCCTTTTATCTTCTTCATCAATGGTTTGAATAGCCGGACGATCAGCGCCGTAGTTACCAATGCCGCCAATAACGAGATCACTCCACTGACAAAACCCAGCGGGTAATAAAAGAACCCGAGTGACAGTTGTTCTATCAAAAGTAACTGAATGAAGTAACTCACCAGCCAGCCAACCAGACTGATCAAGGTGAACACTACCGAAACCGGTACTGCGGCCATTCCCAACTGGAAAAACAACCCTTTTTCAGCATCGGCGGCGGCCTTGTCACAGGCTGAGACCGCCTGAAGGTCGATCTCCACGGATTCGGTGTCGAGCATTCCGGTGCAAACCAGCAGCCAATAGATGAACGCCAAGGCCAGACCGAGGCTGAAGACAACCACCGGGAACGAGAATGTCACTTCAAGAAAGCGGTCCATGTCAGCGATCCTTGCCGGCGCAGGCGGAGCGCGAGGCGTTTGCCTTGATCCGCTGCAACACCCGTGACGCGCTGGAACCGTCGGGAGGGATGCCGGCCTTGCGCAGGCGCTGTTCAAGACCGGCTTCGCCGGCCATGACTTCCTCCTGCGCTTGCAGGCGGGCCGCGGTTTCCCGCTGACGCTGGCGAACCTCGTCCAGGGCATCCGCCGCAGCCTTGAGCCGTGCCGTCGAACCATGACCGGATGCCGAGAGTGCTGCCTGGGCCTGTTGCATCCGGGCAGTGGCACGTACCACTTCGAGCTGGGTCTTGAGTTCCCTGAGCCTGTCTTCACCGGCTGTCACCGCGTCGCGAAGAGTGCAGGCCATGTCCGAATATTCCCGGGCGATGCGGGTGTCCTGTGCCAGCACGGGCTCGAGCCTGCTGATCTGCCCCGCGACCTCCAGCGCGAGGTCTTCACGGCCGGCAGCGATTGCCATTTCGGCACTGGTGGTCAGTGACGCCAGACGCTCCTCGGTCCGGGTTACATCTGCGGCGCAAAGCAAACCCTTGCCCATCAAGCTCGCGAGACTCGATCGGCTGTGCGTGAGCTGCGCTTCTGCATCCCGGATTTCCTGGTCAAGAATGCGCAGTGCCTGACTGGCGATGACCGACTCACCGATCTCGTGGGCACCGCCACGCAGGGCAGTCAATATTCGTGTCCAGATTCGCACCATGAAAAAGTCCCTTTTCACCAGGCCGCTACAGCAGGAAAAACAGCAAGAAAAACAGCGGGAAAGACGGATAAATGAAAATTCACATATCCGGAGGCGGGCAGAAGATCGCATATATGACGTTGAGCGGATGTAGGACTCTCCATTCAATTAAGTAAGATATTTCCTCAAAACTTGACGATCAGAGAGTCCTCGCTTTGAGTTCTTCTAAAAACTTGCATAACCGCACGAATTTGAAATACTGCGAGCCTGTCTTCATCAGCGGGATCACCCGCCAGAATTTCCCCAAGGATGTGGAATCATGTTGCGTCGACGTATGCTGGTCATGCTCGGTGTGGTGTTACTTGTGGTACTCGCGCTCGCGGGCTACAAGGCTTTTTCGATTTATCAACAGATTCAACAGGTCAGCGCGCCCAAGCCGCCGATCAGCGTTGCCGTGGTCAGCGTCGGCGAACAACCGTGGCAGAGCCGGCTGCCGGCAATCGGTACGCTCAAGGCGTTACAGGGTGTTGACCTGAGCCTGGAGATCGCCGGCACGGTGAAAGCCCTGTCGTTCGAGTCCGGGCAGACCGTCCGCGTCGGCCAGCCGCTGCTGCAGCTGGACAGCGACGTCGAGCGCGCCCTGCTGGGCACGGCCGAAGCCGATCTGGGTCTGGCGCAGGTCGAGTACGGCCGGGGCAGCCGGCTGGTGGGTGACCAGGCCATTTCCAGAGGCGACTTCGACAAGCTGGCAGCCCAGCTCAAGAAGGCCGATGCCACCGTCGCCCAGCTCAAGGCTTCCCTGGCGAAAAAACAGATCCTGGCGCCCTTCACCGGCACCATCGGTATTCGTCAGGTGGATGTCGGGGACTATCTGGCCAGCGGTACGGTGATCGCGACCCTGCAGGATCTGAGCAGCCTTTATCTGGACTTCTACGTGCCCGAGCAGGCGCTGCCGTCGCTGGCCGTCGGCCAGGTCGCGCAGGTCAGCGTGGCGGCCTACCCGCAGGAATCGTTCGAGGCCAGGGTCAGCGCGATCAACCCCAAGGTCGATGACACCACGCGCAACATTCTGATTCGCGCGACGCTGCCCAACCCTCAAGGCCGGCTCCTGCCGGGAATGTTCGCCAGCCTGCAGGTACTGTTGCCGGGTTCGCCTGTCCGGCTCGTGGTGCCGGAGAGCGCAATCACCTACACCCTCTATGGCAACTCGGTGTACGCAGTGGTGCCGAGGAAAAACCAGAAGGGCGAGCCGGAGCTGGACGACCAGGGTCGGCAGCAATGGTCGGTCGAGCGACGTTTTGTAACCACAGGCGAGCGACGAAGCGGACTGGTCGTGATCGACAAGGGCCTCGCCGCTGGAGAACAAGTGGTCAGTGGCGGACAACTCAAGCTCGATAACGGTGTGCACGTCGCCATCAGCCCGGACAAGCTGGCTGTCGATCCTGCCGGCCCGCCGCGCGTTGACTGATCAGGAAATCGCTCATGGCCTTCACCGACCCTTTCATCCGTCGTCCGGTCCTCGCCACGGTGGTCAGCCTGCTCATCGTGCTACTGGGTTTCCAGGCGTTCAGCACGCTGAGCATCCGGCAGTATCCGCAGATGGAAAACGCGCTGATCACCGTCACCACTGCCTACCCTGGCGCCAATGCCGAGACCATCCAGGGCTACATCACTCAGCCCTTGCAGCAGAGTCTGGCCAGTGCCGAAGGTATCGACTACATGACCTCGGTCAGCCGCCAGAACTTTTCCATCGTGTCCATTTATGCGCGGATCGGTGCGGACAGCGACCGGCTGTTCACCGAACTGCTGGCCAAGGCCAGCGAGGTCAAGAACGAGCTGCCGCAGGACGCCGAAGACCCGGTGCTGAGCAAGGAAGCTGCCGATGCTTCGGCCCTCATGTACATCAGTTTCTACAGCTCGGAACTCAGCAACCCGCAGATCACTGATTACCTGTCGCGGGTCATTCAGCCCAAGCTTGCAACCCTGCCCGGCATGGCCGAAGCCGAGATCCTGGGCAATCAGGTCTTTGCCATGCGCTTGTGGCTGGACCCCGTTCGACTGGCCGGCTTCGGCCTGACCGCCGCCGACGTGACCGCCGCGGTACGCAGTTACAACTTCCTTTCAGCGGCCGGCGAGCTCAAGGGCGAGTACGTTGTCACCAGCATCAATGCGGCCACTGAGCTGAAATCCGCCGAGGCCTTTGCCGCAATTCCGCTCAAGACCCAAGGCGACAGCCGGGTGCTGCTGGGCGATGTCGCGCGCGTGGAAATGGGGGCGGAAAACTACAACGCACTCAGCTCGTTCGACGGCACGCCTTCGGTCTATATCGGTATCAAGGGCACGCCCAGTGCCAACCCGCTGGAAGTGATCAAGGAAGTCCGGCGCATCATGCCCGAGCTGGAAAGCCAGTTGCCGCCCAGCCTCAAGGTGTCCATCGCCTACGACGCCACGCTGTTCATCCAGGCGTCCATCAATGAGGTGGTCAAGACCTTGATCGAAGCGGTGCTGATCGTGATCGTGGTGGTCTTCCTGTTCCTGGGCGCCCTGCGGTCGGTGCTGATTCCGGTGATCACTATCCCGCTGTCGATGATCGGGGTGTTGTTCTTCATGCAACTGATGGGCTATTCGATCAACCTGCTGACGCTGCTGGCCATGGTCCTGGCCATCGGGCTGGTGGTGGACGACGCCATCGTGGTCGTGGAGAACATCCATCGCCACATCGAGGAAGGCAAGACTCCGCTGGACGCAGCGCTGGAAGGCGCCCGGGAAATTGCCATGCCGGTGGTGTCGATGACGATCACTCTGGCGGCGGTCTATGCCCCCATCGGGTTCCTGCAGGGACTTACCGGAGCACTGTTCAAGGAATTTGCGCTGACCCTGGCCGGCGCGGTGGTGATCTCGGGGATCGTGGCCCTGACCCTGTCGCCGATGATGTGCGCCCTGTTGCTGCGTCATGACCCCAACCCCAGCGGTTTCGCCCACAAGCTGGATCAGGTGTTCGAGGGTCTGAAGGTCCGCTATCGGCGTCTGCTGCATGGCACGCTCGACACACGTCCGGTGGTCATCGTGTTCGCGGTCATCGTGCTCTGCCTGATCCCGGTGCTGCTGATGTTCACGCGATCGGAGCTGGCACCGGATGAGGACCAGGGGATCATTTTCATGATGTCCACCTCTCCCCAGCCCACCAATCTGGACTACATCAACGCCTACACCAGGGAGTTCACCACGATCTTCCGGGAGTTCCCGGAGTACTACTCCTCATTCCAGATCAATGGCTTCAACGGCGTGCAGACCGGTGTCGGAGGCTTCCTGCTCAAACCATGGAATGATCGCGAGCGCACTCAAATGGAAATCCTCCCGGAGGTTCAGGCCCGACTCGCGCAGATTCCGGGTTTGCAGATCTTCGGGTTCAACCTGCCGTCACTGCCGGGCACGGGCGAAGGTCTGCCCTTCCAGTTCGTGATCAACACCCCCAACGATTACGCCGCTTTGCTGGAAGTGGCCGAGAGAATCAAAAAGCGCGCCGAGGCGTCGGGCAAATTTGCGTTCATGGACATCGACCTGGCTTTCGACAAGCCCGAGGTGGTGGTGGACGTCGACAGGGCCAAGGCCGCGCAAATGGGTGTATCGATGCAGGACCTGGGGGGCACCCTCGCGACCCTGCTGGGCGAAGCCGAGATCAACCGCTTTACCATCGAGGGTCGAAGCTACAAGGTCATCGCCCAGGTAGAGCGTCCATTTCGCGACAACCCCGGCTGGCTGAACAATTACTACGTGAAAAACAACGAGGGCAAGCTGTTGCAGCTGTCCACGCTGATCACCGTCACCGACCGGGCCCGGCCTCGGCAACTGAATCAGTTCCAACAGCTCAATTCGGCAATCATTCAGGGCTTTCCCATCGTCAGCATGGGCGAGGCCATCGAAACGGTCCGCCAGATCGCCAGCGAAGAAGCGCCGGCGGGTTTCGCTTATGACTACGCGGGAGCATCACGCCAGTATGTACAGGAAGGCAGCGCGCTCTGGATAACGTTCGCCCTGGCGCTGGCGATCATCTTCCTGGTGCTGGCGGCGCAGTTCGAAAGCTTCCGCGACCCGCTGGTGATTCTGGTAACCGTACCGCTGTCGATTTGCGGGGCGCTGATCCCGCTGTTCCTGGGCCTGTCGAGCATGAACATCTACACCCAGGTCGGGCTGGTGACGTTGATCGGGCTGATCAGCAAGCACGGCATCCTGATTGTCGAGTTCGCCAACCAGTTGCGGCGTTCACACGGTCTTTCCGCGCGTCAGGCTGTCGAAGAAGCCGCTGCGATTCGCCTGCGCCCGGTCCTGATGACCACCGCTGCGATGGTATTCGGCATGGTGCCGCTGATTCTTGCCACTGGTGCCGGGGCCGTAAGCCGATTCGACATCGGTATGGTGATCGCGACGGGCATGTCGGTGGGTACGCTGTTCACCCTGTTCGTGCTGCCCTGCGTGTACACCCTTCTGGCGGCGCGGTCCGTTCCCGTAGAACAGGCACCGAGCCGGTGAGCGCACGCGTTCCTGATCGTCATCCCCTTTCCGACCTGCACCTATGAAAAAGGCCCCGGTAATGGGGCCTTGAGGTTGAGGACATTTTCAATGTTTTGATCCCGTGCCCTGCGCCAGGCTGTACATGAGAAGCAACAAGTCATGATCGGGTTTGATCACTTCCTGGGCCTTGGCGACACGCGGCAAAGGGCAATTGCCCTCGCCGTGCTGGGCACTCAAGATCTTCGTTGAAGGCTGCTGCCATGCCGCCACGGCTACCGTTGTCGTTACCAACGCTCCGAGAACGAACAAACCTCTAGCAATTTCGAGCTTCATGACTCTAAACCCTTGATAGCGCTGCCAAACGCCGCCTCATAAAAGTAGACCAGTTTTTTCCAGTCCGCGTCGATGAATGACGAATGGCGTTTTAGCTGTTTCATGTCGTGCCGGGCGGCACCCTGCGCCGTCCAGCGACGCCGGCCTTTCTCCAGATCGAGCAAGGCGATTCGCACCTGAGCATCGGCGCCCTGGCCCTCGACCTGCACAAAAATATGCTTACTGTAGAGACAACTGTGCTGCCAGCGCCCCAAATGCATGCGCGCCAGAGTGAACGCGATTTGCTTGAGCATCTCTTCCCATAGCAACTCGCCGTGGCGCTCTCGTCCGCCGGCGGCACACCAATGGTCCAATTCCTCGAAACCTTCCAGCGCGGCGGTTACCAGCAAGGCACGCCATTGATTGCGCTCGTCTCGCTCGGCCCCGCAAAACACAACTTCCGGTACGCCGACATCCAGGCGCCGCAAACCTTCCAGTGCATCTCGCTCGCGCAACACGGTCGGTCGGCCCAGCGGGTGCAGCCAGCTGCGATACAGATGCCCTGTCTGGCGCTTGCTGTAGAGAGTCTGCCCGTCGCATGTGACAAAACGCTGTACGCCGCTTTCACCGCCACGACGCACATTGGGCGCCTCCACCCATTCGCCGCGCTGTTCCCAAAAATGTTTGAAGGGCAGTGGTTCTGGTCGCGCAGTTGTCTGGTTTGCCGCCTGGACGTTCATCTGATTACCTTTTACGCAATACGTAGACCCGCCAAAGGGCGTAGAGCGGCAGGAAGTCCAAATGCTTCTGGACGCTGAAACCTGCCTGTTCAAATTCCGATTCCACAACCGCAGCCGGTAACACAAAGCGATTCTGGTAACTTTCCTGCCCACTTCCGAGCATTCGTTTCTGCTCGAGGCGCTTGCGTTTCCAGGCTTTGAAGTTGCCGTCCACCCACAACGAAATGATGACGCTATCTCGGGTCACGCGATGAAACTCGCGTAATAGAGCCATGCGGTCATTCGATTGACCAACATGGTGCAGCAGCCGCATGCAGAAAATGCTGTCTACCGCATTGGCCGGCAGATCGATCGCGAAAGCAGATGTCTGCAAGGGCTGTACCCGTTTGGCTATTTCGGCCGATTGAGCGTTGCAGGCAACGTCCAGCATCGCGGCCGAATAGTCTGCACCAATGATGCTGCGGTTGGGTTTTTCTGCGAGCAGCGGCCAGAACCGACCAGCGCCGCACGGCAAGTCGAGTACCAGCCCGGGGTCGCCGACCAGCTTCAGCGCCTTGCGGGCCAGTTGCTCATCGCGTTGATGAGACAGCTGGCGCGACAGACCGTTCTGGTGTTTCTGAAGATATTGAGCGGCATGCTGCCGATCGTATTTTTGAGAGAAATCGAGTTCAATACGCTTGCCCATGACAGCGGCTCCTGGTTCGGATGCGCATCAAAATAGGCGGCGCATCGTCGTAAGCAGGTCATGCACAAGTGAAAAAAATGTTCAGCTGCCGGGCAGCCATTTGCAGGCTCCGCCAGCGTGTAAACGCCCCGTACAGGGCTTTACACGCTGGTCATGCCTTGGCCAGGTCCAGCCTGACCTTGAAACAGCAACCATTGGGTTCCCTGGGCGTGAGGTTCACGCTCCAGTTCTGGTTCGCGCAGATCCGCTGGACCAGCGACAGCCCCAGGCCCAACCCTTCGCCCCGCTGCTCATTGCCGCGCACGAAAGGTTCGAACATGGCCTCACGCTTCTCTTCGGGAATACCCACGCCGCTGTCTTCCACCATGAAGCCGTCATCGTAGAGCGTCAGCGCGATGAAGCCGTCGTCGGTGTAGTGCAATGCGTTACGCAACAGGTTGCCCATTACCGCATGCAGAAAAGTGGCGTTGTAACGTGCTTCGGACTGCTGGTCGGCCTCCTGCGCGTTGTAGATCAATTGCAAGCCCTTGCCCTCGATAGGGCCGCGCCACTGGGAAACCAACTGCTCGGCGACACCGCTGAGGGTTGCACTAGGGGTCATGGCCGGGTCTTCACGCTGGGTACGCGCCAGCATCAGGAAGGTCTGGACCAGGTCGCGCATTTCTTCGCACGCCCGGGCGATGCGTTCGACCTGCTTGCGAGCGCGCTGGTCCAGGGCCGGGTTTTCCAGCAGCAGTTCACAGGAGCTGGCCAGTACCATCAACGGCGTGCGCAGCTCGTGGCTGACGTCGCTGGTGAACATTCGCTCGCGAATCAACGCCTGGCGTAAACGGCCCAGGGTTGCATCGAACGCCACGGCCAGCTCGCCTACTTCATCGGCGGCGTAGTCCGGTGCAAGAGGCGGCGCCAGACCCAGCAACTGGTCGCGATGGCGGACTTGCCGGGCAAGACGCACCACCGGCGCCATCACCCGCCGCGCCAGCACCCAGCCGAGGAACACGGCCAGCGCCAGTGCCAGGACGAAGCCCACCAGCACCACGGCAAACAGGACCCGCTCGCGTTCTTCAAAATCACTCTGGTCCTGCAACAAGGCGTAATGGCGCCCGTCCACCACTTCAATCATCGCGTGGTAGGACAGATCACCCCGAAACACCTCATGAAAGCCGGGCTGCAGATGGCGCAGATCCTGGGGCAGATCGAAATCGCCCGGGCCGCCACTGAAGTAGAACAACTGGTCGGGCTTGGGTCGATGGCTCCAGTCGCTGACGCTGTCCATCAGCATCAGCCGGTTGAGATCGCCGCCAAGGCCCGCAGAGATGAGTTTTTCCTCGACCAGGTGGACAGTGGAGATGATCCCCATGGCGAAGGATCCGGCGACCAGCGCACTCATCAGGGCAAAGGCGATGATGATCCGCTGGGCAAGGCTTTGCTTAAACTCCATCCCGACCCTCAGCCAAGCGATAGCCAACGCCGTGTACGGTTTGCAGCAGCGGTTTGGGGAACGGTTTGTCGATCACCTGGCGCAGCTGATGCACGTGGCTGCGCAGGCTGTCGCTGTCCGGACAATCGTCGCCCCACAACGCTTCTTCAAGGATTTCACGACGCAGGACGTGAGGGCTTTTCTGCATCAGGACGGCCAGCAGCTTGAGGCCAACCGGATTGAGCTTGAGCATGCGGCCGTCGCGGGTGACTTCCAGGGTGTCGAGGTCATATACCAGATCGGCGACCTGCAGGGTCCGGCGCCCGCCGCCCTGGGCGCGACGCAGCACTGCTTCGATACGCGCGGCCAGTTCGGACAGGGCGAATGGTTTGAGCAAGTAGTCGTCTGCGCCGGAGCGGAAACCCTGCAAACGGTCATCGAGCTGGTCACGGGCCGTGAGCATGATGACCGGCGTGTCACGGCGGGCGTCTTCGCGCAGGCGTTTGCACAAGGTGTAACCGTCGATGCCCGGCAGCATGATGTCGAGCACGATCAGGTCGTAGTGTTCGGTGGCCGCCAGATGCAGTCCCGAGAGGCCATCCTGTGCGCAGTCGACGGTGTAGCCTTTCATGCCCAGGTAATCGGCCATGTTCGCCAGGATGTCGCGGTTGTCTTCAACCAGAAGAATTCGCATGGGGCTTTCTCGTCTGCAATTTAGGCTGCCGCACTTTAAGACGAAGCACGCGTGAGGGCCAGTACCGATTGGCCTGGAGGCGGTAAATCCTGGGGAACGGCGCAAATTCCGTAGGCGCGAGCTTGCTCGCGAAGACGTTGTTGCGCACGACATATCGGTTAAGCCTGATCCGACCGCTTCCGCGAGCAAGCTCGCTCCTACAGGCACTGCCGGCATAAAAAAACCCCGCACAAGGCGGGGTTCTTCTGGTGTAGCTGGAGGGTAAAGCCGGCTTACATCATGCCGCCCATACCACCCATGCCGCCCATGTCCGGCATGCCGCCGCCTGCTGGCTTGTCTTCAGGCACGTCAGCGATCATCGCTTCGGTGGTGATCATCAAGCTGGCGATGGAGGACGCGGCCTGCAGAGCAGAGCGAGTCACTTTGGCCGGGTCCAGGATACCCATTTCGATCATGTCGCCGTATTCGCCGGAAGCAGCGTTGTAACCGAAGTTACCCGAACCCTGCTTGACCTTGTCGACAACCACGCTTGGCTCGTCGCCGGAGTTGGCAACGATCTGGCGCAGAGGCGCTTCAACCGCACGACGCAGCAGAGCGATACCGACGTCCTGATCGGCGTTGTCGCCTTTCAGACCTTCGATGGCCTGCAACGAGCGAACCAGTGCTACGCCACCGCCAGGTACCACGCCTTCTTCAACGGCTGCACGAGTAGCGTGCAGGGCGTCTTCAACGCGGGCTTTCTTCTCTTTCATTTCGACTTCGGAACCGGCGCCGACCTTGATTACCGCAACACCGCCGGACAGCTTGGCCAGGCGCTCTTGCAGTTTCTCTTTGTCGTAGTCGGAGCTGGTGTCGCCGATCTGCTGGCGGATCTGAGCGATGCGCGAGTCGATTTCGGTTTTTTCGCCAGCACCGTCGATGATGGTGGTGTTTTCTTTGTTCAGGACGACGCGCTTGGCGTTACCCAGGTGTTCCAGGGTAGTGCTTTCCAGGCTCAGGCCGATCTCTTCGGAGATAACGGTACCGCCGGTCAGGACAGCGATGTCCTGCAGCATTGCCTTGCGACGGTCGCCGAAGCCCGGTGCCTTGACGGCAGCGACTTTGACGATGCCGCGCATGTTGTTGACGACCAGGGTCGCCAGCGCTTCGCCTTCAACGTCTTCAGCAACGATCAGCAGTGGGCGACCGGCTTTGGCGACAGCTTCCAGCACCGGCAGCATTTCGCGGATGTTGGAGATCTTCTTGTCGACCAGCAACAGCAGTGGGCTGTCCAGTTCGGCAACCATGGTGTCCGGCTTGTTGATGAAGTACGGGGACAGGTAGCCACGGTCGAACTGCATGCCTTCGACGACAGACAGTTCGTTTTCCAGACCCGAACCTTCTTCAACGGTGATAACGCCGTCTTTGGTCACTTTTTCCATGGCTTCGGCAATGATGTCGCCGATGGAATTGTCGGAGTTCGCAGAGATGGTACCCACCTGAGCGATAGCCTTGGTGTCGGTGCAAGGCTTGGACAGCAGCTTGAGCTGAGCAACGATGGCGATGGTCGCCTTGTCGATGCCGCGCTTGAGGTCCATTGGGTTCATGCCGGCAGCGACGGCTTTCAGGCCTTCGTTGACGATGGCTTGAGCCAGTACGGTTGCAGTGGTGGTACCGTCGCCGGCGTCATCGTTGGCACGGGAGGCAACGTCTTTGACCAGCTGCGCGCCCATGTTTTCGAAGCGATCTTTCAGCTCGATTTCCTTGGCGACCGATACACCGTCTTTGGTGATCAGAGGAGCGCCGAAGCTCTTCTCGATGATGACGTTACGGCCTTTTGGGCCAAGGGTCGCTTTTACTGCGTCAGCCAGGACGTTCACACCGGCGAGCATTTTCTTGCGGCCAGAATCGCCGAATTTAACTTCTTTAGCAGCCATGATCATTATTCCTTGAATACTTTGTAGTAACAGAAATCAGCGGTGAGCACTCAGCCTTCGACGACAGCGAGGATCTCGTTCTCGCTCATCACCAGCAGGTCTTCGCCGTCAACTTTCACAGTGTTGCTGCCGGAATAAGGGCCAAACACTACTTTGTCACCCACTTTCACGGCCAGCGCACGCACTTCACCGTTGTCCAGCACGCGGCCGGTACCCACAGCGACGATTTCGCCGCGGTTAGGCTTTTCAGCAGCCGAACCTGGCAGCACGATACCGCCGGCAGTTTTCGTTTCTTCTTCGCTGCGACGGATTACGACGCGGTCATGCAGAGGACGAAGCTTCATTGTCGATCTCCTGATTATGGTTTTAGACGCCCGGTGACTGCACCGGCGGGTTAAAAATCCGGCTGTGCCGGTTACGGTTCGACGAGCGAACCGCAGAAAACGGTCTGGCGCTGGGCCAGAAACCTTGCGGTGACCCATACATAAGGGCGGGCCGGGCTATTACAAGTCCGAGGCAAGAAAATTTTTTGCGATTCAGCAGGTTCAGTAAATGAACACGGCACCCGAAGGTGCCGTGTCAGACTTGCGATCGATCACTTGTCGCGATGTTCGAATTCACCTTCGATCACATCCGGCTCATGGCTGGACTGGTGAATCGCGCCAGGACGACGGGCCGACCCTGGATTGGCCTCGGCCTGCAGGTCGTCGGCGAACGCGCGCTGGCGCATGGCCTGGTCTTCGGCGCGGCGGCGAACCTTGTCGATCAGCGCCCGACGGGTGATCGGCAACAGGCAGATCACACCCAGGACGTCACTGATGAAGCCGGGCAACAACAGAAGGCCGCCACCGACCGCAACCATCAGCCCTTCAAGCATTTGCTGGGCGGGCAGTTCGCCACGGGACAGGCTCTCGCGGGCGCGCAGCGCCGTGGCGAACCCGGCGACCCGCATTACGAAGAAGCCCAGCACCGACGTCGCCAGCACCAGGAGGAACGTCCAGAAAAAGCCGATGGACATCCCGACCCGAACCAGAATGAACAGTTCGAGTACCGGAAACAGTAAGAACAGCAGCAAAAAAACACGCATCAAATCAGTTCCTCAACGGAAGAATGCCTTCCAGTAGACCCTAAGTGATGTCGGAAAGTCGTTAAATCAAGCTTGCCGGTCATCTTTCACGGGCCAGACTGTGGCGTGAGCCAGCTCCACCAAGGCTTCGCGCACTTGTTTCGGTGTATTGCAGGGGGTCTGGAAGGCCAGCCAGTGGATGCCCTGGCCGATACGCAAGTGCAGGCCTTCACTGTCGATTCCCACCAGTTGCGCAGCTTCGGTCTGCGGCAGGCCGCTCAGTTGCACGTAATGCGCAATGGCGTTGGCATGGTCGGCATTCATGTGCTCGATCATGCTGGTTTCCGCCGCGCCGACAAACGGGTTGGCCAACGCCACGTCATCCAGCCAGTGAATGGCCCCAAAGCCGCCGATGTAGCGATATCGCACCGGTTCCAGTACCCAGAAATCGAAATCATGGGCGGTGTGGTAACTCTGCGACTCAGGGAAGAAGCGGTAATAGCGCAAGGCCGACTCTTCAATGCGCTGCGGATCGGCCAACTTGCGCGCCTCGGCCATCACCGTAACGCGCCCGACCGCCTGCACATCCACGGCCTCTCGTTCGCCGACCAGCATCGAACACTTCGGGTCAAGGGTCAGGTTGTGGGTGTGCTGGGCAATGCGGCTGATCAGGATCAGCGGCCTGCCCTGCCCGTCCAGACAATACGGCACCACCGAACCAAACGGAAAACCCGGCATCGACTTCGAATGGGTGGACAACACGCCGCGATACTCGTTGAGCAAGAGTTTTCGCGCCTGACTCGAGGCTTTCGCGCTCATTCGTGACTCCTTGAAGCGTGAGCGTCAGATTGGAGACGCACGCGGGGAAAAGGCTTATAACGTGCTCTGGCCATGGCACTGCGCGAGCAAGACGCTGGCGACGCCATGATGAAAAGATCAGCAGATTGGGCACGCACATGGAATTGAAAGACAAGTTAATAATAATCACTGGCGGATGCCAGGGCCTGGGCCTGGCAATGGCGCATTATCTGGCAGGCAAAGGCGCGCGCCTGGCCCTTGTGGATCTGAATCCGGAAAAACTCGACCAGGCCGTAGCGAGCTGCAAGGCGCTGGGCGTCGAGGCGCGAAGCTACCTGTGCAACGTAGCCGACGAAGCTCAGGTCGTCGACACGGTGCAAAAGGTCGCCGACGACTTCGGCGCCATCGACGGCCTGATCAACAATGCCGGCATCCTGCGCGACGGCCTGCTGGTCAAGGTCAAGGACGGCGTGATGACCAAACTCAGCCTGGCGCAATGGCAGGCCGTAATCGATGTCAATCTGACCGGCGTCTTCCTCTGCACGCGGGAGGTGGCGGCGAAGATGATCGAGACCCGGACGCAGGGCGCGATCATCAACATCTCTTCTATTTCCCGCGCAGGCAACATTGGCCAGACCAATTACTCCGCCGCCAAGGCCGGGGTAGCGTCGGCGACGGTGACCTGGGCGCGTGAACTGGCGCGCTACGGGATTCGCGTGGCAGGTGTTGCGCCAGGTTTCATCGAAACCGAGATGACCGGCAGCATGAAACCCGAAGCGCTGGAAA
The DNA here is from genome assembly GCF_003935425.1 of Pseudomonas sp. v388. Classification (GTDB taxonomy): domain Bacteria; phylum Pseudomonadota; class Gammaproteobacteria; order Pseudomonadales; family Pseudomonadaceae; genus Aquipseudomonas. The sequence goes on from NZ_RHQN01000006.1 coordinate 51,074, forward strand.
AGATGACTTCCGCTATCCCGCTCAAACGCATGGGCACGCCCCAGGAAATCGCCCACTCGGTGGCGTACATTCTGGAGAACGATTATTTCAGCGGAAGGATTCTGGAGCTGGACGGCGCGATGCGTCTGTAACGTTGTCGCGTAAGACAAGCTGCAGACAGGGCGCCGGGGAAGCGCCCTGTCTGCAACGGATTACCAGGTCACGCCGAAACCGGCGGTGTACCGAGTCTTGTCGACGTTGCCGTTGTCGGCACCGCTGATGATGTCCTTCTCGGCTTTCACGTTGAGCGATGCCCAGTCGGTGACCTTGTAGCGCAGGCCTGCTTCGACATCCAGCGCGTAGTCCGCCACGCCACTCAACGGCTTGCCCAGCTCGCCGTTAGTGAAGAATTCGAATTTCTTGCCCACCAGATAACGGTTGTAGTCCCAGGTGCCCGCCACCGAGTAGAAGTTTTCCTTCTCGCCGTTGGAGAACTGGTAGTCGGTTCGGTTGAGCAATGCGCCAACCTTGAACGCGCCCAGTTCGTCGTCCCAGAACTGGTAGCCGGGACCGGTACCGACCGTGCGCTGGCGCGACAGGTCTTCGATCTTGTCACGCTTGTAATTCACCCGCGCATCCCAGAAGAATTTCTCGGTGAAAAAGCGATCCAGCGAGTATTCGGCGCTCCAGTTGTCGGTGCCGACCACCTCGTCGGTAGTCTCGCGGTTGTACTCGCCCTTGGCGTTATGCCGCCAGTTGCCATGACGAGCCGAGGTGTTGAACGAGATGTTGTAATCGTCGGTATCATTCTCGGCCTGCTGGAAGTCCAGCGCAGCGTCGATGTTGCCCTTCCAGACCAGATCGGTGATGACCGGCTTGGGCTTGATGATCTGGTCGATACTGGCCAGCTCGACGGTCTTGGGCGCATCGCCATTGGCCATGACGACCTTGCCGTCATCGGCGGCCTGGAGCGATTTGGTCACTACACCTTCGGACTGACCTTGCTTGACCAGCAACGGCTGGTCGCTTTCCAGGGTCTTGACCTGTTTCCAGTCAAGGGGAATCGCACCGCCGTAGTCGGTCTGGAGCAGCAGTTTGCCGCCGTCGAAAACCTTGATGACGCCGGTCAGACGGTCGCCGTTCTTCAACCAGACGGTGTCAGCGAACAATGGAGTGGAAGCAGTGGTTATTGCGAGGCACAGCAGAGTTCTGGACAACATAAGCAACGACTAGGCTCTGGTAGCGGAATGTGGGCATTATCCTGGTGGATGACCTGTGGCAATCGGTGACCGCCGGGCACGAGTATGACTGACAGTCGGAAATTTCCGTAGTTCCCGTAAACAAAAATCAACATCATCTCTGGCAGGACCTGCATCGTGAAACAAACCGCCGCCGAACATGCCGACCCAACCGGACTGTCCGCCGCCGAGGCCCGACGCACGGCGCTGTACCTGACGCTGGCTCAGGTTCCGCACGGCCGGGTCGTCAGTTATGGGCAACTGGCAGAATTGGCCGGTCTCGGACGAGCGGCACGTTGGGTAGGAAGAACCCTCAGTCAGTTGCCGGAGGGGTCATCGCTGCCCTGGCACCGCGTTCTGGGCGCAGGTGGCAAGCTCAGTCTGCCGGCCGGAACCGCGTCAGGTGACGAACAGCGCGCCCGGTTACGCGCCGAAGGCCTTACCATTATGAACAATCGGGTCAATATGCAGCGCCATGGCTGGCGTCCCACGTAGCACAGCGGTTAGAGTGCGCCCTTTGTTTTCAGAACCTGAGGCAGATTCCAGCCCATGCCCCGTAAAACCTGGCGCGCCGCGCTCGCCGCATATGCCAGCCCCTCGACTTTAGTGTTGCTGCTGCTCGGATTCGCTGCCGGCATGCCTTACATGCTGGTCTTCTCTACCTTGTCCGTCTGGTTGCGCGAAGCCGGTGTCGCTCGCGAAACCATCGGTTATGCCAGCCTGATCGGGCTGGCCTATGCATTCAAATGGGTGTGGTCGCCATTGCTCGACCAATGGCGCCTGCCGATCCTCGGACGGCTCGGCCGTCGCCGCTCATGGCTGGTGCTGGCGCAGTCGCTGGTGATCCTGGGCCTGATCGGCATGGGTTTCTGCGACCCGCAGTACCATCTTTCCTGGTTGATCGCCATTGCGGTGGTAGTGGCCTTTGCCTCGGCAACTCAAGACATCGCCATCGACGCCTACCGCCTGGAAATCGCCCAGGACACCCAGCAGGCCGCCCTGGCCGCCAGCTATATGTCCGGTTACCGGGTTGCTGCACTGCTGGCAACCGCCGGCGCGCTGTATTTCGCCGAAGGGTTCGGCTCGACGGGCTTTGCCTACAAGCACTCGGCCTGGACCGGCACCTACGTGTTGTTCGGCGTGCTGATGATTCCGGCGCTGATCACCACCCTGATCATGCGCGAACCTCCGGTGCCGTTGCGCACCCAGCTGTCGGCGGCCCGCTACGGTTTCACTCACCAGTTGGCATCGGTGTTCGTACTGATCGTTTTGCTGGTGTCGGTCCCGGCAATGTTTACTCAGTTCTACAACACCGATTTCGCCAGCGTGCTGTTCCACGGCACCAGTTGGTGGGACCTGCTGATGGAAGATCGCGCCTTTCTGCGCTCGATCCTTTATACCGTGCTGACCGTCGCCTGCCTGTCTTCCGCCGGACGCCGCGGCCTGGCGCCGGTGCTTACGCCGGTCAATGACTTCATTCTGCGTTATCGCTGGCAGGCATTGCTGCTGCTGGGGCTGATCGCGACCTATCGCATGTCGGACACGGTCATGGGCGTCATGGCCAACGTCTTCTATATCGACCAGGGCTTCACCAAGGACCAGATCGCCAGCGTGAGCAAGATCTTCGGGCTGATCATGACCTTGCTCGGCGCAGGCGCGGGCGGCTTGCTGATCGTGCGTTTCGGCATCATGCCGATCCTGTTCATCGGCGGCCTCAGTTCGGCAGCCACCAACATCCTGTTCCTGTTGCTGGCCGACATGGGGCCGAACATCAAGATGCTGATCCTGACCATCTCGCTGGACAACCTCAGCTCGGGGCTGGCGACGTCGGCCTTCGTGGCGTATCTGTCGAGCCTGACCAACCTCAAGTTCTCGGCGACCCAGTACGCGCTGCTCAGCTCGATCATGCTGCTGCTGCCGCGCCTGATCGGCGGTTATTCAGGGGTGATGGTGGAGAAATTCGGCTACCACAATTTCTTCCTGATCACCGCCCTGCTGGGTGTGCCAACCCTGGTGATGATCCTGTTGCAGTGGAGCAAGGAAGGCCGCGGCACGCCGGCTCCGGAAAGCGACGAGACCGCGGCTGCGGAGAAGCTTTAAATACCGCTTTGCTGAATTGCAAATGGATCTGTGGAAGCCAGCTTGCTGGCGAAGAGGCCAGTACATCCGCAGCCTTGGATGGGCTGAAAGTACGTCTTCGCGGACAAGCGGAGCGCCGCCCGGTCCGCTCCCACAGAGGCGACTGCTTACTGCTGCGCAGCGTCCTGAACCACGCGGATCACACGCTGCGGGAACGGAATGTCGATCCCGGCCGCTTGCAGGCGGTCACGCGCTTCGACGTTGAACAGCGAGATCACATCGCCATAGTCCGAGGTCTTGGTCCAGACACGCAGCGACAAGGTGATTGCGCTTTCGCCCAGCGTCGCCACTACCGCTTGCGGAGCCGGATCTTCGAGGACACGCGGGTCTCGGGCCATGTCCAGCAGCACTTCCAGTCCTTTCTTCAGGTCGGCTTCGTAATTGACGCCCACGTCGAAGACGATCTTGCGGGTCGGCTGGCGATTGGTATTGGTGATGATCCCGTTGGACAGGTTGCCGTTGGGCATGATCACGGTGCGGTTATCGCCGGTGCGCAACACGGTGTGGAAAATCTGGATGCTGTCCACAGTGCCTTGAATACCTTGGGCTTCGATCCAGTCGCCGATGCGGAATGGCCGAAACAGCAAGATCAGCACGCCACCGGCGAAGTTCGCCAGGCTGCCCTGCAGCGCCAGGCCAATGGCCAGGCCGGCAGCACCGATCGCGGCCACGAACGAAGTGGTTTCAATGCCCACCATCGACGCGACGCTGACGATCAGCAGAATCTTCAGAATGACGTTCGCCAGGGTGCTGACAAACCCTTGTAACGCCTGATCGGCGTGACGCAGTGCCAGTAACGCCCCCAATTTGTTGGTGACCCGGTTGATCAACCACCAGCCGATGCACAGGGTCACCAGCGCCAGCAGCAGTCGACTGCCGTATTGCATGATCATTGGAATCCAGGCCTGGGAAGCTCTCCACAGCTGGTCGACTTCTGCATTCAAATCCATCTTGTAACTCCTCGCCTGTCATGAACCGGCATTGAAACGTCACAGACGCGCAATCGTTTCAGCCATACCGAACTGGTTCGGACTGACCGGGGAACGCGGGGTTCCCCCGTCTGTCGATTCACAGGCTCAGTCGCGGAAGTTGTTGAACTGCAACGGCATGCCCGAATCGTAGGCGCGCAATGCGGCGATGGCGTCCTGCAGGTCGTCACGTTTCTTGCCGGTGACACGGACCTGCTCGCCCTGGATCGCGGCCTGGACCTTGAGCTTGGCGTCCTTGATGTGGGCGACGATTTTCTTGGCCAGTTCCTTGTCGATCCCTTCGCGCAGGACTGCTTCCTGCTTCATCAGCTTGCCGGACGCGTAGGCATCCTTCACTTCCAGGCATTTGACGTCGATCTTGCGCTTGACCAGCGCCAGCTTGAGGATCTCGATCATCGCTTCGAGCTGGAACTCGGCTTCGGCGGTCAGGGTGACGGTCAATTCCTTGAACTCGAAAGTCCCCTTGCCTTTGAGGTCATAACGACGGTCAAGCTCCTTGATGGCATTGTCGACGGCATTGGTGACTTCATGTTTATCCAATTCGGACACTACGTCGAACGAGGGCATGTATGTTCTCCAGGTAAACGGCGCAGACGATGGTGATCGCGCGCATGACTTGACGGTATGAAAGACCGGTCATTATAACGAGACTTTCCCGACCTTCACTGCGAGCCTTTCATGTCGTTCTCTGATTTCAGTGTGCCGGGGTTGTTCAATCGTTTGGCGGGGCGTGTTCGATGAGCGAGGTCTGGCATGTCGTGGGCGCCGGCAGCCTCGGCGGTTTGTGGGCAACTCGTCTGGCTCGGGCCGGGCATCGGGTGCGCCTGATACTGCGCAACGATGAGCGGGTGCAGGCCTACCAGGCGGCTGGCGGCCGACTGACGCTGGTGGAAGAGGACCGGGTTCGATCCTTCGCCATCGAGGCCCAGACCGCGGCCAGCCCGGAACCCATCGTCCGGCTGCTGGTGGCCTGCAAGGCCTACGACGCTGAACAGGCCGTGGCGCTGCTGGCGCCGCGACTTGCGCCGCGCGCCGAGGTCATTCTGTTGCAGAACGGCCTGGGCAGTCAGGACGCCGTGGCCGCATGCGTGCCCCATGCGCGATGCATCTTTGCCTCCAGCACCGAGGGCGCGTTTCGCGAAGCGGACTGGCGCGTGGTTTTTGCCGGCCATGGCCATACCTGGCTGGGCGACCCGGACAATCCAGCCCCACCCGGTTTTTTGACAGCGCTGGCGGACAGCGGGATATCCCACGAATGGACGCCAGACATCCTGACCCGCCTGTGGCGCAAGCTGGCGCTGAACTGCGCGATCAACCCGCTGACCGTGCTCTATCAGTGCCGCAATGGCGGGCTTCTGGAGCACCGTGGCGAAGTCGCGACGCTATGCGCCGAACTGGCCGAGCTGCTTGCCTGCTGCGGTTACCCTGCCGCCGCCCACCAGTTGCACGAGGAAGTGCTGCGCGTCATCCAGGCCACTGCGAGCAATTTTTCCTCCATGTATCAGGATGTCGCCCACCGGCGGCGCACGGAAATCAGCTACCTGCTCGGCCATGCCTGTGACGCTGCACGGCGCCATCACTGTCCGGTGCCGCACTTGCAGCCATTGCAGGACCGATTGACGGCTCATCTGGCCGCCAAGGGTTTGCGTACCGACTAGCCCGCGCTACCCTGCGGGTTCCTCATCCGTGTGTGACTTGCCATGCCTTTGCGTCAACGCCTGGAAAACCTGCCGGTCGGGCAAAAACTGCTGGCCGCCCTGCTGGTCCTGATGACCACCGTCCTGCTGGTCGCCAACCTGACCTTCATCAGCGCCGCCTACTACATATCCCAGGAAGCCATGGCGCCTCAGGCGTTGCAGACCATCGGCCGCCTGATCAGCAGCGCCAACCTCAACGAGCGGGCGCTCTACTCGCCCAACGACGCCAAGGCGTTGCTCAAGGAGCTGAAAAGCTATGGGCCGTTGCGGGCGGCGGCGATCTACGACAACGACGGCACAAGGCTGGCCCAGGTTCAGCAAGGCGAAGACCTTGCGTTGCCGCTTCGCTATGAAGACATCGAAGCCTGGCGCCTGACCGAGTTTCGCAGCACACAATTGATCACCATCCCCAAAGGCGAGCGGGCACCGGGACATTTATTGCTGGTAGCAAGCAGCGAGTTGCCCGCAGCGTTCTACACCGGCACGCTGACCGCGAGTGCTGCGATTCTGGTGTTCAGCGTGCTGTTGTGGCTGGTGGTGGCGCGGCAGATCCGGCGCTTGATCACCGAGCCCATCTATCAGCTAGAAGAACTGTCCCGGCAGGTCACTCGCGAAGAAAATTACGCCCTGCGGGCCATGCCCGGCAACGAAGATGAGATCGGCAGCCTGGCAGAAGCCTTCAATACCATGCTGTCGCGCATCGAAGCCCGTGAGCAGCAACTCAAGCGCGCCCGGGACGATTCCCAGGAAGCCTACGATCAGGCGCAAGGGCTGGCCGAGGAAACCCGCCATACCAACCGCAAGCTGGAGCTGGAAGTCCAGGTGCGCAGCAAGATCGAAAAAAAGCTCACCGGCTTTCAAAACTACCTCAACAGCATCATCGACTCGATGCCCTCTGCCATGATCGCGCTGGACGAGCAGCTTTACGTCACCCAGTGGAACCAGGAGGCTACGGCGCTCTCCGGCACCCGGCTGGACGAAGCGCTGAACCAGCCGATCTTCATTGCCTTCGAACCAATGCGCTCGTTCCTGCCGCAAATCAAGCAGACCGTCGAGCGGCACAGCGTGACCAAGATCGAGCGGGTGACCTGGATCAAGCAGGAGGAAACCCGCCACTACGCCCTGACCTTCTACCCGCTGACCGGCGATGCCGGGCGAGGCGTGGTCATCCGCATCGACGACATCACCCAGCGCATTTCCCTGGAAGAAATGATGGTGCAGTCCGAGAAAATGCTCTCGGTGGGCGGTCTGGCGGCCGGCATGGCCCACGAGATCAACAACCCGCTGGGTGCGATCCTGCACAACGTGCAGAACATCCGGCGCCGACTGTCGCCCGACCTGCCGAAAAATATCGAACAGGCCCAGGCCGACGGCGTGGATCTGACGATGGTCAACAACTACCTGGTCAGCCGTGAAGTCCCGCAACTGCTCGACGGTATTCAGCAAGCCGGCGGGCGAGCGGCGAAGATTGTCAGCCATATGCTCAACTTCAGCCGCCTGAGCAATCGTCAGCTGTCGCCCTGCGACCTGCCAGCGCTCATCGACCAGGCTGTGGAGATCGCCGGCAACGATTTCGACCTGACCATCGGCTTCGATTTCAAGGGCCAGAACATTATCCGCCAGTTCGACCCGGAACTGGGCCAGGTACCGTGTATCGCCAACGAGCTGGAGCAGGTGCTGCTCAATCTGTTGAAGAACGCCGCCCAGGCGATCCACCAGCGTCCCGAAGGCGCCGAAGCGGGCCGGATCATTTTGCGCACCCGCCTGAACCCGCCGTGGGCCGAAATCCAGGTGGAGGACAATGGCGTCGGCATGTCGGAAAACGTGCGCAAGCGGACTTTCGAGCCGTTTTTCACCACCAAGGAAATCGGCCAGGGCACCGGCCTTGGGCTGTCGGTGTCGTACTTCATCATCACCAACAATCACAACGGCCAGATGGAGGTGCAATCTTCCGTCGGCTCGGGTACCTGTTTCACGCTGAGGCTGCCGCTGGTAGCCAGCCAGGTGGATGTGCAGGAACATGTCATTTCAAAGCTGTAACCAGGAGCCACCCACATGGGCTTTCGTTTGTCGAAGATATACACCCGCACCGGGGACAGCGGCGAAACCGGCCTGGGCGATGGTCGCCGGGTGCCCAAGGATCATCCTCGAGTAGAGGCAATCGGCGAGGTCGATACCCTGAACAGCCAGTTAGGGCTGTTACTGGCGCAGTTGCACCTTGCCGTGCCGCAAACACCGGCGCTGGGTGAGATCATTGAAGTGTTGCAGCCTTGTCAGCATCGGTTGTTCGATCTGGGCGGCGAGTTGGCGATGCCTGCCTATAAAGCGCTGACGAACGTTGAAGTGGACCGTCTGGAAGCCGCGATTGATCTGTGGAATGACGAACTGGGACCGCTGGAGAATTTCATCCTGCCCGGCGGATCGCCGCTGATTGCCCAGGCGCACGTCTGCCGAAGCCTGGCGCGTGGCGCGGAGCGGCGCTGTCAGCAGCTCAATGCGGTGGAACCGCTGGAGGGCGTTGGATTGGCGTACATCAACCGGCTGTCAGACCTGCTGTTCGTCGCCGCCCGCCTGATCGCTCGCCGCCAGGGTGTGGCGGAGATCTTGTGGCAGGCCGCGCAAAAGCCCGCTTAAGAGCGCCTCCCACAATGAAATCTCAGACCTCAGATTTCTGAGGGCCAGAACGCGCGAATGCCGGCCACGCCTTGGGCGCCGGCGCTCCAGGCTTGCCCGCGCTGGTCGGGGCCGACGCCGCCGAGCAGGAACACCGGCCTGCTGAACCCGGCAATCAGCTCGCCAGCCAGTTCCCAACCCAGCGGCGGTGCATCGGGGTGAGTCTGGGTTGGCTGAACCGGCGACAACGTGACGAAATCCACGCCCATCTGCTCGGCCAGTGCCAGTTCTTCAGCGTTGTGACACGAAGCCGCCAGCCAGCGATGCTCCGGAAACGGACGCCCTTTGGCAGCGTATTTGCGCAATTGCTCGGCGGTCAGGTGCCAGCCTGCAGCCGGAAAATCACCCAGCCATTCCAGTGGGCCCTTGAGCATCAGCTGCGCCTTGCCCGCGCACAAACCCACCGCGTCCACGGCCAGATCGCGATACTGAGGGTCGTAGCCGCCCGGCGCCCGCAGCTGGATCAAACGGCTGCCATTCGCGATAGCAGCACGAATACCACGCAACATTTCCGGCGTTTCCAGGCCTTGCGGCGTGATCAGGTATTCGCTCGGCAGTCGCGCTGCCGCCACGATGGGTCGGTTGGCGGCCGGGAAGTCATAGTCCGCCAGTTCGCGAGCCGTGACCCAGCGCAATGGCTGGCCTTCCGCACCATGGGGCTCGCCGGTAAATCCAGACACTTCCCACACGTCAAGCAGCACATGCTTGTCGGCATAGTCGTGGTGGATCTTGATCAGCGGACGCGACGCCGTAACGACGATGCCCAACTCTTCAGCCAGTTCACGGCTCAAGGCTGCTTGCACCGCTTCGCCCTCCTCGACCTTGCCTCCGGGAAATTCCCAGAGGCCGCCCTGATGTTGGGTATCGGCACGTTTGGCGATCAGGATCTTGCCGTCGACGCCACGAATGACGGCCGCGGCCACATGCACGCGTTTCACGATCAGGATTCCTCCAGGCCCGCCTGCTGCCAGCGCTTGAAAGCGGGCCACTGGTAGATGGTTTCGACGTAGGCCAGCGCCTCGGGCGGCAAGTCCACATGATAGGTGCGCAGGCGAACCGCAACCGGCGCAAAGAAAGCGTCGGCAATGCTTGGCTTGCCGAACAGGAACGGACCGTTTTCGACCGCCGCTGCACGGCACTCGGCCCACAGCTCGACGATACGGTCGATATCGTTCTGGGTGTCGACGGGAATCACTTCCAGCGCCTGATCCTGGCGCAGGTCCATCGGCATGTTGCTGCGCAGGCTTATGAAGCCGCTATGCATCTGCGCGCACGCTGAACGGGCCTGAGCGCGGGCGGCGATATCACGCGGCCACAGCTCGGCGTCCGGAAAGCGCTCCACGAGGTATTCGCAGATCGCCAGGGAATCGATGATGGTGCCATGCTCGCTTTGCAGCGCTGGCACTTTGCCGGTTGGCGAGTACTGAAGAATGTTCTGCCGGGTATCGGGCTGGTTGAGGCGGATCACCTGATCGGTGAACGGCACACCGGTCATTTCCAGCACCAGCCAGGGGCGCAGCGACCAGGAGGAGTAGCGTTTGTCGCCAATAATCAGGTGCAAAGGCATGTGGTTGGCTCCAGAAAATGAAGGTAGTCCGTCGGTCCATAAAGGCGCTTTGGGAGCCGGACCTGTCCGCGAATGAGCCGGTGCAGCCGCTACATCGGCATCGTCTGCATAGACGTATTCGCGGACCAGGTCCGCTCCCGCAGGTCTGTTTCTACATGTCCGGCCCCTGGAGGCTGTTTACGTACGGTATTCGGCGTTGATCTTCACGTATTCGTGGGACAGGTCGGTGGTCCAGATCGTTTCGCTGCACTGGCCGCGTCCCAGTTCGACGCGGATGGTGATCTCCGCTTCGGCCATCACCGCCGAGCCCTGCTCCTCAGTGTAGGTCGTGGCGCGGCAGCCCTGGCTGGCGATGCACACCGAACCGAGAAATACGTCGATCTTGCTCACGTCCAGATCCGACACGCCGGCGCGGCCGACAGCGGCCAGGATGCGGCCCCAGTTCGGGTCGGAGGCGAACAGTGCGGTCTTGATCAGCGGCGAATGCGCTACAGCGTAGCCGACGTCCAGACATTCCTGGTGATTGCCGCCGCCGTTGACTTCGACGGTCACGAACTTGGTCGCGCCCTCGCCGTCCCGCACGATGGCCTGGGCCACTTCCATGCAGACGTCAAACACCGCCTTCTTCAACGCATCGAACAGCGGGCCGCTGGCTTCGGTCACTTCAGGCACGTCGGCCTGGCCGGTAGCGATCAGCATGCAGCAGTCGTTGGTCGAGGTATCGCCGTCGATGGTGATGCGGTTGAACGACTTGTTGGCGCCGTCGCGGATCAGGTCCTGCAACACGCTCTGGGAAACCTTGGCGTCGGTGGCGATGTAGCCGAGCATGGTCGCCATGTTCGGGCGGATCATGCCCGCGCCTTTGCTGATGCCGGTCACGGTGACGGTCACGCCATCATGCTGGAACTGACGGCTGGCGCCCTTGGGCAAAGTGTCGGTGGTCATGATGCCGGTGGCAGCTGCGGCCCAGTTATCCACAGACAGATCATCGAGAGCGGCCTGCAAGGCCCCTTCGATCTTCTCGACAGGCAGCGGCTCACCGATCACGCCGGTGGAGAACGGCAATACGGCCGCAGCGTCGACACCGGTCAGCTCGGCAAGCTTCTCGCAGGTGCGGCGTGCGGCAGCCAGGCCCGGCTCGCCGGTGCCGGCGTTGGCGTTGCCGGTGTTGGTCAGCAGGTAGCGCACGGTGCCTTGGACACGTTGTTTGGCGAGGATCACCGGCGCTGCGCAGAACGCGTTCAGGGTGAACACGCCCGCGACGCTTGAGCCTTCGGCGCAGCGCATGACGACGACGTCCTTGCGCCCTGGGCGCTTGATGCCGGCGGAGGATATACCCAGTTCGAAACCAGGAACCGGGTGCAGCGTAGGCAAAGGACCAAGACCAACAGCCATGGATGTGCTCCTCAAGGACAATCTGTGCCGTGCGCATCGGGACGGCAATCAATGAAAAAACGCCGCGACAGGCAGGCCGGTCGCGGCGTGGTTACTGCAGAGTCAGGCGTCAGTTGATCTGGCCGTGACAGTGCTTGTATTTCTTGCCCGAGCCGCACCAGCACAGCTCGTTGCGGCCCTGCTTCTGCTCGTTGCGGACCGGCGCCTGAGCGACCGCGACGTCACCGGCTTCTTCCTCCAGCACAGGCTGTTCGATGCCCGGTGCAGCGGCGTGTTCGAACTGCATGCGCTTGGCCAGCTCCTCGGATTCCTGACGCAGACGCGCCTCTTCTTCCTCTGGATCTTCGCGACGTACCTGGACGTGGGACAGAACGCGAATGGTGTCGCGCTTGATCGAATCCAGCAGTTCCTGGAACAGGGTGAAGGACTCGCGCTTGTATTCCTGCTTCGGGTTCTTCTGGGCGTAGCCGCGCAGGTGAATACCGTGGCGCAGGTGGTCCATGGTCGACAGGTGGTCTTTCCACAGGTCGTCCAGGACGCGCAGCAGAATCTGCTTCTCGAACGTGCGCAGGGCTTCGGCGCTCGCCTGATCTTCCTTCTCGCTGTAGGCCACCAGCAGCTGCGCCATGATTTTCTCGCGCAGGGTTTCTTCGTGCAGGTGGTCGTCCTCGTCGAGCCACTGCTGGATCGGCAGCTTGACCGCGAAGTCGGTGTTCAAGGCAGCTTCCAGACCAGCCACGTCCCACTGCTCAGGCAGGGATTGCGGTGGAATGTGCTGGCTGATCAGGTTGGTGAGCACTTCCTCGCGGAAGTCGGCAATGGTGTCACCGATATTCGCAGCAGCCAGCAGGCTGTTACGCATGTGGTAGATCACCTTGCGCTGTTCGTTGGCCACGTCGTCGAATTCGAGCAACTGCTTGCGGATGTCGAAGTTGCGACCTTCCACTTTACGCTGCGCTTTTTCAATGGCGTTGGTCACCATGCGGTGTTCGATGGCTTCGCCGGACTGCATGCCCAGGGCCTTCATGAAATTCTTGACCCGGTCGGAGGCGAAGATGCGCATCAGGCTGTCTTCCAGCGACAGGTAGAAGCGGCTGGAACCGGTATCGCCCTGACGACCGGCCCGGCCGCGCAGCTGGTTGTCGATACGCCGCGATTCGTGGCGCTCGGAAGCGATCACGTGCAGGCCGCCCGCTTCGATCACTTGCTGATGGCGTTTCTGCCAGTCGGCCTTGATCTGCGCGATCTGCTCGGGGGTCGGGTTTTCCAGGTTGGCGACTTCGACTTCCCAGTTGCCGCCCAGCAGGATGTCGGTACCGCGACCGGCCATGTTGGTGGCGATGGTCAGCGCACCCGGACGACCGGCCTGGGCAATGATCTCGGCTTCCTTTTCATGGAACTTGGCGTTCAGAACCTTGTGTTCGATGCCTTCCTGGGTCAGCAGCCGCGACATGTGCTCGGAGGTTTCGATGGTCGCCGTACCCACCAGCACCGGACGGTTTTCCGCCATGCATGCCTTGATATCGGCAACGATGGCCGCGTACTTCTCTTCCGCGGTCAGGTAGACCAGGTCGTTGAAGTCCTTGCGCGCCAGCGGCTTGTTCGGCGGGATGACCATCACGGCCAGGTTGTAGATCTGGTGGAATTCGAACGCTTCGGTGTCGGCGGTGCCGGTCATGCCGGACAGCTTGTTGTACAGACGGAAGTAGTTCTGAAACGTGGTCGACGCCAGGGTCTGGCTTTCGGCCTGGATGTTCAGGTTTTCCTTGGCCTCGATGGCCTGGTGCAGACCTTCGGACAGACGACGACCCGGCATGGTACGGCCGGTGTGTTCGTCGACCAGCAATACCTGACCGTCCTGGACGATGTACTCGACGTTGCGGTTGAACAGTTTGTGCGCACGCAGACCGGCATAGACGTGGGTCAGCAGGCCCAGGTTGTGCGCCGAGTACAGGCTCTCGCCTTCGGCCAGCAGGCCGGCTTCGGTGAGCATTTCCTCGATGAACTGGTGACCGGCTTCGTTGAGTTCGACCTGACGGGTCTTCTCGTCGACGGTGAAATGGCCCGGCTTGGTGACTTCGCCTTCCACTTCCTCGATGTGTTGCTCGAGCTTGGGAATCAGGCGGTTGATTTCGGTGTACAGCTTGGAGCTGTCTTCAGCCTGGCCGGAGATGATCAGCGGCGTACGGGCTTCGTCGATCAGGATTGAGTCGACTTCGTCGATCACGGCAAAATTGAGTTCACGCTGGAACTTGTCGTCCATGCTGAACGCCATGTTGTCGCGCAGGTAATCGAAACCGAATTCGTTGTTGGTGCCGTAGGTGATGTCCGCGGCGTAGGCGGCACGCTTCTCTTCAGGCGGCTGGAACGGCGTGACGACGCCGACGGTCAGGCCGAGGAATTCGTACAGCGGACGCATCCAGTTGGCGTCGCGGCGGGCCAGGTAGTCGTTGACGGTCACCACGTGCACGCCCTTGCCAGACAGCGCGTTGAGGTAAACAGCCAGGGTGGCGCAGAGCGTCTTGCCTTCGCCGGTACGCATTTCGGCGATCTTGCCTTCATGCAGGGTCATGCCGCCGATCAACTGAACGTCGAAGTGGCGCATGCCCATGATGCGTTTACCCGCTTCGCGGGTGACGGCAAAGGCTTCCGGCAGAAGTTGATCGAGGGTCTCGCCTTTGGCTATGCGGGCCTTGAACTCTTCGGTCTTGGCGCGCAGTTGCTCGTCCGTGAGGGCCAACATTTGCTCTTCGAAGGCATTGACGAGTTGTACCGTCTTGAGCATGCGCTTGACTTCACGCTCGTTCTTGCTTCCAAAAAGTTTTTTTAACAAAGGCGCAAACATATCGACAGGATCTTCCACACATAGGAATGGAGGGCGGCCCCGTGAGTCGCCCGTGCGGCCCTAACGGCCGCATGCGAACGAGCATTCTACCCGGAAACGGTGGTGAGGAAAGTGGCGTTAATCCACGATGCTGGCACAGCGCTGTGACGGGGCAGATCTACAATGGGGCCATATTTCAGCACTTCAACCCCTAAGTTGTTGAAGTTACTCATTGATTTGCCTATGAAAGCACGGAAAGCGCCTGCGACCCAGCGCCGCGAACGCTTTCTGTTAAGATAACCGCCTTGTTACTCCCAGGCATTGCCCCCCATGGCCTTTCGTCCTCTCAACGCCCGCGCACCTGCCGTCCTGCTGCGCGAGGCCAAGCCGCTCAAAGCCATCTTCCGTCACGCCGAACGCCTGGGCCATCTGCAACGCCTGCTCGAAAGCCAGCTGCAACCGGCCGCCCGCGAACATTGTCACGTGGCATCCTGGCGTGAAGGCTGCCTGTTGCTGATCGTCACCGACGGGCACTGGGCTACGCGCCTGCGCTATCAACAAAAACGTCTGCACCGGCAAATGCTGGCCTTCGACGAATTCGCCAACCTGACTCGCATCGTGTTCAAGGTGCAGCCGCCCACGGTGCAGAGCAAGACCGTCGGGCACACCATCGACCTGTCGACCGTCGCCGCGGAAAACATCCAGGCCACCGCCCAGGGCATCGCCGACCCGAAACTGCGCGCCGCCCTTGAACGTCTGGCCGGCCACGCCCGCAACAAGCCGTAGCGGCCGCTCAACGCCAGCCCAGCGTTTTCTCGAAACGCGACTCGCCGACTTTCAATATTCCCGCCTGACGCAACAGCGGCGTCACGCTGGCCTGGGGCTCGACTTCGCCGGCGATGGTTGCGCGACGGGCCAAAGGCTCGGCGTTGACGGTGAAACGATGTTCACCCTCGCGCCGCACATCGGCCAGCACCTGTAACGCCTCGCGACAGTCCACGTTGAGCGTGGCATTGCCCAGCACCATCATCCAGGGCGCCAGCAGCGCCATGTCTTCGCTGCGCAATTCGCCTTCGCTGGCGGTGCAACGTGAGCCGCGACCGCGTAGCTGCAACCGGCCTTTCCAGTGACCGTCCAGGGTGTAGGCCGAAGGCGGCGTGATCAGCGGCTCGCCCGGCAGCAGATCAGCCTGCCACGCCCATGGCCAGCCGGTGACCGACAGATCCCAGGCCTGTTGCTGAAAGCCGCCGCTGAACTGCGCCTCGGCCATCCAGGGTCGCCACTTCCAGATCAGCGGGCCGATGGGGCCGACGCTTACCGCGTTCCCGCTCCACAGCGTGCCGCTGATGCCCTCCGGCTGCCAGCCCGGCGGCCAGCTGATCGTTCGCGCGATGAGCGAAGCCGGGAGGTTCAGCAGCACGGTGAGCGCCAGCACGACACCGCCAATGATCCAGATTCTGCGATTCACGGCACTGCACTCCCGACGTCCAGGCTGAAGATCATCGCCTGATGGCCTTGTTCCACGCTCCAGCGCAACGGCCGACCACCGCGCCCCTGAACGCTGCGCATCAACTGCGCCAAAGGCTCGGCGCGGGTCAACTCGCCGCGCAGCAGCCAGATATCGCCGCGTTGCTCGACCTTGGTCAGCACCAGCCCGCGGGCGCTGGCCAGGGTTTGCCAATAGTCGGTGGAAAATCCTGGGCCGGGGCTCAGGCTTTGCGCCTGGCGGGCCAGCGCCGGCCACTGGCTGATCTCCTTGACGGCCGCGACCACCGGCCGGCCGATCACCACCAGCAGCAACGTCAGCACCAGCACCCAACCGGCCAGCAGCGCATAGCGTCGGGTCGGCGGCAGTGCATGGATGGCGCTCGAAGCGCGGTGGATCAAAGCTTTCATGGCTGTACACCCAAGTCGAAATTCACGGTCAGCAGCGAGGCTTGGTCATTGGCTTCGACGCTCGCGGACGCCCCGACCGCCTTGCCCATCGCCTGCCAATGCGCCAGCGGTGGCGCTGCAACACTACCGTTGAGCACCAGTCGCCAGTTGCGGCCATCGAAATAGTTGCCCGACACGCCCCAGCCCGGCTGGGCAGCAAGCCAGTCTGAGACAGCCAGCTCCAGTTCCGCAACCTGCTGCTGACGACTGCGCCAGTCGGTTTGTCGGGCCTGCAGGCGCGCCAGCGAGCGAGCGGCCTGTTGGGCAGTACCGACCGGCCCGGTCACCGCCTCGACCTGAGCCTTCCAGCCCGGCACTTGCTGGCAGAATTGCACTGCCGACACGCCGGCCCAGCACAGCACCAGCAGCGCGCAAACGGCGGCCAGTCGGCGTTGAGTGCGACTGAAAAGTGCCGGACCACGAGGTGTTGTCACGCGGCGCGTTGCAGGGCTTTCCAACAGATTGGGCAAGCGCTCCAAAGGCGCCCATTGCGAAGGCCAGGCGCCTTGCATCCGCTGCGTCGGCTGCTGCCATTGGCCGGGACATTGGCCGAGAACCGGCGGCCAGAACAGCCAGGCCTGGGTGCCGTCATCACCGCCGCGCTTGAAGCAAGCGCCATCGGTTCGCGACCAGCACAACAACTGACCGGGCGCTTGATGCGGCAGCAGTTGCGGCTCGGCCCACAGGCAGGTCGGCACAAGATCCAACGCTTCGCACTCCGCCAGCCAGCCATTCACCCTGGCACGCTCCACCACCAGCAGTTCCAGTTGCCCGTTGGCCCGCGACAGGCAATTGACCTGCACCTGATCGACCGGCTGTTGCAGCACGTCTTCCAGCAGCATCGGCCATTCGTGGCGTTTGAGCCCTGGCGGTGCCGCGACCTGAAAGTGGCTGCACAGCGCTGCCGGAATGATCAGCGCGACGGTTTCAGGCAACAGAGGCGCAGGCGGCGGCCAGTCGCCGGACTGATTGCCGGGCATGCGACACCACTGCCAGCCGTTCTCCGGATCGACAGGCGGACGAACCAGCAACCAGCCGCGCGCATTGCGACGCCCGGCGCGCCATTGTTCGAACAGGGCGTCAGGCCGCTTCATGGACGGGTATCGGGCAAGGCGAAAGTACACACATAAGGCGCTCCCTGACGCTCGAATTCGAGTCGCACGCCCCGATTGGGTTGCACCGCGACCGTGGAAGGAAACGCCAGCCAGCGCGTCCCCTGATAAAAACCGATGTGCAGCTTATCCACCGCCTCCAGCCGTTCACGGCTGTCCCATTGCGGCTCGCCAGCGGCGTACAGGTCGCTCGATGTCGCCAGGCTCAAGCGTCGCTCACCAGCTTCGAATGTGAGCCGCTGGCGTTGCAGGCCGGATTCTCCTGCCGCACCCGACCAGCCGCTTATCGCCACCCATTGCAGACGGTTGGCGTCCGGCTGCCAGTCCAGCCAGCTCACCGGCAACGGCAGGCGGTTTTCATACAGCTGACGCAGCACCAGTCCGTCGAAGCGACGCTCCAGTGCCATGCAGAACTCCAGCACCTGCGGCTCGTTACCGGGCTCGGTCAAACGCTCGCGCACCTTCAGCCAACCGTTGACCAGCGCCGCCAGCACCACGCCGATCACCGCCGTCAGGGCCATGGCCACCAGCAATTCGATCAGCGTCAGGCCGCGCTGCCTTGCACTCAAGGTCGCACCAGAAACAGCGTGAACTGCCCCAACGGCTCGCGTTCGTCCCTGGCGGCGTACAGCGCAAGTTCACCACGGCGCAGGCGCTGCACGCCGGTCATGGCCAGATCCATGCGCCAGTAACAGGTCGCATCGCCCTGGCGCAATTCGCCGCGCACCTGATTGAGCTGCGGCCAGTAGCGCTCGACGTTGAACTGCGCTTCCAGTTCGCGGGCACACAGGCTGCCCAAGCGGTGTTGCTGCACGGCCTGATGCACGCTGATGCGCTGGCGCAGCAACTGGCTGACCATGACCGCCATCACCGCCGCAATCCCCAGCGCCACCATCACTTCCAGCAGGGTAAAGCCACGCTGGCGCTTCATGGCAGATCGACCCGGCTCAAACGGTTGTCGCTCAGCCATTGCCAGCGCTGCCCACCTTCCGGCCAGTGCCAGTTCAAGATCACCGGCGCAGCCAGCCCGGTGGGGGTGAACACCACGATCGGTTCGCTGGACACCGGCCAGTCAGCTTTCAATTCCGCGGGCCACGAACCCGTGGGCGATGCATCGGGCACCCAGCGCGCCGATGCCTTGTCAGCCTGCCAATGCACGAACTCCGGCTGCCGGCCGTTCCAGCGCATGCCCACGATCTGCCCGCTGTGTCGGGCCTGGGCCGCCTGCGCTCGGGTCTCGGCGGCCAGTCGTTCAAGCGCCCGCTGCATCGGCGCAGGCCCGGTGTCCAGCCAGGCGACACTCATGGCGCTGAACAGGCCGACGACCAGCAGCACCACCAGTATCTCCAGCAGTGAAAACCCACGCGACCGCTGCATTTACAGGTTCCAGTTACCGATATCGCCGTCAGTCCCCTCGCCGCCCTGTGCAGCGTCGGCGCCCAGCGAATAGATATCGATGCGACCGTGCTCGCCCGGCGCGCGGTAGTGGTACGGGTTGCCCCATGGATCGTCCGGCAGGCGACGGATGTAACCGTCGGCGCGCCAGGAACGCGGCAGCGGTTCGACTTTCGGCGCACTGGTCAACGAGTTCAGGCCCTGTTCGGTGGTCGGATAACGCAGGTTGTCGAGGCGATACATGTCCAGCGCCTGCTCCAGCGTGGACAGGTCGGCCAGCACCTTCTGGCGCATGGCCTTGTCCTGATTGCCCAGCACGCTGGGCGCCACCACGGCGATCAGCAGGCCGATGATGAAGATCACCACCATGATTTCCATCAGCGTGAAACCGCGCTGGCGTGGCTTGAAGGTCGAAGGCATGAATGAAGTCTCCATGATCAGAAAGTAAGGCCTTGATTGAGCTGCATGATCGGCAGCAGCACGGCCAGGACGATGAACAGCACCACGCCGCCCATCACCAGAATCATCAACGGCTCGAACAGCGCCATGAGCGTGTCCACCTGGCGGGCAAAGCCGCGCTCCTGGTTGTCGGCGACCCGTTCGAGCATGTCCGGCAAAGTGCCGCTGGCCTCGCCGCTGGCGACCATGTTGAGCAGCAGCGGCGGGAAATGACCGGCGCCGGTGAGCGCCCGGTGCAGGCTGACGCCGCCTTCGACCTGATCGCGCACGGTTTGCAGAGCGCGGTGAATTTCCCGGTTGCTGACCGTCGCGGTCGCCACCTGCAAGGCTTCAAGCAACGGCACGCCGCTGCCCACCAGAATCGCCAGGCTGCGCGACAGCCGGGCGCTTTCCAGCACGGTCAACAGCGCACCGACTCGCGGCAGCCGCAGCAGGTCGCGATCCCGGCGCAGGCGCCATTGCGGTTTGCGCAACAGCAGGCTGCCGCCGATGCCGACCAGCACGGCCAGCACCAACAACCACGGCCCGACCAGCACCAGCCCTTCGCTGATGCCCATCAACAGGCGGGTGATCATCGGCAGGCTTTGCCCGGTGTGGCTGAACTGTTCAGTGAGCTTGGGCACGACAAAAGTCATCAGGCCGACCACCACCAGCAGCGACACCAGCATCAGCACCGCCGGGTAGATCATCGCAGTGCGCGCCTTGTGCCGTTGGCGCTGGACTTGCTCAAGGTGTTCGGCGAGGCGTTCCAGTACCGGTGCCAGCTTGCCGGACCTTTCGCCGGCTTCCACCAGCGCACAATACAAGCCGTTGAACAAACCGCCTTGGCGCCGCAGGCTCTGCGCCAGACTGTGGCCTTCGCCCAATGCCCCGCGCACCGCCACCAGCAGGTTACGAATCGCCGGTTCGGCCAATTGCCGCTCCAGGGTCGAGAGCGCATCCACCAGCGGAATACCGGCGCTCAGCAGCGTCGCCAGCTGCCGGGTCAGCTCGCACAACTGGCCGTGGTTGAGCCGCTGGCCGCGTGGGCTACGAGAGGTGGAATCCTGAAGTTGCAGTTCGCGGGCGAACAGGCCCTGCTCGCGCAACAGTTGTCGGGCGTGACGCTCGTTTTCTGCCTGCAGGCTGGCCTTGCGGGTACGGCCTGCCGGATCAAGCGCCTGATAGCGATAAGTCGGCATCGATCAGCCCCGCACCGCGCGCAGCACTTCGGCCAGGCTGGTTTCGCCGCGACGCAGGCAATCGGTGGCCATCGCTGCCAGGCTCTGGCGCTTGTCGGCGAGATAGTCGTGCATGACAACTTCGCTGGCGCCGGCGTACAGCAACTCGATCAGCCCGGCGTCCAGTTCAATGAATTCGTACAGCCCCATTCGCCCGTCGTAGCCGGTGTGCTGGCAGTCATCGCAGCCCTGGGGATGAAAGCTTTCATGCAGCCCGGCCAGTTCCGGCCACAAGGCCCGTTCGGCGTCGTTCATCGGTTGCGGCGTGGCGCAGGCGCACAGGCGTCGGACCAGCCGCTGAGCGAGTACGCCTTTGAGGCTGGAAGCGATCAGAAACGGTTCGATGCCCATGTCCCGCAAACGGGTCACGGCGCCCACGGCGCTGTTGGTGTGCAGGGTCGAGAGCACCAGGTGACCGGTCAGGCTGGCCTGCACCGCGATCTGCGCGGTTTCCCGATCACGGATTTCACCGAGCATGATGACGTCCGGGTCCTGGCGCAGAATGGCGCGCAGCCCACTGGCGAAGGTCATGCCGGCGCGCGGGTTGATCGCGGTCTGGCCGATACCGGTAATGGCATATTCCACCGGGTCTTCGACGGTCAGGATGTTGCACGAACCATCGTTGAGGCTGTTGAGGCTGGCGTACAACGTGGTGGTCTTGCCGGAGCCGGTCGGCCCGGTGCTGAGCACGATGCCGTTGGGCCGCAGCAGGCAGGCCCGCAGGCCGCGCTCGACTTCGGCGGGCATGCCCAGGTTGTTCAAATCCAGCAGGCTGGCTTGCTTGTCCAGCACCCGCATGACGACTCGTTCGCCATAAATCCCCGGCAAGGTCGAAACGCGAATGTCCACTTCCCGTCCGGCCGAACGCAAGGTGATGCGTCCGTCCTGGGGCTGGCGTTTTTCGGCGATATCCAGCCGCGCCATGACTTTGATCCGCGACACCAGCATCGTGGACAAGGCCCGCGGTGGGCGCAGCACTTCGCGCAGATGACCGTCGACCCGCAAACGAATGACCAGGCTGGCCTCGAAGGTTTCCACATGAATGTCCGAAGCGCGCAAACGCAGTGCCTCGGCGAACAGGCCATTGATCAGGCGGATCACCGGCGCGTCGTTGTCGTTTTCCAGCAGGTCTTCGACCTTGGGCAGCTCGCTCATCAGGCTGTCGAGATCGACCTGATCGCCGATGCCTTCGATCAGCGCGGCAGTGGCAGACTCACCGGCCTGATACAGCGTGCTCAGACGCAATTCGTATTCCTGGGCCGAGACGTGCTCCACCGCCTTCGGCAAACCGTGTACCCGCAGCACTTCCTGCAAGGCATCGGTATCGACCTCCGGCCGCAGCCAGAGCTGCCAGCCCTGTTCAGCGGGCACCTTGGCAACCCCGGCCTGTCGGGCAAGGCGATACGGCAGCAGCGCGGTCACCATACGTCGCGCCCCATCCGTTCGCGGCTGGCCGGAAACAGTTGCAGCAAGCTGTCGCTCGCCGCTTCCTCGGGCAGTGCCAGCGACGTGCTGGCCTTGAGATTGCGGTACTTCTCGCTACTGAGCCGGGCCAGGGTTTCGCCGTCGCGCACGATGCGCGGGCGGATGAACACCATCAGGTTCTGTTTCACCCGCTGGCTGGCGTCGGAACGGAACAGACGACCCAGAAACGGCACGTCACCCAAAAACGGTACGCGCTGGTCGGTGGTGGTGGTTTCATCACCGATCAGCCCGCCGAGCACGACCAGCCCATTGTCCTCGACCATGACTTTGGTCTTGATTTCGCGTTTGTTGGTGATGACGTCACTGGCAGTGGCGCTGTCGGCAATCGAGGACACTTCCTGGACGATATCCAGACGCACCGTGTTGTCGACATTGATCTGCGGTTTGATGCGCAGCTTCACGCCGACTTCCTTGCGCTCGATGGTCTGGTACGGGTTGGTGTTGTCCTGGGTCACCGAGCCGGTCACGAACGGTACTTCCTGGCCGACCAGAATCGAGGCTTCGGCGTTATCCAGGGTCAACAGCGTCGGCGTCGACAACAGGTTGAAGCCGCTCTGGCTCTTGAGCGCATTGAGCAGCGCGAGAAAGTTCAGACCGCCGCCGCTGAGGTTGCCGACACCTGCGGTCACGCCTTGCACGCCGGACAGCAACTGGCCCAGGCCGGTGGTGTCATTGGCCTGCGCCAGTGCCGCCACGCTGGTGACGCTCGGCGCGCCGCTGCCGGTAAAGTTGATCGCGCCGCCACCAAAGTTGTCGCCCTGAAACAACCACTGCACGCCCAGTTCCTGCGCGCGGGTGTCGGAAACCTCGGCGATGATCGCTTCGACCACCACCTGAGCGCGGCGGATATCCAGCTGTTCGACGATGCTGCGATAAGCGCTGACCTCGCTGTCCGGGCCGACCATCACCACGGCGTTGGTGCCTTCTTCGTATTCCATGCGAATGCCCGACGTGCTGACCGGCAATGCCTTCTCGCCTTCCTGCGCGGTTGAAGTCGGCACCGCGTTGTCCTGGCTCAGGCCGCGCAGCACCTTGACCACTTCGGCGGCGTTGGCATGACGCAGGTAGATCACCACGGTATTGGCGTTCTGCAACGGGTCGCGGGGCGTGTCGAGTTTCTTGAGCAAGGTTTTCACGCGTTCGCGGCTGTCGGCGCTGCCGCGCACCAGCAATGCGTTACTACGCGGGTCGGGCACCACCTGGGCGCCGTCGGCACCCTGTTCGCGGGCCAGCAGGCGGGTGACCAGCAGCGCGGTGTCGTTGGCGTTGGCGTGTTTCAGCGGCAGGACTTCCAGCGGTTCCTGGCTGACCTGATCGAGCTGCACCAACAGGCTGTCGATGCGGTCGAGGTTGCTGCGCCAGTCAGTGATCACCAGCAGATTGGCGGACGGATATGGCGTGACGACGCCCACGCGCGGATCAATCAGCGGCTTGAGAATGTTGAGCATCTGTTCGCTGGCGGCATTGCGCACATTGAACACGCGGGTCGCCATGCCATCGTTGACCGGGCCGATGGGCCGTGCGGTTTCCACCGGCACCGGCTCCAGCCGCGCCGCCTGATCCGGCACGATCTTCACGCTGCCATTGGGCAGATCGACAGCCGCAAAACCCTGGGCGCGCAGCTGCGAGAGGAACATGGCGTAGATTTCTTCGCTGCCCAGCATCTCGCTGCTGCGGACCGTGACCTTGCCTTTCACCCGCGGATCGATGATGAAATTGGTGTGGGTGATGCGCGACACGCTGTCGATGAATTCGCTGAGTTCGGTGTCGACGAAATTGACTTCATAAACAGGTTCTTCCTCGGCTGCCGCATGCCCGAGAGTCAGGGCACAGAGCAAGGCAGCGAGACGCAGAGGTTGCTTGAGGCGATTGATGGTCATGCTTATCCCTGTTGCTTGAAGCCGAATGACGGACGTTGCGCGGGCCAGGGCAAACGCTCGCGCTTGCCGTTGTTGTCGAACACCAGGCCCAGCTCATCGATGTCCTGCAAAACAATGCCGGGCGCCAGGCGCTGACCGCGGGCCAGGGTGCGCTGGCGCTGTTCGAAGCGCAGCACCACCACGGTGGAGGCCAGTTCACGGGCCTTGAAGCCGCCGAGGTACTCGACGGCCAGCGTGGTCAGTGGCAGCTCGTTGCTGATCACCGGCCCTGCTTGCCAGTGGCCGCCCAGCAGTCGGGCGGAAGGCGCCGTCGGCACGCTCGCGGCAGCTGTAACCGCCGGGCCGTGCCAGATCTGCAACACGCATTGCGCGGCCAGCCATCCGGCCAGCGCCGCCAGCAGCACATGACTGGCACTGACGAGCCGACTCAACTGATCTGCTCACGCGGGTGCCAGCCCGGATGCCCTTGCACATAGCGCATCTGCGGCAGTTGCAACGGCGCGATCCGCCAGTTGGCGGGCTGCTCGCGCAACCAGGCTTCAAGGTGTTGCCAGAGTGGCTGACCTGCCTGCGCGTCGAAGCCCAGGCCGAAGGTGCGGCACTGCCCGGCTGGTTCGCCGAGGCCGCTGACGCGTTTGCCGCCGGCGCTGTAGGTGATCTGCCATGGCTGACCCAGCCAGCGCGGCAGGTCCTGGCTGTTATCCAGCAGCAACGGTTCGCTGAACATCTGCTCGGCGGCGTTTTCCAGGACGCGCGGCACCTGCCTGGCTGAAACGCTGACCACCGGCGCGGGGTAGCTGGCGGTCAGGCTGATCAAGTGTTCGCGGGTAATCGGCTGGCCCTGATCCAACGGGCTGTCGTAGCGCAAGCCCGGCAGCAGCACGGCCGAATCAGGCGTTTCGGCCAGTGCGGAGTGCAGCAGACGATCCCAGCTGCCGCCGCGCACGTCACGGCGCCAGAGGTTTTCCGGGGCGTGGGCCAGCGGCTGGTCGAGCCAGCCGGCATGGGCGGCGCGCTGTTGTTGGGTGAGCTGGCGGATGCGGCGGGCTTCGAGTTGATCCTCGGCACTCAGGATGCCGTCCAGCGCCGGATGGAAGCGTGCCGTGAATTGCCACTGCCCACCGGCCTGCTGGCAACGGATGCGAAATGCGCCGCTGGCTCGTGTCCCGCCGAGTACCACTGGCACTCGCTTGCCGGACGGCTGGGTGACCTCGACCGGTTGCGGCCACAAATCCTGACCGCGTGCGCACAGCACCAGATCCACCTGAGCCAGACGCTCGGCCATCCAGAAGCCGGGACCGGTGCCGACATCCGCCAGCGCGACGACCAGATCGGCCTCGGCGCGGGCGCGTTCCAGCACCGGTTGCAGACTGTCGTTCCATTGTTTGAGGGAAGCTTGCTGGTCGCGGGCATAGGGGTCGGTGACGCCGACCACCGCAATCCGGATTCCGCCACGCTTGAAGAACGCCACCGGTTCAGTGCCCAGGCGCTGGCCGGTAGCCGCCGCGAGCCCGGCACCGAGCACAGGATGCCCGAACTGTTTGTACAAACCGGCGCAATGCTGCGGCCAGAGCAGGCGCTCGTCGCTGCTGACGCGCACTTCGCTGCCCAGCAGCGCGCTGCCCTGGACGCCGGATTGCCCGTGAGTGAGGTAAGCCAGACCGCTGCCGTTCCAGCACTGACCGTTTTCCAGGGTCAGGCTGTTGCCCTCGCCCGCTTCCCGGCGCAAGCCGTGGAGCAGCGCGCCGAGCACCGGATAGCCGCCGGTTTCGATGTGTTGGCTGAGACTGCTGTCCAGCAGGCCGTTGAGTTGGGCTTGATCCGGTGTCGCGACGCGGGCGTTGACGCCGCTGATCCACGGCGCCTGGCCGATGCGGGTTGCAGGTCCGAGGCGCGTGGCGGGAACGACTGGCTTGCCAGGCTGACGGGCGTCGAGGGTATCGGCTACATACAGCAGGTCCACTTGCCCGCCGTTGCTGCTGCCCATTCCTTGAAGGTTCGAACAGCCCGGCAGCAGAGGCAGCACGGCTCCGGCCGTCATCCATCCCAACACATCGCGCCGCGCCAATGAAGCCATCTTCCACATCCTGAGGCTGATTCATGTCAGGGGCGGCATATTGGCGACTGCAAATGACAGTTTGATGGCATTTTTCTGAATGGCGGTGGAAACCGACCTTCGTAACATCTTGAAATAACTAGTAAGGGTCGGTGATCGTTTCTTAACAAAACTGCCAATGAATCATCACACTCGACTTCTACAGTCCCGGTTCCTTTACAAACCCACTGTTAAAAAAGGGCCTGATGCATGAGTCGTAATACCGGTGATAACCAGAACCGCAATCTCAGCAGCAATGAACCGATGGCCTCGGTGCTGGACACCTTCCTGAGCCGTCGCAGTGTCGTGCGCGGTGGCCTCGGTGCCGCCATCGCCATGATTGCGGGGACCGGTCTGACTGGCTGCTTCGACAGCGACAGCGACAACGATCACGACTCGCCCTCGACTCCAACGCCGGAGCCGACCCCGAAACTGCAACTGGGCTTCACCTCGATTCCGGGTTCGCGTACCGACGCAGTCAGCGTCGCCGCCGGTTACACCGCTTATGTGCTCGCGCCGTGGGGCACCCGCCTGAGCGACGCCACCGAGCAGTGGAAAAGCGACGGCACCAACAGCGCCGCCGACCAGGCCAACGCCATGGGCATGCACCATGACGGCATGCACTTCTTCCCGATCAATGGCAGCTCGACCGATGGCCTGATCGCGATCAACTTCGAATACATCGACCAGGATGCCCTGCATCCGGCCGGCGCCACCTCGGTCGGTGGCGTGCGCCCGGCTGAAGAAGTCCGCAAGGAGATCAACGCCCACGGCGCCGGTGTCGTGCGTGTTCGCAAGTCCGGCGACCGCTGGCAGGTGGTGGAAAACGACCCGCTGAACCGCCGTTTCACCACCGCATCGGTCATGAACCTGTCTGGTCCGCTGGCGGGCACCGACAGCGTCAAGACCAAGTTCTCGGTCACCGGCACTCAGACCCGCGGCACCAACAACAACTGCGGCAACGGCTATACGCCATGGGGCACGTACCTGACCTGTGAAGAGAACTGGCCTGGGATTTTCGTCAACAAGGGCGTACGCCCGGCGGATCAAGTGCGCATCGGTGTCAGCTCGTCAGCCGGCAACTACGACTGGGAAACGGCCGCAGGCGACGCCTCGGAAGTGAACGATGAGTTCCGCCGCTTCGACGTGACCCCGACCGGCGCCACGGCAACCGACGACTACCGTAACGAAGCCAGCACCTATGGCTACATCGTCGAAATCGACCCGTACAACGCCGCCACCCTGCCGGTCAAACGCACCGCGCTGGGCCGCTTCCGCCACGAGGGCTGCTGGCCGGGCCTGACCACGGTCGGCAAGCCGGTGACCTTCTACATGGGTGACGACTCGCAGAACGAATACCTCTACAAGTTCGTGTCCACGGCGCTCTGGGAAGCGGCCGACGCCAACCCGAGCGACCGCCTGGCGACCGGCGCCAAGTACATGGACAGCGGCAAACTGTATGTCGCGCGGTTCAACGCTGACGGCAGCGGTGTCTGGTTGCTGCTCGACGTGATGACGCCGACCAGCGATGGCAGCACCCTGGGCGCCAGGTTCACCAACCTGCCGGGCATCATCCTCAACACCCGTGGCGCGGCCGATGCCGTGGGCGCAACGCCGATGGACCGTCCGGAGTGGACCGCCGTCAACCCGCTCAACGGCGATGTGTACCTGACCCTGACCAACAACACCGCACGCACCACGGCCAATGCCGCCAACCCGCGCGTCCCCAACAATCACGGGCATATCGTGCGCTGGAACGATGGCGACGATCATGTCTCGTTCACTTGGGACATCTTCGTCTACGGCGCAAACGCGGCAGGCACGCCGGACCTGAACCGTTCCGGCCTGACCGAACTGAACCAGTTCGCCAGCCCGGACGGCATGACCTTCGATAGCCGCGGGATCATGTGGATTCAGACCGACAACGGCGAGAAAACCATCACCAGCTACACCAACGATCAGATGCTGGCGGTGATTCCGTCCAACATGGTCGATGCCGCGGGCAAGCAGATTCCGGTCAACGCCCAGAACCAGGGCGACCTGCGTCGTTTCTTCGTCGGCCCTAACGGCGCCGAAGTGACCGGCATTACCTTCACCCCGGACAACAAGACGATGTTCCTCAACATCCAGCATCCGGGTAACTGGCCGTCCACGGACGTAGCGACCGACGTCACTTCCGGCACCGTCCGCCCACGAGCTTCCACCGTGGTGATCCAGCGCGCCGACGGAGGTGAACTGGGGGTTTGATTCCTCGCTGGTAATGCTTTCGCCAGCAAGCGGACTCCTGATAGGAGCGAGCTTGCTGTGGAAGGCAATCCGACGACCTGGCGCATAGCGGCAGCAAACCCTCGCTCCGACATCACACCGTTCAACGCTGCCGCTACGCGCCAGATCGCGACCAAGGTCGCTCCTACACCCCGCTGCCATCCAGCGTTTTACATCCCCACCTCACGCTCCCGCACCACCATTTGCTGCGCTGGCACCTGGCTGTGCCATTTCACGACGCCCAGCGCTTCGACCCGGTACTGGCTGCGGAACACCTGCCCGTCAAGGTCGGTTTCCAGTTGCAGCAGGAAATGGTCACCATTGAGTTGCAGGCCCTCCGTGAGCCGCGCGAATTTCTCGTCGTCCATGGCGCCCATGGCCTGGCGCAATTCACTGGCATCCTTGTAACCACCGGGCGGCCGACTGCTGATCAGGCGGGTCAACTCAGCCCGACCGATCTCACCTTCATACAGCGCCTCGAGCAGCGGCAATTCGTCCAGATTCAGCGCGTTGGCATTCAGGCGCCAGCCGGTTACCTCGGGGAGCGCGCAGAGCTGCCCTGATTGCTGTTCGCGCCTGGGATCGGCAGGCAGCAGCAGATTCAACTCGCTGGTATCGACCATCAGCTGATTGGCTGCCAGACGCGCCGGTTTCAGACGCAGGTACTCATTGTTTTCGGCGCCTTGCTGGCGGCTTGAATGATCGTTGTCGAGCCAGTCGGAAAGCGTCTGGGCCAGGCGCTCGGCAGCCATGTCGTCGCCAAGCAGATAGACCAGTTGCCGCTGGGCCCGCTCGGCGTCCGGCCCAATCAGGCTGTTGACGTTGAAGCAGCGGTGCAAGTCCAGAATGCGAATGCTCGCCTTGCCGCCCGCAAAACTGTAGCTCAACGGCTGGCCGCGCAGCGCTTGCCAGAACAGCGGACTGGCGCGCCATAGCGGGTCCTTGAGCGCCTGCTCGGTAAAGGCCAGCGCCGCCTTCTCCACTGCCCGCGCCTGCAGCCGCTGCTGCACCAGGCGCACGCCGTTCACTTCGTGCCGCCCCTGCTCGACCATCCAGGCCAAGCCCGCGGCCAGCATCGCCAACGCGACCAGTACCATGAGCAAGGCGGCACCGCGCTGCTGTCTTTTGTCGATCATCTTGCCGGTCCGTTCAGGCTGGATGCGTCAGTCAACACGCTGAATGTTTCAGGCAGGTGGCAGCCTCATGAAACCCGCATAAAACCGTCACCGCGCCGTC
This sequence comes from Pseudomonas sp. v388, assembly GCF_003935425.1. Lineage (GTDB taxonomy): Bacteria > Pseudomonadota > Gammaproteobacteria > Pseudomonadales > Pseudomonadaceae > Aquipseudomonas. Next base: position 80,657 of record NZ_RHQN01000006.1, read on the forward strand.
ATAAACGCTCGGCAGAATGCCTCTTCACATTTCAAATCAAACACCTGGAGAGCCTCATGGGCGGAATCGGAATCTGGCAATTGCTGATCGTGCTACTCATCGTGTTCATGCTGTTCGGCACCAAGCGCTTGAAGGGTCTGGGCGCTGACGTTGGCGAAGCGATCAAGGGCTTCCGCACGTCGGTCGGTGGTGACGAAACCAAGCCGCAGGACGCGCCCAAGCCGTATCTGAACGATACCGCCCAGCCGTCCGGTCAATCGGACAACAAACACTGATGTTCGAGATCGGTTTCACCGAACTGGCGTTGGTGGGCGTGATCGCACTGCTGGTGCTCGGCCCGGAACGCCTGCCCAAGGCCGCCGCAACGGCCGGACGCTGGATCGGCCAGGCCAAGCGCACCATGGGCGGCATCAAGGCGCAGATCGAACGCGAGATGGATGCCGAACAGGTGCGTCAGGAGCTGAATCGCCAGCCTCTGCGCCAACTGGAACAGGAACTGCGCGATGGCATTCGCCTGGCCCCTCCTGCACCGGTCGCCAACACCCAGCCCACCAACGGACCCACGAGCCCATGAACCTGATCGAACACGAGGCTCCGCAGATGCTGGTGGGGCAACTGCGCAAGGTGCGCACGCGTCTGCTGCGCTGCATTCTGGCCATCGTCGTTTTGTTCGCGGCGCTGTTCCCGTTCGCCCAGCAGCTCTACACCTTCATCTCCGCGCCACTCAGGGTTTTCCTGCCTGAAGGCGCCAGCATGATCGCCACTAGCGTCACCTCGCCGCTGATGGCGCCGTTCAAGCTGACCATGATGACTGCACTGTTCATTGCCATGCCGGTGCTGCTGCATCAGGCATGGGGATTGATTGCGCCGGTGGTCTACCGCACCGAACGGCGGGTTGCGATCTGCCTGCTGATTGCCAGCGTCGTGCTGTTCTATTCAGGGATGGCGTTCGCGTTCTTCCTGGTGTTCCCGATGATGTTCGGCTTCTTCGCCAGCGTCACGCCGGACGGTGTGGAGATGATGACCGACATCGGTCTGTACCTGGATTTCATCCTGGCGCTGTTCCTGGCGTTCGGGCTGGCGTTCGAGATACCGGTTGCGACCTTTCTGGTGGTCTGGGCCGGTATCACCGACGTAGCAACCCTGAGCAAAAGCCGCCCGTATGTGATCGTCGGCTGCTTCGTGGTCGGCATGCTGCTGACACCGCCGGATGTGTTCTCACAGACGATGCTCGCCGTGCCGATGTGGATGTTGTTCGAAGTGGGTTTGCTGGCCAGTCGGGTGATTATCAGGCGTAGGGAAGCGGGTATTGCCGACGCGGCTTGAAGTTGCCGATCAGCCGTAGGCTCGCCGCCCCTGCGCTTCTACAGACATAAAAAAAGGCCGCTCGAAAGCTGCCTTTAAAATATAAAAGGAAAGAGAGTAAAGCCTGCTTACACGGCCGCGACAGGACGCATGTAAGAAATAGGAGCGGTACTGGCATCCTCGAAGGTCACGACTTCCCAAGCGTCTTTCTGCTCAATCAACGTGCGCAGCAGACGGTTGTTCAAAGCGTGGCCCGATTTGAAACCACGGAACTCACCAATCAGGCTATTGCCCAGCAGGTAGAGGTCGCCGATGGCATCGAGGATTTTATGTTTGACGAATTCGTCCTCGTAACGCAGGCCGTCTTCGTTCAGCACGCCGTCCTTATCGACCACGATGGCGTTTTCCACACTGCCGCCGAGTGCGAGGTTGTGCTTGCGCAGGTACTCGATATCACTCATGAACCCAAAGGTCCGGGCACGGCTGACTTCCTTCACGAAGGAAGTGCTGGAAAAATCCACGCTTGCACTTTGGGTGCGGTCGCGGAAGACCGGGTGATCGAAATCGATCTCGAAACTGACCTTGAACCCTTCGAAAGGCAGGAAAGTAGCGCGTTTACCGCCCTCTTCCACTGTCACTTCACGCAGGATACGGATGAATTGCTTCGGCGCGTCCTGTTCTTCCAGGCCGGCCGATTGAATCAGGAATACGAAAGGGCCTGCGCTGCCGTCCATGATTGGAACTTCGGAGGCAGAGAGCTCGACGTAGGCGTTATCGATGCCAAGGCCAGCCATGGCCGAAAGCAGGTGCTCCACCGTATCGACCTTGACGTCACCGTTGATGAGAGTAGTCGACAGTGTCGTCTCGCCGACATTCTCCGCACGCGCAGGGATCTGCACGACAGGATCGAGGTCGGCTCGGCAGAACACGATGCCGGTATTCACAGGCGCAGGCTTGAGAGTCAGGTAAACCTTCTCCCCGGAATGCAGGCCGATACCTGTGGCACGGATAATATTTTTCAGGGTGCGTTGTTTAATCATGGCATGGCCGCTTCAGCGCAAGTTGCGAACTGGTATCAACAAAGGCTGGCGATAATAGCAGACCATGCCTTTGCTGAACACCAATCACCCTAATACCCCTGATACATTTCATCAATCGGCCTGGCGACGCAGGAAAGCCGGGATATCCAGATAGTCCAGATCGTCGTTCGGGTTCATCTTCGCCGCTGCCGTAGCGCCGGCGTGAGCCTGGTTGCGCATGACCGTCGGACGATCCAGGTCGCGGTAGTTGACCGATGGCGCTTCCTGACGCGCAGCCTGGTGGGCCGGAGCCTGCTGGGCAGCTTGCAGGGTGTTGTCGATGACCTTGACCGGCTTCTCGATTTTCGCACCCAGACCTGTGGCAACCACCGTTACATGCAGCTCGTCGCGCATGTCCGGATCGATAACAGTACCGACCTTGACCATGGCGTGCTCGGAGGCGAACGCTTCGATGATGCTACCGACGTCCGAGTATTCACCCAGCGACAGGTCAGGACCTGCGGTGATGTTGACCAGGATGCCGCGAGCGCCTTGCAAGTTCACGTCTTCCAGCAGCGGGTTGCGAATGGCTGCTTCGGTTGCTTCACGTGCACGGTTCGGGCCGCTGGCAAAGCCGGTACCCATCATCGCCATGCCCATTTCGCTCATCACGGTACGCACGTCGGCAAAGTCGACGTTGATCATGCCCGGACGCTTGATGATGTCGGAGATACCGCGAACGGCACCGGCCAGTACATCGTCAGCCTTGGCAAAAGCCGACAGCAGGCTGGCGTCCTTGCCCAGGATGGTCAGCAGCTTCTCGTTGGGAATGGTGATCAACGAGTCGACGCTTTCGGACAACATGCGGATGCCTTCATCGGCGATCTGCATGCGCTTGCGGCCTTCGAACGGGAACGGACGGGTCACGACCGCGACGGTCAGGATGCCCAGTTCCTTGGCCACTTCGGCAATGATCGGTGCTGCACCGGTACCGGTACCGCCGCCCATGCCAGTGGTGATGAACACCATGTTGGTGCCCTGCAGGACTTCAGCGATGCGCTCGCGGTCTTCCAGAGCAGCCTGACGACCGACTTCAGGGTTGGCGCCGGCGCCCAGGCCCTTGGTCACGCCGGTGCCCAGTTGCAGGATGGTACGTGCACCAATGTTCTTCAGTGCCTGAGCATCAGTGTTGGCGCAGATGAACTCGACGCCTTCGATGTTGCTCTTGACCATATGATTGACAGCGTTGCCGCCACCACCACCCACACCGATGACTTTAATGACCGGGCTTTGCGGGACGTTGTCTACGAGTTCGAACATTTTCTCTCTCCTTCCGCTCTCTAGTTTATTTATGCCTACTGCCGCTACCGCTGTGAAGCTGTAAAACCTTGAAGCTTAGAAATTGCCCTGCACCCAGCGCTTGATGCGTTCAAGCACCGGAGCCTTGGGTTCGTCGCCGTAACTGGTGATGCCCGGCCCGGACAGCGAGATGCCGTCCGACTGCTTTTGCAGCCCGTAGAGCAACAGGCCTACGCCCGTCGAATAGATCGGGTTGCGGGTGACATCGGCCAGCCCTTTGACGCTATGCGGCACGCCGAGGCGTACCGGCATGTGGAAGATTTCCTCGGCGAGTTCCACCGCACCTTCCATTTTCGAGGTACCACCGGTCAGCACGATGCCGGCCGGGATCAGGTCTTCATAACCGCTGCGACGCAGTTCGGCCTGGATCAGGGTGAACAGCTCGTCGTAACGAGGCTCCACCACTTCGGCCAGCGCCTGACGCGACAGCTCGCGAGGTGGACGGTCGCCCACGCTCGGTACCTTGATGGTTTCACCGGCGCCGGCCAGCTTGGCCAGGGCGCAGGCATAACGAATCTTGATTTCTTCGGCGTACTGGGTCGGTGTGCGCAACGCCATGGCGATGTCGTTGGTCACCTGGTCGCCCGCAATCGGGATCACGGCGGTGTGACGGATCGCGCCTTCGGTGAAGATCGCGATGTCGGTGGTGCCGCCGCCGATGTCCACCAGGCAGACGCCCAGCTCTTTTTCGTCATCGGTAAGGACCGAGTAGGCCGACGCCAGTTGCTCCAGAATGATGTCGTCGACTTCCAGACCGCAGCGCCGCACGCACTTCTCGATGTTCTGTGCCGCGTTCACCGCGCAGGTCACCACGTGCACCTTGGCTTCCAGACGCACGCCGGACATGCCCAGCGGCTCGCGAACGCCTTCCTGGTTATCGATCACGTAATCCTGAGGCAGGGTGTGCAGCACCCGCTGGTCGGCAGGGATGGCAACGGCTTGCGCGGCGTCGAGCACGCGCTCCAGGTCCGCGGCGCTCACTTCACGGTCACGGATCGCGACGATGCCGTGGGAATTGAGGCTGCGGATATGGCTGCCGGCCACGCCGACGAACGCCGAGTGAATGCGGCAGCCCGCCATCAGCTGGGCCTCTTCGATCGCGCGCTGGATCGACTGGACCGTGGACTCGATATTCACCACCACGCCCTTTTTCAGGCCACGGGATGGATGCGTACCGATACCCACGATTTCCAGCGATCCATCGGCCGCGACTTCGCCTACCAGCGCCACCACTTTGGAGGTACCGATATCCAGGCCGACGATCATTTTGCCGCTTTGCACATTTGCCATGGTCCTGCCTCTTATCAATTCTTCGCGACGGCGGGTTTGTCCGACGTCGGCGTTACCTGTTCCCGCCAACCGACCGCAAGGCCGTTGGAGTAGCGCAGGTCGACGCGCGCAATATTCGTGATTTGTTCTTTCAGGGTCTTGTCGTAAATCGCGATGAAGCGGCGCATTTTTTCCACAAGGTGATCCCGTCCCAGCAGCAGTTCGATACCCGGTCCGGCACTGCCGGCACCGGTGGTCAGGAACCAGCTGCCGCGTTCGCGCAGTTCCAGGCGCACGATGGAGAAGCCCATGGGGCGCAACATCTGGCTCAATACCTGGTACTGCTGCATGACCTGCTGTTGGGCCCGTTGTGGGCCGAACAACTGCGGCAAGTGTTCATAGTTGGACAGCTCACGCGGCGTGAACGCCTGTCCCTGGTTGTTGAGCAATGACTCATCGCCCCAGCGTGCGACCGGCAACTGTTCTTCCAGGCGGATCACCACCTGATCCGGCCATACCCGCCGGACTTCGGCATGGGCAATCCACGGCATCTGTTCCAGCTCGGTGCGCATGCCCGCCAGGTCGATCTTGAAGAAGCTCGACGCCACGTACGGCGCAATGCGCTGCTGCACCGCCTGCTGACTGATGTAGCTCAGGTCGCCCTGCACATTGATCTTGGTGATCGGGCGATCAGCATACGGCATCAGGCGCTGCGCACCTTCGTACGTGCCAAAGCCCAGCACCACCAGCATCACCGGCCAGAACAGACGCTTCAGGAAACTGAAGTTCGCTTTCGGCACGCGCGACGACAGCGGCTCCTTGGCCACCATCCGGCTGGCGCCACGCGGCACCGGCTTGCGGCCGGGAGCGGGTGACTGATGACGTGCCGACGAGCCGTTCATGGCTTAACCTCGCGCCTGAACGCTGTCGGCCAGAATCGCCAACACCAGTTGCTGAAAATCCAGGCCCGCGGCACGTGCCGCCATAGGGACCAGGCTGTGATCGGTCATTCCAGGCGCGGTGTTCACTTCCAGCAGCCAGAAGTTGCCATCGGCGTCCTGCATGAAATCCGTGCGTCCCCAACCGGCGATGCCGATGGCTTCGCAGGCGCGGGCGGTAAGGTCTTTGAGTTCCTGTTCCTTGGCTGCGTCCAGCCCGCATGGAATCCGGTACTGGGTATCGGAAGCCAGGTACTTGGCGTCGTAGTCGTAGAAACTGTGGGGAGTGCCCAGGCCGATGGGCGGCAAAATCTGGTCGCGCAGGCAGGCAACCGTAAACTCCGGACCTTGAATCCATTGTTCGACCAACACTTGCGAATCGTAGGTACTGGCGGCTTTCCATGCGTCGACCAGCTCTTGGACGCTGGTCACCTTCGCCATACCGATACTTGAACCTTCATGGGCCGGTTTGACGATCAAAGGGAAGCCCAGTTCCGTCGCCGCAGAAATACAGTCGGATTCGCTGGTCGGCACGGCGTGGCGCGGCGTCGGCAATCCCAGGCTCTGCCACACCTGCTTGGTGCGCAGCTTGTCCATCGCCAGTGCCGACGCGAGCACGCCGCTGCCGGTATAGGGGATCTCCAGGCACTCGAGCAGGCCCTGCATGGTGCCGTCTTCGCCGCCACGCCCGTGCAGGATGATAAAGGCGCGGTCGATCCGCTCGCTGACCAGTCGCTGCAGGAAGTCATCGCCCACATCGATGCCGAACGCATCCACGCCCGCGCTTTGCAGCGCCTCGAGCACGGCCTGGCCGGACTTGAGGGAGACCGGCCGCTCGGCGCTCTTGCCGCCGTAGAGCACGGCGACGCGGCCGAAACTTTTCGGCTCCAGGGTCGAACGCAGGGACTGGGCGCAGGCGGTCATTTCAGCTTTCCTTCACTGGAGGCGACCTTGGCACCGGCGAACAGTGCGCTCTTGAGCAATTGCGGAGCCAGACCGCCGATATCACCGGCGCCCTGGCACAGCAGAATGTCACCGGCGCGCAGCAGTGGCTTGACCAGCGGCGCCAGCTCAATGCCGCGCTCGATGTAGATCGGGTCCAGCTGACCGCGCTGGCGGATGCTGTGGCACAGGTTGCGGCTGTCCGCGCCGGGGATCGGCTCTTCGCCGGCCGGGTAGACTTCCATCAGCAGCAGGACGTTGGCATCGGCCAGCACCTGTACGAAATCGTCGTACAGGTCGCGGGTCCGGCTGAAGCGGTGCGGCTGGTAAACCATCACCAGACGCCGATCCGGCCAGCCGCCTCGCACAGCGTTGATCACGGCGGCCACTTCACGCGGGTGATGACCGTAGTCGTCGACCAGCATGACGTTGCCGCCTTCGACCGGCAGCTCGCCGTACACCTGGAAGCGCCGACCGACGCCCTGGAAGCCCGACAGGCCCTGAACGATTGCTTCATCGCTCACGCCTTCATCCGTGGCGATGGCAATGGTCGCCAGCGAGTTGAGCACGTTGTGGTTGCCCGGCATGTTCACCGACACATCCAAAGGCTCACGGTCGCGGCGCAGCACGGTGAAGAACGTCAGCATGCCGTCCTGGCGCACGTTGATCGCGCGCACGTCGGCACCTTCGCTGAAGCCGTAGGTCAGCGTCGGGCGCTTGACCAGCGGCAGGATCTCGCGGACCACCGGATCGTCGATGCACATCACCGCCAGCCCGTAGAAAGGCAGGTTGTGCAGGAATTCGACGAAGGTCTTCTTCAGTTTGTTGAAGTCGCCTTCGTAGGTCGCCATGTGATCGGCGTCGATATTGGTGACGACGGCGACCAGCGGCTGCAGGTGCAGGAAGCTGGCGTCGCTTTCATCGGCTTCGGCGATCAGGTAACGGCTGGTGCCGAGCTGGGCATTGGTACCGGCAGCGTTGAGACGGCCACCGATCACGAACGTCGGGTCCAGGCCACCGGCGGCGAACACCGAAGCGATCAGACTGGTCGTGGTGGTCTTGCCATGGGTGCCGGCCACGGCGATACCGTGGCGATAGCGCATCAGTTCGGCAAGCATCTCGGCACGCGGCACTACGGGAATGCGACGCTCAAGAGCGGTGGCCACTTCCGGGTTGGAGGTGTTCACGGCGCTGGAAACCACCAGCACGTCGGCGCCAACGGTGTTTTCCGCACGATGGCCGATGAAGATCTCGGCGCCGAACGACTCAAGCCGCTCGGTCACAGGGGATTTCTTCAAGTCCGAACCGGACACGTGATAACCCAGGTTCAGCAGCACCTCGGCGATGCCGCACATGCCCACACCGCCGATGCCGACGAAATGGATACGGCGGATACGGCGCATTTCCGGTTGCGGCATGGCGCGTTGACTTTCAACCATTGGCCACCTCCACACAGACGTCGACCACGGTGTTGGTCGCATCGGGCTTGGCCAGACGGCGTGCGGTACTGGCCATGCGGTTCAGTTGTTCGGGTTGCATCAAGACCTCTTTCAGACGTTCGGCCATTTCGGCGACGCCGGTTGTTGCTTGCGGCATGACGAAGGCTGCGCCTTCGCGGGCCAGATAGTCAGCATTTCGAGACTGGTGGTCGTCGATTGCATGGGGAAGCGGTATCAGCAGCGACGGCAGGCCTGCGGCCGCCAGTTCGCTGATCGTCAATGCACCGGCACGGCACACGACCAGATCGGCCCAGCCATAGGCCTGGGCCATGTTCTGAATGAACGGCGCGACCTGCGCCTCGACGCCCACGTTGCGATAGCGCTCGGCGGTTATCTGGTCGTGCTGCTTGCCCGCCTGATGGAACACTTCCGGGCGGATCTCCACCGGCAGCTGAGCCAGCGCTTCAGGCAGCAGTTTGTTCAGCGGCTCGGCGCCCAGGCTGCCGCCCAGGACCAGCAAGCGCGCCCTGCGCCCGGCCAACGCCTGACGCGGTGTCTCGAGAAACAGTTCGGTACGCACCGGATTGCCGGTGGTGCGGCGCTTGTCGGAAGCCGCGAAGGTGTCGGGGAACGCTTCGCACACACGGCTGGCAAACGAGGCCAGGCTGCGGTTGGCGGTGCCGGCGACGGCGTTCTGTTCGTGGATGATCAACGGTACGCCGGCCAGCCTGGCGGCCAGACCGCCGGGACCGGTCACATATCCGCCGAAGCCGACCACGCAGGTCGGTTGCACTTCCCGCACTACCTTGCGCGCCTGGCGCAGCGCCTTGAGCAGCATCAAGGGCGCCTTGAGCAGCGACAGCTTGCCCTTGCCGCGCAGGCCGCTGGCGTCGATCAGGTGCAGGGTCAGCCCGGCCTGGGGCACCAGCTCATTCTCGATGCCGCGCGGCGTGCCGAGCCAATGAACCTTGTAACCGCGCGCCTGAAACTCGCGGGCGCAGGCCAGTGCCGGGAACACGTGTCCGCCGGTTCCGCCGGCCATGATCAGCACGTTAGCGTCCATGAGGCGTCTCCTCGGCGAAGTCGCTCTCGTTGAACTCGGCCTCTTCACTGCCCATGTTGTTGCGCGACTCCCACTCGATCCGCAGCAACAAGCCAAGGCTGGCGCAGCAGATCACCAACGAGCTGCCGCCGTAGCTGAGGAACGGCAGGGTCAGGCCCTTGGTCGGCAGCAGGCCGACGTTCACGCCGATATTGATCAGGAACTGGCCGATCCACAGGAACGACAGGCCATAGGCAACATAGGCGCCGAAGAACTGCTTGGCTTTCTCGGCCCACAGCCCGATGTACATGCCGCGAATACTGACGAACAGAAACAGGCCAACGGTCAGCAGCGAACCGATCACGCCCAGTTCTTCAGCCAGAACCGAAAACACGAAGTCGGTGTGCGCTTCAGGCAGGTAGAACTGCTTCTGCACGCTGTTGCCCAGGCCCACGCCAAACCACTCGCCGCGCCCGAAGGCGATCAGCGCCTGGGTCAACTGGTAGCCGGAACCGAACTGGTCGGCCCACGGGTCGGTGAAGTTGGTCAGGCGCGCCATACGGTAGGGTTGTGCCTGAACCAGCACGACCACCGACGCCACGGCCAGCACCACCATCAGCGAGAAGCGGAACAGCCCGACGCCGCCGAGGAACAGCATGGCGGCCGCGGCCCCCATCATCACGACGGTCGCACCGAAGTCCGGCTCCATCAGCAGCAGGCCGGCCATCGGCAGCAGCACGATGAACGGCTTGAAGAAACCCATCCAGCTTTCCCGGACTTCCTGCTGGCGGCGAATCAGATAGCCGGCCAGGAAGATCACCACGAATACCTTGGCGATTTCCGAGGGCTGCACGTTGAACGCACCAAAGCCGATCCAGCGCATCGAGCCGTTGACCTCGCGCCCGATGCCGGGCACCAGCACCAGCACCAGCAGGCCGAATGCGCCGATCAACAGCAGCCAGCCCAACCGTTGCCAGGTCGCGACCGGAATCATCATGGTCACGCCGCACGCGCCCAGCCCGAGCAGCAGATAAACCAGGTGGCGAGTCATCATGTACAGCGTGTTGCCCGACTGTACGGCGGCCACTTCGGACGAAGCCGACGTGATCATCACCAGGCCCAGGCCCAGCAGCGCGAGGCAGCCGGCCAGCATCGGGAAGTCGAGGTCGATGCCGCGTCCGCTGATCAGGGGCGATGGGTAAGGCTTGATCACACCGAAGATCATGACAAGCGCTCCACTGCCTGCGCGAACACCTGTCCGCGCTCTTCATAATTCTTGAACATGTCCAGGCTGGCGCAAGCCGGCGACAGCAACACCGCGTCGCCCGCCTGCGCCAGTTCGGCGCTGCGTTGTACGGCCTCGTCCAGGGTTGCAACGCGCACCAGCGGCACGACATCGCCGAGCGCCGCGGCAATCGCCTCGGCGTCGCGGCCCAGCAGAACCACTGCTCGGCAATGCCCGGCAACCGCTGCGCGCAGGCCGCTGAAGTCGGCGCCCTTGCCGTCTCCGCCGGCAATCAATACCAGCTTGCCGGCGATGTCGGCGCCCAGGCCTTCAATAGCAGCCAGCGCGGCACCGACGTTGGTGGCCTTGGAATCGTTGTAGTAATTCACGCCGGCCAATTCACGCAGCCACTGGCAGCGATGCTCCAGGCCGGTGAACTCGCGCAGGCTGGCGAGCATGGCGTCGAACGGCAGGCCGACCGCATGGCCCAGGGCCAGAGCCGCCAATGCGTTGGACTGGTTGTGGGCGCCGCGAACTTTCAGCTCGCGTGCCGGCATCAGCGTGTCGAACTGGAACGCCAGGTACTTCTCGCCGTGCTCTTCCAGCAGGCCGAAACCGTGGAAGTCGGGTTTGTTCAGGCCAAAGGTCCAGCACGGCATGCCCTCGCCCAGCAACGGCCGGGACAAGGCATCCTGGCGGTTGACCACGACCTGGCGCGCGCCACGGAAGATGCGGTGCTTGGCCAGATGGTAGGCCGGCAGGCCGCTGTAACGGTCCATGTGATCTTCGCTGACGTTGAGTACGGTGGCGACTTCGGCGTTGAGCTGATCGGTGGTTTCCAGCTGGAAGCTGGAAAGCTCGATGACGTACAGCTCGACGTCGTCGCTGAGCAGATCGAGCGCCGGTGTACCGAGGTTGCCGCCGACCGCCACGCGCTTGCCCGCGGCCACAGCCATCTCGCCGACCAGCGTGGTCACGGTGCTCTTGGCGTTGGAACCGGTAATTGCCACGATCGGCGCCTTCGCGTAACGCGCGAACAGCTCGATATCGCCGAGCAGCTTGACGCCACGGGCCTGGGCCTGCTGCAAGGCAGGCGTGGCCAGCGCAAGGCCGGGGCTCACGTACAACTCGTCGGCGCGGCAGAGAAACTCCACGTCCAGTTCGCCGCAACGCACTTCCACTTGCGGGTAGTCACGACGCAGAGTCACCAGTTCCGGCGGATTCTCCCGCGTGTCGGCCACGGCAAACGACACGCCCCGGTTCGCCAGGAAGCGAACCAGGGACATGCCGCTTTTGCCGAGACCTACGACAATGCGGAAGCGGTCGGAAACGATCAGGGACACTCGTCTTACCTCAGTTTCAGCGTTGCAAGGCCGACCAACACGAGAATCACGGTGATGATCCAGAAACGGACGATCACGCGTGGCTCGGGCCAGCCCTTGAGTTCAAAGTGGTGATGAATGGGCGCCATGCGGAAAACCCGGCGACCGGTAAGCTTGAAGGACGCGACCTGAATGACCACTGAAAGGGTCTCCATCACGAACACGCCGCCCATGATGAACAGCACGATTTCCTGACGAACGATCACAGCCATGGTGCCCAGCGCTGCGCCCAGCGCCAGTGCGCCGACGTCACCCATGAACACTTGTGCCGGATAAGTGTTGAACCACAGAAAGCCAAGCCCCGCGCCGATCAGCGCGCCGGAGAACACGATCAACTCGCCCGCGCCCGGAATGTAGGGAATCAACAGGTACTCGGCGAATTTCACGTTACCGGACAGGTAGCAGAAAATGCCCAATGCACCGCCGACCATCACGGTCGGCATGATTGCCAGTCCGTCCAGGCCGTCCGTGAGGTTCACCGCGTTGCTGGAGCCGACGATCACGAAATAGGTCAGGACGACGAAGCCGATACCCAATGGAATACTGACGTCCTTGAGCATCGGAATGATCAGCGTGGTCTCGGTCGCCGAAGGCGCCGTGACATAAAGGAAGATCGCGGCACACAGGCCAAACACCGACTGCCAGAAATATTTCCAGCGGCTCGGCAGGCCACGGGAATTCTTCTCGATCACCTTGCGATAGTCATCAACCCAGCCGATGGCGCCGAACAGCAAGGTCACCAGCAGCACCACCCAGACGTAACGATTGCTCAGGTCAGCCCACAGCAGAGTGCTGATACCGATGGACGACAGGATCAACGCGCCGCCCATGGTCGGTGTGCCCGATTTGGACAGGTGCGATTGCGGGCCGTCGTTGCGCACGGACTGGCCGATCTGGCGCATCTGCAAGGTGCGGATCATCCACGGCCCAAGCCACAGCGACAGGGTCAGGGCCGTGAGCACGCCGAGAATGCCGCGCAGCGTCAGGTACTGAAAGACGGCAAAGCCTTTGTGGAACTGTTGTAAAAACTCGGCCAACAGCAGCAGCATCAATGTTTCTCCAGGCTAGAACCGCACAGTGCGGCCACGACGTTTTCCATCGCAGCGCTACGCGAACCCTTGACCAATAAAGTGGTGTTTTTGTCGTGTTCACCTGCCAGTGCCGCGATCAGCTCGGCCTGGGTGGTGAAATGGTGTGCGTGCTCGCCGAAGGCCTTGACCGCATGGGCCATCAGCGGGCCGACGGCGTACAGCGCCGAAACCTTGCCGGCCGCGTAGGCGCCGACATCATGGTGACCTTGCTCGGCCCAGTCGCCCAGCTCGCCGATATCGCCCAGCACCAGCACGGTCCGGCCCGCAAAGCTGGCGAGGATGTCGACCGCAGCGTTCACCGACGTGGGGTTGGCGTTATAGGTGTCATCGATCACGCGCAGGCCGTTGCCGGTGATCTGCGCAACCGCACGGCCCTTGACCGGCTGTACGTTGTTCAGTCCCGCGACGATTCCATCGAGGGTCACGCCCAGTGCAAACGCAGCAGCGGCTGCGGCCAGGGCATTGGCGACGTTGTGCGCGCCCAACAGATTCAACTGCACCGGTGCGCTGCCCAACGGGCTGTGCAAGGTGAAACCGGCGCAACCGCGCGGATCACGGCTCAGGTCACTGGCGTGCAGGTCGGCGCAGGTATCAAGGAGCGCGAAACTCAGGACTTTGCGGCTACCGGCACGGGCGCGCCAGATGTCGAAAGCCTTGTCGTCACGATTCAGAACGGCGACGCCATTGGCGTCCAGCCCTTCGATGATTTCGCCCTTGGCTTCGACGATCTTGTCCGGACCACCGAATTCGCCCACATGGGCGGTGCCGGCATTGGTCAGAATGGCAACGTGCGGCTTGGCGAGGCTGACGGTGAACGCGATTTCACCGACCCGCGAAGCACCCAGTTCGATGACGGCCGAGGTGTATTGCGGCGCCAGTTCCAGCAGCGTCAGCGGAACGCCCAATTCGTTGTTCAGGTTGCCGCGAGTGGCCAGAACCGGCCCGCGCGTGCGCAGGATGCTGGCGAGCATTTCCTTGACCGTGGTCTTGCCGCTGGAACCGGTCACGGCGGCAACCGGACGGTCCACGAACGCATTGCGGTTCATTGCGCCCAGTTGTGCCAGCGCCTTGCGGGTATCGAGCACCACCAGTTGCGGCAGTGCGACGCCTGGAACCTCACGTTCGACCAGCGCACCGACCGCGCCTTTGGCCGCGACCTGCTCCAGGTATTCATGACCGTCGAAACGCGGCCCGGTCAGGGCCACGAACAGTTGGCCCGGCACGATGGCGCGGCTGTCGGTGCTCACGCCGTCGAAGCGGCAATCGGCGCCGACCTGGCGTGCATCGAGCGGTGCGACCAGGTCACTGAAAGTCATTGGCTCAAACATTGGCCGGCTCCCATGCTGACAGCGCTTTGGCGGCTTCTTCGAGATCGGAAAATGCCTGCCGCTCGCCGTGGATTTCCTGGTAGTCCTCATGCCCTTTGCCGGCCAGGACGACAACGTCATCGGCACTGGCAGCGGCAATCAGTTCGGCGATGGCGCGACCGCGTCCCTCGACGAACCGCACGTTGCCGGCGTTGGCGAAACCGGGGCGTATGTCGTCGAAAATGCGCAGCGGCGATTCGGTGCGCGGATTGTCGTCGGTGACCCAGACGCCATCGGCCAGTCGCTCTACCACTTCGGCCATCAGTGGCCGCTTGCCCCGATCCCGATCGCCGCCGCAGCCGAACAGGCACAACAGGCGACCCTTGGCATGGGGACGCAAGGCGGCAAGCACCTGCTCCAGCGCGTCAGGGGTATGGGCGTAGTCGACCACAACCAAAGGCTTGTCGGCACCGCCGAGGCGCTGCATGCGGCCGACCGGACCTTCCAGTTTCGGCAGCACCTTGAGAATTTCGTCCAGCGCGTACTCAAGCCCGAGCAGCGCGCCCACGGCGGCGAGCACGTTGCTCAGATTGAAACGGCCCAGCAGACGGCTGCGCAGGTGGTGCTCGCCATGGGTCGTCACCAGCGTGGCGCGCACGCCATCGTCATCGAACTTCGCATCACGGCAGTACAACCTGGCGCTGCTGTCCGACAGACTGTAGGTAATCAACCGGGACTCTTGCTTGATGCTGGCCAGCTCGCGCCCGAAGTCATCGTCGAGGTTGAGGACGCGGCAACGCAGATCCGGCCAGGCAAACAGCTTGGCCTTGACGGCAGCATAGGCTTGCATGGTGCCGTGATAATCCAGGTGGTCCCGGGACAGGTTGGTCAGCACCGCCACGTCCACGGCCAGAGCAGTGGCTCGACCCTGATCCAGACCATGGGACGACACTTCCATCGCGACTGCCCGTGCGCCTGCCTTTCTCAGGTCGGCAAGGGTTGCCTGCACGGCAATCGGATCGGGCGTGGTGTGACGGCCGCTTTGCAGCGCGCCGTAGAAACCGGTCCCGAGCGTGCCCACGATTCCGCAAGGCTGACCGAGCAGGTCCAGCGCCTGGGCCACCAGTTGAGTAACGCTGGTCTTGCCATTGGTGCCGGTGACACCCACCAGATTCAGACTGCGGCTCGGGTCGCCATAAAAGCGCCCGGCGATGTGCGACAGTTGCGCCGCCAGGCCCTTGACCGGGATCAGAGGCACGTCAGTGATCGGCAGCACGGTGGCGCCTTCGGACTCGTAAGCAACCGCCGCTGCACCGCGTTGCAATGCGTCGGCAATGTGCGCCCGCCCGTCGACCTGAATACCGGGCACGGCCAGGAACAAGTCGCCGGGACGCACCTTGCGGCTGTCGAGCGTCAGCTCACGAATCAGCGCGTCGCGGTCGGTGTGCGGGAAGATCTTGCTCAGATTGAAAGCCATCACCCGCGCCCTCCTTTGGCGACCGGTACAACATTCGCTTGTTCTGGCGGCGCCAGATTGTCGGGCGTCACGTTCATCAGACGCAGCGTGCCGGACATGACTTTGCTGAACACCGGCGCCGATACCAGGCCGCCGTAGTAGCCGCCCTTGCTCGGTTCGTCGATCACCACGACGATGGCGTAACGCGGGTTGCTCATCGGGCCAAAACCGGCGAACAGGGAACGGTAGGAATTCTCGGCATAACCCTTGGTGCCGATGGAGGTCTTGCGCGCCGTACCGCTCTTGCCGCCGACGTGATAGGACGGCACACGGGCGCGATACACGCCGCGAGAGTCTTCGATCACCTGCTGCAACATGCCTTGCAGGGTCTTGGCGGTGGTTTCCGGAATCGCCTGCACGGCGGTCGGCGGTGCATCGCCCTTGAGAATGGTCAGCGGCACGATCCGGCCGTTGTTGGCCAGCGCGCCATAGGCATGCACCAGTTGCAGAGCGGTGACCGACAAGCCAT
Organism: Pseudomonas sp. v388; assembly: GCF_003935425.1. Lineage (GTDB taxonomy): Bacteria > Pseudomonadota > Gammaproteobacteria > Pseudomonadales > Pseudomonadaceae > Aquipseudomonas. The sequence goes on from NZ_RHQN01000006.1 coordinate 96,960, forward strand.
AGCCATACGACAGGGTCGCCGTTTCAGCCTTGCGCCACTCGCGGTAGTTGGGCAGGTTGCCGACGCGCTCGCCGGGGAAACCCAGGCCGGTGTATTGGCCGAAGCCCACGCGCTGCATGGTCTGGAAGATGGCTTCGCCGCCGACGTCGAATGCCACCTTGCTCATGCCCACGTTACTGGAGTTGATCAGGATGCCGGTCAGGTCGAGCACCGGGCCTTCGGTCTTGGTCACGTCGCGAATGGTGTACTTGCCGATCTGCAGCGTGCCGGGATAGACCTCGACCTTGTCGGTCGGCTTCCAGCGGCCGCTGTCCAGCGCTGCGGACATGGAAATCGGCTTCATGGTCGAACCGGGTTCGAACACGTCGATGATCGCCCGGTTGCGCATGGCGGCCGGCACCATGGTGCGGCGGTTGTTGGGGTTGTAAGTGGGCGAGTTGACCATCGCCAGCACTTCACCGGTCTTGACGTCCATGATCACCAGGCTGCCGGCCTTCGCTTCGTTCTCGACGATGGCGTTGCGCAGCTCGCGGGTCGCCAGGTATTGCAGGCGCAGATCAATAGACAAAGCCAAGGTCTTACCGGCCTTGGCGTTCTTGGTCACCTGGACGTCCTTGATCAGGCGTCCGCGACGGTCCTTGATGACCTGCCGTTTGCCCGGCACCCCGGCGAGCCAGTCGTCGTAGGCCAGTTCGACCCCTTCGCGACCGTGATCGTCCAGGTCAGTGAAGCCGACCATATGGGCGGTGACATCACCGGCAGGATAGAAGCGCCGGAACTCTTCGATGCCGTAGACGCCCGGCACCTTGAGATCGAGCACCGACTGGCCATGCTCCGGCGTCAGGCCGCGGACCAGATAGATGAATTCCTTGCCGGCCTGGGCATCCAGACGCTCGGTGAAGGACTTGAGATCCTGGCCCAGCGCGGCTGCCAGTGCAGGCCACTTGCTCTTGTCCTGCTGCATTTCCTTGGGGTTGCCCCACAGGGTCGTGACAGGCGTGCTGACGGCCAGCGGCTCACCATTGCGATCGGTGATCAGGCCACGGTGCGCAGGAATGGGAATATGACGAAGGCTGCGTGCGTCGCCCTGCTCCTTGAGGAAAGTGTGATCGATGACCTGCAGGTCGACGATGCGCCAGCAGATCGCGAGCACGAGCATCACCAGCAGCCCGACCACAAGCCGGAAGCGCCACGGATAGAGTGCGCCTTCCAGCTTCATCATGGCGCCACCATCCGCACTTCGGCCGCATTCGGGATGCGCATCTTCAGTTGTTCGGTGGCCAGGGTTTCAATGCGGCTATGGGCGGTCCAGGTGCTCTGCTCAAGGATCAGCCGACCCCACTCGGCCTGCGCCTTGTCACGCACGCTCATTTCCGCATACAGCGAATTGAGCAACTGACGGTTCCAGTGGGCGCTATAAGACACGCCGACTGCGGAAATCAGGACGGCAATGAACAGCAGCAGCATGAAGAAGCTGCCACCTGGAAGCGGTTTGAGAAACAGACGGCTCACCTGAGCTTCTCCGCCACGCGCATGACCGCGCTGCGCGAGCGTGGGTTGGCACGGGTTTCTTCGTCCGAAGCGAAGCGGGCCTTGCCGTGGATCTTGATTCTGGGGTCGAACGCCTTGAACTGGATCGGCAGGTTGCGCGGCATGGTGTCGGCTTCGCCCTTGGCGAGCTTGCGCATGAACAACTTGACGATGCGGTCTTCCAGGGAATGGAAGCTGATCACCACCAGACGGCCGCCCACTTCCAGGGCGTCCAGGGCAGCCTCAAGGCCGGCTTCCAGGTCGCCCAGTTCGTTATTGACATGGATGCGCAGCCCCTGAAAGGCACGCGTCGCAGGATTCTTGCCTTTTTCCCAGGCAGGGTTGGCGACCTTGAGCACTTCGGCCAGGTCGGCGGTGCGCTCGAACGGCTGCACTTCGCGGCGCTGCACCACGGCATTGGCCATGCGCCTGGCGAACCGCTCTTCCCCGTATTCCTTGAAAACCCTGGCGATTTCTTCAGCCGGGGCCGTGGCGATGAACTCGGCGGCGCTGACTCCGCGACTCGGGTCCATGCGCATGTCCAGCGGGCCGTCGTTCATGAAGCTGAAGCCACGCTCGGGGTCGTCCAGTTGCGGCGACGAGACGCCGAGATCCAGCAGGATACCGTTGACCTTGCCCGCCAGCCCGCGCGCCTGAACTTCGTCGCCGAGTTCGGCAAAGCTGCGCTGCACAATGACAAAGCGGCCGTCTTCGGCCGCCAGCGCTTGCCCGGTGGCAATCGCTTGTGGGTCCTTGTCGAACCCCAACAGTCGCCCGTCCGGCCCCAGGTGCTGCAGGACCAGGCGGCTATGGCCGCCACGCCCGAACGTGCCGTCCAGATAGCAGCCATCGGCGCGCACCGCGAGAGCCTCGACGGCTTCTTCGAGCAGTACGGTGATGTGGGTAAAGCCGCTAGTCATAGTCACAGGATCAGGTCACGTAATTCATCGGGCATCGCGCCAGGTTGTTGAATGGCAGCAAGGTCGGCATCAGCAAGTGCGTTCCAGGCGTCCTCGTCCCACAGTTGAAACTTGTTGAGCTGGCCAACCAGCATGACGCGCTTATCCAACCTGGCATATTCGCGCAGACGCGGCGGCACGAGAAAACGCCCGCTGCCATCCAGCTCAAGATCGACCGCATTACCAATCAAAAGCCGCTGCAAGCGACGGTTTTCTTCACGGAAAGTAGCGAGTTCACGCAGTTTTGCTTCGATCAGTTCCCACTCGGACAGCGGATAAAGACACAAGCAGGGGTCAACGGCATCAATGGTGACAATCAATTGCCCGCCACTACGCGAATCCAGCTCGTCGCGGTACCGGCTCGGCATAGCGAGACGGCCCTTTGCATCGAGGTTGATCGCGTTGGCACCACGGAACACAGGCGCTTTCTCCGAATATTATCTTTTTGCGCTAGAAAAACCCACTTCGTGCCACTTTCTGCCACTTGCGCACACTATAGGAATCCGGCCACCGCGCAGTCAAGGCGCGCTCTCAAGGAAAAGCCTTACATTTCGGAGATTTAGGAGAGGTTTCGCAGAACGAGAGAGAATTTTTGTACGGTTCCTACGGATAAATCCTACTCAATTCAGCTCATTACGATCTGAAGTTAAAGTGATTTATCAAGTGTAAGAATTTTTTGATATTACGGAGGGGTGTCTGCTGTGATTAGCAGCAGAGGGAATAAGGTGGAGAGTCGATCTGTAAGCCGGGTTCTGTCGAGGACAGTCATTCCTCTACGACGGCCATCACTGGACGTCTTTAGCAACCTACCCGGTTCCAGCGCGGGCCACGCCTTGGAACCCTATTTGGTCTTGCTCCGAGTGGGGTTTACCTAGCCACGAACTGTTGCCAGACGTGCGGTGCGCTCTTACCGCACCTTTTCACCCTTACCGGCACCGAAGTGCTTAGGCGGTTATTTTCTGTGGCACTTTCCGTAGGCTCGCGCCCCCCAGGCGTTACCTGGCACTCCGCCCTATGGAGCCCGGACTTTCCTCCCCCCCTTGTTGCAGAACAACAAGAGGCAGCGACTGTCCAATCGACTCTCCGCCGCCAAGGTTAGCGGCACGCGCCGCCGAGGACAAGCTTTAATAGCCCGATAGTGGCGCGCGAGTCCTTGAAAAATCTGCTTATTCGCCGCTCTGCTTGTCCAGTGCGACCTGATACAGCAGGTTCTTGCGCACGCCGGTAATCTGCGCGGCAAGGGCCGCCGCACGCTTGAGCGGCATCTCTTCGAGCAGCAGATCCAGGATGCGCCGGGCTTCGGAGCCGACCGCGTCTTCATCTTCCGGAAGCGTCCAGCCGGCCACCAGCACAACGCATTCGCCCCGCTGCTGGTTGCTGTCGGACTCGACGAACGCCCGCAACTCACCCAAGGGCAAACCCTTGAGCGTCTCGAAGGTTTTAGTCAGCTCGCGAGCCAGCAGCGCCGGGCGATCGGCACCGAACACCAGCTCCATGTCTTGCAGGCACTCAAGAATCCGATGCGGCGCCTCATAAAAGATCAGGGTGCGCGGTTCTTCCTTGACCAGCTCCAGCCTGGCCCGACGGCCGACCGCCTTGGCGGGCAGGAAACCCTCGAAGATAAAACGATCCGACGGCAGGCCCGCAGCCGACAGCGCAGCGATCAGCGCGCAGGCACCGGGCACCGGAACCACTGCAATACCCGCCGCCCGCGCCTGACGAACCAGGTGGTAGCCCGGATCGGAGATCAGCGGAGTGCCCGCATCGGAAATCAACGCCACGTCGTCGCCGGCCAGCAAGCGGGTGATGAATCGGCTGCCCTCGTCGCGCTCATTGTGTTCATGGCAGGCCGCCAGCGGTGTGCCGATGCCGAAATGTTGCATCAGGCGCGCCGAATGACGGGTATCCTCGGCGGCAATCAATGCCACTTCACGCAACACCTTCAATGCCCGCACGCTCATGTCGTCCAGATTGCCGATCGGCGTGGCCACTACATAAAGCGAGCCTGGGGCGGAATTCGAAGCAACCGGGGCAGTCAAAGCGCAGACCTCATGTTTGTAAGTCCTGATGTCTTGAAAAAAAGGCATTGTACAGGCTACAGGCTCGACAAACGGCGCACGCCACCTGGGAAGTAATAAAAAGGAACGACATGGACGATCAGACTGTATTACGGCATCACCGCTTTAGAACACCATCGAAGTCGCACCCCGGCCAGTGCTTGGGTACAATTCTCCGCTAATTCGCTTGAGTATCAGGAACACATACATGATCGCTTGCCTGCGGCTGTTCTCTGCCCTCTGCCTCGCTGCCTTATTGGCTGCCTGCGCCAGCTCACCCTCCTCCAGTCTCGGTGAACTGCCTCGCACTCCCGACGCCACTATCGAGCAACTGCTCGACCAGGCCGCTGCCGCCAAGACCCCGCAAGAGGCCGCCACGCTGCGCCTGAGCGCTGCGGACCTGGCCAACCGCCGGAACGATGCCGGCCGCGCCGCGCAGATTCTGGGGCAAGTGCAGATGGACCAGCTCAAGCCGGGCCTGCAGGTATTTGCCAGCACCCTGTCCGCCGAGCTTGCGCTGGGACGTAATCAGCCCAAAGCGGCGTTGACCGCCTTGAATCATCCGAGCATGCAGCGCCTCGGCGAGCTGTCCGTCGAACAACAGGTTCGCACGCACATGGTCAAGGCCCGCGCCCTGGAAGCCGACGGCCAGACCCTCCCGGCCGCCAGCGAACGCGTATTTGCCGGCCCATTGCTGCAAGGTCCGGACGCCCTGGCCAACAATGACGCCATCTGGGCGCTGGTTGCCGCGCTGCCTGCCGATCAGCTCCAGAGCACCTCGACGGACGACATGGGCGGCTGGCTTGATCTGGCTCGCTCGGTCAAGGGCGCCGGTACGCTCGAACAGCAGCAGGCTGCGATCGACACCTGGAAAGCCGGGCACCCGCAACATCCAGCCGCCGCACAGCTGCCGACCACCCTTGCCCAGTTGCGCGCCCTGACCAGCGAGCCGCTGACCAAAATTGCTCTGCTGTTACCGCAGGAAGGCCAACTGGCTTCCGTCGCCAAGGCCCTGCGTGAAGGCTTCATGGCTGCACATTTCCAGGCTCAACAAGCCGGTCAGAACCCACCGGCCATTCAGGTTTTCGACAGCTCGCGCATCACCTCCATGGATGAGTTCTACAACCAGGCCAAAGCCGCCGGTGTGCAACTGGTGGTCGGCCCGCTGGAAAAGAATCTGGTCAAACAGTTGAGTAGCCGTGAACAACTGCCTGTCACCACGCTGGCGCTGAACTACAGCGATGCGGGCACTGAAGGGCCTGCGCAGTTGTTCCAGTTCGGCCTCGCCGCCGAGGACGAGGCCCGCGAAGTGGCTCGTCGTGCCTGGGCCGACGGCAAGCGCAGCGCCGTGGCCATGGTGCCGAAAGGTGAATGGGGCGACCGCGTTCTGGAAGCGTTCCGCCAGAGCTGGCAAGCCAAGGGCGGTACTCTCATCGCCGCCGAACACGTCGATCAGCCGGTGGCGCTGGCCCAGCAGGTCGCCGACCTGTTCCAGCTGCGCAAGAGCGAAGGCCGTGCCCAGCGCGTGCAAAGCACTGTCGGCACCCAAGTCGCCGCCCAGCCCGCACGTCGCCAGGACATCGACTTCATGTTCCTGGCCGCCACGCCTCAGCAAGCCCAGCAGATCAAACCGACCATGGTTTTCCAGTACGCCGGCGACGTTCCGGTCTACGCCACGTCGCATCTGTTCACCAACAGCAACGACCAGGCCATGTACATGGACCTCAACGGTGTGCGCTTCTGCGAAACCCCCTGGCTGCTCAACGCCAACGATCCGCTGCGCCAGCAAGTCACAGCCCAATGGCCGCAAGCGGCAGGCAGTCTTGGCCGGCTGTATGCGATGGGTATCGATGCCTATCGTCTGGCGCCGCGCCTGGCTCAACTCAAGGCATTGCCTGAAAGCCGCATCGACGGTCTGTCCGGCAGCCTGAGCATGAACCCCAGCCGCCGCGTGGAACGCCAGCTGCCATGGGCCGAGTTCGTTGACGGCAAGATCCAGCGCCTTCCCGACACTGCGCCTTGATGCAACGCGGTACCCGGCAACAGGCAGGGCGAGAGGCGGAAGCCTACGCCCTGCTGTACCTCCAGCAGCAGGGTCTGCAGCTGATCACGCGAAACTGGTTATGCAAACGCGGCGAGCTTGATCTAGTCATGCTCGACGGCGATGCAGTAGTATTCGTCGAAGTTCGCTACCGCCGCCATTCAGAGTGGGGCGGAGCCATGGGCAGCGTCGATTTTCGCAAGCAGGAACGGCTGATTCTGGCCGCACAACTGTTCTTGCAACAGGAGCCCCAGTGGGCCGATCACCCTTGTCGTTTCGACGTGATCGCGGTCGACGGAGACCCGCATGACGCCGCTCCGTTGAATTGGGTCCAGAACGCTTTCGACAGTTGACTCGCCCGGCATTCGCTGCTTGAAGCCTGGCGCCGCGCGCAACGATGCCTTGAACCCCGATTTCGCTATTTGTTCTTTTGCAGGCCGCACACGCAGTGTGCCGGGCAGCTTCCGGTAACCCCGGGCGCCACGACCAGCCGCAGTACGCTCTCATTAAGGTCACATTGATGGACATGCAATCCCGAATCCGCCGGCTCTTCCAGGCCAGCATCGACACCAAGCAACAGGCGATGGAAGTCCTTGCTCCGTATATCGAGCAAGCCAGCCAGGTGATGGTCAACGCTCTGCTGAACGAGGGCAAGATGCTGGCCTGTGGCAATGGCGGCTCTGCGGGTGATGCCCAGCATTTTTCCTCGGAACTGCTCAACCGCTTCGAACGCGAACGGCCGAGCCTGCCGGCCATCGCGCTGACCACCGATACCTCGACGATCACCTCTATCGCCAACGATTACAGCTACAACGAGATTTTCTCCAAGCAGATCCGCGCCCTGGGGCAACCGGGTGATGTCCTGCTGGCGATTTCCACCAGCGGCAACTCGGCAAACATTATTCAAGCCATCCAGGCCGCACATGATCGTGAAATGATTGTCGTAGCATTGACGGGACGCGACGGCGGCGGCATGGCCTCGCTGTTGCTGCCTGAGGACGTGGAAATCCGCGTACCGGCCAATGTCACGGCCCGCATACAAGAAGTCCATCTGCTGGCGATCCATTGCCTTTGCGATTTGATCGACAGCCAACTGTTCGGGAGTGAAGAATGACCCCTAATCGCCTCAGCCTGTTGGTCCTGACCCTGTGCCTCGGCTTCAGCGGCTGCAGCTCGGTCCTAACGGCGGCTCGCGACAAGCCGATCGACGACGACCGTGGCACGCGCACCATCGGCAGCAAGATCGATGATTCACTGATCGAGACCAAGGCCGCCGTCAATATTTCCAAGGCCCATCCGGACCTCGCCGAAGGCTCGCATATCGTCGTCACCAGCTTCAACGGCATCGTGCTGCTGGCCGGCCAGACGCCTCGCGCAGACCTCAAGGCTACCGCCGAACAGGCGGCCGCCGCCGTTCAGCGCGTGAAGAAGGTCAATAACGAAATCCAGGTGATGGCGCCCTCCTCATTGCTGGCCCGCAACAACGACGCCTGGCTGACCACCAAGATCAAGACCCAGATGCTGGCCGACAATTCGATCCCAGGCTCGCGCATCAAGGTCGTGACCGAGAACGGCATCGTCTTCCTGCTGGGCCTGGTGACCCAGGACGAAGCGAACCGCGCAACCAGCCTGGTACAGGGCGTCGGCGGCGTGCAGAAGATCGTCAAGCTGTTCGAATACATCGACTGATCCGCGCCTTCACGACGACCATGAAAAAGGCGATCCATCCGGATCGCCTTTTTTCATTTCACCACTTTCAAACTTGGCCGGCCGCTTGGTCGCGGTGGCTCACTGTCCGGAGGCGGCGCATCGTCGTCCAGCTCGATTTCCTCGTCCTCACCCATCGGCGCTTCGAGGTCGAACACCATGCCCTGACCGTTTTCCCGGGCATAGATGCCCAGGATCGCAGCCACAGGCACATACAGCGAATGCGGCACGCCGCCGAAGCGGCCTTCGAAACTGACCGCGTCGTTATCCATGTGCAGGTGACGCACGGCACTTGGCGAAACGTTCAGGACAATCTGTCCATCGTTGGCAAAGCCTTGGGGCACTTGCACGGATGGGTATTCTGCATTGACCAGCACATGCGGGGTGCAATCGTTATCGACGATCCACTCATAAAGAGCACGAACCAGATAAGGGCGACTGGAGTTCATCAACGGCTCCTTAAGCCTTAGCGCATCTCGCGTTCGGCGGCAGACAGACTCAACTGAAAGGCCTCACGCGCGAATTGGCGTTCCATATAATCAAGCAGCGGCTTGGCAGGCCGCGGCAACTCGATACCCAGGACTGGCAAACGCCAGAGTATGGGCAGTAGACAGCAATCGACGAGACTTTGCTCGTCACTGAGGAAAAAAGGCTTGTCCGCAAACAACGGTGAAACGCCGGTCAGGCTTTCACGCAGCTCTTTTCGGGCTTGCACGCGGGCAGCCTCTTTGGAGCGCGGATCCAGAATCAGATCCACCAGACCACACCAGTCACGCTGGATCCTGTGGACCAGCAGCCGGCTGTTGCCGCGCGCTACCGGATAGACCGGCATCAGCGGCGGATGTGGGTAGCGCTCATCCAGGTATTCCATCACCACCATGGACTCGTACAAGGCCAGGTCACGGTCGACCAGGGTCGGCACGCTGCCATACGGGTTCACTTCGATGAGTTGAGGCGGCTGCCGCCCCGCCGCAACGTCGATGATCTCGGCGCTGACACCCTTCTCAGCGAGCACCAGGCGCACGCGGTGGGAATAGTGGTCGGCGGGGTCGGAGTAACAGGCCAACCGGTTGGTCACGCCCATGGCGATCCTCCTCGCTTGTTGAAATTGATCGAACAGACAAACAAAGGCGCCCCAGCGGCGCCTTCGATAACGAATGGACCCAGGCAGGTGTTCGTCGCGGGCGACAAGATAGCTCATTTACGCGATGTAAATTCTGCAATCTTGTGCTGATACGTTACCCGCACCGCGATATTCAGCTATCGAGACGCTCTGGAGCGCTTTGTTGAACGGTGATCCCGTGCCGATCAGTGGTGAACGTCCTTCCAGTACTCGCGCTTGAGCAGATAGGCGAATACGAAGAAGAAGGCCAGGTACAGCAACACGTAGGTACCAATTCGCTGGTGCTGCAGTTTAACCGGGTTGGCCGAGTAGGCGAGAAAGGTCACCAGATTCTTGATCTTCTCGTCGAACTGCTCTTCGCTCAGGCTGCCGGTCTTGGGCACGATGGTCAGCTGGTCGCACGCCTCGTGCGTCAGCGGCGCGCCGGTCAGCGGGTCGTATTGTTTCTTGCCGTCCTCCACCACTTGCACTTGCTTGCAGCCGATAACCTGCCGGCCCTGCAGACCGACCAAAACGTTCGGCATGCCGACATTGGGGAAGACCTTGTTGTTGACACCCCAGGGACGCGCCGGATCTTCATAGAACGAGCGCAGATAACCGTAGAGCCAGTCAGTGCCGCGCACCCGCGCCACCAGGGTCAAGTCCGGCGGCGCGGAGCCAAACCAGGTCTTGGCATCGTTTGGCGACATGCCGATATTCATGTGATCGCCGATCTTTGCCCCGGTGAATACCAGCTTTTCCAGCATCATCTCGTGGGGAATGCCCAGATCATCCGCCACGCGTTCGTACCGCTGGTACTTGGCGCTGTGGCAGCCCATGCAATAGTTGGCAAAGGTGCGTGCGCCGTCCTGCATTGCCGCCTTGTCCGAGACATCGATGTCCACGCTTTCCAGCTCGCTGGCGCCATGTTCGGCGGCGAAACAGACGACAGGCAGCACCGCAAGAAGCCATACAACCAGTAACTTTTTCATCAGCCAGTCACCCTTTCTGGAACCGGTTTGGTCTTCTCGAGCCGGGTATAGAACGGCATCAGAATGAAGTAGGAAAAGTAGAGAAAGGTGCATATCTGGGACAGCAGAGTGCGGCCCGGCGTAGGCGCCAGTACACCCAGTACGCCCAGGATCACGAAAGCGACGCAGAACACCAGCAGCGCTGTTTTGCTCAGCCAGCCCTTGTAGCGCATGGATCTGACCGGGCTGCGGTCAAGCCACGGCAGCACGAACAACACCGCAATCGCCGCCCCCATCGCCATCACTCCCATGAGCTTGTCGGGGATTGCCCGCAGGATTGCGTAGAACGGCGTGAAGTACCAGACCGGCGCGATATGTTCGGGCGTCTTGAAAGCATTGGCCGCTTCGAAGTTCGGCTTTTCCAGGAAGTAACCGCCCATTTCCGGAAAGAAGAACACAATCGAGCAGAACACGAACAGAAACACCACTACACCGACGATGTCTTTGACGGTGTAATACGGATGAAAGGCAATGCCATCCAGCGGCTTGCCGTTTTCATCCTTGAGCTTCTTGATATCGACGCCGTCGGGGTTGTTGGAGCCCACTTCGTGCAGCGCCAGGATGTGCAGGACCACAAGCCCGAGGATCACGATCGGCAGGGCCACGACGTGCAGGGCGAAGAAGCGGTTGAGGGTGATGCCCGAGATCAGGTAATCGCCGCGAATCCATTGCGTCAAATCGTCACCGATGAGTGGAATGGCGCCGAACAGCGAGATGATGACCTGTGCTCCCCAGTAGGACATCTGGCCCCATGGCAGCAGATAACCCATGAAGGCTTCAGCCATCAAAGCCAGGTAGATCAACATACCGAACACCCAGACCAGCTCGCGCGGCTTCTGGTAGGAGCCATACAACAGCCCCCTGAACATATGCAGATAGACGACGATGAAGAACGCCGATGCGCCGGTGGAGTGCAACAGGCGCAGGATGGCGCCGTACTCGACGTCGCGCATGATGTATTCGACCGAGGCAAACGCGCCTTCGGCCGTCGGCGTATAGCTCATGGTCAGCCAGACGCCCGTCAATATCTGGTTTACCAGCACCAGCAAGGCGAGCGAACCGAAGTAGTAGAAAAAATTGAAGTTACGCGGGGCGTAGTATTTGCTGAGGTGGTCTTCCCACATTTTGGTGGCAGGAAAGCGAGCATCCACCCAATCCATGAATTTACTCATCACGCACCCTCCTTATCGACGCCAATGACGATGACACTGTCCGACTCATAGGAATGTGGCGGCACCGGCAAATTCAGAGGCGCGGGCTGCGATTTGTAGACCCGACCGGCCAGATCGTAATGAGAGCCGTGACACGGACAGAAATAGCCGCCGACCCAGTCTTTGCCAAGGTCGGCAGGTGCAACTTCAGGACGGAAGGTTGGCGAGCAGCCAAGGTGGGTGCAGATGCCGACCAGCAGCAGGATTTCCGGCTTGATCGAGCGCAGGCTGGGGTCGACGTAGTCGGGCTGGACTGAGGCTTTGGACTCGGGGTCGGATAACTGGCCCGTGAGCTTGCCGAGGTTATCCAGGATCTCTTGGGTACGACGAACGATGAATACCGGCTGGCCTCGCCACTCGGCAACCATCTGCTGCCCGGCTTCGATCTTGCTGATGTTCACCTTGACCGGCGCTCCCGCCGCTTTGGCCTTGGCACTGGGGAACCATGACCCCACGAACGGGACCGCCGCCCCCACCGCTCCCGCAGCACCCACCACAGATGTGGCTGCCACGAGGAAGCGACGCCGGCCTGCATTCACGCCGTCATTGCTCATTCCGTCCTCTCCCATCCGCTATGTGGCCTGATCAATCAGGCGTCTACTTCATAACAATCTAGCTGTTATAAATTTCGCCGGATGGTAAATGAAAAACCCTTCAACAAACAAGGTCATAAGACCTCACTAAAAGTAGGATATGTTGTAAACCGTGGCTTCCAGCCGTGTGTCACGTTGTCACACATAATTAACAGGCATAAAAAAACGCCCGACTCCGTGAGGAGCGGGCGTTCTTCTTGAACGAAGAAACGAATTAACGCTTCGAGTACTGCGGACGCTTACGCGCTTTACGCAGACCGACTTTCTTACGTTCAACTTCACGAGCGTCACGAGTGACGAAGCCTGCTTTACGCAGTGCGCCGCGCAGAGTCTCGTCGTACTGCATCAGAGCGCGAGTGATACCGTGGCGGATTGCGCCAGCCTGGCCACTTACGCCGCCACCGATAACGGTGACGTAGATGTCGAACTTTTCAACGGTCTCGGTCAGTTCCAGCGGCTGACGAACTACCATGCGGGCAGTTTCACGGCCGAAGAACGTGTCCAGGGAACGGTTGTTGATCGAGATGTTACCAGTGCCCGGACGCAGGAAAACGCGTGCGGTTGCGGTCTTGCGACGGCCAGTGCCGTAATTTTGAGTCGCCGACATAATGAACTATTCCGTTAAAACTTCAGTTCTTGGGGCTGCTGAGCAGTATGAGGGTGTACAGCGCCCGCATAGACTTTCAGCTTACGATACATGTCGCGACCCAGCGGGTTCTTAGGCAGCATGCCTTTGACCGCGGTCTCGATCACGCGCTCAGGAGCTTTGTCGATCAGCTTTTCGAAGTTGATCGATTTGATCCCGCCCGGAAAACCGGAGTGTGAGTAGTAAATCTTGTCGGTAGTCTTGGCACCGGTAACGCGGATCTGCTCGGCGTTGATGACGACGATGTAATCGCCGGTATCGACGTGCGGAGTGTATTCCGGCTTGTGCTTGCCACGCAGACGGCTCGCGATTTCGGTGGCCAGACGACCCAGGGTCTGACCAGCAGCGTCGACGACGAACCAGTCGCGCTTAACTGTTTCCGGTTTAGCAGTAAAAGTTTTCATTCTTTATAGCCTCAGGGGCCGCCCTGAAAATTAGACGGCGGATCTTACTGAATAGTGCGTACTTTGACAAGTCAAAGGCAGCCGGAAACAGACGCTATCGGGGGCTCGGGTCAGCGCGTCCGTTATACGGCAAGATTCTTCGGCAGACGGCGCATCACTTCCACTGCAAAGAGCTGGCGGATTATACAGGCTGCGAAAATATCCTCAACCAGATTTTTGAATCCGCAGCGCAGGCACCGCAGCGGACGTTTCCGGCAACAGGGCAAGGCTGGACAGGCGCGGCGAAAAATAAGACGATCCAGCCGTTACCTGACCAATAAACCCTATAAGAACAAAGAAAAGAATATGCCGATCCCACCCTCCGCGTATCTGCGGCGCGTCAACATTCTGGCCACCGACAAGGTGTTCGCCTCGACCCTGATGCAGGCCAAGGATTTTTTTCATCTGGCCAGCCTGCGCTACAGCAAGCAATTGGGCCAAGGCCTGGTCCCGGCTTTTGAAACCCGACTGGTCAGTCCCGACGGTCTTCCCGTCCACAGCTTCAGCGACGTCACGCTGCCGGTGGACGGTCAGCTGGGGCCATGCGACATCATCGTGATCCCGGCCTTCTGGGATGATTTCGAGGTGCTTTCCCAGCGCTATCCGCAAGTCATTCCCTGGCTTCGCGAACAACACGCCAACGGGGCGGTGTTGTGCGCGGAGGCGACGGGCGTGTTCTGGCTGGCCGAGGCAGGCCTGCTGGACGGCAAGGAGGCCACGACCTACTGGCGCTTCTTCAATGCCTTTGCCGAGCGCTACCCCAACGTACTGCTCAATCAGGAGAAACACCTGACCGACGCGGACAACCTGTACTGCGCCGGCGGCACCACGTCGGCCTGTGATCTCTACATTTATCTGATTGAGCGTTTCTGCGGCGCCAGCATCGCCCAGGCCGTGGCCCGCGACATTCTCTATGAAGTACGCCGCAGCTACTCACCCGGCCGGATCGGTTTTGGCGGACAGAAGCTGCATCAGGATGTGATCATTCTGCAGATCCAGCACTGGCTCGAAGAGCACTTCGCGGACAAGTTTCGCTTCGAAGACGTGGCACGCGACCACGGGATGAGCATCCGCAATTTCATGCGCCGCTTTCAGACCGCGACCGGTGACAAGCCGCTGCACTACCTGCAACGGCTGCGGATCGAAACCGCCAAAGGCCTGCTCTCCGGCACGCGCAAGAGCATCAAGACCATCAGCTACGAAGTGGGTTACGACGACGCCAGCTTCTTTGCCCGCCTGTTCCGGCAGCACACCGAGCTGTCGCCGAATCAGTATCGGCAGCAGTTTCAGCAGGCGGCATGAGCGAGCGGCAAGCTGCAAGCACAAGCGTGCTCAGCGCTTGCCCTAAGGCCTGTGCGCCCGAGCGAGGAACTCATGGGACTGCATTTCCAGCAACCGGCTGAGGGTGCGCTGGAACTCGAACATCAGGCGGCCGCCGGTGTAGAGGTCCTTGAGTTCGACCTCGGCCGAGATGATCAGCTTGACGTTGCGGTCGTAGAATTCGTCGACCATGTTGATGAAGCGCCGTGCAATGTCGTCGGTGGAGACGTTCATCTGCTCGACGCCGCTGAGCAGCACGGCATGGAAGATCTTGCCCAGTTCGATGTAGTCGTTCTGGCTGCGCGGGCCGTCGCATAGTTCGCGGAAGTCGAACCAGGCCACGTCGTCACAGGTACGCAACGCGCGGATTTCCCGGTTCTCGATCATGAGCACGTCGTTTTCGACGGTCTGCGCGCATTCCGGGGTCAGCGCCTTGAAGCTCTTGCGCATGCTTTCCTGGGCCGCTTCGTTCAACGGGAAGTGGAACAGCTCGGCTTGTTCCAGGTGGCGCAGACGATAATCCACGCCACTGTCGACGTTGACGATATCGGTGTTCTGCTTGATCAGTGCAATGGCCGGCAGGAAGCGCGCACGTTGCAGGCCATCCTTGTACAGGCCGTCGGGCACGATGTTGGACGTGGCGACCAGGGTCACGCCATTCTTGAACAGCTCTTCCATCAGAGTGCCGAGAATCATGGCGTCGGTGATGTCGGACACGAAGAACTCGTCGAAACAGATCACCCGCGCTTCGTCGGAAAAGCGCCTGGCGATGAGCGTCAGCGGGTTTTTCTCGCCCTTGAGGGTCTTCATCTCTTCGTGCACGCGCTTCATGAAGCGGTGGAAGTGAGTGCGGACTTTCTGCTCGAACGGCAGAGCCTCGAAAAAGGTGTCGACCAGGTAAGTCTTGCCACGGCCTACGCCGCCCCAGAAGTACAGTCCCTTGACCAGGGCCGGCTCTTTCTTGCCGAACAACTTGCCGAACAGACCCGGCTTGCTGTCGCCGGCGGCCACCAGATCGTCGTACAGGCGCTGCAAATGACGCACGGCATTTTCCTGTGCGGCATCGTGAAAGAAATCCGGGCGTTTCAGATCAGCTTGATATCGTTCTAGAGGCGTCATATTCGTTAGCAAGGCAACAAAAACGGGCCGTCACTGTAGCGACGGCCCCGGGGAATGGCAATCAGTCCTGTTGAGGAGCGAGCGCCGACTTGAGCGTCTGGATAGCGACGTCGCGTGCGCCGGCATCGGCGAACGCGGGGCTGTCGGCGACGCAGGCGCCGTCGAGCCATAGAGTGAAGCGGTCATCTTCGGCGCGCACGTCCAATTCACCGCCCTGTTGCAGCTGCTTGCTGACCGCTCCGGCAGCCTTGCCATCGGCGAAGCTGCGCGACAACACCAGCTGTTCGCCATCTGCGGCCAACAGGCGGAAGCGGAAACTGCCGTCGTCTTCGCGGAAGCTGACGAAACGCGCGCCCTTGGCGGCTTTCTTCTTGCCCGTCTCGGCGACCTGGGCCACGCTGCGGAAGGAACGCAAGCCAACCGCCTCGCGCAGTTGCTCAAGGAACGGCGTCGCGACGCGGCGAGCTTTCTGAGCGCCGGCCAGCAGAATATCTTCCAGATCGGCAGGACGCTGGATCAGCGCGTTGTATTTCTCCCGCGCCTCGCTCAACTCGCCATCAAGCAGCGTGAACAGACGATTCTTGGCTTCGCCCCAACCCAGACCCTGCAACAGTTCGGAGCGGAACGCGGCGACTTGCTCCGGTGTGGCGAACGCCTGATAAAGCGTGAACAGGTGCGAGTTGTCCGGGTCCTTCGCTTCGCCTGGCGCACGGGAGTCGGTGACGATGCGGGAAATGGCATCTTTCATGTCCTTGGCGCTGCTGAACAACGGAATGGTGTTGTCGTAGCTCTTGGACATCTTGCGGCCATCCAGGCCAGGCAAGGTGGCGACGCTTTCTTCGATGAGCGCTTCGGGCATGACGAAGAACTCTTTGCCGTTGCCGAACAGATGGTTGAAGCGCTGACCAATATCCCGCGCCATTTCGACGTGCTGGATCTGATCACGGCCGACCGGCACCTTGTGGGCGTTGAACATCAGAATGTCGGCAGCCATCAATACCGGATAGCTGTACAAGCCCATGGTAATGCCCGCGTCCGGGTCTTCGCCGGTCTCGACGTTCTTGTCCACCGACGCCTTGTACGCATGGGCGCGGTTGAGCAGGCCCTTGGCGGCCACGCAGGTCAGCAGCCAGGTCAGCTCAGGGATTTCCGGAATGTCGGACTGGCGGTAGAACGTCACGCGGTCGGCATCCAGGCCGGCAGCCAGCCAGGTCGCGGCGATTTCCAGACGCGAGCGCTGGATGCGCAGCGGGTCATCGCATTTGATCAGGGCGTGATAGTCGGCCAGAAAGTAGAACGAGTCCGCACCGGGCTGGCGGCTGGCGACGATGGCCGGACGAATCGCGCCGGCGTAGTTGCCCAGGTGAGGAGTGCCGGTGGTGGTAATACCGGTCAGGATACGAGTGGTCATGGCGGGTCGCTTATCCAGATGCTGCAATCAGTTCGACAGGCGCGGAACGACCAGATCTTTCAGGTCGGTCAGCTTGCCGTGAAAAAAGTGTCCGCATTCTGCCACTTTCAGCAGCTCATGGGGGCGTTGCAGCGCAGCAGACCAGGCGTAGACCGATTCAGGATCGATGACTTCGTCGGTTTCCGGCTGGATGATGGTCAGCGGGCAGTCCTGCGGCAGCACGCTCTGGTCCGACAAACGCGACGCTGCCGCAGCCACCAGAAACAGATGGGTGAGCTTTTCGCCCTGCGCTTCGAGGCGACCACCGAGATTGGCGGCCACATAGCCGCCGAAGGAAAAGCCGAACAGCGTCATTGGCAGATCCGGGTGCTGGTCACGCAACCATTGCGCCGCAGCCTGGGCATCATCGATCTCGCCCGGACCTGCCACGGAGGTGCCGGCACTGGCGCCGACGCCGCGGTAATTGAAGCGCAAGGTGATCAGTCCCTGGTCGCGCGCGGTGCGCTGCAACGTGGAGACCACTTTATTGAGCATCGTTCCGCCCTGAATCGGGTTAGGATGGCAAATCAGCGCGATGCCCTTGGCATCGGGCAGGTCCTGATAGAGTGCTTCAAGCTGGCCTTCGGGGCCGTCGATAAAAACAGGGGTCTCACGCATGGGTAGAATAGAACTCCGTGACCTCGAAATGGGTCGACACGTCTAGCTGAATGTCTGTGGCTGGCATATCAACGACGCGTCGCGGGTATACAGCGCAGGTTCGAGCCGTTAACGTAAAGCAAAGCCGTTTATAGAGGAAGGACTCGTGGAACACTCGCTCTTAGTTTGGTTGTTGCCGACTCTCGCCCTGGTTGCCGGTGTCGTCATTGGTTTCCTGGCCGCACGTCTGCTGCCCAACACCGTTCCGAACAGCACCCAGCGCCAGCTGGATGATATTCAGGAGCGTTTCGATGCCTATCAGAACGAGGTGGTCACTCACTTCAACAGCACGGCTACCCTGGTACAGAAACTGTCGCAAAGCTATCACGATGTGCAGGAGCATCTCGCCGAGGGCGCCAACCACCTGGCCCTTGACGAAATCACCCGTCAACGCCTGCTGGCAGCGCTGCATCCGGACGCGAACACCGCCCCGCGCGACCGCCTGACCCCACCGCGCGATACGGAAGCGCCAAAGGACTACGCTCCGAAATCGCCCAACACCCCAGGCATGCTCGACGAGCACTACGGCTTGAAGAAGTAACGCCCGACCAGCCACACCCAAAGCCCGCCACTCGTGAGAATGGCGGGTTTTTTTGCATCACCAGCTCTCCAGGGAGACGACCGGAACTGCCGCCCCACGGGTTATGCACCGATCATGTGGGAGCGGACTTGTCCGCGAAGGGGTCGATAGCACCCACTAATCTGGACGGATAAAAAAAGCCCCGACGGAACGTTCGTCCTGTCGGGGCTTCTGTACAGCTGATCGTTAGATCGCGCCGCGACTACGCAACAGCTCCAGCACCTGCTTGACGCTCTCTTCCACACTCAGCGTCTGGGTGTCGATCACCAGATCGGCATCCAGCGGCACGTCATAAGGGAAGGACTCGCCAGGAATGTTGTCGCCATCGGCGGCGTACAGGCCCTGTGGATCGCGTTCGCGGCAGACAGCCGGCGAGGCCTGGACGTAGACGGTCAGCAAGCGTTCCTTGCCGATCAACGCCTTGACGCGTTCACGACCTTCGGCGTCCGGCGCCACGAAAGCGGCCAGGGTCAGCAGGCCGGCTTCGTTGAACTGGCGCGCCACGTGGGCGGCACGGCTCCAGTTTTCGGTGCGCCCGGCACGGTCCTGCGGCAAGCCCTTGTTCAGGTCGTGACGCAGGTTCTGGCCGTCCAGCACGTAGACCGCACGGCCCATGTCGAACAGCTTGCGCTCGACCGCATAGGCCAGGGTGCTCTTGCCGGCGCCCGACAGGCCGCTGAACAACACGGTGGCCGGCTGCTGGCCGAAGCGCTGGGCGCGCTCTTCAGTGGAAACATGAGCCAGCTGGCCATGATGCTGCGAACCACCGGTGGAAACCGGCTTGGCGAGGATCATGCCTGCGGCAACGGTGCCATTGGTCAGGCGGTCGATGACGATGAACGCACCAGTGGTCCGGTTGCTGTCATAGCCATCCAGCGCGATGGGCGCGTCGAGGCTGATCTTGACGCGACCGATCTCGTTGAGTTGCAGCGAGCTGGCCGGACCTTCGACCAGAGTGTTCACATCCACGCGATGAGTGATGCTGGCGATCGAGCCCGGCACATAGCTGGTTGCACGCTTGATGTCGTATTTCTTGCCCGGCAGCATCGGCTCTTCGGCCATCCACACCAGCATGGCGTCGAACGCATCGCTGACCTGCGGGACGTTGTCGGCGTGGACCAGCAGGTCGCCGCGAGAGATGTCGATCTCGTCTTCCATGGTCAGGGTCACGGCCTGGCCTGGACCGGCGTGCTCCAGCTCGCCCTCGAACGTGACGATAGACTTGACGCGGCTGCTCTTGCCCGACGGCAGCACGACGATCTCGTCGCCCTTGTGCACGATGCCGCTGGCCAGAGTACCGGCAAAACCACGGAAGTTCAGGTTCGGGCGGTTGACGTACTGCACCGGGAACCGCAGGTCCGCATAGTTGCGATCGTTGGCGATTTCCACGGTCTCAAGGATTTCCATCAGCGACTGGCCGGTGTACCAGGGCGAACGCTCGCTCTTGTTCACCACGTTGTCGCCCTTGAGCGCGGACATCGGAACGAAAGCCATGGTGGTCGGCTTGAACGCCAGGCCTTCGGCAAACGTCAGGTAGTCGGCCTTGATCGACTCGAAAATGCTTTCGTCGAAACCGTTGAGGTCCATCTTGTTGATGGCGACAACGATGTGCTTGATGCCCAGCAGCGAAGCGATATAGCTGTGGCGACGGGTCTGGGTCTGCACGCCGTAGCGGGCGTCGACCAGAATGATCGCCAGGTCGCAGGTCGAGGCGCCGGTTGCCATGTTGCGGGTGTACTGCTCATGACCGGGCGTATCGGCAATGATGAATTTGCGCTTGGCGGTGGAGAAGTAACGGTAGGCCACATCGATGGTGATGCCCTGCTCGCGCTCGGCCTGCAGGCCGTCCACCAGCAAGGCCAGGTCCACATCGTCGCCGGTGGTGCCGGATTTCTTGGAATCGCGGGTGATGGCTTCCAGGTGATCTTCATAGATCATCTTGGAGTCGTGCAGCAGGCGCCCGATCAGGGTGCTCTTGCCGTCATCGACGTTGCCGCAGGTCAGGAAACGCAGCATTTCCTTGCGTTCGTGCTGGCCCAGATAGGCGAGGATATCCTCGCTGATCAAATCGGATTGGTGACTCATCTATTGGAGCTCCAGGCTGCAAGCTTCAAGCGGCAAGCTTGTCGGCGTACAACCAGTCAGTAAACCTGTTAATTCAAGTGCGCTTCAGGCCGTAGCCCGAAGCCGCTCACTTGCCGCTTAGAAATAGCCCTGGCGTTTTTTCTCTTCCATGGAGCCTGCGCCGTCGTGGTCGATGACTCGGCCCTGGCGTTCGGACGTTCGCGTCAGAAGCATTTCCTGGATGATGTCGGTCAGGCTGGTGGCCTCGGACTCGACAGCACCGGTCAGCGGGTAGCAACCCAGGGTGCGGAAGCGCACCTTCTTCTTGACGATGCGCGCTTTTTCTTCGTCGGTCAGGTGTTCGAGGATGCGGTCATCGTCGATCATGATCAGCGTGCCGTTCTTCTCGATCACATCGCGCTCGGCGGCGAAATACAGCGGTACGATCGGGATGCCTTCCAGGTAGATGTACTGCCAGATGTCCAGCTCGGTCCAGTTCGACAGCGGGAATACGCGGATCGACTCGCCTTTGTTGACGTTGCCGTTGTACACGTTCCACAGCTCAGGGCGCTGATTCTTCGGGTCCCAGCGGTGTTTGCTGTCGCGGAACGAGTAGACGCGTTCCTTGGCGCGGGATTTTTCCTCGTCACGCCGCGCGCCGCCGAAAGCTGCGTCGAAACCATGCTTGTCCAGCGCCTGCTTGAGGCCCTCGGTCTTCATGATATCGGTGTGCTTGGCGCTGCCGTGGGTGAACGGGTTGATGCCCTGCGCAACGCCATCGGGGTTGACGTGGGTAATCAGGTCCAGGCCCATTTCCTCGACCATCTTGTCGCGGAAACGGTACATCTCCTGGAATTTCCAGCGGGTATCGACATGCATGACCGGAAACGGCAGCTTGCCCGGAAAGAAGGCCTTGCGTGCCAGGTGCAGCATCACGGCCGAATCCTTGCCGATCGAGTACAGCATCACCGGGTTATCGAACTCGGCGGCGACCTCGCGGATGATGTGGATGCTTTCCGCCTCCAGCTGTTTCAGATGCGTCAGTTTGTCGACCATGGGTACTCACGGATTGCAATTCGTTATGGGCCGGGCTTTCTATGCCCGGAGCGGCCAGCGGGCCGTGTTCGAGCCGCGCACTTTATCATGCTCGATACGGCCTTATCAGCGACAGGTCTATATCGAAACGATCTATCGATATGCCCGCACGTTTGGACGATCAGATCGGATTGGCGCAGTCGATGAAGATATGTTCGACGGCAAAGCGCCGCGCCAGATAGTCGCCAAGGGCCTGGACACCATAGCGTTCAGTGGCATGATGGCCGGCCGCGATAAAGCTGATGTCGTTTTCCCGCGCGCTGTGGAAGGTCTGCTCCGAGGCCTCGCCACTGAGGAAAACGTCCACGCCTTCAAGCACGGCCTGGTCGATGTAACCCTGCCCGCCGCCGGTGCACCAGCCCACGCGCCGGATCATCTGACTGCCTTCTATCAATAGCGGCTCACGCCCCAGTGCCTCCTGGACCCGGCGAGCGAAGTCGCGTGGTGTCATCGGTTCCGCGAGCGAACCCACCAGACCGACGACCCGTGCGTTGTCAGGGTCCAGCGGGCCTTCGACGGTGATATCCAGCTGCCGCGCCAGTTGCACGTTGTTGCCGACCTCCGGATGCACGTCCAGCGGCAAGTGATATGCCAGCAGACTGATGTCGTGCTTGAGCAGCGTCTTGAGCCGGCGCTGTTTCATGCCGACGACGCAGGGGTTCTCGCCCTTCCAGAAGTAACCGTGATGAACCAGGATCAGATCCGCCTGGGCCTCGACCGCGGCATCCAGCAATGCCTGGCTGGCCGTCACGCCGCTGACGATGCGCATCACCTGCGGACGACCTTCCACCTGCAAGCCATTCGGGCAGTAATCCTGGATCCGTGCACTGTTGAGATAGCGGTCGGCTTCTTCAACCAGGGTGCTCAGGGCAACAGCCATAAAAGTCTCCTAAATATGCAGTTCAGAGCTGCTTTGTACTCGTATAATGCCCGCCATTATGGCGCGCCTGTGACTAATTATTTCGCGCCTGCCACTACCAGGACTTGCTCAATGTTCAAGGCACTGCGTTTTTTCGGCTGGCCATTGCTGGCCGGTGTGCTTATTGCCCTGCTAATCATCCAGCGTTATCCAGAATGGGTCGGGCTGCCAAGCCTGGACGTGAATCTGCAACAGGCCGCGCAGCCGACCAACATCCTGCAGGGGCCTTCGTCCTATGCCGATGCCGTCAGCGCCGCAGCACCTGCGGTGGTCAACCTGTACACCACCAAAATGGTGAACAAAAGCAGCAACCCGCTTTTCGAAGACCCGCAGTTCCGCCGCTTCTTCGGTGACAACACCCCCAAACAGAAGCGCATGGAATCGAGCCTGGGTTCAGGCGTGATCATGAGCCCCGAAGGCTACCTGCTGACCAACAACCACGTGACGACCGGCGCCGACCAGATCGTCGTGGCACTCAAGGACGGACGCGAGACCATCGCCCGGGTGATCGGCAACGACCCGGAAACCGATCTGGCGGTGCTCAAGATCGACCTCAAGAACCTGCCGTCGATCACCATCGCCCGCTCGGACGGCATCCGCATCGGCGACGTGGCGCTGGCCATCGGCAACCCGTTCGGCGTCGGCCAGACCGTGACCATGGGGATCATCAGTGCAACCGGGCGTAATCAGCTTGGCCTGAACACCTATGAAGACTTCATCCAGACCGACGCCGCCATCAACCCCGGCAACTCCGGCGGTGCTCTGGTCGATGCCACCGGCAACCTGACCGGCATCAACACGGCAATCTTTTCCAAATCCGGCGGCTCGCAAGGCATCGGTTTCGCGATTCCGACCAAGCTGGCGATGGACGTCATGAAGTCCATCATCGAACACGGTCAGGTCATTCGTGGCTGGCTGGGGATCGAAGTTCAACCCTTGACTCAGGAGCTGGCCGAATCTTTCGGCTTGAAGGATCGACCGGGCATTGTGGTGGCGGGGATTTTCCGTGATGGTCCGGCGCAGAAAGCCGGTTTGCAGCTGGGAGATGTGATTCTGAGCATCAACGGCGAGCCTGCGGGCGACGGGCGTCGTTCGATGAATCAGGTCGCCCGCGTGCGGCCCAAGGACAAGATCGCGATTGACGTGATGCGCAACGGCAAGGAATTGCGCCTCAGCGCGGAAGTCGGCATGCGTCCCCCGCCCGCTCCTGCGGCCCCCACGCCGGCACCGGCGCCGGCGGCAAAACAGTAGAACCCAAAACCCCCGCCGTTCTCGGAACGGCGGGGTTTTTTTTACCCTTCAGAGGTCGCCCAGACCATCCAGCAAGGCCTGATGCTGCTCCGGCGTCCCGATGCTGATACGCAGGAACTGAGCGATCCGCGCCTGCCTGAAGTGCCGCACGATCACGCCTTGCTCACGTAGCCTGGCCGCCAGGCCCGCAGCGTCATGTTGCGGGTGACGGACGAAGATGAAATTGGCCGCCGACGGCAACACCTCAAACCCCTTGCCTTTGAGTTGCTCGACCAAGGCCTGGCGACTGTCGATCACCGCCTTGCAGGTGAACTCGAAGTACTCGCGATCTTCAAACGCCGCGGCACCGCCGACATTGGCCAGCCGATCCAGTGGATAAGAATTGAAGCTGTTCTTGACCCGTTCCAGCGCTTCGATCAGATCCGGATGGCCCACCGCGAGGCCAACACGCAATCCGGCCAGGGACCGCGATTTGGACAGCGTCTGGGTCACCAGCAGGTTCGGGTAGCGGTCGACCAGCTTGATCGCGGTTTCCCCACCAAAGTCGATGTAAGCCTCATCCACCACGACCACCGAGTCAGGGCTGGCCTTGAGGATGCGCTCGACTGCCTCCAGCGCCAGCAGACAACCGGTCGGCGCATTCGGGTTGGGAAAGATGATCCCGCCATTGGGCCTTGCATAGTCTTCGACACGAATCTGGAACTGCTCATCGAGAGGCACCGCCTCATGCTCGATACCGTACAGGCCGCAGTACACCGGGTAGAAGCTGTAGCTGATGTCCGGGAACAGCAGCGGCTTGTCGTGCTGGAACAGCGCATGAAAGATGTGCGCCAGCACCTCGTCGGAACCGTTACCCAGAAACACCTGCCCGGTCTGTACGCCGTAATAACTGGCGACGGCTTGCTTGAGCAGGTCGCTGTTAGGGTCCGGGTACAAGCGCAGGTCGTCGGTCAACGCGCCGCGCATCGCCTCGATGGCCTTGGGCGACGGCCCATAAGGGTTTTCATTGGTATTGAGCTTGGTCAGCTTCGTCAGCTTGGGCTGCTCGCCCGGCACATACGGCACCAGGGTGCTGACGAAAGGGCTCCAGAATTTACTCATTTATTGGCCATCCTCTGCGCTGCCGGGTTTCCAGTCGGGGTCGGTGATGCGGTATTCGGCACTGCGCGCGTGGCCGCTCAACGATTCGCCACGGGCCAGCACCGAAGCGGTCTTGCCCAGCTCGGAAGCGCCTTGCGGCGAGCAATAGATGATCGACGAGCGCTTCTGGAAGTCGTATACGCCCAATGGCGAGGAAAACCGCGCGGTGCCTGAGGTCGGCAGCACGTGGTTGGGGCCGGCGCAATAATCACCCAACGCTTCCGAGGTATGGCGACCCATGAAGATCGCACCGGCGTGGCGAATCTGCGGCAGCCAGGCTTCCGGGTCGGCAATCGACAGTTCAAGGTGCTCAGGTGCAATGCGGTTGGCAACATCGATGGCCTGCTGCATGTCGGCCACCTTGATCAAGGCGCCACGGCCGTTGATGGACTTTTCGACGATAGTCGCGCGGTCCATGGTCGGCAGAAGCTTGCTGATGCTGGCGGCGACCTGATCCAGGAACGCCGCGTCGGGGCTGACCAGAATGGCCTGGGCATCCTCGTCGTGCTCGGCCTGGGAGAACAGGTCCATGGCGATCCAGTCCGGATCGGTCTGGCCATCGCACACGACGAGGATTTCCGAAGGACCGGCGATCATATCGATGCCTACCTGACCGAACACATGACGCTTGGCGGTCGCAACATAGATATTGCCGGGGCCGACGACCTTGTCGACCTTGGGCACGCTTTCGGTGCCGTAGGCCAGCGCCGCCACAGCCTGTGCGCCACCAATGGTGAACACCCGGTCGACGCCCGCGATGCACGCAGCGGCGAGCACCAGTTCGTTGATTTCACCACGCGGAGTCGGCACGACCATGACCACCTCGGCAACGCCTGCCACTTTAGCCGGGATCGCATTCATCAATACCGAAGACGGATACGAAGCTTTGCCGCCCGGCACGTACAGGCCGGCACGATCCAGCGGCGTGACTTTCTGGCCCAGCACCGTGCCATCGGCCTCGGTGTAGCTCCAGGAGTCCTGCTTCTGTTTTTCGTGGTAGACACGTACCCGCTCCGCCGCTTTTTCCAAGGCTTCCCGCTGGGCGGCGGTAATGCGAGTCAGGGCCAGTTCAAGGCGTTCGCGGGGCAGGATCAGGTCAGCCATCGATGCCACTTCAAGGCCGTCGAACCGCTGGGTGAATTCAACCACTGCAGCGTCACCGCGCTCACGCACGGCTTTGATGATGTCGAGCACCCGCTGGTTGACCGAGTCGTCGGACACACTTTCCCAGCTCAGCAGATGATCCAGATGTCGAGCGAAATCCGGATCGGCAGCATCGAGTCGGCGTATTGCAGTGGAAGTGGTCATAGCGGGGCCTCAGTAATTGGCGGATGCTCAGGAGCCTAAAGCTACCAAGCTATCCGCGCAGGCACCTGAGAAATTTGGCTATGACACGGATAGCTGGACGCGACTCAACGTCGCATGGTCGGGTCAGCCGCGGTGTCGCGACTCCACTGCCTTGCGCAGGGTGTCGATGAGCGCCTGGATGCGCGCGTGCTGCATTTTCATGGAAGCCTTGTTCACCACCAGGCGCGAGCTGATCGTAGCGATCAGTTCCTGGGGTTCGAGACCATTGGCACGCAGCGTATTGCCCGTGTCCACCACGTCGATGATCTTGTCGGCCAGCCCGATCAACGGAGCAAGCTCCATCGAGCCGTACAGCTTGATGATATCGACCTGACGGCCTTGTTCAGCGTAGTAGCGCTTGGCGACGTTGACGAACTTGGTCGCCACGCGCAAACGCCCCTTGGGTTCGACGGCGCCGACGGCACCAGCGGTCATCAGCTTGCACTTGGCAATCTGCAGGTCCAGAGGTTCGTAAAGACCCTGGCCGCTGTATTCCATCAGCACATCCTTGCCCGCCACGCCCAGATCGGCGGCACCATGCTCGACATAAGTCGGCACATCCGTGGCACGCACGATCAGCAGACGCACGTCCGGCTGGCTGGTGGGGATGATGAGCTTGCGGCTCTTGTCCGGATTCTCGGTCGGCACGATCCCGGCTTCAGCGAGAAGCGGCAACGTGTCGTCAAGGATGCGGCCCTTGGACAATGCGATGGTCAGCATGGAAAGCGTAAGTCCTTATCAGGAAACTCTTGTCGTGACGCAAGCCGCCGCGCTCGACTGAGCGCGGCGGTTTATCCACTATCGAACAGACTAGCCCGGAACGCGGCGGATCTTGGCGCCCAGCATCTGCAGCTTCTCTTCGATGCACTCGTAGCCACGGTCGATGTGGTAGATGCGGTCGATCAGCGTGTCGCCTTCGGCCACCAGCGCCGAGATCACCAGGCTGGCCGAAGCACGCAGGTCGGTCGCCATGACCGGCGCGCCCTTGAGGGTTTCGGTGCCGGTCACGATGGCGGTGTTGCCTTCGACCTGGATATGCGCGCCCATGCGGTGCATTTCATACACGTGCATGAAGCGGTTTTCGAAGATCGTCTCGATCACGGCGCCGGTGCCTTCGGCAATGGCGTTGAGGGAGATGAACTGCGCCTGCATGTCGGTCGGGAACGCCGGGTACGGGGCGGTGCGAATGTTGACGGCTTTCGGACGCTTGCCGTGCATGTTCAGCTCGATCCAGTCGTTGCCGGTCGTTACCTCGGCGCCAGCTTCCTGAAGCTTGAGCAATACGGCTTCGAGGATGGTCGGATCGGTGTCCTTGACCTTGACGCGGCCGCCGGTGATGGCAGCGGCGACCAGATAGGTGCCGGTTTCGATACGGTCAGGCATCACCTTGTAGGTGGCCGAACCCAGGCGCTTCACGCCGTCGATGATGATGGTATCGGTGCCCGCGCCCTGGATTTTCGCACCCATGGCGATCAGGAAATTCGCCAGATCGACGACCTCAGGCTCGCGCGCCGCGTTTTGCAGGATGCTGCGGCCGTTGGCCAGGCTGGCGGCCATCATGATGTTTTCGGTACCGGTCACACTCACGGTATCGAAGAAGAAGTTCGCGCCGCGCAGGCCGCCTTCCGGGGCCTTGGCCTTGATGTAGCCGCCTTCGACATCGATGATCGCACCCATGGCTTCAAGGCCACGGATGTGCAGATCGACCGGACGCGAACCAATGGCGCAACCGCCGGGCAGCGCGACTTCAGCTTCGCCGAAGCGGGCGACCATCGGGCCAAGTACCAGGATCGACGCACGCATGGTTTTCACCAGCTCGTAAGGTGCGATCAGGGTCTTGATGGTGCGCGGGTCGATTTCGACGCTGAGCTTCTCGTCGATCACAGGCTCAATGCCCATGCGGCCGAACAGCTCGATCATGGTGGTGATGTCGTGCAGGTGCGGCAGGTTCTGAACGGTTACCGGCCCATCGGCCAGCAAGGTTGCCGACAGAATCGGCAAGGCAGAGTTCTTTGCACCGGAAATGCGGATTTCGCCATCAAGACGAACGCCGCCGGTAATAATCAATTTATCCATTAGAATCTCGACACCAATTGGCTCAGGTGCGCTCGGCCCAGGCAGCGCGGCTGAAAAATTTCATAGTCACCGCGTGGATGCTGCCATCGGCAATCCAAGGGTTCAGATGGGCATAGATCTGTTGCTGACGCTTGACGGGGCTCAGGCTGGCCAGCTCGTCACTGATAATGTTCAGCTGGAAGTTGCAGCCTTCGCCTTCAACTTCCACCTTGATTTCGGGCAGCTTTCCTTCAAGGAAGCTCTTAACTTCTACAGCCTGCATGCTTAACCTCGATCGGCGCCGGACGCGCGCGGGTCGGCCATCATACAAAAAAGCCCATGCTATGCGAACCCCGGCAAAGGGGTGCCAGACAAAGGGCTTTTCCGTCGGACCTGTTAATGGATGTCCAACAACTCGTTCAAACCGGACACCTGGGCAATCTTGCGCATGTCTTCGGGCAGCGACTGGACCTTGATCGACTTGCCGGCTTCGCTGGCGTCACGCATGAACGCCAGCACCAGCGCCAGGCCCACACTGCTGGATTTCTCCACACCGGAACAATCCAGGGTCAGGCTCGGCAGATCGCCGGACTTGATCAAGGCCGCGCCCTGCTTGCGCAGTTGCGGCCCGGTGCGGTAATCCAGCACGCCAACCAGCTTCAACTCACCCGGCCCGACGAGACGGACTGCGGTCTCGCTCATTGCGCGGTCTTCTGTGCGGCTTCATCGGTGGTTTCCTTGGCCTTGGCGACTTCGCCGGCCCAGCCATCGATGGTCTTGTCCAGATCGTTGCCGTTGCGCTGCATGGCGTCGGCGAACTGATCACGGAACAGCTTACCGATGTTGATGCCATTGATGATCACGTTGCGCACCTTCCACTCACCGGAGATTTTCTCCAGCGTGTAGGAAACCGGATAGACCGCGCCGTTGTTGCCCTTGACCTGCATTTCGACGCTGGTGCGATCAGCGCCTTCATCCTTGGCAGGCGAAACGGTAATGCCCTGGTTGTTGTACTCCAGCAAGGCGTTGCCATAGAACTGCATCAGGCTGCGCTTGAAGTTTTCCTGGAAGCGCTGCATCTGCGCAGGGGTCGCCTTGCGGGAATACTTCACGGTCATGATGCTGCGGGAGATGCCGTCGGCATCCACCACCGGGCCGACGATGCGGTTCAGGGCATCGTAGAAGGCACCGGGATTGGCCTTGTACTGCTCTCTGTTTTGAGCCAGGTCGCTCAGCAGTTCCTTGGTCGTGCGGTCCACCAGGTCATGGGCCGACGGGGTCGCTGCCGCGTTGGCCAGCAAAGGCATGGCAGCCAGCAATATCAGCAGGCCACGGCGCAGAATAGAGATCATTTGAAGCTCCTCACTTAGCGTCTTTACTCACTGTATTGAGCAGGAATTTTCCGATCAGGTCTTCCAGTACGAGCGATGACTGCGTGTCATGGATGGTTGCGCCATCCTTGAGCAACGCCTCTTCACCGCCCACGCTGATACCCACATATTTTTCACCCAGCAAGCCGGCCGTCAGGATCGAGGCCGTGGAGTCCGAAGGCAGGTTATCCACCTTTTTCTCGATTTCCAGGGTGACGCGACCGGTGAAAGTATCGCGATCCAGATCGATGGCCGTCACCTTGCCGATCGTGACACCGGCCATGCTTACCTTGGCTCTGACAGTCAATCCGGCAATATTGTCGAAATACGCATAAAGTTTATAGCTGTCGTTGGTCGCACTGGCGCTCAACCCGCTGACTCGCAGGGCCAGGAGCAGCAGAGCCAGTATCCCGGCCAGCAGGAACAGGCCGACACCGGTTTCGATGGCGCGGTTTTGCATCAGAAATCTCCAAACATCAAGGCGGTCAAAATAAAGTCCAGGCCCAGCACGGCAAGCGATGCGTAAACGACCGTCTTGGTCGTGGCGCGGCTGATACCTTCTGAAGTGGGTTCGCAGTCATAACCCTGAAACACAGCGATCCAGGTCACCACGAAAGCGAATACGACGCTCTTGATCACCCCATTGAGCACATCGCCGGTAAACGACACGCTGTTCTGCATGTTCGACCAGAAAGAGCCTTCATAGACTCCCAGCCAATCGATCGCGACCCAGGAGCCGCCCCAGATCCCCACGACGCTGAAGATCATGGCCAGCAGCGGCAGGGAGATGAAACCGGCCCACAGGCGAGGTGCGACGATGTATTTGAGCGGGTCGACGCCGATCATTTCAAGGCTCGACAGCTGCTCGGTGGATTTCATGTTGCCGATTTCGGCCGTCAGCGCGGAGCCGGCACGGCCTGCGAACAGCAGCGCGGTCACCACCGGCCCCAGTTCACGCAGCAGCGTCAGGGCAACCATCTGCCCCACGGCCTGCTCCGAACCGTATTTGGTCAGGATGCTGTAGCCCTGGAGCGCCAGCACCATGCCGATGAACATGCCGGACACCACGATGATGACCAGCGACATCACGCCAACCGAGTACAGTTGCCGGACCAACAGTTGAAAGCTGCCACCGATCCCGCCGCGACCCAGCAGCGCATGACTCAGGAACAGGCCGGAGCGGCCCAGCACGGTGACGATATCCAGGGCCGCGCGCCCGAACAGGCGAACGCGGTCCATCAGTGATTTCTTGCGCATCAGCGCTTCCCCAACAGATCTTCGCGAAAATCCGGCGCCGGATAATGGAACGGCACAGGGCCGTCCGGCTCGCCGGTCATGAATTGACGGATGCGCGGATTGTCCGAGTTCATCAGTTCCTGCGGCGTGCCCTGCCCCAGCACCTGGCCGTCGCCGACGACGTACAGGTAGTCGGCGATGCTCGCCGTCTCGCTCAGGTCATGGGATACGACGATACTGGTGATCCCCAGCGCATCGTTGAGCAGCCGGATCAGGCGCACCAGGACGCCCATCGCGATCGGGTCCTGCCCGACGAAAGGCTCGTCGTACATGAGAATCTGCGGATCCAGGGCGATGGCGCGGGCCAGCGCCACGCGACGCTTCATGCCGCCCGACAGTTCGTCCGGCATCAGCTCGATGGCGCCGCGCAAACCGACCGCCTGCAACTTGAGCAGGACGATGTCGCGGATCATTTCTTCGGGCAGCTGGGTGTGTACCCGCAACGGAAAGGCCACGTTCTCGAACACGTCCAGGTCGGTGAACAGCGCGCCGCTCTGGAACAGAACGCCCATCTGCTTGCGCGCATCGAACAGATCACTGCGCGAAAGCTCCGGCAGGTTCTGGCCGTTGACCCACACCTGGCCTTCGGTAGGACGCAATTGTGCGCCCATCAAGCGAAGCAGGGTCGTCTTGCCGCTACCGGATGGCCCCATGATCCCGGTGACCTTGCCACGCGGGATACGGATATCGACATTATTGAAAATGCTGCGCGTCCCTCGTTTGAAGGAAAGTCCTTTCAACTCGACCGCGTAGGCGTCATCGGCACTCATCTAAACTCCTTGCAATACGGCCACTTCCCGTGGCTGCACGCCCTCGCGGGAAATGCACCGTCCGGGTGGGCCGAACAAGCGGCGAACTATATCACTCACAGACAGGCCACCCAAGAAGAGAACCGGCGTCCCTGTGAATATCCGCCGCCACCGTGTGATGGCCATCTGCAGCGGATTACCGGCATCACGCGTCTGAAACAGGGGCGCGAAAGCCGTCGGCGATAACCCTGCGACGATCAGGCGTGAGGGAATCGCACAATCCCGCTATAATCGCCGCCTTTTGAAAGCTGACCGATTTAAGACATGAGCCAATCCAGCGACCTGATTCAATCCGCACAGCGCACCATTCGCCTCGAAATCGAAGCGATCGAGGGCCTGCTTGCGCATATCGATACAGACTTCGTGCGGGCCTGCGAAATGATCCTGGCCAGCAAGGGGCGTGTCGTGGTCGTCGGCATGGGCAAGTCCGGACACATCGGCAACAAGATCGCCGCGACACTGGCGAGTACCGGCACCACTTCGTTTTTCGTGCACCCGGCCGAAGCCAGCCATGGCGACATGGGCATGATCACCCGGGACGACATCATCCTGGCGCTCTCCAATTCGGGCACCACCAACGAGATCGTGACCCTGCTGCCGCTGATCAAGCGCCTGGGCATCA
This sequence comes from Pseudomonas sp. v388, assembly GCF_003935425.1. GTDB lineage: Bacteria > Pseudomonadota > Gammaproteobacteria > Pseudomonadales > Pseudomonadaceae > Aquipseudomonas. The sequence continues at coordinate 129,374 of NZ_RHQN01000006.1, forward strand.
AGATGATCAGCCTGACCGGCAACCCGGATTCGACCCTGGCCAAGGCAGCCGACGTCAACCTCAACGCCGCCGTGGAACATGAAGCCTGCCCGTTGAACCTGGCGCCCACTTCTTCCACCACCGCAGCGCTGGTCATAGGCGACGCGCTGGCGGTTGCCTTGCTCGAAGCCCGCGGCTTTACCGCCGAAGACTTCGCGTTCTCCCATCCCGGCGGCGCGCTGGGTCGTCGCCTGCTGCTCAAGGTCGAAGATGTCATGCACAGCGGCGAGACGCTGCCGGTGGTGCAGCGCGGCACCCCGCTGCGTGACGCACTTCTCGAAATGACCCGCAAGGGCCTGGGAATGACCGCCATTGTCGAAGCGGATGGTAAGCTGGCGGGAATCTTCACGGACGGCGACCTGCGTCGCACCCTCGATTGCGCCCTGGATATACGCCAGAGCGCCATCGACGATGTCATGACCGTGCATGGCAAGACCGTGCGCCCCGAGATGCTGGCTGCCGAGGCGCTGAAAATCATGGAAGACTTCAAGATCGGCGCGCTGATCGTCGTGGATGACGAAGATCGTCCAATCGGCGCGTTCAACCTGCAGGATCTCTTGCGCGCAGGCGTCATGTAATGGAAGGTATTTCGATGACCACTGAACTGATGCAACGCGGCAAGCCGATCAAACTGGCCGTCTTCGATGTCGATGGCGTGCTGACCGACGGCCGGCTCTACTTCCTGGAAGACGGCAGCGAGTTCAAGTCCTTCAGCACGCTGGACGGCCAGGGCATCAAGATGCTGATCGCCTCGGGTGTGACCACCGCGATCATCAGCGGCCGCAAGTCGCCTGTCGTTGAGCGCCGAGCCAAGAACCTGGGCATCGAGCATCTGTTTCAGGGCCGCGAAGACAAGCTGGTGGTGCTGGATCAGTTGCTGGCCACCCTCAACCTGACCTACGAACAGGTCGCCTACCTGGGTGACGACCTGCCTGATCTGCCGGTGATCCGACGTGTCGGCCTGGGCATGGCGGTGGCCAATGCCGCCAGCTTCGTGCGCGAGCATGCGCACGGCGTGACCCGGACACGCGGCGGTGAAGGTGCTGCGCGTGAATTCTGCGAAATGATTCTGACCGCCCAGGGCAACCTCGAAGCGGCCCACGCCGCCTATCTATAGAAGCCGACTATGCTCAGCAAAAAAATTCGCTCGTTCCTGGTTTTCGGCGTGATCGGCCTTCTGGTCGCCGCCGCCGGCTACTGGAACGTCAGCCCGGAACGCTTCATGGACCAGCCCGTCGCCAGTGTCGACGAGACGGCCATCGACTATTACGCAATCAATGCGCGCAGCGTGCAGTACCTGCCCGACGGCAAGCTCCAGTACGAGATGACCGCCGACAAGGTCGAGCACGTCAAAGCCACCGACGTGACCCTGCTGACTACCCCTGACCTGCAGATGTACCGCGGAACGCTCTTTCCGTGGCACGTTCAAAGCAAGCAGGGCGAGGTTTCGCCGGGCGGCACCGAAGTCGAACTGATCGACTCGGTGCGCATTGCCCGCACCGACGACAAGAACCGTACGACTATCATCACCAGCAGTCGTATGACCGTATTCCCCGAGAAGCAATATGCGCAGACCCAGCAAGTCGTTAGAATCGACGCTGGGGGTGGCGCGACCACAGCCAAGGGAATGAAAGCGTATTTGAACGACGGCAGGATGGACCTGCTGTCCAACGTAAGAGGACAGTATGAGGCTCGTTAAAACCCTTCCTTTCTTGCTCGGTCTGGGCGCAGCACTGGGAAGCGCGAGCGCCTGGTCCCTGCCTACGGACCGGGATCAGCCGATCCATATCCAGTCCGACGATGCGCAACTCGATGATAAGAAAGGCGTGGCCACCTACAAGGGCAACGTCATCATCACTCAAGGCTCGATGAAGATCACCGGCAATACCGTGACCATCACCCGTAATGCGCAAGGCGAAGTCGACGTGTTCACCTCCGTCGGCAACCTGGCCTACTACGAGCAGAAGCCATCGGTGGAAAAGCCGATCGTGCAGGCCTACGCCGTGACCATTCAGTACTTCGCGGCGCAGGATCGCATCGTCCTGATCGACAAGGCCAAGGTCATCAACGACGGCAACACGTCCGAAGGCGAAAAGATCGTCTACGACACCGTGCGACAGATCGTAAGCGCCGGCCGTGCCAATGGCGGCAGCAAGGTGACCACACCTCGCCCTCGCATCGACATGGTCATCCAGCCGAAAAAGAAATCCGAACAACCGCAGAAGGCCCAGTAAATGGCGACGCTTAAAGCCCAGCATTTGGCTAAAAGCTACAAGAGCCGTCAGGTCGTACGCGATGTGAGCCTGTCCATCGAAAGCGGTCAGATCGTTGGCTTGCTCGGCCCCAACGGTGCCGGCAAGACAACCTGCTTCTACATGATCGTCGGCCTGGTGCAGGCCGACCAGGGCCGCGTCCTGATCGATGATCTGGACGTCAGCCACCAGCCCATGCACGGTCGCGCCCGTGCAGGCATCGGCTACCTGCCGCAGGAAGCCTCGATCTTCCGCAAGCTGTCGGTGGCCGACAACATCATGGCGATCCTCGAGACCCGCAAGGAACTCGATACTGCCGCGCGCCGCAAAGAGCTGGAAAACCTGCTGCAGGAATTCCACATCAGCCACATCCGCGACAACCTGGGCATGAGCCTGTCCGGTGGTGAGCGCCGCCGGGTGGAAATTGCCCGGGCGTTGGCGACAGCACCCAAGTTCATCCTTCTGGATGAACCCTTCGCCGGCGTCGACCCGATTTCCGTCGGAGACATCAAGCAGATCATTCATCACTTGAAAGCCAAGGGCATCGGCGTGCTGATTACCGATCACAACGTCCGCGAAACCCTGGATATCTGCGAAACCGCGTACATCGTCAACGATGGGCAACTGATCGCCGAAGGCGACGCGCAGACCATCCTGGCCAATCAGTTAGTGAAAGAGGTTTACCTCGGTCACGAATTCCGCCTGTAAGCAGCCTGGAGTCGCCCTTTCAGGCGATTCCTGCCTAAGGCGAGCTTGACAACGCTTTATTTGTCACAGCGCTCTAGGCAAAGCTATCGGTTTCAGGCATATAATTTGCTTAAGTTGGCGCTCAGGCGCCCGGTAGTAGATGGCGCATGTGCGCCGGCGAATAAGGTGTTAAGCCCCTGCCATGAAACCATCGCTAGTCTTGAGAATGGGCCAGCAGCTGACGATGACACCGCAGCTGCAACAGGCCATCCGCTTGCTCCAGCTCTCGACCCTGGATCTCCAGCAGGAGATTCAGGAGGCGCTGGAATCCAACCCTATGCTGGAACGGCAGGAAGAAGGCGACGACTTCGACAATTCCGATCCGCTGGCCGACAACATCGAACAAAAGCCCACGCCTGAGGCTCAGGAGCCGACCTATCAGGAAACCACCGCCTCGACGGTGGACAACCTGGAGGACGGCGACTGGGGCGACCGTATTCCCAATGAACTGCCGGTGGACACCGCATGGGAAGACGTCTACCAGACCAGCGCCAGCAGCCTGCCCAGCAACGATGACGACGAGTGGGACTTCACTACCCGCACCTCTGTGGGCGAAAGCCTGCAAAGCCATCTGCTGTGGCAACTGAACGTCGCGCCGATGTCCGACAAGGATCGGCTGATCGCCGTCACCCTGATCGACTGCATCAACAATCAGGGCTACCTCGACGAGACCCTGGACGAGATCCTCGAATCCTTCGACCCTGAACTGGATGTCGAACTGGATGAAATCGAGGCCGTCCTGCACCGCATCCAGCAATTCGAGCCTGCCGGCATCGGCGCCCGCAACCTGGGCGAATGCCTGTTGCTGCAACTGCGCCAGCTGCCGGTCAAGACCCGTTGGCTGCCCGAGGCGCAGCGCCTGGTCACCGACTACATCGATCTGCTGGGCAGCCGCGACTACGCGCAGCTGATGCGCCGCATGAAGCTCAAGGAAGACGAGCTTCGCCAGGTGATCGAACTGGTGCAAAGCCTCAATCCGCGTCCCGGCTCGCAGATCGAGTCCACCGAGCCTGAATACGTCATTCCCGATGTGATCGTGCGCAAGGACAATGAGCGCTGGCTGGTAGAGCTGAACCAGGAATCGGTGCCGCGCCTGCGGGTCAACCCACAATATGCAGGGTTCGTACGGCGTGCCGACACCAGCGCCGACAACACCTTCATGCGCAATCAGTTGCAGGAAGCGCGCTGGTTCATCAAGAGCCTGCAAAGCCGCAACGAGACGCTGATGAAAGTGGCCACCCAGATCGTGGAGCACCAGCGTGGCTTCCTCGAATACGGCGACGAAGCGATGAAGCCCCTCGTGCTGCACGATATTGCCGAAGCGGTGGGCATGCACGAATCGACCATCTCGCGCGTGACAACGCAGAAGTTCATGCATACCCCGCGGGGCATTTACGAGCTGAAATACTTCTTTTCCAGTCACGTAAGCACCTCCGAAGGCGGCGAATGCTCTTCGACGGCAATTCGCGCAATCATCAAGAAACTGGTTGCTGCGGAAAATCAGAAAAAGCCGTTGAGTGATAGCAAGATCGCTGGTTTACTGGAGGCACAAGGCATTCAAGTAGCCCGCCGCACAGTCGCCAAATACCGCGAATCTCTTGGGATTGCGCCGTCAAGCGAGCGTAAGCGACTGATGTGATGCAGGCCGCGCCACAGCGTTCCAGCGGCGGGTTCCTTACCCGCCACTTTATGCACTGGCAAAGGAGAAAGCTGTATGCAAGTCAACATCAGTGGACACCAACTCGAAGTGACCAAACCCCTGCGTGAATACGTGGAGCTGAAACTGAAAAAGCTCGAGGGGCATTTTGACAAGATTACCAACGTGCAAGTCATCATGACGGTCGAGAAGCTGAAGCAGAAGGTGGAAGCCACACTCCACATCCCCGGAGGGGAAGTCGTTGCCAATGCGGAACACGACGATATGTATGCGGCCATCGACCTGCTGACTGACAAGCTGGACAGACAATTGCTAAAGCATAAGGAAAAGCAGCAGAACATCCTCAAGGGTGCGACAGCTCGCTGACACTACATCCCAATGATCCGAATCGAAAACATCCTGACCCCCGGCCGTTCCCTGGTGAACGTGCCGGGCGGCAGCAAGAAACGTGTACTTGAAACCATTGCCAACCTGATCGGGCGCGAAGTGCCGGAAATGGATTCGCAGACGGTGTTCGAGAGTCTGGTTGCCCGTGAAAAACTGGGTTCGACCGGCTTTGGCAATGGCATCGCCATTCCTCACTGCCGCCTGCCGAACTGTGCCGCACCTGTCAGTGCGGTCATCCATCTTGACGCCCCCGTGGAATTCGACGCCATCGACGGCGCCCCGGTCGACTTGCTGTTCGTGCTGCTCGTCCCCCAGGCCGCTACCGATGAACACCTGGAGCTGCTGCGTCAGATCGCCAGCATGCTTGACCGTGCCGACGTGCGCGACCGCCTACGCAGTGCCAAAAGCGGTGAAACGCTTTATCAAGTGGTGCTGGACGTACAGAACGGCAACTGACCATGCGCATGATCATCGTGAGTGGCCGCTCTGGCTCCGGCAAGAGCACGGCACTCGATGTGCTGGAAGACAGCGGGTTCTACTGCGTCGACAATCTTCCAGCCGGCCTGCTTCCGGAGCTGGCCGAACGCGCGCTGATCACCACCGAACTGGCCGAACCACTGCTCGCGGTCTCCATTGACGCCCGCAACCTGCCCAGCCACCTGACCCGCTTTCCGCAGATGCTTGCCGAAGTCCGCGCCCGTAACATCCAGTGTGACGTGCTCTATCTGGACGCCGACGAAGCCACCTTGCTCAAACGCTTTTCCGAAACCCGTCGCCGGCACCCGTTGAGCACCTCCGACCGCTCGCTGGCCGAAGCGATACGTGACGAAAGCACCCTGCTGGGGCCGATTACCGATCTGGCCGACCTCAAGATCAATACCACGCACCTGAACCTGTATCAGCTGCGCGATACCCTTAAGCTGCGACTGCTCAACAAACCCGAACCAGGCACGGCCTTTCTCATCGAGTCGTTCGGTTTCAAGCGTGGCATGCCGGTGGATGCCGATCTGGTGTTTGACGTGCGCTGCCTGCCCAACCCGTATTGGAAGCCTGAGCTGCGCGATCACTCGGGTCTTGAAGAACCGGTCATCGAGTATCTGGCGGCGCAGCCGGACGTCGAAGAAATGTTCCAGGACATTTCCAGTTACCTCAACAAGTGGCTACCCCGCTTCGCCGCCAGCAATCGCTCCTATGTCACGGTTGCGATAGGCTGCACCGGCGGACACCACCGCTCTGTGTACCTGACCGAGCGCCTGGGCCAGGTGTTGCAAACCTCACTCAAGAACGTTCAAGTCCGCCACCGCGACCTAAGCTGAAGGATCTTCACTGCGATGCCCGCTCGTCAAATCACCATCATCAACAAACTGGGCCTGCACGCCCGCGCAGCCGCCAAGTTCGTAGGCGTTGCGGGCAAGCACTCTTGCCAGATCCGGGTCGGCCGCACACCTGAAAGCATGGTCGACGGCAAGAGCATCATGGCCGTCATGATGCTGGCCGCCGGCAAAGGCACGGAAATCCACCTTTCAACCGAAGGTGAAGGTGAACAGGACGCGCTGGACGGGCTGGTCGAGCTGATCAACAACAAGTTCGACGAAGGCGAGTAGCGCACAGCCTACAGGTCCATTCCTAGATATTCAGAGCCTGCGCCTGCCGCGCTAGCCCTTCAATCCATTCCTGATGTGCATTGAGCATGGGATTGGGCAATGTGGCAGCCAACTCACGAGCCGGTGCGCCGTTCTGGGTTTCCTGTGTCAGTATCCGCACGCGGCCACCCGACAAATCCTCGAACAGCCATGCATGGTGAACGTCCAGGCGGCTCTGCGAATCTCCTTCGACCCAGCCGTGCCAAGCGATTCGCGCTGGAGTCGTACCCTGCGGCGCCTGGTATTCAACCACTTGGGCTTCGACCGGAAAGCCGAAAGTCGTGAATCGGAATCGCGCTGTTGCAGACAGCGACGGACCCGAGCCGTCATGGAACCGGATCTCGGAGACGTTGCCGTACAGACCAGGCCACAGAGCCGTATCGTTCAGAGTTGCCCAGACCTGCGCCGCGCTCAGGCCGCTCACGATGATCTCGTTGGAGACAAAGTTGTCAGTGATGCCCGGAGTGAACTCTTCAGGCCAGATGATGGTACTCATGTTCAATCCTCGAATAATCGGGCAACGCCCGTTGACGAGGATCATGATGGGCAACCAAGCTGTATAAGGATAATCGTGATTTCTGACGAGACTCATAATGCAGCGTGATATCAGAACCCTGGATCTCAATTTGCTGAAAACTCTGGAGGCGTTGCTCGATGAGCGCAGCGTTACCAAGGCCGCAGCCCGCTTGTCCCTGACGCAACCAGCCGTGAGCGGCATGCTGACACGTCTGCGTGAAGCGTTCGGCGACCCGTTGTTCATCCGCGCGCCACGTGGAATCGTACCTACGCCACGCGCGCTGGAGTTGGCAAACCCGATCAAGCGGCTGCTCCGCGAGGTCGAACAGATGCTGCAACCCGAGGCGTTCAATCCGGGCACGGCCAATATGAACCTTGCCATCGCCGCGACCGATTACGCATTACACACCATCGTGATGCCTTTTCTGGCAACTTTGCGACTGCAGGCTCCCGGTGTATGCGTCGCAGTGCACCCCATCGATGATTCGCGGGTGAACAACGACCTTGAAAGCGGCAAGCTCGATCTGGCCATTCTCACGCCGGAAACCACCCCGAGCGGCCTGAACACGCACCCGCTTTATGACGAACGCTATCTGTGTGCCATCCGCGAAGGCCACCCGATCCTGGGCGAGCCGCTGACCGTAGATCGGTTCTGCGAACTTGAACACGCGATGGTGTCCTACGCCGGTGGAGGGTTTCGTGGTGTGACCGATGAAGCGCTGGCCAGGATTGGCCGTAAAAGGCGGGTCAGTGTCTCGATGCCCAGCTTTCTGGTACTTCTGGACCTGCTGAAAGCCAGCGATCTGATCGCTGTGGTGCCGAGTCGCCTGGTGCGGGAAAACGAAGGTGTGGTGTTGATTGAGCCGCCCTTGGAAATTGCCGGATTCAGCAAGGTTCTGGCGTGGCACGACCGCACCGATAACGATGCGGCCATGTCGTGGTTGAAAACGCTGTTGATCGAGACTGTTTGAGCCCGATCAGACCAGTGCGGTATCCATCACCATCATCAGGCAGAAACCGACGATGAGCCCAAGGCTGGCGATCTTGTTGTGACCGTTCATTCGCGACTCCGGGATGATCTCACGAGTCACCACCAACAGCATCGCACCCGCCGCCAACGCCAGCCCGAACGGCAGAAAAGGTTCGGCAATGGCCACCAGCCAGGCACCCAGTACCGCGAACAGCGGCTCGACCAGCCCCGACGCAGCACCGATCAGAAACGCCTTCACTCGCGACATCCCGGCCCCCGCCAGAACCATGGCGATGACCAATCCTTCCGGCACGTCTTGCAAGGCGATGCCGATCGCCAGACTGTCAGCCTCCGACAGTCCGCCGCCCGCCGACACGCCGATGGCCATGCCTTCCGGAATGTTATGGGCCACGATGGCAATCACGAACAGCCAGATCCGTGGCGCGATTGACGGATGCTCAGGCGTACCATCTGAAGCAGCACCTCTGGAAACGCTGTAATCAACCGCAAACAGAGCCAAGGCGCCCATCACGATTCCCAGACTTATCAGGCCGGCCGCACCCCAGGCCGACAAACCGAGACCCTCAGCCGCCTCCAGCCCAGGAACGATCAGCGAAAAGGCGGTGGCTGCAAGCATCACCCCGGCACCAAATCCCAGCAATCCGTCGGAGACTGCTACTGGCATGTTGCGGATCACCAGTACCGGAACCGCACCCAGCGAAGTGCCGAGCGCGCAGACGGCACCACCTTCCAGTGCTCGCAACAGGCGCGGTTCAAGGTTCAGCCAAGCCATTCCCTGCGCCACCAGCAATGCAAGCCCAGCCAGCAACAACACGGTACCGACCGCCAGCCGAAACAACCGAACACTGCTGATCGCGAGAATCTCCGAACGCATAGGCTACCCAGGATCTTGTTGTTGGAATCAGGCCAAGGCAGCCTGATAACGCCGGGCCACTTCGTCCCAATTGACCACGTTGTAGAACGCGTTGATGTACTCCGGACGGCGGTTCTGGTAACGCAGATAGTAAGCGTGCTCCCACACGTCCAGGCCCAGAATGGGTGTATTGCCGTTCATCAGCGGGCTATCCTGGTTGCCGCTGCTCTCGACGACCAGTTTTTTCTCGGGGGTCACGCTCAGCCACGCCCAGCCGCTGCCGAAGCGCGTCAACGCGGCTTTGGTGAAAGCGTCCTTGAAGCTGTCGAAGCCGCCCAGTTGCTCGTCGATGGCCTTGGCCACCGGGCCGCTCGGCAGACCGCCGCCGCTGGCCGACATTACCGTCCAGAACAATGAGTGGTTAGCGTGGCCGCCGCCCTGGTTGATCACTGCAGGACGCAATTTTTCCGGCAATTGCTCAACGCCGGCGACCAGCTTTTCAATCGGCCACTCGGCGAACTCGGTGCCTTCAACGGCAGCATTGAGGTTGTTGATGTACGTCTGGTGATGTTTGGTGTAGTGGATTTCCATGGTCTGCGCATCGATGTGCGGTTCCAGCGCATCGTAAGCGTAAGGCAGTGCAGGCAAGGTATAAGGCATATCAATGTGCTCCGTAGAAAAGGTCAGGCGTGGCGGCCGAACCGCGTTGCAACGCCGAGCGGCTGTGCTCGCCATTGCTGTTCAGCAACCGATGGGTGCGCGGGTATTCGCCATGCTCGCTGATGAAGCCCAGCAGCTCGGCGTAGGTTTTGTTGCTGTGGCGCAGGGCAGCCTGGCGTAAGGCCGGTTGCAGGCGGCTGTCCTGCATGGTCTGCAACAGGCGTTGGTGAATGGCACACAAATACTCTGCGCTCTCCTCCGGCTGCCCCAGGCTCAGGTGCAGGTCCGCCAGGTTGTGATGCGAGATGACGCACGCCGCGACCGCTTCGTCGGCGTCCGGCCAACGCTCGAACAGCACCTGCGCCAGTGCCAGCGCCTGGAGGTACAGCTCGCGGGCCTCAACCCATTCGCCGAGATTGAAACAGCGATTGGCTTGCTCGATGGTGCGTTTCCAATGCTGCATGGCATACCTCCAGAGGCATGGACCGACGGGTCAGATCCCGCCGGCCGTGAGTTTTTCGGGGTTGAGCAACACCTCCAGCTGGCTGCGTTGCAAATCGGTGTTCTCCAGCGCGACATCGATCACAGGACGCCCTTCGCGATACGCCTGCTTGGCGATTTCCGCGGCCTTCTGGTAGCCGATGATCGGGTTGAGTGCGGTCACCAGAATCGGATTGCGCGACAGCGCTTCCTTGAGCTTGGCCTCGTTGACCTTGAAGCTGGCAATTGCCTTGTCGGCCAGCAGACGGCTGGAATTGGCCAGCAGTTCGATGCTGCTCAGCAGGTTGTCGGCAATGATCGGCAGCATGACGTTGAGCTCGAAGTTGCCGGATTGCCCTGCCACGGTGATCGCGGCGTCATTGCCGATGACCTGGGCTGCCACCATCGCGGTGGCTTCCGGAATGACCGGGTTGACCTTGCCCGGCATGATCGATGAGCCTGGCTGCAACGCCTCAAGCTCGATCTCGCCCAACCCTGCCAGCGGGCCGGAGTTCATCCAGCGCAGATCATTGGCAATTTTCATCAACGAAACCGCTGTCGCCTTGAGTTGCCCCGAGACCGCCACGGCGGTGTCCTGGGAACCGATCAGGGCAAACAGATCTTTGCCTTGGGCGAACGGCACGCCGCTGAGAGTGCTCAGCTGCGCACAGAAACGGGCGGCGAATTCCGGATGGGCGTTGATGCCCGTGCCTACCGCCGTGCCGCCTTGGGCCAGCGCCTGGAGGCTGGGCTGCAAGCGCTGCAGATGCTCGACATTGGCGCGAATCTGCTGGGTCCAGCCGTTGAGCACCTGGCTCATGCGCACCGGCATGGCGTCCATCAGATGAGTACGGCCGGTCTTGACGAATACGTGGACCTGCTCGGCCTTGCGCTCGGTGACCTCGATCAAATGCTTCAGAGCCGGCAACAACTGCTCATGCAGCGCCAGCGCCGCGCTGACATGGATCGTGGTGGGAATGATGTCGTTGCTGCTCTGCCCGCAATTGACGTGATCGTTGGGATTGACCTCACTGCCCAGGACGCGGCTGGCAAGGGTCGCGATGACCTCGTTGGCGTTCATGTTGGTGCTGGTGCCGGAACCTGTCTGGAAGATATCCACCGGAAAGTGGGCCATGAAGTCGTCGGCCAGCAGGGCTTCGACCGCGCTGACAATCGCGCGGCTGTGCGCTTCGCTGATCTGCTCCAGTTCGAGGTTGGCCTGAGCGGCTGCGGACTTGGCCAACAACAGCGCGCGAATGAACTGTCGCGGCATGCGCTGCCCGCTGATGGGAAAGTTGTCCACCGCACGCTGAGTCTGGGCGCCATACAGCGCCTCGGCCGGCACCTGCAGTTCGCCCATGCTGTCGCGTTCGATACGGGTATTACTCATCGGAAGATCCTTGCACCAGTTCAGTGAGAGAAATCGAAGGTTGCAGCACGCAGGTCGCCAGCTCTCGGACGCAGGCTTCCCAGCGCTGCCGGCGAGCGGGCGTCAAGGCCAGCGCCTGGACGTCGCGCAGCGGTCGCCATGCCTGGTCCAGACACAGGCAACGCCAATGCCACGGCAGCACCGTGTCACGCGCAGTGTCCAGTAGCAGGCGCAAGGAGGTTTCAGCGATCAGGGTTTGAGGCGTGGCAGTAAAACGCGCCAGGTAACGGCCTTCGGCGAGGTAATGCTCGATGAGCCGCGGCTCGTCAGGCTCCAGCGCACACCGAATCCGTAGACTCAGTCCGCGCCAGTTTTCCAGATAGGGCAGCTCGTACAGCACCGACCTCATGACCGCCTCTCATTGCAGAAATGATATTCATTATTGAATGAGATTAAGAATCAAAACAAGAGCAAGGCGGTAATTGGGGAGTTATCGGTGGCTGTGGGAGCGGATTGCTCCCACAGCATCCAGGTCGGGAAGGAAAATCAGCTACCAGCCACGGTCATGCGCTCGATGAGAACCGAGCCGGTGCGGATGTTGCTGCGCAGCTCAAGATCGCTGCCAACTGCAACGATTTGCTTGAACATGTCCCGCATGTTGCCGGCAATGGTTACTTCCTGCACCGGGAACTGGATTTCGCCGTTTTCGATCCAGAATCCCGCTGCGCCGCGAGAATAGTCACCCGTGACCATGTTCAGGCCGCTGCCCATCAGTTCGGTGACCAACAGCCCGCGCCCCATGCGCCGGATCAGCGCTTGCTGGTCTTCACTGCCGTGGGTCACGAACAGGTTGTGCACGCCGCCGGCATTCGCGGTGCTCGGCAGGCCCAGTTTGCGGCCCGAATAGGTGCTGAGGATGTAGGACACCAACTCGCCATTTTCGACGAACGGCTTGGCATAGGTTGCCAAACCGTCGTTATCGAATGCGGAACTGCCCATGGCCTGCATCAAGTGCGGACGCTCATCGATGGTCATCCACTCGGGAAACAGGCGCTGGCCCAGCGCCCCTTCCAGGAACGACGACTTGCGATACAGGTTGCCGCCGGAAATGGCGCCCAGGAAGCTGCCGAACAGACCGCCCGCCAGCTCGGCGGAAAACAGCACCGGCACTTCACAGGTCGGGACCGGGCGTGCGCCCAAGCGGCTGGCGGCACGCTGCGCGGCCTTGCGCCCGATGCTCTGGGCGTCGGCCAACAACTCGCCCTGGCGGCTGACGTCATACCAGTAGTCGCGCTGCATCTGGCCTTCGCCTTCGGCAATCATCACGCAGCTCAGGCTGTGGCGGGTCGATGCGTAGCCTCCGACAAAGCCGTTACTGTTGCCGTATACCCGGCAGCCCTGATGAGTGTTGAGGGTCGTGCCATCGGCATTCTTGATCCGGCTGTCGGCCTCGAAGGCTGCCGCTTCGCAGATCAGCGCCTTTTCGATGGCCTGTTCAGGGCTGATGTCCCAGGCGTGGAACAGATCGAAGTCCTTATTCTCGCGGGCCATCAACGCAGGATCGGCCAGGCCTGCGCTCTCGTCCTCGGAAGTGTGCTTGGCAATTGCGAGCGCCGCGGCCACGGTTTCGCGAATCGCATCGGCGCCGGTAGCCGAGGTACTGGCCGAGCCTTTGCGCTGGCCGACGTACAGGGTGATGCCGAACCCTTGGTCGCGATTGAACTCTACGGTTTCCACTTCACGCTGACGAACCGATGTCGACAGCCCCTGTTCCAGCGAAACCGCTACTTCGCAGGCGCTGGCGCCCTGGCGCCTGGCTTCGGCGATGATCTGCTCGACCTGTTCTTGCAGTTCGGGCAAGGCCTGCGGGCCGACGCTTTGGGTTGCACTCATGACTTTCTCCATCAAATTCTGCTTTCGGCACAGGCCGAATACCGAGCGGGCCGGACAAGCGGCCCCCGACTGGTTATCATGGCGGCGTTTATTTGCGGACTGCCCCCATGGTTGATTCTTACGACGACTCCCTCGACGGGGAGAAAAGCAAAACCCAGGTCAAGCGAGAGCTTCATGCTCTGGTTGATCTCGGCGAGCGACTGACAACACTCAAGCCCGACGTGCTGGCCAAGCTGCCGTTGACCGATGCGCTGCGCAAGGCCTTGGCCGAAGCGCCCAAGCATACGGTTCATATCGCGCGCAAACGGCACATCCTGTTCATCGGCAAACTGATGCGCGACCAGGATCAGGACGCCATTCTGCAACTGCTCGATCAACTCGATGCCTCCACTCGCCAGTACAACGAACGCTTCCACGCGCTCGAACGCTGGCGTGACCGGTTGATCGGGGGTGACGATGGCGACCTGGAAAAGTTCGTCGTCGAATACCCGGATGCCGATCGCCAGCAACTGCGGTCCTTGATCCGTCAGGCGCAACACGAAGTTGCACGCAACAAACCGCCGGCCACCAGCCGCAAAATCTTCAAATACATCCGTGAGCTGGATGAAATTCACCGCGGTCTGCGTTGATTTCAACCTTGGGGCCGGCGATCTGCCGCCAGCCCCTCTCACCTTCAGTTGCCCGTGCCACCGACCGTGATCGCATCGATCTTCAGCGTCGGCTGACCCACACCCACCGGCACTGACTGTCCGTCCTTGCCACAAGTGCCGACGCCGCTGTCCAGCGACATGTCGTTACCCACCATCGACACCTTGCTCATGGCTTCCGGGCCGTTGCCGATCAGCGTAGCCCCCTTGACCGGCGCGGTGATCTTGCCGTCTTCGATCAAGTACGCCTCGCTGGTGGAGAACACGAACTTGCCGCTGGTGATGTCCACCTGTCCGCCGCCAAGATTGGCGCAGTAGATGCCTCGCTTCACCGACGCGATGATTTCCTGCGGGTCGCTTTCGCCGCCCAGCATGTAGGTGTTGGTCATGCGCGGCATCGGCAGGTGCGCATAGGATTCGCGACGACCGTTGCCGGTACGCGCCACGCCCATCAGGCGTGCATTGAGCTTGTCCTGCATGTAGCCCTTGAGGATGCCGTTTTCGATCAGCGTGGTGCACTCGGTCGGCGTGCCTTCGTCGTCCACGCTCAGCGAGCCGCGACGACCCGCCAGCGTGCCGTCATCGACGATGGTGCACAGGCTCGACGCCACCTTCTCGCCCATGCGCCCGCTGTATGCGGAACTGCCCTTGCGGTTGAAGTCACCTTCCAGACCATGGCCGACCGCTTCATGCAGCAGCACGCCTGACCAGCCAGAACCCAGCACCACCGGCAGAGTGCCGGCCGGAGCGGGAATCGCTTCCAGATTGACCAGCGCCATTCGCAGCGCTTCACGGGCATAACCCATGGCGCGGTCTTCGTTGAGGAAATAGCGGTAGTCGGTACGCCCTCCGCCACCGTGCCCGCCGCGCTCGCGACGGCCGTTCTGCTCGACGATAACGCTGACGTTGAAACGCACCAGCGGGCGCACATCAGCGGCCAGGCTGCCATCGGCAGCAGCCACCAGAATGCGTTCCCAGACGCCGGCCATACTCACCGACACCTGCTGAATGCGCGGGTCCAGCGCACGGGTCGCTACATCGATGCGCTTGAGCAGATCGACTTTCTCGGCGCGGGTCAGCACTTCCAGCGGGTTGTCCGGGCCATACAGCTGCGCAACGTCCTGGGTGGTGAACGCCTGAACGCGGCCGTTCTGCCCGGCGCGGGAAATGGAACGTGCAGCGCGGGCCGCCGTATTGAGGGCCTCCAGGGTGATGGCGTTGCTGTAGGCGAAACCGGTTTTCTCGCCGGACTGCGCGCGAACGCCCACGCCCTGGTCAAGATTGAAACTGCCGTCCTTGACGATGCCGTCTTCCAGGGACCATGACTCGGAAATCACGCCCTGGAAATACAGATCCGCGGCGTCGATTCCAGGGCCTGCCAGCTCACCCAGCACCGATTGCAGGCTGTCGAGACTCAGGCCGCCGGGCGCCAGAAGGTGTTCGCTGACAGAGGACAAGTCACTCATATTCACTCCGAAGCAGGCCGCACAGCGTCCTGCGAAAAAAAGCGCCGGTGACTGGACACCGGCATCCGCGCCCGTATGGACGCCTGTTCTTCTATGTCTCGTTGCGCCATGAGCACCGCTTCGCCCTGGGGCTGGCAGGCCAGCACGCGTCCCCAGGGGTCGATGATCGCCGCATGGCCATGGGTTTCCCGCGGGCCTGGATGGACGCCGCCTTGCGCTGCCGCCAACAGGTAGCACTGGGTTTCGATGGCGCGAGCGCGGATCAGGACTTCCCAGTGCGCCGCCCCCGTCACTGCCGTGAACGCCGATGGCGCAGTGATCAGCTCAGCGCCCGCTTCGCGCAATGCCGTATAGAGTTCCGGAAAACGCAGGTCATAGCACACGCTCAGGCCCAGACGGCCCACCGGCGTGTCGACCACCACCACGTTGTTTCCATGAGCATAGTCATCCGACTCCCGATACCGGCCGCGAGTGTCTGCCACGTCCACATCGAACAGATGCAGCTTGTCATAACGCGCCACCTGCTGGCCGTGTTCATCGATCAACAATGAGCATGCCGTCACCTTGCCATCGGGATTATTCGCCGGCGGCAGCGGCAGTGTGCCGGCAACTATCCATAACCTGAGGTCGCGGGCGGTCTGTTTCAACCAGGGCAGGATCGGCCCCCGCCCAACGGCTTCGGCCCGGCCGAGGTCGGCCACGTCGCGACGCCCCATGGCGGCGAAATTCTCCGGCAGCACCGCCAGACGCGCGCCGCTCTGGGCTGCCTGTTCCAGCAGGTGCCGTGCCTGGGCCAGGTTGCCCATGACGTCGCTCTGGCTGACCATCTGAATCACGGCGAATGACATGACGTTTTCCTTACAGGAGGTCATCACTGTACCCCATGACGCGCTACTGAGGTTTCTCGAAGGGTTTGTCGAACGTGATTTTCGGTTCCTTCCAGGGGCCTTCGACCTTGTACTGCACACTGGCAAATCGCGCGACCCGGTCACCCAGCAGTTTGTCCACCAGGAACAACGCCCCACCAATGGCCGGTGCGCCGACCAACAGCGCGGCGATTGGCAGGTTATTGGTCACCGGCAGAGTCACCAGCAACTTGGCATCGACCCGGTCCTTGACCATATCCAGCGTGCCATTGAGCTCCAGGTTGCTGGACGGGCCGGTCATGGTGATCGGGTTGCGCGTGACGTACACGCCGTCGCTGGCCACCAGCAGGCCCTTGACCCGGTCATAGCTCAGCCCTTTGCCCAGCAGATCAGAGAAATCCAGACGCAGGCGACGGCCGATGGAGTTGAAGTTGAGCAAGCCGAACACCCGCAACGCCTGGGCGCCCCCTTCGACTTCGACGAACTGGCCGCGGTGCAGCGTGGCGTCCAGGCTGCCCGAATAACGCTTGAGCCCCACCCAGGCCGGTGAGCCCGGCCAACGACCGTCGAGGTTCACCTCGAAACTCTCGCTGGTCACCGTAGGCGCCAGCCCCCAGGCCTTGAGCACGTCCGCCAGGTTCTTGCCGCCCATCCTGCCCTTGAACCAACTGCTGCTCGACCCCGGTGCGCCTTCCCAACTGCCCTCGCCTTCCAGCAACAAGCCCTTGAGGCCAAGGCTCAGATCGGAGAGACGGATGCCGGTGGCCGTTGGCCGCATTTTCAAGGCCCAGGCGCCCAGTAGCTGATCACCCTGAAACACCTGGGCGACCTTGATGTTCAACGCCGGGATCTTGCCTGGATCGACATCGGCCAGCGGGTCCGGCGGGTTTTCCACCGCCACGGCGTTGGGGTCGGAGGCCGGAAGACGCACGTACAGCATATCCACGCCGATCGGGACGCCCTTGGCATCCGGCAGGGTTGCCGTGCCCTTGATCAATTGGCTGTCCAGCGACAAGGCCCAGGCCGCTGCGTTGCGCTGCAACTGCACACGGGCGTTATCCAGCGTAGTCCCCATCGCCGTCAGCTTGCCGATCTGCAGATCCACACTGCTGAGCAACTGCTTGGCGCTGCCGCCGGTCTCATCGCCGGTGTAGCGCTGGCCGACCGCCTGCCAGGTGGCCGTGTCCAGCTCGGACAACTCGCCGCGCACGCGCAAGCCCTTGGCTTGCGGCACAATGGCGCCGCCCTGCCCCAGATACAACTCGCCGCGCCCGTCCGCCGGTTTTCCCTTGGGAGCGGCGTAAGCCAGGCTGGCCAGGTTGCCGTAATTGGCGCCAAACCGTTGCTCGGCGCCTTGCAGGGTCATGCGAAATTCACTGGCGCGAGACTCCTCGGCTGCTTTGCCGAACGGCGCGGGCAAGTCAACGGTCACGCCCTTGAGCGGCGAGTTGATCACCAGCGGCGTGGACTTGCCATCCAGCGACAGCTGCAACTGGTAAGGCAAAGTGCCGGACGCCGGTAACGGCTGCTCGACGTTCAGCCACTGGGTGAGTCTGGCGACCGTGATCTGCCCGTTGGCGACGATGCGGGTCAGGTTCGCGCCGGGCTTGCCCTCGGCCGCAATCTCGGCGGTCACCGGCTGATCGAACGCCTGCGCCCGCACACCCTTGGCGCTGAGCCCTTTGGCGCTGTCGAAACGGAAATCACCCTTGAGGGCGCTCAATTCGAGCTTGGGTTCGGCCAACTGCAAACGCGCGCCCACAGTGCTGAAATCCACCACGATGTTCGGCTCGATGCCTTTGGCCAGCGGGATATCCAGTTTCAACCTGCCATCCAGCGGGCCTTCGCCCTGCCAGCCCTCAAAAACACTGGCGGTACCGATGGGCGCTTCCTGCAGGATCTTGAGACCGTCGACCAGCGTGCCCTTGAATCCGCCATCCACCAGCAGATGGCTGGGCTGGCCCGCCGGCGCGTGGGGAATGTCGACCTGTACATCGCTGACACGGGTGTTGAGCAACCGGCCTTTGCTGGCCCTGACCCGCACACCGCTGTTCTCCACATACACCTTGCCGTCAACGCCGGTCAGAGACGGCCATCCCGGCTGGAATGCCAATGTGGCATCGCTGACGTCGAAGAACAGACTGATCACCCGCGCAGTGTTGGGCGCACTCTTGCTCAGCGAGCCTTGATACTGGAAGAAACCCTGGTTGACCGCGCCTTTGACGATGGCCGTGCGCAGCCAGTGATCCAGATCAGGGCTGAGCACCGCAGGCAGGTATTTGCTGGTGTAGCTGCCATCGCCATCGACCATGCCGACCCGCAGGTCCATGTAGTCGTCCTGGCCCCTGGAGTGATCCAGATAAATCCGGATCAGGAAGTCCGCCGCAATCTTGCCCTCATCGCCCAGCACCTTGATATACGGCGCGGTCAGGGTGAATGCCTCTTTATCGAGCGTCCAGGTCAGACGCGCATTGGCTTTCGGATAGGTCCACGGCCTGGCGAAGATCGGGTCCAGGTGCAGCATGAATTCTTCGCTCGCCAGACGCAGCTCGCCACGTCCCAGGTCGCCACTGATGGCGCCGCTGACGTTATCGGCAGCGGGTGCACCGTGGTAAGCGCTGAAACCGACCTTGTCCAGGTTCGCCGCGAAGCTCAGGCGCTGGTCGCCGGCGGCTTGCGGGCGGATGTCGAGCAGTACATTGCGCAGTGTGCCGGTGGCCTTGAGGTGATTGACCGCCAGCATGGCCTGCTCAGGCAGCGGCGCAAGCGAGTCGATCAATGGGGTCAGCGGCGTCAGGTCGAGGCGATCCGCCTGGAGGTGCCAGAGCTCTTCGTGCTCGGCGCTGGCGGCGGTCTGGGTCAGGTTCAGGCGGCTTTCCCAGCGATCCTTGCCCAGGCTCATCGCCAGGGAGTCGACGGTGAGGTCCAGGCCCTGTTCGTTGCGTTTGAACCATGCGTTCAGCGCCACGTTATCCAGCGTCACCGGCTTGCGCTCGGCGTAGGCTGCGCGAACGGTCGGCGCATTGAAGCGTGCGACAGCGCTCTGCACCGTGCCCTTGCCCCAGCCAAGCCACAGCTCGCCGCCGGCCTTGAAGCTCGACAGTTTCCATTGTCGAGTCAGGCTTTTGGGCACCCATTTCGCCCAGTCGCTCTGCGGCAGGCTGACATACAGATCGGCCTGACCCTCTTTCCACTGGTGAGCCTCGATCCGCGTGCGCAGGTTCAGCGCCAGCGGCTGTCCGTCAGGCAAGGTCAGGCGAGCGTCCAGGCGCTGGTGATAGCTGCCGGTCAGCAGGCTAAAGCTGACATAGGTGAGGGTCAGGGGCGCCGCGTCGAGAGGTTGCAAGGTAACCTGGCTGTCGAACAGCGAGAGCCGTGCAACCATCTGCATCTGATTGAGCAACTGCTCGGGATCGGTCGGGGCGTCATCGCGTAGCGGCAGGCCCTGTACTGCCCATTTGCCGTCCTGCCCTTGCTTGAGGATCACCTGCAACCCGTTGATTTCCAGATGGGCCAGCCTGAGCTGGCGGGTCATCAGGCTTTGCCAGAGGTCCGGCACTACCTGCACGCGATCCAGATGCAAGGCGTTGGCGCCCTCGCCCACCGTGACGTCATGGGCCTGCAGTACCGGAGCGAAGCCCGACCAGCTGCCTTTGAGGCTGCCGATACGAATCGGCATGTCGAGGGTGGCGCTGGCTCGGGTCTCGGCGTCGACACGGTATTCGGCGACCATCGGTGCCAACTGGCGCCCGAGGCTGACGTACAACGCCGCGAGCACCAAAAGCAGCGCGCACAGGCTCAATCCCCAGCGCGTCAGGGCTGCAAAGAAACGGGGGAGACGCTCCATGTCAGAGGGTCCTCCACAATGCGGTGTGCCAGTCAGCTTGCCTAAAACGTACCCGGCTCACATGTACAGGTGTCACCAGGTTCAGGTATCGCTCATTTGCCACGCATCGTACTCGTCAAGAAGGCTTCCTGCCGCATGCCCTCGGGGATTGTCCAGACGGGAGCGTTTCGGTTATCGGCGAAGTCAGCCATCTCAGAGCAGCACGACGTCGTATTGTTCCTGTGAATACATGGTTTCTACCTGAAAGCGGATGGTCCTGCCGATAAAGCTTTCCAGTTCCGCAACGTTGCCCGATTCTTCGTCGAGCAGGCGGTCCACCACCCGCTGGTTGGCCAGCACACGATAACCCACTGCCTGATAGGCCCGGGCTTCGCGCAGGATTTCGCGGAATATCTCGTAGCAGATGGTTTCAGGGGTCTTGAGCTTGCCCCGGCCCTGACAGCAGTGACACGGCTCGCACAGCACCTGCTCCAGGCTTTCCCGGGTGCGCTTGCGCGTCATCTGCACCAGGCCCAGCTCGGTGATGCCGATGATGTTGGTCTTGGCATGGTCGCGTTCGAGCTGCTTTTCCAGGGTGCGCAACACTTGCCGCTGGTGCTCGCCGTCTTCCATGTCGATGAAATCGATGATGATGATCCCGCCCAGATTGCGCAGCCGCAGTTGACGGGCAATGGCGGTGGCCGCTTCCAGGTTGGTCTTGAAAATGGTTTCTTCGAGGTTGCGATGACCGACGAACGCGCCGGTGTTGACGTCGATGGTGCTCATGGCTTCGGCCGGATCGACCACCAGATAGCCGCCGGACTTGAGCGGCACCTTGCGCTCCAGCGCCTTCTGGATTTCGTCCTCGACGCCGTAGAGATCGAAGATCGGACGTTCGCCGGGATAGTGTTCGAGACGATCGGCGATTTCCGGCATCAGCTCGGCCACGAACTGAGTGGTCTTCTGGAAGGTTTCCCGCGAGTCGATGCGGATTTTCTCGATCTTGGGGCTGACCAGATCGCGCAAGGTACGTAGCGCCAGGCCGAGGTCTTCGTAGATCACGCTGGGCGGGCTGACGAACTTGATCTGCTCGCCGATCTGATCCCAGAGTCGGCGCAGGTAGCGGATATCCATGAGAATTTCATCGGCACCGGCGCCTTCGGCAGCCGTGCGCAGGATAAAGCCACCCGATTCCTTGATGCCTTCCAGCGCCACGCAGTCGCTGACCACCTTCTTCAGCCGCTCACGCTCGCTTTCATCTTCGATCTTCAACGAAATGCCGACGTGAGCCGTGCGCGGCATGTAGACCAGGTAACGCGACGGGATCGACAGCTGGGTGGTCAGCCGCGCGCCTTTGCTGCCGATGGGGTCCTTGGTGACCTGCACTACCAGGCTCTGGCCTTCGTGGACCAGGGAACTGATGGTCTCCACCGCCGGGCCTTCGCGCATGGAGATTTCCGAAGCGTGGATGAACGCCGCCCGTTCCAGGCCGATGTCGATGAAGGCCGCCTGCATGCCGGGCAACACACGAACCACCTTGCCTTTGTAGATATTGCCGACGATGCCGCGTCGCTGGGTCCGCTCGACGTGGACCTCTTGCAACACACCGTTTTCCACCACCGCCACCCGCGATTCCATCGGGGTGATGTTGATCAGGATCTCTTCACTCATGGCTTGTCACCTTCCAGGCATTGCCAACAGGTTATGCCGAAACGGCCCAGCAATTCTGCGGTTTCGCACAGAGGCAACCCAACCACCCCAGAATAGCTGCCTTGCAAACCCTCGACGAAGACCGCCGCCAGGCCTTGAATCGCATAACTGCCGGCCTTGTCCTGCGGCTCACCGCTGGACCAGTAGACCAGCGCTTCACCGGGCGTGATCGCGCGGAATCGAACCCGGCTCGCCACCACACAGGTTTCGCTGCGCTGATGATCGATGACGGCGACTGCGGTCAGCACCTGGTGCTCGCGCCCGGACAAAGCGGCGAGCATCGCCAGCGCGTCGGTCTGATCCACCGGCTTGCCGAGAATGCGTCCGTCGAGCACCACGGCGGTGTCGGCGCCCAGGACGCAGGCGCCCTCGACCGTGGCCAGGGAAGCCAGACCGGCTTCGGCCTTGCCGCGTGCCAGCCGTTCGACATAGGCCGTCGGGGTTTCGTCGATGAGGGGAGTTTCGTCGATCTGCGCGCTGAGCGTGGTGAACCGCACGCCGATCTGAGTGAGCAGTTCACGACGGCGCGGCGACCCGGAAGCCAGATGGAGTGTGGGCATACAGACATCTCCGTGTCGGTGAAGCAAGCGCGGCGTTACGCATACAGGCGTCCGCGCTCACGTTGCGCCTAGCTGATTCTCAGGCGTTTGCTCAGGCCACGCAGGCCGTAACTGACCCATGGCCACAGCAAGGCACTGACCAGCGCCGGCAGCACCAGCGCCAAGGTGGGTTGGCGATTGCCGGTCAAGGCACTGAGCCAGAGTTGGGCAAGCTGCGCCAGACCAAAGACCACCAGCAGCACCAGACACTGTTGCCACATGGGAAACATGCGTAAACGCTGCTGCAAGGTCATGACCAGAAAAGTGATCAGGCACAGAATCAGCGCGTTCTGGCCCAGCAGGGTGCCGTAGAGCACATCCTCCATCAGCCCCAGCAGGAAGGCGGTGGTCATCCCCACCTTGTGCGGCAGCATCAGCGCCCAGAATGTCACCAGCAGCGCCAGCCACAACGGCCGGAAGATTTCCATGAATTGCGGCAGCGGCGCTACGCTCAGCAGCAGGCCGATGGCGAAACTCAGCCAGACCACCCAGCCGTTGCGCCCGGAAACATGCCTAGCCATCGATTGGCCCCCGAGAAGTGGATGGAGCGGAAGCCGGCGCCTGGGTGCCGGCAGGCCGCGCGGCGGGTCGTGGCGCAGGTGCCGCCGGCGTTGCGGAAGGTGCGCTCGCCGGTGGGGTTACGCCTGATGCGGCGGGCCTGGGGTGCATCGCTTCGACAGGGAACAGCGGCGTAACCGGCTGCGGCCACATCGGGAAGGCCGGCGCCAGCGGCGGCAGGGTCGGCATGATCGCGGGCTCCACGCCCTTGTCGATCGACTCCTGCGCCTGAGCGGCATCCGCAGCGCGCTCTTCCGGCGAGCGACCGTCCGAGAACACCAGCAGCAGATAACGACTGCGGTTCAGCGCAGCGGTCGGCACTGCCCGGACAATCGCGAACGGCTGGCCGGAGTCGTGGATCACTTCCTTGACCGTCGCCACCGGGTAACCGGCCGGGAAACGCTGGCCCAGACCGGAACTCACCAGCAGGTCACCTTCCTTGATGTCCGCCGTATCGGCCACGTGGCGCAATTCCAGGCGTTCCGGATTGCCCGTGCCGCTGGCGATGGCGCGCAGGCCGTTGCGGTTGACCTGTACCGGAATGCTGTGGGTGGTGTCGGTCAGCAGCAGCACACGCGAGGTGTAAGGCATCAGTTCCACCACCTGCCCCATCAGGCCGCGGGCATCGAGCACCGGCTGGCCGAGGACCACGCCGTCGCGCTCGCCCTTGTTGATGATGATGCGGTGGGTGAAAGGATTCGGGTCCATGCCGATCAGTTCGGCAACTTCGACTTTCTCGTTGACCAGCGCCGAGGAATTGAGCAACTCGCGCAGGCGAACGTTTTGCTCGGTCAGTGCCGCCAGCTTTTGCAGGCGACCTTGCAGGAGCAGGGCTTCGGTCTTGAGTTTTTCGTTTTCGGCGAGCAGTTCGGTGCGACTGCCGAACTGGCTGGCAACACCCTGAAACATGCGCTGTGGAAGATCGACGATCCAGTAGGACTGCATCAGCACCAGGGACATCTGGCTGCGCACGGGCTTGAGTACCGAGAACCGGGCATCGACCACCATCAACGCGACCGACAGCACGACCAGCACAAGCAGGCGTACGCCCAAGGATGGGCCTTTTGCGAAAAGCGGTTTAATAGGCCGCTCCTCCGGGGCATGCGCTCGAGGCTTCGAGCATCAATTGGCTGTAATTCATGCGGTATGGAACCGGCCTGGGCAAATGGAAGAAATAGGCGCCCTGTTTTGGCGTCAGCCTAACGCATACAGGTAGCACACGCGCTACCTGCATACAAAGGCTCCATGAAGACAAACCCCGGCGATTTACTCGCTGGAGAGCAGGTCCATGGTGTGCTTATCCATCATTTCCAGCGCACGGCCACCGCCGCGAGCCACGCAGGTCAGCGGGTCTTCGGCAACGATTACCGGCAGACCGGTTTCCTGGGCCAGCAGCTTGTCCAGATCGCGCAGCAGCGCGCCGCCGCCGGTCAGGACCAGACCACGCTCGGCGATGTCCGAGGCCAGTTCCGGAGGTGATTGCTCCAGAGCGCTCTTGACCGCCTGCACGATGGTCGCCAGCGATTCCTGCAGTGCTTCGAGCACCTCATTGGAATTGAGGGTGAACGCGCGCGGCACGCCTTCGGCCAGGTTGCGGCCACGGACGTCGACTTCACGAACCTCGCCACCGGGGTAAGCGGTGCCGATTTCCTGCTTGATACGCTCGGCGGTGGATTCGCCGATCAGGCTGCCGTAGTTGCGACGCACGTAAGTGATGATCGCTTCGTCGAAACGGTCGCCGCCGACCCGAACGGATTCGGCGTAGACCACACCATTCAAGGAGATCAGCGCGATCTCGGTGGTGCCGCCGCCGATGTCGACGACCATGGAACCACGGGCTTCTTCGACCGGCAGGCCGGCACCGATGGCAGCGGCCATCGGTTCTTCGATCAGGAACACTTCGCGGGCACCGGCACCCAGGGCCGACTCGCGAATGGCGCGGCGCTCAACCTGGGTGGATTTGCACGGAACGCAGATCAGCACACGAGGGCTGGGCTGCAGGAAGCTGTTTTCGTGAACCTTGTTGATGAAATACTGCAGCATCTTTTCGCACACGCTGAAATCGGCGATGACGCCGTCTTTCATGGGACGAATGGCTGCGATGTTGCCTGGAGTACGGCCCAGCATGCGCTTGGCTTCGGTACCGACGGCCACGACACTCTTCTGGTTGCCGTGGGTACGGATGGCCACGACAGAGGGTTCATTCAGGACAATACCGCGCTCACGCACGTAAATAAGGGTGTTGGCAGTGCCCAGGTCGATGGAAAGATCACTGGAAAACATGCCACGCAGTTTCTTGAACATGGGAAAGGGACCCTAGGGAACGCGTGGGTAAAAAAGTGCGGCAAACTCTAACAACGACAGGGATTTTGGGCAAGGAGCCAATATGTTAAATTGGCGGTTTTCTGAACACGACCCAAGGCGTTGGCGGCATGTGACCGCAAGAACGCGGGGGTGTTCCGCAATCCGCCGACGGCCACGAGCCGCCGGCCTTCCACTGGAGATACCCGATGGCGCTTGAACGCTCCGACGTGGAAAAGATCGCTCATCTGGCCCGACTGGGCCTCAATGACGCCGATATCCCACGCACCACCGAAGCACTTAACAGCATTCTTGGGCTGGTCGATCAGATGCAGGCGGTCGATACCACCGGCATCGAGCCGCTCGCCCACCCGCTGGAAGCCTCTCAGCGCCTGCGCGATGACGCCGTTACCGAGCACAATCGTCGCGACACTTACCAAGCCATCGCACCAGCGGTCCAAGACGGCCTCTATCTGGTTCCGAAAGTCATCGAGTAAGGGAAAGAGCCTGCATGCATCAAATGACTCTGGCCGAGATCGCCCGCGGACTCGCCGAAAAGAAGTTTTCCTCTGAAGAACTGACCCGTGTGCTGCTGTCGCGAATCGCGCAGCTCGACCCTCAGCTCAACAGTTTCATCACCCTGACCGAAGACCTGGCGATCACCCAGGCCCAGGCTGCCGACGCCCGTCGCGCCGCCGGCGAGAATGGCGCCCTGCTCGGCGCTCCGCTGGCGCACAAGGACCTGTTCTGCACCCAGGGCATCCGCACCAGCTGCGCATCGCTGATGCTCGACAACTTCAAGGCGCCGTATGACGCCACTGTGGTTTCCAGGCTCGCCGCCGCCGGCACCGTGACGCTGGGCAAGACCAACATGGACGAATTCGCCATGGGTTCGGCCAACGAGTCCAGCCACTACGGCCCGGTGAAGAACCCGTGGAACCTCGAACACGTTCCCGGCGGCTCGTCCGGTGGTTCGGCCGCAGCCGTGGCGGCGCGCCTGCTGCCTGCCGCAACCGGCACCGACACCGGCGGCTCGATCCGCCAGCCGGCCGCGCTGACCAACCTCACCGGTCTCAAGCCTACCTACGGCCGCGTCTCACGCTGGGGCATGATCGCCTACGCGTCGAGCCTCGATCAGGCTGGCCCCATGGCACGCACCGCTGAAGACTGCGCGCTGCTGCTGCAAGGCATGGCCGGCTTCGATCCGCAGGACTCCACCAGCATCGACGAGCCGGTGCCGGATTACTCCGCCAACCTGAATGCTTCCATCAAGGGCCTGCGCATCGGCCTGCCGAAGGAATACTTCAGCGCCGGCCTGGACCCGCGCATCGCGCAGTTGGTGCAGGAGAGCGTCAAGGAGCTGGAAAAGCTCGGCGCGGTGGTCAAGGAAATCAGCCTGCCGAACCTGCAGCACGGCATTCCAGCCTACTACGTCATCGCTCCGGCCGAGGCGTCTTCCAACCTGTCGCGGTTCGACGGGGTGCGCTTCGGCTACCGCTGTGAAGATCCCAAAGACCTGACCGACCTGTACAAGCGCTCCCGCGCCGAAGG
Source organism: Pseudomonas sp. v388 (assembly GCF_003935425.1). Classification (GTDB taxonomy): domain Bacteria; phylum Pseudomonadota; class Gammaproteobacteria; order Pseudomonadales; family Pseudomonadaceae; genus Aquipseudomonas. The sequence goes on from NZ_RHQN01000006.1 coordinate 156,385, forward strand.
CTTCGGCCCGGAAGTGCAGCGTCGCATCATGGTCGGTGCCTACGCGCTGTCGGCGGGCTACTACGACGCTTACTACCTGCAAGCGCAGAAAATCCGTCGCCTGATCAAAAACGACTTCATGGCCGCCTTCACCGAAGTCGACGTGATCCTGGGTCCGACCACGCCGAACCCGGCCTGGAAAATCGGCGCCAAGACCAACGATCCGATCGCCGAATACCTGGAAGACTTCTACACCATCACCGCCAACCTCGCGGGCCTGCCGGGCCTGTCGATGCCGGCGGGCTTCGTGGAAGGTCTGCCGGTCGGCGTGCAATTGCTGGCCTCGTATTTCCAGGAAGGCCGTCTGTTGAATGTGGCTCATCAGTACCAGCAGGTGACTGACTGGCACACGCGCACACCTGAAGGCTTCTGAGGAGCAACTTATATGCAATGGGAAGTCGTCATCGGGCTGGAGATTCACACCCAGCTATCGACCCAATCGAAGATTTTTTCCGGTAGCGCCATCACGTTCGGTTCCGAGCCCAACACCCAGGCCAGCCTTGTCGACCTGGGCATGCCGGGCGTGCTGCCGGTGCTCAACAAGGAAGCCGTGCGCATGGCCGTCAAGTTCGGTCTGGCGGTGGATGCCGAGATCGGCCAGCACAACGTGTTCGCCCGCAAGAACTACTTCTACCCGGACCTGCCCAAGGGCTACCAGATCAGCCAGATGGAATTGCCCATCGTCGGCAAGGGTCACCTGGACATCACCCTGGAAGACGGCACGGTCAAACGCGTCGGTATCACCCGTGCCCACCTTGAAGAAGACGCAGGCAAGAGCCTGCACGAAGACTTCAGCGGCATGACCGGCATCGACCTGAACCGTGCCGGCACGCCGCTGCTGGAAATCGTTTCCGAACCGGACATGCGTTCGGCCAAGGAAGCGGTGGCGTATGTCAAAGCCATGCATGCACTGGTTCGTTACCTGGGCATCTGTGACGGCAACATGGCCGAAGGCTCGCTGCGCTGCGACTGCAACGTATCGATCCGCCCCAAGGGTCAGGTCGAGTTCGGCACGCGCTGCGAGATCAAGAACGTCAACTCGTTCCGCTTCATCGAAAAGGCGATCAACAGCGAGATCCAGCGCCAGATCGACCTGATCGAAGACGGCGGCAAGGTGATCCAGCAAACGCGCCTGTACGATCCGAACAAAGACGAAACCCGCGCCATGCGCAGCAAGGAGGAAGCCAACGACTACCGTTACTTCCCCGACCCTGACCTGTTGCCGGTGGTCATCGAAGATTCGTTCATCGAAGAGACCCGCGCCACGCTGCCGGAGCTGCCGCCGCAGAAACGCGAACGCTTCCAGAGCCAGTTCGGGCTGTCGGCCTACGACGCCAGCGTGCTGGCATCGAGCCGCGAGCAGGCCGATTACTTCGAACAGGTGGTCAGCATCAGCGGCGACGCCAAGCTGGCGGCCAACTGGGTCATGGTCGAGCTGGGCAGCCTGCTCAACAAGCTGGGTGTGGAGATCGAACAATCGCCGGTCAGCGCCGAGCAACTGGGCGGCATGCTCAAGCGCATCAGCGACAACACCATTTCCGGCAAGATCGCCAAAATGGTGTTCGAGGCCATGGCCAATGGTGAAGGCAGCGCCGATGAAATCATCGACAAGCGCGGTCTCAAGCAGGTTACCGACAGCGGCGCCATCGAGTCGATGCTCGACGAGATGCTCGCGGCCAATGCCGAACAGGTCGAACAATACCGCGCCGCCGACGAGGCCAAGCGCGGCAAGATGTTCGGCTTCTTCGTCGGCCAGGCGATGAAAGTCTCCAAAGGCAAGGCCAACCCGCAGCAGGTCAACCAGCTGCTCAAGGCCAAGCTGGAAGGCTGATCGCTCGAAAGGATGTGAAAGAGCAGCCCCTGTGGGAGGGAGCTTGCTCGCGACAGGTGCGGGACGTTCACAACATCTTCAGGGTTGTGAACTCTGCCGTCGCGAGCAAGCTCCCTCCCACATCGTCTCCTATACCCAGGAACCCTACATGCGCCGACTTCTCTCTGCCTTCAGCCTCATGGCCCTGCTGGCCGGCTGTGCCAGTCACGAAATCGATCCACATGGCTATGACGACACCGGAAGCGCGTCGTACTACGGCGCTCGCCACCACGGTAAGCGCACTGCCAGCGGCGAGGCGTTCAACCAGAATGCCCTGACCGCCGCCCACCGGCAGCTACCGTTCGGCACCCGGGTCAAAGTGACCAACCTGAGCAACGAAAAAACCGTCATCGTGCGCATCAACGACCGCGGCCCGCATACCCGCGGGCGACTGATCGACGTATCACGTGGCGCGGCTGAACAGCTCGGCATGCTGCGCAGCGGTGTCGCAAAAGTCCGCATCCAGAGCCTGGATTGAGGAAACCCGAATTCTCCAGCTATCAACCCTACCTGCTCCCGCCCTCATTCAACTGCTGAGCGGCTTGCTGCTGTTGCTGTTCGGCGCCGAACTCTCGGTACGCGCCGCTGTGCATCTGGCGGCCATCCTGCGGATTCGTCCGCTGATCATCGGCCTGACCGTGGTGGCGTTGGGCAGCAGCGCGCCGCAGATGGCCGTCAGCCTGCAGGCGGCGTTTTCCCACAACACCGACATCGCCGTAGGCAGCGTCATCGGCAGCAGCATCTTCAATGTGCTGGTCATCCTCGGCCTGTGCGCCTTGATCATCCCGCTGCGGGTGGCACGTCAGGTACTGCTCATCGATATTCCGTTGATGATCGGCGCCTGCCTGCTGGTAACGGGGCTGGCCTGGAACCATCAGCTGGACAAGCTCGACGGCGCCCTGCTGCTGGCCGGGCTGTGCGCCTGCCTGTTCATCGTCTTGCGTCAGGCCGGGCAAAGCGCTGCCCGCCACGGTCATACGGCCAGTGCCGAGCAACCGCGCACCGGCTCGCGGCTGGCGATGCTGATCGGCGGGCTGCTGACCCTGGCCCTTGGCGGCCACTTGCTGGTGGATGCTTCCGTGGTGATCGCGCTCAACCTGGGGCTGTCCGAACGCATTATCGGCCTGACCGTCATCGCCATCGGGACTTCGCTGCCCGGCCTGACTACCTCGCTGATTGCGGCCCTGCGCGGCGAACGCGATATCGCGGTGGGCAACGTGATCGGCAGCAACCTGTTCAACCTGCTGGGCGTATTGGGGCTTACGGCGATGGTGGCTCCCGAAGCGCTGTCAGTATCGCCCAACGCGCTGCTGTTCGACCTGCCGGTCCTGCTGGGAGTCGCAGCGCTGTGCCTGCCGGTGTTCTATTCCGGCTACCGGATCGACCGGATCGAAGGGCTGATGCTGTTGTCGCTGTACCTGACCTACGGGCTGCACATCGTCTCAATCAGCACCGGCATGCTGTTGGCCGAACGGCTGGAAGGTGCGATGCTCAAGTACGTGTTGCCGGTGCTGGGCGTGATCGTCGCGTTCGGTATCGTTCGTGCCTGGCGGCGCCAGCACTAGATCCAGCCGCCCCATTGCAGAATGAAGATGCCGATGTTGGTGGTGACCGCTGCCGCCAGCGTGGTGATGACGATGATCGCCGCCGCCAGCTCGTAATTGCCGTTGGCCGTGCGCGCCATGATGTAGCTGGCGGCCGCCGTCGGGCTGCCGAAGTACAGGAACAGAATCCCCAGCTCCGCCCCACGGAAGCCCACCAGCCACGCCGCCAGCGTACTGAGCAGCGGCAGCCAGACCATCTTCACCAGGCTGGCGCTGACCGCGAGATTGCCGCTCTTGCGCAAAGACGCCAGCGACAAGGTGCCGCCGATGCAGATCAGCGCCAGCGGCAACGTCATCTGGGCCAGGTAGCTGCCCGACTTTTCCAGCCAGTTGGGCAGGCCGATGCCGAAGTAGGCGAAAGGCGACGCGGCGATCACACTGATGATCAGCGGATTGGCCAGCACGCTCTTGAAGATGCTCCAGGGGTCGGACTTGATCACCGGGCTATAGACCGCCAGCACGATGGTCGACAAGGTGTTGTAGAACACGATGACCAGCGCCGCGAGAATGGCACCCAGCGAGATGCCGTACTCGCCGTACATGCTGGCCGCCAGTGCCAGGCCGACTACGCCGTTGTTGCCGCGAAACGAGCCCTGGACGTAGATGCCTCGCTCGGCATACGGGCAGCGCCAGATCGCCCACGCCCAGGTGCAGGCAAAGCTGAGCAAGGTGATGACACTGAAGAAGATCAGCAGCTTGGGCTGCAACGCGTCGCGCAGGTTGGCGTGGATGATGCCCAGAAACAGCAGCGCCGGCATGGTGACGTTGAACACCAGGCCGGAAGCGGAAACGATGAAACCGTCGTTGATGGCGCCGACCCGCTTGAGGAACACGCCGAGAAACAGCATGGCGAACACTGGCGCGGTGATGTTCAGGGTTTCGAGAAAAATACCCAGCATGCCTTGCAACCCTGCCCTGTCGTTAGGTGCCTCATCATAAGCCACCTGACGAAGTGGTGTTGCAAGGAATTTCCTCATCTTACGCAGCCATGTTCGCCAGCAGGCTATACCGATGGCTGCAACTTATGCTCGAAAACCGATACACCGTCGAGGTCGCGCAGATTCACCGTCAGTTCTGAGGTCTGGCCGTCGATGTTCACCTCCCCGAAAAACTGGAAGCCGGCAAACGGCGACGTGTTCTGCGCAGGCGGCGCTTTCTGGAACACCAATTCCGGGCCGAAGGTCTTGTCCAGCGGGTTCGGCCCGAAGCTGCCGGCATTGAGCGGGCCGGCGACGAATTCCCAGAACGGCTCGAAATCCTGGAATACCGCGCGATCCGGATGGTAGTGATGCGCTGCGCAGTAATGCACGTCGGCCGTCAGCCATACGCAATCGCGAATTTTCTCGGCCCGCAGGTAACCCAGCAGTTCGGCCACTTCCAGCTCACGCCCCAGCGCCGGGCCGTCGTTGCCGTTGGCGATGGCCTCCCAGCGCGCCACGCCCGGGCTGACTTCGCCGTCCGGAACGCCCAGGCCGATCGGCATATCGGCGGCAATGATTTTCCATTGCGCCGTCGAGGCCTTGAGTTCGCGCTTGAGCCACGCCAGCTGTTCGCGGCCGAGAAACGCCGTGGTCGGGCCGGGTTTGTCGGCAAGATTGGCGTCGTTGCCGTCCCGGTAGCTGCGCATGTCGAGCACGAACACATCGAGCATCGGCCCGTAGGGCATCTTGCGATAAATACGCCCGCCGTTGTCGGCCTGCTGCAGACGCAAGGGCGCATATTCGAGATACGCCTGGCGTGCCCGCGCCGCCAGCACCTGAATATCCTTGACCTTGTAGCGATCATCGAGCTGTTTGCTGGACGACCAATTGTTGGTCACTTCGTGGTCGTCCCATTGCCAGATCTGCGGCACTTGGGCATTGAAGCGGCGCAGGTTTTCATCCATCAGGTTGTAGCGGTAATTGCCGCGATACTCGTCGAGGGTCTCGGCCACCTTGCTCTTGGCTTCGGTAGTGAGGTTGCGCCAGATGCGCCCGCCTTCGGTGGTGATCTGCGCAGGCACCGGGCCGTCGGCATAGATAGTGTCGCCGCTGTGGATGAAAAAATCCGGCAGGCGCAGGCGCATGGCTTCATAGATGCGCATGCCGCCGATGTCCGGATTGATGCCGAAGCCCTGACCAACGGTATCGCCACTCCAGACAAAGCGGATGTTGCGCTTGTTCTGCGGCATGCTGCGCAGGTGGCCGAACCAGGGCTCGCTGGCGACGCCTGATTGCGCGTCTTCAAACAGCACGCGGTAGAAAATCGCCTGATCGGCGGGCAATCCACTCAACTCCACGCGTGCGGTGAAGTCGGTACGCTGGTCGGCAAGGGCCGAAACCTGGCGACGCGGGTTGTTGAAAGTGCTGCGGGTGTCCCACTCGACGACCATGCGCGAAGGCCGGTCGCTGCGACTCCAGACCATCGCCCGCTCGCCCGACAGGTCGCCGGACTGTACGCCGTCAGTAATCTTCGGACGATCCTTGACCGAAGCAATCACCGCAGGCGCCAGCCCGGGCAGCAGCAACCCGGCACCCACCGCCTGAATGATGCGCCGACGCTTGAGATCGAAGTGGCTCATGGCTTACCCCTTTGCAGACTGGAAAAGGGCACGCTAGCAGGGGAATGTTGGGGCTGTGTGACAAGCCGTGGTGAACTGCTGCAAGGGTGTTGTTGTGGGAGCGGACTTGTCCGCGAAGGAGCCGGTACATCCTAAGTAGATGTGTCGGTGTGAATATGTCTTCGCGGACAAGCGGAGCGCCGCCCGGTCCGCTCCCACTGTTTGACGCAAACCCTGTGGGAGGGAGCTTGCTCGTGACGAAGGCATTCGAGGCAATGGATCAGCTGCGGATGTACCCATTATTGCTGCCGCTACGCGCCAGATCGCGACCAAGGTCCCTCCTATACAATTCGCGGCGTACCTACGAAGTCAGGTCATACCCCGATCCTGTGGGAGGGAGCCAACTGTTTTTACCTTCCCAACTGACTATGGTCCGCTCCCACTGGCTTGGATCAAGCGCCGGCAGGCGCCACTTCCAGCTCTGCCACTTCCGGGCGCTTGAGCACCGCGTACACGACGCCGGTTACCACGCTGCCGACCACGATCGCCAGCAGGTACAGCAACGCATGGTTGATGGCGTTGGGAATCAGCATCACGAACAGGCCGCCATGGGGCGCCATCAGTTTGCAGCCGAAGTACATCGACAGCGCGCCGGTCAGTGCGCCGCCCAGCACACTGGCCGGAATCACCCGCAACGGGTCCTTGGCCGCGAAGGGAATCGCGCCTTCGGAAATAAAGCACAGCCCCAGCACGAACGCGGCTTTCCCCGCCTCACGCTCGCTCTGGGCGAACTTGCGTCGCGCCAGCAGGGTTGCAATGCCCATACCGATGGGCGGCACCATGCCCGCCGCCATGGCGGTGGCCATCGGCGCGTAGCTTTGCGAGGCCAGCAGCCCGACCGAGAACGCGTAGGACGCCTTGTTGATCGGCCCGCCCAGATCGACGCACATCATCGCGCCCAGCAGCACGCCCAACAGCAGCGCGTTGGTAGTGCCCATGCTGTCGAGGAAATGCGTCAGCCCTTCGAGCATGCCCGCAACCGGCTTGCCGACCACATAAATCATCACCAGACCGGTGAACAGGCTGGCAAACAGCGGAATGATCAAGATCGGCTTGAGTGCCTCGACGCTCGCCGGCAAACGCGCATAGCGATTGATCGCCGCCGCGCTGTAGCCGGCCAGGAAACCGGCGACGATACCGCCGATGAACCCCGCACCCAGCGTACTGGCCAGCAACCCTCCGATCATGCCCGGCGCCAGGCCTGGACGGTCGGCGATGGAATAGGCGATGTAACCTGCCAACAGCGGCACCATCAGTTTGAAAGCTGCATCGCCGCCGATCTGCATCAAGGCGGCCGCCAGCGTGCCCTCTTCCTTGAAGGCGTTGATGCCGAACACGAAGGACAAAGCGATCAGCAGACCACCCGCTACCACCATGGGCAGCATGAAGGACACGCCGGTCAGCAAATGCTTGTAGACGCCGGTCTTCTCCTGCTTGGCCGGTGCACTGCCGGCACTGGCGGCAGACTCGACCTTGCCTTCGGCCAGTGCTTTGTTCAGCGTGGCTTCGGACTGTTTCAGCGCAATGCCGGTGCCACAACGGTAAATTTTCTTGCCGGCGAAACGCTCGGTCGCCACTTCGATATCAGCGGCCAGCAACACCACGTCAGCCTCGGCAATGGCTTGCGCGCTGAGTGGATTACGAGCGCCGACCGAACCTTGAGTCTCGACCTGCAGATCGTAGCTCAGGCGCTTGGCGGCTTGCTGGATTGCCTCGGCTGCCATGAAGGTATGAGCGACGCCGGTCGGGCAAGCGGTGACTGCGACGATGCGCGGCGCGCGGTCGGCAGCGCTGTTTGCACCGGGTTCGGCCTGCGGTGCGGCGACGTGAGTCTGGGCGTCCTGTGCGGCGCGATGCAGAAACCCGTCGACATCCTGCAACGCCTGGGCCGGAGTGCTCTGGAACAGGCGCTTGTCGACGAAGCGGTTCAAGTCCAGCGGGCCGGTGTTGACCACCAGGATCAAGTCCGCCGCTTCGATGTCCAGTGCCGACAGCTGGCGGTCCGGCTTGTTCGGGTCGACCACCTCGACGCTGGTTTCCCAGCCCAGGCGCTGCGCCGCCGCGTCGAGCAATCGTGCACTGAGTACGCTGCTGACCTTGCCGTTCGGGCAGGCCGTTACTATGGCTAACTTCATGACGATCCTCTCTTATTCTTCTGCCAGGCTGCGCACGATGACGCCGCTTTCAAGCCGTTTGAGTTGCGCGGCATCGTTGATGCCGAAACCGATCTGAGTCACCGCCATGGCGGCAATCGCGGTGGCGGTGCGCAGCGTCTGATGAAGCTCATGACCGCTGAGCAGGCCATGGACCATGCCTGCGAGCAATGAATCTCCAGCGCCCACGGTACTGGCGACGCTGACTTTGGGCGGCAGGCCGTGCAACGCGATGCCGGAACTGAACCAGTGCACGCCTTCCGAGCCCTGGGAAATCACCACATGCTCGATGCCTTCAGCGCGCAGGCGCGCGGCGGCTTCGGCTTGGGCGGCGATGGAGATGATCGGCGCATCGAGCGCATCGGCCAGTTCTTCGGTATTGGGCTTGATCAGCCACGGCCCGGCGGCCAGGCCGGCACGCAACGCCAGCCCGCTGCTGTCCAGTGCCACCTTCAGGCCCAAGCCTTTGAGCATCACCAGCAATGTGTGCAGCCACTCGGGCGACACGCCACGGGGCAGGCTGCCGGCGACGACGACGGCATCGAAATCGGCCGCAATCTGCTCGACGCGGGCAAACAATGCCTGCTGCGCTTCTTCGCTGACCATCGGGCCAGGCCCGTTCAGGTCGGTGATTCGTCCGCCGGTTTCCGCCAGCTTGATATTGCTGCGGGTCTCGCCCGGCACGCGCACGAACTCATCGACGAACCCACGACGCGCGAACAGGCCTTCGAACGCCTGCTGGTTATCGACACCCAGAAACCCGGAAACCGTCAGGGAATGCCCCAGGTCGGCCAGTACCTGCGCAACGTTGAGACCCTTGCCCGCCGCGTGGGTGAGCATTGCCTGGCTACGGTTGACCTGCCCCAGTTCGAGCTGGCTCAGCTGTACGGTCAGGTCCAGCGCCGGGTTCATGGTCAGGGTAAGAATCTTCGCCATCAGAGGGCCTCCACCAGCGCGCGGACTTCGGCGGCGCTGCCCGCCGTCAGCGCGTTCTGCGCCAGTTGTCGAGCATCCGTCAGCGTCAGCTCACGAACGCCGGCCTTGACCTCGCCGATGCTGCGCGCCGAGACGCTGAGTTCGTCGACGCCCAGACCGACCAGTACCGGCACCGCCAACGGGTCGGCCGCCAGTTCGCCGCACACGCCCACCCATTTGCCATTGGCATGGGCGGCGCGCACGGTGATATCGATCAGTTGCAGAACCGCCGGGTGCAAGCCGTCGGCCTGCGCCGACAGGGTTGGATGGCCCCGGTCGATGGCCAGGGTGTATTGCGTCAGGTCGTTGGTGCCGACGCTGAAGAAGTCCACTTCGCGGGCCAGCACAGGCGCCAGCAAAGCGGCCGACGGTACTTCGATCATGATCCCCAGTTGCAGGTCGCTGACCGGAATCTCCAGGCGCAGACGCTCGGTCATGTCTCGGGCCTGACGCCACTCTTCAAGCGTGCCGACCATCGGGAACATGATGCGCAGCGGGCCGCTGTCGGCCGCTCGCAGCAAGGCGCGCAGCTGGCTTTCCATGACATCCGGGCGTTGCAGGGTCAGGCGAATGCCGCGCACGCCAAGGAACGGGTTTTCCTCCTTGTCGATCGGCCAGTACGGCAGCGGCTTGTCGCCGCCCACGTCCAGGGTGCGCACCACCAGTGGCCGACCGCCGAGGTCCTTGAGGACGCGCCGGTATTCGGCTTCCTGAGTTGCCTCGTCCGGCGCCTGGGAATGGGCCATGAACAGCAATTCGGTGCGCAACAGGCCAACGCCTTCGGCACCCTGATCCACCGCGGAAGCCGTGCCGGTGCTGTCGCCGATATTGGCGAATACCTCGACGGCATGGCCGTCGCGGGTGACCGCAGGCTCCATGCGCGACTCGGCGGCGGCCTTGAGGCGCTGTTCGCGAACGTCGCGGTCATGAACGGCACGTTGCAGCGTCGACTCATCCGGCGCAACGGTGAGGCGGCCACGCTGGCTGTCCAGCAGCAGCACGGTGCCCGGTTTGAGCAGCAGCACCTGATCGCCTGCACCGACCAGCGCAGGAATGCCCAGTGCTCGGGCGACGATGGCGCTGTGGGCGGTCGCGCCGCCACGGGCAGTCAGAATACCCGCCACTTGCGCCGGATCGAGACGCGCCACGTCGGACGGGCCGACTTCGTCCATCACCAGAATGTAGGGTTCGTCCGGCGCGGCGACGGTTTCAATACCGCAGATCTGCGCCAGCACACGGCGACCGACATCGCGCAAATCCGCCGCGCGCTCGGCCAGCAGCGCGTCCTGCAATTGTTCTTGCTGGGAAGCTGCGGCGTCGATCACGCCCGCCCAGGCCGCCGCAGCACTTTCGCCCTTGTTCAGACGCAATTCCACTTCGGTAGCCAATTCCGGGTCTTCGAGCATTTCCTGGTGGGTGACGAAGATCTCGCGAATGGCCTTGGATTTGCTGCGCTGGATCAGGCTCTCGATGTCCTGGCGCACTTCAGCCACAGCCGTGGTCAAGCGCTCACGCTCCGCGGCAACCGACTCGCCCTGTGCCGGGTACTCGAACGCTTGCAGCACTTGCACATGAGCAGGGCCGATGGCGATGCCCGGCGAAGCGGGAACCGCTGTCAACACACTGCCGGCCACGGGCGCAACGGCCACTTTCACGGCAGCCTGAACCGGCGCGGCCTGCGCTGCACCGGCAGCCGGCAGCGGCTCCACTTCTTCACCCAGACCTTGCTCGACGGCCGCCAGAATAGCGGGCAGCGCATCGGTGGCGATGGTCGGTTCGGCAATGAATTCCAGCGTCTGACCACGGCGCGCGCCGAGGCTCAGCAACTTGCTCAAGCTCTTGGCCGATACCGCGTTGTCATTGCTTTCCACCACCCGCACGCGGATTTCGCCGTCAAATTCCTTGGCCAGTTGCGCCAGGATCTTGGCCGGGCGAGCATGCAGCCCGTGGGCATTGGCCAGGACAATCTGTTGCGTCGGCCACTCGGCCGGCAGCTCGCCGCCCAGCGCCTGAAGAATCACCCGGCTGTTGGTGGCATGGCCCAGTTCATGGCCGCGGCCTTCGATCAACAGCAGGCACAGACGTTCGAGCAGCGCCTGATGCGCTTCGCCCAGGCTGGCCAGGCAGAACAGGCCGGTCAACGGCTGGCCCAGATAGCGCATCGGCTTGTCCGGCGTTACAAATGCCAGCCCCGGACGTTTGACCATCTGCTCGCTGTGCAGCCACCAGATGCCATCGCCCAGCGACAACGCCTCGACCTGCTGCAGCACGGCAGCAAAACCGTTGTTCACACAGTCGGCCTTGCGCAGCAAACGGGCGCCGCGCCATACCAGCTCTTCAAAATCGTCGACGGAAACGCCCAGGCTGATCATCTGGGCGTCGAGCGCCAGTTCCTGCGGCGCACCCTGCAGCAGCTTGAGCAGCTCTTCGGGCGTGCTTGCTTCGCGCAATGCCTGGCCCAGGTCCGCTTCGCCCAGCGCGCGGGTCAGCAGTTGCAGCAGCCGCAAGTGTTCGTCGGACTTGGCCGCAATGCCGATCGCCAGGTACACGATCTGCCCGTCACCCCAATCCACCCCTTCGGGGAACTGCATCAGACGAACGCCGGTGGTGAACACCAGCTCGCGGGTTTCGGGCGTGCCGTGGGGGATCGCAATGCCTTGGCCGAGAAAGGTCGAACCTTGTTGTTCGCGGTTCGTGAGGCCCTTGAGGTAGCCTGGCGCAACCAGCCCGTCGGCGACCAGATGGTCGGCAAGCAGCTGCAGTGCGGCAGTCTTATCCACCGCCACCTGGGCCATGGATATTTGCTCCAGATTCAGTTCGAGCATTGCCTTTGACTCCTGCGCGGCGCCGAAACGCCGCTTGATTCTTGTTTTGATGACGATCATCGCTGATCGACAGCTTAGGTGATGATGGCGACAGACATCCGGACCGCGCACTCATCGCGATTACAGCAAGGGAAATCAGGCTGCTGAATCGTTTAATCTACAATGCCCGGCACGTTACTCGATTCTGTCCATAGGTTGAAGCCCAGTCGGTCTGATCGCTGTAGGAGACTTCTCAAAATATGACGACTACTTGGGAATTTCCGGCAGTCTGGTGTAAACAGAGGTTTCAATCGGCGACACTGTCCGCCGATTGAAGGCAATGAAATAACAAAAGGAATTTTCTGGGTGAAACTCAGCGACATTGCTCGTCTGGCGGGGGTTTCCGTCACCACGGCCAGCTACGTGATCAACGGCAAGGCTGAACAACAGCGCATCAGCACCGCGACTGTCGAACGCGTTCGCGCCGTGGTGGACATGCACGACTTCCGGCCAAACCCCCAGGCCGCCGGCCTGCGCAGCCGCCATAGCAAGACGCTGGGCTTCATTCTTCCGGATCTGGAAAACCCCAGCTACGCCCGCATCGCCAAGCTGCTGGAACAGGGCGCCCGGGCTCATGGCTATCAGTTGCTGATTGCCAGCTCCGATGACGACCCCATCAGCGAATTGCAACTGCTCCAACTGTTCCGCGCAAGGCGCTGCGATGCCCTGCTGGTCGCCAGTTGCCTGCCGGCCAGCGACGACAGTTATCGCGAATTGCAAAAGAAAGGCCTGCCGATCATCGCCATCGACCGGGAGATGAATGCCGACCATTTCTGTTCGGTGGTCAGTGATGACCATGATGCCAGCCTACAACTGACCCGCAGCCTGTTACAGACTCATCCCCAGCACATCGCATTGATCGGCGCACGCCCTGAACTGAGCATCAGCCGGGCACGGGCCGAGGGTTTCCGACACGCGCTGGACGGCTTCACCGGCACCGCTACGGTTGAGCACGGCGAGGCGTTCAGTCGCCAGTGCGGCCAACGCCTGATGAGCGACATGCTGCAACGCCTGGGGCACTTGCCCGACGCACTGATCACCACCTCCTACGTCTTGCTCCAAGGCGTGTTCGACGTCCTGCAGAGCCAAAGCCTGAATCCGGCGCAGTTGCATCTGGGGACGTTCGGCGATACCCAGCTGCTCGACTTCCTGCCCTTGCCGGTCAACGCAATGTCGCAACAGCACCAGCTGATTGCCGACAAGGCACTGCAACTGGCGTTGGCGGCCATCGAGAAGGATCAGTACCAACCGGGTGTGCACGCCATTGTCCGAACCTTCAAGCAACGTATTCACGAGGTGTGAACATGCGGCTGATCGACACCCACACGCACCTGGACTTTCCGGACTTCGATGCCGACCGCGCACAGGTGCTGTACAACTGCCGCGTGCAAGGCGTCGAGCGGCTGGTGGTGTTGGGCGTGTATCAGCGCAACTGGAGTCGAGTGTGGGAACTGGCCGTGGCAGAGCCGATGCTGCATGCGGCGTTTGGTCTGCATCCGATCTATATCGACGAGCACCGGGACGAGCACCTGACCGAACTGGGCGAGTGGCTGAGCCGCTTGAAAGGCCATTCCCAGCTGTGCGCCATCGGCGAGATCGGCCTGGACTACTACGTCGCCGATCTCGACCGGCAACGCCAACAGGAGGTCTTCGAGGCGCAGTTGCGGCTGGCCGCAGAGTTCGAGCTGCCGGTCCTGCTCCATGTGCGCCGCAGCCACGCCGATGTGATCGCGACCCTCAAGCGTCACAAGCTCAAGCGCAGCGGCATCGTCCACGCCTTCGCGGGTAGCTTCGAAGAAGCGCGGGAGTACATCAGGCTGGGGTTCAAACTGGGGCTGGGCGGCGCGGCGACCTGGCCGCAAGCCCTGCGCATGCATCGGGTACTGGCCCGCTTACCGCTGGAGAGTGTGGTGCTGGAGACCGACTCACCGGACATGGCGCCAGCCATGTTTCCTGACCAGCGCAACAGCCCTGAACACCTGCCGGCCATCTGCGAAACACTGGCGGCCTTGATCGGCGTCGAGCCGCAGCAGCTGGCCGAAGCCAGCACCCGCAACGCCTGCGATGTGTTCGGCTGGAACTGAACGCCTTGGCGTCAGACCAGCAGTGTCCAGAGCGCGAAGCCTGCATACCAGACGATCGCTGCGCGAATCAGCAACTCCCACAGCATGTCCAGACCGGTCACGCCTTCAGCGCCCATCACCGGCTTCGGCACCTCGCTGGCCACGCAACCGATGCGGGTGATCAACTGAGCGGCGCTGATATTCCAGTTCAGCAGCTCATGGAGCATTACCCGGCTGACCGCCACGAAGTTACCGACCAGGGCAAAGCTGGCCGCCAGCAGCCTGACCGGTACCCAGTCGAAGGCATGGCGCAGTTGTGCGGCGCGCTCGGCCACCGCCGGGGTGCTGCTGTGTTCCGCCGCCAGCGCCAGTAACCGATACGCCAGTGCCGCGACCGGTCCGAGCAGGAAGTACCAGAAGATCACCGCGAAAAAGCTTTGATACGCCTGCCACAGCAGATAGCCCTGCACACCGTGCAGCAGTTGTTCACTGTTATCGGCCAGTACGCCCATGTCGCGCTCGGCGACATGCACCGCGGCCTGGGCATCTCCCCGGCGGCAGGCATCACGAAACGGCCCCAGGGCCGCGAGCAGATCGCCGCGGCCAAGGCTGTAAATAAGCACCAGCAAATGCACCGGCAAGGCCAGCCAACCGTAGGCGACCGAGCCGATGACCGTCAGCGCCAGTTGCAGCAGCACCAACGGCAGCAGGATCAGCAGCGCAAGAATCAACCACGGGCGCCTGGCGGTCTTCGGGCGGGCCTCGAACTTGTGCAGCTCGCTCAGCCAAGGGCCGTCGCGTTGCACCCGCTGACGAAGGGCAGAAAACTTTTCCACCCAGACAGCCAGCAGTAACACCAGAAAGCTCATCGTTTGCTCCTTACATCAATCCTGCACGGCTGCGAGGAACCGTGCCCAGTCGAAAAACGGCCCCGGATCGGTCTTGCGCCCCGGAGCGATGTCGCTATGACCGCAGATGCGCCGCGGGCTGATAGCGACGAAGGCAGCGCGCAACTGGCGGGTCAGCTCGATCAGTGCGCTGTATTGCGCGTCGGTGAACGGCTGCTCATCCGTACCTTCCAGCTCGATCCCGATGGAAAAATCATTGCATGTCTCGCGCCCCTGAAAGCTGGACACGCCCGCATGCCACGCGCGGTCCAGACAGGAGACGAACTGAGTGACCTCGCCATCACGTTCAATCAGAAAATGCGCCGAAACGCGCAGCTCGGCAATGCCCTGGAAGTAAGGATGCTCGGCGGTGTCGAGCCGGTTCTGGAAGAAGGCCTGCACCTTGCCGGTCTTGAATTGCGCGGGTGGCAAGCTGATGTTGTGGATGACCAGCAACGAAATCTCACCATCGGGCCGCTCGTTGAAATTCGGCGACGGGCAATGCTGTACGCCTTCACACCAACCGCTCGCGAAGTCCAGCTGCATGAAAGGTCCTTTGATGCCGGAGTTGAATGTTGGCAAGTATGCCCGTGATGGAAGAGGATGTGGGCGTTGGAGATGGACTGACGTGGTATGAACAGGATCGCTTTTTCGTAGGAGCGGACTTGTCCGCGAAGACTGCATATCAGACCCAGCAGATGCTGCGAATGTGGTCGACTCTTCGCGGACAAGTCCGCTCCCACGGCAAGCCTGTTGCTTACGAACCCTTCAGTTTGCGCAGGTTGCCAATCACCGACGCCAGCGCGCGGTCGAACAGCAGGGCGTCGTCCAGAATGCGAATTGCACCACGGCGGAATTCGACGGCCAGGCCCATGCGGGTCTTTTCCAGCACCTTCATGCCAGTGCGGTTGACGAATACATAGCGGCCGCTGGGCTCGACGATGGTGGTCAGCTTGCAGCGAAGCTTGTGGTCTTCGTCCTCGAGGATTTCGACCCAGCAGCCGACACGCAGCTTGTCGACCATCAGCAGACCCGGATCGTCCTCGGGCAGCTGCAATGACGGCTCGCTGAGCACCTGCTCATCCGGTCCGACCAGCACGATTTCTTCCACGACTGCCATCATCGCCGGCCCATGCTCGGTCTCGCCTTCGGGCGACGCAGCCGCACTGCGGATGTCTTCGCCCTGCCCGTCCTGCAACCGGGAAAAATGCTGGAACGCCTGGACATGCAACGATTCGAGCTGGCTGAAGAATTCACTGGTGGCGAACGGATCGAAGGCCGCGCTGGTCAGGCCGTCACGCAGCGCCTTGAGCAGGCCGGGAACCAGTTCGAGCAAGCGCTGACGGGCCTCAGGCTCATGATGCAGCTCCACGCTCCAGATCAGGTCATCCACCGTATCGAGCCCGGCCTGCCATTCGGCAGACGCTTCGCCGTGCTTGAGACATGTCAGCAACAGCACCTTGCTCCAGGCTTCCTGCAACAGTCGAACCACTGCCTCGGGCAGGGTCTTGCCGAGCAGGCGCTGATTCAATTCCTGCTGCACCCGATGACGCGCCAGCTCAGCGCGGGCACGGCCTTCTTCGGCATCGCGGGTGCGCTGTTCGAGCAATTCGCTGCGCCGGCGCTCGTCACTGGTGAACGCCAGGAACTCCGCCAGCAGGTCCGAGAAGATCGCCGGGTCGTCGACGAAATCGTTGAGCAGGCGCTGCACGATCTGCTCGACGCGAACATACAGCGAATCGCGCTGATAATCGTCGCGCCCACCCCAACCCAGCGCGGCCGTCGCAATTTCGTTTAGCAGGCGGCGCGCCGGGTGGCTGCCGCGACTGAAAAAGCTCTTGTCGAGCACTGCAACCTTGAGCATCGGGATCTGCAGACGCCCGATCAACGCACGCAGCGAATGGGGAAGGTTGCGGTCATCGAGGATGAACTCGAACAGCATGGCGATCAGATTGATGACGTCTTCATCGCCGGCGCCAAAACTGCGGGACTTGCCGCTCTTGACGCTGACACGGGTCAGCAACTGTTCCAGCTGATTGCGCAGGTCGACGTCGTCTCCGGTTTCCTGGGACGGCACGTACTGCTGCAAATGCGAGAGCAGGCGCAGCAGATCCTTGCTGGAGATCGGCCGTACTTCGGCGTCGGGCTCATGACGAGGCGCAAGATTGCCACGCAACTGAAACAGCAATTCCTGCAAGGCCGAAAAGACTTCCATCACGCCCTTATCGAGCTTGTCGGCGGCGTCGGCCAGGGCCGGCTCCGACAGTGCAGGGCCACGCGCCCTCGGGGCGGCGCGATCGGACGAGCGCCGCGCCGGCAACGCTTTGAGTTCGGGCAGGATGCCGGTCGCCACCAGCAACTGGTTGGCTTCGGCATAAAGATGATCGGTATTGGCCAGCACGTACTTCTCGAACAACTTGAGAATGATCAGCTTGACCTTGATCCCCACGCCAAGGCTGCGCCCGGCCTGCAGGAAGAAATTGCACAGCATCGCCGGCGCCACCGGATTACCGTCGTCGGTGATCGGCTGGGGAATCAGTTCATTGAGGCGCGTGGTCAACTGGCCGAGTGCGACGCTGTCGCGACTCATGACCTTGGCGACCATCGCATCGACGGCGACGGTTTTTTCAAGCTCGTCGTTATGCACCAGTTCCAGCTTGTCGAACGACACCGCAGTCGGAAGCACAGGCTCGGTGATCTGGTACTGACCCAGCGCCAGGAACGACTCGTAGAACTTGTCGAGAAAACCGCGTTCGATGCTTTTGCGCTTGAGCCGCAGGTCGCGCATGGCTTCGAAAAAGGTGTTCTGGTCCGAATTGCTGTGAGCGCGGTCGGCCATTTCGAACAGCGTGTCGTCGGCGTTATCGAACAGCGCCTGCAAGGCGTCCTTGAGCTGCTGGGCGGCCTTGTCCCGCACCTGGAGCAAGACGACGGGCAGTCGCGCCAATGGCGGCGTTGCTCCCTGCAAAGGAAGCGCCTTGCTCAACGGCACTACTTTCTCGTCGTTATGCATCAAACCCCCTGACAGGAACTGCGTTAATCCCATCACCGGCGCGGTTTGTAACCCTCGCAAGTGAAGCGAACCCAGGTCATACGCTACGTCAAACCTATGACGTCAATTACAAGTCGGATTATCTTTCATAACTTGTAGTAGACGCCAGCGAAGTCTTCACGGTTGGTCGAGAAGGCGTATGCCGGGAAATGTGCTGAGATAGACAGCGGAAATGGCATTCCATCGCACGCCCTCTCGCAAAACCGACCAACTGCATGTCTCGGCTGCAATACTGTGGGCCGAGCGCGGGTACGTAACGAAGGTGCGGTGCCTTATACTCGGCAGACTTTGTTAGTGGAGGCCGATATGCCGAATTTACGACTCGCTGCCCTGACAGCAGAAATCGAAGCCAACGTGCGTCGCGCGCTGCTTGAAGATGTCGGCAGCGGGGACATCACCGCGCAACTGATTCCTGCGGAACGACTGGCCAAGGCCACCATCATTTCCCGCGACGCTGCCGTCATCGCAGGCACGGCCTGGGTCGACGCGGTCTTCCGCCAGCTCGACCCGCGAGTAGCCGTGCACTGGCAGGTGGCCGATGGCGACCGTGTCAATCCTGACCAGGCGTTATTTCATCTCGAAGGCCCTGCCCGTTCCCTGTTGACCGGCGAGCGCAGCGCGCTGAATTTCCTGCAGATGCTGTCGGGCGTCGCCACTCGGGCACGGTATTTCGCCGATATGGTGGACGGCACTCAGGTGCACCTGCTCGACACCCGCAAAACCCTGCCCGGCCTGCGTCTTGCGCAAAAATACGCGGTGACGTGCGGCGGCTGCCATAACCACCGAATCGGTCTCTACGATGCGTTCCTGATCAAGGAAAACCATATCGCCGCTTGTGGCGGGATCGCTCAGGCCGTCGAAGCCGCGCACAGGATCGCTCCCGGCAAGCCGGTGGAGGTCGAGGTCGAGAACCTCGCCGAACTCAAGCTGGCGCTGGACGCCGGAGCCGACATCATCATGCTCGACGAGCTGAGCCTGGATGACATGCGCGAAGCGGTGCGCCTGACCGCCGGACGCGCCAAACTCGAAGCCAGTGGCGGGATCAACGACGACACGCTCAGGGTCATCGCCGAAACCGGCGTGGATTACATCTCCATTGGCGCAATGACCAAGGACGTCAAGGCAGTCGACCTTTCCATGCGCCTGAGCATCTGATTACCGACACCACGACTCACTTACCGAGGGGAACGGTCTTGGAACACTGGTTTGTAATGAACGCCGGCAAGCAGCTGGGCCCGATGGACGCAGCGGCGGCTCGGCTGATCGCCCGCGAGGCGCCGGGCGCGTGGTGCTGGAAGCAAGGCATGGCCGACTGGCTGCCTATCTATCAGGTCGCTGAAGTACGGGCCGTGAAAAAAGACGGCGTCACGCCGTTCCCCGACCCGACGCCGGACATGATCCAGCCCAGGCCGTCGTCCTTGCCCGCACAGGCTGCGCCGACGTCCTCTTCGGCTCCCGCGCAAAATCCTGCCCCGTTGCGCCGCCCGTCGTTTACAGCCGACCCGAACGCTTCCGGCGGCTACGGCTCGTCCCAGACCACCGAGGGCGTCGACTTCAAGCTCTACGGCACGGAAACGCAGTTCGTGGAGCTGGAACTGGACCGGGGTGAAAGCGCCGTCGCCGAGGCCGGCGCCATGATGTACAAAACCTGTGATGTGCAGATGGAGACCCTGTTTGGCGATGGCAGCCAGCAGTCGTCGGGCCTGCTGGGTTCACTGCTCGGCGCCGGCAAGCGTTTGTTGACCGGAGAGAGCCTGTTCACCACAGTGTTTTCCCAGCAGGGTTCCGGCAAGGGCCGTGTCGCCTTCGCAGCGCCCTACCCCGGCACCATCCTGCCGCTGAACCTGCGCGACTTCGGCGGCAAGCTGGTCTGTCAGAAGGACAGCTTTCTTGCGGGTGCCAAAGGGGTCGCCATTGGCATTCAGTTTCAGAAGAAGATCCTGACCGGCCTGTTCGGCGGCGAGGGCTTCGTGCTGCAAAAGCTTGAGGGCGACGGCTGGGTGTTCGTTCATATGGGCGGAACCGTTCGCAAGATCGATCTGGCGCCGGGCGAAGCGCTTGACGTTGACACCGGCTGTCTGGCCGCGATGACCCAGACTGTCGACTATGACATCCGGATGGTGGGCGGCGGCATCAAGTCGATGTTGTTCGGCGGCGAAGGTGTGTTTTTCGCCCGCCTGACCGGACCCGGCACCGTCTGGCTGCAAAGCCTGCCGTTTTCCCGCCTGGCCGGGCGCATGCTGGCGGCGAGTCCTGCCGGCGTCGCCCGAAGCGAGCGTTGATCGAACCTGACGTTTTCAGTTGCTGATGATTGCTCACATTCCCAAGGAAGACCCATGCAGATTGCTCAAGGCCAACGCATCCCACTCTCCACGCTGCTTCAGGGCTCGGAGCTGACGCTGTCCATCGGCATCCAGTCGCCTCATGAGATCGATTTCGTGTGCTTCGGCGTGGATGCCCAGGGCAAGCTGTCGGATGATCGGTACATGGTCTTTTTCAACCAGCCGGCCAGCCCTTGCGGCAGCGTCAGGCAGTCCGATGGCGGCGAGTTCCACCTGGCACTGGCAGGTCTTCCCGCCTCTATCGACAGGCTGGTGTTCACCGCCTCCATCGATGGCCCCGGCGTGATGAGCGACATTCGGGCGAGCCACTTCGCCATCAAGGATGCATCCGGCCGTGAAGCGGCTCGCTGTGACTTTTCCGGCGCGACCTTCGCGGCAGAGAAGGCGATCATGGTTGCCGATATCTACCGCAAGAACGGCGAATGGCGTCTGGCGTCGAACCTGCAGGGCTACAACGCCGGGCTGGACGCGCTGGTGGTGCATTTCGGCGGCGAGATTGCCGATGCGCCGCCACCGCCTGCGGCACCGGCCAGGATTTCCCTGGAGAAGAAAATCGCCGCCGCAGCGCCGCAACTCGTCAGCCTCGCCAAGAAAGCCCAGATCAGCCTGGAAAAAGCCAAACTGACCGACACCAAGGCGCGGGTCGGCCTGGTGCTCGACGCCTCTGGCTCCATGAATGCGCAATATACACGCGGCCATGTGCAGGAAGTCGTCAATCGCCTGCTGCCGCTGGCGGTGCATTTCGACGACGACGGCGCGCTGGACTGCTGGGCGTTCGGCGCCAAGCCCCAGCAGTTGTCGCCGGTGACCCTGAGCAACTTCAAGGACTATATCGCTACGGATCACGGCGGCTGGAAAAAGTGGGAGTTGGGAGCAAGGGTCAACGATGAGCCCAAGACCATGCGCATGGTCATCGACTACTACAAGCAGTCGGGCGACAAGACGCCGGTCTACATCCTGTTCATCAGCGATGGCGGCGTGCATGAAAACAGCAAGATCACCAAACTCATGATCGAAGCTGCGCGCCTGCCGATCTTCTGGCAGTTCGTGGGCCTGGGCGGACGCGGCTACGGCATCCTGGAGAAACTGGACGACATGGATGGCCGCGTGGTCGACAACTGCAACTTCTTCGCCCTGGACCGCCTCGACGAAATTCCGGAAGAGAAACTCTACGACCTGCTGATGGAAGAGTTTCCGGACTGGCTCAAGGCGGCGAAAACGGCCGGGATTCTCTGACGGCAGGAGCGGACCTGTCCGCGAAAGCGGCATTCCAGACAATACACCTGGTACGGCTTTGCAGACCTGTTCGCGGACAAGCGGAGCGCCGCCCGGTCCGCCCCACCGGCAGAGACCGCCAATAAAAAACCCCCGCCATCACTGGCGGGGGTTTTTGCTGGGTGCCGTTCGGGTTTAGCCGATCGAGACGCCGTGTGCTTCTGCCAATGGCTTGAGGCCGCCGGCAAAGCCCTGGCCGATGGCCTTGAACTTGAACTCTTCGCCGTTGCGATACAGCTCGCCGAAGATCATTGCGGTTTCGGTCGATGCATCTTCCGACAGGTCGTAACGCGCGATTTCCTTGCCGTCAGCCTTGTTCACAACGCGGATGTAAGCGTTGGAAACCTGACCGAAGCTTTGCTTGCGCTCGTCGGCGGAGTGGATGGTCACGGCGAAAACCAGCTTCTTCACAGCAGCAGCCAGACCGGTCAGCTTGACGTTGACCGACTCGTCGTCGCCTTCGCCCGCGCCGGAGCGGTTGTCGCCCAAGTGCTCGACCGAACCGTCGGCCGATTTCTTGTTGTTGTAGAAAATGAAGCTGTTGTCGTCCAGAACCTTGCCGTTTTCACCAACGATGAAAATGGAAGCGTCCAGGTCGAACTCGGTGCCGTCAGTGACGCGCGGATCCCAGCCCAGGCCAACGGTGATTTCCGTCAGGCCAGGTGCTTCCTTGGACAGGGAAACGTTGCCGCCTTTACTCAGACTTACAGCCATGTGCGTAATCCTTCTCGAAAATGGGTGGGGTACGAATCAGAAATTCATACCGTGAGCGTTGGCTACAGCCTTCAAGCCACCTGCATAGCCCTGGCCTACGGCGCGGAATTTCCACTCGCTGCCATTGCGGTACAGCTCGGCGAAGATCATCGCGGTTTCGGTCGAAGCGTCTTCAGCCAGATCGTAACGGACGATTTCCGAACCGGACTTCTCATTCATCACGCGGATGAACGAACCGCCCACCTGACCGAAGTTCTGCTTGCGAGAATCGGCATCGTGAATGGTCACGACGAATACGACTTTCTCGACATCCGCAGGAACACGGGTCAGGTCAACCTTGATCACCTCATCGTCGCCGTCGCCAGCGCCGGTGCGGTTGTCGCCGGTGTGCTCGACCGAACCGTCGAGGCTCTTGAGCTGGTTGTAGAAAATGAAATCAGCTTCGCTACGGACTTTACCGCTAGCGTTCAGCAGGAATGCGCTGGCATCCAGGTCGAACTCCTGGCCGTCAGTGGCACGCGGGTCCCAGCCGAGGCCGATGAGGACATTGGTCAAGGTCGGGTCGGTTTTCGACAGCGAAAGGTTGCCACCTTTTTGCAGAGTCAAAGCCATGATTCGTTAATCTCCTTTATCCAGTGTTTTACGCTTTTTCTTCAGCCGACTCTTCCTTTCCCGGGAAGAGCAGGCTGGCGATGATGCCGATCGCCAGTACTACCACAACGACCAGCAGGCTCGCATTGGCGCTGATGTTGTAGCCGTGATGGAAGATGTGGTCAGTCGCATTCAGGCCCAGCTTGATGGCGATGAAGAACAACAGCGCGATGACCGCTTTTTCCAGGTGAACCAGGTAGCGCTTCAGTGCTTCAAGCACGAAGTACAGAGTACGCAGGCCCAGGATGGCGAACAGCATGGCCGAGAACACGATCAGCGGCTCGCGGCTCACGGCGATGATGGCCGGAACGGAGTCGAAGGCGAACAGCACGTCGGAAATCTCGGCGACGACCAGGCAGAGGAACAGCGGGGTCGCGAACAGCGCGCCTTTGGCAGCCAGGCTGATGCCGGCGTTCTCAGGCTTCTTCACTTCTTCTTCGAGGACCGAGCGGCGCACGAAGAACGCGCTACCGTGCAGCTTCGGCCAGACCGGGAACAGCTTCTTGGCGAAGCGATACGCCATGTGCTGGGAGTAATCGATTTCCTCGTCATCGTCATCACCGGCGCGCAGCATCATGATGGCGGTCCAGGCGACGATGATCGCGAACACCACTTCGACCCACGGGCCCAGAGCCAGCAGGCCGGTGCCGATGGCGACGAAGATGCCGCGGAACACGATGGCGCCGATGATGCCCCAGTACAGAACGCGGTGGCGCAGGCCATCCGGAATCTTGAACCAGGTGAACAGAGCCATGAACACGAACAGGTTGTCGACGCTCAGTACTTTCTCGAGGGCATAACCGGTTACGAACAGGGTGGCGACTTCAGAGCCGTGCTGCACGTACAGGAAGCCGGCGAAGGCCAGCGAGATGGCAACCCAGAAAATCGACCAGGCAGACGCTTGCGCGAGCGTGATCGGCTTGTTCCCGCGGTGGGAGAACATGTCGATGGCCATGGCCACAACGGCCAGGCCGATGAAGACGGCCATGGTGAGTGGAGGGAAGCCAATAGCGGTGCTTTCCATTTAACTGCGTTCCTCAGGGGATAAAAGTTACAGGTCGAAATCGGATGGAGTCAGGCCAAGCTCACGGCAGATCAGGCGGCAGACTTCCCGCTCTTTCTCGTCGAAGCTGCCATCTGCGCCACCGATGGCACAGCAGACACGCACCAGCAGGCGGGCGGCGTCTTCTTTGTTCTTGATCTTGCCAATGGTTTTCAACGCTTCGGCACGGCCGATTTCCACGTCGAACTCGAACTTGGCGCATGCGTCCTGGAACGCCTGGATGACAACCTTCATGTCGAAGGCCTTCAGTTCCTGGGAGTTCTGGATGAAGCCGGCCATTTTCTGTTTTTCACTGGAGCTGATATCGCCATCCGCCGCAGAGACCAGGGCACAACCCGAGACCACGGCGTCCATGAACTCGCGGTTCTTGAACTTGGAGACTTCAGAAGCGAGCTTGTCGCGCGCCGCAGTTGCGTTCGTTTTCAGCCAGTCCAGCATTTCAATCCCCCGTGAGGCGGCAAGGCCAGCCTCAGACAATATCATCGTTTGTTTACTTGGAACCTGCAGCCCAGCGCATACCCCAGCCGTAGGCTTTGTCCATGTTGCTGTGCCCATTGTGGAAGTCAACGCGACGGGTCACCTTGACCGCGCCGTTGTCGTTCTCCAGCAGAGCGATCGCGCACATGCCCTGGCGACCACCCTCCTCATTGAGGCGTACCTCGATAGGCGGTTGGCTCGGCGCATGGATGGTGACCACACCGTCGGTTTCCTTCCAGTTCGGCGCCCCTTCGTAAATGAAGGCGTAGACCAGAATGCGGCGAATCTTGTTCCAGTGGGCACCGTTGATGTGCAGCCACTCTCCGTCACTCACCGAACCGGTACGGTCGTCGCCCATCAGCTTGATGAACGGCTCGGTATTGAGGGAGCCAAACGAGTTGCCAAGCGCCTGGACAGCGCCTTTATGGCCGTCCTGCAACTCGAACAGGCAGCCTACATCAAGGTCGATTGCATTGCTCTTCTTCATGGAGAAGAAGCCGCCACCCTTGTTTTCGCTGCGACGGTTCCAGTTCAGGTTGACCCTGATCTCGCCGAAACCGGCACTGGTTTTTTCCAGGCTGATCGAAGCGCGCGTCTTGTCCAGCGTGATCTTGCTGAGGCTGACCGTCGATTTCACGGCAGGCGCAGGCGTTGGCGCCGGTGCAGCAGGAGCAGGAGCAGGAGCAGGAGCAGGAGCAGGAGCAGGAGCAGGAGCAGGAGCAGGCTGCGCTTCGGGCGCGGCCACTTCCACGCCAAAGTTCTTGGCCAAAGGCTCAAGGCCGCCGGCAAAGCCCTGGGCCACGCAGCGGAATTTCCACGCGCCCTGGCGAAGGTAGAACTCACCCAGAATCAGCGCGGTTTCCTTCATGCCCGAGGTGGGTATGACCGCTTCGATCCCACCGGTGATGCTCAGGACCAACTGCGACACGCTGTCGAAGCTGGCCTTGTTTTCATAGATGGTCGCGGTCAGCGCGACTTTCTCGATGACCGCATCCAGACGGCTCGGATCAAGGCTGAACACTGCACGACCGGTCGACGCTTCCGTCAGCTGGACCGCACCGCCGTTCACGCTCTTCTGGCCGTAGAAACACATGTCGTGATCGCCACGGACCTTGCCCGTGCCGGTCAGCAGGAACGCAGACACATCGATGTCCGCGCCCGCCAGTGGCGAGTAACTGACCGTTACCGTCAACGGGCCGGTCGCTACCGGCGCGTTCGCACCTGGGACAAGTTGGGTCATCCGCGCACGGCTCCAATGGCCAGGTCGACCAGATCGTCAGCGGTACGGCCATTGGTGGCCTGACCGACAGCGGTGAAGTCCCAGCCGCTTGCGGTGCGCGACAGGTACGACATGACCACGCCAGTGTGCTGGCCTTTCTCGGACAGGTCGAAGCGGCCCAACTCGTTGCGGCTGCCCAGATCGACGATACGGCAATAGGCGTTGGCGACTTTTTCGAAGTTCTGGCCGGTGAACGAGTTCACGGTGAAGACCAGGTATTTCACGGTAGCCGGCAGGCGCTCCAGATCGACGCTGATGGTTTCGTCGTCGCCTGCGCCTTCGCCGGTACGGTTGTCGCCGGAGTGCTGAATGGCACCATCACGCGATTGCAGCTGGCGGAACCAGACCAGATCCAGCGGCTTCTTGTCGGCGTCGAGCATGATGCAGGAGGCATCGAGGTCGATGTCACCACCGCCGCCGCCCAATAGTTTGCCGAAGAAACCGCTGGCTTTCTCAGGATCCCATCCCAGGCCCATGCTGACTTTCTTAAGGCCGGTACCAGCGGTTTTCTCGAGGGAAATCGTCTGGTTTTTTGCCAAAGTGAGTGCCATTTTTCGCTCCATGTGAACTACGGAATTCGGATAAAAGTGTTACAGCCTTACCTTGCGGAGTCATCTTTGCCATCAGGAATGTGTAACTTGGCGTTAATGGGCTCTTTGGCCGGCACTTTATAGCTGCCCCGTCGCCATGACGGATGGAAGTGTCGCCAGTGCGCATCCTGCGCCGCGGCGAGCAATTCGTGGTCACCCCGAGTGTCGCCCCAGGCCCTCACGCGGAACTGCGAAAGCGGCCCGTAGACCCCTTCAAGCCGCGCAACCTTGGAGTCGCAGCGGCAATTCGCCCCTTCGATCAACCCGGTGAGTTTACCGTCGATCACCTCCAGATTGGTGCCGATCAACTCGACTTTCAGGCGATCCGCAAAAGGTTGCAGGATCATCTCAGGTGATGCTGAACATAAGGTGACAATCGCACCTTTATCAATTTCTGCCGCAACCGATTCCAGCGCCGCCGGCCGCATGAGTCGCGACCAGTAGCGTTCACAGAATTCTTCGGCTTTCTGCCTGACCCACTGCTCTTCGACACCGGTCAGAAAGGCCTTGATCAAGCGGCCTTTGAGTTCGTCGCGGGTCACGCGTCGGGCCAGGTAGCTCAGGCTCGGCAACACCAGCCGGGCCATGCGCACGGAAAATCGGCGCTGACCGAAAGCGAATTTGAGAAAGGGTACAAAGCTGTCGTGATGGGTCAAAGTCCCATCGAAGTCGAAGACCGCCAGCAGGCGCTGTTCGACTTCGACTTCCAGATCGGGCTCAATCATTTAGCTAGCTGCCTCAGCAAGTCGAATGCTGGCATCCACGATGGAAGCGGGAGTCGGCAGGACCCCATGCCATTTGGCGCGCTCCATGATGTGGGTTGCCCATTTGTAGTGCGTGGCCGGTTCACACATGGCGTCGTTGTACTTGAACACCGCCGGTGCGACAGAGTTCAAAATCATCCGTGCGGCGTTCATGTCTTCCAGACTGACGCGCAAAGCGTTCTGGATGATACCAATCTGCGACGGATGGATCGCCGTTTTACCGACCAGACCGTTGGCGATGTCCAGCGTCAGTTCCTGCTTGAGGATCTCCGGCGTTGCCAACTGCTCGAAGACCGGCGCGGTCAGGGCAAACCCCTGCGAACCCATGACACCGGCCAGCATCGGGATAACGTAGCCCATGGGCGTGCCGTACAGCGTCATCGCCGGATGGCGACGCAGGCCCAGGCAGCCCATCAAATCGTTGCCGCCAATGCGCAGCGCGATGATCCGCTCGTCGAGATTGGCCTTGAGGGCTTGTCCCAGCTCGACCATTGCGGTGGGATTGAACACTTCCGGCGTCTCCAGCGTCGGCATGAGCGCCAGCGCCGGGTTGGTCACCGCCGCTTCCCAACTGGGCAGGCTGTTCAGCGAAAGCTTGGGCACGACGAACCCGTCGACGTGCGCCATCAGCGGCCAGTCGTTGAGGATCCGGGCCATCTGCGCATCACGCGGGCGCACGAACAGCAGCGGGCCTTGGGCGGGTCGACCGCCGCGGTCGTGGATGCGGGTCAGGACATCGCGCAGGTTGGAGAGCGCGGTTTCTACGTCGATGAGTGCTACAGCGTCTTCCAGGCACACGACCAGCGAACGCAGTTCGGGGAGTTTCTCTGCGAATACCACATCGAGAATGTCATCCCGGGTAGCAGGCATGTAGAGCGTTGCCCCCAAAGCATAAGGCGAAAGTATGGCCATTAGCTGAGACTCCGAATGATGGTGACTGCCCGATAGGGCCCCAGGGCAGCGCCGGCCTCTTCGACCGGGATACCCGCTTTTTCGGTCAGGTGCATGAGCAACTGTACGTCGCTGTCTGCGGTACTGCGCACCAGGACATGGTCGGGCACCCGCCGCATGACCGCACGCGTCGCTTCGGCGATGCCCGGTTTGACGCGATTGAGGTTGGTGATACCGAAACGTGCGGCGAGATCGTTGACCACCTTCTGCGCCCCGGCTTGCAACATTTCACCCTGCCCCGGCGTCCATGGCGCGACGTCGGCGACTGACGGCAGGCTGCGACGATGCCGTTCGATCCGCTCGATAAAGGCCTGGGTCACGTCCTGGCCGCGCAGGTGCTCGTATAGCATGCAGCCGTGCAAGCCGCCGTCGGCCGGCCAGATCGAACGCGACACCAGACCGGACACCGTCGCCCCCAGGATCCCGGACGGGATCACCCAGTCTTCCGACGATGCGGCAAGCCAGGCGGCGCCGCACGGATCGGCCAGCACGACCAGTCGCGGGTTTTTCGGGAAGCGCGGGTCGCTTGCCAGACTGCGCCTGATTTCACCGCTGATCGCGCCCTTGCCGGTCCAGCCGTCGACAAACACGATATTCTGCGCGCCGTGCTGCCGGACGATGGCCTCCAGCGCCACCGGGTCGATCCCTCGATCACGGATCACGCTGATGCCATAGTGAACGGCCTTGCGGTCCAGACCCAGCAACGCCCGACGCAGCAGAACCCCCAACGGCAGTCCGGCGCGCACGAACGACACCAGAACGATCTCACCGGCGGGGTATTCACGGACCAGCGCCTGGGCCAGCGCCTGGACGTCTGCGGCCATCCGCGCGCCGTTCTGTTCGAGGGTCCGTTCGAACAGCCGCTGATGCGCGTCGCTGGGGGCCGATTCCTGGCTGATCATCTCCGAGTAATGCTTTTGCCCGCTCTGAATCAAGCGTTCCTTTTCTTCCACGCCCGTGGTCTGCAGATCGACGCTGCGCAGCAGGAAATGCACATCATCCGGCAGATAGCTGCCGCTGCCCACCGTGTCCAGCCCGTGCACGGCGTCACTCATGGATCGCACCGGACTCATGGGTCAGACCTGCGAACATTTTTGCCAGCTGACTGCGGGCAGGCGTTGCCCACCAGTGGCACTCCTCCATGAAACCCAGGTCAGTGATGCTGTCGCCGAAACCCAGCACCGGACGCTCACCGTTGACCGCCTTGTCGCGACGCAGCCACTCCTGCACCGCGTAGCGCTTGGCCAGGCCATCGGGCAGGAAAGCCAGGTTATTGCCGTTGCCGTGGACATGCATGCCATCGAGCAGACCGCGCGCGCGGACCTCGGCCAGCACCCGATCCAGAATGCCGTCGTCGCTTTCGTTGTGCTTGGTTACCACGTAGTGGAACAGCCGGGCTTCCTCGACCACCCAACCCCGTAGCGACACGCCCTGCTCCTGGCCGATTGCCAAGGTCGTGGCGCTGAGTTCGTGCAGACGCGTCTGGTACGACGCCAGGGTCTGGGTCATCTGCTCGTTCCAGTCGCGGTCCAGACGCCCTGTCGCATCGAGCATCACCCCGCCGTGGGAACAGATGGCGCCTGCGGTGAACGGCAGTTTGACCCGGCTGAACGCCTCGACGCTGCGGGCGGTGACCGGAACCACATCGGAATGGGCCAGCAGCCAGCGCGCGAATGACTGTTGCACGTTGGTCATGTAGCCGTTGGGGTTACCCACGATGTCGACGGTCGCGACATGTTTCTCGATATCGGGAGCAGTCTTACGCGCGGTCTGGAACAGCGTGTCGTCGAGGTCCACGAAAATCAGCGGGCGATCGTTATTCATCACAGATGACCTCAGCGTTCAACGCCTGGACCAGCTCGGCGGGCACGGCCTGCCGCGGGGTTTCGGTACAGATCAGCACGCGGTCGAACTGACCGGGCTGCACGTTGTAGAGAAAATTCGGAATGCCCAACCCATAGTTGTCGGAAAAAGACAGCGCATGACCGATGGCATGTCCCAGGGCAATCGGCGAACGACTGGTGGAACTGAAGTGCACGTCCGCCCCGGCTTTTTCCAGGCGCTCGGCCAGCAGGAACGGGCGCCAGACGAACTCGCTGGTGCCGACCACGAGTACGCGTTCGCCTTTGGCCACCTGCAAGCCGGGCGCCAGGGTATCGACCACCGAGCGCACACCCAGCCGCCCCCAATCGTTGGCGGTCACCAGCGGCCAGTCTCCTGCCGCGACCGTACCCACTTCCGGCATCTCCGGCAGCGGCGCGGCCAGATCCTCGGCGAACGAATACGAACCCTGCAGCAACGATACCTGCTCGGCCACCGCCCCCATGGTGGAGCTGACCGCGCCTGCCGACCAATCGGTCAGCACGCAGGTCACGACGCGTTCGAGCTTGTTCAGCCCTGCGTCGACCAGCGCGCGGTGCAGGTTGATGAAGGTCTTGCCGGTGGAGGCTTCGTCATCGACCAGCACCAGCGAGCGGGCGTTGAGCATCATTTCGCGCAAGGCAGGATCGGTCGGCAGGTGCAGCAGATGGGCACTGGCGTGGCTGTGTTCTTCTTCGAAACGAGCGAACAGCTCGGTGCCGGTCGGGTGGCGAGTGCTCACCAGATAAAGGGCGTCCGGGCGCGTCCGGCTGTAGGCCCGATGCACGCCGGCGCCGAGGCCCACTGCCGTTTCCGCCATGCCGATGACCAGCACCGGGCCAGGCAGATCGGCGGGGATCTTGTGCGCCAGGTCTTCGAAACTCTTGAGCATTACGCTGGGGCGCACAGGAATGTGCCGCCCCAGTACCCGGGATACGAACAGAAAGGCACGCTTGGGATTGCGGCGCTCGGCGAAGCCGAACAACGAGTCCGGAGCAATGGTGGAAGCGTCGACCATTACGTCCAGGCGCCCACGAAGCAGATCAGCACTAAGCGTTGCAGGTTTGGAAAGAGCTGTGCTGCTGTCCATCATTCAATTCCTGATTTAACGGGGCCGATGCCCCTGACGCCTGCCGCCCCAGAAAAAGGGGGACCGGCATCACTCCCGAGAGGCTTCGACGAGCCAGAGCGATGCCTGTGCAGAGCGACTGATTTCTGTAGTGGTATACGACTTTTCTACACGGGCGCGGGACGCATCGACGCGGCAGGCCTGTAGAAAAGACAAAAGCAGCGCGGATTTCACCGCGAAATTCATGTTTTGCCCGTCCGGCACGGTGGAGGTCACCATCCCTATGACCGCCCCGCCGTGATCGAACAGCGGGCTGCCGCTGGAACCGGGCTGGATGGGCGCCGTGAACTGAAACAGGCTCGCGTCGCTGTGCAAACCGAACAGCCCCGAGATTCCGCCCTGTGTGACCTGCAACCCACCGCCGGAAATCGACGCCAGCGGATAGCCCAGCACCACCACCGTATCGCCCGGCTCGCAACCCTCGCCATCGCGGAAGGTCAACGGCCGCAGCGGCGATGCACCCTGCACCCGCAAAAGCGCGATATCGTTGCGCCGGTCCACCACCACCGGCTCGACCTTGTAACGGCCTTCCAGGGAGGTGATGTGCAGCACGTTCATGTCTTCGATGACATGGGCGCAGGTCATCACGTGCCCCGGTCCGACCACGAAGGCCGTACCGGTCGCAGACTCATGACGCGGACCACCACCCGAACCACCGGACGGGCGGCGCGGGTGCCGGTCGTCCACCTCAAGCCCGATCTTGCGTCCGAACGCCGACAGCCCGTAGGCCGAGCCTTCGCTCAAGGCACGAAACTTCCATTGCTCGTTGCGCTTGTAGAACTCGCCGATGATGATCGCCGCTTCGCCGTTGTCCTGCAGGTTCACCCGGTGCTCGATATCCGCGTCCACCTGTAGATGCAGGCTGCCCATTTCCCTCACAGGCCCCATTGCGGCGAACACATAGACCAACAACAACACGCGGTCACTGCCGGCTGGCAGACGGCTGAGCTGCAGCGAACAGCCCACGTTCTCGGGGCCTCCGCTCCACGCCATCCAGCTTTGTTCCTGATGGAGCAACGCAGGCTCACCCATGGGCTGGCGCTTCTCATTGACCGGCAGCAACGCAACGGCGCCGTACTCTCCGAAAACCGATCTCCTGCCGGTTTCCAGATTCCAGGTGCAATCGGAATTGGCCAACGCGACGTTTGCACCCGGTGCCAGCACCTTCATGCTCGATCCTCCATGATTAGAGCGATAAGTAATAGCAAAAAACTATTATCCTGATCAAACCGAGGCCCGTACAGCGACGGTGATGGCCTTGACTCTAATATTCTCCTGCCAATGTGTTTCCGGTTCTTTCATTCCCAGGCGGCGGGCCGCAAATATGCCGGGCAGATTGACCCCGGTTTCTCGGGTGTAGCCGATGCCGCCCGAGTAGCGCGGGTTGATCTCCAGCAGGCGAGGATTGCCGTCGGCATCGTCGCGGGTCTGGACGTTGATCAAACCGTCGCAGCCGAAATGCTCGGCCGCCTGGACGGCGAGACGGACCGCCTCGCTGTCGCGTTCGAAGGTCTGATTCGTCCCCTGCTTGCGGCGACCGACGAAGGCAATCGCTTTACCCTGCTCACAGACCATATCGACCGAGCATTCGCTGCCCGGCATGTAGGGCATGAGCAGCATCGGCGCTCGCGCCTCGGATTTGCGATAGGCGTTGAAGTACGCCTCGAAAGTGGTCTCGCGGGCGTCCGGGTTGGCGAAGCAGCGGAAATCGTCGACATCGTCCTTGAAGCGCCAGAATCCGTGGCCGAAAATCCCGACTGTAGGCTTGATGCACACTTCGCCGGTCTTGCTGAGTTCCCGGTACGCCGCCTGCAACTGCTCCGCGTCATTCGCGGTAATGCCAGGGATGCAGGCCAGGCCCGCTGCCTGGGCGGCTGCGGTGAATCGACTTTTGTCATCCACCTCCAGAAAGGTTTGCATGGAGGTGCCACCGGTTACCAGATCCAGATCCTGCGCGACGAAGCGGTCGCGATGGGTCTCATAAAAGCTGCCGATCCGCCCGGCCACGACGACTTTTACGCCTAGACTTCGTGCCGTATCGATGACCCAGTCGATACGCTCCTCGTTCGCGGCCGGTTCCTGCAACGCCTGATCCGCCTGCCCGGTGATTTCCAGACGGTCATGGCGGTGGGAGGCAATGATCTTCACTGATGCCGGTAATGTTTCGCGCGCACCCATGATGACTTCGCGCTGGCTGGACTGCCCTTCAAGGAACCAAATCATGTAGATCTCCGGGGGACGAGGCGCTCTGAACGGGCCTTGTCGAATTTTGTAATAACTGTTTTGCTTCAATGTGTTCGGTTTAGGGCAAAGTCACGCAATTTTTTCGATAGGGGACAATGACATGAAGTGGCTTAGAAGGTCGATTTGGCTTGTGGTACTGGTTGCACTGGGGATCGGCGCTTTGAGCCTTTACTACGTCCTGCCGCGTCATGATGTCGTGATGATCACTGGCGTGGAAGTAAAACGAATGGACGCTGACGGCGTGGTCAACGCCGAAAACCCGGCCGACGGCCCGACCCGCGACGTGTATTTCATCAACACCGAACACCCGGACACCAAGAAGGTCGTGGTTTACCGCAACGAGGACACCGCCTGGAGCTTCCCGTGGTACTTCAAGTTCGACTCGGCGGATATCCAGGCCAAGGCCCAGGGCTATTCCCGCGACGCCAACCAGTTGGCCCTGATTCGTTACTACGGCTGGCGCATCACAATCCTCTCGATGTTCCCCAACGTGACCGAAATCCAGATGACCAGCAGCCGCGACGAACCCTTCCCGGTGTTCAACGCGATCTTCTTCGGCGTTTTCGCGCTGCTTGTGCTGGCGGTAATCATCGTGATCCGCCGCCGGTTTCGCAAGCAGCCACGGGTTGATCAAGTGGTGAGATAACTCGGATGAGCCTGGGGAAATCCTGCTGAAGATGTATGAAGGCGGGTTTTGCCTTACAGGCTCAAACGACAGAAACGAAAAAGCCCGATCCGTGATGTGATCGGGCTTTTCGTTTTCTGGTGCCGGAAACAGGAATCGAACCTGCGACCTTCGCGTTACGAGTGCGCTGCTCTACCGGGCTGAGCTATTCCGGCTAAACCTTATTGCGCAATCATTTTAGCTGGCAAACCGGGCACATCCAGAACGTCATTACCTGCAAAGGGCTGGAGTCGATGTGAGGCATCCGCCACTTTGAGTCCAGGTCAGAGCACCAACGCCTGGAACAGGAGTAACTACGTAGGTGGCTGCAGCGCTGGTAGTTGCCGTTGGAACAACAGTAACTACCCCATCCGCTACAGCTACTGACGCAACGTGAGTAGTAGCTTGAGTAGCAGGAATACCGTTCGTGCCGGAGTTGCAACCGACACGGCCGCCAAGCTCCTGAACACACGCAGCTACAGCGGCCTGATACCCATTGGCAACCGAGATAACCTCGGAATAGCGGGCCTTCATGGTGTAGGAGTTGTACTGAGGGATTGCTACCGCCGCCAAAATACCGATGATCGCAACCACGATCATCAGCTCGATCAGCGTAAAACCTTTTTGTGCGTTCATATCTACTTCTCCGAGGCGTCAATTAGTGGTGCCTTGAGAAGGTAATAGCACGCGTCGTGCCAACCCGCCTTCCTGAACTGTTGCTGACCAAAACCGCGTTTCTGCCGACCCAATCACCCTCGGAAATCAACAGAAACTGACAATTTTCGTCACATCCCCCTCCACCATTTGGCACCACCCGCCGACTGCGTTATAACCCTCACACTGTCTGTGTCTGGTGGTTTTATGACTGATGTTGTCCTCACCGGTTTGGCCAAACAATTGGTCTTGGCCGAATTACTCACTGAGAAAGCCGCGCAGCAAGCCCTCCAGCAAGCACGCCGCGACAAGATTTCGCTGATCACTCATCTGGTCCAGAACCAGCTGGTCAAAAGTCTGACGCTGGCCGAGATGGCTTCCGACCAGTTCGGTATCCCGTTCATGGACCTGGCCACCCTCGACAAGGAAAGCCAACCCAAGGGCTTGATCAGCGAGAAGCTCGCGCGCCAGCACCATGCGCTGCCCTTGTGGCGTCGAGGCAACAAGCTGTTCATCGGCATATCCGACCCGACCAACCACCAGGCCGTGACCGATATCCAGTTCAGCACCGGCCTGACCACTGAAGCGATTCTGGTCGAGGACGACAAACTCACCAACGCCATCGACAAGTTCTTCGACACCGACAATGGGATGGGCAACCTGGCCGACGTCGATCTGGGCCTGGAAATCGAAGCCATTGATGGGCCGCAAAAGGAAACCTCCCTTAGCGGGCAAAGCGATGCCGACGACGCTCCAGTCGTGCGTTTCGTCAACAAGATGCTGATGGACGCCATTCGCCTCGGCTCTTCGGACTTGCATTTCGAGCCCTACGAGAAGATTTTCCGGGTGCGCCTGCGCACCGACGGCATCCTGCATGAAGTCGCCCGGCCGCCGATTCACCTGGCAAGCCGGATTGCCGCGCGCCTGAAAGTCATGGCCAGCCTGGACATCTCCGAGCGGCGCAAGCCTCAGGACGGCCGGGTCAAGCTGCGGGTCTCCAAGAACAAAGCCATCGACTTCCGGATGAACACCCTGCCGACGCTGTGGGGCGAGAAAATCGTGATGCGTATTCTCGACCCGACCAGTGCGCAGATGGGCATCGACGCGCTAGGTTACGAGCCGGATCAGAAAGCGCTGTATTTGGAAGCGCTGAAGCAACCGCAAGGCATGATTCTGGTCACCGGGCCGACCGGCTCAGGTAAAACCGTTTCCCTGTATACCGGTCTGAATATCCTGAACACCGTGGATATCAACATTTCCACCGCCGAAGATCCGGTCGAGATCAACCTGGAAGGCATCAATCAGGTCAACGTCAATCCGCGCCAGGGCATGGACTTTTCCCAGGCACTGCGAGCGTTTCTGCGCCAGGACCCGGACGTGATCATGGTCGGCGAGATTCGCGACCTGGAAACCGCCGAAATCGCTATCAAGGCCTCGCAGACCGGTCACATGGTGCTTTCCACGCTGCACACCAACAGCGCCGCCGAAACCCTGACGCGCCTGCATCACATGGGCGTAGCGGCCTTCAATATCGCTACCGCCATCAACCTGATCATTGCCCAGCGGCTGGCGCGCAAGCTGTGTCCGCACTGCAAGAAGGAAGTCGACATTCCCCACGACACGCTGCTCAAGGAAGGCTTTCCGGAAGCGGAGATCGGCAAGTTCAAGATCTACGGCCCGGTAGGCTGTGATCATTGCAACGGCGGCTATCGGGGTCGCGTCGGCATTTATGAGGTGGTCAAGAAGACGCCGGAGCTGGAACGCATCATCATGGAGGAAGGCAACTCGCTGGATATCTCCGTCCAGATGCGCAAGGACGGCTTCAATGACCTGCGCACCTCCGGCCTGCACAAGGCCATGCAGGGCATCACCAGCCTGGAAGAAGTCAACCGCGTGACCAAGGATTGAGCATGGCCACTAAGGCACCCAAAGTCATCGTCTACACCTGGGAAGGCGTGGATCGTAAAGGCACCAAGGTCAGCGGCGAGTTGAGCGGTCACAGTCTGCCGCTCATCAGGGCGCAACTGCGCAAACAGGGCATCAACCCGACCAAGGTGCGCAAAAAATCCACGTCGCTGTTCAGCAAGGGCAAGAAGATCAAGCCGCTGGATATCGCTTTTTTCTCCCGGCAGATGGCGACCATGATGAAGGCCGGCGTGCCGCTGCTGCAGTCATTCGACATCATCAGCGAAGGTGCCGAAAACCCGAACATGCGCGCACTGGTGGACTCCCTGAAACAGGAAGTCTCGGCGGGTAACAGTTTTGCGACGGCACTGCGGCAGAAGCCCGAATACTTTGATGAGCTGTTTTGCAATCTGGTGGATGCCGGTGAACAGGCCGGTGCATTGGAAAGCCTGCTGGACCGGGTCGCGACCTATAAGGAAAAGACCGAAGCGCTCAAGGCCAAGATCAAAAAGGCGATGACGTATCCCATCGCGGTTCTGGTTGTGGCAATCATCGTGTCGGGTATTCTGCTGGTCAAGGTCGTCCCGCAATTCCAGTCGGTTTTCGCAGGATTTGGCGCCGAACTGCCGGCATTTACCCTGATGGTTATAGGACTCAGCAACGTGGTTCAGCAGTGGTGGCTGGCGATCATCGGCCTGTTCGTTGCCGGATTCTTCATGTTCAAACGCGCCTATAAACAATCGCAGAAATTCCGCGACAGCATCGACCGCTTTCTGCTGAAAGTGCCGATCATCGGCCCTTTGATCTACAAATCATCGGTCGCCCGTTACGCCCGCACCCTCGCGACGACGTTTGCGGCCGGTGTGCCGTTGGTCGAAGCATTGGACTCGGTTGCAGGTGCCACAGGCAACGTGGTGTTCAAGAATGCCGTAATGAAGATCAAGCAAGATGTTTCAACCGGCATGCAGCTCAATTTCTCCATGCGCTCTACCCAGGTGTTTCCGAGCCTGGCAATCCAGATGACTGCCATCGGCGAGGAATCCGGCGCTTTGGACAACATGCTCGACAAGGTCGCCAGCTACTACGAGGCCGAAGTGGACAATATGGTCGACAGCCTCACCAGCCTGATGGAACCGATGATCATGGCCGTGCTGGGTGTCGTGGTCGGCGGCTTGGTCATCGCCATGTATTTGCCCATCTTCCAACTCGGAAACGTCGTCTGACATGCCTTTACTCGATTTTTTGGCCCTGTACCCGCTGGCCTTGATTATTTCCTGCGGCGTACTGGGTTTGCTGGTCGGCAGTTTCCTGAATGTGCTGATCTACCGCTTGCCGAAAATGATGGAACGCGACTGGAAAACTCAATCCCGGGAAATGCTCGGCCTGCCCGCCGAACCTCCAGCACCGCGGTTCGACCTGATACTGCCTCACTCCAGCTGCCCGCACTGCAATCAACCGATCCGAGCCTGGCAAAACCTGCCGGTGATCAGTTACCTGATGCTCGGTGGCCGCTGCGCCCACTGCAACGCCTCGATCAGCAAACGCTATCCGCTGGTGGAGCTGGCGTGTGGCGTGCTCTCGGCTTACGTCGCCTGGCATTTCGGCTATGGCTGGCAGACCGCGGCAATGCTGGTGCTGACCTGGGGTCTGCTGGCGATGAGCATGATCGACGTGGATCACCAGCTGCTGCCGGATTCGCTGGTCATGCCTTTGCTGTGGCTGGGCCTGATCGTCAATTCCTACGGGCTGTTCACGTCGCTCAGCGACGCGTTGTGGGGCGCAGTCGCCGGTTATCTGCTGCTGTGGTCGGTGTTCTGGCTGTTCAAGCTGGTGACCGGCAAGGAAGGCATGGGCTACGGCGACTTCAAACTGCTGGCCATGCTGGGCGCCTGGGGTGGCTGGCAGATCCTGCCGCTGACGATTCTGATGTCGTCACTGGTGGGGGCCGTTCTGGGCGTGATCATGCTGCGGGTGCGCAGGGTTGAGGCGGGTACGCCAATCCCGTTCGGACCCTATCTGGCAATCGCAGGCTGGATCGCTTTGCTCTGGGGTGGTCAAATAACCGACTCCTATTTGCAATTTGCCGGTTTCAGATGACCCAAGCCGCTTCAACACCCTGGATTCTTGGCCTTACGGGCGGCATCGGCAGCGGCAAGAGCGCTGCGGCGCGATGTTTTGCCGATCTGGGAATCCATACCGTAGACGCAGACCACGCCGCGCGCTGGGTGGTCGAGCCTGGCCGTCCGGCGCTGGCCCGCATCGTCGAGCATTTCGGCTCTGAGGTTCTGCAGGCCAGTGGCGAGCTGGACCGCAGCGCACTGCGCAAGCGGATCTTCGCCAATACCGATCAACGGCTGTGGCTGGAGGCCTTGCTGCATCCGCTGGTCAGGCTGGAAATCGCAGAGCATCTGGCTCGTGCGCAATCGCCTTACGCGATTCTGGTCTCACCGCTGCTGATCGAGTCCGGCCACTACAGTACGGTGCAGCGTGTGCTGGTGATCGATGCGCCGCAGACCCTGCAAATCGAACGCACCATGCTGCGCGACGGCTCCAGCCAGGAACAGGTCGAGGCGATCCTCAAGGCCCAGGCGCTGCGTGAAGATCGGCTCAGTCATGCCGACGACGTGCTGGTCAATGACCGCGACCACGCCTGGCTCAAGCGCGAAGTCGAGCGGCTGCATCATTTTTATCTAACTTTGAGTGGAGGCCGACCATGAGCCAACCAATAACCGTCCAATGCCCTACCTGCGGAGCCCCGGTGGAGTGGAGCGCTGCCAGCCCTGCCCGGCCGTTCTGTTCGGACCGTTGCAAGCTGATTGATCTGGGGGCGTGGGCTGCCGAAGAACATGCGATTCCAGTCAGCCCTGATGCCGAAGACGAGCTGTTTTCGGGTGATTTCGACCAGCCGCCGCGCGGGCATTAAACAAACACACGTCCTGCAGGAGCGAGCTTGTTCGCGAAAGCGCAAGTCCTGGCGAGGTATGTTCTGCGTCTATTCCAGCCTCATCGCCAGCAAGCCGGATCGCCGCCCGCTGGCTCCTGCATACCCAAACGCCTCTGACCTTCAACTGTCATCATCATTCCACGGTGCCGAGAGGTAGCGGGTGCGGTTGAAGGTTTCCAGCCATTCGGGGCTGAAGACCACCAAGGCGCTGATCACCATGCCGTTGATGAATGCTTCGGGAAAAACCAGCAGCCACAGGTAACCGACGTAATCGCTCAGCCAGTACGGCATCTCGAAAATCCCCTCCATCTTCAGCACGCTCAGCGCCAACGTGAGGCTCAGCAGCGCCGCGACAGCTGCCGCGAGAAATCCGGAGCAAAAGATGTATACAAAGGGGCTTTTGGGTTGCGCTCGCTCGACCAGAATGGCGCAGACTTCCGTCACCAGCACCGGCAGCGCCACGAACAGCACGCCGTTGACACCCAATGCCGCCAGATCCTGCCGCCCCGAAGCGACCAATGCCAGTTGCGCCGTGAACCCTCCAACCAGCGCCAGCGGCCAGTCCAACAGCAAGGTCACGGCGGTCATGCCGATGAAGTGGTAGGCAACGCCGGTGTCGAAGTCGCGCCGCACCAGCCACAGCAACAACAGCGCGAATACCGTGCCCAGTAGCAGGTGCTGCCGGCGGCGGTCGCTGCACAATTCGACCCAGGGCGAACGCCAGATCGCCCAACCCAGCACAGGCACATACAGTAGCCAGCCCAGGGTCTGGGTGCCTGCGGTCAGTACCTGTGCGCCGATCATGGCCGTTCGAGGGCGGCGCGCAATGGCTCGGCACTGCTGAACTGCTGCCGGCTGACCAGTTGCCCGTCGCGCAACTGCAACCACAGCACTTTATCTTCGTCACCGGCGTATTGCGGTACGATGCGTGCTTCGCGGTCCAGCATCACCCGGTACGAATAGTCCCGCATCTTGGGGATTGCGAACATCCGGGCAATCAACGCCGGCATTTTCTGGATGTCAGCAACGAACACGGTCTGGCGCGACTCGAGGAACCCCTTGGGCTTGTTTTCCAGCGCTGCGTTGACCAGCTTCGCGGCCTCCATGCTGCGGGCCACCAGCAGTGTCTGGGCCTGACCGTCGAGGGTGTAAGGCTGATCGTATTGATCGAGCAGCGTCCACGGCGTAAGGCGGTCGCCGGCTTCCAGAGCGTGGGCAGTCAGCGGCAGCAAGGCCAGGAGCAGGATGGGCAGGAGTTTCAAAGACGTATCCTCAAGAGTATTGGCGCGTTTGACGCCCGGCCTGGGCGAGAAATGCGTTGCCGGGTTCGGACGCGATGGCCGGAGGACAGACTACATCGATGAAAAAGCCAGTCCACCCCTTCAGATCACTCTTTCAGTCGAGGCGTCCGTGACGCTAAGCTTGGGCACATGGACGATTCAGACTACCTGCGCCTGCTGACGATCCAGGCCGAACAAGCCAACACCTTTCTTTCCAACGCGCGGAAGTGGGAACGCGAGCGCTGGGTTTGCCAACGCCTGTTGCAAGGCCTCAACATAGCCCATCGCAATGAGGACTTCACATCCGCGGGGCAGGAACCGCCGGACGTGCTGTTTCGCGATGCCTGTTTCGAAGTGTTCTTTGTCCTGGACGAAGGCCGACGTCTGAACGATGAGTGGCGCGAAGAGTTGGAACGCCGACGCAGCGCGTTCTCCCTCAGCCAGCTGGTACGCCGTGAAGCCAAGCCCAAGCGGATACCTGCGGCCGAACTGCTGCGCCGGCTCGCCCCGACTCTGCGCAAAAAAGCCCATAACTACCAGGAACGTGGTCTGGACCTGGGTGAATTGGACATCATCGCCTTCGCCAGTCTGAAACGCGAAGTGCTGGACCTCAACAGCCACTTCCCGCCTCCAACAGAATATCTGCGCCAGGGCTGGCGCTCGTTGTCACTGGTCGGGCCGACCTTCGCTCGGGTATTGTTCGCGCACCCGGACGCTCCGGATTTCCTGCGGACCAACCTGGGCCGCAGTGTGGTCTTTGATGTTGGAATCAGTTTATGAGCCCGCTGCAAGAATTGCTGGCCGACGTGCCGCAGCAAGGTCGCGTGCGCTGGATCGGTGTACGCCCGGTATCACGGGCCGAGATGATCGAGCTGGAGGCCGTGGAGGCCCGGCGTGAAGCGGGGCTGACCGGCGATCACGCCCGCCCCGGCCCGCGCAATGCACGGCAGGTCACGCTGATTCAGTGGGAGCATCTGGCAGTGGTCGGCTCTATCCTGGGCCGCAGTGCCGAACAGCCCATACTGCCGCAGGACCTGCGACGCAACCTGGTGATCAGCGGCATCAATCTGTTCAGCCTCAAGGGCCGGCGTTTCCGGATCGGCCAGGCCATCTTCGAAACCACCGGCTGGTGCCAACCCTGCGCCAAACTCGAGCAACGCCTCGGCCACGGGACCTTTCAGGCGGTACGCGGCCATGGCGGAATCACTGCGCGAGTGATACAAAGCGGGATCATCCGACTGGACGACGGCTTGCAGGTCGAGCCGCTGTCTGACGTTACGCAGGACGGTGCCCAGTCACATCTCGGTTCATCAAGAGGCTAAAATGAGCAGCCGCCTGAACCCCGACGACCAAAGGCGTGTCGAAGAGTACCTTCGAGCCCCCCAGCATCAAGTCGAGCGCCGCCCCTTCCGGCCCTGGCTGCTTCTTGTGCTGCTGATTGTCGTGGTGGCCGGCCTGGGCCTGTTGAGCCGTTTATTGAGCCATCTGACGCTATGAGCTGCCTTGCGCTCGCGAAGATCGGGCTTACGAATTCCTTTAACCTTTCGAGAAATCCTAATGACTCATCGCATTGTCATCGTTGGCGGAGGCGCCGGCGGTCTGGAGCTGGCTACCCGTCTGGGTAAGACCCTGGGCAAAAAAGGCACGGCCAGCGTTACGCTGGTCGACGCCAACCTCACCCACATCTGGAAACCGCTGCTGCACGAGGTGGCCGCCGGCTCGCTCAACTCGTACGAGGATGAGCTGAACTATGTAGCCCAGGCCAAGTGGAACCACTTTCAGTTCCAGTTGGGGCGTATGACCGGCCTGGACCGCGAAAGCAAGCAGATCCATCTGGCCGCGACCCTCGACGAACAGGGCGCCGAGCTGGTTCCAGAGCGGAGTCTGAACTATGACTCGCTGGTGTTGGCCGTTGGCAGCACCACCAATGATTTCGGCACGCAGGGCGCGGCCGAGCACTGCTTGTTCCTGGATAGCCGCAAGCAGGCCGAGCGGTTTCACCAGTTGCTGCTCAATCACTACCTGCGCGCGCATGCCGGCGAGAGCGACGGCACCCAGGAAATCACCGTGGCCATCGTCGGTGCGGGAGCGACCGGCGTGGAGCTGGCGGCAGAACTGCACAACGCGGCGCACGAACTGGCGGCCTACGGCCTGGGCCAGCTCAAGCCGGAAAACCTGCGCATCACTGTGATCGAGGCTGGCCCGCGGGTATTGCCGGCCTTGCCCGAGCGAATCGGTGGCCCGGTACACAAGACCCTGGAGAAATTGGGCGTGACGGTCCTGACCAACTCGGCCGTCAGCGAAGTGACCGCCGAAGGCTTGAAAACGGCCAGCGGGCAATTCATCCCCGCGACGTTGAAAGTCTGGGCTGCCGGCATCCGTGCACCGGGTTTCCTGCATGAACTGGCGGGTCTGGAAAGCAACCGCATCAATCAGCTGCAAGTGCTGCCTACCTTGCAGACGACGCGCGACGAGAACATTTTCGCTTTCGGGGACTGCGCCGCGTGCCCGCAGAAAGGCAGCGACCGCAATGTGCCACCGCGTGCCCAGGCGGCGCATCAGCAGGCTTCGTTACTGGTCAAATCGCTGCGCTACAGAATCGAAGGCAAGGCGCTGCCGGAATACACCTACAAGGACTACGGCTCGCTGATCTCGCTGTCGAGCTTCTCGGCAGTCGGTAACCTCATGGGCAGCCTGATGGGCAGTGTGATGCTGGAGGGCTGGCTGGCGCGGATGTTTTACATCTCGCTGTATCGCATGCACCAGATGGCGCTGTATGGCACGTTCAGAACGTTGATGCTGATGCTGGGCAGCCGGATCGGTAAGGGGACTGAGCCGCGGATGAAGTTGCACTGAGTTTATAAGGATGTGGTAGGAGCGGAGGCGTCGTGTCAGGCGCCTTGTCTCTTGCGTCTGGACCGGCCTCTTCGCGGACAAGTCCGCTCCTACAGAGCTTGAAAACAAAAAAGGCGTCCCGAAGGACGCCTTTTTGTTGGATTCAAAACAACTGATTTTGAATCCTTGATTTTCAACCCTGAAACAGCCAGGCGAAAATGGTCGGGGTAAGGGGATTCGAACTCCTGACATCCTGCTCCCAAAGCAGGCGCGCTACCGGACTGCGCTATACCCCGATGATGCTAAAAAGCACCTAATTAAAGGCGCTTTTTATCTGGATGACGCTGTTATGCATCACTCCCTAAGATCCGGCCAGATACAAACTAGCCAAA
The DNA here is from genome assembly GCF_003935425.1 of Pseudomonas sp. v388. Taxonomy (GTDB): domain Bacteria; phylum Pseudomonadota; class Gammaproteobacteria; order Pseudomonadales; family Pseudomonadaceae; genus Aquipseudomonas. The sequence continues at coordinate 200,504 of NZ_RHQN01000006.1, forward strand.
AATGGTGGGTCGTGTGGGATTCGAACCTACGACCAATTGGTTAAAAGCCAACTGCTCTACCAACTGAGCTAACGACCCAAAAATGGTCGGGGTAAGGGGATTCGAACTCCTGACATCCTGCTCCCAAAGCAGGCGCGCTACCGGACTGCGCTATACCCCGACTGAAACAGCGAATCTATCGAAATCTGGCTCCACGACCTGGACTCGAACCAGGGACCCAGTGATTAACAGTCACTTGCTCTACCAACTGAGCTATCGCGGAACTATCGATTTCAGATTCAACTTTACAACTTACCGCATTGAAACTGACCTGCTGTTAACCGTTCAATTTCAATCTCTTCGTCGTTTACGCCGCGTTTGTATCGTTGCGTTCACGTCTCTGAGGCGCGCTATTCTACAATTTTAAAAACCCCTGTCAACCCTCTAAATTGCTTTGAAGACAATGATTTGCGATTTTTTTTCAGATCGCCTCCCCGCTTCGGTTTTTCAGCACGGCTGCTCCATAAAAAAGGGCTCCCATCGGGGAGCCCTTCGCTGGCGTCCATATAGCAGGGCGAAATCAGGCAAACACGATCTCGTCGTCACTCACCGAGCCGGTGATGCTGGAGCCTGCCACGAAGCTGCCCGACAGGATCAGCTGCGCCAACGGGTTCTCGATCCAGCGCTGTATGGCGCGCTTTAACGGCCGTGCGCCATAGACCGGGTCGTAGCCGACGGCAATCAGCTTGTCCATTGCTTCGGGGCTGAGGGTCAGCGACAGCTCGCGCTCGGCCAGACGGCTGCGCAGGCGCCCCAGCTGGATCTCGGTAATACCGGCGATCTGATCACGAGCCAGAGGTTCGAAGATCACCACTTCGTCGATCCGGTTGACGAATTCCGGACGGAAATGAGAGCCGACCGCATCCATCACCGCAGCACGCTGCGCCTCGCGGTCGCCGACCAATTCCTGGATCTGTGCCGAACCCAGGTTCGACGTCATGACGATCACGGTATTGCGGAAATCCACCGTGCGGCCATGGCTGTCGGTCAGGCGGCCGTCTTCCAGCACCTGCAGCAGAATGTTGAACACGTCCGGATGCGCCTTCTCTACCTCATCGAGCAGGATCACCGAGTACGGCTTGCGACGCACCGCTTCGGTCAGGTAACCGCCCTCTTCATAGCCGACGTAGCCCGGCGGCGCACCGATCAGCCGCGCCACGGAATGTTTCTCCATGAACTCGGACATGTCGATACGGACCATCGCTTCCTCGGTATCGAACAGGAACTCGGCCAGCGCCTTGCACAGTTCGGTCTTGCCGACGCCGGTCGGGCCGAGGAACATGAACGAGCCGCTTGGGCGATTCGGGTCGGACAAGCCGGCACGGGACCGGCGCACGGCATTGGCCACTGCAACCACTGCTTCATCCTGACCAATAACGCGCTGATGCAGCAGGCTTTCCATCTTCAGCAGCTTTTCGCGCTCGCCTTCGAGCATCTTGGAAACCGGAATACCGGTCCACTTGGAGACCACTTCGGCGATTTCTTCTTCGGTCACCTTGTTGCGCAACAGCTGATTCTCGGGCTTGCCGTGCTGGTCGACCATCTGCAGGCTACGTTCCAGGTCCGGGATGATCCCGTACTGCAACTCGGCCATGCGGTTCAGATCGCCACGACGCCGCGCGGCTTCCAGCTCCTGACGAGACTGCTCGATCTTTTGCTGGATCTGCGCAGAGCCGGTGACCTCGGCTTTCTCAGAGGTCCAGATCTCTTCCAGATCGGCATATTCCAGTTCCAGCCGCTCAATCTCGACCTGGAGTTTTTCCAGGCGCTTGATCGCAGCATCGTCTTTCTCTTTCTTCAGCGCCTGGGACTCGACCTTCAGTTGAATCAGGCGGCGCTCAAGACGATCCAGCACTTCCGGCTTGGAATCGATTTCCATACGGATGCGGCTGGCGGCTTCGTCGATCAGGTCGATGGCCTTGTCCGGCAGCTGGCGGTCGGTGATATAGCGGTGGCTGAGCTTGGCCGCCGCGATGATCGCGCCGTCGGTGATGGCGACCTTATGGTGAACCTCATAGCGTTCCTTGAGGCCACGCAGGATCGCAATGGTGTCTTCCTCGCTCGGCTCGTCCACCAGGACTTTCTGGAAGCGTCGCTCCAGCGCCGCATCCTTCTCTATATATTGGCGGTACTCATTGAGCGTGGTGGCACCGACGCAGTGCAGCTCGCCTCGGGCCAGCGCCGGCTTGAGCATGTTGCCCGCATCCATGGAGCCTTCGCCTTTGCCGGCGCCGACCATGGTGTGCAGCTCGTCGATGAACAGAATGATCTGCCCTTCCTGCTTGCCCAGTTCATTGAGCAGCGATTTCAGGCGCTCTTCGAACTCCCCTCGATATTTGGCACCGGCAATCAGCGCGCCCATATCCAGCGACAACAAGCGCTTGCCGCGCAGGCCGTCCGGCACTTCGCCATTGATGATGCGCTGCGCCAGACCTTCGGCGATGGCGGTCTTGCCCACGCCTGGCTCGCCAATCAGAACCGGGTTGTTCTTGGTGCGGCGCTGCAGGACCTGGATGGTGCGACGAATCTCGTCATCGCGACCGATCACCGGGTCGAGCTTGCCCTCTTCCGCACGCTTGGTGAGGTCGACGGTGTATTTGTCCAGCGCCTGGCGGGACTCTTCAGCATTGGGGTCGTTGACCGCATCGCCACCGCGCAGGTTGTTGATGGCGTTTTCCAGTGCTTTCTTGCTGACGCCCTGGCCGAGCAGCAACTTGCCGATCTTGCTGTTCTCGTCCATCGCAGCGAGCAGCACCAGCTCGCTGGAAATGAATTGGTCACCCTTCTGCTGCGCCAGACGGTCGGCCTGGTTGAGCAAGCGCGCCAGATCCTGCGACATGTTGACGTCGCCGGTGGGGTTCTGAATTTTCGGCAGCTGGTCGAGCTCTTTGCTCAACTCCTTGCGCAGGCTGTTGATGTCGAAACCCACTTGCAGCAGCAAGGGCTTGATCGAACCGCCCTGCTGTTCAAGCAACGCCTGCATCAAGTGCGCAGGCTCGATGGCCGGGTGATCGAGGCCAACGGCAAGCGATTGGGAATCGGATAACGCTAATTGCAACTTGCTGGTCAATCTATCGATACGCATTAGTCACCTTCCTTTCAATGCAGGCCGGAGCAATGAACACACCTATAACGAAAACCTGCTGGATAGCCCTGTAGATGCGGCCGATTCTGCGGGTTTCAAGCTTGGTTCGATTGATACAAGTCAGGCCAATGGTCAGGAAAGCCTAGCTGGCCTTGCGCGGATAGCCGGTAATCAGGCGTGTTCGATCCAGATCAGCGAGGCGAAGCGGCCGGTGCGGGCGCTACGACGATAGGAAAAGAAGCGCAGATCGGTGACGGTATCGAAACCGCCCCCATAAAAGGCGGTAATGCCTTGAGCGGCCAGACGCAGACGCGCCAGCATATAAATGTTGGCCATGAACCGGCCGGCATTCATGCTGGGCAGAAACGCGGAAGCGGTTTCGGGATGAGTGTTCATAAAGGTATCGCGCACTTCGGTACCCACCTCAAAGGACTGCTGACCAATGGCAGGACCGAGCCAGACCATTATCTGGTCAGGCGCTACCTGAAGACTGGCCGCCGTAGCTTCCAGCACTCCGGCCGCCAGCCCGCGCCATCCGGCATGGGCAGCTGCGACACGACTGCCGTCCCGCGTACAGAACAGGGCCGGCAGGCAGTCGGCGGTCATGATGGTGCAGGCAATACCGGGTGTGTCGGTCCAGCTGGCGTCGGCCTCGGCAACCACCGTCGGATCGGCGTGGGCAACCGCCACACCGTGCACCTGACGTAGCCAGGCGGGCTGGACCCGGAGCCGGGAAGTCAGCAGCAGGCGATTGCTGGCAACCGCCTCCGGACGATCATCGACATGATCCCCCAGATTGAAGCTGTCGAACGGGGGAAGGCTAAGCCCACCGGAACGCGTGGTCACGCACGATTTGATCGATGCAGGCGCGGGCCAGTCGGGAATCAGCCAGTCGTTCACCCGATGAACGCCTCGCGGTCCTGCTTGAGCAACGACAGCAGCCAGACGAAGTCGTCGGGCAGTGGCGATTCCCAGCTCATGCGCTTGCCGGTCGTCGGGTGATCCAGCTCCAGGAAGCGGGCATGAAGCGCCTGACGCGGGAACGTTTTGAGCGAGTCGACCATGGTCAGGCTGGCTGCCGGCGGAATGCGGAAACGACCACCGTAGGCTGGGTCGCCGACCAACGGATAGTTGATGTGCGCCATGTGCACGCGGATCTGGTGAGTGCGGCCGGTTTCCAGCTTGACCCGCACATGGGTATGGGAACGGAAGCGCTCCAGCACACGGTAATGACTGACCGCCTGCTTGCCGCCTTCCATCACCGCCATGCGCTGGCGCTGTTGACCGTGACGGCCGATAGGCGCATCGATCTTGCCGCCCGCCGTCACCACGCCGATCACGATGCATTCATAGATACGGCTGACGCTGCGGCTCTGCAGCTGGGTAACCAGCTGCGTCTGCGCCTGGATGGTCTTGGCAACGACCATCAAGCCGGTGGTGTCCTTGTCCAGACGGTGCACGATGCCGGCACGCGGGACATTGATGATGTCCGGTACGTGATGCAGCAGCGCATTGAGCAAGGTGCCATCGGCATGGCCGGCGGCCGGATGCACGACAAGCCCGGCCGGCTTGTTGATCACCAGGATCTGGTCGTCTTCGTAGACGATATCCAGCTCGATGTCCTGGGCGACCCATTCTCCCTGGGCCTCCTGCTCGGCGATCAGTTGCAGGACCGCGCCACCATGCACAATGTCACGCGGGCGCAGCACGCCACCGTCCACAGTGAGGCGGCCGTCCTTGATCCAGGCGGAAAGGCGCGAGCGCGAGTGCTCAGCGAATAATTGTGCGGCGACTTGGTCGAGGCGTTGACCACCCAATTCGGACGGCACCTCTGCGCGGAGTTCTATATTTTCGGACATGACCAGACTAGGTGGCGGCTAGCCTTTGGTTTCGGCAGCGCGCTTGTGGTTAAATACGGCGTCTTTTGTCCCGCAGGTTTCGCGGGGCGCTCATCATAACAGGACGGCCACGCCCAAGACAGCGGGCCGTTATAGGGACGCAAGCCGCCATGCAAGTGAAACACCTGCTGCTGATCGCCATCCTCGCAACGACTGCGGCCTGTTCGTCGAAGGAAGTCATCGACGAAAACCTCAGCGAAGTCGAGCTGTACCAGCAGGCGCAGGCCGACCTGGGCAATAACAGCTATAACAGCGCCACCGAGAAGCTCAAGGCGCTGGAATCACGCTATCCGTTCGGTCGCTACGCCGATCAGGCCCAGCTCGAGTTGATCTACTCGAACTACAAGAACGGTGAACCCGAGGCCGCCAAGTCGGCTGCCGAGCGTTTCATTCGCCTGCATCCGCAGCACCCCAACGTCGATTACGCCTATTACATGAAGGGTCTGACCTCCTTCGACCAGGATGTCGGCCTGCTGGCGCGCTTCCTGCCGCTGGACCAGACCAAGCGCGACCCGGGCGCCGCTCGCGACTCGTTCAACGAATTCGCCCAGCTGACCAGCCGCTACCCCAACAGCCGCTACTCGCCTGATGCCAAGCAGCGCATGATTTACCTGCGCAACCTGCTGGCTTCCTACGAAATTCACGTAGCCGACTACTACCTGACCCGTCAGGCCTATGTCGCTGCGGCCAACCGTGGCCGTTACGTCGTGGAAAACTTCCAGGAAACACCTTCGGTTGCCGACGGCCTGGCCGTGATGGTCGAGTCGTACCAGCGCCTGCATCTGGACGAACTGGCAGCCACCAGCCTGGAAGTCCTCAAGACCAACTACCCGAATCACCCGCAACTGGCCGATGGCGAGTTCACGCCACGTCAGGCCGAGGCCGACAACCGCTCGTGGCTGTCCAAGGCGACGCTGGGCCTGATCGACGGCAGCACGCCGCTGCCGCCGGGTCAGACCCGCGCCAACCAGGATGTCCAGCGTCAGTACCAGGACGCCAAGGACGCCATCCCGAAAGAGTTGCTGCCGGAAAACCAGGCGGAACTGGACGAGCAAGCCGAGGAAGAAGCCCAAGCGCGAGGCGAGAAAAGCCGCTCTTGGTTCAGCTACATGACCCTGGGTCTGTTCGACTGATACCTGCGTTTGAAGAAAGAGGCCTGCGGGCCTCTTTTTTTATGCCTGCCGTTCCACCTCCGTGCCTGGAGCTGCAACGATTCGCCTCTGTCCGGCCGCCCGCAGCTTGGCTACACTGCTCAAACTTCCCTCACAAAGCTGGTACTCATGTTTCGCATAATTATGTGGGCCGCATTGATCGCGATTGCGATCTGGTTCGTCAAGCGTCTGATCAACCCACCCACACCAAAAAAACGCCCTCAGCCGCCTGGAGATGCCGCGGCTCCCATGGTGCGTTGCGCCAACTGTGGCGTTCATCTTCCTCGTGACCGTGCATTGAGCCAGGAACAGCAATGGTATTGCAGCGAGTCGCACCGGCTGGAAGGCCCTGCGGCTCGTGACCGCTGAAACGCTGTCACTCGACAGTCCGCAGGCGCAGCGCATCCTGCGCCTGTACCACCTGTATCGGCTGACCATCGGCGTCTTGCTGGTCCTGCTGATCTCTAGCAGCCTGGACACCGAACTGCTGCAGATGGCCGACACCAACCTGTTCCGCGCGGGCTGCTGGCTGTATCTGGTATTCAACATTCTGGTGGTGGTGCTGCTGGAACGGCCCCGCCGCAAAGCCCAGCTTTTCAGCCTGGCAATGATCGACGCGATCCTGCTGTCGGGTCTGTTCTACGCCGCTGGCGGACCCTCGAGCGGCATCGGCAATCTGCTGATCGCCTCGGTCGCGATCAGCAACGTTCTGCTGCGCGGCCGCTTCGGCCTGGTGATCGCCGCGACTTCGGCCATCGGCATCATCTACCTGACGTTCTACATCAGCTTCAGCACCCCGGCGGTTTCCAATGACTACGTGCAGGCAGGCTCTTTGGGAACCCTGTGCTTCGCCGCCGCTCTGCTGGTGCAGGCGCTGACCTCGCGCATGCATGTCAGCGAGGTGCTGGCAGAGCAACGGGCGGCGGATGTCGACAATCTGGAAGAACTCAATGCGTTGATCCTGCAACGGATGCGTACCGGTATCGTGGTGCTGGATGCACGCCGCCAGGTCCTGCTCGCCAACCAAGGCGCGTTGACCCTGTTGGGCCACGAGCAACTGGTCGGAGAAGTGATCGACGACTATTCCCCGCAGCTGGTCGACCGCCTGCGGCAATGGATGATCAACCCGATCATGGTGCCGCGCAGCATCACCACTTCGGCACTGGGCCCCATTCTGCAACCCAGCTTTGCCGCCCTCAACCGTGGAGACCAGCGCCAGACGCTGATCTTTCTCGAAGATCTGTCGCAGATCACCCAGCAGGCGCAGCAACTCAAACTCGCGGCACTGGGGCGTCTTACCGCCAGCATCGCCCATGAGATTCGCAACCCGCTGGGTGCGGTCAGCCATGCGGCTCAATTGCTCAACGAATCCGAAGAGCTTGAAGCACCGGACCGACGCCTCGGGCAGATCATTCTCGACCAGTCGCGGCGCATCAACCTGGTGATCGAGAACGTCCTGCAACTCTCCAGGCGCCGCGAATCGCAACCCGAATTGCTGGACCTGAAGCTGTGGCTGGAGAATTTCGTGGCGGACATTCGCCGCAGCGCCCCACCCCACCAGCTCACGCACACCGAGATCGGCCAAGGCACGCTGACCACGCGCATGGACCCGGAGCAATTGACTCAGGTGGTGACCAACCTGTTGCAGAACGGACTGCGCCACAGCGGCAAGATCCATGACGTAGCTCAGGTGTGGCTGAAACTGTTTCACGACCCCAAGAGCGATCTGCCGACCCTTGAGGTTGTGGATGACGGCCAGGGCGTGGCGCAGCAGCACCTGAGCAAGATATTCGAGCCGTTCTTCACCACGGAAAGCAAAGGCACGGGGCTGGGCCTCTACCTTTCGCGCGAACTCTGCGAAAGCAACCAGGCGTACCTCAATTACAGCCCGCGCCAAGGCGGCGGCAGTTGTCTGCGCATTACCTTCGCCCACCCGTTCAAACCGAGCTGAGCATGAGCCCACGGCAAAAGATCCTGATAATCGATGACGAGCCCGATATCCGTGAACTCCTGGAGATCACGCTGGGACGCATGAAGCTCGAGACTCGCAGCGCCCGCAATGTGGCCGAGGCGCGTGACTGGCTGGCGCGCGAGTCATTCGACATGTGCCTGACCGACATGCGCCTGCCCGACGGCAACGGCCTGGAACTGGTGCAGCATATCCAGCAGAGCTATCCACAACTGCCGGTGGCGATGATCACCGCCCACGGCAATCTGGATACCGCCATCCACGCGTTAAAGGCCGGGGCGTTTGATTTCCTCACCAAGCCGGTGGACCTGCACCGCCTGCGGGAACTGGTCAAAAGCGCGTTGCGGTTGCATCCGGTGGCACAGAATGAGCGCAGCATCGACAGCCGCTTGCTGGGCAACTCGCCGCCCATGCGCACCTTGCGTAAGCAGATCAGCAAGCTGGCGCGTAGCCAGGCGCCGATCTACATCAGCGGTGAGTCAGGCAGCGGCAAGGAACTGGTGGCCCGCTTGATCCATGAACAAGGTCCGCGCAGCGACAAGCCGTTCGTGCCGGTCAACTGCGGCGCCATTCCTTCCGAGCTGATGGAAAGCGAGTTTTTCGGGCATCGCAAAGGCAGTTTTACCGGCGCCCATGAAGACAAGCCCGGCCTGTTCAGGGCCGCCCATGACGGTACGCTGTTCCTTGACGAAGTCGCGGACCTGCCGGTGAACATGCAGGTGAAACTGCTTCGGGCCATCCAGGAAAAATCCATCCGCAGCGTCGGCGACCAGCAGGAACAAGTGGTGGATGTACGGATCCTTTGCGCCACTCACAAAGACCTCAGTGCGGAAGTGGCAGCCGGGCGCTTCCGCCAGGATTTGTATTACCGCCTGAACGTCATTGAATTACGCGTTCCACCCCTGCGTGAGCGGCGCGAGGATATCGACCCGCTGGCCGCCAGCGTGCTGCAACGCCTCGCCGGCAGTTGCGGGCAGCCGGCTGCAAAACTGCATCCTTCGGCGCTGGAAACCCTGCGCAGTTACCGTTTTCCCGGCAACGTGCGGGAGCTGGAGAACATGCTGGAGCGGGCGTATACCTTGTGCGAGAACGACGAGATTCATGCGTCCGACCTGCGCCTGTCCGATTCTGTTGCGCCTCAGGAACAAGACGGCCCCAGCCTCGCCGACATCGACAATCTGGAAGATTATCTGGAAAGCATCGAACGCAAACTGATCCTCCAGGCGCTGGAAGAAACCCGCTGGAATCGCACGGCCGCGGCGCAACGGCTGAACCTGTCGTTCAGGTCGATGCGCTATCGCTTGAAGAAGCTGGGGCTGGATTGAGCCTTCGCCAGCAAGACGGATCGCCGCCCGCTGGCTTCTACAGAGCGCGTGCTTGACCTGGAGGAGCCGGCTGCCGGCGAAGACGGAACTGGGAACGCGGAGAGTTACAGCCCTGTTGGAGCATAGGGCGCCGGGTCGATAATCGGCTCGCGCTTCAGCAGCAGATCCGTCAACAACTGACAGGACGCCGGGGCCAGCACCAGGCCGTTGCGGTAATGGCCGCAGTTGAGCCACAAGCCATCGATACCCGGCACCGGGCCGATGTAGGGAATGCCTTGCGGCGAACCGGGACGCAGTCCGGCCCATTGGGCAACCGGTTCGGCATCTGCCAGTGCCGGCAACAATTCGATGGCCGAGGCCTTGAGGCTTTCCAGCGCCGCATCAGTCGGGGTCTTGTCGAAACCCTCATGTTCCAGCGTACTGCCGATCAGGATGTGCCCGTCGCGGCGAGGAATCGCATAACGCCCTTTGGCCAGCACCATGCTCGATAGAAAATCCGACGCGCATTTGTACAGAATCATCTGGCCTTTGACCGGTTCAACCGGCAGCGCCAACCCCAGCGTCTTGAGCAGTTCTCCACTCCAGGCGCCAGCCGCCAGCACCACGCGATCACCCAGCACCTCGCCCATTGAGGTACGAACGCCCGCGATCACTTCGCCTTTTTGGACGAAACCCTGAACTTCACAGTGCTCGCGAATCTCGACATCGGGCATGGCCTGCAAGGCCGCCTTGAGGGATTTGACCAGGCGCGGATTGCGCACGTTGGCGACGTCGGCCATATAGACCGCCCGAGAATAACCGCCACCCAGTGCCGGAACCGCCTTGTGTACGGTAGCGACGTCGATGGGTTGCAGCGGACGATTCTCGCGGGCGGCCCATTCCAGCGCCTGCTGTTCGTCGTCCAGATCCAGCCAGTAGAGGCCGGTTTTATGCACTTCGGGATCGATGCCGGTTTTGCCGAACAGGCGCTCGGCCAGATGTGGGTAGAAGTCCTGCGACCAATGCGCCAGCGCCGTGACCGCAGGGTTGTAACGCCATGGATAGAGCGGCGAGACGATCCCGCCACCGGCCCATGATGATTCCTGGCCAACGCCGGACCGATCAAGCAACGTCACGCCGATCTGTTCGGATGCAAGGTTGAAGGCGGTCAACAATCCGATGACACCGCCACCGACGATCACAACGTGTTGCTTGGGCATCTTGGTCTCTGGCAAAAAAGTAGGTTAACGGCCCCAGCATTCTTTGGTGCTGGTGACGGTGCCGCCTGTGTTGGTGCGTGCACCGGTGTTGGTAATCGTGAATACGCCGCACTTGTCATTGGCCATCATGCCTTTGCCGGTCGCGGCGAGGGAGAAGGTCTGAGGGGCGAGCGTAGGCACGATATCGTAGTAGGTGTTGCCACCGGATATCGTCGGCCCAGGGGTCCCGTTGTAGACACCGTTCCTCGAGTACCAACGCTCCAGTATCTGGGACTGCTCGCTCAACAACGTCGCGATATCGGCCCGATGGGTACGCCTCACATATTCGGTGTAACTGGGATACGCAATGGCCGCCAGAATACCGACAATTGCGACCACGATCATGAGTTCGATCAAGGTAAAGCCTTTGGTTGTCGCTCGCATAATCACTTCCCTACTGGATTTGTCGCCACATGATGCGTTGGAAAACACTAGCCGCACCGCCCTCTTCGGGTAACCGTTGCCAGTTTCCGCTGGAGTCCTGCAGATACTTGTAATCGTCGGCGGGGGACGAGTCGCTGGTCCCGGCACCTGCCGGCTCGAGGACGGCGGTAATAACAGGTATGCCGGTGCCTATACTCACTCCCGCAATCAGCTTGTCCGAGGCATTGACCAAGCCGTCTCCATTGGTGTCCAGCACGGCGTAGGTCAACATGTTTCCGGTTGCGGCATCCAGTTCGAACAAACGCCCCGTTCCTGTACTTTCACAAGGATCGCTGGAGTTAACGGCAGCCGTAGTGAACAGGATTCGTCCACGACTGGTTTGGGCTGGAAAAATAATGCGTTCTCCGATATAGGGCGCCGAGGTGAATAGTGGGATGTACCAGCCCCTCTTGGTGGTCCAATCCACGTTATTCCCTGTCGATTTGAAGTAGCTGCCGCCGGAGTCATTGACCGTCTCGACTGAGTTCTGAACTTGCAAGCTGCCCTGACCAAGGTCCCCGGATGCACCATTGGCGTCCCATACCGCATAAAAAGCCTGCTGCCCGTTGGTTTGCTTGTCTGTGGCTTCCAGGAACTTACCCGTGCCGAAGTAAATGATCTTTCCGTTCACTGGGTGGTCCAGCACGAAAGGCTGCACAGTGATCGGCTGGCTGGCTTTACCGGGAGCCGTAAACAGTGGCGCTCCGTCATAGGCCACCTTCCAGCTGGTCGCGGCCGCGCCGCTGAGGTCGAACTTCCACAATCGCCCTTTCAGGTCGCCTGCATAAGCGGCCTGGACCACGTTCTGTGCATTGACCAGCAACCGCACTGACGACAGCCCGTTGTCGGTTTCGGTCGCTGGGGTGGGAATCTCGGCGATCAGTTCTCCGGTACTAGCGTTCAACACGAACAACGAAGCTCTTCCGGTAAAACTGCCGTACCCATTCCCTACCACGACAATGCCAGTCCCGTTTACCATTCGAGCGGCTTCAGGCTTGGAGTATGTATACCCGAGGTTGTTGAACTTATCGGCTGGCGTGTTAGTACCAGGTGCCTTCACCTCCCACAGAGCGCTGACTGTGCTGCTAATTCCCTCGAACAATTTGATGCCGAAAAAGGCTTTGCCGCCGGCACCAAGCCCACCTACCGCAACCGTACGCCAGGCACCTCCCGCTTGTTGCGTGTCAAACACGGAAATCGGGCCGTCGACCGTGAATTTATGGACGCCTGAGCCGTACGTGGTGGACGCAATAGTCGCAAGCGACGTCAGCGCGGTCGACGGCATATAAGCGTAAGTACGCCTGCCGTCGCCGTTGATCACGTTGAAGAAGCCATCGTTGGCGTTCACGAGCAAACGCAAGGGCATGCTCGCGGCCTTTCTTGTCAGGTAATCAGTGTAGGAAGGCCCCGTACCGAAGTCGGTCGAAGTCTTGGCCGAAGGCACGGCAACCGTCAGGTTGGTGTTGATCAAGTCGCCCAAAAGGCGAGTACGAGCACGCAATTTTGCATTGGCAGTGCCTTTCGCCCATGCGATGAGTTCGGGGCCTGTTACTCCTGTTGGCAGCGTGGCGGTAATGTCTACCTGTTGCGCAGCGGTCAGATTCGAGAACTCCAAGACTGCTCTGGAGGCGGCCCACGTTTCAAATGTCGGCGCTGTCGTGTTCGTGGTTATGGTTGTGTCAGTGGTCCAGGCGAGCGAGTCGCTTTCGCCGGTTGTGGGGTTGAGGTTGAAAGCGTTGATCGTACCGTGCCAGTCGGTGGGATCGTACAGGGCCTGGTAATAACGCGTGCCGGTCGCCAGCGTTGAAGAGCTTGCCGCCCCGCCACCGCCGGAACCAGCCTTGGCATAGATGTCGCTCAGTGCCAGGTTCAGCGCAGACGTAAGTCCGGCACTGTCGTTGGCCTGAAAATACTTTCCGCGCCCGTGCGTATTGTCGGCAGCATCGAGCAGCATCTGGTTATCGAGCGTGAAGCCGATGGTATAGGTGGTCAGGTTCTGTTTGGGAAAACCTGCAGTGTCCCAGTTCTTTCCAGTGAGTTCTTTGCGCTGGTTCGTCGATGGCCCCTTCATCATATCGATGTCGTAGGCGAACTGGGCGATATCGTCCAGATATAGCGAGTCCCCTTCATTACTCTCATCCCGCAGAGGCCCGTCGTTGCTGATCCCGTCCCAGTTGGGCAGGCGCCTCCGTCTCGAGCTGTCCAAAGGATCGTCCGGGTCATCGGTGGCAAAAGTTCTGTCGTAGGTCGGCAAACCATCGGTAAGAACGACCCCATAGTTTTTCTGACAACGGTACTGAATAGGGCTTGTATAAATCGAAGGCGAGCCACCATAAGCTGGGAAAGGCGAGAGGCCTCGAAAATAACGGGTTACCTGATAGTACGTTTCAGCCAAGGGCGTATTGGCCACTGCCCTTAAATTATCGATAGCCTTGAGAAGCGCGTCATAGTTCTCTTTGGCCGTCTTCGCATTGACTCCATCGGGTTGATATACGCTGGGTGCAACATAGCTCAGGTCTAGAACATCACGCAGGATATTGCCACCGGGCCCATTGTCACGGTTCACAGGGTTGTAGGTTGCGAGACCGATGCGCAGGGAGCTGTTAGCCTCAACCAGCTTGCGTGCGACTGAAACAGCTGCCGTCATCCGACTTTCGCTGGAAACGGTAACGGTCTTGTTTGCTGCGGCTTGAGCGACCAGATAGGAAAGATATCTCCCAGGGTAACGGGTCGTACGCCCCTCAGCCGGATCGGGCAAACGTAAGCATATGACAGCCCCGTTTCTGAAAAAACTGTAGTTGCTTCCACAGCCGTCGGTATTCAAGCTGCTCAAAGTTACATAGCTGTTTTCCGCAGTCGAAATCTCTTCCCCTTGAACGTACGAGCACAGCACAAGAATGCAGACATAGCGAGATTTATAAACTGCTGTTCTGGGCAGCGAGGCATCGAAGCCTGCATCAAAGATGATGGTATCCATACTGCCGGAGTTATCTACCTGCAGCATGACGTTGGGCGTCACGGCCGAGGAACTCAACAGTGGCACTTGGGCCGGGGTAAATGCATAGGCGGGTGCTGCGAGGTAAAGCATCAGCCCCGCGCCATAGATATATTTCAAGCACCGGCGAATCGTCTCAGCAACTGGCATAAATACTCTCCAGTACGGTAGTCGAGGCGCCGTCGGTGGCGACTCCTGTGACGCGGTATAGCGTGACCGTCCCGCTGCAATTGGGCCGTATGATCGGCGTGGCCGTCGTGCCCAGGTTCTGGAGGCCAAAGTAGCCGCCGCCGCCTGCCTTCCATGCCACACCAGAAGTATTATTGGTTTGTTCGGAATTGACGGTCGCGGCCTCCGCCGGAGGAGCGCAACGCGTGTCTCCGACACATTTATCCATCTTGAAATCCTTGGCCTTGATCGAGGACTCTCCCATCCGCAGAGCCGCTTCCGCCATCTGAAAGCTCTTGTTACGCTGAGTCACACTGCCGGCCATCTTCTCCTGCAAGGTCGCGTTCTGCATGGAGGAAATGCCCAACATGGTCAGCAGCAACAGAAACACCAGGCTGACAAGCAACACCATGCCCTGCTGCTGTCGGGCGAACCTGGGGCTCAATGCTCTTCGTTCTGTGGTCATGTTCAGGCTCGCATCAAAAACGGTTGCGCAGGTAAGCGACTGCGTTGAACTGCTGGTTCCGAACTCTCGCGTCCGGATCGGACAGCTCAAGCCTGATTCGGACGCTCAGGACATCCGCCCCATTGCCGGCAGTGATCGGATTGGCCGCAAGGGAGTAGGTCATGGGCTGGCCCTTCATTCCGAACGAAATCTCAAAGCTACGGACGTTCTGCAGCAAGGGCTGCGGTTGAGCCGTGCCTAGCTGCATCGTCAGATCTGTTCCGTTCAGCCTGTAAATCAGCTGTCGCAGTGGGAAGGCGGTTTGCCCTGCCGCCGGCGCTTTGGAATTGGGATAGAGCTGAGCAGTGGTCTGACAATCCGAGATGATCGTCCAGGTGGGCGACGTGCCGGACGTTCCGACATCAGCGGTCACTACCGTCAGGGCCCTGTTGGTGGCATCCCACAGGATCGGATTAGTGAGCGCAGCGGGCCTGGCGATAGCCCCCGTCGCCAGCGCGCTGTCCAGCTGCAAACATCCATACATCCCCGCCATGCGCAACTCCTGAAGCATCTTGCTCAAGACAAAGCGCGCATCTTCCTGCATGCGTGCCGAGGCGTTCTGCGTCACGAAGGTGTTTCGGGAGGCGGTGAATATCTGGATGATGCCCAGGCTGACGACCAACCCAAGGACCAGTGCCACCATGATTTCGACCAGACCGAAGCCTCTGGAAAGCTTTCTCATGGGGTCACACCGATGCGTGAGGTAATCTCGATTTTCTGCGGATTGCTGGCCTGGGCTGTCCCGCCGGAAGCCTGCGCGGTGGCGGCTGCGGCGCGGGTGTCGTCCCAGCCGACAGTAATGGTCACGAATCGATTCGGTTTGACAACGATACTGCCGGTACCGCTTGGCAGCCCTTCGATGTTGGCCCGAAAATCGGCAAGATCCTGGTCTTTGGCATTGGTCTGGTTACCGACAGGCGCAGTACCAGCGATGGGAAGGTCATAGAGCGCCAGCACGTCGGTCGAACCGTTGGCAGACGCGTTGCCGTCAACGTTGGCGCGTATGCGATCCATCATGTCGTAGGCGATGAAGCTGGCCTGGCTGCTGATGGTTGCGCTGTCTGTGTAGCGCAGGGCGTTGAGCTGAATCGCTGCCGCGCCCAGCAGGCCGATGGCAAGTATCAGGACCGAGACCAGAACTTCGATCAGGGTCATGCCGTTCTGGCGCTGTAGAGTCAATTTCCGCATGGTGAACTTACACCTACCGTGATCCGCCCGGTCAGGCAGACATTGACGGTCTTGGTTATCGAGCCACGCGTATAAGTCATCGCCACCGCCGAGCTCGGCGTGTTCAAGCCGCCGAGATTGTTGAAGTCCATCGCATTGACGTTAGCGACCACCAGTGTCGCGCCGCTGCTTAAAGCCGGAACCTTGCGCAAGACCGTTGCCGCAGTGGCCAGGGTCACCTGCAACTCGGTCGCCCAGTCGGTTCCGCTGGTTGGCGCGATGCGTACCGTCACTCCTCTGTTTATCGCCTCAAGACGCGCATAGTTGAGCGCCCGCTGCAGATCGCTCACCTCGGTTTCCACTTTGTTGTTCTGAATGGAGCTGCTGAAATTCGGGATGGCAATGGCAGCCAGGATGCCCACCAGGGACACAGTGACTAACAATTCCACGAGGCTGAATCCCTTGGCGATACGGCGCATTGAGTGTCTCCTAGACGTTACGACTATAAGGCAGCAACGCCTCTGGAAAAGCCATAGCGGGACGTACGGTAGTTTTGCGATGACGAGTGCCCGGAAGCGTTGCCAACCGTGTTTTCCAGGGAGGAAAGCGTGTGAAACATGGAGGTTTTACTCTGATCGAGCTGCTGATCGTACTGGCGTTGCTGGCAGTGCTGGCTGGCGCGGCGGCCCCTTCTTTCACTGACCTGCTGGGTAGCCAGCGCAGACAGGCCGCCGCCCAGGAACTGGCGAGCGGTATCCGCTCGGCACGTCTCACCGCCGTGACACGCAGTCAGGTGATAACGATTCATGCCATTGATGCAGACTGGAGCAACGGCTGGAGGATCATCACCGACCTGGACGGCCGCGGCCCCGACGAAAAGGACGTGCTGCTGGTCGAGCGGGCCAGCGGCGCGAAAACCCGAATCGTCGGTAACAGCAAGGTGGCGCAGTACCTGAGCTTCGACGGCCTCGGGGGCTTGCGGCGAGCCGCCAATGGCACATTGCACGTCTGCGTGAAAGACCAGCCGGTCAGCCACTACCGGATCATCGTCAGCATCACAGGTCGGGTAAGGGTCGAAGACACCAGGACCCCGCACCCACCCTGCGCATGAAGCGACTTACAGCAGCGACTTGACCCGCAGTTCCTTGGGCATGGAGAACGTGATGTTTTCCTCGCGCCCCGCCAGCTCATCGGCGCCGGTCGCGCCCCAGGCGTGGAGCTGCTGGATCACGCCGCGCACCAGCACTTCCGGTGCCGAGGCGCCGGCCGTAATGCCGATGCGCTCAACGCCGTCGAACCAGCTGCGCTGCATGTCTTCGGCGCCATCGATCAGGTACGCCGGAGTCGCCATCCGCTCGGCCAGTTCACGCAGGCGATTGGAGTTGGAGCTGTTCGGGCTGCCGACCACCAGCACCACATCGCACTCGTCGGCCAGTTGTTTCACGGCGTCCTGGCGATTTTGCGTGGCGTAGCAGATGTCGTCCTTGCGCGGACCGCCAATGGCCGGGAAGCGTGTCCGCAGCGCGTCGATCACCCGGCTGGTGTCATCCATGGACAAGGTGGTCTGAGTGACGAATGCCAGGCTTTCAGGGTTGCGAACCTGCAGACCGGCAACATCTTCTTCGTCTTCGACCAGATAAATGGCGCCACCGTTGCTCGCGTCATACTGCCCCATGGTGCCTTCGACTTCCGGGTGGCCTTCGTGACCGATCAGGATGCATTCACGGCCGTCGCGGCTGTAGCGGGCAACCTCGATATGCACCTTGGTCACCAGCGGGCAGGTGGCGTCGAACACTTTCAGTCCGCGACCGGCAGCTTCGGTGCGTACCGCCTGGGAAACGCCGTGGGCGCTGAAGATCACGATGACGTCGTCCGGCACCTGGTCGAGCTCTTCGACGAAGATCGCGCCACGCGAGCGCAGGTCTTCGACGACGAATTTGTTGTGAACGACCTCATGGCGCACATAAATCGGCGGACCAAACACTTCCAGGGCACGATTGACGATTTCGATCGCGCGGTCCACACCGGCACAAAAGCCGCGGGGGTTGGCGAGTTTGATTTGCATGCTGTGCCTCGTATTTACGTGCGGAGCAGCCCGGCCGAAGCCGGGTCATGGAGCCATTCAGGAAGCCAGTATCGCCTTCACTTCGAATATCTGCACTTCGAAGTCCAGGGTCTTGCCGGCCAGAGGGTGGTTGAAGTCGATGGTGACCTGTTCGTCATCGAACGCTTTCACCACGCCGGGCAGTTCAGTGTTGGCCGCATCATTGAAGATCACCAGCAAGCCTTCCGACAGTTCCATGTCCTGGAATTGCGAGCGTGGCATGATCTGCACGTTTTGCGGGTTGGGCTGACCAAAGGCGTTTTCCGGCAGGATCTGCACACTCCGGCGGTCGCCAGCCTTGAAGCCGAAAATCGCCGCTTCGAAACCTGGCAACAGGTTGCCGTCACCGACCTTGAACGTGGCCGGAGCCTTGTCGAACGTGCTGTCCACGGTGTCACCGTTTTCCAGACGCAGGGCGAAATGCAGGGTGACTTCCGTGTTCTGGCCGATGCGCAACTCGTTTGCTGCGCCCGAGGCCGAAGACTGATCAGTCATTGACGGTTTCTCCGGTTTTCTTGCTCTTGAACATGTCCAGCGCCAGCATGATCGCACCGACGGTAATTGCGCTGTCGGCCACGTTGAACGCCGGGAAGCCATGCTCTTTGTAGTGTACGAAGATGAAATCGATCACGTGTCCGATGGCGACCCGGTCATACAGGTTACCTAGCGCCCCACCCAATACCAGCGCCAGCGCCACCGCCAGCCAGGTGTCGTCGCGGCCGAGACGTTTGAGCCAGACGACAAGCACTGCACTGACCACGATCGCGATCAGCGCAAACAACCAGCGCTGCCAACCGGAGCTGTCGGCGAGAAAGCTGAACGCCGCTCCGGTGTTGTACGCCAGCATCCAGCTGAAGTAGTCGGGAATGATCACGATCTGCTCGTACAGATCCAGCCGGTTTTCGAAGTAGTACTTGCTGGCCTGGTCAATGACCACGACCAGCACGCTCAACCACAACCAGCTCAAACGGCCAAAACGGCCCTGCGCCGAGTTAGGCATAGTGACGCACCTCGCCGGCACCACTGATGTTGTCCACGCAACGACCGCAGATTTCCGGATGTTCCGGATTCACGCCGACGTCTTCGCGGTGATGCCAGCAACGGGCGCACTTGGTGTGGCCGGATTTGACTACTTTCAGCTTCAGGCCAGCCACTTCCGTCACGACCGCATCGGCCGGAGCCGATACCAGCGGTGCGACACTGGCAGTCGAGGTGATCAGTACGAAGCGCAGCTCGTTGCCCAGCTTCGACAGATCGGACACCAGCGACTCTTCCGCGTACAGGGTCACTTCTGCCTGCAGGTTGCCGCCGATGGCCTTGGCAGCGCGCAGGTTTTCCATTTCCTTGTTGACCGACGTCTTCACCGCCATGATCCGCTCCCAATAGGCGCGGTCCAGCTCGAAGCCTTCCGGCATTTCGGTCAGGCCTTCGTACCAGGTGTTGAGCATCACCGATTCGTTGCGCTCGCCCGGCAGGAATTGCCACAGCTCGTCTGCAGTGAACGCCAGGATCGGTGCGATCCAGCGCACCAGCGCTTCGGAGATGTGGAACAGCGCGGTCTGGCAGGAGCGACGCGCGGTGCTGTTGGCACCAGTGGTGTACTGACGGTCCTTGATGATGTCCAGGTAGAAACCACCCAGCTCCTGCACGCAGAAGTTGTGGATCTTGGAGTACACGTTCCAGAAGCGGTATTCGCCGTAATGCTCTTGCAGCTCGCGTTGCAGCAGCAAGGCGCGGTCCACCGCCCAACGATCCAGGGCGAGCATTTCCTCGGCCGGCAGGATGTCGGTCGCCGGGTTGAAGCCCGACAGGTTGGAGAGCAGGAAGCGCGCAGTGTTACGAATGCGGCGATAGGCATCGGCGCTGCGCTGCAGGATCTGGTCCGACACCGCCATTTCGCCCGAATAGTCGGTCGCCGAAACCCACAGACGCATGATGTCGGCGCCCAGCGAGTCATTGACCTTTTGCGGAGCCACGACGTTGTTCAGCGACTTGGACATCTTGCGGCCATTCTCGTCGACCACGAACCCGTGGGTCAGCAGTTCGCGATATGGCGCGTGGTTGTCGATGGCGCAACCTGTCAGCAGCGACGAGTGGAACCAGCCACGATGCTGGTCGGAGCCTTCCAGGTACAGGTCGGCGCGTGGACCGCTGTCGTGGCCCATCGGGTGCGAGCCGCGCAGAACGTGCCAGTGTGTGGTGCCGGAATCGAACCAGACGTCGAGCGTGTCGGAGATCTTGTCGTACTTGGCGGCTTCGTCGCCCAGCAGTTCGCTGGCGTCGAGCTTGAACCACGCCTCGATGCCCTCTTTCTCGACGCGCTGGGCCACTTCTTCCATCAGCTCGACGGTGCGTGGGTGCAGTTCGCCGCTTTCCTTGTGCAGGAAGAACGGGATCGGCACGCCCCAGTTGCGCTGACGCGAGATGCACCAGTCCGGACGGTTGGCGATCATCGAATGCAGACGCGCCTGACCCCAGGCCGGCACGAATTTGGTGTCTTCGATGGCCTTGACCGCACGTTCACGCAGGGTGTCGCCGGCATCAGGCTGCTTGTCCATCCCCACGAACCACTGCGCGGTGGCGCGGTAGATCAGCGGCGTCTTGTGGCGCCAGCAATGCATGTAGCTGTGGCTGATGGTTTCGGTGTCCATCAGGCTGCCGACTTCGCGCAGCTTGTCGATGATGTTCTGGTTCGCCTTGAAGATGAACTGGCCGCCGAAGAACTCCAGCGACTCGACATACACGCCGTTGCTCTGCACCGGGCTGAGGATGTCGTCGTTGCTCATCCCGTATTGCTTGCAGATGTTGAAGTCATCGACGCCGTAGGCCGGCGAGCTGTGGACCACACCGGTGCCGGCGCCCAGTTCGACGTAGTCGGCCAGATAGATCGGCGACAGACGGTCATAGAACGGGTGGCGGAAGTTGATCAGGTCCAGCGACTGGCCGGTGGTCGTGGCAATCACCGCGCCGTCGAGCTTGTAGCGCGTCAGGCAGCTCTCAACCAGCTCGGAAGCCAGCACCAGCAGTTTGTCGCCGACGTCGACCAGCGAGTACTCAAATTCCGGATGAACGTTCAGCGCCTGGTTGGCCGGGATGGTCCACGGGGTGGTGGTCCAGATCACGATCGAAGCCGGTTTGCCCAGCGCAGGCAGGCCGAATGCCGCAGCAAGCTTCGCCTCGTCGGCAACCGGGAACGCGACGTCGATGGTCGAGGATTTCTTGTCCTGGTATTCGACTTCGGCTTCGGCCAGAGCCGAGCCACAGTCGAAGCACCAGTTGACCGGCTTGAGCCCCTTGAAGACGAAGCCGCCCTTGACCATTTCCGCCAACGCACGGATTTCCCCGGCTTCATTGGAGAAGTTCATGGTCAGGTACGGATTGCTCCAGTCGCCCAGAACACCCAGACGGATGAATTCGGACTTCTGGCCTTCGACCTGCTCGGCGGCATAGGCGCGGCTCAACTCACGCGTCTTGTCGGCAGGCAGGTTCTTGCCGTGGGTCACTTCGACCTTGTGCTCGATCGGCAGACCGTGGCAGTCCCAGCCTGGAACATAAGGCGCGTCGAAGCCCGACAGGGTCTTGGAACGCAGAATCATGTCCTTGAGGATCTTGTTGACCGCATGACCGATGTGAATCGTGCCGTTGGCATAAGGAGGGCCGTCGTGCAGGACGAACTTCGGACGATCCTTGCCAATTTCGCGCAGCTTCTGGTACAGGCCAATGCTGTCCCAGCGCTGCAGAGTTTGCGGCTCGCGCTGGGGCAGGCCGGCCTTCATAGGGAAGGCGGTGTCCGGAAGGTTTAGCGTGGCTTTATAGTCGGTCATTTCAGGCTCTTGATTTGCAGTTAACCATGCCAGTGGGCACGGGCGGCGGCGACGTCCGCATTGATCGCCGTCTTGAGCGCCTCCAGCGAGGCAAAACGCTGCTCATCACGCAGCTTGTGGTGGAAAGCCACCGTCAAACGCCGGCCATAAAGATCACCGGCAAAATCCAGAAGGTGTACCTCGAGGTGGGCACTGCCGTCTCCGGCCACGGTCGGACGCACACCAATATTGGCAACTCCCGGCCAGGCCTTGCCGTCGACGTCTACGCTGACCAGGTAAACCCCGCTCAACGGCACGCGACGACGCTTGAGCTGCACGTTGGCCGTGGGCGTACCCAACTGGCGCGCCAGCTTCTGGCCGTGCAGTACCCGTCCGGCAATCCGGAACGGGCGGCCGAGCAAGCGCTCGGCAAGGGGGAAATCCGCGCCAGCCAGGGCCTTACGCACCTTGGTACTGCTGACGCGAACGCCATCGATTTCAACGGTCTGCGCCGCTTCCACGGTAAAGCCGTGGGTTTCGCCGAATTGTTGCAGGAAGTCGAAGTCGCCGATGCGGTCGCAACCGAAGCGAAAATCGTCGCCGACTTCCAGATGCTCGATACCCAGACCATCGATCAGCACGGTCTCGACGAACTCCACAGCGCTGAGCTTGCTCAGGCGCTGGTTGAACGACAGGCACAGCACCCGGTCCACGCCTTCGGCGGCGAGCAGTTCGAGCTTGTCGCGCAGGCGGGCCAGTCGGGCCGGAGCCGTCTCCGGGGCGAAGAATTCACGCGGCTGCGGCTCGAAAATCACCACGCAGCTGGGCAGACCCAACTCGACCGCACGCTCGCGCAGCCGCGCCAGGATAGCCTGGTGGCCGCGGTGTACACCGTCGAAATTGCCAATCGTGGCGACGCAGCCCCGATGATGGGGGCGCAGATTGTGGAGGCCTCTGACCAGCTGCATAACGCACTTCTTGCTCATAAAGTGGCCGATTATAACCACACACGGCCCAGGACGACAGGCAACACGCCAAGGCCCGATAACGGCTGCCGGCACGCACTGCGAAAAACCGGCAGCCACCCTTTTGAAAATGTCTACATGATCGCCTTGCGGGCAAAGTCCCGGAGGCGAAAGCCCATCAACAGCAGCATGGCGAAATAGGTAACCACACCCGCGACCACAAGAACACCCAGGCGCATGAACCGTTCGAGCATCTGGCCCTGGTCCCAGGCGGGCATTATGTGCATCAGTCCCAGCAATACCGCCGACATGGCCGTGACTGCGACGATCAGCTTGATCAGGAACTTCGTCCAGCCCGGTTGCGGCTGGAACAGATCCTGACGACGCAACTGCCAGAACAGCAGGCCGGCATTGATGCAGGCACCGACACTGATCGCCAGCGCCAGCCCCGCGTGCTGTAACGGCACGATGAAGGCCAGGTTGAGCAACTGAGTCACGATCAGGGTGAATACCGCGATCTTCACCGGAGTGCGAATGTTCTGCTGCGCGTAGAACCCCGGCGCGAGCACCTTGATCAGGATGATGCCCAGCAGGCCCACCGAATAGGCGACCAGTGCACGCTGGGTCATGGCCGCGTCCAGCGCGTCGAACTTGCCGTACTGGAACAGCGACACCGTCAGCGGCTCAGCCAGCAGGCCCAGGGCCAGCGTACACGGCAGCACCAATACGAAACACAGGCGCAAGCCCCAGTCGAGGATTCGCGAATATTCGTGGCGATCCTTCTGGGCGTAGGTTTTCGACAGGATCGGCAACAGGATCGTAC
This sequence comes from Pseudomonas sp. v388, assembly GCF_003935425.1. GTDB lineage: Bacteria > Pseudomonadota > Gammaproteobacteria > Pseudomonadales > Pseudomonadaceae > Aquipseudomonas. The sequence goes on from NZ_RHQN01000006.1 coordinate 224,162, forward strand.
CCAATGCCACGCCCAGCACTCCGGACGGCAACTCCATCAAGCGGTCGGCATAGTACATCCACGACACCGAACCTGCGACCAGGAACGAGGCGAAGATGGTGTTGATGATCAGGGAAATCTGACTGACGGAGACGCCGAGGATCGCCGGCAACATTTGCTTCATTACCCGCCAGACGCCTGAGTCACGCAGGTTCAGACGTGGCAGCACCAGCATGCCGATGCGCTTGAGATGCGGCAGTTGATAGAGCAGTTGCAACAGACCACCGGCCAGCACCGCCCAGCCCAGCGCCATGACAGGCGGATCGAAGTACGGTGTCAGGAACAGGGCGAAACCGATCATGCTGACGTTCAGCAGCGTCGGCACGAAGGCCGGAACGGAAAAGCGGTTCCAGGTATTGAGGATCGCGCCGGCCAGCGAAGACAGGGAGATCAGCAATATATAAGGAAAGGTTACCCGCAGCAGGTCGGTGGTCAGCGCGTACTTTTCAGGAGAATCGACGAAGCCGGGGGCCGTGGCCCAGATCACCCACGGCGCGAACACCACGCCCAGCAGCGTGACCAGCGCCAACGCCAGGGTGAGCAAGCCGGTGACATAGGCGACAAAAGTGCGGGTCGCCTCTTCGCCCTGCTGGCTTTTATATTCCGCCAGGATCGGCACGAAAGCCTGGGAGAACGCACCCTCGGCGAAGATCCGGCGCAGCAGGTTGGGCAGCTTGAAGGCGATGAAAAAGGCGTCCGTGGCCATCCCGGCACCGAAGGTGCGGGCGATGATCGTGTCGCGAATGAAGCCCAGCACCCTGGAAAGCATGGTGATGGAGCTGACCGCAGCCAGTGACTTGAGTAGATTCATGTAAAGAGTTGTGCGCCTTTGCCAAAGGATCTGCGATGGAGCGATCCATTTATGCGATACTCCGCGCCGCAAAAGGCCCGAAGTCAAAGCCCGCGAGTTTACAGGTCGCACGCCGGAAATGAATCCTCCGGAAAAATGTAGTGACCACTCAGCGGAACGCCCTAACTGCCCTTGACAACTCTTCCAGTCATCGGCATGATTCGCGGCCTATTTTGTTCGCTATTTCACAAAGTCTTTCGAGGAGCTCGACGGTGGCCAACACACCTTCCGCCAAAAAACGTGCAAAACAGGCTGAGAAGCGTCGCAGCCACAACGCCAGCCTGCGTTCCATGGTTCGTACCTACATCAAGAATGTAGTTAAAGCCATCGACGCAAAAGACGCTGAAAAAGCGCAAGCTGCTTATGTTCTGGCAGTGCCTGTTATCGACCGCATGGCCGACAAAGGCATCATCCACAAGAACAAAGCTGCTCGCCATAAAGGCCGTCTGAATGGTCACATCAAGGCCCTGAGCCTTGCTGCTGCCGCCTAAGCGTCCAGCTTGTTGAAAAACCGACCCAAGGGTCGGTTTTTTATTGCCTGAGATTTGATGCCGCAAGCAAAGATCAGGGCGTTTCGGGCCACGGCAGGATAGGAATCGCCGTCACGGCATTCTGCGGACTACCCTCGATAAGGCGGTCGCTGTAGACCAGATACACCAGCGCATTGCGCTTCTTGTCGAGGAAGCGCACCACCTGCATGGTCTTGAAGACCAGCGACGTGCGCTCCTTGAACACCTCTTCACCCTCCTTGAGCGGAGGCTGGAAGCGGATCGGCCCGACCTGCCGACAAGCGATGGACGCCTCGGCACGGTCTTCCGCCAGCCCCAGACCACCCCTGACCCCGCCAGTCTTGGCACGGGACAGATAGCAGGTCACGCCTTCGACTTTCGGATCATCGAACGCCTCGACCACGATCCGGTCATTCGGCCCCAATACCTTGAACACCGTCGACACCTGACCGATTTCCTCGGCGGCCGCCACTACCGGCAAGGCCAGCAGCGCGACCAGAACACCCTTCACTAAACGCATCGGACTTTTCCTTGCAGAGCGCAAATCAAACCAGTACCAGGTTATCGCGATGGATCAGCTCAGGCTCAGCCATATAACCCAACTCACGGACGATGGCGTCCGAGGACTGACCAATGATCTTCTGCGCTTCGACCGCACTGTAATTGCTCAGGCCGCGTGCGATCTCTCGTCCGTCCGCCGCCACACAGACGACCATCTCGCCGCGACGAAAACTGCCCTGGACCAGCTTCACCCCCACCGGCAGCAAGCTTTTGTGATCCCTGGCCAGCGCTGCGACCGCACCGTCATCCAGCACCAGCGTGCCGCGCGTCTGCAAGTGCCCGGCGAGCCACTGCTTACGAGCGGCCAGCATGCCGCGCTCAGGCGACAGCAAGGTCCCGAGGCGCTCACCGCCCTTCAGGCGCGCCAGCACACGCTCGATGCGACCACCGACAATGACGGTGTGCGCACCGGAGCGCGCCGCCAGCCGCGCAGCACGCAGCTTGGTCTGCATCCCACCACGACCCAACGCACCGCCGGTACCGCCCGCGACTGCGTCCAGTGCCGGATCATCGGCACGTGCTTCGTAGATCAACCGGGCTTCGGGATTATTGCGCGGGTCGGCATCAAACATGCCATCGCGATCAGTGAGGATCACCAGCAGGTCGGCTTCCACCAGATTGGCGACCAGTGCCGCAAGCGTGTCGTTATCGCCAAAGCGAATCTCATCGGTAACGACCGTGTCATTCTCGTTGATCACCGGCACGACACCCAGCTCGACCAGCGCGCGCAACGTGCTGCGCGCGTTCAGGTAACGCTTGCGGTCGGAAAGGTCGTCATGGGTTAGCAGAATCTGTGCAGTGTGCCGACCGTGTTCCGCAAAGCTCGACTCCCAGGCCTGCACCAACCCCATCTGACCGATGGCAGCAGCGGCCTGCAACTCGTGCATGGCACTGGGTCGAACGGTCCAGCCCAGACGGCTCATCCCGGCGGCCACGGCGCCGGAAGAAACCAGGACCAGTTCGACACCCGCCTCATGCAGCGCCACCATCTGCTCGACCCATACACCCATGGCCGTGCGATCCAGCCCCTTGCCATCCGCCGTGAGCAAGGCACTTCCGATCTTCACAACCCAGCGCTGGGCGCCCGTCACTTTGCTGCGCATCATCTTCCAACCTTAGCCAGAGAGTTTTCAAATTCGGGATACAAAAACGCCGCTATCACTCGGTAGCGGCGTTCAAGTTTACTGCAAGCGATCAGTCGCGGACGTAAATGATTTCCGGACCATCTTCATCATCCACATCTTCCTCATCCCAGTCATCGTCACCGATGTCATGCACGCTCTTCACGCCGCTACGGCGCAGGGCACGCTGATCATCCAGAGCCTGCAGCTGGGCACGCGCCTCGTCTTCGATGCGCTGATCCAGCTCGGCCAGCTCTTCAGCGTAACCAGGCTCCTCAGCAATGCGCAGACTGCGCTCTTCGAGGTAACGCATGATGTCGCGAGACAACTGCTCGGTACCCTGCTTGGAGATGGCCGAAATCACGTACACCGGACCAGTCCACTCCAGGCGCTCGACGATTTCCTGCTTGCGCGCTTCCTGCTCGTCCTCGAGCAACTGGTCGCACTTGTTCAGCACCAGCCAGCGATCACGATCTGCCAGGGCCGGACTGAACTTGACCAGCTCATTGACGATGATTTCAGCCGAGTCCGCAGCGCTGGTTTCATCCAGCGGCGCCATGTCGACTAGGTGCAGCAACAGACGGGTACGCGCCAGATGTTTGAGGAAGCGAATGCCCAGGCCCGCGCCATCGGAAGCGCCTTCGATCAGACCCGGGATGTCCGCCACCACGAAGCTCTTCCAGCGATCGACACTGACCACACCCAGGTTCGGCACCAGCGTGGTGAACGGATAGTCCGCAACCTTTGGCTTGGCCGCCGAAACCGAGCGAATGAACGTGCTCTTGCCGGCATTCGGCAAGCCCAGCAGACCCACGTCCGCCAGCACTTTCAATTCCAGCTTCAGGTCACGCTGATCGCCCGGCTTGCCCGGCGTGGTCTGGCGTGGCGCACGGTTGGTGCTGGATTTGAAACGGGTGTTGCCCAATCCGTGCCAGCCGCCCTGCGCAACCATGATGCGCTGACCGGCCTTGGTCAGGTCACCGATGATTTCCTGGGTGGTCGCATCGATGATGGTGGTGCCGACCGGCACCCGCAACACCAGTTCCTCGCCCTTGCGCCCGGTGCAGTCGGTGCTGCCACCATTGGAACCGCGCTCGGCGTCGAAGTGACGAGTGTAGCGGTAGTCGACCAGGGTGTTCAGGTTTTCGTCGGCGATCATGTAGACCGAGCCGCCGTCGCCGCCGTCACCACCGTTCGGACCACCGTTCTCGATGAATTTCTCGCGACGGAAGCTCATGCAACCGTTGCCGCCGTCGCCGGCTTTTACTCGAATGGATACTTCATCTACAAATTTCATAACGCACGCCTCCCGCCACAGGGACGAGCAGAACCACATAAATTACATAAGACTCTTGCAAAGATGAGCGTTGCGATACCGATCAGAAACCAGTGACCTCAAGGGTCAACATCACAACAGCCCGCACAAACAGCTTTGCAAGAGACTCACCTACCTCTACAAACAAAAAAGCCCCGTCGCAAGACAGGGCTTTTCAGCTACTGCGTGATTACGCTGCGGAGACTTCAGTCTTCGGAACGATGCTCACGTAGCGACGACCGAAGGCGCCTTTGACCTGAAACTTGATCACGCCTTCGACTTTAGCGAACAGAGTGTGATCTTTACCCATGCCAACGCCGTAGCCAGCGTGGAATTGGGTGCCGCGCTGACGCACGATGATGTTGCCAGGAATGATAGCCTGGCCGCCATACATCTTCACACCAAGGCGTTTGGCTTCTGAGTCGCGACCGTTACGGGTACTACCACCAGCTTTTTTGTGTGCCATGAGTCAATTCTCCAAATGAGGATTAGGCTGAATTAAGCCTGAATACCTGTGATTTTGATCTCGGTGTACCACTGGCGGTGGCCCATACGCTTCATGTGGTGCTTACGACGACGGAACTTGATGATGCGAACCTTATCGTGACGACCTTGCGAAACTACTTCAGCCACGACGGTAGCGCCAGCAACCACTGGAGCACCGATATTGACGTCGTCGCCGTTACCAACCAGCAGGACGCGGTCAAAAGTGACGGATTCGCCAGTAGCGATTTCCAGTTTTTCGATTTTCAGGTATTCACCTGGGGCGACTTTGTACTGCTTGCCACCGGTAACAATTACTGCGTACATGGTATTTCTCCGAAAATCCTGCTCACCCAGCTCTTTATAAGAAGAGTATCGGCTGGCATGGCTGCACAGGGCTGGAACGGCCCGTTGTGCAATTGCGTAAGGCAGGTGCTGCCCAGGAAAGTTAGGGTGCGCGATTGTACGCAAGGACCACAGCGCTTGCAAGGGGCCGCTCGTCATGCCTTGACACGCCCTGACCCGCGACCTAGCATGCGGCGCAACCTATCCGGAGCACGTGTCGCTGATGCAACCCCAAGCCTTCTACCGCGCGGTGGCGGACGACTTTAGTGCCGTTGACCTTATCATCAAGAAGCAGCTGACGTCGCGTGTACCGCTGGTCTCGAAAATCGGCGATTACATCACGTCCGCCGGCGGCAAACGACTGCGTCCGCTGCTGGTTCTGCTGTGTGGCAAGGCGCTTGGCCGTGAAGGCGACGATCTGCGCCTGCTGGCCGCCACCATCGAATTCCTGCACACCGCCACGCTGCTGCATGACGACGTCGTCGACATGTCCGGCATGCGTCGTGGCCGCTCCACCGCCAACGCCCTGTGGGGCAATGCGCCCAGCGTACTGGTCGGCGATTTCCTTTATTCCCGCTCGTTCGAAATGATGGTCGAGCTGGGTTCGATGCCGGTCATGCAGATCCTGTCGAAGGCCACCCGCGTGATCGCCGAAGGCGAAGTGCTGCAGCTTTCCAAGGTCCGTGACGCCAGCACCACCGAAGAAACCTACATGGAGGTCATCCGCGGCAAGACCGCCATGCTGTTCGAGGCCTCTACTCACAGCGCTGCGGCTTTGTGCCAGGCGACCCCGGAGCAGAGCGAAGCGCTGCGTACCTTCGGCGATCACCTGGGCGTTGCGTTCCAGCTGGTCGACGACCTGCTCGATTACCGTGGCGATGCCGAGACTTTGGGCAAGAACGTCGGTGACGATCTGGCCGAGGGCAAGCCTACCCTGCCGCTGATCTACACCATGCGCGAAGGCACGCCCGAACAGGCGGCCCTGGTCCGCCAGGCTATTCAGAAAGGCGGCCTGGAAGATCTCGAAAGCATCCGCAATGCCGTCGAGAGCGCCGGCGCCCTGGACTACACCGCCCGGCTGGCCCGCGATTTCGCCGCACGCGCCATCGCCTGCCTGGAAACGCTGCCGCCAAGCGAGTACCGCGACGCGTTGGTGGAGCTGAGCGAATTCGCAGTAGCCCGCACGCACTGATCGATTCAGCTGCTTGAAAAGACCCGTCCTTGTGACGGGTTTTTTATTGCCATCGCGCTCCCGCTGACACGAATCAACCGTTCGGCGCAAAATGCGAATTAATCTCAAATAGAAGCTTGCTATTATCTTGATAGGAATTATTCTCATCTAACCGCTACAGGAGATGAGACATGACTTATTTGATCGATGCATGGCTGGACCGCCCACATCCTTACCTGCGTATCCTGCACCGGGAAACCGGCGAGGTGTGCGCTGTACTTGAGGAAGAAGCACTGGAGGAGCTACGGGATCAGGGCGACCTGGACGTGCACAGTCTCAGCTCAAGCGAGCCGGTGGTACTCAAGGAAATGGTGCGCAATCTGTTTCTGTTCTGCTATGCCCGGGCGTTGCGCCCGATGGGGGAGTTGCACTGAAGATGACGCCACCGCAAAGCTGATGCCGGGTGAGTCCACAGGATTCGCCCGGCAAGCATGGGTAGCCGACCAGCCGTTACAGAACGGCCAGCAGCTCCACGTCGAACACCAGCACGCTGTGCGGCGGGATGCTGCCCACGCCTTGCGCGCCGTAGGCCAGCTCGCTTGGCACGTACAGACGCCACTTGCTGCCGGCGTTCATCAGTTGCAGCGCTTCGGTCCAGCCGGCAATCACACCACCGACCGGGAATTCAGCAGGCTCGCCACGATCGTAGGAGCTGTCGAATACAGTGCCGTCGATCAGCATGCCGTGGTAGTGCGTGCGCACCTGGTCTTCACGGGTGGGCTTGGCGCCATCACCGGTGGTCAGCACTTCGAATTGCAGACCGGAAGCCAGGGTGGTCACACCTTCACGCTTGCCATTCTCAGCCAGGTAAGCCAGGCCCGCGCCCGCAGCCTGTTCGGCCTTGACGGCAGCTTCGGCCTGCATGATTTCGCGGATCGCCTTGAAGGCAGCGGACATTTCTTCCTGACCGACACGGCTCGGCTGAGCGTTGAACGCATCAGTCAGACCGGCCACGATGGCATTCAGGTCGACGCCCGGTGGCGGGTTGTCGCGCAGTTGGTCGCCCAGCTGACGGCCGATGCCGTAGCTGACGCGGGTTTCGTCGGTGGACAAATTGACTTCGGACATGACGCTGCTCCGCAGAGGGGCGCGTGTCTGTGGCGGTGCGCCCCGAATAAAAGGGCCAGCAGACTAGCACAGATGCCCTTTCAGACCCTACCGCGCCGGGTCGCAACGCTGCGACAGCTCAAGACCAGGCCGAGTGAAAAGCGATCGGCAGGCGCATCACAGAGGGTTCGCTGGCCGGCATGCCGCACAGCTCGTCATGGGCGACGGCATGCACGAGAAAGAACGGAATCACCGGCAGATCCTTGAGCAGGTCCCGCGCGTGCTCGACAGAGCGCAGGTGCAGGCTTTTGCCATCGCGGGCCTTGAGCATCCGCGACACATCATCGAGACAGACTTCCAGCAGATAGATCCCGCCTTCGATGGAAATCAGATTGAGTTCCCGCACACGCCCGGCCTGGGCGTGCTGGGTGAATTCCTGAACGTTCATGAACGAGCCTCGTCTGCGACCGGGAAGATGCCCCCCTGTTCTACAGCATCCCCAAAGCACATGCCAGAAACGCAACCGCCCGCCCGGCTCGGTTCGAGCTCAAGGCGGGCGGCATGTGCAACCGGACTCAGTGCTTGGTGACTTTATCCAGGTAACCCATTGCACAGGCAGACACCACGAAGGTCATGTGAATGATCACATACCACTTCAGGTGCTCGGCTTCGATGTTGGCGGCGTCCATGAACACCCGCAGCAGGTGGATCGAGGAGATGGCGACGATGGACGCAGCCACTTTCATCTTCAGAGAAGACGAATCCATGGTGCCCAGCCAGTTGAGCTTTTCCTTGTCTTCATCGATATCGAGCTGGGATACGAAGTTCTCGTAGCCGGAGATCATCACCATCACCAGCAGGCCGCCAACCAGGGCCATGTCGACCAGCGACAGCAGTACCAGGATCAGCTCGGCTTCAGCAAGCGCAAAGATGTTGGGCAGGACGTGGAAGATCTCCTGGAAGAACTTCAGGCCCAGCGCCAGCAATCCAAGAGAAAGGCCAAAGTAGATCGGCGCCAGCAGCCACCGCGATGCGTACATGGCATTTTCAAAAAAACGTTCCATTGCGACTCGCCAGAGAATGAAAAATGACGGGCGAGTATATCAGCGGGAACAGTCGACTCTAACCCTGCGACGAAATAACGCAGCAATCAGGCCAGTCGATCAGAAGGGAGAGGAGCGCTGGTAGCCTGACAGGTCGTTGTTGATCCGGCGCAGCTCGCTTTGCAGGTGCAGGCTCCAGATCGGGATGTCATCGCTGAGCTGGTAGCCGTGCAGTGCCAGGCTTTCAGCGATGGCGGTGAGCACGCCTTCGGCGGCGGGAAGACCGTTGAACGGCCCTTGGGATTTGATCGCCGACGGCTGTTCGCCGGACATGCCGGCGGCAAACAACAGCATCCACATGCCGTTTTCACCACACAGCGGGCGAACCGAACACTCGATTCGGGTCATCAGCCCAAGGCATTGACGGGTAAGACAGAGGCTACGCGACATGGCGAGTTCCTCGCGAGTGATAGTCTTCACCTCCCTGCTTGAGCGGAAGCGGAGGGTGCGCCGGTTTGTCCGGCCACTCTTGTGATAATTCAGGATAGAAGAAAAGTGGCGCACGGAAAGCACGCCGGATGAACGGGAGCCGGACGACCCGAAGATCGCCCGACACCCGGCCCGAAAGCGGTCAGGCCTTGAGTTCGGGTTGCAGCTGCGCAGGCTCCTTTTCCAGTTCGTCCTTGAGGTCCTCATCGCTGAGCATCTGCGAGATATCGCGCAGGCGCTCCACCACTCGTGCATTGACGCTGCCTTCGGGAAACTCGCCGTTCTCGTCGGGCTCGCCAGCCGCTTCGCCCACCAGCAGGCTCAGCGCCTCGTCAGCCTGGCTGACGGCGTAGACGTGGAACTGACCGGCGCGCACGGCTTGCAGCACGCGTTCATCCAGCATCAACGTGGCAACGTTGGCCTTGGGAATGATCGCGCCCTGCTCCCCCGTCAGACCGCGCGCTTCGCACAGCCGGAAGAAGCCTTCGATCTTCTCGTTGACGCCGCCTACCGCCTGCACTTCACCGAACTGGTTGATCGAACCGGTGATCGCAAAGCACTGCTTGAGCGGCGTGCGGGACAAGGCCGAAATCAGTGTGCAGACTTCACCCAGTGAAGCGCTGTCTCCGTCGACATAGCCGTAGGACTGTTCCAGCGCAATGCTGGCGGAAATCGCCAGCGGGAATTCCTGGGCATAGCGACTGCCCAGATACCCGGTCAGGATCATCACGCCCTTGGAATGAATCGGCTGGCCGAGGTTGACCTCGCGTTCGATATCGACAATGCCGCTGCCGCCCGGATACACCGTGGCGGAAATGCGCGCCGGCACACCAAAGGCCGAGTCCCCGACTTCCAGCACGGTCAGGCCGTTGCACTTGCCTACCGCAGCGCCGTCCGTGTCGATCAGAATGATACCGGCCAGCATGTCATCCAGAATCCGGGCGGACACGCGCCCGGTGCGAGTGGCCTTGGCTTTGAGCGCACGTTCGATATGGCCGGCATCGGTCTGTTCGTCGCTGGCCAGCTGGCGAATGAAATCCGCTTCGCTGACCAGTTGAAAAAGGTCGCCGATCCGGGCCGACAGGCGTCCCTGGTGCTCGGCCAGCCGAGCGCTGTAGGTCGCCAGGCGCGCCACGGCATCGGCGGTCAAGGGCGCCATGCCCTCCTCCGAGGTCCGCGTCTTCAACAGCTGGGCAAACTGCTCCAGGGTTTCGTCGACCATGGGAATTTCTTCGTCGAAGTCCACCAGCACCCGAAACATTTCCTGGAAGTCCGGGTCCAGGTCTTGCAGGGTGTAGTACAACGACCGCGCACCGATGATGACGATCTTGACGTTCCAGGGAATGACCTGCGGCGTCAGGGACACAGTGGCGACGCGCCCCAGCTCGCCCAGCGGTGACTCCATCTTCAATTTGCGCGACTGGAGCGTGCGCTTGAGCGCGTCCCAGACGAACGGCTCGCTGAGCATCTTCTCCGCTTCCAGAATCAGGAAACCGCCATTGGCGCGATGCAGTGCACCGGGGCGTAACTGCCGATAGGTGGTATAGAGCGCGCCCTGATCGGTGCTGTATTCGATGCGGCCAAACAGGTTGTCATAGGTCGGATGCGGTTCGAAGACTACCGGCGCGCCGCCATCATGGGTGTGACCAACCACCAGGCTGGGGCTGTATTGCTCTTCAAGCAACTTGCGCGCCTGGGCATCGGTCTTGCTGTCGTCGACCAGTTGCTCGACCACAGTCTTGAGCAGGTAAACCTGCACCGCCTGCAGGTAGGCGCAGACGGCGGCGTTCTCGGCATATTTCTCCGACAGCGGCGCCAGCAGCGGTTGCAGGGTCAGGATGATGGTTTCTTCATTGAGCTGACGCAGCTGGTTGTTCGACTCACGCTTCCACTGCGGCAGGCTGGCCAGTTCTTCGTTCAGTCGCTCTTCGAGACCGGAAATATCGTCGTGAAAGCGCTCGCGTTCGGCTTCCGGCAATTGGGAAAACTCGGCCTCGTCCAGCGCCTTGCCGTCCGCCATCGGCGTGAAGGCGATGTTGGAACTGTCGCGGTACAGCGCAATGCCCTTTTCGAGCGCCAGACGCTCGATGACATCCAGCGCCTTGTCGTAACGCTGATTGAACGCGCGATCAATGGCGCTTTTCTTCTGCTGGTAGGACGGGTGTTCGAATACTGCGGGAAATGTCGCCAGCAGGTTGTCGATCAGGCCGCCGATGTCGGCCATGAACTCGTGAGCACTGCCCGGAGGCAACTCCAGCGCCCGCGGCTCGCGCGGCTCATCGAAATTATTGACGTAGACCCAGTCCGACGGGGTCTGCATGCGCTTGGCCTCGGCCTTGAGGTAGCGCTTGACGAAGGAAAAGCGGCCGGTGCCGGGCTCGCCCATGACGAACACGTTGTAACCAGGGCGTGGCATCGCGACCCCGAACTGCAGCGCTTCTACGGCTCGCTCCTGGCCGAGTACGCCACGAAAGGGTTCCAGATCATTGGTCGTCGAAAAGCTGAACTGTTCAGCGGAAAACGGACGTGTCAGCGCGTGAGGCGCTAGACGAAGGCTGGCTGCGACAGAATCGGGCATCAGTGTTCCTTACATCAGGCGGGGCAGATGTCGGCATTCTGGCGCTCGCCGGACGCCAGTTGCAAGACAGGAAAACCCTGAATGGCTGGCGCATGCGCAAACACGGGCCACGACGAGGGTACCGACGCTTTTCGGGCAACAAATTGCAATAATCCACGGAACCCCGGGAACCTGCCTAAACTCCAACGTGCGCAGATGATTATTTGATGGCCATCTGACTTGATGAGCCGTTCGGCCTGTCATCGGTGAACCAAGTTCTGTTGTTCAAGCTGCAGAGCCAGGCACAACCAGTTTCGAGCCGGATTGCGTCAAGAACCCCGACCCTTGGTTGAATAAATAGAGAATAAGCTATGAAACGGATTCTTCTTGGTACGCTCTTCACCGCTGTTTCCATCAACGCAATGGCTCAAGCACCGGGCGGCCCGGACTGCGGCTGGGGCAACATGTTGTTCGAAGGCCAGCGCGGCACGCCGGCTCACTTCCTGGCTTCCACCACCAACGGTACGTCCGGTAACGCCACCTTCGGCATGACCTCGGGCACCAATGGCTGCTCCACCAACAGCGCGCTGACCTACGGCGGCAAGTCCTGGCTGGCCATGAATGGCATGATGGACGAGCTGTCCAAGGACATGGCCATGGGCAAGGGCGAAGCCTTGACCACCTACGCGGTCGTGTTGGGCGTTGCACCTGAAGACCGTGCGCATTTCGCCGCAGTCACCCACGAGCATTTCTCGCAGATCTTCACCAAGGCCGACGCCACTGCTGAAGACGTCCACAACAACACCAATGCGGTGCTGAAAAACGACCCGACCCTGGCCAAATACGCTACCCAGGCTTAAAGTCGCTGACCGCTCCCCGTTCCGGGGAGCGGTTCTCTCATTTCTGATCTAGTTGCCCTCTATGCTCAAACGTCTTGCGTACCTGGCGCTCTTTGTCTGCGCCCCACTGTCCGCCATGCCCCAAGTGGCGGCCGACCGTTTGCAGCAATTGGCCAACCAACCGTTCTGGCTTTCACTGGGCCACTATGAAGCCGGCAAGCTGGGCGGCTGGCGCAGCTATGTCGACGACCCCAAATTCTTTCTCGCGGCAGACGGCGCCCCTGATCCGCAAGCCGAGCTGAGCGCGACCCTCAAGGCCCTCTACGCCCCGGTCGGCGACGCTCAGGCCCACGCTCAATGCGTTTACCCGGCGCGCACTCGCTGGTTGCGCGATGAGCTGAAACTGACCGACCTTCCGGCACCGGACTGCAAGGACTACAAAAGCTGGTTCAAGGATGTTGCGCCGGACAGCACGGTGTTGATCTTTCCGGCGGCCTACCTCAACAGCCCTTCGTCGATGTTCGGCCACACGCTGCTGCGCATTGACCCGGCCAGCGCCAGGACCAACGACACCACGCTGCTCAGCTACGCAATCAACTTCGGCGCCTACATCGAGGGCATGGACAACAGCATCCTGTATGCCTGGAAAGGCCTGATGGGCGGCTATCCGGGCCTGTTCGCGCTGGTGCCCTATCAGGAAAAACTGTCGGAATACCGTAGCCTGGAGAACCGCGACCTGTGGGAATACCGGCTGAACCTGACGCCCGAGGAAACCGGGCGCATGGTCGAGCACGTCTGGGAGCTGAAACAGATCCGCTTCAGCTACTTTTTCTTCGATGAAAACTGCTCGTATCGCCTGCTCGAACTATTGCAGGTCGCAAGGCCCGGCCTGAAGCTGACAGACCAGTTCGGCCTGACCGCCATTCCGACCGATACCGTGAAAGCCATCAAGGCCGCGGGCCTTGTGGAAAAGACGGTCTATCGCCCTTCCCGTGAGCGTGAACTGCTCAGCCGCGCCGAACCGCTGAGTGATGACGAACAGCAGTGGGTCTTGAAGGTCAGCGCCGATCAGACCCGCCTCAAGGCTGCCGATTACCTTGCACTGCCCAAAGAGCGTCAGGCGCTGATCCAGGATGCGGCCTATCGCCTGGAGCGCTATCGCGCCAACGGCCTGGAGCGCGACGCTAACCGGTCCCAGCGCAGCTTCGAGCTGTTGCAGGCGATCAACCGCAACCCACCGCCGGAGCTGGACATTGCGCAGCCCGGCCTGCCCGAAGAGGGCCATGAGTCCCGCACCTGGCAGCTGGGCGTGGGCAGTCGGGATGATCGGGCATTCGCCGAATACGGCCTGCGCATGGCCTATCACGATCTGAATGACAACGCTTACGGTTTTCCGCTCGGCGCGCAGATCGAAATCCTGCAGCTCAAGTTGCGTCAATACGAAGGCAATGACTGGCAGGTTCAGCAGCTGGATCTGGCCACCATCCGCTCGTTGACGCCTCGCAATGCGCTGCTGCAACCCTGGTCATGGCAAGTCACCGGCGGCCTGGAGCGAGTGCCCGGCAAGCACGGGGATGAAAATCTGGTCAGCCATGTCAACGGTGGCGCCGGCGGCACGTGGCAGCTGGGCGATGAAGTGCTGGGCTTTGCGCTGGGCACGGCACGCCTCGAACACAACAATGACTTCGCCGAATTCATTTCGCCCGCGGCCGGGTTCAACACCGGCGTGTTGTGGCGCAATCCGCTGGGCAACCTGAGTCTGGAAGCCAAAGGCGATTACTTCGCCAATGGCGAGGTTCGCCGCAGCATCAGCCTCAACCAGCAATGGGAACTGTCGCGCAACCTGGGCCTGCGGCTTAGCGCTCAGCGCGAATTCACTCATCTGAGCTCACCGCAGAATGAAGTGATGCTCGAGGTGAAGTGGTATCACTATTGATGTCTTGCTGGCGATCTGGCGCGCAGCGGCAGCAACCATTCCTTGCACCCACCTATTTTTTACAAATAAGTCACAAATTGCCTTCTAGACTCCTCTCATACAAGAGGAAGCCACCATGAAGCTGCGTTGGGTGTTGTTGTCGCTGGCCGTCGGGCTGGCAGGTTGTCAGTCCACCCGTGATCAACTGCTGGCCGAGGGTTATCCGCCCGCGTTTGCCGACGGGTATCAGGATGGATGTGGCAGTGGCCGTCAGGCGGCCGGCGCGATTGGTGGGGAATTCAAGAAGGACGCGCCCCGCTTTCTGAAAGATTCGCTCTACTCCCAGGGCTGGGCCGATGGCTTTCGCCAATGCCAGGCCATGCAGGATAGCCGCGACAGAACGCCTGCCGGTTTGAGCGATCGGGACCGGGACTGGGAACGCGAAAAATCCCGCAGCGCCAGCGAGGCTTACCGACCGCGCTAGACATCCGACGAAACCAATCGGTTGCGCACATGGCCCAACCTCTATTGAGGGAGGAACGTTATGAGTCGCGCATTCGTCAACGAAGACAACGCCGCCGCCGATGCCAGCCAACCGGTCGAGCGTCTGGTCAGCAACCAACCCAACTACGTCACCGCCCGCGGCCTGGTGCTGCTGCAAAAGCAGGTGCGCAGTTTGCAGGTCCAGCACAGCGCCCAGACAGCATTGGGTGATACGTCCGATAAACAGCGGGTGGCGGATCTGGAACGCGATCTGCGCTACTACACCCAACGCTTGCAAACGGCTCAGGTCGTCACGCCAGCGCTGTCCACCGACAAGGTGCAGATCGGCAGCTGGGTGACCTTCGCAGATGAAGATGACAAGCGGCAGCGGGTGCAACTGGTGGGAGAAGACCAGGCCAATGCCGGTCAGGGCTTGATCAATTGGGGCTCGCCACTTGGCCGCGCTTTGCTGGGAGCGCAGGTGGGCGATGAAGTGCTGTGGAAGCGTCCGGCGGGCGATCAGATGATCGAAGTGGTGTTGATCGAGGCGGATGAGGGGTGAGTTTGACGCGTCGGCGTGAACCGTAAATCTGCTGCGTGACCAGCGGTCCCTTCGTCGGATCGCGGCCCGCAGCGGGCGGCGATACGACGAAGGGTTTTGGATTACGCCAGCTTCTTGTGACGCACGCGGTGCGGCATGGTGGCGGCCTCGCCCAGGCGTTTCTTGCGGTCGGCTTCGTACTCGGTGTAGTTGCCTTCGAAGAAGACGGCTTGCGAGTCGTCTTCGTACGCCAGGATGTGGGTAGCCACGCGGTCAAGGAACCACCGATCGTGGGAGATCACAATCGCGGCGCCCGGGAAGTCGAGCAAAGCTTCTTCCAGGGAACGCAGGGTTTCAACGTCGAGGTCGTTGGACGGTTCGTCGAGCAGCAGGACGTTGCCGCCCTCTTTGAGCGTCAGCGCCAAATGCAGACGACCGCGCTCACCACCGGACAGGTCCTTGACGAACTTCTGCTGGTCGCCACCCTTGAAGTTGAAACGACCGACGTAGGTACGCGACGGGATTTCATAGTTACCGATGCGGATCACATCCGAGCCATCGGAAACGGCCTGGAACACCGACTTGCTGCCGTCCAGATCGTCACGGCTCTGGTCCACACAGGCCAGCTGTACGGTTTCGCCGATTTCGATGCTGCCCGAATCAGGCGTTTCCTTGCCCATCAGCATGCGGAACAGGGTCGATTTACCGGCGCCGTTACCGCCGATCACGCCAACAATCGCGCCCTTGGGCATGGAGAACGACAGGTTGTCGATCAGCACGCGGTCGCCATAGCCTTTGGTGACGTTCTTGAATTCGATGACCTTGTCACCCAGACGCGGACCGGCCGGGATGTAGATCTCGTTGGTCTCACTGCGCTTCTGAAATTCCTGCGACTGCATTTCTTCGAAGCGTTGCAGACGAGCCTTGGACTTGGACTGACGTGCCTTGGCGCCCTTGCGGACCCATTCCAGCTCGTCCTTCATGGCCTTCTCGTGAGCGCTCTGCTGCTTGGATTCCTGGGCCAGACGATCCGACTTGGCTTCCAGCCAGCCCGAATAGTTGCCTTCGTAAGGAATGCCGGCGCCGCGGTCCAGTTCCAGAATCCAGCCGGCAACATTGTCCAGGAAGTAACGGTCGTGCGTGATCGCAACCACGGTGCCCGGGAAGTCGTGCAGGAAGTGTTCGAGCCAGGCCACCGAGTCGGCGTCCAGGTGGTTGGTCGGCTCGTCGAGCAGCAGCATGTCCGGCGCAGACAGCAGCAGGCGGCACAGCGCCACGCGGCGCTTCTCACCACCAGACAGCACGGACACCTTGGCGTCCCAGGCCGGTAGACGCAGCGCATCGGCGGCGACTTCCAGCTGACGCTCTAGGTTGTGACCGTCACTGGCCTGCAGGATCGCTTCCAGCTTGGCCTGCTCGGCCGCCAGCTTGTCGAAGTCGGCGTCCGGCTCGGCGTATTCGGCGTAGACCTGGTCCAGACGCGCCTGGGCGTCCTTGATGACGCTGACCGCTTCCTCGACCACTTCACGAACGGTCTTGTTGGGGTCAAGCTGTGGCTCTTGCGGCAGATAACCTACGTTGAGCTCCGGCATCGGACGCGCTTCGCCGTCGAACTCGGTGTCGACGCCGGCCATGATTTTCAACAGGGTCGACTTGCCCGAACCGTTGAGGCCCAGTACGCCGATCTTGGCGCCGGGGAAAAAAGACAGGGAAATGTTCTTCAGGATTTCACGCTTCGGCGGCACAACTTTGCTCAGCCGATGCATGGTGTAGACGTATTGAGCCATGGAATGAAAACCTAGCGTCTGCGATAAGGAGGGATGAGACGGAGCCCAAGGACACCACTAAAAACTACCTGCGTTGCCATCGCTGCTTTGAAAACAGGCTCAAAATGCTCATTTACAACCGGTAAACTGCGCTTTTTCGCCTGTTCTTGCCTTGCGCTGACTGCCTTGCCTACGTTTTTAGAGCACCCTTGTGGCCCTGCCCTGAAAAAAGCTTTTATTTGCCTGCCGGACTTGCCGCCCGGGCATTCCGCGCCTTGAATCAAGGCAGGCGGGAAACCGACTTCGGCATGCGGGCAGATCTGAAACTGGATCGATATGTGCACACAGTGGATTCACTAATGCAGGAGTCGGACTTGCGTAAAGCTACCCGAATGCAGCCTGCAGGGCAAACGATCCGGCCAACGGGGTCTGGCACTCTGCCACAACTCAAGGCATGCTATGCGCCCTCTGGGCGTCAGGCATAACGTATTCGCTGCTTCAGTCCAGTAGTCAGGAGCAACGGTTTGCCTACAACATCGCCCTCATCGCCCACGAGCCTCTCCAGCGGCAGCGTCAGGCCATTACATGGCTCGCTACGGGGCGCGTTGGCCGTGCTGGTGTTGCTGATGCTTGCGCTGCTGATCTGGCAGCAGGTCGATCAGTTCCATCAAACCCAGGACAGGCAACGCCAGCGCAGCCTGGATCACAGCCTCCAACAGGCGGACCGGCTGAGCCTGAACATGGCGCTCAACGCTCAGGTCACCGTCAATCTGCTGGAAGAAGCCGCTTCTTCGGGCGTCCGGCTGGAGCAACCGCAAACGGTGATCGGCCTGAGCGAAACCCTGCCCTCCTTGCGCAGCATCGCCTGGCTGACCTCGGCCGGCGATGTCATCAATGACAGCGCACGGGCTCGCGACGCCGCCTTTCTCAAGAGCACGCTTGCCCAAGCCGCAGACCGGCCCTATTTCTACCGTTCATCCGAAGACGCTTCGCTCGTTTATCTGCTGCTGCGCCAGACCGGCAGCGCCAGCGGCGCCTACTGGGTCGCCCGACTCGATCCGGATATCCTCAAGACATTGATCGTCCAGCCCAGGCAAGATGCCCAGCACCTCTGGCAGCTGGAAGAACGCAGCACACAACGGACGCTGCTGCGCGAAGCTTCCTCAAATGACGAGGCCGAGGGAGGACAACCCGAGACCGTGCTGTTGCAACCGCTAAGCAATAGCGACTGGCAGTTGCGGGGCCTGTTCGACGCTCACAAGGCCCGCCAGGAACTCGTCGCGCCGCTGATCGGCAAAGCCATGGTCGGTCTGCTGTTCGCCATCCTGCCATTGGCCACCCTGCTGAGCCTGCGTCGCCGCCAGCGCCAGTTGCTGGAAAGCCGTCGCCGCTATCGGGACATTTTCGAAGGCGCCGGCGTGGCGATCTGCGTGCTGGACATCTCGGGCCTGCCCGAGCAACTGGAAGCCTTGCAGATTCGGACCCGCGACGATCTCGAGCAGCTGTTCAAACTTCACTCAGGGCATGCCAAGCGGTTGCTTCAGCAACTGCGCATCACCGAGGTCAACCAGGTCGCCCTCGATCTGCTCAACGTCACCTGTACAGAACAGGCCTGGCGGCAGTTGATCGAAGGCGAGTCGCGGGCCAGCCCCGGCATCGGCGTGCAGATCATAGAGGCGATGCTGGACAAACAGGCGCGGCTCGAACTGGAAATCCGCATCACCCGCGAACACGGTCAGGACCAGCACCTGTGGCTGGTTCTACGCCTGCCGGAAACCCGCGCCGACTTTGACGCCGTGATTCTCAGCATCGGCGACATCACCAGCCGCAAGCAGATCGAACTGTCGCTGCAGGAGCGCGAAAGCTTCTGGTCGGATGTGGTGCGCACCGTGCCCGATCATCTGTATGTGCAGGACGTGCTGAGCCAACGGATGATCTACAGCAACCACCACCTGGGCCAGACGCTGGGCTACAGCAGGACCCAGCTGCACACCATGGGCGAGTTTTTCTGGGAGATTTTGCTGCATCCCGAAGACGCCAAGGTCTACCAGGACATGCGCCTGCGCCAGCGTCATCACGGGCACAACGAGCTGTCCGAGTGCGTATTGCGGTTTCGCGACAGTGACAACCGCTGGCGCTGCTTCGATATTCGCGAACAGGCTCTGGCCCGCAACCGGGACAATCTGGTCACGCGGATCATCGGTGTGGCGAAAGACATCACCGAGCAGGTTTCGGCCAGCCAGTCACTGCGCGACAGTGAACAACGCTATCGCATGCTCGCCGAAAGCATCAGCGACGTCATTTTCTCTACCGACAACACGCTCAAGACCAACTATGTCAGCCCATCGGTCCTGGGCGTTCTGGGCTACGACGCTGAATGGATCATCCAGCATGGCTGGGACTCGACAGTTGCCAATCCACAGCAGATGGCCGGCCTCAATGCCCTGTTGGCGCGCATTCGCAAAGTGCTGGACTCGCCTCGAGCGCTGGCTGCGCTGCGCACCGAGATTCCGACCCAACTGTTTCTGTTCGACTCCCTGCGCGCCGATGGCCGCAAGATTCCCATAGAGCTGCGCCTGGTGCTGGTCTGGGATGAGCACGGCACCTTCGAAGGCGTGCTCGGCGTCGGCCGCGATATCAGCCAGCAACGTCGGGCCGAAAAAGACCTGCGCATGGCCGCCACCGTATTCGAGCACTCGACTTCGGCGATTCTGATCACCGACCCGGCGGGCTATATCGTGCAGGTCAACGAGGCGTTCACGCGAGTGAGCGGCTATGAAGCGTCGCAGGTTCTTGACCAGTTGCCTGGCTTGCTGACGGTCGAGGGCGAGCAGCGGACTCATTTGCGCTACATCCTCAAAGAGCTGAATGAGACCGGTACCTGGGAAGGCGAGATCAGCCTCAGGCGGCGCAACGGCGAGGAGTATCCGGCCTGGGTGGGCATCACCGCCGTGGTCGACGACGAAGGCGACCTGGCCAGCTACGTGTGTTTTTTCAGTGACATCAGCGAACGCAAGGCCAGTGAAAAACACATCCACCGCCTGGCCTATTACGACGCACTGACTCTTCTGCCCAACCGGACGCTGTTCCAGGACCGCCTGCATTCTGCGCTGCAACATGCCGAACGGCAGCAGGCCTGGGTGGTGCTGATGTTCCTCGATCTGGACCGTTTCAAACCGATCAACGACTCGCTCGGTCACGCGGCCGGCGACCGGATGCTTCAGGAAATGGCAACCCGCCTGCTCGCCTGTGTCGCCAACGACGACACCGTGGCGCGCATGGGTGGCGACGAGTTCACCTTGCTGCTGCAGCCGGGCGCAACCCGCGACATCGCGCTCAACCGCGCCATTCACGTGGCCGAGCAGATCCTCAACAGTCTGGTCACGCCATTCGTGCTGGAAGGCCGGGAGTTCTTCGTGACCGCCAGTATCGGCATCGCCCTGAGCCCGCAGGACGGCCACGAACTGAGCCAGCTGATGAAGAACGCCGACACGGCGATGTACCACGCCAAAGAGCGTGGCAAGAATAACTTCCAGTTCTACCAGGCGGACATGAACGCCACGGCGCTGGAGCGCCTGGAACTGGAAAGCGACCTGCGCCATGCCCTGGAACAGCAGGAATTTACCCTCTATTACCAACCGCAGTTCAGCGGTGACGGCAAGCGGCTGACCGGTGCCGAAGCCCTGCTGCGCTGGCGCCATCCGCGGCGCGGGCTGGTGCCGCCCAATGACTTCATTCCGGTGCTCGAAGAACTGGGCCTGGTAGTGGAAGTCGGCGACTGGGTGCTGGCCGAAGCCTGCCGTCAGCTCAAGAGCTGGCACATGGCGAAAGTGCGGGTCCCCAAGGTGTCGGTCAACATTTCGGCGCGGCAGTTCTCGGACGGTCAACTGGGCAACCGTATCGCCCGCATGTTGGGCGAAACCGGCCTGCCACCGGCCTGCCTGGAACTGGAGCTGACCGAGAGCATCCTGATGCGTGAAGTCGGCGAGGCCATGCAGATCCTCGACGGCCTGAAAAAGCTCGGCCTGAGCATTGCAGTCGATGACTTCGGCACCGGCTACTCGTCGCTCAACTACCTCAAGCAGTTCCCTATCGACGTCTTGAAGATCGACCGCACCTTCGTCGACGGCCTGCCATCCGGTGAACAGGACGCCCAGATCGCCCGCGCCATCATCGCCATGGCCCACAGTCTGAACCTGGCCGTGATCGCCGAGGGCGTCGAGACCCACGAACAGCTGGAGTTCCTGCGCCAGCACGACTGCGACGAAGTCCAGGGCTACCTCTTCGGCCGCCCGATGCCCGCCAGCCAGTTCGAAGCGCAATTCAGCAACGACGCGTTGTTCATGTTCGACTGAGCAGAAATACACCGCTTGTAGGAGCCAACTGGCTGGCGATCTGCTACAGAGCGGCAGCAGAACCGATGCGCGCACCTACAACAAAACCTGCACCCCATTCATCCGGCACATGACTGCCTTTCATATGCCAGATAAAACCCGATGGGGTAGAATGCCCCCCTTTTCTGCCATGCCCCTTGAGGAATGCCATGTTCAGCCGTGATTTGACTCTCGCGAAGTACGACTCCGATCTTTTTGCCGCCATGGAGCAAGAAGCTCTGCGCCAGGAAGAGCACATCGAGCTGATCGCCTCGGAAAACTACACCAGCCCGGCGGTCATGGAAGCTCAGGGTTCCGTGCTGACCAACAAGTACGCCGAGGGCTATCCAGGCAAGCGTTACTACGGTGGTTGCGAGTACGTCGACGTCGTTGAGCAGCTGGCCATCGACCGCGCCAAGGAACTGTTCGGCGCCGATTATGCCAACGTTCAGCCGCACGCCGGTTCCCAGGCCAACTCGGCCGTTTACCTGGCCCTGCTGCAAGGCGGCGACACCATCCTGGGCATGAGCCTGGCGCATGGCGGCCACTTGACTCACGGCGCCAGCGTCAGCTCGTCGGGCAAGCTGTACAACGCCGTTCAGTACGGCATCGACGCCAACGGCATGATCGACTACGACGAAGTCGAGCGCCTGGCCGTTGAACACAAGCCGAAAATGATCGTTGCGGGTTTCTCTGCCTACTCGCAGATCCTCGACTTCCCGCGCTTCCGCGAAATCGCCGACAAGGTCGGTGCCTACCTGTTCGTCGACATGGCCCACGTGGCCGGTCTGGTTGCCGCTGGCGTCTACCCGAACCCGGTCCCGTTCGCCGACGTGGTGACCACCACCACCCACAAGACCCTGCGCGGTCCACGTGGCGGGCTGATCCTGGCGCGCGCCAACGCCGACATCGAGAAGAAGCTCAACTCTGCCGTATTCCCAGGCGCCCAGGGCGGCCCGCTGGAGCACGTCATCGCCGCCAAGGCCGTGTGCTTCAAGGAAGCGCTGCAGCCTGAGTTCAAGGCGTACCAGCAACAAGTGGTCAAGAACGCCAAGGCCATGGCCGGCGTGTTCATCGAGCGCGGTTTCGACGTGGTTTCCGGCGGTACTGAAAACCACCTGTTCCTGCTGTCGCTGATCAAGCAGGACATTTCCGGTAAAGACGCAGACGCCGCCCTGGGCCGCGCCTTCATCACCGTGAACAAGAACTCCGTCCCGAACGACCCACGCTCCCCGTTCGTCACCTCCGGCCTGCGCTTCGGTACTCCGGCTGTGACCACTCGCGGCTTCAAGGAAGCAGAGTGCAAGGAACTGGCCGGCTGGATCTGCGACATCCTGGCTGACCTGAACAACGAAGCGGTAATCGACGTCGTTCGTGAGAAGGTCAAGGCCATCTGCGCCAAGCTGCCGGTTTACGGCGCTTGATAGCGTAGTCACCCGCAGCACTGAAAAGCCCGGCCCTGTGCCGGGCTTTTCTGTTTCTAGCATTCTAAGAGCTTGTAGGAGCGCGCTTGCCCGCGACTTTGGCCATAAAGGCATACGATGACAACCCGCTCAGCCCTTTCCGTCAGCCACTGATGAACCGCCCTACATAAACCCCCGGCCCCAAGCGCGAGGATGCAGCCCTCTTCGCTACCGCATGGCCGACCATGATTCCCATCGCCCGACAGACCGACTTCCATTCCTGCCCAACACTTATCCACGGCATCACCCCCATCATCCCGGTCGGCGGCACCGTATCTGTAGACGGCATCCCGGTCGCACGTGTGGGCGATATAACCGGCTGCGGCGCAGTGATCGTCTCCGGCTTCCCCCACATCCTCGTCAACGACCGCCCTATGGCCCATAAAGGCAGCCTGACCAGCCACGGCGGCACCATCACCAACGGCAGCCATGACTGCGTGGGCGGCGAAGTGAATTTCATGACCTCGAAACTGGTGGTGAATTTCGGCACGCTTGGGGCCGTCAGGGCGGATGGCTCGGTTGATGAAGAGCTCATGGCAGAGCTGCTGAGTGATCCGAAGCTTGAAGAGCGGGCTCGGGATGCGGGGGCGTTGGTGCAGAGTAGCGATGCGCCCTTCCCGCAGGCTCCTGAAGCCGATCTTCCTGAGTTGATCGCGGTTGCGGGCAGCCAGCACGACGAAGCTGCGGGCAATAAGATGATGTTCATCGGGCAAGCTGTTCGCCAATTGAAGGAGTACAAACGTGAACACCCGGCCAGACCACGAACCTTGATCGTATTCAACTCTGGCTACAGCGAGGCGATGATCGATGCCGCTCGCGAATCGGCGGATCTTTACCAGGCTGCGTTCAAGACCATCAACACTGCGGATGAGCTAATCGGTTACATCAACAGCGGCAAGGATCGCCAGAAGCATCCGGTAGCCCGATTCGACCTGTTCAGCCACGGCATCCCCTTGCATGTTTCCTTTGGCTATCAGCTGGAGGAAGAGGCAACGATGTCGCTTGGGCTGCACAACTACCAACAATTCTCACCTGCGGCCTTCAGCCCGACCGCAAAAATCACCTCTTTCGCCTGCCGCACCGGCATGGGTAACCCACAGGATCTGGAAATTGAAGGGGGGGTCCAACTGAATCCACAGTCCGAGGCAAGTCTGGCGCAGAAGTTGGCGAATCATCTGAAGGTTCCGGTTCATGCGTTTGTGACGAGGTCGGACTACAAGAATACTTGGGGGTCTTTTATGGATAGGCGGGAGGGAGAGATCTGTAAAATCACATCCAAAAGCTTGCCTGGTGAAGAATGGTGCGGTGAGTGGGGTGCAGCCATGAATGAGCGAAAAGGCAGCAAAGAAAAATTTACTTCCACGTACCAACGTTCCGGTGCTTTAAAACCCGTAGCGCCAGGCAGTTCGCCTTACGGCCCCGCTAGAGGGTTAATTGAATTCAAACCCAATGCTTAAAAAAAAATATACAGGTCTCTCGCTAACACTCGGATACCTACTTTTCTTGCCTTACGACAATTATTACGTCACCGACTGGGGCAACGGCATAGTCATCAAAGGCGACAGATATGTGAGATCTGGCGAGTGGGCATATAATTGCATCCGCTGGCATTTGGTAAGCAAAACTCCTAAGTCTTTTCCAGATGATGACTTCAGAGAAAACAAAAATATCGAAATCGACACCTACACCTCACCCCCTCAAAAGCAGCAAGCTGCCATAGAGTTCATAAATGAAACATTAAAGACAAAAAATTGGCACCAACGCTTGCAATATATACACACCTACATCAATGAAGACAGCCAAATAGACGCTCATTACTTCAGACTCTCCGCTACATACAAGGGAGAGCAATGGATACTCAGAGTGAGATACAGTGACAGCCTCTACATCAAAAAACTTTATTTTATTAGCGCTGCCCCCTACGATGCGAGATATCACAAACCCTATGAAGAGCTGCTGCAGGAAGCCAAGCTTAGCTGCCCCAAGCCGCAGTGAGCATACGTACTTTTCCTCCTGCCCCAGAATCGCTTTGGCGATTTCTTGGAAGCTCATCGACATCGACAAATGACATTAAAAATATTAGACCTTCCGACCCAAACCATATGAAAAACCTAGGGCATGAAAAAATATTTCGCGGCACTCCTGCTGGGCACGCTCACATGGCTATTTACTGGCTATTACAATTCCATTGAAGATGCGGAACTTCACAGCCACTTCTTTATTAAAAAAAGCCCCACACTACAAATAAAGTTTTACAACATACACGCTAACAACACTGACCCGAGACCGCTTCACGAACTCACTACCCAGCAACGGCAAAAGGTTATTAGCTATTGGAAATATCGTTTGGGAATTGACTCCAAGCTGGAAACAGAAGATGAGTTGGCGGCCTGTACAGCTTGGTAACACACAACAGTCGGAACCAAACCACTCAACAAGCAGCGGGTTCTGTGCGCATGAGTACTCCCAAATCGCTAGCAAAATCTTCGTAACCGGAGAAGGCGTAGATCGTTCAAGCCAACTGACTATATTATCTACAGAATGAAAATAATTTTTATAGCAATGCCATTAATAGCCACCGCACACCTGTACATTGGGTATTACACGCCGCAAAGCATCCACGACGAATCAACAGTGTTTTTTATAAAGAAATATCCGACACTTCAAATGAAATTCAAGAACCTATATACAAGAGACGGCGACACCAACAATTTCGCCAACTTGAACTCCGTGGAAGCCAACATCGTAATTAACTATTGCAAATACAGACTGGGGATAGACACTCGACTGGAGAACGAAGAACAACTGGAAGAATGCAAACGCCGCTAGCATGATACTCGACCTACTGAGCCCTGGATGCGCGCAGGATTGACCGCAATCCAAAGAGACTAGTGTTACCACTACCCCCTTATACTGACAGACCTATGAAGAAGATCACATTTATCGCAGCGCTCGCCCTGTTCGCTCTACTGTTCACCGGCTACTACGAAACACGCTGAGCGGAAGACAATAGGCTCATTTTTTTATAAAAAGGACACCCACGTTTCAAATGACTTTCGTGAACATTTTCGACAGTGATGCCGACGACCAGCGGCTGAATGAACTGGATGAGGAGGAACGAAAGCAGGTCATCGACTACTGCAAATATCGTTCGGGCATCGAGACGACTCTTAAAACACAAGCCGAGCTGGAGGCCTGCAAAGCGCAATAAAGAAGCGGCTTACTGCCCCAGCCGCTCCAACCTGCCATCCCTAGGTTACGAGCCAGCCATCTGCGCAAACCCCGCCCGAATCTTCTCTTCCGGCAATTCATCGGCAATGAACACGATCACACTTTCCCGCTGCTCGCCTTCGGCCCATTCGGTATCCCAGTCGAAGCCGTACAGCTTGAGCACGCCCTGAAACACCAGTCGGCGCGGTTCGCCGGCGATGTTGAGTACGCCTTTGTAGCGCAGCAGTTGCTTGCCGTGGTCTTCCAGCAGGTCGTTCATGAAGGCGCTGAGTTTGTCGATATCCAGCGGCTGGTCGGTGCGCAGCACCAGGCTGGTGATGCGGTCGGCAGATTGGCCGGCAGGCGCAACCGGGCGCAGGCTCATGCCGCCGCCGAGGTCGGCGTTGAGGTTGAAGCCGCGCACGTCCAGCAGTTCGGCGAGGTCGATGCGTCCGTGGTCGACGGTGCGGATAGCCGCGCGGCGGTTGATGCGGGACAGGCGTGCACTCAGGGCATCGAAGGTCGCGTCGTCCACCAGATCACGTTTGCTCACCAGCAGTCGGTCGGCAAAGCCGATCTGCGCCTGGGCAATGGTCTGAGTCAGGTGCGTATCGGCGTGGGCGGCGTCGACCAAAGTGATGATGCCATCGAGGATGTAGCGCTCGCGCAGTTCCTCGTCGATGAAGAAGGTTTGCGCCACTGGCGCAGGATCGGCCAAGCCGGTGCATTCGATCACCAGGCGGTCAAAGGCGATCTCGCCGCTGTCCAGGCGTTCGAGCAGCAGATACAGCGCTTTGGTGAGGTCGGTGTGAATAGTGCAGCACACGCAGCCGTTGGACAGGGTCATGACCTGCACCGGATCCGTGCCCAGCAACTGGCTGTCGATCCCGGCATCGCTGAATTCATTCTCGATCACCGCGATCTTCAGGCCGTGCTCGGCTTTCAACAGATGGCGCAGCAGCGTGGTCTTGCCAGCGCCGAGAAAGCCGGTCAGGACAGTAACGGGGATGGTCTGAAGCTCGCTCATAAAGTCCTCTGTGGGTCGCCGGGCTGGAAATGAAAACGCGCCGCAGGTGGTGGCCTGCGGCGCGCGGGTTCTACGATAACTCAGTACAAGCGGATCAGCAGCACTTCGGCCCGGCCTTGCCGCCGTAACGCGCCTCCTGGCGTTCCCGGAAGAACTCCTCATAGGTCATCAGGGGCTTGTCCGGATGCGTGTTCTGCATGTGCTCGACGTAGGTGTCGTAGTCCGGCATGCCCACCATCAGGCGTGCGGCCTGACCGAGGTATTTCCCGAGGCGACTCAGGTCATTGAACATGGGCATACCCTCTGCTGGACGGTTTCATTAAACACCTGGCGCCGGTGGCATCGCCTGGAACGGTGCTTCCTTGTCGGTGCGTTCTTTCTTGCCCCACGCGGCGATACCGATTTTCAAGGCGTAGAACAGGATGCTGAACACCACGAACAGGAAGAGCACGGTCAAGCCGGCGTTGGTGTAGGCGTTGAAAATCACATGCTGCATCTGGTCCATGGTCTTGGCCGGAGCCAGGATCTGACCCGCATCCGCCGCTGCGCTGTATTTCTTGGCAAGGGCCAGGAAGCCGACCGCAGGGTTGGAATCGAACAGCTTGATAAAGCCCGCCGTCACGGTGCAGATCAACAGCCAGGTCGCAGGCAGCACAGTAACCCACACGTAACGTTGGCGCTTCATTTTGATCAGCACCACACTCGCCAGCATCAGGGCGATACCGGCCAGCATCTGGTTGGAAATACCGAACAGCGGCCACAAGGTGTTGATGCCGCCCAACGGATCGATGACACCCTGGTACAGCAGGTAACCCCACAGCGCTACGCAACCGCCGGTGCCGATCGCGTTGGCCGTCCAGGACTCGGTGCGTTTCAGGGCCGGCACGAAGCTGCCCAGCAGATCCTGAAGCATGAAGCGACCGGCGCGAGTACCGGCGTCTACCGCTGTCAGGATGAACAGCGCTTCAAAAAGAATCGCGAAGTGGTACCAGAACGCCATGGTGTTCTCACCCGGCAGCGCCTGGTGAAGAATTTGCGCGATACCCACCGCCAAGGTCGGCGCACCACCGGCACGGGCCAGGATAGTGTTTTCGCCGATATCCTTGGCAACCGCCGTCAGTTGATCGGGGGTAATGGTGAAGCCCCAACTGCTGACCGTCGCCGCCACCGACACGACATCGCTGCCCACTACTGCCGCTGGGCTGTTCATGGCGAAGTAGACACCCGGCTCGATTACCGAAGCGGCAACCATGGCCATGATGGCGACGAAGGATTCCATCAACATGCCGCCATAACCGATGTAACGGGCGTTGACTTCGTTATCCAGCAGCTTGGGCGTGGTGCCCGACGAGATCAGGGCGTGGAAGCCCGAGACCGCGCCGCAGGCAATGGTGATGAACAGGAACGGGAACAGTGTGCCTTTCCAGACCGGGCCGGTACCGTCGGTGAACTGGGTCAGGGCCGGCATTTTCAGCTCGGGCGCCAGTACCAGAATGCCGATGGCCAAAGCCACGATGGTGCCGATTTTCAGGAACGTCGACAGATAGTCACGCGGCGCCAGCAGCAGCCAGACCGGCAGCATCGCCGCCACGAAACCATAGCCCACCAGCATCCAGGTGATCTGCACGCCGGTGAAGGTAAACATCGGCGCCCAGTTCGGGTCAGCCGCCACAGCGCCGCCGATCCAGATCGAAGCCAGCAGCAGGATGACACCGATGATGGAAATCTCGCCGATGCGGCCCGGACGGATGTAGCGCATGTAGACGCCCATGAACATCGCGATCGGGATGGTCGCCATGACCGTGAACATGCCCCACGGGCTTTCGGCCAGGGCCTTGACCACGATCAGCGCCAGCACCGCCAGGATGATGATCATGATCAGGAAGCAGCCGAACAAGGCGATGGTGCCGGGAATGCGGCCCATTTCCTCACGGACCATGTCGCCCAGCGAACGGCCGTTACGGCGTGTGGAGAGGAACAGGATCATGAAGTCCTGCACCGCGCCGGCCAGCACCACGCCGGCGATCAGCCAGAGCGTACCGGGCAGATAGCCCATTTGCGCTGCCAACACCGGGCCGACCAATGGTCCGGCGCCGGCGATGGCTGCAAAATGATGGCCGAAAAGAATGTGTTTGTTGGTCGGCACATAGTCCAGACCATCGTTGTTGACCACGGCAGGCGTTGCCCGCGTCGGGTCAAGTTGCATGACGTGTCGTGCAATGAAAAGACTGTAGTAACGGTAAGCGACCAGATAGATGGCGACCGCCGCCACCACGATCCACAAGGCGTTGATTGCTTCTCCGCGGCGCAGGGCCACGACCCCCAGGGCACATGCCCCAACAATTGCGACTATGAGCCAGGGAACATGGCGCATCAGACTATTATTATTTTTCATTTTCTTATTCCAGCAGAGTTGACTAGAAGGCAAGCAGTCGGAGTTTAGCGCTGTCACAGCGAAAGGCCACCCCCACATTGGTCTAGAGAGGGATTTGTATTGAGAGAAGTAAAAGCCCGGCTCGGGGCCTGCCGACCCGGCTCATAAATGTTACGTCCGGCGCTGTCCGAGCAGGCCATTCAGGTCTATCGTCGGTACATGAAGGTGCTGTTGATTCCAGGCCTGGCCACGTGGTGCAGGCAGTCGCATCCAGGAGAGTTCATTCGATGACCGACCCCCATGCAGATCGCCGTCGCTTCAAACGCATCGCTTTCGACGCCAAGACCGAACTGAGCCAGGGTGAGCGGCGCTGGAAAGTGCAGCTCGTGGACCTGTCACTCAAAGGCCTGCTGATCGAGCGACCGGAACCCTGGACCGGAAACCCGGACGAACCGTTTCTCGTCGATATCTACCTGAGTCCTGACGTGTATGTGGAGATGGAAACGCGACTGATGCACGACGATCACAATCAGCTGGGGTTTGTCTGCCTGCACATCGGCCTGGAGTCGATCAGCCACCTCAAGCGCCTGATCGAGCTGAACCTGGCGGACCACGACGAGCTGGACCGGGAGCTGGCGGCTCTGATTGAGGTTTAGCTGAATAACGCCCACTCCTACTCGAACAACGCATCCAGCGCTTGTTCGAGGCGGGTGACGGCAATGATCTGCAAGCCCGGCGGTGCTTCTTTCGGGGCGTTGGCCTTGGGAACGATGGCGCGTTTGAAGCCGTGCTTGGCGGCTTCCTTCAACCGCTCCTGACCGCTGGGCACCGGCCGCACTTCGCCGGACAAGCCCACCTCGCCGAACACCAGCAAGTCATGCGGCAACGGTCGATTGCGCAGACTCGACATGACCGCCGCCATCAAGGCCAGGTCGGACGCGGTTTCCAGCACCTTGACCCCGCCCACCACGTTAAGGAAAACGTCCTGATCGTGAGTCGGAATGCCGCCATGGCGATGC
Organism: Pseudomonas sp. v388; assembly: GCF_003935425.1. Taxonomy (GTDB): domain Bacteria; phylum Pseudomonadota; class Gammaproteobacteria; order Pseudomonadales; family Pseudomonadaceae; genus Aquipseudomonas. The sequence goes on from NZ_RHQN01000006.1 coordinate 254,762, forward strand.
AGGACCGCGAGCAGCATCGCCAGACGGTTCTGATCCAGGCCCAGCGTCACCCGCCGTGGATTGGACATGTGACTGTCATCCACCAACGCCTGGACTTCCACCAGCATCGGCCGCGTCCCTTCCCAGGTCGCCATGACCACGCTGCCGGGGACTTCTTCCTGTGCACGCGTCAGGAAAATCGCCGATGGGTTGGAGACTTCTTTCAGCCCCTTGTCGGTCATGCCGAACACACCCAGTTCGTTGACCGCACCGAAACGATTCTTCACCGCGCGCAACAGGCGCAGACGCCCGTCGGACTCACCTTCGAAGTACAACACCGTATCGACCATGTGCTCCAGCACCCGCGGACCGGCCAGCGCGCCTTCCTTGGTGACATGACCGACCAGGAAAATCGCCGTGCCGCTCTGCTTGGCATACCGCACCAGCAACGCCGCGCTCTCACGGACCTGCGAAACGCCGCCTGGGGCCGATTGCAACTGCTCGGTGAAGATGGTCTGGATCGAGTCGATGACCATCACTTTGGGCTGCTCGACCCGCGCCGTGGCGATGATCGATTCGATGCAGGTTTCAGTCATCACCCGCAGTTTGTCCTGGGGCAGGCCCAGGCGGCGCGCACGCATGGCAACCTGTTGCTGGGACTCTTCGCCGGTGACATAAAGGGCCGGCATGCGCTCGGCGATATTGCACAGGGTCTGCAAGAGAATGGTCGACTTGCCGATGCCGGGGTCGCCACCAATCAGGACCACCGAGCCGTCCACCAGACCGCCGCCCAGCACGCGGTCAAGCTCGGCAGAGTGGGTCGAGAAACGCGGGATCTGTTCGACGCTGACTTCGGCCAGGGTCTTGATCTGCGCCTGGGCGCCGGCCCAACCGGTGCGGCCGCTGGGCGCGGCGGGGGCATTGGCCTCGATCATGGTTTCGACAAGCGTATTCCAGGCACCGCAATCGGCGCACTGGCCTGCCCACTTGGGAAAAGTCGCGCCGCACTCAGTGCAGCCGTACAAGCGTTTGGCCTTGGCCATGACAACCCCAGTCGCAAAAGCGGCCATGATAACGCAGATGCCGCTTGCCTCAGCCCGGTCGCACGGGGTTTTTCACGTTCCGATAAAACTTACCCGGCCAGACCCGGTCGATTTAACGTGTGCCCGCCGCGATAGCCATCGCTGCTTTACACTGCACATGATCAACTCATCTGTAACAAGGAATGACCCATGAGCGTACTCAGCGAATTCAAAGCCTTTGCCGTCAAAGGTAACGTGGTCGATATGGCCGTCGGTATCATCATTGGCGCAGCATTCGGCAAGATCGTTTCGTCGTTCGTCGGCGATGTGATCATGCCTCCGTTGGGCCTGTTGATCGGTGGCGTGGATTTCAGCGACCTGGCTGTGACCCTGCGCGCCGCACAAGGCGACACCCCGGCGGTATTGCTGGCCTACGGCAAGTTCATCCAGACCGTGGTCGACTTCGTGATCGTCGCGTTTGCGATCTTCATGGGTGTGAAGGCCATCAATCGTCTCAAGCGTGAAGAAGCCAAGGCGCCCAGTGCCCCGGCCGCGCCCTCCAAGCAGGAAGTTCTGCTCAGCGAGATTCGCGACCTGCTCAAAGAGCAGCACAAGCCGAGCGAACCTGTGGTGGTCGATCCTCACCGCCCACTCTGATGGCGCAACCCGCAAGGTTCGGCGGTCGCGGGCTTACCAGTAGGTTTCCACGGCGATCTGACCGGGCTTGCGGGACAGGGCCAGACGCATGTCGCGCTGCTTGAGCAGTGCCCGGGTGTCGTCGACCATCTGCGGATTGCCGCACAGCATCACCCTTGAGTGCTCGGGCGTCAGCGTGACGCCTGCCGCGCGCTCGAGCTCGCCACTCTCGATCAGACCGGTAATGCGTCCGTTCAGTGCCCCCGGATGCCGTTCACGGGTCACGGTCGGCACGAACACGAACTTGTCGGCGTATTCGGCGAGATACTCGCGTCGGGTCAGTTCGGCGATGAGTTCCTGATAAGCCAGCTCCCTGGATTCGCGCACGCTGTAGACCAGGATGATGCGCTCGAATTTCTCCCAGGCTTCGAAGTCCTGAAGAATCGACAGGAACGGGGCCACGCCTGTGCCTGTGGACAACAGCCACAGGTCGCGGCCGTCGGTGAAGCGATCCAGCGTCAGGTAACCAAAAGCCTGCTTGTCGATCAGCACGCTGTCGCCCTCGCGCAAGCGACTCAGCTCGCTGGTGAATTCTCCGTCCGGAACCACGATGGAGAAGAATTCCAGAAATTCATCGTAAGGCGACGACACCATGGAATAGGCACGCCAGACCGTCGTACCGTCCGCCTTGGTGACGCCCAGTCGCGCGAACTGCCCGGCCCTGAACCGGAAACCCGGATCACGCGTGGTGCGCAGGGTGAACAGGTTGGGCGTCAGGGGCGTAACGCGCTGCAATGTCTGACGGGTGAACTTGTCTTCGCTGACGGTCATGGTGCGCCTTTGGCTCCTGAATCGTGAAAGTCCCGAACCAGTTTCGCGCAAAGCGCGCGCGATAAACACCGCTGGTTTGTAGTGGCTTGTCCTTGAGCGGCGATACGGAGTTAGAGTATTTGGTTCTGGTACTTATCAACCTGTCTTAAGGGTCTGACATATCGCCGTGCCGCCAACCCCACTGGCACGGCGTTTTCAGCGATTCGCTGCCTTTTTGCGTGCAAACCTGCAGGCAGCCCATCCGTCTACACGCGCTTTGCGTATCAGATTCCCGATCTATTTTCTTCATGAGGATCAGTACACGTTGGCTCGCCATCAAAGGTATGGAGGCGATCATGGAACACATGGAAAGCAATTCACTACGCTCACTCAAACCCAAGACACTCACTCATCGAGAGATCGAAGTCCTCAAGTGGTCCGCAGAGGGCAAGACGGCTGGCGATATCGCCATCATTCTCTGCCTGAAGGAACGCACCATTCATTTCCACATCGCCAGCGCGATTCAGAAAATGGGGGTTTGCAACAAGACTGCAGCCGTCGTGCAGGCAGCCCTGCACGGCATGTTTTGAACAACCGCGTTATTTACCGGCGCGACACCCGGCAAGTTGGCAGGTGCCAAAAGGCAAAAGTACGTAGAATCACCGGCTTCAGCGAGCCTGGCCGATCAGGCTTGCGAGACATACGTTCGATTGCCCAGAGTTCGCCTGCCCATGCCCCTGCTCATCAGCCCGTTCGCTCAACTTGACCTCATTCGCCAGCCCGAGCAACAGGACGAACCGCTGCAAGCGTTCGACGCTGCCGATGAGTATCTGCTCAGCCACGTGGCCGAAACCGGCCTGACATTGCAAAGCCGGGTACTGGTGCTCAATGACAGTTTCGGCGCGTTGGCCGCCAGTCTGGCGCAACATGCGACAGTGGTCAGCAGTACCGACTCGTATCTGGCGGCCCAAGGCCTGGAGAAAAACCTGACGCGTAACGGCATGGCCTACGACGCAGTGCCGCTGGTCCCGGCCAGCGAGCCATTGACCGGCCCGTTCGACTGGGTACTGATCCGCATCCCCAAGACCCTCGCATTGCTCGAAGAACAGCTGGTTCGCCTGCAAGGCCAGTTGGCACCCGGTGCCCGCGTGGTGGCTGCCGCCATGGTCAAGCACCTGCCGCGTTCGGCGGGTGACTTGCTGGAAACCTACGTCGGGCCGGTTCAAGCCTCACTGGCAGTGAAGAAGGCGCGCCTGCTGTTCGCAACGCCGCAACCGCGGGAAGTCCTGCCCTCGCCCTACCCGACCCGCTATTCGCTGGACGAGCCCGCTATCGAGCTGGTCAACCACGCCAACGTGTTCTGCCGTGAAGGTCTGGATATCGGCACCCGAGCCTTTCTACCCTGGCTGCCGAAAAATCTCGGCACCGCGCGGGTCGCCGATCTGGGCTGCGGAAACGGAGTGCTAGCCATCGCCAGCGCGCTGGACAATCCCGACGCTCACTACACGCTGGTCGATGAGTCTTTCATGGCGGTGCAGTCCGCTGCGCAGAACTGGCAGGCCGTGTTCGGCGATCGGGAGGCGCTGATTCATGCCGGCGACGGCCTGGCCGCTCAGGAGCCGGATTCTCTGGACGTGGTGCTGTGCAACCCGCCGTTCCACCAGCAACAGGTGGTCGGTGACCATCTGGCCTGGCGCATGTTCCTGCAGGCACGCGCCGCGCTGGTGACCGGCGGAGCCCTGTATATCGTCGGCAATCGGCATCTGGGTTATCACAGCAAGCTGGCGCGCCTGTTCCGCGGCGTCGAGCAAGTGGCGGCCACGCCCAAGTTCGTGATCCTCAAAGCCCGTAAATAAGCGCTCCCGCAGGCAAAAAAAAAACCCTCCGTCAGGAGGGTCGAAAAGGTATTCGCAAGCAGGTCAGTGAGTGGTCAGACCCGCAGCATTCATGAACATGCGCATCAGGCTGGCGACGATGAACAGCGCCAACACGCTGCCGGCCCATATGCCGACCAGCCAGGCCAGCCGCTGCCACAGCGGCTTGCTCATTGCCGGATCGGGCTCGTGATGTACGGGTTTCTTGCCAGACATCGCCAAACTCCTCTGCAAACTAGTGATAACCGTCTTCGGTGGTCACCTTGCCCCGGAACACGTAGTAGCTCCAGAAGGTGTAGCCCAGGATGAACGGGATGATGAACAGCGTGCCCACCAGCATGAAGCCCTGGCTTTGCGGCGGCGCAGCGGCATCCCAGATCGAAACCGACGGCGGAATGATGTTCGGCCACAGGCTGATGCCAAGACCGCTGTAGCCCAGGAAGACCAGCAGCAGCGTCAACAGAAACGGGGTGTAGTGAGCATTGCGCGCCACCGCCTTGAACAGACCGTACATGGTCACCAGCACCAGAATCGGTACGGGCATGAACCACAACAGGTTAGGCATGCTGAACCAGCGATTCGCGATATCCGGATGAGCGAGCGGCGTCCACAGGCTCACGATGCCGATGACCGCCAGCAGCACCAGCGCCAACGGGCGTGCCAGATCGTGCATGGCCTTTTGCAGCGGGCCTTCGGTCTTCATGATCAGCCAGGTGCAACCCAGCAGCGCGTAAGCGACGATCAGGGCCAGGCCGCAGAACATCGGGAACGGTGCCAGCCAGTCCAGCGAACCCCCGGCGAACTGGCGGTTTTCTACCGGAATGCCCTCGATGAAAGCCCCCAGCGCAACGCCCTGGAAGAAGGTCGCAGCCAGCGAGCCACCAATGAACGCCTTGTCCCACAGGTGGCGCTTGGCTTCGGTGGCCTTGAAGCGGAATTCGAAAGCCACGCCGCGGAAGATCAGGCCCATGAGCATGAAAATCAGCGGCAGGTACAGCGCCGAGAGCACCACGGCGTAGGCCAGCGGGAAAGCGCCGAACAGCGCAGCGCCGCCCAGTACCAGCCAGGTTTCGTTGCCGTCCCAGACCGGCGCGACGGTGTTCATCATCACGTCGCGGTCATGGCTCTCTTTCATGAACGGGAAGAGAATCCCGATACCCAGGTCGAAGCCGTCCATCACGACATACATCATGATGCCGAAGATGATGATGACGGCCCAGATCAGCGGAAGATCAATACCCATGACTCAGTTCCCCTTGCTCAGCTGGTCAACTTCGTCACCTTCTTCGGCGCCTTCAACGGCAGCGGAGAGCGGACGGGCTGGAGTGCGTTTCTGGCCGGGACCGCCGTGCGGCACGTGCTCGACGTAGGCTTTCGGCCCTTTGCGAACCAGACGCATCATGTAGCCCAGACCTGCACCGAACAGAACGAAATAGACCACCACGAACAGCACCAGCGTAATGCTCATCTGCGCCACACTGTGACCGGACGAAGCATCGGCGGTGCGCATCAGACCGTAGACAACCCACGGCTGACGGCCGATTTCGGTAGTGAACCAGCCGGCCAGGATCGCGATCAGGCCGGATGGCCCCATCCACAACGCCAGGTACAGGAACGGCCGGGACGTGTACAACGCGTCGCGCTTGCGCAACCACAGACTCCACAGACCGGTGAGGATCATCAGCATGCCCAAACCGACCATGATCCGGAACGACCAGAACACGATCAGCGAGTTAGGACGGTCTTCAGGCTTGAATTCCTTGAGCGCCGGAACCTGTTTGTCCAGGCTGTGAGTCAGGATCAGGCTGCCCAGGTACGGGATTTCCACCGCGTACTTGGTGCGCTCTTCCTTCATGTCGGGGATACCGAACAGGATCAGCGGGGTCGGCTCGTCACCGACGTTTTCCCAGTGACCTTCGATAGCCGCGATTTTCGCCGGCTGATGCTTGAGTGTGTTCAGACCGTGGAAGTCGCCGACCACTGCCTGGATCGGCGCGACCAGCAGGGCCATCCACATGGCCATCGACAGCATCTTGCGAACCGCCGGCGTATCGCGACCGCGCAGCAGGTGCCAGGCGGCCGAGGAACCGACGAAGAACGCGGTTGCCACAAACGCGGCGATCGCCATGTGCGTCAGGCGATACGGGAACGACGGGTTGAAGACCACGGCGAACCAGTCGGTCGGGATGACCCGGCCATCAATGATTTCGAAGCCTTGCGGCGTCTGCATCCAGCTGTTGGACGACAGAATCCAGAACGTGGAGATCAGCGTGCCGATCGCCACCATCACGGTGGAGAAAAAGTGCAGGTTGCGACCGACGCGATTCCAGCCAAACAGCATTACGCCGAGGAAACCGGCTTCGAGGAAGAACGCCGTCAGGACCTCATAGGTCAGCAACGGCCCGGTGACAGCACCGGCAAAGTCGGAAAAACGGCTCCAGTTGGTGCCGAACTGATAGGCCATGACCAGCCCGGATACCACGCCCATACCGAAGTTGACGGCAAAGATCTTGGACCAGAAATGGTAAAGGTCTCGATAGACATCTTCGCGGGTTTTCAGCCACAAGCCTTCGAGCACAGCCAGATAACTTGCCAGACCGATGGTGATGGCAGGGAAAAGGATGTGAAACGAAATCGTGAATGCGAACTGAATTCGGGCGAGATCGATAGCCTCCAAACCGAACATATGTGTTCCTCTCTCAGGTGAAACCGGCTGCTGGCCCTATGGGCCAATAGTGAATACCCCTACGGTGTGGAGTACTTGCATTTCTAGTGGTTCGATCCTGCTGCGGGCGGCAGGACGGCCGGCTCATACTTTGTGTTGCATTGCTTTGACACATGTCAGCCGACGGTGAAAGAGTAGTCCGGTTTAGGGACTTGGGCCGTGTGGTCTTTTGTCGCGTGACGAGTTGCCCCACCCGCTCTGGCGCAGATGCTGCAGACCGGCAGGAGCGAGCTTGCTCGCGACGAGGCCGGCACATACGCAGAAAATGCTTTGCCAGAAACACCGTTTTCGCCAGCAAGGCGGATCGCCGCCTTGCTGGCGAAGGGACCGGTGCTACAGCAACTTATCCAGCGTGATCGGGAATTCCCGGACCCGCTTGCCGGTGGCGTGGTAGACCGCATTGGCTATCGCTGCCGCGACACCGACGATGCCGATTTCGCCCACGCCCTTGGAACCCAGCGCGTTGACGATCTCGTCGTGCTCCTCGACGAACAGCACGTCTATGTCGCCGATGTCCGCGTTCACCGGGATGTGGTACTCGGCCAGGCTGTGATTCATCGGTCGACCCAGGTCATGGTCGAGCAACGCCTCTTCCTGCAGGGCCATGCCCATGCCCCAGACCACGCCGCCGAGAATCTGGCTGCGGGCCATTTTCGGATTGACCACGCGGCCCGCTGCCACTGCGTTGACCACCCGGTTGACGCGGATCGTGCCCAGGTCTTCGTCCACCAGCACTTCGACGAACACCGCCGAATGCGTGGCCGTGGCGTAGGCGTCGCGCTTCTTGTCAGGTTCGGCATCGACTTGTACTTCGATGGCGCCGTCAGCCTGGGCCGCCGCCAGTTCAGCCATGGACACGGCCTGGTTACCCAGATGCAGTTGACCCGCCTCGAATCGCACCTGGTCGGGGGTCGCCGAGGCGTACGCCGGGTGCAGCTCTTTGGCCACTTCCAGCAATTGGCGCTGCAGGGCCTGACACGCCTGCTGAACCGCAGTACCTACCGAAGAAACCGTGAACGAGCCACCTTGCAGCGGCGCGGTCGGCAACGACGAATCGCCCAACAGGAACGTGACGTTGTCCAGCTCGACACCGCAAGACTCGGCAGCGATCTGAGTCATGACCGTGTAGGTGCCGGTGCCGATATCCGTCGTGGCACTGCTGACCACCAATTTACCCTGAGCATCGATACGCGCCTTGGCACTGGCCTTGTTCTGCATGGCTTCCCACACACCACCGGCCATGCCCCAACCGACCAGCTGGCGTCCTTCCCGCATGCTGCGCGGTTCCGGATTACGCTGCTCCCAGCCAAAACGCTCGGCGCCCTGGCGATAGCATTCGAGCAATTCCTTGCTCGAATACGGTTTGTCTTCGTTGCCGTTGCGCTCGGCGAAGTTGATGACCCGCAGCCGCACCGGGTCGATGGCGACCGCGCAGGCCAGTTCGTCCATCGCGCATTCCAGGCCGATCATGCCCAGCGCCGCACCGGGCGCGCGCATGTCCAGCGGGGTGTACACGTCCAGCGGCACCAGTTTGTAGGTCAGCTTGACGTTGTCGCAGTGGTAGAGCATGCCGCTCCACTCGACGACGTGTTCGGTGAAGTCCTCGAACCGTGAGGTCTGGCCGATTGCCTCGTGCCCGACCGCCAGCAAACGACCGTTGGCCGCAGCGCCGAGCTGCAAGCGCTGAACGGTGCGCGGGCGGTAACCGAAGGTGAACATTTGCTGACGAGTCAGGGTCACGCGGACCGAGCGCTTGAGCTGCAACGCGGCCATCACCGCCAAGGGCAACTGATACTGCGGGCGCAGGCCCGAGCCGAATGCGCCGCCGACAAACGCTGCCTGGACGCGGATCTTGTCTTTATCCAGACCGAAGACCTTGTGCAGATAGTCCTGACAGTTCTGTGGGCCTTGAGTCTTGTCATGGATATTCAGGCTGCCGTCGGCCTGATACAGCACGGTGGAAGCGTGCGGCTCCATCGGATTGTGATATTCGCTGGGCGTGCTGTAGGTCACGTCGACACTCAGGGCCGAGCCTGCCAGCTCGGCCTCGAAATTGCCGCGTGGCTCGGGCAATTCGGCAGGCGCATCGTGGGCCTGATCCAGAGCGGTGCTCAAATCGGTCTCGTGAAGCTTTTGCTCGTACTCGATGCGCACCAGCGATCCGGCATGCCGCGCCAGCTCAAGGGTTTCGGCTACCACCAATGCCAATGGCTGGCCGCTGTACAGCACCTTGTCGTTGTAGAACGGGCGAAACGGCGAGCCTTCGGCCGAGTCGGCGTCTTCGTATTTTTCGTCGTAGCTGGCAACCGGCGGGCGATTGGTGTGGTCGATTACAGCAACAACACCCGGCACCTTCAGGGCTTCACGGGTATCGATAGTGAGCACGCGCCCGCTGGCGATACTGCTGGAGACCACGCTGCCGTGCAGCAGACCGTCTTCAGGGTATTCGCCGGCATAACGCGCGTGGCCGGTGACTTTCAGCCGACCATCAACGCGGTCGACCGGTTGGCCCATGGGGGAAAATGGCGTGTTCATTGGGCGGCACCTCCAACAGCGGCGTCGCTCAGGGCGCGAATGATCGCCCGACGTGCCAGTTTGACCTTGAATGCGTTGTGCGCCAGCGGCTGAGCATCGGCCAGCATCGCGTCGGCAGCCGCAGCGAAATGTTCGCGGGTGGCTGGCTTGCCGACCAGCAACTGCTCGACGGCCTTGTCACGCCATGGCTTGTGCGCCACGCCCCCCAATGCAATGCGGGCCTTGCCGATCACGCCGCCGTCCATCTCCAGCGCGGCCGCTACCGACACCAAGGCAAACGCGTACGAGGCACGATCGCGAATCTTCAGATAGTTGCTGTGGCCGGCAAAGCTCTCGGCGGGCAGTTCGATGCCGGTGATCAGCTCGTCGTCGGCCAGCAGGTTGTCGCGCTCCGGCGTATCGCCCGGCAGGCGATGGAAATCGGCGAACTCGATGGTGCGGAGACCGCCACGCCCTTGCACATGCACCACCGCTTCCAGCGCCGCCAAGGCCACGCACATATCGGAAGGATGTGTCGCCACACACTGATCGCTGGCGCCGAGAATCGCGTGAATCCGATTGACGCCGTCCTTCGCTGGGCAGCCGGTGCCCGGTTCGCGCTTGTTGCACGGCACCTTGGTGTCATAGAAGTAATAGCAACGGGTGCGTTGCAGCAGGTTGCCACCGGTGCTGGCCATATTGCGCAGCTGCGGCGAAGCGCCTGCCAGCACTGCCTGGCTCAACAGCGGATAGCGCTGCTCGATCAGCGGATGCCAGGCCAGATCGGCGTTGCTCACCAACGCACCGATCAACAGGCCGCCGCTGGCGGTTTCGGTGACATCCTTGAGCGGCAGGCCGGTGATGTCGATCAGATGCTCGGGCCGTGCGACGTTTTCCTTCATCAGGTCGAGCAGATTGGTGCCGCCGGCAATGAAACGCGTGGCCGGGCCGCTGAGGTGAATCGCTGCCGACACATCGGCCGGCTTGCTATAGGCGAAAGGATTCATCGGCCTGCCTCCGTTTCTACCTGGGTAACCTGAATCTGCGGCAGCACTTCTTCCACCGCCGCCAGAATATTGCTGTAGGCACCGCAGCGGCACAGGTTGCCGCTCATCAGTTCCTGGATCTCGGCGCGGTTGTGCGCGCGGCCTTCATTCGCAAGGCCCACCGCCGAACAGATCTGCCCCGGCGTGCAATAGCCGCACTGGAACGCATCGTGTTTGATGAACGCCTGCTGCATCGGGTGCAGCTGTTCGCCGTCGGCCAAGCCTTCGATGGTGGTCAGTTCGGCGCCGTCGCACATGATCGCCAGCGTCAGGCAGGCATTGATGCGCTTGCCGTCGCGCAGTACGGTACAAGCGCCACACTGGCCGTGGTCGCAGCCTTTCTTGGTGCCGACCAGGTCCAGGCCGTCACGCAGCAGGTCCAGCAGCGTGGTCCAGGGTTGAACAGTCAGCTGACGCGGCTGGCCGTTGAGGGTCAGCGAGATCGCGTGACCGGCGAAATCCTTGGGGTTCGGGTTCGTTGCACTCATGGAAACCTCACGGTAGGTACTCATCCAGCGCATTTATATGCGTCTTGAGGGGTACGACTTCGTGGGGTATGCAACGTTCAGCCATTCTCGATGAGCGCGAAGCTCATCCACGGGCAGCCAGCGCGGCAAGCTGCTGGTATGATGCGCGGCTTTTTCCGACCCGCGAAATACAGACGGGCTGCTCCGGCAGTCTGTGCTTTGCTGTTGGAGTCGTATCATTCACGACGCAGGCCGCGTCACGGAGAGCCAGACATGCTGGAAAGGCTGTTTCAACTCAAGGCACACAACACCAATGTGAGGACCGAAATCCTCGCGGGTTTCACCACCTTCCTGGCAATGGCCTACATCCTGTTCGTCAACCCGAGCATCCTCGGCGAAACCGGCATGGACAAGGGCGCGCTGTTCGTCGCCACCTGTCTGGCGGCCGCCATCGGCTCGGCGGTGATGGGCCTGATTGCCAACTACCCGATCGCCCTGGCGCCGGGCATGGGCCTCAACGCCTTCTTTACTTACACCGTGGTCCTGCACATGGGCCACACCTGGCAGGTCGCGCTGGGTGCGGTGTTCATTTCGGCGGTGATGTTCTTCGTGCTGTCGATCTTCCGCATCCGCGAATGGATCATCAACAGCATTCCCCTGCCCCTGCGCTCGGCGATTGCCGCCGGTATCGGCCTGTTCCTGGCGCTGATCGCCCTGCATAACGCCGGAATCGTGGTCAGCAACCCGGCCACCATGATCGGCATGGGCGACCTCAAGCAGCCGGCACCGGTGCTGGCCACCCTGGGTTTCTTCCTGATCGTCGCCCTGGACAAACTCAAAGTGCGCGGCGCCGTGCTGATCGGCATCCTGGCCGTGACCATCGTCTCGATCCTGCTGGGCTTCAGCCAGTTCGGCGGTGTCGTGTCGATGCCGCCGTCGCTGGCGCCGACCTTCCTGCAACTGGACATCATGGGCGCGCTGGACGTTGGCCTGGTCAGCATCATCTTCGCTTTCCTGTTCGTGGATATCTTCGATAACTCCGGCACCCTGATCGGCGTTGCCAAGCGTGCCGGATTGATGGGCAAGGACGGCCACATGCCGAAAATGGGCCGTGCGCTGATCGCCGACAGTACCGCCGCCATGGCCGGTTCCCTGCTGGGCACCTCGACCACCACCAGCTATATCGAATCTGCTGCGGGCGTGAGCGCCGGTGGCCGCACCGGCCTGACGGCCATTGTGGTGGCGGTCCTGTTCCTGCTGGCGTTGTTTTTCGCCCCCTTGGCCAGCAGCGTTCCGGCGTTCGCCACGGCGCCGGCCCTGCTGTTCGTGGCCGTGCTGATGGCATCCGGCATGGCCGAGATCGACTGGGACGACATTACCGTCGCCGCGCCAGTGGTGATCACTGCCCTGGCGATGCCGTTCACTTACTCCATCGCCAACGGCATCGCCTTCGGCTTCATTTCCTGGACCGCGATCAAGCTGCTGTCGGGCCGTGGTCGGGAGCTGAACGCCGCTTTGGTTATCCTGTCGATTCTGTTCGTCATCAAGCTGGGCTGGTTCAACGCATGAGTGTTCCCTTCGATCCCGCGAGCTACGACCGTCAGCTCGAAGAGAAAACCAACCGTCTGCGCGAGCTGCTGGCGCCGTTCGATGCGCCGCAGCCGCAGGTATTCGATTCGCCGCGCGAGCATTACCGCTTGCGCGCAGAATTCCGCCTGTGGCGTGAGGATCAGAAACGCTATTACGCGATGTTCAATCCCGGCGACAACCGCACCCCGATCCTGCTCGAAGGCCTGCCGATTGCCAGCGAGCGGATCAATGCGCTGATGCCGGTGCTGCGCGAGCGCTGGGAAGCCAGTGCGACGCTGAATCACAAGCTGTTTCAAGTCGACTTCCTGACCACCCTGGCCGGCGACGCAATGATCACCCTGTGTTATCACCGCCCGCTGGACGACGCCTGGCAGGCGGAAGCCGAAATCCTGGCCGCCGAGCTGAATGTCAGCCTGATCGGCCGTTCCAAGGGGCAACGGCTGGTGATCGGGCGCGATTACGTCACCGAGGAACTGGACGTCGCCGGCCGCCGTTTCAGCTATCGCCAGCCGGAAGGTGCGTTCACCCAGCCCAACGGCACGGTGAACGGCAAGATGCTGAATTGGGCATTCGAGGCACTGGGCGAGCGGCAAGACGATCTGCTGGAGCTGTATTGCGGCAACGGAAATTTCACCCTGCCGCTGGCAACCCGCGTGCGCAAGGTGCTGGCGACCGAGATCAGCAAGACGTCGGTGAATGCGGCGCTGAGCAATCTGGAAGACAACGCGGTGGATAACGTCACGCTGGTGCGTCTGTCCGCCGAGGAGCTGACCCAGGCGCTCAACGACGTGCGTCCGTTCCGTCGCCTGCAGGGCGTGGACCTCAAGAGCTACGAGTTCGGCAGTGTATTCGTCGACCCGCCGCGTGCCGGCATGGACCCGGACACCTGCGAGCTGACCCGTCGTTTCGACCGGATTCTGTACATTTCCTGCAACCCGGAAACCCTGGCGGCCAACATCGCCCAGTTGAACGACACCCACCGCATCGAACGCTGCGCAATGTTCGACCAGTTCCCGTACACCCACCACATGGAGTCCGGGGTGTTGCTGGTTCGACGTTGAGGTGGTCTTTGCCAACAAGCTGGCTCCCACAGATTTCAAGCATCCTCGATCATTGTAGGAGCCGGCTTGCTGGCGAAGGGGCCGGTGCAGGCGCAGCATCAGTCCGCCAACAAGCCCCTGACACGCACAAATGTGAACTATTTAATTAGCAGCCTATCGATGCATTAAGGTATAAACGCGACCGCGTGTTCGCCGCTTCGATGGGATGCCGTCTTGAGTTCTGAATCCTCCGCCACGTCTTTCAAACTGTCCGCGCAGCCGGGCTTTCTCAGTTTCATCATGGCGCGTTTGCTGGCGGTGTTTGCCATGCAGATTCAGGCCGTGGTGGTGGCGTGGCAGGTCTATGACATGACCCGCGAACCCATGGCGCTGGCCTACGTCGGCCTTGCGCAGTTCGTGCCCATGCTTCTGTTGCTGATGCCCGCCGGCGACCTGATCGACCGCTTCGACCGCAAGCTGATCCTGCGCCTGAGCTGGGGCGTGCAGGCGTTGTGCGGCTTGATTCTGCTGGTGTTCTCGGCCCTGAATCTGCAAGACGTGCGCCTGATTTACGCGGCCCTGGTGCTCTACGGCGGTGCCCGCGCCTTTACCGGCCCGGCGCTGCAAAGTCTGCTGCCGCAGATCGTCCCACGGGAAAAACTCGCTTCGGCAATTGCCACCAACAGCGTGATCATGCGCTGCTCAACGGTGGCAGGCCCGCTGATTGGTGGCGGTCTGTACGCCTTGGGCGGTGCCGAACTGACCTATTCGACCTGCGTCGCCGCCTTCATCGCGGGGATCGTGCTGCTCAGCCGCGTGCCGACGCCGTTCGCCGGCAAGCCCATGGACCTCACCGACGGCGCCTGGCAGCGCTTTACCGCCGGCATCGCCTTCATTCGCTCGCGGCCGATCATTCTCGGCACCATTTCCCTGGACCTGTTCGCCGTATTGCTCGGCGGCGTGGTGGCTCTGCTGCCGATCTACGCCCACGAAGTCCTGCACCTCGGGCCGCAAGGGCTGGGCGTGCTGCGCGCTTCGATGAGCCTGGGCGAACTGGCGGTCGGGGTGTACCTGAGCATGCGTCCGCTGGATCGCAATGTCGGCATGACCATGTTCCTGGCGGTCGGCATTTTCGGTATCGCCAACCTGGTCTTCGCCCTCTCGACACTGTTCTGGCTGTCGTGTTTGGCGCTGTTGATCGCCGGTGCTGCGGATATGGTCAGCGTGTACATTCGCTCGGCGCTGGTGCAGTTTTCCACGCCGGACAACATGCGTGGCCGGGTGAACGCGGTGAATATGCTGTTTATCGGTTCTTCCAACGAACTGGGCGAGTTCCGCGCCGGCACCAGCGCGTCGCTGATGGGCGCGATTCCTGCGGCGATCATGGGCGGCGTGTGCACGCTGGGCGTGGTCGGCGCCTGGATGGTGGGTTTCAAATCCCTGCGCCAAGTGGATCGTTTTGCCGATGCCTCGCCGGTCGAGCCGGTCAGCCTGGACAAACGCCAAGGCTGACCGACCGGTTCACAGCGCGCGGACCTGCCCCGGCGCCAGCGGCGCGGCGCCTTCGCCGATGCCGTTTTCCAGCGGTGCACCGAACTCGTCGAGGCTGATCTGGAAACGGTCGCCGGGCCGGGCCTTTATCCCATCGGCGAATGACAGTGTGGCGGTGCCGAAGTAATGGATATGCACGTCACCCGGGTTGAGGAACTGTGCGTACTTGAAGTGGTGGTACTCCAGGTTCGCCAGGCTGTGGCACATGTTGTCCTCGCCGCTGAGGAATTCCTTTTCCCATACCACCTCACCGTCACGCAGCACCCGGCTCATACCCGACAGGTGCCGTGGCAGCTCGCCGATGCGCAGTTCCGGGCCGAACGCGCAAAAGCGCAGCTTGGAATGGGCCAGATACAGGTAATTGCGTCGTTCCATGACGTGGTCGGAAAACTCGTTGCCCAGCGCATAGCCCAGTCGATACGGCTGGCCGTCGTGACCGATGACATACAGCCCGGTCAGTTCGGGTTCCTCACCGGCATCCTCGGCGAAGTTCGGTACCGGAAAATCCGCGCCGGGCCGGACCACGATGCGGCCGTCGCCCTTGTAGAACCATTCGGGCTGCGCACCGACCTGGCCGGCCGCCGGTTTACCGCCTTCGATGCCCCATTTGAAGATGCGCATGGTGTCAGTCATGCCCGCTTCGACCTGACCTTCCTGCTGATGCATTTTGTCCCGCGCCGAGGCGCTGCCCAGATGCGTGAGGCCGGTGCCGCTGATCAGGCAATGGGCCGGGTCTTCATGGTCCAGCGGCGGCAGGACCTGTCGGTTTTCCAACAGACGGGCGTAGGACGGGCCCGGCGCGGTGCCGCGTTTCAGCACTTCGGTTTCCAGACTGTGTTGTGCGGCGATGGCCGACAAGGCCAGTTCGCGGGTGCTGGCGGTGTCGCGAACCACGTTGATGCGGTCGCCGTCGACCATTCCCACCTGACGCCGCCCGGTGTCGTTTTCAAATTGAATCAAGCGCATTGCAGCCTCCTGTCCATTCCGAGGCGTCGCCGACATAACGGCGACGCGTGGTGAGCCTTCGTCATTCGACGATGTTGAACTCGCTCAGGTATTCATCGGAAATTTCCAGGCCCAGCCCCGGCTTGTCGTCTTCAAGCTGGATGTAACCGTTGACCGGCTGCGGCTCGCCCTTGAACACGTAGTAGAACAGTTCGTTGCCGACCTCGACGTCGAACACCGGGAAGAATTCAGCCATCGGGGACGCGGTGGTGGACATGGTCAGGTGATAGTTGTGCATCTGCCCGGCATGGGGAATGACCGGCACCGACCAGGCTTCGGCCAGCGCGTTGATCTTGCGGGCTGCGGTGATGCCGCCGACACGGTTGGTGTCGTACTGGATGACGTCGACAGCGCGGCGCTCCAGCAGATCCTTGAAGCCATACGAGGTGAATTCATGCTCGCCGCCGGAGATCGGCATGATGCCCATTTTTTTCAGCTCGACGTAGCCTTCGATATCGTCGGCAATGACCGGCTCTTCCAGCCAGCGCGGCTCGAATCCGGCCAGCTTGGGCAGCATTCGACGTGCATATTCCAGGGTCCAGCCCATATAGCATTCGAGCATGATGTCCACATCCGGCCCGGCCAGTTCGCGCAGCGCGCGGACTTGTTCAATGTTCTTGCGCATACCGGCCGGCCCGTCTTTCGGGCCGTAGCCGAAACGCATCTTCAGGGCGGTGAAACCCTGATTGAGATAGCCCTGGGCCTCTTCGAGGAACAGGTCCAGATTGTCGTTGGCGTAGAGCTTGGACGCGTAGGTCCAGATTTTTTCCTTGGTGCGGCCGCCCAGCAGTTTGAACACCGGCTTGTTCACCGCTTTGCCCATGATGTCCCAGATGGCGATGTCGATGGCCGAGATGGCCGCCATGCCAATGCCCTTGCGGCCCCAGGCGTGACTCTGGCGATACATTTTCTGCCAGATGTATTCGTTGTCGAACGGGTCTTCCCCGATGGCGATGGGTGCCAGGTAGGTGTCGATGATTTCCTTGGCGACGCGGGGTGCCAGCGCGCAGTTACCGATGCCGACGATGCCGGAGTCGGTTTCCACTTCCACCACCAGCCAGCCGTGGAAACGGAACGAGCCCATGGCATCGCCACGCTCGAACAGGATATCGCTGGCATTGGTGCAAAAATGTGCCTGAGGCGGGACGACCTTGCCTTTCCACTCGAATACACGGGTACGGATCGCTTTGATTTTCATAGGGACAGTTTCCTTGCCACTGCGTAATAGTGCCGATGGGAACCTGCGGGGAGCAGGACGGCTTCTTGTAGTTGTCGGTCGATAGCCAGGCCGCAGCCGGGCTACCGATGGCTCGACTTTAGCCAGCACGCCGGTTGGGCGGCTAATCACTTCTGCGTATCCAGTGATAGCCGCAGGTGATCGGTTGAAAGCCGTGCCGCGTTAATGGGTTATCGGATTGCCATTGCGTGGGAGCGCCGCCCGGTCCGTTCCCGCAGTGAAGGACGGGGTGGTCAGTAACCGCCGCGCCCCATCCGACAGGCGATTTCGAAGGCCTGGCGGATCGCTCCGACGTTGGCCTTGCCTTGCCCGGCGATGTCGAACGCGGTGCCGTGGGCCGGGGTGGTGATGGGAATCGGCAGGCCGCCCTGGACCGTGACGCCACGGGAGAAGCCCATCAACTTGATCGCGATCTGGCCCTGGTCGTGGTACATGGTGACCACCGCGTCGAACGCACTGGCATCGCCCTGCACTTTGAGAAAGATCGTGTCGCCCGGATACGGTCCTTCGGCGGCGATCCCCTGGGCCTGCGCGGTCTTGACGGCCGGGCCGATGATGTCCAGCTCTTCGCGGCCGAACGAGCCGTTGTCGCCGTTGTGTGGGTTCAGGCCGCAGACGCCGACGCGCGGCCGCTCCAGGCCGTTGCGCTTGAGCGCGGTGTCGATCAGCTCGATGGCCTGCACCACCCGGTCATGGCTGATCATCGCCGGTACCGCTGACAACGCCACATGCGAAGTCACCCGCGAGGTCCACAGGTTGTCCATCACGTTGAATTCACAGAACGGCCCGTCGAAGCCCAGCAGCTCGGCAAACCAGTGCAGCTCATCGTTGTGGGCCATGCCGGCCATGTGCAGGGACGTCTTGTTCAGCGGCCCGAACAGCACCGCATCGGTGTTGCCGGCGGCGGTGGATTCAACCGCCAGCTTGAGCGTATCCAGGCAGTAGCGCCCGCCCGCGACACTGGCTTCGCTGCGGGCAAACTCGCCATGGGTATCACCCCGGAAGTCAAAGAACAGCGGCACGTCGTCGGTGAACTCCAGCCGGTCGAGGGCTTCCACGCGACGGTAGGGAAATTCCAGACCGGCGATGTCCATGCCGCGCCGCATCTCGCCTTCATCGGCAATCAGGATCACCTGCGCCTGGCTGCGCACCTGCGCATCGCTCAGCAGGCGTGCGATCAATTCCGGGCCGATGCCCGCCGGGTCACCCAGCACCATCGCGATTCGGGTCTTGTTCATGCTCGATTCCTCATGTGGTCAGGCCACGTCTGGTCGGTGGCTGGAGATTCGCAACGGTAGATGCGTCGCGCGTTGCTGTAGAACAGGCGCTCCTGATCGGCGGGGGGCAGATCACGAACGATGGATTTGAAGCCGCTGTAGATGTCGTCGAACGAACCGCACAGGCTGTCGACCGGAAAATTGCTGGCAAACATCGCCCGCTCGCTGCCGTACATGGCGATGATTTCCTGCACGATCCAGGCGTTGTCCTGTGCGCGCCAGGGTTTGCCGCGCTGGCCGAGACCGGAAATTTTCACCGCCACGTTGGGTTGCTCGGCCAGCTGCACCATTGCCGCATGCCAACCGGCCAGGCCTTGCTCACTGCGGTCGGACGGCAGGCCGGCGTGGTTGAGGATCAAGGTGGTTTCCGGAAAATCCCGCGCCAGGCGCCCGGCTTCGTCCAGATTCCACCAGGGTGTCTGCAGGTCGAAGTGCAGACCCAGCCCGTGCAGTGCGGCGTAGCTGCGGCGCCAGTGTTCGTCGCTCATCAGGCTGGTCACTTCACCAACCTGCTGCGGCGACGCGGGGCCGCCGGGCTTGTGACGCACGCTGCGCACCGCGCTGAACGCCGCCTGTTCGGTCAGCACCGCCACGGCATCGGGATGGTCTAGCCAGGCCTGGGCGACCATGGCGTTGGGTACGCCGTAGCGCGCCGCAAGCTGCTCGACAAAGCGGCTTTCGCCTATCGGATCGCGCGGGTCCCACTCGGTTTCCACGTAGACGGTCTGCATCACCCGATGCGCACCGACGTCGGCGAAATAGTCCGGCGGCAAGTACCGACGCTTGATCGCCGAGTAATCGCCGTAGCGAAACGCAATGTTCGCTTCAGGTGCCAGCCAGGGATGGTAATTGGTCTGCGGGTCCCAGAAATGGTGATGGGCGTCCACAATCGGGCCGTTCCAGAGTTCAGACATCGCTCACCTCGCGCTTGCCATCCAGGCTGATGAACAGCGTGGCCATGACGAACAGGGCCGCGCAGATGGCGAAGAACGCCAGCACCGCGCCGAAGCCACCGAAGAATTGCAGGATGACGCCGACCAGGATCGGCACGAAGATCCCGCCGACGCTGCCGGCCAGATTCATCACGCCACCGATCAGCCCGACTCGCGAAGGTGCAGCCAACAGCGCCGGAAAGCTCCAGTACAGGCTGCCCCACATCAGGAAGAATGCGGTCATGGCCAGCAAGCCTACTGCGCCGAACGGGTTACTCAGGGTCGGCAGTAACAGCAGCGCGCACAACGCGACCAGGCCGGAGAACGTCAGCAGGCCCTTGACCGCCAGACCGCGGCGCACGCCTTTGCGGATCAGCCCGTCGCACAGAAAACCGCCGGCCAGCGAACCCAGCGCGCCGCAGATGAAAATGGCGAAGGTGGCCGCGCCGATGCCCTTGATGTCGAAACCGCGCGCCTGCGCCAGGTAGCTCGGCCCCCAGGTCAACAGGCCGAAATACACCATGGCCCAACTGGAACGGCCGATCAGCAGCCCGGCCAGCGAACGACCGGCAATCCCCAGCCCCTTGACCTGTTCACGGGCGGCTTCAGCGGCGGGCGTGGCGCGGCCGGCGTTGATCTTCTCCAGTTCCTGAGCGTTGACCTGCGGATGCAGCGCCGGATCGTCACGCAGATAACGATGGGCGACCCAGGCCAGCGCCAGGGTCGCGACACCGGCGATCACGAACGCCAGACGCCATGAATCGAGCGTCGCAATCAGGTAAGCGATGATCAGCCCGCCCAGTGCCACGCCCAGCGGGCTGCCGCTGTCCATCATCACCGCGCCACGGCTGCGTTCGCTGGGCGCCAGCCACAGCGAAATCAGCTTGCCGCCCGACGGGAACAACGGCGCTTCGGCGGCGCCCAGCGCGACTCGCGCAAACAACATGGACGCACCACCGGTTGCCAGCCCGGCCAGCACCTGGAACGTGCCCCACAAACCGGTGGACCAGGTAATCACCCGGCGCGGGCCATAGCGGTCGATCAGCCAGCCGCCGGGCACCTGCAGCAAGGCGTAGGCCCAGAAAAAGCTGCTCAGAATCAAGCCCTGCATGCTCGGCGACAGCGAGAATTCGTTGGCGATTGTGGGCATGGCGATGGACAGGGAAACCCGGTCGATCAGATTGACCATGGTCAGCAGGAAGATGATTGCGAAGATCCGCCAGCGCACCGTGGTGGCTCGGGCGGTGGTGGAGATTGCCGGGTTGAATGGCCGTTGATCCGCATTTGCCGCAGGCAAGTGCGCATCGGCGCTGTGACGAGCCATGGTGCCTACCTCTTTATTGTTTTTGTGGGTATGTGCTGCCCGGTGCTGCATCGAGGCTGCGCCGTGGCGTCACTATCGGAGGCACACCGATAACCGTCTAATCAAAACTTGAAATACGCTGATAACGTCAGGCTATACCTAACCGGAGAATGGGCTATGTCACGGCAGCCGTCGCCGTCCATGTTGCGATAACCCTAGGTTATCGCCGTATGTATTGTTTTGAGTAGACGCCGAACGCCGAGCTTCGCACACTCCGTACCAAGGTTCGCCCCCCGGCATCGTCGAACCGCAGTCTTTTTTCATAACAACTACAAGAAAAAAAGAGGTTTCACCATGCGAAACGCATCCTTCCGAGGCGCTTCACGTCTGTTGCTCGGCTGCACCCTCCTTTGCGCAAGCGCCCTTCCCGCCCTGGCCCATGCCTGGCAGCCGGAGAAGAACGTCGAAATCGTGGTCGCCGGCGGCCCTGGTGGCGGCACCGACCAACTGGGCCGTCTGATCCAGTCGATCATCACCACCCACAAGCTGCTGGACGTGAACACCATCGTGCTCAACAAGGGCGGCGGCAATGGCGCCGAGGCTTTTCTGGACATGAAGATGTCCAAGGGCGATGCCGACAAGATCGTGATTGGCACCAACAACATCTACCTGCTGCCGCTGGTGTCGAAACTGGGCTACCAATGGCAGGAGCTGACCCCCATCGCCGCCGTGGCCCAGGATGACTTCATCCTCTGGACCTACAAGGACGCGCCGTGGGCCGATGCCAAAGGGCTGTATGAAACGGTGAAAGGCGACAGCTCGAAACTGCGCATGGGCGGCAGCCAGTCCAAGGATGTGGACCAGACCCTGACCCTGCTGCTGAACAAAACCACCGGCAGCAAGCTGGTGTACATCCCGTTCAAGAGCGGCAGCGAAGCGGCCACGCAACTGGCGGGCAAGCACATCGCGGCCAACGTGAATAACCCCAGCGAAAGCATCAGCCAGTGGCGCGGCGATCAGGTCCGGCCGCTGTGCGTGTTCAGCAAGGAACGCATGCGCTACACCGACAAAGTCGCCGGTGACAAAGCCTGGGCCGACGTACCGACCTGTCATGAACAAGGTTTGGGCATCGACGAGTACCGCTTCCCGCGCACCGTGTTCATGCCCGGCGACGTCAGCGCCGAGCAGCGTGCGTTCTACGTGGAGCTGATGCGCAAGGTGACCGAGGCGCCGGAGTTCAAGGCCTACGTGGCACAGAATGCGCTGGTGCCGACGTTCCTGCAGGGCGAGCAGTTGACCGCCTACATCGAGCAGGACACCGCGCGGGTAACGCCGGTGTTCAAGGAAGCCGGCTGGCTGCAAAAGTGATTCGCCCCGCTGCGTGCGCATGGCCGGCCGGCTCGGCCGTCGTGCGCCCGGCAGCTTCACGCTGGAGGTGATCCATGTCCCATTCTTCTCCCACGTCTTCGCTGGTCGGCACCCGTTGGGTGGAACTCGGCCTTGCGCTTTTCACATTGCTGATCGGCGCCGTGGTCATGTACGGCAGCCTCGAACAGGGCATCGGCTGGGGTGATTCCGGTCCTGAGCCGGGTTATTTCCCGTTCTACATCGGCCTGCTGCTGGCCTGCGCCAGCCTGGGCAACATCGTGCTGACGGTTATTCGCTGGCAGGCGCTGAGCGTCAGCTTCGTCAATAAAGCCGCGTTTGCCCAGGTCATGTCGGTGTTCATCCCCATCGCGCTGTTCGTCGCCGCCATGCCCTTTACCGGCATCTACCTGGCGTCGGCAGCCTTCATCGGCTGGTTCATGTGGCGCGACCGCCTGCGGGCCAAGCCTTACGGCAAGCTGATGATCTG
Source organism: Pseudomonas sp. v388 (assembly GCF_003935425.1). Lineage (GTDB taxonomy): Bacteria > Pseudomonadota > Gammaproteobacteria > Pseudomonadales > Pseudomonadaceae > Aquipseudomonas. The sequence continues at coordinate 277,625 of NZ_RHQN01000006.1, forward strand.
CAGCGTGTCCGGCGGCGCGGTGCTCGCCAGTTACCTGATCTTCGCCTTGTGGTTCAAGGTGCCGCTGGATGCCGGCCCCATGGGCGACTGGCTGGCGATGGCCGGGAGATCGCTGCAATGAGCGAGTTCGATTCCCTGATGCAGGGCATGAGCCTGATCATGACGCCCGGCCACATCGGGCTGATGGTGATCGGCGTGCTGCTGGGCATTCTGGTCGGCGTCCTGCCCGGCCTCGGCGCCCCGAACGGCGTGGCGTTGCTGCTGCCGCTGACGTTCACCATGTCGCCGGTGTCGGCCATCATCCTGTTGTCGTGCATGTATTGGGGCGCGTTGTTCGGCGGCTCGATCACCTCGATTCTGTTCAACATTCCCGGCGAACCGTCGTCGGTGGCGACCACCTTCGACGGCTACCCGATGGCCCGGCAGGGTCGCGCCGCCGAAGCGTTGACCGCCGCGTTCAGTTCCGCGCTGATCGGCGCCCTGGCCGGCGTGCTGCTGCTGACCTTTCTCTCGACGCGCATCGCCGAATTCGCCATGTCGTTCAGCTCGCCGGAGTTCTTTGCGGTGTACCTGCTGGCGTTCTGCACGTTCATCGGCATGAGCAAGAACCCACCGCTCAAAACCATGGTGGCGATGCTGATTGGCTTTGCCATGGCGGCGGTCGGCATGGACACCGTGTCGGGCAACCTGCGCCTGACATTCGACCAGCCGATCCTGATGACCGGCATCAGTTTCGAAGTGGCGGTGATCGGCCTGTTCGGCATCGGCGAGATCCTCTGTACGGTCGAGGAAGGCCTGGTGTTTCGCGGCGAGCATGCGCGCATCACGCCGATGACGATCCTGCGCACCTGGGCGAAACTGCCTCGCTATTGGCTGACGATTCTGCGCAGCACGCTGGTCGGTTGCTGGATGGGCATCACGCCCGGCGGTCCGACGGCGGCTTCGTTCATGAGCTACAGCCTGGCCCGGCGCTTCTCGCGTAACCGCGACCAGTTCGGCAAGGGTGAAGTGGAAGGCGTCATCGCACCGGAAACCGCCGACCACGCGGCCGGCACCAGCGCCCTGCTGCCGATGCTGACCCTTGGCATTCCCGGTTCGGCGACTGCGGCGGTCATGCTCGGCGGCTTGATGATCTGGGGTTTGCATCCCGGCCCGACGCTGTTCGTCGAGCAGCATGATTTCGTCTGGGGCCTGATCGCCAGTATGTATCTGGGCAACGTGGTCAGCCTGATCGTGGTGTTGGCCACCGTGCCGCTGTTCGCCTCGATCCTGCGCATTCCGTTCTCGATCATCGCGCCGATCATCATCATGGTGTGCGCAATCGGTGCCTATTCAGTGCACAACTCGCTGTTCGACATTGCGTTGATGCTGGGCTTCGGCGCGCTGGGTTATCTGTTCAAGAAGCTGGGTTATCCGATTGCGCCGCTGGTGCTGGCGGCGGTGCTGGGCGACAAGGCCGAAGACGCGTTTCGCCAGTCGATGCTGTTTTCGGACGGCAGCGTCGGGATTTTCTGGTCCAACCCGCTGGTGGGCGGCCTGACGACCGCGGCGCTGCTGATGCTGTTCTGGCCGATGATTTGCGCGGCGATCAGGTCGCTGTTCAGCGCCCGCAGTCGCACGGAGGGCAAAGCAAAATCGATATCCTGACACGCAAGGCTGGCAACGTCGGACGTTTCTTGGCAGGCTCGCCGCACCTGTCTGCCGAGACCACGACGATGACCCGAATTCCTGTCGCCACTGTTATCCACAGCCGGTTACGCCTGCGGCAATTGCGGCTGATGCTGGCGCTACAGGAATTGGGCTCGCTGCGGCGGGCGGCGGATCACATCGGCATGACTCAGCCGGCCGCCACCAAGATGCTGCATGAAGCCGAAGACCTGCTGGGCGTCGAGCTGTTCGAACGGTTGCCGCGCGGCATGCGCCCCACGCCTTTCGGGGAAACGGTCATCTATTACGCGCGCATGGTGTTCGCCGAGTTGAGCGGCATGCGCGAGGAACTGGTGGCGCTGGAATCGGGCAACCTGGGCCGGGTGGCGGTCGGCGCCATTCCGGCGCTGGCGTCCGGTCTGCTGACCCGCACCATCGCCCACCTGAAGAACAGCCATCCGCGCTTGTCGATGAGTATTCAGGTCGACACCAGTGACGTACTGGTCCAGGCGCTTTTGCAGGACCAACTGGACATCGTGCTGGGCCGCATCCCCAGCGGCGCCCGCGCCGAAGAACTGATCTTCGACAGCCTGGGCGAGGAAGCCCTGTGCGTGGTCGCCGGTGCCCAGCATCCACTGGCGCAGGCCAAGACTCTGGACTGGGCACAGTTGCAGAACCTGACCTGGGTGTTGCAACAGCATCCGAGCCCGATGCGCTCGATCATCAACCAGGTGTTCCACAACGCACGGGTCGACATTCCCAGCAGCATCGTTGAAACCACCTCGATCATGACCCTGCTTTCGCTGGTGCAGCAGACCGACATGCTGGGCGTCACGCCGCTGTCGGTGGTCGAGGACTATCCGGGCCGCGACCTGCTGGCGGTGCTGCCCATCAGCTTCGAGGCGCGGCTGCCGCCTTACGGGCTGATCACTCGGCGCCACCGCATCCAGTCCTCGGCGATGCAGGCATTCATCCATTCGGTGAAGGCCGAACACCAGCCGGCCCATCGCTAGGTCGCAGGATCCACGCGTTTTCCAGGTTCAAGCGAACTAAATGTCGTCACGTTCCCTCTACAGCTACACTTTTTGCACGATCCGAGAGAGGAACCCGACATGCTCTGGAAAAAAGGCCGTCGCAGCGACAACGTAGTCGACGCACGTGGTGACAGCGGCGGTGGCGGCGGCATGCGCATCGGCGGTAAGGGCTTGAGCCTGGGCGGCGTGGTGATCATCGTCGCGCTCGGCCTGTTGACCGGTCAGGACCCGATGCAGATCCTGGGTCAGCTCACCGGCCAGATGACCGAGCAATCCGCACCGCCCTCGTCGCAGACACATCAGGCACCACCTGCCAACGATCAGCAGGCGGAATTCGTGCGCAGCATTCTGGGCGACACCGAAGACACCTGGCGTGCGGTCTTTGCCCAGAACGGCCGCCAGTACAAGGACCCGACCCTGGTGATGTTCAGCGGCCAGGTCAACTCAGCCTGCGGCTTTGCCACCTCGGCGACCGGGCCGTTCTACTGCCCTGCAGATCAGCAGGTGTATCTGGATACCGCGTTCTTCCGCGAGATGGCCCAGCGCTTTTCGGCGGCTGGAGATTTTGCCCAGGCCTATGTCATTGCTCATGAAGTGGGGCATCACGTGCAGACCCTGTTGGGGGTTTCGGCCAAGGTTCAGGCGGCTCGCCAGGCCGGGCAACGCATGGAAGGCGACAACGGTCTGCTGGTGCGCCAGGAGTTGCAGGCCGACTGTCTGGCTGGAGTCTGGGCCTATAACGCACAAAACCGTTTGAACTGGCTGGAGCCGGGTGATATTGAAGAGGCACTGAACGCGGCCAACGCCATCGGCGATGATCGTTTGCAGCAGCAAAGCCGTGGCCATGTCGTGCCGGACTCCTTCACCCACGGGACTTCCGCCCAACGGGTGCGCTGGTTCAAGACCGGTTTTGCGCAAGGCCAAATCAATCAATGCGACACGTTCGCCGCCAAGAGTCTCTGAATACATGATCAAACCGCTTGTGGCCCTGTTGTTGAGCACTGCCCTGTTGAGCCCGATGGCTCGTGCCGAGGATCAAGCGGTCGTATCGATCAGCCCTGACCGGCTGGCTATCAATGGCAGCCAGGCGACACTGGGCCTGAGCCAGGAATGGGTTCACCCCAAACCGCGCATCGAGCGGGTGGTCATCATGCTGCACGGTCGGCTGCGCAATGCGCAGACGTACCTGCGCAGCATCGAGCGCGCCGCCAACCAGTCCAGGGAACGCAGCAAGACCTTGCTGATCGCGCCGCAGTTTCTTGATGAACGTGACATTGTGGCGCACCACCTGCCTGAAACCATCCTGCGCTGGCATCACGACAGCTGGATGGAAGGCGGCGCCGCCGTCGGGCCCAAGCCGATCAGTTCGTTCGTGGTGCTGGACCATATCCTCAAGCGATTGAGTGACAGCAAGCTGTTTCCCAACCTCAAGGAAATCGTGATCGCCGGTCACTCCGGCGGCGCGCAGGTGGTGCAGCGTTACGCGATGATCGGCGGCAAGGAAGATGCCTTGTTGCACCGCGAGGGCGTGAAACTTCGCTATGTGATCGCCAACCCGTCGTCCTACGCCTGGTTCACGGCCGAGCGCCCGCAGCCGGTGTCGGCCAAGACCTGCCCGAACTTCGACGATTGGAAATACGGTCTGAACAAGGTGCCGTTCTACTCGGGCAAGGAAATCCCGACGCAGATTGAGCAGGCTTACGTGAAGCGCGATATCACCTACCTGCTGGGCGAGCTGGACACCGACCGCAACCACCCGGCGCTGGACAAGACCTGCGCGGCTGAAGCGCAAGGTGAATCACGCTTGCAGCGTGGGCAGAATTACTTCGAGTATCTGGAAAAGCGTCACCCCGAGGGCTTGAACCAGCAATTGGTGATCGTGCCCGGGATCGGCCACAGCGGCGACGGCATCTTCACCTCACCGCAAGGCCAGGCGGCGTTGTTCAAGGGGTTGTAAAAAAGGCCGCGCAGCCCCTCTGTAGGAGCCAGCGGGCGGCGATCCGTCTTGCTGGCGAACGGTCGGTACCGACGCAGCAGATGCATCGCCTGGAAATACGCCTTCGCTGTAGGAGCCAGCTTGCTGGCGAATGGCCGATGCATCCGCAACAGACGCATCGCCCGGAAATACGTCTTCGCGAGCATGCTCGCTCCTACGGGGATTAACCCAGCATCCGCCGCAAGGCGATGCAATCCACTGCGTGCCAGTCGGTCAGCTCCGGCCAGGGGTTTTCCGGCAGGTTGACCAGCACGGTCCTGGCGCCTGCCGCCCGGCCGCAATCCAGATCATGGCGATAATCGCCGACCATCACCATTCGCGACGGCTCTACATCCCACGCCTGCGCCAGTTTCAGCAGCCCTGCAGGATGCGGCTTCGGCGTCGCTTCATCACGCCCGAGTACATCCTCGACAGCAAAACAGTCGGCCAAGCCAATCGCTTCCAGGGTGATATGCGCCAGCTCCCGGGCGTTGCGGGTCAGCACACCCAGCCGATAGCCCCGCGCAGCCAGTTCACGCACCAGTTCCACCGCGCCTTGCGCCGGTTGCGACGCCACCGCCAGTTCACGTTCATGTTCGAGCAACCATGCGTGCTTAGCGATGGATTGCTCGGCAGGCAGAGCCGCCAGGTGGCCGAGGATGTCGTCCTCCAGCGGAATTTCCAGCGCCCGCTTGATCGCCGGAAAATCATGCACCGCAATGGTCAGGGTGCCGTCCATGTCGAACACCCAGTGGCGAACCTGGTCGAGGGTCATGCCCAGTCCTTGCGGTGCCGGATCAGGCCTTCCTGACTCACCGATGCCACCAGTTGCCCGGCGCGGTTGAACACGCTGCCCCGGGAGAAACCACGGGAATTGCCGGCCCATGGGCTGTCCATGGCGTAGAGCAGCCAGTCATCGGCGCGCAGATCGTTGTGGAACCACAATGAGTGATCGAGGCTGGCAACCTGCATGTCCCGTTGCCATACGGTCTTGCCGTGCGGCAGCAGCGAAGTGGTCAGCAGATTGAAGTCCGAGGCGTAGGCCAGCATGTATTTATGCAGCGCCGGTACGTCCTGCAAGGTGCCGTCGGCGCGAAACCACACGTACTTCACCGGCTCGCCCGGCTTGGGGTTGTACGGGTCTTCGGCCGTGACCGGGCGAAACTCGATGGGCTTGGGGCACAGGAATTTGTCGCGCATCGCTTCAGGGATCAGGTGCGCACGCTGTGTGAGCAGCTCCAGCTCCGAGGGCAGGTTGTCCGGGCCGACGATGTCGGGCATGGAAGTCTGGTGTTCGAAGCCTTCTTCGTCGTACTGGAATGAGGCGCTGCAGGTAAAGATCGGCTTGCCTTTCTGGATGGCCGTGACCCGGCGCGTGCTGAAGCTGCCGCCGTCGCGCACCCGGTCAACCTGATAGACCACCGGCAACCCGGCGTCGCCTGGGCGCAGGAAATAGCCGTGCAGCGAATGAACATGGCGATCTTGCTCGACCGTCTGGCTGGCCGCCGACAGCGACTGGCCCAGCACCTGGCCGCCGAACAGCTGGCGGAAGCCCAGATCCTGGCTGCGGCCGCGAAACAGGTTCTCTTCGATCGATTCCAGGGTCAGCAGCTCGACCAGATCATCCAACACTTGGCTCATTCACGGTTCCTCGTACAAAACCGCGCTGCGTGCGGGGCAGCGGCGGTCGATCAGACTTTGCACAGGGCCTGGCGTGCGCCCTGTCCGGCAGATGGAAATGATACAGAATTTAAGGACGGCGGCTCACTCAAGGTTTGAGGGTGGTGAGCCATTCTTCGCGGGTAATCCGATACAACACATGCGGCTTGAGGGGGTGGTCGTCCGGCAGGTTGGGATGATCGAAGTCGTCAGCCGGATCGCGCTGCATGCCAATCGCCTGCATGACCTTCTGCGAAGGCTCGTTGCTGACCGCCGTGAAGGCCACGATTTCATCCTGACCCAGCCGCTCGAAGCCACAGCCCAGCACCGTCCAGGCCGCTTCGCTGGCAAAGCCCAGGCCCCAGTGTTCACGCGCCAGCCGCCAGCCGATTTCCACGGCCGGGGTGAAATGCGCATCGAACCCCACCACTCCCAGCCCGGTGAAGCCAATGAAGTCACCGGTGTCCTTGCGTTCCAGCGCCCACAGACCAAAACCCAGCTCGGCGAAATGGCCGCGCATGCGCCCGATCATCGAAGCGCTCTCCAATCGGCTCAAGGGCGCCGGAAAATAGCGCATCACTTGCGGGTCCGCGCACATCTGTGCAAAAGCAGGCAAATCATCGTCACGCCACTGCCGCATCAACAAGCGGGCACTGTCGAGTTTGAGTATCGGCTCCATCGATTCTCCCCTGTTAGGCCGTAGGTCAGGTGTTTCAGCCGTGTCGAGTGTCCGCCAGTGTAGCCGCATGGCCTGTCAGTCTGCTGTGCGGCCGGCGACAATACTGGCACTATCGGCCTTCGACCCATGATCGGACGAAAAATGTCCCTGCCGCTCATCTACCACGACGATTACAGTCCGCAATTTCCCCCGGACCACCGTTTTCCGATGGACAAGTTCCGTCTGCTGCGCGATCACCTGGTCGACAGCGGCCTGACCCAGGACGCCATGTTGCTGCGTCCCGAGCTGTGCCCGGCGGATATTCTGGCACTGGCACATGACCCTTCCTACATCAGCCGTTACCTCAGCGGCGACCTGTCGCGTGAAGACCAGCGTCGGCTCGGCCTGCCGTGGAGCGAAGACCTGGCGCGCCGCACCATTCGCGCCGTGGGCGGCTCGATACTCACTGCCGAGCAAGCGCTGCAACACGGCCTGGCCTGCCACCTGGCCGGTGGCACCCATCACGCGCATTACGATTATCCGGCGGGCTTTTGCATCTTCAACGACCTGGCCGTCATCAGCCATTACCTGCTGGCCAGCGGCCGTGTGGATAAGATATTGATCTTCGATTGCGACGTGCATCAAGGCGACGGCACAGCGCGAATCCTCGCCGACACCGAGGAAGCCGTCACTGTTTCGCTGCACTGCGAAAAGAACTTCCCGGCGCGCAAGGCCCAGAGCGACTGGGACATTCCGCTGCCCATGGGCATGGGCGATGCCGACTACCTGAAGGTGGTCGACGACCTGCTCAACTATCTGCTGCCGTTCCACAAGCCGGATCTGGTGCTGTACGACGCCGGTGTCGACGTGCACAAGGACGATGCTCTGGGTTATCTGAAGCTGACCGATCAGGGCGTTGCCGCCCGAGACGAAGCGGTGTTACGCCACTGCCTGGGCCGTGACATTCCCGTGATGGGCGTGATCGGCGGCGGCTACAGCAAGGATCGCCACGCCCTGGCGCGACGCCACGGGATTCTGCATCACACGGCGCACAAGGTCTGGCAGGATCTGGGGCTGTAATTCTCAGGTAGAATGCGCCACCCCTTCGCTATCGATATTCAGCCCATCATGACCGACCTTGCCTCCCCCGCCGCTACATCCGTCGCCATTATCGGAGGCGGTCCGGCCGGGTTGATGGCGGCCGAGGTGTTGAGCCAGGCCGGGCTCAAGGTCGATGTCTATGACGGCATGCCTTCGGTGGGCCGCAAGTTTTTGCTGGCTGGCGTCGGCGGGATGAACATCACCCATTCCGAGCCTTACCCGGCGTTTCTGTCGCGCTACGCCGAACGCTCGTCAAGGCTCGATCCGCTGCTGCAGGATTTTGACGCCGACGCGCTGTGCGCCTGGATTCACGGATTGGGCATCGACACTTTCGTCGGCAGTTCGGGCCGTGTATTTCCCACCGATATGAAAGCTGCGCCGCTGCTGCGTGCCTGGCTCAAACGCCTGCGCGAAGCGGGCGTCGCGATTCATACCCGCCACCGCTGGCTGGGTTGGGATGCGGCCGGCAACCTGCGCATTGCTCACGGAGAAGGTGAATTGTCCCTCAAGCCTGCGGCCACCTTGCTGGCGTTGGGTGGTGCCAGCTGGGCACGCTTGGGTTCGGATGGCGCGTGGTTGCCGTTGTTGAAGCACCACGGAATAGAAGTAGCGCCGTTGCAGGCAGCCAATTGCGGCTTTGAGGTAACGGCCTGGAGCGACCTGCTGCGCAGCAAGTTTGCCGGTGCGCCACTGAAGAACATCGCCATGGGCCTGGCCGATCAAGCGCCGCGCCTGGGTGAGTGCGTGCTGACTGAAACCGGCGTCGAGGGCAGCCTGGTTTATGCGCTGTCGGGGCAAATCCGTGAGCGAATCAATCAGACAGGCCGTGCGACGGTTCAGATTGACCTGCTGCCGAGCAAGCGTCTGGGTGACGTGCAAAAAGCGCTGGGCAAGCCGCGAGGTTCACGCTCGATGTCCAAGCATCTCAACAGCCAGTTGGGGATCGACGGAGCCAAGGCGGCATTGCTCCGCGAACTGGCCCCGCGTGAAACGTTCGAGAACCCGGCACTGCTGGCCCAAGCCATCAAAGCGCTGTCCTTACAGTTGGTGAGGGCTCGTCCAATCGACGAAGCCATCAGCACGGCAGGTGGCGTGACCTTCGAGGCCATGGACCAACGCCTGATGCTCAAGCAACTGCCGGGCGTGTTCTGCGCAGGGGAAATGCTCGACTGGGAAGCGCCGACCGGTGGCTACTTGCTCACCGCCTGCTTCGCCAGCGGCCGCGCGGCGGGGTTGGGGATGGTGGAGTGGCTGCGCAACTGAACCAACATACGCCACTGTCGCGAGCAAGCTCCTTCCCACAGGGGCGCGGCCTACCACGGTCATGTGCAGGATTTGCGTGTTTCGCCGTACCGGATGCGCACGGTAACAACGGTGACAGGCAGCTTGCTGGCGACGACGGATCTACCGACCGCTACAGATGATCAGGCTGCACCGGCCTATCCGCGAGCAAGCTCGCTCCTGCAGTAAGCATCGTGATCAAGGTTTTTTCTTGCGTGGCCCGGTGTTGAATACCGGCACCTTGCGCACCGGTTTGACCACCGGGTCCGGCTCGGAATCGCCGCTGTCGACCCACTTGCCCAGGTTGCGCTTGCTGCTCGATACCTTGGGTTTCTTCGGCTTCTTGGGCTTTTTCAGGATCTGGCCGCTGGCATCGGTGGCCGGCACGCGGTGTTCAGGCTCGAAATCCTGCTCTTCGTGGCGTTGCAGCGTCTGTCGGGTCAGCACTTCGATGGCCGACAACAGCTCAACTTCATCCGCACAGACCAGTGAGATCGCCTCGCCGGTCAGCCCTGCGCGACCGGTACGGCCGATACGGTGGATGTAGTCCTCGGCCACGATTGGCAGGTCGAGGTTGACCACCGTCGGCAAGTCATCGATATCCAGGCCGCGCGCCGCCACGTCGGTGGCGACCAGGATCTGCACTTCGTTGGCCTTGAAGCGATCCAGCGCCCGCTGGCGAGTGGCTTGCGGCTTGTCGCCATGGATGCCGTCGGCGTTCATACCCAGCGCCTGCAAGCGGTCGACCAGTTGGTCAACGCCCACGCGGGTCTTGGCGAACACCAGTACCTGGCCCCAGCGGTGCTTCTTCATCAGATGAATGAACAGCTCGGCCTTGCGCTTCTTGTCGACCGGCACCACCCATTGCTTGACCGACGAGGCCGCCACGTTGCGCGGGCTGACTTCGATGGTCAGCGGGTCGTCGAGCATCTGCGAGGCCAACTGGCGGATCGGGTCGGAGAAGGTCGCGGAGAACAGCAGCGTCTGGCGGCGTTTAGGCAGTGCGGCGTAAATCCCGCGCAGTTCCTCGGCAAAGCCCAGGTCGAGCATGCGGTCGGCTTCGTCGAGAATCAGGGTTTGCAGCTGCGAAAACTTGACCGCGTTCTGCCGATGCAGGTCCAGCAAGCGGCCCGGCGTGGCGACCAGCACGTCGACGCCCTTGCGCAATTTCATCATCTGCGGATTGATGCTCACCCCGCCATACACGGCATAGGTGCTCAACGGCAGGTGTTCGGCGTACTGGCGAATGCTCTCATGGACCTGCTCGGCCAGTTCGCGGGTCGGTGCCAGCACCAGGGCGCGGACCGAGTTGGGCGTCACTTTCGGACCTTCCATGGTCAGACGTTGCAGCAGCGGCAGCGCGAAACCGGCGGTCTTGCCGGTGCCGGTCTGGGCTGCCGCCATCAGGTCACGGCCAGCCAGAACCGGGGGAATCGCCTGTGTCTGCACAGGCGTCGGGGTCTGGTAGCCGAGCGTTTCAAGAGCGCGCAGCAGGGGTTCGATCAGGCCGAGAGAGGCGAATGTCATGGGGGTACCGTAGGGAAAATTCAGCGCAAGGCGCGCAGTTTACCCTGTCCGGCCCCTCGCGGTCAGTTGGCGCGCGCGGTTGCGGCTCCATGCTCCGGTGGTTTGCGCCACTGCGGCAAGCCGATCAGCACCACGGCACTGATGATCACCACCATGGCCAGGCACTCTTCGGTGCCGATGGTCTCGCCGGCGAACATCACGCCCAGCAGCACCGCCACCGCCGGATTGACGTAGGCGTAGCTGGTCGCCGCAGCCGGTCGGACGTTCTTGAGCAGGTACATGTAGGCGCTGAAGGCGACGATAGAGCCAAAGACCACCAGGTACATCAGCGCGCCCCAGCCGGCGGCGGTGGGCATGTGCTGCAGCCGCTCGCCGCTGAGCAGGCTGCCGATCAGCAGTGTCACGCCTGCGGTAATCATCTCGGCGCCGCTGGCCATCGGCCCAGCTGGCAAAGGCAAGTGCTTGCTCAGCACAGACCCGAACGCCCAGGCCGCGGCTGCGAATATCACCATGGCCGCACCGTAGGGGCTGGCCTGCAGGTTGGAGCCCAGGTTCAACAGGCCGATGCCGATCAGGCCGAGCACGATGCCCGCCCATTCCAGATGCGTGGTGCGGTTGCCCCAGAACAAGCCGAACAGCAGCGTGAACAGCGGCATGGTGGCAATGGCCAGCGCGGCGACACCGGAGGCAACGCCCGCGTGTTCGGCCAGGGTCACGCCGCCGTTGCCGCAGGCCAGCAGTAAAAAGCCGATCACGAACGCCGCTTTCCACTCCGCCCACGTGGGCGCGGGCACACCACGCCAGCGCAGGAAGCCATACATCAGGCTGCCGGCAATCAGGAAACGGACGCCGGCCATCATCAACGGCGGCCAGGATTCGACTCCGATGCGAATGGCGAGATAGGTCGAACCCCAGATCAGGTAGAGGGCAAAAAAGGCACCGGCAAGCAGCAACGGGAAACGGCGGGAATCAGGCATGTCCATGCTCTATGAATTGGGAGTGATGGGAAGCTATTGTATGAAGGCAAACGGCGAAGCTTAAGCCGTAAAACGTGTTTCAATACGCCTTGAACCTTGTAATTGACGGTATTTCCGTGATCCGACCTTTGATTCGAAATACTGAACCTGCGCCGGAGGAGACCCGCCATGACGCTGGATAAATACGATCGAATTCTGCTCCAGGCGCTGCTGGAAAACGGCCGGGCGTCGTTCGCTCAACTGGCGAAACTGGTCAACCTGTCCGCGCCCGCCGTGGCCGAGCGGGTCGCCAAGCTGGAAGCGGGCGGTGTCATTACCGGCTACGAAGCCAAAGTCGATCTGTCGAAAGTGGGGTTGCCGATCCAATGCGTCGTCGAGCTGCGCATGGCCAGCCACGGAAACCAGCAGGTGTATGACGAACTGGCAAAAATCCCCGAGTTGATCCAGTGCTACCGGGTGACAGGCGACCCTTGCGTGATCATGCGCGCGGCGGTCGATTCGATGCCGCATCTGGAAGACCTCATCAACCGCATCGCTCAGTTCGGGTTCAGCAAGACGTCCATCATTCTGTCGACTTCAGTGGAACGCAGCCTGCCGCTCAACCATCTGCAAGTGCAGGTCAAAAGCCGCGCTGACGCTTGATGGCTTCGCTGATCTTCGCGGCGGGAATCTTCTGCAACGAGCACAGCAACTGATGGGACACGCCAGGCAGCCCGTGGGTCTGGCGCAGTTCGTTGCTCAGGTAGACCGTGAGGTTGGCGGCCATTTCGGCATCGGCCATGGCCCGGTGAGCCTTGCCGGTGTCGGGCAGGCGCGCGTAGCTGGTCAGCGTGCCGAGCTTGTGGTTCGGCGCACCGGGCATCAGGCGGCGCGCCAGCAGCATCGAACAGGCGAAGCTTTGCTGGCGGGTGCGCTGGATGCGCGACAGTTCGTAGTCCCAGAACTTCTGGTCGAACGAGGCGTTGTGGGCCACCAGCGGCGTTGCGCCGACAAAGTCGCTGACGTCGCCCATCACCCGCTCGGCGGGCGGCGCGGTGCGGATCATGCTGTTGCTGATGCCGGTCAGGCCTTCGATGAACGCCGGGATGCGCACCCCGGCGTTCATCAGGCTCTGGTAGCGGTCGACGATGCGCCCTTGTTCCATGATCACCACGGCGACTTCAGTCGCGCGGCAGCCCTGGCCGGGCGTGATGCCCGTGGTTTCAAAGTCGATGACAGCGATACGTTCCAACACGGGATGCAGACCTTTCAGGGTTTCATTTGAGCAGCAGCGCGCCTTCGATGGGCACGTAGCGAGTGGCAGCGCGAATCAGTGAATTGGCAGTCAGCCCCGGCACACCGTAGGCGACGGCTTCCACGCCATGCTTGGTGATGATGCGTTCGAGCAGCAGATCGAAGTCGCCATCGCCGGAAGCCAGCACCACTTCGTCGACCTGCGGCGCGACGTCCATGATATCGATAGTGATGCCCACATCCCAATCACCTTTCGCCGAACCGTCGCTGCGCTGGATGTACGGTTTGAGTTTTACGGTAAAACCCAGGTTGCGAAGGATCTGCTGGAACTGCTGTTGCTTGCTGTCACCGCGATCGATGGCATAGGCGAACGCCTCGACGATCTGCCCGCCCTTGCTGATATCCGCCCACAGCGCGGCGTAGTTGAAATGGCAGCCATGCGCCTGGCGCACGGTGTAATAGAGATTCTGTACATCGGCGAATACCGCGATCTTCTTCACCGCAACTCCTCAAGGGCAAGCAACCCGCCAGCGGGTGACGTCGATTCGGGACGTGAATCGCAGGGCAGTATGACAGCTTGGGGTGGCGCGGGGGCGTAAGTCCGATTGAGCGGCGTCGCGCTGGTCCTGATGCTCGTTCTGTGGGAGGTCGCCGTCCGCTGCCTCCCATAAGAACGGCGCATATCGGCGGTATCAGGTATCAGGTATCAAACAAACGAATCATCATCCGAAAACAGGTCGCTGCCGCTGTCGTCGAAACCGTCATCGCCCACGTATTGCGATCCTTCGCCTTGATCCATCGGCTGGTCGTGAATGACCTCGACGATTTCCTGCGGTTGGTCGTGGTGACTGAACAGGCTGCTGATGCCTTCGGCCAGCATCACGCCGCCCGCCACACCGGCCGCGGTCTGCAAGGCACCGCCGAGAAAGCCGCTACCTCTTGGCGCTTGCTGCGCGGCATAGCCCGGTTGCTGGGCCGGGCCGTCGCGCCAACCACCCGAAGCCGGCTGGCCAGGTTTCGACGCGCCGCCGCCGAAAATGCCTGACAGAAAACCACCACCGGCCTGCCCCGATGAGCCCCGCGCCTGCTGAAGCTCGGCCTGCAATGTCTGAATCTGCGCGTCACGCTCCTGAACCTGGCGATTGAGCTGGTTGACCGCCGCCTCCTGAACCAGAATCGCCTGGGCCATGTAGTACGGCGCGGCGGGCTGGCGGGTCAGGTGCTCCTTGATTCGCGCTTCGGCTGCGGCATCACGCGGGGTGGACGTGGATTCGGCGTCCTTGAGTTTGGAGAAAAGACCGTCGATCAGGTTTTGCTCTTCGCTGTTCATGGCGACCTCGCTGGTTAACCGTTGGAAACCTTCGTTCGGCTCAATGAGCGAACCCTGCGTTGAGTAATGGGGCCGCATCCTCCCGCTTCAATGACATGAACAAAATGTCATGAAGGCTCTGGCACGGCATAACCTTGGTTCAGCGCTCAGGCATGGGCTAAAGTGTCGGCCTGCTTTTCAGCCTGTGACCTATCCGCATGAACCCGTTGACCGTTCTCCAGGACTCGCTGTATTTCTTCCGAAGCCATCTGGGCAGCATTCTGGTGTTGTGTCTGCCGCTGGTGGTGCTCGAAGCGCTGGCTAAACAAGCCTTGAGTCACGCCATGGCGGCCGACGCCTCGCCTGCCTACGAGCTGGTGGTCAGCCTGTTCTTCTATCCGCTCTACACCGGCGCGCTGATCCTGTTTCTCGATGCCCGCAGCCGCGGCGAGGAACCCCAGCCCCGCGACCTGCTGGCCATGGCCGTGCGGATGTGGCCGGCCTTCGCCCTGCTGTCGGCGATGAGCACGTTGCTGATCCTGTTCGGGCTGTCGCTGTTCGCCGTTCCCGGAATCTGGGTGATGGTCAAGCTGGCGTTTGCCGAGTACCTGCTGGTCTTGCGCAAACTGACGCCCTTCATGGCGATGCGCGAAAGCATGCAGATGACCAACGGCCATTTCGTGCGCATCCTGACCTGCCTGCTGTGCATCTACATTCCGCTGACCTTGCTCGAAGCCTTGAGTCTCTATCTGTTTCCCGAACCGCAGGGCGCGCCCTTGGCGCTGGCGCTCAGCAGTATCGGCAGCTTCCTGCAACTGTTCACCAGCGTCGTGATGTTCCGCCTGTTCATGCTCATCAGCGAGCCGCAACGGCAGGACTGACCATGAACCGTGCGGCACCGAAGCGCTCGGCTATGCTGGTCGCGAAACCGTCATCAAGCATTACCTGCTCCGAGTCGAGCCAATGATCCGTTTGCTGCTGCGTGTGCTGTTGCTTGCCCTGGCCCTGGCGGGCCTGCTGCTGATTCTCGTCTACCAACTGACCTGGCGGCCCGCCGCCAGGGAGCCGGCGACTGCTTCGTGCAACCCCGCCAGTGCGCCGTTGCCTCTGGTAGCGGGCCAGGCACTCAAGGTGATGACCTGGAACATCCAGTACCTGGCGGGCAAGCGCTATGTGTTCTGGTACGACATGGCCGACGGCAGCGGCCAGGACGAGCGACCGACTCCGGAAGATGTGGCGTATAACCTGGACGAGGTCGCCAGGGTCATCCGCGACGAGCAGCCGGACATCGTGCTGTTGCAGGAAGTGAACGACGGCGCCAAGAACACCGATTACCACGACCAGCTGGCGCTGCTCCAAGAGCGCGTCACTGATCTGTATCCATGCAGCTCCCAGGCGTTCTACTGGAAAGCGGACTTCGTTCCCGACCGGCACATCTGGGGCAGCGTCGGCATGAAACTGGCGACCTTGAGCCGCTACCGCATCGAGAGTGCCGAACGCCTGCAATTGCCGGAAGTGCAGGCCAATTTCATCAGCCGTCAGTTCCAGCCCAGGCAAGCCCTGCTGGTGAGTTACCTGCCGTTGCGCGACGGCAGCAGGCTGGCAGTGATCAACACCGAGCTGGCGAAAGGCGAGCAGGCCCAGACCCAGATCAACGTGACCAGCCAGCTGCTGGACCAACTGGAGGCTCGCGGCACGCCATGGCTGATCGGCGGTGACTTCAATCTGTTGCCGCTGGGCCAGTATCAGCGCCTGCCTGCCGAGCAGCGCGCCGGTTACAACGCCGACAGCCCGTTGCATCCGCTGTGGGACAAGTACCCGATGATTCCCAGTAATGCCGAGGCCAGCGGCATCGACCGCGCTCGATGGCTGACCCACTTCCCGAACGACACCCGCGTGGATGGACCGGATCGGACGCTGGACTACCTGTTCCATAGCCCGAGCCTGAAACGCGTCGAAGCCAGGGTGCGCCGCGAAGACACCCTGCTGATCTCCGACCATCTACCGGTGATCGGCCGGTTTCAGCTGCCGGTGGGACACGAGCCGGACTCTGAGCGTTAGGTCCCGCGTGGCTTGATCCGCGCCGTAGGCTCGGCGATCAGCGGATCTTCGGGCCAATAATGTTTCGGGTAACGGCCCTTCAGATCTTTCTTCACATCCAGGTAGGTGTTGCGCCAGAAGCTGGCCAGATCCTGGGTGACCTGCACCGGGCGGCGCGCCGGGGACAGCAGATGCAGCTTCAGCACCTGGCGGCCGCCGGCGATGCGCGGGGTGTCTGCCAGGCCGAACAGTTCCTGGAGGCGCACCGCCAGGATCGGCGGCGTTTCGCTGTAGTCGAGCTTGACCGACGACCCCGACGGCACCGAAATATGCGTAGGAGCCAGCTCATCAAGCTGCTGCGGCAGCGGCCACGGCAGGATGCCGCGCAGGATGGACGGTAAGTCCAGTTGGCCGAAGTGGCTCAGGCGGCTGACGTTGTTCAGGTAGGGCTGCAGCCAGCTTTCCAGCGAAACAAGCAGCGCGGCGTCGCTCAGATCCGGCCATGGGCTTTCAGCGTTGTGGCTCAAGTCGATGGCGCGCAGCAGGGCGACTCTTGCCTGCCATTGCCGCAGCGCGGGCGTCCAGGGCAGCAGCTCCAGCCCTTTGCGCCGGACCAGATTGACCAACGCCTTGGACCGCGCGTTTTCGTCCAGACCGGTCAAGGGTGCCGTGCTCAGTATCAGTTCCCCGACCTTGCGCTGGCGCTCGGCGCGCAGCACGCCTTCACGCTCATCCCATTCCAGCTCGTCCACCACGCGTACCTGCTCGGCGAGCACGCTGTCGAACAAGCCCGCATCGAGGTCGGTGGCCAGGTAGATTCGTTCCTCGCGCTGGCCTTGGCGGCTGCCGAGATCGGCGACGACCAGCCAGGCATGTTTCATCAGCGCGTCGGCTTCGTTGAATACCGCAGCGCGGCCGTTAGCCAGCCGATATTCGGCGCCGCCCGGTCGCCGTTGCTGCGCCACGCGGTCCGGGTAGGCAAGCGCCAGCAGACAACCCGGCCAGCGCGGATGATCGGGATCGCTCACTGCCTGGGTCGGCTGGCCACGCAGATAGCCGCGATATTGGCGGGCCAATTGCCGCACACGATTGACGGCGCCCTGGCTGCCGCGCTGCCCGCCGGACACCATCATCAGGCGGCTGTGCAGGTCGGCACCGGCGCCGCGCAGGATGTCCCGTTCGCCGAGCAACGCCGCCACGTCACACGCCATGTCGCCCAACCCCAACGCGTGGCCGCGCAGCAGCAGATGGGCAATGCGCGGGTGCGCCGGCAGTTCGGCCATGGCTTGCCCGTGGGCGTTCAAGCGACCGTCGGGTTCCAGGGCGCCGAGGCGTTGCAGCAGGTCGCGGGCCTGAGCGAATGCGGCGGCGGGTGGCAGATCGAGCCATTTCAACTGCCCCGGAAGCACGCCCCAGCGCGCCAGTTGCAGGGCGAGACCGGCGAGATCGGCCTGCAGCATTTCCGCTGTGCCGTAGGCGGCCAGCTGATCGTGCTGGGCTTCGGACCACAAGCGATAACAGACACCCGGTTGCAGACGCCCTGCCCGCCCGGCGCGCTGGGTGGCGCTGGCGCGGGAGATACGCTGGGTGTCGAGCCGGGTCATGCCGCTACCGGGATCGAAGCGCGGAACCCGTGCCAGCCCGGCGTCCACCACCACGCGCACGCCGTCGATGGTCAGGCTGGTTTCAGCGATGTTGGTCGCCATCACCACTTTGCGCATGCCCATGGGAGCGGGTTCGATGGCGGCGCGCTGGGCATTGAGGTCCAGTTCGCCGTGCAACGGGCAGAGCAGAACGTCCGGGCGGTCGCCCAGCGCTTCGGCCAGTTGCTGGTTGACGCGACGAATCTCGGCCTGGCCGGGAAGGAACACCAGAATGCTGCCGCTTTCGTTGCCCAGCGCGTCGAGCACTGTCTGCACCACGCGCGGTTCGATGAATTCGCCGGGCTGGAACGGCCGCCCCCAGTTCATGGTGACCGGGAACATGCGGCCATCGCTGCGCACTACCGGCGCATCGTCCAGCAGCGCGGCGAGCCGCTCGCCTTCCAGCGTGGCGGACATCAGCAGAATCTTCAGCGGCTGGTCGTCGCGAAACAGCTCCCGACCATTGAGGCTCAGCGCCAGAGCCAGGTCGGCGTCCAGGCTGCGCTCGTGGTATTCGTCAAAGATCAGCAGCCCGACACCCTCCAGCGCCGGATCTTCCTGCAAGCGCCGGGTGAGGATGCCTTCGGTGACCACTTCAATGCGTGTCTTGGGGCCGACCCGGCTTTCCAGGCGGATGCGATAGCCGACAGTTTCGCCGACCTTCTCGCCCAGCTCGGCGGCCAGCCGCTCAGCCGCTGCACGAGCCGCCAGCCTGCGTGGTTCGAGCATCAGGATGCTCTGCCCGGCCAGCCAGGTTTCCTCCAGCAGCGCCAGCGGCACACGAGTGGTCTTGCCCGCACCGGGCGGCGCCTCCAGCACGGCTTCGTGGCGGCTGGACAGAGCTTGGCGCAGGGCGGGCAGAACGGCATCGATTGGCAGTGAATTCATGACGGCTCCAGAACAGGCGGCCGATTATACGGATGTACAGCCAAGGAAACCCGTTTCAGTGGGAGCCGCTTGCGGGCGACGACATATTCCCAGGCGGTACATCTGCTGCGTCTGTACCGGCCTCTTCGCCAGCAAGCTGGCTGCTACCAGTGCGAACGACACGTTCCTACGGTAAGAACCACCATCCCACGCAATAGTCTTAGCCTTGCGTCCTTTGCCTTGTATAGTTGGCAACTTCATTTCAGGAGCTTTCCATGCGCATTCCTTCCCGTTTGATTGGCGGTGTTGTGGTCGCCACGTTGCTGACCCAGCTTTCGGCCTGCGGCAGCATTTTCTACCCTGATCGTCGTGGTCAGATCGACGGCAAGATCGACCCGGCCATCGCTGCGCTCAACGCCTTCGGTCTGCTGTTCTACATCATCCCCGGCGTGATCGCGTTTGCCGTGGACTTTGCCACGGGCGCCATTTATTACGCACCCGGCGAGCACGCGCAGATCGATCCACAAAAGCTGCAACCGGCGGTCAACCCGGACGGCAGCGTCGACAACCTCAAATTGCAGGCGATTATCGAAGCCGAGCTGGGCCGTACCCTGCCCCTCGACGATCCACGCCTGATCCAGCACAAGGGCAATGCCCAACAGCTGGCTTCGCTGGGCATCATTCCGGCGGCGTAATCAATCAGGAGCGTCATGAGCACCAGCACTGAACACGGCCGCCTGCTGCGCCTGGCCACGCGGGCTTCGCTGGCGGTAGCCGTCACCCTGATCATCGCCAAAAGCGTGGCCTGGTGGCTGAGCGGTTCGGTGAGTCTGCTGGCCGGGCTTACCGACTCGCTGCTCGATGGCGCGGCCTCCTTTCTCAACCTGCTGGCGGTGCACTACGCGCTGCGCCCTGCCGATGACGATCATCGCTACGGGCATGGCAAGGCAGAAGCCTTGTCCGGCATGGCTCAGGCGCTGTTCATTGCCGTCAGCGGCGTGCTCATCGCATTCCAGGCATACGAGCGCATTCAGAATCCGCAGCCTCTTGGCGCCCCGCTGCTGGGGATGCTGGTGATGATCGCCTCCATTGTCCTGACCCTCGGGCTGCTGACCTTGCAGCACAAGGTGATCAAGGAAACCGGCTCGGCGGCGATTCGGGCCGATTCGCTGCACTACCGCTCCGACCTGCTGCTCAACGCCAGTATCCTGCTCGCGCTGGTACTGGCCTGGTATGGCTGGGAACAGCTGGATGCTTATTTCGGCCTGGGCATCGCTGTCTATATTTTGTGGAGCGCGGTTCACATCGCCCGAGACACCGTGTCGGTATTGATGGACGAAGAACTGCCCTCGGAGGTCAGCGCGCAGATGCTGGTGCTGGCCTGCGCGGTTCCCGGCGTGCTCGGTGCCCATGACCTGCGCACGCGGATTTCCGGCAATCACTGGTTCGTGCAGCTGCATCTGGAGTTGCCCGGCAGCCTGACGCTGTCGGTCGCCCACGGCTTGTGCGATCAGGTCGCCGACGCCATTCATCGGCAGTATCCGAAGGCTGAAGTGCTGGTCCACGCCGATCCACAGGAAGTGGTGAAGCAGACCCGCAGCTGATCAGCTTTACTGGACGCTGTAGCCACGCTCCATCAGACACGCACCCATCGCCCTGCGGTATTGGTCGACAACCTCCGGGGCCGGTCGGTAGGTCACGTTAGCCGGATCGAAACCGCTCTGCTCCGCGGCCCAGCGGTAGCATTGATAATGATCCAGTTCCACCTGTTGCTGGCTCTGCCCATTTTGCGGGTAAGCGACCGGATCGTATCCATTGCCTTGTTCCGCCGTGCCGTACACCGGCTCGCTGGTTGGCGGTGTGACCACCACATATTCCTGGGTGTTGGGCTGATAGGTGTAATAGGTGCCGGCCGCCAGGAACAGCAGTGAACTGCCGATCCACACTTCCTGCGAATAGGACGGCAAGGCACGTACACGGGCGCCGTAAGGCGGCGAGACCACGACATAGCGCTGGCCCTGCGGGCGATACCAGTAGCCGTCGGCGTAAAAGTAATCCTGCCCGCGATAGGGAACCCTGGAGTAACCGCCGGGAACCCGGTCTATCGCGTGGCCCGGGCGATACTGCGGACCAGGGCCCCAGCCGTTACCGCGCCCGTCCGGCCGACCTTCCCAGCGATCGTCGGGGCGGCCGGCATTCCAGTTGCGGTTGCCGCGCGGGATGTCCTGATAGTAACCCTGGCGCGGCTGCTGGGTTTGCCAGACCTCCCGCGGCCCACTCTGGATCGGCAGGTTGTCCTGCGCCTGGCGCTGTTGCTGACGCTCGGTCTGGCGCACCTGATTCTGTTGTTGCTGAATCTGGCGCTGTTGCTCGCGTTGCTGCTGGTTGATCTGCTGTTGCTGCTGGCGCTCCACATTGCGCAGCTGGATATCCTGCTGCTGGATCTGCTGTTGTTGCTGACGTTCGGCCTGGCGCACCTGATCCTGCTGGTTCTGGATGACGCGCTGCTGTTCGCGTTGCTGCTGGTTGATCTGCTGTTGCTGTTGACGCTCGGCACCGCGCTGCTGATAAAGCTGCTGCTGAACATCACGTTGGCCGCTATCGTTGACATTGCCACGCGGGGACTGATCCCCGGCCAGCGCCTGGGCACTGATGCTCATGCACAGGAGGCTCAGCCCCGTCAGCTGCCAGATGCCAGTTTTCATGCTTTCCTCACCGACGCGTATCCACGTCACTTTAAGACTGCGATGGCGTAATGCCGTTCTGTGCACTTTATCAGACGCACAGAAAAGGGGGCCAAACGGCCCCCTTGGGATACTTCGTCCTGGCTCGACGCTTTTGACGCCGGCTCACCTCATGCCGTCTTCTGGACAGTATGTAGCCCGGGGGCCTGGTCCACCCTGTGGGATGGCTGGCCGCAGCTGGCCTGATTGGGCGAGCCGCACTGGACGCTATGTCCGGGCAGTGATTCTGTTGAAAAGAATAGGCCTGTAGGACTGGCAATGGATTGCTAAGATTGCTCAGCAAAACATCACTTGCGCAATTTTTAGCTTCAGATGAATAATTCAGCGCAATCGAGATCATCAAGGGGTAAATCGTGAGCAAGCTCGACAGATATGACCTGAGCATTTTGGCGGAACTGCAACGGGACGCGCGTATATCCAACCAGGAACTGGCCGAACGCATAGGTCTGTCGCCGTCGCCCTGTTCGCGGCGCGTCAAGCAACTGGAGGATGACGGCTATATCGTGCGGCAAGTCGCCCTGCTGGATCGCAAGAAACTGGGGCTGAGCCTGACTGCCTACGTGCTGATCGGCATGGACCGTCACACGCCGGAGCGGTTCGAAAACTTCGAACAGCACATCCGCAATCTGCCGCAGGTCCTTGAGTGCAGCCTGGTGACCGGCATGGATGCGGATTACCAGCTCAAAGTGGTGGTGCCTGACATGGATCACTACCAGAAACTGCTGCTGGGGCATCTTACCCGCATCGATGGCGTGACCAGCGTCAAGTCGAGCTTTGTGCTCAACCAAGTGCTGGCCAGCACTGAACTACCCTTGACTCACCTGCGCAGCTAAACGCACCAAGCCGAACTGGAGCACATGATGGACCCGGCGCTGCTTGAAGAATGGATGATGACCTTTTTCGTCACCCTGCTGATCGGCTTCATGGCCTTCATCGTCTGGGACCTGGCGAAAAAGTCCAAGGCCGGGCGCTTCGGCACCCTCATCCTGTTTCTGGTGTTGGGGCTTGGCATCCTGGCGTTCGTGATCAAGAGCGTGGTGATCGCCTGGATCGAAAACGGGTCCTGACACTTACAGCTTTGCGGGGACTTCGCGAAATTGCCCCTGATCCAGCCCCTCAAGGGTCCACTCGCCAATCCGCACCCGCACCAACCGCAGTGTGGGCAAACCCACGGCGGCAGTCATGCGGCGCACCTGACGGTTGCGGCCTTCCTTGATCACCAGTTCCAGCCAACTGGTCGGCACGCTCTTGCGAAACCGCACCGGCGGGTTGCGTGGCCACAACTCCGGTTCTTGCAGCTGCCGCGCCTGGGCGGGCAAGGTCGGGCCGTCATTGAGCTGAACCCCGTTACGCAATTGCTGCAATTGTTCCTCGCTCGGTTCGCCTTCCACTTGCACCCAATAGGTCTTGGGCAACTTGTGCCTGGGGTCGGCGATGCGAGCCTGTAACTGGCCGTCATTGGTCAGCAGCAACAAGCCTTCACTGTCTCGGTCCAGGCGACCGGCCGGGTAAATGCCGGGGACGTCGATGAAATCCTTGAGCGTGGCCCGGCCTTCGCCGTCGCTGAACTGGGTCAAGACATCGAATGGCTTGTTGAACAGATAAAGTTTGGGCTCGGCCGGGGGAGCCTTGGCGACGCGTCGCGGACTGACGCTGGTTGCAGGACGGCGAGAGGCAGGGCGTTGAATGCGGGACATAGACTGCGCTAATCGGAAACAGAAAGGGCCACTTTAGTGGCCCCGGCTGCAAAACGAAAACGCTATTAACGGAACGGCGGTTCGTCGAAGCTGCGCAGCTTGCGCGAGTGCAGCGAGTTGAGCTGGGTGCGCAGCAGGTCCAGCGCGGCGATACCGATCTTCAAATGCTGGCTGACCGCCCGCTCATAGAACGCGTTGGCCGAGCCCGGCAGTTTGATTTCGCTGTGCAGCGGTTTGTCGGAAACGCACAGCAGCGTGCCGTAAGGCACCCGCAGGCGATAACCCTGAGCTGCGATGGTGCCGCTTTCCATGTCCACCGCCACGGCGCGGGACAGGTTGATCAGTGGTCGCTCCTGCGCCCAGCGCAGTTCCCAATTGCGGTCGTCGTAGGTCAGGACGGTGCCGGTGCGCAGGCGCTTTTTCAGTTCCTCGCCCCGCTCGCCGGTGATCTGTGCCGCAGACTCTTGCAAGGCCATCTGCACTTCGGCCAGGGCCGGAATCGGGATATGCGGCGGCAACACACGATCGAGAATGCCGTCGCGGCGCATGTAGGCGTGAGCCAGCACGTAGTCGCCGATGGTCTGGGACTGGCGCAGGCCGCCGCAGTGGCCGATCATCAGCCAGCAATGCGGACGCAGCACTGCCAGGTGATCAGTGATGTTCTTGGCGTTGGACGGGCCGACGCCGATGTTGACCAAGGTCACACCGTGGCCATCTTCGGCAATCAGGTGGTAGGCCGGCATCTGGTAGCGGTGCCAGACCACGCTGGCCACGATGGCCTGGGCTTCTTCTTCGCCCATGGTCTTGTCGACCACCACATTGCCGGGCAACACCATGCGCACGAAGCGCGGGTCTTCGCGCAGTTTTTCCAGGCCATGCAGGATGAACTGGTCAACGTAGCGGTGATAGTTGGTCAGCAAGATCCAGGGCTGCACATGCCGCCAGTCGCTGCCGGTGTAATGCACCAGGCGGCGCAGCGAGAAATCCACCCGCGCGGCATCGAACAGCGCCAGCGGCAGCGGATCGACGTTGGCCCAGTCGTAAAGGCCATCGGCGATGCCATCGGTGGCGGCCGACAGGTCAGTGCTGGGGAAAACCCGCGCCAGCGCCGCGGCGGTGACACCAGACCCGGCCAGCTCGTCGCCCTGCTCGACCACATAGGGATACGGAATGTTCTGCTCGCTGACGCCCACCGATACCGACACGGTGAAGTCGCTCATCAACGGGCCAAGCTGTTCGAGCAGGTATTTGCGGAACGCGGCGGGCTGGGTGACGGTGACGCTGTAAGTGCCGGGCAGCTGGACTTTGGCGTAGGCACGGGTGGTCAGCGGCACTTCGCCGTGGCACTTGTAGGTCAGGCGCAATTCGGGGTAGCGAAACAGCGCACGCTGTTCGGCGTCAGGCTCCACACGGTCTTTCAGGTACAGCTTGAGCGCCCGGCTCAGGGCGCCGGTCGCACGTTCATGCAGTTCGGCAAGCCGCTCCACGGCTTGCTCGGCGGTTTCTACCACTACAAAAGCTTGGGTCACGGTCTGATCCTTTCTGGATATTGCAGACCTGCATCCTAACGGGTTCGCAGGCTCATGCCACCTGCGGCGATGCGCGAGCGACCAATGTCTCCACCGCCAGACCTGTCGGCAGCGTGCCGTATACGCTCCCTGCGCTGTGCAACCGACTGAGAATGAACGCATCGCTGACCGCCGCATTTCCGGCATCCAGCAGTAACCTGGCTTGCAGCGCGACGGCGACCGCTTCGGTGATATGCCGCGCCCGGTACTGCAGATCCGAAGTGTCGGCAAACAAGGCCTTGAGGTTTTTGACGTACTCGGTGAAGTGAAGGCTGCCGTGGCCGTCATCCAATTCCGCGAACAGCATATCGAGCATGCCGTCCTCTTTGGACAGGGCGCGCAGGACATCCAGGCACTGGACGTTGCCCGAACCTTCCCAGATGGAATTGACCGGCGCTTCGCGATACAGCCGTGGCAGGATGCTGTCTTCCACATACCCTGCGCCGCCCATGCATTCGGCGGCCTCGTTGATCATTGCCGGCGCCCGCTTGCAGATCCAGTATTTGCCCACCGCCGTCACCAGCCTGGCGAAACGCGCTTCGTGAGCATCGTCCAGATTGTCCAGCGCCCGTCCCATGCGCAGCGTCAGCGCCAGCGCGGCCTCGCTTTCCAGCGCCAGATCGGCCAGCACGTTCTGCATCAAGGGTTGCTCGTTCAGCACTCGACCGCCGACCTTGCGATGCGCGCAATGATGGGTCGCCTGCGTCAACGCCTGACGCATCAATGCACTGGAGCCGATCATGCAATCGAAGCGGGTCATGGAGACCATCTCGATGATGGTCGGTACACCACGCCCTTCTTCACCGATCATCCAGGCCAGCGCACCACGAAACTCCACTTCGCTCGACGCGTTGGAGCAATTGCCCAGCTTGTCCTTCAAGCGCTGGATGTAAAACTCGTTGCGCGTGTCATCCGGGCGGTGGCGCGGCATCAGGAAACAGCTCAAACCCTTGTCAGTCTGGGCCAGCACCAGAAAGGCATCGCACATCGGCGCCGAGCAGAACCATTTGTGGCCGACCAGTTCATAGGCCTGCCCCGGCCCGCCAGCGCCCACCGGATAAGCACGGGTGGTGTTGGCGCGCACGTCGGTGCCGCCCTGCTTCTCGGTCATCGCCATGCCGATGGTTGCACCGTGCTTGTGCGCGATGGCAATGTTGCGCGGGTCGTAGCGGGTGGAAAGGATTTTCGGCAGCCAGGTTTCGGCCAGGTCCGGTTGCAACCTGAGCGCGGGAACGCTGGCGAACGTCATGGTCAACGGGCAACCGGTGCCCGGCTCGGCCTGGGTATGCAGATAGCTCAGGGCGGCGCGGGCGACGTGGGCACCGGGCTGCGGATCGGTCCAGGGCAAGGACGCAATGCCATGTTCGATCGCGGTCGCCATGAGCTGGTGATAGGCGGGATGAAATTCGATCAGATCGACCCGGTTTCCGTAACGATCATGACTGGCGAACACCGGCTTGTTGCGGTTGGCCAGAAAACCGGCCTCCATCAGCGGGCCGCCGGCCAGCGCCCCGTAGGCATCCATGCGGGAGGCCGCCCACTGCGCGGCAAAGCGCCGGGTCCACTCCTGCAATGGCAGGTCGATGCGATAGAGATTGGCGCCGTCCAACGGTGGCGGCTGGTTGGTCACCTGGTGGGTTTCAGCGAATTGATTCAGGTTCATGACAAGTCTCCTGCCTGTCAGTCGACACAGATCGAGTGCCGAAGTGAATCACGCGGGCCGGGCTTTAAAAAGTGCCATTCATGACGAACTGTCGGCGGTTTTGCCTTGCCGACAGTTCGTTCAGCCCCGAGGTGCGCTGGCAGGCGCAGGTTTGAGCAGCGCAGCGGGTGTGGCCAGCAGCAGCGGCAGAATCAGGGTGAAACAGCTGCCCTTGCCCGGTTCGGAGGTGTGGCTCAGGCTACCGCCCTGCAATTCGATCAGCTTGCGGCAGATCGCCAGGCCAATCCCCAGCCCGCCGTGTTCGCGGGTCATCGAACCGTCGATCTGAACGAAATGCTGATACAGCCGCGCTTCGTCCAGGCACCCGAAACCGATTCCGGTATCGATCACTTCGATCCGCAACTCGAACTGCTCGACATTCAACCAGTGCCCGTCGGCCCGGAGCCTGATGGTGCCTTTGCGGGTGAATTTGACCGCGTTGTCCAGCAGGCACTCGATACACTGGCCCAGCTTGGCGGCATCACCACGCAACTCGCGGGGCAGATGGTCATCCGTCTCGACCCGTAGGATCAGCCCCTTGGCCTGGGCCGGAATCGCAAATCGGTCGCGCAGCCGTTCGAACACGCTGTTGAGGTTGAAGCTGCGGCATTCGGTATACAGGGCGCCGGCCTGCAACTCGCTCAAGGTCAGGATGCCATTGATCATGCCCATCATGTCCTGCGCGGAGCTGGCGGCGGTCTGCTGATAGATCTTGAGTTCGTCATCCATGTCGACGGTCTGCATCAGTTCCAGCGAGCCGATCACGCCATTCATCGGGGTGCGGAGTTCATGGGTCAGGGTTGCCAGGAATTCGTCCTTGTGGCGGTTGCTGGCAGCGAGCTGGTGATTGAGGCCTTCCAGGTCTTTACCGGCCTCCAGCAGCGTCTGCGCCTGCTGTTCGCGGATCTGGTTGAGACGGTCGGCCAGCGCCAGCGACAAAAAGGCCATTTCCAGCACTGCGCCCATGTGGCCGATGTACAGGATGAAAAAGGTGTTGGGCAGATAGCCCAGCAACATGACGCCGTTGATCGTCGCCCCGATGTAGAACACTGCCCACGCGATCAGGTAATACCGCGCACTGCGCACACCCTTCAGGACGGCAGCCACGCCGCAGGTCAACATGACCCAGGTGCAGCCTGCCACCAGCAGCGCTGCCGAGCGCAACGCCAACCCGTAACCGCAGAACAGGGCGACGAACATCACCGCAAGAGCGCAGGCCATCAGCGCGGTCAGCAGGTAGTCGAGCCAGCGCCCGAGCCGGGGCGTTTGCAGAAAGTGGCGAGTAAACAGGCTGGTGAACAGCACCGCGCTGGCCATCAGAAACGGTGTCGCCGAATTCGCCCAGTGCGGGCTGTCCGGCCAGAAGTATTCGATGGCGGTGCCGCTTATCGACAGTTGGTACAGCCCGAACGTGGCCACGTAGAGGATGTAGTACAGATAGCTCTTGTCTCGCACGCTGGCATAGATGAACAGGTTGTAGACCAGCATTCCCAGCAGCACGCCGTAGATCAGCCCCATCACGTGCAATCGTGCCGGCTGGTCTTCGATGAACGCATGGCTGGACCAGAGGTTGAGCGGTGCCTGAACCGGACCCTGGCTGGCAACGCGCATGTAGAACGTAACCGGCTTTCCGGCGGGAAGATCAAGATCGAAGACGTAGTTGGCGTGGCGGATCTGGCGGCTGGAGAACGGCAGCGTGTCTCCGGTCAGCAACGCCAGTCTGGGCTGCCCGGACGCGTCCGGCAGATACAGCGCCACCCGGTCCAGAGGCGGATAGGCCAGTTCCAGAACCCAGTCCATCGGTTTGGCCGCGACGCTTGGGCGGTAGGTCAGCTCGCCTCTGAGCCAGAATGCCGAGTCCGAATAGCCGGCGTTGAAGGTTTCGGTATCGATGGAGCGGAAGGTTGCACGACTGGCCATGGCGCTGACGCTTTCGATGGTGGCAGTCCCGCTTACGTCTTCGAAAACCTGGATTGCACCGCCCAGCGGCAGGCTGCGCACGTGCTCATCGAATTCAATGGCATGGGCCAGCATTGGCAGCAACGCGGCCAGGATGATCAGCAAGTAACGCATTGAAGCCTCAAGGTCGATCGTCGCGGTCATTTCATCCGTTGAAGGCGACGCCTGCAGTTATTTCTTTCCTTGAAACAGGCTGAGTGGTTCGAATTACTGCTTCAGTGTTTTCCTGGTCCCGTGCGTGCCGCTGACCGGCAATGACAAACGAATCTGCTGTCGTGCGCGAGCTTTCGGAACGATAAAGCATAGCCGGGAACAGCCGCCAGCAATATCGTTTTGAAATCAGTGCAATAGCTCTATCTCGGCACTTTCAGCCAGAACATGAACCGTCTTCAGAGTCTGTCGACCTGACATGCCGCGCGTCGGTGAGAAAAATCCCGGTACGACAGGCGGCCCGCGAAAGGTTTAGTGATAAGCTCGCGCACCATGAATATTTATAGCTCCCGCCCCGTTGTCCTCTGCCTCTCCGGCCACGACCCCAGTGGCGGCGCCGGCATGCAGGCAGATATCGAAGCGCTGCTGGCCCAAGGCTGCCACGCAGCTCCCGTCATCACCGCGCTGACCGTTCAAGACACTGTTGACGTCAGGGATTTCCGCGTCCTGGATCGTGAATGGGTCCTGGCGCAAGCCCATGCGGTGCTTGAAGATTCCGAGGTCGCCGCCGTCAAGCTGGGCATGCTCGGTTCCCTGGAAATGGTCGATACCGTCGTCCAACTGCTGTTGGCCAACCCGCATCTGCCGGTGGTCTGCGACCCCGTGCTGCGCGCAGGTGGCGGCGGACGGCTGGGCAAGGACGAAGTCGGCTACGCAATGCGCGAGCGCCTGCTGCCGCTATCGACCATTGCCACGCCCAACCTGCCCGAGGCGCGGATTCTCGCGGAGCTGCCAGCCGGTACGGCAGATGAGTGCGCCGAGAAGCTGCTGCCGTTTTGCGAGCACCTGCTGATCACCGGCGGCCATGGCGAGGAGGAGCAAATCCACAATCGCCTGTACAGTCGCGGCGGCCAGCCCCACACCTTCAAGTGCCAGCGTCTGCCCGGCAGCTACCACGGTTCGGGCTGCACCCTGGCCAGCGCCCTGGCCGGACGTCTTGCCCAGGGCGAGGCATTGGTGAGCGCGGTCAGGTCGGCGCTGGACTACACTTGGCGCACGCTTCGCGACGCCGAACAGCTGGGTAAAGGGCAATTCGTTCCCCGCCGCCTGCCCCTGGATTTCTGCTCGTAACGCCACGCCATGAGGTTCCCATCATGAAACTACGTGGCTTGTACGCCATTACCGACGGCCAGTTGCTGGCCGGTCGATTCCTGTCTTACGTCGAGGCCGCCCTCGACGGCGGCGTGACCTTGCTGCAATACCGCGACAAGAGCAACGACGAGTCCCGTCGCCTGCGCGAAGCCAGCGAACTGCTCAAACTGTGCGAACGCTACAAGACCTGGCTGATCATCAATGATGACGCCGAGCTGGCGGCACGCCTGGGGGTTGGCGTGCATCTGGGACAAACCGACGGCTCACTGCCGGATGCCCGCGCGTTGCTGGGGCACAAGGCGATTGTCGGCGCGACCTGCCATGGCAAACTGGAACTGGCCGAACGGGCCAAGGCCGACGGCGCCAGTTACGTTGCGTTCGGGCGATTCTTCACCTCCCAGACCAAACCTGACGCGCCGGCCGTTCCTCTGGACCTGCTGACGCAAGTACGCGCCCAGGTGAAACTGCCCATCGCCGTGATCGGCGGCATTACCGTGGAAAACGCCCCGCAACTGGTGGCTCACGGCGCAGACTTGCTGGCCGTGGTCCATGGCTTGTTCGGCGTTGAAAACGCGCAGGAAGTCACGCGCCGGGCCAAGGCGTTCAACGCACTTTTTCAGCGCTGATCTTGTGGGAGCCAACCGGCCTCGTCGCGGACAAGTCCACTCCTACGCGAGACTGAACGGCACGCCCATGGCATTTTCCAGCTTGAGCAAGGCGCGCTTGCGGTCCATGCCCCCGGCGTAGCCGGTCAGGTCGCCGCCAGCGCCGATCACCCGGTGACACGGCAGGATGATGCAGATGGGATTGCGCCCATTGGCCATGCCCACCGCCCGGGAATGACCGGCGCTCAGGCCCATATTGCGGGCCATCGCGCCGTAGGACACCACCTCGCCATAGGGAATCCGCGCCAGTTCGTGCCAGACCTGTTCCTGGAACGGCGTACCACGCGGACGCAGTGGCACGCTGAATTCCCGTCGCTCACCGCTGAAAAACTCCGCCAGTTGCTCTTGCGCCTGACGAATCACCCTCGGCACCGAATGGTCGTCCTCCATCATGGTCAGCGTCGGATAATACTTCTGACCTACGAAGAACACTCCAGTCAACACGTCGTCTTCGGCGCGCAGGGCGATATCGCCCAAGGGGCTTGGGATCAGATAACCGTGAATCATTGTCGTAGCTCCTCTTCTCGTTGACGCCAGACATGCACCGTCGCGTAGGCGCGCCAGGGCGCCCAGCGGCTGGCGTGTTCATTGAGCTGCGCCGCCGAGGTGAAACCCAGGTGTTTCTTGAGCACTGCGTCACCTTCGGGAAATGCATTGGGCCAGGCCAGCGCCCGCATGGCGATGTATTGCACCGTCCACTCGCCCACTCCGCGAATGTGCCGCAGCGCCGCGAGGGTTTCATCCAGCGGTACCAGAGGCTCGAGGATAATGCGGCCTGCGGCGACTTCCTTCGCGATGGCGATGATCGCCTCGGCACGGATGCGGATCAGCCCGGTACTTATCAGTTGTTCGTAAACCAGCCCGGCCATCGCCTGGGCGTCGGGAAACCCGTGGTGCAGCCCGGCAGGCGCATCCGCCACCGCCGGGCCGAAGCGTTCAGCAATACGGCTCAGGATGGCGCGGGCATTAAGCACCGATATCTGCTGCCCGGCCACCGCCCGCACGGCAATTTCGAAACCGTCGAACGCCCCCGGCACCCGCATGCCCGGCACATCGCCGATCAACGGGCCAAGGTGAGCATCCACCAGGTCCGGCCGGCAGCCGGTGTCGAACACACGCCGCACCCGCGCCAGCACCTGGGCGATGGCGGACTGCAACGAGGCGGACACCGTCACCACCAGCGCGTGCCGCTCCGGCGCATGGGTGACCTGGACCCAGCCGGCCAGGCGCCGGCCGCCCTGTTCGACTTCGATCACCCGGCAATAGGCATCGTCGCGCACCTGCTCCACGCCGACGATGCAGCGATGGGCCAGAAATTCCAGCACGCCCTCCCAGGAAAACGGCGGGCGATACGACAGTTCGAAACGCAGGGTTGCGGCGCCCGGCACATGGGTCGCCTTGCGCAGGCGCGTGGGGTTGAGGCCATAGCGATTCTGGAACACGTCATTGAAGCGCCGAACGCTGCCAAAGCCCGATGCCAAAGCCACGTCGGTCATCGACATGCCTGTATCGGTCAGCAAACGCTTGGCGATCAGCAGTCGCTGGGTCTGGGCGAACTCGATCATCGTCACGCCGAACTCGGCCTCGAAGATGCGTCGCAGATGCCTGGAGGTCACCCCGACGCGGGTCGCCAGATCGTCGAGGCTTCGGCCATTCAGATACCCTTCTTCAATCAGTCGTGCCGCCGCCTGGGCCAGGCGGCTGGAGATATCCAGCAAGCCGTTGCCCGGCGCCAGCTCGGGACGGCAACGCAGGCACGGGCGAAAGCCGGCGCGCTCGGCCGCCGCTGCCGAGGTGTAGAACGTGCAGTTTCGGGCCTGGGGCGCACGGACCGGGCACATCGGCCGGCAGTAGATGCCGGTCGACGAGACGCCCATGAAGAACCAGCCGTCGAAGCGGCGGTCCCTGGCGACAAAGGCCGCGTAGCAAATGGTCGGGTCAAGAGTGTTCATGGGAAGGACTGTATTCCAGCGCCTGGCAAAAGTCTGGCTGAATTCGGACATGTGCATCCGGCTGCCGACCGGCTTTTGATATAGTGCGGGCCTTGCGTATTACCGCGCCGCGCCTGTTCCTGCACATTCGGCGCAGCCACGACTTACCGTTGCACAGCAGAGACCCGATCATGTCCCGTTCCGAAACACTGTTCGCCAACGCCCAGAAACACATCCCCGGTGGCGTCAATTCGCCGGTTCGCGCTTTCAAGAGCGTGGGCGGCACACCGCTGTTCTTCAAGCACGCTGCCGGCGCCTACGTGACTGACGAAGACGACAAGCGTTACGTCGATTACGTCGGCTCGTGGGGGCCGATGATTCTGGGCCACAGCCATCCGGAAGTGCTCGACGCGGTGCGTAGCCAGCTGGAGCACGGTCTTTCCTACGGCGCGCCGACGGCCATGGAAACGGAGATGGCCGATCTGGTCTGCTCGCTGGTGCCATCAATGGAGATGGTGCGCATGGTCAGCTCCGGCACCGAAGCGACCATGAGCGCGATCCGCCTGGCTCGCGGCTACACCGGCCGCGACAGCATCATCAAATTCGAAGGCTGCTACCACGGTCACTCCGACAGCCTGCTGGTCAAGGCCGGTTCCGGTGCACTGACGTTGGGCGTGCCAAGCTCGCCGGGCGTTCCTGCGGCGTTCGCCAAACATACGCTGACCGTACCGTTCAACGACCTGGACGCGGTCCGTGACCTGCTGGCCGACGTTGGCCAGGAGGTGGCGTGCATCATCGTCGAGCCGGTGGCCGGCAACATGAACTGCGTACCGCCGGCGCCCGGTTATCTGCAAGGCTTGCGCGCCTTGTGCGACGAGCATGGCGTAGTGCTGATTTTCGACGAAGTGATGACCGGTTTCCGTGTGGCGCTGGGCGGCGCCCAGGCTTACTACGGTGTCACGCCGGACCTGAGCACCTTCGGCAAGATCATCGGCGGCGGCATGCCGGTCGGCTGTTTCGGCGGCAAGCGCGAAATCATGTCGCACATCGCGCCGCTCGGCCCGGTCTACCAGGCCGGTACGCTGTCGGGTAACCCGCTGGCCATGGCGGCGGGCCTGACGACTCTGCGTCTGATCAGCCGCCCGGGCTTCCACGACGAACTGAGCGATTTCACAACCCGCCTGCTCGATGGCCTGCAACAGCGCGCCGATGCTGCCGGCATTCCGTTCGTGACCACCCAGGCGGGCGGCATGTTCGGTTTGTACTTCAGCGAAGCCAAGTCGATCGTGACCTTCCAGGACGTGATGACCAGCGACGCCGACCGTTTCAAGCGCTTCTTCCACCTCATGCTCGACGGTGGCGTGTATCTGGCGCCGAGCGCCTTCGAGGCCGGTTTCACGTCCATCGCCCACGGTGAAGCCGAGTTGCAACTGACGCTGGACGCCGCCGAGAAAGCGTTCGCCGCACTGAAATAACCCCGCGTTCGCCCGCAGCGCCGTTACCGGCCTGCGGGCGTTATGCCGTTCAGGCATGCCCCCGTGCGCTGCCATAACCGGCAATTATTCAGCCAACGCCGCGGCGTTCGAAGGAATGATCGCCACAATGCCGATACACTCGCAGTTTTCCTACAGGGCTTTCGTCCCGTAAATAAAGGCTTTTCCAAGCCGTGCAGCAGAAAATCCGTAAAGACTTTGTAAGGTTGGCCCTGCTTATTTCATAATGCGCAGCCAGCACGTCTCGCTGGACGGGCACCCCCGCACCTTTTTCAGAGGTAAGTCGACTCCCATGAACCGCACCGGCCGCACCCTTGCATTGGGCTGCCTGTTGCTTATCTCTCCCCTGCTGGCGAATGCAGGCGGCAACTCGTTGTTAATCCCAGCGGTGGGTCGCTGCACCCTCAATACTGCGCCGGAGAATCTGCCAGCTGCGCTCAGCACCTGCCAGCAGGCCGCGCAGGCCGGGGATGCGCAGGCACAATACGAGTTGGGCGAGTTCTATTACCAGGGCAAAGGTGGCGAACGCGACCTGCCCCAGGCGTTGAGTTATTTCGAGCAGGCTTCCTTGCAGGGCCATGCTCAGGCGCAGTATCAGCTGGGCTTGATGTTCAGTCGCGGCGAAGGCGTCCAGGCCAACAACATCCAGGCCTATATCGTGCTGAAGATGGCGGCGGTCAACGGCTCGGAAGAGGCGCTGGACGCAGCCGACGAAGTGTCGGCCAACATGCAGCGCGCCGAGCTTGAGGTCGCCACCCAGGTGCTGGGCCAGATTTTCCGCAAGTATCTGCTGGAGCTGCAAACGGCGGAAGGCCGCACGCCATTTTCGCCGTTGCCTTGATAAATCTCTGAATCTGCCATTCGCCAGCAAGCTGGCTCCTACAGGTCCAACGCAAATCCTGTAGGAGCCAGCTTGCTGGCGAAAGTGCCGTGGTGCCGCCCTATCATGGTTTTTCCGGCATCGGCATCGGAAACGGCATCACGTTGCCGGTGCCGCGGGCTTCGCTGATCTTGGGCGTGCCCATGCGTTCCACTTCGTCGATACGCACGATCGAATGCATCGGCACGAAACTGCGCACCACGCCTTCGAACTGGGCCTTGAGCTTCTCTTCACTCGGATCGACCACGACCGTGGTGCGTTCGCCGAACACGAATTCTTCGACTTCAAGAAAGCCCCACAGATCACTCTGGTAGATCTGCTTGGCATACATCTCGAAAACCTGGCCCTGGTTGAGAAAAATCACCTTGTAGATTGGAGCTTCGCGTTTTGTCATATCTGGCAGGTAAGGATTCAGGCATAAAAAAGAGGGCGCGAACTATAGCATGTCCGCTGGACAGCCAACGCTAGGAAGCCGGACGCTTCGTCCCTATAATGCGCGGTTCTTTGAATCAGCTGATGATCACGCATGGCCAAGAAGCTTTATATCGAAACCCACGGTTGCCAGATGAACGAGTACGACAGCTCGCGCATGGTCGATCTGCTGGGCGAACACCAGGCCATGGAAGTCACCGCTCGCGCGGAAGACGCCGACGTGATCCTGCTCAACACCTGTTCGATTCGCGAACGCGCCCAGGACCGGGTCTATTCCCAGCTGGGACGTTGGCGTGAGCTCAAGCTTGCCAAGCCGGACATGGTGATCGCCGTCGGCGGCTGCGTCGCCAGTCAGGAAGGCGCGGCCATCCGTGATCGCGCGCCGTATGTCGACGTGGTCTTCGGCCCGCAGACGCTGCACCGCCTGCCGGAGATGATCGACGTGGCTCGCGTGACGCGGCTGCCGCAAGTCGATGTGTCGTTCCCCGAGATCGAGAAGTTCGACCATTTGCCCGAGCCGCGCGTCGATGGCCCGAGCGCCTACGTGTCGGTGATGGAAGGCTGCAGCAAATACTGCACCTTCTGTGTAGTGCCTTATACCCGCGGCGAAGAAGTCAGCCGGCCGTTCGACGACGTGCTGAGCGAAGTCATCCACCTGGCCGACCACGGCGTGCGTGAAGTGACGCTGCTGGGCCAGAACGTCAACGGCTATCGCGGTACGACCCATGACGGCCGTGTCGCCGATCTGGCGGACCTGATTCGCGTCGTGGCGGCCGTCGATGGCATCGACCGCATCCGCTACACCACCTCTCACCCGCTGGAGTTTTCCGACAGCCTGATCCAGGCCCATGCGGAAGTCCCGGAACTGGTGAAACACCTGCACCTGCCGGTTCAGTCCGGGTCCGACCGCGTCCTGGCAGCGATGAAGCGCAACCACACGACCCTCGAATACAAATCGCGACTGCGCAAACTCCGCGCGGCGGTGCCGGGCATCAGCATCAGTTCGGACTTCATCGTCGGCTTCCCCGGTGAGACGGAAAAAGACTTCAACGACACCATGAAGCTGGTGCAGGACGTCGGCTTCGACTTCTCGTTCTCGTTCGTCTACAGCCCGCGTCCCGGCACGCCGGCGGCGGACCTGAAGGACGACACGCCCGAAGCGTTGAAAAAAGAGCGCCTGGCCGCATTGCAGCACCGGTTGAATCAGCAAGGTTTCGAGATCAGCCGACAGATGGTCGGCAGCATCCAGCGGATTCTGGTGACCGATTATTCGAAGAAAGACCCCGGCGAGCTGCAAGGCCGCACCGAGAACAACCGGATCGTCAACTTCCGCTGCGACAACCCCAAGCTGATCGGCCAGTTCGCCGACGTCCACATCGACGACGCCCAGCCCCACTCGCTGCGCGGTTCTTTGTTGCAGTAGAGCCCTCTATTTTCTTTGGGGGGCCGTGGGAGCGGACGTGCCCGCGAAAGCTTCATTACAGACGCCACAGGTTTGGCGGCTGTACCGGCCTCTTCGCGGACAAGTCCGCTCCTACAGGCAGATACCTCCCGGCCGTTTAGGCCAATTGCAAGTCAGACCTTTCGCACGGCCGACGCCAGGAGTATTCTTCGACTCATCTCACTTGCCGTCGGATGGCTAAAAAACGACCTTGAACGCAACCATAGAACCTCATCGCTTTATCCTCGAACCTTTCGAGGCCCATCGTTTCGCCAACTTGTGCGGCCAACTCGACGAGCATCTGCGCCTGATCGAGCAACGCCTGAACATCGAGATCCGCAACCGCGGCAATCAGTTCGAACTCATTGGCGAGTCCCGTCACACCACCTCGGCCGAAAACCTGCTGCGTCGCCTGTACCGGGAAACCAAAGGTACCGACCTGACGCCGGACATGGTTCACCTGTTCCTGCAGGAGTCGGGTGTCGACGGGCTGGACAACCACCCTGCCGCCGAAGTCGGCGTTGCCCTGCGTACCAAGAAAGGCATGATTCGCCCTCGCGGCTTGAATCAGCAGCGGTACGTGAAGGAGATTCTCGGCAACGACATCAACTTCGGCATCGGCCCGGCCGGTACGGGTAAAACCTACCTGGCGGTCGCCTGCGCCGTGGACGCCCTGGAGCGTGAGCAGATCCGCCGCATCCTGCTGGTGCGTCCAGCGGTCGAAGCAGGTGAAAAGCTCGGTTTCCTGCCGGGCGATCTGGCCCAGAAGATCGACCCGTACCTGCGCCCGCTCTACGACGCGCTGTACGAGATGCTCGGTTTCGAGTACGTCGCCAAACTGATCGAGAAACAGGTGATCGAGGTTGCACCGCTGGCCTACATGCGCGGACGCACCCTTAATAACAGCTTCATCATTCTCGACGAGAGTCAGAACACCACCGTCGAGCAGATGAAGATGTTCCTGACCCGTATTGGCTTCGGTTCCACCGCCGTGATCACCGGTGACATCACTCAGGTCGACTTGCCCAAGGGCACCAAGTCGGGCCTGACCCATGTCATCGACGTGCTCAAGGACGTACCGGGCATCAGCTTCACGCATTTCAAACCAAAAGATGTGGTTCGCCACCCGCTGGTGCAACGCATCGTCGAAGCCTACGAGCGATTCGACGACCGTTTCAGCGACAGCCAGTCGAGCAGCAGCAGCCATGCACGGGGCTACAACCGCGATGCTTGAGCTGGACCTGCAGATTGCCAGTCAGACCGACGCGCCCAGCGAAGCCCAGTTCCGCCTTTGGTGTGAAATGGGCCTGCGCCAGCGCAGTGCCGATTCGGAGTTGACCATTCGACTGGTGGATGAAACCGAAGGGCGCGAGCTCAATCACACATGGCGACACAAGGATTACGCCACCAACGTGTTGTCCTTCCCTGCCGAC
This sequence comes from Pseudomonas sp. v388, assembly GCF_003935425.1. GTDB lineage: Bacteria > Pseudomonadota > Gammaproteobacteria > Pseudomonadales > Pseudomonadaceae > Aquipseudomonas. Next base: position 315,823 of record NZ_RHQN01000006.1, read on the forward strand.
GTACCTGACGACATGCTGGACATCCCGCTGCTGGGTGATCTGGTCATTTGCGTACCGGTCGTCAACCGCGAAGCGCAGGAACAGGGCAAGGCCGTTGAGGCACATTGGGCGCACATGGTCATTCACGGCTGCCTCCATCTGCTGGGCTTCGACCACATCGATGATGAGGAAGCCGAGGAAATGGAAGCGCTGGAACGAACGTTGCTTCAAGAACTGGGCTTTCCCGATCCGTATGCGGACGACGAAAGCACCGACCTTCCACATTCTGAAATACCAGGCAAGGAACACGAGTAAGGGCTATGAGCGAAGACCGATCGAGCAACGGACAAAAGTCATGGCTGGGTAAACTGACCCAGGCTTTTGTCCATGAGCCCAAAAACCGCCAGGAGCTGCTTGAGCTGCTGCGCGAAGCCCACCAGAACAAACTGCTGGACACCGAAGCGCTGGCGATCGTCGAAGGCGCCATTCAAGTGGCTGACCTGCAGGTACGCGACATCATGGTGCCGCGCTCGCAGATGATCAGCATCAAGGCCAGCCAGACGCCCCGCGAATTCCTGCCCGCCGTCATCGACGCGGCACACTCGCGCTACCCGGTCATCGGCGAAAGCCATGATGACGTGCTCGGCGTGCTGCTGGCCAAGGATCTGCTGCCGCTGATCCTCAAGGAAGGCGGCGACAGCGACGACGTCAAGACCCTGCTGCGCCCGGCCACCTTCGTGCCCGAGTCCAAGCGCCTGAACGTCCTGCTGCGTGAATTCCGCGCCAACCACAACCACATGGCCATCGTCATCGACGAATACGGCGGCGTGGCGGGCCTGGTGACCATTGAAGACGTGCTGGAACAGATCGTCGGCGACATCGAAGACGAACACGACGTCGAGGAAGACAGCTACATCAAGCCGCTGCCCAGCGGTGACTTCCTGGTCAAGGCACTGACGCCCATCGAGAGCTTCAACGAGTTCTTCGACAGCCAGTTTTCCGACGACGAGTTCGATACCGTCGGCGGCCTGGTGATGAACGCTTTCGGCCACCTGCCCAAGCGCAGCGAAACGACCGAAATCGGTGCATATCGTTTCCGCGTACTGAGCGCGGACAGCCGTCGCATTCACCTGCTGCGCCTGAGCCCTATCTCACGTCCGTAGTCCGCATCAAGGAAATGACATGCGCTGGATAACCCGTCCCGGCTGGCCCGGTAATCTGCTGGCCGTGGCGGCCGGTGGCATCACCACGCTGGCCCTGGCACCGTTCGACTTCTGGCCTCTGGCGCTGGTGGCGGTGGCGATCTTCTATCTCGGCTTGCGCGAGCTGACGCCCCGTCAGGCCTTCGGACGCGGCTGGTGCTACGGCTTCGGCCTGTTCGGCGCCGGCACCAGCTGGATCTACGTCAGCATCCACACCTACGGCGGCGCTTCGGTGCTGCTGGCGGGGTTGCTGATGCTGGCGTTCATCGCCGCGATTGCCCTGTTCTTTGCCCTGCCCGCCTGGCTATGGGCGCGCTGGCTGAGGCGCAACGAAGCACCGCTGGCCGACGCGCTGGCGTTCGCGGCGCTGTGGCTGTTGCAGGAAGCGTTTCGTGGCTGGTTCCTTACCGGCTTTCCTTGGCTCTATTCCGGCTACAGCCAGCTTGACGGCCCGCTTGCGGGACTGGCACCGCTGGGCGGCGTGTGGCTGATTTCCTTCGTTCTGGGCCTGACGGCGGCGCTGCTGTGCAATCTGCATCGGCTGGGCACGCGCAAGTCTTTCCTGGCGATGGGCGTAGCCTTGCTGCTCGCGCCCTGGATCGCGGGCGTGATGCTCAAGGATCACGCCTGGACGTCTCCCTCGGGCAACCCGCTGAAAGTGGCGGTGATGCAGGGCAACATCGAGCAAAGCATGAAGTGGGACCCCAAGCAGCTCAGCGCCCAGCTGGAGCTGTACCGGGACATGACTCTCAGTTCAAAGCAGGCCGATCTGATCGTCTGGCCGGAAACGGCCGTGCCGGTGCTCAAGGAAAACGCCGAAGGCTACCTGACCATGATGGGCCGCTTCGCTGCCGACCGTGGCGCGGCGCTGATTACCGGCGTACCGGTGCGCGACCGCAACGAGCGCGGCGAGAACCGTTATTACAACGGCATCACCGTGACCGGCCAGGGCGACGGCCTGTACTACAAACAGAAGCTGGTGCCGTTCGGCGAATATGTGCCGCTGCAGGATCTGCTGCGCGGCTTGATCGCTTTCTTCGATCTGCCCATGTCCGACTTCGCTCGCGGCCCCAACGATCAGGCGCTGTTGCAGGCCAAGGGTTATCAGATTGCGCCGTTCATTTGCTATGAAGTGGTGTACCCGGAATTTGCGGCCGGCCTGTCAGCACGCAGCGATCTGCTGCTGACGGTGAGCAACGACACCTGGTTCGGCACCTCCATCGGGCCGCTGCAACACTTGCAGATGGCGCAGATGCGGGCGCTGGAAGCCGGCCGCTGGATGATTCGCGCCACCAACAATGGCGTGACCGGGCTGATCGATCCTTTCGGCAAGATCACCGTGCAGATCCCGCAATTCCAGCGCGGCATTCTCTACGGCGAAGTCGTGCCCATGCATGAACTCACGCCCTATCTGCGCTGGCGTTCCTGGCCACTGGCAATCCTCAGCCTGTTGATTTTCGGCTGGGCGCTGTTGGCCGCGCGGATTTCCAAGGCGGTCTGATCCGCTTACGCGTCTCCGGCCGGTTCATCACCGGCCGGTGGCACACTCACGGATAGGCCCAGGGATAAACCAGCAATCCGGCCGCTTCGTTGAGCAGCATGCCGCTGTGCATCATGGCGCGGGCCTCCGGCAGCCAGCCGCCGAACGGCCTGGCATTATCCACTCCCAAGAACCCGACCGGTGCAGCCACTACCGTCAGTCCTGCCTGCTCGAAACTCCAGCGCGCGCGGGGCATGTGCCAGGCCTGGGTTACCAGCAGCACGCGCTTGATGCCCAGCGGGCGAAGCATGTCGGCGGTCATGGTGGCGTTTTCCCAAGTGGTGCGGCTCTGCCCTTCTTGCCAGCGCACCGGCGTGGCGAAATCCTCTTGTAACGAGCGGGCCATGATCCCGGCTTCGCTGGGCGGCTCGCCATAATGCAGGCCGCCGGAGGTCAGGATCGGCAAACCGGACTCTCTGGACAGGCGCGCCGCCAGGCGCAGCCGCTCCAGGCCGATGCCGGTGGAGACATCCTCACCCCAGACCGGATCATGGCGCTCCCGACCGCTTCCCAGCACGACGATCACATCCGCCTGCCCGGCCAGTGTCGACCATTGCGTCCTCGGCAGGGGTGGTTCCCGTTCAAGCCAGCGGGCGGCATGTTCGACCGCCACCGGCAGGCTCATCAACCACAGCCCGCCCAAGCCTGCCGCAAAGCACAAGGTGGCCAGACGCGGGCGCGACTTGCGCAGCCACCACGCGGCGATCAGCAGCACAAACAGAATGCCCGGCGGCATCAGGAGGGTCTTGAACAGATAACGAAACGGCATTGGGCATCTCCATAGATGCCCGAAGCCTAAGAGGAAATGGTGCTAAGCAACAATGCTTATAAACAGGACTGGCCCTGTGACGGTTTTAAAGCTTGAAAGTGCTGTTTGAACTGTAGCGGCTCATCCGTTCCGATGTTTTGGCCCGACGCTTGTCCTTGAGCCAGATGACCCTGGCGCAATCGCTCGGCATGGCTACCGAATCAGCCTGTTCCAGCGCGACGCTGAAACGGCCCTCTGACTTACCCTTAACAGCCCCGTTTGCCGCCCTCGCGCCTTTTTCAAGGTAGGCCTCAATCAGCTCGAACTCGGCACTGCTCAACCCTTTGAGCTCAAGTTCCGCCGGCGACTCGTTTCGGAGCCGGACCGCGGTACTCGCCATTTCAAGAGCCAGCCCCAGACGATTGATCAAACGTTCATACAGCTCAGGAGTGCCTTCTATGTGCTGCAACTCTGTCATCCGCTCACCTCATTGAAGATAAACATACCCTCGTCAATGAGCTTAGCGCTGCTGCACGAACCGGCCTGAAACTGCGACCAACGGGCAGATGGCCCCCTTTGGCACGGGCTTTCGCGGGACGTGGCGCAATCAGCGTTTCCCTCGGTCGGCGGCGCTCATGTATGCTACGGCGCTTCCTGTAATTCCACTTCCGCTCTCTTGAGCCCGGATGCACCGCCAGGGTGGCAACATTGCCCGGCACATGGTGGCAACGTGACTCGGCGAAGCTACGAAGAGGTCAAGGGTCACCAATCTTTAGTAAAAAGTAGCCATGCACGAACTCTATCAGCCCCGCGAAATCGAAGCCGCCGCCCAGACCTTCTGGGAAGAGCAAAAGTCTTTTGAAGTCAGTGAACAGCCAGGCAAGGAAACCTACTACTGCCTGTCCATGTTTCCTTACCCCAGCGGCAAGCTGCACATGGGCCATGTGCGCAACTACACCATTGGTGACGTGATCTCGCGCTACCAGCGCATGCTGGGCAAGAACGTCCTGCAGCCGCTGGGCTGGGACGCTTTCGGCATGCCGGCGGAGAACGCCGCCATCGACAACAATGTCGCGCCCGCCAAGTGGACCTACGAAAACATCGCCTACATGAAGGACCAGCTCAAGAGCCTGGGCCTGGCCATCGACTGGTCGCGGGAAATCACCACCTGCAAGCCGGATTACTATCGCTGGGAACAGTGGCTGTTCACTCGCCTGTTCGAAAAGGGTGTGATCTACCGCAAGAACGGCACGGTGAACTGGGACCCGATCGACCAGACGGTGCTGGCCAACGAGCAGGTCATCGACGGCCGCGGCTGGCGTTCGGGCGCGGTGATCGAAAAGCGCGAAATCCCGATGTACTACTTCAAGATCACCGCTTACGCGGATGAGCTGCTGGAGAGCCTCGATGAACTGCCGGGCTGGCCTGAACAGGTCAAGACCATGCAGCGCAACTGGATCGGCAAATCCCGTGGCATGGAAGTGCAGTTCCCCTACGACCAGGCCTCCATCGGCGAAGCCGGCGCGCTGAAAGTCTTCACCACCCGTCCCGACACGCTGATGGGCGCGACCTATGTGGCCGTTGCCGCCGAGCACCCGCTGGCGACTCTGGCGGCGCAGGGTAACCCCGAGCTGCAAGCCTTCATGGAAGAATGCAAGGGCGGCAGCGTGGCTGAAGCCGACGTTGCCACTCAAGAGAAGAAAGGCCTGCCGACTTCGTTGTTCGTCGAGCACCCGCTGACGGGCGAAAAGCTGCCGGTCTGGGTCGCCAACTACGTGTTGATGCATTACGGCGACGGCGCGGTCATGGCCGTACCGGCTCACGACGAGCGCGATTTCGAATTCGCCACCAAGTACGACCTGCCGATCAAGGCCGTGGTGCGTACCAGCGCCGGCGACCAGACCCCTGCCCCATGGCAGGCGGCCTACGGCGAACACGGTGAGCTGATCAATTCCGGCGAATTCACCGGCCTGGATTTCCAGGCGGCGTTCGATGCCATCGAAGCGGCGCTGACCAAGAAGAACCTTGGTCAGTCCCGTACCCAGTTCCGCCTGCGCGACTGGGGCATCAGCCGCCAGCGCTACTGGGGTTGCCCGATCCCGATCGTGCACTGCGAAACCTGTGGTGACGTGCCGGTCCCGGAAGACCAGCTGCCGGTCGTGTTGCCCGAAGACGTGGTGCCCGACGGCGCCGGTTCGCCGCTGGCGCGCATGCCTGAATTCTACGAGTGCAGCTGCCCGAAATGCGGCGCACCGGCCAAGCGTGAAACCGACACCATGGACACGTTCGTCGAATCGTCCTGGTACTACGCACGCTACGCCTCGCCGCACTATGAAGGTGGCCTGGTCGAGCCCGACGCCGCGAACCACTGGCTGCCGGTCGATCAGTACATCGGCGGTATCGAACACGCGATCCTGCACCTGCTCTACGCACGCTTCTTCCACAAGCTGATGCGCGACGAAGGCCTGGTGACTTCGAACGAACCGTTCAAGAACCTGCTGACCCAGGGCATGGTCAACGCCGAAACGTATTTCCGCATGGAAGCCAGCGGCAAGAAGACCTGGATCAACCCTGCCGACGTGACCCTCGAGCGCGACGCCAAGGCCAAGGTCATCAGCGCCAGGCTGACCAGCGATGGCCTGCCGGTGGAAATCGGCGGCACTGAAAAGATGTCGAAGTCCAAGAAAAACGGCATCGACCCGCAAACCATGATCGATCAGTACGGCGCTGATACCTGCCGCCTGTTCATGATGTTCGCCTCGCCGCCCGACATGAGCCTGGAATGGTCCGACTCCGGCGTCGAAGGTTCGCACCGCTTCCTGCGCCGCGTGTGGCGTCTGGCTCAGGCCCACGCGACGCAAGGCGCCGTCGGCAGCCTCGACCTGTCCGCGCTGAGCGATGAGCAGAAAGTCATTCGCCGTGCCATTCACCAGGCCATCAAGCAGGCCAGCCAGGATATTGGCCAGCACCAGAAGTTCAACACCGCCGTCGCCCAGGTGATGACGCTGATGAACGTGCTGGAGAAAGCACCACAGGCAACGGCTCAGGACCGTGCTCTGCTGCACGAAGGCCTGGAAACGGTCGCTCTGCTGCTGGCCCCGATCACGCCGCATATCAGCCATGAACTGTGGAACGCGCTGGGCCATGAAGGGCCGATCATCGATGCCGGCTGGCCGGTGCTCGATGAGAACGCGCTGGTGCAGGACACCCTGCAACTGGTGATTCAGGTCAACGGCAAGCTGCGTGGCCAGATCGAAATGCCGGCCAGCGCCAGCCGCGAAGAAATCGAGGCCGCCGCACGGGTCAACGAAAACGTGCTGCGCTTCATCGACGGCCTGACGATTCGCAAGGTAATCGTCGTGCCCGGCAAGCTGGTCAATATCGTCGCAAGCTGATTGGATCAGGCGCCCGGCGAGCGTCGGGCGCTGAACATATTTCCTGGGTGCGCAAAGGCGGCCCAAACGGATTCAAGGGGAGCAACAAGATGATCAAACGCAATCTGCTGGTAATCGGCCTGGCGGTGATGCTGAGCGCCTGCGGCTTCCAGCTGCGTGGCACCGGCACCAACGAACTGGCGATCAAGGAACTGGACGTCAGCGCACGCAACGCCTACGGCGAAACCGTTACGCAACTGACCCGCACACTGAACAACTCCGGCGTGAAGGTCTACACCGGCGCACCTTACAAGCTGGTACTGGTAAGCGAGCGGGAAAACCAGCGCGCCCTCACCACTTCCGGTTCGGGTCGGGCAACCGAATATCAGCTGACCACCACGCTGAAGTACGAAATCCGTGGCGATCGTGACCGGCTGCTGGCGGGCGACGATGTGGTCGTTGAGAAATCCTACAACCACGACGGCAACAACCTGACCGGTTCCGATCAGGAAGCCGCGCAAGTCCGCCTGGAAATGCGCAACGACCTGGTACAGCGTCTGATCGCACGCCTGCAACAGTTGACCCCAAGCCGTCTGGATCAACTGCAGCAGCAAGCTGACGCAGTGGCCAAGGCCGAGCAGGACGCGCTGGATGCCGCGCAACGGGTTCGCGATGAAACCCCGCAACAGTCGCCGATCGAAATCCCGGGCAGGTAAGCATCAGGGGCCAGGCAACTGGCCCCGGTATCTCTGATCATGAAACTCGCCCCCGCCCAACTCGACAAGCACCTGCAAGGCACGCTTGCGCCCGTCTACATCGTCAGCGGCGATGACCCGCTGTTGTGTCAGGAAGCCGCGGACGCGATCCGCAACGCGGCCCGCAGCCAGGGTTTTGACGAGCGCCAGGTGTTCAGCGCCGACGCCAGTTTCGATTGGGGCACGCTGCTGCAAGCCGGTGCCAGCATGTCGTTGTTCGCCGAGCGGCGCCTGCTTGAGTTGCGCCTGCCGTCCGGCAAGCCCGGCGACAAGGGCGCGGCTGCGCTGATGGAATATTGCGCCCGGCCTGCCGAGGACACGCTGCTGTTGATCAGTCTGCCCAAGCTCGACGGCAGCGCGCAAAAGACCAAGTGGGGCAAAGCCCTCGTCGAAGGCGCTCAGACTCAGTTCGTGCAGATCTGGCCGGTGGACATCGGCCAGCTTCCACAATGGATTCGCCAGCGGCTGTCCAAGGCCGGGCTGGCGGCGACCCAGGATGCGGTCGAGCTGATTGCCGCGAGGGTCGAGGGCAACCTGCTGGCGGCCGCGCAGGAGATCGAAAAACTCAAGCTGATGGCCGAAGACGGTCAGATCACCGTCGAGACCGTCCAGGCAGCCGTGGCCGACAGCGCCCGCTTCGATGTTTTCGGCCTGACCGATGCGGTACTCAACGGGGAAGCGCCTCATGCGTTGCGTATCCTTGAAGGGTTGCGCGGCGAAGGTGTCGAGACGCCGGTGATTCTCTGGGCGCTGACCCGTGAGTTGCGCGCCCTGGCGACCATGTCGCTGCAGGTCAGCCAAGGGATGCCGCTGGACAAGGTCTTCAGCTCGGCGCGGCCGCCGGTCTGGGACAAGCGCAAGCCGTTGATGAGCAAAGCCCTGCAACGCCACTCGGCCAAACGCTGGAGCCAACTGCTGATGGATGCGCAACGCATCGACGCGCAGATCAAAGGCCAGGCTACCGGCTCTCCCTGGAGCAGCCTCAGTCGTCTCGCCTTGTTGATGGCCGGCCAGCGACTCGCATTACCATCGGAATGACCCCGTAGAATCGGCCGTGGTAGATGTGTCGCCTGCCAGTACGCCTCCGCCGGCAAGCTGGCTACTACAAATACCCGGCCAACCGCAGATTTCCAGGAGCCAGCTTGCTGGCGAAGCGGCCTGTACAGACGCAACAGCGTGTGTCGTCTGGAGCCCGTCCGCTTCTAAGGTTTCGGGAGCTCCATCCATAGCTCACATCTATTGGACAGCTCCCACACTTTGGCCGAACATTCGCTGCGCAAATTTCCCCTCTGGAGCCATTGCCAATGAGCAAGCCAAAGCGGCCCAACAAGGCCAAATCCATCGTCGCCCAGCCATTGTTCCGCAGCCGCCAGGAACGACCGGCCAAAGGCAAGGGCAGCTACCGCCGCGAAGCCTTCCAGTCTAAAAGCTGGGAGGCTTCTTGCTTTCTGGCTGCCTGATATCCCGCTACGTTTGCGGGGCGCTTTCGACCACTCTGCCGTGTTAAGGTCTGCATCTGTCGGTAATCCTCCTGGACCCAAGCATGCCTTCTTGTTTTACCCAGCGCCCGCAGTTGCGCCAACTCCTCGCCGCTTCCAGCCTGATCGTCCTGGTAGCCTGCGCAGAAAAACCCACTGCCGCTGACGCCACGCCCCTCCAAGCCAACAAACCGCCAGCGGTGACCCCGGTCGCGGCGCCCACGCCGACCCTGATCGTCGATGAAAACCTGTCGATCCAGCCCGCCGTCAGCTTCGCCGAGTGGCAAGCCAACTTCCGCAACCAGGCGTTGAAGGCCGGTATCCGCGCCGATGTGTTCGACCGGGCGTTTGCCGGTGTCACGCCGGACATGAGCGTGATCAAGGCCGACCGCAGCCAGCCGGAATTCAGTCGGCCGGTCTGGGAATACCTCGACGGTGCGATTTCCGCAGCACGAGTGCGTAAAGGCCAGGCACTGCTGTCGGAGTATGCCGACGATCTGCAGAAGATCGAGCAGCAGTACGGTGTAGATCGGCAGACACTGGTCGCGGTGTGGGGAATGGAAAGCAATTTCGGCAGCCTTCAGGGTTCGCAATCGGTAATCCGCTCCCTGGCCACGCTGGCCTATGAAGGTCGGCGTCCGGGTTTTGCACAGAGCCAATTGCTGGCCGCCCTGGAAATCCTCCAGCAAGGTGATATCACGCCGGACAAGATGCTTGGCTCTTGGGCAGGCGCCATGGGGCAGACCCAGTTCATTCCCACCACCTACAACACCCACGCCGTAGACTTCAACGGCGATGGCCGCCGTGATATCTGGACCACGCCTGCCGACGCCCTGGCCTCCACGGCTCACTACCTGCAAAGCTCAGGCTGGCAGCGTGGTCAGCCATGGGGCCTGGAAGTGGTACTCGGTTCCGGCTTCGATTACGCCCTGGCGGATGCGACCACCCGCAAGAGCCTGGCCGAATGGCAACAGCTTGGCCTGAAACAGCCCGACGGCTCGGCAATTCCGGTTGCCGCCACCCAGCAGCAAGCGACGTTGCTCCTGCCAGCGGGTTATCGCGGTCCGGCATTCCTGGTGCTGGATAATTTCCGCGCCGTCCTCAAGTACAACAACTCGACGTCTTACGCATTGGCGATCAGCCTGCTGTCCGATCGGTTCAAGGGTGCCGGTTATGTCGTCGGCAGCTGGCCGCGCACAGACGCGCCGCTAAGCCGCTCTGAGCGCATCGAACTGCAAACCCTGCTCTCGGCCCGCCAATACGATGCCGGCGCTCCTGACGGCATCATCGGCGCCAATACGCGCAAGGCAATCCGCAGCGCGCAGCAGTCACTGGGCTGGCCGGCGGATGGCTACCCGACTCATGAGCTGTTGAAGCAGTTGCGGCAGCCGTAAAGGCGCATTGAATCTGTGGGAGGGAGCGTCAGCTCGCGATTGCTGTCAGCCAGACGACGCAGCATAGGCATACCGACGCCGTCGCGAGCTAGCGCTCCCTCCCACAAACGCCAAAAAGCCTTGAGCGCTTCAAAATAAAAAACGGGCCGGATAGTGATATCCGGCCCGTTTTCATGTGCAGCGCAAGCGTTGGATCAGACCAGGCTGGCCTTGGCGATCTTGGCCTGTTCGTCGGCGTGGTAGGACGAACGCACCAGCGGGCCGGACGCGACGTTCTTGAAGCCCATCCGGTAGCCTTCTTCGGCGAACCAGGCGAAGGTGTCCGGGTGCACGAAGCGCTGCACCGGCAGGTGGTTGCGCGACGGCTGCAGGTACTGGCCCAGCGTCAGCATGTCGATGTCGTGCTCACGCATGCGCTGCATGACCTCGATCACCTCGTCGTCGGTCTCGCCCAGGCCCAGCATCAAGCCGGACTTGGTCGGTACGTGAGGCACCATCTGCTTGAAGCGTTGCAGCAGGGTCAGCGACCACTGGTAGTCCGAACCCGGGCGCGCGGCCTTGTACAGGCGCGGCACGGTTTCCAGGTTGTGGTTGAAGACATCCGGCGGCTCGGCAGCGGTGAACTCCAGTGCAACGTCCATGCGGCCACGGTAGTCCGGAACCAGCGTTTCGAGCTGCACGCCCGGCGACAAGGCGCGGATTTCACGGATGCAGTCGGCGAAATGCTGGGCACCGCCATCACGCAGGTCGTCGCGGTCAACCGAGGTGATGACCACGTACTTGAGACGCAGGTCGGCGATGGCCACTGCCAGATTCTTCGGCTCGTCGGTGTCCAGGGCTTTCGGACGACCATGACCCACGTCGCAGAACGGGCAGCGACGGGTGCAGATGTCACCCATGATCATGAACGTGGCGGTGCCGCCGGAGAAGCATTCGCCCAGGTTCGGGCAGGATGCCTCTTCGCAGACGCTGTGCAGCTTGTGCTTGCGCAGCAACTGCTTGATGCGGTCGACTTCCGGGGACACCGGAATCCGCACCCGGATCCAGTCGGGCTTTTTCGGCAGATCGACGGTCGGAATGATCTTCACCGGGATGCGCGCGACTTTTTCCGCACCGCGCAGCTTCACGCCGGCTTCGACTTTCGGACGGGCCTTTCGCTCGGAAACGTCGAGCGTCGGGATCAGGGTTTGCACGGTGTCAGTCATGAGAATGTATTCCGCCCGTAAGGGTCGCCTGCTCAGCGTAGTCGAGGTGGTTGACGAGCTGCGCACGCAGCCGGGCACTTACCTCGGAAAATTCTATCTGCCCTGCATGATCGCGAAGCTGGGTCATTGCCAGCCCGGCGTAGCCACAGGGGTTGATCCGGTGAAACGGTGCCAGGTCCATGTCGACATTGAGCGCCAGACCGTGAAACGAGCAACCGTTTCGAATGCGCAGGCCGAGCGACGCGATCTTCGCGCCGTCGACATAGACGCCGGGCGCGTCGGCCTTGGCCGCCGCCGTTACGCCGTAACTGGCCAGCACGGCGATCAAGGCGTTCTCCATCCGGGTAACCAGATCACGAACGCCGAAACCCAGGCGCCTGACGTCCAGCATCAGGTACGCCACCAACTGGCCCGGGCCATGATAGGTCACTTGGCCGCCACGATCGACCTGTACGACGGGAATATCACCCGGCAGCAGTAAATGTTCCGCCTTGCCGGACTGCCCCTGGGTGAAAACCGACGGGTGCTGGACCAGCCAGATCTCATCCGCCGCTTCCCTGCCACGCTCGTCGGTAAACCGCTGCATGGCATGCCAGACAGGTTCGTAATCCAGCAAGCCGAGATCACGAAAGCCCAGAACCTGGGCCATCAAAGCACCATGTGCACGACGCCGGTTGCGCGAAGGGCACTGTTGATATCGCGCAGCTGATCTTCGCCAGTGGCGACGATGTGCAGCTGCACGGTGGTGTATTTGCCATTGCTGCTCTGGCGCTCGGCCAGGGTGGCGATGTCGATCCGGGCGTACTTGCTCAGGATCTCGATCACGGCAGCGGTGAAGCCCACGCTGGTGTCACCGATCACTTTGATCGGGTAGTCATCGCAGGGAAATTCGATTTTGTGCGACTTGACGTCGGTATCTGTCATGGCAGTAAAGGTCTCACAAGCCGTGACGACGGACACGCGACCTGCTCAGATCATGAGCGGGCCGCGAGAAGGTCGGCATTGATTACTAGAAAGTCAGTTGAACAAGCCGTAGAAGAACAGGCGAATGCTATCCCACAGGCGGCGGAAAATACCACCTTCTTCAACCGGCTCCAGTGCGATGAGGTTGGCAGTGTGAACCACTTTCTCCTCCAGCTTCACTTCCACCTTGCCGATCACGTCGCCCTTGGCGATAGGTGCGGTCAGTTGCGGGTTCATGGTCATGCTGGCCGAGAGCTTCTTCATCTCGCCTTTGGGCATGGTCATGCTCAGGTCTTCGGCCAGACCGGCCTTGACCTGACGGGTGGTACCTTTCCAGACCGGAGCCTGGGCCAGTTCGGTGCCCTTCTGATAGAAGTTCTGGGTTTCGAAGAAACGGAAACCGTAAGTCAGCAACTTCTGGGTCTCGGCCGCACGAGCCTGCTCACTGTTGGTGCCGAACACGACCGCGATCAGACGCATGCCGTCACGTACCGCTGAAGAAACCATGCAGTAGCCGGCCTCTTCGGTGTGGCCGGTTTTCAGACCATCAACGGTCTTGTCGCGCCACAACAGCAGGTTGCGGTTGGGTTGCTTGATGCCGTTCCAGAAGAACTCCTTCTGCGAGTAGATCGCATAGTGAGCCGGGTCTTCATGAATGATGGCGCGTGCCAGCTTGGCCATGTCATGGGCCGACGAGTAGTGCTCCGGGTTCGGCAGGCCGGTCGGATTCATGAAGTGGCTGTTGGTCAGGCCCAGGTCTGCGGCCGTCTTGTTCATCATGTCGGCGAAGGCGTCTTCGCTGCCGGCGATGTGCTCGGCGACCGCGACGCTGGCGTCGTTGCCCGACTGGATGATGATGCCGTGCAGCAGGTCGCTGACCGTGACCTGGCTGCCGACCTTGATGAACATCCGCGAACCACCGGTACGCCAGGCGTTCTCGCTGACCGTGACCGGATCGTTTTCACCGATCTGGCCGCGACGGATTTCCAGGGTCGCGATGTAGGCGGTCATCAGCTTGGTCAGGCTCGCGGGAGCCAGACGCTGGTCACCGTTGTTCTCGACCAGAACGTTGCCGCTGGTGGCGTCCATCAGTACGTAGGACTTGGCAGCCAGTTGCGGGGCCGCCGGCGTCATTTGTTCTACGGCCCAGGCGCTGGGGGCGATGACCAGTGGCACAAGCAGGCACAAACGTTTTGCAAAGGTGGTGATGTTCATCCGTCTCTCGAAATTGCTAATGGGCAAACATGCCCTTGCGGGCAAAACTGAACAGGCCGGCGAAGCGCGGGACTCCGGTACGGCTTACGGCGCCAGGCTATGGCCCTGGCTGACAGGATCGCCTGTCCGACACACGATCCTGTGAGCGTTCGTCCGCAGCGCTTGCTCTGCTGGCAAGTGCGCGCTGCCGTCGACCGCTGCCGCCTCTCATCGTTGCCGAGAGGCGGTTATTGAACGTAACGGTTACTGATCCGACGTCACGACGCTGGGCTGACCAAGATTGGCCGACCTGACGCTGTCCTGCAATTGCTGGGCTTCACCCTGCGTGTCGATCGGCCCCAGGCGCACTCGATAGAGTGTCTGCTGGTTGCGCGCGATCGAGCTGACGAACACCGGTGCCCGAACCATCCCGCTCAGCTTGGATCTCAGGAGTTCCGCAGCGTCCGGGTTGGCGAACGCTCCCACCTGGAGAAACAGCCCAGCGGCTGATCCTGAAACGTTTTTTTTTGCCTCGACCTGCAACGGGGCGGCCGGGGCCGCATGCTGCTGGGGCGGCGGAGTGTACTGTTCGACGGTGCCGGTCGACGCGCTGATTGCCGGGGCCGAAGCCTGCGCCACCTGCGGCTGATTAAGCAGCAACGGCGCCGGACGGCCGCGTTGTGCCCACCATTCCTGCGGATCGATCCCTTCGACCTTGACCCGCGCCGTGCCGCTTTCGGCATACCCGAGTTTCTTGGCGGCCGCGTAGGACAAGTCGATGATGCGGTCGGAGTAGAACGGCCCACGGTCATTGACACGCAGGATCACGGTCCGGTTGTTGTCCAGGTTGGTGACTTTCACATAGCTGGGCAGCGGCAGCGTCTTGTGCGCCGCGCTCATGCCGTACAGATCGTACACCTCGCCGTTGGCGGTGTTCTGGCCGTGGAATTTGGTGCCATACCAGGATGCGGTGCCCGAAGCGACGTAGCGCTTGGATTCACTCATCGGGAAGTAGGTCTTGCCCAGCACGGTGTAGGGGTTGGCCTTGTAGGCGCCGGTGTGCAGGGTCGGCGTCGCGTCGGGGATGCGCGATACGTCAACGTCCCACCACGGCGCGCCGTCCTTGTGGGCACGGTTGATATCCAGCCCCGGCGTGGCACGCACCACGGGCCCGGCTTTGCCCGGCTGGGTGGTGCGCGAAGGCGACGAACAACTGGCGACCAGCAGCGCAAGCCCGGTCACGGCCAGCAATTTAAGGGTTTTAACGATCGGCACTGCCCGCATTACTTGACGCCTCGAGCTTGAACCAACGATTCAGACAGCTGATACACGGCCATGGCGTACATCACACTGCGGTTATAACGGGTGATTGCATAAAAATTGTTCAATCCCATCCAGTATTCGGAGCCGCTCGCCCCTTCCAGGCGAAACGCCGTGACAGGCAAGCCGGCGGGCAGCGCATCATGACTCGCCCAGCCCAGCGCCCGCAACTCCCCAACCGACATAACCGGGTCCAGACCAGGGCTCAAACCCTGGTCGACCTGCTCGCCACTGGCCGAGGCGCGGCTGACCACCTGCTCTCCAGCCACCCAGCCGTGGCGCTTGAAGTAGCTGGCAACGCTGCCGATGGCGTCGTCGGGATCGGTCCAGATGTTGATATGGCCGTCACCGTCGAAATCGACCGCATAGGCGCGAAAGCTGCTCGGCATGAACTGTGGCAGGCCCATGGCCCCGGCGTAGGAGCCTTTGAGCGTCAGAGGGTCCAGCTGCTGCTCGCGGGCGAGCAGGAGGAATTCGCGCAGTTCCTTGCGGAAGAAAGGAGCGCGCGGCGGATAGTCGAAGCCCAATGTGGACAGCGCGTCCATGACCCGATAGTTGCCGGTATTGCGCCCGAAGAAGGTTTCAACGCCGATGATCGAGACAATGATCTGCGCCGGCACGCCATATTCCTGCTCCGCACGCGCCAGCGCCGCCTCGTGCTGACGCCAGAAATCCACACCACGCGCAATGCGGGCGTCGGTGATGAACATGGGGCGATAGTCTTTCCACTGCTTGACCCGTTCTGCGGGGCGGGAAATCGCATCGAGAATGGCCTGCTTGCGCTCGACCTCACGGAACACGTCCATCAGCTGCTCACCGGCAAAGCCATAGTCGCGGGTCATTTCCCCGACGAATTCGGCCACCTGCGGCGAGCCTTCGTAATCGCCGGCCACCGCCTCCTGCACTGATCCAAGGATGCCCACCAGGCCGACCACCGGAGCATATCGAGCCCAGTTGCGCATTGCTTGCATTGAGTAGTTCACCTTAATCAAACCTGAGCGATCCATTTACGATGTGTATGGATCGACATCAAAACCCCAAACGCTGACAGCAGCGTCACGAGCGAAGTTCCGCCATAGCTAATGAAGGGCAGCGGCACGCCCACGACCGGCAGCAGGCCACTGACCATACCGATGTTGACGAAAACATAAACAAAAAACGTCATGGTCAGAGCGCCGGCCAGCAACTTGCCGAACAGCGTCTGCGCCTGGGCGGTGATCACCAGCCCGCGCCCGATCAGCAGCAGGTAAATGATCAGCAGCGCACAGATGCCCACCAGTCCGAACTCTTCACCCAGCACCGCAATAATGAAGTCGGTGTGGCTTTCCGGCAGAAAGTCCAGGTGCGACTGAGTGCCCAGCAGCCAGCCCTTGCCGAAGACCCCGCCCGAACCGATGGCGGCCTTGGACTGGATGATGTTCCAGCCGGTGCCCAGCGGATCGCTCTCCGGATCAAGGAAGGTCAGTACCCGCTGCTTCTGGTAGTCGTGCATGAAGAAGAACCACATCAGCACGGCAGCCGGCACGGCAGCGGCCAGTACGCTGATGATCCAGCGCCAGCGCAAACCGGCCATGAACAGCACGAAGGCGCCCGACGCCAGGATCAGCAGTGAGGTGCCCAGGTCCGGCTGGCGGACAATCAGCACGAACGGCACACCGATCAGCGCCAGACTGACCGCAACATGCTTGAGATCGGGCGGCAGCGTGCGCTTGGACAAGTACCAGGCAATGGTCGCCGGCATGATGATCTTGAGAAATTCCGAAGGCTGGAAACGAATCACGCCGGGAATGTTGATCCAGCGGGTCGCCCCCATGGCGTTGTGGCCCATGACGTCCACCACCACCAGCAACAGCACGCCGATGACATACAGCACCGGCACCCAGCGGGCCATGAAGCGCGGCTCGAACTGGGCGATGATCACCATCGCCACCATGCCGATGCCGAACGAGCTGGCCTGCTTGAGCAGCAAGTCCCAGTTCTTGCCGCTGGCCGAATACAGCACGAACAGGCTGCCGGCCGCCAGAGTCAGCAGCAGGATCAGCAGCGGGCCGTCGATATGGATGCGCTGCAGGAACGTTGCGCGGCGGCGCATCACGTCTTCACTGGACAGGACGCGGTCAAAACTACTCTTCACGGGCCGCAGCCTCCAGATTGAGGGAACCGGCGTACTCAGGCTTGAGCGCGCCATTCTCGTCGAGCAGCCAGGCGTCCAGCACCTGGCGAACCACCGGTGCCGCAACGCCGGAGCCGGATTCACCGTTCTCGACCATCACCGCGACGACGATCTTGGGGTTGTCCGCCGGTGCGAAGCCCACGAACAAGGCGTGGTCGCGGTGGCGTTCCTGAACCTTGGTGCGGTCGTATTTCTCACCCTGCTTGATCGCCACGACCTGCGCGGTACCACTTTTCCCGGCGATCCGGTATTGCGCACCGATAGCCGCCTTGCGCGCCGTACCGCGCGCGCCGTGCATGACTTCCTGCATGCCGTGGTTGACCCGCGCCCAGTTGGCCGGATCGCGCAGGATGATGTCCGGCATCGGGTTCTCATCCACAGGGGACTTGCCTTCGATGCTCTTGGCAAGGTGCGGGCGGTTCCACTTGCCCTTGCTCGCCACCAGCGCGGTGGCCTGCGCCAGCTGAAGCGGCGTAGCCTGCATGTAGCCCTGGCCGATACCCAGAATCAGGGTCTCGCCGGGGAACCACGCCTGACGGCGGGTCGCACGCTTCCAGTCCCGCGACGGCATCAGGCCGGGCGATTCTTCGAACATGTCCAGCGACACCTTTTGTCCCAGGCCGAACTTGTTCATGTAGCCGGCCAGCCGGTCGATGCCCAGCTTGTGGGCCAGATCGTAGAAGTAGGTGTCGTTGGAACGCATGATCGCGGTGTCCAGATCAACCCAGCCGTCGCCGCTGCGGTTCCAGTTGCGGTATTTGTGATCGTAGTTGGGCAACTGGTAGAAGCCGGGGTCGAAGACTCGTGAGCCGGGCGTGACGACACCGGCATCAAGGCCGGCGATGGCGACGGCGGGCTTGATGGTCGAGCCCGGCGGATACAGGCCACGCAGGATACGGTTGAACAGCGGCCGGTCGATGGAATCGCGCAATTCGGCGTAGGCCTTGAAGCTGATGCCGGTGACGAACAGATTCGGATCGAAGCTTGGCGCGCTGACCATCGCCAGCACCTCGCCGGTGGCCGGGTCCAGCGCCACGACGGCACCCCGACGCCCGGCGAGCGCGGCCTCGGCCGCTTCCTGCAATTTGATGTCCAGGCTCAGGACGATGTCCTTGCCCGGTACCGGATCGGTGCGCTTGAGCACGCGCAGTACGCGGCCGCGGGCGTTGGTCTCGACTTCCTCGTAACCCACCTGACCATGCAGCTCGGCCTCGTAGAAACGCTCGATGCCGGTCTTGCCAATGTGGTGAGTACCGCTGTAGGCCACCGGGTCCAGCGACTTGAGCTCTTTCTCGTTGATGCGCCCCATGTAACCCACCGAGTGCGCAAAGTGCGGCCCCTGCGGATAGTGACGCACCAGCTGGGCGACCACTTCCACGCCGGGCAGCCGGAACTGGTTCACTGCAATCAGCGCGATCTGTTCTTCGGTCAGCTCGAACAGGATGGGTACCGGCTCGAACGGCCTGCGCCCCTGTTTCATGCGCTTTTCGAAAATCACCCGGTCGTCAGGGGTGAGTTGCAGCACTTCGACGATGGTGTCGAGCACCTTGGACCACTCGCCAGAACGCTCGCGGGTCACGCTGAGGCTGAAACTGGGCCGGTTGTCCGCCACCACTACGCCGTTGCGGTCGAAGATCAGTCCGCGGCTAGGCGGGATCGGCTGAACGTGGACCCGGTTGTTCTCGGAGAGAGTGGAATGGTAGTCGTACTGGATTACCTGCAGCAGATACAGCCGGGCAATCAGCACGCACACCAGAAACATGATCGCCACGGCACCGACCACGACCCGTCCGCGCACCAGGCGTGCGTCTTTCTCGTGGTCTTTGAGACGGATCGGTTGAGACATTTAGGCCGTATTCACAATAAAAGCGATGCTACTTGTGATAAGGGTGCCCGGACAGGACCGTCCAGGCGCGATACATCTGTTCGCCGATCAGGATACGCACCAAGGGATGCGGCAAGGTCAGCGGCGACAGCGACCAGCGCTGCTCGCTGCGGGCACACACTTCCGGCGCCAGCCCTTCGGGGCCGCCGACCATCAGGTTGACCGTGCGCGCATCCAGCCGCCAGCGATCGAGTTCGACCGCCAGCTGCTCGGTGCTCCAGGGCTTGCCGTGCACTTCGAGGGTGACGATCCGCTCGCCCGGCTGCACTTTGGCCAGCATGGCTTCGCCTTCCTGACGGATGAAGCGGGCCACGTCGGCGTTCTTGCCACGCGTGTTGAGCGGAATTTCCACGAGTTCCAGGGCAAGCTCCGATGGCATCCGCTTGGCATATTCATGCCAGCCTTCTTCCACCCACTTGGGCATACGGGACCCGACGGCGATCAGACGCAAACGCACAGTAATGCCTTATTCGTGACCCGGGGTGTGATGCGCAGCGCTGGCGGCGCGGCTTTGCTCGGCGCCCTGCCACAGACGCTCCAGGTCATAGAACTGGCGTGCGGCGGCGGTCATCACGTGCACGACCACATCGCCCAGGTCCAGCAGAACCCAGTCGCTGTCGCCCTTGCCTTCTTCGCTCAACGGCATCAGGCCAGCAGCCTTGACCTTCTCGCGAACGTTGTCGACCAGTGCGTTGAGCTGGCGGTTGGAAGTACCGGTGCAGATCAGCATGTAGTCGGCGATGCTGGTTTTCTCGCGAACGTCGATGGCCAGGATATCGGCACCCTTGACATCTTCCAGGGCAGCTGTTGCCAGCGCGACGACTTCTTCACTACTCATTTTTTGCTTTGTCATAAAAAACTCATTCAGCTCATATGTGTGGAAACGCCCAAACGCTTATTGATCAAAGCTGTTTCAGGACGCTCCATCGGTGTTCGGCGCACGGTAAAACCCGTGCACTTCGATATAGGCCAGTACCGCGTCTGGCACCAGAAAACGTACCGACTTCCCGCTGGCCAGCAGTTGACGGATCTGGGTGGCAGACACCGCTAACGGGGTCTGCCAGACGAATGTAATGTGTCCGCCCGGCCCTTTCAGGGCCTTCGGATCGCTGACTGCGCGTGCCGCCAGCAGGTTGCGCATGGCATCCGGCGACTCGCTGTCTGCGTC
Organism: Pseudomonas sp. v388; assembly: GCF_003935425.1. Taxonomy (GTDB): domain Bacteria; phylum Pseudomonadota; class Gammaproteobacteria; order Pseudomonadales; family Pseudomonadaceae; genus Aquipseudomonas. The sequence goes on from NZ_RHQN01000006.1 coordinate 336,201, forward strand.
CGGGCGCTGCAGCACCACGATATGGCAGTGCTCCAGCAATTCTTCCCATCGATGCCAGCCTGGAAGCCCGCAAAAGGCGTCCCAACCCAGCAACAGGAACAGTTGATCATGCGCGGCCAGTTCGGCGCGCATCGATTCCAGTGTGTCGATGGTATACGAAGGCTTGTCGCGCTTCAGCTCACGGTCATCCACCGTCAACGGTGCAACGCCCGCAACGGCGCAACGCACCATTGCCAGACGATCCAGCGCGGTCACTCCCGGCAGATCACGATGCGGCGGCCGGGCGCTGGGCATCAGGCGCAACTCATCGAGTTCAAGCAGTTCGGCCACTTCCAGCGCACCGCGCAAATGGCCGATGTGGACCGGATCGAACGTGCCCCCGAGCATGCCGATACGTCTGGGCACCGCTGCAATGGGCTTGCTCAAGTCAGGCTTGCCCGCGCAATTGGCCATCACCGATCACGATGTACTTCTCGCACGTCAAACCTTCCAGGCCGACCGGGCCACGGGCGTGCAGCTTATCAGTCGAGATGCCGATCTCGGCACCCAATCCGTATTCGAAGCCGTCGGCAAAGCAGGTCGGCGCATTGACCATGACCGAACTGGAGTCGACCTCGGCCATGAAACGCCGAACCTGGCCCTGGTGATCCGAAACGATGGCGTCGCTGTGATGCGAGCCGTAATGGTTGATGTGTTCGATGGCGTCATCGAGGCCGGTCACCACGCGAATCGACAGGATCGCCGCCAGATACTCGGTGTGCCAGTCCTCTTCGGTGGCGGCAACGGCTTCGATCAGCTCGCGGGTACGCTCGCAGCCACGCAGCTCGACCCCCTTTTCACGGAAGCGGGCAGCCATCGGCGGCAGGAAGTCGGCGGCGACGGTCTGGTCGACCAGCAGCGTTTCCATGGCGCCGCATATCCCATAGCGGTAAGTCTTGGCGTTGAACGCGATGTCCTGCGCCTTGGCCAGATCCGCATGGGCACTGACGTAGACATGGCAGATGCCGTCCAGATGTTTGATGACCGGCACGCGGGCGTCACGGCTGACGCGTTCGATCAGCCCTTTGCCGCCGCGCGGAACGATCACGTCCACGTATTCGGGCATGGTGATCAGCGCGCCGACCGCCGCACGGTCGACCGTCTCGACCACCTGCACCACCGCAGCGGGCAACCCGGCTTCGGCCAGGCCGCGCTCGATGCAGGCGGCAATCGCACGATTGGAGTGAATGGCCTCGGAGCCGCCGCGCAGAATGGTCGCGTTGCCCGATTTCAGACACAGGCTGGCGGCATCGATGGTCACGTTCGGACGCGATTCGTAGATGATGCCGACAACGCCCAACGGCACGCGCATCTTGCCGACCTGAATACCCGATGGCCGATAGCTCATGTCGCGAATGGCGCCGACCGGGTCGGGCAAGCCGGCAACCTGACGCAACCCGACGATCATGCTGTCGATCCGTGCGGGGGTCAGGGCCAGGCGTTCGAGCATGGCGGGTTCGAGCCCGTTGGCGCGACCGTTGGCCAAATCCTGTTCGTTGGCCGCGGACAGTTCGGCGCGGGCGGCGTCCAGCGCAGCGGCAGTGGCCTGCAGGGCGCGGTTTTTCTGCGCTGTACTCGCACGACCGATCACCCGCGAGGCTTCGCGAGCGGCGCGACCCAGGCGGGTCATGTAGTCAAGAACGGACTCAGTCATGGTCTCAGAGGTCTTGGCGGAGAGGAAAGCGGCCGATTATAGCGGTCCGGCCGCCCGAACGACAGCGCAGACAGGCGGATGGTCGATAACAGTCCAGGTTTCCCACCAAACAGTTGCGGGAGCGGACCCGTCCGCGAAGAGGTCGGTACAGTCGATATGTGTGTGTCGCCTGGCAATACGTCTTCGCGGACAAGCGGAGCGCCGCCCGGTCCGCTCCCACAGGGCCTGCGCAATGATCATGGCGGTGCCGCCACAGACGCACCGTCATTTCCAGAAACAAGAAAATGCCGTGGCCCGACACATTCAGCTGCAATTAACACAACGCTTGTTATGATCTGCGGCCTTCCACTTTCTTATGCCAGCCCATGCACTCAGCTCTTCCCGACAGTTTCTTCCACCGTGACGCTCAGGTACTGGCTCGCGACCTGCTCGGCAAAGTGATTCGCCACAAGGTCGGTGAGTTGTGGCTGGCGGCTCGCATCATCGAAACCGAAGCGTACTACCTGGCGGACAAAGGCAGTCATGCGTCGCTGGGCTATACCGAAAAGCGCAAGGCGCTGTTCCTCGAAGGCGGCCATATCTACATGTACTACGCCCGGGGCGGTGATTCGCTGAACTTCAGCGCCGAAGGCCCGGGCAATGCCGTGCTGATCAAATCCGCCTTTCCCTGGGTCGACGCCCTGAGTGACGAGAACGCGCTGGCGCAAATGCAGCTGAACAATCCCGATGCCAGTGGAGCGGTTCGCGCGCCGGAACGCTTGTGCGCCGGGCAAACGTTGCTGTGCAAGGCACTGGGCCTGAAAGTCCCGATGTGGGACGCCAAGCGTTTCGACCCTCAGCGAATACGGGTCGAGGATGTTGGCCAGACGCCTGAGCGTGTCATCCAGACCACTCGCCTGGGTATTCCAGTCGGGCGTGACGAGCATCTGCTGTATCGATTCGTCGACGCCGAATATGCCCGTTTCTGTACACGGAACCCTCTCAGACGCGGCCAGGTCGAAGGCCGCGATTATCTATTTCTTGAACAAGGAAGCTGACCCATGGGCGAATGGCTCTCGGGCATTACCGGCTGGCTGACCGCGAACCCGTCATGGGTCGCCGTGGCGATTTTTGTGGTGGCGTTCGTCGAGTGCGTGGCCATCGTCGGCATCATCGTACCGGGCACCGTCGTCATGTTCGCCATCGCTGCATTGGCCGGCAGCGGCATTTTGCCGTTGAGCGAGGTTCTGCTGCTGGGATTCCTGGGCGGTCTGCTCGGCGATGCGGTGTCGTACTTCCTGGGCAGGCGCTTCCACCAGAACATTCGGCAATTGCCAGGCTTGCGCTCGCATCCGGAATGGATGACCGGAGCCGAAGCCTACTTTCACCGCTATGGCATCGCCAGCCTGCTGGTCGGACGTTTCATCGGTCCGTTGCGGCCCATGTTGCCGATGATCGCCGGCATGTGCGACATGCCGTTCCCGCGTTTCGCCGCCGTGAGTGTGATTGCCGCAGCGGGCTGGTCGATCGCCTATCTGTTGCCCGGCTGGGCTGCGGGCGCGGCGATTCGCCTGCCACTGCCGGAAGGTTTCTGGAGCGAGGCGGCGGTGGTCGGTGCAGGTCTGGCCCTGCTGCTGGGCCTGAGCATCCAGAGCAGCATGCGCAAGAAACGCTACGCCACCAAGGTGATCGCTGTGCTCAGTCTGGTCATAGTGGGCGCGCTGTTTGCCGGCTGGCCGTACCTGGCGGATTTCGATCAAGGCTTGATGACGCTGGTCCAGGAGCATCGCAGCGAAGCGGCGCACAACATCGTGATTCTGGTGACCAGTATTGGTGACTTCAAGGCGCAGCTGCTGGCCGCCGGCGTGCTGATTCTTGCGCTGCTGATCGCCCGCCAATGGCGGCACGCCGCATTCGCGCTCGCCACGACGCTGGGTACGGCGATGGCCAACGGTACGCTCAAGGCTCTCTTTGCCCGGGCGCGCCCGGACGTGCTGGTCGAACCGCTGACCACCTACAGCATGCCCAGTGGCCACAGCTCCGCGGCCTTCGCGCTGTTCATGACCCTGGCGGTGCTCGCCGGTCGTGGGCAACCGGTTCGCCTGCGCCTGACCTGGATGCTGGTGGGTGGAATCCCGGCCCTGTCCATTGCGCTGTCGCGCGTCTACCTGGGCGTGCACTGGCCGACCGATATTCTGGCCGGGATGGTCCTGGCATTCTGTCTGTGTGCCACCAGCCTGGCGGTCATTCAGTACCGGCAGCCGCTGCCGGCAATGTCGGCCAAGGTCTGGTGGCTGGTCGTGCCGTTACTGACCGCGCTGTTTGGTGCCTTCGCGGTCAACGCCATGTCCCATGGCCTGGTGCTCTATCAGTATTTACCGCGCGGTTGAGGATCAGGCCTGCAGGTCACCCTGCATTTCGTCGAGCAACTCCTGAATGGCGTCCAGACGTTCTTCAGGATCGTCGATCTCCAGCAGCTCGATCTTGTCCTGTTCAGTGAACGGCAACAGGTAAGCCAACTGATTGGACAGCGACTGCTGGCCCTCGGCGCTGACGCCCATATTCAATGAGGCGACCATGGGATGTTCGGCGAGCGCTTCGAGCAGCGCGACCAGATCGGCATCTTCTTCCTGCAACGGGCGCTCATGAGGTTCTTCGAGCCATTGAACCTGCGCCACCAGCAGGTGATCGCGCTGCACTTCGGTGCTCAGCACCCGGAAACGCCGCCCGCCCACCACGCGAATGCCGAGCAGGCCGTTGTCCTGCTGCTGGAAATCGCGCACCAGTGCTTCGCAGCCGATCAGTGAGTAGCCGCCCGGCACCACGCCCACTTCGCTGCCTTCGGTGATGCACACCACGCCGAACCCCTCGCCCTGTTTCATGCAGCGGCCGATCATGTCCAGATAGCGCGCCTCGAAAAGTTGCAGGTCAAGCACGCATCCTGGAAAAAGCACAGCGTTGAGTGGAAACAGAGGCAACGTCATAAAAAGTACCCTTAAACGGTCAAAGACACAGCCAACGGCAGGAACAGCGCGGTCGCCACGCCCATCAGGCTCATCGCCAGCGCCGCGAACGCTCCCGCTTCCTCACCTTCCTGCAAAGCCACCGAAGTGCCTACCGCGTGCGCGGTCAGGCCCAGCGCCATACCCCGGGCTGCGTGATGGGTCACGCCGGCCAGTGACAACAGGCCGGGCCCGAATATCGCACCGAATACGCCCGTGATCAGCACGAACACCGCGGCCAGGGCCGCAACGCCGCCGATCTGCTGGGCCACCAGCATGGCAATCGGCGAGGTCACGGACTTGGGCGCCATGGTCATCAGGATCATTTGATCGGCCCCGAACAACAGGCCCAGCGCCACGCAAAGCCCCGTCGCAAACACTCCGCCAATCACCAGCGTAGTTAAGGTTGGCCACAGCAACTGGCGAATCCGCCGCAAATTCAGATAAAGCGGTACGGCCAGGGCAACGGTCGCAGGCCCCAGCAGTACGCCCAGAATCTCGGTACTGCTGCGATATTCGACATAATCGAGGCCACATGCGAGCAGGATCGCGATCACCACCAGCATCGAGACCAGTACCGGTTGCAGAAACAGCCAGCGAGTCTTTTCGTATGCCGCCATGGCCAGCTGATAAGCGCCCAAAGTGATGGCGATGCCGAACAGCGGGTGATGGATCACCGACATCCAGGCGCCATGCCAGTCCAGGGTCATGAGCGCTCCCCGCGACGCGATTGGCGCTCGATCAGTTTCTGCATCAGCCAGCCTGCGAAGGTCACCGAGATCATCAACGACAAGGCCAGGGTGCCGAAGATGGCCCAGAAGTCTTCGGCGATCGCTGCGGCCCAGACCATCACGCCCACGGCGGGCGGCACCAGCAGCAGCGGCAGGTAACGCAGCAGGCTGGTGGCGGCCAGGCTGACCGGCTCGCTCACTTCGCCGCGCAGCATCAGATAACCCAGCAGAAATACCAGACCGATGATCGGCCCCGGAAGCATCGACAAGAACAGATGGTTGAGCGCCGTTCCCAGCAACTGGAACAGCACCAGCCATGTCAGACCCCGTAGCAACATGAGAACTCCAGCGAAATGAACGGACCGGATAAAACAGCGCGCATTATAAACACGCCGCGCCAAGGGTCATGAGCAGGTATTCGCGCGCTCCAGGCGCCTTGACCAACCTCCAACCCTCTGCTGATCTTCAGTTCGCTCGGGCAGGCAACGCTCTGCTCGGGCCAGGCATCATGTGAAACAACAAGACGACAAGGAGAGTGATATGCCTTTTGTACCTGCTACAGAGCTTGCGCACTATGTCGGCAAGGAACTGGGATGTTCCGACTGGCTGACCATCGATCAAGAACGCATCAATCTGTTCGCCGAAGCCACCGGCGACCATCAGTTCATTCATGTCGACCCCGAACAGGCTGCAAAAACGCCCTTCGGTGGCACCATCGCCCACGGTTTTCTCTCGCTGTCGCTGATCCCCAAACTGATGGAGGATCTGCTGGTACTGCCTGAAGGCCTGAAAATGGCGGTCAACTATGGCCTGGACAGTGTGCGTTTCGTCCAGCCGGTCAAGGTGAATTCGCGGGTCCGACTCAAGGTCGAGCTGGGCGACGTGACCGAGAAGAAACCTGGTCAGTGGCTGCTCAAAGTCATCGCCACCCTGGAAATCGAAGGCGAGGAAAAGCCGGCGTTCGTGGCGGAACCGCTGTCCCTTTGCTTCGTGTAACGCCCACCTGACACGAAACAGTCGTAACAGACTGTTTCGTCCCGCTTACTCGCTGCGGCATACTTCCCTACGGCTGAACGAACCCGCCATTGCCGGGGTGTCTCACGCTGATCAACTCATTCCGGGACCCTACATGCGCGCGCTCGCTTCTCTGGCTCTGACCCTCCTGCTCGCCGGTTGCGGCGACAGTGAATCCCTGTTGCCTCCCGATGGACTGCTCGCCGATGGCGGACGCTATCGCGGCGACCTGGTCAATGGGATGCTGCAAGGCCAAGGCCGGATCGATTACCCCAACGGCAGCTGGTACGCAGGGGAATTCGAGCGCGGTCAGCGGCAGGGCCGTGGCGAGTGGCACGCCAGTAATGGCGACATCTACATCGGCGGTTTCGAGAACGGCCTGTTCCACGGCCAGGGCAAATTCACCAACCGTGCGGGCGGCAGTTACGTCGGCGGTTTCAAGCTGGGACGACGCGACGGCGAAGGCACGCTCAAGGAAACCGGCGTGCTGTATCGCGGCCAGTTCAAGGACGGCCTGTACCATGGCCCCGGCCGCCTCGAACTGGCGGACGGCAGCCAGCACCAGGGGCAATTCGCCAACGGACAGCCCAACGGTGAAGGTGTGCGCAGCGATGCCAACGGCAATTCCTACAGCGGCAGATTCGTCGACGGCCAGTTGCAAGGTATCGGCAGCTTCAGCAGCGCCGAGGGCGACCAGTATGTCGGCGGCTTCCGCAACAACCAGATCGACGGCAAAGGCCGCTACGAGAACAGCGACGGCGACGTCTGGAGCGGAGAGTTCAAGGAAGGTGCGCTGACCGGAGCAGGCGAGTTGATTGGCGCCGATGGCAGCCGTTATCAGGGTCGCTTCGCCAACGGGCAGTTCATGGGCGAAGGCCATCTGCAGTTGCCCGACGGCAGTCGTTACGAAGGTGAGTTTGCCAACGACACTTATCATGGAAACGGCACGCTGACGGCCGCCGATGGCAGCGTGCAGAAAGGCGTCTGGGTCAACGGACAGCGGGTACGTGACGCCAAGGGCAAACTGTTGCCGGACCCGCTGGAAACCGGCCTTCTCGCCCAAGGCCCCTTGCTGGACAAAGCCTTGCAAGCGGTGCCGGCTTCGTCGCCCGCCCCCGAACTCTACAGCCTGGTGGTGGCCGGTGACGGCAAGCAGAGCGTGTTTCTGCGCGAAGCCGACTACGTCAGCGATCTGCTGGCGACCCGCTTCGGCGCCCACGGGCAAATCGTCCTGACCAACCACCGCGACCACATGGATGATCGCCCGCTGGCGACCCGCGAAACCATCAGCCGCGCGGTCCAGACCCTGGCCCAGCGCACCGGACCTGAAGACCTGGTGTTCATCTACCTGACCAGCCACGGCACTGAAGAGCACGAACTGGTGCTCGATCAACCACGGCTCTCCCTTGCCGATCTTTCCACGGACGCGCTGGCCGACGCCCTTGCGCCGCTCAAGAAGCGGGACAAGATCGTGGTGATCTCTGCCTGCTACTCCGGAGGCTTTATCCCCAACCTCAAGGACGAGCGAACCGTGGTCATCACGGCCTCGCGGGCGGACCGGGTGTCGTTCGGTTGTTCCGAGGAAGCGGACTTCACTTACTTTGGCGATGCACTATTCAGCAGGGCACTGGTCGAAACCGATGACTTGCAGCAGGCTTTCAGCAGCGCCAAGGCGTATGTGGCGCAACGCGAGCAAGAAGATAACTTCGAAGCCTCCGAGCCACAGATATGGGCGCCCGACGGGGTGCTCGCACGCTGGCAACTGTTGCGCAAGAATCAGGCTGAGCGCGCGCTGAACACGACGTTGACTCGCAAGGAAGCGAAGTCCTCGACCAGCCGCTAGGCTGTTCAGTATCAAGGGAGAAACACTATGTACTTGACGCCACAACACATCCTGCTCGCAGGAGCCACGGGACTCACGGGCGAACATCTGCTGGATCGCCTGCTCAACGAACCTACCGTCAGCCGTGTGCTGGCGCCCACTCGGCGGCCGCTGGCCGAACATCCTCATCTGGAAAACCCGGTGGGCGATCTACCGGCACTGCTGCCGTCGCTGGGCGGCCAGGTCGATATCGCATTCTGCTGCCTGGGCACCACCATCAAGCAGGCGGGCTCTCAAGAAGCATTCAAGGCGGTGGACCTTGACCTGGTGGTGGCATTCGGCAAGCGTGCGCGTGAGCTCGGCGCCCGCCATCTGCTGGTGATCAGCGCGGTGAATGCGGACCCGGACTCCAGCGTGTTCTATAGCCGCGTCAAAGGCGAAATGGAGCTGGCCTTGCAAGCGCAGGACTGGCCGCAACTGACCCTGGCGCGCCCTTCCCTGCTGGTCGGCAACCGCCCCGAAACCCGCTGGGCCGAACAACTGGCCGCGCCGATCGCCAAACTGATTCCCGGTAAATATGGCGCCATCGAAGCCTGCCAGCTGGCCCGCGCCCTGTGGCGGCTGGCGCTGGAAGAACAGGACGGCGTGCGGGTTGTGGAGTCCGATGAGTTGAGGAAGTTGGGGAAGTAGCGCCTTGCGTTCTACCTCTGTCGCGAACAAGCGCGCTCCTACAACCCGCCCTGCGCCTGGAACCCGACCCCTGCTGCGGTCAATAACGAAAGCGGCAGCAGCAGGGTATCGAGCAACGCACTGCCCGGCAGGTCTAGACCGGGATAGCGCGGCGCTTGCGCACCGAAGCGGTCCATCGCGCAGCAACCGCCTTCGATCGCATACCAATCCAGCCGCGTACCGGCGTAGACCACCGGCGCGCCGGGCTTGCCGGCATTCAGCGTTCTGACCGTGGCACAGCCGGTCATGGTTAACGCCAGCACCAATACCAGAACCCTAGTCATTGCTGCCCATATGATGCTCGCCCCAACGCGGCAACATGTCCTGTGGAATGTCGAGCAGGTTGAGAATCCGCGCGACCACGAAATCCACCAGATCATCGATGGTCTGCGGCTGATGATAGAAACCGGGCGAAGCCGGCAGGATTACCGCCCCCATGTTCGACAGCTTGAGCATGTTCTCCAGGTGGATGCTGGAAAACGGCGCCTCGCGCGGCACCAGAATCAGCTGGCGACGTTCCTTCAAGGTCACATCGGCGGCGCGTTCGATCAGGTTGTTGCAAGCGCCTGAGGCAATGGCCGACAGCGTTCCGGTGGAACACGGCACGACCACCATGGCGCTGGGCGAACCGGAGCCGGAGGCCACTGGCGACATCCAGTCATCGCGACCGTACACACGAATCTGCCCGGCCGACGCGCCGGTGTATTCGGTGAGAAACGCCTGCAGCATGGTTGGCTTGGGCGGCAGGCGCACGTCGGTTTCCGTTGCCACCACCAGTTGGGCGGCCTTGGAAATCAGAAAATGCACTTCCCGGTCTTCGCGCACCAGGCAATCGAGCAGCCGCAAACCATACTGCGCGCCGGACGCGCCGGTCATGGCCAGGGTAATGCGCTCCGGACCGCTCATTGCAGCGCCTCGGCCAGCTTGCCGTGCAGGCCGCCGAAGCCGCCGTTGCTCATGATCACGATGTGCGTGCCGGGCTGCGCCTGGCTCTGGACGCGAGCGATGATGCCTTCCAGGGAATCGCAGACCACTGCCGGCACGCTGCATTCGGCTGCGGTCGCACCCAGATCCCAGCCCAGATTGGCCGGTGCGTACCAGACCACCTGATCCGCCTGACGCACGCTTTCCGGCAAACCGTCGCGGTGGGCACCGAGCTTCATGGAGTTGGAACGCGGCTCGATCACGGCGATGATCGGCGCATCGCCGACTTTCTTGCGCAACCCGTCCAGCGTGGTAGCAATGGCCGTCGGGTGGTGAGCGAAGTCGTCATAGAGGGTGATGCCGCGCACTTGCGCGACTTTTTCCATGCGCCGCTTGACGCTCTTGAACGCGCTCAAGGCCTGGACGCCCAAGGCCGGCACCACGCCGACGTGGCGAGCCGCAGCCAGGGTTGCCAGGGCGTTGGCGACGTTGTGCTGGCCGGTCATGTCCCACTCGACCACCCCATGAACCTCGCCTTCGAAAATCACTTCGAAGCGCGATCCGTCTTCGCTCAACAGCCGCGCTTGCCACTGGCCGCCCTGGCCGGTGGTTTGCACCGGCGTCCAGCACCCCATATCGATGACCCGTGACAGCGCAGGCTCGGTAGTCGGATGAATCACCAGACCTTCACTGGGGATGGTGCGAACCAGATGGTGGAACTGGCGCTCGATGGCCGGCAGGTCCGGGAAGATATCCGCGTGGTCGAATTCGAGGTTGTTGAGAATCGCGGTGCGCGGGCGGTAGTGCACGAACTTGGAGCGCTTGTCGAAAAACGCGCTGTCGTACTCGTCGGCCTCGACCACGAAGAACGGGGTATCGCCCAGACGGGCCGACACGGCAAAGTTCTGCGGCACGCCACCGATCAGAAAGCCGGGGCTCATGCCCGCGTGCTCCAGCACCCAGGCCAGCATGCTGCTGGTGGTGGTCTTGCCGTGGGTACCGGCAACCGCCAACACCCAGCGTCCCTGCAATACGTGGTCAGCCAGCCATTGCGGACCGGAGACATAAGGCAGGCCCTTGTTCAGGACATATTCCACCGCCGGGTTGCCGCGCGACAGCGCATTGCCGATCACGATCAGATCCGGTGCCGGGTCGAGCTGCGCCGGATCGTAGCCCTGGGTCAACTCGATGCCCTGCGCTTGCAGCTGGGTGCTCATCGGTGGGTAGACGTTGGCGTCGGAGCCTGTGACCCGATGCCCCAGCGCTTTGGCGAGCACCGCCAGCGAACCCATGAATGTGCCGCAGATACCAAGGATATGAATATGCATGACTACCTCTTAGAACATGCGCGCAGGTTAGCTCAGGGACAGTGAAATGGCACCCGGTGTTTGTCCGGAAATCATTGCAGGATGCCGAAGCGGCCAGACGCCTGAGGCTAAAGTTCAAGCGTCGGGAAACCCATAAATGACCTACGCTTGAGTATTCCCTGCCGAATCTGAAACGCGAGAACGATACAGACTCCCTCCACCAACAAGAATCAGGAGACATCACCATGCGTTACGCACATCCCGGTACCGAAGGCGCTATCGTCAATTTCAAGGAGCGCTACGGTAACTACATCGGCGGCGAATTCGTCGCCCCGGTCAAAGGCGAATACTTCACCAATACCTCGCCGGTCAACGGCAAGCCGATTGCCGAATTCCCCCGTTCCAGTGCCGAAGACATCGACAAGGCGCTGGACGCTGCCCACGCGGCAGCCGCGCAATGGGGTTCGACCTCGGCCCAGGCGCGCTCGCTGATCCTGCTGAAAATCGCCGACCGCATCGAAGCCAATCTGGAAACCCTGGCCATCACCGAGACCTGGGACAACGGCAAGGCGATTCGCGAAACCCTGAACGCCGACATTCCCCTGGCCGCCGACCACTTCCGCTACTTCGCCGGTGCCCTGCGCGCCCAGGAAGGCAGCGCCGCCGAGATCGACGGCAACACCGTGGCCTATCACATCCATGAGCCGCTGGGCGTGGTCGGCCAGATCATCCCGTGGAATTTCCCGATCCTGATGGCCGCGTGGAAACTTGCCCCGGCGCTGGCGGCGGGCAACTGCGTGGTGCTCAAGCCCGCTGAACAGACGCCGCTGGGCATCAGCGTGCTGGTTGAGCTTATCGGCGATCTGCTGCCGCCCGGCGTGTTGAACATCGTTCAGGGCTACGGCAAAGAGGCCGGTGAAGCGCTGGCCAGCAGCAAGCGCATCGCCAAGATTGCCTTCACCGGCTCGACGCCAGTGGGTTCGCACATCATGAAACTGGCGGCGGACAACATCATTCCGTCCACCGTGGAGCTGGGCGGCAAGTCACCGAACATTTTCTTTGAAGACATCATGAGCGCCGAGCCGGAGTTCATCGAAAAGGCCGCCGAAGGGCTGGTGCTGGCGTTCTTCAATCAAGGCGAAGTGTGCACCTGCCCTTCGCGGGCGCTGGTTCAGGAATCGATCTATCCGCAGTTCATGGAAGCGGTGATGGCCAAGATCGAGAAGATCAAGCGTGGCGACCCGCTGGACACCGACACCATGGTTGGCGCGCAAGCCTCGCAGCAACAATTCGACAAGATCCTCTCGTATCTGGACATCGCCAAAAATGAAGGCGCCGAATTGCTGACCGGCGGTAAGGTCGAGGCGCTGGAAGGCAATTTGGCCACCGGCTATTACATTCAGCCAACCCTGCTCAAGGGCAACAACAAGATGCGGGTGTTCCAGGAAGAAATCTTCGGCCCGGTGGTCAGCGTCACGACCTTCAGGGACGAAGCCGAAGCCCTGGCGATTGCCAATGACACTGAATTCGGCCTCGGCGCCGGCGTCTGGACCCGCGACATCAACCGCGCTTACCGCGTGGGCCGGGCAATCAAGGCTGGCCGCGTGTGGACCAATTGCTACCACCTCTACCCCGCGCATGCGGCGTTTGGCGGTTACAAAAAGTCCGGTGTCGGCCGCGAAACCCACAAGATCGCGCTGGAGCACTATCAACAGACCAAGAACCTGCTGGTGAGCTACGACATCAATCCGTTGGGGTTCTTCTAAGCTAACCCTGTAGGAGCGGAACCAGTGGGAGCGGACCGGGCGGCGATCCGCTTGTGCGCGAAGGGGCTTGGCTGACAAAACATGGGTCAGCTGAGCCGACCTCTTCGCGGACAAGCCCGCTCCCACGAGGGTATGGCGTACTAATTGCTTGCGTGAATGCCCATAAACCTTCATGGAGGATTTGAATGGCAAGCTTTTCCCGCGCAGTGGGTGTGCAAACCTACCGATTCGACAGCCTCAAGGATGTCATGGCCAAGGCCAGTCCCGCCCGCTCGGGCGACTTTCTGGCCGGCGTCGCAGCGCAGAGCGATGCTGAACGGGTTGCGGCGCAAATGGCGCTGGCCGATATTCCTCTCAAGCATTTCCTTCAGGAAGCCCTGATTCCGTATGAAAGCGACGAAGTCACCCGGCTGATTCTCGACACCCATGACGCCCAGGCATTCGCGCCGGTCAGCCACCTCACGGTAGGCGGTTTTCGCGACTGGCTGCTCAGCAACAGCGCGGACGAAGCCAGCCTGGGTGCTCTGGCGCCGGGCCTGACGCCGGAGATGGCTGCGGCGGTTTCCAAGATCATGCGTGTACAGGATCTGGTACTGGTCGCACAGAAAATCCGCGTCGTGACCAGCTTTCGCAACACCGTCGGCCTGCGCGGGCGCCTGTCGACGCGCTTGCAGCCCAATCATCCGACCGACGACCCGTCCGGCATCGCGGCCAGCATCCTCGATGGCCTGCTGTACGGGAACGGCGATGCCATGATCGGCATCAATCCCGCAACCGACAGCACCTCGTCGATCGTTGCGCTGCTGGAAATGCTCGACGCCATCGTTCAGCGTTATGAAATCCCGACTCAATCCTGCGTGCTGACCCACGTCACCACGTCCATCGAGGTCATCAATCGCGGCGTGCCGGTGGACCTGGTGTTCCAGTCGATCACCGGCACCGAAGCGGCAAACGCCAGTTTCGGCATCAATCTGCAACTGTTGCAGGAAGGCTATGATGCGGGCCTGAGCCTCAACCGCGGAACGTTGGGCCGCAACCTGATGTACTTCGAGACCGGCCAGGGCAGCGCGCTGTCGGCCAATGCCCATCACGGCGTGGATCAGCAGACCTGCGAGGCCCGCGCTTACGGTGTCGCGCGGCAGTTCAAACCGTTTCTGGTCAACACCGTGGTCGGCTTCATCGGCCCGGAATACCTGTACAACGGCAAGCAGATCATCCGCGCCGGCCTTGAAGATCATTTCTGCGGCAAGTTGCTGGGCGTGCCGATGGGTTGCGACATCTGCTACACCAACCATGCCGAAGCCGATCAGGACGACATGGACACGCTGCTGACGCTGCTGGGCGTGGCCGGGATTAACTTCATCATGGGCATTCCGGGCTCCGACGACATCATGCTCAATTACCAGACCACGTCCTTTCACGACGCGCTCTACGCGCGACAAACACTGGGCCTGCGAGCGGCACCCGAGTACGAGGCCTGGCTGGAAAAAATGGGCATCTTCACCCAGGCGGACGGCCATGTGCGCTTTGGCGACAGCCTGCCACCGGCCTTTCGCCAGGCGTTGGGGCATATCGCATGAGTGAAATTCCGGAAAACGACAACGACACCCTCGGCCTGCCCGCCAATCCGTGGCAGGCGTTGAGGCGCCTGACGCCCGCGCGCATCGCTCTGGGCCGTACCGGCACCAGCCTGCCGACCACCGCGCAACTGGACTTCCAGCTCGCCCACGCGCAAGCGCGTGACGCCGTGCATCTGGCATTCGATCACGCCGCAATCAGCGCGCAACTTGCAGAACAAGGTCAGGAAACCCTGCTGCTGCACAGTGCGGCAGCGGATCGCGACAATTATCTTCAGCGCCCCGATCTGGGGCGGCGCCTCAATGATGATTCCGCTCGCCAGCTGCGTGACCACGCCGACACCCACCCCGGTGGCTGCGATCTGGCCGTCGTCATCGCCGATGGGCTGTCCGCGCTGGCCGTGCACCGCCATGCCGTGCCGTTTCTCCTGCATGTGCGGGAACAGGCAGCGGCCGATGGCTGGAGCCTGTCCCCGATCGTGCTGGTCGAGCAGGGCCGGGTAGCGGTTGCCGATGAGGTCGGCCAGTTGCTGGGCGCCAGGATGGTGGTGATCCTGATTGGCGAACGGCCAGGCCTGAGTTCGCCCGACAGCCTGGGTCTATACTTCACCTACTCGCCCAAAGTGGGCCTGAACGATGCTCATCGCAACTGCATTTCCAACATCAGGCTGGAAGGCTTGAGCTACGCAATGGCCGCGCATCGTCTGCTGTATCTGATGCGTGAAGCCTGCCGCAGGCAGCTTTCCGGCGTACATCTCAAGGACGAAGCCGAAATGAAGACCATTGAACCGGACACCGCAGCCGTCAAAAAAGGAAATTTCCTGCTCAACGGGCCTGCCGACGTGCTTTAGATTGCGCTTTCTAACCCGGTCGGCCAGCATCGAATCGCCCGGCGCGCAGTGAACAGCCCCCATAGTGAAGTTGAGGCCCAACATGCGGATCATCAAAGCCACGCTTGAACATCTGGACCTGCTGACCCCTCTGTTCATCAAATACCGTGAGTTCTACGGTGAACTCTCGTACCCGGAAGCCTCCCGGGATTTTCTGGAAAAACGCCTGCGCCGGGATGAATCGGTCATCTATCTGGCGCTTGCCAAGGATGACGACCGGAAAGTCCTGGGGTTCTGCCAGTTGTATCCCAGCTTTTCCTCGCTTTCGCTCAAGCGCGTGTGGATCCTCAATGACATCTACGTCATCGAAGAGTCCCGTCGCCAGCTGGTGGCCGATCACTTGATGAAGCATGCCAAGAAAATGGCCAAGGAAACCCACGCGATTCGCATGCGGGTTGCCACCAGCAGCAGCAACGAGATCGCTCAGAAGGTCTACGAGTCCATCGGCTTCAAGGAAGATACCCAATTCAAGAACTACGTCCTGCCGATCAACTGAGCCATCGGCGGCTGCTGACGCAACGGAGCAGCCGCTTCCCACCACAACCGGCGCACACCCGACCGGCATTTCCCCTCTATAATGCCGCGCGTATCGACCAGTCGTATTTTCCGCTCGCGACCCGGCTCCGGGTTATCGCCTCAGGTGTGCCAATGGATTTCAACCCGCTCGACCTCATCCTGCATCTCGACGTCTACCTCGACCTGCTGGTGACCAACTACGGCCCGTGGATCTACGCGATCCTGTTCATGGTGATCTTTTGCGAAACCGGGCTGGTGGTCATGCCTTTCCTGCCGGGCGATTCGTTGCTGTTCATCGCCGGCGCAGTGGCCGCGGGCGGCGGCATGGACCCGGTACTGCTGGCCGGCCTGCTGATGCTGGCGGCGATCCTTGGTGACAGCACCAACTACGTCGTCGGGCGCACCATCGGGGAGAAACTGTTCAACAACCCTCAGTCGAAAATCTTCCGCCGCGATTACCTGCTGCGCACCCACGACTTCTACTCCCGACATGGCGGCAAGACCGTGACCCTGGCGCGCTTCCTGCCGATCATCCGCACCTTCGCACCATTCGTGGCAGGCGTCGGGCGGATGAACTACCCGCGTTTCCTGATGTTCAGTGTGCTGGGTTCAATCCTGTGGGTCGGCAGCCTCGTGACCCTGGGGTTCTTTTTCGGCAACGTGCCCTTCATCAAGCAGAACCTGACCTTGCTGGTGCTGGTCATCATCCTGCTGTCGTTGCTGCCGATGATCATCGGCGTGATCCGCAGCCGCACCAGCCGCTCCGTCGACGTGCTCTGAAATATGTGGTCGCTGCGCACCTGGCGCCGGCAACGGATGCTGGCGAGGAATCCGGTCGCCCCTGAGCTGTGGCGCAGGATTCGCCAGCGCCTGCCGATGCTGGATGGCCTGAGCGATGAGCAGCTCGCGCGGCTGCGTGATGCGTGCGTGCTTTTCCTGCATGACAAGCACCTCACCGCGCTGCCCGGCGTGGAGCTGGACGACGAGCAGCGGCTGTTTCTCGCGGCCCAGGCTCAATTGCCGCTGCTTGGCCTGGAGGACCTCGACTGGTATCAGGGTTTTCATGAAATCGTGCTCTACCCTGACGACTTCCGCAGCCCGCAACGCTACCGCGATGCCAGCGGCGTCGAGCATGAGTGGGACGGCGAGCACAGCGGTGAAGCCTGGCTGCAGGGGCCGGTGATCCTCGCCTGGCCGGGCGTCTTGTCCAGCGGAGGCTGGGACGCCTACAACCTGGTGATCCACGAACTGGCGCACAAGCTCGACATGCTCAACGGCGACGCCAACGGCCTGCCGCCGCTGCACAGCGATATGAAGATCACCGAATGGGCCAGCGTGATGCAGGCTGCCTTCGACGATCTCAACCATCAACTGGACGCCCATCCCGACGTCGAAACCGTCATCGATCCTTACGCCGCCGAAGATCCGGCCGAATTCTTCGCCGTGACCAGCGAATACTTCTTCAGCGCGCCGGACCTGCTGCACGACGCCTACCCCAGGGTTTACCAGCAGCTGCGGGCGTTCTATCGACAGGACACGCTGGCCCGACTGCATGCCTTGCAGCAAGTCGATCCGGACTACGCCGGCCACGACCCGAGCCATCATCAGGGCCAGCACTGAGCCAACGCGGTGCGTGGCATCACCGACGGAATATGCCTATAATCCGGGCCACTTTTTGGCGGTTAGCGCCAATCTTTGTCTGGTCAACTATGGGGGCAATGCCCAATGAGCTACAGCAAGATTCCTGCGGGCAAAGACCTGCCGAACGACATCTACGTCGCGATCGAAATCCCGGCCAACCACGCGCCGATCAAGTACGAAATCGACAAAGAATCCGATTGCCTGTTCGTTGACCGTTTCATGGCCACCCCGATGTTCTACCCGGCCAACTACGGTTTCATCCCCAACACTCTGGCTGACGACGGCGACCCGCTCGACGTGCTGGTCGTGACCCCTTACCCGGTCGCTCCAGGCTCGGTGATCCGCGCTCGTCCGGTCGGCATCCTGAACATGACCGACGACGGCGGCGGCGACGCCAAAGTCATCGCAGTTCCACACGACAAGCTGTCGCAGCTGTACGTCGACGTGAAAGAGTACACCGACCTGCCTCCACTGTTGCTGGAGCAGATCAAGCACTTCTTCGAGAACTACAAGGATCTCGAGAAAGGCAAATGGGTGAAGATCGAAGGTTGGGGCGACGCTGAAGCGGCCCGCGCCGAGATCCTGAAATCGGTTGAAGCCTACAAAGGCTGATTCCCGGTTTTACCGTTCGGGATGCCTGACCCCAGGTGTCCTGCAACGCCCCGCTCACCTCCGCACCATCCCCCGCGCGGCACCCTGAACGAAGAACAGCGTTTACCTGCGCCTGCCGCCATCCATCCCTTCACGATTAAAAATGCGTTTGCATCCGCCGGCAGTCGCAACGCTGAATAAACACTGCGTTACTACGGCAACACCGCGCCCACGCCCACAGACATGTCTGCTGTGAAATGAAAATTCAGGAAACTGCCTACACGAGATTCGCCTTCTCTGTAGTCCGCTAAACCGTGCCCACGAAAGACACCGCCGCTTTGAACGCCTCGTTCATTTAAACGGGCTCGCTGCCTCCGTAAAATTCGGTCCATGAATACATCAGGTGATCGACTACGCATCCTCCTGCGGGAGTGCCATCTCAGCGCGACGGATTTTGCGGCCAATCGCAAGATCACGCCGCAGCACGTGAACAACTGGTTCAAGCGCGGCGTGCCCATGGCGCGGCTCGATGAGGTGGCTGAACTGTTGACCGTCAACGCTCGCTGGCTGCGAACGGGCGAAGGCCCCAAGCACCCGACAGACCCGGCCAACGAAAACACCGGCGGCGATACTCAGGTCGCCATCCACCAAGGTCGCCATCTGGCGCGCGGCGACGTGGAAATCCAGATATTCAAGGAAGTGGAATCCACACCCGGTGCCGGAAGAACCGTACTGACCGAAGCCCCCGGCCAGAAAATCCGCCTGCCTCTGCAGCCGCTGCAAACCCTGGGCATCGACCCGAAAAACTGCTTGTGCGTGGTAATGGTCGGCAGCAGCATGGCCGACAAAATCCAGGACGGCTCATTGCTGGCCGTGGACCGTAGCCAGACCCAGGTCATCGACGGGGAAATGTACGCACTTGAGCACGGCGGCATCCTGCGCGTGCGCTACGTCTATCGCCTGCCCAACGGTGGCCTGCGCCTGCGCAGTCACAACCATAGCGAATACCCGGACGAGCTGTTTACCGCTCAGGAAATGGAGCAACAACACCTGAACATGCTGGGCTGGGTCTTCTGGTGGTCAACCTTCAACCAGCGCCGCAACACCCTGCTGCTGCGCTGACCCTGCGCCAGCAAATGTTACAAACCACTTCAATACTGGGCATCCTGGAAAAACCCCAGTATCCTCTGCCCACCCACGGCATCGGCGCCCCGCCCCGATGCCAAACACGGCGAACGACACATTTGCCCTGTTCTTTTCCGGCGTCCCTTGCGGATGCACCTGTTAAAGGCGATTGCGGTTTACCAAAAATAAACCAAGACCGTCCTTGAGAAGCCGGCCACAAGCCGGCTTTTTAATGCCTGCCATTTCGATCGTTTTCGCCGTATGCCCCTGCCTATTCGCGACCTCGTAGCCAGCTTGCTGTCGAGGTATGTTGAAGACCCAAAGGCCGTGGGTTCCAAGCAAGATGTTTCAACGCATGGATACAACAGGTCGTAAAAGCGATACATATCTACCGATCCAGTGAAAACAGAGAGGAATAAAATGGTCGCCTCCTCTCTGACGGACGCGTTTCCATGGCTGACGAACCTCAACTCAATCGCTTCGATGAAGTAATTGCCTTGATCCACAGCGCTCGACAGCGAGCGGTGCAAGCGGTCAATACTCACTTGATCGAGCTGTACTGGCAGGTTGGCGGCTACATAGCCGCAAGATCGAGAACGCTGAATGGGGGGACGCGGTTGTCGCCCAACTGGCCGAGCACCTGGCTTACACACAACCGGGATTGCGGGGGTTTACCCGTCGCAACCTGTTCCGCATGCGGCAATTCTACGAGACTTATCGTGGCGACGAGAAAGTGTCAGCAGTGCTGACACAATTGCCATGGACCCACCATCTGATCATCGTCGGACAGAGCAAACGGCCGGAAGAGCGTGAGTTTTATATGCGCATGGCGATTCAGGAAAAATGGTCAAGCCGCGAACTGGAACGCCAGTTCAAGGCGGCCCTGTTCGAGCGCAGCGTCACCCAGCCCGTGCGCGCCTCGGCGGTGCTCAAGCAAACGCGGCCGTCGGCGCTCGAGGTGTTTCGTGATGCCTACATGGTGGAGTTTCTGGATCTGCCCACCGGCCACGCCGAAGCCGATCTGCATCGAGGGCTGTTGCATCGCCTCAAGGATTTCCTGAACGAACTGGGCCGGGATTTCTGCTTTGTTGGTTCCGAATACCCTGTACAGGTCGGCGGCAGGGATTTTGCGCTGGATTTGTTGTTCTTCCATCGTGGGCTCAATTGCCTGATCGCTATCGAACTCAAAGTGGGCCGTTTCGAGCCCGAATACCTCGGGAAACTGGGCTTCTATCTCGAAGCGCTGGACCAGACCGAACGCAAGCCTCATGAAAACCCGGCCATCGGCGTGCTGCTGTGCGCCAGCAAGGAAGACGAAGTGGTGGAATTCGCGCTCAACCGTTCGCTGTCGCCTGCACTGATCGCCGAGTACCAGACACGGCTGCCGGACAAGGAACTGCTGCAGGCCAAGCTGCATGAGTTCTACGCCTTGAACACGGCGCAGGAGTAAAAGCGGCGCAGATGCCTTACGCTTGCTTCCTTCTCACCTGCCTGACAGCCTTTGCACAGCCGGAGCCGCCCATGCCCCAAGACAAAGATCCCCGCGCTCACACCGCTCTGTCGCAACTCGGCCGTAGCGCCAGCAGCGGGCCTGGGCTGGCGGTCAACCCGCCGGTGGTTCGCCTCAGCACGGTGCTGTTCGACAGTCTGGAGAGTTTGCGGCAAGCCGAAGCGCGGACCGCAGGCCCGCAGCGGTCACTGACCTACGGCGCCAACGGCAACCCGACGGCGTTCGCCTTGCAGGATCTGATCACCGAACTGGAAAGCGCCCACGGCACCTGCCTGTACCCGACAGGTCTGGCGGCGGTTGCGCAAATGTTTCAGGCCTTCCTGCGCCCTGGAGATCATGTTCTGATCACTGATTCGGTATACGGGCCGGTACGGCGCCTGGCGCGTACGATGCTGACTGCTTTCGCCATCGAATTCGACTACTACACGGCCGATGGCAGCGACATCGAAACACTGCTCAAACCCAACACCCGCATGATCTACGCCGAGGTACCGGGCTCACAGACCTACACCATGTGCGACCTGCCCGCGCTGTCGCGCCTGTGCAAGTCGCGAGATTTGCTCCTGGCTGTGGACAACTCCTGGGGCTCAGGTGTGCTGTTCAAGCCGCTGGAACTGGGCGCGGATATCTCGCTGATGGCGCTGACCAAATATATCGCCGGCCATTCGGATGTGATGATGGGCAGCGTCAGCACCACCGAAACCCATTGGCCGGTGCTCAAAGCCATGGGCACCGCCGTCGGCAATACCGTGAGCCCGGACGATGCCTATCTGGTACTGCGCGGCGCCCGCAGCCTCGCCGCACGCATGGACATGCATGAGCGTCATGCGATGCTGGTGGCTGAATGGCTGCAGGCCCAGGATCAGGTCGCGCGGGTGTTGTACCCGGCATTGCCAAGCCACCCTGGGCACGCTCTCTGGAAGCGTGACTTCCATGGTTGCAACGGCTTGCTCAGCTTCGAGTTCAAAACCAGCGAACGAGAGGTGCTGGACCGTTTCGTCGGCGCGCTGAAGCTGTTTGGCATCGGCTATTCGTGGGGTGGTTTCGAGAGCCTGGTCACCGAAGTGGAACATCACGGCCTTACAAATCGTTACGGACCCATGTTGCGCCTGCAGATCGGGCTGGAAAGCCCGCTAGACTTGATCGCCGACCTGCAGCAAGGCTTCGCGGCGGCGGCAGCACGCTAGTCGTCGTTTGCCCCAAAGCCTTGGCTCTGCTAGTGTCGCGCGGTTTAGTCTCTACCGGAATTGCCCCCATGGCCCGCAAGAAACCTGCACTGGATTTCGAACAGTCCCTCGCTGATCTGCAAACGCTGGTGGAGCGTCTGGAGAACGGCGAGCTGTCGCTGGAAGACTCCCTGACCGCTTTCGAGCAAGGCGTGCGCCTGACCCGCGATTGCCAGAACGCGCTGGCGCAGGCCGAGCAGAAGGTTCAGGTGCTGCTGGAGCGCGACGGCGAGCTGGCCGAAGAGCCTTTCGACGCGGAACAACCCGAATGATTGCAAGCTATCAGGCCCTGAGCCAGAACCGTGTCAATGCAGCGCTCGATGGTTTGTTCACAGCTCCCAGCCCGGAACTCGATCGTCTCTATGACGCCATGCGCTACAGCGTGATGAATGGCGGCAAGCGCGTTCGCCCGTTGCTGGCCTATGCGGCATGCGAGGCGCTGGGCGGCGTCGCCGAGGACGCCAATGGTGCGGCCTGCGCGGTGGAACTGATTCATGCCTACTCGCTGGTTCATGACGATCTACCGGCCATGGACGACGACGATCTGCGTCGCGGCCAGCCCACGACCCACAAGGCGTTCGATGAGGCTTGCGCGATTCTGGCGGGCGACGGGCTGCAGAGCATGGCCTTCAGTGCCCTGCTCGACCCGAATCTGAGCTCCCGCGACGCCGAAACCCGGCTGGCGATGGTGCACGCCTTGGCGCAAGCCGCCGGACCGGCCGGCATGGTGGGCGGTCAGGCCATCGACCTTGGCTCGGTCGGCGTCAAGCTGGATCAGACCGCGCTCGAATACATGCATCGGCACAAGACCGGCGCGCTGATCGAGGCCAGTGTGCGCCTGGGCGCCCTGGCCAGCGGACGGGCAGACCCGATCCGCCTGGAAGCCTTGCAGGTTTACGCCCGCGCCGTGGGCCTGGCGTTTCAGGTGCAGGACGATATCCTCGATGTGGAAAGCGACACTGCAACCCTGGGCAAGCGTCAGGGAGCGGACATCGCACGCGACAAGCCAACCTACCCGGCGTTGCTGGGCCTGGCTGCCGCCAAAGACTATGCTGTGGAATTGCGTGATCAGGCGCTGCATGCCCTGAGTGCCTTTGACGAAGCTGCGGAACCTTTACGCCAGCTGGCGCGCTATATCGTCGAGCGCCGTAACTGATCATGACCCGTTGCCGGAGACAGGATGAATCAACCGGCTTCCGTCCTGTCACAGACATTGCACCCTTGATACTCCCCGCGCGTTGTACTGACGCGGTTCATGGGCAGCTTACGATGCATAAGGTAAACTGCCGCCTCTTTTACTTATAACGATTCGCCTGATGCCCACGACGTTCAAAGAGATTCCCCGCGAGCGCCCGATTACGCCGTTGCTCGACCGCGCAAATACGCCGGACGGGCTGCGCCGCCTGGGCGAAGCCGAGCTGGAGACCCTGGCCGATGAACTGCGCCTGGAACTCCTCTACTCCGTTGGCCAGACAGGAGGGCATTTCGGTGCCGGCCTCGGCGTCATCGAGCTGACCATCGCTCTGCACTACGTGTTCGACACCCCGGATGACCGTCTGGTGTGGGACGTTGGCCATCAAGCCTATCCGCACAAGATCCTCACCGGCCGCCGCGATCGGATGCCGACACTGCGCCAGAAGGACGGTGTCGCGGCGTTCCCGCGCCGTAGCGAGAGCGAGTACGACACGTTCGGCGTTGGACACTCCAGCACCTCGATCAGCGCCGCCCTCGGCATGGCGATCGCCGCGCGATTGCAGGGCAGCGAACGCAAGTCCATCGCCGTGATCGGTGACGGTGCGCTGACCGCCGGCATGGCCTTCGAGGCGCTCAACCATGCGCCGGAAGTCGCCGCCGACATGCTGGTGATCCTCAACGACAACGACATGTCGATTTCGCGCAACGTGGGCGGACTGTCGAATTATCTGGCCAAGATCCTTTCCAGCCGCACCTACAGCAGCATGCGTGAAGGCAGCAAGAAGGTGCTGTCGCGGCTGCCCGGTGCCTGGGAAATTGCCCGTCGCACCGAGGAATATGCCAAAGGCATGCTGGTTCCCGGCACGCTGTTCGAAGAACTGGGCTGGAACTACATTGGCCCTATCGACGGCCACGACCTGCCGACGCTCATTGCCACGCTGCGCAACATGCGCGATCTCAAGGGGCCGCAGTTCCTGCACGTGGTGACCAAGAAAGGCAAAGGCTTCGCGCCGGCGGAAGTCGATCCGATCGGCTACCACGCCATCACCAAGCTGGAACCCCTCGACGCGCCGGTGGCGGCCCCGAAAAAAGCCGGTGGCCCGAAGTATTCTGCGGTGTTCGGCCAGTGGCTGTGCGACATGGCCAAGGCCGACGCTCGACTGGTCGGCATCACGCCTGCCATGAAGGAAGGTTCGGACCTGGTGGCGTTCAGCGAGCGCTTTCCCAAGCGTTACTTCGACGTCGCGATCGCCGAGCAACACGCTGTCACCCTGGCAGCCGGCATGGCCTGTGAGGGCAGCAAGCCAGTGGTTGCCATCTACTCGACCTTCCTGCAACGCGGCTATGACCAGTTGGTGCACGACGTCGCGGTCCAGAATCTGGACGTGCTGTTCGCCATCGACCGCGCCGGTCTGGTGGGGGAAGACGGCCCGACCCACGCCGGCAGTTTCGATTTGTCGTACCTGCGCTGCATCCCCGGCATGGTCATCATGGCTCCGAGCGATGAGAACGAGTTGCGCAAGATGCTCAGCACCGGTTACCTGCATGCTGGTCCCGCTGCCGTACGCTACCCGCGCGGCACCGGCCCGAACGCAAGCATCGACGAGAGTCTGGACCCGCTGGAAATCGGCAAGGGCATTGTCCGTCGCGAAGGCCAGGGTGTCGCCATTCTGGTGTTTGGTGTGCAATTGACCGATGCGCTGGTGGTGGCTGAAAAGCTCGATGCCACTGTTATCGACATGCGTTTCGTCAAACCGTTGGACGAAGCACTGGTGCGCGATGCAGCGGCCAACCACGAGCTGCTGGTCACCCTCGAAGAAAACGCCATCATGGGCGGCGCCGGTGCGGCGGTCAGCGAGTTCCTGGCTCGGGAAAACATCCTGAAATCCGTGCTGCACCTGGGCTTGCCGGACGTCTACGTCGAACATGCCAAGCCGGCACAGATGCTGGCCGAATGCGGGCTGGATGCCGCCGGTATCGAAGCGGCGATCAATGAGCGGCTGGTGTTGATCGGCTGATTGATCTCAGAACTCTTCGCCAGCGGGCGGCGATCCGTCTTGCTGGCGAATAGGGCGCGACACAGTCAACCCAGCTGCCGAGGAACTCGGTAGAGATAAAACAGCACCACACTCGAAAGCGCCAGTAACCACACTGGCACTGCTTCCAGTCCGATGAAAGCGGCGAATGCTGCGATCCAGGCGGGGAGCCCGGCATACAGCAGAGCGACTCGGCGCACTGCCGCCAGCCTCAACCAGGCCGGAAGTTCTTCCGTCGTGCCCAGTGCGGAACCCGTCGCACTCAGTGCCCGCTTGTAGGCCCCAAACGGCTTGAGACTGAGAAACATCGAGCCAATGCCGGCGAGGAATATCGGCATCGCCAGCATCGGGATGAGCGGTTCCTCCAGATCAAAAAACACACACACCACCAACAGCGGCGCAAGCGCCAGGCCCAGCAGTTGCCACCAGGCCACTCCCAGCCGACGCCGGACCTGGCCGCGTGTCACGCGGGGTCGACCTCGCTCTGATGCTCGTTGCCCATCATGTGCCCAAGCTTGCCGGCCTTGGTCGCCAGGTACAGCTTGTTATGCGGATTCTGGCCAGTGTGCAGCGGCACGCGCTCAGCCACTTTTATGCCCATCTCGGTCAGGGCTTTTACCTTGCGCGGATTGTTGGTCATCAGCCGCAGGGATTCGACACCCAGGTGCTGCAACATCGGCAGGCAGATGGCGTAGTCGCGCTGATCGGCGGCGAAACCCAGACGTTCATTGGCTTCGACGGTATCGGCACCACCGTCCTGCAATTCGTAGGCGCGGATTTTGTTCATCAGCCCAATGCCACGACCTTCCTGACGCAGATAAAGCAGCACGCCGCGACCTTCGGTGGCAATGGCGCGCAGAGCGGCTTCGAGCTGGGAACCGCAATCGCAGCGCTGACTGAACAGCGCATCGCCAGTAAGGCATTCGGAATGCACGCGGCCAAGAACAGGGGCACCATCCGCTATATCACCCAGACTCAGGACAACGTGCTCACGGCCGGTGGCCGACTCAAGAAAGCCATGCATGGTGAATTGCGCAAAAGGGGTAGGCAGCTTGGAAGCGGCGACAAAGACGACGGGCACCGGGTGCTCCTAATCAGTATGAAGACTGGCAAGGCCTGCATTGTAACAGCAGGTTCCTACAGACGCTCAGCGTGAAGTATTGACCATTGTGATAGTGAAAATCGATGTGTCGGGCCGGCCCCGGTGTCAAGGCGCCGTTCCGAAATGCTGGTAACCGCGCGCCGTCGGCGTGACGTCGCACCCGGCCGCGTCGACCACCGCCACGCCCTGCCCGGCTTCCACGCGGCCAATCACATGCACCGGCCAGCCCGCCGCGAGCAGCCCGGCCAGCGCTTCGTGTCGCAATGTAAACGCCAGGACATAATCGTCGCCGCCACTGAACGCCGCTTGCTGTGCGGCACAAGTGTCGAACAACGTTAGCAGTTGCGCCGACAAAGGCAGTTTGTCGCGCTCGACGACCAGCCGAACATTCGACGCCCTGGCAATATGCCCGCAGTCCGCCAGCAGGCCGTCGGAGATATCCAGCGCGGCCGTGGCCTTGCCCCGCAAAGCCTGACCTAAAGCCAGTTGCGGTTGCGGCGACCAGTAGCGAGCCAGCAGAAAATCAGTGACAGACGCCTGCGCCGTGTGCTGTTCCAGCACCAGCGCCAGCGCACCGGCGCCTTCACCCAGATTGCCACCCACGCACAGCAAGTCGCCTTCACGTGCGCCGGCGCGTGTCAGGGCCAGCCCCGCCGGAACCGCGCCGAACACGGTAAGTGTCAGGCTGAGCGGCCCGCGCGTGGTGTCGCCGCCGATCAAGCGCAGCTCGCACGCTTGCGCCATCGTGTTCAAACCCTGGGCGAACGCCTGCAGCCAGTCGGCATCGACATCCGGAAGCGTCAGAGCAAGAGTAAAGCCGACAGGACGAGCACCCATGGCAGCCAGATCGCTGGCAGATACGGCCAGAGCCCGCTGGGCCAGCAGAAACGGGTCACATACCTGAGGGAAATGCACCCCGGCAACCAGGGTATCGGTGGAGATCGCCAACTGCTCACCGGCTGGCAGCGCCAGCAAGGCGCAGTCGTCGCCGATCCCCAGTGCAACGTCTCCGCCAGCCTGCGCACAGGGCGCGGCGGCGAAGTAATTGCGGATCAGCTCGAACTCGCCCATGGAAGGACAGCGCGACCTAGCGCTTGTAAGCCTTCACTTCAGCTTCGCGCAGACGCGGAGCCAGCTTGTCCAGCACACCGTTGACGAACTTGTGGCCATCGGTGGAGCCGTAGACTTTAGCCAGCTCGATGCCTTCGTTGATGACAACGCGGTAAGGCACGTCGATGCGCTTGAGCAGCTCGAACGTGGACAGGCGCAGAACCGCCAGTTCAACCGGATCGAGTTCGTCGATGGTCAGGTCCAGGCAAGGCGTCAGAGCGGTATCGATCTCGGTCTTGTTGGTGGCCACGCCATGCAGCAGCTCACGGAAATAGGCGCCGTCGACGTTGCTGAAATCGTTGTCGACGCGAAATTGCGCCTCGATTTCATTCAGCGAATGACCCGCCATGTGCCACTGGTACAAAGCCTGGGTCGCCAGCTGACGCGCTTCGCGGCGCTTGGCGCTCTTGCCTTTGGCAGCCTCGGGCGACTTGGCATCACGCGGGTTGAACTGATCGCTATCGTCGGAAATCACTTGGCCTCCAGCTGCGACAGCAGACTGACCATTTCAACAGCAGACAAGGCAGCTTCAGCGCCTTTGTTGCCGGCCTTGGTGCCGGAACGCTCGATGGCCTGCTCGATCGAGTCGACCGTCAACACGCCGAATGCAACCGGAACACCGAACTGCATCGCCACCTGGGAAATGCCTTTGACGCACTCGCCGGCCACGTATTCGAAGTGCGGGGTGCCGCCACGGATGACTGCGCCCAGTGCCACGATGGCTGCGAATTCCTTGCGCTCGGCAACTTTTTGCACGACCAGCGGAAGTTCGAACGCACCCGGAGCGCGGATGATGGTGATGTCGCTCTCGCGCACGCCATGGCGAACGAGGGCATCCACCGCACCGCTTACCAGGCTTTCCACGACGAAGCTGTTGAAACGGCCAACTACCAAGGCGTAGCGGCCTTGGGGGGCGATGAAAGTACCTTCGATGGTCTTCAAGGTCATTCGGGTGAGTCTCGTATTAAAGAGCAAGCCAGCCTGCGGCGGACTTTGAGGGAGTTTAGGCCACGAATCGGAACTGCCAGGCCGGACCATGCGAACACTCGGCGCTCGCATGGCCGGTCCTGCCGGTATTTATTCGGAGGGCACGTATTCTACAACTTCCAGATCGAAACCGGATATCGCATTGAACTTCATTGGCGAACTCATTAGCCGCATCTTGCGCACGCCCAGGTCGCGCAGGATCTGCGAGCCGGCACCGACGGTGCTGTAAGTGGTCGGCGTCTTGATCGGCAACTGGCCTGCGGTTTCGCGAATATGCGCCAGCAGGACGTCGCCGTCGAGAGGGTGACCGAGCAGCAGCACGACGCCGCTCCCAGCCTCGGACACCGCGCTCATCGCGGCCCGCAGACTCCAGCGGCCGGGCTGGTTGACCATCAGCAGGTCGCGCAACGGGTCCATGTTATGCACCCGGACCAGGGTCGGCTCGTCGCCGCTGATGGTGCCGAGAGTGAGGGCCAGGTGGACATCGCCTTCGACCGAATCGCGATAGGTCACCAGGTTGAAACTGCCCAGTTCGCTGTCCAGCGGCTGCTCGGCAATCCGCTGAACGGTACGTTCGTGGATCATCCGGTAGTGAATCAGGTCGGCAATGGTGCCGATCTTGATGTCGTGCTCCAGCGCAAAGGCTTCGAGTTCGGCGCGGCGGGACATGGTGCCGTCGTCGTTCATCACTTCACAGATCACGCCGCTTGGCTCGAAACCGGCCATGCGCGCCAGGTCGCACGCGGCTTCAGTGTGACCGGCGCGAGCCAGCGTGCCGCCGGCCTGGGCCATCAACGGAAAGATGTGGCCCGGGCTGACGATGTCTTCGGCTTTCGCATCCCTGGCGGCAGCCGCCTGAACGGTACGGGCGCGGTCGGCGGCGGAGATGCCGGTGGTGACACCTTCGGCGGCTTCGATGGAGACGGTGAACTTGGTGCCAAAGCCGGAGCCATTGCGCGGCGCCATGAGCGGAAGCTTGAGGGCTTCGCAGCGCTCGCGGGTCATGGGCATGCAGATCAGGCCACGGGCGTAGCGCGCCATGAAGTTGATGTGCTCCGGCTTCACGCATTCGGCGGCCATGATCAGGTCGCCTTCGTTCTCGCGGTCTTCGTCATCCATCAGGATGACCATCTTGCCCTGGCGGATGTCTTCAACCAGTTCTTCGACAGTGTTGAGCGCCACTCGGCACCCCCTTCAATTCAGGATTTGAGGTAGCCGTTTTCGGCCAGAAAGCTTTCGGTGATCCCGCCCTTGGTCGGCTCGGCCGCCTTGTCGCCCATCAGCAGGCGCTCCAGATAGCGCGCCAGCAGGTCCACTTCCAGATTGACCTTACGGCCCGGACGGTAGTCAGCCATGATGGTTTCAGCCAGGGTGTGCGGCACGATGGTCAGCTCGAACTCGGCGCCATTGACGGCGTTCACGGTCAGGCTGGTGCCGTCGACAGTGATCGAACCCTTGTGGGAAATGTACTTGGCCAGCTCGCGCGGTGCGCGCACGCGGAACTGGATGGCGCGGGCATTTTCTTCGCGGGAGATCACTTCGCCGACCCCGTCGACATGGCCGCTGACCAGATGGCCGCCCAGGCGAGTGGTCGGCGTCAGGGCTTTTTCCAGATTGACCGGGCTGCCGACTTTGAGGTCCACGAACGCGGTGACATCCAGGGTTTCGCGGCTGACATCGGCCCAGAAGCCATCACCCGGCAGTTCGACCGCCGTCAGGCACACGCCGTTGACCGCAATGCTGTCGCCGAGCTTGACGTCGCTCAAGTCGAGTTTGCCGGTGGCCACGTGGACGCGGACGTCGCCGCCTTTGGGAGTCAGGGCGCGGATGCTGCCGATGGATTCGATAATGCCGGTAAACATGGGTCCTCCAGGAGAACAAGGCCTGCGCGCTAGGCGAAAGCCGGGAATTATACGCCGGACGCGCTGACTGGGAGAGCGATGACTCGCCAGTCATTGCCCACGGCGCGCATTTCTACGATGTTCAGTTCCAGCGCCTCGCTCATCTGCGCCAGCGGCAGATCGAGCAGCGGTCGTGCCGAGGAACCGAGAAACTTGCCGGCGATGAATATCTGGAACTCGTCCACCAGCCCCTGGCGAGTGAAGGCGCCGGCCAGACGCGGCCCGGCCTCCACCAGCACATCGTTGGCGCCGCGGGAGGCCAGCTCCAGCAGCAACTTGTGCAGATCCACATGACCCGAGCTGTCGGCCAGCGCCAGGATTTCATGGCCCTCATCCTGATAACGGCTACGCGCAGAAGCGGCGGCCTGGGTGGCCACCAGCGTCGAGCCCGACTGGAAAAACGGCGCGTCGAGCGGCACGCGCAGGCGACCATCGATCAACACCCGCAGCGGCGGACGCAGGGCCGCAAGAGCGGTCAGCTCGGCGTTGAGGCCCAGCTCGTCAGGGCGAACGGTCAGCCGGGCGTTATCGGCCAGCACCGTATCGGCGCCGGTCAGCACCACGCTGGACTGCGCGCGCAGGCGCTGCACGGCGGAGCGCGCTTCGGGGCCGGTGATCCACTGGCTTTCGCCGCTGGCCATGGCCGTGCGACCGTCCAGGCTCATCGCCAGCTTGACCCGCACGTAAGGCAGGCCCTTTTCCATGCGCTTCAGAAAACCTTTGTTCAACGCCCGCGCTTCGGCTTCCAGCACGCCACTCTGGGTGACGATCCCGGCGCTCATCAGCCTCAGCAGACCACGCCCCGCTACTTCGGGATTGGGGTCCTGCATGGCGGCGACGACCCGGCCAAGCCCGGCATTGACCAGCGCGTCGGCGCACGGTGGCGTGCGCCCGTGGTGACTGCAGGGTTCGAGAGTGACGTAAGCGGTCGCGCCACGGGCTTTGTCGCCGGCCTGACGCAGGGCATGAACCTCGGCATGTGGCTCACCGGCCCGCGCATGCCAGCCTTCACCGACGATACGGCCGCCGCGCACGATGACGCAGCCGACCCGCGGATTCGGGTGCGCGGAGTAGATACCCTTGCGCGCCAGCTCCAGCGCCCGCGCCATGTAATGGACGTCGAGAGCGCCTTGCTCGGTCAGCGAACCGTTCATTCCTTGCCCGGCTCACGAGCCAGCCGCTCGATCTCTTCACGAAACTCGTTGAGATCCTGAAAGCGGCGATAGACCGAAGCGAAACGGATGTAAGCCACTTCGTCGAGCTTTTGCAGCTCGGTCATGACCAGTTCACCCACCACCAGGGATTTGACTTCCCGTTCGCCGGTGGCCCGCAGCTTGTGCTTGATGTGCACCAGCGCCGCTTCCAGGCGCTCGACGCTGACCGGGCGTTTTTCCAGGGCGCGCTGCATGCCGGCGCGTAGCTTTTCTTCGTCGAACGGCTGACGGCTGCCGTCCTGTTTGATCAGGCGGGGCAATACCAGCTCGGCGGTTTCGAACGTGGTGAAGCGCTCACCGCAAGCCAGGCATTCGCGACGGCGACGTACCTGTTCGCCTTCGGCGACAAGGCGGGAGTCGATGACTTTGGTGTCATTGGCACCGCAGAAGGGACAGTGCATGGTGGCAGGCAACAAAAAATGAGGAGCGTCATGGTAGCGCATCCCGCTCGCAAGACAAGACTTGGGCTTTGCGGTATATAAACGCGCATCGAAGCGGTGTGAAATTACCCGGGCTCGGTAATACTGCATCTCTGGCGTCACTCAGCCTTTCGTTTTTTGTTCTGTGGAGCTCTCATGACGCTACGCCCCCTTGTTCTGCTAGGTCTGTTCGGCCTGCTGGCCGCCTGCAGCAGCAACGATACGCCGCCACCCGTAGCAGCCAAACCTGCCGCACCGGTGCTCAAGGTCCCGGCAGGCCCAGGTCCGCTGCAACCCTACCAGCGTGAAATCAGCGGCCAACTGCTCGGCGTGCCTGCCGGTGCCGAAGTGGAAATGGCCATGCTGGTGGTCGATGAACGTGGCCGACCGCAAAAACTGCTTACCAGCACCACGCTGCAAGGCAACGGTCAGTCGCTGCCCTTCCAGTTGCGCTTCAACCCTGAAGCGTTTCCAGCCAGCGGAGCGGTCGAGTTGCGGGGCCGCGCCAGCAAGTCCGGGCAACTGATCCTGCATTTGCCGTCGATGCGCATTCAGCAGGCGACCACCCAGGCACTCGGACCGCTGCAGTTCGTTAGCGCACCGTGACCGCTGCGCCACAGCTTCAGCACGCTCTCAGTGAACTGCTGGGCGACGCGCGCCTGGTGGCTACCGAGCTGCCGGGAACGGACCTGAAATTGTGGCTGATCGATGCCCACAACATGGACCGGGCTTTCAGTCCCGATGAGACCCGGCGCATTCTCGACGAACCGCCTTACTGGAGTTTCTGCTGGGCGAGCGGATTGGCCCTGGCGCGATTCCTCGCTCAGCATCCAGAGTGGGTCGCCGGCCGCCGTGTGCTGGATTTCGGCGCGGGTTCGGGCGTGGCAGGTATTGCCGCGCTGCGTGCCGGAGCGGCAGAGGTGGTGGCGTGTGATCTGGACCCGCTTGCCATTGCCGCCTGCCGCGCCAACGCCAAGCTCAACCGCGTGACGCTGGGTTACTCGACGGACTTCTTCACCGAGGCTGACCGCTTCGACCTGATTCTGGTCGCCGATGTGCTTTACGACCGGGCCAACCTGCCACTGCTCGACCAGTTCCTCACTCGCGGTCGGCAAGCGCTGGTGGCCGATTCGCGGGTGCGCGATTTCAAGCATCCGGCCTACCGACGCCTGGCGATGCTTCACGCCCACACCCTGCCCGACCTGGCCGAGCCTCACGAGTTTCGGGATGTGAGTCTTTATCACGCAACCCGCTGAATACATCATCTCCGCTCCTACATGGCCCTGTTGCATAAGCACCAACCGCTTCGCGGACAAGTCCGTTCCTACGTGGCCCTGTTGCGTCTGTACCAGCCTTGTCGCAGGCAAACGCCCTGCTACACTCGGCATCGCTTTCAGCAAAGCCTCGCGGGCTTTATAGTTGATGCCATTCAGATTCTGCGAGACGCGTAATGAGCCAGGACACTGCTTACATTTTCGAAGCAACCGCCGCGACCTTCGATCAACTGGTGATCGAGAAGTCATTCGACCAGCCCGTGCTGGTGGATTTCTGGGCCGAGTGGTGCGCACCGTGCAAGGTGCTGATGCCGCTGCTTGAGCAGATTACCGAGAGCTACCAGGGCGAATTGCTGCTGGCCAAGGTCAACTGCGACATCGAGCAGGACATCGTGGCCCGCTTCGGCATTCGCAGTCTGCCGACCGTGGTGTTGTTCAAGGACGGCCAACCGGTCGATGGCTTCGCCGGAGCGCAGCCCGAGTCGGAAATCCGCAAGCTGCTGGATCAGCACGTCGTGATGCCACCACCGCCGGCCGCCGATCCGCTCAAGCAGGCGCAGGAGCTGTTCGCCGACAGCCGCTTTGCCGACGCGGAAGCGGTGCTCAAGGGTTTGCTGGGCGAAGACAACACCAACGCCGCGGCGTTGATCCTGTACGCGCGCTGCCTGGCCGAGCGCGGCGAGTTGAGCGAAGCCGGCGCGGTGCTGGATGCGGTCAAGAGCGATGCGCACAAGGCCGAACTGGCCGGTGCCCGCGCGCAGTTGACCTTCCTCGCCGAAGCCGCCTCGCTGCCCGAGGCCGCCGAGTTGAAGACGCGCCTGGCGCAGAATCCGCAAGACGACGAAGCCTCCCATCAGCTGGCGATCCTGCAACTGTCGCGTCAGCAGTACGATGCAGCACTGGACGGCCTGCTCAAGCTGTTCATCCGCAACCGCAGCTACTCCGATGGCCTGCCGCACAAGACGCTGCTGCAAGTGTTCGATCTGCTGGGCAACGATCACCCGCTGGTCACCACTTATCGCCGCAAGCTGTTCGCCGCGCTGTACTGAACCCGCTTATTCGACCCAGCTGTAAAGCGGAGCGTCGGCTCCGTTGTCGACCTTCACATGGGCGCTGTGGCGCAAACGCACCAACAGGCGTTTGCCCGCTGCGGTGCTGCCGGTCAATCCTTCCAGCTGGGCAAGCAGCTGCGGACCGCTCATGCGCCCCGCGCCTTGCAGGATGCTCACTGCCGTGTGCCAGGCGGTGTCGTCCTGAATGGCGGGTTTGCCGTCCGGCACCTGGGTTGCAGCGGTTTGCGGTGCAACGGGTTTGAGCTGCGCGCCCAGCTTCGCCCAGTCTTCGTCATCCAGCTCCAGGGTCAGATCGACCGGCCACTGGCCCACGGTTCCACGGATACGCAACATGTGATCTCTACCTGCAGACTGTCAGGCGCACATGCTCCCACAGGCGGCGCGGTAATCCCACGCTCATGCACTGATCCAGCGCATGGCGGTGGATTCATCGCCCATCAGGAAACCGTTCAACACCCTGGCGTCATAGGCGTTCTCCCAGTGTTCGACGACCTTGCCGTCGCGAAAGCGCCACAGCCCGCAGAACGGCATGCCGATGGTCTGGCCTTCGCAGGTGGCGTGAAGGGTGCCGAGCACGGCGCCGAAATGGTCGTCGGCGATGATGTCATGCACTTCCATTTGCAGCGTCTGATGGGCCTTGTCGACCAGATTCAGCTCGTGGTCGCGCACTGCCCGCCTGCCGATGGCCATGGACAGACCGCCGCCGGCGCCACGGTCGGCCTTGTGCAGGACGATGGCGGGATCGGCGAATTCATCGATCCGGGTCAGGTCTTGATAGAGGGTGCGCAGTGTCTGCGCGTTTCGATGATCGTGGCTCATGAGAATTCTTCCTTGATGCGGCACATGCAGTGCCCTGAAGCTCCAGTAACGAGGAACGCACCCGGCATCCTGCTTCGGCGCCCCTTCCTGAGCGTAGGAGCTACGCTGAAGCGCGCAAGTGCGGCCGGGCATCGGCCCGACATGCTGGAGTTCTGACGACCGGAGGTGGAACCCTGCTAAATCTCCAGGCTGAACGAAAACAAAAAAGCCATCTTCCCGAAGAATAATTGTTATAAGATCACATTACAGTTTTCGTCCTTGTCCGGAGTTCGTTATGCGTCGTCTGCTTCTCGCCCTTCCCTTCGCCTGGCTGCCAATGGCCGTCGCACATGCCGCTGAGCATGATCACGACCACGATCATGGCGAAGAGCACGCCAGCCTGGGCGCTCATGAACATGGCGTGGGCCGCCTGGACGTCGTGCTGGAAGGCAAGAAGCTGGAATTCCAGTTCGACAGCCCGGCCATGAACATCGTGGGTTTCGAGCACCAGGCCACTTCCGCCGAGGACAAAGCCAAGGTCACCCAGGCGCGCGAACTGTTGCTCAAGCCCAATGCGCTGTTCAACATTCCCGATGCGGCAAACTGCTCGGCGACCTCGGTCAAGCTGTCCAGCCCGCTGTTCGGCGACAGGGATGAACATGAGGATGCCAGAGGCGAGGAACACGACCACGAGCACAGCGAAATCCACGGCTCGTATGCGTTCGTCTGCGACGCGCCGGCCATTCTGAAGAATCTGGATCTGTCCAACATCTTCAAGACCTTCCCGGACACCAAAAAATTGCAGGTTCAGCTGATCTCGCCAGGCGGTCAGTCCGGCGCTGAAGTCATTGCGGCCAATCCCACGCTGAAGTTCTGATCACCAGCGGTGCTGCACCGACCGGGCCTTGCCCGGTCTTTTACTTTCCAACCGACACCCTGGACAGGCCATGACCCAAGCACTTATCGAATTGTCGGACCTGACGTTCAACTGGCCGGGGCATCCGCAGCTGCTGGATATTCCGAGCTTTGAGCTGCAACCCGGCGAGACGCTGTTCCTCAAAGGCCCCAGTGGCAGCGGCAAGACCACGTTGCTGGGTCTGCTGGGTGGCGTGCAGCAGCCGATTCAAGGCAGCATTCGCCTGCTCGGTCAGGATCTGTCGCAACTGTCCGCAGGCGCCCGTGACCGTTTCCGCGTCGACCACACTGGCTACATCTTTCAGCAGTTCAACTTGCTGCCGTTCCTTTCGGTTCGGGAAAACGTCGAGCTTCCCTGTCACTTCTCAAAGGTCCGCGCCGAACGTGCGAAACAGCGCCATGGCAGCGTCGAAACCGCGACGACAACATTGCTCGCCCATTTGGGGTTGAGAGATGCAGCGTTGCTTGACCGGCGTGCCGATGCGCTATCGATCGGCCAACAACAACGGGTCGCCGCGGCTCGTGCACTGATCGGCCAGCCCGAACTGGTCATCGCTGACGAGCCGACCTCAGCGCTGGACGCCGATGCGCGCGAAGCCTTCATCCAGTTGCTGTTCGCCGAATGCCGTGAAGCGGGCGCCAGCCTGCTGTTCGTCAGCCACGACCAGAGCCTGGCGCCGCTGTTCGACCGCCACCTGTCGCTGGCTGAACTCAACCGTGCCGCCGTCGCCGTGGAGATTTGAGATGTATCTGTTCCGCTTGGCCCTGGCCAGTTTGTCCAATCGCCGTTTCACCGCTTTGCTGACCGCATTCGCCATTGCCTTGTCGGTGTGCCTGTTGCTGGCCGTCGAGCGGGTCCGCACCGAGGCGCGCAACAGTTTCGCCAGCACCATCAGCGGCACTGATCTGATCGTCGGCGCCCGCTCCGGCTCGATCAACCTGCTGTTGTACTCGGTGTTTCGCATAGGCAATGCCACTAACAACATCCGCTGGGACAGCTACGAGCATTTTGCCGAGAACGAACAGGTCAAATGGGCCATTCCTATTTCCCTTGGCGATTCGCACCGAGGCTACCGGGTAATGGGCACTAACAGCGCTTATTTCGAGCATTACCAGTTCGGCCGCCAGCAACATCTGCAACTGGCTGAGGGCCGCCAATTCCAGACCGATCCGTTCGAGGTCGTGCTGGGCTCCGAAGTCGCCAAGGCGCTGCATTACAAGCTGGGTGACAAGCTGGTGCTGGCCCATGGCGTGGCGGCGATCAGCCTGGTCAAGCACGACGACAAACCGTTCACGGTGGTCGGGATCATCAAGCCCACCGGCACGCCGGTGGATCGCACGCTGCACATCAGCCTGGGCGGCATGGAAGCCATTCATATCGACTGGCACAACGGCGCGCCCGCCCGAGGCAACGAGCGCATTTCCGCCGACCAGGCGCGCAACATGGACCTGCAACCCCAGGCGATCACCGCCTTCATGCTGGGTTTGAACAGCAAGATTTCAATCTTCGGCCTGCAACGTCAGATCAATGAGTTTCGCGGCGAACCGATGCTGGCCATCCTTCCAGGCGTGGCGTTACAGGAACTCTGGAGCCTGATGGGCACGGCTGAAAAAGCCTTGTTCGTGATCTCGCTGTTCGTGGTGCTGACCGGGCTGATCGGCATGCTGACCGCGATTCTCACCAGTCTCAATGAGCGTCGGCGGGAAATGGCGATTCTTCGTTCTGTCGGTGCGCGCCCTTGGCACATCGCGAGCCTGCTGGTCCTGGAAGCATTCGCCCTGGCGCTGGCCGGCGTTGTCAATGGCGTGGCGCTGCTGTACATGGGTATCTTCGCCGCTCATGACTATGTGCAGAACAATTACGGTTTGTCCCTCGCACTGTCGGCACCCACCCAATACGAGTGGACACTGCTGGCCGGTATTCTGGCTGCTGCGTTGGTGATGGGAATCGTGCCAGCATGGCGGGCCTATCGACAGTCGCTGGCCGATGGCTTGTCGATCCGTTTATGAGGAGTTTCAACATGCGGCGCTTGCTGTTCATCCTGCTGCTGTCGGCCAGCCCGTCACTATGGGCGGCCGAGCCACGGCTGCTGACCTGGGAAGAGATGATCCCGCCCGATGCACCGGCGGTCGCACCGGTGACCGCTCCCATCCACGATATGTCGAAGCTGTCCGACGCATTGGCCATGGAGGCCGCACCCGCTGCCAGGCAATCGGAGCCGCACGCGCCGGTGGTCAAGGCGCTGGATGGCAAACAGGTACGCTTGCCAGGCTACATCGTGCCGCTGGAGGTCAGTGAGGAGGGCCGGGTAACGGAGTTTCTCCTGGTGCCTTATTTCGGCGCCTGCATCCATGTGCCGCCGCCGCCGTCGAACCAGATCGTGCATGTCACCAGCGAGCTGGGCGTGAAGGTGGATGAGTTGTATCAGCCTTACTGGATCGAAGGGCCGATGCAGGCCAAATCGTCGACCAGCGAACTGGCCGAAGCCGGTTACCAGATGCAGGCGGACAAGATTCTGGTCTACGAGCTACCCGAATCCTGAATCGCCTCAGTTCCGGCCATTCATTGAGCTATATCAAGATGGCTGCAAATACAGGGCTTTAACATCGCGTCATAACTTTATGACCATTGGAGCCCTCCATGAATTCGCTACTGCTACGCGCGTCGGTAATCGCGCTTGCCATCGCTGCCCCCACTGTTGCACACGCCTACCAGCCCGGGGACTTCATCGTTCGCGCGGGCGTCGCGCATGTAGAGCCCAACGAAGACAGCAGTGAAGTAAAACTGGACGGCACCAGGGTTTCCGGCACCAAAGCCACAGCCGATGGCGAAAACCAGCTCGGGCTGACGTTCGCCTATATGCTCACCGAACATGTCGGCATCGAACTGCTCGCTGCTACGCCGTTCAGCCACACCATTTCGGTCAAAGGTTTGGGGCCTGGCCTGGACGGCAAACTGGCCGACGTCAAGCAGTTGCCACCGACACTGTCGCTGCAGTACTACCCGATGGAACCGTCCTCCCGCTTTCAGCCCTACGCCGGCGTGGGCATCAACTACACCACGTTCTTCGATACCGACCTGACCGGCACTCGCAAAGACCAAGGGTTCAGCGATCTCAAGCTGAAAGACTCGGTTGGCTTCGCCGGCCAGTTGGGCATGGACTACATGCTCACCGATAACGTCCTGCTCAACGCTTCGGTCTGGTACGTCGACATCGACACCAAAGCCACAGTTGACGGCCCGTCTGCGCTGAGCGTTGGCAAGACGAAGGTTGATGTGGATATCGATCCATGGGTTTATATGGTGGGCGTGGGTTATAAGTTCTAACAACCAAGCCATAAACGCACAAAGGCATCCTCGCGGTGCCTTTGTCGTTTTCGATCACGTGCAACTCAGACTTATTCGAAACTTCCCATCATCCAAGTATTCGATGGAAATCCGGGAAGGATCATCCGGCATTTCGGCAAACTGCAATTCATAGAAGAGCAGCAGGTAAACTTCGGGCGCGAACGGCGGTTTCCCATTATGGTTGTCGATGAACGCTGCGACTCCCACCATCAGCCCACCTACCGTGAATATGGGACCAGGAAAGAGTTGAATGAACTGCGACAGGCTGGGGCCGGTCAGCGCGTTGTACGTCACGGTACGGGGGCCGAACACGATGGTCAAACCACCGAGCAGTGCTATCAGCGCACCGACGATGAGCAGTATCGCGCAGCAGATCAGGGCACCAACGCTTGCCGGTGCAGAGTTATGGATCTCCAGATGCAGTGCATATTCATCCGCAAATCCATCCACATGAAATTCGCAGGGTAGTTTATCGACCGCAACTGTCCTGCTTACCTCTTCATCGTCTTCGAGCTGCATACGAAACTATCCACGCCAAGGAACGCCGGATACTAATAGCTGCTCTTTCCTATTTGAATCTTAAAAACAACGATTACAGATAGCGCTGAACTTTCCTACAGACAACCGGGAGTAAATCCCGGCTTGTCCTTCCATCAGAACTATAAAAGCTATTACACCGGGTCTTGCCTGCAGGTCGCAAGGGTAGGTATGAGTTGACTAACGCTCCAACAAACGTGCCAACCCAACCCGCAGCGGGGTCGGCTCATCCAGTCTGAACCGCGCCAGCAAGCGCTGGTTGTCGGCTCGGGAATGACGGATATCGCCGGAACGTGGTTCGGCATACGTCACATCGGGCAGCTTGCCGACCACCGCTGATAGTTCCGACAGCAGCTGATTGAGCGAAGTGGCCTGATTCAGGCCGACGTTGATCGCCCCTTCACCCGCCTCAGGTAGCGCCAGCGCCTGGGTGAGCAACTTGACCAGATCACCCACATAGAAGAAATCACGGGTCTGTTCGCCATCGCCAAACACGGTGATCGGCAAACCCTTCTCAATGCGCTCGGCGAAGATGCTGATCACCCCGGAATACGGCGACGAAGGGTCCTGGCGCGGGCCGAAGATATTGAAGAACCTGAACACTACCGGCTCAAGGCCATGCTGGCGGCGGTAGAAATCCAGGTACTGCTCGCTGGCCAGCTTGTCTGACGCATAGGGTGTCAGCGGCGCCTTGGTGGTGTCTTCGGTGATGGACTCGCCTTCGCCGTTGTTGCCATACACCGCCGCGCTGGAAGCAAACACCACGCGCTTGATGCCTGCGTCACGCATGGCTTCGCAGACATTGAGCGTGCCGATGAAATTGCTTTGATGAGTCTGAACCGGATCATCCACCGAAGCCTGCACCGAGGCCACTGCGGCCAGATGCACCACGGCCTTGCAGCCGTTGACGGCGCGGCGTACCAGCGCGGCATCGGCCACATCGCCTTCGAGCAATTCGAGGCGCGGGTGGTCCATCTGCAGGTTGCCGGGCTTGCCGGTCGACAGGTCATCGAGGATGCGAACCGCATGGCCTTCGGCGAGCAAGGCGTCGGTCAGGTGCGAGCCGATGAAACCCGCTCCGCCAGTGATGAGAATTGGAGCGTCAGCCATGTCGATAGTACCGGTCCAGCAGGCTCGGCAGTCCTGCGCGCCAGGCGCGGGGCTTGATGCCGAAAGTGTGAAGAATTTTCTTGCAGGCCAGCACCGCGTGTTGCGGCTCTTCGGCCGCGTCGGGGCGTGCGGCGTGGGCTTGCGGCGTGGGCGACTCGATGGCCAGCGGATGCATCAGCCGCGCCTCGGTCAGGACAGCCTGGCCCAGCGCCACAGGTGTGGTCGCTTCATGGCCGGCGTAATGGTAAGTGCCCCACAAGGGCGCCTCGCAATCGAGCTGTTTGAGCACGGAAAGAATCACGCGAGCGGCATCGTCGACCGGCGTCGGATTGCCACGGCGGTCATCGGCCAGCAGCAGTTCTTCGGCGCGTTCGGCGCGGGTCAGGAAGCGCCCCAATACGCCCTCGCGGCTGTCGTCGAGCAACCAGCCGAAGCGCAGCAGCACGTGTTGCGGGCAAGCGGCACGCACACTCTGTTCAATGCGCCATAGCGCCTGGCCACGCAAGCCCAGGGGAACCGGTTCATCCTTTTCGCTGTAGGCCGTGGCCCGCGAACCATCGAACACGCGGTAGCTGGAAGGCTGGAGCAGAATGATGTTGTGGTGCTGGCACAGTTCGGCCAGGCGCTCGACGGAGCGTTCCTGGTGTGTCAGTCGCGTCTCGCTTACGGTCTCCGCCTGGAACCAGTCGAAGTAGTAGGCAAGGTTGATCAAGGCATCGGGGCGGGTGTCGTCGAGCAGTTGCGTCAGGCTCGCTGCGTCCCAGCCATCTTCTGGCGGACGTGGTGCGAGGAATCCAATGTCTTCCTCGGCACCCAGACGAATCAGCGCCTGCCCGAGGGCATTCCCGCCGCCCAACAGCATAAGGCGCATTCGCATAAGGTCAGCAGGCTCGGTATCAGAGTCGAATAATCGGGTGAAAAACGCCTGCAAACATAACACGTTGGTCGCTATCTCCCAACAGTCGCACGGAGGAAGGCCCACGCTGCAAGCCCTGGCAGGCCAGGGCCGGTCGATTCAGGCTCCGTTCGGCTTGGTCAGGGGTGGAGTGCCTGGCGCGGGAGTTGGCGGAGCCGGCTGCGGCGCCGGGGTACCAGCAGGCGGCGCGCCATCAGGTGGCGCAATCGCCGGCTGGCCTTGCAGGGCCGCGGGGTTCATCACCATCTGTGGATAAGTCTGGGCGAAGCGCACGTTCGGATTCTTATCCACAAGACGCTTGAGCCGCTCGTTGAAGGCGCGCCCTACCGCGTATTGCCCCCCGGACGAGGTGCGGAACTGACCCGTGAGCACCACGCCGTTGAGGTCCATCTTGTCCACGCCAAACACTTCGAGCGGACCTTGCAGGTTGTTCTTGAGCAGGATGTCTTCAGTGATCGACTGGCCGGTTTCACGAATGAGCGCCAG
This sequence comes from Pseudomonas sp. v388, assembly GCF_003935425.1. Classification (GTDB taxonomy): domain Bacteria; phylum Pseudomonadota; class Gammaproteobacteria; order Pseudomonadales; family Pseudomonadaceae; genus Aquipseudomonas. Next base: position 378,665 of record NZ_RHQN01000006.1, read on the forward strand.
CGCATCGTCGATATTGGAGTCATAGGTGAACTGCACCGAGAAGAACGCGTAGGCGAACTGTCGAGACTGGTTGGTCACCGCCTTGATCTGGCCGAACGGCACCGAATGCACGAAGCCCTTGCCGTCGCGCAGCCGAACGGTGCGAATCGTCAGGCTTTCCACTGTACCCGCGTGGCCGGTGCTGAGCACGACCCAATCGCCCACCGAGAAGGTGTCTTCAATGATGATGAACAGGCCGGTGATCACGTCCTGCACCAGTTGCTGGGAACCGAAACCGATCGCCAGGCCGACCACACCGGCACCGGCCAACAGCGGTGCGACGTTGATACCCAGGTTGGCCATGGTGGTGATCGCACAGATCACCACCAGAATGATTTTGATCGCGTTGCGCAGCAGCGGGAGGATGGTCTTGATCCGCGTACTGGGTTGACGTGCATGGCGATGATTGACCGGTGGCTTGAGCGCTTCCTGAATCGCGGTGTCGAGCACGACCCACAGCAGCCACGTCACCATGAAGATCAGACCGATACTGCTCAACGAATCGCTGATGACTCGGCCCAAGGTGTTGCGCTGGGCGAACTCGAACATCGAGAAGCCCCAGATACGGCCCAGGATCTCGATGAAGGAAATCGCCAGGACGATGCGCAGCACTGCGTACAACAAGCTCAACAGGCGAGCCTTGTAGACGTGCCCTCCTCGCCCGGCGCCTTCTTCGACCGGTTTGAAGATCTGCTGGAACACAGTGCTCAGGAACACCGTGGCGATCAGCAGGATGGTTGTATAAAGCGCACAGCGCAGCGCTTCCTGGCTGTCCTCGCCCGCGCCGATCAGGTTGATTGCCGAGACCAGAATCATCAGCAGGATCGGCAGGTACCAGAGGTTGGAGAATATCTGCAGTGACTTTTGCAGCGCCGGACGCGCCATCCGGCTGCTCAAGGAACGGTTGCGGATCAGGTGCGCGATCGGGCGACGCATCTTGATCACCAGCACGCAGAACACCACCGAGGCGAACAGACCGGTGAACACCGCGACACTGGTGGTCACGTTACTGCCGAGCTGACGGGCGATCTGCGGGCTGGTGAGGGCATCGCTCAATGCGGCCAGAAAGCCGATGACGAACAACGGTCGGGGCGCATACCGGCGAATCACGGCTACTGCCGGTCGCTTGTGGCCGGCGTTGAACATGACGATCACGCACAGCAACACCGAGGTCGAGACAATGCCGCTACTGGTGGCGTAAGCGAAGCACAGCGCCAGCGCACGGCCCACGGACGTGGGCATGAAATGACTGACGTACAGCGTCAACGGCAGGCAGACCACTGCCGGCAAGGTGAACGGCAGGACGTATTTGAGCAGATCCTGGCTACGCTGGCGGGCTGCAAAGAACGGCCGTCGGCACAGGCGCACGGCGACGAAGCGACCCAGCGAAGTCAGCACCGCGAAGGCGCCCATCCACACCACTGAAAGCACAAGGAAATCGCCGATCACGCTCCATTGCGAACGCGAGGTGCGCTTGTTGACCAGTTTGCCCAATTCATCCGCGGCCCGGTCGGCGCGCAGGCGCCAGGCATCCCACAGGTTGTCATCGAGGTTCAGTTTCTCTTGAACGTCATCGATGCTTGAACTGATGGCACCCAACAGACCGCCCTGCACGATAAGTTCCGGCGCGGCTTCCGCAGGCGCTTCTGCCTGCTCCTTGGCAGGTTCTTTGGCGGAATCCTTGGCATCGCCCTTTTCAGCGGCCTTGTCGTCGACCGGCGCTCCGGCAGCCATTGGCAGCGCAGGAACATCGGCCGCCTGAAGTTGGAAGCTGCCGGCGCACAACATCACGCCTATCAGGATCAGGGTTCTCAACTGTGGTACCACGCAGCTTCCTCCTCGTTTGAACAGCGGGCACGACCCGGCCCCAAGAAACTGAGTCCCGATCACGCGGCAAGTTCGGTTTGGCAGGAAAATACGTGTCCGATGTTTCAGTTGCGCAAGCGCAGTCGACCGATTACCAACGGACCTGGGCCGGTCAGCGCAAGGCCGGCGAAAAGGATGATCAGTAGCCAGGCGAACTGCCCCTGTTCAAGCGTCCATTCGGGATGCACGACCGCCACCGCGACAACCAACACCGCCAGAACCGGCAGACAGGCCAACCGAGCGTACAGCCCCAGGATCAACAACAGCGGACACACGACTTCGGCGAACACCGCCAGCCCGAGGGTCAGGCCGGCGCCGAGGCCGAACGGGTCTTCGATGCGCTGCACTTCCAGGCTCCAGTGCAGCAGCTTGGGCAAGCCATGCACGCATAACAGCAGCACCGCGACGCTGATGCGCATGAACAGCAGGCCCCAGGCAAGCGTGGCCGGAACGGCGGTGGTGTTCGGGAGGTAATCGAGGCGTGATGCGCAAGGTGCCATGTCCGGCAGCTCTCTTGTGGGATGGGCGAACGACAGTATGCGCAAGGCCCGGTGCGGGAAATTGTTCGCATGTGCTGGATTCGTCTGCGCCGTTGAGAAAAGCACATTCGCGCAATTCCCATGGCCTGTTTGGGTCAATACTGCCTGGGCGCACCGTAACCCGCGCACCTACCGTACGATCAATGCCCCCATGACTTACTGACAAAGGAACCCGCATGAGCACTTTTACGACGCGCGACGGCACTGAAATCTATTTCAAGGACTGGGGCACCGGCAAGCCGGTGCTGTTCAGCCACGGCTGGCCGCTGGATGCGGACATGTGGGAATACCAGATGGAATACCTGAGCAGCCGCGGCTATCGCACCATCGCTTTCGACCGCCGAGGCTTTGGGCGTTCGGATCAGCCGTGGACCGGCTACGACTACGACACCTTTGCCGATGACATTGCCGCCCTGATCGAGCACCTCGACCTGCGCGACGTGACCCTGGTGGGGTTCTCCATGGGCGGCGGCGATGTGGCGCGCTACATTGCCCGTCACGGCAGCGAGCGCGTCGCCAAGCTGGCTTTGCTGGGTGCGGTCACCCCGCTGTTCCTCAAGACTGCAGACCACCCGCAAGGTGTGGAGAAGTCCGTGTTCGACGGCATCAAGGCCGGCCTGCTGCAAGACCGTGCGCAGTTCATCGCTGATTTCTCCAGTGCGTTCTACGGCATTGGGCAAGGTCAGAAAGTGTCCGACGGCGTCATGACCCAGACTCTGAACGTCGCCCTGCTGGCTTCGCTCAAGGCGACCGTAGACTGCGTGACCGCCTTCTCGGAAACCGACTTCCGTCCGGACATGGCCAGGATCGACGTTCCGACGCTGGTCATCCACGGTGATGCCGACCAGATCGTGCCATTCGAGGCCACCGGCAAACTGGCCGCTGAAATGATCCAGGGCGCGACGCTGAAGGTTTACCCAGGTGCGCCCCACGGTTTCGCCGTAACCCACGGCCAGCAACTCAACGAGGATCTGCTGGCGTTCATCGCCGACTGATCCAGCCCCCGGTCCGCTTCCACCTTGACCTGGAAGCGGACTGCTCCGCGAAGGCGTCTGCTTTTGCCAAAGCCGCAGGTTTCCAGGCGGCGGATTGATATCACTCCTATACGCCGGGATAATTGCGCGACCCACAGGCTTCATCTAGTTTGTACCCCCGACATGAGACCGACGGCACGGCCTCCGCACCGGCAAGGAAACGACATCATGATCCGAGTAGGCCTCGCTTCAGTCTCTCTCGAGCGCCGGGAAGCCTTTCGTGACGGGCAGATGCTGCGCATGGGTGGTCGGGCATTCGATATTCTCGCCACGCTCATTCGCGCCGAAGGTCGTATCGTCAGCAAAGACACGCTGATCAGCCAGGTGTGGCAGAACACCATCGTCGAGAACAACAATCTGGAAGTCCACATTTCCCACCTGCGCAAGTTGCTGGGCGGCAAGGACTTCATTCAGACCGTTCCGCGCCGTGGCTACCGCTTGCTGGCCGAGAGCGCACCGCCGTCTTCCGGTTTCCTGTCGACAGTCCCAGCCTTGCCGCCGGTGAGCGAGGCGCCGCTGTCGCCACTGCCGCCACGCTTCGACGCGCCCACCACGGTGTACATCATCGATGACGACGCAGCGGTACGTACGGCGTTGAGCCGCTTGCTGCGGGCGGAAGGCATTCCACATGTCCTGTTCGGCTCGGCAGAAGACTTCCTGCAAACCACCCTGCCCTGCGCCCCGGCCTGCCTGTTGCTGGATGTCAGCCTGCCGGCGGCAACCGGGCTTGAACTGCAAGCCGAGCTGGTACGTCGCGGCAGGCCCTGGCCGATCGTGTTCATGACCGGCTTCGGCACCATTCCCATGTCGGTGCAGGCAATAAAGGCCGGTGCGGTGGAGTTCTTGACCAAGCCGTTCAATGACGAGCAATTGCTGAGCACCCTGCGACAGGTCATGCACCAGGCCCATGTCCAGCGTGACGCATGGAGCGAGCTGAAGGCGGTGCAACGACGGCTCGAATCCCTGACGCCGCGCGAACATGAAGTGCTCGGTCTGTTGGTGACCGGTATCAGCAACAAACAGCTCGCCAATGAACTGGGCATCAGCGAAGTGACCGCCAAGGTACACAAGAAGCATGTCATGGCGAAAATGCAGGCCCGCACCCTGATCGATCTGGTCAACCAATGTCAGCGGGCCGATGCGCTGCCTGCCCACGCCCTTACCTCATGAACGCGGGTTACCGATGAGCCTGTTGCAATCGCTGACCGAGCACTCGGCCCTCGCGTGGCTGCCATGATTACCGTGTGTGTGGTGGACGACGACCTGTCGGTGCGCAAGAGCCTGGTCAACCTGCTGAAATCGGCCGGTTATCGTGCCTTGGGTTTTGTGTCCGGTGAAGAATTGCTGGTATGCGATGAGCTGGACGCCGCCGCCTGCGTGCTTCTGGATCTGCGCATGAAAGGCCTGCAAGGCCCGGACGTGCAGATCGCGCTGAACGCCGCGGGCACCCGTCCGGCAGTGATTTGCATGTCGGCCCACTGGGACGAAGCGTCGCTGGTCGAAGCCAAGGGTAACGGCGCCTGCGACTGCCTGCACAAACCGTTCACCGGCGAGGTACTGCTGAGCGCCATCGAAAGCGCTCTGCATCATCAGCCACGCCCCGAAAAGCCGTAACGCCTTACGCCGCGCCTTCGAAGTTCCTGCGCTTAAGGATTATTAAGCTTTGCCAAAGGACTTCGGCTACGGCCGGTCGTCAGACTTCTCCTGCCACTTTTCAGGAGAGTCGCCATGCACCCCACGGTTACCGCCCCCGATGAGTCTCTGGACCCTCAGTTTCTTGTTCAACTACACAACCTGCAAAACACCCTGCTGCACTCGCACCCGGCAACGGCGTATCAAAAATGCGTCGCCTTGGGCGTGCAGCTGCTGGCGCTCTGCCCGCCCGAGCGCAATCCTGCACAACGCGTAGCACTGGCGCCCTGGCAGGAGCGCCGCGCCAAGGAACTGATGATGAACTCCATCACCCGCCCCCTGAGCATCAGCCAGGTCGCGCAGGGATGTTCGCTCTCCCGCAGCCATTTTTCCCGCGCCTTCAAGAAGAACACCGGTTACTCACCACAGGACTGGTTTCTGCACGCCAAGATAGAACGCTCCAAGCAACTGCTCGAATCAGGCATGCCCATCACCCAGGTCAGCCTGGAGTGCGGATTTGCCGACCAGTCGCACTTCACGCGCACTTTCACCCGCAAGACCGGCCAGAGTCCGATGGCCTGGCGGCGCGCGCAAATACGGGATTAAGGTTTTGCCGGCAGGATTGTCCCTATGGGTAACACCTCGAGGGGTACGCCCATAAAGCAAAAGGCCCTCAAGTCATGACTTGAGGGCCTTGGGTGCTATTGGTGGCGAGCGGTCCGTCAGAACGGAATATCGTCATCGAAGCTGTCGAAATCAGCCGCCGGCTGTGGAGCCTGCTGTTGCGGAGCCGGACGCGAGTCGCGCTGTGGCTGCGAATACGACTGCTGCTGAGGCGGAGCCGACTGGGGACGCGATTGCTGAGGGCGCGGTGCAGCATTACCGTAGCCGCCGCCCTGACCTTGCTGGGCATCACCCTGCTGAGGACGGCCACCGAGCAGCTGCATGGTGCCTTGCATGTCGACGACGATTTCAGTGGTGTAACGCTTGATGCCGTCTTTTTCCCACTCGCGGGTCTGCAGCTTGCCTTCGATGTAGACCTGAGAGCCCTTGCGCAGGTACTCGCCGGCGATCTCGGCAACCTTGCCGAACATCGACACGCGGTGCCATTCGGTCTTTTCGACTTTCTGGCCGCTCTGCTTGTCGGTCCATTGTTCGCTGGTGGCCAGACTCAGGTTGGTCACGGCGTTACCGTTAGGCAAGTAGCGAACTTCGGGATCCTGGCCGCAAGTGCCGACCAATATGACTTTGTTAACCCCACGGGCCATAACGTTCTCCTAGGCTTCGCACGCTTGCGGCGCTGGATTGACCAGCTGTTCAAGAGACGCACGATCCAATAATTTTGTATCCAGTTTGATATAGACGGCTGCCTCTTCGACAACCACCACGGCATCCGTCACGCCTGTTACGGACTTCAATCTTTCTGCCAGGCCTGCATCACGCTGCGCCTGTGGCGACAACGGCAGGCGTAGGCTCGTCACGTACGGCGGTTCACGCATGGTCATCGCAAAAGCGAACCAGATAGCGGCCATGGCTGCTCCACCGAGGAACACCACATCGAGCCCGCCATGCTGGAACAACCAGCCACCCAGTATCCCACCTGCTGCCGAGCCAAGGAACTGACTTGTGGAATAAACTCCCATGGCAGTGCCTTTTCCGCCGGCCGGCGACACTTTGCTGATCAGTGACGGCAGTGAAGCTTCCAGCAAATTGAACGCTGTGAAGAATACCACTGTCCCGATGACCAGTGCCCGCAACGTGTTACCAAATGCCCAGAAGAATAGCTCGGCGAGCAGCAGAACGAACACGGCACCGAGCAGCACGCGCTTCATCTGGCGCTTCTTTTCCCCGTAAATGATGAACGGGATCATGGCAAAGAATGAGATCAGCAGCGCGGTGAGGTAAACCCACCAGTGCTCCTCTTTGGGCAGACCGGCCTTTTCGACCAGCGCCAGCGGAAGCGCGACGAAACTGGACATCAGCATCGCATGCAGCACGAAGATACCCAGATCCAGACGCAGCAGGTCCGGATGACGCAGGGTCGCCCCCAACGCCTGCCTGGCCACGCCGGACTCGCGGTGCAGCAACGGCCCGTTGGCCTTCGGGACGACGAACGCCACGATCAGGATGCCCAGCAGCGCCATGCCGCCGGTCGCCATGAACAGTCCTGACAATCCGAACGTGCCGGTGATCAGCGGGCCGACCACCATCGCAACGGCGAACGACAGGCCGATGGTCATCCCGATCATGGCCATGGCCTTGGTGCGGTGCTGTTCACGCGTCAGATCGGACAACAGCGCCATGACTGCGGCGGAAATGGCCCCGGCGCCCTGCAGGATGCGGCCGGCGATGACTCCCCAGATCGAGTCCGCGTTCGCGGCCACGACACTGCCGATGGCGAAGACGATCAAACCCAGGTAAATGACCGGGCGACGTCCTATCCGGTCGGAAATCATCCCGAACGGAATCTGCAACACGGCCTGGGTCAGGCCATAGGCGCCGATGGCCAGACCGATCAAGGCAGGGCTGGCGCCTGCCAGGTCCATCCCGTAAGTGGCCAGGACCGGCAAAACCATGAACATGCCGAGCATGCGGAAAGCGAACACCAGGGCCAGACCGCCTGCCGCGCGCGTCTCACCGCTACTCATGCGTTCGCTGAGGGGATCGTGCATGAAGAAACCTCGTGTGAACCGGCGGCGATTCTACCAGTCCCATCGATTGACGGGGTATATCGCGACGCTTTGACGCGTGTAGATGACAGAGTCTTCATCTACGGATACGACGCGGACTGGATAGTGTGCATCCATCCAGTGTTTGACCGTATACTCCTACGTTTTCGACGCCCGCCGTGCGAGGCCATTTTGGACAAGATCCTGATTCGTGGGGCTCGAACCCACAACCTGAAGAACATCGACCTGACCCTGCCACGCGACAAGCTGATCGTCATCACCGGGTTGTCCGGTTCTGGCAAATCATCGCTGGCATTCGACACGCTGTATGCGGAAGGTCAGCGGCGCTACGTAGAATCGCTTTCTGCATACGCCAGACAATTCCTCTCGATGATGGAGAAACCGGACGTCGATACCATCGAAGGCTTGTCGCCGGCGATTTCCATCGAACAGAAGTCCACTTCCCACAACCCACGATCCACAGTGGGCACCATCACCGAGATCTACGACTACCTGCGCCTGCTCTACGCGCGAGTGGGCCAGCCGCGCTGCCCGGATCACGACATTCCCCTGGAAGCCCAGACCGTCAGTCAGATGGTCGACCTGGTGCTGACCCAGCCTGAAGGCAGCAAGCTGATGTTGCTGGCGCCAGTGATTCGCGAGCGCAAGGGCGAGCACTTGTCAGTGTTCGAAGAGCTGCGCGCCCAGGGTTTCGTGCGGGCGCGAGTCAATGGAAAGTTGTGCGAGCTTGATGAGCTGCCCAAGCTGGACAAGCAAAAGAAGCACTCCATCGACGTGGTGGTGGACCGTTTCAAAGTCCGGGCCGACCTGCAACAGCGTCTGGCGGAGTCTTTCGAGACCGCCTTGAAGCTGGCCGATGGCATTGCGCTGGTGGCGCCGATGGATGACGAGCCCGGCGAAGAAACGATCTTTTCCGCGCGTTTTGCGTGCCCGATCTGCGGCCATGCCATCAGCGAGCTGGAGCCCAAGCTGTTCTCCTTCAACAACCCGGCGGGCGCCTGCCCAACCTGCGATGGGCTGGGTGTGAAGCAGTTCTTTGACATCAAGCGCCTGGTAAACGCCGAGCTGACCTTGGCCGAAGGCGCAATACGCGGCTGGGACCGACGCAATGTCTACTATTTCCAGATGCTCGGCTCACTGGCCAAGCACTACGGTTTCAGCCTGGAGGTTCCGTTCAAGGAGCTGCCGGCCGATCAGCAGAAAGTCCTGCTCAGCGGCAGCGGCAGTCAGAATGTTGATTTCCGGTATCTGAACGACCGTGGCGACATCGTCAAACGCGCTCACCCGTTCGAAGGCATCGTGCCGAACCTTGAGCGCCGCTACCGGGAAACCGAGTCGGCGACCGTGCGTGAAGAGCTGGCCAAATTCCTCGGCACCCAGCCTTGCCCGGATTGCCGCGGCACCCGCCTGCGCCGCGAAGCGCGGCATGTGTGGGTTGGAGAGAAAACCTTGCCTGCGGTGACCAGCCTGCCGATCGGTGACGCGACCGAATATTTTGACGTACTCAAACTGACCGGCCGCCGTGGCGAGATCGCTGACAAGATTCTTAAAGAGATCCGCGAGCGCCTGCAGTTTCTGGTCAACGTCGGCCTGGACTACCTGACGCTGGATCGCAGCGCGGACACGCTATCGGGCGGTGAAGCTCAGCGCATCCGCCTCGCCAGCCAGATCGGCGCGGGCCTGGTGGGCGTCTTGTACATCCTCGATGAACCGTCCATCGGCCTGCATCAGCGCGACAACGACCGTTTGCTGGGCACCCTCAAACACCTGCGGGACATCGGCAACACGGTGATCGTCGTCGAGCACGATGAAGACGCTATCCGCCTCGCGGACTATGTGGTCGACATCGGTCCTGGCGCGGGCGTGCATGGCGGTCATATCGTCGCTGAAGGTACGCCGGACGAGGTCATGTCTCACCCTGACTCCCTGACAGGCAAGTACCTGTCCGGGCGCGTCAAGATCGAGGTGCCGGCCAAGCGCACGCCGCGCAACAAGAAGCTGTCGCTGAGCCTCAAGGGCGCACGCGGCAACAACTTGCGTGATGTGAACCTGGAGATCCCGATCGGCTTGTTGACCTGCGTGACCGGGGTTTCCGGTTCCGGGAAGTCGACACTGATCAACAACACGCTGTTTCCGCTCAGTGCAACTGCGCTCAACGGCGCAACCACGCTGGAAGCGGCCACCCACGACAGCATCAAGGGCCTGGAGCATCTGGACAAGGTCGTGGACATTGACCAAAGCCCGATTGGCCGGACACCGCGTTCCAACCCGGCGACTTATACCGGGTTGTTCACGCCGATTCGCGAACTGTTCGCCGGTGTGCCGGAATCCCGTTCGCGCGGGTACGGCCCGGGCCGGTTCTCGTTCAACGTCAAGGGTGGACGCTGCGAAGCGTGCCAGGGCGATGGCCTGATCAAGGTCGAGATGCATTTCCTGCCGGACATCTATGTGCCGTGCGACGTGTGCAAGAGCAAGCGCTACAACCGCGAAACCCTGGAGATCAAATACAAGGGCAAGAACATCCATGAAACGCTGGAAATGACGATCGAGGAAGCCAGAGCGTTCTTCGATGCCGTTCCGGCACTGGCGCGCAAGCTGCAGACGCTGATGGATGTCGGGCTTTCGTACATCAAGCTGGGCCAGTCGGCGACTACCCTGTCGGGCGGCGAAGCGCAGCGGGTCAAACTCTCCCGCGAGCTTTCCAAGCGCGATACCGGCAAGACGCTGTATATCCTGGATGAACCGACGACCGGATTACACTTCGCCGATATCCAGCAGCTACTGGACGTGCTGCATCGTCTTCGCGACCACGGCAATACCGTGGTGGTGATCGAGCACAACCTCGATGTCATCAAGACAGCCGACTGGCTGGTGGACCTCGGTCCGGAAGGTGGCTCGCGGGGCGGGCAGATCATCGCCACAGGGACGCCTGAACAGGTTGCCGAGATGAAGCAGTCCTACACAGGCCATTATCTGAAGCCGCTGCTGCTCCGAGATAAAGCCTGATAGAGATGCAGAGCGTGCCTGCCCGCGACGCATGACGCTGTTGCGTATGCCGCTCGCGGGCAAGCCCGCTGTTACAACGCGTAGCCGGCCAAATAAAAAGCCCCCGTCACGTAAGTGCGGGGGCTTTTCGTTTTCACCGGTCTGCGATCAGAACTGGGACTGCAGGTAGTTCGGCAAACCGATCGACTTGATCAAGCCCAACTGCTGTTCAAGCCAGTAGGTGTGATCTTCCTCGGTGTCAGCCAACTGCACCCGCAGGATGTCGCGGCTGATGTAGTCGTTGTGCAGTTCACACAGCTCGATGCCTTTGCAGAGCGCAGCACGAACCTTATATTCGAGACGCAGATCGCTGGCGAGCATCTCAGGCACCGTGGTGCCGATATCCAGATCGTCAGGCCGCATACGTGGCGTGCCTTCGAGCATGAGGATCCGGCGCATCAATGCATCGGCATGTTGCGCCTCTTCTTCCATTTCGTGATTGATACGCTCATAGAGCTTGGCAAAGCCCCAGTCCTCGTACATGCGCGAATGAATGAAATATTGGTCACGCGCAGCCAGTTCGCCAGTGAGCAATGTGTTGAGGTAATCAATTACGTCTGGATGGCCTTGCATCGCACCAGATCTCCCTGCTGAAAGGCGATAGTTTGAACCATGCGCCGCCAGAGGTCACTGGGAAAAACGCAATAAACAGACAAAGAGCATCGATTTTCGGCCATCCAGACGCGAAAAACCGCCCTAATGAGGGCGGTTCTGTTTCTCACTTAGAGTCAACCCAGGTTGACGCCCAACGCATCGGCGACACCCTGGCCATAAGCAGCGTCGGCCCTGTAAAAGTGTTGCAACTGACGCTGGACTACATCACTCGATACGCCAGCCATCGCTCCGGCGATGTTGCTGATCAGCAGCGCTTTCTGGTCGGCATTCATCAGGTTGAACAGCTTGCCCGCCTGACTGTAGTAGTCAGTGTCTTCACGATGGTCATGACGACCTGCGCCACCACTCAGAGCCAGCTCAGGCTCAGCGTAACGCGGGTCCTGCTTGGGTGCGTCGGCGTAGCTGTTCGGCTCGTAGTTTGGCGCCGAACCGCCGTTGGTGCCGAACGCCATGGCACCGTCACGCTGGTAGCTGAAGACCGGATTCTTCGGCGAATTGATCGGCAGCTGCTGGTGGTTGGTACCTACGCGATAGCGATGGGCATCGGCATAAGCAAACACACGTCCCTGCAGCATACGATCCGGGGACAGCCCTACGCCTGGAACCATATTGCTTGGGCCAAACGCAGCCTGCTCGACTTCCGCAAAATAGTTGAGCGGGTTGCGGTTGAGCTCCAGTTCACCCACCTCGATCAGAGGGAACTCCTTTTGCGACCAGGTCTTGGTCACGTCGAACGGGTTCTCGTGATGATTAGCCGCTTGCTCCTCGGTCATCAACTGGATGCAGACCTGCCACTTAGGGAAATCCCCACGCTCGATTGCGGTAAACAGGTCGCGCTGTGCGTAATCGGGGTCCGTACCGGCAATACGGGCTGCATCGGCGGGCGACAGGTTCTTGATACCCTGCCGAGTCTTGTAGTGCCACTTGACCCAATGACGCTGACCCTTGGCACTGATCAGGCTATAGGTATGGCTACCGAAGCCGTGCATGTGACGGTAGCCATCGGGAATGCCTCGGTCCGAGAACAGAATGGTGACCTGGTGCAATGCTTCCGGCGAATGGGACCAGAAATCCCACATCATCTGGCCGCTTTTGAGGTTGGTCTGCGGCAAACGCTTCTGCGTATGGATGAAGTCAGGAAACTTCAGAGGGTCGCGAATGAAGAACACCGGCGTGTTGTTGCCAACGATGTCCCAGTTACCTTCTTCGGTGTAAAACTTGATCGCGAAGCCGCGCGGGTCACGCTCGGTATCGGCAGAACCACGCTCGCCACCGACAGTGGAAAAACGCAGAAAGATTGGAGTTTGCTTGCCAACGGTGTCAAACAGCTTGGCGCTGGTGTAGGCACTGATGTCGCGCGTGACGGTGAAGGTACCGTGGGCACCCGAGCCTTTCGCATGCACACGACGCTCCGGGATGTTCTCCCGGTTGAAGTGGGCAAGCTTTTCGATCAGATGAAAATCATCCAGCAGCAAAGGACCGCGAGGACCCGCCGAGCGGGAGTTCTGGTTGTCGGCGACTGGCGCACCACTGGCAGTCGTAAGGGTTTTGTTCTGACTCATGCGTTCTCTTCCTCAGGCTGTGCTGCCGGGTGACCCGGCTTGAGCGAGAGTATTGTCCAGAACTATTACAGCCTACAAATTCATTAAGTTTTTTTAAGCTATAGATTTTTACAATCCTGAAAAGCAAAAAACCGGGCCTAGGGCCCGGTTCTTTGTTCGAACTGATGTCTTATTCAGCGGTTTCTACAGAACCACCGACAGGACGATCAACCAACTCGACGTACGCCATAGGCGCGTTGTCGCCAGCGCGGAAACCGCACTTGAGGATGCGCAGGTAGCCGCCCTGACGGGTTGCATAGCGCTTGCCCAGATCGTTGAACAGCTTGCCTACGGCTTCTTTCGAACGAGTACGGTCGAAAGCCAGACGGCGGTTAGCTACGCTGTCTTCCTTGGCCAGGGTGATCAGCGGCTCGGCAACGCGGCGCAGTTCCTTGGCTTTTGGCAGAGTAGTTTTGATCAGCTCGTGCTCGAACAGCGACACCGCCATGTTTTGAAACATGGCCTTGCGGTGCGAGCTGGTACGGCTCAGGTGACGTCCACTTTTACGATGACGCATGGTTCATTCCTTACCAAACTCACGTTCGGTGATTACGACGATCAGGCCGTAGCCTTGTCGTCCTTCTTAAGACTTGCCGGCGGCCAGTTGTCGAGGCGCATGCCGAGGGACAGACCACGGGAGGCCAGAACATCTTTGATCTCAGTCAAAGACTTCTTCCCAAGGTTTGGAGTTTTCAACAACTCTACTTCGGTGCGCTGAATCAGGTCGCCGATGTAGTAGATGTTCTCCGCCTTAAGGCAGTTAGCCGAACGTACAGTCAGTTCCAAATCGTCAACCGGACGGAGCAGGATCGGATCGATCTCGTCTTCCTGTTCGATTACCACTGGTTCGCTGTCACCTTTGAGGTCGACGAACGCAGCCAACTGCTGTTGCAGGATGGTTGCAGCGCGACGGATTGCCTCTTCAGGATCCAGAGTACCGTTGGTTTCCAGATCAATAACCAGCTTGTCCAGGTTGGTGCGCTGCTCGACACGGGCGTTTTCCACCACGTATGCGATACGGCGAACCGGGCTGAACGAAGAATCGAGCTGCAAGCGACCAATGCTGCGGCTCTCGTCTTCATCGCTTTGACGCGAGTCTGCCGGCTCATAACCACGACCACGAGCTACGGTGAGCTTCATGTTCAGGACGCCGTTAGACGCCAGGTTAGCGATTACGTGATCGGGATTAACGATCTCGACATCATGATCCAGCTGAATATCGGCAGCGGTAACCACCCCCGAACCCTTCTTCGACAAGGTCAGCGTAACTTCGTCTCGACCGTGCAGCTTGATAGCCAGACCTTTAAGGTTCAACAGGATTTCAATGACGTCTTCCTGTACACCTTCGATGGCGCTGTACTCATGGAGTACACCGTCAATCTCGGCCTCGACTACTGCACAGCCGGGCATGGAGGACAACAGAATGCGGCGAAGCGCGTTGCCCAGGGTATGGCCAAAACCACGCTCGAGAGGCTCGAGTGTGATCTTGGCGCGGGTTGGACTGACAACCTGCACATCAATGTGGCGGGGTGTCAGGAACTCATTTACCGAAATCTGCATGGATGCACCTATTTTCTAGCCCTTACTTGGAGTAGAGCTCGACAATCAGGCTTTCGTTGATGTCGGCGGACAGATCACTGCGAGCTGGAACGTTCTTGAAAACGCCCGATTTCTTCTCAGTGTCTACTTCTACCCATTCTACGCGGCCACGTTGGGCACACAGATCGAGAGCCTGGACAATACGCAGTTGGTTCTTAGCCTTTTCGCGGATAGCGACGACGTCACCAGCACGAACTTGGTAAGAAGGAACGTTAACGGTTTTGCCGTTGACGCTGACCGACTTGTGCGAAACCAGCTGACGCGATTCGGCACGAGTCGAGCCGAAGCCCATACGGTATACAACGTTGTCCAGACGGCATTCGAGCAGCTGCAGCAGGTTCTCACCTGTTGCGCCTTTCTTGCCGGCGGCTTCTTTGTAGTAGCCGCTGAACTGACGCTCGAGAACGCCGTAGATACGACGGACTTTTTGCTTTTCACGCAGCTGAGTACCGTAATCGGACTGGCGACCGCGGCGCTGGCCGTGGATGCCTGGAGCTGCTTCGATGTTGCACTTGGATTCGATAGCGCGAACGCCGCTCTTCAGAAAGAGATCGGTGCCTTCACGACGAGCAAGTTTGCATTTTGGACCAATGTAACGAGCCATTTCTTACAGTCTCCTGGATTACACGCGGCGCTTCTTCGGCGGACGGCACCCGTTGTGCGGGATTGGCGTCACGTCGGTGATGCTGGCGATCTTATAGCCACAGCCGTTCAATGCACGGACAGCGGATTCACGACCTGGGCCTGGACCCTTGACGTTAACGTCGAGGTTCTTCAGACCGTACTCCAGCGCGGCTTGACCAGCACGTTCAGCGGCTACCTGAGCAGCGAACGGCGTGGACTTGCGGGAACCACGGAAACCCGAACCGCCGGAGGTAGCCCAGGAAAGAGCGTTACCTTGACGATCGGTAATGGTGACGATGGTGTTGTTAAAAGACGCATGGATGTGGGCGATGCCATCAACCACTGTCTTTTTAACTTTTTTACGAGGACGAGCAGCAGGTTTTGCCATGACTAAATTCCTGTCGTTGCGCTGGAGCGATTACTTGCGGATCGGCTTACGCGGACCTTTGCGAGTACGCGCGTTAGTCTTGGTACGCTGACCGCGCACTGGAAGACCACGACGATGACGCAGACCGCGATAGCAGCCCAGGTCCATCAAGCGCTTGATTTTCATGTTGATTTCGCGACGCAGGTCACCTTCAGTGGTGAACTTCGCCACTTCGCCACGCAGCTGTTCAATCTGCTCGTCGCTCAGATCTTTGATCTTCGCCGCCGGGTTGACCCCGGTGGTTGCACAAATTTTCTGTGCAGTGGTGCGACCAACACCATAGATGTAGGTCAGCGAGATAACAGTATGCTTGTTATCTGGAATGTTAACGCCTGCAATACGGGCCATTCAGTGGGACTCCAATTGACAGCTACCTACGCCCCGGAAGCCAAGAAATAGGGCGCGAGATAATATCGCTGTAGTAACAAATAATCAACCCAGCAGCGCACTAGCTGCTGGGCTTAAGCACAAATCACAATCAGCCTTGGCGCTGCTTATGACGTGGTTCCGCGCTGCAAATTACTCGAACCACACCTTCGCGGCGAATAATCTTGCAGTTACGGCACAGCTTTTTCACCGATGCACGAACTTTCATCACCAACTCCTAGAACCTTATGGGTGCTTCAGCGCAGCATACCGCCGCTGCCGCCGTAGCCCTTCAGGTTGGCTTTCTTCATCAGGGATTCGTACTGGTGCGAAACGAGGTGAGATTGCACTTGAGACATAAAGTCCATCACAACCACGACCACGATCAGCAACGAGGTCCCGCCAAGGTAGAACGGAACGTTTGCCGCAACCACCAGGAACTGGGGAAGCAGGCACACGGCCGTCATATAAAGAGCACCGAACATGGTCAAGCGGGTCAGAACGCCATCAATATAGCGTGCCGACTGCTCGCCTGGACGAATACCCGGAATAAAGGCACCGGACTTCTTCAGGTTTTCCGCTACGTCTTTCGGATTGAACATCAACGCCGTATAGAAGAAGCAGAAGAAAATAATCCCTGCACTAAACAGCAGAATATTCAACGGCTGACCAGGAGCGATCGACTGCGAGATATCCTGCAGCCAGCCCATACCTTCAGACTGACCGAACCAGGAACCCAACGAAGCCGGGAACAGCAGAATGCTGCTCGCAAAAATGGCCGGAATCACACCAGCCATGTTCACTTTCAAAGGCAAGTGGCTGGTCTGCGCAGCGAAGACCTTGCGGCCCTGCTGACGCTTGGCGTAGTGAACAGCGATACGACGCTGGCCACGCTCAATGAACACCACGAAACCGATAATCGCTACTGCCAGCAAACCGATGGCGACCAAAGCGAAAATATTGATATCACCCTGACGTGCAGACTCGAAAGACTGCCCGATCGCTCTCGGAAGACCGGCGACGATACCCGAAAAAATCAACATCGAGATACCGTTGCCAACACCGCGCTCTGTGATCTGCTCCCCGAGCCACATCATGAACATTGCACCAGCCACGAAGGTGGTAACAGCCACGAAGTGGAAACCGAGGTCGCCAGAGAAAGCAACGCCCTGACCGGCCAAGCCAACGGACATGCCGATTGCTTGAACCAGAGCCAGGACGACGGTGCCATAGCGGGTGTACTGGCTGATCTTACGACGACCAGCCTCACCTTCCTTCTTCAACTGCTCCAACTGCGGGCTGACGGCGGTCATCAATTGCATGATGATCGATGCCGAGATGTACGGCATGATCCCCAGTGCAAAGATGCTCATCCGTTCCAGCGCGCCGCCGGAAAACATGTTGAACAAGCTAAGAATGGTCCCCTCATTCTGTCGAAACAGTTCCGCCAGACGATCGGGGTTGATACCTGGAACTGGGATATGCGCACCTATCCGATAGACGATAATCGCCAGGAATAGAAAACGCAGTCGAGCCCAGAGCTCGGACAACCCGCCTTTGCTGAGCGCTGAGAGAGCACCTTGCTTAGCCATTTATTCCTCGAACTTGCCGCCAGCTGCTTCGATAGCCGCACGCGCACCTTTGGTGGCGGCGATACCCTTGATGGTGACAGCGCGAGTAACTTCGCCCGACAGCATGATTTTCACACGCAGTACGTTCTGGTTAATCACGTTGGCATCCTTCAGGGACTGCACAGTTACGATGTCGCCTTCCACTTTAGCCAGCTCGGACAGACGCACTTCTGCGCGGTCCATGGCTTTCAGGGAAACGAAACCGAATTTCGGCAGACGACGATGCAGCGGCTGTTGACCGCCTTCAAAGCCTGGAGCGATGGTGCCACCGGAGCGGGAGGTCTGACCTTTGTGACCACGGCCACCAGTCTTACCCAAACCGCTACCGATACCACGGCCCGGACGATGCTTTTCGCGACGGGAACCCGGCGCTGGACTCAGATCATTGAGTTTCATCGATTAACCCTCGACTCGCAGCATGTAGTAAGCCTTGTTGATCATCCCGCGATTTTCGGGAGTATCCAGGACTTCTACAGTGTGACCGATGCGACGCAGACCCAGACCCTTAACGCACAATTTGTGGTTAGGGATGCGGCCGGTCATGCTTTTGATCAGCGTTACTTTTACGGTAGCCATGATCAGATGATCTCCTCAACACGCTTGCCACGCTTGGCAGCAATGGACTCAGGAGACTGCATGCCCTTCAGACCCTTGAAAGTGGCGTGAACCACGTTTACAGGGTTAGTCGAGCCGTAGCACTTGGCCAACACGTTCTGGACACCAGCAACTTCCAGCACTGCGCGCATAGCGCCGCCAGCGATGATACCGGTACCTTCAGAAGCAGGCTGCATGTACACCTTCGAAGCGCCATGGGCAGACTTCATTGCGTACTGCAGAGTGGTGCCGTTCAGATCAACTTGGATCATGTTGCGGCGAGCAGCTTCCATCGCTTTCTGGATTGCAGCAGGCACTTCACGTGACTTGCCACGGCCGAAGCCAACGCGCCCTTTACCATCACCCACCACGGTCAACGCGGTGAAAGTGAAGATACGGCCGCCTTTTACGGTTTTGGCCACGCGGTTAACTTGAACCAGTTTCTCGATGTAGCCTTCGTCGCGTTTTTGGTCGTTATTTGCCATAACTTAGAACTCCAGCCCGCCTTCACGAGCAGCATCAGCCAGCGCTTTGACACGGCCGTGGTACTTGAAGCCAGAACGGTCGAAAGCCACTTGCGATACGCCCGCGGCTTTTGCACGCTCGGCGACCAGCTTGCCAACCTTAGTGGCCGCGTCGATGTTGCCAGTGGCGCCATCACGCAGTTCTTTGTCCAAAGTCGAGGCGCTTGCCAGGACTTTGCTGCCGTCGGCCGAAATGACCTGGGCATAAATGTGCTGCGAAGAGCGGTGCACGCAGAGACGAACGACTTCGAGTTCGTGCATCTTCAGGCGTGCTTTGCGAGCGCGACGCAGTCGGGTAACTTTTTTGACGGTCATTTGCTATGCCCTACTTCTTCTTGGCTTCTTTACGGCGGACGACTTCGTCTGCGTAACGCACACCTTTGCCTTTGTAAGGCTCTGGACGGCGGAAGTCGCGGATCTCAGCGGCCACTTGACCAACCAACTGCTTATCGATACCACGAATCAGGATATCGGTCTGGCTGGGGGTCTCAGCGGTGATGCCATTCGGCAATTCGTAATCCACCGGGTGCGAGAAGCCAAGTGCCAGGTTCAGGACCGAGCCCTTTGCTTGCGCCTTGTAACCAACACCGACCAGCTGGAGCTTGCGCTCGAAGCCTTGGCTTACGCCCTGGACCATGTTGTTAACCAGTGCACGAGTCGTGCCGGCCATTGCGCGGGTTTGTTGATCGCCATTGCGAGCAGCGAAACGCAGCTCACCAGCTTCTTCAACAATTTCAACCGACGAATGAATGTTCAGTTCCAGAGTGCCCTTGGCACCCTTCACCGAAAGCTGCTGGCCGACGAGTTTGACTTCGACGCCGGATGGCAACTTAACGGGGTTCTTAGCTACGCGTGACATGCTTATCCCCCCTTAGAACACTGTGCAAAGCACTTCGCCGCCGACACCGGCAGCGCGCGCAGCACGATCCGTCATCACACCTTTGTTGGTGGAGACGATAGACACACCGAGGCCGCCACGAACTTTTGGCAGATCATCGGAGGACTTGTACTGACGCAAGCCTGGACGGCTGACGCGCTTAACTTCCTCGATGACCGGACGGCCTTCGAAGTATTTAAGCTCGATGGACAGCGAAGGCTTGATTTCGCTGCTGATCTGATAACCCGCAATGTAACCCTCGTCCTTCAGGACTTTGGCTACAGCTACCTTCAACGTGGAAGATGGCATGCTTACGACGGGCTTTTCAGCCATCTGGGCATTACGGATACGAGTTAGCATGTCCGCTAACGGGTCCTGCATACTCATGGGCTAGACGCTCCTAATACAAAATAATTAGCCTTTCGGCTACAGCTTGTCGCCGAGATTTTTCCGGGCAAGTGAAAACACGGGCTCAGGCGAGCCGGCAATTCTAGTCCTACCCCAGAAATGAATCAAGCCCCAAAAGGGGCTTGATTCAGATTCAGGCATCAACCTGACCGGTTTCTTGCGATACCGGTCAGGTCGAAGCGTGAAATACGCCTTACCAGCTGGCTTTAACCAGACCTGGTACGTCGCCACGCATTGCCGCTTGACGCAGCATGTTACGGCCGAGGCCGAACTTGCGGTAAACGCCATGCGGACGGCCGGTCAGGCGGCAGCGGTTACGCATGCGCGCAGCGCTTGCGTCACGTGGCTGCTTCTGCAGAGCTACGGTAGCTTCCCAACGTGCTTCTGGACTTGCGTTCAGATCCACGATGATAGCTTTCAGCTCGGCACGCTTTTTGGCGTACTTGGCAACAGTGACCTGACGCTTCAGCTCACGGTTCTTCATGCTCTTCTTGGCCATTTTCCTACTCCAATCAGTTGCGGAACGGGAATTTGAATGCACGCAGCAGAGCGCGGCCTTCATCATCGTTCTTGGCAGTGGTGGTCAGGGTAATGTCCAGACCGCGGAGAGCATCGATCTTGTCGTAGTCGATTTCCGGGAAGATGATCTGCTCTTTAACGCCCATGCTGTAGTTACCACGACCATCGAAGGACTTGGCATTCAGCCCGCGGAAGTCGCGAACCCGAGGCAGGGAGATCGACAGCAGACGATCCAGGAATTCATACATACGATCGCGGCGCAGAGTAACCTTGACGCCGATCGGCCAACCTTCACGGACTTTAAAGCCAGCGATGGATTTCCGAGCGTAAGTCACGACGACTTTTTGACCGGTGATCTTTTCCAGGTCAGCAACAGCGTGCTCGATGACTTTCTTGTCGCCGATCGCTTCGCCCAGACCCATGTTCAGGGTGATTTTGGTAACGCGCGGAACTTCCATCACGTTCGCGAGCTTAAGTTCTTCCTTAAGCTTCGGAGCGATTTCCTTCCGGTAAATCTCTTTTAGTCGTGCCATGGTCTTCTACCTAGCAGTGTTCAAGCATCAACCGCTTTTTGGGTCGACTTGAAGACACGAATTTTCTTGCCGTCTTCAACTTTGAAACCAACGCGGTCAGCCTTGTTGGTTGCGCCGTTGAAAATGGCGACGTTGGAAGCGTGCAGTGGCGCTTCTTTCTCGACGATACCGCCCTGTACGCCCGACATCGGGTTAGGCTTGGTATGACGCTTCACCAGGTTGATCCCACCAACGACCAGACGGTCGTCAGCGAGAACCTTGAGCACCTTACCGCGCTTACCTTTGTCTTTGCCGGCGATCACGATGATCTCGTCGTCACGACGAATCTTTTGCATGTCGGATCTCCTTACAGAACTTCTGGGGCGAGCGAAACGATCTTCATGAACTTCTCAGTACGAAGTTCACGGGTCACTGGCCCAAAGATACGGGTACCGATCGGCTCTTGCTTGTTGTTCAACAGAACAGCAGCGTTGCCATCGAAGCGGATGATAGAGCCGTCTGCACGACGAACGCCGTGACGAGTGCGGACTACAACAGCAGTCATCACCTGGCCTTTCTTCACCTTGCCGCGCGGAATTGCTTCCTTGACGGTCACTTTGATGATGTCACCGATACCAGCGTAACGACGATGGGAGCCACCCAGCACCTTGATGCACATAACGCGGCGTGCGCCGCTGTTATCGGCCACATCGAGCATGGATTGAGTCTGAATCATATAATTTCTCCGACCCTTAGCCCTTAGACTTCCACAGCGCGTTCGAGGATATCAACCAGCGCCCAAGACTTGGTCTTGGCTACCGGACGAGTTTCACGAATCGTGACCTTGTCGCCGATATGGCACTGGTTGGTTTCGTCGTGCGCGTGCAGCTTAGTCGAACGCTTAACGTATTTACCGTAGATTGGGTGCTTGACGCGACGCTCAATCAGAACGGTGATGGTCTTGTCCATCTTGTCGCTGACGACACGGCCAGTCAGCGTACGGACGGTTTTTTCGGCTTCAGCCATGATTACTTACCTGCCTGCTGGTTGAGCACAGTCTTCACGCGAGCGATGTCACGCTTAACTTGCGAGAGCAGGTGAGACTGCCCCAACTGGCCAGTTGCTTTCTGCATACGCAGATTGAACTGGTCGCGCAGCAGGCCGAGCAGTTGCTCGTTCAGCTGCTGTGCTGATTTTTCACGAAGTTCATTCGCTTTCATCACATCACCGTCCGCTTAACAAAGGAGGTGGCGAGCGGCAGCTTTGCAGCAGCCAGGGCGAAAGCCTCACGCGCCAGCTCTTCAGAAACACCCTCGATTTCATACAGGACTTTGCCTGGCTGAATCTGGGCAACCCAGTACTCGACGTTACCCTTACCTTTACCCATACGAACTTCGAGGGGCTTTTTGGTAACAGGCTTGTCCGGGAATACACGGATCCAGATCTTGCCGCCACGTTTTACGTGACGGGTCAGAGCACGACGCGCTGACTCGATCTGACGAGCGGTGAGACGACCACGAGCAACAGACTTCAGCGCATACTCGCCGAAGCTGACTTTGCTACCGCGCAGTGCCAGACCACGGTTGTGGCCGGTCATCTGCTTGCGGAACTTCGTACGCTTTGGTTGCAACATTTGGCGTACCCCTTACTTAGCAGCTTTTTTACGAGGCGCTGGTGCTTGTGGTTTCAGTTCTTCTTGGCGACCACCAATTACTTCGCCTTTGAAGATCCAAACCTTTACACCGATCACACCGTAAGTGGTGTGAGCTTCGTAGTTGGCATAGTCGATGTCGGCACGCAGGGTGTGCAGTGGCACACGACCTTCGCGATACCATTCAGTACGTGCGATTTCAGCACCGCCGAGACGACCGCTCACTTGGATTTTGATGCCTTTGGCACCAATGCGCATGGCGTTCTGTACAGCGCGCTTCATAGCGCGACGGAACATTACGCGACGCTCCAGCTGCTGAGCTACGCTCTGCGCAACCAGCATACCGTCGAGCTCCGGCTTACGGATCTCTTCGATATTGATGTGCACAGGCACACCCATTTGCTTGGTCAGGTCCTGACGCAGCTTCTCAACATCTTCACCTTTCTTGCCGATCACGATGCCGGGACGAGCGGTGTGGATGGTGATACGTGCAGTCTGAGCCGGACGATGGATATCGATACGGCTTACGGACGCGCTTTTTAGTTTGTCTTGGAGATACTCACGCACCTTCAGATCAGCGAACAAATAGTCCGCATAAGTCCGACCGTCTGCGTACCAGACGGAGGTGTGCTCCTTGACGATTCCCAGGCGAATGCCAATGGGATGTACTTTCTGACCCATCTCTTCGACTCCGTTACTTGTCAGCAACCTTGACAGTGATATGGCAAGACCGCTTGACGATGCGATCAGCACGGCCTTTAGCACGTGGCATGATGCGCTTCAGCGAACGCCCTTCGTTGACGAAAACGGTGGAGACCTTCAGGTCATCAACGTCTGCGCCTTCGTTATGCTCGGCGTTGGCTACAGCCGACTCCAGCACTTTCTTCAGGATCTCGGCGGCTTTCTTACTGCTGAAAGCCAACAGGTTGAGCGCTTCGCCCACCTTCTTCCCGCGGATCTGGTCGGCGACCAAGCGGGCTTTCTGGGCGGAGATTCGAGCGCCCGACAACTTAGCGGCTACTTCCATCGTTCCTTACCCCTTAACGCTTGGCTTTCTTGTCTGCCACGTGCCCACGATATGTGCGGGTACCGGCAAACTCGCCCAGTTTATGGCCGACCATGTCTTCGCTCACGAGAACGGGAACATGCTGACGACCGTTATGCACTGCAATGGTCAAACCGACCATTTGTGGCAGGATCATCGAACGACGCGACCAGGTTTTAACTGGTTTGCGATCGTTCTTTTCCGCCGCCACTTCGATCTTCTTCAGTAGGTGAAGATCAATAAAAGGACCTTTTTTCAGAGAACGTGGCACTGTCGTATCCCTCTATTTACTTGCGACGACGGACGATCATTTTGTCGGTACGCTTATTACCACGAGTCTTCGCGCCCTTAGTCGGGAAGCCCCACGGCGATACCGGATGACGACCACCAGAGGTACGACCTTCACCACCACCATGCGGGTGGTCAACCGGGTTCATGGCAACACCACGAACGGTTGGGCGAACGCCACGCCAGCGTTTGGCACCAGCTTTACCCAGGGAACGCAGGCTGTGCTCGGAGTTCGAGACTTCGCCCAGCGTTGCACGGCATTCAGCCAGTACTTTACGCATTTCACCGGAGCGCAGACGCAGAGTAACGTACACGCCTTCACGAGCGATCAGCTGTGCGGATGCACCAGCGGAACGAGCGATCTGTGCGCCTTTACCTGGCTTCAGTTCGATGCCGTGTACGGTGCTACCAACTGGAATGTTGCGCAGTTGCAGAGCGTTGCCCGGCTTGATCGGTGCCAGAGCACCTGCGATCAGCTGGTCGCCAGCACTAACACCCTTAGGGGCGATGATGTAGCGACGCTCGCCATCTGCGTACAGCAGCAGAGCGATGTGAGCAGTACGGTTTGGATCGTATTCGATACGCTCGACGGTGGCAGCGATGCCATCCTTGTCGTTGCGACGGAAGTCGACCAGACGGTAATGCTGCTTATGACCACCACCAATGTGACGCGTAGTGATACGGCCATTGTTGTTACGACCACCAGACTTCGATTTTTTCTCGAGCAGCGGTGCGTGAGGAGCGCCTTTATGCAGCTCCTGGTTGACCACCTTGACCACAAAACGGCGGCCAGGGGAAGTCGGTTTGCATTTAACGATTGCCATGATGCACCCCTTCCTTACTCAGCACTGCTGCTGAAATCGAGATCTTGGCCTGGCTGAAGGGAGATAACTGCCTTCTTCCAGTCATTACGCTTGCCCAGACCGCGAGCAGTGCGCTTGCTCTTACCCAGAACATTCAGGGTAGTAACACGCTCTACTTTCACGCTGAACAGGCTTTCGACGGCCTTCTTGATTTCCAGCTTGGTTGCGTCAGTTGCAACCTTGAAAACGAACTGGCCTTTCTTGTCAGCCAGAACCGTGGCCTTCTCGGAAACGTGCGGGCCAAGTAGAACTTTAAATACGCGTTCCTGGTTCATCCCAGCAGCTCCTCGAATTTCTTCACGGCCGACACAGTGATCAACACTTTGTCGTATGCGATCAGACTAACTGGATCGGAACCCTGTACGTCACGAACATCAACGTGCGGCAGGTTACGAGCAGCCAGGTACAGATTCTGGTCAACAGCGTCAGACACGATCAGGACGTCAGTCAGGCCCATGCCATTCAGCTTGTTCAGCAAATCTTTGGTTTTCGGTGCTTCAACAGCGAAGTCCTGAACCACAACCAGACGATCAGTACGAACCAGTTCAGCAAGGATGGAGCGCAGAGCTGCGCGATACATCTTCTTGTTGAGCTTCTGAGTGTGGTCTTGTGGACGTGCTGCGAAAGTAGTACCACCGCCGCGCCAGATCGGGCTACGGATAGTACCGGCACGAGCGCGGCCAGTACCCTTTTGACGCCATGGGCGCTTACCGCCACCGGAAACGTCAGAACGGGTCTTTTGCTGCTTGCTACCCTGACGACCGCCAGCCATGTAGGCCACGACTGCCTGGTGCACCAGCGTCTCGTTGAATTCGCCGCCAAATGTCAGTTCGGAAACTTCGATTGCCTGAGCGTCATTTACATTTAATTGCATGTCAGCTTCCCCTTAACCGCGAGCCTTGGCTGCCGGACGTACAACCAGGTTGCCGCCAGTAGCGCCAGGAACAGCACCCTTGACCAACAACAGATTGCGTTCAGCGTCCACGCGCACTACTTCCAGGGACTGCACGGTCACGCGCTCAGCGCCCATATGACCGGACATTTTTTTGCCCTTGAATACACGACCAGGAGTCTGGCACTGGCCGATAGAGCCTGGGACGCGGTGGGAGACGGAGTTACCGTGGGTGTTATCCTGACCACGGAAATTCCAGCGCTTGATCGTACCCTGGAAGCCTTTACCTTTGGACTGACCGGTTACATCAACCAGTTGACCAGCAGCGAAGATTTCAGCGTTGATCTGGTCGCCGGCCTGGTAGTCGCCTTCTTCAAGACGGAATTCCATGACGGCACGACCGGCAGCTACGTTCGCCTTGGCGAAGTGGCCAGCCTGAGCGGCTGTAACACGCGAAGCGCGACGCTCGCCGACAGTGACTTGCACTGCACGATAGCCATCGGTTTCTTCGGTTTTGAACTGAGTGACGCGATTCGGCTCGATCTCAATGACCGTGACCGGAATGGAGACACCTTCTTCGGTGAAAATACGGGTCATACCGCATTTACGACCGACTACACCAATAGTCATGTTGTAAACCTCATGAGTGTACGGGGCTTTCACCCGCTATGGCCGCCCATTTCAGAGCGTTACACGACTAAGACCCAAGTCTTAGCCGAGGCTGATCTGTACTTCCACACCGGCCGCAAGATCAAGCTTCATAAGAGCATCAACGGTTTTATCCGTTGGCTGGACGATGTCCAGTACACGCTTATGAGTACGGATCTCGTACTGGTCGCGCGCGTCTTTGTTGACGTGCGGAGAAACCAGAACGGTGAACCGCTCTTTACGGGTCGGCAGTGGAATCGGACCACGCACCTGTGCCCCAGTACGCTTCGCGGTTTCCACGATTTCCTGGGTTGATTGGTCGATCAGGCGATGGTCAAAAGCCTTCAACCTGATACGGATTTGCTGATTTTGCATTGGATTTCAGACTCCAGATTGCTGTTCCCACCGAGCGCAATACGCCCGTTAAAAGGAGGCGCAATTCTATAGACGACCTAACAGAGTGTCAACCCAATAAAAAAGCCCCCGCAAGCGGAGGCTTTTTCTTGAATCAACGCTTAAGCGATGATTTTGGCTACGACGCCAGCGCCGACGGTACGACCGCCTTCACGGATAGCGAAACGCAGACCGTCTTCCATTGCGATTGGCTTGATCAGGGTAACGGCAACTTTGACGTTATCACCTGGCATAACCATCTCAACGCCTTCCGGCAGTTCGCAGCTACCAGTTACGTCGGTAGTACGGAAGTAGAACTGTGGACGGTAGCCTTTGAAGAACGGAGTGTGACGACCGCCTTCTTCTTTGCTCAGAACGTAGATTTCAGCTTCGAACTGAGTGTGCGGCTTGACGGTGCCTGGCTTGACCAGAACCTGGCCACGCTCAACGTCGTCACGCTTGGTGCCACGCAGCAGAACGCCGCAGTTCTCACCAGCACGGCCTTCGTCCAGCAGCTTGCGGAACATCTCGACGCCAGTGCAAGTAGTCTTGGTAGTGTCACGCAGACCTACGATTTCTACTTCTTCCTGGATCTTGATGATGCCACGCTCAACACGACCAGTTACAACAGTACCGCGACCGGAGATCGAGAATACGTCTTCGATTGGCATCAGGAACGGCTTGTCGATAGCACGGACTGGCTCTGGGATGTAGGTATCCAGAGTCTCAACCAGCTTCTTGACAGCAGTGGTGCCCATCTCGTTGTCGTCTTGGCCGTTCAGAGCCATCAGAGCGGAACCGATGATGATCGGAGTGTCGTCGCCTGGGAAGTCGTAAGTGCTCAGCAGGTCACGAACTTCCATCTCGACCAGTTCCAGCAGCTCAGCGTCGTCAACCATGTCAGCCTTGTTCAGGAAGACAACGATGTACGGAACGCCAACCTGGCGGGACAGCAGGATGTGCTCACGAGTCTGTGGCATCGGACCATCAGCGGCCGAGCAAACCAGGATCGCGCCGTCCATCTGGGCAGCACCGGTGATCATGTTTTTTACGTAGTCGGCGTGACCTGGGCAGTCAACGTGCGCGTAGTGACGCACGGCCGAATCGTATTCAACGTGAGCGGTGTTGATGGTGATACCACGAGCTTTCTCTTCCGGGGCGCTATCGATCTTGTCGAAGTCAACCTTTGCGGAACCGAAAACTTCGGAGCAAACGCGAGTCAGAGCTGCGGTCAGAGTGGTTTTACCGTGGTCAACGTGACCGATGGTGCCAACGTTGACGTGCGGTTTGTTACGTTCAAATTTTTCTTTAGCCACGACAGTGAACTCCTAGCCTAAAGGGGCTGAATCAGCCTTGTTTTTTAACGATAGCTTCGACGACATTCGACGGAGCTTCGGAGTATTTGGAGAATTCCATAGAGTAGCTCGCGCGACCCTGGGACATGGAACGGACGTCGGTCGCATAACCGAACATCTCACCCAACGGAACCTCGGCGCGGATTACCTTGCCGGAAACCGTATCTTCCATACCCTGGATCAGACCACGACGACGGTTCAGGTCACCCATCACGTCACCCATGTAGTCCTCAGGTGTAACAACTTCAACCTTCATGATCGGCTCAAGAACAACACCGCCGCCTTTGGAAGCGAGTTGCTTGGTCGCCATGGAGGCTGCCACCTTGAACGCCATCTCGTTGGAGTCGACGTCGTGGTAAGAACCATCGAAAACGGTAGCCTTCAGGCCGATCAGCGGATAGCCGGCAACAACACCGTTCTTCATCTGCTCTTCGATACCCTTCTGGATAGCAGGGATGTATTCCTTAGGAACAACACCACCTACCACTTCGTTCACGAATTGCAGACCTTCCTGACCTTCGTCAGCAGGAGCAAAGCGAATCCAGCAATGGCCGAACTGACCACGACCGCCGGACTGACGAACGAACTTGCCTTCGATCTCACAAGCCTTCGTGATCTTCTCACGGTAGGAAACTTGTGGTTTGCCGATGTTGGCTTCGACGTTGAACTCACGGCGCATCCGGTCAACCAGGATGTCCAGGTGCAACTCGCCCATGCCAGAGATGATCGTCTGACCAGTCTCTTCATCAGTCTTGACGCGGAAAGAAGGGTCTTCCTGAGCGAGCTTGCCCAGAGCGATACCCATTTTTTCCTGGTCATCCTTGGTCTTCGGCTCAACCGCAACCGAAATTACCGGCTCCGGGAAGTCCATCCGAACCAGGATGATTGGCTTGTCAGCGGAGCAGAGGGTATCACCAGTGGTGACGTCCTTCATGCCGATCAAGGCCGCGATGTCGCCAGCGCGTACTTCCTTGATTTCTTCGCGAGTGTTTGCGTGCATTTGCACCATACGACCCACGCGCTCTTTCTTGCCCTTTACCGAGTTGATCACGCCGTCGCCGGAGCTCAGAACACCCGAGTAAACGCGAGCAAACGTCAGCGTACCAACAAACGGGTCGGTAGCGATCTTGAACGCCAGGGCCGAGAACGGCTCGCTGTCGTCTGCATGACGCTCCATTTCAACAGTCTCGTCATCCGGGTCGGAACCCTTGATGGCAGGAATGTCGACCGGCGCAGGCAGGTAGTCGATGACGGCGTCGAGAACCAGGGGAACACCCTTGTTCTTGAACGAAGAACCGCAAACAGCAAGAACGATCTCACCAGCGATTGTACGCTGACGCAGAGCAGCCTTGATTTCCTCGGTGGTGAGTTCTTCACCTTCGAGGTACTTGTTCATCAGCTCTTCGCTGGCTTCAGCAGCAGCTTCAACCATGTTGCTGCGCCATTCATCAGCCAGGTCCTGCAGTTCAGCAGGAATTGGCTCACGACGAGCAGCCATACCCTTGTCGGCGTCGTCCCAGTAGACCGCTTCCATGCTGATCAGATCGATCTGACCCTGGAAATTGTCTTCTGCACCGATAGCCAACTGGATCGGCACCGGAGTGTGACCCAGGCGCTGCTTGATCTGACCGATCACGCGCAGGAAGTTGGCACCAGCACGGTCCATCTTGTTTACGTAAACAAGACGTGGAACACCGTACTTGTTGGCCTGACGCCATACGGTTTCCGACTGAGGCTCAACACCCGAGGTGCCGCAGAACACAACGACAGCGCCGTCGAGTACACGCAGCGAACGCTCAACTTCAATGGTGAAGTCAACGTGGCCGGGGGTATCGATGATGTTGAAGCGATGCTTGTCGAACTGCTTGTTGGAACCGGCCCAGAACGCAGTGGTGGCAGCGGAGGTGATAGTGATACCACGCTCCTGCTCCTGCACCATCCAGTCCATGGTCGCGGCACCGTCGTGCACTTCGCCCATCTTGTGATTTACGCCGGTGTAAAAAAGGACGCGCTCAGTGGTGGTGGTTTTACCAGCATCCACGTGGGCAACGATACCGATGTTACGGTAGCGGTTAATCGGAGTAGTACGAGCCATAAAGCCCTCGCAAAATTAGTGACGCTGAAATTAGAAGCGGTAGTGCGAGAAAGCCTTGTTGGCCTCAGCCATACGGTGCACGTCTTCACGCTTCTTGACCGCAGCACCTTTACCTTCGGCGGCGTCCAACAGTTCGCCAGCCAAACGCAGAGCCATAGACTTCTCACCGCGCTTGCGCGCGAAGTCTACCAGCCAACGCATTGCCAGAGCATTACGACGGGACGGACGAACTTCAACAGGAACCTGGTAAGTAGCACCGCCTACACGGCGCGACTTCACTTCGACCAGCGGAGCGATGGCGTCGAGAGCTTTCTCGAAGATTTCCAGGGGATCGCTGTTCTTGCGTTCTTTAACCTTGTCCAGCGCGCCATAAACGATACGCTCGGCAACGGCTTTCTTGCCGCTTTCCATCACGTGGTTCATGAACTTGGCCAGGATTTGGCTTCCGTATTTTGGATCGTCAAGCACTTCGCGCTTGGCTGCTACGCGTCTTCTTGGCATGGATAAGCCCTCAAACGGTCTTCAGGTTAGCTCGGGACCACCACCCGATAACGGATGCGCCCGACCTTACTCTTATCGACTCAGAAAAATAGAAATCTGCAATTTTAAACAGAAGCCAAAGACTACTTAGGCTTCTTGGTACCGTATTTCGAGCGACCCTGGTTACGGCCTTTAACGCCGGAAGTATCCAGAGAACCACGAACGGTGTGATAACGAACACCTGGCAAGTCTTTTACACGACCGCCGCGGATCAGTACCACGCTGTGCTCTTGCAGGTTGTGACCTTCACCACCGATGTACGAGGAAACCTCGAAACCGTTGGTCAGGCGCACACGGCATACTTTACGCAGTGCCGAGTTAGGTTTTTTCGGCGTGGTGGTATACACACGAGTGCACACACCGCGACGTTGCGGGCAGTTCTGCAGCGCAGGCACGTCGGATTTCTCGACGATACGCTTACGCGGCTGACGTA
The DNA here is from genome assembly GCF_003935425.1 of Pseudomonas sp. v388. Classification (GTDB taxonomy): domain Bacteria; phylum Pseudomonadota; class Gammaproteobacteria; order Pseudomonadales; family Pseudomonadaceae; genus Aquipseudomonas. The sequence continues at coordinate 410,010 of NZ_RHQN01000006.1, forward strand.
CCAGCTGGTTGATAGTTGCCATCTACTAGCTCCACTGTTGTCTTGCGACGCTATTGTCTTACAAGAAAAGCAAATGACAGGGCGTTAGCCCCGCCAAATTTAGGGGTACAAGAGTCTAAAGAGGATCCTGCCCCCAGTCAAGACAAAGCCCCGGCCTCCCCGCACCGCGATCGACGACATGCTGTCGTCAATCGTGGTAGGAAAAAGCCGAGGCTCAGTCTCAGTTACCGCTCGAGTTCAACGCTTCAGTCAGAGCGGCTTCTACCTCGCTCGCGCTGACGCGCAACGGTTTGTCGATATCACGACGGCGCTTGCGCTCGCTGTGGTATGCCAGACCGGTACCAGCCGGGATCAGTCGACCCACGACCACGTTTTCCTTCAAGCCGCGCAGGTAGTCACGCTTGCCGGTCACAGCCGCTTCGGTCAGTACGCGGGTTGTCTCCTGGAAGGAGGCCGCGGAGATGAACGACTCGGTGGACAGCGACGCTTTGGTGATACCCAGCAGCACACGCGTGAACTTCGAGATGAACTTGTCTTCGGTGCTCAGGCGCTCGTTTTCAACCAGCACGTGAGTCAGTTCCATCTGGTCGCCCTTGATGAAACTCGAATCGCCCGACTCGGAGATCTCAACCTTACGCAGCATCTGACGCAGGATGGTCTCGATGTGCTTGTCGTTGATCTTCACGCCTTGCAGACGGTAAACGTCCTGGATCTCGTTGACGATGTACTTGGCGAGCGCGCTCACACCCAGCAGACGCAGGATGTCATGCGGATCGCTAGGACCGTCGGAGATGACTTCACCGCGGTTCACTTGTTCGCCTTCGAAGACGTTTAGGTGACGCCACTTCGGAATCAGCTCTTCGTACGGATCGCTACCGTCGTTCGGCGTGATGACCAGACGGCGCTTGCCCTTGGTCTCTTTACCGAAGGCGATGGTACCGCTGACTTCTGCAAGAATCGACGCCTCTTTCGGACGACGAGCTTCGAACAGGTCGGCAACACGCGGCAGACCACCGGTGATGTCACGGGTCTTCGAAGTTTCCTGCGGAATACGAGCGATAACATCACCGATCGCGATCTGCGCACCGTCCGCAACACCCACCAGGGCGTTAGCCGGCAGGAAGTACTGAGCAGGTACGTCAGTACCCGGCAACAGCAGATCCTTACCATCCAGGCCGACCATCTTCACGGCTGGACGGATGTCCTTGCCTGCAGCTGGGCGATCCTTGACGTCAAGCACTTCAATGTTGGTCATACCGGTCAATTCGTCGGTCTGACGCTTGATCGTGATGCCTTCTTCCATGCCGACGTAGGTAACAGTACCTTTCATCTCGGTGACGATTGGGTGAGTGTGCGGATCCCACTTGGCTACGATAGAGCCAGCGTCGACCTTGTCGCCTTCCTTCACCGAAATCACTGCACCGTATGGCAGCTTGTAACGCTCGCGCTCACGACCGAAGTCATCGGCGATCGCCAGTTCACCGGAACGGGAAACCGCTACCAGGTGACCGTCGACACGCTCAACGTGCTTCAGGTTGTGCAGGCGGACGGTACCGCCGTTCTTGACCTGAACGCTGTCGGCAGCGGAAGTACGGCTTGCCGCACCACCGATGTGGAACGTACGCATCGTCAGCTGGGTACCCGGCTCACCGATGGACTGGGCAGCGATAACGCCGACCGCTTCACCGATGTTGACCTGATGACCACGGGCCAGATCGCGACCGTAGCACTTGGCGCAGATGCCGTAGCGGGTTTCGCAGCTGATCGGAGAACGCACGATGACTTCGTCGATGCTGTTCAGCTCGATGAACTCTACCCACTTCTCGTCTACCAGCGTACCGGCAGGAACGATCACATCTTCGGTACCCGGCTTGAATACGTCGCGGGCGATGACTCGACCCAATACGCGCTCACCCAGCGGTTCTACAACGTCACCGCCTTCAATGTGCGGTGTCATCAGCAGGCCGTGCTCGGTACCGCAATCGACCTCGGTCACTACCAGGTCCTGCGCGACGTCTACCAGACGACGAGTCAGGTAACCGGAGTTAGCGGTTTTCAACGCGGTATCCGCAAGACCCTTACGAGCACCGTGAGTCGAGATGAAGTACTGAAGTACGCTCAAGCCTTCACGGAAGTTCGCAGTGATCGGCGTCTCGATGATGGAGCCGTCCGGCTTGGCCATCAGGCCACGCATACCGGCCAGCTGACGGATCTGTGCAGCGGAACCACGAGCACCGGAGTCAGCCATCATGTACATCGAGTTGAACGATTCCTGATCGACTTCCACGCCATGACGGTCGATAACCTTCTCTTTCGAGAGGTTCGACATCATTGCCTTGGAGACTTCATCGTTCGCCTTGGACCAGAGGTCGATTACCTTGTTGTACTTCTCGCCCTGGGTTACCAGGCCGGAAGCGTACTGGCTCTCGATCTCTTTAACTTCTTCGGTTGCAGCGTCGATGATGCGAGCTTTTTCGTCCGGGATAACGAAGTCGTTAACGCCAATCGAAACACCCGAGATCGTCGAGTAGGCAAAACCGGTGTACATCAACTGGTCAGCGAAGATGACGGTCTCTTTCAGACCAACCACGCGATAGCACTGGTTGATCAGCTTGGAGATCGCTTTCTTCTTCATCGGCTGGTTGACGACGTCGTAGGACAGGCCGGCCGGAACCACCTGGAACAACAGCGCACGGCCGACGGTAGTGTCGACGATACGGGTGTTCTTGACGCTGCCACCATCACGATCATTGACCGTTTCGTGGATGCGAACCTTGACCTTGGCGTGCAGCGCTGCTTCGCCGGCGCGGAATACGCGGTCGACTTCCTGCAGGTCGGCAAACACACGACCTTCGCCCTTGGCGTTGATCGCTTCACGGGTCATGTAGTAAAGACCCAATACAACGTCCTGCGAAGGAACGATGATTGGCTCACCGTTGGCTGGCGACAGGATGTTGTTGGTCGACATCATCAGTGCGCGTGCTTCGAGCTGTGCTTCCAGGGTCAGAGGCACGTGAACGGCCATCTGGTCACCGTCGAAGTCAGCGTTGTACGCAGCACAGACCAGCGGGTGCAGCTGGATAGCCTTACCTTCGATCAGAACCGGCTCGAATGCCTGGATACCCAGACGGTGAAGCGTCGGCGCACGGTTGAGCAGTACCGGGTGTTCGCGAATCACTTCAGCGAGAACGTCCCATACTTCCGGCAGCTCGCGCTCGACCATCTTCTTGGCAGCCTTGATGGTCGTAGCCAGGCCACGCATTTCAAGCTTGCCGAAGATGAACGGCTTGAACAGCTCCAGAGCCATCTTCTTCGGAAGACCGCACTGATGCAGGCGCAGGGTCGGGCCTACGGTAATTACCGAACGACCGGAGTAGTCAACGCGCTTACCGAGCAAGTTCTGACGGAAACGACCCTGCTTACCCTTGATCATGTCAGCCAGGGATTTCAGAGGACGCTTGTTGGAACCGGTGATCGCACGACCGCGACGGCCGTTGTCGAGCAACGCATCGACAGCTTCCTGCAACATACGCTTTTCGTTGCGCACGATGATGTCCGGAGCGGACAGATCAAGCAGACGCTTCAAGCGGTTGTTACGGTTGATCACTCGACGATACAGATCGTTGAGGTCGGAAGTTGCGAAGCGACCGCCATCCAGAGGAACCAGAGGACGCAGATCTGGCGGCAGAACCGGCAGAACGGTCAGCACCATCCACTCAGGAAGGTTGCCGGAACCCTGGAAGGCCTCCATCAGCTTCAGACGCTTGGACAGCTTCTTGATCTTGGTTTCGGAGTTGGTTTGCGGAATCTCTTCACGCAGACGGCCGATTTCGTGCTCAAGATCGATTGCGTGCAGCAGTTCGCGGACAGCCTCGGCACCCATGCGGGCATCGAAGTCGTCACCGAACTCTTCCAGCGCTTCGAAGTATTGCTCGTCGTTCAGCAACTGACCCTTTTCAAGGGTAGTCATGCCCGGATCGATAACGACATAGCTCTCGAAGTAGAGAACACGCTCGATATCACGCAGGGTCATGTCCATCAGCAGGCCGATACGGGACGGCAGCGATTTCAGGAACCAGATGTGGGCAACCGGCGACGCCAGTTCGATGTGCGCCATGCGCTCACGACGAACCTTGGCCAGTGCAACTTCAACGCCGCACTTCTCGCAGATCACACCACGATGCTTCAGGCGCTTGTACTTACCGCACAAGCACTCGTAATCCTTGACCGGGCCAAAGATCTTGGCGCAGAACAGGCCATCACGCTCAGGCTTGAACGTACGGTAGTTGATGGTTTCCGGCTTTTTAACTTCACCGAACGACCACGAGCGGATCATCTCAGGCGACGCCAACCCGATACGGATCGCGTCGAACTCTTCGACTTGACCCTGGTTTTTCAGCAAATTCAGTAGGTCTTTCAAGGCTTTTCCTCCTGGCGGAGCAGGGAGCAGGCAATACCGCCCTGCCCCCGATTCGCGTCACGTGTTATTCGGTTTCCAGATCGATATCGATACCGAGCGAACGGATTTCTTTGATCAACACGTTGAAGGACTCGGGCATGCCCGGCTCCATACGGTGATCGCCGTCCACGATGTTTTTGTACATCTTGGTACGACCGTTCACATCGTCCGACTTCACTGTGAGCATTTCTTGCAGAGTGTACGCCGCGCCGTATGCTTCCAGCGCCCACACTTCCATCTCCCCGAAACGCTGACCACCGAACTGCGCCTTACCACCCAGCGGCTGCTGGGTAACCAGGCTGTAAGAACCAGTGGAACGCGCGTGCATCTTGTCGTCCACCAAGTGGTTCAGCTTCAGCATGTACATGTAGCCAACGGTTACAGCGCGCTCAAACTTGTTGCCGGTACGACCGTCAAACAGCTGCATCTGGCCGCTTTCCGGCATATCTGCCAGCTTGAGCATTGCCTTGATTTCGCTTTCTTTGGCACCATCGAAAACCGGAGTTGCCATAGGCACGCCGTTACGAAGGTTCTTCGCCAGGTCCAGAACTTCCTGGTCGGTGAACTCGTCCAGGTTTTCCTGACGGCCACCGATCTCGTTGTAGATCTCGGTGAGGAACTTGCGCAGCTCGACCACTTTACGCTGCTCTTCGAGCATGCGGTTGATCTTCTCGCCCAGGCCCTTGGCCGCGAGGCCCAGGTGGGTTTCAAGGATCTGACCGACGTTCATACGCGAAGGTACGCCCAGCGGGTTGAGTACGATGTCTACCGGAGTACCGTTGGCATCGTGCGGCATGTCTTCGACCGGCATGATCACAGAGACCACACCTTTGTTACCGTGACGACCGGCCATCTTGTCGCCCGGCTGGATGCGACGACGGATTGCCAGGTAAACCTTGACGATCTTCAGAACGCCCGGTGCCAGGTCATCGCCCTGCTGCAGCTTGCGCTTCTTGTCTTCGAACTTGTCGTCCAGAAGGCGACGGCGATCAACGATGTAAGCCTGTGCTTTTTCGAGCTGCTCGTTCAGAGCATCTTCAGCCATGCGCAGTTTGAACCACTGACCATGCTCAAGACCGTCGAGCACTTCGTCGGTGATGTCCTGGCCTTTCTTGAGGCCGGCGCCGCCTTCGACCTTGCGGCCAACCAGTGCGGAACGCAGACGCTCGAAGGTAGCACCTTCAACGATACGGAACTCTTCGTTCAGATCCTTGCGGATCTCATCGAGCTGCGACTTCTCGATCGACAGAGCACGAGCATCACGCTCGACGCCGTCACGGGTGAAGACCTGTACGTCGATGACAGTGCCCTTGGTACCGGTTGGCACGCGCAGGGAAGTGTCTTTTACGTCGCTGGCCTTCTCACCGAAGATCGCACGCAGCAGCTTTTCTTCCGGAGTCAGCTGAGTCTCGCCTTTCGGAGTGACCTTGCCCACCAGGATGTCGCCGGCGCCAACTTCGGCACCTACATAAACGATACCGGCTTCGTCCAGCTTGTTCAGCGCAGCTTCACCCACGTTCGGGATGTCTGCGGTGATTTCCTCTGGCCCAAGCTTGGTGTCACGTGCCACACAGGTCAGTTCCTGGATGTGGATCGTGGTAAAGCGATCTTCCTGAACGACGCGCTCCGACAGACAGATGGAGTCTTCGAAGTTGAAACCATTCCAGGCCATGAACGCGATGCGCATGTTCTGACCCAACGCCAGTTCACCCATGTCGGTGGACGGGCCGTCAGCCATGATGTCGCTACGCTGAACGCGATCACCCTTGCTTACCAGCGGACGCTGGTTGATGCAGGTGTTCTGGTTCGAACGGGTGTACTTGGTCAGGTTGTAGATATCTACACCTGCTTCGCCTGGCTCGACTTCGTCGTCTGCAACGCGAACCACGATACGACTGGCATCGACCGAGTCGATCACACCGCCACGACGAGCCACGACGCAAACGCCGGAGTCACGAGCAACGTTGCGCTCCATGCCAGTACCCACCAGCGGCTTGTCGGCACGCAGGGTTGGTACAGCCTGACGCTGCATGTTGGAACCCATCAACGCACGGTTGGCGTCGTCGTGCTCCAGGAACGGGATCAGGGATGCCGCGACCGAAACTACCTGCTTGGGCGAAACGTCCATCAGGGTAACGTCGGCAGGAGCCTTGACCGTAAATTCGTTCAGGTGGCGCACGGCTACCAGTTCGTCGATCAGTTCCTGCTTGTCATTCATTGCGGCCGAGGCCTGTGCAATGACGTGATCGGCTTCTTCAATCGCCGACAGGAACACGATCTCGTCGCTGACCAGACCTTCTTTCACCACGCGATACGGGCTTTCAAGGAAACCGTACTGGTTGGTGCGAGCGTAGGCAGCCAGAGAGTTGATCAGGCCGATGTTCGGACCTTCCGGCGTTTCGATCGGGCACACGCGACCGTAGTGCGTCGGGTGAACGTCACGAACTTCAAAGCCGGCGCGCTCACGGGTCAGACCGCCCGGGCCGAGTGCAGATACGCGACGCTTGTGCGTAATCTCCGACAGCGGGTTGTTCTGGTCCATGAACTGGGACAGCTGGCTGGAACCGAAGAACTCTTTGACCGCAGCGGCAACCGGCTTGGCGTTGATCAGGTCCTGAGGCATCAGGCCTTCGCTTTCAGCCATCGACAGACGCTCTTTTACAGCGCGCTCGACACGGACCAGACCTACACGGAACTGGTTCTCGGCCATCTCGCCTACGCAACGAACGCGGCGGTTACCCAAGTGGTCGATATCGTCGACGATGCCTTTACCGTTACGGATGTCCACCAATGTCTTGAGGACGGCAACGATGTCTTCCTTGCACAGAACGCCCGAACCTTCGATCTCGGTACGACCGATACGACGGTTGAACTTCATACGACCCACAGCGGACAGGTCGTAACGCTCCGGGCTGAAGAACAGGTTGTTGAACAGCGTTTCAGCGGCGTCCTTGGTTGGCGGCTCACCTGGACGCATCATGCGATAGATCTCGACCAGCGCTTCCAATTGGTTGCTGGTGGAGTCGATCTTCAGCGTGTCGGAAATGAACGGACCGCAATCGATGTCGTTGGTGTACAGCGTCTCGATCCGGACAACCTGAGCCTTGGCAATCTTGGCCAACAGTTCAGTGTTCAGCTCGGTGTTGCACTCGGCGATGATTTCGCCGGTAGCCGGATGCACGATGACCTTGGCGGTAGTACGACCCAGGACGTAGTCCAGCGGTACTTCCAGCTCTTTGATACCGGCTTTTTCCAGCTGGTTGATGTGGCGGGCAGTGATACGACGGCCTTGCTCGACGATGACCTTGCCTTTGTCGTCCAGGATGTCCAGAACGGCAATTTCACCACGCAGGCGCTGAGGCACCAGTTCCAGGCTCAGGTTTTCGCCGCGCACATGGAATACGTTGGTGGTATAGAAAGCATCGAGCACTTGTTCAGTCGTATAGCCCAGCGCACGCAGCAGTACGGACGCAGGCAGCTTGCGACGACGGTCGATACGGACGAATACGCAGTCTTTCGGATCGAATTCGAAGTCCAGCCACGAACCGCGGTAAGGAATAATGCGAGCGGAATAGAGCAGCTTACCGGAGCTGTGCGTCTTGCCACGGTCGTGGTCGAAGAATACGCCTGGCGAACGGTGCAGCTGAGACACGATAACGCGCTCGGTACCGTTGATAACGAAGGTACCGTTTTCAGTCATCAGGGGGATTTCACCCATGTAGACTTCTTGCTCTTTGATGTCCTTGATCGCTTTGTTCGACGACTCTTTGTCGAAGATGATCAGACGAACCTTGACTCGCAGAGGTACAGCGTAAGTCACACCGCGCAGCACGCACTCTTTGACATCAAATGCCGGTTCGCCCAAGCGATAACCCACATACTCCAGCGCAGCATTGCCGGAGTAGCTGATGATCGGGAAAACGGATTTGAAGGCTGCATGCAGACCGACGTCGCGGAACTGATCTTTGGTCGCTCCCGCCTGCAGGAATTCGCGATACGAATCCAGCTGGATGGCCAGGAGATACGGCACATCCATTACGTCCGGCAACTTGCTAAAGTCCTTGCGGATACGTTTTTTCTCAGTATATGAGTAAGCCATCAGCGTTCCCCAGCTTGGTCACCTGCTTGTTTGGCTCCCTCCGACGGAAGCAGCCAGAAAATCGTGCAAACCCCATGGTTTGCGCCACCGTATTGGTGGTTCTTGCACGTTAAAGACGTTGACCGTGCCAATCGTCTATAACGGAAAAAGGCCGGTGGCAAAAGCCACCAGCCATCAGCCTTTCGCTCAACGCTTGGGCTGGACGCTCAAGGTCGATGCTTACTTCAGCTCGACTTTAGCGCCTGCTTCTTCCAGAGTAGCTTTGGCTTTGTCAGCTGCGTCTTTGGCAACAGATTCCAGAACCATGGCTGGAGCGCCGTCAACGACTGCCTTGGCTTCTTTCAGGCCCAGACCGGTCAGTTCACGTACTGCCTTGATCACGTTAACTTTCTTCTCGCCAGCTTCCAGCAGCATGACGTTGAATTCAGTTTGTTCTTCAACAACAGCAGCGGCAGCAGCTGGACCAGCCGAAGCGGCAGCAGCAGTAACGCCGAACTTCTCTTCGAAAGCCTTGATCAGTTCTACAACCTGCAGAACGGACATTTCAGCTACGGCGTTAAGGATATCGTCTTGAGAGATGGACATGACTCAATTTCCTGAATTGGGGGACGGCCTACGCGACCATCAAAATAAACAAAAATGCGCGAAAAGAGATGCCTCAGCCTTAGGCTGCGGCGGATTCTTTCTGATCGCGAACAGCCGCCAGAGTACGAGCCAACTTGCTGGTAGCGCCTTGAATCACGCTCATCAGCTGGGAGATTGCTTCGTCACGGGTCGGCAGGCTTGCCAGTACGTCGATCTGATTGGCTGCGAGGAACTTGCCCTCGAACGCAGCTGCCTTGATCTCGAACTTGTCCTGACCTTTTGCGAACTCTTTGAACAGACGGGCAGCAGCGCCCGGGTGCTCGTTGGAGAATGCAATCAAGGTCGGGCCGGTGAACACGTCGTTGAGAACACTGAATTCAGTGTCAGCAACGGCGCGCTTGAGCAGGGTGTTACGTACTACACGTACGTAAACGCCAGCTTCACGAGCCTCTTTACGGAGTCCGGTCATAGCGCCTACTGTCACACCACGGGCATCAGCCACGACAGCGGACAGACCAGCTTTGGCAGCCTCGTTGACTTCAGCGACGATGGCCTTCTTGTCTTCGAGTTTAATTGCCACGGGTTTAACTCCTGCTTGTTACCGTTTCATCCGACCGAAGCCAGATGTCGTTTTGGTGTCTGATTCGGTAAGGAACCGGGAGCACCATCTGCGTAGGCTTGTGGTTTAAGGCTTGCGCCGCCTACGGTCTTGGATAGCCCCCGCCAGGCAGGGACCCCAATCTTGGATGCGACACGGCAAGCCGTGCCGATCTGTCTTACGCGTCCAGCGAACCCTGGTCGATGACCAGGCCTGGGCCCATGGTGGTGCTCAGGGTAACGCGCTTGACGTAAATACCTTTCGAGGAAGCAGGCTTGATACGCTTGAGGTCAGCGATCAGCGCTTCAACGTTTTCCTTCAGCTTGACTGCGTCGAAACCGACCTTGCCAACTGAAGTGTGGATGATGCCGTTTTTGTCGGTGCGATAACGAACCTGACCAGCCTTCGCGTTCTTCACGGCGTTAGCAACGTCCGGAGTAACGGTACCAACTTTCGGGTTAGGCATCAGACCGCGAGGACCGAGAACCTGACCCAACTGACCAACAACACGCATCGCGTCCGGGGAAGCGATAACGACGTCGTAGTTCAGATCGCCAGCTTTCATTTCTGCAGCCAGATCATCCATACCAACGCGATCAGCGCCGGCAGCCAGAGCGGCTTCAGCAGCAGGACCCTGGGTGAAGACCGCAACGCGTACGGTTTTGCCAGTGCCGTGCGGCAGGACGGTAGCGCTACGCACGACCTGGTCGGATTTACGAGGGTCAACGCCCAGGTTAACAGCGACGTCTACGGACTCGCTGAACTTGACGGTCGACAGCTCGGCCAGCAGAGCGGCGGCATCAACAAAGTTGTAGACCTTGCCAGCTTCAACCTTGCCAGCGATTGCCTTTTGACGCTTGGTCAACTTAGCCATTACACACCCTCCACGTTAAGGCCCATGCTACGAGCGGAACCGGCGATGGTACGCACGGCCGCGTCCATGTCAGCAGCAGTCAGATCCGCATTTTTTGCTTTAGCGATATCTTCCAGCTGAGCACGGGTAACGGTGCCAACTTTAACGGTGTTCGGGCGAGCCGAGCCGCTGGTCAAACCTGCTGCTTTTTTCAGCAGAACCGACGCAGGGGTACTTTTGGTTTCAAAAGTGAAGCTACGGTCGCTGTATACAGTGATGATCACTGGAGTCGGCAGACCTGGCTCAAGACCCTGAGTACGGGCGTTGAATGCCTTGCAGAATTCCATGATGTTCACGCCGTGCTGACCCAGGGCCGGACCGACGGGCGGGCTTGGGTTAGCCTGAGCGGCTTTAACTTGCAGCTTGATGTATGCAGTTATCTTCTTGGCCATGAGGCACTCCAATTACGGGTACAAGCGCCAACAAAGGCTCCCCGACTATTACACGTATATCCCAGTGACGAAAAAACCCCACAGCCTTAGGCTGCGGGGTGTGGGATTCCAGCTCAGTTATGCCTTTTCGACCTGACTGAACTCAAGCTCTACCGGAGTAGAACGTCCGAAAATGAGCACCGCCACTTGGATTCGGCTCTTTTCGTAGTTAACTTCTTCGACTGTGCCGTTGAAATCAGCAAACGGACCGTCAGTAACCCGCACAACCTCACCTGGCTCGAACAGAGTCTTGGGCTTAGGCTTGTCGCTACCATCAGCAACACGACGCAGGATAGCTTCCGCTTCCTTGTCGGTGATTGGGGCCGGCTTGTCGGCAGTACCGCCGATGAAGCCCATGACACGAGGAGTATCCTTGACCAAGTGCCAAGTACCCTCGTTCATATCCATCTGAACCAGCACGTAACCAGGGAAGAACTTGCGTTCGCTTTTGCGCTTCTGGCCATTACGCATTTCAACCACTTCTTCAGTGGGAACCAGAATCTCGCCAAAGCCATCTTCCATGCCTGCGAGCTTCACACGCTCGATCAACGAGCGCATGACATGCTTCTCGTAACCCGAGTAAGCATGCACTACGTACCAACGCTTAGCCACGGGACACCCTTAGCCAACTATCAAGGAAACAAGCCAGCCGAGCAGGGAATCTAGACCCCACAACAGCAACGCCATCACCAGCACAACCGCTACAACAATCAGAGTGGTCTGCGTGGTTTCTTGGCGAGTAGGCCAAACGACTTTACGAATCTCTGCACGCGCTTCCTTCGCCAAAACGGAGAAAGCCTTCCCCTTGCCAGTCTGAAGTGCAACGAAGGCAGCTACAGCAGCAAGCGCGAGAAGGGCGAGAACACGATACAGGATCGGCTGCGCAGAGTAATACTGATTACCGACAACACCCACGACCACCAAAACGACTACCAGGAGCCATTTGAGCAAGTCAAAGCGAGAGTCTGATGCTTCAGCTTTGGGATTCATCTACGGAGATCCTGTGAAAAGAAAGCCAGATTACATCTAGGGAATCTGGCAGGTCAGGAGGGAATCGAACCCCCAACCTACGGTTTTGGAGACCGTCGCTCTGCCAATTGAGCTACTGACCTAAAACAAAATCAGGCCGACCATTATGCGGACCTGACAGGAGTTTTTCAACACCTCTTTCGGAGACCACCCAAACCGCAGCAATTTCCGGAGGGCTTCAAGCGTCACACACAAGCAGTGCGACCGCTTAAAACAAAGGCAGATATTTGCATATCTGCCTTTGACAATGGAGCTCTTGAGCGGATTTGAACCGCTGACCTCACCCTTACCAAGGGTGTGCTCTACCAACTGAGCTACAAGAGCGAAACACTGTGCATGAACTGCAAACTTGGAGCGGGTAGCGGGAATCGAACCCGCATCATCAGCTTGGAAGGCTGAGGTTCTACCACTAAACTATACCCGCACGATTTACAGTTCGCGCTAAATCTGGTGGAGGGGGAAGGATTCGAACCTTCGAAGTCGTAGACGTCAGATTTACAGTCTGATCCCTTTGGCCGCTCGGGAACCCCTCCTAAGCGAGGCAGCATTCTCAACTCATGCTGCCCTTCTGTCAACCATTTTCTCATTAAAAACCTGAGGTTACATGCGTTGACTCTTTTAGCCCCGCCGTTCGATTTACACCGCACTGCGAAGCGGGCGCCATTCTATGCAAACTATTCGGCAGATGCAATGCCTTCACATGACATTATTTTGCTTTTTAGTTGAGGGAAGTCTTGAGCCAACTGACCGACCATTCCGTCCTCTACCAGGCGACGACTTTCGGGCATCACTTTCAACCAGTAGCCCTGCCTGGAGGCCGTCGGCGGCTCCTGGAACTGCGTATGCACGTCCAGACTGTTGAGGCGTTGCTCGATGGCACGCGCATCACTCTCCTGAGGGATGCCACCCAGATAAAGACACTCACTGGCGGCCTGCTGACCAGGCCGCGCCGATCCGGATTCACTCAACAGCTTTATGTCCTGCCCCGGAGAGCGCTGCAGGGCCAGCGGCACTATTTCCTTGGCACGCAGCGGCGCTTCCTGCTGGTGCCAGATGTAATAGAACGCATTGAGCATCAACAACAGTAAAAACAGCCAACGCATATAAACCTCAGCCCAGCGGGCAAGCAAGGGCCAGGCCCACGAAAACGAGGTCAGGCACGACACGCACATTCGGCAGCACATCGGCCACCAGTCCGGCATCGCCACCCGTTACAAAAATACAGAAATCTTGCCCCCAGTATTCACGAGCCAACTGGATTTGGGTCATGGCAAAACCTCGCAGCATGAGAGAACACCCGCGCTCTACCGCTTCAGAGGTTGCCCGACCTGGAGCGAAATTGGCCAGCGCACGTTCGGCGGCTGCGTCGTCATACCGAATGCGGCGCGTGTGCGTTCGCAGCTCGCTGCGCATAAGCGGCATTCCGGGACATATGAAGCCCCCCAAGTGCTTCCCATCGACTGCGACGAAATCAGATGTCACGGCGGTACCCAGGTCGAGTACCACGCACGCACGCTGGGCAAGATGATAAGCCCCAACAAAGGCCAGCCAGCGGTCAAGCCCAAGACGACGGTAGTCTTCATATCCGTTTGTAACCCCAGCAAGCTCCAGGGCAGGCTCCGCACATACGGGCTCCACTGAAAATGCCTGAGCCAGCATGGCCATCAGACCGCCAGTCTCTTCCCCGCTTCTGACGCTGACCAATCTGCATGCGCGCAGTGCCAGGCCAGGAACCTGCAGCAGGCATTCGAGCAGCGCGCTATCGGAATCGACTACACCGCCGGCAATAATCGCTACACCGCCCTTCCCGGTCACCCTCCACTTGATAAAACTGTTGCCACAATCGAGTTCAAGAATCATCACGCAACCTCAGACTAAGCTCGCCGCCGCTAAAGCTTCGCTCCACACCAGCCACGTCCAGCCGCAGTGCCCCGAGCGCATCAATTCCCAAAACTACCCCCTCGACCCTGCTGACTCCCGACAGAAGCGTGACAGAATGCCCCTGCCACAGATGCGCTCGCTCCCAGGCAGCCTGAAAGGCAGTGAACCCCTGCTCTTTATGCAGGGAAAGAGACGCATCCAGCGCCCGACTTACCCGTGCCGCCAGCTCATTGCGATCGGTGAGAGCACCACGCTCCAAACGCATGGATGTCCAGGACTGATCAACCTCTGTCGTGACTTGCATGTTCACATTGATCCCGACACCAATTACCACGTGACATACATCTGCCGGATCACCGATCAACTCCAGAAGTATCCCAGCGATTTTCCGATCGCCTACCAGGACGTCGTTGGGCCATTTCAGACCGGCCTCCTTGACGCCCATTTCGTGCAGCACATCCATGACGGCGAGGCCGACCAGCAAGCTGAGGCCTTCAATCTGGCGCATCCCGCCGTCGATCCGCAGCACCAGGCTGTAGTAAAGGTTTTCAGCAAAGGGACTGGCCCATTTCCGGCCTCGCCTGCCCCGGCCCGCAGTCTGGCGCTCAGCCATGACCAGCGCAGGCATGGTAGCCCCCGACCCTACAAGCCGTACTGCCTCAGCATTGGTCGAATCTACAGTGTCCAGTACATGCACCGACCAGCCGGGCGGGCAGCCGAATCGCCTGATTGCCTCCACACCCAGCAGGGAAAGAGGGCGGGCCAGTTTATAGCCACGGCCACGTACCTTGTGAGTTTCAACCCCCAACTCGGCCTCCAGTTGCTGAAACTGCTTCCATACCGCGGCGCGACTAATACCCAAGGCATTGCCTAGGGCCTGGCCGGAATGAAACTCACCGTCAGCAAGAAGTTTTAACAACGTCAGCATGAATATATCGCCTGGCAATGAGGCACGCATGATAGCCACGCGAACCCAAGATTCATAGGCGTGCCGAGCGCTCCCTACCAACGCTCACGACCTCAGCCTGTGGACGATCTGGTAGAACGCGCTTGCCCGCGACGCCTCGGTTCCAGGCGGCTGTGGGTTCAGCGGCTGTGTCGGCCTCTTCGCAGCTGAAGCCGCTCCTACAGGGATTGCCTGTTTCCGGGTCCGGAAAAGACAAAACCCCTGACTGCATGCGCAATCAGGGGTTTCGGAATGAATCTTGACGATGACCTACTCTCACATGGGGAAACCCCACACTACCATCGGCGATACATCGTTTCACTGCTG
>NZ_RHQN01000007.1 GCF_003935425.1 Pseudomonas sp. v388
CCAGCGCGCCGGCCGGTTCGGTGATCGAACGGGTGTCGTCGTAGATGTCCTTGATCGCCGCGCAGATTTCGTCGGTATTGACCGTGATCACCTCGTCCACGTAGTGCCGGCAGACTTCGAAGGTGTGATGACCGATCTGCGCCACCGCCACGCCGTCGGCGAACAGCCCGACCTGATTCAGCACCACCCGCTCGCCGGCGGCCATGGCCGCCTGTAGACAATTGGAGTCATCCGGCTCCACGCCGATCACCTTGATCTCCGGGCGCAGGTATTTCACGTAGGCCGCGATCCCGGCGATCAAGCCGCCGCCGCCCACCGGCACAAAAATCGCGTCCAGCGCGCCCGGCTGCTGGCGCAGGATTTCCATGGCGACCGTGCCTTGCCCGGCGATGGTGTCGGGGTCGTCATACGGGTGGATGTAGACCAGCCCTTGCTCATCCACCAGTTTCAGCGAGTACGCCAGCGCTTCGGGAAACGAATCGCCGTGCAACAGCACCTGCGCGCCCCGTGAACGCACGCCCTCGACCTTGATTTCCGGCGTGGTCTTGGGCATCACGATGGTCGCCGCGATACCCAGTTCCC
Organism: Pseudomonas sp. v388; assembly: GCF_003935425.1. GTDB lineage: Bacteria > Pseudomonadota > Gammaproteobacteria > Pseudomonadales > Pseudomonadaceae > Aquipseudomonas. The sequence goes on from NZ_RHQN01000007.1 coordinate 583, forward strand.
GGGCCGCCAGCGCCAGGCCCTGGGCGTGGTTGCCCGCTGAAGCCGTGACCACGCCCCGCGCCAGTTCCTCGGCAGACAGTTGCGCCAGCTTGTTGTAGGCGCCGCGAATCTTGAAGGAAAACACCGGTTGCAGGTCTTCGCGCTTGAGCAGCACCTGGTTGCCCAGCCGCTCGGACAGCTGGCGGGCGCCGTGCAGCGGGGTTTCCACGGCAACGTCGTAGACACGGGAGGTGAGGATCTTGCGTGCGTAGTGGTTCAGCAGATCGGTCTGGCCGTGGCTCATCGCGTCGTCGCCTTATGCAATGGCTGTTGCGCGGCGTGGACGAACAGCTGAAGGGTGGCGAAACGAGAGATAGAGCGGAGGATAGCGATCATGTCTGACTCCTGGTTCTGAAAGTAGCCCGGGAGACAGAAGAAACCCGCCTCCAGGGCGGGTTTTTTGCAAACGTCGGCTAACCCGCCATGACTGGAATGACGGTAATAATAATCTGGCCGATGTTTTGCTTGGATATGTGCATGGGCTGGAGGTTATGGCGAGCAGGGCGATCAAGTCAAGCCGTCAGTCGTATCGGGTCGTTGTCGGCAGCCAAAGGTAAATCCCTTGACCGGCGTCTCGTTTCCTTCTCGAGACCGACATTTTTCCTTCATCTCGGCACTTTACAGTCGATAAGACGGTCATTGATTCCGACTTCAACCAACACAAACGTACATGAGCCAAGAGGGTGCACCCATGGATGACTATCAAGAAGAATGGCTCGAATACCGCGCATCCGAACACGATCCGGTAGAGCCTGCCGACGACGCCACCGAGTTGTGACGGTTCAGCTGCCCTGACGCTGGCTGCGGCGGAACTCTCCGGGAGTCTGGCCATTCCAGCGTTTGAAGGCACGTTGAAACGCCTCGGCCGAGGCGAATCCCAATAAATAGGCAATCTCTCCGAAAGCCAGTTCGGTATCGCGGATATACGTCATTGCCAGATCACGGCGGGTGTCGTTGAGCACCGCACGATACTGGGTTCCTTCCTCTGCCAACTTGCGGCGCAGTGTCCAGGTCGGCAGCTTGAGTCTGGCCGCCACTTCCTCCAGGTCCGGTTCCCGGCCTCCGCTCAACAGCGGCCCCAGCAACTGGATGATGCGCTCACGCAGGCTGCGGGTGCGGGTCAGTTGGTCCAGTTCCTTTTCACACAGCTGCAACAGATGCTTCCAGGTGCTCGGACAATGGTCCGGATTGCGCAGGGCCAGGCTTGCATGATCCAGGCGCAGCTGATTGGTCGTGGCGCCGAACACCGGCTGCTGTTCACTGAGAAAGCTGTAGTCCGCCGCATAGTCAGGTGCGTCGAATTCGATCTCGACCCTGTGGGCCTTGATCGGCGCCTGGGCCAGGGCGGACAACTGCACGATCCAGCCAGACAGAATCGAATCCACTACGAAGCGGTTGTAGGCGTTGTACGGGCTGATCGAGTAAAAGCGCAGCCAGGCGCCGCCGGCATCTTCGTGCAAACTCGACTGGCCACGGTAGTTGGCGCCGTACAGCGGTTCGAATCGGGTCAAGACCCGCGCCGCCTCGCGCACGTTGGGTGCCTGGGCGGCGGTGACACCAGCCAGGCCGGCCTGAGCCAGACGGCTGAGCCGGCCCATGCGCAGGCCCAACGCCGGTTGACCGGTCAGTTGCACGGCGGCGTGACCCAGGCGCATGTAGCGCGGAATCGACAGGCGTGCGCCAGCTTCGCTCAGGCGCAAGGCATCCAGGCCGTATTGCTTCAGCAGCGGATCAGGATCTTCACCGAAACTGCGGATTGCGTCGGCAAGGTTTTGCACGAAACCTACTGAAAGGTCCCCAAGGCGTATGCTCAGGCCGGGCATGCTCAGAGCCAGACGTTGATCAAGCGCGCACCGGTTGGGGCGAGCGCCTGGGTTGCCGGTTGAACCACGGTTCGGCCTGCCTGACTGACGAAACTCTGGCCGGAGCTGCCCTGGTTCCAGAACTGCCCATGCATGAACACGCTGATACTCGCCCGAGCGGTGCTTTGCGGCACGCGGCCCGTCAGGGTCAACCGGTGCCAGGCCTGTTCTTCCGTGAGGGTGTCGTCCGGCAGATCGATGTTCGCCCGGGCGCTCTGGTCGCGATAGCCGCGCCAGGGGCCCGACCAGCCGGCCTTGCCGGTCACGAACGCCGGAACCGCGATCAGCTCGGCGCCGCTTTCGTTCAGGCGGGCATAGTTGCCTGGGTACCAGCTGTCACTGCCGATCAATACGGCCAGTCGTCCGGCGGGGGTGTCGATGACGTGCAGTGGCGCGTGGCTGTCCGGACTGACATAGCGGCGGCGATGGTGGCTGGGGTAGATCTGCCGTTGCGGCTGGCTCAGCGGTCGACCATCACTGCCGAAGGTAAGGCTCACGTTGTACAGCGCGCCACGGCCGCTGCGCAGTCGGCCGTCTATCAGGCTTGGATCGGGCAGCACGATGGAGCCGGCCACCAGCGTGACGCCGAACTCCCGGGCCAGGCCGCCAAACAGCCGCTGATAATCCTCGGCCATGGAGCGCGCTTTCATGCGCATGCGGGCATCATCCAGGCGGTTGTCGCCTTCGGTGCCGAGCAGTGCGCCGAGGAACTTGAGCGGATTGCTCCAGGCCAGCCAGTCCATGGCCTGTTCGACGGTTTCGGCGCTGTAGAACTGATTCTTTTCACCTGTGGCGAACAGCCAGGTGCCGATATGTTCCGGCAGCACGACCACGGTCCTGGAGCTGAGCAGGCCCTGATCGCGGGCTTGCTCCAGATAGGCGGCGAGCTTGCGATGCAGGCGCCCCAAATCCTGATAGTCGGTGGGGAACAGCTCAGGTTCGATGCCCAGCAGGTTGCCACGCTTGCCGGGTTGTCCGCTGTCGATTACCAGCCGAGCGCGCAGATCGGACAGATAATGGCCCATCGGGCGTTGTCCGGTCCACAGGCCGTAACTGGCCAGCGCGGCTACGCTGACCACCAGCAGGCAGACAATCAGGAATTTACGCATAAGAGGTGCCGACAGCGTTGGGTAATTTGTCGGCTAGGGTAGGGCCGGGCTCCGCGCTTGCCAAGGGCGCCTGCACATTTGGATCAATAATCTGTCATTTTCAGTCATTGAGTGTGGCCGTAGCGCTCTTTACTGTGGCGCCATGAACAGCCCGTCAATCCGGGCTGCATGCCGTACAAGAAGAGCGCCCGCAGAGGCTTTCGATTCCCCGTGATTGACCCGATGGAGCTTCACCATGACCGCTGCCCATTATCCGCACCTGCTGGCCCCGCTGGACCTGGGCTTCACCACCTTGCGCAATCGCACGCTGATGGGCTCGATGCACACCGGACTGGAAGAACGCCCCGGCGGATTCGAGCGCATGGCCGCGTATTTTGCCGAGCGGGCGCGGGGCGGAGTTGGCCTGATGGTCACCGGCGGGATCGCACCTAACCCTGAGGGCGGCGTTTACGACGGCGCGGCAAAACTGACCAGCGTCGAAGAAGCGCAGCCCCATCGTCTCGTCACCCGCGCCGTGCATGAAGCCGGCGGCAAGATCTGTCTGCAGATCCTGCATGCCGGCCGCTACGCCTACAGCAGTCATCAGGTGGCGCCCAGCGCGATCCAGGCGCCGATCAACCCGTTCAAACCGCGAGAGTTGGACGAGGCGGGCATCGAAAAGCAGATTCAGGACTTCGTCAACTGCGCGACCCTGGCACAGCTCGCCGAGTACGACGGCGTCGAAATCATGGGATCGGAAGGCTACTTCATCAATCAGTTCCTGGTGGCCCACACCAATCATCGCACCGACCGTTGGGGCGGCAGCTACGAGAACCGCATGCGCCTGGCGATCGAGATTGTCACGCGGGTACGCGAAGCGGTCGGCCCGCACTTCATCATCATCTTTCGCCTGTCGATGCTGGACCTTGTGGAAGGCGGCAGCAGTTGGGAAGAAATCGTTCAGCTGGCCCAGGCCATCGAGAAAGCGGGCGCGACCCTGATCAATACCGGCATCGGCTGGCATGAAGCGCGGATTCCGACCATCGCCACCAAAGTGCCGCGTGGCGCCTTCAGCCGGGTGACCGCCAAGCTGCGCGGTTCGGTAAGCATTCCGCTGATCACCACCAACCGGATCAACACCCCGGAAGTCGCCGAGCAGATTCTCGCCGAAGGCGACGCCGACATGGTGTCCATGGCGCGCCCGTTCCTGGCCGACCCTGAATTCGTCAATAAGGCTGCCGAAGGCCGGGCCGACGAGATCAACACCTGCATCGGCTGCAACCAGGCCTGCCTGGACCACACCTTCAGTGGCAAGCTCACCAGTTGCCTGGTCAACCCGCGGGCCTGTCACGAAACCGAACTCAATTATCTGCCGACTGCCCAGATCAAGAAAATCGCCGTGGTCGGCGCAGGCCCTGCCGGGCTTGCCGCCGCCACCGTCGCGGCGGAACGCGGTCACCAGGTGACGCTGTTCGACTCGGCCGCCGAGATCGGCGGCCAGTTCAACATCGCCAAGCGCATTCCCGGCAAGGAAGAATTCTTCGAAACCCTGCGCTACTTCCAGCACAAGCTGAAACGTACCGGCGTCGAGGTGCACCTGCAAACCCGGGTCGCAGCTCGCGATCTGGTGGCCGACGGCTATGACGAAGTGATCCTCGCCACCGGCATCGCACCGCGTCTTCCCGCCATCCCCGGCATCGAGCATCCCAAGGTGCTCAGTTATCTGGATGTCATCCAGGGCCGCAAGCCGGTAGGCAAAAGCGTGGCAGTAATCGGCGCCGGCGGTATCGGCTTCGACGTGTCGGAATTCCTGGTACACGAAGGCGTCGCCACCAGCCTGGACCGCGATGCGTTCTGGCGCGAGTGGGGCATCGACACCAGCCTGCAGGCCCGGGGCGGCGTCGCCGGCATCAGACCGCACCTCCACGCCCCGGCACGCCAGGTGTTCCTGCTGCAGCGCAAGGACACCAAGGTCGGCGACGGCCTGGGCAAGACCACCGGCTGGATCCATCGCACCGGCCTGAAAAACAAACAGGTGCAGATGCTCAACAGCGTCCAGTACCTGAAAATCGACGACGGCGGCCTGCACATCCGTATCGGGGAAGGCGAAGAAAAACTGCTGCCGGTGGACAACATCGTCATCTGCGCCGGGCAAGACCCACTGCGTGAGCTGTATGACGAACTGGTGGAAGCGGGGCAATCAGTGCATTTGATCGGCGGCGCGGATGTAGCTGCCGAGCTGGATGCCAAGCGGGCGATCAATCAGGGATCGAGGTTGGCGGCTACGTTGTAAATTTTAACTGGAAGATTCTTGAATGAAGGAAGGCGCTTAGGCGCCTTTTTTGTTTTTGGGGTTTTCTCTGGAATTTGAAGCAAGGCCCTACAGGTAAATGGCTTTAATCCTGCTGTGTTTGTTCGCGGGTGTTAGGCTGTTTCGGCAAGTTACTTTTTGTAATAGGTTGTGTTGTGCATTTTAGTGTTTGGGGCTGGTAAATCCTGATTGAAGCTGTTTAAACCAATCTTGTTTAGCGGATTATATTCGTCTGTTCATTGTTTTTTTTAATGCCAATAGTCGCAATTGGATGCGCTATTTGTGCGTGGCCGGTGTTCTGCTGTCTGGATATTGGCGCGCTGAATTCAGGATGATCATATGCCACAGAATCAAATAACACTCCCTCCCGTTTATGTGGGGGCGGAGCCGATCAGCACTAATTTTACCCTCGGAGGATGGTCTACAGGGAGGCTGCCAGGGATGGGTGAAATGATGCAGTTCGGTCCCTTTATAATGCGGGCTGTCACCGAGTGGGATGCTCAATTCAAGAATGGCCTCTCCTTAATTGATTCAAGTCTCAGTCAAGAGCTTGGTGCGGCTCGTGGTGGTCGCCCTGAAAACATTAGTACGGTTGAGGGAATCCAACGAGAGTTAGATTTGCGTCACCAACTTTCGGAACGGAGAAGATCTGAAATTCAGCAGCTTTCTTCTGCTGCGGATCAATTTTACGGTGGGGATCCGCTGGCATTGACGCTCCATCAGCAAGTTAACAAGGCGATCCTGCGCATGGGGCGCTCTCGCAATCAGGAGGAGATATACAGGCTTGCACAGGCTTCGCACGAAGCCGCCTATAAACGTCGTTTCCCAGTCGAAGCACTTGGAAGGTTGAATCAACAGACAGCTGCATTACGCGCAAGGCTGGCGAACGTCCAACGAGCTCAAGCCGAAGCGGCGGCCCGAGCAGCGGCGCAACGAGCCCAAGCCGAAGCGGCAGCCCGAGCAGCGGCGCAACGAGCTCAAGCCGAAGCGGCGGCCCGAGCAGCGGCGCAACGAGCTCAAGCCGAAGCGGCGGCCCGAGCGGAGGCAGAACGAGCTCAGGCCGAAGCGGCGGCCCGAGCGTAGGCAGAACGAGCTCAGGCGGAAGCGGCAGCCCGAGCGGAGGCGGAACAAGCTCAAGCAGAAGCAGCGGAAGCTGAGAGGTCTGGAAAAGAAGAGCTACTCAAGCAAGTCGCCAAGGGCATTTTTCAGTTTAGTGGCACCGCAGGCTCACCGAGCGCCCAATTGCTGACCACGGCAGGCAGGATTCTCGCAGCAGAGGGCAGCGCGCTTACCTTGCAGGCCGCGATCCGGTCGTCAGTCGGCGCATTAGGAAGCGTTGCTTCAGGATTTCTCGTTGGCGTAGGCGCCCTGGTTTATTCATCCGAGCTGGGCAACGGCGAACTGCCGGAGCGTTACGCGCTCTCGCTACCGCTCTCGGAGCTGGGGGAGCTGTCAGTCAGTGCCCAGAACACAGGCACGGTTGAGGTTCCCGTTCGCTTAGGCTTCAGACCATCGGTTGATGAACAAACAGAGGTCATCGCCATTCCGGCTGACGGGGTTCATGTCTCGTCCTCCGTGCGGGTCATCACGGCTACCTATGATGCCGCACGGAACGTTTACTCCGCCTCGACGCCCGATGATCCTGAACGCACTCTGATCTGGACGCCCATCGTTCATCCAGGCGACAGCTCGACCGCGCTACCTGTCGAGAGCCCACCTGCACCGGTGTACGAGGGTGCCACATTTGTCCCGTCTGAAGGCAGGATCGACACGTACCCGGAACTTGCCGATGCGCGGATTGATGATTACATTTTTGTTTTCCCCGCCGACTCCGGACTGCCGCCGCTTTATGTGGTGTTCCGAAGTCGACGTGATATGCCAGGAGCGGCGAGCGGCGAAGGGCAGGATGTTTTAACTGGTTGGCTAGGGTTGACCGAAGGAGAGGGTGCTCCGATACCGAAGCAGATAGCGGATCAGTTGCGGGGTAGAACATTCAGTAGCTTTTCCCAGTTTAGAGGGGTTTTCTGGAAGTTGGTGGCTGCTGATGAAATGCTGGTGCCCCAATTCTCTATTCTTAACTTGGATCGTATGAGGCGCGGATACTCTCCAGTGGTGACTGAAGATCAAAGAGTTGGTAGGCGAGAGGTGTTAGAGATTCACCACATAAATCATATCTCTAAAGGGGGGGGCGGTTTATAGTATGGATAACCTTATCATCCTGACTCCTAAAGAATATATCAAATTACACGCAAGGGTGAATCATGGCTGAGCTAAAGAAGCGATTTGAAGATTATACTGAATTAGAATTCACTAGCTTCCTCAAAGATATTTTTCTGGTCAATTCAAGGAGTGAGGCTGAGCATAATTCGTGGGTCAGACATTTTAGAGAGGTCACGGAATACCCACGTGGAACTGATATTTTGTTTTACCCATTGCCCGGCGCAGACTGCTCGCCTGAAGGGGTGATCAAGACAGTCAAACAATGGCGCGCTGAAAACGGCAAACCCGGTTTTAAAACCGAATGACCAGCAAAGCGACTGACTGATCCAAGGCGTGTCAGGGCGGTGCTAGACTGCCACCCTGACCGGAACATGCCAACCACGGATGACATGAATAAACACATCACCACCTTTAGGGCCGTGCGTGCGGCGATCCTTGGTGCTCGCGACTGCGACATATCTGATTTCACATCAGCGACTGAGACTTCACAATCGCCAGCAAGACGCAACGCCGCCGGCGCGCTCCTCCAGAGCTCGACCTTCCATGCTCGCTGACACCCTCACCTGGCACCCGACCGCGCCCTTGCAACCCATGACCCTGACGTGGCTACGCGACGCGGGGGTTGAGGTTGCGATTCTGCGTTTGGACCTCATCGATCCGCTGATCAGCGGCAACAAGTGGTTCAAGCTGACTGGGCATCTGCGTCATGCCGTGGCGGCGGGCGCCGATGGTGTGATCAGCCTGGGCGGTGCGCATTCCAATCATCTGCATGCCCTGGCGGCGGCGGGCAAGCGTTTCGGCTTTCCCACGGTCGGGTTGTTGCGCGGGCATCCCCAGGAGACGCCCACCCGTCGTGACCTGCAGGCGTTCGGCATGCAACTACACTGGCTGGGTTATGGCGGTTATCGCGCTCGCCATGAGCCGGATTTCTGGCTGCCGTGGCATGAGCGATACCCGGATTTTCAAGCGATCCCCGAAGGCGGCGGCGCACTGGCCGGTGCGCTAGGGTGCGGTGTCTTGCTGGAAATGGTGCACAGCCAACTGAGCACGCTGGGTTGGGACGACTACGACGGCTGGTGGCTGGCTGCCGGAACCGGCACCACATTGGCGGGATTGATGCTGGCCGAGGCGGGGGCGCATCCGGTGCATGGCGCGCTGGCGGTGCCGGACGATCACGGCGTGGCGCAGAATATCGCGGCAGTAATGGATCAGGCTGGTTGCGCAATGAACGACGCGGCCTGCCACCTGCTGCAAGCCAGCCGCGGTGCCTTCGCCCGAACCGATCCGCAGTTGCTGGCTTTCATCAACGAGACCGAAGCCGAGTCCGACGTGCCACTGGAGCCTCTGTACACCGGCAAGGCCTTGCTGGCTTTGCGGGAGCAGGCCTTGGCCGGGCGACTCCCGCCAGGCAGTCGCTTGATCTTCGTCCATACCGGCGGCTTGCAAGGGCGTCGGGCGATGGGGCTCTGAAGCCCGATCCAGACGCTCTGGGACATGTTTTGCGCTTTTAGGCTTGCAGGTGTCGGCCCTGACTATGTGAGTGACTGTTTTGGATTAAGGCCAACCCGTCGCGGTCTCGATAATCGGTCCTTTCCGATCCCGACGCCGAGGTCAGCATGACAACCACCGCCACTGCACCAGTCGATCCCGCCACGCTGAAGAAAGTCATCGTCGCCGCCGCCATCGGTAATTTCGTCGAATGGTTCGACTTTGCCGTCTACGGCTTCCTGGCGACCACCATCGCCCTGCAGTTCTTCCCCAGTGGCGACGCCAGTGCCGCGTTGTTGAAAACCTTTGCGGTGTTCGCCGTGGCCTTTGCCTTCAGGCCATTGGGCGGGATTTTCTTTGGCATGCTCGGCGACCGGATCGGTCGCAAGCGCACCCTGGCGATGACCATTCTGCTGATGGCCGCCGCCACCACCCTGATCGGCCTGTTGCCTACTTACGCCGCCATTGGTGTGACGGCACCGATCCTGCTGACCATCATCCGCTGCGCCCAGGGATTCTCGGCCGGCGGCGAGTATGCCGGGGCCTGTGCCTACCTGATGGAGCACGCGCCGCAGAACAAACGAGCCTGGTATGGCAGCTTCGTGCCGGTCTCGACCTTTTCCGCGTTCGCCGCAGCTGCTGTGGTGGCGTACGCGCTGGAGGCTTCACTGTCGGCCGAAGCCATGGGCAGCTGGGGCTGGCGCCTACCGTTCCTGATTGCCGCGCCGCTGGGGCTGGTCGGGCTCTACCTGCGCTGGAAACTGGATGAAACCCCGGCGTTCCAGGCGGTCACCGAAGAACATGATGTGGCCCATTCTCCGCTCAAGGAAACCTTGCGCCATCACGGCGCGGCGATCTGCTGCCTGGGCGCCTTCGTCTCGCTGACGGCGCTGTCGTTCTACATGTTCACCACGTATTTTGCGACCTACCTGCAAGTGGCGGGCGGTTTGAGTCGGGCCACGGCGCTGCTGGTGTCCTTGATCGCATTGCTGTTTGCCGCCGCGATCTGTCCGTTGGCCGGTGCGTTTTCCGACAAGGTCGGACGCCGCGTCACCATGGGCACGGCCTGCATGCTGTTGATGATGGTGGTGTTTCCCTCGTTCCTGATGGCCAGTTCGGGCTCGTTCGCGGCGTCTGTCGTCGGCGTCATGCTGCTGGCAGTCGGCGCGGTATTGTGCGGCGTGGTGACGGCGGCGCTGCTCTCGGAAACCTTCCCGACCCGCACCCGCTACACCGCCTCGGCGATCACCTACAACATGGCCTACACCCTGTTTGGCGGCACCGCGCCGCTGGTAGCCACCTGGTTGATCACTACCACCGGCAGCAACCTGTCGCCGGCGTTCTACCTGATTGCGGTGTCGATCCTGGCGCTGGTCGGCGGGCTGGCGCTCCCGGAAATGTCGAAGATCTCCCTGCACGATGTGCCGGTTGCGCAGAAGGGGCCGTCGCTCACGTCCGTGGCCTGACGTGAACCGGTCTGGCAAAAACGCAACAAAACGTGGCACGGGCGCCCCGAAAAATGGCACATTGGCGCGCCCTGGTACGCGTGACACATCTTGTAACCATCCGTCCGGGGCGACCTGAAACCCTTTTTACGGATGAATTCCATGGCGACCAGTGCTCAGCCTGCTGCGGCGGCGGCCTCGACAACCCCTCAATCCAGCCCGTTGGTCATGCGCATCATCGGCGCCGTGGCGCTGGCGCATTTGATCAACGACCTGATCCAGGCGGTACTGCCGTCGATCTATCCGATGCTCAAGGCCAGCTATGACCTGAGCTTCACCCAGATCGGCCTGATCACGTTGACGTTCCAGATCACTGCCTCGCTGCTGCAGCCCTGGGTGGGTTACTACACGGACCGTCACCCCAATCCGCTGGTCTTGCCGGTGGGCTCGATCTGCACGTTGGTCGGCATCGTGATGATGTCGATGGTCGGCAGCTTTCCGATGATCCTGCTGGCCTCGGCGCTGATCGGCATCGGCTCCTCGACCTTTCATCCGGAAGCCTCGCGCATCGCGCGACTGGCGTCGGGCGGGCGATTCGGCCTGGCGCAGTCGACCTTTCAGGTCGGCGGCAATACCGGTTCAGCCATCGGGCCGCTGCTCGCGGCGGCGATCATCATTCCGTTCGGCCAGGGCAATGTGGCGTGGGTCGGATTGATCGCGCTGTTTTCCCTTGGGTTGCTGTATGTGATCAGCCGCTGGTATCGCGCTCACCTGAACCTGTTCAAGCTCAAGGCAGGCCAGGCGGCGACCCACGGTCTGTCCCGCAACCGGGTGATTGTGTCCTTGGCGGTGCTGGCGTTTCTGGTGTTCTCCAAGTTCTTCTACATGACCAGCCTCACCAGCTATTTCACCTTCTACCTGATCGAAAAGTTCGACCTGTCGGTGGCCAGCTCGCAACTGCATCTGTTCCTGTTCCTGGGCGCGGTAGCGGCGGGCACCTTTTTCGGCGGACCCATCGGCGACAAGATCGGCCGCAAGGCAGTGATCTGGTTTTCGATCCTCGGCGCCGCGCCGTTCACCCTGGCACTGCCGTATGCCGATCTGTTCTGGACCAGTGTGCTGAGCGTGGTCATCGGCTTCGTGCTGGCCTCGGCGTTTTCAGCCATCGTGGTCTATGCGCAGGAACTGGTGCCGGGCAACGTGGGCATGATCGCCGGGATCTTCTTTGGCCTGATGTTCGGCTTTGGCGGGATCGGCGCGGCGCTGCTGGGCTATCTGGCCGACAGCCACGGCATCCTGTTCGTCTATAACCTGTGCTCGTACCTGCCGTTGCTGGGCATCCTGGCGATTCTGTTGCCGCGCACCAAATGAAGACGCCGCCTCGTTCACAGCGGTGAAGCAGGCAGTACGGCCGGGATGGACGACAGGCTGGTGTCTGCCAGATTCGGCCACATGTCCGAGACCAGAAACAGCCGTTCGGTCTCGACCCAATGACCGTCGTCCGCCGGGTTCAGGCGCACCAGCAATTGCGCCGGAGCCAGCGGGTCGAGCTGGTTCAGCCAGTCCTGCAACCGGGTATCCGGCCACGCGTCGGCGTAGCGGGCCGGGGCCAGCCAGGCGTGACGCGGCAATGGCTGCCAGCGCCCGGCTTCGCTCTGGGCAACGAACCGCGGCCAGTCGCGCTGATGCAGCCAGCGCCCCTTGAGGTGCTGGGCGTGTGCGCCGCTGGGCGATTGCGCCTGTCCGGGCCAGGGATACAGCAGGTAGCCGCCCAGCCAGAGCTCGGCACTGAAGCCTTCGATGCCGTGGGCTGCGAGGGCGAGCTGACTTTCCGGGCGCGCCGACATCGGCAGTTGATGCTGGCTCAAGTGCGTCAATTTGCGATCCAGCCGGTCGTGACACCCCGGCCCCAGCCACTGCGCCGAATCGCTGCCGTTACCGTCCTGCGGCCCCAGGTAGAGTTTGATCGCCAGTTCCACGTGGTGCACGCCGTCCCGGTCGCGCAATAGCATGTCCAGCTCGCCCAGGGTATGACCTCCCTGGCGAATCGGCAGATTGGCGGCAATGATCTCCACGCCCGGCGCATGACGCACGGCGAATTGCCACAGGCGTTCGTAATACAAGCCAAGGCGGCGCGTCGCCGCTTGCGCCAGCCAGTGTTCCAGCGCACGGCTGTCCTGATCCAGGTCCAGCAGGAATTCCGCCAGCTGCTGCGGCGCCTGCACCCAGTCGCTGCCGGTCAGCGGATGACGCTGCGGCCAGGGTGTTGCGGCCAGCATGGGCGGCGCCAGAATGACCCACGCCAGATCCCGGACTTCGGGATGGCGCAGTTGGCGGGGAAGGTCGACAAGGCTGGGGAAAAGAGTCATGCACCGAGGATAGCCGTTGTTGGCGGCGGGCGGCGAGTCCTGAGCCGGTGAGAAGTCAAAGACAGTTGGCGCCCTTGCGCAACGGGTATGACGACCATTCAAAAGTTTCCTCCCACCGAAAGTCGCGCACCGATATATCCTGCGTTTGCCGCTACCCCGCCGTTCGCCCATAATCCCCACCTTTGAAGACGTATCGCATCCGCAGCAGGAGCCCCATGGAGCAATTTCGCAATATCGGCATCATTGGCCGCCTGGGCAGTGTCCAGGTGCTCGATACCGTTCGCCGACTCAAGCGATTCCTGTTGGATCGCCACCTGCATGTGATTCTCGAAGAGACCATCGCCGAAGTGCTGCCGGGCCACGGCCTGCAGACGTCCTCGCGCAAGATGCTCGGCGAGGTGTGCGACATGGTCATCGTGGTCGGTGGCGATGGCAGCCTGTTGGGCGCGGCCCGTGCGCTCGCGCGACATAACGTCCCGGTGCTGGGCATCAACCGCGGCAGCCTGGGTTTCCTGACCGACATCCGCCCCGACGAGCTGGAAGTCAAATGCGCTGAAGTGCTGGATGGCCACTATCTGGTCGAAAACCGCTTCCTGCTCCAGGCCGAGGTTCGCCGTCACGGGGAAGCCATCGGACAGGGCGACGCGCTCAACGACGTGGTGCTGCATCCGGGCAAATCCACGCGGATGATCGAGTTCGAAATCTACATCGACGGCCAGTTCGTCTGCAGCCAGAAGGCCGACGGCCTGATCGTCGCCACCCCCACTGGCTCGACCGCCTACGCGCTGTCGGCGGGTGGGCCGATCATGCATCCCAAACTCGACGCCATCGTCATCGTGCCGATGTATCCGCATACCCTTTCCGGACGGCCGATCGTGGTCGACGGGAACAGCGAGCTGAAAATCGTGGTCTCCAAGGACATGACGATTTATCCGCAAGTGTCCTGCGATGGCCAGAACCACTTCACCTGCGCGCCCGGCGACACCATCACGGTGAGCAAAAAGTCGCAGAAACTGCGCCTGATCCACCCGCTGGACCACAACTACTACGAAGTCTGCCGCACCAAGCTGGGCTGGGGCAGTCGGCTCGGCGCTGGGGGCGACTGATGCTCGATCCGGCGCGTAGCTTTGATCTGATCGGTGACGTGCATGGATGTGCTCATACCCTTGAGCACTTGCTGGAAAGACTCGGCTATCGCTTGCAGGCCGGCGTCTGGCGCCATCCCGAGCGGATAGCGATTTTCCTCGGTGACATCATTGACCGCGGACCGCGCATTCGCGAAGCCCTGCACATCGTGCGCGACATGGTCCAGGCCGGGCAGGCCCATTGCATCATGGGCAATCACGAGTTCAACGCCCTGGGCTGGATGACACCCGCGCTGCCGGAAAGTGGCCAGCAGTATGTTCGCGAACACAGCCCGCGCCACGCGAAGCTGATCGGCGAAACACTGGCGCAATTCGAGGCGTATCCGCAGGAATGGGCCGAGTTCGTCGACTGGTTCTACGAGTTGCCGCTGTTCATCGACGCCGAGCGTTTTCGAGTGGTGCATGCCTGTTGGGACCCGACCCTGATCGAACCGCTGCGCGGCCTGCATGGCAACGGCTGCATCGACAAGCATTTCGTCCAGGCCTCGGCGGTGCCAGGCAGTTTCGCCAGCGGAGTGTTCAACCGCCTGCTGCGCGGCACCGACATGCGCCTGCCCCACGGCCTGACGCTGACCGGCGGCGACGGCCTGACCCGCGCGTTCTTCCGCACCAAATTCTGGGAAGACGACCCGCAAACCTACGGCGATATCGTCTTCCAGCCTGACGCGCTGCCCGAAGGCGTGGCCAAGACGCCGCTGTCGACCAGCGAAAAGAACGCGCTGCTGCGCTACGGTAGCGACGAACCCATGTTGTTCGTGGGCCATTACTGGCGCAGCGGCATCCCCGCACCCATTCGTCCCAACCTGGCCTGCCTGGACTACAGCGCTGTGCTGTACGGAAAGCTGGTTGCTTACCGGCTGGACCAAGAAACCCGCATTGATCCAGACAAGTTCGTCTGGGTCGACGTCCAGCGCCCCGAGAATTCGTAATGACCCCAGTTGCTGTCCTGCGCCTGCCGTTGACCACGGATCTGAGTGGCTTCGTCAGCCTTCTTCATCGCCTGCAAGTGCCCCATCGCGTCAGCGAAGAGGTGGGCGAGCAGGTCCTGTGGGTGCCCGATGCGGGCCAGCTGCCCGATGAAGTGCGCGAGCTGTACCAACGTTTTCCAGAGGGAGACGACGCCTACCAACTGCCGGCCGGAGCGGGCGGCGACAAGGGGCGCAGCTCGTTCTTCGGCCAGCTGCGTGACAGCCCGGTCACGACACTGGTGCTGCTGGCAAGCCTGATCGTCGCCGGCGTGACGTTGCTGGGCGACAATCTGGACGCCGTGCGCTGGCTGACGTTTCTCGATTTTCGCGTGCATGGCGACTACGCAACGTTCATTGCGCTGGCCGACAGTCTGGCGGCGGGGCAGTGGTGGCGGGTGGTTTCGCCGATGCTCATTCATTTCGGTGTCTTGCACCTGGCCATGAACGCCATGTGGTACTGGGAGCTGGGGCGGCGTATTGAACTGCGCCAGGGCAGCGGGCATCTGCTGGCACTGACCCTGCTGTTCGCCGCCGTATCCAACTATGTTCAATACACGTTTGGCGGTCCCGGCCTGTTCGGTGGACTGTCCGGCGTACTGTACGGGTTGCTGGGCCACTGCTGGATCTTCCAGCTGCTGGCGCCCAACCCGATCTACCGCCTGCCGCGCGGCGTGCTGGTCATGATGCTCGTCTGGCTGTTGCTGTGCCTGTCCGGCGTGGTGAGCATGCTCGGTTTTGGCGATATCGCCAACGGCGCACATGTCGGCGGGCTGATCATCGGTTGTGTCACGGGTCTTGCAGGCGGAGCCTTGGCCCGCAGGAAGGGCTAGAATACTGCCCGCCAATTTCTGGAGTAGGCCATGTCATCTTTTGTGGAAATGATCGAAAACATCACCCCGGATATCTACGAGAGCCTCAAGCTTGCCGTGGAAATCGGCAAATGGTCCGACGGGCGCAAGTTGACCCAGGAGCAGCGTGAACTGTCGTTGCAGGCGCTGATCGCCTGGGAAGCGCAGAACCTGCCCGAGGACCAGCGCATCGGTTACATGGGCCCGCAGGAATGTGCGTCCAAGTCAGCGCCGGTGCCCAATATTCTGTTCAAGTCGGATGCCATTCATTGATCGAACTCGGTCGCGGATCAGTCAACAAAATGTCGGTGCGTCATGAAGACGCGTCGTTGGTGCAGTACGCCTTTCGTCTGGGCGACAGTGAAATTCCGGTCAACCCGCTGATCGGTAAAACCCTGCGTCTGGAATTTCTGGGGGCGATCCATTGTTCCCACTGCGGTCGCAAGACCAAATCCAGCTACAGCCAGGGCTACTGCTACCCGTGCATGCTCAAGCTCGCCCAGTGCGACGTGTGCATCATGAGCCCGGAAAAGTGTCACCACGATCAAGGCACCTGTCGCGATCCGGCGTGGGGCGAGCAATTCTGCATGACCGACCACATCGTCTACCTGGCCAACTCGTCGGGCGTGAAGGTGGGCATCACCCGTTCCAGCCAACTGCCTACTCGATGGCTCGATCAGGGTGCCAGCCAGGCGTTGCCCATCCTGCGGGTTGCGACGCGGCAGCAGTCCGGCTTCGTCGAAGACCTGCTGCGCAGTCAGGTCGCCGACCGCACCAACTGGCGCGCACTGCTCAAGGGTGACGCGCAACCGGTCGATCTCAAGGCGATCCGTCAGGAACTGTTCGACAGCTGCGGCGCGGGCCTGCTTGGATTGCAAGAACGATTCGGCCTGCAGGCCATCCAATTGCTGCATGACGCCGAGCCTCTCGAGTTTCGCTATCCGGTCGAGGCGTATCCCACCAAGATCGTCAGCTTCAACCTGGACAAGAACCCGATTGCCGAGGGCACGCTGCTGGGAATCAAGGGCCAGTACCTGATTTTCGACACCGGCGTGATCAACATTCGCAAATACACGGCCTATCAGCTGGCCGTGCATCAGTAAGGATTCGAGCATGCGCACCGAACAACCGAAAATGATTTACCTCAAGGACTACCAGGCGCCCGAGTACCTCATCGACGAGACGCACCTGACCTTCGAGCTGTTCGATGACCATTCGCTGGTACACGCGCAACTGGTCATGCGCCGCAACCCGGAGCGGGGCGCGGGCCTGCCGCCACTGGAACTCAACGGCCAGCAGCTGGAACTGGTGTCGCTGCAACTGGACGACACCGAGCTGAGTGCGGCTGACTACCAGCTGACCGCCGACCACCTGACCCTGCATCCCAAGGCCGAGCGCTTTACGGTCGACAGCACCGTGCGCATCCACCCGGAAACCAATACCGCGCTGGAGGGCCTGTACAAGTCCGGTGGCATGTTCTGCACCCAGTGCGAGGCCGAAGGCTTTCGCAAGATCACCTATTACCTCGACCGCCCGGACGTGATGAGCGTCTTCACCACGACGGTCAGTGCCGACAAACAGCAATTCCCGATCCTGCTGTCCAACGGCAACCCGATCGCCAGCGGCCAGGAAGACAACGGCCGGCACTGGGCGACCTGGGAAGATCCGTTCAAGAAACCGGCGTATCTGTTTGCGCTGGTAGCGGGTGATCTGTGGTGCGTGGAAGACACCTTCACCACCATGAGCCAGCGGGTCGTGACCCTGCGCATCTATGTCGAGCCGGAAAACATCGACAAGTGCCAGCACGCCATGACCAGCCTCAAGAAGTCCATGCGCTGGGACGAAGAGGTCTACGGCCGCGAGTACGATCTGGACATCTTCATGATCGTGGCCGTCAACGACTTCAACATGGGCGCGATGGAGAACAAGGGCCTCAACATCTTCAACTCCAGCGCCGTGCTGGCTCGTGCCGAAACTGCCACCGACGCCGCACACCAGCGGGTCGAGGCAATCGTTGCCCACGAATATTTCCACAACTGGTCGGGCAACCGCGTGACCTGCCGCGACTGGTTCCAGCTGTCGCTCAAGGAAGGCTTCACCGTGTTTCGCGACGCCGGTTTCTCGGCCGACATGAACTCGGCGACGGTCAAGCGCATCCAGGATGTGGCTTACCTGCGCACTCACCAGTTCGCCGAAGACGCAGGCCCCATGGCCCACGCCGTAAGGCCGGACAGCTTTATCGAGATTTCCAACTTCTACACCCTGACCGTGTACGAAAAGGGCTCGGAAGTGGTCGGCATGCTCCACACGCTGCTGGGCGCCGAAGGCTTCCGCAAAGGCAGCGACCTGTATTTCGAGCGCCATGACGGCCAGGCCGTGACCTGCGACGATTTCATCAAAGCCATGGAAGACGCCAACGGCGTGGACCTGAACCAGTTCAAGCGCTGGTACAGCCAGGCCGGCACGCCGCGTCTGGCCGTCAGCGAGTCTTACGACAGCGCCGCCGGCACCTACAGCCTGACCTTCCGCCAGAGCTATCCGGTCACCCCGGACAAGCAGGAAAAACAGCCGTTCGTGATTCCCGTCGAGCTGGGGCTGCTGGACAGCCGTGGTGGCGAAATCCCGCTGCGTCTGGCCGGCGAAGCGGCGGCATCCGGCACTACCCGCGTGCTGTCGGTGACCGACGCCGAGCAGACCTTCACCTTCGTCGACATCACCGAACGCCCGCTGCCCTCGCTGCTACGTGGCTTCTCGGCACCGGTCAAGCTGAGCTTCCCCTACGACCGCGATCAACTGATGTTTCTGATGCAGCACGACAGCGACGGTTTCAACCGCTGGGATGCCGGTCAGCAGTTGTCGGTTCAGGTGCTTCAGGAACTGATTGGCCAGCACCAGCAGGGCAAGGCGCTGGTCATGGACCAACGTCTGGTCACCGCGCTGGGCACGGTCCTGGCCGATAAGCAGCTGGATCAGGCGATGGTTGCCGAAATGCTTTCGTTGCCAAGCGAAGCGTATCTGACGGAAATCAGCGAAGTGGCTGACGTTGATGCGATCCACGCGGCTCGTGAGTTTGCCCGTCGTGAGCTGGCCGACAGCCTGTTCGATGCGTTGTGGGAACGGTATCAGGTCAATCGCGGCGTATCGAAAGCCACGCCGTATGTGGCCGAAGCGGAACATTTCGCCCGGCGCGCCCTGCAGAACATCGCACTGTCGTACCTGATGCTCAGTGCCAAACCGCAAGTGCTTGAAGCGACCATCGAACAGTTCGACACCAGCGACAACATGACCGAACGCCTGACGGCGCTGGCGGTGCTGGTCAACTCGCCGTTTACCGAGGCGCGGGACAAGGCGTTGGCGGTGTTCGCCGAGAATTTCAAGGACAATGCGCTGGTCATGGATCAGTGGTTCAGCGTCCAGGCCGGCAGCCCGTTGCCGGGTGGTCTGGAGCGGGTCAAGGCGCTGATGCAGCACCCGGCGTTCAACATCAAGAACCCGAACAAGGTTCGTGCGCTGATTGGTGCCTTCGCCGGCCAGAACCTGATCAACTTCCATGCGGCGGACGGCTCCGGCTACCGCTTCCTGGCGGATCTGGTCATCGAGCTGAACGGCTTCAACCCGCAGATTGCATCGCGGCAACTGGCACCCCTGACCCGCTGGCGCAAATACGACAGCGCCCGTCAGGCGCTGATGAAAGCCGAACTGGAACGCATCCTCGCGTCGGGCAACCTGTCCGCTGATGTGTTCGAAGTGGTGAGCAAGAGCCTGGCCGAGTAACCTCGGCGAGGTTGAGGAAGGTGCTACCCGCTAGGCGGCTAGCACCTTTTTTATGCACCGTTCCTACAGCGGATCGGGGCGTTGGAAAATCTCACATGTGAGGGATATCCATCCTCGATGACATCTGTTAGCGTGCACCCCTGATCCCCGGCACACAGAGGAACCGCCATGCCTCGTAGAAACACGGGTGACAAAGCAGTCCCGGCCAAGGTATCGAAAAGCTCCACCGATTACATGCGTGAAATGCGTTCAAGACTCAAGGAAGCCGGGCTGGTGAAGCGGGAATTCTGGATCCGGCCCGAGAACGTCGATGCCCTGCGTGGTATCGAAAAAGCCCTGCGGCAGCCCTTTCTGGGCCAGAGAATCAAACTGGAGGATTTCATGACCGAGAACACCAACTGGACGACCAGCTCCTTGCAAAACGCCCTTGCCGGGCTCGATGCGGTGGTCAGCGGCGATATCGAACTGTCCGTCACCGACGGCGCCGAGCCGGGCATCCGTCTGACCTTGAAGGAATTCGGCGACCTGCCGGTCTACATCGCAGTGGTGGGCGACCAGATCCTGGCCGATACCACGCTGGTCGAAGTGGATCGGGTCAAGGACACCGTTGCGTTCAACGAAGTGGTGCTGCGCAGCCGCGACCTGTTTCCCCTGTCTTCGGTGGGCATCGAGCGTCTGGCCGACGGCCAGGAAGTCTACTGCCTGTTCGGCGCCCTCAGCGCGGCGTCGTCCCTGACCGTGATCGTTCAGGAAATCCTCACCCTGGCGGACAACGTGATCCGTGCGGCCGAGGCGTTCGACGACCATTTCATTCGCTGAACACGTTTGTAAGAACATTGCTGTCAGCAAGGAGAGATTCATGACAACGAGCATCTGGAAAAAACTGGTAACGGCCGTACGCGGCGGCGCTTCCGAAGTGGGCGAGTCGATCGTCGACGCCAACGCGCTGCGCATCCTGGATCAGGAAATTCGTGACGCCGACAGCGCGCTGGTCAAGGCCCGCGACGGTCTGATCACCATCAAGGCCAAGCACAAGCTGTCCGCCCAGCGCCTTGAAGAACACGCCACCAGCATCGCCAACTGGGAAGGCCGCGCCATGCAGGCCCTGAACAAGGGTGAAGAAGCGCTGGCCGTGGAATGCGCGAACAAGATCGCCGAGATCGAAGCGCAGCGCGATCAGGAACAGGCATTGGCCGACCAGTTCGCCAAGCAGGTCGATCTGCTGCAGGAACAGGTGGTCAAGGCTGAATCGCGCATCAAAGGGCTCAAGCAGCAGGTGGAAATGGCCCGCGCCCGGGAAACCGTGCAGCGCGCCCGAGTCGCTACCGCCAATGCCACCGGTGGTGCCAGCGGTGCAGTGGAAACGGCGGTCGGCTCACTGGCTCGCCTCAAGCAGCGCCAGGATGAACAGGACGCCAAGCTCGAAGCCGCCGAGGAACTGGCCAGCCAGTCCAACGGCAGCGATCTGGAACGCCGGCTGCAGGAAGCGGGCATCGGCTCCAGGACCGGCGGTGCCGAAGACGTCCTGGCACGCCTGAAAGCCAAGAGCCAGACCTCAGGTCAGTAATCCGTCCCGGGGGCGGGCGGCGAGGCCGCTGGCCCCACGGGCGGTCGCAGGGAAAGCACATGGGTTTTTCGATACGGCTCAAGTGGGTGCTGGGTTTGTCGCTGCTGATGATGGCAGTACAAACAGTCAACGCGTTCAGCGGGTACTGGCTGGTATCATTCGGCATTGTCCCGCGCACCCTCGAGGGGTTGCGGGGTATCATTCTCGCGCCGTTCATTCATGGCTCCTTCGCGCACCTGTTGGGCAACCTCGTGCCATTCGTGGCGCTGAGCTGGCTGGTGGCGACCGAAGGCGTGAAGCGTTATGCGTGGGTGGTCGGTCTGGTCTGCCTGCTGGGCGGTCTGATCGTCTGGCTGGTCGGTCGTACCAGCCTGCATGTCGGGGCCAGCGGCCTGATCTTCGGCCTATGGACTTACCTGTTGGCGCGGGCCTGGTATCAGCGCAGTATCGCCAGCCTGCTGCTGGCGATGATCGCGCTGGCGTTGTACAGCGGGTTGATCTATGGGTTCCTGCCGGCGGCGGGTGTTTCATTTGAGTCGCACATTGCCGGTGCGCTGGCCGGTATCTGCGTAGCGCGGCTGATGCATTCCAGGAAGCTGGTGGCCAGCTGAGCGCAGTGAATGTTGTTGTCGGTATCAACGGATGAAAGCTGTATCAAGGATTTGAAGCAATGACCTTGTTCCTGTTACTCAGACGTCACGTCTCGGTGTTCTTCGACCGCTTCGGCTGGGCCGGCATCGGCATGCTGCTGGCCGGGCATTACCTCATTTCCTGGATTCTGCTGGCCCTGGCCGCCGAAGAGCACCTGCTTCAAGGTGCGGACTTCACCTACTTCTACCTGACCACCGCCACGACTGTCGGTTACGGCGATCTATCGCCCAAATCCGCATTTGGCAAAATCATCACGGCCACCTGGATCATGCTGGGCGGTATCGCCTTGCTGACCACGGTGATCGGCAAGGCCTCGACTTCCGTCGGCGATATATGGAGAAGGAACATGAAGGGACAGGGCGACTGCTCGGCGCTTACCGGTCATACCGTGCTGGTCGGCTGGGACGGCGAAGCGAGCGAACGTATCGTCGAGCTGCTCAATCAGGATTGCGCCACCCGGCGCGACGGGCTGGTCATCTGCGATTGCATCGCCGTCGAGAACCCGATGCCCGGTCAGGCCTCGTTCATCAGAGGCGAATCCCTGGATTCGCCCTCGGTTTTGTTGCGCGCCGGAGTGATCGGTGCCGAGCGGATTCTGGTCCATACCCAGTCCGACAGCCTGACCCTGGCCATCGTCCTGACGCTCAAGAGCCTGGGGCCGAAAGGCCACGTGGTTGCGCACTTCAATAACTCCGAGCGCGCCGCGCTGGCTCGCACCTACGCCCCAGAGCTGGAATGCACCTCGAACATGGCCATTGAGATGCTGGTTCGTTCGTCCCAGGACCCAGGCTCCAGTTCGGTCATCACCGAACTGTTGTGCATTGGCGAAGGTGCGACCCAGTTCCGTCATGTGCTGCCGGTCGGCTTCAAGTCTTCGTGCGGCGAGCTTTACGTGCGTCTGCGCCAGGAGTTCAACGCCACCCTGATCGGCTACCGCGCGTCGCCGCAGGGTCAGTTCACCATCAATCCCGCCAACGACGTGACTGTCGCGGGCGGCGAAATTTTCTACATCGCGTCCGCTCGCCTGCAAGGAGATGCGCTATGAATTGGTTCAAACGTGCGATGGGCCTCGAAGCGCCCAAGCCGTCCGGGCGCGAAGGCGCATCGGCGGCCGTCGCCAGTCCGCTGGGGCTTGCCTCCGGGCGCATGCTATGTCTGGATTCGTCGCTGAAAATGCTGCTGGACGGCCACTCCCACGTGGTCATTCCCGGCGACGAAAAGGTCTGGGCCGTGGGCCGTATCGACCTTGGCCAGTCGATGAGCATTCAGCGCTTTTATCTCGATAACGACGATTATTTCCTGCAGGTGGTCAGCAATGGCCTGGCCGCCGAAGACATTCAGGACATCATTCTGTTTGGCTACTACAGCGCGGTGCCGATCACCAGCAAGGATGAACTGCTGCGCCTGACCGGCCCGCAGTCGCAGATCGGCTTGCCGGTCTATGAGCATGAAGGCGAGGAGTTCTTCCGCCAATGGGGCTCGGAACAAGGACAGACCGAGCTGACGCCGCTGGACGAGGACGTCTCAAGCCCCGACGGCCACTACCGCGTCAAACACCTGAGCATGCTGTATGCCCGCGAAACCGGCCTGATCAACCGCCGGGAGTTTTTGCTGTTCTCCGTCGAGGAAGACGAAGAAGGCGCCATCACGCTGACTACGGCGGTTGGCGTCACCCTGCAATCCACTGATATCAACGTACTCTGACAAGGAAATCTTCATGATCGACGCGCTGCGTATGTCGCTCAACGCCACGGCCGTGTTCGGCTTCATTCTGTACATTCTGGTGGCGGCGATTCTGTTCGCACTGTTCCAGTTCATCTACAGCCGGGTGACGCCGCACAAGGAGTTCGCTCTGATCCGTGAGAACAACAGCGCGGCGGCACTGGCGCTGGGCGGCTCGCTGATCGGCTTTGCATTGCCGGCCAGCAACATCATCGCCTACAGCGTCAGCATCGTGGACGTGATCGTCTGGGCGTTGATCGCGGCAGTCGTCCAGTTGCTGGCGTTCAGCGTCACCAGCCTGGTGCTCAAGGGGCTGTCCGCACGCATCGCCAAGGGCGAAATCGCAGCGGCGATTTATGCCGCCAGCGTGGCAATCAGTGTCGGCATGCTCAATGCCGCCTGCATGACCCCGACGGTCTGACAGCGGCCACGGTCAAGGAGATCATCATGAGACGCAGCCCCGCAAAACTGGTGCTCGCCAGTACCTTGCCACTGGCCTTGGCAGCCTGTGGTTCCTCGGAGGACACGCCGAATTTCACCGCCCAGGCCAACTTCAAGTCGGTCCAGGAATGTGTCGAAGCCAAGGTGCCGGTCGACACGTGCTCGGACGCCTATATGCAGGCCATGTCCGACCATCGACGCATCGCGCCGACCTACGACGACAAGTCCTCCTGCGAAGCCGATTTCGTTCCCGACTATTGCCAGGTCACCTCCGACGGCAAGTACATGCCCAGGCTGGGTGGGTTCGAACTCGGCTTCGAAGGCAACGTGCCCAAGGAAGCGCTGGACAAGGCCCGCGCGGAAGTCGCGCAGGCGGGCAGCGGCTTTTCCGGTACCGAAGGGCTGCTGACCGGGCTGTTGATCGGCAACCTGATGAGCAACGGTTTCGGCGGCAATCGCTACTATTCCCAGCCGATCTACCAGACCCGCGATGACCGCGGCGGTTACTACACGTCCTCGTTGCCGGGCCAGATGAATCGCGGCAAGACCTTCAGCCGCTCGACCCAGGCCCGCACCAGCTCGGACAACCGCTACAGTCAGAGCACGCTGGGCCGTAACCTCGGAGCTTCGGGCTCCAAATCCTCGGTGTCTTCGACCATCTCGCGCGGTGGTTTCGGCAGCCAGGCTTCCGCACGCAGCGGTTGGGGCGGCAAGAGCAGCGGCGGGTTCAGTTCCGGCGGCTAGGGATCAGGTTCATGAAAAAGATCAGCATCGAGGAACGCCCGGACTGGCGCCTTACCGCCGAGCGGGAGGGCTTTGCTTTTCATACCATCGACGGGGAGCGTTACTGGGACGAACGCGGTTACTACCAGTTCACCGAGGAACAGGTCACCCGCGACCTCGAAGCGCCGACCCAGGAGTTGCACCAGATGTGCCTGGATGCGGTGGCGCGGGTTGTGGACAGCGAGGCGTTGCTGACTCGTCTGGCGATTCCCGAAGCATTCTTCGATCTGGTTCGTTCATCGTGGCGGGAAGGGCATCCGCATCTCTATGCTCGTTTCGACTTTGCGTATGACGGCAGCGGGCCGGCGAAGATGTACGAGATCAACGCCGACACGCCCACCAGCCTGATGGAAGCCGGCGCGTTTCAGTTGTTGTGGCTGGAAGAACAGATGCAGCGCGGCGTGTTGCCTGAGCGGGCGACGCAGTTCAACTCCATCGCCGAGGATCTGGTGCGAGCCTTTGCGGCGATGCCCGGTGCCAGCCCGTTCTATTTCGCGGCCATGTCCGGTTCGGTGGAAGATCGCGGCACCACCGACTTCATGCGGCGCATGGCGGCTCATGTCGGCATCGATGCCCGGCATATCGACATCGAAGACATCGGCCTGGACAGCGCGGGCCGATTCGTCGACCTCGACGGACGCTGGATCGAGCGCTTGTTCAAGCTGCACGCCTGGGAACATATTTTCCATGAGGCATTCGGGGTGCATGTTCCGGGCAGCGGCACGCAGTTCGTCGAGCCGGCGTGGAAGGCGATCCTCAGCAACAAAGGTATTCTGCCGCTGTTATGGGAGCTGAACCCAGGCCATCCCAACCTGTTGCCGGCCCATGTCGATGCCGACCCGCGCCAGCCGCTGCCCAAGGGGTGGGTGCGCAAGCCATACTTTTCCCGCGAGGGCGCCAACATCGAAATGCGCACACCAGGCGACGAAGTCATTGCCGTAGACGGCCCCTACACCGACGCGCCCTACATCCTGCAAGCGTATTCGCCGTTGCCGCGCTTCGGTGACAGCTACACCCTGGTCGGCTCCTGGGTCATCGGCGACCTGGCTTCAGGCATCGGCATCCGCGAGGACGACAGCCTGATCACCAAGGACACCAGCCGGTTCCTGCCGCATGTGGTGATTGATTGAACTCTGTATGAATCCGTGGGAGCGAGCTTGCTCGCGAAGAGGCCGGCACACCCGCAGGAGGTGTATTGCCTGCCCCAACGTCTTCGCGACCAAGGTCGCTCCTACAGTTGCTGACGGTCCAATCGGCTCACGGGTCATCCGGCATCCGCGAGGACGACAGCCTGATCACCAAGGACACCCGCCGGTTCCTGCCGCATGTGGTGATTGATTGAGCGCTGTATGAATCCGTGGGAGCGAGCTTGCTCGCGAAGAGGCCGGCACACCCACAGGAGGTGTATTGCCTGCCCGAATGTCTTCGCGACCAAGGTCGCTCCTACAGTTGCTGACGGTCCAGTCGGCTCGTGGGTCATCCGGCATCCGCGAGGACGACAGCCTGATCACCAAGGACACCAGCCGGTTCCTGCCGCATGTGGTGATTGATTGAGCGCTGTATGAATCCGTGGGAGCGAGCTTGCTCGCGAAGAGGCCGGCATACCCACAGGAGGTGTATTGCCTGCCCTAATGTCTTCGCGACCAAGGTCGCTCCTACAGTTGCTGACGGTCTATTCGGCTTCTGGGTCATCCGGCATCCGCGAGGACGACAGCCTGATCACCAAGGACACCCGCCGGTTCCTGCCGCATGTGGTGATTGATTGAGCGCTGTATGAATCCGTGGGAGCGAGCTTGCTCGCGAAGAGGCCGGCACACCCGCAGGAGGTGTATTGCCTGCCCGAATGTCTTCGCGACCAAGGTCGCTCCTGCAGTTGCTGACGGTCTAGTCGGCTCCTGGGTCATCCGGCATCCGCGAGGACGACAGCCTGATCACCAAGGACACCCGCCGGTTCCTGCCGCATGTGGTGATTGATTGAGCGCTGTATGAATCCGTGGGAGCGAGCTTGCTCGCGAAGAGGCCGGCACACCCGCAGAAGGGGTATTGCCTGCCCCAACGTCTTCGCGACCAAGGTCTCTTATACAGTTCCTGACGGTTGTCATCAGGTTCGCTGATACCCCGCCAATCACATAGGGTCGCTTAACAAAAGATAACGACAAGCCGATTGTCAGGCGTTTGCAAAGCTGTCTAGGATGGGCCAGCTTCCAGAAGGCTCCTTGCCATCAGGGCCGATAACAATAAGAACGGAGAAATCCATGAGTGAGCCATTCCTGCGGCGCGCTTGTTCATGCGTGGCGCTGTTGGCGGTCTGCGTTTCGTTGCAGGCAGCGCCGGAACCTGCCGCGCAAACGGCACCCCCATCTTCCCTGCCGGCCATCGAGTCGAACAAAGCCTCCCGCAGCCTGTTGCTTGAGGTGGTGCATGCAGGCGAACGGCTGGTCGCGGTCGGGGAGCGCGGCCATATTCTCTATTCCGACGACCAAGGCCGGACCTGGACGCAGGCCAGCGTGCCGACGCGACAACTGCTGACCTCGGTGCAGTTCGTGGATCCGCAGCACGGCTGGGCCGTGGGCCACGATGCGCAGATTCTCGCCAGTGACGATGGCGGCAAGCGCTGGAACAAACAATTCGAGGACCTTGACCGTGAGGCGCCCTTGCTGGACGTCTGGTTCAAGGACACCCGTACCGGGTTCGCAGTGGGCGCCTACGGTATGTTACTGACCACCCAAGACGGCGGCCGGCATTGGCAGGACATCGGCGAGCGCCTCGACAACGAGGACCAGTACCATCTCAACGCGATTGCGATGGTCAAGGATGCCGGCCTGTTCATCGTTGGCGAGGCAGGAAGCATGTTTCGTTCCCGTGACGACGGACAAAGCTGGGAACGCCTGGAAGGGCCGTACCAAGGCTCGCTGTTCGGGGTGATCGGCACTGCCCAACCGGCCACATTGCTGGCTTACGGTCTGCGCGGCAATCTGTTTCGTTCCACCGACTTCGGCGACAGCTGGAGCCAGGTGGAGCTGAATGCCGCCCGCGGCCCGCTGGAATTCGGCTTGGCCAATGCCGCGCTGCTGGCCGACGGTTCGCTGGTGCTGGTGGGCAATGGCGGCAGCGTGCTGCGCAGCACCGATGACGGCCTGACTTTCCAGGTCTTCAACCGCCCGGACCGGATTTCCCTCGCCGGCGTTACCGCCAACCAGCTGGGCAATCTGATTCTGGTCGGGCAGGGCGGCGTGCGCCTGACCTCGGCGACGGGCGCCGAGCTGACCCAACAACAATAAGAAACTCCAGCGCGGAAACAGTGGCCATGACCAATCTTCAACACACGCAGCACCACGACGAAAAGGCCACTTTCCTGGAACGGCTGATTTTCAACAATCGCCCGGCGGTCATTATCCTGTGTCTGCTCGCCAGCGTATTCCTGTTCTGGCAGGCGACCCAGGTTCGGCCGTCCACCAGTTTCGAGAAGATGATCCCGCTGGATCATCCGTTCATCCAGAACATGATGACCCACCGCAACGACCTGGCGAACCTGGGAAACACCGTGCGGATATCCGTGGAAGCCCTCGATGGCGATATCTTCTCCAGGCAATACATGGAGACCCTGCGCGAGATCAACGACGAGGTGTTCTACATTCCGGGCGTGGACCGCTCCGGCCTCAAGTCGTTGTGGAGCCCCAGCGTGCGCTGGACTGAAGTGACCGAAGAGGGTTTCGCCGGCGGCGAAGTCATCCCGCAGAGCTATGACGGCTCCGAGCAGAGCCTGGAACAACTGCGCAATAACGTGCTCAAGTCCGGGCAGATCGGACGACTGGTGGCCAACGACTTCAAATCCAGCATCGTTGACGTGCCGCTGCTGGAGGCCTATCCGGACCCCAACGATCAGGGCAAGTTGATCGCCCTGGATTATCAGCAGTTCTCTCACCAGCTCGAAGAGAAAATCCGCGACAAGTATCAGGCGCAAAACCCCAACATCAAGGTGCACATCGTCGGCTTCGCCAAGAAGGTCGGTGACCTGATCGACGGACTGCTGATGGTGGTGATGTTCTTCGGCGTGGCGTTTGTGATTACGCTGGTCTTGCTGATCTGGTTCACCCGCTGCCTGCGCAGCACCATCGCGGTGCTGAGCACCACGCTGATCGCCGTGATCTGGCAATTGGGGCTGATGCATGTGGTGGGCTTCGGGATCGATCCTTATTCGATGCTGGTGCCGTTTCTTATTTTCGCCATCGGCATTTCCCATGGCGTGCAAAAGATCAACGGCATCGCGCTGCAGTCCGGCGATGCCGACAATGCACTGACCGCCGCGCGCCGGACGTTTCGGCAGCTGTTTCTGCCGGGCATGATCGCGATTCTCGCCGATGCGGTGGGCTTCATCACCTTGCTGATCATCGATATCGGCGTGATCCGCGAGCTGGCGATCGGGGCGTCCATCGGCGTTGCGGTGATTGTCTTTACCAACCTCATATTGCTGCCGGTGGCGATTTCCTACGCTGGCATCAGCAAAAGGGCGATCAAGCGCAGTAAGCGTGGTGCGGTCACCAACCATCCGTTCTGGCGTCTGCTGTCAAACTTCGCCAGCCCCCGTGTCGCCCCGGTTTCCGTGACCCTGGCTCTGATCGCCTTCGGCGGCGGGCTCTGGTACAGCCAGAATCTGAAGATCGGCGATCTCGACCAGGGCGCGCCGGAGCTGCGCCCGGATTCGCGCTACAACCAGGACAACGCGTTCATCATCAATCACTACTCCACCAGTTCCGACGTGCTGGTGGTCATGGTCAAGACGCCGCGCGAAGGCTGCTCGGCGTATCCGACCATGTCGGCCATCAACGAGCTGGCCTGGAAGATGGAAAACACGCCTGGCGTGCAGTCGGCGATTTCCCTGGTGACGGTCTCCAAACAGGTGATCAAGGGCATGAACGAGGGCAACCTCAAGTGGGAAGCCCTGTCGCGCAACAAGGACGTGCTCAACAGCTCCATCGCCCGCGCCGACGGCCTGTACAACAACGATTGCTCACTGGCACCGCTGCTGGTGTTCCTCAACGATCACAAGGCCGAAACCCTCGACCGGGCGGTGGCGGCGGTGCAGAGCTTCGCGGCCGAGAACAACACGCCGGAGCTGCAATTTCTGCTGGCGGCCGGCAACGCCGGGATCGAGGCGGCCACCAACGAGGTCATCAGACAGTCGGAGTTGATCATTCTGGTGCTGGTGTACATCTGCGTCGCCGGCATGTGCATGATCACTTTTCGCTCGTGGGCGGCGACCTTGTGCATCGTGCTGCCGCTGGTGCTGACCTCGGTGCTGGGCAACGCGCTGATGGCGTTCATGGGCATCGGCGTCAAGGTCGCGACCTTGCCGGTGGTGGCGCTGGGGGTGGGGATCGGCGTGGATTACGGCATCTACATCTACAGCCGCCTGGAAACCTTCCTGCGCGCCGGGCTGCCGTTGCAGGAAGCCTATTACGAAACCCTGAAATCCACCGGCAAGGCGGTATTGTTCACTGGCCTGTGCCTGGCAATTGGCGTGTGTACCTGGATCTTCTCGGCGATCAAATTCCAGGCCGACATGGGCCTGATGCTGACCTTCATGCTGCTGTGGAACATGTTCGGCGCCCTATGGCTGCTGCCGGCACTGGCGCGGTTCCTGATCAAACCGGAGAAAATGGCCGGGCAGGTGGGGAATTCGCTGTTTTCGCATTGAGGCCTGCGCTACCAATTGTGTAGCAACTGTCTTGCGATGACCTGTGGGAGGAAGCGGGCGGCGATCCTTCCTGCTGGCGACTGCAGTGTGTCAGTCACTGTTGTAGGAGCAAGTATGTCGTAGTCGCGAGCAAGCGCCCTCCTACAGAACTGCGCCGGTGCCCAACACCACACTCAGCGCATTGCGCGCGTCATCGAGTTGCACCAGCGTGGCATGCCGGGCGCCGAGGGCGTCGCGGTTCTGGATGGCGGTCAGGATGGCCTTGTGCCGCGGCAGCGCCAGTTCGTGCAGGTTGGGGCGTTTGTTGGAATGCTTGAGGGCTTCGCGCAACGCCAGCGACAGCATGTTGCACAGGTGCGCCAGCAGGTCGTTGTGGGTCGCGTCGGCAATGCGGCTGTGGAAATCCAGGTCCGGCTGAAGCAAGGCTTCCGGCGTTTGCGCCGCCTCCATTCGCTGGTACGCCTCGTCGATGGATTCGATTTCCTCGTCCGTGGCATGTTGCGCGGCCAGGGCCGCGACCGCCGGTTCGATCACCGCTCGCACACTGGTCAACAGATTGAAGAACTCGTTCTGCGGCGAGCTTTGCATGACCCAGTGCAGCACATCCGGGTCCAGCAGGTGCCATTCGCGCCGGGCCTTGACCACCGACCCGACGCGTGGCCGCGAATAGACCAGACCCTTGGCCACCAGCACCCGCGTGGCTTCCCGGAGCACCGGGCGGCTGACCGCGTACTCTTCGCAGAGCAGGGCTTCGGCAGGCAGTTTTTCGTCGGGTTTGAAACGACCGGAGACAATCTGCATGCCCAGCTCCTGGACGATACGAGCGTGCATGCTTTTACGATCGGAAGGCTTTCGGTAATCCATGGGAACGCAAGTCGATCCTGGCGATGAATGCCGCGCATCATACCATTGCGCAGGGCGTGCGGCGGGTGCCGAACCATCCGGCACCCGCCCTGTTGCTCGTGACCGGACCGATCAGTGCGAGTGGCGCGGAACCTCGGCGCCCCGGCAGCCGACCAGGAAGTCAAAGTCACAGCCCTGATCGGCCTGCATGACATGATCGATATACAGCTGACGATAACCACCGGCCAGGAACTGAGGCGCCGGCGCCTGCCAGTCCGCGAGGCGGGCAGCCAGTTCGGCTTCCGGGATATCCAGATGCAGTCGGCCACTGGCGCAGTCCAGCTCGATCCAGTCGCCTTCACGCACCACCGCCAACGGCCCGCCGGCCGCCGCTTCCGGCGCGACATGCAGCACCACGGTGCCGTAAGCGGTGCCGCTCATCCGCGCGTCGGAAATCCGCACCATATCGGTCACTCCCTGAGCCAGCAGCTTGGCAGGCAGGCCCATGTTGCCGACTTCCGCCATGCCCGGATAACCCTTCGGCCCGCAGTTCTTGAGGACCATCACCGAGTTCGCATCCACATCCAGGTCCGGGTCGTTGATCCGCGCCTTGTACATCTCGAAATTCTCGAACACCACGGCGCGGCCGCGATGCTGCATCAGCGCCGGGGTGGCGGCAGACGGCTTGAGCACCGCGCCCAGTGGCGCCAGGTTGCCGCGCAGCACGCAGATGCCGCCGTCGGCGCGAATCGGATTGTCCAGCGCGCGAATCACTTGGTCGTCACCGTAGATCGGCGCGGCGGCGGTATTCTCGCCGATGCTCTTGCCGTTGGCGGTCAGCGCGTCCGGGTTGGGCAGCAGGCCGGCTTCGTTCATGCGCCGCAGCACGGCGGGCAGGCCACCGGCGTAGTAGAACTCTTCCATCAGGAAACGCCCGGACGGTTGCAGGTCGACGATGGTCGGGGTGCCGCGACCGACGCGTGTCCAGTCGTCCAGTTCCAGGTCCACGCCGATGCGTCCGGCAATGGCTTTCAAGTGAATCACCGCGTTGGTCGAGCCGCCGATGGCCGCGTTGACCCGGATGGCATTCTCGAACGCCGCCTTGGTGAGGATTTTCGACAGGCGCAGGTCTTCGCGAACCATGTCCACCGCGCGCATCCCGGACATGTGCGCCAGCACGTAGCGGCGCGAATCCACCGCCGGTATCGCGGCGTTGTGCGGCAGCGATGTGCCCAGGGCTTCGGCCATGCAGGCCATGGTCGAGGCGGTGCCCATGGTGTTGCAGGTGCCCGCCGAGCGCGACATGCCGGCTTCGGCGGAGAGGAATTCGTCGAGGCTGATGGTCCCGGCTTTGTAGGATTCATGCATCTGCCAGACGAT
Organism: Pseudomonas sp. v388; assembly: GCF_003935425.1. Lineage (GTDB taxonomy): Bacteria > Pseudomonadota > Gammaproteobacteria > Pseudomonadales > Pseudomonadaceae > Aquipseudomonas. The sequence goes on from NZ_RHQN01000007.1 coordinate 33,225, forward strand.
GGTGCCGGCGCCGATGTCCTTGCCCGCGTGCTTGCCGTTGAGCATCGGCCCGCCGGTGACGACGATGGCCGGGATGTCACAGCTGGCCGCGCCCATCAGCAGCGCCGGCGTGGTCTTGTCGCAGCCGGTGAGCAGCACCACACCATCGATGGGGTTGCCGCGAATCGCTTCTTCCACATCCATGCTCGCCAGGTTGCGGGTAAACATGGCGGTGGGGCGCAGGTTGGATTCGCCGTTGGAAAACACCGGAAATTCCACCGGCCAGCCGCCGGCCTCGATCACGCCACGTTTGACGTGCTCGGCGATCTGTCTGAAATGGGCGTTGCAAGGGGTCAGCTCCGACCAGGTGTTGCAGATGCCGATGATGGGCTTGCCATGAAACTGATGGTCGGCGATGCCCTGGTTCTTCATCCAGCTTCGATACATGAAGCCGTTCTTGTCGGCGGTGCCAAACCATTGGGCAGAACGCAGGGTCGGTTTTTTATCGGAATCAGACATGATCGGCTCTCTTATTGTAAGACTTAATAGCGTTGCTGCTGGTTAAGGTAAGCCTAAAAATCCGGGATTGGAAGAGTTGTCACTTCAAATAGTATTACTATATAGTCGCCCTTAATCGAGGGACGACCCTGCCTGACTTTCAGCCGGAGGCGATCCCCAGGTTCCATAACAAAAACAATTGGAGACCGCCTTCATGAGCCAGGAACTGCGGCTTATACGTCGCATCACGCTGAAACTCATTCCCTTCCTGATCCTGTTGTACCTGATCGCCTACGTGGATCGCTCTGCCGTCGGTTTCGCCAAGCTGCACATGGGCGCGGACATCGGCATCGGCGATGCAGCTTACGGGCTGGGCGCAGGGTTGTTCTTCGTCGGTTACTTCCTGCTGGAGATCCCCAGCAACCTGATGCTCGAACGCTTCGGCGCCCGGCGCTGGTTTGCGCGGATCATGATCACCTGGGGCGCGATCACCATCGGCATGGCCTTCGTCCAGGGGCCTTACAGCTTTTACGTCATGCGTTTCCTGCTGGGCGCGGCCGAAGCGGGGTTCTTCCCTGGCGTGCTGTACTACATTACCCAGTGGTTTCCGGTGCGCCATCGCGGCAAGATCCTGGGCTTTTTCATCCTGTCGCAACCCATCGCCATGATGATCACCGGGCCGATTTCCGGCGGGCTGCTGGGCATGGAAGGCATACTGGGGCTGCACGGCTGGCAGTGGCTGTTCATCGTCATCGGCGCGCCAGCGATCCTGCTGACCTGGCCGGTGCTGCGCTGGTTGCCGGATGGTCCCGGGCAGGTCCACTGGATGAGTCAGGAGGAAAAGGACTGGCTGACCGGCGAGCTGAAAAAGGACCTGCAAGAGTACGGCCAGACCCGCCACGGCAACCCGCTGCATGCTCTGAAGGACAAACGCGTTCTGCTGCTGGCCCTGTATTACTTGCCGGTGACCTTGAGCATCTACGGCCTGGGCCTGTGGCTGCCGACCTTGATCAAACAGTTCGGCGGCAGCGACCTGACCACCGGTTTTGTCTCTTCGATTCCGTACATCTTCGGCATCATCGGCCTGCTGATCGTGCCGCGCAGTTCCGACCGTCTCAACGACCGTTACGGACACCTGGCGGTGCTGTATGTGCTGGGCGCCATCGGTCTGTTCTGCAGTGCCTGGCTGACCTTGCCGGTGGCGCAACTGGCCGCATTGTGTCTGGTGGCATTCGCGCTGTTCTCGTGCACGGCGGTGTTCTGGACCTTGCCCGGCCGTTTCTTCGCCGGCGCCAGCGCTGCGGCCGGGATTGCCCTGATCAACTCGGTCGGCAATCTGGGCGGCTACATCGGCCCGTTCGTGATCGGTTCTCTCAAGCAAGCCACCGGCAGCCTGGCGTCGGGCCTGTATTTCCTGTCCGGCGTCATGGTGTTCGGCCTGATCCTGACCGGCATCGTCTACCGCCTGCTGGAACGTCGGCACGTGCTGGCAGAAACCGAGTTTTCCGCCAGCGCCAAAACCCGTTGATCGAACCCTATTGAAAGGAGCTCTTTAATGCGACTCATCCAGTTTGAATTGAACAACGGTCAGCGTCGGATCGGCGTGGTCGACGGCGATCAGGTGCGGGAAGTGCAGGGCGCGCAGAGCGTGCGGGAACTGGCGCTGGCCGCCATCGATGCAGGCACGAGCCTGGCGCATCAGGTGCAAGGGGTTGGGTTGGGCGACGGCCACGATTATTCGCGTTTGCTGGAAGAAATGCGTGTGCTGCCGCCGCTGGATCATCCGGACCCGGCGCATCTGTTGGTCACCGGCACAGGTTTGACCCATCTGGGCAGCGCTTCTGCGCGGGACAAGATGCACCAGCAGGCCGGTGACGAAGCGGCGATGACCGACACCATGCGCATCTTCAAATGGGGCGTGGAGGGCGGCAAGCCGGCTGCGGGTCAGGCAGGCGTGCAGCCGGAGTGGTTCTACAAGGGCGACGGCAGCATTGTCGTGCGTCCCGGCGCGGCCTTTTCGCTGCCGCCGTTCGCTGAAGACGGTGGCGAAGAACCGGAAATGAGCGGTTTGTATGTCATCGGTCCGGACCGCAAGCCTTATCGGCTCGGGTTTGCGGTGGGCAACGAGTACTCCGACCACGTCATGGAGCGCCGCAACTACCTGTACCTGGCTCATTCCAAGCTGCGCGCCTGTTCGTTCGGACCTGAACTGCGCGTCGGTGACCTGCCGCAGAACCTGGCCGGCACCAGCCGGATCTGGCGCGACGGGCAGGTGCTGTGGGAAAAGGAATTTCTGAGCGGCGAAGCCAACATGTGTCACAGCCTGGAGAACCTGGAGTATCACCACTTCAAGTACGCCCAGTTCCTGCGGCCGGGCGATGTACATGTGCACTTCTTCGGCACCGCCACGCTTTCCTTTGCCGACGGCATCCGCACCCAGCCGGGCGATCGGTTCGAAGTCACCCAGCCCGAGTTCGGCCGCCCATTGGTCAATGGCTTGGCACACAGCGAAGCGGTGTTCGAGCCAGGTGGAATCGGGAAACTTTAAGTGGCAGCAGCGCCGTTGCACTGTGTGTACAGATAGGCCGGGTACCAGCAACGTCGCGTTTGGAGGTTCGTAAGATCGGGTGGCTTGCTGGCGACGGGGCCGCCCCTTCGCGAGCAAGCTTGCTCCCAGATGATCCGCGTCGCGCCCTATGGATTGGGTTTTGCCTTATCATTCGCGCTTTCACACAGACATCGGCAAAGCTCATGACCACCACTCCCGACACCCTGCTCGCAGCCCTGCAATCCTCCACCATGCTGGAAATCGACGGCCTGCACGCCTGGGAATTCTCTCTGGGCGAGGAATTGAACATCGAATGCATGGACGGCCGCGAGCGCAAGGTGTGGCGTTTTACCAAGGCTCAGATCGACGCGGCTGCGTTCGATCAATCCCTGCAGAGCTGGGTCATCAACGACGGCAGCGCCGATCATCGCATCGTGTGCCTGGACGCTTTTACCCCCAGCGATGACGACGATTCCGAGGCGGATTGATCCAGATCAGGTTTCCTGAATCCCTCATGCATTAAATTGCCCTTTACATGCAGGCAGCATTCAGCGAAAGCGCCTGCATCGGGTGGTAGGGTGTTCTCGCGCACGTTTTGGCCCATGGGCCCGCAGACGGCGCTTGCTCACTACACACGGACGTGCTTGCCTTCTCTTATGCCCCTGACGCACTGCGCGGCAGGGCATAACGACGTTTTACATTTCACTGGCCGAGCCAGTTTTCTGCTCATGGATTCGAGCAAACGATGAAGATAGGGAGATCCAATGTCTACTCAAGGTGCGTTGAGTCGTGCACGACTGTTGCCGACGTTCATAGGTGTCGTTCTGCTGGTGCTGGGCGTAGTCATGCTGATCGGCAGTTTTCGGCTGGTCAGTCTGGGCGGCTCGTTCTACTACATGCTGTGCGGATTCGGTTTCGCGGCGATCGGCGTGTTACTGATCCTGGGCCTGCGGTTCGCCGTCTGGCTGTTCACCCTGCTGCTGCTCATTTGCACGGTGTGGGCGCTGTGGGAAGTTGGACTGGATCGCCAGGAATTGATGCCCCGGCTGTTCGTCTGGTTTCTGATCGGCGTGGTGCTGCTGTTGCCGATGGCCCGCCAGGGGCTCAAGCCTCTGCGCGACCGCGTTTCCATTACCGGGCTGATGATCGCCGTGCTGCTGGCCGGTATTTCGGTCGACCCCATTGGCCAGATCAGGCAGGGTGCGCCTCATTATCAAGCGCTCTTGTCTCGGCTGATCCCCAGCCTGGACGTGCAGCCTGATCCGGCGGTGGAGACATCGCACGTCGCCATTCAGACGCCCATGCCTGCCGGGGAAGGATAGGCGGCCCACTGCGACCAATGGCCGCAAAACTACCGGGCCCCTCACGGTGTCAAAGGCGCTGAATGTCGAATAGTCGGCGCCCATAACTTGAACAACAGAGGAATGCCTCCTATGTCCCCTTTATCGCTGCGATGGATGGCGCTGGCCAGCGCCCTCGGTGCAGCCTCTCTTCAGGCGCAACCCATGACCGATGTCGATCTGCTGGTAGGTACCTACACTCAAGGCAAGAGCGAAGGCATTTACCGCCTGGGCTTCAATCGTGAGACAGGCCAGATCGATCCTGCGCCTCGCCAGGTAATCAAGTCCGAAAACCCGTCTTGGCTGACACTTTCCAAAGACCAGCGCTTCCTGTTTGCCGTCAATGAAAATGGCCCGGGTCAGAGCGATGTGGTCGGCAAGGTCAGCAGTTTTGCCATCGACCCGAAAACCCATGGCATCACCGCCTTGAGTCAGGTCAAAAGCCATGGCGATGAGCCGACTCATTCGAGCCTGAGCCCGGACGGACGCTATCTGTTCGTGGCCAACTATGCGGTCAACCCTGATCCGGGCGGTGTTCTGGCCGTGCTGCCGGTCGACAAGAACGGCAAGCTCGCTGAGCCGGTCCAGACGCTACCTCTCGGCCCGGCCAGCAAGGTCAATGCTGAACGCCAGGCCTCTTCCCACGTGCATGCGGCGCTGCCGACGCCCGACGGTAAGTATCTGGTCGCGGCGGATCTGGGGGCGGACAAGCTGTTCGTCTACCGCTACGAGGAAGACGGCGCCAAGCCGTTGCAACCGGCCAAGGTGCCGACCGTGCAACTACCAGGCGGCAGCGGGCCGCGACATCTGCTGTTCAGTCGGGCCGGCAAACACGCCTGGCTGGTGCTGGAGATGTCTGCCGAAGTGGTGGTGTTCGAATACCACGACGGTGAATTCAAGCAGACCCAGCGCGTGGATCTGAAGAACCAGGGCGTGACGCAGAAGAACGGTGCCGGCGGCCTGCATACCTCGCCGGATGGCCGCTTCCTGTATGTAGCCAATCGGGGTGACGCCAACCAGCTGTTGGTATTCCGCATCGACCCGACTACCGGCAACCTCGACGAGATTCAACGCCGTTCCGTGGAAGGCAAGGAACCCCGTGAGTTCAGCGTCGATCCGAGTGGCAATTTCATGCTGTTCGCCAACCAGAAGAGCAATCAGATCGTGACCGTGCGCCGTGACCCGCAAACCGGGATGCTCGGCGACACGGTGCAGAAGTTCGATCTCGACTCGCCTTCCGACCTGCACTTCTTCAAGGAAGAATGACGTCCGCCTGCCTGCAGCTCTTTGAAATGAAGGGTTGCAGGCACTATCAATCCAGTTGATATGAGTTAGTGCTACAAAAGATTTCTGCAGATCGGGCCTCGGGCGTAAGTTTGAGTCACGGCCAAGACGGCCCTGACTTGATGCCAAACCCACAGACAACTTACGAGGTGACCGACATGAACCTGAACATCTTTTCCATCATTGCCGCTTCCGCTATTTCCGCTACCGCAGCTTTACCTGCCCAGGCCAGTGTCGAATTGAATGGTCGCAAGAGTCAGGCGACGCAAAGCTACACGTCCAAGTACTTGCAACAAAGTGCCAACTTCTACGCCGCGCTGGATCACAAGTCGCAACAGTGAATGCCACTGAATCCATTCCCCGTCAACGATCACCGTCGATCACGGCGAATGGATTCATTTGAAAGGCCCGCAATAGCGCTTTCGCGAGCATGTTCGCCCACACAGGTCGATGCGACCCACTGCCCGGTACGTGGCAGGCCATGCATCTTCTGTTCAGTGAGCCTGCTCGCGAAAGCGCAGGTTGCGGTCAAAACCCGTTACTGGTCAGTGACGGGTTTTTTGCGTCTGGACCATTTCATTATTTATTGACCGGATAGTGCCGTTAAATAATCAAGCAAACTGATAACTGCTATGCGCAATCATGGTTTCTCACTACTTCGTTATTCCATCATTCTGTGGTCAGGAAAACAGTTACGGAGTTACAACCATGGCCACTGCCATCCTTCATTCCATCAAGCAGGGCGCGTATATCGCGATTTCCCTTTACGTCGTGTTCATCGCAGTGGTCACCATCACCAGCATGAATCCACAACTCAGGACGCTGGCTCAAGAACCATCCGTAACCGGGCTGGCATCCGTTCAGCCGGTGCAGGAGCGTGCGTCATGAGCGGTCCGGGCATCTGGGTCACCGCCGGGTTGGCCGTGATGATCAATGGCAGCACCTTGTTGGGTGCCGGCCAGAGTTCAGCGGGCGGCATCGCCAGGAGTATCGAGTGCCGGCATGGAATCGCCCATGCTATCGAACGTTCCCAGGCAGAGAAGTCGATGGCGACCACGCTCCCTGCGGTTTAACCGGGTGCAGCAGCGGACTTGTCCGCGACGGGCCATTGACCGTCACCGCCGCTGCCACAGGCCGCGCCCGTATGAACGCTACCCCTCGACTTCGATCGTGCTCAACCCGTTGCCCTGGCGCCGGACCCTGATCTGCACCGGGATTCGTTCGTGCATTTCCTGGACGTGGGAGATGACGCCCACCTTGCGACCCTGCGCCTGCAAGCCATCCAGCGCGTCCATGGCCAGTTGCAGGGACTCGGGGTCCAGGCTGCCGAAGCCTTCGTCGATGAACAGCGACTCGATGCGCAAGGTGCTGGATGCCATCGATGCCAGGCCCAAGGCCAGGGCCAGCGACACCAGAAAGGTCTCGCCGCCGGACAGTGAATGCACCGAACGCAGTTCGTCGCCCATTTCCGTGTCCAGCACCAACAGACCGAGCATGCTGCCGCCGCGCTTGAGGCGATAGCGGCGCACCAGTTGCCTAAGCTGCGCGTTGGCATGGTGGACCAGCAAGTCCAGGTTGTAGGCCTGGGCGATCTTGCGGAACTTGTCGCCTTCGGCCGAGCCGATCAGGGTGGCCAGCCTGGCCCAGCGCTGATAGTCGGCAGTAGCCTGGGCGATGCGCCCCTGCAACTCGCTGCTGGCCTCGTGCCGACGTTGATCTTCGCTCTGGCGGGCGCGCAGGTCGGCGCATTGCTGTTCGCTGGCGGCACACCGTTGCTCACCGTCGGCCAAGGCTTCACTGAGTTGCGTTTGATCCACAGCATCGCGGTGCTGAGCCTGGTGCTGTTGCAGTCGCTGCTGGCGTTCCTGCAGCAAAACCCTGGCCTGTTCCACGGCTTTCTCGCTGGCGTGCAGCTGCTGACGCAGTTGCTCGATACGCGCGTCGTCGTAAGTCAGCAGGGTGTCCAGCGCGGCATCGTCCAGTTCGCGGTGGCTGCTGCGCCATTCACTGATCTGGCCGTCGAGTTCGTCCAGTTCCAGTTGCCGGGCCTGCTCTTCTTGCCGGGCCGCCTTGAGTTCTGCGGCGAGCTGGATCAGCTTGGCCTGAACGTCCTGCAACGTCTTGCCGGCGGCGGCTTCCCCGTGGCGGGCCTGCTCAACGGCCTGTTCCAGCGCCTGCTGCCACTGCTGGGCATCGGCGTGCGTGCCCAACAGCTCGCCCAATGCCGATTGGCTGGCTTGTCGTTGTTCGGCTAGCGTCGTGACCTGCTGCTGCAACTGGGCCTGGCTTTTCAGAAGGCTGTTGAGTTCGGCCTGCTGCTGCACAATCCTGGGCTGCCGCTCGCGGTGTTCCTGCTGCTCGTCGGCCTGCTGTTGGAGCTGGTCCAGCCGCTGGCTCACCCGTTGTTCCAGTTGCATCAGCGCCGCCGCGCCGTCGTTGCGCAAACCTTCGAGCACCTCAAGGGTGACCAACGGCGCAAACGCGGCCAGTTCTTCGTCGACGCGGGCACGGTCGGCGGCCAGTTGCTTGAGTTGATCAGCCACATGCAGGGTCGCCGTCTGGCTGGCCTGCTGCGCTGTCTGGACCTGCTGTTGCAGGCGCGCAGCGTCTTTTTGCAGGCGCAGCAAGGCTTCCTGACGCTGTTCGTCGCGACTGATGACTTCGATCAACTGGCTCGAATGCTGCTGCAACCAGCCCTGGCGCTGGGCCGGATCGCGGTCCATCAACTGGGCGGCGAGGGGATGGGCTTGCAGGTCCGGAGTCAGCGCCTGATGCTGTCGGCTGAGCTGCTCCTGCTGGCGCAACAGCTCTTTCTGACGGGCGATGACGCCGCCGACTTGTTCGCGCAGCTGCGTGTAGTGCTCCTTGAGCACTTCCACTGCTTTCGACGCACCGGCCTGCTCGTCCTCGTCGTGGCGAGTCAGGTTTACCAGCAGCGCTTCGGGCTTGTGCCAGGGATGGTCGGCGCTGCCGCAGACCGGGCAGGGCTGATCGTCCTGCAACTGGCTGCGCAGCTCTTCGACACTGGCGCTGCGCACCAGGCGCTGGCGTTCCAGCAATTGCTGGATGACGGCCAGGGTCTGTTCAGCGACTTTAAGCTCGTCACGGACCCGGATGCCTTCGCCATTGAGGCGTTCGCGTTCCTGCCGGGCGTTTTCCTGCTCCAGGCCGAGGGCTTGCAACTGGCGGTCGACGTCTTCCCAGCTGGCCCAAAGTCGGGCGAGGTCTTCGTAGGCGCGATGCCGCTTGCGGTTGTCCTGCAACAGGCTGCCGAGGATCTGCAGCTGTTCGGTTACGGCTTCGACTTCGCAATCCGCTTCGCGATACAGCAGCTCCAGCGCACTGCGCTGCTCGGCCAGTTCCCGGTCGGCGGCCGCGGCGCGCTGTTCCAGCGCCGGCAACTCCTGCTGCCCCAGCTTGAGGCGATTGGTGGTCAGGGTCAGGGTTTTGAGGCGGTCACGCCAGGCACTCCAGCCCTGGGCCAGTGGCGCAAGGTCTTCGCTTTGGGCCAGTTGCCGGGTGATGCGTTCCAGGCGTTGCTCGACCTGATGCTGCTGGTCCAGCAACGTCTGCACGCGGGTCTGGCCTTCACGGCTGTGCTGCTCGGCCTGACCGTGCAGCTCGGTTTGCCGGGCCAGCTCCTGTGCCAGCCGGTTCAGGGTGCTCTGGGCGTCGAACGCCTGCTGCAACAGCGGCCGGGCTTCTGTCTGCTGGCGCTGGGCATCGAGCAGGGCGGTCTGGGCGTTGCTGCGCTCGGCTTCCAGACGTTGCCGTTCGGCGTCGAGGCGGATGTGCTGTTGCTGATGCGCCTGAATCTGTTTGGCCAACGGCGTCAACTGCGCCAGCAACGTCAGCCGGCGGGCGAAGCGATGGCGATGCGGGCCGAGTCGTTCCAGCTGGCCGAGGGTCTGGCGTTCGGTCGTGAGGTTGTCCCAGTCCTGCTGGGCAGCGCCCAGGCTGTCTGCGGCACTGAGTTGCTCATCGTGCAAGCGGTTCAGTTCGGTCAGCCATTGCTGGCGCAGCTCCAGCTGGCGCTGCTGCGCCTGATGCAGTCTGAGTTGTTGCTGGGCCGCGTCCATTGCTGCATCCAGCTCGGCGCGTCGCTCAGGCTCCAGCGGCATCAGATTGCCAGCCTGATCCTTGAGGGTCTTGAGCGCTTCTTCGGCTTCCTTGCTCTTGCTGTAGGCCCGTCGCCCCAACTGGCTGTAGATCGCGGTGTTGGTGAGTTTTTCCAGCAGCTCGCTGCGTTCCTTGTCGTCGGCCTTGAGGAAGGCGCTGAACTCGCTCTGGGCCAGCATCACCGCTCGGGTGAACTGTTCGAAATTCAGGCCCAGCCGCGCCTCGATCAGTTGCTCGAATTCGCGTTTGCTCTGGTTGCTCAGGATCTGCTCGCTGTCCAGATCGGTCAGCGTCTGGCGACTGGCCTGGAGTTTTTTGGCGGCGTTGTCCCGGGCGCGGTTGGTTTCCCAGCGAGCGCGATAGCGGCGCTGGTCGATGCCGACGAAATCCACCTCGGCATAGCCGCTGCCGGTACCACGCCGCAGCAGGGTGCGCGGGTCGCTGGTGGTGATGTCGCCGTCGACGTCCGGCACCTTGGACTGACCGATATTGCTCAGGCGCGGGATGGCGCCGAACAGCGCCAGACACAACGCATCAAGCAAGGTGCTCTTGCCGGCGCCGGTGGGGCCGGTGATGGCGAACAGACCGGCGCTGGCCAGGGGTTCGGCGGTGAAATCCAGTTCGAATGGGCCGGCCAGGGATGCCAGGTTCTTCAGGCGAATGGCAAGAATCTTCATGGCTGCTCGGTCTCCTGCTGGACGTCACGCAACAATTCGGCGAAGTCGCTCAGGGTCTGTTCATCCACCTCGCTGCCGTAGTTGTCCAGCCAGGCACGGCTGAACAGTTCCTGGGGGCTGAGCTGGTCGAGTTCGATCAGCGCCTGTTCGCCGTCTTCGCCGTCCGCGCCCCCTTTGCCGGCGTATTCGGCGCCGATGCGCACCAGACGCACCGCCTTGCCTTGCAACGCGGTTTCGATCTGATTGCGCAGGTCCGGTTGCGGCTCGTCCAGCCGCACGCGCACTTCCAGCCAGGGCTGGCGCTCGGGGTCGGCCAGCAGGTCCACGTCCGGCAGGTCCTTGAGTTGCAGCAACAGTTCGGCCAACGGCGCAGGGCCGAGGCGTTGCAGGTTGACCGCGCGGGGTATCAGGCAGGTGTCGACACTGGTCAGCTGTTCGCCGTCGCAGTTGATTTCCAGAATCTGGTGTTGATAGCCGATTTCCGAGAAGGACAGCGGGATCGGCGAACCACTGTAGCGGATGCGTTCTTCGCCGTTGACCCGCTGCGGTTTGTGCAAGTGACCGAGGGCGACGTAGGTGATGCTCGGGCCGAACAGGCTGGCGGGCAGTGCTTCGGCGTTGCCGATGATCAGACTGCGTTCGGAGTCTTCCGAGACCGAACCGCCGGCCATGTGCGCATGGCTGACGGCGATCAGGGCCTGTCCCGGCTCGCGCTTGAGATTCGCGGCGTCGATGAGCATTTCATGAACCCGGCCGATACCGCGCAGGTAATCGTCGCCCAGTGCCGCGCCGGTGACCTCGGCAGGGCGCAGGAACGGCAGCGCCAGGCACCAGGCGCGAATCTCACCTTGGGCATCGGGCAGCGGCAACAGCAGGCGGTCGACGTTCAGGGTTCCGTCATCCAGCCACAGCACACGCCCCAGCGCGTGGGTGCGCAGGCGACGCATCAGCGGGGCGGGCAATTCGATTCGTGATCCGGAGTCGTGGTTGCCGGCAATCATCACGATGGTCAGCGACGGCTGCTGCTCATGGGCGTTGACGATGAAGTCGTAGAGCCGCTCCTGGGCTTTGACCGGCGGGTTGACCGTGTCGAAGATATCGCCGGCGATGAGCAGCGCATCGGGTTGCCGCTCCGCGAGGCGGGCCAGCAGCCAGGTCAGGAAGCAGGCATGCTCGAAATCCCGCTCCTGACCGTGGAGGTTCTGACCCAGATGCCAGTCGGAGGTGTGAAACAGACGCATTGGATTACCTTGATAAGAATTAGCCGTTGGAGCGATATCTCTGTGGGGACGACTGTCTTTGGTGTCTGACAGTTAGCCATCGCCAGCAAGCTGGCTCCTATAGGCGAAGAAGCCTCACTTCGGATACAACGGCGGCAGGCCGGCGTCGCCGGTCTGGTCTTGAATACGTTCGGCGGCGGGCAGGGTGCGGATCGCGCGCCACAGGTCTTCGCCCAGCCAGAGCTGGCCGGTTTCGCTGTACAGCGCTCCATTCAGGCCGTCCAGCGCATCGGACAGCGGTACGAAACGCGCGGCCATGTCGGCCAGGGTTTCAGGTTGCTGGCGCGCCCAGGCGTCCAGCGCCTGGCGGGTGGCCTGCGGATCGTTGGCCAGGCTCGCACGCTTGAGATCGTCCAGCACCGTGCGCGGGCTGGGCCCGGCCTGCACCGTTTTCGCCACCGCCGGTTGACCACGGGCGCGCCACCACAGGATCGTGACGACCAGGGTGGTGAAGGCGAAGAACAGCGTGCTCATCTGCCACGGCCAGACCGGTGGGCCTATGACTGTCAGTCCGTTCTCGCCATCGACCGGGGTGTCCACCGCCAGCCCCGGATTGCCGCTGACCTGCAGGGTTCGCGCGGCAAGGCTGGTGTGCTCCAGATGGTCTTCGCGGGTGTTCCACCAGGTCACGTCCACGGCAGGCAACTCGATGGCGCCGGCCCGATTGGGCACCAGTGCCTCGCGTTCCTCGCGGGTGCCGATCAGGCCGCGCTCGCTGGTCAGGTTGTTCAGTTGCGGCTGGTCCGGATAGCGGCGCAGGCCGACCACGTCGGTGGCCGGCAAAGGCGGCAGTTGCGACCCGGCCTGGCCTTCGGCCTTGAGCACCAGCGTGCGGGTCAGGGAATCGCCAACCTGGCTGTTGCCCGGTTCCGGACTCCAGCTTTCTTCCAGGGTCAGGCTACTGGCCGGCAACCAGGGCACGTTGGCGGGGTAATCCGCCGGCTTGGGCTTGACCGTCAGCGGCACCTGCGCGGAGTTGACCCGCACCAGCCTGCCCGGTTGCGGCCCGAACGGGTTGGCATTCTGTTGCGGGTTTTCGCCGGGCGTCTGGACCAGCGTCGCGGTGAACACCTGCGCCGGGATCACCAGCACACCGCTCTGCTGTGGGTAAATGGCGTAGCGCATTTCGATCACGCCGTGGCGCACACCGTTGATCAGCTTTTCATAAGTGCGCGAATCGCCGAGTTTTTCGATCCGCGCCTCCGGTATCTGCAACGGCGACATGCTGCTGTCGTCGAACAGCGACACCGAGTGATAGATGCGCAGGGTCAGCACCGCCTGCGCCTGCACGTAGGTGGACTCGTGATCCAGGGTCGCCTCGATGAACACCGGCGCCAGTTCGGTGCCGGCCTCCTGGCTGCCGCCCTGGACCACTTGCAGGGTGACCGGCTGGCTCTTGAGTTCGCCCAGCTGCAACGCGGGAATCACCACGCTGCCGGTCTTGCGCGGCAGCAGGGTGATGATCCAGCGGGTAGTGGCCTCGGTGGCACCGTCCAGCGTGGTCAGCCGGTTGAGCTGGCGCGAGTCGCGGACCTCGAAATCAGCCTCCAGGGCGCTGAGGTCGGGTTTGCCGAACTGGGTAAAGTCGCTGGTTTCCAGAGTCAGCTCGACGGTCTCGCCGGCGATCAGGCGCGTGCGATCGACGCTGGCGCTCAGATCGGCCGCCTGGCTCGTCAGGGTGAGCAGCGCCAGCAGCAGACCGCTCATGAAGGTGTACACGCGACTCATCGGGTCTTTTCCTGATGTTGCTGTTCATAGCGGAATTTACGCCGCAGCAGTTCACCCGGATCGTCCGGGATCTTCCTCAGCCATTGCTCCAGTTCCTGGCGCCGCTCGCCGGTCAGTTGGCTGTCGGCGGGCCGGATCGGCGGGCGAGTGGTCAGCTCGTCGTCCAGGGACGAGCCGCTGGCGGCCTGACCGGTGGAATCGGGTGGCGGGCTTTCGCTGGCGCTTTGCTCGCCCGGCTCGGAGGCCTGTTCATCGCCCTCGGATGAAGAGTGTGCCTGACTCTGCTGCGACTCACCGGACTCACCGCCTTCATCCGCGGCGTCGTCAGTTGCCGGCTCGGGCTCCTGGTCTTCCTCGTCGCGCGTCTGTTCACGCAGGCTCTGGACCAGTTCGCGATTGTACTGTGCCGCGGGGAAATCCGGCTGGCGTTCCAGCGCCTGATCGAAGGCATCCAGCGCCGCGTCCAGTTCGCCGCCACGGGCCAGGGCGGTGGCGCGATTGTAATGGTCGGCGGCGCTGTCGCCTTCGGCGAAGCGTTGGGCGGCGCCGGCGTAGTCGCCGGCTTCAAAGAGTGCGATGCCTTTCCAGCGCGGATCTTCGAAACGCTGTGCCGCTTCGGCCGGACGGCGTTGCTCCAGCAGGCGCTGGCCTTGCTGATCGGGGCGCAGCCACAGGTCCTGTAGCTCGAACGCCTGGCTGGGTTGCGGAACCATGAACAGCAGCGGCAGGCAGAACAGCCATCCACGACGGCCCGCGCAGGCGGCAAGCAGCAACAACGGCAGGAGCAGCCAGTGGCCCTGATCGGCCCAGGTATCCAGTTGCACGACTTGGCCGTCGTTGCGCACCTGCGGCGGGCGCGCCAGCAGGCCGAGGCTGCGCAGGTCATCGTCGTCGGCACTGGCCTGGCGATACGCGGCGCCGATCTGCTCGGCAAAGTCATTGAGGCTGGCGCTGTCCAGACGCGGCACCAGAATCGCGCCCTGGTCGTCCTTGAGCAGGCTGCCGTCTTCTCGGGTCACCGGCGCGCCTTCGGCGGTGCCGATGCCCAGAATCCGCAATGGCGGTGTGTCGCCCCGCAACAACTGGCGGATGCCCTGGCGTTCCTGCTCGTTGAGCGCCGAGCCGATCAACAGGATTCGGCCCTGGCCGAGGTCGGCCTGCCGGAGCAGGTCCAGCGCCTTGCCGACCGCCAGATCGGCACGCTGCCCGGCCTGCGGCATGATCGACGGCTTGATGGCCTCCAGCAGGTTATGACTGGTGACCAGGTCGTCGGACAGCGGCACCAGCGTATGGGCGCTGCCGGCGTAGACAATGATCGCGGTTTGCGAGTCGCTGCGCAGACGCAGCAGGTCCACAAGCTTGCGCCGCGCCTGTTCCAGCCTGGTGGGCGGCGTGTCGGTCGCCAGCATCTGCGGCGTCAGTTCCAGCAGCACCACCAGCGGATCGACCGGTTTCTGGCTCACTTGCTCGACCCGCTGCCAGCTGGGGCCGAGCAATGCCAGCAGGGCCAGCGCCCAGGCCAGGCCCAGCGCGATCCAGGGCAATTTGCCGTTGCTGCCCTTGCCGCCGTCGAGCAGCACCGAATGGAAGGCGGGCGGCAGGATCAACTGCCAGCGGCCGGTGCGTCTCTGCCGATGCCAAAGGCGCCAGAGCAGCAGCGCCAGCAGTGGCACGATCAGCAGCCACCAGGGGCGGAACCAGTGCGGCCAGAGCGCGATCATTTCGGCCTCCGCAGGCGTTCCAGCGACGCACGCCAGGGCAGCGCGCGCATGCGGGCGAGCAGGCGTTGCGTGGCATGGTTGGGCCACAGATCGCGCAGTACCAGCATCAGGCTCAGCAACAAGGCCGCCGACAGCGGCGCATGGTAAAGCGCAATTGCCGGGCGGGCCTGGGTCGGCTGTTGCGCCACCGGCTCCAGGGCATCGAGGGTCTTGCGGATCTGCTCCAGCTGATCGCCATCGCGCGCGCGGAAATAGCGGCCTGCGCTCAGTTCGGCGATCTGCTTGAGTGTCGGTTCGTCCAGATCCAGGCTGGGATTGAGGCCGAGCAAGGCTTGCAGGCCACTGTCCGCCGGGTCGGCGCCAATGCCGATGGGGTAGATGCGCACGCCTTCCTCGGCGGCCAGCCGGGCGGCGGTAATCGGATCGATCTGCCCGCCGTTGTTGGCGCCGTCGGTGACCAGTACCAGCACCCGGCTGTGGGCCGGCCGCAGACGCAGGCGTTTGAGGGCCAGCCCGATGGCATCGCCGATGGCGGAGTTCTTGCCGGCAATGCCGATCCGCGCTTCATCCAGCCACACCCGCACGGTGCGCCGATCGAATGTCAACGGAGCCTGGACGAATGCCTGGCTGCCGAACAGGATCAGCCCGACGCGATCACCCTCGCGGCCTTCCAGAAAATCCCCCAGCAGGTGCTGGACCAGCACCAGTCGGCTGACCTCATCGTTCTTCCACTGCATGTCCGGGTAGTCCATGGAACCGGAGACGTCCACGGCCACCAGCAAATCGCGGCCGCTGGCGGCGACCGGCAACGGCTCACCGAGCCATTGCGGGCGGGCGGCGGCGAACAGCAGCAACAGCCAGATCAGCAGCAACGGTGCGCGCTGGCGCCAGGCCGGCAAATGCCCTCTGGCCCGACGCCCGCTCAGCCCTTCGAGCTCATTGAGGAAACTGACCTTGAGCGCGGCTTCGCCCGTGTCGGCGGCAGGCAGCACCAGGCGCATGATCCACGGCAGCGGCAGCAGCGCGAACACCCAGGGCCAGACGAATTCAAACATGCTTGCGAATCCAGGTGTCGACCGCCTGGGTCAGGCCGGTGATCGCCTTGTCGTCCAGCTTGCATTCGGGTTTGTAGGCGCCTTCGACGAGGATCATCCAGCGGGTCAGGCCGGCGGCCGGACAGCGGTTGTCGAGAAATGCCAGCCACTTGCGGCCGTTGAGCGTATGGCTCTGGCTGTGGGGATAATGGTTGCGGCACAGGCGCTTGAGCAACCCATTGATCTGTTGCAGCCAGGCCCCGGCTGGCGCACCGTCGTAGGGCTTGGGCAGGCTGGCGAGTTCGGCCAGGGCCGCGACGCGTACCGGGTCCAGAGGTTGTTCGTCGCGGCGCTGCCGGACCTTGACCACCGGCAGCGCACCGCGGAACCGCCAGATGGCCCAGGCCAGCAGCGGGATCAGCAACAACAGCAACCACCAGCCCGGCGCGAGCGGCCACCATTGCACCGGCGCGGGTCTGATCAGCGGTTGCAATTGATCGAGCGGGTTCATTTGGGTTTTACCGGGCGCTGGGCATTAAGGTAGTCACGCAACTGCTCGACCAGGCCTTGCTGGGTATCAAGTGGCATCAACAGCACCCGCAGCTTTTGCGCCAGCAACTCCCAGCGTGCGCTGCGCGCTTCGCCCTGGGCGCGGTACTGGCGGCGCAGCTCGGGGTCCAGGGTGTCTAGCTCCAGTTCTGCGCCGCGCTCGGCGAACCGCAGCAGGCCGGCGGCGGGCAGGGCGCGGTCCAGCGGATCGGACAACGGCAGCAGCAACAGGTCGCAGTGCTTGGAGAGCAGGGCCAGCTGCTGCTCGGCCCCGTCGCTCAATGCTCGCTCGTCGCACAACACGATCACCAGGCTGCCGGGGCGCAGCACTTCCCGGGCACGCCGCAGTGCGGTGCCGAACGCGTCACGTTCGGCCGGAATTTCCGTGTTCAGCGACTGGTTGACCCGCACCAGCCGGTTGAGCAGTTGCAGCAGGCTTTGTTTACTGCGTCGCGGTTTGATCTCGTAATGCTCGTTGTCGCCGAATACCAGACCGCCGACCCGGTCGTTATGCTCCAGTGCCGCCCAGCCGATCAGTGCCGCGGCCTGGGCAGCGAGCACCGACTTGAACGTCTGGCCGGAGCCGAAGAACAAGCGGCGGCTCTGCTCCACCAGGATGAAGATCGGCCGTTCGCGTTCTTCATGGAACAGCTTGGTGTGCGGTTCCTGGGTGCGCGCGGTCACCCGCCAATCGATGCTGCGCACGTCGTCGCCGGCCTGATAGACCCGCACCTGATCGAAATCCACGCCGCGGCCGCGCAGTTTGGAGTGGTGCAGGCCGATCAGGGAACTGCGCCGGCCGGGCGACGAGAACAGCTGCACTTCGCGGACGCGATGGCGCATCTCGATCAGCTCGGTGAGGCTGACCCGAATGCCTGGCTGTGAGATCAGGTAGGGTTGCATGGCGTCAGGCGACGGCGACGACGTCGAGGATGCGCTGGATGACACGGTCCTGGTCGACGCCGGCCGCCTCGGCCTCGAACGACAGGATGATCCGGTGCCGCAGGACGTCGAACAGCACCGCCTGGATATCTTCCGGGCTGACGAAATCGCGCCCCGCCAGCCAGGCGTGGGCCCGGGCGCAGCGGTCCAGGGATATGGAGCCCCGTGGGCTGGCGCCGTAACCGATCCATTCGGCCAGCTCGGGATCGAACTTGGCCGGCGTGCGGGTGGCCATGACCAGCTGCACCAGGTATTCCTCCACCGCGTCGGCCATGTACAGGCCGAGGATTTCCTTGCGTGCGGCGAAGATCGCCTGCTGGCTGACGCGGCGCTCCGGCTTGGTTTCGCCGTTGAGGGCTTCGCCTCGGGCTTGCTGGAGGATCTTGCGTTCGACGGCGGCGTCCGGGAAACCGATCTTGACGTGCATCAGGAACCGGTCCAGCTGCGCTTCGGGCAGCGGATACGTACCTTCCTGCTCGATCGGATTCTGGGTCGCCATGACCAGAAACAGCGGTGAAAGGTCGTAGGTGCTGCGCCCGACACTCACCTGGCGCTCGGCCATGGCTTCGAGCAAGGCCGACTGAACCTTGGCCGGGGCACGGTTGATTTCGTCGGCTAAAACCAGGTTGTGGAAAATCGGACCTTGCTGGAACACGAAGCTGCCGGTTTCCGGACGATAGATTTCAGTACCGGTGATGTCGGCGGGCAGCAGGTCGGGCGTGAACTGGATGCGGTGGAACTGCGCCTCGATGCCTTCGGCCAGTTCCTTGATGGCCTTGGTCTTGGCCAGCCCCGGAGCGCCTTCGACCAGCATGTGGCCGTCGGCGAGCAGCGCGATCAGCAAGCGATCGATCAGTTTTTCCTGGCCGAGGATTTGCGTTGAAAGAAATGTTCGCAGCGCGATCAACGCTTCACGATGTTCCATCGGTAACGGTTCCTGGCAAGGTAATCAGCTGTGTCAGATGACAGTCAGGCTGGGGGCGATACTTTAATCCATCCCGGTACGATCGACTAACGACTACGGGCTTTTTTGTGGGATTTCAGGACCTGTACCGCTGTTTTTTAAGAATTGTCTGACAAGCTTTGTAGATCGCCTGTAGGAAGTCTCGCCCGGCGCCGTCATCGCAGGCGATGTTCGGCACCGCATGCGCATGGCGATCTACAGTCGGTAGAACTTTGCCGCGTTGTCCCACAGGGCACGTTTCGCACCCGTTTCACCCAGGGCCTCGATGAGCAGAACGATATCCTGAGGCCGGAAGGGGCGAGGCGCGCGGGTCGAAGGCAGGTCGGTGCCAAACATCAGCGCAGCGGGATTGGCCGCTTGAATGTTGCGCAACGTCTCGGCAATGGGGAAGTCCACCCGGCCAAAGCCGCAGGCCTTGATCCGCGCACCGTGCTCGGCAAGACGCAGCAGGGCAGGCAGGCCCTCGGCGCTCAGGCCCAAATGGTCGATGCTGATGGCCGGCAGGTCACGCAGGCGCTGTTCGATATCCGTCAGCTCCCGTGAGTCGACATACAGCTCCGAATGCCAGCCGACCCGTTCGTGCACGCGTCGGGCCAGGGTTTCCAGCTGATCCAGCTGTTCGGAGCCGCCGCGCCGGAGGTTGAAGCGCAGTGCCCTGACGCCGAAACCATTGAGGGTGTCGAGTTCGGCATCGGTAACGGTGGCGGGCAGCTGGGTCACGCCGACGAAGCCCGGCCCCAGCTGGCGCAGCGCGTTGAGCAGGTAGCCCTGGTCGAACCCCTGAAACGAGCCGGACACCACCGCGCCGCCGACGATGCCCAGCGGGGTGACTTGTGCGAGGTAGTCGACCACCGGTAACGGCTCGGGCAGGTAGCCGTCGTTGGCCTTGAGCGGAAAGCGCGGGTCGATGATGTGGCAATGCGCATCGAAGATGGAAATCATGGGAGCCTCCTGGGTGCGAGCGCTCAGTCTATACGCGCGGCTCAGTTGATCTCACAGACATATGTACCGACATTGTCGAGAATGATCCGCAGCGTTTCCTGGAGTTCAGCCCACTCGCCCGGATCGGTGCCATGCACAATCTCGTACCGGGTATCGCCACCCAGGGCTTCTGCATCTTCGGCCGAGATTTCCACCACCAGTTGCGTGGCGCTCAAGGTCACCTTCAGGCTCGTGACATACACCGTGTCGTCGCACACCGTGATCTCGACTTCGTCTTCATCCGGAAAACGCGCCAGGGAAAACAGCTCGTGATTCTCGTCATGGCAGCACAGCAACGCCATGTCGTCGTTCTCGTCGTCGCAAGGATTGGCGAGCAGAAGCGCGGTCTTGATTTGCATGGTGAGATTTCCTGGGCGGTAGGCAGGCTGGGATTCTGCCACCGTCCGGTTTTTTTTGTCGGAGATTGGCACCATCGTCCCGCTGCGCCTGCATGGCGATGACCGAATATGTCGCAGCCTCGTAAGTAGTGCCGGTGCCGCTCTCGTAAGCTGGGCGGTGATGAACGGTCGTGGGCGACGCCTTGGTTTGTGCGCTTTGCCGGTTTCCACGGTCACATCGACAGTCGAATCTGCTTACCCGGACACACCCGGGAACGGATTTTGGTTTTACACTCGATGGGCTCGTGTCCATGCCAGATGGATGCATTGGCACAGCCGGTCGAGGCAGTTGCTCCAAGCCTCTCCAATAAAAGCCAAAGCGGAGTACCACAGATGGCGTTCTTCACCGCAGCCAGCAAGTCCGACTTCCAGCATCAACTGCAAGCGGCACTGGCTCAGCACATCAGCGAACAGGCACTGCCACAAGTGGCGCTGTTCGCCGAACAATTCTTCGGCATCATTTCCCTGGACGAGCTGACCCAGCGTCGGCTGTCCGACCTGGCAGGCTGCACCCTGTCGGCCTGGCGTCTGCTTGAGCGCTTCGAGCACTCCAGCCCGCAGGTCCGGGTCTACAACCCTGACTACGAGCGTCATGGATGGCAATCGACTCACACCGCCGTCGAAGTGCTGCATCACGACCTGCCGTTCCTGGTGGATTCGGTGCGGACCGAACTCAACCGCCGTGGCTACAGCATCCACACCCTGCAGACCACCGTATTGAGTGTGCGCCGTGGCGCGGGCGGCCAGTTGCAGGAACTGCTGCCCAAGGGCACCGCCGGTGAGGGGATTCTCCAGGAATCCCTGATGTACCTGGAGATCGACCGCTGCGCCAATGCCACCGAAATGAACGTGCTGGCCCGCGAGCTTCAGCAGGTGCTGGGCGAGGTGCGTGCGGCGGTCGGTGACTTCGAGCCGATGAAAGCGCGCCTGCACGAGCTGCTGGCCGGCATCGACACCAGCGAATACGCGGTCGCCGAGGAAGAGAAGGCCGAGATCAAGACCTTCCTGCACTGGCTGGTGGACAACCATTTCACCTTTCTGGGCTACGAAGAGTTCGTGGTCAACAGCGGTGCCGATGGCGGCGAGCTGGTGTACGACGAGTCCTCGTTCCTGGGCCTGGCCCGGCTGCTGCGTCCCGGCCTGACCCGCGAAGAACTGCATATCGAAGACTATGCGGTGAACTACCTCAAGGAACCGACGCTGCTGTCCTTCGCCAAGGCCGCGCAGCCAAGCCGCGTGCATCGCCCGGCGTATCCGGATTTCGTCTCGATCCGCCAGATCGACGCTGCCGGCAATGTCATCAAGGAAAGCCGCTTCATGGGCCTGTACACCTCCTCGGTGTATGGCGAGAGCGTGCGGCAGATTCCGTACATCCGTCGCAAGGTCGCGGAAATCGAGCGCCGCTCCGGGTTCGACGCCAAGGCGCACCTGGGCAAGGAACTGGCGCAGGTAGTGGAAGTGCTGCCTCGTGACGACCTGTTCCAGACGCCGGTGGATGAATTGTTCACCACCGTGATGTCGATCGTGCAGATCCAGGAACGCAACAAGATCCGCGTGTTCCTGCGCAAGGACCCGTACGGCCGCTTCTGCTACTGCCTGGCCTACGTACCGCGCGACGTGTACTCCACCGAAGTGCGCCAGAAGATCCAGCAAGTGCTGATGGAGCGCCTCAAGGCCAGCGACTGCGAGTTCTGGACTTTCTTCTCCGAGTCGGTCCTGGCCCGTGTGCAGTTGATCCTGCGCGTCGATCCCAAGGTCAACCTGGATATCGACCCGGTCCAGCTGGAAAACGAAGTCATCCAGGCTTGCCGTTCGTGGAAAGACGACTACGCCAGTCTGGTGGTGGAAAGCTTCGGCGAGGCCCACGGCACCAACGTGCTGGCCGACTTCCCGAAAGGCTTCCCGGCCGGCTACCGCGAGCGCTTTGCCGCGCATTCGGCGGTGGTCGACATGCAGCACCTGCTGAGCCTGAGTGAAACCAACCCGCTGGTCATGAGCTTCTATCAGCCGCTGGCCGGTGGCCGTCAGCAACTGCACTGCAAGCTGTATCACGCCGATACGCCGCTGGCGCTGTCGGACGTGCTGCCGATCCTGGAAAACCTCGGGTTGCGTGTACTGGGTGAATTCCCGTATCGCCTGCATCACGCCAACGGTCGCGAGTTCTGGATCCACGACTTCGCTTTCTCCTACGGCGAAGGGCTGAACCTGGATATCCAGCAGCTCAACGACACCTTGCAGGACGCATTCGTCCATATCGTCAAGGGCGATGCCGAAAACGATGCGTTCAACCGTCTGGTGCTGACCGCCGGTCTGCCGTGGCGCGACGTGGCATTGCTGCGTGCCTACGCCCGTTACCTCAAGCAGATCCGCCTGGGCTTCGACCTGGGCTACATCGCCAGCACCCTGAACAACCACACCGATATCGCGCGAGAACTGACGCGGTTGTTCAAGACCCGCTTCTATCTGGCGCGCAAGCTGGGTTCCGATGATCTGGACGACAAGCAACTGCGTCTGGAGCAGGCCATCCTGACGGCGCTGGACGACGTTCAAGTGCTCAACGAAGACCGCATCCTGCGGCGCTATCTGGACCTGATCAAAGCGACGCTGCGTACCAACTTCTATCAGACCGACGCCAACGGGCAGAACAAGAGCTACTTCAGCTTCAAGTTCAACCCGCGCCTGATCCCCGAGCTGCCCAAGCCGGTGCCCAAGTTCGAAATCTTCGTTTACTCGCCGCGGGTCGAAGGCGTGCACCTGCGCTTTGGCAATGTGGCGCGGGGCGGCCTGCGCTGGTCGGATCGTGAAGAGGACTACCGCACCGAAGTGCTGGGCCTGGTAAAAGCCCAGCATGTGAAAAACTCGGTTATCGTACCGGTCGGCGCCAAGGGTGGTTTCCTGCCACGACGCCTGCCATTGGGCGGCAGCCGCGATGATATCCATGCCGAAGGCGTCGCGTGCTACCGGATCTTCATTTCCGGGCTGCTGGACATTACCGACAACCTCAAGGAAGGCGTGCTCGTGCCGCCGGCCAACGTGGTACGCCATGATGACGACGACCCTTACCTGGTCGTGGCAGCGGACAAAGGGACCGCGACCTTCTCCGATATCGCCAACGGCATCGCCATCGACTACGGCTTCTGGCTCGGCGATGCGTTCGCTTCCGGTGGTTCGGCCGGTTACGACCACAAGAAAATGGGCATTACCGCCAAAGGCGCGTGGGTGGGCGTACAGCGTCACTTCCGTGAACGCGAAATCAACGTCCAGCAAGACAGCATCAGCGTGGTTGGCATCGGCGACATGGCCGGTGACGTATTCGGCAACGGTCTGTTGATGTCCGACAAGTTGCAACTGGTGGCGGCGTTCAACCACCTGCATATTTTCGTCGATCCCAACCCGGACCCGGCCACCAGCTTCGCCGAGCGTAAGCGCCTGTTCGACCTGCCGCGCTCGGCCTGGACCGACTACGACACCAGCATCATGTCCGCCGGTGGCGGCATCTTCCCGCGCAGCGCGAAGAGCATCGCCATCAGCCCGCAGATGAAAGAGCGCTTCGACATCAAGGCCGACAAACTGACGCCGACCGAGTTGCTCAACGCACTGCTCAAGGCGCCGGTGGATCTGTTGTGGAACGGCGGTATCGGGACTTACGTCAAGTCCAGTGAAGAAAGCCACGCGGATGTGGGCGACAAGGCCAACGACGCGCATCGCGTCAACGGCAATGAGTTGCGCTGCAAGGTGGTGGGCGAGGGCGGCAACCTGGGGATGACCCAGCTGGGCCGTGTCGAGTTCGGCCTCAATGGCGGCGCCACCAACACTGACTTCATCGACAACGCGGCCGGTGTCGATTGCTCCGACCACGAAGTGAACATCAAGATCCTGCTCAACGAAGTGGTGCAGGCCGGCGACATGACCGAAAAGCAGCGTAACCAGCTGCTGGAAAGCATGACCGACGAAGTCGGCAACCTGGTGCTGGGCAACAACTACAAGCAGACCCAGGCGCTGTCGCTGGCGGCGCGGCGTGCCTACGACCGGATCGCCGAATACAAGCGTCTGATGAACGATCTGGAGGCGCGCGGCAAGCTGGACCGTGCCATCGAGTTCCTGCCTGGCGAAGAACAGATCGCCGAGCGGGTTGCCCAAGGCCAGGGTCTGAGCCGTGCGGAGCTGTCGGTGCTGATTTCGTACAGCAAGATCGACCTCAACGAAGCATTGCTTGAGTCCCGCGTGCCGGATGACGATTACCTGGCGCGTGACATGGAAACCGCATTCCCGCCGTCGCTGGGCGCCAAGTTCTCCAAGACCATGCGCAGCCATCGCCTGAAGCGCGAAATCGTCAGCACCCAGATCGCCAACGACCTGGTCAACCACATGGGCATCACCTTCGTGCAGCGGCTCAAGGAGTCGACCGGCATGAGCGCCGCGAGTGTGGCCGGTGCCTACGTGACCGTGCGCGATATCTTCCATCTGCCGCACTGGTTCCGCCAGATCGAGGCACTGGACTACAAGGTTCCGGCCGAAATCCAGCTGTCGCTGATGGATGAGCTGATGCGCCTGGGACGCCGTGCCACCCGCTGGTTCCTGCGCAGCCGTCGCAACGAACTGGACGCTGGTCGCGACGTGGCGCACTTCGGTCCGCATCTGGCGGCGCTGGGCCTCAAGCTCGACGAACTCCTGGAAGGTCCGACACGGGAAGTCTGGCAGGCGCGGTATCAGGCCTATGTCGAAGCCGGCGTGCCGGAGCTGTTGGCGCGGATGGTCGCGGGCACCAGCCACCTGTACACGCTGTTGCCGATCATCGAAGCCTCGGATGTCACCGGCCAGGACGCTGCCGACGTGGCCAAGGTGTACTTCGCCGTGGGCAGCGCGCTGGACCTCAACTGGTATCTGCAACAGATCAGCAACCTGCCGGTGGAAAACAACTGGCAGGCCCTGGCCCGTGAAGCGTTCCGTGACGACATCGACTGGCAGCAGCGGGCGATCACCGTTTCGGTGCTGCAGATGGCCGATGGTCCTTCGGAAGTGGAAGAGCGTCTGGCGCTGTGGCTGGAACAGCACGCGCTGATGGTCGAGCGCTGGCGCGCCATGCTGGTCGAACTGCGGGCAGCCAGCGGCACCGACTACGCCATGTATGCCGTCGCCAACCGCGAACTGCTGGACCTGGCAATGAGCGGGCAAACGCCGGTGGTGTGATGCGTTGAGCTGCTAAAAGAAAACCTCGCATCGAAAGGTGCGGGGTTTTTTTGTGGGGCAATACAACTTTCGTGGGAGCGGACCGGGCGGCGCTCCCACCGGTTCTGCGCAAAACCCGCGCCCTCCCACAGATCATCGCAAGACAGTTGCTACAGGAAACGCGCCCATAAAAAACCCCGCACAAGGCGGGGTTCTTTTTGACGCTTCTGCTCGTGTTTACGCTTGAACGACCGGGATGTTGGCGTTCGCGGCGGCTTCACGGAACTCGGCGATCTGATCGAAGCTCAGGTAGCGGTACACGTCCGCTGCCATGGTATCGATCTGGTTGGCGTAGCCCATGTACTCCTCGACGGTCGGCAGGCGACCCAGGATCGATGCGACGGACGCCAGCTCGGCCGAGGCCAGGTAGACGTTCGCGCCGTCACCCAGACGGTTCGGGAAGTTACGGGTCGAGGTCGACACCACGGTAGAGTTCGGCTCGACGCGTGCCTGGTTACCCATGCACAGCGAGCAGCCTGGCATTTCCATGCGTGCGCCGGCCTTGCCGTAGATGCCGTAATAACCTTCTTCGGTAAGCTGGTGAGCGTCCATCTTGGTCGGCGGCGACAGCCACAGACGGGTCGGCAACTGGCCCTTGACCTGATCCAGCAACTTGCCCGCAGCGCGGAAGTGGCCGATGTTGGTCATGCACGAACCGATGAACACTTCGTCGATCTTCTCGCCCTGAACCGAAGACAGCAGACGAGCATCGTCCGGATCGTTCGGCGCGCAGAGCACTGGCTCCTTGACGTCGGCCAGATCGATTTCGATGATTTCGGCGTATTCGGCGTCGGCATCGGCAACCAGCAGTTCCGGGTTGGCGATCCAGGCTTCCATCGCCTGGGCACGACGCTCCAGGGTGCGTGGGTCGCCGTAGCCCTGTTCGATCATCCAGCGCAGCAGAGTGACGTTGGAACGCAGGTACTCGGTGATCGACTCCTTGGACAGCTTGATGGTGCAGCCTGCAGCCGAACGTTCTGCCGAGGCGTCGGACAGTTCGAAGGCTTGCTCGACGGTCAGGGTTTCCAGACCTTCGATTTCCAGGATGCGGCCGGAGAAGGCGTTCTTCTTGCCTTTCTTCTCGACGGTCAACAAGCCTTTCTGGATCGCGTAGTACGGGATCGCGTGAACCAGGTCGCGCAGGGTGATGCCGGGTTGCAGCTTGCCCTTGAAGCGAACCAGGATCGACTCGGGCATGTCCAGCGGCATCACGCCGGTGGCGGCGGCGAAGGCGACCAGGCCGGAACCGGCCGGGAAGGAGATGCCGATCGGGAAGCGGGTGTGCGAGTCGCCACCGGTACCGACGGTGTCCGGCAGCAGCATGCGGTTCAGCCAGCTGTGGATGATGCCGTCGCCCGGACGCAGGGAAACGCCGCCACGGGTCATGATGAAGTCAGGCAGCGTGTGGTGCGTGGTGACGTCGATCGGTTTTGGATAAGCCGCAGTGTGGCAGAAGGACTGCATGACCAGATCGGTGGAGAAACCCAGGCAAGCCAGGTCTTTGAGCTCGTCACGAGTCATCGGGCCGGTGGTGTCCTGGGAACCGACGGTAGTCATCTTCGGTTCGCAGTAGGTGCCTGGACGGACACCTTTGCCTTCCGGCAGACCGCACGCCTTGCCGACCATTTTCTGCGCCAGGGTGAAACCCTTGCCGGTGTCGACAGGGGCTTCAGGCAGCTTGAACAGATCGGTCGGACCAAGGCCCAGCTCCGCGCGAGCCTTGTCGGTCAGGCCGCGGCCGATGATCAGCGGGATACGGCCGCCGGCACGGACTTCGTCCAACAGGACCGGCGTCTTCATTTCGAAGGTGGCCAGGACTTCGTCGGTGCCGTGCTTGCAGACCTTGCCGGCATGCGGATACAGGTCGATCACGTCGCCCATGTTCATGTTGCTGACGTCGAACTCGATCGGCAGGGCGCCGGCGTCTTCCATGGTGTTGTAGAAAATCGGAGCGATCTTGCTGCCGAAGCAGAAGCCGCCGGCACGCTTGTTCGGCACGTAGGGAACGTCGTCGCCGAAGAACCACAGCACCGAGTTGGTCGCCGATTTACGCGAGGAACCGGTACCGACCACGTCACCGACGTAGGCGATAGGGAAGCCCTGGCCGCGCATTTCTTCGATCTGTTTCATTGGGCCGATGGAGCCCTGTACGTCCGGCACGATGCCTTCACGGGCCATTTTCAGCATGGCCAGGGCGTGCAGCGGAATGTCGGGACGCGACCAGGCATCAGGTGCCGGGGACAGGTCGTCGGTGTTGGTTTCGCCGGCGACCTTGAAGACGCGCAGGCTGATCTTGTCGGCCAGTACCGGACGCTTCTTGAACCACTCGCCATCGGCCCAGGATTGCAGGACCGCCTTGGCGTGAGCGTTGCCGTTCCGGGCTTTTTCAGCGACGTCATGGAAGGCGTCGAACATCAGCAGGGTGTGCTTGAGCTGTTCGGCGGCGACCGGCGCCAGGGTCTCGTCGTCCAGAAGGTCAACCAGCGTGACGATGTTGTAACCGCCTTGCATGGTGCCCAGCAGCTCGGTGGCGCGCTTGCGGTCGATCAGCGGGGAAGACACTTCGCCCTTGGCCAGGGCGGACAGGAAACCGGCCTTGACGTAGGCAGCTTCGTCAACGCCTGGCGGTACGCGGTTGGTGATCAGGTCGACAAGGAAAGCTTCTTCGCCAGCCGGAGGGTTCTTCAGCAGTTCGATCAGACCTGCGGTTTGTTCGGCGTTAAGCGGCTGGGGCACGATGCCCTGGGCGGCACGCTCTTCGATGTGTTTACGGTAGGCTTCAAGCACAGTATTACCCTCATCAGTGGTCCCAAATGGGTGTCCGGGACGCTCATCCAGAAATCACTCGTACCCACGCAAGGCTTATAAGCGTTGTCGGCAGGGTCTGGGTGATTTCTCACAGAAGCTGTTTTCAAAGTTTTACGCCTGCAGGACGGGGGGAGGGCCGGCCGACACAACCATTCGTGATGAGGGAATGGCCTGTCGGCACCGTACTGCCGGATTAACTTGACTGTGCTCGTGACGCTTTGAAAACAGCTTCCAACGGACATTGGCGCCTTAAAAGGCTCGCTGATTCTACGGCAATTCTTCCCCGAAGGTAAGTTGAACCGGTCACGTTCGGGGGTGACCCTCGTTAGACAAAGGGCTAACATGGGCGCTCGTTTCGCCTGCCGTTGTCCGTCCAGCCATGCCAGATCAAATCATCAAGACCCCATGCGTCGGCCTTTGCTCCACTGTTTACGGGGATCTGGTGTGCCGTGGCTGCAAGCGCTTCCATCACGAAGTGATCCACTGGAACGGCTATAACGAGCAGGAGAAGCGTGCGGTGTGGCTGCGGCTGGAAAAGCTGCTGGTGCAGGTGATGACCGCCAAACTGGAGGTCTTTGATCCCGAGAAGCTGCGGATGCAGTTGACCCAGCGCAAGATTCGCTTTGTCCCGCATCAGTCCGAATATTGCTGGGCCTACCAGCTGATTGCCCGCGGCGCGCGGGTGATCAGCCAGGTCGAAGCCTACGGTTTCGTGCTGCTGCCCGAGTTCCGCGACTGGACGCTTCCCGAATTGCGCGATGCCATTGATCGGGAATTCTTCCTGCTGTCCGAGGCCCATTACGAGCGCTATATCGCGCCGAACTTTTTGCGTGATGCCCTGTAGTTCTTGAGAGCGGACCGGGCGGCGCTCCGTTTGTCCGCGAAAGGGTCGGTACCGCCAGCACATCTGCTGTGGCCGACCCAATGTCTTCGCGAACAAGTCCGTTCCTACAGCTTCGATAGCTTCACGGTTTGCGCAGACCCTCCTCCAGATGCGCGATGACCGCCTCGGTCTTGAGCACCAGCACGTCACTTTCCAGAGCATCGAGCACCGCTTCGGCGGTGTTGCCGATCAGCGCGCCGGACAGGCCGGAACGGGCCACGGTGCCGATGATGGTCAGTACCGCTTGCAGGTGATGGGCGGTATGCGGGATCAGCACGTCGGCCGGACCTTCGGCGATATGCAAATGATCGGTGTCGACGTCGAACTGCGCCTGGAATGCCTGGCACTCGTCCCGATAGCGCGCCTCGATGCTCTCCCGCAGTCGGTAGATCGGGTCGGCCGCCGCCAGCATTGGCGAAGGATAAGCGGTTACCACGTACAGTTCGCCCTGGGCCAGCGCGGCGATGCCGTGACCGTAGTCGACGATGCTGTAATGCAGCGCCTTGTGTTCCGCTTCCCGGTTGCCCAGATCCACTGCCGCCAGAACCACGCCGCCGGTCCAGGGTCGCTCGGTCTTGACCATCAATACCTGGCTTGGGCAGTAGCGCAGCAGTTTCCAGTCGTCGGGCGTCAGTAGCGCCTTTTTCAACGGGTTGTCGGGCAGATGCTGCTTGACCACCAAGTCACAGCCGCGTGCCTGCTGGGCCTTGATGATGGTCTTGTGGGCTGAATCGTCCCAGTCCTGTTCGATACTGACCGTGAAACCTTCTTCGACCAGGCCCGCTCGCAGGTCTTCGAGCAGCAGGTCGTGCACCGGCTTCCGGGTGCAGACCAGCAGATGCAGGTGGGCCTGGGTGACTTCCGCCAGCAGGCAGGCGCGCTTGAGCGCCAGGCTATCGGGGTGATCCGGTTCGATGACGACCAGAATGCTGCGAATCGATTGCATGACGGCGCTCCGCACGATGTGGGCCTGCCGCTAACTATAGTCGGCCTGAATCCGCCCCGCGGCTGATCCGGATCAGCGCATTTGGGTCGCCGACAGCGCGGGCCGCTCGTATAATGCCCGGCTTTGCCCTCGGTCATCTGTGAGCCTATGCACCCGATCCCTGAAATCGAAGCCTTCCTGCTTTGCCGCACTCCCGACAGTTGGGTCCAGGCTGCATTGCGCAATCTGGATATTTTGCTGATCGACCACGCGAACAATGAAAAGAAGGCGGCCGGGGCGGCGTTCCAGTTCATGTTTCAATACGGTGACAAATTCGACCTGCTGAGCAAGATGTCGCGTCTGGCTCGCGAAGAGCTACGACACTTCGAGCAGGTCATCAGCCTTATCAGGAAGCGCCAGATCCCCATGGCCAATATCAGCTCGGCGCGCTACGCCGGCTCGTTGCGCAAGCGCGTGCGCAACCACAACCCGTACCGGCTGACCGATGCGCTGGTTGTCGGCGCCATCGTCGAAGCCCGGTCCTGCGAGCGCTTCGCGGCACTGGTGCCGCATCTGGACGAAGAATTGGCCAAGTTCTACGGCGGCCTGCTCAAGTCCGAAGCCCGGCATTTCCAGGATTACCTCAAGTTGGCCTACACCTATGGCGACAAGGCGGACGTCGACGCCAAGATCGAAGAAATACGGCTTGCCGAACGTGAACTGATCGAAAGCCCGGATGAAGATTTCCGGTTTCACAGTGGCGTGCCGATTGCCGCCTGACCTGTTTCAGGTAACACCCAAAACGACCGTTCTTACGGTCGTTTTTTTATGCGCATCCGTCGGCGAATTTGATAAGCAGGCTAACAAATGCTTTGACATTCGCTGCTTAGGCAGTAACATTTTGTAATCACTGCCTAGGCAGCTTTATTGGGTGAAGCCTTGAAACATTTCAGTCCCGACAACGTCGATTCCAGTCTGATGGGCATGCTGGTCGGTCGCACCAATGCCCTGAAGGACCGGATGCTGGACAAGTACCTGGAGCCCTACGACGTCACGTCGGCACAGTTCAAGGTGCTGATCATCGTGGCCCAGTTTGCAGCGGATACGCCGGTGGAAGTGTGTCGGCACCTGTCGCTGGACAGTGGCTCCATGACCCGAATGCTTGATCGGTTGGAGCAGAAACAATTGGTGGTGCGCACCCGTTCGGAAACCGACCGGCGTCAGGTGCATCTGGAGTTGACGGCACAAGGCCGCACGTTGACCGACCTGCTGCCGCAGATCGGTGCCGACGCGATGAACGATACCTTCGCCGCCCTCGACGCCGAGGAAGTGCAAACCCTGCAACGGATTCTGACCAAGGTGCTGGTGGCCGCCGATGACCACATCACCCTTACGCGTCTGAGCTTTCTTCCCAAGAGTACGAAATGAACGCCACGACATTACGCGTCAGCGCCAGCCTGCTCGCCATGGCCCTGGGCCTGGCCGGTTGCGCCAGTTACAGCGGGCTGGATACCGCAGGCCGCCGCCTGGACGCCCGGAGCCTGGAAACCGGTAAAAGCCTGGCCGATGTCAGTCTGTCACCCGCCGGCTGGCCGGCCCCTGACTGGTGGAAAAACCTGGGTGATTCACAGCTCGACAGCCTGATTGCCGAGGCCCTGCGTGACAGCCCCGATATGCAGGTCGCCAGCGCCCGTACCCATCAGGCCACGGCTGCCGCCTATGCCGCCGACGCTTCACGCATGCCCCGCGTCGATGCCAGTGCTTCGGTCAGCCGTTCGCGTCTGGCTCGGGATCAAGACCCGCTCGGTGTAGGCGGGCGTTACAGCACCCTGCGCAGCCTGGGCGCCAGCTTCGATTACAGCTTTGATCTGTGGGGCGGGCAACGCGCCACCTGGGAAGCCGCTCTAGGTCAGGCCCGGGCGGCGGAAGTCGATCAGCAGGCTGCGCAGTTGACGCTGGCCGCCGATGTGGCCCGCGCCTACAGCGATCTGGGGCAGGCGTACATCGTCCGCGATCTGGCCGCCGAAGACTTGAAGCGCACCCGGCAGATGCTCGATCTGGGCAGCAGTCGCTTCAAGTCCGGGATCGACAGCCAGTTCCAGTTGCAGCAGACCGAAAGTCTGCAAGCCGGTTCTCAGGAACAGCTGCTCGATGCCGACAAGCGTCTGCGCAGCGCGCAGATTGCGTTGTCGGTGCTGCTCGGCAAAGGCCCGGATCGCGGCGCTGCGCTGACTCGGCCGAACCTGTTGCGACCCGCAGCGGTAGCCTTGCCGTCCAGCCTGCCTGCCGAATTGCTTGGCCGACGTCCGGACCTGGTCGCCGCTCGCTGGCGCGTCGAGGCGGCCGGTCGCAATATCGAAGCCAGCAAGACGCGCTTTTACCCGAACCTGAACCTCAGCGCTTCAGCCGGAGTCGAGTCGTTGCTGGGCGACGCCATGTTCGGTTCGGCCAGTCGCTTCTTCAATATCAAGCCGACTGTCTCGTTGCCGCTGTTCGACGGCGGTCGCCTGCGCGCCGACCTCGATGCCCGCGATGCCGACTACGACCTGGCCGTGGCGCAGTACAACAAGAGCCTGGTGCGTGCGCTGGGCGAAGTGAGCGACACCATTGGCCAGTTGCGCGACATCGACGGCCAGATCAAGGCTCGCCAGCACGCCACCGATGTGGTCCAGCAGTCCTTTGCCACCGCCACCCGGCGTTACGGCTCTGGCATCGGCAATTATCTGGACGTGCTGACCACCGAACAGCAACTGCTGCAATCCCAACGCCAACTGGCTGACCTCAACGCTGAACGAATCGATCTGTCGATCCAGTTGATGCAGGCCCTGGGCGGCGGTTTCGAAGGCGCCGCCCCGGAACATGAGCAGCTTTCGACCGCAGCCGACCCGGCGCCCATTTCAACTGCTTCGCTGACTACAAGGTAATCGTCATGGCTGCTGCCGCTTCCGAACATCAATCTGCACCCGATCAGAAGAATCAGAACCCGGGCAAACGCAAGCTCCTGCTGATCGGCCTGGCGCTGGTCGTCATCGTCTGCGGCCTGGCCGTGTGGGCCTGGCATGAACTCTACGGTCGCTGGAGTGAAAGCACCGACGACGCCTATGTGAACGGCAACGTGGTGGAAATCACGCCGCTGACCACCGGCACCGTCATCAGCATTGCCGCCGACGATGGCGATCTGGTTCGCGAAGGCCAGGTATTGCTCAAGTTCGACCCCAGCGACGCCGAAGTCGGCCTGCAAAGTGCCGAAGCCAATCTGGGCAAGGTCGTGCGCCAGGTGCGTGGCCTCTACAGCAACGTCGACGGCATCAAGGCCCAACTGGCAGCCCAGCGTGCGGAAGTGCAGAAGGCCCAGGACAACTACAACCGTCGGCGCAATCTGGCGGCCAGCGGGGCAATTTCCCAGGAAGAGCTGTCCCACGCCAAGGACGACCTGACCAGCGCCCAGAGCGCGCTGACCCATATCCAGCAGCAACTGGCGAGCAACGTGGCGCTGGTGGATGACACCGAAGTCTCGTCGCATCCTGACGTGAAGGCCGCCGCTGCGCAGCTGCGCCAGGCATATCTGGCCAACGCCCGCACCACGCTGCTGGCGCCGGTCACCGGCTATGTCGCCAAGCGCACCGTTCAACTGGGCCAGCGGGTTCAGCCGGGCACCGCGACCATGGCGGTGATTCCGCTTGATCAGCTGTGGATCGACGCCAACTTCAAGGAAACCCAGCTGGGCAAGATGCGCATCGGCCAGCCGGTGGAAATCAGTACCGATCTGTACGGTGGCGATGTCAAGTACACCGGCACCATCGACAGCCTGGGCGCCGGTACCGGCAGTGCGTTTGCGTTGCTGCCGGCGCAGAACGCCACCGGCAACTGGATCAAGATCGTCCAGCGAGTGCCAGTGCGGGTACACATCAATGCCCAGGAACTGGCGGACCATCCGCTGCGTGTCGGCCTGTCGACCACCGTCGAGGTCAATCTGCATGACCAGAGCGGCCCGGTGCTGGCCCAGCAACCTCCACGCCAGGCGACGTTCAGTACCGATATCTACGCCGGTCAGCTGGCCGAAGCCGATGCGCTCATTGCCCGCCTGATCCACGACAACAGCGCGCTCGGCGGCAAGACCACCGCACGCCGCTGATTCGCCAATCCGCATGCCTCGGCCCCCAAGCCGGGGCGCCGTCAGAGTTTCAAAGGATTCGCGATGAGTAATAACGCTCCGGCTTCTTTTACGCCGCCCAGCCTGCTGCTGTGTACCATCGGTCTGTCGCTGGCGACTTTCATGCAGGTGCTCGACACCACCATCGCCAACGTGGCCTTGCCGACCATTTCCGGCAACCTGGGCGTGAGTTCCGAGCAGGGCACCTGGGTCATCACCTCGTTTGCGGTCAGTAACGCCATCGCGCTGCCACTGACCGGCTGGCTCAGCCGCCGCTTCGGCGAAGTAAAGCTGTTCCTATGGGCCACGCTGCTGTTCGTGCTGGCCTCGTTTCTGTGCGGGATTTCCCAGTCCATGCCGGAACTGGTGGGCTTTCGCGTGTTGCAAGGGGTGGTCGCCGGGCCGTTGTACCCGATGACGCAGACCCTGCTGATAGCCATTTATCCACCGGCCAAGAGGGGCATGGCGCTGGCGCTGCTGGCGATGGTCACGGTGGTGGCGCCGATTGCCGGGCCGATCCTTGGCGGCTGGATCACCGACAGCTACAGCTGGCCGTGGATCTTCTTCATCAATATTCCCATCGGGCTGTTCGCCGCGTTCGTGGTGCGTACCCAGATGGCCAGGCGCCCGGTCAAGACCAGTCGCCAGCCGATGGACTATATCGGCCTGATGACATTGATCATCGGCGTCGGCGCGTTGCAGGTGGTGCTGGACAAGGGCAACGACATGGATTGGTTCGAATCGAACTTCATTGTCGTGGGCTCGGTGATTTCGCTGGTGGCCCTGGCGGTCTTCATTATCTGGGAGCTGACCGACAAGCACCCGATCGTCAATCTGCGGCTGTTTGCGTTTCGTAATTTCCGCATCGGTACGCTGGTGCTGATCGGCGGCTATTCCGGTTTTTTCGGCATCAACCTGCTGCTGCCGCAGTGGCTGCAGACGCAGATGGGCTACACCGCGACCTGGGCCGGGCTGGCAGTGGCTCCGATCGGGATTCTGCCGGTGCTGATGTCGCCCTTCGTCGGCAAGTACGCGCATCGCTTCGATCTGCGGATTCTGGCCGGGCTGGCGTTCCTGGCCATGGGCCTGAGCTGTTTCATGCGCGCCGAGTTCACCAACGAGGTGGATTTCCAGCATGTGGCCATGGTGCAACTGTTCATGGGTATCGGTGTGGCGCTGTTCTTCATGCCGACCCTGAGTATTCTGCTGTCAGACCTGCCACCGGACCAGATCGCCGACGGCTCGGGCCTGGCGACCTTCCTGCGCACCCTGGGCGGCAGTTTCGCCGCTTCGCTGACCACCTGGATCTGGATCCGCCGTGCCGATCAGCATCATGCGTACCTGAGCGAAAACATCAGTACTTTCGATCCGGCGACCCGACACGCGCTGGACAGTCTTGGCGGCGCCAGCCCGCAGGCCTATGCGCAGCTGGAGCAGACCCTCAACGGACAGGCGTACATGATGTCCACGGTGGATTATTTCCACATGCTGGGTTGGGTGTTCATGGGTCTGATTCTGCTGGTCTGGCTGGCCAGACCGCCATTCGCTGCCAAGGCCGGCCCGCCGGGCGGCGGCGGGCATTGATTGAAGGAGCGGCCGGCAGCATTACGTGCTCCAGATGATCTGTGGGAGGGAGCTTGCTCGCGACCCTGCCGGGTCAGGCACCGAAGCGTGACTCAAGCACCGCAGTCGCGAGCAAGCTCCCTCCCACAAGAATCGTCCACAAGAATTCTCATTCGAACCGATCAGTTCAGCAGCTTGACCGGCTCAGGCACGAAATCAAACGCCCCCAGCGCAAACCCCTGCTCATCCACCTGCAAGGCCCAGCCCTGACGGTCCCAGTCGCCCAGCACGATGCGCCGTGCGGCCTGGTCACCGATCTGCAGTTTGTGGATTGCCGGGCGGTGGGTATGGCCGTGGACCAGGGTGCGCACGCCGAACTGCTGCATGATGCGCGGCACTTCATCTGCGGTGACATCCACGATGTCGTTGGCTTTCATGCGCGTCTGCGCCTGGCTTTCGTTGCGCAGCTTGCGCGCCAGCTTGTGGCGGGTTTTCAGCGGCAGATGACGCAGCACCCAGAGGGTAACGGGATTGCGCAGAATGCGGCGCATCCGGATATAACCTTCATCGCGCGTGCACAGGCTGTCGCCGTGCATCAGCAGCACCGGCTCACCGTTGAGCGGCACCACGCTTGGGTCGGGCAGCAGCGTGCAGCCGGCCGCCTGGCAGAACCGCTTGCCAAGCATGAAGTCACGGTTGCCGTGCATCAGGAAAATTCGTGTGCCGCTGTCGCTCACATCGCGCAGGGCCTGGCAGATCGAGGCCTGGAAGGGCGACATCGCGTCGTCGCCGATCCAGACTTCGAAGAAGTCTCCGAGGATGTACAACGCTTCGGCCGAGCGTGCACGGCCGTGGAGTAGATCCAGAAACGCCCGGGTAATATCCGGGCGTCCTTCCTCAAGGTGCAGGTCGGAGATCAGCAGTATCACTCAACGATCTCGGCTTTCTCGATGATCACGTCTTCGGTCGGCACGTCCTGGTGACCGGCCTTGCTGCCGGTGGAAACGCCCTTGATCTTGTCGACGACGTCGGTGCCTTCGACCACTTCGCCGAATACTGCGTAGCCCCAGCCCTGGGTGGTCGCGGCGGTGTGGTTCAGGAAGCTGTTGTCAGCCACGTTGATGAAGAACTGGGCGGATGCCGAATGCGGGTCCATGGTGCGGGCCATGGCGATGCTGTACTTCTTGTTCGGCAGGCCGTTGTTGGCTTCGTTCTGGATGCTTGGGCGCTTGTCTTTCTTTTCCTTCATGCCAGGCTCGAAACCACCGCCCTGGATCATGAAATTGCCGATAACGCGGTGAAAGATGGTGTTTTCGTAATGGCCGGCGTTAACGTATTCGATGAAGTTGGCTACGGTCAGCGGCGCTTTTTCAGCGTTCAGTTCCAGAACGATGTCGCCGTGGTTGGTGGTCAATTTTACTTTGGACATATCGAAGTCGCTCTTTTGGGCATTGAAGAATGGGCGCAATATCACCCTGACGTGCAGTTTACAGGGGAGGTTACATATTTCATGGGTTTTGCAGCTTTTATAGCCTCCAATGCGCACTCTGTTGTCAGGGCCTTGACAGCTTCGGCTATGATAAGCGCTTTGATTTAGTCGGCCTACCCTGGCCGCGCACGAGTATGTCCAAGGATCCTATGAGCAAGCCCACTCCAGAACCCGCTGCGAATTCAAAGGCAGGCCCTGTCGTCCCTACCAATTTCCTGCGCCCGATCGTGCAGGCCGACCTGGACTCAGGCAAGCACAGCAAGATCATCACCCGCTTCCCGCCGGAGCCCAACGGCTACCTGCACATCGGGCATGCCAAATCGATCTGCGTGAACTTCGGGCTGGCCAATGAGTTCGGCGGCGCAACGCACCTGCGTTTCGACGACACCAACCCGGCCAAGGAAGACCAGGAATACATCGACGCCATCATGAGCGACGTCAAGTGGCTGGGCTTCGAGTGGGCCGGTGAAGTCCGCTACGCGTCGCAGTATTTCGACCAGTTGCACGACTGGGCGGTGGAACTGATCAAGTCGGGCAAGGCCTATGTCGACGACCTGACCCCCGAACAGGCCCGCGAATACCGTGGCAGCCTGACCGAACCGGGCAAGAACAGCCCGTTCCGTGAGCGCAGCGT
Organism: Pseudomonas sp. v388; assembly: GCF_003935425.1. Taxonomy (GTDB): domain Bacteria; phylum Pseudomonadota; class Gammaproteobacteria; order Pseudomonadales; family Pseudomonadaceae; genus Aquipseudomonas. The sequence continues at coordinate 70,951 of NZ_RHQN01000007.1, forward strand.
CGAGGAAAACCTGGACCTGTTCGCCCGCATGAAGGCCGGTGAGTTCGAGGACGGCGCCCGCGTACTGCGCGCCAAGATCGACATGGCCTCGCCGAACATGAACCTGCGCGACCCGATCCTGTATCGCATCCGCCATGCGCATCACCACCAGACCGGCGACAAGTGGTGCATCTACCCCAACTACGACTTCACCCACGGTCAGTCCGATGCCATCGAAGGCATCACGCACTCGATCTGCACCCTGGAATTCGAAGGCCATCGTCCGCTCTATGACTGGTTCCTGGACAACCTGCCGGTGCCGGCCCGTCCGCGCCAGTACGAATTCTCGCGCCTGAACCTGAGCTACACCGTGACCAGCAAGCGCAAGCTCAAGCAACTGGTCGACGAGAAGCACGTCAGCGGTTGGGACGACCCGCGCATGTCGACCCTGTCGGGCTTCCGCCGTCGAGGTTACACGCCTGCATCGATCCGTAATTTCTGCGAAATGGTCGGCACCAACCGCTCCGACGGCGTGGTGGATTTCGGCATGCTGGAGTTCAGCATCCGCGACGACCTGGACCGCACCGCGCCACGCGCCATGTGCGTGCTGCGCCCGTTGAAGGTGGTGATCACCAACTACCCGGAAGGCCAGGTCGAGAACCTCGAACTGCCGCGTCATCCGAAGGAAGACCTGGGCGTTCGGGCGCTGCCGTTCGAACGCGAGCTGTACATCGATCGCGACGATTACATGGAAGAGCCGCCCAAAGGCTACAAGCGCCTGGAGCCCAACGGCGAAGTGCGCCTGCGCGGCAGCTATGTGATCCGCGCCGACGAGGCGATCAAGGACGCCGACGGCAATATCGTCGAGTTGCGCTGCTCGTATGATCCGGACACCCTGGGCAAGAACCCCGAGGGCCGAAAGGTCAAAGGCGTGATTCACTGGGTGCCGGCCGCTGCCAGTGTCGAATGCGAAGTGCGTCTGTACGACCGTCTGTTCCGCTCGTCGAGCCCGGACAAGGCTGAAGACGGCGCTACTTTCCTGGAAAACATCAACCCTGACTCCCTGCAGGTGCTGACCGGTTGTCGTGCCGAACCTTCGCTGGCGCAAGCGCAGCCGGAAGACCGGTTCCAGTTCGAGCGTGAAGGCTACTTCTGCGCCGACATCAAGGACACCCAGCCTGGTCGCCCGGTTTTCAATCGGACTGTAACGCTAAGAGATTCTTGGTCTTAAGGGGCATACGTGCTTTCCATCTACAACACGCTCACCAAGAGCAAAGAAGTCTTCAAGCCGCTGGATGGCAACAAGGTGCGCATGTACGTCTGCGGGATGACCGTGTACGACTACTGCCACCTGGGGCATGGCCGCAGCATGGTGGCATTCGATCTGGTTACCCGCTGGCTGCGTTTCAGCGGGTACGACCTGACGTACGTGCGCAACATCACCGACATCGATGACAAGATCATCAACCGTGCCCGTGACAACGGCGAATCCTTCGACGCTCTGACGGCGCGGATGATCGACGCGATGCACGAGGACGAAGCGCGCCTCAATATCCTCAAGCCGGATATGGAGCCGCGTGCCACCGATCATATCCCCGGCATGCACGCCATGATCCAGACCCTGATCGACAAGGGTTACGCCTATGCACCGGGCAATGGCGACGTGTATTACCGCGTCGGCAAGTTCGTCGGCTACGGCAAGCTGTCGCGCAAGAAGATCGAAGACCTGCGCATCGGCGCGCGCATCGAAGTGGACGAGTCCAAGGACGACCCGCTGGATTTCGTGCTCTGGAAAGGCGTCAAGCCCGGCGAGCCGAGCTGGGATTCGCCGTGGGGTCCGGGCCGTCCGGGCTGGCATATCGAATGTTCGGTGATGTCCACCTGCTGCCTGGGTGACACGTTCGATATTCATGGCGGCGGCAGCGACCTGGAATTCCCGCACCACGAGAACGAGATTGCCCAGAGCGAGGCCGCGACCGGCCAGACTTACGCCAATGCCTGGTTGCACTGCGGCATGATCCGCATCAACGGCGAGAAGATGTCCAAGTCTTTGAACAACTTCTTCACCATCCGCGATGTGCTGGAAAAGTACCATCCAGAAGTGGTGCGCTACCTGTTGGTGTCGAGCCACTATCGCAGCGCGATCAACTACTCCGAAGACAGCCTGCGCGAGTCCAAGGCGGCGCTGGAACGGTTCTATCACGCGCTCAAGGGCTTGCCGGAAGCGGAGCCTGCCGGTGGCGAAGCGTTCGTCGAGCGTTTCACGGCGGCAATGAATGATGACTTCGGCACGCCGGAAGCCTGTGCGGTGCTGTTCGAGATGGTCCGCGAAATCAATCGCCTGCGTGAGGCCGATGCCGCTGCGGCGGCCGGTCTGGCGGCGCGTTTGAAGCAACTGGCCAGTGTGCTGGGTGTGCTTCAGCTTGAAGCGGATGATTTCCTGCGTGCCGGTGCCGAAGGCCGGGTGGACGCTGCTGAAGTGGAAGCGTTGATCCAGGCGCGTCTGGCGGCTCGCGCCGCGAAAGATTGGGCCGAATCGGACCGCATCCGTGACCAGATCACCGCCATGGGCGTGGTGCTGGAAGACGGCAAGGGCGGCACGACCTGGCGCCTGGCGGATTGATCCTGCGCTAACAGTGCCGAACCTGTAGGAGCGGACCGGGCGGCGCTCCGCTGGTCCGCGAACCCGGATTTCCGTGCGATACAACGGCGCGGATGTTCCGGCTGCTTCGCGACCAAGGTCGCCCCTACAGACTCCCCCGGCAATCCACAAAAGCGCGCCCTTAGCCCCGCTGCTGCTCCCGCAACCGCTTGTACAAGGTATTGCGGCTCACTCCGAGCCGCTTTGCCAGCTGTGAGATGTTTCCACCTGCCGCTTGAAGCAAACCGGTCAGATCGTCGTTGGCCGTGATGGTCGAAACGGGCAACTGCCGGATCTCCCGCTCGTGTATATCCAGCAGAAAATCCTCCGGCAAGTGCTCGACGTCCACCGGCTGGTCGTCTGCCAGGGCCAGCGCCACTTGAATCACACTGTTGAGCTGACGCAGGTTGCCCGGCCACGGATGCTTGTCGAACAGGGCCAGCACCGCCGGTGAAAACCCGGCGCGCTGGTGCGTTTCCCGGTGTCGCTCGAAGATTCGTTGAATCAGCGCCGGCCGGTCGGTCCGTTCCCGCAGCGGTGGCAGTTCGATGTTCAGGCCGCTGATGCGGTAATACAGATCCTGACGAAAATGCCCGTCCCGCACCGCGTTTCGCAGGCAGCGATTGGTCGCCGACACGATGCGAATGTCTACCGGATACTGTTCGCTGCTGCCCAGTGGCTGAACGCAGCGTTCCTGCAGAACCCTGAGCAGGCGTGCCTGCACCGGCAGCGGCATATCGCCGATTTCATCGAGAAACAGCGTGCCTCGGTCCGCCTTGCGGATCAGGCCGATGCTGCCTTTGTGATGCGCCCCGGTAAACGCGCCCTTGGCGTAGCCGAACAGTTCGGACTCCACCAGTTCAGCGGGGATCGCCGCGCAATTCACGGCAATCAACGCCCGATCGGCTCTGGAACTCGCTTGGTGCAGCGCCTTGACGAACACTTCCTTGCCCACCCCGGTCTCGCCGTGGATCAACAGCGCAATGTCCTTTTCCAGTAAGCGACGGGCCTGGCTTACGGCCTTGGCGACCCGCTCATCGCCCAGGTCGACGGCATCCAGCGCCAATGCCTGCGATCCCGACGTCGAGGGGGCGACGGCGACGGCATGCAGCGCAAGCGGTTTGCGCCGAGGGCGTTTCAGCACACATTGAAACCGATTATTGCCCAGGGCATGCAACGCGAACGGCCGGCCTTCCGGCTCGCTGAGCAGGTGCAGGATCGGGCAGCGGAACAGGGCTTCGATGGTGGCGCCGGACGGACTGGCACCCAACAGATTGTCGGCCCGGCGATTGGCGCAATGAATCCGCCCGCTTTCGTCGAACACCAGCAGGCCGGCCCACTGGCTGTCGAGGTTGTTCAGCCCGGTGTTGAAAGTGAGCTGGAAATGGCTGTCGCGGAACTGGTCAAGAATCAGCCGGTTTTCCACCGACTGGCTCATCATCTTGACCATGCCCAGCGTATGCGAGGGCGGTAGAAAGCTGTCGCTGGAGACGTCCAGCACCGCGATCAGGCGGCGCTGGGCATCGAAGATCGGCGAGGCGGAGCCGGTCATGAAGCGGTTGGCCTTGAGAAAATGTTCATCCGGCTCGATGTGAATGGCCTGCTCGCAGGCCAGCGCCGTGCCGATGGCGTTGGTGCCGGTGCCGCGCTCGCTCCAGCTGGCACCGGCCAGGAAGCCTTGGGTCTGGGAAGGATCGACGAAACGCTGCATGCCCCAGGACTTGAGCAACTGGCCGTGATGGTCGGCCAGCAGGATCAGGCAATTGGAATTGCTCAGGATATTTTCGTAGTAGGGCAGCACTTCCTGATGCGTGGTCTGCACCAGCGCCTGATGGCGTTCCAGCAGCTGGGACACCTCATTGCCGGGCAAGCGGCCAAAAGATGGACGAGTCTGATGATCGAGGCCGAAGTCGCGACAACGGCTCCATGAGTCCTGGACGATACGGTCGTGAGCGAGCGAAGCGCTGGAATGTGCCATGAGGGTGCCTGGACGTGACGTGTTGTTATTGTTTTCAGGTCTGTCGTGCGTAGCCATCCCTGCCCGCAGCGTTCATCCAGTGTCGTTCAGAATTGTTCAAAGTCAATGTTCAGATTGTTCAAGTGTTCAGCGTTTGTTGTTCATTTTTGTTCAGCTGTGAAGGTGGTGCGGCGCTTTCGAAACAGTGCACGGCTCTAGACCGGGCCTGGCGGCAGCGCGCAGCGTGTTGGCACGCTTGTCGCTAATACACAGGGCGAGCAACCCCGAATAAAAATGATAAAGGGCACGCCATGTCTCTAACGCTGGAGCACGTCAGCCGCGCCGTCGATGGCCAAATCTGGATCGACGACGCCTCCCTGAGCTTTGAGCCGGGATCTTTCAACGTCTTGCTGGGCCGCACCCTGTCGGGCAAGACCAGCCTGATGCGCCTGATGGCCGGCCTGGACAAGCCTGACAGCGGCCGGGTCTTGATGAACGGTGTCGACGTCACGCAGCGTCCGGTGCGGTTGCGCAATGTGTCGATGGTCTACCAGCAGTTCATCAACTATCCGAGCATGACGGTGTTCGAGAACATCGCCTCGCCGCTGCGTCAGGCCGGAATGGCCAAGGAGCAGATTCACAGCCGCGTCCACGACACCGCGAAGATGCTGCGTATCGAGAAATTCCTGCAGCGCTACCCGCTTGAATTGTCCGGCGGCCAGCAGCAACGTACCGCCATGGCCCGGGCGCTGGTCAAGGATGCCGAGCTGATCCTGTTCGACGAACCGCTGGTCAATCTGGACTATAAGCTGCGCGAAGAACTGCGCCAGGAAATGCGCGACCTGTTCGCGGCACGCCACACCATTGCGATTTACGCCACCACCGAGCCCAACGAGGCCCTGGCCCTTGGCGGAACCACCACGATTCTGCATGAAGGGCGGGTGGTGCAGACCGGCAAGACCGCGCAGGTCTATCACAAGCCCAGCACGGTGCTGGCCGCCGAGCTGTTCTCCGAACCGCCGATCAATCTGATGCCGGGACGGATCGACGGCAACGAGGTGAGCTTCGCCAATTTCGTGCATTTCCGGCTCAACGCCGACCTGCGCGCCATCGGCGACGGCGATTACCAGTTCGGCGTGCGGCCCAGCCACCTGAGCCTGGTGCCGTCCAACGACGACGACCTGGAGCTGGCGGTGACCGTCGAACTGGCGGAAATCAGCGGCTCGGAAACCTTCCTGCACGTGCGCAACGAATTGTTTCCGCTGGTGCTGCATTTGCCGGGGGTGCACGGCTACGACGTCGATGCGGCGATCCGCGTGTATATCCCGACTCACAAACTGTTTGTCTTTGACCAGCAGGGCAAGCTGATCCAGGCGCCCGGCGTGCGTATCGCGAGGGTTGCCTGATGGCCGAGATCCGTTTGCAGAACCTGGCGCACAGCTACAGCGCCAACCCGGGGCCGGACGATTATGCGATCCGCGAAATGAGCCACGTTTGGGAGCAGGGCGGGGCGTATGCGTTGCTCGGGCCTTCCGGCTGCGGCAAGTCGACCTTGCTCAATATCATTTCCGGGCTGCTCAGCCCGTCCCAAGGGCAGGTACTGTTCGACGCCCGGGTGGTCAACGAGCTGAGCCCGGAACGGCGCAACATCGCCCAGGTTTTCCAGTTCCCGGTGGTCTACGACACCATGACCGTGTACGACAATCTGGCCTTCCCGTTGCGCAACCAGGGCATGGACGAGACGCGCATTCGTACCAAGGTTCAGGAAATCGCCGACGTGCTGGACCTGCAGCCGCTGCTTGGCAAGAAAGCCCGAAACCTGACCGCAGATGAAAAGCAGAAGGTCTCGATGGGCCGCGGGCTGGTCCGCGATGATGTGTCGGCGATCCTGTTCGACGAGCCTTTGACCGTCATCGATCCGCACCTGAAGTGGAAACTGCGCCGCAAGCTCAAGCAGATCCACGAGCAGTTCAACATCACCATGGTCTACGTCACCCACGACCAGTTGGAGGCCTCGACCTTCGCTGACAAGATCGCGGTGATGTACGGCGGCCAGATCGTGCAATTCGGTACGCCCCGCGAGCTGTTTGAAAAACCACGCCACACCTTTGTCGGCTATTTCATCGGCAGCCCCGGCATGAACCTGATCGACGTCGAGCCCCAGGGCGACGGCGTCGGGTTCGGCGACGTGCAGATCGGAATGTCCAGCCTGATGCGCCAGTTGATCGCCCGAACTTCCTTCCAGACCTTGAAGATCGGTATCCGGCCGGAGTTCGTGCACGTCTGGGATGGGCCTTACGAGGAAGCGATGTGCGCCGAGGTCGTGCATGTCGAGGATCTGGGCACCTACAAAATCCTGACCCTGTCCCTGGCCGGCCAGCCGCTCAAGGTGCGTTTGCCCGAGGACAAGCCTGTGCCCCAGGGTCAGGCGTGGATCAGTTTTCCGGCGCAATGGCTGATGCTCTATGCCGACGAGTTTCTGCTCGAACCGGGCCACGAACGAGGTGACGCATGAACAAGGTCCAGAACAACAAGGCCTGGTGGCTGGTGCTGCCGGTGTTCCTGCTGGTGGCCTTCAGCGCCATCGTGCCGATGATGACCGTGGTCAACTATTCGGTGCAGGACATCTTCGACCAGTCCAACCGCTATTTCGTCGGCGCCGACTGGTATCGCCAGGTGTTGCAGGACCCGCGCCTGCATGACTCGCTGCTGCGCCAGTTCATTTACTCAGGCTGCGTGCTGCTGATCGAAATCCCGCTGGGCATCGCCATCGCCCTGACCATGCCGACCAAGGGCCGCTGGTCGTCGCTGTGTCTGATCATCATGACCATCCCGCTGCTGATTCCCTGGAACGTGGTCGGCACCATCTGGCAGATCTTCGGCCGCGCGGACATCGGCCTGCTGGGCTGGGGGCTCAACAGCCTGGGCATCAGCTACAACTATGCGGCCAACACCATGGACGCCTGGGTCACGGTGCTGGTAATGGATGTCTGGCACTGGACCTCGCTGGTGGCGCTGTTGTGCTACTCCGGGCTGCGGGCGATCCCTGACGTTTACTACCAGGCTGCACGCATCGATCGCGCCTCGGCCTGGGCAGTGTTTCGGCATATCCAGCTGCCGAAGATGAAAAGCGTGCTGCTGATCGCCGTGATGCTGCGCTTCATGGACAGCTTCATGATCTACACCGAACCCTTCGTGCTGACCGGCGGCGGGCCGGGCAACGCCACCACTTTCCTGAGCCAGACCCTGACGCAAATGGCGGTCGGCCAGTTCGATCTGGGGCCTGCGGCGGCGTTTTCCCTGGTGTATTTCCTGATCATCCTGCTGGTGTCGTGGCTGTTCTACACCGCCATGACCCACAACGAGAACAAGTGAGGATCGACCATGAATGCGCGCAAGGCGATTCCGTTGCTGATCTACATCCTGTTTCTGCTGGTGCCGATCTACTGGTTGCTGAACATGTCGTTCAAGAGCAATACCGAGATCCTCGGCAGCCTGACGCTGTGGCCGGAAACCTTCACCCTGGCCAATTACCGAGTGATCTTTACCGACCCCAGCTGGTACAGCGGCTACATCAACTCGCTGTACTACGTATGCCTGAACACTGTGATCTCCCTGACCGTGGCGTTGCCGGCGGCCTATGCGTTTTCCCGCTATCGCTTCCTCGGCGACAAGCACCTGTTTTTCTGGCTGCTGACCAATCGCATGGCGCCGCCGGCAGTGTTTCTATTGCCGTTCTTCCAGCTGTATTCCTCCATCGGCCTGTTCGATACCCACATCGCCGTGGCGCTGGCGCACTGCCTGTTCAATGTGCCGCTGGCAGTGTGGATTCTGGAAGGCTTCATGTCCGGTGTGCCCAAGGAAATTGACGAAACGGCCTACATCGACGGCTATAGTTTTCCGAGGTTCTTCGTGAAAATTTTCGTGCCGCTAATTGGCTCGGGCATCGGCGTCACGGCGTTCTTCTGCTTCATGTTCTCCTGGGTCGAGTTGCTGCTGGCGCGGACCCTCACGTCGGTCAACGCCAAGCCCATCGCGGCGGTGATGACCCGTACCGTTTCCGCATCGGGGATCGACTGGGGGGTGCTGGCGGCTGCCGGTGTATTGACCATCCTGCCGGGCATGCTGGTGATCTGGTTCGTTCGTAATCATGTGGTCAAGGGCTTTGCCCTTGGCCGCGTCTGAGGAGGCGCAAATGGAATGGATGGCGTGGACACCCATCACGGCGGCGTTTTTCGGGGCCGTGGCGCTGGTGCTGGCAGGCATGACGATCTGGGAACTCAGCTCGGCCTGCGTCGAGCGGCGGGGTTTCCTGCCTATCGCCACCACTCGCGGCGACCGACTGTTCATCGGCCTGTTGGTCAGCGCCTATGTTCATCTGCTGGTCGTGGGGGTGACGGACTGGAGTTTGTGGGTTGCCTCGGCGCTGTCGCTGGTGTGGTTGCTGGTGGTGATGCGTTGGGGTTGACCGAAGCGATCTGAAGCGCAAGGGCGGCTGCCGGCCACGATGAAGTGAGGATCGGGAAGGGCGTCGTAATAATCAACTGGAGGTGTCTATGTTCTACAAAAACAACAAGCTGAGACATAGCGTGGCGCTGGCTTCGATGCTGGCATGCAGTGGATTGAGCGTGACGGCATGGGCGGACGCCTATCAGGATGCCGCGAAAAAGTGGATCGACGCGGAATTCAAGCCTTCGACCCTTTCTCCCCAGCAGCAAATGGCCGAACTGGAATGGTTCATCAAGGCCGCCGAGCCGTTTCGTGGCATGAACATCAAGGTGGTGTCGGAAACCCTCACCACCCATGAGTACGAATCCAAGACCCTGGCGCGGGCGTTCTCGGAAATCACCGGCATCAAGCTGACTCACGACCTGGTGCAGGAAGGTGACGTGATCGAGAAAATCCAGACCCAGATGCAGTCGGACAAGAATATCTACGACGGCTGGGTCAACGATTCCGACCTGATCGGTACCCACTTTCGCTATGGCAAGGCGCAGTCGCTGACCGAACTGATGGAAAGCGAAAGCGGCAAGAAGGTGACCTCGCCAACCCTGGACCTCAAGGATTTCATCGGCCTGTCGTTTACTACCGCGCCCGACGGCAAGGTCTACCAACTGCCTGACCAGCAATTCGCCAACCTGTACTGGTTCCGCGCTGACTGGTTCGAGCGGGCCGACCTCAAGGAGAAGTTCAAGGCCAAGTACGGCTATGAGCTGGGCGTGCCGGTGAACTGGTCGGCGTACGAAGACATCGCCAGGTTCTTCAGTGAAGACGTCAAGGAAATCGACGGCAAGCGTGTCTATGGCCACATGGATTACGGCAAGAAGGACCCATCGCTGGGCTGGCGTTTCACCGATGCCTGGTTCTCCATGGCCGGCGGCGGTGACAAGGGCCTGCCCAACGGCTTGCCTGTGGACGAGTGGGGGATTCGCGCGGAAAACTGCCATCCGGTGGGGTCGAGCATTACCCGTGGCGGCGACACCAACGGCCCGGCGGCGGTGTTCGCCACCCAGAAATACATCGACTGGCTCAAGGCCTACGCGCCGCCGGAAGCCGCAGGCATGACTTTCTCGGAGTCGGGCCCGGTGCCGTCCCAGGGTAACGTCGCTCAGCAGATCTTCTGGTACACCGCGTTCACCGCAGACATGACCAAGCCGGGCCTGCCGGTGATGAATGCCGATGGTACGCCGAAGTGGCGCATGGCGCCGTCGCCCAAAGGGCCTTACTGGAAGGACGGCATGAAGTTGGGCTATCAGGACGTGGGTTCATGGACGTTCCTGTACTCCACACCGGAGAAGCAGCGCCTGGCGGCCTGGCTGTACGCGCAGTTCGTGACCTCCAAGACTGTGTCGCTGAAAAAGACCATTGTCGGTCTGACGCCGATTCGCGAGTCGGACATCAACTCCAAGGAAATGACCGCCCTGGCGCCGAAGCTTGGTGGCCTGGTGGAGTTCTATCGCAGCCCGGCGCGGGTCCAGTGGTCGCCGACCGGCACCAACGTTCCTGACTATCCGAAACTGGCGCAGCTGTGGTGGAGCCATGTGGCGGAAGCGGTTACCGGCGAGAAGACTGCCCAGCAGGCGCTCGACGGCCTGGCCAAGGATCAGGATGCGATTCTGATGCGACTGGAACGCTCCAAGGCGCAGGAGAAGAGCGGTTGTGCACCGAAACTCAACCCCGAAACCACGGCTGAAGAGTGGTACAAGAAAGGCGAGGCAAGCCCCGACGGCTGGGCCGCGCCACAGCGCAAGCTGGCCAACGAGAAGCCCAAGGGTGAAACAGTCGGCTACAACGAGCTGCTCAAAAGCTGGGAGGCGGCGCGCAAGTAATTAACAGCTGAAATGCAAAACGGCACCCCAGGGTGCCGTTTTTGTTGTGTACGGATCGGATCAGCCGTGCAGGCTTTCCGCTGCGTACAAGGTGTTTTCCAGCAGGCAGGCGCGGGTCATGGGACCGACGCCGCCGGGAACCGGGGTAATCCAGCCGGCGCGGGGCAGCGCGGTGTCGTACACAACGTCGCCTACCAGCTTGCCGTCGTCCTGACGGTTGATGCCGACGTCGATGACGATAGCGCCTGGCTTGATCCATTCACCCTTGACCAGCCCCGGCTTGCCGGCGGCAACCACTACCAGGTCGGCACGGCCGACGTGACCGGCCAGGTCCTTGGTGAAGCGATGGGTCACGGTCACGGTACAGCCGGCGAGCAACAGCTCCATCGCCATCGGCCGGCCGACGATGTTGGATGCGCCGACCACTACCGCTTCCATGCCGTACAGATCGGCACCGGTGCTTTCCAGCAGGGTCATGATCCCTTTCGGCGTGCAGGGGCGCAGCAGAGGAATACGCTGGGCCAGGCGGCCGACGTTGTAAGGGTGGAAACCGTCCACGTCCTTGTCGGGGCGAATGCGCTCCAGCAACAGGGAAGCGTCCAGGTGCGCAGGCAGGGGAAGCTGCAACAGGATGCCGTCGATGTCGGCATCGTCATTCAGGCGATCGATCAGCTCGGTCAGGGCAACCTGGCTCGTCTCGGCCGGCAGGTCGTAGGCCTGGGAAATGAAGCCTACTTCCTCGCAGTCCTTGCGCTTGTGGGAAACATAGACCTGGGAGGCGGGGTCGCTGCCCACCAGAATCACCGCGAGGCCCGGCGTACGCAGGCCTTGCTCGCGACGTTCGGCGACACGTTTGGCGATCTGCTGGCGCAGGCTGGCGGCGATCGCTTTGCCGTCGATAAGTTGTGCAGTCATGACGCGTAATTAACCATCGAGAGGAAATAAAATGAGCGCGCATTCTCGCATGACCTGACGCGAGGGCAAAGGCGCTTGGCGCGCATAATCAGCTAACTCCTTTATCTAACTGAATTTTTTTTAAAAAAGAGTTGACGACCTTCGGGGTCGTCTATAAGATTCGTCGCACTTGCCGGGCAGAGCCCAGCACTGGTTAAGCTAGCACTGGTTGATTAGGTCAGGCAGAGTTGCAAATCGGCTCGGTGTGATTGAAAGCCTTTTAATTTGTGATCGTTCGTGAATGCAGATTATATAAGTGCCCGTAGCTCAGCTGGATAGAGCATCCGCCTTCTAAGCGGATGGTCGCAGGTTCGAGTCCTGCCGGGTGCGCCATTCAAGGCAGCTTTGGCACAGCAAGTAGATGTAGCGGTTACATGCAATATGGTGGGCGTAGCTCAGTTGGTAGAGCACAGGATTGTGACTCCTGTTGTCGTGGGTTCGATCCCCATCGTCCACCCCATATTCAGAAAAGGCGCCAGGTTTATGATCTGGCGCCTTTGCTTTAAAAGCTTGTAACGCGGATGTGGTGGAATTGGTAGACACACTGGATTTAGGTTCCAGCGCCGAAAGGTGTGAGAGTTCGAGTCTCTCCGTCCGCACCAAGATGTGTAAGTAGCTTGAGTGGCATCACTCCTGTTACGCAAGAAGCCGCCTAGTGCGGCTTTTTTTGTTTCAGCGTATTGGAATTATCGTCCCGCTGATCCGCCGGCTTGCGCCGTCGGTCGAGCAGGGCGCGCTACGTGGATGGAGCCGGTAGTGGTCCGGCGCAGGTGCTTCCTTTATATAGCCTGTGCCAGACGCCTCGGCGGCAAGGCAAACGATGTTCTGGCCGCTCCTGTCGACGAACCGGTTCCGTCCTCCTAACTTGCCCTTTTTCAGTAGGGTGACTTCTTGAGTTTGACCCACTAGAATGCATGCCCTTGATTCTGGGGTCGGAAACGGCCGGCTAACGTCTGTGCAACGAGGAATATCCATGCAAGTTTCTGTTGAAAATACTTCCGCTCTTGAGCGCCGCATGACCATTGGCGTGCCTGCCGAACGCATCGAGACTGAAGTCAACAAGCGTCTGCAGCAGACCGCACGTAAAGCCAAGATCCCGGGCTTCCGCCCAGGCAAGGTGCCTATGAGCGTGATCCGCCAGCGTTATGAAGACGGCGCGCGTCAGGAAGCGCTGGGCGACCTGATCCAGGCTACTTTCTACGAAGCCGTGGTCGAGCAGAAGCTGAACCCTGCCGGCGCACCTGCCGTAGAGCCCAAGTCCTTCGAAAAGGGCAAGGATCTGGAATACGTCGCAACCTTCGAAGTGTTCCCTGAGTTCACCGTTGCGGGTTTCGACACCATTTCCGTCGAGCGTCTGTCCGCCGAAGTGGCCGACAGCGACCTGGACAACATGCTGGAAGTGCTGCGCAAGCAGAACGTTCGTTTTGAAGAGACCTCGCGTGCCGCTCAGAACGAAGACCAGCTGAACCTCGATTTCGTCGGCAAGGTTGACGGCGAAGTCTTCGCTGGCGGCTCCGCCACCGGCACCCAGCTGGTTCTGGGCTCCGGCCGCATGATCCCTGGTTTCGAAGACGGTCTGGTGGGCGCCAAGGCCGGCGAAGAGCGCGTACTGAACGTGACCTTCCCCGAGGACTACCAGAACCTGGAGCTGGCTGGTAAAGCCGCCGAGTTCACCGTTACCGTCAACAGCGTTTCCGAGCCAAAGCTGCCTGAGCTGAACGAAGAGTTCTTCAAGCAGTTCGGCATCAAGGAAACCGGCATCGACGGTTTCCGCGCCGAAGTTCGCAAGAACATGGAGCGCGAGCTGCGTCAGGCGATCAAGTCCAAGATCAAGAACCAGGTCATGGACGGTCTGCTGGCCGCCAACCCGATCGAAGTGCCTAAGGCGCTGCTGGAAAACGAAGTCAACCGTCTGCGCGTGCAGGCTGTTCAGCAGTTCGGTGGCAACATCAAGCCTGACCAGCTGCCGGCCGAGCTGTTCGAAGAGCAGGCCAAGCGCCGCGTCGAGCTGGGCCTGATCGTTGCTGAAGTCGTCAAGCAGTTCGACCTCAAGCCCGATGATGCCCGCGTACGTGACCTGATCCAGGAAATGGCCTCGGCCTACCAGGAGCCTGAGCAGGTTGTGGCCTGGTACTACAAGAACGAGCAACAAATGAACGAAGTGCGTTCTGTTGTGCTTGAAGAGCAAGTTGTAGATACTGTTTTGCAGAAAGCTAGCGTGACCGACAAATCGGTCTCCTACGAAGAAGCAGTCAAGCCGGTGGAAGCTCCAAAAGCCGACTGATTTCTCCTTTCGTTCGAAAACACCCACAAGCCAGCCTTCGCGCTGGCTTGTGCGTATTCAAGACTCGACTATTTGGGAGTGAATGCAGGACATGTCCCGCAATTCTTATATTCAGCAGAACTCTGACATCCAGGCCGCTGGCGGCCTGGTCCCGATGGTTATCGAGCAGTCCGCCCGCGGCGAGCGCGCCTATGACATCTACTCGCGCCTGTTAAAGGAGCGCGTGATTTTCATGGTCGGGCCGGTTGAAGACTACATGGCCAACCTGATCGCGGCGCAATTGCTGTTCCTGGAAGCGGAAAACCCGGACAAGGATATCCATCTCTATATCAACTCCCCAGGCGGGTCGGTGACTGCAGGTATGTCGATCTACGACACCATGCAGTTCATCAAGCCGGACGTGTCGACCATCTGCATCGGCCAGGCTTGCAGCATGGGCGCGTTCCTGCTCGCTGGCGGCGCCGAAGGCAAGCGTCACTGCCTGCCCAACTCGCGCATGATGATTCACCAGCCGTTGGGCGGTTTCCAGGGTCAGGCGTCGGATATCGACATCCATGCCAAGGAAATCCTGCATATTCGCCACCGCCTCAACTCGCTGCTGGCGCATCACACCGGCCAGAGCCTGGAGACCATCGAGCGTGACACCGAGCGTGACAACTTCATGAGCGCTGAGCGTGCGGCGGAATACGGCCTGATCGACTCGGTGATCAACAAGCGTCAAATGCCTGCTTAAGCTGCGCAAAATGTGGGCGGGCGGCACAACCTGCCGCCCGCGGACTTGAAAAAGCCCGCGATAGCCTTCATCTTGTGTTGCAAGCCTACCGGATTGGATCGATCGAATGACTGACACCCGCAACGGCGAGGACAACGGCAAACTGCTCTATTGCTCCTTCTGTGGCAAAAGCCAGCATGAAGTGCGCAAATTGATTGCCGGCCCCTCGGTCTTTATCTGCGACGAGTGCGTCGACCTGTGCAACGACATCATCCGCGAGGAGGTGCAGGAAGCCCAGGCCGAAAGCAGTGCGCATAAATTGCCTTCGCCCAAAGAAATCAGCGGCATCCTAGATCAATACGTCATTGGTCAGGAACGTGCCAAGAAGGTTCTCGCAGTAGCGGTGTACAACCACTACAAGCGTTTGAATCAGCGTGACAAGAAGAACGACGATGTCGAACTCGGCAAGAGCAACATCCTGCTGATCGGGCCTACCGGCTCGGGCAAGACGCTGCTGGCTGAAACCCTGGCCCGCCTGCTCAATGTCCCGTTCACCATCGCCGACGCCACGACCCTGACCGAAGCCGGTTATGTCGGTGAAGACGTGGAAAACATTATTCAGAAGCTGTTGCAGAAATGTGATTACGACGTAGAGAAGGCCCAGATGGGTATTGTCTACATCGACGAAATCGACAAGATCTCGCGCAAATCCGACAACCCTTCGATTACTCGTGACGTGTCCGGCGAAGGCGTACAGCAGGCTCTGCTGAAGCTGATCGAAGGCACCGTGGCTTCCGTTCCTCCGCAAGGCGGGCGCAAGCATCCCCAGCAGGAATTCCTGCAGGTGGACACGCGCAATATCCTGTTCATTTGCGGCGGCGCCTTTTCGGGCCTGGAGAAAGTCATCCAGAACCGGTCCACCCGTGGTGGCATTGGCTTCAATGCCGAGGTTCGCAGCAAGGAAGAGGGCAAGAAGGTCGGCGAATCCCTGCGTGAAGTCGAGCCTGACGATCTGGTCAAGTTCGGTCTGATCCCGGAATTCGTCGGTCGTTTGCCGGTGTTGGCCACGTTGGACGAACTGGATGAGGCTGCGTTGATGCAGATTCTCACCGAGCCGAAGAACGCGCTCACCAAGCAGTACGCCAAGCTGTTCGAAATGGAAGGTGTGGATCTCGAGTTCCGTACCGACGCGTTGAAATCGGTTGCCCGTCGCGCGCTGGAGCGCAAGACCGGCGCCCGTGGCCTGCGCTCCATCCTCGAAGGCGTTCTGCTCGACACCATGTACGAAATCCCGTCGCAGACCGACGTGAGCAAGGTGGTGATCGACGAAAGCGTGATCGAAGGCACGTCCAAGCCGCTGTTGATCTACGAAAACAGCGAGCCGCCTGCCAAGGTCGCTCCTGACGCATAAACCGGCCTTGCCGCGTGGATGTGCCAAGTGACACGAAAGGGGCCTTCGGGCCCTTTTTGCATTTTCAGGGCGTGGCCCCTATCACGCATTCCATGCAGTTATTCAAGCGCCCGGACGTCAAGGCTTGTTTTTTTTGAAAACTGCCCCCATCTTGGCTTCAAGCTTATTCCATCTGTCCACGGCCGATTGGCCGCCGTAGAGGCGAAATCATGAAGACCACCATTGAATTGCCTCTCTTGCCATTGCGTGATGTTGTGGTTTATCCGCACATGGTTATCCCGCTGTTCGTGGGGCGCGAGAAGTCTATCGAAGCCCTTGAGGCGGCGATGACCGGCGACAAGCAGATCCTGTTGCTCGCGCAGAGAAACCCTGCCGACGATGATCCGGGCGAGAAGGCCCTGTACAGCGTCGGTACCGTTGCCACCGTCCTGCAACTGCTCAAACTGCCCGATGGCACCGTCAAGGTGCTGGTCGAAGGCGAGCAGCGCGGTTCGGTCGAGCGCTTCATCGAGGTCGACGGCCATTACCGCGCCGAAGTCGCGTTGATCGACGAAGTCGATGCCCCGGACCGCGAGTCCGAAGTTTTTGTACGCAGCCTGCTGGCGCAGTTCGAACAGTACGTTCAGCTGGGCAAGAAAGTGCCTGCCGAAGTGCTGTCCTCACTCAACAGCATCGATGAGCCGGGTCGCCTGGTCGATACCATGGCCGCCCACATGGCGCTGAAAATCGAGCAGAAGCAGGACATTCTCGAAATCATTGACCTGCCGTCGCGCGTCGAGCACGTGCTGGCGTTGCTGGATGCTGAAATCGACCTGCTGCAGGTCGAAAAACGCATCCGCGGTCGCGTCAAGAAACAAATGGAGCGCAGCCAGCGCGAGTACTACCTGAATGAGCAGATGAAGGCCATTCAGAAAGAGCTGGGCGATGGCGACGAAGGCCATAACGAAATCGAAGAGCTGAAAAAGCGCATCGATGCTGCGGGCCTGCCCAAGGATGCGCTGGCCAAGGCCACTGCCGAGCTGAACAAGCTCAAGCAGATGTCGCCCATGTCGGCTGAAGCCACCGTGGTTCGCTCCTACATCGACTGGCTGGTCCAGGTGCCGTGGAAGGCGCAGAGCAAGGTTCGTCTGGACCTGGCGCGTGCCGAGGCGATCCTGGATGCCGATCACTACGGCCTGGACGAGGTCAAGGAACGCATCCTTGAGTATCTCGCGGTGCAGAAGCGGGTGAAGAAGATTCGCGGCCCTGTGTTGTGCCTGGTCGGTCCTCCGGGCGTGGGTAAAACCTCCCTGGCCGAGTCAATCGCCAACGCCACCAACCGCAAATTCGTGCGCATGGCGCTAGGCGGGGTACGTGATGAAGCCGAAATTCGTGGTCATCGCCGCACCTACATCGGTTCGATGCCAGGAAGATTGATACAAAAGATGACCAAGGTGGGGGTTCGCAACCCGCTGTTCCTGCTCGACGAAATCGACAAGATGGGCAGCGACATGCGTGGCGATCCGGCCTCGGCGCTGCTTGAAGTGCTAGACCCGGAGCAGAACCACAACTTCAACGACCATTACCTGGAAGTCGATTACGACCTGTCGGACGTCATGTTCCTGTGCACGTCCAACTCGATGAATATTCCGCCGGCGCTGCTCGATCGTATGGAAGTGATCCGTCTGCCGGGCTACACGGAAGACGAAAAGATCAACATCGCCGTGAAATACCTTTCGCCCAAGCAGATTCAGGCCAATGGTCTGAAAAAGGGTGAAATCGAATTTGACGAAGAGGCGATCCGCGACATCATCCGCTATTACACCCGCGAGGCGGGCGTGCGCGGCCTTGAGCGTCAGATCGCCAAGGTCTGCCGCAAGGCCGTGAAAGAGCATGCGCTGGAAAAACGTTTTGCAATTCGTGTCACGGCGGACATGCTCGAGCACTTCCTGGGCGTGCGTAAATTCCGCTACGGTCTGGCCGAGCAGCAGGATCAGATCGGACAGGTGACGGGGCTTGCGTGGACTCAGGTCGGCGGCGAATTGCTGACCATCGAGGCGGCCGTGGTGCCGGGCAAAGGCAACCTGATCAAGACCGGTTCGTTGGGCGATGTGATGGTCGAGTCGATCACTGCGGCCTTGACCGTAGTGCGCAGCCGCGCGAAAAGCCTGGGCATAGCCCCGGATTTCCACGAGAAACGCGACACGCACATCCACATGCCCGAAGGTGCCACGCCCAAGGACGGTCCGAGCGCGGGCGTCGGTATGTGCACGGCGCTGGTGTCGGCATTGACCCAGATTCCGGTGCGTGCCGATGTCGCCATGACGGGTGAGATCACGCTGCGCGGACAGGTGCTGGCCATTGGTGGTCTGAAGGAAAAACTTCTGGCCGCGCATCGCGGCGGCATCAAGACGGTGATCATTCCGGAAGAAAACGTACGTGATTTGAAGGAAATTCCCGACAATATCAAGCAGGATCTTGAAATCAAGCCTGTTAAATGGATTGACGAAGTCCTGCAAATTGCGCTGCAATACGCGCCGGAGCCCTTGCCGGATGTGGCTCCCGATCTGGTTGCGAAGGATGAAAAACGCGAGTCTGACTCTAAGGAAAGAATTAGCACGCATTAAGACTGTGTGAGGCTTCCTTGACAGCTTTTTGGAGCCCTTGTTATAAAGCGGCTCTTTCAAGCAAGTACCTGCAAGCCTTCCAGCGCTCGTTTTGCTTAACACCTAAAACTTAGAAACATACTCAATATAGAGATAAGGGGACTTAGAGTGAACAAGTCGGAACTGATTGATGCTATCGCCGCATCTGCTGATATCCCGAAAGCTGCTGCTGGCCGCGCGCTGGACGCAGTGATCGAATCCGTCACTGGCGCTCTGAAGGCTGGCGACTCTGTTGTATTGGTTGGCTTTGGTACGTTCTCCGTTACAGACCGTCCTGCTCGTATTGGTCGCAATCCTCAGACCGGTAAGACGCTGGAAATTGCTGCTGCCAAGAAACCAGGTTTCAAGGCCGGTAAAGCACTGAAAGAAGCCGTAAACTAAGCTTCCAGAAGCCTTTGCCCGCCGGTTCGGATTCAGTCCGGGCCGGTAGCGGAGCGGCAGTGCGACATCAGTCTGCGCTGTCGAAGGGGTCGAGCCCTTCCGCTCCGTCAGTTACGAGAAGGCGCATCCTCGGATGCGCCTTTCTTCTATCCGCTTTCTACCCACGCTCCGCGGTTGGTTAGTCAGTTCAACCGTTTTGGGGGACGCAATGCTGCAGAACATCAGGGACAATTCACAGGGCTGGATTGCCAAGACAATCATCGGGATCATCATCGCGCTGATGGCCTTCACCGGCATCGAGGCGATGTTTACCGCGACCAGCAACAAACAGAACGCGGCCGAGGTCAACGGCGAAGAGGTCACTCAGAACGAGTTGAGCCAGGCCGTGGACATGCAGCGTCGCCAGCTTGCCCAGCAACTGGCCCAGCAGTTGGGCAAGGATTTCGATCCTGCAATGCTGGACGAGAAGCTGCTGCGCGAATCCGCGCTCAAGGGGCTGATCGACCGCAAGCTGCTGCTGCAAGGTGCAGCCGATGCCAAGTTCTCCTTTTCCGACGCTTCGCTGGACCAACAGCTTTTGCAGACGCCTGAATTCCAGGTGGACGGCAAGTTCAATGCCGATCGCTTCGATCAGGTGATCCGTCAGCTGGGTTACAGCCGCCTGCAGTTCCGCCAGATGCTTGGCCAGGAAATGCTGATCGGTCAGGTCCGGGCCGGTGTGGCCGGCAGTGCGTTCGTGACCGACGCGCAGGTCGATGCGTTTGCCCGTCTGGAAAAGCAGACCCGCGACTTCGCTTCCCTCACTCTGCCGGCCGATCCGGCGGCGGTGAAGGTGACCGACGATGAGGTCAAGGCGCACTACGACGAGCGTGCCAAGGAATTCATGAGTCCTGAGCAGGTGGTGCTGGAGTACGTCGAGCTGAAGAAATCGGCCTTCTTCGACAAGGTGCAGGTCAAGGACGAGGATTTGCAGGCGGCTTACCAGAAGGAAATCGCCAATCTCTCCGAACAGCGTCGTGCCGCTCACATCCTGATCGAAGAAAGCGACGAAACCAAGGCCAAGGCCAAGCTGGAAGATATTCAGCAGCGTCTGGCCAAGGGTGAAGACTTCGCCAAGCTGGCCAAGGAGTTCTCGCAGGACCCGGGTTCGTCCAACAAGGGCGGCGATCTGGGTTACGCAGGCAAGGGCGTCTATGATCCGGCGTTTGAGCAGGCGCTGTATGCGCTGAACAAGGATCAGGTCTCGCAGCCCGTGCGTACGGACTTCGGCTGGCACCTGATCAAGTTGTTGGGCGTCGAAGCACCGTCGGTCCCGACCTTTGCCAGCCTGAAGGACAAGCTGACCACCGACCTGAAATCCCAACAGGTCGAGCAGAAGTTCGTCGAAGTGACCAAGCAGCTGGAAGATCTGGCTTTCGAATCTTCCGACCTGGCTCAGCCGGCTCAGGAACTGGGCCTGAAGGTTCAGACGACTGCGCCATTCGGCCGTGAAGGCGGCGAAGGCTTGACGGCCAACCGTGCGATTATCCAGGCCGCATTCAGCCCGGAAGTCCTTGAGGAAGGTTCCAACAGCAACACGCTGGAACTGGACCCGGAGACTGTCGTGGTGGTCCGTTCCAAGGAGCATCTGCAGCCACAGCAGTTGCCGCTTGAGACCGTTGCCGCTGCGATTCGCGGCCAGTTGGTCAAGGATCACGCCAGCGCTGCGGCGAAAGCCAAGGGCGAGGCGTTGCTGGCCGGTTTGCGTGATGGCAAGGTACCATTGGCGGCCAAGCAGGACGGCCGGGAGTGGAAAGTGCTGGAAGCGGTGACTCGCAATCAGGAAGGCGTAGAGCCAACCGTGCTGCAAACGCTGTTCCGCATGCCCAAGCCTGAAGGCAAGGACAAGCCGGAGTTCGCCAGCGTGACCGCGGCGGATGGCAGCTTCGTGATTGTGCGTCTCAACGGTGTTAATCAGGCGGCTGCGCCGACGGATGCCGAGAAGACGCAGTACCGTCGCTTCCTCGCTTCACGTGCCGGTCAGCAGGATTTCGCTGCCTACCGCGCCGAGTTGGAAAGCAAGGCGAAGATCGAGAAGTTCTAAGCTTCGACCTCGCTCCAGAAAAGGCCGCTCATTGAGCGGCCTTTTCTGTGGGCGTCCGAACGCAATTCCTGCAGGAGCGGACTTGTCCGCGAAAACGTCTGTACGGCCGATACATCGTTTGCGACTGTGCCAACGTCTTCGCGAGCAGGCTCGCTCCTGCGGACGTACGTTCGGACATGCAAAAAAAGGCCGCTCAACGAGCGGCCTTCTTTGTGCAGCGTTGTAGCTATTACTCTTCGATGTTGCCCATCGCGGTGGTGTTGAAGCCACCGTCGACGTACATGATCTCACCGCTGATACCCGAAGCCAGGTCCGAGCACAGGAACGCGCCGGCGTTGCCGACTTCGTCGATGGTCACGTTGCGACGCAGCGGGGTTTGCGCTTCGTTGGCAGCCAGCATCTTGCGGAAGTTCTTGATACCCGAAGCCGCCAGCGTACGGATCGGACCAGCCGATACCGCGTTGACGCGAGTACCTTCGGGACCGAGGCTGCCGGCCAGGTAGCGGACGCCCGCTTCCAGGCTGGCCTTGGCCATGCCCATCACGTTGTAGTTCGGCATGGTGCGCTCTGCGCCCAGGTACGACAGGGTCAGCAGGCTGCCATTGCGGCCTTTCATCATTTCGCGACCGGCCTTGGCCAGGGCCACGAAGCTGTAGGCGCTGATGTCGTGAGCGATGCGGAAGCCTTCACGGGTGGTGGCTTCGGTGAAGTCGCCGTCGAGCTGGTCGCCCGGTGCGAAGCCGACCGAGTGAACGATCACGTCCAGGCCGTCCCACTTCTTGCTCAGCTCTTCGAAGACCTTGTTGATCTCTTCGTCGCTGGCCACGTCGCAAGGGAAGCACAGCTCAGGACCCGAGCCCCAGCCTGCGGCGAACTCTTCGACACGGCCCTTGAGCTTGTCGTTCTGGTAGGTGAAGGCCAGTTCGGCGCCTTCACGGTGCATGGCGGCAGCGATGCCGGATGCGATGGACAGTTTACTGGCGACACCGACGATCAGGACGCGCTTACCGGCGAGAAAACCCATGTGTTGTTCCTCTTCAGGTTAATCGACAGCTACCGGCGCCAAAAAGGCGGCCTCCAGCAGCTGCTGTGTATAAGGATGTTGCGGTGCGGCGAAGACAGCCTGCGCCGCACCCTGTTCGACCACTTGGCCTTGCTTGACCACCATCAGTTGGTGGCTCAGCGCTTTGACGACAGCCAGGTCATGGCTGATGAACAAATACGTCAGGTTGTACTTGGTTTGCAGCGAGCGTAAGAGCTCCACCACCTGGCGCTGAACCGTCCGGTCGAGGGCCGAAGTCGGCTCGTCCAGCAGAATCAGCGCCGGTTTCAACACCAGTGCACGAGCAATGGCGATGCGCTGCCGTTGCCCACCGGAGAACTCATGGGGGTAGCGGTGCCGGGTTTCCGGGTCCAGGCCTACTTCCCTGAGTGCTTCGATAATGGCCGCTTCTTGCTCCGCGGCCGTTCCCATGCGATGAATCCGCAGGCCTTCGCCAACGATTTCACCCACCGACATCCGTGGGCTCAGGCTTCCGAAGGGATCCTGAAACACCACCTGCATCTGCCTGCGCAACGGGCGAATCTGTTGCTGCGACAGGCATTCTAGCGCCTCACCCTGGAACCGTATGGTTCCCTGGCTGCCGATGAGCCGAAGAATAGCCAGGCCCAACGTCGATTTGCCCGATCCGCTTTCGCCGACGATCCCCAGGGTCTGCCCCTTGGGCAGGCTGAAGCCGATGCCGTCTACCGCTTTGACGTGATCGACGGTGCGCTTGAGCAGGCCTTTCTTGATCGGGAACCAGACTTTCAGGTTCTCGACTTCAAGCAGCGCAGGCCCGGCCGGGTTGGGCGAAGGGCCACCGCTGGGTTCGGCACCCAGCAGAATCCGGGTATACGGATGCTGCGGCGAACGGAACAGCTCTTCGCACGATGCCTGTTCGACGATGCAACCGCGCTGCATGACACATACGCGATGCGCAATTTGCCGGACAACGTTCAAATCGTGGCTGATCAACAGCAATGCCATGCCCAGTCTGGCCTGCAGGTGCTTGAGCAATTCGAGGATCTTGAGTTGTACGGTCACGTCCAGTGCGGTGGTAGGCTCGTCGGCGATCAACAGCTCCGGCTCATTGGCCAGTGCCATGGCGATCATCACCCGTTGGCGCTGCCCGCCGGACAGCTCGTGAGGCAGCGCCTTGAGGCGTTTGCGCGGCTCGGGGATGCCCACCAGCTCAAGCAGCTCCAACGTGCGCTCAGTCGCCGCCTGGCCGGTCAGGCCCTTGTGCAGCCCGAGCACTTCGTTGATCTGCTTTTCCACCGAATGCAGTGGGTTGAGCGAGGTCATCGGCTCCTGAAAGATCATGGCGATCCGGTTGCCACGGATCGAGCGCAGTTTCTTTTCGTTTACCTTGAGCAGGTCGTCGCCGCCGTAATGGATGCTGCCTTGCGGATGGCTGGCGGCCGGGTAGGGCAGCAGGCGCAGGATCGAGTGCGCGGTGACGGATTTGCCCGATCCGCTTTCGCCGACCAGCGCCAGGGTTTCGCCACGGCGAATGTCGAAGCTGATGCTCTCCACCACGCGCTGACGCGAATCGCCCGCCACGAACTCGACCGCCAGATCGCGGATTTCGATCAGATTGTCATCGTTCATCTTATTTCCTTGGGTCGAAAGCATCGCGGGCGGACTCACCGATGAATACCAGCAGGGTCAACATCAGGGCCAGTACCGCGAAGGCGCTGATGCCCAGCCACGGCGCCTGCAGGTTGGCCTTGCCTTGCGCGACCAGCTCACCCAGCGAGGGCGAGCCGGCGGGCAGGCCGAAGCCCAGGAAATCCAGCGCGGTGAGAGTGCCGATGGCACCGGTGAGGATGAACGGCATGAACGTCATGGTCGAGACCATCGCATTGGGCAGGATGTGGCGGAACATGATCGCGCCGTTCTGCATGCCCAGCGCCCGGGCCGCCCGCACGTACTCCAGGTTGCGGCCGCGCAGGAATTCGGCGCGTACCACATCCACCAGGCTCATCCAGGAAAACAGCAGCATGATGCCCAGCAGCCACCAGAAATTGGGCTGCACGAAACTGGCCAGAATGATCAGCAGGTACAGCACCGGCAGCCCGGACCAGACTTCCAGGAAGCGCTGGCCAAGCAAATCGACCCAGCCGCCGTAGAAACCCTGCAAGGCGCCGGCGATGACGCCGATGATGGAGCTGAGCACCGTCAGGGTCAGGGCGAACAGCACGGAAATCCGGAAGCCGTAGATCACGCGGGCCAGCACGTCGCGGCCCTGGTCATCGGTGCCCAGCAGGTTTTCCCTGGACGGCGGAGCGGGGGCCGGGAC
The DNA here is from genome assembly GCF_003935425.1 of Pseudomonas sp. v388. GTDB lineage: Bacteria > Pseudomonadota > Gammaproteobacteria > Pseudomonadales > Pseudomonadaceae > Aquipseudomonas. Next base: position 95,671 of record NZ_RHQN01000007.1, read on the forward strand.
TTTCAGGTCGTAGTTGATGCTTTCGTAACTGAACGGAATCGGCGCCCACAGCGTCCAGCCGCCCTTGGCCGACAGCAGCTCCTTGATGTAGGGACTTTTGTAGTTGGCCTCCAGCGGAAACTCGCCGCCGAAGGTGGTTTCCGGGTAGCGCTCCAGCACCGGGAAATACCAGCTGCCGTCGTAGCGCACGGCCAGCGGCTTGTCATTGGCGATCAATTCGGCACCCAGGCTCAGGCCGAACAGGATCAGAAACAGCCACAGCGACCACCAGCCGCGCTTGTTGGCCTTGAAACGTTCGAAGCGGCGGCGATTGAGAGGAGACAGCTTCATATCAATGCTTCCTGCTTTCAAAGTCGATGCGCGGGTCCACCAGGGTGTAGGTGATATCGCCGATCAGCTTCACGACGAGGCCCAGCAGGGTGAAGATGAACAGGGTGCCGAACACCACCGGGTAGTCGCGATTGATCGCCGCCTCGAAACTCATCAGGCCCAGGCCGTCGAGGGAAAAGATCACCTCCACCAGCAGGGAACCGGTAAAGAAGATGCTGATGAACGCCGACGGGAACCCGGCAATCACCAGCAGCATCGCGTTGCGAAATACGTGACCGTACAGCACCCGGTTGTTGGACAGGCCCTTGGCCTTGGCGGTGACCACGTACTGCTTGCCGATCTCGTCGAGAAAGCTGTTTTTGGTCAGCAGGGTCATGGTGGCGAAGTTGCCGATCACCAGCGCGGTGACGGGCAGCACCAGATGCCAGAAATAGTCGAGCACTTTGCCCAGGGTGCTCAGTTCGTCGAAGTTGTTCGACGTCAGTCCGCGCAGCGGGAACCAGTTGAAATAACTGCCGCCGGCGAACAGCACGATCAACAGGATGGCGAACAGGAACGCCGGGATCGCATAGCCGACGATGATCGCCGAACTGGTCCACACGTCAAAGGCGCTGCCATGCCGGGTGGCCTTGGCGATGCCCAGCGGGATCGACACCAGGTACATGATCAGCGTGCTCCACAACCCGAGGGAAATGGACACCGGCATCTTTTCGATGATCAGGTCGATGACTTTGGCGTCGCGGAAGAAACTGTCGCCGAAATCCAGCTGCGCGTAGTTCTTGATCATCAGCCACAGGCGCTCGGGCGGCGACTTGTCGAAGCCGTACATGCGCTCGATTTCCTTGACCAGCGCCGGGTCCAGGCCCTGTGCGCCCCGGTAGTTGGAGCCTGCCACCGCCACCTCGGCACCACCGCCAGCGATACGGCTGGTGGCGCCGTCGAAGCCTTCGATCTTGGCGATCATCTGCTCCACCGGCCCGCCGGGCGCCGCCTGGACGATGATGAAGTTGATGATCAGAATACCCAGCAGCGTCGGAATGATCAGCAGCAGGCGCCGGAAAATATAAGCCAGCATGTCAGTGCTCCGTGGCGTTGCTTGCAGGTTGGCCCGCGCCGTTGGCATTCACGGGTGTCGCCGGCTTGGCGTCGGGCTTGGCCCACCAGGTTGAAATACCGATATCGGACAAGCCCTGATCGCCAGTGCGCGGGTGAGCGATGTGATCCCAATAGGCAATGCGCCAGGTCTTGATATGCCAGTTGGGCAGCACGTAGAAACCCCACTGCAACACGCGGTCCAGGGCGCGGGTATGGGTAATCAGGCTCTGGCGCGAGTCGGCATTGATCAGCCCGGCGACCAGCGCGTCCACAGCCGGATCTTTCAGGCCCATGAAGTTGCGGCTGCCGGGATTGTCGGCACTGGAGGAATCGAAATACACCCGCTGTTCGTTACCGGGCGAGGCTGACTGCGGGAAACTGCTGACGATCATGTCGTAGTCCCTGGAACGCAGTCGATTGATGTATTGCGACACATCGGAGCGGCGGATCACCAGTTCGATGCCCAGGTCGTTGAGGTTGCGCTTGAAGGGCAGCAGTACCCGCTCGAACTCGGTCTGTGCCACCAGGAACTCGATCTTCATCGGATTGCCCTGGGCATCGACCATTTTGTCGTCCACCACTTTCCAGCCCGCTTCCTGCAACAACTGGAAGGCGCGGCGCTGTTGCGGGCGGAGCATGCCGCTGCCGTCGGTGACCGGCAGCTGGAAGGCTTCGGTGAAGACCCGGTCCGGGATTTTGCCGCGCAACGGTTCGAGGATTTTCAGCTCTTGGGCCGACGGCAGGCCGGTGGCCGCCATCTCCGAATTCTCGAAGTAGCTGCGGGTACGGGTGTAGGAACCGTTGAACAGTTGCTTGTTGGTCCATTCGAAGTCCAGCAGCAGGGTTAGCGCTTCACGCACCCGCACGTCCTGGAACATCGGCTTGCGCATGTTGAAGACAAAGCCCTGCATGCCGGTCGGGTTGCCGTTGGGCAGCTCTTCCTTGATCAGCCGGCCTTCCTTGACGGCCGGAGTGTTGTAGGCGGTTGCCCAGTTCTTGGCACTGGTTTCCAGCCAGTAGTCAAACTGCCCGGCCTTGCCGGCCTCCAGCGCGACGGTGTTGTCGCGGTAATAGTCGTAGGCCATCACGTCGAAGTTGTAGAAGCCCTTGTTGATCGGCAGGTCTTTGCCCCAGTAATCCTTGACTCGTTCATAGCGTACCGAGCGTCCGGCTTCGGCGGCTGCAACCTTGTACGGACCGCTGCCGAGGGGAAAGTCCAGGTTGCCGGCGGCGAATTCCCGGTTGGCCCAGAAATGCTTGGGCAGTACCGGCAGTTGGCCGAGAATCAGCGGCATTTCGCGGTTGTCGGTGCGCTTGAACTTGAACAACACGCGCAGCGGATCTTCGACCACCACTTTGTCTACATCGGCGTAGTAGCCGCGATACATTGGCGCGCCTTGTTCCATCAGGGTCTTGAAGCTGAATTCGACGTCTTCGGCGCGCACCGGATGGCCGTCGTGAAAGCGGGCTTCGGGGCGCAGGTAAAAGCGCACCCAGCTGTTGTCCGGGGCCTTTTCGATCTTTTCGGCGATCAGGCCGTATTCGGTGAACGGCTCATCCAGGCTGGCGCGGGCCAGGGTGTCGTAGATCATGCCGATGTCTTCGGCCGCAACGCCCTTGTTGATGAACGGGTTGAAGCTGTCAAACCCGCCGAAGCCGGCCTGGCGCAAGGTGCCGCCCTTGGGGGCGTCGGGGTTGACGTAGTCGAAATGCTTGAAGTCGGCCGGGTACTTGGGCGCTTCGTCGTACAGCGTCAGCGCGTGTCGCGGTGCAGCCTGGGCAGTGCAGGCCAGACCGGCCAGCAACACGCCGCCAAGCAAGGTGCGCAAAGGGGTCATCGGGTCTCCTCCAGAGTCTTGAGCCACCACGCACGCAAGCCCAGGGTGTAGGGCGGGGTGGTGACCATGGCGAATCGATTGCGATACGCCAGGCGATGATTGTTCAGGTACCAGTTGGGAATGCTGTAGTGCTGCGAAAGCAGGACGCGGTCCAGGGCGCGGGTTGCCGCCACCTGTTCATCGCGGGTCTGAGCCGCCAGCAGCTTGTTGAGCAGGTCGTCGATCACCGGGTTGGCAATGCCGGCGTAGTTCTTGCTGCCGTTCACCAATGCCTGGCTGGAATGGAAATACTGCCACTGCTCCAGGCCAGGGCTCAGGGTCTGCGGCAACGTCATGAGGATCATGTCGAAGTCGAAACGGTCCAGGCGTTGCTTGTATTGCGCCCGGTCCACGGTACGCAGGCCGGCCTGGATGCCGAGGCGGCGCAGGTCTTCGATGTAGGGTTGCAGGATGCGTTCGAGGTTGGGGTTGACCAGCAGGATCTCGAACCGCAAAGGCTGTCGATTGGCATTGAGCAGGCCTTGAGCCGACAACGTCCAGCCGGCTTTGTCGAGCAGGCCCAGCGCCTTGCGCAGGGTGTCCCGGGGAATGCCGCCGCCGTCGGTTTTCGACGGTGTGTAAGGCTGGGTGAACAGGCTGGGCGGGAGTCGGTCGCGATATGGCGCCAACAACAGCCATTCATGCCCGGTCGGCAGTCCCGTCGCGGAAAACTCGCTGTTGGGGTAATAGCTCGTCGAGCGTGAATAGGCGTCGCTGAACAGCGTGCGGTTGGTCCATTCGAAATTGAACAGCAGCCCCAGGGCTTCACGCACCTGGATGTCAGAGAACGCCGGGCGCCGGGTATTCATGAACAACCCTTGGCTCTGGGTCGGTATCCGGTGCGGGATCTGCGCCTTGATCACCTGTCCGTTGGCCACCGCCGGAAAGTTGTAGCCGTTGGCCCAGTTCTTGGCCTGGTGTTCGATGTAGATGTCGAATTCCCCGGCCTTGAACGCTTCGAAAGCGACGTTGCTGTCGCGATAGAAATCCACCTCGACCCGGTCGAAATTGTATTTGCCGCGATTGACTGGCAGGTCCTTGCCCCAGTAATCCTTTACCCGCTCGAACAGCAGCTGCCGCGCCGGGCTGACTCGGGTAATGCGGTACGGCCCGCTGCCCAGCGGCGGCTCGAAGGTGGTGGCCTTGAAGTCGCGGTCCTTCCAGTAGTGCTGCGGCAGCACCGGCAGCTCACCCAGGCGCAGGATCAGCAGCGGGTTGCCGGCGCGCTTGAACACGAAGCGAATGCGGTGCCGGTTGAGGATGTCGACCCGCTGTACTTCCTGCAGGGCGGTGCGGTATTGCGGATGACCGTCCTTGAGCAACGTGCGGTAGGAAAACGCCACGTCATAGGCGGTCATGGGCTTGCCGTCATGAAAGCGTGCCTGTGGCCGGATATTGAACACCACCCAGCTTCGGTCTTCGGCGTACTCGACGCTCTGGGCGACCAGGCCGTAGCTGGAGGTCGGCTCGTCACCGGAAGGGTCGTATTGCCCGGTACCGACCATCAGCGGCTCATTGAGCTCGTTGACGCCGTATTGCAGGAAATTGCCGGTGGAAACCGGGCTGGTGCCTTTGAAGGTGTAAGGATTGAGCGTATCGAAAGTCCCAAACGCCATCATTCGCAAGGTGCCACCCTTCGGCGCCTCGGGATTGACCCAGTCGAAGTGAGTGAAGCTGGCCGGGTACTTGAGAACGCCGAATTGCGCATAGCCATGACTTTCAGTGATGGCTGCGTCGGCGCAGAAGCTCAAGCCCAGACTGGCGATGAACAGGAAGGGTCGTATCACGATCCAGGCAGCTTGGGCTTTAGGGTCGCTAACAGTAACAGCTTGTCCGGGCTGGAAAAAGACTGCCGGCATGGCGGTTCAGGGGAGGGCGTGTCGGCCACTCGCAAGCGAATGGCCGAACTCGTCAATGCGGCAGGTAGACAGTCAGGGTCTGGCCCGGCTTGAGGGCCTTGCCGCTGCGCGGGTTCCAGCGCTTGAGATGCTGCATCTCGACGTTGAAACGCTTGGCGACCAGATACATCGAGTCGCCTTTCTGGATCTTGTACTGCATCGACTTGCCTTCGCCCTTGGTGCTGGCAGTGCTCGACGCCTTGCTGTTGTCTTCCATCACCAGGGTCTGGCCGACCTTGAGCTGATGGCCCGACAGCTTGTTCCAGTGCTGCAGGTCTTCGACCGCGACCTTGTTGGCCTTGGCGATGTTGGTCAGGTTGTCGCCGCTGCGCACCGTGTAGTTGCGGCTGCGAGCCGGCTTGTCAGTGCTGGCCAGGGTCTGGAATACCGGCTGGGACGGCGTGACGCCGGGCCTGACCGGAATGCTCAGCGACTGGCCGACCTTGAGGCGGCTGCCGGACAATTTGTTGTTGCCCTTGATTGAGCTGACCGAGACCTGATAACGGCTGGCCAGGCTTTCCAGAGTGTCGCCGCGGCGCACGCGATAAGGCTGCCAGGCCACCAGCTCTTCCTGCTTCATGGTCGAGAGGCTGGCGGTCAGCTCCTGCGCCTTGGCCGTCGGCACCAGCAAGTGTTGCGGACCGTCGATGGTCAGGCGCTTCTTGAAGGCCGGGTTGAGCTGGATCAGCTCGTCTTCGTCGATGTTGGCCGCGCTGGCGACCTTGGCCAGATCGACACGCTTGTCCAGTTCGACGACTTCGAAATAGGGTTCGTTGGCAATGGGGTTGAGGTTGACGCCATAGGCCTCGGGCGACAACACCACTTGGGACAATGCCAGCAGCTTGGGCACGTAATCGCGGGTTTCCTGCGGCAGCGGCAGGTTCCAGTAATCGGTCGGCAGGTTGAGCTTGTCGTTGCGCTCGATGGCGCGGCTGACCGTACCTTCACCGGCGTTGTAGGCGGCCAGGGCCAGCAGCCAGTCGCCGTTGAACATGTCGTGCAGCCGGGTCAGGTAATCCAGCGCCGCCACGGTGGAGGCCTGGATATCGCGACGGCCGTCATAGAAGTTGGTCTGGCGCAGGTTGAAGTAGCGCCCCGTGGACGGAATGAACTGCCACAGGCCCACGGCCTTGCTGCGGGAGATCGCCATCGGGTTGTAGGCGCTTTCGATGACCGGCAGCAGGGCCAGTTCCAGCGGCATGTTGCGCTCTTCGAGGCGCTCGACGATGTAATGCATATAAAGGCTGCCACGTTCACCGGCGTTCTCCAGGAACGAGGGGTTATTGGCGAACCACAGGCGCTGCTGGTCGATACGCGGGTTCTGGTCGTTGCCCTGCTGAAGCTGGAAGCCCTCGCGCATGCGTTCCCAGACATCCTGCGGCGGTGCCGCAGGGTTGGCTTTATGCGTCAGGAAGATCGGCTTCTGCTTGATTGCGGCCGTGAGGTTGGGCGCGCGATGAGTGGCGGCGGGCTCGACCTGGGCGGTGGTCTGGCAGCCTGCCAGCAGCGCAGTCGCAGCGACGGCCACAGCCTGGGCCAACCGAGTCAATGTGTCCGGATTGCGGGGCTTACTGATAAATGACGACATTGTCTGGGGGGTGTATCCAGGCGAAAATGTCGGGCGATTCTAGAAAGCGGCCTGCAGATGGTCAACCTTTCAGAATTTTGTTGCCGTTTGGCTGTCTGCTCAAAAATTATCTTTCCAGCCCCGCAAGGTGGCAAAAACCTCTGTCTGCCGGGTGTGAGCCCGTCCCGCCCGTTCGTCCGCTTTTTCTTTAACGGATGTTTCATCGGTGCGCAGAAATGGATTGGTACGTTTTTCCAGAGCTAGATTGGAAGGGAGGCTGATGCGATCTTCATTGCGCCATTGAGTGACCTGCGCAAGCCGTTCGGCGATGTCCCTGTTCCCGGGTTCGACCGCCTGGGCGAAGCGCAGGTTGCTCAAGGTGTATTCGTGGGCGCAGTAGATCAGCGTGCTATCTGGCAAGGCAGCCAGGCGCTGGAGCGACTCGTGCATCTGTTGCGGCGTGCCTTCGAACAGTCGGCCGCAGCCAGCGGCGAACAGCGTGTCGCCACAGAACAGCAAGGGCCGTTCGGCGTCAGCGTGGAAAAACGCGATATGCCCCAGGGTGTGACCGGGCACCGCGTGTACCACGAAGTCCAGCCCCAGGACGCTGACCCGGTCGTTGTCGATCAGCGCCACGTCACGAGCGGGAATCTTCTCGTTGGCAGGCCCGGATACTCGGGCGTCGGTGGCCTGCTTGACCGCCACGACGCCTCCCACATGATCGGCATGGTGGTGGGTGATCAGGATATCGGTCAGGCGAAAGGCCGGGTTCGCTTCGAGCCAGGCCAGCACCGGCGCGGCATCGCCGGGATCGACCACGGCGCAGGTCTGGGTCGAAAGGTCTTGTAACAACCAGATGTAGTTGTCGCTGAAAGCGTGCAGGGCGTGGATCTGTATCATGGCGCAGTTCGCATAGCGGAAGACAATGGTGCATCTTAGGCGCTGAGCCTGCTGTATGCGAGCACCCCTGGAGGAGATCACACATGACCGATGAAGCGTTCGCCCAGGCCGACCCCGAATGGCTGGCCCTGGTCTGCGCGGCCCGCGAATGGTTGGCCGGGCCGTTGGGCCAGTTGCTGCTGGCCGAAGAACGGCGGGTTCTGGACGACGAGCTGGGGCGTTATTTCGGCGGTTACCTGGTGCATTACGGGCCTTCGGCCGACAGCCCGCCGGTCGCACAGCAAGTACAGCGCAACGTGCGCCTTGGCGCGCCGTTGCCCGGAGTCGAGATTGTCTGTGAAGAACAGGCCTGGCCGTTGAGCGAACATGCCGCCGACGTCGTGGTGTTGCAGCACGGCCTGGATTTCTGCCTGTCGCCCCACGGCCTGCTGCGCGAAGCGGCCAGCAGCGTGCGCCCCGGCGGGCATCTGTTGATCATCGGCATCAACCCCTGGAGCACCTGGGGGCTGCGCCATGTCTTCGCCCGCGATGCCCTGCGCAAGGCGCGCTGCATCTCGCCGTCGCGGGTCGCCGACTGGCTTAACCTGCTGGGCTTCGCGCTGGAGAAACGCCGCTTCGGATGCTATCGTCCGCCCCTTGCTTCTGCGGCATGGCAGACACGGCTCGCCGGGCTCGAATGCCTGGGCGATGGCCGGCAAAGCCCTGGCGGCGGGTTCTACCTGCTGGTTGCCCGCAAACTGGTGGTCGGGCTTCGGCCGTTGCGTCAGGCCCGTCGCGAACCGATGGGCAAGCTGATTCCGCTGCCGATGGCCAAGGTCAGTCGGCAAAGCCAGGAGCCTTGACCCCCCGCCTGCCCATGCCGCGCAATGAAGCCTCTCGAATCTGGATAGTCTGTAATGAGCGATAGCGTTGAACTGTTCACCGACGGCGCCTGCAAGGGCAATCCCGGCCCCGGCGGCTGGGGCGCCTTGCTGGTCTGCAAGGGCGTCGAAAAGGAGCTGTGGGGCGGCGAAGCCAATACCACCAACAACCGCATGGAGCTGACCGGCGCCATCCGCGGCCTTGAAGAACTCAAGCGGCCCTGCGAAGTGACCCTGGTGACCGACTCCCAGTACGTGATGAAAGGCATCACCGAATGGATGGTCAACTGGAAGAAGCGCGGCTGGAAGACCGCCGCCAAGGAACCGGTCAAGAATGCCGATCTCTGGCAGTTGCTCGACGAGCAGGTCAATCGCCATACCGTGAAGTGGCAGTGGGTGCGCGGCCATATCGGCCATCCCGGCAACGAGCGTGCCGACCAGCTCGCCAATCGGGGTGTGGACGAGGTCCGCAGGCAGGGCTGAGGCGCTGCGCCTGCCGTGTTAAGATCGCCGCCTGCAAACGAGGCAACAGTCAATGGCATCGCAAAACCTAGATAACCGTTCGATCGTTCTCGATACCGAGACCACCGGCATGCCGGTGACCGACGGCCACCGCATCATCGAGATCGGGTGTGTCGAGGTGATCGGCCGCCGCCTGACCGGGCGGCATTTCCATGTTTACCTGCAACCGGACCGCGAAAGTGACGAGGGCGCCATCGGCGTCCACGGCATTACCAACGAATTTCTGGTCGGCAAGCCGCGTTTCCCTGAGGTGGCCGATGAATTCTTCGAATTCATCAAGGGCGCGCAGCTGATCATCCATAACGCGGCGTTCGACGTTGGCTTCATCAACAACGAATTCGCGTTGATGGGTGCCCACGACCGGGCCGATATCACCCAGCATTGCACGGTCCTCGATACCCTGGCGATGGCCCGTGAACGGCATCCGGGCCAGCGCAACAGCCTGGATGCGTTGTGCAAGCGCTACGGGGTCGATAACTCCGGCCGCGAATTGCACGGCGCCTTGCTCGACTCGGAAATTCTGGCCGACGTCTATCTGGCGATGACCGGCGGGCAGACCAGCCTGTCGCTGGCCGGCAACGCCACTGACGGCAATGGCTCGGGCGAAGGCTCGGGCAGCCGCGGCAGCGAGATCCGTCGCCTGCCGGCCGGGCGCCAGCCATGCCGGGTCATTCGCGCCTCCGACAGCGAACTGGCCGAACATGAAGCGCGCATGGCGGCCATCGCCAAGGCCGCCGGTGCGCCTGCGCTGTGGGTACAGCTTCAGGAAGCCCGTGCGGCTGCCTCGTCCTGACGGCGCGGGCCGCACGCCGGGCACCTGCCGGGCGGTGGCGCAATGACGGTGTCCGATTCCGGCCTGAGCATTCGGGTAGCTGACGAATGCTTCGAGGACTACATCCTCAACAGTGAATTCACCTTTCTGGTCAGCGGGTATGCGCAGGTCCTGATGGGCCAGAGCGTCGCCAGCTGGCCGGTCGAGGCGGTCGAGCCTTACCGCAAGAACTACGGGATCGATTCCCAGGAATTCTGTGACCATCGTGAGGCCGCCGACAGCACGGTGCTGGTCGCCTGGCTGGGCGACCGGGCGGTAGGGCATGTGGTGCTCAGCACCCACTGGAACGGCTTTGCGCATGTGGACGAGCTGGCGGTGGACGCGTCGGCGCGGCGCCTCGGCGTGGCCCGTTCGCTGTTGGACGTGGCGCAGTTCTGGAGCCGCAAACGCGGTTTGCCAGGCGTGATGCTGGAAACCCAGAACAACAACCTGGCGGCCTGCCGGTTGTACGAACGCTGCGGTTATCGGGTCGGCGGCGTCGACCACCTGCGCTATCGCGGACTGGACCCAAAGACCCGCGAAGCAGCGATATTCTGGTACCTGATCTTTTCAGATGCCTGAATCGCCACTCGCGCCGGCCATTGCCCGTGCACTCCGAACGGCGATCAGGGAATGCGCGTCATCCTGATTCCGGACTGAGCCAGTTCGAAATCATCCCCGCCCAAGTGAGTGACCCGGTCGCCGATTGCCAGTCGATAGGTCATTACCGGTTCCTTGCCATCGGCAGTATCTGCCGTTGAATCCTGAAAAACATGCACCGGGTAGATACGGCCTTCCGCATCTCTTGCATGAAACTGTCCGACGCGAACTGAAGCCATTTGCTTAGTAACCTCTGAAGATAACCGCCTGTTTTGCCTGACATGCCGTCTCATCGACAGCGGGCAACCGGCCCTGTAGACCGTCGATTGCCAGGGTAGTTTGCCGGCCGGGAAAAAATAATCCGGGCCGTTGCGGCGCAAAATCGATGCTATGAAAAGCCCTGTGCGTCGTCTATAACCGGGAACTGATCTATAACTAACCCTTCCTCGAATCCGCAAACGGTGACGCTAGATGACCCAGGTCCACTCCATTGCAGTGCTGGTCGGCAGCCTGCGCAAAGACTCCATCAACCGTAAAATCGCTCTCGCGCTCGCAGAGCTGGCTCCGCCGAGCCTGGATCTGAATATCGTCGAAATCGGCGACCTGCCGCTGTACAACGAAGACATCGACGGCCCTGTACCTCCTCCAGCCTACGCCACTTTTCGTGAAAAACTCGCGTCTGCCGACGGTCTGCTGTTCGTCACGCCCGAATACAACCGCTCGGTGCCCGGCGTGCTGAAAAACGCCATCGACGTGGGCTCGCGGCCCTATGGCAAAAGCGCCTTCAGCGGCAAGCCGGGCGCGGTTATCAGCGCCTCACCAGGTGCCATCGGCGGTTTCGGGGCCAATCACCACCTGCGCCAGTCGCTGGTGTTCCTTGACGTGCCCTGTCTGCAGCAGCCCGAATCCTACCTGGGCGGCGCCGGTTCATTCTTCGACGAGTCGGGGGTGCTTTCGGACAACACCCGGCCTTTCCTGCAAAGCTTCATTGACGCGTTCGCTGCCTGGGTCGAGAAAAACCGCTAGTCCGCTTCCCGCCCGGCCGGTTGCTATATATACGGCAGGCTCCCGGCTATCGCTGGTTACGCTCCTTTTTCACTGTTACCGCCACCGGCGCCTCGCGCGTCCGGTGGCGCTTTGTGCAAAAGGAAGCTTGCCATGCCCGCCACACCCTATTTTCACAGCGAAGCGCTGCGCCAGCGTTTCGCACAGCATCTGCAGGACGCCTATGCCGGCGCGCTGATCACGGCCGATGAATTGCAGGACCTGCAGCGCCTGGTGGCTGCCCGCCAACCCACGGCGGCAGGTCAGGCCCAGCCGGCGCTCTACCACGTGCTGCTGGAGGACGGCTCGCCCGAGCCGCTGGGGCTGGTTTCGGCGTTGCTGATCGTGCGTCGCAATGCCAGCGACGAAACCCTGTACCTCGACACCCTGGCCCATGGCCTCAAGCGGTTTACCGATCATCTGCAGCTTGCGACGTACCTCAGAGGATTGTTCGCGGTGCGCGCCGATCTGGAACCCGACTTCGAATACCAGGTGCTGGAGGGCTCGCCGTTCGAGCTGGGCATGTGGCGAATCGTCGACCACCAGGCCCGTTCCCTGCGTCGGCTGGCCAACGACTTGCAGCAATTGCCGTCGCTGCCCCATGTGCTGCCGCAGCGGCTGGCCGCGAAGCTGACTGCCATCTGGCCCGACGGCCGGCCCGATCTCCAGGCGCCGCTGGTGCAACTGGTCGAAACCGCCCCGCAGCCACCCGGCGCGAGTCAGGAGCACGTCGTGCTGGTCAAGAGTATCGAGCGGCTGGTCCTGGATGCGCTGACGGGCGAGACGCTGCCCGCCGGTCAGCGTTTTCGTTTTCGAAGCCTCGAGGGCCGGCCACTGGACACGCTCACCGTCGATGATCTGCGTCTGCGACTGCCTGACCTGAAAGATGACCTGGAGCACCTGCTGGGCACTTACTGGACCGCTCCCGACCGGCACGGCGTGACCCGGCGTGAGCGGGCCGCCCAGACACTGGCCGACGGCTTCAGTCATCAGGTCTGGATGCAGGAACGGACCCTGGGGGCCGCGGCAACCGCGTTGACCGGCATTCTCGGTGCGGCGCTGTACGCGCTGGCGCCGGTGGCCGTCAGCCGACTGTCGCTGATGGCCGATGGCCTGGGGCCGTTCAAGCTGGTGGGGCTGTATCTGATTCACCTGGAGCAGGGCGCCTACGTGCTGTACTCGCCGGCGCGGGGCATCCGCCACCTGACCGACTGGAACGCCCTGACCGACCTGATCGGCAGCCCGCAGGGACGCCTGGAACTCAATGAGTATCTGTCACTGGGTGACCTGGCTACCGTAACCGCTGCCTCGGGCTGGCAACTGCATGGCTACCCGCTGGACAAGCCGCTGTTTCTTGACTGCCTCGATGCGATCATCGGGTTGCAGCAACGCAACATCAACATCGCGCTGCAACGCTGCTGCAACGAGGCAGGCGAGTTGCTTGCCATGCTCGATGACGCGCTGGACGTACGGAGCCTGCTCGATGCGCGTCTGCCGTACATTGACGCTGCCGGTCGCTGGTGGCGGGAACCGGCGAATTTCCTGACCCGCTGGCCCGCGTCGCTGGTGCCCGCCATGCGGCCACCCGCGACTCCGGCTGCGTCATGGATGGAGCAGCTAACCCTGCTCGATTCGGTACTCAGTGGGCTTGAAAACCAGCGTCCGGGCATTGAACTGCTGGCCCGTCAGGTCATGAGTCCGTATCTGGCGGCACTCGGTTACCCCAAGCCCCATGAAGGGGAGAAGATTCTGCTGAGCTGGTTCAGCCAGGGTGGTGCGGCCGGCGCCGGCGGCAACGCACCGGCACAGGCGCAAGGTCTTCGCATCCAGAGCCTGACCGACCTGCTGCTGGAGCGGGTGAGTGGAAAATCGACCGCGCCGCTCCCCTCGCACACCCAAGTGAATGTCCCCCGCGATTCTCTGGGGGCTGGGCAGTCGCCACTCAGCGTAGCGTCGCTGGAATATGTGTTGTCCCGCAGCCGTGACGAGCTGGAGGCGCTCTGCATCGGCGGGGTCGATGTCTTCTACAACCGGCCCTGGCGCAACCCGAAGTTCGAGTGGCGCTTCGACCAGATCGCCGATAGCGTGCGTGACAACCTGCTGCGCCTGGAGCTGGCGGTGGCCCGTCGTCTGGAGATCATCGCGCCGTCATTGCTTGACTGTCTGCAACAGGTACTGGACTGCCCCTTGAGCGCCGGGCGTCGCGACCTGGCCCAGGTGTACGCCCTGCGAGTCGAGATCGGCGACCGGCATTTTCCTCTGGGGCTCAATATTGCCTGGGCCATTCGCCAGCCGGGTCGGATCGACGCTGAGCTGCTGTTCTGGTCGGTATTCAGCGGGTTGCAGGCGGTGAGTTCCGGCGCGCAGTTGCAGACGCGGCTGGCGCAGCGGCTGCAGGAACCGGTCTGGCGTAGCAGATGGTTGCTGCTGTTTGCCAGCGAAGAGCGGCAATGGCTGGATCAAGCGCTGGCCAACGGCGAGACGCTGACCCTGTCGCTGGCACGGGTCGAAGGGGATTTTCTGCGGCGCATCCAGCAGGACGAACAGCAACGTCAGAAGCAGGAGGTTGCCGGCGCCTTGCGCCAGGGCAAGGATACTGGCCTGGCCGCGCTGCCGTTCAGTCGCTATGTGACCCTGGCCAGCAGCGATGACCGGCTTCAGGCCTGGCTCGACGCGTTGGCGATCCGTATCCAGAACCAGCTCTTTTCGACCGCATTGCCCGACTGGCTCGGCAATGCCTCGCTGGAAGACCTGGGGCGCTACGCCGACGTGCTCTCCGATTATTTCCGTTTCAGTGACCCTGCGCAGGATTACCTCAGCGATATTCCCCGGTTGCAGGTCTTTGCCCACCAGCAGCTGCTGGAGGCGTTGCGACGGGATTTTCCCGATCATGACCTGGACCCGCGACGCATCATCCTCACCCTCACCGAGTATGTTCCGGCCCCTGTGCCGCCCGGCAGCCTGCCGTCGGCGGTGCCGGCGGCCACCCTGGTGCGCAGCGAAAGCCTGGTGGGCTATGCGCTCAACCACTTCTCCACGCGCCATGGCGGCACCTTGAGCCTGGAGCCATCGCCGGATGCGCCGCTGCCGGCGGGCCTGACCGCCGACTACCTCGCCGGGCTGGTACACACCCTGGATGTGGGCCTGCGCTATCAGAACCTGCTTGCCGAACGCTTCAACCCGGCGCGCGCGGATTACCCGCAGCGCCGTGAGCGCTTCATGGTGCAGGCGCCGGCGCGCTTGCTGGCACCGGCGCTGGAAATGAAGCTGCAGGGGCAGTTGAGCCAGCAAGCCTACGATTACATCGAGAATGTGGTGACCATGCCCGATGGCAAGGCCCGCGACCCGGTGCACGGCCGGACGATCGTGTTGCGGCCCTTGACCCTGTTGCCGCGTGCGGACATGGCTGCTGATCGTGTCCAGGGCCTGTTTCTGATCGGCCCGCAAGACCCGGACCAGGGGCCGGTGGTGCTGCACAGCCTTTTCAGCGAGTCGTTCGGCTTCGTGGAATTTCGTGATCGGCACCAACTGCTGGAACAGTTGCGTCGCGAGGGACCGTTGCAGCAACTGGTGCTTGATCGGGTCGAGCCGCTGCTACGCTCGCGATACGCCAACGGCGGTCTGATCGAGGCGCATATTCCCTGGAGTACCGAAGGCGTCATGGACGTGCCGTTCGGTCAGCCCGGTGAGGTCAGCCTGGGCAACCGCGTCATCGAAGGCAACGCCTTGCGTCATCTGTTCGAGACCAGCCTGCAACTGATGCAGGTGCTCAGTCGCCAGCAGACGGTAACCAGTGCCCAGGCCGACTGGGCGTCGTTCCTGCACCTGATGACGTTGAGCACCGAGCAGGTACTGATGTTCATGCCCGGCAAGCTGGGGTTGTTGATTTCGCTGTGGCAGAGCCAGTCGCTGTTGCGCGCGTCGGTCAGTTCAGTGTCCGAGCAGCGCTGGGGCCGGGCCTTGTCGGAATTCTCCGCAGCCCTGGTGACACTGGTGAGCGCTCGCACCCAGGACGAATACGAAACCTCGGGTATCCGGCCGGCCCCACGCCCGACGGTGTTTTCCTGGAGCAATGCGGTCCTGACCCCGGAATTGATGCAGCGCCTGAGAACGTTCGAAAGACATGATGTCGAGCTGGCGAGCCTGCAGTACGACAGTCTGTACAACCTGTACCTGGACCCGCTCACCCAGGCCAAGTACGCCGCCGTGGACGGCAAGGTCTATCAGGTCCACGAGCGATTTGGCGTGTGGAGCATCCGTGGCGACAGTGCCGACGGGCCGAAGCTGCAACTGAGCCAGGACCAGCGCTGGCAACTGAAACTGGATATGGGCCTGCGCGGTGGTGCTCCGACCATTCTCAACCTGCAGGAACATGAGCTGCAGGTCGAGCTGCGCAGCTACATGGAGGTCTTCGCCCAGGGCATGCCGGATATTCGCGCCTACTCGCGGGACCAGGCCCGGCGGATCAGCATGGGCGTCCACCAGGCGCTGGGCTATCTGCAAACCGCGCTGTTCAACCTTCGCACGCCGTTCGGCGGCGGGTTGGCGCAGCCTGTGCAGATCATCCTGCGGGACTTTTTCGGCGTGCAGGACATCGAGCCCAGGCTGATCGATGGAGTGCGGGAACGAATCCTGGAGTTGTTCGAGGGCCTGTCGGACCCGTCGCTGTCGATCCTCGATTCCGGGCGTTTCGTGGTCGGCGCGGTCAAGGCCGGTAACGAGGGGCTGGCCGCTTTCGTGTTCAAGGGCGATCAACAGCGACGCCTGTTTCTGGGCGAGATGTTTTTTTCACCGCCTTCGTATTTCCTCAAGAACGCATTGCCCGGCGACCGGGCCTTCAATGCCGATGATCATTTTCGAGTCATGGCGTTGCTGCACGAGCTGTCGCATCTGCAGAGCGAAACCGAAGACATCGCGTACCTGGACGCTTGCGCGCCGCCGACGGACCTGCTCGATGACAACGTGCCGATGGCCGCCTGGTACAAGCGGGTGCTGCAGGAGTTGCGGACCCAGTCGCTGTCCCACAGAACGCCCTCCGCAGAACTGTTCCGCACCCGCAATGGCGGCGGTGTCTGGCGCGACTTCGATCACACCGACGGCGTCACGTTCGGCAAGATCCTCAGGCTGACCGGCCAGCGCACCCTGGCCGGCGCGCGCCAGGCTTTCCTGACCAACGTGACAGCGCGCTGTCGGGTGATTCTGGGCAATGCCGACTCGGTCGCCATGCTGATTTCCCTGCTGGGGCGTGAGCGTTTCCAACGCTAAGTCAGCACCGGGAAGGGCGGTGTGCCGAGAAATGGCCGGGGTTGAAATATCTACGGCAGATCTGCGGCGGCGTCTGGTTAGGCTCTTTTGCACCTTTATCTGCCACGGGCGCCCGAGCGCCCATGGCGCTCGTGCAAAAGGACATTTGCCATGCCTGCTACCCCCTATTTTTACAGCGAGGCGCTGCGTCAGCGTTTCCTGCGTAACCTGCGAATCGCTCGGACCGAGCAACGAATCGACGCCGAGGAGTTCAGCTACCTCAAGCATCTGGTCGACACCGAGCAGACAATGGCCTCGCCCCGGGACTCGTGCGAGGTGTACCGCCTGATTCTTGAAGACGGCTCGCCCGAGCCCTTCGGCATGGTCACCGCCTTGCTGGTGCAACGCTGGACCCTTGACGCGCAGGTCCTGTACCTCGACACGCTGGCCCATGGTCTGCTGCGCTTCTCCGATAAAAAGCTGTTCAGTGCCTACCTCAAGACGGCGTTCTCGGTAGCCGTCGAGCAGAATCCTCCCTTTTACATCCGGCTCGTGGAGGGCCCGATGTTCCAGCAGTGCATGTGGCAGGCCATCGACCATCAGGCGCAGACCTTGCGCCGGCTGGCGAATGACCTGCAAGCACTGCCGACCCTCAGTCAGGTGCTGAACCGGCTGTTGGCTGCCAGGCTCAGCAGCCTCTGGCCCAATGGCGAGGTCGATCTCCAGCTTCCACTGGTGCAGGTGGTGGAGCATACCGGGGTCAGGCACGGTGCCAGCCGCGAGCATCCCGTTCGGGTCCAGAATTTCGAACAGCTGGCCCTTGAAGTGTTGACCGGCAAGCGGTTGCCCGCCGGGCAGCGGCGCCGTTTCACAGGGCTTGCGGGGCAGCCGCTGGACACCATCGGCATGTCCGACTTCGACCTGCGCATGGACAGTCTTGAGGATGAATATGAACACTTGATCGGCGATTACTGGAACAACCCCGATCGCTGCGCAGTGACCCGTCGTCAGCGGTTCGCCCAGGCGCTGGCGGACCTGTTCGCTCATCACGTGCTGGTGCAGAGCGACATGGCGTCTGTTTCCACGACTCTTCTGGCCCGGCTTGCCACCTCGCCGCTGTACGAGCCGTCGAGCGTGCCCGTCAGCCGGCTGGCGCTGACGGTCGACGGGGGCGAGCCTTGCAAGCTGGTCAGCCTTTATCTGCTCCGACTGGAGCAGGGGTCGTACGGGCTTTACTCACCCTTCAAGGGCCTGCGGCTGCTCAAGAACCGGCAGGCCCTGAATGATTTGCTCGACAGCCCCACAGGCCGCCGCGAACTGCGCAACTACCTGAGCCTGAAAGACCAGAATGCGCTGCCGGCCCTGGAAGCCTGGGTGAGCCTTCGGATCACGGACCATCCGCTGGAGCAACCTCTGTTCTATCACTGCATCGAAGCCGTCATCGGTCTGCAGATGAGTAACCTGGCTACGGCGCTCAGGCAGCGTTGCCGGGATGAGGGCGAGCTGCGGGCGATGCTTGACGATGCTTTGGATGTCCGACTGCTGATCGACGGCCGACTGCCGGGCATGGGCGGCGGCGGTCGCTGGCTGAGCGAACCGATGCATTTTCCCAGCGCCTGGCCTGCTGCGGCAAAGCCGGTGTCGGTGGCGACGCAGGCGCCGGTGCCGTCGTGGGGCGAGCAACTGAGCCGGATCGAGGACACCCTCAGCGAAATCAGCGACCGACGCCCGTCGTTGCAACAGCTGGCCGGACAGCTCTTGCACCCGTACCTCGCGGCACTGGGTTATTCCCGACCCGGCGCAGGCGACCATCTTCGGCTCACCTGCAGCGAGCAGGTGCTCGAACGCCTCAGTGGCGCACGCCGCGCCCCGTTAGCGACGTGGCCGACCGGCGGCGAAGGGGAGGACATGATTAATGCCGAGCTGCTCGAGCAGATGGTCAGCAGGGTCGCCACGACCCTTGAGGCCACCTGCACGGCGAGCATCGAGGCCTTCTACGAGCAGCCGTTGCGCAGCGCCAGGACGCAACAGCGGGTCAGCCTGACCTTGCGCGCCCTGCGCGAGCAGTTGTTGCGTCTGGAACTGGTGGTGGCACGCCGCAAGTACGCCGTTGCTCCGTCGTTGCTCGATCTGCTGCAAAGCGTGCTGGACCGCCCCTCGAGCACACTGCATCGCGATCTGGTGGACGTGCATGCCGTCAGCATCGGCTTCAACGGCAAGCGGTTTGCCCTTGGGCTCAATGTCGCCTGGGTCATGCAGTTGCCCGATCAGCCGGAGCAGAACCTGTTGTTCTGGTCGCCGTTCATCGGGTTGAAAATGATGAATTCCCGAGCGGCGCTGCAAACGTGGCTGCAGGCCCGGCTGGCCAATCCCGACTGGCGTACCCGATGGCTGGAGATGTTCCCCGGCCAGGATCGTCAGTGGGTGGACAGCAGGCTGGCCGCCGGGGCGTCGGTGACCGTCACCCTGGATCGGGCCGACGGGGATTTTCTGCAGCGCATGCAACAGGATGGCCGGCAACGCGTGGTGGATGAGTACGCCGTCGCGCTGCGAGACGCCCGGCAGCAGCATCTGCCCGTCGAGGCGCTCACAGGCAGTGTGGATCTGGCGAGCAACGATGACTGGCTGTTGACCTGGCTGGATGCAATGGCGATCCGCATCCAGAACCTCTTGTTTACCAGCGCGATGCCGGACTGGGTGACCATGGCTTCGCTGGAGGATCTGGACCTCTACACCGCACTGCTGCAAGCGTATTTCCGCGATAACGCCCCGGCCGATGACTTCCTGGCCGACGTGCCGCTGCTGCATGACTTTGCCCGGCAGCGATTGCTCGAAGCCCTGCAACGTGATTTCCCCGGCCATGACCTGGACCCCGACCTCATCAGCGTGACCACGACGCGTTATGCCATCGCGCCGGTGACCTCCGGCAACATCCCGATGTCCGTGCCGGGGGCAACGCTGACCCAGAGCGAGAGCCTGGTGGAGTTTTCTCTCAACCACTTTTCGCAGGTCGAGGAGGGGACGCTCACCGTCGGGCTGCCGGGTGGCCTGTTGGCTCCAGCGGGGCTGGACGGACAGTACGTGGCGCGGCTGGTGCATGATCTGGATGTCGGCCTGCACTACCAGCGATTGCTGGCCGAGCGCTTCGATCCCGCCAGACCGGAGTACGAGACTCGCCGTGAACGCTTCATGCGCCAGGTACCCTCGCGGCTGCTGGTGACGGCGATGGAAATGAAACTGCAAGGGTTGATCAGCCAGACCGCCTTCGACTACCTCGCGCTGGTGCTGGACATGCCGGACGATGCGGCCCGTCAGGCGGTGCAGGACCAACATGTGGTGCTGCGCCCGCTGACTCTGGTGGCGCGCCGGGGCATGCCCGCCGATCCGGTCGAAGGCTTTTTCCTGATCGGCCCCAAGGACATCAAACGCGGGCCGGTGGTGCTGCATATCCAGTTCAGCGAGTGGTTCAGCCTGCGGGAGTTTCGTGACCATGACCATCTGCTGGCCGAGCTGCGCGCCGAGGGACCGTTGCAGACCTTGCTGTTGAGCCGCCTGGACGCACAAATGCGCAAACGCTATGACCATGGCGGGTTGATCGAAGCGCACATGCCGTTCAGCACCGAAGGGGTTTTCGATACGACGCTGTTCAGCCCCGAACAGGTAAAGCTGGGCACCGTGATCGTCGAAGGCAATGCGCTGCGGCACCTGTTCGACAGCCTCGTGCAACTGATGCGCCGCCTCAGTTGCAAGCAGGCGGTGACCAGCGATCAGGCCGACTGGGCGGCATTCGTGCGGCTGATGGGGTTGGTGACCGAACAGGTGCTGATCTTCGCGCCGGGTAAACTGGGCTTGCTGGTTTCGCTTTGGCAAACCCGCAACCTGATGCGTCAGTCGGTCAGTGCGGCGTCCGAGCGGCAATGGGGAGAAGCCCTGGGCGAGTTCACTGCCGCGCTGGGCATGCTGGTGACGGCCCGACGGGAGGAGAACGAGCCGCTGCGGCCTCGCGCTCGTCCCCGACCCACAATCTTTTCCTGGCGCAATTCAGCCTTGTCCCCTGAATTGCGCGAGCGCCTGAGCGAGTTCGAAGTGCTGGACGTCGAACTGTCGTCGCTGCGCTACGACGCTCTTTACAACCTGTATCAGGACCCGTCCACCCAGACCCGATATGCCGTGGTGGAGGGCAAGGTTTACCAGGTGCATCAGTTTGAAGGCGTCTGGCGCATCAAAGGGATTACCGGTGAAGGGCCGGGGCTGCGGCTCGACGGTGAGCAGCGCTGGCAGCTGAACCTGGAGCTGGGACTGCGCGGCGGCAGCCCTTCGCCAGACTCCAGCGAGGCGATGCAAACCCAGATCAACACCTACATCACGGTGCGTGCCGAAGGCATGAAGAACATTCGGCTGTACTCCCGCGAAGAGGCGCGCAAGATCAACATGGCCCGCTATCAGGCGCTAGGCTACCTGAAAAATGCCTTGTTCAACCTCAATGCCCCCACCGCCCAAGGGGTGGCGAAGCCGGTGCGGGCGGTGCTGAATGACTTCTTCGGCGTAGAGGAGGTTTCCCCGGCGATGATCGACGGCGTCAGGCAACGCTTGACCGAAGTGTTCGTCGGCCTGTGCGAGCCGTCACTGGCACCGCTGAGTTCCAGCCGCTTTGTCCTGGGCGCGGCCAAGAGCGGGTATGAGTCCATGGCCGCCTTCGTGATGGTGGGCGACCCGCGCAGGCGCGTGTTCCTCAGCGACATGTTCTTTTCCCCGCCGACCTATTCACTCAAGGACGTGCTGCCGGGCAACCGGGCGTTCAGCGCCGAAGATCATTTCCGGGCCTCGATCCTGATCCATGAAATGTCCCACCAGGCTTGCGAAACGGTGGACTTCGCCTATCTGGACGCCAGCGCGCCACCGGTGGACATGATCGATGACAGCGAGCCGGAGTGGCTGTCGTACAGGACCCAGTTGCAGGCTTTGCGGGATGAGGCGCTGTCGCACCGAACGCCTGGGGCACGGCTGTTCCGCATCTACGGGCGCGACGGCTGGCGCGACCTGCAACCCAGCGATGGCCGGCTGTTCGGCAAGCTGATCAGGCTCACCGGCCAGCCTACCCTGGAGCGGTCGCGCCAGGCCTTTCTCAGCGATCCGGCAGTGCGCAGCCGGGTGATCCTCGGCAATGCCGACTCAGTCGCCATGCTGGCGAGCCTGCTGGGTCGCGAGCGGTTTTCCTGAGCGCACGCCCAGGCCGGCCCGATTGCTATATGTACAGCAGCGCCTGAGCAGGCTCTGGTTACGCTTGCTTTTCACTCTTTGCGCCACCCACGGCTCGACGCCGGGTGGCGTTTTGTGCAGAAGGAACGTTGCCATGCCCGTCACCCCCTATTTCTACACGGAGGCGCTGCGTCAGCGTTTCCAGCGTAATCTGAACATCGCCCGGGCCGAGAACCGGATCTCGGCGCGGACGTCTGGTTATCTGCACCATCTGAGCGAAACCGAGCGCCCCGTGCTCGATGGCCCGGTATCGTGCAAAGCGCTGCGTCTGGTCCTGGACGATGGCTCCCCGGAATCCTTTGGCATGGTCACGGCGCTGGTGATCGAATGCCGGATCGGCGACGTCGAGACCCTGTACCTCGACACCCTGGCCGATGGCCTGCTGCGCTTCACCGATCGACGGCAGCTGGATAGCTACGTCATGGCGGCGTTTTCCGTGGTTGCCGATCAGAATCCTGCCTTCGAGTTGCAGGTCGTGGACGGGCCACTGTTCGAGCCGCGCATGTGGCAGGTCATCGACCATCAGGCGCAAACGTTGCGCCGGCTGGCGGCCGACCTTCAGCAACTGCCGTCGTTGACTCAAGTCCTGGGCCGATGGCTTGCCGCCACGTTCGGCACGCCTTGGGCCAACGGCAACCTCAATCTTCAGGCTCCGTTGGTGCAGATAGTGGGGCGCGGCGGTGCTCAACACGGCGCAGAGGAAGAGCATCCTGTCCGGCTCCAGAATCTGGAACAGCTGGCGCTGGACGTGCTGACACGCCAGGTGTTGCCCGTCGGTCCGCGGCGACGCTTGATCGGGCTCGACGGACAGGCGCTGGACACCTTCGGTACAACCGGTCTGAACCTCCACCTGGCGGATCTGGAGGCCGACTATCACCACCTGATCGACCAGTACTGGAACGACCCGGATGCTGGCGGCTTCACTCGTCGCCAACGCTTCGCCCAGGCGCTGGCTGACGTGTTCAGTCATCAGGTCTGGCTGCTGCAACAGGCTGCGGCTTCATCCGTCAGCGTGCTGGCGCGCCTCGCAGCGACACCCTTGCACAAGCGCGCGCCCGTCACGCTCAGTCGACTGTCGCTGACCGTCGGCCGCCAAGGCCCGTACAAACTGCACAGCCTGTACCTGATTCATCTGGAGCAGGGCGCATATGCTCTTTATTCACCTCGCAAGGGCGTGCGTCACCTCAAGGACCGGCAGGCGCTCGACTATCTGGCCGACAGCCCGGCAGGCCGAAAAGAACTGCGCGGCTACCTGTCGCTGTACGATCAGGACGAGTTACCGGCCGCAGACACCGGGTTCAGCCTGCAAGTAAAGGACTACCCGGTGGACAAGCCACTGTTCTACGACTGTATCGACGCCATCATCGCGTTGCAGACGCGCAGTCTGACCGCAGCGCTGCGGCGCCATCGCCGGGAGCACGGCGAACTGCGTGCGATGCTCGACGATGCTCTGGATGTACGCGCACTGCTTGACCCGCGTCTGCCGTGGATCGGGGGCGGTGGCCGCTGGTTGAGTGAGCCGACCGACTTCCAGGCTTCATGGCCTTGCGAATCACCTTCCGAACCCCGCTCCGGGTCCTCAGCCGGCTCGGTCCCCACCACGGCGTCGGAATGGGCAAGGCAGCTGCGCCGGATCGAAAATACCTTGCGTGATATCGGCGACCGGCGTCCGGTTATCGAAGTACTGGCCCGGCGGGCGTTGAGTCCGTATCTGGCGGCGCTCGGCTATCCTGCGCCCCACGAGGGACAGGACATCCGGCTGACCTGGAATGAGCAGGGCGTCTGCGCCGACGGCGATGAGCGCGTCCATTGTGAAAGCCCCCGCTCCCATGGCCTGACGGACCTGGTGCTCGAACGCCTCAGTGGTGCGAGAGCACGGCGGATACCGCCCGACAGCAGGGTGCGGTTACCGGCCGAGCATCAACGTGCCGCAGGCATGGGGCCGCTCACTGCTTCAGTGCTCGATACTGTCGTGAGCAGAGGGGCCGCTGCGCTGCTGGCCTCCTGCACGGCGAGCTTCAAGAAATTCTACGACCGACCGTTGCGCAGCGCGGGTACACAGCATCAGGTCACCCAGACCTTACGCGACACCCGCGAGCAACTGTTGCGTCTGGAGCTGGTTGTGGCACGTCGCATGGACGTTATTCCCGCGGCGCTGCTCGACCTGTTGCAAGGCATGCTGGATTGCCCGTTGAGCACCCTGCGGCGCAATCGGGTCGAGGCCTTGGCCCTCAACGTCCGATTGAACGGCCGACGGTTTTCCCTGGGGCTCGACGTTGCCTGGGCGCTGCGAGCGCCCGATCAGTCGCAGCAAAGCCTGCTGTTCTGGTCGCCACTCGTCGGGCTCAAGGCAATGGACTGCGCCGCGCCGTTGCAGACCTGGCTACAGGCACGCCTGACCGACCCCGACTGGCGCTCCCGATGGCTGGCGATATTCCCCGGTGAGGTTCGCCAGTGGCTGGATGACAGCCTCGCCGCAGACGCAACCATCACAGTGAGCCTGGAACGGGTCGAGGGGGATTTCCTGCGCTGCATGCAGTTGCACGGTCAGCAATGGCTGAGCACGGAGTTTGCCGCTGCGCTGCGGGATGCTCGACGCCAGCGTCTGGCTGCCGAGCCTTTCAAGAGCCTGGTGGACCTGAACGCCACCCCGGACTGGCTCCTGACCTGGCTCGACCATCTGTCCATTCGCGTGCAGAACCTGCTGCTGATCGGCGCGATGCCGGACTGGCTGCAGAGCGCGTCGCTGGACGATCTGCAACTCTACGTCGATCTGGTACAGGCCTATGTGCGTGACCACGATCCGGCCACCGACTTCCTGGCCGACGTCCCGACCATTCGACTCTTCGCCCGGGAACGATTGCGCGAAGCGCTGCGGCGTGATTTTTCAGGCCACGATCCGGACCCGGACACGATCACCTTGACCATGACCCGCTACGCCATTGCCCCCGTAGGCACCGGCGACATTCCAATGTCCGTTCCGGCTGCAACGATCAAGCGCAGCGAGAGCCTGGTGGACTACGCGCTCAATCATTTTTCCCATATGCAGGATGGCGTTTCCAGCGTCAGCCTGTCAGACGGCGCGCCCGCGCCGGCAGGACTGGACGCCCGGTACGTGGCCCGGCTGGTTCATGAACTGGATGTCGGGCTGCAGTACCAGCGGTTACTTGCCGAGCGATTCGACCCGGGCAAACCCGAATATGCGCAGCACCGTGAGCGCTTCATGCGGAATGTGCCGTGGCGGCTGCTGGTAACGGCGATGGAGATGAAAATGCAGGGCGTGATCAGCCAGGCCGGCTTCGATTACATCGAGGCAGTACTGGATATGCCCGATGGTCTGGCACGCCGTCCGGTGAATGGCCGGCAGATCGTGCTGCGTCCGCTGGCCCTGCTGCCGCGCAAGGGCATGGCTGCCGATGCAGTCGGCGGCTTCTTCCTGATCGGCCCGAAAGACCCGACCCAAGGGCCGCTGGTGCTGCATGTTCATTTCAGCGAGGCGTTCAGCTTCAGCGAATTTCGCGATCATCAGCACCTGCTGGCCCGGCTGCGGGTCGCCGGGCCATTGCAGGACTTGCTGTTGAGCCGGGTCGAACCACGCCGCTACGACCGCTACGCCAACGGCGGGCTGAACCAGGCGCATATCGTTCTTCCTGCCCAGAGCAGCGACGCGGTCTTCGATACCACGCTGGAACGGGCCGAGAAGGTCAGCCTGGACACCTCGGTCATCGAGGGCAATGCGCTGCTTCACCTATTTGAAGCCTTCGTGCAATTGATGCACAGGCTCAGTCGCACGCAGGCCGTCACCAGCGCCGAGGCTGACCGGGCACGATTCACTCATCTCACCGGGCTGCTTGCCGAACAGCTGTTGAGCTTCACACCGGGCAAACTGGGGTTACTGGTCTCTTTATGGCAGAGCGCGAGCCTGATGCAGCATTCGGTCAGTGCGGCGATGGCGCGACGTTGGGGAGAGGCCATCGGCGATTTTTCCGTGGCGCTGGGCACGCTGGTCTCGACCCGGCGCGGGGAAATCGAGCCCAGGCGCTCCCGTTTCCAGTCCTGGATGTCGATCTTTTCCAGGCGCCGCACCGAGTTGCCCGCCGACTTGCGGCTGCACGCGTTCGAGGTGGTCGACATCGAACTGTCGGCGCTGCACTACGATGCCGCGAACACGCTGTATCGCGACCCGCTGACCCAAACGTACTACGCGGCAGTGCAAGGCAAGGTTTACCAGGTGCGCAAGGTCGAGGGCGTCTGGCGCATCAACGGCACTGATCGCCTGGGGCCAAGGCTGCGACGCGACCAGGAGCAGCAGTGGCAACTGGACCTGGAGCAGGAGCTGCGCAGCGGCCCGGGCTCGTCGAGCCCTTATGATCGTGAGCTTGATGACGTGGCCAGAGCGTTCATGACCGTCCGGGCCGAAGGCATGAAGAACATTCGCCTCTATTCGCTCGACGAAGCCCGAAAGATCAACATGGCTCGCTACGCCGCGCTGGGTTACCTGAAGAACGCGCTGTTCAACCTCAACGCGCCCACCGCCAACGGACTGTCGGCCCCGGTGCAGAAGGTGCTGAAGGATTTTTTCGGCGTGGAGGCTAGCCCGTCCATCATCGACGGCGTCAGGCAACGGTTGACCGAGGTGTTCGTCGGCTTGTCGGAATCTTCTCTGGGGCCGCTCGGTTCTGGGCGTTTCGTTTTGGGCACCAGCAAGCGCGGGCACGAATCGACCTCTGCTTTTGTGGTGGTCAACGATCCGCACAAGCGCATCTTTCTCAGCGACCTGTTTTTCTCACCGCCCGATTACCCCCTCAAGGACGCATCCACCGGCAGCCGGGCTTTCAATCTCGAAGATTATTACCGGGCCTCGATTCTGATTCACGAGATGTCCCACCAAGCCTGCGGCGCCGTGGACTTCGCTTATCTGGAGGCAGGTGCGCCGCCGGTGGAGATGATCGATGACCGCTTGCCGGTATGGCAGTTCTACAAGGCGCGACTCAAGCTCATGCGCCAGGGTGCGCTGTCGCACCTGACGCCCGGCAAATTTCTGTTCCGCATCCCCGGCGATCACGGTATGCGCGACCTGGGTCCCGGCGATGTCCGATTGTTTGCCAGGCTGACCGGTCTGACCGGGCAGCCGACGCTGGATGAGGCGCGCAAGGCCTTTCTCGAAGACCCGCAGGTGCGTAGCCGGGTGATCCTCGGCAATGCCGACTCGATAGCCATGCTGGCGGGGCTGCTGGGCCTGCAACGATTCAACTGACGGCTTGCTTTATGTAGCGCAGCCGGCGTTGCGTGGCTGGTTAGGATCGTCTTTTTTGGCCTGTCGCGCGGTTCGCCGGTGCGACAGGCTCACGAGGAAGGAACCTTGCCATGAGCCCAACCGCAGCACCCTGGTTTTACCATGACACCCTCAGGCAGCACTTCACCGAGGACCTTCAGGAGGCGCTCGACCGAGCCCGCATCGACGCCGATCAACACCGCTGGCTGCGGCGCCTGATCGACGAACCGTCCGCCCAGTCATCATCGCAACCATTGCCACGCGTTGCCCGTCTGCACAGTGACACAGGCGAGCCGCTGGTGGGCGCGCTGGGCAGCGCCTGGATGATCAGCGATCCCCAGGATCCGTCGGCTCCGGTATTCCTGAGCACCGTATTGGGCGGCATCGAATGTTTCGCCGACCGTGAGCGCCTGCTGCAAGCCCTCAATCAGCGGTACCAGGTCCACGATACCCGCGCTCCGCGGCTGGAGGCGGAACTGGTCGAGGGCAACCCGTTTACCCAACGCATGCTGGCGATTGTCGAGCAACAGGCCGGGCATCTGGAGCGCGTGACCGCAGAGCTTGACCGTCTGCCGTCACTGGCGACGGCCATCGGCGGCAACCTTCAGCGCCAGCTCGATCAGCGCTTGCCCCGCGGTCGCGTCGAGGTCTTTACCCATCGCCTGCAACTGGTGGCCGACAACGGCGAGGTGGCGGGCACCCAGACACTGGCCGACGCCGCCTTCCAGGACCATGCCACCGGCACGGCGAATCTGGATGCCGGTCTGCGTCGCCGCTTTCTGGACGCTGAGGGCCGGGAGCTGGATGACGAACAGGCTGAACCCTGGGTAAGCGCTTTGGCCCAGGCCAACCAGGGACTGCTGGCCGCCTATGACAGCCTGTTGGACGAATACTGGAACGCCCACCGGGCCGATGGTCTGCCGTTGCGTGAGTTCATGGCCCAGGCGCTGATCGAAACCTTTGCCCATGAGTTGCTGCGCCACAAGGCGGCGAAGTCGCTGAGCGGCGACGAACTGCGTCGGCTGTCGGGCTTGCTGATCAGGCCGCATGTCGTTCCACAGCGTGACTATTGCAGCATCTGGCAGCCGTCGCTGGTGCTCAACGACCTGTCCGGTTTCAAGCTGGCGGGCACCTTCGTGGTGCAGTTCAAGGAAGGCTCCACGCAGTTGTATCTGTTCTCGGTGCTGCACGGCTTCAGTCGCTTTTCCGGCATGCAGGCGCTCAACGAACATTTCAACAGCGTAGCGGGGCTGGCCGAGCTGCTGCCCTTGACGTCCATCGACGCCCATCAGGCCTTGCACGAACATCCGGTCCAGGGCGTGTTGCTCGACCGCATCGGGACCCCGTTGTTTGCCGCCATGCTGGAGTCGATCATTGCCCTGCAACGGCGCAGCCTTGCCCACGCGTTGAGCCTGCAGCCCATTCACTACCAGCGTGCTGCCGTGCGGCTGGACGATGCGCTGGACATCCGCCACTGGCTCGACCGGCGTCTGCCGATGCTGCAGCAGACCTGGCGCTGGACCGCCAGCGACAGTGAGTTTGCCTTGCGCTGGGCCACTCTCGAAACCACGGCCGAATTCACCGCCGAAGACCTGGACAGCGTGCTCTACCATCCCGCCAATACCTGGGGCGCACAGCTCGACTCGCTGTATCAGTCCGTCGAGGCTGAGTGTGAGTTGCACGAGCGGGTAGTGGGCTGCGTGACGCAAGCGCTCAATCGCTATCTGGCGGTACACGGCGAGCTGAAGATGGGGGCCGCCGATCTGGCGGTGCAGGTGGATTCCACCACCAACGTGCGCCTGATTTCTCAGGCGCTTGAGCGCGTTTGCGGACATGCCGCCGGGCCGTTGCCCGCCGGTGCCAGGGTGGTGGCCGCCGACCCTGAGCGGCATCCCGAAGCACCTGACCTGCCCATCGACCTGCTGGAGTGGATCGTAGAGCGCGTGGCCGAGGCATTCGTCCCGCGTTACGAACGGATGCTGCGCAACTTCTTTGCCAGGCCCTTGCGCTGGTCCGATAATCAGGTCCGCCCGTTGACGCTGGACCGGCACATTCGCGAGTGCGCCCTGCGCCAGATGTTGTCGATCGCCAGGCTCAAGAAACACCTGGACGTGCAGAGCCTGGACATGTTTCAGCAGATCCTCGACCGACCGGACCTCAACCTGCGCGAGGCACTGGGTAATGACGGCGTGGACGTCTTCACCCTGGATCTGATGGTCGCGCCGGACCTGCCGCCCATGACCCTGGCCAACACCCTGGTCTTGATTCAGATCGGAAGGCCGGATTCGTGCGTGATGTGGTCGATGGTCGACGGCATGAGCCGCTACGAGTCGATCCAGGCACTGGAAGAAGGTCTGGCCACCAGCCTGGAATCGCCCTCCCTGCGCCTGGCCTGGCTCCGACAGTTGGCAGCGGAAGATCGTGATCAGGCCAAGGCGCACCTCAATCGCCTGGAAGGCCCGTTGAGAGTGAAGGTCAATCTGGCGCGGGTGGTCGAGCCTGTGATCGAGGCGTTGCAACGCATCGATATCGAGCGCCATTGCCGGGAAGCGGTCGGCATCTGCAAGCAGGCCCTGCGCCGCAAGCTGCCCTGGAATACCCTGCGCGACATACTCAAGGAAAGCGAGTGCGACGGCCACAACCGGTTTCTGCTCGACCGGATTGGCAGCGTGATGAACCTGATGGCCTCGCAGGTCCTGCTGCCGGACTGGCTAAAAAAGGTACCGATGGATCAATTGCGCGCCTTGTCATGGCTGGTCGAGCGCTGGTACGTGGCCTGCGTGTCGGGCGACAACTACCTGTTCGATCTCCCGGACCCCCATGAGTTTGCCCGCGCCAGACTCGTGCCGCGTCTGCGGGCTGATTTCCCCGACCTGAACCTGGACCCGGACGTGATTACCGTCACCATCACGCATTACATCATCGAAGGCGTGCCGGTCGGCGATACGCCGCATGGGGTCGCCACGGCGGGCACACGGGAGGTCGCCAGCCTGACTGATTACGCCATCGGCCGTTTTCCTCTCTATCCCGACAGCGTACTGACGGTCAGCATCCCGGGCGTTGCCAGCGGCGATTGCCCGATCACGATCGACTACGTCCGTGACCTGGTCCGCGACCTGGATCTGGGCGCCGGATACCGCGCACTGCTGGCCGGCAAATTCACGCCCGGCACCGAGCAATACATCAAGCGCCGTACCTACTTCGTCGAGCAAGTGGCGCCGATGGAGATATTCAGAAACTACGTCATGTTGCTCAACGATGAGCTGAGCAGCGATGCATTCCTGTCGGTGCAAGCGGTGTTGAGCATGCCCGACGGCACGGCGCGCCAGGCGGTGAACCATCGGGATATCATTATCAGCCCGCTGCAATTGCGTGCCATGCCTGCCTGGGCGCCGCACACGGTGCTCGGGGTGTTCGTCATCGCGCCCCGTGCGCCGGCCACCGGAAGCTGGGTGCTGTACACGCTGTTCAACCCCGAATACCCGATGCGCGAGTTCGAGAGCGAGGCGGCGTTGCTGGCGGCGATTCATGGCGACGCCGGGCTGCAACGACTGCTGCTGGAGCGTCTTCCCGCCGCATCGCGTTACCTCTATGACAACGGCGGTTTCCGCGAACCACACCTGCCGGTCATCTTCAGTTCGGACTTCGACATGCCTGCGCGGCCTGCCGCACCGGTCACGATGGTCATCGAGCCGATCACGGGCAACGCCCTGCACGCGATATTCGATAGCACCGCCCAGATGTTGCAATGGTGGTTTGCCCGCTTCAGCGTCACCAATGCCGAAGAAAGCCGCGCCGATGCCTGGTTTCTCTGGCAGATGGGAACCGAACTGCTGATGTCGCTGTTGCCCGGGCGTCTCGGGGTTCTGCTGGGCGCGTGGCAGAGCGTGACCCTGCTGGAAGACTCGGTCAATGACGTCCGGAAAATGGACTGGGGCCAGGCGGCCGCACAATTGCTGTCAGCCATAGGTGTATTGATCCTTACCCGGCAAACCCGGGAAGAAGAATCCAGCATGGCTGAGCCTGTGGCACACGATTCCCGGCCCGAAACCGGTAGTGCTGACGAAATCCCGGCCGAGCACAAGCCTGCACCAGCGCCGGAATGGACGATCGAAACCCAGATGTTTGCCTGGAGCAATAACAGCCTGACCCCGGAACTGTGGGCGCGGTTGCGGGCGCTTCAGGTCACTGACGTGGCGCTGAGCAGCATGGTCAAGGATCCGGTGATGAGTTACTACCGGGAAACGGCCAGCGGCAGGATCTATATCTCGCTGTCGGGCGCGGTGTTTCGTATCGAGAAGGACGAGAACGGCTGGCGCGTGGTCGGGGATTGCGCACCGGGCCCCCGAATCAGCCTGCACGCCGACGGCTGGCGGCTGGATCTGAAACTGGGGCTCAGTGGCGGCGGCGGGACGGTTTCGTATCTGAAAAGCAGCGTCATCAGTATGAGCGCCGACGACATCATGGTGGTGCAGGCCAGCGGCATGGCGCAGATTCGGCACAAATGGCCGGAGCGTGCGGCGCAGATTTTCGAAGCCCACACCCTGGCCCGGGAGTATCTGGAGAACGCCATTGATAACCTCGAATACCGCAACGCCGACGGCACCGCGGCGTTGCGCGGGGTGCAGGTCATCCTCGCGGATTTCTTCGACACCTCCGTTGCCGACGCCCAGCTTCACGATGCGGTCCTCAATGTCGTGAAGAAGCTGTACAGCGCGCTCACCGACTCGACCCTGTCGCCGTTCAACTCGCGGCGCTACGTGATGGGGGTGCGCAAATCGATCATGGAGGACGTATCGGCTTTCGTTTACCCCAAGGATCCGAAAAAGCGTCTGTACCTGACCGAACGTTTCTTCCGGGACCCGCCCGTGCGACTCAAGACCAGCGTGGTGAGGGCCAGCACCTTTCATCCGGGTATCCACGCCAGGGCCACGGTCATGCTCCATGAACTGACGCATCTGTTCTGCGGGACCGAGGACATCGCCTATCTCGATTCGTCGATGCCGTTTCCCGACCTGCTGGAAAGTACTTCGTCTTACCACAACCGCGTCCGGAACGGCATCATTCACCACCAGCACGGCCTGTCCTATCGCACGCCGCGCAGTGAGTTGTTCCGCATCCAGCGCGACGATGACAAGTGGTACGACGTTTCCGACAAGGCCGCCAAACGGCTGATTCTCAAACACACCGGTGCCGAGAAACTCGAACAGGCGCGGGAGGTGTTCTACGCCGACGTACACAAGCGCTCCAACGTCATCCTGGCCAACGCCGACTCGCTGGCGCTGTTGGTAACCTTGCTGGGTCGGGAGTCGTTGGTGCACTAAGTCATCACCCAAAAAAACCGGAAAGCCGCCGGGCCATTGCTTTATGTAACGCAACACCGGCGGGCCGATACATAAGCTGTTTCTCAACTTGCCCGGCGCGGTCATCAGCCGCGCCGGGATTTATCGAGAGAAGGAACGGCACATGCCTGCAACATCCCCACCGTATTTTTTCGACGAAGCGCTCAGGCAGCGCTTCTCCCAGGACATCACCGAGGCGCTGGCGACCTCGCGGATCACTCAGGTGACCGCCCACTGGCTGAGGGCCTTGATCGATACCCCCGAGGCAACCTCGAACCTGCCGCGAGTCGACCGCCTTCTGATCGGCGACAGCGCGCCTGCCAGCGCCGAGCTGGCCGGGCTGTTCGTGATCAGTGATGCCAATGATCCCGCGGCCCCGGTGTATATCAGCAGTGTGATGTTCGGCATCGAGCAGTTCGACAGTCGTATTGCCTTGCTGGACGCGCTGAAGCAGCGCTACCCCGAGATGGCCGCACCTTCCCGGGAAATCGATCTGGAACAGGTTCCGACGCCGCAGTTCAGCGAGCGCATGCGCATGATCCTCCAGCAACAGGCGGACCACCTGGAAACCTTGTCCGAGCGGCTGCATCAACTGCCGACGCTGCAACAGGCAGTGGGACAAGCGCTGCAGGACAAGCTCGACGACGCCTTGCCCCACGAGAAAACCGACGTTTTCAGGCATCTGGTGCAGGTCGTCAACCCGCAGTCCGCGCTCAGTCTGGTGCCGACGCCATCGGTGCTGGCTACCCAGACACTGGCCGACGCCGCCTACGAGCTGTATGTCGACGAGCTGCTTCAGGCAGGCCTGTATCGACAGTTTCTCGATAAACGCGGCGCCGTACTGAGTCAGGACCAGGCCGGCATCTATCTTCAGGCCCTGGGCGACATCGACGCTGAAGTGCCCGGAACCTACGAGCAACTGTTGTCCGACTACTGGAGCGCTCCGCTGGCGGATGGGCGCACCATGCGTCAGTTCGCAATTGAGGCCCTGGCCGAAACGTTCCGTCAGGAGCTGCTGCGCGCCCGCGCCAACGCGCTGGTCACGCAATTCGAATACCGTCGCCTTCGTGCCTTGTTGGCGTCGCCCGGCATGTCCGGCAATCTGATCACGCAGATCAGGGTCGAAAGCCTGTATGTCGACATTGCGGGCCATGACCCGATCAGGCTGGCGGGCATCTTTCTGATCGAATTTCCCGGCCTGGAGTTGCGCGGGCTTTATCTCTACTCGTCAGCCCACGGCATTGCACGGGTCAACCATCGGCAGCAGATGGACACCTATTTCACCGATGCCCGATCCCGCGAGATATTGCTGGTTCACGCGGGCGTGGCGGACCGCCCGGCCATCAGGAGTGAACCGGGCGCATTGACCGTGCGTTTGCAGGAGATGACCGGGCCGGTGTTCGACACGCAGATGGACGCGATCATCGCGTTGCAGAAACGCAACCTGTGGCATGTGTTGAATCTTCCTGCGGTGAGCTACGACCAGGCGGCGGTCAGGGTCGACGACGCGCTGGATATACGCGGTTTGCTGGACCACCGGTTGCTGAGTCTCAACGGGTCCTGGCGCTGGAAGGATGAATCAGTGGATTTCGAGCAGGTCTGGGCCGATTCGGGCGGGCGCCCGCGGGTGCCCCGCGGCGATCTCCCAGCGCCTTCGGATACCTGGGCAGACCGGGTGGACAATCTGGATGCGCTGGTCGGCCAGTTGCCCCACCTGCACCCCGGCGTTCGGGCCTGCATGTATGGCGAGCTGAATCGCCATCTGGCGCTGGTGGTCGAGACCGGGCTGGACGCCCGGGGCCTGTGGATCGGACAGGCGGGTGCGAACGGCCTGACACCACTGCTGACGTTCGCCCTCGAGCGCATCAGCGGCGCGGAGCAGGGCGATATTCCAGATGACTGGGTGGCTCAACGGGATTCCCCGACGGGGCAATACGAAACGGTAGTCAGGCTGCCGACAGGATTGCTCAACACCATTCTGCGCAGGGTGTGCAGCGATTTCGCCGAACGCTACGAAAAACAGGTACGCCGCTTTTCCACGCTGGCCTGGCGCCGGGTCGATACGCAGATCAGGCCCGCTGCGCTGTCCAGGCGAGTCCGGGAGAACGCCTTGCGCCTGGAAGTCACCATTGAAAGACGCCTGCAAAACGTTGCAGCTGCCGCACTGGACATGGTTCAGCAAGTGCTGGACCGACCACAGGCTTCGTTACGCGAGGCCTTGGGCGCCGAGCGCGTGGATACCTATGCCGTGGCCCTGAGCTTCGATCTGGGTCAGGCACCGCTGTTCTTGAACAATGCATTCGTGCTGCACAACCCCGACATTGATGACCGCTACGTCATGTGGGCGGTGGGCCTGGGCATTGGTGACTTCGATTCCATCTCCCGTATCGAATCCCAGATTCTTGCGCGATTGAGTCGGGTCGACCAGTGCGAGCAGGTCCTCGATCTGCTGTCCGAAGCGGACCGCACCAAGCTTGAGGATTATCTTGCCAATCACCATTCCCCGGTGGTGCGCGTGATATTGCGAGAAATCGAGGCTGATTTCTTCGAGGCGCAGTTGGCGAGTGAGGATCAACGTCGGGTGCTGGGAACACTGTGCGCCTATCGGGACGCAACCGCCTGGCGCCTGAGCCATTCGATCTTCAGTAACCTGCTCGATGCTGCCGAATACAGCGATATCAACCGCAAGATCCTCAATGGACTCAGGGCGGCAATCCAGACCATCGTTGACATCACCATTGTGCCGAGCTGGGTCAGCGAGGCCTCGCCGCTGGACCAGGCCAAGCTGTTGATCGGCCTGCAGCGCTTCTACGTGGCCTGCGGACTGCAGGAGGATTTCCTGTTCAATATCCCTACTCTGCATGACTATTCCCGCCGACTGGTGTCGGAAAAGCTCAAGACCGACTTTCCCGAGCTGGAGCTGGACCCGGACAGCATCAACGTGACGCTGACCCATTACGTGGCGGCGCCCGTTGCTCCCGGCGACATCCCGCAGTCGCTACCGGCGGCGACGTCCCAGGCGGCAGAGAGTCTGACGGGGTTTGCGGTCAATCGCTTCTACGCGGTGCAGGAGGGTACCTTGTCGGTCAGGATGGCCGATGGCTCAGCGGCCAGTCCCTTGCTGACGCCGCTGTACCTGCGCGGCATGGTGCGATCACTGGATGTGGCGACCGGATACCTGGACCTGCTGCAAGCGGCTTTCACCGAGGACAATCCGACCTACGCCCTGCGGCAGCGGCGATTCGCCGAGCAAATGCCGACGCTGGACGTGCTCCGGGCGATGGTGCTGAAAATGCAGGGCGGGTTGAGTGCCGAGGCCTGTCGTCTGGTCGGTGCGATCCTGGAAATGCCGGACGGCATCGCTCGCCTGCCGGTGGGCGGGTATCACGCGATCATAAGTCCCTTGCTCCTCTCGCCGGCACGGCACGGCTGGAAACCCGCAGCGGTGATGGGCACCTACGTCATCGCCCCGGCCGAGCCGAACCCCGGGCCATGGGTGCTGTATTCCCTGCTGGGAGACTTCGTATTCAAGGAGTACCCCGACAAGGCTGCGCTTTTGAATGACATCCACACGTCGCCGACGCTCCAGGCCTATGTGCTTGAACGCCTCGACAAGAGCGTGCGCAAAATCTATGACCACGGCGGTTTCCAGGAGCCGCACCTGCCGTTCAGCACGGAGTCATCGCTCGATATTCCGCTGAATCGACCGGGGCCGGTTACGCTTCGAATCGAGCCCGACGAAGGCAACGCCCTGGAGCTTTTATTCAAAGGCATGGTCGCCACGTTCATGTGGCGAATCGGCCGCAAAGTCGTGACCAACGATCAAGAGTGGAAGAGGTCTTCTCATTATCTGTTCAGCCTGGGTGTCGAGCAGATGCTGGCGTTCATGCCCGGCCGGCTGGGGGCTCTGGTCGGGATCTGGCAAAGCCAGGGGCTGTTCAACGCGTCGGCTGCAGCGGCCGGCGAGCGTCGCTGGGGCAAGGCGCTTACCGAGTTCACTGCGGCAGTGAGCATGTTGATCACTTCCCGAGAACTCGTGCATGAAGACCCGGTCCCCAGCGGGGCGCCGCACCCCGTGGAGCTTACGCCCTTCGTTGAATTTTCATGGAGCAAGGGCGCACTCACGCCGGAACTCAGAAGCCGGTTGCGTGCCTTTGAAGCGCATGATGTCGCGCTCAAGAATATGCGCAAGAACGAGCTGTTCAACACCTATCGGGATGACGCGAACGGGCGGGTGTACGTGGCGGTCTCGGGGGCAGTTTATGAACTCAATTACGACCGCAACCGCTGGTACATCGTCAGCGACAACGTGCGCGGGCCGGCGGTCAAACTGGGCGAGGACCAGAAGTGGGTGCTCGACCTCGACACCGGCCTGCGCGGCGGCGGCGGGGTGGTCAGCCGGATAAAAGGCTCGCTGGTCGACACCGACGCCAACGAGATTCTCATGGTGGAAGCCGCCGGCATGCCGGAGATTCGGCATGTCTCCAGAGCCTGGGCCGAATTTATCGAAGAAGGCCATGCCCAGGCGCGCTTCTACCTGGAAAACTGCCTGGACAACCTGACGCTGCGGCCGCCGCTCAACGCCCTCGATTCCAGGGCGCAGCATATCGTCAGCGAATTCTTTTCCCAACGGACCCCGCAGGCCGGTCTGTACGACTCGATCAAGCAGGCAGTGACCAAGCTTTATGAAGAACTGATGCACCCGTCGCTGTCGCCCATCGATTCTCAGCGTTATGTGGTGGGCACCAACCGACGCGGCCACGAGCCGTCAAATGCGTTCACCTTCGACAGAGATCCGTTCAAGCGGATCTACCTGACCGAACGGTTCTTCAGGCCTCCGGTGTTTCGCTTGAAAACCCGGGTCCAGCGCGCGGGCTCCTTCAACTACGCCTCCCATTACCATGCGGCGATCCTGATCCACGAGTTGTCCCATCAGGTGTTGAATACCGACGACATCGCCTATGTGGACTCCTTCGCGCCGTTCCTCGATCTGCTGGAGGACACGCCCGGTTACCGGTTGCGGGTCAAGACCGAGCAGGTGGCTCAGCAACAGAAAATCCTGTCTTACAACACCGACCGCAGTCAGCTGTTCAAGCAGTTGGAAGAAGGGTTGTGGCGCGACCTGCGGCGCACCGACGGTGATGGCAAACAGACGATCCTGCGCATAACCGGCAAGCGCAATCTGGAGCAGGCGAGGGATGTGTTCTACGCCGACCCGGGAAAACGCGCCCAGGTCATCCTCAGCAACGCCGACTCGGTCGCACTGCTGGTGACGCTGCTGGGACGCGAGCGGTTCGCCGCTAGACGCTAAGTGGTTCCGTAGCCGTGAGAGGCGCTTGCTGGCGACGGCGGGATGGCAGTCGCGGGCAAGCGCCTACGGGGCAAGGCGAATCTGCGTGAGCGAAACGGGTTCTGCCACTCAAACCAGATAGTTGCGCAGTTCCCTGGCGATCAGCAGCCGCTGGATTTCGCTGGACCCTTCGTAGATCTGGGTAATCCGTGCATCCCGGTAGTAGCGCTCCACCGGATAGTCTTCCAGGTAACCGTAACCGCCATGGATCTGGATCGCCTTAGAGCACACTTTCTCGGCCATTTCGGACGCGAACAGCTTGGCCTGGGAAGCTTCCGACAGACAGGGCAGGCCGGCACTGCGCAGCCGCGCGGCGTGCAGCACCAGCAATCGGCTCGCGTTGATGCGGGTATGCATGTCGGCCAGCAGGTTGGCGATGCTCTGGTGCTCGATGATCGGTTTGTCGAACTGCACCCGTTCGCGGGCATAAGCCAGCGCGGCCTCAAAGGCTGCGCGAGCGATGCCCAGCGCCTGGGCGGCAATGCCGATGCGGCCGCCTTCAAGGTTCGACAGGGCGATGGCCAGCCCCTTGCCCCGTTCACCCAGCAGATTGGCCGCCGGAATGCGGCAGTCATTCAGCGTAACGGCGCAGGTGTCGGAGGCGCGAATGCCCATCTTGTGTTCGCTGCGGTCCACGGTGAACCCCGGGTTGTCAGTGGGCACCAGAAACGCCGAGAGGCCTTTCTTGCCCAGCTCCGGGTCGGTTACCGCAAACACGATGGCCAGTTGGGCGCGCTTGCCGTTGCTGACAAACTGCTTGGCACCGTTGATCACCCATTCATCGCCCTGCCGTTCGGCGCGGGTGCGCAGGTTATGCGCCTCGGAACCGGCATGGGGCTCGGTCAGGCAAAAGCAACCGATGGCCTTGCCGCTGGCCAGCTTCTCCAGCCAGGCGTGTTTTTGCTCTTCACTGCCGTAATTGAGGATCGGGCCGCAGCCTACCGAACTGTGAACACTCATCAGTGTGCCGGTGGCGGCGTCGGCGGCAGACACTTCCTCGACGGCCAGGGCATAGGCCACGTAATCGATATAAGTGCCGCCCCATTGCTCGGGCACGATCATGCCCAAGAGCCCCAGCTCACCCATCTTCGTCACGAGCGCATCGTCGATCCAGCCGGCTTTTTCCCAGGCCTGGGCGTGGGGCGCGATTTCGTTTCGGGCGAAGTCGCGTGCCATGTCGCGGATCATCACCTGCTCTTGGTTCAGTTCGATATCTTGCATGTCTCAACCTCCAGGCCGCTGAAGAAACCCTGCACGTCGGCCGCAAGAACGTCCTGCGGGCGGGCATGTTTCCAGTGCGGCTTCTTGTCCTTGTCGATGATGAGGGCGCGCACACCCTCGAGAAAGTCGCCCTGCTCGAACCACTGGCGGTCCAGGTGCAGTTCCATGTCGAAACAGGCCGGCAACGCCAGGTGCCGCCCGCGCCTGAGCATCTCCAGCGTTACGGCCATGGCCAGAGGCGAATGGCCGCGCATGCGCTTGGTCGTGTCCAGCGCCCAGGAGTGAGTGTCCGCCACGTTGACCTGCTCGAGCTGTTCAATGATGCTCGCGATGTCCGGCAGGGCAAAGAAGTGGTCGATGGCCGGGCGCAGCTGGGCCAGCGGCGGGGAAGGCAGGTTCTGCCGGGCCAGCCTCGCCATCGCACCTTGCAGATCCTTGAGCGGCGTGGACTTCCATTTCAGGTGATCGAGCATATGGTCCAGGCGACCGAGCAATGCGCTGTCCATCGCCCAGTCGGCAAGCCCGCAATACAGCGCGTCGGCCGCACCGATCTGCGCGCCGCTCAGGGCCAGGTAAATGCCCAGTTCGCCGGGCAGCCTGGACAGGAAGTGACTGGCGCCGACATCCGGGAAATAGCCGATGGCGACTTCCGGCATGCCCAGCCGGCTGCGCTCGGTGACCACCCGCAGATCGGCGCTTTGCACCAGTCCCATGCCGCCGCCCAGCACCAGGCCGTCCATCAGCGCCAGCACGGGTTTGCGGTAATGGTGCAGCATCAGATCCAGCGCGTATTCCTCGGCAAAAAAGGTGTGATGCAGCGGTTCGTCGCCCGGCGCATGACCGGGTTGCCGCCAGGATCGATACAGCGCACGAATGTCACCTCCGGCACAGAAGGCCTTGTCACCCGCGCCGCGCAGTACCACCGCATACACCGCATCATCCTCGGCCCATCGGCTGAGCTGGCGCGTCAAGGCGCGGATCATCTCCAGATCCAGGGCATTGAGCCCGGCGGGGCGATTGAGGGTCAGGTGGCCGATATGGTTGCGAACCTCGGCCAGCACGGTGGCGTTGGCTGGCTGGCGTAGCGATAAGGCGGGTAAGACCTGTGAACTCATGCTGAACTCCTTGTTCATGTTCGCTTGTTATTCTAGTGTTCGCCGGATACGCAACTGATCCTAGCAGTGCAAATCTGCAAAGCAAAACTGCGTTCTTGACCCATCGGACAGGCCAGCGTTTCGCTGGGCGGGGCTTGTCGGCGCGATGCCTGAGCAGAAGGTGACGAGTATTCTGGCGGTCCTTGCTGTCACACATGTGAATTCTTCAGGCTGCGCCCATGATTGATACGCCCCATGACTGACAAGTACGCGCCGCGCGAGTGGGCTCCCCACGAACGCCCGGTAATGCCCGGCTCGCCGTCTACACCGCTGCATTCGACCGGCAAGCGCTGGGCGTTCGCCATCATCGGCGTCATCGTTGCGCTCACCGGTGGGCTGGGCAACGCGCTGGTGGTCGCCAATCTGCCCTACCTGCAAGGCGCGCTGGGCGCCACCTCGGTGGATATCGCCTGGCTGCCTGCTGCCTACTTCATGACCAATCTATCGATGAACCTGCTGCTGGTGAAATTTCGCCAGCAGTTCGGGCTGCGCACGTTCACCGAGCTGTTTCTGGTCCTGTATGTACTGGTGACCCTGGCGCACCTGTTCGTCAATGACATCGAGTCCGCCATTGCGGTGCGCGCTGCCCACGGCATGGTCGGCGCGGCGCTCAGTACCTTGGGCCTGTACTACATGATCCAGGCGTTCCCGCAGAAATGGCGGATGAAGGCGCTGGTGCTGGGGCTGGGCACCGCGCAGCTGGCGACGCCGCTGGCCAGGCTGGTCTCCGAGGATCTGTTGCAGATCGCCGAGTGGCGCGGGCTGTATCTGTTCGAGTTGGGCATGGCACTGCTGTCGCTGGGGTGCGTGCTATTGCTCAAGCTGCCGCCGGGCGATCGCTTCAAGGCCTTCGAAAAACTCGACTTCCTCACCTTCGGCCTGCTCGCCAGCGGCTTTGCACTGTTGTGCGCGGTGCTCTCGCTGGGGCGGATCGAATGGTGGCTGGAGGCCGACTGGATCGGCCTGGCCTCGGCGGCGTCCATCGTACTGATCTGCGCGGGCCTGGCCATCGAACACAATCGCAGCAACCCGCTGTTGATTACGCGCTGGCTGGGCAGCGGGGCGATCCTGCGTCTGGCGCTGGCGGTGATACTGTTCCGCGTCGTGCTGTCGGAGCAATCGGTGGGCGCGGTCGCCTTTCTCCAGGCGCTGAACATGGGCAGCGAGCAATTGCATACCCTGTATCTGGTCATGCTGTTGGGCAGTATCTGCGGGCTGGTTACCAGCGCGCTGACCATCAACCCGGCGCACCTGATCAAGCCACTGCTCATTTCCCTGGCCATGATGGCGGCCGGAGCCTGGATGGACAGCGGCTCGACCAACCTGACCCGTCAATCCAACATGTACCTGAGTCAATTCCTGCTGGCCTTCGGCGGCACCTTCTTTCTCGGCCCGACCCTGGTGCTGGGCATCAGCGGGGTGCTGGCCAACCCGCGCAACATGGTGAGCTTTTCGGTGCTGTTCGGGATCACTCAGAACCTGGGCGGACTGATCGGATCGGCGGCCCTTGGCACGTTTCAGATCGTGCGCGAGAAATTCCACTCCAGCCACATCGTCGAGCACTTGACCCTGATCGACCCGCTGGTACAGGCACGCATCCAGAGCTACAGCGCCGCGTACAGCTCAACCATTGCCGACCCCGCGCTGCGCAACACGCAAGGCGTGCGCGCCCTGGCCAGTGCCGCGACCCGCGAAGCCAACGTGCTGGCCTACAACGATGTATTCATGCTGATCGCCTTGATCGCCGTGCTGACCATGATCTGGATTTCAGCGCGAGTGCTTTGGCTTAAAATGACCACCCAGCCTCTGCCGCTGGCGCCTGTCGCGCCGTCGGCTCCGCCTTCAGTACCCCACAGCGGTGCCCGAACTTCATGACCGAACCGACCTCTTCCGACAGCAACCCGACCCGCAGCGCCAGCGACGGCCCACCGCCGGCCCCACTCAAATCGCCGGTCACCAGCCAGCCGCGCCCGCTGCGCACGCGAGTGGTTTCTTCGGCCATTTTCGCCGGCATTGCCCTGATCGGCGTGCTGATCGTGCTGTACGCCTGGCAACTGCCGCCGTTCGGCAGCCCCATCGAGAGCACCGAAAACGCTCAGGTACACGGCCAGACCACCGTGATCGGGCCGCAACTGAGCGGGTATGTGCATGAAGTGCCGGTGCAAGACTTCCAGTTCGTCAAGGCCGGCGACCTGCTGGTGCGTCTGGACGACCGCATCTACCGCCAGCGGCTGGATCAGGCGCTGGCGCAACTGGCGGTGGAGAAGGCTTCGCTGGCCAACAATCTGCAGCAGCGGCGCAGTGCCGAGGCGACCATTGCCCAGCGTGAGGCCGAGCTGCAAAACAGCATCGCCCAGGGCCGCAAGAGCGCTGCTGACCTGCGGCGCAGCAAGGCCTTGGTTACCGACGGTTCGGTGTCGAAAAGCGAGCTGGACGTCGCGCTCGCCGCCGACGCTCAAGCCACTGCCGCGGTGGCCGAAGCCAGGGCCGCAGTGCTGATCGCGCGGGAAGACCTGCAAACCGTGATCGTCAACCGCGGCTCGCTGCAAGCCTCGGTCGCCAATGCCGAGGCGGCCATCGAACTGGCGCGCATCGATCTGGACAACACCCGCATCACCGCGCCTCGCGATGGTCAGTTGGGGCAGATCGGCGTGCGGCTGGGCGCCTATGTCAATTCCGGCGCGCAACTGATGGCGCTGGTGCCCAAGCGGTTGTGGATCGTTGCCAATATGAAGGAAACCCAAATGGCCGACGTGCGTTTGGGGCAGCCGGTGAGCTTTACGGTCGATGCGCTGAATCACTTCAAGATGCACGGCCGCGTACAACGCATCTCACCGGCGACCGGTTCGGAGTTCAGTGTGATGCCGGCAGACAATGCGACCGGCAACTTTGTGAAAATCTCTCAGAGGATACCGGTG
Organism: Pseudomonas sp. v388; assembly: GCF_003935425.1. Classification (GTDB taxonomy): domain Bacteria; phylum Pseudomonadota; class Gammaproteobacteria; order Pseudomonadales; family Pseudomonadaceae; genus Aquipseudomonas. The sequence continues at coordinate 138,938 of NZ_RHQN01000007.1, forward strand.
CGGATCATCGTCGATGCCGATCAGCCCGAGCTGGATCGCTTGCGGCCTGGGATGTCGGTGGTGGTCAGTATCGACACCAGCGGCGAGGGTGACGTGCCGCCTGATCCGACCGAATGAGGCACGGCCCTTGCGGGGAGGAACCTGAACACAAGGCAAACTGATGATGGATATGCCCCAAACCGTCAGGTCGCCTTCGTTAGCAGGCTGGCTCCTGCAAGTATGTCGGCCGCAGGTCCGAGCGTATCGGACCCGCTGGGTTTGGGGGTATATCCGTTACCAGGTTGCCTGATTGTTTGGTTCCGGCCCTTACGGCCGGCTTACTTTGGTTTCGCCCAAAGTAAGCAAAGGCATTGCTCCTGGTTCCGGCCCCGCCTGTCGGCGGGGTTCCCTCGCTCCGGCATTGCTCCGGGGGCCGTGCTGCAAAGGGCCGTCCCGGCCCGCAGCACTCACTCGGCCTCCCTGCCTCGTTTCCCCCTGCGCAATGCCTCCACTCGGCCTCCACACGTCGCGTACGGCGGTGACTGGGCCATCGTGGTTTAAAAGCAAAAAGCCAAAGCTTTTGCTCTTCTCCACAAATCTCCCAGGCGCCGCCCATCGCGACTTGGGTGCAGGCCGAACGGAGGTGTCGCGGAACCGGGGAGCGAGGCAGGGATGCCGAGCCAGCGCTGTGGGCCGGGACGGCCCTTTCAGCGCGGCCCGGTGGAGCGGCACCGCAGTGAGGGAACCCCGCCGACAGGCGGGGCCAAACCAGGAGCAGTGGCTTTGGTTACTTTCCCCGAAAGGAAAGTGACCCGGCCGTAAGGGCCGGAACCAAACGATCAGGCACCCTGACAATGGATATGCCCCTAGACCGCAAGGCCGCCTTCGCCAGCAAGTGTGCCGGCCGCAGGTCCGAGCGTGCAGGAGCCGCTGGATTTGGCGCCGGAACCAGACGATCAGGCGACCCGGTAACGGATATGCCCACCACCAGCATCCGCCTTCGCCAGCAAGCTGGCTTCAACCAAAAATCTCTCAACGGGGCCGTTCAAGGCAACACCACTATCAGCCGCACGCAAACAGCTGTGGCCCGCAAACCCTTACACCATCGCCAAACGCATTTTCCTCGAAGGCGCAGGCCATGCCCGGTCAAGATCCCCCAGATCCTGAGGCGTCAACTCAATCCCCGTTGCCGCCACATTCAAACGAATATGCTCCGGATTGGTCGCCTTCGGAATCGCGATCATATTCTCCTGGCGCAACACCCAGGCCAGACAAATCTGCGCCGGCGTAGCGCCATGCCGCTGCGCGACTTCCTGCAGCGCCGGGTGATACAGCAGATTTCCCGCCTGACCAATCGGACAATAGGCCATCATCGGCAAATGCCGGTTGGCCGCCCATGGCAGCAGATCGAACTCGATCCCACGCTGCTCCGGGTTGTACAACACCTGATTGGTAGCGCAGTCGGGGTTGTCCAGCTCCATCATGTCCGAGACATCGAAATTGGAGACCCCCCAACGGCCGATCTTGCCCGCTTCACGCAGTCGCTCGAACGCTTCGACGGTCTCGTCCAGCGGGTGTTGTCCCGGCCAATGCAACAGATAAAGATCGATGTAATCCGTATTCATCCGCCGCAAGCTTGCCTCGCACGCCACCGGCATCGCCTTGCGGCTGGCGTTGTGCGGATAGACCTTGCTGACGATGAACACCTTGTCCCGCTGCCCGGCGATGGCCTGGCCGACGATTTCTTCAGCACCGCCGTCGGCATACATTTCAGCCGTGTCGATCAGTGTCAGACCCTGCTCGATGCCCAGGCACAGCCCGGCGATTTCCGCCGAACGCTGATGGCCTTTTTCGCCCATGTGCCAGGTGCCTTGACCCAGCACCGGCACGGTCCTGCCCGCCAGTTCCAGTGTGCGCATGTGACCCCCTGCGATGTAAGTGGATAGGCCTCTGGCAACGCGGCCCGAACGAGGTTCCGTGCAGGCCGTCGTATGGGCACTCTAGACGCGGAATTGTTTCAGCAGGCCGTTCAGCTGTTCACTCAGATGGCGCAGATGCTGGCTGGCTCCGGTCGATTGCTCGGCAGCCAGCGCGGTGCTTTGCGACAGCTGCGCGGCCTGGGTCACGTTCTGGTTGATGTCTTCCACCACATGCGACTGCTGCAAGGTCGCGCTGGCGATAGACGCGTTCAGGCTGTTGAGGTTGCGCAGCGCCTGGCTGATGGAAGACAGGCTCTGGCCGGCCTGGTTGGCCTGCTCGATGGTCAGTTGCGAAGAACGACTGCTGTCGCCGATCACCTTGACCGCCGCATCCGTATGCCGTTGCAGGCGCTCGATCATGCCCTGGATTTCCGCCGTGGATTTCTGGGTGCGCTGGGCGAGCAGGCGAACTTCGTCGGCCACCACCGCAAAGCCGCGACCCTGTTCGCCGGCGCGGGCCGCTTCGATGGCGGCGTTGAGGGCCAGCAGGTTGGTCTGCTCGGCAATCGAGCTGATCACTTCCAGCACGCTGCCGATCTGAGTGCTTTCGCTGGCCAGGGTCTGCATCACCTCGACCGCCTGGCCGATGGTGCCGGACAGGTGGCCGATCTGTTTGAGGCTGTTATCGATGTTGATCTGCCCCTGCTGCGCCTGGGATTCGGCGTCGCGCATTTCGCTGGCCGCATGTTCGGCGTTCTTGGCCACATCCTGCACGCCATAGGTCACTTCATTGACGGCGGTGGCCACCAGATCCATCTGTTGCGATTGCTGCTGGCTGCGTGATTGGGCCTGTTCGGCGTCGTGCCCCAGCTCCGTGGACGCCTGGGCAAGCCCGACTGCCGATGTTTGCAACTGGCCCACGACGTTGCGTAGCTTGGCGACGAAAGCATTGAAATGCCGTGCCAGTTCGGCAACTTCATCGTTGCCTCGTGTTTCAAGGCTTCGGGTCAGGTCGCTTTCGCCGCTGGAAATGTTGGCCATGGCCTGCACCGTCTGGCGCAGCGGCAACACGATGCTGCGCACGATCAGGCTCAGCAGCACTACCAGCACCAGCACGATCCCGGCGCTGTAGATCAAGGCGATGAACATCTGCTGCCGGAATTCGACTGCCACGTCGTCCACGTAGACCCCGGAACCCAGAATCCAGCCCCATGGCTGGAACAGTTGCACGTAAGAGGTTTTTTTCACCGGCTCGCTGGCGCCAGGCTTGGGCCAGCGATAATTGACCATTCCGGCGCCCTGGCTCTTGGCAACGGTGACCATTTCGTTGAACACCGCAAAGCCGTCCGGATCGCGGATGGCGGACAGGTCCTGGCCTTCGAGCTTGGGGTTGGTGGGGTGCATGACCATCACCGGCCGCAGGTCGTTGATCCAGAAATAATCGCCCTGGCCGTAGCGCAGTACGCGAATTTCCTTGAGCGCCTGCTGTTGCGCCGCTTCGCGGGTCAGCGAACCGGCCGCTTCCAGGCCCTGATAATACGAAAGCACACCGCTGACGGTCTGTACGACGTGCATGGTCTTCTCGGCCTTGGCCTGGTACAGATCGTCGTGGATCTGCTTGAGCATGGCGGCGGCCAGAACAAACAGCATCAGCACAGAAACGATAAGGATCAGCCACAACCGACGGCTGATGGACAGACTGCGCATGTTCATGATCTACACCCCGATGTCATTATTTTTGTTTTACGAATGCTGAACGACGCGAACGCCGTTTCCGGTTCTTCTTCATAGCGTCTCGGCGCAAGATGACCAAACCTGAGACCTGAGTCACGTTTATTTACAGCTGTCTTTGGATGTAGGCGAATGCTTACAGCAACTCAAGCCAATTGCTATTTGCCGGGCTGGTGTCTGGGCGTAGGATCCAATTCAACAGCTGCAACGAAGGATCGTTGTGGTGGTCAGGGATGATCGACCATTGCCAGGAGGCAGCCGACAGGATGTTGGGATGGTCATGTACGCAAAACGACCCGCTTCGGCGGGTTTTTTGCTTTCTGCGATTCGGTTTTCAGTCGGGCTCGCAGCCTTTGAGTACCAGCCGCAGGATCGTCCGGGTTGCGGCCTCGTAATCGGCGTCGTCCAGCCGCTGTTTGCCGGTGACCGTGGAGATCTGCCAGTCGAAGTCGGCGTAGGTCTGGGTCGCGGCCCAGATGGTGAACATCAGGTGATGCGGGTCCAGCGGGGCGATCTGGCCGCTGTCGATCCAGGCCTGAATGCACTCGATGTTGTGCCTGGCCTGGCCGTTGAGGTGTTCGATCTGCTCAGGCGTGAGGTGCGGTGCGCCATGCATGATTTCGCTGGCAAAGACCTTGGAGGCGAAGGGCAGGTCGCGGGAGATCCGGATCTTGGCGCGAATGTAGCTGCTCAGCACCTCGGCAGGGACCCCTTGCGGGTTGAACGGCTTTGAGGCGCGCAGGATCGGTTCGATGATGCTTTCCAGCACCTCGCGATAGAGGTTTTCCTTGGACTTGAAGTAGTAATAGACGTTGGGCTTGGGCAGCCCGGCCCTCGCCGCGATGTCACCGGTCTTGGTGGCGGCGAAGCCTTTATCGGCGAATTCTTCACTGGCGGCGCGCAAGATGAGTTGCATGTTGCGCTCGCGGATACTGCTCATGACCGGTCATCCCTTGCCTGCACGGCGGTGGCGCATAGTAGCACCGGGTCCGCTCCTACTGAAACGTCGCAACCTGTGGGAGCGAGCTTGCTCGCGATCTGCCGCGCAGCGGCAGTAAAACAGCGTCCCACCCAAATCAGGCTACCAAGTCGCTGCTTCGGCTCCTGCAGCGCAGCCAAACCATTCCCCCGCCCGCTGGTCATACCTTGTCACGCCACCGGGCTACGGGCTGTGATTCAATACACGCCATTCATGTTTCATTTCTTTCAAGGATATTCATTTTGGCTGCTGGAAGTTTGCTGACCCTGTTGGATGACATTGCAACGCTGCTGGACGACGTGGCGCTTGCGACCAAGAAGACTGCCGGTGTGCTGGGCGATGACCTGGCGCTCAATGCCCAGCAAGTGACCGGCGTGACGGCAGACCGGGAATTGCCGGTGGTGTGGGCCGTGGCCAAGGGGTCGCTGCTCAACAAAGCGATCCTGGTGCCGGCCGCGCTGCTGATCAGCGCTTTTGTCCCGTGGCTGATCACGCCGCTGCTGATGATCGGCGGCGCGTTCCTGTGTTTTGAAGGCTTCGAGAAAATTGCTCACAAGTGGCTGCACCCGGAAACCGACGCCGAGCATGAAGAGCGCAAGAAGGTCGCCGCCGACGAGACGGTCGACATGGTGGCGTTCGAGAACGAGCGCATCAAGGGCGCGATCCGCACCGACTTCATCCTGTCGGCAGAAATCATCGTGCTGGCGCTGGGCGTGGTATCGGCCAGGCCGTTTCTGGATCAGGTCGGCGTGCTGGTCATCGTCGCGCTGCTGATCACGGTCGGCGTCTATGGGCTGGTGGCCGGCATCGTCAAACTGGACGATCTGGGCCTGTACCTGAAGAAGAAAGCAGGTTCAGTGTCCCAGGCCATCGGCAACGGCCTGCTATGGCTGGCTCCGGTGCTGATGAAGGTGTTGTCGATCCTGGGCACGGCAGCGATGTTCATGGTCGGCGGCGGCATTCTGGTTCACGGCATGCCGTTCCTGCATCACTTGGTTGACGGCATGACCGCAGCCGCTTCCGGCGCTGTCGGTGCCGTGGCGGTCATTGTCCCGACGTTACTCGATGCAGTGGCGGGGATCATTGCCGGCGGCTTGCTGGTGCTGGTGTTCACCCTGGCGAGCAAAATGTGGAAAAGCGCCAGGGCGTGATCTGCCGGCGGACACAAAAAAGGGGCGCTTGATAGCGCCCCTTTTTTTGTTCCGCAAGCGACTTAGAAGAACACTTTGACCAACAGGCTGGCGGTGTTCTGGTTGGTGTCGAAGGCGGCGGTGTCCTTGATGCCGTACTTGTCGCTCCAGTAGTCGTATTCGATACCGACGTACAGCTGACGATCCTGCAGGCTCAGCGCCTTGCCCAGGTCGTATTTGATCTGCGGGTTGAAGTGCAGGTTGGCGTGGTAAGTGCCACGGGAGTTGCTGTCGTTGTCCACGACCCAGTCCATGAAACCATCGATCAGGATGTCCGACTTGCCCACCGGAATGGTGTAGGACCACACCGGCGTGATCTGCCAGACGTTGTCGCCGGCACGGCTGCCTTCGGTGTGGCGCTGGTAGAAGTTGAGCTGGAAGTAGTCGAAGCCGGGAATGTCCAGATCGAAGCCCGGACCGATCAAGTACGACTCGTTGTCGCCTTCGCCGAACTCGTAAGTGGCGGCCAGCAGCACGTCCTTGATCGGACCGAACTCGAATTTCTGGCCGAAGATCTTGCCCATCGACAGACGCGGCGAGAACTCACCGTAATAGGTGTTGTTGCCCGCAGCGGCGTCAGGCTTGCCGTTGTAGAAGATTTTGTCGACGAACAGGAAGTTGTCGCCATACTTCCAGGCGTCGGCGTGTTCGAAGGTGAACGTCTGCTGGATGTGCGGGTTGACCGTAAAGTCCCGGCCGTTGAGGTAGGTCAGGCTGTTGCTCTGCCATTGGAACAGGCCCTCGGCCAGTGCCGGCCCGGCCGCCAGCAGACTTCCCGCCAACAACACGCTGGAAAAAGTGCGTTTCATGTGATGCTCCCCTGGTCTCGATAAGGTCGTGGGAGGGCGCTCTTTATTCGGCGCTTGTCCCGCTGTAATAAATTGTCTGTTCGGTCAACTATCCTGCAGATAGCAAGAGCTGAGCCAAGTGCTGTTTTTAGGTCGAAATATCCCCTCGGCCGCCCGCAAAACGGCCGATGACGGAGATGTTTTCAACAAGACGGACGCGTTATCGGTCGCTCGATGAGTCGACCGTTCGGTCAGGTTCCTGGATGCCGGGCAAACGGCCCGGATCAACAGCGGCGGCGGAGGATACTGGCTTGTCAGTTCCGGCTCAAGTGCTCCAGGACAGGGCGTACAGGCCCGGCGCTGGCGCACGAGAGGGCGCCGGCTCCGTTACTGTCGGCTGTTGCCGTGCTGATCGACCCAGGCGCCGAGCAGTTCGCGTTCCTGAATCGTCATCTGGGTGATATTGCCCAGCGGCATGATCTGCGAGGTGACCGCCTGGGCCTGGATACGTGTCGCTTGCTGACGAATCTGTTCGGCGCTGTCGAACATCACGCCGGCAGGGGCCGCGCTGAACAGTGAGCTGGTGGGTTTGGCCGAATGGCAGACCGTGCAACGCAACTGTATGACCTGCTGCACCTGGGCGAAATCCACGGCCGGTGCCGCAGCGGCTACAGACGGCGCGACCGGCTCGGGCCGTGGCTCGTCCGCCCGGTAACCGCCCACCGCAGTGCCCGGCAGCGGCTGATACTGGATGCCGACTGCCGCGCTGGACGGCGGCTGCGCCGGACCGGTGACGTAAGCCAGGCACAGCATGCCCAGCGCGGCGACCGGCAGCGTCCAGGCAAAACGGTGGCTGTCGTGCCGGGTATTGAAGTAGTGGCGCACCAGCACCGCGAGCGCAGCAATGGCCGCCAGGATCAGCCAGTTGTACTGGCTGCCGTAGGTGCTGGGAAAGTGGTTGCTGATCATGATGAACAGCACCGGCAGGGTGAAATAGTTGTTGTGCCGCGAACGCAGCAGGCCCTTGGCCGGGAGGCTCGGGTCCGGTGTGCGGTTCTCGGCGATGGCGGCTACCAGCGCGCGTTGGGCGGGCATGATGATGCGGAACACGTTGCCGACCATGATGGTGCCCATGATCGCGCCCACATGCAGATAGGCGCCGCGACCACTGAAAACCTGGCTGAAGGCCCAGGCGGCGGCGACCAGCAGGACGAACAGAAGCAAACCCAGCAACGCCGGCCGCTTGCCCAGCGCCGAGTCGCACAAGATGCTGTAGACGAACCAGCCGACCAACAGCGAGCCCAGGCCGATGCCCACACCTTCGATGCCACTCAGCGAGCTGCCCGGCGCCAGCAGGTACAGCGTCGGGTTGGCGTAAAACACCACGCACAACAGCGCCACGCCGGATAGCCACGTCGAATAAGCCTCCCATTTGAACCAGTGCAGGTTCTCCGGCATGGTCGGCGGCGCGAGTTTGTATTTCTCCAGGTGATAGATGCCGCCGCCGTGAATGGCCCACAAGTCGCCGGACAAACCTTCGCGTGGGTTGCTGCGGTTGAGGTTGTTTTCCAGCCAGACGAAGTAGAACGACGCACCGATCCAGGCCACGCCGACAATCATGTGAATCCAGCGCACGCCCAGATTCAGCCATTCCATCCAATGTGCCTGCACGCCGATTTCCTTCTACAGTAACGTCCCGGCGATTTCCCTCGCCGGGTCGAGTCGCATCCGCTGGTGTTCGGCGAAGAAATACTCGTCGCAGTTGTTGCCGCTGCCGCTGCGATCCACCACCAGAAAGTCGTCCTGCGCCTGCAGGGCCAGCACCGGGTGATGCCAGACTCCACGGTGATAGTTCACGCCTTGCTGGCCGTTGGACACGAAGGCGCGGGTCAGTCCGGCTTGCGGTACATCGCCCGCCGGAGCGACCACGATCAGGAACCGGTTGCCCAGCAACGGAATGAACGCCTGGCTGCCCAAGGGGTGGCGTTCAAGCATGGCGATGGTCAACGGCATCGGCAGCGCCTGGGCGCGGAAGATGCTGATGATCGCCTTGTCGTCCGGCAGCGCGGTGTCCACCTCTGCCAGCCGATGGAAGCGCTGCGTCGAGCCGTTGTTGATCATGAAATGCGCGCTGCCCGCGGTCTCAATCACGTCACCGAACGGCGCGAAGGCTTCCTTGGTCAGCGGTTCGAGGGTGAGTGCTTGCATAGGTGGTCTTCTGTTTTCAAATTCAAATAACGCATGCTCGATATCCTGAAGCTGCGCCGCTTTTACTGGGCAATCTTCCCCAACACCCGCAACCGGCTCACGCCACCATCTGGAAACACGTTCAGGCGGATGTGGGTGATCGGGCCGATGGCTTTTATCTGTTCGGCGAACTCATGTTCGGCGTGCATGCTCAGTTTCTGGCTGGGCAGCAGTTCGCGCCAGAACAGGCTCTGGGTTTCGATCTGGCTGTCTGTGCCGCCTTTGACGAACGCGCCCTGGATCGAGCAACTGTCGGGGTAATTGCCCTTGAAGTGCAGCGTGTCGACGATGACCTTTTCCACTTCACCGGCATGCCCCAGCGCGACGATTACCCAGTCATTGCCCGGCGTGCGGCGGCGCGCGGTTTCCCAGCCGTCGCCCATGTTCACGCCGCGACCGGGATTGAGAATGTTGCTCATGCTGCCGTAATGCTCGTCGGAGCAGGCAATCGAGCGTCCGCCGTTGAGCGCCGACACCAGGTCGATCTGCTCGTTGTCGGCAACCTTCGACCAGTCGCGATGAGGCACGCCATGCACGCGCAAACGCGCGATGCCGCCGTCCGGGTAAATGTTGAAACGCAGGTGGCTGAACGGCTGAGCGGCGCCGATTTCATGGTAGTGATGGCTGTTGCCCTGTAGCTCCACCGACGGCAGGATTTGCGTCCACTCGGTGTGCTCGTCCGGATCGCCCGAGGCCAGGAAGCAGGCTTCCAGCGACGCCGAGGGCGGGTAGTTGCCGGTAAAGAACGAGGTGTCGATATCCACGCCCTTGATGACGCCGGCCACCCCCAGCTTGATCACCGCGCTGTCGAACCCTTCGAAGCGCTTGCGCCGCGATTCCCAGCCATCCATCCACTTGCCGTTGTCATCGAACACGCCTTCTTTCCACACCGCCGGCGTCGGCTGAAACAGGCGGTTGGCGTCGGCGAACCAGTCATCGGTCACCGACAGAATCCTGGTGCCCAGGCGCGCATCGGCCAGGTTCACGAACTTCTCGAAAGGTGCGGCGTACTCTTTCATTCTGCGGGTCTGCCTTCTGGACGGGGAGTGGATGCGTTCTCTTGCAGCGCCTGCAAGCGGAACAGCGCGATCTTGTCGATTTCAGCCAGGGCGCAGGCGAACTCGGTTTCCGGGCTGTGGGCCATACGTTGCTCGAACGCCGCCAGTATCCGGTGCCGGTCGCTGCCCTTGACCGCCATGATGAACGGGAAGCCGAACCGAGCTTTGTAGGCCTCGTTCAGCCGATTGAAACGCTGGAATTCCTCAGGCGTGCACAGATGAATACCGGCGCCGGCCTGTTCGTCGGTACTGGCCTGGGTCAGTTCGCCCTGGACCGCGGCCTTGCCGGCCAGGTCCGGGTGAGCGTTGATCAGCGCCAGCTGCTGTTCGGGCGTCGCGTTCAGCAACACCCGGCTCATTCGCTCGTGCAGCTTTTCGATATCGTCCAGCTCGGCGAGCGGGGCCATGTCATAGGCCTGCTCGGCCACCCACGGCGAATGCTCGTAGATGTCGGCGAAGGTTTCGATGAATGCCACTCGGGTGAGCGAGGAGGGGTTCATTGTCCGGTTCCTGCGCTATGGGGATGATGCTGATGCCAGTGGCGGGCGATATCGACCCGACGGGTGAACCACACCTGTTCGTGGCCCTTGGCGTATTCGATGAAGCGCTTGAGCGCCGCGAGCCTGGCCGGGCGGCCGATCAGGCGGCAATGCAAACCGATGGAGAGCATCTTCGGCGCCTCGCCGCCTTCGGCGTACAGCACGTCGAAGGCGTCCTTGAGGTACTGGAAAAACTGCTCGCCGTTGTTGAAACCCTGCACCTGAGTAAAGCGCATGTCGTTGGTGTCCAGGGTGTAGGGAATCACCAGATGCGGCTTGCCGGTCGGCGTGTGCGGTTCCCAGTAAGGCAGGTCATCGTCGTAGGTGTCGCTGTCGTAGAGAAAACCGCCTTCTTCGATGACCAGTCGCCGCGTATTCGGCCCGGTGCGGCCGGTGTACCAGCCCAGCGGGCGTTGGCCGGTAATTTCAGTGAGGATGCGGATCGCCTCGTGCAGGTGTTCGCGCTCCCGGGCTTCATCCATGTTCTGGTAATCGATCCAGCGGTAGCCGTGGCTGCAGATCTCATGACCGTCGGCGACCATGGCGCGAATTAACTCCGGATGCCGTTGCGCGGCCATGGCCACGGCAAAGATGGTCAGCGGAATATCGAACTGTCTGAACAGCCGCAGAACCCGCCACACGCCGGCGCGGCTGCCGTATTCATACAGCGATTCCATGCTCAGGTTGCGCTGGCCCTGCAACGGCTGCGCGGCGACCATTTCCGACAGGAAGGCTTCGGATTCGCCGTCACCATGTAGCACGTTGCGTTCGCCGCCTTCCTCGTAATTGAGCACGAATGACAACGCAATGCGCGCCTCGCCCGGCCACCTGGGGTGGGGCGGGTTGTTGCCGTAACCGATCAGATCGCGTGGGTAGTCAGCGCTCACAACGGGTGTCCTCATGTGGCCCGCAGGAACATCTGCAAGAAACTTGCCTGACCAGTCAGGTTATCCCGGAAAATCGCTGCGATATCCGCCGCTTCGGTGCGGCGGGTGTACAAGGATTTTGAAAAGTGTATTAATCGGCCATCCACGCACATCGCTCGGCGCTTTTATGGTGCGTTTTGACACAGTTTTCCTACTGGAGGCGCTGAAAATGGGACGCTTGACCACACACGTATTGGACACCGTTCGCGGCTGCCCGGGAGCGGGCATCCGTATCGAGCTGTTCCGGGTGCTGGAGCAGCGTCTGGAGCCGGTGGCGCAGGCGCTGACCAACTTCGACGGGCGCTGTGACGAGCCGCTGTTGCAAGGTTCGGCGTATCGATCAGGCACCTATCAGCTGCATTTTCATGCCGGCGCGTACTGGCTGGGACAACCCGGACACGCCACGGGCGACTCGGCAGCGGGGTTTCTCGACGAAGTGGTCGTTCGCTTTGTGCTTGATGAGCGTCAGGCGCATTACCACGTGCCGCTTCTGCTTTCACCCTTCGCCTATTCGACCTATCGCGGCAGCTGAGTAATTATGTAACCCGCCTGCCGTCACTGGGCCGAGCACACTCCAGGGATCTTGTTCCCGAATATGGAGTGCCTCATGACAGTGTTCACCTCGCGGCCGCCGGCGTTGCCCGCTGCGCCATTGTTGGCCAGCATCCTGCGTTACAGCACGGCGGGCAGCGCGACGCCCACCGTTCAACTCAATCGTTTGCACCAGGCATGTCGGAGCCTGGAACGCTGCCGCGGCACGCTCATGCAACTGGTCCAGGCCGCACCGGCGCCGGTGGCCGATCTTCCCTGCGACGAAGCCCATCTGCATCGGCATCGGCAGGCCGTTGCCCATTGGTGGCAGCAGCTGGCGCCGGGCTTCACCACGGCGCGTCTGCATGTGGCTGCCGACCTGCGGCGCCAATACCTTACTGAACTGGCGCTATTGGGCCAGGCAACCCTGGCCTTGAGCGACGCGGGGCTGGCGATGGTTGATGCAATGTTGCAACGCCGCACAGGCGTGCAGGTCAGCCGTCACGGCGCAGCGCAATCGAGCCGACTGGCCGACGCGCTGCTGATCGAGGGTGACGGCGGGCGGCCCTGCGTGGTGTTCATGCCTGATCAGGCAGCAACGCTGGTCGAGTATCCCGACCGGGAAACGATGAATGAGGCGCTGGGCGAGCTGCTCGATCAGCCGTTCGCGTGGCAGGGGCAGACCCTTGATGCCGCGCAGGACCCTTGTCTGGTCAGTATGCAAAGCAGCCTGGATGAGCTGCAGAAGCAGGAAGAATCTGCCTGGCAAGCCGCAGGCCCGGCGGCGCTGGAGCAGGTCCGGGAAGTGTGCAGCGCACGTCTGGCGCAGCCGGTGCCGCAGGCACTGCGCCAGGCGCTGGATCAGGCATTGGCGCACGATGCCGAAATCCATTCGCGTGCGGTGTTCTTCGGCAGTCTGGCGCCGTCCTGGCCGGTGTACCTCACAGAGCGCAAGCAAGCCGATCTGGTGCGGCGTATCCAGGCCTGGATCGGCCCTGAGCAGGAGCACGCCGAGCGGCTTGAAAGCTACCGTCGCCAGTACGACCAGTTGAACGGCGATGAACAGGCGATGAGCGCCATGCTGGCCGCCTTGCGTCAACAGAAGGGTTGGCTGGCGGACGATTTCTGGACCCAGCGCAAGGCTGGGCTGATCGAGCGGCGTCATCGCCACCTGTTGAACGAAGCCCGACTGCAACAGGCCGAGGGCACTGTGGACGCCGACGATCTGCAGCGGCTCGAACAGGTGCTGGACGCCAAGCGCGATCAGGCGTCCCTTGAATATCCCGAGCTGCCTGTTAGCGCGGGGCTGACGCTGGTGGTCGGCAGCCAGTCGGTCGCCCTCGACGGTGCCTTGGTCATCGCCCAGGCGCAGTCGCTACACACGCCCGCCGCCGCGTTGCCGGTGCTGTTCTACCTGCCTGGCAAAGGCGGCGGGCTGACCCGCTTCTCCAGTCTGGCCGCGCTGTGCGAACAGGTGCGGTTTACCCTCAATTCGGGACTGGACACTGCGCTGTGGCGCCACGTCAGTCCGCTGCAGCGTGGCGTGGCGATGGACGACGTGACGCAGGTTCGCGTGCAGCGTATCGAGGGTGCCGCGATGGTCCATAGCGTGCAGGCGCAGATCGACGCGATCAGCTCTGTGCTGGCCGCCATGCGCGGCGAGCCGGTCAGCGACCTGCACCCGGCGGCCGAACGGCTGGAGCGGTTTTACGCCCAGTGGGCCGACAACCTGTGCGGGCCTGATCACCCGGCGCGGGATCAGGCTATCGACCAGCTTGCCGAGCAACAACGCACTGCGCTGATGGCTCATCAGATGCCGCAGTGGCTGCTCGACGCCGAGCCGGTGGTGCGTGGGGAATACGCCAGGCAACTGGCGGACTTTCATGCGGCGGCCGGCGTTCTGGAACAGCACCTGGCGCGAACCCTGCCAACGTTCGACACCCTGGCCCGACAGTGGCTCGACGAGCGGCTGGAGCGCGATCTGGGTGTGAAGCTCGATACCGAGCAGATCAGTGTGGAGTTGCCGCAAACCGTTCACGACAAAGTGGACATCGACCCGCAGTTCGGTATGCCGGTGGCCGGACGCAACTGGCAACCCAGTCAGGCAACCGTTACTTTCAGCCTCTCGCAACTGGCCCGCTACAACGTTGATCCGGACAACGAGCTGGAGGTGGCGCGCCTGCGCTTCGCCCGCTTCACGACCCTGGGCGCTCAGTCGCTGCCGGCCGGGCTGACGGTCGATTACCTGATCAAGACGCTTCCGGACCTGGATGTCGCGCGCGTTTATCGTGAGAAGCTGGCCGCCACGTTCAACCTGCCACCGGCCCACACCGCCGAGCAACGACTGGCCCACGAAGTGCTGCTCAAACCCTATGAGCTGGGGATTGTCCTGGAGGGCTACGTGGCCCGACACCGTCGGCGTCTGAGCGAAGCCGGCTGGCAGTTGTTGTGTCAGGCGGCCGCCATGCGCGACGCGCAGCAGCAGTTCGACGCCGGCATCCAGACTCACTGGGTGGTGTTCAAGCCTGGCCAGTCGGTGAGTGGCGAGCGCAGTGGGCAGGCATTGGGTGGCCTGTGCGCAATCGAATCGCTGACGCGCGGCACGGTGCTGCTGTATCTGCCCCACGCCCCTGACGAGCACGGCCTGATCGAGGCGAGCAGCCTGGACGACGCTCGCCGGCGGCTGCTCCAGCGGTTGATCGCCCGGCCCCGAATGGTGGGCTGGCTGGCTGAACGGGTGGCACAAGGTAGTGACGCCGCCCGCCACAAGAGTTTTATCGAGCAAGCCTTGAGCCTGGGCTTCGAGGGCTTCATCGGGTTCAGTCAGGCGTTGAACCTGCAAGTCACCGTGCAGCAATTTCAGTACCGGCAATGGTTGTTGCAGGCGCAGAGCCGCGCCGAGGCGCGCAGTACCCTGGACATCCGCCGCCAGCACAAGCTGGCGAGCAGCCTGCGCTATCTGATGTACCTCAAGGCGGTGCTGTCGTTCATTCCTGGCCTGGGCACCCTGATCAGTCTCAAGGATGGCTGGGATGACGGCCAGAGCGCCGCCGCGGCGTTCGAGCGCGGCAATAGCATGGAGGGCGTCTTGTTCAGCGCCAGCCTGGCGCTCAGTGCGCTGGACGTGTTGTTGACGGTCATCCCCGGCGGCGCCTCGCTGGCGACCATGGCCCGGCTGGCCAGACGCAGCACCCGGCTGCGGCAGGTGTCGCAGCTGGCGAGCGCGCCGCCGATGGCCGCCGCCAGGCGCTATGTGCTGCCGCCGTTCGTCGGTTATGACGCGCCGATGCCGACCGGACCTGCGCGTGCTCAAACGGGCTGGGACGCAGGCACCTGGCTGTACGCCGATCAACTATGGATCGAGCACGCCGGCAAGCATTATCCGGTCTACCGGCGTCCCGGCGAACAGACGCTGCGGCTGAAGAAGAACAGTGTCCATGGCTACGAGCCGCCGGTGCGCTGGAATGGCAGGAGTTGGGAGTACCACACCGACGTGGGGCTGCGCGGCGGGGTCAAGTCCGGTATCGCGGAAACCCTTATTGCCGACAGCCTCGCCAGCCCGCATTTCACAAGGCATCACGCACGACAGTTTCTCGATCAGTTCGATTTTCCAGAGCCCCGTCAACGCCGCCTGGAGTTGGATCTGGCGACCCATTTTCAGGCCCATGGCACGGTCCCGGAATGGGCGCTGGCCTATCGAAAGGCAGGTGGCGGCGAACCTTCCGAGCTGATCCGTTTGCTCAGCCAGCCGCCGCTGAATGCGGGTCAGCCGGTTCAGGCGCCAGCGGCTGGAATCCGGCCTGAGGTGTCAGCCGCCGCCGTGCCGACACGGCCCGCACCTGCCGTGCCCGTGGTGCGCGTCCAGCCCACTCTTGCAGAGGCACCGGTTCAGGCTGGCCCGTCCTATGTGACATGGCCGGCAACGACGTCCTCCACCTTGCCGATTGCCGGCTCCTCCAGATCAGCGACTGCGGCACCGGGCGGTGCGCTGGCAGCGCTGGTCGATCCGTCGCCGCTCGATCCGACATGGGCGTTGCCCCCACGCGAGGTGACGGTGCTCAAGCGTCTTGAGGGTGAACTGCCGATTTTTCAGGTGGCCGGCCGCGATCAGGCCGAAGTGGTGAGCATTGGCGGTCGCAGCTATCAGATCCTGCCCGCCGGAGCACAGCCTCGTCAGCGCAGCGTGTTGCTCAAGCATCCACAACAGGGCGCTGAAGATTTCGATGCAATCAACTACGAGATGCAGCTGGACATCCACCGTCAGCCGCGTCTGGCCCGCTACGAGGGTGAACAGTGGCTGCTGCAGGGCGGATTGTTCGGCGAGCCCATCACCCGCCTCATCGAGCAGGCCAGGCCGGGTTTTACACCTGACAGCGTCAGACTGATCGGGCGGCGCCTGTACGCGATGGCCGACCCCACGACCTCACGCCTGAGCAGCGCCCGGCTGTTGACCCTCAGGTCGACGCTGGACGCCTGGCATGGCGGGACCAGAGCGCCGCTTGCCGGTTTGAATGACCCGCTGCTGTTGCTCGATCAGCGCATGCCTGTCGCCATGGGAGGCGGGCGCTTGAGGCTGACCGTCAGGTCCCGGCTCAATCAGACCGGTTGCCTGCGTTTCGACTTCGATCTGGGCGCAGAAGGTGTGTCGGACCTGGTCCTCCGCTCGGCGTTGCTGAGCAACAAGGCGGCGTTGGGAGGCCGCCGCGCCTTGCAGAACCTGATGGAGAAACTCCTGCGCAACGCGGGTTATCAGGTCATCGACGACGTCGTCTGCAGAATCGACAGGCTGTCGGTGGTGATATTCCGCCGCCCCGGGCTCGACGAACTGTTCATGATGTACATGCGGCGCGCCACGCCCAAAAGCAGTGACATCGACCTGTCAGGCGTGGATGCGCGCTACGTGCTCTCCAACCGCTGGCTGGACCATCAGCTTTCCGATGCCGTAGGCACGCACTGGTCAACGCTGGACGAAATGATTGCGACGGCACGTCGCGATGGCAAGCTGGTCCGCCTGGTAGGTGGCACGGTGTTCCCTTATGGCAACCTGCACCGTCCGGAAGCCTTTGTGACGCGCCTGGCGGACACCTTCTGACTGATTATGGTCAGGCGCCGGTCGGCAGGCCTGCGTCAGCGCACTGATGCACAAGCCTGCCGGCTGACCAGGTCTGGTGCACCACCCGGTCGTCGCCCAAGGTCATGAGCACGAAGAGGATTTCCTCGATGCCCTTGGCTTGTTTGAGGCGATAGGACAGCAGCGGTGTAGCGTTGTAATCCAGCACCACAAAGTCGGCTTCATTGCCCGGTTTCAGGCTGCCGATCTTGTCTTCCAGGCGCAGCGCGCGGGCACCGCCCAGGGTGGCGAGGTACAGGGATTTGAACGGTGTCAGCCTTGCGCCTTGCAGCTGCATGACCTTGTACGCTTCGTTGAGTGTTTGCAGGATCGAGAAGCTGGTACCGCCGCCCACATCGGTGCCCAGGCCGACATTGACGTGATGCCGCTCAGCCTTGGCCAGATCGAACAGGCCGCTGCCCAGAAACAGATTGGACGTCGGGCAGAAGGCAATCGCCGAGCCGGTCTCGCCCAGGCGTGCGCATTGCTCTTCGCACAGATGCACGCCGTGGGCAAACACAGAGCGCTCGCCCAGCAGGTTGAAATGGTCGTACACGTCCAGGTAATGCTTGCGCTCCGGGAACAGCGCCTTGACCCACTCGATTTCCTGAAGGTTCTCGCTGATGTGGGTCTGCATGTACAGGCCGGGGTATTCGCCCAGCAGCTGACCGGCCAGCGTCAGTTGCTCCGACGAGCTGGTCGGCGCGAAGCGCGGTGTAACGGCGTAGCTCAGGCGACCCCTGCCGTGCCAGCGCTCGATCAGCGCCTTGCTGTCGGCGTAACCGGATTCCGGTGTGTCGGTCAGGTAGTCCGGCGCGTTGCGATCCATCATCACTTTGCCCGCGATCAGCCGCAGGTTCAGGCGTTCGGCGGCACTGAACAGCGCTTCCACCGATTGTTTGTGCACACTGCCGAACACCAGCGCGGTGGTGGTGCCGTTGCGCAGCAGCTCGGCGAGGAAAATGTCAGCCACCTCGGCACAATGCGTCGGATCCTCGAACTGACGTTCGCAAGGGAAGGTGTAGGTGTTGAGCCAGTCGAGCAACTGCTCGCCATAGGAGCCGATCATGCCGGTCTGCGGCAAGTGGATATGGGTGTCGACGAAACCGGGGGTGATCAGCGCGTCCGAGTATTCGATCAGCTCAACGTCATCGCCCAGCGTGCCGAGCAATTCGTCGGCGTGGCCCACGGCCTGGATGATGCCGTCTTCGACCACCAGCAAACCGTCGGCGAAGTATTGATAAGACTGGTCCTCTGGCACCTGAGCCGGGTCGGCGACGCAGTGGACGATGGCTGCACGGTGGGCGGTACGGCGTGATACTGAACTCATAAGACTCTCATTGCGGCTGGCTGCGCCGGGACGCAGGCAGCAGTTTGGCGATCGGTTCGGCTTGGGACCGGGCTTTGGACCCAAGAGTGCCGAAGTTGCAATTGTAGGTGGCGATGACCTCGGCGGCGATGGACACGGCGATTTCAATCGGCAGCTTGCCTTTGACTTCCGTCAGCCCCATCGGACAGCGCATGCGCTGTATTGCGCCCGGATCGAAGCCGCGCTCGCGCAGGCGGTGCTCGAATTTCATGCGCTTGGTTCTGGAGCCGATCAGGCCGAGGTAGCCGAAATCGTTGCGCTTGAGGATCGCGGCGGTCAGTTCCAGGTCCAGCGCGTGGTTGTGGGTCATGACAATGCAGTAACTGCCGGCGGGCAGTTGCGCGACTTCATCGACCGGTTCGTCGCTGACGATTTTCAGCACGCCCTCAGGACAGGATTCCGGGAATTGCGCTTCTCGCGCATCGATCCAGCGCACCCGACAGGGAAGGGCAGCCAGCAGCGGAACCAGGGCGCGACCAACGTGGCCGGCGCCGAATACCGCGAGCTGTGCCTGGGGCTGGCCCATGGGTTCGAACAACAGCACGTTCACGCCACCGCAGCACTGGCCCAGGCTGGCGCCGAGGTTGAAGCGCTCCAGGCGCGTCTGTTGCGTGCCGCCGGCCAGCATGTCCCGGGCAATTTCCATGGCCTTGAATTCCAGATGGCCGCCGCCGATGGTGTCGTAGACGTGCTCGGCGCTGACCACCATCTTCGAACCGGCATTGCGCGGCGTCGAGCCCAGCTCCTCGATGATGGTCACCAGGATGCTCGGCTCGTCGCGGGCCTGCAGCTCGGCCAGGGCGCTGATCCAGTTGTTCATGATTGCGAACCCCGGAGTTCCTGCCTTCGTGGGAGGCAGCTTGCTCGCGACTGCGCTGGGGCAGTCGCCGCTAATGGGACTGAACTGACGCCGTCGCGGGCAAGCGCGCTCCCACAAACGGCAGTTTCGCAGGTCAATTCACGCATCTGTTCGCAGCCCCACAACACCCGTTCCGGCGTCGCCGGCGCGTCGATGTTCGGCTGATGGCGATAATCGCCCAGACTCGCCACGGCATCCTTGATCGCGCACCAGGCGGCGATGCCGAGCATGAACGGCGGCTCGCCCACGGCCTTGGAGTGAAACACGGTGTCTTCCGGGTTCTTGCGGTTTTCCACCAGGGTCACGCGCAGGTCGGCGGGCATGTCCGCAGCGGTGGGAATCTTGTACGACGCCGGGCCACTGGTCAGCAGTTTGCCCTTGGCGTCCCACACCAGTTCCTCACAGGTCAGCCAGCCCATGCCCTGAATGTAGCCGCCCTCGACCTGGCCGATGTCGATGGCCGGGTTCAGCGAGGCGCCGACGTCGTGGAGGATATCGGTGCGCAGCATCTTGTATTCGCCGGTCAGGGTATCGACCAGCACTTCGGCACAGGCCGCGCCAAAGGCGTAGTAATAGAACGGCCGGCCACGGGCCTGGTTGCGGTCGTAGAAAATCTTCGGCGTCTTGTAATAGCCGGTACTGGACAGCGACACCTGGCCCATCCACGCCTGTTGCGCCAGTTCGGCGAAGGTCAGGATACGCTCGCCGATGCGCACCTGGCCGTTGCTGAACAGCACCTCGGCTTCGGCCACTTGGTAATGCCTGGCGGCAAATTCCACCAGACGCTGCTTGAGAATCTCGGCGGCGTTCTGCGCGGCCTTGCCATTCAAATCTGCGCCGCTGGAGGCTGCGGTGGGCGAGGTGTTGGGCACCTTGTCGGTGTTGGTCGCGGTGATCTGGATGCGTTCGATATCGACCTGAAACACCTCGGCCACCACTTGCGCGACCTTGACGTTCAAGCCCTGGCCCATTTCCGTGCCGCCGTGATTCAGATGAATGCTGCCGTCGGTGTAGATATGGATCAGCGCACCGGCCTGATTGAGAAAGCTGGCGGTGAAGGAGATCCCGAACTTGACCGGCGTCAGCGCCAGGCCTTTCTTGAGGATCGGGCTTGCGGCATTGAACGCCCGAATGGCTTCACGGCGCTCGGCGTACTGGCTGCTCCGTTCCAGATCGGCGGTCATTTCGTCGAGCAGGTTGTGCTCGACCGTCTGGTAATAATGGGTGACGTTGCGCTCGGTCTTGCCGTAGTAGTTGGCCTTGCGCACCGCCAGCGGGTCCAGGGCCAGGTAACGGGCGATGCGGTCCATCACTTCTTCGATGGCGACCATGCCTTGCGGCCCGCCGAAGCCGCGATAGGCGGTATTGGACGCGGTGTTGGTCTTGCAACGATGGCCGTTGATGGTGGCGTCGCCCAGGTAGTAAGCGTTGTCGGCATGGAACATCGCCCGGTCGACAATGGACGCCGACAAGTCCGGCGAATAGCCGCAGTTGGCCGCCAGATCCAGTTCGATGCCCTGCAGACGGCCGCGCTCGTCGAACCCCACGTCGTACTCGATATAAAACGGATGACGTTTGCCGGTCATGTGCATGTCTTCGCTGCGCTGCAAACGCATCTTGGTGGGCTGCCCGGTCAGGCGCGCGACCACCGCGCACAGGCACGCGGGGCCGGCGGCCTGGGTTTCCTTGCCGCCAAAGCCGCCGCCCATGCGCCGCATGTCCACCACAATGCGGTTCATCGGCACAGCCAGCACCTCGGCCACCAGCTTCTGGATTTCGGTAGGGTTCTGGGTCGAGCTGTAGACGATCATGCCGCCGTCTTCGGTGGGCATTACCGAGGCGATCTGGGTTTCGAGATAGAAATGTTCTTGCCCGCCGATGTGCAGCGTGCCCTGCAAACGGTGCGGCGCTGTTTGCAGGGCTGCAGCCGAGTCGCCACGCTTGTGGGTGTGACTGTCGAGTACGAAATGCTTCTGGCGCAAGGCCTGGACTACGTCCAGCACCGACTCCAGTTCTTCGTACTCGATGACTGCCGCCATCGCGGCACGGCGCGCGGTGTCCATGTCACGGGCCGCCACGGCCAGGACCGGCTGGCCGACGTATTCCACCTTGTCGATGGCCAGCAGCGGATCGCCGGGAAGCAGTGGGCCGATATCCTTCAGGCCCGGAATGTCTTCGTGGGTGATGACGATTCGCACGCCGTCAATGGCAAGGCAGGGCGAGGTATCGACGCGGACGATCCGGGCATGGGCGCGATCCGATAGCCGCGCGTAGACGTGCAACTGGTTGGGAAATTCCAGGCGATCGTCGATGTACACCGCTTCGCCGGACACATGCTTGTCGGCGCTGTCATGCTTGACGCTGCGGCCCACGCCAGTGGCCAGGCCCTGCCGGAACAGTGCCAGGCGTTGTTCCTGAGTCAACGGGAGTGCGTGCTCAGACATGATGGGTCACCCGCGTCGGGACATGGGGCGTCTGCAGTTCGATGAAGCATTTGCGCAGCAGGTTTTGCGCGCTCAGCAGGCGGTACTCCTTGCTGGCGCGGAAATCCGACAGCGGCGTGAAGTCGTCGGCCAGCGCGGCGCAGGCCTGCTCGACCGTGGCGGTGCTCCACGCGGCCCCGATCAGCGCCCGTTCGCAGGCGGCTGCACGTTTGGGAATCGCCGCCATACCGCCGAACGCAACTCTGGCGTCGCTAATCACGGCGCCTTCGATCTTCAGCCAGAACGCCGCGCACACCGCCGAGATATCGTCGTCCAGCCGCTTCGACACCTTGTAGGCGCGAAACACTGCGTCCGGCCTGGCGGTCGGCACCACGATCTTCTCGATGAATTCGCCTTCCTGTCGCGCCGTGATCCGGTAGTCGATGAAGTAATCTTCCAGCGCCAGCTCGCGTTGTCTGGCGCCTTTGCGCAACACCAGGCGGGCGCCGAGGGCGATGAGCAGCGGCGGGGAGTCGCCGATGGGCGAGGCATTGCCGATATTGCCGCCCAGCGTGCCCTGATTGCGGATCTGCAAGGAGGCAAAGCGCTGCAACAACTCGCCGAAATCCGGGTACTCCGCAGCCAGTGCCGCATGACAATCGCTCAGAGCAACGGCTGCGCCGATTTCCAGCCGGTCGTCGAAGTGTTCGATCTTTTTCATAGCTGCCACGTGGCCGACGTAGATCATCGTCGGCAATGGCTTGTGCAGCTGAGTGACCTCCAGCGCCAGATCAGTGCCGCCGGCCAGCAGCCGGGCCTCGGGATGGACCATGAACAGCCCGGCCAGGTCGCTGACCGTCAACGGCAGCAGGCAGCGTTTATCGCCATCATTGAGCTCGGCTGTCGCAGACGGCGCGATGGCTTGCAGGCGACTGATGGTCAGCGTCTGGCGCTGGTCGAACTGATCGGCCGCAGGTGCGTCGCAGGCTTGCCGGGCGGCGGCGAGAATAGGGCGGTAACCGGTGCAGCGACACAGATTGCCGGCCAGCGCTTCATGCGTGCGCTCGGCGTCGGGCGTGGTGCTGTTCTTTTGCAGGGCAAACAGCGACATCACAAACCCTGGTGTGCAGAAACCGCACTGCGAACCGTGGCAGTCGACCATCGCCTTTTGTACGCTGTGCAAGTGGCCTTGATGCTTGAGGTCTTCGACGCTGATCAGCTGTCTGCCGTGCAAGGTCGCCATGAAGGTCAGGCAGGCATTGATGCTGCGATAGCGCAACTGTGCTTCGCCATCGGCGCCGCTGTGCAGCTCGCCGACCACCACGGTGCAGGCTCCGCAATCGCCGCTGGCGCAGCCTTCCTTGGTGCCCGGCCTGTGCGCCTGTTCACGCAGATAGGTGAGCACCGTCATGTTCGGATCCAGAGTGTGCTCGGTCTTGAGCTCCTGGTTCAAAAGAAACTGGATCACGGCGCTGTACCCTCATTCATGGGTCTGGGACCTGTTGGTGAATCTAGCAGCTTGCTCGGGGTGGTCAATGTGTTTCTGACTCTTGGGTCAGAAAAATGAGGTTGCGCTTGAGCGACCCGTGGGAGCGGACTTGTGGGAGCGGACTTGTCCGCTTGCACAGGGTCAGCCACACGACAATCGATAAAATCTGCTTAATTCGTGCCAGTTTGCTCACCATGGCCCTGCGCCACAGGTATCGGTTGCGATACACTCCGCGGCTTGTATGTCCAACCGTTGGTGAAGCACTGTCATGACGTTCAAGGCCCCGGATAGCCTCGCCGAGCAAATCGCTCAACATCTCGCCGACCGGATCATCCGCGGCGAGCTCAAGCCTGGGGAGCGGATCCAGGAACAGAAGGTCACGCAAGCCCTGAACGTCAGTCGCGGCTCGGTGCGCGAAGCCTTGCTGATTCTCGAACGCCGCCATCTGGTGGCGATCCTGCCGCGCCGTGGTGCCCAGGTCACGGTGCTCGACGCCCACAATGTAACCAGTCTGTGTACCCTGATGAGCGAACTGTACATTCTGCTCGCCGTGGCCGTGGCCAGCCGCTGGAAAGCCCAGGAAGACCTGGTGCCGTTCCTCGACATCCAGCGCCGTTTGCGCGCCAGCTACGAGAGCCAGGACGTCAAGGCGTTCGTCGAGGAAAGCTTCAACGTGATGCGCGCGTCCTATCCGTTCGCCGACAACCCGTACTTGCAGGAAACCGTGGAAAATCTGCAACCTTCCATGAACCGCAGTTACTTTCTGGCGCTGGATGAACGCAAGGCGGAGATGAGCAACTATCTGGCCCTGTTCGATCAACTGCTCGAAGCCGTGCTCGCCCGGGATCTGGCCAAGGTGCGCAGCGTGCTCGTCAGTTATGGCCAGCGCAGTTGCCAACTGGTGATCAGCGCGCTGGCGGCAGGCTGACAGCATGCGCCTGAAGTGCATCAAGCTGGCGGGGTTCAAATCCTTCGTCGACCCCACCACGGTGAACTTCCCCAGCAACATGGCGGCGGTGGTCGGCCCCAACGGGTGCGGCAAATCCAACATCATCGATGCGGTGCGCTGGGTCATGGGCGAAAGCTCGGCCAAGAATCTGCGCGGCGAGTCGATGACCGACGTCATCTTCAACGGCTCCACCAGCCGCAAGCCGGTCAGCCAGGCCAGCATCGAACTGGTGTTCGACAACTCCGACGGCACGCTGGTGGGTGAATACGCCGCCTACGCGGAAATCTCCATCCGCCGCAAGGTGACCCGCGACAGCCAGAACAGCTACTACCTCAACGGCACCAAGTGCCGCCGCCGCGACATCACCGATATCTTCCTCGGCACCGGGCTTGGACCGCGCAGTTACTCGATCATCGAGCAGGGCATGATCTCCAAGCTGATCGAGGCCAAGCCCGAAGACCTGCGCAATTTCATTGAAGAAGCGGCCGGTATCTCCAAGTACAAGGAGCGCCGCCGGGAAACCGAAAACCGTATCCGCCGCACCCATGAGAACCTGGCGCGCCTGACCGACCTGCGTGAAGAGCTGGAGCGCCAGTTGGAACGCCTGCACCGTCAGGCCCAGGCTGCGGAGAAGTACCAGGAATATAAAGCCCAAGAGCGTCAGCTCAAGGCGCAGCTGTCAGCCTTGCGCTGGCAGGCGCTCAATGAGCAGGTCGGCCAGCGCGAAGCGGTGATCGGCGATCAGGAAGTCGGGTTCGAGGCGTTGGTGGCCGAGCAGCGCAACGCCGACGCCAGCATTGAACGGCTGCGCGACGGGCACCACGATCTGTCGGAACGCTTCAATCTGGTGCAGGGCCGCTTCTATTCGGTCGGTGGTGACATTGCGCGGGTCGAGCAGAGCATCCAGCACGGCCAGCAGCGTCTGCGCCAGTTGCAGGACGACCTGCGCGAAGCCGAGCGGGCACGTCAGGAAACCGAATCGCACCTGGGCCACGACACCACGTTGCTGGCGACCCTGAGCGAAGAGCTGGAGATGCTCGAGCCGGAGCAGGAAATGACCGCTGCCGCCGCCGAGGAATCGGCCGTAGCCCTTGAAGAAGCCGAAATCAGGATGCACGGCTGGCAGGAACAGTGGGACCAGTTCAATCAGCAGTCCGCCGAACCCCAGCGTCAGGCCCAGGTGCAACAGTCGCGCATCCAGCAGCTGGAGCAAAGCATGGAGCGCCTGGCCGAGCGCCAGCGTCGTCTGAACGAAGAGCGCCAGCTGTTGGCCGAAGCGCCGGAAGAAGCAGCGATTCAAGCGTTGAGCGAGGATCTCGCCACCCGCGAGCTGACCCTCGAAGAATTGCAGATGGCGGAAGAACAGGTCGTCGAGCGTCTGGAGCAGTTGCGTCAGGACCTGCAAGGCGCCAGCCAGGCCCAGCAGCAGGCCCAGGGCGAGCTGCAACGCCTCAATGGCCGGCTGGCCTCGCTGGAAGCGTTGCAGCAGGCTGCGCTGGACCCTGACACCGGCACGGCCGAGTGGCTGCGCGATCAGCAATTGGCCGAGCGGCCGCGCCTGGCCGAAGGGCTGAGTGTCGAGCCGGGTTGGGAACTGGCGGTGGAAACCGTGCTGGGCGCCGATTTGCAGGCCGTGCTGGTGGATGACTTCATCGGACTGGACCTGACCGGCTTCGAACAGGGCGATCTGCGCCTGTTCAGCAGCGGCACCGACACCTTGCGTTCGCCCGGCAGCCTGCTGGACAAAGTGGACAGCGCCGTCGACCTTTCTCCTTGGCTGGGCAGCGTGCTGCCGGTGGAAACCCTGGATGACGCTTTGGCTCGACGCAGCCAGTTGGCGGCTGGGCAAAGCCTGATCAGTCGCGACGGTTACTGGGTCAGCCGCCATTTCCTGCGGGTGCGCCGCGCCAGTGAAGCGCAGAGCGGCGTGCTGGCCCGTGCGCAGGAACTCAATGCGTTGGGGCTTGAACGCGACGAGCGCGAAGCCGCCCTGGCCGCCCTCGACGAACAACTGTTGGCCTTGCGCGAGCAGCAGACCCGCCAGGAGGAAACCCGCGAGCAACTGCGTCGCCAGTTGCAGGATCAGGCCCGCCAGCAAAGCGAACTCAATGCCCAGCTGTCGGCTGCCAGAGCCAAGGTCGAGCAGTTGACGTTGCGCCGCAGCCGTCTCGACGAAGAACTGGCCGAACTGGCCGAACAGCGGGCCATCGAGCACGAAGAGCTGGGCGAATCGCGCCTGCAATTGCAGGATGCGCTGGACGCCATGGCCCAGGACACCGAGCAGCGCGAGGTACTGCAGGCCCAGCGCGACAGCCTGCGCGAACGTCTTGACCGAGTGCGCCAGGACGCCCGCCTGAACAAGGATCGCAGCCATCAACTGGCGGTTCGCCTGGGCTCGCTCAAGGCCCAGCATGACTCGACGCGTCAGGCTCTGGAACGCCTGCAAATGCAGTCCGAACGGCTCACCGAGAAACGCGAACAGCTGAACCTGAACCTGGAGGAGGGTGCTGCTCCGCTGGAAGAGCTGCGCCTCAAGCTTGAGGAGCTGCTGGAAAAGCGCATGGTCGTCGACGAAGAGATGCGCATCGCCAAGATCGCCCTGGAAGACGCCGACCGTGAACTGCGCGATGCCGAAAAACGCCGCACCCAGGCCGAACAGCAATCTCAGCTGTTGCGTGGTCAGCTGGAGCAGCAGCGCCTGGAATGGCAGTCGCTGACGGTGCGTCGCAAAACACTTCAGGACCAGCTGCTGGAAGACGGCTACGACTTGCACGGCGTATTGGCGACCCTGATACCGGAGGCCAACGAGAAGGACGCCGAGCAACAATTGGAAAACATTGCCGCGCGCATTCAGCGCCTGGGTGCGATAAACCTTGCGGCAATCGATGAGTACCAGCAGCAGTCCGAGCGCAAACGCTATCTGGACGCCCAGGACGCCGATCTCGTCGAGGCTCTGGAGACGCTGGAGAATGTCATTCGCAAGATCGACAAGGAAACCCGCAATCGATTCAAAGAGACCTTTGATCAGATAAACAGCGGAATTCAGGCACTTTTTCCAAAAGTTTTCGGTGGCGGCTCGGCTTATTTGGAACTGACGGGCGAAGATCTACTCGATACAGGGGTCACAATCATGGCTCGCCCACCCGGAAAGAAAAACAGCACGATCCATTTGCTGTCCGGTGGGGAAAAAGCACTGACGGCGCTGGCCCTGGTGTTCGCTATTTTCAAACTCAATCCAGCGCCGTTCTGCATGCTCGACGAAGTCGATGCGCCGCTGGACGACGCCAACGTCGGACGCTATGCCCGACTGGTCAAGGAGATGTCCCAGACCGTGCAGTTCATCTATATCACCCACAACAAGATCGCCATGGAAATGGCCGACCAACTGATGGGCGTGACGATGCATGAACCTGGTTGTTCGCGACTGGTGGCGGTGGACGTCGAAGAGGCGATGGCGCTGGTGGATGCCTAGTCCAGAGCCTTCAAGGATCGCTACGGGCAGCGCTGTGAAACGGGAAAAATGTGGCAAGCGTGCGGTGCATATCAACCTGTGCACCAAACAGGTGTAACAGACGGTGTAAAGTTACCTTTGGTCGTGCTAGTTTAGTGACCACTTTTTATTTTTTCGTGGGCAAAATGCCAGTCAGAACATAGACTTGGCACCACGTATTAAAGGGGTTTAGGCCCTTATTTTCAGAATTCTTCATTAGAGGCACTGGATTACATGGAAATCGGTCTGCGCGAGTGGCTGATCGTCATCGGCATCATTGTCATTGCCGGTATTCTCTTCGACGGCTGGCGCCGTATGCGCGGCGGCAAGGGAAAATTGAAATTCAGGCTCGACCGTAGCTTCTCCAATCTGCCGGAAGAGGAAGAAACCACTTCCGCAGAGTTGCTCGGTCCATCCCGTGTCCTGGACACCCACAAGGAACCGCAACTCGACGAGCACGACTTGCCGTCGATGAGTGCCTCCCCTCGGGAAGGCAAACGGGGAACCAGCGAGAAAAAGCGCAAGGACGAGCCGCAGCAGGGCGACCTGAATCTGGACGTGGATGGCCCGAGCCTGTTTGCAGGGGGCGACGACGACTTTGCCGACGACAAGCCGACCCAGCGCATCACCGAAGACAAGGACCTGGCGCCTGTCGAGGAAGTGCTGGTGATCAGCGTGATCTCGCGTGACGAAAGCGGCTTCAAGGGCCCGGCGTTGTTGCAGAACATCCTGGAAAGCGGGCTGCGTTTCGGCGAGATGGATATTTTCCATCGTCACGAAAGCATGGCCGGCAATGGCGAAGTCCTGTTCTCGATGGCCAACGCCGTCAAGCCGGGTGTCTTCGATCTGGACGATATCGACCATTTCAGCACCCGTGCGGTGAGCTTCTTCCTTGGTTTGCCGGGCCCGCGTCATCCGAAGCAGGCTTTCGACGTGATGGTGGCGGCAGCGCGCAAGCTGGCCCACGAGCTCAACGGCGAACTCAAGGATGACCAGCGCAGCGTCATGACCGCGCAAACCATTGAACATTACCGCCAGCGCATCGTCGAATTTGAGCGTCGTGCTCTGACTCAACGCCGCTGATCGCCACTGGATGGCCCAGCCGCCTGCCGGGAGTTGCAATGCGCTCCCGGCGGCCTGGGCGCCGGATGTACAAAATGAGCAGCCTGACGGCTGCTTTTTGCTTTTTGCTTTTGAGAGACCACCCGTATGAAGGCCGTCGAAACTCGAATCCTGGAATTGCGCGCCGAGCTGGACCAGCACAACTACCGTTATCACGTGCTGGACGAGCCCAGCATTCCGGATGCGGAATACGACCGCCTGTTCAAGGAACTCAAGGCGCTGGAAGCGGATAACCCGCATCTGGTCACGCCGGATTCCCCGACCCAGCGCGTCGGCAGTGCTGCGTTGTCGGCCTTCACCCAGGTGCGCCACGAGATGCCCATGCTCAGCCTGGGCAACGCTTTCGAGGAAAGCGACCTGCGGGATTTCGGCCGCCGCGTCACCGAAGGCCTCGATCTGCCGGTCGGTGACCTGCTGGGCGAAGGCGCCCGTGTCCAGTACAGCTGCGAACCCAAGCTCGACGGCCTGGCGGTGAGCCTGCTGTACCGCGACGGTGCGCTGGTGCGTGGCGCAACTCGCGGCGACGGCACCACCGGCGAAGACATCAGCGTCAACGTGCGCACCGTGCGCAATATCCCGCTCAAGCTGCACGGCAGCGGCTGGCCGGCTGTGCTGGAAGTGCGCGGCGAGGTGTTCATGTCCAAGGCCGGCTTCGAGCGGCTCAATGCCAGCCAGCTGGAAATCGGCGGCAAGACGTTCGCCAACCCACGCAACGCCGCGGCCGGCAGCCTGCGCCAGCTGGATTCGAAAATCACCGCCAACCGACCTCTGGAATTTTGCTGCTACGGTCTGGGCCAGGTGACCGAGGAAATCGCCGACACGCATGTGGGCGTGCTCAATCAACTGAAAGCGTGGGGCATGCCGGTCAGCCGCGAGCTGAAGCTGGCGGACGGCATCGAGGAATGCCTGGCCTACTACCGCGATATCGGCGAGCGGCGCCTGTCGCTCAGCTATGAAATCGACGGCGTGGTGTTCAAGGTCAATAGCCTGGCGGCCCAGCGTGAGCTGGGTTTTCGCGCTCGCGAGCCGCGCTGGGCCATCGCCCACAAATTCCCTGCGCTGGAAGAGCTGACCGAGCTGCTGGACGTTGAATTTCAGGTCGGCCGCACCGGCGCGGTGACGCCGGTGGCGCGTCTGAAGCCGGTCAAGGTCGCCGGCGTCACGGTGGCCAACGCCACGCTGCATAACATGGACGAAGTTGCACGGCTGGGGCTGATGATCGGCGATACGGTCATCATTCGCCGCGCCGGCGACGTGATCCCGCAAGTGGTGCAAGTGGTCACCGAGCGGCGCCCTGAAAGCGCTCGTGCCGTGGAAATTCCGCAGCACTGCCCGGTATGCGGTTCCCATGTCGAGCGCACCCAGCTGATCAAACGCAGCAAGGGCAGGGAAACCGTGACCGAGGGTGCGGTTTACCGCTGCATCGGTCGTCTGGCCTGCGCCGCGCAACTCAAGCAAGCCATCATCCATTACGTCTCGCGGCGGGCGATGGATATTGAAGGGCTGGGCGACAAGACCATCGAGCAACTGGTGGATGAACAACTCATCGGTTCGCCGGCCGATCTGTACAAGCTCACGTTCGAGCAGATCATCGATCTGGAAGGCTTTGCCGAGATATCCACCAACAAGCTGCTCAAGGCCATCGCCGACAGCCGCACGCCGACGCTGGCGCGTTTCATCTACGCATTGGGAATTCCCGATGTAGGTGAAGAAACCGCCAAGGTGCTGGCCCGTTCCCTGGCTTCACTGCAACGCGTTCAGCAGGCGCTGCCCGAAGTGCTGACGTACCTGCCGGATATCGGCCTGGAAGTGGCTCACGAGATTCACTCATTCTTCCAAGACCAGCATAACCAGGACGTGATCAACGCGTTGCTGGGCGAGTGCGGTCTGAAACTGCAGGACGAAGGCGAGCTGGGCGCGGAATTTGCCGCCAGCACCACGCTGGGCGGCTTGATCGACAAGCTGCATATTCCGTCGGTAGGTCCGGGGGCGGCGCAAAAACTGGCTGATAAGTTCGGCACCCTGGAGCGCATTCTGGAGGCGGACTGGCTCGATATGCGCCAGGCCCTGACGGAAAAACAGGCGGTCTCGGTGCGCGAATTCTTCGACAAGCCGGCCAACGCCGAGCGCGCCCGGGCCATCGAAGCGCAGCTCAAGGACTTCGGCATGCACTGGCGCAGCGAGCGAAAGGAAGTCGAAGGCCTGCCGCTGGCCGGGCAGACCTGGGTGCTGACCGGTTCACTGGAAATCATGAGCCGCGACATCGCCAAGGAAAAACTCGAAAGCCTGGGGGCCAAGGTGTCCGGCTCGGTTTCGGCCAAGACCCACACGGTCGTGGCCGGGCCGGGCGCCGGCTCCAAGCTGACCAAGGCCAATGAACTGGGCCTGCCGGTGCTGGACGAAGATGCCTTTCTCAAGCGCCTGGCCGAACACGGTGTTGCGGTGGATTGATCTGCCGCTGATCGGTCGGGACGTTCTCCGGCCGAATCACGGAACCCGCGGGCCTTGCGCATGATCTAGTGCCTGCCAGGCCCACGGGAGATCACCATGTACCGTTTTTTCGAGCAACTGAGTTCACGTATCGCTGCGCCTTTCATTGGCGAGACCCGGCGCAACAGCAAGGTATGGTCTTGCCGGTGCGGGCAGTCGGTGTTCTTCCAGAACTCCCAATGCCTGGCCTGTTCGGCAGCCTTGGGCTATCTGCCGGAACAGGCGCGGGTGGTCGCCCTGGAGCCTGCTGGCGAACCCGGCACCTGGCGTGTCAGCGGGGATGCCGATGGAGCCTTGTATCGGCGCTGCGCCAATCTCGACACCCCGGCGGCGTGCAACTGGTTGTTTCCGGCGCATGACAATGGCGAGTTCTGTACGGCATGCAGCCTGAATCGCACCATTCCCGACCTGTCCGTGGCGGAAAATCCCGAGCGCTGGCGCAAGGTGGAGGCTGCCAAGCGGCGTATGGTCGCGCAACTGATCGCCCTGGGTCTTGAAGTCATTCCCAAAAGCGTCGATGAGCAAAACGGCCTTGCGTTCGACTTCATTGGTGTCGATCTGGAAGGTCAGCCGCCCACCACCGGCCACGCGGGTGGCCTGATCACCCTCAATATCGAGGAAGCGGACGACGCCCATCGCGAGGCGATGCGCGTTCAGATGCACGAGCCTTACCGAACCCTGCTCGGCCATTTCCGCCACGAAGTCGGACATTATTACTGGGACCGGCTGATTGCCGATACCTGGTGGCAGGACGGGTTTCGGCATCTGTTCGGGGACGAGCGGGCCAGCTACGCGGATGCGCTGGAGCACCACTATCAGAACGGCGCGCCGGACGATTGGCAGCAAAGCTTCGTCAGCGCCTACGCGACCATGCATCCCTGGGAGGACTGGGCGGAAACCTGGGCGCATTACCTGCACATGATGGACGCGGTCGACACCGCCTTGGGCTTCGGCATGAGCGCCCGGGAAATGGAGCTGGACTACCAGCCGTTTCCGCTCCAGACCCTGTACGACCCGCAACACCCCGGCGGCCCGGCCTTCCTGTCGTTCGTCAATGCGTGGATCGAGCTGGCCGGCATGCTGAATGAGCTGTCACGCAGCATGGGCCAACCGGATTTCTATCCCTTCGTCCTGCCGCCGGCGGTCATCACCAAGCTGCACTTCATCCACCTGGTGATACAGAACGCAGGCGGCAAGGCGGATGAGGTGTTGCGCCCTGCGTGAGCGCACTGGCCCGCGAGGGGGGGCGGTGGCAGGGCAGAACGCTGGTTGCTGGAGTATTGGTTCGCCAGCAAGCTGGCTCCCACACAATCGCGACATACCCGAATGGAAGGCGGCGCGGGCAAGCGCGCTCCTATAGGTCCTGGCTACACCCGCAACGTCATGCGCCGCTCGAAACCGATCCGCCCGCGATACGCTTCGCCGGTATCGTCCCAGCCCAGGCGGGTGTACAGGCTCATGGCCGGCAGATTGTCGGCATCCACCGACAGCATCACCTGCTCGATTTCCGGCCAGGTCCTGCGCACCGCTGCAGGCAGCTCTTGCAGACAGGCTTTGCCCAGCCCTTGGCCCTGCAGCCGATAGTCAATCTGCAGCGCGTGCAAAGTCGCGGTTCCCGCCTGCGCCCAGTGCGGCAGGCAATCGTCGCGCTTGAGCATCAAAAACCCCACCGGATGTTCATCTGCCAGAAGCACGAAACCCTGAATATTGGGGTTGGGTCGCACCAGCAGCGTATTGAGCGCCGAATGAATATCTCCGCAATACGCCTGTTGTTCGAGCTGAACCTCAAGCTGTTCAAGCTCGCGGCGCTGGGTGTCATCGAGTTCGTGATAGCCGACCAATCGAGTCTGCATGGCAACTTCCTGGCTGTGTCATGTCCGTGAAGATTACAGTGTGGGCAGGCAACAGTCCGCAGATATCGAACGCATCGGCGCAGCTGCCCGGTCGAC
Source organism: Pseudomonas sp. v388 (assembly GCF_003935425.1). Classification (GTDB taxonomy): domain Bacteria; phylum Pseudomonadota; class Gammaproteobacteria; order Pseudomonadales; family Pseudomonadaceae; genus Aquipseudomonas. Next base: position 172,075 of record NZ_RHQN01000007.1, read on the forward strand.
CGCTGCTGGCGGCGGCGTTCGGTGCACTCTTACAAGTGCTTGAGCTTCTTCGAATTTTTATCCGTGTCAACGGTTGTAACTTCGCGCCAGACCGGTACAATGGCGCGGCTCGCCAACTGGTGAGTGTCGTTATGGTGACCCCATCGGTCCCCCCGCAACGATTACCCGTGAACCTGGTCAGATCCGGAAGGAAGCAGCCACAGCGGGAACATTGTGTGCCGGGGTGTGGCTGGTGGGGTTACCACCTGACGAACCCTGTCGATTCTGGCGCTTCGCCGCCGCACCGTCACCGCCTGGTGGCTCGCGTGCACTTCATACTGTCCCTGATTTCTCCCTTACGATGCCCGACGTTGTGCTCCGCTGCGTGTGCATGCCTGTCGTTTCATGTCCAGGCGCGCTCCAGGCACGACGACGGTTCGCCGGCGGAAATCCGTCGTCGTGCAGGGTCAGGCTCAGGCGTTGACGATCTGACGCTGATCCAGCCACTGGGCTACATCGAACGACGGGCACGCCTTGATGAACTCATCCGGGGTAATCCGGCCATCACCGTTCTTGTCCGGAGACAGATCGCGATGGCCAAGGATGCGCGCCTGGGGATAGCGCCCCTTGAGTTCCCGCAGGAGCGCTTCCAGAGTGGCGAACTGCTCGGCGGTAAAGTTGTTGTGGGGCTTGCCTTGGGAATCGACGCCGCCTGCCAGGCATACGCCGATGGATTTGCTATTGTGGCCGCGCACATGGGCGCCGATGGCGCTTTCCGGGCGGCCGGTTTCGCGCGTGCCGTTGCGGCGGATCACGTAGTGGTAGCCCACGGTGTCGAAGCCGCGTTGCTTGTGCCATTGGGTAATCTGGGCAACACCGATGTCAGCCTGCGGCCCGGTGGCGGAGCAGTGCACCACGATCAGCTCAGTGGCTTCACGGTGCTTGAGGGGCGGGGTGGAAGAGGTTGTTGTGCTCATGTTCTTGCTTCCTTGCAAGGTGATTGGAGCCTTGAAAGAAATACAAAAAACGAGGGCAGGTCAACTCGGTTTCGTTACAGATCGGCTGATAAATTCATCCATTTGTAACCTTCGTAAGACACTTCCCGTTCGCCATTCAGAATGCGGCGATTACCTTCGCAGCACGTCAATGCTGTGGTCGGCAGGCGCGCTATAGCGCTCGACGATTCGATCGATCTCTCCCGACACTCGCATGCGCACCAGCGTGCGAAGAATTGCCTGTGCCGGCAGGGCGGGGTCGTTACGCACGATGCAGCCCGCTGCCTGCTCGCTGATCAGGGCGATGGGTTTGAGGCGCTGGCTGCTCGGCAGCCCCCGATTGATCCAGCTCAACACCCGTTCGCTGACAGCGGCGTAGTTGTAGCGCCCGGCAATCAGTTTGCGCAGGGCGTGTTCCTCGCTGCGCGCATCTTCCCGGATCAATTGATGATTGGCGAACAGGTGCGCCAGCGCAGGGTAGTTGTAGCCCAGGACGGTGCCGATGGTTTCACTGTCGAATTGCTCAGGATAGGGACCGGCGGCCGTCTGGGCCGAAGCGATCAGCAGGTCGCGCTGGAACAGGATGGGCAGGCTCCACAGGTAGTCGCCGGAAATGTCCGGCACCCAGGCCTGGGCTGCGTAGCAGCGGATATCCACTTCGCCGTGGGCCAGTGCCGTTTGCACGCGCAGGCGCGGCAGGACATGGTACTCAGGCGTCATGTCGACCTGCCGGGCCAGGCTCTGCATGATGTCGTAGAGGATGCCGGAGACCGGCTGGTGGTCCTCGATCTGAATCAACGGCATCGACCAGCTGTCGGCGACCGAAAATCTCAACGGGGGACCGGCAGCGAAGGCTGCCCGGGACAAGAGAAGCAATGCGCACAGCAACAGCACAATTCGAAACATGGGACGAACGCCTTCCAATGGGCAAAAGCTCTTGTTTCTGAGTGCCGGTCCATTCATTTGCATAGCTTAGCCACATAACAGCAGGACACCAGATGCAATTTTGCCCCTGCTCCGCTAGCATTAGCGGTCTTCCGCATTCCAGTCGCGACGGTTTTCAATGAGTTATCAGGTTCTTGCACGTAAATGGCGTCCGCGCTCGTTCCGCGAAATGGTCGGCCAGACCCATGTGCTCAAGGCCCTGATCAATGCGCTGGACAGCCAGCGCCTGCATCACGCCTACCTTTTCACGGGTACCCGAGGCGTCGGCAAGACCACCATCGCCCGAATCATCGCCAAGTGCCTGAACTGCGAAACCGGCATCACCTCGACGCCCTGCGGCACCTGTTCAGTGTGCCAGGAGATCGACGAGGGCCGTTTCGTCGACCTGATCGAGATCGACGCCGCGAGCCGGACCAAGGTCGAGGATACCCGCGAGCTGCTGGACAACGTGCAGTACGCGCCAAGCCGCGGACGCTTCAAGGTCTACCTGATCGACGAAGTGCACATGCTGTCCAGCCACTCGTTCAACGCCTTGCTCAAGACCCTCGAAGAGCCGCCACCCTACGTCAAGTTCATCCTGGCAACCACCGATCCGCAAAAGCTGCCGGCAACCATTCTGTCGCGCTGCCTGCAGTTCTCGCTCAAGAACATGACACCCGAACGCGTGGTAGAGCACCTGACCCACGTATTGGGGGTCGAGCGTGTGCCGTTCGAAGACGACGCGCTCTGGCTATTGGGTCGCGCCGCCGACGGTTCGATGCGCGATGCCATGAGCCTGACCGATCAGGCCATCGCCTTTGGTGAAGGCAAGGTCATGGCGGCCGATGTGCGGGCCATGCTGGGTACGCTGGATCACGGCCAGGTGTTCGACGTACTGACTGCCTTGCTCGAAGGTGACGCCCGTGGCGTACTTGAGGCCGTGCGCCATCTGGCCGAGCAGGGACCGGACTGGAACGGCGTGCTGTCGGAAATGCTCAACGTGCTGCACCGCGTGGCGATTGCCCAGGCGATGCCCGAAGGCGTCGACAATGGCCATGGTGACCGTGATCGCGTGCTGGCGCTGGCTCAGGCCCTGCCGGCCGAAGACGTGCAGTTCTATTACCAGATGGGCCTGATCGGTCGTCGCGACCTGCCACTGGCACCCGATCCGCGGGGCGGGTTCGAGATGGTGCTGTTGCGCATGCTGGCGTTCCGGCCTGCCGACACTGCCGGCGCACCGAAACAGCCGCTAAAGCCAGCGGGAATCAGCCAGGCCACGGCTGATTCCCTGGCTGCGGTGGCCGGTGCGGCATCGGTTGCATCGGTCAAGCCTGCTGCGGTGGCGGCGGCGCCTGCGCCGGCCATCGAGCCTGCGCCTGTTCAGGCACCTGCCGGTCATGCAGCGCCGGTCTTGGCCCAGGCTGCACCGGCCGAAGAAATCGACCTGCCGTGGAACGAGCCCAAGGCGCCTGTGGCTCAGCCGCTCGCTGAGCCTGAACGGCCGCAGACCGCCGAACCGGTTGTGCCTCAGGCGCCGGAGCCGGTGCTCGACACCGTCGCCGAACAACCTGATCTCACGCCCATGCCTGCACCGGCGCCCGCCAGCCCTGTGCCGGATGCGCCGGAACTCGAGGCCAGTGCGCCGGTTGCCGCCGAGCAGGTTACCCCGGCCATGCTTGAATCGGTTCCCGATGCTGCGCATATTTCCGCGCCGATGGATCGGGATGACGAGCCGCCGCTGGACGATGATTACGTCGAGCCGGACATTGATATCGACCCGGCTTCCTACAGCTACCTGGATGAGCTGGCCCACGACAGCGTCGGTGAAGAAGACCCGGTCGAACCCGAGCCCCTGCCTGCAGCGATGCCGGCCACTGGGCTGGCGGCCGAATGGCTCGAACTGTTTCCGAAGTTGCCTATCTCCGGCATGACCGGCAGTATTGCCGCCAACTGCACTCTGATCGAGGCCGACGGCGACAACTGGCTGCTGCACCTGGACCCGGCGCACAGTGCCCTGTTCAACGCCACCCAACAGCGTCGTCTCAACGATGCATTGAACCAACAGCAGGGTCGCGCTATCCATCTGCGTATCGAGTTGATCAAGCCGGAGCAGGAAACCCCGGCCCAGGCGGCGGCTCGCCTGAGGGCTGAACGCCAGCGCCAGGCCGAAGCGTCGATCCACGCCGATCCGTTCATCCAGCAGATGTTGCAGCAGTTTGGCGCGGTGATCCGAGAGGATACGATTAAGCCTGTGGACGCTCCTGTGGCGCAGACTCATTAACTGACGGCTCGGCGCTGATGGCGCCGCGCACACGAACCATCCATTTTCGAGGAGATATCCCATGATGAAAGGTGGCATGGCTGGCCTGATGAAGCAGGCCCAGCAAATGCAGGAAAAAATGGCCAAGATGCAGGAAGAACTGGCCAACGCGGAAGTCACCGGTCAATCGGGCGCCGGCCTGGTGAGCGTGGTGATGACCGGTCGTCACGACGTCAAGCGCATCACCCTCGATGACAGCCTGATGCAGGAAGACAAGGAAGTGCTGGAAGACCTGATCGCCGCAGCCGTTAACGACGCGGTGCGCAAGATCGAGCAGACCAGCCAGGAAAAGACTGCCGGCATGACCGCAGGCATGCAATTGCCGCCGGGTATGAAGCTGCCGTTCTGATCTGCCCAAGGCCGGGTGAAAGCTGCCGCTTGCCTGTTTTCGCCCTGTCTTGCCTTCGGCCGCAACGTTTTCACGGGGTCTGGGTTGTGTACGAAATGCCAGGCCATGTGCCTGGCTTTTTTTTGGCTGTTTTCCGGCGGTCAGCGCCGCCTTGCCGACGATAGAGCGAACGCTCATGGGTGTGCACTGTCTGCTTTGCATAGCCCACCATTCAGGAGCCCGACTTATGACCCCGGAATTGATCCTCAACCAGCGCATCGTCCTGGCTTCCCGACCACAAGGCAGACCGACGCCCGAGAACTTCCGGCTGGAGCGCGAGGCGCTGCCGGAAATTGAAGACGGGCAGGTGCAGCTGCGCACGCTGTATCTGTCGCTGGACCCCTACATGCGCGGTCGCATGAGCGACGCGCCGTCCTATGCAGACCCTGTAGAAATCGATGCGGTCATGGAAGGCGGCGCGGTCAGCGTCGTTGAGCAATCGCGTAACCCGAAATTCAACGTCGGCGAACTGGTCGTCGGTCAGACCGGTTGGCAGACCCACAGCATCCAGGATGGCGCTGCGCTGCTGAAAGTCCCCGAAGGCTTGCCCAGTCCTTCCATGGCGGTGGGCGTGCTGGGCATGCCCGGGATGACGGCTTACATGGGCCTGATGGACATCGGCCAGCCCAAAGCCGGCGAAACCCTGGTGGTGGCGGCAGCTTCCGGCGCGGTGGGTTCGGTGGTTGGCCAGGTCGCCAAACTCAACGGCCTGCGTGTAGTAGGTGTCGCGGGCGGTGCCGAAAAATGCCGCTACGTCGTGGAAGAACTGGGCTTCGACGCCTGTATCGACCACAAGAGTGACAACTTTGCGCAAGAACTGAAGCAGGCTTGCGGGCAGGGTATCGACGTCTACTTTGAACTGGTGGGCGGCAAGGTATTCGATGCCGTGCTGCCACTGCTTAATGCCGGTGCTCGAATTCCGGTGTGTGGCGTGATTGCGCAGTACAACGCCCAAGGTGAAGCAGAAGGGCCGGACAAGCTGCCGCTGCTGTTGCGCACGCTGTTGACCAAGCGCGCCACCATGAAGGGCTTCATTGTGTTCGAGGCCTATGGCTCGCGCCGCAACGAGTTCATCGACGCCATGACGCCGCTGGTCAAGGAAGGCCGGATCAAGTTCCGGGAAGATGTGGTCCACGGGCTGGAAGCCGCGCCCGAAGCCTTCATCGGACTGCTGGAAGGCCACAACTTCGGCAAGCTGGTGGTCGAGGTCTCCAAGCCTTGATGGTGCAGACCCTGTAGGCGCCACCGTGGCGGCGATCTGGCGCGTAGCGGCAGCGAAACCGGCTCGCCGGGTTTGTCAAAGTTCCGTGTCGTCTTGCCGGCTCGCACATTGACGCTCACCGCAAGGCGCGGGTATAAACCGCGTCTTGTGTTTATGTCGGACTTTTCTCCAATGAGCTTCAGCCCCCTGATTCGCCAATTGATCGATGCCTTCCGTGTACTGCCAGGCGTCGGTCAGAAAACTGCGCAACGCATGGCCTTGCAATTGCTGGAGCGCGACCGCAGCGGGGGCTCGCGTCTGGCGTCGGCACTGAGCCAGGCGATGGAAGGTGTCGGCCACTGCCGCGCCTGCCGCACTCTGACCGAGGAAGAACTCTGCCCGCAATGCGCCGATCCGCGGCGCGATGACACGCTGCTGTGCGTGGTGGAAGGTCCGACCGATGTCTATGCCGTGGAGCAGACCGGTTATCGCGGCCGCTACTTCGTGCTCAAGGGCCATCTCTCGCCACTCGACGGACTCGGCCCCGAGGCCATCGGCATTCCACAACTGATGGAACGCGTTGCCGAACAGGGCACCTTCACCGAAGTGATCCTGGCAACCAACCCGACGGTAGAAGGCGAGGCCACTGCGCATTACATCGCGCAGTTGCTCAATGAGAAGGGCTTGATCGCGTCGCGCATCGCCCACGGCGTGCCATTGGGCGGCGAGCTGGATCTGGTCGACGGCGGGACACTGGCGCACTCGTTCGCGGGTCGCAAACCCATCGCGCTGTAATCGGCGGCCGGGCTGCGCAAGGAGTGCGCCGTTTGTTGGAGATTACTGCTCGTCCAGCGCGAACTCGGTCAGGCAGAAGGTCGGGATGTTCAGGTCGTTCAGGCGCCGTGAACCGCCCAGTTCCGGCAGGTCGATGATCGCTGCGGCTTCGTGGATGTGAGCGCCCATGCGGCGGATCAGGTTGGCCGCTGCGATCAACGTGCCCCCCGTGGCAATCAGGTCATCGAACATCACTACAGAGTCGCCGTCGCACAGGCTGTCGGCGTGAACTTCCAGGTAGGCCTCGCCGTACTCGGTCTTATAGCCTTCGCACAGGACGTCCGCCGGCAGTTTGCCCTGCTTGCGAAACAGCACCAGCGGTTTGTTGAGTTCGTAGGCCACGACCGAGCCGATCAGGAAGCCGCGGGCATCCATCACGCCGATATGGCTGAAGTCAGCCTCGATGTAACGCTGTACGAAGCTGTCGATCACCTGGCGCGTGGCCTTGGGTGACTGGAACAGGGGCGTGATGTCTCGGAAGATGACGCCTGGCTTGGGAAAGTCCACCACCGGGCGTATCAGGGATTTGAAACTCATTTCATCAGCAGTCATCTGGAGTGATCCGGAGCAAGGTTGGCCGACAGTTTAAGCCGACCAGCCCTGGATCGCACGTTTTCAGCTGTCCATTGCGCCGCCCGCCAGGGCGCACAACTGGATCGGGTCAAGGATGTGGATCTCCTTGCCTTCGGCGGCGATCAGCTCGCTCTGCTGGAACCGGGTGAACACCCGCGACACTGTTTCCACCGCAAGGCCGAGATGATTGCCGATTTCGTTGCGCGACATGCTCAGGCGGAACTGATTGGCGGAGAACCCGCGTGCCCGGAAACGTGCCGACAGGTTGACCAGGAACGTGGCGATGCGCTCGTCGGCGGTTTTCTTCGACAGCAGCAGCATCATCTGCTGGTCGTCACGGATTTCCCGGCTCATTACCCGCATCAACTGGCGGCGCAACTGAGGCAACTGCACCGACAGCTCGTCCAGCCGCTCGAAGGGGATTTCACACACTGACGTGGTTTCCAGTGCCTGGGCCGACACCGGGTAGGCTTCGGCGTCCATCCCGGACATGCCTACCAGCTCGCTTGGCAAGTGGAAGCCGGTGAGCTGTTCTTCACCGCTGTCGCTGATGTTGAAGGTTTTCAACGCGCCGGAGCGGACGGCGTACACCGACTCGAAGGTATCGCCCTGACGGAACAGAAACTCGCCCTTCTTGAGCGGCCGGCCGCGTTTGACGATCTGGTCGAGAGCTTCCATGTCTTCCAGATTCAGGGAAAGGGGCAGGCAGAGCGGTGCAAGGCTGCAGTCTTTGCAATGGGCCTGTGTATGAGCACGCAACTTGGCTGGCTCGGACATCACTAAATTCCTTGTGGGAAATCACACATAGGTCGTAAGGGTAACTCACACGCAACGGCTTCGGCCAGCTTCAAACGGCGGGTGCGACATCAAGGAACCGGCGTATTGGCCGATAGCCTCTTACTTGTCCAATCCTGCAGGATGCACCTCTTATGTCGCTCTCAGGCCCTGTTTTCAACGGTATCAACGTGCGCACGCCAGTGGCCCAGACCGCTGCGAATGCCGACGAAAGCACCCGCAACGTTACCGCGCCAGTGGAGACGCCGGCGGTGAAAGTCGACCTGTCCAGCGCCGGCAAGGCAGCCTCGTCGGCTTCGTCGCGCAACGCGGACATCGAGCAGAGCGGGTTGCCCGAGTCGGTGCAGAAGATCCTCAAGGCGGTGCGCGAACTGCAACGCAAGATCCAGGAAACCATGGAGCAGCTGCAAAAGGTGCTCAGCGACAAAAGCCTGACCTACGATGAGCGTCAAACCAAAGCCACCGCGTTGCAGACAGTGCTGGGCATGTTGCAGCGGCAGATCAGCAACTCCACCGCTGACCTGTCGATCCTGATGAACCAGTTGCAATCGAGCGACAGCGACAAGATCAAGGCCGGGATTCTGGTCATGGCCAAGATGTAGGCCGACGTCGGTCAGATGACCCGCGAAAAGCGCTGCCGATTCTGTTGAGTCAGGTGCGCGTCAAATATCATGCATACCGACCGCACCAACAGGCGCCCGGCGGGCAGCACTGCAATGCCAGTGTCGCTCAGGGTGATGAGCCCGTCCTTGGCCATGCGCTTGAGCGCGGTCCAGTCGTCGGCAAAGTAGCGCCTGAAGTCGATGGCGAACACCTTTTCGATTTGCTCGAAATTCAGCTCGAAGTGGCAGATCAGCTGCTGGATCACCGCGCGGCGGATCCGGTCATCTTCATTGCACACCAGGCCTTGCTTGGTCGCCAGCTGATCGCTGGACAGCAGTGCCTGGTAATCGCTCAGATCGCTGCTGTTCTGGCTGTATACATCGCCGATCTGACTGATTGCCGACACCCCAAGCCCGATCAGGTCGCAATGGCCGTGGGTGGTGTAACCCTGGAAGTTGCGCTGCAGGGTCAATTCTTCCTGGGCAATCGCCAGGTCATCGTCCGGCAATGCGAAATGATCCATGCCGATGTAGCGATAACCCGCAGATGTGAGCTGCTGGATCGTGTGTTCGAGCATCGCCAGCTTGACGTCAGGCGCCGGCAGATCCGCACCTTCGATCCGGCGCTGGGGCATGAAACGCTCGGGCAAGTGCGCATAGTTGAACACCGAGAGCCGGTCCGGCTGCAGGCTGATGATTTCCTCGACCGTGCGGGCAAAACCTTCAGGCGTCTGCCTGGGCAGGCCGTAAATCAGGTCGATGTTCACCGAGCGAAACTGCAAAGTGCGGGCTGCCTCGACGATGGCCCGGGTTTCATCGAGGCTCTGCAGGCGATTGACGGCCCGCTGCACCACCGGGTCCAGATCCTGAACCCCCAGACTGACGCGGTTGAAACCCAATTCCCGCAGCAGGCCCATGGTCGACCAGTCCGCTTCGCGCGGGTCAATCTCGATGCCGTAATCGCCGGAATCATCGTCCAGCAGATTGAACTGGCTGCGCAGCTGCGCCATCAACTGACGCAGCTCGTCATGACTGAGAAACGTCGGTGTCCCGCCGCCAAAGTGCAACTGCTCCACCGCCTGACCCGAATCGAGATGACAGGCCAACATCTGGATTTCCTGCTCCAGGCGCTGAAGATAACCCTGCGCCCGCCCACGATCCTTGGTGATCACCTTGTTGCAGGCGCAGTAGTAACAAATGTTCGCGCAGAACGGGATGTGCACATACAAAGACAACGGGCGCACCGCCTTGCGGCTTTCACGCAAGGCATGCAACAGGTCGAATCCACCCACCTGGGTGTCGAACTGGACCGCAGTCGGGTAGGACGTATAACGAGGTCCGGCCAGATCGTAGCGGCGGATCAGATCAGAATCCCAACGGATGGCGTCGAGCATGCGGGCGTTCCCCCCGGATAGGCTGGCAATGTCCGGCAGTCTATGGCGGCTGCGCGTTGCACATGTTGATGCGTGTCAAATGAGCGCACATGGGGGAGGGCAGGTCGTCGGCTTGAGTCAGCGGATGACTTCGCCCTTTGGATCGCCTGCGATCAACGTGGCACCGCAGGCGGTTTTCATGCCTTCCAGAGCGACGGGGACGCCGTTCATGGTGAAGGTTTCGCTGCCTTCAAGGATGGGAAAGCTGGCTTTGCAGAGTGGGCAAAACACCCTATGACCGACACCGACCAAGGGCTCGCCGTTGAAGTCGGTGTGGGAGAAGTCTCCAAGTATTTTGCCGCCGTGGGTGGTGGTGTCGTTTTTGCGGATGAGTTTTTTCATGGTTAGTTGTTTTGTGGGAAAGGGCTATTTGTAGATTGAGTAGGCTACGCCTACTCATGAAGGATCTTCTTGTTTGGAGGGGACATTACGCATAATGTCTCCTTTGCAGACAGAACATGTGCCCACTTTCTGATAAGAATTATGGATCGGTCATGCATTATTTGCGGGCGCCGCAGGCTTGGTTCTTTCTGCATGACTTCTTCTCGCGCTTTTAGCTACGTCTTTTACCTTATCGCGCATAAGACGCTCCAATAAAGGTAATGGTGTCTTCCTGTTTATCGCTATGATGGATCTGACATACCTATCCGGGTCATCAGACAAGCGCTCGAATAGTTCTACGGAAAGCTTCCGTTTTCGTGCGATGTGGAGTTTCAATGAGGAATAGATCTTATACAAATATTCGAGAATCTCCAGAGGGACAATCTTGTTGTGTATCACCCATTGCCTATAGTCCGGGTGGTCGTTAACCAACTCATACCAGACCTCAATGGGCACCTCTTCCAAAGCTGAACGGTCATATTCGAGTTTGATTTGGCTGGAACGTAGTCTCATGAATTCTTCGGCAGAGTTTATCACGTGGTTTTTTCTGTGTATAAAATTGTATGCTGTTCACTGGAGTGTGAAGAGTTTTTGTGTGAGAACTTATATTTACATGGTTGCTGCTCATAACTGTCAGACTCACCCAGCTGAGTGGTGCTTAAAGTGGCCCCTCATAAGGCAGTTGAGTGTGATGCATGTAAATCAACTCTCCAGACTGTCCCATTAGATCTTTTAACTCGTCAAAGAAAAAATCCAGGTTGTCTGAAAACACCTCAAATTTACAAATATCAGTCGTGCAAAGTCATCATTGGGTTTAGCAGGGATTCTCCCTACGCTTGCATAAGTTATTTTTCTGAAGTTCTCGAAATGGTCTCTATAGCATAAGATTTTGTATTTCATGGTTTTTCTTTTTGATGCGCTTGTTGTGGGTTCAAAGTGGGTCTAGTATCTGGCTTGTAGGCTGACCAGTTTCGGTATGTGGTGTTACATTAATCTGAAATATTCGATGACTATGTCCACAATTGCCTCTTCATTTTCTCCTCTGTAACCGAGCAGTTCGATAAACCATGACAGCTGCTCCCCTAGGTTGTCTAAGTTTTCTTCATTGATATGAACCATTATTGCTGCGATTCGGAGATCAATGGCTTTTTGGTTTCTGAAATCTCGTGTGAATCCTTCATTTTCTAAGAGGTGCTTGTAATGTTTTTCATACTCGATGCACTCAAAGCTGGTTTTTGATAGATTTATATAATTCTCCACAATTTTTCGAGGGTTATGCTCGAGTGACGAGAATTCCATGCCAACACTTTCAAGCACTTTAATGAATAGCTTTCTCAGTAAAATGTTCGCGTCGCGGCCGTTTTCGGGCCATTTAATTGAGGCTATATTGAAGCTCATTTTTATCCTAGAAGTATTGCAGGGCTTTCCGCTTTCATGAAGAAGCTATGCCATATCATGTCGCTAAACCTGAGTGAGATTGTCAGGTGTTTAGGGCTCGCAATATGGCTCCGCTGGTTTTGGTATCACGTAAACTCTTACAATTTCTTCGTTGCATGCAGGGTCGTAAAATCTGCTCTCGATGAATTCAAACTCGTCTTCCGATCCGCTTATTGAGAATAGCTCTCGGACTGCATTCATCTCGCTAGATGATTTTGCGCTTCGTTGGTAAAGCTTCTCAGGAAAGCCGAGTTCTCGCCCTTCTGGATATATAAATATTTTGGGTATTATAAATTTGTCTTCTTTGTAGCGATCTATGTTTGTGAAGGTGATCGCAAAAAAAAGTATCCCTTGTGCTTTTTTTTCTTCCTGATACCAGTAGTGAGGTTTTTAGAACAAAAATAGAAAGGCTTATTAGAAGATCGCGAACCCCCTTGAGTCCTAGCTCCCGCTTAAAGTATTTCAGTCTGCTATAACGAGACACTATCGGTATCTCTTCGAAGCTTTCGTAGTCTGTCACGAAAATATCCGTGTTATTGTAAGGCTCCTTAAAATTTTTTTTTTGTATGTCTGAAATTTTCATTCTAATGGTTTGCTCCATCCATGCTCTACGAGCCAGTTAATCGTTTTCTTGGAAAACGTGGGTTTACCTCTGCCTTTGTCGGGAATCGAGCCATCTAAATTTAGGCCTGATCCACATCCGCAACTCGTACCGGGCTATAGGAGAACCTCGTCTAACGCTGAGCGATCCTACTCATTTTTGATGCGACTGAAAGGCGGTATCATGAGTTCTTTGCCGGATTCTATAATGGTTGTCCACTCTGTTTTGTAAGTGTTTTTCTATTAATCTCTTGCTAGTCACCGCAATTGATAATTGGTGGGGTAACATGAGTTTCAAATTCGACCTGTTTTAGTTGATTAGCTTATAGAAGTGATCAATAAATATTGTTGTAGTATTTGGGTTTGTTTTTTTTATGTCGTGGTACAGATAAATTAGAGGTGTGGGGTCACCTTGATTTTGCTCCTCCCAACTTTCGTAGCCTGCTAGGCAGTGGATAACACATCTGGCCATTCCTGCTGTAAAAGGGTTTGAGTTTTGGTATTTTCTTTCGATATCCCATAGCCCCTCAAATCCGTGCGTAGAAATTTCCCCAGTGGTTCCGGTTGCTCTCAATGTGTTAATTGTGGATAGGTTTTCCTTTAGATAGTGCAGTGCTATATTCGAGTCTGCGTTGAGAGATAATGTTTTTTCCATGACGTGTAATACTAGTAAGGCAAAATGATCTCTGATTTTTTCTAGGGAGATATTGTTCTCTAGTAGATCTCTTTCAAGAGTGTCGAGGTCGTCCATTTCTTTTTTATTTGTCATTTTATAACTCTGTCATATCGTGCGAGCCGGTTTCGTGGTCTTGTCATTGGTATTGGTATTGGTCCTTGCTCTAGAGAGTAAAGAGCTAGTTAAGTGTTATTTCAACCAAATGTTTCTGGGGTACTGCCTAGCCCTGCACTAATTGAATAGCAAGCTATCCTCCGGCACTCACACCCGGCATCTATAGCCCACCCGTACGCTGTCGCCTTAGGCAATTGTAGTTTGCAGTGTTTGAGACAGATTCGTCTTCGTCGTAAAGCAACTTTTGAAGAATATACATTGGAACTTTCCTATTAGCGGCGATTGCTATGCGTACCGTCCTGCTGACATCGGCAGCTAAACGTTCAAATAATGAATTCGAGAGCTTTCGTTTTTTCGCGAAACTTGTCTGGTCATATCGTCAGCTTCAGCTAGTCGTTCAAGAATTTCTAAGGGTACAGTCTTGTTATGTGCTACCCATCGACTATACTCAGGAAAACTTTCGGTCACTTCATATAAGACCGAAGGTAGTGCTTCATCCATGGCTGAGCGGTCATATTCATTTTTTCTCTGCTATCGCGTAGCCTAATGAATTCATCTGCGGACTCTATCATTCGATTAAGGAAAACTCTGGTTTTTGATTTGGGTTTTGTTCTTTGGATTGTAATCGGCGTTTTGTATGTCCATGCTTCTGATTGGCAGTCATCTAGAGTTATGACAGCAGAATAAGGTTATTTCTTTATCGGGGCAGGCAGCTGCATGGCGATGATGTCTGCATGTTTTTTGTAGGTGAATCCTTCTATCTCGTCTTGTAAATGGACGTGGTCTATTCCGTTGCTAGACATTTCGTAGGCCGCATGAATCAAAAATAGGCCTATTTCACGAATGGCTTCAGGGCTGCCGTACACTACAATTTCGTCCAACTGGTTGGATATCTCACTTCCGATTTCGGTCCCGTGAACTGAAAATTTCTTCATAGCTCAAACCCCTTATTTCTCAAGTGATCTTTCTCTTTACGTGAGAGTTCGGAAATAGCTCCACGTGACTCATGGCTCGGAGTGCCATCTTGGTTGATGACGATTTCCTTCTTTCTATTTTTGCACTGGCAATGCGCATGGACTTGCTGATTGGTGTTCATCACATGCGGTTGTCGATCCGTATCCTTCCAATGCCTACTTTCTCCCATCGACCGGACTCGCCAACCCAAACGGATCAACCCACCCCCACCGGATTCGGCGCATAGGCATACAGATTCAACCCGCCCAGCAATCCGATCGGGGCCTTGGAAAATGAATCGGTCGCCCCACGGGGCATAGCACGATGGCAGCTGTGCTAACAATCTCGATTTTGAAGAATCTGCGACAGATTTTACCTGTCGAATCTACGAAACGGGATTACTAGTCTAGTGGGATTTATAACCAAAATTTTGACATAGTCAGTGGTATGGAAGCTGAGAGTGGTCGACAAAAATCAATTCGCCTTTTCCATTGATCAAACGTTTAAGATCATCGAAAAAAAAATCCAGATTATCGGAGAACACTTCTAACGCTCCATGGCCATGCTCGCCGGATCCGACTTCCTTTGTCACATAATGACAATTTTCAATTATCTCTTTATACAGTCTCTCATTAATTGGATGCCCTTGAAGCTTTAAGAACTCCGTCAGACTTGTGGTTTTTGGAATCGGACAGGGGCGCCTATGCCGACTCATTATTTTGTACTTCTTGGCATCGAGCTCTGACTTTTCGTAAGCCTTAATCATATTGCCGAAGTACTGGTCTTTCGGTCTGAATGTATACGCCCTACTTTCAGCTGGTAAAATATTTGATTCATAAAACAACTCAGCCCCTGCGAGCACATAACTCCCTTGTGCTAGCGCGCCCAATAACAGTGCCGCGTCTGCAGAGGCGTCAAATCCAATATCCCCTTCTGTAGTTATGCAGACTAATAATGCAAATTCATCTTGTTCGTTTGCAGGTATTTCTCTTGTTTTTGGAGATGTAATCCGTTTATAGAACTCAAATTTATCTCTGTAGCACAGTATTTTATATGCACTCATTTTTCACTCCAGGGGTAGGTAGATATTATCTCCCTATTTTTATGATTTGTTGCGTGAACGTGAGGTCCATTGAGGTGAGGCGGTTGACCGGGGCCGATGAGGTCCGGGTGGCCATCTGGATGATCAAATACCTCTGCCGGTGATACTTTCACTTTGGAGAGAGGAGAATTTTTGCATCGATGCCCTAATCCCGATGTCCCTTTACGTTTGAGGCAAGCGTGATTTTTCCCACTGCAATTCGGATGGAGATCGCCATGCTCAGTGACTCCGCCTCCGCCTCCACGTCCAACCCTGGGCACTTTCGCGTGGAGGTAAGTGCGCTCAGTGGTAGGGAATTAAGTAGTGTTCAACAAATAATAATTCACCTGAATCATCCATTAGTGACTTTAGGTCGCTAAAAAAATTGGTAAGATCATCTGAAAATACCTCGAATGCCCCGAAGCCATGCTCCCCAGATGCTACTTCTATAACGACGTAATGGCAGGTCTCAATTAATTTTCGGTACAGCTCTAGGGTTATAGGTCGTTTTGAGCTCTTCAAAAAAGGCGTCAAAATTTTCGGATTGGGCTGCGGACAGCTTCGTCCATTCCGGCTCATTACCTCAAATTTTTTGGCATCTAGCTCAAGTTTCTCATGTTCCCTAATCATGTTTTCGAAAGAGCTGCACCTAGGTTTGAATGTGTAGCCGCCGCTGTAGCGAGAAGCTGCTTGTGCTACGTGTAGCATCTTATCTCCGCTTGCGCTGTAACACCCTTTGAATAGTAGGCCTAAAAGATCTAGGGCCTTTGAGGATTTATCAAATCCTATTTGCCTCTCATTGTTTACGCAAACTAGAAGAGCGAAGTCATCTTGCGCGCTTGCAGGGATTTCACGAATGCGATCGTTTGTTATTCTCTTATAGGACTCAAAGGAATCTCTATAGCAGAGTATTTTATAGCCAGTCAAAAGTTTTCCCATTGGTTGACGGATAATATTTTGTTGGATCTATCGGTTTGGATTATGGTTTATCGTTCATGGGGATCACTCAGGTCTTGCGATTTTTACGGAATATAAAAACTTCGATATCATCCAGCGCGCTCCGTGCGCGTCCGGCCAAGGATTCATTTTCAAGATAGCGTTTCAAGGCAGGGATCGTAAGTTCTTCATTGATTGCGCCGTGGATTCTGGCCGTATGTCCCAAGCACGTAATAGCCAAGCATCGCATACTGTCATTTTTATTGGAGCTTATGAACTCCAGCAACATCTCCTGAATCCAGCCGGCGTCCTGAGCATTGAATGTCATGTAGAGCAGAGCGCCCGAAACGGCTTCCTCTTCAGAATGATTCAATAGCTCAATCAGCTCAGCTTCGCTGTAGCCGCGGACTCCATCCATTTCACTTCCTCGTGCTTACCCTAAAACTAATCATCGAGTTCGTACACTTCAACTGTGCGCCCGGTTACGTAACACCATCCGAAACTTCTGATATCGTCCATTGTCTGGGGATCCATGTTGTTACCATAATCGCCGTCGATGTCTATGCACCACACATCCCCGAACCTTAAAAGCTTTACTCCTGAACATATAGAGTAACTTTCATTGCCGCGTACATGAGCATGAAACTCTTCGACGTCCTTAACTATGATTTTCACGTTTTTCCACACATTCCCATCCAGACTTTGGTTTCTGGCGTGGAATATCATTTCTGCGGAAAGCCTTTCATTCGGTCTACGTACGTGCCCCAGTGAGATTACTAATCCATCATTGAAACGGCCGTAATCGTCAAAGATTTTTTTTACAGCTTCAGTCGAATTGTGCAAGCTAACCTCTTATCTGGCCAAGATTTATGATTTCACTGCGTGTGCGGGTTCAGCATTTGCAAAATGTTGGATCTGGAGAAACTTGCTCCACCCCAACTGCTCTTTGCATTTTAGGTACTCGCCTCTTGTCGAGGTTTTTACATGCGAGTCTCGCTACATTCTTGTCAGTATCCGACACCAGCTTCTCCAGAATCGGAATCGGAGTTTTTCGGTTACCAGCTATGACGTGACGTACTAAAGCGTTCCCGTCGATAAAAAGTCGCTCGAAAAGTTCTTGACTGAGTTTTCGTTTTTCCGCGACGGTTATTCTCGTTGTGCAATCCTTCCTGCTAATAATATCAAGGGTCTCAAGCGGCATTGTTTTATTATGTGCCACCTATCTGCCGTACTCAGGATATCTGTCAACGACGTCTAGCCAGACCGATCGGGGGGCTTCTTCTAGGGCCGGTCGGTCATATTCGCTTTTTTGTGTGCTGTCGCGGAGCTTAGTAAATTCTTCTACTGAACCAATCATAACTGTTCCGGTTTCACGTAGGTTTATGTGGCTTTTTAGATATTCGATCTTGGTGGTTAGAGGTGGCGCTCCTTGATATTTCTTCATCGGTATCAGGCTGTTATTTTGTATTGCTTCTGTTTTTATAATGGCGTCTTGCAATTTCCGCGACGTGCGCTTCGTTATCATGAATTAGTTTTTCTAGTAAGTGTAGTGGGGTTTTTTTATTTACCGCAACGGCTACGCGCACAGTACTGCTAGGATCATTAGCCAAGCGTTCGAAAAGTGCAAGGCTTAATTTTCGTTTTCTTGCTACATCCCTCCTGATCTTTTCGTCAAATCCGCAGAGTACTTCTAGGACTTCAATTGGAACCGTTTTGTTATGTGCCACCCAGGTTCGATATTCTGGATATCTTTTGATTACGTCCAGCCAAACGCAAATGGGTGCTTCGTCATGTGTGGACTGATCGTATTCGATTTTAATCTCGCTGCTCCGTAGCAGAACAAATTCTTCAGCCGAATTGATCATTTAAATTTCCTGCATTTTAATTGTTTGAAGTTTATGTCTTTGCCCACATTGCTTTTGTGCTTGTCCATGTAGTTTCCGTTAACGTCCGCATCTTTTTCCCATTTCCCATGTTCGTCAAATACTTTCCAAGCGCTACCGCCATGACCTGTTTTGTCTACCGACCACCACTGTTCAGTCCGAGCACTGTAAAAATACTTGGCGTACCCCACTCCCGGGACATTTCCTTCGCAAACTTCGTCGTACTCACTTATCTCCCATTTCTTGCAGGGACATTTGTAATTCTGATTGGGTTTAATGGACAGAGGTTTCCGCCCCGCATGCCCATCCGCAGCACTCAACCCAAACGGATCAACCCACCCCACCGGATTCGGCGCATAGGCATACAGATTCAACCCGCCCAGCAACCCGATCGGGTCCTTGGAGATGAACCGGCCGACCTGCGGATCATAGTACCGATGGCGGTTGTAGTGCAGGCCGGTTTCGTGGTCGTGGTACTGGCCCTGAAAGCGCAGCGGGTTGCTCAGGCTGTGGCGTTCGGCCCAGGCGCTGCGTTGGTGTTTCACCTGGCCCCAGGCGTGGTATTCCGCGCTCCAGGCCAGGTGGCCGTTGGCGTCGGTGAGTTCCAGCGGGGTGCCGAGGGCGTCGCAGTGGTACCAGGCCAGGGCATCGAACGGCGGGGGTTCGGGCGCGTCTTGCCAGGCCGGGTCGCGGTCGATGTGGTAGCGCAGGCCCTGGCTGAGGTCTGGCATCCGCTGCAGGTCGATGCCTTGGTGGCGGATGGCTTGGGCGACGGGGATGAAGGTGCCGGGTTCGTAAATGTAATGCACCATCCTGCCGCTGAACCCGGCCCGCTCGCGGGTGCCTTCGAACGCCAGTTGGTCACCATCCCAGCCATAGATGTAGGTGTCGCAGCCCATTTCGCGCTGCTGGCGCTGGTACTTGAGCTGGTTCCAGCCGTCAGTGGCGGCCGGGTCGGGGTGGTAATGGGAACGGGCTCGCTTGTACAGGCGGCGGCCCAGCGGATCGTAGGCGTACATCACGCTCAGGCGCTCGTCGCTGTAGCCGACCAGCCGGTCAAACAAGTCCCAGGTCAGCTGGCTGCGCCGGTGCTGGTGCCAGCGCCGGATCTGGTTGCCGCGCTCGTCGTACTCGTAGCGATGGCCGTTATAGTCGCGCAGCACGTTATCGAGCAGCGCTTCTCTGTCCTTGCTCGGTTCCAGCGGGCGCCGCTGCCAGGCAGTAGGTTGGAGCAGGTTGCCGGCCGGGTCGAACTTGAACGTTTCCTGGCCCAGTCGGCTGTGGGCGGCGAGCAGCCGGCCCACGGGATCGTATTGATAACTCAGGTGACCGCGTCGGCTGTCGTCCAGCTCGGTGAGCTGGCTGGCCGCGTCGTAGTGGTAGACCCGTTTCACGTTGAAGGCGGTGGCATCTTTGCCACCCAGCCATTGTTCCTGAAGACGCCCGGCCGGGTCCCAGCGCTGGGTCTGGCTCAGGTGGTTGCCTTGGTGACGGGCGATTTCCCGGTGCAGGTCGTCGCGCTCATAGCCGAGCAGGTCGTGCTCGTCCAGACGCAAGGCTTGCAGATGACCACTGCCGTACGTCAGCCAGCTGACCCGATGGCCGTCGGGGCGCACGGTGGCGCTACGCTGGTTGAGTTCGTCGTACTCATGTCGCCACGCTGCAACGCGCGGCGGATTCAGCTGCAGATAGTGTTGATGCTCGCGCAGCAGGTTGCCGGCGGCATCGAAGAACCACTGCAATCGGCTCTCGCGATTGCAGGCCTGGATCAGCCGACCGTTGCCGTCGTAGGCGAACGTTTCCCTTTGGGTGTGGCTTCCCAGTTTTGCGTGGCGCTCGGTCAGTCGACCCAGCGGGTCGAAGCGGACCTCAACGACCCGCTGGCCGTCGACGACGCTCGCCAGTGTTCCGCTCTGTTCCTCGTAGCGGTACTCGGTGAGCCGATCGTCGAAACCGGTTTCCCGCAGCAAACGGCCCACGGGGTCGTAGCGGAAAGTTGTGCGGCGATGGTTTTCGTTGTCCAGCGCTACCAGGCGGCCCAACCGGTCCCAGTGGTAACGCAGCAATTGATGCGCGGCGTCGATCCGCTCGGTCAACAGGCCTGCTTCGCTGTAGGACCAGTGGGTGCGCTGCCCAAGCGGATCGACATGGGCCAGCAGCCGGCCCTCGGCGTCACGCCGAAACAGCTCTTCGGTCTGGTCCGGGTGCAGGACTTTGGCCAGTTGACCGGCCTGATACTCGTAGCGGGTAATCTGCCCCTGCGCGTCGGTGAAAGCCACCGGCTGACCCAGTGCGTTGTAGTCCCAACGGCTGCGCTTGCCGGAGCAGTCGGTGTACGCCAGCAGTTGCCCGGCCGCGTTGTATTCCAGGCGGGTTTTGTTGCCCTTGGCGTCCTCAACACTGACCGGCAAGCCGGCGGCATTGTTGGTGTAGCGGGTCTTGTGGCCCAGCGGGTCGACGGTTTCCTGCAAGTGCCCGCGGGCGTCGTAGTCGCGCAGCCACAGGCCGCCTTCGGCGTCTCGGGTCTTGATCAGCCGGTCCTGATCGTCGTAGGCGTAATGCACCTGGCTGTGGTCAGCGCGGATGTGCTGCACCAGATTGCTGCGTTCGTCGTAGCGATAGCGGTCAGTGCTGCCATCGGGGTGGACGTGACGCACCACGTTCTTGGCGGCGTCGCGGAACAGCCATTCCGAACGGCCGTCCGGATGAACCGTGCGGTAGGTGTAACCCAACTCGTCGTAGTAGTGACGGGTGTCCTGGCCCAAGGCATCGGTGACGATGGTCAGGCGGATATTGACGTCCCAGCGCAGTCGGGTGTCGAAGCTGCCGTCGTCGGCCCATTCGCGGACCGCTTTTGCGTCAGGTCCGTCGCCTTGCCATTCCAGATTCAGGCCACGACCGGTGCGGTCGGTGTAGCGGGTGACCCGATGCTGCTGATAGCGGTACTCGCGGCTCGCCTCATGTTCATCTTCAGCGTGAATCAGATCGCCCGCGGCGTCGTAGCGGTAGGTGCACAATCGACGGGGCGCGGCGGCTTCGCTCGCTTCCCAGACGGCGGTGATCCGGCCGTGGTCGTCGATCGTCGTGCTGAGCCTGCGATGGACCTGGGTCGGGTCGTCCTGATAGGTGAGCAGTTCCGACAGCACCGGCCGGTCGCAAGCCTGATGCGCGTGACGCAAGAGCAGACCGGCGCCGTTGCGCAGCACGACCTGGCTCAACAGGTAGTGCTCGCCATGCCGCATATAGGTCTCACGACTGGCCTGGCCGCGACACAGCACCAACTGTTCGGCATCCACATGAATCAGGGTCAGGGACTCAATGGCGTCGAAATGAAATTCACCCGCCTTGGGCAGCGGCCAGGCATGGCTGCGCCCGTCGGCATCGTGGAAGCGCACGCCATCCTTGGTCCGCTCGATACGGGTGGTGAATGGCGTGATCCAGCGCGCACCCAGCCAGCCCTGATCGAAAGCGTCCAGCCGCGAGTCATAGGTGCGGCTCCAGTCCAGGGGGAACGGGCCGGGCAGGCTGAAATCCTGGTGGCTGAAGGATTCTGAGCCCAAGGCGTAGCTGATGCGATTGCCGGTGTCGGGGCACACGCAGTTCTTGTCGTCCCTGGCGCGCTGCCTGGCCGGGCCTTGTCGGCTGACCATACCCAACTGGCCGTCCTGGCCCACCTGGGTGGCATGGGTCGTGGCGCCGGGTTTGACGTGGGTGGACTGGCCCTTGGCAGCACGCGGTCGCCGCGCCTCGAGCGCCGTGGCAATCGCCTGCACCAGCCCGGCAACCGAGTGCGGGCCGTTTACATCCTTGAGCACCTCCATCCGCGCCAGCAGCGGCGGCCCCAGATCCCGCAGAGCCTGGGCCTGTCGGGCGATGGCCGGCCTGGCCTGGTCCGGGAGCATCCGGCTGGCCTGATTGACCAGGCCTTTGCCCGCAGCTGCGGATGCCTGGCCCACCGCCGAGAAGAGGTTGCTGATCGAGGTCCTGGGGTCGTGCAGCAACTGGTCGGCGGCATTGCCGGCCAACTGCCCGGCTTTTTTGAAGTCAGCACCGGCGTCCAGCCGGCCGTCGACAGCGTTGACCAGCCCGTCGGCGATTTCGTTGAGCATCGCGACGCCCAGCTTGCCCGCTTCGTCCAGCAGCGGGCCGATCTGTTTGCGGGCCGTGTCGATGAAATCGTCGAGGGTACCGACCTGAGTGGCATTCAAATGGCCGATGAGGATTTCGATCAGCACATCGCTGAGCAGACCCTTGGGGTTGCGCCGCATTTCCTGACGCGCCAGCGCCAGCATCGGCCGCAGGCTCATGCGCGCCGCCGCAGTGCCTGGGGCAGGCAGCAGACCGATCAGGTTGATGCCGAGACTGGCCCAGAGCAACGCGTCCTGCGCATCGCCCTCGGCCAGGCTGGCGAGATCGCCCAAGGCATCGACCAGCGCCATGATATTGCCCGTCACGGGCAGGGTGCCGGCGACCAGCTGGATGCGCTCCAGATCGACCCAGCCGCCGCTGACTTCGTTGAGCCAGGTTTCGAAGCGGGCGGCGCCGGCGCCCACGTCGTCCATGCTGATCAGGTTCAGCGGGACGACGGCGACTTGTGGTTCACAGGGGGTTGCAGGAGTCACACCAGTACTCATCGATCTTTCTCGCCAGGCGGCAGGTCCAGGTTTTTCAGGGCGCCCAGAGAGGAGGGCAGTGTCAGGCCCGCCAGGCTTTGGGCGATGGAGGCGTTTTGCAGAGCCTTGTCCACCAGCGGGCGCATCACGGCTGGAAGCGCAGTGGTGCGCGGCGGCTCCGCCGGCCAACGGGCGGTCGCCACGTGGCTGCCTGGGGCCCAGCTGTCGGCCGGGTCGGCGCCGAATTTCACCTGAGCCGGGCCAGGTGCAGCGCCGGAAACCGTGGCGAAGCCTGCGGGGTCGAGCACGCCCGTGTGGCGGGCGCCCAGTGCGTCGAGTACCTCGTAGGTACTGCCGTTGACGCCGCTCAGGTTGGCGTAGCGGTTGTACAGTTCCAGATGTCCCTGACCGGGTTTGGGCGATTGGGGGAAAGGCGCGGCGGAGCTTTTGGCGCCGGTCCAGACGAAGTTGGCCCCATGAACGGTGTACGGGCCGGTGGTTGCGTGGGTGATTCCGCCTGCATTCCAGGTGGTGGCGCTGCCGCCGCCCTGAATGACCAGTTCGGTTTTGGCGGACAGGGTGATGCGCTCTGCGCTGACGGTGACATTGAGTCTGGCCAGCAGGTTGATGCTGTCTTTCAGGGCCCGGATGTCGATGTCGCCGGAAGCCGCGACCAGTCGCCAGCCCATGCTCTGCACGAACAGGCGCATGCCGCGACTGGCGCTGGCCAGCAGGCGTTTGCCGATGGACAGGCTGGTGTGGCCCGTGCTGCTGAGCGCCAGGTGTTCGCCGGTGGCGATATGAGTGGACCGGGCCGTGGTCAGGGCAGCGCCGGCAGGACTGGACATCACCAGATGCCGTTCACTGAATTCCGGGAACCGGCCACCCGAAGAACCAGCCGGGTCGGTTCCGGCGATGCCCTGTTGCTGCCGGGCAAGCGCGTCGGCGACTTCATCCTGGTCGCCGGTTTCCTGCGCCAGGCAGTGCCGAGCCTGCATGGCAAAGCCTTCCTGTTGTCCGCAAGCGGTGGCCAGACGCTCGGCGGCTTCCGGCAGGTCCTTGTGGTGCCCGGCCTCGTTGAAGCGCGGCTCGGTGGTGATCAAAAGTCCGGCGGCGGCCCGGATGGCACCATGCTGATCGGTGCGCAGCTCGAAACCTTCACCGCGAGGCTTGCCGCCGTAGGGGCGTGGCTGGGTGAGATAACCCAGGTTGATTGCGCTTGCACCATGATCGCTGCGCAGCGCGATGCTGATCTGCTCGCACGTGTCGTCGATACGCAATTCATTGCCGCGACTTCCCCGGTATTCCTTGCTCTTAAGGGTCGACAGCGTTTTCAGGTCCGGCAGCTTGTACGGCGGCAGGTTCAGACCGTTGTACAGGCAGCCGGTAATCAGAGGCTGGTCGGGATCTCCTTCGAGAAAGGTGACCAGCACCTCCATGCCGACCCTGGGCAGCGACCACGCGCCCATCCGCTCGCCTGCCCAAGTGGACGCCACGCGCAGCCAGCAACTGCTGTGCTCGTTTTGCCGGCCGTCGCGGTCCCAGAAGAACTGCACCTTCACCCGGCCATGCGGGTCGCAGTGGATTTCCTCACCTTCAGGCCCGGTGACGCGTGCGGTCTGGGCGCCCGCCATCCTGGGCTTGGGGTGCTTGAGCGCAGGCCGAAAAGGCACATCCCGCATGGTTGCGTAAAACCGATTGCGATAGCCCTGGAGAAAGCCATCCTGATCGCCCTTCAGCGCTTGGCGGGAAAACACGTGCAGCGCCTGTGGCTGTCGGCCTTCATGGCGAACTTCGGTGAGCAGCCACAGCACGTTCCATTCCTGCACGCTGTGGTCGACCAGGGGCAGCAGATGCCCGCTGGCCAGCTGCGGCTGATCGCTGCGACCTTCTGCCAGCCGGTAATCGCTGCGGTGCCTTTGCAAGGCGCGCTGGGCAAACCGGTCACCGCGCTGCCGGTCCACGAAGCGGCCGGGATAGTGGTAATCCTCCAGATCGGGCTTCGCATCGCTGGCGTCTGCGGCTTCCGGCGTAGACCGTGGATGGGCGAAGTCATAGTCGCGCCGGGTCACGCGGCTGGTGCGGGTCGCCAGACGCACGCCAAACCGGTTCACGGTGGGCGCATCCGGCACCAGGCCGCTGTCGAGGTGAAAAGCGGTGGGCGTCAGCTTGCGAAATACGGTGTCGGAATCCCCGAACACCAGCACATGCGCCTGTGCGCTGTGCTGGAAGTGGAAATGAATACCTTCCTCTTCACACAGCCGCTGGATGAAGTGCAAATCGGACTCGCCGTATTGAACGCAATAGTCCCGCGGCAGGTATGGCTTGGGAAAATGGAACGCATAGGCGCCGGCCAGGATGCCGTGTTCCTCGAGCACCTGGGCGATGATCTGCGGCACTGTGCTGTGCTGGAAGATCCGCTGATTGATGCGGTGGGCCAGATAGGCAAGACGCGGACGCAGCGACAGCCGGTAGCGGGTCAGTGTCTCGCTCGTTTCCGTACAGGCGAAGTGGTAGATCTGCCCATGGAAACCGCATCCGTTGTCGGAAATTTCCAGAAAGGCGAGCTTGTGCAACTGGCTGTCCAGATCCAACGAGTCATGGTCAGTGACCAGCTCCACGTCGAAGGCGTATGGCCGGTTGAGCGCTTCGCGGCCGGAGAATGCCACGACTCGTAGTTCGCTTTCCTTTCCTTCGATGAATAGACGAAATGCTTGCTGATGCAGTGTTGTAGCCATGATTCACAAGGTTCTTTACTGGCCTGTAATGCAGGGCGACGGCGCCCGCCCGAGGCGTGCTCCCTAACAAATAGCGGGCCAGAAAATAAAAATGCTTGTATATCAATTGGATAGAAGTATTTATTGGGTTTTTCTGGTGGATTTGAGGCCATAAATCCCGGAAAAGCGCGCAAGTTATTGCACACGCCGTGCAAGTTTTTGCGCAGCGGGCTACAGGCTTTGAAATCCGTGGGGTTGAGCGCTATGGGAGGGATAAGAACGGCGGGGAAGGTGCGCAAGATCTTGCGCACCGGGTCAAGCGGTTCAGTGACCCATCAGCCAGTGCTGATGCGGTCCGGGAAGGGTCCAGATGCCGAACAGAATCACGAGTAATCCGCCGGCCATGCGGATGCCGCGTTGACGCAACAGTGCCGTAGTGCGTTCGGCGGCCAGGCCGGTCGCCAGCAGCACCGGCCAGGTGCCAAGCCCGAACGCCAGCATCAGCAGCGCACTGTGCAGCGCATTGCCCTGGCTGGCCGCCCACAGCAAGGTGCTGTAGACCAGCCCACACGGCAACCAGCCCCAGAGCGCGCCGAGCAGCAAGGCGCGCGGCAGGGTCGACACCGGCAGCAGGCGATTGGCAAGCGGCTGAATGTAACGCCACAAACCACGGCCCAGGCTTTCGATACGGGTCAGGCCGCTCCACCAGCCGGCCAGGTACAAGCCCATGACGATCAGCAGCAGCGCGGCGGCGACGCGCATGCCGGTCGCGCCCGGACTGCTGGCAACCGCCCAGCCCAGAAGCCCGACCAACAGGCCGATGGCGGCGTAGCTCAGGATGCGTCCCAGGTTGTAGGCGAGTAAGAGGCGAAAGCGTCGAGTGCGCTGCTCGGCGGGGATCGCCAGGGTCAGCGCACCCATCAGACCGCCGCACATGCCCAGGCAATGACCGCCGCCCAGCAGGCCGAGAATGAACGCCGACAGCAGTTGGGGACCGAGCTCAAGCATGAGGGAACAGTCTGGCGGTGTCAGGCATCGGGACGGGTCTCATCTGGCTTGGGTTTGCCGACCGCTTCGTCGACCGCCGCCTGATGCCGAGGGTCCTGATCATCGAACAGAATGCTGTGCGCCGGTCCTTCGAGGTCATCGTACTGACCACTGTCCACCGCCCAGAAAAATAGGTAGATCGCCACGGCGACCAGCAGCAACGCTGCCGGGATCATGATGTAGAGCGCGGGCATGGGACCTCCGCAATCAGGTTTCGGTTGCCGGGCGGGGCAACGTGACCGGGTGCGCGGGTCAGGCGCAAGGCATTGAGCACCACGACCAGCGAGCTGATGGACATGCCGATCGCGGCCCACACCGGTGTGACCCAGCCCAGCGCGGCGAACGGCAACATGAGGCCATTGTACAGCCCGGCCCACAGCAGGTTTTCGATAATGATCCGCCGCGTGCGGCGCGCCAGACCGAAGGCGTCGACCAAAGCATCGAGGCGATTGGACAGCAGCACGGCATCGGCGCTGGTCTTGGCCAGGTCCGTGGCCGAACCCATGGCCACGCTGATGTCGGCGGCGGCGAGCAGCGGAACGTCGTTGACGCCGTCGCCCAGCATCAGCACGTTGCGGCCCTGCTGATGCAGACGGTGCAGGAACGCCAGTTTATCGTCCGGCCGCAAGCCGCCGTGGGCCTCGTCGATACCCAGCTGTGCGGCAACACGTCCGACCATCGGCGAGCTGTCACCCGACAGCAGCAGTGTCTTCCAGCCGCGCGCCCGGCAGGCGTGCACCAAAGACGCGGCATCGTCGCGCAAACGGTCATCCAGCACCAGCCAGGCCAGAGGACCCTGCCGGTCGCCCA
Source organism: Pseudomonas sp. v388 (assembly GCF_003935425.1). Taxonomy (GTDB): domain Bacteria; phylum Pseudomonadota; class Gammaproteobacteria; order Pseudomonadales; family Pseudomonadaceae; genus Aquipseudomonas. The sequence goes on from NZ_RHQN01000007.1 coordinate 199,368, forward strand.
GCAGCAGCCACTGGCCGAGGTGATCGCCGGGCAGCGACGGGATATCACTGGCGCTCAGTGCGCAGACGAATGCCGGCTGGCCGATGCGCAGGCGCTGGTTGTCGACCGTGCCTTCCAGGCCCAGGCCAGGCATGGCATGGACACCCTCGGCCGTCGTGGGTGCTCGACCGAAGGCCCGCGCAATCGGGTGTTCAGAGCGGTCTTCCAGAGCGGCGGCCAGCGCCAGGCACTGATCGCTGTCGAGTTCGCCCAGCGGCAGAATACTGCGCAAGGTCAGTCGGCCTTCGGTGAGCGTGCCGGTCTTGTCGAAAATCACCGTGTCGACATGGTTCATGCCTTCGAGCACATGACCGCGAGTCAGTAGCAGCCCGAGCCGGTGCAGCGTGCCGGTGGCGGCGGTCAGCGCGGTCGGCGTGGCCAGCGACAGCGCGCAGGGACAGGTGGCAACCAGCATGGCCAGTACGATCCAGAATGCGCGGCTTGCATCCAGATGCCACCAGAGCGCGCCGATCAATGCCGCCGCCAGCAACGATGCAAGCAGAAACCACTGGGCGGCGCGGTCGGCGATTTCCGCAATCCGCGGCTTCTGAGTCTGAGCGCGCTCCAGCAGGCGGACGATGGCCGACAGCCGGGTCTCGTGTCCCAGCGCCAGCACCTCAACGGTCAGTGGACCTTCGACATTCAGCGTGCCGGCGGTGACCGGGTCGCCGACCTTGCGCGGTTGCGGCAGGTACTCGCCCGTCAGCAGGGACTCATCGATGCTTGATCGGCCGTCCAGAATTCGGCCGTCGGCAGGAATGACCGTGCCGGGATGCACCAGCACCCGGTCTTGCAGTTGCAGCTCACGCAGCAGGATGCGTTCGCTCTGTCCATCTGCGTTCAAGCGCAGACAGGACGCAGGCAACAGGTTGACCAGTTGCGCCGTCGCCGCAGCGGTGCGCGCCCGCGCCCGGCGTTCCAGATAGCGGCCGGTCAGCAGGAACAGCGCAAACATGCCCACGGCATCGAAATACAGCTCGCCCTGGCCGCTGATGGCGGTCCAGATCCCGGCCAGGTAAGCCAGGCCGATAGCCAGGGACACCGACACGTCCATGGTCAGATGGCGACTGCGCAAGTCGCGCACCGCGCCGCGAAAGAACGGCGCGCAGCTGTAGAAAACGATAGGCGTGGTCAGAAACAGCGCGACCCAGCGCAGGATGGTGTGCATCTCGGCGCTGAGGTCGATATTGAATTCCGGCCACGTCGCCATGGTCGCCATCATGGCCTGAAACCACAGCAGGCCGGCCACGCCCAGTTGACGCAGCGCCAGGCGGTTCTCGCTGGCCAGTTGCTCGCTGGCGCGATCCGCCTGCCAGGGATGTGCGGCGTAGCCGATTCTGCGCAGTTCAGCCAACACCTGGCTGAGCGGCAAACGGCTCTGGTCCCAACGTACATGCAGCCGATGATTGGACAGATTCAACTGAACGTCGGTAACGACCGGCAAGCCACGCAGATGGCGCTCGATCAGCCAGCTGCAGGCCGCGCAGCTGATGCCTTCGACCAGCAAGGTGACTTCCGACTGTTCACCCTGCTGACGAATGAACGGCGCCTGGACATCCGGGCGGTCGTACAGCGCCTGTTCGTCGAGCAACTGCGCCGGCAGCTGCTCGGGGTTGGTCGAGTTCTCGCTGCGGTGGCGGTAATAGCTTTCCAGCCCGCCGGCGACGATGGCCTGCGCCACCGCCTGGCAACCGGGACAACACAACTCGCGGGTTTCCCCCAGCACGACGGCCGTAAAGCGACTGCCATGCGGAACGGGCAGGGCGCAGTGAAAGCAGGGGACGGGGACGGTCATGGGCGGATCGAAACTTCTTCAGTAGGAAAAGGCGCAGTCAGCGACTGCCATCCTGGGCACCTTGCAGCGGCTCGTCGCCCAGCTTCAGGTCCCGGTCGTGACGCACCTGTTCTTCCTCGAACAGCCGCCAGGTCTGGCCGCCTTCGACACCCAGCAGCTCGACGAAGCGCCGACCGTCGACCTTGTCCTGCAACTGACCGATGTAACGTTCGTTGTCAGAGCTGCTGCGGGTAAGGAACACACGGCGGTCCTTGTCCGGCTGGGTCGGGGAGATCAGGTTCAATTCCAGACGCTCCGGCCGGCTGTTGCCGCTCAGGCGCAGTTCGGCTTCACCAGTCAGATCGTCCAGACGGATGCTGGCGCGCAGTTGCAGGGTCTGGGCCAGCAGCTCGCGGTTCAGGGAACGGTTGATGCCCTTGCCGGCTTCGTAATAGTTGTCGTTGACCAGGTTGTCCGGGTTGTTCACGGCGATGGTCACCATGGTCAGGCTCAGGGTCACCGAGCAGGTCAGGATGCCAATAATGATCCACGGCCACACATGTTTGTACCAGGGGCTTGAAGCGGTCGCGATACTCATAGTCGTGCTCTTAACGGATTTGCGGGCCGATGAATCGGCTGCGCGCTTGTATCTGCGAATCGGCGTCGTCCACATCCTTGAGGATGAAGGTGACTTCATTGGTGCTGGACGGCAACTTTTCCGGCGCGCTGGACAGCTCGACCGGCATGCTGACGATGTCGCCGGCCGCCACCCGGATTTCGCGCCGGCCTTGCAGCTTCAGGTCGGACAGCCCGGTGGCTTCCAGAATATAAGTGTGATCCACCTGATCCTTGTTCATGATCTTGAGGCTGTAGACGTTCTCGATCCGCCCCTCGGCGTTCTCACGGTACAGCACGCGGTCCTTGCTGACGTCGAAGCCCACCAGCGAGCGGGTCATGAACGCCGTTGTCAGCAGGCCGATCATCAGCAGTAACACCGCCGCATAGCCGAGCAGGCGTGGACGCAGTTTATGAGTAACCTGGCCGGACAGATTGTGTTCGGTGGTGTAGCTGATCAGGCCGCGAGGGTAATTCATCTTGTCCATGACGGTGTCGCAGGCGTCGATGCAGGCCGCGCAGCCGATGCATTCCACCTGCAGGCCGTCGCGGATGTCGATGCCGGTCGGGCAGACCTGAACGCACAGGGTGCAATCGATGCAGTCGCCCAGGCCCTGCGCTTTGTAGTCCGCCTCTTTCTTGCGCGGCCCCCGCCGTTCTCCACGACGCGGGTCGTAGGAAACGATCAGTGTGTCCTTGTCGAACATGACGCTCTGGAACCGTGCATAAGGGCACATGTAGACGCAGACTTGTTCGCGCAGCCAGCCCGCATTGCCGTAAGTGGCCAGGGTGAAGAAGCCGACCCAGAAGTACGCCCAGCCGTCGGCCTGACCGGTGAACAGATCGATGCACAGTTCGCGGATCGGCGAGAAGTAGCCGACAAAGGTCAGCCCGGTGAGAAAGCCGATCAGCAGCCAGAGGCTGTGCTTGGCGGTCTTGCGGATCAGCTTGTGGGCGCTCATCGGGGCCTTGTCGAGTCTGATGCGCTGGTTGCGGTCACCTTCGGTGATCTTCTCGCACCACATGAAGATCCAGGTCCAGACGCTCTGCGGGCAGGTATAGCCGCACCAGACGCGCCCGGCGTAGACGGTGATGAAGAACAGCCCGAAGGCGGCGACGATCAGGATGCCCGACAGCAGGATGAAATCCTGCGGCCAGAAGGTGGCGCCGAAGATGTAGAACTTGCGCTCCGGCAGGTTCCACCATACGGCCTGATGCCCGCCCCAGTTGAGCCAGACCGTGCCGAAGTAGATCAGGAACAGCAGCGCGCCGCCGACCATCCGCAGGTTGCGGAACAGACCCGTGAAAGAACGGGTGTAGATCTTTTCCCGCGAGGCATAGAGGTCAACGATCTCGCCGTCCTTTTTCGAAGGCGGGGTGACGTCGTGTACCGGAATCTGCTTGCTCATCGGTGCGTCCCACGGCAGTGGAAATGTGCCTCGGCCGGTACGTGCCAACCGGGGTCAGAATCTGTTGCTTGCAGGGCTCATGATACGCCTGGCGTTATACCTCAGGCTGCGACCTTTGGCCGCTTTCGGGACCGGCCGCAGCCTGTGTGGATGATCTGGATCAACGGACAGGTTGATTATGGCCCGCTTGTAGCTGCGGCGTGGGTTGATAATGCCCAGGCTGTTCATGCACCTGGCTGACCCAAGGGTTGAGCAGCGTCACTTTACAGTGTTCGAAATCCGCTACGTTGCGAGTCACGACGGTCATGCGGTGAACCAGTGCGGTAGCGGCGATCAGCGCGTCGGTTTCGCTGCGAAAACCGGGAACAGGCAACTGGGCACAGCGCTTGGCGACGGCCGTGTCCACTGCCAGGATTCGCCCCGCGAACGCTTTGCAGACCTGGTGATCCAGCCAGGTTCTTAGCAACGCGCCCTGGGCCGGGTCCTGACGCTCGACACGCCGCACGCCGGTTTCCAGCTCCATGAGGGTGATGGCCGAGATGAACAGGCAAGAGTGCGCGTGCGATCTGGCCCAACTGATGACATGGCTGTCGGCGTTGCGTTTCCTGAGTTCGCAAATCACGTCGGTGTCGAGTAGAAACATCAGCTCAGTTCCACTGGTCGCGAGGTCATGTTGACCCGTTGGGTATCGAAGTCGATGTCGGGCGTTTCCGGCATGCTCAGCAGGTCCACCACATTCAAGTGGCCGCCGGTCAGTGCCCGGTAGTCTTCGATTTTGATCAGCACAAAGGCCGGGCGGCCGCGGTCGGTGATGAAAACCGGGCCTTCTCGGGCGGCTTTCTTGGCGCCGCTGGTGTCCTGATTGAACTCGCGGCTGGAGAGAGTGGTAGTCATTGAACGAACCTCCCAGGGTGGATGGATATGCTGCAAAAGCGTTGGCGGCTGTGACGGCGCACTTGTCCGCGGAGACTGGCGTGCAGACGATGCAGATGGTTTGACTGCAGTGGCCCGGTCGCGGCCAGGCCCGTTCTTGAACAAGCGCCTCTGTGGGCGTGACAGCGAGGAAAGTCTAGCTACGTAGCAATGTGACTATCAGTAAGACAATTCGCTTTGGTATGTCAGAAGTGTCCTGATTTCAGCGTTCCAGACGTGGTTGCTACGCCTCATTCGCTGGGAGCCGGTTGTTCCTTGCGCGACAGGCTATAAACGTAAGCCGCCAGCAGATGCACTTTGTCATTGCCTTGCATCGCTTCCTGAGCCGGCATCTGGCCCTGGCGTCCGTAGCGGATGGTTTGCTGAAGTTGTGAGAAGTTGGAGCCATAGATGTAGGCGGCCGGTAAGGTCAGATCCGGCGCGCCCATGGCCACGGTGCCCTTGGCATCCGCGCCGTGGCAGGCCACGCAGTTGGCGGCGAAGATCTTCTGCCCGGCGGCCGGGTCGGCCTTGGCGTCTTCGGGCAGTTTCCGGCCGCTGATGCCGCTGATCACAAACGCCGAGACATCCCGCACGCCTTGCTCGCCCAGTATTTCGCCCCAGGCAGGCATGACCGCATGGCGGCCGCCCAGGATGGTGGTCTTGATGGCCTGCGCTTCGCCACCCCAGCGCCAGTAGTCATCGGTCAGGTTGGGGAAGCCGTAGGCGCCTTTGGCGTCCGAACCGTGGCACACCGAGCAGTTGGAAGCGAATAGACGACCGCCCATTTTCAGCGCTTGCGCGTCCTGGGCGACTTCTTCGATCGGCATGGCCGCGTAGCGGGCATAGATCGGGCCGAACCGGGATTCGGCGCGGGCCATTTCCTTTTCCCACTCATGAACGCCGGTCCAGCCGGTCCGGCCGTCGGCAAACTGCGTCTGCTTTTCGTTATCCACGTAGGCGTAGCCCGGCAGTAGTCCGCGCCAGTCGCCCAGGCCCGGATACAGCGCCAGATAGCCCAGGGAAAACACGATGGTGCCGATGAACAGCATGAACCACCAGCGGGGCAGCGGGTTGTCGTATTCCTCGATGCCGTCGAAGGAGTGGCCGACGGTTTCCTCGGTGGTTTCCTTGCGCTGGCCCTTTTGCGTGGCCAGCAGCAGCCAGGTCAGGGCGATGATCGTGCCCAGCGTCAGCACTGTGACGTACAGGCTCCAGAAGATGCTCATGACTTATTGCTCCCGGCGTCCTCGGCCTGCTGCATCTTGCGCGCCGCTTCCGGGTCGTCGGCGAACGGCAGCATGGTCGCGTCGTCGAACTCGGCCTTGCGCCTGGGGCTGAACACCCACAGGGCCAGACCGATGAAGGCAATCATCACTACCAGCGTGCCCAGCCCTCGAATCATTCCGATATCCATGACGGTCACCGTTTGCTCTTGATCAGGGTGCCCAGGCCTTGCAGGTAGGCCACCAGCGCATCCATCTCGGTCTTGCCGGCCACGGCGGCGGCAGCGCCGGCGATGTCTTCGTCGGTGTAGGGCGTGCCCAGCGTGCGCAGCACTTCCAGTTTCTTCGCCGTCTGTTTGCCGTCCAGCAGCTTCTCGACCAGGAACGGATAGGCCGGCATTTTCGACTCCGGCACTACGTTGCGCGGGTTATACAGGTGGGCGCGGTGCCAGTCGTCCGAGTAACGCCCGCCGACCCGCGCCAGATCCGGCCCGGTGCGCTTGGAGCCCCAGAGGAACGGGTGATCCCAGACGCTTTCGCCAGCCACCGAATAATGGCCGTAACGCTCGGTTTCGGCGCGGAACGGGCGGATCATCTGCGAGTGGCACCCGACGCAGCCGTTGGCGATATAGACGTCGCGGCCTTCCACTTCCAGGGCGGTGCGTGGCTTCATGCCCTCGATGGGCCGCGTGGTCACGTCCTGGAAGAACAGCGGCACGATCTGCGTCAGGCCTCCAATGCTGACTGCGATGACCATGAAAAAAGCCAGCAGTCCGATGTTGCGCTCCAGCGTTTCGTGCTTCATCAATGCGCTCCTGCCCCGACAATCTGTGCCGCGTCTTCGGCTTCCTTGGGATCGGACGCCTGCACGGTGCGCCAGACGTTGTAGGCCATCAGCAGCATGCCGCTGGCGAAGAACGCACCGCCGATGGCGCGCACGATGTAGCCTGGGTGACTGGCCTGCAGCGCTTCGACGAAGGAGTAGGTGAGCGTGCCGTCATCGTTGATCGCCCGCCACATCAAGCCTTGGGTAATGCCGTTGACCCACATCGAGGCGATGTACAGCACGGTGCCGATGGTGGCCAGCCAGAAGTGCGCGTTGATCAGGCCGATGCTATGCATCTGCGCACGCCCGAAGACTTTCGGAATCATGTGGTACACCGCGCCGATGGAGATCATCGCCACCCAGCCCAAGGCACCGGCGTGGACGTGGCCGATGGTCCAGTCGGTGTAGTGGGACAGCGAGTTGACGGTCTTGATCGCCATCATCGGGCCTTCGAACGTCGACATGCCGTAGAACGCCAGCGACACCACCAGAAAGCGCAGGATCGGGTCGGTACGCAACTTATGCCAGGCGCCCGACAGGGTCATCATGCCGTTGATCATCCCGCCCCAGCTGGGCGCCAGCAGGATGATCGACATGACCATGCCCAACGACTGCGCCCAGTCCGGCAGCGCGGTGTAATGCAGATGGTGCGGACCGGCCCAGATGTACAGGGTGATCAGCGCCCAGAAGTGGACGATGGATAATCGGTACGAATAGATCGGCCGTTCGGCCTGCTTGGGCACGAAGTAGTACATCATCCCCAGAAAGCCGGTCGTCAGGAAAAAACCTACGGCGTTGTGGCCGTACCACCACTGGATCATGGCGTCGGTGGCCCCGGAATAGGCCGAATAGGATTTGAACAGGCTGACCGGCAACGACATGTGGTTGACGATGTGCAGCATGGCGGTCACGACGATGAACGCGCCGTAGAACCAGTTTCCGACATAGATGTGCTTGGTCTTGCGCTTGACGATGGTGCCGAAGAACACTGCACCGTAGGTGATCCAGACGATGGCCAGCAGGATCGCGATGGGCCATTCCAGTTCGGCGTATTCCTTGGTGGTGGTGTAGCCCATCGGCAGAGTGATGATTGCGCTGACGATCACCGCCTGCCATCCCCAGAACGAGAACGCCGCCAGGCCATCGGAAATCAGCCGCGCCTGACAGGTCCGTTGCACCACGTAGTAAGACGTGGCGAACAGCGCGCAACCGCCGAAGGCGAAGATCACCAGGTTGGTATGCAGCGGTCGCAGGCGGCCGAAGGTGGTCCATTCCAGATCGAAGTTCAGCTCCGGCCAGACCAGCTGGCAGGCAATGAAGACGCCCAGCACCATGCCCAGGATTCCCCAGACGACGGTCATGATGGCGAACTGGCGGACAACCTTGTAGTTGTAGGCGGTCGGGCTGGTTACAGTGCTCATTTCAGATCCCACGGTCAGGTCATTCTTGTGGTAAACCCGGACGCAGGCACCGGCATACGGTGTTGCCGGTCTTGATGCTGCGGCCCTCGGACACGTTTGCAGGTCGGCTGCTACAGCCGGCCGGTGTCAGAGCGGACCGAAAAAGCGGGGGCAGGTCGACGGAACCAGGGCACCAGCGTGTCGGCGGCGGCCTGCGGGGTGATCGAACAGGCGAATCAAGCCTGTTGAAGAGGGCTGGGCACGCGCATCGGACACATTCTTTTCGTTCGACCTGTGACCAGCGATAGCCAGTCCACTGACGCGAAGCTTAGTCCCGAAACAGGGGTGTGGGAAGACGTCGGGAATGCGGGTGCGACACTTGGTCGCAGGCTCGGGAAAATGCCGCACCCTGTTGCGGGGTGCGGCATTTGGAAGTACCACCGGGTCAAGGCGTTACTGCGACGGCTTTTCCTCTTTGTGGAGTTGATCAGGACTCCTGGAAAGGCTGTACACATAGGCGGCCAGCACTTGCACTTTGTCATTGCCCAGCAAATCGGCCTGAGCAGGCATATGACCCTGGCGACCAAGACGAATGGTCTGTTGCAGCTGTGCAAGGCTGGTGCCGTAGATGTAACCACCCGGTTGTGTGAGGTTAGGGGCGCCCATCGCCTCGACACCGGTACCGGTAGAGCCATGACAGGCTACGCAAGTCGAACTGAACACTTGCTGTCCGGCGGCCAGGTCCGCGGTGTTGTCAGCCGGCAGTGGCAGGCCGGCCAGATGGTAGCGGACATAAGCGGCGACATTCTTTACGCCTGCCTCGCCGATCACCGCGCCCCATGCCGGCATGGCCGCGACGCGGCCAGTCATGAGGGTGGCCTTGATAGTGTCGGCATGGCCGCCCCAACGCCAGTTGGTATCGGTGAGGTTGGGGAAACCGTAGCCACCCTTGGCGTCGGAGCCATGGCACACCGAGCAGTTGGAAGCGAACAGCCGGGCGCCCATCTTCAGCGCCTGCGGGTCCTGAGCCACTTGCTCCACCGGCATGGCGGCGAACCGGGCGAAGATCGGGCCGAATCTGGCGTTGGCCTTGGCCATTTCCTTTTCCCACTCATGGGCGCCGGTCCAGCCCTCTTCGTAGCCGGGAAGCAGGCCTTTCCAGTTGCCCAGGCCCGGATAGAGGACCAGGTAACCGACGGCGAACACCAGCGTCCCGGCGAACAGCATGAACCACCACTGCGGCAGCGGGTTGTCGTACTCCTCGATGCCGTCGAAGCTGTGGCCCATGGTCTGGTCGGTGCTGCCCCTGGTTTCGCCCTTGCGGGTGGCAACCAGCAACCACGCCAGGCCGATCAGGCTGCCCAGGGTCAGCACACTGATGTAAATACTCCAGAAGGTGGTCATGGCTGGCTGCTCCGCACGCCGGGTTGCTCTGTTTCAGGGTTCGCTTCGGCTTTCGGCTCGTCGGCAGGCGCCTGCGGTTCGTCCGCGAAAGGTGCCATGCGCGCCTCGGCGAAGTCCGAATGGCGTTTGCTGCTGGATACCCAGAGGGACATCCCGATGAAGGCGATCGCCACGATCAAGGTGCCGAGGCCGCGCAAGTCTCCAATATCCATGGCGTTACCTCTTGCTCTTGATGGAAGTGCCGAGCACTTGCAGGTAGGCGACCAGCGCGTCCATTTCGGTCTTGCCCTTGAGGCTGGCGACGGCGCCTTCGAGGTCGGCGTCGGTGTACGGCACGCCGAGGGTGCGCAGGGCGCGCAGCTTGGCTTCGGTGAAGCGGCTGTCCACCTGGGCGGTCACCAGCCACGGATAAGCAGGCATTTTCGACTCGGGAACCACGTTGCGCGGGTTGTACAGGTGGGCGCGGTGCCAGTCGTCCGAGTAGCGTGCGCCAACCCGGGCCAGGTCCGGGCCGGTACGCTTGGAACCCCAGAGGAACGGGTGGTCCCAGACGCTTTCCCCGGCCACCGAGTAGTGACCGTAGCGTTCGGTTTCGGCGCGGAACGGGCGGATCATCTGCGAGTGGCAACCCACGCAGCCTTCGCGGATATAAATGTCGCGACCTTCCAGTTGCAGCGCGGTGTACGGCTTCATGCCTTCGACCGGCGTGTGGGTGACGTCCTGAAAGAACAGTGGAACGATCTGGGTCAGGCCGCCGATGCTGACGGCCAGCACCATCAGGATCATCAGCAGGGTGACGTTTTTCTCGATGACTTCATGGTTCATGGTCAGGTCCTCAAGCCATCTGCGCGGCGGCGATTTCAGCAGGACTGCAAGCCCGCACGGTGCGCCAGGTATTCCAGGCCATCAGCAACATGCCCAGCAGGAAAATCGCGCCGCCGATCAGGCGCACGATGAAACCAGGATGGCTGGCCTGCAGCGCTTCGACGAAGGAATAAGTGAGCGTGCCGTCATCGTTGATGGCTCGCCACATCAAGCCTTGGGTGATGCCGTTGACCCACATCGAGGCGATGTACAGCACGGTGCCGATGGTGGCCAGCCAGAAGTGGGCGTTGATCAACCCGATGCTGTGCATCTGCGGGCGACCGAAGACGTTGGGGATCATGTGGTACAGCGCGCCGATGGAAATCATCGCCACCCAGCCCAAGGCGCCGGCGTGCACGTGGCCGATGGTCCAGTCGGTGTAGTGGGACAGCGAGTTGACGGTCTTGATCGCCATCATCGGCCCTTCGAAGGTCGACATGCCATAGAACGCCAGCGACACCACCAGGAAGCGCAGGATCGGGTCGCTGCGCAATTTATGCCAGGCGCCCGAGAGGGTCATCATGCCGTTGATCATCCCGCCCCAGCTGGGCGCCAGCAACACCAGCGACATCACCATCCCCAGCGACTGCGCCCAGTCCGGCAGCGCGGTGTAATGCAAATGGTGCGGACCGGCCCAGATGTACAGGGTGATCAGCGCCCAGAAGTGGACGATGGACAGTCGGTACGAGTACACCGGCCGTTCGGCCTGCTTGGGCACGAAGTAATACATCATCCCCAGAAAGCCTGCGGTCAGGAAAAAACCTACTGCGTTGTGGCCGTACCACCATTGCACCATCGCATCGGTCGCGCCTGCGTACAGCGAATAGGACTTGGTCAGGCTGACCGGCAATTCCAGATTGTTGACGATGTGCAGCAGTGCCACGGTCAGGATGAACGCACCGAAGAACCAGTTCCCCACGTAAATATGCTTGGTCGTGCGGCGGGCCACGGTGCCGAAGAACACCACGGCATACGCGACCCAGACCACGGCGATCAGGATGTCGATGGGCCATTCCAGTTCGGCGTATTCCTTGGATGTGGTGTAGCCCAGCGGCAGGGTGATGGCCGCCAGCACGATCACCAGTTGCCAGCCCCAGAACGTGAACGCCGCCAGCCTGGGCAGGAACAGGCGGGTCTGGCAGGTGCGCTGCACCGAATAATAAGAACTGGCGAACAGCGCACAACCGCCGAAGGCAAAGATCACCGCGTTGGTGTGCAACGGGCGCAGGCGGCCGAAGCTTGTCCAGGGCAGGTCGAAGTTGAGTTGCGGCCATACCAGCTGCGCGGCCAGGAAAACGCCCAGTCCCATCCCGACAATCCCCCAGATCACCGTCATAATGACGAACTGGCGGACCACCTGATAGTTATAGGCGGGGCTATGAGTTGTGTTCATTCAAGTGTGTTTCCCATCCAGCTTGGTCGGGGGCCACTGCGCGCGGTTATAGCTCCGGGTTCGTGGCGGATTCATCAAAAGCGAGGCAAGCATGAGCAATGGTCAACAGGCCGGTATTGACGAGGGTCAATGCGTACAGCTGGCTCGGGACAGCGGCTGGCTGTGGTCGCAAGGGCGCGTTATCGAAGGCCGAGCGCCACTGACGCTGCTGCTGGCCCATGGCGCGGGCGCGCCGATGGACAGCGGGTTCATGAACGACATGGCCCGATACCTTGCCGCAGAAGGGGTGAGCGTGATGCGCTTCGAGTTTCCCTATATGGCCCAGCGTCGCACTGGCGGTAGCAAACGGCCGCCCAACCAGCAGCCGCAACTGCTGGAGTGCTGGCGCCAGGCCCATGCACAGCTGCGACCCTGTGTCGCTGGGCGGCTGGCGGTGGGCGGCAAATCAATGGGCGGGCGTATGGCAAGCCTGATTGCCGATGAACTCAACGTCGACGCGCTGGTATGCCTGGGTTATCCGTTTCATCCGGTGGGCAAACCCGAGAAGACCCGAGTGGAGCATCTGGCCGCCCTGAAGACGCCGACCCTGATCGTTCAGGGTGAGCGCGATGCACTGGGGACTCGGGAGGAGGTCGGTGGGTACGGGCTGTCCAGCCGGATCGAACTGCACTGGTTGCCCACCGCCAATCACGACTTGAAGCCGCTCAAATCCGCAGGCGTGAGCCATGCCGAATGCCTGCAAGCGTCAGCTCGCAAGATTGCCGACTTCCTGGCGCGGTGATCACCGGCACTGCACGTCGAACACGCCTTCGGTGACCTCGAACTCCATGGCCGAAATGCTGAAACTGAACTGGCCCCGCAGCCGTTGGGTCTTGGGGTTGGCCTCTATCAGGGTGAAGATCCCGCTCTGAAAATGCGCCGAGTGGTAGATGACGCTCTGCCAGTGCGGGGTTTCGTTGTAGACGACCTTGATACGGTCATGTCCGATCAGGTTGTGAGTGCCGGGCCGCAGGTCGTGGTCGAAAAACAGGCCGATACTGGTGCGTTTATGGCCGACCTTGCCGTCGGCGATGATTTTCCAGATCCAGTGGTTCGGAGCGTGGGCCAGTTCCGGTCGCAGTGTCAGCTTGGCCACTAGCGAGGAGACGAGCAGCGGCTGGCGATTGACCTGCGCCTGGAAGGTGCCCTCGCACGGCGGCGGACGGACGAAGCGTTTACTGGGAATGACAGGGTGGCGCATGGTCTGGCTCTTGAGGCTTTTGAAACAGTTGGCTGTGCGCCCTGGCGCAAGGCGCATGCAAAAGAGGGCGTTACGCCTGACGGGTAACGCCCCCCCTCGATCATTCCACTGCTAGCGAATGGCGACGCCAAGACTGGCATTGTGATGCAGCAATTTGAAGTCCATGCCTGTGACCAGATTTTTCACGAAGTACCACTTCATGCCCACCAGGCTTTCAGCCGCCACGGTCGAAGACCAGTAGTTGCCGTTGCCCATCGGCCAGCGGCTGCCGTAGGTGATGTAGATCTCCTTGAGTTCGGTGATGGACGGGATGCGTCCGCCCTGGCCTGCGGCCGCCGCTGTCATCTGCGCCAGGCTGCCTTTGCCGACGCCCAGGCAATGGATCACGCCGGTAACGGTGACTTCGAAACTCTTGTGGTCGCCCGCCGCGTCGGTCACCGAGATGGTCGCCTTGCCGTTGCCACGCACGGTGGTGAGGCCGTTGGCGTCGACCTTGGCGATCAGCGTATTGCTGGAAGCATAGGTATAGGGCGCCTGCCCGCCGCTGGCGACCCGCTGGATGCTGGTGCCGGTCGGGAAATCGGGGAGCAGGTCCGGCGTGCCCGGCAGTAGATAGACTTTGCCGCCCAGAGTGACCGGCGAGGTATCCAGTTGCAGCCCCGACCTGACCGTCAGGCCCAGCGGCGCCGAGACCCTGGCTGTGCCGCCGCGGGTCACCGTGTAAGTGACGATGGCGGCCGCATTCGCGGTTGCTACGAGCAGTGCCTTGGGCAGGTTGAACGACAATTCGCCCGCGCCGCCGACCTGTTCCGGCGTGTCGTAGCTCGAAGCGCCACGCCAATTGACCACGACACGGTCCTGGGCGCCCAGGTCCGGATACCTGACCCGAATCGTCGCACCGGAATCCGGGATCAGCGAGAGATTCACCACTCCGTCCGCACCGACGGTATCCATGCGCGGAGCCGGCAGCTCGGTCAGGCTTGCGAGGATCTTCACAATCACCGTCGGCGAGCGCTGCACCACCCCGTTCACCCGGTAGACGCCATACACCACCTGCACTGACTCACCGGCATTGTCGGTTACCAGGTTGGGTGCAAACACCACCGCCAGTGCCTTGCCGGCTTGCGCCTCGGTGATGATCAGATCCTTATCGCCATACCCTTTGGGCCCTTGCCAGACCACGAACACCCGGTCGCCCACACGTAATGCGGCGCTGGCGTCGACCACCACCGTCGCGCCGTCGGGGGCGTTCACTGGATCGAGGATGTCGCCGTTGGCTTCCTTGATGCGGGGGGCAGGGAGGGGGGGCACTACCGAGAGTTGAAGCTTCACGCTGACCGGCTCGGAAACCATGGACAAGTTGCCTGCAAGGTCTGCCACTGTGTAATGCACCGGTGCCTCGATATCACCGATCCCTTCAAGAAAAGTTCGTTGGAAGCCGATCACGACACGCCTGAGGCCCATGTCGTCTCTGGACACCACTGCTGTAGGCCCTGGAATTCTGTTCCAGTATGTGCGAATCGTGTCTCCTTCTTTCATGCCCTGGTAACTGGCGATGGTGCCGGGCAGTACGTTATTCAGGCCGTCCAGCTCATCGGATGTCAGCCCGTCCCGGATCAGGTCAGGAAACAGAACAGGAGCGAGAATCGGCGACCCAGGCGGGGTCAGGTCGACTTCGATTGGCGAGGGAGGTGCTTCGCTGGTCGATCCATTTTCAGGGTTGGTCAATTGGTAGGACAAGCTGTGCTTACCCTCCGACAACACTTCCACTGGGATATGCAGGAATAGGGTATCGCCGGGTCGAGTTCCGGGTGCGACCACTTTTTCTTCGCCCACCAAGGTGTCGTCCCACAGGAGTTGATAACGGATTCCCGCCATAACTGCGGCCCAGGCCGGGAAAGTAACCCTGATGGGGCTTGTCAGCGAACTCACCGGCAGCAGGCCGTCTGCATTGAGTGCCACATCCACTTTGGCTGGAGTCAAATTCTCATCAATGAATTTAGTCAACTTAGAATGCAGGCTGTTATTGATTTTAAGCATGTAAGTTAATCCTTTTTCAAGCCGCCATCCCTTTATCAGGAATGGCGGTCATTCATAGTTCAGTATTAATTATTTCAGGCAACCCAGGCACAGCCCGAGGAAGGCTTGCTCATGTTGATTCTGACCCGAGTTACACGGGATGTTGCCGGGCTCTGATTGCTTTCTTCCGGTGGTGTGACTTTGAAGCTCGCTTCGCCATAACCTATGCAAATACGCTTCAAGTTGGTTGCGGGAACCTTGAATGTGTAGCCATTGATGACATCGATTTGGTCCAGCTCGCGCTCATCCTTAAAGTCGGCGGCAGGGATTGGCTGATTGTTATTGTCGAACGCTTTGAAGGAAAATTCGATGAGTTGGTCTTTCAAAATATTGAGGTACGGTGCAATCGCTACTTCTGCACCGTCCGGATTCTCGATCGGGCCTACAACACCATTATCGTTGGTAGTAAAAGTCGGACCATCCAACCCATCTTCGCCGCCTGGCGTTTCAGCCTTGGATCGGACCGTCACGGTCTGAACGGGTGAAGTTGCAGGGTTGGGGTTGCCAAAGCGGGTCAGCGCAAAACGCACGGGAATAGCCGCACCTGTGCCTTCTGATTTCATAATGTTATTGGGTACAGGCAATACCAGATCCTTCTGATTCACTACGTCACTTGCCTTGATCTGATACCACTGCGGGATAAACTCTTGCCCCCAATGCAGCCCCAAGTCATCGCTGACCTCAAAACCGTCTTTCCAAGTAATGATTGCGCGCCCGTTCAACTCGTAATCATCTTCATCGATAAAGTTGTCATCGATGTTGGGGTTGGTGATGCTGGTGCCCTGAATGATGGGCGCGTCCAGTACGTCTGGACCTGGTAATGTGACGAACACATCTATTGTGCTGGCAAGTGAACTGCCTACACGGGAACCCGAACGCTGCACGTCGTAAGTGACTTGTACCTGGCCAATGGGATTGGCTGCGATAGTGTCGTAAGGCACGTCAATCGACAGAACGATATCCTCGCCTTCATTCCCCGCCGGTAGCGGCAGCGGAGGTGAAGACTGGTTACCCCAATGGAGTGTGATCAGATCCAGTGCTGCGGCGCCGGGATATTTAGGAATATCGACTGCGACCCCGGCCTGCGCCTCTGCGTAATCGATCAAGTTGCCTACGGCAGGATCAATGATCGGCGCCGGATAATCAGCCGGCAACTCTTCAAGGTCGAGCAGTACAAACACGCCAAGAGAACGAGTTGAGGTATTGCCGGCGCGGTCGGTAACGTCGTAGCTCACCACGCCATTGAATTTCCCCAGCCCTTCCAGAAAGGCGCGGCTGTAGGTAATCATGACTCGTTTGAGGCCCATGTCATCTGCGCTGACCGTTGCGCCCGGGCCTTCGACATTGCCCCAGTACGTGCGGATTACGTCGTGCTTGGCCATTCCGGTATAGCTGCCGATCTCGACTTCCAGCTTGTCGCCCAGTTGGGTGAGTTCGTCAGAGGTCAGGCCGCTGTCGATCTCGGGCGGGAATTTCATTGGGCCCAGTTGCGGGCGGCCGGGAGCTGTCAAGTCGACCACGATTGGTACGGAGCTAGACCATTCTTCGACACCGTTTTCCTTGTTGATGGTGAAGTACGACAGGTCATGTATGCCTTCGACAAGTACATCTGTCGGGATTTCCAGGAATAGCGGCTTGCCGGGCGCATCGGTGTCCTCAATGGTCTTCAGTTCTCCAACTCCGTTCTTGTTCCAGCGGACCTGATACAAATCGCCAATATTGGCAGTGTCCCAGACAACCAGATCCACTTTCACAGGCTGCGTGAGTGCGCCGATAGGCAGCAAGCCTTCGTTGTCTTCGTCATGGAACGCGGCCTCGACAAAAGGCGGCACCAATTCCAGAGAAAGATTACGCGCACTGCGCCGGTAGTTGATGCTGGGTTTCTTTTGCAGATTGTTCATAACTTAATCCTTTAAGCATGCGCGCCAAGGCACTGTTAGCCGATGCCGGTAAATTCAAGGCGTGACGGTCTACTGGCGCTCGTCTAACCAAGGCGACATAAATAGGGTGTGTGCAAATGGCTTTCCCGATTTGCGTTTTGCACGTAATAGCTTTTGGGGTTGGCTGTCAACAGGATTTGGGGTGGTAGAAGAATATTTTTTGAGGAAGGATTTTGTTGGCGAAGTTGCGTGATAAGTGATGCTTTGAAGCCCTTTAGAGATGTCAGTAGTCCGTAGTATATTTCTTACGAGAAAGTAGGATAAGTCCGGCTTTCTGCAAGATGTATGGGTTCTCAAGCTTGATTGAGTTGTTTGGAGAATTCAGGTTCTACATTTGTATGGTGAACCTATGTGTAATGACGTGGTGGAAATATCTGCGAAATCAAGGTTAGGACTAATATTGAACACAATGGCAGTCTGTGCCGGGCTGGTCATTCCGGTTTCATTTGTGGAGGCATATGATATCGATGCGTCTGTGCGTTCTGGCGTCGAAACTGAAATGGATACGGAGGTTTTAGGTGAAACAATTGTGGTGGATAACAGGGTCGAAGACGTGGATGGTACACGTGATCCGGCAAATTATGAGGTTAGAACGAAAGGGACCCTGAATCTGTTGGAGGGGGCGATAGTCGATAACGTATTTGTGACTGAGTCAGTTGTCAATGCTAATAGTGCGACTATTCGAGATGGTCTCAGGGTCTTAGATGGTAGGGCAATCGTCAGTAATACTCGTATTATTAATCTGGATGGCCCTGCTGTCTCATCTTCTACGTGGAGAGGTCCGGGCCAAGAGTACTTGCTTGGATCAGTTGTAGAATTGGAAGACAGCGTCGTAAATGGCGTGGGCGCCGGTGGGCTTGTCGGCCCTAACAGCAAACTCTCTTTCAAAAGCTCTGAGGTATTTGGCGCTTACAACACCAACGGTCAGGGCGAAGGAGTTAGGGTGTCAGGAGGGGCGTTATTCGTGAGTGACGACAGTCTCATCGAGGGCGAGAATCATGGGATCCGTATTGTCGAAGTGAGAGGAAGCCTCCCGGATACTCTCACGTTGACCCACAAGGTGGTTATTCATGATTCTGTAGTCAAGGGGCAAGCAGGTGCAGCGATTCGGGTAGACACCAAGGGAGAATTGGCAGACATCGAGATCGCCGGTGGCTCAACCCTGTTGTCCGGGAATGGTAACTTGCTGGAGGTTACCGGGGCAGGAAAGACTCTGTTCAAGGTAGACGACAGCATCTTGGAGGGAGACCTTGTTGCCGAGACAGTCAGCACGTTGGACGTCACCTTGCAGAACGGCGCTCAGCTAACGGGCAACATAGTCAACAGCAACACTCTGGCCATCAACTCCGGAGCGCGATGGCAGATGGCAGGCGACAACACGGTCAAGTCGCTTTCCCTGGACGGCGGCGGTGTCAGCTTCGGTGACGACGGCTTTCACAAGCTGTCGCTGGACGAGTTGTCCGGCAATGGCACCTTCGGCATGCGTGTCGACCTGGATAAGGGCATTGGTGACCTGCTCAACGTCGAGGGGCAGGCCAACGGCAATTTTGGTTTACGAGTGCGCAACACCGGCGTTGAGGTGGTCTCACCGGGCATGCAACCACTGATGATCGTCCACACCGAAGGCGGCGATGCGCAGTTCAACCTGCTTGGCGGGCGGGTGGACCTCGGCGCTTATTCCTATCTGCTGGAGCAAAAAGGCAATGACTGGTTCATCGTTGGCGACGGCAAGACCACCAGTCCGTCTACCAACACTGCGTTGGCGCTGTACAACGCGGCACCTTCAATCTGGAAGAGTGAGCTGTCGACATTGCGTACCCGGATGGGTGAAATCCGTAATGGGGGAACCGGAGGCGGTAGCTGGATGCGCGCTTCTGGCAACCGGCTCAACGCCAGCACCAGTGACGGCGTCAATTACCGGCAGCAGACCAGCGGCCTGTCGCTGGGGGCTGACGCGCCGATTGAGGTAAGCAATGGCCAGTTGCTGGTGGGTGTGATGGGCGGTTACAGCAAGTCCAACCTGGACCTGAGCCATGGCACCAAAGGCAAGGTCGATAGCTACTATGTCGGCGGCTACGGCACTTGGTTGCTGGATGACGGTTACTACCTGGACGGCGTGCTGAAGTTCAACCGGTTCCGCAACAAGGCAGACGTGGCCATGAGCGATGCGACGAAGGCCAAAGGCGACTATGCCAACAACGGCATTGGTGGTTCGCTGGAATTCGGCCGCCATATCAAGCTGGCGGACGACTACTTTCTGGAACCCTTCGCCCAGTTGTCCACCGTGGTCATTCAGGGGGACGATTACCGGTTGAACAACGGCCTGAAAGCGAAGAACCAGCGTACCCAGTCGGTAGTGGGTAAGGTCGGGACGTCGGCGGGGCGCAACTTTGCGCTCAAGGACGGCGGGGTGATGCAGCCTTATGTTCGAGTGGCGGTGGCTCAGGAGTTTTCCCGTAGTAATGACGTGGAAGTGAATGATGCGAAGTTCGACAACAGCCTGTTCGGAACCCGAGCCGAGTTGGGCGCCGGGGTGTCGGTTTCATTGTCGGAACGGGTGCAGGTGCATGCCGATTTCGACTACATGAAAGGCAAGCGTGTCGAGCAGCCGTGGGGCGCTAATGTCGGATTGCGTTTCGCGTTCTGACACCTGAATGCTGTAGCTGAACAGAGCCCCCGATGAGCAATCATCGGGGGCTTTTGGCTTAGCTTTCCTTGAGCCGGCGGTTGACGGAACGTTTACGCTGTCGTTGTTTTGGCGTGGTCGGAGGGGCGTAGTTGACCATCACTCGCAGTACCGGTGATGTCCCGATCACGATTCCGCAGCGCTGGACCTGATAGTGCAGATCCACGAGCCCATATTGGGCGTGGGGGAGAAAGTGATAGGTAATGCACAGTACGCGAACCACGCTGTTTTCAGTAGCGTCCTGGTACAAACTGGACACTGACTTATGCAAGCCCCAATAAAACACGATAACGTCATCGCAGCGCATTTGCGGGGAACCCGGAATATGCACGGTGACACCCGCATGAGCCTGGTCATAGCTGATTGCGTCCGGGTTTACATTGGGTAGCATCGGTGGCTTCAAATTTTCCGAGATATTCAGCGGTAAACCACCGGGTGCGACAACGGCGCCCTGATTGTTGCGGGGTCTTCTGGTTGTCGGTGTTTGTTTGTTCTTAATCGATTCAGCTTTGTTTTCAGAGTTGCGAGTGCGTGTGGATGGTTTTTTTGGAGGTTGTTTATCCATCGTTTTCTCTTGTGAGGTAGTTGAGGTTTGTGAATTCATCGTCACTTTGCGAGTGGCTGCATGCATTTCACGGAAAACATTACAAAGAGGAAAGTTGTTGGCGTCAAGCGGGAGATTAATTGCGCAAAAGAGGCGGTCAGATATTTCAGAGTATTTCGGTCTGTAGTCCCTGATCGGGCTTTAATTGTGTTCTCGCTTCGGTAAATACAGGGTTTTGTCATCTTGAGAAGCTGACGGTATGAATCGAACATAGTGAAGTTGTATGTAGGAGGTGGACTACACGCTAGGAAAATTCCTTCATGTTTTCGGTGCTCTGAGAAAGTTCCCACTCAGGCATCAGACTATTCACTCAAAACTCTAATGAACATCCGTCACTCATATGCGTGACGGATGTTCATGTTGCTATTCAACTGGGTGTTAGTTGATGACGGCGTGGCCTTGGTACGTCAGGTCTACCGCCTGCGACTCGATGGATCGGTTACCCGCGCGGTCGGTGACGTGGTAGGAGATGCGGATGTTTTCGCTGTCCAGGCTTTCCAGGAAGGCGCGTTCGAAGGAAATTCGAACCGGGCGTTCCGTAAGATCCTCGGTGGTGACGACCACCTTCGGGCCTTCTGTCCCATTGCACACGGTCTGGATCACGTCACCGGGTTCCATGCCGGCATAGCCGGGGACTGTGCCTCTGAGGGTTTCCCCGAAGTTTATTTGCGCAAAACCGATAGGGGCGAGAAGTGTAGCGCCTGGCGCGTTGCGATCTGTTCTAACAATGAACGGCTTCGACTCAATATGGACTCCACCTGGAAAAGTTTTCCACCGATAACCTATCGCGTAACACCCTCCTGACAGGAAATAATCAGGCTGGATTGTGAGTCTTATAGGGTTGTCGTCTAAGCCGGACGCGGGGACGGTATACGAGATGCCCGTTGGTAGGTTGTTGACTGTCAGCTCGTAACTGTCGCCCGGATTGACATTGTTATCGGGAAGGATAAGAACAGCGATCTCTGTAAAGAGATCGCTGTTCTTAATAAGTCCATCATCGTCGGCGACAGGGACCGATGGTGCGCTTGGCTGGATTTTGTGTGAATGGGTCATGTTGTTGTTCCGTGATATTTAAAGAATAGTGTGGTTTTGTTGTTTGAAACGATGGCTGGTTAAATGTTTTTGGTTGGGCGACGTAGTGGTCGCTTAAAAGTCAACTAATAGAAGGTGCTGCAGTTCGTCAATTGCTACTAGCAGTTTGAAGAGGATTCTTACGCTGTAATAGGACGTTGTTGTAGGAGGTGCTGGGCGTTGATTAAATGCCACCCAACAAAAAACCCCAACAAACCAAAGCTCATTGGGGTTCTTCTACAACCAATAAAAACTACCGATTAAACCGCTCCACCAACGAATACTGCGAATTGGCCGTATCCGTCAGTTCCGCACTCAGCACCGCCGAGCGATTGGCCTGGTCGGAGGTCTTGTCTGCCAGGTCTGCAATGTTGGCGATGTTCCGGTTGATCTCTTCGGCCACGGAGCTTTGTTCTTCGGTGGCGGTGGCGATCTGGGTGGTCATGTCGGTGATGTGGGCAACGGCTTCGCTGATGCCTGCCAGCGCTTCATCGGCCTGCATGACCTGCGCAACGCCTTCTTCGGCCTGACGGCGGCCGTTGTTCATGGCCTGCACTGCGGTGGTGGCGGTCTGTTGCAGCTTGGCGATCAAGCCGTGGATCTGCCCGGTGGACTCGGTGGTACGCTGCGCCAGCTGGCGGACTTCATCGGCGACGACGGCGAAGCCGCGGCCCATTTCCCCGGCGCGTGCCGCTTCGATGGCGGCGTTGAGGGCCAGCAGGTTGGTCTGGTCGGCGATGCCCTTGATCACGTCAACCACGCCGCCGATCTCATCGCTGTCCTTGGCCAACTGGGTGACGGTCACCCCGGTTTCACCTACGGACGTGGACAGCAACTCGATGGCCGCTCGGGTTTCGCCGGCAATATTGCGGCCGCGACGGGTCAGCTCGTTGGCTTGCTGGGTGGCATCGGCTGCGCGTTGGACATGGCTGGCAACTTCCTGGGTGGTGGCGGCCATTTCGTTGATGGCGGCGGCGACCTGCTCGGTCTCCACTCGCTGGCGCTCCAGGCCGTTGGAGCTGGCGTTGGCCAGGGAGTTGGACTGACGCGCCTGGCTGTTGAGATGCTCGGCGGTATCCTGCAAACGGGTCAGGCAGGTTTTCAGGCGCGCTTCCTGGCTGAGGATCGACATCTCCAGACGAGCCTGCGGGCCGCGGCTGTCGGTGTACATCTGCGCGATCAGCGGGTCGGACGTGGTCTGTTCGGCAAGGCGCAACAGGCGCTTGGTGCCGCGCTGCTGCCAGCTCAGGCCCAGCAGGCCGAGAGGCACCGACAGCACCGCCGCCAGGGCAAAGCCCCAGGACGTGTTGAGCCAGACACCGATCAGGAAACTGAGCTGGCTCACCAGAATGAACGGCAGCCAGTCCTGCAGCACCGGCAGCCACTTGTCGCGGCCTGGCACTGCCGCCTGGCCTTTGTTCAAGCGCGAGTACAAGGCTTCGGCGCGGCGGATCTGTTCGGCCGTCGGCTTGACCCGCACGGACTCGAAACCCACCACCTTGCCGTTGTCCAGCATCGGCGTGACGTAGGCGTTGACCCAGTAATGGTCGCCGTTCTTGCAGCGGTTCTTGACGATGCCCATCCATGGCCGACCGGTTTTCAGGGTGGTCCACATGTGCTCGAACACGGCCGACGGCACGTCCGGGTGGCGCACCAGGTTATGCGCTGCGCCGACCAGTTCATCGTGGGCGTAACCGCTGATTTCCTGGAACGCGTCGTTGCAATAGCTGATCACGCCACGGGTGTCGGTGGTCGAGATCAGGCGCTGTTGAGCAGGAAACGTTCGCTCACGCTGGGTGATGGGCTGGTTGTTGCGCATGGGTAATCGGTCCTTCGAGGCAGGAGGCTTTGGCCGGTTATCGGCCGCCAATGCCAGATGTTGAGCATTGCAGCCGCATTGCCTGGTACCTGGCCTGCGGTCGGCGACGCTTAACGTGCCACCATGGGGTAGGTGAACACTGCAAAATGCAGCAGATTCAGGCCTCCATGGCAGAGCACGGCCGCACCCAGGCCGCCCATCCGGTAGGCAACGCCGTAACCCACGCCTGCCACCGCAGCCAGCAGCATCATTTCCCAACCGGCTGAAAAGTGCGCCAGGCCGAACAGTGCCGCGCTGATGCCTATGGCCAGGGTCGCCGCTGACTTACGATGCCGGAACGCTGCTTCAAGCTGGCCTTGCAGGTAAGCGCGGAAGAACAGCTCTTCAGTCACGCTCACCAGCAGCAGGTTGTTGAGCAGCCACAGCAGCCCTGGCTGCGGCCATTTTGGTGCCCAGTCGATCACGCCGGCGATCAGTGCCGCGCCCAGGCACGCGGCTGATGTAACGGCCAGCAGCACGCCTGCGACGCGCAATGAGCGTCGCCACGGAATGTTCGGCAACAACCACGGACAGGCCAATAGAATCCAGAACCCGATCAAAGGCTTGTCCAGATTCAGGGCCATGGAGAAGGGTGCGGCATCGGCGCTGAAGCGAGCGCTGTCAATGACGTTGGCATTGTCGAAGCCGGGCAGCAGATGACAGGCCAAGGCGAGGCCGGTCAGAATGAACAGCCCGTGGCCCGATCGGCGCAGGTTCGGTTGCCGATGCGGCATTACACCTGCTGCGGCGATCGCCAGCAGGAATACCGCGCCGGCTGCCGGCCAGTCGAGACTGCCGGCGGCCAGCGCCACGCCGTAACCCAGAGTGAGCAGGCCGAGAAAAAACCAGTGCTGAGCTGCCATGCGAATCTCCGGGCCGTCAAGGGCAGGGGATTCTATCCGAGCAGGTCAACACTGGCCCACATGCCGTGGATCAGGCAGCGATCAGTTGGCGCAACACGTAGTGCAGGATGCCGCCGGACTTGAAGTATTCCACCTCGTTGAGGGTATCGATCCGACACAGCACTTCAACCGTTTCCTGCGTTCCGTCTTCGCGGCTGATGTGCAGCGCCAGGGTCATGCCCGGATGCAGTTCGCTGCCGGTCAGCCCGCTGATCGCGAGGGTTTCCCGGCCGGTGAAACCCAGGGTCTTGCGGCTCTGGCCGCTGGTGAACTGCAACGGCAACACGCCCATGCCCACCAGATTGGAGCGGTGAATCCGCTCGAAGCTCTCGGCAATCACCGCTTTCACACCCAGCAGATTGGTGCCTTTGGCTGCCCAGTCGCGGCTCGAACCGGTGCCGTATTCCTGGCCGGCGACGATCACCAGCGGCGTGCCCTCGGTCTGATAGCGCATGGCAGCGTCATAGATCGGCAGTTTCTCGCCGCTGGGCACATGCAGCGTGTTGCCGCCTTCTTCGCCACCGAGCATTTCATTGCGGATGCGGATATTGGCAAAAGTGCCGCGCATCATCACTTCATGGTTGCCGCGACGCGAGCCGTATGAATTGAAGTCCTTGGGTTCCACACCCTTTTCCCGCAGGTAACGACCGGCCGGGCTGTCCGACTTGATATTGCCGGCCGGGGAGATATGGTCGGTGGTCACCGAGTCGCCTAACAGCGCCAGCACCCGTGCCTGATGGATGTCCTCGACCACCGGCAACGGTCCGGCGATATCGTCGAAGAACGGCGGATGCTGGATGTAAGTGGAATCGTCCTGCCAGACGTAGGTGGCGGCCTGGGGAACGGCGATGGATTGCCACTTTTCATCCCCGGCGAACACTTCGGCGTATTCCTTGTGGAACATGCTGGTGTTGACCTTTTCCACCGCCTCGGCGATTTCCTGCTGGCTGGGCCAGATGTCGCGCAGGTACACCGGCTGACCATCCGAACCCTGGCCCAGCGGTTCGCTGCTGATGTCGATGCGGACCGAACCTGCCAGCGCGTAGGCAACTACCAGCGGTGGTGACGCCAGCCAGTTGGTCTTGACCAGCGGATGCACCCGGCCTTCGAAATTGCGGTTGCCCGACAATACCGAAGCCACCGTCAGGTCCGACTTCTGGATGGCTTTTTCGATGGGTTCCAGCAACGGCCCTGAGTTGCCGATGCAGGTGGTGCAGCCGTAGCCCACCAAGTCGAAACCCAGAGCGTCGAGGTACTGCGTCAGGCCCGCTGCCTGATAGTAATCGGTGACGACTTTGGAGCCAGGCGCCAGTGAACTTTTTACCCAAGGCTTGCGGGTCAGGCCTTTTTCCACCGCTTTCTTGGCTACCAGCCCGGCCGCCATCATCACGCTGGGATTGGACGTGTTGGTGCAGGAGGTAATAGCGGCGATGACCACCGCGCCGTCGTTCAGATGATAGGTCTGGCCATTGTATTCATAGGTCGCCTGGCCGCTGACCTGCGCTTCATTACCCACAGCCACACCGCCACCGCCTTCACTCTCCAGGCGGCCTTCTTCGATCCTGGCGGGCTTGACCTGCAGGCCGAGAAAATCCTCGAACGCCTGGGCGACCGCCGGCAGTGCCACACGGTCCTGTGGCCGTTTCGGCCCGGCGAGGCTGGATTCCACCGAACCCATGTCCAGTTCCAGGCTGTCGGTGAAGAGCGGTTCCTGGCCCGGCAGGCGCCACAGGCCTTGCGCCTTGCAATAGGCTTCGACCAGTTTCACCGTTTCATCCGGGCGCCCGGAAAGACGCAGGTATTGCAAAGTGACTTCATCAACCGGGAAGAAGCCGCAGGTCGCGCCGTATTCCGGGGCCATGTTGGCGATGGTAGCGCGGTCCGCCAGCGGCAGCTGCGCCAAACCGTCGCCATAGAACTCCACGAACTTGCCGACCACACCTTTCCTGCGCAGCATCTGGGTCACGGTCAGCACCAGATCGGTGGCAGTGATGCCTTCGCGCAGCTTGCCGGTCAGTTTGAAGCCGATCACTTCGGGAATCAGCATTGACACCGGCTGGCCAAGCATGGCCGCTTCGGCTTCGATCCCGCCTACACCCCAACCCAGAACGCCCAGGCCGTTGATCATGGTGGTGTGCGAGTCGGTGCCCACCAAGGTGTCCGGGAAGGCGTAGGTGCGGCCGTCCTCGTCCTTGGTCCAGACCGTGCGGCCCAGGTATTCCAGGTTCACCTGGTGGCAGATGCCGGTCCCCGGTGGCACCACGCTGAAATTGTCGAAGGCGCTCTGGCCCCAACGCAGGAACGCGTAGCGCTCACCGTTGCGTTGCATCTCGATATCCACGTTCTCGCCAAACGCGGCCTGGTCGCCGAAGCGGTCCACCATCACCGAGTGGTCGATCACCAAGTCTACCGGCGACAGCGGGTTGATGCGTTGCGGGTCGCCACCGGCCTTGGCCACGGCTGCGCGCATCGCTGCCAGATCGACCACCGCCGGTACGCCGGTGAAGTCCTGCATCAACACCCGTGCGGGTCGATACTGGATTTCCCGGTCCGAACGGCGTTCTTTCAGCCAGTCAGCCAGGGCGCGCAGGTCGGCACCGGTGACGGTCTTGTCGTCTTCCCAGCGCAGCAGGTTTTCCAGCAGCACCTTGAGCGACATCGGCAGACGATCCAGTTCACCAAGGCTCTTGGCGGCTTCGGGCAAACTGAAATAGTGATAGGTCGTGTCATCGACCTGCAGGGTTTTCAGGCTTTTCAGGCTATCGAGGGAGGGCATGAACGACTCCTTTGAAGTGGGGTGCATGGTTTCATGCAGCGGGCGCCGGTTGCATCAGGTCGGTGGCGCCGCTTCTGTTCTTCAGGGCACCTCTAAAAACTGCTTGCGTTGCCATCGCTGCGTTAAAACAGGCTCAAGTTGCTCATTTACAACTCGTAAACTGCGCTTCTTCGCCTGTTTTGCCTTGCGTTGGCTGCCTCGCCTACGTTGTTAGAGGCACCCTCTAGCCTAGTGGACTGTAGGCCCGCGCCCGTGGTTCCTGATTTCGGTATCATGCGCGCCTTTCGTGTCTGCGGGGTCAAGCCTGCGTCCCCGTCGTCCAGGAGTCACCATGAATACGCTGTTTATGCATTGCCGGCCCGGTTTTGAAAGCGAGGTCTGCTCAGAGATCTCCGATCTTGCCGCGCGCCTGGACATTGCCGGTTACGCCAAGGCCCGGCCCGACACGGCCTGTGCCGAGTTCATCTGCAGCGAGCCGGACGGCGCCGAGCGCCTGATGAGCGGTCAGCGCTTCGAACGGCTGATCTTTCCCCGCCAGTGGGCGCGCGGGCTGTTCGTCAACCTGCCGGAAACCGATCGCATCAGCGTCATCCTTGGGCAGCTGGCAGGCTTCCCGACCTGCGGCAGCCTGTGGCTTGAGGTGGTGGATACCAATGACGGCAAAGAACTGTCGAATTTCTGCAAGAAGTTCGAAGCGCCACTGCGCAAGGCACTGACTCAGGCCGGCAAGCTGGTGGACGATCCGCACAAGCCGCGTTTGCTGTTGACCTTCAAAAGCGGCCGGGAAGTGTTTCTGGGGCTGGCTGATGCCGGCAACAGCGCGATGTGGCCAATGGGCATTCCGCGCCTGAAGTTTCCCCGAGAAGCGCCGAGCCGTTCGACGCTCAAGCTCGAAGAGGCATGGCACCATTTCATTCCTCGTGGCCAGTGGGATGAGCGCCTGTCGGGCGACATGACCGGCGTCGACCTGGGCGCCGCACCCGGTGGCTGGACGTATCAACTGGTGCGCCGTGGCATGCTGGTGACCGCCATCGATAATGGCCCGATGGCCGAAAGCCTGATGGATACCGGTCTGGTTCAGCATCTGATGGCTGATGGTTTTACCTACAAGCCGCGTCAGCCGGTGGACTGGATGGTCTGCGACATCGTCGAAAAACCGGCCCGTAACGCCGCGCTGCTGGAAACCTGGCTGGGAGAAGGGCTGTGCCGGGAAGCGGTGGTCAACCTCAAGCTGCCGATGAAACAGCGCTACGCCGAAGTGCGCAGGTTGCTGGACCGGATCGAAGAAGGCTTCAAGGCGCGCGGGGTGCGGGTGTCCATCGGTTGCAAGCAGCTGTACCACGACCGCGAGGAAGTGACGTGTCATTTGCGGCGGCTGGACGTGGCAAAACCCGCGCGCAAGGGATAGAAGCCGTGGAAGCGGCGCCAGCCGCCGTGCCTCTCATAAGCACCTTCTTGGCCTGCCCGACTGATTTGGGTAACAATGCCCGCCTGCTTTCTGGAGTGCCCTCATGTCTGAACCCATCGAAATACCACCCGTTGATGCCGTCCTCGATGCCAGCGGGCTCAATTGCCCGGAACCGGTGATGATGCTGCACCAGAAGGTGCGCGACCTGCACGGCGGTGGTTTGCTCAAGGTGATCGCCACCGACCCTTCTACGCAGCGGGACATTCCCAAGTTCTGTGTGTTCCTGGGCCACGAGCTGATCGAGCAACAGGTCGACGATACGACTTACCTCTACTGGATCCGCAAGAAGGCCGACTGAATTCGGCCCGGCGGGCGCGGGACCTCACGAAACTCCACGCAGCATTACCGAGTACCTCCCATGCGAATCGTTGCCGACGAAAATATTCCGCTGCTCGACGCCTTCTTTTCCGGCTTCGGCGAGATCCGCCGCCTGCCGGGCCGCTCCATCGACCGCGAGGCCATCGCCGACGCCGATATCCTGCTGGTGCGCTCGGTGACCCCGGTGACCGCCGCCATGCTCGAAGGCAGCCCGGTGCGCTTTGTCGGCACCTGCACCATCGGCACCGACCATCTGGATCTGGACTACCTGAATCAGGCCGGAATCCGCTGGTCAAGCGCGCCGGGCTGTAACGCCCGTGGCGTGGTGGACTACGTGCTGGGCAGCCTGCTGACCCTGGCCGAGATCGAAGGCGTGGAGTTGCGCGAGCGCACTTACGGCATCGTCGGCGCCGGCCAGGTCGGTGGGCGTCTGCTCGCCGTGCTCAAGGCGTTGGGCTGGAACGTGCTGGTCTGCGATCCGCCGCGCCAGGCAGCCGAGGGTGGAGAGTTCGTCAGCCTTGAGGAGATCATCCGGC
Organism: Pseudomonas sp. v388; assembly: GCF_003935425.1. Taxonomy (GTDB): domain Bacteria; phylum Pseudomonadota; class Gammaproteobacteria; order Pseudomonadales; family Pseudomonadaceae; genus Aquipseudomonas. The sequence goes on from NZ_RHQN01000007.1 coordinate 228,708, forward strand.
GTTGCGATGTGATCAGCCTGCACACGCCGCTGACGCGTACAGGCGAGCAACCGACCCACCATCTGTTCGATGCCGCGCGCCTCGGCCAGCTCAAGCACGGCGCGTGGCTGATCAATGCCAGCCGTGGTGCCGTGGTCGACAACAGCGCCCTGCACGATGTGCTGCTGGACCGTGAAGACCTTCAGGCCGTGCTCGACGTGTGGGAAGGCGAACCGCGGGTCAACGTTCCATTGGCGGACCTGTGCGTGATCGCCACGCCGCACATCGCCGGCTACAGCCTGGACGGCCGCCAGCGCGGCACCGCGCAGATCTATCAGGCGCTGTGCGCATTGCTCGATCAACCGGCTTCGATCCGGCTCGATGACCTGCTGCCCCGGCCGTGGCTGGCGCAGGTCAGCCTCGATGCCGGCACCGACCCGACCTGGGCGCTCAACATGCTCTGTCGGGGCGTGTACGATCCGCGCCGTGACGACGCGGATTTTCGGCGCAGCCTGGTGGGCGATGCCGCGCAACAGCGTCTGGCGTTCGACGCGCTGCGCAAGCATTACCCGCCGCGCCGGGAGATCGAAGGTCTGAAGGTCAAGGTCGAGGGGGACGCCTCATCGTTGCGCGAGCTGGTTCTGGCCTTGGGCGCAGAGCTGATCTGAAAAGAGGCAGGCATAAAAAACCCGACACCAGGGTCGGGTTTCAATCACGGGTGTGACTCAATTCTGGTGTCGTCACTCAGTTTTGTTTTTCCGGGGTGACCCACTGCTTGTCGCACTCCTGGCAGGCAGTCTGCACCATCTCTTCGGTGATCAGGATTTCACGTCCTTCCTGATCCAGTACCGCGCCGCCTACCGGCAGATTGGGCGTGGCCCGAACGATTTCGACGGCATTGCTAGGCTCTTGCAGGCTCATGGTCTCTCTCCTTTCATCAGGTGCACTTTAAAAATTACCCGCGCTCGATGAATGTGCCGTGACATTTTTCAACCGTTCGTACGCAAGTCAGCCAGACAAGACAGCGATGATGGCTCGGTTCGCGCTGCTGTCATACGGCCATAACACATGACCCGACTGCGCTTCGAAAAGTTCATCGCCAGGGCAGAACATCGGCGCGCAGATTCCTGATGAGTACAGGTGTAGGCTTTGCGACTCAAGCATTTTCGGACAGGCAGGTAAGGTTTTGATGAATTCGCTGTTTTCCCGCCGTCAGCGGCAGGCCATTCGTCTGGCCGCAAGCTTCGTTTCTCCTTATCGCTGGCAGGTGGCCGGTGCCCTGCTGGCGCTGGTGGTGACCGCCGGTATTACATTGTCCATCGGGCAAGGCATCAAGATGATGGTCGATCAGGGATTCATGACGCAATCGGCCGCGCTTCTGGAACGATCCATCGGCTTTTTCATGCTGTTGATCCTGGGCCTGGCGGTCGGAACCTTCATGCGCTTTTATCTGGTGTCTTGGATTGGCGAGCGGGTGGTCGCCGATCTGCGCCGGCAAGTCTTCGATCACCTTGTCGAACTGCACCCCGGTTTCTACGAGAGCAACCGCAGCTCCGAGATCCAGTCGCGGTTGACTGCCGACACCACGTTGCTGCAGTCGGTGATCGGCTCGTCGTTGTCGATGTTCCTGCGCAATGCCTTGATGGTCATCGGCGGCATCGTGCTGCTGTTCATCACCAACCCCAAGCTCACCAGCATCGTGGTGGTGGCGTTGCCGCTGATCCTCGCGCCGATCCTGATGTTCGGGCGTCGGGTGCGTACGCTGTCCCGGGAGAGTCAGGATCGCATCGCCGACGTCGGCAGTTATGTGGCCGAGGCACTGGGGCAGATCAAGACGGTCCAGGCCTACAACCACCAACAGCAGGACAAGGCGCGCTTCGCACAGACTGCCGAGCAGGCATTCGACACTGCGCGCAAGCGTATCCTGCAACGCTCCTGGCTGATCACCCTGGTCATCGTGCTGGTGCTGGGCGCTGTGGCAGTCATGCTCTGGGTCGGCGGGATGGACGTGATCAACGGCACCATTTCCAGCGGTGAACTGGCGGCGTTCGTGTTCTACGCGCTGATCGTGGGCATGGCGTTCGGCACCCTGAGCGAGGTGATCGGCGAACTGCAGCGCGCCGCTGGTGCGGCCGAGCGGATCGGCGAATTGCTGGCCGCGCGCAATGAAATCACCGCGCCGTCCGAAGGCTGTCTGAGGCTGCCGCCGCGGGTGACCGGCCATCTGGCGCTGGAAGGGGTCAGCTTCGCCTACGCCTCGCGCCCGGAGCGCAATGCGCTGGATAACCTGACCCTGACCGTCGAGGCCGGTGAGACCGTGGCGCTGGTCGGGCCTTCAGGGGCGGGCAAGTCAACCCTGTTCGATCTGCTGCTGCGCTTCTATGACCCGCAGCAAGGTCGCATCCTGGTGGACCATGTGCCCATCAATCAACTCGACCCACGGGACCTGCGCCGTTGCTTCGCCCAGGTCGCGCAAAGCCCGGCACTGTTCATCGGCAGCGTCGAGGACAATATCCGTTACGGCAACCCCGACGCCACCTTCGAACAGGTCGAGGCGGCCGCGCGCATCGCCCACGCCCATGAGTTCATTCTGGAGATGGCCGACGGGTATCAGACGCGGCTGGGGGAGGGCGGAATCGGACTGTCCGGAGGCCAGCGCCAGCGTCTGGCCATTGCCAGGGCACTGTTGGTGGATGCGCCGATTCTGTTGCTCGATGAAGCGACCAGCGCGCTGGATGCGCAGAGCGAATACCTGATCCAGCAGGCGTTGCCCGATCTGATGAAAGGCCGTACGACCCTGGTGATTGCCCACCGCCTGGCCACCGTGCAGAACGCCGACCGCATCGCGGTGATCGATCAGGGACGGCTCGTCGCGATTGGCACCCACGCACAGCTGATCGCCGGCAATCCGCTGTATGCACGGCTGGCGGCGCTGCAATTCAATGCCGGAAAGGACACGGTCGGCTAGGGCGCGGCTGTTGTCCCGGCGGCCGCGAGGCAGCCGTCGGGACCGCATCGCCGATGCTTAGCGGTATTCGCACAGATAAGCGGTGTCGACACTGACCTTCAGCTGAAACTTGCTGTTGGCCGGTACGTTGAAGCGAGTGCCGGTGGCATAGGTTTCCCACTGCTCGCTGCCGGGCAGCTTGACGATCAGTTCGCCGGAGATCACATGCATGATCTCGCTCTGGGCCGTGCCGAACTCATACTCGCCCGCTGCCATCACGCCGATGGTGGCTTGACCTTCAGTCTGGTTGAACGCGATGGATTTGACGGTTCCGTCGAAGTACTCGTTGACCTTGAACATGGGCGATTCCTTGGTGAGGGGCTGAAAAAGGTCGCTCAGTATGCCCAAGGCGCCCTGCGTCGTCACCCGCATCGCGCCCGATGAACCGGCGTCAGTTGGGGAGAATCAACGGCAGCAGGCGGGCCGTGTTACGTGCATCCACCAGCGCACGATGTTGCTGTCCGCTGAACTGCATGCCGGCCAGTTGCAAGGCGCTGTTCAGGCCCAGGGGCTTTTGCAGCTGGCGGGCCTGGGCAAAGCGCTGCTTGAGGTTGACGTAAGGCATGCTTGCCAGCGCGCTTTCAAGCCCGTGCTGACGCCATTCTTCCTCCAGCTGGCGACGATCGTAATCGCCCCAACTGGCCCAGCCGACCACCCGCGCCCGATGATGGCTCAACCAGCGCTCGAATTGCGGCCAGACGGTGGTCATCGGTGCGGCGGAATCGATGTTGTTCTGGCCTATATGCGTCAGCTCGCGGCAGAACTGAGTCAGCAACGGCCGGCGCACGGGCCGCACGAAACGTTCGAAGTGATCCAGCTCTCGCCCGTCCTGATTGACCAGCGTCGCGCCGATTTCAATGACTTCCATTTCCGCGACCGGCCAACCACCTTCTTCAGTGGTGGCTTCAAGGTCAATCACCAGCCAATGCGGCATTCTCAAGCTTCCTTTGCGCGTTTCGATGGGATCAGCGTAGCCACTTTAGCTGCGCCATGCCTGCCAACCGTTCGGCCGGCCCCGGCAAACGGCGGCTGCAACTGCATTGACCGCCGATTATTGCATGGGTGCCTTGATCGCAAGCTGGTTCAGGGGTGTGCCTGGAAGATGGCAATTTAATGGCTGTTGGGCGTATCGCAGCCTGGACAACCCATGTAGATTGCTGGGCGTGTAACGTTTTAAGCGATGCCGTTTTATGAAAAAGTCCCGTTTCAATGCCCATGGTTCGTTGCGTCTCGCTGCCCTGGGAATGTTGTTGGCCGTGGCGCTGGTCCCAGGCACGCAAACGCTCGCAGCGCAGGTAGTGCGCATAGCGGCAGTGCATTTTCCGCCTTATGTGGTACGCCCGGAAAAAGGCGATAACGGCGGGCTGCTGGTCAAACTGGTGGAGGCCCTCAATGCCACACAGCGTGACTATGAGTTCGTTATGGTCCCGACCTCCGTGCCGCGTCGATACCGCGATTTCGTTCAGGGCAGGATCGATATCGCCATCTTCGAAAACCCCGATTGGGGCTGGGCAGGGATTGCCCATGAAAAAGTCGACATGGGCCTGGAAGATGCCGAAGTATTCGTCACCCGGCGGATCAACGGGCGCGGGCAGGATTACTTCGATGATCTGTCCGACAAGCGCCTGGCCGTGTTCAGCGGCTATCACTATGCGTTTGCCGGCTTCAACACCGACCCCAAGTATCTGGCGGAGCACTTCAGGCTCACCTCGACCTACTCCCACGACAGCAACCTGCTGATGGTGGTGCGCGGACGCGCCGATATTGCGCCCGTCACGCGCTCCTACCTGATCGATTTCATGGCCCGTTACCGCAGCGACGCCCCGCAGCTGCTGGTGTCCGAGCGCGTCGATCAGGTCTATCGGCAATTCGCACTGCTGCGCCCGGGCGCCGCTATCGACGCGGCGCACTTGAGCCGCTTGCTGGGGACGTTACGCACCAACGGGACACTGGCGACCATCTTCGAGCCCCTGCAGATCAAGGTCGTGCCCGTACCTGAGCGCTGACGCGGTGCAAAGCGACCGGTGAAGAACAGGCGGCCCCTTGCGGGTGCCGCCTCATTCCGTTCAGCGATCCTTGGCTTCCTTGGCATCCATCTCGGCATTGCGCTCATGGATGCGTTTGAGTTGCTCGTCGGTCAGGGGCAGTTTTTTTGCGGTATCGCGCAGCATCATCAAGCCGCCGACGATCGAGCCGATTGCTACCAGCAGAATTAACCAGGCATACCAGGGCATAGTGCTCTCCTTGTTGTGATACCGGTTGGAGCAGCGGCGCTGCTCGATGGTTCAAGTCTAGGCCCTGGTGCCCGATCCCGGTTGCACTGTCTTCAGACGCCGGTGAGCATGGCGTCGGCCGGCGCTTGTGCCCGTGAGCGGGCGGTGAGGGTGAAATACACGAACCCGACGGCCATTAACACCAGGAAAATCCCGCAGATCAGCAGGTTGAACCAGACCATCGCCACCAGGCAGATCACTGCGAGAAACAACGCAATGGCCGGCACGATCGGATAGCCCGGCGCGCGGAAGGTGCGTTCCAGGCTAGGTTCAGTCTTGCGCAGCTTGAACAGGCTCAACATGCTCATGATGTACATCACGATGGCGCCGAACACGGCCATGGTGATCATCGCGGCGGTCAGGCTCATGCCGCCCAGGTTGACCAGCCCGTCACTGTAGATCGCAGCAATGCCGATCAGGCCGCCGGCGATGACGGCCCGGTGTGGGGTCTGGAAACGTGAGAGCTTTGCCAGCGAAGCGGGCAGGTAACCGGCGCGGGCCAACGCGAAGAACTGCCGCGAGTAGCCCAGGATAATGCCATGGAAACTGGCCACCAGGCCGAACAGGCCGATCCAGACCAGCATGTGCAGCCAGCCCGAGTTGTCACCGACCACCGCTTTCATGGCTTGCGGCAGCGGGTCGTTGATGTTGGACAGAGTGCGCCAGTCACCCACGCCACCGGCGAACAGCATCACGCCCAGCGCCAGCACCACCAGGGTCAGAATGCCGCTGATGTAAGCCTTGGGAATCGTGCGCTTGGGGTCCTTGGCTTCTTCAGCGGCCATGGCCGCGCCTTCGATGGCAAGGAAGAACCAGATCGCGAACGGGATCGCAGCAAACATCCCGGCGATGGCTTCGGGACCGAAGGTCTGCGAACCGGCCCAGCCATTGAGCGCAAAGTTGCTGAAGCTGAAGGCCGGTGCGACGACGCCCATGAACACCAGCAATTCGCCCACTGCCAGCACACAGACCACCAGCTCGAAAGTGGCCGCCAGTTTCACACCCAGAATGTTCAGGGTCATGAACACTACATAGGCGCCCACTGCCGCCAGCTTGGGGTCCAGGGTGGGAAACTGCACGTTGAGATAGGCGCCGATCGCCAGCGCGATGGCCGGTGGGGCGAAAACGAACTCGATCAGCGTCGCCAGGCCGGCGATCAATCCGCCTTTTTCACCGAATGCCCGTCGGCTATAGGCAAACGGCCCGCCTGCGTGGGGAATCGCCGTAGTCAGTTCGGTAAAGCTGAAAATGAAGCAGGTGTACATCGTCGCCACCATCAGGGCGGTGACCATGAATCCCAAGGTACCGGCCACGCCCCAGCCGTAGCTCCAGCCGAAATATTCGCCGGAGATCACCAGCCCCACTGCAATCCCCCAAAGATGAAGCGTGCCCAATGTCGGCTTGAGTTGCGTGCTCATCGTGTTCTCCCTGAGTCCATGGATGGTGTGAGTCTAGATCGCGTTGAAATATCTTGTTGCATCGGCTTGCAGGCGGCATGCCAGTGCTGTGAGGTCGGTCGTATTGTCGGTAATAGGGTCGTGGACAGAACGCTCGCCCAGGTTCTCGCCCGGAGCTGTTCGGTTTTGGTGCGCAATGTTCGGGCTGCGGGCACAGGCGCGGCGCAAGCAAATAACGATCACCGGGTCCCGTCGGGGCCAAGGTTCGGCTACAATGCGCGCCGATTTCGACTTACCTGAGAACCCGCTCATGTCCGCCTGCCAGACTCCTGTCATCGTCGCCCTGGATTTCCCGACCCGTGACGCCGCCCTCCGTTTGGCCGACCAGCTCGACCCCAAGCTGTGCCGGGTGAAGGTCGGCAAGGAGCTGTTCACCAGTTGCGCCTCGGACATCGTCGAGACCCTGCGCGACAAGGGCTTCGAAGTGTTCCTGGACCTCAAATTCCACGACATCCCCAACACCACCGCGATGGCGGTCAAGGCGGCGGCGGAAATGGGCGTGTGGATGGTCAACGTGCATTGCTCCGGTGGTCTGCGCATGATGGCGGCCTGCCGTGACGTGCTTGACCAGCGCAGCGGTCCGCAGCCCTTGTTGATCGGCGTCACCGTACTGACCAGCATGGAGCGGGACGACCTGGCCGGTATCGGTCTGGACATTGACCCGCAGGAGCAAGTCCTGCGTCTGGCGGCGCTGGCCGAAAAGGCCGGCATGGACGGCCTGGTGTGCTCGGCGCTTGAAGCACGTGCCTTGAAAGCCGCCCATCCTTCGCTGCAACTGGTCACCCCAGGCATTCGCCCGGCCGGTAGCGCCCAGGACGATCAGCGCCGCATCCTGACCCCGCGCCAGGCGCTGGACGCCGGGTCCGACTATCTGGTCATCGGTCGCCCGATCAGCCAGGCCGCCGATCCTGCCAAGGCATTGGCTGCAGTGGTCGCCGATCTGGCGTAGACAGCTCTCTTGTGAACGCTGACTCCCGAGGAGCAGCCCTTGTAGCCATCCTTGGGGAGCGGACTTGTCCGCGAAGCGGATCTTCAGTCAACGCCTGTGCTGCGATTGCACTGGCCTCTTCGCGGACAAGCGGAGCGCCGTCCGGGCCGCGCCTACACCTTCAATATCAACTTCCCGAAATTCTCCCCGGTGAACAGCCGTTGCAGGGTTTCCGGGAATGTCTCCAGGCCCTCCACGATATCCTCCTTGCTCTGGAGCTTGCCTTCGGCGATCCAGCCGGCCATTTCCCGGCCTGCTTCGGCAAAGCGCGAGGCGTGGTCCAGCACCACGAAACCTTCCATGCGGGCGCGATTGACCAGCAGCGACAGGTAATTGGCCGGGCCTTTGACCGGTGTGGTGTTGTTGTACTGGCTGATGGCGCCGCAGATCACCACCCGCGCGTGCAGTGCCAGGCGGCTTAATACCGCGTCGAGGATATCGCCGCCGACGTTGTCGAAATACACATCGACGCCATCCGGGCAGGTGCGCTTCAAGCCTTCCAGCACATTTTCACTTTTGTAGTCGATCACGGCGTCGAAGCCCAGCTCGTCGGTGAGCAGTCGGCACTTACGCTCGCCGCCGGCAATGCCGATCACCCGACAGCCCTTGAGCCTGGCGATCTGCCCGGCCACGCTGCCGACCGCCCCGGCAGCGCCGGAAATCACCACGGTTTCGCCGCTTTTCGGGGCACCGATGTCCAGCAGGGCGAAATAGGCGGTCATGCCGGTCATGCCCAGCGCCGACAGGTACACCGGCAGCGGCGCCAGGTTCGTGTCCACCTTGTAGAAGCCTTTGGGTTCGCCGGCGAAATAATCCTGCACACCCAGCGCCCCTTGAACCTGGTCGCCCACGGCGAACTTGGGATGGTTCGACGCCAGCACCTCGCCAACCCCCAGAGCGCGCATCACCTCGCCCAGTTGCACCGGGGCGATGTAGGACTTGCCTTCGTTCATCCAGCCACGCATGGCCGGGTCGAGGGACAGGTATTGGTTCCTGACCAGAACCTGGCCCTCGGCCAGCTCCGGCACCGGCACCTGCTCGAAGGTGAAATCTTCGCGGGTCACGTGTCCGACCGGACGCCTGGCAAGCAGAAAGCGACGGTTCGATTGATGGGTCATGGCGGGTCCTCTGTACTGGGCGGGAGCATTGATTGAAGCCGTCGGGCAGCACATCGGCAAGTCAGGCATGTCCGGCGAATGCCTGTGCATCGGGTCCGATGATGACTGCTGAAACGTCCGAGGGCGTCTGTGGGCATTGCGGCTTGAGTCACCCTCGTCGGTGCTCTACATTGGCCCATCTCTGAAATTCGGGTTCTCTCATGTCTGCCAACGCTGTGCCCACTCTTCATCCCCAGGTTCTGCGTGCGGGCGATGCCGTGGCGCTGGTCTCGCCTGCCGGTCCCATCGACGCAGGCAAACTCGATGCTGCCGTGGCAGTGCTCAAGGGCTGGGGATTGAAGCCTCGGGTGTCCGCGCATGCATTGGGCAGGGACTCGTTCTTCGCAGGCAGGGACGAAGGCCGCCTCGCCGACCTCAATCAGGCGCTTGCCGATCCGGAAATCCGCGCCGTGCTCTGCAATCGCGGCGGCTATGGCTTGCAGCGGATCGTTCAGGGCGTGGATATCGCGGCAGTGCGGCGCGACCCCAAACTGGTCAGCGGTTTCTCGGACGTGACCGCGCTGCATGGCGCTTTGTGGCGCCATGCCCGGCTGGCCACCGTACATGGCCCGGTTGCCACGCAGTTGGGGCAGGGCGACCTGTTCGCCAGCGGCCTGCGTCAGGTGCTGATGAGCGCCGAGCCGGTGGTGCTCGCGGCCCAGGCCGGCGTGGCAACGCTTGGGGTCCGTACCGCAGGCCGCGCCCACGGCACTCTGCTCGGAGGCAACCTGTGCATGCTGAGCAGCAGCATCGGCACCCCCTTCATGCCGGATCTCACCGGCGCCATCCTGTTGCTCGAAGAAGTGAACGAACCGGCGTATCGGGTCGACCGTATGCTCACCCATCTGCTCAACTGCGGCATTCTCCAGCAGTTGGCCGGCATCGCCCTGGGCGATTTCAGCACGCCGGCCAGCGCCGCCGGCTCGATCACGCCGGCGAACGTACTGTCCGAGCGCCTGGAAGGGTTGGGTATTCCGGTATTGGGCGGGCTTCCGGTCGGGCACGGCCAGCTCAATCAGGCGGTGCCGCTGGGCAGCCAGGCTACGCTCGATGCCGATGAAGGCACGTTGATGGTGGCGGCTGCCGCACGGTTGTGAATCCGGAGGGCGATCGAACGGTCAGACGCCCGGCATCGAGCCGCCCATGCGCTCGCTGATCAACCTGGCCGTGGCATGCAGACGACGAGCTGCCAGCGCCTGGACCTGCTCGGTCAGGACAGATCCCGAGCCGACCACGGTCACCACGCCCATCAGCTTGCTGCCCATGGCGAACAGTGGCGCGGACGCGGCATTGATGCCCGGCATCAGTAAACCCTGAATCTGATGCACGCCAGTTTCGCGAATCTGCTGGACGTGCTGCGCCACGTTGCTGCGCCGAGCATCGTCGAGCAAGGGCAACTCCAGAGCATGCAGGCTCGCCGTTTCCACGGCACCGAGAAAACTTTCGAACACCAGGCCCGTGGAGGAACTGAGCAGTGGCAGCACCGAGCCGATCTGGGTGACCAGCGTCACCGCGCCCAGGGAAGGCTCGACATACACCACCGTCGGCCCTTTATTGCCCCAGACCGCAAGAAAACAGGTCTGGTCAAGCTCGTCGCGCAACTGCGCAAGGAAGGGCGCCGCGACTTTCAGCACATCGAGCTTGCCCAGTGACGCCAGCCCGACCTGCAACGCCTCGCGCCCCAGGCCATAGTGATTGGTCGTGGTGTCCTGTTCCGCAAAGCCGCTGGCGATGAGCGCCTGCAAATAACGGTGCGCCTTGCTGGCCGGCATGCCCAGGTGCTCGGCGAGCCTGGACAGCGAGGTCGATGGCGCCAGTTCTGCCAGCGCCTTGAGCACGCCCAGGCCCACTTCGGCCGCTTGTACCTTCTGCTGGCGTGCGCCGGCGGGGCTTTCGATTTCGTCGGTCATGTGAGGGCCAGTGCGCCTGTCGGGAAAGCCAAGCTTTATAGCTTGACCGGATTTCAAACTCAAATTACGTTATCCGTAACCAGATTACGAAAAAACCGCATCCGATAACAACAAGAGGTGCAGATGCCTACTCAATCTCGTGACGAGCCGCTGGCCTATCAATCGGGGTTCGGCAACCAGTTCAGCAGCGAGGCCCGGCCGGGCGCGTTGCCGGCAGGACGCAACTCCCCGCAGCAGCACCCGTTGGGGTTGTACGCCGAGCAGCTGTCCGGCACTGCTTTCACGGTTCCCCGCGCTGAAGCGCGGCGCACCTGGCTGTATCGTATCCAGCCCTCGGCGGCCCACCCACGATATCAGCCTGCCCCACGGCAGATCGTAGGTCTGGAGCAGGGCGCGATCACCCCCAACCGCTTGCGCTGGAACGCGTTCGATATCCCGTCGCAACCTACCGACTTTCTGGAAGGCCTGACCGCACTGGCCAGCACTTCCCCGGCGGATCAGGCCGACGGCGTCAGCGTCTACATCTACACCGCCAATGCCTCCATGCAACGGGCGTTTTTCAACGCCGATGGCGAGTGGCTGCTGGTGCCTCAGCGAGGGCGTCTGCGTATCGTCACTGAACTGGGCCTGCTGGACGTGGCGCCACAGGAAATCGCCGTGCTGCCCCGTGGCCTGAAATGCCGCATCGAACTGCTCGACCCCGACGCCCGCGGTTATGTCTGCGAGAATCATGGCTGCGCATTGCGCTTGCCGGAGTTGGGGCCGATCGGCAGCAATGGGCTGGCCAACCCACGGGACTTCCTCGCACCGGTGGCCTGGTTCGAGAACAGCGACAGACCTGTGGAGCTGGTGCAGAAGTTTCTCGGCGAGCTGTGGGTCACCCGCCTGGAGCATTCACCCTTCGACGTGGTGGCGTGGCACGGCAACAACGTGCCGTACAAGTATGACCTGCGCCGGTTCAACGCCATGGGCACGGTCAGTTTCGATCACCCTGATCCGTCAATCTTCACCGTGCTCACTGCGCCGGGCCTGGTAAATGGCCAGGCGAACGTGGACTTTGTGATTTTCCCGCCGCGCTGGATGGTGGCGGAAAACACTTTTCGGCCGCCCTGGTTCCATCGCAACGTGATGAACGAGTTCATGGGCTTGATCGCAGGCGAATACGACGCCAAGGCTGAAGGCTTCATGCCGGGCGGCGCGTCGTTGCACAACTGCATGAGCGCCCACGGCCCCGACAACGCCACCGCCGTCAAGGCCATGGCGGCTGACCTGAAACCGCAGAAAATCGACAACACCATGGCGTTCATGTTCGAGACCGGCAAGGTACTGCGCCCTGGTATGCATGCGCTGGCCTGCCCGCAGCTGCAGGCCGACTACGACGCCTGCTGGAATGGCATGGCCCGGCTGTTCAACGAGGAAGCCCAATGAACCAATCGATGTCGAGCCGCCGTAGCTGGGTAGCATCCGCCAACGGCCACCCGGATTTTCCGCTGCAGAACCTGCCGTTCGGGGTGTTCAGTCGTGGCGAGAGCGGGCCGCGAGGCGGTGTGGCGATCGGCGACCTGATTCTCGACCTTCAGGCCGCCGTCCGGCACGGCTGGCTTCAGGCGCCGGCAGAGGAAGTTGCGAGAGTGGCCTGCGGCGAACAGCTCAACGAATTCTTCGCCCTTGGTGCCACGGCACGCCGGACGCTGCGTGATGCGTTGCTGGAACTGCTGGATGAGGACAATCCGCAGCGCACTCGCCTACAGGACGCTGCCGATGAGGTACTGCATCCCATGGGCGAATGCCGGATGCATCTGCCGGCGCGAGTCGGGGATTACACCGATTTCTACGTCGGCATCCATCATGCGACCAATGTTGGCAAACTGTTTCGCCCGGACAATCCGCTGCTGCCCAACTACAAGCATGTGCCCATCGGTTACCACGGCCGGGCTTCAACCTTGTGCGTATCAGGGGCGAGCCTGGCACGCCCCAACGGGCAGACTTTACCGGCAGGGCAACCCGAACCCGTATTCGGCCCTTGTAGGCGACTGGATTACGAACTGGAAATGGGGGTGTGGATCGGGCCGGGCAACCAGCGAGGCGAGGCCATCGATATTGCCGATGCCGAGCAGCATATCGCCGGGTTTTGCCTGCTCAACGACTGGTCGGCGCGGGATATCCAGGCCTGGGAATACCAGCCGCTGGGACCGTTCCTGTCCAAGAGTTTCGCCACCACAGTGTCGCCCTGGGTGATCACGGCCGAGGCGTTGCAGCCGTTCCGTAGCCCTCAGCCGCCGCGACCTGCCGGTGATCCGCAGCCAATGGCGTATCTGCTCGACGAAGCCGACCAACGCGCCGGAGCCCTGGATATCGAGCTGGAAGTGTTGTTGCAGACTGAACAAATGCGCCGCGCCGACCTGGCGCCCCATCGCCTGGCCCTGAGCAATTCGATGCACATGTACTGGACCGTTGCCCAGATGGTCGCCCATCACAGCGTCAACGGCTGTGCCTTGCAGGCCGGTGACCTGTTCGGCACCGGCACCTTGTCCGGGCCGCAATCCGGTCAGCATGGCAGCCTGCTGGAAATGACCGAGGGCGGCAAACAGAGCATTACATTGCCCGGCGGTGAGCAGAGACGCTTTCTCGAAGACGGCGATGAAGTGATCCTGCGCGCCCGGTGTCGTCGGCAAGGGCAGGTGTCGATCGGTTTTGGCGAGTGCCGGGGCAGGGTCTTGCCAGCCCGTCCGACCGCCTGATCAGGCGGGAGAGGTGTCAGCCGCTATCTCATACCAGCCCAGGAACATGTCCAGCGTCGACTCCACCACCTGCTCCTGTTCCTGGGCGCTCAGCAGCTCGGCGTTGAACGTGACCTGCGGCCAGAACGCGAACGATTTGAGCAAGGCATGCATCTGTGTGGCTGCAAAGCCAGGTTCTACCGGTTTGAGGCGGCCATCCTTCTGAGCCGCGCGAATCCACACCGAGAAGGTTTCCTCACGCTCGTTCAGGCGGGTCATCCACACCGATGCCCGTTCCGGGGAGTGTACCGTGGCACCCACCAGTACCCGGGCAAGGTCCAGAAAGTTGCTGTTATTGAGTGTGCGCATCTTCTGCCAGAGCAACTCGCGCAGCTGTTCGCGCAAGGTGCGGTCGGGCTGATAGGGCGCATCGGCCAGCGGTGGAGAGCAGTTCCACAAGCGCTGAAGAATTTCCGCGAACAGTTCTTCCTTGCTGGGGAAGTGGTTGTAGACCGTGCGTTTTGACACCTCGGCGCGCGCGGCGATGCGATCCATGCTGGTGACCTCGAAGCCCCGGTCGCGAAATTCGGCAATGGCGGCCGTCACGATGGACTCGCGTTTCTGGTCGGTAAGGCGCATGGGTGCGTTCATGGGTCACTTCAAACAGACGTTTAGAGAAAAATTACACTCGGTAGTTTACTTGTCGCCACAGATGATGCAAGCTAAAAACTACACCGTGTAGTGTAAGTGTGCCTTCACCACTGTCGCGTGAAGGCGGAACTGGCTGACGCGGTGGGCTCAGGCTTTATCCAGCCGGGCAGTCACTTCTACCTGATATCAGGAGGCAGCACCTCATGGCCACGACAAAATCACAATCGGATCTTTCCTCATTGCCCACCTTGTCCCGCCACGAGGGCCGCTACCGTAACCGTGCACCGATGCGTCCCCCGAGCCTGTTGCGCACCCTTGGGGTGTTCTGGGATCAGGTATTCAACAAGCCCAGTAACACCCGGCCGGCAGGGGAAGTTCCGGTGCAGCCGCTTTCGCGCCAGCAACTGCTGGCCGCGCCGAACAATACGGTGTATCGGCTGGGTCACTCGACCGTACTGCTGAAAATGCGCAACCGTTTCTGGCTGACCGATCCGGTGTTCGCCCAGCGTGCGTCGCCGGTGCAATGGGCCGGCCCACAGCGCTTTCATCAGCCGCCCATCAGCCTGGATGAATTGCCACCGATCACCGCAGTGATCCTGTCGCACAACCATTACGATCACCTCGATCATATGGCGATCAAGCACCTGATGCACAAGACCGAGTATTTCCTGGCGCCGCTTGGCGTGGGTGACACGCTGATCGAATGGGGCGTTCCGGCGAGCAAGGTCCGGCAGCTGGACTGGTGGCAGTCCACGCAAGTGCAGGGCATGCAGTTCGTAGCGACGCCGTCGCAGCATTTTTCCGGCCGCACACTGAGCGACAGCAACCGTACGCTGTGGGCGTCATGGGTGATGATCGATGATGAGCAGCGGGTGTTCTTCAGCGGCGACAGTGGCTATTTCGAAGGCTTCAAGACCATTGGCGAGCAGTACGGGCCGTTTGACCTGACGCTGATGGAAACCGGCGCCTATAACGTGCAGTGGCCCCATGTGCATATGCAGCCGGAGCAAACCTTGCAGGCGCATCTCGACCTGCGCGGTCGTTGGCTGTTGCCGATTCACAACGGTACGTTCGACCTGGCGATGCATGCCTGGCATGAGCCGTTCGACCGGATCCTGGCTCTGGCCTGGGAACGCAATGTGCCGATCACCACGCCAATGATGGGTCAGCCGTTCTACCTGCAATATCCCAGTCGCGGCATGACATGGTGGCTGGAGGTCGATGAAGCGCCGCAGCCGGCTGACAAGCCGCGCGGTCGCTCTCTGTTCTGCCCGCGTGGTCGGGAAAATGCCTGAGGTTTTTCGCCAGCAAGCGGGCGCCTGCAGGCGCGTGATAGACACGGAGCCTGCAGGCGCCAGCGTGCCGGCGAATTCATCCGGAACAACGCCGAATCAAGTCGGCTGATCAGGTTCCGGCGCCGTCCTGGGGCGCGGTTGCTCACCTTTCTCGTTCAGTTGCTTGTTCTTCTCGCCCACTTTGCCGGCGTTTTCCGGTTTGTGATCGAGATCTTCGCGTTTGGATTCATCGGCCATGACCATTCTCCAGGGTTAACAGGCTCTCTTGTTATTGGTCAGCGCGGCGCGGCCAAGATTCGATCAATGTTTTGCTCCGTCCGGGCCGCGGCTACCGTGGTCTGGTGAAATAGCGGCGCCCGGTCGGATCAGGCGCCGCCTGACGGCTAACGGGAAGTGCTCAAGGTTCCTTGGTCAGGTCCACCAGCGGCTGTTCACGCACCTCCGTTGGACGAGCGGCTTGTATCGCCTTGATCCGGCCGAGAGACTGGTCGACCGCAGTTTTGTCGGCCAGCAGGCTGTAGCTGATCTGGAACTGGCGCTGCTCCTTGGGCGCGATGGTCGGCACCAGGCCCAGCGGCCTCTGGAACCTGCGGTTGTAAGAGAAACTGGTGCCGGGCTCGAGCCCGGTCACGTAGCCCTGGCCTTGGGTGTCGGTGTTTTTCCACAAGGAAAATACCGGCAATTGCCGGGTGTTGAAGCCCACTGCCACGCCAAGGCTGCCGGCCTGGTTATGCAGCACTGTCAGGGTGTCACCCTGATCGTCGGCGTACGGCACGACGTTATAGACGGTTTCATCGTAATCGCGGGTCGGTCCGCGGTAGGTCTGCCAGTCGCCCAGATCACCCCTGGCTTTTTCGTTGAAAGGTGACACCTGCTTGACCGGTGCTTCGAACCGGGCGCCCTGTTCCAGAAACGGTGTGCTGAAATTGCTGTGGTACAGCGCCTGATATTCCTTGGGGTAATCGCCGTTGTTGGTCAGCGTATCGTTGAGGGTAAAGCTCGCGCTGCCGGGCTCGGTGACCAGCTCCGTCTGCACCGTGAAATCGACCTTCTTGAACGCCTGTTCCTTCAGTTCGCCCTTGAGGCGGATGGCATACGGCGGCTTTTCGTCAATCTGCAACGTCACCTTGCTTGCCGGAATGTTTGCGGCCCGGCCGTGCAGGGTCAGCAGTTCGCCGTTGTCGATGCCTGGATGACCGACCCATTCATACCCGCAGCGTGTCACCAATTCATTGAAGCCCTCCAGCCAGCCGAGGCCGCCGCGCCCGTTGAGTTCGATGAAGGCCGGGTTGACCACGTCCTTGACGGGAGAATCCCAACCCATGCGCACCTCGCCCACCGAAGCCTGCAACACGTTCATGCCGCGGGTCGGCACCACTGACAGTTTCATCGTGCCGTTGTCGATCTCGACAATGCTCACGCCTTCCTGACGACCGCCGTGCAAGGTGCGCAGGGTGATGGAGAAAGGTTTGCCGCTCTTGATGCCGAGTTGGTCGCTGGTGATCGTGTGGTTCTGCGCGGGTTTGTCGGTGTCGAGCAACACGTAATCCCAGGCCGATACCTGAGTGGCGGCGGCCAGGAAACCAAGGCCGAACAGCAGGGGCAGGGTTTTCATTTGGAAGACGATCCTTATTGGAATTATGGGTAGCCGCTGAAACAAGTTAATCGATTCAGCTGTCCGTCAGTCTAGCCAAGGTTAGGGATCTCGAGCAGGTGTTTATCGGTCGGGGTAAAAAATCGCGGGGGTGTCCTGGCCGCTTCGCGCAGCTTTCCGTAGGGACAGTGGCGGCGGTCCGTCCTGGTAGCGCGGGGAGGCTTGCTGGATGGGGCATATCCATTGTCAGGTAGACCGCAGCCCCGGCGCTCCTGCAAAAAGATTCACAGCCATGCCTGAGCAGACGGGCAGTTTCCACGGACATGCGAGCCGTCCAGCCAATTAATCTGAACCCATTGCTTGAATTGATAGTCACCATCAAGGAATGCAAGTTCTGTTTTTTTCGGAAAAGCGGAGGATAGCGCCATGCCTCTGAAGCTGCTGAAGGACACCAAGCGATGAAAATTTCCAACCTGCTGGCCCTGGCCGCCGTATTGATCGGCGGCATCATGATCGCAGCACCCGGCTATGCCGCACAGGACTCGCGCTTGTTGCCGATCGCCGACAGCAGCGCAAACCTTCAGGCATCGCAAAAAGTGGCGGTCCTCTACAGCGAGAACACTATCGGCACCCTGCAGTACCTGCAGCACTACCGGGCGATGGCATCCAACGGTGCGCAGGACAGCCAGCTCGACGGGCGGATTCGTCAGGCGTTCATCGGCAGTGCCGATCCCACGCTGGCCATCGACCGGATTCAGGGCGCGTTGCAGGCACGCTTTGCCAGCGTCACGGTCTACGACAACCTCGACGCAGCCTTGCAGGCCCGTCCGGACGTGGTGGTCATGCTTGACCTGTATAACCGGTTGCTGACCCAACGTAACTCGGAAGTCGAAGCTCGATTTGCCGCCACCTTCTACGACGCCGAACTGCAATACATCGGCAAGGCCGAGGGCGTGCGGGACGAGGATATGACGTCGGCCTGGCTGAAGGGCAAGGCCGCCGAGCAGATCGCGGCGCAGATCGACCGCCAGCGCGGTGTGCAGCTGGACGCGCTGGACCGCTTCGACGCCTCGCTGGATGCGCTGCTGGGCGCCGAACACGCAGGTCGCATTGCCGCCAATTGATACTCCCGCCGGTCAGTCACGGTATGATTCTGCGCCCGAGCCCATGGACGTACTCTCATGCAACTGCCGGATTTGAATCTCCTGATCGCCCTTGATGCCTTGCTCGACGAGGGCAGCGTGGTGGGCGCGGCGCGGCGCATGCACTTGAGCCCGGCCGCCATGAGCCGCACCCTGACCCGTATCCGTGAAGCGATGGACGACCCGGTGCTGGTGCGCGCCGGGCGCGGGCTGGTGCCGACACCTCGTGCGCTGGCGATGCAGGCGCAGGTTCGGGCGCTGGTGGAGCAGGCGGCCCAGGTGTTTCAGGCACGGGACGATGTGGACATGAGCACCCTGGAGCGTTGTTTCAACGTGCGCTCCAATGATGTGTTCTTCGGCTCGTTCGGCGCCAGGGTGCTGGAAGCCA
This sequence comes from Pseudomonas sp. v388, assembly GCF_003935425.1. Taxonomy (GTDB): domain Bacteria; phylum Pseudomonadota; class Gammaproteobacteria; order Pseudomonadales; family Pseudomonadaceae; genus Aquipseudomonas. The sequence continues at coordinate 247,269 of NZ_RHQN01000007.1, forward strand.
TTCGCCTGCAGGCGCCGGGATGCACGCTGCGCTTCGTGCCCGAAGGGCCGGGTGATGACGATGCCCTGCGCGAAGGCCACATCGACCTGTACGTCGCCTCGCGACGCGACTTCGGCCCCGAGATCAAGGTCCAGACCTTATTCACCACGCGCTTCTGCGGCCTGGCCCGGGAAGGGCATCCGCTGTTCGACGCTCCCATTACTGCCCAGCGTTTTGCCGCTTACGATCAGGTCAGCGTGTCACGCCGTGGACGAGCGCGCGGTCCTATCGACCCCGCGCTGGCGGAGCTGGGGCTGGAGCGGCGGATCGCGCTGATCACGCCCCATTTCCATTCGGCAATTTTCGGTGTCGCGGGCTCCGACCTGCTGCTGACCTTGCCCGAACCGGTGTTGTGGGGGATGGCCAGCCTTGGCTTGCGCATGCGGGCTTTCGAGATCCCGTTGACGCTGGAACCGGTCATCGTCACGCAAGCCTGGCACCCGCGCTTCGACAAGGACCCGGCCCATCGCTGGCTGCGCCAGACCCTCAAGGAGATCTGTTCGGTGGGGCAGCCGCTGAGTTTCAAGCAGGGCTCCACTACCGCAGCCGTTTAGATTCGATGACTGCCGCGCTCGCTTCCACAGGTCAAAGCAAGACCATAGCTATCCTTATCGCTGAACCTGCGACCGCCACGGCCTCAGCCAGAACGCCAGACCAGCCAGCAACACCGCACCGTAGAGTGTGCTCAATCCCAACTGCATCCAGATACCTTCCATGGGATGCAGGACCAGAGCAGCGCCGAGCATTGCCAGCGCGGCCAGCGTCCAGTGCGTGCGCCACGGCACCTCATGCAGAAGCGCCTGGCGCCGCATCAGCAGAACGCCTGTCATCATGGCCCCAGCCAGCGCCGCAATGGCGATCCCGTCGAGGCCCAGCCAAAATGGCAAAACGCCCAACAGCACGGCATTGCACAGGCTGCCGAGCAACTCGCAGTTGAGCGGCAGGCGCGTATCGCCGGCGGCGTAGGCATAGCGCGCCAGTAAGGCGTTCCAGGCACCGAACATCAGCGATGCGGCAAACCAGGCAAGCACCTGCGGCAACGGACCGTCGTGGCTCTGGCCGGGCAATAACAGCACCACCAGCGCCCCCGCAGCGCCGATCAGTCCGGCGACGGCCGGCAATGTCAGCAAGGTGGCGCTGCCCAGCCCGCGCCGCAGCAGAGACAGGCGCTGGTCCCCGGCGTGGCTGCCGCTCATCAATCCCAGCAACACCTGATTGAGGCTCATCAGCGCAATCAGCGGGAGATTGACCAGTTTGCGGGCCAGATTGACCCAGGTTACGGCGCCTTCGCCCAGCAGCGACGCAACCATCCGTTCCAGCAAGGCCAGGCCCTGGCTGGCCAGATTGCTGTTGAGCAACGGGCCGATGCGCTTGAGCAGCTCGGCCATGGCACCGGGTTCTGCCGACCAGTGCCATGGTCGCCAGCCGCTGCGGTACAGCGTGGGGAGCAACACGCCTGGCATCAACAGGCTGCCGAGTACGCAGGCCGCCGCCACCCCGCTGGGCGTGGCCGCCTGGCCGAGCAATGCGAGATACAGCACGGGCGGCAGGTTGAACAGCAGCGAACCAAGACCTGCCAGCACAAAGCGCGATTGCGCCTGCAATGGGATGCACAGCAGCCCGTGCAGCAGAAAACCCGGGGCGCACCAGGCCAGCCATTGCAGTCCGCCGACGGCCTGACTCAAGCCATCCATATCCAGGCCCGGCCCGATCAAGCGAACCCAAAGCCCCGATCCGAGGTTCAGGATCAGGCTTAATACCACCCCAATAAATAGCAAGCAAGGCGCCATCCCGCCGAGCCACCGCGTTCGCAACTCGGTCGAACGCTGTTGATAGAGGGGCAGTGCGGCGGCGCTCAACAAACCCGCCGCGAGGGACATGCGCAGCGCTTCAGGCAGAAACATCGCCACCAGAAACGCATCGCTGCGCCCGCCAGCGCCCCAGGCCGCCACCAGCAGCCATTCCCGGGCGAAGCCTGCGGCCAGTCCGGTCAGCGTGGCCAGCGTCAGCCACAGGGTCGAACCCAGCATGCTGGTACGCCTCGCTTAGTGGAACAAAGTGAACAGGCCTTTGCCGCCCACTTTGTAATTGAGGTTGCGGGCGCGTTCGCCTTTGATTTCGGCGTTGGGACCGCTGACGATGGCATACGGCGCAATCGGCTTGGACACCACGCAGGCGCCGCCCACCACCGCGCCTTCGCCGATGTCGGCACCGAACGAGAGCAGGGCGCGGCTGCAGATCCACGCGTAGTCGCGGATATACACCGGGCCGCCCACCGCCCAGAACTCCGGCGCCTGGAGATCGTGACCACCGGCAATCACTAAAACATGGGAAGCGATGGTCACATGATCGCCGATCACCAGCCCGCCCCGCGCGTCGATCTGGCAATGCCAGCCTACGGTGGTGTCGCTGCCGATGCGCAGGCTGTCGACGCCCAGCACTTCGGTGTTGCGCCAGACCGTCGAACCCTTGCCGATCTTCGCTCCGCCCATTCGCAGCCAGAGCAGGCGCAGCGTGTGGCTGGGTATCTTGCAGATCAGGATGTTGTACATCTGCTCCCAGGTGCGCAGCATTCGGTCGCGCAATGTCGGCCAGTTGATGCCGTACAGTGGAATCAGCGCGCCCAGGGTTTCGCTGGCCAGCAGGCGATAGAAACGCCGCGCCAGCGGATGCTCGATACGCGGTTCGATGTTCAGGTAAGAAATGAACGACAGCGTGCGGTCCTTGATACGGGTTTCGAAACACACGTCGTTGGCCAGCATCCATTCATAGGCCGCCTGCAATTCTTCAAGGGGCACGCCCATTTTCAGGGCGTAATCGGGCAGTGCCTCGCGCAAGTCATGGGAATGCATCATGCGGTGTTTCATAAACGGGTTCCCTGTACGGCTGGAGCGGTAGACGGTTTGATTGGGCCGGGCACTGCGGCGCGGATGCGGCGGATCTCGTGCAGGCTGATACCGACGAACAGCCAGAACAACGCGACCAGCACGCTGGTAAAACTGAAGTAATGGTCGAAGAGACCGCTGAACAGCGCGGCCATTACACCGATCATGCAGCCCACGCCAATCGCGTTATCGTGGGTCAGTTCGAGGGTCCCGGAAGCCGGGCGCACGTATTTCCACCAACTCATGGTCGCGCCGATGAACAGCACCATGCCCGGCAGTCCCATCTTGTAGACGAAATTGAGCCACAGGTTGGAGATGCCGAATTCGGTGTAGCCCTGCACCGGCGGGTCGACCTTGAAGCCGATGCCGAACGGGAAGGTGGCGACCGCATCGGGAAAGTGTGTGTACTCCAGGAAGCGGATCGCGGTGCTGGTGTCGTCGTCCGAGAACAGGCTCATCAGGCGATCCTGCAGCGGCGGGTAGAACATCAGCAGCGCCACGGCGGCCAGGCCGCCGGCGACCAACAGGCGACCCAGGTGCGGAATACGTCGACGCGCCATCCACAGCATCACGGCGACCAGGCTCAGCAAGGCGCCGCGCGAGCCGGTCAGCAGCAGGCCGACCGAGCCTACCGCCGCGACCATCAAGGCCAGCGAGCGCGGGCCGCCGCTGCGGGTAATGCCGAAACAGAACGCCACCGGCAGGATCATCGCCAGCGCACCGCCCGCCACGTTGGGGTGCATCCACGGCGAGCCCATGCGATCGGCCAGTGCCAGCAGGCTGTCGCCGAGCACGTCGATGCCGCCGTAACCCAGCGTGGCGAGGATCGGCGTGATGGCCGTGGCGGTCTTGTTGACCATGAAGATCGGAATCGACAGCAGCAGTAGCAGCAGCGTGCCGGCCATGATCGCCATGATCAGATGGTCCAGGGTCTTGCGTTCGGTGAGCAGGCGCGGCACCAGGAACAGCACCGACAGGTTGAACAGCCAGCGCACCCAGTTGATCGGCCCGTTGCCTTCGATGGGCACCGATACCTGGCCGACCAGGAACGGGAAGGCACTGAACAGCATCAGCGCCACCAGCCAGCGCTCGGCGCGCAGCATTTTCGGCACCGGCGCCTGCTCGAAGTACATCGACTGCAGCAGGTAGCTGCCCCAGGTCAGCATGATCAAGGCTTCGGACACCGTGGTGCGGATGCCGATCTGGACAGTGGAATATGGAATGAACGTGCCGATGAAACAGAACAGCAGCAGGCCGCGCACCGGCCGCCGAACCACGGTGACGATGGAGGCCACGCCCGCCAGCACCAAAAGCACTTTGGAGACCGGCAGCAGCCAGATCAGTACCCCGAACATCAGGCTGAACAGCAGCCCCACGGGCATCGCCATCGGCATCAGCGCAACTCCTCGAGGGCGGCGTACAAACCTTGCCGAAAGGCGTCGACGCCGTAGCGTGCCGCCCAGGCTTTGGACGTCTGCGGATCTTCCCGCTGTGCCTCGGCCAGGCTGCCCATCAGGCGGATCAGGGCGCCGCTGTCGATGGGGGAAAAATGCGGGCTGTCCGGCGGAGATATCTCATCCAGCGACGAGCCGGTCGCCACGGCCACCGGCGTGCCGACGCTCAGCGCTTCGATCACCGGCAAGCCGAAACCTTCTGCCTTGGACGGTTGCCACAAACGGTCGGCGTTGCGGTACAGCGCCTGCAACCGGGCATCGCTCAGGCCGCGCAATACGTGCAGGCCGGGCAGCAACCGCTGGGCTTCACGCAGGCATTCGTCGCCGCCGACCAGCACCAGGTCGGGAATGTTGCCGAACTGCATCCGCGCGGTCTGCCAGGCTTCGACGAACCAGGCGATGTTCTTGCGCGGTTCGCGGGTACCGACGCACAGCCAGTAGCCGTCCGGCAGTTGCAGGTCGGCAATGTCGGCAGGCTCGCCCTTGAACCCTTCGACCAGGTGCGGCACGACCCGCAACTTGTCGCTGGCCCAGGGAAACAGCCGGCGCGTTTCATCGGCGGTGAACTGCGAGGGCGTCCAGACCCGGTCGGCGACGCGCAGGGAATGGGCAATCGACAGGTGATCGGTGCAGCGGTACACCCTGGCCTTCAGGCGTGAGCCATGATGGTTGTGCTGGGTCAGCTGGAACAGGTCATGCAGTTGCAGCACGTAGCGCAGCCCGGCAGGCTTGCGGCCCAGTGGCAGGCCCATGTTGATGTTGGCTACGTAGATCTGCACCTCGGCATCACGCAGCGCCTTGGGCAGGAACAGGCCCTCGAAGCGCAGCCGGTCAGGCAGCCGGTGCACCGCATCGATGGGCGTCGACCAGCGCGGCACGTGAACATGGCGGCGGATCGGGTGATCGAAGGGCGCCACTCCGAACAGCTGCAGCTGAATGTCCGGATGGGCGCGAAAGGCGTCTTCCAGGGCAAGGTTCTGGCGACCGATGCCGCTGGTGGGATAACCGGCGGCTGCGCGGTAGTCGAGTCCTATACGCATGCACGCGATCCTTCTTTGACGGGCGAGAGCCGGTTGTAGATGCCTTCGAGCTGAGTCGCCGAGACCGACCAGTCGTGGGTATTGCGCACATAGGCGCGGCCGGCTTCGCCGATTTTTGCCAGGCTGGCCGGGCACTGGATATTGGCGGCGATCAACTGCGCCAGTTCCTGGGGGTCTTCGCTGCCCAGATAGTGTTCGCCGTTGGTGACCGTCAGGCCGGAAACGCCTTGGGCGGTGGTCACGATAGGCAGGCCGGCCGCCAGCGCTTCGAGAATCTTCAGCTTGGAGCCGCCACCCTGACGCAAAGGGGCGAAGAACATTGAGGCGCTGGTTTGCAGGGCGCGCAGGTCAGGCACGAAACCCACCCACTCGATGCGCGGGTCCGGCCAGCGTTCACGCCAGGATTCAGGCAAGCCGAAGCCGCCGATGGCGAAACGCACCGTGGGCGACAAGGCCCAGACCCTGGGCATGATGTCATCCAGCGCCCATTCGATGGCATCCACGTTCGGCCCGTACTCATAGTTGCCGATGAACAGCAGGCGCTGGTTGTAGCGATCCGGAATCACGCTGGCGTAATGCTGAGTATCGACACTGTTGACCACGATCGAGGTGGCCTTGCCGCTCAGACGCGACAGTGCCTTGGCATCGGCTTCGGTCACCGAAATCAGCTCGCTGACCTGCTCGAATACATGGGATTCCCAGCGCCGGTAGCGCCAGCGGTCGAACGCGGCGAAGGCTGCGGCCCAGCGTGGCAGGGTGCTGTAACTGGCCGCTCCCAGTGCCGACTCGACGTTGTGCTCGGTGAGCACGAACGGTTTACCCGAACGCTGCAGGGCGCGTTCGAACGGCTGGAACGCATAGGTGTGCTGCAACTGGATCACGTCCCAGTCTTCCTGGAGCAGCTCCTCGAAGACTTGCTCCAGTTGCGGCGCGTAGCCGTTGATGCTGGCCAGCATCGGCACCGGCGCCAGGGCCACTGCCAGCAAAGTGCGCAGGCTGCTGCGCGATCTTCTGGGCACCACGATCAGACGTTCGAGCCACGGCTCGAGCGCCGACTGGGCGCTGTCGTCCAGCTCGGTCTTGGACTGCACCAGCAAGGTGATCCGGTGGCCCCGCGCGGCGAGATTGCGCAGCAGATGATATTCCCGCGTTTTGCCGCCGCTGGTGGTCGGCCAGGGCAGATAGGGAAGGGTCCAGAGAATACGCATGGGTCAGGGCTTCCATTCCAGGATTTGCAAGGTCGGCTTAAGGCCCAGGGTGATGCCTTTTTCACTGCTCAGCGCAATGCGGCTGCCGGTCAGCGGGTTGTGCAACACCGCGTCGCTGATGGTCGGGAAGGTCATGGTGCTGCCGGTCACGCTCCAGAACATCAGCAGGCGCTTGCCGTCGTCACGGTCCCAGCTGACGGCGTACAGGTCACCGGGCACGCTGCTTACCGCCGGCGGGTCGGCGGGCGTCAGACGCGGTCCGGTGACGTCGAGGAACCGCTTGAGCGCTGTGTAGACCGGCTTGGGGTTGGCTTGCAGGTCGAGCAGGCCATAGGCCTGGTCGCGGGCGGTGGCGCGGGCGTCCAGATCGCTGAGGTTGAACAAAAAGATCCGCTGGAAATCCAGCGCACTCATCAGCGCCAGACGGCGCAGGGTGTAGTCGGCCTGGCCCTGCTCGCCGATCACGGCCTGCATTTCCACCGGGCCGTCGTAGCTCGACCAGCCCCATTCGGTGGCCCAGACGTCCTTCACGCCATTGCTGTGCAGCAGCTGATTCATGGCATTGGCGCGTACCAGGAAATCCCGGTCCGGCGGCGAGTCGCCTTCCGGGTATTCGGAATACGGGTGGTAGGCAGCGACGATGTTCTGGGTACCCAGGCCGTTGTCGACCAGTGTCTGCAGCATGTAGCCCGGCGTGCTGTGCATCTGGCTGTAATAAGCCATGCCGGCGGTGACGATGGTCTTGTCCGGCAGCGCGGCGCGGATCGCGTCGGCTGTGGTGGTCAGCAGGCGCCCATAGGCCGCCGGATCTTCCTTGGGCAGCCAGACGATGTTCGGTTCGTTCCACACCTGCCAGGCGCTGACCTGCGGGTAGCGCTTGGCCAGGCTGGTCATGCGCGCGGCGAACACGTTGAAGTCTTTGGGCGGGTATTGGTCCCGACCCTGGGCCTTGGCCGGAGCACTGCTGGCGAACGGCGCCGAACCGACCATGTACGCCAGCGTGTTGTAGTGGTGGTCCTTGATCGCCGCCATGGCGCCGTCCAGTTCCTTGAGGCTGTATTGATCCTTGACCGGCTCGATGATCGGCCAGTGAATGGTCAGTCGTACCCACTTCAGGCCCAGTTCGTCGAGGCGAGCCATCTGCTGCTGGTAGATCTGCGGTTCGAAATACTGGAACTGCACGTTGACGCCGAGAAAGTCCTGCCAGACCACCGGCTGTCGTGACTTGAGGACGGTCTCGGCCTGTGCGCTGCATGACAACAGTGCGCCAAGGCATGCAGCGCGCCATGGAAATGTTGTTCTTAGGGAATCGAGCATCACTTGACCTCACATGCCTGCTGAAACACATCGCGAAAACGTTCGGCGGTCAGGCTCCAGACGCGCGCCTGGCCCATTTGCGAAGCCTGTTGCGCCCAGAGCGCGGCGCGGTCGGGGCTGGAGCAGACCTCGCTCAGCACGCTGGCCAGTGCCCGGACATCGCCTTGTGGGTAAATCATGCCGTTGCCGTGGGAAACCTCTTCAGCGAACGACCTGGCGTCCGAAGTGATCACGCCACGTCCGCACGCCACCGCCCAGGACAGTGCGCCGCTGGTGCCGCGCAGCTTGCCGAGGATCTTCAGTTTGCTGGACTCCCGATACGGCAGGACCATCACATGGTGAGCCTGGATGACCTCGGCGATCCGCTCGGCGGGCAGGTCCAGCTGCCAGTCGATCAGGTCGACCAGGCCCAGTTCACGAATTCGCCGCCGCAGCTGCTCCAGGTAACTGCCGGACGGCCCGAAGGCCATCTCCGGCTCGCTGCCGCCGGCCAGGGTCAGGCGCACTTTGGGGCGCAGGCCGGGCTGGGCGACGAACATGCCGGCCAGGGCGTCGAGCAGATCCTCGATGCCCTTGCCGCGATAGATGAAGCCGAAGTACAGCAGCCGCAAAGGCGCAAGCGGCGGCAGCGGCGCAGGTGCGATGGGCAGGTTGCCATGGTGAATTACCGCCATCTGTGCCGGGCTCAGTTTCATCCGCGTGCGCAGGGCCTGGCCGCCGGCCTGGGTCAAGGTGATCAGCCGCGTCATGTGCCGCGCCAGCTGGCGTTCTTCGTGCAGGCACAAAGGGTCGGCGAGCACCGTGGCCGCTTCCGGCAGCGGCGAACGCATCCCGGCGGCCATCGACAAGGGCCACGGCAGTTTTTCCCGACGCCAGACCAAACGCTCCGGATCATGCACAGTGGCGGTCAGCGGCAGCCTGGGAAAGCGTTTGCGCAAGGTCTGCAAAGCCTGGAACTCGGCCAGTCGGCCGCCGCCCAGCTCGGCATGCACCAGGTCTACGCCGGTCCAGTCGGTGGCGGCCACCCGCTCGACAGCCCGACGCGGATCGTTGCCCACGCCTTGCAGCGGGGTGACGATCTGCACGCCTAGGTTTTCCAGAGCATGCTTGAGATGCCCGGCGTAGTCGGCGATGCCGTTCTGCTCCGGCGGCAGCGGCGCAAGCAGGGCGATCCGCATCAGCTACGGCTCCCGATCCGCTTCATGAAGTGCAGCACGCGCTCCGGGACTTCGAATCGGCGGCGGTTGAGGATGATGCCGTCAACGTGCTTGAACGCGGTGGTCAGGTTGGCCAGTGAATCTTCGAGCATCGGTACGGTGGTTTCTTCGGCGCGCACCACCAGTACGATCATGTCGGCATCGCGCAGCAAGACATAGGCTTCCTGGTTGCCCGACAGACTGGAGGCGTTGAGCAGCAGAATCTCGCCGGGACGCGCCGGGCCGCGGCCTTCGGTGCGTACCTTGTGGCCCTGTTCCACCAGAAGGGTGCTCAGGCGCGAGATCACGAACTTCACGCCTTCACCCGCACGCCCGGCGGTGAAGCCCACGGCGAGACCTTTTTCCTCGACCTGACGCAGCGGCAGGATGCCGTAGACCCGGTGCAGGTTGGCGGTGAACGCGCCGCTGCGTTCCTGGGCGCGTTCCAGATCCGGCAGGCTGGTCCAGACCGGCACACCGAAGCGGCCTTCGATCTTGTCACCGTCGTGGACACGCTGGTCCAGCAGGTAGAAGAAGTACAACGCCAGGAATCCCACCAGCATGCTCAACGGCAACGCAAGCAGCAGCATCGCCAGGCTTTTCGGGAATACGCGGCTGGGGTTGTAGGTGGCTTCTTCGATGGTGGCGATGTTGCTGATCTGGCTGTTGTCCAGCTCCCGGTCGATTCGCGCCTTTTCCAGACTGCTGGTGTACAGCGCATAGCTTTTCTCGGCCGCGTCCAGTTCGTTCTGCAGGCGTGACAGTTCCGGTTCCAGGTTCAAGGCCAGCTGACGGTCGCTTTCCAGCTGGGTCAGCTGCGCGTTCTGCTGGGCAAGCTGGCTTTGCAGACGCGCATAGCTGGTCTGCTGGTCGGCATTGACGTTCTGCATGCGGTTGTAGATCGGGTTGGGCGTGATGCTTTCGGAACGCTGGACGGTGGCGTCCTGTTCATTGAGCAGTTTCTTGAGGTTATTGATTTCTTCATTGACGGCGCGGATCGGCGGCGCCTGTTCCTTGAACGAACGCAGCAGCTCCTGGCGTTCCACTTCCTTGCCGTTGATGCGGTTCTGCAGGTCCTGGCGATTGGGGTTCAAGGCCAGCTCACGACCGGCCGAGACGGTCTTGGGTTGCGAGGCCAGTTGCTTTTGCAGCAGATCGAGCCCGGCCTTGGTGGAAGCAATGGCGCGCACCGTGTTATTGCGCTCGGTGCGCAGGTCGTTCAGGCCCTGGGAGGTGTCGGCCAGCCGCTGGGAGATACTGACCGCGCCCAACTGGTTGAGGTAGTTCTGGATCTGTTTCTTGTAGGAAATGATATTGGCAGCGGTGGTCTTCACCTCGCCTTCATAGAATGCATAGAGGCTGACGCGGCCCAGGGTCCGCGTGCGCTGGATCTGGTACTCCTCGATCCAGGTCTTGAGCACGCTCTGGGCAGTCGCCGGATCATTCCAGGTGAAGGTCAGCTCCATCACCGACGAACCCGGCTCGTGACGCACCTTGAAATTGCTTTCCAGCTTCTCGGAAAGCATCTCCGCCTGGGTGCGTTTTTCCGCCAGGCCCACAAACTGCAGGGCGCTGTGGACGACATCCAGCACCGCGCCCACGGCGCTCTTGAGCGCGGTCTTCAGGGACGCGACGAAGCCCGCCTGTGGTTGGGCCAGGGACAGTTCGGCCAGGTACTTCTCGGCCACCGTGCGCATGATCGGCCGGCCGGTGAGCATGCGCTCTTCGTCCAGCAACGGGTCGCGCAGGCCGCTGGGGATAACGATGGCCTGGCGGTCCGACAGCTCGATGGGCACGGTGCTGCTGTCGCGACCGGGCTTGACCAGCAACAGTGCCGTGGACTCGTAGCGGTTGGGCAGCAGGAACGCACCCAGCAGGATGATGATGAAGGTCACCAGCACCGTGGTCTGGACTTCGCGCCTGAAAATGAAGAACAGACGCAGCAGGTCACGAAAAGAACGAATATTGATCATGTCTGATTCCCTGACAGTTAGTTGCTGTTCAACTCGTAGTTCATGCCCAGCCCGAACGATTTCGCGAACGGCAGCAGCTGGGTGAAGTACAGGTTGACGCTATCCACCTTGTTGCCGACGGTGGACTTGGGAACGAACACGACATCGCCGCGCTTGAGTAGCACCGGAGCGGTCGGGCCGCCGGCGCCGGCCGAGAGCAACTGGCTGTAATCGAAGAAGTAGGTCTTGTAGAGGCCGTTGTCTTCCTGGCGCAGCAACGCAACCTTGGTCGCGTCGGCGTCCAGCGAGACGCCACCGGCGCCGATCAGTGCCTGGGCCAGGCTGCCGGCCACCGTGACCGGCAGGGTCACCGCGTTACGCACCGAGCCGCCGACGAACACCGTGTTGCCCGGCGACTGGGAGATGTTGATGGTCAGCGCCGTTTCGCGGTAGACGTCCTTGAGCTTGTCTTCCAGTACGTCGTTGAGCTGCTGCACGGTCAGGCCGGACGCCTTGACAGTGCCGATGTAGGGGTAGGAAAACGTTCCGTCGTTGAGCACCTGAAACAGCGTCAGCTCGTAGATGGAGTTGGCGGTGAACGCCGAGATCGACGGCGCCTCGCCAGTGTTGCGCACGATACGCAGGGTATCGCCGGGGCGAATCCGGTCGGCGGGCAGCGGCTTGCCGGCCAGCTCGCGACCGGCGGCTTCGGCCGCTTCGATCTGGGCGCGGTCGTCGGGCAGGCCGACCCGCGACGGGGTATTGCAGGCGCTCAGCAGCATTACGCTGGCGATGAGCAACACGCTCAAGCTTTTCATTGGTCCAAAACTCCTGTCATGCACGAATACGGCGCCCTTGCGGGTAAATCAATCATGTTGGCTGGTACTGCCTGGTCCAATGCGTATCGGTTCAGCGTGTCCCAATCTGATGGGCAAGGTCACGAGCTGCGACCTTGCCCCGTGTTGCCGTCAGCTCTTTACCGCTTGCGCGGGCACTCGTCCGTAAATGTCGGTGAAGCGCACGATGTCGTCCTCGCCCAGATACTCGCCGCTCTGCACCTCGATCATCACCAGGTCGATCACCCCCGGATTGACCAGCCGGTGCGTGTGCCCCGGCTTGATGAAGGTCGACTCATTGGTGTCGAGCTTGAATTCGCGCTCGCCGTTGGTGACCTCCGCCATGCCGCTGACCACGATCCAGTGTTCGCTGCGGTGGTGATGCATCTGCAGCGACAGCGACGCCTTGGGGCGCACCACGATGCGCTTGATCTTGAAGCGCTTGCCTTCCTCAAGCACCGTGTACGTGCCCCATGGCCGGGTGACGGTGCGGTGCAGGCGGTAGGCGTCGTGGCCCTGGCGCTTGAGTTCCTGGGCGATGAGCTTCACGTCCTGGGTGCGTGTGCCATCGGCCACCAGCAAAGCGTCGGGGGTGTCGATGATGATCAGGTTGTCCAGGCCCACGGCCCCGACCAGCCGCTTGGAATCGATGTAGCAGTTGGTCACGTCGTGCAGCACGGTCTGGCCATTGCACTGGTTGCCCTGAGGATCGGCCTTGGTCAGTTCGCGCAGGGCCTGCCAGGACCCGATATCGCTCCAGCCCAGGTCGCAGGGCACTACGGCGACTTTCTCCGAACGCTCCATCAACGCGTAGTCGATGGAGATGTCCTGCACGGCTTCGAAGGTCTCGCTGTCCAGCTCGATCTGCAATTCCTGACTGCCTTCTTTGCTCTGACTCAGCGCCAGGCACGCCCGGACCGCGTTCAACAGGTCCGGTGCGTAGGTTTCGAACTCGCGCAGCACGCTGTCGGCGCGCATGCAGAACATGCCGGCGTTCCACAGGTGGGAACCACCGTCCACATACGCCTGGGCGCTGGCCGCGTCGGGCTTTTCCACGAAACGCGCCACCTGATAACTCTGCTCGTTCAGCGCCTTGCCCTTTTCGATGTAGCCGAAACCGGTTTCCGGCTTGGTTGGCAGGATGCCAAAGGTCACCAGCCAGCCTTGCTCGGCCAGTTGCTGAGCCTGGGCGACCGCGTAAGAGAACGCCTGCACGTCTTCAATCAGGTGGTCGGCGGGAAGAATCAACAGCTGAGTGTCTTCGCCGTACAGCTTGCTGACATGCAGCGCCGCAGCGGCAACGGCGGCGGCAGTGTTGCGGCCGAACGGCTCAAGCAGGAAGTCGAGCTTGACCCGGCCTTTGTTCAGCTGGCGGTAGTCGTCGACGGTACGGAAATACACTTCCCGGTTGGTGACGGTGAGCAGGCGATCCACCGCCGGCAGGCCGGTGGCACGCTTGAAGGTTTTTTGCAGCAGGCTTTCGCCGTCGGGAAGGCGCATGAAAGGCTTGGGCATGGCTTCACGAGAGACCGGCCAGAGCCGGGTGCCGGAACCGCCGGCGATGATGCAGGGGATGAGATTGCTCATCAGTAAGCCTCACGAGTGAAGAGCACTGCCGGAACAGTGCGCATAAGGATGTAGAGGTCGAACCAGACGGACCAGTTTTCTATGTACTCAAGATCGAATTCGACGCGCTTTTCGATTTTTTCCACGGTGTCTGTCTCACCACGATAGCCATTGATCTGCGCCAACCCCGTGATGCCCGGTTTGACGCGATGACGTGACGTGTACTCCTTCACCGCTTGCTCGAAGAGAATGCCGGCCGCTTTCGTTGCGGTCGCATGGGGGCGAGGACCCACCATGGACATGGTGCCCAGTACCACGTTGAACAGCTGTGGCAACTCATCCAGGCTGGTTTTGCGGATGAAACGCCCGACCCGAGTGACCCTGGCGTCGCCCCGGATGGTCTGTGTTTCCGCTGTAGCATCGGCCTGGTGCTGATGCATGGAGCGAAACTTGAACACCTCGATCAGCCGGTTGTTGTAGCCGTAGCGTTTCTGACGAAACAGCACCGGCCCCGGCGAATCGAGTTTGATCGCCAGGGCGATCAGCAGCATGAATGGCGACAGGACCAGGATCGCCAGCGTCGACAGCACGATGTCCTCGGCCCGCTTGAAAAAGGGCGACCAGCCGCTGAGCGGCATGTCCGAGGCGTTGAACATCGGCAGCCTGGCGACTTCGGTGATGCGGTTGTGGGCGTGCCGGAAGGCGATCATGTCCGGCACCAGCAGCACGTTCACCGGCAAGCGGCGCAGCTCGCGGATGATGTAGTCCATGCGGTTTTCGGCCGTCCACGGCAGGGCGACCAGCACCTGGGTGACCTTTTCCTCGCGAATCAGGCGCTCCAGATCGCTGGTGTTGCCCAGCAGCGGGAGGTTGGCGACCGTCTTGGGCATGCGCCCGATACGGTCGTCGATGAAGCCCATCACGCCGGAGCGGATGTCCTGGTTGGCAAGCAGGTATTCGGCCAGGCGCAGGCCGTTTTCGGTTGCACCGAGAATGACCGAGTTCTGCAGGAAAGTGCCCTTGAGCATCTGCTGCCGGAACACCAGCAGCAGTATCAGGCGAAGCATCGAGAACAGCGCCAGGCTCGATACGTACCAGATCACCAGTTGATCGGCGGCCAGGTCATCGAACAGGCCCAAGGTCTGCTGCATGAACAGCAACAGGCCGAAGGCCGACGACCAGGCGAAGACGATCAGGCGCAGGCGCATGGAATTGCTGAACAGCGCTTCGGAGTAGACGCCCAGCGCCTGGAAAATCAGCACGCAGACGACGCCGAAGAACACCAGCGTGGCCAGAAAACTCCTAAAGCCTTCCGGCGTCTGGTCCTGCAGGAACAGCAAAATCACCACCCCGGGCAATATGCCGGCGATACCGTGAGCGAGGCGGATGCCGAACAGGAAATACTCGATGAGACTGGTACGTGTCAGCGAAAGACTGTCCACTGGTTGCAACCGCATAAAGCTCCCTCACTGCAGGTCGGCTACCGAGGCAGCGACTCAAGCTGTTCCAGAAAAAGTAGGCGAGCTGTCAAAAAAACAGCTTTTAATCAGAATGTTTCAGAGCGTAGTCAGGAACTTGTCACCGCGACCGTTTTTTTGAAACGGTCCAAACCTGCTGCTCATATCTGTATGTCGTCCGAATGAGGAACTTATTGAAGGTAATTCATCGATTTAATAGTAAATACATCCGAACGAGGGTGTGCCGAACAGTAAAGCTCATGAAACGAGCCTTGCAGCGCCGTTGCCGTGATTTTTCCGGAGCCGACAGGCGGTAAATATCTGCGTGGAGCCGCGTGGCCCTTTATCCACGGGGGTGAACGACTCGACTGCGGTTCTGAAAAAAAATCTTCGCGGGCTGGGGCCTTTTTCGTCCGTGGGGGGTCACATTCAGGCGCTGTATGAAAAGTGGCTGCGATCAGTAGGAAATCACTCTTCAGCACTGGCATGGACGAACGTCGCTCATCAGGCTTTTCTTACAGATCATTTTTGGAGGGGGTCATGACTCAACGCAGGGCAATTCTGATACTGCACGGCAAGCAATCGCTCAACGAAGAAGTACGAACGGCCGTCAAGGAAAAACGCGAGCAGGGCTGGGAACTGGACGTGCGCCTGACCTGGGAAGGCGGAGACGCACAGCGTCTGGTCCGCGAGGCGCTGGCCGCAGGGCACACGCAAATCGTAGCCGGTGGGGGCGACGGGACGTTGCGCGATATCGCCGAAGCCATCGCGCTGGCCGAGGAGCAGGCCAGCCTGACCATTCTGCCACTGGGCACGGCCAATGACTTTGCACGGGCTGCCGGTGTGCCGCTGGATGTGGCCCAGGCACTGGCGCTGCTGGACGTTGCGCCCACCCCGGTCGACCTGGGGGAAGTAGGCGGCAAGCTGTTTCTGAACATGGCCACCGGCGGCTTCGGCAGCCAGGTCACGGCCAACACCTCCGAAGACCTGAAGAAAGTGCTGGGCGGTGCCGCTTATCTGTTCACCGGCCTGACCCGGTTCAGCGAATTGCATGCCGCCCACGGCGAACTGACCGGGCCGGATTTTCACTGGCGCGGCGATCTGCTGGCGCTGGGTATCGGCAATGGCCGACAAGCCGGTGGCGGTCACCTGTTGTGTCCACAGGCCATGGCCGATGACGGCTTGCTGGATATCAGCATCCTGCCGGCGCCTCAGGAAGTGGTCGGCACCCTGAAAAGCCTGCTCGAAGGTGGCCTTGGCATCGACAACATGTTCGTCCGGGCGCGCCTGCCATGGGTGGAACTCAAGTCCGCCCAGGGGCTGGACATCAATCTGGACGGCGAACCGCTGTCGGGTGAAGACCTGCGCTTCGTCGCCCGGCCGGCGGCGATCCTGCTGCACCTGCCGACCGACTCAGCGGTGCTGGGCCGGCCCCGAGCGCTCAGTCATCCAGGCTGATGATGCGTTCGCGCACGCAGAACAGCACCAGCCCGGCCACATCGAAGATCTGCAGGCGTTTCATGATCTGAGCCCGGTGGGTTTCCACGGTCTTGATGCTCAGGTTCAGGCCGCTGGCGATTTCCCGGGTTGATTTGCCGCGCACGATCAGGCGCAGGATTTCCAGCTGCCGGGCCGTGAGGTTGTAATGTGCCAGCGGCGTCGCGCGGGCCGGCTGGTTGCCGCGCAGTGCACGGTTGATGACGGTATGGGCGATGGCAGGGCTCAGGTAACGCTCGTCGTTGCGCAGGGCGTTCAGCGCCTGCTCCAGTTCGGTGGCGGTGGCATCCTTGAGCAGGTAGCCGTGGGCGCCCATTTCCAAGGCACGCATGATGATGTCCGGATCGGTATGCATCGACAGGATCAGCACTTTGCTCAAGGGCTGGACCTTGAGCAGGCTTGCCAGCGCGTCCAGGCCGTTGGTTTCCTTCATGCTGATGTCCAGCAGAATGATGTCCGGGTTCAATTCCATGACAAGGGAGGGCAAGCGGGTGGCATCGGCGGCTTCGCCGACCACCGCATAGCCTGGGATATCCAATACCATGGCGCGCACGCCGGCCCTGATCAGTGAGTGGTCATCGATCAGCAGTAGATTGCAGGTCATTGAGGTTTCTTAATGGAAGTGGCGCGCTCGTGTTCGCGAGCAGGCCAGGGGAACACTATGTCGATGCGCGTGCCTTCGCCGGGGCTGCTGTAGAACGACCAGGAGCCGCCGAGCAAGGCGACCCGCTCAATCATCCCCGCCAGGCCGCGCTGGCCGTGACGCCCTGGATCGATGGCCGGTTCGAAGCCTGCGCCATCATCGCAGATGAATAATGACAGGCCGGCGGGCAGGCGTTGCAGGCGCACCAGCAGATTGCGGGCATGTGCGTGACGCAACATGTTGGTGACCGCTTCCTGGGTGATCCGGAACGCCGCAATGCTCATGTCATCGGGCAGTCCGGTCAGCCGTTGTGGGCATTCCAGGCTCCAGCGCACCTGACTGTCGGCCAGGGTGGTCAGCAGATGAGCCCGCAGGCTCGCTTCCAGCCCCAGGCTCGACAGCTGGCGCGGGTTGAGGATGGCCGACAGGTCGCGCACCTTGTTCAAGGTTTCTTCCAGAACACTGCCCAACTGTTCGCCATGAGCTTGAAGTTCGGCGGGCAGGCGGCGTTGCAGCCAGTCGTTCTGCAACCGGGCGGCGGTCAGCATCTGTCCGATGTCATCATGCAGTTCACGGCTGAGACGATGACGCTCGGTTTCCTGGACTTCCAGCATGCGTTCGGCCAGCTCGATGGGGCGCAACTGAATCAGGCGGCGCAGATACAGCTGCACGGCGCAGACGCTGGCGAACGTCACCATGTTGAACGTCAGCAGTGGTATGGACACTGGCTCTGCGGTCAATAACAGCGCGAGATTGGCCAGCCCTGCCACGGTGCACATGGCTGCCGTGAGCCATTGGGCCCGCCGGCTGTCGAAGCGCCCGGGCGTGGGAGATGGAGGGCTGGGGCGCATAAATGAATCGAATCACCGAAAGTCTTTGTCAATGACCGGACGGTATCAACGCCGGCCGCGTAGCAGTGATCAACTTAGATGCCTGCTTCGTTGCGTGTAAACAGCCAGACAATTAAGGACTGCATCTAAGGAGTCAAGGAAAACCGGAATTGTCCCGGCCGACTCGCAATCGTACCTTATTGACGCTGCGCATCCGTGCACAACTTTCGATATTAATGAAACTTCAGTTTGAATCGGTCGCAATGACCGACTCTGCATGCCGGGCATTACCGGCCTGATTCCACGGAGTGGCGATGCGTGACGGCGCCCATTGCCTCGGCAGGCGCCGAGGAGTCGTGGATTATTTCAGGACGCAGTCCGCCGTCGAGGTCGACGCACGGCAGACGCCGGCCAGTCGCTCCAACAGTTCCTGCTGTTCATCGCTGTCCATCGGCAACTCGCCGGTGCGTGGGTCGATGAGTTCGATTTGCCATGACATCAGGGTCAGGCAGCTTTTGAGGGTCGGCAGGGCGTCGGCACTACCGGTGCCGTTGGCCTTGAGCAGGCAGCCGAGCTGGCGCGAGAAGTCCGCGATGCACGCCACGGACGCCTGCTCGGCCTGGATGGTCAGGGTATCGAGCGTTGCCAGCAGGCACACGATGGCGTCCTCGTCGTCGCCAATCAGCTCCAGATGCGATATGCATTCTTCCGACTTATAGAGCAGCGCCTGGGACTCGGCCAGGAATCGTCCGTAAGTGTCGTGCCAATCGTTACTGTTCAGCATCCTGTCTCTCCACACATCTTGGGCAGCGAGTTAGTTCCACTTGCAGCGAACGGCTGACAGTTAACGTTGATTTGGAATGAAAGTCTGTAGGGTGTTTCTGAATTTAACTGGGTAGTGGCACTTTGATGTATTAGAGCCAGCCACTTGGCACTTGCAACTCGGGTTTTGCAACCCTGGCTCGAGTCAGTTCCGCGGATTTCGGCAGGTCGGCGGCCTGAGGCAGGTCGCCTCGACGGACCACCTGACAGCGAGGGTTGAAAAGCGGACACGAGCGTGACTCCATTCATGCAAATGAGAAAGGCGTCACAATAGTGGCAAATAGATGGGGAGAATATCAGGTCCGCCCCGATGGCTGCTCAGGGACACCCTTAGAAACGAAAAGTTCGTTTTTATTTTGCAGGCCGCACCGCGCTGGGCGATGGGTGACAGGGGACTTCAGTAAAGCATGATGTTAATCTGATATCAAATGCCGGCGGTCGGCGTATTTCCAGATTAAGGTCCGGCCTGTTCCAGCCGATACAACAAAGGCTGACTCATCGATCAACGCTTCAGGAGCTAAAATGGCTGGCATTCTCGACACGGTAGACCAACGCACACAGCTGGTGGGCGAGAATCGCCTGGAAATCCTCATGTTTCGCCTCGCGGGTCGGCAGCTGTTCGCGATCAACGTGTTCAAGGTCCAGGAAGTGCTGCAGCTCCCCAAGCTCACCCTGATGCCTCAGCGCCATTCCTACGTCTGCGGGGTGGTCAACCTGCGTGGCCAGACGCTGCCGGTAATCGACCTTTCCCAGGCAATCGGCATGCGTCCGCTGGTGCCGGGCCCCGGCAGCACCATCATCGTTACCGAGTACAACCGCTCGGTGCAGGCGTTCTTGGTCGGTGGTGTCGATCGCATCGTCAACATGAACTGGGACGCCATCATGCCGCCGCCGGCCAGCGCCGGTCGCCAGCATTACCTGACTGCGATCAGCAAGGTCGATGATCAGTTGGTGGAAATCATCGACGTCGAGAAGGTCCTGGCCGAAATCGTGCCGTACAACGCCAAGGTATCCCGTGAAAAGCTCGAAGACCCGGTGCTGGAACGCGCCCGCGGCCGCGAGGTTCTGCTGGTGGATGACTCCAAGGTCGCCCTGGCGCAGTTGCGCGACACGCTGTCCCAGCTGGGCCTGAAGTTGCATGTAGCCAGTGACGGTCTCAAGGCGCTCACGTTGCTCAAGTCCTGGGCCGACGCCGGTGAAGATGTGCACCAGAAACTGCTGATGGTGTTCACCGATGCCGAGATGCCGGAGATGGATGGCTATCGTCTGACCACCGAAATCCGCAACGATCCGCGCTTGCGTGCGCTGTATATCGTGCTGCACACCTCGTTGTCGGGCAGCTTCAACGAATCGATGGTCAAGAAGGTCGGTTGCGACAACTTCCTGTCCAAGTTCCAGCCCGACAAACTGGTCGAAGTGGTGCGTGAGCGCCTGATGATGATTCAGGACTGACCGCCGGCCTGATGGCTCGCCGAAGGCGGCTCGTATAAGCTTTGACTCTCATGTCTCGGCTGCACGCGCCGCTCAAGGAATAGCTCATGTTACGTCTCAGCGCCCTCTATCGTTTTCCCCTCAAATCCTGCAAGGCCGAAACCCTGCATCGCGCGGCGTTCGACGAGCTGGGGCTGGCGGGGGATCGTCGCTGGATGCTGGTCGATGCGACCAGTGGGCGCTTCCTGACCCAGCGCGTGCTGCCCCAGATGTCTCAGTTGTCGGTACTGTGGAATGCCGGCGGCGGGGTCACGTTCTCGGCGCCGGGCATGACGCCGCTGGACGTGCCCGTACCGGCCGACATCGAAGCCAATCTGCGCGGCATTACCCTGTGGCGCGATACCTTTCAGGTGCCTGATGCTGGCGAAGCCGCTGCGCAGTGGGCCTCTGAATTCATCGGCAAGCCTACCCGTGTGGTTCATGCTCCGTTCGAGCGAGCGCGTCTGCTGGCTGATGAAGTCGGCGCGGTGCATGACAAGGTGGCGTTCGCCGATGGCTTCCCGCTGCTGCTGATTGGGCAGGGTTCGCTGAATGAGCTGAATACGCGCATCGGCCGGCCCATGGAAATGCTCCGTTTCCGGCCCAATCTGGTGGTTGAAGGCGCCGAAGCGTTCGCCGAGGACGGCTGGAAGCGCATCCGGATCGGCGAAATCGAATTCCGTCTGGTCAAATCCTGCGCCCGCTGCATCCTCACCACCGTCGATCCTGCGACCGGCGAGCGCAGCGCCGACCGCGAACCCTTCACCACTCTCAAGACCTTTCGCGAGGTCGAAGGCGGCGTCATGTTCGGCCAGAACGTGGTCAGCGACGGGGTAGGGGAGCTGGAAGTGGGGATGCCGGTCGAAGTGCTGGAGTAGTTGCAGGTAACGGCGGTCAAGCCTTCGCCAGCAAGCTCCTGCAGATGTTGCGGCGCCCGCTGAAATCCTGGGAACCAGCGGGCGGCGATCCGCCTTGCTGGCGAAGAGGCCTTTTAGGGCGGCGCAAAGCTACCGCTTAAAGATCGTCGAAAAACCGCTCGTGCCAGTCCACCAACGGCTGCGGTGAGTTCAATTTCTGGCCATAGATTACCGAATACGACAGCACGTTCTGCACGTACTGACGGGTTTCGTCAAACGGAATGCTCTCGACCCAGACATCGAAGGCCAGATGGTTCGCGCCCTTGAGCCACTGACGCACGCGGCCGGGGCCTGCGTTGTAGGCAGCCGAGGCCAGCACCCGATTGCCATTGAACTGGCCGTGCACCGAACTCAGGTACGCGGCGCCCAGCTGGATGTTGGTGTCCGGGTCCAGCACCTGCTGCGGCGAGGCCAGCGGAATGCTGAATTTTCGCGCGGTTTCCTTGGCGGTGGCCGGCATCAACTGCATCAGGCCGCTGGCACCCACACCTGAACGTGCGTCGTCCATGAACGCGCTTTCCTGGCGGGTGATCGCGAATACCCAGCTCGAATGCAGGCCGCGGACGTTGGCCTCGCGCACCAGCGTTTCGCGATGGGCCATCGGGAAACGGATGTCCAGGTCGTCCCAATATTGCGCCTGGCTGATGGTGCGGATCGCCGGGAAATACCATTTCAGGTCATAGGCCAGCTTGGCCTGGGCGACCATTTCGTCGCGGTTGAACTGGCGGCTGACGTGATACCACTCACGGCGGCCGTCGACGATTTCTCCGCGATTGTGAAACTCCAGCGCCCGCTTCACGCCCGGCGTGTTGCGCACCTTGTTGATCAGCGCATTGCTGAGCACCAGCGGTTTGTTATTGAGGGAATACGCGGTCTTGGTGCGATCCGCGGCCAGGAATCCGTAGAAATCGCGTTCCTTGGCGACGTCCTTATACAGTGCAGGGATCAGCGGGTTGCTGGGCTGGGCAAGCTCCAGCGCCCGGGCTTCCCAGTATTTCCAGCGGTTGGTCCCGGCCAGGTCCGCAGGCAGGCGACGCGCCAGCTCGTAGGCGTCCTGCCAGCGGCCCAGACGCAGCAACAGGCGCAGGCGCCATTCGGTCACCGTGTTGTCGCGCAGTTCCGGGTCGTACCGGGTCATGACTTCCAGGGCGCGGCTGTCATAGCGGCGCGCCAGGGTCAGGCCGATTTCCTTGGCGATTTCTACCTGTTCTTCCCGAGAGAAGTGCATGGTCGCGGAATAGCCGTCGAGCATCGAAAGCGCTTTCTGCGGGTCCTGACGGGCCAGGCGACGCAGGCCGAGGCCGACCACGTCGGACATGGCCTCATCGACCGGCGCGAACTGTGCCGGGTTATTGATCATTTCCGGCTTCTGCGCCACCGCCAGCAGCAGTTTGCCTTGGGGTGCCAGGGAATTGAGGCTGTTGACCAGCGTATTGGCCAGGGTGAAATTGCGCGCCTGGGCGGCAAGCTTGGCGCGCTGCCAGCGTTTTTCTTCGGTCAGCTGGCCGGCCTTGGCCCATTGGGCGAAAAACACGTCGCAGGACGCAGGCAAGGTCTTGCTCGTCATCCATAGCTTTTCTGCACTGGCATAGCCTTCACTGCGCTTGTCGTTGTTCAGCAGGTACTGACCGTGCAGGCAGTCGAGTTCCACGAAGTTCATCTTCGGGTCGTAGTAGCGCTCGAAGGTCGCCCAATCGCCGCGTTCGGCCAGCCAGCGCAACCAGCGCAGTTTCATCCAGTTGGCCTGGGGCAGGTCGCCGTGGGCCGCCAGGAAGCGCTCGATCTCGGCGTTGCTCGCGGTCTTGAGGCGTGCAGTCAGTTCGTCGTATTGCAGATAGGGTTCCAGCGGGTAGTCGGCCAGCGCTGCACTGTACGTCCGGTATGGCCCGGTATCGCCCTTGGCCAGGGCGCGCTTGGCTTCATCGTAATACTGGCGCTGTTGGCTGATGTCGACCGCATGGGCGTACTGGACGGCGGAAGCGGAGAGGAGCAGGCATGAAACGAGGCTGAACAAACGACTGCGCATGAGACTTCCGGGCAGATGGGTCGTGAAAAGTGTCGCTAGCTTAGCCTTTTGCCAGTGCGGGGTGAAAGCACTCGCGATCACCGGGACGCATGCAGAAATAATTGCGGGTTATAAAGGAAAGCCCATGCGCCCGACGGCCCGGCACGAATGCCGACATCCGTCGGCTATCTCAGGTAGAATGCGCGCCCGGTTTTTGGAGAAGCTCATGACCCTGCTCAAATTCAGCGATGTGTCCCTTGCGTTCGGCGCCATGCCGTTGTTGGACAAGGTGTCCTGGCAGATCGCCCGTGGTGAGCGGGTGTGCATCATCGGCCGCAACGGCACTGGCAAATCCAGCATGTTGAAGCTGGTCAAGGGTGTTCAGAAGCCCGATGACGGCGCCGTCTGGCGTGCGCCGGGGCTCAAGATCGGCGAATTGCCCCAGGAATTGCCGGTGGCCGACGGACGGAGCGTCTTCGATGTGGTCGCCGAAGGCCTGGACGGTGTTGGCGAGTTGCTGGCCCAGTATCATCATCTGGCGCAGAACTGTGTCACCGAGGAAGACCTCAACAAGCTGATGCACGTGCAGCAGGATCTCGAAGCACGGGACGGCTGGCGCCTGCAGCAGCTGGTCGAAAGCACCCTGAGCCGTCTTCAGTTGCCGGCCGACAAGACCCTGGCCGAACTGTCCGGTGGCTGGCGCCGTCGCGTCCTGCTGGCCCAGGCGCTGGTTTCCGAACCCGACCTGCTGCTGCTCGACGAACCGACCAACCACCTGGACATCGGCGCCATCGCCTGGCTTGAAGAAGCCCTCAAGGATTTCCAGGGTGCCGTGTTGTTCATCACCCACGACCGGGCCTTCCTGCAAAGCCTGGCGACCCGCATTCTGGAGCTGGATCGTGGCGGCCTGATCGACTGGAACGGCGACTACGCCAGCTTCCTGGTCCACAAGGAAGCTGCGCTGGCCGCCGAAGAAACCGCCAACGCGCTGTTCGACAAGCGCCTGGCCCAGGAAGAAGTCTGGATCCGCCAGGGCATCAAGGCCCGCCGTACCCGTAACGAAGGCCGCGTGCGTGCTCTCAAGGCATTGCGCGTCGAGCGCAGCGAGCGTCGCGAGCGCACCGGCAAGGCCAACATCCAGCTCGATACCGCCGAGAAATCGGGCAAGCAGGTCATGACCCTGGAAAACGTCAGCTTCGCTCATCCGGGTGGCCCGACGCTGATCAAGGATTTCTCCATGGTCCTGCAGCGCGAGGATCGTATCGGCCTGCTGGGTGCCAACGGTACCGGCAAGACCACGCTGCTCAAGCTGATGCTCGACAACCTGCAGCCGACTCAGGGCAAGGTCGAAGTCGGAACTCGCCTGGACGTCGCTTACTTCGACCAGTTGCGTCACCAGCTCGACCTGGAAAAGACCGTGATCGACAACGTGGCCGAAGGTCGCGATTTCATCGAAATCGACGGTCAGAGCCGTCATGTCTTGAGCTATCTGGGTGACTTCCTGTTCAGCCCGCAGCGTGCCCGCACGCCGGTCAAGGCCCTGTCCGGTGGCGAGCGTGCGCGCCTGCTGCTGGCCAAGCTGTTCAGCAAACCGGCCAACCTGCTGGTCCTGGACGAACCAACCAACGATCTGGACGTGGAAACGCTGGAGCTGCTGGAAGAAGTGCTGTTGACCTTCAAGGGCACCGTGCTGATGGTCAGCCACGACCGGGCATTCCTCGATAACGTGGTGACCAGCACCTTGGTCTTCGAAGGCGAAGGCAAGGTCCGCGAATACGTCGGCGGTTACCAGGACTGGTTGCGTCAGGGCGGCTCGCCGCGCCTGCTGGGTGTCACCGACACCAAGTCGGGCAAGGCCGAGCTGGCCAGTGCGGTGGTTGAGGCGGCGCCGGTTGCGGCTCAGGAAATGCCGGTTGCCAAGAAGAAGCTCAGCTACAAGCTGCAACGTGAGCTGGAAGCGCTTCCCGGGCAGATCGACGCCGTCGAGTCGCAAATGGCGGCCCTGACTGCGGAAATGGCCGAGCCGGGCTTCTATCAGCGTCCTGCCGAGCAGACCACTGCCGTGCTGGCGCAGGTCGAAAGCCTGCAGGGCGAGCTGGATGGCTTGCTTGAGCGCTGGGCCGAGCTGGACGAGTAAGGTTCAGGCGCGGCAAAAAAAGCCCGGGCTTCCAGATAGGTGGAAGCCCGGGCTTTTCGCTGTTGACTGCTCAGGTCACTCAGGCTTTTTCAGGCGTACCGCCAGTACATCGCATGGCGCGCCGTGCAGCACGTCGTTGGCGGTCGAGCCCAGCAGCAGGGCCAGGCCGTGGCGACCATGGCTGCCGACCACGATCAGGTCGCAGTGCTGGTTCTTGGCCAACTGGTGGATTTCCTGGCGCGGCTGGCCGTAAACCAGGTGGCTCTCGCCGGCCTTGATGTCCGGGTACTTGATTTTCAGTTTCTCCAGCTTCTCCTTGGCCTGGTCGAACTGCTGTTGTTGCAGCTGCGACAGATCCATGGGGACGTCACCGCCGAAGGCCATGGCCATCGGTTCGACGATATGCACCATCGACAGCGTCGCGTCGCTGGCTTGCGCCAACTCACGGGCGCGGCGGATGACCGGGTCGCACTCTTCGGTGAGGTCTATGGCTACCAGAATGTGTTGATACGACATGAGGATGTCCTCCAGGAGGATTGCGATGGGAATGAGTATGGCTCTTTCGCGTGCATCTGGGCAAAGCCTGATGCAAGCCCTTGTTTTATTGATTGTTGTTTTCCAGAGAGCGAGTGGGGGCAAGAAATATGACGGTCTGGATAGTTCTGTCAATCATTTGTGTGATGTTGAGCCCTTTGGTCTGGCTTCGACCCTCGCGAGGTTCGAGCGGCAGAATGGCCTTGCGCATGGAAGCCCGACGCATGGGGCTGGCCATGCAACTGGCGCCTCAGGACTGGCCGCACTGGCTGTCCAGGCAGCCGCCGAGCCCCTGCGCGCAATATCATCGCCCTCGTCGCGGCAGCGAGCCCACGTGTTGGGCCTACTGGCAAAGTGAACCTGGGCTTTGGCTGAACCGCTGGCGTGAGCCGTGTGAGGACGCGGCGTTGCTGGCACAGTTCGCCACCTTGCCGACGGATGTCTTCAAGGTCGAAGCCGACGCGCAGATGATTGCCCTGTACTGGGGGGAAAAGGGGGAAGCAGAAGTGTTGCAGCGTATTAATGGATTGCTCAAGGCGCTGGCTTGAGGCCATTAGCTGGACCTGCAGCAAATCGCAGGCATTAAAAAGCCCGATAACAACATCGGGCCGGGGTTGGCCAGGCAGGCCGATAACGATTGTCGCTGGACGGTGCAACGCCGAATCGGCGGCCATGCGTGCCGGGGCAGGCATTGTCGAGCGCAGTGCGCTGACTCTAGCGGTTCTGCTCCGTTTTGTCGCGTTTTTCCCTTACTTATTTCCATCATGAACCGCAGCGGTGCAAAACCTGTCTCTGAGGCTGTGGCGGAATGCTGTCTGTAGGGCTGCGTTGAGCTTGCTCCCACGGGCCCGACGCTGCCACGGCCGTGCAGAGTTTTCCTCAGGCTTTGCATTATCACCCGCTTGAATGAAGACGAATCAGCCGCACCCGCAGCTGTTCGATTTGTCTGGTCATAACCATGATCGACCGTGTTTATTGATCTTTGCGCGAATTGACAATCATCCGATTTTGCCGGATGGTGTGCAGACCAAATCAAACGGCCGTATGAATCAAGTGTTTGGTCGTCAGACGGCTCTGACAGAATCCTGGCTACCACGTCGGCGGGTGTGCTGGTGATTTGGCGTGTTCATCGACGGCGACGTCGTAGTCTCACCGGACGTTAAGCCGGGTGAGTATTGTTCAGCTTCCATACTGTGGAGATCAGTTGATGATTTACGAAGGTAAAGCCATCACGGTTAAGACTCTTGAAAGTGGCATCGTCGAATTGAATTTCGACCTCAAGGGTGAGTCCGTCAACAAGTTCAATCGCCTCACTCTCAACGAATTGCGCCAGGCTGTGGACACCCTCAAAGCCGATGCGTCGGTCAAGGGCGTGATTGTCACCAGCGGCAAAGAAGCCTTCATTGTCGGCGCCGACATCACTGAGTTCGTCGATAATTTCAAGCTGCCGGAAGCCGAACTGACGGCCGGCAACCTGGAAGCCAACCGGATTTTCAGCGATTTCGAAGACCTCGGCGTTCCAACCGTCGTGGCCATCAACGGCATCGCACTCGGTGGCGGCCTGGAGATGTGCCTGGCAGCGGATTACCGCGTCATGGCCAGCACGGCGAAGATCGGTCTGCCGGAAGTGAAACTGGGTCTGTATCCCGGTTTCGGTGGCACCGTGCGCCTGCCGCGCCTGATCGGCGCCGACAATGCGATCGAGTGGATCGCCTCGGGCAAGGAAAACAGTGCCGAAGACGCCCTCAAGGTTGGTGCGGTCGACGCGGTGGTCGTTCCTGAAAAGCTCGCTGCCGCTGCGCTGGACCTGGTCAAGCGCGCCATCTCCGGCGAATTCGACTACAAGGCCAAGCGCCAGCCCAAGCTGGACAAGCTCAAGCTCAACCCCATCGAACAGATGATGGCCTTCGAAACCGCCAAGGGTTTCGTCGCCGGTCAGGCCGGGCCGAACTATCCGGCGCCGGTCGAAGCCATCAAGACCATCCAGAAAGCCGCCAACTTCGGCCGTGACAAAGCGCTGGAAATCGAAGCCGCCGGTTTCGTGAAAATGGCCAAGACCTCTGCTGCCCAGAGCCTGATCGGCTTGTTCCTCAACGATCAGGAGCTCAAGCGCAAAGCCAAGGGCTATGACGAAGTGGCTGCAGACGTGAAACAGGCCGCTGTACTGGGCGCCGGGATCATGGGTGGTGGCATTGCCTACCAGTCGGCAGTCAAGGGCACGCCGATCCTGATGAAGGATATCCGCGAGGAAGCCATTCAGTTGGGCCTCAACGAAGCGTCCAAGTTGCTGGGCAATCGCGTCGAGAAAGGTCGCCTGACACCTGCGAAGATGGCCGAGGCGCTTAACGCGATTCGTCCGACCTTGTCCTACGGCGACTTCGGTCACGTCGACCTGGTGGTTGAAGCGGTGGTCGAGAACCCCAAGATCAAGCAGTCGGTACTGGCCGAAGTGGAAGCGCAGGTCGGTGAGAGCACCATCCTGGCCTCCAACACCTCGACCATTTCCATCAGCCTGCTGGCCCAGGCCCTCAAGCGCCCGGAAAACTTCGTCGGCATGCACTTCTTCAACCCGGTGCACATGATGCCCCTGGTGGAAGTGATTCGCGGCGAGAAGTCCAGCGAAGCGGCGGTGGCGACCACCGTGGCCTACGCCAAAAAGATGGGCAAGAACCCGATCGTGGTCAACGACTGCCCGGGCTTCCTGGTCAACCGCGTGCTGTTCCCGTATTTCGGCGGGTTCGCCCGACTGGTCAGCGCCGGCGTGGACTTCGTGCGCATCGACAAGGTCATGGAACGTTTCGGTTGGCCGATGGGCCCGGCGTACCTGATGGACGTCGTGGGTATCGATACCGGCCACCATGGCCGTGACGTGATGGCCGAAGGTTTCCCGGACCGCATGAAGGATGACCGGCGTTCGGCCATCGACGTGCTCTACGAAGCCAAGCGCCTGGGTCAGAAGAACGGCAAGGGCTTCTACGCCTACGAGCTGGACAAGAAGGGCAAGCCGAAGAAGGTCAACGACCCGGCGGTATTGGACGTGCTCAAGCCGGTGGTCTACGAGCAGCGTGAAGTCACCGACGAAGACATCATCAACTGGATGATGATCCCGCTGTGCCTTGAAACCGTGCGTTGCCTGGAGGACGGGATCGTCGAAACCGCCGCCGAAGCCGACATGGGCCTGATCTACGGCATCGGATTCCCTCCGTTCCGTGGCGGTGCGCTGCGTTACATCGATTCCATCGGCGTTGCCGAATTCGTTGCCCTCGCTGACCAATATGCCGAGCTGGGTGCCTTGTACCAACCGACCGCGAAGCTGCGCCAGATGGCTGAAAACGGCCAGAGCTTCTTCGGTTAAGCGCCTTCTGAGGAATGAACGTATGAGCTTGAATCCAAGAGACGTCGTGATCGTCGACTTCGGTCGGACCCCGATGGGCCGCTCCAAGGGCGGCATGCACCGCAACACCCGCGCCGAAGACATGTCGGCGCACCTGATCAGCAAGCTGCTGGAGCGCAACCCCAAGGTTGACCCGGCGGAAGTCGAAGACGTGATCTGGGGCTGCGTCAACCAGACCCTGGAGCAGGGCTGGAACATCGCTCGCATGGCGTCGCTGCTGACCCAGATCCCGCACACCTCGGCCGCCCAGACCGTCAGTCGCCTGTGCGGCTCGTCGATGAGTGCCTTGCACACCGCCGCCCAGGCGATCATGACCGGCAACGGCGATGTGTTCGTCATCGGCGGCGTCGAGCACATGGGGCATGTGGGCATGATGCATGGAGTGGATCCGAATCCGCACATGTCGCTGTATGCGGCCAAGGCTTCGGGCATGATGGGCCTGACCGCCGAAATGCTGGGCAAGATGCACGGCATCACCCGCGAGCAGCAGGACGCGTTCGGCCTGCGCTCCCATCAGCTCGCCCACAAGGCGACCCTGGAAGGCAAGTTCAAGGACGAGATCATCCCGATGCAGGGCTATGACGAGGACGGTTTCCTGAAAGTCTTCGACTTCGACGAGACCATTCGTCCGGATACCACCCTTGAAAGCCTGGCTGCACTCAAGCCTGCCTTCAATCCAAAAGGTGGTACCGTGACCGCGGGCACCTCATCGCAGATCACCGACGGTGCGTCGTGCATGATCGTGATGTCTGCACAGCGCGCCCAGGACCTCGGCATCCAGCCACTGGCGGTGATCCGCTCGATGGCGGTGGCCGGCGTGGACCCGGCGATCATGGGTTACGGCCCGGTTCCGGCGACCCAGAAAGCACTCAAGCGTGCCGGTCTTGCGATCAGCGATATCGACTTCTTCGAGCTCAATGAAGCCTTCGCTGCACAGGCGCTGCCGGTGCTCAAGGATCTGAAAGTACTCGACAAGATGAACGAGAAGGTTAACCTGCATGGCGGCGCGATCGCCCTGGGTCATCCATTCGGGTGTTCCGGAGCGCGGATCTCGGGTACCTTGCTCAACGTCATGAAGCAAAATGGCGGGACTCTCGGGGTTTCCACCATGTGCATCGGGCTGGGTCAGGGCATTGCCACCGTTTTCGAACGGATCTGACACGTCGTGGTGATGCAGGCCGGGGCTTGAAGCCCCGGCTTTTGTATTTTGGGAAAACGGTAATTTTTACCATTTGTTTTGAAATTGTGTCTTGAGGTTGTCCCCCATGCAATTGCAACCAGGCGTCTACCGTCACTACAAAGGCCCGCAATACCGGGTGTTCAGTGTCGCCCGGCATTCCGAAACCGAGGAAGAAGTCGTGTTCTATCAGGCGCTTTACGGTGAATTCGGCATGTGGGTCCGTCCGTTGAGCATGTTCCTGGAGTCCGTCGAGGTTGACGGCGAACAGGTCCCGCGCTTTGCTTTGGTCCAGGCCGAGGCCAGCCTGTTTTCGCGTCCGTAAGTAGGGATGGCACAACAGCCTGTGCTTGACCTCACCTTGTAGCCACTATATATAGCGTGGCCTTTACATGCTCCACTCTGTCTTTCATCTAGTATTCAGGAATTTTCTGATCCATGGGCAAATCGCTGGTCATCGTGGAATCCCCGGCTAAGGCCAAGACCATCAACAAGTATTTGGGCAACCAGTACGTGGTGAAGTCGAGTATCGGCCATATCCGAGACCTGCCCACCAGCGGTTCGGCAAGCGCTGCCAAAGAGCCTGCCGCCAAGCGTGGCAAGGCCGCTGCCGGTGAAGGTCCGGTGCTGACGCCGAAAGAAAAGGCGCAGCGTCAGCTCGTGTCGCGCATGGGGGTCGATCCGGAACACGGCTGGAAAGCCAAGTACGAAATCCTTCCCGGCAAGGAGAAGGTGATCGAAGAGCTGCGCAAGCTCGCCAAGGATGCCGACACCATCTATCTCGCGACGGACTTGGACCGCGAAGGGGAAGCCATTGCCTGGCACCTGCGCGAAGCCATCGGTGGCGATGACAGCCGCTACAAGCGCGTGGTGTTCAACGAGATCACCAAGAAAGCCATCCAGGAAGCCTTCTCCAAGCCGGGCGAGCTGGACATCGCGCGGGTCAACGCCCAGCAGGCGCGCCGCTTCCTTGACCGCGTCGTGGGCTACATGGTTTCGCCGTTGCTGTGGCAGAAGGTTGCGCGTGGTTTGTCCGCCGGCCGTGTGCAGTCGGTTGCGGTGAAGCTGGTGGTCGAGCGCGAGCGTGAGATCCGTGCCTTCAACCCTGAAGAATACTGGGAAATCCACGCCGACCTGGGCACCGCCAAGGGCGCCAACGTGCGCTTCGAAGTGGCCCGTGAAAACGGCGAGGCGTTCAAGCCGCTCAATGAAGCGCAGGCCATGGCTGCCCTGGAAAAGCTCAAGGCGTCCAGCTACAGCATCGTCAAGCGTGAAGACAAGCCCACCAGCAGCAAGCCGTCGGCGCCGTTCATTACCTCCACTCTGCAACAGGCC
Source organism: Pseudomonas sp. v388 (assembly GCF_003935425.1). Classification (GTDB taxonomy): domain Bacteria; phylum Pseudomonadota; class Gammaproteobacteria; order Pseudomonadales; family Pseudomonadaceae; genus Aquipseudomonas. Next base: position 278,980 of record NZ_RHQN01000007.1, read on the forward strand.
GCGAGCAATCGTCTGGGCTTCGGGGTGAAGAAGACCATGATGATGGCCCAGCGACTGTATGAGGCGGGCTACATCACTTACATGCGTACCGACTCCACCAACCTGTCCGCCGACGCGGTGAGCATGGCGCGGGACTACATCGAGTCCCAGTTCGGCAAGAAGTACCTGCCGGAAGCGCCGATCGTCTACAGCAGCAAGGAAGGCGCGCAGGAGGCCCACGAAGCGATTCGTCCGTCCGACGTCAACACCGATCCGGCCAAGCTGTCGGGCATGGAACGTGATGCAGAGCGTCTGTACGAGTTGATCTGGCGCCAGTTCGTGGCCTGCCAGATGCCGCCGGCGCAATATCTCTCGACCACGGTCAGCGTTGCTGCCGGCAGTTTCGAACTGCGCGCCAAGGGCCGCATTCTGAAATTCGATGGTTACACCCGCGTCCTGCCGCAAATGACCAAGCCGGGTGATGACGGCGTGCTGCCGGACATGGTCCAGGGCGAAAACCTGAAGCTGGTCAAGCTCGACCCGAGCCAGCACTTCACCAAGCCACCGGCCCGCTACTCCGAAGCCAGCCTGGTCAAGGAAATGGAAAAACGCGGGATCGGCCGTCCGTCGACGTATGCGGCAATCATCTCGACCATTCAAGACCGTGGCTACGTGGCGTTGCATAACCGCCGTTTCTACTCGGAAAAGATGGGCGATATCGTCACCGGACGTCTGTCCGAGAGCTTCTCCAACCTGATGGACTACGGCTTCACCGCCGGAATGGAAGAGAACCTCGATGATGTGGCTCAGGGCCAGCGTGACTGGAAGAACGTGCTGGACGAGTTCTACGGCGATTTCAGCAAAAAGCTGGAGGTAGCCTCGGCGCCCGACAGCGGCATGCGTGCCAACCAGCCGGTCATGACCGATATTCCGTGCAAGACCTGCGGCCGTCCGATGCAGATCCGCACGGCTTCCACCGGCGTGTTCCTGGGTTGCTCGGGCTACAGCCTGCCGCCGAAAGAGCGCTGCAAGGCCACTATCAACCTCACGCCCGGCGACGAAATCGCTGACGATGACGAAGGTGAGTCCGAGTCGCGGGTTCTGCGCGGCAAGCATCGTTGCCCGATCTGCAGCACGGCGATGGATGCCTACCTGCTGGACGAAAAGCACAAGCTGCACATCTGTGGCAACAACCCGGATTGCACTGGCTACGAAATCGAAGAGGGCACCTATCGCATCAAGGGCTATGAAGGTCCGAGCCTGGAGTGCGACAAGTGCGGCAGCGAGATGCAGCTCAAGACCGGCCGCTTCGGCAAGTTCTTCGGCTGTACCAACCCTGAATGCAAGAACACCCGCAAGCTGCTCAAGAGCGGCGACGCGGCGCCGCCGAAAATGGACCCGGTGAAAATGCCGGAGCTCAAGTGCGACAAGGTCGACGACACCTATATCCTGCGCGATGGCGCGTCGGGTCTGTTCCTGGCCGCCAGCCAGTTCCCGAAAAACCGCGAAACCCGTGCCCCGCTGGTTATCGAGATCCTGCCGCACAAGGCCGAGATCGATCCTAAGTACCACTTCCTCTGTGAAGCGCCTGCAAGGGATCCGGACGGTCGGCCGGCAGTCATTCGCTACAGCCGCAAGACCAAGGAGCAGTACGTACAGACCGAAGTGGAAGGCAAGCCGACCGGCTGGAAGGCGTTCTACGACGGCGGCACCTGGAAGGTCGAAGACAAGCGCTGACCGCGGGCGTCCGGCATGCGTGCCGGACGCCACGGTTGCGTGGCGGTTCCCAGCTTCTATGCTCGTTGTATCCGTTCGCCTTGGAGGGACTTCTCATGGCTCATGAGCTCTATACCCGTACCAATCAGAAGATCTATTTCGCGGGACTGGCGCTCGAAGCCCTGGGCCGGGCGGAAAAGGGGCAGGCGATGAATGCCCAGGCGCTGTTACAGGCCGAGCGGGAGTCGGCACTGTTCCATCTGTATGGCGCGCTGCTGGGACTGTGTCACGAAATTGCCGGGTACTATCGCTTGCCGCAGGCTGGAGCGCCGCGTGCCGAGTTATTGCTCAATCAGCAAGTGCTCGACGCGTTGGCGATTCCGGAACTTGGAGAGCTTGTCGAGCTGGCGCAGCACCGGGAAACCTGGCTGGCACAATTGCTGGCCGCATACAACGCTCTGTTCGAGCCGCCGCGTGCGCCGCTCAAGCCCAAGGGTGACGTCACCCAGCCGATGATCGTGGCGGTCAACCTGGACGCCGAGCCGGAGGCCGAACTGACCCGTGAGCAACTGGAAGACTGGCGTCAGCAGCTGAAGACGCTGGCTATCCGTTTTCGTGAGGGTCTGAGTGAGTGCTAGAGTTCGTCTGAAAGACATTAAACGTAGCGTTCATAGGCTTAAAAGCCATGATCAACTTGTGTACAGGCTGGTACAATGCTCGCCTTTCGCGGAGTACTTGTCCTGATGCCTACGTCTTTTCTTGAAATTGTCGAATTACCCGATGGCCGTATCGAGCTGCGTCGCGCGGATGATGAAGGGTCGCTGGTGACGCTTGATTTCTCCGATGACGCCAAGGCCTTCATGCAGGGCCAGCATGTCGAAGTGGCCAAGGCCATGTTGAGCGTGGGCGTGCAGATGGCCGGGCGACTGGCGGATGGCGAAATCGACAAGGACGACGAGTCCGGGCCGCGCGTCCTGCACTGATGCTGCCGGAGTGATCGCCCGGCGGGCTGTTAGCCCAGCCGGATATTCAGGCTTTGTGCATCACCGATTCTTGCCGCACTGACCAACTGTTGACGCGCCGCCGAAGCGAGCGGGTTGATCCAGCTGACCACCGTATGACTGCGTCCCAACCTGAGTGCTTCCCGTGTCAGCTCCAGCGCGCTTTGCGTGCCGCGTGGCTGCAACAGGAGAATTCGCTCACGGTTCAGGCCGGCGTCCCGTAACCACGCTTGTGTAAGGCTGGCGGGTGGGGCAATCAGCGTCAGCCAGCGTTCGTTGGCTTCTTCGCTCAATTCCCGCAGGACTGGCGCCAGCAGGCTCAGGCAGTTCCCGGCCGCACCGCGTAATGACAACTCACTGAACACATCCGGCTGGGTGCTCCAGGGCGTATCGACGACCTCGGGAAGTATCGGGGCGATTGGCTGGGCCAAAAACGCCTCGAACAAGGGAAGTTGCGCTTGCGATGCTTGATGGAACTGCATAAACGTCTCCTCAGCGGCGTATCACGCCGACGCTCAAACCTTCGATCACCAGTTCCTGATCCTTCAGGTCGACTTCAATGGGGGCGAAGTCAGGGTTTTCCGCCAGCAGCCAGACCTTGCTGCCTTCACGCTTGAAGCGCTTGACCGTGACTTCGTCGCCGATCCGGGCCACCACGATCTGGCCGTTGCGGGCTTCGCGGGTGGTGTGCACCGCGAGCAGGTCGCCATCGAGAATGCCGATGTCCTTCATGCTCATGCCGTGCACGCGCAGCAGGTAGTCGGCATTGGGATGAAAGAAGCTCGGGTTGATGTTGCAGGATTCTTCGATATGCTGCTGGGCCAGGATCGGCGCACCGGCGGCGACGCGGCCGATGATCGGCAGGCTGCTGTCATCGGGCTTGGCTTCGAAGCCGGGAATGCGTATACCTCGCGACGCACCGGGAGTCATCTCGATGGCGCCTTTGCGGGCCAGTGCCTTGAGGTGCTCCTCGGCGGCGTTGGGCGACTTGAAACCCAGCTCCTGAGCGATTTCCGCACGGGTGGGCGGGTAGCCGTTGTCTTCAAGGCAACGTTTGATGAAGCCCAGGATTTCAGCCTGGCGTGGCGTCAGTTTGATCATGATGAGCGCTCTGTCTTTTTATACAGTGACTGGGATTATATACAGTGGAAGCGCATTGGCAATCGTCCATTTCATTTTCACTGCCCGTCGGTCGACTGGGAGGAGTCGAACGGCATGACGAGCTGACGTTGCATTCCATCGTTCAGCAGGTGAAACAGTGACCGTGCGGCCATAAAATGAACAGGTAAGCTTGACAACCATCCCGCCTGATACGTATGTTTCAAACGTTCGTTTGTTAGGCAGAGAGCCATGGCACAGTCGGAAACCGTTGAACGCATTCTTGATGCCGCCGAGCAGTTGTTCGCCGAGAAGGGCTTTGCCGAAACTTCGCTGCGGCTGATCACCAGCAAGGCGTCGGTGAACCTGGCTGCCGTGAACTATCACTTCGGCTCCAAGAAGGCGCTCATCCAGGCCGTGTTCTCGCGGTTCCTCGGACCTTTCTGCGCCAGCCTCGATCGCGAGCTTGAGCGCCGCCAGGGCAAGCCGGATCACAAGCCGACTCTTGAAGAACTGCTGGAAATCCTCGTCGAACAGGCGTTGGTGGTGCAGCCGCGCAGCGGCAACGACCTGTCGATCTTCATGCGCCTGCTGGGTCTGGCGTTCAGCCAGAGTCAGGGCCACTTGCGGCGTTACCTGGAAGACATGTACGGCAAAGTGTTCCGCCGCTACATGACCCTGGTCAACGAGGCCGCTCCGAACATTCCGCCCATAGAGCTGTTCTGGCGCGTGCACTTCATGCTAGGTGCCGCCGCGTTCAGCATGTCCGGCATCAAGGCGCTGCGTGCCATTGCCGAGAATGATTTCGGCGTTCATACCTCCATCGAGCAGGTCATGCGCCTGATGGTGCCGTTCCTGGCCGCCGGGATGCGCGCCGAGACCGGCGTCACCGACACGGCCATGATCGCCGCGCAGCTCAAGCCGCGCAGCAAAGCCAGCGCCGTCGCACCCCAGGCCGTCAAGGCCTGACGCCTGGCGCCGAGCAGGCGATTGCACCCGGCGTCACGATCAAGCACCATGCGCGCATTTGATTACGGCACTGGTGCAAGGGTGATTTTATGAGTTCTGGCCTGCAAGGCTCACTGATGGTCGATGTCGCCGGTACCTGGCTGACCGCCGAAGACCGTCAATTTCTGCGCCAGCCCGAAGTGGGCGGCCTGATCATTTTTGCTCGTAATATCGAACATCCTCGCCAGGTGCGGGAGCTGAGCGCTTCGATTCGCGCCATTCGCCCGGACCTGCTGTTGGCGGTGGATCAGGAAGGTGGTCGCGTGCAGCGTCTGCGCCAGGGTTTCGTCCGGTTGCCGGCGATGCGTGCAATTGCCGCCTGCCCGAATGCCGAGCTGCTGGCCGAGCATTGCGGCTGGCTGATGGCAACCGAAGTACTGGCGGTCGGGCTTGACCTGAGCTTTGCGCCGGTGCTGGATCTGGATCATGAACGCAGCGCCGTGGTTGGCACCCGCGCCTTCGAAGGCGATCCGGAGCGGGCCGCGCAATTGGCGGGTGCATTCATTCGCGGGATGAACATGGCGGGAATGGCTGCCACCGGCAAACACTTTCCGGGGCACGGTTGGGCCGAGGCGGATTCGCACGTGGCGATTCCCACCGATGAGCGCAGCCTTGATGAGATCCGCGCCCATGATCTGGTGCCGTTCGCGCGCCTGAGCGCCCAGCTGGCAGCGGTCATGCCGGCCCACGTTATCTATCCCAAGGTTGATCCCCAGCCGGCCGGCTTCTCGCGTCGCTGGTTGCAGGACATCCTGCGCACCGAGTTGCAATTCGATGGCGTTATCTTCAGCGATGACCTGTCCATGGCCGGCGCCCATGTGGTGGGCGACGCCGCCAGCCGCATCGAGGCGGCACTGTCGGCAGGTTGCGATATGGGCCTGGTGTGCAACGACCGGGGTGCCGCCGAACTGGCGCTTGGCGCCGCGCAACGCCTGAAGGTCAAGCCGTCGGCGCGCATCGCCCGCATGCGCGGCCAGGCTCACGCCTGCGTCGAGTACCGCCAGCAACCGCGCTGGCTGGCGGCACTGGCGGCACTGCGCAGCGCGCAACTGATCGGCTGACGTGGACGTTGGCCAGCGGGTATTGGCTCACAGCATGCGCTTGAGCGTGTTGTCCTTGCGCACCAGGTGATGCCAGAGCGCGGCCACTACATGCAGGCCGATGACGTAATAAAAGATCGAAGCCAGCAGCTTGTGCAGATCCTCGAAGTATTCCGCAGTGCGGCCTGATGTCGGCAAGGGCCAGGGGATCTGCAGTGTGGTCAGGGGAATAGGCAGTGCGCCTTTCTCCACCATCACGGTAAGCACGCCAAGCACCGGCTGAACGAACAGAAACGCATACAGGGCGTAGTGGGAGAGTGTAGCGGCCAGGCGCAGTGCGCCTTCCAGCGGCGGCAGGATATCCGGCGGTGGATGACGTCGCCGCTCGGCGACACGAAAGAACGCCATCAGCAGGATCAGGATGCCTACCCAAAAGTGACTCTGTACCACCAGTAGCCGGTATTCCGAGCCGCGGCTGAATTGGGTACGGCTGAGAATCAACGTGTATGCAAGAACGACCAGCAGCGCCATCGCCCAGTGGAACCAGCGGGCCTTGGCCGTGTAGCGAAGTGAAACCGGTGCATCCACAGTCATGCTCCTTGTCGCCGGCGGGCGGAGTAGCGGCGCGAGTATCGGTTTACTGACGCGATACCCGCCATGACTGGCTTTAAGCAAAGCTCATGCCCGACTGTCGGTATCAGCGTCAGCTGATGCACCCGTCTGATTATGTTAGGGGTGAGCGGCCTGCAGCAGCTTGGCTTGCTCAAGATGGGCTTCGAGCTTGGGCAGGGTTTTCCTTGCGTAGTCCTGTAAATCCGGCACGTCGTTGTTCTCGCTTTGTTCGCGGAACAGTTCGACGGCTTCTTCATGGGCGTCAACCTGGTTATTGGCATACGCCTTGTCGAACGATCCCTCTCGATATTCGAGAATCAGTTTCTTGACCCGATCGGTGATGGCCGCATCATCGGAAGGCGGAAGTTTGAGCTTGTCGGCCAGTTCCATCAGTTCCTGATTGGCGGCCCGGTGGTCGTCGATCATCATCTGGGCGAACTTCTTCACGTCAGCCGATTGGCTTTTTTGTACGGCAAGCTCGCCATTCTGGATCTCTGCCAGGCCGCTGGCAGAAGCGTCTTCGACGAATGCCCTGGGGGATGCCGCAAAGGCTTGGCCGGCCGCCATGCCGACGACCAATGCCAGTGCGCTGGAGCGCAGTACGCGGGTGAACTGTTTCATGGTTCGCAATCTCCATCAGGTCGGTTGAATGAGTGTGCCGTGGGGTGTCAGGGTCATTTCAACGGGTAGCTGAACCGCCCGCCTGCCTGTTCGCAGTCGATTCGCGCCTGGGCTTGTTCCTGCACCTGGTAATACCAGGTGATGCGCTGTGCGTCGTCCGGGACCTGCACGGTGTTGGCTCCAGGTTCACGACTGGCGGAGCGCTCATTGGCGAGCGTTTCTGGAGTCAGGGTGGCGCTGCACGACGCCATGGCGCCCGAAGGGCAGCTCTGCACCTTGCGTTTTTCGGTGGGTGCGGTGCTCTTGTCCTCATTGCTGCACGACCAGTCGATGGCGCCTGTCGGCATCCCCTTGTATTCGTAACAGATATGCGTCTGCACCACGGGTACCTCAGGGCTGGCCGGCCGTGTGGTTACCTCGCAGGCTTCGCCGAACGCCAGGCCGCAGACCAGGCAGCTGGCCACGGGGATGCAGAACTTGAGGCTCATGGTGGTTATCTCTCACGGCTCTTGATTAGTCGGAATCGGGCGGCCGGGGCGAAGTTCCGGCGCACATGACGAACGGCGGTGCGGGTGGCCGGACGCGTCTGGCGTGGGCAGCGCATGGAACCTGTGCGCGCGGCAGGCTTCATATGACGTGAACCATGATCGAGGAGCGAGACTTGACCAGTGCCAACACGCCTGTCGGCGATATCAAACCGGTATCGGCGAGCATTTCGATGAATGTGCTGACCATGAATATGCATATGGGCTTTGGCATCTTCAATCGGCGCTTCATTCTGCCAGAGCTGCGCGAAGCGGTGCGCAGCGTATCGGCCGACGTTGTGTTCCTCCAGGAAGTGCACGGCGAGCACCAGAGCCATGCCGCTCGGGTGAAGGACTGGCCGACGATTTCCCAGTACGAATTCCTGGCCGACAGCATGTGGAGCGATTTCGCTTATGGACGCAATGCGGTGTATCCGGAAGGCGACCATGGCAACGCGTTGCTGTCCAAGTACCCGATCCTGCGTCACGAGAACCTGGACATTTCCATCCATGGCACCGAGGAGCGCGGCTTGTTGCACTGCGTGCTCGACGTGCCGCACTTCGGTGAAGTGCATGCCGTCTGTGTCCATCTGGGCCTGATGGAGAGCCACCGCCGGGCCCAGCTCAAGTTGCTGGCCGAGCTGATGGCCCGCCTGCCGGAGGGCGCACCGGTCATTGTGGCCGGCGACTTCAACGACTGGCGCCTGCGGGCCGATGCGCTGCTGCAGGGTACCGGCCTGCACGAAGTCTTCGTGCAGCGTTTCGGCGCGCCGGCCAAGAGCTTTCCGGCGCGCTGGCCGTTGCTGCGGCTCGACCGCATCTATGTGCGCAATGCCACAACCCATCGGCCGAAAGTGCTGTCCAATCGTCCGTGGTCCCATCTTTCCGATCATGCACCGCTGGCGGTGGAGGTGACCTTATGACTCAGGAGACAGTCAGGCAGGGCAAATGGATCGACGGCAACTCCGTCGAATTGCTGATCAACGGCGAGGATTTCTATACCCGCGTATTCGAGTGCATTCGCGCCGCACGCAAGCAGGTGCTGGTCGAGACGTTCATCATTTTCGAGGACCGCATCGGCGTCGAGCTTCAGCAGGCGCTGATCCAGGCCGCCAACAATGGCGCGCAGGTGGTGGTCACCGTGGATGACTACGGCACTTCCGACCTCAGCTCGGCGTTCGTGCGCGCCATGCTCGATGTGGGCATCCAGATCCAGCTGTTCGACCCGCGTCCCCGGTTCATGGGCATGCGTACCAACCTGTTTCGTCGCCTGCATCGCAAAGTGGTGGTGATCGATGGAGAGCTGGGCTTCATCGGCGGGATCAACTACAGCGTCGACCACATGACCGACAGCGGCCTGACCGCCAAGCAGGACTATGCCGTGCTGGTGCGGGGGCCGATCATTGCCAGCATCCACCGCAGCGCCTTGCATATGCTCAGTGAAGGGGTGCGTGGCAAGCTGACGTCGATCCCGCTCAAGCTCGACCGTGCCGGCAGCGCCCGCATGTTGTTGGCCGAACGTGACAACACCGAACACACCACCGACATCGAAGAGCATTACCTGGATGCGATTCGCAAGGCCAACCAGCGCATCACCCTGGCCAACGCGTATTTCTTTCCCAGCTATCGTTTTCTGCGCGAACTGCGCAACGCGGCGCGACGCGGGGTCAAGGTCACGCTGATTCTCCAGGGCCAGCCGGACATGCCGTTCGTGCGCGTCTGCTCGCGCCTGACCTACACCTATCTGTTGCGCGACGGGGTGGTGATCCACGAGTACAAACAGCGTGCCCTGCACGGCAAGGTGGCGCTGATCGATCACGAATGGTCGACAGTGGGGTCCAGCAACCTCGATCCGCTCAGTCTGGCCCTGAACCTGGAAGCCAACCTGTTCATTCGCGACCGCGAGCTGAACCAGCACCTGCACGAGCATCTGCGCGATCTGGCCGCCGCCCACAGTACCCAGATCAGCCTCAAGGGTGCGGCACGAGGTCAATGGTGGCGAGCGCCGATGATATTCCTGTGCTTTCACTTTCTGCGCCACTTTCCGGCCATCGCCGGACTGTTTCCGGTCCACGGCATGCGGCTCAAGCCGGTCCGTGCCGGAGATGTGGTGCCCGAGGCCAGTGTCATTGAAGAACAGCAGCAAGCCAGCCGGGAAATGCCGGATCAGGAGAAGACGTTATGACCCAGGCAGCCGATGCATCCGCCGGACATCCACAGAGCAGCAAGTGGAAATGGGCCAAGCGGGCCTTCAACGCGTTTTTCTTCATTGCGGTACCGGTGCTCCTGTTTCTGCTGGTGAAGAACCTGGACTGGAAAGAAGTCAGCCATGCGTTGCAGTCGTACAAGGCTAGTACCTTGCTGATTGCCGGGGCGATTGCCTGTGCCAGTTACCTGACCTATTGCGGTTTCGACATCCTGGCGCGCTATTACACGCGTCATAAACTGTCGATCAAGCAGATCGTGCCGGTGACCTTTGTCTGCTATGCCTTCAACCTCAACCTGAGTTCCTGGGTAGGCGGCATCGCGCTGCGTTACCGCCTGTATTCGCGGCTGGGCCTGGATGTGCCGACCATTACCCGGATTCTGAGCCTGAGCCTGATCACCAACTGGCTGGGCTGGATGTTCCTGGCAGGTATCGTCTTTTCGTTGCGCTTTCTGGAATTGCCGGAACAGTGGGCAATCGGCACCACCTCGCTGCAGCTGATCGGCTTTGCATTGCTGGCGGTCTGCACGGCGTATCTGGTGGCGTGTCGCTTTTCCACGCGGCGCTCATGGACGATCCGCGGTCAGGAGATCGTGCTCCCTTCGCTCAAGCAGGCATTGATGCAGGCCGGGCTGGGGGCGCTGAACTGGTCCTTGATGGCGCTGGTGATCTACACGCTATTGCCAAAAGAGGCGTTCTATCCGGCGGTGCTGGGCGTGTTGTTGATCAGCAGCATTGCCGGTGTCATCACCCATATTCCGGCGGGGCTGGGCGTTCTGGAGACCGTGTTCATCACCTTGCTGTCGCACCAGTTTTCCAAGGGCAGCATGCTCGCGGCCCTGATCGGTTATCGGGCCGTCTACTTCCTGCTGCCGTTGCTGGTTGCGGTGGTGGTCTACCTGGTGCTGGAAAAGCGCGCCAAGAAGATGGGGCAGCAGAACCAGGAGCGTAGCGCCGGTAAAGCCGGCGCTCCGCACGGAACCTCCTGACCGCCTTCTGCGCCGTGCGCTCGCGGGGTCAGCGCTGCTGATCCTGTCGGGCGAAGGTTTTCACCGCGTTCACCGCCTCGCGGGTGCCATCGCTGATCTGCACGATGACCGATCCGGCGCGGTCTGCCAGTTCGACCCCCTTGGCGGCATTGCTGCGAGTGTTGTCCATGCTCTCGATGGCCTGGCGCGTCTCGTTCTGAATCACCCCGATCATCTCGGAAATCTCTGCGGTCGAACGGCTGGTGCGTCCGGCCAGCTGACGAACTTCATCGGCCACCACGGCGAATCCGCGACCCTGTTCACCGGCACGCGCCGCCTCGATAGCGGCATTGAGCGCCAGCAGGTTGGTCTGGTCGGCAATGCTGCGAATCGTATTGACGATGGCGGTGATCTGCTCCGAACGCTCGCCCAGTTGCGCGATCATCCGTGACGACTCTTCGATGTTGATCGAAATCTGCCGCATCTCCGCCGCGGCCTGCTGAATCACTTCGGTACCTTGGGCGGTGATGTCCTGGGTCTGAACGGAGATGTGATACGCCTGCGCGGCGCTGCTCGCGTCCTGTTCGTGTTGCTCGACCCTGGCGGTGATGTCCGAGGCGAACTTGATGATCTTCCACAGTTTTCCGTCGGCGTCGTAGACCGGGTTGTAACTGGCTTCCAGCCACAGCGTCCGACCCTGGCGGTTGACGCGTCGGAACTGGCCGCTGAAAAACTCGCCAGCGTTGAGTCGGCGCCAGAAGTCAGCATATTCGCGGCTGCTGACCAGATCGCTGGGGCACAGCATCCGATGGTGCTTGCCGAGCAGTTCTGCTTCGCTGTAGCCCACCAGGCCGGTCAGATTGCTGTTGGCGCGCAGAATGTGGCCTTGCAGGTCGAACTCGATGACACCCATGGCGCGGTCGATGGCTTGCAGCTTGTTCTGGGCTTCGCTCTCTGCCTGAACCTTGTCAGTCACGTCCAGCGCGTACTTGATGACCCGCACCGGACGGCCCGAACTGTCCTTGACCGGGTTGTAGCTGGCTTCCAGCCAGACGGTGCGGCCGTCGCCGGCGATCCTGCGAAAGGTCTGCGCAACGTACTCGCCGGCCCGCAGCCGTGCCCACAGGCGAGTGTACTCACTGCCGCGCACGTAGTCGTCGGGGCAGAACATCTTGTGCTCCTTGCCCACCACGGCCTCACGGGTGTAGCGCATGGTGGCGAGGAAGTTGTCGTTGGCGTCGAGGACCCTGCCATCGAGATCGAACTCGATGGTTGCCATGGAACGATCGATGGCTGTCAGTAGCCAGGCCTGGGTTTCGATGACATGTTGCAGCGTGGAAAGCTCTTTCTTGGAATTGAAGAACACGGAGGTGGCCTGGCTTGTAAGGTCTGGAAACGGTTTCGGTCCCTGGTCTTGATCTCTTCTGGAGGTCATGCCCGTCATGAGCAGTGATGGCACTATATGTACATCTACGCTGCATTTGTATAACCGCTGTACAAAAAATACCGTTAACAATGAATAGTCCTGCGCAAGCCATCCGGATGAGTGTCTTTTGGCGCTTCACGATGGTCGGGTCACCTCATTTTGAAGGGGCGACGCGCGCCGTTCGCTGAGCGGCATGGCTTGCCCGCCGTTGCGTTCCGACGTGCTGCAGCGCTCGATCCGGCAGTTCTTCGGTCCGGGCATCTATCCTCCAGACTGGAAGGTCGAAATGCGAACCGAAGTAGCCCGGGGATTTATGGGGAGTTGCACTCTCATTGCCAGGCGTGACAGGCGCGCGTGCATCAGGTTTTTTGGAGTGCCGGGTGTCTTCGCGGGCTTTCGATCCTGTACAAAAACAGTCACTGATTACTGTCATAGCGGTGCAGCCATGCCCATTCGCGCTTGCAGATTCGCTTCGTGGGCGACCTGCAGCGCACCGGTGCCCGATGGACGAGGATCTATTCATGAATCTGCTCACCAGAAGCAACCCCAAGGGGCGCGATATCGTGGCGCTGCCGGCGGGCCTGCTGACTTACGTCGGCTTTGCCGCCTATCGTCTCGAAGCGGGGGAGCGGCTGCCGCTGGATGCGGCGGACCGGGAACTGTGTGTCGTGTTACTCACCGGCCACGCCAGCGTCACTGGCGAAGCGCTCGGGCAAGGCGCGTTCGGCTGGGAGAATATCGGCGACCGCCATTCGGTCTTCGAGGACGCTTCGCCGTTCGCCATGTACCTGCCGCCTCACAGCCAGGCGCACCTGACGGCCCTGGGCCCGGCCCATGTGGCCGTGTGCTCGGCGCCGGGCGACAGCGCCAAACCGGTCCCGGCTCGATTGCTCACGCCGGACAGCATGAAGCGCAGCGTGCGCGGCACTGGCGCCTGCACCCGCTATGTCTGTGAAATACTGCCGGACACCGAGCTGGCGCACTCGCTGCTGGTGGTGGAGGTGCGCACGCCTTCCGGACACTGCTCCAGCTACCCGCCGCACAAGCACGACCTGGATAACCTGCCGGACGAAAGCTTTCTGGAAAAGTCCTGCTATCACCAGGTCAATCCACCCCAAGGGTTCGTTTTCCAGCGGGTCTACACTGAGGACCGCAGTCTGGATCAGGCCATGGCCGTGGAAAATCACGACCTGGTCGCCGTGCCCAGAGGGTATCACCCGGTGTGCGTGCCCTATGGCTACGAAGCGTGCTGTCTCAATGTCATGGCTGGCCCCACCCGTGGCCGGCAAGCCCGCGATGATTCGCAGCACAGTTGGCTGATGGATCTGTAAGCGGCCGCTGGCGGGCAATGCCAGCGGCGGCAAGGTCGTGCTGCGCGCTATCATGGGCACCCTGCGGCGGCGTGCGACGCGTGGGTAAACGATCAGGAGCAGCTATGAGAATCGGACTGGTGGGATATGGCAAGGGTGGGCGTTACTTTCATGCCACTCTGATTTCGGGGCTGGCGGGTACCAGCTTTGCGGGCGTCGTCACGCGCTCGCCGCAGCGCAGGCAAGAAGTCGCCGCCGACCATCCCGGCGTGGCGACGTTCGACTCGCTGGCCGACCTGGCTGCGGCCGGTGTGGACGTGGTGGCGATCTCCACGCCACTGGCCTCGCGCCGGGCCTTGATCCTAGAAGCGATCGGCCTGGGTATCGGGGTGGTCAGTGACAAGCCTTTCGCGCAAAGCGCTGCCCAGGCTCGAGAGCTGGTGGATGCCGCCGAGCGTGGCGGGGTGATGCTCAGCGTGTTCCAGAATCGACGCTGGGATTCGGACTTCCTGACCATTCGCAAGCTGCTCGATGAACAGACGCTGGGCCCCATCACTCGATTCGAATCCAGCATCGAGCGCTTCTCGCCTTCGTCGGTCGGCAAGGCCAGCGGCGGCGGTGTGCTGCGTGATCTGGGCAGTCATCTGGTGGATCAGGCGCTGGTGTTGTTCGGGCCGGTCAAAAGGGTCTATGCCGAGCTGCAATACGCGGCTGCCGACCCGTTGCTGGATCACACCTTCTTCCTGGCCTTGACCCATGCCGGCGGTGTTGTGTCGCATCTGTCCGGCAGCTGTCTGCAGAACACCCCCAAGCCGAGGTTCCGGGTCAGCGGTTCATTGGGCTGCTACAGCGTCGAAGGGCTTGACGGTCAGGAAGCCGCCGCCATGGCCGGGCTGACGCCCCGCAGTGAAGGCGAGCGCTGGGGCGTCGAGGCCGAAGAGCGCTGGGGCTGGATCGAACAGGGCGAACATCGTGTGCGAGTGCCTTCCGAGCGTGGTCGCTGGCAGGAGTTCTATCGTCTGCTGCGCCTGGCGGTCGATGGACAGGGGCGCAACCCGGTCGATCCGTATGAAGCCGTGGCCGGGGCCATCGTCATGGACGCCGCACGCACCAGCGCCGAGCAAGGGCGAGTGGTGGAACTCTAGAAAGGCCGCCGAGGGCGGCATTCGCCGGGCGGTCGCGGCCGGCCGGCGCTGGAACCGAACCGCCCCGGCCGGGTCATAAACTCTTCAAACCCGTTGTCCAGGCGCGATCCAGACCGCTTACGCAGCGCCGGCACCGTAATTGTTATGGAAAAACCCCTCAATTAGGTTGCCGAGCGACAAAGCCGGCCTTAGACTGCCGCCCCTCGTAAATTGAGTGCCAGGTGGCGCTTGGAAATGATGGCGCTTTTACGGCAACGTTGAGCCGCTCCTCAATGCACGTTTTTTTATAGAGAAATCAATGACAAAGGAAAAGTTGCTGGCCATGCCGGCCGATGACTACATGAATGCTGAGCAGCATGCTTTCTTCGTCGAGCTGTTGCAGGCCATGAAGGTCGAAATCCACGAGCGTATCGAGCAAAGTCGTATTGCCATCGAAAGCCTGGATACGCCTGCAGACCCTGCCGATGCAGCTTCGGTAGAAGAAGAGCGTCACTGGTTGGTCAATGTGATCGACCGTGACCAGCGCATGCTGCCGCAGCTTGAAATGGCCTTGTCGCGGATTGCGGATGACACCTTTGGCTGGTGTGACGACAGCGGCGAGCCTATCGGCCTCAAGCGCCTGCTGATCAGTCCGACCACCAAGTACTGCATCGAAGCGCAAGAGCGTCACGAGCAGATCGACAAGCACCAGCGCCAGGCCTGATCTTCAGCGCCACGCCTGAGTGACCCGACCGGGAGGCAAGCAATTGCCTCCCGGTTTCGTTGTGCCTGAAATTCGGCCACCGGCCACCCTCGACCCGTGCGACCGCCACATGGCCCACTCTTACTATTGGAATGAATGGCTATTCCCAGGTGATAAAAGATTAAAGTCACTAACTTCCGAAGAAATTTCACTAACGGGATACGGGTTGTCGCGCTAGTTTGTAGGATGAATCTGAATAGTTACCCGTCGCTTGACTGTCAACTCGTGCTGAGCAAGATCGTTAATTAACTGTATCAAAAAGTTATCCGGATACGGTGGATTATCAATCTTTCTATGGACGCACGTGTTATGCAAAAGACAAGGAATGTTCTGCAGGTTCGACCGCTCGGTACAGTGGCCGGGCAGCCGGTAACGGTACGGGCGGGGCTGTTCTTCGACGGGACGGCCAACAACAGGGTCAACAGTCGGATCGGCGCCGAATGTCAGGCGATGATGGAAGTCAATGCCGGTAGGCATACTGCCCAGTGCGCGGGACGGCATCTGGAGTCGGGCAGTAGTTACAGTAATGAGCTGAGTAATATTGCCTGGCTGGTCGAACTTTATCGTCACCAGAGTCTGGCGCAGGACGATGGGCAAGGTTTGAAAGTCCATTGGCCGATTTATATCAGTGGCGCGGGTACAACTTCTGGTGGGCGCGATTCATTATGGCCGGGACAGAGTTTCGGGCGCGGGCTGACGGGTGTCGTTGCCAAGGTCGAGCGGGCCTTCACCAAGCTTGAATCGCGTTTGAAGCGGTTCGCCCAGGACAACCCCGGCTGCGTGATCCAGGCGCTGGAACTGGATGTGTTCGGCTTCAGCCGGGGAGCGGCCTCGGCGCGGCATTTCGTCAACGAGATACTCAAACAGAGCAAGGGGGCGCTGGAGCCGATTCTGAGCAGCCGCCGGGTGCCGCGCAGCAGGTGTTTTGCCTGGCACAACGACAGCGTCAAGGTCAGGTTCGTCGGGCTGTTCGATACGGTCGCGGCAGTCGGCAGCTTCAAGGATCTGGGAAACATCAGCGACGCCTCCAACGTCCGGGTCAACTTGTATCTCCCCCAAGGCTGTGCCGAGCATGTGGTGCATCTGGTGGCCCGCGACGAGGCGCGGCGCAACTTCGCACTCAACAGTATCGCCCCGGTCTGGTCCCGGGAGATCGTGCTGCCCGGAGCCCACGCCGACATCGGCGGCGGTTATCCGGTGCAGATGCTTGAGCAAGTGCTGCTGACCCGCCCGCGCGTCAGCCTGGTGTATCGCGACAGTCCATGCGAGGCCAGTCAGGCCTGGCTCAACAGCCTGGCGGACCTACAGCATATGGACGCCGAGCGCTGGATGCTCGACCCAGGCGACACGCAGGCCTCGTTGCGGGTGGAATGCTGCGAGTCCATCGGACGCGGGCGAAGCAGCAGGCTGGGGGCCAAGACCGTCGCGGCGGCGGTGTGTCTACGGCGGCAGGTGTACGGGCACCTGTCGCGGGTCCATCTGCGAGTCATGCACGATCTGGCGTGCCAGGCGGGCGTGCCGTTGCTGCCTATTCCCAATCGGCCGCAGTTCACTCTGCCCTCGGAGCTGCGAAGCATCGCGGGAAAGCTCATGTATTACGCCCGTGGCGGGCCTTATACGCTGGATGAACATGAAGAGCGCATCCTGCGCTGGCGCTACATCCACCGTTCCGCGCACTGGGGCGGGACACTGGGCAGCATCGGTACCCTCAGTGACGCGGTCTTCGTGCACGCCCCGGCACCGGGCGGTCGGGTTCGTCATCCCAATGTCGGACAGCCCGGTTATCCCCAATGAGGGTGTTATTTATGAAGCAGGACGTTGAGTTCGTCGACGATGGGTGCCCAGTCTGCATCTTCACGCAGTTCTTCCTTGAGGAAGCGCGATTGCTGGGGCGTCCAGAACTCCGCGTCGATCAGTTTCACATCGTCGGGCAGCGAATGGCTGGCAACGAACGCATCGATACTGGCTTGATCGGAATCCAGTCCCAGTTGCGCAAAAAGGTCAGCCAGGCTACGTGCTTGCAGTTCCATATCATCTCCTCGGCGGACGCCGTTGTTTCATCAGGTGTACTGCATCGGAGTGGTGATCGGGAACAAGAGTTCGACCGTCGTGCGCCGCGGCCTGCCACAATCTTTTTCTGCCCCGGTGGTAAGTGGTAATGTGCAGGTGTCCCTGGCAACACTTTACTATCGCTTCCCGCACGCCTGTGTCCGGGTGTTTCCGGTGCGCCGCGCTGCGTGCGGTCCGCGTCAGTAGTTTGCGCCATGGCCTGTATCCGTTGGACCCCGCTAGCCGGTAGAATCCCGCCTCAGCCTGTACAGGCCGCGGCGCAAGGCCCGGCGCCTGCGGTACGGCGCTCGATGTTTTCAGCCGTGTTACACGGCGGCATAGGATGCAGCAATCTTCTTGACTGCCTGGCGGGTCCAGGCAGGTATTTTTCATGTTTGAGGGTTTGTACCTTGGCAGTAAGTAACCTGGATACCCATGCGTTGTTCGTGCTCGGAGATCTCCGCGCACAATTGGTCAAACACTTCCAGTCGCGGTTCGTCTACATCACCGAGCAATCGGCCGAAGGCATCTACATCGCTGAAATCGACACCGAGACCGCGATGGTGGTGGATGACAAACCGAGTCTCGAACTCAAGGTCGGCGATCACTTCCGTGCATCGGTACTGGCCAGCCGAGAAGGCGGCAAGTTCGAAATCAAGTTTCGCGACATCAAGCTGGCAGTCTACGGGTTGGGCGACTATGCCCACGTGACGACCCCTGAAGGCCAGGGCATCGTTTTCAAGGAAGGTCACTCGGTGGTCATGGTCTTTGCGGCCAGGGAGCAGTTGCTGGCCGGCATGAGCAAGACGCTCAAGACAGCCGTCGGCAAGGCCGCCAAATGGCGCAAGGGCGAACTGACGTTCAAGGCCAGCGAGTAAGCCGGCCCGGTCCGGAACAGCTGGGCGTTCGCTCAGCTGCCGCCTGACTCCCCATCGAGTCGGGTGCTGCTGACTTCCGGGGGCACGTCTTCGGCGGCCATGCGCTTGCGGAACAGCGCAGTGCGCGCCAGCAGCAGGGTGGTCACCGGCACGGTGATTGCCAGCAGGATCGGAATCAGCCAGGCATGAATCACCGGTCCCGATTCAAGCTGCGAGAAGTAGATGATCGAGGCCAGCGCCACGCACCAGGCACCCAGCGTCGAAGCCAGCGCAGGCGGATGCATGCGTTGGAAGAAGTCCTTCATGCGCAGCAAACCCATCGCGCCGGTCAGGGTGAACAGGCTGCTGGCGATCAGCAGGGTGGCGGTCAGCACCTCTGCCCAGATGGGCATTTCCTGCACGGAATTCATTCGATCACCTCCCCGCGAAGCAGGAATTTGGCCAGCGCGAACGAGCCGACGAAGCCGAACAGGGCGATCAGCATCGCCGCTTCGAAATAAGTGTCGCTGGCGTAACGGATGCCCAGCACCAGCATCATCAGCATGGCGGTGATGTACAGGTAATCCAGCGCCAGCACCCGGTCCTGGGCCGATGGCCCGCGGAACAATCGCAGCAGGGTGACGACCATCGCCAGGGCGAAAATGAACAGGCTGATCAGGATCGCGTTGTCGAGCAGGGCACTCATTGGAAAATCTCCATCAACGGGCGCTCGTAAGTGGACTTGAAGTGTTCGATGAATTGCGCCTCGTCCGCCAGATCGAAGACATGCATCAGCAGCACGCTGCGGTCCAGCGCCAGCTCCGACCATACAGTGCCGGGCACCACAGTGGTGATCATGGCCAGCGCGGCCAGGCCGTTGGCGTCGTGCAGATCCAGCGGGATTCGCACGAATGCCGAGCGCGGCGGGCGCCGCCGGGCGTTCCACACCGTCCAGCCCACCTGCAGATTGGAGATCACCACATCGCGCCCCACCAACAGAAACAGCCTGAGAATCGCGAGCGGGTTTTTATAGCGCGCCCGCTGAGGCCGCAGCCGCTGCATCAGCAACGGCGCGAGAAAACCCAACAGCGCACCCAGCAACAGGTTGCCGGGGCTTAGCGAGCCGTTGAGCACCAGCCAGAGCACCCACAGCGCCAGCGAAAACCAGGGTGCGGGAAACAGCGACTTCATGGCTGCACCTCCGAAAGGCCCGCGCCGCTGGAAGGACCGGGCACCGGGCGTGCCGCCAGCACCGACTGCACGTACTGCTTGGGTTCGTGAAGGGCCGCCGCAGTGTCGCGGGTGTAGCGCAGCAGCGGCTCGGCCATCACCGTCAGGCCGATGCACAGCCCCAACAGGATCACGATGGGCATGTACTCAAGCCGGCGCAGCACCGGCGACGGCCGCTCGTGCGGAGTCCAGAAACGCTGGGTGCCGAGTCTGGCGAAGGCAATCAGCGAGGCCAGTCCGGAAAAGATCAGCAACCCGATGAGCATGCCTGCCGGCACGGAAATCGGTTCGTCCTGAGCGACGTCCAGGCCCAGCGGGTTCATCAGCGCACTGAGCAGCGTCAACTTGCCGATGAATCCGGACAGCGGCGGCATGCCGATCACCAGCAGCGCGCAGGCCACCAGGCTCAGGCCGAGAAAGGCCATGGTGATGGGAATCACCTGGCCGACCACAACCTTCTGCTGCTCATCCAGGTTGGCGCCGGGCGGCGGATGCAGGGATTCCATGTTGCGCGGCAGCTGGTCGGCGTCCTCTTCCAGCGGGATCTCATTGGCCGAACGTGAACGCTCGATCAATTCACCGAGCAGGAACAGCGCGCTCAACGCCAGGGTCGAGCTGACCAGATAGAACAGCGCGCCGGCGGTCAGGCTGGGCTGGGCGAAACCGATGGCCGACAACAGGATGCCCGCCGACACCAGAATGCTCAGGCTCGCCAGACGCTCCAGGCGCTGGGCGGCGATGATCGCCAGCGCAGCGGTGACGATGGTCGCCATGCCGCCGTAGATCAGCCAGTCGCCGCCGAAGAAAGCCGACGCGCCGGCACTGCCGGAGAACAGTAGGGTCCAGAGGCGCAGGAGCGTGTAGATGCCGACCTTGGTCATGATCGCGAACAGTGCCGCCACCGGCGCGCTCGCCGCCGAGTAGGCCGGCACCAGCCAGAAATTCAATGGCCACATGCCGGCCTTGGTCAGAAACGCGGTCGCCAGAATCGCCGCGCCTGCATGCAGCAGCCCCAGATCGGCTTCCGGGACCTGGGGAATCTTGATCGCCAGGTCGGCCAGGTTCAGCGTGCCGGTCACGCCATAGATCAGCGCCGCGCCGATCAGGAACAGCGACGACGCCAGCAGGTTGATGGAGATGTAATGCAGACCGGCCGAGACCCGTGCGCGACCCGAGCCGTGCAGCATCAGGCCGTAGGACGCCGCCAGCAGCACCTCGAAGAACACGAACAGATTGAACAGGTCGGCAGTCAGGAACGCGCCATAGAGGCCCATCAGCTGAATCTGGAACAACGCGTGAAAGCTGGCGCCGGCACGGTCCCAGCGGGCCAGCGCGAACATCAGCGCGCACACCGCGATGATGCCGGTCAGCACCAGCATCATCGCCGACAGGTGATCGACCACCAGCACGATGCCGAACGGCACCTCCCAGTTGCCCGGCAGGTAGACGCCGATGGAACCGCTGGTGCCGCTCTGCTGGACCCGCATCAACAGCGCCACGGCAATGCCCAGCCCCAACATGCTCGACAGCAGATTGATACGGCCCTTGAGGGTTCTATGTTTTTCCCCCAGCAACAGCATCAGGCTGGCGGTCAACAAGGGCAGCAGAATGGGTGCCACGATCAGCTGGTTCATCCAGATCATGCCTTGGGCTCCCGGCCGTCGACGTGGTCAGTGCCGGTCAGGCCACGGGACGCCAGCAGCACCACCAGGAACAGGGCGGTCATCGCAAAACTGATGACGATGGCGGTGAGCACCAGCGCCTGGGGCAGCGGGTCGGTGTAGTGCAGCAGATCCTGCGGCACGCCGTCCTTGATGATCGGCTCCTTGCCGATGAACAGGCTGCCCATGCTGAAGATGAACAGGTTGACCCCGTAGGACAGCAGGCACAGGCCCATCACTACCTGGAAGGTCCGCGGGCGCAGGATCAACCAGACCCCCGAGGCGGCCAGGACGCCGATGGCTACGGCAATGACTTCTTCCATCAGACGACTCCTTGTGAGGCAGCGGCTTGACCAACGGGGTTGGCAACCGGTTTGGGCAGCTGGGTCGGGCGGTGGCTGCGCACTGACTGGTGCGCCAGTGCGGTGAGGATCAGCAGGGTCGAGCCGACCACCACGGTAAACACGCCGACATCGAAGAACAGCGCGCTGGCGAAGTGGATATCGCCCAGCAGCGGCAGATGCAGGTGAGCGGTGTGGGTGGTCATGAACGGATAACCCAGCACCATCGAGCCGATCCCGGTCAACACTGCAGTGAACAGACCGGTGCCCATCCAGCGCAGCGGACGCAGGCTCATCTGGGCCTCGACCCACTGGGTACCGGCCACCATGTATTGCAGAATGAACGCCACCGACATCACCAGCCCGGCGACGAAACCGCCGCCCGGCTGGTTATGACCGCGCATGAACAGGTACATCGAGATGATCAGGGCAATCGGCAGCAACAGGCGCACCAATGCCGCCGGCACCATCATGAAGCCCAGCGCGGTGTCGCTGGCGCTGCGCGGGTTGACCAGATCGGTCACCACGTCCTGGGCCAGCAACCGCTGCTGAGCGGGCAGGGCGATGCTTTCCTTGGGTGGACGGAAGCGGCGCAGCAGGGCAAACACCGTCAGTGCCACCGCCGACAACACGGTGATTTCGCCGAAGGTATCGAAACCGCGGAAGTCCACCAGCATGACGTTCACGACGTTGGTACCGCCGCCCTCGGGCAGCGCGCGGCTGAGGTAGAACGAGGAAATGGCGTTGGGCGTCTGGCGGGTCAACATGGCGTAGGACAGCAGGGCCATACCCAGGCCGACCAGGGTTGCCAGTATCAGGTCGCGAACCCGGCGGGCGCGGGCCTTCAGGCGCGTGCTGACCAGTGGCGCTACGTCTTCATTGCGGCGCGGCAGCCAGCGCAGGCCCAGCAGGATCAGCACCGTGGTGACCACTTCCACCACCAGCTGGGTCAGGGCCAGGTCCGGCGCGGAGAACCAGACGAAAGTGATGCAGGTCATCAGGCCGCAGACGCTGACCATGATCAGTGCCGCGAGGCGGTGGTACTTGCCCTGCCACGCCGCGCCCAGGGCGCAGGCGATCGCAATCAGCCACAAGGCGACGAATACCCCCGAACCCGGAATCTTCGGGCGATCGCCCCAGGTCAGCCCGCTGAAATACATCGGGATGAACCCGCCCAGCGCGGCGGCGGCCACCAGCAGAAACAGTTGCGGTTGCAGGCGGTAAGTGGTGAAGGCGCGTTCGAAGCGACGCGCCCACTGCATCATCACCACCAGACTGCGTTCGAAGAAGCGCTTGCCGTTCAGACGTCCCACCAGCGGCGGGAAAGGGAAGCGCTCACGCTTGAACGGCTTGCGCAGCAGCAGATACAGCAGCACGCCGCCGGCCATGGCGATCAGGCTCATGATCATCGGCGCATTCCAGCCGTGCCAGATCGCCAGGCTGTACTCGGGCAGCGTACCACCGACCACCGGCCGTGCGGCCGCGGCCAGCAAGGGGGCAACGGACTGGGCCGGGAAAATACCCACCACCAGGCAGGCCATGACCAGCAGTTCCACCGGCGCGCGCATCCAGCGTGGAGGTTCGTGGGGCAGGTGCGGCAAATCCTTGGCGGCCGGGCCGAAGAATACGTCCACTGTGAAGCGCAGCGAGTAGGCCACGCTGAATGCACCGGCAATGGTGGCGATGACCGGCAAGGCCATTTCGACCCAGGCGGTGGAGGAAATGAACACGGTTTCAGCGAAGAACATTTCCTTGGACAGAAAGCCGTTCATCAACGGTACGCCCGCCATCGAGGCGCTGGCGACCATCGCCAGGGTCGCGGTATACGGCACCAGCTTGATCAGCCCGCTGAGTCGCCGGATGTCCCGGGTGCCGCTTTCATGGTCGATGATTCCCGCAGCCATGAACAGCGAGGCCTTGAACGTCGCGTGATTGAGAATGTGGAACACCGCTGCCACCGCTGCCAGCGGGCTGTTGAGGCCCAACAACAGGGTAATCAGCCCAAGGTGGCTGATGGTCGAGTACGCCAGCAAGCCCTTGAGGTCGTATTGGAAGATGGCGGCATAGGCGCCCAGAATCAGGGTGCAGGCACCGGCGCCACTGACGATCCAGAACCACTGCTCGGTGCCCGACAGCGCCGGCCATAGCCGCGCCAGCAGGAACACACCGGCCTTGACCATGGTTGCCGAGTGCAGATAGGCCGAGACCGGCGTTGGCGCGGCCATGGCGTGAGGCAGCCAGAAGTGGAATGGAAACTGCGCGCTCTTGCTCAGGGCGCCGATCAGAATCAGGGTCAGCAGCACCGGATACAAGGCGTGCTCGCGAATGGCTTGTCCCGAAGCCAGTACGCGGTCCAGATCGTAGCTGCCGACCACATGGCCCAGCAGCAACATGCCGGCCAGCAGCGCCAGGCCGCCGGCGCCGGTCACCATCAACGCCATGTACGCGCCGCGTCTGGCGTCGGCGCGGTGATGCCAATAGCCGATGAGCAGGAACGAGAAAACGCTGGTCAGCTCCCAGAAAAACACGATCTGGATCAGGTTGCCCGACATCACCAGGCCCAGCATGGCGCCCATGAACGCCAGGAAAAACGAGAAGAACCGCGGCACCGGGTCGTCCGGCGACATGTAGTACCGCGCGTACAGCGACACCAGCGCGCCGATGCACAGCACCAGCATCGAGAACATCCAGGCGAACCCGTCCATGCGCAGTACGAAGTTGATGCCCAGGCTTGGCAGCCAGACGTATTCCTCACGGATCATGCCGCCGTCGGCAATCTGCGGGAACCACAGTGCGCATTGCAGCGCACCGGTCACGGCGATCAGCCCGGCGAGGATCGATTCGGCGTTACGCGCGTTGTGCGGCAGGAAAGCCGCGAGACAGCTGCCAATGAACGGCAGAAGCAGTAGAACTATCAGGGACATAGGCTTCTAGTCTGCAGGAAAAGATAAGCATCATACGTGCCAGACAGCACATCGCAAAACCTGAGACCGCCGAATTTCCTACAAGAAATGTCCGGTAAGGATAATCTTTCGCCGCCGGGCACGGATTTTGTCCTACGCCGTTCGGCTCGCTGCTTCTATTCCGCTTTCTCAAGGGGCTGGTCGTCATCAGACGCAGTCTGGGCGACCGGGCGTCTTTTCAGTTCGCTGACGATGACGCCGGCGACGATCAGGGCGGCGCCGAGCAAGGCAATTGCCGGTAGCCTTTCGCCGGCCAGTCGTCCGGCGATGCCTGCCCATACCGGTTCGCCGGCGTAGATCACCGTGGCACGGGTGGGTGAGACACTTTGTTGCGCCCAGTTCATGGCGACCTGAATCACCGCGCTCATTGCGCCCAGGCCTACGGCGCTGATCACCAGCAGCCAGGAGAACTGCGGCAAATGCTCGCCGGTCGGGACGATCATCAGGAAGGCCAGCACCGAGGCGGTCGCCAGTTGCACCACGGTCACCCGCCGCACGTCGACCTTGCCGGCGTAGGCGCTGATCAGAATGATTTCGGCGGCAATCGCCACGGCGCTGACAATGGTCGCCAGCTCGCCGGGGCTGAACTGCAATGCGGCGCCTTGCGGGCCTGACACCAGCAACAGGCCGGTAAACGCCAGCGCGATCCCCAGGCTTGGCATCAGCCCCGGCCGACGTCCCAGCACCAGCCATTGCAACAACGGCACGCAAGGCACGTACAGCGCGGTGATGAACGCCGACTGGCTGCTGGGAATGGTCTGCAGGCCGATGGTCTGCAAGCCGTAGCCGAGCATGATCGCCGTGCCGATGGCCACACCGGCGCGCAACTCGAGTAATGTCAGGCCACGCAGCACTTTCATGGAAAACAGCGCTACGATGGCGGCCGCCGCGGCGAACCGCAGCCCGACGAAAAACATCGGCCCGCTGGAAGTCAGGGCGTATTTGACCAGCAGAAAGGTTCCACCCCACAAGATGGTGATCAGGATCAGCACAAGTTCTGCTTTACTGACGCGCGGCGTCCAACGACTGGTTTTCATGAATGAGCGGGCTCTGCGGGGATTGAATGGACAACACAGATTGCGGTGTAAAAGTGGGCAGTATAGTGCGCACCCGGTTCGGATGAAATCAGATGGATAAAGAAAACCCACAGCGCGCTCCGGTCCTGCAACACGTCAGCCAGAATGTACGGCGCTTGCGGCACGCTGCTGACTTGAGCCAGAACGCATTGGCGGAGCGCTCCGGGGTAAGCCGGCGCATGCTGGTGGCGATCGAGGCCGGGGAGAAGAACGTCAGCCTGGCGACCCTTGACCGTGTGGCCGAGGCGCTGGATGTCGCGTTCAGTGACTTGGTCCAGGCGCCGGAGCTGCGCGATCACAGTCGCATCAACGAACTGGCCTGGACCGGTGCCGGGGAGGGAAGCCGAGCGACCTTGCTGGCCAAGGCCAACGCACGCCGGGAAGTCGAGCTGTGGGAGTTCTGCCTGGCGCCCGGCGACGTGTATGCCTCCGAAGCGGATCCGGATGGCTGGAGCGAGCAGGTCTACGTGGTCGAAGGCCGCCTGACCGTCGCCTTCGCACAGGGTGTCGACGCCCGCGAAGTCGGGTCGGGCGAATTCTTCATGTTTCCCAGCAACCAGCCGCACAGCTATCGCAACCATGGGACGGCACCGCTGCGCTTCGTGCGCACCGTCGTGCTCTGATATCAGCTCGAAACGGACTTTCAATGACCACTCGCACCCTTCAAGCCGACATCCTGATCGTTGGCGGCGGCCTCAGCGGTACGCTGCTCGCCGCGCAACTGCTGCGCCAGCCGGGCACACGACGAATCCTGATCGTCGAAACCCGCAGCGAACTGGGCCGAGGCGAAGCCTACAGCGCCACCGAGCCAGGCCACACATTGAACGGCAATGCGGCGCGCATGAGCGTCGATCCGGATAACGCCGACGATCTGACTCAATGGCTGGCCGATTTCCTGGCGGGCGGCGGCTGGCCCCAGGGCCTTGAACTGCAACTGCCGGTGGCCGATATCTTCCCGCCGCGCGGCATCTTTGGCCTGTATGTCCAGCAGCGCCTCAGCGAGGCCGAAGCGATGGGTTCCGAATGGGGCTCAAGTGTCGAGCATGTGCGCGGCGAGGCGGTGGATCTGCAGGTCGACGCACAGGGTGTCGGGCTCACCCTGGCCGATGGCACCGCGCTGCACGGACGTTTCGCCGTGCTCGCCACCGGCATGTACGCAGCGGCCCGCACGCCGCAGCGACAATCCAGCGGCCTGAACGCGGCGGCTCTCGATCCGTGGGATGTTGCGGCGATGCGCACGCTCGATCCCCAGGCGCGGGTACTGATCGTCGGCTCCGGGCTGACCATGGTCGATGCGGTAGTGTCCTTGCAGCAAGCCGGGCATCGCGGTCCCATTGACGTGTACTCGCGTCATGGCCTGTTGCCGCATGTGCGTCGCCAACCGCCGCCATGGCCTGACTTCCTGAGCCAGGACACTACGATCCGCAGCCCACGGCAATTGCTGCGCAAGGTGCGCGAACAGTGCGAGCTGGCCATCGAAAGCGGTATCGACTGGCAGGCGCCGCTCGATACGGTACGGGCCAATATCGGCCGGTTGTGGCATCAAGCCAGCGATATTCAGCGTCGGCAATTCGTGCGCCATGTGCGGCCCTGGTGGGAAAGCCATCATCATCGCTCACCGCCACCGAGCGCCGCCTTGCTGGCGCAATGCGTCAAGCAAGGGCGCCTGACGATCCACGCGGCAACGTTGCGCAGCGTCGAGTCGGATGACAACGGACAAATACGCATTGGCCTGCGTCGGCGCGGGCAGGCCAGCCTGTCTTACGTGACCGGCGACGCGTTGATCAATTCCACCGGAATCGAATACGACTGGCGCCGCGTCGACCGCGCCTTGCCCCGGCAACTGCTGGCGCGCGGCCTGATCCAGCCCGGTCCGTTGGCGCTGGGCATCGCTGCCGACGCAGGCGGCGCGGTGTGCGATGCGCAAGGCCGATATTCGCCACATCTGTTCAGCCTGGGTCCGCCGCTGCGCGGATTGTGGTGGGAAAGCACCGCGGTCACCGACGTCGCGGCCCAGGCCAAGGCACTGGCCTTGCGCCTGGTCGAGCTGCAGGGCGCAACCAGTCATTCCTGATCCAGCAACTGCGGCCCTGCGCCTTGCCGGCCCAATTGGTCGTCGCTGTTGCGCAGCGGGCAGGCCTGCATCGACAGACAGCCGCAACCGATGCAGCCGGTGAGCTGGTCGCGCAGCGCAGTCAGGCGCTGGATGCGTTCGTCCAGTTCTGCCCGCCATTGCATCGACAGCAGGTTCCAGTCCTCGGCGGTCGGGGTGCGTCCTTCGGGCAACGTCTGCAAGGCGGCATGAATGCTTGCCAGTGGAATACCCAGGCGCTGGGCGACCTTGATCAACGCCACGCGCCGCAACACATCTCGCGGGTAGCGTCGCTGGTTTCCGGCATTGCGCTGGCTGGCGATCAGCCCTTTGGTTTCGTAAAAGTGCAGGGCACTGACCGCGACGCCGCTGCGCGCTGCCAGTTGACCGACCGTCAGCAACGGAGCGATCCGCGGTTCAGGTGAAGGGTTCATCGGCAAAATTCCCGCTTGACCTCAAGTAAGCTCGAGGTTTTACCCTGCGTGCACGTCGAAAGCAACTGCAAACAGGAGGGCAGCACCATGGCAACGCCGGAGCAAGAGGGACCGTTCAGCCAGTTGATCGAATACGCCGTCGAGCCGCGTGAGCAGGCCGGTTTGATCAGTGCCTTGATCGAGCGTGACCAGCGTTATACCGCCAGCTACCCAGGCTTTCTGGAGGCTCGCGTGCAGGCCAGCGATGACGGGCTGCGCGTTCTGCATCAGGTGCTGTGGCGTTCTCGGCCCTGTGGCGAGCAGGCTTGTCGGAATGTCGAGGCAGCTGATCTGGATCTGGGCCTGATGTTGAGGCGGTTCCGGGTAAGGTCGGCGACCTTCGGCAGCTTCAAGGTGATGGGTCAGGTCGCCCCGCGTGGCGCGGCCTGACGAGCAGAGGCGGGTTACTTGGGCTGCGGCGGCAGGTCGTTGGCGATCATCTCGCCGAACGGGCCGGTCAGGTTGGTGATGCCGCGTCCAGCCAGGCTGGCGTAGGGCTCGGGCAGCAGCGGGAAGACCAGTTCGGCGAAACGGTAGGCTTCTTCCAGATGCGGATAGCCGGAAAAGATGAAGCTTTCGATGCCGAGGTCGGCGTATTCCTTGATACGCGCCGCCACTTCCTGGGGGTTGCCGACCAGCGCCGTACCGGCACCACCGCGCACCAGACCGACGCCGGCCCACAGGTTGGGCGCGATCTCCAGATTGTCCCGGCGACCGTCGTGCAAGGCCGCCATGCGCCGCTGACCTTCGGAGTCGAACCGGGCGAAGGACTTTTGAGCGGCGGCGATGGTTTCGTCGCTGATGTGTTCGATCAGGGTGTTGGCGGCTTTCCAGGCATCTTCACTGGTTTCGCGCACGATCACGTGCAGGCGAATGCCGAATTTCACCGTGCGACCCTTGCGAGCGGCGCGTTCGCGGATATCGGCCAGTTTCTCGGCCACCGCTGCCGGAGGCTCTCCCCAGGTCAGGTAGACGTCGACCTGATCGGCTGCCAGGTCATGGGCGGCGTCGGACGATCCGCCAAAATACAGCGGTGGATACGGCTTCTGAATCGGCGGGTACAGCGCCTTGGCGTTCTGGACGCGAAGGTGCTTGCCTTCGAAGTCCACGGCTTCGCCTTGCAGCACCCGGCGCCAGATGTGCAGGAACTCGTCGGTCACTTCGTAGCGTTCGCTGTGGTCCAGGAAGCTGCCGTCGCCACGGTTTTCATCCGGGTCGCCGCCGGTCACGACGTTGATCAGCAAGCGCCCGCCAGACAGACGGTCCAGCGTCGCGGCCATGCGTGCGGAAACGGTGGGGGAAATAATGCCGGGGCGAATCGCGACCAGGTACTTCAGGCGTTCGGTCAGTGGCACCAGTGCGGAAGCGATCACCCAGGAGTCTTCGCACGAGCGGCCGGTGGGGATCAGCACGCCGTAGTAACCCAGGTCATCGGCGGCCTGGGCGACTTGTTTGAGGTAATTCAGGGTAACGGGGCGGGCACCTTTGGTCGTGCCCAGGTAGTGGCCGTCGCCGTGGGTCGGTAGAAACCAGAAAACGTTCATGACAGATCCTTGGAAGTGAACAGCCGCTCGCCGGCAGCCTTTAGGTGCCGACCTTTATAAAGGCTTGCGGATATTCCGTAAAAGAACCTAAAACCATATTTTTAGATCTGGAATGAATATGGGGTGCCGGTTGTGGAAGGCGGGTTAGGGGTGATTGCGCTGTGTCAGCAGCACATTTTGTAGCAGCCAACTTGCTGGCGAAGGCAGCCTGCCGGGCAATGCCAGAATTGTTGCTGCCGATACGCACCAGATCGCGAGCAAGTTCTCTCCACAGACGCCCCGGCTCCCGCGCATGAAATCATCGAAACTTTGCACCCACCGCCCGGTCACTTTGATAAGACTAACGGGAGTCAAGCCATGGCAAGGGCAATCTGGAAAGGCGCAATCAGTTTCGGGCTGGTGCATATTCCGGTGGCGCTGGTATCAGCGACATCGTCCAAAGGGGTCGATTTCGACTGGCTCGACAAGCGCAGCATGGAGCCGGTCGGCTACAAACGCATCAACAAAGTGACCGGCAAGGAAGTCACCAAGGAAAACATCGTCAAAGGCGTCGAGTACGAAAAGGAACGCTACGTTGTCCTGAGCGAAGAAGAGATCCGCTCCGCGCACCCCAAGTCCACCCAGACCATCGACATCTTCGGCTTCGTCGACAGCGAGCAGATCCCGCTGCAGAACATCGACACGCCTTACTACCTGACCCCCGACAAGCGCGGTGAAAAGGTCTACGCCCTGCTGCGCGAAACCCTCAAGGACACCGATAAGGTCGCCCTCGCCAACGTGGTGCTGCACACCCGCGAGCATTTGGCGGCGGTCATGCCGCTCGGGTCGGCCATGGTCCTGGTGATCCTGCGCTGGCCTGAAGACGTCCGCGAGCTGGATGCACTGGAACTGACCGAAGCCGTCACCGACGCGCAGCTGACCAAAAGCGAACGTGACATGGCCAAACGGCTGGTCAAGGACATGAGCGCGCAGTGGAAGCCCGGCGACTACCGCGACACCTTCCAGGACAAGATCATGCAACTGGTGGAAACCAAGGCCCGCGAAGGCAAGATCGAAAACGTCGAGGGCGACAGCGGGGAGGAGGAGCGCAAGAGCGCCGATGTCATCGACCTCACCGATTTGCTGCGCCGCAGCCTGGCCGGTGGCAAGACCGCTGCGACCAAACGCAAGCCGGCCGCCAAGGCTGCCGACACGGACCAGGCGGACGAGAGCAAGCCTGCCAAACGTCGGGCGCCGGCGCGCAAGAAAACCAGCAAGGCCTCCTGAGCACCCCAGAGAACCACGACCATGGCCAAGCCCGACAGCGAATACACCCGCAAGCGCAACTTCGACGTCACCTCCGAACCGCCTGAAACGACGGTCCGCCGGCCGAAGGCGGGCAGCAAGGCCTTGAGTTTCGTGATTCAGAAGCATGACGCCAGCCACCTGCACTACGACTTTCGGCTGGAGCTGGACGGTACCCTGAAAAGCTGGGCGATTCCCAAAGGCCCGAGTCTGGACCCGAGCCAGAAGCGCTTGGCCGTTCATGTCGAAGACCACCCGCTGGGTTATGCCGGTTTCGAGGGCAGTATTCCCAAGGGCCAATATGGCGGCGGCGATGTGATCGTCTGGGATCGAGGTGTCTGGCAACCCCACGGCGACCCGCAGAAAACCTATGAAGACGGCAAGCTCAAATTTACCCTGGTGGGTGAAAAGCTCACCGGCGACTGGACGCTGGTTAGAACCCGGTTGCGTGGAAGCAGCAGCAAGCAGCAATGGCTGTTGATCAAGGAGAAGGATGAAGTCGCTCGGCCTGCTGCGGAATACGACATTACCGAGGAACTGCCCGCCAGCGTCATCAGCGGCGGTCTGGTCGGGCTGGGGCGCGAAAAGGCAGTATCGGCCAAGCGCAAAAGCCCTTCCAGCACTGCTGCTGTGCAGAAGGGCGGATCGACCGAATCAGCCGCGCCGGTGAAAACAAAAAAGACCCGCCGACGCGTCGCGTTTCCCGAGCAACTGGCGCCACAACTGGCCTCGCTGGTCGCGTCGCCGCCGGCCGGCGACTGGCTGTATGAAATCAAGTTCGACGGGTATCGAATCATGGCCAGGATCCAGGGTGATGACGTGCGGCTGATCACCCGCAACGGTCATGACTGGAGCGAACGCATGCCGCTGCAGGTCAAGGCGCTGCAAAAGTTGAAGCTTGCCGACAGCTGGCTGGACGGCGAGGTGGTGGTGCTCAACGAGCAAGGTCTGCCGGACTTTCAGGCGTTACAGAACGCCTTCGAGACCGGCCGCAGCAAGGACATCCTTTATTACCTGTTCGACATGCCGTTTCACAACGGTGAGGATCTGCGCGACGTGCCGGTCGAGCAACGCCGGGAGAAGCTCAAACAGCTGCTGCACGGCCAGCGCAGCCGGGTGCTGCGCTATTCGGATGCCTTTCGTTCCGGCCATCGCGATATCGTCGAGAGCGCCAGCGCCATGGGACTTGAAGGAGTGATCGGCAAGCGTGCCGGCAGCCCGTATGTCAGCAAGCGCAATGCAGACTGGATCAAGCTTAAATGTCGCCTGCGCCAGGAGTTCGTCATAGCCGGCTACACGGCGCCCCAAGGCACACGGAGCAGCTTTGGCGCGTTGCTGCTGGCGGTCAACGATCCGGACAAGGGGCTGGTGTATGCCGGGCGCGTGGGCACAGGTTTCAGCGCGATCAGCCTCAAGCAACTGCATGAGCAATTGACACCGCTGCACAGGGAGCAATCGCCGTTGAGCAGTAAACTGACCGGCGCCCAAGGGCGCGGCGTGCAGTGGGTCGAGCCGCAACTGGTCTGCGAGGCGGAGTTCGCTGAATGGACCCGCGAAGGCATTCTGCGCCAGGCGGCGTTCATTGGGCTGCGTAACGACAAACCGGCCGCCGAGATCATCCGCGAGCATCCGCAACCGGCGGGTCCCGCCACCCGCAAAAATCGGTCGCGCCAAGCCACCGGCTCATCCTCCGCGCCTGCGCCTGCGCCCAGGAAAACCAAGGGCCGGGTGGACGTGGCCGGCGTCAGCGTCAGCCATCCTGACCGGGTTATAGACCCCGAAAGCGGCACCCACAAGGTCGAGCTGGCGCAGTTCTACGAGGCCATCGCCGACTGGATTCTGCCGTTTCTGGACAACCGGCCGGTGGCCTTGCTGCGCTGCCCGGATGGCATCACCGGCGAGCAGTTTTTCCAGAAACACGCCGAGCGCCTGGCGATTCCCCATATCAAGCAGCTGGATCGCAAGCTCGACCCCGGCCACGCCGCGCTGATGGAGATCGACAGCGTGCAGGCGCTGGTGGGCGCCGCGCAAATGGGAGCCATCGAGTTTCACACCTGGGGCGCTACCAGCGCGAAGATCGAAACCCCGGACCACCTGGTGCTGGACCTGGACCCTGATCCGGCCCTGCCGTGGCGCAGCATGATCGAAGCCACCCAGATGATCCTCGCCGTGCTGGAAGAACTTGGTTTGCAAGCCTTCCTCAAGACCAGCGGCGGCAAGGGCATTCACATCATCGTGCCCCTTGCCCGGCAGGCGGAATGGGACACGGTCAAAGCCTTCGGCAAGGCGATTGCCGAGTTCGTCAGCCAGAAGCTGCCGGAGCGGTTTACCGCCACCATGGGACCCAGGCATCGGGTCGGCAAGATCTTCATCGATTATCTGCGCAACACCCGCGGCGGCAGCACCGTGGCCGCCTATTCTGTCAGGGCGCGGCCAGGCTTGCCGGTGTCGGTGCCCATCGCCCTGGATGAGCTGGCCAACCTGCAGTCTGCCGCGCAATGGAACGTCGGTAATCTGGCCCAGCGCCTGCGAGCGCTCAAAGCCGACCCGTGGCAGGGTTATCGCAACAAGCAACGCATTACCCAAAAGATGTGGAAGCAACTGGGCGCAAAGCAGCCGTAACGCGGGCGCCGACGCTTCGATAACCGACAGCAGTCGGCTCGACGCAAGTCGGGTCGTGTCCAAACCACAAGCTGCACCTTAACCATGAGGAGACTGCTCATGTTCGGTCAATGGTCAGACCTGCTGGTCACCATCAAGAAGTCTTTCGGCTCGCTCGGCAACTCCAACCCCAAGATGGTCCAGGCTTACAAGATGCTGGACGACGCCGCAGCGGAAAATGGCGCCCTGGATGCCAAGACTCGCGAACTGATTTCCGTGGCGGTGGCCGTCACTACCCGCTGCGACGGTTGCATCGGCGCACACACCGACGCTGCGATCCGCGCCGGCGCGACCCGTGAAGAAGTCGCCGCGGCGCTGGCGACAGCAGTGTCGTTGAATGCCGGGGCCGCCTACATCTACTCGATGCATGCGCTGGAAGCCTTTGATGAGCTGAAGAAATGAAGGGCCTGCCGACGCAGCCAGGCGTCCGATGCCGGTTGCTACGCTGCTGAGGTGGGTGCACGTCGAGCCGTCCGAAAGGGCGGCTTTGCTGCTGGGGTTCGTTTTCCATTTTTGCGTGCTGGCCAGCTATTACCTGGTGCGTCCATTGCGCGATGCACTGGGGCTGGAAGGCGGTGCCGGCCAGTTGCAGTGGCTGTTTACCGCGACCTTCGTGGTCATGCTGGTCATGGTGCCGCTGTTCGGTGCACTGGTTTCCCGTCTGCCGGCCAAACGTTTCGTGCCGCTGGTCTACCGTCTGATCGCCCTGTCGATGCTGGTGTTCGGCGTGCTGATTGCCGAACAGGTTGCACCGGTCCAGGTCGGGCGTGTGTTTTTCGTATGGATCAGCATCTACAACCTGTTCATCGTTTCGATTTTCTGGAGCGTGCTGGTCGACCGTTTTTCCAGCGAGCAGGGCCGGCGCCTGTTCGGCTTTATCGCCGCCGGCGGGACGCTTGGCACGTTCGTCGGGCCGTTGCTGGCGGCGACCATGGCGACCCGGCTCGGGCCGTTGGCCCTGGGTATCGGCGCGGCGTTGCTGCTCGAAGGCGCGGTGACCTGCCATCGCGCCTTGCTGACCCGCACCCGGCCCCAAGGCCCCGCGTCGTCGGCTGCGGAACGCCGCCTGGGTGGTTCGATGATTGCGGGCGTAACGCTGATTCTGCGTTCCCGCTACCTGCTGGGCCTGGTGCTGTTCATGCTGTTGCACACCAGTGCGGCTACGCTGTTGTATTTCGAGCAGGGCCGCATCGTGGAAGCCAGCTACGACGATGTCGCCTCGCGCACCCGATTCTTCGCTCTGGTGGACCTCACGGTTTCGAGCCTGACCCTGGTGTTCCAACTGCTGCTGACCGCGCCGCTGATCCGCCTGGTGGGTATTGGCGGGGCGCTGGTGGCGCTGCCGGTGGCGACGGTGCTGGCGTTTGCCGCCATGGCCGCATCGCCGGTGCCGACCACGGTGGCCCTGGCCCAGGGCCTGCGTCGTGCGGTCGAGTTCGCGGTGGTGCGGCCGGCCCGGGAAGTGTTGTGGACCGTGGTCAGCCGTGAAGAAAAGTACAAGGCCAAGAACGTCATCGAGACGCTGGTCTACCGGGGCGGCGATGCGGCCAGTGGCTGGCTGTCCTTTGGTTTGGCGGCCATTGGCGCGGGCTTCGGCCTGCTGGCCGTGCTGGTGATTCCGTTCGCCGCGGCCTGGGCCTGGCTGTCGCTCTGGCTGGCGGGCAGACACAAACGCAGGGTGCCGGCCGAACCGGGGCCGGACCGGGTCGCCGACCCGTTGCCATTGCGCACAGACAAGGAGTAATTCATGCATCCTCCACATCTGCTCACTCGCAGACGATTGTTGACCCTGGCGGCAGGGGCAAGCGCCGCGCTGGTGTTCGATAGCGCCGCGGCGAGCGAGCGCCCGGCAACACTGCCAACGCCGACCGCGCCTGCGACGCTTCCCCCGACCCTGAACCCTGGAGGCAAAACCATGCTGACTCGTGTCATACCATCCAGTAACGAACCGCTGCCGGTCATCGGCCTGGGCACTTACCGGGGTTTCGATGTGGCTACCGCCAGTCCCGCCTATAAGCAGCTGCGCGCGGTGCTGGACGCGCTGTTCGCGGCCGGCGGCAGCGTCATCGACAGTTCACCGATGTACGGCCGCGCCGAGCAGACCACCGGCGAGTTGCTGTCGATCCACGAGCCGCGCTCGCCGGCATTCCTGGCTACCAAGGTCTGGACCCGCGGGCGTGCCGAGGGCGTCGCGCAGATGGAGCAGTCGTTCAGGTTATTGCAGACCGAGCGCATCGATCTGATGCAGATCCACAACCTGCTGGACTGGAAAACCCATCTGCCCACGCTGCGGGAGTGGAAGGAACAGGGCCGGATTCGCTATGTCGGCATCAGCCACTACACCTCGTCGGCCTATGCCGATGTGGAAGCGGTACTCAAGAGCGAGCCGTTGGATTTCCTGCAGATCAACTATGCGCTGGACGATCGTGAAGCCGAGGCGCGGCTGTTGCCTCTGTGTCGGGAGCGGGGTGTGGCAGTGATCTGTAACCGGCCATTCGGCGGCGGCGGATTGTTGTCGCGGCTCAAGGACAAGCCGTTGCCAGGCTGGGCGGCGCAGGTCGAGGTAAACAGCTGGCCGCAGCTGGCACTGAAATTCCTGCTGGCCAATCCTGCCGTAACCTGCGTGATCCCCGGCACCGGCAACCCACGCTACATGAGCGACAACGCCGGTGCCGGTTTCGGCCCCATGCTGACCGATGCCCAACGGCATCAGTTGATCGCGCTGCTTTAAAGGATGCGGTACAGCAGGCGTTCGACGCGTACCCGGCTCACTCGACGCAGAAATTTGCGCACGCTGTCCGGGTAATGGGCCAGTGTGTCGAGTTCGTCATACTGGCCGACCCGCTGGGTGTGGCGCATCAGCAGGTCGATTTCCGCCTGGCGAGGGTCGATCCACTCGCGTTGCGGGTCATCGATCAGCAGCGCGTTTTCCAGGTCCAGGTTGAAGGCTCGCGGGTTGAGATTATTGCCGGTCAACAGGGTGTAGCGGTCATCGACCCAGACGCCCTTGAGGTGGAAAGTGTTGTCGCTGTGTTTCCACAGATGAACATTGAGCCGGTGCTTGGCGATGGCCTTTTTGTGTTTCTGCAGGAAGCGCCGCAAGCTGATTTCGTACAGGTACGGCAGCGCGGAGATGACCTTGAACGGCTCATCCGGATGGATGAAGAAGTCATTGGCGGTCTTGTCGCCGATGATGATGTCCACCTTGACCCCACGCTTGAGGGCGCGATTGATTTCCCGGGTTACCACCACTGGCAGGTTGAAGTAAGGGGTACACAGGGTCAGCTGGGTCTTGCTGGATGCGATCAGGTCGCAGATGGCGCGGTTCAGCGAGTTGCGCGGGCCGACGCCGAGCAAGGGAACGATGCGCAGCTCGCCGTTTTCCTTGTCGCCGGCCTGGGTTTCATAGGCGGCGCGCTTGAGGTCGCTGCGAAACGCGCGGATTTCCCCGCGCAGGCTGCGTGAGCTGGGGGGCGATTGCAGGTCCAGGCGATGCACGGCCGGGGACGGCAGGATCTGCTCGCACACCAGCTGCACGAAGGTATCGGCCAGCGCCGGGCTCTGGATCAGGTGATAACGGTCCAGCCGGTACTTGTCGAGCTTGTGCAGATAGACATTGTTGATGCTCGCTCCGGTGTAGAGCACGCAGTCGTCGATCACGCTGCCCTTGAGGTGCAGCACGCCGAACAGCTCGCGGGTCTGCACCGGCACGCCATAGATTGGCACTTCGTGGTCGTGTTCCAGGTTCTGCGCCTGATACCAGCTGGAGTTCCCCGGCTGGCGCCCGGCACCGATCAGGCCGCGTTGAGCGCGGAACCAGTCCACCAGTACCACGACGTCCAGCTCCGGGCGCGCCGCCTTGGCGGCGTACAGCGCGTCGAGAATTTCCTGGCCGGCTTCATCCTGCTGCAGGTACAGAGCCGTGACGTAGATGCGGCGGCTGGCCGAAGCAATCCTTTCCAGCAATACGCGGCGGTAGTCGGCGGCACTGGGGACGATGGAGATGGCATCAGCGGGCAGGGTAAAACCGCGGAGCGCTGCCAGGGTCGAGCGTCGGAAGTTGGACTGCATAGGCCTCTCGATGGGATGAACCAGTAGCGCACGAGCTTAACAGACTAGGACGGCGGCCGCGGGCGGGAGGCGATTCGTATTGCCCATGGCGGCCCCTTCGCCAGCAAGCTCGCTGCTACGGGCAACGTGCACGCTGCCGTGTTGCAGGAGCTTGCTGGCAAAAAAACCGAGATCAGTAGCCGTTGCGCTTGAGGATGGTCTCCATGCTTTCCTTGGCCGGACGCTCATAGAATTTGAGCAGCTCGGCGGTGCGGTTGGTGAAAAAGCCGTCCACGCCGTCGGTACTGATTTTCTTGAAGTCCACCGCGTCGTCCACCGTGTACGGGTGAATCACCAGGCCTTTCTCGTGGGTCAGGGTGTTCATCCAGGGTTTCACCAGATCCATGTAGCTCTGGTCGCCGCCCTGGGTCAGCTTCGCCGATGGGCCGGTGCCGATGGCGCCGTGGGCCTTGGCCCAGTCCACCCAGGCCTGGAAGGCTTCCGGGGACTTCACTTCCTGAGCCCCGTAGTAGCTGTTCTTGTCCTTGAACCCGGAATCCTTGAAGGCGACATTGGACTTGGGTTCGATCGAACCTTCCCCAATCCACAACAGCAGCACCTTGGGCACCGACGGCATCTCCTTGTGCAACAGCTCCAGGCTCTGCTTCTCGAAGGTCTGCAACACCACCCGGCCCGGCATATGGGCGACGTTCACCTGCCCGGCCGCCGCTGCCGGGCGTTCACCCAGCCAGCCGCGTTTGGCCAGGGCTTTCTTGAGATCGGCCTCGATACCGGGAAACTGGTTCGGCACCTTGGTCTCGATATACAGCCCCGGTTTGTTGGCGCCGCCTTCGGCAATGTCGATGACTTCATCCAGGGTCAGAATCTGCAGCCCGGCGTAACTGTCCCGGGCGCGGTCCGGGTACGCCTTGTTGAACCACGATCCGGCGTCCAGTTGCTTGATCTCGGCCAGGGTAAAGGTGCTCACCGGGTCCTTGGCGCGTTTGGGAAATACCTGGGCGATGTTGGTGGTGCGCTCCAGCAGATCGTCATGCAGGGCGATCAGTACCCCGTCCCTGGTGCGCTGTACATCCATTTCCAGGTAGTCAGCGCCCAGGTCGCGAGCGAGGATGTAGGCGGGAATGGTTTCTTCAGGGGCATCGTAAGAAGCGCCACGATGCGCGACCACCGCAGGCCAGGGCAGGCCGTGCTTTTCACTCAGGGCCTTGCCCGGTGGTTCGGCCGCAACCGCAGGGCCCGGAGACAACAGTGTCGCTGCCAGAATGCCTGCCGCCAGCAACGTGGCCAATGGGGTCTTGCTCAATGGAAATCCTTGCATGGTCGGGTGATTCCTTGTCTGCGTGAAGGCTCGA
This sequence comes from Pseudomonas sp. v388, assembly GCF_003935425.1. Lineage (GTDB taxonomy): Bacteria > Pseudomonadota > Gammaproteobacteria > Pseudomonadales > Pseudomonadaceae > Aquipseudomonas. The sequence continues at coordinate 318,030 of NZ_RHQN01000007.1, forward strand.
CTATAGCAACCTAGCTTTTCAGCGACATGAACGTCTGCACATTCCTGCTCAGTCGCGTTACTGTCGCACTTTCAGTTCTTCGCCAAGGAGCGATGCATGACCCGCAAGGTGCTGGTGCTGGTGGAAAACCTCAATGAGTATCTGGCGATCCTCGAAACCAGCGGCTTCGAACTGGTCCGCGCGCCGACAGCGGAGTTGCGCGCCCAGGCCATCGCCGCCCATGGCCCGGCCATTACGGCGGTGGTCACCCGCGGCCCGCTGGGTTTCTTTGCCGAGGAAATGGACGCCTTGCCGAATCTGGGCATCATCTGCGTCAGTGGCGCCGGCTATGAAAAGGTTGACCTGGCCGCTGCCGCCGCCCGGGGCATCGTTGTAACCAACGGCGCCGGCGTCAACGCCGCGACCGTGGCCGATCACACCCTGGCCTTGTTGCTGGCGCTGGTGCGCGACATTCCCCAGGCCGATGCCTCGGTACGGCGCGGGGAGTGGCGCAAGGCAATGCGCCCGTCCATGGCGGGTAAACGCGTGGGGATCATCGGCCTGGGCGCGGTCGGCCTGGCGATTGCCCGGCGTGTGACGGGTTTCGATATGGTGGTGGCTTATCACAATCGCAAACCGCGCACCGACGTGGATTACCGCTGGCATCCCACGGCCCTGGAGCTGGCGTCGGCTTCGGATATCCTGATCGTCGCCACGCCGGGTGGAAGCGCGACGCTGCGGCTGGTGGATGCCAAGGTGTTGCAGGCGTTGGGGCAGGAGGGGTTTCTGGTCAATATCGCTCGGGCCAGTGTGGTCGACACCCAGGCGATGGTCGAGGCGCTGAAGTCGGGGCAAATCGCCGGCGCCGCGCTGGATGTCTTCGATGACGAACCGGAGGTGCCCGACGTGCTCAAGGCGCTGGACAATGTCGTGCTGACGCCCCACGTCGGCGGCCTGTCGCCCGAAGCGTCCGAAGCCATGGTGGTGATGGTCAGGGATAACCTGAAGGCATTCTTCGCAGGCGAGCCGGTGTTGAGCGCGGTGGTGTAGCTGTACGGCGCTGAATTTCTGTGGGAGGCAGCTCGCTGCGACGACTGCGTTACGGGCAATACATCTGCTGTGGATGTACTGGCCAGGTCGCCAGCAAGCTGCCTCCCACAGAAGGCAGCGCATGACAATCAGTTGCGCGTAACTCGTTACGGCAGCACCGGCGGGGTATAGGTCAATGTCGTCCCCAGCGCCCACAGCAGGAACAGCACCAACGGCGTATGCACCAGCAGCTGCACGAAGGAGAAACCGATCAGATCCCGGGCCTTGAGGCCCAGCACGCCCAGCAGCGGCAGCATATAAAACGGGTTGATCAGGTTCGGCAATGCTTCGGCAGCGTTGTAGATCTGCACTGCCCAGCCCAGGTGGTACTGCAATTCATTGGCGACCTGCATCACATAAGGCGCTTCGATGATCCACTTGCCGCCACCCGAGGGAATGAAGAAGCCCAGCACCGCCGAATACACGCCCATCAGCAACGCATAAGTGTCATGGGACGCGATGCTGGTGAAAAACAACGAGATGTGATGTGCCAGGGTCTGGGCATCGCCGCCCTTGACCGTGGTCAGCAACGCAGCGATGGAGCCGTACAGCGGAAACTGGATCAGCACGCCGGTGGTGGTCGGTACGGCGCGGGTCACGGCATCGAGGAAGCTGCGCGGCCGCCAGTGCAGCAGGGCGCCGAGCATGATGAACAGGAAGTTATAGGTATTGAGCCCGGAAATGGCGGTGATGGCCGGCTTGGTGGAGAACTCGTTGAACAACCAGCCCGCGCCCAGCAGCACCATCAGAATGATCAGCAGCGGGCTGTATTCCAGCCACTCGCCGGGACGTGTGCGCGGCGGCAACGGCGGCAGGTTGAAGGCCGGGTCCACGCCACAGGCCTTGGCGTCGCGCGCGCTGTTGGGGCCGGGGGCCGTGGCGTAGGCGACGATCAGCGAAATCACGATCAGCGCCAACAGCATCACCCCCGATTGCCAGAGGAAAATGGTCTCGGTGAACGGAATCACGCCGGTGATCGCCAGGATCGACGGTGGCAGGCTGCCGGGGTTGGCCTGCAACTGAGCAGCCGACGAAGACAGCCCAAGCGCCCACACGGCGCCAAGGCCCAGGTAGGCAGCGGCGCCCGCTGCGCGGTAGTCCATGCGCAGGTCGGTACGTCGCGCCAGTGCGCGTACCAGCAAGCCGCCAAATACCAGCGACAGGCCCCAGTTGAACAGCGAAGCCACCATCGAGATCAGCGCGACCCAGGCCACCGCCGAGCGCCCGTTCTTGGGAATGCGCGCCAGACGATCGATCAGACGCACCGCGGGCGGTGAACTGGCGACCACATAGCCGCCGATCACCACGAAGGCCATTTGCATGGTGAAGGGAATCAGGCTCCAGAAACCGTCGCCGAAGGCCTTGGCGGCTTCGGCGGGGCGGGCGCCCATGGCGAGGGTGGCGACGGTCACGATGACCACCGCCAGCGCGGCGAATACCCAGGAATCCGGGAACCAGCGCTCGGCCCAGGCGGCGCAGCGCAGGGCAAAGCGGGCGGAGCGGCTTTCTTCTAGTTTGGCGGCCACAGGGTTTACCTTTTGTAGTTATTTTTGGGTGTTGTGTTGGAGGCGAACGGATACGCAGATATCGCGGGTTAGGAGCCAGCTTGCTGGCGAAGTCGTCAGTACATTCACAAAAAATCTGTCAATAGTTCCGGCGGTTTCGCCAGCAGGCTGGCTCCGACAGGGGGGACCTCAGAAACTCATTTCGATGACATCATCCGGCACGATCAACTTGCCGGCGGTCTTGGCGACGATTTCCTCGATGCTTACCCCCGGCGCGCGTTCGCGCAGCACGAAGGCACCGTTCTCGATTTCCAGGTATGCCAGATCGGTCAGCACCTTGCGGATGCAACCGGCACCGGTCAGCGGCAGGCTGCAGCGCGGCAGCAGCTTGGATTCGCCGTCCTTGGACGCGTGGGTCATGGTGACGATGATGTTGTCGGCGCCGGCCACCAGATCCATCGCGCCACCCATGCCCTTGACCAGCTTGCCGGGGATCATCCACGACGCGATATTGCCTTCCACGTCCACCTCGAACGCGCCCAGCACGGTCAGGTCCACATGGCCGCCACGGATCATGGCGAAAGACTCGGCCGAGGAAAAGATCGAAGCGCCGATGCGCGCGGTGACGGTCTGTTTGCCGGCGTTGATCATGTCGGCGTCGATGGTCTCTTCGGTGGGAAACGCGCCCATGCCCAGCAGGCCGTTTTCCGATTGCAGCATCACATCGATGCCGTCGGGGACGAAGTTGGCGACCAGGGTCGGAATGCCGATGCCCAGGTTCACGTAGTAGCCGTCCTTGAGTTCGCGTGCAACGCGTTGAGCCATTTGTTCGCGGGAAAGTGCCATGGTCTGGAATCTCTTTTGTTGTTATCTGCCGTTGCCGACGCTGCAGGCGCGCGGCGTTCAGGATTTCCGAACAGTGCGCTGTTCGATGCGCTTCTCGAAGGTGCCCTGGATCACCCGGTCGACATAAATGCCGGGAGTGTGTATCTCGGTGGGCAGCAGAACGCCGGGTTCGACGATTTCCTCGACTTCGACCACGGTGATGCGGCCTGCGGTGGCGACCACCGGGTTGAAGTTCTGCGCGGTATGGCGGTAGATGACATTGCCGAAATGATCGGCTTTCCAGCCTTTGATCAGCGCGAAGTCGCCGGTGATGGCTTCTTCCAGAATGTAGTTGCGGCCGTTGAACTGGCGCGTTTCCTTGCCTTCTGCCACGGGCGTGCCGTAGCCGGTGGCGGTGTAGAACGCGGGAATACCGGCGCCACCGGCGCGCAGTTTTTCGGCCAGGGTGCCTTGGGGAGTGAGTTCGACCTGGAGTTCGCCACTGAGCAGCTGACGTTCGAACAGGGCGTTTTCGCCGACGTAAGACGAGACCATCTTACGAATCTGCCGGTCTTCCAGCAGGATGCCCAGGCCGAAGCCGTCGACACCGCAGTTGTTGGACACCACCGTCAATCCGCGAATGCCCATGCGCCTGATCTCGGCGATGAGGTTTTCCGGGATTCCGCACAGGCCGAAGCCGCCGCACAGCACTGTCATGTCATCGGTCAGCCCGGCAAGGGCCTCTTGGTAGGTTGCCACGCGTTTGTCGAGTCCAGCCATGATCATCCGCCCTTTATTATTGGTGGGCCGTCAGCAAGGCTGACGGCAGGTAGCGTTGCTGGCATCTTCTCCCGCGCTCAATGATTTGTTAATTTTGTTTTTCTGATGGATTGATAAGACAAACAAATATATGAACGTCAAGCAGCTGCGTGCTTTTCTGGCGGTCGCCGAATGCCTGAGTTTCGCCCAGGCCGGCGAGCGACTGCATCTTTCGCAACCGGCCCTGAGCCTGGCGGTCAAAAGCCTGGAGGACGATCTGGGTGGCCAGCTGTTGACCCGCACCACCCGCAACGTGGCGCTGACCCCCGAGGGCGAAACCCTGTTGCCGTTGGCGCGCCAGTTGCTGGCCGACTGGGACAATACCGAAGAGCTGCTGCGCCAACGCTTCACCCTGCAGATGGGCAAGGTGTCGGTAGCTGCAATGCCATCCTTTGCCGGCAACCTGCTGCCGGGCGCGCTCAAGGTATTTCGTGGTCGCTACCCGCGGGTCAACGTCGCCGTGCATGACGTCATCAACGAGCAAGTGCTGGAAATGGTCCGCCATCGCCGGGTGGAACTGGGCATCGGCTTCGAGCCCGAATCAAGCAATGCGCTGCTGTTCACGCCGTTCTACATGGACCGTTTCGTCGCGGTGGTCGCCGCCGATTCGCCCTTGGCGCACCGGGCTGAGGTGAGCTGGAGCGAGCTGCTGGGCGAAGACTTCATCGCCCTGCAACGACCGTCCGCCGTGAGGCTATTGCTGGAGCAGGCCATCCTGGCGCGGCACGGGAAATTGTCCGTGGCCTTCGAGAGTCATCAGTTATCCACCATCGGCCGCATGGTCGCCAACGGTCTGGGTGTCAGCGCCGTGCCGTCGCTGTGCATCGAGCAGATGCAGGAACTGGGTGCCGCCTGTGTGCCGCTGGTGGAGCCGCGCATCGAGCGGCGTATTGGCCTGACGATGCTGGCCGATCACAAACTGTCGGCGGCCGCGCAGGCGTTGCGCGATGTGCTCATCGAGTTCGCTCGGGAACGCCGATAACCACTATCACCTTGGGTGATTTCTGCTGCGCGAAGGTCGGGATTAACCTTGCTTCATTCCCGAATCGAAGCCCGCCAGGAGGCTCCCATGAAACGTCTCGTCGCCACCGCCTTGCTTGTGTCCATCGCTGTTATCTCCGGCTGTTCTACCCATCACGCCGTTGAGCAGCGCCCTTACACCGCCGAAGAAACCCGCCAGCTGGCGCTGGAAGACCTGAACCGTCGGGGTTTGTCCTTCGAGGAATACCATGCTCGCAAGGCGCAACTGCTGGCCAACCCCCAGATTCAACAACCCCGTCAGTTCGATGATCAGGGTGAAGTCAGTGCCGACAGTGGCGAGTTGCTGCGCTCGCCCCAGAGCTGAGGCGGCAGTTACAGTACTCTGCGTTTGATTCATTCTGAAAACTGTACGGCTGAAAGTTTCGCTCAACTGTCCGTGTGTTTCACAGTGTTGCTTCGATAGTGTGAAGGCCTGCCCTTATGACTGTCTGGACTGCAACATGTCGCTTTCACTCGATCTTCTGCTGGCGTTCGCGCTGTTCGCGTTCGTTACTTCCGTCACACCTGGCCCGAATAACATGATGCTGCTGGCATCAGGGGTCAACTTCGGTTTTGGCCGTACCATTCCGCACATGCTGGGTATCTCGGTGGGGTTTTTCCTGCTGGTGCTGGGCGTGGGTTTCGGCCTGGGGAGTGCGTTTAAAGCCTGGCCTTTGCTGTATACGATCCTGCGTTACGTGGGCGCGGCCTATCTGTTGTACCTGGCGTGGAAGATCGCTACGTCGGGCCCGGCGTCGGATTCGGACAAAAGCCGTGGCGAGCCGTTGGGCTTCTTCGGCGCAGCGCTGTTTCAGTGGGTCAATCCCAAGGCGTGGATCATGGCGATCGGCGCGATCACCACCTATACGCCGATGCAGGGTTATTTCACCAATGTGGTGGTCATTTCAGCGGTGTTTGCGCTGATCAACCTGCCGAGCGTGGGGATCTGGGCCGGTTTCGGCAGTTTGTTGCGCAACGTTCTGCGGCATCCGTTGCGCCTGCGGGTGTTCAATGGGGTCATGGCGTTTTTGCTGGTGGCTTCGTTGTATCCATTGTTTGTGAATCACTGAGGCAGCGACCCCTGCAGCAGCGTGCTGGCGAAGGGGCTAACTGGCGCCTGTCTGTTCCTGGGTTGGCTGGTCGGCGGGTTCCGCCTTTTACGCCCGGACACCCTGATAACCGAGATGCCCCAATCAGCACGGTTCGAGCAAAGGGGTGCCTTCTCTGGCGAAGCGGAATGCCCCCGGATTACAACGCCAACTGCAAATGCCCCCCCGTCGATTTATTACGGGCGCGAAGTCGGTGCTGCAGGCCGAGGAAAAAATGCTCCAGACCCTCATGCAACCGTTCGGTCAGGATGTCGTCCAGATCGCCGCCTTGTGCGTTGTCGCCGTAGCTGATCTGACTGTCGATTGCGAATATCCCATGCAGCACCTCCTGCGACTTGAGCGCCGAGAGCACCGGCTTGAGCGCATAGTCCACCGCCAACATATGCGCCATGCTGCCACCGGTCGCCAACGGCAGTACCACCTTGCCGTGCAGCGCGCGCTCGGGAAGCAGGTCCAGCAAGGTTTTCAAGGCGCCTGAAAATGAAGCCTTGTACACCGGCGTAGCGATCAACAGACCATCGGCCTGCCTGACCGCTTCGATGAAATCCAGCACCTGCGGACTGTCGAACCGAGCGAACAACAGATCCTCGGCATTGAAATCACGAATGCGCAGGGACGTCACCGTTACGCCCTGATTCTGCAACCACTGGCCGGCATGGGCCAGGACCACCCCTGAACGAGACTTGAGCGACGGACTTCCTGAAAGCGAGACGACGAGCATGCGTAATTCCTTGCGATGAGCGTAAACCTGCAAAGCAGCTTGCGTGCCACTCCCGCATTACCCAGCCACAGCTCGATACAGGCGTCATTCACGCCGGGGCTGTCGGGGGCGGACTGTTGGTCAGACGCGTAATTGCTGAATCGCTGTTGCCTTGGCAACACTTGCAACTGTTGCCCGGCCAACACCGCTGGACTGTTGCTCACGCAACAGATGTGCAAATCGCGGACAAAAAAATCCCCGCAGACGACAGGTTGCAGGGAGTCATGGAGCACAGGTGAATCAGTTGCGGAACGCGGCACCGGTCTGCACGACGCTGGCCGAACCCAGCAATTGGCTGATGAACCGGCTCCATCGGGTGATGTTGGCCGGGCCTACGAACACCACGTCCTGGGCCTGGAGCTGGAACTGACCGGCCAGCAGGTAGGCGGTAGGCTTTTCAGCGTTGAGGTGGTAGACCGTGGAGGTCGCATTGGCATAGTTTTCGGCGCCGCGAATCACATAAACCCGGTCACCGTCAGCGCTGTCCGGACTCAGACCGCCGGAGTTGCCCAGCGCTTCGAGCAGCGTCACGCTGGTGGTGCCGAACGAGATTACCTGCGGGTTGCGCACTTCACCCAGCACGTAGATCTTGTTCTTGGAATTGCTGTTGAGGTGCAGGTAGTCGCCATCCTTGAGGAAGATCCTGCTCAACTGCGAACCCTTGCGGTTAAGCGAGTCGATGTCGATCAGGTAGTCGCGCCCATCGCGGCGCAGTGTCAGCCCCGCCAGGTTGGCATCGGTCAGGTCGATCCCCGCAGTACTGACCGCCTGCACCAGGCTGAGCGGAATATTGGTGATCGATTGCGGCCCCGGCGTCTTGAAGGAACCGGACAGCAGCACGCGCTGGCTGTTGTAGCGCAGCACTTTCACGTCCACCTTGACCTCGGTGTATTGCGGCGCCAGCCCCATGCGCAGTTGCTCGCGAATCTGGCTCACGGTTTTGCCGCCGGCGCGGATGCGACCGACGTAGGGGAAAAACATCGTGCCGTCGCTCAACACTTCGCGGGTGTTGGCGTCGAGTTGGTCCTGAGAGCCTGGAGCGGTCAGCTCGGGATGCTCGAACACGGTCACCAGCAGGGTATCGCCAGGCCCGACCACGTATTCAGGCGTTTTGTAGGCCAGCAGTTCGGCCGGCAGGCTATTGGCATCGGCCGCACGCTGGTGCTGTTGCAGCAGACTCTTGGGCGTGATGTCGACCAGCTGCGCCTTGGGTTCGTCCGGATCGGTCGTCGTGACATCGCCCGAGGTCATGTGTTGACCGGGGGCAAAGGCACAGCCCTGCAGGATCAGGCTTGAGAGCAGAGTGACAACTAGGGTTCGCTTCATAGTGAGTGTTCCTTCCTGAAAGGTGCACCTGGCACCGCAATGATTTCGTTGCATCCCTTTTTTCCAACACCGATCGGCGTCTCTGTGTGTGTTTTCAACGTGCGCACATACCTCCCTCCGGGCACGGAATCCCGGAAATTGCTGGTCAGGAAACGGAGAATTCAGAAGGCGTTCTTGTTCAGGAAGCCTTTGAACAGCGTCAACAGAATGATTTTCAGGTCCAGCCAGATCGACCAGTGCTCGATGTATTCCAGGTCGAATTCCACGCGTTTGCGCATCTTGTCCAGGGTGTCGGTTTCGCCGCGCCAGCCATTGATCTGCGCCCAGCCGGTGATCCCCGGCTTGACCTTGTGGCGCAGCATGTAGCCGCTGACCTGCTTGCGGTATTGCTCGTTGTGCGCCACCGCATGGGGCCGCGGGCCGACGATGGACATGTCGCCGCGCAGCACATTGAAGAACTGCGGCAGTTCATCCAGCGACGTGCGGCGCAGAAAGCCGCCCAGCGGTGTGACCCGTGAATCGTTGCGGGTGGCCTGGCGCACTTCGGCGCCGTTTTCCTGAACGCTCATGCTGCGGAATTTCCACACCTCGATGGGCCGGCCGTCCAGCCCGTAGCGGCGCTGGCGAAACAGCACAGGCCCGGGAGACGTCAGCTTGATCGCCACGGCGATCACCACCAGCGGCAAGGCGATCAGCACCAGGATCAGGCTCGACAACAGAATGTCTTCGGCGCGCTTGACCAGGCTCCAGGCGCCGTCCATGGGCGAATCGAAAATGCTGATGCTCGCCAGGCCGTTGATGCTCTCGCTGCGGGCATGCAGCAGTTCGAACATGAACACGTCCGGGATCAGGTACACCGACGCGGTGGTGTCCGACAGCCCGGTGATCAGTTCCCGCAGAGGCGGCTCGGCGCTGAACGCCAGGGTGATGTAGATCTTGTCGATGCGACCTTCGCGGGCGTCGACCACCAGTTGTTCGAGATCGCCGAGCACCGGTATCCGCCGGCCTTGCGCTTCGATGTCCGTCTGCTGGGGCTCGGTGTCGTAGAAGCCCAGCAGGTTCAGGCCCATCCAGGGAGCGCCGGAAATCGACTGCGCCAGCCGTGCGCCGACCTGGCCGGTGCCGACGATCGCTACGCGCCGGGTGTTGAAACCCTGGCGGCGCAGGCCATGCAGCACCTGACGAATCAGCATCCGGTAACCGCACAGCACCGCCAGCACCAGGGCAAACCAGGTCATCTGGCCGTCATTGGGCATCTGCTCGTGATTGAGCAGCAGATAGTCCACCGACAGCAGGATGACGAAGGTAAGCGCCCAGTAGTTGAAGACCTTGGTCAGTTCCCGGGTGATGCGCTCGCCGCGCCAGGAGCCGTACAGCTGATGAAATTCGCTGATCCAGTGGAAGACCAGCACCGCCAGAATGATCTGAAACCAGTTCTCGGCGCTGCTCAGCGGCGACTCACTGCTCTGCCAGTAGCCGGTCAGGACGATTACCGTCAGGTCCAGCAGGCGGTGCGCGACCGAAAGGGCCGATTGATGTGCGTGAAGAATGCCGCGAACGGAAGTGCGCATGAAGAAGCTCGCTCAAACGGATTTGATGGGAACGACTCGGGGCGACAGCTCGCCGTCGATCAGCTCGGCTGTCGTGTGCGCTACCCAGTGCTGGGACGGCATGCGTGCCAGGTGAGCGGCCGCCAGGCGGTGGTCGACAAAGCTTTTGATTTCCTGCTCGAAGCGCGAAATGGAGAACCGCTCGGCATTGGTCCGGCACGCCTGCGCGGTGATGCGCGCCTGTGCGGCCTCGAATTCGGTCACCGCGGCGATCAGCGACGCCACGGTCTGCTCCTGGTAAAGCACGCCAGTGGGCTGCGGGTGATCCAGGCCGTGTACCGTTTCCAGAACCCCGCCCTTGCCGTAGGCGATCACCGGCGTGCCGCAGGCCTGGGCCTCGACCGGGCTGATGCCGAAGTCTTCCTCGGCGGCGAACACGAACGCCTTGGCCGCACGCATGTGCTCAAGCAACACCGCTGCGGGCTGGAAACCCAGCAGAGTGACGTTGGGCGCATGGCTGGCAATGGCCTGCGCCTTGTCCATGTCCGGGCCGTCGCCGATCATCACCAGGCGCTTGTCAGGCATGGCGGCGAACGCTTCGATGATCATCGGCATGCGCTTGTAGGGCACCAGCCTTGAGGCGGTGAAGTAGTAGTCCTGGCGCGGCCCCTGGGCGGTGAAGGCCAAGGTGTCGACCGGCGGATAGATCACCGTGGATTCACGCCGATAAGCCTTGGAAATGCGCGCGCCGATGAAACGCGAGTTGGCGATGAAGGCGTCCACACCGGTGGAGGTACGCTGGTCCCACATGCGGATGTAATGCAGCAGCATGCGCGCCAGCTTGCCTTTCAATCCCGTCGCCAGCCCCGACTCCAGCAGGTACTGGTGCTGCAGGTCCCAGGCGTAGCGGATCGGCGAATGCACGTAGCTGACGTGCAGCTGATCCGGACCGGTCAACACGCCTTTGGCCACGGCGTGGCTGCTGCTGATGATCAGGTCGTAGCCGGACAGGTCCAGCTGTTCGATGGCCAGCGGCATCAACGGCAGATAACGCTGGTAGCGCTTGCGCGCGCCGGGCAGGTTCTGGATGAAGGTCGTCTTCGCGACTTTGCCGCCCAGATGCTTGCGGTCCTGATCGCTGAGAAAATCGATAACGGCGAACAGGTCCGCCTCGGGCCAGATGCGGATCAGTGAAGCCAGTACGCGTTCGGCGCCGGCATAAGTCACCAGCCAGTCGTGGACGATTGCAATTCTCATTGAAGTTCCTTGCGGTAAAGGCTCGCTCTACTTCAGGCGCGGCAGGTCGCGACTTGGCGTTGCTGTATGGGTCAGGGTTTGCTGGGTGGGGATTGGGTGGCGGCGGTAACCTTGGCGCTGGTGGCGGCCTTGGTTTCCAGCAGTGCATCGAGGCGCTGCGACAGGCGCTGGGCCGAAAGGTCCCAGGAAAAGCGCTCCACGTTGTTCAGGCCATGCAGCCGCAGCGCCTCACGCAGCGGTTGATCGGTCAGCACGCGCTGCATGGCGGCCGCCATGTGCCGCACGTCCAGCGGATCGAAATACAGCGCGCTGGCTTGCAGCACTTCGGGAATCGAGGCCGCGTTGGCGGCCAGCACCGGGCAGCCGCAGGCCTGGGCTTCCAGTGGCGGAATGCCGAATCCTTCATAGAGCGACGGAAAAACGAACGCCGCCGCACCCTGGTACTGCTCGATCAGCTCGGCATCGCTCAGGTGTCCCAGAAACCGGATGCGCGGGTCGCGGCAGGCCAGGCGCTGCAGATCGGGGTTGGCGAAGATGTGCGTGGCGGCACCGACGATATGCAGTTGCAAGTCAGGAAAACCGCGCAAACTCAGGAACGCCTCGATCATGCGGTTGAAGTTCTTGTGCGCGGCAGGTGACGAGACGGCCAGCAGGTACTGCACGCCGTCGGGCTTTGGCGTTCGTGCGCGAAAGCCTTCGCTGACTGCTGCGGGCAGTACCAGAAACTTCTTTTCGTCGATGCCGTAGAAACGCGAGATCTCGCCTCGGGAAAAGTTGCTGCACGTGATCACGGTCTTGGCACGAGAGGCGAGGATCGGTGTGATGGTGCGGTAGGCGAGCCTGAAGATCCGGGTGTAGCTTTGCGGATAGCGCACGTAATTGATGTCGTGATGGGTTGCTACCTGGTTGCGGTAGAACATCGGTCCGGTGCTGCTGATCGAGATCAGCAGCGGGTTGCCACGCCGCCTCAGGTACAGCGGCAGATCGAGTTGCTCCCAGAGATGGCCCCGGTTGCGGCCGATGCATTGCACATCCAGTGCCTTGGCTGCTTCAAGCCGTTTGATGTCGTGAGGTGCGACGCACACGATGTCGTCGCGCAGTTTCTTGAGTGAGAGACACATTTGCTCGGCGTATCGCTGGACCCCACTGATGTTCTGGGTCAGAAAACGTGAATTGATGAAGATCATCGGGCGCATCCTGCAAGCTTACGGTTGAAGTTGTCGTGCGGGCTCTGTCTGGACGTCATGGCCTGGCCGCTTGTTCTTGTGTGGCGAACAGCGCCGGGCGTGTGCCCAGGCTGATGATTTTTGGAAACTCATCGATGGGCACCTGGGCCGAGCAACGGGCGTCGTTGCAGGTCCAGGGAACCTCGGTTTCGAACAGGCCTCGGTCGGCCTGGCCGGTATCGATCAACTGCACGTTGCCGCGCTGCACGCTGGTGGCTTCGATGTGGGTCAGCGCCGGCTGCCCGGTGGTCCAGGCCACCAAAATCTGGTCCGAGCCGCGACTGAAACGCAGCAGGTAGGTGGAGTCCAGTTCGCGGCTTTTCCTGGCGTCGTAGTCGTATTCGCGCAGCGTCGTGCTGATCGCCTTGAGGGTCAGGAACGCCGGCTTGGCGCTCATGTCCTGCCTGAGCAGGCCGAAATTCTGCTGCGGATCGCTCAGGTCGGCACCGGTGTCCACCAGGCCGTTCCACCACAGCCCGCGGATGTCAGGCACCGTCCGGGCGAGGAAAAAACTGCGCGCCAGAAAGGACGCCTGGGTGCGTTCGCTGATCCCGCATTTGCCGGTATTGGTCGGCCAGCCCATTTCGGTCAGGTACAACGGCACCGGGCGTGCGGCCAGGGCGCGCAGGTCGGCATTGATCCAGCGCAGCCAGGCAATCCAGCGCTCCGGGGTATGGCGCTGGTCATGCCGGCAATGCACATACGGATGCAGCGACAACCCGTCGACGTGATCCAACGTACCGTTCTGGATCAGCCGGTCGGCAAAGCCCAGGTCCATGCCCAGACTGGTGACCGCACCGGCCAGCACCGTGATCGGCCGTCGCTGCTGGCGCAAGCGGGCGACGGTTTCCTCGACCAGGTTGCTGTAGTCTTTGCTGGCCCAGGCATCGATGGGGTTTTCCCGGTCCCACTCATTCCAGATCTCATACAGATCCACGCTGTCGGCCAGCTCCCTGGCCACGAAACTTGCATAGTTGCCGAACGCCTGGCGCACCAGCGGCTGGCGCGGCTTGGCGTAGTTTTCATAGAACGGGCTGCCGTAGCCCAGGACCAGCAGCGGTCTTACGCGGTGTTCCCGGGCCTTGCTCAGGTACGCCTGCCAGGACGGGGGAATGCGCAGGGCCGCGCGTCGGGGTTCGACGCTGGTCCAGTAGGCATCGTCCCGGACCGAACCGACGCCGGCTTCTTCCAACAGTTTCAGAGCCAGGGCCGAAGCGCCATTGGTGTTCATCAGATGGGTGTCGACCCCGATGATGAAAGCCTCTTCGCCCGATGCCGGAAGGCCCCACCACAAGCTCAGCAGCAGAGCCATGAGGATTCGGCGCCATCGGCGCGCGGGTTGCTTAAGCATGTATTGTCTCAATGAAGAGGCACGGTCCGGAGCGCTTGCTCAGTAGGGGCACGGGCCGATGGAGTTCACTGCAGTGACGGGAGCGGCGGCGCTCAGACCGGGTTTGACAGCGGCTGCATTCCCGGCAGCGCGACCCGGTCGAGCAGGGTCTGGGCGAAAATGCTTTCGTATTGGTCGAGCATCAGGTCCAGGTTGAGCAGCGAGGCCACGCTGCCGCGGGCCTGGGCGCTGAGGCGCGCCAGCAGTTGCGGCTGCTGATGCAGCTTGAGCATCGCCACACCCAGCGAATCCGGATCGTCCGGGCTGCATAACAGGCCGTTGAACTGGTCCTGGATGATTTCGGTCAGGCCGCCCATACGGCTGGCGATCACCGGCCGCGAGTGGGCGCAGGCTTCCACCGCCACCATGCCAAAGGGTTCGTTCCACATGGACGGCACAATGGCGACGTCGATCTGGCTGTAGAACTCTTCGGGCTTCTGATAACCGACGAAGCTGATATTCGGCGACTTGGCCATGGCCTTGAACTTACGTTCGTCTTCCAGCTGGCCGCGTCCGGCAATCTGCAGGGTCGCGTCACACGGCAGGTGCTGGAATTGCTCGATCAGCCAACCCACGCCCTTGGGCTCGGACAGAGTGCCCAGGTAGCCGAAGCGCAGCGGCGCCTGATCCGGATCGGCGGCGTTCGCGCTGGAGGCGATGAGCCCGGGTGCCGAGTAGGGACTGGCGTTGTGCACGACATAGCCGCGGCTGCCCTGGAAGTAACCGTTGGCCTTGAGCGTGTCGAGCATGTAGCGGCTGACGCCTACCACCGTGTCGACCCGCGCCGAGCGTTCGTCATGGCCCTTGCGAAAACGCGCGCACAGCCCGCATTGCTGCTGGCAGCTGTGGCCTTTCCTGAACATGGTGCTGCTGGGGCACAGCAGGTACATGTCATGCAGCACTTGCACCATGGGCAGGTCGGCGGCAGCGACTTCGTCCCAGGCCGACACCGACCAGCCGGTGAGGTTATGGCACACCACCAGATCGGGGCGCTCCAGTTCCAGAACGTCTTTCACATAATCGCGCATGCTGTGGTTGTAGCGATCACGCAGGTGCCAGCCCAGGCGAGCCAGGCGGCCGGGGCGCTGGGCCGTGAAGTGCCAGTAGAGGTTGTGCAGGCCGGCGCGGTAGACCTTGATCTGGTTCACGGCGTTCATGTGCAGGCCCGGCTGCCCGGCGGTTGCCAGCACGGCGACCTGGTAGCCGCGTCGTTGCAGACCCTCGACGGTGCGTTGCAGGATGACTTCGGCGCCGCCGCCGATATCGGGTGCGTAGAGACTGCTGATGAAGAGAATTTTCATAGCGGGTAGGACCTGTTCAGGCCGAGCACACCGGCTTCGCCATCGCGGATGGCGTTCTCGATCAGGCTCAGGCGTGGGCCGGCGTCACAACGTTTGGCGATCAGGCGCAGCAGGCGGAAAAACATCCAGCGGTTGAGGCCGTAGATCAGCGGCGACGAGGCCCAGACGTTCTTGTCGAACCAGGCCTGGTTGCGCGCACCGTAGTAGGCGCGCAGGTCCGAGCCGCCCAGCAGGAAACTTTCGTAGACATTGCCGGTGCGTGCCTTGATGTTCCAGGAATCTTCCAGATCATCGAGCAACGCCTCGGGCACCAGGAAAATCCGCCCGCCGTTGGCGGTAATACGCCAGGTGTACTCGCTGTCGTCGGCATAGAGCTTGAGGGCGTCCAGCGGCAGGCCGATCTTCTTGTACAGGTTGCGGTGGGCCAGCAGCCCGCCGTAGGTGGCGAAGGGCAGTTGCACCATCTGCGGGGTGCCGCCGGTGCCTTGCGGTCGTCCCCACGGCAGGCGGCGCCAGATCTTGTACGGTAATTGAGCGATGTGGAAACCGAAGAAACTGGAGCGGCGCTGGATCGCGAACCGTTCCGGCACGCCTGCTGCGATATCGGCCTGGTGCGTGGGCCGAAAGCCGAGCACCGCAGCGTTTTCCTGGCCGTCGATCTGTTCCCGCTGGTGCAGATGCTGGTGCAGGACTTCGATGGCGTTGATGGTCGGCGCGTTGTCGTCATCCATCAGCCAGATGTAGTCGGCTCCTGCGTCCAGCGCGGCCTGGATGCCCACCGAATAGCCATTGGCCGAGCCGGTGTTGTGCTCCAGGTAGATCACCTGCACCTGACCCGGCCACTTCTCGCTCAGGGTGTGCAGCGGAGCGACCGATGCGTTGCTGACGATGATCACCCGATCGATCAGCGGGCTTTCCAGCGAGCGACTGACCAGTGTGTGCAGGTAGTTGAAACGGTCACCATAGGTGAGCGTCACCAGGGAAGTTCGTTGGGTCATGGTGAGGGTCCGTCCAGGGTTGTCTGTGGCCAGGCCGGCGGCGCCGGTCCGGTTCACGCTCGCGCAACGAGCTGAGCCGGGTCGGCGCCGGCACTTCAGGCGTGGGCTTGCATGCGCACCAGGCTGCTCATCGGCAGCACGACTTTCTGCTGGCGCTGCAACAGATTGAGCAGGATCACGGCGCGTTCGGTACCGTCGGCGGCGAGGAAGATCGCTTCCACATCGCCAAACCCGCCGGCATTGATCCTGACCAGTTCGCCTTGGGTGAACACCACCCGTTGCGTGGGCATCGGCGCGGCCAGGCGCTGGCGGATCTGTTCGATCAGCTCGTCCTGGACCGGCACCGGATGCCCGCCGAAGGTGACGATGCGGGCCACGCCGCGGGTCGAGCGGATCGGGTACCAATTGTCGTGCAGTTGATCCATGCGGATGAACAGATAGCCGGGGAACAGCTCTTCTTCGACGTGCGGCCGTGCACCGCGCCGCCTGGCAGCGTCGGACTTGAGCGGGCGATAGCATTCGAAATGCTGACGCTGCAGATGCTCCTGTGCCCGGGCTTCCTGGCGAGGCTTGGTCTGGATCAGATACCAGCGAGCGGGGTTGTCATATAAAGACATGTCGTTACTCCACGGCCAGGTGCGGCAGATAGGTCGTGACCTGATCGGTCTTGACCCGCATGAAAGCGTCATTCGCTGCAGCGCCTTCGTTGGCATTGCAGAACGTGAGCAGCTCCTGGATGCGTTCGACGCTGTTGAACATCAGCACGTCGATGATCGAAAGATGAGGCACGAAGGGGTGCGCGAATTGCTGGTACTCGATGGTGTCCATCTTGAAAAACCGCAGCAACAGGCCGTTGCGGGCGAAGTGATCACGGTCGTAAAGCTCCAGGCCGCCGATGGAATTGAGCACGGTGGTGGCCGACAGGGCGTGGGCGATGCGGATGACCCGGTCCTGTTTGTCGGTGCAGGACTCCAGGGCGATGTCCGAACCGCGCAGGATAGGCGTGCTGATCTGCAGATAGGCGCATAACTCACGCAGGCTGTGTTCCGCATAACGCGCCAGGTTCAGTTGCGGGAAGCGGATCAGCCCTTCGAGCAACGGCATCACCTCGGCGAAGAACGGCGCCTTGCGGTAATTCTGGCGAATCAGATTGATGATTCGCGCGGCCTCGTCCGGGAAGCCTTCGATCAACTGACGCTGCATGATCGGCAGTTCGAAGTGATCCTTCTTGAGCGGGAACGTAATCAACCGGGCTTGCCCATTGCTCAGAATCCGGTTGCGATTCACCCAGCCGGCACGGATGAACTGCAGGTCGTCTCCCAGGACGAACACATCCGCCGCGGCGATGAGTTGGAAGTACCCCAGGTAAGGGAAAAGGTACGGCTGCATCATTGCTATGGTCCGGGCCATGTTGAGCTCCATGTGGATGGCGGGCGTGAGTGAAAGTGATCAGCCGCGCCTGTTCATTTGCGAACAGGGTGGTAGTTGTAGCCATAGGTGGCGCAGTCGTAATCGGAGGTGGAAGCCTTGCGCACCACCGAGTTGAAAATGGCGCCTTTGATCAGGATGCCGTTCTGTCCCAGCCGGCGTTTGCTGGCCTCGATCTCCTTGATGGTGGTCAGGCCGAAACGCGCCACCAGCAGGCAGGTCCCGGCCTGGCGGCCGACCAGGGTCGCGTCGGTCACCGCCAGGATCGGCGGGGTGTCGATCAGGATCAGGTCATACAGCGGCGAGAGTTCGGTGAGCATCTTGTTGAAGTTGTCATGCATCAGCAGCTCCGACGGGTTGGGCGCCGCGAAGCCGCAGGAGATGAAGTCCAGGTGGCGGATCTGGGTGTGGTTGATGACGTCGGCAGGCTTGAGGCGTGCGGCCAGTGTGTCGGACAGCCCGTGCTTGGGATGCAGGCCGAATACCCGGTGCAGGTAGCCCTTGCGCATGTCGGCGTCGATCAGCAATACCCGCTTGCCGGTCTGGGCGATGATCGCCGCCAGGTTGCTGGAGACGAACGACTTGCCGGCGCCGGGCGTGGGGCTGGAAATCATCAGCACGTTGTTGCGCGCCTCAAGCATGGCGAAATGCAGGCTGGTGCGCAGGCTGCGCAGCGATTCCACGGCCAGCTCGTTGGGTTCGGCAAGGCTGAGCAGCGTGGGCACATTTTTCGCCGCACTGTTCTTGGCGTTTTTCTCCAGGCGGTCCTGCTGGCGGGAGTAGGGCAGCGCCGCGTAGACCGGCATGCCGATGTTCTCGATCAGCTCGGCACTTTCGACGCCGCGTGAAAAGGCCTGGCGCACGAAGATGATGATCACCGCCACCAGCATGCCCAGCAGCGTGGCGAACAGCACGGTCAGCTTCTTCATCGGCTTGACCGGTTTTTCGACGTTGGTGTCGGCGTTGTCGATCACTCGCACGTTGCCGATGCTGCCGGCACGCAGAATGTCCTGCTCCTGACTCTTGTTGAGCATCAGGGTGTAGGTCTGGCTGGTGACCTGCATGTCGCGGGTCAGACGCAGCAGATCCTGTTGGGTCTGGGGCAGGGATTCGATTTTCTTCAAAAGCCCCTGTTTCTGTTGTTCCAGCTGGCTCATCTGGTTCAGCAGGCCGCGATAGGTCGGGTGTTCCGGGGTATACAGGCGCTCGGTTTCAACGCGCTTGAGCTTGAGTTCGGACAGCAGTGAATCAAGCTTGACCACCTGATCCAGCACACCCTTGGTCTCGATGCTCAGATCCACCGACTTGGCGCTGGTCTGGAAATTGTTCAGGGCCGTTTCCGACGCTTCCAGCTGCTTGCGCACCATGGGCAGTTGCGAGCGCAGGAATTCCAGGCGCTGCGCCGCTTCGGCGGAGCTGCGTTCGACGTTCTGGCGCACATAGAGGCGGCTGACTTCATTGAGGATGTGGTTGGCGCGATCCGGATCGGCGTCTTCCAGAGACAGGTAGATGATCCCGGAATCCTTGCCCGCTTCACTGATTTTCAGGCGGTTCTGATAGTCCAGTGCGGCATTCAGGGTGCGCAGCCGCGTCAGCGTGAACTCGGTGCCGGGCCGTGCGATCAGCCGGGCGATCTGCACTTTCAGGCCATTGCCCTCGACCACCCGGTTGGTGGTGCCGCTCAGCAGCAGGGTGCGGTCCTTGTCGTAGATCGAGAAGGCACCGGCCTTGCCCGCCACCAGGGTGAGGTTTTCCCCCAGCAGTTGCTCCGGCACTTCGAGCTGGAACACGTCGATGCGCTCGCCGCCCCAGGCGTACTGATCCATGCCCAGCCACGGCTCGGCGAGGGCGCCTTCATGTTCAGGGCTGAACGTGCGGTACAGGTACGGCCCGATCACCGGGAACAGGTCGGGCTTCTGCACGATGTTGAGCTTGAGGTCGTCGACGACTTTGCCCAGCAGCGCGCGGGACTTGATCAGCTCGATTTCGGTGGTCGCCTGGGACACCGACATCGGCTTGTTGTTGACCTCCGGAGTGCCTTCGATGCCGACTTTCTTGGGCTCGATCTGGATCATGGCGTCGGCCTGGTAAATCGGCGTGGCCAGAATCGCGTAGGCCACACCGACCAGGAAAAACAGGCCGACGATACTGAAAATCAAGCCTTTGTGGTCGAACAACACACGCAAGATAGTTGCCAAATCGACCCGGGTGTCCTGGTAGTAATCCAGTGAGGAACGGTTCATGACGGTCATTTATCTTGTTTCTCCGGACTGAAGATAAGGAAGCCAGTCATCGACACATCTCGACAGATGATCAAAGGTCTGTTCAAAGGCTGACTTGGGTCGCCGATAGGGGTCGGCTATTTCGGACGGGTGTTGCCATTGGCCGATCAAAAACGTTTTGCCGCGCGCTTCGGGCGCCAGCTGGAAAATATTCACCAGATGCGCCTGCTCCATGAGCAGGATCAGCTCGGCCTGGCGCAGCAGCCCTCGATCCACGCGCCGCGCCGCATGGGAGCGCATCGGCACCTGATGCGCCTGCAACACCTCTTGGGCGAAGCGGTCCATCGGGGTGCCGGGAACCGCGCCGATCCCGGCCGAATGCACCCGGACGCCGGACGCCTTGAGCCGATGACGCAGCAGCGCTTCAGCCATCGGGCTGCGACAGATGTTGCCGATGCAGACCACCAGTACGTCACTGAACATGGGGTCTGCCGACCACCGACATCAGACGCCTGCTCAGGTTGACGGTGAAGTTGCGCGCCACCATCAGCAGGGTCTGGATCTTGTGCCTGGGCGCCAGCGCCGACAGCGACAGCTCGACCGCTTGCATCAGGAAGTATTCGTACAACTCCTGATTGCCCAGGCGGTTGTAGTAGTTGGCCAGGCTGGAGCAGGTTTGCAGGCTCATGTGCAATTTGCGTTTGTCGCTGCGCATGGAAAAAATCCCGCCGGGGTGCAGGCGATACGCCGCCGGCTTGATCTCGGCCATGAACTTGCCCTTGCCGTGGGCGCCGAGCAGCGACCACCAGCACAGGTCGTTGAGCGGCGCGACTTCCATCTGCAACTCCGGCGGCATACTGCAGAACAGATTGCGAAAGCAGGTGGTCAGGGTCGAAATCGGCCGGGCCTTTTGCAGCTCGAGCGCGGTGGCATCGCCACGCAACTTGCCTTGCAACTGCACGCCGTACTGACCGTTGGCATCGAAGGCGATGGCGTCGTGGTAGGTCAGCACGTAGTCAGGGTGGCTTTCGAGAAAGTCCACTTGCAGCTGCAGTTTGCGCGGGTCGGTCCAGTAGTCGTCCGCTTCGCAGTAGGCGATGTAGCGTCCACGCGCCTTGGCAAACAGGTTGGGTACGCAGGGCTTGCCCAGGCGGTACTGGTTAACCTGTTGGTAGAACGGGCGGATGATGTCCGGATGGCGCTCGGCGTACTGGGCGATGATGCGTGCCGTGTTGTCGGTGGACGCATCATCGTTGATCAGGATTTCGTAGCTGAAGCTGGTCTGCTGGGACAGGAAACCGTCCAGCGTCTGGGCGACGAACGCTTCCTGGTTGTAGGCCGGGCACACGATGCTCAGCAGCGGCGGTTGCGGCGGGCGTTTGCTTGCGATAGTTGCAGTGGCATCCATGGCTCAGGTACTCGGTTTGATGTAGATCTTCAGGGCCAGAGGCTTGTAACTCGCCGCGACCAGCAACAGGGTGATCAGGCCGCCGGCTGCCAGCCCCAGCAACACGCTGGCCCGGCTCTGGCCGGCGATCAGGTGCAGGACCGGTGTGCTGACCACTGCGCCGACGGCAGTCATGGCGATGATGCGCAGCACATCGCGCAACCACTGCCCGTGGATGCCCGGCGCCAGGCGTTGATGCACGATCATCGGCCATACCGCGAACGACACGGCACGCAGGAAAAACCAGGCCAGTGCGGCGCCATAGGCTCCTTGATAACGAATGGCCAGAATCATCACCGGCACGGTGATCAGCGCGGAAATCACGCTGTACCAGACATGCAGGCGCATCTGCCCGTAGGCGTATTGCAGATAGAACTGAAATGCGCTGGCCGCCATGATCGCGCTGCCCAGCGCGTACCACGGCAGCACCGAGCGGCTCCACTGCGCTGCGGCCTGATCGCCCGTCCAGGCATAAATCAGCGGCTCGGCATGCATGGCGACGATGGCGGCCAGCGGGAACAGAAAGGTGCAGGTGAACCGGTTGGCCTGCAGGAACAGCGACTGCATGTCCTGATGGCGACCTTCGGCGATCAAGACCGTCAACCGTGGCAGCAGCGCCTGGACCAGCGGGTTGGTCAGCATCAGGATGCCGGTGGTGATCAACGCCACCAGCGAGAAGTAGCCGTACTGGTCCAACGGCAGCTGCTCGGACAACAGCACTTTGTCCAACTGGGTCAGCACGATCCACAGCACGGCGGTCAGCGACATGCTGGCGGCGAAGGGCAGGATCGGCTTGACCAGCTGCCAGTCGAAGCCGGTCAGCCAGCGACCGGCCGGCATCTGCCGCCAGGCGCGGACAGCGAATATCAGGGTTTCGATCAAGCCGATCAGCACCTGGAATTCGAAGAAATCCTGCGGGTCCTGGGAATACAGGCTGACCAGCAACAGGCCGCCGAAATAGCGCAGCGTGGCGATGAACACATTGACGCCGTTGAGCCAGCCGTGTTGTTCCAACCCTTGGATGCCACTCTTGTAAAGCGTCGAATACAACCGCAGGGCAACCACCGCCCCCATCAGGCCGATGCAGTTGATCAAGGTCTGCGGTTCCAGTGCCTGAGCGTTCAGCCAATGCACGGCGATCCACGGGCTGGCAAGGTAGATCCCGATACAGGCTGCGCCCGCCAGCGGCAGGAAAATGATCTCGAACGAGCGCAACAGGCGACCCAGGTTGCGCCGCGCCGCAGGTTCGCCCTGCTGATGGGCCACAGCGCGCACCAGGCTGGGTGACAGCCCGGCATCGAGCAATTGCAGCCAGGCTTGCATGACCGCGAAAAAACCGATCAGGCCGTAGGCCTCGGCCCCCAGATGCACCAGATAGAACGGCATGATCAGAATGCCCACCAGCAGGACATAAGCCTGCCCGAGGTAATTCAGGGCCGTATTGCGGATGACGGACGCTTTATTGGGCATGGCGTTATACGACCTGCGCCGGTGCAGGCGCCTGATAGCTCAGGTTATTCAGGCTGCATTCCTCGATCAGCGTGTGGATGACCCGTTCCTGGTCTTCGGGCTGCAAGCCTGGATAGATCGGCAGGCACAGCACTCGCTCGCTCAGGGCGCGGGAGACCGGCTGCGCGGGTTGCGGTTGCAGATACTCCAGCGTGTCCAGCGACGGGTAGAAGTAACGGCGCGGGTTGATGCCGCGGGCGTTGAGTGCGGTGCGGGCCTGCAACAGCTGCTGCTCATCGCTCAGGGCAACCGGGTAATAACTGTGGTTGAGCTGGCTGTCGGCCTCGGGCTGTTGCAGATCCAGATAGTTTTCCAGCCGCGAGGTATAGCGGTGGGCGATCTCGGCCCGTTCCTCGAGGATGTTCTCGATATTGTCGAGAATGCACAGGCCCATGGCCGCGGAAAACTCGTTGAGCTTGGCGTTGATGCCGATGCTGTCGATCTTGTCGACGCCGGAAATGCCGAAGTTGCACAACAGGTAGGCGCGCCGCGCCAGTTCGTCATCGTTGGTGATGATCGCGCCGCCTTCGATGGTGTGAAACAGCTTGGTGGCGTGGAAGCTCAGGGTGCTGATGTCGCCCCGGTTGAGCACCGACTGGCCGCCCTGGCGCACCGCGAAGGCATGGGCGCCGTCGTAGACCACCTTGAGGTTGCGCTTGCGAGCGATCTGGTCGATGGCGTCCACGGCGCAAGGGTTGCCGAATACATGGGTGCCGACGATGGCCGTGGTGTCTTCTTCGATCCGGCTTTCGATGTTCTGGGGCGAGATGTTCCAGGTCAGCGGGTCGATGTCGGCAAAGATCGGGCGGATCCCTTCCCACTGCAAGGAACTGGTGGTGGCCACGAAGCTGAACGGGGTAGTCACCGCGCTGCCGGTCAGGCCCAGCGCCCGATAGGCGACCTGCAGTGCCAGGGTGCCGTTATTGGTCAGGATAATGTGCCGGACCCCCAGGTAATCCTTGAGCCGGTCCTGCAGTTCGCCCACCAGCGGACCGTGATTGGTCAGCCAGCCACGCGCGTAAATGCCTTCGACATAGCGCTGGAACTTGTCGATATCGCCCAGGTAAGTCTTGGTTACGTTGATCATCGAAGCCTCCTTGTCTGCGTTGAATCGATATGGCCAGTCAGGCGTCATGGCTGCTGGCGGGGTGTGGTTTCGGGAGGCGCAATGTTGGTGCGGGCGCTGCGGCGTGCCGCGCGTCGCTGGTTGATCCCCAGAATCACGCGGGTGGCGGTGCTGCCACTGTGGGGATCGCCGTAATGCAGGATCGCGGTTGCGCGCTTGAGCCCGGCGCTGCAGGGCTGGTTGGCGTGCAGGGTCCGGTATCCCCAGAACAGATAGATATCGCCGGGTTTAAGCTTGAGCACGCGCGGCTTGGCCCAGCCTTTGTCGATGGCCTGACAGGTCACCCAGCGTCCCAGGCGGTTCTGCATCACCGATTTTTCGATGACGTTGAACACGACGTTGCTGCGGACCTTGCGCAGGTTGGGAAACAGCATCAGGTCGCCGCACTCCTGGCCTTCCTGCGGGATGTAGATAGGGATCAGTGCGGTGACCAGGCTGGCGTCATAGTGGAAGCAGTTGGACTCGCGCCGGCCTATGTCGCCTTGAACGCAGCGCAGGACCGGGAATATCTGGCTGCTGGAGCTGGTGCGACCCGCTGCATGGCGGAACAGACCGGCCAGTAACTGCTTGATTGCCGAATCTGCCCACAGGCTTGCCAGCAGGCTCTCGGCCAGGGCCGTTTCGCCGTGGTAGGCAAAATACTCGCCCGGATGGTGGGCGGCCCGGCTGTCAGTGAACGCACGCAGTTGCTCCAGGTCGGCGGGACTCAGGGCATCTTCCAGGCGGGCGAAACCGTGGGTATCGATATCTCTTGCGAAATCTTGGATTTGCTGCGGACTGAACTCGGACGGAATGGGCATTCAGTTACACCTCGGGGCGTGAGAGGCGAAAAACCAAAAGCGATACTGCTGCCTGGTATATGGGTCAGCTTGAAGCTCGGGCACGCTACCGCCCGAATCGCTCGGATCCAGGCTGGTGCATCGGTTTGGTTGCTACCCACGACAGCGTCATGAACCTGTACTGCATGGCCCGGTTTGCTTCAGACAAAGCTACCGCCACACCGAACGTATCGGTCATTCAGCAATTCAGAGAGTCAACAGACATCCACCGGCGCAAATAAAGCACCGTGGATACAACTAACATCGAGGGCACAACGGAAAGGGGTCACGGCTGACAACTACCTGCGCATTGCTCTTCGGCAGTGGCGTACAGGCCAGGAGGTGTCTGACACGCATATATATTGGTGGCGCGTGGGATTCTGTCAAATTATTTCGTCAGCTTTCTGTTAAGTTTTTGATAAATGGTTTCATCGCTTTTCTAAGTCATTGATTTACAACACAGTCAAAAAAATACCACTTGCCCGTAGGCGCCCCGATGACGTTTTTCAGGCGGTTTTACAAGTTTTCAGTGTTATGGCCGTGTGTCGCTTTGATGATCAGTAGTGTGCCCGACGTGCGCAAACGGAAGTCTGAATAGCGTGATGCTCGGCGTGCGGACAGAGCGTTATCGAGACTTGCAATTACCTTGAAATCCGGCATGTACTGACGGTCGGCCATTTTTCGGATATCCAATGTATTGTCAGTCCACCGCGGCGGCTCATCCATTATTGGTCTCGTTGACTGACCAGAATGTTTCCGTTATCGGACGGAAGGATGAACGA
The DNA here is from genome assembly GCF_003935425.1 of Pseudomonas sp. v388. Classification (GTDB taxonomy): domain Bacteria; phylum Pseudomonadota; class Gammaproteobacteria; order Pseudomonadales; family Pseudomonadaceae; genus Aquipseudomonas. The sequence continues at coordinate 343,516 of NZ_RHQN01000007.1, forward strand.
ACCACACTGTTTACAAGGCCGTATATACCTCCAAGATATATATAAATATCCATTGATAATATTTGGTTCTAACCAAGATCGTGCATGATAGGCCTGCGACCAGGCTGCCAAGGCTCGGACAGTTGAGAGAGAAGCCATGAATACCACTGCGCTGTACTTTGACTACGCTGCAACCACGCCTGTGGACGAGCGTGTGATCCCGGTCATGATCGAGTGCCTGGGGGTTTCGGCCAACTTCGGTAACCCCGCATCCAGCTCTCATGGCTATGGGCGTGATGCCCGTGCTGCCGTCGAGCAGGCTCGTGCGCAGGTGGCGAGACTGATCGGCGCGCAGGCCGGGCAGATTGTCTGGACTTCGGGAGCAACCGAGTCGAACAACCTGGCACTCAAGGGTGCCGCGCAGGCCCGCCGTCGCAGTGTCGGTGGCGGGCATGTCATCACCAGCCAGATTGAACACAAGGCCATCCTCGACACTGCCCGACAACTGGAGCTGGACGGGTTCGACGTCACCTACCTGGCGCCGGATGCCGATGGCCTGATCAGCCCCGCTGCGGTGCGCGACGCGTTACGAGACGACACCTTCCTGGTCTCGCTGATGGTGGTGAACAATGAATTGGGTACGGTCACCGATATCGCGGCCATCGGCACCGTGGTACGCGAGCATGGTGCCTTGTTTCACGTCGACGCCGCGCAGGGCGCCGGCAAGCTGCCGATCAATCTGTCCGGACTGGCCGTCGACCTGATGTCGCTGTCGGCCCACAAGATCTACGGCCCCAAGGGCATCGGCGCACTGTATGTCGGGCCGCGTGCCGAGCAGCGTGTGCTGGCGCAGATTCACGGTGGCGGCCACGAACTGGGCTTGCGCTCCGGAACCCTGGCGACTCACCAGATCGCCGGGATGGGCAAAGCCTTCGAGATTGCTGCCGACACCCTGGCACCTGAGGCACTGCACATTGAGCGGCTCAATCGCCGGCTGGTGGAACATCTGTCGCAGATTCCCGGGGTCCGGATCAACGGCAGCGTCACTCGGCGCATTCCCCACACGCTGAGCCTGACCTTTACTCAAGGTGTGCTTGATATCGGCGCGTTGAGCCATGGCCTGGCCTTCTCATCCACGTCGGCCTGCAACTCGGCCAGCAATGCGCCTTCGCATGTATTACTGGCGCTGGGCCACACGGCCCAGGCCGCCGCTCAAACGATTCGTCTGAGCCTGGGCCGCTACACGCTGGAAGCCGATATCGACCGTGCCGCCGAACTGATTCGCGCTGCGGTGAAGGCACCGGCTTTCTGGGCGGTTGCTCAGTCGTGACAGGTGCTCCATTATCTGACCCGACGAAGGGGTAAATTTCGGGTCAGCAGGAGAATCGATGATTACGCAATCCAAAACCGGTGCAGTGGCGGCCGAACGTCTGGCGCAAGCGCGCGCCCTCATGAGCCGGGAACGGATCGACGCGTACCTCGTACCGTCGGCTGACCCTCATTTATCCGAGTATCTGCCAGGCTACTGGCAGGGCCGCCAATGGTTGTCCGGCTTTCAGGGGTCGGTGGGAACGCTGATCATCACTCCGGATTTCGCAGGTATCTGGGCAGACAGCCGGTACTGGGAGCAGGCGACCAAGGAGCTGGCCGGCAGCGGCATCGAGCTGGTCAAGCTGCAACCCGGCCAGCAAGGGCCGCTGGAGTGGCTTGCCGAACAGTCGCGGGCAGAAACCGTGGTGGCGGTCGATGGTGCCGTGCTCGCCGTGGCCTCTTCTCGGACCCTGGCCAGCGAGCTGTACGCCCGCGGCGCCAGGCTGCGTACCGACATGGATCTGCTCACCGAATTGTGGGCAGACCGTCCGGCGCTGCCGGTCAATCCGATTTTCGAGCACCGCGCGCCGCAAGCCTCGGTTACCCGGGTCGAGAAGCTCGCCCGTTTGCGCCAGACCATGACCGAGCGCGCAGCCGACTGGCATTTCATCGCCACCCTGGATGACATCGCCTGGCTCTTCAATCTGCGCGGTTCCGATGTCTCCTACAATCCGGTATTCATTTCCTTTGCATTGATCGGTCCGCACAGCGTGACCTTGTTCGTCGACTCGAAAAAGGTCAGCGATGAGGTACGCCGCAGTCTCGAACAGGACGGCGTCATCCTGCTGGAGTACACCCAGGTCGGCGCGGCGTTGCGGGCAGTGCCTCGCGAGGCGCGAATGCTCATCGACCCGGCCCGCGTCACATGCGGCCTGCTCGATTACCTGGGCAGTGAAGTGACGCTGGTCGAAGGTTTGAACCCGACCACGCTGTTCAAATCCTGCAAGACCGACACCGATGCCCAGCACATTCGTCAGGCCATGGAACAGGATGGGGCGGCGCTGTGCGAGTTCTTCGCCTGGCTGGACAGCGCGTCGGGCAAGGAACCCATCAGCGAGCTGACCATCGATGAAAAACTTACCCAGGCCCGTGAACGGCGGCCGGGATACGTATCACCGAGTTTTGCGACGATTGCCGGTTTCAATGCCAATGGGGCAATGCCTCACTATCGCGCGACCGAAGCCGAACACGCGCAAATAGAAGGCGACGGTCTGTTGTTGATCGACTCCGGAGGCCAGTACCTGGGTGGTACCACCGATATCACTCGTATGGTGGCGGTCGGAACCCCCAGCGCCGAACAGAAGCAGGACTGCACCCGGGTTCTCAAGGGCGTTATTGCGCTGTCCCGCGCGCAGTTTCCCAACGGTATCCTGTCGCCGCTGCTGGACGCCATTGCGCGCGCGCCGATCTGGGCCGACAGCGTCAACTACGGACATGGCACCGGGCATGGCGTCGGATACTTCCTCAACGTGCATGAAGGCCCCCAAGTCATCGCCTATCAGGCCGCGCCTGCGCCACACACGGCCATGCGTGCTGGCATGATCACGTCTATCGAACCGGGAACCTACCGTCCGGGCCGCTGGGGAGTGCGCATCGAGAACCTGGTCATGAACCAGCCGGCGGGCAACACCGAATTCGGCGAATTTCTGAAGTTCGAAACCCTGACGTTGTGCCCGATCGACACTCGCTGCCTGGAGGTGGCTCTGCTGAGCGAAGAAGAGCGACGCTGGTTGAACGACTACCACGCAGAGGTCAGCGAGCGGCTGGCGCCACTGCTGGAAGGGGCGGCGCTGGATTGGCTGCAGACCCGCACCGCGCCGATCTGACAAACCTTGGCGCATCGCAGTTCAAGGCTGCGATGCGTTTTCAACCCCTGGCGCTGCTTTGCGGCAAACGATGATCATGCTCCGGCTGGTGTAGCCCGCAGGATTGAGCCCGAACGGATAATCGCCTGGCTCTTCCACCGCATCCCCGGATTTGGCGATGACCTTGTAGCGCCGCGATTCGCAGGCACTGGTGGCCAGCGTGTAGCATTTGTCCCAGGACGATGACAGGCCGGAACAGTTGATGTGGATACCACGCTTGCCCTGCTTGATCGGCTTGGAGGTCGCGGCGCAACCTGCAATGCTCAGCACCGCCATTGCAATAAAGATGTATTTCATTCATTTCCTTAGCTGGCAATCTTTCAAAACCAGTGCCTGGCCATAATTCGGTATTCATCTACATGTCATGCAACGGCTGTACCGCCAATCTCGATAGCGGGAAGAGCCTGCGCTAAACATGGCTCAACGGCGAGACAAATGCTAGCACCTTGTAAGGTCTATCAGGCTGACCGGTCAGTCAGCCGGCATCAGTTGGGCTTTGCCTGCCGAGCTCAAGGTGGCACCAATCGACGCTACGATGATCGCCCCGATGGCCAGCCACTGAACCAGAGTGAGCACTTCGTGCAGAAAGACCATGCCTGAGAGTGCTGCAAATACGGGTTCCAGACTCGCCAGGGTGCCGAATGTGCGTGCCGGCATGCGCGTCAGAGCAACCATTTCCAGGCTGTAGGGCAGGGCGGTAGACAGGATGGCGACGCCGAGCGCGACCGGCACCAGCGCCAGATCGAACAAGGCCGGCCCGGCATGCACGATACCGATCGGGGCGACCACTATCGCAGCGATCATGACGCCCAGGGCTGCGGTCTGCACGCCGTTGTCGGCACCGGCCTTCTGGCCGAACAGGATGTATGCCGCCCAGCAAACCCCTGCTCCCAATGCATAGCCGACGCCGACCGGATCGAGAGACGCACTCGATGCCCCGGCAGGGATGAGCAGGAACAAGCCGATGGCGGCCAGGATCACCCAGACAAAATCGATCGCCTTGCGTGAGGCGGCCAATGCGACTGCGAGCGGTCCGGTGAACTCGAGGGCGACGGCAATGCCCAGCGGCACCGTGCGCAATGACATATAGAAGAGGAAGTTCATGCCGCCCAGGGCGATGCCGTAGATTACGACCGTGCGCAGTGACCTGGCAGTCAGGCGTGCACGCCATGGCCTGAGGATAACGAGCATGATCAGGCTGGCGAAAACCAGTCTCAAGGTAGTAGTCCCTTGCGCACCCACAAGGGGGAACAGACTCTTGGCCAGCGATGCGCCGGTCTGGATGGATGCCATGGCGATCATCAGCAGGCAAAGCGGGAAGATGAATGAAGAAGATTTACGAGAAGTGACAGTCATGGGGGGGGCAGGGGTCCAGTGAATCCATTGCGATCGCGACCATGATGAGCCAGATCACGGGGCTGGGCAATATAATGCGCAATCTGGTTGCCTCTATATAGAGGAACCCAACACCGTAACTCTTTTGCCAACCATCTCAATTACCGCTTGACGGGCGATTTAGTTTCTCTATAATTCGCCCCACTTCCGGCGCAGACGGAAACGAAAAAGCCTTGTGATTCAATGAGTTGCAAGAGTTTTGAAGTGAAGGTCAGCGAGGAGGCAGCGTCGATCCGGTTGATCGACAGCGGTGAGGAAAAAGAGTTTGACACGCGGTTGTAACGCTGTAGAATTCGCCTCCCGCTGACGAACAACGCAAACGT
>NZ_RHQN01000008.1 GCF_003935425.1 Pseudomonas sp. v388
AGCAGCGGGCGTACCCCCTTGCCACGCGTGACCCGCCATCTGATCGCTCCCGGCTTCGGCCAGCCGCAGGTCGACGTACGCTACACCTACCCGCAGAACCACAATTTTCTGGGCTTCGGACTCACGCTGTCCTGGGCTGAGGACGGCTACGACAACCTGTTCAAGTATCTTGGGGAGTACGAATATCACTGCGACGAAACCTGGTGGGTCGATGAAAAAGCCGTGCGCAGCATCGAGCGATCCTTCAACCGGTTTCACTTGCTGAGCAGGGAAGTCACCATCCAGAACAACAGCCGCAAGCAGGTCGACCACACGTACAACTACCTGGTCGGCCAGCCCTACGACCAGCAGCCCAACGATTGCCAGCTGCCCAAAGACGTTACGACCAGCTGGTCCGAGCTTGATGATCCGACCCGCTTGCGCAGCGAATCGGTGACCAGCCTGTACGACACCCACGGCAATCTGATCGAGCAGACCCAGGCCAACGGCATCGTCGAAGAGAGCAAGTGGTATGCCGCCGCCGGTGAAGACGGCTGCCCGCCGGACCCGGAAGGTTTCGTGCGCAATCTCAAAGAAAAAACCGTAATCCCGGCTGCCGGGGCGCAAGGTCAGGCATCGACTCTGGTTACCCGGTTTCGCTACCGGGCATTGAACGCGCTGGCTGACAGCGGCTTTCCGGACTGGCTGGCCACAGAGCGTGAAACCCTGCTGCAGCAAGGATCGCCCGAACTGGAACTCCAGCGCGAAGAGACCGAATATCACGAGGACGTCAGCGACGCTTTTCTCCACGGACGCATTGCACGACGCATCGTGACTCTGAATGGCAAGGCCACGACAACGGCGTTTGCCTACAGCAAGCAGGACAGCGAAGAACTTCAGGAAAGCGTGGAAGAAGTGGTGCAGATCCTGAGCGGGTTCGACGGCACCAGTAAAACCGTCACCTTGCAGAACTCATTGTTCAATGGAGAACCGTTGCTCAGTCGCGACGACAACGATGTCGAGATACGCTACGTCTACGACAATCTTCGACGTGTCGTGAAGGAGACCGTAGCGCCGGGCACCGAGTACGAGGCCAGCCGGCGCTATGAGTACCTCCTGTGCGCCAGTTCCGGTGATCAGGCCGAGCAAACCCTGTTCGACGTCAAACAGGTGAAAACGGTGACCCGCTTTGATGGGCTCAACCGCGCCATTCATGAAGAACGCGATGACGCGGACTGCCCGACCGAGTGCCCTGTGCTTCGGCAGACCTACTCGGCCCTGTACGACCCTTGGGACCGCCTGGTGGAAGAAACCCGGATCGACTGGCTGGAAACTGCGGCATTGCCCCTGACCAGCCGTTATGAGTACGACGATTGGGGCGAGCAGCGCTGTGTCACCGGCCCGGACGGCGTGCGGACCATCGAGGAAACCGACCCCATCGGCAGTGCCGAGTCAGCGGGCCCGATCCGCAGGGCCTGGAGCGAGCACGGCTCCCCGGCTATCGCCACCGGGGTCACCGTCACCTGGCTCAATCTGTTCGAAAAACCCACCCGGGTGGAGCGTCTGGATGCTGGCCAGAAGCAGGTCAGTCTGACCAGGACGCTGTATGACGGCCTGGGTCGCAGCGTCGAACAGACCGTAGGCGTTGGCCAGCTGTTGCGGGTGACCGGCTATGAATACGACCCGTTCGACCGGCTGACCAAGACCACTCTGCCGGATACCGCCGTGGTGCATCGCAGCTATGCAGCGCACAGCAGCGAGGATCTGCCGGTATCTGTCAGCGTCGAGCACGGCACCAGAACCGTGACGCTTGGCGAGCAGGAATTCGACGGCCTGGACCGGATGATCCGGTCGGTGACCGGCGGCCGTGAAAAGCGCTTCGAGTACCTGCCGGGCCAGATGCGTCCGTACCAGGTCACCACGCCCGGCGGCCAGACCATCGGTTACGACTACCGCCCGCAACTGGGCGACGACCCGCTGCATCGCTACCTGCCAGACAGCATCACCGCCGATTATGAGTACGACGCTGAAAATGCCCGGCTGCTCACTTGCCGGGAGCAGGGTGAAGCGCTGACCCGCGAATACTTCAGTACCGGCGAGTTGAAAAGCGAGCAGAGGCAAACCCCGGAAGGCAATTTTTCCATGCTCTATCGCTACAGCCGACTCGGCCTGATGCTGGGATACACCGATGTCTTCGGCCAGGAGCAGACCTGCCGCTACGATGCCGCAGGCCGTCTGGAACATACCGGGCTTGGGACCATCGCCAGCGACTTCACCTATGACGCGCTGGGCCGAGTCGAAACCATTGAAACCAGGGACAGCGCCACCGTGCAGCACCTGAAGGTCACCCTGGAGTACGACGATTTCGGGCGCGAGATCCTGCGAACTTTCGATCTCGAGGGTACCGAGCAGCAACTGGTGCAGACCTACGACGACGTCGACAAATTGCATAGCCGCAGCCTCCGGCAAGGGACCAGCGTGCTGCGCGAGGAAACCTTCGAATATGACGTGCGCGGACGTTTGAGCAACTACGCATGCACTGGCACCCAGTGTCCGGTCGACCCCTACGGCAAGGTCATCGATAGCCAGATATTCACCCATAGCGCGGTGGACAATCTCACGGCGGTCCTGACCCAGTTCAATGGCGGCGTCAATCGTGCGCTGTACCACTACGATGGAGTCGATCCTGTTCAGCTGAGCCGGGTGAGCAATAGCCACGCCGACTATCCCGCGGCGATCCAGCTGACCTATGACGACGACGGCAACCTGACCCGAGACGAACAGGGCCGGGTACTCAAGTACGATGCTTTGGGACGGTTGATCGAAGTCAGTGGCGACGGTGGCGGCCGCTATCGGTACGACGCGCTGGACAGCCTGTCGAGCCACGCCGATGCCGGCGGCAATGTCAACGAACAGCGCTTTTACCGGGACGGCGAGTTGGCCAGTCAATGGGAGGACACCAAAAAAAAAACGTTCCTGAGGGGCGGTGACGTGCTGCTGGTGCAATATCAGATGGCACCCGATCCTCAAACCCTGCTGCTGGCGGTCAACGACAGCAACACCGTCTTGAGTGAAATCGAGACAGCCGCGACCCACGCCAGGGCGTACACCGCCTTCGGCCATTCCAGCGGCGCCGCTGCGCCGTTGAGCCCGCTGGGTTTCAACGGCGAGCTGACCGAGCCTGGTACCGGCTGGCAATTGCTGGGTAAGGGTTATCGGGCTTACAACCCGGTACTGGCGCGTTTTCACAGTCCGGACAGCCGGAGTCCATTCGGGGAGGGTGGCTTGAACGCCTATGCGTATTGCAAAGGGGATCCGGTCAACTACGTCGATCCGACCGGGCACAGCTTCTGGTCCGCGATGGGCAGGATGCTGAGCAGGGCGATTAGCCGGATCGGCAGGGCGCGAGCACAGTCCTTTGGTCTGAATCAGACAGCCGATGATTTAGTCAACGCAGGTCGTTCTTCCCGAAGCGGTTCCGTCGCCTCAAGCACGTCGGAGACGGCTTCTTCCAACGTTGGCAACGTTGTAAGCCAGGCATCCGCCAGTGAGAAGACCCCGTCATGGACGGCTTCCCAGTCCGGCGGAGCGAGCAAGGACTTCGCGACCACTGGCTGGCAGAGCGGTTCTATTCCTGACCTGGATATCGCCCCGGCTGCCATGGGTAGCGTGGGGGGCGATGTAGCTGTCCCGAGTGAAATTGCTCTCGACACAGTTTTGCCACCAGGATTCAATCCTGCGAGGAGGGGGGCTATCTATCATCCGCCTGGGCCCGGACCGGCAACCCTGCTAGCTAGACAGCCGCTCTATCGGCCTTTTCCTAGAGGCGCCCCGGTCGTTCCAGGGACATCGCCTGAAACACATCACCAAGAACTGCTACGGGTGGTCCGGTCGCGTTTTGGGTCTTCGCTCCCCCCACTCGCATACGATCCGCCTCCCAGCTACGATCTGCTTCCCCGCTACGATCTGCCTCCCAGCTACGATGCAGTGATGGCCCTGATACGACAGGGTCCCTAGCGAGCATCACAACAGGATGATTCCCTGCACAATCGCCATCACCAACGCCGCCCGCAGCGAGCTCACGCCAAATTTGCGCCGGATATTGCACATGTGGAAATTGATCGCCGCTTCGCTGCGGCCCAGGATGCGGGCGATCTCCCAGGCAGACTTGCCTTTGGCGGCCCACTCCAGAACTTCGTGTTCCTTGGCGGTGAGCCTGACCCTGGATGGATCGGGTGCGCAGTACAGGGGTAATGATGCATCACCGGTGCGCGGGTTTGCGTGTTTCATTCTGAAGTCCTTTTTCTGAACGAGTACCGCGTCACCTTAACGCGGTTCGCCGTGGCCGAAACCTGTCAGAACTATCAGCGGCGCCCGGGATTTCCGGCCGTTTGAACGCCTGCCCTATGCGTTTTTTACGCCGTCTTTACGCCCCTTGCTGCTCCTTGCTCTCGTTCCTTTACGCCCGGTTTTCCGACAATGCCTGCCACGCGGCCTTTGCCGTACAAGGGGAATTCTGGATGAGCGTTATGGATGCTATCTCGCTGCTGATGGGCGCCGGGTTGTTCGTGTATCTGTTGGTGGCGCTGCTGCGCGCCGACCGGACTTAGGAGCGGCCATGCACAGTTATGACTACCTGTTGATCCTGGCCTTTCTGGTGCTGCTGCTGTTGCCGGCACCCTGGCTTGGGCGTTTCTATTATCGCGTCATGGAAGGCGAGCGCACCTGGCTCAGCCCTGTGCTGGGGCCGGTCGAGCGGATCTGCTACCGGATTTCCGGGGTGGACCCGCAGATCGAGCAATCCTGGAAGCAGTACGCCGTCGCCTTGCTGGCGTTCAACCTGGCGGGCTTTGTCCTGTTGTTCGCGATCCTTGTGCTGCAGGGCGCGTTGCCGCTCAATCCGCAACAACTGCCGGGCATGGAATGGTCGCTGGCGTTCAACACCACCATGAGTTTTGTCGGCAACACCAACTGGCAGGCTTACAGTGGCGAAGCGTCATTGAGCTACCTGAGCCAGATGGTCGGTCTGACCGTGCAGAACTTCGTCAGTGCCGCCACTGGCCTGGCCGTGCTGGTCGCGCTGTGTCGCGGCATCAGCCGCCGTTCTTCACAAACCCTGGGCAACTTCTGGGCGGACCTGACCCGCGGTACGCTGTACGGCCTGCTGCCGATCAGCCTGCTGGTGGCGCTGCTGCTGGTCTGGCAGGGCGTGCCGCAGAACTTTGCGCATTATGTGGACGCACTGACCCTGCAAGGCGCTGATCAAAGCCTGCCGATGGGGCCGGCGGCCAGCCAGATCGCCATCAAGCAACTGGGCACCAACGGCGGCGGTTTCTTCGGCGTCAACTCGGCGCACCCGTTCGAAAACCCTACCGCCTGGAGCAACCTCATCGAGCTGGTGTCGATCCTGCTGATCCCGGCGGCACTGGTGTTTACCTTCGGCCACTACGTCAAGGACATGCGCCAGAGCCGGGCGATCCTGGCCTGCATGCTGACTTTGTTGTTGATCGGCGGCGCAGTCTCGTTGTGGGCCGAGTACCAGCCCAACCCGACCCTGAACCTGACGGGTGTCGAGCAGACCGCGCCGCTGGAAGGCAAGGAAACCCGCTTTGGCACTACCGGCAGCGTGCTCTGGTCGGTGGCGACGACGGCGGCGTCCAACGGTTCGGTCAACGCCATGCACGACAGCCTCAACCCGCTGACCGGCATGGTCGCGCTGGTCAACATGATGCTCGGCGAGGTGGTGTTCGGCGGCGTCGGCGTGGGCCTCAACGGCTTGCTGCTGAACGTGTTGATCGCGGTGTTCCTGGCCGGGTTGATGATCGGCCGCACCCCGGAATACCTGGGCAAGAAACTTCAGGCACGGGAAGTCCAGCTGCTGGTCGCCACTTTGCTGGTGATGCCGGTGGGCGTGCTGGTGCTGGGCGCCATCGCCGCCAGCCTGCCAGGCCCGGCGAGCGTGGTGAGCAATCCCGGACCCCATGGCTTCAGCCAGTTGCTCTACGCCTACACCTCGGCCACGGCCAACAACGGCTCGGCGTTCGGTGGCTTCGGCGCCAACACCACCTTCCACAACCTGATGCTGAGCCTGGCGATTTTCATCGGTCGCTTCGGTTACATCCTGCCGGTGCTGGCGTTGGCGGGCAGCCTGGCGATGAAGAAGGCTGCGCCTCAGGGAGCGGCTCAGGGCCAGGACAGTTTCCCGACCCACGGCCCGCTGTTCGTGACCTTGCTGACCGTCACCATCCTGCTGGTGGGTGGCCTGACTTTCCTGCCGACCCTGGCACTGGGGCCGATTGCCGAACATCTGAGCCTGGGCTTGTGAGCCCTGTTCACCACGAGAAACGATCATGAACATGCCTGTTGATGCTGAAAAAACGGCCGGCGCTCAAACCGGCGCTCACACCGCACAACCACCTGCCAGGACCGGCTTCGGCGCCCTGTGGCGCCCGGCGCTGGTGCAGGCCTTCGTCAAGCTCGACCCGCGTCAGCTCAAGCGTTCGCCGGTGATGCTGGTGGTCGAGCTGACCGCGATCCTGACCACCGTGCTGTGCGTGATTCCCGATCCGCAAGTGCCGACCTACGTTGCGGCGCAGATCGCGCTGTGGTTGTGGTTCACCGTGTTGTTCGCCAACTTTGCCGAGGCGCTGGCCGAAGGCCGGGGCAAGGCGCGTGCCGACAGCCTCAAGGCCGGCAGCGAAGGGCTCAAGGCCCGGCGTCGCGCCGAGGACGGCAGCTTTCGGGTGATCAACGCCGGTGAGCTGCGCAAGGGCGACGTAGTGCGGGTCGAAGCCGGAGAAATGATTCCCGGCGACGGCGAAGTGATCGAAGGCATTGCGGCGGTCAACGAAGCGGCAATCACCGGGGAGTCCGCGCCGGTGATCCGCGAGTCGGGCGGCGACCGTTCGGCGGTCACCGGCAACACTCGGCTGGTGTCCGACTGGTTGCTCGTGCGCATCAGCAGCAATCCCGGCGAGTCGACCCTGGACCGCATGATCGCGCTGGTCGAGGGCGCCAAGCGCCAGAAGACGCCCAACGAAGTGGCGCTGGATATCCTGCTGATCGGCCTGACCTTGGTCTTCCTGCTGGTGGTCATCACCTTGCAGCCGTTCGCCCGGTTCGCCGGCGGCAGCCTGCCGCTGGTGTTTCTGGTGGCGCTGCTGGTGACCCTGATTCCCACCACCATCGGCGGCCTGCTGTCGGCCATCGGTATTGCGGGGATGGACCGACTGGTGCGCCTGAACGTCATCGCCAAGTCCGGCCGTGCGGTGGAAGCGGCGGGGGATGTGCACGTCCTGCTGCTGGACAAGACCGGCACCATCACCTTCGGCAATCGTCGCTGCACGGCCGTGTATGCCGCGCCGGGCGTGACGCCCAAAGAGCTGGGCGAAGGCGCGCTGCTGGCGTCGTTGGCGGATGACACCGCCGAGGGTAAATCCATCGTCGAGTTTCTGCGCAACCTGCATCCGCTCAGCGAGCCGCCGCTGAGCGCGGTCACCGGCGTGCCGTTCAGTGCCGACACACGGCTGTCCGGGGTCGATTACCAGGGCCGCGTGTACCGCAAGGGCGCGGTGGATTCGCTGCTGGCGTTCATCGGTATGCAACGCAGCGATCTGCCGGCGGCGCTGGCCCGGGAAGTGGAGAACATCGCCAAGACCGGCGGCACGCCGTTGCTGGTCTGCGCCGAAGGCAGGCTGCTGGGGGCGATCCACCTCAAAGACGTGGTCAAGCCTGGCATCCGCGAGCGCTTCGAGGAACTGCGCAAACTGGGCATTCGCACCGTGATGGTGACCGGCGACAACCCGCTGACCGCCGCGGCCATTGCTGCCGAGGCGGGCGTGGATGACGTACTGGCCGAAGCCACGCCGGAGAAGAAGCTCGAACGCATCCGCCACGAACAGAATCAGGGGCGGCTGGTCGCCATGTGCGGCGACGGTGCCAACGATGCACCGGCACTGGCCCAGGCCGATGTAGGCGTGGCGATGAACGACGGCACCCAGGCCGCGCGGGAAGCGGCCAATATGGTCGATCTGGACAGCGACCCCACCAAGCTGCTGGACGTGGTGCAGGTCGGCAAGGAATTGCTGGTGACCCGTGGCGCGCTGACCACCTTTTCCATCGCCAACGATGTCGCCAAATACTTCGCGGTACTGCCGGCGCTGTTTGCGGCGATCTACCCGCAACTGGGCATGCTCAACATCATGCAGTTGGCCAGCCCGCAAAGCGCGATCCTCTCGGCGATTATCTTCAATGCGCTGATCATCGTCGTGTTGATCCCGCTGGCCCTGCGCGGCGTCCGGGTCAAGGCCGCCAGCGCGGCGCACCTGCTGCGGCGCAACCTGCTGATTTACGGCCTGGGCGGGATTGTCGTGCCGTTCCTGGGGATCAAACTGATCGACCTGTTGCTGGTGGCATTGAACCTGGCTTGAGCCGCTGACCCGCTGCATGCCGGGCGGCGTGCAGCGTTACCTGATCGAGGATGTGCAGATGTCGAATGTATTGCGTCCGGCCCTGAGCCTGATTCTGTTGATGAGTTTGATCACCGGCGTGGCGTATCCACTGGCGGTGACCGGTGTGGCGCAACTGGCGTTTGCGAAGCAGGCCGACGGCAGCCTGATGCGCGACGCCGACGGCAAGGTGCGCGGCTCGACACTGATTGCCCAGCCGTTCACCGGCGAAGAGTGGTTCCAGCCGCGGCCCTCGGCAGGTGCCTATGCGACCGTGGCCAGCGGCGCGAGTAACCTGGCACCCAGCAATCCCGCGCTGGCGAGCCGAGTCACCGAGCAGGCCGCGCAGCTGGCGGTACCCGGCCGGGGCGCGGTGCCGCTGGCGTTGCTGACCACCTCCGGCAGCGGCCTCGACCCACATCTGTCGCCGGCTGCGGCCGACTGGCAGGTCGCCCGCGTCGCGGCGGCCCGGCAGATGCCTGCGGATCAAGTGCGGGCACTGGTCGAGGCCAACACCCAGCGCCCGCTGATCGGCCCGCCGGTAGTCAACGTCATGACCTTGAATATGAGCCTGAATCAGGTACCGTCTGCGCAAAATCTGTAAGAGCGGGTTTGTGGGAGGCGCCCGGTCCGCTCCCGCAGATTTCTTGCTGACCATAACAACCGAGGTAGTAAACAATTTGAGCGATTCCGGTCGAGCTGACGCATTGCTGGCACAACTGCCCCGTGAGGGACGGGGGCGGCTGAAGGTATTTCTCGGGGCGGCACCGGGCGTGGGCAAGACCTACGCCATGCTCCAGGCGGCCCATGCCCAACTGCGCCAGGGCGTAAAGGTGGTGGCCGGCGTCGTGGAAACCCATGGCCGTGCGGAAACCGAAGTGCTGCTCAACGGTCTGCCGCAGCAACCGCTGTTGCGCCTGCAATACCGCGGCATGACCCTGGAAGAAATGGACCTGGACGGGCTGCTCGCCCTTGACCCGGCGCTGGCGCTGGTCGACGAAATGGCCCACAGCAATGTCCCCGGCAGCCGCCATGCCAAGCGCTGGCAGGATATCCAGGAACTGCTGGCGGCGGGCATCGACGTCTACACCACGGTCAACGTCCAGCACCTGGAAAGCCTCAACGATCAGGTGCGCGGCATCACCGGCGTGGTGGTGCGCGAAACCCTGCCGGACTGGGTCCTTCAGGAAGCCTTCGACCTGGTACTGATCGACCTGCCGCCCCGGGAGCTGCTGGAGCGGCTGCGCGACGGCAAGGTCTACGTGCCCGAACAGGCTCGCGCCGCCATCGATGCGTTCTTCACCCAGACCAACCTCACCGCCCTGCGCGAACTGGCGATGCAGACCGCCGCCGCCCAGGTCGACAACGATCTGGCCCAGGGCTATCGGCAACTGGGCCAGGCTGCACCGGCGGTGCGCGGTCGCTTGCTGGTGGGTATCGACGGCGACGCCAGTGCCGATCATCTGGTGCGCCATGCCAGCCGCGTCGCCCAACGCCGGCATCTGCCGTGGAGCGCGGTGCATGTCGATGACGGCCAGACCCTCGACGAGCAGGCCCGCGCCCGCTTGCAGAGCGCCCAACAGCTGGCCGAGCGGCTGGGCGGCGAAGTGGTGTCCCTGCGCGCCGGTGAGGTCGCCAAGACCCTGTTGCAGCATGCCGCCGAGCGCCGGGCCAGTGTGGTGATGGTCGGCCAGTCTCGCAGACGCTGGCGACGGCGCGTCTTTGGCGGCGGCGTCGGAGCACGGCTGCTGCGCGAAGGTCATGGCCTGGAAATCAGCGTGCTCGATCACCATCAGCCGACCCCTGAAGTGACGCGCTACCGGCCGATTCGTGAGCTGGTGTGGTTCGACTATGGGCTGGCGTTCGTGGCGACGCTGCTGGCCAGCGCCCTGGCCTGGGGCGTCTCCGGCATGCTGGCGCTGCCCAACATTTCCTTGATCTTTCTGGCGGCGGTGCTGCTGGTGGCAGTGCGCAGCAGCATCGGCCCGGCACTGGTGTGCGCGGCGCTGTCGTTCCTGGCCTACGACTTTCTGTTCATTCCGCCAAGTTTTTCCCTGAGCATCCAGCGCGAAGAGGACGTGCTGACATTGCTGTTCTTCCTGCTGATGTCGGCGCTCACCGGCAAGCTGGCGGCCCGGCAACGGCAACAATTACGGGCTTTGCGCGAGACTCAGGAGCAGACCAGCGAACTGCTCGACCTGTCGCGCAAGATGACCGCCGCGACCGATCGCCAGGCGGTGCTCAATGCCGCCGAGCAACATTTCAGCGGTTGGCGGACGTTGCAGCTGTGCCTGATCGGTCGCGATGCGCAGGGCGGCTGGACCGTGGAAAGCGGCACGCCGGTGCAGTTTACCGAAGCCGAACGCGCTGCCGCCGACTGGGCCTGGCAGCATGATCAGGCGGCGGGCAGCGGCACCGGCACCTTGCCGTCCGGGCGCTGGTGGTGGTGGCCGATTTGCGCCGAGGAAGGCCCGCTGGCGCTGCTCGGCGTCTGTCCGAAGGAAGGTCACGCCTTTACCGCGCAGCACCGCCGCTTGCTGGCTGCCTTGGCGCAACCGCTCGCCCAGGCGCTGGCGCGGGCGCAACTGGCCGAACAACTGGAAGCCGCGCGGCTGCACGGCGAGACCGAGCAATTGCGCAGCGCCTTGCTGGCGTCGGTGTCCCACGACCTGCGCACGCCGCTGACGTCCATGCGCGGCAGCATCGACAGCCTGCTGGCGCTGGGCGAGGCGATACCGGCCGCCGACCGCCGTGAACTGCTTGAAGGCACCCGCGACGAAGCCGAACGCCTGGATCGCTACATCCAGAACCTGCTGGACATGACGCGCCTGGGCCATGGTGCGTTGAAGCTGGCCCGCGACTGGGTGTCGCCGGCCGATATCGTGGGCAGTGCACTGAACCGTTTGCGGGCCGTGACTGCGCCGTTGCAGGTCTCGACTCAAGTATCCGGCGAGCTGCCGTTGCTCTATGTGCATGCGGCGCTGATCGAACAGGCGCTGGTCAACGTGCTGGAAAACGCCGCGCGATTTTCGCCGGTGGGTGGGCGCTTGCAGGTCGAGGCCGGTGAAGAGGGCGGCGAGCTGTTCTTCGCGGTCAGTGACGAAGGGCCAGGGATTCCCGAAGCAGAGCGGGCCAGCATTTTCGATATGTTCTACACCGCCGCACGCGGCGACCGGGGCGGGCAGGGCACCGGCCTGGGACTGGCGATCTGTCAGGGCATGATCGGCGCCCACGGCGGGCGGATCAGCGTTGGCGAAGGTATCGCCGGCCGCGGCACGCGCATCACCCTGCACCTGCCCCGGCAGGATCAACCCGACGGCGAAGCGCAGGAGCAACCTTGAAGCGGTTCCGGGTTACTCTTGCACGCTTACCCGACACTCAAATGGCGCGGCGCAGATGAGTCAGACGTTCACCCTCCTGGTCATCGACGATGAACCGCAGATCCGCAAGTTCCTGCGCATCAGCCTGGCGTCCCAGGGTTACAAGGTGCTGGAAGCCGGCACCGGCGCCGACGGCCTGGCCCAGGCGGCGTTGAACAGACCGGATCTGCTGGTACTCGACCTCGGCCTGCCGGACATGGACGGCCAGCAGGTGCTCAACGAGTTTCGCGAATGGTCGACGGTGCCGGTGCTGGTGCTTTCGGTGCGGGCCAGCGAATCGCAGAAAGTCATGGCCCTGGATGCCGGTGCCAATGACTACGTGACCAAGCCGTTCGGGATTCAGGAATTTCTCGCTCGCGTCCGCGCCCTGTTGCGCCAGGTGCCGGGAGGCGAAAAGCCCGAAGCGGTGTTCAGGCGCGGCCCGTTGACCGTGGACCTGGCCTACCGCCGGGTACTGCTGGACGATGTGGAAGTTGCGCTGACCCGTAAGGAATACGCGGTGCTGGCGCAACTGGCACGCCATCCGGGGCGGGTCATCACCCAGCAGCAGTTGCTCAAGGACATCTGGGGCCCGACCCACACAGACGACACCCACTATTTGCGTATCGTGGTCGGCCACCTGCGCCAGAAGCTGGCCGACGACCCGACCGCACCACGCTTTATCGTGACAGAGTCGGGAGTGGGGTATCGGTTGTTGGATCAGTATTGAAGTCGCGTGCACGGGCGGTGAGGGCTCATATGGAAGCGAGCTTGCTCGTGACAGGGCCGTTGACATTCACGCCGACTCACTGCGAAAGCTGCGAATGCGTTGGTTAGCAAGCGGCTTGCACAGTCGTGTATCCAGGCAGTGACTCCTTCACCCGACACGGCACTTTTGCTGCAAGATACCGTCAAACCCGCATCTTCTTTCTTCCCCCTGAGGTAATACCCCATGAAAGCCTGGATCTGTCTGCCCTTGTTCGCCCTGGTTCTTGCAGGCTGTGCCGGTAAAACCGGGTATCGCGACAGCTGTGCTTCCAACCTTGACAGCGCCTGGCAGGAACTCGACCTGGCCAAGGCGGAAGGATTTGCCGGTACCGTGAGTTATTCCAAAGCGCTGTCGCTGCTGACCGGCGCCAAGACTCAGCAACAGTTCGAGGCTTTTGAAGGTTGTACCCAGAAAGCTGAGAAAGCACGTTTCTACATTCGTGAATCCCGCGCCGGGCGTTGAATCTGATTACAGCTCCGGCCTCACCCGTGTTTCTCGGGTAGGGCTGTCGGAGTTCCTATGGTTGTGATCCAGCCATAACCTGCCCTCTGGTTTGCTGTTCGCTCTGGCTCTTCAGCAGAGCGAACGCCACGCGAGCCAGCGGGCGGACTCGGTATTCAACGACCAGACACCTCGGTAGTGAATACGCCGCTCTCACCCTCCAACCAATTCCTCCCCAAACTAGCGAAAACGCCTACGCTAATCGTAGAGTGTTCGCACGCGTGACATCGTTTGCAGTCCCAATAGACATGTAGCAGTTGCCGGAGGGGCTTTCCGATGGGCAGGAAACTCGATGCATGCTTGAGCGCCATCAACGAAGTGGTGCTGGGCAAGGAAGTGCAGGTGCGTCTGGCCATGACGTGCCTGATCGGTGGCGGTCATTTGCTGATCGAGGATCTGCCGGGGATGGGCAAGACCACGTTGAGCCATGCCTTGGCGAAAATCCTGGGCCTGAGTTACCAGCGCATCCAGTTCACGTCGGACCTGCTGCCGGGTGACATTCTCGGCACCTCAGTGTTCGACCGCGATACCGGGCAATTCACCTTTCATCCAGGGCCGATCTTCGCCGAACTGGTGCTTGCCGACGAGATCAACCGAGCCACGCCCAAGAGCCAGAGCGCATTGCTCGAAGCCATGGAGGAAGGGCAGGTGACCATCGAAGGCGCGACGCGCTTGCTGCCTGACCCGTTCTTCGTCATTGCCACGCAGAACCCGTTCAGCTCCGGCGGTACCTTTGCCCTGCCCGAATCGCAGCTGGACCGCTTTCTGATGCGCATCTCCATGGGTTACCCGGCGCGGGTCGCAGAGAAAGCGCTGCTGCTGGGCGAATCGCGACGCGAACTGCTGCCGCGCCTGCACGCGGTGATCGACCATGCCGAGCTGCAGACGCTGCAAGCCCAGGCGCGGCAGATCAGGGTCAGCGATGCATTGGTGGACTACGTGTTGCGCCTGGTGGACGCTACCCGCAGCCAACCCAATTTCGCTTATGGCCTGTCGCCACGGGCCAGCCTTGCCATTCTCGCGGCAGCGCGTGCCTGGGCCATGCTGCTGGGCCGCGATTACGCGATCCCCGAAGACGTCCAGGCGGTGCTGCCGTCCGTGGTCGGTCACCGTTTGCGCGAACGCACCGACCCCACCGGCCATGGCGGTGGGGCACTGGTGCAATGGTTGCTGCGTGAGGTACCCGTGCTTTGATCCAAAAGGCTTTCCTTCGACAGATCCGGCCAGTCTGGCAGCGCTGGCTGGTGAAACGGATTCCGCCGGCGTCGCGCATCCAGCTCGATCACCGGCGCATTTTCATCATGCCCACGCGCACGGGCCTGTGGTACGCGCTGATGCTGGTGCTGATGCTGCTGGCGGCGATCAACTATCAGAACAGCCTGGCCTACGGCCTGACATTTCTGCTGTTGTCGGTTGGCTTGCTGGCGATCCTGCATACCTATCGCAATGTCAGTGGCCTGATTCTGAGCGCCGGTGTGGCGCGGTCGGTGTTTGTCGGTGAACCGGTGCAATTGCGCTTGCGCCTTGAAAGCGAAGGGCAGGCCCATCAGGCACTGGGGCTGGGCTGGGATGCGAGCCACCTGCTGATGTACGACGTGAGCGCCAACGGCCTGACGGATGTCGAACTGACCCTGCCCGCCCAGGCCCGTGGCTGGCTGCAAGCGCCGCGATTGCGGGTCGAAAGCGTGTTTCCGTTAGGCATCCTGCGCGCCTGGAGCTGGCTGGACTTGCAACAGAGCGCGCTGATCTATCCGCGCCCGCTGGCCGGTGCGATGCCGTTGCTCAAGGGGGTGCAACCGCACGCTGAAGACTCGGGAGCGGCGACTCAGGGGGCCGGGGTCGACGATTATCAGGGGCTGCGTGCCTATCAACCCGGCGACAGTCGTCAGCGCATGGACTGGCGGGCGTATTCGCGCGGGCAGGGCTTGTGGGTCAAGGATTTTACTGACCTCAGCGGGCAGGACCTGTGTCTGGATTTCATGGCACTGGCCGGCGACATCGAGGAACGCCTGTCGCGGCTGTGCTATTGGGTGCTGGAACTGTCCCAGCGCCAGCAGCCGTTTGCCCTGCGCTTGCCCGGCTCGTTGTCGGCGGTCGACACCGGCGACGCGCACCGTGAAGCCTGCCTGCGAGCGCTGGCGCTGTACGGGTTGCGGACATGAAAACTACCGGGGCGACGCCGCAGCCGATTCCCCGTGACAGCCTGACCTGGCTGTTGCTGGCCCAGGCGCTGGTCATCGTGCCGTTTCTCAGCCACTTGCCGGTCTCCATCATCTTGCTCTGGCTGGGCTGCACGGTCTGGCGCGTGCAAGTGTTTCGCATGCGCGTGCGGATGCCGGGCACCTGGGTCAAGTCCGGGTTGCTGGTCGGCACCGCCGGCGGGGTGTATCTGGCTCGCGGCAGTCTGGTGGGGCTGGACGCAGGCGCGGCGCTGCTGATTGCCGCATTCGTACTCAAAATGCTGGAAATGAATAACCGCCGCGACGCGCTGGTGCTGATTTTCCTCGGCTTCTTCTGCGTCGTGGTCGGGTACTTGTTCGAGGACACCCTGCTATGGGCGCTGTTCAGCCTGCTGCCCATCGGCGCACTGCTGGCCGCATTGATCGGCCTGCAGCAGTCGGACCTCACCCGCAGGGCGTCCGGCACCTTGAGGCTGGCCTTCAAACTCATGCTGCAGGCTTTGCCGTTGATGCTGCTGCTGTTTCTGTTCTTTCCGCGGCTCGATCCGCTCTGGTCATTGCCGCAGCCGAGCAACAAGGGCCTGACGGGGCTGTCGGACAACATGGCACCGGGGGATATCGCCGAGCTGAGCAAGTCCCCCGCTCTGGTGTTTCGCGCCAGTTTTCAGGGTCCGATCCCGGCTCGCCCACAGTTGTACTGGCGGGGGCTGACACTTGAACAGTTCGACGGGCGTCGCTGGTCGCAATCGGCGCGCGCGCAATCGGTGCAAATCCCGCAATGGCAGAAGCGCGGCGATCCGGTGGCCTACAGCGTGGTGATGGAGCCCAGCGGCCGACCCTGGTTGCCGAGCCTGGACGTCGGCGAAACAACGCTGGACGAGGTGCGGCAGATGAGCGATTTCCGCCTGCAGCGCCGCCGTCCGGTGGATCAACCGTTGCTGTATGCAGTGAACTCCTGGCCCGAGGCGGTGCGTGACGGGGAACTGAGCGAGCAGATCCAGCGCCAGGACCTGCAGTTGCCGGCCAAGGGCAATCCCCAGGCCCGTCAATGGGCCGCCGAGCTGCGCAGGCGCCATGGGCAACCGGATGCGCTGGTGGGCGCGATGCTCGACTACTTCAGTGACGAGCCTTACCGCTACACCCTCAAGCCGCCGACGCTGGGCGCTGATTCCATCGACGATTTCCTGTTCGCCAGCCGCCAGGGGTTCTGCGCGCACTACGCCGGGGCCATGACCTTCGTGCTGCGCGCCGCCGGCATTCCGGCGCGAGTGGTGGCGGGGTATCAAGGCGGTGAGCTGAACCCCCAGGGCCAGTACCTGACCGTGCGACAGTTCGATGCCCACGCCTGGGTCGAATACTGGCAAGCCGGTGTCGGCTGGCGCAGCGTGGACCCGACGGCGGCGGTGGCGCCGCAACGCATTGAGCAAGGACTGGAGCAGGCGCTGGCCGCCGATGAAGCTTTTCTGCAGGATTCGCCCTTGTCGGCCCTGCGTTACCGCAATGTGGAATGGCTCAATTCCCTGCGCCTGAGCTGGGATAACCTCAATTACGGCTGGCAGCGCTGGGTGCTGGGTTATCAGGGGCAGCAGCAATTGCAGGTCCTGGGCCGCTGGTTTTCCGGATTCCAGGTGCCCGTGTTCATTGGCGCCGCCGCTGCGCTGATCGGCTTGCTGGCGTTGTGGATCTTCAAGCCCTGGCAGCGCGAGAGCGATTCGCAACTTCGTGTATTCATTGGCTTTGAACGATTGCTGGCGCGCCACGGTCTGCGTCGTATGCCCGGCGAAGGCGCACAAGCGTTCTGCCGTCGGGCGGTGTTGTTCTTCCCGCAGCATGCCGATGCCATCGAGGCCTTCGTGGGTGAATTCGAGGCCCAGCGGTATGCCGGCCGTGCCGCTTCGGTCAGCCATTTGCGAAGCCGCCTCAAGGCGTTGCGTCGCCGCTTGCCGTGGCGGCTGTCGGCGGTGAAGGACAGTCATTCATAACGCATGCATGGCGGGAGCGGAAAATGTCTTCGATGGTGAATCACCTGATCGCCGAGCTGTTGGCGCTGGATATCAAATTGTTGGGTTGTCAGGCGCGTCTGGCGGTATCGACCGACAGTGAAGCGCTGCACGATCTGCGCACTACCGTGCGCCGGCTGCGCAGCGTACTGAGACCACTGCGCGAATTGCCGGGAGCCGAACCTTTGGAACAGGCCGCCAAGGCGGTCGGCCAACTGACCACGCCACTGCGCGATATGCAGGTGCTGGCAGCGTTTCTCGACAAGCAAGGGCTGCACGAGGCGGCAAGCCGGCGAAACGAGCACCTGGCCCAGGCATGCCCGAAGATCGCGACCAGCACCGAGCTGGCTCGCCTGTTGACTGCGCTGGATCAGTTCCCGGCCATGCTGCGCATGCAGCAGCGCCAGGGCATGCTGCGCGGCCTGCGCAAGACCATCGGAAAACGCATGGACAAACAGTGGCGAAAACTGCGCAAGGCAATGAGCGAGCCGGGGCATGATCGCCATGAGCTGCGCCTGTTGATCAAGCGCGTCCGGTACGCCGCCGAAGCCTATCCCGAACTCAGCCACCAGCCTGCGAACATGCAGCGCAGTCTCAAGAACGCCCAAGGCGAGCTGGGCAACTGGCACGATCATCTGCAGTGGCTGGCCCAGGCCGGGCAGCAGTCCGATCTGGCACCGTGCATCGCCGGCTGGCAGATCGGCATCCTGCGCGCCGAGAGCAAGTCCGAAAAGGCGCTCACGCAGCTGGGCAAGGTGTGTTTTTCATAGGTCATTTCCGCCGCAAGTATGGCCGGTATATCACATATAAAAATCAGCGCAGGTCGATAAGATCAAGCACAGCTAACCGCCGGAGCATGACCATGACCTTCTCAGAACTGATCAATGCCGTACGTGACAATCCCCACAGTGTCGTCATTCCGCCCGGTTGGTCCCAGGGGCGGGCCAGCTTCGGCGGGCTGATGGCCGCGTTGCAATTCGAAGCCATGCGCCAGCGGGTGCCGGCAGACCGACCGGTGCGCTCGCTGGCAATCACCTTCGTCGGGCCTGCCGAGCTGGACGTGCCTATTTCGTTCGAAGTCGATGTGTTGCGCGAAGGCAAGGCGGTCAGCCAGGTCCTCGGCCGGGCCATGCAAAAGGGTCAAGTGATGATGCTCATGCAAGGCAGCTTCGGTGCGGCCCGTGAGTCAGTGGTGACAGTGGCGGCCGGGGCGGCCCCGCAGCTCAGGCCCGTGGAAGACTGTCAGGAGCTGCCCTTCATCAGCGGCGTCATGCCCGCGTACCTGAGGTTCATGGAAATGCGCTGGGCCTTGGGCGGTCTGCCGTTCAGCCATACGCCATCGCCTGCCATTGGCGGCTACGCGCGCTTGCGCGATCAGCAGCTTGCCGAGCCGATGAATGAAGCGCATATCCTGGCGCTGGTCGACACTTGGCCACCGGCGCTGTTGCCTTACCTGAGCAAGCCGACACCCGCCAGTTCGTTGACCTGGACCATCGAGTTCGTGCAGCCCCAGCCGGCACTGACTACCCAGGACTGGTGCACTTACCACGCAGTGATCGAACATGCCCGCGACGGCTACGGCCACACGGCCGCAACGCTCTGGACGCCGGGCGGCGAGCTGGTAGCAATCAGTCGGCAAACGGTAACGGTGTTCGGCTGAGGGCTAGCGTTTGTGGCGTTGCTTCCACGCCCGCCACCAGGCTCCGCTCAATACGAAGCGCGGGAAGGTCACGAACTGTTCGACCAGCAGGCGTTTGATGGCATCGCCGCGGTCACTGGACGGTTCGGCGGACTGCTTTTCCAGGCGATGACCCTGGCGCTGGAAACCCAGCGCCGCGATCAGGCCGATCACACCGATGGCAATCGATGTAAAGCTGAGGGAAAACAGGCCGTCGAGGATCAGTAACACGGCCAGGATGAACATCGGGACGGCGATCAGGTGCAGTACCAGATTGGCCGGGTGCCGATGATCGTCGGCGTAATGTCGCCACTGCCATGTGTGGAGATTGGGATGTCGCTTACCCATACTGCGTTCCTCTTCATGCGCATATCAATGCCTGAAGAATAGGCCCGCCGTGACTCATCCGCGAGTCAAGGATGACTATTGGTGTCATAGCCAGTTAAAGCTTGAGCTGGCCGACGGCCTTGCTCAATTCCGTCGCCAGGGCGGCGAGCTCGCCGCTGGTATTGGCCGATTCGACGGTCTGGGTGACGGTGCTTTCGGTTACGTCACGGATGCTCACCACTGCCCGGTTCATCTCCTCGGCGACCTGACTCTGCTGTTGCGCGGCCACGGCGATCTGCGTGTTGCTTTCGCGCATCCGGCCCACCGCATCGGCAATAGCCGCCAGTGCCTGGCCCGCTTCCCGGGCCTGCTGCACACACTGGTCGGCCTTGTGGGAGCTGTCCTGCATGAAGTCCACCGCATCCCGGGTTCCAGATTGCAGCGCGCAGACCATGGTGGTGATCTCATCGGTGGAGACTTGCACGCGTTTGGCGAGGTTGCGCACCTCATCGGCCACGACCGCAAACCCACGACCCATTTCCCCGGCGCGGGCGGCCTCGATGGCGGCGTTCAGCGCCAGCAGGTTGGTCTGCTCGGCGATGCTGTGAATCACGCTGACCACGCCGTTGATTTTCTGGCTGTCCTGGGCCATGCGCTGGATCATGTCGGCGGTCTGCTGCACGCCGCTGGACAAACCGGCGATGGACAACTGCACCCGGTCCACCACGGCCTTGCCGCTGCCGGCCAGGGCATCGGCGGCCTGCGACTGATCACGGGTCGCGGCCGCATGCTGGGCGATATGGTGCACGGTGGTGGTCATTTCATTGATGGCCGTGGCGACCTGATCGGTCTTGCTCTGTTGACCGAGCATGCCCTGGCGCACGCCGCTCATGCCTTCGGCCAGATGTGCAGCGCCCTGATCCAGGCGCGTCGCGGTGTGCGACACGGTGCCCACGACCCGCTGGTAGCCGGCCTGCATGGCATTGAATGCCTTGGCCATCTGCCCGACTTCATCATCGCTGCCGTTGGGCGCCCGGGCAGACAGGTCGCCGCTGCGCTCGACGCTTATCATCACGTCCTTGAGCGTGTTGAGCTGGCTGAGCAGGAAACGGATCAGCCATTGCGACGCGCAGAGCATCGCGATCATCAGCACCAGAACGGCCACGGCGTACTGCGTGAATCGCTCGGCAAACAAGCGGGGCAGGGTCGGTACGAAGGCGAGTATCGCGACACGCTGTCCGTCGCTGCGACTGACCACTTGAGCGCCGCTCAACACGCGCTCGCCCAGCACTTGGTCTAGTTCCACCCAGTCCTGCCCGTTGGCCAGCTCCGGCAACGGTTGATTGCCGAGGCTGGGCGTGGCGCCGGCCTTGTAGATCAGTAGTTGTTCATCGGCGGGCAATGCCTGAGCGGCGGGCCAGGCGCTGAGCATTCGCGCCTGGGCTCGCGTCGCGTCGCGGGCGGTTTCCTGTCTGCCTTGTTGCTCCAGCCCGAGGGCGTACAGCACCAGCAGCAGCGTGGTAATGAAGGCGACCGCGTTGACGGCCCAGAATTTGTATTTCAGTGACAGGTTGCTAATCCATGAGCCCATGAGTGGTCTTCTTTAATGATCGCGGGAGGCGTGCGGCAAGGTGCCACTACGATGCCTGAATCATTCAAGAATGGATTGATGCCGGTCAATGTAAGCTCAGATTGATGCCGTTGCTTCGTCCACTTCCGGCAGATTGAAGAAAGCGCGTGCGCAGGCCGTGGTATGGGCGGCCAGGTCTTGCTGGCTTTCGCCCCGATGCAGCGCCACTTCCCGCAGCACTTCGGGAAGATACGCCGGTTCGTTGCGACCGTTCTTGGGTTTGGGCCGCAGGCTGCGCGGCAGCAGATACGGCGCATCGCTTTCCAGCATCAACCGGCCACGGGGAATATCGCGCACCAGCGGATGCAAATGGGTGCCGCGACGCTCGTCGCAGATCCAGCCAGTGATGCCGATGTGCAGATCCAGATCGAGGTAGCTGAACAACGCACGCTGCTCGCCGGTGAAGCAATGCACCACGGCGGCGGGCAAGCGGTCGCGGTAGTCGCGCAGAATCTCCAGCAGCCGCTGGCTGGCGTCGCGCTCATGGAGAAAGACCGGCAGTTGCAGCTCGACCGCCAGGGCCAGATGCGCCTCCAGTACCTTCTCCTGTTGTGGGCGAGGGGAGAAGTCGCGGTTGAAGTCCAGGCCGCACTCGCCCACGGCGCGAACCCGGTTTTCGTTGAGCAGGGCACGCAACTGGCGCTCGGTGTCTGCGTTCCAGTCGCTGGCCGAATGCGGATGAATACCTGCGGTACTGAACAGGCGCAGCGCGCTGTCGTCCAGTTCATGGCACAGCTGCAGGGCCTGTTCGCTGCCCTCGACACTGGTGCCGGTGACCACCAGTTGCGCGACCCCTGCCGCATGGGCGCGGTCGAGCACCGCCTGTCGCTGGGCGTCGAAGCTTGAGTTGGTCAGGTTGACGCCGATGTCGATGAGTTGCATGGTGCTACCTCCCGCTGAAGGCGGCCGAGGATATCAGAGCTTCGGCCTGAACAAGAAAATCCGATGGTTCAGTAAGCGCAATGGCCGGTTATTGCCGAAACCGGCAGCTTTCGAGGCGGTCCGACTCTTCGATCCATCCGTGCGCCACGCGTATGGCTGTCCTTTCCGGTGTTGCCCTGGAGGCGCGAATGTCCCGAACCGCTCTGGTGTGTCTTGTCTGTCTGCTGGCAACCTCGCCCCTGGCTGCCGCAGCGGTGACGGCCGGACCGGAGGCGGTACAGCACGAAAGCCAGGCCCGTGACCTGCCTGCCATCCGCGACAAGAACGTGTTGCGGGTGCTGGTCAACCAGAGCCGCAACAGCTCCGGCGGCGTGAAGGGCCAGGAGATCGGTGTCGAGTACCACCGGCTGCAAGCCTTCGAGCACTACCTCAACAAGCATGCCCCGAACGGGCAGAAGATCACGCTCAAGATTATCCCCAAGGCCAAGAACCAGTTGCTCGGTGCTCTGCAGCGCGGCGACGGTGATCTGGTAGCGCCCGGCGAGCTTCTGGACATGGCCGGCAGCAAGGGCGTTCAGGCCAGCGCGCCGATTGTTCAACATGTGCCGTTGGTGCTGGTGGGCATGCGCGGGCAACGCAGCCTGCGGCATCTGGAGCAGTTATCCGGTCGTACCTTGAGTCTGCCGAGCGGCAGCGCCGCCGATGAAGCCCTGCATCAGCTCAACCGGCGTCTGGAACTGCGCAAGTTGCCGCCGGCAAAGATCGAGTGGGTGGACCCCAGCCTGGCGGTCGAGGACGTGCTGGAAATGATCCAGGCCGGCATCTATCCCCTGACTCTGGTCGAGCAGCCCATCGCCGAGCGCTGGGCGCGGGTCATGCCCAGGTTGCGCCTGGATCGCAGCCTGATCGTCAAGACCCAGGGCGATATCAGTTGGTTCGTGCGCCAGGACGCCGGCGAGCTGCGGGCCACTGTCGACGACTTCCTCGGCAGTTACGAGCAGGATGCCGGCCAGGACCTGGCCTTCGAAAAAGCCTACAAACACATGTACCGGGTCCATGACCCGTTGGCCCACGGCACCCTGCGCAAGCTCGAACACTTGCGCCCGGTCCTGCAGCGTCACGCCGACGCCCAAGGCATCGACTGGCTGGACCTCGCGGCGCTGGCGTTCAAGGAGTCGAAACTCGATCCTGCTGCGAAGGGTTCCGGCGGGGCGACCGGGTTGCTGCAGATCACGCCGTCGGCCGCGCGGCGAGTCGGGGTTGCCAATATCCAGACCACCGACAGCAACGTGCAGGCGGCGGCGCGCTACATGGCGCTGATCCAGCGTAAATTCTTCAACAGTTCCCGCGTCAACGAGCGTGAGCGCATGGCATTCGTGCTGGCCGCCTATAACCTTGGGCCGGAGCGGGTCCAGCGGATGCGCAAGGAAGCCGCAAAGCGCGGCCTCAACCCCAATCAGTGGTTCTTCCAGACCGAACGCATCGCGATGGAGCAGGGCGGCGCCAACGTTGTGACCTTCGTCAACAGCGTCAACAAGTACTACCTGGCGTTTGACCGCCAGCGCGACACGCTGGAGAACAACCCTGCCAGCGAATACGTCATCAGGAAGTAATCGAATAAATCGATGGTTATGCCGCGTTTTTTGCCGTTTTCATATTGGATGATTTGATTATGATGGCGCCACTCCCACTTAATCACTGACGGAACGCTTCACCATGAACACATCGATCAACGCTCTGCTCACCACCCGCGCCGGGTACGGCCTGACTGTCGTACGCATCATCGTCGGCATTATCTTCATCGCCCACGGCAGCCAGAAGCTGTTCGGCGCGTTCGGAGGTTACGGCCTGGAAGGCACCGGTCAGTACATGGAAAGCATCGGCCTGACGCCCGGCTACCTGATGGCGCTGTTGTCCGGCAGTGCGGAATTCTTCGGCGGTGTGGCCATGCTGATCGGTCTGCTGGCGCGGCCTGCCGCCGTGGTGTTGATCGGCCTGTTGGTGGTCGCGATCCTCTCGGTGCACATCGGCAACGGCCTGTTCATGGCCAACAACGGCTACGAATTCGCCCTGGCGCTGCTCGGCGGCGCTATCGCGGTGTTGATCGAAGGCGCCGGCAAGCTCTCGGTGGACGGCGCTATCACCAAATGACCTGACGCTGTCGATCAAGGCCCGCCGCAGGCGGGCCTTTTTTTGCGTACGCAATTTGTGTCCCCGGCATTTGACAACAGGTCGGCGGCTTCTCTAGGATGCGTGTTCGAGCGCCGATTTAACAACTACTTGCGGGGCGCCGGGCAAGGCCAGCCTTGTCCAAATACCGCTAAAACGTTGGTTCGGTGTTGCCTCTCACCGCTGCCCAGCGGAGCAATAGAGGCTGAGACTCGCATCATGAACAACCTGCGCCCCCTTCTGCGTCTGTCCCCGATCAGCACCGTCCTGTCCCGCAAGAACCCGAAGATTCTTCTCGGTGGTACCCATCAGCCGACCCTGCTGCGCTACCTCGATGGCTGGCCGCGTCGCCGCAGCGGGCCGCACGCCTTCCTGATCAAGTTCGTCGACAGCCGCGAATCGCTGAGCCAGTATCGCGATGATGAATTCGATCTGGCCGTGGTTCAGTCACCGGCGCCGGAACAGGTGGAGCAAGTGATTCATCACCTGACCCGCATCGCCCGTCAGGGGCTGATCGCGCTGGGCTGACAGAGAAGGCATTTTGCTGGCCCACCTGTCCGTAACGTCTTGCCACAATCCTTGCCTTATCAAAGGATTAGGTGATTCAACGGATGCGTATCCTGTTCAATGCCGTGGCCTGCGTCGCGCTGGTCAGTATTTCGTATGCGGCCCAGGCCCGCAGCGCTACCGAGCAGCAGCGTTATGTCTGCACCTGGGGCGCGGACATCGCCAAAAACGCGCAAGCCTCCAAGCTGGCCGGTGTCACTCGGTATGGTGCACGCCAGCGTTTGCAGGCGCGCAAATTCCCCAAGAGCTGGATGCGCCCCATGGCGCTGGGTATTACCGAGCAGACCTACGATAGCCCGTCGCGGCTCAAGCCCGAGAGCATCAAGAAGATTTACCATGACGGTTGCATCAAACATGAGGTAGCGCGACGCTAGCCCGGTTTGCCGATTCGTTTGCCAGGTCCACTGAATATATGTCGAGCACCAAGATCATCACCCAGCAAGGCCATGACGCGCTGAGAAAGGAGCTCGACTACCTGTGGCGCGAGAAACGCCCCGACACCACGCAGAAAGTCGCCTGGGCGGCCTCGCTGGGTGACCGCAGCGAGAACGCCGATTACCAGTACAACAAGAAGCTGCTGCGCGAGATTGACCGCCGGGTGCGTTACCTGCGCAAACGTCTGGAAGACATGCGCGTGGTGGCGTATTCCCCGGAGCAGGAAGGCCGGGTGTTCTTCGGCGCCTGGGTCGAAATCGAAAACGAAGAGGGCGAGACCAAGCGGTTTCGGGTGGTCGGCTATGACGAGATCTACGGTCGCAACGACTACATCTCCATCGACTCACCCATGGCCAGGGCGTTGCTGAAGAAGGAAGTGGGCGACGAAGTGGTCGTCAACACCCCGACCGGCGAGGTGTTGTGGTTTGTGAATAGCATCGTTTACGAAAAATAACCCTGACGCCCCAGAATGGAGATCCGTCGGGGGAGCCGGGCTTCTGTGGGAGGCAGCTTGCTGGCGACGAGGCCGGTACAGCCCTGACAGATCTACTGCCTGTAACACCGACGTCGCGAGCAAGCTCCCTCCCATAGTCCTTGCGCTGAACTCTACCCCTCCCGCAACACCTGCAACGGGCTGGCGTTCAACGCACGTCGGGTACCGAACACGCCGGCACCGCCTACCAGCAATGCGCCGATCACCGGCAGCAACAACAGCCACGGGTGCGGCGCCCATTCCAGGGAGAAGGCGTAGCGGTACAGCACCAGGCTCACCAGTTCACAACCCAGTGCCGCCAGCAAACCGCTGGCTGCGCCCAGCAGGCCGAACTCGATCCGTCGCGACTTGATCAACAACGCCCGTTCCGCGCCCAGTGCACGCAGCAATGCGCCCTGGCGAATGCGTTCATCCAGCGTCGCCTGCAAGCCGGAAAACAGCACCGCAATTCCCGCCGCCAGCACGAACAGCAGCACGAACTGCACCGCCAGTGTCACTTGATCCAGAATGCTGCGAACCTGGGCCAGCAAGGCCTCGACACCGAGGATGCTGATCGCCGGGAAGGCCCGCGACAGCTCGACGATCTGCCGATCCTGGCCGGCCGGCAGATAGAAACTGGTCAGGTAGGTGGTCGGCAGGTCGGCCAGGGTGCCGGGCTGGAAGATCATGAAGAAGTTGGGTTGGAAGGTGTCCCAGTTCACGTCCCGCAGACTGGTGACCACCGCTTCGCGAGTCAGTCCGCCGACGATGAAGCCCAGGCGGTCGCCGATCTTGATCTGCAGGCTCTCGGCCAGCTTGTTCTCGATCGACACACCGGGCGTCGCGCTGGCTGTCGGCTCGCCATTGGTGGCCTGCCACCAGTGTCCGGCGGTCAATGTGTTGCCTTCCGGCAAGTCTGCCGCCCAGGTCAGGCTCAGGTCGCGACGGGTCGCGTTTTCGCCTCGGGAATCCTTGACCACGAAGTTGCCGACCGGCTGGTCGTTGATGCTGGTCAGGCGCCCGGGCACCACCGGATAGAGCGGGGCGGCGTGAGGGGAAATGCGGCTCAGGGTCTGGGCGAAATTATCTTTTTCCGCCGGCAGCACGTTGAGCACGAAATAGTTGGGCGCGTCCTTGGGCAACTGGTTCTGCCAGGTATCGAGCAGTTCGCCGCGCAGCAGCGCAATCAGCCCCATGGACAACAGGATCAGGCCGAAGGCCAGGGACTGACCGGCAGCCGCCAGTGGATAGCGCAACAGTTGGCCCAGGCCGATTCGCCATGGCAGCGAAGCACCCGAGAGCAGGCGGCGCAGGCTGTTGAGCGCCACCAGCAACAGACTGCCCAGCACCAGAGCGGCGACTACACCGCCGCCGAGCAGGGCGAAGGTGAGCACCAGGTCCAGGCTCAGGCGCCACATGATCAACCCCAGCGCCAGCAACGCGGCGCCGTAGACCAGCCACGAACTGGCGGGAATCGGCAGCATGTCGCGGCGCAATACCCGCAGCGGCGGCACGCGGCCCAACGCAGCCAGCGGCGGCAGGGCGAACCCGGCCAGCGCCACCAGACCCGTGCCCATGCCGGCCAGTGCCGGAATCAATCCGCCGGGCGGAACCGTGGCCGGCAGCAAGCCTTGCAACAAGGCAAACAGCCCCAGCTGGGCGAGCCAGCCCAACAGGGCGCCGCTTACGCTGGCCAGCAGGCCGATGATCGCCAGTTGCAGGCTGAACAGGGTCAACGCTTCACCGCGCGACAGGCCGAGACAGCGCAGCAGTGCACTGGCATCGTAGCGACGGGCCGCGAAGCGAGCGGCCGACAGCGCCACCGCCACGCCGGCCAACAACACCGCCACCAGGCTCGCCATGTTCAGGTAACGCTCGGCCTTGCCCAGCGCGCCGCCGATCTGCTGGCTGCCGTCCCGGGCGTCCTTGATTTCCTGGTGCGGTTCCAGGCCCGGCTCGATGGCCTTGCGATACGCCGCCAGGGTTTGCGGTGGGCCGCTCCACATTTCCCGATAGGTCACCCGGCTGCCGGGCTGCACCACGTTGGTGGCGGCCAGATCCTGCTGGTTGATCATCACCCGTGGCGTCAGGCTGTAGAAATTGCCCGCCCGATCCGGTTCATAGGTCAGCACCCGGGTCAGCTTGAGGGTCTTGGCGCCGACATCGATCTCATCGCCGATCTTGATATTCACCGCCGGGAACAGCCGCGCCTCGGCCCAGGCTTCGCCGGGTTTCGGACCGCTGTCGACCTGCTCGGTCTGGTAAAGGTCCGGCGCGCTTTTCAGCTCGCCGCGCAACGGATAGGCATCGTCCACGGCCTTGACGCTGGCCAGCTGGATACCGTTGTCGGTGGCGATGACGCTGGAGAAAATCACGATGCGGGCGTGACCCAGCTTGAGTCTTTCGCCGGCTTCGACCTGTTCCGGTCGCGCCGGACTTGAGCCTTCAAGGATCAGGTCGGCGCCGAGAAACTCGGTGGCGCGCAGCATCATCGCGCTGTTCAGGCGCGCGCCGAAATAACCGATGGCGGTGCTGGCGGCAACGGCCACCAGCAGGGCGAAGAACAACACTCGCAGTTCGCCGGCACGGGCGTCGCGCGCCAGTTGGCGGCCGGCAAGGCTGAGAAGACGTAGAAAGGGCAGGCGTGCCATCAAGGCTCCAGAGGGGCAACCAGACGGCCCCCTTCAAGACGAATCAGGCGACGGCAGCGATGGGCCAGGCGCTCGTCGTGGGTCACCAGCACCAGGGTGGTCTGGCGCTCCTTGTTCAGTTCGAACAGCAGGTCACTGATCTTTGCGCCGGTCTGGCTGTCCAGATTGCCGGTGGGTTCGTCGGCGAACAACACGTCAGGATCGGCGGCGAAGGCGCGGGCGATGGCCACGCGTTGCTGTTCGCCGCCTGACAACTGGCGAGGCGTATGGGTCAGGCGCTGGCCCAGGCCGACGCGTTCCAGCAAGGTGCGGGCGCGCTCCCGCGCATCCTTGCGGCCTTCGAGCTCCATCGGCAGCATCACGTTTTCCAGCGCGTTGAGACTGTCGAGCAACTGGAACGACTGGAATACGAAACCGACATGCTCGGCACGCACCCGGGCGCGCTGGTCTTCATCGAGTTGGCTGAGGTTGCGGCCCGACAGGATGACCGCGCCTGCGCTGGGCAGATCGAGGCCGGCAAGCAGGCCCAGCAGGGTGGATTTTCCGGAACCCGACGCGCCGACGATAGCTAATGTGTCGCCCTTGTTCAGTTCCAGGGAGAGTTCGTGCAGGATAGTCAGGTCACCTTCGGTGCTGGGGACGACTTTACTGAGGCTTTGGGCACTGAGAATACTTTCACTCATGGAGAATCCGATGCGTGCGTGGTTTTTAAGTGCTGGCCTGGGGTTGCTGCTGTTGTCACAAGGCGCAGTGGCGGGCACGGTGTTGATCGTTGGGGATAGTATCAGCGCGGCTTTCGGCCTGGATACCCGTGTAGGTTGGGTGACCAAGCTGCAGGAGCGTATGCGCCAGGAGGGTTTCGACGACAAGGTGGTCAATGCTTCCATCAGTGGCGATACCAGTGCCGGAGGCCAGGCGCGGCTGCCTGCGCTGCTTGCAGAGCATAAGCCTGAGCTGGTGATCCTGGAGCTTGGCGGCAATGATGGCCTGCGTGGTCAGCTGCCTGCCCAATTGCAACAAAACCTTTCTTCGATGATCGATGGCTCGCGGGCGGCAGGCGCCAAGGTGCTGTTGCTGGGCATGCGTATTCCGCCCAACTACGGGCCGCGCTACACCAAGGCGTTCGAAGAGGTCTACAGCACGCTGGCGCAAGAGAAACAGGTGCCGCTGGTGCCGTTTTTCCTTGATGGTGTCGGGGGTGTTCCGGGGCTGATGCAGGCCGACGGTCTGCACCCGGCCGCGGCGGCGCAGGACAAGTTGCTGGAAAATGTCTGGCCGACCCTGAAACCGCTGCTTTGAGGCTTTTCTAGGCGGGGGCTTTCGGCTAAGGTGGCGCCCCCGATCTGGAGCCCCCCATGCCGCGTCCCGCCTGGTCCCTGTTTGCTTATCAATTGCTCGAGCCTGATGAACAGCTCGACCTCTTCGCCTGCCAGGAAGTCCGGGTCCATGTCATTGCTCGTCAGCTGGAATTGGGCGGCTCCATCGACCGTACCTTGTGCGGCACGCTGTTGCCCGCGCAACCCCAGCTGACCGCCGTCGAACCTCAAGCCATGCGCGACGAACGCCTCTGTCCGCTGTGCAAGGCGATTCTCGATGCCCAGCGACGGGGCATGAATCCGATCTGGCCCGAGCTGTAGGCACCGGCCGAGGGCAGTTTCCCCGATCCAGTGACAGCCGTGTACACTCGCATCTTTCCCATTTCCCCGCTTACCCGAAGGATGTTCCAGGATGTTGTCGCGCATTCCAGCCGTTACCTGCTGCCTGTCAATCGCTGCTCTCTGCGCAGCGGGCTCTGTCAATGCACTGGAATTTCCGCTGCCGCCGCCCGGTGAAGACATCATCGGCGAGGTGCAGGTGGTCAAGGCCAAATACGAAGACACCTTCGCCGACCTGGGCACGCAGTACGACCTGGGCTATCTGGAAATGATCGCTGCCAACCCCGGTGTCGATCCGTGGCTGCCGGGCGCCGGCAAGGACATCGTGCTGCCGACCCGTTTCATCCTGCCGCCCGGTCCGCGCGAAGGGATCGTCATCAACCTCTCCGAATACCGGATGTACTACTACCCCAAGGGGCAGAACGTAGTGCATACCTATCCGCTGGGTGTGGGGCGTGAAGGCTGGGGCTCGCCGATCGGCGTGACCAAAATCACTGCCAAGACGCCGAACCCGACCTGGACACCACCGGCTTCGATCAAGGCCGAACACGCCGCCGACGGTGATCCGTTGCCCAACGTGGTACCGGCCGGGCCGGACAACCCACTGGGGCCGTTCAAGTTCGGCCTGGGCATGTCCGGGTACCTGATCCACGGTTCGAACAAGAAATTCGGTATCGGCATGCGCACCAGCCACGGCTGCTTCCGCATGTACAACAACAACGTGCTGGAACTGGCCGACATGGCGCCGGTAGGCACCACGGTGCGAATCATCAGCGAGCCATACAAGTTCGGCATCAGTGGCGGCAAGATTTTCCTCGAAGCCCACACCCCGCTGGACGACCTGGGCAATCCGTCGGTGGTGGACAAGCACACGGCGGTGATCAACGCCTTGCTCAAGCGGGAAGACCTGGCGAACAACCTGCGCATGAACTGGGATCTGGTGCGGGACGTAGTGGCAGCCGAAGACGGCATGCCAGTGGAAATTGCCGTTCCGGGTACCGCGACCACGACTGCGGGCGATCCGGCGGTGATGTTTCAGTAATACGGCGCGCTTTGTAGGAGGCAGCTTGCTGGCGATGGCGGCGTGTCAGTCACGATTGCAGCGGCAGATACGGCGCCCAGGCCTTGGCTTTTGCTCTTCGCCGCGACGGCTCAGGCGCCGCCGATCGCGACGTGTGCAGGCCGAGTGGAGGCGTTGCGCAGGGGGAAACGAGGCATGGATGCCGAGTTGGTGCTGCGGGCCGGGACGGCCCTTTGCAGCACGGCCCCCGGAGCTGGGAGCAATGCCTATGCCTACTTTGTGCGAAAACAAAGTAGGCCGGCCGTAAGGGCCGGAGCCATAAGCACAGTCACCCGGATAACGGATATGCCCATTTTCCGGCTTCGCACCTCAATCTGTAGACGAAAAAAAAGCCGACCCGCCTAGGCGGATCGGCTTTTCGATAATCCCGGGGGATTACTTGCGGCTAGCCTTGTCCAACATGCGCAGAGCGCGCTCGTTGGCTTCGTCAGCAGTTTGCTGAGCTTTCTGAGCAGCAGCCAGAGCTTCGTCAGCTTTGCGGTAGGCTTCATCAGCACGAGCTTGCGAACGAGCTGCTGCGTCTTCGGTAGCAGTCAGACGAGCTTCGGTTTCTTTGGAGACGCTGCTGCAACCGGTGGCCAGAACTGCGGCCAGAGCCAGAGCAGAGAATTTCAGAACGTTGTTCATCGTGTTCCCCTTCAAGGACTTTTTCTTCGAGTTAGTCACCTCTCGAAACTGAGAAAATGACCGGCGTACATAGTACCCATTGTTTGTAGTAAGTAAACTGACGAAGCGCAAGAAGCGAACAAATTTCTTGGGTTTGAAAGAGTTCCGCGTTACTTCTCATCCAGTCTGTCTAAAAACTATCCACCTTGCCGCAAGTGCCTCGGCCGCACGCCCGACGACGGCGTGGCTCCCGGGTGCCGGCGGGTTGCAAGTCCTTGCAGAACGGGTACTTGCGACGCCATGCCGGCCCTCGCGCACCCGATCCGGCACCTTCGTATCGCTCACCCGCAGCGGCACGTTGACGGTGCCTGGAAACTGCAGTGACTTCCACTCTTTACAGGCGTCTCAGTCGACAGCATTCGGCGGGATCTGGTTCAACCCAAATGCAATCGGATGTTCGGTCATGACTTTTCGGGCCGACGCCGCTTGAGCATGTTCCTCAATGACGCCTACTATTCAGAGGTGCTCTTCATTGAGATCAGCGTGCTCTTCTCGGTGTCCAGACAGGCACGGGGTGGCGTAGATGTTCCTTCGCCGGAAAAAGATCGGTAAGGTAGGGTCCAATTCCAAGACCCGCGAGGAGAAGTGATGAGCGAGGCGTTGTCCATCCACCATGACCAGAGTGGTCATCAATTCGAAGTCAATATCGACGGCCATCGCGCCTATCTGACTTACATGGACCTGGGTAAGCAGACCCTGGACTTCTATCGGACTTTCGTTCCCGATGCACTGCGTGGTCGGGGCGTGGCCGCCGCGCTCACCGAACGTGCCTTGAACTACGCCGACAGCATGGGCTACACCGTGATTCCGTCGTGCTCCTACGTCGAGCGCTACATGGAGCGTCATCAGCGGCAGGCCGCCAAGATCTGACCACACGGCCACACCATGAAAAACGCCGGGCTTTTGCCCGGCGTTTTCGTTAGAGGGTGTCTACAAAATGGCTGCACTCGCCAATTATTGCGTTGAAACCGCCCTAAAAATGCTCATTTACTCTATGTAAACTGCGCTTTTTTGAGCGATTTCGACTTGTCTTGCCTTCGTTCGCCTATTTTGTAAGCACCCTCTTACCGCCTGATCGTTCAGTCGCGTTTGCGCTTGGGCAGGACATTCTTGAGCTTGGCATGCATGCTGCGCAGGGTGGTCTCGGTGCTTTCCCAGTCGATGCAGGCATCGGTGATGGAAACGCCGTACTTGAGTTCCGACAGATCCTTGGGAATCGCCTGGCAACCCCAGTTCAAATGGCTTTCAACCATCAGGCCGATGATGGACTCGTTGCCTTCCAGGATCTGGTTGGCGACGTTTTCCATGACCAGCGGCTGCAGGGCAGGGTCCTTGTTGGAGTTGGCGTGGCTGCAGTCGACCATGATGTTGGGGCGGATGCCGGCCTTGTTCAGGGCCTGCTCGCACAGCGCGACGCTGACCGAATCATAGTTGGGCTTGCCGTTGCCGCCGCGCAGCACCACGTGACCGTAGGCATTGCCTTTGGTGGTCACGATCGAAACGCCGCCTTCCTGGTTGATGCCCAGGAACCGGTGCGGGCTGGAAACCGATTGCAGGGCATTGATCGCCACGGTCAGGCCGCCGTCGGTGCCGTTCTTGAAGCCGACCGCCGAGGACAGGCCCGAAGCCATTTCCCGATGCGTCTGGGATTCGGTGGTGCGCGCACCGATGGCCGACCAGCTGATGAGGTCCTGCAGGTATTGCGGGGAGATCGGGTCCAATGCTTCGGTGGCGGTGGGCAGGCCCATTTCCGCCAGGTCCAGCAGCAACTGGCGACCGATGTGCAGGCCATCCTGAATCTTGAAGGAGTCATCCAGGTACGGGTCGTTGATCAGGCCTTTCCAGCCCACGGTGGTACGCGGCTTTTCGAAATACACGCGCATGACCAGATACAACGTGTCGGACACCTCGGCGGCCAGGGCCTTGAGGCGCTCGGCGTATTCCTTGGCGGCCTTGAGGTCGTGGATCGAGCACGGCCCGATCACGATGAACAGGCGATGATCGTTGCCGTCGAGGATGTTGCGGATCACTTCGCGGCCCTGGCTGACGGTCTGCAACGCAGCGTCGGTGAGCGGGATCTCGCGCTTGAGCTGATCGGGAGTGATCAGCGTCTCATTGGAAGCGACGTTGAGGTCGTCAATCGGTAAATCGGCCATGTGTTACTCATCAGGTCACGGGTACGGGCCGCCAACGGTATCCCCGTGCGGCGGTGCCCGGCAGGTTTGAGCGCAGCGGGGAGCCGAACCTTAGCGCGTTACCCGGTGTTTCTACAATGGGCAAACGCGGCCAGACGATGCGCCGACAGTCGGGCCGGGCCTGGCAGGTCGGCCCGTCCGGATTTGCAACCGGCCTCTTGTCGAAGGATAGTGTACGGCCATTATCGAGGACGCTTTCTTGGACCAGTTGCAGTTGAGTGACTTTGACATCGACCATCAGTTGCTCGATCTGCCCGGTACATCGCTGGTGATTTTCACCAGCGCCGGCTGTGCGAGCTGCCGTTGGGCCCGTGAGCACCTGCCGCGCCTGGCGCTGGCGGTCGAACGGCTGTGCTGGGTCGATGCGCAGGAAAGCGGCGGCGCCGTGCAGCGCTATGAAGTGTTTCACCTGCCGGCATTGTTCGTGGTGCGCGACGGCGCTTTCTTCGGCGCGATGCGCTCGACCCTCGACGCCACGGCACTGAATCGGGCACTGGAGCTTGCCTTGAACCAGCCTGCGGAAGAACTGCCCTGAGGGGCCTTGGATGAACAGGAGGACGGTTCATGGCAACGGTTGATGAACGAAAACTGGTGGTGGCCATTTCCTCCAGTGCGCTATTCGATCTGCGTGACAGCCACGCGGTGTACATGAGGGACGGGGTCGAAGCCTACCGTCAGTACCAGATCGAGCACGAGGACGAGTTTCTCGAGCCTGGCGATGCGTATCTTCTGGTGGAAAAGCTCCTGAGCCTCAATGCCAGTCTGGGCGAGGCGCGGGTGGAAGTGGTGCTGGTATCGCGCAACAGTGCCGACACCGGCCTGCGGGTATTCAACTCCATTGCGCACCATGGGCTGGATATCAGTCGCGCGGCGTTCGCCGGTGGCCGCAGTCCTTATCCGTACCTGGCGGCCTTCGGCTGCCATCTGTTTCTGTCCACCCACGCCGACGACGTGCGCAGTGCCTTGGATGCGGGGTTCGCGGCGGCGACCATTTTGTCCGGCGGTGCGCGACGTGCAGCTACCGCCGAGCTGCGCATCGCCTTCGACGGTGACGCCGTGCTGTTTTCCGATGATTCCGAACGGGTCTACCAGACCGGCGGGCTGGCGGCGTTCCAGGCCAGCGAACGCGAGTCGGCCCGCGAACCGTTGCGCGGTGGGCCGTTCAAACCTTTCCTGGCCGCCTTGAACCGCCTGCAGCGCGAATTCCCCGAACAAAGCTGCCCGATCCGGACCGCCCTGGTCACCGCCCGTTCGGCACCGGCGCATGAGCGGGTCATCCGCACCCTGCGCGAGTGGGACATCCGGCTCGACGAGTCGCTGTTTCTCGGCGGCCTGCGCAAATCGGCGTTTCTCGAAGCCTTCGCCGCCGATGTGTTCTTCGACGATCAGCCAGGACATTGCGAGCTGGCTCGTGAGGTCGTAGCCACCGGCCATGTTCCCCACGGGGTCAGCAACGAAATAAAGCTGTGATGAGACGGGGCGCAAGTTCACCGCCGTCCCTGATGTGAGCGCACTGCTAAGCTGAATCAATCTCCGCCATTCAGGCAGTCCGGGAGGTCACATGATTCGTTCGATGCTGTATGCCACAGACCTGGGTCTGTATGCGCCGTATGTCACGCAACACGCGTTGGCGCTGGCTCGAACCTTCAGTGCCGAACTCTATGTCGTCCACGTCGTTGAACCCATGGGGCTGTTCGCCGAGTCGGTGCTGCAGAGCTACCTGGGCGAGGACGCCTGGCACGACCTTCACAGCAGTGGCGTAGGTGCGTTCATGGATGGAATAGAGCAAAGGATGCTCGACGGGTTTCGTGAGGAACTGGGTGAAGGCCACAAGGATCTGTCTTTCATCCGCACAGTGCGAGTCGTTCAGGGAGAACCTTCCAGTGTGATCCTTGAGCAGGCCCGGGAACTGGCTGTGGATTTGCTGGTGGTGGGAAGTCATACCCATCAGGCGAAAGAGGGCGAGTCGATCGGACGTACGGCCGCCAGGATTTTGCAGCTTTCCGATGTACCGGTTTACATGGTGCCCATGATGCAGAACAGAGGGCGAGGGTAGAGCGAAGGTTCGTTTGAAGGGATTTGGTGAAATGGAGCGTGTAATCGCCTCACAAAGGTGATAAATAGTTCTAGTAGAATTCATCGCACCATTAATCCAGTTATATACCGTCGCTGATGCCCCTAGGGTTTATCTGCTTTGAGGGATACATATGAAGCTCCAACAATTGCGCTACATTTGGGAAGTGGCGCACCACGACCTCAACGTTTCCGCGACGGCACAAAGCCTCTATACCTCTCAGCCCGGCATCAGCAAGCAGATCCGCTTGCTCGAGGACGAGTTGGGGGTCGAAGTCTTTGCCCGCAGCGGCAAGCACCTGACCCGGGTCACGCCGGCAGGCGAGCGCATCATCACCACGGCCGGTGAGATTTTGCGCAAGGTCGAAAGCATCAAGCAAATCGCCCAGGAATTCTCCAACGAGAAAAAGGGCACATTATCGATTGCAACCACCCATACGCAGGCGCGCTATGCGCTGCCGCCTGTCATCAGCAACTTCATCAGGCAGTATCCGGACGTTGCGTTGCACATGCATCAGGGCTCGCCCATGCAGATCGCCGAAATGGCGGCTGACGGCACCGTGGACTTCGCCATCGCCACCGAGGCGCTGGAGCAGTTCGGCGATCTGGTCATGATGCCGTGCTATCGCTGGAACCGCTGCGTCGTGGTGCCTCAGGGTCATCCCCTGACCAAGGTGCCGAAGCTGACCCTGGAACTGCTGGCCGAATACCCGATCGTCACCTACGTGTTCGGGTTCACCGGTCGTTCCAAGCTCGATGAAGCCTTCAGCCATCGGGGCCTGGTGCCCAAGGTCGTGTTCACCGCCGCCGACGCGGACGTGATCAAGACTTACGTGCGGTTGAATCTGGGGGTGGGTATCGTCGCCAGGATGGCGGTGGACGAGGAACTGGACAGCGACCTGGTGATACTCGATGCCAGCGAACTGTTCGAATCCAGTGTCACCAAAATTGCTTTCCGACGCGGGACATTCCTGCGTGGCTTCATGTGCGACTTCATCGAGAAATTCGCCCCGCACCTGACCCGTGAAGTCATGGCCAAGGCGATCCATTGCCATAACCGACAGGAGCTTGAAGAACTGTTCCAGGATGTCGAGCTGCCGGTGCATTAGAAAGCAGAGGCAAGTTTCAAGCTGCAAGCTCCAAGTCAGGGCCATACGCCCCAGCTTGTAGCTTGTAGCTTGTAGCTCAGCCCGGCTGCCGTGCGATCAGATTCCCCGCGTGCAATCCGCATTCCTTCTGCGTCGACTCTTCCCACCACCAGCGACCTTCGCGTTCGTGCTGGTTGGGCAGTACCGGCCGGGTGCAGGGCTCGCAGCCGATGCTGATGAAGCCGCGTTCATGCAGGCTGTTGTACGGCAGCTCCAGCATGCGGATATAGCCCCAGACTTCCTCGCTGGTCATCTGCGCCAGCGGGTTGAACTTGTAGAGCGTACGTTGCGGCGTGGAGAAGGCGCTGTCGATTTCCAGGGCCGCCACCGCGCTGCGGGTGCCGGGGCTCTGGTCGCGGCGTTGGCCGGTGGCCCAGGCTCTCACCGTCGACAGCTTGCGGCGCAGCGGTTCGATCTTGCGAATCCCGCAGCACTCGCCATGACCGTCGCGGTAAAAACTGAACAGGCCCTTTTCCTTGACCAGGGGTTCGAGCAGGCGCTGGTCGGGCGTCATGATCTCGATGTCGATCTTGTAGTGCTCGCGAACCTGCTCGATGAAGCGGTAGGTTTCCGGATGCAGGCGGCCGGTGTCCAGGCTGAACACCTTGACGTTCTTGTTGAGTTTCCAGGCCATGTCCACCAGCACCACGTCTTCGGCTCCGCTGAACGAAATCCACAGATCGTCACCGAAGTGTTCGAAGGCCAGTTTCAGAATGTCCTGGGGGGACTTGTTGGCGTACGTCGCGGCCAGTTCGGCGACGTCGAAAGGTTGGCTCATCAGGCGGCTTCCTAAGTACAGAGTGGCGCTTCAAGCGCTCGTAGTGGCGGCTATGGTAACAAATCGAGGCTTTCTATTGTGGGGGCATGCATGGAGCGTGCAGGGAGCCAGCCTGCTGGCGAACGCGTATTGGCAGACGCCAAAAACCATGGCTACAGGTTTTCCAGCGTCTCCATCAGCACCCGCACCTTGGTGAAGGTTTCCTGGTATTCGGCTTCGCAGTCCGAGTCGGCGACGATACCGCCGCCGCCCCAGCAGCAAATGCGGCCGTCCTTGACCAGCAGGCTGCGGATGGCGATGGAACTGTCCATCTCGCCGCGCACGTCCAGGTACAGCAGCGAGCCGCAATACAGCGCTCGGCGTGTCGGTTCCAGTTCGTCAATGATCTGCATGGCGCGGATCTTCGGCGCGCCCGTGATCGAGCCGCCGGGGAAGCTGCCGCCGATCAGGTCCAGCGCGTCGTGGTCAGCCGCCAGCTCGCCGGTCACGCTGCTGACCAGATGATGCACGTTGGGGTAGCTTTCCAGGCTGAACAGCTCCGGCACCGTCACCGAGCCGATCCGGCAACTGCGACCCAGATCGTTGCGCAGCAGGTCGACGATCATCAGGTTTTCCGCGCGGTCCTTGGGGCTGGCGAGCAATTCTTCGGCCAGCGCGGCGTCTTCGATAGCGTCGCGGCCACGGGAACGTGTGCCTTTGATCGGGCGTGTTTCCACCTGCCGGTCGCTGACCCGAACGAAGCGCTCCGGCGACAGGCTCAACACCGCGCCGCCGTCCGGCAGCGGCATGAAGCCGGAAAACGGTGTCGGGCAGGCCGCTCGCAACGCGGTGTACGCCGCCCATGGATCGCCCTGGCAATTGGCCTGAAAGCGTTGCGCGAAGTTGACCTGATAGCAATCGCCGGCCTGAATGTAGCCCTGAATCTTGTCGAATGCGGCGCGGTATTGTTCGGGGCTGAGGTCGGCTCTGAATGGGCCGGTCAGTTCGAACGCTGCCGGTTGGCGATCGGCCGGCTGAGCGAATAACCCCAGCAGGCGACGCTTGTCGGCCTCGGCAACGCAAGGGTGGCAGACCAGCTGCGTGGTGCGGGCATGATGGTCGGTAATGACCGCCCAGGCGTACAAGCCCAGGCGTGCATCCGGCAGCCGCAGATCGTCGATGGCCCGTTCCGGCAGCGGTTCAAGGCGTCGGCCCAGGTCGTAGCCCAGATAACCGATCAAGCCACCGGCAAACGGCAGCTCGCTGCCTGCGGGTAACT
Source organism: Pseudomonas sp. v388 (assembly GCF_003935425.1). Classification (GTDB taxonomy): domain Bacteria; phylum Pseudomonadota; class Gammaproteobacteria; order Pseudomonadales; family Pseudomonadaceae; genus Aquipseudomonas. Next base: position 38,901 of record NZ_RHQN01000008.1, read on the forward strand.
GTGCCTCGCCCAGGCCAGCGAGGCTGTCGCGCAGACGCTGAAGAAACGCCGCACCTGATTCGTCTGCCTCGACAGCCAGCTGGTCCACAGGCCAGGCGCTGAGCAGATCAAACCTGCCGCGATCCGCGCCCGGACGACCGCTGTCCAGCAGTACGGCGCCGGGTGCGTGTCGGATGCGCAGAAAGTATTCGGCAGGGTCAGCTGAATACGGCAAGGGATGCAGGCTACAGATCGGCATTCGTAAAGGCGGTCGACGTTAAGAGGTCGGCGATTGTAATCCCACTGGCCCCTGAGTCCTAGCCGCAACCTGGCTGATCGTCATGAAGTGTCGGCCGATCAGCAGCGGCTAGAGGCCCACATGTCCGAACGTTTCCTGCACGAACTTCAGGCGTTGCTCAGGTGTTTCCTGCTCCCCGTTGCGCGCCAGCTCTTCCAGCCGCGCTTCGACGGCCTGGGTCCGGTGCGTCAGCCCGCAGTCGTTGGCGATCTGGATATTCAGGCCGGGACGGGCGTTGAGCTCCAGGATCAGCGGGCCTTTGTCTTCGTCCAGCACCATGTCCACGCCGATATAACCCAGGCCGCACAGCTCGTAGCATTCGGCGGCAAGCTTCATGAAGCCGTCCCAGGTCGGCAACTGCACGCCGTCCACCGCATTGGTGGTGTCCGGATGCTTGCTGATGATGTTGTTCAGCCAGGTGCCTTGCAGGGTAACGCCGGTGGCCAGGTCCACACCCACGCCGATGGCGCCCTGGTGCAGGTTGGCCTTGCCGCCGGACTGTCGGGTCGGTAGGCGCAGCATCGCCATGACCGGGTAGCCCATCAGCACAATGATGCGGATGTCCGGCACGCCTTCATAGCTGATGCTCTTGAAGATCGGGTCAGGCTTGACCCGATACTCGATCAGCGCCCGGTCGCGGTGCCCGCCCAGGGAATACAGGCCGGTCAGGATGCTGGACACCTGATGCTCGATCTCATCGTGGCTGATGATGCGCCCGGACACCGTGCGGTAGCGTTCCTCGAACCGGTCGGCAACCACCAGAATGCCGTCACCGCCGGCGCCCTGTGCCGGTTTGATGACGAAGTCGCTGCGTCCGCCGAGAATTTCGTCGAGGCGGTCGATTTCCTTCTCGGTGGAGATCACCCCGTACATTTCCGGCACATGAATGCCGGCCTGGATCGCCCGTTCCTTGGTGATGATCTTGTCATCCACGATCGGGTACAGGCTGCGCTTGTTGTACTTGAGCACATAGTCGGCATTACGCCGGTTGATGCCCATGATGCCCTTGGCTTCCAGTGCCTTCCAGGTCTTCCACCAGCCGATCACTTGGCCTGTTCCTCTTTGAGGAACGCCTTGAAGCGCATCAGTTCGGTCAGGCGATAGCCGCGGTATCTGCCCATCGCCAGCATGAAGCCGACCAGCACCAGCAATACGGCCGGGAAGGTGAATACGAAGTAGGTCAGTTCCGGGACGCTCATGATCAGGTGCGCCAGGGAAGCGGCGAACAGCGTGCCGATGGCGACTTTCATCGCATGGCTGGCGCCGCGTTCTTCCCAGGTGATGGACAGCCGCTCGATGGTCATGGTCAGGATCACCATCGGGAACAGCGCCACCGACAGGCCGCGCTCAAGGCCCAGCTTGTGGCTGAACAGGCTGATGGCGGCGATCAGCACCACCACGAAGGTCAGCACTACCGACAGGCGCGGCAGCATCTGCAACTTGAGGTGTTCCAGGTACGAACGCAGCGACAGGCCCAGTGCGGTGATCACCGTGAACAGCGCAATGCCGAAGCCCAGCTGGGTTTCCCGGAACGCCAGGGCGATCAGCACCGGTGTGAAGGTGCCCAGGGTCTGCAGGCCGATCAGGTTGCGCAGGACCAGGATGACCAGCACGCCGATGGGGATCATCACCATGATCATGAACGTCTGCTGGGTCTGCAGCGGCAGGCCGTAGAGCGAGTAGGACAAAAAGTCTGCGTCGGTGCTTTCGTCGGTCAGCTTGGCCAGACGCATGGCGTTCATTTCGCTGTTGTTGAGGCTGAAATTGACCTGCACTTTCCTGCCACCTTCGGCGGTGACCAGGCTTTCTTCGCCAGTCCACCACAGCAGCCGGTCCTCGGGCAGGCCGGCTTCGCCGGTGTCCGGGTTGAAGTACAGCCATTCCTTGCCGTTGAAGCTGCGCAGCCACAGTTCCGGTGTCTGTGGCTGGTCGGCGATCAAGCGAATGGTGTGGGCCTTTTCCATCGGCACATGGGCGATGGACAGCAACAGTTCGGTGATCTGGGCTTTCTTCGAGGCCGAGGTGTCGCCGCCCAGCAGCAGCTTGACGTTGTCGTCGTTGAGGTTATTGACCCGCTTGATGGCTTCGGTGATGAAGGTCTCGACATCCGCCGAATGCTGGCGTATCGGCGCCAGCAGCGCCTCCGCAGCGATTTTCTCCGGCCCCTCGACCGGCAGGCTGTCGCGGAAGATCGGGCCTTTGACCTTGGGCTTGTCGCCGGTATAGCGCTTGGTCAGCACCAGACGGTAGTAAAGCGTCTGGTTGCCGGTGGCGCGCCGGGTCGACCAGGTGACACGACGGTTGCCGTCGGCACGGTTGACGCTGACCCCGTAGTTATTGGAAATGAAGCTTTCGTTGAGACTGATGTAGTCGTGGGCCAGAGGTGGCACGAACATCTGGATCTTCACCGAATCCTTGGGGTTGGCAACGAACTCGACCTTGGCATCGATGTTCCACAAATCGTCGGTTTCTTCTTCGCTCACGGGAATGCCGAGCGCGACTATCTGGTAAGCCGTGATCGCGATGCCCAGGGTCACCAGCACAGTGATCAGGATTTTCAGATGGAGCGTAAGAGCGCGCATGGTTTTACTCTGCGTTTTGAGCGACGGAAGCGCAGCCGGGCTTGCCTGCTGCGTATTTAAGGCTTGGGTCAACCAGCGCATCGAAGTGCTTGAGCGCCTCGGAGCCGATCAGGAGCGGGTATTGGAAAGCACTTCGGTCGGTCAAGTTCACTTCTATGGTGCGTAAAGTTTCACCCATGCACACCTGCAGGCTGATGACCGGCCGGGCGCTGTACTTTTGGTCCTCGTCAGGGTCCAGATCGTCGGCCCGGCGCTTGATCTTGCTGACCCTGGCCAACGGCCGTTCGATGGGGTGCGCGTGGCGGTCGTCGATCGCCAGATAGAAACGCACCCAGCTCTCGCCATCGCGCTTGAAATGCTTGATGTCCCGGGCGCTCAGCGAGGCGGTCTTGGCGCCGGTGTCGAGCTTGGCAGCAACCTCCAGATCGATATCGCTGAGCCTGGCGTATTCGTTCAAGCCATAGACGGTCTTGCTGGCGGCGAACCCCAGGGCGGGCAGAAAAAGCAGGCAGAGCAGGGCGGGGAAGAATGTGAGTCTCATAGATCCTGGCGCGGTGGGCGCATTCGGGCAAAAAAGGTAATGAACGGGCGGCAAACGGGCGACTGGCCTCGACACGCGCCCGATGACAAGGCCGGCGAAAGGCCGAGGGCGGTGAAACAACGGCGCCCCCGCGAAAGCGGCAGCATTCTAGCATGGGGTTTTTCTGGCGCCAGTTGTGCGACTGGTGCAGTAATGCGTAGGAAACTTCCCTGTGAAGGCTGGCCGCTTATTCGGCCAGCTATTAGACGATTGTCGACAGTCGGCGTATTTTCTTTGACGACAGAGCCATATTTGACTAGTTTTGCCGTGGTGAATCACAAGGGTGTCGACAATGTTCAGCGAGCTACAGAATCTGGCGGGCACACAGGACGATTCGGCAACTCTGTCTGAAAATGTGTTTCGTCGTATCCAGTCGGCCATCGTCAAAGGCGAGATCGCGCCCGGCAGCAAGATTTCCGAGCCGGAACTGGCGCGCACCTACGGCATCAGTCGTGGGCCGCTGCGCGAAGCCATCCACCGCCTGGAAGGCTTGCGCCTGGTGGTGCGCGTGCCTCATGTCGGCGCTCGCGTGGTTTCGCTGAGCCATGGGGAAATGATCGAGTTGTACGAAATCCGCGAATACCTCGAAGGCATGGCCTGCCGGCTGGCCGCCGAACGCATGACTCAAGCCCAGATCGACGAACTGCGCCAAGTCCTGGACACCCACGAACGCGATGCGGCATTTCAGGCCGGGGTCGGCTATTACCAGCAGGAAGGCGACTTCGACTTCCATTATCGGATCATCCAGGGCAGCGGCAATCGCACGTTGAGCCAGATGTTGTGCGGCGAGCTGTACCAACTGGTGCGCATGTATCGCATCCAGTTTTCCACGACCCCTAACCGGCCACGCCAGGCGTTTGCCGAACACCACCGGATTCTCGACGCCATCGCCGACCGCGACGGCGAACTGGCCGAACTGCTGATGCGCCGCCATATCGGCGCCTCACGTCGCAACATCGAGCGTCATTACCAGACGGCTCCCGACCGAGGTGAACCATGAGTCACGACAATAAAACTCCCGGCCAGCGCTTCCGTGATGCGGTGGCCAGCGAACACCCGTTGCAGGTGGTAGGGGCGATCAATGCCAACCATGCCTTGCTGGCGAAACGGGCGGGCTTCAAAGCGATCTACCTGTCCGGCGGTGGCGTGGCGGCCGGTTCCCTGGGTTTGCCGGACCTGGGCATTACCGGCCTGGATGACGTGCTGACCGACGTGCGACGCATCACCGACGTGTGCGACCTGCCGCTGCTGGTGGACGTGGACACCGGGTTTGGCTCGTCGGCCTTCAACGTGGCGCGCACGGTGCGCTCGATGATCAAGGCCGGCGCGGCGGCGATCCATATCGAGGATCAGGTAGGTGCCAAGCGCTGCGGCCATCGGCCTAACAAGGAAATCGTTTCGCAGCAGGAAATGGTCGACCGCATCAAGGCAGCCGTCGATGCCCGCAGCGACGACAGCTTCGTGATCATGGCGCGCACCGACGCGCTGGCCGTGGAAGGGTTGGAGTCGGCGCTGGAGCGGGCGGCGGCCTGTATCGAAGCCGGTGCCGATATGATCTTCCCCGAAGCCATCACCGAACTGGCGATGTACAAACAGTTCGCCAACCGCGCAGGCGTACCGATCCTGGCCAACATCACCGAATTCGGCGCCACGCCGCTGTTCACCGTGGACCAGCTGCGCGAGGCCGACGTTTCTCTGGTGCTCTATCCTTTATCGGCATTCCGTGCGATGAACAAGGCCGCCGAAAATGTCTACGGCGCCATCCGTCGCGACGGCACGCAAAAGAACGTCATCGACACCATGCAGACGCGCATGGAGCTATACGACGCCATCGACTATCACGATTTTGAACAGAAGCTCGATGCGCTGTTTGCGCAGAAGAAAGGCTGACCTGAACGGTAGGAGCGTGCTTGCCGCGATGACGTCATTTTTTGTCAACGAATTTGCTGCGTATGTAACGGTCCCTGCGCCACCAAGGTGGCTCCTGCAGTGACGAATGATCCGACTAGCCGATTCCCGACAATTTCAAGAACTGGAGAATGCAATGGCTGAAGCAAAAGTATTGAGTGGTGCCGGTCTGCGCGGGCAGGTGGCCGGGCAGACGGCGTTGTCTACGGTGGGCATGGCCGGCGCCGGGCTGACCTATCGCGGCTACGACGTTCGCGAACTGGCTGCCGAAGCGCGTTTCGAAGAGGTCGCTTACCTGCTGCTTTATGGCGAGTTGCCTACCCAGTCGCAACTGGACGATTACCTGAAGCGTCTCAAGGGCCTGCGGGATTTGCCCCAGGCTTTGAAAGAAGTACTGGAGCGCATTCCCGCCGACACCCATCCGATGGACGTGATGCGCACCGGCGCGTCGATGCTCGGCACCCTGGAACCGGAGCGCAGCTTCGACCAGCAACGCGACGCCACTGACCGGCTGCTGGCGGCCTTCCCGGCGATCATGTGCTACTGGTATCGCTTCAGCCATGACGGCAAGCGCATCGACTGCACCACCGAGGAAGCGTCCATCGCCGGGCATTTCCTGCACCTGCTGCTCGACAAATCCCCCAGCGACCTGCACCGCAAGGTCATGGACGTCTCACTGATTCTCTACGCCGAACACGAGTTCAACGCCTCGACCTTCACGGCGCGGGTCTGTGCCTCGACCCTGTCCGACCTGTTCTCCTGCGTCACCGCCGCCATCGGCACCCTGCGCGGCCCGTTGCATGGCGGCGCCAACGAAGCGGCGATGGAAATGATCCAGCGTTTCGCCTCGGCCGAAGAAGCCACTCAAGGCACCCTCGGCATGCTGGAACGCAAGGAAAAGATCATGGGTTTCGGCCACGCGATCTACAAGGAATCGGACCCGCGCAATGAGGTCATCAAGGGCTGGTCGAAACAGCTCGCCGATGAAGCGGGCGACACGGTGCTGTTTCCGGTTTCCGAGGCCATCGACAAGGTCATGTGGGAACAGAAGAAGCTGTTTCCCAACGCCGATTTCTATCACGCCTCGGCGTACCACTTCATGGGCATCCCGACCAAACTGTTCACGCCGATCTTTGTCTGTTCGCGGCTGACCGGCTGGGCGGCCCACGTGTTCGAGCAGCGCGCCAACAACCGCATCATCCGCCCGAGCGCCGAGTACGTCGGTGTCGAGCAGCGCAAGTTCATTGCCCTCTCACAGCGCTGAACACTGCCGCTGTCCCGTGGGAGGGAGCCTGCTCGTGACGACCAGGTTTCCCATCCACCGGGCAAATGAAAGCTGCCGGTTATCCAAGGGCAGGGGCGTCACTGAAGAACGCCCCGCTCATTTCCGATTTCACCGTGATCGAGTCCCGCAATGAACACTGACTTTCGCAAGCCGCTTCCCGGTACGCCGCTGGATTATTTCGATGCCCGTGCGGCGGTCGAAGCGCTCAAGCCCGGCGCCTACGACACCTTGCCCTACACCTCGCGGGTGCTGGCGGAAAATCTGGTGCGTCGCTGTGATCCGGCGACCCTTAACGCATCCCTCAGGCAACTGATCGAGCGACGCCGCGACCTGGACTTCCCGTGGTTCCCGGCCCGAGTCGTGTGCCACGACATCCTGGGCCAGACCGCGCTGGTGGACCTGGCCGGTTTGCGCGATGCCATCGCCTCGCAGGGTGGTGACCCGGCGCTGGTCAATCCGGTGGTGCCGGTGCAACTGATCGTCGATCACTCGCTGGCGGTGGAATGCGGCGGAAACGACCCCCAGGCGTTCGAGAAAAACCGCGCCATCGAAGACCGCCGCAACGAAGACCGCTTCCATTTCATCGACTGGACCAAACTGGCGTTCAAGAACGTCGAAGTCATCCCGCCGGGCAATGGCATCATGCACCAGATCAATCTGGAGAAAATGTCGCCGGTGGTGCAGGTCCTGGGTTCGGTCGCGTTCCCGGACACGCTGGTCGGCACCGACAGCCATACGCCCCATGTGGATGCGCTGGGCGTGATCGCCATCGGCGTCGGCGGGCTGGAAGCGGAGAACGTGATGCTGGGCCGCGCTTCATGGATGCGCTTGCCGGACATCATTGGCGTCGAACTGACCGGCCGCCGCCAGCCGGGCATCACCGCCACCGATGTGGTGCTGGCGCTGACCGAGTTTCTGCGTGCACAGAAAGTGGTGGGCGCCTGGTTGGAATTCTACGGCGAAGGCGCGTCGAGCCTGACCCTGGGCGACCGGGCGACCATTTCCAACATGGCGCCGGAGTACGGCGCGACGGCGGCGATGTTTTCCATCGACCAGCAGACCCTCGATTACCTGCGCCTGACCGGTCGCGAAGACGAGCAGGTACGCCTGGTGGAATGCTATGCCCGACAGACCGGGCTGTGGTCGGACGATCTGGCGCAGGTCGTGTACGAGCGAGTGCTCCGCTTCGACCTGTCCAGCGTGGTGCGTAACATGGCCGGGCCGTCCAACCCCCATGCGCGGGTCGCCACCACCGAGCTGGCGGCCAAGGGCATTGCCGGGCCGTGGAGCGAGACGCCGGGGCAAATGCCGGACGGCGCGGTGATCATCGCGGCCATCACCAGTTGCACCAACACCAGCAACCCGCGCAACGTGATCGCCGCCGGGCTGCTGGCGCGCAATGCCAACCGTCTGGGACTGACGCGCAAACCCTGGGTGAAATCTTCCCTGGCGCCCGGTTCCAAGACCGTGGCGCTGTACCTGGGCGCGGCCGGCTTGACTGAAGAGCTGGAGCGACTGGGATTCGGCGTCGTGGCGTTTGCCTGCACCACCTGCAATGGCATGTCCGGCGCGCTGGACCCGACGATCCAGCAGGAAATCATCGACCGGGACCTGTACGCCACGGCGGTGCTGTCCGGCAACCGCAATTTCGACGGGCGGATTCATCCCTACGCCAAACAGGCATTCCTCGCTTCGCCGCCGCTGGTGGTGGCCTACGCAATTGCCGGCACGATTCGCTTCGATATCGAGAACGACGTGCTGGGCGTGGTCGACGGCCGGGACATTCGCCTGAAAGACCTGTGGCCCAGTGACGAGGAAATCGACGCCGTAGTGCAGGCTTCGGTCAAGCCCGAGCAGTTCCGCCAGGTCTACATTCCAATGTTCGCCATTGATGAAGGCAGTGCCGCGCAGGTCGCGCCGCTGTACGACTGGCGGCCGGCCAGCACCTACATCCGTCGCCCGCCGTATTGGGAAGGCGCGCTGGCCGGCGAACGCACCCTCAAAGGCATGCGCCCGCTGGCGGTGCTGCCGGACAACATCACCACCGATCACCTGTCGCCGTCCAACGCCATCCTGCGCGACAGCGCGGCGGGCGAATACCTGACGAAGATGGGCGTGCCGGAAGAGGACTTCAATTCTTACGCGACCCATCGCGGCGATCACCTGACCGCCCAGCGGGCGACCTTCGCCAACCCGCAACTGATCAACGAAATGGCGGTGATCGACGGCCAGGTCAGGAAGGGTTCGCTGACGCGCCTGGAACCTGAAGGCACTGTGACGCGCATGTGGGAAGCCATCGAAACCTACATGCAGCGCAAGCAGCCGCTGATCATCATCGCCGGTGCCGACTACGGCCAGGGTTCGTCCCGGGACTGGGCGGCCAAGGGCGTGCGTCTGGCGGGTGTCGAGGCCATTGCGGCACAGGGTTTCGAGCGCATTCATCGCACCAATCTGGTGGGTATGGGCGTACTGCCGCTGGAATTCCAGCCAGGCACCACGCGTTTGACCCTGGGCATCGACGGCAGCGAAACCTTCGACGTGGTCGGCCATCGCACACCCCGTGCGACCCTGACGCTGGTCATCAACCGTCGCAGCGGCGAGCGCATCGAAGTGCCGGTAACTTGCCGCCTGGACACCGCCGAAGAAGTCTCGATCTACGAAGCCGGCGGCGTGCTGCAGCGCTTTGCCCAGGATTTTCTGGAGGCGACCGCAAGCTGACCTCGTGCCGACTCGGCGTGGACATTGAGGGAGGCAGCTTGCTGGCGACGGGGGCTTCTTTGGCAGAAATGCATGGCCCGTCCCCACGCTGTCGCGAGCAAGCTCCCTCCCAAAAAACCTCACCCGGACAATTTCGACAGGACCACGACCATGCCCCATCCACCACAACTGAAAATCCCTGCCGTCTACATGCGGGGCGGCACCAGCAAGGGTGTGTTCTTCACGCTGGAAGACCTGCCTGAAGCTGCGCAAGTGCCCGGCCCGGCGCGGGATGCCTTGCTGTTGCGAATCATCGGCAGCCCCGACCCTTATGAAAAGCAGATCGACGGCATGGGCGGTGCGACCTCCAGCACCAGCAAGACCGTGATCCTGTCGCGCAGCAGCAAGGCCGGGCACGACGTCGATTACCTGTTTGGTCAGGTTTCCATCGATAAACCCTTCGTGGACTGGAGCGGCAACTGCGGCAACCTGTCGGCGGCGGTGGGTTCCTTCGCGATATCGAGCGGTCTGGTAGACGATGTTCCGCACAGTGGCACCGCTACGGTGCGCATCTGGCAGGCCAACATCGGCAAGACCATCATCGCCCACGTGCCGATCACCGGCGGCGAAGTGCAGGAAACCGGCGATTTCGAACTGGACGGCGTGACGTTTCCGGCTGCTGAAGTACAGCTCGAATTCCTCGACCCGGCTGCCGACGAAGACGGGGCGGGCGGGGCGATGTTTCCCACCGGCAATCTGGTGGACGAACTGCAAGTGCCCGGTCTGGGGACGTTGCAAGCCACACTGATCGATGCCGGCATCCCGACCATTTTCGTCAACGCAGACGCTATCGGCTACAGCGGTGCCGAGCTGCAAGGCGATATCAACGGCAATCCGCAAGCCTTGGCTATGCTTGAAGCCATTCGTGGTGCCGGTGCGTTGCGCATGGGCCTGATCGACAGCATCGAACAGGCGGCCACGCGTCAGCACACGCCCAAGGTCGCGTTTGTCGCGCCGCCTGCCGACTACATCGCCTCCAGCGGCAGGCCGGTGAAGGCATCGGACATCGATCTGTTGGTACGGGCAGTGTCCATGGGCAAGCTGCATCACGCGATGATGGGCACGGCTGCCGTCGCCATCGGCACCGCCGCCGCGATTCCCGGCACGCTGGTGAATCGGGCGGCCGGCGGCGAGTCGCGCAGCGCCGTGCGTTTCGGTCATCCGTCGGGCACCTTGCGAGTCGGCGCCGAAGCACGTCAGGAAGGCGGGGAGTGGAAGGTGACCAATGCAATCATGAGCCGCAGCGCGCGGGTTCTGATGGAGGGTTGGGTCAGGGTGCCGCTCTAGGGGTCAGCAATTGTCTATAAGGGTGAGCCGACCCTGATAACGCGTGGAGGGTACACATGAGCCAGAACGTCGATGTCAACAACCGCCCTGATTACGACCAGGTCTTGCAGGATATCGCCGACTACGTCCTGAACTACCAGGTCGAATCGGCCGAAGCGCTGGACACGGCGCGTAATTGCCTGATGGATACCTTGGGCGGCGGCCTGTTGGCGCTGCGCTTTCCCGAATGCACCAAACATCTGGGGCCGATCGTCGAAGGCACGGTGGTGCCGTTCGGCGCACGGGTGCCCGGCACCCAGCTGCGGCTGGACCCGGTCAAGGCCGCATGGGACATCGGCTGCATCATCCGCTGGCTGGATTACAACGACACCTGGCTGGCGGCGGAGTGGGGCCATCCTTCGGATAACCTGGGCGGCATTCTGGCGGTGGCCGATCATCTCTCGCAACGCCGGGCGGCCAGTGGCGAACCGCCGCTGTTGATGCGTCAGGTGCTGGACGCGATGGTCATGGCCCACGAAATCCAGGGCATTCTGGCGCTGGAAAATGCCTTCAACCGGGTCGGGCTGGATCACGTGCTGCTGGTCAAGGTGGCCTCCACAGCGGTGACCGCGAAACTGATGGGCGCCGATCGCGAGCAGTTACTGTCTGCGCTATCCCACGCCTTCGTCGATGGTCAGGCGCTACGCACCTATCGTCATGCCCCGAATGCCGGGTCGCGCAAATCCTGGGCCGCGGGCGATGCGACCAGTCGCGGCGTGCGCCTGGCCGACATTGCCTTGCGTGGTGAGATGGGCATTCCCGGCGTGTTGAGCGCGCCGCAATGGGGCTTCTATGACGTGTCGTTCAGCCACAGCAACAAGGACCTGGCCACCAAGCCCGAGAAACAACGTACGTTCGTGCTGTCGCGGCCTTACGGCAGCTACGTGATGGAAAATGTGCTGTTCAAGATCAGCTTCCCGGCCGAGTTCCATGCCCAGACGGCCTGCGAGGCGGCGGTGATCCTGCATCCGCAGATCCGCCACCGCATGCATGAAATCATCCGGATCGTGATTACCACCCATGAATCGGCGATCCGCATCATTTCCAAGGAAGGCCGACTGGCCAATGCCGCCGACCGTGACCATTGCCTGCAATACATGGTGGCAGTGCCGCTGGCCTACGGCACGCTGGTGGCCGAGCATTACGAAGACGATTTCCACGCCGCGCACCCGATCATCGATCAACTGCGCGAGAAAATGGTGATCATCGAAGAGCCGCGCTACAGCCAGGAATACCTGGAACCGGACAAGCGCTCCATCGCCAACGGCATTCAGGCGTTCTTCAAGGACGGATCGAGCACCGGCAACGTGGTAGTGGAATACCCCATCGGCCACCGCCGTCGTCGCGCTGAAGGCATCCCGCTGCTGGAAGAGAAATTCAAGACCAACCTCGCCACCCGCTTCCCCGCCCAGCGCTGCGAACAGATCTTTGCGTTGTGCAAGGACCAGAAGCGCCTGGAAGAGATGACGGTGCATCGGTTCATGGATTTGTTTGTGGTCTGACAGCCAGTGCTGGAAATGGCTTTCGCCAGCAAGCCAGCTCCTGCGGGCGCGGCGTGTCCTTGCAGGAGCCGGCGATCCGTCTTGCTGGCGAGCGGGTCAGTGAGCAGGGTCCGTTATTTGAATCTCCTCTCCACCCCTTTTTCAACCAGCACCTTGGCCGAGATTTCTTCCACGGAAAAATGCGTGGAATTGATGTTGGGAATGTTCTCGCGGCGGAACAGGTTTTCCACTTCCCGCACTTCGAATTCACACTGGGCGTAACTGGCATAACGGCTGTTGGGCTTGCGTTCATGACGAATGGCGGTGAGGCGATCCGGGTCGATGGTCAGGCCGAAGAGCTTTTCCCGATGCGCCTTGAGTGCCTCCGGCAGTTGCAGGCGCTCCATGTCATCTTCGGTCAGTGGATAGTTGGCCGCGCGGATACCGAATTGCATCGCCATGTACAGGCAGGTCGGCGTCTTGCCGCAGCGCGATACGCCGACCAGAATGATGTCGGCCTTGTTGTAATACTGCGTCCGTGCGCCGTCGTCGTTGTCCAGCGCGAAGTTGACCGCCTCGATACGTTCCATGTAGTTGGAGTTGTGACCGATGGAGTGGGATTTGCCCACCGAATACGAGGAGTGTGAACTAAGCTCCAGCTCCAGCGGCGCCAGGAAGGTCGAAAAGATATCGATCATGAAGCCGTTGGATGTCGCCAGTATTTCGCGTATCTCCTGATTGACGATGGTGTCGAAAATGATCGGCCGGGCATCGTCCTTGTCCGCGGCTTTGTTGATCTGCTGTACCATCGCCCGCGCCTTTTCGACGCTGTCGATATAGGGGCGCGTGAACTTGTTGAAGGTTATGTTTTCAAACTGCGCTAGCAGACTCTGGCCCAGCGTCTCAGCCGTGATGCCGGTGCCGTCGGAGATGAAGAAAGCGGATCGTTTCATTTGCGCCTTTGGCCCTATAAGCAGGTGACGATTCTTGGCTATGATAGGCGCGCTTGTCGGCCCCTGGTGCCGGCATTCTCACCTTTTTTTCAGGTCCAGGCTCGCGCCCGACCCAACTGGCCCGCTGTCGCCCTCAGGCGGCATCAGGTGTATGAGCTTTTCCCAACAACACAGTTAGTGGAGAGATCACCTTGGTAGAGTACGTAGTTTCCCTCGATAAGCTCGGCGTCCATGATGTAGAGCATGTGGGAGGCAAGAACGCATCCCTCGGCGAAATGATCAGCAACCTCTCGGGCGCTGGCGTTTCGGTGCCCGGTGGCTTCGCCACCACGGCCCAGGCCTACCGTGATTTCCTTGAGCTGAGCGGTCTGAACGATCAGATCCACGCAGCTCTGGATGCTCTTGATGTCGACGACGTCAACGCCCTGGCCCGTACCGGCGCGCAGATTCGTCAGTGGATCATGGAAGCCGAGTTCCCCGAGAAGCTTAACGCCGAAATCCGGACCGCCTTCGCCACGCTCTCGGCGGGCAATCCGAACCTGGCCGTTGCCGTGCGTTCTTCCGCCACCGCCGAAGACCTGCCTGACGCGTCCTTCGCGGGCCAGCAGGAAACCTTCCTCAATATCCGCGGCGTGGAAAACGTTATCCGCGCGGCCAAGGAAGTCTTCGCTTCGCTGTTCAACGACCGGGCTATTTCCTACCGCGTTCACCAGGGCTTCGACCACAAGCTGGTCGCGTTGTCGGCCGGTGTGCAGCGCATGGTGCGTTCCGAAACCGGCACGGCGGGCGTGATGTTCACCCTCGACACCGAATCGGGCTTCCGCGACGTGGTGTTCATCACCGGCGCCTATGGCCTGGGCGAAACCGTGGTGCAGGGCGCGGTCAACCCTGACGAATTCTATGTTCACAAAAACACCCTGGCCGCCGGCCGCCCGGCGATCCTGCGCCGCAACCTGGGCAGCAAGGCGATCAAGATGATCTACGGCGACGAGGCCAAGGCCGGTCTGTCGGTCAAGACCGTCGACGTCGATGCCGCCGAACGCGCGCGCTTCTGCCTGACCGATGCCGAAGTCAGCGAGCTGGCCAGGCAGGCGATGATCATCGAGCAGCACTACAAGGCGCCGATGGACATCGAATGGGCCAAGGACGGTGACGACGGCAAGCTGTACATCGTCCAGGCGCGTCCGGAAACGGTGAAAAGCCGCACCTCGGGCAACGTCATGGAGCGCTATCTGCTCAAGGAGAAGGGCACGGTTCTGGTCGAGGGTCGTGCCATCGGCCAGCGCATCGGCGCCGGCAAGGTGCGGATCATCAAGGACGTGTCGGAGATGGACAAGGTCCAGGCTGGCGACGTGCTGGTCTCCGACATGACCGACCCGGACTGGGAGCCGGTGATGAAGCGCGCCAGCGCCATCGTTACCAACCGTGGCGGCCGCACCTGTCACGCGGCGATCATTGCCCGTGAGCTGGGCATCCCGGCGGTGGTCGGTTGCGGTAACGCCACCCAATTGCTGGTGGACGGGCAGGGCGTGACCGTGTCCTGCGCCGAAGGCGATACCGGCTACATCTTCGAAGGCGAGCTGGGTTTCGACATCAAGACCAACTCGGTCGATGCCATGCCCGAACTGCCGTTCAAGATCATGATGAACGTCGGCAACCCTGACCGCGCATTCGATTTCGCCCAGTTGCCCAACGCCGGTGTCGGCCTGGCGCGTCTGGAGTTCATCATCAATCGCATGATTGGCGTGCACCCCAAGGCGCTGCTCAACTATGCCGGGCTGCCGCAGGACATCAAGGACAGCGTCGACAAGCGTATCGCCGGTTACGACGACCCGGTCGAATTCTATGTCGAGAAGCTGGTCGAGGGCATCAGCACCCTGGCAGCGGCCTTCACGCCGAAAAAAGTCATCGTGCGCCTGTCGGACTTCAAGTCCAACGAATACGCCAACCTGATTGGCGGCAAGCTCTACGAGCCGGAAGAAGAAAACCCGATGCTGGGTTTCCGCGGGGCGTCGCGCTACATCAGCGAAAACTTCCGCGACTGCTTTGAGCTGGAATGCCGCGCCCTCAAGCGCGTGCGCGAAACCATGGGCCTGACCAACGTCGAGATCATGGTGCCGTTCGTGCGCACCCTGGGCGAGGCCAGCCAGGTGATCGACCTGCTGGCGGCCAACGGCCTCAAGCGTGGCGAGAACGGGCTGCGCGTGATCATGATGTGCGAGCTGCCTTCCAACGCAATCCTGGCCGAGGAATTCCTGGAATACTTCGATGGCTTCTCCATCGGTTCCAACGACCTGACCCAGCTGACCCTGGGCCTGGACCGTGACTCGGGCGTCATCGCGCATCTGTTCGACGAACGCAATCCGGCGGTCAAGAAGCTGCTGTCCAATGCCATCGCCGCGTGCAACAAGGCCGGCAAGTACATCGGCATCTGTGGTCAGGGTCCGTCGGACCATCCGGACCTGGCGCGCTGGCTGATGGAGCAGGGCATCGAAAGCGTTTCGCTCAACCCCGACTCGGTGCTGGAAACCTGGTTCTTCCTGTCCGAGGGGCAGGCGCCGGCCTGATGTGACGCACATCCGATCTGAACCGTCTTGTGGTTCAGGTTTTTGACGAAAGGCGGTTTTCCCGGAAACCGCCTTTTTTCTTGTGTGTTGCACCGAAACAGGCGTCTGCACGCCGTCTTGTTCAGTCCGACGGGGCCTGCGCGGCCCTGGAACCCTCGATAAAGAGCACTATGCAAAGCAGCAGCCATCTTTTTCCCGTGGCCCTGATCAGCGCCGAACGTCGTGGCGATCTGGTCGAGGACGTCTACCGTCTCAAGCCTGCCAACAGTCCCGACCCCAGTGTCGAACTGGCCCTGACCCGCCTGGGCCTGAGCGACCAGCCCGATGCCCGCGGCGTGCCGGTGATTCTGTTGCATGGCAGTTTTTCCAACCGCCGTTTCTGGTATTCGCCCAAAGGCATTGGTCTTGGGCCGTTTCTGGCGCGGGCCGGTTATGACGTGTGGATCGCCGAAATGCGCGGTCACGGGCTTTGCGCACGCAACGAACGCTACCGCGATAACCGCGTCGCGGACTATGCCCGTTATGATTTGCCGGCCATCGCCGGCTTCGTTCGGGAGCAGAGCGGGCAGGCGCCGCACTGGATCGGCCATTCCCTGGGCGGCACGACCCTGGCGGCGGCGTTGGGTGGTCAGTACCTCGGGCCTGCGCACGCCGCTTCGGTGGCGCTGCTCGGCAGCCAGGTCAGCCGCACTTACTGGCCGCTGAAGATTCCGCCGTTGCAGTGGTCCGCACGGCTGCTGCTCAAGCGTTTCGACCACATCTCCGGCCCGCGTTTCAAGCGCGGTCCGGAAGACGAGCCCATGGGCCTGGTGCTGGAAAGCATGCGCTGGCACGGCCTGTTCGGTCAGTTCGGCGAGCGGGGCAATCATTGGTGGGAGGGGCTTGAGGCCGTTGAGGTGCCGCTGCTGGCGGTGGCCGCCATGGGTGATCATCAAGACCCGGTCTGGGCCTGCCGGATGCTGTTCGAGCAGATCGGCTCCGAGCACAAACAGTTTCTGTGCCTGGGGCGTGAGCAGGGCTTCAGCGAAGACTTCGGCCATGTCGAGATGGTGGTCAGCAAAGCCGCGCAGCGGGAAGTCTGGCCGCGTATCGCCGACTGGCTGCAGGCCCGTTGTGCACCACAGCAGGTACAGCCGCTGCCGGTTGCGCAGGTGAGCTGAGACGGGCAGGGTATTGCGTCGATGGCTGGGATTAAATTCACTATGCTGCTTTAATCCCGCTACAGCTGATCTAGCCGTGCGCATGTTCACAACTGACTGGAGCTGACTCATGCATTACCTGACCCCTGATCTGTGCGACGCCTATCCGGAGCTGGTGCAAGCGGTAGAGCCGATGTTCAGCAACTTCGGCGGACGCGACTCCTTTGGTGGGCAGATCGTCACCATCAAGTGCCATGAAGACAATTCCCTGGTCAAGGATCAGGTCGCCCAGGACGGCAAGGGCAAGGTGCTGGTCGTCGATGGCGGCGGCTCGCTGCGCTGCGCATTGCTGGGTGATCTGCTGGCCGAGCAAGCGGCGAAAAGCGGCTGGGAAGGGCTGCTGATCTACGGCTGCGTGCGTGACGTGGACATGCTGGCGCAGACGGATCTCGGTGTGCAGGCCCTTGCGAGCCACCCCAGAAAAACCGAAAAACGCGGCATCGGCGACCTGAACGTCCCGGTCACTTTCGGCGGAGTGACCTTCAGGCCCGGTGACTACCTGTACGCCGATAACAACGGCGTGATCATTTCCCCATCCCCCCTGACAATGCCGGAATAAGCGAAACCTGAATGTTTGATGAAGCCAACGCGCAGTGGGGGCTGGTCCATGCCCTCGTATTGGATGGTAAAGGCGGGGCGCGTTTCATCGCTCGGACCGAACTCGAAGCACTCCAGTTGCAGCCCCAGGAAAGCCTGTGGCTGCATTGGGATCGCAGTCATCCGCAGACCCATACCTGGCTGCGCCAGGCCAGTGGTCTGAGCGAATTCTCCTGCAACCTGCTGCTGGAAGAAAACACCCGCCCGCGGCTGTTGCCGTTGCCTGATCAGGAGCTGCTGCTGTTCCTGCGCGGCGTGAACCTCAATCCGGGCGCCGAGCCGGAAGACATGGTCTCGGTGCGGATCTTTGCCGCGGCCCAGCGCGTCATTTCCCTGCGCCTGCGCCCGTTGCGCGCTACCGAAGAGCTGATCGAACAACTGAGCGCCGGTCGCGGACCGAAAACCGCGTCGGAACTCATCCTGTACCTGTCGCAGTACCTGACCGACAAGATTCAGGATCTGGTGGGCGAGCTGTCGGAATCGGTTGATATCGAGGAAGAAAAGACAGACACCGACGAACGGTATTCGCCCGATCACAGCAAGCTTTTGCACATTCGCCGGCGTGCGGCCGGGCTGCGGCGATTTCTCGGGCCGCAGCGTGATATCTACGGGCAAATGTCGCGCATCAGACTGCCATGGTTCGTCGATGACGATGCCGATTACTGGAACGAGCTGAACAACAGCCTGACCCGGTATCTGGAAGAGCTGGAGCTGACCCGCGAGCGGGTCGGCCTGTTGCTGGAATCCGAAGACCGGCGGCTGCGCGAGCACATGAACCGCACCATGTACCGCTTCGGTATCATCACCGGGATCTTCCTGCCCATGAGTTTCCTGACCGGCCTGCTGGGAATCAATGTCGGCGGCATTCCGGGCTCGGACAGCCCTTATGGTTTTCTGGTCGCCTGCGGGTTGATCGTGGCGCTGGCGTCGGGACAGTGGTGGCTGTTCAGACGTCTGCGCTGGGTCTGAGCAGGCGTTTTGCGCAAAACATTTGGCGAGTGTGTGTGACCTGGCCGAAACGGGCCTCGTCTCTCACTGACATTGCGTGAGGTGCCTGATGCACGATCCGTTTGAAGAATCTCTACGTGACATGCTCAAATCGTCGTCCTCCAGCCGGGATGACGATGCCTGCCTGGGGCGTGTGCTGAAAACCGCCAATCGCCAGGTCGGCGCCGGCGTGTTGTTCGGCCTGCTCGGGCGCTGGTCCGAGGCGTTGATGATCGCCCTCAACAACGGTTCGGCCCATGTCGCTCCGGTTTCCCGTCTTCGCAAACCTACTGCTCGCCCTGTCGATAAGGCTGATTGAACATGGAATCGAATCTCTGGACCCAGAGCCTGGTGACCGCCAATGCATGGTGGACCAAGGTCGCTAACTTCATTCCCAACCTGTTTGGCGCGCTGGTCCTGGTATTGCTGGGTTTCCTCGTGGCCAAGCTGCTCGACGCGCTGCTCTCCAAGTTGCTCGCCAAGCTGGGTCTGGATCGCCTGATGGGCGGCACCGGTCTGACCAAGATCATCGGTCGTGCAGGCGTCAAGGTGCCGGTCTCCACGGTGGTCGGCAAGATTGTCTACTGGTTCGTGCTGCTTATATTCCTGGTATCCGCCGCCGAGGCGCTGGGCCTGCAACGGGTTTCTTCCACCCTGGACATGCTGGCTCTGTACCTGCCCAAGGTGTTCGGCGCGGCACTGGTGCTGCTGGTCGGCGTGCTGCTGGCGCAACTGGCCAACGGTCTGGTGCGTGGCGCCGCCGAAAGCGTGGGCGTGGATTACGCCGCAGGTCTGGGGCGCATCGCCCAGGGACTGGTAATCATCATCAGTATTTCGGTGGCGATCAGTCAGCTGGAGGTCAAGACCGACCTGCTGAACCATGTGATTGTCATCGGGCTCATTACCGTTGGTCTGGCGGTGGCGCTGGCATTGGGCCTGGGCAGCCGTGAAATTGCCGGGCAGATCATCGCCGGAATTTACGTGCGCGAGTTGTTCCAGGTGGGCCAGTTCGTCCAGATTGGGGATGTGGAAGGGCAGATAGAGGAAATAGGTACCGTCAAGACGACGTTGCTGACGGATGAGGGGGAACTGGTTTCGTTTTCCAACCGGATCCTGCTCGATCAGAGAGTAAGCAGCCGTTAAGCGGCTAACCTGCTAAGCTATGCCGCCAAATTGCCGGAACCCGCGCAGTGGCGGACATTGACCTGACTGTCGGCAAGACTCGTTTTGAATAAACCCCTACCGCTATCGACGCGCTACGACCCACGCGAGCTCTCTGATGAGGAGCTGGTCGCACGCGCGCACGTTGAGCTTTTCAACGTGACGAAGGCGTATGAAGAGTTGATGCGTCGGTACCAGCGAACACTTTTTAACGTCTGTGCGCGTTATTTAGGGAACGATCGGGATGCTGACGATGTCTGTCAGGAAGTGATGCTTAAGGTGTTGTATGGATTGAAAAATTTCGAGGGTAAATCGAAATTCAAAACCTGGCTCTACAGCATCACCTATAACGAGTGCATCACTCAGTATCGAAAGGAACGGCGTAAGCGTCGCTTGATGGACGCTTTGAGTCTGGATCCACTTGAGGAAGCGTCTGAAGACAAGACGCCAAAACCTGAAGAACGGGGCGGGCTTGATCGCTGGCTTGTGCATGTGAACCCGATTGATCGGGAAATTCTGGTGCTGCGTTTCGTCGCTGAACTGGAATTTCAGGAAATCGCCGATATCATGCACATGGGCTTGAGCGCGACGAAAATGCGCTACAAGCGGGCTTTGGATAAACTACGTGAGAAATTTGCGGGCATCACCGAAACTTAACTCGGAGCAAATATCTCTAACCAATCGGTACGTTCTGATAGACTGCCGACGAGTTGTCCCCCGGTATGCGGGACTGCTTTACAATCACCAGATGGGGATTTAACGGATGAAACTGAAAAACACCTTGGGCTTGGCCATTGGTACTATTGTTGCCGCTACTTCGTTCGGCGCTCTGGCACAAGGCCAAGGCGCAGTCGAAATCGAAGGCTTCGCCAAGAAAGAGTACTACGACAGCGCCCGCGACTTTAAGAACGACGGCAACCTGTTCGGCGGCTCCGTTGGCTACTTCCTGACCGACGACGTTGAACTGCGTCTGGGTTACGACGAAGTCCACAACGTCCGTAGCGACAGCGGCAAGAACATCAAGGGCTCCAACACTGCCCTGGACGCTCTGTACCACTTCAACAACCCGGGCGACATGCTGCGTCCGTACGTTTCGGCTGGTTTCTCTGACCAGAGCCTGGGTCAGAACGACCGTGGCGGCCGTAACGGTTCGACCTTCGCCAACGTTGGCGGCGGCGCCAAGCTGTACTTCACTGACAACTTCTACGCCCGTGCCGGCGTTGAAGCTCAGTACAACATCGACCAAGGCGACACCGAGTGGGCTCCTAGCGTCGGTATCGGCGTAAACTTCGGTGGCGGCAGCAAGAAAGTTGAAGCAGCACCAGCTCCAGTAGCTGAAGTGTGCTCCGACAGCGACAACGACGGCGTGTGCGACAACGTCGACAAGTGCCCAGACACCCCAGCCAACGTTACCGTTGACGCTGATGGCTGCCCGGCAGTTGCTGAAGTCGTACGTGTTGAGCTGGACGTCAAGTTCGACTTCGACAAGTCTGTTGTCAAAACCGACAGCTACGGCGACATCAAGAACCTGGCTGACTTCATGCAGCAGTACCCACAGACCACCACCACTGTTGAAGGTCACACTGACTCCGTCGGTCCTGACGCTTACAACCAGAAGCTGTCCGAGCGTCGTGCAAACGCCGTTAAGCAGGTTCTGGTTAACCAGTACGGTGTTGGTGCAGCTCGCGTGAACTCGGTTGGCTACGGCGAAACCCGTCCAGTTGCTGACAACGCAACTGACGCTGGCCGCGCTGTTAACCGTCGCGTAGAAGCAGAAGTAGAAGCTCAAGCTAAGTAATTAGCCGCTCCTACAGAAAAGCCCGGCTCAGGCCGGGCTTTTCTTTGCCTGCGATTTGGTGGCGGTTGTTTGTAAGTCTGTCATGGCCTGAGTCCACAGCGATCCTGTAGGAGCGAGCTTGCTCGCGATCTGCCGCATAGCGGCAGCAATACCCCCCTATGATCAAGCCACAGCGACTGCCTGGATCAAACGCTTTATCTCGGGAACGCACGATCCACATTGCGTGCCACACCCCAGATTATTCTTGAGACCAGTCAAATCACACCCCTGCGAAATGGCCTTCACCACCGCGCTCTGACTGACATTCATGCAATTGCACAATGTCTTGTCGCGAGTCCCGCTCGCGCTTTCTCCCGGCGCCGAGCTGATCGGGGCCAGCAGCCAGCGTCGCAGCGATCCGTCCACCTGACCTTCCAGCCACAGGCTTTGCAGCCAATGTCTGGCCAGTGTCTCTCCGGCCAGGCGCAGGGCGGTGATGCGGCCGTCTTCAATGCGCACCCGCTTGCCGACCGAGCGTTTCGGGTCGTCGTAAGCCACGATCGGCCCGTGATCCAGTTCCAGCAACTGGTCGAACTGCTCCAGCAGGGCCGGCGCCGGTGCCTGCCGGGCGGCGACGCGAATCACCAACGCCTGCCGGTCGCGACCCGCTAACGACAGGCTGGCGAACTCGAACCCTTCGCACAGCGGGCGTAGCGCGTTCAGCCGCTGCTGCACCTCACCTTCCACCAGGGCAAACAGCTGCCACGGCAGTTCAGCCCGCTCGATGCGAATCCCGGCCTGCTTGAGTTCCGGCTGGCGAGACAGCGGATCGTAAGCGGGCAGGGTCAGACTGTTGACGCCCCCCTTGAGAAAGCGGTCGCCCCAGTGCATGGGCAGGAACGCATTGCTCGGCAGCAGGCTCGCATTGCTCTCCACCGGCACGACCAGTTCGCCGCGTCGACTGATGACGCGCACCAGGTCGCCGTTCTGCAGTTGATGGCATTGCAGCTCATCCGGATGCAGGCCCAGTACCGCCTCGCCCACATGGCCAAACAGGCGCGCGGCCGTGCCGGTGCGGCTCATGCCGTGCCACTGGTCCCGTAACCGCCCGGTGTTGAGCGTCAGCGGATAGTCGGCATTCCGGGTTTCGCGGATCG
This sequence comes from Pseudomonas sp. v388, assembly GCF_003935425.1. Classification (GTDB taxonomy): domain Bacteria; phylum Pseudomonadota; class Gammaproteobacteria; order Pseudomonadales; family Pseudomonadaceae; genus Aquipseudomonas. The sequence goes on from NZ_RHQN01000008.1 coordinate 61,495, forward strand.
CCACATAGGCATCGGGTATAAACCGCGCCCGGCCCGAGGCGGTCGGGAATCGCCCGTCGCTGTAGAGCCGCGTCGTGCCGTGGCTGGCGCCGACGGGGAAGGGCCATTGTTGTGGACCCAGCCGGTCGATGAGCGCCCGATCGATGCCGGTCATGTCCAGATCGCGGCCTGCGGTCAGCGGCGTAAACTCTTGAAACAGGGTTTCGGCACCGGGGAAATCGAACAGGGCGGGTGTGTCCGGACGCAACCGACGCTGCAGTCGCTGGGCGAAGTCTACGGTAATCGCCCAGTCCGGTCGGGCTTCGCCCGGTGCGCAGATGGCCTTGCGGACGTTGGAGATGCGCCGTTCCGAGTTGGTCACCGTGCCTTGCTTCTCACCCCAGCTCGCGGCGGGCAGCAACAGGTCGGCAAAGGCGGCGGTTTCGGTGGTCTTGAATGCCTCCTGCAACACCACGAAAGGGCAGGCCTGCAACGCGGCCCTGACGTTGTGTTGGTCGGGCAGCGATTGCGCCGGGTTGGTGCAGGCGATCCACAACGCCTTGATCTTGCCGGTCTGCAGTTGCTCGAACAGCTCGATGGCGGACAGGCCCGGCGCGTCCGGCAAGCGGTCGATGCCCCAGTATTCTGCGACCTCGGCACGATGCTCGGCATTCGCCACTTCCCGATGCCCCGGCAGCAGATTGGACAAGCTGCCGGTCTCGCGTCCGCCCATGGCGTTGGGCTGGCCGGTCAGGGAAAACGGACCGGCGCCAGGGCGGCCGATCTGGCCGGTGGCCAGGTGCAGATTGATCAAGGCGCTGTTCTTCGCGCTACCGGCGGTGGACTGGTTCAGCCCCATGCACCACAGCGACAGAAAGCTGGGCGAGGTCCCGATCCACTGGGCGCAGGTCTGCAGATCCTCCAGCGAAACGCCGCAGACCTGCGCTACGCGTTCCGCCGGGTAGTCGCTGGCCAGCGCCTGCATGGCGTCAAAGCCGTCGGTGTGGGCGCCGATGAAGTCGTTGTCCAGATGGCCGTCACGCATCAACAGATGCAGCAGGCCGTGAAACAGCGCCACGTCTGTGCCGGGCTGGATCGCCAGATGCAGGTCGGCCAGTTCACAGGTGTCGGTGCGGCGCGGGTCGATGACGACGATTTTCATCTCCGGGCGCCTGGCTTTAGCTTCTTCCAGGCGCCGGAACAGGACCGGATGGGCGTAGGCCATGTTGCTGCCGACGATCATCACGCAGTCGCTGGCTTCGATGTCTTCGTAGCTGCACGGTGGTGCGTCGGCACCCAGGCTGCGCTTGTAGCCGACCACCGCAGAGGACATGCACAGCCGCGAATTGCTGTCGATATTGTTGGTGCCGATCAACGCCCGAGCCAACTTGTTGAAAGCGTAGTAGTCCTCGGTCAGCAGTTGTCCGGAAATATAGAAGGCGACGCTGTCCGGGCCATGCTCGCCAATGGTCTCGGCAAACACATTGGCGGCATGCTCCAGTGCGGTGTCCCAGTCCGTACGGCTTCGCGCCAGCTGCTTGCCCAGGCGCAGTTCCGGATAGAGCGCCCGCGCGGCCAGATCGCCGGTCAGGTGCAGAGTGGCGCCTTTGCTGCATAGTCTGCCGAAGTTGGCCGGGTGCTGCGGATCGCCGCTGACGCCAAGGATTGTCTCATCGTCGTGTTCGATCAGTACGCCGCAGCCGACGCCGCAATAGCAGCAGGTGGACGCGGTGATCCGCGGGTTGGCGATGGCGTTCATGCGCAGGCTCGCTCTGCCGGTTCACCGAACATCAAATGATCGCGGATGGCGCTGATATTGCTGCCCTGGCGGATCTGTTGCAGATACCAGCTGCCATCCCCGACGTCGCCATACAGGCAGGCGCCGACCAGTACGTCCTGCTTGATCACCAGCTTCTTGTAGACGGCGCTGAGCGGGTCCGAGAAGGTGATGCTTTCGGTGCCCTCGGCGCCGAGAAAATCCCCGGCGGAAAAAAGATCGATGCCGGTCACTTTGAGTTTGGTGGAGGTGACCGAGCCGCAATAGCGGGCAAAGCCCAGTTGGGCGAGGTGGTTGGCGCAGACCTTGGCCTGCTCGAACAGCGGCGCCACCAGGCCGTAGGCGACACCGCGATGGCTCACGCACTCGCCGATGGCGTAAATGCGCGGGTCGAAGGTCTGCAGGGTGTCATTGACCAGGATGCCGCGGTTGCACGGCAGGCCGGCCTGTTCGGCCAGTTCGATGTTGGGACGGATGCCGGCGGCCATGACCACCAGGTCGGCGTCGATCCGCTCGCCGTCGGCCAGTTGCACGGCGCACACCCGGCCGCCGCTGTCGCCCAGCAGTTGCTGGGTCTGAGCGCCGAGGCGAAAGGCCAGGCCGCGCTGTTCCAGGGCCTGTTGCAACATCAGGCCGCTGGTCGCGTCCAATTGCCGTTCCAGCAATGTGCGGCCGTTGTGCAACACCGTCACCTGCATGCCGCGCAGCGCCAGGCCATTGGCCGCTTCCAGCCCCAGCAGACCGCCGCCGATCACCACCGCGCGTCGGTGGCTGCGAGCGGTGTCGATCATCTGTCGGGTGTGGCTGATGTCGCGATAGCCGATCACGCCTTCCAGATCGTTGCCGGGAATCGGCAGGATAAACGGGCTGGAGCCGGTTGCGATCAGCAACCGGTCGTAGCGCGCCTGGGTGCCGTCATCGGCGATCACCAGGCGTCTGGCCCGGTCGATCTTCACCACCCGACGGTTGAGTCGCAGATCAATGCCCTGGCGCTCGTACCAGTCCAGGTCGTTGAGCACGATGTCATCGAAGCTCTGTTCACCGGCCAACACCGGCGAAAGCAGGATGCGGTTGTAGTTGGGATGCGGCTCGGCGCCGAACACGGTGATGTCGTACATGTCTTGGCGAAGTTTCAGCAGTTCTTCAAGGGTGCGCACGCCGGCCATGCCATTGCCGATCATCACCAGTCTGAGTGTTTCCATGTCGCCTCCACCTTGCTGCGAGCCGCGCCAGCGCGTGCTCGATACATTTCGCGCAAACAAAAAAGGCATCCCGCCAGTTACCTGACAGGACGCCTTTGTCCGAATCCCGTTCTCTCGGGAGCAGCGCTGCCTTCGTCGTTGAAGGCGGGCGCTCTATACATTGCTTGTGAGAGGCCATGCAGCGCTTGTGCCAAGTCTGGCGGTGCGGTGGTGCTGGGCGTTGCCTGACGACGGCCTGGATTCTTGCACCGATTTGACGCATTGCGCCCGCAAGCGGGGCGTCAGAATTTCAATGGCGGGCCAGCCAGAGAAGCACGACGACCAGGTTGCCGAGCAGAGAGAGCAGCGCCACGGTGCGCCACACTTTGAGCGGCTCGCGCTCCAGCAGTGGGCGCGGGCGCGGTGCGATGGGCCGGCTTTCGGCCTGTTCCATCTCCAACAGCCACTGTTCGGCCGTTTCAAAACGTTGTGCCGGGTCGGCTTGCAAAGCCTTGGTCAGGCTGCGGTCCAGCCAGTCGGGCAGATCCGGACGGTAGCGGCTGGCCGGTGTCGGAATACCGAAGCGCCGATGCTGGAAGGCTTCGATTTCGCCATAGGGATAGTGGCCGGTCAACAGGTGGTAAAGGGTGACGCCTGCGGCGTAAAGATCCTGCTGGGCAGTCGGTTCGGCACCCGTGAACGCTTCGGGAGCGATGTAGCTGGGGGTGCCGGGCAGGTCGTCGGGGTTGCGCGCCGACAGGCCGGGGCAGTAGGCCACGCCGAAATCCAGGATGCGCAATTCGCCGCTGTCATCCAGCAGCAGGTTGTCCGGCTTGATGTCGCGGTGGATGATGTTGCGCCGATGCAGCAGGCCGATGCCCTTGAGCAGGCGGCCGGCGACGTTCTGCCACTGGGCGAGCGGCAGAACCTCTGTGTCGGCCTGAATTTGGGCGAGTGTGCGACCGGGGTGTTCGCGCATCACGTAATACAAGTGCTGGCGCTCGGGCAGCGGATGAAGCTGTGGGAAGAACCGCCCGGCCACGCGCCGCAGGAACCACTCTTCCAGCAACAGACTCTGGCCTGCGGTGCTTTCATCATGGCGGCTGACGGGCAGGGTTTTCAGCAGCCAGGGCTGGCCTTGGGCATCCCGAACCCGGTACAGAATGGATTGACGGGACTGGGCCAGCGGCTGTTCCAGCTTCCAGCCCTCGAACGCCTGGCCTGGCTTGAGTGACGGTGGCAAGGGCCACTGCTGCAATTGCAGCAGGGTATCGCCCAGATCGTCGGCACCCAGGCTGTCGACCTGGACCAGCAGGGCGCTGGCGTTATCCTGACTGCCGGCCAGATGCGCGGCGCTGACCAGTGTGCGCACCGCTGCGTCGAGATCGGTCTGCTCACTGAGAATCGAACCGATGCTCGCCTCGGCCAGGGTGGCCCAGACACCGTCACTGACCAACAGCAGTCGTTCGCCTTCACGCAGTTCGCCGTCCAGATAGTCCATCACCAGATACTGGTCCAGGCCCAGTGCGCGCTTGAGCACGTGTTGCATGTCCGGCTGTTCCCAGACATGGTCCTCGCTGATCCGGGTCAGCTGCCCGGCCTGCCAGCGATAGGCGCGGCAATCACCGACGTGGGCCAGCGTGAAGCGGCGACCGCGCAGGACCAGCGCACTCAATGTAGTCAGTAGACCGTTGGCCAGCAGCCAGCGATTCTGCGCCAACAGCAAGCGGTCCAGTGACTGCGCCACGCCCCAGGTTTCCGGCGTGGAATAGTAATCCAGCGCCAGCGCCTGCAAGCTCGATTGCGCGGCCAGTGCACCATCGACGCACTGACTGACGCCATCAGCCAGGGCGAACAGGTAGCCCTTGCTGGCAGCCAGTGCCGGGGCAGGGGTGACCAGTCGCAAGGCATCCTGGTTTTCCGGGCGTGGACCGCTGGCGCTGTACTCGGCGTAGCGCAGCTGCAGACTCATCGGCGGTATCAGACCCGTGCTGCGGTGACGGCCGCCGAACCCCAGGTGGTTCTCCAGCGCCGCTTGACGTTCATCAGGCCGAACCAGGCCAGCACCGCCAGTCCTGCGAACAGCCACAGGCCCAGCTGATAGTCGCCGGTGTTTTGCTTGATCGCGCCAAGCCCGGCAGCCAACAGGAAACCACCGATGCCGCCGGCCATGCCGATCAGGCCGGTCATCACGCCGATTTCCTTGCGAAAGCGCTGCGGCACCAGTTGGAAGACCGCGCCGTTGCCTGCACCCAGACCGAGCATCGCCGCCACGAAAAACGCCAGCGCCGCCCAGGAACTGGGCAGGTTGAATCCGACCGCCGCAATGCCGATGGCGGCGATGGTGTACATCACGGTCAGGGTGCGAATCCCGCCGAAGCGGTCCGCCAGAGCGCCACCCAGTGGGCGCATCAGGCTGCCGCCGAACACGCAGGCGGCGGTGTAGTAGCCGGCGGTGATGGGGCTCAGGCCGTATTGATCGTTGAAGTAGCCGGGCAGGGCACTGGCCAGCCCGATAAAGCCGCCGAACGTCACGCTGTAGAAGAACATGAACCACCAGCTGTCACGGTCGCCCAGCGCCTTGAGGTAATCGCTCATGGATTTGGGTTTGGCGCGTTCCGGCGCGTTGCGCGCCATCAGGCTGAAGGCGATCAGGGTCAGCACCAGCGGGATCAACGCCAGACCGAACACATTGCCCCAGCCGAAACTGGCCGCCAGGATCGGCGCCAGCAACGCCGCCAGTACGGTGCCCGAGTTACCGGCACCGGCGATGCCCATGGCCTTGCCCTGGTGCTGCGGCGGATACCATTGCGAGGCCAGCGGCAGCGCCACGGCGAAGGATGCGCCGGCCATGCCCAGGAACAGACCCAGCACCAGCGCCTGTTCATAGGTGTGGATGCCCAGCTGCCAGGCGCCGAACAGCGCGCCGATCACGATGACCTGACCGATGATACCGGCGGTCTTGGGTGAAAGCTGATCGGCCAGCAGCCCCATCAGAAAGCGCAGCACCGCACCGGCGAGGATCGGCGTGGCGACCATCAGGCCGCGTTGTTGGGTGGTCAGCTGCAGGTCGGTGGCGATCTGCACCGCCATGGGGCCCAGCAGGTACCAGACCATGAAGCTCAGGTCGAAGTAGAGAAAGGCTGCGAACAGGGTCGGTTTGTGGCCGGCCTTCCAGAAGCTTGTATCCATGGCGCACCTCATCATCGGCTAGTAGGTCGGTCGGGTCTGGCTCCGTTCATTGGGGCCAAAAACGCAAAAACGCCGCTTCTGTCCTGCCGGAGCAGAACAGATGAGCGACGTCTTTGTCGTGAAGGGTGGCAACCGCCTTTGGCTACCTGGGATTGTTAATAAGCAATAGATGGGCCAAAACGTTGCGCCTGTCTGTGCAGGAGCGGACCGGTCGGCCTAGCCCAGCAACTCACTCATGGCAATGATCTGCTCCGCCACCTGGATCAGTTTCTGCTGGCGGCTCATGGCCTGGCGGCGCATCAGGGTGTAGGCCTCTTCTTCGTTGCACTCTTTCATCTTCATCAGTAAGCCCTTGGCCAGTTCGATGCGCTTGCGCTCGGCCAGCTGCTGGTCACGGGCATGAAGTTGCGCGCGCAGGGCCTGGTCACTTTCGAAGCGGGCCATGGCCACGTCGAGGATCGGCTGCAGGCGCTGGGCGTGGATGCCTTCGACGATATAGGCGCTGACGCCGGACTTGATCGCCTGGCGCATCACGTCCGGGTCATGCTCATCGGTGAACATGACGATCGGCCGCGGCAGGTCGCGGCTGACCAGTACCACCTGTTCCATTACGTCGCGGCCCGGGGATTCGGTGTCGATCAGGATCACATCCGGGCGCACGGCCTGTACTCGCGCGGGCAGGTCGATCATCAGGCCGGATTCGTCGATCACCTCGAAACCCGCTTCGCTGAGGGCCGCCTTGAGGCGCCCGACTTTCTTTGCCGTGTCGTTGATCAGCAGAATACGCAGCATCTTCAGGCCTCCTCAGCGACTGGCAACGAGTGACGGTTCAGCCATGGCGTGCAGTTTGAAACCGCGCGCATAGCCTTGCGGATCGCTGCCGTCCCAGACCTTGCCGTCGATCAGCTGACTGCTGCGCAGGGAGCTGGAAGGGCTGTCGATACCCAGCGCCGCGGCGGCCTGACGGTACAGCGCCAATTGCTGCACACGGCCGGCGACCGCGAGGTAATCAGGGTCGTCGCGCAGCAGGCCCCAGCGGCGGAACTGGGTCATGAACCACATGCCGTCGGACAGCCAGGGAAAATTCACCTCGCCGCCGCCATGAAAGCGCACGGCGTGATTGTCCTGCCATCGATTGCCCAGCCCATCCTCGTAGCGTCCGAACAGGCGCGGTTCGATGCACTCCAGCGGCGCGTCGAGGTAGTCCGCGCCGCACAGCAGTTGCGCCGTGCTGCGGCGGTTCTCCGGCGTCTGTTCAATGAATCGGCTGGCTTCCAGCACCGCCATGATCAAGGCGCGGGCGGTGTTGGGGTTCTGCTCGACGAATTCCCGAGTGCAGCCCAGCACCTTGCCGGGGTGGTCCGGCCAGATCGCCTGGCTGGTGGCTAGGGTAAAACCCTGCCGGCGGGCCACGGCGCTGGCGCCCCAAGGCTCGCCGACGCAGAAGCCGTCGATGCGCCCGGCCTCCAGGTGCTGGACCATCTGCGGCGGCGGTACCACCACACTGTTGACGTCATGGAGGGGATGAATGCCCTGGCTGGCAAGCCAGTAATACAGCCACATGGCGTGGTTGCCGGTGGGAAAGGTCTGCGCGAAGGTCAATTTTGGTCCGCTTTGGTGCGCGCGGCGGTCCAGTGCTTCAGGAGTGATCACGCCGGCTTCCTGAAGAGGGCGCGACAGGTTGATGCACTGTCCGTTCTGGTTCAGGCCCATCAGAATCGCCATGTCCTTGGCCGGAACGCCGCCGATGCCCAGCTCCATCGCGTAGATCAGGCCGTACAGGCTGTGCGCTGCCTGCAACTGGCCGCTGACCAGCTTGTCACGCAGGCTGGACCACGACGCCTGGCGCTTGAGGTTCAGCGTCAGGCCGTACGGTTGCGCAAAACCCTGGGTGGCAGCGACCACCAGCGGGGCGCAGTCGGTCAGCGCCATGAAACCCAGGTCGATGCTGTTCATCTCGGGAGCGTCGCTGCCCGCCACCCAATCCAGCGCATTGCGTTTCGGTGTGTTCATAGGGCTTGCATCATCAGGTCACGTCCACAAAAAAGGCGTCGCTCGGCCGATGCCTCAGGCATGGGTCGTGGCGACGCCATTGTCCAGCCACGGCTCCGCCATTGGAGCCCGTGTCGATACCCGATTCAAGCAAGGCATATGCCAGTGACCGAAATCCGTGCACGGGAACTTTGTCGCGCGTCTCGCATGCAAGGCCCGGTCGCGTCTATAATCGCGCCCTGAATTCAGCTTCTCACGAGCCTAGCCCGCCCATGTATAACCTGGCCCGCCAGTTATTGTTCAAACTCTCCCCGGAAACCTCCCACGACTTGTCCCTGGACCTGATCGGTGCGGGAGGGCGGCTGGGGCTCAATGGCCTGTTGTGCAAGGCGCCGGTCAGGCTGCCGGTGACGGTCATGGGCCTGGAGTTTCCCAACCCCGTGGGCCTTGCGGCCGGGCTGGACAAGAATGGTGCGGCCATCGATGGCTTTGCGCAGCTGGGCTTTGGTTTCGTCGAGATCGGCACCGTCACGCCGCGTGCGCAGCCGGGCAACCCCAAGCCAAGGATATTCCGCCTGCCCAACGCCGAAGCCATCATCAACCGCATGGGCTTCAACAACCTGGGCGTCGATCACCTGCTGACCCGCGTCGAGGCGGCCCGCTACAAGGGCATCCTGGGAATCAACATCGGCAAGAACTTCGACACGCCGGTCGAGCGTGCGGTGGATGACTACCTGATCTGCCTGGACAAAGTCTATGACCATGCCAGCTACATCACGGTCAACGTCAGCTCGCCGAACACCCCTGGCCTGCGCAGCCTGCAGTTCGGCGATTCGCTCAAGCAGTTGCTCGAAGCACTGGGCAAGCGCCAGCAGGAACTGACCATGCGGCACGGCAAGCGCGTGCCGCTGGCGATCAAGATCGCGCCGGACATGACCGATGAGGAAACCGTGCTGGTGGCCGCTGCGCTGATCGAATCGGGTATGGACGCGGTCATCGCGACCAACACCACCCTGAGTCGCGAAGGGGTGGCCGGTTTGCCTCATGCCGATGAGGCAGGCGGTCTGTCGGGCGCGCCAGTGCGCGAGAAGAGCACCCACACCGTGCGCGTGCTGGCCGCTGAACTGGCCGGACGCATGCCGATCATCGCGGCAGGCGGCATCACCGAGGGCCGCCACGCGGCCGAGAAGATCGCTGCCGGTGCCAGCCTCGTACAGGTCTACTCGGGGTTCATCTACAAGGGGCCGGCGCTGATTCGTGAATCAGTGGATGCGATCGCCGCCATGCCTCGCGGCTGAGTCGGTGCATCCAGCGGCAAAAGAAAGGGGCTCTCGAGGAGCCCCTGGGTATCAACCCGCCGCCCGGGTGGGGCGTGCATGGTACGGATGTAAAGTCAGTCAATAAGTCTCGATGGACTGGTCGGGGTTACCTCATCCGACCGCGTGAAGTTCGTTGAGTCTGTGGATTCCCGCAGTGCCGGTCATACCGTCCCAGTTGTCGCCACGTCCTTCTCGCCAGCCATTGATCCATGCCTGGCGTACCGACGGTAGAGTAAAAGGGCAAAGCTCACGGGATTTACCATGAACGCCGTACTGATATCCGCGTAAAAATGCTCTTTCCAACGGATCACGCTTAAGTCTTCTCATAGGGTATTGCCCTCGTCTGTTGACTGTTATATCCCTGAGACCCCGTGGTGAGGTCGGGCAGAATTTTTCTGCCGTTGGTGCCCGCTGCCGGCGTCGCGGGCCTTGGTGTCATTACCGTTGCAGTAATGACCTGAGTTGATTTCTAACCAAAGCGCATGACGGTGTGAATGATCTTTTTGTCATAAGGAAGTCACATTCAGGTCTGTCAGGAGATAAGGCGCCGAGTGTTGTAACGTTCATTTACCACGCAGGCCCCCTGATGCGCGGGCTTGGGAAGAATGCGAAAGACCCCGGCAGCGGCGCTGCTGGCAACTTGCCAAGGGACTTCAGGCGACGAAGGGTCGCAACGAGATTGGTTATTACCTACCTTCGCGGGTAGGTTATTGGCTTCATCGCTACTTATGACTGCCGTAATGCCCGTCGGGTGAATACGGTGGACCGGCACACGTTACGTGCCACGCAGGCGTTCTCCCTGAAAGGCGCCTGTTTTGAATCTGGCGAGGCAATGCGTTGCCCGCCGCTGACGGCTCAGGCCCTGGAATACACATGTCGGATCGCTACGAACTGTTCCTCACTTGCCCCAAAGGCCTGGAAGGCCTGCTTGCCGAAGAGGCCACGGGCCTGGGTCTTGAGGAAGCCCGCGAACATACCTCGGCCATTCGCGGCATGGCCGACATGGAGACCGCCTACCGGCTGTGCCTGTGGTCCCGCCTGGCGAACCGGGTGCTGCTGGTACTCAAGCGTTTCCCGATGAAGGATGCCGAAGACCTGTATCACGGCGTGCTGGATGTCGAATGGCAGGATCACCTCGAAGCCGAAGGCAGCATCGCCGTCGAGTTCAGTGGCCACGGCTCGGGCATCGACAACACCCACTTCGGGGCGCTGAAGGTCAAGGATGCCATCGTCGACAAGCTGCGTACCCCGGACGGCGCGCGTCCATCGGTGGACAAGATCAACCCGGACCTGCGCGTGCACCTGCGTCTGGATCGCGGTGAAGCGATCCTGTCTCTGGACCTGTCCGGCCACAGCCTGCACCAGCGCGGCTACCGCCTGCAGCAGGGCGCCGCGCCGCTCAAGGAAAACCTTGCCGCAGCTATTCTGGTTCGCGCCGGCTGGCCGCGCATTGCTGCCGAGGGCGGCGCACTGGCCGACCCGATGTGCGGCGTGGGCACCTTCCTGGTGGAAGCGGGCATGATGGCCGCCGACATCGCTCCCAACCTCAAGCGCGAGCGCTGGGGTTTCTCCGCGTGGCTGGGCCACGTCCCGGCACTGTGGCGCAAGCTGCATGACGAAGCCCTGGCGCGCGCGCAGGCCGGTCTGGCCAGGCCGCCGCTGTGGATTCGCGGTTACGAAGCCGATCCGCGCCTGATCCAGCCGGGCCGCAACAACATCGAGCGTGCCGGCCTGAGCGAGTGGATCAAGGTCTATCAGGGCGAAGTCGCGACCTTCGAGCCGCGTCCGGACCAGAACCAGAAAGGCCTGGTGATCTGCAACCCACCCTACGGCGAACGCTTGGGTGATGAAGCCAGCCTGCTTTATCTCTACCAGAACCTGGGTGAGCGTCTGCGTCAGGCTTGCCTGAACTGGGAAGCAGCGGTGTTCACCGGCGCGCCGGATCTGGGCAAGCGCATGGGCATCCGCAGCCACAAACAGTATTCGTTCTGGAACGGCGCGCTGCCGTGCAAGCTGCTGCTGATCAAGGTGCTGCCGGACCAGTTCGTCACCGGTGAACGTCGTACCCCGGAGCAACGCCAGGTCGAGCGCGAGACGCCGGTCGAAGCGCCGGTGGAGAAGCAGTTCAACAAGAACGGCAACCCGATCAAGCCGGCACCGGTGGTGGTTGAACAGCCGCGCCTGAGCGAAGGCGGGCAGATGTTTGCCAACCGCTTGCAAAAGAACCTCAAGCAGATGGGCAAGTGGGTTCGCCGCGAGGGTATCGACTGCTATCGGGTCTACGACGCGGACATGCCCGAGTATTCCCTGGCCATCGACCTGTATCACGATTGGGTTCATGTCCAGGAATACGCTGCGCCCAAGTCCATCGACCCGGAAAAGGCCTCGGCACGCCTGTTCGATGCGCTGGCGGCCATTCCCCAGGCGCTGAACATCGACAAGAGCCGCGTGGTGATCAAGCGTCGCGAGCGCCAGAGCGGCACCAAGCAGTATGAGCGTCAGAGTTCCCAGGGCCAGTTCCTGGAAGTGAAGGAAGGCGGAGTGAAGTTGCTGGTCAACCTGACCGATTACCTGGACACCGGCCTGTTTCTCGACCATCGCCCGATGCGCATGCGCATTCAGCGGGAGGCAGCGGGCAAACGTTTCCTCAACCTGTTCGCCTACACCGCGACCGCCAGTGTGCATGCGGCCAAGGGCGGCGCGCGCAGCACCACCAGCGTCGACCTGTCGAAAACTTACCTGGACTGGGCGCGTCGCAACCTGTCGCTGAACGGTTTCTCCGACAAAAACCGCCTGGAGCAGGGCGACGTAATGGCCTGGCTGCAAGCCAGCCGTGACGAGTACGACCTGATCTTCATCGATCCGCCAACCTTCTCCAACTCCAAGCGTATGGAAGGGGTTTTCGACGTGCAGCGTGACCAGGTGGAGTTGCTCGACCTGGCCATGGCGCGCCTGGCGCCGGGCGGCGTATTGTACTTCTCCAACAACTTCCGCAAGTTCGTGCTCGACGAGAACCTCGCCAAGCGCTATGCCGTGGAAGAAATCACCGCGCAAACCATCGACCAGGACTTTGCCCGCAACGGCAAGATTCACCGCGCCTGGAAGATCACCGCGCAGGCGTGAAGCTCGCCTTCGCCGGCAAGCTCGCTCCTACAGTAATGGGAAGAAGTGCATAGCCCTGTAAAAGCCCGCTCACTGAGCGGGCTTTTTCATTTCAGGGCTGCTGGATCGAGACCGTGGTGTTGCTCAGCTTGGGCTGGCGGTACAGGTCCACCAGCACTTCATCGAGCACCGAAGAGGCACCGAAGGGACGCGGATCGTTGAGGATGGCGACCACCGCCCAGCTGTTGCCGTTGCTGTCGCGGGTAAACCCGGCGATGGCGCGCACGGTGTTGAGCGTGCCGGTCTTGATGTGCGCCTGACCCAGCAACGCCGTGCGCTTTAGACGCTTGCGCATGGTGCCGTCCATGCCGGCCAGCGGCATCGAACTCATGAACTCGGCCGCATACGGGCTGCGCCATGCGGCCTGCAGGATCACCGCCATTTCCCGGGCGCTCACCCGTTCCGCGCGGGACAGGCCGGAACCGTTTTCCATCACCAGATGCGGCGCGGTGATGCCCTTTTTCGCCAGCCATTGGCGAACCACCCGTTGCGCCGCCTTGGCGTCGTCACCGTCGGCTTCGTTACGAAATTCCTGGCCCAGGCTCAGGAACAGCTGCTGGGCCATGGTGTTGTTGCTGTATTTGTTGATGTCGCGGATGACTTCCACCAGATCTGGGGAGAACGCCTTGGCCAGCAGCTTCGCGTTGCCGGGCACTACGTCGACCCGGTCCTTGCCCAGGATGGTACCGCCCAGTTCCTGCCAGATTGCGCGCACGGCACCGGCCGCGTAGGTGGGGTGATCGAGCAGCGACAGGTAGGTCTGCGAGTTGCAACCATTGCCGAGCTGGCCGCTGACGGTCACGTTGACGCTGCCGTCGGGCTGGGTGACCGGGTTGTAGCGGACTTCGCCGGTGCACTGCTTGGTGGCCGCCGGCTTGACCTGATTGTCGATCCGCACGGTGGCGATGGGCGGCTCGACCGAGACCAGAATCTTGCCGTCGTCATTGCGGGTCACGAAACGCAGGGCCTTGAGGTTGACCATCAGTGAATCGGGTTTGACCAGGAACGGCTTGTTGACGTCGTTGCCGTCGTCATTGAATACCGGGAGCTGCGGCTGCACGAAATGGCTGCGGTCCAGGATCAGGTCACCGGTGACCTGCTGCACACCGTTGGCGCGCAGATCGCGCATCAACAGCCAGAGTTTTTCCATGTTCAGCTTGGGGTCGCCGCCACCCTTGAGGTACAGGTTGCCGCGCAGTACACCATTGCTCAGGGTGCCGTCGGTGAAGAATTCGGTTTTCCACTGGTGGGTCGGGCCGAGCACTTCGAGTGCGGCGTAAGTCGTGACCAGCTTCATGGTGGACGCCGGGTTGACCGACACATCGGCGTTGAATACGGTCGGCGTGCCGGGGCCGGTGAGCGGCAGCATCACCAGCGACAATGCGTCGTCGTTGAGCTTGCTGGCTTTCAGGGCTTGTTGCACCTTGGGAGGAAGGGTGGTGTTGACGACGGCGGCATAGGCAGGAACGGCCAATGGAAAGATGAAGGTGGCCAACAGCAAAGGACGCAACGATTTGATCATGGACGTAAAACCCTACTGCAAAGAGGGGGACAAAAAAGAGGGCATGGATGGATTCCCTCGGTGGAAATATAGTTCGCGTGGAAAAAATGGGTAATAACACGCGGCCCGTACTGGACAAAGCGGCATTATGCCCGAAGCCGGGCGGGGTTGTGAGCGGCCGGGCCCCGCCGTGCAAGACTTTTTTCAGTAACAGGGCCCAATGTCCAATAGACGGGCTTTTACGCGCCCAAGCTGGTAAAGTGCCGCCCGGTATTTATTTATGAGGATTGTTCCATGGCCACTAACCGTTCCCGCCGTCTGCGCAAAAAACTCTGCGTGGATGAATTCCAGGAGCTGGGTTTTGAGCTGAACCTGGACTTCAAACCAGAGCTGGATGACCAGGCAATCGATGCTTTCCTCGAAGCTTTCCTGAAAGAAGCCATGGAAGCCAACGGCCTTGGCTACGTAGGCGGCGATGACTTCGGTCTGGTTTGCCTGAGCAAGCGTGGCTCGGTCAACGAAGAGCAGCGTGCAGCTGTTGAAGCCTGGCTCAAGGGCCGCAGCGAACTGACTGAAATGACCGTCAGCCCGCTGATCGACGTCTGGTACCCGGAAAAAGAAATCAATCCGGTAGCTTGATGTTTCGGGAAGCAGGCCCTGCGCCTGCTTCCTGCTTCACCCCTGCGCTTTCCCTCCCCGTTTTACCTTCGCGTGTCTTCAATCGGCTTGTGCAGCCAATGCCTCCTGGCTGGCCAGCGCTTCCTCGAGCCTGTGCATCGCCTTTTCCACGTCCCGTTGCCGTTGAACCAGCTCGTCGCCTTCTGCCGTCACGCATGCGGCTTCCAGCCGTTCGCAGGTTTCGATCACCTGTGAGGCGCGAATGATTCGTGCGGCGCCTTTGATGCGGTGGGCCATTTCCCGAACCTGTTCCCGTTGCCGCTGAACGTCGAGACTCGCCAGGGTGCGTCGGTCTTCCTGACTGCTGCGCAGCAACTGGGCCAACAGGCGTTGCACCATGTCCGGACGATCGCCGGTGAGGCTGCTGACACTGCCGAGATTGAAAGCAGGCGCCTGACGTTCCAGGGGTGTGACCTTTGCCACCTGCTCGTTGAGGGTGTTCAGGGTAAGAGGCTTGAAGAGGCAATCGTCCATGCCCGCTTCGGCACAGCGCTGGATTTCCTCGGGCTGGGCGTTGGCGGTGTAACCCCAGATCGTACAGTGTTGCGCTCCTCGGGCCTGTTCATGCCTGCGGATCTGGCGGGCCAGGTCGTAGCCATTGAGAACCGGCATGTTGCAGTCGGCGACCACCAGGTCGTAGGTATCGGCCAACCAGCATTCCAGGCCTTGCGCGCCATTCTCGGCCATGTCGCATTGATGGCCGAGAAAGCTCAGTTGCTGGAAGAGCAGGAGGCGGTTCGCCGGGTGGTCGTCGACGATCAGAATACGCAGCAGGTGTCCGGCCGCAGGCGGGCTTTCAAGGGGGGCGGGCGCACTGCCCGCCGGGTCGAGGCAGGTCAGCTCCAGGGTCATGCGGACCTGCGTGCCCACGCCCGGCTCGCTGTCCAGAGTCAGGCTGCCGCCCATCATCTGGCAGAGATTGCGGCAGATCACCAGCCCAAGCCCGGCGCCGGTTCGCGATTGCCGGGTCTGGTCGTCGACCTGGCTGAACGGCTCGAACAGGCGTAGCTGGTCGTCAGCGCTGATGCCGATGCCGCTGTCCTGCACGGTGAGGGTCAGGCGCATGCGTTGAGGATCGGGGCCGTCTTCGGCCTGCAGGGTGATCCGGACCTGGCCCTGCGACGTGAACTTGATCGCATTGCTCACCAGATTGGACAGGATCTGCTTGAACCGCAGGGGATCGACCAGCACGTCGGTGTTGACCCGGCTGTCCAGGTCCAGCACCAGGTTCAGTCGCTTCTGCCGGGCCAGTCCGTCGAACACCCGCACCACCGTTTCGGCGAGCCGTCGCAGGTTGGCGCGCTCGGGGCTCAAGGTCAGGCGACCGGTCTCGATTCGGGCGATGTCGAGGATGTCGCCGATCAGGCCCAGCAGATCGTTGGCCGAACCGTAGGCGACTTCGATGGCGCCCCGATCCAGCTCGCCCTGATCGGCGCGCTTGAGCGCCAGTTCCAGCATGCCGATCACCGCATTCATGGGCGTGCGAATTTCATGGCTCATGGTCGCCAGGAAGGTACTTTTGGCACGGTTGGCGTTGTCGGCCTGCTCCTTGGCGGCCTGCAGTTGCTCGATCAACTGGCGGCGCTCGCTGATGTCGATCCAGCCGCCGATGATGCCCTGTACTTCACCCAGGGAATCGCGGAACGGCAGTATCCAGTGATAGATCGTCAGCAGCCGCTCGCCGATGTGCAGGGTCCGGTCCTGCACCATGGCGGTGCCGGTGGCCATGACGTGCTGATAGTCGGCGGCGTATTCCTGCGCTTCGAACGCATTGCTCAGTACCCCTTCGATGACGGTCTTGTCGATGACGTCCTCGCGGCGCGCGGCGAAGGCCTTGAGGTAGCTGTCGTTGCACATTCGCAGCAGCCCCTCGCGATCACGCACGTAGATCGGGTGCGGGGTGCCGTCGACCAGTGCGCGCATGAATTCGAGCTGGTCGTTCAAGGCCCGTTCGGCAGCCTCGCGCTGTTTGATCTGGCGCCGCATCCAGGCGTTCCAGGCCAGCAAGGCAAGCAGCAGCAGGCCCGCACCCGCCAGGATCTGATAGATCAGCCGTTGATAGTCTTGCCAATTGACGCCGGTATGGGCGTAGGAACGCCAGCGGTTGTTGATCGCTGCAATTTCCTGGGGGGCGATGCTCGCCAGTGCCTTGTCGAGAATGGAGTTCAGTTCCAGGGCGTTGCGCGAGGTCGCCATGGAGATCAGTGCCGGTTCCTCGCCGACCGTGGCGGTGATCTGCAGCCGCTGGCCGAAGATGCCCGACGAGAGGAAGTAGTTGGCGCTGAGCAGCGAAGTGACCGCGCCCTCGACTCGTCCCAGCGCGAGCATGTCGAGCACCTGAAAGGGGTTGTCGACTTCCACCGGGGCGATGCCCGGGTGTTCGCGTTTCAGCCAGGGCAGCAGCGGGCTGCCCTGGATCAGCGCGACCCGTTTGCCATCCATCTGCTGCAGATAGGTAGGGTTGCGCTCACCCTTGAGGGTCAGCAGAACGAAGGAATTCTCGATATAGGGGCGGCTGAAATTCAGTCGATCCTGGCGCTCGTCACTGGCTGCCAGCGCGCCGATGACGTCAGCCTGCCCCAGGTTCACCTGATCCATCATATCGGCCATGCCCGGCGCGCGCCTGACTTCGAAGCGCAAGCCGGTGCGCAGCCGGACCAGTTCCAGCAGGTCGGCGGTCACTCCGCGAAAATGCCCGTTGGTGTCGAAGAACGTCAGGGGAGCGTAGGTTTCGTTGATCACCACCCGCACCGTCGGGTGCCGGGCAATCCAGCGTTCTTCCCGCGGCGTCAGTTGCAGCTTCTGGTCGGTGACCATCAGGTCGCTGCCGGCGCTCCAGCGCTTGGAAATGTCGATGCGCTCGTCGACCGGGATGGCCTTGAGGATCTGGTTGACGATATTCAGCAGCGGGGCGTTGGCATGGCTGACGGCGAAGCTGAAGCCGTTGGCCTCGTGCTTGCCGAAGTTGGCCATCTGCACGTTGTTCAGGTAGCCCTTGTTGATGATGTACTGGGTGGAAATCGTGTCGCCGAGAAACACGTCGGCCTGGTTGAAGGCCACGGCGTTGATCGCGTTCTGGAAAGACGGGTAGGTGATGAGTGTGGCGCCGGGGTACAGCGCTTCGACCAGCGATGCGGGCAGGTAGTGATAGACCATGCTCAGCCGCATGCCCTTGAGCCCCTCGCTCAGCGAGCGCGTTTCGCCGATGCGGGTGACCAGTACCGGCTGGTCCACCGCGTAGGGCTGTGAAAGGCGGATATCCCGGTCGACCGCCTCGAAGCCGTTGGCACTGCCCAGCAGGTCGATGCGGCCCTGTTTCAGCGCCTTCATCGCCGCCTCGCGATTGTCGAAGCGCTGGACCCTCACCGGAAGGTCCAGCGCCCGGGAAATGATGCTGGCGTAGTCGGCCGTGATGCCTTCGTAGTCACTGCCGGAAAGCGTGATGTCGAACGGCGGATAATCCGGCGCCGACGTTCCCAGGACCAGCTCGCGTTTGCCGCGTACCCATTGCCACTGGCTGTTGTCCAGCTTCACGTCCATGTGAGCCGGGCTGGAACGCCCCAGCAGGGTGTAGTGATCCGCCGCCTCGAGTAACGGCGCAACCCACGCCAGGCATAAGCCCGTGGCCAACCAAAATAACAGTTTGTGGCAGCTGGACATCCGGTTTCTCACACTAACGCGTTGCGTTTAGCCATCTCGATAAGTTCTACCAAGGTCCGGGTCTTTAGTTTCTGCATCAGTCGAGTCTTGTAGGTGCTGACGGTCTTGTTGCTGAGGAACATGCCCTTGGCGATTTCCTTGTTGGAACGGCCTTGGGCAAACAACTGCAAGACCATCAATTCCCGATCGTTCACCAACTTGAACAACTCGATTTCGCTGGGTTTGCCATCTTCGCCGATGGCCGGTGCCAATGCCTGACTGGGGAAGTAATTGTAGCCGGACAATACCGCCTTGACCGAGCTAAGCAGTTCGCTGAGGTCTTCCTGCTTGCACACGTAACCGGCGGCACCGGATTGCATGCAGCGGATCGCGAACAGGTGCGGCGTCTGCGAGGTGAGCACCAGAATCTTGGAAGGCAGGCCCATGGCGTTGAAGCGGGCCAGCACTTCCAGGCCGTCGAGCTTGGGGATGCTGATGTCGAGGATGATCAGGTCGGGCATGCATTCGCGCACCATCTGCATCGCGTCCACGCCATTGTCCGTTTCGCCGACCACTTCGTAGTTTTCGTTTTCCAGCAGCATGCGCACGGCCAGGCGAATGACGGGATGGTCGTCGATGATAAAAACTGAGTTCATAGTTCAATCCATACAAGCAGCGAAGAAAACGCGCACCTTATCTCAGATGTTCAGGCGCGCACATGAAGCGAGTGGGCCGACAGGCATATATAGGAAAGTTCCTACAGTAATTAGAGTATCGGAGTACGTAAAAGCCCACGTCCGGGGCAAAATGTTTAAAGGTGTAAACCTGTATGTGCGGCCAATGTTAGTTATGGCGAACAAGCTGTTTATCAAGTTTTGGAATAATCCGTCACTTGCGCTGCCAACTTCCTACAACCTTTATTCTCATGGGCCTGGGCATCGGTCGCGAATGACGACTGGACGATCAGAGTCAGCCGAACGGGTCGGCCAGCAGCCGGGCGAGGTCAGGGCCGTGCAGGGGTTTGCTCAGGCAGCCCAGCAGCGGCAAACCGCGTTCGGCGGCCATGTCTTCCAGGGTTTGCAGATACGAGTGAGAGAGGCCGCTGAGCACGATGGCCTGGCGCACGTGACCGTGCTGGAAGGCGCGCTCGATCAGGTCGAAGCCCATCAGGTCGGGCAGGCATTGGTCACACAGCAGCAGGTCGTAGGGTTCCGGGCTGCGTTCCATTGCGTCCATGGCCTCGACGGCGGTCAACGCGGGTGTCAGCAGGAAGTAGCCTTGGTTGTTGAGCAGGATCTGGGTGGCGATCAACTGGAACGGATGATCCTCCACCAGCAATATCCGCAGGTTGTGTTTGAACATGGGGCATCCGAGGCAACGGCCGTCCGTGACGGTACTGTACGAATCGGGTCGGATCGGCAGGCATCCTGCCGCGCCGGAAGCAGTGGGGCGGGCAATGGGATAACGCGCCGACGCGGCAGTTAGGTGCCGGATTATTGGGGAGTCGAGGCGGTCCGGCGATAGGACGTTTCTGACAATGCTGTAGGGAAGGTCTGAAGTTTTAGTGTGTCGTTCACCTGAACCAGTACCGCGACGGTATTTTTCAACCACCGTCGCGGCTCGGTTCTGCGTTGAGGCTCAGACGTGTCCTGCACCACCCGTCATCTCGCGAGCCATCTCGCTGGCGTAGCTATCGGTCATGCCGGCAATGAAGTCGATCATGCGCAGGAAGGAGGCGTGCAGCGGCGCTTCCGGGCTCGGCGCGCTGTTACCCAGCAGGTCGAGAATGCGGCGGTGCTTGAACGAAGGCGTGCGCCCGCCGAACTGCTCCACGGCCGCGCCGCAGAACGCATTGAGCAGCACTTCCAGCGTGGTATAGGCGCCGATTTCGTGCAGCGTCTTGCGCTTGTCCTGGAAGATTTTCTTGCGGGCCATGTCCTTGGCGCTCAGCACGCAACGCTTGGCCGGGCCGTGCATATGCTCGACCAGGTCGCCGTGCAGCGTACCCGCCAGCAATGCGTCCTGCTGTTCCACGAAGGCGCGGGCGGCGGCGTTGGTCAAATGTTCGATGGCCTTGCCGCGCAGGATTGCCAATTTGCGCCGGCGCGAGTCGCCCGGCCCCAGCTGGCGATAGGTTTCCGGGAGGTCATCGCCCACCAGGCTCAGCAGCAGAGATTCGACCTCGGCGTATTCGAGCAGGTCCATTTCCAGGCCGTCTTCGAGGTCGATCAGCGCGTAGCAGATGTCATCGGCGGCCTCCATCAGGTAAACCAACGGGTGACGCGCCCAGCGCTCGTCTTCCAGTTGCGGCATGCCCAACCGCGAAGCGATCTGTTCCAGAATCGGCAGCTCGCTCTGGTAACAGCCGAACTTGTGTTTCTTGTAGCCCAGCGAGTCGGCATGCCGCGCCGTCCACGGGTATTTGAGGTAAGTGCCCAGGGTGGCGTAGGTCAGCCGCGTGCCGCCGTCGAAATGGTGGTATTCGAGTTGGGTGAGCACGCGAAAACCCTGTGCGTTGCCTTCGAAATTGAGGAAGTCGTTGCGCTCGGTCTCGCTCATCGCATCGAGCCAGCCGCGCCCGGCGGCCTGGGCGAACCAGTTGCGGATGGCATCTTCGCCGGAATGGCCGAACGGTGGGTTACCGATGTCGTGGGCCAGGCAGGCCGACTGCACGACCATGCCCAGATCGCTGGGGTCGCACCAGTCGGGCAGGGCGCCACGCAGGGTTTCGCCGACCCGCATGCCCAGCGACCGCCCGACGCAGCTGACTTCCAGCGAGTGGGTCAGGCGCGTGTGGATGTGGTCGTTGCTCGACACCGGGTGCACCTGGGTCTTGCGGCCCAGGCGGCGAAACGCACCGGAAAAGATGATACGGTCGTGATCTTTATGAAACGGGCTGCGCCCCAGTTCTTCAGGGCTGTGCAAGGTCTTGCCCAAGCGTTCGCGGTTAAGCAGGGTTTGCCAATCCAAGGCGGTCACTCCGTCAGTCGTATGGGGTTAGCTTCGCGGTTAGACCTGCCGTGCGCAAGGCTTGTCGACAAGTCCGCCCGGATACGGTGCTGCCGATGATCGCTGCGTGATGAAAAATGCCCGCCGCGGCAGGGCCGGAGCGGGCATTGGAGGTGTTGCAGGCGAAAGGTCGCAGGGTCAGGGCTTGCGTGCGCGATTGGCGACGGCCACCTTGATCAATGGCAACAGGGTAACGCCCAGTTTCACCAGGCTGCCGACGGTACTGGCCTTGTGCGAATGGCGGGTCTTGGCGGCCCGCCCGCTGAACAGGCCAAGGATCGCCGCGACGCCCACGCCCCACAGCGGCGCATGGCGCACGCCCAACGCGCCTTTCCAGTCGCTGCGCATGCCGCGAAAGCGCTGCAACGGCTGCAACAGGTGAGTCGATTCGTGACGAATCTCCTGGCGATGCATTTCCATGCGCAGGCGAATCAGCGCCTTGCGCAGCTCACGTCGGGTATTGCCTTGATGGGACTTGGGTTCGCTCATGGCAGCAGTCGCTCCCGGTCATTGGCCAGCTCTTCCAGGGTCGCGCTGAAGGGCGAGGATTCATCGAAGATCGCCGCCTTCAGGCGCAGCCCGCAGAACACCGCGGCCAGGAAGTAGAACACGCACAGACCGACGATGCCGGCCACCCGATAACTGTCCCACAGCAGGATCAGCAGCAGAGCCGACAGACCGGTCAGCAGCAGCAGCGCGAAAACCAGCGCCAGCCCGGCAAACAACAGCAGGCTGACGGTCCGGGCTTTCTGTTCCTGCAATTCGATGCCCAGCAGCTCGACATGGCTGTGCAGCAGCCCGAGGAACGCAGCGCCCAGGCGCCGCGGCGATGAACCTTGGCCAGCCGGTGGCGGCCCTGAATCCGTTCCGAGTGTCATGACTTAACGCCTTGTCAGCAGCAGACCCAGCAGGAAACCCGCGCCAGCGGCGATACCTACCGATTGCCATGGTTTGGCTTGTACGTACTCTTCCGTCGCAACGATGGCAGCCTCGCCACGCAAGCGCACCGATTCTTCAGTCACCTTCAGGGTTTCCTTGGCGCGTAGCAGGCTTTCGCGGATCTGGTCGCGAAGCTCGTCTGCCTGCTCACCGGCCAGAGAGGCGGTGTGTTCGAGCAGCTTTTCGGTGTCGGCAACCAGTGTCTGAAAGTCCGCCTTCAGGATTTCCTGGGCATTGAGTGCGGTTTGGCTAGGCATGGTTCTCTCCGTTAGGTGACTGTATGGAGGCTTCGAGTGCAGCCGATTCCATAAGGTTCATTCCAATTGCGTCCTGCACGGCAGCGCGGTTTGCTCGCTGCGGCAATGCAATAACCGGGGTAACTGTACTGCACTTTCCGACGAGGCGAGCTAAAGGTTCCGGGCCAGGGTGTCGATGACCCGGTGATTCTCGAAATGACGAGGTTCCGGATCGAGGCGGTTTGACTATGCTCAACCACGATTTGGGACGGTTGCCGGCTCGGATTCTGGTGGTACCGCGTGGTCATGTCGATGACGCGGTCAGTGATGGAGATGGGCATGGAGCGGCTGTATTCCCTGCAAGGGCTCAGGGGCGTGGCGGTGCTGGGCGTGGTGCTGTTTCACATGATGTCGGTGGAAGCGAAGTTTTCCGCAGGAGACATCCTGCTGCCGGGTTTTCTCGACTTCTTTCAACTGGGCGTCGATCTGTTTTTCGTCATCAGTGGTTTTGTGATGGTGATCGTCAGTCGCGGGCGCTTCCAGAACGGTGTCGAAGCGCAGCGCTTTCTGTTCAATCGCGTGTCGCGGATCTACCCCACGTACTGGTTGTACTTTTTCATCACCCTGGCGGTGTACCTGGTGCAGCCGACGCTGGTCAACAGCGGCCACGGTTCCTCGAACCTGTTGATGTCGTTCCTGCTGCTGCCCAGCGACAAGGTCTTGCTGGTGATGGTCGCCTGGTCGCTGGTGTTCGAGCTGTGGTTCTACGTGGTGTTTTCCGCGTTTCTTGTGCTGCGTGAACGTCGCCTGCCGGTGGCGCTGGGGATCTGGGCCGCCGTGCTGGTGGTTTTCAATACGCTGTTCGACTGGCAGGACCACGGCCCGGCGCTGAAGATCATCCTGCACCCGTACGCCCTGGAGTTCATCGCCGGCGCGCTGCTGGCACTGTTCTTCTACAGCCGCCATAGCGCCCGCATCCCCACCACCGCCGTCTGGACACTGCTGGTCGGCGCGGTGGTCGTGGCCACTGCGCTCATTGGCTGGCTGCGCCTGTATGACAGCCAAGGCTTGCCGCGCATGCTGTCGGTGGGTGCCACGTTCGGTGCGCTGGTGCTGGCCCTGGCGCTGCTCGAACGACGTGGCAACATCGCGATGCCGAAATTTCTGGTGGCGGTCGGCGACATGTCCTACACCGTGTATTTGTCGCATCTGCTGGTACTGGGTGTGATCGGGCGCGCCTGGGCGATGCTCGGCGCCTGGCCGCATACGTTGCTGGATAACCTGTTGTTCGCCGTGCTGATGATGGCGGCAGTGGTGTGCTACGGCTGGGTCGGATACCGCGGGTTCGAGAAGCCGGTGCTGGACCGCGCCAACGCGTTGAGCAAACGGCGCTTTAAAACCGGCGCGCTGGGCACCGGCTGATAGAAAACCATGTGTGGCGGCTTGCGTCCGGCTTTTGTTGTGATGCGCAGTTGAACGCTCTCGACGACAGAGGCTTGAAGGATGGGATTACAGACGCTTACGCCGTACGGTGGCATCTCGGTGATGCTGCCCGCCGCCTTGGTGATCGCCGTATGGCTGTGGATGACCCGCTCCCGGCGGTCGGCCTTGTTGTGGGGCGTCACGCTGCTGGTGACCTACTCGGTGGTGGTGATCAGCAAGGTGCTGTTCAAAGGCTGGGGCGTGGCGCTGGAAAGCCTGGGGATCTACGTCCTCAGTGGGCATGCGATGAACATGTGCCTGATGCTGCCGGTCGGCCTCAGCCTGCTGGCGCGGCAGATTCGTCCTTCACTGCGCTGGCCGGCGGCGGGAGTGGGGCTGGTGCTGGGGGTGCTGTTCGCAACGTTTTGCGTCGCGCCGTTCATTCATCCACTGCCCGAAGCACTGGCCGGCGCACTGCTGGGTTGCACGGCGGCGTGTCTGTTCCTCGCCAGCCTGGAAAACCTCACCACCGGGCGGATTCCCTCTGCCGCGGTGGTCGCCGGTCTGCTGTTCATCGCCATCAGCAGCAACGCCACTCAGCTCAATGCCGAACGATTGCTCGACCGGATTTCCATGAAGATGTCAGGCTCCGACCGGGCGTTCCGTCAGCCGGACTGGCGCTCGCCCAGCGAATCGCTCTAGACCGGCGCCGGTCAGGCTTTGCCTCGACGACGGGACGGTGCGGGCATAGAATGTCCGCCCCGGTTTTTATCCCTGCCTGAGGATGCGTCGATGCTTCCTGAATGCCAGCTGTTAGGTACCTTGGGTTGTCACCTGTGCGAGGCTGCCGAGGCAGAACTGCTGCCCTTCGTCGAGCGGGGGCTGCTGGTGGAACTGGTGGATATCGTCGAAGACGTTCGTCATTACGACGTTTACAGCCTGCGCATTCCGGTGCTGCGTCGGGTGGACACCGGCGATGAACTCGACTGGCCCTTCGAAGCGCCCCAAGTGGCGTCCTTTCTCAGTAAGTAAGTGTCGGGCGCCGCGTCGTTTGCGTCCTAAAGCGACCTTGGGGTGTCTGTGCCATTGCAAGGCATTGCGGCCGGATCGGAACTTGCGTAGGTTCGAGCCTGCAGCTGCGCCGTCACCCGGCAAGGCGCGCGGCAGCCGCGGCGCCCTGTTGCGCTCTCTCTCTTCAATCTGAATACACCGCCAAGGAAGCCCGATGAGCACAGCCAGTACCCCGTTGTCCGGCGTCAATCAACCGCTCAAGGGTATCGGCTTCATTTTGCTGGCGACCTTTCTTTTCGCCAGCCACGACACCCTGTCCAAATACCTCTCCGGTTTCTATCCGATCATGCTGGTGGTCTGGGCGCGCTATCTGGTGCATACCGTGCTGATGGCCTGCATCTTCATGCCGTCCGCAGGCTTGCGGGTGCTGCGGACCAAACGGCCGGGCATGCAGGCATTGCGGGCCTTGGCATTGCTGGGGACCAGCCTGTTGTTCACCAGCAGCCTGATGTTCATCCCCCAGGCGGAAGCCACGGCGGTCAATTTTCTTGCGCCGCTGCTGGTCACGGCGCTGTCGGTGCCGTTGTTGCACGAGCGGGTGACGCGTGGCCAGTGGATCGCGGTGATCGTCGGTTTCGTGGGGGTGATGATCATCATCCATCCGGGCGGCGAGCTGTTCACCCCGGCGATTCTGCTGCCGTTGTCGTCGGCCCTGTGTTTTGCGCTGTATCAGTTGCTGACGCGGCTGGTGAGCCCTTACGACAGCCCGACCACCAGCAATTTCTTCGCCGGCCTGTTCAATACCCTGCTGATGAGTGCGTTGGTGCCCTTTGTCTGGGAAGTGCCGGCGCTGAAGCATTTGCCGTTCTTGCTCGCGCTGGGTGCCTGTGGCATGGCGGCGCATCTGCTGTTGACCCAGGCGTTCCGGTTCGCCGCACCAGCGATGCTGGCGCCGTTCAGCTATTGCCAGATCGTCTGGGCGGGGATGCTGGGTTATCTGGTCTTCGGCCACCTCCCGCCGCCCACCGCCCAGGCCGGCATCGCCATTATCTGTCTGAGCGGACTGGCTGCCGCCTGGCAGCAACGGCGCAAGGGGTGAGCGATACGCGCCGTGCGTGCGCTATGCATTAGCCGCGCTGGCGCCTACGGGTTTGGCTTTCTGGGCGCCATGCAATACATCCAGATCAGGGCCATGAAGTACATCGCCGGGATCATGGTGAACAGCACGCTGTAATTGTTATGGGTGGCGGTCAGGACTGCGCCGACCAGCTGGGTCATGAACATGCCGCCAATGGCTGCGCACATGCCGCCGAAGCCGAACACGGTGCTGATCATATGCTTGGGCGTGTAGTCCATGACCAGGCTCCAGAGGTTGGCCACCCAGGCCTGATGCGCGCCCACCGCCAGGGATATCGCCAGTACCGCCACCCACAGCCCGCTGGCATTGGCGGCCAGTACCACGCTGCAGATGGTCAGGGCGCAGACCAGCATGGATACCAGGCGCGAGGTGCGCGGTTTTACCCCGCGACCGATCAGCCAGGACGACAACACACCGCCTCCGACGCTGCCGATGTCAGCCGTCAGCCAGATCAGGATCAGAGGAACACCCATCTGGGTCACGCTGATGCCCAGGTTGTATTGCTGATTGAGAAACGGCGGCAGCCAGTAGAGGTAGAACCAGAACACGGGCGCGGTCATCGAGTAGGCCAGGGCGAAGGCCCAGGTGCCGCGCATCCTGAGGATCTGCGAGAAAGGCACTTTGACCGGCTCAGGCTCTACGTCCTGATGGATGTAGGCCAGTTCGCTCTGGCTGACCTGAGGATGTGCTTCAGGGTCGTAATAGTTCAAGGCCCAGAAGATCACCCACAGCAGACCGAGTGCGCCCATGAAAATGAACGCAGCCTGCCAGCCCCATACCGCCAGAATCACCGGCAGCAGGGCAGGCGTCACCATGGCACCGACGTTGGTGCCGGCGTTGAAGATACCGGTTGCCACCGCCCGCTCGCCGGCGGGAAACCACAGCCGGGTGGTCTTGACGCACGCCGGATAATTGGCCGCTTCCGTCAGGCCGAGGATGAAACGGCAGATCATGAACCCGGCCGCCGAAGTCGCCAGGCCGTGGGCGCCGGTCGCGATACTCCACAACAACACGGCGAAGAAGAAGGCGCGCTTGACGCCGACCCGATCGATGAAGCGGCCCTGCAGCAGGAAGCCGACGGCGTAGCCCACCTGGAACCAGAAGTTGATGTTGGCGTAATCCATCGCCGTCCAGCTCATCTCCTTGGCCAGGATCGGCTGCATCACGCCCAGGGCGGCGCGGTCGATGTAGTTCAGCGTGGTGGCGAAGAACACCAGGGCGAGCATGGACCAGCGGGTCTTGCCGACCGCCAGCGCGCCGCGGATCTTGTCGCCCATGCCCGCATGGCCTTGGTGGGTAAGCGGATTGCCAGGTGTGTCAGACATGCGTTTCCATCCGTTCCAGAACTGCGCCGCACGCGCGGTCGGACTGTGAGGGTCCGCACCACGGGCCGGGAAAAATGAAGGCGTGATTGGCTCAGGCGTCTACCAGACGCCGCAAAAGGCGCACACGTTACACGTTGCGCTCCTGGAGTGCGCAAATTCTACGAACGACAGCCCCCACGCCAGTGTCGGAGCATCGTGCCAGTAGCGATCCAGACCGGTCGCGCCTATCAAGGAGTCCGAACATGCAGCGCTGCATCGCCACCGTGTCGTTGAGCGGCACTTTGCCGGAGAAACTCCAAGCCATCGCCGGCGCCGGGTTCGACGCAGTGGAAATATTCGAGGACGACCTGCTCGGTTATCAGGCAGGGCCTGGCGCGGTGCGCCGGATCTGCGCCGATCTGGGCATCGACATCGCGTTGCTCCAGCCTTTTCGCGACTTCGAAGGCGGACCGCGCGCCGCTATGCCGGGCCGGCTGGACCGCGCCGAGCGAAACTTCGACCTCATGCAGGAACTGGGCACCGACCTGATGTTGTTGTGCAGCAATACCGCCGCCGATTCGCAGGGTGATGAGCACATTCTGCTCGATGACCTGCGCCTGCTGACCGAGCGCGCCGCGGCGCGTCGGCTGCGGGTCAGTTACGAGGGGCTGGCCTGGGGGCGTCACGTCAACACCTGGCAGCAGGTTTGGAAACTGGTGCGCCAGGTCAATCATCCGGCGCTTGGCATGATGCTCGACAGTTTCCATACCTTGGCCCTGAGGGGCGACCCGAGCGCCATTGCCCAGATTCCCGCCGACAGGATCTTCTTCGTGCAGATGGCCGACGCGCCGGTGGTGACCCTGGACCTGCTGGAGTGGAGTCGACACCTGCGCTGCTTCCCCGGCCAGGGCGAGTTCGATCTGGCCGGCTTTCTGGCGCCGATCCTGCGCAGCGGCTACAGCGGCCCCTTGTCGCTGGAGATTTTCAATGACGGCTCCGGCACCGCGACGACCCGTGAGCAGGCTGCCGATGGCCTGCGTTCCTTGCGCAATTTGCAGCAACAGACCCGGCAGCTGCTGGCCACCGCGTGCGCCTGACTTGTTGGCTGTCCGGCGCTGGACGGATGATTTCGGCGCTCGGCAGCCAGTGTGTGCGATGAGCGGCCGCTTGAGGGATAATGCCGGTCCCGCCGTTGACGTACACCGAGTTCGAGCCCACGCATGTCCGAGTCCAGTTTCAGCCCCGCGCAGCATCAAGCCAGCACCCTGTACCTGCCGGCAGGTCCGTGGCTGACGGTGCTCGAATGCCTGTGCGCGAAGTTTCCCGCCATCAGCCGCGACCAATGGCTGGATCGCATCGCACGGGCGCGGGTGCTGGACGGCGAGGGCCGGCCGATCACGGCGGCGCTGGCGTTTCGCGAAGGGCTGAAGATCCATTACTTTCGCGAGGTGCCCAACGAAACCCCGATTCCGGTGCAGGAGACGATTCTCTACGCCGACGAGCATCTGGTGGTTGCCGACAAGCCGCATTTCCTGCCGGTGACGCCGGCCGGGGAATACGTGGAGCAGACCCTGCTGCGGCGGCTGATTCGGCGTCTGGACAATCCCGATCTGGTGCCGCTGCATCGCATCGACCGGCACACCGCGGGGCTGGTGCTGTTTTCCGCCAACCGCCAGACACGTTCGGCGTATCAGGCGTTGTTTCCGACCCGGCGCATCGAAAAGACCTACGAAGCCATCGCCCCGGCGTTGCCTGGGCTGGCCTTTCCTCGCCTGCACGAAAGCCGACTGGTGGAGGGCGAGCCGTTCTTCCGTATGCAGGAAGGGCCTGGGGCCAGCAACACCCGCACGCGGATCGAGGTCAGCGAATGCCACGGCGAGCTGTGGCGTTACGCGCTGTATCCGGTGACCGGCAAGAAGCACCAGCTGCGGGTTCACATGGCGGCGCTGGGCGCGGCGATCTGCAACGACCCGTTTTATCCCGAGGTGGTCAAGGAAGCGGTCGATGACTACCAGCGGCCCCTGAAGCTGCTGGCCAAGGCGCTGGAGTTCAGCGATCCGGTGACCGGCCAGCCGCGCCGCTTCGACAGTCGCCTGCGACTGGAGTGGTGAAAGGCCTGCGTCGATGTCATGGCGCACCGGCTGCCGCCCACGTAGAAGGCGAGACAGGAACCATTAAAAAACCCGCACAAGGCGGGTTTTTCGAGTCAGGTGCCGGGCGGATCGATTACAGATCCTTGACGGTACGTACCTGATCCTTGTTGATGCGGGTTTGTTTGCCGTCGAGCTGTTCGAACTCGTAGAAGCCCGACTCGTCATCGTACTGTGGGGTGTCGACCGCCTGGATTTCACGGCCATCATTCAAAGTGATCACAGTGGGCGAGGCGCAACCGGCGAGGGTGGCGATGCCCAGTGCAAGCAGGAAGGCAGCGGGAAGGGTCCGTTGTTTCATTCTTGTGTCTCCAGGATGGATTCTCGATTACTGACTCTCAGACGTATACACCCTGCGCAAGTTCAATGACCAGTTACCTGCGTCGGTTATTGCTGACCTGGGTCAGAAGATCCGGAGTGTTGAGGTTGGCCAGGCGCGGGTCGTCAGGCGGTAATTGCAGCGCCACCGGGCACAGGGCCTGCATCGCTTTGCGCGGACTGCGTTCACCGGTCTGCCATGCGGCTTCAAGCGCAGCGGCGTGGGCCGTGGGAATGACGCACAGCAGCGGCTGCCAATGCTCCCCTTCACGCACCATGACCGGCCGATCCGGGTGCGCCGCGGCGGTTTCCCGCAGCGCCTGGAGCAGCGCTTTATCGATCAGCGGCACGTCGCAAGGCAGCACCACAAGCCAGTCGTGACGGGCCTTTGGCAGTGCGGCACGAATGCCGGCCAGCGGACCTGGAAAGTCAGTGTCAGCATCCTGAACCAGTTGGTCGGCGTAATGCCGATAAGTCTCCAGATTGCGATTGCACGAGACAATCAGGTCGTCGGTCAACGGCCGGGTCAGGCGATGCAGATGCTGGATCAGCGGCTCGCCCTGCCATTGGACCAGCCCCTTGTCGCGCCCGCCCATGCGTTGCCCCTGGCCGCCGGCCAGCAGCAGGATCGAACAGGGGGGCAGGGTGTCAGGGGTATTCATTGGCAGACTCACCGGGCAGCACAAACGAGGGCTGTGATATAACACCGGCCTGTTTCCATCACAACCGGATGAGGCCATGAAAGCCAAGGCTGACACACCTTTCGTACCCCTGAATATTGCCGTGCTGACCGTCAGCGACACCCGCACCCGCGAAACCGATACCTCCGGACAGATGTTCGTCGATCGCCTGACCGAAGCCGGGCATGGCTTGATCGAGCGTGTCCTGCTCAAGGACGATTTGTACAAGATCCGCGCACAAGTGGCGACCTGGATCGCCGACGAGCAAGTGCAGGTGGTGCTGATCACCGGCGGCACCGGGTTTACCGGCCGCGACAGTACGCCCGAAGCCGTGGCCTGCCTGCTGGACAAACAGGTCGATGGTTTCGGTGAGCTGTTCCGGCAGATTTCCGTGCCCGATATCGGCACCTCGACCATCCAGTCCCGCGCCCTGGCCGGCCTGGCCAACGGCACGCTGGTGTGCTGCCTGCCGGGTTCGACCAATGCGGTGCGTACCGGTTGGGACGGCATTCTGGCGCAGCAGCTGGACTCGCGTTTCCGCCCGTGCAATTTCGTGCCGCATCTCAAGCAGGCCGAGCCCTGTGCGACTCGCGGGTAAGCGCCCATGAGCCTGATGCCTGTCGAACAAGCCTTGGCGCGCCTGCTGGACATCGCCGGGGCCACGCCGATCACCGATGGCGAGCGAGTACCGCTGGCCGAGGCGCAGGGCCGGGTGCTGGCCGTCGATCTGATCGCCGGTTTCGATCTGCCGCCCTGGCCCAACAGTGCCATGGACGGTTATGCCCTGCGCCTGGGCGACTGGAGCGGTGAACCGTTGCCGGTCAGCCAGCGCATTTTTGCCGGCCAGGCGCCCGAGCCGCTGAAGCAGGGCACCTGTGCGCGGATCTTCACCGGTGCGCCGTTGCCCGAAGGCGCCGATTGCGTCGAGATGCAGGAAAATGCTTCGGTGCTGGACGACCAGCGCGTGCAGTTCAACGAGCCACTCAAAGCCGGGCAGAACATCCGCCCACGCGGGCAGGAAACCCAGGCCGGCGACAAGGTGCTGGCGGCCGGAACCCGTCTGGGGCCAATCGAACTGGGCCTGGCTGCGTCGCTGGGGCTGGCCGAGCTGGACGTGGTGCGTCGGGTGCGGGTGGCAGTGCTGTCCACCGGCGACGAGCTGATCGAACCGGGCCGGCCATTGGGGCCGGGGCAGATCTACAACAGCAACCGGGTGTTGCTGTGCAGCTGGCTCAAGCGCCTGGAATGCGAGGTCGTGGATGCCGGCATCCTGCCAGACAACCTGGAGCTGACCCGCGCTGCGCTGGGCGGGCTGCGCGACGTCGATCTGATCCTGTCCACCGGCGGCGTGTCGGTGGGCGAGGCAGACTTCCTCGGCCATGCTTTGCGGGAAGACGGCGAACTTTCGCTCTGGAAGCTGGCGATCAAACCCGGCAAGCCGCTGACCTTCGGCCATTACCGTGGCGTGCCGGTGATTGGCTTGCCGGGTAATCCGGCCTCGACCCTGGTGACCTTCGCCCTGCTGGCGCGACCGTATCTACTGCGGCGTCAAGGTGTGGTCGACGTCACGCCGATGCAGTTTTCGGTACCGTCCGGTCTGCTCTGGCACAAGCCGGGTGCGCGCCGTGAGTACCTGCGCGGCCGCCTGGAGAACGGGCGGGCCATCGCCTACGGCAACCAGAGCTCCGGCGTGCTGCGCAGCGCGGCCTGGGCAGACGGGCTGATCGAGATCCGCGAAGGCACCACGGTGGCCGAAGGCGATCCGGTCAACTTCATTCCATTGAGTGAAGTGCTGGGCTAGTGATGGTCGATCCACAGGGCATGAGCTACCCTCAGACACGCGGACAAATTGGGCATCCGGTCTTAGCCCTGGAGTATTGTTATGCCGTCTTTGCGAGTGGCTTGTGTCATCCCGACCTATAACGGCCGCAAGGATCTGGAGCGTCTGCTGGACTCGCTGGCGACCCAGACTGCGACTTTCGACACGCTGATCGTCGACTCGAGTTCCTCCGACGGCACCCTGGAACTGGCCCGCGAACGCTGTGCCCACGTCACACGTATCGACAGCAAGGATTTCAACCACGGCGGCACCCGGCAAATGATGGTCCAGGCGTATCCGCACTACGACATCTATGTCTACCTGACCCAGGACGCTTACGTCGAGGACGTGGCGGCGATTGCCAATATCCTGCTGCCGTTCGCCGATCCCCAGGTGGGTGCGGTGTGCGGCCGCCAGTTGCCGCACAAGAATGCCAACCTGCTGGCCGAACACGCCCGGCTGTTCAATTACCCGCCGGTGTCGCAGATCAAGACCCTCGACGATGCGCCGCGGCTGGGTATCAAGACGCCGTTCATGTCCAATTCGTTCGCGGCCTACCGCCGCGATGCGCTGTTGGGCGTGGGCGGGTTTCCTCCCCACGTGATTCTCTCCGAAGACATGTACGTCACCGCCAAGATGCTGCTCGCCGGGTGGAAAGTCGCCTACGAAGGCTCGGCGATCTGCCGTCATTCCCATAACTACAGCCTGCGGGAGGAGTTTCGCCGCTACTTCGACATTGGCGTGTTCCAGGCGCGGGAGGCGTGGATCTACGACACCTTTGGCGGCATCGCGGGGGAGGGAATGCGCTACGTGAAGTCGGAGCTGAAGTTCATCGGCGTGCGCCGGTTCTGGTGGTGGCCGGTGTCGATCATACGCAATGGTCTGAAGCTGCTGGCCTACGAACTGAGCCGCCAGGAAAAGCGCCTGCCGACGCAGGTGAAAAAACAGCTGGGGATGCATAAGCGGTATTGGGATAGCCCGTATGCGTAGGAGTCGATTTACGCTGAAACAGGAGAAGCTGTCTCTTCGACACGATTGAGGAATCCATTCGTGCGTCCCACGCACTTATACGCTGCCCAAATGTAAATTTTCATTACGTCGACGCCTTTCTAAAATGCCGGCTCTGCAAAGTCCGGATACCGCTGCGCCCATGACCTCCCTCGCTTCCGCCGCTCCCGCTATTCAGCCCGCCGCGCCCGTTCCAGCCGCTTTTGGTCTGCGCACCATCATCGGTCTGGTGGGCATGCTGCTGGCAGTGCTGGTGGCGGGTATCAACGAGGGCGTAACGCGCGTCGCCATGGCCGACATCCGGGGCGCGATGTTCATCGGCTCGGATGAAGCCACCTGGCTGGTCGCCGGTTATTCGGCGGCCTCGGTCGCGGCGATGGCGCTGGCACCCTGGTTCGCCGTAACCCTGTCATTGCGCCGCTTCACGCTCACCGCTATTGCCACCTTCGTGGTGCTGGCACTGTTGTGTCCGTTGGCGCCCGATTACCCGAGCCTGCTGGTGTTGAGAATTCTCCAGGGCCTGGCCGCCGGTTGCCTGCCGCCGATGCTGATGACTGTAGCGCTGCGCTTCCTGCCGCCAAACATCAAACTCTACGGCCTGGCCGGCTATGCCCTGACCGCCACCTTTGGCCCCAGCCTGGGCACGCCGCTGGCTGCGTTGTGGACCGAGTATTTCAACTGGCACTGGACCTTCTGGCAGGTCATTGCGCCGTGCGTTGTGGCGATGATCGCCGTCGCCCACGGCATTCCCCAGGACCCGTTGCGGCTAGAGCGCTTCAAAGACTTCAACTGGCCAGGCGTGTTGCTGGGCGTGCCCGCGCTTGTCGCGCTGGTGCTCGGCATCCTGCAAGGCAACCGGCTGGACTGGTTCGAATCGACCCTCATCTGTTGGCTGCTGGGCGGCGGCCTGGCGCTGCTGGCGGCGTTCATGGCCAACGAGTGGTTCAGGCCCGTGCCGTTCTTCAAATTGCAGATGCTGGGCAGCCGCAACCTGTCCCATGCCTTGCTGACCCTGGCCGGTGTGCTGGTGATCCTGACGGCAGTGGCCTCGATTCCGGCGTCCTACCTGGCTCAGGTCCACGGCTATCGCCCGCTGCAGACCGCGCCGCTGATGTTGATCATCGCTTTGCCGCAGCTGATTGCATTGCCTCTGGTTGCGGCCTTGTGCAACCTGCGCTGGATCGATTGCCGCTGGGTGCTGGCTGTCGGCCTGGGCCTGTTGGCGCTGTATTGCGGGTTGGCGACGCATATGACGTCGGCCTGGATCCGCGACAATTTCTATGGCCTGCAACTGTTGCAGATCATCGCCCAGCCCATGGCCGTGCTGCCGCTGCTGATGCAGGCCACCGGCGGTATCGCGCCGCCGGACGGGCCGTTCGCCTCCGCCTGGTTCAACACCGTTCGGGGGCTGTCGGCGGTGGTTGCCACCGGTGTGCTCGAAGCTCTGACCACGGCGCGCCAGCACTTTCATTCCAACACGCTGGTCGACCGGCTCGGCAACTCACCGGCCCTGATCGCCGATGACGCCATCGCTTCCCTGGCGCATCGCGTTCACGAACAGGTGGTGGTGCTGACCAGCACCGATCTCTATTACTGCATGGGCTGGCTGGCTGTCGGCCTGATGCTGCTGATCCCCCTGATGCCGACGCGGGTCTATCCACCCCGTGCACTGGCGGCACCCTGAATTGAGTGAATCGAGAACTTTCATGAACATGACCTCCAGACAGACCCTGGCCTTGTGCGGCGCCGCCATCGTGCTCGCCGGCCTTGGTTTGTATACCCTGGCCGGCGACAGCGCGCGGCAGACCACCAACGATGCGTTCGTCACCGCCGATTACTCGGTGGTGGCGCCCAAGGTATCGGGCTTCATCAGTCAGGTGCTGGTGGAGGACAATCAGCCGGTCAAGGCCGGGCAATTGCTGGCGCAGATCGATGATCGCGATCTGCAGACCGCGCTGGCCTCGGCCGAAGCCGGTGTCGCCACTGCCACAGCGCAGCTTGAACAGGCTCGCGCGGTGCTGCAACGCCAGGCATCGGTGATCGCCCAGGCGCAGGCGGCATTGGTGGCCAGCAACGCGGCGGTGAAATTTGCCGAGCAGGAACGCACGCGCTACGAACACCTGGCAGGCGCCGGTGCCGGCACGCTGCAAAACGCGCAGCAGGCACGCAATCGTATCGACACCGCCAATGCCCAGCATGCCAGCGCCACGGCCTCGCTGGTGGCCGAGCGCAAACAGGTGGACATTCTGGTCGCCCAGCAGCACAGCGCCGAAGCCGGCTTGCAGCGTGCCCAGGCGGCTCGTGACCAGGCGCGGCTGCAACTGTCCTACACGCACATTCTGGCGCCGGTCGACGGCGTCGTCGGCGAGCGTGCCGTGCGGGTCGGCAATTACGTCAACCCCGGCAGCAAGCTGCTGTCGGTGGTGCCGCTGGAGCACGCCTACGTGGTGGGCAACTTTCAGGAAACCCAACTGACCCACGTCAGCGTCGGCCAGGCTGTTGAGGTGCGTGTCGATACCTATCCCGGCGAGGTGCTTCGAGGCCACGTGCACAGCATCGCTCCGGCTACCGGCGTGACCTTTGCCGCGATTCGTCCTGACAACGCCACCGGCAATTTCACCAAGGTGGTACAGCGGATTCCGGTCAGGATCGTCCTGGATGCCAATCAGCCGCTGGCCGGCCGCCTGCGGGTTGGCATGTCGGTGGAGGCCCGCATCGACACGGAAACGAGCGTCGACCAGGCGCGGGTAAGTGCCTTATGACTCGCGCATTCGGCCGCAGCGCGGTGGCTGTCGCAATGCTGGCGGCGTTGGCAGGTTGCCAGGTCGGGCGGGATTTCCAGCGCCCGTCAGGCAGCGATATTCAGTGGCTGCCGATTCAGGGCGAACAGGCTCCCAGCCGAATTAATACCACCC
This sequence comes from Pseudomonas sp. v388, assembly GCF_003935425.1. GTDB lineage: Bacteria > Pseudomonadota > Gammaproteobacteria > Pseudomonadales > Pseudomonadaceae > Aquipseudomonas. The sequence continues at coordinate 97,864 of NZ_RHQN01000008.1, forward strand.
CAACCAGCCCACGTTGGTGGGAGGTGTTTCAGGATGAGCAGCTTTCTTCGCTCATCGACCGTGCTGCGACGGCCAACCTGGATGTGCGCATGGCGGCGGCACGGTTGGATCAGAGTCGTGCTGCACGCGCGGTGATCGCGGGTGAAGAAACGCCCCAGCTGGCCGGCAATCTGGGTTATCAGCGCAAGCGCAACAGTGCTGAGGGCTTGAATGATCCGTCGGGCAATGCGGGCCGTGCACCGTTCAGCCAGTGGGATGGTGGTATCGGCGCCAGCTGGGAGCTTGATCTGTGGGGGCGGGTCGGGCGCGAAGTCGAAGCGGCCGATGCCAACGTGCAGGTGGCCGAGAACGATCGACGGGCCGCCGTGCTGTCGCTCCAGGCGGAAGTGGCGAACGACTATCTGCAGTTGCGTGGTCAGCAGCACACCTTGAGCGTGACCCGGCAGAATCTTGAGCTGGCGCGCAACAGTCTGAAGCTGTCCCGCGTCCGCTTGGCCGATGGCGTAGCCACTCATCTCGATGTCGCTGAAGCGGCGGTGGAAGTGGCGGCGCTGGAGTCGCGTCTGCCGGTGCTCGAACAGCGGCAGGCGCAGTTGATCAATGCGCTGGGTTTGCTGCTGGCGCAAACACCGCGCACCTTGCAGGCCGAGTTGCAGGCACCGGTTGCCATGGCGGCGGTGCCGGCGCAGGTTCCGGTCGGGCTGCCCTCGCAACTGGCCGAACGCCGGCCGGATATCCGTCGCGCCGCGGCCAGGCTGCATGCGGCGACCGCCAGCATCGGGGTCGCCGAAGGGGATTTCTATCCGCGGATCATGCTGTCGGGCAACGTCGGTTTTCAGGCGTTGCAGCTGTCGGACTTCGGCAGCTGGGGCTCGCGACAGTTCGGCATCGGTCCGCAGTTGAGCGTGCCGATCTTCGAGGGCGGGCGGTTGCGCGGCATGCTGCATCTGCGCCAGGCGCAGGAGCAGGAAGCGGCGCTGGCCTATCAGCAGACGGTGCTGCGCGCCTGGCAGGAAATCGATGACGGCATGAGCCTGTACAACGCGACCCAGTTGCAACAACGCAAGCTGGAGGAGGCGGTGCAACACAACCGGGTGGCGCTGGAGGCCGCCAAGCGGCAGTACGTCGAGGGCGTGGTGGATTTCGTCACGGTACTGACCGTGCAACGTACCTTGCTGGCCACCGAAGAACAGTGGGTCCAGAGTTCCACCACCCAAGCCCAGGCCCTGGTGGGCCTGTACTGTGCGTTGGGCGGTGGCTGGTAAGCGCTAGAGCCTGACGGCTTCTTCCTCCAGGCGGTCGGCCTCGAACAGTTGCGCCAGCTCGACCCGGGCTTCCCGCGCGGTCTGCAATACCTTGGCTTCGTCGTCGTAGACTTCATGCTGCGCCTGCAACACCTGCTCGTCATGGCGCTTGAAGCGGGCGATGCGCGCATCCGCCTGAGCCTGACTCAAGCCCAGACCCATCAGGGTCTGCCGGCTCATTTCTAGGCTCGAATAGAAGGTTTCCCGCACCGCTTGAGCACCGACGTCTATCAACCGGTGAACGTGCTGGCGGTTGCGCGCCCGGGCGATGATCTTCATGTGCGGGTACAGCTTGCGCACCAGTTCGGCGGTCTTGATGTTGGTGTCCGGGTCATCGGTGGCGATGACGAAGAACTCCGCTTCATGAACCTTCGCCGCCCGCAGGATTTCCGGGCGCAACGGGTCGCCGTAGAACACCGGCACGTTGCCGAAACTGCGAGAGAACTCGATGGATTCCACGGCGGTGTCCAGGGCGATGAAAGGAATCTTCTGCGCCCGCAGGATTCGCGCCACGATCTGGCCCATGCGGCCCATTCCGGCGATCACCACCCGCGGCTCGTCGGTCTGGATGTCGCGATACTCGTCCGGCACCTCGGTGGTCTTGGGTTTGGGCCTGATCCAGCGGGCCAGGGCCATGAACAGCAGCGGCGTCATGGCCATCGACAGGGTGATGGTCAGAATCAGCAGGTCGTACAGCTCGGGGGTGAACAGACCTTGATCGCTGCCGATCTTGAACACGACAAAGGCGAACTCGCCGCCCGCCGCCAGGACCAGTCCCAGCCGCAACGCACTCTGCTTGCCCAGCCCGCCGGCCAGCCGACCGATGAAGAACAGCAGCGGCAGCTTGATGGCGATCAGCAACAAGGTCAGGCCAAGTACCACCAGCGGCGCGCTGAATAGCAGGCCGATGTTGGCGCCCATGCCGACGCTGATGAAAAACAGACCCAGCAACAAGCCTTTGAACGGCTCGATCTGCGATTCGAGTTCGTGGCGGTATTCCGAGTCCGCCAACAGCAGACCGGCCAGGAATGCGCCGAGCGCCATGGACACGCCCACCAGTTCCATCAGCCAGGCGGTGCCGATCACCACCAGCAAGGCCGTGGCGGTGGACACTTCCTGAATGCGGGTCTTGGCCACGATGCGGAATACCGGACGCAGCAGATAGCGGCCGCCGATCACCACGATGGCGATGACACCCAGCACCCGCAGGCCGTGGACCAGGCTGTCGTGGGTATCGAGGGCCTGGTCGCTGCCGGAGAGCAAGGGCACCAGGGCAATCAGCGGAATCGCGGCAATGTCCTGGAACAGCAGAATGGCAAACGCCAGTCGGCCGTGGGGGCTATTGAGCTCCTTGCGTTCGGCAAGGCTTTGCAGACCGAACGCCGTAGACGACAGCGCCAGCCCGAGGCCCAGTACCACAGCGGTGTTGAGCGACTGGCCGAACGCGAGCAAGGCCACTGCGCCGATCACGATGCCGGTCAACAGCACCTGCGCCATGCCAACGCCGAACACCGACTTGCGCATCACCCAAAGGCGTTTTGGCGACAGCTCCAGGCCGATGATAAACAGCAGCAATACCACCCCAAGTTCCGAAATATGCGCGACACTCTCCGTATCTCCGATCAACCCCAGCACCGAAGGGCCGATGATCACTCCGGCGATCAGGTAACCGATCACGGCGCCCAATTGCAGGCGTTTGGCGAGCGGGACGGTGAGTACGGCGGCGAGCAGAAACACGACTGCGGCCTGCAGCAGGCTGCCTTCATGGGGCATGGTTGACTCCTTGGTCGAGCGTAAGGCTGGAAACATGTTGAAACGCACGGGCATTAAACCATGGGAAATTTACACGGCAACGTTCATTCACCCATGACGGTCATCAACAAAGGTGATGACTGGGTTGTCTGGCGCGGGCGCAGGCGCGGGGAGAGGAGAGGCATGCGGTGCTGCAAGGGCGTAAGATGGGCGCGCATTTGCGCGAGGCCAATGCAGATCATGAAGAAATCAGGAACCCGGTTATGACCAACAAGCAGCGTTTGATGTATTCGATTCTGATCGCCCTGGGCGTGCTGGCAATCATGCTGGGCTTGTCCCACTTGCAGAACAGCGGCGTGATTACCGAGAAGACGTTTCAGTACATCGCGATTGGCGTGGCGGTGCTGGTGGTGATCCTCAACGGCATCATGCGCCGCAAGGTCAAGCGCTGAGCACGGCGGGCCGGTGGCAATCGGTCATCGGCCCGGCGCGTTGTCAGGATGGTCGAGCCAGGCGGCGGCGCGTGCATCCAGTCGATAGGTCTTGTCGGCGTCGAGCGTGATCACGCCTTCATCGCACAACCGCTTGAGCACTTCACGCACACTGAGAAATGACAGCGGCACGTCAAGCCGCAGCAGATGTCCATGCACGCCGCGCACGCCGAGGGCCTTGCCTTGCTCGCCGGCCACCAGCAGCGCGTCAAGCACCTTGAGCCTGACCAGACTGCTGCGCAGGCCGAAACTCTTGAGTAACAGGCGGATATGTTCGTTGCCGGGCCGCTCGGCTTGCGCCGCAGGCGCCTGGGTGGCGATTGCCGTCTGGCGCAGCAGGGTGCGTGTCGTGACGCCTTGTCGGTTGAACATGCGCAAACTCCTTTTCAGGCATTTAACGGGAACTCATTACTAAGACGAACGAGTGCCGGCAATCCTCAATTATTTGTGGAAAATAATCGATCAAGGGCAGGGCAAGGCTGTTCGCCGACCGTTCAAGCCCGGTGAGACAGGGGCCTGAAGGGAAGGCGCAGGATTATTGCAGGATGTTTAATGGCCAAGCCGGCGCTTGCGGCAAAGCAGCCGTCAGCCCCGCGGATTACTGCCGGTGCGTTTGGTCAACACCGGATTGCCCTGTTGATTCTGTGTGACACGCACCGGCAGAACCCTGGGCAGGGTGGCGAGCAACGTCGACATGTCGCGGGTGTTATAGCTGCCGCCCAGGCGCAGGTCGCCGGTCGCCTTGTCGCCCAGCAGAATCGGCTCGGGCAGGTAACGGTTGATCAGCGGCAGGGCTTCGCTCAGCGGCAGATCATTGAAGATCAGCTTGCCGCTGCGCCAGGCCAGGCTGGTGTCCCGGACACTGGTCGTGTTCACCCGGGGCTGTGAGTCTCCAGGCCGGTAGCTGGCCTGCATGCCGGGCGCCAGTCGGGTATCGGAAGCCGGCTCGGTACGATCGCTGCGCACCTGGACAGAACCGTCCACCAGGGTCACGCGCACTTGTTCGTCATACAGCCAAACGTTGAAACGTGTGCCGGTCACTCTGACGCTGCCTTGACCTGCAGCCACTATGAACGGATGGGCACTGTCATGGCTGACCTCGAAAAACGCCTCACCCTTGGCAAGGGTTACGCTGCGCCGATCCTTGAAGTTGAGGTACGTCAGTCGAGTGCCCAGGTTGAGTTCCACGCGGCTGCCGTCCGACATGGTGACCAGTCGGGGAGCGTCCTGCGCATCGTAGGTTTCGTAGGCGTTGGGAATCAGCCCCTGATTCCAGCCTATATAACCTGCGACCGGCAGCGCCAGCGCCACGATGGCCGCTGCCGCCGCCAGGGGATGCCAATTGCGTGTGCGGTGGCGCATGGCCGGTGCCGGAACGGCCAATGACAATGGGGTGGGTGCCGGATTGACTGCCGGCACGTCCGCCGACAGCTCCCAGATTTCACACATCGCCTGATACTCGCTCGCATGGCGCGGATCGGCCGCGTGCCACTGCGCGAAGATCCGCCGTTCGGCATCGGTGCAGTCCTCGGCGTGCAGACGCATGCACCAGTGCGCGGCGGCATCGGTGACGGCGTCGTAATCTGCTTCGCTGAGTAAAGGCTCGCTCATGGGCGCTCCGTGCTTGACTGATGGCGCATTCTACTCCTTGATCTCCTTTGGGGAGAACAACGTATGGCTATTGAGTATCAAGGCGGGCTCTATTAGTTCGTGAATGTGATCGGCTCTCATTGATGACATTCCAGCCCGGGCCTTTCCTCAGTACGGTGTGAGTCCCGCGTCCATCTTCCCGATCACGGAGCATCCTATGGCTACCACTGCCGACAATGACATGCCCAGATCCATCTCCTGGCAGGAGCTGGTCGACGTGCTGTATCGCATCTTCATCACCCATGGCACGTCGGACGAGGTGGCGAGGGTGCTGTCCGAGAACTGCGCCAGCGCCCAGCGGGACGGATGCCACAGCCACGGCATCTTCCGGATTCCAGGTTATCTTTCATCGCTGGCCAGCGGCTGGGTCGACGGGCGCGCAGTGCCTGTGGTCGAAGACGTCGCGGCCGCCTTCGTCCGGGTCAATGCCGCCAACGGCTTCGCGCAACCGGCCCTGGCTGCCGCACGAGCATTGCTGGTGACCAAGGCCCGAAGCGCGGGCATCGCGATTCTGGCGATACGCAGCTCCCATCACTTCGCTGCCTTGTGGCCGGACGTTGAACCATTCGCCGAAGAGGGCCTGGTCGCGTTGAGTATGGTCAACAGCATGACCTGTGTCGTACCTCATGGCGCGACGAAGCCGGTGTTGGGCACCAACCCCATTGCCTTCGCCGCACCTCGCGCTGGCGGCGGCCCCATCGTGTTCGACCTGGCGACCAGCGCCATCGCCCACGGTGACGTGCAGATCGCTGCCCGGGAAGGCCACCGACTGCCGCCGGGAATGGGGGTCGACGCACAAGGCCTGCCGACCCAGGACCCCAAGGCAATCCTGCAAGGCGGCGCGCTGCTGCCGTTCGGCGGTCATAAAGGCTCGGCACTTTCCATGATGGTGGAGCTGCTGGCAGCCGCGCTGACCGGCGGCAACTTCTCTTTCGACTTCGACTGGTCACACCATCCGGGCGCCCAAACGCCCTGGACCGGGCAGGTCATCATCGTCATCGATCCTGACAAAGGCGGTGCTGGGCATTTTGCTCAGCGCAGCGAGGAACTCGTGCGCCAGCTTCACGAGGCCGGCCAGGAACGGATGCCGGGTGATCGGCGCTATGCGGAACGCGCCAAGGCTGCAATGACCGGCATCGCGATTCGCGAAAGCGACTGGGCTCGACTCGAAGCGCTGGCAGGGAATTGAACGGGAGCAGGCGGGCGGCCATCCGGCAACGGTGCTTTAATACCACCCCATAGGTTTTGAGTTAGCGACGTTATTCTCCCCCCTGCCGCTGGTCATCAGCGGCAGGGGGAGGCAATCGCCGTCGCTGACCATTCGTCGATTCCAGGGTTGCCTTGGTGCGGAAATTTAAATACTGTATGTATACACAGTATCCGCAAATGAGGTTTGTCATGTCCTTGAATTCTGTACAAAGCCCGGTTGCCCAGCATCAGTTTGCCACGCCATTGCTCGATGAAATGCAGAGGGAAGATTTCCTGGCGCTGGCCGCTGCGCTTCGTCAGTTCAACGCCTATGAATCGCAAATCACCAAGGTGATCGAGACTGCCCGGTCTTGCAGCGCAGGCGAGTGATGGCTGCCGCATGAGGGGTCCGCAGGCCAGCGTGGTTGTCGAGCAAGCTCAACTTCGCGTTGCTTGTCGATATACGAAACATATATGCTTCGTATATTCAAACGCGAGGTGAACCATGGGGCTGGTCAAGATTTCCGAACACATGCACGCCAATGTCCGTGCAGGCAGCGTTGCGCTGGGGCGTTCCATCAACGCTCAGGCAGAACACTGGATGCGGGTCGGCATGATCGCCGAATTGCATCCCACCCTTGATTACAGTCAGATCTGCCAGCTGCTGATTCGTATCCAGGATGTAGAAGGCGCCATGCCTACCGTGCAGGCTGGTGATGCTCCTTCTCTCGTTCAGGTGGCTTCATGAGCCATTCGATCAACCTCAAGACCGAGCAAGATCTGGTACAGCTGCGCATCGCTGGACGCCTGGCGGCAGATGTACTGGCCATGATCGCTCCACACGTCAAGCCAGGTGTCAGTACCGAGGCGCTGGACGATATCTGCAACCGCTATATCGTTGAAGAACTCAAGGTCATACCGGCGAACGTCGGTTACCACGGGTTTACCAAGACCACCTGCATTTCGCCCAATGCCGTGGTGTGCCATGGCATCCCGTCGCCTTCGGACATTCTCAAGGACGGTGATATCGTCAACATCGACGTGGCGGTCATCAAGGATGGCTGGTACGGCGACACCAGTCGCATGTATCTGGTTGGCGAGGTGAGCCCACTGGCGCGTCGGCTGGTGGAAACTACTTACGAAGCAACCCGCGCCGGCATTCATGCCGTACGTCCCGGCGCCACCCTCGGTGACATCGGTCACGCCATCCAGACGGTGGCCCATCGCGAAGGTTTCAGCGTGGTGCGTGAATACTGCGGGCACGGGATAGGCCGCCAGTACCATGAAGACCCTCAGGTACTGCATTACGGAACGCCCGGTAAGGGGCTGCGGTTGAAACCTGGAATGGTGTTCACCATCGAGCCAATGATCAACGCCGGCAAGGCAGGTACTCGATCCATGCCGGATGGCTGGACGGTGTTGACTCGTGACTTGTCTCTGTCAGCTCAATGGGAGCACATGGTTGCCGTCACCCAGACCGGTTTCGAGTTGCTGACGCCCTGGCCTGAAGGAACGGGCAGCTATCCGCCCATCTGATCATGGGGCCGCGAATCGGCGTTAATGTCCGATTCGCGTCACGTCCCCTTTTCGTCGTTGAATGACCCGCCCTGATGCTTTTTCCAATGCACCTGGCTCACGCCGAAACCCAGCGCTTGCAGGGTTGCCAGTCTTACAGGCCCGGCGGCGATGTTGCCGCTGACTGTGCCTACGCCGGCATGCAACGTGGCGAAATGCAAAGCATCGCTTAAACAGAGTTGCGGCGCCTGATGAAGGAAATGCCGGGGCTCGCCTTCGAACTGGTAATGAATCTCGAATTCCGTCTGGCTATTCATCGTGTCCGCCTGTGGGGCGCAAAGACTGCGCCCATCCAAAAATGAGTACGTGGGGGTACTGCGTAGCGGGAGCAGGCAACTGCTTCAGGCGCTGCTACTTCATTTCGAGAGCGATACAGGCATGCATTACTTCAAGCGGCCTTGATCGGACTGCTGTCTCTGAATTACAGACATGACGTTACAAGGTTCCAGGGTGCCGTGAATGCCGGTCCGACCAGTGGCACAGTGCCACATCCAATTGGATGGATTTGAGGCTGGTTTTTTATCCAAAACGGCAATTGGGCCGACTGAGCATGACGCCCAGTCCTGGCGCAACCCATGTCATCCAGCCAACAGCCTTGCTTTCAACAGCCCACTCGCCACCAGGCAGGGTTAAAGCCTGTGCAGCTCATCTGCAGTTACCGGCCTTGCGATAACCCGCGGCCTGCGCGGCGGATTCGGATTTGAAGGCGATCCGGTTTTTCGCCGAAACCTTGTCGTAGCTCGGGCAACCCTCGGGCAGGTGATACACATGACTATTGCTGTTGCCGATGACCGACGTCGTGGTGACCGATCCGGCATCGGACCGTGGCGCTGCCGTTTGCGAGGTCCGTTTCGGCAGGGCGCTGACGACACCGTCTCCAACCGGTTTGTAGCCCTGCGTCCAGGTACGCTCGTGGGTCACAAAAGGGTTGGAATGGCCCATGACCGCTGCGATGCGTTTGTTGCGTTCCTGCTCCCAGGAGGTCACTGGAAACTGCTTGTCCCACGCCATCAGCAGTTGTTGCTGCTGACGCGACATGCTCAAGTTGTAGCGATCGAACATGTAGAACGTCGTTCTTGCCACCAGGCCTTTCACTTCATCACGGGGCTCAGCCGCACGCTGCTCGAAATCGACCCTGGTTTTGCACTGCCCATATTGCGCGGCGACCTTCGAGGCCATGCCATAGTTGAAATTGCTCCGGTCACCGTTTACCTCGCCAACCGCCGGATAGAGGTTGAACAAATCGGCCTCCATGGCCTTGAACACCGGATCGTCGTTTTCACAGTGTTCGCGGCCGCCGTTCTGCCAGCACTGCCGTTGGTGGCCGAACGTCCAGGCGGGGACGATATGTTCCCACTCGGTCCGATCCGAGCGATTTTCCTGCTTTCTGGCTTTGAGCCCGCACGAATCGGGATCGATACGGCCGCCTGACTTTCCTACCCACGTCCACTTGCAACCGCAATACAAGTCGCCCTGAGCGCTGTTTGCCTGGTCGAGATAGACCTTTTGTTTGGCGACCACTTTGGCTTCGGAAAACGTCGCCGGAGGCTCAGCCAGTGCGGGGCCAACGGCTGAGAGGGCTAGCACCAGGGCGCAAAAAAGCTTTGTTATCGAACGAAATGTTGTTCGGGGTGTTGGCAGAGAGCTATTCAAAATCATGAGGGTTGGAGTTGCGCCGGTTGTGATGATCAAAATTGCCTGGGGAGGGGGCTCGAATACTTGCTACGTGCGTTCCGGTCTTGCTGATCCGCTCAGTCTTCCTTGGGCACGGTCCAGAACAGCTGGACACCGCCATCGTCGCGCCAGGCCAGTGTTACGTTGTCGTTCTCTGCAATCTCTTCCAATAGCCGGGCCCAATCGTCTTCCGATTCATCAGGCAAGCGAAACAGAAGCGCCGCCTTGGCTTTTTGTGCGTTCGGGGAGTTGATGATTTTCTGCACCCGCATGCCGAGGCGCTCGTAAGGGCCTGGAGCAGGGGGCGTCGCTGCGGATTGTTTTGCCACGAAGGAATGCTCCGATTTGTGCTGTACGGGCATACAGTATTTGAGTGTCGGATTTTTCGCAAGAACTAAGTAGGATCAAGCGCTTGGCGCGCAATTCCGGCAAGGTTCCTCAGCCAATGACGTCACGAACGGCAGCGGTCAGTCGATTGACAACCCTGCAAACTTTTCCCATAGTGCAAGTCTCGCAAACGTTTGCGTGCCGATTTCCGGATCGGCCCTGCGTCGTTCGCCCGAACAATAATCACAAGATCGGAGATGAACCCCATGAAGCTGCCATTCGCTGGACGCCTTCTCGCTGTCGCCCTGTTCACCGCTGCCGCGGTCCTGCCCCTTGCTCCAGTCCATGCCCAGACCCCGGAAAAACCCAAGGTCGCGCTGGTCATGAAATCCCTGGCCAATGAGTTCTTCCTGACCATGGAAGATGGCGCCAAGGCCTATCAGAAAGAACATGCTGATCAGTTCGAACTGATATCCAACGGCATCAAGGACGAGTCCGATACTGCCAACCAGATCCGCATCGTCGAGCAAATGATCGTCTCCAAGGTCGACGCGCTGGTGATCGCCCCGGCCGATTCCAAGGCATTGGTGCCGGTCCTGAAAAAGGCCATGGACGCGGGTATTGAGGTGGTCAACATCGACAATCAGCTGGATGCCGAGGTACTCAAAAGCAAGAATCTGCAGATTCCGTTCGTAGGGCCCGACAACCGCAAGGGTGCCGGTCTGGTCGGCGAGTACCTGGCCAAACAGCTCAAGCCTGGCGATGAGGTCGGCATCATCGAAGGTGTTCCGACCACCACCAATGCTCAGCAGCGTACCGCAGGGTTCAAGGACGCCATGGACGCTGCGCAGATGAAGATCGTCTCGGTCCAGTCCGGCAACTGGGAGATCGACAAGGGCCGTGCGGTCGCCGCGGCGATGCTCAGTGAGTACCCGAACCTGAAGGCCCTGCTGGCCGGTAACGACAGCATGGCGCTGGGTGTCGTGTCGGCGGTGCGTGCCGCTGGCAAGGCGGGCAAGGTGCTGGTGGTCGGTTACGACAACATCAATGCCATCAAGCCGATGCTCAAGGACGGCCGGGTGCTGGCCACTGCAGATCAGTTCGCCGCTCGACAGGCGGTGTTCGGCATTGAGGCTGCACTGAAGAAGGTTAAAGGGGAAAAGGTCGAGACCAATGACAAAGGCGTGATCGAAACGCCCGTCGAGCTGGTCACCCAACCCTGATTCCTTGCTTTGAGACCTCCGTGCCTGCACCGGGCGGAGGTCGGGAGATTCTTATGTCAGCGTCTGGTCAGACGGCTGTACTTTCAGTCAGCGGCATCGGCAAGACCTACGCGCAGCCGGTACTGGGCGATATCACCCTGACGTTGATGCGCGGCGAAGTGTTGGCCTTGACCGGCGAAAACGGCGCCGGCAAGAGCACGCTGTCGAAAATCATCGGTGGCTTGGTCACCCCGACCACCGGGCAAATGTCCTTCCAAGGCCGGCCGTATCAGCCGACCAGCCGCACTGAGGCTGAAAAGCTCGGCATCCGCATGGTCATGCAGGAACTCAACCTGCTGCCGACCCTGACCGTAGCCGAGAACCTGTTCCTGGATGACCTGCCGCGCCGTGCGGGCTGGATCGATCGCAAACGGCTGCGGGAGAACGCGGTCAAGGCAATGGCCCAGGTGGGCCTTGAAGCCATCGACCCGGATACATTGGTGGGGGATCTGGGCATCGGCCACCAACAGATGGTTGAAATCGCCCGCAATCTGGTGGGCGATTGCCACGTGCTGATTCTCGACGAGCCGACGGCAATGCTCACCTCACGCGAAGTCGAGATGCTTTTTGAGCAGATCACGCGCTTGCAGGCTCAGGGCGTTTCGATCATCTATATCTCCCATCGTCTGGAAGAACTCGCCAGGGTGTCGCAACGCATTGCGGTACTGCGCGACGGCACGCTGGTGTGTGTCGAACCCATCGCCCGCTACGACAGCGAGCAACTGGTCACCTTGATGGTCGGTCGCGAATTGGGTGAACACATCGACATGGGTGAACGGCACATCGGCGACGTGGCGCTGTCGGTGAAGAATCTCACCCGGGCGGGCAAGGTCCAGGACGTATCCTTCAGTGTGCGCAGCGGCGAGATCTTCGGGATTTCCGGGCTGATCGGCGCAGGGCGGACCGAACTGCTTCGCTTGATATACGGCGCCGACCGCCTCGACAGCGGCAGTATTGAAGTGGGGCGACCATTGCGTGAGGTGACGATCGGCTCGCCCAGCGACGCCGTGGAGCACGGCATCGCGCTGATTACCGAGGATCGCAAAAGCGAGGGTCTGCTGATGACCCAATCCATCAGTGCCAACATTGCCTTGGGCAATATGGCAGCGATTTCGAGCGGGGGCCTGGTCAGGTCGCGTGACGAACTGCACCTGGCGCAGCGGCAGATCGACGCCATGCGCATTCGCAGTTCCAGTCCTTCACAGCCAGTGTCGGAATTGTCCGGCGGCAACCAGCAGAAAGTGGTGATCGGCCGCTGGCTGGAGCGCGACTGCCCGGTGATGCTGTTCGACGAACCTACCCGTGGCATCGATGTCGGTGCCAAGTTCGATATTTACGCACTGCTGGCCGAGCTGACCCGTCAGGGCAGGGCGCTGGTGGTGGTGTCCAGCGACTTGCGCGAGCTGATGCTGATCTCCGACCGGATCGGCGTGCTGTCGGCCGGGCGCCTGATCGATACCTTCGAGCGTGACAGCTGGTCCCAGGATCAATTGCTCGCCGCCGCATTCGCCGGCTACCAGAAACGTGATGCGCTGCTCAGCGAAGCGGCGCCCAGGAACGACTCATGAAAAATATCACCTCCCAGACGCTGACGCCTGCTGCGCGGCGCGGTGGCAATTATTACGGCCTGGGCACTTACCTGGGCCTGGCGGGCGCCTTGCTGGCGATGATCGTGCTGTTTTCAGTGCTCAGCGATCACTTCCTGTCGTACCAGACGTTCAGCACCCTGGCCAACCAGATCCCGGACCTTATGGTGCTGGCGGTGGGCATGACGCTGGTGCTCATTATCGGCGGTATCGACCTGTCGGTCGGTTCGGTGCTGGCGCTGGCGGCCTCGGCGGTCAGCGTGGCGATTCTCGGCTGGGGCTGGAGCGTTTTTCCCGCCGCACTGCTGGGCATCGGCTGCGCCACTCTGGCCGGCACTATCACCGGTTCGATTACCGTGGCTTGGCGTATTCCGTCCTTCATCGTGTCGCTGGGCGTGCTGGAGATGGCGCGCGGCGTCGCGTATCAGATGACCAACTCGCGCACCGCCTACATTGGCGATTCGTTCGCCTGGCTGTCCAACCCGGTCGCGTTCGGCATTTCGCCGTCGTTCATTATCGCGCTGCTGGTGATCTTCGTCGCTCAGGCGGTGCTCACGCGCACGGTTTTCGGCCGTTACCTGATCGGCATCGGCACCAATGAAGAGGCCGTCAGGCTGGCGGGTATCAATCCCAAACCGTACAAGATTCTGGTGTTCTCGCTGATGGGCCTGCTGGCCGGCGTGGCGGCGCTGTTCCAGATATCGCGCCTGGAAGCCGCCGACCCGAACGCCGGCGCCGGGCTCGAACTGCAGGTCATTGCTGCCGTGGTCATTGGCGGCACCAGCCTGATGGGTGGTCGCGGCTCGATCATCAGCACTTTCTTCGGCGTGCTGATCATTTCGGTGCTGGCTGCCGGGTTGGCGCAGATCGGCGCGAGCGAGCCGACCAAACGTATCATTACCGGTGCCGTGATCGTGATCGCGGTCGTACTCGATACTTACCGCAGCCACCGGGCGCGCCGACAGAGCTGACATGGCCACCATCAAAGACGTAGCAGCACTCGCAGGGATTTCCTACACCACGGTGTCCCATGTTCTGAACAAGACCCGTCCGGTCAGCGAACCGGTGCGGCTCAAGGTCGAGGCGGCGATCGCGCAGCTGGACTATGTACCCAGCGCAGTGGCCCGATCGCTCAAGGCCAAGAACACCTGCACCATCGGCCTGCTGATTCCCAACGGCATCAACCCGTATTTTGCCGAACTGGCCAGGGGCATCGAGGATCACTGCGAGCGCAACGGTTTCTGCGTGATCCTGTGCAACTCCGACGACAACCCGGAGAAGCAGCGCAGCTACCTGCGCGTGCTGCTGGAGAAGCGCGTCGATGGTCTGATCGTCTCGTCGGTGGATGGCGACGTCAGCATCGCCGGCGGGCTGGCCGAGGTGCGCACGCCGCTGGTGGTGGTCGATCGTGAGCTGGAAGGGATCGAAGCGGATATGGTGCGCATTGACCATGAGCAGGGTGCTTATCTGGCGACCTGTCATTTGCTGGGGCTGGGTCATCGACTGATCGCCTGTATCGGCGGGCCGGCGAATACGTCAGTCGCGGATATGCGTCTGGCCGGCTATCGGCGCGCCATGCACCAGGCGGGTATCGCGGTTTTGCCGGGCTGGGCGGTGAACAGCGAATTCAGCAGTCCTGCCGGTTACGAGGCCGCCGTGGCATTACTGAGCGGTCAGGCGCCGACGGCAATCTTTGCCGGCAATGACGTGATCGCCATCGGCGTGCTGCGCGCAGCGGCCGAACGCCAGGTCTGCGTTCCACGGGATCTGTCGGTCGTGGGTTTCGATGACATCCAGATGAGCCGCTACGTCTACCCGGCGTTAACCACTGTTGGGCAGTCGATTCGGCAGTTGGGGGAAACGGCGGCGGAAATGTTGCTGCGCAGGATCGCTGCGCCCCAGGGGCAGTCAGTGCAGCGGCGGCTGGTCACGCCCAGCGTCGTTTTACGCGAGTCCACGGCTGCACCCATCGTGTTTCCAGAATAATGCTGACGCTTAGCGACGAGTGAACGAACCATGCAAGCAAAGATAGTGATAGTGGGCAGCCTCAATATGGACCTGGTCATCCGCGCCCAGCGTCTGCCGCGCCCCGGCGAGACGCTGGCCGGTGATACGTTCGGCACCATGCCGGGCGGCAAGGGCGCCAATCAGGCGGTGGCGGCGGCCCGTCTGGGTGCGTCGGTGGCGATGATCGGCTGTGTCGGTGAGGATGCGTATGGCACGCAGTTGCGCGATGCGCTGTTGGCCGAACAGATCGATTGCCAGGGTCTGACGACCGTCGACGGTGTCTCGACCGGCATCGCTTCCATCGTGGTCGATGCCGCCAGCCAGAACGCAATCGTCATCGTGGCCGGCGCCAATGGCGCGCTGACGCCTGAAGTGGTCGAGAGATTCGACGGGCTGCTGGCGGATGCCCGGATAGTCATCTGCCAGCTGGAAGTGCCGACCGAGACGGTTCGTCATACGCTGGCCCGTGCCCGACAACTGGGCAAGACCGTCATTCTCAACCCGGCCCCGGTGACTGCGCCGTTGCCGGCCGATTGGTATCCAATGATCGACTACCTGATCCCCAATGAAGGCGAGGCCCAGGCACTCACCGGGCTGACTGTCGATTCCCCGGCAGCCGCCGAACAGGCCGCTGCGCTCTTACTGGCGGCGGGGGTGGGAAGCGTGATCATTACCCTCGGTGAGCGTGGTACGGTACGGGCCAATGCCGACGGCTGTGAGCATTTGCCCGCGACCGTGGTCAAGGCGCTGGACACCACGGCGGCAGGGGACACCTTTGTCGGCGGTTTCGCAGCGGCCCTCGCCGACGGCCGGGACGAGCTGGCAGCCATTCGCTTCGGGCAGGCTGCCGCCGCATTGTCGGTTACCCGCGCCGGTGCCCAGCCGTCCATTCCGACATTCGCTGAACTAGAGGATTTCAAGCCAGCATGAAGAAAACAGCCTTGCTCAACATCGAACTGTCCCGGGTCATCGCGTCCCTTGGGCATGGCGATATCCTGATGATTGTCGACGCCGGTATGCCCGTTCCGCCTGGCGTCGAACTCATCGACCTGGCGTTGACCCGCGGTGTGCCGGATTTTGTCAGCGTGCTCGATGTAGTGCTGACCGAAATGCAGGTCGAAAGCCACGTCCTGGCCGACGAAATGGTCAGGGCTCAGCCGCCCGCATTGCAGGTCATCGAGAGCCTGAACCTGGACGGTCAGCTGGGTCAGCAGCGCTGGGTCAGTCATGAAGAACTGAAAGCCATGAGCCGCAAGGCCAAGGCCATCGTGCGCACCGGAGAGTGCCAGCCCTACAGCAATGTAGCGCTGATGGCCGGTGTGGTGTTCTAGGCGCCCGATTGTGGGTGAACGTTCGTTAACAGGAGTTGCAGATGATGTTGAAAGGATTGTCCAGACAGGTGATTCGAGGAGCGTTGCTCTTGTCCATTCTTGCTAGCGCCGCCGTCTACGCGGCTGAAAAACGCGATCTGATCATCGATACCGATCCGGGTGCCGATGATGTCGTCGCACTGCTGCTGGCCTTGGCTTCCCCGGAAGAATTGAACGTAATGGCCATCACTACGGTGGCAGGCAATGTGCGGCTCGACAAGACCTCGCGCAACGCTCGCCTGGCCCGGGAATGGGCAGGCCGTGACGAGGTGCCGGTGTATGCCGGTGCGCCCAGGCCATTGGTGCGCACGCCGATCTACGCCGAGAATGTTCACGGTCAGGAAGGGTTGCCGGGCGTGCCGGTGCACGAGCCGGCCAAGGGCCTGGCATCGGGCAATGCGGTGGATTACCTGATCCGCACCCTGAGCGAGGCCAAGCCGCATAGCGTGACCATTGCCATGCTCGGGCCGCAGACCAATCTGGCATTGGCCTTGGTGCAGGCCCCGGAAATCACCCAGGGAATCAAGGAAGTGATCGTGATGGGCGGTGCCCATTTCAATGGCGGCAACATTACGCCTGTGGCCGAATTCAACCTGTACGCCGATCCGCATGCCGCCCAGATCGTGCTCGCCAGCGGTGTGAAACTTACCTACGTGCCGCTGGATGTCACTCACAAGATCCTCACCAGTGAAGCGCGACTCAAGCAGATCGCGGCCCTGGGCAACAACGCCGGCAGACTGGTGGAGGGTATTCTCAATGAGTACGTCAAAATGGACATGGAGCACTACGGCCTGCCTGGCGGCCCGGTGCACGACGCCAGCGTGATCGCCTGGCTGCTCAAGCCCGAGCTGTTCTCGGGGCGGCAGATCCACCTCGCGATAGACAGCCGTGAAGGCATCGGTTTTGGTCAGACTGTCGCGGACTGGTATGGCACGCTCAAACAGCCGCAAAACGTATTCTGGGTCGAGAATGGCGATGCGCAGGGCTTCTTCGATCTGCTGACCAGTCGCCTGGCGCGCCTGAAGTAGGCCGCTCTGAGCGACAATGCCGTTACGGCGATCTTCGGCTGCGCAAAATGTCTTGTCACGATTTCGCAGCCTGTAAGGTTCGTGGGTGGGGCAAACTTTCACGTTTTGCGCCACAGCGTCCCGGCCGACTCTGGCTGTGGGTGCAACCAAAGCGCACGAGCGCGGTCGCACAGTGGTTGCTCATGTTTATCGATAGAGGAGGGTGTATGCCCTGGAAGTTTGCAACACTAGGTTTTGCGGTCATGACGTCGCTGCTGGCAGGCTGCAGTACCCCATCGGGGTCGACTGCCGACACGAAAGCCGGCGATTCCAGCACTCAGGCTCAGACTCCGGCCAGCACGGGCGATGGTCGCTGCAATGCCGAGGGCGGTCAGTTCGCACTGGGCAAGCCGGCTTCGATGGACTTGCTCAACCAGGTGCGCACCCGCACCGGCGCCATGGATGCCCGCCTTCTCGGCCCCAATGACATGGTGACGCTGGAGTACCGCTCAGAGCGGGTCAACGTCAATGCCGATGCCGCCGGCAAAGTGATTCGCGTCAACTGCGGCTGAGGTGGCCACTTTTCAGCAGGCCTAAAAAACCCCGTCAATAACGGGGTTTTTTTTGAGTCAGGTCAATCTGAATCAGACTACCTGGACTTCTTCTGCTTGCATGCCTTTCTGGCCTTTAGCAGCAACGAAAGAAACGGTCTGGCCTTCTTTCAGGCTTTTGAAACCGTCGCTCTGGATTGCTTTGAAGTGTACGAACAGGTCGTCACCGCCACCTTGTGGAGTGATAAAGCCGAAGCCTTTTTCATCGTTGAACCATTTTACGGTGCCGGTTTGGCGATTAGACATGGTGTATCTCCAAGAACATAATTTTCAGTAGCGTGCTGCTCAGGCCAACTGGGCACACCGGCCTATCATAGTCGAAATGTACGAAAAGAGAGCCCTTTAGGTAGGAAGTTTGATTGGTCAATCAAAATGCCTGCGCAAATGTGCGCTGTTTTTGTGGCGCTGATCACTTTCTTGATCTTCATTTGAACTATGGCAACGACGCTGAAAGCCCCGGTCTAAAGGGCTTTCAGAATATTCGACCGTAGTAGCAAAAAGCTATCTACAGGCCCGGTTTTTCGTTGTGTGAATAATTTATTTTTTTGGCTGAACGCAATTTTCAGCGACCAGTTTTTGCATTTTCGAGGTCAATTCTGCGCTCGGCGCAGCGTTGGTGTCGTTGAGCGAGGCGATTTCCTTGGGGGTGAAATGCGCGTCGACCTGCTTGGCTCCGCAATCGCAATGCGCCTTGGCGACGTTCTCATCGAGATTCTGCTGCTTGGCGGCACTGATGCACTCTTGCGTAAAGGTCGAGCGCGTCGCGCTGTCCATGGCCGCCTGGGCGCCGAACGGAGCCAGGACCGCTGCGCAGGCGAAAAGGGCAGACAGGCTTGAAGGCTTCATGGTGTTCTCCTAGGTTGGAAAAATCTTACATGTCTCGGTTACTTCTGACGGTTCTGAGGCGGACCAGTTCAGACAAGGTGCGCTTAGTTGTCTATTTGGCATCTTCCAGCCTGGATATAGGTCCGGATCCGGACAGCTGTGCTAGGATGCGCATCCTGTAAATTTCGCTCGCACCGCGCTGGGGCAGATGTCCGCGCGATGCAGGCAGTTTTTTCGTATCCATCCAGTCAGCTGGTTCGGTTCAAGGTTGGCCTTAAGCAGGTCGTGTAAAAACGTCGCGAGCGACGGCAGGACGAGGCACAAGGGGGGGACGCGCAGTTTACGAACGGTAAATGAGCATTCCGAGCCTGCTTTCAACGCCGTATTGCCAAACGCAGCCGTTATTACACAGCCTGTGGGGCTCCTGCCACTGTGAGGCAGGTGTACCACCGGATCACGTACTGGCTCATCCCAACCCACGTGACCTTTGGTAGGGGTCACCACTAGGAGAGGAGGCGCCATGCCCACCATTACTCTTCCCGACGGCAGTCAACGTTCTTTCGATCACGCGGTTTCCGTAGCCGACGTTGCGCTTTCCATCGGCGCCGGTCTGGCCAAGGCCACCGTCGCCGGCAAGGTCGACGGCAAGCTCGTCGACGCCTGCGACCTGATCGAGCACGATGCCAGCCTGCAGATCATCACCCCCAAGGACCAGGAAGGACTGGAGATCATCCGCCACTCCTGCGCTCACCTGGTGGGTCATGCGGTCAAGCAGCTGTATCCGACCGCCAAGATGGTCATCGGCCCGGTGATCGACGACGGCTTCTATTACGATATCGCCTATGAGCGTCCGTTCACGCCTGACGACATGGCGGCGATCGAGCAGCGCATGCAGCAGCTGATCGAAAAAGACTACGACGTCATCAAGAAGGTCACCCCGCGTGCCGAAGTGATCGAGGTGTTCACTGCCCGTCACGAAGACTACAAGCTGCGTCTGGTCGAAGACATGCCGAACGAGCAGGCCATGGGGTTGTACTACCATGAAGAATACGTCGACATGTGCCGCGGCCCGCACGTGCCGAACACCCGCTTCCTGAAATCCTTCAAGCTCACCAAGCTGTCCGGTGCCTACTGGCGCGGCGACGCCAAGAACGAGCAGCTGCAACGTGTCTACGGCACTGCCTGGGCGGACAAGAAGCAGCTGGCGGCCTACATTCAGCGTATCGAAGAAGCCGAAAAACGCGATCACCGCAAGATCGGCAAGCGTCTGGGCCTGTTTCATACTCAGGAAGAAGCGCCGGGCATGGTCTTCTGGCACCCACAGGGCTGGACTCTGTATCAGGTGCTGGAGCAGTACATGCGCAAGGTTCAGCGCGAAAACGGCTACCTTGAAATCAAGACGCCGCAAGTGGTTGATCGCTCGCTCTGGGAAAAATCCGGGCACTGGGCCAACTACGCCGACAACATGTTCACCACCGAGTCCGAGAGCCGCGACTACGCCATCAAGCCGATGAATTGCCCTTGCCACGTGCAGGTGTTCAATCAGGGCCTGAAAAGCTATCGCGAGCTGCCGATGCGCCTGGCCGAATTCGGTGCCTGTCATCGCAACGAGCCCTCGGGTGCGCTGCACGGCATCATGCGTGTCCGTGGCTTCACCCAGGACGATGCACATATCTTCTGCACCGAAGAGCAGATGCAGTCCGAATCCGCAGCGTTCATCAAGCTCACGCTGGACGTCTACGCCGATTTCGGCTTCAAGGATATCGAACTCAAACTGTCCACTCGTCCTGAAAAGCGTGTGGGATCCGACGAATTGTGGGATCGTGCCGAGGCCGCGCTCGCTTCTGCGCTGGACAGCGCCGGCCTGCCTTACGACCTGCAGCCGGGTGAAGGTGCGTTCTACGGTCCGAAGATCGAGTTCTCCCTCAAGGATTGCCTGGGTCGCGTGTGGCAATGCGGTACACTTCAGCTTGATTTCAACCTGCCGATACGCCTGAGCGCCGAGTACGTTTCCGAGGATAACGGTCGCAAGCATCCGGTGATGCTGCACCGCGCGATCCTGGGTTCCTTCGAGCGTTTCATCGGTATCCTGATCGAGCACTACGAAGGCGCATTCCCCGCCTGGCTGGCGCCGACTCAGGCAGTGATCATGAATATCACTGATAAACAGGCAGATTTTGCCCTTGAAGTCGAAAAAACTCTGGCTCAAAGCGGATTTCGTGCCAAGTCCGACTTGAGAAATGAAAAGATCGGCTTTAAAATCCGCGAGCATACTTTGCTCAAGGTTCCTTATCTCCTCGTCATCGGGGATCGGGAAGTTGAAACGCAAACTGTCGCTGTGCGTACACGTGAGGGCGCCGACCTCGGCTCGATGCCGGTCGCGCAATTCGCTGAATTCCTCGCACAAGCGGTTTCCCGGCGTGGTCGCCAAGATTCGGAGTAATTATTATTAAGCGTGAAATGAGACAAGATAAACGAGCTGCACCTAAGGCCCCGATCAATGAGAATATCTCGGCCCGCGAGGTTCGGTTAATTGGCGCTGACGGCGAGCAGATTGGCATCGTCTCGATTGATGAAGCGCTTCGTATCGCCGAAGAGGCGAAGCTGGATCTGGTAGAAATTTCTGCCGACGCACTCCCTCCGGTTTGCCGAGTCATGGACTACGGCAAGTCGATCTTCGAGAAGAAGAAGCAGGTTGCTGCGGCGAAGAAAAACCAGAAACAGATCCAGGTAAAAGAAATCAAGTTTCGTCCAGGGACGGAGGAAGGGGATTACCAGGTAAAACTACGCAACCTGGTACGTTTCCTGAGTGACGGGGACAGGGCCAAGGTATCGTTGAGATTCCGCGGTCGTGAGATGGCCCACCAGGAGCTGGGCATGGAATTGTTGAAGCGGGTTGAAGCTGACCTGCTCGAATACGGTTCCGTTGAGCAGCATCCTAAGATGGAAGGACGCCAGCTGATCATGGTCATCGCCCCGAAAAAGAAGAAGTAACCACCAGGGCACGGCAGGCCTTGCGGTTATGTTTATCAACTGAATGCGGAGTATCCGAACATGCCAAAGATGAAGACTAAAAGTGGTGCAGCTAAGCGGTTTCTGAAAACTGCTAACGGCATCAAGCACAAACACGCTTTCAAGAGCCACATCCTGACCAAAATGTCGACAAAGCGTAAGCGTCAACTGCGCGGTAGCAGCCTGCTGCATCCGTCTGACGTGGCTAAAGTCGAGCGCATGCTGCGCCTTCGTTAATTTTGATCAAGATATAGAGGAATAACTCATGGCTCGTGTTAAGCGTGGCGTCATTGCCCGTAAGCGTCACAAAAAAATTCTGAAACTTGCCAAAGGCTACTACGGCGCACGCTCACGCGTGTTCCGCGTTGCCAAGCAAGCGGTAATCAAGGCAGGCCAATACGCCTACCGTGACCGTCGTCAGAAAAAACGTCAGTTCCGCGCTCTGTGGATCGCTCGTATCAACGCTGGTGCTCGCGTCAACGGTCTGTCCTACAGCCGCCTGATTGCTGGCCTGAAAAAAGCGTCGATCGAGATCGACCGCAAGGTTCTGGCTGATCTGGCAGTGAACGAAAAAGCGGCGTTTGCTGCGATTGTCGAGAAAGCTAAAGCCACTTTGGCCTAAGTCCCCCGACAATCACCAGCCCCGGTTTCGGAGTTGGTGTTGAACGTCATAAATAGGGGAAGAGCCTTAAGCTCTTCCCCTATTTCGTATCTGGAGTCTGTACATGGAAAACCTGGACGCGCTGGTCTCTCAAGCTCTTGAGGCTGTGCAAAGCGCTGAAGATATCAATGCCCTGGAGCAAATCCGGGTTCAATACCTTGGCAAGAAAGGTGAGTTGACTCAGGTGATGAAGACCCTGGGGAACCTGCCTGCTGAAGAGCGGCCGCAAGTCGGTGCGCTGATCAACGTAGCCAAGGAGCGTGTTACAGAGGTTCTCAATGCCCGCAAGGCGTCGTTCGAGGAGGCGGAACTGACTGCCAAACTCGCCGCCGAATGCATTGACGTGACCCTGCCGGGCCGTGGCCAGACCTCCGGCGGTCTGCACCCGATCACCCGCACTCTCGAGCGTATCGAGCAGTTCTTCACCCACATTGGCTACGGCATTGCCGAAGGCCCTGAGGTCGAAGACGACTATCACAACTTCGAGGCGCTCAACATCCCAGGCCACCACCCGGCCCGAGCGATGCATGACACCTTCTATTTCAATGCGAACATGCTGTTGCGTACCCACACCTCTCCGGTGCAGGTGCGGACCATGGAATCGCAACAGCCGCCGATCCGCATCGTGTGCCCGGGCCGAGTCTATCGCTGCGACTCGGATATCACCCACTCGCCGATGTTTCACCAGATCGAAGGTTTGCTGGTCGACCGCGACATCAACTTCGCGGATCTGAAAGGCACCATCGAAGAATTCCTGCGCGTGTTCTTCGAAAAAGAACTGGCCGTGCGTTTCCGCCCATCGTTCTTCCCCTTCACCGAGCCTTCGGCTGAAGTCGACATGGAATGCGTGATGTGCAGCGGCAAAGGCTGCCGTGTCTGCAAGCAAACCGGTTGGCTGGAAGTCATGGGTTGCGGCATGGTCCACCCCAACGTGCTGCGCATGTCCGGCATCGACCCTGAAGAGTTCCAGGGCTTTGCATTCGGCATGGGCGTGGAGCGGCTTGCCATGCTGCGTTACGGCGTCAATGATTTGCGTCTGTTCTTCGACAACGACTTGCGGTTCCTCGCGCAATTTCGCTAGGTCGCACGCCCGTAACGTATCTTTCAGGAGAGCAGGATGAAATTCAGTGAACAATGGCTGCGCGGCTGGGTAAGCCCGCAGGTTTCCCGTGACGAGCTGGTGGCTCGTCTGTCGATGGCCGGTCTTGAGGTTGACAGCGTGACGCTGGCCGCCGGCGTTTTCAGTGGCGTGGTAGTAGGCGAAGTGCTGAGCACCGAGCAACACCCCGATGCCGACAAGCTTCGTGTATGCCAGGTCAGCAACGGCATCGAGACCTTCCAGGTCGTGTGCGGGGCACCCAATGTGCGCCCGGGCCTGAAGATCCCGTTCGCCATGATCGGCGCCGAGCTTCCGGGCGACTTCAAAATCAAGAAAGCCAAGCTGCGTGGCGTCGAGTCCAATGGCATGCTCTGTTCGGCTGCCGAGCTGCAGGCAGGCGAGGGCAATGATGGCCTGATGGAGCTGCCGGCCGATGCGCCGGTGGGGCAGGACATCCGCGTCTATCTGGAACTGGACGACGCCAGCATCGAAGTCGACCTGACGCCGAACCGTGGCGACTGCCTGTCGGTAGCCGGTCTGGCTCGTGAAGTGGGCGCGCTGTACGCCGCTGACGTCACTCGACCTCAGGTTGCCAGCGTGGCTGCCGTGCACGATGAAGTGCGCCCTGTCGAAGTACTGGCACCGGCTGCGTGCCCGCGCTACCTGGGTCGCGTCATTCGTAATGTCGACCTGTCGCGTCCGACGCCGTTGTGGATGGTCGAGCGCCTGCGTCGTTCTGACGTGCGCAGCATCGACGCCGCGGTCGACATCACCAACTACGTCATGTTGGAGCTGGGCCAGCCACTGCACGCCTTCGACCTCGCCGAAATCAATGGCGGCATTCGCGTGCGCATGGCCGAGGAGGGCGAGAAGCTGGTCCTGCTTGACGGTCAGGAAGTGAGCCTGCGCGCTGATACCCTGGTTATCGCCGATCATCAACGTGCCCTGGCCATCGCCGGTGTCATGGGTGGCGAGCACAGTGGCGTGACCGCCAAGACCCGCGATATTTTCCTGGAAAGCGCGTTCTTCGACGCCATTTCGGTCGCAGGCAAGGCTCGTTCCTACGGTCTGCACACCGATGCATCGCACCGTTACGAGCGTGGCGTGGACTGGCAGCTGGCCCGTGAAGCCATCGAGCGGGCCACCGGCCTGCTGCTGGAAATCACCGGCGGCGAAGCTGGCCCGGTGATCGAAACCGTCAGCGAACAACATCTTCCGTCAGTCGCGCCGGTGACACTGCGCGCCAGTCGCGTCGAGCAAATGCTGGGCCTGATTATCGAAAACGCCGAGATCGAACGTCTGCTCAACGGTCTGGGCCTGAAAGTTTCGGGCAGCGGCGAGGGTCAGTGGAGCGTCGAGGTGCCGAGTCATCGCTTTGACATCAGTCTGGAAGTAGACCTGATCGAAGAGCTGGCGCGTCTCTACGGCTACAACCGCCTGCCGGTTCGTTACCCGCAGGCCCGCTTGGCGCCTCAGGCCAATCCTGAAGCCAAAGGCGATCTGCCGGAATTGCGTCGCCTGCTGGTCGCTCGTGGCTACCAGGAAGCGATCACTTATAGCTTCATCGATCCGAAGTGGTTCGAGCTGTTCAATCCGGGCACTCAGCCGCTGCTGCTGGCCAACCCGATTTCCAGCGACATGGCCGCCATGCGTTCGTCGCTCTGGCCGGGCCTGGTCAAGGCTCTGCAGCACAACCTCAATCGCCAGCAGGACCGCGTCCGCATGTTCGAAAGCGGGCTGCGTTTCGTCGGTCAGCTGGGCGAATTGAAGCAAGAGCCGATGCTGGCTGGTGTGGTCTGCGGCAGCCGTCTGCCGGAAGGTTGGGCGCAGGGCCGCGATGCGGTGGACTTCTTCGACGTCAAGGCTGACGTAGAAGCGGTACTGGGCTTTGCCGGTGCGCTGGACGACTTCACCTTCACCGCGGGTCAGCATCCTGCGCTGCATCCTGGTCAGACCGCTCGCATCGAGCGCGATGGCAGGGAAGTGGGCTTCCTGGGTGCGATACATCCAGAGCTGTCCAAGACGCTGGGTCTGGACCGTCCGGTCTTTGTCTTCGAGCTGGTTCTGGCTGAAGTGGCCACCGGCCGTCTGCCCAAATTTTACGAGCTTTCCCGCTTCCCGGAAGTGCGCCGCGACCTGGCGTTACTGGCCGATCGGGACGTAGCGGCCAGCGCCGTTCTCGACGTGATCCGCGAAAATGCCGGTGAATGGCTGACAGACCTCAGGCTATTTGACGTCTATCAGGGTAAAGGCATTGATCCGCATAGAAAAAGCCTTGCAGTCGGCTTGACCTGGCAGCATCCATCGCGCACTCTTAATGACGATGAGGTAAATGCAACCACACTTGCTATCCTCACCTCACTTGAGGAGAGGTTGAACGCCACGTTAAGGAAGTAGCGTATGGGGGCTCTGACGAAAGCTGAAATGGCCGAACGTCTGTACGAAGAGCTGGGCCTGAACAAGCGAGAAGCCAAGGAATTGGTTGAGCTGTTCTTCGAGGAAATCAGGCACGCTCTGGAAGATAACGAGCAAGTGAAATTGTCCGGTTTCGGCAATTTCGACCTGCGAGATAAACGCCAGCGTCCTGGGAGAAATCCCAAGACCGGTGAAGAGATCCCGATCACGGCTCGCCGTGTGGTCACCTTTCGTCCAGGGCAGAAGTTGAAGGCCCGAGTTGAGGCTTATGCTGGAACCAAGTCATAACGACGAGCTACCGCCTATCCCGGGCAAACGTTACTTCACCATCGGTGAAGTCAGCGAGCTCTGCGCGGTGAAACCGCACGTTTTGCGCTATTGGGAGCAGGAATTTCCTCAACTCAACCCCGTCAAGCGACGCGGAAACCGGCGGTATTATCAACGACAGGATGTCATGATGATCCGCCAGATCCGCGGCCTGCTCTACGACCAGGGCTTCACCATCGGCGGAGCCCGCCTTCGTCTCTCCAGCGGAGAGGCCAAGGACGATACCCAGCAGTACAAGCAAATGATCCGGCAGATGATTGCCGAACTGGAAGACGTGCTGGTTGTGCTTCGCACGGAGTGAAGCCAGATACTTCCATATTTCAAAAGCTTAGGGTATATTCCTCATCGCTTTCGCAAGTTCCAAAGCAGTTACACGCCTAGTCGGGGCGTAGCGCAGTCCGGTAGCGCACTAGCATGGGGTGCTAGGGGTCGAGTGTTCGAATCACTCCGTCCCGACCATATTTTTCAATGACTTAGCCCAATCTTCTCAGGTTGGGCTTTTTCATGCGTAGGGATTTTTGCTGGTCCAGCTCCGGCACCAGAGTTCCCCGTTCCCACCTTATCCACCTCACTGGTGTCCATGATCCGGTCTCCGTAGCTGCAGGCAGATCAGGGCCGCCATCCGCCGGTGCAGGTCTGGCTGGAGGCGATCTCAAGCGCGTCAATATCAGCCGTTCATATAGCCTCGATGCAATTCCGACCTCTTGCAAACCCCTTGGCGACTGCGCACAGGTGCGTCAGACCGATTACGTCAACATCAGGGATTTGCGCTCGGATACTTAGTAATAACATGGCGGTTTTATTAAGCGACACAGGGCAAAGCGCAAGAATAGTGTTAGACAATTTTGGTGATGAACGATGATGGTGTAAGGGTAAGGTTTTAAATATTACTGCAGTAGTAGAGCGCTTTTGAGGTTGTCGATTAAGGTAACTCGAGAACTGGAATGATGTACTGCCTCTAGAGAATCCAGGCGGCCAGCACGATGGCCAGTCCCTGAACTCGGCCATTCAAATGGATTGAGCAGTAATCCAAATGCGGTTGTCAAGCGTGCAGGCATCGACCTTTAGTGTGCAAAATAAAGGTACATGAACTAAATCGACATATGTCGCCAATTTCGATATATAGACTCAATAACTTGACAGGGTTTTTAAGGGGGCCAAGCTCTAAGTGCCTTGGCTGCGCGCCGGGCACAATAAGCTGGTAAATGATCCGGCAAGCACTGCGTGCGGGTTTTACCAAAACCGCCGGGACGCCGTATTGCGCCCTTTCATGCATGAAGACTATTTCCTGGCGGTTCACGGGAGAAGATCATGAAAGCTGTTGTCTATCGCGGTCCCAACCAGGTTGCTGTCGAAAACGTTCCGGATCCAAAGATCGAACGTCCGACGGATGCCATCGTTAAGATTACCACCACCAACATCTGCGGTTCTGACCTGCATATGTACGAAGGCCGAACTGATTTCGAGCAGGGCCGCGTTTTCGGCCATGAAAACCTTGGCGTGGTCCTGGAAGTGGGGCCGGCGGTCGAACGGCTCAAGCCTGGAGACTGGGTTTGTCTGCCGTTCAATATCAGTTGTGGCCACTGCAAGAACTGCGAACGCGGCCTGACCGCCTACTGTCTGAGAGCAAACGAACCCGGTATGGCCGGCGGTGCGTTCGGATTTGCCGACATGGGGCCATGGACGGGCGGGCAGGCAGAATACCTGCGAGTACCATGGGCTGACTTCATGGCCCTGAAGCTGCCGCCGGATGCTGAGGAGAAGCAGACCGATTACGTGATGTGCGCCGATATTTTCCCAACCGGCTGGCACGTGACCGAGCTGGCCGGTATGAAGCCCGGAGACCGGGTGGTCATCTATGGCGCCGGCCCGGTGGGCCTGATGGCAGCGCACTCGGCGATGATTAAGGGAGCCTGCAGTGTCATGGTGGTCGACTGCCATCCCGACCGCCTCAAGCTGGCCGAATCGATCGGCGCGATCGCGATTGACTATTCAAAGGAAGACCCGGTCCAGCGGGTCATGGAGTTGACCCGCGGCAAAGGCGCGGACGTGGGGTGCGAATGCGTAGGCTATCAATGCCACGACCATTCTTCGCATCGGCACGAGCATCCAAACCTCACCATGAACAATCTGGTCAACTCGGTCAAATTCACTGGCGGGATTGGCGTGGTCGGAGTATTCGTTCCGCAAGACCCGGGCGGCCCGGACGAGCTGGCGAAAAAAGGGATGATCGAGTTTGCCTGGGGCACGTGCTGGTTCAAGGGGCAGCGTATCGGCACTGGCCAATGCAACGTCAAGGCGTACAACCGGCAACTGCGCGACCTTATCCACGCCGGCCGTGCCAAGCCATCGTTTGTCGTTTCCCATGAACTGAAGCTGGACCAGGCGCCGGATGCCTACCAGCACTTCGATGCGCGCGATCACGGTTGGACAAAAGTCGTCCTGCACCCCGGTTCCTAGTAAACCCAAGTGCCATCTGCCTGGCGCAAAAAGCCCTGCGGCCGTACGGCGAACACTCGTGCCGCTTCGAGTCATGACAAGTAGCAGTTAGCCCGTCTACCGCCTATGAGACAGCACATCTGGGCGGTAGCGGTCTAATTTGCGGGCCAGGCGGTCGCCCAAGAGAGGCTGCTCTTTTCAGGTGGATCGAATGCGCTGTCATGTCCAGGTCGTGCGGTATCAATCCCTCTATCTTGGGAAAGCCCTGCGTTGAGCGGCGCTCGATGTGAAGTTTCGATCATGCGCGGTTGAAGTTGGCGGCACTGAACTTTTTTTAAGAACCAAGAGCATTCGATTGGATAGGTGTCCTAAGGCCATTATTCGACTACAATCCGCCCCGGCCGGTGCCCGGCCACGCCAATAACGGCAAAATGGAGCAGTGTAATGATTGTCAGGAAGATAATCGCCGGGACGGCGATTGGTGTGACGTTTGCAGTTTCAGGTTGTGCAAGCATTGTGAGCGACAGCAAGCCAGCAGTTGGAGTGTACAGCACACCCGCCGCTGCCAGATATGAGATCGTCAACAGTCGAGGAATAGTGGTTGCTCAAGGCGTAACGCCAGGCCGAGTACTTCTTGAAAGTGGGCGCGGCTACTTCAAAGGCGAAAACTACAAGGTGACCTTTCGCAAAGACGGGTATGAAGAAACAACGGTGCCACTCAAAACTACAGTGAACGGCTGGTACTGGGGCAATATCCTGTTCGGCGGGCTGATAGGTCTGCTGATCGTTGATCCGCTTACTGGCGCCATGTACACGCTACCCGATGATATTACGGGTAAGCCCGCAGCTCTCACACCGCAGCAAGCGTCTATCGATTGATAATAATCCTGGCCAGACCGCGCTGGTGACGTCTTAACAGTGCATTTCACTTTGGTGAGGCGGGTTCATGGCAACCGCGTGCGGCGGCGCCCGTTGCTTGCGTCGGCACTCGCACTTGCCCTCACGATCAATGACCAGTGGCAGCTCACCAGACGATGGCCCGCAACCTTGCGACTGATCAGCGGCCACCCCTTAATCGCACTTTTTGCGACTTCTTCGATCTATGTGTGTCCCAGCCACGCTACCTCCAGCGTGGCTACGACCACCAGACTTCGTGCCAATGCATTGCCCGTTACCCGCTTTCCTCACCGCACCCATGCCTCCGTCCTTGCTGCTGGCTTTAGTCCTGACGCTGTTCGCCAGCGGTTGCAGCCAGCAACAGGAGCATGAGCTGGTCAAGCAATTCACCGGCGGCAAGCCCGACGAGCTGTTCCAGACCAGCGTTGACCGGATGGCCACTTTGGGCATGCGTGACAACCTGCAGAGCCTGGATCTATTGATGAACAAGCTCTATCTGCGCAACCCCAGCCAGTGGCGTGCCTCCGGCTACCTGGATGCTGCGAGTGCCGCCCGGGAAATCCGCGAGGCCATCGAACAGCGCCGCCCACTGGCGGCGCTCGGGGAGCGGCGTGATCTGGTGGCGCTGAGCTATTCGTTAAGTCCTGAGTTTCGCGGCGACCGGGTCGGCGCGTTTATCTACGCGATCGGCAGCATGCTCGTCACCGCCCACGGCGGGCGCACGCAATTTTATGTCACCGACTCAATCAACCCGGAGTTCGTCAGCAATGCCGCGCGCAACATAGAAAAGGCGACCTGGTTGCTGAGTCAGCGCCAGGACGCCAACGGCGAACTGCTGCTGTTCTCCAATGAGCTTTCCGAAGATGGCAGCAACCTGAGTTTCGCCGTCGAGTTCGGCAAGATCGTGGCGCGCCTTGATCTGCTGACCCAGATTCTGGATGAGCGATACCGACGTATCGGTCTCAACTACGCACAAAGCCTGCTGCTGATGAATTTCCTGCCGGTGCAGTAACGTTGGATCAGTGGCCGGGCAGGGTATGGCTCACATGGGGTCGCTGGAACGGGCGATCCAGAATCATGCCGCTTCGGTGTTTTCCCGAGCGCAACAGCCTTGGTGGCTGTCGCTGTGCGGAGGGCGATCCGCTGCGCAAGGCCCGCTGCAGCGATATCCGGAAACGGGTGACTAACCGGTTACCACCGTTCCGCTAAGAAACGTCTCGCGCCGAGCTCGTCGGCTGATGACTTCATGTTTGGCGAGCAGGTATATCGGCGTGAATCGTTCCATATCGACGCTGTAGTGATTCGCCAGTTCTTCATGAACAAGCTGGTCATAACGCGCTTCGGTGATGAAGCGGTAGATTTCTCTGCGATAAAAGAACCCGAACTGGAATGCCAGCGTTTCGCAGGTATGTTTCCGGGAGCTGCCAAGGAAACAATTCTCCAGGTCAATTGCCTTGTCCGGTTCATCAGGCGTCAGACTAACCATGACGTTGTTGGCCCAGAAGTCCATGTGGGTCAGGCTTTTATCATGGAGCGCCTTGAGTAATCGGAAAGCCCTGCGAATAAAGGCCTCGATGTCGTTATCCGGACTTTGAATCCAGTCCATTCCATTAATGTGGGACGACAACAGTTCGGTAAATATGAAGAACTCCTGAGTCACGCCAACCGCAGATTTGCTGTAGCCGAATCCGGCCAGGCGGGCAACGGGAGCGTCGCGGCGCTGAGCCTCGAACGTATTGATGACTTCCTCAAGCGGCCAGTCGAACATGCCGTCGCGCTTGGCGCGCCACAGCGTGACCCGAATCTTGGGCCGCAGGTTATCCAGAGGCTGGGATTTGGCAAAAAGCTCGTGTTCAAGGCCCGCCAGCGGCGCGCTGACCCGTTCCATTTTTTGGTTGCGCACATGACGGCGAGCTTCAATCAGACGTTCGAAGGCATTCTGAGCTGCGTGAACCGGAGGCTTGGCGAGATAAAGCTTTGCGTTGAGGTGACTGAAAGTAGACGGAAAATGTTGGACGATATCCCTACCAGCAAACATAAAAACTAGACGCCATGGTGAGTCACAAATTGTGTCTGAATTATTACATGTGGCTCGGTTGTAAGACAACGAACATCACCCATGTAAGAAAGTTCTTCAGCTCTACTCATGCAGTGCTGTTTAGGCAATCCAGACTTGTGAAGGCGGCCGTGTATCCGATTTATAACGGGAATTCATTGCCTGCCTGCCGGCGCGTCCGTCTGCACTCGGCGCCGCCGGCCAGTCAAGGACGCACCGTTCGGCGAAAACACCGAACCATTGCCTGCGCATCCCGCTCCACAGGTACACGCCTGACTGTTGGCGATCCACGGAGACTGTAATGAACAAAGACACTCAGCTTGAATCGGGACGAGGCAATGATGAGCCGTTGCCGGCCTCCAATGAACCGCTCAGCCCAGGCCGTACGGACCTCAATCCCAGCGACAAGGAAGGTGTTGACCAACTGCCGGACAACGACGGTCGGGTGCCGCTGGACGCCGACGATGAAACTCCGGTCGTGGAAGACATGCCGGATGTTGACGTGGACAATGCTGAAATGGATCGGCAACCCAATCCTCGTTGACCCGGCTGGATCAGGCGTCGCGCAACAGATCGTTGGCGTTGAGCAACGCCCAGGCAATGTCCGGCCGTGCTTCCAGGCCGCGCCGGATGGCGGCGGGGATCGCTTGGCGAGTCTTGCGGCACAGGCCGACCTGCTGATGCAGCACGATGCTGATGCCGCGCATGGTCCGCACTTCATTGTGGCCTGGAGAGATTTCCAGACGCATGCCCAGTTGCTCCTCAAGCTTGCGCTGCATACGTTGCAGATCGGCCAGGCTGTCAATCCGCTCCAGTCGCTCGAGCAGGCGCCGTTCTTCGTCGCGGGTGAGCAACAGGATGCGCCGATCCGCATCGGGTGAGTCCAGCCGTTCTCGCTCGCAGTTGCAAGCGCCGGGCGGGCAGGGGTGGCGGGTGGGGGGAAGGCCATTCATGGGCGCAGCATAACGACAGGGAAAGGTTGCTGACCAGTACCGGGTGCGCGCATTTGTCGCACTCGGGCCGACGCCTGTCGCAGCACGGTTTGCGCCAACGGTTACAGATACCTTGAGGCCGGCGGTGTTCCGTCACGCCCGGCAGTGGTAAATTCGCCGCCATGAAATCTGCCCGCACACATCGCCACCTGCTTGCCTGGGTCCTTTTCAGCTTCGTGCTGATCAATGGCGTGCTGTGCGGCGTGGGTCATGGGCAAATGCTGGCCGCGGCGCAGTCGTCTCCCAAGCCCGTTGCAACGCAATTGTCCAGTGCCGACGTCTGCGGTCCGGGCGGTGAACAAGCGGCAGCGATCGAAGCGCCGCACCGCAGCGGGCATGGCCTTTGGATGCAGCTGGCGATGTTCGACTGTGCCTTCGCCGGCAAGCTCATTGGTGCTCTGCTATTGATGGGCGGGTTGGTCTGGCTACTGCGCGCCCTCGATGTCGGGCCGCGTCTGTTTCAGGGCGTCATGCCCACCGCGCCGCGCAATGCCTTGCCCGGCCTGGTGCCCCAGGCGCCCTGAACCCCGCCGCCGGACCACCGTGCCAGCGAGGCGTATTCACCCGCGTGATGCCTTGCCTGCCCACAGGATCAGCCGCGCTGCCATTCGCAGCGGGTTGCGCCTTATCCTTTAAAGGACCGTAACGCATGACTCAACATTTGACCCGCCGCGAGGTGGTCACGGGCCTCTCGCTGCTGAGCCTGGGCCTGCTGGCCGGCTGCGGTAACTCCAATGCCTTGCCCTTCAAGCATGGCAAGGACATGAGCAACGAGATTGTCGGCCGGAACTTCAAGCTCAAGGACGTTAACGGCAATCCCGCGACCCTCTCCACATTCCGCGGCTTCATGCCAATGATTTTCTTCGGCTTCACCCAGTGCCCGGCCGTCTGCCCTACAGCATTGGCACGCGCCGCCCAGATCAAGAAGCTGATGGGCGCCGAGGGCGACTCCTTTCAGGTGGTGTTTATCACCCTGGACCCGGAGCGCGACACGCCCAAGGTGATCGACGCCTACGTCAAAGCCTTCGATCCCACCTTCGTGGCCTTGTCCGGCACTCTGGAGGAAACCGCCGCCACCGCCAAGGAGTTCGGAGTGTTCTTCGAGAAGGTGCCGCTGGGTGACACCTACACCATTTCCCATACCGCAACCAGTTATGTGTACGACACCCGCGGCGTACTGCGCCTTGGCCTGTCGCACCGGCTGTCCGCCCAGCAATGCGCGGAAGATTTGCTCACTCTCATGGAAGTCTGCTGATGAATACTGTAATCGCCACTGCCCTGAAATCCGGCCTGCTGGCCGTGTCCCTGCTGAGCGTCAGCCTGTTCGCCCAGGCCCAGACCAAAGTTGACGACGCCTGGGTCCGGGCCACGGTGGCCGGGCAGCCGGCGACCGGCGCCTTCATGCAGATCACGGCCACCACTGACAGCAAGCTGGTGGGCGTTGCTTCGCCGATTGCCAGGACGGTACAGATCCATCAGTCGAGCATGGCCAATGACGTCATGAGCATGCGGCAGGTCGACAGCGTCGAACTGCCGGCCGGCAAGACCGTTGTGTTCGATGCCAACGGTGATCACGTGATGTTCATGGGGCTGGCGGCTCAGGTGAAGGAGGGCGACACCGTGCCGATGACCCTGACCGTGGAAAACGACAAGGGCGTTCGTCAGGCCATCGAGTTGCAGGCGCCGGTTCGCGCGCTGACCAGCGAGGATCACGGCGGGCATGGTGCCCACAGCGGTCACTGAAAGAGGACGGCACGGAATGCCGAGCGGGGCGCACAGCGGTCCGTGACGGGTGTAAGGTAGGCGGGCGGAAACGAGAATGTCTCTCTCCAGCGGAGGTCGATATGAGTGCTCCCATCTTGTCCAAATGCCAGTTCAACGGATATCAACTGGTCAGCGTCAACAGCGGTCCATGGACGGTCTGTACCCCAAGTGATCGGCTGGCGTCCTTCAATACCCGCCAGGAAGCCATGGCCTATGCAGCCGCGCTGCCGGTGCGCAACTGGAGCGCTAAGCCGGCCGCGGGCGGGTAATCCCGGGCTGCGAAGCAAGCCCCGCAAGGCGTCAGCCGGCGGGGCTTTTTCATGTCTGACGACAGGTGATATTCGATAAGCGCATAAATGGAGAACTAAATATTCTTTTCCGGAACAAGGCTGTTTCAGAGATGATCCCCCTCGAGCTATTTACTTCGCAAAGGTGACTGATACCAACAGAACCTGGATTTTCATTGAGAAATGCAGGGGAGTGTATCAATGGGCAATGTCCAGACCGCCGCCAGCGCACAGCAGCTGCCATGGCAGCAAGCGCCCAGTGGTGAGTTGGTCGATCTGGGGCGTCCTTACCGGGTGCCTTTGGCGCTGTCGCGTTTGCAGAGCACGCCCAAGGGTGTGTTGAGCGGCCGGGAGAAAGCGCTGTTCGGCGTGTTCGCACTGGTGCTGCACGGCGCGGCGATCTACTGGCTGAGCCAGAATCCGACGCCACCGCTGCCGGTGGTGCCGCCGGAAATTCCACCCATGACCATCGAGTTCTCGCAGCCCGCGCCGCCGGTGGTCGAACCGCCGCCACCCGAGCCGGTGGTTGAGCCTGTGGTCGAACCACCGCCGCCGGTCGAAGACGAGCTGGCCGTCAAGCCACCGCCACCCAAACCGGTTACCAAGCCCAAGCCGGTGGTCAAGCAAGCGCCGAAACCGCCGCCCAAGCCGGTTGCCAAGCCTGTCGAGCAGCCACCGACACCCCCGCAGCCGGTGGCCGCTCCAGCGCCACCGGCGCCGCCTGCGCCCAAACCGGTCACGCCGGCTTCGGCCAACGCCGGCTACCTGCGCAACCCTGCACCCGAATACCCGTCGCTGGCGATGCGTCGCGGCTGGGAAGGCACCGTCTTGCTGCGCGTTCATGTGCTGGCCAGCGGCAAGCCGGGCGACATTCAGATTCAGAAAAGCAGTGGCCGTGACCAACTCGACGAGGCCGCCCTGGCCGCCGTCAAGCGCTGGAGTTTCGTGCCCGCCAAGCAGGGCGACGTCGCGCAGGACGGCTGGGTGAGCGTGCCTATCGATTTCAAACTCAAGTAATAGCCCGACCGACCTTCGACCATTATTGCGGGCCACCTGACAAAAGGAGCATCGCCACACGAACTGCTGTATCAGCACGAGAGCGCTAACCATGAACCTACTGGCATCCCCGTTTGAATCCGTTGAACACGCCGTCATCTGGCTGTTGATCCTGTTTTCCGTCGCCACTTGGGGGCTGGCCCTGCTCAAGGGCGTGCAGTTCACCCGCCTGAAGAACCAGGACCGCAAGTTCCACAAGCATTTCTGGGCGGCGTCGAGTCTCGATTCGGCCGCAGAACTGGCCTCCAGCCAACCCGGCGCGGCAGCCCGCGTGGCCCAGGCCGGTTACGCGGCGATTCAGGTGGGCGACACGTCCCAGGCTGCAGACCTGGCGCATTCGATCAACCATCAGGATCGCCTCGAACGCTCGTTGCGTCAGCAGATCGTCCGCGAGCGTCGTTCGCTGGAAACCGGCCTGGCTGTGCTGGCCAGTATCGGCAGCACGTCACCCTTCATCGGCCTGTTCGGTACGGTCTGGGGGATCATGTCGGCGCTCAAGGGCATCAGTGCCGCAGGCTCGGCGAGCCTGGAAACCGTTGCCGGCCCGA
Organism: Pseudomonas sp. v388; assembly: GCF_003935425.1. GTDB lineage: Bacteria > Pseudomonadota > Gammaproteobacteria > Pseudomonadales > Pseudomonadaceae > Aquipseudomonas. The sequence continues at coordinate 134,046 of NZ_RHQN01000008.1, forward strand.
TTGGTGCGGCACTGGTGGCCACCGGTGTCGGTATTGCCGTCGCGGTCCCGGCGGTACTGGTTTACAACTACTTCCTGCGTCGCCTCAAGCTGACCGCCGCCGACCTCGACGACTTCGCCCACGACTTCTACAGCCTGGCGCAGAAAAACGCCTTCCGCGTGCTGCTGCATCCCGTGCTCAACAAGTCCGGCGCGACCGCTTCCGGCCAGAAAGTGAAGGAGGCGTCCTGATATGGCCTTTTCTACCCAGGACAGCGATGAAGTGCTCAGTGAGATCAACGTGACGCCGCTGGTGGACGTGATGCTGGTGCTGCTGGTGGTGTTCATCGTCACCGCGCCGCTGCTGACCAACTCCATCCCGATCAACCTGCCCAAGACCGAGGACGTGGCCCCGGTGGAGCAGAAAGACCCGCTGGTGGTCAGCATCGACGGTGACGGCAAGCTGTTCATCAACAAGGATCAAATCCAGCCGGACCTGCTGGAAACCAGTCTCAAGAGTGCCAAGGAAAAGGATGCTCAGGTGCGGGTTCAACTGCAGGCCGACGACGGCGTGAATTACGGCGAAGTAGCGCGGGCGATGGCGTCCATCGAGCGCGCCGGTATCACCAAACTGTCGGTGATCACCGCTCGCTGACCTTCATCTCTCGACCCCTTCAGGCTTTTGGGGCCGCACTCTCAGGCAGGTGCGGCCCCTTTTTTCTGCCCGTGATCGACACCGCAGCGAGACGTCTCGGCTTGGTGTAGTGTGCGCATCCAAAACAAGGGGGCCACATGCAAGAGCTGTTGAACGAAATCCTTGACGAAGTCCGGCCGCTGCTCGGTCAGGGCAAGGTTGCCAATTACATTCCGGCGCTGGGTGACGTGCGTCCTGATCAGCTGGGTATTGCGGTCTACGGCAACGATGGACGCGTGTTCTGCGCCGGAGATGCGCAAACGCCGTTCTCGATCCAGAGCATTTCCAAGGTATTCAGCCTGGTGCAGGCCATCGGGCATTCCGGCGAGTCGATCTGGCAGCGCCTGGGCCACGAGCCGTCGGGGCAGCCGTTCAACTCGCTGGTGCAGCTGGAATTCGAGCGGGGCAGGCCGCGCAACCCGTTCATCAATGCCGGTGCGCTGGTGATCTGCGACATCAACCAGGCTCGCTTCGCCGCACCTGCACTGTCCATGCGCGACTTCGTCCGTCGCCTGTGCGGCAATGCTTCGATCATTTCCGATTCCAGAGTCGCCGAATCCGAATACCAGCACCGTTCGCGCAATGCGGCGGCTGCGTACCTGATGAAGTCATTCGATAACTTCCATGGTGAAGTGGAGGACGTGCTGCGCAGCTATTTTCATCACTGTGCGTTGAGCATGAATTGCGTGGACCTGGCGCGCGCGTTCGGTTTTCTCGCCAATCAGGGTTATTGCATCCACAGCGACGAGCAGATCCTCAGCGCCCGGCAGACTACCCAGCTTAATTCGATCATGGCCACCAGCGGCCTGTACGACGAGGCCGGCAACTTTGCCTACCGGGTCGGCCTGCCCGGCAAGAGCGGGGTCGGCGGCGGTATTGTCGCGGTGGTGCCCGGACGCTTTTCGGTTTGCGTGTGGTCCCCGGAGTTGAACGCGGCGGGCAATTCACTTGTCGGAATGGCTGCGCTGGAGAAGCTCAGCGCCAGGATCGAGTGGTCCGTATTCTAGAGCCGCTTTGCACGGGAGCAGAGGTTGAAGCCTTCGACAATCAGAATGTCTGTCATGAGCCTGGGCTTGCTGGCCCTGGCCGGGTGCGGCACTCAGCGCACCCAGGAACCCGAGCTGACCCCAGAGCAGGCCAAGGCGCAGATCGTGCGTTTGATGCCGGCCCAGACGCCGGATCGCAGAGGCTGGGCCACCGACATCCATGCGGCGTTCGTGGCTCAGGATATTCCCCTGACCACCGAAAATCTGTGCTCGGTACTGGCCGTCACTGAGCAGGAGTCGACCTATCAGGTGGACCCTGCGGTGCCGGGCCTGGCGAAGATCGCCCGTGGCGAGATCGACCGGCGTGCCGCGCGGCTGCACATCCCGGGCGCGTTGATCAACGCGGCCTTGCGCGTTCGCTCGCCCGGCGGCAAGACCTACGCCGCCAGGCTGGATGCCGCGCGCACCGAGAAGGAGCTGTCGGCGATCTTCGATGACTTCATCGGCATGGTGCCCATGGGCCAGACCCTGTTCGGCAATTTCAACCCGGTGCACACCGGCGGGCCGATGCAGGTGAGCATTGCCTTCGCGGAAAAGCACGCAGCCGATTACCCCTACACGCCCGATGGCTCGATTCGTCGCGAAGTATTCACCCGGCGTGGCGGCATGTACTTCGGTATCGCCCACCTGCTCGGCTATCCGGTCAACTATGAGCGCTCGCTGTATCGCTTTGCCGACTTCAATGCCGGCTGGTACGCCAGCCGCAACGCTGCGTTCCAGAACGCCGTGAGCCGGGCGACCGGTATCGACTTGGCGCTGGACGGCGACCTGATCATTCACGGTTCCACCACCCCCGGCGCGACGGAGCGGGCAGTGCGCACTCTGGGCAAACGCCTGGACCTGAAAAATTCGGCGATCTGGAACCAGCTCAAGCAGGGCGACAGCCTGGCCTTCGAAGACACCCCGCTTTACCAGCGCGTGTTCGAACTGGCCGAACAGGCCGAGGGCAAGCCGCTGCCAAGGGCGGTCCTGCCGGGAATCACCCTCAAGAGCCCGAAGATCACCCGCAAGCTGACCACGGCGTGGTTCGCCGAGCGGGTCGATGATCGTCGCGAACGCTGCGTGCAGCGTTCGACGGCCGCCCGCTAGTGGCGCTCGGGTACGGCCTGCAGTTTTTCCACGGTCTGGGCATCGGCCCTGCCGTCGAAGAAGGTGTCGAGCACGTCGCGAAAGACCTCGCGTTCGGGTGCTGCGGCGGCAAAAAGGGTCATGCTCGAATGCAGTTTGAGATCGTCCGGCGAGCCGAATATCTGCTGCGCCGTGCGTTCCACCTGTGGGGCGATGGCCTTGGCGCACTGCTCCAGACGCGGGCCGAGCAACGGATGTTGCAGATAGGCCCGAGCTTCTTCCAGGCCGCTGATGGCGTAGCGCTGCGCCATCTCGCTGCGTCCCAGCCCCTTGATCTGCGGGAACACGAACCACATCCAGTGGCTGCGTTTGCGGCCCGCTTGCAGTTCGGCCAGCGCCTGTTCGAAGACCGGCGCCTGGGCGTCGACGAAGCGTTGCAGGTCGAAGACGTCGTTCATGATTGATCTCCCGGAAATGGCCGGCCGGCTGGTGCCGGCGCCTTATGATGTGTGCGTTGTGATTGATTCATCCCAAGGTCCAGAGTTCGAATGCGTATGTCGCTAGTCCATCGTTTCACGTCGTTCATCCGCCAGGCGGCACGGGCCATGCAGCTGGTCTGGAGCACCTCGCGCGGCTTGTCCCTGGGCCTGGTGGTCGCCACGCTGGTCGCGGGCCTGCTGCCGGCGCTGGCGGCATGGCTGGGCCAGCGCATCGTCGACGCGGTGGTCGCGGCCATGCAACTGCATGCCGCCACCGGCCAGGCGCCGCTGTGGCCGGTGCTGCAATACGTGCTGCTGGAGGCCGGCGTACTGGCGCTACTGGCCGGCGCGCAGCGGGTGTTGTCGGTGCAGCAGGCCTTGCTGCGGGTGCAGTTGGGGCAGAAGGTCAATCTGCTGATTCTGGAGAAAGCCCAGACCTTGTCGTTGATGCAGTTCGAAGACTCGGAGTTCTACGACAAGCTGGTGCGGGTGCGCCGTGAAGCCTCGACCCGGCCGCTGGCCCTGGTCACCAAATCGCTGGGCCTGTTGCAGAATCTCATTTCGCTGGTCAGTTTCGCGGTGCTGCTGGTGCATTTCTCGCCGTGGGCACTGCTGATCCTGGTGCTGGGTGCACTCCCGGTATTCTTCGCCGAGGCCCATTTCTCCGGCGATGCGTTCCGTCTGTTCACCCGCCGCGCGCCGGAGACCCGACAGCAGAACTACATCGAAACCCTGCTTTCCCACGAGGGCTATATCAAGGAAGTGAAGCTGTTCGGCTTTGCGCCGTTGCTGCTCAAGCGCTATCAGGACACCTTCGCCCGCCTCTATGCCGAGGATCGCCGATTGACGCTGCGCCGCGACGGTTGGGGGTTTGTGCTCGGCCTGCTGGGGACGGCCGCGTTCTATCTGGCCTACGCCTGGGTGGTGGTCGATGCGGTGCACGGACACATCACGCTGGGGCAGATGACCATGTATCTGGTGCTGTTCAAACAAGGGCAATCGGCGGTGAGCAGCAGCCTGAGCGCGATCAGCGGCCTTTACGAAGACGGTTTGTACCTGGCGGATCTGTACGACTACCTCGGCCAGCCGGTGGTGGCCCAGACCGGGCATCTGACCCAGGGCGCCGTGCCCGGCGACGGCATGCGTTTCGAGAATGTCAGCTTCACTTATCCGGGCGGTGCCCGCCCGGCGCTGGAGCATATCGACCTGCACCTGGCGCCCGGTCGCAGCGTGGCGCTGGTGGGGGAGAACGGTTCGGGCAAGACCACGCTGATCAAGTTGCTGACCCGGCTGTACCGGCCCGACAGCGGCCGCATCCTGCTCGATGGCAGCGACCTGGCGCAGTGGGACGAAGAGGCACTGCGCACCCGCATCGGGGTGATCTTCCAGGACTTCATCCGCTACCAGTTCATGGTCGGCGAAAACCTCGGAGTCGGGGATATGGATGCCTTTCACGATCAGGACCGCTGGCGCGAAGCTGCCGCCCAAGGCATGGCTGCGCAGTTTATCGAGCAGCTCGACAAGGGCTACGACACCCAGCTTGGCCGCTGGTTTGCCGGTGGCCAGGAATTGTCCGGCGGGCAATGGCAGAAGATCGCCTTGTCCCGTGCCTATATGCGCCGCCACGCCGATATCCTGATCCTCGACGAGCCGACCGCCGCCCTGGATGCCGGGGCCGAGGCGGCGGTGTTCGAGCATTTCCGCGAGTACGCCAAAGGCCGCATGACCCTGCTGATTTCCCATCGGTTCTCCAGCGTGCGCAATGCCGAGCATATTGTGGTGCTGGAACACGGCCGGGTGCTGGAGCGGGGCGATCACCAGAGTCTGGTGGCAGCCGGCGGACGTTACGCCGCGTTGTTCGACCTGCAGGCGCAGGGTTACCGCTAGATGAAAATCCCTTCAGAAAACAATTAAATCTTGCAGTCCACCAGCGCGGGGCGTTCCATTACAGGTCTTTGCCGCAAGTGAAACCGGCGCGTCGTCGGTGCCGGACTGAATCTTTTACTGGATAAAAACGGAGTCTTCGATGCAATTTCGTTCATTGGGCAGGACAGACGTTTCGGTCAGCGCCATCTCCCTGGGCACCATGACCTGGGGTGAGCAGAACACTCAGGAACAAGCTTTCGAACAGATCCGCATGGCCAAGGAGGCCGGGGTCAATTTCCTCGATACGGCCGAGATGTATCCGGTGCCGCCGCGTGGCGAAACCTATACCAAGACCGAAAGCATCATCGGCGAATACTTCAAGAAGTACCGCGACCGCGCTGACTGGGTGCTGGCCAGCAAGGTGGCAGGCCCGGGCCGCATGGAGCATATCCGTGACGGTAACCCGCGTCTGGACCGCAAGAACATCACCGCCGCCCTGGACGCCAGTCTGGCCCGCCTGAACACCGATTACCTGGACCTGTATCAACTGCATTGGCCGGACCGCAAGACCAATTTCTTCGGCGTGCTGGGTTACACCCACGATGCGGATGACGTGTCGGTCGAGATCGAAGAGACCCTCGAAGTGCTCAACGACCTGGTCAAGGCCGGCAAGATTCGTCACTTCGGGCTGTCCAACGAAACCCCGTGGGGCACCCATCGTTTCCTGCACTTGGCCGACGTTCACGGCTTGCCGCGCGCGGTGTCGATCCAGAACCCCTACAACCTGCTCAACCGCAGCTTCGAGATCGGCCTGGCGGAAATGGCGATTCGCGAGCAGATCGGCCTGCTGGCGTATTCGCCGCTGGCGTTCGGTGTGCTGAGCGGCAAATACGAAAACGGCGCACGCCCGGCGGACGGCCGTCTGACCCTGTTCGAGCGTTTCCAGCGCTACAACAATCCGCAGGCGGTCAGTGCGACCGAAAAGTACGTCGCGCTGGCTCGCGAACACGGTCTGGACCCCTCGCAGATGGCCCTGGCCTATGTCACCAGCCGGCCGTTCGTAACCAGTAACATTATTGGTGCCACCAACCTCACGCAGCTGGCGATCAATCTGGAGAGCATCGATCTTGTGCTGTCCGATGAGGTCATCGCCGGTATCGAAGCCATTCACGCCCAGCAGCCGAATCCGGCGCCGTAACCCTCAGGGCTTGAACTTCCCGTCAGCCTCGCAAGTCAGCATCTACAGTGCTTACCTGGAGGCTGAACACCGATGCATATTTCTTTGAAGCGACAAGTCGCACTCGTCACCGGCGCAAGTTCCGGATTGGGCGCGAGTGCGGCGCGGGCGCTGGCCCAGGCCGGTGCGGCTGTGGTCATCAACTTCCATTCCAAGGCGGAACCGGCAGAAGCGCTGGCGGACGAAATCCGTGCCGCGGGTGGTCAGGCGGTCGCCATTGGCGCCGATGTGTCGAAAGAGGAGGACGTCGAGCGCCTGTTCGCCCAGACCCTGGAGGCGTTCGGCGCCCTGGATATTCTGGTTGCCAACTCCGGACTGCAAAAAGATGCGGCCCTGGTCGATATGTCCCTGGACGACTGGAACACCGTCATCAACGTCAACCTGACCGGACAATTTCTTTGCGCCCGCGCGGCATTGCGCCAATTCATCGCCCAGGGCATGCGCCCCGACGTATCCCGGGCCATGGGCAAGATCATTCACATGAGTTCGGTGCACCAGTTGATTCCCTGGGCCGGACATGCCAATTACGCGGCGTCCAAAGGCGGCGTAGACCTGCTGATGCGCAGCATCGCCCAGGAAGTGGGCGTGCAGAAAATCCGCGTCAACAGCATCGCGCCAGGTGCGATCCGCACGCCTATCAATGAAGACGCCCGGGCCGGCGATGCGGAAAAGAAATTGCTGGAGTTGATCCCCTACGGCCGCGTCGGCGAGCCTGAGGACGTTGCCAACGCAGTGGTCTGGCTGGCGTCGGACGCCTCCGATTATGTCCATGGCAGCACGCTGTTCATCGACGGCGGCATGAGCCTTTATCCGGAGTTTCGTGGCAATGGTTGAACGCTTGGAAGAAGCCCAGAACCCCATCGAGAACCACGGCATCATCGGCGACATGCGCAGTGCGGCGCTGGTGGCGGACACCGGCAGCATCGACTTCTGCTGCTGGCCGGACTTTGACAGCCCGTCCATCTTCAGCGCCTTGCTCGACAGCACTGATGCCGGGATCTTTCAGCTGGCGCCGGAGTTGCCCGACGCCCGTCGCCTGCAGATTTACCTCCCCGACACCAATGTTCTGCAAACCCGCTGGATCGGTGAACAGGCCGTGGTGGAAGTCACCGACCTGATGCCCATCGGCCAGGACGCCGATGACCTGCCGCGCCTGGTGCGCCGGGTGCAGGTTCAGGCCGGCAACGTGCGAATCCGCATGCGTTGTCGGGTGCGCCTGGATTACAACCGGGCGTCCACGGCCGCGCATCTGGATGGCGGCTCCGTGTGCTTCCAGGCCGCGGGGCAGCTGGGCATGCGGCTGTCAGGCAATACGGTGATGACCGTCGAAGACGGCACCGCCTGTGCCGACTTCGACCTCCAGCAAGGACAGACCGTCGAGTTCATCCTGGGCGGCGTGGATGATCCGCACGTGGCCGCCGGGCAATGTTCGCGTTACTACGATGACACCCTCAAATTCTGGCGTCAGTGGAGCCGGCAATCCCAGTACCGTGGACGCTGGCGTGAAATGGTGATGCGCTCGGCCCTGGCGCTCAAACTGCTGACCTCGCGCAAACACGGCGGAATCATTGCCGCGGCCACCTATGGCCTGCCGGAAACCCGCGGCGGCGAGCGCAACTGGGACTATCGCTACACCTGGATCCGTGACGCCTCGTTCACGGTGTATGCCTTCATGCGCCTGGGTTACACCGGCGAGGCCAATGCCTACATGCGCTGGGTGCGCCGACGCCTCGACGACTGCTCCGGTGGCTGTGAAAAACTCGGCATTCTCTATTCCCTCGCTGGACAACATGAACTGCCCGAGACCAATCTCGATCACCTCTCGGGCCACGGCGGCGCGCAGCCGGTACGCATCGGCAACGGCGCCTACGACCAGGTCCAGCTGGACATCTATGGCGAATTGATGGACGCGGTGTACCTGTCCAACAAGTACGGCGAAGCGATTTCCCACGACGGCTGGACCCATGCGGTGCGCCAGGTGGATTACGTCTGCGAGCACTGGAGCGATCGCGATGTGGGCATCTGGGAAAAACGCGGCGAGGACCAGCACTTCCTGCATTCGCGGCTGATGTGCTGGGTGGCGCTGGACCGCGCCTTGCGTCTGGCGGCCAAACGCTCGCTGCCGGCGCCGTTCGAGCGCTGGGACAACGTGCGCCAGGCGATTCACGACGACATCTGGGAGCATTTCTGGAATGCCGAGCTGGGCCACTTCGTTCAGTACAAGGGCAGCCGTAGCCTGGACGCGGCGATGCTGTTGATGCCGCTGGTGCGCTTCGTCGGCGCCAGCGATCCCAAGTGGCTGGCGACCCTGGAAGCCATCGAGCACGCGCTGGTTCGCGACGGCATGGTTTACCGCTATCGCAACGACGACAGCCATGATGACGGGCTGGTGGGCGAAGAGGGTGCGTTCGTCGCCTGTTCGTTCTGGTACGTCGAGTGCCTGGCCCGCGCCGGGCAAGTCGAAAAGGCACAGCTGGAATTCGAGCAGTTGCTGCGCTACGCCAACCCGGTGGGGCTGTACGCCGAAGAGTTCGACTGTTACGGCCATCACTTGGGCAACACGCCTCAGGCACTGAGCCATCTGGCGCTGATCAGCGCCGCGACCTTCCTCAACCGTAAACTGGACGGCGGGGAAGGCCTGTGGCAGCCGTGATGGGCGGGTTCATTTGGTGTGCAGGGCGTAGCCGAACTGAATGTCTTCGAGCTTGAAGTTTTCGGCGATCATCCCACAGAAACTCAGTCGCGCCAGGTACACGCCGGGGTTGCTGAGCCAGGCGCGCAGATCGGCGGTTTCGCCGCACATCACCAGTGTGCTGCCGCGCAACAGGCCCAGTGCCTGGCCCGCGCGCAGCGCGCCCATGGGCGTAGGGTCGGCGACGATTACCGAGCCTTCGGGCACCCCCCACTGGTAGGCGTGGACGAAACGCTGCGCCGAACGGTCGGGCAGCCACGGCACCATGACATAGCGAATGTCTTCGCGAAACGGCAGCGACTCCTTGTGGGTGGGCAGGTGCAGTTGGCCGCTCACGTACAGCGAATAGATCAGCACGATACTCAGCGGCCCGCTGAGCACCGAGGCGTTGAGCAAGCCGTTGGCCAGGGGTTTGCGCGGCAGCCACTTGCGCAGCTGCAGGACCCCGAGAATGCTGAACAGCGCAATGCCGGGCAGAAACAGGGTGAAACGGTCGAACACGTTGTAAGTCAGCGCAAACACCAGGTTCAGCACTGCGGCGCTCCACAGCAGGCGACGCAGGCGTCGTCCGGGCCTGATCAGCCCCAGCAGCTGCGGGCCGATCAGCGATGCCAGCAACACGCATACCGCATTCTTTTCATGCCAGAGCAGGTCCACGCGAAACAGGTTGCCGTACCAGTGGGCCGCCGCGGAGTCGCCCGCGATGTAGCGTCGGGCAATGTCCAGCGGCCCCAGGCCCGCCATCAGGTCGTTGATCAGCGCAGGGTAGGCGGTCAGGAAACCCATCAGGAACCCGGCCGCCGCGAGCCAGGTTTGCGTTTTGTACTGGACCAGCAACTGAACGTACAGCGGCAACAGCACCACGAAAGTCAGCGGGTCCGTCGAGGCACCCAGGCCGGTCAGCAGGCCGATCGACAACAGGGTGCGACGTGCGCTCAGGTGCGCGCTCCAGGCGCAGTACACCCAGTACGCCAGCAGCATGAGCAAGGTGTGCAGCAGGTAGATCTCGGCCTTGGTCGAGACCCAGAACACCGCGTGGGACAGCAGCGTGGCGGCCGCGGCCAGAAGCGCCTGGCGCGGAGTTGCGCCCACGCTGATGGCCAGTTGTACCACCAGCCAGGCCAGCGGTATCAGCAACAGGGAATTGAGCAGGCCCAGGACGCGGGAGCCGAACAGTGTCTGGATCGCGGTGGTGAGCAGGTGATAAAGCGGATGATCCAGCGGTCCGAGGGATTCGCTGAGCAACCGGCCGCTGGCTGCATTGGCCAGCAGCGCGCCGTTATCGCCCCATTGAATCGGGCCGCTGGAGGCAATGGAGCTGGACAGCACGGCAGCGATCACCAGCAGCAAGGGAATCAGGATCGATGACCCGCGCGGCCGCTCTGCGGTCGTGGGTGCAATGGAAGGTGGATTGATCACATGCCGCATGCCGCGCCGCTCCTTAGGGTGTGTAACGTCCACTTCGCAACGGAACACACTATGGAACGAAACTGGACATTCGCCTCTTGAATAAAAACTAACGGCAGAGCGAGAGGTGCCGGGTGGCTGGCGTCAGTGGTTGATCGTGTTTTTCGGGTCTCATCGAAAAGTTCTACTACTTGGGCCAGCTCCTACAGCTTTGCGCGGCCGGAAAGATCTACCGGTCTCTTGGCAGCCTGGTCATAATGACCCCCTTTCATACCGTCCCATCCGGAGTCGCAATGACCCATCCGCTGCTGCTGGAACTGGTGCCGTTGGTGGCGGACCTGTCCCGCGATCTGCCTGACGAAGAACGCTATCGCCGCTTGCTCGAATCCTTGCGCCAGATGCTGCCCTGCGATGCGGCGGCGCTGCTCAAGCTTGAAGATGAGGTACTGATTCCGCTGGCCGTGGACGGATTGAGCCCCGACACCCTGGGCCGTCGGTTTCGCGTTCAGGAACATCCGCGCTTCAGGATCCTGCTGGAGAGCGCAGGGCCGGTCAGGTTCTGCGCCGACAGTGAACTGCCTGACCCTTACGACGGCCTGGTCGAAGGCCATGGCCAGCTGGAGGTTCACGACTGCCTGGGCTGTGCGCTGTATTTCCAGGAACGTCCCTGGGGGCTGATCACCCTCGATTCCCTGGACCCGGCGAGCTTCGGCAGTGTCGACCTGGACAGCCTGCAGGCGTTCGCCGGCCTGGCGGCGGCCACCGTCATGGCCAGTGAGCGCATAAAACAGCTGGCGCGGGGGTTCGAAGACCAGCGCCAGCTTGCCGAAGTCTATAAACGCGCTGCCGGCGGGCGTGCCCCGCGTGAGTTGATCGGCCAGAGCGCGGTACACAAACGGTTGTTGCAGGAAATCCAGCTGGTCGGCAACAGCCCGTTGACAGTTCTGGTGACCGGCGAAACCGGCGTCGGCAAGGAACTGGTCGCCGAGTCCATCCACCTGCATTCGCCACGGGCGCACAAGCCGTTGATCAGCCTCAACTGCGCGGCGCTGCCGGAAACCCTGGTGGAAAGCGAGCTGTTCGGCCACGTCAAGGGCGCATTTTCCGGCGCGGTCAACGGACGCAGCGGCAAGTTCGAGCTGGCCGATGGCGGCACCCTGTTTCTCGATGAGGTGGGCGAACTGCCGCTGCCGGTGCAGTCGAAACTGCTCAGGGTGCTGCAGAGCGGTCAGTTGCAGAGGGTCGGCTCGGATCAGGAGCACCGGGTGGACGTGCGCATCATCGCCGCCACCAATCGCGACCTGGCCGAGGAAGTACGGGCCGGGCGGTTCCGCGCCGACCTCTATCATCGCCTCAGCGTCTATCCATTGCAGGTGCCGCCGTTGCGTGAGCGAGGCCGCGATGTACTGGTGCTGGCCGGCTACTTTCTGGAGGAAAATCGCTTGCGCATGGGGCTGCGCAGCCTGCGTCTGAACGGCGAGGCGCAGAAGCTGCTGCTCAGCCACAACTGGCCCGGTAACGTGCGCGAGCTGGAACACTTGATCAGCCGGGCCGTGCTCAAGAGCCTGGCCGCACAACCTCAGCGACCACGTATCCTGACCATCGAAGCGCAGGCGCTGGGCCTTGACGAGGTCGTAGCTACCGCGACGCCAAGCGCAGTCCAGGCACCGGTAGTGGCGTTGCAGCCGGGGGAAGGGCTCAAAGAGGCAGTCGACGCCTATCAACGCGCCCTGATCGTCGATGCGCTGGAAAAGCACCAGGGTAAATGGAGCGAAGCCGCCAGGGCGTTGGGTGTCGACCGGGCCAACCTGAACCGCCTCGCCAGGCGTTTGGGGATTCGATAAACAGCATCGCCGTCCTGTAGGAGCGAGCCTGCTGGCGGAGACATCGGTTCTGCCGCTAAAGAGGCTTCGAGTGGCCTGGCGCCTTCGCGCGCAAGCTCGCTCCTGCACATTCAGTGTGTTCGTAATCGAGTAGAAGCAAGCTTGTTGAACATTGTCAGACAAAAAGACTGAATTATTTGCCTTCGTCAGGGGTCGGTTATTGTCTCGTCACCGAAAAAAAGGCTCAGCCTTCAATGGCCCTCCCCAAACACTTCCGCATCGATTACCTGCTCAACGGCGCCTTCAAGACGTTTTATATCCGGGCCGAACACATGGACGGTGCCAATGCCTGGCACCATGCCAGTGTCGATGCCGGTCTGGCGCGGATCCCCAAATACCGGACGGAAAGGGTCCCCATGGTCACCCAGCCCAGTGCCGAGCAATACGGCATCAGCGATGTGGAGTGGGCCCAGGCCTGATCCTGAACCTGCCCAGAGGATTTTCCGGCCATGACGTCCATCCCGCCGATTCAGCAGGGTGCCGTGTTTGAGACCGATCTGCCGGCGCGCCTGGACCGCTTGCCGTGGGGCCGCTTTCATACGTTGCTGGTGATCGCGCTGGGCATCACCTGGCTGCTCGACGGGCTGGAAGTGACGCTGGCCGGCTCCGTGGCCGGCGCCTTGAAAAACAGCCCGGCGCTGAACCTGTCCAACAGTGACATTGGCCTGGCCGGAGCGGTGTATATCGCTGGCGCAGTGCTGGGCGCGTTGTTCTTTGGCTGGCTCACGGACCGTCTCGGACGCCGCAAACTGTTTTTCATCACCTTGCTGCTGTACGTCGGCGCAACCGCGGCGACGGCGTTTTCCTTCAATGTCTGGAGCTTCATGTTGTTTCGCTTCCTGACCGGCATGGGCATCGGCGGCGAGTACACAGCGATCAATTCGACCATCCAGGAATTCACCCCCGCACGCTATCGCGGCTGGGTCGACCTGAGCATCAATGGCACCTTCTGGCTGGGCGCGGCGTTGGGCGCCGGCGGTTCGATCCTGTTGCTCGACCCGCAATGGATTGGCGGCGAGCTTGGCTGGCGCCTGTGCTTCGGCATCGGCGCCGCCCTGGGCCTGTTGATCCTGTTGATGCGCCTGTGGCTGCCGGAAAGCCCGCGCTGGCTGCTGATCCACGGCCGTACCGAGGAAGCCACGCGCATCGTCGAGCGGATCGAGGCCGATTTGCGCCGGCAGGGCCACGTGCTGACCGAGCCGCAGGGCAGACCGCTGCGCCTGCATGCCCGGGATCACACACCGCTCAAGGAAATTGTCGACACGCTGTTCCGCACCTTCCGCCAGCGTTCGCTGGTGGGCCTGACGCTGCTGACGGCGCAGGCTTTTTTCTACAACGCGATCTTCTTCACCTACGCCCTGGTGCTGACCGATTTCTACGCAGTGCCTGCCGAACAGGTTGGCTGGTACGTGCTGCCGCTGGCATTGGGTAATTTCTGCGGGCCGTTGCTGCTCGGCCGACTGTTCGATGTGATCGGCAGGCGGGTGATGATCAGCCTGACCTACGGCTTGTCCGGCGTGCTGCTGGCGATCAGCGGCTATTTGTTCGAGCAGGGCGCTCTGGATGTAACGCAGCAGGCGATGGCCTGGATGGTGATTTTCTTTTTCGCGTCCGCCGCGGCCAGTTCCGCCTACCTGACGGTGGCCGAGACCTTTCCACTGGAAATCCGCGCGCTGGCCATTGCCGTGTTCTACGCATTCGGCACTGGCCTTGGCGGCATCATCGGCCCGACTCTGTTCGGGCAACTGATCGAGACCCAGGACAGGGGCAATGTGCAGATCGGCTATCTGATCGGGGCAGGGCTGATGATATTCGCCGCCGCCGTACAGGCGCGCTGGGGCGTGGCATCGGAGCGCAAGTCGCTGGAGCAGGTCGCAAGGCCGTTGTCGCAAGCGGGGGACGACTAGTCGCGGCTGCTACTTTTTGAAGACCTGGCGCAGATCATTGGCCGAAGCCTGGAGGCCCTGGATGCGTGCATTCACATCTTGCGCATCGATGATCCGAGACGAATGTTGCAGGTAGCGCATATGACCGGCGAGGTTTCGCGACACTCGCTCCAGATCGTCGGCGGTGCGCTTCAGGTAATCCTGCATGTCTTTGAGTGGTTCAAGCTGCACTGCCGTTCCTCAGTAAGTCGCCTCCCGGTGGCGTGATGGGGCTGCTCCTTGACTGTCTGAAAGCATTATCGGCCGTGATGGCACTTTGCTTCAATTTATTTGTCGCGGTGCCACGCGGCATTCGGTCGCGCACTGGGTGATTTCCTTCAATACCGGCTCAAACCGGCTCTTTACCCTGATCAGGTCAATCCATCCTGTATCAGAGGTTCCCATGAGTCTGTTCATCTCCATGGCGGCATTTGCCCTGGCGTCATCCATTACGCCGGGGCCGGTCAATCTGGTCGCGCTCAGCGCCGGCGCACGCTTTGGTTTCTGGCCGAGCATGCGCCATGTGCTCGGTGCCACCCTGGGTTTTACCTTGCTGCTGGTGCTGATTGGCCTGGGCCTGCATGAAACCCTGCGCCAGTGGCCGTTCCTGACCCGGCTGATCCAGTGGGCCGGCGTCGCGTTCCTGTTGTACATGGCCTGGCAGCTGGCGGCTGATGATGGGCGGCTGAATGTCAATCAGCAGGGCAAACGGCCGTCCATGCTGTACGGCGCACTGATGCAGTGGCTCAACCCCAAGGCCTGGCTGGCGTCGATTGCGGGCATGGGTGTATTCGTGGCCAATAGCGAAGCCCGGCTGGTCTGGCAGTTTTCGGCGATTTATTGCGTGGTCTGCTATGCGTCGCTGGGTTGCTGGGCCTACGCAGGCAGCTTTTTCAGCCATTACCTGCGCAGCGCGGCGGGCGTGCGGCGGTTCAATCGGACCATGGCGGCCTTGCTGGCCGGCTGCGCGTTGTATCTGCTGCTGGGCTGAACTCAGAGCCGATACTGGCCCGGCGTGGCGGCCAAGTGTTTCTTGAACTCGCGCTGCAAATGCGCCTGATCGGCAAAACCCGTCTCATGGGCCACGTCGGCAATCAATCGGCCTTGCTTGAGCTGGTTGCGGGCGTGCTGGATACGCCGGTTGATCAGGTAAGCGTGGGGCGTCATGTGATAGCGCTGTTCAAAGGCGCGGATCAGATACGAAGCCGACAGGCTGGCCGCTGCACAAATATCGTCCAGCCTGATGGGTTCACTGAAATGCTCGTCGATGAACCGGGCGGCCTGCGCAACGCGATGCAGCGGCTTGTCGAGGGCATGCGGCGCGCTGCCCAGCACCTGTTGCAGCAAGGTGAAGAACGACAGGGCGGTGCACTGCTTGTGCAGTGTGTCCTGATCCGGGTCGATCAAGGTCCGGTACAAGTCCACCAGGCCCGAATACAGCGCCGGATCGGTACTGGCCGTAGCGGCCAGCGGCTGGAAACCGCAACCGGGCTGCTGCAGCAACTCGGCCTGGCGTTCACCCAGCCACTGGCTGTTGACGTAAAGCATCAGGTACGACCAGGGTTGGTCGGCGATGGGATTACAGGCGTGAACGGCGCCGGGATTCATCAGCACCACGGTGCCCTGGCTGACGGTTTGCGAGGTCTTTTCGTGCAGATAGGTGCTGGTCCCGGCGGTGATGGCGCCGATGGAAAACACTTCATGGGAATGCCGTGCGTAACACAGCTTGCGCCCATCCTCTACCGAGCGCGCCTCGATGAACGGCAAGCGTTCGTCACGCCAGAAGAACGGCGTGACGGGAGTGGGGTGGCGATTGATGCGGTCCATGCGAACGTCCCGGTGGCTGAGCCATAAGACTAGCGCATTTGCCAAAACTTCTGTGGGAGCGGACCGGGCGGCGCTCCGCTCCTGCTAAGAGGGTTTTATTACTTGGGGGCAGGCACGATATCCACGATCTGGCCGTTCACTTTCTGGAAGCGCACGTATTTGTCGTTGATCTGAATCCATTCGCTTTCCTTGGCCGGCTCTTTCAGGCCTTTGGCTTTCCAGTCCTTGATGCTGGAATCGCTGCGGCGAAACTGCTCAGGCACGCGGGAACCCAGTTCCAGTTCGTGCTGGTTGTACTGCGATTCCTCGACCTTGGGCTCGGGCTTCTCGTCGGCGTGCACGGGCAGAGTGACAACCGAGAAGCAGCCGATCAGGGACATGCAGGCGATCAACGATTTGCTATTCATGTGAAGACTCCGTCTTGAGTGTAAGGCGACTGGCTTATTGCCTGTCCTGCAGCATGGGACCGTGGGCAAGAGAAATCATTCGATCTGTTGCTGGGCGTGACAACCGACACCTGACAGAACTTTCACCCCCACGGCGCCATTGCTGTCCCTATTGGCGGCGACTTCTTGGTATGGTGCGCGCCGAAATATTTAATTACATGTTAACGCGACCTGTGTCCTTTACCGAGAAGCTGTAGAAATGCCCAATCCCATTCCTCTCAAGGATCATGAAAAGGACGCCCGGCTGGTCAATCGCCGAGTCATTGCCTGTGCCGCGTTGATTGCGGTGCTGAGCGCCTGCCTGGTGGGCCGCTTGTATTTCCTGCAGGTCACCGAATTTGCCTACCACTCCACCGTCTCCGAGAACAACCGGGTGCATGTGCTGCCGATCCCGCCCGAGCGTGGCCTGATCTATGACCGCAACGGCGAGGTGCTGGCCGACAACCGCCCCAGTTTCAACCTGACCCTGACCCGCGAGCGCGCCGGTGACTGGCACGGGGTGATCGACCAGCTGATGAGCATTCTCTCGCTGCCTGATGAGGACCGGATCCTGTTCGACAAGGAGCTCAAGCAGGTTCGCCACCCATTCGAGCCCGCCACCTTGTTGTACGAGCTGACCGAAGAGCAGATCGCCCTGTTGGCGGTCAATCAATACCGCCTGCCCGGCGTCGACGTGGCGGCGCAGTTCGTGAGGCATTACCCGTTGGGCGCGCATTTCGCGCATTCCATTGGCTATGTCGGGCGCATCAACGAGAAAGAAGCCAGGCAACTGGACACCGACTACCGCGGCACCCAGTCCATCGGCAAGACCGGTATCGAGCGCTTCTATGAATCCGAACTGCACGGTCGGGTCGGCTACGAAGAGGTCGAGACCAACGCCCAGGGCCGAGTCCTGCGGGTGTTGAAACGCACCGATCCGGTTCCCGGCAAGAACATCACCCTGAGCCTGGATGTGCATTTGCAGGAAGCCGCCGAGAATGCGCTGGGTGATCGGCGCGGTTCGGTGGTAGCGCTGGACCCGGAGACCGGCGAAGTGCTGGCGATGGTCAGCAAGCCCAGTTTCGACCCCAACCTGTTCGTGACCGGGATCAGCTTCAAAGCCTACGCGGCGTTGCGCGATTCCATCGACCGGCCGCTGTTCAACCGCGTGCTGCGCGGGTTGTATGCGCCCGGTTCGACGGTCAAGCCGGAAGTGGCCATCGCCGGGCTCGACACCGGCGTGGTCAACGCCTCGACCCGGGTCTTCGACCCTGGCTATTTCCAGTTGCCGGACTTCGATCACAAGTACCGCAACTGGAACCACAGCGGCGATGGCTGGGTGGACATGGACGCGGCGATCATGCGTTCCAACGACACCTACTTCTACACCCTGGCGCACAAGCTGGGCATCGACCGGCTGCACGACTACATGACCATGTTCGGCATCGGCCAGAAGGTCTCGCTGGACATGTTCGAGGAATCTGCAGGGCTGATGCCGTCCCGGGAATGGAAACGGGCCACGCGGCGCCAGGCCTGGTTCCCGGGCGAAACCGTGATTCTCGGCATCGGCCAGGGCTACATGCAGGTCACGCCGCTGCAACTGGCCCAGGCCACCTCGCTGATTGCCAGCAAAGGCGTGTGGCACCGTCCGCATCTGGCCAAAGAAGTCGGCCACGTGGCCCCGGTGGATGAGCATCCGATGCCCGACATCGTGCTGCGCGATCCCCGGGAATGGGATCAGGTCAACGTCGGCATGCAGATGGTCATGCACGATCCGCGGGGTATCGCCCGTGCGGCGGCGCAAGGCGCGCAGTATCGCATCGCCGGCAAGAGCGGCACCGCGCAAGTGGTGGCGATCAAGCAGGGCGAGCGCTATGACCGCAACAAGACCCTGGAACGCCACCGCGACAACGCACTGTTCGTGGGTTTCGCCCCGGCCGAACGGCCAAAGATCGTGGTCTCGGTGATGATCGAAAACGGCGAGGCGGGCGGGCGCGTGGCCGGGCCGGTGGTGCGGGAAATTCTCGACGCCTGGCTGCTGGACCAGAACGGCAAGCTCAAGCCGCAGTATGCCGCGCCGGCTTCGGCGAGCGGTGCGCCCCATGCCTGACGCGGCGGATCGGGCGTGAGTTGGCGAGGCTGAACCGGGCGCAGGTTTACTGAACTGTCGTCAGCGTGACGGGTCGACCACAGCAGGCGCTGCCGAGCCTGCGCCGATCCTTCACAGCTTCGACAAGGAACCCCGCATGTCCAAGACCATTGCCGACCATCTCGCGCAAACCCTCGCAGCGGCTGGTGTTTCCCATATCTGGGGGGTGGCCGGCGACAGCCTCAACGGCCTGACCGACAGCCTGCAACGCACCGAATCGATTCGCTGGATGCACACCCGCCATGAGGAAGTCGCGGCCTTCGCCGCCGGCGCCCAGGCGGCATCGAGCGGCAAACTGGCGGTCTGCGCCGGCAGTTGCGGGCCGGGCAATCTGCACCTGATCAACGGCCTGTACGACTGCCATCGCAGCCGTGTGCCGGTGTTGGCGATTGCGGCCCACATTCCTTCCGCCGAAATCGGCCTGGATTATTTTCAGGAAACCCACCCGCAGGAACTGTTCAAGGAGTGCAGCCACTTCGTCGAACTGGTGAGCAGCCCCGAGCAGTTTCCGCGCGTACTGGAGCGCGCCATGCGAGCGGCGATCAGCCAGCAGGGTGTGGCGGTGATCGTGGTGCCCGGTGACGTATTGCTCAGTGATTCGCCGGACGTATCGGCCAAGTGGGTCGAGGTCCAGCCGCCGAGTGTGGTGCCGGCCGAGCAGGACCTGCAAACCCTGGTCGAGATGCTCAACGACTCCAAGGCCACCACGCTGCTGTGCGGCGCGGGCTGCGCCGGTGCGCATCAGCAGGTCATCAAACTGGCCGAGACGCTGGGCGCGCCAATCGTCCACGCCTTGCGCGGCAAGCCGCATGTCGAATACGACAACCCGTTCGACGTCGGCATGACCGGGCTGATCGGCTTCAGCTCCGGCTACCACGCGATGCTGTCCTGCGACACGCTGGTGATCCTGGGCAGCAGCTTTCCGTACCGCAATTTCTATCCGGCCGACGCGAAGATCATTCAGATCGATCTGGACCCGACCCAACTGGGCCGTCGCACGCCCGTGGCGCTGGGGCTGGTCGGTGGCATCAAAGAAACTCTCGACACCGTGCTGCCGCGCCTCAAGCCCCACAGCGACCGGCGGTTTCTCGACAAGGCGCTCAAGCATTACGCCAAGGCCCGCGAAGAGCTGGACGAACTCGCCACGCCGACTCCGCCCGGCCGGCCGATTCATCCGCAGTACCTGACGCGACTGATCGACGAGCAGGCCGATGACGACGCGATCTTCACCGTGGACGTGGGCTCGCCGACCTTGTGGGCGGCGCGTTACCTGCACATGAACGGCAAGCGCAAGCTCATCGGCTCGTTCAATCACGGCTCGATGGCCAACGCCATGCCGCAGGCACTGGGCGCCAAGGCGCAGTATCCGGATCGCCAAGTGGTGGCGTTGTGCGGCGACGGCGGTTTGTCGATGTTGCTGGGCGACCTGCTGAGCATCCGCCAGTTGAACCTGCCGATCAAAATGGTGGTGTTCAACAATAGCTCGCTGGGCTTCGTCGACATGGAAATGAAAGCTGCCGGCTACGTGCCCCATGACACCGACTTCCACGACACCAACTTTGCAGGCGTGGCGCTGGGTGCCGGCATCCTTGGCATTCGCGTGCAGAACGCCGACGAATTGCCCGCCGCGCTGCAAAAGGCCTTCGAACACCCAGGCCCGGTGCTGATCGACGTGGTGACCGCCAAGCAGGAGCTGGGCATCCCGCCGAAAATCAAACTGGCCCAGGCCAAGGGTTTCAGCCTGTACATGATGCGCGCGATTCTCAGCGGGCGGGGCAATCAGGTACTGGAGCTGGCCAAGACCAATCTGCGCTAGGAGGTGCAGGCATCTGCACTCGGTGATGCCGCGTTAAAACAGGCCTGCCGGACCTTCGCTCAAACAGTCGTACAGGCACCTGGTCCGGTGCAGCCGGGTCAGTCGCAACGAGGCGGTTCGGCGTCGGCGGGGTGGTGAACCCCGTCGGACGTCCCGACCGGCCCCAGATCGAACGGATTGACTCCTTCCAGACACCCCACGTTATAGCCGTATTGCTCAGGATTCGAGCGGCGCTGATGGTGGGTGTACACGCCGCAATGGCCGCAGAAGTAATGGCGGGCCGTCAGCGTGTTGAACTGATACAACTTCAATACGCTTTGCCCATGGAGCAGGCGAATGCCATCTGCCGCCACCGTGGCGACAATCGCGCCGCGCCGTCTGCACAGTGAGCAGTCGCAGCGGTGCGGATCGACGATGCCGTCCGGCAAGTCCAGTTCCAGCATCACCGCGCCGCAATGGCACGACGCTTTGTGCACAGGATTGATCCGGGTCGGACCGACTTTCTTGATCATGGCTGAGCCTCCGTTTTTGCCCTTGAGGGTAACCCCCGGATTCGACTCTGCCCAATCGAGCCGACGGATCGGGCGATGGGGTGTGGCGCCTAGATGACAATTGCGCACATGCGAACAAGCCGGTTGTGAGGAAATGTGCTTAGGTTGGGCAAGCCCTTTCTCATCCATTGAAGCCGGAAGCTTTCATGAATCGCAATGACCTGCGCCGTGTCGACCTCAATCTGCTGGTGATCTTCGAGGCGCTCATGTTCGAGCGCAATCTGACTCGCGTCGCCGAGAAACTGTTCATCGGCCAGCCGGCGGTCAGTGCCGCACTGGGCCGTCTGCGCGACCTGTTCGACGACCCGTTGCTGCTGCGCAACGGCCGGGGCATGGAGCCCACCGCGCGGGCTCTGGTGATCCTCGAAGAAATCCGCCCGGCGCTGGACACCATTTCCGGGGCAGTAAGCCGTGCCAAGGAGTTCGATCCGGCGACCAGCTGCGACGTGTTCCGCATCGGCCTGTCGGACGACGCCGAGTTCGGCCTGTTGCCGCCCTTGCTGAGCCGCCTGCGTGAGGAAGCGCCGGGCATTATCGTGGTCATTCGTCGGGCCAACTACCTGTTGCTGCCAGCGCTGCTCGCTTCGGGGGAAATCTCGGTCGGGGTCAGCTATACCGTAGAGCTGCCGGCCAACGCCAAGCGCAAGAAGTTGCGCGACATCGGCTGCAAGGTGATCCGTGGCGACGCTCGGCCTGGCACGCTGAGCCTGGACGACTACTGTGAACGCAAGCACGCGATGGTGTCTTTTTCCGGCGACCTGAGCGGCAACATCGACCTGGATCTGGCCAGGGTCGGTCGTGCCCGCAAGGTGGTGCTGGCGGTGCCGCAGTTCAACGGTTTGCGCGCCTTGCTGGCGGGCACCGAGCTGATTGCCACGGTGCCCGATTACGCCGCCTGCGCATTGATCGAAGGCAGTCAGCTTCGCGCCGAGGAGCCGCCGTTCCCGATCGTTCCGGCCGAGCTGTCGATGGTGTGGAGCGGGGTGCATGACAACGACCCGGCCGAACGCTGGCTACGGTCACGCATCGCCGAATACATGTCGGCGCCGCTGCCTGAGTCGGCGGCCCTGGGGCAACAGTGAGAACCTTTCGCAAAGAAAGCACATCGATTCAATCACTGCCGGTTGATCGACGGCACTCTCTGTTTCCATTCAGGGCGCCGTCGTAACACCTACCAGGCCGAAGCGGCGCCGCGACCTTTAATAACCGTTTGCCGGAGCCGCAGGTTATGTCCGAATCCATTCGCCTCGATGCCGAGGCCCGCGCCATCGACAGCGCGGCCTTCAATGAAGTCGTCACCCTGGTCATCAAGCACCGCGTCAAGGCCGGACAGCAAGCCCATTACGAGCAATGGTTGCGACGCATCGTCACCATCGCCAGCGGTTATCCGGGCCATCTGGGCGTTGACGTGATCCGCAGCACCGCCGACGGCCTGAAACAGTTCACCTGCGTGCTGCGCTTTCATTCGACCCAGGCGATGCAGGCGTGGCTGGACTCCGAGCAGCGCCGTGCACTGGTGGAGGAAGCCGCGCCGATGCTGGCCGACGGCGACCAGATTCAGGTCAATCCGCATAACGAGTTCTGGTTCAACCCCGGCACCGATCAGACCGGGCAGCCGCCGCGCTGGAAACAGGCCTGCGTATCGTTTCTGGTGATCCTGCCGCTGACCTTGTGCGTGCCGTTGTTCTGGCTGCCGATTCTGGCGTTCAGCCCGTGGCTGTCGGGGTATGTGGTCAGTACCGCAATCATCACTATCACCATTGTGTTGCTGGTGGTTTACCCGTTGATGCCGGCCGCCACCCGACTGCTGGCGCCCTGGCTGAACGCTTCTGCCAAATCGCCTGAATAAGGCCCCCGAGGAAACCTTCCGATGACAGACGAGAAAACCGATCTGCAGCGCAGGCGCTTCATCGCCAAGGGCTCGCTGCTCAGTGCCGCCGCAGCCATTTTGCCGTCCCTGCCATTCACCGGTTTTGCCGATGCCTCTTCAACGTTCACCAAAGGTACATCCATGAATGTCGATCTGATTCTGTTCAATGGCCAATTCCACACCGTCGACCGCGAAAAGCCCAAGGCCAGCGCCGTGGCGATCAGCGGCGGGCGTTTCGTGGCGGTCGGCACCGAGGCCGAAGTCATGGGCCTGCGCGGCAGCCACACCCAAGTGATTGACCTGCAAAAACGCACGGTGATTCCTGGCCTCAATGACTCGCACCTGCACCTGATTCGTGGCGGGCTGAACTACAACCTTGAACTGCGCTGGGAAGGCGTGCCGTCCCTGGCCGACGCGCTGCGCATGCTCAAGGATCAGGCCGACCGCACTCCGACGCCGCAGTGGGTGCGGGTGGTGGGCGGCTGGAACGAGTTTCAGTTCGCGGAAAAGCGTATGCCCACGCTGGAAGAACTCAATCAGGCGGCGCCGGACACTCCGGTGTTCGTGTTGCACCTGTACGACCGCGCCTTGCTCAACCGCGCAGCGCTGCGCGTTGCCGGTTACACCCGCGATACGCCCAACCCGCCGGGCGGCGAGATCGTGCGCGACAGCCAGGGCAATCCCACCGGCATGCTGGTGGCCAAGCCCAACGCGATGATTCTCTACTCGACCCTGGCCAAAGGCCCGAAGCTGCCGCTGGAGTATCAGGTCAACTCTACGCGCCAGTTCATGCGCGAACTCAACCGTTTGGGCGTGACGAGCGCCATCGACGCCGGTGGCGGTTTCCAGAACTACCCCGACGACTATGCGGTCATCGAGCAACTGGGCCGCGAAAAACAGCTGACCGTGCGCATTTCCTACAACCTGTTCACGCAAAAGCCCAAGGAAGAACTGGCCGACTTCAAGAACTGGACCAGCACCGTCAAGCTGCACCAGGGCGATGACTTCCTGCGGCATAACGGGGCAGGGGAGATGCTGACCTTTTCAGCAGCGGATTTCGAAGATTTCCTCGAACCGCGCCCGGACCTGCCAGCCGGTATGGAACAGGACCTGGAGCCGGTGGTGCGGCATCTGGTGGAGAACCGCTGGCCGTTCCGCCTGCACGCCACCTATGACGAATCCATCAGCCGCATGCTGGACGTGTTCGAGAAGGTCAATCGCGACATCCCGTTCAACGGCCTGCCCTGGTTCTTCGACCATTGCGAAACCATTACCCCGAAGAACATCGAGCGGGTGCGGGCGCTGGGCGGCGGTATCGCCATCCAGGACCGCATGGCCTTCCAGGGCGAATACTTCGTCGACCGTTACGGTGCCAAGGCTGCGGAAATGACCCCGCCGATCAAACGCATGCTGGCCGAAGGCGTGCCGGTCGGCGCCGGCACCGATGCGACCCGGGTTTCCAGCTACAACCCGTGGACCTCGCTGTACTGGATGGTCAGCGGCCGCACGGTCGGTGGTCTGGAGCTATATCCCGAAGGGCTGTCTCGCGACACGGCACTGGAGCTGTTCACCCACGGCAGCGCCTGGTTTTCGTCGGAACAGGGCAAGAAGGGCCAGATCAAGGTCGGCCAGCTGGCGGATCTTGTGGCGTTGTCCGCCGACTATTTCAGCGTCGATGAAGAAGCGATCAAGTGGATCGAATCGGTGCTCACGGTGGTGGACGGCAAAGTGGTGTTCGGCTCCGGCGACTTTGAAAAGCTGGCACCGCCCGCAGTTCCGGTGCTGCCGGACTGGTCGCCGGTGGCCAAGGTGCCGGGCCACTGGCGTCCGGCCTCGCCGATGCTGGCCCAGGTCCACCAGTGCAGCGGCCCGTGCGCGGTGCATTCGCATAGCCATGAGCGGGCCCGGCTGTCCAATGCGCCGGTCAGTGATTTCCAGGGTTTCTGGGGCGCATTCGGCTGCTCGTGCTTCGCCTTCTGACCGGACTTCAACACGTCAGGCCGAAGGTTCTTCCCGGCCTGGCGAGATGTGCACCACACCCTCGCTAACCCAAAGGAGTCAATCATGAGCACCCCAACCCCTTACAGCCGTTTGAACAAAGACGACGCCGCAGTCCTGCTGGTCGACCACCAGACCGGCCTGATCTCGCTGGTTCAGGATTTCTCGCCCAACGAGTTCAAGAACAATGTTCTGGCCCTGGCCGATATCGCCAAGTTCTTCGACCTGCCGACCATTCTGACCACCAGCTTCGAAAGCGGCCCGAACGGCCCGCTGGTGCCGGAACTCAAGGAGATGTTCCCGGACGCGCCATACATTCCGCGTCCAGGCCAGATCAACGCCTGGGACAACGAAGATTTCGTCAAGGCAGTCAAGGCTACCGGCCGCAACCAGCTGATCATCGCCGGTGTGGTGACCGATGTCTGCGTCGCATTCCCGACCCTGTGCGCGCTGGCCGAAGGCTTTGAAGTGTTCGTGGTGACCGACTCGTCCGGCACGTTCAACGAAACCGTGCAGCAGGCGGCGTGGGCACGCATGAGCGCCGCGGGTGCGCAACTGGTGAACTGGTTCTCGGTTGCCTGCGAGCTGCAGATTGACTGGCGCAACGACATGGAAGGCCTGGCGAATCTACTGTCTCAGCGCATCCCCAATTACCGCAACCTGATCAACAGCTACACCGCATTCACCCATTAAAACCGCGCTCCCCTTGACGGTGGCGTGACTGACCAGTCACGCCACCGTCTTTTTTTTGCCTGCTCATCCCTATATGTAGTGAGTAAAAATAAGCACTACATAATCGTTGACGTCCTCGTTCCCGTTTTGCATTATGCAGCTGTCTCCCTGATCGGGAGGGCTGGAAACGTACTGAACAGGCTCGGCAAGCCGTCGAGATGTTCCCGGATACAGGCTGCCCACAAGGCAGATTGATGAAGCTGACCCGGCATGACTGCTCGACAGGGCACAAGTCTGGTGAACCGTCTTCATGACCTTGTGGGTGATCCTCGTGATCACCGCCCTGGGCTTCGGAGTTCACCACTTTCTCATTGTCGATGCTGCCATGTAGTGGCTTTTCATCGCGGCTACCTGTGGCCCCTTGGCGCTGGACCGATGCTGGTTCGGCCGATGAACGTGCTGCATCCACTTGAACAGGTTTACGAGCGAAGGAGCATCAACATGAACATTACCCGCCACGCCACTCTCGATGAACTGGCTCGTCTGTTTGCAGCCCGCAAAGACACCCTCGACTGCCACATGCTGTGGCTGTCCGACTCCGGCGAAGTGCATCTTGACCCGATGTCGCCTTGTTCACAGGAAGACGAATTCCGCGACACGCATCCGCAACTGCGTGCCTGCGTGAAGATGTTTCGCCGGGGGCAAGGTTATGTTGGCAAGAAAGCCGCAGCGGACAACGCGTATCTGGAGTCGGTGCTCAGGGAACTGCAAATCCGTTGGCAACAGTCTCAGGGGCGTGGCAGCCGTGTCGCGTGATCGGTAGCGGACTGGCCTGCGGATGGATCCAATAATGGGGTTGGTCTGTTTCTTGACAGCAAAAATAATTCGTTCGGGTGTTGTTTATATCCGATCGAGTGTATATCTTCAGTCACGGGTTGGCGGTTTGGCGCTGATGTGATCGGTTTCGGTCTAGACCACGTCGTCGACTCCCTTGAATTCTTTACGCCCTGCCTGCCGCCACCCAGCGGCAGGCGGGGCGTTTTCGTTTCCGCCGCTGTTCAATCCGCCTGCTTGCCCGCACGCCGACCTCTGGGCGACAGCGCTTTGCGCGCTTCTTTGAGACCCTGGGCGGGAAGCCTTGGCAGACAAAATGACCCGTACCAAACGCGTCATTGATGTCTCATCAGCATGACCTGTCGAAACGAAAAACGCCTCACTGAGTGAGGCGTTCTGTCGGCAGGGCGCAACGCTAGGATCAGCCGCCGGTCATGTTCATGAACCGCACTACTTGCACATCGTCGTCCAGCGTGAAGTTGTGGCTCCATGGCTTGAGCTGCATGGCGTCGATGATGGCCTTTTCCAGCTTGTGCGGCTGGCCCGGGTTGGCGCGCAGTACGGACTTGAGGTCCGCCGAATGTTCGTTGCCCAGGCATAGCAGCAAACGACCTTCCACGGTCAGCCGCACGCGATTGCAGGTGCCGCAGAAGTTGTGGCTGTGGGGCGAGATAAAGCCAATACGGATATCCGGCGCTTCGGCCAGACGCCAGTAGCGCGACGGGCCGTTGGTGGAATCGGTGGACGGCACCAGCGTATAGCGCTCGGCGATGCGCTCGCGTACCTGATCGCTGGAGTAGAAGGATTCGGCACGGCTGTGTTCGCTGATCACGCCCAACGGCATTTCTTCAATGAACGACACGTCCAGCTGGCGCTCGATGGCGAAAGCCAGCAGGTCGTTGATTTCGTGATCGTTGCGGCCTTGCATCACCACACAGTTGAGCTTGGTGTGCTGGAACCCGGCCGCATTGGCCGCATCGATGCCAGCGATAACCTTGGCAAGATCGCCGGTACGGGTCAGTTCGCGGAAGCGCTGCGGGTCAAGGCTGTCGAGGCTGATGTTGAGGCGACTGACCCCGGCATCGAACAGCGGCCTGGCCAGGCGGTCGAGCTGCGAGCCGTTGGTGGTCATGCACAGTTCACGCAGGCCGGGCAGGGCGGCGATGCGTTCGCAAAGGCCCACTACCCCGGCGCGCACCAGCGGCTCGCCGCCGGTGAGGCGGATCTTGCGGGTACCCAGTGCGACGAAGCGCTCGGCCACCTGCAGGATTTCCTCCAGCGACAGAATCTGCTGGCGGGGCAGAAAGGTCATCTCTTCGGCCATGCAGTACACGCAACGAAAATCGCACCGGTCGGTCACCGACATGCGCAGATAATCGACTTTACGTGCAAAGCGGTCCATCAGGACGTGATCTGACATTTCACCTTCTCAATACACAGTACGTGAAGCTTGCGCAGTCCGGGCGTTACAGTCCAATCGCTTGTTGCGATGGGTTGATCGACTCTCTCTATCAATCGCTCGCCCTGGACGCCGAATAGCGTTCATAACGGTCCAGCAACGGCTGGATGCTCAGGCCATGGAGCAGAATGCTCAGCGCCACAACCGACAGCGTCAGGCCGATGATGACCTGCCCCGCATCTTCCGGTAAACCGTGAGTCAACGCAAAGCATAGGTAATAGAGGCTGCCGATGCCGCGGATGCCGAACCAGCCCACCAGCGCCTTCTGCCGGCGGTTCAGCAGCCGGCGGCTGATCAACAGCCACACGCTTGCCGGGCGGATGATGCAGAACAGCGCCAGGCCCAGGCCGATGGCGCGCCAGTCCCAGTACAACGACAGCGCCGCGCCCAGCAAGGTGATCAGCAGCACTTCCATGGAACGCTCCACCAGACTGCCGAACGCCAGCATGTCGCCCATCATCACACCGGCGGCCAGCTGTGTGTCGCTCAGATCCTCGGCGTCGGCCGCGGTGCCTTTCTCCAGGCCGCCGGTCATATGACCCAGGACCGGTTGAGCGACGTGTTCGGAGGGGATTTCCGAGCGGGTGATGCGCGCTTCGGCCTGGCGCAGCCCGAACCCGGCGGCAAACACAGACAGAAAGCCGTAGGCGCCGATCCAGTCGGCAGTCACGTAGGACAAAGCGATCAGCGCCAGTGCCAGAAAATCGTTGGGCGAGGTGGTGCTGTCGGCGTTCTTGATGCGCAGGAAAATCATCAGGTGCCCGACACCACGGCCCATGACATAACCGAGCAGCAGCCCGGCCGGCACCGCCCAGACGAGTTTTTCCAGCGCCCAGTGGCCCAGCCAGCCTGAGCCCAGGGTGCTGGAGCCTATGTAGAACAGAGCCAGATAGACGAACGGAAAGGCGGTGCCATCGTTCAGCCCGGCTTCACCGGACAGCCCGAAGCGCAGGCGGTCCTGATCCTGGGCGTTGGTGACCTGCACCAGCCCGGCCAATACCGGGTCGGTGGGCGACAGCATGGCACCGAGCAGCAGTGACAGCCCCCAGGAAAGGTCCAGCAGGTAATGCGCCGCCAGGCAGGTGCCGGCGATGGTGGCGATCATCACCGGCCCGGCCAGCCAGTACGCCGAATGCCAGGCCTTGCCATGCAGCGGCAGGCGCAGCTTGATGCCGGTGTTGAACAGCGAGAACAGCACTGCCACTTCAGTCAGGCGTTCCATCCAGCCGACCGCCTGCCTGAAGTCCAGGTTGATCATCGCCAGCCCCACGGGCCCGATGGCGAAACCGAACGCCAGACACACAGCGGATGTCGTAACCGGCATCCAGCGCAGATAGGAAGAGGTCAATGCCAAAAGCATCAGGAGCACGCCAAGCACGCTCATGCAGGTTATGAAGCTCATATAGGCAGAACCATTGCAGAGTGGTCACACGAAGGGGTATGAAAGTGTGACTGCAAGGTGCAGCAATAATTTGAAATATTTGCCGCGTTCATTCCACCCTCGCCAGCAAGCCAGCCCTACACCCGTACTGGATCTGTAGGAACGAGCTTGCTCGCGAAGACTGACTTGCAGACGAAACATTGGCTGTGGTTGCACCAGTCTCTTTGCAGACAAGCGGAGCGCTGCCCGGTCCGCGCCTACAGTCTTCTTCTCGGTATGCCTACCGCTCCACACTCCGACTCCAGCGGGCGTTCCATTCCGGGCGGATCTGGTTGACCTGATCCCAGTCAATGGTGATGGCGGTTTTCAGGTATGTGTTCATGGCTTCCACCTGGCTGCGGGTCTTGTCGGTGGTCGGGGTTTTCGGGTTGGACGGGATCTGGTCGCCGAACTCCAGCGCCGGAGCCTGGGCTTCGGGGCTCAGCAAGTAGGCGGCCAGTTTCTGCGCCAGCTCGGGCTGGCTGTTCTTGGCGATGGCGCACTCCGCGACGTTGAGCACCACACCGCCTTCCTTGGGCGCCGCGTATTCCACCGGCACGCCCTTGATTTTCAGCGCAGTAACCTGGGTGGGCGTCAGCGGGAACAGAGCGGCCTCGTCGGTCTGGACCATTTCCGAGATTTTCGCGGAACTGGCGATGTATTCCAGCACGTTGGTGCCGACGGTCTTCGGCCAGGCCTTGAAGCCCGGTTCAACATCCTTCTCGCTGCCGCCCTGGATGCGGTTGAACATCAGGAAGCCATGTAAGCCGAAGGTGGACGAGGCCAGCGACTGGAAGACCACCTTGTCCTTGAAGCGCTTGTCGGCCAGGTCCATCCACGAGGTCGGCGCGCTCCAGCCGTTTTCCTTGAACATCCGGGTGTTGTACGCCAGCCCCGTCACACCAAGACTGACGGCGGCCGCCTGGTCCTTGATCTTCGCCTTGTCCGGCAGGTCCGCCAGCCCGGCGCTGGGTTGCAACGGATCGCACAGGCCCATGGAAATGGCGCGGTACATGATGCCGTCGTCGAGGAACATGACGTGCATCTGCGGGCTGTCCTTGCTGGCCTGGACCTTGGCCAGAATGTCCGCCGAAGTGCCGGGCACGATCACCACCTTGACGTTATTGGCCTTCTCGAAGGCCGGCAGCACCTGATCGGCATACAGGCGTTCCATGGTCCCGCCGTTCATCCCCAGGTAGAGGGTGGTCTCGGCCTGGGCGGGCGCTGCGACGAGCAGGCTGGCGAGCGGCAAGCAGGACAAACCGAGCATGACGCGACGTTTGGCGTTGGACTGGCGGGCATTAGTCATTGGGGCGACCTTCCTCTGTGCAATGTGAGCGCAATGGGATGACGTTGTGGGTGGAATCAGGGAGTGACAGGGATGAATCGGCTGCCCGGAAGCGGCCGATGGAAAATGCGTCCAGGGCGATGACCGAGTGGCCGTCGCAGACCCACTGGGCCAGCGCCTCGCCGACCGCCGGGCCGATCTGGAAACCCGCGCCGGCAAAGCCGAAACCGTGCAGCAGGCCGGGCTGGCGCAGGCTCGGGCCAAGCACCGGTTGACGGTCGGGCAAATAACCTTCGGTGCCGCTCCAGGTGCGGATCGCCATGGCGCCAGCCAGCGGTGGGTAGAGTTCGACTGCGTTGCGCAGGATGTCCAGCACCGCCGCCTGACCGGGTCGCGCGCGGGCCGGGTCCAGCGCAAAACCCTGGCCGCCGCCCAGCACGCAGTTGCCGCGCGCCACCTGGCGCGCATAAATGCCGCCGCCTTCCACGCCGGTGCTGACGTCCATGAACATCGGCAACGGTTCTGTGACCAGCATCGCCGGATGGCCGGAATACATAGGCACCGGCTCGCCGAACTGCGCCGCCAATTCTCCGGCCCAGGCGCCTGCGCAATTGAGCAGCCACGGCGCGCGCAGAGTCAGGCCGCTGGAGGTCCGGACGATAAATGCCTGGCCGTCGTGATCCACACTCACAACCTTGGCCTGTTCGAAAATCTGCGCGCCTGCCAAACGTGCGGCGCGAGCGAAGGCCGGTGACACCAGGCGCGGGTTGGCGTGGCCGTCATCGGCACACAGCGAAGCGCCCACCGCCACATCGCCGGCCCATGGGTAGCGTGCCCGTAATTGGTCACGGTCCAGCAATTGCAGCTCAAGCCCGAACGGTTCGCTGGCTTCGGCATACCGGCGCAGCGCGTCCAGGTCCTGCTCGCTGCGCGCCAGTTTCAAGTGGCCGGAGCGCACGTATTCGCCGTCGGTGCCGAGCAGTTCCTTGAGTCCGCCCCAGATCTGGTGCGCCCGTTGCGAGAGCGGCAGTTGCGACAACAGGCGACCCTGACGCCGCACGCCGCCGTAGTTGACGCCGCTGGAATGCGATCCGCAGAAATCCCTCTCTAGCAGCGCGACCCGTTTGCCGTGGCTCGCCAGGGCCATCGCGGCGGATGAGCCGACGATGCCGCCGCCGATGACCAGCGCATCGGTTTCGATAATTCCACTCATGGCTCGATCTCCAGGCCGAACGGCAGTGGTTTGACCGGGGCCTGGCCGCGCAACCGGCCAATGTCATTGATGGCGCGGCCGCTCCGGGCGGCGATGATTTCCGCCGCCGCCATGCCGCACATCCGCCCTTGGCAACGGCCCATGCCGACCCGGCACATGGCCTTGACCCGGTTCACTTCCCAGTGGCCTTCGTCCACCGTGGCACGAATCTGCCCGGCGCTGACTTCCTCGCAGCGGCAGATCGGGGTGTCATCGGCCACCTGCGCCGCCCAGTCGAGCGGGAACGGGAACGCGCTTTCCAGCCCGTGACGAAAGTGCTCGATGCGTTTGAGCCGACGGTGCAGGTGTTCGCTACGCTGCACGTCCACGGTGTGCCCGCTGTCCGCCAACAAGGCCAGGGCTGCCAGCTCGCCGGCCATTTCGGCGGCATCGGCGCCCATGATGCCGGCGCCGTCGCCAGCCAGGTAAACCCCCGGCACACTGCTGCGTCCGGCCTCGTCGCGGGCGGGCAGCCACGCCCGGTTCAGCGCGCTCCAGGCGAACTCGCAGCCCAACAGATCCGCCAGCTGGGTTTCGCTGCGCAGGGCGTGGGCAAAGGCCACCGCATCGCACGCGGTTTCGTGCTCCTCATCCGCACGCTGCCAGCGCACGGCCTCGACCCGTTGCCGGCCTTCGACCCGCTGCAGCGTGACGCCCTGATGCACCGGTATGCCGTGGACGCTCAGCCAGGCGCGGTAATACAGGCCTTTGGCGAGGGTCGCAGGCTGGCCGAGCAAGGCGGGCAGGGCACGGCACTGAGCGGAGAAAGGCGAGCTGTCGAGCACTGCCAGTACCTTCGCGCCGGCCTTGGCATATTGATACGCGACCAGATACAGCAACGGACCGCTGCCGCTGAACACCACCCGCTCGCCGATGGCGCAACCCTGATACTTCAACGCGATTTGCGCGGCACCCAGGCTGTAGACGCCGGGCAGGGTCCAGCCCGGCATCGGCAGAATGCGGTCCGTGGCGCCGGTCGCGACGATCAGTCTTTCATAATCGATGCGTCCGGCATGTGCGTCACACAGCGTGTCCAGCCGGCCGTCCTCGGCATTCCACACCAGCGTCCCTGGCCGGTAGTCGATGGTGGCGGCCAGGCTGTCGATTGTCTGGTGGATGGCCGTTGCCTTGCTGGCTTCAAAACCATAAAGGTCGCTGGCCGAGCGCCGGAAATGCTCGGGCTGGCGGCGGTAGATCTGCCCGCCGCCGCGCAGGCCCTCGTCGATGAGGCAAGGTCGTACGCCGTGGGCGAGCAAGGTCTGGGCGGCGCGAATGCCGGCCGGACCCGCACCGATAATGACCACTGGCGATTGGCTCATGGCTGCGGTCCTGTGCAGGGTGTGCGTCCGGGTTCGCGGCGCACCTCGGCACCCGCCTCCAGCAGCGTCGAGCACGCGCGTACCCGTCGCCCATCGCCCAGCTTTACCCAGCAATCCTGACAAGCGCCCATCATGCAAAACCCGGCGCGCGGCTCGGCGCTGAAGTCGCTGCCGCGCAAGTGGTTCTCGGCGGTCAGTACGGCGGTCAGCAGGGTATCGCCCAACAACCCGCTGGCGGGCCGGCCGTCCAGGGTGAACGCCAGGCTGGGGCGGTCGGTCTCGACCAATCTTTTCAACAATGCCATGACTACAGGGCTCCGCCTGGGATTAATGTTTGCCGACCAGCACCCGGTCCAGGCCGTAGACCCGGTCCAGCAGGATCATGGTCGCGGCCGTCAGGGCGATGACCAGTGCGGACACCGCGGCCATCATCGGGTCGATGGATTCGGTCGCGTACACGTACATGCGCACCGGCAACGTCTGGGTGGCGGGCGAGGTGACGAAGATCGACAGCGTCACTTCATCGAAACTGTTGATGAACGCCAGCAGCCAGCCGCCGGCGACGCCGGGCAGGATCATCGGCAGGGTGATCTGGCGAAACAGCGTGAAACGGCTGGCACCCAAGGATTCCGCTGCCTGCTCAGCGCTGCGGTCGATACCAATGGCGGCCGCCAGCACCAGGCGCAGCACATACGGCGTGATCACCAGCGTATGGGCCAGAATCAGCCAGGTGAAGCTGCCGTTGACGCCCATCAGCGCAAACAGGCGCAGCATCGCCACGCCCAGCACCAGGTGCGGAATGATGATCGGCGACAGGAACAGCGCGTTGCAGAAGTTGCGCCCCGGAAACTGATGACGGGTGATCGCCAGCGCTGCCGGAACCGCGATCAGGGTCGCCAGGGTTGCCGACACGAAGGCCAGGATCAGGCTGTTGTAGAACGAGTCGACGAAATCCGCACGCTCGAAGATCGCCCGGAACCAGCGCAGGGAAAAGTCGGTGGTGGGCAGGCTCAGCGTGTTTTCCGGGGTGAAGGCCACCAGGCAGACCACCACCAGCGGCGCCATCATGAACACCACGACCAGCGCATGGAAAGCCAGCGCCAAAGGACCGTTTCTGGACATGGATCATTCCCCCAGGGATTTCTTGTAGCGGCCTTCGATCATGCGGTTCCAGGACAGCATGATCGCCAGATTCACCAGCAGCAGCGCCACCGCAATGGTCGCGCCCATGGGCCAGTTGAGTTCCGAGAGGTATTGGTCGTAGACCACGGTGGCCACCATCTTCAGGCGCCGACCGCCCAGCAGGCCGGGAATCGCGAAGGAGCTGGCGGCCAGGCCGAAGACGATCAGCGAGCCGGACAACACGCCCGGCATCACTTGAGGCAGAACGATAAGGCGCATCACCTTCGCCTGGCTGGCGCCCAGGGACAGCGCGGCCTGTTCGGCGGTGGGGTCGAGTTTCTGCAGGGAGGTCCATACCGGGATGATCATGAACGGCAGCATCACGTGCACCAAGGCGATGATCACGGCGAACGGAGTGTAGAGCATCTTCACCGGCCGGCCGCCCATGGCCTGGATCGCCTGGTTGATCAGGCCGTCGGCGCCGAGCAGCAGGCTCCAGCCGAAGGCGCGCACCACCACCGAGATCAGCAATGGGGTAAGAATCAGGATCAGGAAGATC
This sequence comes from Pseudomonas sp. v388, assembly GCF_003935425.1. Classification (GTDB taxonomy): domain Bacteria; phylum Pseudomonadota; class Gammaproteobacteria; order Pseudomonadales; family Pseudomonadaceae; genus Aquipseudomonas. Next base: position 168,882 of record NZ_RHQN01000008.1, read on the forward strand.
GAGCGCCACGGGGCACGCATGCGGCTGAGGATGTAGGCTTCCGGCACACCGATCAGCACGCACAGCAGGGTGACCAGCGCGCTGATCCAGAAGGTGCGCAGGAAGATTTCATAGAAGTAGGAATCGGTGAGCACGGCCACGTAGTGGCCCAAGGTGTAGCTGTCGCTCTTGACCCCGACCTCGTAGTCGAAGACGTTGAACGACAACACCAGCGTCAGTCCCAGCGGCAGCACCAGCAGCCCGATGTACAACGCCAGCGCCGGCGCGGACAGCCAGTAGCCGCGGCCGCCCTGGCGCATTTCGGACGCCAGGCTCATGGGCGCACCTCGTCGGCGTCCAGCACTCGCAACAGGTCGCTTGGCCAGTCCAGCCCGACCGCCGTGCCTTCCTCCAGCGGCGCCAGCCCGTCGTTGCGGCGCACCACGGTGACCTCACCGACACCGGTCTGGATGCGGTACAGCCATTGGCTGCCAAGAAAGTAACGGGTCACGATCCGGCCTGACAGCCGACCGCAGCCAGCCTCCACCAGATCAATCTTTTCGGGGCGCAGGCTCAACGTCAGCGCGCCGTCCCCCGGTAACTGCCGCACCTGCGGGCAGCCGGCACCGTCCAGGTCGCCGGGCAGCATATTGGCCTTGCCGACGAAGCCTGAGATGAAGCGCGTGCGCGGGTGTTCGTAGAGCTTGTAGGGTTCGTCGATCTGGGTGATGCGCCCGGCCTGCATGACCACCACGCGGTCGCTGATGGACAGCGCCTCGGCCTGGTCGTGGGTCACCATCAGCGTGGTAATGCCGACCTCGTTCTGGATGCGGCGGATTTCGAACTGCATCTCTTCGCGCAGGTTGGCATCCAGATTCGACAGCGGCTCGTCCAGCAGCAGGACCGGCGGTTCGATCACCAGGGCGCGGGCCAGGGCAACCCGTTGGCGCTGGCCGCCGGACAATTCGCGTGGATAGCGTTCGGCATGCTGGGTGAGGCGCACCAGCTCCAGAACCCGATTCACGCGGGTCTGAATCTCTGCCTGCGCGATCTTGCGCATCCGCAGGCCGAAGGCAACGTTGTCGGCCACGGTCATGTGCGGAAACAGCGCGTAGCTCTGGAATACCACACCAAGCCCACGGGTGCTGGGCCTGGCGTGGGTGATGTCGCGTCCGTCGAGCACGATGCGGCCGTCACTGACGTCGACGAAGCCGGCGATCATTTGCAAGGTGGTGGTTTTGCCGCAGCCCGACGGGCCTAGCAGGGAGACGAATTCGCCTTGTTCGACAGCCAGGTGGGTGGCGACCACGGCGTCAATGGCGCCATAACGTTTGGAGAGACCTTCGAGCTGCAAAAATGCCATGGCTGCTTGCACCTTGTTGTCATGCGCGATGGAACACGCGTGTTGTCATGGGCAGATGCGAAGTGAAGCCATGCAGCTTGTGGACGTTGGTGCTCGCTCTGGGTCGGCTACCGGTGATTGTTCAAATCGCCCCTGTGGACTCAGATTAGGTCCAGGACTAGGATTCGCTCAACGGGGAATTTCACTGGTTGATATTTATTTTTGAATTCTTTCATTCAATGGATGGCTTGCCGGATTAAACGACCATGAATTCCACTGAGCGGAATAGTGAACATAATGACGTCGGAACAGCGGTGGGCGTTGGCGGCGTTTCCCGCCTGTTTGCTGTGCTGCGCTGCCTGGGCGACTGTCCGGAAGGTGGCGAACGCGTCACTCAACTGGCCCAGCGAGTCGGGCTTTCCCAACCCACGACCCATCGCCTGTTACGCAGTCTGGTCGAAGAGGGCATGGTCGAGCAGGATCAGCTCAGCAAGCGCTACCGGCTGAGCATCGAGTTCTTCGCCTTGGCAGCGAAAGCCGGCAACAGCGGCAACCTGCGGGATCTGGTGCGCCCGAGCCTGTTGCGGCTGTCGGCGTCGCTGGGGGATTCGTTGTTCTTGCTGGCGCGCAGCGGCTTCGATGCCATTTGCCTGGACCGCAGCGAAGGGCCGTATCCGATCCGCACTTTCACCGGCGATATCGGCGGCCGCGTGGCGCTGGGCGTGGGCCAGGGCAGCCTGGCGATTCTGGCGTTCCTGCCTGAAGAAGAGCGGGAAACCGTGATTCGCTACAACCTGCCGCGCCTCAAGGATTTTCATCTGTATGACGAAGTGCTGCTGCGCTCAGAGATCGATAACGTGCGGCGGCAGGGCTATGCCGCTCGCAACACCGGCGCGCTGCCCGGCATGGCCGGGCTTGCCGTGCCCATTCTGGATCGAAGCGGTCGAGCGGTGGCCGCGTTGAGTGTGGCGACCATCAGCGACCGACTGGGTCCGGACCGGCTGCTGACCGTCGTGGAACTGCTCAAGCGCGAGGCTGGCGCGGTCAGTGCCCGGATCAACCCGTTCGATCCGTCCCTGCGGCGTCCGAGCCAAGTGTTCGGGTTGAGTGATTGAGCGCCATGGAAAATAATTTTTCTGGCGTCATCATATTGTCATATTCATCTCGATTTCTCTGACGATAGCCGCTTGATTAAAGAAGTACGCCGCCAAGCCGATAGGCCGGATGAACGACACCCCGTCAGGGTGATTACAGGGAAGTAGCACTACCGTTGGCGCAACGCCGCCGACCTCATTTCCCAGAGATCTCGTCATGTCCAAATCCTTGCGGCTACAAATCCTTGCCATGCTCAGTGGCAGCCTGGTGCTGATGCTGCTCATCGCCCTGGCCTGTTTCAACTTCCTGTCCAACAACGTGCATGCTTACCGGGGACTGCTCCAGGGGCCTGTTCAGGCGTCGCAATTGGTCGACGAGGCCAACCTGCAATTCAAGGTTCAGGTCCAGGAATGGAAGAACGTTCTGCTGCGCGGTAAAACGGCCACGGAACGCGACAAATACTGGCGTCAGTTCGAGGAACAAGAGCGTCTGGTCCAGGAAACCCTGGGCAAGCTCGGTGCATTGCCGAGTATCGACGCGGCTTTGAAAACCCAGTTGCAGACGTTGCAACAGGAACACCGTTCGCTGGGAGCCGCTTACCGGACCGGGCGTGATGCGTTCGTCGCCGCCGACGGGGACGCGGCCGCCGGTGATCTGGCCGTCAAGGGCGTAGATCGCTCGACCAGCGAACAGATGGCGGTCGTGGTCGATCAGTTGCACAAATCCAGCAGCGCTCAATCGGTGGCGATCAGCGCCGATGCCGACCGAACTATCCTGATCGGCATTGTGGTGCTGCTGGTGTCGGCCGTGCTGGTGGGCTTGCTGACCTTGTGGATGGTGACGCGCAACGTGATTGTGCCGGTCAGCGTGTTGATCGACTACGTTGCCAAGCTGTCGGAAGGCAAACTGGTAGCCCGCGTCGATATCAACCGTCGTGACGAATTGGGCCGGCTGGCCGCCGCCGCCAACACCCTGCGTGACTTTCTGGCCGACACGTTCACCCGTCTCAAGAGCAGCAGCGCCGATCTGGACACCGCCGGTGGCGAGCTGAAAGCGATCGCCGCCCTCATGGCCCAAGGCACCAACGAGCAGTTCGAGCGCACCGACCAGGTAGCGACCGCCATGACCGAGATGTCCGCCACCGCTCAGGAAGTCGCACGTCATGCCGCCGATGCCGCGCGGGCTGCCGATGAAGCCGATCACAGCGCTCAGAGCGGTGAGAAGGTCATGCAATCGACGATTTCCACCATCACCCGGATGCGCAACGAGATTGCCTCCACCGCTGAAGTCATTCAGCGCCTGGAAAACGACAGCGGCCGCATCGGCAAGGTGCTGGAAGTGATCCGCGGTATCGCCGAGCAGACCAACCTGCTGGCCTTGAACGCCGCCATTGAAGCCGCGCGGGCCGGGGAAGCCGGGCGTGGCTTTGCCGTAGTGGCCGATGAAGTGCGCACACTGGCGCAGCGCACCGCCGAATCCACCGCCGAGATCAATCAGATCATCAACTCGGTGCAGACCGGCGCGACCGACGCTGTCCAGGCGATCCAGGGTGGCCAGGCACGCAGTGAAGAAAGCGTCGAGCAGGTGACCCAGGCCGGCGAGACCTTGCAGCGCATCACGCTGGCAGTCGAAAACATCCGCGACATGAACCGCCAGATCGCCACCGCCGCCGAAGAGCAGACTTCAGTGGCCGAGGATATCTCGCGCAACCTGACCGAAATCACCGCCATCGCCACCACCAACCAGGACAATGTCAAGCGCACCCAAGGCGCAAGTCAGGATCTGCATGGCTTGTCGGTTGGCCTGAATGAAGTGATCTCGCGGCTGGGCGCCTGACGCAGTTCCCTGCGGTGGCCACCGGCGCGGCGATCCGCCTTGCTGGCGAAGGCGGTTTTGCGGTTCGTACGCGGCGAATGTATCGGCCGGTTCGCCACCAAGGTGGCTCCTGCAGAAACGTTTCCGGCTTACGCCCAACCGCTGCGTGACTCACCTTCATAGGTGAACACCAGCGCCTTGAGCCCGCCGTCTTCGCGGTCGTCCGGGAATTCCGGCGGGTTTTCCAGGCGTTTCTCGAAGCGCAGGCCCGGGGCTTCAATGGCTGTGTGCCGGATCAGGAAATCAGGCCCTAGCGCAGGGTCATTCATGCAGGCCAGCACCGTACCGTTCTCTTCCAGCAACTCCGGCAGCCGACGCAGCACTCGCTGGTAATCCTTGTCGAGCATGAAGCTGCCTTTCTGGAAGGAGGGCGGGTCAATGATGATCAAGTCATACGGCCCCATGCGCGTCACCTTGGCCCAGGATTTGAACAGGTCGTGACCCAGGAAGCTCACCCGGCTCAAGTCATGGCCATTGAGGTGGTGATTCTCGCGCCCGCGATTGAGCGCGGCGCGGGCCATGTCCAGGTTCACCACATGGTCGGCGCCGCCGGCGATGGCCGCCACGGAAAACCCGCAGGTGTAGGCGAACAGGTTCAGGACGCGCTTGCCCTTGGCCTGCTCGCGTACCCAGTCGCGGCCGTAGCGCATGTCAAGGAACAGGCCGCTGTTCTGCTTCTTGCCGAAATCGACCTTGTAGCGCAGACCATTCTCGGTGATCACCCATTCATCAATGCTCTCGCCAGACAGCCATTGCACGGTGCTTTGCGGCAGATAGCGATGTTGCAGCAACAGGCTGTGCGCCTGGCTCTGCTGCCATTGCGCGGTGCGAGTCAGCGCGTGTAACAACGCGGTCAGTGCGGCGAGTTCATCTTCCTGGGGCTGTTTGAACAGCGATACCAGCACCACACCCTGCATCCAGTCGACCGTGACATGCTCCAGCCCCGGCCAGACACGCCCGCGCCCATGAAACAGGCGTCGGGTGTCGGCGGGTACGTCGGTCAGGGACGTGAGCAGGTGCTGTTGCAGGGTGGCGAGCGCTTCGGGAGTCATGACAGGGGTCGGTGATGAAAAGGCCGCACATGGTAAACCTATTCAGGCCGATGAAAATCCCCGCATCGCCGTAAGGGCGCCAACGCGTTCTCAAACAGATGAAGGTTTGGCCCGGACGATCTTCTTGGCCTTGACTTCATCGGCATACGCCTTGAGCTGATCGGCATCGCTGTAGAGACGATTGACCAGTTGCAGGATCGCGGTGACATCGACTTCTTTCATCTGTGAGGCGAGCTTGAGGATTTCGTCCGCGGTGTTCTCGAGATTCGAGGCCGTGCCCTTGAGGTGTTTTTTCAGCTCTTGGGTCGACTTGTTGAGGGCCATACATGTTCCTGTGAGCGAAGAAAGCCATGCGCGAAGCATGGCTTCTTCCTTGCCAACAAGCAAACCGGACCGCAGCGGGTTCAGGGACGTTTCAACAGTGCTGGAACGGGCCTTGAAAGGCCAGCCGCTCAGCCATGTGGTGGGAGGCGCGCTTGACCGAGCCCAACGTGCGTCTGACGCGCAGCCATTCCTGGCGCGCCTGGGCGGATTTGGCCTCGGCCTGTTTTCGGGTTGCCGAGAACGCCGCCCATATTTCCGGGGACAAGGTGTTCTGGCTCAAGAGTGAGTAAGCCGATTCGTTGAGGCGCTCGGCTTCGAGGAACAGTCTATTGATATGGGCGACGGCCTGATCCCAGGTCAGGCCGGTGAGGTGTCTGAATCTGTCGTGCAGCATGCTGAGCTCCCTTTGATCCAGCCCGGCCACAGCCGGGAAGCGTGCAAGGAGCACCTCACTCAGCTCCTGCACCGGTTTCATGACGAAACCCTGAATCACTTCAGTTCAAGACGACTGCACGCTCAACCGCGACGTCCCATGAATGCGGGATGCTTGCATCAAATGCCGTGTCTTTGAACCCCGGAACACGCCCGACCGATGGGCGGTTTTAGCGCAGCAAGCCCGAAACTAAGGGCCGCCAGCCGTCAGTCATCGCGAGTCAGAACCTCCAGCAGCTCTAGCTCAAAGGTCAGGTCGGAGTGGGGCGGGATATGAGCGCCCATTTTGCGCTCGCCGTAGGCCAGGTGCGCCGGAACGAAAAGTTTGCGTTTACCGCCCACTTTCATGCCCATCAGGCCGATATCCCAGCCCTTGATCACTCGGCCGGTACCGATCACGCACTGGAAAGGCTTGCCGCGCTGATGCGACGAGTCGAAAACGGTGCCGTCCTGTAGCCAGCCCGTGTAATGGGTGGTGATCAGCGCGCCTTTGACCGCCGCTTTGCCGTCGCCGACATGCAGGTCGGTCACCTGCAACTGCGGCAGGGTGGGTTCAGGGTTGTTCGAGTCGTCGCGCATGGTGGTCGTCCCTATGGATAGCGGGGTGCTTTCTCGCAGAAAACCGCCGGGCTGACAAGCAGCCCGAACGAAAACGGGGAAGCCAAAGCTTCCCCGTCAGGTGACGCGAGTCATGCGCGGTTACAGCAGGTTCTGTGAACCGGCGATCATGGCCTGTGCAACAGCCAGCTTCTGCTCTTCGCTGAAACCGTCCCAGACATTGACCTTGGCGAAGTAACCCAGGCCGGCCAGGCAGTAGAGGCCCAGGGTAAAGACGATGAAGATCGACACGAACGTCCAGCGACCCCGATCGCTCTCACGGGTGAAGTCACGCGAGTAACGCGCTTGCTGCGCATTACGCGCAAACAGCGACACGGAAAAACGTTTGAACCACTGGAACAGATGAACTACAACAAGCCGCAACATGGGTAATAGCCTCAATATCAAAAAACAGAGCAGCGCTTCGACCAGCCGTATCGGCAAGGCGACTCGCAGAGCGCTCGAATCCAGCCGCGGCACCCGGAACAGGGACGCGGAACAAAAGCTGTAAACGCAAAAAGCCCGTCTATGACGGGCTCTTGTTTTTATGTTCTGGTCAATGCGCAGCGGTTGGCAGGAGAATTCACAGGAACCTCAGCCGATGCCGCGCTCGACGATATGGAAATATTTTAAAACATGTGGCGGATGGCTTCTACACTGTGCGGGTGGTCGTCAGACAACCGGTCATACAATTCAGTGCGACATAACGTCGCTGGCGACGCATGCCTTCCATTGACTCAAGAGAAGTTTGGTCAACCTTTGTAATACTTTTGCATCGAAGGAAAAACCGGCGCATGTTGTAGGATCACGTCCCACATTAAATTTCAGGACCGTATGAATACCCTTCAGGAGCCTCCTTGTTGCTCTGCTACCGCAGTCGCTTTTCCGTACTCACGTCGCTTGCCCTCGAGCGACAGGCCCTTGCCGATACGCCGCCTCGTCGATTCTCTCCGGCGCGCTGATTCCGGCCCGATCCCGCCAGCCCTATCCGCCGAGCCAGGCCCGGTGACGTACAACTGTGTCCGCACGAAACCGCGCACTGTCGCTTCCCGTATTGTTCACGAGAATTCATAACCCATGGAATGGATCGCTGACCCCACGGCATGGCTTGGCCTGCTGACTCTTATCGTGCTGGAACTGGTACTGGGTATCGATAACCTGGTCTTCATCGCCATCCTGGCCGACAAGCTCCCGCCTCATCAGCGCGACAAGGCGCGGGTCATTGGCCTGTCGCTGGCGCTGATCATGCGTCTGGGCCTGCTGGCCAGTATTTCCTGGATGGTGACGCTGACCGAACCGCTGTTCGAGGTGTTCGACCACAGTTTCTCCGGCCGCGACCTGATTATGTTGTTTGGCGGTGTGTTCCTGTTGTTCAAGGCCACCATGGAGTTGCATGAGCGGCTCGAAGGCCATGTCAGCCAGCGCACCGGTAACGCGACTTACGCGATGTTCTGGCCGATCGTGGCGCAGATCGTCGTGCTCGATGCGGTGTTCTCGCTGGACGCGGTGATCACGGCCGTCGGCATGGTCGAGCACTTGTCGGTGATGATGATCGCGGTGATCTTCTCGATCGGCTTGATGATGGTCGCCAGTAAACCGCTGACCAAATTCGTCAACAGCCACCCGACCGTGATCATGCTGTGCCTGGGTTTCCTGATGATGATCGGCTTCAGCCTGACCGCTGAAGGCCTGGGCTTCCACATTCCCAAGGGCTACCTGTACGCGGCCATCGGTTTCTCGATCCTGATCGAGATGTTCAACCAGATCGCCCGCAAGCGCCGCAAGACCTCGAATCATGGTCAGCGTCCGCGCCGGGAACGTGCCGCCCATGCGGTGATGCGTCTGCTGGGTGGTCGTCGCCTTGAAGAGGGCGAAGTCGATGAAGAAATCATCGACATGCTCGAGGGCGACCTGCGCGAAGGCGACGCCAGCGAAGCGGTGTTCGACCGCCGCGAGCGGATCATGATCAGTGGCGTATTGCAGCTGGCCGAGCGGCCGATCCGCACCATCATGACGCCGCGTGCCGAAGTGGACTACATCGACCTGCGCGACGATGCGGAAATGGTGCGTACCCGCCTGATGCATTCGTCATACTCGCGGTTGCCGTTGATCGGCGAGGGCGGGATCGACGAGCCGGTAGGCTTCGTGCACAAGAAGGAACTGCTCAAGGAAATGCTGGCGGGCAACGAGCCCGACCTGCGTCTGCTGTCGCGCAAGGCCGTCAACTTGCTGGAGAGCTTTTCGATCCTCAACGCCCTGGAACAGATGCGTAAGGCATCGACCCACATCGCGTTCGTGGTCAACGAGTTCGGTGATTTCATCGGTGTCCTGAGCATGACCGACATTCTTGAATCCATCGCCGGCCAGTTGCCGGACGCCAGCGAGGTTGAAGGTCCGGACATCGTCGCCCAGGGCGACGGCTATCTGGTCTCCGGTGCCTTGAACCTGAACCTGATCCGCGAGCGGACCGGTTTTCAGGCCAAGGCCACCGAGGACTACCAGACCATGGCGGGCCTGGTGATGAGCCTGCTGGACCGTCTGCCGGTGATTGGTGATGACCTGGACTGGCAGGGCTGGGATGTGAAAGTGGTGGGCGTCGAAGAGCGTCGCGTGACCCGCGTCCTGTTGCAGAAACAGGCCGAAGTCAGCAGCGGTAAGTAGCGCTCATCCGAGTAAAGCGAAACGGGCCTCAGGGCCCGTTTTTCTTTGCTCATCAGTTGATCGTCTGTTAGACGCGAGGAGTGGCGAGCCTTGGTCTATCCTGCGTCATTGCCACGTGGCTTCAACGCGCAGTCAGCCACACCCATAGCACGGAGACTGTCATGACTGCCGCTTTTACCTTCAACCCCAACCTGACCTACGACGTGATCTCGACCCGCAAGGCCTATCCGGTCTGGCGGATTCGAGAACGCAAGGTTTACGCGTATCTGGAGCACGACCCGCGCCGTGACTGGAGCGGTGAAATAGGGACGTTGAGCCTCGGCACACCACAGCGTCTGGTCGACCATGATGGTCAGACCATCGCCTACATCGTCGGCGCCGAGGTCAGGGATATCAAAGGGCAGAGGTTCGCGCTGACCGAGGTCAAGGACTGACGGAAGCAGGCTTTCAATCCACTCGACGCGGGCTCGCTCTGGCCAGTGACTGGCGGATCGTAGGAGCGAGCCGGGAGTTCGGGAACCTGCACTAACCGCGACGCGGCCGGGACACCACTGATTCAATATTCTTGCGCCCGATCAGCCTGGGTTGCGCAGGCTCGACAGCCTCGTCGGACGGCGCCAGCCACTTGAACATCACCAGGCAATCCACCAGCCCCAGTTGAGCGTGGCGATACGCCTTGGGCAGACGCCCGACAGTTTCAAAGCCCAGCTTGTTCCACAGCGCCACGGCAACTTCATTGCTGGCGACCACCGAGTTGAACTGCATGGCCAGAAAGCCGCTGTCACGTGCCAGTTGCTGGGAGTGCTCGCACATCAACCGCGCCACCCCACGCCCGCGCGCCGCCTCGGTGACCATGTAGCCGCAGTTGCAGACATGACTGCCCGGCCCGGCGGCGTTGGCCTTGAGGTAATAACTGCCGAGCAGCACCCCGTCTTCCTCGGCCACCAGCGTGTGCAGCGGGTAGCCAAACCACAGTTCACGCGCCTGCTCCTTGGTCAGCGCGGGGTCGTAGGCGTAGGTCTGCCGGGCAGCTACAACGGCCTGGAAGGTGGGCCAGAAATGCTCGAAGTCTTCGGGCGTCATGGGGCGGATCTGGATCATGGGGGTCCTTGGGGGAGTTCTAGACGTCCGTACCTTTCGGGACGGCAAACGGATAGCCAAACGATGGCAGCAACCTTATTCGCTCTACCGATAAGTGTGCAATATATCGATGCTCGCTTGATCGTCAGTCATCCACGCTCAGGCAAGCGCAGGCACTGATAGTCCTGAGAGTCCGGAGTGATTTCGACACCGGCGGCTTCTAATGCCCGGTAGTAATCCTGAATTCTTATCGTGTCCGACAGCCGGGCCTGGATGATGCACGCATGCTGCTGCCATGGGTATCGTTCCAGCTGCGCTCGAAGACGTCTTTCTCCACCCGTTTTCCAGCCTGTGACGGCCTGATTGCGCCATCGACGCTCCGGTCGGCCGGTACGCGAATCGTATTGGGCAGTGACCGGATCGAGATGTCGACTCCGCTCCAGAACAGGTAGATCCGGTAAAGGCTGCGTCACATCCATGTAGCGCTGCAGGCAATCCCAGAATGCCAAGGCGTTGACCCGGTCGATCTCAATATGATGCATCTTCCCGGCCAGGCTAATCGAATTGCCTGTATATCGATGGCGCAAAACGATGCTGTGCAGAGGGAAGCCATAATTAATAGGAGCGACTTCTAGAACAGCATCGAACTCTTCAAAAGGGGCCACGAAGGGACGGCGGAGCCGGCGTCTGAATCGGACCATGCCGTCTGCCCGGTTGAATTCGCCGCTTTCATGTGGAGAGCATAAGTTACGCAGCCATAACATCCCATCGCAGCCAACAGTGCCCATTAAATAAACAAATACGCTGCCCCAATAGCTGATGTGCAGTTCAGTTGAGCCCAATAATGTTCCCTTGAAGTGAAAAAGTAAAAAGGTGCAGACCGCTATGGCGGATAGCTGGAGGCAGTGGGCGGCCTTGTGGTAAATAACGAAGAGGAAGAGTGAAGTGACGATCGTGAGCGACATGACAGGCGCTGATGATGCAATGATTTTGTGAGCAAGTTCAGACTCAACCTCTGTCGACAGTGAGGGTAAAAACCCCGCACTCCAAACTATCCAGCCGGTGGGGAAACACATTATTCTTAATGCGATGAGGAGGCCGGCAGTCACGCTTGTATCGTTGAGTTTCCAGCGTTTGGCATTACAAGCGGCTTCTGATGAGGGGATAGCGTTTTCTCTATGGTCATCATGCCGATGCTGTTCGTCTTCCAGTTGAGCGGATATTATGCTTACTGGTTCCAGGTGGGCGTAGGAGCCGTGGGCCAGGTGAGTGGTAAATATTCCGTTGTGATTACGGTCGCAGATAAACTGCGCTGATGGCATGCGGGTGGCGCTGTCGCTTCGGTAACAGGTGTCGGAATAGTCAGATGTAGTGCTTGGTGTCATGTGGTTTTTTCAGCTGCTGCGGATTCTGATAGGGTGGAAGACGTCTTCAGGGGGTTTAGAGCAAGTCCAAGTCCCATTTTTTTTCCATAAACTCTGCGGTTGGGGGAAGAGACGTTCTCAAGATTGCCAGGTACTTCTCAAACAATTCATCATCGGGAAGCCTCGCTTCAAAACCCAAGGTTATGTCAGTGCGATGAGTGACGATGACTCTTCGCTTTCGGTCAACGGTCACGAAGTTGTATTCGTGCCAGGGCAGGCTGTCCTCATGGGTTACCGGGTTTTGCCAATTCATCAAGCGTAGTGCGGCAAGGAAGCCGATGGCGGCAGGCCCCACTAGAAAGAGCAGGGAGCCGGTGAACAGCGCTACTCCCACGAAAGCAAGCATGCAGATAACTGCGACGGTTTTGATAATTCCGGTTTCTAGAGTGGAGTAATACACTTGATGGTCGAGCGTGGCGTGATCCTCATAAATCTGATAATGGTATGCGGTTTTTTGTCGAGCCATTTTAAGATAAAAGGCTAAGAATCCGAGTGCCACGCAAATGAAAATGGCTAAGAACTTTGAATCATCCAGTAATGCATCCCTCCAGATAGTAAAAAACATTCCCCAGCTCATGAGGTTTGCGGCCGTAACTAAAAGTTGTCCTTCAAGTCTCCTGGCTGGGGAGCCGGGCATTTGATGTATTGACCAGGAGAAAATGCTTTTATTTTGAGTAGGGGGTGTCATATAGGCTGGGCTGCAGTCTGTTTGAGACGGAGTGAGTTTCAAGATTGGTCCCCTGCTGACCCGAACGGTATTTCCAAGGATATGGTTTCCGTCGGATCTGCTGTCTGCACGGTCAGATTGGTTTTGATTAGCCCATCTGAAGTCATCTCGCCACCCGGCTTGAGGTTGATTTGGTAGAGATATTCTCTGATCCCTGGGTCGCTGATTAGGGTTCCTGCAGGAGGCTGGATCATCAGTTCAATGAACGCTGCGGTTTTAGGCAGTGGGACCCATACTTGCCAGAGGATTGGCTTGTTTGAGGGTGGTACTTTTGGGAAATACATCTCTTCAGTGTTTTTTCCATATCGCTCATCAATGGTTGCAAAATGCTCTGCGCTACCAAAACGTCCGTTGTTCAGGAACTGCTGAGCAATTGAAGTCTTACTTTTCTCAGTAACTAACACACCATAGGGACGCTCGGTGCTGATGATGGTGAGGCGCAGGGTTTCACCTCGTGCAGTGCTAGGTAGCGAAATTTGAATCCACGCGCCGTTTAGCACAGTCTGAGGAATATAGCCGGACCTGCCTACCCATTCCAAACGATCCTCGCATGTGCTTCTCACAAAAATACTTGGACTGTTTTGAATTGCTAACAATGTTCTGATTTCTTCAGCATGTCCAGCAGGCGTGTCTTGAAGGCGATGCTCGTTGGAAATAGACCATGACGACTTGCGGAGCCACCAACCCACGCTGTCTTGCTGGATATAATTTAAGACCACTGTGCCGATTATATAAACGATCCCCGCAATTGCTAACGCTGCCGTGAACCATGAACTCAACACTGCTGCAGCCACGCTACTTGAGGGTGATAGACCGGCTATCACCTGTGCTATTGCGCCCAGCTGCATGGCTCCCACTGCGATTGCTTTAGCTCTGATGCCGTTTGACTCGTCGGTGGTTCTCGCGGTTTTCAAGTCTTCATAAAGATCGTAAACCTCCAGAGTAGCAGCAATTACTCCAGCCACTCCTACTGCCACTATTCCAACCCGAAATCCATGGACTGCATTTCCCCAAGCGCTATCTCCGCGACCTATCCAATACGCTGACGACCGCTGGAGAATTCCAACAGTTTTACCTTCGATTATGACCGGCTGTGCGGTCTTGACCACCGCCCAAGGCGTTTCTACAAAAACACTCATCAACAGGTTTAAGCTATAACCCAAACCATAACCGACCTTGATCATATCTCTTTCGCTGAACTCTCCGTCACGTGTCAATTCTCCGTACAGCAATGCGGTGTTGATGAAATTCATCATTAATACACCCCAGGTGACAGTGGTCGCTAACCCTGCGCCCAAATGAATTATCCACTCCTTTGCGCGAGCCTCCCAGTGTTTAAGTGTTTTAAGTCCCGACTCTATATGAGCGTGCATCTGATTGCGAAGTGCAAGCGCTGACTGTTGTTCCTGATAGTCAATGGCGATGGGGAATTGAAGCATGTGTTTCTGAATGTCATCCTGAACTTGAGAAATCTGATGAGATAAGCTTTTACGGTCGTAGGTCGTGCGCGGGTGAACCCAGCTGTTTCTCAGTTTCGTGATTTTATGATCGAGTAATATATAGTTTTCTTTCCAGGTTTTAAGCTTGGCACCCACCTTCGCATCGATAGCCACCTTATGCTTGGAATCAAGCAGAACCTGACCAATCATGAAACTTCGGAACAGTGCCAGAATATCTTTCTTTTTGCCTTTGCTATACCTGGCGTCAACCGGAATCAAGGCGACAACGATGCTTTCCGCTACAGTCCTACCTTTACCGCTCGCCAACTCGCGGAGCGCGCTATAAGTATCGCGTGCCGATTGCGTGAGCTTCTTCATCCAGGCAGCTTCAGCGACATCCGGATGGTTCAAGGCAGCATTGATCTCGCCAGCCCGGGTGGCCAGGTTGGTGTAGTCGTTCATTCCCTTCAGAAGTCTGTCGGCCTCCTGATGCAGGGCCTCTTTGATTGCCGGGGAAAACCCATAGCGCAACGTACCGAACAGACTGGTTGCATGCTTCTCTTGCTCGAGCAGCCAGCCATGGGCGTCGATGTCCTGGCTGTAGACAGTCAGTAGCTCGCTCATCACCGTCTGCAGATACAGCAGGCTTTTCACATGAGTGGTATCAACGAACAACACGGCCGGGTCCAGGCCTATGTGGTCTGCCCACATCCGGAAGTCAGCCTGAGTGTCGCGAATCTGTTGCAACAGCTTTTCGGCGGTCGGTTGGTGTGTGGCGATGTAAGCTCGAGCTCGTTTCAGGTCGACCTCGCGGCGCCATTTCGCACGGGGCTTCCAGGCCTCGAAATCCTTGCGGTCGGGAGTCGTGCCGTATTTTTCCGAGAGGGCGCTTTTCATCTCCGGACTCTTGGCGAATTCCCGATCGACATACGAGTCGTGGAGAATTCCTCCCGTCACCACGATTTCTTCCAGCTCCAACTGGTCCAGATATTCGTCAACTTCTTGAAGGTAACGCTGCGTCCGTACCACATCCCCCTTCACCGACGCCGGCAACCCATCGGGATCGTCACTGCTGGCACACAGATTGGTAACGACCTTCGCCATCTCCAGCTTGTGCCCGTGCTCGTCTTGCCAAACCCGATATGCCGCCTGATCTGCTGCCAGCTGCAATCCAAGGTCGTTTAGCATCGCCAGCGGGTCGTCGAGAGCGATCAGCAGGGCGCTGTTTTTGTCAGGAACGCTGCCTAGCCAGTAGACGTCGGCACCCACCGGTGAAAACAGCGGTTTGCAGGACACGTCGGTTTGCGTAACTCCGGCTTCAGTGTTGCTGGTTGGCACGGAGGAGTCATCGAAGCGGCTGTCCGGTGTGGCGTTGCCAGGGTCGATATCGGCCACGGCTTCAGCGATGCGCCTAAGAGGCAGGGTGCCGGGCTCGGCCATGGTGATGCAGTAGCCTGCCAGATCGAGCGGCTTCATCCATGTGGCGCGGCTGTCGGCGTTCGAGCGCATGTGCTCGCAGAGTCGCCAGGTCCACTGCATGGGCGAAAAGGCCAGATGCAGACGATTGAGGCGCGGATAGAGCAGATGAGGTTTGGCCTCGCCCACGCCACGTCGGGTGTCCTGACCCAAGTGGGCGTCAGTCCAGACGATGCGGGTCAGGCTGGCGTCGGCGGCATTGACCGCGTACTCATGAAAAGTGCGATCCGTTTCATCGAACACATAGACATACCCGTCGTACAGCTGACGCAGCGTATAGCGGCGGGTTTCGAGTTCGGGCAACAGGGCCCAGTTGCCGGTCTTGGGCAACGGTTTGAGCTTGTCGGGCTCGGCGTCGTAGCGTGACCTGTCCAGCGCATAGCGGACCGGGACAATGGCGGCTTCCTGGCCCTTGAATGGGCAGCTGCTCGTTTCAGTCGCAGGCGTTCGTTCAAAGAGAACATTGCGGCGTTGTTCCGGTGTTCCGTGCTTGTCAGTCATGCGTGGCCTCCTTGGCGGCTTGGATGCGGAACTTGTCCAGGGCCTCGATACGCACTTCGGGCGCCAGGCGTGTCTGGTCGGGATGCTCGATGGCCCAGCGCCGGTAAGGCGTGTCGGGCTGCTCAGTGAAGTCCAGTCCCCAGTCCTGGCAAAGTTCCGCCCAGGTCACCAGTGCCACTTCGCTCACCAGCCCCCATCGCCGCGCACCATCGAGGGCGCGCTCCAGCCAATTATCGATCCCGGCCCCGTTGTGTTCGGCAAAGGTCTCGCTGTTGCGCGAGTTGAGCCAGTCGTAGAGGCGCTCTTTTAATATCCAGACAAACGCTTGCTGCAGTGCCGCGAGCTGGGGTTCGCCCAACAGTGAGAACCTTGCTTCCCAGGCACGTGCCGGGCGTTGTCGGACAAAATGGGTAAAGGGGACTTGTGGCGCCGGTTGCCAGCTGTGCACGGGCGTGGGAACCCAGATGTGCTCGACAGGCCCCAGAATCTGATCGAGGTGGTCGGCGTTGTAGCTGGACAACCAGTAATGCAGAACTACCGGGTCCGCGAAGCGCAGCAGGCTGCATTGGCCCAGATGGTCGGGTGGCGACACAAAGTGCCGCAAATGGTCGGCGACCGTGTGCGCCGCAGCGGGACTGTATAAAGCGCAGGCGTCCAGGTGCTGGCCGGGCGAAGTGCGCCACTCGTGAATCAATTTGGAAGGTGGCTCAGCCTGAACCAGCACCGGCCCCTGTTCCTTGATCCCCGCCCAGCGAGTGCTCAGGTACAAGGGTTTGATCGCCAGTGGCTCGCCTCGTTGGTAAAGCCGTTTGATGGCGTCCGGACGCAAGAGCCCGTCGATGAGCAGATAATTGGCTGAGTTCATGACTTGGCTTCCCCGGCGGCCCGCTCACACATTTCACAGCGCGGGGTACGTCTGATCGCGGTGGCTTGCAACGGCGTCAGCGGCTCTCCCGGCGCATCGGCATCGGCCGGCTGGGTGGAACTCGGCAACAGTGGAGCGGCGGGCATGCCCACCCCCGGCGCGCCGCCCGAATTGAGCTTGATCTGCGGGCCGCACAGGGTGATGCCGCTGGGGTCGACCTTGATGAAGCTGCCGCCGGCGGTGAGGGTGATTTCCATCCCTGCGTCGATGACGACCTCGTTGGCTGCGAGGTGGACCTGCTGTCCGGCGCGTAACAGGTACGACGCGCCGATCTGAGCATGCACAGACTGGCCCACGGTCTGGTGATCGTTGGCACGAATCTCGGTCAGGCGATCGGCGTGGGTGACGCGGTGTTCCTCGGCCAGCAACTCGCTGTAGCTGTTGGCTTCCACCCGGTCGTGACGCTCGTGGCCCACGCGGATCTTCTGATCGTGTTCGATGTTCTCGTCCCAGTCGCGCTGGGCGTGGATGAAAATCTGCTCCTGGTCCTTGCGATCCTCGATGCGCAGTTCGTTGAAGCCCTTGCCGCCGGGGCTGCTCAAGGACTTGAAAACGCTGCGCGTCTTGTGATCTGGCAACAGGTAGGGCGGCCGGTGTTCGGCGTGGTACAGGCAGCCGGTGATCACGGGCTGGTCGGGGTCGCCTTCCAGAAAGCTGACCAGCACTTCCATGCCCACTCGCGGGATCGCGACGCTGCCGTAGCGGTTACCCGCCCAGCCCGAAGCCACCCGCAGCCAGCAACTGGTGGCCGCGTCGCGCTGGCCTTCGCGGTCCCAATGGAACTGCACCTTGACCCGGCCCAGCTCGTCGCAGTGAATGTCTTCGCCGTCGGGTCCGGTCACCAGAGCGGTCTGGCTGCCGGGAATGCGGGGTTTGACATGCCGCAGCGGTGGCCGATAGGGAACGCTGCCGGGGGTAGCGGTGAAGCGGTTGCGATAGCCCGCTCCGTCGGCTTTGCCGACCTTTCCCGAGGCGCGGAGGACCTGCGGCTGTTTACCCTCATGATGCACGTCGATCAAAAGCCATTGGTCATTGCACCGTTGGCTGGGATGGTCGGTCAGGCGCATGAGGTGGCCGCTTGCCAGGCACGGCTGATCACTGTGACCCTCGGCCAGCCGGTAATCGTGACGATGCCTTTCCAGCGCGCGACTGGCCAGTTGTGCTCCACGCGCGCGGTCGGTGTAGCGCGCTTGGTAGCTGTAGTCTTCGAGGTCCGGAACGGCGTCGCTTGCAGCGTCGCTGAACAGCTCCAGACGCGGTTTGCCGAAATGGTAGTCGCGGCGGGTCGTGCGACTGGTGCGGGTTTCCAGGCGCAGATTGAAGCGGCTGACGACAGGTTCATCGGCCACCATGCCGCCGGGCTGCTGGTAACGCAGCTCATCAATGATCTTGAAGGATCGCTGGTCGTCACCGAACACCAGGCTGTGGGCGTCGGGACTGTGTTCGAAGTGGAAGTGCCAGCCTTCTTCCTCGCACAGACGCTGAACGAATTGGAGGTCTGACTCGTTGTATTGCACGCAATACTCGCGCTCGGAATAGGCGGCGCCCAGCTCGAAGCGATAGGTGGCGATGATGCCGTGTTCTTCCAGCAGCTGGCTGATGATCTCTTGCACGGTCAGGCGCTGGAAAATGCGCTGATTGATGCGATGAGCCATGTAGGCCAGCCGCGGACGCAGGGTTACCGAGTAGTGTTTGAGGCGGCCTCGCGGATCACGTTCTGCGACCCGGTCGATCAGCCCGTGAATGCCTTCGTGGCCGGCACCCATGCGCAGAAAAGCGGGTTTGCGCAGCAGGTTCTCCAGATCTTCCACGCCGATTTCGCTGACCAGTTCGAGTTCGAAGCAGAAGGGCTGGTTGATGGTCTCCTGGCCGCCGAATTCCAGTACCTGAAGGTCGTGGTCGACCCCGGCGATGCTGAGTTCGAACTGAGCCTTGTCTAAGAGTCTGTCCATTCCGTATCCCTGTGAACGGGTGGGTATCAGTCAATGACCTGAGTGAGTCCCATCGACCGGGCGGTCGATGGGACGTCATGGTTTAGCCGGCGACGGCAGGCTCCCGGTGGTCATGAGAGCCGGTAGTGGTGGCGACGTGGTGATCCCAGACGATTTTCCGGTAGCTGAATGCCACGTCTACCAGGTCGGTCGAATGGGGGCTGGTCAGATCATTGTTTTTTTCCATGTACTGGTTGATCTTGCTGACCACCGCATCTTCCAGCAGGACCGTGAAGTAGCATTCCTGCACGCCTTCCGCGTTGACGCGGTACATGTTGAACTCGACCTTGGGCATCACTTCCTGCTTGTTGGCGGCCTCCATGAGCAGCGGCGTCGTTCTGTCGACCACGGCCGTTACGCAGAACGCCTCGTGTATCGGGCGACCTGTCGGCTGCCCGGAATGAGGGTGGCTGGGGGTCTGGACCTGATGGGAGTAGTCCCGCAGCAGCACCTGATCCTTGAAGGTCGACTGAAAGCCGGTCCCGATCGAATCCTGGGTATTGGCGCCCTGGGTGATAACGTTGCCCTTCGAATTGGTGATGGACATGTAAGCTGCCATGTATTTCTCCTGTAATGACGGAAAACATTCGGGCCAATGCTCGAATGTGCGCGCTCCGACTAACAATAAGCATGCCATTATTTATTTTTTGTAGTTCTCTCAATGAGTTGGCTGTTTGCTATGCCGAATAGTCAACTTGATGATGGTGTAAAACCGCTGGAAAGTGCGCAATTTCTTGCGCGGTTGCGCAAGTTTTTGCGCACCCTCGTGCAACATCTGGAACAGCATGGCTTGCGCTGATGTTGATGAGGTTTAACGCGCGGTCGACTATGCAAAAAGTTGCGCAGTTCTGGTTGCAGGGTTATCGAGAGTGCCGGTGATAGTGGGGCGGATATATGTAATATTTTATTGCCTACAATGTTGCCGATGTACTTCGTAGGATATTTCCGAAAGGTGAGTTTTGGGCGGTTTTGCTCTTGTTAGACGGCGTGTGTATGACTAATGTTTGCGCCTCCAAAGCGCCAGACGGTCTACCAGACGCTGCGCCAATCCGAATAAAACCTGACTGAACGCCGATATGCCTTACTCGGACCAACTTCTAACTCGTTATCTTTCGCTTGTGACCCAGCCAGTCTCGGCGCAAGGCTATGCGGGCGAGGATGCAAGGTTCTCCATCGAATTCGAAGCGCTGGAAGGTGAGTTGGCCAAGGCGCAGTCCATGCACGGTGCAGGTCCGGTCGACTGGCCGAAGGTGCGCCAGGGCAGTGAAGCCATCCTGCAATCGATGTCCAAGGACCTGCGGGTGGCGTGCTGGTTGTCCTGGGCGCTTTATCATACCGAGTCGTTTGCCGGGCTGTCGGCGGGGTGCGCGATGATCAGCCATCTGTGCCGAGAGCAGTGGAGCGACTTCTTTCCGCAGAAAGCCCGGACCCGATGCGCGGCTATGGTGTGGTTCATTGCCAGGCTTGAGCAGGCTCTGGCCGGCGATGTCGCGATCAAGGATCAGCTGGCGTTATTCGAAAAGCTCGAGGCGTCCCTGCAGGGAATCGACGAGGCGTTCACCCGACAGCTGGGCGATGAGGCACCGCTGCTTCTGCCGCTGCGCCGGCGGCTTACGGCAATGATCCTCAAGGCCAGGGAGGCGGAGCCCAGGCCCGCTAGCGTGATCGCGCAGGTCAAGCAGGCCGCCGTCAATCTGTTCGCCCCGGCCGCGACGATCGATAACGAAAAGGATGCCCGCAGAGCCTACATCGCCCAGGAGGATAATGGGCGGTTGCTGTGCGGGTGGTGGCTGCGCAACAGGGCGTCCGACGTGCGGGCGCTACGCTTGAACCGGGTGATGACCTGGCTGCAGATGGAAAGGTTGCCCGGGCATGATGCGCAGAACAAAACCCAGCTCAGCGCACTGCCTGCGGAAAAGTTGCAGGGTTATCAGGAACGCTTCGAACAGCGCGGCTATGCCGACCTGGTTGTCGACCTGGAAGCGAGTCTGTCGCGTGCGCCGTTCTGGTTCGACGGGCAGCATCTGGTATGGAAGTGCCTGAAGGCTCTCAAGGCCGAGGCAGCGATGCGCGAAGTCGAGATCCAGCTCGCGCTGTTTCTGATGCGCCTGCCGGGTCTTGCCCAACTGCGATTCGAGGATGGCCAGCCCTTTGCCGATGCCGCCACCCAGCGCTGGATCGCATCCCGGGTAACGCCTGTTCTGCAGGTTGAGCGGGAGCCACCGGCAGCTGAAAGTCTCGATTCGCGTCTTCCGTGGGACGCGGTGCTGGATGACGCCATTCCGATGCTTCAATCCGACGGCATCAAAAGCGTGGCGCAACTTTTCAAACCGCACATTCAATCTGCATCCGGTGAACGTGCAAAGTTTTATTGGCGGCTGAGCCTGGCCAGAATCTGCCATCAGGCCAGAAAATATGAATTGGCCAAGAGCCAGCTTGAAGTGCTCGACGAACAATTGAAGTCCGACGGCCTGGCCGATTGGGAACCCGATCTCAATCTTGAAGTGCTGCGTCTGCTCTATAGCTGTTGCGAACTGTTGCCTCAAAACAAAGTGGTGCGCGAATACAAGGAAGCGTTGTATCGCCGGCTTTGTCATCTCGATATGGAAACCGTACTTGAATAGGCCCGTGCGGCCCTAACAATGAAGGAGAACGGCTATGGCCAAAGAAGGCTCGGTAGCACCCAAAGAACGGATCAATGTCACTTTCAAGCCTGCCATCAATGGGGCTCAGGAAGAAATAGAGTTGCCGCTGAAGTTAATGGTACTGGGTGACTTCACTCAGCGTGCCGATGATAGAAAACTGGAAGATCGCAGGTCGGTCGGCGTCGACAAGAACAACTTCGACGATGTCATGGCCAAGCAGGAAATATCGTTGACCCTGAGCGTACCCAACCGGTTGCAGGACGATCCGGCGGACGAAGAACTTGCGGTCAGCCTGAGTGTGAAATCGATGAAGGACTTCAACCCGGCCAGTCTGGTCGAGCAGGTGCCCGAGTTGAAAAAGCTCATGGAGTTGCGCGACGCCCTGGTGGCGCTCAAGGGGCCGCTGGGCAACGCCCCGGCGTTTCGCAAGGCCATCGAGCACGTGCTCAGCGACGACGAATCACGCAGTCGTGTGCTGGGCGAACTGGGCCTGACCCTTGATTCCTCCACCAACGCTTGAGTCCCGGTTATTTCAGGAAGCTGACATCATGAGCAACAAAGCTGCGCAACAACTCGACAAGGACGTGATGGAGGTCGGGGTTCTGGACCAGATCATCGCCGAGACCCGCCTGGCGCCCGGTGATGATGCCTATCACATCGCCCGACGCGGCGTCGCTGCCTTCATCGAAGAACTGCTCAAGCCGCACAACAAGGGCGAACCGGTCAAGAAGGCGCTGGTGGATCGCATGATCGCCGAGATCGACGCCCGGTTGAGCCAGCAGATGGACGAGATACTTCACCACGCACAGTTCCAGTCCCTGGAGTCGGCGTGGCGCGGGCTGCAACTGTTGGTCGACCGCACCGATTTCCGCGAGAACATCAAGATCGAGATCCTCAGTGTTTCCAAGCAGGACCTGCTGGAGGATTTCGAGGACTCTGCGGAGGTCATGCAGTCGGGTCTATACAAACATGTCTATACCGCCGAATACGGCCAGTTCGGCGGCAACCCCGTCGGGGCGATCATCGCCAACTACTACTTCTCGCCCAGCGCCCCGGACGTCAAGACCATGCAGTACGTGTCCAGCGTTGCCTGCATGGCCCATGCGCCGTTCATTGCCGCCGCCGGCCCGGCCTTTTTCGGCCTGGAGCAGTTCACCGGCCTGCCTGACCTCAAGGATCTGCGGGATCACTTCGAAGGCCCGCAGTTTGCCAAATGGCAGAGCTTTCGCCAGCAGGAAGACGCCCGTTACCTGGGCCTGACCGTGCCGCGATTCCTGCTGCGCAACCCTTACGACCCGCTGGAAAATCCGGTCAAGACCTTCGTCTATCGGGAAAATGTCGCCAACAGCCATGAACACTACCTGTGGGGCAATACCGCCTATGCCTTCGCAACCCGGCTGACCGACAGCTTCGCCCGCTTCCGCTGGTGTCCCAACATCATCGGGCCGCAGAGCGGAGGAGCCGTCGAAGACTTGCCGCTGCACCACTTCCAGAGCATGGGCGAGATCGAGACCAAGATCCCGACCGAGGTGCTGGTGTCCGACCGCCGTGAATACGAGCTGGCGGAGGAGGGCTTCATCGCGCTGACCATGCGCAAGGGCAGCGACAACGCGGCGTTCTTCTCGGCAAGTTCGGTGCAGAAGCCCAAGTTCTTCGGCAACAGCGACGAAGGCAAGATCGCCGAACTCAACTACAAGCTGGGCACCCAGCTGCCGTACATGATGATCGTCAATCGCCTGGCTCACTACGTGAAAGTGTTGCAGCGTGAACAACTGGGTTCCTGGAAAGAGCGCACCGATCTGGAAATCGAACTCAACAAGTGGATCCGCCAGTACGTGGCCGACCAGGACAATCCGAGCGCCGAGATCCGTGGGCGGCGGCCGCTGCGTGCCGCGCAGATCACCGTCAGCGAGGTGGATGGCGAGCCGGGCTGGTACCGCGTGAACATGAACGTGCGGCCGCACTTCAAGTACATGGGGGCGGATTTCACCCTGTCCCTGGTCGGCAAGCTGGACAAGGAGTAAGCGGCCGTGGCGACCCGTCCTTACGGCAGCCTGTTCGAACGTCTGGCCGGCGATACTGCTCACCGCGCCGGCCTGACGGGTGAAGAAAGCCTGATGGCGTCGGTGGCCGCGCACTTGACCAGGATGCTCGGGACCCGGGCGGGCAGCGTGCAGACGCTGCCCGATTACGGCCTGCCGGACCTGAACGACATGAACCGGAGCCTGCATGACGTGGTGATGAATGCCCGCAGCGCCATCGAGGCTTTCATACGCAAATATGAACCGCGATTGTCCAGCGTCCGGGTCACGCTTGAACCCGGTCACCACGAGGCTCTGAAGCTGCGGTTTTCCATTGAAGGCGTGCTGGAGGCGGGCGGTATCAAGCGCCAGGTCACATTCAACGCGCATCTGGGCAGTCATGGACAGGTGTCCGTCACCCACGACTGAAAGCGTTTATCGCGCAACCCTATCCCCGTGAGGCATCTGATCGCCGATCGCCAGGCGAGAGATTTCTGTTGCCCGTGAGGGCAGGTTCAACCATCAGGAAGTCAGGTTTGTCGTTCAATCTCTATTACCAAAGCGAGCTGTCCGCGCTGCGCCAGCTCGGTCGGCAATTTGCCGACCGCAACCCTGCGCTGGCGCCGTACCTGGGGCAGGCCGCTCGCGACCCTGATGTCGAGCGTTTGCTCGAAGGCTTCGCGTTTCTGACGGGTCGGCTGCGTCAGAAACTTGATGATGAGCTGCCAGAGCTGACGCATTCGTTGATGCACTTGCTCTGGCCCAACTACATGCGGCCTTTCCCGGCCATGAGCATGGTGCAGTTCGAACCGCTCGACCAACCTGGGCCGGGCGTGCTGGTCGAACGCGACACGGCGGTCGAGAGTGACCCGGTGGAGGGCAAGACGTGCCGCTTCCGCACCTGTTACGCCACGCAGGTTCTGCCACTGAGGCTCGATGCACTCAGCTGCGCGGCCAAGGGCGACGCGGTGGCGCTGGACCTGCGCCTGGGCATGACGTGCGAAGGGCATCTGGGTGAACTGCAGCTCACCCGTTTGCGCCTGCACCTGGCCGGAGAACGCTACATCAGCGACATGCTGTACCTGGGCCTGTTGCGCCAGTTGACCCGAATCCGCCTGACGCTGCTCGACGCCGATGGCCACCTGCTGTCCGGCAGCAGCGGCGACGTAGTAGAGCTGGATCTGCCGGTGCAGCATGTCAGGCCGGTGGGCTTTGCCGAAGACGAAGCGCTGATTCCGTATCCGCTCAACACCTTCAGGGGCTACCGCTATCTGCAAGAATACTTCTGCTTCCCAGAGAAGTTTCTGTTCGTCGACCTTCTCGGGCTCCACGTCCTGCAGTCGCTGCCCACGGACACGCTGGAAAAGGCGCGTGGCCTGATCCTGAGCCTGGAGATCACCAGCAGCGAACTCCAGCACCTGCAGCCCACGGCCGAAAACGTCAAGTTGTACTGCACGCCTGTCGTCAACCTGTTCGAGCAGGATGCCGTGCCGATCCGGCTCGAAGGCAAGCAGGACGAATACCTGCTGATGCCGGCCGGATACGGGACCCAGGATTGCAGCGTGTACAGCGTCGACAAGGTGACGGGCTGGCAGGCCGGTGCCTTGGGTTGTCAGGACTACGTGCCGTTCGAGTCCTTCGAGCATGACCCCAGCTTCGATGTCCAGGACGCCCGTCCGTACTACAGCGTGCGCCAGCGAGCGTCGGTCACCCACGACGGGCTGGACACCTTCCTGAGTTTCGACGTGCGCGACCTGCAACGCCACGAGACCATTTCCATCGAGCTGACCTGCACCAACAACAGCCTGCCGCTGCACATTCCGGCCAACGGTATCTGCCATTTTGCCGAGAGCGCTCCGGATTTCGTGCGCTTTCGCAATATCACCCCCGCCACGCGCAGCTACGCGCCGCCGATCAACCGGGAGTTCCTGTGGAAGCTGATCAGCAACATGTCACTCAACTACCTGTCGCTGGCCAACATCGAGGCGCTGAAAGTCATTCTGGAAACCTACGACCTGCCTCGGTACCACGACCAGCAAGCCGAAAAAGTCAGCCGACAGCTGCTCAATGGCCTGAAATCCATCGGCCACACCCCGGTGGATCGTCTGTTTCGCGGCCTGCCGGTTCGGGGGCTGCGCACCGATCTGGTGATCGATCCGCAAGGTTACCTGGGAGAAGGCAGCCTGTTCCTGTTCGCGTCGGTGCTCAATGAGTTCTTCGCGCTGTACGCCAGCCTCAATTCGTTTCACCAATTGCATGTGACCAGCACCCAGGGAGCACGGTACGAATGGACGCCCCGCATGGGCCAGCAGCCCCTGCTATGACCGGCCTGGACACCGCCATACGCGAATATTCGTTGTATCAGGCCATGCCGCTGATCATCGAACGGCTGCGCCGCCTACATCCCGAGCTGGACGAGGAAGCGCTCGCGGACCGGGTGCGGTTGCAAACCAATCCCAGCCTGGGTTTCGCCGCCAGCGACATCGATGCCGCAGAGTTTTTCGAACACGCCGGTCAGCTGCAGGCACGGGTGCGGATCAATGCCCTTGGCCTGATGGGGGCCGCTTCGCCGCTGCCGGTGTGCTACAGCGAACAGGCGCTGGGAGATGACCAGGCCTGCGACACCCTTCGTGACTTCCTGGACCTGTTCAATCATCGGCTGTTACGGCTGCTGCTGCCGATCTGGCGCAAATACCGCTACCACGCGCGATTCACACGCGGCGCCGAAGACCCGTTCTCCGAGCGGTTGTTTGCACTGATCGGCCTGGGCGGCAAGCCGCTGCGCGAAACCCGCGAAATCAACTGGAAACGTTTGTTGCCGTATCTGGGCCTGTTGAGCCTGCGGGCGCATTCGGCGGCGCTGATCGAAGCGGTGCTGCGCTACTACTTCAAGCACGCGCCGCTGTTCATCGAACAGTGCATCGAACGGTCGGTAGCCATCAGCGCATCCCAATGCAATCGACTTGGCCGCGCCAACAGCCGGTTGAGCGAGGACGCCGTGCTCGGCGAGCGCGTGCGGGACCGTAGCGGCCGATTCCGGATTCACATCCGGGAGCTGGACTGGGAACGCTTTCACGCATTCCTGCCCATCGGCAGCGGCCGTGCCCCCTTGGGTGCGCTGGTGCGGTTCACCCAGCGTGACCCGCTGGACTACGACATACAGCTGCAACTGCTGCCCCAGGAAATCCGCGCGCTGCGCATTGGTGAACGGAACACCTGTCATCTGGGCTGGACGAGCTGGCTGGGGCACGAACGTGCGGACGGCGTCGTCAGGCTGGGCAGCCCCTTCATTAAGGACGAAAATCGATGATCAATGTAGACCTGCAACAGCTCGTCAACGCGCTGGATGCACCCACTCGCCAAGCGCTGGAAAGCACTGCCCAGCGCTGCGTCGCCCGCGGCGGCAGCCGGATCGTGGTGGAAGACCTGCTGTTGGCGTTGCTCGAGCGACCCGACGGATTGCTGAGCGCGGCCTTGCTGGACGCCGGTGTGGACACCGCCGAGCTTGCCGGGACATTGCAGCCGCCGGTCGAGGATGCTGTGGCACGCAACCCGGTGTTCGCACCCGAACTGATCCAGTGGCTCCAGGATGCGCTACTGGTCGCCAATCTGGAGCTGGGGCAGAGCTGCATCGAACAGGCCGCGCTGATTCTCGCGCTGTTGCGTAACCCACTGCGTTACGCCGGAACCCGCTATCAGCCGTTGCTGGCGCGAATCGATGCCGATCGGCTGCGCGACTTCGCCCGGAGTCAACAGGCTGTCGAGCCGGTTTTGCAGCCGGGCGCGGCGGATGAGTCGCTGCTGGCCCGCTTCACCCGAAACCTGACGCGCCAGGCCCGGGAAGGGAAGCTGGACCCGGTGTTGTGTCGCGACGATGCGATGCGGCAGATGGTCGACATCCTGGCGCGCCGCCGCAAAAACAATCCGATCGTGGTGGGCGAAGCGGGTGTGGGCAAGAGCGCGGTGGTCGAAGGGTTGGCGTTGCGGATTGCCGCGGGCGAAGTGCCGCAGCCGCTGAAAAACGTGGAACTGCTGTCGCTGGACATGGGGCTGCTGCAGGCCGGTGCCAGCATCAAGGGGGAGTTCGAGCGTCGTCTGAAGGGTGTGATCGAAGAAGTCCAGGCCAGCGCCCGGCCGATCATTCTGTTCATCGACGAGGCCCATACGCTGATCGGTGCCGGTGGCCAGCCAGGCGGCACGGACGCTGCCAATCTGCTCAAGCCGGCGCTGGCCCGTGGGGAACTGCGGACCATCGCGGCCACCACCTGGAGTGAGTACAAAAAGTATTTCGAAAAGGACCCGGCGCTGGCTCGCCGCTTCCAGCCGGTCAAGCTTCACGAGCCCACGGTGGACGAGGCGATCACCATTCTGCGCGGGCTGGCGCCGCTGTACGAGACCAGCCACGGCGTGTACCTGCGCGACGATGCGGTCGTGGCTGCCGCGCAGTTGTCGGCTCGCTACCTGACCGGCCGACAGCTGCCCGACAAGGCGGTTGACCTGCTCGACACCGCTTGCGCCAGGGTGCGCATCAGCCTCGCCGCCATGCCGCAGTGCCTGGAGCGCGTGCGCGCCAGGGTCGCCGAAGGCGCACGCCGGCTCGATGCACTGACGCGTGATACCGCGGCGGGATTGCAGGTCGATGCGCAGTCGCTCAACGAGCTGGAACAGGACCTCGAACAGGCCCGCGAACGACAGGCGGAGCTGGAACGGCGGTGGGAAACCCAGCGGTTGGCCGCCGAGCGGATTCTTGAGTTGCGGCAACAGTTGGCCGGGCGCTCTGCCGGCGAGCCCGATGCCGATAGCACCGCACTACGCCACGAGCTGCAACAGACTCATCAAGCCTTGATCGGGCTGCCGCAGACCGAGCGTCTGGTCAGCTTCGAGGTCTGCCCCAGGCTGGTGGCCGAAGTGGTCAGCGCCTGGACCGGCGTGCCCCTGTCCCAACTGGCGCGGGAATACAGCGCCAGGGTGGCCGGCTTCGCCACCGACCTGCGCCGACGGGTGCTTGGTCAGGACCAGGCGGTCGAGGCGCTCGACCGGGCCATGCGCGCCGTCGCCGCCGGGCTGAACAGGGCCGACGCACCGGTGGGGGTGTTCCTGCTGGTCGGCCCCAGCGGCGTGGGCAAGACCGAGACCGCGTTGGCGCTGGCTGACCTGCTGTACGGCGGCGAACGCTTCCTGACCACCATCAACATGTCCGAATTCCAGGAGAAGCACACGGTTTCGCGCCTGATCGGCGCGCCGCCCGGCTACGTCGGTTATGGCGAAGGCGGCATGCTGACCGAGGCGGTTCGCCAGAAACCTTACTCGGTGATCCTGCTCGATGAGGTGGAAAAAGCCGATCCCGACGTGATGAACCTGTTCTATCAGATTTTCGACAAGGGCATCGCCAACGATGGCGAAGGACGGGAAATCGACTTCCGCAACACTTTGATCCTGATGACATCCAACCTTGGCAGCCAGCGCATCGAACAGCTTTGCCGGGACGGCGAGCGGCCTGCGGCCCAGGCCCTGGAGGCCGCCATTCGCCCGCTGTTGAGTGCGCATTTCAAGCCCGCACTGCTGGCGAGAATGCAGGTGGTACCGTACTTCCCGGTGGGCGATGTGCTGCTTGCGCAACTGGTGGAACTCAAGTTGCAACGCCTCGCAGAACGCCTGGCGAACCGCAAGCTGCAATTCAGTCATTCGAACGCGCTGGTCGAGTACCTGCGCGAGCGCTGCACGCAAGGCGACAGCGGTGCCCGTCTGGTGGACCGCCTGCTGGAGCAGCATGTCATGCCGCCGGTCGCCGACCGCTTGCTGCAGGCCATGGCCAACGGTGAAACCATCGACCAGGTGCACGCCACTCTGGACGATGCGGGCGCCGTGTCGTGCGAGTTTGCGTAAGGTGAGCGGCATCTTTACCCCGATCCCTGAACCGTTGGTTTACGCCCAGCGATTCTGCAACCACTACGGCACACTGGCGCAGGCCGGCGACCGCCAGGCGCTTGCCGACGAACTGGTCAAGGCCGTCTGCGAGCTGACCGGCTGTGAACTGAGCCAGTTGTTCTGCCTGGATGCGAACCACAGCAGCCTGCGACTGCTGGCGCAGAACACGCAAGAGCCGCTCCGGTCGGGCGTGGCCCACGATGCCGATTACAGCAGTGAGCAGCTGTTGCAGTTCAGTCTGGGCCAAAACCGCACCGTCAGCCTCGCCGGCAACCCGAACGACGTGTACGACCTCGGTTTTCTTCCGGCCGGCGCTTCAGCCTGGCGCTCGTTGCTGTGCCGGCCGTTGCCGGATCGAGGTGGTCAGGTGGTCGCGCTGTTGGTGTGCGCGACGCCACGCAGTCGGTCGCTGGAGATGTACGAGTCTTCGTTGGGCGTGCTGGGGGCGTTCGCCGTCTCGCAGATGCAGCTTCTGCAGCGCCTGAAGCCCTCGGCGGTGGCCGCTGAGCAACCCACCCCGACCGCGGCCCGAACCTCGGCGACCACGGATGACTATGGCCTGATCGGTCGCAGCGCGGGAATGGTGCGGACCCGACACCTGATCAGCAAGGTCCTGCAAACCTCGCACACCGTCCTGCTGACCGGTGAAACCGGCACCGGCAAGGAAGTGGTGTCCCGCGCCATCCATGACCACGGGCCGCGCCGCAGCAAGCCGTTCGTGGTGCAGAACTGCGCAGCGTTTCCGGAGAGCCTGCTGGAAAGTGAATTGTTCGGTTACCGCAAAGGCGCCTTTACCGGCGCCGAGAGCGATCGTCCCGGCCTGCTCGACACCGCCAACGGCGGGACACTGATGCTCGACGAGATTGGCGATATGCCGTTGTCGTTGCAGGCCAAATT
The DNA here is from genome assembly GCF_003935425.1 of Pseudomonas sp. v388. GTDB lineage: Bacteria > Pseudomonadota > Gammaproteobacteria > Pseudomonadales > Pseudomonadaceae > Aquipseudomonas. Next base: position 199,293 of record NZ_RHQN01000008.1, read on the forward strand.
GTTGCGGGTGCTACAGGAAGGTGAAATCCGGCCGCTGGGTTCCAACGTCACCCGTAAGGTCGACGTCAGGATCATCGCCGCGACCCACCGCGACCTGCCGGCCATGATCGCGGAAGGCCGGTTTCGCGCCGACCTTTATTACCGTCTCGCGCAGTTTCCCATTGCCCTGCCTGCCTTGCGCGAGCGTGGCGATGACGTGCTCGAACTCGCAGCACACTTCGCCCGTGAAGCGTCCCGGTTCATCAGGCGTGAACCGGTGCACTGGTCCGAGGCGGCGCTGGCGATGCTGGCGGGCTACCGCTTCCCCGGCAACGTGCGGGAGCTCAAGGGGATGATCGAAAGGGCCGTGCTGCTGTGCGAGGGCGAGTGCCTGCAAGTAGAGGATTTTGCCGTGGCCGACACGCTGCTTGCCGACTCCGGAATGTTCACCCTGCGTGAACGACTTGAAGCGTTCGAGCGCGAGCTGCTGCTGCAATGCCTGCGCAGCGCGGGCGGTAACCGCAGCCTCGCGGCGCGCCAGCTGGGCGTGGCGCGCCGCACACTGCTGTACCGCATGGCTCATCTGGAGATCACGCCGGTGTCAACGAGGGCCAACGGATGACTGCCGCGCCCACCGCTTTTTCAATCTGTCTGGAGATCCCTTCATGACCCCTAACGGACGGCTGATCGCTGTACTGCTGGGCGCACTCCTGTGCCTGGCCGGCTGTAGCGGCCATTACACATTCAGCGACGACGAATACCGCCCGTTGGGCGACCCGGCGTCGATCCATCGCGGCAAATGATTGCAAGAGAAGCGCAACATGGAACTGGTGTTTGAAATTACCGATCCCCGGTCGCTGCAGCGCGGTGACGCACGCAGCCGGGTCTTCAGTGAAACGGGCGGGGTTATCGGCCGTCACCCCGATTGCGACTGGTCGATCGAAGACCGGCAGCGCCTGGTGTCCGGCCGGCATGCGCAGGTCGTGTGGCGCAGTGGCGAGTACTTCCTGATCGACCTAAGCCGTAACGGCATTGTGCGGGCGGACGGCGGGCGGCTGTGCAAGGGCCAAGAGGTCCGCATCCACGACGGCGCGGGTTTTCGGTTTGGTGCGATCGAACTGGTGGCGAGGCTGCTCACTCCGGCCCCTGCCGAGCGGGACTGGCTGACATTCGCGCTGGAGCCGGGGGAGGGAGGTGTCACGCCGCTCGCTCCGGTCCTCGATCCTCTGCTTGCGATGCAGGAGCAGGACACGCCCTACGGTGCGCTCGACGAATTGGCCGGCCTGCTGGATACCGTCGTTGCTCCCCGGCAGCCTGCCGACCACACGCCGGTTGACCATGACCATTTGCTGGTCCCGCGCCTGATCCCCGAACCCGAGTCGGCGGCAACGGGCGAGGGTGCGGCGCAAGCAGCCGAGCCGTCCGTGGCCTTCTGGCAGCAATTGGGTGAGGCGTTGGGGATTGACCTGGCGACCATGGCCCTGGAGCGCCGTGAAGCCTTGGCGCTCGATGCCGCACGGCTGTTACGGCAGTGCATAGGCGGCCTGCAACGCAGCCTGCGCAATCGGGATGAACTGCACCGGGAGATTTTCGGCGGCACCGGCCCTATGGCGCAGGAAGACTCGCCGCTCCTGGACGTGAACGCGGGGGTGGCGGCAGCGATTCGCGGGCTGTTGCTGCCCCGGTCGTCTGCTGCGCAGGCGAGTCAGGCCATTACCGGGGCGTTCCGGCACTTGCAATCTCATCAGGTGGCTATGTGGGCCGGCAGTCGAGCCATGGCGCGCGCCACGCTGGCGCATTTCTCGCCGCAACAGTTGAACTGGGAGTTCGAGCGTGACAGCAGCCGGCCGGTGATCAACACCGCCGGCAGTCGTTGGCGCGCCTATCTGCGTTTTCACCATTCCCTGAGCCGCACGGACGACTGGAGCGACGAGTTGCTGGCTCGCCATTTCACCCAGGCGTATCGAGACCAGATCCGCCTGCTCAGCACGCTGCACCTGGACTGCCAAGGATAATCTTCATGTATTACCGCAACTCTCTGCATCTGCTGGGCGTGTTCCTGCTGGTGGGCTGTTCGGCGCTCTCGCCGTATTCGACCCAGACCCGTCTGCAGCTGAAACTGACCGGCAATGAGCTGCTCAATCCGGATATCAACGGCCGCCCCTCGCCGGTGGTGGTGCGCTTGCTGGAACTGCGCAATCCGGTCGCGTTCGAGACCCGCGACTTTTTCACCTTGTATGGCAGAAGCGCCGAGACGCTGGCCCAGGATCTGGTGGCCAGCGAAGAGCTGGAGCTTCGCCCTGGCCAAAGTGTCGATTTGAAGCTGCGGGTTGAACCTGGCAGTCGCTACGTCGGTGTCATGGCCGCCTACCGGAACCTGCCTGACAGCCAATGGCGTTACGTGCTGGAACTGACCCCTGAAGGGCTGACCCAGGCCGACCTGACCCTGAGCGACGATGGCATTCACCGTGTTGGCGCAACGCCCGGGGTGCCACGGTCATGAATGCACACAAGGTTATCTGGCAGGAAGGCATGCTGCTGCGCCCACAGCATTTCCAGCATCACGATCGCTATTACGATCACCAGCTCAGGCGCCGCACCCAGCTTGCCGGTGCGTTTCTGTGGGGTTTCACCGAGCTGGAAATCGATCCGCAATTCCTCGGTTCCGGGCAGATCGTGCTCAACCTGGCCTGCGGCGTTCTGCCGGACGGCAGCCTGTTCGACCTGCGGGATCGCACCGATCCGCTGGTCCTGGAAGTGCCTGCCAACACCGGCGACACGGAGGTATGGCTGGCCCTGCCGCTGGTCGCGGGCCATTGCATCGAGGCGCGCAGCGCCGAGCAGAGCGACGTGGTGGCGCGCTATACCGCGCACGCCACCACCGTCACCGATTCCAATGCCGGCGAGACGGGCTCGACCCAGATCCTCTGCGCCCATCCGCAGTTTCGTCTGTTGCTCGGCGACCACACCGACCAGCACGCCTACGTGAAACTCAAGCTGTGCCATGTGCTGGGCAGCACGTCCGACCGCTCGATAAGCCTGTCGCCGGAGTTCAGCGCTTCTTTCATCAGTGCACGCGGCTCGAGCTACCTGATGTCCTGCCTCAAGGAGGTGATCAGCATGCTGGGCCACCGCGGCGAGGCCATAGCCCGGCGCATCCGCTCCAACGGCAAGGTGGGCAGCGCCGAGGTCGGGGATTTCCTGATGCTGCAACTGATCAACCGCACCGAGCTGGTGTTGCAGCACTACCTCAATATCAAGGACGTCCATCCCGAAGAGCTGTATCGGGCGTTGCTGGCCATGTACGGCGAACTGGCCACGTTCGGCAGTGAACACAAGCGACCCCGGTTCACCGGTCAGTACCACCACAGCGATCAGGGCGCGACCTTCAGGGCCGTGATGCAGGCCATTCGAGAGCTGTTGTCGATGGTGCTCGAGCAGCACGCCATGGAGCTGGAACTGCAGGTCCGGCAGTACGGCATTCTGGTTTCGCCACGGGTCGACCCGCAGTGGCTGGGAGCGGCGTCGTTCATTCTCGCAGCCTCGGCCGATTGCGATCCCGAAGAGCTGCGATACCGGCTTCCGGCGCACCTCAAGGTCGGCTCGGTCGAAAGTATTCGCCAGATGGTGAACCTGCACCTGCCGGGCATTCGGGTCAAGCCGTTGCCGGTGGCGCCGCGCCAGATTCCCTACCACGCCAACAAGACCTATTTCCTGCTCGAACTGGATGCCGACGAAGCGGCGGACGTGGAGAAGTCGGGCGGCTTTGCCTTGCATGTTTCCGGTGACTTCGCCGGGCTTGAACTCAAATTCTGGGCCATCAGGAGCTGATCGCAATGAATGGAGCACAGCCATCAGGAGCCCATGACATGACGCTGCTTGAAAAGCGCGACCGCGACTTCAACGGCTCGTTGACCGGTCATGACAATCCTCCCAGCCTGGAGCAGCTCGAGGCCCGTTTGAACTATGCCGCGCGCCTGGGACCCAGGGAGCGCTTCAACCTGCATATCAACCCATTGGTGGCAGCGGCCGCGGAGCTGCTGGCGCAGGTGGCGCGACTCGCTACCGCCGACGATCCGGGCGACATCCAGATGCTCAACGGTCATCTCTGCGCCCAGGTGAAGCTGTTCGAAACCAGCGCCGAGCATCATCAGGTGCCCAACGAACAGATGATCGCGGCGCGCTACGTGCTGTGCACGGTACTGGACGAAACCGTGCTCAACACAGACTGGGGCAGTGCCAGCGACTGGTCGCGCAACAGCCTGTTGAGCCGGTTCCACAAGGAAACCTTCGGCGGCGAGAAGTTCTTTCATCTGCTGGAGCGGCTTTCCATCAACCCCCACAAGCACCTGCACATGCTCGAACTGATGTACCTGTGTTTCGCCCTCGGTTTCCAGGGCAAATACCGGGTCAGCGCCCGGAATGACACCGAGCTGGACGAAATTCGCGAGGGCCTGTTCCGGCAGATCCGCCACCTGCGTGGCGACCCGCCTCGAGAGTTCTCGCCGCAATGGCGCGGCGTCGAGCCGGTGCAGCGAGGCGTACTGCGCCTCATCCCGCGCTGGCAACTGGTGCTGATCACCGGGATCTGCCTGGCAGCGATGTATGGCGGCTTTGCCTGGGTGCTGGGCAACCAGCGCGAAACGGTACTTCGACCCTTCCACTCCACGACCATCGCCGAACCTGAGCGGCGCGCGTAACAGAGACCTGTAATGAAAAACCTGTTCATGAAACTTGTGGGCCTGTTGCGCCAGACCCGGACCTGGACGCTGTTGCTGGTCCTGGCGCTGAACCTGGTGATCTGGTTTGCCGGCCCGTGGCTGGCAGTGGCCGATCACAAATTCTGGGAAAGCCCGACGGCACGTCTGCTCTCCATCAGCCTGCTGTTGCTGCTCTGGGGACTGGTCATGGCGTTTGCCGGTCGACAGGGCACTGCCGCGCAGGACCCGGCGACGCCTGCGGTTCAGGAAATGCTCCAGCAGGACGCGTTGATCGCCGACGAACGCCAGGCCCTGCGGGCCCGCTTCTCGGAGGCCGAGCGAGTGCTGGCCCAGTCCACGCTGTACGCCAGCCGCGACGGCCAGGCGCGTCGGGAGCTGCCGTGGTACCTGCTGATCGGTCCGCAAGGAAGCGGCAAGACCAGCCTGCTGGATTTTTCCGGCCTGGACTTCCCGCTCAACAAGGTCGAGCGCAGCCTGACCCGGGATATCCGCGGCAGCCGTGGCTGCGACTGGTACTTTTCCGATCAGGCGGTGATTCTGGATACCGCGGGCCGCTACTTCAGTCAGGTTCAGCAGCGGGTCGATGGCGCCGCCTGGCTGAACCTGCTTGACCTGTTGCGCACCCGCCGCCGATCACGGCCCCTCAACGGCGTGCTGGTGGCCTTGCCGGTGGAAGCACTGCTCGATGCTCAAGAGTTGCGCGTCGAACGCCTCGCCGCCACGGTGCGCGAGCGTCTGCAGGAGGTGCACCGCCTGCTGCGAATCGATGTGCCGGTCTATCTGGTGCTGACCAGGGCCGATGCACTGCCCGGTTTCGACGAATTCTTCGAGCAGTTGTCGCGGGAAGAGGCCGGCCAGGTGCTGGGCACGACCTTCGAGCCGGGCAGTAACGGCAGCGATGGCGCTCAGTTGCGCCAGGCGTTCGAGGCGTTGCTGGCGCGCTTGAACGGTCAGGCGCTGGGTCGGGTGCATCAGGCGCGGGGCATTGCCCGGCGAGGCTTGATCCTGGATTTTCCTCACCAGCTGGGCCGCATCGGCCACAACCTGTGCCTGCTCGCGGAACTGGCCTTTGCCGGCAACCGTTACCAACGGGCCAGCCGGTTGCGTGGCTACTACCTGACCCGTGCGCCGCATGTCGGCGTCGTGGCAGGGGCCGATGCCGATCACGAGCCGGCCCGAGCGGAAGCGGGCAGCCGGTTGCCGGTATTGAGTACGGTTGGGGCGCGTTTCATCCATGACCTGCTCAGCCGGGTGATTTTCCCGGAGTCGAGCCTGGCGACGCTCGACAGGGACGTGCGCCGGCGCATCGCCTGGGGGCAGCGCGCGGGCTTTGCCCTGGTGATCGGCGTGCTGCTGGGGTGCGGCACGTTGTGGGCGACGGGTTTCTCCGCCAATCATCAGCGTCTGGAACAGCTGCGTAATCTGGCCGGCCGCCTGCTGGAGCAGCGCGGCGCGCTGAACCCGGGCGACGACCTGCTGGCAACGCTGCCGGTGCTCAATACCGCATCCCAGGCCAGCCGCGTGTTTCCAGACATCGCTCAGGCGGCGCTGCATGAGCGCGGCGGCCTGTATCAGGGCGAGCCGGCCAACCGGATCGTGTCCGCTGCCTATGACAACGAACTGCAACGCCAGCTGCTGCCACGGTTGGCCCGCCAGTTAGAGGCGCAGATTCGAGCCAGCCTCACCGACCGCGAGCAGCTGCTGCCGAGTCTGCGCGCCTACCTGATGCTCAACCTGCGTGAACGTCGGGACCGAGCCTGGTTGCAAGACCGGGTGGCCAGTGACTGGGCGTTGCGCTACGCCGGTGACGCTCAGGTGCAGACCGAACTCAACAGCCATCTTGATCGGCTGCTCGACCAGCCCTTCGTCCATCCTCTGGATGACATGCTGGTGGCCCAGGCCCGGCAGGTCCTGCGAGGCGAATCCCTGGCCGGCGCGGTCTACCGCATCCTGCGGGATCAGGCGCGCAGCAGTCCTGATTACCGTCTGGCGCAGCATCTGGGCAGCCAGGGCAATCTGTTTGCCGGCACCGATTACCCGATCCCAGGCTTCTATACCCGTCAGGGCTACCAGCAGTATTTCGTTGCCCGCGGATCCCGTGCCGTGACCGAAATACTTCATGACAACTGGGTGCTCGGTGACAACAGCGGCATGGAGCCTGGGGAACTGCGCGGTTTGTTGGTGGAGCTGGAGCAACTGTACTTTCGCGACTACGCGCAGCATTGGAGCGAGGCGCTGGGCCAGGTATCGCTGCAACCTTTCGAAGGCGCCCGCCAGGGGGCTACACAAATGGCCGGTCTGATCGCGGCCAGTTCGCCGCTGCTGCAACTGCTGGGGCAAATTCGGGAACACACGCGCTTCGCCGTGCCGGCCCCGGTCGAACCCGCAGCCGCGCAGCAGACGCCGGCGGCAGGCGGCGTGGCCGGCAAGGCAGTGGTGGCGGTGGCGGGGCTGGCGCAGGAAGCCGCAGCTGGAGTCTTGCCGGATACGGCGAAGAAGGCCCTGCAAAGACGGTTCGAACCGCTGCATCGGCTGCTGGATGACAACAATGGCCCGGCCGCAGATCTGCTGTCGGTGCTGGAGGCGCTCAGCGACGTGCAGCTGCAACTGGCCAGCCTGGGGCGTTCGGGGCAACCGGAACTGGTGGCGTTCGACGTGGCCAGAGCGCGGATGACCGGCCAGCGCGATGCCTTGAGCGAGCTGCGCAGCCGGGTCGGGCAACTGCCGCAACCGGTCGCTGGCTGGTTCGGCACCCTGGCCGAGGACAGCTGGGCGTTCGTGCTTCAGGAAACCTATCGGCATCTCAACCAGCGCTATCAGGATGAGGTCTACCGTTTCTACACTCAGGCGCTGGACAAGCGCTACCCGTTCCATGCGCACAGCAGCAGCGATGTGGCGCTCAACGATTTCCGGGAGTTCTTCAAGGCGCAGGGTATCGCCGAGCGGTTTTTCGACACTTACCTGAAAGCGTTCGTCAGCGGCGAGCCGGGAAGCTACCGGCTTCGTTCGGTGGACGGTTTAAGTGTACCGATGAGCCGGGCATGGCTGGATCAGCTGGCCAACGTCCAGGCCATTCGCAAAAGCTTCTTTGCCCACAGTGCCGACGAGCCTCAGGTGCAGTTCAAGCTCGAACCCTACACGCTCGATCCGGCGGTGAGCCGTGCGGAGTTCCGCCTGGGAGACCAGCTCAGCGAGTATCGCCACGGACCGGTCCAGTCCACCGGGTTCAAGTGGCCCACCGAGGTGGATGATGGCCGGGCGGCACTGGTGCTGGAGCCGATGGCGGGTCGGGCGATAGGCATCGAGAAGAACACCGGGCCGTGGTCACTGTTCCGCCTGCTGGACCTGATGGAAATCGAGTCCCTTGAAGGGCGCGACGTGCTGGTGTTCAAGGCCGAGGTCGGTGGCCTGCGCGCCAACTATCTGCTGATGAGTCAGCGCTCCCCCAACCCGTTCGACGCCAGCGCACTGCGCCGCTTCCGATTGCCGGCGCAGCTGTGATGAACGTGGGTGATGTGCTGACCGGGCGCTACCGGATCGAACGCATCCTGGGGGTCGGTGGCGTCAGCCGAGTGTACCGGGCGCGGGATCTGCTGTGCGAGCAACTGGGCGCCAGCGACCCCCATGTCGCGATCAAACTGCTCGACGAGGAACATGCGCAGGCGCCCGACGGCGCGCTGCTGCTGCACCGAGAGTTTGCCCTGACCCGGCTGGTGCATCACCAGCATGTGGTGCGGGTCGAGCGGTTCGACATTGATCACCGCAGGCGTCAGGCGTTCTTCACGATGGAGCTGATGTGCGGGCTGACCCTCAAGCAGTTGCAGCGCGAGCGACCGGAAGGTCTGCCCTGGCCGGAAGTGCGGGAGATCGTCATTCCATTGCTCGACGCACTCAGGCACGCCCACGACTGCGGTATCGTTCACGGGGATTTGAAACCCGCCAACGTGATGCTTACCGATCGCGGCGTCAGGCTGTTCGACTTCGGCCTGGGTCAGGCTCTTGACGGTGTGCTGGAGGGCCTGCCCGGGCTGTGTCGCCAGCGCACCGTGGCCTGGACGCCTGCCTATGCCGCCCCTGAACTGCTGGAGCGCGGGCTGTTGACGCCGGCGGCGGACGTCTACGCGGTTGCCTGTGTGATTTATGAACTGGCGTCCGGAACCCACCCGTTCTTGCGCCTGGACGCTGTGCGGGCCAGGGCCGAACGTCTCGACCGGCTCCTGCGCATGCCGCGCAGCCTGCCCAAGGCCTGCCGGGCGGTCTTGCGCCAGGCCTTGTCGCTCGACGCACATGAGCGACAGGTGGACGCCAGGGACTTGCATCAGGCGTTCGTCCAGGCGCCGCGACATCGGAGACTGTGGATGTAGCCTGCGGCTCAGCGTTGCCCGCCCGGCCGATTCCATTGCTCAAGCACGAAATCCACGAAGCGGCGCAGCTTGGGCAAGCGATAACGGTCCTGGACGTAGAGCAGATGCATCGGCCGGCAGGGCAGGCGATAGTCGGGCAGTAAGGCGACCAGCCGTCCGTCCTGCAGATCCTGCCGGACCAGCGCGTCAGGCAGCATCACGATACCGCCGCCGGCCCGGGCGGCCTGGTACAGGCCCGACGAGGTGTTCATCACCATCGGCCCACTGACCTCCACCGTCACCTCGCCGTCCGGCCCGCTCAGGCGCCAGTGTTTTTCCACCGCGCTCCAGTCGTCACCGGCCGGGTAGGCGAAGGCCAGGCAATGGTGCCGCGCCAGGTCGCCGGGCGCCAGTGGCGTGCCATGGCGAGCCAGATAGTCGGGCGAGGCGCAGATGGTCAGCGTGTAATCCTCCAGCGGACGAGCGATCAGCCGCGTCGAGTCTGGCACCTTGCCGAGTCGAATCGCCACATCGAAGCCGTTGTCGATCAGGTCGAGCCGCTGGTTGGTCAGCAGCAGGTCAAGCTTCACATCCGGGTAGCGTCTTGAGAATTCGCACAGTGCCGGCGCCAGTACTTCGCTGCCGAAAGTCAGGGGTGCGGTGATGCGCAGCACGCCCGACGGTTCGTCCTGGGCCTGTTCGGCTAGCTGTTCGGATTCGTTGACCAGCCCCAGCACTTCCACGCAGCGCTCGTAATAGGCAGTGCCGAATTCGGTCAAGCGTTGCCGGCGGGTGGTTCTTTTGAGCAGGCTGACACCAAGGCGCTGCTCCAGGGCGCGCAAATGGTTGCCAACCATGGTGGTCGAGATCGAACACTCTTGGGCCGCTGCCGTCATGCTGCCGGCCTCGACAACCTTCACGTACACCGACATTGCCTGGAACAGATCCATTATCAAGCCTGGATTGAATATGGTTAAAGGAAAGCGCTCTTTATGCAGCCTGGGTGCCTAACCATACTGCATCGCAACGCCGTACAGCCACTGGAGATTCCTGCGATGAGCGCTAGCTGCCTGATGACCACCTATAAACCGTTGCCCCTGAGCTTTTGCCGCGGCCTGGGTACTCGCGTGTGGGATCAGCAAGGGCGGGAATATCTGGATGCGGTGGCCGGTGTGGCGGTGACCAGCGTCGGCCACAGCCATCCGGCGCTGGTGGCGGCAATCTGCGAACAGGCCGGGTTACTGTTGCACACCTCCAATCTGTATGGCATTGACTGGCAGCAACGATTGGCCCGCAAGCTGGGCGAACTGTCCGGGATGGAGAGGGCTTTCTTCAATAATTCCGGGGCGGAGGCCAATGAGACCGCGTTGAAACTGGCGCGCCTGCACGGCTGGCATAAAGGCATCGAGCGCCCGCTGGTGGTGGTCATGGATAACGCGTTCCACGGCCGCACTCTGGGGACCTTGTCCGCCAGCGACGGCCCGGCGGTGCGCCTGGGTTTCGGCGCGCTGCCCGGCGACTTCATCAAAGTGCCGTTTGGCGACTTGAATGCCCTCGATCGGATGATCGAGCAGCACGGTGCGCGCATTGCCGCGATCCTGGTGGAGCCCGTGCAAGGCGAGAGCGGCGTGCATGTGGCACCGGCCGGCTATCTGCAGGCCTTGCGCGAGCGCTGCAGTCGGCGCAACTGGCTGCTGATGATCGATGAAATCCAGACCGGCATGGGCCGCACCGGCCAGTGGTTCGGCTTTCAGCACCAGACGCTGCAGCCCGACGTGATTACCCTGGCCAAGGGGCTGGGCAATGGCATTCCCATTGGCGCCTGCCTGGCGCGTGGCAATGCCGCACGGCTGTTCACCCCCGGCAGCCACGGCAGCACGTTTGGCGGCAACCCGCTGGCGTGCCGGGCCGGTTGTACGGTGATCGAGATCATCGAGCAGCAAGGCCTGGTCGCCAATGCCGACGAACAGGGTCGGCGGTTGCGCGCCCGTCTCGCTCAGTTGCTGGACGGTCACCCGAACGTGAAAGCGATCCGGGGGCAGGGCTTGATGATCGGTATCGAGCTGCATGAGCCGGTGGCTGACCTTGTCCTGCGGGCGGCGGTCGAGCACCGACTGTTGATCAATGTCACGCGCAGCACGACGATCCGCCTGCTGCCGCCCCTGACCCTGAATGCCGCCGAAGTGGAGCTGATCGCCCTGGGCGTATCGAACACGCTCAAGGGGGTCGCCGGGCAACCTTGGGAGCGCTGCGCCTGAGTCGGGTCATTGGGAGGCAGGGCGATCCTGGACTATACCGTCAGAACGCATATGCGATAGAACGGCACTGTCAATCGGAAGTCTCTATGCGTAATGTTCACCCATGGATTTCACAGGAGCCCTTTATGCACATCCGGTCATTGCTCATCCGGTCACTGGCGCCGGTCGCCATGTTCGCTACCTGGCTGGTCGTCGCTGCCCCGACCCTGGCAGCCGAAGGCGATACCCCGCTGGCCCAGGAGCGCGGCAAGACCCGCCCGTTGATCATCATCGCTCCCAGTACGGTAGACCCCACGCTGGTCAGCCTCAAGAAAGCCCTTGATGAACCCGCCAATCGTGAGGCGTTCGCGCAGCGCAACATGGTGCTGTACACGGTGGTCAACACCATTGGCGAGCGTAACGGCAAGGCCATGGATGCGCAGTCCACCATGGCGCTGATCCGGGAGTTGAAACTGGGCGCGGGTGCGCAGACCAAGGTCATTCTGGTGGGCAAGGACGGCGAGAAAAAGATCGAGAAGTCCGGCACGGTCGATCCCAAGGAGCTGTTCACCACCATTGACCAGATGCCGATGCGCGAGCGGGAAGCGGCCGTGCCGCCTCCGGCCCCTGAGGCGCAGCCGGCGCCCGCCGACAAGGCCGCGAAACCGGGCAAGGGCGCGCCGCAGGGCAAGACCCTGGACGACTGACCGCGGCCCGTTCAGACGTCGCCGCGAATGTACTGTTCCAGCTGCCGGATCAGGCTGGCCTGTTCGGCGATGGCTTCCTTGACCAGGTCGCCGATCGACAGCAGGCCCAGCAACTGACCGTTCTCCAGCACCGGCAGGTGGCGCAGGCGGTTGTCGGTCATGATGCCCATGCAGGCTTCGATACTCTGTTGCGAATCAACGGTGATGACTTTGCTGCTCATGATCGCGCTGACCGGCGTACCCACCGAAGAACGGCCCTTGAGGATCATCTTGCGCGCATAGTCGCGCTCGCTCACCACACCGACCAGTCGGCCGTTGTCGACCACCGGCAGGGCACCGATGTTCTTGTCCGCCATCAGCCTGAGCGCGTCGAGCACCATCTGCTCCGGGCCTATGGTGTGCACCTGCTGGTGCTGCTCGGCTTTCAATTTCAGCAACTGGGCGACGGTGGTCATGGCGTTCTCCGGAGTCTGGGACCTTGTGAGTGTAGGCCCGCAAACCGGGGCTGCTACAGCATCAACAAATGACCTGCGCGAAGCTGGCGTGAAAGCGGCCGTCAGGTGGCGAAAAACGTCATGTCAAGCTGTGCCGGCGGTCGCCTGGACCTCTTGAGCGGCCATGGCCTGGACGAATGCCTCCAGTGGCATGGGCTTGCTGAGCAAGTAACCCTGGGCTTCATCACAATCGAAACTCTTGAGGTAGGCCAGCTGCCGGGCCGTCTCGACACCTTCGGCGGTGATGGTCAACGACAGCGAGCGACCCAGCTGGATGATCGCCTGTACGATGGACTGGCTCTGGGCGCTGTCCTCGATCTCGTTGATGAAACTGCGGTCGATCTTCAACCCATCGAACGGAAAGGATTTGAGGTAGCTCAGCGACGAGTACCCGGTGCCGAAATCGTCCATCGACAACCGCACCCCCAGCGCTTTCAAGGCGGTCATGACGTTCAGTCCCGCTTCTGCGTCATCGATCATCACCCGTTCGGTGACCTCCAGCTCCAGGCGCCGGCTGGGCAGGCCGGTCGCGGCCAGCACGTTGCGCACCCGCTCGACCAGACCTGGGGTGCGGAACTCCACGGCAGAGATGTTGACCGAGACGATCAGCGAGTCTTCCCAGCGCACGGCATCGCTGCAGGCCCGGTGCATGACCCAGTCGCTCAATGCGATGATCGAGCCGTTTTCCTCGGCCAGGCCGATGAAACGATCCGGCATGCATAAGCCACGGGTGGGGTGTTCCCAGCGGATCAACGCCTCGGCCCCGGCGATCCTGCCGCTGGAGATGTGATAGCGCGGTTGGTAGCGCAGGGTAAACTGGTCGGCGCCGATGGCCGCCCGCAGATCCTTTTCCAGCTCGCGGCGCTCGGTGATACGGGTGGTCATTGCCTGCTCGTAGAAGCGCCAGGTATTGCGCCCGGCTTTCTTGGCTTCGTACAGCGCCAGGTCGGAAAACTTCAGCAGCTCGCACGATGCGCAAGCGTCTGCCGGACACAGGGCGATGCCGATGCTCAGGCCAATGAACACGTCCTGTCCGTTGACGGTGAAAGGCTCGGCGATGCGCTGGATCAACTGCCTGCACAACCCATGGATGGCCGGCATGTCGAGCAGGCTGGTGGTGATCAGAATGAATTCGTCCCCGCCATGCCGGACCAGCAGGTCCTGGCGGGCTATGCAGCCCTGCAGCCGCAGCGCAACTTCGCGCAGCACGCTGTCGCCGCCGCTGTGGCCGAACACATCGTTGATCGCCTTGAAGTTGTCCAGGTCGAGGCTGAGCATCACCACGGGTGCTTCGCGGGTCGGCAGCCGTTGCAGCTCGGCCTGCAGAAAGGTCTGCATGTGTGTCCGGTTAGGCAGGCCGGTCAGGGCGTCATGCCGGGACTGATGAAGCAGCGCGGCTTGTCCGGCAGTAATCGCCAGCAGCTGCTTGTCCATCAGGCGTGCGGTATGAAAGCTCTTGCGGAACACCACGAACGTGCCGACCGCCAGGGCCGCGAGCAACAGCAGCAACACCGGCAACAGGCCGTTGATCAACTTGTCGCCGGGGCGCTCCGGGTCCCAGCGCAGCACCAGTTCCCCGGCGCGCACTGCCGGTGCGGCTACGGCATCGGCGCCGTCGAGCGGGGTGCGCAGGTTGGCGATGTCATAGTCGGTCCCGATCTGGTCGAGTTTCAGGGGCGTCAGGCGATAAGCCAGGATCAGCACCGATTGCGGGTCGTCAGTCATCTCCACATCCGGGTTTTCGCCGGGCGTCAGGGCCGCAGCCGACAGCAGCACCGGGTGCTCGCCCATGGGCTGGACCTGGGTGAACGCCTGCTCATCGGCGGCGCCGTCGCGGGCCTGCTGGATCAGGCGCTTGGGCAAGGCGCCGAGCCAGCTTTCCAGCTGCCGGTCCGCCAGTTCGCCGCCGATCACCGCGTAGCGGGTGCGGTCGTCCGGCCCGACCACGAATACGCCTTCGAACTGGAAATCAGTGTAGAGCGACGCACCCAGGTTGCCACGCACAAAGGCCCAATCACTGTCGGTGTCGATGTGCAGATGCTGGTAGGCATCGCCCCAGAATGCGTTATCACGGGTCGAGGAAATGATGCTTTTGAGCCGAGACCGCCAGACCTGCTCGACCATATGCTGGCTGTGCTGGAATTCGTGCCGGTTGAGTTGCCAGGCGACATACGACAGCGAGCCGATCATGGTGACCGAGATTACGATCAGCACACCGACCACCGCGAACAGGGCTCGCCGGGCGACAAACAGGTGACTTGAGTCCGCCCGGTGGCTGGCCTCGGGCGCTGTCGGCAACTTCATGACTGCCACTTCCACGATCAATAACGACAAGAATAAGGAGTTGTGCGGTCACGCCGAGGGTCTGCATCGAATGCGGACTCATGAGTTTCGCTACCGTTGGCTCGACGGCCGCGAAGCAGGATTCCATCCGAGGCTCAAGGGCGCTGCCGTCTCAAGGCGTATCGGCCCGGGCCACGGTTTCTTGAATGGCCGCGGCAGCCTGCATGTCATGGGCAATGCCACGTAGAATGGCGGCTGAAACCGTTCACCGAGGTGGTTCATTGGAGTTACAACAGGGTTTTATCCTGAGCCGTCACTGGCAGGATACGCCGCAGGGCACGCTCATCGAGTTCTGGCTGGCGACCGACCAGGGGCCGCGCCAGATCCGCTTGCCGTGTCAGCCATCCGTCGCCTTCATTCCTGCCGAACAGGGTGAACGTGCCAAGGCCCTGCTGCGGGCCGAGCGCGGTGTCGAGTTCAAGGCACTGGCGTTACGCGACTTCCGTCATCGGCCGGTTCTGGGCGTTTACTGCCTGCAATACAGGCAACTGATGAACATCGAGAAGTTGCTGCGCAAGGGCAACGTCGACGTCTATGAGGCCGATATCCGCCCGCCGGAACGCTACCTGATGGAGCGCTTCATCACCGCGCCGGTGCTGTTCGGCGGCACGCCGGATGCCGACGGCGTGCTGTGCAATGCCCAGATCAAGGCTGCCCCCGATTATCGCCCGCAACTGAAACTGGCTTCGCTGGACATCGAAACCACCGCGCGCGGCGAGCTGTATTCGATAGCCATCGAGGGTTGCGGACGACGCGACGTGTACATGCTCGGGCCGCCCAATGGCGCCGCGGAAGCGCTGGATTTCCAGCTGGAATACTGCGACACCCGGGCGCAATTGCTGGAACGCCTCAATGCCTGGCTGGCCAACCACGACCCGGATGCCATCATCGGCTGGAACGTGGTGCAGTTCGACCTGCGGGTGCTGCACGAACATGCTCAGCGCCTGCACGTGCCGTTGCGGTTGGGGCGCGGCGGCGACGTCATGGGCTGGCGGGAACACGGCAGCCGCAACAATCATTTCTTCGCCGAAGTCAGCGGGCGTCTGGTGATCGATGGCGTCGAGGCCCTGCGTTCGGCCACCTGGAGCTTTCCGTCATTCAGCCTGGAGAACGTTTCCCGCACGCTGCTCGGCGACGGCAAGGCCATCGACACGCCTTACCAGCGCATGGACGAAATCAATCGCATGTTCGCCGAGGACAAGCCAGCGCTGGCCCGCTACAACATCAAGGACTGCGAACTGGTGACGCGGATCTTCGCCAGGACCGAACTGCTGACCTTTTTGCTGGAGCGCGCCACGGTCACCGGCCTGCCCGCCGACCGCAGCGGCGGCTCGGTGGCCGCGTTCTGTCATTTGTACATTCCGCTGATGCACCGCCAGGGTTTCGTCGCGCCCAACCAGGGCGAGCGCTTGCCGGAAGCCAGCCCCGGCGGGTTCGTGATGGATTCACAACCGGGCCTGTATGAGTCGGTGCTGGTGCTGGACTACAAGAGTCTGTATCCGTCGATCATCCGCACATTTCTCATTGACCCGGTCGGCCTGATCGAGGGCCTGCACGAGCCCGACCCGAACCTGTCGGTGCCGGGTTTCCGCGGCGCACGGTTTTCCCGCACCCGGCACAGCCTGCCGGCCATCGTCGAACGGGTCTGGCAGGGGCGCGAGGCGGCCAAGCGCGAGCGCAACGCGCCGTTGTCCCAGGCACTGAAGATCATCATGAACGCGTTCTACGGTGTGCTGGGTTCCAGCGGCTGTCGTTTTTTCGACCCGCGGCTGGCGTCATCCATCACCCTGCGCGGGCACGAAATCATGCTCAAGACCCGCGAGCTGATTCAGGCTCGGGGCTACACCGTGATCTATGGTGATACCGATTCCACGTTCGTCTGGCTCGGGCGCCCCCACGGCCAGCAGGAAGCCGCCGCCATCGGCCAGGCGCTGGTGCGAGAAGTCAACGACTGGTGGCGCGAGCACCTGAGCGTCGAATACGGGCTGACCAGCGCGCTGGAGCTGCAATACGAGACGCACTTCCGGCGGTTCCTGATGCCCACGGTGCGAGGTGCCGAAGAAGGCAGCAAGAAACGCTACGCGGGGTTGGTCACTGCGGCAGACGGCACGGAAGAAATGATCTACAAGGGTCTGGAAACCGTGCGTACCGACTGGTCGCCGCTGGCCCGGCAGTTCCAGCAGGAGCTGTACCTGCGCATTTTCAAGCGTCAGCCGTATCAGGATTATGTGCGCGACTATGTGCGTGGCACCCTGGCCGGCGAGATGGATGACCTTCTGGTCTATCGCAAGCGGCTGCGCCGACGCCTCGATGACTACGAGCGGGTGGTGCCGCCCCATGTGCGAGCGGCGCGAATCGCCGACGAATACAACGACCGGCAGGGCAGGCCGCGGCAGTACCAGAGCGGCGGCTGGATCAGCTATGTGATGACCGTCAACGGGCCTGAGCCTCTGGAAATCCGTCGCGCGCCCATCGACTACGATCATTACGTCACGCGCCAGTTGCAGCCTTTGGCCGATGCAATCCTGCCGTTCGTGGATGACGATTTCGCCACCTTGATCGGCGGTCAGCTGGGGCTGTTCTAGGCAGAGCGAGCCAGGCGCTCGACCAGGGCCGGCAACAGCACCTCGCACGGCTCCTGAAGCTTGTGGGTCAGCAGGTCGTCGCCGCGGGTCTTGCCGAAATTGATGGCAATCACCGGCTTTCCCGCCTCGACCATTGCCCGGCACAGACGAAACGCCGACCAGGCCATGAGGGAACTGCCCACCACCAGCAAGCCTGCCGCCTGCTCGATACTGTCCATCGCACTGGCGGCGGTGGACGGGGCCACGTTTTCGCCGAAAAACACCACATCCGGTTTGAGCCGTTCTCCGCCGCACCGGGTGCAGTGCGGCACCTGGAAGGCCGCCTCGAACGCCGGGTCGAGCAGGGTGTCGCCATCCGGTGCCTGAACGGCGTCGACGCCGGCCAGATACGGGTTCTGCGCCAGCAGCGTGTGCTGGATCTCGGCCCGCTCGAAACCCTGACGGCAATCCAGGCACACCACGCGATGCAGATTGCCGTGCAGTTCGATCACGTCCAGGCTTCCAGCCTTGCTGTGCAGCGCATCCACGTTCTGGGTGATCAACCCGGTGATTCGCGCGTTTTCCTGTAAAGCGGCGAGCGCCTGATGGGCCACGTTGGGCTGCGCAGCGCGGATCCGCGGCCAGCCCAGCATGGCCCGCGCCCAGTAACGCTGGCGCGCGGCGGGGTTGCCGGCGAACTCCTGGAACATCATCGGCTGTTTGCCGCGACGCACCCCGTCCTGGTCCCGATAATCCGGGATGCCCGAGGCAGTGCTCATCCCGGCGCCGGTCAACACCACAAAGGGCCGCTGGACCATGGCCTGGGCAAGTATTTCCACGGATGGGCTGTCGGGCATTAGTCGGTTCCATGTCGAGGAGTGAGTGAGATGGTAATCTCCAGACCTGACTTTTACCCGGAAAGTGCCACCGAAACCCTGGCCATGAGAGTAGCGTGTATGCCTGAACTGGAGACAAACCAGACACTGCGAAGAAAGGTTCTGGCGTGGATAGTGTTGTTCGGGGTGCTGGCAATCGCCCTGTTTTTCTATTTGATTCGCCCACAATATTCGCCCGAGATCGTGCTCAAGCAGCCGTTCATTCCCGGCCAATGGGTGTACGTCATGCGCAACGGCCATGACGCCTCCGAACCGTCGTCCCTGAGGTTCTACATCGATGATGTCGAAGCCAGCTCCCAGGTGATGAGTGTGCGGCTGGGCAAGAAACTGCCGTTTCTGGTGTCCGACACCGCCCTTGAGGATGTGGCCATTCAGAAAGTCGCCAATGGCCTGAAGATCCAGATACGCGGCGCGGTCCAGTCGTACAGAAGCGATCTGTACCTGGCTGACGGCGACACCTACACCACCTTCCGGGTCAGCCTCGATCAACGCGACGACAGTGCGCCCAAGCCCAGCGGGCGCTGATTGCCGCTTTAGAACATCAATTGCAAAGGGAACCCTGCGATGCCGTCGTTCAAGTTCAAACAAGTGGATGTGTTCACAGATCGGCCTTTGCTGGGCAATCCGCTGGCCGTGGTGCTTGGGGCCGACGGGCTGAGCGATGCACGCATGGCGGCGTTTGCCCGCTGGACCAACCTGAGTGAAACCACTTTTCTGCTCGAACCCACCGACCCTCGAGCGGACTACCGGGTACGGATCTTTACCACGCTGAGCGAATTACCGTTCGCTGGCCATCCGACCTTGGGCAGCTGTCATGCCTGGCTGGAAAGTGGTGAAACGCCCAAGGGCGAGGAGATCGTGCAGGAGTGCGGGATTGGCCTGGTGCGCATCCGCCGAATCGGCGGGCAACTGGCATTTACCGCGCCGCCGTTGCTGCGAGCGGGTCCGGTGGACGCCGGGTTGATCGAGCGGATGCGCCAGGGCTTGCGGCTGGAGCAGGGTGCCATTCTGGATGCGCGCTGGGTGGACAATGGTCCAGGCTGGCTGGCCCTGCGTCTGGCGAACCGGGCCGCCGTGCTGGCAATCAGGCCGGATTACAACAAGCTGCAAGGGCAAGTGCTCGGCGTGTTCGCGCCGTGGGAGCCACAACAGGACGGTGACCAGGCGCAGTTTGAAGTCCGGGCCTTTGTACCGGGCGACGGCATGCCGGAAGACCCGGTCACCGGCAGTCTCAATGCGGGCATTGCGCGGTGGCTGATCGAAGAAGGTCTGGCGCCGGACCGCTACATCGCCAGCCAGGGCACCGCCATGGGGCGCGAGGGCAGAGTGCATGTCCAGCGCATCGGCGAGGACATCTGGGTGGGCGGCCAAACCGTGACCTGCATCGATGGCAGCGTCACGTTGTAACCCCTCACATGCCTGCCAAGGGGCACTGAACAGTCATCAAGGGACCTCATTCTGCCAAACCCGGCGCTGACGGGTTTCAAGCGAAGCGCCGTGCGTATACTCGGCCCGAGACGACACGGGTGGCTCAGGATGGTGGCACGATGCTAGAAGAACGTCTTCCTCACACGCTGCTCAGCGAGCACATGGTGATGGACGAGCAGTGGCTCAGTCGATGCAGCGTCTCCCTGCGCCGGCATGAAGGTGAGCTGACGTACTGCGAGCTTTTCGATGCCCAGACCCGCAAGACCTGGCTGGCCGCCCGAGCGCCCATCGAGTCGCCGGCGGCGTGCCAGCGTCTGGAACGCGACTATCGGATCGGACTGGAGCCGGACTGGGCGATTCTGCCGGTGGCGTTCGTGCGTTCAGCCGAAGGGCCGTTGATGATTTATCCACCGTGCCCGGAACCCAGCTTCAGTGACCTGATCGCCGCCGGCGGTGTGTCTCTCGAACGACTCCTGACCCTGGCCACCAACGCGGCCAGATCCCTCGCCCAGGCCCATGAAAAAGGCGTCATCCACGGTTCTTTGCAGGGCCAGCACTTCATCGTGAGTGACAACGGCTCGGTGCGCTTGAGCTGCTTTCGCGCCGACACCCTCGAACTGATCAACACCGACAGCTCAACCACCGATCACTGGAATTACCTGGCGCCCGAGCAGGTCTGCCCGCACGGCTCGCTCACTGACCAGCGCAGCGATATATACGCGCTGGGCGCGGTGCTGTACCAATTGCTGGTCGGTGAGCTGCCGCTGGCCGGCAGGGACAAGTCGCACTGGCGTCACCTTCATGCAGGTGTCCAGGCCAGGCCGCCGGCCGAGGTGAAGCCGGCCGTTCCACCTATGCTCAGCCGGATTCTGGTCAAAACCCTGGCCAAGGAACCCAGCGCCCGCTACCAGACGGCCAAGGCGCTGGCGGCGGATTTCGCCCATTGCCTGCGCCAGTGGTCAGCCGACCGCTCCATCGCCGATTTCACCCTGGGTACGGCGGATGTGTCCTCGGTAGGCAGCGATGTGCTGTTCGGCCGCAACGACGAACAGGCCTTGCTCGCCAATACCCTGCGCACGCTGCGTCGCGACAGCAGCCCGCGTGTCCTGACCGTAGCGGGCCCTGCGGGCAGCGGAAAATCCAGCCTGGTCACCTCGTCGCTGCGGTTGCACAGCAACCATTACTGGGCCTCGGGGAAATGCGCGACCCTTGAGCAGGCCATTCCCTACGGCCCATGGACCGACATACTGGGTTCGCTGACCACCCAGCTGCTGATCAAGAACAGCACCGACCTGGACTCGATCAAGGCGGACATAGCGAGCCGTTTGAAAGGCCGGGGCAGGCTGCTGGCCAAGCTGGCGCCCTACCTGAAACTGATCATCGGCCCCATGGACGACTTTCCGGAAAAACCCACGCGCCTGGCGCTGGAGAAGGAAAACCGCGCCATTCTCGATTTTCTCGAATTCTTCGGTTCCCCCGGCCAGCCGCTGGTGATCTTTCTCGACGACATGCAGTGGGCCGACGATTCCACGCACTGCCTGTTGAAGGAATACCTGTCCCGTCCGTTGCGCAACACGCTGCTGGTGCTGGCGTACCGAACCGATGATGAAGACAGCCCCGACGCCATGCAGGCCAGCCTTCAGCAACTGGCAGGCTCCGCGCTGCTGACTCACCACAGCGTCTGCCTGCCGCCGCTGTCGGTGGACGCCGTCACTGCGCTGATCGCCCAGCGCTTCCACACCGGCGCCGCCACGGTGGTGGAAGTGGCCCGGCTGGTGCACGAGAAAACCGCGGGCAATCCATTCTTCGTCAACCAGATCCTCAAGGTCATGGTCGAAGACAAACTGGTCGAGTTCGACAGCCAGCGCATGTGCTGGTCATGGTCGTTGCAGGATGTGGCACGGCACCGCTATGCCGACAACGTGGCCGAGCTGATGATCCACCGTCTGCGGCGACTGCCCACCGCCCAGCGGGAAATCCTGCGTCTGGCGGCGGCGGTAGGAGGCAAGTGCGATGAGGTGCTGCTGGCCTCGCTGGCCGCTATCGACCCCGACCGCCTGAGCAACAGCCTGAAAGGGCTGGCCAGTGCCGGATTCCTGAGCATCGCCCAGGGCGGCCTGTCCTTCACCCACGACCGAGTGCTGGAGGCGGCCTACGAATTGACCCCCCTCGGGCAGCGCCCCCGGCAACACGCCGTGATTGCAATCGCCATGCGCGAGTTGTGGCGCGACCGACTGCATCAGGCGACGTTCGAGGTCGCCAATCACGTGCATTTGTCGGACAAGGGCGCCTACGCGCCGAACCAGGCCGAGGATTTCATCACCTTGCTGCTGGAAGCCGCAGCACGGGCGCGTGACGCAGCCGCCTACGATCAGGCCGCAGGTTATCTGGCCTCGGCTGAAGAACTCCAGCAGTCGAGCCGGGCGACCTGCTCGGAGCGCAACCTCGCGTTCGCCATCATGTGTCAGGCGGCCGAGTGCGACATGTTGCTGTCCAACATGGGCCGCGCGGAAATCAAGATCCAGGCGTGCATGCAGCGCGCCGCTTCGGTGATCGAGCGGGCCCGCGCCCACAAGCTCAAGGCCAAGCTGCTGACGCTGCGTTCGGACTACGAGGCGGCGATTGACGAAGCGCTCAAGGGCCTTGCCGCGCTGGGCATTTGCCTGCCGCGCGGTCACCTGCCGGAGGTGGTCGCCGCCGAGCACGCCAGAATCAAGCAGCTGATCACCGAGCGCGGGCTGTTCGGGCTCGAGTCGCTGCCCAGGATGTGGGACCCGGAAGTCGAAGTGGCGATCGAGTTGCTGGCAACCCTGGGTTCGTCGTTCTTCGTCGAGGACGACATTCGCTTCCTGCACCTGGCGAAGATCATCGAGCTGTCGCTGATGTTCGGCATCGCTCCGGGCAGCACCTACGGGTTTTCCTGGTATGGCGTGATGATTGCCGAGCTGTTCGGTGAATACCAGGACGGCTATTCCTGCAGCCTGGTCGCCCTCAAGCTGATCGAACAGCATGGCTTCGAAGCCGACCTGACCGCGGCGCTGGTGGCGCTCGACCAGGTCAGCGCCTGGACCGCGCCGATGGAGTATTCCCGGCAAAAGGCCAGGGAAGCGGTGGATTCGGGCCATCTGAGCGGCGATCTGGCGATGGCCTGTTATGCCTGCAATCATCTGGTATCGGACGCGCTGATCATGGGTGATCACCTGCAGGAGGTGACCAAGGTGATCGACCGCGGCCTGGAGGTGGTTCGGCAGTATGACTACGCCGATGTCGAACGGATTCTGGTGGCGCAGCAACGCTTCGTCACGGCCCTTTCGGACGGCTCGCCCACGCCGCCGATGACCGAGCCGGACGCTGTCGAGACCGATCTGCCTGACGCTCTAAACGGCGCGCCGCTGTCCAGGACCACGCTGTTCTTTGCCTGGCTCTACTCGGGCATGTCAGCCTTCTACCTGGGCGACATTCCCGGCGCGGTGCGCAGGTTCGAGGCCGCGCAGACCGTCACCTGGTCGGCACCGGCGCACATCAGTCTGTCGGATTTCTACCTGTTCTACGGCCTGACCCTGGGCAGCCCCGAAGCGCCGGGAACCATCGAAGAAAAACTTGAGACGTTGCATCGTCACCGTGATCGATTCAAACAGTGGGCCGCGCTCAACCCGACCACCTTTCGCAACAAGCTGCTGCTGATAGAGGGTGTGATTGCCAAGCTCAACGGGGATGGCCTGGTGGCGATTCGGTGCTTTGACCAGGCGCAGATCGCCGCCGCTGCCGCAGGCTTCATTCACGAGCAAGCGCTGGCCCACGAGCAACTGGCGGAAGTCTGCATTCCCAGTGGCCTGATCTCGGGCGCCAACCTGCACCTGCGCGTGGCCCGAGACTGCTTTCATATCTGGGGCGCCAACGGCAAGGTCCGCCAACTGGAAACACTGCATCCGTTTCTGCGCATCCAGCCGGTTCAAGAGACCTTCCGCAGCACGTCCCAGGCCAAGCTCGATCTGGAAGTGGGTATCGAAGCGGCCCGGGCGTTGTCCGAGGAAGTGCTGCTGGAGCGGCTGATCGAGACGCTGATGAGCCATCTGATGCAGCACTCGGGAGCGGATCATGGTGCTTTACTGATCGTCAGCGGCGCTGAGTTTCAGATGGCGTCGGTGGCCGATGTCGACGGCGAGGGCGTGCGGGTAACCACCGAGAACTGCCAGAAATTCCTGACCCAGGGGCCGCTGTCGGTGCTCAACGCAACCATGCGCACCAAAACCAATTTCGTGCTGCACGATGCCCAGCAGGAATGTCCGCAAGCATTCAGAACCGAGTTGCAGCAGCGAAACGCTCGGTCGGTGCTTTGCCTGCCGCTGGTCAAACAGGGCGTGCTGATCGGTCTGGTCTACCTTGAAAATCGTCTGGTGCCCAATCTGTTCAGCTCGCAACGCCTGGCGATGCTGGAAATCCTCGCGTCCCAGGCGGCGGTGTCCCTGCAAGCGGCCAAGCTCTTCACCCGGCTGGCCGAGGACAACCAGATCAAGGCGCAGATGGAAGAACAGTTGCGGCGCTCGCGGGCCGAGCTGGCGCGCAGTTCGCACCTGCAAGTGATGGGCGAGTTGTCAGCGTCCATCGCCCACGAAATCAGTCAGCCGCTGTTGGGCATCACCTCCAACGCATCGGCGAGCCTGCGCTGGCTGAAACGGGACAGCCCGGACCTGGACGAGGCGATTGCCGGGCTTGAAGACATCCGCGCCGACAGCGAGAGAGCGGCCGGCATTGTCAAAGCGTTACGCGCCCTGGCCAAGCAATCCCCGGCCCAGCTCAAACCGATCGACCCCGACGAGGTGATTGCGCAGGTGGTACGGCTGACCTGCGCCGAAGTCGTCAAGCAAGGCGTCAAGCTTGAAACGGAGCTGGACGCCTGTGTCCGGGTGATGGCCGATCCGGTCCAGATCCAGCAACTGGTGTACAACCTGCTCATGAACGGCTTGGAGGCCTTGTCCGGATTTCGCAGCGGCGACGGTGCGTTGCGCATCACCTCAAGGATCATCGGCGCGGAAGTCGAGGTCTGCGTCGACGACAACGGCCCGGGAATTCCCGCCGATGAGCGGGAGAAGATTTTCGGTGCGTTCTACTCCACCAAGACCAACGGCCTGGGCATGGGGCTGGCGATCTGCAGTTCGGTGGTGCGCGCCCACGGCGGCGGTCTGTATGCGCAGACCTCGCCGTGCGGCGGCTGCCGTATGAGATTCACCCTGCCGGTCGGCGATTAGCCCCGCACCATGACCCTGAACACTACGGGGTCACTTTATTGAGAATAAATGCTATTTTGCCTCGCTCAACCCTCTGCGATGCCGCCCTGCACACGGGAATCGGGCATCGCCGGGAGCTCTGGGCCTGCTGCGGCGGGCTCGCACGCAGGCGAACGACACATGCAAAACGGCAAGTCAATGAAGACGATCGCGATGGTGCTCTTTGACGGAGTGCTCATGCTTGACGTCTCCGGCCCCATGGATGCCTTTTCCATAGCCAATCGCTTCCTGCCCGAAGAGCGACACTATCGCCTGCTGACCCTGGGTGTCGGCGACGGATGGGTGCGCGGTTCCTGCGGCCTGCGGGCGATGGCTGACTTGCCCCTGACCGAGGCGCCTGCCCACATCGATCTGCTGTTGGTGCCGGGCGGCCCGGGTGCCTACGACGTCGCGCATCCGGCGATTCAGGCCTGGCTGCCCGAGGCCACGCGCACCGCCAGGCGCTTTGGCGCCATCTGCACCGGCGTGTTTCTGCTGGGCGAGGCAGGACTGCTCAACGGCTATCGCTGTACCACCCACTGGAATTATGTGGAGCGCCTGGCGCAGCGTTATCCGGAATGCAAAGTGGAAACCGAGCAGATCTATGTCATAGACCGCAACCTGATCACGTCCGGAGGCATTACCGCCGGTATCGACATGGCCCTGGCAGTGGTGGCCGAAGACCACGGCAAGGAACTTGCTTTGGAGGTCGCCAAGGTTCTGCTGGTGGTCATGAAGCGTCAGGGCGGTCAGGCCCAGTACGGACCGCTGCTGGCGGCGGTGCCGCGCGACGGGTCGCCCATCGCCAAGGTGCAGGCGTATATCGTCGACCATATCGACCAGGCATTCACGGTTCAGAGCATGGCGGACAGGGCGGCCATGAGTCCGCGAAATTTTGCCCGGGCCTTCCAGCGTGAAGTCAATCTGACCCCCATGCAGTTCGTACAGAACGCCAGGATCGACCACGCTCGCCGGATGCTGGAAGGCACCGACCTGCCGCTCAAGACCGTCGCGACCCGCTGCGGCTTCGGCAGCGCCCGCTACATGAGAAAAGTCTTCTGTGAACGCATCGGCGTCACGCCCAACCAATACCGGCAGCAGTTCAGCGCCGCATGAGCACCGTGGCGCGCGAGCCTGTTACGGCTTGAGCGCAATCTTCTTGCCGCGTCTGGCGCCGATGTCACTGGCCTGACCGTCGCGTTGCTTGCCGGTGCGGGCCTGGGTGATCAGCGCCGGGATCAGCGGACCTTCCGGCAGGTTCTTCCAGAAGCGCGACGGCAGGTGGCCCTGCATGACCTTGGGGTTCAGGCGTGCCGGGTTGAAGATGTGGCTGTAATAGGTCAGCCACAACTCACCGTGGGGGTCGTCCACTTGCCGGGCCATACGCTGCCACCCTTCGGGGCAGCGGCGTTCATGGATCAACCGATGGCCGTCGTAATACACGCCGTCCTGCGGCGTTGCGATCAGCCAGCGATGCTGGCCCATGCGGCCGATAAAGTGCTGGCTGGCGCTGTGCAGAATGTCGTGCGCCGGTTCGTGCCAGGCGACATATTCAGGGCGCAAGGTCTGGGCGTCGGCATCCGGATCAGCCGGCGGCAACGCCACGAACCGCAGGAACGCATGCAGGTGATGCGCTTCGCGGCTGATGGACTTGAGGCGCCGGTGCAGCTCGCTGCCCAGCTTGTCACCGGCGAGCATGGCCGTGCGGTCGCCATGGCTGACCCGCCACAGCACTTCGTACAGCAGGCTCCAGCGCTGGTCCCCGCGATACGCCGAAGCGCTTTCCAGCATGGTCAGCAATTCCAGCGGCACCCGTGCCTGAAAAGGCCCGGTCTGCTCCGGCAATTCTTCATCGCTGCAAAACAGGTCGGCCGCATCCGGCGCTTTCCAGCTGACCCGGCTGGGGTCGATCTGGTGGCTGAGCAACCAGCGTGCCTGCTGGCGCCACGTGTCAAAGAGGTCGTCGCAGTCCAGGCAGATCATCCCCACAGTCCCATTTGCTGAGGCTGCGGCCGGTCGCGCAGTTGCTGGTGCAAATGCGCGCTGCTGACTTCCGACTGCGGCGGGTGGTAATCGCTGGTGATGATGAATGGCTTGGCTTTGGCCAGGATGCAGCGTAGCCGGGTCAGGTCTTCATAGCGAATGCGCCGCTGGCGCCGTAGCTCCACCAGCCGCTGCGTGGTACGGATGCCGATGCCGGGAATCCGCGCGATCAGCGATGGGTCGGCCAGGTTCAGGTCCAGCGGGAAAACCTGCCTGTTGTCCAGCGCCCACGCCAGTTTGGGGTCGATATCCAGCGCCAGATCGCCGGGGCCCTTGAGCAGTTCACCGGCGGTAAAGCCATAGCCGCGCAGCAGGAAGTCGGCCTGATACAAGCGGTGCTCGCGCATCAACGGCGGGGCAGCCAGCGGAACACTGTCCGGGCTGTTGGGAATCGGGCTGAACGCCGAGTAATAGACCCGGCGCAACTTGAAGTTGCTGTACAGCGTCTGGGCACTGTGCAGGATGGTGCTGTCGTCGGTAGCGTCGGCGCCCACGATCATCTGCGTGCTTTGCCCGGCCGGGGCGAAGCGTGGCGAGCGCGGTTCGTTGCGCACCGTTTCTTCACCGGTATAGATAGTGCGCATGGCCTGCTTGATCGAGGCGACGTCCTTTTCCGGCGCCAGGGTCTGCAGGCTTTGGTCGGTGGGCAGCTCGATGTTGACACTCAGGCGGTCAGCGTAGCGCCCGGCTTTTTCGATGAGCGCGGGGTCGGCGTCGGGAATGGTCTTGAGGTGGATGTAGCCGCGAAATTCGTGGACCTCGCGCAGCAGCCTGGCGACTTCCACCAACTGCTCCATGGTGTAGTCCGCCGAGCGAATGATGCCGGAACTCAGGAACAGCCCGCTGACGCAGTTGCGCCGATAGAAGTCCAGGGTCAGGGTCACCACTTCCTCGGGGCTGAAGCGCGCGCGCGGCACGTCGCTGGAGCGGCGGTTGACGCAGTACTGGCAGTCGTACAGGCAGAAATTGGTCAGCAGGATTTTCAGCAGCGACACGCAGCGGCCGTCCGGCGTATAGCTGTGGCAGATGCCCATGCCATTGGTCGAGCCCAGCCCCGACTTGCCTTGCGAACTGCGTTTCGGCGCGCCACTGCTGGCGCACGAAGCATCGTACTTGGCGGCGTCCGCCAGAATGCTGAGCTTGTCGATAAGCTGCATGAAAATACCCGCTACTGTTTGCATGTACAGTATAGGGTCGCATGCGTCACTACAAGCGTCAGCGCTGTCGCAGCCCTGGTGGCCGATGAATGGCAGGCGTCAATCCCGCGGGCTGTAAGGGCGTCGCCAGATGACCCGCTCGGCGTGGATGGCCAGCAGCAAGCGGTGGTCTCTGCACAACTGGTCAATGGTCTGGTTGCGCCTCGCGGTGGGCGTCCAGTGTTGCGGCGCGTCGGGTTCGATGGTTTCGCGCAAAGGGCTGAAGCGTCCGCGGCCGGGATCGGCAACCCTCAATGCGGCAATGCACTCTTCGCATGCCAGCCATTGCGCCGCCAGGCGAGCGTGATCCACGGCCGGAGGGTGTCGAGGGGCGGAGCGGGTGGCGGCAGAGGGGTCTTTGACGCGTTCGAGGGTGTCGTGATCGGAGAACTGAGTGGACATGTCATCATCCTCAGGTAGCTGGAGGTGTGGGATGTCGTACTGCTCAGATGTCGACCGGTTCAGCTTAAGACGTTTTTCAGCGCACAGGCCCACGAATCGTGGCCTGTGCGACAGAACGCATTATCTGCTGAGGAATTTGAACACGGTGGTCTGGGTGTAAGTCTTGCCCGGATCAAGGCGAGTGCTGGGGAAGCCAGGCTGGTTGGGGGCGTCCGGGTAGTGCTGGGTTTCCAGGGTAAACGCGCCCCAGTGCGGATACTGTTTGCCGCCCTTGCCATGGATGCTGCCGTCCAGGAAGTTACCGGTGTAGAGCTGCACGCCCGGTTCGGTGGTGAACAATTGCAGGCGGCGGCCCGACTGCGGATCGCTGACTTCGGCGGCCAGTCTGGTCACGTCGCCCTGGGTGTCCAGCACCCAGTTGAAGTCGAAGCCGCCTTGTTTAGGCTCGGCAAACTTGAGTTGCGGATGGTTGTCTTTGATGTGCTTGCCGAACGCGGTGGGAGTGAGGAAGTCCAGCGGCGTTCCGGCAACAGCGGGCAGTTGGCCGGTCGGAATCAGCTTCTCGTTGACCGGCGTGTAGTGCGAAGCGTGCAGGGTGGCGACCTGCTTGAGAATGTCGCCGTTGCCGGCGCCGGCCAGGTTGAAGTAACTGTGATTGGTCAGGTTGAGCACCGTCGGTTTATCAGTGGTGGCCCGGTAATCGATTTTCAGCTCGTCGCGGTCGTTGAGGCTGTAGGTGACTTCCGTCAGCAGCGCGCCGGGAAAGCCCATCTCGCCGTCGGGCGACAGGTAACTCAGTTTCACCGCGACCGCGTCGTCGGAACGAATGCTCTCGGCTTTCCAGATCCGCTTGTCGAAGCCCTGGCTGCCGCCGTGCAGGGCATTGGTCTTGTCGTTGAGCGGCACGCGATAGGTCTTGCCGTCGAGTTCAAACGTGCCGCCGGCCAGCCGGTTGCCGAAGCGTCCGATGGTCGCGCCGAAATACACGGTGCCGTTGTCCTGGTAACCCTTGACGTCATCGAAACCCAGCACGACGTCTTCGACCTTGCCGTTCTTGTCCGGCATCAGCAACGACTGCAGGGTTGCGCCGTAGGTGATGATGCTGGCCTGCAGGCCGTTGCTATTGCTCAGGGTGTATTTTTCCACGGCAGTGCCATCGGGCAAGGTGCCGAAGGTGCTGCGTTCGCTGGACAGGGCCGCGGCATGGGCGGTGAGGGTGGCGATCATCAAAGACAGTCCGAAAGTGCTGATAAGAACCTGCTTTTTCATCTGTTCTACCCGCTTTTATTGTTGTTGTGAAAGGCCGGCGCATCGCCCTGAACGCGCAGGGTGCAGGCGCGCCTGACTTATTGGTCATACTATTTGATCGGATTTCATCCGATGAAAGGATTTATAGTCGATTAAATGCTGCTTGAAAAATAAATCGTAATACTATTTAGTAGTCCGAGCGTTTGCAGCCCGGCCAAGGTTTTCGGCAACGGCTCGCCGTAATGGTGCCGTGGCAACGCCGGCATGAACGCAAGTCGCCGCCAACGGGGACGATGACGCGTGCCCTACAACAATAAAAAAGGACATCACCATGCAATGGTCGCCGGTTTCCGAGCACCGTTTCATGCTGGCCGAAGGCCCGTTCTGGGACGGCCCGCAACAAACCCTGTACTGGGTCGACATCGCCGCACGTCTGGCTTGCCGACTGGTCGAGGGCCAATACCGCCAATGGCGTCTGCCTGAGCCGGTTTCCGCATTCATTCCTACCGAGCGTGGCGACGCACTGGTGACGCTGGCCAGCGGTGTCTATCGCCTCGACCTGGATTCCCCGACGGTAAGCCTGCAACGCCTGTGCGTGGCCGACCCGACGCCGGGCAATCGCGCCAACGAAGCCCGCTGCGACGACCAGGGCCGGCTGTGGGTCGGCAGCATGCAGAACAACCTCGATGCCCACGGCGGTGACTTGCCGCTGACCCGGCGTTCCGGCGCGCTGGCCCGTGTCGAGGGCGACGGCAGCGTGACCCGCTTGCTGGAAGGCCAGGGCATCGTCAACACGTTACTGTGGAACGCGGCGGGGGACGAACTCTACTGCGCCGACACACTGGACGAGGTCATCTATCGTTATCCGCTGCAGGCCGACGGCAGTCTAGGCGAGCGCTCGATCTGGGCCGACCGGCAGTCACGCGGTTCGCCGGACGGCTCGGCCATGGACGCCGATGGTTATGTGTGGAACGCCCGATGGGGCGGCGCCTGTTTGCTGCGTTTTGCGCCGGATGGCAGCCTGGACCGCGTCGTCGAGCTGCCGGTCAGCCATCCGACGAGTTGCGTTTTCGGCGGACCCGACCTGCAAACCCTGTACGTCACCAGCGCCGCGCCCGCCGATGCTCATGGCACGTTCGACGGCGCGGTGCTCGAGGCGCAGGTCGGGGTGAGCGGCTTGCCCAGCCGCCGTTTCGCCGGCTGAACGAGTGGCTTGCTTCCAGGAGGAACGAACATGGCATTACCCCTGACTTTGCCGCCGGCTCCCGAACCGGTACGCGGCGAGCGTCTCAAGGGCAAGGTGGTGCTGGTGACCGGTGCGGCACAAGGCATCGGCGAAGCCATTGTCGCCTGCTTCCAGGCTCAGCAGGCCCGGCTGGTGATCAGCGATGTGCAGGGCGACAAGGCGGAAATCCTGGCTGCGCGCTGGCGAGAGCAGGGCGCCGAGGTCCAGGCCGTCACCGTCGACGTCACTCGCCAGGATCACTGGCGTGCCATGGTCAATCTGGCGCTGGAGCACTTCGGCCGCGTCGACGTGCTGATCAACTGCGCAGGGGTCAACGTGTTCCGCGATCCACTGGAAATGACCGATGAAGACTGGAAACGCTGTTTCGCCATCGATCTGGACGGCGCCTGGTACGGCTGTCGCAGCGTGCTGCCGAGAATGATCGAGCAGGGCGCGGGCAACATCATCAACATCGCCTCGACCCATTCCAGTCACATCATTCCAGGCTGTTTTCCGTATCCGGTGGCCAAGCATGGCCTGCTGGGGTTGACCAGGGCGTTGGGCATCGAATACGCACCCAAGGGCATTCGCGTGAATGCCATTGCGCCGGGCTATATCGAAACCCAGCTCAACGTCGATTACTGGAATGGCTTCGATGATCCTCAGGCCGAGCGGCAGCGTGCGTTTGATCTGCATCCGCCGCGACGGATCGGTCAGCCGGTCGAGGTGGCAATGACGGCGCTGTTTCTGGCCACGGATGAAGCACCTTTCATCAACGCCAGTTGCATCATGATCGACGGCGGCCGATCAGTGCTCTACCACGAGTGACACTCGGTTACATTGCCGCCTTTCGCAATATGGTATGACTATTTCACGGGTTGCGGTCGGCGACGAGCGACACCCGTCCTCTCACCGCTGAACGCTGTAGCTATTCAATAACAATAAGGAGTTAGCTATGTTGAGTCGTCACGGGATTCGTTCCCTGTGTTGTGCCGCTGTCACCACCGCCATTCTGGGCAGCAGTGGCGCCCTGTTCGCCGCCGAGAAAGTGAAGATCGGCTTTCTGGTCAAGCAAGCCGAAGAACCCTGGTTCCAGACCGAATGGGCCTTTGCCGAGAAAGCCGGCCGGGAGCATGGTTTCGAAGTGCTCAAGATCGCCGTTCCCGATGGCGAGAAAACCCTGGCCGCCATCGATAACCTGGCTGCCAATGGCGCCAAGGGCTTCGTGATCTGCCCGCCGGATGTATCCCTGGGCCCGGCGATTGTCGCCAAGGCCAAGGCCAACGGGCTGAAAGTCATGGCGGTCGATGACCGTTTCGTCGATGCCAAGGGCAACTTCATGGAAGACGTGCCATACCTGGGCATGGCGGCCTTCGAGGTGGGCCAGAAACAGGGCGAGGCCATGGCCGCCGAGGCGAAGAATCGCAACTGGGACTGGAAAGAAACCTACGCCATCATCAACACCTACAACGAACTGGATACCGGCAAGAAGCGCACCGACGGTTCGGTGGATGCGCTGAAGAAAGCCGGCCTGCCGGAAAACCAGATCCTGTTCACGGCGCAGAAAACCCTCGACGTACCGGGCAGCATGGACGCCACCAGTTCGGCGCTTCCGAAATTGCCGGGCAGTGCCAAAAACCTGATCATCGGCGGCATGAACGACAACACCGTGCTCGGCGGCGTGCGCGCCACGGCCTCCAACGGTTTTGCCCCGGCCAACGTCATCGGCATCGGCATCAATGGCACTGACGCGATCGATGAGTTGAAGAAAAAGCAGAGCGGCTTCCACGGTTCGATGCTGCCCAGCCCGGACAAGGAAGGCTACGACACGGCCTACCAGATGTTCCTGTGGGTCACTACCGGCAAGGAGCCGCCCAAGTACACCGCGATGGACGACGTGACACTGATCACTCGCGCCAACTTCCAGGAAGTGCTGACCAAGATCGGTCTGTGGAAGTGAGGTAAGCAAGGGGCCTGGCTCCAGGCCCCTTATTCCTGCGAACTCATGCCAGCAGGGCCAGGCGAAGAGGAAGAGTCATGCAACAGGCTATCGAGTTACAACCGGCGGGCGGTGCGTTGCGCTTCAACGGCATCGGCAAGAGCTTTCCCGGTGTGAAGGCATTGTCCGACATCAGTTTCGAAGCGCGGCCGGGCAGCGTGCATGCCCTGATGGGCGAGAACGGTGCGGGCAAATCCACGCTGCTGAAGATCCTGGGCGGTTCCTACCAGCCCAATAGCGGCACCCTGCAGATCGGTGAACAGACTCACCACTTCAAATCCACCGCCGACAGCATCGCGGCAGGCGTGGCGGTGATCCACCAGGAACTGCATCTGGTGCCGGAAATGACCGTGGCTGAAAACCTGCTGCTGGGCCATATGCCCAATCGTTTCGGGTTGATCAACCGCGGCGCATTGCTGCGGCGCGCGGGTCAATTGCTCAAGGGCCTGGCCGACGAAATCGATCCGGGCACGCGGCTGGGCGATTTGTCCCTGGGACAGCGCCAGCTGGTGGAAATCGCCAAGGCGATGTCGCGCAATGCCCACGTCATCGCCTTCGATGAACCCACCAGCAGCCTCTCGGCGCGGGAAATCGATCGGTTGATGGCGATCATCGTCCGCTTGCGAGACGAGGGCAGGGTGATCCTGTACGTGTCGCACCGCATGGAGGAGATCTTTCGCGTCTGCGATGCGGTCACGGTATTCAAGGACGGGCGTTTCGTGCGCACCTTCGAGCAGATGGCGGACCTGGATCACGACCGGCTGGTGACCTGCATGGTCGGCCGCGATATCCAGGACATCTACAATTACCGGGCGCGTCCGCATCAAGGCCCGAGCCTGCGGGTCACCGGCCTGCTGGGGCCGGGCCTGCAGGAACCGGTCAGTTTTGCCGTGCAAAAGGGTGAAGTGCTGGGCTTCTTCGGCCTGGTGGGCGCCGGGCGGACCGAGCTGTTCCGCCTGTTGTCGGGGCTGGAGCGGATCAAGGCCGGCACCTTGCAGCTGGACGGCGCGGCGCTGAACCTCAAGTCTCCCCGCGACGCCATTGCCGCCGGAATACTGCTGTGCCCGGAAGACCGCAAGAAGGAAGGCATCGTGCCGCTGTCCAGTGTCGCGGAGAACATCAACATTGGCGCGCGGCCTCGCCATGTGAACCTGGGCTGCCTGATTCAGGGCCGCTGGGAGCGCGACAACGCGCGCGAACAGATTCAGTCGATGAACGTCAAGACGCCCAATCCCGAGCAACAGATCATGTACCTGTCAGGCGGCAACCAGCAGAAGGCCATTCTCGGCCGCTGGCTGTCGATGCCGATGAAAGTGTTGCTGCTGGACGAACCGACCCGTGGCATCGACATCGGCGCCAAATCCGAGATCTACCAGATCATCCATAACCTGGCCGAACAGGGCATCGCAGTGATCGTGGTGTCCAGCGACCTGATGGAAGTGATGGGGATTTCGGACCGGATTCTGGTAATGAGCGAAGGCGCCATCACCGGTGAACTCAACCGCGACGAGGCTGACGAGTCGCGACTCTTGCAACTGGCTTTGCCACGCACGCGCGGCTAAACACGGTCTGCGACCATGAACAATAAGAAAGAGGTGCGTATGTCTACCGAAACCAGCCTGCGGGCTCCCCGCCAGGGCTTGAACCTGCGCCGGTTCGTCGATGAATGGGTCATGTTGCTGGCGGCATTGTGCATCTTTGTGCTCTGTGCCGTATTCATCGATAACTTCATGTCGCCATTGAACATGCGCGGCCTGGGGCTGGCGATTTCCACCGTCGGCATTGCCGCCTGCACCATGCTGTACTGCCTGGCGTCCGGCCACTTCGACCTGTCGGTCGGTTCGGTGATCGCCTGTGCGGGGGTCATCGCCGGCATTGTCATCCGTGACACCGACAGCGTGGTGCTGGGCGTGAGCGCAGCGTTGGCGATGGGTGTGGTGGTGGGCCTGATCAACGGCATCGTGATCGCCAAACTGCGCATCAACGCGCTGATCACGACCCTGGCGACCATGCAGATCGTGCGCGGCCTGGCCTACATCTTCTCCAACGGCAAGGCGGTCGGGGTGTCCAACGAAGACTTCTTCGTGTTCGGCAACGGCCAGCTGTACGGCGTGCCGGTGCCGATCCTGATCACCATCGCCTGCTTCGTGTTTTTCGGCTGGCTGCTCAACTACACCACTTACGGCCGCAACACCATGGCCATCGGCGGCAATCAGGAAGCGGCGTTGCTGGCGGGCGTACACGTGGATCGGACCAAGATCATCATCTTTGCCGTCCACGGCTTGATCGGCGCATTGGCCGGGGTGATCCTCGCTTCGCGCATGACCTCGGGCCAACCGATGATCGGCCAGGGCTTCGAGCTGACGGTGATTTCCGCCTGCGTGCTGGGTGGCGTCTCGCTCAGCGGCGGGATCGGCATGATCCGCCACGTCATCGCCGGGGTGTTGATTCTGGCGATCATCGAAAACGCCATGAACCTGAAGAACATCGACACCTTCTACCAATATGTGATTCGCGGCACGATTCTTTTGCTGGCGGTCATCATCGACCGCATGAAACGCCGCTGACAGTCCCGGCTCGCCGCTTTGCCAGCAAGCGGGTACCTACAATTGCATCGAATGCCTGTAGGAGCCCGCTTGCTGGCGAAGGCGAACTCAAGCCCGTCAAGCCCGGCGAACCACCACCTCCAGATAATCCGACGGCACCACCAACGAGTCAGGCCCGGCTCGATTCATGCGCGAAATCAGTTCGATCAGCTCGGTCTGCAATGCACTGGCCTGTTCTTCCTCCAGCCTGCCGAACGCCTTGTGCACCGGACCGTACCAGCGACGGAAGATATCCACGAAGTGCTCGGGCGAGCGATAGCGGAAGTTGAACTGGCGCAGTGTCGTGTCGATGGCGTGGGCATCGGCGCCGAACAATTTCTGCAGGTGGGATTCGACTCCCCATTGCAAGGGCGAAGCGACCCCGGCGGGCAGCGGTGCGTAGCGGCCCAGCACCTTGAACATCTGGCCAATGAAGCCCTCCGGCGTCCAGCAGGTCAGGCCGATGCGACCGCCCGGACGGCAAACCCGGGAGAGCTGTGCCGCAGCGCGGACCTGATCAGGCGTGAACATGACGCCGAAAGTCGACAACACCGCATCGAAACTGGCGTCCTCATAAGGCAGGTTTTCCGCGTCGGCTTCCAGGAAGGTCACATCGAAATGCTCGGCCCGGGCGCGTTCCCGACCTCGTTCCAGCAGCCCGCAGACGTAATCGGTGGAGGTGACCACACAGCCCCGTCGCGCCGCCGCCAGCGTGGCGTTGCCGTTCCCGGCCGCGACGTCGAGCACGGTTTCGTCGTAACGCAGGTCGCAGGCCTCGGCCAACAGTTCGCCGGTGATGGCCAGGGTGGTGCCGATCAGGGCGTAGTCGCCGCTGCTCCAGGCTTCGCGCTGGCGCTCCTTGAGCGCTTGAAGATCCAGGGTGTTCATGAGTCGTTACCTGTCGTGGCAGATTGAGGATGCGAGGATCCTGCACTGCAAGTCGGGCAACGGTGTGAGGCGTCCAAGGCTCATCACGGATTGGACGAAAAGGCCCGGCGTCGGGAGCGCTCGCTTGACAACCCTTGAGCATAGTCGCATTGGGCGCAGGCGCCGTATCGGCCGCCACGCGGCTGACCGAAAGGGCTCAGATCAACCGTGACGTCATGTAGATCAACCGCACGGCCGCGATGGTGATGGCTTCGGCATCGACCTTGATGTGTTCCAGTTGCGACTTGTCGGCATCGGCGC
Source organism: Pseudomonas sp. v388 (assembly GCF_003935425.1). Lineage (GTDB taxonomy): Bacteria > Pseudomonadota > Gammaproteobacteria > Pseudomonadales > Pseudomonadaceae > Aquipseudomonas. The sequence continues at coordinate 236,158 of NZ_RHQN01000008.1, forward strand.
CCTGACTGCGCGCATCTACCAGGCGAGCCATGTGATAAAGATTCTGGGTCACTTCGTGCAGGCTGCCGTGCAGGCGATTGATGGCCAGGTTGAGCAGTTCCGGACTGTCGAGGGGCAGCGTTTCATTGGAAGAGATCGAGCGTTCCCGGCTAAAGCCGGTCACCACATAGGTGACGTCGACACCTGCGGCGGAGATGCGGGAAAGGTAGTCGGCCCGAGGCGAGCGGATACCGTTCTCGTAATTGCCCTGGGCGTTGGTCTCGACCCCACCGATGGCGCCCATTGCGCTTTGTGAGAGTTTCAGCCTCAGCCTTTCTCGCTTGAGCCGGGGGCCTATACCAGTCATTCGTCACTCCTGAAAAATTGCTCGTCGGCCGCACGCCGGCAACATCGACTTCAAGGGAAGAACAGGCGCACCCGGCGCCGACTTGAAAGCCTGCGACAGAGGGAAAAGGTGCGCCTACAACATGTCTACACAATCGGCCCGGCACCCTGTTGGATGATGGCACATTGTACCCAAACGCAACGATGAAGTGGTACGGAGTTGTACGAACTTGTACCGATTTAGCTACTACTTTGACCTTGATGAGAGTCCTTCGCGCCAAGCGGGCGACAGGCGGCGCCAGTTTCAGGTCAAGACGCCGTTCCCCCCTGACGCCGGATCAGGGCCAAATCGGTTCAGCGACAGCGTGCGCCGGTGTTGCGGCTCCATCGGTCGGCGGTATCGGCAATGGCGTCCGCCAGTTTGGCGACAGCCCGCTGGTGGGCGACGATCAGGTTGTCCATGCCTTCACCGGCCGGCTCGTTGATGACACTGCTGCAAGTGAGGTTGGCGCGCTTGCTGCCGGCCACCGCGTCGCCGTTGCGCAGGCTCAGCGTCCACACCACGTCGATCAACGCATAGTTGTTCGGTGCCGATTCGAAGCGACGCACGTCGGTGCGCACCGACATGACCGGGCGCCCGCTGTCCTTGGGCAGCCCGGCCATGTCACGGCCGCCGAAGCGCTGTTCAAGCTGGGCGGTCAGTGCGTCGTGGAATTCGTCACCCAGCGGCGAACCCCAGCGTTCGGTATCAAGGATACCCAGGCTGCCGTTGCCCTGGCGCACCACCAGCGGCGGCTGGTCGACCTGGACCGGCATCAGCACCGGCAGCATCTCGAACTGGAACGCAGCCGGTTGCCCGGACGAAGACCCGGCCTCGCTCATCGGGGCGATCAGCGTGTAGTAGCGGGTCTGCGGTGACGAACAGGCGGCCAGGCCCAGGGTGGCGGCCAACAGGATGGAGGTAAGGCGCAGGTTCATGGGTTGGGTTCCAGTTCAATGGCACGGGACGACGAGGGAGCGTTGAACGAGCGCGGCGCCGCCTCGCTGGTGCGGCCGCGAATCAGCGCTTCGGGATGACGGCTGAGGAAGTCGGTCAGTACCCGCACCGAGCGTGCGGTACGCTGCACTTCTTCCATGGCCTGGCCCAACTGCTGGCGCCCTGGAGAATCTTCGCCCAGTGCGTCATTGGCCGTGCCGAGGGTTTTCTGCGCCTGCTGCAACGTGCCACGCATCTGCGGCAGCACTGTGCCGTTGACCTGCTTGAGGGTTTTCTGCAACTCGCTCAGGCTGCCGTTGAGGTTGCCGGCCAGTTCATCGAGAGGCAAGCGGCTGACCTTGTCGACGAACGCCTGCAATTGCTCCTGCAATTTGTCAAAGCTACCCGGTACGGTCGGGATTTCCATTGGGCGTGCCTTGGGATTGAAGGCGATCTTTTTCGCCTTGGGGTCGAAATCCAGCGCGACGTACAGCTGGCCGGTGAGCAGGTTGCCGGTACGGGCCTGGGCGCGCAGCCCGGCGTTGACGAACATGCCCAGCACCCTGGCGGATTTCTCCTCTTCGCTGCCGGTGCCGGCCAGTTCCTCGATCTTGGCCTGGGCGATGCCCAATCGGTCGGGGTAAATGACTGCGCCGACAATGCCAGGGAAGGTCTTGGTGGCCGGGTCATAGTCCAAGTCAACCGATACCACGCGGCCGATATTGACGCCGACGAATTCCACCGGCGAATTGACTGCCATGCCGCGCAGCGACTGATTGAAGCGCATGCGCACGTAAATAGGCTCGCCGTCGGGCGGCGCCATGGCAGTGGCTTGATCGTCGAAGATCTTGAACTCGGCGTTCTCCTCGGCGGGCACTGCGTCCGGGCTCCAGTTGGGTTCCCGGAAGGCGATGCCGCCGGACAGGATCGAGGTCAGCGACTGGGTATTGACCTTCAGGCCGGTGGCGCCGACCGTGACATCGACGCCGCTGGCGTTCCAGAAACGGGTGTCGGTGGTGATGAACTGGTCGTTGGGCGAGTTGATGAAAATCTGCAGATCGACGCCCTTGCCGTCCTGGGACAGGTTGTAGGACACCACCTGGCCAACCTGGATACGGCGGAAGTACACCGGCGAGCCGATGTCCAGCGAGCCGAGGTCGTCGGTGTGCAGCGTGAAACGCTTGCCCTTTTCGCCGAAGGTCACCGGCGGCGGGGTTTCCAGGCCGGTGAAGTCGGTCTTGGTGTCTTCCGAGTTGCCGGCGTCGGCGCCGATGAACGCGCCGGACAACAGCGTATCCACGCCGGACACGCCATGGGCGCCGATGCGCGGGCGCACCACCCAATACTGGCTGTCGACCCGCGTGAACGGTCCCGCGCTGTTGTTCAGTTCGATGGTGGCCAGCACGTGGGTGCGGTCGTCGCTCAGGCTGATCTCGGTGACCATGCCGATCACCACGTTCTTGTACTTGACCTGGGTCTTGTTGGCTTCCAGGCCTTCGGCCGTCAGGAAACTCACGGTGATCCGCGGGCCGAGGTTCATCCAGTCGTGAAAAGCCATGGACAGGCCGATCACCGCCGCCACGATCGGCACCAGCCAGATCAGCGAGACGCGCACACGACGCCGTTTGACTTCAGGACGCGCAGGCGTCGAAGGGGAATTACTGTCGGACATCTTCAACCTCTGCATCCCAGATAAGCCGGGGATCGAAACTCATGGCGGCGAACATCGTCATCACCACTACCAAGCCAAAAAACAGAATGCCGATACGCGGCTCGATGGTGCTGAGCTCACGAAACTGCACAAGAGACGCCACCAGCGCCACGACCAGCACATCGAGCATCGACCAGTAGCCGATCAGTTCGATGAAGCGATAGAGCCTGGCGCGTTCGACCATTGCCCAGCGACTGCGCCGCTGGCAGGTAATCAGCAACATGCCCAGCACCAGGAATTTCACGCAGGGCACCACGACGCTGGCGATGAAGATCAGTACCGCGATGTCCCACGAGCCGCTTTTGAAGAACTCGATCACGCCGCTCATGATGGTGTTCTGGCTGCTGTTGCCCAGCAGCGTGGTGTACATCACCGGCAGGACGTTGGCCGGAATGTAGAAAATCAGCCCGGCGATCAGAAATGCCCAGGTGCGGCTGATGCTGTCGGGCTTGCGTCGGTGCACAGCCGAATCGCAGCGCGGGCACTGGCTGACGCCTTCATCACAGGCATAGCCGCAGATATGGCACAGGCACAGCCGGCTTTCGCCTGCAAAGGGAACGCCGTTCATGAAGGACGTACTCCCAGTTCATCCCACAGGCGGCGAATGTCGCGGTTGGCGATCAGCAGAATCAGCACCATGAGCATGGCCATGGCCCACAGGCCGACGCCGGGGTGCACATCGAGCATCCCCGACAGCTTGATGATCGCCACCAGGATGCCGAGCATGCACACCTCCAGCATGCTCCAGGGCCGCAGGTGCTCCAGCGCTCGCATGCACGTCTTGAAGCCCGGAGCGACGACGCCTTGCTGAGCGTGCAACAGCACCCAGAAGAGCAGGGCGATCTGCAACAGCGGGGCAAAGATGATCGACAGTCCGGCCACCAGCGCGATCAGCGTGATGCGCCCCTGGGCCAGGGCTTCGACCGATTGCCACAGCGTCACTTCGTTGGTCAGGCCTTTCATATTGATGCTGATCACCGGAAACAGGTTGGCGAACAGAAACAGCAGCGCCGCAGCCACGGTGAGCGCCAGCAGCTGTTCGATGCTCAGCCGGTGCCCGCGCCCCAGCAAGGCGTGGCAACGCAGGCAATGGGCCGACTCACCGGGCTTGAGCGGCACTGCTTCATAGAGCGAGTCGCAATGCTCGCAAATGATCAGGCCTTGAGAATGGGCTGGGGAATGCTCAGTGGTCATGGACGCCGTTGATGCTGTTGTGGGTTGTGCTGCCGCGCGGCACGGAACGATACCTGCTTCACGTTACGAAGGCATTTTTTTATGTGTCACGGCCAGGCACGGCCGGATGAAGGATGGACCGCAGGCGAACGCGGTCGTTCCAGTGTCATTGCGCCATTATGTCGAAGTCGCTGCGATTTCCCCAGCAGCCACCTCGCTGGCGAATAGCGCGGTGCCGACGCGGTGGAGGTACCGTCGGGGCAGGCCCTTCACCAGCAGGCTGGCCCCTACAAGGTTTTTTTTCCCGGCATCGCGCGTTTTTGCAGGTAGCCCAGCAGTTGCCTGGCGGACTGGGGCACGTTGTGGTCATCGAAGGTCAGGCAGATGGCGCGAGTCTCATCCTCGATGGTCAGTTCGTACTGCTTCAGGTCGGCTGCCTGGTCCGACAACGCCTGCCCGGACTGGCGCAATCCGCTTTCTTCCACCAACCGCCGGACCGTTTCGGCTTCCGGCGCTTCCAGGGTGGTGGTATCGACCTCGCAGCGCCGGATGGCGCCGACGAAACCACCGGATTGCACTAGACAGACTTTCATGGGGCAGGCCTCTTGTGGTTCAAACGGTCATGCCGACCTTTTTCCAAGCCGCCTGGACCGCCTTTTTCGCCGTTGCACCGAAGCGCGGGTCGCCGGCCACCTTGATGCTGGTCCTGGCGCACTCCACGAACTGACAGTCCGCCGGCAGTTGCAGCATGGTTTCATACCAGATTCGGCCCGCGATGTCCCAGGCATTGCCGCCCAGTGCCTTGGCAGCCAGGACGAACGCGCGGTTGGGGATGCCGGAGTTGATGTGCACGCCGCCGCGATCCTTGGCACCGGTGTACAGGTCGGCCATGTGCGCCGGCTGTGGATCGTCGCCCAGCTCAGGGTCGTCAGTGTACGCCGTGCCAGGGAATTCCATGTCGCGAATCCCGCGTCGTGTCGGGGCCGGGACCAGCAGCTCGCTGCCGATCAGCCAGCTGGACTGCTCGGCGCTGGTGCCGTCTTTCCACTGGCGGACCAGAATGCCGAACACATCGGCGAAGTGTTCATTCAGGGCCCCGGATTGCCCCTGATACTCCAGGTTGGAGCTGAAGGCCTGGACGCCGTGGGTCAATTCGTGACCGATCACTTCCAGGCTGCCCGTGAAGCGCTTGAACACGATGTCGTCGCCGTCACCGTAGGCCATCTGGCTGCCGTTCCAATAGGCGTTATTGAGCGGCACCGCCTCGCCGTCGAAGCCAACCTCCGCCACATGCACCGTGGACACCAGGCTCATGCCGGCGTCATCCAGGGAATTGCGCTCGAACAGTTCCAGATAAAAGTCGTAGACGTCACCCGATCCGTCGAAGGCTTCGTCTAGCGCGGCATCGCCGGTCGCTTGCTCGCCTTCGGAACGCTTGAGCGTGCCCGGCAGGTTGTCGGTGCCTTGCGCGTCATAGACCATGCGGTGCTTGCCGCCATCCGGCGATTGCACCGCCAGCATGGTCGGCATGACGCGGGCGGTCAGGCGTGAGGCGACGAAGGCCGAGCTGCTGGTGAGGTTGGCAAGGGCGCGGGCACTCAGCGGCCCTTCGCCGGAAAGCGCCATATGCTCCAGGATATAGGGCGGAATGATGCAATGAAGCGGATTGCGACTGCACATTGACTGACTCCTGTTATTCAACACCACGGCAGTAACGCCAGCCGTCAGCATAGCCGGTGATAAAGCGGGTTCATGACTGTGTCGGCGTTCATCGCCGGTTTTCCTGATAATGAAATATTTGATTACAGGATCGCCGCCAGGGTCGCACCCCCGGCCTTCGGGGCTGCGTGGCGCCGTGATGGCCGGACTGGCCGTGCGTCACCACGACGCAGCAGGGCACAGCGCCGGGCGGCGGTGCTAGACTCGCGCCACTTCAAACCAGGAGCAGACTTTCGTGCGCAAGACGGTAATGATCATGGCAGTACTGGCACTGGCCGGATGCGATGCAGGCGGTTCCAAATCTGCACAGTCTCAGCCCTCGCCGCAGCAGGCTTCACAGAGCACGGCGGCGCCGCAGGTCCCTGTTTCCGAGGTGGCCGGGCCGAAATGGTTCATCCAGATGAACTCCAGGGAAGCAGTCAGCGACACCAGCGCCTGGTTGCTCGAACGCGGCTATGCGCCGGTGATCGTGGTCATCGACGGCAAGCAACAGATGTTGCTTGGCCCTTATGAGAGTGACGCCCAGGCCCAGGAGCAGTTGGTCGCCTTGCAGGCCAAGGTGGCGAAATCGCACCGCTTCACGTCGCCATCGGTGATTCAGCGCAACGAGTAGACACTCGCAAATGCGGGCCTTCACGGTCCGCATTTGCCTGGCCTCAGCGGCGGCCGATCAACGACGGCCCAGCAGCAAGCCAACCACCAGGCCAAATCCGGCCGACGCGGCAACGGTCTGCCATGGGTGTACACCGATGTAGGTTTCGGTGGCTTCGACCACAGGCTTGGTGCGCTCGCGCACGCTGGCAACCGACTCCATCGCCTGACGCAGTTTCAGGCTGACCTGCGCACGCAGGGTTTCCGCCTCTTCGCCCACCAGGGTGGAGCTGTCCTTGAGCAATTTGTCCGATTCTTCGATCAATGCCTGAAGTTCGCTGAACGCCTGGTCCTTGATCTGATCGGCGGCGGTCTGGGCGGTGGTTTTACGGGTCATGGTGTTTTCCTTCAATTGACGGCAGTAGTGACCAATGGAGTTCAGCGGTGCCGAAAAAGTTGCACGGCTGTCGACACCGCAGCGTTTTGGTTCAGGTTTCCATCCGGCAGTGGCCCGCACGGGTGTAAGATGCAGCCGGTTTTTTAGCAGTAGGTGATCGCTATGAGTTTCAATCTGGCCAATCGGCCGCTTCCTGAACGTGCCGCTATCGAAGACGAAAAATCCCGCTTGTTCGACCTGTGGCAGAGCAATCTGGGCAAGGCCAAGGGCGAGGCCGCGCGGCTGATGGGCGAGCGGGCCAAGCGCAAGGGCAAATGGTCTGAATGGGTCCGTTCGGAACTGGACGGCATGAGCCCGCCCGAATACGCCAACATGGTGCGCAGTGAAGTCAATCGGCTGATGGCGGCGGCCCGCTAGCCCGCCGACCTGACTACCAGTGGCTGCCATAGCCCTGCGGCAGGCTCAGAGTGCCGCTGTCTTCGAAGCGCAGGGTGCCGAAGACCCCGCCAGCCAGTTTGCCGCGCAGGGTGTAGGGCAGATTGTCCAGGCGGCCGCTCTGCGTCAGGCCTACTGCCTGGCGCAACGCCGCGAAGGCCGAGATGCTCACCGGCACCACCAGCACCGCTTCGGAAAAACGGCCGATGCGGCCTTGCTGGTCGCTGACCCCGGAGGCCAGCAGCCGATCGTTGACCTCCAGCTCCAGCGCGACGCCGCTGTAATCGATGGCCGTCTCGTTGGGGTTCTGCAAGCGCAACCTGACCGCCATGCGCGCTTCCATCCCTTGGCCCGGCAACGGGTCGATCCCCACCACATTGATACTCAGCGGGTCGCGATTGGGCAGCAGGGCGCAGGCGCTCAATGCCAGCAGCAGGGCGGCGGCGCACAGGGCGCGAATCGGATGTCTGGGCATGGCAAGGCTCCGCGGGCTGGGCAGTGATACCGGCTCAGACCACGTCCGTGGCCGTAGATTCGGCCGGTCGCGCCAGTCGGCCGATGGCCTTCACAGGCATCCTCGCTCAAATACCCGCTAATCTGCCTGATCTGACCATTGCCTGGCGCCGCGCCCGGAAGGATGATCAACCTGACTCCAATAACAACAATCTTCAGGAGATAAATCATGTCCCTTGATCAGCAAGACCCGATTGTCATTGTCAGCGCTGCCCGCACCCCCATGGGCGGCTTTCAGGGCGAACTGCAGAGCCTGAGCGCCACCCGGCTGGGTTCGGCGGCGATTCGCGCCTGCGTTGAGCGCGCCGGCATCGATCCGCAGGACGTCGAGGAGGTGCTGTTCGGTTGCGTGTTGCCCGCCGGACTGGGGCAAGCGCCTGCACGTCAGGCAGCACTCGGTGCCGGTCTGAGCACTGTGACCTTGTGCACCACGGTCAACAAAATGTGCGGCTCCGGCATGCAGACCGCGATCCTTGCCCACGACCTGCTGATGGCCGGCAGCGTCGGCGTGGTGGTCGCCGGGGGCATGGAAAGCATGTCCAACGCGCCGTACCTGCTGGATCGCGCCCGGGGCGGCTATCGCATGGGGCACGGCAGAGTGCTCGACCACATGTTTTTCGACGGCCTTGAAGACGCTTACGAGCCGGGTCGCCTGATGGGCACCTACGCTGAAGAATGCGCGCAGCAGAATGATTTCAGCCGTGAAGCGCAGGATGCCTTTGCCCTGGCCTCGTTGACCCGCGCCCAGGACGCCATCGCCCAGGGCTGGTTCGACGACGAGATCGTGGCGGTGGACGTCACGGTCGGCAAGGAACAGCGCCGGATCAGCCAGGACGAGCAACCGCCCAAGGGCAGGCCGGACAAGATTCCCACCCTCAAGCCGGCCTTTCGTGACGGCGGTACCGTGACGGCGGCCAATTCCAGCTCGATCTCCGATGGCGCTGCGGCGCTGCTGTTGATGCGCCAGTCCGAGGCGCAACGCCGTGGGCTTGCGCCGTTGGCCCGGATCGTCGGCCATGCCGCGTTCGCCGATGAGCCGGGGCTGTTCACCACCGCACCCATCGGCGCCATGCAACGACTGCTGAGCAAAACCGGCTGGTCGGTGGACGATGTGGACCTGTTCGAAATCAACGAGGCGTTTGCCGTGGTGCCGCTGGTGGCGATGAAGCGCCTGGAACTGCCTCACGACAAGGTCAACGTTCACGGCGGTGCCTGCGCACTGGGGCATCCGGTCGGTGCGTCGGGCGCGCGAATCCTGGTGACCCTGCTCTCGGCCTTGCGGCGCCGGCAGCTCAAGCGCGGCGTGGCCGCCATCTGCATTGGCGGCGGCGAGGCGACAGCCATGGCCATCGAATTGCTTTGACCAAGCCTTTGTAAAACAGAGACCTGGCGGCGTTCTCCAGAACAGTCCTGAAGAGGGATAACGTCGCTTGAAGCGTTGAATAAGGATATCCATCAATGACATACGAGATGATTCTGTCGGAGTGTCGAGGACGAGTCGCGCTGGTGACCTTCAATCGTCCCAAAGCGCTCAATGCCTTGAACGCGCAGCTGATCGACGAACTCAATCATGCGCTGGACGGTTTCGAGCGCGACCCAGGCATCGGCTGCATTGTCCTGACCGGTTCCAGCAAAGCGTTCGCCGCAGGCGCAGACATCAAGGAAATGGCCGACCTGACTTACCCGCAGATTTACCTGGACGACCTGTTCGTCGAGAGCGACCGGGTGGCGGCGCGGCGCAAGCCGATGATCGCAGCGGTGGCCGGGTTTGCCCTGGGAGGCGGCTGTGAACTGGCGCTGATGTGCGACTTCATCCTGGCCGGTGACAACGCACGGTTCGGCCAGCCGGAAATCAACCTCGGGGTGCTGCCGGGCATGGGCGGCACCCAGCGTCTGACCCGCGCGGTCGGCAAGGCCAAGGCCATGGAGCTGTGCCTGTCCGGTCGGCTCATGGATGCCGAGGAAGCGGAGCGGGCGGGTCTGGTAGCCAGGGTCATTCCGGTGGACCGGTTGCTCGACGAAGCCCTGGCCGTGGCGGCGACCATTGCCGCCAAATCGCTGCCGGTCGCCATGATGGTCAAGGAAAGCGTGAATCGCGCGTTCGAGGTCAGTCTGGCGGAAGGCATACGCTTCGAGCGCCGGGTGTTCCATGCGGCGTTCGCCAGCGAAGACCAGAAGGAAGGGATGAGCGCTTTTATCGCCAAACGCGAACCGGCGTTCAAAGGCCGCTGACCCTGAATGCCCGGCGCTGCTGCTCGGTCCAGTTCTGCTGGAACCAGGCGTGCAGGGTCAGGCAATGGCCCGGATAAACCAGGCACAGCGTGTGCGGCGTCAGGTTGTACAGCTTCGCCAGCTGCCTGAGCTGTTGCCTGGTCAGACCCAGATAACCGTCCTTGTCGGTGACGCCCTCGTACAGAATATGGTCCGGGTTCAGGCGTGGCAGATGTTCCAGTCCGGGTTGGGCCATGCGCACGATGTACCAGACGCAATGCTCGAGCGGCAGACCCTGCAAGCCCGGCTTTGCGGTCAGCTGCAGATCCTCGCCTGTGGCTTGGCCATCGACACTGTCTGTCAGCGGTGAGGCGTGTACGGTGCGTGGCCCGCGTATCGCGATCCACTGTTCATTCAATTCCAGAATCGCCTGTTCGCCGTGCAGGGTCAGTGCCTGCCGGGTTTGCACGGCCAGCCGCTGGCCCGCGCCCAGTTCCAGGCTCGGCGGTGTCGTGTCGACCGGCAAACCGTCCAGATGGAGCTGCAGACCGCCGCCGTGTGCCGGGCCGGACAGCAGGCCGCAGATCACCGGTCGGTCCGGATCGCCGTCGAAGTGGGCGACCAGCACCCGTGCGCCGGGCAGCAGGGGGTCGAGGCCGGGCTGGTTGCCGCGCAACACATGGGCATGCAGGCCGGTCCGCGGCGGATGGGCAGGCTCCCAGTCGTAGCGGATGAGCACCCGACCTTGCGGGTCGACGCCACCGGCCACCACCGTTGCGCTGTGTTCACCGCGCACCCGTGGCCGGTGGCGCTTGAGCGGCGGGCGGAAGGCCGTCGCCCAGGGCAGCGCATCGAAATCGTTGCGATACCCGTGCGCCAGCGTGGGCTGACCCTGGCGCGGGGCGTCCACCAGGTCGCTGGCGACGATGGCTGCAATATCGTGAGGATCGAAACCTTCCAGCACCTGCAGTTGCCTGGCCGCGTGCCGGACACCGGTCACCAGCCATTGGTCGTTGAGCACTGCGTCAGGGTGGTCCAGCACCAGCACGATCCGGCCGCTGTGCAGGTCGCTGCGATTGCTACGGCCTTGTACCCGACGCCGTTCGCTGCGCAGCCGTTCAAGGTCGCGGATGCTGCGCTGGCGCTGCAGACCGGATTGCGCCTGCGCCGGTTCGTCGAACGGCTGGTTAATGGCGCGCCCTTGATGCTCGTCCCTGAAGCGCGGTCGGGGTGCAGACTCAGCGTGCGCAATATGCATCGGCCGGTCGCCCCGCGCCTCAGGCAACGACCAGACCTGCGCCAGGTGCCTGAGCGTCGGCGTCCCGTCACCAGAGCCGCTTTCGGGGTCGAAGTGCAGCGCCGGCAGATGCTCGGGGAAACTTGCCGGGTCATCCGCAAACACCAGCACGTGTCGGCTGCGGCTGTGCTCGAAACGGAAGTGGATGCCTTCTTCCTCGCAGAGACGCTGGAGAAAATGCAGGTCGGTTTCGTCGTACTGCACCCGCGCCGGCTGGGGCGGGTAAAGCCCCACCAGGTGATCGAAGCGGTAGTCGCAGGTTTCGATGCCGTGTTCTTCCAACAGTCGGGCAATCAGCGCCGGTACGCTCAGGTTGCGGTGCACCTGACGCCGACGGCGCTGGGCGAGCAGGTGCAGGGCCGGCCGCAGGCTGAGGCGGTAATGACTCAGGCAGGTGCCCGCATAACGCTGCGAGGCGGCGCATACCCGACCATGAACGCCATGGTCCGGCGCGCCGAAACACAGGAACGCATTGCATCCCGACCACTGGGCAATCTTCAGGTGCGGGTCGGTGCTGATCAGATCGATGTCGTACCCATAGACTTCGTTCAGGCCATCCTGGCCTTTGAAGCTGATGACCTTCAGGTCCGTCCTGCAATCGGCAATCGCCAACGTGACGGGCATTGGCTGGTCGTGGCCCATGCGCGGTTCTCCCACCTCGGAATTCAAGGTGCGCAGGGTACGAAATGCGAAGGGCCAGCGGCATGCTTGCAGGATTTTTCAGAAAAGGACTACAAAATAGAGCGTGGAAACACCGATCAGAGGCCTCGGCCGCCGCGCGCGTTTGCGCGATCAGCGCACCGTGGGGGTTTCATCTGCCGCCAGCGCGTATAAAATGCGCGCGGCGCCGACGCGTCGTCATCGGCAACCATTTTTCAGCGCCTCGCCATTGCCGCCACCTGCTTGCCTTGCAGGGGGCGGCGGCGGGGTGCTACGGATCAAGAGAGCAAAACATGGGCGCACAGTGGAAGGTCAAGCACAAAGAAGCGGCAGCCAACGCCAAGGGGCGTATCTTCGGCAAGCTGTCCAAGGAAATCATGATCGCTGCGCGCTCAGGTGCCGACCCTGACATGAACTCGCGTCTGCGCCTGGTCGTCGAGCAGGCGAAAAAGGCGTCGATGCCGCGCGAAACCCTGGAACGCGCCATCAAGAAGGGTGCCGGTCTGCTGGGCGAGAGCGTGACCTTCGAACGCCTCACCTACGAAGGCTTTGCCCCGCATCGCGTACCGGTGATCGTCGAGTGCCTGACCGATAACATCAACCGCACCGTGTCGGAAATTCGCGTGCTGTTCCGCAAGGGCCAGCTCGGCGCCGCCGGCTCTGTATCCTGGGACTTTCTGTACCAGGGCATGATCGAAGCGGTGCCAACCTCGCCTGACGCCGATCCGGACGAGGCCGCCATCGAAGCCGGTGCCCAGGACTGCGAAGCGGGCGAAGGGGGCGCGACGCTGTTCCTCACCGAGCCGACCGACATGGACGCGGTGTGCAAGAAGCTGCCTGAGTTCGGCTTTACCGTGGAGTCGGCGCAGCTGGGCTATCGCCCGAAAAGCACCGTCGACGGCCTGACCGACGAGCAGATGGCCGAAGTCGAAGCCTTCCTGGAAGCGATCGACAACCATGATGACGTGCAGAACGTCTACGTGGGTCTGGCTGGCTGATTGATCTGCCTGCGATGAACCGCTGGAGCCTGCTTGCTGGCGAAGACGGTTTCCAGGCGGCGCACCCGCTGCGCCCAGGCAATCGCTTCGCCAGCAAGCTGGCACCTACAGGGCGTGCAGTTGGTCCCGGACATCGCCCATTGACGGGCGTTGGGCCGGGGTGGCTTGGGTGCACTGTTCCTGCAGCCGATGCAGCGCGGCGATGAGCGATGCTTCGCCCGGCTGCACGTCGCAGCGCTCCAGCAATTCCCCCAGCAATATGCCGAAGGCCCGCACCTCGATGCGTTGCAACGCCGCGCCGGTTTCCCGGTCCGTGGCGGCATCGGGGTGAAATGCTGCCGCGCCGAAATCTCCCAACAGGCAGCGGCCGTCGGCTTGCCAGAGAATGTTGTGCCCGTACAGGTCGCCGTGGGTGATGTGGTGGGCGTGCAGGTGTGCGGTCACCGAGGCCACGCCCGTCGCCAGCCGCAGCAGGGTCGGCAGTTCAAGGCGCAAACCCTGCGGATAGATATCCCGGGTGCAGGACTCCAGGCTTGGCGGCCCCGCCAGGTTGGTGAAGGCCGGTGCGATCAACTCCATCACCAGCCCTTGCTGACCCTGCGGGTGGTCGGCAATCCGGCCCAGCACGCCGATCAACTGTGGATGTTCGCCGGCCGCGATGCACGCCGCCATTTCGTTGAGCGGTGAGCCGTCACTGGTCACTTCACCCTTGTACAGCTTGACGGCGACTTGCCGGTCCGTATCGCCGGTGCGCCAGCGGGCTTGTTCAATGACGCCGGATGCCCCTTCGCCCAGGCGCCGGCCCAGCTCCAGATCCTGCCAGGCAACGGGCTGGATGGGTCCGTCGATCAGTTCGCCGCACAACGGATTGTCCGCGTAGGCCAGCCACGCCAGCGCCGGCAGGTTCAGCAGCCACTGCGGCAATACGTCGAGCCGGTTGGCAGAGATGCGGATCAGCTCCAGCTTGTGGCAGTCGGCAAGGCTGGCGGGCAGGGCCGTGAGCCGGTTGCCCGCCAGCATGAGTTTTTGCAGCTCAGGCCGACGGCCCAGTTCATCGGGCAGCGAGGCAATGCGGTTGTCGGTCAGGATCAGCCAGCCCAGCCTGGGCGGCAAGGCCTGGGCCGGGACGTGCGCGATGCGGTTGGCCTTGAGGCCGACGATACGCAATTGCTCGCACCGCCCCAGGCAGGCGGGCAGCTCGGTGAACAGGTTGTCGGACGCGAACAGCACCTTGAGTTTGCCCAGTCGGTGCAAGTCGTCAGGCAGGGCGCTTAGCGCGTTGCCGCTCAGGTTAAGCACTTCCAGCGAGTCGGCCAGGTCGAAGATTTCCCTGGGGAATTCGCTCAGGCCGCAAGAAAGGTCGAGTCGGGTGATGCCGGCCAGCTTGCCGGCGCGTAGGTCTGCGAGTGTGTGCATGGTCAGATCGGGCCAGTAAGCGCGCAAAGCCGCAATGATAGCGGCTATGCATCAGTCGTCGTCGGCAAACTTGTGCCCCGGTGCCTCTTGGGCAGCCGGCTGGCTGGCGAAGGCGGACTCAAGCGCGCCCAATGACCGTTGCGACCCATTCATGCACCTGATCCAGTGTCGGCGGCGCTTCGGAGTACAGGATGCGATAGATCGTCGGCGCGACGATGGCGTCCAGCAGCTGATCCGCCGTGGGTGAGGATTCACCTCGGGTCAGAGCGCGATCAATGATGGTCTGCAACTGTTCACGAATGATGATTGCGCATTTGCCCTGACAGCCGCTCTGGCTGGCCGCGACATCGCGCATCATTTCCCGGCCTGGCGTCGAGGACATGTCGTCCAGGTACATCTCGCTCCAGGTGAGCAGGTCCTGTTCCAGGCTGCCACGGTCGATGGGGGCGTCGGGGCGCAAACGTTCCACCGCCACGTCCGCCAGGAGCGTCGTGAGGTCACCCCAGCGCCGATAGATGGTCGAGGGCGTCACGCCCGCACGGGCGGCAATGAGCGGCACGCTGAGTTCCGAACGTGGCTGTTCGGCGGACAGTTCCTGAACGGCGCGATGGATGGATTGCTGCACACGAGCGCTGCGACCGCCCGTGCGGAGGGGTTCTTTGATGGTCATGCGGGGACCTTAACACAAAGTATTTGCTTTAAGCGCCGTCAGGTTGCACACTTCAAAAAGCTAAGATTTAGCTTTTGCAGATCATACATCTGGTGATTGTCGGCAAGGCCATTGCCTGTGAGGAGAGTCTACCCATGTCCGATTCAGTGCAGTACCCATCCAGCGCGGTGCGGCAGCGCGGGGCGCTGGGCTTCCTGGCATTCACGACCGTGAGTTTCTTTGCTGCCTCCAGCACGCCGACCCCGTTGTATCACTTGTACCAGCTGGCGTGGGGCTTCTCCTCCGGTACGCTGGCGCTGGTGTTCGCCGTGTATGCCGGAAGCCTGCTGGTGGCGCTGCTGACCGGTGGCTCGCTGTCGGACCATCTGGGTCGGCGCCCGGTGATCTTCGCCGCCTTGCTGCTGCAGATCGGTTCCATGCTGCTGTTCATCTGTGCCAGCGATGCTCACTGGCTGATCTGGGCACGGCTGGTGCAGGGCTTTGCGACCGGGCTGGCCGCCGGGGCGCTGGGAGCGGCGCTGCTGGACACCGACCGGGATCAAGGCCCGTTGATCAACAGTATCGCGCCGATGCTGGGCATGGCGGTCGGTGCGCTGGGCACTGCGCTATTGATCAGCTACGCACCGTTGCCTCTGCTGCTGGCGTATTGGGTGTTGCTGGCGGCGTTCGTGTTTCAGGCAATCTATCTGTGGCGCACCCCGGAAACGGTCAGCCGCATGCCGGGCGCCTTGAAGTCCCTCAAACCTTCTCTGGCCGTCCCGGTGCAGGCCCGGCGCATGTTGTGGTTGATTTTGCCGGTGGATATCGCGGCCTGGGCGCTGGGCGGTTTTTTCCTGTCCTTGAGCCCATCGCTGCTGGCTGCCGCCACCGGTTCGGATTCGCCGCTGCATGGCGGGATCGCGGTCGCGGCGCTGACCCTGAGCGGGGCGGTGTCGATCTTCACCTTGCGCCAGCGTGCGCCCGAACTGGGTTTGTGGGTCGGCGCGGTGTTCCTGGCCCTGGGCGTCAGCGTGATCCTGTATGCGGTCAACAGCGGCACGCTGATCGTGTTCTTTGCCGGCGCCGTGGTGGCCGGGGTCGGCTTTGGTGCAGGCTTTCTGGGCGCGTTGCGCATGCTGATGCCGCTGGCCCATGCCCATGAACGAGCCGGCTTGATGTCGACGTTTCTGGTGCTCAGTTACCTGGCGTTCTGCCTGCCGGCCCTGGCGGCGGGTTACAGCGCCAGGACGTTCGGCCTGCTGGCGACCAGCAATGTGTACGGGCTGGTGATCGTCGTGCTGGCCTTGCTGGCGCTGGCCGGGCTGCTGCTTCGACGTGCCGGCCGACAGAACAATGCCCACGCGTGAGGTGGGCATTTTCATTGGCTGCGGTGGGTTTCAACGCAGGATCGGGACCATTTCCGACAGCACTGTCAGCACATCCTTGCCGAGCTGGGCAGAGCGCTTGCCGTTCCAGCCGGTCTGCGGGTCAGGCGCGTTATCGTTGTCCTTGAACGGCATTTCCAGCGTCAAGGACAGGCATTTGTAACGCTCGCCGACGCTGTTGCACGCCAGGTTCATGTTGGCTTGCCCGGGTGCGCTGCGTTCGTAGCCATAGACGCTCTGGAAGTCGACGGTGATTTCCCCCAGCCGCTGCCGGAAATGCGCTTCAAGCTGTGCCTGCTGTGAGGTGTAACCGGGGTTGCCCTCACAGGCGGCAGTGAACACGTAAGGAATTTCCTCGTCGCCATGGGCATCGAGGAACATGTCCACGCCATACCGCGCCATCTGCTGCTGGACGAAAAACACTTCTGGACTGCGCTCTTCGCTGCTGTCCTGCCAGGCGCGATTGAGGTCCTGGCCGCAGGCGTTGGTGCGCAGGTTGCCGTGGAACGCGCCGTCGGGGTTCATGTTCGGCACCAGGTACAGGTCGGCGCCGGCCAGCAGGCGTTCGATCTGCGGATCGTCGTGCTGCTTGAGGCGTTCGATCACGCCTTCCATGAACCATTGAGCCATATGTTCGCCGGGGTGCTGCTGGGCAATGATCCAGATTTTGCGTTTGCCTGCTGCCCCGTCGCCTTTGCGCAACAACGGCAGGTCGCGGCCCTCGACACTCTTGCCGGTCGCCAGCAGTTGCATGTCGGGCTGTTGCAGTGCTTGCCCCACCAGCCACTCGTGGCGTGCGCGGCTGTACGGCTCGAAATACGCGAACCAGGCCTGAGGCTGGTCAGGCACAAGGCTGAAGTTCAGCGCTTGTCCGTCAAAGCTCGACGGCACCCGGAACCAGGTCTGGTGATCGTAGGACGCCACCGCGTGGTAGCCGGTCCAGGCGTTTTTGAACGCGGATTCACTGGCGTTGACCAGGCTGAAATGGTGAGGCGCACCGACGGCAAGCCCGTCGACCTTGAAGTGAAACCACTGGAAATGCGGGCTTTGAATGTCCGGGCGGATGGCCAGACGGATGCGGCTCCGGTCGCCGGCGTCGAGAACCTGAATGTTGCCGCTGTCGAAGTCGGCGCTGATGGTGAGGGTCACGGTGCGTTCCTGTGTGCGTTAAGTGCCGCATGAAGCGGCTACTTTACACCGAACGCCGATGAGATCGAGGGCCTGCAATGCCCGGTCGCGGCATCGCGTGCCGATCAGCTGAAGGCTTGGGCAGTCATCATCAGGCTGCAGACGAAAGCGGCCAGCACGCACCAGAGCAACCCGGCGCGCCTTTTGCGGTGGTGCCACCCGGACGCGCCGAGCAGCGCGGCCGGCGCGCGAAGCTGGCGCCAGACGCTTTCGCTGACTTGAAAGGCTGAAAGATGCGCCGGGTCGGCGTCCAGCCAGTGGCGAAATTCAATGCGCTGGCTGGCAGTCGCCGCCGGGCTTTGCAAATGGACATACCAGCGATTGGCCTGGTCCTGAACCGGGCTGTCGGGCAGCAAGTCGTGGCGCTGGGCATGACGCAACACACGGGCCATGGCGCGTTCGACCTTGGCGATATCGATGTCCAGGAGGCTGGCGATCTGCGTGTAGGAGTAGTCATCGAGACGACTGAGCAGAAACACCTGGCGAGTACGCCGGGACAGTTTCGCCAGGCTGCGACTCAGCTCGACCACATGCGGCGCTGCCGGGGCCTGTGCTGCGAGGGAGGGCAGATGCAACAGAGGCGTAAGATGGCGACTCATGATGTTCTCCCGCGGGTCTTCCATAGAAATTCTTCCTTGAGCCGATAGATAACGTCCATGACAGCTACAGAGTAGTGAATACGAGAATCATTCTCAAGTGAAAATCCACACCTATTGCCATTTATATCGGGGTGGTGGCCATTTGAGTGGTAAAAAATAGTCATGTTTCAAGCTGTTTTGTTATGATGCGCGCCATCGATACAACACAGTCTTCATTAGCCTGAAGCAGCGATAGCTGGACCAAAGCAACAATCAGAGCAAAAAAAAGACCCGGCCAAAGAGCCGGGTCAAAAACCGTGATTAGCCTGATGAGGAGATAATCCGGGAGCCGACCTAAGACTCCTGGTTTATCCAGCCGGTCTCGCGACCGGCTGATGCAATAGTAATCATTATCATTTGCAAGTCAAACGTTTTTCTCTCCCCGATTGAAAGAATTCATCCCTCAGCAAGTCCGCTGGATCGATTCTGCGCGTCTGCGCGTCCCCCGTATCGCTAATCGAGCGGCAGTTCCGTGGTGTGCTTGACCGTGCTCATGGCGATATTGGAGTGAGCCTCCTGCACGTGGGGCAGTTGCAACAGGTGGTCCCGCAGGAAGCGCTCATAGCTGGCGATATCCTGGGCAACCACCTTGAGCATGAAATCCATACCGCCGGCCATGGTGTAGCACTCCATGACTTCCGGATGGCCAAGGATGGCTTTCTCGAATTCCGCCAGATAGAGCCGGCCGTGCCCGGACAGCTTGATATCAACGAAGACAGTCATGCCCAGCCCCAGTTTGCGCGCATTGAGCAGCGCCACCGTGCGCTCGATCAGCCCTTCTTCCTGAAGTTTGTGAATACGCCGCCAGCAAGGGGATTGCGAGAGCTCGACACGCTCGGCGATCTCCGCCGCCGAAAGGTCGGCGTCGTGCTGGAGCAGGCGCAGAATCTTGCGATCGATGGGGCTGAGTTTTGGCTGCATGAATTGACCCTGTTTTTTATTGTTATCGAAACAAGCATGTTCAATCTCAGCAGATCTGCCCGAATTTAGAAAGAAAAAGCCGCTTTACTACAGGCAGTCTAATGTCAGGAAAGCCGGGTGGACCGTCTCGGCGCGTGGTTAACCGCTAATAAAAACAACAGAGGTATCCGTATGTCTTTGGCTGATATTCGTCTGGACGATAAGTACCGTCTCGCCACCGGCAACCTGTATCTGACCGGGACTCAGGCGCTGACCCGCCTGCCGATGCTGCAAAAGCAGCGCGATGAAGCGCGGGGTCTGAACACCGCCGGCTTCATCTCCGGTTATCGCGGCTCGCCTTTGGGCAACCTCGACAAGAGCCTGTGGGATGCCAAGGAATACCTGCGGCAGAACGCCATTCATTTCCAGCCGGGTGTCAACGAAGAGCTGGCGGCCACGGCGGTGTGGGGCAGTCAGCAGGTCAACCTGTTCCCCCATGGCAAATACGAGGGCGTGTTCGCCCTGTGGTACGGCAAGGGGCCAGGGGTCGACCGCTGCGGCGACGTGTTCAAGCACGGCAACTCGGCCGGCGTCGCAGCGAACGGCGGCGTGCTGGTCCTGGCCGGCGACGACCATGGCTGTAAATCCTCCACCATTGCGCATCAGAGCGAGCACGCCTTCATTGCCTCGATGATGCCGGTGCTCAACCCCAGCAACGTCCAGGAAATCCTCGATTACGGCATCATCGGCTGGGAGCTTTCCCGCTATAGCGGTTGCTGGGTGGCGATGAAGACCATCGCCGAGAACGTCGATTCTTCAGCCGTGGTGGAGGTCGATCCGCTGCGGGTCCAGACCCAGATCCCCGAGGATTTCCAGCTGCCCGAAGGCGGCCTGCACATTCGCTGGCCCGATCCGCCCCTGGCTCAGGAAGCGCGTCTCAATACTTACAAGATCTACGCCGCACGAGCGTTCGCGCGCGTCAACCAGCTCAACAAGGTGGTGATCGATTCCCCGCAGCCGCGCCTGGGCATAATCACCACCGGCAAATCGTATCTGGACGTGCGCCAGGCGCTGGAAGAGCTG
Source organism: Pseudomonas sp. v388 (assembly GCF_003935425.1). Lineage (GTDB taxonomy): Bacteria > Pseudomonadota > Gammaproteobacteria > Pseudomonadales > Pseudomonadaceae > Aquipseudomonas. The sequence goes on from NZ_RHQN01000008.1 coordinate 256,422, forward strand.
GGCATCGATCAGGACCTGTGTGCTCAGGTCGGCATTCGGGTACTGAAGGTCGGCATGAGCTGGCCGCTGGAGCCTGTCTCCGTTCACGATTTCGCCCAAGGGCTGGACGAAATTCTGGTGGTGGAGGAGAAGCGCAGCGTCATCGAGGACCAGCTTACCGGTCAACTCTATAACTGGCCGGTGGATCGCCGCCCGGTGGTGGTCGGGGAATTCGATGAGCACGGTGAGTCGCTGCTGCCCAACCTGGGCGAGCTGACCCCGGCCATGATCGCCCGGGTCATCGCCCGGCGTCTGGCGCCGTTCTACAGCAGCCCGCAGATCGAAGCGCGCCTGCGCTTTCTCAGCGACAAGGAAAAAGCCCTGCAGGCACCGCTGTTCACCACCCAGCGCACGCCGCACTTCTGTTCCGGCTGTCCGCACAATACCTCGACCCGCGTACCGGAAGGCAGTCGCGCCCTGGCCGGCATCGGTTGCCACTACATGACCATCTGGATGGATCGGCAAACTGACACCTTCACGCAAATGGGCGGCGAGGGCGTGACCTGGATCGGTCAGGCGCCGTTCACCGAAACCCCTCATGTGTTCCAGAACCTGGGCGACGGCACCTACTTCCACTCCGGTCACCTGGCGGTGCGGGCGGCCGTGGCGTCCGGGGTCAACATCACTTACAAGATTCTTTATAACGACGCCGTGGCGATGACCGGCGGCCAGCCCATCGACGGCGTGCTGCGGGTCGATCAGCTCAGCCGCCAGGTGTTCAACGAAGGCGTGCAGCGGATCGCCCTGGTTTCCGACGATCCGGACAAACACACCGACAAGACCACCTTCGCGCCGATCACCACCTTCCACCATCGCCGCGATCTGGACGAGGTGCAGCGCGAGCTGCGGGAGTTCAAAGGCGTCTCGGTGATCATCTACGAGCAGACCTGTGCCACCGAGAAGCGCCGTCGCCGCAAGCGCGGCAGCATGCCCGATCTGGAAAAGCGCGTGATGATCAACTCCGCGGTCTGTGAAGGCTGTGGTGATTGTGGGGTCAAATCCGGCTGCCTGTCGGTCCTGCCCAAGGAAACGGCCCAAGGTCGCAAACGGGAAATCGACCAGAGCGCCTGTAACAAGGATTTCAGCTGTGTCGAGGGCTTCTGCCCAAGCTTCGTGACCGTGCATGGCGGCAAGCTGCGCAAGCCGTCGCTGCCGGGGCAGGTGGACGCTTTCGCCCGGCTGCCCGATCCACAACTGCCGGCGTTGGATAAGCCGTACAACATCCTGCTGCCGGGCGTGGGTGGCACCGGCGTGACCACGGTCGGGGCAATGCTCGGATTTGCTGCCAATCTGGAAGGCAAAGGCTGCAGCGTGCTCGACCAGGCCGGGCTGGCGCAGAAGTTCGGCCCGGTTGTCAGCCATATTCGCATCGCGGCGCGCCAGCAGGATCTGTTCGCCGTGCGCATCGCGGCCGGTGAAGCGCACCTGCTGCTGGGCTGCGACCTGCTGGTGGCGTCGGGTCCCGATGCAGTCGCCAAGCTCGATAGCGCGATTTCCCACGCGGTGGTCAACAGCCAGCAGACCCCGACCGCCGAATTCACCCGCAACCCCGATGCGCAATTCCCCGCCCAGGCCATGAAGCAGACCCTGATCGATGCCATCGGCGTCGAGAAGACCCATTTTGTCGAGGCCACCGACCTGGCCACCCGGCTGATGGGCGACAGCATCGCCAGCAACCTGTTCATGCTTGGCTATGCGTATCAATTGGGCTTGATCCCCCTGACCTCGGCGGCGATCGAAAAGGCCATCGAGCTCAACGGGGTGGCGGTCAGTCTCAATCAACAGGCTTTCCTTTGGGGGCGCCGTGCGGCCCATGACCTGGCCGCCGTCGAAGCGGTTGCCAAAGGCGGCGAGCAGCGCGATGAAACCGTTCAGCCCGACCTGGATCAGCGTCTGCGCAGCAATATCGAAGCCTTGGGTCACTATCAGAACACCGCCTACGCACAACGCTATGCACGGCTGGTGCAGCGGGTGCAGGAGGCCGAGTCGCAACTGTTTCCCGGCCAGCCGCTGGCGCTCACCGAAGCGGTGGCCTTCAACTACTTCAAACTGCTGGCCTACAAGGACGAGTATGAAGTGGCGCGGCTCTACACCAATGGGGATTTCACTCGGGAACTCGAGGCGCGCTTCGAGGGCGACTACCGGCTGGAATTTCACTTGGCGCCGTCCTGGATGACCGGCCACGATCAACCGCGCAAGCGCAGTTTCGGCCCATGGATGCTCAAGGCCTTCGGCGTACTGGCAAAATTTCGCTTCCTGCGCGGCACGCCGCTGGACCCCTTCGGGCGCAGTGTGGAGCGACGTCAGGAGCGTGAGCTGATTGCGCGTTACGTGGACGATATCGAGCTGATCCTGCGCAAGCTCGATTCAGCCAATCGCCACACTGCCTTGAACCTGGCGCGCCTGCCGGAGCGCATCCGCGGTTACGGCCATGTCAAGGAACGCGCCATGAATGCGGCGGCGCTGCAGGCCCAGGTACTGCGTCACAGCCTCGAAAAAGGTGAAGCGGCGGCACCGAAGTTGTATGAGGTAGCGGCTTGAACGGGTCTCCACCGGGCCTGCTCAACCAGGGGGAGCGGATTTAACCGCGAAGACGTACTTTCAGGCGATGAAGATACGGCGGCTATCTCGGCCTCTTCGCGGACAAGTCCGCTCCCACGCGCCGCTGGCCTGAGCGACCTCTTCACGGACGCTGGGACGCAGGCGACACGATAAAAATTCGCATATTCAGAGGGTTACTGCGAAAAAAGCCATTGACACACATTTCAATATCCGTAGAATGCCGACCCACAGCAGGCACGTAGCTCAGTTGGTTAGAGCACCACCTTGACATGGTGGGGGTCGTTGGTTCGAGTCCAATCGCGCCTACCAAACAAAATCCGCTCTGCTGGGCGGTCTGGAAAGGCTCACCGAAAGGTGGGCCTTTTTGCGTTCTGGAGTACTTCAGTCTTCAGCCTCCGACGGCGTCGTCTCCACAGCCAAGCGAAAGCGCCCGGTGGGGTGCCGGGCGCTCAAAGAGGCATTCACAGGTCTTTGGCAAACTCAGGGGTCGTCACGTGCATGGCGATTTTCTGATACGTCTTGTCGTCCGTTGCAGCCAATAACTTGCGTCCATCCTTGAGCGTCGCCATGAAGGTAATTTCCTTCTGTTCGCCGGCGAACATGAGGCCTGCGGCTGCGCCTACCGGTCCGAGCATGAGCGCTCCGGCCAGTCCAAGCCCCAGGGCGTCTTCCATTTTCGTGCTTGATGCTTCGCTGGCAATTTCCATGTTCCTGATGTCGGTCTGTCTCAAGCTGACACCTGGCCATGGGAAAAGGGGTGTTACAAGAGTAATGGTGCCAGAACGATACTCCCCATCACCTTGAAGAAAATCACCCGCTAAAACCTTGATCTTAGCCATGTGCGTTTCTCCGCCGTTTCAACCGGAGCGACCATTGCGCGCCCCAAAACGGGGCATGTCAATGGCCGGGAGACGAGCTGCAGGGGGTGTCGAGACGAACGGTTTGCCTTTATTTCCGGGAGGTTACCGACATGATCATGCGACCAGTGTTCCCATCCGGTCAGGCGACCGCGAACGGGGCGCGCTTCACCGGCGTGCCAGCTGTGCCGTTCGTGATACAAGGAACGGCAAGGCAACGGCCCAATCGCGACACTGGCGCAGTTCCTGCTTGCCAGCACGATGTGCTGCGCAGGAATATAGCCGCAGTCGGTTTATGGAGTTGGTGTTTACATGAAAGTTTCGCCCGCGATTTCAGACGCACACTCATCTACCGATGAACATGACCCGAGTACATCCGCAGACGCCAGCCCCGAAATCTGTTCCCAGCACACCACGATCGACGAGCTGCTCGACGCCTGCCGGCCGCAATTGCCGTCGGTTCGCTGGGCGGCCTACGGCGCCGGGCACTTGCGCTGCCTGTTGGGGCAGGGCCATGTCGCGGGGGACTGGCCGGAGCACATCGCCGAACAGAGCTTCGAAGCCTTCTGCGCGAAGCGGGGGTTAGGTCGCTGGGTCGCCGGCAAGGGCGAGGCCGCACTGGGCTGGATCCTGGCCCCGCAGGCCGAGGCCGACAACCCGGCGCTGGCCGAACTGGCCCTGCGGCTCGGTTCCCTGTTGCAAAGCGTGGCGCTCGCCCGGGCGCAGAACACCCAGAAAGTGCTCTACGAAATCAGCTACCTGGCCAGCTCGACCCGCGACCGCAGCACCTTTCTCAGGGGCATTCACGCCCAGCTGGCGACCTTGATCGACGCCGAGAACCTTTACCTGGCGCTGTACGACAGGTCGCTGGACAAGATCACCTATCCGTATTACGTCGACCGGGCCGATGCCGAGGCCATGGAACCGGAAACCTTCGAGTACCTGGATCGCAGCCGTCTGTCGATGACCGGTCAGGTACTGGTCAGCGGCGAACCGCTGTTCGTCGATGCCGCCGCCATCGAACAGGCCCAGGCGCAGGAGCGCTTTTTCTGCGTCGGTCGGCGCCCGGAATTCTGGATGGGCGCGCCGCTCAAGAATGCCTCGGACGATGTCTTCGGCATGCTCGCCATGCAGGTCTACGACAAGTCCCGGGTCTACAGCGTCGAGGACCGCGTTCTGTTTGGCGTCGTCTCAGGGCACGTGGCAATGGCGCTGGACCGCCTGCTGCACCGCGCCGATCTGGAACAGACCGTGTTGCTGCGCACCCAGCAATTGTCGGCGGCCAACGATGCGCTGCGCCAGGAGGTGGCTGACCGCGAGCGCGCCGAGCACCTGCAAAGTGCGCTGTTCCAGATCACGGAGTTGTCCAGCCAGCCCGGTGACATGGCCGAGCTGTTCCACAGCCTGCACATGATCGTCGGCGAATTGCTGGTGGCTCTGAACTTCTACATTGCGCTGTACGACAGCGTCACCGGCGAAGTCACCTTTCCGTACTACGTCGACGAACGCACCGCCTCAGCGCCCCGTTCGCGGCGCGGCCAGCGCGGCTTTACCGAATACGTGATCCGTCAGCGTCGTCCCTGCCTGATCGACCGCGAAAATGCCCTGGCGCTCGAACGGCAAGGCGAGATCGAAGTGCAGCTGGAGTACGCCCGCTCGTCTTCCTGGCTGGGCATTCCGTTGTTCGAGGAAGACGAGGTGCGCGGCGTGCTGGTGGTGCAGAGCTACTCGCAGGACGTGCGCTACACCCAGCGAGATCAGGAGCTGCTGACCTTCGTGTCCCGGCATATCGACACGGCCCTGTCGCGGCGCAGCGCAGCCCAGGCGATTCATACCGCCAACCTGCAGCTCGAAGCGCGGGTCCAGGACCGCACGAGGGAACTGGACCACGCCAACGCAAAGCTGCAGCACGAAAACTTCCACGACTCGCTCACCGAACTGCCCAACCGGACCCATCTGCAACAACGGCTCGCCGCGGCCTGGCTGGATTTCTGCCTGCACGGCAGCCCGCTGATTGTCATGTTCATCGATCTGGACCGCTTCAAGATCATCAACGACAGCCTTGGTCACCACTGCGGCGACATTCTGCTGATCCAGGCCGCCGAACGACTGCGCAGCTGCATGCGCGAATCCGATCTGTTGGCGCGCCTGGGCGGCGACGAATTCGCGGTGCTGAGTGTCGGCGCATCACTGGATATCGGGGTCGGGATTGCCGAGCGGATCCTGGCGGCCTTTGACCTGCCGTTCCTGATCGACGGGCATTCGATTTTTTCCTCGTGCAGTATCGGTATCGTCGGTGCCGACCAGCAGTTTCATCACGAGCCTGCCGACCTGCTGCGCGACGCCGATGCGGCCATGTACCGGGTCAAGAATGGCGGGCGGGACAGCTTTGCGGTGTTCAACCAGGAGTTGCGCCGCGAGGTGTCGGACCTGGTGGAGCAGGAAGCCGCGTTGCGTAACGCCCTCAAGCGCACCGATGAGTTGGTGCCGTACTTCCAGCCTATCGTCTGCGTCAAGACCGGCGAGCTGCTGGCTCTCGAAGCCTTGATCCGCTGGCATCAGCCGGACGGCCGGATTGTCGCGCCGGGCAGTTTTCTGCCGGCGCTGGAGGGGCTGCGTCTGATCGGGCGGCTGGACGTCTACATGCTGGCACGGGTCATCTCGATTCTGGCCGAGCCGGACAACGCCCACTGGCCGCCGGTGCACGTGAACTGCTCCAGCTACAGCATCACCCGGCCCGACTTTGCCTCCGAAGTGCTGACGATGCTGGCCGAGCACGGTGTATCGCCGTCACGGCTGTGCCTGGAATTGACCGAAGGCGCGCTGGTGGCCGATCCCGAACAGGCCCGGCAGTCCATGCGCACGCTGGCGGACAAGGGGATGTCGGTGGTGCTCGATGACTTCGGCTCGGGGTTTTCGTCGCTCAGCTACGTTCACCAGTACCACTTCAGTGGGTTGAAGATCGACAAGTCGTTCATCCTCGAACTCAGCACCAGCGCCCGCAGCCGGGCCATCGTCCGCGCTATCGTGCGCATGGCCGAGTCCCTGGACCTGACCGTCGTGGCCGAAGGCGTCGAAGACCAGGCTACCCTGGAGCTGCTGCGCGAAATCGGCACGGTCCAGGCCCAGGGTTATTATTTCGCCAGGCCCATGCCCCAGGAACGTCTCGACTTCGCCGGGCTGATACAGGACCTGTAGGAGTCAGTCTTCGCGAGCAGGCTCGGCCCTACAACATCTTGTGCTGGGACCGCAGGAGCGAGCTTGCTCGCAAAGAGGCCAATAGGGCCGCCCAAGTGCGTTGCCTGGAAGTCAGTCTTCCCGAGCACTCGCTCCTACATTGATGTCAGCTCATGGCGATAGGGCAGGTCCGGGCCGACTCTGGTACAGGTCAGCGCGGCCGCTTCGGCGGCGAAGTGCAGCATCTGGTCGAGGGATTCTCGGGACATCGCGGCCAGTTCTTGCGGGGTGTCCAGCTGACGCTCGCTCAGGAAAGTCAGCAATGCCGCCTGGAAGGTATCCCCGGCACCGACGGTATCGGCGGTTTGCACGGCCCGCGCCGGTATCGACCAGTGGCCGTGGTGGCGGGTAAAAATGCTGGCGCCCTGGGTGCCGCGAGTGACCACCACCAGTTCAGTGCGTTTGCCCAACCAACCCTTGGCGATCTGTTGCGGGTCCACATCGGGGTAAAGCAGATGCAGGTCCTCATCGCTGACCTTGATCAGATGCGCATGCTCGGCAAATGCCGCAACCTGGCTGCGCCAGCGTTGAATGTCCGGCGCCGGGTTAAGCCGCACGTTCGGGTCCAGGCTGATCAAGCGCTGCCGGCTTTCCCTGGCCACCAACGCCAGCAGCGTGTCGGCAATCGGCTGCACCACCAGCGAGAACGATCCCACGTGAATTCCGCGCACCGAGGCATCCAGCTGCGGCAGGTGTTCGAGGCGCAGTTGCCGATCCGCACAGCCATCGCCGCGAAAACTGTAGCTGGGCGAACCGTCGGCGGCCACGGCGACCATCGCCAGCGTCGTCGGCGCATCGAAGTCGATCAGGTAGTCGGGCGTGACCTGCTCCTGATCCAGCACCGCCCGCAACCGGCGGCCCAGATAATCGCTGGACAGCCCGGCGAAGAATGCCGAATCGACCCCCAGCCGCCGCAGGCCGATTGCTACATTGAACGGCGAACCGCCGGCGATGGCGTCCAGGCCCAGCGTGTTGAGAGAACCGCCGTTGTCGGGGCGGGTGAAGATATCGAACAGGGCTTCGCCGCAGACGAGAAACATACAGGCTCCATGAAAATAGGGGGCAGATCAGGGCAACAGCGCCTGCACCTGCTCGCGATACCGTTGATAGACGTCCCGATAGGCCGCAACGTTCTCGGCAATGGGGCGTGTTTCGCTGTCAGGCTCAAGCCGGACACACCGCTCGCACAGGGCCTGCAGGTCGAGCCGGCCGCCGTGCCCGCCCGACCAGCACCAGGCAGCCTGGATAGCGGCGCCCAGAGCCGCCGCTTCGGCATAGCGTGGGCAGACCACCGGCGTGTCCATGATGTCGGCGACGATCTGGCGCCAGATCGCGCTTTTCGAGCCGCCGCCGATCAGCCGAATGCTCTGGCTTTCAATGCCGCTGGCCCGCAGCAGATCCAGCCCGTAGCGCAGGCCGAAGGTCGTGCCTTCCACCGCAGCCCGGCACAGATTGGCCCCGGTCAGGTTGCTGCTGTCCAGGCCCAGGATGCTGCCGGTGGCGTGGGGCAGTGCAGGTACTCGTTCGCCGTTGAGGAACGGCAGCATCAGCACGCCTTCGGCACCTATGGGCGCCCCGGACAGCGCCCGGTTGAAACCTGCGATATCCAGCGCCAGCAGCTCGCGGATCGTGGCGGTGACATTGGTCAGGTTCATGGTGCAGATCAAAGGCAGCCAGCCGCCCGACGACGAACAGAAAGCCGCCACCGAGGCATGTTCGCTGACCTGCGGCTGGTCGGCGTAGGCGTAGACCGTGCCTGATGAGCCCAGGCTCATGGTGATCGACCCCGGCTGGATATTGCCTGTGCCGATGGCGCCCATCATGTTGTCACCGCCGCCGCTGGACACTCGTGCATCGGGATTGAGGCCCAACAGACTGGCGACCTCGGGCCGAATGCAACCCACGGCTTCATCGGCCTGGAGCAACTCGGGCAGCGCCCGGCCGAGTCGTCCGTCGGCGTCGATATGTTCCAGCAGCGCCAGGTCCCATTGCCGGGTGCGTACGTTGAAATAGCCGGTGCCGGACGCATCACCAGGCTCCGTGCAGCAGCGTCCGGTCAGCCAGTAGTTCAGGTAATCGTGAGGCAGCAAAATCTTGTCGATACGCTCGAACAGGTGCGGATGCTGCTCCTTGGTCCATAGCAGTTTCGAAACGGTATACCCCGGTGCGATGGCCACGCCCAGCCGCTCCAGCGAGCCGCGTTCACCGCCCAGATGCTCCAGCAGGCGCTGGTTTTCAGGCGTGGTTTCGGTGTCGCACCAGAGTTTGGCCGGGCGCAGCACCTGGCCTTGATCATCCAGCAGGACCAGGCCGTGCTGCTGGCCGGACACACCGATACCGGCGATGTCCTGCCCGGAAACGCCGGCCATGGCCAGGGCTGCGCGGGTGGCGTGTTCAAGGGCGGCGATCCATTCGCCCACGTCCTGCTCGCGGCGCCCGTGGTGGTCGCTGATCAGGGTGTGGGGCGCCGAGCCTTCGCCCAATACCTGTCCGCGTTCGGCGTCCAGAACGATGGCCTTGGTGCCTTGGGTACCGCAATCGATACCCAGGAACAGGGCGGACGAGTTCGCAGAACTCATAAGCACCTCAAAGGCTTTTCGCCAACAGTTTTTCCAGCGTGCCGCTCACGCCCAGCTCCCGCAGGTTGTTCAGGTTCTGCTCGAACGCCGCCACAAACTCTGCCGACCTTGGAATCGCCAGACCGAAGATTTCCTCGACTTCCAGCAGGCGCTGGGTGATCAGCACGTCGTCGGCCACCAGCGCCTGGCAGAAGTCGGCGCGCGGGTCGGGGATCCGGTAAGTGGTGCCGGTTTCGTCCACGCCCTTGAGGTACAGCGCCCAGGCCGCCACGACCAGCGACGCGCGCTCCAGATTGCCCTGGTCCACGATCAGGCGGTTGATGGTCGGTACGGTGAATTTCGGGAATTTCGACGAGCCGTCCGAACACACCCGCTCCAGTTGGTCGGCAATCGCCTGATTGGAGAACCGCTCGATCAGTGTGTCCTTGTAGCCTTCCAGATCGATGCCGGGCACCGAGGCCAGTTGCGGCGTGACGTCCAGGTCCATGTAAGCGCGGATGTAAGCCACAAACAGCGGATCGTTCATGGTTTCGTGGACGTAGCGATAACCTTTGAGAAAACCCAGATACGTCAGCGCCAGGTGGCTGCCGTTGAGCAGCTTGATTTTCATCTCTTCGTAAGGCGTCACGTCGTCGGTGAACTGCACGCCGACCTGTTCCCAGGCAGGGCGGCCGCTGACGAACTTGTCTTCCAGCACCCACTGCACGAACGGCTCGCAGACCACCGGCCAGGCATCGTCGATGTTTTTCTCGTCGGCCAGCTTCAGGCGGTGGGCGGCGCTGGTCATGGGGGTGATGCGGTCGACCATGGCGTTGGGGAAGCTGACGTTAGCGTCGATCCAGTCGTGCAGGTCGGCGTCCAGCAGCGCGGCGAAGGCCAGCAGTGCTTTACGCGTCACTGCGCCGTTATGCGGCAGGTTATCGCAGGACATCAGGGTGAACGCCGGCGTGCCCTCGGCACGGCGCCGGGCAAGCGCCGCACACAGGAAGCCGAACACCGTGGTCGGCCGGTCCGGATGGGCCAGATCGTGCTGAATCTGCGGCAGGTGCGCCATGAACTGGCCGTTGCTGTCGTCGATGCAGTAGCCGCCTTCGGTGATGGTCAGCGAGACGATGCGGATCTCGGGGCTGGCGAGCTTGTCGATCAGCGCCTGGGGATCGTCTTCGGCCAGCAGCATGCCGCTGATCGAGGCGATGATGCGGGTTTCGGTGTCCGGCGTATCACCCAGCTCGAAGAGCGTGTAGAGGTAATCCTGGCCGGCCAGCGCGTCCCGCACGTTGCGGTCTTCGGGGCGCAGGCCGATGCCGCAGATGCTCCAGTCCAGGCCTTGCCCGGTGTTCATCAGCGCATCGGTATAGAACGCCTGATGCGCCCGGTGAAATCCGCCGACGCCGATATGGGCGATGCCCTGGCGGGTTTCGGTCGGGGAGTACGCGGGCAGGGCGATGTCCGACCTCAGGTTCGCGAGATTCTGTTTGTCGAGTTTCATGAAACGGTTCTCCGAAATGCTCAGGCGGCGACCTGCAAGGCTTTGGCGATCACCAGGCCCTGGGCGTCGAACAAATGACAATGGGCGCTATCGAGGTGCAGATTGAGGGTCTCGCCGTACTGGCTGGCAAGGTCGCCGCGAATCCGCATGGTCAAGGCTTCGCCGGAGCGGGTGCGCACATGGCAATAGGTGTCGCTGCCCAGCCGCTCGCTGACATCGGCCACCACCTGCATCTGGCAATCACCGCTCTGGGCGATGTTCAGGTGCTCGGGGCGTATTCCAAGGGTGACGGCGTCGCCGACGCTCAGGGTGGCACTGCTCACCGGCAGGTGGATGCGTGTCCCGGCGTCCAGCTCGACCTCACAGCCCTGGATGTCGATACGGCTGACCCTGCCCTTGAGAAAGCCCATTTTCGGCGTTCCCAGGAAGCCGGCGACGAACAGGTTGGCCGGGTGGTGGTACAGATCCAGCGGCGAGCCGACCTGCTCGACCTTGCCGCCATTGAGCACCACTACCTTGTCGGCCAGGGTCATGGCTTCGACCTGGTCGTGAGTCACGTAGATCATCGTCGCCTGCAGCTCCTTGTGCAGGCGCGACAATTCCAGGCGAGTCTGGACGCGCAGTGCGGCGTCGAGGTTGGAGAGCGGTTCGTCGAACAGGAAGATCTTCGGATTGCGCACGATGGCCCGGCCGATCGCCACCCGCTGGCGCTGGCCGCCGGACAGTTGCTTGGGCTTGCGCTCCAGCAATGGCCCCAGTTCCAGGATGCGCGCCGCTTCATCGACCTTTTTCTTGATCTCGGCCTTGTTGCCACCGGCCAGGTCCAGGGCGAAAGACAGGTTCTTGCCGACGGTCATGTGCGGATACAGGGCGTAGGTTTGGAACACCATGGCCAGGTCGCGCTTGGCCGGCGTCACCTGGGTGATGTCGCGGCCATCGAGTTCGATGGTGCCGGAGGTGACTTCTTCAAGGCCGGCGATCAGCCGCAGCAAGGTTGATTTGCCGCAACCCGACGGGCCGACGAAGACCACGAACTCGCGGTCCTTCACTTCCAGGTCGATGCCTTTGATGATCTGGTGGCCGTCGAAGCCTTTTTGCAGATTTCTGATTGTCAGGTTAGCCATATCGGGCTCCAGTTTTTGTTCTTGGATTCTGTGTGACTCGTAGGTGGGAGCGGACCGGGCGGCGGTCCGCTCCCACAAGGTCAGCTCCCGCCGTGTGCTTTACTTCACCGCCCCGAACGACAGGCCGCGCACCAGTTGTTTCTGGCTGATCCAGCCAAAGATCAGGATCGGGGCGCAGGCCAGGGTCGAGACCGCCGACAGCTTGGCCCAGAACAGACCCTCGGGGCTGGAGTAAGAGGCGATCAGCGCCGTCAGGGGTGCGGCACCCGACGAGGTCAGGTTCAGCGACCAGAACGCTTCGTTCCAGCACAGGATCAGCGACAGCAGTGCCGTGGACGCCAGTCCGCCCTTGCAGATCGGCATCAGCACGCGAAAGATTTCCTGGCGCGTGCTGGCGCCGTCCAGCCGTGAGGCTTCGAGGATTTCGCCGGGAATGTCCTTGAAGTAGGTGTAAATCATCCACACCACGATCGGCAGGTTGATCAGCGTGTAGATGATGATCAGCGCCAGGCGCGTATCCAGCAGGCCGAAGGTCTTGGCCAGCAGGTAGATCGGCATCAGCACGCCCACCGGCGGCAGCATCTTGGTCGACAGCATCCACAGCAGCGTGCTCTTGGTGCGCTTGGTCTCGAAGAACGCCATGGAGTAGGCCGCGGGGATCGCCACCAGCATGCACAGGATCGTGGCACTGAAGGAAATCACCACCGAGTTCCAGGCGAAGTGGAAGTAGTCGCTGCGCTCCTGGATGTGCAGGTAGTTTTCCAGCGTCGGTGTGAAGAACAGCTGCGGGGGTGTGGCGAAGGCGTCGATCTCGGTCTTGAAGCTGGTCAGCACCATCCAGAAGATCGGAAAGAAGATCAGCGCCGCCACCAGCCACGACAGGGTGCCGAGCAGCACGCTCTGTACGCGGCGGGATTGCTTGAGGGTCATCATGGCCGGGTCCTCAGGACTTGTCGGTGAGGTTTTTGCCGATCATCCGGATCAGGATGATGGCCGCGATGTTGGCAATGACCACGGCGATCAGACCGCCCGCCGAGGCCATGCCCACGTCGAACTGCAATAGCGCCTGGATGTAGATCAGGTACGCCAGGTTGGTCGAGGCAAAACCCGGCCCGCCGTTGGTGGTGGTGAAGATTTCCGCGAATACCGACAGCAGGAAAATGGTCTCGATCATCACCACCACGGCGATGGGCCGGGCCAGGTGCGGCAGGGTCAGGTGCCAGAAGATCGCGATGGGACCGGCACCGTCCAGGCGCGCGGCTTCTTTCTGTTCCTGATCCAGCGACTGCATGGCAGTCATCAGGATCAGGATGGCGAACGGCAGCCACTGCCAGGACACGATGATAATGATCGACAGCATCGGGTAATGGGCGAACCAGTCGATGGGTTCGGCGCCGAAGAACTTCCACACCGCCGCCAGTACGCCGGATACAGGGTGGAAAATCAGGTTCTTCCAGATCAGCGCGCTGACCGTCGGCATGATGAAGAACGGCGAAATCAGCAGCACGCGCACGATGCCGCGGCCGAAGAACTCGCTGGCTTCCAGCAGCGCTGAAATCAGTACGCCGAGAATCACACTGATCGCCAGCACGCTGCCGACCAGCAGCAGGGTGTTGCCGGCACCGGGCAAAAAGCCGGTGTCAGTGACGAAATACTCGAAGTTTTCCAGGCCGACGAATTCGTTTTCGCCGGGTGACAGCAGGTTGTAACGGATCAGCGAGAAATAGATGGTCATGCCCAGCGGCACGATCATCCAGATCAGCAGCAACGCCACCGAGGGGCTGACCAGAAACCAGCCGGGTTTAAGGCGACGGCCGACCGTCGATTCAGGCTCGTCGGAAGCATCGGTGCGGGTGGGAAGGGCAGAGGTTTTCATGTGGAGCTCCAGACCTGGTTACGGCGATGCACGGGAGGACGGGACGCCGCAGCGACCCGCCCTGTGTCCTGAGCGTTACTTCTTCGCGTAGCCCGCTCGTTTCATGTCGCGCTCGGTGGCGGTCTGCGCCGCACGCAGGGCATCTTCCACCTTGGTCTGGCCGATCAGCGCCGCCGAGAACTGTTGCCCGACACTGGTGCCGATGGCCTGGAACTCGGGGATGGTCACCAGTTGAATGCCGACATAGGGAACCGGCTTGAGGGTTGGCGACTTGGGCGTCACGGCCTTGAGCGACTCCAGAGTGATGTTGGCAAACGGCGCAGCCTGCTTGTATGCGTCGCTGTAGGTCGACGCGCGGGTGCCCGGCGGCACGTTCGACACGCCGTCTTTCTCGGCGACCAGGGAGGCGTATTCCTTGGAAGTCGCCCATTGCGTGAAGGTCGCGGCATCCTTGCTGTTCTTGGCGCTGGTGGGGATCGCCAGCGACCAGGAATACAGCCACGACGAGCCTTTGTCGGTCACTTCAGTCGGCGCATAGGTGAAGCCCACGCTGTCGGCGACCTTGCTCTGGGATTTGTCGGTGACGAACGAGCCGGCGACGCTGGCATCGACCCAGATCGCGCACTTGCCGCTGTTGAACAGGGCGAGGTTTTCGTTGAAACCGTTGCTCGACGCGCCCGGCGGGCCGGACTGCTTCATGGTGTTGACGTAGAAATTGAGCGCGTTCTTCCATTCCGGCTGGTCGAACTGCGGCTTCCATTGTTCGTCGAACCAGCGGGCGCCGTAGGCGTTGGCCAGGGTGGTGATCAGCGCCATGTTCTCGCCCCAGCCGGCCTTGCCGCGCAGGCAGATGCCGTACTGTTCCTTGGACTTGTCGGTGAGTTTGCCGGCGTATTCGGCGATCTGTGTCCAGGTCGGACGTTCCGGCATGGTCAGGCCGGCTTTCTGGAACAGGTCCTTGCGGTAGTACGTGATCGACGCTTCGGCGTAGAACGGCAGGGCGAACAGTTTGCCATCCACCGACAGGCCGTCACGTACCGACGGGAATACGTCGTCCAGTTCGTAGGAAGCAGGCAGGTCTTTCATTTCCTGCAACCAACCCTTGGCGCCCCACAGTGATGCTTCGTACATGCCGATGGTCAGCACGTCGAACTGGCCGCCCTTGGTGGCAATATCGGTGGTCAGGCGCTGGCGCAGCACGTTCTCTTCAAGCACTACCCAGTTGAGCTTGATGTCGGGATTCTTTTCCTCGAAAGTCTTGGAGAGGCGCTGCATACGGATCATGTCGCTGTTGTTGACCGTGGCGATGGTCACGGTGCCGGCCGTGGCGGTGGCGCTGGCCAGGAAACAGGTGCTGAGGACGGAACTTGCGAGCAGAAGTCTTGCTGGGGTCTTCATTGATCACTCCTCTTCCATGCCCAATGAGCGATAGAAGGTTGGTTATTGTTTTTGTCTCTTCCGGAGGCGAGGAAGATGTGGGCTGATTACACCGGCCTTCAGGCGTATTGACAAATCCTGCACTGCACTCCAACTGATACTTTCTTGCACTGGCCCTGGACCGGGCCATGTCCGCAAACGACCCTGCGACAGGCTTCGGCGCTGTTTCAGCGTAGACGATACGGCTGGCTGCAGGACGAATCAGTACAGGTTTTGCTCGGTCAGACGCTGGACGGCCAGGCGCCGATAATGCGAAGGGGTCATGCCTTTGAGCTGCTGAAAACGCCGGTTGAAGTTGGAAATGTTGCTGAAACCGGACTCGAAACACACATCGGTAACCGGCTTGTTGCCGTCTGCCAGCAGCTCGCAGGACTTGCTGATCCGCAAGCGGTTGACGAATTCCACGAAACACCGGCCGGTGGCCTGCTTGAACACCCGGGAGAAATACGTGGGTTTCATGCCCAGGTAATCGGCGACTTCCTCCAGCGGCAATTCACGGCTGTAGTTGGCGAAGATATAGTCCACCGCCCGGTTGGTACGGTCGACGCTCTGCTCATCGGCCAGCTGCGGCGCTGCGGTGGCGGACAGCAGATGGAAGTCGTCGCTGGTCGCCAGCAGTTCCAGCAGGATCAGAAAATGCCCCAGGCGAGTGATGCCGCTGGAGTCGGCGATTTTCTGCATCAGCTTCATGGCCTGGCGAATGGTGCGTTTGCAACGGAACTCGATACCGTACTGGGCGCGCTCCAGCAGCGGCGCGAGGGTCTTGAGTTCAGCGAAGACCTGATTGCCGCTTTCGAACAATTCGTCGGTGAAGTTGACCAGCATGTCGCGCTTGTCCACCACCTCGTTTTCCTCAAGCTGGCTGATCCAGTTATGCGGCAGGTTGGGGCCGGTGAGGAACAGGCTTTCGGGGTAGAAATTGCCGATATAGTCGCCCACGAAAACCTTGCCCGAACTGGCCACGATCAGGTGCAGTTCGTATTCCTTGTGGAAGTGCCAGCGCACCAGCGGGCAGGGGAAACCGTGCTCGCGGTAAATGATCGACAACCCGTTGTGGTCGTCCATCAGCTCATAGGAAGGGTCGGTGACTTTTGTTGTTTTAATCATCGTATGGCCGTTTCGAAGAGTGCCAGTGGGCTAATGTGCCTTACTTCTCATACCCGTGCCCAGAGAGTATGTCCGATGAAACAGATCCTGCTGATCGGTATTGGTGCCGGCGACCCGGAACAAATAACGGTACAGGCCATCAAGGCACTGAACCGCACCCAGGTGTTTTTCGTGCTCGACAAGGGGCCGGATGCCGATGACCTGCGCCGTTGGCGCGAGGACCTCTGTCGGCGCTATATCGACCATCAGGATTACCGTTGGGTCGAGATTCGCGACCCGCAGCGTGACGCGCAGGCACCGGTCTACGCCCAGGGCGTGGAAGACTGGCATGACCAGCGTTCACGGTTGTACGAGCAGTTGATCGACGAGCACGTCGGCCCGGAGGAAACCGGCGCGTTGCTGGTCTGGGGCGACCCGTCGCTGTACGACGGTACGCTGCGGATTCTGCAGAGAATCCTGGCGCGGGGCAGGGCGGTGTTCGATTATCAGGTGATTCCCGGCATCAGCAGTGTCCAGGCGCTGGCGGCGCGGCACCGCATTTCTCTCAATCGCATCGGCGAGCCGGTGCGCATCAGCCCGGCCCGAAGGCTGGCGCAGTGCCCGGTGGCAGAGCTGCAGAACGAGGTGGTGATGCTCGATGCGCACTGCACCTTCGAGCGGTTCCTCGGCCAGGGTCTGGAGATTTACTGGGGCGCCTACCTGGGAACCCCGGACGAAATCCTGCTGGCCGGCAAGCTCGATGAGCTCTGCGAACAGATCAAACATCGCCGGCAGCAAGCCCGGCTGGCCAAAGGCTGGATCATGGACACCTATCTGCTGCGCAAGCCTGTCTAGGCTCGGCAGGCATCCCGGCCTGTTCGCGGGCAGGCTCGCGCCTGCCCGGTTAGCGCTGTTTCAATCCTTGCGGTTCTTGGCCTCGATCCACTGCGCCATGTACTTGGTGCTCTTGAGGTGGTGGTGGCGCAGCATGGTGCCGGTGAAGTTGCCGAGTCGGTGCCCGGGCAGATCCCGGCGCACCTGCTCGATGCGTTCGATCAGGCTGGCGCAGTGCCGTTCATGGCGATAGCGAGCGTTGAGCAGGGCGAGGCCGTTTGCCTGGGCCTGGTTCCACAGGGCCGGGTCCTGATAAAGCCGCACCGCCGACTCGGCGATCTGTGCCGCAGTGGAGCCGATCAAGCCGGGCCACGGCTGACCTGGCTCGTTCATCGCCTCGGCACCGATCGGCGTGGTGACCGACGGTGTACCGCAGAGCATCGCGTCGATCAGCTTGCCCTTGATTCCCGCTCCGAAGCGCACCGGCGCCAGGCACACGCGGGCGGCGGCCATCACCGCCAGCGCATCCTCGGCCCAGTTCAATACGTGAAAGCCCTGCGCCGCGTTATGCAGCGCGGTGGCCTTGGGCGGGGTGTAGGCGCCGTAGACATGAAACTGCGCGCCGGGCAGTTGCTGACGGATCAGCGGCCAGACGGCGGTCTTCATCCAGAGCACCGCATCCCAGTTGGGCGCATGGCGGAAATTGCCGATGGTCAGGAAGTGCTCGCGCTGATGGTACGGCGCGACCTGCTCGGGGAGGGTGTCGAGCATCAACGGACACCAATGCAGGATCGACGCCGGCAGGCCGAACAGCCCGGTCAGCAGGTCGATCTCTACATCGGAGGTCATCAGATTCAGGTCGCAGCGGTACAGTGCGGCGATCTCCCGCTGCGCCAGATCGCCAGGGGCCATTGCGCTGAACAGTGCATGACCATCCAGCGCAAAAAGCTCATCCAGATCAGCGTCTTGGGGCGTATTGCTCAGGTGATTTTTGAGAAGCTGATGGCGGGCATGCCGCAGGCTTTGCAGGTCGGATGTTTCAAGAATTCGCACGGCCGACGGGCAGTACTGTTCGACCCTCCAGCCAAACTGTTCCTCGATCATGAACTGGTCGAAGAGCACCACGTCCGGTTGCAGGTCGCTGATGAACGCGTCGAAGCTGCTGCTGTTGAGTTCGATGCGTACTTCATCGATGCCCAGCCCGGCCAGATCGGCCTTGTGCTCGCCCTCGGTGGCGGGGCTGGCGAAGGTAACCTGCCAGTCCTGCTCGAGGAAACACCGAATCAATTGCATCACGTGGCCGCTGGCCGCCGATGAGCGGGGTTCGGGCCACACGTAGCCGATGATCAGCAGGCGTGTGGCCGGGCGCGGCGTCTGGCCGGGGTGTTGCGGGTCAGGCTTAACCAAGAATGCTTTTAACCTTGTCACGAAGAGCGTCGATGGAAAACGGCTTGCCGATCGAGTACATGCCGTCGGGCACGTCGATGTTCTCCGAATAGCCGCTGGCAAACAACACCGGCAGTTGCGGGCGCAGTTCGCGTACCTGGCCGGCCAGCTCGGTGCCTTTCATGTCCGGCAGGCCCTGATCGGTCATCATCAGATCAATGGTGGTGTCCGGCGCCCGGACGAATGCCAGGGCCTGAGCGGCGTCGGCGGCCTCGAGCACCTGGTATTCCAGCTCTTCGAGCACATCCACGATCAGCATGCGCACGATATTGTCGTCTTCAACCACCAGGATGGTACTGGCTGCTTCAGGCATGGTTGATTTCCTCTCACTCAAAATAAATAACGGCTGCTCGACGAAGCCGCGCAGGCACTGCAAATCGGTGCGCATCCTGTCGCGGTCATTGGCCGTGGCTGATGCCGGTCGCCGATTTTCTGTAGGGGTCCTGCATCAGTAAATGAAACATGCCCGGAAGTTCCATTTCTCCAGCGCCACGCCGCTGTGGGCGAGTCGACAAGGTATCGGCGGGTGGCAGATCACGAATGGGCGGTGCTTATCGCCTATTTATGTGTGAAATTTCAACATGCTAAGTAGGAAATCGAAGTCTTTTTCATCGATTTACGGCAAACTCCTTGGTTTTGATCATCCCGCCAAGGACTTTTCATGAATCGGACGTCTGTTGTCGATGAAAAACGCTTCCGTAAACTGCTCGGGCGTAACGTCGGTTTACCGCTAGGTGTCGGTGTGTTGAGCGCGGTATTTTTCATTCTGCTGATCACCTATCTGCTGTCCGTGATCCAGTGGGTCGAACACACCGACCGCGTGATCAATAACACCAATCGCGCGATGAAGTTGTCCATCGACATGGAAACCGGTATGCGCGGTTACCTGCTGACCGGCGACCAGCATTTTCTCGATCCTTACGAAATTGCCAAGCCGGTGCTGATGGCCGAGCTGGCGGGCATCAAGGAGCTGGTGGCCGACAACACCACTCAGCTGGATCGTTTCAGACGCCTGCTCACTTTGCAGGAAGAGTGGAACCGCTTCGCCCAGGAGATGATCGAGCTGCGCCGCAGCAACGGCGACTACATGAGTTCCGTGCAGAGCGGGCGCGGCAAGCGCATCACCGATGAAATCCGTCTGCACTACGACCAGGCCGTGGAGATGGAGCAGCAGCTGCGGCTCAACCGCAACGCCGAAGTCACCCGCACGACCATTACCTCGGTCACGCTGTACCTGATTTTCGTCCTGGTGGTCAGCGGCATCCTGGCCTACATCGGCCGCAGGGATTTGCTGTCTTTGTCGGACACCTACAGCGAAAACATGAAGCAACAGGACCTCAATGCCGAGCGCCTGCAAAAGGTCGCCTGGCTGCGCAACGGCCAGACCGAACTCGCCGCCCAGGTGCTGGGCCAGTTGACGCTCAATATGCTGGGCCGCAACACCTTGCAGTTCCTCGCCAGCCATCTGGGGGCGGTGGTGGCCGCGCTCTATGTTCGCCAGGAACACGGCAGCCTGGTGCGGGTGGCGTCCTACGGGTTCTCGCGGGAACAGGAACAGCAGGAACAGACGATTTTCAGCGACGAGGGCATCGTCGGCCAGGCTGCCCAGCAGGATCGCCTGATCACGCTGGAAGATGTGCCGGTCGATTACTTCAAGGTCGCCTCGGGCCTGGGCGATGGCTCGCCACGCACGGTGGTGGTCGTGCCTACCAGCAATGACGATCTGGTCAACGGCGTGATCGAACTGGGTTTCCTGCGCCCGCTCAGCGAGCGCGACCTGGAATTCCTCGAGCTGATTTCCGACAACGTCGGTACGTCCATCGACGCGGCCCGCTATCGCCAGCGTTTGCAGGAAGTGCTCACCGAAACCCAGCAGCTCAACGAAGAGTTGCAGGTTCAGCAGGAAGAGCTGCGCACCGCGAACGAAGAACTGGAAGAACAGTCGCGAATCCTCAAGGAATCGCAGGTCAATCTGGAAACCCAGCAGGCCGAACTGGAGCAGACCAACGAACAATTGGCCGAGCAGAGCCAGGCCCTGGCCGATCAGCGCGACGCGCTGGACCGCAACAACGAAGAACTGAGCATCGCTCAGGTTGAGCTGCAGGCCCGTGCCGATGAGCTGCAGCGCTCCAGCAAATACAAGTCCGAATTCCTCGCCAACATGTCCCACGAGCTGCGCACCCCGCTCAACAGCTCGTTGATTCTCGCCAAACTGCTGGCCGAAAACCCGACCGACAACCTCACCGGCGAGCAGGTCAAGTTTGCCGAGTCGATCTATTCGGCAGGCAACGACCTGCTGAACCTGATCAACGACATTCTGGATATCTCCAAGGTCGAAGCCGGCAAGCTGGAAGTGCGCCCGGAAACCAGCAGCGTTTCGCGTCTGGTGGAGGGCCTGCGCAGCATGTTCCAGCCGCTGGCGGCCGAGAAGCGCCTGGAGTTCGGCGTCGAGCTGCAACCCGGCGCGCCGACCCTGCTGCACACCGACCGCCAGCGCCTGGAGCAGATCCTCAAGAACCTGCTGTCCAACGCCATCAAGTTCACCGAAACCGGGTCGGTCAGCATGATCGTTTCGCGGCAGCCGGGCGCGGGCATCGCGTTCACCGTGCGCGACTCGGGTATCGGCATTGCCGAAGAACACCAGCAAAGCATCTTCGAGGCGTTCCGTCAGGCCGACGGCACCACCAATCGCCGCTATGGCGGCACCGGCCTGGGGCTGTCTATTTCCCGCGATCTGGCGGCTTTGCTGGGCGGCTCGATCAGCGTCACCAGCGCGCCCGGCCAGGGCAGCATCTTCACTCTGGTTCTGCCTGAAACCTACGTCGAACAGGGCGAATCCGGCGCCGAGCCGGTCCCGACCCCGCCGCCGGCCGTGGTTGCCACCGCCATTCGGGTGCCGGTCGCCGTCGTGCCGGCGCCGGTGGTGCACGAAGCACCGCGCAGTGAAACGCAGCCGTCCGTCGCCGACGACCGCGACCAGCCGGTGTCCGGCAAGCGCCGCATCCTGGTCATCGAGGACGATATCGCGTTCGCCGGCATTCTCTACGACCTGGCCCACGAACTGGGTTACCAGTGCCTGGTGGCGCACGCCGCTGACGAAGGCTTCAACCTGGCGGCGCAGTTCACCCCCGACGCGATCCTGCTGGACATGCGCCTGCCGGACCATTCCGGGTTGACCGTGCTGCAGCGCCTCAAGGAACTGGCGGTGACCCGGCATATCCCGGTCCACGTGATTTCCGTCGAAGACCGCCAGGAAGCCGCGATGCACATGGGCGCCATCGGTTACGCCGTGAAGCCCACGACCCGCGAGGAACTCAAGGACGTGTTCGCCAAGCTGGAAGCCAAGCTGACCCAGAAGGTCAAGCGCATCCTGCTGGTGGAGGACGACGCCCTGCAGCGTGACAGCATCGCGCGGCTGATCGGCGACGACGACATCGAGATTACCGCCGTGGGCCTGGCCCAGGAAGGTCTCGACCTGCTGCGCGACAACGTTTACGACTGCATGATCATCGACCTCAAGCTGCCGGACATGCACGGCGACGAGCTGCTCAAGCGCATGTCCACCGAAGAGATCTGCGCGTTCCCGCCCGTGATCGTCTACACCGGGCGCAACATGACCCGCGATGAAGAAACCGAGCTGATGAAATATTCACGCTCAATCATCATCAAGGGTGCGCGCTCGCCGGAACGCCTGCTCGACGAAGTCACGCTGTTCCTGCACAAGGTCGAATCGCAGCTCTCCAACGAACGGCAGAAGATGCTCAAGACGGCCCGCAGCCGCGACAAGGTGTTCGAGGCGCGCAAGATCTTGGTGGTGGATGACGATGTGCGCAACATCTTCGCCCTGACCAGTGCTCTGGAACACAAGGGCGCGGTGGTGGAAATTGCCCGCAACGGCCTGGAAGCCATCGCCCGGCTCAACGAGATCCCGGATATCGACCTGGTGCTGATGGACGTGATGATGCCGGAGATGGACGGTTATGAAGCGACCGCCGAGATCCGCAAGGACCCGCGCTGGCGCAAGCTGCCGATCATCGCGGTGACGGCCAAGGCCATGAAGGACGATCAGGAGCGCTGCCTGCAGGCCGGCTCCAACGATTACCTGGCCAAGCCGATCGATCTGGACCGGCTGTTTTCATTGATACGCGTCTGGCTGCCAAAAATGGAACGTATTTGAACCCTCGCGGCCAAAGCCAGCATCTTTTGCTCAACTTCAGGGTCCTGCATGCACGTGGATCGAAACGCTGACATCGAGTTGCGGCTGTTGATTGAGGCGATCTACCTCAAATACAGCTACGACTTCCGCGATTATTCAGGCGCGTCGATCAAACGACGCGTCTCGCATGCTCTGCGCCAGTTCGATTGCAGCACCATCTCCGCCTTGCAGGAGCGGGTGCTGCACGATCCGGCCATGTTCATGCAGCTGCTGCAATTGCTCACCATCCCGGTCAGCGAAATGTTCCGCGACCCGACACACTTTCGTGCGATTCGCGAAGAAGTGGTGCCGCTGCTGCGCACCTATCCGTCGATCAAGATCTGGATCGCCGGCTGCAGCACGGGCGAAGAGGTGTATTCCATGGCCATCCTGCTGCGTGAGGAAGGTCTGCTGGAACGCACTATCATCTATGCCACCGATATCAATCCCACCTCGCTGGAAAAAGCCAAGCAGGGAATTTTCTCCATGGAGAACGTGCGGGCGTATCACCACAATTACCTGGCCGCGGGCGGGCAGCGGGACTTTTCCGACTACTACACCTCGGCCTATGAGTACGCGATCTTCGACAGGACGCTGCGGGACAACGTGACCTTCGCCGATCACAGCCTGGCGACCGACAGTGTGTTTTCCGAAACCCAGTTCATTTCCTGCCGCAATGTGCTGATCTATTTCAACAAGAAGTTGCAGAACCGCGCCTTCGGCCTGTTTCACGACTCCCTGTGCCACCGTGGCTTCCTGGCGCTGGGCAGCAAGGAAACGCTGGATTTTTCGGCCTATAGCGGCGCGTTCGAAACCCTGGTCAAGCCTGAACGGATCTACCGTAAATCATGAGGACATCTTTCAGTCCGGAATCGTCTGCACAGCCGCTGCCCAGGGTCGAGGCGATCGTTGTCGGTGCATCGGCCGGCGGCGTGGAAGCGCTGTTGAAGATCTTCAGCGCCATCAGGATCGGGTTCCGGTTGCCGATCATTACCGTTCTGCATCTGCCTGACGATCACCGCAGCCAGTTGGCCCACGTGTTCGGCAGTCGGCTGCGCATGCCGGTGAAGGAGGGCAACGACAAGGAAAGCATCGAGCCGGGCACCTTGTACTTCGCGCCGGCCGGTTACCATCTGTCGGTGGAGAACGACCGCAGCTTTTCCCTGAGCCAGGAAGACCGGGTGTTTTACTCGCGGCCCAGCATCGACATTCTGTTCGCCTCCGCCGCCGATGCCTACGGGCCGGCGCTGGCCGGGGTGTTGCTGACCGGCGCCAACAACGATGGAGCGCAAGGACTGGCGCAGATCAAGACCTACGGCGGTTTTACCGTGATCCAGGATCCGACCCAGGCTCAGGCGCGCACCATGCCCGAAGCCGCGCTGGCACTGCATTCACCGGACTACCTTCTGCCTTTGAACGATATAGGCCAATTGCTGGTCGAGCTGGAACGAATCGCATGCTAAATGACATCCAGGCAAAACTGCTGATCGTCGATGATCTGCCGGAAAACCTGCTGGCCCTCGAAGCGCTGATCAAGCGCGAAGATCGCACGGTGTTCAAGGCGCTGTCGGCCGATGAGGCCTTGTCGTTGCTGTTGCAGCACGAATTCGCGCTGGCCATTCTCGATGTGCAGATGCCCGGCATGGACGGCTTCCAGTTGGCCGAACTGATGCGCAGCACCGAAAAGACCAAGAGCATCCCCATCGTCTTCGTCAGCGCGGCGGGGCGCGAACTGAACTATGCGTTCAAGGGCTATGAAAGCGGTGCGGTGGATTTTCTGCACAAGCCGCTGGATATCCATGCGGTCAAGAGTAAGGTCAATGTCTTTGTCGACCTGTACCGCCAGCGCAAGGCGGTCAAGTTGCAGGTCGAGGCACTGGAGCGCAGCCGCCGCGAACAGGAAGTTCTGCTGAACCGCCTGCAGGCGACCCAGGCCGAGTTGGAACATGCGGTGCGTATGCGCGACGACTTCATGTCCATCGTTTCCCACGAAGTGCGTACGCCGCTCAATGGCCTGATTCTGGAAACCCAGCTGCGCAAGCTGCATCTGGCCAAGAACAATACCGCCGCGTTCACCATGGACAAGCTGCACGCCATGGTCGAACGGGACGAACGGCAGATCCAGAGCCTTATCCGCTTGATCGAAGACATGCTCGACGTCTCGCGCATCCGCACCGGCAAGCTGTCGATCCGCACCAATCCGTTCGATCTCAGTGAACTGGTCCGTCAGTTGCTGGAAAACTACGCGGCGCAGATCGCAGCGGCCGAGTCTTCCATTTCCCTGTCGGCCGACGAGCCGGTGATCGGCGTGTGGGACGAATTCCGCATCGAGCAGGTGGTGTCCAATCTGCTTACCAATGCGCTGCGCTACGGCGCACACAAGCCGATCAGTGTGCGCGTCTATGCCGAGACCGGCCGGGCCTGCGTCGAGGTCACGGACCAGGGCATCGGCATCACGCCGGAGAACCAGAAGCGCATTTTCCAGCAGTTCGAGCGAGTGTCCGCCAACCATGTGGCGGCCGGCCTGGGCTTGGGCTTGTTCATCTCCGAGCAGATCGTGCTGGCCCACGGCGGCCGCATCGAGGTGGAAAGCGAGGTTGGAAACGGCTCGACGTTCAGGGTCTGCCTGCCGTTGTAAGACAAACCTACAAGGTTTGTGGATTTATCGGATAATACGCGCAACCTACGATGCGGGTCGTGGTCGTATTGGCAGCTATTTAGATCAAAGGCAGTTCAATGAGTGCTGATGCAGAAAATGTCGTACTGATCGTCGAAGACGAGCCACTGATATTGATGTTGTTGTCCGACTACCTGTCGGGCGAAGGGTATCGGGTGTTGCAAGCCGAGAACGGTGAGCAGGCCTTCGAGATTCTGGCGACCAAACCCCATCTTGACCTGATGATCACCGACTACCGCCTGCCGGGCGGTATTTCCGGCGTGCAGATTGCCGAGCCCGCTGTCATGCTGCGGCCCGAGCTGAAAGTCATCTTCATCAGTGGCTATCCGGCGGAAATCGTCGAGTCGGGCAGCCCCATCGCCGCCAAGGCACCGATCCTGGCCAAGCCTTTCACCATGGAAACCCTGCATTCGCAGATCCAGGACCTGCTGGCCTGAGCCGGCGACACTGGCGCCGGCCTCAGACTTCTTCGATCATCTCCCGGACCTTGGCGGTCAGGTGATCGAAGGCAAAAGGTTTGGTGATCATCTGCATCCCGGTGTCGAGGAACCCTCCGCGAACGGTGGCGTGCTCGGCATAGCCGGTAATGAACAGCACCTTGAGTTCAGGGCGTAACTGGCGCGCGATTTCCGCCAGTTGGCGACCATTCATGCCGGGCAGCCCGACATCGCTGATCATCAGGTCGATACGCTGTTCCGACTCGAGCACCGGCATGGCGCTCAGCGCGTCTTCGGCCTGGATGAACAGATAACCCAGCTCGCTCAGCACTTCGCTGACCAGCGCCCGCACCGCCGGATCGTCCTCGACGATGAGCACCGTTTCGCCTTCCTTGGCCTGCAGCGCATTGCTCTGGAAATGCTCTTCGTCTTCGACCACGTCACCCTGGAAGCGCGGCAGGTACAGCTGAACCGTCGTGCCGCGACCCACTTCGCTCTGAATCGCCACATGACCGTGGGATTGCTTGCTGAAGCCGTAGATCATCGACAGGCCAAGGCCGGTGCCTTGACCGATGGGCTTGGTGGTAAAGAACGGGTCGAACGCGCGATTGATCACGCTTTCCGGCATGCCGCTGCCAGTGTCGCTGACGCTCAGCAGCACGTAGTCGCCGGGCAACAGGTTTTCATGGGCGTTGGTGAAACTGGTGTCCAGGCGCTGGTTGGAGGTTTCGACCAGCAACAGGCCGCCACCGGGCATGGCGTCGCGGGCGTTGAGCACCAGGTTGAGCAGGGCATTTTCCAGCTGATTGGAATCGGCGACTGCCGTCCACAGCTGGTCGGCCAGGTGCATTTCCAGCTTGATGTTTTCGTTGATGCTGCGCCGGATCAGCTCGCCCATCGCCGTGATCAGATGATTCATTTCCACCGGCTTGGAATCCAGCGACTGGCGGCGCGAAAACGCCAGCAGGCGGTGGGTGAGGGAGGCGGCACGGTTGGCCGAAGTCACGCCCAGGTCGATCAGGTTGTCCAGGTCTGCCGTGCGGCCCCGTGCCAGACGCCGCCGGATCAACTCCAGGCTGCCGATGATACCGGTCAGCATGTTGTTGAAGTCATGGGCGATACCGCCGGTGAGCTGGCCCACCGCTTCCATTTTCTGCGACTGGCGCAGCACCTCGTCCTTGTGCTGCAACTGCGAGGTTCGCTCTTCCACTTGCTGCTCAAGGGTTTCGTTGAGGCTGCGCAGTTGTGCCTCGGCCTGCTTGCGCTCGGTGATATCCGAGGTCACGCCGGCCAGCGCCAGGACTTTGCCGAACTTGCCGAGAATCGCCCGGGCACGCACGTCCACCCAGTTGAGCGAACCGTCGGGCCACACGTTACGGTACTCGATGACGTAATCGATGCCGGTGTCCAGGCTGCGCTGCAACGCCGACTGCATGCGCGGCTGGTCTTCCGGATACACCGCCGCAAGCCAGTCGTGATAGGCGAACGGCTCATGGTCTTCGCGGCCGTAATGGGATTTGCTGATGGCCGAGCATGACAGCTCCAGGGCGTCCGCTTCCAGCTGCCAGGAGCCCAGGCGACCGGCCTTGAGGGCGTTCTGCAGGCGGCGCTCGCCTTCGAGCAGGTCTTCCATGCGCGCACGGGCTTCGTACTGGCGCCTGCGACCGCGCACGGCGGTCGACACCAGGCTGACCAGCGTGACCGGGTGGAAGGGGCGTTCCAGAAAGGTCACGTTGCCCAGCAGGTTGGCCAGATGCGCAATGGGGGTCTGGTCGTTGCCGCCATGATGAGTCAACAGCACGATAGGCAGGTCCGACCACGCCGGCTGCGCGGCCAGATAACCCCGCAGTGGCTCGATGTCGCCGTTGCGCAGTGCCTCGACAGCGATGATCACCAGCCCTGCACCGGCGTCCAGCTCTTTTACCAGTTCGGACAGATCCGCCACGACGTGGCTGGGGTAGCCGGCCTCGTGCAGGATTCGCCCGGCGATCTGATTGTCACGCCCCATCGGCGTGAGGATGATCGCCCGTTCCGCCATCAAACCGCGACTGTTCACAGATCGTCATCCGACATCAGGGGTTTGCTTTCACCCTGATAACGGGGCACGCCGCTCAGCACGCCCTGGAACGCGGCCAGCGGTTCGCCGATTTTCAGGCCACCGGCGCTGATCCGGTATTCACGAATGGTCGGCTCGTGGGTGCCGCTGCGCTTCTTGATGACCGACATGGCGCGGCGCACCTCGCCCAGGGCTTCGAAATAGCGCAGCAGGATGACCGTGTCGGCCAGATAAGTGACGTCCACCGGTACGCTCATGTCCCCGACCAGCCCGTGCTGAGCCACGGTCATGAAGGTCGCAGCGCCGCTGCGGTTCAGGTACAGCAGCAGTTCGTGCATGTGCAGGATCAGCGCATTCTCTTCCGGCATCGCGGCCTGGTAACCGTTGACGCTGTCGATCACCAGGGTCTTGATCTGCAGCTCATCGACCGCATGGCGCACCCGATGAGCGAATTCGCCTGGCGACAGCTCGGCTGCGTCGACCTGCTCGATGAACAGGTCGCCGGTTTGCTGCAGCGCCTCCAGATCGATTCCGATCTTTTTCATCCGGTCGAACAGCAGACCGAGTTCTTCGTCGAAGATAAACAACCCGGCGCGTTCGCCACGGGCCACGGCCTGCGCGGCAAAGACGATCGCCATCAGCGACTTGCCGGTGCCGGATGGCCCCAGGATCAGTGTGCTGGAGCCGCCGTCGATGCCGCCGCCCAACAGGGCGTCCAGCTCGCGGATTCCGCTGCTGTGCTGGCCGCGCACATAATTGCCGCGATGTTCGGCGGCCACCAGGCGAGGGAAGACCCGAATGCCTCCTTCAACGATGGTGAAGTCATGGAAGCCGCCACGGTATTTCTGGCCGCGATACTTGAGGATTTTCAGGCGACGACGTTCCGCGCCGTAGTTGGGGGTCAGTTCTTCCAGGCGTATCACGCCGTGGGCCACGCTGTGCACGGTCTTGTCCAGCAACTCGGTCGTAAGGTCGTCGAGCAGCAGCACGGTTGCATCGTAGCGGCTGAAGTAATGCTTGATGGCCAGTATCTGGCGCCGGTAGCGCAACGAACTCTGCGCCAGCAGGCGAATTTCGGAAAGGCTGTCGATGACCACCCGCGACGGCTTGATCCGCTCGACGACTTCAAAAATCTGCCGAGTCGCTTCGCCCAGCTCCAGGTCAGAGGAGTAGAGCAGCGACTGGCTGTGCTCGGAGTTGAGCAAATGCTCAGGGGGCGTGAGCTCATAAATGGTGATCGAGTCGTCCAGCTCCCAGCCATGGGAGCGCGCGCCCTGACGTAATTCGCGGTCGGTTTCCGACAGCGTGATGTACAGCGACACCTCGCCCGCCTGCGCGCCGGCCTGCATGAACTGCAGCGCCACAGTGGTCTTCCCCGTACCCGGTTGCCCTTCGAGGAGAAATACGTGCCCGCGCGAAAGACCACCTGCCAGGATGTCGTCGAGGCCCGAAATGCCGGTTGCAGCTTTTGATGTATCCAAGTATTGCCCTCAAATGGCTTGGAGGTAGCACAGCTCTCAGTACTGGACCTCACAGGGTCTGGACGGTTCAGAGTTTCATGACAATGCAGAGGTCTTCGAGGACGCCAGGCATGTCCGGCTTTTGTCCCGATTGTCCGGTTCGCCGGCTTTCACCGGCTTGTTATAGTCCAGCGTTCCAGCCCGGCACCTGTCATAAGGAGATACCGTGTCCGACTATCAAGCGTTCCGCGTGGATGTTACCGATCATGTCGCTCAAGTGCGACTCAACCGTCCTGAAAAACTCAATGCCATGAGCGCGGAGTTTTGGACCGAGATCATCGAGGTATTCAAATGGATAGACCGCACCGACGATATTCGCGTGGTTGTACTGAGCGGTGAAGGCAAGCATTTTTCATCAGGTATCGATGTGGGCATGCTCGCGGCCGTGGCGAGCGACCTGGGCGAGGATGCCGGGCGCAATGCGCGGCGCCTGCGCCGGATAATCCAGGACATGCAGGCGTCCTTCACGGCGGTCGATCGCTGTCGCAAGCCGGTGCTCGCGGCCATCCATGGTTACTGCCTGGGTGGCGCCATCGACCTGATCGCGGCCTGCGACATGCGCTACGCGGCCGCCGATGCGCGCTTCTCCATCAAGGAAATCGACATGGGCATGGCTGCCGATGTCGGCACATTGCAACGTTTGCCGCGTATCATCGGCGACGGCATCCTGCGCGAGCTGGCGTACACCGGGCGCATGGTGGAAGTCGAGGAAGCACTGCGCATCGGCCTGGTGAACCGGACATTCAACGATCATCCGCAGTTGATAGCCGGCGTCCTGGAGATTGCCCGTGAAATTGCCGGTAAATCGCCGATCGCCATCGAGGGCACCAAGCAGATGATCGCCTACATGCGCGATCACCGGGTGGACGATGGTCTGGAGCAGGTTGCCATCTGGAACGCAGCCATGCTGCAATCGGCCGACCTCAAGATTGCGGTGACTGCACACATGAACAAGCAGAAACCGGTATTCGATAACTGAATGACACGTTTCACGCGTGCAGGCAAAGGAGCTTTTCCATGACACGCCCGGAGCGTTGGACGACCGCTGTACTCGACCCTCAGGTCAGCGGCGGTATGGCCGTGGTCTACAGCCAGCAGGGTTTCCTGCTGGACAGCCAGGGCGTGCTGTTTCCCCGGCACTGGCTCAAAGGCCTGGACCTGCCGGTGCAGAGCGAGCATGGCATCGGCCATTTCGATGGCGAGCCGGTCTACCTGCTGGTGCTGGACAGCCCGGGCTCGGTGGAGGGCTGCGTGTGGCAGGGCCTGCGCCAGTTCATGCTCGAAGGCGAATTCGTCGTGTTCGAGATGCTCGGCTACGCGGCGCAAATCAGCACCTGGGCGCGGGAACACCGGTTCTGCGGCGCCTGCGGCCGACCCACCGTGCAGATCGCCGGTGAGCGGGCGATGTATTGCGAGGTCGACAACCTGCGGTTCTATCCGCGGATTTCACCAAGCATGATCGTGCTCATCACCCGTGGCGACGAGATCCTGCTGGCCCGTTCGCCGCGCTTCGTGCCGGGCGTCTACAGCACGCTGGCCGGTTTTGCCGAGCCGGGGGAATCGGCCGAGGACTGCGTGCGCCGTGAGGTCATGGAAGAAGTCCAGGTGCGGCTGCGCAACCTCAAGTACATGGGCAGCCAGTGCTGGCCGTTTCCGCATTCGATGATGCTGGGCTTTCATGCCGAGTACGAAAGCGGCGAGATCGTGCCCCAGGCGGACGAAATCGAAGATGCGCGCTGGTTCCGCATCGATGACCTGCCGCCGCTACCGGCCAACCGCTCGATTGCCCGTTACCTGATCGAAAGCTATCTGGCGCAGCGCTCAGGCGCCCCCGAACCAGTGCTGCCAGGCCAGGCGCACGGTTAGGCCCAGCACCACGGTGATGAACACCGGGCGGATGAACCTGGCACCGCCCTTGATCGCAGTGCCGGCGCCGAAATAGGCGCCGAGCATCACCGCTACGCCCATGCTCAGACCGATGATGTAATCCACCTGACCGGAAAACATGAACACCGACAGCGCCATGGCGTTGCTGACGAAGTTCATGCTGCGCGCCACGCCGCTGGCCTTCACCAGATCCACCGGGTACAGCAACAGGGTGCTGACGGTCCAGAACGCGCCGGTGCCCGGCCCGGCCACGCCGTCGTAAAAGCCCAGGGTCAGGCCCTGAGGCAACTGCCATTTCTTCTTGATCGGTGCATTGCTGTCCAGCGGCGCTTTGGGCGTGCCGCCGAACAACAGATACAACCCGCAACCGAACACGATCACCGGCAGCATCTGGTTCAGCCACTCGGCGGGCAGGTAATGGGCAACCACCGCGCCGATCAGTGCGCCGACGGCGGTCCCCACCAACGCATGCACCCACTGGCGTGGATGGAACAGCTTGCGCCGGTAGAAGGTGTAGCCCGCCGTGGCCGAGCCGAAGGTGGAGCTGAGCTTGTTGGTGCCCAACACCATGTGCGGCGGCAGGCCGGCGGTCATCAGCGCCGGTGTGGTCAGCAGGCCGCCACCTCCGGCAATGGCGTCGATGAAACCGGCCACGAAGGCGACGACAGCGAGAATGGCAAGGGTGGTCAGGTCGACGCTCAATTCGAAAGGCATGGTCGGCAGGGCTTATCGGCTGAGGGGCAGAATGGCTGCCCGAAGGTCGCGCATTCTACCCTTGCGGGTATATTGCAGGAAGTTGCCAGGGCCCTACGGAGGTCGTATTGAAATACCGGATCAGGACAGAAAACCGCCATCCACATTCAGTGCAACCCCGGTGGTGTAACTGGATGCCGCGCTCGCCAGGTACAACACCGCACCGGCCATTTCGTCCGGTTCGGCCACGCGCTTGAGGGGGATCTGCGTCAGTGCCAGGTTGAGGATCGCCTCGTTCTTGACCAGCGCCGAGGCGAACCTGGTGTCGGTCAGGCCCGGCAGCAACGCGTTGCAGCGAATGCCGAAGCCGGCGCATTCCTTGGCGAACACTTTGGTCATGTTGACCACGGCCGCCTTGGTCATGGAGTACACGCCCTGGAACGCGCCCGGTGAAACGGCATTGATCGAGGCAACGTTGATGATGCTGCCGCCGCCGTTGTCGCGCATCAGCTTGCCGGCTTCCACCGACATGAAGAAATAACCACGGATATTCACATCGACGGTTTTCTGAAAAGCGCTCGGGTCGGTGTCCAGCACGTTGCAGAATTGCGGATTGGTCGCGGCGTTGTTGACCAGAATGTCCAGGCGCCCGAACTGCTGGCGGATCTGTTCGAAGGTGCTGACGATCTGCTCCGTCTCGCCGATATGGCAGGCCATTGCGGTGGCCTGGCCACCGTCGGCAATGATGGCGTCGGCCACATGCCGGCAGCTCTCGACCTTGCGGCTGGAAACGATCACATGGGCACCCTGCCGGGCGAGCAATCTGGCGATGGCTTCGCCGATGCCGCGGCTGGCGCCGGAAACCAGGGCGATCTTGCCGTCGAGGTCGAACAGTTCGGTCCGGGACATAGCGGTTCCTTACAGAGTTGGAGGGTTCGGGTCAGAGGCTGGAGCGGGCGATGACCTGCAGGCTCATGTGTTCCAGCAAAGCGTTCATCTGCACGAAGCTGGCAAAACGCTTGTCCTGCGTCTGGCCATGATAGAAGCGGTAGTAGATCTGCTGGACGATACCGGCCAGGCGAAACAGACCATAGGTGTAATAGAAGTCGACATTGTCGATCACGATACCGCAGCGCTGTGCGTAGTAATCCACGAACTGGCGGCGGGTCAGCATGCCCGGCGCATGGCTGGGCTGGCGACGCATCAGTTGCACGGGCGCCGGGTCGTCGGCCTGAATCCAGTAGGCGAGGGTGTTGCCCAGGTCCATCAACGGATCCCCCAGGGTGGTCAGCTCCCAATCCAGCACGCCGATGATGCGCATCGGGTCGGCAGGGTCGAGGATCACGTTATCGAACCGGTAGTCGTTATGCACGATGCCGGCCGTGGGATGATCGGCGGGCATGTGCAAGGCCAGCCAGTCCTTGACCTTGTCCCAGCGCGGCGCATCCGGAGTCATGGCCTTATCGTAGCGCTCGGTCCAGCCCTGGATCTGCCGTTGCACATAACCTTCGGGCCGCCCGAGGTCGCCCAGTCCGCAGGCCTGGTAATCCACCTGATGCAGTTCCACCAGGCGGTCGATGAAGTTCTTGCACAGTGCTTCGGTGTGCGGGGCATCGAGCTGCAGTTCGGGCGGCAGGTCGGAACGCAGAATGATGCCTTGGAGTCGCTCCATGACATAGAACGGTGAGCCGATCAGGCTTTCATCGGCGCAATGGACCAATGCGCGTGGGCAGTATGGAAAGGCTTCCTTCAAACCGTTGAGAATGCGGAACTCGCGGCCCATGTCGTGGGCGGATCTGGCCTTGTGGCCGAACGGCGGGCGACGCAGCACCAGCTCTCGCTCAGGGTACTGGATCAGATAGGTCAGATTCGACGCACCGCCGGGAAACTGGCTGATCAGCGGCCTGCCACTGAGCCCGCCGACATGCGCCTTCAGGTAGCTGTCGATCAGAGAAGCGTCCAGTTCTTCGCCGGCACGGACATCGGTGGACTGGTCGGTAAGCGTCATGCGGGTCCCTTTTGCTTATTATTGTGTGCACTCATCATTGACTAATCTAATGACGTGCCCGGCGCCGAACAACTCCGGGATCGCGTTATAGCCTAGCGTGTTGCCGCAGGATCATCGGTCCTGATGCCGATCCGCTTCCGCGCCTGAACGCTGGCCAAAAAAAACCGAAGCCGTCATGGACAGGCTTCGGTTCTGTTGTGCGCAGCATCGGCGGTGGAGCGTTACACCGGGAACAGTTCGCTCAGCTTCATGGCCAGCATCATGTTGCCTTCTGCGCGCAGCTTGCCGCCCATGAACGCCTGCATGCCGTCGGTTTCGCCGCTGACGATGCCCTTGAGGGTGGTGCTGTCCATGATCAGTGTCACGCTGGCGTCAGGGTTTTCGCCTTCCTGGAGCTGGCAGGCGTTGTCCTTGACGATCAGCGCGTAATGCTTGTCTTCATCGGTGATATGGAAACCGAAGATCAGGTCCAGGCCGGTGGCCGCGGCTGGGTTGAACTTGGCTTGCATGGCTTGCACGGCTTGGTCTACTGAACTCATGTGTCGATCCTTTTAGAGAGCACTGTGGTGATGATTGCTTGCATCCTTCGGACGCGATTGGCCGGGCTCAGCGATAAGTGATGAGCTCCGGCGCCTTCTGCAGTTGCAAATGGGTGTAACTGTTGAAGGAAGCCAGGGACACTTCGCTGTTGCGGAACTTGAGCCGATGCAGCGAAGTATTGACGATATGCCAGTTCAATTCGAATGCCTGCTGGGCGGGCATGCCGGTGATGAGATGGAGCAGGGCGGTGATGGTGCCGCCGGAGGTGAACACGGCGATGCGCTCGTGCTCACCGGCGCTGTCGATGATTCGTTGCAGGCCGGCCTGGACCCGCGCCACGAACCCCCGCCAGCTCTGCAAGCCGAGGGTGTCGTGTTCGCCACTTAGCCAGCGGGCGATGATCAAGGCGAACAGGCGCTGGAACTCGGCGCTGTTGTCGGCCATGTTGCGCAGGATGTTCAGCGCTTCGGGCTCGTCGTCGAGCATGGCCGGAATCAGCCCGCGTACCACGCCTTCGGCGTCGAATTCATCGAAAGCACTGTCGATCTGCAACACGGGGGTGGCGTGACCCGCCTGGCTGAACTGTGCCAGCGCATGCCCGGCGGTGTCTTTCTGGCGGCGCAGGTCACCGGACAGGCAACGGTCGAAGGTCATGCCCAGTTCCACCAGATGCGCCCCGAGCACCTGGGCCTGACGAATGCCGACGGGCGAAAGCACGTCGTAGTCGTCGGCACCAAAGGAGGCCTGGCCATGTCGTATGAGGTAGATGCTGCCCACGTCCGTTCATCCCGGTACGTTGAAGGTCCGGCGAGGTTATGGCTGATGCCGGGGAACTGTCAATGAAAAAACATACGGGCGTTTGAAATCAGCGTTTAACATCCCGTCATGGCGCGCCGCTGGTGATCGGCAGGACGCCTCGGTATGCTGGCGGCATCGCAGCCCTTGTCTGGTAAGGGCGCAACGCAAGTGAGGAGTGTTTGTGAATTTCATCGCCGATTACGCAAGTTTTCTGGCCAAGACCGTCACGCTGGTGATCGCCATCGTCGCCGTGCTGGTTGCCATCGCGTCGATGCGCGGCAAAGGGCGTCGCCGCACGGCGGGGCAATTGCAGGTGACCCGTCTCAACGATTTCTATAAAGGCCTGCGCGAGCGCCTGGAACAGTCGCTGCTGGACAAGGATCGGCTCAAGGCACTGCGCAAGGAGCAGGGCAAGGCGCTCAAGAAAGACAAAAAGCACGCTGAGCCCAAATCCCGCGTCTACGTGCTGGATTTCAACGGGGACATCAAGGCATCTGCCACTGAAAGCATGCGCCACGAAATCACCGCCTTGCTGACCCTGGCCACCGACAA
Organism: Pseudomonas sp. v388; assembly: GCF_003935425.1. Classification (GTDB taxonomy): domain Bacteria; phylum Pseudomonadota; class Gammaproteobacteria; order Pseudomonadales; family Pseudomonadaceae; genus Aquipseudomonas. Next base: position 292,351 of record NZ_RHQN01000008.1, read on the forward strand.
GGACGAAGTGGTCCTGCGCCTGGAAAGCGGCGGTGGCATGGTGCACAGCTACGGCCTGGCGTCCTCGCAACTGGCGCGGATTCGTGAAGCGGGCATTCCACTGACCATTTGCATCGACAAGGTGGCGGCCAGCGGCGGCTACATGATGGCCTGCATCGGCAATCGCATCATCAGCGCGCCGTTCGCGATTCTTGGTTCCATTGGCGTGGTCGCGCAGTTGCCCAACGTCAACCGCTTGTTGAAGAAGCATGACATCGATGTCGAAGTCCTGACTGCCGGTGAATACAAGCGCACCCTGACCGTGTTTGGCGAAAACACCGAGAAGGGCCGCGAGAAATTCCAGCAAGACCTGAACATCACCCATGACCTGTTCAAGCGCTTCGTCTCCAGCTATCGCCCGCAGTTGTCTATCGATGAAGTGGCCACCGGCGAAGTCTGGCTGGGCATGGCCGCGCTGGAGAAGCAACTGGTCGACGAACTCAAGACCAGCGACGAATACCTGGCCGAGCGGGCCAAACAAGCGGACGTGTTCCATCTGCACTACGTGCAGCGCAAGAGCTTGCAAGAGCGCATGGGCATGGCCGCCGCGACCACGGCTGACAGCGTGCTGTCCAGAGTGTGGGGGCGGTTGAGCCAGCAGCGGTTCTGGTAAACCCACCGCCTGTAGGAGCGCGCTTGCCCGCGAAGGCAGATATCGCGACGCACAAAAAAGCCCGGACCTTCATTGAAGGCCCGGGCTTTTTGTTACTGCCCAGTCAACGGCGGCGGAACAGCGGCAAAGGCTCGTCGGCGGCGGCCTGGTAGGTCACCGAGAAATCCTTGAGGCCTTCCAGCGCTTCGTACGGGTCCTTGTCGGGGCGCACGGCGAACGCGTCGAAACCGCAGCGGCGCATATAGAACAGCTGGTCGCGCAGGACGTCGCCAATGGCCCGCAGTTCGCCCTTGAAGCCGTAGCGGTCGCGCAGCAGGCGGGCGTTGGAGAAATTGCGGCCGTCGGTGAAGGCGGGGAAGTTCAGGGCGATGACCTGGAACTGGTCCACGTCATCGCCGATTTCCTCGGCTTCCTCATCGCTGTCCAGCCACACGCCCAGGCCGCCGTCGCGGGCCTTGAGCGCGTGCCCATGCTCGCGCCATAGCGCCAGCGGCACGATCAGGTCGTCGCAGTTGGACAGGCTGTCGAAGGTCGTGTCCTTGGGCAGCAGGTGCCAGGTCTCGTCGATGACCTCGTTGTTCTTAATGATTCGCTGCATAGACGCGCTCCTTGAAAGGGTCGATGCCAATACGCTGGTAAGTGTCGATGAAACGCTCGTCCTCGGTACGTTTTTCAACGTACACGTCGATCAGCTTCTCGATCACGTCCGGCATGGCGTCCTGGGCGAAGGACGGGCCGAGGATCTTGCCCAGGCTCGCGTCACGGCTGGCACTGCCGCCCAGCGACACCTGATAGAACTCTTCGCCTTTCTTGTCCACGCCGAGAATGCCGATATGGCCGACATGGTGGTGACCGCATGCGTTCATGCAACCGGAAATGTTCAGGTCCAGCTCGCCGATGTCGAACAGGTAGTCCAGGTCGTCGAAGCGGCGCTGGATGGATTCGGCAATCGGGATCGACTTGGCATTGGCCAGGGAGCAGAAATCACCGCCCGGGCAGCAGATGATGTCGGTCAGCAGGCCGATGTTCGGCGTGGCGAAGCCGTTTTCCTTCAGCTCGCCCCACAGCGTGAACAGCCGGGATTGCTCGACGTCCGCCAGAATGATGTTCTGCTCGTGGGACGTGCGCAGCTGGCCGAAGCTGTAGCGGTCGGCCAGGTCGGCGATGGCGTCCAGCTGTTTGTCGGTGACGTCACCCGGTGCCACGCCGGTGGGCTTGAGCGACAGGGTCACGGAAATGTAGCCCGGCTTCTTGTGCGCCAGGACATTGCGCTGGCGCCAGCGGGCGAAGCCTGGATGCTGGGCATCCAGGGCCGCGAGTTCAGCGTGCTGGTCGGCCAGCTGCTTGTACTCGGGGTCGACGAAGTGCCTGGCGACGCGTTGGACTTCGGCTTCGGTCAGGGTGGTCTGGCCGCCACGCAGGTGGGCCATTTCCGCCTCGACCTTTTCGGCGAAGACTTCAGGCGTCAGCGCCTTGACCAGAATCTTGATCCGGGCCTTGTATTTGTTGTCGCGACGGCCGTAGCGGTTGTACACGCGCAGGATCGCGTCGAGGTAGCTCAACAGGTCCTGCCACGGCAGGAACTCGTTGATGAACGAGCCGACCACCGGGGTACGGCCCAGGCCACCACCGACCAGCACACGGAAACCCAGCTCGCCGGCGGCGTTGTGCAGGGGTTCCAGGCCGATGTCGTGGACTTCGATGGCCGCACGGTCGGTGCTCGCCCCGTTGATCGCGATCTTGAACTTGCGCGGCAGGTAGGCGAATTCCGGGTGGAAGGTCGTCCACTGACGCACGATCTCGCACCATGGGCGCGGGTCCACCAGCTCGTCAGCGGCAACGCCGGCAAACTGATCGGTGGTCACATTGCGCAGGCAGTTGCCGCTGGTCTGGATCGCGTGCATCTGCACGGTGGCCAGTTCGGCGAGAATGTCGGGCACGTCTTCCAGCGCTGGCCAGTTGAACTGGACGTTCTGGCGGGTACTGATATGGGCATAGCCCTTGTCGTAGTCCCGGGCGACCTTGGCCAGCATGCGCGTCTGGCGCGAGGTCAGTTGGCCATAGGGCACGGCGACCCGCAGCATCGGGGCGAAACGCTGGACATAAAGACCGTTTTGCAGGCGCAACGGTCGAAACTCTTCTTCGCTCAGCTCGCCTGCCAGGTAGCGTCGGGTCTGATCACGGAACTGCCTGACGCGGTCCTCGATGATCTGCTGATCGTACTCGTCGTATACGTACATATAGGTCCTGTTCTCAGGCTTCGTCATGAGGCAAGGGGCGGTGGATGCTGTGCAACTCGCTCCAGGCCCTTGCGACATCCAGCAATTCTGCGCGCACGGTCGCGCACTCCTTGCGGAGCGGTGGCGAAGATACCAGCTTGCCGTTATCGGTAAAAGTGATGTTTATATATATGCAAATCGCTAAAAGCGATAAGCAATCCGCCGCCCGGATTTGTCCCTGCTTGCCGTGTGGGCAAGGCTGGTCTTTACTGGGGGCAGGTCGCATCCGGGCACGGATCCGAGAACCCCTTCGTATGCAATCACCTATAAGACAGACAAGAGGCGATGCAATGAGCAAGCACCCGAAAATTACCAAACCTGACAGTCATGTCGATGCCTGGGCCATTTTCTTCATTATCGTGCTGGTGGTGGGAGGTGCGGTGTTCTGGATCAGCGGGCAGTAGGATTTGCCGCTGAACAGGTGGTGAAGGCGTCCCGGTCCCTGTAGGAGCTGGCTTGCAGGCGAATGCTTTCCTTCGGGCAAGATACTTGCTGCGTTCATTGCGGCATCGTCGCCAGCAGGCTGGCTCCTGCGCGTCCATCACACCCCAGCCATATCCACCACCAGCCACACCACCGCGATCAAAACCAGCACGAACAGCACCGTAAACAGCAAGCCCAGCAACAGAAAATGCACGGGCTTGCCGTGGGTGAAGTCCCGCTGGCGGTTTTTGTGACTTTGCACGCCGAGGGCGGCGGCGAGGACGCTGTGCACCATCTGCCAGAATGTTGGCGGCTTGTCGTCAGGCGGGTCCTGATCGGGCGGGGCTTGGAGAGGCGTGTTCATGGCGGCTCGCTGACCATGCTGAAACTCTCAGCATAGCCAGCGAGCGCCATCAGCTGCGGTTACTCGTCATAACCCAGGTTCGGCGCCAGCCAGCGCTCGGTGACGCTGAGGTCCTGACCTTTGCGAGCGGTGTAGCGGGTGACCTGATCCTTGTCGACCTTGCCCACTGCAAAGTATTGCGCCTGCGGATGCGCGAAGTACCAGCCGCTCACCGCCGCAGCGGGGAACATGGCGTAGTGCTCGGTCAGGAATACGCCACTCTTGCCCGGCGTGTGCTCCGCCGTGCCTTCCGGCAGCGGATCGAGCAGGGCGAACAGCGTGCCTTTCTCGGTGTGATCCGGGCAGGCCGGGTAACCGGGAGCAGGGCGGATGCCCAGGTATTGCTCCTTGATCAGCGCCTCGTTGTCCAGTTGCTCGTCCTTGGCATAACCCCAGTAGTCTTTACGCACCTGTTCGTGCAGCCATTCAGCGCAGGCTTCGGCCAGGCGGTCGGCCAGCGCCTTGACCATGATCGAGTTGTAGTCGTCGCCGTTGTCCTGATAGGCCTTGGCCACTTCTTCGGCGCCGATGCCGGCGGTGGTGATGAAGCCGCCGATGTAGTCGGTAATGCCGCTGTCCTTGGGCGCGACGAAGTCGGCCAGCGACAGGTTCGGCTTGCCGTCGGGCTTGATGGTCTGCTGGCGCAGGTGATGCAGTCTGGCCAGCGGCTGACCGTCGTCGCCATACACCTCCAGGTCATCGTGGTCGACCTGGTTGGTCGGCCAGAAGCCGAACACGGCGCGGGCGCTGATCAGCTTTTCGTCGATCAGCTTGCGCAGCATCTGTTGGGCATCTTCGTACAGGGCGCTGGCCGCTTCACCCACCACTTCGTCAGTCAGGATGCGTGGGAATTTGCCGGCCAGGTCCCAGGAAATGAAGAACGGCGTCCAGTCGATATACTCGGCGAGCACGTTCAGGTCGATGTCTTCCAGCACGCGGGTGCCGGTGAATGTCGGCTTGACCGGCGTGTAGCTGTCCCAGTCGAATTGCGGCTTCTTGGCCACCGCCGCGTCGTAGCTCAGGCGCTCGGTGCGGGCGCTGCGGGCTGAGGTGCGTTCGCGCACTTCGACGTATTCCAGACGGGTCTTCTCGATAAAGGCCGGCTTGAGTTCCCTGGACAGCAACTGGGTTGCCACGCCGACGGCACGGGACGCGTCAGTGACGTAGATCACCGCGTCGTTGCTGTACTTGGGTTCGATCTTGACCGCAGTGTGCGCCTTGGAGGTGGTGGCGCCGCCGATCATCAACGGCAGGTGGAAATCCTGGCGCTGCATTTCCCGGGCAACGTGAACCATCTCGTCCAGAGACGGGGTGATCAGGCCGGACAGGCCGATGATGTCGCATTTCTGCTCACGGGCCACCTGCAGGATTTTCTCGGCCGGCACCATCACCCCCAGGTCGACGACGTCATAACCGTTGCAACCCAGCACTACGCCGACAATGTTCTTGCCGATGTCGTGCACGTCGCCTTTGACGGTGGCCATCAGAATCTTGCCCTTGGCCTCCGGCTTGTCGCCTTTCTCCAGTTCGATGAACGGAATCAGGTGTGCCACCGCCTGCTTCATCACTCGCGCCGACTTCACCACCTGGGGCAGGAACATCTTGCCCGAGCCGAACAGATCGCCGACCACGTTCATGCCGGACATCAGCGGGCCTTCGATGACTTCGATCGGCCGCGAGAATGACTGCCGGGATTCTTCGGTGTCCTCGACGATATGGCTGGTGATGCCTTTGACCAGCGCGTGCTCCAGGCGCTGGTTCACCGGCCAGCTGCGCCACTCCTCGGTTTCCGCTTCCTTGACGCTGCCGTCGCCTTTGTATTGGTCGGCGATGGCCAGCAGCGCTTCGGTGCCTTCAGGATTACGGTTGAGCACCACGTCTTCGACGCAATCGCGCAGCTGCGCCGGGATCTGGTCGTAGATTTCCAGCTGGCCGGCGTTGACGATGCCCATGGTCAGGCCGTTGCGAATCGCGTGCAGCAGGAATACCGAGTGAATCGCTTCGCGCACCGGATTGTTGCCGCGGAACGAGAACGACACGTTGGACACCCCGCCCGACGTCAGTGCGTAGGGCAGCTCGTCGCGGATGTAGGCGCAGGCGTTGATGAAGTCCACGGCATAGTTGTTGTGCTCTTCGATACCGGTGGCAATGGCGAAGATGTTCGGGTCGAAGATGATGTCTTCCGGGGGGAAGCCGACTTCGTTGACGAGAATGTCGTAGGAGCGTTTGCAGATTTCTTTCTTGCGCGCCTCGGTGTCGGCCTGGCCCTGCTCGTCGAAGGCCATGACCACCACCGCCGCGCCATAGCGTTTGCACAGCCTGGCGTGGTGAATGAACTGCTCGACGCCTTCCTTCATGCTGATCGAGTTGACGATGCCCTTGCCCTGAATGCACTTGAGGCCGGCTTCGATCACCTCCCATTTGGAGGAGTCGATCATGATCGGTACGCGGGAGATGTCCGGCTCGCCAGCAATCAGGTTGAGGAAGGTCACCATGGCCTTCTTCGAGTCCAGCATGCCTTCGTCCATGTTGATGTCGATCACCTGGGCGCCGGCTTCGACCTGCTGCAGGGCGACTTCCAGGGCTTCGGTGTAGTTGTCTTCACGGATCAGGCGGGCGAAACGGGCGGAACCGGTGATGTTGGTCCGCTCGCCGACGTTGACGAACAGCGACTGGCGGTCGATGGTGAACGGCTCCAGGCCCGACAGGCGGCACGCCTTGGGAATGTCCGGAATCGCGCGTGGCGCATACCTGGCAACTGCTTCGGCGATGGCCTGGATGTGCGCAGGCGTGGTGCCGCAGCAGCCGCCGATGATGTTGAGAAAACCGCTGGCGGCAAACTCTTCGACCACCGCCGCCATTTCCGCCGGCGACTCATCATACTCACCGAAAGCGTTGGGCAGGCCGGCGTTGGGGTGCGCGGAAACCCGCGTCCCGGCCTTGGTCGACAACTCTTCCAGGTACGGACGCAGGTCCTTGGCGCCCAGCGCGCAGTTGAGGCCCACCGAGATCGGGTTGGCGTGGCGCACCGAGTTCCAGAAGGCTTCGGTGGTCTGGCCCGACAAGGTGCGACCCGAAGCATCGGTGATGGTGCCGGAAATCATGATCGGCAATTCGAAGCCGACTTCCTCGAACACACCCTGCACGGCGAAGATCGCAGCCTTGGCGTTGAGGGTGTCGAAGATGGTTTCGATCAGGATAAGGTCGGCGCCGCCTTCGATCAGGCCGCGGGTGGCTTCGGTGTAGTTCTCCACCAGCTCGTCGAAGGTGACGTTGCGGTAGCCGGGGTCATTCACGTCCGGGGAAATCGAGCAGGTGCGACTGGTCGGCCCGATCACACCGGCGACGAAACGCGGCTTGTGCGGCGTCTCCAGGGTCTTGGCGTCGGCCACCTTGCGCGCCAGGCGTGCGCCTTCCACGTTCAGTTCGTAGGCCAGCGCTTCCATGCCGTAATCGGCCTGGGACACCTGGGTGGCGTTGAAAGTGTTGGTTTCCAGAATGTCGGCGCCGGCGTCCAGGTACGCCTTCTCGATGGCGCCGATCACGTCGGGGCGCGACAGGATCAGCAAGTCGTTGTTGCCCTTGACGTCACTTGGCCAGTCGGCGAAGCGCTTGCCGCGGTAATCGGCTTCTTCCAGGCGATAGCTCTGGATCATGGTGCCCATGCCGCCGTCGAGGATCAGGATCCGCTCATTCAGAGCATTGAGAAGAGCTTGCTGGCGGGCGCTACGGTCGGACATGAGAGCTACCTGGTAAAGGCGATTACAGAAAGGTCGAGATGATAGCAAACCAGAGCGGTATTTGCGGTGTTGACGGTTTTGCATGAAAACTGTTCATGTTGGTGGGGGTCGTGTCGCCTTGGTCAAACTGAACGAAAAGCCGCAGTCCGACAACCGGCTCAAACCCCTTGGGAACGGGTGTTTTGCGTCGCGAGCCACGCAGAACATGGCTTGCGGCCATCGCTGTTTCCTGAACGAGGCCTGGATTTGCGCGATCTTTCCGGAAAAAGGGCGGTCCGAGTAGAGCGCGTCGCGTGCCGGATCTGGTGGCGGCTGAGTAAACAGGCGGTAGAGGTTTTTTGGATGTTGATTTCGGTTCAAGCCTTGCGGGCGTTTGCCGCGTGGGTCGTCGTGTGTCACCACTTCATGCAGATTTTTTTCGATTTCAAGGCCAGCGGGCCTGTCGGTGAATTCTTCGTTACCAAGGGCGCAGTGGGCGTCGACATCTTCTTTGTCATCAGCGGGCTGGTGATTTTCCTCTCCACGCAAAACCGTGACATGCCGGCCGGACGGTTTCTCATGCACCGGCTGATCCGCATTGTCCCGGCGTACTGGCTGTACACCGCCGCCATGGCGCTGTTGCTGTTGGCCGCCGCACCGTTCCTGCCGCATCAGGTCATCGGCTGGCAGAACTTTTTGCTGTCGCTGTTCTTCATACCGTCGGAGAATCCCGGCGGTTACGGGCTGTACCCGACGCTGAACGTCGGCTGGACGCTCAACTATGAAATGCTGTTCTACCTGCTGTTTTCCATGGTGTTCCTGTTCGAGCGCCGGCATCGACCGCTGATCATCGCCGCCGCGCTGTTCGCGGTGACCGAGATCCTGGCGCGCACCGGGTTGATCAGCCGCTTCTACGGCAACGACATCGTCTACGAATTCCTGCTGGGGATCGGCATTGGTCTGGTCTACAGGCGTGGCTGGATCAAGCAGGCGTTCTGGCTGCCGCTGGCGGGTGTGGCGTTGGGGCTGGTGACCATTTATCTGTTGGGCAACGAGCAGCGCCTGCTCAACTGGGGATTGCCCAGCGCGCTGATCGTGTTGTCCTGTGTCTCGCTGGAACCGTACTTCCGCGGCAGCCGGTTGCTCAAGGTGCTCGGCGACTGCTCGTATTCGGTGTACCTGCTGCATGTGCTGGTGCTTTATGGGGGTCTGCTCATGGCACAGCGTTTCGGCTTGAACCCCTACGTGGTGTTCGCGTTTTGCGTGCCGATCATCGCCATCGGCGCCTGGGTCAGTTATGAGTGGATCGAGAAGGGCCTGTACCGTCGGATGAAGGGTTGGCTGGACGTACGCCGCGGTGCTCAGGAGGCGCGGGTTCTTTCCTGACAAAATTACTGGGACTTTGTGCGCGGCACTGGATTGGCGTAAACTGCCGGCACGTCTGCGAGGAATTTTCATGACCGCTATCACTATTACCGATGCCGCCCACGATTATCTGGCCGATCTGCTGGAAAAGCAGAACACCCCTGGCATCGGCATCCGCGTGTTTATTACCCAACCCGGCACCCAATACGCTGAAACCTGCATTGCCTACTGCAAGCCGGGCGAAGAAAAACCTGAAGACAAGGCTATCGGCCTCAAGAGCTTCACCGCCTGGATCGACGGCTTCAGCGAAGCGTTCCTGGACGATGCGGTGGTCGATTACGCCACCGATCGCATGGGCGGTCAGTTGACCATCAAGGCGCCGAACGCCAAAGTGCCGATGGTCAATGCCGACAGCCCGATGAACGAGCGCATCAACTATTACCTGCAAACCGAGATCAATCCCGGCCTTGCCAGCCATGGCGGCCAGGTGACCTTGATCGACGTGGTGGAAGAGGGCGAACAGAACATCGCCGTGTTGCAGTTCGGCGGCGGTTGCCAAGGCTGCGGCCAGGCGGACGTCACCCTGCGCGAAGGCATCGAACGCACCTTGCTGGAACGTATTCCCGAGCTGTCCGGCGTGCGCGACGTGACCGACCACACCCAGAAAGAAAACGCTTACTACTAAGCGTTTCTCTCTTTTCGCCAGCAAGCTGGCTCCTACTGGTTCAGTGCAGTCCTGTAGGAGCCAGCTTGCTGGCATGTTATCAGGCGACATTTGCGCTTCGGATGGACCATTTTTTCGCCAGCAAGTTGGCTCCTGCACAGATCGTATGTGCTGATCAGGGCCGAAACAAATGCGCATGCCCTGCCCGGTACAGCGACGATTCGGCAAACGGGTCGTTACCCAGCACACGCCCCACCAGAATCAACGCCGTACGCCTGAAACCTTTGGCTTGCACCTTATCGGCAATATCCGCCAACGTCCCCTGCACCCAGTCCTGATCCGGCCAGCTGGCACGATGCACCACCGCAATCGGGCAGTCGGCGCCGTAATGCGGGGTTAATTCGGCGATGATTTTCTGCAGATTATTGACCCCCAGATGAATCGCCATGGTCGCTCGGTGGCTCGCCAGGTTCGCCAGTTCTTCGCCCGGCGGCATTGAGGTTTTGTCGGCGTAGCGGGTCAGAATCACCGTCTGGGAAATATCCGGCAAGGTCAGCTCGGTGCCCAGCAGCGCGGCACAGGCGGCGGTGGCCGTCACGCCGGGAATGATTTCGAAGGGAATGTTCAACTCGCGCAGGTGGCGAATCTGTTCGCCGATGGCGCCGTACAGGCTCGGATCGCCTGAATGTACACGGGCCACATCCTGGCCTTGTTCATGAGCAGATTTCATCAGCGCGATGATCTGTTCCAGGTGCAGCTCGGCGCTGTTGGTGACCTGCAACGCCTGATGGCCTTCCAGCACGGCCAAAGGCACTAGCGAACCGGCATAAATGATAACCGGGCAACTGCGGATCAGGCGCTGACCCTTGACGGTGATCAGTTCCGGGTCGCCGGGGCCTGCGCCGATGAAAAAGACGGTCAATGAATACTCCAGAATGGGTCAAAGGCTACAGGAGCTGATTATCGGCCCTGAGCGGGGGCGCTTGCCAAGGCAAATGTTGCCTGGGGAGACGTTTGCCGGCTGATCAGCAGCCGTGCCGGGCCGCTTCCCAGTCGGGTTGCGACGGCCAGGGCGGCGCTTTCCGCTATGCCGTGGCAGCCGGTGTGCTGGTAAGCCTGGATTGAACGATGGGTCAGTTGCGCTTCAAACGGCAACAGCTGGTTCAGGTCAGCCGGCATAAGGGGAATACCCAGTCGTTCAGCCAGTTCCAGCAAGCCCGGCTCGCGGCGTTTCAGGTCAATGGTGGCCAGCGCGTTGACGGCCTGTATGTCGAGGCCATGTTCAGACAGGCCGCGCTGCATCAACTCCAGCAACAGTTGCGCCGAACAATCGCGTCGACAGCCCAGTCCGGCCACCAGCACCAAACCGGGCGGCGACTTGCGCCACTCAGTGCTGATGGCTGTCGGCCTGATGGCGATTGAACAGCCAGACGCTGATCAGGCCCAGCGCGATCCAGAACAGCGCATTGGTCAGCAGCGACGCGACCATGAACTGCGATTCCAGCGCTTTCGGCGCGAGACTTGCGTGGACTTCGGGTTGTGGCGCGCCCAGCAGGTGCGGCACCAGCACGATGGCGACGCCCAGCACCTTGAGCAGCGCGTTGCGTGCGAACACGATCAGCGCCAGACCGGCGGCGGTGGACGCCGCAGCGCCGATCCACCAGGCCTGGCGCTGGCCCAGGTCCGCAGCCGCCGTGCCCGGGAGTTCAGGCGGCAGGCCCAAAGTCGGCGCCAGTACGAACACCGCAAACCCCGCCAGCCCCCACCACACGCCTTGAGCCGTGCGGCCCGGCGCCCGCAGGGTGTAGATCGCGGCGAGCATCAGGGCGAAACCGACCGCCACCACCAGATTGCCGCCGGCGGTAGACAGCACGCGCTGCCAGCCGTCTTGCGGTTCCCAGGCCTCGGCGTCATGGCTATGACCGGCAGCCGCTTCGGCACCGTGCTCATGCACCTGCATCGCCGGGGCTGTCTCGTAGGTTTCCGCTTCATGGATCAACGGCACGACCCAGACGCTTTGCAGCAGGGTCAACAGCAGCGCGGCGAGCAGTCCGGTGAAACCTGCCGTCACGGCGATTCGCTTGAACATGGCGTCAGGTCTCAATGGCAAGGAAAGGCGGCACTGTGGCGGGTGTCGTGGGCGGCGTTGTGCACGGCGGCGATGTGTGAGAAACCGGCAAAATACACCAGGAACAGGCCCAGGATCGCGGCGCTGAAGGCGGCGACCAGACGGTGGCTGCGGGTGGAGGTCGTGCTGGCTGAATGGCTGGAGCTGATGGTCGACATGGCGATGCCCTCGAATGCAAACGAATGCGAGCAGGCCATGCGCAACAAGGCACGCTGACCCGGCTCTGTGGCACAGAAGGATCGGCATGCTTGAACTGCGCCCGCCCACCGCGGGGTTGTCATTGCAATACGTTGCGGGCCGGTCTCCGGGCTCGCGAGGGGTGAACGTATCCGTTCGGCCTTCAAGGTCACCTTCCCATGCCACGCACAGTGGATCTGACCTTCTCTCGCTTACCGTTGCGGGGGCAGCACCGGACTTGCTCAGTATCCTGAACGCACCGGTTTCCCGTTTCACCCCGTGAAGGGCACCCGTAACAAGACGTGTAGGAGAGCATGGGCAGGCGGGGATCGTCAATCTGAACGATTGACCTGTCTGCGGGCACTGCGTAGCCTTGCGGGCTTGAGGTTCTTCGTCCGATCGGGACGGAGCGAAGATGGGAATGCGGTCAATGCCGCAGCTGCCCCCGCAACTGTAAACGGTCATGTCGGTCGCATCGCCACTGCGCAAGCGGGAAGGCGCAACCGACGCGCTGCCCGGGGTCGCAACGCCCGCAGCAGCGCGCAAGCCGTGAGCCAGGAGACCTGCCTCTACCGAACTCTCACTACAACCGGGCGGGGTGATCCGGTGGCGATTCGAGCCGTGCGCCAGGCGTGCGGTTCTCGTCCTGTTTGCCCGCCGTCTCGCCAAAGGGCACCTGATGAAAACACTGGCCAAGCTCCCCGTCACCATCGTTACCGGCTTTCTGGGCTCGGGCAAGACCACCTTGCTGCGGCACATGCTGGATAACGCCGAAGGCCGCCGCATCGCGGTGATCGTCAACGAGTTCGGCGAGCTGGGCATCGACGGCGAAATCCTCAAGCAATGCAGCATCGGCTGCACCGAAGAAGAAGCCAACGGCCGCGTGTATGAGCTGGCCAACGGCTGCCTGTGCTGCACCGTCCAGGAAGAATTTTTCCCGGTGATGCGCGAGCTGGTGGCACGCCGTGGCGACCTGGATCACATCCTGATCGAAACCTCCGGGCTGGCCTTGCCCAAGCCTCTGGTGCAAGCCTTCCAGTGGCCGGAAATTCGTAGCGCCTGCACGGTTGACGCGGTGATCACCGTGGTCGACAGCCCGGCGGTGCTGGCCGGCACCTTCGCCGCGTTCCCCGATCAGGTCGACGCCCAGCGCAAACTCGATCCGAATCTGGATCACGAATCGCCGCTGCACGAATTGTTCGCCGACCAACTGGCCAGCGCCGACCTGGTCATCCTCAACAAGGCCGACCAGCTGGACGCTGCGGGGCTTGCCGCGGTGCGCGCCGAGGTCGCTGAAGAACTGCCGCCGGCGGTCAAGGTCGTCGAAGCCAGCAGTGGCCGTCTGCCGCTGAGCGTATTGCTGGGCGTGGGTGCCGAATCCGAGCTGCACATCGACGGCCGCAAGACCCATCACGATCATCATGATGGCGAGGATCATGACGACCACGATCATGACGCCTTCGACTCGATCTCCATCGAACTGCCAGAAGGTCAGGAAAGCGTATTGCTCAAGGCGTTGACCGATCTGGTGGTGCAGCACGGCATCCTGCGAGTCAAGGGTTTCGCGGCGATTCCGGGCAAGCCGATGCGCCTGCTGATCCAGGGCGTCGGCACTCGTTTCGACAAGCATTTCGACCGCGCCTGGGGCGCCGATGAGGCGCGGGTGACCCGTTTGGTGCTCATCGGTCAGGAACTGGATGCCGTCGCGCTGGAAGCGCAGCTCAACGCCGCCCTCGTGTCGACAGCGGCCTGATCCATGCACCTGCTGAGAACCCAGCCCGGCGGTTTTGTCCCGGACGACAGCATCGCCGACCTGGGCCAGACGCCTGCCGAGCTGGTGATTCTTTGTAGCGGCGATTCGAGCCTGGCGCTGCTGGCCGAAGCCGCGCAGCAGTTGCCCGAGGATTACCCGAGCCTGCGCCTGGCCAACCCGATGCAGGTGCAGAATCACGCCTCGGTTGACCTGTACGTCGATGAAGTCTTGCGCCATGCCAGGGTCATTCTGATCTCGCTGCATGGCGGCATCGGCTACTGGCGCTACGGCGTCGAACGCCTGATGGAACTGGCCGGGCGCGGCGTGCAGGTCATTCTGGTGCCGGGGGATGATCGTCCCGACCCCGAATTGAGCGACCTGAGCACCGTGCCCGCGCAACACCGCGACCGTCTCTGGCAATTCTTGCGTCAGGGCGGGCTCAATAATGCGCTGGAGCTGTACCGCAACATCGCCAGCCAGTGGCTGGGTCGCGACTATGCATGGGCCGAACCGCAGCCATTGCCACGGACCGCCGTTTATTATCCTCAGCGTGCAGGCGCGACGCTTGCCGACTGGCAGGCGCAATGGCATTCAGACCGACCGGTCGTTGCACTGTTGTTCTACCGTTCCCACTTGCAGGCTGCCAACACCGGTTTCATCGATGTGTTCTGCGAACGCTTGCAGGCGCAGGGTTTGAACCCGCTGCCAATTGCCGTGGCCAGCCTCAAGGAACCCGCTTGCCTGGAGCAGGTGCAGGACTGGCTGGATGAGGCCGACGCCGAGCTGATCCTCAACACCACCGGTTTCGCCCAGTCCAGCCCGGAAGCCCCGCACCTGCGGCCATTCCGGCGCAACGTGCCGGTAATCCAGGCCATTTGCGCCCAGGATAACGAGCCGTCGTGGCAGGCCAGCGAGCAGGGCCTCGGTGCTCGGGACCTGGCAATGCACATCGCCTTGCCGGAACTGGACGGCCGGATCATCAGCCGCCCGATCAGCTTCAAGGACCTGGCCTGGCGCAGCGAGCGCAGCCAGTCGGACGTGGTCTGCTACCGCGCCCAGCCCGAGCGCATGGATTTCGTCGCCGAACTGGCGAGACGCTGGATCGAACTGGCGCGCCTGCCGAATGCGCAAAAGCGCGTGGCGCTGATTCTCGCCAACTACCCGACCCGCGACGGTCGCATCGGCAACGGCGTGGGCCTGGATACGCCGGCGGCAGCCCTGAACATTCTTCGCGCCCTCGACGCGCAAGGCTACCCGCTGGCACCGTTGCCTGAATCCGGCACCGAGCTGATTCAGTTATTACTCGGCGGCGTGACCAATGATCTGGACAGCCTGGATCTGCGCCCGTGCCACCAAAGCATGGCGCTGGACGAATACCGCGCCGCCTTCGAACGACTGCCTCAGGCCAATCGTGACGCCGTCAACGCTCGTTGGGGGGCGCCGGACGCCGACCCGATGTTCCGCAGCGGGCGAATGATGATCGCCGGGGTGCGCCTGGGCCTGACCTTCGTCGGCATTCAGCCGGCCCGAGGTTATCAGGTCGACCCCAGCGCGGTTTATCACGATCCCGACCTGGTACCGCCTCACGGCTATCTGGCGTTCTACTTCTGGCTGCGCACGGCTTACGGCGCCCATGCCGTGATCCATGTCGGCAAGCACGGCAACCTGGAATGGCTGCCGGGCAAGGGTGTCGGGCTCTCGGAGCACTGCTGGCCGGATGCGGTGCTCGGCGCCATGCCCAATATCTACCCGTTCATCGTCAACGATCCGGGCGAGGGCGCCCAGGCCAAACGCCGCACCCAGGCGGTGATCATCGACCACCTGATGCCGCCGCTGACCCGCGCCGAGACCTACGGCCCGCTGCGCAATCTGGAACTGTTGGCCGACGAATATTACGAGGCGCAACTGCTTGACCCGCGCCGCGCCCGGGAGCTGCAGCGGGATATTCTCAATCTGGTGCGCGAAACCCGGATCGATCGGGAACTGGAATTGGGCGATGCACTGGACAGCGATGCAGACGCCGCGATCTGGTTACCGCGTCTGGACACTTACCTGTGCGACCTGAAGGAATCCCAGATTCGCGACGGCCTGCACGTTTTCGGTGAATCGCCCCAAGGCCGGTTGCGTATCGACACGCTGCTGGCCCTGCTGCGTATTCCCCGTGGCGATGGGCGTGGCGCGCAGTCCAGCCTGCTGCGGGCACTGAGCAAGGCGTTCGCGCTGGACTTCGATCCGCTGGATTGCCAGCTGGCCGAACCCTGGCAGGGCTCGCGTCCTGCGACGCTGCTCGGCGTCAGCGCCGAGCCTTGGCGAACCACCGGCGATACCCGCGAGCGTTTGGAGTTGTATGCCGCGCGCTTGATCGAAGCGCTCGATGCGGGCGATTCAGTCGCCGACCTGCCGGATGGGGAAGACCTGGGGCTGATCATCGAGCATCTGCAAAAGGTGGTCGCGCCGCGGCTCGACGCCTGCGGCCCGGCGGAAATGCAGGGCCTGCTCGATGCCCTGAGTGGGCGCTTCGTGCCGGCCGGTCCCAGCGGGGCGCCCAGCCGTGGGCGGCTCGACGTATTGCCCACCGGGCGCAACTTTTTCACTGTGGACGTGCGCAACCTGCCGACCACCACCGCGTGGCGCATCGGCTTTCAGTCCGCCAATCTGCTGCTCGAACGTCACCTCCAGGATCATGGCGACCACCTGCGCCAGCTGGGTCTGTCGGTGTGGGGCACGGCGACCATGCGCACCGGCGGTGACGATATCGCCCAGGCCATGGCGCTGATGGGCGTGCGTCCGGTGTGGGCCACGGGCAGTCAACGGGTCGATGATTTCGAGATTCTGCCGCTGAGCCTTTTGGACCGCCCGCGAGTGGACGTGACCCTGCGGGTATCGGGATTTTTCCGCGATGCCTTCGCCAACCTGATCCGCCTGTTCGACGCGGCCGTGCAGGCGGTCGCCGCGCTGGACGAACCGGACGATCTCAACCCGCTGGCCGCCCGTGTGCGTGACGAACGCCGCGAGCTGCTGGCCGGCGGCCTGGACGAGGAGCAGGCTGCACGCCAGGCCGGCTGGCGGATTTTCGGTGCCAAGCCCGGTGCATACGGCGCGGGCGTACAAGGCGCCATCGATGGGCGCCTGTGGCAGACCCGCGACGATCTGGCCCAGGTCTATCTGAACTGGGGCGGTTACGCCTATGGCGGCGCCGACGAAGGCACGCCGGCGCGGCAGCGCTTCGCCCAGCGACTGTCACAGGTTCAGGCGGTGTTGCAGAACCAGGACAACCGCGAGCACGACCTGCTGGATTCCAACGACTATTACCAGTTCCAGGGTGGCATGCTGGCCGCGGCCGACAGCCTCGGCGCCGGCAAGACCGCCAGTTACCACGGCGATCATAGCCAGCCCGACCTGCCGAAGATTCGCACCCTCAAGGAAGAACTGAACCGAGTGATCCGCTCCCGCGCCGCCAATCCCAAGTGGATCGACGGCGTGAAGCGTCACGGCTATAAAGGTGCGTTCGAAATGGCCGCAACCGTGGACTTTCTGTTCGCGTTCGACGCCACCACCGAGCTGATCGACGATCACCAATATGCGTTGCTGGCCGACGCGTATCTGCTCGACCCCGACACCCGTGACTTCATCCGCGAGCACAACCCCGATGCCTTGCGGGACATGACCGAGCGCATGCTCGAAGCCCAGCAGCGTGGCTTGTGGCAGGAACCGGGCGACTACCGTGAAGCCCTTGAAGAGCTGCTGCTGGATATAGAAGAGAATTGATGACCTTGGCCGACGCAACCATGACGATGACCCCGCAAACCGATAGCCCGCACTTTCCGCTGGCCGCCGTGGTCGGTGCCGATGACCTGAAGCTGGCCTTGTGTCTGGCGGCCATCGACCCACGCATCGGCGGCGTGCTGATCGAAGGACCGCGCGGCATGGCCAAATCGACCCTGGCCCGTGGTCTGGCGGATCTGCTGGGCAGCGGCCAGTTCGTCACCTTGCCGTTGGGCGCTACCGAAGAACGGCTGATCGGTACGCTCGATCTGGATGCTGCGCTGGCCGAGGGTCGTGCGCGGTTTTCCCCAGGCGTTCTGGCCAAGGCCGACGGCGGGGTGTTGTATGTCGATGAGGTCAACCTGCTGGCCGACCATCTGGTGGATCTGCTGTTGGACGTGGCTGCCAGCGGCACCAATCTGGTGGAGCGTGACGGTATTTCCCATCGGCATGCCGCGCGCTTCGTGCTGATCGGCACCATGAACCCGGAAGAGGGCGAACTGCGCCCGCAGCTGCTCGACCGTTTCGGCCTCAACGTGGCCCTGGATGGTCACACACTGCCGGCCGAACGTGGGCAGATCGTGCGGCGGCGTCTGGATTTCGATGCCGATCCGCACGGCTTCTGCCGGCAATGGCAGGCCGAGCAGCACGCGCTGGAGCAACGCTGCGAACGGGCGCGTGGGTTGTTGCCGGGCATTGCGCTGGACGATGAAGCCGTGACCGAGATTGCCGAACGGTGCTTTGCGGCAAGGGTCGATGGCATGCGCGCCGATCTGGTCTGGCTGCGCGCGGCCCGAGCGCACGCCGCGTGGCGCGGGGCGAGCCGCATCGAAACCGTGGACATCGACACCGTTGCCGAATACGCCTTGCGTCATCGCCGTCGCTCGTCGACGCCGCCTCAGGATTCAGAGCGTGCGCAAGCCGAGCCGCCTCAATCTCCGCCTGGCAGCCCGGACAACCGGCCTCAGGGCGGACAGGGCCAATGGGGGCAATTGCCGGCCCAGCCAGTAGCGACCGGCGCCCGCCGTGAAGTGCCGAGCTGGCCAAAAAAGCCTTAGGCATCCGCTCTCGCTCGTTCAAGGGGGCGGATGCCAGCCCCAGGCCGGGCCAGTTGAACGCGGGAAAACACGGCGCGGCGCGTGCCGGTACGGATGGCGCCGTGGCTTGGGTGCCGACCTTGTTGCGCGGGCGACCTCGCAGCCATCACGACCTGGTTCGCCGGCCCCCCCGCGGGCGGGCGGGTGGGCGGGTGGGGGGGCACGGGGCCCCCGCGGCCCCGACCCCCCCCCCCCGCCGCGGGAGTGAGGGCCCAGGGCGGGTTGGC
>NZ_RHQN01000009.1 GCF_003935425.1 Pseudomonas sp. v388
AAGGCTTTTTCGTTTCCGTCTGCGCCGGAAGTGGGGCGAATTATAGAGAAACTAAATCGCCCGTCAACCGTTAATTTGAACTTTCTTCCAGTTCCAGCGTTACACGCCCGAAAGCCTTCTTTCCAGCCTGGCAAACATGCGTGGCGCCGAGCTTGAACACAAAGCTGCGATCAACCACTTCACCATCTATACGCACGCCACCGGATGCCAGCAGATCACGAGCTACTGCAGCGTTTTTCACCAGGCCTGCCTTATTAAGGACGGCCGACACAGGCATATCTTCAAGTCCGGTGATCGAGATCTCCGGAAGGTCATCTGGCAGCTCGCCTTCTTTCATGCGATTGCCGGCAGAACGATGCGCTGTAGCAGCGGCCTCTTCCCCATGGAAACGCGCGACCAATTCCTCGGCGAGCTTGATCTTGATATCCCGCGGGTTGGCACCTGCCTCGCATTCAGCCTTCAAGCCTTCGATCTCTTCCATGGAGCGGAAGCTCAGCAGCTCGAAGTAACGCCACATCAATGCATCAGGAATCGAGACCAGCTTGCTGTACATGATGCCCGGCGCTTCCTGGATGCCAACGTAGTTGCCCAGCGACTTGGACATCTTCTTCACGCCATCCAGCCCTTCCAGCAAAGGCATGGTAAGAATGCATTGCGGCTCCTGCCCATAGGCGCGCTGCAGCTCACGCCCCATCAACAGGTTGAATTTCTGATCGGTACCGCCCAACTCGACATCCGCCTTCAACGCCACCGAGTCATAGCCTTGTACCAACGGGTACAGGAACTCGTGAATGGCGATCGACTGATTGCTCTTGTAGCGCTTGTCGAAGTCATCGCGCTCCAGCATCCGCGCCACGGTGTACTGGGAAGAAAGACGGATGAAATCGGCAGGCGTGAGCTTGTCCATCCAGGTCGAGTTGAACGCGACTTCGGTCTTCTCGGGATCGAGGATCTTGAACACCTGGGATTTGTAGGTCTCGGCATAATCGAGCACCTGTTCGCGCGTCAGCGGCGGGCGGGTTGCGCTCTTGCCGCTCGGGTCACCGATCATGCCGGTGAAGTCACCTATCAGGAAGATGACGTGATGCCCCAGATCCTGGAACTGCCGCAGCTTATTGATAAGGACGGTGTGACCCAGATGCAGGTCGGGCGCCGTAGGGTCGAACCCTGCCTTGATACGCAGCGGTTGGCCACGTTTGATTTTTGCGACCAGCTCGGCCTCGACCAGCAGTTCATCCGCGCCGCGCTTGATCAGCGCCAGCTGCTCCTCAACCGACTTCATACAAGCCCCCATATCAAAGGGCACCAACCATACAAGATCAGCACCCGATTACAAGTTTTTGCCCAGCCCCCGCCCTTGAATCAGGCGCTGATACTTGAGAGGGTTGCTTCGAGCAGGTTTTGGTTATATTTTATACAGTTATTTCATCTTCATCATGTCATTCATCTTTTCCATTTCACCTTTTTCAAAGTCAAATTACCTATGATAGACACACCGCCTAAAGCGCCCCCGCTTTATCCGAAGACCCACCTGCTCGCTGCAAGCGGCATCGCCGCCTTGCTGAGCCTGGCTCTTTTGGTCTTCCCATCCAGCGAAGTTGAAGCGAAACGAACGAATCTGGCACTCGATCTGGAAATGCCCACAGATCAGGACGTACAACAAGACGCTCCGCAAGCCGCCCAAGCCACACCCGAGACCAGCGTTTCTCCATTCGCCCAGATCGACGAAGGCCAGGCGCAAACCGAGGAGACTGCTCAGGCGCAGGCAAAACCTGCCCCGGCGACCAATCCCAACCACCGGGAAATCATAGTTGCCAAGGGTGACACCCTCTCGACTTTATTTGAAAAAGTCGGCCTGCCCGCCACGGCCGTGCATGAAGTCATGGCCAGCGACAAACAGGCCCGCCAGTTCAGCAAACTGCAGAACGGCCAGATCCTGCAATTCGAGCTCTCGCCGGATGGCCAGCTCAACCGCATCCACAGCAAACTCAGCGATCTGGAAACCATCAGCCTGGCCAGGACGGCTGACGGCTTCAGTTTCAGCCGCGAAGTCAGCAAGCCCAACGTACGCAATGCGTATGCACACGGCGTGATCAACAGCTCGCTTTCATCCTCAGCCCAGCGCGCCGGCCTGTCCCACAGCCTGACCATGGATATGGCCAATATCTTCGGCTATGACGTGGACTTCGCCCAGGACATCCGCAAGGGCGACGAATTCGACGTCGTGTATGAACAGAAAGTCGTCAACGGCAAGGCCGTCGGCACGGGCAACATTCTTTCGGCCCGATTCACCAACCGGGGCAAGACCTATACCGCGGTCCGTTACACCAACAAGCAAGGCAACACCAATTACTACACGGCCGAAGGCAACAGCATGCGCAAGGCCTTCATCCGCACACCGGTGGATTTCGCGCGCATCAGCTCGATGTTTTCCATGGGCCGCAAGCACCCGATCCTGAACAAGATCCGCGCCCACAAAGGCGTGGACTACGCAGCGCCGCGCGGTACGCCGATCAAGGCTACCGGCGACGGCAAAGTGTTGCTGGCCGGCCGCCGTGGCGGATACGGCAACACGGTCATCATCCAGCACGGTGACACTTATCGGACCCTCTATGGTCACATGCAAGGCTTCGCCAAAGGTGTGAAAACCGGTGGCAGCGTCAAGCAGGGCCAAGTGATCGGCTATATTGGAACGACCGGCCTGTCGACCGGCCCGCACCTGCACTATGAATTCCAGGTCAACGGTGTTCACGTCGACCCGCTTGGGCAGAAGCTTCCGATGGCAGATCCAATTGCCAAATCCGAGAAACAGCGGTTCATGCAGCAGAGCCAGCCATTGATGGCGCGCATGGATCAGGAAAAGGCCACCACGCTGGCCTCCAATAAAAGGTAATCCATGGCCTTCTTCTATATAGGTGTGATGTCCGGCAGTAGCCTCGATGGGATCGATATCGCCCTATTGGAGCAGGATGAACGTCCGCGCCTGCTGGCGACCCATTACATTCCAATGCCTGAAGACTTGCATGCCGAGTTGCTAGGGCTGTGCTCCACGGGTCACGATGAGCTGACCCGCGCCGCCGTCGCTGAACAGCAATGGGTCCGGCTGGTCGCGCAAGGCGTGCTGACCCTGCTGCAAGAGCAGAACATGGTTGCCGGGCAGGTCCGGGCCATTGGCAGTCATGGCCAGACCATCCGCCACGAGCCGGGACGCGGTTTCAGCATCCAGATCGGTAACCCCGCCCTGCTGGCAGAGCTGACGGAAATTACCGTAGTCAGTGATTTCCGTCGTCGCGATATCGCTGCCGGTGGCCAGGGTGCGCCGCTGGTTCCAGCGTTCCACGAGGCGTTGTTCGACGACAACAAGGACCGCCGAGCCGTCTTGAATATCGGTGGTTTCAGCAACCTGAGCCTCATCGAGCTGGATCGCCCGGTGTCCGGTTTCGACTGTGGACCTGGCAATGTGTTGCTCGATGCCTGGATTCAGTCGCAACGCAATCTGAGCTTTGACCGTGACGGCGCGTGGGCAGCAAGCGGCCAGGTCGATCCTGCCCTGTTGAGCAAGCTGCTCAGCGACCAGTTCTTCCTGACCAAGGGTCCGAAGAGCACAGGCCGTGAAGTCTTCAACCTCGGCTGGCTGCATCATCACCTGTTCCAGTTGCCGACTCTGGCGCCGGAAAACGTACAAGCCACTCTGCTCGAGCTGACTGCGCTGACTATCACCGAGTCTCTGACCTCCGCGCAGTCGAGCACCAAGGAACTGTTGGTCTGCGGCGGCGGCGCCCACAACGTTGCATTGATGAATCGCCTGGCAGCGCTGCTGCCTGAAACCTCCGTCAACAGCACGGCGGCGTTTGGGGTGGATCCGGACTGGGTTGAGGCAATGGCCTTCGCCTGGCTTGCCCATTGCTGCCTGGAAGGCGTGCCGGCGAATCGCCCCACCGTGACGGGTGCGAAAGGGTTGCGGGTGCTGGGCGCCATTTATCCGGCCTGAACCTGCCCGGAATGCAAAACGCCGCGCAGATGCGCGGCGTTTTGCTGTACGGCAATCGATCAGATCGAGAAAGACGAACCGCAACCGCACGTAGTCGTGGCGTTTGGATTCTTGATCACGAAACGCGAACCTTCCAGACCTTCCTGGTAATCCACTTCCGCGCCAGCCAGATATTGAAAACTCATTGGGTCTACAACCAGGCTGACCCCTTCGCGCTCGACGATGGTGTCGTCGTCCGCTACGTCTTCATCGAAGGTGAAGCCGTACTGGAAACCCGAGCAACCGCCCCCGGTCACGAAAACGCGCAGCTTCAGACGATCATTGCCTTCTTCGTCGACCAGGGTTTTCACCTTGTGCGCCGCACCAGGGGTGAATTCCAGAGCCGTAGGAGTGAAGGATTCAACGCTCATGTCAGATATCTCCCGGCGTTAGCCGTCGTAATGCGTAATGGCGGGCATTATCCGCTTGTCCCAGAATTTTGGTCAACTATTTGCAGAGCAGCGGTAAACACCGGGCTGCAAGCGCGACGACGACTCGCTCGTAGCCCGATATAGCCTCAAGGCATCATGCCCGCATGGGACAGACCCAGACGCTCGTCAAGACCAAACAGAATATTCATGTTCTGCACTGCCTGACCCGAAGCGCCCTTGACCAGGTTATCGATGACCGACAAGACCACCACCAGATCGCCGCCTTGTGGACGATGCACGGCAATCCGGCACACATTGGCGCCGCGCACACTGCGGGTCTCCGGGTGACTGCCCGCCGGCATCACATCCACAAAAGGCTCGTCGGCGTAACGCTTCTCGAACAGCGCTTGCAGATCCACCGACGTGTCGACGACGGTCGCATATAGCGTGGAATGGATACCGCGGATCATCGGTGTCAGGTGTGGCACGAAAGTCAGACCGACGTCCCCGCCCGCCGCGCGACGCAGGCCTTGAGTGATTTCCGGCAGATGCCGATGTCCTTTCACCGCGTACGCCTTGAAGCTTTCATTGGCCTCGGAGTACAGCGAGCCCAGGCTCAAGCCACGCCCGGCGCCGCTGACGCCGGATTTGCAGTCGGCGATCAGGCGCGAGTTATCGGCAATGCCTGCTTCGAGCAACGGCAGGAACCCCAGTTGAGTGGCGGTCGGGTAGCAACCGGGAACGGCGATGAGGCGAGCAGTTCTGATCTGTTCGCGATTCACTTCCGGCAAACCGTAGACCGCGTCCTTGAGCAGTTCCGGCGCGCCATGGGGCTGGCCGTACCACTTGGCCCACTCGACCGGGTCCTGCAGGCGGAAATCTGCGGACAGATCGATGACCTTGGTTCCGGCCGCCAGCAGTTCGCCGGCCAGAGCATGGGCAACCCCGTGCGGTGTAGCAAAGAACACCACGTCGCACGCGCCGAGGGTAGCGATGTCAGGAACGCTGAAGGCCAGGCCGTCATAGTGACCTCGCAGATTAGGGTACATATCGGCGACTGGCAGGCCGGCCTCCGAGCGGGAGGTAATCACTACCACTTCTGCTTGCGGATGCTGTGCCAACAGACGCAGCAGCTCGACTCCGGTATAACCCGTGCCGCCGACGATTCCGACCTTGACCATAACCTGCCCTCAACGAAACAACTGGAAAGCCGTCGATGATATGGGCCTTGGGCCGATGCGACAACCGACAACGTGACGTATGGCCGCTCAAGCCACTACTATTCGGGCACCGTGAACCTGGGAAATCGAGAAAATGCTCTTTTTATGGATCAAAGCGCTGCATATCGTATCAATGGTCTGCTGGTTTGCCGGCCTGTTCTACCTGCCAAGGCTGTTCGTCTACCACTCGATGAGCGAAGACACCGTCAGCCGTGACCGCTTCAACGTGATGCAGCGCAAGCTCTATCGCGGCATCATGGGTCCGGCGATGATCGCCACCCTGATCTTCGGCGGCTGGTTGATCAGCTTCAATCCTGGCGGGTATTTCGGTCAGGGCGGATGGATGCACGCCAAGCTCACTCTGGTCGTCCTGCTGATCGGCTATCACCATATGTGCGGCGCGCAGGTCAAACGCTTTGCCCGCGGCGAGAAAGGCCGCAGCCATGTGTTTTATCGCTGGTTCAATGAAGTGCCGGTTCTGATCCTGCTGGCCATCGTCATTCTGGTAGTCGTCAAACCGTTCTGATGAAGGCAACGCTCTGTTTCGAGACGTCCGGACCAAGGAAGCCGTCATGACTGACACCCATTACAAGATCATGTTCGAAGGCAAGGTCCGCGAGGGCGTCTCGCTGGAAACCGCCAGGCTGAATCTGGCCAATCTGTTCAAAAGCGAGACGGCCGCCGTTGAAAAGCTGTTCAACGGCCAGCCGGTGGCCTTGAAACGCGGAGTCTCGCGTCCCGAGGCCGAGCGCTATCTCAAGGCGCTCAATGAAATCGGCATCGAGGCGCACATTGAAGAGGATCACGAGATCAGCTTCAGCCTGGACGAAGTCCACATGCAGCAACCCTCGTCACCCTACACAGCGGCGGCCGCGTCCCCCTATGCACCGCCGCGCGCAGAGGTCAGCGCCCAGTCGCCCCGCTACTCCACCCTCAAGGTGTTCAGCGTGCAAGGCCGCATCGGTCGGGCGCGCTACCTGGCCTGGACTCTGGTCATGAGCGTGGCGCTGATAATGGCAGGGTTCGTGTGCCTGTTGATCATGAGCGTTGATCTCACCATCGGCGGGCTGCTCGCGGCGTTGCTGGCTGCCGCGTTCATTTGCGTCAACGTTCAGATGGGTGTGCAACGTGCCCATGATGCCGGTTGGTCGGGCTGGGTGTTATTGCTCAATCTGGTGCCCTTCGTCAGCAGCATCTTTCCCATCGTGCTGGTCGCGATGCCGGGCAATACGGGTCCGAACCGTTATGGCGCCCCCGCGCCACCCAACACTCGGGCCGTGAACGTCCTGGCGTGGATGTGGGTGATGCTGATTGCGCTGATCATTTTCGGCAGCGTGGCCGGTGGTCTGACAGCGTTTCAGGAGCAGATAGAAGCCTCCACCATCGAGTACGAGCAGTCGTTACCTGCCGACGATGACCCGCAAAGCGATTCCGCAGAACCGGACTCGTCCCTGGAAAGCGAGGAGCAACGGCATGAAACGTGACGTTGACGCCCCGTTGCAGGTCTTATCGCCGGACCTGCGATACGTCGATTGGAGAACTGCATGACCCGTTACGCCCTCATTACCGGAGCATCCAGCGGCATCGGCCTGGCGATGGCTGAAGCACTGGCGCGTCGTGGTCGCAACCTGCTGCTGGTCGCACGTCGGCGTGATCTGCTGGAAACCATTGCCCTGGAGCTAACCCAGCGGTTCGGCGTGGAAGTGCTGATCCGCGCTTGCGACCTGGGCGAACCGCTGCGGCTTTCCGGGTTTCTGCTGGAGCTGGAAGACGGCGCCCACCAGATCGACCTGCTGGTCAACGCCGCCGGTATCGGTACCAGCGGCCCATTCCTGGCCCAGGACTGGAGCACCGAGCAGGACCTGATCGACCTGAACATCCTGGCGCTGACCCGACTGTGCCACACGGTTGGCAACCTGATGGCACTGCAAGGTGGCGGGCAGATTCTCAACGTAGCCTCGGTCGCCGCCTTCCAGCCCGGGCCGTGGATGAGTACCTACTACGCCAGCAAGGCTTACGTGCTGCACTTCTCCGAAGGTCTGCGCGAGGAAGCCAAAAAGAGCGGCGTGAAGGTTTCGGTGCTCTGCCCCGGCCCGACCCGTACTGCGTTCTTCCGCACCGCCCTGCTTCAGGTCAAGGAAGAACGCATGATCTCTCCCGAAGAGGTCGCACTGTATACCGTGCGGGCATTGGCCAAGAACCGGGCCGTGATCATTCCGGGCTGGCGCAACAAACTATGGACCTTCAGTCCACGCCTGGTCTCGCGCTGGCTTGCCCGGCAAATCAGCGGCTACATCAATAAAGCGTGCTGCCCTCGCTAGTGACACAATGGCCGGGCATCCCAAAGGTTCTGACCTCACCCCACCGACAAGGAGCACAGGGTAATGGATACGTTGTTTACCAAGATCATCAACCGGGAAATCCCGGCCAGGATCATCTACGAAGATGATCAGGTCCTGGCCTTCCACGACATCGCCCCACAGGCACCGGTACATTTTCTGGTCATCCCGAAAAAGCCCATCCGCACTCTTAACGACCTCACCGAGGACGACAAGGGTCTTGCCGGCCACATTCTGTTCACCGCACAGCGGCTGGCCAAAGAGTTGGGCTGTGAGGACGGTTTCCGTGTGGTGATGAACTGCAACGAACTCGGCGGCCAGACCGTCTATCACATTCACATGCACGTGCTTGGTCAGCGCCAGATGACCTGGCCACCGGGCTGATCGTTCAGCGGCAGACACCCTGCCCAGGCCCGTTCCAGAGCCTGCAGGGTGATTCCGCTCAAGCCGGAACGCCTCGATTGGGGTAGACTGCCGGCTGTGGATCATTCCGGAGGTGCCCATGGCTACCGAACGTCACTACTCCCCCTTGGACCGTTTGCTGCTGCAAGCTGATAGCGCGATGCGCACCTTGCTGCCTTCGAGCGGTCACTCTCAACGCCCTTCGCCCGCCATCATCAAGCCCGAACACAAGATGAGCGAGAGCGACACCCGGCACGTCGCAGGCTTGATGCGCATCAACCATACCGGTGAAGTCTGTGCCCAAGCGCTCTATCAAGGGCAGGCACTGACCGCGAGGCTGCCCAAGGTTCGCAAAGCGATGGAGCACGCGGCCGAAGAAGAAATCGATCACCTGGTCTGGTGTGAACAGCGTATCAATCAGCTGGGCAGCCATACCAGCGTGCTCAACCCGGTGTTTTACGGACTGTCCTTCGGCATCGGCGCAGCCGCCGGGCTGATCAGTGACAGGGTAAGCCTGGGGTTTGTGGCAGCCACCGAAGATCAGGTTTGCAAGCACCTGAGTGAACACCTGGAGCAGATTCCTGCCGAAGACAGCAAGTCCCGGGCAATCCTGGAGCAAATGCTGGTCGACGAGGAGCATCACTCTGAATCGGCATTGGAGGCCGGTGGCTTGCGCTTCCCAGCCCCGATCAAGTTCGGCATGAGTATCCTGGCCAAGGTCATGACCAAGAGTACTTACCGGATCTGAGAAAACCCGGACCCTCACGCTTGTCGTGCAGGAGCGAGCTTGATCGCGAAGGCGTTTTTTCAGCCGATGCGAATGCTGGCTTGTTGCGGCTTTTCCGCCAGCAAGCCGGCTCCTGCAAGGATCACGGTGAACCGTGACTACGCAGGGCTGGAATCCTCAACCCAGCTCGACGATCTCGTAATCGTGAGTGATCTCTACGCCGGCATTGCCGAGCATGATCGACGCCGAGCAGTATTTCTCCGCAGACAGCTCGATGGCCCGCTTGACCTGAGCTTCCTTCAGGCCTCGGCCCTTCACCACGAAATGCAGATGGATCTTGGTGAACACCTTGGGATCTTCATCCGCACGCTCGGCCTCAAGAAATGCTTCGCAGCTTTCCACCGGCTGCCGCGATTTCTTGAGAATGCTTACGACGTCAAAGTTGCTGCAACCGCCCAGGCCGATCAGTACCATTTCCATGGGCCTGACACCCAGGTTGCGACCGCCGCTTTCGGGCGGGCCATCCATGACCACTACGTGGCCACTACCGGACTCGCCGAGAAACATGGCTTCGCCAGCCCATTGAATGCGTGCCTTCATGGCCCGGTCTCCACTGATAAAAAAGGGTCGCCAGCTTAGCACACAGGGTGCGTCGTCAACCGCAGCGTCATAAAAGCACGCAACTGGCAGATAAAACGTAGGAAGTTTCCCAAATGCCTGCAAACTGATGTCAAAGTGCTCCCGATAATCGCGGCGCAGCCGATACGCAGTTTGACGAAGGACCTTTTTTGGAATTCACGCATGGTCGCAATCACTCCACCATCAAAAATAAAAAGTCTGGACAAGCTTCTTGCCCACGCGCAGCGGCGTCGGTGTGCCGCCAAGAGCGACATCATCTGCGCCGGTGATCGTTCCGATTCGCTGTTTCTGATTCTCAAAGGGTCGGTCACGATCCTGATCGAGGATAACGAAGGCCGGGAAATGATCGTCGCGTACCTCAACAGCGGGGACTACTTCGGCGAATTGGGTCTGTTCGAGCAACCCGGCAGTGAATCCACGCGCAGCGCCTGGGTACGGGCCAAGACCGAGTGCGAAATCGCGGAGATCTCTTACGCCAGATTCCGTGAGCTGGCCCAGCTGCACCCCGAGATCCTGTACTCGCTGTGCAGCCAGATGGCTGATCGCCTGCGCAACACGACCCGCAAGGTCGGCGACCTGGCGTTCCTCGACGTAACCGGCCGGGTGGCACGCACGCTTCTGGACCTGTGCAAACAGCCCGACGCAATGACGCACCCCGACGGCATGCAGATCAAGATCACCCGCCAGGAAATCGGCCGTATCGTCGGTTGTTCACGGGAGATGGTCGGTCGCGTGCTCAAAGCCCTGGAAGAGCAGAATCTGGTCGATGTGAAAGGCAAGACGATGGTGGTGTTCGGAACGCGCTGATTTGCCTGTCAGAGTCGAGCCAGCATCTGGTGGTAGGCGCTTGCGAGATGTCGGAAAACGTCAGCCTCAGGGTAGGCTTCACGCAAAGCGACGTGGCTTTCAGCCCGCACGCGTGAGTCCAGCTCGCACAGTTGATTGAAAAGATTGACCGCCGCCACCATCTGCTCACGCTCGTCATCCAGCAGCAGTGCGCCATGAGCCAGCACCACCGGACGCAAGCCACCCTGGCTGGCCCGCCAGCGCTGGGCCGTGCCGACCATCTTGCGGCCGCCGAGGTTGACGTTGAAACGTCCGTCGCAGAACGCGCCCTCCACTTCCCCCAGTGAAGCGTCGCCGCCCAGCGCACCCAGCACATCCAGAATCGGCTGGCACAGACGACGATAGGCGGTTTCGATCCGGTCGCGATCCAGGTCGCTGGAAGGTTGCGCGTAGATCAGGGCGATGTTCACTGTGGCCGACGATTGCGGCACCGGCTCGCCTCCGGTTTCCCGCAACAGGATCGGCCAGCCGCTGTCCGCCAGGGTTTCACCGGCCTGGGTAAACCCCGGCAGACGACTCATCCTTCGCGGCATCACCAAGGCCCGGTCGCTGGGCCGCCAGAACAGCAGCCGATGATCAGCCTCGCCCGCGCAGACCGAGGCCAGCAGATCCTGCTCAGCCTGCAGGCCCTTCTCCACACACAGGTCGACGATCAGCTCGGACATGGCAGGTTCATCTCAATCCAGCGGCGAGGGGTTGACCGCAGGCCCGCGTTCCGGGAAGAACAGGCGTTGCAGTTCGGCGCCCGGCTGCTCGGCACGCATGAACGCCTCGCCGACCAGAAACGAGTACACGTCGCTGATTTCCATCAGCTCGACATCGGCGCGATTGAGAATCCCGCTTTCGGTGATGACCAGCCGATCACGCGGAATGCGCGGCAGCAGATCCAGGGTGGTTTCGAGGCTCACGTCGAAGGTGTGCAAATTGCGATTGTTGATCCCCACCAGCGGTGTGTCGAGGGTCTTCAGCGCGCGTTCCAGCTCATCGCCGTCATGGACTTCCACCAGCACGTCCAGGCCCACGCCCTTGGCGACGGCGGCAAGTTCAGCCATCTTCACGTCATCCAGCGCGGCCACGATCAGCAGAATGCAATCGGCGCCCAGTGCCCGGGCTTCGACCACCTGATAAGGGTCGATCATGAAGTCCTTGCGGATCACCGGCAGCGTGCAGGCGGCTCGCGCCTGTTGCAGGTATTGGTCGGCACCCTGGAAGAAGTCGATGTCGGTCAGCACGGACAGACACGTGGCGCCGCCGGCCTGATAACTCCTGGCGATTTCGGCGGGCAGGAAATTCTCGCGAATCACGCCCTTGCTCGGCGACGCTTTCTTGATCTCGGCGATCACCGCAGGCTGCTTGAGCCTGGCCTGTTCGATCAGCGCGCGGGCGAAGCCACGCGGCGCATCGGCGCCCGCAGCGCGTTGCTCCAGTTCCGCCAGGCTGACCGTCGCACGACGGGCCGCGACTTCCTCGGCCTTACGGGCCAGGATCTTTTCCAGTACGGTTGGCACGTTCATCCTTCGTTCTCCTGCCTGAACACCGCGGTGAAGGCGCCCAGCTCATCCAGTTTTTCCCGGGCCAGCCCGGTGTGCAGTGAATCGTGCGCGCGTTCCACACCTTCCGTGAGGCTGGAAGCGTGATCGGCGGCATACAGCGCGGCGCCCGCATTGAGTACGATCATCTCGGCGGCCTTCTGACCATTCTCGGTCTTGCGCCGGCCCAGCGCGTCGCGGATCAACTCCAGCGATGCCGCCGGGCTTTCCACCGCGAGCCCGTACAGGCTCTGGCTCTTGATGCCGAAGTCTTCCGGTTGGACCCAGTATTCGGTGATCTCACCCTTTTTCAGCTCGGCGACATACGTCGGTGCCGCCAGGCTGAATTCGTCCAGACCATCCTGTGAATGCACGACCAGCACATGTTTGCTGCCCAGGCGCTGCAGCACTTCGGCCAACGGACGGCACAGCGCCTGGTTGAACACGCCCACCACCTGGTGGCGCACACCGGCCGGATTGGTCAGCGGACCGAGCATGTTGAACAGCGTGCGCAAGCCCAGTTCACGACGTGGACCGGCAGCGTACTTCATCGCGCTGTGGTGGGATTGGGCGAACATGAAACCGATGCCGACGCTGTCGATGCAACGGGCAACCTGCACGGAACTGAGATTCAGATAAACGCCGGCCGCTTCCAGCAGGTCAGCGCTGCCGCTCTTGCCCGACACCGCGCGGTTACCGTGCTTGGCGACCGTGCACCCGGCAGCGGCAATGACAAATGCCGAAGCGGTGGAAACGTTGAAGATATTGGCGCCATCGCCACCCGTGCCGACGATATCGACCACGCCGTCCAGGGTTTTCAGCTCGACCTGATCGGCCAGCTCACGCATGACCGACACCGCGCCGACGATCTCGTCGATGGTTTCGCTCTTCATGCGCATGCCCATCAGGAACGCGCCGATCTGCGCTTCGGTGCATTGCCCGGTCATGACTTCACGCATGACGTCCTGCATTTCGGCAGTGGTCAGGTCCAGCTGGTTGACCACGCGATTAAGCGCGGCCTTGATGTTCATAGGCGTATTCATGAAAGTCCTTAAGCCTGACGACTGCCGCCGGTCTGTTTGAGAAAGTTGGCGAACAGCTCGTGGCCTTGCTCGGTCAGGATCGACTCGGGGTGAAACTGTACGCCCTCGACATTCAGGGTCTTGTGACGCAAGCCCATGATTTCGTCGACAGAGCCGTCTTCCAGAGCGGTCCAGGCAGTCACTTCCAGGCATTGCGGCAACGTGTCCAGCTTGACCACCAGCGAGTGATAGCGGGTCACGACCAGCGGATGGTTCAGGCCGTCGAACACCCCTTGGTCTTCGTGGATGACCGGGCTGGTCTTGCCGTGCATCACCTGGCGTGCGCGGACCACCTCGCCGCCAAACGCCTGGCCGATGGACTGATGGCCCAGACACACGCCCAGGATCGGCAGCTTGCCGGCAAAGTGGGAAATGACTTCGAGCGAGACGCCTGCTTCGTTGGGCGTGCACGGGCCGGGAGAAACCACAATCCGCTCGGGATTGAGGGCTTCGATCTCGGCAATGGTCAGTTCGTCGTTGCGGATCACTTTGACGTCGGCACCCAGTTCGCCCAGATACTGCACGACGTTATAGGTAAAGGAGTCGTAGTTATCGATCATCAGCAGCATTTGCTATTAACCTTTTGAATTCACTGACATTCATTCAGGCCTTCCGGATTTTATACCCGTTTGTACATCCGCCTCATGGAGTCTCGGCGCAGGGCTGGACCGGGCGGTGTTCAAGCGAATCGAAGGCATACAGGTACTGGTCCGGCAAAGCCGGCAAGGAAAGAGTCAGGCGCGCCAACGCCAACGGGCGTGGGCCTTGATAACGCGCATCAAGAGTTTGCTGACAATCGTCACGGGGAGGGTCTCGTTCATACGTTTCGGCACAGTAGCGTACCGAAGGGGAGCGCGCAATATCGCAACGCGCCCGGAAGCCGGGCCTTGCGCGAATATCGTAGAAAAAAACCTCGCGCGCTTCATTACCCTGCGCTTGCGGCCTCAATCGATGAGCGACGCACCACTGGGCGGTAACTTTTCCCGTCACGGCGATTAGCACTGGCGGTGATGATCAGGCTTGCTACGGTTCCTTGAGAGAATAAAAACAGCAAGGACCACTCTCATGATTCATTCATCACTGCGGGCGCCGTTCACGGCCTGCTTGCTGACCCTGGCGTGCGCCGGCGTGCAGGCAGCGCCATCTCCTTACTCAACCATGGTGGTATTCGGCGACAGTCTGGCGGACGCCGGGCAGTTCCCGGACGAGGATGGCCCGGCCGGTGCGACGTTGCGCTTCACCAACCGCGTCGGGCCGACCTATCGGGACGGAAGTGGTGAAATCATCGGCCCGAATTCGTCCACGCTGCTGGGCCGCTTGCTCAACATCGCACCCAATGATCTCAATGCCTCCACATCGCCGGTCAACGCCGCACTTGGCCTGCCGGACGGTAACAACTGGGCAGTGGGCGGCGATCGCACGGATCAGATCTACGACGCCATCACCTCCGAATCCCAGGTCGTCACCCCGGACACCAGTGGTTCCGGCACCGTGCTGCGCACCCGAACCGGCTATCTGCCCGCCAACAACTTTCGCGCCGACCCCAACGCCCTTTATTACCTGACCGGCGGTGGCAATGACTTCCTGCAAGGTCGAGTGCTCAGCGGCGGCGATGCAGAAGATGCCGCCGATCAGTTGGCCGATGGTGTGCAAGCCTTACAGCAGGCCGGTGCTCGCTACATCGCCGTGTGGATGCTGCCGGACATCGGCCGCACGCCGGCGCTGGACGGCACGCCGCTGGAGTCCATCACCTCCAGGCTCAGCGAGGAATTCAACGAACAGCTGATAAGCCGTCTGGAAGGAATAGATGCCCAGATCATCCCCTTGAATATCCCGTTGCTGATTTCCGAGACCCTGGCCGATCCCGCACGCTTCGGCTTCGCTGCCGATCAGGATCTGGTGGGTACCTGTTTCAGCGGCGACAATTGCGACGAGAATGAAGCCTACGGCATCAACAGCGCGACACCCGATCCGAACCGACTGTTCTTCAATGACCGCGTGCACCCGACGGCAGGCGGGCAACGCCTGTTGGCTGATTACACCTATTCGATACTGTCGGCGCCATGGGAGGTGACGCTGCTGCCGGAAATGGCCAATACCGCGTTGCGTGGGCAACAGGACGAGTTGCGTGCCCAATGGCTCAGCGACTGGGGCAACTGGCAGGCGGTCGGGCAGTGGCGCAGCATTCTGGCGGTGGGTGGACAACGGGCGGATTTCGACGCCCAAGACACCTCCGCCGACGCCGAAGGCCGTGGCTATAACCTGACGCTCGGCGGCAGCTGGCGCTTCGCCGAGCATTGGCGCACCGGACTGGTGGCGGGTGCGTATCGTCAGGATCTTGAAGCCGGTCCCAAGGATTCGGACTACAGACTCAACGCCTACATCGGCACGGTCTTTCTGCAGTATCAGGCCAATCATTGGTGGGGCGATCTGTCGGCCTCCGGCGGCAAGCTCGACTATGAAAACGCCGAGCGCAAGTTCGCGCTAGGCGCAGGTGAAGGTCAGGAAAAGGGCGATACCTACGGTGAAGTCTGGGCCGCCAGCGCGCGGGTGGGGTTTGATTTTGCCGGTGTCGGCAGCCGCTGGCACCTCTCGCCGTTCATCAGCGCCGATTATGCTCACATCGACGTCGATGCTTATTCGGAAGAAGGCAACCGGTCTACCGCGCTGAGTTTCAGCGACCAGACTCGCAAGTCGCGTCGGGCGGGCGTGGGCTTACAGGGCAAGTTCGACTTGACCTCTTCCACCCAGATATTCGGCGAATTCGCCCACGAACGTGAATATGAAACCGACCGGCAGGATGTGACGCTGGCGCTCAACAGCGTGCCGAGTATCGACTTCACGCTGGAAGGGTACGAGCCGCAACGCAACCTCAACCGCGCCACCGTGGGGTTCAAACAACAACTGACCCGCGACCTGAGCCTGCGCGCCAATTACAACTGGCGCAAGAACGATGATATGACCCATCAGGGAGCGACCGTGGCGTTGAGCCTGGATTTCTAACGAGGGCCGCTGAATCTGCAGCAGCGGCTTTAGCCGCGAAGCGGTCGGTACAGGCGCTACAAGACCGTCGTCAGTAACTATGTCTTCGCGGGCAAGTCCGCTCCTACAAGACCAGGGCATGTAGGAGCCAGCGGGCGGCGATCCGTCTTGCTGGCGAATGCGGCGTGACAGTCCAGATGTGGTGTCGAGATCACGTGGTCACGGGCAAGCGAGTTCCTACGAGGCATAGGCAGCAGTGATGTCTTCGCCAGCAAGCTGGCTCCCACCGGGTCGCGGCGTACCGGGATTTTATGTGGGAGCCAGCTTGCTGGCGAAAGCAGCCTCGCGGACGAAGGCGGATCAACCTTCGGAGGTCTGCTCCGCCAGCGCCACAGCACGGAACATTGCGCGGCGTTTGTTGAGGGTTTCTTCCCATTCCAGCGCTGGCACGGAGTCAGCAACGATGCCGCCACCGGCCTGGACATGCAGCTCACCGTTCTTGATCACAGCGGTACGGATCGCGATAGCGGTGTCCATATTGCCGTTCCACGCTAGATAGCCCACCGCGCCGCCGTAAACGCCGCGCTTGACCGGCTCCAGTTCGTCGATGATTTCCATTGCCCGAATCTTCGGCGCGCCGGACAACGTGCCCGCCGGCAGAATCGCCCGCAGCGCATCCATCGCGCTCAAGCCGCTTTTCAGCTGGCCGGTGACGTTGGAGACGATGTGCATCACGTTGGAATAACGCTCGATGACCATTTTCTCGGTCAGCTTGACGGTACCGATCTCCGACACCCGGCCGGTATCGTTGCGGCCCAGGTCGATCAGCATCAGGTGTTCGGCGATTTCCTTGTCGTCCGACAGCAGATCCTGCTCCAGGGCCAGATCAGCTTCTTCATTGGCACCCCGTGGACGCGTACCGGCGATCGGGCGAACCGTGACCAGATTGTCCTCGACCCGAACCAGCACTTCGGGCGAGCTGCCCACGACGTGGAAGTCACCAAAGTTGAAGAAGTACATGTACGGCGTCGGGTTGAAGCAACGCAGCGCCCGGTACAGATCGATAGGCGCGGCCTTGAAGTCGATGGACATCCGTTGCGAAGGCACCACCTGCATCACGTCACCCGCCAGAATGTACTGCTTGACGGTATCGACTGCCGCTTCGTAATCGCCTTGGGTAAAACTGGAGCGGAACACCGGGTCGGCTGCCGGTGGGCGCGTCAGATCCAGGCCACGGCGTGGCGTGATCGGCTGACGCAACTTGTTCATCAGCTCATCCAGCTGCGCCAGACCACCTTCAAAGGCATCGGTCTGCGCCGGGTCGATCAGCACGATGGCGTGCATCTTGCCCGCCAGGTTGTCGAACACCACCACGGCGTCGGACACCATCAGCAGGATATCCGGCACGCCCAGCGGATCGGGATTCGGGCAGTTGGCCAAGCGTTTTTCGACGTAACGCACACAGTCGTAGCCGAAATAACCCACAAGGCCGCCGTTGAAGCGCGGCAGGCCGGCAACGGTCGGCACGTTGTAACGCGCCTTGAACTGCTCGACGAACGCCAACGGGTCTTCCACGTCGAGGCTTTCGATCTCGATGCCGTCTTTCGTCACGCTGACATGATGACCGTGCACTCGCAGGACGGTGCGGCACGGCAAGCCGATGATCGAATAACGCCCCCACTTCTCGCCGCCCTGAACGGACTCGAGCAGGTAGGAATTGGGTTGATCGGCCAGTTTTAGATAGATCGACAGCGGCGTGTCGAAGTCGGCCAGGGTTTCGTAGGCAAGCGGGATGCGGTTGTAGCCGGCAGCAGCCAAACGCAGGAATTCTTCGCGATTCATCATCAGCCTCGTGGTGTGAGGTAATACGGTCAGGTAGGCAAACAGTGCCGGAAATCCGGCCGGAGTCGAGTCAGGCGCGCCAACGCCAGCGGGCCAGGGCCTTGATGACTTTCATCCAGAGTTTGCGGGTGACCACCACGATGGAATCTCTACAGGAGGGACGTTCGGTTTCGGGCAACAGTATCCCAGCGTCATGTTCCAGGCAACCGGGAATCAGCTTGCGCAGGTCGTCGATCACCAGCGCGGGCGACTCTTCTTCGATAGGCCGGCCATGGTTGTAGCCATAACTCAACGCCACACAGGCCACACCGGCGGCCTTGGCGGCCTGCACGTCGGATCGCGAGTCGCCTACGAACAGCGACTGGGAGGCCGGAACGCCCGCCATTTTCATGACGAACAACAACGCAGCAGGGTCGGGCTTTTTCTGAGGCATGGTGTCGCCGCCGATGATCCAGCGGAAGAACCGGCCCAGTTTCATCTCATCCAGCAGCGGCGCGACGAAGCGCTCCGGCTTGTTGGTGATGAGGGCCATCTCGACGCCCTTCTTCTGCAGCCACTTCAGGGTTTCCCGCACACCGGGATAGACCACGGTGAACTCATGCTTCTCGGCATAGGCCTGCATGAACAGCTCCAGCGCCTGCTCGGAAAGGGCTTCGTCCACACCGCAATGGTCAATGGAATTGGCCAACGCCCGACGCACCAGTATCGGTGCGCCGTTGCCCACCCACTGGCGGACGGCTTCAAGCCCGGCTTTCGGTCGGCCGAGCTGGACCAGCATCTTGTCCACGGCCACCGCCAGATCGGGCACCGAGTCCACGAGGGTTCCGTCCAGGTCGAACATGATCAGCCTGGGCAGACTGCCCGAAAAAAGCTGCTCGAAGCCACTCATGCGCGGGCGGACGCCAGTTCGCTGCGCATTTTCTCGATCACTTCCTGGTAATTCGGGGCGTTGAAGATGGCCGAACCGGCAACGAAGGTATCGGCACCCGCCGCTGCAATTTCGCGGATATTGGCGACGTTGACGCCGCCGTCGATTTCCAGGCGAATGTCACGACCCGATGCGTCGATCAGCGCGCGGGCTTCACGCAGCTTGTTGAGGGTGCCGGGGATGAATTTCTGACCGCCGAAGCCTGGGTTGACGCTCATGAGCAGGATCATGTCGACCTTGTCCATCACGTACTCCAGCAGGTTCAGCGGCGTAGCCGGGTTGAACACCAGACCGGACTTGCAGCCCGCTTCGCGGATCAGTTGCAGGGAGCGGTCGACATGCTGGGTCGCTTCCGGGTGGAAGGTGATGTAGGTCGCGCCGGCTTCGACGAAATCGCCAATGATGCGATCGACCGGGCTGACCATCAGGTGCACATCGACCGGCGCCGTCACGCCGTACTTGCGCAGCGCACTGCACACCATCGGACCAATGGTCAGGTTCGGGACGTAGTGATTGTCCATGACATCGAAGTGGACGAAGTCGGCGCCAGCGGCCAGGACATTGTCGACTTCCTCGC
This sequence comes from Pseudomonas sp. v388, assembly GCF_003935425.1. GTDB lineage: Bacteria > Pseudomonadota > Gammaproteobacteria > Pseudomonadales > Pseudomonadaceae > Aquipseudomonas. Next base: position 19,515 of record NZ_RHQN01000009.1, read on the forward strand.
CCAGGCGGGCGAAGTCAGCGGAAAGAATCGATGGGGCAATAACGAAGGGCTGCATGGCGCACCTGTTTGAGCAGAATCACGGTGGCGCGCATTGTATCGGTTGGGAGCGCAATTGTCCGCGAAGAGGCCGGTACGGCCGCAGAATATCTGCAGTCTGTAAATACGTCTTCGCGGACAAGTCTGCTCCTTTATGAAGAGGTGGTTCAAGCCGCCTGGGTTCTCAGCTTCTCACTACGCCCGCGTAACCATTCCAGCACCAGCAACAGAACCACCGAGAAGGCGATCAGCAGGGTCGCGGCTGCGGCGATGGTCGGGCTGAGGTTTTCGCGGATGCCGCTGAACATCTGGCGCGGCAGAGTCGCTTGTTCCGGGCCTGCCAGAAACAGCGTCACTACCACTTCATCGAAGCTGGTCGCGAACGCGAACAGCGCCCCGGAAATAACCCCCGGCGCGATCAACGGCAAGGTCACGCGGCGGAACGTGGTCAGCGGCGAAGCGCCGAGGCTGGCAGCAGCACGCACCAGGTTGTGGTTGAAGCCTTGAAGCGTGGCCGACACGGTGATGATCACGAACGGCACACCCAACACCGCGTGCACCAGAATCAGCGCGGTGTAGCTGTTACCCAATCCAAGCGGCGCGAAGAACAGATAGCTCGCCACGCCGATGATCACCACTGGCACCACCATCGGCGAGATCACCAGCGCCATCACCAGTGCCTTGCCCGGAAAGTTGCCACGGGTCAGGCCGATGGCGGCAAGCGTACCGAAGACCATCGCCAGCACGGTCGACGCCGGAGCCACGATCAGGCTGTTCTTCAGCGCGCGCATCCACTCTGCCGAGCCAAAGAAATCCTGATACCACTGCAAAGAAAACCCTTGCAACGGGTACACCAGAAAACTGCCGGAGTTGAACGACAGCGGAACGATGACCAGCACCGGCAGGACCAGAAACAGCAGCACCAGCGCGCAAAGGGTCCGCAGGCTGTAATACCAGATGCGTTCGATGGGCGACGTGTAGGGACTCAACATGGCAATTCCTCAGCTCAGACGCAGGCGGCTGGCGCCGACCAGCCAGCTATAGATCAGATACAGCACGACGGTTGCCAGCAACAACAAGCCGCCCAACGCTGTCGCCATGCCCCAGTTGATGCTGGTATTGGTATAGAAGGCCACAAAATAGCTGACCATCTGATCGTTCGGGCTGCCGAGTAATGCCGGCGTGATGTAGTAGCCGATGGACAGAATGAACACCAACAGGCACCCGGCGCCGATCCCCGCGTAGGTCTGCGGGAAGTACACCCGCCAGAAACTGGCGAACGGATGGCAGCCCAGGGAAATGGCGGCCCGCATGTAGGTGGGCGAAATGTTCTTCATCACGCTGTAGATCGGCAGAATCATGAACGGCAGCATGATGTGCACCATCGAGATATAGACGCCGACCCGGTTGAAGACCAGTTCCAGCGGCTTGTCGATGATGCCGATGGCCAGCAGCGCGCTATTGATCAGCCCGCTCGATTGCAGCAACACGATCCAGGCCGCAACCCGTACCAGAATCGAGGTCCAGAACGGCAGCAGCACTAGAATCATCAACAGGTTGCTCTGCCGCGTCGGCAGGCTCGCCAGTAAGTACGCCAGCGGATACGCCAGCACCAGACAGATGGCGGTGATCACCAGCCCCATCCAGAACGTGCGGGCGAAAATGTCCAGATAGATGGCCTGATCGGCCGTCGCGGGCGCCAGCTCACCGAGGTCATCGATGCGATGGTCGAGGGCGGCCAGCAGGTAATACGGGGTGACGCTACTGGTATTGCGACGGATCACCTGCCAATACGCCGGGTCGCCCCAACGCTCGTCCAGGGTTTCCAGTGCGTCCTTGTAGGAAGCAGGTTCGGTTTTGAACGGCAGCGCTCGCGCCGTTTTGCTCAGCAGGCTGCGGTAACCGGCCAGCTCCATGTTCAGGCGCTTGGAGAGTTCTCCCAGCGTGGAATTCTTGCGAGTCTCGGCCAACTCCAGGGTCAGGCTCTTATACACCGACTCCGGCGGCAGGCCTTTTCCGTCCCACTTCTGGACTTCAGTCACCGTGTTCGGCAGTGCCGCGACCACTTCAGGACTATCGACGCTCTTGTAGAGCAAGGCCGCGATGGGTACCAGAAAAACCAGCAGCAGGAAGATGACCAAGGGTGCGATCAACGCCTGCGCCTTCCAGCGGTTGACCCGCTCGGCACGGGCAAGACGCTGTTTGAGGTTGGGGCTGGCGCCTTCATTAAGCGGCACGGCGGTGACCATAGCGAACTCCAGAATCTTTAATCAGGGACGCACCCGCACAACGTCGAGCGCGTCCGTATGTCACTTGGCTCGATGCGCTTACTTGGCCGCCCAAGAGGTGAAGCGCTGTTCCAGCGACTCGCCGTTATCGGTCCAGAAGGCGACGTCCATCTGCACCTGATCCTTGATGTTTTCAGGCGTGGTCGGCATGTTCTGCAGGGTTTCCTTGTCCAGCAGTTTTACCGCCTGGGTATTGGCCGGACCGTAGGCGATGTTCTGGGAATAGGTCTTCTGCTGCTCGGGGCTGAGGCTGTAGGCGATGAACTTCTTGGCTGCTTCGGCGTTTTTCGAGCCCTTTGGAATGGCCCATGCATCGAAGTCGTAGACGCCGCCGGTCCACACCACCTTGAGGTTGCTCTCTTTCTGTACCGCGGCAATGCGGCCGTTGTAGGCCGAACTCATCACCACGTCACCGGAGGCCAGATACTGTGGCGGCTGAGCGCCGGCTTCCCACCATTGAATGCTCGGTTTGAGTTCGTCGAGTTTCTTGAACGCGCGGTCCTGGCCGTCTTTGCTGGCCAGCACCTTGTAGACGTCCTTCGGCGCAACGCCGTCGGCCATCAGCGCGAATTCCAGGGTGTATTTGGCGCCTTTGCGCAGGCCGCGCTTGCCGGGGAATTTCTTGGTGTCCCAGAAATCGACCCAGCCTGTCGGCGCGCTGGCCACCTTGTCGGCGTTGTAGGCCAGAACGGTGGACCACACAAAGAAGCCCGCGCCGCAGGTGCTGATTGCGCCCGGCACGTAGTCGGCTGCATTGCCCAGAATGGCTGGGTCCAGTTCTTCGAACATGTCCTCGTCGCAACCACGGGCCAGTTCAGGGGATTCGACTTCTACCAGATCCCACGACACGCTCTTGGTGTCGACCATGGTTTTGACCTTGGCCATTTCACCGTTGTATTCGCCGGCGATGATCTTGCCGTTACCCGCCTTTTCCCACGGCGCGTAGAACGCTTTCTCCTGGGCCGCCTTGTTGGCACCGCCAAAGGAAATGACCGTCAGATCCGCAGCCATGGCTTGCCCGGCGCAGATCATGCCCAACGTGATGGCGGTGAACTTCAATGATTTCAGCATTTGTTCTTTTCTCCACGAGCAGTGTTGGTAAGCGATTGGAATGGGCGATTCGCTCGCCTCTGTTATTGCTTTTGTCGGTAGATCAATGCACTTGCAACGGGTCGAGGGCGCGCACGTGCTCGACTTGCCATCCGATGGGCACGACATCGCCAACGCTCAGCGCAGTGTCGAGTTCGGCAATGGGCTGTTTGACGAAAAAGTCGGATTTGCCTGCCACTTCCAGGCGCACACGAACGTGGTCGCCCAGGTAGATGAATTCAGCCACACGGCCCGAGAAGCGGTTGGCGCAGGTCTCGCTACGACCATTGAGGCTGATGCGCTCGGGCCGGATCGACAGGGTGACCGGCCCGCCGGTCTGGCCGACGTTGACCGCCAGCGCCTGGACTTTCTCGCCGCGCTCAAGCTCGACGACGCAACGGTCACCGTCATGGCTGACCAGGCGGCCGTTGAGCCGGTTGTTCTCGCCGATAAAGTTGGCGACAAAAGTGTTCTTCGGTTCCTCATACAGGCTGCGCGGGTCGGCGATTTGCTGGATTTCGCCTTGATGGAATACTGCCACCCGATCGGACATGGTCAAGGCTTCGCCCTGGTCATGGGTCACATAGACCACCGTTACGCCGAGGCGCTGATGCAGATGCTTGATCTCCATCTGCATATGCTCACGCAATTGCTTGTCCAGCGCGCCGAGAGGTTCGTCCATCAGCACCAGTTGCGGCTCGAACACCAACGCGCGGGCCAGTGCCACCCGCTGCTGCTGGCCGCCGGACAACTGCGCCGGGTAACGATGGGCAAATGCGTCCAGCTGGACCATGCCCAAAGCGCGCTTGACCTTCTCGCCGACGTCGGTTTTGCTCATGCCGCGCACCGACAGCGGGAACGCCAGGTTCTCGGCGACCGTCATGTGCGGAAACAAAGCGTAGTTCTGGAACACCATGCCGATGTCGCGCTTGTGCGGCGGCACATTGTTGATGGCGCGGCCGCCGAGCAGGATTTCCCCGGCGGTGGGCGTTTCGAAGCCGGCCAGCATCATCAGGCTGGTGGTCTTGCCGGAGCCGGACGGGCCGAGCAAGGTCAGGAACTCGCCTTTGCGGATATCCAGGTTCAGGTCTTTGACGATCAGAACTTCGCCGTCGTAGCTCTTTTGCACACCACGAAAGCTGACCAGAACATCACTCGCCCCAGCGCTTGTATCGACGTCGCTCATTACCCACACCTATGTCATGTCTGCGTGGATTGAAGACTAGAACAAGCCGCAGGCCCCGCAAATCGGGGGCTGCGAGAGATTCACCTCAGCGTGGCGGAAGGCTGCGGGTAGGGATTGCCCTACAGAGGTGGCGGGATTTGGCATGTGGAATTCTGAGCGCCTTGTAGGAGCGGAGCGCCGCCCCATCCGCCTACACCTGAACATGTCGTTTTCAGGCTCAGAGCAGCTTGTGCTCCATCGCATATTTCACCAGGTCCGCCAGCGAAGTGACGTTGAGCTTCTGCATCAAACGCGCTTTGTGGGTGCTGATGGTCTTGCTGCTGAGCGCCAGTTGCTGGGCGATGTCGTTGACGTTGGCGCCCTGGGCCAGACGTTCGAACACCGAAAACTCCCGCTCGGACAGCGATGCATGCAACGGCCGGTTGTCGGTCAGGCCGACCTCGAAAACCATTCGGTCCGCCAGTTCCGGGTCGATGTAGCGTCCGCCCGCCGCGACCCGACGAATTGCGGTCAGCAACAGAGCAGGGTCGCTGTCTTTGGTGGCGTAGCCTGCCGCTCCGACCTTCAGGGCACGCGCCGCCATCTGCGCTTCGTCATGCATCGACAACACCAGAATCGCCGGCGGGTTGCTCATTGCCCGAATCCTGGGGATCGCTTCGAGGCCGTTCATGCCGGGCATGGAAATATCCAGCAGCACCACTTCACAAGGAACCTGGCGCAGGGTTTCAAGCAGCTGCTCGCCGTTACCGGCCTCGCCGACCACTTGCAGGTCCTTGGCCAGGCCGATCAGTTGCTTGATCCCTTCCCGCACGATGGTGTGATCTTCGGCTACCAATACACGAATCACTTTGCTCGCTCCTGTGCGACGCGGCCCAACGGAATGTAGGCGCGCAAGGTTGTGCCTTCACCCACCTCGCTGTCCAGCTCCAGACGCCCGCCCAGCATCAGCATGCGCTCGCGCATCCCGACCAGTCCGAACGACACCGCCCTGCCCGGCTGCATGGCGAAACCCAGGCCATCATCGACAACGGTCATGCACATCACGCCATCCTCCAGCGTAAGGCTGACTTCCACAGTGTGCGCCTGGGCGTGTCGGATGACATTGGTCAGTGCTTCCTGAAGAACCCGGAACAACCCGGTGGCGCCGGCATCGCTGAGCAGCGGCAGGTTTTCCGGAATATCCACCAGGCAAGGAATCTGCGTGCGCGCCTCGAAACGCCGCGCCTGCCATTCAATGGCCGACGCAATCCCGGCGTCCAGAATCGGCGGGCGCAGCGCGGTGGCCACATCGCGGACCAACTGGAACAGCTGCGCAATCAGGCGTTTCATGCTGTTCAGCCGATCCGCCAGGCCCGGGTCCAGATCGGCATAGGCCAGTTCACACATGGACGTTTCCATCTTCAGTACGGTCAGCATCTGGCCGAGTTCATCGTGCACCTCACGCGCTATTCGCGCTTTTTCCTCTTCCCGAACGCTTTCCAGGTGAGCCGACAGCTCGCGCAATTGATCATGCGCCCGCCGCCGATCACTGACGTCGGTGAGAAACACCACCAGGTACTCCGCATCGCGAAAGCGCAGGAAGCTCAGAGATGCATCGACCGGTAACAGGCTGCCATCGGCCCGCAAGCACAGGGTTTCGAATGCTTGCGGGGTGTCCTCGCTGGAGCGGGCGTTCATCCACAGATTCAACCAACGGTCCATGTGCAGCCCTGGTTCGAAATCGATCACCGGGCGGTCGACCACCTTGCCCGGCGGATAACCCAGCATGGTTTCGGCAGCGCGGTTGGCGTAGCGCACGCGGCTGTCCCAGTTGACCCACAGGATGCCCACCGTGCTCTGGTCGATGGAAAACTGCGCCAGCCGCAGGGCTTCCTCACCCTCCACGCGTCGAGTGATGTCTTCCCGCGCCGTGAGCAATTCCTGCTCAAGCGCCTGTTGCTGACGCCGTTGCCAGATAACGATGGCCAGGCACCCGAGTAACATCACCAGCAGCAACAGACAAAGGTTTTGCCACAGCCCCGGCGACTCGCTGAGGTGCGTGGACTGCAGAGGCATCCAGCGCGTGTGCAGCTGATCCAGCTCCCTGGCGGGAATGGCCCGCAAGGCCGCGGCGACGATGCCCGCCAGTTCGGGCGCATCGCGTCGCGAGCCGATGCGCAGTAACTGTGGCAGCCCGATATCACCTACCACGGCCAGTGCGGCGAATTCGGGTTCGCGCAACAGACGGCTGAGCTGGGCTTCATCCACCACCGCATAACGCGCCTGCTGGCTGAGCAACAATTGCAGCGCCTGTCGCTCCAGCGGCACGCCTTGCAGGTTCAGCTGCGGGTAGTTGCTGCGCAGATAATCGGCGGTGGGGCCTGGCATGCGCACTGCGACGCGGGAACGGCTGTCGAGGCTTTCCAGATCCACCGCGGCACCCGCTCCACGTTCGCCGACCAGCAGTTGCGACACCCGCAAGTACGGATCGGAAAACAGCCAGAGCCGCAGGCTGGCCGGGGTCTGCATCAGGCCCGGCGCCAGGTCTACTTCCCCTCGGGCCAGCGCCTGTTCCAGTGCCGCCTGATCGGGAAAGTTTCGCCACAGCAGCTCGACCCCGAGCGTGGCGGCGAAGACATTCATCAGGTCGACATTGGCACCCGACAGTTGTTGCAGGCGTTGATCGAACTGCGCATAGGGCGAGCGCATGACCAGGCCGACCCGCAATGGCCCGTGGGCGTCCAGCCAGCCGCGCTGCGCCTGGCTCAGCTCGGCCGACGGAGCCGGCATGGGTTCGTCCGCGCGCACGGTTGCCGCCAGCACCATCAAGAGCACAGCCACGCAGCCGATAAAACGAGTCATCAATGTGTCGCTCTCGTGTGAATGCAGGTTGAGCACAGCCCTTGCCCGGGCCTGACAAATACCGATCAACGCTTTACGCTGCCGGGATAGTTTCTGGCCTGGAATATCCGATGTCCCCTACCCTTCGCGCAACGTTTCCTGCGTTGCTTTTGTCATTGATAGTACCTTGCGCGCTGCCGGCCATGGCAGCGGACCCAGCCCCCAAGGAGCCGGCCGCCGCCGAACAGGCACCGGTCGAGCGAGCGCCGTTGCCGACCCGTGCTCAGGAAGACGCCATAGCCCTTGAGCGGCAGTTGCCCCGCCAGGACCTGCAACAACTCCAGGCCGGGGAGGAAAGCTTTCTGGCGCTGTGGAAACCTGCCAACAGTGGCGACCCCAAAGGGGCGGTCATCTTGCTCCCTGGCGCCGGCGAATCACCTGACTGGCCCGACACCATCGGCCCTCTGCGGCGCAAGTTTCCCGATGTCGGCTGGGCCACATTGAGCTTTTCGTTGCCTGACGTGCAGGACCCGGCCCTGATGCCTCGCGAGCCTGACGCAACTCCCGCCGACGTCAAACCCGAAGCGGCCAAGGAGCAGCCGACCGATGCGGCGGCCAGCGAAGCGGCCACGAGCGTCGATGCACAGGCCGCCGCCGATACCGCCAGGGCGGCTGCCGATGAGGAACGCGCCAAGGCCGAAGCCGAGCGTGTCTTTGCCCGCATCGACAGCGCCGTTGCTTTCGCCCAGCAGAACAAGGCGTCCAGCATCGTGCTGCTGGGACACAGCAGTGGCGCGTATTGGGCCGCCCGCTACCTGAGCGAGCGCCAGCCGCCGGCGGTGCAGAGGTTCGCCATGATCGCCGCGCGCGAGCCTGTCGATGCCACGCCTTCGCTGCTGGATATGGTCCCGACCCTGAAGATGAAGACCGCAGACTTCATCTACAAGAATCAGACCCAGCGGGCGGCCACCGACCGTTTGCAGGCCAGCAAACGCGCCAAGGGACCGGGATTCACCCAGATCGGCTTGATGGACATCGCCGGCAACACCGAGGCCGAACAGGAGCAGTTGTTCCGCCGGGTTCGTGGCTGGGTCGAAGCGAAGTAACGGATGAGCCGATGCGAGTGGAGGCCGGTTGGGCCTCCTCTAAAACCCGCGCCGCGCCTTGATCACGCGATAAGCGCTGTGCAACTGGCTGGTTTTTTCGGTGGCGGCACGTACCTGAAGCGAGTTGGCGCCGGCGCCGGCGACCTTGTCCGGATGATGCCGACTGAGCAGCCGGCGATAGGCGCGCTTGATGCTCACCGGGTCTGAATCGGCCTGGACACCCAGCAGCTTCAGGGCGCCGTTGTATTCATCGCCACTGGTGACGACCTTCGGACGCCTCATCGGATCATATTCGGTCGCCAGTGCCTCGACGCGCACGTCCGTCCAGCCCAGCCACATGCCCCACACACCAATCAGGTCACGCTCGTGGCGGCTTGCCTTGCCGTCGGCCCACGCCATGCGCCAGCAGGCATGCAGCAGACTTTCCGCCACCGCAGGCTGGCCGCGCAGGCGGCGCAAGTAGCCACGCAGGCCGTCGCTGCCGTCCCGACCGCGATAGAACGCCAGGATCGCTCGCCGCTGCGCCGCTTCATCGAGGTTCAGACTGCGCATTTCCACCCGCGCCTGATTGATGTGACTGGCTACGACTCGCCCGCCACTCTTGGCCAGACGCCCCAACAGCACGAACAACAGTTCGTCCTCATGGATCGCCGGCCTGCCTCCCAGCCGCTCCCGCAGATGCGCCCAGCTATGCAGTTGCAGACGACGATCCACGGCCTGCCCGAGCAAGGCACCCAGCAGCGCACCGGGTATGCTGGCGATCGCATAACCGACCCCTGCGCCAAGCAGCGTGCCAGGCCAGAGCATCAGTTGATCTCCGTCAGAGTGCGTTCGACTTCCGCCAGCCGCTCATGGGTGCCGACATCGATCCAGCGTCCCTTGAAGTGCTCGCCGCTCACCTGCCCTTGCTGCATCGCCTCACGCAACAGAGGCGCCAGCTTGAAAGCGCCGTCTGCGCTGGCCGCGAACAGCCGCGGACTCAGGAGTGCAATGCCGCTGTAGGTCAGGCGTGGTTCGTCCGCAGCGGCCTCGCGCACCTGCCCGTCGACCAGGGAGAAATCCCCGGCGGGGTTATGCGCCGGGTTATCGATCATCACCAGATGGGCCAGTCCGGCGAAGGGTCTGTGCAATTGAGCAAAGTCGTAATCGGTCCAGACATCGCCGTTGACCACCAGGAACGGCTCATCACCCAACAGCGGCAAGGCGCGGTAGATGCCGCCTCCGGTCTCCAGCGGTTCACCTTCAGGCGAGTAGCGGATCTGCAGGCCAAAGCGCTGGCCGTCGCCCAGGTGGTCCTCGATCTGCTGGCCTAGCCAGGCGTGGTTGATGACCACCTGTTCGAACCCGGCGCGACGTAGTGCGCTCAGGTGATACTCGATCAACGGCACCCCGCCTGCACGCACCAAGGGTTTCGGTGTGTGCAGGGTCAACGGCCGCATCCGCTCGCCTTTACCGGCGGCGAGAATCATCGCTTTCATTCAGGCCTCTTCCAGACAATTCGCGTGTTCAGCAACATGACGGACCCTCGTATTCAAGCCGGGGCTTGCGCAGGCTGCTGCAGACTGGTCAGCAACTGCCCCAGCTCAGCCAGTTCGGGACGACGCGACAGCACCGCTTCTATATAGGAGAAGAAACGCGGTACATCCTCCAGATAGCGCGGCTTGCCGTCGCGGTGGCAGATGCGGGCAAAGATCCCGATGACCTTCAAGTGGCGCTGCACACCCATCAGGTCACTGGCACGCTCGAAGCTGGGGAAATCTTCCTGCACCGCGATACCCAACCCGCGTGCCTTGTCCCAGTACAGCTTCAGCCACTCGCTGACCTGCTCTTGCGGCCAGCTGAGGAATGCGTCCTTGAACAGGCAGGTGATGTCATAGGTGACCGGACCGTAGACAGCATCCTGAAAGTCCAGCACACCGGGATTGGGCTCGCTGAGCATCAGGTTGCGCGGCATATAGTCGCGATGCACCAGCACCTTGGGCTGCGCCAAAGCGCTTTCGATCAACAGATCGCTGACCCGCTGCCAGACAGCCAGCTGTTCGGCGTCCAGCTCAACGCCCAGATGACGCTTGACGTACCACTGGGGAAACAGCTCCAGCTCGCGGCGCAGCAGCGCTACATCGTAGCTGGGCAGCGGCGCATCCATCGGCAACTGCTGGATCGCCAACAAGGTGTCGATTGCATCGCCAAACAGCCTGTCGGCGTTATCGGCATCAATCACATCCAGATAAGTCTGGCGTCCCAGATCGTTGAGCAACAGGAAACCTTGCGCCAGGTCCTGGGCATATATCAACGGCACATTGGCGCCCGACTTGCTCAATAAATGAGCGATATCCACGAACGGCTTGCAGTTTTCCTGGGGGGGCGGTGCATCCATGACAATAAAAGTTCGTCCGCCGCCCTCCCAGCGGAAATACCGGCGGAAACTCGCGTCACTACTGGCCCCGGTCAATGTGGCCGGGGGAACGGCGCCCCAATTCTTGGCCGCGAACAGTGCTGGCAACTGCTCATCGAGCCAAACTTTCAGGGATTGCAGGCGTATATCTTGATCTGGCATTACAAGGGTCTCCGACGGCGCTAGCCGTCAAGCGGGTCATGCTTTATCATCCGGAATCTTGTGCGACACGCGTGGCGTGTCTCCATACTTCGAGGTGTAGCGCCATCTTGAAGGGTTTCTTCAATGAGACCAAGAGCTTGGGTAGCCAACCCCATGAACCAAAGCGTCCCCATGGAGCCTATCGCTTTCAAGGGCTTCGTACGCTGCGGCGTATAGCGTACCCCCAAAACCGCTGAAGTACTCGGCAGCGCGGTTCAAGTCTGGTTCTCCAGACTCAGGAGTACACATTAATCTCAGCCCTAACCGGCATACCCACGCGGGAAGAATCCCCGCAGGGGTTCCTCCTGCTTCAAAAACAGGAGGGATATTCATCGAGCAAGCTGTCATGACAGTCCTTGCCTCACATCACCTTGGAGACTCGAGCGAAAGCTCTGTCTGTCATTGTCCAACCACCTTGAATAAGGCGGGAGCGGACTCGTTGTACGACCAACGGTAGCCTAGGAAGACATGCGTCACTGGTAACGGTGAGGTGTGAAGCTCTTCCAACAATGTAGCCCCCTCAATGGGTGTGGTTCTGTCGTGAGGCAGACCACAGATGCTCGGAGCAGTACCGGGTTGAGGCGCTAGGCTGGCTGGCATGGGCAACGAAAGTGAACTGCTGATAAACACCGTAAGGATGACCATGCCTAAACTGCTGTCAGGCATGAACCAAAAGGTATGGGGCGGGTTATTCCTGTGGGATTTGGGAATACGTCGTCATCAAGCCCCCGGTGAAAAGGTAGGCCCTAAACCAACCGTGTGACAGTCAGGGAACGTGGTAAGCCCGTATTGCCGCCCTAGTGGCAGGTTAGCCGTAAGGCGAACTGTTGGCAGTGCGGGTATGGGATCGCAGAAAAAGCGAACGCCACTCTGTAATGGAGTGGATAGGGATTGGAACATCATCCCACGGGAAACCGGGCAGACTTCTGCGTGGTCTCGCGTCGCATGAACCTTGAGCGACCTGTCTCAACATCGAAATTCGGAGATTCGAATTTCATCTTTTCTACCCTTGGCGGGAACGCACTCTCCCGTCAGGGAGACGTGCGTCTTCTGCTCGGGGCAACTTGAGAGGAAAGCAGCATGGAAGAACATTGCCATCAGGCTGTGTCTGCGCTTTCCAGCGGGCCGCAACAATGGCACGACATCGATTGGTGTCGCGTCCAGCGGAACGTTCGGGAAATGCAGGTGCGAATTGCGAAGGCTTGTCGGGAGGGCAAATGGCGCAGGGTGAAAGCCTTGCAACGGATGCTGACCCGCTCCACCTCGGCCAAATTTTTGGCTGTGCGGAGAGTTACTGAAAACCAGGGCAAACGCACGACGGGAGTCGATCGTGAACTCTGGGATACACCCAACGCTAAATGGAAAGCGGCAAACGGTTTGAAGCGCCACGGGTATAGACCACGGCCTCTACGGCGTGTGTTTATCCCGAAGGCCAATGGCAAGGAACGCCCTCTGGGCATCCCCACCATGACCGACAGAGCCATGCAAGCGCTGTATTTGCTGGCCCTTTCGCCCATCGCAGAGTCCACCGGCGATCCGAACAGCTACGGCTTCAGGATCGAACGATCCACGGCGGATGCGATGGGGCAGTTGTTCATTTCCTTGTCCAAAAAGGCTTCGGCCCAATGGATTCTGGAGGCGGACATACAAGGGTGCTTCGACCATATCAACCACGATTGGCTTATTGCCAATGTGCCGACGGACAAGGAAGTCTTGAGGAAGTGGTTGAAAGCTGGCGTGATTCATAGAGGCCAGCTAACGGCAACGAATGCCGGTACGCCACAAGGCGGGATTATCTCGCCGACCTTGGCAAATATGGTGCTGGACGGGCTGGAATCACGCCTCAAGTAACATCTCGGTGTGGCGAAAGCCAAAAAGCTGAAAATCAATGTGGTGCGATATGCGGATGACTTTGTGATTACCGGCGACTCGCAAGAGGTGTTGATGAACTTGGTCAAGCCTTGGGTAGAACAGTTCCTCGCAACGCGGGGATTGCAGTTGTCACCCGAGAAAACACAAATCGTGCACATCGAAGAAGGCTTCGACTTCCTTGGCTGGAACTTCCGCAAGTACAAAGGGAAGCTTCTGATCAAACCGAGCGGGAAAAACGTGAAAACGTTCTACCGCAAGGTAAAGGAGGTGATCAGTACACACAAAGCGGCGAAGCAGGAGGATCTGATCCGAGTGCTTAACCCGATACTGCGGGGCTGGGCGTTGTATCACCAACCTGTAGTAGCCAAGAAGGCGTACAGCCGCATGGATGATCAGATCTACCGAGCTTTATGGCGTTGGGCACGGCGCAGGCATCCGAACAAGAGCCTCGACTGGATAGGAATGAAATATTTCCGCCCCGTCGACAATCGAAACTCGGTTTTCTGCACGTCGATCATGGACGAGGTTGGGGACAAACGGACGATCAGGCTTTATGCCCTTGAGGCGACGCCGATTGAGCGGCACAGGAAGATCAGCGGGTGCTACAACCCCTATGATCCCTCAATGGAAGCTATAGGTGAAAAGCTGCGAACGGACCGAATGCTGAAAAAGCTCAGGTACCGCAAGCAGGTCTTGAACCTGTACACCTCCCAAAAAGGACTGTGTCAACTATGCGCAAACCCCATTACTAGAGAGACCGGGTGGCATGACCACCACATCATTTATCGTTCACAAGGCGGTAGAGACTCTCTGGACAACCGGGTACTATTGCATCCCATTTGTCACCAGCAGCTCCATGCTCGTGCATTAACAGTGACCAAACCGGCCCCAATACATCGGGGTTTTGTAGAGACTTGAGCCGTATGCGCTGAAAGGCGCACGTACGGTTCTTAGGGGGGGATGGGCCAGCAATGGTCTGTCCCTACCCGACTTTTCAGCCCATCGAGAGGCGTGCGGCCCCCACCGGGCTTATGGCGCGCAGGAAGCCCGGACTAATAAGATGGCATTGAAATCCCCCGCGTTTCGTAAAAAATTTCCGTTGCTCGTAACCGGCAGTTTGCTGGCGATGCAACCTCTAGCCACTCAGTTCGCGGTTGCTGCGGAACAGTATGACTGCTCAGTCTCTGCTTCGGGAGCCTGGAATTGTGCACCGAAGGCCAGCGCTGCTGCCGAGCTGCCACCGCGTCCCGTGCACAGCGCGACGTCGGTCAGTTCGAATGGCACCGTGGTTTCGGAAGGCGTTTCGGCCGGCGAACCTGTGGCCACGACCCAACTGGTCACCGAAGCCAAAGGCAAAGGCCTGAAGTCGCGTAGTGCTGACTACAGCCACCTTGACTGGGTTCCTCGTGAAAACCTCACGCCTGCGCAATTGGCCGAAACCGGTCCTTATTGCTCGGGTGCCTATGTCGAGCCCGTCCGGCCCGGCATGGACGACAAGACCCCGATGGACGAGGCGCCGCTGTTCGTCGGCGCCAAAGCCTCGCGTTACGAGCAGGAAGCCCAGGTGGCTACCCTTGCCGGCGACGTGGTCCTGCGTCAGGGCAGCATGCAGGTCCAGGCCCAGGAAGCCGCCCTGCATCAGGCCGAGAACCGTGGCGAGCTGAACGGCGATGTCCGTCTGCGCGACAACGGCGCCCTGATCGTCGGCGACAAGGCCGAACTGCAGCTCGATACCGGTGAAGCCCGGGTCGACAACGCCGAATACGTCCTGCACAAGTCGAACATCCGCGGTAACGCGCTGTACGCCAAGCGTGCCGAGAACGCGATCATCCGCCTCAAGGATGGTACGTATACCTCGTGCGAACCGGGCAGCAACGCCTGGACGCTGAAGGGCAACAACATCACGCTGAACCCGGCCACCGGCTTCGGTACCGCGACCAACGTCACCCTTCGGGTCAAGGACATACCGGTGTTCTACACGCCGTATATCTACTTCCCGATCGACGACCGTCGTCAGTCCGGTTTCCTGCCGCCGTCCATCTCGACCAGTACCGACACCGGCCTGTCGTTGCTCACGCCTTACTACTTCAACCTGGCGCCGAACTATGACGCCACGTTGTACCCGCGCTACATGGCCAAGCGCGGCATGATGATGGAAGGCGAATTCCGCTATCTGACCAAGAGCAGTGAAGGTCAGGTGGGTGGCGCGTACCTCAATGACGAGGAAGACGAGCGCAAGCAGCAGTCCGACTATGAAAAGACCCGTTGGATGCTCAACTGGCAGCACAAGGGCGGTCTGGATTCGCGTTGGCTGACGCAGGTCGACTACACCGACATCAGCGACCCGTACTACTTCCAGGACCTGGAAAGCGAGCAGATCGGCGTAACCGGTACTGATTTCGTCAACCAGCAGGGGTCTCTCACCTATCGCGGTGACAGCTACTCTGCCCTGCTGAATGCCCAGTCATACAAACTGGCGACCGTCACCCGGATCACCCCGTACGACCGTATGCCGCAGCTTGCGCTCAACGGTACGCTGCCATTCAACCCAAGCGGCCTGCGGTTCGACTATCAGACCGAGCTGGTGCGCTTTGAGCGTGATCTGAGATCTGGAAGATACCTCAATGAAGACGGTGGCCCGATCAATGCCGACGGAACAGTGGGTGAGCGAAGGCTTGATGAGAATATTACCGGGCTAGACCGTGCCAACGGCACCCGTCTGAACCTGGCACCGTCCGTCAGCTTGCCGATGAACTGGAGCTATGGCTTTCTCACCCCCAAGCTGAAATATGTGTACACGCAATATGATCTTGACCTTGATGGCAAAGGCAAGACTGAAGCTGGTGATCGCTTCGATAGCAGCGTAAATCGCAGCATCCCGATCTTCAGCGTCGACAGCGGCCTGTACTTCGACCGCAATACGCAGTTGTTCGGCAAAAACTATCGGCAGACCCTGGAACCGCGCCTGTTCTATCTCTATGTTCCCGAGAAGGATCAGGATGACATTCCGTCATTCGATACTGGCGAGACCACCTTCAACTACTCGTCGCTGTTTCGCGACAACCGTTTCAGCGGTTCCGACCGCATTGGCGACGAGAACAAACTGTCGCTCGGCATCACTAATCGCTGGATCGAAGAAAATGGCTTCGAGCGTCAACGCTTCAGCATTGGTCAGGCGATTTATTTCGCAGATCGTAAGGTGCAGTTGCCAGGGATTACGTTTGCCGACCGTGACGACGCCCAAGCCAACGTCTCGCCATACGCACTGGAATACGAATATCGCTTCAACCGCGACTGGCGCTTCAACTCCGATTTCAACTGGGATCCGGACAGCCACAGCACCCGTTCGGGCAGCGCGATGTTCAATTACCAGCCTGAGGACAACCCGGGCAAGATCATCAACGCCGGCTATCGCTATCGTAACGACCAGGTCCGTTACGACCAGACTACCGGTCGCTGGACCGTTGGCGGCGGTGACTACGGCACCCCAGGTACGCCGGGTTATGTGAAGGATTACTACAAGATCCAGCAACACGATTTCTCGGTCATCTGGCCAATCGTGCCGCAGTGGAGCCTCATCAGCCGCTGGCAGTATGACTACAACCGCGACCGCACCATCGAAGCCTTTGGTGGTTTCGAGTACGACAACTGCTGCTGGAAACTGCGTCTGATCAACCGCTACTGGATTGACTACGACGAGTTCAGCCAGGACGCGCCTGAAAACGAGAAAGGCGACCGCGGCATATTCCTACAAATTGTGTTGAAGGGACTCGGCGGCGTTACCGGCGCCAAAGTAGAGAGCTTCCTCGACCAAGGCATCCAAGGTTATCGTGAACGTGAAGACCAAGCTTTCTGATTGTCTGCGCCCGCTGATGCTGGGCGCGTTACTCCTGAGCGGCGCCGTGCATGCAGCGGTGCAACCCCTGGACAGCGTCGTGGCCATCGTCGATAACGACGTGATCATGAAGAGCCAGATGGACCAACGCGTCCGTGAGGTTCAGCAAACCATCGCCAAGCGTGGCGGTGGCACGCCGCCGGCCGAAGCACTGCAAGCGCAGGTCCTGGATCGCCTGATCCTGGAAAACCTGCAATTGCAGATGGGCGAGCGCTCCGGCATCCGTATCACGGATGAAGAGCTGAACCAGGCCATTGGCACCATCGCCCAGCGCAACAACATGAGCGTCGAGCAATTCCGTGCCGCACTGGCTCACGACGGCGTGTCGTACAACGATGCCCGCGAGCAGGTTCGTCGCGAAATGGTCATCAGCCGTGTGCGTCAGCGCCGGGTTGCCGAGCGTATCCAGGTCTCCGAGCAGGAAGTGAAGAACTTTCTGGCTTCCGACCAGGGCAAGGCTCAGCTGTCGGAAGAGTTCCACCTGGCCAGTATCATGATCGCCACGCCTGACAGCGCTTCTTCGGATGCGATCCAGGCGGCGGCTCGTCAGGCCCAGGACATTTACGCCCAACTCAAGAAAGGCGCGGACTTCGCCCAGATGGCGATTGCCAAATCGGCGAGCGAAAGCGCGCTGGAAGGCGGCGACATGGGCTGGCGTAAAGCGGCCCAGTTGCCGCCTCCGTTCGGCGACATGCTTGGTTCGATGCCGGTGGGTGACGTAACGCCACCTGCCCGCACGCCTGGCGGGTTCATCATCCTCAAGTTGCTGGAAAAACGCGGCGGCCAGGGTCAGGCTCAGATGCGCGACGAAGTCCATGTTCGTCACATCCTGATCAAGCCAAGCGAAATCCGCAGCGAAGAAGAAACCCGTCGCCTTGCGCAAAAACTCTACGACCGTATCGAGAACGGCGAAGACTTCAGCGAGCTGGCCAAGAGTTTCTCGGAAGATCCGGGTTCGGCACTCAACGGCGGCGACCTGAACTGGGTCGATCCCAACTCGCTGGTACCGGAGTTCCGCGAAGTCATGAACGAGACACCTCAAGGTGCCTTGTCCAAGCCGTTCAAGACCGCTTACGGTTGGCACGTCCTGGAAGTCCTGGGCCGTCGCGCCACGGACGCTACCAGCCAGGCCCGTGACCAGCAGGCCCTGAGCGTGCTGCGCAACCGCAAGTACGATGAAGAGCTGCAAACCTGGCTGCGTCAGATCCGTGACGAAGCCTACGTCGAGATCAAGCTTCCCGGCGCAGCCCAGGCCGCTCAGTGAAGTCCAGGCGTTTTGCAGTGACACCCGGCGAGCCGGCCGGCATTGGTCCTGACCTTTGCCTGCTGCTCGCCCAGCATCCTCAGCCACACCCCCTGATTGCCATCACCAGTCGCGACCTGCTCCTTGAGCGGGCCGCGCAGCTGGGTGTGCCGGTCAATCTGCTGACCGTGACCGACGATGCCTTTCCGGACGTGCCTGCGCCGGCCGGTAGCCTTTACGTGTGGGACACACCGCTGGCTGCGCCTGTCGTGACCGGCAAGCTGGACAAGGCCAATGCGGCCTTCGTCCTGCAAACCCTGACACGCGCAGCCCAAGGCTGTCTGGACGGATCGTTTGCCGGAATGATCACCGCGCCCGTGCACAAGGGCGTGATCAACGAAGGCGGCATTGCTTTCTCGGGGCACACCGAGTTTCTCGCCGAGCTGACCCACACCGAACAGGTGGTGATGATGCTGGCCACCGGCGACTTGCGTGTCGCGCTGGTCACCACGCACCTGCCCTTGCGCGAGGTGGCCGATGCCATCACCCCTGATCGCCTCGAACGGGTGACACGCATCCTGCACGCGGACCTGATGAACAAGTTCGGCATTGCCCGGCCTCGCATCCTGGTCTGCGGCCTGAACCCTCATGCCGGTGAAAGCGGGCATCTGGGCCGTGAAGAACTCGACATCATCGAACCTACCCTGGAGCGTCTGCGCGGCGAAGGCCTGGACCTGCGCGGCCCGCTGCCTGCAGACACTCTGTTTACCCCCAAATATCTGGAGCACTGCGACGCAGTGCTGGCGATGTACCACGATCAGGGTTTACCTGTGCTGAAGTACAAGGGCTTCGGCGCGGCGGTCAACGTCACGCTGGGCCTGCCGATCGTGCGCACATCCGTGGATCACGGCACTGCGCTGGATCTGGCGGGCACCGGCAATATCGACACCGGCAGCCTGCGCGTGGCTTTACAAACCGCCTACCAGATGGCCGAGACTCATTCATGACCGAGCAATACCAGCACAAGGCGCGCAAGCGCTTCGGGCAAAACTTCCTGCACGATGCAGGCGTAATCGACAAGATCCTGCGCGCCATTCGCGCCAAGCCCGAGGACCGCATGCTGGAAATCGGCCCGGGCCAGGGTGCGCTGACCGAGGGCCTGCTCAACAGCGGCGCGCGGCTGGACGTGGTCGAACTCGACAAAGACCTGATTCCGATCCTCAACGCCCAGTTCGCCACCAAGGCGAACTTCAACCTGCATCAGGGCGATGCGCTGAAATTCGACTTCAATACCCTGGGTGCCGATCCGCACACCTTGCGCGTGGTCGGTAACCTGCCCTACAACATTTCCACGCCGCTGATCTTCCACCTGCTGCAGAACTCCGGCCTGATCCGCGACATGCACTTCATGCTGCAAAAGGAAGTGGTCGAGCGTCTTGCCGCAGGTCCGGGCGGTGGCGACTGGGGTCGCCTGTCGATCATGGTTCAGTACCACTGCCGCGTGGAGCATTTGTTCAACGTAGGGCCAGGTGCCTTCAACCCGCCACCCAAGGTCGATTCAGCCATCGTACGGCTGGTGCCGCACGAAACGCTGCCGCACCCGGCCAAGGATCACCGGGTACTGGAGCGTGTCGTTCGCGAAGCCTTCAACCAGCGACGCAAGACCCTGCGCAATACTCTGAAGCTGTTGCTTACCGCTGACGAAATCGCCGCCGCCGGTGTCGATGGCAGCCTGCGCCCCGAGCAGCTGGATCTGGCTGCATTCGTGCGACTGGCGGACACGCTGAGCGAGAAAACCGTCGCCGAATAAGCGCCCAGGACGAGTCGACGGCGGCTTGCCATTAGTCATTACCCGTCGACTTGTCCTAGACTGAGCTTTCCGAGGCGTACCTCAGTTGTTTTCGCCACAGCTTTTCAAGGCCTACTGCATGTCCGATTCCCGTTACCAGATCGACGTCAGCGTCGTCACTCGCTTCCTCGCAGAACAATCGCAGCCCGAGCAGAATCGTTTCGCCTTCGCCTACACCATCACCGTGCAGAACAATGGCGAGCTGCCAGCCAAACTGCTGTCTCGTCACTGGGTGATCACCGATGGCGACGGCCATGTCGAGGAAGTTCGCGGCGAAGGCGTGGTAGGCCAGCAACCACTGATTCAGGCCGGCCAGAGCCATACCTACAGCAGCGGCACCGTGATGACGACCAGGGTGGGCAACATGCAGGGCACCTATCAGATGCTCGCCGAAGACGGCAAACGTTTCGATGCGGTCATCGCGCCCTTCCGCCTGGCCGTACCCGGTTCCCTTCACTGATGGCAGCGTATGCAGTCGGCGACCTGCAGGGTTGCCTGGAACCTCTGAAGTGTCTGCTCGACCATGTCCACTTCGATCCGCTCAAGGATCAACTGTGGCTGGTGGGCGATCTGGTCAATCGCGGCCCGCAATCGCTGGAAACCCTGCGCTACCTGTACGGCATCCGGGACTCGGTGGTGTGCGTCCTGGGCAACCACGATCTGCACCTGCTTGCCGCCTCGCGCAAGATAGACCGGCTCAAGAAAGGCGATACCCTGGACGAAATCCTCCAGGCGCCGGACCGCGATCAACTGCTGGACTGGTTACGTCGGCAAAAGCTCATGCACTACGATGCCGAACGCAACATGGCCATGGTCCACGCCGGCATTCCGCCTCAATGGTCGCTGAAAAAAGCCCTGAAACACGCCCAGGAGGTCGAAGAAACGCTGCGTGATGACGCTTTGATCGAGCTGTACCTCAACGACATGTACGGCAACGAACCGGCCAAGTGGAACAGTGACCTGCGCGGCGTGACGCGACTGCGGGTCATCACCAACTATTTCACGCGCATGCGTTTCTGCAACCGTGATGGCAAACTCGACCTCAAGGCCAAGGAAGGGGTCGAGACCGCTCCGCCCGGCTTTGCCCCCTGGTTCAGCCACAAACACCGCAAGACCAAAGCCGTGAAAATCGTCTTTGGACACTGGGCGGCCCTGGAGGGACGCTGCGAAGAACCCGGCGTCTACGCGCTGGACAGCGGCTGCGTGTGGGGTGGCGCGTTGACGCTGCTCGATCTGGACAGCCTGGAACGCCACCGGTGCACTTGCGACGCCCAGGGCAATGCCGCCTCGGGTGCCATACCAAGAAACCCGGCCAGCCTGGCCGGTCGATAGTCTCAGTTCAGGAGTCCCTCTGATGACCGAATTCAAACGAATCCCTCCCCAGGAAGTCCACGCCTTGCGTGAACAGGGCGCCGTGGTGGTCGACATCCGCGATCCGCAGACTTTCGAAAGCGGTCACATCACTGACTCGTTGCATCTGGATAATCACTCGCTGGTCGATTTCATCGCCGGCGCCGATCTCGACAAACCACTGGTGGTCGTCTGCTACCACGGCAATTCCAGCCAGAGCGCCGCGGCCTACCTCACAGGCCAGGGTTTCTCGGACGTGTACAGCATGGACGGCGGTTTCGAACTCTGGCGTGCCACGTACCCCGGCGAAATCGCCCAAGGCTGAGCAAAATTTTTTTCGGGCGTTCGATCCCGCGTGGTACGCGGGCTTGCGCCCGAAGTGACGAACGGTCGAGGTCTCTTCTCGCTCATCCCTCCTTTATCTTTCAGAAACCGAACTATCCTTAGCCTCAGGCCATCCGTAATCAGGGGAGAGCCGGTACACCGGCGCGTGGGTCATCGGTAGTTACTTTTATGGTGTTCTGGGGGGTAAACGGCATCTGATTCATTCAGCTGCTGCCAGCATCGACTGACGATCCGCCGCCGGCTCTACGTATCGAGCGAGGTGACGTCATGAGTATTTTTAGCCACTTCCAACAACGCTTCGAAACCACACGTCAGGAAGAGCTCTCGTTACAGGAGTACCTGGAGCTCTGCAAACAGGATCGCAGTGCTTATGCCTCTGCCGCAGAACGTCTTCTGCTGGCCATTGGCGAGCCCGAGCTGGTGGACACCTCCACCAACTCCAGGTTGTCGCGCATCTTTTCCAACAAGGTGATTCGGCGCTATCCGGCGTTCGCGGACTTCCATGGGATGGAAGAATGCATCGACCAGATCGTTTCGTATTTCCGCCACGCGGCCCAAGGCCTGGAGGAAAAGAAACAGATCCTCTACCTGCTTGGCCCGGTAGGCGGCGGTAAGTCGTCGCTGGCTGAAAAACTCAAGCAACTGATCGAAAAGGTGCCCTTCTACGCAATCAAGGGATCGCCGGTTTTCGAGTCGCCGCTCGGCCTGTTCAATGCGAACGAAGACGGCGCCATCCTCGAAGAAGACTTCGGTATTCCCAAGCGTTACCTGAGTACCATCATGTCGCCCTGGGCGACCAAGCGGCTGGCTGAGTTCGGGGGCGACATCAGCCAGTTCAAAGTGGTGAAACTCTACCCTTCGGTGCTCAACCAGATCGCAGTCGCGAAAACCGAGCCGGGCGACGAGAACAACCAGGACATTTCCGCACTGGTGGGCAAGGTCGATATCCGCAAGCTTGAGGAATATCCGCAGAACGATGCGGACGCCTACAGCTACTCGGGCGCGCTGTGCCGGGCAAACCAGGGTCTGATGGAATTCGTCGAGATGTTCAAGGCGCCCATCAAGGTCCTCCACCCATTGCTGACCGCAACCCAGGAAGGCAATTACAACAGTACCGAAGGACTGGGCGCCATTCCGTTCACCGGGATCCTGCTGGCCCACTCCAACGAGTCGGAATGGCACAGCTTCCGCAACAACAAGAACAACGAGGCGTTCATCGACCGGATCTACATCGTCAAGGTGCCGTACTGCCTGCGTGTCAGTGACGAGATCAAGATCTACGACAAGTTGTTGTTCAACAGCTCGCTGGCCAAGGCGCACTGCGCGCCTGACACGTTGAAGATGCTTGCCCAGTTCACGACCTTGTCGCGCCTCAAGGAGCCGGAAAACTCCAACATCTATTCCAAGATGCGCGTCTACGACGGCGAGAACCTCAAGGATACCGACCCCAAGGCCAAGTCGATCCAGGAGTATCGCGACAGTGCGGGTGTCGATGAAGGCATGAACGGCCTGTCCACGCGGTTTGCGTTCAAGATCCTGTCCAAGGTCTTCAACTTCGATCCCCATGAAGTCGCGGCCAACCCGGTGCATCTGCTGTATGTTCTGGAACAGCAGATCGAGCAGGAGCAGTTCCCGGCCGAAACCCGTGAGCGTTATCTGCGCTTCATCAAGGAGTACCTGGCACCGCGCTATATCGAGTTCATCGGCAAGGAGATCCAGACCGCCTACCTGGAATCCTACAGCGAGTATGGGCAGAACATCTTCGATCGGTACGTGCTGTACGCGGACTTCTGGATTCAGGATCAGGAGTACCGTGATCCGGAAACCGGCGAGATTCTCAATCGGGTTGCGCTGAACGAAGAGCTGGAGAAGATCGAGAAACCGGCCGGAATCAGCAATCCGAAGGATTTCCGCAACGAGATCGTCAACTTTGTATTGCGCGCCCGCGCCAACAACAACGGCAAAAACCCGACCTGGCTCAGCTACGAGAAACTGCGGGTGGTGATCGAGAAGAAAATGTTCTCCAACACCGAAGACCTGTTGCCGGTCATCAGCTTCAACGCCAAAGCCAGCAAAGAGGATCAACAGAAACATAACGACTTCGTCACTCGAATGGTCGAACGGGGCTACACCGATAAGCAGGTACGTCTACTCTCCGAGTGGTATCTGCGTGTGCGCAAGTCGCAGTAATGCAGCGGTAAGCTACAAGCCTCAAGCCACAAGCTGGAACGGTCAGCTTCAGGGTCGACCGTCAGCAGCTTGCGGCTTGAAGCTGCTTTCTACTTGCAGCTGCCCGGAGGGCCTATGAGCTATGTGATCGACCGACGTCTCAATGGCAAGAACAAGAGCACGGTAAATCGGCAAAGGTTTCTGCGCCGGTACCGTGATCACATCAAGAAGGCAGTGGAAGAAGCCGTCAGTCGCCGCTCCATCACCGATATGGAGCATGGCGAACAGATCAGTATTCCTGGCCGGGATATCGACGAGCCAGTGTTGCACCATGGTCGCGGCGGCAAGCAGACGGTGGTCCATCCCGGCAACAAGGAATTTACCACTGGCGAGCATATCGCTCGTCCTCAAGGTGGCGGAGCAGGCAAAGGGCCTGGCAAGGCGAGCAATTCCGGCGAAGGCATGGATGAGTTCGTGTTCCAGATCACTCAGGAAGAGTTTCTCGAGTTCATGTTCGAGGATCTTGAGCTGCCCAATCTGGTCAAGCGCAACCTGACCGGCACAGATACCTTCAAGACGGTGCGCGCCGGGATCAGTAATGAAGGCAACCCGTCACGCATCAACATCATTCGTACGCTGCGCTCGGCTCATGCACGGCGGATTGCCCTGTCCGGCAGCAGTCGCGGCAAGCTCAAGCTGGCGTTGAGTGAACTCGAAAGGCTCAAGCGCGAAGAGCCGGATAACTTCGGCGACATCCAGGAACTGGAGGTCGAGATCGACCGTCTGCGCGCGCGAATTCGCCGGGTACCTTACCTGGACACCTTTGACCTCAAATACAACCTGCTGGTCAAACAGCCCAATCCCAGCTCCAAGGCGGTGATGTTCTGCCTGATGGACGTGTCCGGCTCCATGACGCAGGCCACCAAGGATGTTGCCAAGCGTTTCTTCATCCTGCTGTACCTGTTCCTGAAACGGAACTACGACAAGATCGAGGTGGTGTTCATCCGCCACCACACCAGCGCCCGCGAAGTGGATGAAGAAGAGTTCTTCTACTCCCGGGAGACCGGCGGCACCATCGTTTCCAGCGCATTGAAACTGATGCAGGAAATCATGGCCGAGCGCTACCCGGCCAATGAGTGGAACATCTATGCGGCCCAGGCTTCGGACGGCGACAACTGGAATGATGACTCGCCGATCTGTCGGGAAATTCTCACCAAACAGATCATGCCTTACGTGCAGTACTACACCTACGTAGAAATCACCCCGCGTGAACATCAGGCACTCTGGTTCGAATACGAGCGTATAGGCGAACAGTTCGCCGACACGTTCGCCCAGCAACAGCTGGTTTCTGCCGGTGATATCTATCCGGTATTCCGTGAACTCTTCCAGCGAAGGTTAGTGTCATGACCGCTCGAGAGCAGAAGCGCCAACCCATATCCACGGGGTCAGAGTGGACCTTTGAACTGATCCAGACTTACGATCGGGAAATCAGTCGCATCGCCGAGCGCTACGCCCTGGATACCTACCCCAACCAGATCGAGGTGATCACGGCCGAACAGATGATGGACGCCTACGCGTCAGTCGGCATGCCGCTGGGGTATCACCATTGGTCCTACGGCAAGCACTTTCTTAGCACTGAAAAGTCCTACACCCGAGGTCAGATGGGGCTGGCTTACGAAATCGTGATCAACTCGGACCCATGCATTGCCTATCTGATGGAAGAAAACACCATCTGCATGCAGGCCCTTGTCGTGGCGCACGCCTGCTACGGCCACAACAGCTTTTTCAAAGGCAACTACCTGTTCCGCACCTGGACCGACGCCAGCTCGATCATCGATTACCTGGTCTTCGCCAAGCAGTACATCATGCAATGCGAGGAACGCCACGGTATCGATGCCGTGGAAGACTTGCTCGATTCCTGCCACGCATTGATGAATTACGGCGTAGATCGCTACAAACGCCCCTATCCGATCTCGGCCGAAGAAGAACGCCGCCGGCAGAAGGACCGCGAAGAACACCTGCAACGGCAGATCAACGACCTGTGGCGCACCATTCCCAAGAGCGCGGACAAGCTCGACAAGGAAGACAACGCGCGTTTCCCCGCCGAGCCGCAGGAAAACATCCTGTACTTCATCGAGAAACATGCACCGCTGCTGGAGCCATGGCAGCGCGAGATCGTCAGGATCGTGCGCAAGATCGCGCAGTATTTCTACCCGCAACGCCAGACCCAGGTGATGAACGAAGGCTGGGCCACCTTCTGGCATTACACCTTGATGAACGACCTGTACGACGAGGGCCTGGTCACCGACGGTTTCATGCTGGAATTCCTGCAATCGCACACCAGCGTGATCTATCAGCCCGGTTTCGACAGCCCTTACTACAGCGGTATCAACCCATACACCCTGGGCTTTGCCATGTATCAGGATATCCGGCGCATCTGCGAGCACCCCACCGAGGAAGACCGGCGCTGGTTCCCCGACATTGCCGGGACCGACTGGCTGACCACCCTCAAATTCGCCATGTCCAGCTTCAAGGACGAGAGTTTCATCCTGCAGTACCTGTCGCCCAAGGTCATCCGCGACCTCAAGCTGTTCAGCATTCTGGATGACGATCAGAAAGACGATTTGCTGGTCCCCGCCATCCACGACGAGCCCGGTTACCGGACCATTCGCGAGACACTGGCGGCCCAGTACAACCTTGGCAATCGCGAACCCAATGTGCAGATCTACAGTATCGACCGCCGCGGCGATCGCTCGCTGACCCTGCGCCATCAACAGCACAACCGTAAACCCTTGGGCGACTCCACCGATGAAGTGCTCAAGCACCTGCATCGTTTATGGGGCTTCGATATCCACCTGGAAACCCTGCAAGGGGATCAGGTCGTGAAGACGCACCATGTGCCTCCGCGAGGCGAGCATGCTGGCAGTGAATACCCGCGGCTCGACCTAGCAGTGGTTCACCTCTAGCCGTCGCGGCTCGTTCAGAGGTCATGGTTCGGTTTTAACCTCCGCAAGGACGATACAAGGTTTATCCTGTCGTGCTTACGGAGGTTTTTTATGCAGATTTATAAAGTTGGCGGTGCCGTGCGTGATCGCCTGCTGGGGCAACCCGTTACCGACGTCGACTGGGTCGTGGTCGGCGCTTCCACCGACGAAATGCTGAAAAAGGGCTATCGCCCGGTTGGCACTGACTTCCCGGTATTCCTGCATCCACTGACCGGTGAGGAATATGCCCTGGCGCGGACCGAGCGTAAAAGCGGCGTGGGGTACGGCGGCTTCGTGTTTCACGCCAGCCCCGAGGTGACCCTTGAACAGGATCTGATCCGCCGCGATCTCACCATCAACGCCATGGCCGAGGATATCGCCGGCAACGTGGCCGATCCTTACGGCGGCCTGCAGGATCTGGACGCAAAAATCCTGCGTCACGTTTCTCCCTCGTTCGCCGAAGATCCTCTCAGAGTCTTGCGCGTTGCACGCTTCGCTGCGCGCTATGCTTCGCTGGGCTTCAGCATCGCACCTGAAACCCTGCAACTGATGCGACAGCTCAGCGAGTCCGGCGAACTCAAGGCGCTGACCCCGGAGCGTAGCTGGAAGGAGATCTCACGCGCCCTGATGGAATCGCAACCTCAGGTGTTCATTCGGGTTCTCCACGAATGTGGAGCGCTCGGCGAGTTGCTGCCGGAAGTCGAGGCGCTTTTCGGTGTGCCGCAACCGGAAACTCATCACCCGGAGGTCGACACCGGGCTGCATGTCCTCAGCGTGCTGGAGCAGTCCGCCATCCACCAACATCCGCTCAGTGTGCGCTGGGCGTGCCTGCTGCATGACCTGGGCAAAGGGCTGACGCCGGAGTCGGAATGGCCGCGGCACATCGCTCATGAACATACCGGCAAAGGTCCGATCAAGGCGGTGTGCGAACGCTTCCGTGTCCCCAAGGAATGTCAGGAACTGGCGCTGCTGGTGGGCCAGTACCACACCCACGGACACCGAGCGCTGGAACTCAAGCCTTCGACCGTACTGGAGCTATTGCAAAGCTTTGACGTCTACCGTCGCCCGCAGCGCTTCGAGGAATTCATTGCAGCCTGCGAAATGGACGCAAGAGGACGCTACGGCTTCGAACAGCGCGATTATCCACAGGCCGAATACCTGCGCGGCGCGGCGCAGACAGCCAGGTCGGTGTCGGTGCAGCCGTTGCTGGAAAAAGGTCTGAAGGGCCAGGCGCTGGGCGACGCACTGAAAAACGAAAGGCTGGATGCGCTGAAAATCTACAAGGCCGAATACAACCGCTGATCAACGGTGAAACTCAGGTTGTGGAAGGAGCTTGCTTGCGACAACGCGAATTCGAACAGCTGAATATCCAGAGGGAGCCTGTTGCGAGCAAGCTCCCTGCTACGCACTATGCCGGATAATCTCAGAGACCTGTGCGCCTAGGGTGAAGCGAGCAACTGCGCGGGGGTCAGCTGGACCCCGCGCCATTCGAAACTCACCGGCCATAGCTGCTGATCGATCTGCGCCTCTGCCCACAGCTCACTGAACGGCACGTTCACGCCGGGATGCAGGCGATCCGGGGCAATCAGCGACAGTGGCCACAATACGAAGGCATTTTTCAGGATTTCGGCGCGGGGCAGGATCAAGCCGTCGAAGTTACCCACCTGCTCGCCATACAGCAGCACATCGATATCCAGCGGCAATCCTTTGCGGTCAGGCGCGTAGCGGCCGTTGTCGGCCTCGATGAATTTCAGGCGGCGATCCAGTTCCATCAACGGCAGGTCGGTCAGCGCCGACACCACCAGGTTGAAGAACGGGCCGCTCTTGATGCCCACCGGATGGCTTTCGAACACTGGTGAACAACTCAGGTCACTCAGGAACGTATCCAGCGCATCCAGCCCTGCGTGCAGGTGCCTTTCGCGTTCGATATTGCTCCCAAGCCCCAGGAAAATCCGGGTCAGCGACATCCGCGCTCGATCTCCACACCCACGCCGGCAGCGGCGGCAACCGCACCGGGCTTGGTCACTTTCAGGCGCATCCAGGTGACCTGGAATTCGCTCATCAATGCCTCGGCCAACCGCTCGGCAAAGGTTTCGACCAGCTGGAACTGCGCTTGCTCGGCAAACGCCTGGACCCGTGTCGAGACGCTGGCGTAATCGAGTGCCTTGGTCAAATCGTCACCCGCTGCGGCAGGCCGGTTGTCCCATGCAAAGACCAGGTCCAGACGCAGGCACTGACGAATCCCGCGCTCCCAGTCATAAGCGCCGATCACCGTATCGACCTCGAGTCCGTCGATGAAAACTCTGTCCAAGCCCTGTTCTCCACTGCACGACAAGGGCGCGTTGCGCCGTTAGAATCAGGGCAATCTCGCCCGGAATGGTTAGCATGTTTTGGTCACTGGCGGCTTTCGCCTACCTGCTTGGCTCAGTTTCCTTCGCCATCCTGCTCAGCCGCCTGACCGGCAGCCCGGACCCGCGCGCAAGCGGCTCGGGCAACGCCGGCGCGACCAACATGCTGCGTCTGGCAGGCAAGCGACTGGCGGTGCTGACCTTGCTGGGCGACCTGTGCAAAGGCCTGCTGCCCGTGCTGCTTGCCGGCTTCTCCGGCCTCGACCCGCTGCAGCAAGCCTGGATCGGCGTCTGCGCGGTACTGGGCCACATGTTTCCGTTGTACTTTCGCTTCAAGGGCGGCAAGGGCGTCGCCACTGCCGCCGGCATGCTGATGGGCCTTTACCCGCCTGCGGCAGCCCTGGCAATCGCGGCCTGGGGGCTGACGTTCTACCTGACCCGAACCAGCTCACTGGCCGCCCTGATCGCCACGCCGCTGACGTTGCCGCTGCTGGCCTGGCAGGAACCGCGTGCCTTGCTGCCCATGACCGTCCTGACGCTACTGATCGTCTGGCGCCACCGTGGCAATCTACGCGACCTGCTCGCCGGGCGCGAACGGCATTTCTGAAGCGCGACATGAAAATCGCTCGGCGCCCGATACCAAACGCGCGCAAACCGCTCAGATCGCGGGCAGTTGCTCCATCGGCCAGCGCGCCTGAACGCTGATACTCAAATCGTCCTTCTGCCCTGCCTGCAGCCGCTGACAGCCTGCAAAAGCGATCATCGCGCCGTTGTCGGTGCAGAACTCGGGACGCGCGTAGTAAACATTGCCGCGCAAGTCGCCGAGCATGCTCTCCAGCGACGCTCGCAATGCCTTGTTGGCACTGACGCCACCGGCGATGACCAGGCTCTTGAGGCCGGTCTGCTTGAGCGCGCGCTTGCACTTGATGGTCAAAGTCTCCACCACTGCCTGCTGGAAGGCCAGCGCAATGTCGCAACGGGTTTGCTCGCCGTCGTCTCCAGCACTCTGGCACTGCTGCCAAGTGTTGAGGGCAGAGGTTTTCAGGCCGCTGAAACTGAATGTCAGCCCCGGACGATCGGTCATCGGACGCGGAAACACAAAACGTCCCGCTACGCCCTGGGTCGCCAAGCGGGATATTTCCGGACCACCCGGATATGGCAGGCCCATCATCTTGGCGGTCTTGTCGAACGCCTCGCCTGCGGCGTCATCCAGCGTTTCGCCGAGCAACTCGTAGTGACCGATACCGTCGACCCGGACCAGCTGGGTGTGGCCACCGGAAACCAGCAAGGCGACGAACGGAAACTGTGGCGGGTTTTCTTCCAGCATCGGGGCCAGCAGGTGGCCTTCCATATGATGGACGCCCAACGCCGGGATATCCCAGGCAAAGGCCAGCGCCTGGGCACAGGACGCCCCCACCAGCAAGGCGCCTACCAGGCCGGGGCCGGCGGTATAGGCAATGGCATCGATGTCGGTAGCAACGCAGTCGGCCTCGGCCAGCGTCTGGCGAATCAGCGGCAGCATGCGCTTGACGTGGTCTCGCGATGCCAGCTCGGGCACGACGCCACCGTAGACGCGATGCAGGTCGATCTGGCTGAACAACGCGTCCGCCAGCAAGCCGCGTTCACTGTCGTAGAGCGCGACGCCGGTTTCGTCGCAGGAAGTTTCTAATCCCAGTACTAGCATGGGTTTGCGCCTTGTAGGGGGCAGATTTGAAGGCGCGCATGATAGTCGTCGTCCAGAGCGCCGACCAGCGGTTTTCGATCAGAGGCTTTGCATTCCTCTCAATGAGGGGTTAACATCCGCAACCCTTAAAAACCGACGTACATTTGTGCAGTGTTTGCACAGAGCGTCGACCCCGGTAATGAATGAAGGTAGCTCTGGATGCCAGCCGTCAAAGTTAAAGAGAACGAACCCTTCGACGTAGCTCTGCGTCGTTTCAAGCGCTCCTGCGAAAAAGCCGGTGTTCTGGCTGAAGTTCGTAGCCGCGAATTTTACGAGAAGCCGACTTCCGAGCGTAAGCGTAAGGCAGCTGCTGCTGTCAAGCGTCACGCCAAGAAAGTCCAGCGCGAACAGCGCCGCGCCGTTCGTCTGTACTGATTCACAGACTTACGTAGCAAGCTTCTGCCTTGCCCGGCCCACAGCCGGGCTGTCGGCAGTTGCAGTTTCAGCATCACGCTTGATTGACTGAACCCGTCAAAGCCGCAGACGCGACCCTGACTGACTCTGTCAAAGCACGTCCGGCCTGTCTTCAGGCGCCATCGATCACGTCCGCTCGGGCGAGTATCTTGATCGATGTGCAAGACGAGTATGCCTTGATGACTTCGCAAGAAGCTCAGCCAAGGCAGCGTCTCTCGCGACACAGTCTGGTGAATGCCGAGCGTGAATTGGCATGACACCGTTTCGCTTGCCCCTCTCGAAGCCACCGCCAGATCGCCGGACGCGCCTTTATGTCCGTGCGCATGCTTGCCCGTTGTTGCCTCAGCTCAAAAGACGGCTGACAGGTTGGCGCGAGGCTCGTAGAGTCACCACGATACTTTCGCGATACGCCTGACGACGAGAACGCAATGGCCGGGCTTATTCCCCAGAGCTTTATTGACGACCTTCTGAACCGCACCGACATTGTCGATGTAGTCAGCTCGCGCGTGCAGCTGAAAAAAGCAGGCAAGAACTACACTGCCTGCTGCCCGTTCCACAAGGAAAAAACGCCGTCCTTCAGCGTCAGCCCCGACAAGCAGTTCTACTACTGCTTCGGTTGTGGCGCAGGCGGTAACGCCCTTGGCTTCATCATGGACCACGACAACCTTGACTTTCCCCAGGCCGTCGAGGACCTGGCCAAGGCCGCCGGCATGGAAGTGCCGCGCGAGCAAGGCGTCAAGGGCCAAAAGCCCAGACAACCGACCGACTCGCCGCTCTACCCGCTCCTGACGGCGGCAGCGGAATTCTACCGCCAGGCGTTGAAACACCATCCTGCGCGCAAGGCCGCCGTGGATTACCTCAAGGGTCGCGGACTGTCGGGAGAAATCGCCCGGGACTTCGGCCTGGGGTTTGCGCCGCCCGGCTGGGACAACCTGTACAAGCACCTGAGCAGCGATACGTTGCAGCAGAAGGTGATGATCGACGCCGGGCTGTTGATCGAGAACGCCGAGACCGGCAAGCGCTACGATCGCTTCCGTGATCGCGTGATGTTCCCTATCCGCGATTCACGCGGGCGGGTGATCGCCTTCGGTGGCCGCGTCCTGGGCGACGACAAGCCCAAGTACCTGAACTCCCCGGAAACGCCGGTGTTCCATAAGGGCCAGGAGCTGTACGGGCTGTTCGAGGCGCGCAAGCACAACCGCAACCTCGACGAGATCATCGTCGTCGAAGGCTACATGGACGTCATCGCGCTGGCTCAGCAAGGCCTGCGCAATGCTGTCGCGACGCTGGGTACCGCAACCAGTGAAGAACACTTAAAGCGCCTGTTCCGGGTCGTGCCCAACGTCCTGTTCTGCTTCGACGGCGACCAGGCGGGCCGCAATGCCGCATGGCGCGCACTGGAAGCCACGCTATCGAGCCTGCAGGACGGGCGCCGCGCGCGATTCCTGTTTTTGCCGGAAGGCGAGGACCCGGACACGCTGGTGCGCTCCGAAGGCACCGATGCGTTCAAGGCGCGCATCAACCAGCATGCGCAGCCGCTGGCCGATTATTTCTTCGAACAGCTGACCAAAGAGGCCGACCCGCGCTCCCTGGAAGGCAAGGCTCACCTGGCGACGCTGGCCGCGCCGCTGATCGACAAGGTGCCGGGTGCCAACCTGCGAATCCTGATGCGGCAACGGCTGACCGAGATTACCGGCCTCAACGGCGAGGCGGTCAACCAGCTGGTACAGAGCGCGCCCAGCGAGGCGCCGCCCAGCTACGATCCCTATGTCGATTACGATGCCATGCCGGACTTCGCCGATTACCAGCCGCAAGGCGGGTACGACGCCCAGCAGGAATGGACGCCAAAGAAAGCCGGTGGTCCGAATCAGAAAAAATGGGACAAGAAGCCCTGGGACAAAAAAGGCAAGCGCGCAGACTTCGAACCGCGCGCGCCACGCGTCCCGACAGCGGTGGAACCGCCCATGCAGGCGGCATTGAGAACGTTGCTGCACCACCCCGAATTGGCCGAAAAGGTCGAGAATGCCAGCCACTTCGCCGCAGAAGACCATGCCCAGGCGCAATTGCTGGTGGCCTTGATCGAAGCGCGGCAAAAGAATCCGAACCTTCGGTCGTTACAGTTGATAGCGCGGTGGCATGGCACTGAACAAGGCCGATTACTGCGCGCACTGGCAGAGAAGGAATGGTTGATCGAGGCCGACAACCTTGAACAACAGTTTTTCGACACTATAACTAGGTTATCGGCGAGCCAACGCGAGCGGAGCCTCGATCAATTGATCAGCAAGGAACGTCAAACGGGCTTGACGGCAGAAGAGAAAGCTCTGCTGCTCAAACTGCTCAATCGCGATGTTTCTGCACAAAACCCGACCTCAACTGGCGCGTGAGGTCCTAGCTCGGGTATAATCCTCGGCTTGTTTTTTGCCCGCCAAGACCTTCAGTGGATAGGGTGTTATGTCCGGAAAAGCGCAACAGCAGTCTCGTATCAAAGAGTTGATCACTCTGGGCCGTGAGCAGAAATATCTGACTTACGCAGAGGTCAACGACCACCTGCCTGAGGATATTTCAGATCCGGAGCAGGTGGAAGACATTATCCGCATGATTAATGACATGGGGATCCCGGTACACGAGAGTGCTCCGGATGCAGACGCCCTGATGCTGGCCGATGCCGATACCGATGAGGCAGCCGCAGAAGAAGCGGCCGCAGCATTGGCAGCGGTTGAAACCGACATCGGACGCACGACCGATCCCGTTCGCATGTACATGCGGGAAATGGGTACCGTCGAGCTCCTGACCCGTGAAGGCGAAATCGAAATCGCCAAGCGTATCGAAGAAGGCATCCGTGAAGTGATGAGCGCAATCGCGCACTTCCCTGGCACGGTTGACCATATTCTTTCCGAATACACGCGCGTCACCAGCGAAGGCGGTCGTCTGTCCGACGTCCTGAGCGGCTACATCGATCCTGATGACGGCATCGCGCCGCC
This sequence comes from Pseudomonas sp. v388, assembly GCF_003935425.1. Classification (GTDB taxonomy): domain Bacteria; phylum Pseudomonadota; class Gammaproteobacteria; order Pseudomonadales; family Pseudomonadaceae; genus Aquipseudomonas. The sequence goes on from NZ_RHQN01000009.1 coordinate 53,809, forward strand.
TGCGGAAGTGCCTCCTCCCGTCGACCCGAAAGCAGTCAAGGCTGAAGCCGGCGATGACGACGAAGAAGAATCCGACTCGGACGACGAGGAAGAGACTGAAAGCGGTCCGGATCCGGTCATTGCCCAGCAGCGTTTCGGTGCTGTCTCCGACCAGATGGAGATCACTCGCAAGGCGCTCAAGAAGTTTGGTCGCGATGACAAGCACGCCATTGCCGAGTTGCTCGCGCTGGCCGAGCTGTTCATGCCGATCAAGCTGGTGCCCAAGCAGTTCGAAGGCCTGGTCGAGCGTGTCCGCAGTGCTCTGGATCGCCTCCGTGCTCAGGAACGCGCCATCATGCAGCTGTGCGTGCGTGATGCCCGCATGCCACGTGCCGATTTCCTTCGCCAGTTCCCTGGCCACGAAGTTGACCAGAGCTGGACCGAAGCACTCGCCAAGGGCAAGTCCAAGTACGCCGAAGCGATTGGCCGCCTGCAGCCTGATATCCAGCGTTGCCAGCAGAAGCTGACCGCGCTGGAAGAAGAAACCGGCTTGAAAATCGCCGAAATCAAGGACATCAACCGTCGTATGTCGATCGGTGAGGCCAAGGCCCGCCGCGCGAAGAAAGAGATGGTTGAAGCGAACTTGCGTCTGGTGATCTCCATCGCCAAGAAGTACACCAACCGTGGCTTGCAATTCCTCGATCTGATCCAGGAAGGCAACATCGGTCTGATGAAGGCGGTGGACAAGTTCGAATACCGTCGCGGCTACAAGTTCTCGACCTATGCCACCTGGTGGATTCGTCAGGCGATCACTCGCTCGATCGCCGACCAGGCACGCACCATCCGTATTCCGGTGCACATGATCGAGACGATCAACAAGCTGAACCGTATTTCCCGGCAGATGCTGCAGGAAATGGGTCGTGAGCCTACTCCCGAGGAGTTGGGCGAGCGCATGGAAATGCCTGAGGACAAGATCCGCAAGGTACTGAAGATCGCCAAAGAGCCGATCTCCATGGAAACCCCGATCGGTGACGACGAAGATTCGCATCTGGGTGACTTCATCGAAGACTCGACCATGCAGTCGCCTATCGATGTCGCCACGGTTGAAAGCCTCAAGGAAGCGACGCGCGAAGTGCTCTCGGGCCTTACCGCCCGTGAAGCCAAGGTTCTGCGCATGCGCTTCGGCATCGACATGAATACCGACCACACGCTGGAAGAGGTCGGCAAGCAATTCGACGTCACCCGCGAGCGTATTCGCCAGATCGAAGCCAAGGCGTTGCGCAAGCTGCGTCACCCGACAAGAAGCGAGCATCTGCGCTCGTTCCTTGACGAGTAACAGAGCACGCGATCCCCAAAACCCCCGGCCTTCCGGGGGTTTTGCGTTTCTGGGCGACGCAGACCAGACGCGGCTCCGGCCACGCACACAAAAATATTTCCTACGCCAAAGCCAAATCGGCAGTGAATTGCTGTACCCGGTCTATATTGAATGCGGGCCAAGTGACACTAATGTCAGATGCGGGGCCTTCGCGGCCGGTGAATGGCACGCACAGGGCACAAAAATCGAGCGCATTGCTGCCGACAATTTCAAATCCTGTCAATCGTCGCCAGGAAGGCAAAGCTTCGCAACTTGACCTAAAACTATGTGTCGTTCCTGAATGGAAACCTCTGCCTGAGCCTTGGCACACCATCGTGCATTCAGAAGAAGTGAAGATGTCTCCGACAACCACACAGTCATCGCGCAAGCGCCTCGTCGACGTGGCCCTGTCGGGCCTTGAGTCAACGTTGCCGCTCCGCGAGACGGGCAGCCTGATACAGCACGGACATGAGCCACTTTATGCGCGGATTAATGATCGACATCAGCGACAGCAAGCAGGCAGAAGAAGCATTGCGGCTCTCCGAAGGCAAATTTGCATCTGTCTTCGCCCGATGCCCGGACATCATGATGATTGCGCGCTTGTCAGACGGGTGCATCCTTGACGCCAACCGTGCCTTCACTGAACAGATCGGCCTGAGCGCCGAAGAAGCGGTAGGCAAGACGACCAGCCAGATCAACCTGTGGGGCGTTCCCGGCATTGGGCAGACCCTGATCGAGCGCTTGCAGAAAGGCAACATCCGCAACCTGGAAATGCCCATGAGGCGCAAGGACGGCCGCACATTCTCCGGCCTTCTCTCTGCCGAGCCACTTGACCTCAGCTCGACGCCTGCGATTTTGCTGGTCGTCAGAGACATCACGCCGCTCAAGCAGGCGCAGCAACAACTGCAACTTTCGGAAGAGAAATTCGCCAAGGCGTTTCACGCCTCGCCCGATGGCATGGCGATCACCCGCGAACATGACGGCATGGTCGTGGAGGTTAACGAAGGTTTCACCCGGCTGACCGGCTATACCGAACAGCAATGCCTGGATCACTCGGCATTCGAACTCAAGCTATGGGCCGATCAGACCGAACGTCAGGTGCTGCTTGACCAGCTGAAACGGGATGGCTCGGTACGCGACTTCCGTGTGCAGATCAGGGGGGCGAATGCCAACCTGCGGGTCTGTGAACTCTCCGCGCATCCGGTCGTGATTGCAGGCGAAGACTGCCTGCTCACCATCACCCGCGACATCACCGAACGCCAGCAGATGCAGGAGAAGCTGCATCTGGCGGCAACCGTCTTCGAGAGCACCGCCGAAGGCGTATTGATCACCGACACCTCCCAGCGCATCAACGCCGTGAACCGGGCATTTACCGAGATCACCGGCTATAGCGAACAGGAAGCCATCGGTCATACGCCACGCCTGCTCGCTTCCGGCCAGCACGACAGCGCGTTCTACGCAGCCATGTGGTATCAGCTGACGGCCGAAGGCCACTGGCAAGGTGAAATCTGCAACCGTCGAAAGAACGGTGACCTGTACCCCAGCTGGCTGACAATCAGCGCGGTACGCAGCAAGGACCAGTCCATCACCCACTTTGTTGCGGTGTTCGCCGACATATCCAGCCTCAAGCACGCCCAGGCACGCCTGGACTATCAGGCCCATCACGATCCCCTCACCGGGCTGCCCAACCGCACGCTGTTCGAGAGCCGCCTGCAAACCGCCCTGCTCCACAGCGAGGAATCCGGCAGCCTGGGCGCGGTGCTGTTTCTCGATCTGGACCGCTTCAAGCACATCAATGACAGCCTGGGCCATCCGGTCGGCGATCTGCTTCTCAAGGGGATCGCTCAGCGCCTCAAGGAAAACCTGCGCGACATCGACACGGTGGCGCGCCTGGGCGGCGACGAGTTCATCGTGCTGCTGCCTGGGCTGCTGCAACCCAGCGACGCAGAAACCATCGCCAACAAACTGTTGGCCAGCTTCACCGCGCCTTTCCAGGCGGGCGAGCACGAGTTCTTCATGAGCGCCAGCATCGGCAGCAGCCTGTTCCCCACAGACGGCACCGATGTTGCCACGCTGGTCAAGAACGCCGACGCCGCGATGTATCGCTCCAAGGCCAAGGGCCGTAACCGCATAGAAAGCTACACCCGCGACCTCACCTCTCAGGCCAGCGAGCGAATTGCGCTTGAACAGGAGCTCAGACGGGCGCTGGAGCGCGACGAGCTGAGTCTGTCGTACCAACCCAAGATCAGCCTGCTCAACCACCAGATGGTGGGCGCAGAAGCCTTGATCCGTTGGAGCCATCCGATCTTCGGCGAAGTGCCGCCGGAGCATTTCATCTCGCTGGCCGAAGAGAACGGCATGATCCTGCAAATCGGCGACTGGGTCCTGGAAAGCGCCTGCCGCCAGATGTGCGAGTGGCGCAAGAGCCACCAGCCATTCGGACCATTGTCGGTCAACCTCGCCGGCGCCCAGCTGCGCCAGCCCAATCTGGTCCGGCGCATCGAGCAACTGCTGGACGAAAACGGCCTGGAGCCGGGCTGTCTGCAACTGGAAATCACCGAAAACTTCATCATGAGCCAGACCGGCGAAGCCCTGGCCGTGCTGCACAAACTGAAGAAGCTGGGCGTGCAACTGGCCATCGACGACTTCGGCACCGGCTACTCGTCCCTCAGCTACCTCAAGCGCCTGCCGCTGGACATCCTCAAGATCGACCAATCCTTCGTTCGCGGCCTGCCGGAAGACACCCACGACGCTGCCATCGTCCGCGCCATCATCGCCCTGGGCCGCAGCATGCAACTGACCGTCATCGCAGAGGGTGTGGAAAACAGCGAACAACAGAAATTTCTCGCCGCGGAAGGCTGCGAACAGATACAGGGGTACATCGTCAGCCTGCCCCTGCACCCGGACCAGTTCTGCGCTAACTTTCTTCTGTCGAAGCTTTCGGATTTTTCGGATAGCACAGCCGTGAAACCGTCGTTATAATCCGCGGCCTACTGAGGGCCTATAGCTCAGTTGGTTAGAGCAGAGGACTCATAATCCTTTGGTCCACGGTTCGAGTCCGTGTGGGCCCACCATCTTGAAAGCCGCGTATTACGCGGCTTTTTGCTGTCTGTAAAAAAGCAGTTCTGTCACAGGGAGCCCACCATCGTGCCGTGTCCAAACGGTCTTTACGGCCTCTGGTTCTACGGCTCACCTGCCAGGAATGTATCGAACTCGTCATTGCCAGTGCCAGATACAGCACATTGTCCTGGTCGCACACCATCCGGCCGTCCTGCGTTGATCTTGCAGAATACAAGGCAACAGTGAAACGGGCACGACCCCACTCTGGACGTTGAGCCGAATGCAGGCTTTAATCGGCTCATCATATGAGCCGATTAAGTTCCGTATTTGGCTCAAAGGGGATTCACCATGTCTGAACATCTCTGGATCTGGCAGCACCAGGACTGGCCCGGCTTCGAGTGGGACAGCGAACACCTCACGCCATTGCTGCGTGAGTGCGTTAAGGCGCAGGGCCGCTTGCTGGGCATAAGCGGTGCGGCGGGTGGCAATGCGCAGCTGCAGGAAAGTCTGGATGCGTTGCTCCAGAACATCATCACCTCTTCCGCGATCGAGGGGGAGCAACTGAACGCTGGTTCGGTACGCTCGTCGCTGGCACGCCGGTTAGGCCTCGCTGACGAAGGCAAGCCCAATTCACGCAGTGAGGGCTTGGCTGAGCTAATGATGGATGCCACTCGCGAGCACAGTCAGCCGCTTACACTTGAGCGGTTGTTCACCTGGCACAGGTGGCTATTCCCAACCGATGACAGTCTGTTCACCCATCCGATTCGGGTCGGAGAACTGCGCGGCGAAGAGCCCATGCAAGTGATTTCCGGGCGGATCGACCGGCCTACCGTGCATTTCGAAGCACCGCCGCGCGTAGATCTCGACCCGCAGATGAACGATTTTCTGCTCTGGTTTGCCGCCAGCCGGAACGATTCGAATCTTGACCCGTTGATCCGGGCCGGCATTGCACACTTCTGGTTCGTGACGTTGCATCCGTTCGAAGACGGAAACGGTCGCATGACTCGCGCCCTGACCGATCTCGCGTTGGCCCAGAGCGATCAACAGGCGATCCGGTTCTATGCCATGTCCACGAGCATTCTGGACGACCGCGCCGGGTACTACCGGATTCTGGAAACCAGCCAGAAAGGCACGCTGGATATCACCGCCTGGCTTGAGTGGTTCCTGATGACCCTGCTGCATAGCGTGGAGCGGGCACTGTCGCGTATCGAACGCGTGCTCGCCAAGGCTCGTTTCTGGGAGATACATCGCGGGGACGGTCTGTTGACCGAACAGGTCAAAGTGCTCAACCGGATGCTCGATGGCGGTGAACGGGGCTTTGTAGACGGTATCAACGCGGCCCAGTATCAAGCCGTCGCGAAGGTTTCCAAGGCGACAGCCACCCGCCACCTCAGTGATTTACTCGCCAAGCATTGCCTGGAACGCTTGCCGGGTGGTGGGCGCAGCACGCGGTATCAAATCAATCTTCCCTCCCCGACTTAAGATCGCCGAGATACGTCCGACACCCTCCTGTACCCAATCAGGATTGACAACATATGGAACGGAATCCGTTAGACGCCGCCGCTATCCTCGCGCCCACTCTCGAAGCGCTGCGTTGGCTGTTACCGGCCCTCTTCCTCATATCCCTATTGAAGACACGCTGGGCAAAGGGTCATATCGGCGAGCTGCTGGTCCGCCTCTTCGCCCGCTGGAAGCTGGACAAGAACGTCTATCGCCGCTTGCACAACGTCACGCTGAACACCCTCGACGGCACGACCCAGATCGATCACGTTTTTCTCTCGCCCTATGGGGTGTTCGTGCTGGAGACCAAGAACATGACCGGCTGGATCTTCGGCAGCGAGAAGCAGCCCCAATGGACGCAGAAGATCTACAAGCGTACGTTCAGGTTCCAGAATCCGCTACGCCAGAACTACAAGCACCTCAAGGCGCTTGAAGCAACGCTGGGGATCGATCCGGCGCACCTGCACTCAGTGATTACGTTCGTCGGCGGCAGTACGTTCAAGACCGAGATGCCCGCAAACGTGACCAGGGGCATCGGCTTTGCGCGCTACATCCGCTCATTTCAACAGCCTGTGTTCAGCGAAGCGCAGGTCGAAGCATTTACCGAAGCCCTGCACACCGGGCGTCGCGCCCCGACCCGCGCAACCCACCGCGAACACGTGCAGAGCCTCAAACGGCGAAGCGATCCCATGGCAGAGCGCTTTTGCCCCAAATGCGGCGGTTCATTGCTGGTTCGCACCGTAAAATCTGGGGTAAACGCAGGAAATCAGTTCTGGGGATGCTCGACGTACCCTAAGTGTCGTTATAGCCAGGCATTTCCAGGCACTTTGTAGTGAGCGCGCTCACCGCCGAGCGGTCCCTTTCCGGGAATGATCCACACCTCCACAGCGGCCGTCTCCATTTGCCTGCATCCATTTTCCCTACAAAACGCATTGCGGTTGTCGCTCCCATTTTGTTGCGCCTTTGTGGCTTACTACCCCCCACCACCATCCAATCACGGACTTCTTCTCTTCCCTCGCGGTCTCTTAACGCATGACCAATTCGCGCTCTGCTTTCATTCCTTCCTGGCTACGCCCTGTTCTGCGTCCGATCCTGGACCCGTATCGCCGCTATCGGCATGCGCGGTTGATTCATGCGGCGCGGATTGCGGTGGGGTTGCTGGTGACGATTCTATTGACCACCGGCCTGAACCTGCCGCACGGCGAGTGGGCGTCGGTGACGATGTTGATCGTGATCGGCGGCTTGCAGCACCACGGCAATATCGGCAAGAAGTCGGTCGAGCGGGCGTACGGCACGCTGATCGGCGCGGGGTTAGGGTTGCTGGTAGTGGTACAGCAGGGTTATCTGGAGATACCGCTGCTGACCTATTCGATGATGGCCGTGATGTGCGGCTTCTTTGCCTATCACGCAATCGGCAAGGGTGGTTACACGGCGCTGTTGTCGGCGATCACCCTGTTCATCGTCGCCGGTCACGGCTACAACCCGATCAGCGACGGGCTGTGGCGAACGGTGGACATCCTGATCGGGATCGCCCTGGCGTTGGCGTTCTCGTTCGCGCTGCCGTTGTATGCGGTGTTTTCCTGGCGCTATAACCTGGCCAGCGGCCTGCGCGACTGCGCCAAGGTTTACGGGCGCATCAACCAAGGGCAGCCGGTGACTGCGGATGAACACCTGAAGCTGACCGCCAGACTCAACAGCACGATGCTGCAACTGCGTTCACTGCTACCGTCGGTGTCCAAGGAAGTTCGGATTTCCATGGTCGAGCTGGATGCGATCCAGGGACACTTCCGGATGTGCCTGAGCACCCTGGAAATCCTCGCCAACATTCGCCCGACCAACCTTGGCGAAACGGCAGGCACCTCGTTGAAAGCATCGCTGGATGCCGATTACCGGCAGATTCGGCGGCAACTGATCGGCATGGCCCGCGCGTTGCAAACCGGCGCCATCGAGCGCCTGGCGCGACCTGCGGAAAGCACACCTGAACCGCACGCCCCGGTGCCTGCCGAACTGCTTGGTTATCACTTGATGAACGTGCAACTGGCGCAGAATCTGGACGGCCTGCAAGCTCGCCTGGCCAAGACCGCCAAGCGCTGGAAATTCTAAGGAAATCGCCGTGTCCGAACTTCGCCCGCCGGCACTCGATGACATCGACCGCCAACTTATCGCAGCGCTGCAGATCAATGCTCGGGAAAGCGTGGCGACCCTGGCGCGCCAGCTAGGCATCGCCCGCACCACCGTGACGTCGCGTCTGGCGCGGCTTGAAGCGAGCAAGATCATCACCGGCTACGGCGTGCGTCTTGGTCAACGAGTGGTCGACGGTGGGTTGCAGGCTTACGTCGGCATCACCGTGCAACCACGCTCCGGCAAGGAAGTGCTGCGCAGGCTTGGCGCTCTGTCGCAGGTTCAGCAACTGTGCGCGGTGAGCGGCGAGTTCGACTACGTGGCCTGGCTGCGCACCGACTCGCCGGAGCAGCTGGATGAACTGCTGGACCTGATCGGCAGCGTGGAGGGTGTGGAGAAAACCACGACCTCGATCATTCTCAGCAGCAAGATAGATCGTGGGCAGCCGGTGTAATGCAATCGATAAGCGACAAAATGCGTTTCTTGATCGTCACTTTGCAGCACATCCGATCACAATGACGGCACTTTGCGTCTTATTAACCAACCTGCGCTTCACTAGACTGTTGTTTTTCGCAGTCGCCAGCAAGGTCGGTCATGAAAACCAATCGCCATCCCGCAAACGGCAAGAAGCCGGTCACGATCTTCGGCCCTGATTTCCCTTTTCCCTTCGACGACTGGATCGAACATCCGGCCGGACTTGGCAGCATCCCGAAAGAAAATCTTGGCAGTGAAGTGGCGATTATCGGCGCCGGTATCGCCGGGCTGGTGGCCGCCTACGAGCTGATGAAGCTGGGCCTCAAACCCGTAGTGTATGAAGCCTCGAAAATGGGTGGCCGCTTGCGCTCCCAGGAATTCGAAGGCGCCAAGGGCATCATCGCGGAGCTGGGCGGAATGCGCTTTCCGGTGTCTTCCACCGCGTTCTTTCATTACGTCGACAAGCTGGGCCTGGAGTCCAGGCCCTTCCCCAATCCGCTGACGGCGGCGTCCGGCAGCACCGTGATCGATCTGGAAGGCTCGACCCACTACGCGCAAATGCTCTCGGACCTGCCGGAACTGTTTCAAGAAGTCGCCGATGCCTGGGCCGACGCGCTGGAGGCCGGCGCGCAGTTTTCCGATATTCAGCAAGCCATCCGCGACCGCGACGTCCCTCGCCTCAAAGCGCTATGGAACACGCTGGTGCCGCTGTGGGATGACCGCACATTTTACGACTTCGTCGCCACTTCCAAGGCGTTCGCCAAACTGTCGTTTACCCACCGTGAAGTATTCGGCCAGGTCGGGTTTGGTACGGGCGGCTGGGATTCTGATTTCCCCAACTCGATGCTGGAAATCTTTCGCGTGGTGATGACCAACTGCGACGAGCACCAACACTTGATCGTCGGTGGCGTACAGCAGGTGCCGGTGGGTTTGTGGAGTCATGTGCCGGAACGCTGTGTTCACTGGCCCGAGGGCACCAGCCTGTCGACGCTGCACCGTGGCGCGCCGCGGCCCGGCGTGAAACGTATCGCGCGCGCGGCGGACGGCACGCTGGCGGTGACCGACAATTGGGGCGACACCCGGCATTACGGCGCCGTGCTCACCACCTGTCAAAGCTGGCTGCTGACCACGCAGATCGAATGCGAAGAGTCGCTGTTTTCGCAGAAGATGTGGATGGCCCTGGACCGCACCCGCTACATGCAGTCATCCAAGACCTTCGTGATGGTCGACCGGCCGTTCTGGAAGGACAAAGACCCGGAAACCGGCCGCGACCTGATGAGCATGACCCTGACTGATCGCCTGACCCGCAGCACCTACCTGTTCGACAATGGCGACGACAAGCCGGGCGTGATCTGCCTGTCCTATTCGTGGATGAGCGACGCGCTCAAGATGCTGCCGCAGCCCATCGACAAACGGGTCAGGCTGGCGTTGGATGCGCTCAAAAAGATCTACCCTAAAGTCGACATCGCGGCGCGAATCATTGGTGATCCGATCACGGTGTCGTGGGAAGCCGACCCGCATTTCCTCGGCGCGTTCAAAGGCGCATTGCCCGGCCATTACCGTTATAACCAGCGGATGTACGCGCACTTCATGCAGCAGGACATGCCTGCCGAACAGCGCGGCATGTTCATCGCCGGCGATGATGTGTCCTGGACGCCGGCGTGGGTCGAAGGCGCGGTACAGACGTCGTTGAACGCAGTCTGGGGCATCATGACCCACTTCGGCGGCAAGACCCACGCCGAGAACCCCGGTCCCGGCGATGTATTCAACGATATCGGCCCCATTGCACTGGCCGACTGAAAAAAGGAAACCACCATGCGCGTCGCGCTCTATCAATGCCCGCCACTGCCGCTGGACATCGCCGGCAACCTGATCCGCCTGCAACACCAGGCGCAAGCGGCGGTGCTGCAAGGCGCGCAATTGCTGGTCTGCCCCGAGATGTTCCTGACCGGCTACAACATCGGCAGCGAAGCGGTGGTGAAACTCGCCCAGCCGCGTGACGGCCTGGCGGCAGCTCAAGTGGCAGCCATCGCCCAAAGTGCCGGGATCGCCATTGTGTATGGCTATCCCGAACGGGGTGCCGACGACCAGGTGTACAACGCCGTGCAACTGATCGATGCCCGTGGTCATAGCCTGTGCAATTACCGCAAGACGCACCTGTTCGGCGAGCTGGATAAAGCCATGTTCGTGGCGGGTAAAGACGACTTTCCGGTGGTCGAGCTGAACGGTTGGCGGCTGGGCCTGCTGATCTGCTACGACGTGGAGTTTCCCGAAAACGCGCGGCGTCTGGCACTGGCCGGTGCCGAGTTGATTCTGGTCCCAACCGCCAACATGGCGCCTTATGATTTTGTCTGCGAAGTCACGGTCCGCGCGCGAGCTTTCGAGAACCAGTGTTATCTGGTCTACGCCAACTACTGCGGCAGCGAAGGCGACATTCACTACTGCGGGCTGAGCAGCATTTGCGCGCCGGACGGCAGCCGCGCGGCCTTGGCGCAACGGGACGAAACGCTGACGGTCGGCACACTGGATCACGGGCTGCTGGCCGAGTCCCGAGCGCTCAATACCTATTTCAATGATCGACGACCGGCGCTGTACGAGGCGTTGCGCAAACCCTGACCGCTCACGGTCAACGCGAGTTATCCGCTAGCATGGCGTCCTGTCACCAACGCCTTTCGGAAGCGGTCATGCCTGTGCTGAATTCCCCTGACACCGAGCGACTCACGCTGGGCAACGGCTTGAACGTGGTGCTGTGTCACGCACCCAGGCTCAGGCGAGCGGCGGCATCGATACGGGTAGCGGCGGGTAGCCATGACGTCCCGGCCCGATGGCCAGGCCTGGCACACTTCCTGGAACATCTGTTTTTCCTTGGCACCTTGCGCTTTGCCGGTGAGCAGAACCTGATGGCATTCGTGCAGCGCCACGGCGGGCAAATCAATGCCAGCACCCGCGAACGCACCACCGATTTCTTCTTTGAACTGCCGACAGCGGTGTTTGCCGATGGCGTCGAGCGCCTGTGCGACATGCTCGCTCACCCGCGCATGGACCCGGCCGAGCAGTTGCGTGAGCGCGAAGTGCTGCATGCCGAGTTCATCGCCTGGAGCCGCGACGCTGAAGCGCGTGATCACGCAGCCTTGCTGGCGCCGGTCAACGCGCAGCATCCGCTTCGAGGTTTTCATGCGGGTAACCGCTATAGCCTGGCGGTGCCCAATCCGGCATTTCAGCAGGCACTGAACGACTTTTATCGCCGTTTCTATCAGGCCGGACAGATGACCTTGTGCCTGAGCGGGCCACAGCCCCTGGCTGAGTTACGGGAACTGGCTCAACAGCAGGGTGCGTTGTTCTTTGCCGGGAGACCAATTGCCAGACACGCGCCTGCGCCGTTGCTTTCCGCGTGTCTGGATGAGCCTTCTCGCCAGCAAACTGGCCCCTGCGCAAGTCAGCGTCGCTTTCATCTGCTGTTCGCCTGCGAAAGCCTGCCGTCAAAAGCCGAAGAAGCCGTGGCGTTTATATGTCACTGGCTCAATACCCCGAAACCCGGAGGGTTGATTGCCGAACTGGTCGACAGAGGCCTGATCCGCTCACTGAAGGCCGCGTCGGTGTACCAGTTCGACGGCCAGTTGCTGTTGGATATCGATCTTCAAGGCACCGCCCCAGGCGAGCAAAGCGCCGTCGCTCAGTTGTTCTTCAGCTGGCTGGCGTTCTTCAAGGAGCAATGGCCGGCGTTGGTCGCCGAGTTCGATGCCGTGCAGCAGCGTCGGTTGCAGACCAGCGGCGCGCTGGAGCTGGCGCATCATTATTCGCGCGACCTGCCTGGCGTATTGAGCCACGAGGGCGGCGTGGCGCTTGAAGCGTTGATCGCCCAGTTGACGCCCGCCTCCTTGCTCACCCGCCACGCACTCCAAGGCTATGCAGGTACGCCTGTGAATTGGCAGCTCCCGCCACCCAACCCGTTCCTGCAATCGGCACCCTGCGCCACGTTATTCCCGAGCCCGGCTGATTCAGTGGTTTTCCATCGCGCCCTGCCGACACCCGGCGATGAAGCGGCGATTTATCTACGCTGGCAATTGCGAGAACCCCAACCGCACGTGTGGCGGCTGATCAATGAGGGCTTGCTGGCGATAGCCGAAGATGCCCGGCAAGCCGGAACTAGCCTGTCCTTCAGCGCTTACGGCCCTTACTGGGAAATCAAGCTGACCGGCATTCGCCAGCCGATGGCCGCCATCCTCGAGCATGCCTTACGCCACATGGCACAGGCCGACGCATCGTCCCAGGCCCGATCCCAGACCGCCGACAACGAGCCGCCTCCAATACCGATCCGCCAGTTACTCAAGGTACTGCCCGATCGTTTCCTGGCGTCCCCGACCCTTTCTCAAGTGGAGGACTCGCCAGGGATCTGGACCGATGCTCGGTGGCTGGCGTTTGCCGTTGGTCTACCGCAGGCCGACGAACCCTCGATCAATGCTGTTTTGAGCCTGACGCCTGGCACTGTGCAGGCCGAGTCTTCGCGGTCTGTGAATCTGCAATCAGGCCGAGGCTGGTTCCACGAAGCCACAGATTCATCCGAGGACGCCGTGCTGGTGTTCTGCCCCACGCCACGTGCATCCATCGCAGACGAAGCCGCATGGCGCATGCTCGGTCACTTGCTGCAAGGCCCGTTTTATCAACGGTTACGCGTCGAACTGCAATTGGGTTACGCGGTGTTCAGCGGCTTGCGCCAGATCAGTGGGCGGACCGGCTTGCTGTTCGGGGTTCAGTCTCCTGCCTGCGGCACCGAGCAGTTGCTGCGGCATATCGAGACATTTATTGACGAGACTGCGCAGCAGGTAGCGGCCAGCGATCTGGCGACGCAAAAGCGCGCCTTGATCGCGCAGTTCGATCCGCTGGGCCTGCCGAACGAGCAATTGGCCGCGCTGCTTTGGCACGCGCATCTGGCGGGCCATGACGGCGACTATCTCTCGCATCTGGAGAGCGCGCTGGCAGCGCTGGATTACACGACATTGCTTGAAGCCGCTCGTAACCTGGCCGATGCGCGGGCCGGTTGGCTGATCCTGGCCAATCGCCCGGCACCCGGATCGTTACCTGAACGGTAACGGTCTTTCATGAAGATTCTGACACTACTGAATTGTTAAATTGAGTAACATAGCTCCCTAACCATCTGAACGTATTCCCGCGCGGATGCACTAAGATGATGTCACTCACCGTTGCAATCACATGAAGGAGTCTCCTATGTCGTGGACTAAACCTGCTTACACTGATCTGCGTATCGGCTTCGAAGTCACCATGTACTTCGCTAGCCGTTGATTACAACGCGCTGGAAAGCCTCGGTTCGCCGGGGCTTTTTTATTAGTGGCAAACAGAGAGCCTTCAGGAGCGCGCCGGCGTTCTGGTCGCAGATAGAACTTCAAGTCGTTAGGAAGCTGACATGTACATCCAGATTCTAGGTTCCGCCGCCGGCGGCGGTTTCCCGCAGTGGAACTGCAACTGCGTCAACTGCGCAGGTTTTCGTGACGGCAGCCTGCGGGCCACGGCGCGCACGCAATCGTCCATCGCGATCTCCGACGATGGCGTGAACTGGGTGCTGTGCAACGCGTCGCCGGACATCCGTGCCCAGCTGCAAGGCTTCGCCCCGATGCAACCGGGCCGCGCACTGCGAGACACCGGCATCAGCGCCATCGTGCTGATGGACAGCCAGATCGACCACACCACCGGCCTGCTCAGCCTGCGCGAGGGCTGCCCGCATGAAGTCTGGTGTACCGACATGGTCCACGAAGACCTGAGCACCGGCTTCCCGCTCTTCGAAATGCTCAAGCACTGGAACGGCGGCCTGAAATGGAACCGGATCGAGCTGCAAGGCAGCTTCACGATCCCGGCCTGCCCCAACCTGCGTTTCACGCCGTTCCCGCTGCGCAGCGCCGCGCCGCCCTATTCGCCGCACCGCTTCGATCCGCATCCGGGCGACAACATCGGCCTGATCGTCGAAGACACGCGCACCGGCGGCAAACTGTTCTATGCACCGGGCCTGGGCAAGGTCGATGACGCGCTGCTGGAGAAAATGCACGCGGCCGACTGCCTGCTGGTGGACGGCACGATGTGGGACGACGACGAAATGCAGCGGCGCGGCGTCGGCACCCGCACCGGTCGGGAGATGGGCCATATGGCTCAGAATGGGCCTGGCGGCATGCTGGAAGTGCTGCAGGCCTTCCCCGAGCAGCGCAAGGTGCTGATCCACATCAACAACACCAACCCGATTCTCGACGAAGACTCTCCAGAACGCGCCGAACTGGCCCGTCGCAACGTCGAAGTGGCGTTTGACGGCATGAGCATTGAGCTGTAGAGATCAACATCAGACAAGGAATCGATATGAGCGAAGTCACTGCGCTGTCCCCCGCCGAATTCGAGAAGGCTCTGCGCGCCAAAGGTGCCTATTACCACATTCATCACCCTTATCACGTGGCGATGTATGACGGTCGGGCGACACGCGAGCAGATCCAGGGCTGGGTCGCCAACCGCTTTTACTATCAGGTGAACATCCCGCTCAAGGACGCTGCGATCCTGGCCAACTGCCCGGACCGCGAAGTCCGTCGCGAGTGGATTCAGCGCCTGCTGGATCACGACGGAGCGCCCGGTGAAGACGGCGGCATCGAAGCCTGGCTGCGCCTTGGACAGGCCGTAGGGCTGGACCCTGACCAGATGCGCTCGCAAGAGCTGGTTCTGCCCGGCGTGCGCTTCGCCGTTGACGCCTATGTGAATTTCGCCCGCCGCGCCAATTGGCAGGAAGCGGCGAGCAGCTCATTGACCGAGCTGTTCGCACCGCAGATCCACCAGTCGCGCCTGGACAGCTGGCCCCGGCACTACCCCTGGATCGACCCGACCGGCTATGAATATTTCCGCACGCGCCTGGCGCAAGCCCGCCGCGATGTCGAACATGGCCTTGCGATCACGCTGGAGCACTACACTACATACGAGAGCCAGCAGCGGATGCTGGAAATCCTGCAGTTCAAGCTCGACATTTTGTGGAGCATGCTGGACGCCATGAGCATGGCCTACGAGCTGAACCGCCCGCCGTATCACAGCGTTACAGACCAACGGGTCTGGCATAAGGGGATTGTTCTATGAAGAAGTTCGATCGTCACCTCGTTCCTACCTGGCGCCAGGGCTATCGTTTTCAGTATGAAGATGCCCAGGACCGTTATGTGCTGCTCTATCCGGAAGGCATGATCCAGCTCAACCAGAGCGCCGGCTGGATCGGAAACCTGATCGATGGGCAACGTTCGATCGCACAGGTCATCGACACGCTGGAACAGATGATTCCCAACATTCCCGAACTGGGAACCGACGTCGACGATTTCATGAAAGTGGCCCACGAAAAGCACTGGATCAACCTTGACTGACCATGTATTGACGACACCCAACCCGCTGATGCCACCCAGGCCGGCAACCGGCCTGCCGTTGTGGCTGCTGGCCGAGCTGACTTACCGCTGCCCGCTGCAATGCCCGTATTGCTCCAATCCGTTGGACTTTGCCAAACAAGGGCAGGAGCTGACCACCGAGCAGTGGTTCAAGGTCATGCGCGAAGCCCGGCAAATGGGCGCGGCACAGATCGGTTTTTCCGGCGGCGAACCGCTGGTGCGCCAGGATCTGGCCGAGCTGATCGCCGAAGCCCGGCGCCTGGGCTTCTACACCAATCTGATCACCTCCGGCATCGGCCTGACCGAGCAGAAGATCATCGACTTCAAGAAGGCCGGGCTGGACCACATCCAGATCAGTTTTCAGGCCAGCGACGAGCAGGTGAACAACATGCTTGCCGGGTCGAAGAAAGCCTTCGCGCAAAAACTGGAAATGGCCCGGGCAGTCAAGAAGCACGGCTACCCGATGGTGCTCAACTTCGTGACCCACCGGCACAACATCGACCGCATCGACCGCATCATCGAGCTGTGCCTGGCGCTGGAAGCCGATTTTGTGGAGCTGGCGACGTGTCAGTTCTACGGCTGGGCGCACCTGAATCGGGTTGGCCTGCTGCCCACCAAGGACCAACTGGTGCGGGCCGAAGCGGTCACTAATCAGTACCGCGACAAACTCGCAGCCGAAGAACACCCGTGCAAGCTGATCTTCGTTACGCCCGATTATTACGAAGAGCGCCCCAAAGGTTGCATGAACGGCTGGGGCAGCATCTTCCTGACCGTCACGCCGGACGGCACCGCCCTGCCCTGTCATGGCGCCCGACAGCTGCCGATCCAGTTTCCCAACGTGCGTGAACACAGCATGCAGCACATCTGGTACGACTCGTTCGGCTTCAATCGCTTTCGTGGCTACGACTGGATGCCTGAGCCGTGCCGCTCATGTGACGAGAAGGAAAAGGACTTCGGCGGCTGCCGGTGCCAGGCGTTCATGTTGACCGGCGATGCCGCCAACGCGGACCCGGTGTGCAGCAAATCCCCGCATCACCAGATCATCACCCAAGCGCGCGACGAAGCAGAAACAGCCACCCAAACCATTGAGCAGTTGG
Source organism: Pseudomonas sp. v388 (assembly GCF_003935425.1). Taxonomy (GTDB): domain Bacteria; phylum Pseudomonadota; class Gammaproteobacteria; order Pseudomonadales; family Pseudomonadaceae; genus Aquipseudomonas. Next base: position 70,803 of record NZ_RHQN01000009.1, read on the forward strand.
CCTTCCGCAATGACCGAAATTCACGCCTCATCGCAAAATCCTCCTGAACCACTCACCGCGGCCCAAGCGGTCGCAGCCGGGGTCGACTTCGCCGAGCTGGACGTCAACTCCGCCGGCCTGTTCTGGAACGAATATCGCCCCGAAGACGGTGCATGCCGGATCTGGCACTGGTACGCCGGCCAGACGCACTGCCTGACGCCGGATGGTTTCAGCGTGCGCAGCCGGGTCTACGAATACGGCGGCGGCTCGTTCTGCCTGGCCGACGATGCGGTGGTATTCGTCAACGAAAGCGATCAGCAGTTGTATCGGCAAGCGCTGGATAACGGCGCGCCGGTGCAACTGACCCAGGGCGATTACCACTACGGCGGTGTGTTCTTTACCAACGGGCGGGTTCTGGCTGTCGAGGAAGACCACACGACTCATCGGCTGGTCGCCATCGACCTGGCCGATGGCCGGCGCACGCTGTTGGCCGAAGGCGCGGACTTCTATTCGTCACCCATCGTCAGCGCAGATGGCGGCCGCCTGGCCTGGATCGAATGGCAACGCCCGCACCAGCCCTGGACCAGCACTCGCTTGATGTGCGCGCAACGCCAGGACAATGGCCAGTGGTCGGCGCCGCGCTGTGTCGCGGGAGACGGCGCGGAAGAATCCTTGCAGCAGCCACGCTTCGACGCTCAAGGGCTGCTGTATTGCCTGACCGACCGTGACGGATTCTGGCAACCGTGGGGCGAAACCGATTCCGGCTTCTCTGCGCTGCCGACGGTCGCGGCTGACCACTCATCCGCCCCATGGCAATTGGGCAGTTGCACCTGGCTACCGGTCAGCGGCGGCTATCTTGCCAGTTGGTCGGAAAACGGTGTGGGCGTCCTGGGCTTGCGCCATCCGGACGGCACGGTCGAAGACTACACTGGCGATTACAGCCGCTTCCGCAGTCTGGCGCTGGACGAAGCGTTCATCTATTGCATCGCGGCATCTGCTGTCAGCACTTCGGCAGTGCTTGCCATTTCTCGCGCCGATCACAGCGTGCAGGTGTTGGCAGGTGGCGGTGCGCCGCTGCCGCCAGAACGCATCAGCCGTCCGCAGCCGCTGCGCTATCCCAGCGGCGATGCGCATGCCCACGGCTACTTCTACCCGGCGATGACCGGCGATGAAAAACCGCCGTTGGTGGTGTTCATCCACGGAGGTCCGACTTCGGCCTGTTACCCGGTGCTGGACCCGCGCATTCAGTTCTGGACCCAGCGCGGATTCGCGGTGGCCGACCTGAATTATCGAGGCAGCACCGGTTACGGTCGCCAATACCGGCAGAGTCTGCACCTGAACTGGGGTGTGGCGGACGTGGAAGACGCCTGCGCGGTGGTCACTCATCTGAGCGAGCGTGGCTTGATCGACGAGGACAAGGCCTTCATTCGCGGCGGCAGCGCCGGCGGTTACACCACACTGTGCGCACTGGCGTTTCAAGACGTCTTCCGCGCCGGTGCCAGCCTGTACGGCGTCAGCGACCCAATCGCGCTGGCCAAGGCGACTCACAAGTTCGAAGGGGATTACCTGGACTGGCTGATTGGCGATCCCGAGCGGGATGTTGAACGCTACAACGCCAGGACGCCTTTATTGCACGCCGACCGAATCAAGGTGCCGGTGGTGTTCTTTCAGGGCGAGCTGGATGCCGTCGTGGTGCCGGAACAGACCCGCGCCATGCTGGACGCTCTAGTCGAACGCGGCATCCCGGCGCAGGCGCATTTCTATCCAGGCGAACGCCATGGGTTCCGCAAGGCCAGCAATCAGGCCCACGCGCTTGAGACCGAGTGGCAGTTCTATTGCGACGTTCTCAAGTGAACGAGCCGCAAAGGCGCAATGTTATTGCCAGCAAGCCGGATCGCCACCCGCTGGCTCCTGCAGGCCGGCGCTGTATCCCTGCCTTGTAGGAGCCAGCATGCTGACAGCGCCGCCTCTACAACGCTGCGGCTGTCATTTTCGTGACACGATGATGTACACCGCGTGAATGATGCCCGGAATGTAGCCCAACAGGGTCAGCAGGATGTTCAGCCAGAATGCGCCGCCCAGGCCGACTTGCAGGAACACACCCAGCGGAGGCAGCAGGATGGCGAAGATGATGCGAATGATGTCCATGAGTAAGCTCCTGATTAATGGCTCTGAAAAGGCCAGACAGCTAATCGACCCTGCACGCTGGTGAGGGTTCCACTGCTTCTGGCATACAGCCATTACCGGAGGGGATAAAGCGCGGGGCAAGGCGTGCCGCAGCCGCATTGGCCGGGTGTGGTGTGGGCGTGCTCAGCCAACAGACGCGCACAAAGAAAACCCCGCCTAAGCGGGGTTTTCCAGACTGTTTCCCTGATTTCCCTTTCGTCCCGCCATCCTGGCAGGTATCCCTACGTGTCCCTGTTATGTATGTGCGCTTCCTGCGCTACGTCCATGTGAGTAGATTAACTTTGGATCCACTTTTGCGATAGAGGCCGATTTCCGGCTTCTCATGTAAGCAAATGCTTACAAATGGTTTTGATTAGAACTGCTCGGCATCCATCAGGTACAACGAGTCACTGCCGGCACGCACCGAAGCGTCCAGCGAATGTATCCGCGGCAACAATCTGGCGAAATAGAAGCGGGCCGTGCTCAGCTTGCTGGCATAGAACGTTTCCTGCGCTTCCTTGCCAACGGCTGCCTTGGCCATCATCGCCCACATGTAGGCGTAGGCCGTATAGCCGAACAGGTGCAGATATTCCACCGAGGCGGCGCCGATCTCATTGGGATTGGCCTTGGCACGATCCAGTATCCAGTGGGTCAGGTCGTCCAAGGTGTTCAGCGCTGCACCCAGCGGCCTGGTAAATTCCCCCAGCGTGGCATCCGCCGACGCGATGAACTGCCGGACCTCATCGGAAAACAACCGGTAGAACGCGCCGCCGGAACCGACAATCTTGCGCCCCACCAGGTCCAGAGCCTGAATACCGTTGGTGCCTTCGTAGATCTGGGTAATGCGCACATCGCGTACCAGTTGTTCCTGGCCCCATTCGCGAATATAGCCGTGGCCACCGAAGATCTGCTGCCCATGAAGGGTGGTTTCCAGGCCGATATCGGTCAGAAAGGCTTTGGCGACCGGCGTCAGTAACGCCACCAGATCATCGGCGCGCTTGCGTGCGACATCGTCATCGCTGAACTTGGCAATATCCAGTTGCAACGCCACGTAGCTGGAGAACGCTCGCCCGCCCTCGTTGAATGCCTTCATGGTCAGCAACATGCGCCGCACGTCGGGGTGAACGATGATCGGATCGGCAACCTTGTCGGCGTGCTGCGCGCCGGTCGGCGCACGGCTTTGCAGGCGGTCACGGGCATAGTCGACGGCGTTCTGATAGGACCGCACACCGGACGCCAGCCCCTGGATGCCGACACCCAGGCGTTCGTAGTTCATCATGGTGAACATCGCCGCCAGGCCTTTATTGGGCTCGCCGATCAAATAGCCGATGGCGGCATCGAAGTTCATCACGCAGGTGGCGGACGCCTGAATACCCATCTTGTGCTCGATCGAGCCGCAACTGACCGCGTTGCGCTCACCCAGGCTGCCGTCATCGGCCACCATGAACTTGGGCACCAGGAACAGCGAAATGCCTTTGGGCCCGGCGGGCGCATCCGGCAGTTTCGCCAACACCAGATGAATGATGTTTTCGGTCAGGTCATGCTCGCCGCCAGTGATGAAGATCTTGCTGCCGGTGATTGCGTAGGCGCCGTCCGCCTGAGGCTCGGCCCTGGTCCGGATGATCCCCAGATCGGTGCCGGCATGGGCCTCGGTCAGGCACATCGAGCCGCACCAGGTGCCCGCATACATGTTCGGCAGGTACTTGGCCTTGAGCGCTTCGGTGGCGTGGGTATTGATCGATACGCAGGCGCCGGACGTCAGCATCGGGTACAGGCCAAACGCAAGACTGGCCGAGTTGAGCATTTCTTCGACCTGCGCCGACACCACCTTGGGCATGCCCATGCCGCCGAACTCGGGATTGCCACCCACACCGACCCAGCCGCCTTCGGCGTAGGTGCGATAAGCCTCGGGAAAACCTGCCGGTGTGGTCACGACCGTGTCGTTCCAGTGGCAGCCTTCTTCGTCGCCATTGCGACTCAGCGGGGCGATGCCTTTGCCGGTCACTTTACCGGCTTCCTCAAGAATGGCTTCGACCGTCTCCGCATCGACGGTATCGGCCAGCTCCGGCAGCTGTGCCCAGAGTTTCGAGACCTCGAAGACTTCATTGAGAACGAAGCGCATATCACGCAGCGGCGCTTGATAATCGGCCATGGCAAACCTCACGAACGGGAGCAGCAGACTGGGGGAAAGCTGATTCGGCGCACCGAATGGCGTCAATCAGGAATCGATGCACCCGAGTCTAACCGAACACCATTTCAGAGACATAGGGTCGTGTCATGACCATACAGTCAAGGCGGGTCATGCAGACGAATGGCCTGGATTCGCGCTTAACGCGACAGGAAACGGGGAGTGACAGACGATAGAAAACGGCTTCAGAACGGAGCCGTCATTCAACTCAGCGCTTCGGCGGTGCGCACGGCGCCGCGCTTGTTTAGCTGGCCGTGGGCAATCACACAGTTACGCCCGGCGCCCTTGGCGGCATACAACGCCTGGTCGGCCGCCTTGAGCACTTCTTCGGGTGTGCGGTGTTCCGGCTGACGCTCAGCGACGCCGATGCTCACGGTGACCGAGACGCTGCTGGCGTGGGCAGCGCCGCGACGCTGACGACCTTGCTGGTCATCCTGCGGGCGAGCGTCCTTGTTGCGCAGCAGAATCTCGTAATTGGCGATCATCTCGCGAATCGCTTCGAGATGCGGCAGACACTCCTCGATCGTCTTGCCGGCAAACACGATGGCGAACTCTTCACCGCCATAGCGATACGCCTTGCCGCCGCCGCTGGTAATGCGTGCCAGCTTGCTGGCGACCAACCGCAACACCTGGTCACCGACGTCATGCCCGTGGGTGTCGTTGAATTTCTTGAAATGGTCTACGTCACTCATGGCCAGCACATAATTGCGCCCTAGGCGCTGCATCCGTTCGTTGAGCGCCCGCCGTCCTGGAAGGCCGGTCAGCTCGTCGCGGAACGCCATCTGATACGCCTCGTGCGCGACGGCTGCGGCAATCATCAGCATCACCTGGCTGCAGATGATGTTCAGCGTAAAGGGCAGGATGAAAGTCTTGGGCAATGCCCAGAACAGTCCGATCAAGCCCACCAGCTGTGCCGCATGCAACGGCCGTGGTTTTTCCAGGTATTGCCAGATCAGCACCACGAAGGACAGGAAGAACATGGCATACGACAGCTGAACCAGCGTCATCCACGACCCGTGCAACGCGGGCCAGCGGATATCGGCAAGCCAGCCTTGGACCTGCACCGGATAGCTTTGCTCCAGCCCCAGTGCCACGCCGCCCACCGCCGCAAGTACCGCAAGGCGAGCGATCAGGTCCTGGAACAGATGCGTGCGTTCCTCCCAGGCTGCGTAAAGTCCGAACATGACCGGCAGCAGCAGACAGACCAAGTGGAAGACCACTGCGGCATCTTCCCTGACTGTCCCGTTGTCACGGTAGAAATCGGTTTGGGTATCCAGCAGGAAATACGCCACGTAGACCGTGAGCATCAGAAACAGCTCGCGCTGACGCCGATACACACCGCAATAAGCGCCGCCCAACAGCAGGACCAGCGTCGGCAGAACGTTGAACAGCGAGGTGAAGAAGACACTCAAGTCCCTGACATAGGCAGCCGCAAGCCCGGCAAACAGCAATGCCAAAGAGGGCAGAAAGTGGCTGATTCGTGCAGCGGACAAACGAAGCAAGGGAAACGTCTCCTACTCGGCATCGGAGTAAAGGCCTGGATTGATGGCATTGTGCCCTCATCCACAGAACAATGCATTCGACCGGATCGATCAAATGATCACTTTTCTGTAACGGCAGGAAGGACGAAAGGTTTATTCGTTGAATATGAAGGTTATTTAACAGGCAATAAAAAACCGCCTGGTCCGAAGATCAGGCGGTTTGATGTAAAACGACGAACTCAGTAAGCGAGGCCGAAGTCTTCTTCCTTCATATCCATCAAGTTGGCAGCGCCCGAAAGGATCGCGGCAACATGGGTACGGGTACGCGGCAGAATGCGCTGGAAGTAGAAACGTGCGGTCTGCACCTTGGCGCGGTAGAACGCTTCGTCGCCAGTACCGGCGGCCAGCTTCTCGGTTGCCAGACGCGCCATGTCGGCCCAGAAGTAGGCCAGGCAGGCGTAACCGGAGAACATCAGGTAATCCACCGAAGCGGCGCCCACTTCCTCGCGATCCTTCATGGCGGCCATGCCCACCTTCATGGTCAGCTCGCCCCATTCCTTGTTCAGCGCAGCCAGCGGCGCGACGAACTCTTGAACGCCCTCGCTGCCTTCGTTGGCCTGGCAGAACTTATGAACGATCTTGGTGAAGCCCTTGAGCGCTTCGCCTTGAGTCATCAGAACCTTGCGGCCCAGCAGGTCCAGCGCCTGAATACCGGTAGTGCCTTCGTACAGCATGGAAATGCGGCTGTCACGCACGTTCTGCTCCATGCCCCACTCGGCGATGAAACCGTGGCCGCCGTAGATCTGCACACCATGGTTGGCCGCTTCAAAGCCCACTTCGGTCATGAATGCCTTGGCAATCGGCGTCATGAAGGCCAGCAGCGCGTCTGCGGCTTTGCGTTGCTCTTCGTCCTGGCTGTATTTGACGATATCGACCTGCTTGGCGGTGAAGTACACCATGGCGCGAGTGCCTTCGGCGAACGCTTTCATGGTCAGCAGCATGCGACGCACGTCCGGGTGGACGATGATCGGATCGGCGGCCTTGTCAGGCGCTTTCGGGCCGGTCAGGGAGCGCATCTGCAGACGATCACGCGCATATTTCAGGCCACCCTGAAAGGCAATCTCGGCATGGGCCAGGCCTTGCAGCGCGGTGCCCAGGCGAGCGGTGTTCATGAAGGTGAACATGCAGTTCAGACCTTTGTTCGGCGGGCCGATCAGGAAACCGGTGGCCGAATCGAAGTTCATCACGCAGGTGGCGTTGCCGTGAATGCCCATCTTGTGTTCGAGCGAGCCGCAGCTGACGGCGTTGCGCTCACCGATGCTGCCATCGGCCGCCGGGAGGAACTTGGGCACGATGAACAGCGAAATACCTTTGGTGCCGGCCGGTGCATCCGGCAGACGCGCCAGCACGATGTGGACAATGTTGTCCGCCATGTCGTGTTCGCCGGCAGAGATGAAAATCTTGGTACCGGTGACTTTGTAGCTGCCGTCGGGCTGAGGCTCGGCCTTGGTGCGCAGCATGCCCAGGTCGGTGCCGCAGTGGGATTCGGTCAGGCACATGGTGCCGGTCCACTCGCCGGACACCAGCTTGGTCAGGTAAGCCTCTTGCTGCTCGGGCGTACCGTGTTCGGAAATCGTGTTCATCGCGCCATGGGACAAGCCTGGGTACATGCCCCACGACCAGTTGGCTTCGCCGACCATCTCGCTGACCGCAAGGCCCAAGGATTCAGGCAAACCCTGACCGCCGTGCTCGACGTCGTGGGCCAGGCTCGGCCAGCCGCCTTCGACGAACTGTTTGTATGCCTGCTTGAAACCGGCCGGCGTGGTCACGCCCGCTTCGCTCCAGGTACAGCCCTCGATATCACCGACCCGGTTCAGCGGCGCCAGCACCTGCTCGCAGAACTTGGCGCCTTCTTCAAGAATGGCGTCGACCATGTCAGGCGTTGCGTCCTGGCAGGCGGGAAGACTTTGATAGTGGGCCTCGTAACCGAGCAGCTCATCACGAACGAAACGAATATCACGCAAGGGGGCCTTGTAATCAGGCATAGCGATAAACCTCTGCTGATGAATCCTGGAACGAATGACCGAAACGTTCATCAGGCGCATGCGCCGGACACGTGGCTCTCTCTTGTGCTTTACGGTCAAACAGGTGTTTGAAACTTACGTTTAAGCCGAAATCTTGTCAATAGCGCATCGCAAGCCATTCGTCTCCGACCTCGTGCACAACGCGCAGGAGAAGGCCTGCAGCGTTGCGCGAGCAACGTTGTGAGTCTAGTAGAGGTCTGGAAAAGGGCGGGGAAGATGCAGCGCGGTGATACACGGCGATTCAGAAATGACGCCGTGCGCGAACGGCACGGCGTTTGTGATGCAGGTATTAAACGTAGGTATCGATCAGCGTACCCAAGGCTTCGTCGCTGGCTTTCTGGGCAGCGATCCCGGCCTGGAACTGTTCCTTGCCGGCGGCAAGCTCAACCAGATTGGCCGACAGGTCCGAACGCTGGCTGCGATCGACCGAACGCAGGTTTTCCAGCTGGAAATCCGAAGACTGGCTACGGCCGGAGACTTCGATGTTGGAACTGGCGATCTGAGTGGCCGCCTGATCCACACGCTGCTGCCCGACCTGCATTGCGCTCAGGCCTGGGTACAAGGTGTTGTTCATGGTGATTTGCATACGCCATCCTCAGTTCAAAAATGCGAACAAGCGCTATTGAACCAGTAAATGCAGGGAAATACCCGACAAAAAGACTAATGGCACAAGGCCGTCCAATAGGCTGGACCCGGACCGATACAGAATCTTCTTGCCCATCAGGCACATGCGGGCGCCTGATCAGTCGAGCAGCTCCAGATGCAGATACGCCGCCACATTTTCGGCGCTGGGCTTTTTCATTCGCGGGACACGGCCCAGACACGGCGCCGGCAGTCTCTCGGCCAGGGTTGCCAGGTTTTCTTCGAGCCGCGAGGTCTTGGCGTCGATGATATTGGCCACCCAACCCACCAGATGCAGCCCGTCCCGAGCGATGGCTTCCGCGCTCAGCAATGCGTGGTTGATGCAGCCCAGACGCACGCCGACCACCAGAATCACCGGAAGGCCCAACGCGATGGCCAGGTCCGACAAATTGCTCTGCTCGGCCAGCGGTACGCGCCAGCCACCGGCGCCTTCGATCAGCGTGAAATCGGCTTTCTTGTCGAGCAACGCCTGCATCGGCAACAGCAACGAACGCACGCTCAGGGCAACGCCCGCTTCCCGGGCCGCCAGATGCGGAGCGATGGCCGGCTCGAACGTGAACGGATTGACCTCGTCGTAGCCCAGCGCCAACGAACATTCAGCAAGCAACGCCAAGGCATCGGCGTTTCGCAGCCCTTGCGGCGTGACCATACTGCCGGACGCCACCGGTTTGCCCGCCGCGGTGCTCAGGCCGGCAAGACGCGCGGCATGCAACAGGCCGGCGGCGACCGTGGTCTTGCCCGCATCCGTGTCGGTCCCGGTAATGAAATACGCAACACTCATCTTGCGGCTTTCCTTATGAAGTGGACTCGACAGGTTTTTCCAGCACGCCGTACACCACCTGGTAGGTAGCAGGCAGCCCGGCCTCGACGCGAAAGCGCTCGTAAGCCTGGACCAAGCCTAGAATCCGCTGCCGGCCCGTCAAGCCGCTCGGGCGTCCGGGGTTGAGATTGTGCGCACCGAGAGCCTTGAGTTCGTGGGTCAGGCTGCGTACATCCGGGTAATGCAATACGTGTGGGCGAACTTCCAGGGTCCGGAGGTGCAACCGGCTGGCGGCGCACAGGCGTCGGTAATCGTCCTGCTCTCGAAAGCGGTTCACGTGCACCAGACCATCCACTGCCCGCCAGCTTTCCCGCAACTCATGCAGCGTGCCGACGCACAGGCTGGCGAAAGCGAATACGCCACCGGGTTGCAACACTCGCCGGGCTTCACTCAGCACCGCCGAAAAATCCGAGCACCATTGCACGGCCAGGCTGGAAAAGATCAGCTCACAACTCTGGTCCCGCAACGGCAGGCGCTCGGCATCGCCCGCCACAAAGTAACGTGCACCGCCCAACGGCCGGGCGTGGCGCAGCATGCCTTCGGCGATATCAAGGGCGATGCCTTCACTCTCCGGGAACATCTTTGTGAGCACGCGGCTGAAATATCCGGTGCCGCAGCCCAGGTCGAGCCAGCGCTGCGGCTGCGAGCCATCAGGCAAACGATGCAGCAATTCGCCGCCCACTGCCCGTTGCAGCTCGGCGACACTGTCGTAACTGCCGGCCGCTCTGGAAAATGACGCCGCGACCTGACGCTTGTCCGGCAATGCGCCGGGCAGTTGAGGATTTGAAAGATCAGTCATTGTCCGACTCATGTAGAAACGCCTGGATTGCCGCCGCTACGCCGTGAGGGTTTTCCAGCAGGAAGGCGTGGCCGGCCTGCTCGATCACGCCGACTTCGACATCCGGCAGCAATGCGAGTAAATCGCCGGCCGCTTCAGCCGGAACGAAGGCATCAAGGCCCGCGAACAGGTGCAGTTGCGGCCCGCGAAACGTCTGTAACGCGCTGCGGGTATCGAGCTGTTCGAGCACCTTCAAGCCGTTGACCAGGGTTCTTGTCGCGCCATGGGGTGCAGCGGACTTGAGCAGACGCGCCAGGCCGCGCGGGTCTTGCGCACCTTGGGCGCACAGCAGACTGAAGCGTTTGAGCGTCCCGTCCGGGTCCGCCTCGCATCCGGCCAGAAAGGCGCCGAAATCGCCCTCGGGCATTGCATTGGGCCACGCACCGCGAGGTACGAAACACGCGTTGCTGGCCAGGGTCAGCAGCCCACAGCATCGCTCGCCGCGCCGCGCCGCCAGCTCGGCCGCCAGCATGCCGCCCAGCGACCAGCCGCCCAGCCAGGCGTCATCGGGAATATTGGCATTCAGCTCGTCGAGCCATTCCTCAACGTCACGGCTGTCGAGTTCCGGCAGCGGCTCGATTTCCACCCGCAGGTGCTCGTCCAGTCCGCGCAACGCGGCGGCCAGCGGTTCCAACGGCGATACGCCCAAACCCCAGCCAGGTAGCAGGACCAAACGATCACGCATGATCGGCCTCCATTGATTCACTCGTGCCCAGCAGCGGGTAACAATGCGCCAGTGCATCCAACAATAGCTGCACTTGAGCCGGGCTGTGGGCGGCGGACAGCGTAACCCGCAAGCGAGCGCCACCAGCCGGCACAGTCGGCGGCCGAATGGCGGTGACCAGCACGCCTTTCTCGCGCAGCATCTGCGACAGGCGCAAGGCGCGTCCGGCATCGCCGATCAGGATCGGCTGAATCGGGGTGAAACTGTCCATCAGCGTCAGGCCGAGCTGTTCGGCCCCTTGGCGGAACTGGCGGATCAACTGCGCCAGATGCTCGCGACGCCAGTGTTCGGAACGCAGCAGCTCCAGGCTTTTCAGGGTGGCGCAGGCCAGCGCCGGTGGCTGGCTGGTGGTGTAGATGTACGGCCGGGCGAACTGGATCAGCGTTTCGATCAGTTCTTCACTGCCCGCCACAAAGGCTCCGGAGGTGCCGAAGGATTTGCCCAACGTACCGATCAGCACCGGTACATCCTCCAGACCCAGGCCGAAGTGCTCGACGATTCCGCCACCATTGGCGCCCAGCGGGCCGAAGCCGTGGGCGTCGTCCACCATCAACCAGGCGCCTTTGGCCTTGGCGGCTTTGGCTAATGCAGGCAAATCGGCAAGGTCGCCATCCATGCTGAATACGCCGTCGGTCACCACCAGCGTATCGCCCACGGCCTTGTCCAGACGCGAGCCGAGGCTGGCGACGTCGTTGTGCAGGTAACGGGAAAAACGCGCCCCGCTGAGCAGGCCGGCATCCAGCAGCGACGCATGGTTCAAGCGGTCTTCCAGCACCGTATCGCCTTGCGCCACCAGCGCAGTCACGGCGCCGAGGTTGGCCATGTAGCCATTGGAAAACAGCAGGGCGCGTGGGCGGCCGGTAAACTCGGCCAGGGCTTCTTCCAGTTCGTGATGCGCCGTGCTGTGGCCGATCACCAGGTGCGAAGCACCACCGCCCACGCCCCAGCGCTCGGCACCGGCCTGCCAGGCGCCGATCACGTCGGGATGGCTGGCCAGCCCGAGATAGTCGTTGTTGCAGAACGCCAGCAAGGGCTTGCCGTCAACCACCACATGCGGGCCTTGCGGGCTTTGCAGCAGTGGGCGTTGACGATAGAGCTGCGCGTCGCGCCGGGCATCGAGCCGGGCGCGGAGATCGAAAGACATTCAGGCCCCGATTACGGAAAGCGGATCAAGCCGAAGCGGCGTCGTAGAACAGGCTGCTGCTCTGTTGCTCGACCAGCGCCTGCTCGATGGCAGCCTGGTGGACTTCATCAGCGTGTTCCTGGCCCGCTTCGGGTTTGATGCCCAGGCGCGAGAACAGCAGCATGTCCTTGTCGGCCTGCGGGTTGGCGGTGGTCAGCAATTTGTCGCCGTAGAAAATCGAGTTGGCACCGGCGAAGAACGCCAGCGCCTGCATCTGCTCGTTCATGGCTTCGCGACCGGCCGACAGGCGCACGTGGGATTGAGGCATGAGAATCCGCGCCACCGCCAGCATGCGGATGAAATCGAACGGATCGACGTCATCGGCGTTTTCCAGCGGCGTGCCGGCCACTTTGACCAGCATGTTGATCGGCACCGATTCCGGATGCTCCGGCAGGTTGGCCAGCTGGATCAGCAGCCCGGCGCGGTCATCCAGCGACTCGCCCATGCCCAGAATGCCGCCCGAACAGATCTTCATGCCCGCATCGCGCACGTAAGCCAGGGTTTGCAGGCGCTCGGCGTAGGTGCGGGTGGTGATGATATTGCCGTAGAACTCCGGCGAGGTGTCCAGATTGTGGTTGTAGTAATCCAGGCCGGCCTGGGCCAGCGCTTCGGTCTGGTCCTGATCGAGGCGCCCCAGGGTCATGCAGGTTTCCATGCCCATGGCTTTCACGCCTTTGACCATCTCCAGCACGTAAGGCATGTCCTTGGCGGACGGATGCTTCCAGGCGGCGCCCATGCAGAACCGTGTCGAGCCGATGGCCTTGGCGCGTGCGGCTTCGTCGAGCACCTTCTGCACTTCCAGCAGTTTTTCCTTGTCCAGGCCGGTGTTGTAGTGGCCGGACTGCGGACAGTATTTGCAGTCTTCAGGGCAGGCGCCCGTCTTGATCGACAGCAGCGTCGAAACCTGTACGCGGTTGGCGTCGAAATGAGCGCGGTGCACCGTCTGCGCCTGAAACAGCAAGTCATTGAATGGCTGTACGAACAGCGCACGGACCTCGGCTAGAGTCCAGTCATGACGCAAGGTGGCGGTGGTGCTGGCGCTCATCGGGCGGCTCCTCTTTTGGGGCAATGTGTTCAAGCAATTGCGCGGGGCATGAACCACCCCTGACGCGACACGGATGACCGGCATATTTAAGGAAGCGCCATGAGCTGTCAACCAGATCACAACATGCAGGTTTACATCTGGTTAAAAAACAAACAAACGTGCTTGTTATGCGATGAGGCCAGCGACCTGCCCTACCCCATCTGTGTGCCATGCGAGTCCGAACTGCCGTGGCTGGGTCAGCAATGCGAGACCTGCGCGCTGCCGTTGGCAGCCGACGAAACCAACTGTGCGGGCTGTATTCGGCGGCCGCCGCCATTCACTCAGGTCATCGCGCCGTGGCGCTACGACTTTCCTCTCGACAGCCTGATTACCCGCTTCAAGCATCAGGCCAGATGGGCCATGGGGCGCTTGCTGGGCGAGCTGTTCGCCCTGCATCTGCGCCACCGTTTCGATGAAGGTCTGCTGCGCCCGGACGCGCTGTTGCCGGTGCCGCTGGCCAAGAAACGTCTGCGCGAGCGTGGCTACAACCAGGCGGCGATGCTGGCCGGCTGGGTCGGCAAATCGCTCGGTTTACCTGTGGATGAGCAGCAACTCTTGCGTATCAAGGAAACCCCCGCGCAACAGGGGCTGGACGCCCGCGCCCGGAAGCGCAATCTGAACGGCGCCTTCGCCTTGCGTGATCCGGCCCGGCTGGAAGGCAAGCACCTGGCGCTGGTCGACGATGTACTGACCACCGGCGCCACCGCCGAAGGCATTGCCCGCTTGTTGCTTGCGGCCGGGGCGCAACGGGTGGATGTCTACTGCCTGGCCCGAACGCCTCGGCCCGAGGATTTGCCTTACACTGGCGGCTCTGAACGGCCATAGAATATTCCGCCATGTCCCTTCCTCCGCTGTTGACCCAACACCTGTCGCGTCGGCCGCAGCGCATTGAACTGTTGCAGCACATCGCCGAGCAGGGCTCGATCACCCGCGCCGCCAAAAGTGCGGGCGTGAGCTACAAGGCCGCCTGGGACGCCATCGATGAACTGAACAATCTGGCGCAGAAACCGCTGGTCGTTCGGGCCGTGGGCGGTCGTGGCGGCGGCGGCGCGATCCTGTCCGAGGAAGGCCAGCGTGTCTTGCGGCTGTACCTGAAATTGCAGGCATTGCAGGCCCAGGTGCTGGAGGCGGCCGAAGACAGTGGCGATCTCGACCTGCTCAATCGCCTGACTCTGCGCACCAGCGCCCGCAACCAGTTGCTGGGGCGCATCGTCGACATGAGCAGGCACGGGCATAATGACCTCATCCGCCTGCAACTGGCCGGCGAGCAGTCTCTCGATGCCCGCATCACCCACGAAAGCACGCTACGCCTGGCGCTGGAAATTGGCAGCGACGTGGTGGCATTGATCAAGGCCGGCTCGTTGCAGGTCCTGGCCCAGGATCACCCGGCCGCCGAAAACGAGAATGCGCTGTTCGGCCTGGTCGACGAAGTAATCGACGCCGAGGACGGCCCCAGCGAAGTCCGCATCAGACTGCCTGGCGGCCAGACGCTGTGTGCCCTTGCGGCATCCGACCATCTCGACGATCTGCACCTGGCGAGCGGCTGCCGAGTGCAAGTGCAATTCGCGCCCGCGCTGGTGCTGTTGGGGACGCTTTTGTAGTCAGTCTGCGATTGATTTGGGAGCCAGCTTGCTGGCGAAGAGGCCAATGAAGACGCAGCAGCTGCGTTGCCTGAAAAATGCCATCGCCAGCAAGACGGATCGCCGCCCACTGGCGCCTGCAGGCCGGTGCCTGCTTGCTTTGTGCATCTCCTGCCCCGACACGCAGTCATCATCTGTACACATTTTCGTCATATGCGCGCACTAATGTGGCTGGCATAACCGATGGAGCCGTGATGATGAAACTATTAGAAGAGAATCAATCGACCGACCTCGAAAGCATGGTGGGCCTGACTCGCCGGGGTTTCATCGGCGCGGGCGCATTGTGCGGCGCGGCCATGTTTTTAGGCGGTAACCTGCTGAGCCGCAGCGTTCTGGCCGACAGCGTCGGCGCAGCAACGGGCAGCCTGATCGGTTTCCCCGGCATTGCCAGCGCCACCACCGACCAGATCACCTTGCCGGCAGGCTATCGATCCACCGTGCTGATCAGCTGGGGTCAGCCGCTGCATGCCGACAGTCCGGCCTTCGACCCAAGCGGCAAGGGAACGGCGCAGGCGCAGGAGTTGCAGTTCGGTGACAACAACGACGGCATGAGCCTGTTTCCGATACCCGGCCACGATGACCGGGCGCTGCTGGCAATCAACAACGAGTACACCAATTACCGTTACCTCTTCGATCACGGCAAGGAGCCGCAGTCGGCTGAAGAAGTGCGCAAGGCACTGGCCGCCGAAGGTGTGTCGGTGATCGAAATCCAGCGCAGGAACGGCCAATGGCAGTTCGTTCAGGGTTCCAGCTACAACCGCCGGGTGCATGGCAATACGCCTATCACCTTGAGCGGCCCGGCGGCCGGCCACGACTGGCTCAAGACCGACGCCGACCAGACCGGCACTCGCGTGCTGGGCACGTTCCAGAACTGCGCCAACGGCAAGACGCCCTGGGGCACCTATCTGACCTGCGAAGAGAATTTCACTGACTGCTTCGGCAGCACTGACCCGCAGCAAAAATTCGACGCGGGCCTCAAGCGCTACGGCGTGGTCGCGGCCAGCAAGGAAATCGGCTGGCACATTCACGATCCGCGTTTCGACGTGGCCAGGAACCCCAACGAGGTCAATCGCTTCGGCTGGGTGGTGGAGATCGACCCGTTCGACCCTAAGTCCACGCCGGTCAAGCGCACCGCGCTGGGTCGCTTCAAGCATGAAAACGCCGCTCTGGCGCAGACCAAGGGTGGTCGCGCGGTGGTGTACATGGGCGACGACGAGCGTGGCGAATTCATCTACAAGTTCATCAGTCGCGGCAAGATCAACCACGACGACCCCAAAGCCAATCGCAACCTGCTGGATCAGGGCACGTTATATGTTGCGCAGTTCGATGCGGGCGACGGCAACCCGGATCACCCCAAAGGCACCGGCCAGTGGATCGAGCTGACCCACGGCAAGAATGGCCTGGACGCGCAAGCGGGTTTCAACAGCCAGGCCGAAGTGTTGATTCATGCACGCATGGCCGCCAGCGTGGTGAACGCCACCCGCATGGACCGCCCGGAATGGATCGTGGTCAGCCCCAAGGACGGTCAGGTTTACTGCACGCTGACCAACAACGCCAAGCGTGGTGAAGACGGTCAGCCAGTGGGCGGCCCGAACCCGCGCGCGAAAAATCAGTACGGGCAGATCCTGCGCTGGCGTGAAGCGGACGATAACGCCTCGGCGATGGAGTTCGAGTGGGACCTGTTCGTGGTCGCCGGTAACCCGACCGTTCACGCCGGTACGCCGCAGGGCGGCTCCAGCAATATCAACCCACAGAACATATTCAACAGCCCGGATGGCCTGAGCTTCGACGCGGCCGGTCGGCTGTGGATACAAACCGACGGCGATTCGAGCAACAAGGGTGATTTCGCCGGCATGGGCAACAATCAGATGCTGTGCGCCGACCCGGCGAGCGGCGAGATCCGCCGCTTCCTGGTCGGCCCGATTGGTTGCGAAGTCACCGGCATCAGCTTCGCGCCGGACTACAAAACGCTGTTCGTCGGCATCCAGCACCCTGGCGAAAACGGCGGCTCGACCTTCCCCGACCACCTGCCCAACGGCAAACCCCGTTCATCGGTAATGGTCATCACCCGGGAAGACGGCGGGGTTATCGGCACCTGAAGTTATTCAATCCGTAGGAGCGGACCGGGCGGCGCTCCGCTTGTCGGCGAAAAGGCCGGTCAGGCAGCCGGAAAACATGTCTTCGTCCAGCTCCAAGGTACGCCGCAAACCCGTGGGAGGGAGCTTGCTCGCGACAACGCCAGTACATCCGCAACAGGTGTATTTCCGGCACCTTCGTCGCGAGCAAGCTCTCTCCCACAGAACACCGCAGAGCTGTCCCCGCCGATCAATCAATCAACCCGCCCGCATCGTAGAACGGATACGGCCCTTCATATTGGCCCAGCATGGCGTTATGGCTGACGAATCCCTCCTGCGGATGCCAGCGGTGCAACACATAGCCGGCCGGCTCCAGGTTGAAATGCGCAGGCGCCGCTTCGTCCAGATCCAGCACGATCTGGTGTGAGGTGCCGGGACACACGCATGCCAGGCTGCCGCCAAAGCGCCGCTGCATCGGCCGATGCAAATGCCCGCACAGCAGGCGTTCCACCTGTGGATGCTGGGAGATCACTCGCTCCAGCGCGGCGGCATTGGCGAACGGCGCGAGGTCCATATGGCCGATGCCGGTGATGAATGGCGGATGGTGCAGGATCACCACCGTCGGCACGTCCGGACGGCGGGACAGTTGGGTATGCAGCCAGTCGAGCTGTCGATAATCCAGCTGGCCGCCGTGTTCACCGGGAATGGTCGTATCCAGCCCGATCAGGCGCACCGCGTGTTCCTCGACCACCCAGTCCAGCGGACCGTCCGCCGACAATGGCAGATAGATATGGTCGGCAAAGGCCGCCAGCAGGTTCTCGCGATCATCGTGGTTGCCCGGCACCAGATAAAACGGCATCTGCAACCGCTCCAGCTGAGGACGCAATACGGCGTATTCGTCCGTGCGACCGAAATCCACCAGATCGCCGCTGATGACCACCACATCGGGTCGTTGTTTGCTGGCATTGATATGGTCAACGGCGCGGCGCAAGGCGGCCAGGGTGTCGACCACGCCATAGGTCAGACGACCACCGGCCTTGAGGTGCAGGTCGCTGATTTGTGCGATGAGAAACGGCTGATTCAAAGTGATCTCTCTACCAAAACGGTTTTACGAATGCAGGGTGAACAGAACCTGTGGATCGATGTTCAGGGCAATAACAGCGCCTGCGGCGTGGATCAGGTTGTCGCTGCTGTCCACCAGCAACGGTTGCCCGCCACCGACATCGACCAGCAACCGGCTTTGCGCGCCCTGGAAAAACTGCCCGACCAGACGTCCCTTGAGGTGGCCTTGCGCCGAGGTCACCCGCAGATGCTCGGGACGGCAGTACACCGTGCCGGGCAGCTGCGCGTCATGCCATGGCAACACCCCGCCGCTGACCTTCAGGCCGAACGCCGTGCGCTCGATCACGTTGAACGCGTTCAGGTTGCCGACGAAACCTGCGACGAAGGCATTGGCCGGCTGCTGGTAAATCTCCCGAGGGCTGGCCAGTTGCGCGACGCGGCCCTTCTCCATCACCAGAATGCGGTCACCCAGCGCCATCGCTTCGCCCTGATCGTGGGTGACGAACACGGCCGTAATACCGAGCCCACGCAACAGCTGATCCAGCTCGCTGCGCAGCCGCTCGCGCAGTTGTGCATCGAGCGCAGCCAGCGGCTCGTCGAGCAGCAACACCCGCGGTCGCGGTGCCAGCGCTCGAGCCAGCGCCACGCGCTGCCGCTGCCCGCCGGACAGTTCATGAATGCCACGCTTGCCGTGCTCCTGCAGGCCGACCAGTTCCAGCAGTTCCTCGCAACGCTTGTTGCGCAAGGCGGGCGACACGCCGCGAATCTTCAGGCCATAGATAATGTTTCCGGCCACATCCAGATTGGGAAACAGCGCGTAGTTCTGAAACACCATGCCCACGTCGCGTTTCTCGATCGGCAGGTGAGTGACGTCCTGATCGTCGAACAGCACCTGGCCGACATCCGGCCGTTCAAGGCCCGCGATCAGGCGCAGGGTCGTGGTCTTGCCGCAGCCCGAAGGGCCGAGAATCGCCAGGGTTTCACCAGGCTCGATGGTCAGGTCCAGATCATGGACGGCGACGGTGCCGTCGGCGAATGCCTTGCGGCAGCCGCGCAGGCGAAGGGTGGTTCCGCTCATCGGCTTTCTCCACGGGAAAGACGCGCGCTGATGGCCTGCAATGCAATGAGCAGCGGCACGATCAACAACAGGAAAAGAAGGGTGTAGGCGCTGGCGACTTCCAGCCGCGCCGAGGCATAGCTGTCGGCCAGACCGACCGGCAGGGTTTTGGTCATCGGCGTGTGCAGCATCCAGGTCAGGTTGAACTCGCCCAGCGACAGCGTGACCACCATCAATACGCCAGCCAGAATCCCGGCCCGGCAGTTGGGAACCACAACGGTGAAGAAGCGCCGGATCGGCCCGGCGCCCAGACTGGCCGCAGCCTCTTCGAGCACCGGCAATTGCTGGCGCTGCATCACGGCCATGACCGGGCGCACCAGAAACGGCAAGGTGAACAGCACGTGCCCGACCAGAATGAACAACCAGCTGCCGCGAAACCCACCGAACTGGCCATAGGTCAGCAGCAAGGCCAGCGCGCTCGCCAGCCCAGGCATCGCCACCGGCAGCACCATCAGTTCTTCAAAGGCGCGGCTGAACCGATTGTTCATCTTCACCAGCGCGTAAGCCGCCGGGACACCCACGATGCAAACGCACACCGCGCAGGCCACCGCCAGTTGCAGCGACAGCCAGACCGTCGGTGAATAGGCCTGCCACACCTGAATCAGCCAGTCGAAAGTCAGGCCACTCGACAGGCCCTGGAAATAGTTGCGAGTCAAACCGGCGAGCAGCGACAGCACCACCGGGACCAGCATGAAGGCGCACACCAGCAGCGTGAACGCCAATTGCAGGAAGAACGTCGAAGGCCGTTTCACAGCGCAACTCCCGAAGACTTGACCATGCGCCGCGCCACCAGCAGCACCGCCCAGGTCACCAGGCCGAGGATCACCGACAGCGCGGCGGCCACGGTGAAATTGGCGTAGTTGGTGAACACGTTGTAGATCGCGACCGGCGTCACGTTCAGGCGCGTGCCGAGCGTGAACGCTGTACCAAAGGCGCCCATCGACGTCGCAAAGCAAATCGCGCCGCAGGACACCAGCGCGGGCGCCAGGCCCGGCACGATCACATCACAGACGACTCGCCAGTGCCCGGCGCCCAGGGAACGCGCCGCTTCTTCCAGGCTGCGATCCAGGCTTTCACAGGCCGCCATCACCGTAAGAATCACCCGCGGGATCGAGAAATACAGATAGCCGATGAACAGCCCGATCAGCGAATAGGCAAAGATCCAGCGCTCGCCCGCGAGTTGCAGCCCCAACGCGGCGAAAATGCCCTGGCGGCCGGCCAGCAGGATCACCAGAAAACCCACGACCACGCCGGGAAAGGCCAGCGGAAAGGTCAGCAGCGCCACCAACGCCGAGCGACCGAAAAACTGCTGTCGAGCCAGGAAAAAGCCGCTTATCCCGCCCACCACCAGCGCCGCAAGCGTTACGACGATGGCCAGCACGCACGTCTGCGCCAGGCTGCCCAGGTATTGAGCGCTGCTCAACACCTGCCAGTAACCGCTTTCGCCATTGTCGGTGCTCTGCCCGCCCAAGATGAACAGGTGCGCCAATGGCAACAACCAGAAGGCGACCAGCACCGCCATTGCCGGAGCCAGCGCCATGGCAGCGCTCGGGCGCAGGCGCAATCGCGGCCTGGACAATCCGCCTGGCTGCACGGCCGACGCTTGCTCCAGCGAGGCGGCCATTTATTTCACCTCACGCAGGTAACGGGCAGCGAACGCTTCCTGGGCACCGGCCATCTGCTGATAGTCCACGACACCGGCGCGGGCGTAATCGCTATCGGGCAAGAACTGTGCGGCCACGTCGGCGGGCATCGTCGAGCGAACCGGGCGCAGATAAGCCTTGGCCCACAGCGCCTGGCCTTCGTCGGAGAGCACGAAATCCAGCACTTTCTCGGCATTGGCGCGATGCGGTGCCTTGCCGACCATGCTCATCACATAAGGCACGCCGATGGTGCCTTCCCTGGGGATCACGAACGCCACGTTGGCCTTGTCCTTGTAGCGCGCGCGGTAGGCGTTGAAGTCGTAGTCCACCAGGATCGGCAGCTCACCCGACAACACTCGCGCATAGGCGGTCTGTTTGGGCACGATGGGTGAGTTCTTCGCCAGTTTCTGGAAGTAGTCGATGGCCGGCGCGAAATCGTCCAGCGAGCCGCCCATGGCCTGGTTGATCGCGACTGCCGACACGTAACCGACGAAAGCGCTCGAAGGGTCCAGATAGCCGACCATGCCTTTGTATTCAGGCTTGAGCAGATCCGCCCAGCTTTGCGGCACCGGCAGGCCGCCCAGCGCATCGACATTGACCATGATGCCCAAGGTGCCGGAATGAATCGCGAACCAGTGCCCGGCCGGGTCTTTCAGGCCGGCGGGGATCTCGTCCCAGTGCCTGGGCTTGTAGGTGTCGACAACGCCGGCCTTCTGCGCCTGGAGACCGAAGGTCACGCCGTAGTAGACGACGTCCGCCACGGGTGCGGCCTGTTCGGCAACGATCTGCGCCAGTGACTGGCCGGAGTTCTTGTTATCCAGCGGCACCTGGACGCCGGTCTTGTCGGCAATGGCCTTCAGTTGCGTGCCCCAGTCGGCCCACTCCGGCGGGCAGTTGTAGCAGATCGCCGTTTCAGCCGCCTGGGCAAGGCTGGCCGCACCGCACAGCAGCAGGGCTGCCAGGGTTTTACTGAAGCTGAGCATGAAGCGTCTCCTGAGGGTTGGGGGAAGCGAGGGGCCGGGTGCTTTCGCCGGGCCGGATATGGCACGGCAAACAATGGGAAACGGGTGCCGCGCCGGAAATCTGCGCCAACAATTGGTCGATAACGGTCTGCGCCAGCTCGGCGATCGGCTGCACCACGCTGCACAGCGTCGGATGCATCTGGGTGCCCAGGGCAATACCGTCGAAGCCGATCACCGACAGGCGTTCCGGCACACCGCAACCGTGCCGGCGCAGTTCGGCGATCAGGCTGATGGCCAGCAGATCGTTGGAGCAGACCAGCGCGGTCGGCGCGTCCGGACCTTTGAGCAAGGGTTCCAGCGCGGCGAAATCGGCACAGGTGTGGTCGGGCATTTCGAGAACGGGGTACGCCGCCAGCCCGCGTTCGCGCATGGCATCGCCATAACCGGCATAACGCAGCCGGGCGCGGTCGGACTGCATGGCCGGACCGGCAACCATGGCGATGCGCCGATGCCCGGCGTCGAGCAGGTAGCGGGTGGCGAGCGCCATGCCGGCGCGGTTATCCACCGATACAGCGCTGTAGTCGGGATTGCCGGTCTGGTGGTAGGCAAGCACGAAGGGTGTGTCTTCAAGGGTCAGGCTTTGCAGGACGTGATTGCGCTCGGCATCGGTCACCGTCAGCACCAGCCCGTCGACCCGCTGGCGCAGCAGCTCTTCCACCACATCGCTTTCCCGCTCACTGGCGTAGTCGGTAGTGGCCAGCAGCAGGTTGTAACCGCGGGCGCGGGCTGCGCGCTCCATGGCCTGGAACTGTTCGGCGAACACGGGGTTGAGCAGATTAGGCACCACCACGCCGATCAGATTGGTGGTCTGCAAACGCAGCTGCCGCCCCAGCCGGTTCGGGCGAAAACCCAAATGGCGGGCCGCCGCGAACACCTGGTCGCGGGTCGCGGGGCGCACCACATCGGGTGTAGCAAAGGCTCGAGCGGCCGTGGCGCGGGATACGCCGGCCAGTTGGGCCACTTCTTTCAAATCGGGCATGGGTCACTCGCGTGAGATCGATCTCATTGGCGGCGACATTAGCCAATCATCATGGCGATCCCGCGAACGCTCGATGACCGTTTAATGACAATCGACGCCCCGAACGCCAACACAATTAACCATCAGCTATTTGGCGAACCCCGCCTTGTCTGCGTTACCATCACCGGTCCGACGCGGCAACCTGCCGCGCGCAGGAGTACGCATGGCTCACCCGTTCGCAACACTGACCCCCGACCTTGTCCTCGACGCCGTGGAAAGCATTGGCTTTCTGACCGATGCCCGCGTCATGGCGCTCAACAGTTATGAAAACCGCGTTTACCAGGTCGGCATCGAAGACGGTCAGCCCTTGATCGCCAAGTTCTACCGGCCCCAGCGCTGGAGCACCGAGGCGATCCTGGAAGAACACAGCTTCACCGCCGAACTGGTCGAGGTCGAAGTGCCGGTGGTTGCGCCGCTGGTGCATAACGGCGCGACGCTGTTCGAGCATGCCGGGTTTCGCTTTACCCTGTTCCCGCGACGCGGCGGACGGGCGCCCGAGCCGGGCAATCTCGATCAGCTGTATCGTCTGGGTCAGCTGTTGGGCCGCACCCATGCGGTGGGCGCCACCAAGGCGTTCAAGCACCGCGATGCCCTGGGCGTGAAGAACTTCGGCCACGACTCGGTGGCTTACCTGCTGGAAAACGACTGCATCCCGCGTAGCCTGCTGCCGGCCTACGAATCGGTGGCCCGCGATCTGCTCAAGCGTGTGGAAGATGCCTACGCCGCAACCCCTCATCAGAACATTCGCATGCACGGCGACTGCCACCCCGGCAACATGATGTGCCGCGATGAGATGTTTCACATCGTCGACCTGGACGACTGCCGTATGGGGCCTGCCGTTCAGGACATCTGGATGATGATGGCTGGCGACCGTCAGGAATGCCTGGGGCAATTGTCGGAGCTCATGGACGGCTACAACGAATTCCACGACTTCAACCCGCGCGAGCTGGCGCTGATCGAACCGTTGCGCGCTTTGCGCCTGATGCACTACAGCGCCTGGCTGGCCCGTCGCTGGGACGATCCGGCGTTCCCCCACAGCTTTTCCTGGTTCGGCACCGAACGCTATTGGGGCGACCATATCCTGGCGTTGCGCGAACAACTCTCGGCCCTCAACGAAGAGCCGCTGAAACTGTTCTGAACCTGCCCGACCCGACAGCACTGCACTGCACCTGCCCAGACCGTGCAGTGCTGCCGCGTAAACCGCGTTACCGCTCCACAGACAACTAGAAAACACCTGCTGCAAGGACGAATCATGCAAACCGCCAACCTGCGTCGTGGCTACATTCTTGGCTTGAGCGCCTACATCATCTGGGGCCTGTTCCCCATCTACTTCAAAGCCATCGCCAGCGTACCGGCCCTGGAAATCATCATTCACCGGGTGCTCTGGTCGGCACTGTGCGGCTCGCTCCTGCTGCTGTTCTGGAAGCATCCCGGCTGGTGGCGCGAACTGCGCGACAACCCGCAACGCCTGGCGGTGCTGGCCTTGAGCGGCACGCTGATCGCCGCCAACTGGATGGTGTATGTGTGGGCGGTCAACAACGGGCGCATGCTCGAAGCCAGCCTGGGCTACTACATCAACCCGCTGATCAACGTGCTGCTCGGCATGCTGCTGCTCGGCGAACGCTTGCGCCGTATGCAATGGCTGGCGGTCGGTCTGGCGGCCACCGGCGTGGCGCAACAGGTCTGGCAAGTCGGCAGCCTGCCGTGGGTATCGCTGATGCTCGCGCTGACCTTCGGCTTCTATGGCCTGATCCGCAAGAAAGCACCTGTCTCGGCGTTGCCCGGTCTGGTGGTGGAAACCTGGATGCTGGTGCCGCTGGCCCTGGCCTGGCTGCTGTTCAACCCGATGGCAATGAGCGCACAACCTGAGTTCTGGACCACCAGCCAGGCGCTGTGGCTGGCGGCCGCCGGCCCGGTGACGCTGGTCCCGCTGGTGTGCTTCAACGCGGCAGCGAGGCACTTGCCGTATACCACGCTGGGATTCCTGCAATACCTGGCGCCAACGCTGGTGCTGATCCTCGCCGTGGCGCTGTACGACGAGCACCTGAGCCCGAGCACGCTGATCACCTTCGCCTTCATCTGGGCTGGATTGGCGATCTACAGCGTGGACGCCTGGCTCAACTTGCGCCGCCGCGGCTGATCATAAAACGAACAAACCTCTGCACGCCTTGTGAATCAAGGCGTGCATAGGCTTCTCCAAGGGTTATCCACTGGCAGGTGCAGCAATACCCTGGATAACTGCCCCGCTTACAACTCCGTCCGCAACACCAACTCCACCATCAAGTCATCGGCCAGGGTTTCCAGCTTCGCTTGCAAATCATCAAGGGACAGGCTCAACGGCACGCCAAGGGTCGCTTCGGCGTGGAACAGCGGCTCGTTGCTCATCGGCGCTGGCGTGACGTCGGTCACTAGCCGCTCCACGTTGACGCCCTGTTCAGTCAGCAATCGGGTGATGTCGCGCACGATGCCCGGTCGATCATTGCCCACCAGCTCCATGCTGATCGGCTTCCAGCGGCTGTCGGCGTCAGCGTCAGTTGTGCTTTCAGCCAACAGCACCCGAATATTGTGAGCCGCCAGCGCATTGAGGGCTTCCACCAGCGCGCCCCTGTTATCGGCGGGCACGCTCACTCGAAGAATGCCGGCGAACTGTCCGGCCAGGCGCGAGAGGCGACTTTCCAGCCAGTTGCCGCCCTGCTCGGCGATGCAGTCGGCGATACGCTCGACCTGGCCCGGTTTATCGGGAGCAACCACGGTGACGACGAGATGTTCCACGCTCGATTCCTTCTGCTGATCATGGACTGGCCGGACTCACACCCGGCGGTTGTTGCAGCAGTATAGGCAACGATGGCGGCACGGCCGGCAACCTGCCTGAGCAGCACGCCACAATCGGCCATGCGATCAACGAGCATTGGGGCCTTGGTGATTAGCGCCGTGACCGGCTAAAGTCTTCAGGTCGTTTCAGTGACATATCCGGGAGCATTTTCACGCTGACACGCTTCATGTAGTATCCGGCCGCGCGCACTACATATAACCAGAATCAATAACAGAGCGCTCCCTGAGCCCCTGCTGAGCAGAGTGAGGCAATAGCAATGACCGAGTACGTTCAAGTCGGCGACCTGCAAGTCGCCAAAGTCCTCTTCGACTTCGTGCAGAACGAAGCCACCCCCGGCACCGGCGTCGATGCCGCCACTTTCTGGGCCGGAGCGGATCGACTGATCCATGACCTGGCGCCAAAGAACAAAGCCCTGCTCAGCAAACGTGACGACCTGCAAGTCAGGATCGACGCCTGGCATCAGGCCCGCAGCGGGCAGGCTCACGACGCAGCGGCGTACAAGGCGTTCTTGCAGGAGATCGGTTACCTGCTGCCGCAAGCCGCGGACTTCCACATCACCACCCAGAACGTCGATGAAGAAATCACCGCCATGGCAGGCCCGCAGCTGGTGGTGCCGGTCATGAACGCGCGCTTTGCGCTCAATGCCTCCAATGCTCGCTGGGGCTCGCTGTATGACGCGCTTTACGGCACCGACGCCATCAGCGAACAAGGCGGTGCCGAACGCGGCAAGGGCTACAACAAGGTGCGCGGTGACAAAGTCATCGCCTTCGCCCGTGCCTTTCTGGATGAAGCCGCGCCACTGGCTGCCGGCTCCCATGTCGATTCCACGGCCTACAAGCTGATCGATGGCAGGCTGGTGGTCAGCCTCAAGGGTGGCAGCAACACCGGCCTGAAGGATGACGCGCAGCTGGTCGGCTTCCAGGGCGACGCTTCAGCTCCGTTTGCCGTGCTGCTCAAGCACAACGGCCTGCACTTCGAAATCCAGATAGATGCGGCAAGCCCGGTAGGCCAGACCGATCCGGCGGGCGTCAAAGACATTCTCATGGAAGCGGCGCTGACCACCATCATGGACTGCGAAGACTCCATCGCGGCCGTCGATGCCCAGGACAAGGTCGTGGTCTACCGCAACTGGCTGGGCCTGATGAAAGGCGACCTGGCGGAATCGGTGAGCAAGGGCGGTGAAACCTTCACCCGCACCATGAACCCGGACCGGGTCTACACCACGCCCGAGGGCGGCGAAATCACGCTGCACGGCCGCTCGCTGCTGTTCATTCGCAACGTCGGCCATCTGATGACCATCGACGCGATTCTCGACAAGCACGGCAATGAAGTCCCGGAAGGCATCCTCGACGGGCTGCTGACCAGCCTGGCTGCCATCCATAACCTCAACGGCAGCACCTCGCGCAACAACAGCCGCGCCGGTTCGGTGTACATCGTCAAACCGAAAATGCACGGTCCTGAGGAAGTGGCGTTCACCAACGAGCTGTTCGAACGCATCGAGCAGGTGCTCAACCTGCCACGCAACACGCTCAAAGTCGGAATCATGGATGAAGAACGCCGCACCTCGGTCAATCTCAAGGCCTGCATTCAGGCGGCGAGCGAGCGTGTGGTGTTCATCAATACCGGTTTCCTGGACCGTACCGGCGACGAAATCCACACATCCATGGAAGCCGGGCCGGTGGTGCGCAAAGCACAGATGAAGGCCGAGAAGTGGATCGCCGCCTACGAAAACTCCAACGTCGATATCGGTTTGAAGTGCGGCCTGCAAGGTCGGGCGCAGATCGGTAAAGGCATGTGGGCAATGCCGGACCTGATGGCCGCGATGCTCGAACAGAAAATCGCCCACCCGCTGGCCGGTGCCAACACCGCCTGGGTCCCCTCGCCGACCGCCGCTGCACTCCACGCGCTGCACTACCACAAGGTCGACGTATTCGCCCGCCAGGCCGAACTGGCCAAACGCACGCCCGCGTCGGTAGACGACATCCTGACCATCCCGCTGGCGCCGGATACCAACTGGACCGCCGAGGAAATCCAGAACGAGCTGGACAACAACGCCCAAGGCATTCTGGGCTATGTGGTGCGCTGGATCGATCAGGGCGTAGGGTGTTCGAAAGTGCCGGATATCAACGACATCGGCCTGATGGAAGACCGCGCCACCCTGCGCATTTCCAGCCAGCACATGGCCAACTGGCTGCGTCATGGCGTGGTGAGCGAAACCCAGGTCCTGGAAAGCCTCAAGCGCATGGCGCCGGTGGTTGACCGGCAGAACGCCAACGACCCCGCCTATCGCCCACTGGCACCGGATTTCGACAGCAACATCGCCTTCCAGGCGGCGGTCGAGCTGGTGATCGAAGGCGCCCGGCAACCCAACGGTTATACCGAGCCGGTGCTGCATCGTCGGCGGAGGGAGTTCAAGGCGGCGAACGGGCTGTAAGCAATCGCAGGAGTGGACTTGTCCGCTCCTGCCTTCGTGGGTCTGGAATCATAGTCGATACCAGACTCGCTCAGCTCATCCCCAATTCCCGCTTGACCAGCTTCACCAGATGCTTGGTATTGAGCGGCTTGAGCAGGAAGTCCACTACACTCAGGTGCATGGCATCGATGGCATCGCGCACGTTGGCATCGCCGGAGACGATGATGATCGGCAGTTCGGCGCGGTCCGATTCCCGTACCCGGCGGATCAGGTCGAGTCCGTCGCAAGGCGCCATGCGCAGGTCGGTGATCAACAGCCCGATGGACTGGCGTGTGCGCAGTAGATGCATGGCGCTGTCGCCGCCTGATGCGGTCAGGCAGCTGATGTCATTGAGGCCGAGGATTTCGGCCAGCAGTTCGCGTGCGTCGCTGTCGTCGTCCACGATCAGGACGCGCTGCGGGGATTCGCAATTGGCTTGCAGCATGACCTCGGACAGGGCGTCACGCTCTTCCTCGCTCAAGATGTCATGGTCGATCATTGCGGTCTCATCATTCCCTGGACTTCATTCTGACCGCAGGTACGGCTGAACCTGCGGCGCATTTCGTCGGCTTCCCGGCCCTTCTTCGAACGCAGTCCTGTGCGATCGTCGGACAGCTTATACACATCCGGGGCAGGCCGGAAAGCCTTCGCAAGCGTAAGACTTACGTCCAATGGGCACTGTCGCCCAAGCGACCGACCATGAACGCCAATAACAAAAACGCGGTATGGCTCATGAGCAAGGCAGATGCGTTCACTCAGGCAGGCAAGACGGCAGTGCTGCAGAACATTCACGGGACCATGCAGTTCCTGCAGAAATATCCGCCGTTCAACCAGATGGAAAGCGCGCACCTGGCGTACCTGGTCGAGCAATGCCAGCTGCGCTTCTATGCCGCCGGAGACAGCATCATCAAGCCGGCCGACGGGCCAGTAGAACACTTTTACGTCGTCAAACAAGGGCAAGTGGTGGGCGAGCGCCCGCATTCGGCCAAGGGCGGCACCGAGACCACCTTCGAGATCAGCACCGGCGAATGCTTTCCGCTCGCGGCGCTGCTGGGCGAGCGCGCGACGCGAACCGAACACCTGGCCGCCGAAGACACGTTTTGCCTGCAACTGAACAAACAGGCGTTCATCAAGCTGTTCGCGTTGTCCACGGTGTTCCGCGACTTCGCGCTGCGCGGCGTCAGCAGCCTGCTGGATCAGGTCAATCAGCAGGTTCAGCAGCGCGCCGCCGAAACCCTGGGTACCCAGTATTCCCTCAACACGCGGCTGGGCGAACTGGCCATGCGCCATCCGGTGATGTGCAGCCCGCAAACGCCGATGCGTGAAGCGGTCAGGCTGATGCATGAACAGCAGGTGGGCAGCATCGTCATCGTCGATGAACATCAGGCGCCGTTGGGCATCTTCACCTTGCGTGACCTGCGCGAGGCGGTGGCCGATGTGGATGCCGATTTCAGCCAGCCCATTGACCGGCATATGAGCCATGCGCCGTTTCACCTCAGCCCGGATGCCAGCGCCTTCGATGCAGCCATCGCGATGACCGGCCGCCACATTGCCCACGTGTGCCTGGTGAGAAACGGGCGGCTGTGCGGTGTGGTCTCCGAGCGGGATCTGTTTTCCCTGCAACGGGTCGACCTGGTGCATCTGGCCCGCACCATTCGCAACGCGCCACGCATCGAAGCGCTGGTCAACCTGCGCGGCGACATCGTGCAACTGGTCGACCGGATGCTGGCCCACGGCGCGTCGTCGACCCAGATCACCCAGATCATCACACTGCTCAACGACCATACGGTTTGCCGGGTCATCGAACTGACCCTGGAAGAAAAAGGCGATCCGGGCGTTCCCTTCAGCTGGCTGTGCTTTGGCAGCGAAGGGCGACGCGAGCAGACGCTGCACACCGATCAGGACAACGGCATCGTGTTCGAAGCCCGCGACGCCGCCCACGCGGCAGAAATACGCGGCCTGCTGCTGCCGATCGCCGAACGGATCAACCAGGTGCTGGCCCAATGCGGATTCAGCCTGTGCAAAGGCAACATCATGGCCGGCAACCCCGAGCTGTGCCTGTCGCGGGCCGAATGGTCGCGGCGTTTTGCAGCGTTCGTTCGGGAAGCAACGCCCGAGAACCTGCTGGCGTCGAGCATTTATTTCGATCTGCGCGTGGTGTGGGGCGAGGAAAGCGGCGTCGAACAGCTGCGGCGCTCGATCATCAACCAGATCGGTGACAACCGCCTGTTCCAACGCATGATGGCCGACAACGCGCTGCGCCATCGCCCGCCGGTGGGGCGTTTCAAGGATTTCGTACTGGCGCGCAAAGGCGCTGAAAAAGACACGCTGGACCTCAAGACCGAAGGGTTGACCCCATTCGTCGATGGCGCCCGGTTGCTGGCGCTGGCCAATGGCATCGGCGCGACCAGCACCCTGGATCGTCTGCGCCAGCTGGTCGAGCGGGAAGTCGTCGACCCGCTGGACGGCGCCGCCTATGAAGAGGCTTATCACTTCATCCAGCAAACCCGCATGCAGCAGCATCAGTTGCAGAGTCGGCAGAACCTGCCCTACTCCAACCGGATCGACCCGGACACCTTGAACCACCTTGACCGGCGCATCCTGCGCGAATCGTTTCGCCAGGCACAGCGCCTGCAATCCAGCCTGACCCTGCGCTATCAGCTATGAATCTGTTCGACTGGCTACGCCCACGCCCTCGCAAAACCGAACTGGACGACTCGCAACGTCAACGTCTGGCCGCCTTGCCGCCTGCCGCGCCGCTCAATGACCAGTCGCTGCGCCAACAGCGCTGGGTCGTGCTGGACCTGGAAACCAGCGGCTTGAACATGAACCGCGATCAAGTGCTGTCCATCGGCGCAGTGGTTATCGAGGATGGCGCCATCGATCTGGGCCAGCAGTTCGAACGCACTCTTTTACGTGTCGATCACAAGGTCAGCCCGGCGGTCTTGCTGCACGGTCTGGCGCCCAGCACCATTGCAGCCGGCAGCGAGCCGGTCGAGGCGCTGCTGGATTTCATGGCGTTCGTGGGGTCTGGCCCGATACTCGGTTTTCACGCGCCATTCGATCAACACATGCTGGGGCGGGCGCTGAAGGACAGTTTGGGTTACTGCCTGCAACACCCGTTTCTGGACGTCGCGGAGATCGCCCCAATGCTGTTCGAGCAGGCCAATTTGCGTCAGGCCGGGCTCGACGACTGGACGCAATTCTTCGGCCTGCACGTCGACGAGCGGCACAACGCCAGTGCAGATGCTCTGGTGACGGCTGAACTGGCGTTGATCCTGTTCAGCCATGCGCGCAAACAACAACTCGACAGCCCAGTGGCCCTGGAACAACGCCTGGGGCAGTGGCGCAGGCGCAGGCAGTCGCATTCCTTTTAGGCCCGATTTATCGGGCGCACTTCAATACGACTTCGCCAGCAAGCTGGCTCCTGCACTTAGGCAGCGCACACCGCGCCCGCAGGAGCCAGCTTGCTGGCGAAGAAGCCAACCCGGGCACAGAATAAACAGCTGCGCAGCTCAGGTCCCATTGAATTACAGTAGCGCCCTTTCGCCCGTGGATTCGATGATGAAAAGCCAAACCGTGCGCCGCTGGTCGGTGGTTCATACCTGGAGCAGCCTGATCTGCACGCTGTTTCTGCTGATGCTGGCGCTCACCGGCCTGCCGCTGATCTTTCATCACGAGATCGACCACCTGCTGGGCGATGCGCCGCACTACCAAGACATGCCGGCCGATACTGCGCGGCTGAGTCTGGAACAACTGGTCAAGGCTGCCGAAGCGCATCGGCCCGGCGAAGTGCTGCAGTATTTCGGCTGGGACGAAGACGATCCCAACGGCGTGATGGCCATTACTGCCGCTACCGCCGGCACCGAGCCCAACGCTTCGCACACCTTTGCGCTGGATGCGCGTACCGGCCAGGCGCTGGAAATGCCGTCGGCCAATGGCGGCTTCATGATGTTCATGCTGCGCCTGCATGTGGACATGTACGCCGAACTGCCCGGCAAGCTATTGCTGGCCTTCATGGGCGTGCTGTTTGTCGTGGCGATGGTCTCCGGAACGGTGCTGTACGCGCCGTTCATGCGCAAGCTGGAGTTCGGCACGGTGCGCGCCGGCAAGTCCACCCGCACTCGCTGGCTGGACCTGCATAACCTGATCGGCGTGGTGACGCTGACCTGGGCGCTGGTGGTGGGCGTGACCGGCGTGGTCAGCGCCTGCGCGGACCTGCTCATTGCCTCGTGGCGCAACGACACGCTGGCGGCGATGGTTGCGCCGTATCGCGATGCACCGCCTTTGACCCAGCGTGCTCCGGCCGACCGCCTGCTGCAAATCGCCGCAGGCGTGGCACCGGGCATGGAGGCCGACTTCATCGCATTCCCCGGCACGCGATTCTCCAGCGAACACCATTACGCGGTGTTTCTCAAAGGCAATACCCACCTGACCGCGTACCTGACGACACCGGTGCTGATCGACGCCCGAACCCTGGAAGTGACCGCCGTGGTCGGCCGACCCTGGTACATGGACGCGCTGGGTATGTCGCAGCCCCTGCACTTTGGCGACTACGGCGGCATGCCGATGAAAATTCTCTGGGCTGCGCTGGATGTGCTGACCATCATCGTGCTCGGCAGCGGTGTTTACCTGTGGTGGGTCAGGCGCCGCGCTGCACAGCCGGCTGACGTTTCCCGACCGCAGGTTGCGCGATGAGCAAAGCGTCGACGCTGCGCAGGATTTTCGCCATTCCACTGCTGATCGGCCTGCTCACGGCGGGCGGTCTGTTCGCAGCCCTTCTGGGCGACGGCTGGTGGGATGCGCTGGCGTGGCTGGGTATGGGCGTGGCGGCGGTGTTGAGTGCAAGGGGGTTGCTGGTCAGGAAGTAGGCGTAATGTGTTCCGCGCTTTCGAATACGTTTACTGCCGATTGCGCCCCAGTCCCACGCTGACTAGTCTAGAGGGCTGTCCGATCCGAGGAACACCCATGTCCGCCCCCACCATGACGCTGTACTTCAACCCCGCTTCACCCTTCGCCCGCAAAGTGGTGGTCATGCTCCACGAGACCGGCCAGCTCGACCGCGTCGCGTTGCAGACCACTGTCCTGACACCGGTCAGCCCATCCGCCGAACTCAACAACGACAACCCGGCCGGCAAGCTACCGGCCCTGCGGCTGGGGGACGGCAATGTGATCCATGACAGTCGGGTCATCCTTGACTACCTGGACCACCAGCATGTCGGCAACCCCCTGATCCCTCGTGAAGGTTCGGCACGCTGGCGCCGTCTGACCCTGGCGTCGCTGGCCGATGCGCTGCTGGATGCTGCATTGTTGATCCGCTACGAGCTTGCGCTGCGCCCTGAGGAAAAGCATTGGGACCAGTGGCTGGACGCCCAGCAGGAAAAGATCGAGCGCACCCTCGGTTACTTCGAGCAGGAAGCCATCACCGAACTCAGTTCTGCGTTCGACATCGCCTCCATCAGCGTCGCCGCCGCCCTGGGTTATCTGGACTTCCGCCAGCCCGACCTGCGCTGGCGCAGCACGTATCCGAGGCTGGCAAGCTGGTATCTGGAAATCAGTCAGCGGCCATCGATGCTGGCGAGCCAGCCCCGCGTCTGAGCGACTGAGCGTCTGTTCCTGAGGCGCTCCACTCTGGCTGGAGCCTCGGGAAACAGGCTGGCGATCCTTGCCAGAAGAGTATTCGCCAGCTGCTGCTCTTCACGCAGCCCGAGCCACCTACTCATGTGCGACCTCCGCTTCCCCGGCCACTGACGGGTTCGGCTTGAGCGAGGCGATGCCATACCAGTCGAGTTTGCGGGTGAGCACCATGAACACACCCAACAGGCCGAACAACAGCAACGAGCCCATCAACAGCGCGTAATCCTCGGCGCTGAGCAGCCCGTAAAGCAGACCGTACAGCGCAGAAAGGCTGGCGGCGAAAGCCAGCCCGTGACGCACGCTGTGCAGAACGTGGCAGACGTAGAAGCCGATCAGCGCAACGCAACCGCCGGCCGACAGCAGATACGCCGCTGTGAAACCCAGATGCTCGGACAGCGACAGCAGCATCAGGTAGAACAGCGCCAGCGCGGCGCCCACCAGCGCGTACTGGATCGGATGCACAGCCATGCTCTTGAGCACTTCGAACAGAAAGAACCCGGCGAATGTCAGCGCAATGAACAGCAGCGCGTATTTGATCGCTCGGTCGCTCTTGAGGTACTGATCCACCGGATCGATGAAGCTGACGCCAAAGCTGCGACTCTTGAAATCCTGGCAGTTGTCACTGACCAGGCAGGCGGTGAGCGCTCCCTGAAGATTGGTGGAGAAGAAAGTGGTTTGCCAGTGGGCACTGAAACCCTGCGCGGAAATTTCCCGACGCGCCGGCAGGTAGTTGCCGATGAAGCTGGGATGCGGCCAGTCGGCTGCCAGTTGCACGCTGCTGGATTTGCCCACCGGGATCACTTCCAGTTGGCCGGTGCCCTGCAAACGCAGGTCGAAACCGAAATCCAGGCGAGTCTGCCCGTGACCATGGAGCATCGGCAGGTCAGCGCTGACACCCTCGCCCAACCAGGCCAGTCGTGTACCCGGCACAAAATCCTGGGTGTCGGCGCCCAACTGCAAGTGCAGGGCGTTTTCAATGCCGCGAATGTCGCTGATCCCGACGGCCAGGAAAGGGCGATCAAAGGCGTAATCGTCAAAATCGACGGCAATGCCAAGCTGCTCGGGCAGCAGGAAATGCCCGCTGATGCGGTTGTCGGCGTGAAACAGGCGCGCTTCGTAGATCCCTCGCGAACGCGATTCAGTCTGCACCTTGCCGTCGAGTTCGAAGCGCTCGGGCAGAAAGTGCAGCGCCCCGCGCTCCTGTGCGGTTTCCAGGTAACGCTCATTGGTCTGCGCGTTGGTCTTCCAGATCCGCACCGTCTTGCGGTACGGAACGACCAGTATCGGCCCGCTCAATTGCTGGCTGAAGCTGGAACTGCGGGCAATATCGTCCAGCACTGCGTCGCGCTGCTGCTGACGATCACTGATCAGGCCGCCGATCATCAGCAGCGGAATCAGCAACAGAACGATCAGCAGCGCGATCATCCCCAGTTTCATAGCCAGATTGCGGTTCATACAGCTCTCCCTGTTTGTGATGGAGAGAGTCTGCGAAGCCTGTGTGGAGGAAATGTGGGGGCTTTATGGAGATTGTGTGCGCAGTGGACCTGTTGAAGGCAGGGTCAGTGTCACCAACACCCCATCGGGCACGTTGCCGATCTGCATTTCACCGCCATGCAACTGCACCACTTCTTCGACGAAATTCAGGCCCAGACCGGTGCTTTTGCGGCCGCTGTGCGGACGTGGCAGGGAGTAGAAGCGTTCACTGAGCCGTGGCAACGCGTAGTCGGGAATCGCTGCGGCATCGTTATAGAGCTTGAGACTGATGCGCGGGCCATTGCGCTCGGCCTCGAAACGCAGCGTGCCGCCGACGGGGGTGAAATCCAGCGCGTTGTCCAGCAGATTGCCGAGGGCCTGGCGCAGCAGAAAGCGCTCGCCCAGCAGGCTCAAGCCTGGGTCCACGTGTCGCTCGACATTCAAGCCTCGGCTTTTGATGCAGGCGCCACGGGCTTCAAGCAGTTCTTCTATCAACGCAATCAGAGGTACGGATACCCGCTCTTCAAGCGTCTTGCGCTGTTCCACCATCGCCAGATTGAGCAAGCGTTCGATGAGTTGTTGCATGCGCGCGCTTTCGCCTTCGATATTGGCGACGAACCGCTGCCGCTGCGCAGCGGGCATTTCATCCTGCAACAGCTCGGCGGCGCCGCGAATCGCCGCCAGCGGGCTTTTCAGCTCATGGGTCAAGGTGTGCACATAGCGCTCGACGTAAGCTT
Organism: Pseudomonas sp. v388; assembly: GCF_003935425.1. Classification (GTDB taxonomy): domain Bacteria; phylum Pseudomonadota; class Gammaproteobacteria; order Pseudomonadales; family Pseudomonadaceae; genus Aquipseudomonas. The sequence continues at coordinate 106,701 of NZ_RHQN01000009.1, forward strand.
TGCCTTCCAGTTGAGTACGCATATGTTCGACGGCGGCAGACAGTTGCTCCAGTTCACCGCCGCGATAATGCGGCAATTGAGCGCGGCGCCCTTCGCTCACCGCCTGGGCATAACCGGTCAGGCGGCGTAACGCTGAACCGAGCCACCAGGAAAACAGCGCGCCCAGCACAAGCCCGAGCAGCATCAGGCCAGCGCCGTACCACAACAAACGGCGCTCGGCCCGATCCACATAAGGCTGCAACGAGCTGTTGGGTTTGGCCACGGTCACCGTGCCGATGATCCGCCCGTTATCGCGAATCGGCGCGCCCACATGCATCACCGAGGAATTGGGATCATTCGGGTCGCTGCGGGTCGAGCGCGCGCCATACTCGCCGCGCAAAGTCAGATAAACGTCGTTCCAGCGGGAATAATCCTGGCCCTGCGCCACGCCGCTGGAGTCGAGCAGCACAATGCCGTTGGCGTCGGTGACGTAAATGCGGTTGTTGACCTGATTTTTCGCCAGCCCCCAGATGGTCGCTCCCGGCTGACGCTGGCCGTAGGCCTTGAGCGCATCGGGCAGACGGGTCTGGTCGAGGGTGCCATTACGAACATCTTCGTGGAGAATTTCCGCCAGCAGGTTGGCCGTGTCCACCAGGGTTTCTTCGGTAGATTGGCGCACGCCGGGGCGCACTTCCTTCATCACGGTACTGAGCACGAAATAGCCGGTCAGCGCGATGAACACCGCATACACCAGGAAGATCCGGATACTCAGCGGCATCAGCTGTGTCCGGGGCTGTAACTGTAGCCAAGGCCGCGATGGGTCTGGATCGGCTCGGCTTCGGCCGCTATCTGGCGCAGTTTGGCGCGCAGGCTTTTGACGTGGCTGTCGATGCTGCGGTCGTAGCCGGCGTCCACTGCAACACCCATCGCGTCGAGCAACTGCTCTCGGCTGAACACCCGCTCGGGTTGCTCCAGCAGGCATTGCAACAGGCGAAATTCGTGGCGCGTCAGGCTCAGGGCCTGGCCGCGATAGCTGATCTGCACGCGCTCGCGATCAATCTGGAACAGCTCTGCGACGGGCGCCGTTGCCGTTCGCGGCTGCATGCGCTTGAGGATCGCCCGGACCCTCGCCGTGACTTCCCGCGGGCTGAACGGCTTGACCACATAATCATCGGCGCCGATTTCCAGCCCCACGACCCGGTCGATCTCGCCATCACGGGCGCTGAGAAACATGACCGGCACTTCGGTGAAGCGTCGCAATTGCTTGCAGGCTTCGAAACCGGTGATATCGGGCAGGCCGATATCCAGAATGATCAGGTCGGCGGGCGTTGCGCGCTGATGGTCGACGGCCTGCTGGCCCAGGCCAATCCAGGTGGTGGTGAAACCTTCGCTTTGCAGGGCATAGATCAACGTATCGGCAATCGCGGCTTCATCTTCGACAATCAGAATGTGCGGCATGGCATCCGAGCGCTTGGGGAGAGGCCGAAACGGTGCGTGATTTCAGCCCCCGCCGTCAATCAGCAATCGGGTTTATCTGCGGTGTAGCGCCGGGCCGGGTTGACCGCCGCGTCAAACTCGCGCAATGCCTTGGCGCCAATCAACAGCGGATAGTTGAAGTGGCTGCGGTCCACCAGATTGACCTCGACCGTGCGCTTTTTGTCGCCCAGGCACAGCTCCAGATCGATCACCGGACGCTTGACCGGATCGATATCTTCGTCCTCTTCTTCACCGTCGGCGCGGCCCTTGATCTTGCTGATTCGCGCAACCTTGTGCTCATAGACCTTGCTGCCGGCGCCTTCGGTAGCCAGGCGGAAGCGCACCCAGTCGTCGCCATCGCGCTTGAACAGCTCGACGTCTTTGGCCGACAGCGAAGCGGTCAGCGCGCCGGTGTCCATCTTGGCCTTGAAGGTCTTGCCTATTTCGGGAACGCTGATGTTCTCATAGCGACCATACAGCGTGGGTTCGGCGGCCATGACAGGCAGAGCCAACAGGGACAGAAGCGCCAGGATCGGTTTCACGTAGAGGGTTCCTCACAAGAGCAGCGCCTGGATGACGCCGAATTTAGACAGCGTTGCTTGCTTTGGTTCGGTAAGGAGACCCACGTGCGCTACGAATTTGTCAGCGCATGAAACATTTTGTAAGCAGCTATGGATTTGGCGTCGTAGTGGATGGTCTTTATCATTGCGCCCCCCGGAATTCTTCAGAGTCTTTTATGCGCCGCGTCCTTACCGGCTGTTTCGTTACCCTGCTTCTACTGATCAATACCCTGGCGTTGATCGGCCCGTTGCTGGTGTTTGCCTTGCTCAAACTGCTGTTCAAAGGCCGGATGCGCGACCGCTGCTCGGTGGCCGTGATGTGGATCGCCGAGACCTGGGCCGAAGTCGACAAACTGATCTTCGCGTCGTGCATTCCGACCCAATGGGATATTCGGGGCGATGAAGGACTGCGCGCTGACACGTCCTATCTGGTCATCAGCAACCATCAGTCATGGGTGGATATCCCGGCGCTGATCCAGGCACTCAATCGCCGCACGCCGTTCTTCAAGTTCTTCCTGAAAAAGGAACTGATCTGGGTGCCGCTGCTGGGCCTGGCGTGGTGGGCGCTGGACTACCCGTTCATGAAGCGCTACACCAAAGCGTTTCTGGCCAGGAACCCTGAGCTCAAGGGCAAGGATCTGGAAATCACCAAGGCGGCTTGCGAACTGTTCAAGCGCCAGCCGGTGACCATCGTCAATTATCTGGAAGGCACGCGGTTTACTCCGGCCAAGCACGCAGCCCAGGCCTCGCCCTACTCCGACCTGCTCAAACCCAAGGCCGGCGGCGTTGCCTTCGTGCTGGCCGCAATGGGCGAACAGCTCGACGCGATTCTGGATGTGACGGTGGTGTATCCCGGCACTCGGATTCCCGGTTTCTGGGACATGCTGTGCGGCCGGGTGCCGAAAGTCATCGTCGACATCCGCACCCGCGAAATGGACCCGTCATTGTGGCAAGGCGATTACGAAAACGACCCGGTGTTTCGCGAGAAGATCCAGGGCTGGGTCAACCAGCTCTGGATCGAAAAGAGCGCCCGGATTGCAGCGTTGCGGCTGGAATCAGCTACCAGCGCCCCATAGCCCGCTCAGGCTCTGCAGCGCGGAGCCGCTGGCGCCTTGCTGGCCGAGGTATTGCAGGATCACCGGGACAAACTGGCTGACCATGCTGCTGTCCATGCCCAGCGCCTTGAACGCGGTGTTCACGTCGCCCATGTCCTGCACGTTGCCCAATGCCTGATTGAGCATCGAACTGCCGCCCGAATCCTTGCCGCCGCCGAGCAGACCGCCCAGCCCGCCGCCGCCCAGGCTGTCTAGCGCCGACAGGCCGGACAATTGGTCCAGCCCCGGAACCGACTTGGTCAGTTGCGAGTAGTCTGTTCCGGTCAGTTTATTCTTGGCCAGACCCAGCAAGGCGCCAGTGCCGCCCACCGCTTGCTCGGGCGTGACGTTGAGCTGAGTGCCGAGGGTGTTGAGCAGACCGGCCGCTTCAGGCGCTGCCGTCGCTTTTTGATTGCCGCTTGTGGCGTTGGAGACCGCATTCGCTGCGTCATTCAGGTTGAAGGCCAGCGCGGGCGTAGCCGCCATAGCCATCAGGGTTGCCAGAGCCATACCGCGTGCAGTGTTCATGTAATCGACCTCACTCAAACCGGAACCGCCCTTGAGTGGGCGGTAAAACACTCGGTTGGACTGAAGGGGACCGGGCTTGTTCCCGGAGCGGGTAACCGGATGGCGGGTTATTTCCCAATGAGCCGTGATGTCCGTGCAAGCCAGAACGACACGGTCCATTGTGGGAGGCAGCTTGCTGGCGACGAGGCCGGTACACACACAGCAGATCTTGTGTCCGGACCCCGCCGTCGCGAGCAAGACGGAACGCCGCCCCGGTGGCTCCTGCCAAGCACCAGCTCATTGCCGCCGATGGGGCGGCTATGGCTTACGCCGCGCTGAAGAGTTTGTGCGGATCGATCACGAATTTCTTCGGCACGCCTGCATCGAACTCGCCGTAACCCCGTGGTGCGTCGTCGAGGCTGATGACTTCGACACCGACCACATCGGCGATCTTGATGCGGTCCCACATGATGGCCTGCATCAACTGGCGGTTGTACTTCATCACCGGGGTCTGGCCGGTGTGGAAGCTGTGGGATTTCGCCCAGCCCAGGCCGAAGCGGATGCTCAGGCTGCCCATCTTCGCTGCGGCGTCCACGGCGCCCGGGTCTTCGGTGACATAAAGGCCTGGAATACCGATCTTGCCCGCTACCCGCACCACGCCCATCAGCGAGTTGAGCACGGTGGCCGGCGCTTCGGATTGCGCACCGGCATGGCCGTGCCCGCGCGCCTCGAAACCCACCGCATCGATGGCACAATCCACTTCCGGCTCGCCCAACAGCGCAGCGATCTGCTCATGCAGCGGCGTGTCCTGGGACAAGTCGGCAATTTCGAAACCTTGCGCCTTGGCGTGAACCAGACGCGCCGGGTTCACATCGCCGACGATGACCACCGCCGCGCCCAGCAAGCGCGCCGATGCCGCAGCCGCCAGCCCGACCGGTCCGGCGCCTGCGACGTATACGGTGCTGCCGGGGCCGACGCCTGCGGTCACCGCGCCGTGATAGCCGGTGGGCAGGATGTCAGAGAGACAGGTCAGGTCGCGGATCTTCTCCATCGCCGCATCGCGGTCCGGCAGCTTGAGCAGGTTGAAGTCGGCGTACGGCACCAGCACGTACTCGGCTTGACCGCCGACCCAGTCGCCCATGTCCACGTAGCCATAAGCACCGCCGGCACGCGCCGGGTTGACCGTCAGGCACACACCGGTGTGTTGTTCCTTGCAGCTACGGCAACGCCCGCATGCCACGTTGAACGGCACGGACACCAGATCGCCGACCTTCAGATGCTCGACATCGCGCCCGGCTTCCAGCACCTCGCCGGTGATTTCATGCCCGAGCACCAGACCGGTCTGGGCGGTGGTGCGGCCGCGCACCATGTGCTGGTCCGAGCCGCAGATATTGGTGGAGACCACCCGCAGGATCACGCCATGTTCGATGCGCTTGCCGCGTGGGTCCTGCATTTTTGGGAAGGGAATCGACTGTACTTCGACCTTGCCGGCGCCGAGATACACCACACCACGATTGTCAGACATGCTTTCACCTCGCTTTTATTGTGTTGTCGCGGGAAATGCGCTGCTTTCTTCAGATGTTGCGGCAACGCATGGGTTGCTTGTTTGACTTGCGTCCATGGTTTCTGTGGGAGCGGAAAAGTCCGCGCCTACAGAACCACCGTTCTATTGGCGTTGAGAAACACCCGCCGTTCAATGTGATAACCCACCGCCCTGGCCAGGGTCAGACCTTCGATGTCACGGCCCTTGGCGATCAGATCTTCCGGGTAATGGCTGTGATCGACCACTTCCACGCCCTGGGCAATGATCGGACCTTCATCTAGATCGTTGTTGATGTAATGCGCCGTCGCGCCGACCAGTTTGACGCCCTTGTTATAGGCCTGATGGTAGGGCTTGGCGCCCTTGAAACCGGGCAGCAGCGAGTGATGGATATTGATCGCCTTGCCATCGAGCTTGCGGCACAGGTCCGGTGACAGCACCTGCATGTAGCGGGCGAGAATCACCAGCTCGGCGCCCGATTCTTCGATCACCTGCCAGACCCGCGCTTCCTGCGCAGGCTTGTCGTTGGGGTCCAGCGGGAAATGGTAGTAGGGAATTTCGTGCCAGCGCGCCAGCGGTTCGAGATCCGGATGGTTGGAGACCACCGCCACCACGTCCATCGCCAACTGGCCGATGCGCTGGCGATACAACAGATCGTTCAGGCAATGGTCCGCCTTGGAAACCATGATCACCACTTTAGGCCGGTAATCCGGGGCGGTCAGTTCGAAGACCATGCCGAATTCCTTGCCGCGTTCCGCCAGGCCCGCGCGAAAGCCCTGCTCGTCGAATCCGTCAGGCTGGCGAAATTCGACGCGAATGAAGAAGCGGCTGGAAAGCCGATCATCGAACGAGTGGTGCTCGGTGACATAACAGCCCTGCTCGAACAGGTAGCGAGTCACTGCATCCACTGTGCCGAGCACGCTGGCGCAGTCGGCGGTGAGAATCCACGTATCGGGTGCGCGGCTCATGCCTGAATTCCCAATCCGTACTCGGCGGCTGCATCCTGCAACCACAACCACCAGTAATCAGCAAAGCTGCGGCGAATCAGCAGTTCCCAGGTTTCCTCGCCGGTGCGGCGAATCACCAGCTGCGATTTGGCGAACACCGTGCCCACCGCCTTGCCGACCGGGAAGTTGTCCGGGTGCACGTCGTAGCTGGTGGATTTCATCAGCACCTGACGCACTTTGGGGCCGGTCAGTTCAAGAATCGACTGACCGCCGCTGACGTTGACGATGGAAATGTGCAGACCAGCCAGGGCTTCGCGCAGCTTCTGTTCAGCGGCCAGTTCCTCGCCGCTCGGGACGATCAGCAGCCACTCGTCCGGCCCCATCCATTGCAGCGAGCTTTCGCCGCTGATCACCAGCATCAGCGCGGCAGGCAGTTCCATGCCCAGCGCTTTATGGACGCCGGCTGCGAACGCCGGATCATGGGCATCGCCACGCAGGGTCAGATGGCCCAGCAGCTTTTTCTCGCGCAACAGCACGCCGGGATTGGAACGGCCCTTGCCCACCAGGGTTTCGAGACTGGCGTGAAACAACGGCGACTCGGCCTTGGCGCCGCTGGTTGGGCGTTGCTGGTAAACATTGACTGTGGTCATGAATCACCTGTTGTGAATTCTATTGTTGCGGAGAACCCGATCCTGTAGGAGCTAGCTTGCTTGCGATAAAGTCGGAACGACTTTCAGGCATTAGCGCATTCACTATTTTCACGACTGCTTTGCAGCCGATCGCGAGCAAGCTCACTCCTACAGAGGTATCACCAGCCTTAAATATTCTGCCGCTCACCCTTCGGATCGAAGAACACCGAAGACACGATCTCGGCTTCGATCACGCTGCCGTCGGCCTGCGGTGAGAAGACGCGCTCGCCCATGCGGTTCAGGCCACCTTTCACTACGCCCATCGCAAACGAATAGCCCAGCGAGTTATGCGCGTAGCTGGAGGTCACGTGACCGACCATCTTCATGGGAATCGTCTGGTTGGCGTCGAACACCAGTTGCGCGCCTTCAGGCAGCCACTTGGTCGGGTCGACGGGCTTGAGGCCGACCAGTTGCTTACGCTGCTCGCGCACGCAGTCTTCGCGGTTCATGCCACGCCAGCCGATCCATGAGAACGGCTTGGTTCGTCCGACGCACCAACCCATGTTCAGGTCATCCGGGGTCATCGAGCCATCGGTGTCTTGACCGACGATGATGAAGCCCTTCTCAGCGCGCAGTACGTGCATGGTTTCAGTGCCGTACGGCGTCAGGTTGTACTTCTTGCCCGCCTCGACGATCTGCTCCAGCACACCCATGGCGTAGTCGGCCTGGATGTTGACCTCGTAGGAGAGTTCGCCGGTGAACGAGATCCGGAATACTCGCGCTGGAACGCCGGCCACCTGCCCTTCTTTCCAGGTCATGAACGGGAACGCCTCACGGCCCAGATCGATGTCGGTCACTTCGCTGAGCAGCTTGCGGCTGTTCGGCCCGGACAAGGTCAGCGTTGCCCAGTGGTCGGTGACCGACGTGAAGTACACCTTCAGGTCGGGCCACTCGGTCTGCTGGTAGATTTCCAGCCATTGCAGAACCCGCGCAGCGCCGCCGGTCGTGGTGGTCATGATGAAGTGGTTGTCGCCGACACAAGCGGTCACGCCGTCGTCGAAGACCATGCCATCTTCCTTGCACATCAGGCCGTAACGGGCCTTGCCCACGTCCAGTTTGGTCCAGGCGTTGGTGTAGATGCGGTTGAGAAACTCGCGGGCGTCCGGGCCCTGAATGTCGATCTTGCCCAAGGTCGAGGCGTCCAGCAGGCCGACGCTGTCGCGCACCGCCTTGCACTCACGGGCGACTGCAGCGTGCAGGTCTTCGCCCCGTTTCGGGAAGTACCAAGGGCGCTTCCACTGGCCGACGTCTTCGAACTCGGCACCGTTCTTCACATGCCAGGCATGCAGCGCGGTGAAACGCACCGGCTCGAAGATATGCTTGCAGTGCCGCCCGGCAATCGCGCCGAAAGTGACCGGCGTGTAGTTGGGGCGGAACATGGTGGTGCCCATTTCCGGAATCGTCACGTTCAGCGAACGGGCGGCAATGGCCAGGCCGTTGACGTTGCCCAGCTTGCCCTGATCGGTGCCGAAGCCCAGCGCCGTGTAGCGCTTGACGTGTTCCACCGACTCGAAGCCTTCGCGGGTCGCCAGCTCGATGGCGGCAGCGGTGACGTCATTCTGCAAGTCCACGAACTGCTTGGGTGCCCGCGCCGTGCCTTTGTCGTGGGGAACCTGGAACAGCGCCACCGCTGGTTCTTCGGCACGACTCAAGGCCTTGGGCATCACGCCTTCCACAGCCCTGAAACCCGCTTCGCTGGCCGCGCGAACGCCACCTTCGAAACCGTCAGCCAAGGCATCGGCCAGGCTGTAGACGCCGTTCACACCGCCGACACACACGCGTTTCTGCGGCGCTTCGCCCGGTACGAAACCGAGGATGTCTTCACGCCAGACAGGCTTGCCGCCCAAGTGAGAAGCCAGGTGAACGATGGGGCTGTAGCCGCCGGAACTGGCGATCAGGTCACAATCCAGCCATTCACCAGGGCTGGTGACGCTATGGGCATTGAGGTCGATGGCCGCGACCCGCGCAGCGGTAACACGCTTGCTGCCACGGGCCTCGATCACGGCACTCGAAGTCAGAATGCGAATGCCCTTGGCACGCGCTTCTTCCACCAGTGGCCCGCGCGGGTTATGCCGTGCATCGGCAATCGCCACAACTTGCAGGCTGGCGTCGAGCCAGTCGAGCGCTACGCGGTAGGCGTAATCGTTGGTGGTCGACAGCACCAGCTTTTTGCCGGGCGCTACGCCGTAACGCCGCACGTACGTGGAGACCGCGCCGGCCAGCATATTGCCCGGCACGTCGTTGTTGCCGTAGACCAGCGGGCGCTCGTGGGTGCCGGTCGCCAACACCACACGTTTGGCGCGAACCCGATGCATACGCTGCCGCACCATGCCGATCGGCGCACGGTCACCCAGATGATCGGTGAGGCGTTCGTGGATGGTCAGGAAATTGTGGTCGTGGTAGCCGTTGACCGTGGCGCGGGGCAGCATGACCACATTGCGCAGGCTCTTGAGTTCCTGCACGACCGTAGCGACCCATTCGGCAGCCGGTTTGCCGTCCAGGCTTTCACGGCTGTCGAGCAGGCTGCCGCCGAATTCTTCCTGTTCATCGGCAATAATCACCCGCGCACCACCGCGCGCAGCCGCCAGCGCCGCCGCCAGACCCGCCGGGCCTGCGCCGACGATCAGCACGTCGCAGTGCTGATTCATCGCGTCATAGCTGTCCGGATCGTTTTCAGTCGGCGAGCGCCCAAGACCGGCAGCCTTGCGGATGTACTTCTCGTAAGTCATCCAGAACGACTGCGGGTACATGAACGTCTTGTAGTAGAAGCCCGGCGGCATCAGCTTGCCGCCGACGCGACCGAGAATGCCCATCACGTCGTTGTTGACGCTCGGCCAGCCATTGGTGCTGGTGGCAACCAGCCCCGAATACAGGGCCTGTTGCGTGGCACGCACGTTGGGAATCTGGGTCGCTTCGGTCGCGCCGATTTGCAGCACCGCATTGGGCTCTTCGGAACCGGCGGCGAAAATGCCCCGAGGACGGGAGTACTTGAAGCTGCGGCCAATGATGTCGACGCCGTTGGCCAGCAGGGCGGACGCCAGCGAATCGCCCTCGAAACCCTGATAGGTCTGGCCGTTGAAGCTGAAATTCAGCACTTTGCTGCGGTCGATACGCCCACCGTTGGGCAGTCGGTTGTTCTGGCTCATACCTTGTCTCCCACGCCGTCAGCCGCCTTTTCAGTGAAACCGGGCTTTGCGCCGATCGGATAGGTTTCGAGAATCTCGTAGGTCACCGTATTGCGCGTCATGTTGAAGTACTGACGGCAGCCGGCGACGTGGTTCCACAGTTCGTGATGCAGGCCGCGCGGGTTGTCGCGGAAGAACATGTAGTCGCCCCACTGCTCGTCGGTGCACGCGCTTGGGTCCAGCGGACGCGGGATGTGCGCCTGGCCTGCCGGGTGGAATTCCTCTTCGGAGCGCAGTTCGCCACAGTGAGGACAGAAGATATGCAACATGATCGAATTCCCCGGTTAGTGAGCGACAGCGGCGGCGCCGTGTTCGTCGATGAGCGCGCCGTTGTGAAAGCGCTCGATGGAGAAAGGCTTGGCCAACGGGTGCATTTCACCTTTGGCCAGGCTCGCGGCAAACACGTTGCCCGAGCCGGGCGTGGCCTTGAAGCCGCCGGTGCCCCAACCGCAGTTGAAGAACATGTTCGGCACAGGCGTCTTGGAAATGATCGGGCAGGCGTCCGGCGTGGTGTCGACGATGCCGCCCCACTGGCGATTCATACGCACCCGCGACAGCACCGGGAACATTTCCACGATGGCCTGGATGGTATGTTCGATCACCGGGTACGAACCGCGCTGGCCGTAGCCGACCCAGCTGTCGATACCAGCGCCGATCACCAGGTCGCCCTTGTCGGACTGGCTGATGTAGCCATGCACGGCGTTGGACATGATCACGCTGTCGATAATCGGTTTGATCGGTTCCGACACCAGCGCCTGCAACGGATGGGATTCGACCGGCAGACGGAAGCCTGCAAGTTTCGCCATGTGCCCGGAGTTACCGGCAGTCACCACGCCGACGCGCTTGGCACCGATGAAGCCTTTGTTGGTCTCCACCCCGATGCAGACGCCGTTTTCCTTGCGGAAACCGATCACTTCGGTTTGCTGGATCAGGTCTACGCCCAGCGCGTCAGCGGCACGGGCAAAACCCCAGGCCACGGCATCGTGGCGGGCCACGCCGCCGCGACGTTGCACGGTGGCGCCAATGATCGGGTAACGCGTGTTTTTCGAGCAATCCAGGTACGGAATTTCTTCGGCCACCTGCTTGCCATTGAGCAATTCGCCGTCCACGCCGTTGAGGCGGTTGGCGCTGACCCGACGCTCGGAATCGCGCATGTCCTGCAAGGTGTGGCACAGGTTGTAGACGCCGCGCTGGGAGAACATGACGTTGTAGTTCAAGTCCTGGGACAGCCCTTCCCACAACTTCATGGCGTGTTCGTAGAGGTGCGCCGACTCGTCCCACAGGTAGTTGGAACGCACGATGGTGGTATTGCGCGCCGTGTTGCCGCCGCCCAGCCAGCCTTTTTCCACCACCGCCACGTTGGTGATGCCATGTTCCTTGGCCAGGTAATAGGCAGTCGCCAGGCCGTGCCCGCCACCGCCGACAATGACGACGTCGTAGACCTTCTTGGGCGTCGGCGTGCGCCACATGCGCTGCCAGTTCTCGTGGTGGCTGAGGGAGTGCTTGAGAAGGCCGAAGCCTGAGTAATGTTGCATGTAGGGCTACTCCTGACTCAGCGATAAACCGGGAAATCGGTACACAGTGCAGCAACTTGGAGGGCGACATTGGCCTCGACATCGGCGTCGCCGAGGTTGTCGAGGATGTCGCAGATCCAGCCGGCCAGTTCGACGCACTGGGTCACCTTGAAACCGCGACTGGTGACGGCCGGGGTGCCGATGCGCAGGCCGGACGTTACGAATGGCGACTGCGGATCGTTGGGCACCGAGTTCTTGTTGACGGTGATGTGCGCGCGTCCCAGTGCCGCGTCGGCGTCCTTGCCGGTCAGGCCCTGGCGGATCAGGCTGACCAGGAACAGATGGTTGTCGGTGCCGCCGGACACCACGTCATAGCCTCGGTCGATGAACACCTGCGCCATGGCCTGGGCGTTATCGATCACCTGCTGTTGATAAGCCTTGAAACCGGGCTCCATCGCTTCCTTGAAGCACACGGCCTTGGCGGCGATGACGTGCATCAGCGGGCCACCCTGGCCACCGGGGAAAACGGCGGAGTTGAATTTTTTCTCCAGTTCTTCGTTTGCTTTGGCCAGAATCAGCCCGCCACGCGGGCCGCGCAGGGTTTTGTGAGTGGTGGTGGTGACCACATCGGCGTAGGGCAGCGGGTTGGGGTACAAGCCTGCTGCCACCAGACCGGCCACGTGGGCCATGTCAACGAACAGGTAGGCGCCCACTTTGTCAGCGATCTCGCGGAAACGCGGGAAATCCAGGGTTTTCGAGTAGGCCGAGAAGCCGGCAATGATCATCTTGGGTTTGCATTCAAGGGCGATACGCTCGACTTCGTCGTAGTCGATCAGCCCGGTGCTGGTGTCGATACCGTATTGCACCGCGTTGTACAGCCGGCCGGAGAAACTCACTTTGGCGCCGTGAGTCAGGTGGCCGCCGTGGGCCAGGCTCATGCCCAGCACCGTGTCGCCGGCCTGCAGCAACGCCAGATAGACAGCGGCGTTGGCCTGGCTGCCGGAGTGCGGCTGGACGTTGGCGTAATCGGCGCCAAACAGCTGTTTAGCGCGGTCGATGGCCAGTTGCTCAACCTTGTCGACGTACTCGCAACCACCGTAGTAGCGCTTGCCCGGATAGCCTTCGGCGTACTTGTTGGTCAGGCCGCTGCCCTGCGCCTGCATGACGCGCTTGCTGGTGTAGTTTTCCGAAGCGATCAGCTCGATATGATCTTCCTGACGCTGCTCTTCGGCGTTCATCGCCGCCAACAATGCGTCGTCGTAACCCTGGATCTGGTCTTGCTTGCTGAACATCGCGGTTCTCCCCAGCGGCGGCGCTGCGCCTGTCTTGTCGGTCGGGCCATAAGCTGCCCATTTGCAAGCGATGGTAGGGCTGGGACAAACCGGTCAATTGCCTATGGACGCCACACAAAGGCGCGTTTACGACATGTCCTGGGGCATTGTGCATTTCGCCTGTGGGAGCGGACCGGGCGGCGCTCCCACAGGCCGCGCCCGCAAAATCAGCAGCCAAAAAAAATCCCCCGGTATCAGCGGGGGATTTTTGTCACGCCCTGTCGCTGTCAGACAGCCTTGCCCGGCAGTTGCCCATCGGCCCGGAACATCCCGCGAATGCCGCGCACGGCCTGGCGGATGCGGTCCTGATTTTCGATCAGGGCAAAGCGCACGTGATCGTCGCCGTATTCACCGAAACCGACACCCGGCGACACGCAGACCTTGGCCTCGGCCAACAGCTTCTTGGCGAATTCCAGCGAACCCAGGTGCGCGTAGGCTTCGGGAATCTTGGCCCAGACATACATCGAAGCCTTGGGATTCTCGACCATCCAGCCCAACTCATGCAGGCCTTTGACCAACACGTTGCGGCGTTGGCGATAGTGTTCGGCGATGTCGAGCACGCACTGTTGGTCGCCTTCCAGCGCGGCGATGGCCGCGACCTGCAGCGGCGTGAAGGTGCCGTAATCGTGATAGCTCTTGATCCGCGCCAGGGCGCCGACCAATTCCGGATTGCCGACCATGAAGCCGATTCGCCAGCCGGCCATGTTGTAGCTTTTCGACAGGGTGAAAAACTCCACCGCAATGTCCTTGGCGCCCGGCACCTGCATGATCGAAGGCGCTTTCCAGCCGTCGTACACGATATCGGCGTAGGCTAGGTCGTGAACCACCAGCACGTCATACTGCTTGGCCAGCGCCACCACCCGCTCGAAGAAATCGAGTTCCACGCACTGCGCAGTCGGGTTGGAAGGGAAACCCAGGATCATCATCTTGGGTTTGGGAATCGAGCCGCGAATGGCCTTTTCCAGCTCGGCGAAGAAGTCCACACCCGGCACCAGCGGCACCGAGCGCACCTGGGCGCCGGCGATCACGGCACCGTAGATGTGAATCGGATAGCTGGGGTTGGGCACCAGCACCGTATCGCCCTGGTCGAGGGTGGCGAGCATCAGGTGCGCCAGCCCTTCCTTGGAGCCGATGGTGACAATGGCTTCGCTCTCGGGGTCGATATCGACCTCGTAGCGCTTCTTGTACCAGTTGGAAATTGCCCGACGCAGACGCGGAATGCCACGCGAAGTCGAGTAGCCGTGAGTGTCTTCACGCTGGGCAACGGTCACCAGTTTTTCGACGATGTGCGGCGGCGTGGCCCCGTCGGGGTTGCCCATGCTCAGGTCGATGATGTCTTCACCACGACGGCGCGCAGCCATTTTCAGCTCGGCGGTGATGTTGAACACATAAGGGGGGAGTCGATCGATGCGCGCAAAGCGGCGCGGCGAACCTTGGTCAGCCATGAGAATCTCGCATACGTAAGCGCCCGGAACCGTCCGAGCGACGTTGGCCACATGAGGTGGCCTGCTGCGCAAGATAAGGGGCAAGCCAGGTGTTGTCCAGCGGTTACAAAATCCGCAGGACCGTCCGCAACCCCAGCAACACCAGAAAATGAGCGGGGTATATCGCATACGCCCAGCGGCGCATCGGCCAGACGTTGAACGTCAACCGCCTGCGCAGCAATACCATGCCCAGCAGCGGCGCGAGCAGACAGGCGATGATCGCCGCGATGGAGATCGGATCGCCCCAACCGGCCGCGGCGAACATCTCGGGCCAGGCATTGCCCGCGACACACACAGCGCCCGGAAAAACCGCGTACCAGAGGGATCGGCGCAGCACCAGCAACAACACCAGCGGCAACAACACGCCGGGAAAGCCGAACATCAGGGTTTTCTGAAACAGCACCCCGATCAACAGCGCCACCAGCGCCATGACCCGCGTCGTCGGGTTGCGATGCTGCCAACCCTGCGCCACCAACAGCCCCAGCACCAGCGTCGGCATGACGTTGAGCGTCGGGGTATCGAGCATGAACAGCCGGTAGGGAATCTCGGACAGCGCGGCAAAGCCCAGCAACCAGGTCAGATAACGCCACTGCACGCCTGGAGCCATGACGGCGGCACTGCGCCGCGACAGGTTCGCGGCAATCGCCAGGCAGAACCAGGGAAAGGCCAGGCGACCCGGCACGTAGAACTCGTTTATCGACCAGCCGACGTAGCGCAGGTGATCCAGCACCATGCACAGCATCGCCAGCCACTTGAGCAGGTCCAGCGCCTTGTCGCGTCCCGGCAGAAAAGGCGGGTTGGAAAGATCCATAACGCTCCCGTTCGTCTCGCTCAGTCACGCATGCAATACATGACCGCGCCCCACAATGTTCGCTACAGTGCGCAGCATAAATGCCCATAAGGAATCGGCCATGACAGACCAAAGCCAACAGTTCGCCAGCGACAACTATTCCGGTATCTGCCCTGAAGCCTGGGCGGCCATGGAACAGGCGAACAAGGGGCATCAACGTGCCTATGGCGACGACCAATGGACCGCTCGCGCCTCGGATGATTTCCGCAAACTGTTTGAAACCGACTGCGAAGTGTTCTTTGCCTTCAACGGCACTGCGGCCAACTCGCTGGCGCTGTCGGCGCTGTGCCAGAGTTACCACAGCGTCATCTGTTCGGAAACCGCCCACGTCGAAACCGACGAATGCGGCGCACCGGAGTTCTTCTCCAATGGCTCCAAGCTGCTCACCGCCCGCAGCGCCAACGGCAAGCTGACCCCTGAATCGATCCGCGAAGTCGCGCTCAAGCGCCAGGACATCCACTACCCCAAGCCACGTGTGGTGACCCTGACCCAGGCCACTGAGGTGGGCAGCGTGTACCAGCCTGCCGAGCTGCGGGCGATCAGCGCGACCTGCAAGGAGCTGGGCCTTAACCTGCATATGGACGGCGCGCGTTTTTCCAACGCCTGCGCCTTTCTGGACTGCTCGCCGGCAGAACTGACCTGGAAAGCCGGTGTGGACGTGCTGTGCTTCGGCGGCACCAAGAACGGCATGGCGGTGGGTGAAGCGATTCTGTTCTTCAACCGCGACCTGGCCGAGGATTTCGATTACCGCTGCAAACAGGCCGGGCAACTGGCGTCGAAGATGCGTTATCTGTCGGCGCCCTGGGTCGGCCTGCTGGAAAACGATGCCTGGCTCAAGCACGCCCGCCACGCCAACCGCTGCGCGCAGCTGCTGGCTGAACTGGTCAAGGACATTCCCGGCGTGGAGCTGATGTTCCCGGTGGAAGCCAACGGCGTATTCCTGCAACTGTCGGAACCGGCCGTGTCCGCGCTGACCGCCCGAGGCTGGCGGTTCTACACCTTCATCGGCAGCGGCGGCGCGCGTTTCATGTGTTCATGGGACACCGAAGAAGCCCGCGTGCGCGAGCTGGCGGCGGATATCCGGTTGGTGATGAGCGCCTGATCGGCCCGAATCCTGTAGGAGCCGGCAGGCGGCGATCCGTCTTGCTGGCGAAGAGACCGGCGCCGCCTCGACACGTGTGTCGCCTGCCATTACGCCTTCGCGAGCAAGACGGGTCGCCGCCCGCTCGCTCCTACAAATACCCAGCCAACCGCAGACCGCTTCAGGCCTGCGTGATCGTCCTGGAAATCGCGTCGACAGTCGCGTCGATCTGTTCCTGATACCGATCCAGTTCGATCTGGTGGTGCTCTTTCATTTCGATCTGCTGCGAGCACAGGTTCAGTGCAGCCAGCACCAGCAACCGGTCGCCGATAAGGGTCGGGTACTTGCGCTTGGTATCGGCCAGTGAGGCGTTGAGCATCGCCGCCGCGCGCACCAGCTTCTGGTCTTCGCCATCCGGCGCCTTGACCGAATACTCGTTACCCAGGATCGAGAGAACGGTTACCCCGTTACGGTCGTAGTTCATGCGCCGCCAGCGCTTGCGCTGGTCGCGCGCTCAACCAGTGCCTGAATGCGGGCTGCGGTGCTGCCCTGCTTCTCTTCCTGCTCCATCAGACTCAGCTGCAGGCTGTCGTTCTCGTCCTTGGCCTGGGCCAGCTCCGCGCTGAGTTGAGCATTCATTTCCTGCAGTTTCTGATTCTGCTGCACCAGATCACCGACAAGTTGTTCCAACTGGCTTAGGGACGCTTCCAACATTTTGAATTCTCGAGCAAATTTCAACGGGCGCACACGATAAAGAAAAGTCACTGCGCATACCAGCGTCGGCCTGCAACTCCGGCCTTTTCACGCATGGGACACGTCAATAACGCAAACGCATAGGCGGCTTGAGACTCCTGATTCGCTACCCGGTTCCTGCTGTTCGTCAGACCGGCGGTATGTGCGACAAAACAGCGCAGAGCGCCATCGGTTAGCCATCACTTAAACGGGCGTTATCCATTATTCACAAGGGCTTACGACGCTTTTGCGCAGACGCCGGAAAATCGTCGGTGCCCGTTTGCGGATAAAGCTGCCGTTCAGGGCCTCAAGACTTCAACGAGATGACCGATAGGCAGTCATCGAATTCACAATATAGCCAAAGCCGCAGGGATCGCGCCTTAACTCTGGAAGCAATTATGTCTCTGCGTAATATGAATATCGCTCCGCGCGCGTTCCTGGGCTTTGCCCTGATCGGCACGCTCATGCTGATCCTCGGTGTGTTCGCACTCTCGCAAATGAGCAAGATCCGCGGCGCCACTCAGGTGCTGGCCGAAAACGCCATGCCAAGCATCAAGGCCCTGGACCGTTTTACCGAAGTCAGCATCCGCCTGCGCGTGCTGTCCTACCGCTTGCTGGTCAACCGTGAACCCGAAACCCAGGAAAAGACCATCGACCTGTTCGCCATGCGTAACAAGCAGGTCACCGACGCCCAGGCCGTTTACGAGAAGTTGATCAGCGGCCCTAAAGAGCAGGCGCTGTATGACCAGTACGTGCAGCTGCTGAATCAGTATCGCCAGCTCGAATCGCGCCTGATCGCATTGTCCCGTGCCAACAAGGTCGACGAGCTGCAAAACCTGCTCAACAAGGAAATGCTCAACAACTCGGACGAGATGAACGTCGTGCTCGGCAAACTGGTGGACTACAACACCGACGCGCTGATCAAGACCAAGGAAGACGCTTCCGCTCAATACGATTCGGCGTTCAACCTGGTGATCGGCCTGCTGATCGCCGCCACCGTGCTGACCATCATCTTTGCCATGCTGCTGACCAACAGCATCACCCGCCCGATTGCCGCTGCGCTGAACGCTGCCGAGCACATCGCCGAGGGCAACCTGACTCGTCCGATCACCGTCGACGGCACCGACGAAGCCGGTCGCCTGCTGGCCGCCATGCAAACCATGCAGAACAAGCTGCGTGACACCTTGCATCGCATCTCCGGCTCGGCCACTCAACTGGCCTCCGCTGCCGAAGAGCTGAACGCGGTCACCGACGAAAGCGCCCGTGGCCTGTCGCAACAGAATGACGAAATCGAACAGGCCGCAACCGCGGTCAACGAGATGACCAGCGCCGTTGAAGAAGTGGCCCGTAACGCCACCAGCACTTCGGAAGCCTCGAAAGCCGCCACCGCTTCGGCAGGCGACGGCCGCGACCTGGTCATGGAAACCGTCGGCGCCATCGAACGCATGAGCAGCGATGTACAGAGCACCGCCGACCTGATCGGCAACCTGGCCAACGAATCCCGCGACATCGGCAAAGTGCTGGACGTGATTCGCGGCCTGGCCGACCAGACCAACCTGCTGGCCCTCAACGCCGCCATCGAAGCCGCCCGCGCCGGTGAAGCCGGCCGTGGTTTCGCCGTGGTTGCCGACGAAGTGCGTGCCCTGGCGCACCGCACCCAGCAGTCGACCAGCGAAATCGAACGCATGATCGGCAGCATCCAGAGCGGTACCGAGCACGCTGTGAATTCGATGCGCAACAGCACCGAACGCGCGGAATCGACCTTGAATATCGCCAAGGGCGCCGGTCTTGCGCTGGACACCATCAACTCGGCGGTGGAAGAGATCAACGAACGCAACCTGGTCATCGCCAGCGCTGCCGAAGAACAGGCGCAAGTGGCTCGTGAAGTCGACCGCAACCTGGTAAACATCCGCGACCTGTCGGCTCAGTCCACCGACGGCGCCAACCAGACCACCGCCGCCAGCACCGAGCTGTCACGCCTGGCCGTGGACCTGAATACCATGGTTTCGCGTTTCAGCCTGTAATTGCCGCTGGTTCCTGCTCCTATAGCTACAACCTCACACTCGCAAACGTCGACTCGTTCCGGGCCTGGCTTAACGCCGACAAAGGTCCGGACAGCGGCGCCAGTACCATCGCCTGCGGGATCGGCATCATTGCCACCTGCTGGGTGGTGTTGGAACCTACGCGTTCGTCACGCGGCGGAATGCCGAAGTATTCGCGGTAGCACTTGGAAAAGTGCGGCGTCGACACGAAACCACACACCGAAGCCACCTCGATGATCGACATCGGCGTCTGCTTGAGCAACTGCCGGGCACGGATCAGGCGCAGTTTGAGGTAGTAGCGCGACGGTGAGCAGTGCAGGTATTTCTGGAACAACCGCTCCAGCTGCCGGCGCGAAACGGCGACGTAGACCGCCAGCTCGTCAAGGTCGATGGGCTCCTCCAGATTGGCCTCCATCAACGCGACGATTTCCTGCAATTTAGGCTGATTGGTGCCGAGCATGTGCTTGAGCGGCACGCGCTGGTGATCCTGTTCGTTGCGGATGCGCTCGTAGACGAACATCTCGGAAATCGCAGCCGACAATTCGCGGCCGTGATCGCGACTGATCAAGTGCAGCATCATGTCCAGCGGCGCGGTGCCGCCGGAACTGGTGAACCGGTTACGGTCCAGGGTGAACAGGCGCGTGCTCATTGCGACCCGAGGAAACGCTTCCTGCATCGCCGCCAGGCATTCCCAATGCACGCTGCAATCGAAGCCGTCGAGCAGACCGGCGCACGCCAGCGCCCAACTGCCGGTGCACACCGCGCCGAGACGCCGCGACTGGCGTGCCTGACTCTGCAGCCAGCTGACATGTTCACGGGTGACGGTGCGCTGGATACCAACGCCGCCGCAGACGATGACCGTGTCCAGCGCCGGTGCGTTGTGCATGGAAGCGTCCGGGGTAATCTGCAGGCCGTCACTGGCCCAGACCTGTCCGCCATCGACGGTCAGGGTTGTCCAGCGATACAGCTCACGACCGGAAAGCTGGTTGGCCATGCGCAGAGGTTCGACCGCCGAGGCGAGGGAAATCAGCGTGAAATTATCCAGAAGCAGAAAGCCGATGGATTGCGGGGCGCGGTTCTGGGGCTGAGCCCCGGCATTCAAGGAAGTCATCACGTTGTCTCCTCACGCTAGCGGTCGTAGGCCTCAAGAGGCTCTTCTTATCACCCTGCGCGGCGCAGGGCTTTGCAGTTGAATCGCAAAACCCATGCCGAAATTTGACGAGCCGTTCAACAACCCCTGAAAACGACGTCGCGATGTGTCTATCCGGCAACGACCTCCTTGCCCGTATGCGACGTCTTGCTGCGCGCCCGGCCCATGCTGTTGAGCAATTCGGTATCACCTGCGAGGTGACGGGCGTACACACCAGAATGGGAGTGCTACTCAAAGCACAGCCCAATGGCACTCGGCCAGCGCTGATTTTTTTACGCGCTAAAAGGTGGCGGCGCGGGGCGTGTGTGATCTGAAATCGCGCACGTCTGCGCGGCGAGCCCGAAGCGGTGCGCCAGTGCTGAACTTCCAACGGCCCGCCCGGCTCAAATCACCCGGGTTGACGGCCGCGAGCAGCCCCAGCCAGCGGCTATGCTTAACGTCGCACATGCCGGAAAGCACACCTCGCCAGCCACCCCCGATGGCCTGTGACATCATTCGTCGATTCACACCTGCCCGCCAACGCCGCTGACATCGAGCCGCGACCCGGAGTGGGGTACAGGCCGTTTTTCGGTGGGGTGCATCGCAGGAAAAGCCCACTCCCAAGGCAGGAAAAATCTGTAAGCGACGCTGCGCATACTGGATACGACCCCTCCTGTACTGGATACGACGCACCCTGTAGGCGTTTGATTTCCCCTGTTAGATGATCGGAGTCGACTCGGTTGCCAGACGCAGTGATGGAGCTTCCCGTAATGCCCTGCCAACAAACACGCCGCACCGGTGATCACCCACCGCCGGCTAAAGAAAAATCAAAAGGAGTCCATCCGATGAAAGGTTCCAAATCGTTGCTTCTGGCCGTGGCTCTCGGCGCTCCGCTGCTGGCCCAGGCCGCAGAGCCTGAGGCATGCCGTACCGTCAACTTCTCCGATGTAGGCTGGACTGACATTACGGTCACCACGGCAGTGACCAGCGTCGTGCTCGAATCCCTTGGTTACAAGACCAAGACCACCATGATTTCCGTACCCGTGACCTACAAGTCCCTGGCCGATGGCAAGAATATGGACGTGTTCCTGGGCAACTGGATGCCGACCATGGAAAACGACATCAAGGCCTACCGCGAAGCCGGGACCGTGGAAACGGTGCGGGCCAACCTGGAGAACGCCAAATACACCCTGGCGGTGCCGCAGGCGCTCTACGACAAAGGCCTGAAGGACTTCGCCGATATCGCCAGATTCAAGAAGGAACTGGACGGCAAGATCTACGGGATCGAACCGGGCAACGATGGCAACCGCCTGATCCAGAGCATGATCGACAAGGACGCTTTCGGACTGAAAAGCGCCGGTTTCAAGATGGTGGAATCCAGCGAAGCAGGCATGCTGTCGCAGGTGGATCGCGCCGCACGGCGCGGCACCGACGTTGTGTTCCTGGGCTGGGAACCGCATCCAATGAACACCCGCTTCAAGTTGCAATACCTGACCGGCGGCGACGACTTTTTCGGCCCCAATTTCGGACAGGCCACCATTTACACCAACACCCGCAAGGGCTACACCGAGCAATGCAGCAACGTGGGTCAATTGCTGAAAAACCTGTCGTTCACCCTCAACATGGAAAGCACG
Source organism: Pseudomonas sp. v388 (assembly GCF_003935425.1). Taxonomy (GTDB): domain Bacteria; phylum Pseudomonadota; class Gammaproteobacteria; order Pseudomonadales; family Pseudomonadaceae; genus Aquipseudomonas. Next base: position 128,475 of record NZ_RHQN01000009.1, read on the forward strand.
CTGATGGGTAACGTGCTGGACGACAAGATGAAGCCCGAGGCCGCCGCCAGGGCCTGGCTCAAGAACAACCCGCAAGTGCTCGACACCTGGCTGGCGGGCGTGACCACCGTTGACGGCAAACCAGGATTGGAAGCAGCCAAGGCCCAGCTGACGAAGTAAACCGGTTGCGGGCGCTTACCGGCCCGCACCCCCTTATTTTTCTCGCAAGCGGACAATCGAATCATGCTGACTGATCAAAAAATCCCTCTGGGCGAGTACATCGCGTCGTTCGTCGACTGGCTTACGCGCAACGGCGCCGACTACTTCGATGCGATCGCCTCGACGCTGGAAATGATGATCCACGGATTGACCTTCGCCCTGACCTGGTTCAACCCGCTGGTCCTGATCGGCCTGATCGCCGCCCTGGCGCACTTCATCCAGCGCAAGTGGGGCCTGACGGTCTTCGTCGCCCTCGCCTTCCTGCTGATCCTCAACCTGCATTACTGGCAGGAAACCATGGAGACCCTGGCCCAGGTACTGTTCGCCACGGTGGTCTGCGTGCTGATCGGCGTACCGCTGGGGATCATCGCGGCGCACAAGCCGATGTTCTACACCATCATTCGCCCGCTGCTGGACCTGATGCAGACCGTGCCGACCTTCGTATACCTGATTCCAACCCTGACCCTGTTCGGCCTGGGCGTGGTGCCCGGCCTGATCTCGACGGTGGTGTTCGCCATCGCCGCGCCGATCCGCCTCACGTATCTGGGCATTCGCGACGTGCCCCATGAACTGCTCGACGCCGGCAAGGCCTTCGGCTCTTCGCGCCGACAGCTGCTGACGCGGATCGAACTGCCTTACGCCATGCCCAGCATCGCGGCCGGCATCACCCAGTGCATCATGCTGTCGTTGTCGATGGTGGTGATCGCCGCGCTGGTGGGTGCCGACGGCCTGGGCAAACCTGTGGTCAACGCATTGAACACCGCTGATATCGCCCTGGGCTTCGAAGCGGGTCTGGCGATCGTACTGCTGGCAATCATGCTCGACCGTATCTGCAAACAACCCGATGCCAAGGTAGGGGCCGACGCATGAGTATCATTCAGTTCGATCAGGTAGACGTCATCTTCGCCAAGGATCCGCGTGAGGCCCTCAAGTTGCTGGACCAAGGCCTGACGCGTGACCAGATCCTCAAGAAAACCGGCCAGATCGTCGGCGTGGAGAAAGCCAGCCTGGATATCCAGAAAGGCGAGATCTGCGTACTGATGGGTCTTTCCGGGTCCGGCAAGTCCAGCCTGCTGCGCTGCATCAACGGCCTGAACACGGTCAGCCGTGGCTCGCTCTACGTCGAGCACGAAGGCAGCCAGATCAACATTGCCAGCTGCACCGCCGCAGAACTGAAGATGATGCGCACCAAACGCATCGCCATGGTATTTCAGAAGTTCGCGTTGATGCCCTGGCTGACGGTGCGTGAAAACATCAGCTTCGGCCTGGAGATGCAGGGTCGCCCCGAAAAGGAACGGCGCAAGCTGGTGGATGAAAAGCTGGAGCTGGTGGGCCTGACCCAGTGGCGCAACAAGAAGCCCGACGAGCTGTCCGGCGGCATGCAGCAGCGGGTCGGCCTGGCCCGGGCTCTGGCGATGGACGCCGACATTTTGCTGATGGATGAACCCTTTTCGGCGCTCGACCCGCTGATCCGCCAGGGCTTGCAGGATGAACTGCTGGCCTTGCAGAGCAAGTTGAGCAAGACCATCGTTTTCGTCAGCCACGACCTGGACGAAGCGCTCAAACTGGGCAGCCGCATCGCCATCATGAAAGACGGCCGGATCGTGCAGTACAGCGTACCGGAGCAGATCGTGCTCAATCCGGCCGATGAGTACGTGCGCACTTTCGTGGCCCATACCAACCCGCTCAACGTACTGTGCGGCCGCAGCCTGATGCGCAATGTCGACGAGTGCACCAGAATCAACGGCTCGGTGTGCCTGGACCCGGGCGGCGATTCCTGGCTGGACCTGGCCGAAGGCAATGTCATCAAGGGCGCCCGCCAAGGCGCCGCGCCGCTGGATCTGCAGAACTGGACGCCCGGCCAGGACGTCAGCAGCCTTGACCGCCGCCCGACGCTGGTTCACTCCAACATCGGCATGCGCGACGCCTTGCAGATCCGCTACCAGACCGGCAACAAGCTGGTGCTGCAGGATGGAAACCAGGTGGTCGGGATTCTGGGCGACAGCGAGCTGTACCACGCGCTGCTGGGCAAGAATCACGGCTGATCGGTTCTGGCCTTTGGGGAGCGGAGTCGTCAGCGAAGACGGCATTCCAGACGCACGTTTTTTTCGTCTGCCAAGGCCTCTTCGCGGACGAGTCCGCTCCCACGCCATCGCTTGACTCTCTGAAAGCCACGTCCCACATGGCTTTGGCACGCCCTGTCGTTTTTATTGATTGATCGTTCAATAAAAAATAACTAGACTGTGTCGACCATCAGGCACCCCAACCCGCGCCAAAACGCCAGGAGACTTCCCGCAATGCCCAAGGTCGGTATGCAACCCATTCGTCGTAACCAGCTGATCCAGGCCACGCTCACTGCGGTCGACCAGGTCGGCATGGGCGATGCCAGTATTGCGTTGATTGCGCGTCTGGCCGGGGTTTCCAACGGCATCATCAGCCACTACTTCCAGGACAAGAACGGCCTGATCGCGGCGACCATGCGCCACCTGATGAACGCGCTGGGCCAGAACGTCAGCGAGCGCCGTCAGGCGTTGCAGGACAACAGCCCCCGGGCGCATCTGCAGGTGATCATCGAAGGCAACTTCGACGCCAGCCAGATCAACGGCCCGGCGATGAAAACCTGGCTGGCCTTCTGGGCCACCAGCATGCATCACCCGGCATTGCACAGGCTGCAGCGGATCAACGATCACCGCCTGTATTCGAACCTGTGCTGCGAATTCCGCCGCGCACTGCCGCTGGAGCAGGCACGCAGCGCCGCCCGCGGAATGGCCGCCCTGATTGATGGCCTGTGGCTGCGCGGCGCGCTGTCGGGCGATGCCTTCGATACCGAGCAAGCGCAACGGATCGCCTACGAATACATGGACTTCCAACTGGCGAAAGCGACGAGCTGAGGCACGCAGCCCGCTTGTCGCAGACCTTCAACGGTCACGCCCACACACTGAATTTGCGAGGACTTTATGGCCCGTTTCGAACTGCAAAAACTCTACATCGACGGCGGTTATGTCGATTCCAGCACCGGTGAAACCTTCGACGCCATCAACCCGGCCAACGGTGAAGTCCTGGCTCAGGTACAGCGCGCCGGCAAAGAAGACCTGGAGCGCGCTGTCGTCAGCGCCGAAAAGGGCCAGAAAATCTGGGCCGCGATGACCGCCATGGAGCGTTCGCGCATCCTGCGTCGCGCCGTCGATATCCTGCGCGAGCGCAACGACGAGCTGGCGGCGCTGGAAACCCTGGACACCGGCAAGGCCATCTCTGAAACCCGCGCCGTGGACATCGTCACCGGCGCCGACGTGCTGGAATACTACGCAGGCTTGGTGCCCGCCATCGAAGGCGAGCAGATCCCGTTGCGCACTTCGTCGTTCGTCTACACCCGGCGCGAGCCACTGGGCGTTGTCGCCGGTATCGGCGCGTGGAACTACCCGATCCAGATCGCCCTGTGGAAATCCGCGCCAGCCTTGGCAGCGGGTAACGCGATGATCTTCAAGCCAAGTGAAGTAACCTCCCTGACCACGTTGAAACTGGCCGAGATCTACACCGAGGCCGGCGTGCCGAACGGCGTATTCAACGTCCTGACCGGCAGCGGCCGTGAAGTCGGCAGCTGGATCACCGAGCACCCGCGCATCGAGAAACTGTCCTTCACCGGCGGCACCGACACCGGCAAGAAAGTCATGGCCAGCGCTTCCAGCTCGTCGCTCAAGGAAGTGACCATGGAACTGGGCGGCAAGTCGCCGCTGATCATCTTCGACGACGCCGACCTGGATCGCGCCGCCGACATCGCGATGATGGCCAACTTCTACAGCTCCGGTCAGGTCTGCACCAACGGCACCCGCGTGTTTGTGCCGAATGCGCTCAAAGCCGACTTCGAAGCGAAGATTGTCGAGCGCGTCAAACGCATCCGCGCCGGTGATCCGGAGAACGAAAACACCAATTTCGGCCCGCTGGTGAGCTTCGAGCATATGGAAAGCGTGCTCGGCTACATCACCAAGGGCAAGGCAGAAGGCGCGCGGCTGCTGTGCGGCGGTGAACGCCTGACCGAAGGTGAATTCGCCAAGGGCGCGTTCGTGGCACCGACCGTATTCACCGATTGCACCGACGAGATGACCATCGTTCGCGAGGAAATCTTCGGCCCGGTGATGAGCATCCTCGGCTACGACACCGAAGACGAAGTGGTGCGCCGCGCCAACGACACCGACTTCGGCCTGGCTGCCGGCATCGTCACCCGCGACCTGAACCGCGCCCACCGCGTGATTCATCTGCTGGAAGCGGGCATCTGCTGGATCAACACCTGGGGCGAGTCGGCGGCGGAAATGCCGGTCGGCGGTTACAAGCAATCGGGCGTGGGTCGCGAAAACGGCATCAGCTCGCTGGCGCAGTACACGCGAATCAAGTCGGTACAGGTTGAGCTGGGCGACTACGGGTCGGTGTTCTAAAGAACACCCGCTTCACGCGGCAAGCTACCAGCTTCAAGTAGAAGCAGCTTGCCGCCCCTTTTTTCCAGGCCCACCTCACTGCTTTTGCTTGCAGCTTGAAACTTGTGGCTTGCAGCTCTACCAAGGAGCCCCAATGACTACGCAATCCGAATACGACTACATCATCATCGGTGCCGGCTCGGCCGGTAACACTCTGGCAGCCCGTCTCACTGAAGACCAAGGCGTCACCGTTCTGCTGCTCGAAGCCGGCGGTCCGGACTACCGCCTGGACTTCCGCACCCAGATGCCCGCCGCCCTGGCCTTCCCGCTGCAGGGCCGCCGCTACAACTGGGCCTACGAGACCGAGCCTGAGCCGCACATGAACAATCGCCGCATGGAATGCGGTCGCGGCAAAGGCCTGGGCGGTTCTTCGCTGATCAACGGGATGTGCTATATCCGCGGCAACGCCATGGACTATGACGGCTGGGCCAAAGAGCCAGGTCTCGAAGACTGGAGCTACCTCGACTGCCTGCCATACTTCCGCAAGGCCGAGACACGCGACATCGGCCCCAATGATTACCACGGCGGCGATGGTCCGGTCAGCGTGACCACGCCCAAGCAAGGCAATAACCCGCTGTTCCAGGCCATGGTCGATGCCGGCGTGCAGGCCGGTTACCCGCGCACCGAAGACCTCAACGGCTATCAGCAGGAAGGCTTCGGCCCGATGGACCGCACCGTGACGCCCAATGGCCGTCGCGCCAGCACTGCACGTGGCTATCTGGATGAAGCGAAGAAGCGTGCCACCCTCAAGATCGTCACCCACGCCCTGACCGACCGCATTCTGTTCGACGGCAAACGCGCCGTTGGCGTGGCGTACATGGTCGGCGACAGCGACACACGCATCGAAGCCCGCGCCCGCAAGGAAGTCCTGCTGTGCGGCGGCGCCATCGCTTCGCCGCAGATCCTGCAACGTTCCGGCGTCGGCCCGGCCGAGCTGCTGCGCAAGCTGGATATCCCGGTGGTTCACGATCTGCCGGGCGTGGGTCAGAACCTTCAGGACCATCTGGAGATGTACCTGCAATACGCCTGCACCAAGCCGGTGTCGCTCTATCCGTCGCTGCTGTGGTGGAACCAGCCGCCGATTGGCGCGAAGTGGATGTTCCTGGGCAAGGGCATCGGTGCCAGCAACCAGTTCGAGGCCGGTGGCTTCATCCGTTCGAGCGAAGAGTTCGAATGGCCGAACATTCAGTATCACTTCCTGCCGGTGGCGATTAACTACAACGGCACCAAGGGCGTGAAAGAGCACGGTTTCCAGGCGCACGTCGGCTCCATGCGATCACCGAGCCGTGGCCGTGTGCAGGTCAAGTCCAGAGACCCGCGCGAGTATCCGAGCATCCTGTTCAATTACATGTCGTCCGAGCAGGACTGGCAGGAATTCCGGGATGCGATCCGCCTGACCCGCGAGATCATCCAGCAACCGGCACTGGACCCGTATCGTGGCCGCGAGATCAGCCCGGGTATCGAGGTGCAGTCGGACGAAGCGCTGGACACGTTCGTGCGTGAACATGCCGAAACGGCGTATCACCCGTCGTGCTCGTGCAAGATGGGCACCGATGAGATGGCGGTGGTGGATGGTCAGGGTCGAGTGCATGGCGTCGAAGCCCTGCGCGTGGTGGATGCGTCGATCATGCCGCTGATCACCACCGGTAACCTGAACGCGCCAACGATCATGATCGCCGAGAAAATCGCCGACAAGATCCGTGGCCGCCAGCCGTTGCCGCGCAGCACCGCCGACTACTTCGTCGCCGGCGATCGCCCTGCGCGTGGCAAGCCGGTGCGTGAGGTCAGCAGCCAGGCATGAGGTCGATGCAGTAGGAGCGAGCTTGCTCGCGAAGAGGCCGGAACAGCCGATGCGTGTGCTTCGCCTGAAAGTCCGCTCCTACAGATATCGCGTCGTTGCGCTACTCGCAGCCAGCCGCTTTACTCTGCAATCAACCAGTCCATCTTCCAGCCGCCCTGGGTCTGGCCCAGCTTTCGGGCCAGGTACGGCATCAATTCGCGCAGTTCTTCTTCCAGGCCCCAAGGCGGGTTGGCGATGGCCATGCCCGAACCGTTGAGGCTGGCGGGTGTGTCCAGCGGGTGGACGTACAGTTCGACACGCAGCAGTTTCGGCGCGCCGGTCTCGGCCAGGTCCTGATAGAAGCGCTTGAGCTGACGCTGATCCTTGATCGGATACCAGATCGCCGCCACCGTCTGGCGCATACGGCCGATGGTCTCTTTCAGCGCCACCGCGCAACGCTTCATCTCGTCCAGCTGTTCGAACGGCGGATCGATCAGCATCACTGCTCTTTTCTCCGCTACCGGCAGCAACGCACGCGGCACATGCCAGCCTTCCCCCAGGTGCACCGCCACACGGCGATCACCCTTCATGTTGTCCTTGAGCAGGCGGCCGTCTTCCGGATGTTTCTCGTTGAGCAGCACGCGCTCGCGCTCACGGGTCAGGCGTCGCGCCAGCTCCGGCGAGCCTGGGTAATAGCGCAGCTCGCCATCAGGGTTCATGTCGTGCAGCACTTGCAGGTAATCCGCGGCCAGCGCAGGCAGGTCCGACGCGCCCCAAAGACGGCCGATGCCCTCGATCCACTCACCGGTGCGTGTCGCCTGGTCGCCCTTGAGGTCATAAAGCCCCAATCCCGCATGGGTGTCGAGATAGGCGAACGGTTGCTCCTTGCGCGCCATGAGGGCGATCAAGCGAGTCAGAGTCAGGTGTTTGAAGACGTCGGCATGGTTGCCGGCGTGGAAGGCGTGACGGTAATTCATGGCAGCTCCTGGCAGGCCGCGCAGTTTAGCAAAACTTGGCGATGAACAAGCCCGCCGAGCACGACTTAACTGAAAACGACCTGACCGTAGGTGTTTCAGCCAAAGGACGTCAATCGGGGTTGCTGCCGCAATGACACACCACCAGAATCAGGAAAAAACCGATCACAGGAACCGACGTCATGATGCATGCCGATTTGATCGACCAGGAAGACCTGCTGACTCAACTCCGCGCCTTGGGGTTCGAAACGTCCAGCGGTGCAACGGCAGAACAGGCCTGCGCCCAAGCCGTGTGCGGCCTGACCACGGAACGGGCCGTGGCCTTGCGGCGCCTTGTCGAACAGTTACTGACCGGCAGCGCGACCATCCTGCCCGCCGTGCGCCAGGCGATAGACCAGCAACTACTGCCGGCGCTGGCCGCCTACAAGCAAAGTCATCAGTAGCCTGCTTCGCCAGCAAGCTGGCTCCTACAAAAATGGTGGGCTGTAGGAGCCAGCTTGCTGGCGAATGCGGAATCACAGGCGTCGTCCACCAGCAGTCTCTCAATACTCGATCCGCACATCCCCTTTTGGAACGCTGCAGCACGACAGAATGTAACCCTCGGCCACGTCGTCATCGGTAATGCCGCCGTTGTGCTCCATTTCCACTTCGCCGCTCAGCTTCATGACCTTGCAGGTGCCGCAGATGCCCATGCCGCAAGCCTTGGGAATCATCAGGCCCAGCTTGGCCGCTGCGGCATGGACGGTTTCGCCCGGCGCGACGCGGATGCTCTTGCCGGTATCGGTGAATTCCACCTGGTGCAGATCCGCCAGATCCACATCCGGCGCCTCGGCGGCGATCTCGGCCTGTTCGACCGCATCGGCACGGGCTTCGGGCGGCGTAGCGCCAAAGGACTCCTCGTGGTACTGCGCCATGTTGAAGCCGTTTTCCTGGAGCAGGCGCTTCACGGCGTTCATATACGGCGTCGGGCCGCAGCAGAACACTTCGCGCTCCATGAAGTCGGGCGCCATCAGTTCCAGCATTTTCTGGTTCAGATAGCCGCGATACCCGGCCCATGGTTCGCCCAAACCATGTTTTTCACACACCAGGTGCAAGCTGAAGTTATCGATGCGCGAAGCCATGTGTTCCAGCTCGCGGTGATAGATGATGTCCTTGGGCGAGCGCGCGCTGTGGACGAACACCATGTCGACGTTGGCGTTGGTGTCGTAGAACCAGCGCGCCATGGACATGACCGGCGTGATCCCGACGCCGCCGCTGAGGTAGAGGATTTTCGGGTTCGGGAAGTCGATGGCGTTGAACAGCCCGACCGGCCCGTGTACCGCCAGCTCCTGGCCTTCATGCAGCGTGTCGTGCAGGTAATTGGAAACCTTGCCGCCGGGCACACGCTTGATGGTGATGGAAAAGCTGTACGGTACCGACGGTGAACTGGAGATGGTGTAGGAGCGCATGACCGGCACGCCTTCGATCTCCAGCTCCAGCGTCACGAACTGGCCGGGTTTGAAGAAGAACAGAATCGGCTGGTCGGCCATGAAGCAGAAGGTGCGCACATCCCAGGTTTCCTGGATGACTTTGACGACCCGAACCAGGTGGCGTCCATTGGCCCACGTCTGGGTCGTTACCGGGCTCAGAAAACTTTGCGACATGCTGGCTCTCCACGGCCGACTATCGGCCTGATGTGTGTGAATTCTGCGTAACGCTTCAGGCGCCCGTTTACCTATCTGCGACATTCACATACTTACGGCGACCAGGCCCAGTCTACCGGGGCTCGCGCGTCGGAAACGGATTCGGCCATGTCGCCCATGGATAAGGTTCGCTCCTCACGCAGATCCACACTCCGCACCAGATCGTTACATAAGTTTCAGCGACAGGCAGGAGCGCTCCACAGGTCGCCTTGCGTGCACAATTCAACCACCGTATCAGCCACATTCGCAGGCCGCCGAAGCGCGGTCATGAGGACATGAAAATGGACGTCACCGCAACCTTGAGCCTGGGCGATCCGCTGGAGCCCGCACGCAAGGCGACCGCCGAAATGCTGCAGAATCGCGAGCGCACCTACTCGCTGCCGCAGCCTTTCTACAGTGATGAGCGCCTGTTCGAAATCGACATGCAGGAAATCTTTCACAAGGAGTGGCTGATCGCAGGGATGACCTGTGAGGTGCCGGCCAAGGGCAACTACCTGACGCTGCAGATCGGCAAGAATCCGGTTCTGGTGGTGCGCGGCGCCGACGGCAACGTCAACGCGTTCCATAACGTCTGCCGTCATCGCGGTTCGCGGCTGTGCACAGGTGAGAAAGGCAAGGTCGCCAAGCTGGTCTGCCCTTATCACCAATGGACCTACGAACTGGACGGCCGCCTGCTGTATGCCGGCACCGAGATGGGCACCGACTTCGACATGCAGAAGTTCGGCCTCAAGCCCATCCATGTGAAGACCGCAGGCGGCTACATCTTCATCAGCCTGGCGGAAAACCCGCCGGCCATCGACGAGTTCCTGGCGACCTTGCGTCACTACATGGAACCCTACGACATGGAAAACACCAAGGTGGCCGTGCAAACCACCTTGATGGAAAAGGCCAACTGGAAGCTGGTGCTGGAAAACAACCGCGAGTGCTACCACTGCAACGGCTCGCACCCCGAGTTGCTGAAAACCCTGCTGGAATGGGACGACGTCACCGACCCGCGTGCCGACCAGCCCTTCAAGGATCACGTCGCCGCATCCGCCGCCGCGTGGGATGCCGAGAAAATCCCCTACGCCCACGCCAGCTTCGGGCTGCGCAACCGGATCGTGCGCATGCCGCTGCTCAAGGGCACCGTGTCCATGACAATGGACGGCAAGGTCGGCTGCAAGAAACTGATGGGCCGTATCCAGAACCCGGACCTGGGCTCGATGCGCATCCTGCACCTGCCGCACTCCTGGAACCACTGCATGGGCGACCACATCATCGTGTTCACCGTGTGGCCGATCAGCGCGCAAGAGACCATGGTCACCACCAAGTGGATCGTCCACAAAGATGCGGTAGAAGGTGTGGACTACGACGTGCAACGCATGCGGGAAGTCTGGGACGCCACCAACGATCAAGACCGCCGCCTGGCCGAAGAAAACCAGCGCGGGATCAACTCCACTGCCTACCAGCCAGGCCCATACTCCAAGACCTACGAGTTTGGCGTCGTGAATTTCATCGACTGGTACAGCGCACGCATGCTGGAAAACCTGGGCGCCGAGCCTGCGCCTTATTTGAAGGGGGTGGCGGTGAATCACGAGTGAGGACAACTCGCCCTCCACGCCATTGAGATTGCTTCATTCATGCGCACTCAAACCGGTAACGGTCGCCTTTCGGGCCGTTACCGGTGACTAGAGCTGACACATTCTCTTCGACCCTCCATATTGAACCCTACCAAGACAACCATCCTTAGCCTTCCTAGTTCCCCCGCACCGGCCCGCCTCAGCTGCAGTTCAGGTCACTAAATTTTCCTTCAAGGCTATTCACGCTTTGGCGAAAAATAGTCGCCGGAAGGGGATCCTACAAATATTTATCAATAGATTCATGTAGTTACTAATATTTTCCCACAAAGCATGCGAATTTTCCTACGGAATTGTCAGACGCTGAGTAAGTCTCTTGGCCTAGCCGTAGTTATTTTCTATTGCTATTAATATCTAACTCGCAACCACGCGTGCGAGCCAACAAAAGTTTTATCACCAAATAATGGAGCAACTAAAAATGGGCAGACGCCGTTCTGAAATTCACATGAACCCATTAGATTACGGTAATGACATGATGGCAGGATTGCTGCCAAGCGAGACCCAATTCTATTCATCCAACTGACGCAAGATAGCGTTACAAAAGGTTTGAGGGGAAACCCTCAAACCTTCCAAATATGGAAAAATTATGCTTGAACGCGAATTCCCCCCAATGGCGTCAAGAGAGAGAATCCTACAGGCCGCTCGCTCTTTGCAATTGTCGCCCCTAACCGAATACTTAAACACTTCCAAAACAATAGCCACCTGCATGCTGACCGATGAGTATGGAACAGTAGTAGCAGAAGGTGCTGGTAAAGGCATCCATGCTGAGATTGGCGCGCTGGCAGAGAGCCTTGAACATTTTGCATTAAACCACGACTATTCCAAGGATCTTGTCAATACTGCAATAGCTAAGGTTCGCAATCAACCCTTCTTAAGCATGGATGGACTGATCGCCAACCTGCCTGAATCCCAGTCGCTGATTGAATGCGTCAGTTTCAAGGAATCGCGAAGTGGAATAGTAGTTAAAGTACCAGCTGTACTTCATCTACCAAGCAGCCCGCTGGCTGAAAGAATACGCTCCTACGATAGTTTTTCTTTCCTTAGCCGCTACTCGTCTAACTCAGGCATTGCGTTTGGCTGTTCTGAAGCTGAAGCCAGGCTGCATGGAATAAACGAAGTTATAGAACGACACACTCTTTCAAAGATTTTAATGTTTTTGTGTGGCCAACACGAAAGATTACTGCTGTCTTCGCCCGCCGCGCACGTGTTAGACGAGGTGTTCTCCGAGCATCCAGAGCTCCGATGCGTAGCTGACAATATGAAAATACTGATTATCAAAACTATTTATGGGGTTTATTTCAGCATAGCTATTCCGAAGAGACCGGATGGAAGACATCCCATCTGTCAAATTGGCTCAGGCTGCTCGATTGACGCCCGAGTCGCTATACAACGCGCCACTACCGAACTGCTTCAATGCACGCTATTGTTTGACGATTCGGAAAAGGCAGCCGACCTCAAAACTTACGCCTTGCTAAGAAAAACAGAGAGGCTCCGCCCCTTAATTGATTTGGAGATACTGAGAAATATCGAAGAGGTTTTCAGACGACTTGAACCGCCGGTCAAGCTCTCGGTCGGAGACCAGATTGACTCTATTACCGACAGGGCATCAGCTACTGGATTAAGCATCCTGGAGCGCACACTGCTGAACTTCGACAACGGTTGCGCCGTTGCCCACACCTATGTACCCGGCATGGAACGATTCAACTTGATCAGAGCAGGCATGCCGGTCGTGCCCCAGCATTTGCTTCATGCTAATAAGTCGTTCGTGTAGAGATCATGCGCCATGATTGAATTTCTGACTGAGACGCTCCGCGCCAAGCGGGCTCTGTTTATCTCCGCGACGAGCATGACAGTGCTGCTAAAAATAGCTTCTATTTTGCCGTCGGTGTTACTTGGAAAAATAATCGATAGCATGACCGCCCGTGAAGGGGTCGACACCTCATATGTTTACTTGCTGGTGTCTATGCTCTGCGCCGTCACGGTACTTCAATCAGTTGTTAATCCTCTGCAAACATATCAACTGGTCAGATTGGTCCAAACCACTCTTAAGGATAAATCCATTTACTGGACGGACACTATCCTGCGGAAAGACTTCGAGCAGTTTTCAGAACTTCGATTGGGTGGCTTGATCAAGTCGTTGGAGCGCGGCATCAATGCTCATGAAAAATTTCTGACCTTCGTTATCACATCTGGTTTCCCCTTGATGATAGAGGTCTTTCTGATCGCAGGTATTTTTAGCTACATCGGAGGCACCGTGCCGCTTCTGATCACGACATTATTCTCGGCCGGGTACTTGTGTCTTTATCACTATTTGGTCAACTGGCGGCGGCCTTTCTTGCTTGCTGTAAATGAGCAGGAAGATCTGGTTTCATCGAAGCTTTTCGAAACCTTTCATGCAGCCAAATGCATCAAGCTGGAGCGAGCCTGTGACAGTGCCCCACAACCGCTCTACGCCCACTACAAAGGTTACGCGCGGGCTGCAACCCAGGTAGCGGGGACTGGCGCTATTCTGGGGTCAGTAAAAATCCTATACCTGGGGCTTACCGTTGCGACGCTATTGGCCTGGGGAGTCCACGACCAGCTATCGCCTGCTCCGCGGCTGACCACTGGTGAATTGATAGCTGTCTTTTCGATTGCGGGAATGCTTGTAAACAACATCGGTGCGCTGGCCGAAGCCTATCGGACTCTGGACCAGTTTCTTGTGGACAAAAAGACGCTTGAGAAAGCGCTTTCATTGGATGCGCTGACTGTGAGCGACGGAAAGTCTTCGTGGGATTCTCTGTCGCGTGTCGATCTTTCGATTCTTCCCTCAGTAACCGACAGGCCCCTTTCTTTCTACATCGAGCAGTCCGTCGCGATCATCGGACCGAGCGGTGGAGGAAAAACGACTCTGCTTGAGGTATTGGCGGGAACAGCGACCTCCGGACGTTACCACCTCAGCGCAGACGGCTCGAAAGTAGGCTCATCCGAACTGGAAAACTATCTACGCAGCGTCCGCTATTGCCCTCAGCATCCTGCGTTTCTAGCAGGAAGCTTCCAGTGCTCTGTGCTTTTCGGACAGGACATCTCGCCCTCGATAAAACCCGCAACCGATGCGCTCATGCTTGGAGACATCGTGAAGAACCGAACCATCGCCGAAGGCGCCAGGAATATATCCGGCGGGGAGGCAAAAAGGCTGTCTTTACTGAGGCTGATCAACAAACCGGGCGACTTCAACTTGTTCGACGAACCTACCGCCTCGCTGGACAAAGAAATGGGCTCCAGAGTGTGGGAGGTTATTTTCTCTTCTTTCAATCGAAGGGGGCTCATCTGCGCCACGCACGATGTGGCTGTCCTGCCTCGTTTCGACCGCGTCATAGTCATCAAACACGGCGCCGTTATTGCTGACGGGCATTGGAGCAAGCTTTCGAGCGAGCCTGGTGTCGTGAGAGCGCTGCAGGAAATCACGTTGGCTTCGCCTGGATGAAGAAAGACTCAGGATTGCATGCCTCCGCCTCGTCCGGTCCGATCCTACAAAGCCAGCGTCACACTGCTCAAAAAACAACCAGCATCGTCGCAAGCCCTGCCCATCGCGCTGTGCGCTGTCCACAAACAACTTATCCACAGAGGAACCCACAGCAATTGTGGGAAAGTCGACGCTCACTGGTTGAAAAAGACCGAAAAAACCGTGACTTATTCGAAACGTTCAGGTTGAGCCTGAGGTGTACATTTATTGATCAGTCCTCTCAAAGCCACGCTGGGCAAGGCTCTCAGGCGGTGGCGAACACCTTATCCACAGAACCGCCAACAGACTTTGGGTACAACTCTAATGACGGCCTTGGCGCGCTGTGGAAAAGTTTATGCGTCGTTGTTTTTTGGTCTTGATAAGGGCGAAACGAGCTAATTGATCACTTATTGAACAAAGTTGTACAGCCCGCGAATTTACTGGGCTGTAGGGGATCACGAACAACTTGTCCACAGAGACGCCAACAGAGATTGTGGGCAGTTGTGGAGAAACCGGGGGGCAACAACGTGGATATCCACACCTAAAAGCCTGAAAAATCCGCCACTTAGGTTGATCAATAAATGAACGGTGCGCTACAGGCCGCGTATCACAAGGGACACAGCAACCCGCGAACACCTTATCCACAGGCAGGCGCACAGGGATTGTGTGTAACCGCGCATGCTCTAGCGGACGACGCCCTCTTCAATCAACAGCTTCAGAATTACCGCAGCGCCATCTTCCGGGCTCAACCCTTTCAGCACCTGCCCTCCGCCGCCGCTGGCTTTGGCCGTCGCGGCTTTCATGCGGTCGGCGCCGCTCTTGGCCTTGATCACCTTCAAGCGCTTGGGTCGCGGCTTGGCTGGATGCAACGCGTCGCCTGTGAGTAACTCGTCGGCGACCACCTCGACCTCACTGGCGTGCAGTACCCCACGCTGGGCTGGGCCATAGGCGCTTTGGCGGGCCTTGGGGGCGGCGTTATCCACAGTCGCGAGAAAGGGCAACCTGACTTTGAGACGCCGACGTTGGCCGCGCGGCAAGGCTTGCAGCACCAAGGCGACGCCGTTATCCAGCGACTCGACTTCAGCCAGGCCGGTTACAACCGGCCAGCCGAGGCTTTCCGCCAGCAGAAACGGCAACATGCCCGACCCTTCACCGGTTTCCGCCTGGCTGCCGGTGAGGACCACTTGTGCCGGGTGCTGACGGATGTAATCCACCAACGCGGGTACTGCGTCCGCACCATTGGGTTGTTCAAGAACGTGCAGCTGATCCAGCCCCATCCCCAGATACGCTCGCAGTGCAGGCTCGTGGGCGTCGCCGGCATGCAGTATCTGCAACTTATCCCCAACCAGTCGCAAGCCCAGTTCGACCGCACGCGCGTCCTGCTCGGCACGACGCGGGCGACCGGAAGTCGGGTGAGCGCCCACGGAAACCAGACTGATGATCTGCACAGGCGATTTATCCTCAGCCAGGTTCGATTGCTCAGGCCGCATCACGCTTCTCCCCGTTTCGCCACGCTTCCACCGCTGCGATCAATGCGCGCAGAATGTCGGCACTCTCGCCAATGACCGACAAGTCGGCACGTTTGACCATGTCACAACCGGCATCCAGGTTGATGGCCACGACCTTGTCGCAGGCGCCGATGCCCTGCAAATGCTGAATAGCGCCCGAGATACCCACTGCCACATACACCCTGGCCGTTACCCAGGTGCCGCTGGCGCCCACCTGACGATCCCGACTCATGAAGCCGTCATCCACAGCGACCCGCGAAGCGCCTTCGGTTGCGCCCAAGGCAGCCGCGGTGTGATGGAACAGCGTCCAGTCCTTAACACCGTTGCCGCCGGAAAACACGAACTCGGCCTCGGCCATGGGGATAACCGCAGGGTCTACGGCCACGGCGCCCAGGTCTTCGATACGCGACAGGCTGCGCGCCACGGGTGTGGATAACTCTACCGGCCGTGCTTCGTGCCGAGTTTCGCTGACCGGCTCGGCGCATTCGACGGCCGCCAGGATCAGTCTGGAAAGCGGGCGGATGACATCCTGCTGACCTGCGCCTGCGCGCCCACTGCAGGTCTTGTCCTTCACCTGCCAGACCCGCGTCGCAGGTCGTTCGCCCAGGCTGGCTGCAAACCGCCGGCCAAGTTCGCCACCGCCGGTTCTGCTGTCAGGCAACAACCAGTGACGAGGACCGAACTGGTTATCCACAGCCCGCAGCCCCTGAATGCGCTGCTCCGGCGAATAGCCGGTGAACTGATCGCCTTCAAGCATCAGCAGGCGATCCACACCTGCGGTGTCGAACGCGGTCTCCTTGTGCTCACCGAACACTACCGCCAGCACTGCGCCGTGGTCGCCGGCCATCTGACGAGCCAGACCGAGCAAGTCACGGTCATGACTGCTCAAACGCCCGCCGACCATGTCTGGCACTACGCAAATATGGAAAGCAGGTTCGGCAACGACGTGAAGCGGCAACTGCACCGCAACCGCCGTCGAACGCTTGCTGCCGCTGGCCTGCTGCGCGCCGCTGCGGTCTATACGCTTGATACCGTTGGGGCCGGTGTAACCGATGCCATGAACGTTGCGGCGCAGCACCCCGTTAGGCCCCATCCAGCGTGTTTCCGGGGGTTGCATGGCGGCGTGCAGTGGGTGCAGGCGGTTGCGGGCGATCCATTCCGCTCGTGGGTCGCGCCGAATGATCTCGCTCATAGAACCTCCGCCGGTTCGCGCTGGGCCTGGGCCGTCACGGTTGGGGCCGGCTGTTCCTCGATCAACGCATCGGCCACCAATTCGGCGATGTCCTTGATCAGTGGCCGGGGTTCGACGACGCCTTCAAGCATCGCCGTGCATTGTGGACAACCAACCGCCACCAGCTCGGCGCCGGTCTCGCGAATGTCTTCCATGCGCATGTCGGGAATCCGCTGTTTGCCGGGAATGTCGGTGATCGGCGCACCGCCACCACCGCCGCAGCAACGGGAGCGGAAGCCCGAGCGCTGCATTTCCTTGATATCGATGCCCAGCGCACGCAGCACCTGGCGCGGCGCTTCGTACTCGCCGTTATAGCGGCCCAGGTAACAGGGGTCGTGATAGGTGACGCTGGTGCCTTTGTGCTGGCCCACCTTCAATGCGCCGCCTTCGACCAGTTCGGCCATGAAGGTGCTGTGGTGTTGAACCAGATAATTGCCGTCGAACGCGCCGTATTCGTTTTTCAGAACGTGGAAGCTGTGCGGGTCGCAGGTCACGATGCGCTTGAAGCTGTAGCGTGACAGGGTCTGGATATTGCGCCGGGCAAGCATCTGGAAAGTCGCTTCGTCACCAAGGCGGCGGGCCACGTCGCCGCTGTCGCGCTCTTCAAGGCCCAGCACCGCGAAGTCCACCTTGGCGGCCTTGAGCACTTTGACAAAGGCGCGCAGAGTGCGCTGGTTGCGCATGTCGAAGGCACCGTCGCCGACCCAGAACAGCACGTCGGCGGTTTTCTTGTCGCTCATGAGCGACAGGTTCAGGTCCGCCGCCCAGTTCATGCGCCCGCCCGGCGCAAACCCGCCGGGGTTGTCGGTGGCGATCAGGTTATCCAGCACCTCCGCGCCCTTGTTTGGTGTGGCACCTTTTTCCAGGGTCAGATGACGGCGCATGTCGACGATGGCATCCACGTGCTCGATCATCATCGGACACTCTTCCACGCAGGCGCGGCAGGTGGTGCAGGACCAGAGGGTTTCAGCCTCGACCAGGCCGTTGACGATCGGTTGATGCGGATGGCCGCCATGCACGCCGATGGGCCTGCCCTTGCCGTCCAGCGACGGATATGGACTACCGGCATATGTCGCGTCGGTGCCACCGGCCAGGCCAACCACCATGTCCTGAATCAGCTTCTTGGGGTTCAGGGGCTGGCCGGCGGCGAATGCCGGGCAGGCCGCTTCGCATTTGCCGCATTGCACGCAGGCATCGAAACCCAGCAGCTGGTTCCAGGTGAAGTCTTCTGGTTTTTCCACTCCCAGTGGCGCGGTGCTGTCGGCCAGGTCCAGCGGCTTGAGGCCGGTAGACCGGCCGCCGCCGAAGCGTTCGGCGCGACGGTGCCAAGCCAGGTGCAAGGCTCCGGCAAAGGCATGCTTCATCGGCCCGCCCCAGGTCATGCCGAGGAACAACTCGCTGACGCCCCACGCCACACCCAGCGCCAGAATGCCCGCCAACAGCCAGCCACCGAAGTCCTGCGGCAGAATGCCAGCAACCGGCAGCGTCACCAGAAAGAAGCTGACTGAGAACGCCAGCAGACTTTTCGGCAAACGCATCCACGGGCCTTTCGACAACCGTGCTGGAGGGTTGATACGTCGGCGATAGATAAATATCGCCCCTATGAACATCACCAGCGTGGTCAGCAGCAATGCATAGCCAAGCACGCGGTTATGCAGCCCGAAGCCGTGGACCAGAATCGCCAGCAGGATCGACGCCGCTGCGCCGCCTGCCGTGGCGACGTGGGTGTTGGCGATGTACTTGTCGCGGCCCACCACGTGGTGCAGGTCGACCAGATAGCGCTTGGGCATGGCCAGCAGGCCGCCCAGCAGATCGACCTTCGACGCCCGGCCGTTGCGCCACAGGTTGACCCGCCGCCACACACCGAGCACCGCAAGGGCCAAGGCTGCGAACAACAGGATGGGAAGAAGGGTGTTCAGCATGATGGCTCCCACGGGGGCACGATGTTGTCGAGGTTCTGTAGGAGCGAGCTTGCTCGCGAAAGCGGCGGGTCAGGCACATCAATGGCGGCTGACAGATTGCATTCGCGAGCAAGCTCGCTCCCACAGGTTTACCCACAAGCCGTTAGAAATCCTTGCACAGGCGCAGCCCGTCATAGATCGCCGCATGGGTATTGCGCTGGGCCACGCAGTCGCCGATCCGAAACAGGAGATAACCGTCGCCCGGCTCGCTCAGACAAGGCTGCGGCTGGATCGCGAACAGTGCGTCGATATCGATCTGGCCTTTGTTGCGCGAACCGTCCTTGAGCGCGTAATAGATCGCCTCGTCCGGCCGCACACCGTTTTCCACCACCACCTGATCGACCACCCGTTCTTCCTTGGCGCCGGTGTATTCGTTCTCCAGCACCGCAATCAGCTTCTCGCCTTCGCGGTAGACCTTTTCCAGCATCATGTCCCCGGTCATGATCACTTCCTTGGGGTACATGCTGCGGTAATAGGTGGGAAACGACGTACCGCCAATTGCCACGCCGGGCTTGATGTCGTCGGTGACGATCTCCACCAGGCTGCCCTTGTCGGCCAGGTAGTCGGCGACGGACATGCCGGTGAACTCGCAAATGGTGTCGTAGACCAGCACGTTCTTGCCCGGCGCGACCTTGCCATCCAGCACGTCCCAGCTGCTGACCACCAGACCTTCCGCCGCGCCCCAGTGTTCGTTCTGCTCCAGGAATGGGTGCCCACCCACGGCCAGCACCACGATATCCGGGCGCAGGTCGAGAATGGTTGCCGCATCGGCGGCGGTGCCCAGGCGCAGGTCGACTTTCAGGCGCGCCAGTTCGAGCTGGAACCAGCGGGTGATTCCGGCAATCTGGTCACGCTGCGGCGCTTTCGACGCCGTGGTGATCTGCCCGCCGATGGACTCTTTCTTTTCGAACAGCGTGACGTCGTGCCCGCGCTCGGCAGATACCCGCGCTGCTTCCATCCCGGCCGGCCCGGCCCCCACGATCACCACCTTGCGTTTCGGCCCGGTGGATTTCTCGATGATGTGCGGCACGCCCATGTATTCACGGGACGTCGCAGCGTTCTGGATGCACAGCACATCCAGGCCTTGATACTGGCGGTCGATGCAATAGTTGGCGCCCACGCATTGTTTGATCTGGTCGATCTGGCCCATCTTGATCTTGGCGATCAGGTGCGGGTCGGCGATGTGGGCGCGGGTCATGCCGACCATATCGACGTAGCCGCCCTCCAGAATCCGCGTGGCCTGGTTCGGGTCCTTGATGTTCTGCGCGTGCAGCACTGGCGCCTTGACTACTTCCTTGATACCGGCGGCCAGATGCAGGAACGGCTCCGGTGGATAACTCATGTTGGGGATAACGTTGGCCAGGGTGTTGTGGGTATCGCAGCCGGAGCCGACGACGCCCAGGAAGTCGATCATGCCGGTATCGTCGTAATACTTGGCGATCTGCTTCATGTCCTCGTGGCTCAGGCCGTCAGGATGGAATTCATCGCCGCAGATCCGCAGGCCGACACAGAAATCCGGGCCGACTTCCTTGCGCACCGCCTTGAGAACCTCAAGGCCGAAACGCATCCGGTTCTCGAAGCTGCCGCCCCACTCGTCGGTGCGTTTGTTGACGCGCGGGCTCCAGAACTGGTCGATCATGTGCTGGTGAACGGCCGACAGCTCCACACCATCCAGCCCACCGGCCTTGGCCCTTGCAGCAGCGCTGGCGTAGTTGCCGATCACCCGCCAGATTTCCTCCGGCTCTATGGTCTTGCAGGTCGCGCGGTGCACAGGCTCGCGAATGCCGGACGGTGACATCAGCGTCGGCCAGTGATCACCGTCCCAGCGGGAGCGACGACCCATGTGGGTAATCTGGATCATGATCTTGGCGCCGTGCTTGTGCATGGCGTCCGCCAGGTTCTGGAAGTGCGGGATGATGCGGTCGGTCGCCAGGTTGACGGACTTCCACCAGCCTTGCGGGCTGTCGATGGCCACGCTGGACGAACCGCCGCAGATCGCCAGACCGATGCCGCCCTTGGCCTTCTCTTCGTAGTATTTGACGTAGCGCTCGGTGGTCATGCCGCCGTCGGTGGCGTACACCTCGGCGTGCGCGGTACTGAGTACGCGGTTACGAATTGTCAGCTTTCCAATCTGGATAGGCTGAAACATCGCTTCGAATGCCATAGCACGAACCTCGCCTTACACCGGTTTAACGACAAACAGCCCGTCGTCATGCCCTTCTTCCGAACCGCTGTAGACCTGCTCGGCCACAGTACGAATCGAGCTGCCCCGGGCGGCCAGAATCTGGTCCATGGCACCGGCAAACCAGCCGGTGAACATGTAATCGACCTTGCGTCCCACCTTGCCGTAGACGTACACAAAGCAGGAGTGCTCGAGTTTGATGCTGGCGGTGCCTTTATCCAGATCGATGTCCTGGATCTTGAACAGGCCCCAGCCGCGTTGCGACAGGCGCTTCATGTAATGCTCGAACACCGCGACGCCTTCCAGCCCGTGGCATTCGGCTTCTTTCTCGCACCAGTGCCAGGCGGACTTGTAGCCGGCCTTGTAGAGGATTTCGGCGTAAGCGTCGGCGCCCAGCACTTCCTCGATGCCCATGTGGTTATTCACGAAGAAATGGCGCGGTACGTACAGCATCGGCAATGCATCGGACGTCCATACGCCGGTTTCGCTGTCGACTTCGATGGGCAGTTGCGGGGCGATCTTGGCCATGGGTCAAACTCCAGACATTCGGGTTCATGCCCACCGCCGCAAAGCAGTGGGGTTATCAGTTCAATGAGGTAGCTCGGCGGATTATTCGAGCCAGACGTCTTTCAAGACGCGTACCCAGTTCTCGCCCATGATCTTGCGCACAACGCGCTCGGAATGACCGCGCTTGAGCAGGGTTTCGGTCAGATTGGGGAATTCACCCACGGTGCGGATGCCCAGCGGGTTGATGATCTTGCCGAAGTTGGTCAGGCGACGGGCGTAGCCCTTGTCGTGGGTCAGGTATTCGAAGAATTCCTGGCCGTGGCCCTGGGTGAAATCGGTGCCGATACCGATGGCGTCTTCGCCCACCAGGTTCATGGTGTACTCGATGGCTTCGGCGTAATCGTCGATGGTGGAATCAATGCCCTTGGCCAGGAACGGCGCAAACATGGTCACGCCAACGAAGCCGCCGTGGTCGGCGATGAACTTGAGCTCCGCATCGGACTTGTTGCGAGGGTGTTCCTTGAGACCTGACGGCAGACAGTGGGAATAGCAGACCGGCTTCTTCGATTCGAGAATGACTTCTTCGGAAGTCTTGGAGCCGACGTGGGACAGGTCGCACATGACGCCGACGCGGTTCATTTCCGCGACGATTTCCCGACCAAACCCCGACAGCCCGCCATCGCGCTCGTAGCAGCCGGTGCCCACCAGATTCTGGGTGTTGTAGCACATCTGCACGATGCCAACGCCGAGCTTTTTGAAGATCTCGACATAGCCGATCTGGTCTTCATAGGCGTGGGCGTTCTGGAAGCCGAACAGGATGCCGGTCTTGCCCAGCTCCTTGGCCTTGCGGATGTCGGCGGTGGTATGCACCGACATGACCAGGTCGCTGTTCTCGCGCATCAGCTTCTGGCTGCTGCAGATACTGTTGATCGTGGCTTGAAAGCCTTCCCAGACCGACACCGTGCAGTTGGCCATGGTCAGACCGCCCTTGCGCATGTCTTCGAACAGCTCACGGTTCCATTTGGCGATAATCAGCCCGTCGATGACGATGCTGTCGGCGTGCAATTCGGCTGGGCTCATCAGGCTGTCCCCTTTAGGTTTATGCGCACCGAATCGGCTGTCGGCGCTATTGGGGCCAGCATATGCCGCCGGGTCCGGGGAGCCGGGTGCAAAAACGACAGGGGGTTTGCCGAAAGCGTCAAGTCGCGACAATCAACGACAGCGCGACCTCGACCTGTGTCGTATACCTGTTCTTTACCGCGCGCTTGAGACAGAATCCAGCGCATCAATGGATCGGAGCGACTCGATGAAAGCGATTTTCCTGACGCTGGCGCTGATGGCGACAGCCGCAACCACCGCTCACGCTGCCCAAGACCCGGAAACCACTCCGTGTGACGGCGTAGACAGCGACAGCCAGACCCTCGAATGCTCGGTCTACAGCCGGCATACCGCCGAAGAGCTGCTCAAGGAAAACTTCCAGAACCTGCTCGCCCGCGTCCAGTCGCAGTTCGTCGCCAACAAGACGCAATTCAACGATTTCACCAGCAAACTCAAGACTGCCCAGCAGGCCTGGGAAAAGCTGCGTGACGCCGACTGCGCGGTGGAAGTGTTTCCTTCAGCGGCTGGCAGCAAGGCGTTTACCATCAGTGAAAATGACTGCATTGCGCGCATGAGCGACGAACGCTCGGAGTATCTGGAGTCGATAGCGCAGGAATGAGCGTCGCAATGAGATAACCTGTGTTTCATCCATGAACCAGAAGTATCAGGCGTTCTCATGATTATTTGCGGTGTAGAAATCAAAGGCAGCGAGGCCATCTTTGCCCTGGCCACCCGTACCGGCAGCGGCATGTCGCATCTGCCTCTGGCAACCCGGAAGCTGGCGCTCGCGGACGACGACGAAGCCGCCAACGTCAAGGCGTTCGCGGCACAGATCGCCAGTTTCCTGCGCGAGAACGGCATCAGCCATATCGCCATCAAGAAACGCAGCAAGAAGGGCGAATTCGCTGGCGGCCCGACCACGTTCAAGATCGAGACCGTGTTGCAGTTGATCACCGATTGCGACGTGGTGCTGATCTCGCCCCAGACCATCAATGCCCAGAACAAGAAACACCAGTTCGCCCTGCCCGACACCTTGAACAAATATCAGCACGAAGCCTTCAAGACGGCGTGCGCGGGGCTGATGAAGGGCATCTGACGCGTCATGTTCTCAAGAACGACGAAATACTGTGCGAGGCAGCTTGCTGGCGACAGCAGTGTGTCAGGCACTGTTGCACGCGCAGTTATATCGCAGTCGCGAGCAAGCTCCCTCCCACAGATTCGCAGCGACCGCGGTACCTGTTGCGCACCGCAATAATTGTGCGAGGCAGCTTGCTGGCGACAGCAGTGTGTCAGGCACCGCTGTCGGGCGAGAAGTTAAAGACAGGTGGCTCCCTCCCACGGATCGAGTCCAGCTTCACGGGATCTGTCCCATAAAAAAACCCGCATCTCTGCGGGTTTTTTATACCTGATCAACTTAGTTGATCTTGGCATCCAGCTCACCGCGCGCGTAGCGCTCGAACATGGCATCCAGGGAGATCGGCTTGATCTTGGACGCATTGCCGGCAGTGCCGAACGCTTCGTAACGTGCGATGCAGACATCGCGCATGGCAGTCACGGTCTTGGCCAGGTACTTGCGCGGGTCGAACTCGCTGCGGTTCTTGGCCATGAACTCGCGGATGGCACCGGTGGACGCCAGACGCAGGTCGGTGTCGATGTTGACCTTGCGCACGCCGTACTTGATGCCTTCGACGATTTCTTCAACCGGCACGCCGTAGGTTTCCTTGATGTCGCCGCCGTACTCGTTGATGATCTTCAGCCATTCCTGAGGAACGGAAGAGGAACCGTGCATCACCAGGTGAGTGTTCGGAATGCGCTTGTGGATTTCCTTGATGCGTTCGATCGCCAGGATGTCGCCGGTAGGCGGCTTGGTGAACTTGTACGCACCGTGGCTGGTGCCGATGGCGATCGCCAGGGCATCGACCTGAGTCTTCTTCACGAAGTCAGCGGCTTCTTCTGGGTCGGTCAGCATCTGGCTGTGATCCAGAATGCCTTCGGCACCCACGCCGTCTTCTTCACCGGCCATGCCGGTTTCCAGCGAACCCAGCACACCCAGCTCACCTTCGACCGACACGCCGCAGGCGTGGGCGAAAGCGACGACGCGACGGGTCACGTCGACGTTGTATTCGTAGGTGGTCGGCGTCTTGCCGTCGACACCCAGGGAACCGTCCATCATGACCGAGCTGAAGCCCAACTGGATCGAGCGCTGGCAAATGTCCGGGCTGGTGCCGTGATCCTGGTGCATGACGACCGGGATATGCGGGAATTCTTCGACAGCGGCCAGGATCAGGTGACGCAGGAACGGGGCACCGGCGTATTTGCGGGCACCGGCCGAAGCCTGAACGATCACCGGGGAGTCGGTCTTGTCGGCCGCTTCCATAATGGCGCGCATCTGTTCCAGGTTGTTTACGTTGAAGGCTGGAACGCCGTAACCGAATTCGGCTGCGTGGTCCAACATCTGGCGCATGCTGATAAGTGCCATTGTCTCGTTCTCTCCCGGTAGGGTCGTTAATCGTGCAAGCCTGCCGTAGTGGCGGCTGCTGTTCAAGTTATACGCCGCAGCAGCGCTGCCGTGCGGGTGATGCATCGGCTGCGTATTACCTGGCTTTGCAGCCGCGACCGATCAAATCATTGGTGGCGTCCCAATAAATCACGCCTTCGTTACCCTTGTTGACGAACGCCAACACGTTGTTGCTGTAGAGCATGCCACTGGCGGCGCCCGGTTCGGCCTGCAACCTGACCACCTGGTCGCTTTCGTTCAGGCGTACATCGACCTGCTTCTCGCTGGAATCGATGAACCGCCAATGAACCTCGGCCATGCTGTCGCAACGCCAATGGTTCCAGGGGTCGCCCTGCTGCGGAGCACCGCTGCTCGCACAACCGCCCAGCATCGCCAAGCCCACAAGAGCCAACAAGCCTTTCATTACATCTCCTGGCCTGCCCGGCGAAACCGGCGCTCGGCGAGCGCCGCAGTCTGTCAGGGGCAGTTCTGTTCCTGATTACGATCATCGGCCGGCTCGCCGGTGACCCGCGCCTCAACACGCTGGGCGTTGTCGGTCGTCGGTACATCCACGGAGGCCGGGCTGAATACTTCACAGGTCTTGGCGTGAGTGCCAGAACCGGTACAGCCTGCTACTACAAAGCAACTCACAAGAGCCAGGGCGGCGATTTTCATGGCGAAACTCCTTTCTCGGAAAGTAATCCACCCTTTAAAGACCGCCACACTGCACAGATGTTGCCGACAACGCTTCCAGAACCGGTCAGCGACAGGCGACGTTGCCGACCTGAGGCATGAATTCGTAACGATCCCACACCTCGCGTCCACCGCGCTTGTAGATGACCGGCACGGTCTCGGCCTGCCATCCGGCCTGGTAACAGCTGAGCTGAAGCAACCGGGCCTCTGGAGCAGACTCAGCTTCGTCGGCCACAGGACCGCTTGCACAACCGACCAATGCGCCGGCCATGAAAAACAACGGTAATGCCCTTACCATCTGCCACTCCCTTGCCAATGCCGCAAATCAGCCCTTGGCGCGTTGTTCAAGCATTTCCACCGCCGGCAGGACCTTGCCTTCCACGAATTCGAGGAACGCGCCGCCACCGGTGGAGATGTAGGAAATCTGCTGCGCGACATCATACTTGTCGATTGCCGCCAGCGTGTCACCGCCACCGGCGATGGAGAACGCCGGGCTTTCGGCAATGGCCTTGGCCAGCGTCTTGGTACCTTCGCCGAACTGATCGAATTCGAACACGCCGACCGGGCCGTTCCACAGGATAGTCCTGGAAGATTTCAACAGTTCGGCGAACTGTGCAGCGGTCTGCGGACCAATGTCGAGAATCATGTCGTCATCGGCGACGTCGGCGATCAGCTTGACGGTCGCTTCTGCGTCCTCGGCAAACGCCTTGGCAACCACCACGTCTACCGGCAACGGCACGCTGACCTTGGCGGCGATGGCGCGGGCGGTGTCCAGCAGGTCCGGCTCATAGAGGGACTTGCCGACTTTGTGACCGGCCGCAGCCAGGAACGTATTGGCAATGCCGCCACCGACGATCAACTGGTTGCAGATGGCGCTCAGGCTGTTGAGCACATCGAGCTTGGTCGAGACCTTGGAACCGGCAACGATGGCGGCCATCGGTTGGGCCGGAGCGCCCAGCGCCTTGCCCAAGGCATCCAGTTCAGCCGCCAGCAACGGACCAGCCGCTGCGACTTTGGCGAACTTGGCCACGCCGTGGGTGGAGCCTTCGGCGCGGTGCGCGGTGCCGAACGCGTCCATGACGAACACGTCGCACAGCGCGGCGTATTTCCGGGCCAGCTCGTCGGCGTTCTTTTTCTCGCCCTTGTTGAAGCGCACGTTCTCGAACAGCACGACGTCGCCCGGCTTGACGTCTACGCCGTCCAGGTATTCGGCGACCAGCGGCACGTCACGGCCCAACGCCTTGCTCAGGTATTCGGCAACCGGCTTGAGGCTGTTCTCGGCCGAAAACTCGCCTTCGGTCGGCCGCCCCAGGTGCGAGCAGACCATGACGGCTGCGCCTTTCTCCAGCGCCAGCTTGATGGTCGGCAGCGAAGCGAGGATGCGCGCGTCGCTGCTGACAGCGCCGTCCTTGATCGGGACGTTGAGGTCTTCGCGGATCAGTACACGCTTACCTTGCAGATCGAGGTCGGTCATCTTCAACACGGTCATGAGGCGTTCCTGTTTTTACTGTTGTTGGTCCGCGACGCGCAGGAAGTGGTCCGCGACGTCGAGCATTCGATTGGCAAAACCCCATTCGTTGTCGAACCAGGCCAGCACGTTGACCAGCCTTGGGCCGGAAACGCGAGTCTGACTGGCATCGACGATGGCCGAATGCGGGTCATGGTTGAAATCACAACTGGCATGCGGCAATTCGGTATACGCCAGCAAGCCCTTGAGCGGGCCGCGGGTGGCGGCTTCGCGCAAGATGCGGTTGATCTCGACAGCATCGGTATTACGCGTGGTTTGCAGCGTGATATCCAGACACGAGACGTTGACCGTCGGTACGCGAACTGCTTTGGCCTGAATTCGGCCCGCAAGTTCCGGGAGCAGCCGCTCAATTCCGCGGGCAAGCCCGGTGGACACCGGAATGATCGACTGGAAAGCCGAGCGCGTACGACGCAAATCCTCATGGTGATAAGCGTCGATCACCGGCTGGTCGTTCATTGCCGAATGGATGGTGGTGATGGTGACGTAATCCAGACCCAGCGTCTGATCCAGCAGTCGCAACAGCGGCACGCTGCAATTGGTGGTGCAGGACGCAGCGGACACCAGCAACTCGTTGCCGGTCAGGTTCTGCTGGTTGACGCCGAACACGACGGTGGCGTCGACATCACGCTCACTGGCCATCGGCTGTGAGAACAACACACGCGGCGCGCCAGCATCGAGAAAGCGCTGGCCGTCTTCCCGGGTGTTGTAGACGCCGGAGCACTCCAGCACCAGGTCGACTTCCAGGGCGGCCCAATCAATGCCTTCGGGCGCCGGGCTGCGCAGCACGCGAATCCGGTGGTCGTTGATGTGCAGATAATCGCCTTCGACCCGCACTTCGCCGGGAAACCGGCCGTGGGTGGAGTCAAAGCGCGTGAGGTATTCAAGGCTGGCCATGTCGGCCAGGTCGTTGATGGCAACGACTTCGAAACCCGCCTTTGCCCCACGCTCACATAACGCGCGCACGACGCAACGACCGATGCGGCCGTAACCGTTCAGAGCAACTTTGTAGGGGCGGGGCTGGGGCATGGGGTTCTCGGGAGTCTATTGTGGGAGCGGACTTGGCCGCGAAGTAAACCACGCGCTGTGCCAGAGGCGCCGCGTAGCTTCATTCGCGGACAAGTCCGCTCCCACAAGTACAGGTCGTTGCTTTTAGTCTTCCAGCAGCTCTTCTGCCGTGCTCAACACGTTTTCCAGCGTGAAGCCGAACTCTTCGAACAGCGCAGGCGCAGGGGCCGACTCGCCGAAGGTGGTCATGCCGATCACGCGGCCTTCCAGACCGACGTACTTGTACCAGTAGTCGGCGTGTGCGGCTTCGATGGCGATACGCGCGCTGACCTGCAGCGGCAGGACCGACTGCTTGTAGCCTGGGTCCTGGGCTTCGAACACGCTGGTGCACGGCATGGAAACCACGCGAACCTTGCGACCTTGCGCGGTCAGGGCATCGAATGCCTCGACGGCCAGACCGATTTCCGAACCGGTAGCGATCAGGATCAGTTCAGGCTCGCCGACACAGTCGCGCAGCACGTAACCACCGCGAGCGATGTCGGCCAACTGCGCATCGTCACGCTTCTGGTGCGGCAGGTTCTGACGCGAGAAGATCAATGCCGACGGGCCATCATTACGCTCGATGGCGTATTTCCAGGCGACTGCCGATTCCACGGCGTCGGCCGGACGCCAGGTGTCCAGGTTCGGCGTGGTACGCAGGCTGGTCAGCTGTTCGATCGGCTGGTGCGTCGGGCCGTCTTCGCCCAGACCGATGGAGTCGTGGGTGAATACATGGATCACACGTTTCTTCATCAGTGCGGCCATGCGCACTGCGTTGCGAGCGTATTCCATGAAGATCAGGAAGGTGGCGCCGTATGGGACGAAACCGCCGTGCAGGGCGATGCCGTTCATCATGGCAGCCTGACCGAATTCGCGCACGCCGTAATGCAGGTAGTTGCCGTTGGCGTCTTCGCCGGTGATGCTCTTGCAGCCCTTCCAGATGGTCAGGTTGGAGCCGGCCAGGTCAGCGGAGCCGCCCAGGATTTCAGGCAGCAACGGACCGAATGCACTCAAGGCGTTCTGGCTGGCCTTGCGGCTGGCGATGGTCTCGCCCTTGGCGTTGACTTCGGCGACGTAGGCGGCCGACTTCTCGGCGAAATCGACCGGCAGCTCGCCGCTCATGCGCCGGATGAACTCGTTGGCCAGCTCAGGGAACGCAGCGGAGTAAGCCGCGAAACGCTGATCCCATTCTGCTTCGGCGGCCAGGCCTTTTTCTTTCGCATCCCACTGGGCGTAGATATCCGCCGGGATTTCGAAAGGACCGTGGTTCCATTTCAGTGCGGCGCGGGTCAGGGCGATTTCGTCGGCACCCAGCGGCGCGCCGTGGGATTCTTCCTTGCCCTGCTTGTTCGGCGAACCGAAGCCGATGGTGGTCTTGCAGCAGATCAGCGTCGGCTGCTCGCTCTTGCGAGCGGTGTCGATGGCGGTCTTGATTTCATCGGCATCGTGACCGTCGACGTTGCGGATCACCTGCCAGCCGTAGGACTCGAAGCGCTTGGGCGTGTCATCGGTGAACCAGCCTTCGACTTCGCCGTCGATGGAGATGCCGTTGTCGTCGTAGAAGGCGATCAGCTTGCCCAGGCGCAGGGTGCCGGCCAGCGACGCCACTTCGTGGGAGATACCTTCCATCATGCAGCCGTCGCCCATGAACACGTAAGTGTTGTGGTCAACGATATCGTGGCCCGGACGGTTGAACTGGGCGGCGAGGGTTTTCTCGGCGGCGGCAAAACCGACGGCGTTGGCGAAACCCTGGCCCAGCGGGCCGGTGGTGGTTTCAACACCCGGCGTGTAGCCGAATTCCGGGTGACCCGGCGTGCGGCTGTGCAGCTGGCGGAAATTCTTCAGGTCGTCGATGGACAGGTCGTAGCCGGTCAGGTGCAGCAGCGAGTAGATCAGCATCGAACCATGCCCGTTGGACATGATGAAACGGTCGCGGTCTGCGAACGCCGGGTTGGCCGGGTTGTGCTTCAGATAGTCGCGCCAAAGAACTTCGGCGATATCCGCCATGCCCATGGGGGCACCGGGATGGCCGCTGTTGGCTTTTTGCACGGCATCCATGCTGAGGGCACGAATGGCGTTGGCACGCTCACGACGGCTTGGCATCGCTGATCTCCTGGGAATGAAAGAATGGGATCGGAAAAAGACGGCCATTTTCCCTCAGGGACTCTCCGGGGGCAATGACAGACTGGTAACCATAGAATGTTTTTTCCGGCGATGAGGCAGTTATTCGGCCGCATATGCCCCTATCGCCCTCAAACCGGCAGCGTAGCGCAGGCCCAAAAGCCGCCGCTCATCAATATCAAAACTTTTTGATATTGGCCTTGCGGACCGCCGGATGGCTCTCTAGACTGCGTTGCTTATGAACCTGCCAGCACCCGCCCTTCGCCATGACGACTGCGACGACCTCTCTGCCCTGTGCAAGGCCGGCGGCGATCCTCTGCGGCTGAATGTGCTGCGCGCACTGGCCAACGATTCGTTCGGCGTGCTGGAACTGGCGCAGATCTTCGCCATTGGTCAGTCGGGCATGAGCCACCACCTCAAGGTGCTGGCCCAGGCCGAACTGGTGGCGACCCGGCGTGAAGGCAATGCGATTTTCTATCGCCGCGCCCTGCCCCACACCCAACGACCGGGCGGCAGGTTGCATGCCGCCCTGCTCGAAGAAATCGACACGCTGACCTTGCCGGGTGACGTGCTGGAGCGGATCGACGTGGTGCATCGGCAACGAGCACTGGCCAGCCAGGATTTTTTCGCCCGCACCGCAGAGAAATTTCGCGCCCAGCAGGACCTGATCGCAGGACTGGCTCAATACCGCGAAAGCCTGTTGTCACTGCTCGACAAGCTGAGCTTCGGCCAGGCCGCCACGGCGCTGGAAGTCGGGCCGGGCGACGGTGGTTTTCTGCCGGAGCTGGCCCGCCGTTTTCAGCACGTCACGGCCATGGACAACAGCCCGGCCATGCTCGAACTGGCGCGGGAGGTGTGCACGCGTCTGGCGCTGGCTAATGTAGAGCTGCGACTGGCCGATGCACTGGCAGACGCTAAAGTGCATGTCGACTGCGTCGTCTTGAACATGGTGCTTCACCATCTCGCCGCACCGGCCGAAGCCTTGAAACAACTGGCCGGGCATGTGCGACCGGGCGGCAGTCTGCTGATAACAGAATTGTGCAGCCACGATCAGAGCTGGGCCAGGGAGGCCTGTGGCGATCTCTGGTTGGGGTTCGAACAGGAAGATCTGGCCCGTTGGGCCATCGCTGCGGGGCTAGTCCCCGGGGAAAGCCTGTACGTGGGCTTACGTAATGGTTTCCAGATCCAGGTCCGCCATTTTCAGCGACCGGCTGGCGACACTCACATCGGTAAAATTCAGGAAACCCGTAGATGAGCGACTACTCACTTTTCACCTCCGAGTCCGTGTCCGAAGGGCATCCGGACAAGATCGCCGACCAGATTTCCGATGCGGTTCTGGACGCCATCATCGCTGAAGACAAATACGCCCGTGTTGCGTGCGAAACCCTGGTCAAGACCGGTGTCGCGATCATCGCCGGCGAAGTCACCACTTCGGCGTGGGTCGATCTGGAAGACATCGTGCGTAACGTCATCCTCGATATCGGCTACAACAGCTCCGACGTCGGCTTCGACGGCGCGACCTGCGGCGTGATGAACATCATCGGCAAGCAGTCGGTGGACATCGCCCAGGGCGTTGACCGCACCAAGCCTGAAGATCAGGGCGCCGGCGACCAGGGCCTGATGTTCGGCTACGCCAGCAACGAAACCGACGTACTGATGCCGGCTCCGATCACCTTTTCCCACCAGCTGGTGCAGCGCCAGGCCGAAGCCCGCAAGTCCGGCCTGCTGCCGTGGCTGCGTCCGGACGCCAAGTCGCAGGTCACCTGCCGCTACGAAAACGGCAAGGTGGTCGGCGTCGACGCTATCGTGCTGTCGACCCAGCACAACCCGGACGTGTCCTACAAGGACCTGCGCGAAGGCGTCATGGAGCTGATCGTCAAGCACGTGATCCCGGCCGAGCTGCTGCACAAGGACACCCAGTTCCACATCAACCCCACCGGCAACTTCATCATCGGTGGCCCGGTAGGCGACTGCGGCCTGACCGGTCGCAAGATCATCGTTGACACCTACGGCGGCATGGCTCGCCACGGTGGCGGCGCGTTCTCCGGCAAGGACCCATCGAAAGTCGACCGCTCCGCTGCTTACGCCGGTCGTTACGTGGCCAAGAACATCGTCGCTGCCGGCCTGGCCGAGCGTTGCGAAATTCAGGTTTCCTACGCCATCGGCGTCGCCCAGCCGACATCGATCTCGCTGAACACCTTCGGCACCGGCAAGATCAGCGATGACAAGATCATCAAACTGGTCCGCGACACCTTCGACCTGCGTCCATACGCGATCACCACCATGCTCGACCTGCTGCACCCGATGTACCAGGCGACCGCGGCCTACGGCCACTTCGGTCGTACGCCGGTGGAAATGACCGTGGGTGACGACACCTTCACCGCCTTCACCTGGGAAAAAACCGACCGCGCCGACGCCCTGCGCGCCGCTGCCGGCCTGTAACACGCTCGCGCTACAGCAAAAGCCCCCGACGGCATGAGCCTTGGGGGCTTTTTATTGCGCAGCTGTGCAGGGGCTGGAGAACTCTGAAAAACCCCGCAAAAACCTCGTTGCTGCCTGCTTCGCCAACTCCCGCTAGCCTTGCCTGGCCATCTTCCAAGCAAGGACGCTTCGATGCTGCCCACTCTCCGCCTGCTCGCCTGCACGGCTTTCGCGCTGTACTGCATCAGCGTCAATGCCAATCCATGCCCTGACTGGCCGCCCGAAAAAGCCGGCGCCGAGACCGCGGCGCTGCAAGCCAGGATCACCGCATGGAACGACAGCTATCACCGTCAAGGCATCGGGCAAGTCGCCGACGAGATCTATGACCAATCCTTGCAACGCCTTGCCAGTCTGAAGAACTGCTTCCCGGCCTCTCAACCCGAGCCGATCGATGACCCGCTCGCCAGCTCGGCCGGGCCGGTCGTGCATCCGATTCCCCACACCGGGCTCACCAAACTCCCTGACGAACTTGCCGTGCGGGCCTGGTTACGGGGCAAATCGGATGTGTACATCCAGCCCAAGGTCGACGGCGTGGCCGTCACTCTCGTTTACCAGGACGGCAAGCTGGCGCAGGTGATCAGCCGGGGTAACGGGATGCGCGGCCAGGACTGGATGGCTCATGCGCTGCGGATCGCCGCCATACCCGAGAGCTTGCCATGGCAGAAGAATCTGGTCCTGCAGGGTGAGTTGTACTGGAAGCTCAACGCCCACGTTCAGGCTCGCAACGGCAGCCTCAATGCCCGCAGCAAGGTGGCCGGGTTATTGAACCGCAAGACCATAACCACCGAAGAGGGCACCAACATCGGCCTGTTCGTCTGGGACTGGCCGGATGGGCCTTCGAACATGGCGGACCGGTTGACAGGCTTGCAGGCCCTGGGTTTCGAGGACAGCGTCCGCTTCACCGAACCTCTGCAAGGTTTTGCCCAGGCCGGCATCTGGCGTGAACACTGGTATCGCAGCCCGCTGCCCTTCGCCACTGATGGCGTGGTCATGCGCCAGGCTGAACGGCCTCCTGCCGAGCGCTGGCAGGCCAAAGCCCCTTACTGGATCGCAGCCTGGAAATACCCTTACGCGCAGGTGCTCGCCGAGGTCCGCAAGGTCCATTTCACTATCGGACGCAGCGGCAAGATCACACCCATGCTGGAGCTCAAGCCGATCCGGCTGGATGATCGTAAAGTCAGCCGGGTCAGCGTCGGTTCGCTGCAACGCTGGCAGGCTCTGGATATTCGTCCGGGCGACCAGGTAGCCGTCAGCCTGGCGGGCCTCACCATACCGCGTCTGGACGGGGTCATTTCGCGCACGACCGAACGGGTCCATCTGAACGTTCCGCAAGCCGCCGATTATCATGCGCTCAGTTGCTGGCAGCCGACACCGGGCTGTGAAAGCCAGTTTCGCGCCAGGCTCATCTGGCTGGGCGGCAGGCAAGGTCTGAAGTTGTCGGGCGTCGGTCCCGGCACCTGGGACAAGTTGATCCAGGCGGGACAGATCAACGGCTTGCTCGATTGGATGACCCTGGATCGCACTCAGCTTGCTAACATTCCAGGCTTGGGCAGCCGAAGCAGCGCTAAACTGCTCGACAGCCTGCAAACCGCGCGGCAACAGCCGTTCAACACGTGGCTCACTGCCATCGGCCTGCCGCCTACCGGTGGAGCACCACTGACAGGCAACTGGAGCGAACTGGCAGCTCGCACCACCGAGCAATGGCAGGCCGTACCGGGGATCGGACCGGGACGAGCCGCAGCGCTGCGGGCATTTTTTCTCGATCCGCAAGTGCACGCCCTGAGCACGCAACTTCGTATTCAAGGCATCAATGGATTTTGAGTATTTTTCAGTGCCGGGTATCAGTTTTCCATACGCCCGGACGCATTGTTTCAAAGGAGTTCACATGAAGCTTTTCTCACCCCTGATTCTGCTCACCAGCTGCACATTGCTGGCCACGCCACTACTGGCGGCAGAACAGGCTCCCCAGGCTTCCGAATGCCTGGTCAAGAGTCAGGAAATCAGCAGCAAGATCCAGGAAGCCAAGACCGAGGGCAATAAACAACAGCAGGCCGGCCTGGAAAAGGCCCTGAGCGAGGTCAACGCCAACTGCACCGAAACCTCTCTGCTCAAGCAACGTGAACAGAAAGTGCTGGATGCCAAACGGGAAGTCAGCCGCCGTCAGACCGACCTGAACAAAGCGATGACCAAAGGCGACCCCGAACGGATCAACAAGCGCAAGGACAAGCTTGCGGAGTCGCGCAAGGAATTGCAGGACGCCCAGTCCGAGCTGGAAAAGGTCCAGCCGGCGGAATGAAGCGGTGAGGAATTGGCCAGCACGCTGGCTCCTGCAGGGTCGCGGCGCATCTTTGATCCGCAGGAGCCGGCTTGCTGGCGAACAACACCCGCATCACGCAGCAGCCGGCACCGCCGCAACGCCGAACAGACCGATGATCAACCCCAGCCCGATGATCCAGACGATGGAGCGCAGCGCAGCCAAGTCGGCCAGGTAAAAAATGATGTACAGCAGGCGGCTGGTGATGAACAGCACGGCCAGCACATCGATGGTCACCAGTGATGCATTGTCTGTGATGTGCGCGATGATCACCGCCGCAGCGAACGCGGGGTTGATCTCGTAGCTGTTCAACTGTGCGGAATGCGCGCGTTTGGGGAACCCTTCGAGCTTGTCGAGGAAGCTGCGCGGATCGTGATTGTTGCCCGGCTTGAATTTACCGCTGCCGACCTTGGCGGTTACCGCACAGACCAGGGGTAGCAGAAAGGCGACCAGCACGCACCAGAAAGCAACTGTCATACATTCATCCTTATGGTTTTCCACTTCATTGCAAGCATGCCGGACACAACCGGCACATGCTAAGAACCCAGGGCTGTGCGAAAGGTTCTCGGACCTGCACCGCCCATCCGGCGGGGTGCCGAGCATAGCCGCTCAACAGTGAGCAGGCGAGTGAATCGCCGCTCATCCATGTGCCGACCCACGACCTTTTTTGCAACATCAGCGCGATCACGCGGTCAACGCTCACCCTGCAACGCATCACGAGATGTGCCCAACCTGCGCGCCGGCACATCCCAGTAACGCCCGGCAATACACAGACCACCACTGCCGGGCAGGATTTGAATTGGAACTACGGGAATACGGATGCTTGAACTCGCTGCTGCTTTTATCTGCCTTACCTCGCTACTGACCTATGTGAACTTCCGCTTCATCGGCCTGCCTCCCACGATCGGGGTGATGGTCACCGCGCTGGTGTTTTCGCTGATTCTGCAAGGCCTGAGCGTCATGGGCTTCCCTGGGCTTGAAGAACACGTCCAGCAATTGATCGGCCAGATCGATTTCGGCGACCTGCTGATGAACTGGATGCTGTCGTTCCTGCTGTTCGCCGGCGCGCTGCACGTCAATCTTTCCGACCTGCGCAGCTACCGTTGGCCCATCGGGCTGCTGGCGACCTTCGGCGTGTTGATCGCCACCACGGTGATCGGAGCTTTGGCGTACTGGATCTTCGCCCTGTTCGGCTGGCACGTCAGCCCGCTCTACTGCCTGCTGTTCGGCGCCTTGATTTCGCCGACCGACCCGATTGCCGTGCTCGGGGTGTTGCGCACCGCCAATGCGTCCAAGCCGCTCAAGACCACCATCGTCGGCGAGTCGCTGTTCAACGATGGCACCGCAGTGGTGGTGTTCACCGTTCTGCTGGGCATTGCGCAACTGGGTGAAACGCCGACCGTGGGCGAAACCGCGTGGCTGTTCGTGCATGAAGCCATCGGCGGCATCGCGTTCGGCGCGCTGATCGGCTACGCGGTCTATCTGATGATCAAGAGCATCGAACAGCACCAGATCGAAGTGATGCTGACTTTGGCCCTGGTGATCGGCGGCTCGGCCATGGCGTCGGAGCTGCATGTGTCCGGCCCGATTGCGATGGTCGTGGCCGGCCTGATCATCGGTAACCTGGGGCGCAATCTGGCGATGAACGACATGACCCGTCGCTACATGGACGGCTTCTGGGAATTGCTCGATGACATGCTCAACGCCTTGCTGTTCGCGCTGATCGGCATGGAGCTGTTGCTGCTGCCATTCTCGTGGTTGCATCTGGGTGCCGCGAGCCTGCTGGCGGTGGCGATTCTGCTGTCGCGCTTCGTGACCGTGGCTCCGGCGATTCTGTTGCTGCGCCGCTGGCGCAAGGTGCCGCAGGGCACCATCCGCATCCTGACCTGGGGCGGTCTGCGTGGCGGCGTTTCGGTGGCCCTGGCCCTGGCGCTGCCCACCGGACCGGAGCGCGACCTGCTGCTGAGCATCACCTACATCGTGGTGCTTTTGTCGATCCTGCTTCAGGGCCTGAGCATCGGCAAACTGGTGCGCTCGGTCACTGGCGCAGCCGCGCCGCAGGACGCTTCCCACTAGCCGTGTATGCCCAAGGCGCTTCCATTGCCGGAGCGATTGGCTAAGATGCCGGGACCGCCTGCCTGCCGCAGCGGTCCCATGATGCCCAGGAGCTGGAATGTCCACCGACGAGGAAGTCGCCATTGCCGGCGGCGCACCGATGATCCCCGATCAGCGCCGCGAACTGATGCTGCGCGAACTGCGCAAACATCAGGTGCTCAGCGTGCATCAGTTGATGGAGATGTTCGACTGCTCGCACATGACCATCCGTCGCGATATCGCGCTGCTGGAGCAGGAAGGGCGTGCCTATTCGGTGACCGGCGGGGTGCGCATCGTCAGCCAGGTACACAGCGAGCCGAGCCATCAGTCCAAGGCTGTGGTGGAACTGCCGCACAAGCAGGCCATGGCGCGGCTGGCGGCGGGCTTGCTGCATCCGGACATGACGATTTACCTGGATGCAGGCACCAGCACGCTGGAAATCGTGCCCTACATCGTCGCGCTGTCCGGCATGACGGTGGTGACCAACGATTTCGGCATCGTCAACGCGTTGGCTGACGCCACGCACGTGGACGTGATCCACACCGGCGGCTTGCTGGACCACCCGAACCAGTCGAGCGTCGGCGGGCTGGCTGCGGCCACGTTGCGCCAACTGGCGACGGATGTGGCGTTCATGTCCACCAGCTCATGGGATTTGCAGCGCGGCACCACCACGCCCTCGGCATTGAAGGTCGAGGTCAAGCAGGCCGCCATGCAATCGGCTTCGCAGACAGTCCTGATCGCCACCAGCTCCAAATACGGCACCTTCGGCATGTACAAGATCGCCGGGCTGGACCAGTTCGACACCATCATCACCGACGCGGCGCTGGCCGAAGCGGCGGCCGACGGGATTCGCAAGCAACGCATCGAATTGCTGCTCGCGCCAGTGGGTGGCAAACGCTAACGCAGATTGAGCAAGCTCACTCCCCCAATACAGTCCCTATCAAGCCCCTCACGCAGGGGCTTTTTTGTGCCTGCCGAAAAAACACACTATGTGAATATTTGTTAAAAACAAAAAAGACTTCACATTATTCACTCATGAGTTCACTATCGGATTCACAGATCAGAACAATATCGTCCGTATGCTGGCACGACGAGCATCGGCACTGACTCGAGGATTACTGCATGAACACTCAGAACGTTGGCGTTATCGGCTTGGGTGCAATGGGCCTGGGCATTGCCCGCTCCCTGTTGCGTAGCGGCTTCAAGGTACATGCCTGCGACGTGCGCACCAGCGTTACCGAAGCCTTCGCTCAGGAAGGCGGCGTCGCGTGTGAATCCCCGGCTGCCATGGCCGCTGCGTGCGATGTGATCATCACCGTGGTCGTCAACGCCGAGCAGACTGAAACCGTATTGTTCGGCGACAACGGCGCCATCGGCGCGCTGCGCCCCGGCAGCCTGGTGATCGGTTGCGCCACCGTCGCGCCGACCTTCGCCATCGAACTGGGCGAGCGCCTGGCCGCGCAGAACCTGCTGTACCTCGACGCGCCGATTTCCGGTGGCGCCGCCAAGGCCGCTTCGGGCGAGATGACCATGATGACCTCCGGCCCGGCCGAGTCCTACGCCAAGGCCGAAGCCATCCTCAATGGCATGGCCGGCAAGGTCTATCGCCTGGGCGACGTCCACGGCCTGGGTTCCAAGGTCAAGATCATCAACCAGCTGCTGGCCGGCGTGCACATCGCCGCCAGTGCCGAAGCCATGGCGCTGGGCCTGCGCGAAGGTGTCGACGCCGACGCGCTGTATGAAGTCATTACCAACAGCGCCGGCAACTCCTGGATGTTCGAGAACCGCGTGCCGCACATCCTCAACGCCGATTACACGCCGCTGTCGGCCGTGGATATCTTCGTCAAGGACCTGGGCCTGGTACTGGATACCGCACGTACCAGCAAATTCCCGCTGCCGCTGTCCGCTACCGCGCACCAGATGTTCATGCAAGCGTCCAGCGCAGGCTTCGGCCGTGAAGACGACTCCGCCGTGATCAAGATTTTCCCAGGCATCGACCTGCCCAAAGCCAAAGCCTGAGGAACCGCCATGACTTCGACTTCCTCTCGCCCGTTGCTGGGCTGCATCGCCGACGATTTCACCGGCGCTACCGATCTGGCCAACATGCTGGTCCGTGGCGGCATGCGTACCGTGCAGAGCATCGGCATCCCCAGCGCTGAAATGGCGGCCGGCCTGGATGCGGACGCCATCGTCATCGCGCTCAAGTCGCGCACCACGCCCACCAGCGAAGCCGTGGAAGAATCCCTCGCGGCGCTGGAATGGCTGCGCGAGCGCGGCTGCGAGCAGATCTTTTTCAAATACTGTTCGACCTTCGATTCGACTGCGGCCGGCAACATTGGCCAGGTCAGCGAAGCCCTGCTGGAAAAGCTCGGCAGTGACTTCACCCTCGCCTGCCCGGCGTTCCCTGAAAACGGTCGCACCATTTTCCGTGGTCATCTGTTCGTCGGCGACCAGTTGCTCAGCGAATCGGGCATGCAGAATCACCCGCTCACGCCCATGACCGATGCCAATCTGGTGCGCGTGCTGCAAGCGCAAACCGGCAGGAAAGTCGGCCTGCTGCGTTACGACACCGTTTCCCAAGGCGCTGCCAAAGTCCGCGAAAAAATCGCCGAACTGCGCGCTGATGGTGTGGGCATGGCGATTGCCGATGCCCTCAGCGATGCAGACCTGTACACCCTGGGCGAGGCCTGTGCCGACCTGCCGCTGTTGACCGGCGGTTCGGGCCTGGCGCTGGGCCTGCCGGGCAACTTCCGCAAAGCCGGCAAACTGCGGGATATCGATGCAGCCCAAGTCATCGCCGTGGCCGGTGGTGAGGTGGTGCTCGCCGGCAGCGCGTCGGTCGCCACCAACGGCCAGGTGGCCGCCTGGCTGGAAAGCAATCGCCCTGCGCTGCGCATCAACCCGCTGGAGCTGGCCGCCGGCAAGCCGGTGGTCGAGCAGGCCATCGCGTTTGCCCGAGATGCCGGGCAAACCGTGCTGATCTATGCCACCAGCACACCGGATGAAGTCAAAGCCGTGCAGAAAGAGCTGGGTGTCGAGCGTTCCGGCGCCATGGTCGAAGACGCGCTGGGCCAGATCGCCAAAGGTCTGCTGGACGCGGGTGTGCGGCGCTTCGTGGTAGCCGGTGGCGAGACGTCCGGCGCCGTGGTGCAGGCGCTCGGCGTGCACTTGCTGCAGATCGGCGCGCAGATCGATCCGGGCGTTCCGGCAACGATCAGCAGCGGTTCGCAACCATTGGCCCTGGCTCTCAAATCCGGCAACTTCGGTGCGCGAGACTTCTTCGACAAGGCCCTCAAGCAACTGGCGGGAGAAGCCCGATGATCGATGAACAGGCCTTGCGCCAGGAAATCTGCGATGTCGGCCGCTTGCTGTATGGCCGTGGCTACACGGTCGGCAGCGCCGGCAACATCAGCGCCCGTCTCGATGATGGCTGGCTGATCACGCCTACCGATGCGT
Organism: Pseudomonas sp. v388; assembly: GCF_003935425.1. Classification (GTDB taxonomy): domain Bacteria; phylum Pseudomonadota; class Gammaproteobacteria; order Pseudomonadales; family Pseudomonadaceae; genus Aquipseudomonas. The sequence continues at coordinate 169,393 of NZ_RHQN01000009.1, forward strand.
GCCTGGGTCGCCTCAACCCCGAGGACATCGCCAAGGTCAATCTGGCCGGCGAATGGGTTTCGGGCAGCAAGCCATCCAAGACGCTGGCGCTGCACCGTCAGGTGTATGACCGCAATCCGCAAGTCGGCGGCGTCGTACATACCCATTCGACGCATCTGGTCGCGCTGACCCTGGCCGGGGTCTGGCAGGACGACGATATCCTGCCGCCGCTGACGCCTTATCAGGTGATGAAAGTCGGGCATATCCCGCTGATTCCTTACCAGCGCCCCGGCTCGCCGGTGGTGGCCGAGCGTGTCGCGCAACTGGCCAACAGTGTGCGCGGCGTGATGCTCGAACGCCTCGGCCCGGTGGTCTGGGAAAGCTCGGTCGCCAAAGCCTGCTACGCACTGGAAGAGCTGGAGGAAACCGCTCGCCTGTGGCTGATGACCGATCCCAGGCCGACGCCGCTCGGGCCGGCTGCACTGGACGAGCTGCGCCAGGTATTCGGCGCCAAGTGGTAACCCACGCCCCACGGCCAGGAGACGTCTTGCCGTCTCCCGGCCATTCCCGATTCAGCAATGCCGGCGCCGCCGGAAAACAATAACAACAGGAACGCAACGCATGACTTATCCCCGTTCTCACGCTGTCGGATTTTGCCTGTCGCTTGTCTCGCTCACTCACTGCGGGAGCGCTTGGGCATGACGCCATTGATGTTGATGATCGTTGCCGGTGCGGGCATCGCACTGCTGCTGTTCCTGGTCCTCAAGTACAAGTTCCAGCCCTTCGTGGCCCTGATGCTGGTCAGCATCATCGTGGCGCTGGTCGCCGGGGTTAAACCTGCGGATCTGGTCGCCACCATCGAAGGCGGGATGGGCAAGACCCTTGGCCATATCGCGATCATCATTGCCCTGGGCGCGATGATCGGGCGAATCATCGAGCTGTCCGGCGGCGCAGAAGCGCTGGCCCGCACGCTCATTGACCGCTTCGGCAACAAGCGCACGCCGCTGGCCCTGACCGTGGCCGGCTTCATGGTCGGCATTCCAGTGTTCTTCGAAGTCGGCGTGATCATTCTCATGCCATTGGCCTACGGCGTGGCCCGTGCGGCACGCAAGCCACTGCTGATCTTTGCCCTGCCGATGTGTGCAGCGCTGCTGGCCGTACACGCCATCCTGCCGCCGCACCCCGGCGCAGTCGCGGCAGCCAGCCAGTTGGGCGCCGACCTGGGTCGGGTGCTGATGTTCGGCATCCCGATCGTGGCAGCGCTGTGCGTGATCGGTTATTTCGTCGCCGGTCGCATGACTCGCAAGACCTACCCGATGACCGATGACATCCGCGCTGAAGTCTATGGCCCGCACGTCACCAACGAAGACCTGCAAGCCTGGGCGCGTAACGATTATTCCACCACCACGGAAGCCAGCCACGCCCAGAGCAGCACTGTCGAAGAAACCGCCGGTAGCCTGGCCGCCAAGCTGCCGCCTGCACCGGCGCCGGGTTTCGGCCTGATCATCGCGCTGATCCTGCTGCCGATCGTCCTGATCCTGCTGGGTACGCTGGCGACCACCTTGCTGCCCGCCGATTCGATGCTGCGCGCAGTCCTCACCGTGCTCGGTGCGCCACTGGTGGCGCTGTTGATCGACACCCTGCTGTGCGCCTGGCTGCTGGGCTCGCGCCGTGGCTGGAGCCGCACCCAGGTGTCCGACGTGATCGGCTCGGCGCTGCCGGGTGTCGCCATGGTGATCCTGATTGCCGGTGCCGGCGGCGTGTTCGGCAAAGTGCTGGTGGATACCGGCATCGGTGCCGTCGTCTCCGAAGCCCTGCGCACCACCGGTCTTCCCGTTCTGGCGCTGGGCTTCCTGCTGACTCTGCTGCTGCGCGCGGTCCAGGGTTCGACTACCGTTGCGCTGGTGACCACCGCCGGCATTCTGAGCCCGCTGATCGCGACCCTGGACCTGAGCGCCAATCATATGGCCTTGCTGTGTCTGGCCATGGGCGGCGGCGGTCTGGCGATGTCGCACATCAATGACGCCGGTTACTGGATGTTCACCAAGCTGGCCGGCCTGAACGTCGCCGACGGCTTGCGCACCTGGACCGTGCTGGTCACGCTGCTGGGTACGCTGGCTTTTGCGATCACCCTGCTGCTTTGGCCTTTCGTCTGACCTCTTGAATGCACTGGAGCCAACATGCCTCGTTTCGCTGCCAACCTCAGCATGCTGTACCCACAGCATGACTTTCTCGATCGCTTTGCTGCGGCCGCTGCCGACGGCTTCGCCGCGGTCGAGTACCTGTTCCCCTACGCCTACAACCCCCAGGAACTCAAGCAGCGCCTGGACGATAACGGCCTGGTGCAGGCGCTGTTCAATGCGCCGCCCGGCGACTGGGACGCATGCGAACGCGGCATCGCGTCGCTGCCTGGCCGTGAAGCGGAATTTCGCAGCGGCGTAGAACGTGCGCTGGAATACGCTCAGGTGCTGGGCAACGACAAGGTGCACGTCATGGCCGGTCTGTTGCCCAATGAAGACCTGCGCCAGCGCCATCAAGCGGTGTATCTGGAAAACCTGGCGTTCGCTGCGAAGCAGGCCAAGGCCGCCGGCGTCACGATCCTGATCGAACCGATCAACACCCGTGACATGCCGGATTTTTTCCTCAACCGTCAGGATCAGGCGCAGGACATCTGCAAGCAGGTGGGTGCCGACAACCTGAAGGTGCAGTTCGATTGCTACCACTGCCAGATCGTCGAAGGCGACCTGATCAGCAAGCTGCGTCGCGACTTCGCGGGCATCGGCCACATCCAGATCGCCGGCGTTCCGGATCGCCACGAGCCGAACCTGGGCGAGTTGAACTACAACTCGTTGTTCGAGGAAATCGACCGCTTGGGGTACACCGGCTGGATCGGCTGCGAGTACCGCCCCAAGGGTGATACCTCGCAAGGCCTTGAGTGGCTGCGGCAGTGGCAGGCCCGCTGAACAGCGGCATGGCAAGCGCCATTATAAAGCCATCAGTTAGCCGTTAATCACAACGTTTCACAGCAATTTACAGGCGATCACAGAGAGAATCGGCGAAGTCCTTTTCGCACTCTTCTTTCGCTGCCTTGCCTGGTGAGGTCAGCCTTACCTTGCGAGGCGCTTGCTGATGAACGTTCGTCCGACCACCGATACCCCACGTGATGGCAGTACCGATTTCGAGTCCCGGATCAAACGCAGCCTTTTCGTTGCCAAGGCCAATGACTCGAAGAAACCGGATCGCACGGCCACCGATAACGAAACCTGGCCGCCCATTCAGGGCACCAAGGTTTCGGTCATGGAAAACGGCGACATGCATTACGAGCGCGACGGTCAAGGCGTTGTCGTCGCTGCCTCGACCAATCCGCAACTGTTCAAATTCCTCACCCAGCTCAACAGCCTGAATCAGTCGCCCAGCCAGAAGGCCCAGGTCGACAAGGCCATTGACGGCGGCAACACCATCGCCGACCGCAATACCGAGCTGCCGGCCTGGGGCGACATCAAGAACTTCGAGTGGCAAGGCCAGCTGGAAACCGCCGAGGTCGTGACGCTCGTGACCCACGACGGCGAAAAAATCACGGTATCCAAGGCGCTGACGCCGGAGCTGTTTACCTCCGCGCAACAGATGGGCCTGTCGCGCGTGATTGTGGAAGACCGGGCCGAAAACAACGGACGTGAAGTTGCAGGCGAGGATCTTTACATCGCCGAGCACGACATTGTGCTGACCGGCAACAGGGACGAATTCGGCAGTGGTGTCATTCAGTTCGAAACCCGCGACGGCAAGAAATACGTGGTCTCCGAATTCCAGAACAAAGAGCTGTACGACCGGGTTGCGGAGATCAACAGCAGCAATGTGCAGGACGACGTGCAGAAGATCCGTGACGAGAACGGCATGGGCAACCTCGACGATCTGGACATTCTCAGCAAGCCGACCGGCGTGAAGTCGGATGAAAAGGACAAGGATTCCGCCGACCTGACGGTGGTTGAGCTGGCCACCAAGAACCTGATGGACAAGTACCAGAAGCTGGTCGACGACAAGAAAGTCGACAAGAACAGCGATATCTACAAGCTGGTGATGGCAATCGAGGCCAAGGCCGCCATGGAAAGCGGTCGCACCATCACGCCTTACGTCGAAGACCCGCGAGGCGCCGAGTCGTGGCGCAAGTTCGATGACGAAGGTGAAACCCTCACCGATGCCGACATGCAAGATATTCTCAACGGCGACAACATCGACAAGGCGTTGGCCGAGCTGTTCGCCAACGGCAACGGCGAAAAGGACAAGATCGGCAAGGAATACCAGGCCGAGATGGACGCCGCCATCGAGAAGGTCAGCGGCGGCGACAAGGAAGCCCTGGCCAAGGAACTGCACGAAAAGCTGACCAGCCTGGAATTCGTCGAATACCTCAACGACCTGGAAAAAGCCGGCAAGAATTCCGAAGGCCAGTCCGACGTGGCACGCCTGTTGTCCAGCCTGGAGCTGCTTGACCCTGAGCTGGCCAAGGATGCCCAGAGCGAGCTGAAGAAAAACAGCGTGATGGCCGAAGTCGACAAGCTGATGGCCGACCCGGGCGGTATTCCTGACGAGTTCAAGCAACTGGCGCTCAAGGACATCTTCTCGGCGCTCAAGCAGGGCATCAAGGGCATGCTGGACATCCCGCGGCGCACCCAGGACACCATCGAGAAGTTCATCAACGAGTTGCTCAAGGATGAGACCAAGCTCGGCGACTTTTCGGCGCAGATGGACAAGCTCAAGTCCGGCGAAATCACCCAGGCCCAGTTCGAAGAAAACCTGGCGGGCAAGTACGTCGGCGCCGAGGACAAGGAAGGCTTCAAGAAGGCCATCGGCAAACTCAACCAGAGCGGCGTATTCGGCACGGCGGCCGGCTTCACCTCGCTGGGCGGCGCCATCTACATGCTGTCGGCCAAGAACGGCCAGCTCAGCGACGACCCGCTGGAGCGCCTGGCTATCGCCAAGGACTTCATCACCTTCCTCGGCTCGGGCGCGCAGTTCGAGAAAACCGGCGTATTCGACCTGTTCACCAGAACCAACACCGCCGAGCTGCTGGGCTTGAGCAAATCCCTGCCGGAAATCTGGGGCAAGGAAGCGCCGTGGACCAAGAAAATCGATGAAGCTCAGGCTGCCAATAACGTACCCGCTGTGGACGAAGGTCTGGAAAACCGTCTGGGCAGTGTTTATGAGTTGCAAAGCATCAACGCAGGCAATGGCGCCGGCGACGTTGTCGATCAGATCGGTCTGGTCAACGAAATCAATGAGGGGGGCACGCTTTCTCAGGATGTCAGCCGCGAGCTGCTGGACGATATCGTTACCCGTTCCGGCGGCGTGCCGCCTGCGGACTATTCGAAATACGGCAACCTGAACGAACTGGCCACGGATCTGAACCTGAACATCACTCAGGACTCGGTCGTGCAGAGCATCAATGCTCAGCGTGCCGCTGCCGAGCTGCCGCCGCTGGAGGTGGATGACGCGAACAATATCGCCACCGAGCTGGAGCGGGCCGCCAACACCGCGGCGCCGGAGTCGGTGAGCAGCTCTGGCTATTCCAGCTATGCCGACGCGGTGTCCTCGCTGTATTCGGACTCGGTGAGCTACTTCACTGCACGCGATCTTCCTCCGCCTTCGCGCGAGGCGTTCGCCGCGGGGATCGAAGAGCAGCTGGAGCGCAACGGGCAGGCAGTACCCGCGGATAACGAGCGCGTGAACCTGGCAGACATGCTCGGCAATGGCGAGATCGACCGCGAGTCGATCAACGTCATGCTCGAAGCCGACAACCAGCCGCTCCCTGCGGACGATGTGGTCGACAACATGCGTGCATCGGTCAGCCAGGCCGTGGCAGGCAACGCCGGTGCCGGCAGCCTGGTGGACGCGAGAAGTGTCGCGCAAAGCATCGAGGGCGCGGCACCGGAGGGCGCCGCGAAAGTGGTGCCGGGCGTTTCGGCGCGCATCGCCGGTTCCGTGGTCAAGGTGTTGGGCGTTGCGCCGGACATCATGAGCATCGCCGATATCGTCATGGGCGGCATCGCCATCAAGGACGGGATCAAGTCCGGCAGCGACCTGGCGATTGCCAACGGCAGCCTGCAGATCGTCTCCGGTGTTGCGGGGACTGCGGCGGCGGGGATCGGCATCGCAGGGCTGATCACTCCTGCCATCGGCGCCATCGCAGGCGCCACGGCACCGCTGTTCCTCATCACTGCGGGCTTGGGCATCATTACCGGCATCATCAGCATCTTCGTCGACCACCAGAAAAAGCAGAAGGCCACCGACAAGGAAGGCCAATGGTTCAAGGACCAGGCCGAAATCGGTTTCGCGCAGGACGACTGGGGCGACAAGCTGGAATACGCTCGCTACAGCTTCTACGAGTACGAAGGCCGGGACGCGCCGAGCGACCAGAGCATCTTCGACTACCAGACCGAGGAGTGGAAACACTTCCAGGAAACGCCGCAGGACCAGGGTTCATCGATGATTCGCCTGGACGAGAGCCTGCACAAGGACAAGAACGGCATCGCCGGCGAGAACACCAACGGCCTGCCGATGGATGTGTACAACAAGGCGTTCTACGACGAACACAAGGAAGAAATCGAGACCATTCGCGAGAAGTGGGACGGCTGGAACGGCAAGGACGATATTGTCAGCAAGAAGGACTTCGAGAAGATCCTCAATGACGGCGACGAAAAGGAAAAAGCCGCCGCGCGCTTCATCCTCGACGACACCAACTTCTTCGGCCTGCTCGACAACCTCTGGAAGAAAGGCAAGGACGACACCAAGATCAGCACCGACGACCTGGATACCTGGCTGAAGCTGATCGGCGTCATGGATCGCACACCGGGTGAGACTGTGTTTTACGAGAAGCCACCGAGCCAGACCCCACGCGGGCGTTGATCGCTGGCGGGCGACACGTCCGGTCCTGGCGCATCTGTCTTGCGATGACCGGAGCGAGGCAGCTTGCTGGCGACAGCAGCGTGTCAGTTAGCGCTGCAACGGCAGGTATGTCGTAGTCGCGAGCAAGCGCCCTCCCACAATAGACCTGCGAACTCCGGTTCTGAGCGGTCTTGTCCGCGAAAGGCCGGGGACAGCCGATGGATTTGCATCGACCATGCCTGAGCCTTCGCGAGCAAGCTCGCTCCTACAGAAAATTGGCATCACGCGGGCATGTCAAACTGATCCTTGATGTAGCGGATCTCGGTCCGGCCATGTGGCGCGGGCAGGCCGTCTTCACCCAGGTTAACGAAGACCATCTTTTCCACCGTCAGGATGCTCTTGCGGGTGATCTTGTTGCGCACCTGGCAGGTCAGGGTGATCGAAGTGCGGCCAAACTCCGTCGCGGTAATTCCCAACTCGATGATGTCGCCCTGCCGCGAAGCACTGACGAAGTTGATCTCGGAAATGTACTTGGTCACCACCCGTTGATTGCCCAACTGAACGATGGCGTAGATGGCCGCTTCTTCGTCGATCCAGCGCAACAGGCTGCCGCCGAACAACGTTCCGTTCGGGTTGAGGTCTTCGGGTTTTACCCATTTGCGGGTGTGGAAATTCATATGCACTCCTGACCGTCTGCCATAAAGATGCCCAACATCATGGCAGAGCAAACCGCCTACGCCCATGATTTACCTGTATCGCCGCTATGCATTGACCCGCCAGGCTTTCGCCAGCTCAACCGTCTTCGATGTCCAGAACCTGCCCGGCAGGCGGTTACGCGAGCGATACCCGCGGATGATCTCGTCCAGTGCCCGATTGACCTCGCTGGCTTGCGTGGCCTGCAGCAGCATCTGATCCGCCCGCAGCAGCAGGCGGGTGTTGGCGGATGTCTGCAAAAGCATGTGCAACGATGGATAGATCACCGCCTTGCGAATATTGCCCGCAATCACACGGATCTCCCGAGTACGCCTTTCCACCAGTGCGGCGTTCAACACCGCAGAGGTAACGCTCTGCCCGCGCAGGCTTTCCAACAGCCGGGCAGCGCCGGGCCGCTCGTAGCGGTTGAGTTCCAGGGCAAGCCGTGCCTTGCGCGCCTCGTCACTCGCCAGCGTATCGAGCCGTTCGACGACGGCGCGCACGGTGGCCGCCATCGGTACCGACACGCTAGGGTCGAGCGCCTGGACCGCCATATCGAGGTCGTCCAGGACTTGCCGCGTCGAGGTGCACCACGCCTGAACGTCGCTGACGACCGGCGCGCCGGACGCTTGCGCGACAGTCGCCAGCATCTCCTCGTCCAGGCTGAGCAAGGCCTCGATCAGCGAACCGAACGAGTAGCTCTCCCGACGGGCCGAGCGCTCCACCAGGTGCGCCCTGACCGCTTCTTCGAGCCGAGCCTGCAAGTGGTTCTTGATCTCCAGGCTCATGGTGAAATTCAGCGTGCCGCTCAAGGCGCTGGTGAAGTCGCCCTTTTCCGTGCGCAATGGAACAATGACGGTCTGCGCGGCAAACGCTTTCAGGCTCAGGTTCTGGTACTCCCGCCCAGCCGAGACAGGAGCGCCGGCCACCACATCGGCGAGAAACTTCTTCAGCCCTCCGCGCCCGGACGAAGACTGCTTTTTCTCGAACTTGAGGATCAACATGTCCGAGCCGGAAAGCAGGTCGGTGGTGTGCCCCGGATCGACCAGTTGCGGCACCGGCGTATTGAGCAGAACACCGCCATCCTGGAAGAAGGTCAACTCATCGAGTTCCTGAAAATCCAGACCGTTGCGACCCGGCTGGCTGAAAACCACCGGCAGCGAGGCCGACACATGCGCGGCCAGCGCGATGTCCAGGTCCGGCGTCAGGTCGGCACTGAACACCACCAGTTGCGGCAGCTCGCCGAGCATGGCCGTGCCGGTGATGTAGAGCATCTTGATCTGCGGATAGTAGCGGTTGAGCAAAGCCAGATCGGCAAAGGTCACCACGCCGCCGGCCAGCAGGCGTTCGCGGACCGCGACGACTTCCGCGATCCGGCTGTCGGTGATGTGGGCGAGCACTGCCGCACGGGACCTGTCACGAATCAGCGTCTGCAGCGGCAACGCCTGGGATTGCACGCGCGGCAACACGTTCAACAGCAGGCGTGTGAATCCGCCAACGGTACCGGGCAATGCTTTCTCGGCGGTTTCGCCCAGTCGAGCAAACCCCCTTTGCACCCAGCTGACATTTTCATTGGGGCTGTCGAGCAGGGACAGCAGATCGGTGTTGTCGCTCAGGTCATCGAACTGTGCAGCGCTCATGCCTGACGCGACCATGGCGGCCATGATCGCGCCCGCCGAAGAACCATGGAGCGAGACGATCCCCGGCAGAACACCGAGACTGTCCAGCGCCGTCACTGCGCCCGAGTAGGCAACACCCTTGGCGCCGCCGCCACTGAGGATCAGTTTGCGGATCGGCGGGCCGGCAAGTTCGAGGCGGCAAGCGCCGTCGGGGTATCGGGTAAGCGTGATCCGGCGATCCCCGGCATTTTCTGCCAGCACCGTGCCTTGCCCCTGCCCGGCCGGGGTCGATGTCGCCTCGAGTCCGTTCGAGATGATGTTCACGTTGTAGCTCCTTGCGCACCTGGGCGCTGTCTGCGGAAAGCGGCAGACACCCGCTTTCCTTTGAGATCGGGGCCGAGGTTAGGAGGGGCGTCATGGTGCCGTGCGGTACAAATATATTTTTTTGATACAGCCGCCGGACAAGCTGCCGATAACAAGGAACCGATAGAAAGCCTTGGGTAGAATCCCCAGCGAAGCTATACTGCCGGTCGTTTCAAAACGGTCATCTTCTCTCGATACCGTTCCCGCCACCTGTCCGAGGGGCGCTGCAGCAGGTTTCCTGTCAGGCTCGGATGGGGCGTTGTTTGCCTGGCCACTCTCTGGCCGGCAAGCCTTAAACGCACAACGGCGCCCATTCGCATTTTTTTGGAATGGAGACTCTCAATGAGCGCTGTAATCACGCCCGCAGGTTTTAACGATTTCAAGGTCGCCGACATTTCCCTGGCCGCCTGGGGCCGTCGCGAAACCTTCATCGCCGAATCCGAAATGCCCGCCCTGATGGGTCTGCGCCGCAAATACGCCGGTGAACAACCGCTCAAGGGCGCGAAGATTCTCGGCTGCATTCACATGACCATCCAGACCGCCGTGCTGATCGAAACCCTGGTTGCCCTGGGTGCCGAAGTTCGCTGGTCGTCCTGCAACATCTTCTCCACCCAGGACCAGGCCGCTGCCGCCATCGCCGCTGCCGGTATTCCTGTATTCGCCTGGAAAGGCGAGACCGAAGAAGAATACGAGTGGTGCATCGAGCAGACCATCCTCAAGGATGGCCAGCCGTGGGATGCCAACATGATCCTCGACGACGGCGGCGACCTGACCGAGATCCTGCACAAGAAATACCCGGCCATGCTGGAAAAGATCCACGGCGTGACCGAAGAAACCACCACCGGCGTGCACCGCCTGCTGGACATGCTGGCCAAGGGCGAGCTGAAGATCCCGGCCATCAACGTCAATGACTCGGTGACCAAGAGCAAGAACGACAACAAGTACGGCTGCCGTCACAGCCTCAACGACGCCATCAAGCGCGGCACCGACCACTTGCTGTCCGGCAAGCAGGCTCTGGTGATCGGCTACGGTGACGTGGGCAAGGGCTCTGCGCAGTCCCTGCGTCAGGAAGGCATGATCGTCAAAGTGACCGAAGTCGACCCGATCTGTGCCATGCAGGCCTGCATGGACGGTTTCGAAGTGGTTTCGCCGTTCATCAACGGTGAGAACGACGGTACCGAAGCGAGCATCGACAAGGCGCTGCTGGGCAAGATCGACCTGATCGTCACCACCACCGGTAACGTGAACGTCTGCGACGCCAACATGCTCAAGGCTCTGAAAAAGCGCGCCGTGGTCTGCAACATCGGTCACTTCGACAACGAAATCGACACCGCTTTCATGCGCAAGAACTGGGCATGGGAAGAAGTGAAGCCACAGGTGCACAAGATCCACCGCACCGGCGCCGGTTCGTTCGACCCGCAGAACGATGACTACCTGATCCTGCTGGCCGAAGGCCGTCTGGTGAACCTGGGCAACGCCACCGGCCACCCAAGCCGCATCATGGACGGTTCGTTCGCCAACCAGGTCCTGGCCCAGATCTTCCTGTTCGAGCAGAAGTACGCCGACCTGTCGACCGAGCACAAGGCTCAGCGCCTGACCGTCGAAGTGCTGCCCAAAAAGCTGGACGAAGAAGTGGCCCTGGAAATGGTTCGCGGCTTCGGCGGCGTCGTCACCAAGCTGACCAAGACCCAGGCCGACTACATCGGCGTGACCGTCGAAGGTCCGTTCAAGCCAGACGCTTACCGCTACTGATTGATCAGGACACGTCCGCTTCTCCTGTAGGAGCGGACTTGTCCGCAATCGTGCGCCCAGCGCTCGCATGTCGCTGAGTATCTGAAGGTCGTTGCGACCTTATCGCGAGCAAGCTCGCTCCCACAGGAACAGCATATGTTCCCGATTTCCAAGGTTATTGACCATGAGCCAAGACCGTCGCTTCAGCTTCGAGTTCTTCCCGACGAAGACCGATGCTGGCCATGAAAAGCTGCTGAACGTTGCCCGTCAGCTGGCAGGCTACAACCCCGATTTCTTCTCCTGCACCTACGGTGCCGGTGGTTCGACCCGCGACCGCACGATGAACACCGTGCTGCAGCTGGAGAACGAAGTGAAAGTCCCGGCCGCACCTCACTTGTCGTGCGTCGGTGACAGCAAGGAAGACCTGCGCAGCCTGCTGAACCAGTATCGCGACGCCGGCATCAAGCGCATCGTTGCCTTGCGCGGCGACCTGCCGTCCGGCATGGGCATGGCCAGTGGCGAGCTGCGTCACGCCAACGATCTGGTGAGCTTCATTCGTGAAGAAACCGGCAGCCACTTCGACATCGAAGTCGCCGCCTACCCGGAAATGCACCCCCAGGCACGCAATTTCGAGGACGACCTCAAGCACTTCGTCAACAAGGCCAACGCCGGCGCCGACAGTGCGATCACCCAGTACTTCTTCAACGCCGACAGCTACTTCTACTTCGTCGAGCGCGTGCAGAAGATGGGTGTGAACATCCCGATCGTGCCGGGCATCATGCCGATCACCAACTACACCAAGCTGGCGCGCTTCTCCGATGCCTGCGGTGCGGAAATCCCGCGCTGGATCCGCAAGCAGCTGGAAGCCTACGGTGACGATACGTCGAGCATCCAGCAGTTCGGCGAGCAGGTCATCACCGACATGTGCGACCGCCTGCTCGACGGCGGCGCGCCCGGCCTGCACTTCTACACCCTGAACCAGGCTGAACCGAGCCTGGCGGTCTGGAACAACCTGAAGCTGCCACGCTGACGGAAAACCGACCACCCGCTCCCGGCCGCGCGCCGGGAGCATTTTCGCCGAACAACCATTGGGCAGCAGGAAAGCAGCGCAGCACGTTTGCTCTGTTATACTCCAGCCTTCCCGCCAGGCTTACGCCCGGACGCTCGGTCTTGCAGAAGTCACCTCGCTCACGTCAACAGCGCAATTTCCACCCCGCGCAAACGTCACGAGATGAACTAAAGACCCCGCAGGACCGGACGGGATCGCGTTGTCTTTACACGCCATTCACGCCAGGCAAGACATCCCTTGAGCTAAAGCTCCAACAGAACAGGATTACTCATGTCCTTTGCTTCCCTCGGTCTCTCCGAGGCTTTAGTCCGCGCCATCGAGGCAGCGGGCTACACCCAGCCTACTCCGGTGCAACAGCGGGCCATCCCCGCCGTGTTGCAAGGTCGCGACCTGATGGTCGCGGCACAGACAGGTACTGGTAAAACCGGCGGTTTCGCCCTCCCGATCCTGGAGCGGCTGTTTCCCAATGGTCATCCGGACAAATCCCAGCGTCACGGCCCGCGCCAACCGCGCGTACTGGTCCTGACGCCCACTCGCGAACTGGCCGCCCAGGTGCATGACAGCTTCAAGCTGTACGCCCGCGACCTGAAGTTCGTCAGCGCCTGCATCTTCGGCGGTGTCGGCATGAACCCGCAGGTTCAGGCCATGGCCCGTGGCGTCGATGTCCTGGTGGCCTGCCCCGGCCGCCTGCTCGACCTGTGCGGCCAGGGCAGCGTCGATCTGTCCCACGTCGAAATCCTGGTGCTCGACGAAGCCGACCGCATGCTCGACATGGGCTTCGTGCATGACGTGAAGAAAGTGCTCGCTCGTCTGCCGGCCAAGCGTCAGAACCTGCTGTTCTCGGCCACGTTCTCCAACGACATCACGTCCTTGGCGGGCAAGCTGCTGCATAACCCCGAGCGCATCGAAGTCACCCCGCCCAATACCACGGTGGAGCGTATCGAACAGCGCGTATTCCGCCTGCCGGCCAACCACAAGCGTTCGCTGCTGGCGCACCTGATCACCCAAGGTGCATGGGAGCAGGTGCTGGTGTTCACTCGTACCAAGCACGGTGCCAACCGTCTGGCCGAATACCTGGACAAGCATGGCCTGAGCGCCGTGGCGATCCACGGTAACAAGAGCCAGAACGCGCGCACCAAGGCTCTGGCCGACTTCAAGGCCGGCGAAGTGCGCATCATGGTCGCCACCGACATCGCCGCACGCGGCCTGGATATCGATCAGCTGCCACACGTCGTCAACTTCGAGCTGCCCAACGTCGACGAAGACTACGTCCACCGTATCGGCCGTACCGGCCGCGCCGGGCGTACCGGTGAAGCGATCTCGCTGGTTGCCCCGGACGAAGAGAAGCTGCTCAAGAGCATCGAGCGCATGACTCGTCAGAAAATCGCGGACGGCGATCTGATGGGCTTCGACATGACGGCAGTCGAAGCCGAGAAGCCCGAAGTGCGCGAGCGCCCTGATGTTCGCAACCCACGTGGAGCACGCGCTCCACGCGGTGAAGGCGACAAGAACAACGGCGGTCGCCGCGACAAGGGAAAAGATAAGGGCAAGGAAAAACCGGCGGCCGCTGCGGCCAATGGGGAACGCCCTGCCCGGCAACCACGCGAAAGAAAGCCACGTGAAGGCACGCCACGCGGTGAGCGCTCGGCCCAGGCTGCGCCGCCACGTCCGGCCCAGGACCGCGCTCCGGACGAGTTCCGCGATGACGAAGTCGATAACTTCGGCAACCGCGTCGACTACGTGAGCCCGTACCAGGGCAAGAATCAGGCCCGTGGCCGTCGTCCAGGCGCACCCGCTGCAGCTCCGGCTGCCGGTGGCGCTGCACGTCCAGCCAATCCGGGTCGCACCGGTGGCGGCGCTGCTCGCACGGGTACCGGTTCCGGCGCTCCAAAGCGTAACGGATCGGCGCCGCGCAACGGCGCACCGCGCGACGGTCAGCCACGCAACCGCCGCCCGGCCCGCGACGATCAGGCTCCGCTTCAGGAACCCGCAGTGCGCAGCTCGCGTGACAGCCAGCCGCAACCGAAGATCGTGCACAAAGAGTCGAAGATTGACCGCTTCCCGTCTGCCGAGCAGCTGGACCAGTTGCCAAGTCGACCACGCGGCGAAAAGCCAGCTCTGCTGACCCGCAATCGGGACAGCTGACAGGCCGCACTACCCGGTGGGAGCGGAGCGCCGCCCGGTCCGCTCCCACAGCAATAGCCTACGTCACAAACAAAAACGCCGACCCTGAGGTCGGCGTTTTGCTGTGCGCTACAGGCTTACTTCTTCTGCACGCCTTCCAGACTGATGTCCAGGTCCAGCGTCTGGGAAGTCGGGCCTGGGCCTTTGATGCCGAAGTCGTTCAGGTTCAGGGTCGAGGTGCCGTTGAAGCCGGCACGGTAGCCGCCCCATGGGTCCTTGCCTTCACCGTTGAAGGTCGCCTTGATAACGATAGGCTTGGTGACGCCGTGCAGGGTCAGGTCGCCGGTCACGTCAGCGGTTTTCTCGCCAGTGGATTTCACGCTGGTCGATACGAACCTGGCTTCCGGATACTTGGCAACGTCCAGGAAGTCCTTGCTGCTGATGTGCTTGTCGCGCTCGGCGTGGTTGGTGAACAGGCTGGCAGTTTTCAGTTCAACCGAAATCTTGCTGGCCTCAGGCTTGGCGGCGTCAAAGCTGAACGAACCGTCCCAGTCCTTGAAAGTACCGTGGATGAAGCTGTAACCCAGGTGGCTGATCTTGAAGTCAACGAAAGCGTGCTGGCCTTCCTTGTCGACAACGTAGTCGGCAGCCATTGCCTGGCCGGCGGACAATAGAGCGGTACCCAGAGCCAGAGCGGCGAGAGACTTCTTCAACATGCTTTATTCCCTTTGTGGTTGAACGATCAGTTACGACCCAACATGCGCTTGAGTGTCACGTCGCGGTCGATAAAGTGGTGTTTCAGTGCAGCGAGACCATGGAGCACCGCGAACACTACGATGGCCCAGGCCAGGTAAAGATGAATCGTGCCCGCCGTATCCGCCTGATCCGGCAGCCCGCTGACCAGCGCGGGCACCTCGAACAGACCGAACACCGGGATACCGACGCCGTCTGCGGTAGAGATCAGGTAACCGGCGACCATCACGGCGAACAGCGCGACATACAAAAACAGGTGGCCAAAGGCGGCACCGATACGCGTCATCTTGCTGTAGCTCGCCAATGGCGGCGGTGGCGGGCTGAGCAAACGCCACACCACACGGACCAGCATGACGGCGAACAGCGTCAGGCCAATGCTCTTGTGCAGATCCGGCCCGGCCTTGCGCCACGTATCGTAGTAATCCAGCCCGACCATCCAGAGCCCCAGCGCGAACAAGCCAAACACTGTAACGGCCACGCCCCAGTGTAGAACCATGCTGACCAGGCCGTAGCGAGAGGATGAGTTACGTAGCTGCATTGCCATTACCCTGATAGAAGTGTTTACAGACTAGCTTTTTATTTATCGATTGATAGCGCAAAAATTCGCTCTGACTGATCGAAAAATCCGATTCAAACGCCTCCGATTGCCCATCGAAGCGTTTTAATGCCGTCCTCAATTGCGTTACAAGCTGTGTCCAGCTTGTTACAGAACGCAGCATCCAGATAAACACGCCGCGGTAGAACTACCGCATGACCGTCGGCCTGAAGCTGGCGATGAACGGCGAAATCCTGCTTGTTCTGCCGTTCCGACCGTTCTTGGCCACTGCACGCCTGATCAACGTTCACGCAGCAAAACGCCAAAATAATGACCTTTTTTGGCAGCGTTAAAATGACGCACCCAGCAAAATGGTAGCAAGCGACATTATTCCGACAGATGGCAGCCTTGAGCCATTGTTGAGCCACTGAACAAGCCTCAGCATGACTGGGCGGCAACCGAAGGGTTTAGGTTCTGTCACCACCCTCCTCATGGCCGCAAGCCCACTGCTACCAGTCCTTCAGACAGTTAACGAGAACCGGCGCAGGACATTTGAATCGCACTGATGAAGGAGCAGCGCCGGGATGATGACTGTCTATTTTGTCGTTATGACGATGTGCAGCGGTATGGAAGGATGCGTGGATGAGCGCAAGCCCACGGCCTACGCATCAAGAGATGAATGCATGGAAACGATAAGCGCCATGCCTGCGCAGAAAGGCATCAAGTACAAGTGCCGCAAGGCGCCCAGAGCCGAGTTGGTCGAGCTGCGTCGTGCTGACGGCCATGAAGCGGTTGTCACCAACGACACCAAGCGCTGAACGCTGACATAAAAAAAGCGCGGTCTCGAACCGCGCTTCTTTGACTGCTGCTTTTCAGGTGATCAGTTCTTGGGCTCCACCGACGTGGCAGGCGCTGTTTCCGTCTTGGCTTTGACCGGCGCTTTCTTGGCAGCTTCGGGCTTGGCCGGCGGCTTTTTAGCCTCGGCGGGTTTGGCAGGAGCCTTCTTCACCGGTTCTTTCTTGGCCGCTTCCTTTTTCACCGATGGTTTCGCGGGCGGAGTCTTCTTGACCGGCTCGACTTTCGCGGGTGCCGCCTTGGCAGGTTCGACCACCGGAGCAACCACCGGCGCCACCGGCACAGGCGCCACGACCGGCGCGGGTTCAGGTGCTTTCTCGACCGGCTTGGCTTCGGGTTCGTCTGAACCGAACAGGTTCGAGAAGAAGCCCTTTTTCGCTTGCGGCCTGGACTCCTCGACAGCCTTGGCCGGTTCCGGCTGCTTGTCTTCAGACTTGTCGGCAGAGCCGCCAAACAGGTTGCTGAAGAAATTGCCTTCCGACTTGGGTTTCGCTGCCCCTGGTGCCGCAGGCGGGATTACCTTGACCGGTTCGAACGACTTGCCTGCCGCCAGATCGACGACCTGACCCGCCGCGCGCTGACCGCTGCGCAAAGCGCCTTCCAACGAGCCTGGGTACAACGTGTCAGTGTGTTCGCCCGCGAACGCTACACGCTGAATCGGCTTTTCCCACATGCGCCAGAACTTGCTGATCTGGCCTGGCCCAAACGCCAGGTAAGAACCGCCCGTGGACGGGTCGACGCTGTAGCGACGGATTTCATAGCCGGTGTAGGCACCGCGTGCCTGGGGGTAGAAGGCGTGCAGGCGGATCAGCACCTGATCGACCAGCTGCTTGTCGCCGAACGCTTGCATGATTCGCGCGTTATCGCCGGACAGGTTGATGACCACGTTGGCGCCGCCCTTCAAGGCCGGCTCGATCCATAGCATGCCAAGGCCGGTGTTGCTGAAAATCTCGCCGGACAGACGCGCCTTGCTGTCCCAGACCGGAGTCTTGAACTTGAGCATGATCTGGTCGCGCCAGCCGTAGTTGGTGCTCTTCAATGCCGCCAGGTGCTGGGCATCCAGCGCCGGCGTCATCTGGATCTTGCTCAGTGAGCGCAGCGGCACAGCCACCACCACGTAATCGGCGGTGTAACTCGTGGCACCGGCCTTGACGGTAACGCTGGTCTTGTCCTGAACGATGGCCGAGACCGGCGCGTTGGTCTTGATGGTCTTGAGCTGATTGGCGAACGCCTGAGCCAGGACGATACTGCCGCCCGGCAGGCGTGCGGCACGACGATCACGCTCGTCTGCCGAACGATACACTCGCGATTGCTGTGCGAAGTACAGCAGCGACAGGCGCGAAGGTTCGTCGTAGCGAGTACGGATTTCCTGGTTGATCAACTGGCGCGCAGTGGGCGGTAGGTTCAGGCGGTCCAGCCAGTTGGCGACGTTGATCTGATCCAGCGCGAACAACGTGCTGTTGGCAGCCGGGTTTTCCGGGTTTTCGA
The DNA here is from genome assembly GCF_003935425.1 of Pseudomonas sp. v388. GTDB lineage: Bacteria > Pseudomonadota > Gammaproteobacteria > Pseudomonadales > Pseudomonadaceae > Aquipseudomonas. Next base: position 187,478 of record NZ_RHQN01000009.1, read on the forward strand.
TGGAGCGCGCCAGGTTATCGAGGGTTTCGTTGTAGCGTTTGATCGCCTCGGCGGTGGCCGGCTGCTTGAGGGCCAGTTCGGCCTGGGTGAAATACGCGCCATCGATCAGGTAGCTCGGCGTGCGAACGAACTCGGGCGCCGGTACGCTCTGGATCTTGAAGCTGTCCAGGTAACGGTTCAGCATCGGCTGGGTCTTGGTGTTACCGATCCACTCGCTGGTCGCCAGCCCCGAGCGCCCGCCGAGGCTGGGCCGCGCTTCCAGTACGGTGACCTGCCAGCCTTTGGCCTGCAGTTCGTAGGCGGCAGTCAGGCCCGCAAGCCCCGCGCCGACGACAATGGCCGTCTTGTTCTTCTCGTCAGCGAGCGTCGTAACGCTGACCAGCCCGATTACCACCAGCGCACACGCGCGCAGCCACCCAGAAAGCATTCTGCGAACTCCGAAAAAACACAGGGAAGGTTGGGCAAACAGACGCCCGGGACAACGACAAGCGGCGAAGGATACGCCACGCCAAAGATGGCCGCCAGCCATCTCGCTCAACGAGATAAAGGCACGCGAACGACACAATGGGTTGTCCCGCAGCCGGGCATTGCATAGGCTTGCGCGATTGTTCGTCCTCGCGTCATGCGAGTCGCCAGCCGGAGATTGCCAATGGGCCTGAATGACCAGTGGATGCAACGTGACCTCAAGGTCCTGTGGCACCCCTGCACCCAGATGAAAGACCACGAGAGCCTGCCGCTGATCCCGATCAGGCGCGGCGAAGGCGTCTGGCTGGAAGACTTCGAGGGCAAGCGCTATCTCGATGCCGTCAGCTCCTGGTGGGTCAATGTCTTCGGTCACGCCAATCCGCGCATCAACCAGCGCATCAAGGATCAGGTCGATCAGCTGGAACACGTGATCCTGGCCGGCTTCAGCCATCAACCGGTCATCGAGCTGTCCGAGCGGCTGGTCAAGCTGACGCCTGACGGCCTGACCCGCTGCTTCTATGCCGACAACGGTTCGTCGTGCATCGAAGTTGCGCTGAAAATGAGTTTTCACTACTGGCTCAACCGCGGCCAGCCGGACAAGAAGCGCTTCGTCACCCTGACCAACAGCTACCACGGCGAGACCATGGCCGCGATGTCGGTGGGCGACGTGCCGCTGTTCACCGAGACCTACAAGGCGTTGCTGCTGGACACCCTCAAGGTGCCGAGCCCCGATTGCTACCACCGGCCCGACGGCATGAGCTGGGAAGAGCATTCGCGCAACATGTTCGCCGCCATGGAACAGACGCTGGCCGAGCATCACGCCACGGTCGCTGCGGTGATCGTCGAGCCGCTGATTCAGGGCGCGGGCGGCATGCGCATGTATCACCCGATCTATCTCAAGCTGCTGCGCGAAGCGTGCGACCGCTACGGCGTGCACCTGATTCACGACGAAATCGCCGTCGGCTTTGGCCGCACCGGGACCATGTTTGCCTGTGAGCAGGCCGGTATTCGCCCGGACTTCCTGTGTCTGTCCAAGGCGCTGACCGGTGGCTACCTGCCGCTGGCGGCGTGCCTGACCACCGATGAGGTATACGACGCGTTCTACGACGACTATCCGACGCTGCGGGCTTTCCTGCACTCCCACAGCTATACCGGCAACCCGCTGGCCTGTGCGGCTGCGCTGGCAACCCTGAATATCTTCGAGCAGGACAACGTCATCGAAAACAACAAGGCGCTGGCACAGCGCATGACCACCGCCACCGCTCATCTTGTCGACCACCCCAACGTGGCCGAAGTGCGCCAGACCGGCATGGCACTCGCCATCGAGATGGTCCAGGACAAGGCCAGCAAGACGGCCTATCCGTGGCAGGAACGTCGTGGCCTGAAGGTTTTCCAGCATGCACTGGAGCGCGGCGCGTTGCTGCGCCCATTGGGCAGCGTGGTGTACTTCCTGCCGCCTTACGTGATCACGCCGGAGCAGATCGATTTCCTCGCCGAGGTCGCCAGCGAAGGCATCGACATCGCGACACGCAGCAGCATTCAGGTCGCCGTGCCGGAAAATTTCCATCCCGATTTCCGCGATCCGGGCTAGAACGTTTCGCGAGCTGACGCTCCTCCCCAATTGGCTGTTGCGACCTGTGGGAGGGAGCGCCAGCTCGCGACAGCGCCATCGAACCCCACACCGAAATTCGCTTACTCAGAGAAAACCATGAGACTGTCCCGTTTCTTCATCGACGCCCCGCTATCCCTCGGCGAACACGAACTGCCCGAGGCGCAGGCGCACTACATCGGGCGCGTGTTGCGCATGGCCGAGGGCGACGCGCTGCAAGTGTTCGACGGCTCGGGCACAGAGTTTCGCGGCACATTGCTGGAGGTCGGCAAGAAGCGGGTCCGCGTCCAGCTCAATGAAAGCTTTGCCGGCCAGACCGAATCGCCGCTGCGTGTGCATCTGGGCCAGGGCCTGTCCCGTGGCGAGCGGATGGACTGGGCGATCCAGAAAGCCACCGAACTGGGTGTCAGCGAGATCACGCCCATCGTCAGCGAGCGCTGTGAAGTGCGCTTGAAGGATGAGCGTGCGGAGAAGCGCCAGGCTCACTGGCAGCAGGTCGCGATCAGTGCCTGCGAGCAATGCGGGCGCTCGGTGGTGCCGACCATCCACTCGCCCGTGCCGTTGGCGGAATGGCTCAAGGGCACCGAAGCGGATCTCAAGCTGGTGCTGCATCCGGTGGCCGAGCCGCTGACCAGCCATGACAAGCCTGGCACTCTGGCGTTTCTGATTGGTCCGGAAGGCGGGTTGAACGATGCCGAAGTCGAACAGGCCAAAGCCGCCGGCTTCCACGCCGCCCGCCTCGGCCCCCGCGTGCTGCGCACCGAAACCGCGCCAGTGGTGGCGCTCAGCGTCGCGCAGCAGTTGTGGGGGGATTTTTAAATCCTTTGATTCAGTTATCTGTAGGAGCCAGCTTGCTGGCGAAGACTGACGCAAGAGCGATGATGTAGCAGCCTCTTCGCCAGCAAGACGGATCGCCGCCCGCTGGCTCCAACAGTCGTATCACCCCAACACATAAAACCAGATCGCCACGAAATGCATCAGGCTGCCGCCGATCACGAACAGGTGCCAGATGCCGTGCCAGTGGCGGATATGGTCGAAGGCGAAGAACAGAATGCCGACCGTGTACAGAATCCCGCCACCGGCCAGCCATATGAAGCCGCTCAGGCCCAGTGCCGCCAGCAGGGGTTTGACCGCCACCAGCACGATCCAGCCCATTACCGCGTAGATCACGATCGACAGCACCCGCGCTTCGGAGCGGGGTTTGATCTCCTGGAGAATGCCGATCAGCGCCAGCCCCCAGACAATTCCGAACAGCGTCCAGCCCCACGCACCGCGCAGGGTTACCAGACAGAAAGGCGTATAGCTGCCGGCGATCATCAGGTAGATCGAAAAATGATCAACCTTCTGCATGATCACCTTCGCCCGCCCGCGCACGCTGTGATAAACCGTGGACACGCTATACAGCGCGATCAGGCACACGCCGTAGATCGCGGTGCTCACCACTTTCCAGACGTCACCCTGCAGGCTGGCCTTGATCAGCAGAAAGATGGCGCCCACCGTGGCCAGCAAGGCGCCGATCAGATGCGACCAAGCGTTGAATTTTTCTCCGTAATACATCCGTGCGTTACCCGTTTCTACCAAGACACGAACCGCAAAGGCTCCCGCGTATTGATGCTCGGCGCAATGCATCCGTCACCCGCAGGCCAGAAATAACACGCAGCGCGCCGCGAGTTGGGCACAATCAGACCCACGCCAACAACAAGCGCGACGCCATGCAGATCGACGACGAGCTGACCCTCAAGAAACTGGAAATTTTCCTCGCCTTCATGCGCACCGGCAACCTGAGCCGGGCCGCCACGGAACTGCAGACCAGCAACGTCAGCGTGCACCGCGCCATTCACTCGCTGGAAAGTGCGCTGCGCTGCCCGCTGTTCAAGCACGAAGGGCGCAACCTGACGCCGCTCAAGAGTGCCTATGTGCTGGAGGACCACGCGCGCAAGCTGGTTCAGGACGTGGTCACCACCGTGGAGCAGACCCGCCAGGCGGCGGGTTTCTCCGCCGCGCGCTTCAAGCTGGGCGCCTTGTACTCGCTGACGGTCAAGACCGTGCCGCAGCTGATCATGGGCCTGAAGATCCGCCGCAGCGAACTGAATATCGACCTGATCCTGGGCTCGAACATGGACTTGCTCTACAAGCTCAAGAACATGGAAGTAGACGCGATGCTGGTGTCTCTGGACGAGAACACCAACGATCCGGATTGCGATCATCTGCCGCTGTTTTCCGACGATATCTTTCTGGCCGTGCCCACCGACTCGCCGTTCGCCGAGCATGAGGAAGTCGATCTGGCAGATCTTCGCGAAGCCACTTTCATCACCCTGACCCAGGGTTTTGCCACTCACCGGGACGGCGTGCGCGTGTTCCAGCAAGCGGGTTTCGAGCCCAAGGTGGCGATGCAGGTCAACGACATCTTCACCCTGCTGAGCATGGTCAGCTCCGGCGTGGGCTATGCGCTGCTGCCGGGGCGTATCGCGGCCGTCTATGAAAACCGCGTTCGCCTGATCGCCCTGAAACCGCGTTACCGGATGCAGCAGCACATTGGCATGGTCTTCCTCAAATCCCGCGAACGCGACCCGAACCTGCTGGCGCTGGTCGCGGAATGCAGGATGTATGCGTCAAGGTTGAGGCAGCTGTAGCCAGCAGGCGGCGATCCGTCTTGCTCGCGAAAGGGCGGGTGCATCCGCAGTAGATGCATCGCCTGGAAATACGTCTTCGCGAGCAAGCTCGCTCCTACAGACAACTATCTAACCAACAATCCCACGCACAATGAAATACAACACCGAAGGCCCCAGCAGACAGCCCAACCCGGTGTGGAAGGTTGCGGTCAAAGCGCCGTAAGGCACCAACCGCCGATCCGTTGCCGCCAGCCCTGCCGTCACACCGCTCACGGTGCCGGCCAGGCCGCCGAACACCATCGCCGAGCGAGGGTTGTCCAACCCCATCCAGCGCGCAGCCATCGGCGTTCCCACCATCACCAGAATCGCCTTGATCAACCCGGTGGCGATGGACAACGCCATCACGTCCGAGGTCGCGCCCAATGCCGCGCCCGTCACCGGACCGACGATATAAGTCACCGCGCCCGCGCCGATGGTGGTCATGCTGATCGCATCGCGATAGCCGAACATCCAGGCCACGCTGGCGCCGACGATGAACGGCAGCACCGTCCCGAGCAACAACGCCACTGCGCCGATCATCCCGGCCTTGCGCGCTTCGGTGGCCTGCACTTCGAACGCCGTGGCGACGATGGCGAAATCCCTGAGCATGGCGCCGCCCATCAACCCGATGCCGGAGAACAGCGCCAGATCTGCGAGGCCTTTCTGCCCGCCGGTCAGCGTACCGCCGACCCAGGCCAGAACCAGACCAATGACGATGGCGATGGCCGAGCCATGTACCCGCCCGAATGTGAGGCGTTTGGACAGCACCACGGAAATCCACATGATGACGCCGACAAACGCGAATGCCGTGATCAAGCCGTTATGTTCCAGGCCTTTCTCGATAAGCGAGCCCATATCAGCGCCCTCCCGCCGGTGCGGCAATCGGCACTTCGAGCGGCTCGGCTTCCAGCGGCGGCAACGGCGCTCCACGGTTGGTGCGGCTGATCAGGGTAATGGTGAACGCGCAGATCACCACCGAACCGATGGCCGCCAATACCGCGACCGGGCCGCCTTTGAGTGCGGTGACGACATTCTGCTGCGCGGCCATGGCGACCACGACCGGGATGTACAGCGCGCCCCAGAAGCCGACGCCCATCTCGCATTCCTTGGTCATGCCGCCGCGCTTCTGCATCCACAGTCGCGCACAGATCAACAGGATCATGGCGATGCCGACCCCGCCAACATTGGATTTGACGCCCAGCAGCACGCCGAGCATGTCGCCGAGAATCACCCCCGCAAGGGTACAGATCGCCAGTAGAGCCACACCGTAGATAATCATTGTTGTTATTCCTCGATTGCGTTGCCGAAGTTGTTGTTTTTGTCCTTCGTACCAGCACGTGCTCTATAGAGTGCGGGCTTCCTCCTCGCGCGACAGCGCGACCAGACTGTCCAGACGCGCGCCCTGAAAGGCGAGCGCCGTACCTTGTTCGAACACCCTGCGCGCCAGGCCGGTGAGCACCGTGCCGGGGGCAAATTCGATCTGCAGGCGCACACCGCGCTCGTAAGCGGTCTGCACCGTACTGCGCCAGTCGATGACCCGGCACATGTTGAACGCCAGGTCAGCGCGCACCTGATAGGGTTTGACCAGCGGCCGGGCGGTGCTGCCGCTGAGGTAGCGAACCTTCGGCGCCGCGATGTGGACGCGGGTGAAGGCGTCAGCCAGATCCCGCGCTGGGGACTGCAGCAGCTCGCAGTGCGACGGAACACTGACCGCCAGGCGCTTGCAGCTCGCCGCGCCTTGCGCCTTGGCATGCCGAGCCACTTCGGCCATCGCCGCAGTGCTGCCGGCGATCACCAACTGGCTGTCGGCGTTGATATTGGCCAGGTAAACCGGCATCTGCTGGCTGTGCACCCTGGCAATCAGGCTTTCGACCAAGGCCTGATCCAGACCGAGAATGGCGGTCATGCCATAGCCTTGCGGATAGGCGTTCTGCATCAGTTCGCCGCGAAGCGCCACCAGACGCACGGCGTCATCGAAGTCCAGAGAGTCGGCAATCACCGCAGCCGGATAAGCGCCAATAGACAGTCCGGCGACGTAATCCGGCTGGCAGCCATGCGACTGAAGCAAACGCGCACCGGCCACCCCGGCGATCAGCAGGCATAACTGGACCGCGCGAGTCGACTGCAAAGCTTCGGCGCCATCAAGCTTCAGAACATCATCGCCCAGCGCCGTGGCCGCCTGCTCCAGGCATTCACGGACGACGGCTTCGTCCGGCAGCGCGTGCAACATGCCGGCCTGCTGCGCCCCTTGGCCGGGAAACGCCCACAGGCTGCTCATGCGCAAGCCTCTTGCGGCTGCCAAGGGTCACGCACCAACCGTGCGCCTTGCGAAGTTTTCAGCAGTACCTGCCCGGCAGGTCTCGCCCATTCACGCAGTGCAATCGCACCGGCGGGTAATTGCAGCTGTATATCGATCCGGCACGCAGCGGTTTCCAGCGAGCTGACCAGCTCCGCCGCCCATGCCCGATCTACAGATTCGGGCGTACGCACGATCAGGTCCAGATCGCTGCCCTGATGCAAAGCGGCAACACCACTGGCAAGTTCATACCCTGCGCTGCCGGCGACACCCCAGATCAGCCCCAGCGCAGTCATCGCCGGTTTGACCTGTTGCAGTGCTCGCAGAGCCGGCCAATGAGCCGGATCAATCGACGCGCCGACCAATTGCTCGGGCGATACGCGACGGCGGATATGCGCAACCGCCATGCTGGTCGCGTACCGCTGTTCCCGCGCCGGACCACGCACGCCGACCGCTACACGGCCCGGCGCCGAAGATTCGCGACGCACCACCACCGGCTGGTCGAGGTCCAGCGCTTGCCGCGCCCAGTCGGGGGCGTCTTCCGGCAAGGCGCTCGACGTCAGGCCCCAGAGCAAGTCATGGGGCATGAGCGCCAGCACACTGTTCACGACCACTGCGCCCGCAGCATCTGGCGAACCTTGGCCGACGCCGCACGATGACCGGCGCCTAGACGGCCGCTCAGATCCGTACTGCCAGCCTGAATATCGCGGATGGCACTCTCCAGCACGGCGCGCACTTGCGTCACATCGTCGGCGTCTGGCTGATCGATCCGGCTGACCGACAGGGTTTCCCACAGCAAACCCAGGCTGGCATAGCTGTCGATGTCATAAGCCATGGGCGGGATACTGGCGGCGAAGCGTTCCAGATCCTCGACGCTACGTTGCGTGACACGCGCGGCGGACGCCTTGCCCATCGCATGAACCATCACGCCGGGGTCGCGCAGTGCGATCAGCCGGTTGGCCTGGTAACCGTGGGCCAGGAATGCACCGGACATGGCTTTACCTACCAACAGCCCGATCACTGGATGCCCCGCCAGCCGGGCACGAGCGTAGCTGTCTACCGCACCCGCCAGGGCCTGATGAATGCCCAGTGCCTCTTCGCGACGGCCATAGGCCTGGCTCGGTACATCGACGATGGCGACCAGCGCACGCTTTTGTTCATTTGCGCGGTCCAGCTCGACGGCGTCATCCACCGCCTTGGCCAGCCCCCAGCCTTCCAGCAGGCCGACTTCGCCTTGTTGCGCGCGAGGGAAGCGGTTGCTGGGGTCGGCAACCACTGCCAGAAAACGCGCAGGCACCGTGCCCAACGCACCGTCGGCAACCTTGAGCGACGCCGGCAGCCCGACCACTTCCGTGGCTGCGGCGCTCAATGCCTTGAACCAGTTCAAACCACGTTGGCTGTCACTCATGACCGGGCTCCTCGATAAAGGCTGCGAACCGTCTGGGGTTCGATCTGCGGCTCAGTGTCCAAGCGCGCCAGGCGTTGCAGGAACAGGTCGTACTGACCGCTGCGATGTTCGGCGGGCACGCCCTGTTTCAGCCAGCCTGCCACCTGGACCTGAATCGCCTCGACGTCGTCAGCGGCGAAACCGTCCACCAGGCCGGTGGCAAAACGCTGTTCACCGCCGGTCAGGCTCCAGATGAACGGCCGGTCGCGGGAGTCGTATTCGTCGATGCCGGCTTCCTGCTCGATGACCTGCGGGCCGTTGAGACCCAGCCGCGCTTCTTGAGTCACCAGCAAATAGCTGCACAACCCGGCGGCGATGGACATGCCGCCAAAGCAGCCGACACTGCCCGCCACCACGCCGATCACTGGCTGGTACTGGCGCAAATCGACAATAGCCGCATGAATCTCGGCGATTGCCGCCAAGCCCAGGTTGGCTTCCTGCAAACGCACACCGCCGGTTTCCAGCAACAGGATCGCGGCCGTCGGAATGCCGTTGCGGTTGTCCTCGGCCGCCAGTTCCAGCGCGCCCGCCATCTTGGCGCCGCCGACCTCGCCCATGCTGCCGCCCTGAAAGGCACCTTCAATGGCGGCGATGACTACCGGCAATCCGCCTGCCGTGCCTTTGGCGACCACCACACCGTCGTCGGCCTGCGGCACAACACCCTGCTTCTCCAGCCAGGGCGACATGACTCGGTCGAACGGGTCGAGCAGCTCACGAAAACTGCCGTGATCCAGCAGGGCCTTGGCCCGCTGGCGAGCACCCAGTTCGATGAAACTGTGTTGATTGAGCAAACGAGTGCTGTCAGTCATTGCCGATCTCCTCGAAGCCCTGTTCCAGGCGCAGACGCACCACGCCGGGAGTGGCGCCGAAGTCGTGGATCTCGATGCTGCATGCCGGTGGGGTCTGTTCGTTGAACATGCGCTCGAACAAGTGCTTCCAGCGCAACGAGGCGCCGTTCACGGACGTGACCACCGAGATCGCCAGCTTGCCCGGCTGGCCGGGCTCGATCAGCACTTCCAGGTCGCCGGAGCCTACGCAGCCCACCAGCGCTCGGTTGCGCGGCGGTTGTCCGGCGCTGAATTCAAAAGACAGGGTTTCCATCAGGCATTCCTCGCAACACGGCCGAGCGCAGGCTCCAGGCCATCGATGAACAGGCAGGCGGCGAGCAAATCGGCAGCGCCACCGGGTGACGCATTGAGCGCCAGCAGTTGCTGATCCAGCTCATGCAGGCAGCGGCGGCCAGGCAAGCTGGCGCTGCCGCCGGCATCCAGAACCCGCTGAGCGCCCTGCTGCATGGCCGTCAGCCCTTGCAAACCTGCGCGATACAACACGCAGGTATCCGCCAGGCGGGTCATGATTGCCAACAGCGCGTCGAGCCGGGCGTTCTGCTCGCCACTGCCAGCCTTGCGGCTGGCTTTCAAGCGCGGCAAACCGAAGTCGATCACGGCGGGAAAGCCCTGCTGCGCCTGTTCGCGAGCGCCGCAAGCGCCATAGCGCCGGGCGACCTGTCGGCCATGGCTAAGCGGCGTACCGGCTTTGCGGTCCTGGATCTGCGCCAGACGTGCGGCGCGCAGGCACAATGCGGCGGGCGACAGGTCATGTGGCGCCAGTGCCGCTGCCGCCACCAGCAAACCCAGCGCCCAGATTGCGCCGCGATGCGTGTTCACGCCGTTCGTGGTGGTGAGCATGGCCGCTTCGCCTTCACGCCCGAGCCGGCCGAGGGCTTCGCGTAACGGTTGGCCGATTTCTCCAGACTGAATCGCGGCGTCGGCCATCTGCTTAAAGGCAGGCCATAGCGACAATGCCGAGGCATGCATCAAACCCAGATGCAAATCGCTATGCGCACCGCTGCCGCGCCGGTCCACCAGCGCAGGTTTTGGCGACAGATCCGCTTCGTCGATCAAGGCTTCCACAGCCAGGTCTGCCAATTGTTCGGCGAAAGACGCCGGTTGCAGGTGTTGCCTGAGTGCACTCATCACCAACTCCTGAATTTGGCGGGCGGGCTGTACAGGCCGCCGGACCACTGCACCAGATCGGCAATGCTCCTGGCCGCCAGCAGTTCGCGACTGGCGTCGGTGCGGCGGATGCCCAGGTCTTCCGGCAAGGCAATCAGGCCTTCACGGCGCATGCGTGCGGTGTCTTTCGGGTCGTGGCGCAGGCCGATGGCGGTGACACCAGCGACTGCGGCGATCATCGCCCGGCGCTCTTCAAGGCTGCGCGCCTTGTAGAGGTAGGCGATGCCTTCTTCGGTAAGCAGATGCGTAACGTCGTCGCCGTAGATCATGATCGGCGCCAGCGGCATGCCGCCTTTGCGCGCCACTTCAACCGCGTCGAGCGTCTCGACGAACGTGGGTTTGCCGCCTTCCTGGAAAGTTTCGACCATCTGCACCACGAGTTTCTTGCCGCGTTCCAGATACGCCGCCGGCGCGTCGCCCTCAAGCCGACGCATGTCAAGCCAGGCCGGCGTGGCGTGACGCCGACCGCGCGGGTCGTGGCCCATGTTCGGCGCGCCGCCAAAGCCGGCGAGGCGCCCGCGAGTGACGGTGGACGAATGCCCGTCGCCATCGACCTGCAAGGTCGCGCCAATGAACAGGTCCACCGCGTATTGCCCGGCCAACTGGCACAGTTGCCGGTTGGAGCGCAGCGAGCCGTCGCGCCCGGTGAAGAACACGTCCGGGCGTGCGGCGATGTAGTTTTCCATCCCCAACTCAGTGCCGAAACAATGCACGCTCTCGACCCAGCCGCTGTCGATGGCCGGAATCAGCGTCGGATGCGGGTTAAGCGTCCAGTTGCGGCAGATCTTGCCCTTCAGGCCAAGGGATTCGCCGTACGTCGGCAGGATGAGTTCGATGGCGGCGGTATTGAAACCGATGCCATGGTTGAGCGACTGGACATTGTGCTTTTCGTAGATACCGCGGATCGCCATCATCGCCATCAGCACGTGCACCGGCTTGATGTGGCGCGGGTCGCGGGTGAACAGCGGCTCGATGTAGAACGGCTTGTCGGCCACCACCACGAAATCGACCCATGAAGCCGGGATGTCGACACGCGGCAGGTCGCTGACGTCGTCCACCAGCTGGTTGACCTGAACGATCACGATGCCGTCGCTGAAGGCGGCCGGTTCGATCAGCGCCGGCGTATCTTCGGTGCTCGGCCCGGTGTAGATATTCCCGGCCCGGTCGGCCATGAAGCCAGCGGCCAGCACCACGTTGGGAATCAGGTCCACCACCAGGCGGGAATAGAGTTCGATGTAGGTATGGATCGCGCCGATTTCCAGCAGGCCGTCTTCCAGCAGCTGGCTGATACGCAGGCTCTGGGTGCCGGCAAAGGAGAAGTCCAGTTTGCGCGCGATGCCTTGTTCGAACAGATCCAGATGCTCGGCCCGCCCGACGCTGGGCATGATCATGTGCAGGTCATGCACCTTGGCCGGATCAACCTTTGCCAGGGCGCGCGAAAGAAAATCGGCCTGTTTCTGGTTGTTGCCTTCCAGCACCACACGGTCGCCGGAGACCAGCAAGGCTTCCAGCGCCGCGACGATTTTGTCGGTCGGCAACACCACGCCATCGGCCAGAGCCCGGACCTGTTCGAGCCGCCGCAGCTTCTCGCTGCGACGACGCGTCCAGCGCGCGTCGGGGGAATTTATAGTTGTCATGCTCACTCCACGATTTCGCTGTCGTGGGACACCTTAGGAGCGAAAGGTGCGCAGCATCAATCAAGCAGCAAGCCGGATCGTTACGCTCAGGTTAATGGTCCTCAGACGGCACAACCCTACTGTAGGAGCGACCTCGGTCGCGAAGAGGCCAGGCCAGCCACTGCATATGCATCGCCTGTCCGGATGCTTTCGCGGACAAGTCCGCTCCCACGGGGTCTGCGACTCTTCGCGGACAAGCGGAGCGCCGCCCGGTCCCACAGGCAAGCGCGCTCTTGCAGGGTGCGGTTACAACCCCGAATCCACCCACCACTGCTCCAGCCCCACCAGGTCCGGGATGCGCGCAACGGTTTCTCCGATCTGCACCGCCGCCAGTTCCAGCTCGGCCAGTGGCACGTCGACGTAGCTCAGTTGGCTATCGACCTTGCACGACCGTGGAATGCCCTGCACCAGCAAGGCGATGAAGCGCAGGTCGTCGCGCCCGCCCAGGGCGTTGAGCACCACGATGCGTGCCCGGCCGCCCACCAGCGTGCGACCGCCGCAGGCGGCTTCGAAGCTGAGCAGCGGCAAGGTCCGTTCGCGCCAGGTGATCGGGCCGAGGTACCAGGCGGGTGCGTCCGGGTCGGCGCTGCAATCCTGATAGTCGATCAGTTCGGCAACGGCTACGTTGGGCAGCAACAGGCTGCGATCACTGAGCGGCAGCAGCAGGCCGGTCAGCGTGGTCAGGCGAGTGGCCTGCAATGCGCGTTCAAACATTGACCTGGGTCCAGTGGGCGATGCTGTCCAGCAGCATGGATTCCTGATAGGGCTTGCTCAGGTAGTCGTTGACGCCGATGCTCTTGGCCCGGTCGCGATGCTTCTGGCCGGAGCGTGAGGTGATCATGATGATCGGCAAGTCCCTGAGTCGTTCGTCGTCGCGAATATGCGCCGCGACTTCGAAGCCGTCCATGCGTGGCATTTCGATGTCCAGCAGCATGACATCGGGGGTGAAGTCCTGCAGCAGGGCCAGGGCGTCGACGCCGTCCTTGGCGGTGAGGACATGCATGCCATGGCGTTCCAGCAGGCGGCTGGTCACCTTGCGCACCGTTACCGAGTCGTCGACGACTATTACCCGCAACGGCCGGGCGTGCTCGATTTCGCTATAAGTCGGGGCGATGAGACCAGCGGCATGCTGGGCCTGCAACCGGCCTTGCAGCACACGGATCTGCGCCATCAGGTCGAGAATGAACACCACCCGGCCGTCACCCAGAATCGTCGCGCCGGTTACGCCCTGGACCCGTGAGAACTGCGGCCCGAGGTTCTTGACCACGATTTCCCGCGAGCCGGCCAGAGCATCGACCTGCACGGCAACCCATTGATCCTGCAAATGCACCAGCAGCACCGGCAGCGGCTGCAACTGCCCGACCAGGTTCGGTCGGCCGTGGTTGAGCAGTTCGCCGAGATAGCGCAACTCGTAGCTGCGCCCGCCGTATTGGTAGCGCGGCGGGTTGGTCTGGTAGTAAGCCTCCAGCTCACCGGGCATGACCCGCACGATGCCGTCCACGGTATTGAGCGGCACTGCGTAGTGCTCTTCACCGCAGACCACCATCAGCGCGCGGTTCACCGACACCGAGAACGGCAGGCGAATCCGGAAGCGCGTGCCCTTGCCGGGCACCGAGTCGATGACCATCGAGCCGCCCAACTGCTTGACCTCGGCATGCACCACGTCCATGCCGACGCCACGCCCGGAAATCTGGGTGATGATATCGCTGGTGGAAAAACCGGCCTGGAGGATGAACGGCAGTACCTCGTGGTCGGACAGGTCGGCGTCGGGATGAATCAGCCCGCGCTTGACGGCCTTGCGGCGCACGGCGGCCAGGTCCACGCCAGGCCCGTCGTCACTCAGCTCGATGACGATGTCTCCGCCTTCGTGGGTCAGGTTCAGAATGATCAGCCCTTGTTCGGGCTTGCCTGCGGCGATGCGCTTTTCCGTGCTTTCAAGGCCGTGATCGACGGCGTTGCGCAGCATGTGTTCCAGCGGCGCGACCATGTGTTCCAGCACGCTGCGGTCCATTTCCCGCTCGGCATTGCCGACTTCGAAACGAACCTTCTTGCCCAGTTCCTGGGAAACCTGACGCACCACGCGCCGCAAGCGCGGCACCAGGCGTTCGAAAGGCACCATGCGCGTGCGCATCAGGCCTTCCTGCAACTGGGTGTTGACCTTGGCCTGCCTGGACAGCAGCGTTTCGGCGACCTGGTTGCGGGCGCCGAGGGTTTCCTTGAGGTCCATCAGGTCGGATGCGGACTCGAACAACGCTCGGGACAACTGTTGCAGCTGGGAATGGCGGTCCATCTCCAGCGGGTCGAATTCTTCGTAGCCCAGCCGCTCGGCCTGTGCCTGTTCGCGGCTGAGGATGCGCCCCTGGGTTTCAATGTCCAGGCGGCGCAACTGGTCGCGCATCCGTTCGATGGTGGTTTCCATTTCCGCCAGCGTGGCTTGGGTGTCGAGAATCTGTTGCTCGATGCGCCCGCGGAAAATCGAGGTTTCACCGGCCAGATTGACCAGATTCTCCAATTGCTCGGCCACCACCTTCACGGTTTCCGGCACGACGCGCTCGGGCTCCGGCTCGACCGCAGGCGCGGCGGCGACGGGCTCGACCGGCGCAACGACCGTCGGCGCCGGTGCCTGCTCGAGACTGGCCAGCTGGCGAATGCTGTCGATCAGCAACGTGGCATCCGGCAGCGGTTTGTCGCAGCGCACTGCATCGAGCATGTCGGCCAGTACGTCATGGCCGCTTTGCAGCAGGCTCATGAGCATCGGGGTTGGGTGCATGGTCCCGCTCGATAACCCTTCGTACAGCGACTCCAGTTCATGGGCCAGATCGCCGATGGGGCCGATCTCGACCATCCGCGCGCCGCCCTTGAGGGTGTGCAGGTCGCGCAGCAGGTTCTCGACTTCCAGCAGGTTCTGCGGATCGGCCTGCCAACGTGCAAGGGCAGCGCCGGAGCTTTCGCTGAGGTCGAAGCCTTCCTCAAGAAATATCTCCAGCAGCTCGGCGTCGCGTTCGGCAGGTTCCTCGGTCGACGTGGCGATCTGCGACGCAGTCTCGCTGTCCGGCAGCACACCGCCGTCACGCCGATAGGCGACCAGAGCGTCGATCAGCGGTGCAGGATCGGCCAGCGGCTCATGCCGCTGCAGTTGTTCGAGCATGACCGCCAGCTGGTCGTGGCAGGCAAGCAGCAACTCGCCGAGGCGTGGCGAGCCGCTGCAACGCCGGTCGATCAGGCTTTCGTACAGATTTTCCAGTTCATGCCCCAGATCGCCGACCGGCGTCACCGAGGCCATCCGCGCACCGCCTTTGAGAGTATGCAGGTCACGTTGCAGGGCCGACAGCGGCAGCGGGTTTTCCGGATCGTCCAGCCAGCGATGCAAGGCCTGCCCTGCGCTATCGAGCAGGTCCATGGCTTCTTCGAGAAAGATTTCGACGATCCCGTCGTCCGGCTCCGAAGCCTCCAGCTCGCCCGCCTCACGTTCCAGCGTCCGCGTGACGTCGTTCAGCGCGGTGATGCTAGTCGTCAGCCCGCCATCGCGCTTGATCAGGCCGGTCTGCGACGGGTCGAGCGCGTCGTTCAGCAGTTCGTGCAACGCCCGCACGCATTCGGGGCGCGGGTCGACATTCTGGCCGGCGGCCAGTTGGTCAAGCATGTCGATCAGCGCTTCATGAGCCTTCTCGGCCTCATCGAAAAACCGCTCGCTGACCGCCAGGCTGCTTTCTTCCACCGCGCCATACAGGTCGAGCAAGGCTTCGCACAGCTCATCCACCTGGGGCAGGTCGGCCAGGTGCGCGCCGTGGCCCAATGTCGTCAGTTCGTCGAGCAGCGCGCTCAGTTCCTGGCGTTCACCGGGGTGCTGGCGCCAGCGCCGCAGCAGGCTTTCGGCGTCGAGCACGATGTCCATGCCTTCGGCCAGGAACGTCGCGATCAGCTTGGGGTTGTGCTTGATGCGCAAGCCGTTGTCGGAATCGCGCAGGGCCGCCGTCAGCCGGTCGTTGAGCAATGTGCAGGCGGCGTCGATCAGCCGGGCCGCGCCCGGAATGCTTGCCAGTGGCGTGCTGTCCAGCTGTTCGAGGCCATTTTGCAGAAGCGGTTCGGCAGCGCGCAGCAGTTTGATCTCGGCGCTCCCCATGGCGATCAGGTTGGCTTTGTATTCACGCACCAGCTGATCCAGCGGGCTGGCCAGCTCGGCGACAGGCAAGACACCAGCCATGTGCGCGCTGCCTTTGAGGGTATGCAGGGCGCGCAGCAAGCCGTCGGTAATCGACGGCGATTCCTGGCCTTCGGCCTCGTCGAGAAACCGGCCAAGGGCGCTCAGATGCCCTTGGGCTTCCTGGCGGAAAATCTCCAACAGATGCGGATCGAACCCGTCGTCCGATGTGGCAGCGGCAACCGTTGCCGGCGTCCCGCTGGCCAGTGCGCGGGCGCGGGCAGCCAGCTGGTCGACGTCATCCCGCTGATGCTGGTTGTGGCGGGCAAAATCCTCGATCACCGCGGGCAACAGGGCCAGCACCTCGTTCATCAACTGCTGCACCGGCTTGCCGGGCGCGACGTCGCCTTCCAGAACCCGGTTGAGCAGGTTTTCCACCGACCAGGCCAGTTCGCTGAGCACCAGCGCCCGAACCATGCGCCCGCTGCCCTTGAGGGTGTGAAACGCGCGGCGCACTTCGGTCAGTGCGCTGGTGTCGCCGGTGCCGGGCGGGTTCAGTGAGGCGATCCAGCGCGGCAGGTATTCGTGCAGGGCATCCAGGACTTCTTCGGTTTCTTCGAGAAACACGTCGCACAACTCGGCATCCACTGCCGGCTCGTCCACCGGGGGCGGCAACAGGCTGGCGGGAAAATCCCGGGCCGGCGGATTGACGGCGGACACCGGGCTGGCCAGTGCCTGGGCAAGGGTCTGCGAAGGGGCGACCAGTGCCTGACGGGCATCCAGTTCCAGAAGCTCGTCCTGGGTAATGATCTCTTCGAGCACCGGCACGTCTTCCGGAGCCGGCGCGTAACCGAGCCGCGCCAGGCTCTGCTGCGCCATGTCGAGGATCTGGTCGCCCGGCGTGCCGGGGTCTTCACCCATGCGTTCCAGGTAGTACTCGATACCGGTCAGGGTGTCGGCCAGGGAATCGAGTTGCAGCCAGCTCGGCCGCGTTTCATCCACCAGCAGGTGTTCCAGAATGTAATCGTTGCAGGCCGCCAGCAGGCTCGCCGCCCGGGCCAGCGGAATCATCGCCAGCGCGCCGCGCACTTGAACCAGCAAGGCCGATAGCGGGTCGAGCCGCTGGCGATCCCACTGACCGTCGATGTAATCGAGGATCACGTCCTTGGCCTGTTGCAGCACCCGTCGCGCTTCACGGATCACCAGCTGATGGATCTGGGTCAGGTCGGTGGTCGGCAGCCGGCTTTCTTCCCGGTCCGCAGGTTCGCTGTTGCCGAGCATCCCGGCCAGGGTCGATTCGACGTACAGCAACGCACCGGCAACGTCCATCAGCGCGCCATCGCTGGGTTCGCGCTGGCCCTGAGCCAGGCCGAGCACCACGCCGAGCTGGTCGATGATGACCTTGCGCGGCTGGCCGAAGCCCAGCACCGCCAGGGTATCGGCGATCTGGCGCAGCGGCGGCAACAGTGCGTTGAGTTCGCTGACGTGCCGGCGATTGCCGCGCACGAACACATCCAGACGTTCCTTGACCCGCACCAGCCCTTCGCACAGCGCCACGATCACCGAGCGCATCGCATCACGGTCCGGCCCGGCCATGCGCGCCCGTTCCTGATCGACCACCTCGTTGCCGGGCAAGGCTTCGTCCAGCGCGTACTGGTCTTTCAAGTCCTGCATGCGCGGTGCCTGGCTGTCGGATTTGGCGATGTAGAACAACAGGCTCTTGAGCAGCTCTTCGGGCGCCGGCTGGTTGATGCCACTGATGCCCTGTTCCACCAGACGCTTGAGTTCCTTGTCGGCGTCCTTGAGCAGGCTGCGCAGCGCCGGGCTGTTGGTGAAGTTGCCGTTGATCATGGTCTCGACCAGCGCCGAGGCGATGCGCCACAGCGGGCCGAGCGGTGCGTCGTCGCACAGTTGCTCAAGGCGGGCAAAGACCTTGGCCATGTAACCCAGCTGAGTCTGCACGCCTTGTTCGCGCATCAGCCCGGCCAGCGCGGCCTGAAGGGTCTGGCGCAACTTGCGCAGCAGGTTGGGCAGTTCCGGATGGTTGCGCCGGGCCAGTTCTTCGGCGTCCAGCTCGGGCAGCGGTGCCAGTTGCGGGGCGAACAGGTTGGTCTCCGACAGCAGCGTCTCGTCGCGGGCGCTGCGCAGGTCATTGAGCAACGGCAAGACCACCAGCGGCAGGTCGCGCCGGGCGTCCAGAATCCGGTCCAGGTACACCGGCAGCTGGGCCATGGCCTGATCCAGCAGTTCCAGTGCCTCGGTACGGTGCGCGACACGGTTCTGCTGCAAGGCCAACGTCAGTTGCTCGATCTCTTCGGCCAGCAATGCCGCGCCGTAGAACTCGATCATCTGCAAACTGCCGTGAACCTGGTGCACCAGGTCCAGGCAACGGCCCATCGTCTGCGTATCGGTCGGCTGCCCGACATGCTCAGCCAGCGCCTGACGCGCCTGCACGAGGGTTTCGGCGATCTCGCCCTTGAGCCATTCCAGGGCGACGTAGTCGTGACGATCAGCCATGGTGAACCCTGCCTTGTGCTCGCTCACATCTGCTCATTCTTTGAACATTACCTGACTTCCCTGGACGTCGGCAGCGTGAAACCCGAGACCGAGCGGCGCATCTCACTGGCCATTTTCGCCAGGTTGCCGATGCTTTCGGCGGTCGCCGCCGTGCCGGAGGTGGTTTGCGTACTGGTCTGCTGGATCACGGTCATGGTCTGCGAGATCTGCCCGGCCGAAGCCGCCTGTTGGCGTGCCGCGTCGGTGATGCTTTCGATCAGTTCGGCCAGCACCCTGGAAACCCCTTCGATTTCCTCGAGTGCCACGCCCGCATCCTGCGCCAGCCGCGCGCCGCGCACCACTTCGCTGGTGGTCTGCTCCATGGAGATGACCGCCTCGTTGGTGTCGTTCTGGATCGCCCGCACCAGGGTCTCGATCTGTTTGGTGGCCGACGACGAGCGCTCGGCCAGGCGCTGCACTTCATCGGCGACGATGGCGAAGCCGCGCCCGGCATCCCCGGCCATGGACGCCTGGATCGCCGCGTTGAGAGCCAGAATGTTGGTCTGGTCGGCAATGTCGTCGATCAGGCTGACGATGTCGCCGATTTCCTGGGAAGACTCGCCCAGCCGCTTGATGCGCTTGGACGTGTCCTGAATCTGCTCGCGGATGTTGTCCATGCCATGGATGGTGTTGTGCACCACCTCGTTGCCCTTGTTGGCGATGGTGACCGAACGCTCGGCCACCGCCGAGGATTCGGAAGCATTGGCCGAGACCTGATCGATGGACGCGGCCATGTCGTTGATGGCCGTCGATGCCGCGTTGATCTGAAGCGCCTGATGTTCGGAGGCCGCAGCCAGTTGCAAGGCGGTGGTCTGGCTGTCCTGCACGGCTGCGGCCACCTGTTCGGCGGTATGGTTGATGGTCACCACCAGTTCGCGCAACTGATCGACCGAATAGTTGATGGAATCGGCGATGGCTCCGGTGAAGTCTTCGGTCACCGTTGCCGTGACGGTCAGGTCGCCATCGGCCAGGCTTTCGATCTCATCGAGCAGGCGCAGGATCGCATTCTGGTTACGCTCGCTCTTTTGCGCGGTTTCCCGCAACTGGCGGTTGGTTTCGCGCTGCATGACCAGCCCGATGAGGATGATCGACATCAGCGCCAGAAGACCCAGCACATAGCCGCCGACCGAGTTGATCGTGCGCCGGCTGGCGAGGCTTTCCAGGCCGTTGGTGAGCAACGAGGTCTTTTCCAGCAGGGTCTGCGAGCTTGTGAAGATGTGACCCGACGCCTCGCGCACCTGAAACAGCTCCGGCGAGGTTTCGAGGATTTCGTCCACCGAGCCGGACACGAACTGGAACAGCTCGGCGATTTCCGCCAGCCGCGCCCGGGCGTCGCGGTCTTCGACCTGGGTAATGCGCAAGGTCACGTTGCCATCGAGCATGCCGCTGAGCACGCGCCCGAACTGGCTGGCGTCGCGGCCAAACGCGTCGGCAGCCTGCACGGCGGTTTCATCGCCGGACAACACCGTGTTGACCGACCCGAGGATGCGTTCGGCCAACAGCGCCTGGCGTTGGGCGAGCACGACCTGGCTGGCCGGCGCCCGACTTTGCAGCAGAATCTCGACGACCTTTTCATACTCCACCTGCAACTGCGGCACCGTCTCGGCCAGCGTTGCAGCTACCTGGTGCAGAGACAGCACGGTCTGCTCGCTGGCCAGAATCACGTTGGTGCTCTGGCGCAGCGCGTCCCAGTCGTTCTGCACGCTGCGCAACTGGTCGTGGACGCCGGACGGCGCCGCCGGCAAGCCGGTCACCGGGTCGCCCTTCTTCAGGTAGCCCCAGCGCTGGTCGAAGTCATTGCGCGCCTCGGCCAGCAGCTTGAACGCCTGAGCCTTGCCGGAAGCGGCCTCGGTGGCGTTCTTGGCAATGCGCTGCGACAACACTCGCAGCTCGCCGGCATGGCCGATGTACTGTTTGTCGTAGTTGGACTGCGTATTGAGGTAAGCGAAGTTGGCGAACAGCAACACGATGAAGATGATGAGCGCGATGAACAGCAGAGTGATCTGCGACCGACTCCGCGCGCCTTCCAATGACCTGCCTGTCTTACTCATTATCAGGCCCCCGCCTGGACCAACTGCGATTCGAGATACACAACCCGCGCCGTATGGCCGGGCAGTCGAATTAGATTGCTACGTCCATGAAATCAGGAGCGCTCGTCAGTGCGAACGGACTGAAGACCGGCCACGCCTGTTCTCGCAGAAACTGTCCGCGCAGAAAGGGCGCAATCAGTCGGTCGACTTCTCCAAGGGTTTCCGGCATCAGGCTCAACTGACTGAAATGCTGCATGCCGAAGACTTCGTCCACCAGCAGACCGGCGAACACGTCTCGATGTTCCACTACCAGCACGCGCCTCTGCTTGCGTATCGGTGACAACTCGCGGCCAAAATAACCGCACAGGTCCATGATCGGCAGCAAGCGCCCGCGCAGGTTGGCAACCCCGAGCATCCACGGCTTTACGCCGGGCATGGTTGCATATCGAGGCTCATGAAGGATTTCGGCGATTTCGCTCATCGGCGCCACGAAGCGTTGCGCCCCCAGGCGAAAGCCGATGCCGCCCCAGCCTTGCTGGTGGGTTTCCTGCAACGGCAAGCCTGCCGCCCGCTCGCGGCAGCGCTGCTCGATGTCGAGCAGCAGTTCGAAGGCGGTGCGTGGCTCAGCCATGGGCAGTCCCGGCGATCAGCCGGCCAGTACCGCGTTCAGGGTTTTCATCAGGGCTTCTTCGTCCACCGGCTTGGTCAGGTAATCCCGCGCGCCCTGGCGTTTGCCCCAGACCTTGTCGGTTTCCTGATCCTTGGTGGTGATCATGATCACCGGGATCATGCTGGTGTCGGCATCCTTGGTCAGCTGGCGCGTGGCCTGGAAACCGTTGAGGCCGGGCATGACGATGTCCATCAGCACCGCGTCGGGTTTTTCCTGCCGGGCCAGGGCCACGCCATCGGCGCCGTTTTCCGCCTGAAGCACCTCATGCCCGTGTTTTTCCAGCATACCGGTGAGTTTGTACATCTCGGTCGGCGAATCATCGACGATCAGTATTCGAGCCATGGGTGTTCCCCGTCAGAGTGCGGGCCGGCGCCTGGGCGCAAGCCTCACGAAATATGTTGTTCTGCTGCCACGAAGCCCGGCACGTGGGCCTTGATCGCATTGAGCAGCTCGTCCTTGCTGAAAGGCTTGGTCAGAAACTGGTCGGAACCGACAATTCTTCCCTTGGCCTTGTCGAACAGCCCGTCCTTGGACGACAGCATGATGACCGGGGTCGATTTGAATGCTCGGTTGTTCTTGATCAGCGCGCAGGTCTGATAGCCGTCCAGGCGCGGCATCATGATATCGACGAAGATGATTCGCGGGTGATTGTCGGCGATCTTGGCCAGCGCGTCGAAACCGTCGATTGCGGTGATGACTTCGCAGCCTGCGTTCTTGAGCAGGGTTTCGGCGGTGCGGCGAATGGTCTTCGAATCATCGATGACCATGACCTTCAAAGCTGTGGCGTGTTGTTCCATGTCTGCTCTTCCATCGCCGCAGCGAATTTTTGCGCGTTCTGCGTGGCATTGCGAGGCTGATGGTACCGCGTCGTCGAACCCTGGGGCTCGAAGACCCGATGCCGAGCCTTTTTAGCACACTCTCCAGACGCAATCCATAAACGGCTCCGGCGCGAGGCCTGCGCTCCGACTGCCCCTTGACCCCAGCCTTTCGGAGCGCCACCCTGACGCCAATTTCATGGCCTTCGCGGCCCAATCGATCAGAGGATATTTGCCCATGAGCGTTCGCCTAGGGATTGTCATGGACCCCATTGAGCGCATCTCCTATAAGAAGGACAGCTCGCTGGCCATGCTTCTTGCCGCACAGGCACGCGGCTGGTCGCTGTTCTATATGGAGCAGCAGGATCTTTACCAGAACGCAGGCCAGGCCCGTGCGCGCATGCGGCCGCTGAAGGTGTTCGCCGATCCTGCCAAATGGTTCGAGCTGGAAGCCGAGGTCGACAGCGGCCTGGATGACCTGGATGTGATCCTGATGCGCAAGGATCCGCCGTTCGACATGGAATTCGTCTACGCGACCTACCTGCTGGAACAGGCCGAGCGCGCCGGCGTGCTGGTGGTCAACAAGCCGCAAAGCCTGCGCGACTGCAATGAAAAGCTGTTCGCCACGCTGTTCCCGCAGTGCACGCCGCCAACCCTGGTCAGCCGTCGCCCGGACATCCTGCGTGAATTCGCTCGCCAGCACAGCGACGTGATCCTCAAGCCGCTGGACGGCATGGGTGGCGCCTCGATTTTCCGTCATCGCGAGGGCGACCCTAACCTGTCGGTGATCCTGGAAACCCTGACCGCTCATGGCACCCAGCAGATCATGGCCCAGGGTTACCTGCCGGCGATCAAGGACGGCGACAAGCGCATCCTGATGATCGACGGTGAGCCGGTGCCTTATTGCCTGGCGCGTATCCCGGCTGCCGGTGAAACCCGTGGCAACCTGGCGGCCGGCGGTCGCGGTGAAGCACGGCCCTTGAGCGAAAAGGACCGCTGGATCGCAGCCCAGATCGGCCCGACCCTACGCGAGAAAGGCTTGCTGTTCGTGGGCCTGGATGTGATCGGCGAGCACCTGACCGAAATCAACGTGACCAGCCCGACCTGCATCCGCGAGATCGACAATGCCTACGGCACCAACATCGGCGGCATGCTGATGGATGCCATCGAGAAGAAACTTCAGGCGCGCTGAATGCTTGGGGGTGAAGCGGCGCCGCGTTGGCGCCCTTCATCGACATGCGCGCGGCCCGACGCTCACTGTGCGTTATGATGCGCGGCCTGTGGCAGGCAACCGGATATTGAAAGGCAGGCTCAAGAGATGCTGAACCGCTGATGACATCGATGGCCAGAAACGACTTACCCTTCGAGCTTTCCCAGCCGGGCGTACGCCCAGTGGATCGTCTGGGTTTCACCATGATGATCGCTGCGCTGATCCATCTGGCGATTCTCCTCGGCGTCGGCTTTACCTACGTCAAGCCCGAGCAGGTGTCCCAGACCCTGGAAATCACCCTGGCCACTTTCAAAAGCACCGAGAAGCCCAAGCAGGCCGATTTCCTGGCGCAGGAAGATCAACAGGGCAGCGGCACGCTGGACAAGGCCGAAACCCTCAAGACCACCGAGGTTGCGCCCTATCAGGACACCAAGGTCAACAAGGTGACGCCGCCGCCGGCCAGCAAAAAGCCGGTGGAAAAGCAGCAAGCCCCCAAGACCGCCGTGGCGACCACCGCGCCGACGCCGAACAAGACCGTCGCCAAGCGTGACGAGGTCAAGCCCGAACCTGCCGTGAAGCAGACCCAGACTTTCGACAGTTCCGACCTGAGCAATGAAATTGCCAGCCTCGAAGCCGAACTCTCTGCCGAACAGCAGCTTTACGCCAAGCGCCCGAAAATCCACCGCCTCAATGCCGCCTCGACCATGCGCGACAAGGGTGCATGGTACAAGGACGACTGGCGCAAGAAGGTCGAGCGGGTCGGCAACCTCAATTACCCCGAAGAAGCGCGACGCAAGCAGATCTACGGCAATCTGCGCCTACTGGTGTCGATCAATCGCGATGGCTCGCTGTTCGAGGTGCTGGTCCTTGAGTCATCCGGGCAACCGCTTCTGGATCAGGCTGCGCAACGAATCGTGCGCCTGGCGGCGCCATTTGCGCCGTTCACCGGCGATCTTGCCGACATCGATCGCCTGGAGATCATCCGCACCTGGAAGTTTGCCCGCGGCGACAAATTGTCCAGCAACTGAGATGCCTGCCGCAAAGCGCTACGCAGACACATATGACAGTTGTCAGGCCTGTTGCGCAGCGCCACACTAGGACTCATGAAAAAAGTCTCCCCGAGTTATCTCAAGCATCAGTTCTTGATCGCGATGCCGCATATGCACGACGAGAACTTCGCCCAGACCTTGACCTACGTCGTCGAGCATAACGCCAATGGCGCCATGGGGCTGGTCATCAACCGCCCGCAAAGTCTGACGTTGGCCGATGTCCTTGAGCAACTGCGACCGGAGCTGCCGGCTCCGGCCCGCTGTCAGCACATCCCGATTCACTCGGGCGGTCCGGTGCAGACCGATCGCGGCTTCGTCCTGCATCCCAGCGGCCAGGTGTTCCAGGCCACCGTCGACCTCGGCGGGATTTCGCTGTCGACCTCCCAGGACATACTTTTCTCCATTGCCGACGGCTACGGCCCCGATCAGAACGTGATCACCCTGGGCTATGCCGGCTGGGATGCCGGCCAGCTGGACGCGGAAATGGCCGCCAACGCCTGGCTGACCTGCCCGTTCGATCCGGCCATCCTGTTCGATGTCGACAGCGACATGCGCCTCGATGCAGCGGCTGCGCGCCTGGGCGTCAACCTCAGCCTTCTTTCGACTCAGGCGGGCCACGCCTGATGGCCGGACTGCGCCTGCTGCTGGGCATTGACTGGGGTACCAAACAGATCGGCGTGGCGGTCGGCCAGGCCATCACCGGCCAGGCCCGCGAGCTTTGCACATTGAAAGCACAGAACGGCGTTCCCGACTGGGACAAGGTCCAGGCCCTGATCACCGAATGGAAACCCGATGCCATCGTCGTGGGCCTGCCGCTCAACATGGACGGCACGCCCAGCGAGATGAGCGCCCGGGCAGAGAAGTTTTCCCGCAAGCTCAATGGCCGCTTCAACATTCCGGTCTATACCCATGATGAACGCCTGACCACCTTCGAAGCCAAGGGCGAACGCATGGCCCGTGGCGGCCAGCGCGGCAGTTATCGCGACAACCCGGTCGACGCCATCGCCGCCGCATTGTTGCTGCAAGGCTGGCTGGAAGCGAACGCCGAGCTGCTGAACGTGTGACCTGCCGCCCCCTCAGTGCTTCGAGATAACCGGATTTCAAGTTTCCGCTTGAGCCGCGCCAGACGCGCGCCGTTCGAGCCTCAAAGGAGCAACCATGAGTCTGCCCAACCCCGCCGAACTGATCTGTCAGATGGCTTCTGACCTGACTGCCTACCTCGACCGACGGAGTATTCAGGAACCCCGGTTCATCGGCATTCGCACCGGCGGCGTATGGGTCGCCCAGGCGATGCTGGAAACCCTGGGCAGCGATGCTCCGCTCGGCACGCTGGACGTGTCTTTCTACCGCGACGACTTCAGCCAGAACGGCCTGCACCCGCAAGTTCGCCCTTCCGAGCTGCCGTTCGAAATCGAAGGCCAGCACCTGGTGCTGATCGACGACGTGTTGATGAGTGGCCGGACCATCCGTGCAGCGCTCAACGAGCTGTTCGATTACGGTCGCCCGGCCAGCGTGACACTGGTCTGCCTGCTGGATCTGGACGCCGGTGAACTGCCGATCCAGCCAGACGTGGTGGGCGCGACGCTGACCCTGGCCGCCAACGAGCGCGTCAAGCTCAGTGGCCCCGCGCCGCTGACGCTGGAAATACAAGACCTCTCCACCGCCACCGCCTTATAAGAGTCCCTTGCGATGACGCCTCTCGACGCCAAGCGCCCGCTGCAGCTCAACCATCAAGGCCAGCTGCGCCATTTCCTGTCCCTGGACGGCTTGCCCCGCGAGCTGCTCACCGAAATTCTCGACACCGCCGACTCCTTCCTTGAGGTGGGCGCACGGGCGGTGAAAAAAGTCCCGTTATTGCGCGGCAAGACGGTGTGCAACGTGTTCTTCGAGAACTCGACCCGAACCCGGACCACCTTCGAGCTGGCGGCCCAACGCCTGTCGGCGGATGTGATCACGCTGAACGTCTCGACATCCTCGACCAGCAAGGGCGAGACGCTGTTCGACACCCTGCGCAACCTGGAGGCGATGGCGGCGGACATGTTTGTGGTCCGTCACGCAGACTCCGGCGCGGCGCACTTCATTGCCGAGCACGTGTGCCCGGACGTGGCGATCATCAACGGTGGCGACGGCCGGCACGCGCATCCGACCCAGGGCATGCTCGACATGCTGACCATTCGGCGGCACAAGGGCGGCTTCGAGAACCTGTCGGTGGCCATCGTCGGCGATATCCTGCACTCGCGGGTGGCACGCTCCAACATGCTGGCGCTCAAGGCATTGGGTTGCCCGGACATCCGGGTCATCGGCCCCAAGACTCTGCTGCCCGTCGGCATCGAACAATACGGGGTGAAGGTTTTCACCGACCTGAACGAAGGCTTGAAGGATGTCGACGTGGTCATCATGTTGCGCCTGCAACGTGAACGCATGACCGGCGGCCTGCTGCCCAGCGAAGGCGAGTTCTATCGGCTGTTCGGCCTGACTACCGCGCGACTGGCCGCCGCCAGACCGGATGCCATCGTCATGCACCCAGGTCCGATCAACCGTGGCGTGGAGATCGAATCAGCCGTCGCCGACGGCGCGCATTCGGTGATTCTCAACCAGGTGACCTACGGCATCGCTGTACGCATGGCCGTTCTGTCCATGGCCATGAGCGGCCAGACCGCGCAACGTCAATTCCAGCAGGAGAACGCCCTGTGAAGCTCAGCATTCTCGGCGCTCGCGTCATCGATCCTAACAGTGGGCTGGACAAGGTCACCGACCTGCATATCGAAGCCTGCAGGATTCTCGCAATCGGCGCGGCGCCGGCCGGTTTCGAAGCAGCCCAGACCATCGACGCCGCCGGCCTGGTGGCTGCGCCCGGCCTGGTGGATCTCAATGTTTCACTGCGCGAGCCGGGTTACAGCCGCAAGGGGACCATCGCCAGTGAAACCCGCGCCGCCACCGCAGGCGGCGTGACCAGCCTGTGCTGCCCGCCACGCACCAAACCGGTACTCGACACCTCGGCAGTCGCCGAACTGATTCTGGATCGCGCCCGCGAAGCCGGGTTCAGCAAGGTGTTTCCCATCGGCGCCTTGAGCAAGGGCCTGGAAGGCGAGCAACTGGCTGAGCTGATCGCGCTGCGTGACGCCGGCTGCGTGGCGTTCGGCAACGGCCTGAGCAGCTTCCACAATACCCGCACGCTGTGCCGGGCGCTGGAATATGCCGCGACCTTCGACCTGACGGTGATTTTCACTTCCCAGGACCGCGATCTGGCCGAAGGCGGCCTGGCCCACGAAGGCCCGACCGCCAGTTTCCTGGGTCTTGCGGGTATTCCGGAGACGGCGGAAACCGTGGCCCTTGCCCGGGACCTGCTGCTGGTGGAACAGACCGGCGTGCGCGCGCACTTCAGCCAACTGACCAGCGCTCGCGGCGCGGCTCTGATCGCCCAGGCTCAGGCTCGCGGCCTGCCGGTCACCGCCGATGTGGCGCTGTATCAGCTGATATTGACGGACGAGGCGTTGATCGACTTTTCCAGCCTTTATCACGTGCAGCCGCCGCTGCGCACCCGTGCCGACCGTGACGGCCTGCGCGAGGCGGTGAAGTCCGGGGTGATCCAGGCCATCTCCAGCCATCACCAGCCCCATGAGCGTGACGCCAAGCTGGCGCCTTTCGGCGCGACCGAGCCGGGCATCAGCAGTGTCGAACTGCTGCTGCCGTTGGCAATGACGCTGGTGGAAGACGGCTTGCTGGACCTGCCTACGCTGATCGCCCGCCTGAGCAGCGGCCCCGCTGCGGCCCTGCGTCTGCCGGCCGGCGAGCTGAGCGCAGGCTCGCCTGCCGATCTGGTGCTGTTCGACCCGAAGGCCTCGACCGTGGCAGGCGAAGCCTGGCTGTCCAAGGGCGACAACTGCCCGTTCCTCGGCCATTGCCTGCCTGGAGCGGTGCGTTACACGCTGGTGGATGGAAGGATCTGCCACAGCGCCTAAGCGGCGTTATGCCCTTTCGCGAGCAAGCTCACTCCTACACAGTCACCGTCATCTGTGGGAGCCAGCTTGCTGGCGAACGGGCAGCGTAGGGCTATAGCCTCAACCGCGCCGTGCGTTCTTCATGGAGATCTGGTCGTTCATGGTCCAGAAGTCGTACAGCACGCCGACCAGAAACAGGCCGCCGGTCAGCAGGTAGATGATTCCGGTCAGCCACTTGCCCTGATACATGCGGTGCACACCGAACAAACCCAGGAACGTCAGCAGTACCCACGCCACGCTGTAGTCGGTGGAACCCTGGGTAAAGCGCAGGTCGGCCTGGCGATCCATGCTCGGTATGAGGAACAGGTCGATCAACCAGCCGATCCCGAACAGGCCGAAGGTGAAGAACCAGATGGTCCCGGTCACCGGTTTGCCGTAGTAGAAACGGTGCGCACCCAGAAAGCCGAATATCCACAGCAGGTAACCAAGCACTTTGCTATGGGTGTCGGATCGATAGTCGCTCATGTATCACCTCGTTAACTCGATAGAAAAAAATAGATGAAGATAGTGTGACTTCAGGGAACTCTTCCGACGTATGGCATCTAAGCGCCTCGCGACGCCCCAAACCCTTGTTACCAAAAGGATTACGTCGAAAAAAGAAAGAGTGTGTCGCATAAAACGCAACGATGCGAGTGTGATCGAGTCGACAAAAGGGGTCAGGATCGTCGAAAAAGCTGTTATAAAGTTGCGCGCTGACCACCATGAGCCTATCCAATGCGTCCTTTTTTCAAGACATGGCTGACCATCTGCCTGTTGATGCCACTGGCCGCCCACGCCACCAATCGTGAGCAACAATTACCCGCGAGCTTTACCGGCCTGACCGCGAAAAGTCATTTTTCCCCGACTGTCGCCACACGTACCACGCCAGTGAACATGGGCACCCTCCCATTGCAGATCAAGATCGATCGCGATGCTCAGATGCCTTTCTCGCGCAAGAATTCCGTCAAGTCTGCCACTGCCAAGGCTGCGGCCCTGAGCAGCGCCAAGCAAGGCAACGCTGTGGTCAAGCGTGCGCTGCAAGCGGTCGGCACGCCTTATCGCTGGGGCGGCACTACGCCGGGCAAAGGTCTGGATTGCAGTGGCCTGGTGAAATACGCCTTCAACGACGTGCGTGAACTCGACCTGCCGCGTACCTCCAGCGCCATGGCTCAGGCCCAGGGGCAGAAGGTCGATCGCAAGGATCTGAAACCGGGCGACCTGCTGTTCTTCAACATCAAGAGCCGCCGGATCAATCATGTGGCCATCTATCTGGGCAACGACCGCTTCGTCCACGCACCGCGCCGTGGCAAGAAAGTGACTGTCGACACGCTCAAGAAGCCGTACTGGAACAGCCATTACAAGATCGCCAAGCGCGTGCTGCCCAAGCAGAGCGGCGAGTTGCGGGTCGTTCAGCGTTAATGACAAAGGCCTGCCACTCGGCAGGCCTTTTATGTCCCGGTCGCGGCCAGGCGCGCTCCTGCATGTTCAGAAGTTATCCGGCGTCTTGGCCTTCTCCCGAGCGCTCTCGCGGGTAATCAGGCCTTTCTTCACCAGATCGGCCAGACACATGTCCAGCGTCTGCATTCCCGTCGAGCCGCCGGTCTGGATGGCCGAATACATCTGCGCCACTTTGTCCTCGCGGATCAGGTTCCGGATCGCCGGTGTTCCCATCATGATTTCATGGGCCGCCACCCGGCCACCGCCTACTTTCTTGAGCAATGACTGCGACACCACTGCGTGCAGCGATTCGGACAGCATCGAGCGGATCATGGATTTTTCCTGCGCGGGGAACACGTCGACAACCCGGTCGATGGTCTTGGCCGCCGAGGTGGTGTGCAGGGTGCCGAACACCAGGTGACCGGTTTCCGCAGCGGTCAACGCCAGGCGAATGGTTTCCAGGTCCCGCAGCTCGCCCACCAGAATCACATCCGGGTCTTCACGCAGTGCCGAGCGCAGCGCTTCGGCGAAACCGTGGGTATCGCGGTGAACCTCACGCTGATTGACCAGGCACTTCTTGGACTCATGGACGAATTCGATCGGGTCTTCGATGGTCAGGATATGGTGATGCTTGTTGCTGTTCAGGTAGTCGATCATCGCCGCCAGCGTCGTCGACTTGCCCGAGCCGGTCGGCCCGGTGACCAGGATCAGGCCGCGCGGCACATCGGTGATCTTGCGGAATACGCTGCCCATCCCCAAGTCTTCCATGCTCAGAATCTTCGACGGAATGGTCCGGAACACCGCACCGGCGCCGCGGTTCTGGTTGAACGCGTTGACCCGGAAGCGCGCCACGCCCGGCACTTCGAACGAGAAATCCGTTTCAAGATGTTCCTCGAAGTCCTGACGCTGCTTGTCATTCATGATGTCGTAGATCAGCGCCTTGACTTCCTTGGCGTACAGCGGCGGCAGGTTGATGCGCCGCACATCGCCATCAACCCGGATCATCGGCGGCAGGCCCGCTGAGAGGTGTAAGTCCGACGCGCCCTGTTTGGCGCTGAACGCCAGCAGCTCGGTAATATCCATACAGCTCCTCAATCACATAGAATGCCGCAGACTTTAGCCCTGCTGGCACAAATCAATGTCCACGATAGCAGCGAACATTTCAACGCTCGAATCGCGAATTCGCACGGCGGCCCTCGCCGGGCAGCGCGCACCCGGTTCCGTCGGCCTGCTGGCGGTGAGCAAGACCAAACCCGCCGACGCCATACGCGAAGCGTTTGCCGCCGGCCTGCGTGACTTTGGCGAAAACTATTTGCAGGAAGCACTGGGTAAACAGGCCCAATTGGCCGACCTGCCCTTGTGCTGGCATTTCATCGGCCCCATTCAGTCGAACAAGACGCGCGCAATCGCCGAGAACTTCGCCTGGGTACATTCCGTGGATCGCCTGAAAATCGCCCAACGCTTGTCCGAACAACGGCCGGAAGGCCTGGAACCGCTCAACATCTGCATTCAGGTCAATGTCAGTGGCGAGGCGAGCAAGTCCGGCTGTACGCCCGGGGATCTGCCAGCGCTGGCGGCTGCCATCAACACCCTGCCGCGCCTGAAGCTGCGTGGCCTCATGGCGATTCCGGAACCCACCGACGACCACGACGCCCAGAACGCCGCGTTCGCGGCGGTACGCACCCTGCAGGAAAACCTGAATCTGCCGCTCGACACACTGTCCATGGGCATGAGCCACGACCTGGAAGCCGCGATTGCCCAAGGCGCAACCTGGGTGCGGATCGGCACCGCCCTGTTTGGTGCTCGTGACTACGGCCAGAACTAACTTTTTCACTTCAAGGACCTGCTCATGAGCAAGACTCGTATCGCCTTCGTTGGCGCAGGAAACATGGCGGCCAGTCTGATCGGCGGCCTGCGTGCCCAAGGCGTGGACGCATCGCTGATCCGCGCCAGTGCGCCGGGCAGTGAAACCCGCGAGCGCATCGCGACCGAACACGGCATCAAGGTCTTCGCTGACAATGCCGACGCCATCGACGGCGCACAGGTCGTGGTACTGGCGGTCAAGCCGCAGATGATGAAAGCCGTCTGCCAGGCGCTCAAGCCCAGCCTGAAACCCGAGCAACTGGTGGTTTCGGTGGCTGCCGGCATTACCTGCGCCAGCCTGACCCAATGGCTGGGCGAACAGCCGGTCGTGCGCTGCATGCCCAACACGCCGTCCCTGCTGCGCCAGGGTGCCAGCGGCTTGTACGCGTCGGACAAGGTCAGCCACAAGCAACGCGAGCAGGCCGAGCAATTGTTGTCGGCCGTGGGCATTGCTGTCTGGGTCGAGCAGGAACAACAGATGGATGCCGTGACGGCGGTTTCCGGCAGCGGCCCGGCGTATTTTTTCCTGATGATCGAGGCGATGACCGCCGCAGGCGTGAAACTGGGCCTGCCGGAAGAGATCGCCCGGAAGCTCACGCTACAGACCGCCCTGGGCGCTGCGCTGATGGCGACCGGCAGCGAGGTGGATGCCGGTGAACTGCGCCGTCGCGTCACCTCGCCCGGCGGCACTACGGCAGCGGCCATCAAGGCTTTCCAGGATGGCGGTTTCGAAGCACAGGTGCAGACCGCGCTCGACGCCGCCCACCACCGTTCGGCCGAGATGGCCGAGCAGCTGGGCAAATAATTTTTCAGGTTCTTGACGGAGCAGATCGATGATCGGACTGAACACCGCTGCAATTTACATCCTGCAAACTCTTGGCAGCCTTTACCTGCTGATCATTCTGTTGCGCTTCGTGCTGCAACTGGTGCGTGCCAACTTCTATAACCCGCTGAGCCAGTTTACGGTCAAGGCCACCCAGCCGCTGCTCAAGCCCCTGCGCCGGATCATTCCAAGCCTGTTCGGGCTGGACATGTCGTCGCTGGTGCTGGCAATCATCATCCAGATCATCCTGATGGCGCTGACCCTGCTGCTCAGCTATGGCACCACCGGCGATCCCCTGAGCCTGCTGGTGTGGGCAATCATTGGCGTCACCGCGTTGTTCCTGAAGATCTTCTTCTTCGCCCTGATCGTCAGCGTGATCCTGTCCTGGGTCGCGCCCGCCAGCCACAATCCCGGCGCGGAACTGGTCAACCAGATCTGCGAACCGCTGCTGGCACCGCTGCGCCGCGTCCTGCCCAACCTGGGCGGCCTGGACATCTCGCCGATCCTGGCGTTCCTGGTGCTCAAGCTGCTGGACATGCTGGTCATCAACAACCTGGCGGCCATGACCGGCATGCCTCAAGTCTTGCGCATGTTGATCTGACACTGTCTGGAGGAGCCGGCTTGCCGGCGAAGAGTGTCGTACAGGCGGCGCAAAGGCTGTGACTGTAACGGCCTCTTCGCAGGTAAGCGGAGCGCCGCCCGCTGCGCTCCTGCAGCCTTGAATATTCCTCTGTTGCCGCTCCCCCTCGCGGTCTTTAGACTTACGCCTCATTCAAGCGAGAACAGGGTCAATGCCCACTGCCTTTCCCCACGACTCTGTCGGCCTGGTTACCCCGCAACTGGCGCACTTCAGCGAACCGCTGGCGCTGGCATGCGGCCGGTCCTTGCCTGCCTATGATCTGATCTTCGAAACCTACGGCCAGCTCAATGCCGCGCGCAGCAATGCGGTGTTGATCTGCCATGCGCTGTCAGGCCACCACCATGCAGCCGGTTACCACAGCACCGACGACCGCAAGCCGGGTTGGTGGGACAGCTGCATTGGCCCGGGCAAACCGATTGACACCAACAAATTCTTCGTCGTCAGCCTCAACAATCTGGGCGGCTGCAATGGCTCTACCGGCCCGAGCAGCTACGATCCGGAAACCAACAAGCCGTTCGGCGCCAACTTCCCGGTGGTTACCGTCGAAGACTGGGTCAACAGCCAGGCACGCCTGGCGGACCGGCTGGGCATCGAGCAATGGGCGGCGGTGGTCGGCGGCAGCCTGGGCGGCATGCAGGCGCTGCAGTGGACCATCAGCTACCCGGATCGCGTGCGCCATTGCCTGGCAATCGCCTCGGCCCCCAAGTTGTCGGCACAGAACATCGCCTTCAACGAAGTGGCGCGCCAGGCGATTCTCACCGATCCGGAATTCCATGGCGGCTCCTTCCAGGAAAAAGGCGTAATTCCCAAGCGCGGGCTGATGCTGGCGCGCATGGTCGGGCACATCACGTACCTGTCCGATGACTCGATGGGCGAAAAATTCGGCCGCGGTCTCAAGAGCGAAAAGCTCAACTACGACTTCCACAGCGTGGAATTCCAGGTCGAGAGCTACCTGCGCTATCAGGGTGAAGAGTTTTCCGGGCGCTTCGATGCCAACACTTATCTATTGATGACCAAGGCGCTGGACTACTTCGACCCGGCGGCCAACTTCGACGATAACCTTGCCAAAACCTTCGCCAATGCAACGGCGAAGTTCTGCGTGATGTCGTTCACCACCGACTGGCGCTTCTCCCCTGCCCGCTCGCGGGAACTGGTGGACGCGCTGATGGCGGCGCGCAAGGACGTCTGCTACCTGGAAATCGACGCGCCGCAGGGCCACGATGCTTTCCTGATCCCGATTCCGCGCTACCTGCAGGCTTTCGGTAACTACATGAACCGAATTTCGTTGTGAGCATGCCATGAGAGCCGATCTAGAAATCATCCAGGAATGGATCCCCGCCGGCAGCCGCGTGCTCGACCTGGGCTGCGGCGATGGCGAGCTGCTGACCTGGCTGCGCGACAACAAGCAGGTCACCGGCTACGGCCTGGAAAACGACCCGCACAACATCGCCGAATGCGTGGCCAAGGGCATCAATGTCATCGAACAGGACCTGGACAAGGGCCTGGGCAACTTCGCCAGCAACAGCTTCGACATCGTGGTCATGACCCAGGCTTTGCAGGCGGTGCATTATCCCGACCGCATTCTTGACGAGATGCTGCGGGTCGGCCGTCAGTGCATCATCACCTTCCCCAACTTCGGCCACTGGCGCTGCCGTTGGTATCTGGCGAGCAAGGGCCGCATGCCGGTTTCCGAATTCCTGCCCTATACCTGGTACAACACGCCGAACATCCACTTCTGCACCTTCGAAGACTTCGAAGAGCTGTGCCGTGGGCGCCAGGCGCAAGTCATCAACCGGCTGGCCGTCGATCAACAGCATCGGCATGGCTGGGCCAGCAAACTTTGGCCTAATCTGTTGGGTGAAATCGGCATCTATCGGGTCAGCAGCCCGGGCCTGACAGACCATCAGGTGGCCGTTTAACCAGTGCCATCGGGAGAGTCGACATGAGGCGTCTGGCGATATTTGTGCTGAGTGCGCTGCTCGGGTCCACGGCCATTGCAGCGGACGCCATCAGCAGTGCCCGGCAAACGACGTTCGGTGATATCACCGTCCACTACAACACCTTCAATTCGACCTTCCTGCAACCCGAGATCGCCAGGGGCTACGAGCTGATCCGCAGCAAGGACCAGGGCGTGATCAACGTCTCGGTCCTCAAGGCGGGCAAGCCATATCCGGCGAACGTCACCGGAACCATCCGGGACCTGACCGGCGAGCCGGTGCCGTTGCGTTTCAGGCAGGTGACCGAGCGCGGCGCGGTCTCCTTTCTCGCCCAGTTCCCCGTGCCGCAACAGGAAACCCGGATTTTCGATATCACCGTTCAGGCGGGCGGCGCCACTAACCGCTTCAGCTTCAACCAGGAACTGTTCCCAGGCCAATGATGAACCTTTCGCAACTCGTACTGGCCAGCCATAACGCTGGCAAGCTCAAAGAACTCCAGGCCATGCTCGGCGACAGCGTGCAGCTGCGCTCGGTGGGCGAATTCAGCCAGATCGAGCCGGAGGAAACCGGCCTGTCCTTCGTCGAAAACGCGATCCTCAAGGCGCGCAATGCATCACGTCTGTCGAATCTCCCCGCGCTGGCCGACGATTCGGGCCTGGCGGTGGACTTTCTTGGCGGTGCGCCGGGCATCTATTCGGCCCGCTATGCCGACGGCAAAGGCGACGCGGCGAACAACGCCAAGCTGCTCGACGCATTGAAGGACGTACCCGAGGAGCAACGCGGTGCGCAGTTCGTCTGCGTGCTGGCCTTGGTGCGCCATGCCGATGACCCGCTGCCGATCCTTTGTGAAGGGCTGTGGCACGGGCGTATCCTGCACGCGGCCAGTGGCGAGCACGGCTTTGGCTACGACCCGCTGTTCTGGGTTCCGGAGCGCGATTGCTCCAGCGCTGAACTGAGTCCCACCGAAAAGAACCAGCTCAGCCATCGCGCCCGCGCCATGGTTCTGCTGCGGCAACGCCTGGGTCTGCAATGACCCACGACACACCCGTTCAACTGCTGTTTCCGGGCCAGAGCGGTTTTTCGTCTGCTACACCCGGAATCGCGCTGCCACAGCTGCCGCCTTTGTCGCTGTACATCCACATTCCGTGGTGCGTGCGCAAATGCCCGTACTGCGACTTCAACTCCCATACAGCCAGCCCGGTGCTTCCCGAAGAAGAATACGTCGACGCGCTGCTGGCGGACCTCGATCAGGACCTGGCCCACGTTCATGGCCGGGAGTTGCGTTCGATCTTTTTCGGCGGTGGTACGCCCAGCCTGTTCAGCGCCCAGTCGCTGGGCCGGTTGCTGGCGGGTGTCGAGCAGCGGATTCGCTTCGCCAGCGACATCGAAATCACCCTGGAAGCCAATCCGGGCACCTTCGAGCAGGTCAAGTTCAGCGCCTATCGCGGTCTGGGCATCAATCGCCTGTCCATCGGCATCCAGAGCTTTCAGGAAGCCAAACTCAAGGCGCTTGGCCGTATTCACAATGGCGACGAAGCCATCCGCGCAGCTGACATGGCCCGTCAGGCAGGCTTCGATAACTTCAACCTGGACCTGATGCACGGCTTGCCGGACCAGTCCCAGGACGAAGCGCTCGACGACCTGCGCCAGGCCATCGCCCTCGCACCGACACACCTGTCGTGGTATCAGCTGACACTGGAGCCCAACACGGTGTTCTGGAACCAGCCGCCGGTACTGCCCGAAGACGACATCCTTTGGGATATTCAGGAAACCGGGCAGCAACTGCTGGCTGACAACGGGTATGCGCAATACGAAGTGTCGGCTTACGCGCAGCCGGGCAAGGCGGCGCGGCACAATCTCAATTATTGGGCCTTCGGCGACTTCATCGGCATTGGCGCCGGCGCTCACGGCAAGTTGAGCCATCCTGACGGACGCATCGTCCGCACCTGGAAAACCCGGCTGCCCAAGGATTATCTGAACCCGGCCAAGCCGTTTCAGGCCGGTTCGAAGCGGCTGACCATCGAAGAGCTGCCTTTCGAGTTTTTGATGAACGCGCTGCGCCTGACCGATGGCGTCGCGGCTGCATTATTTCAGCAAAGGACCGGTCTAAGCGTCGACTCGCTCGCAGAGGCACGCCGACAAGCCGAGCAACGCGGGCTGCTGAAAGCCGATCCGGATCGCCTGGTCGCGACGCCGCAAGGCCAGTTGTTCCTCAACGACCTGCTGCAATATTTTCTGATCTAAGGACCCTGAATGGATCTCGTACTCGACCTGCTTGCCACCATCTCGCGCTGGAGTCGCAGCAACCTGTCGGAAATCGCTTTGGCGTTGGTAGGCTGCCTGCTGGTGCTGTTCGGCTCGGACGTCAAAGGCTGGCTTGAACAGCGCATCGGCAGCATGACCGGCGCCATCCGTATCCCGCTGCTGGCCATCCTCTGCACTTTGGGCAGCGGCGTGGCGCTGATTTACGCCACGCCGTGGGTGATACGCGGCCTGAGCCAGTTCAACAACTACAGCCTGGCGCCGGTGCTGCTGGTCGTGCTGGTGCTGATCGGGGTGATTGCGGACAGAAAGTAAACAATGCGCCGCAAACCTGTAGGAGCGAGCTGCTCGCCAAAGCGGTATTCATGCAGAAACATCCGCTGCGGCTGTACCGGCCTCTTCGCGAGCAAGCTCCTACATCGTGTGATCAGTCAACTTTCTCGAACTTCAAGTCCCAAACCCCGTGCCCCAGCCGCTCGCCGCGGCGTTCGAACTTGGTGATCGGGCGTTCGGCCGGGCGTGGCACGTACTGGTTGTCTTGCGCCTGGTTGCGATAGCCCGGCGCTACGCTCATCACTTCCAGCATGTACTCAGCGTACGGCCCCCAATCGGTCGCCATGTGGAACACACCGCCCGTCTTCAGCTTGCTGCGCACCAATGCCGCGAATTCCGGCTGGACGATGCGACGCTTGTGATGACGGCTCTTGTGCCACGGGTCCGGGAAGAACAGCATCAGGCGATCCAGGCTGTTGTCGGCGATGCAGCGGTTCAAGACCTCGATGGCATCGCAGTCATAGACACGAACGTTGGTCAGACCTTGGGTCAGCACGCCATTGAGCAGCGCGCCAACGCCGGGGTAATGCACTTCCACGCCGATGAAGTCCTGCTCGGGCGCCGCAGCCGCCATTTCCAGCAGCGAGTGGCCCATGCCAAAGCCGATTTCCAGGGTACGCGGTGCCGAGCGGCCGAACACCTGGTCGAAGTCCACCGGCGTGTCCGTCAGTGACAGACCGAATTTCGGCCGCCCCTGATCCAGGCCGCGCTGCTGGCCTTCGGTCATGCGACCGGCGCGCATCACGAAACTCTTGATGCGGCGGTGCTGGCGCTCTTCGCCTTGTTCGGTAGCAGGCGACTCTGGGTGCGGAACGTGCGAATCAGTCATCAACGGGCTCTTACTTGATCAGGCCATCCAGCGGCGAGGATGCGCTGGCATAGAGTTTTCGAGGCATGCGCCCGGCGAGGTACGCCAGGCGTCCGGCAATTACAGCGTGTTTCATGGCTTGCGCCATCATGACCGGCTGCTGGGCATGGGCGATGGCCGAGTTCATCAATACGGCTTCACAACCCAGCTCCATGGCGATGGTGGCGTCGGAAGCGGTGCCGACACCGGCATCCACCAGCACCGGGACTTTGGTTTCTTCAAGGATGATCTGCAGGTTGTACGGATTGCAGATGCCCAGCCCACTGCCGATCAGACCGGCCAACGGCATGATCGCGATGCAGCCGATTTCGGCCAGCTGGCGGGCGATGATCGGATCATCGCTGGTGTACACCATCACGTCGAAACCATCCTTGACCAGCACTTCGGCCGCCTTGAGGGTTTCGATCACGTTGGGAAACAGGGTTTTCTGGTCAGCCAGGACTTCCAGCTTCACCAGATTGCGACCGTCGAGCAGTTCGCGGGACAGGCGGCACGTGCGCACGGCTTCGGTAGCGTCGAAGCAGCCGGCAGTGTTGGGCAGGATGGTGTAGCGGTCCGGCGGCAGGACATCCAGCAGGTTCGGCTCACCCGGGTTCTGGCCCAGGTTGGTGCGGCGCACGGCAACGGTCACGATTTCGGCACCCGAGGCCTCGATGGCCAGCCGGGTCTGTTCCATGTCGGCATACTTGCCGGTGCCTACCAGCAGGCGCGATTCAAAGGTCCGACCGGCCAGAACGAATGGCGTGTCGCTGCGTGCATTGCTCATCGGAATTCCTCTTCTACAAGATGGGAGTCGTTGCCAGGCCAGGGCCGGAATCTAACCGCCGCCAATGGCATGAACCACTTCGACCTGGTCGCCTTCGGACAGGATCGTAGACTCATGCTGGCTGCGCGGCACGATATCCAGGTTCAGCTCGACCGCGACCCGGCGCCCGACGAGGTCCAGGCGGGCCAGTAACGCCGAGACGGTTTCGCCGTCGGCCAACTCAAAGGATTCACCGTTCAACTGAATGCGCATGCGAGAGCAGCCATCATTTTTAGGGGGCCAGCATTCTAGCCCGATCGGCCTTGATGACCAAGGCAAAGCCGCGCCATTCGTCTTGGCCGCTCTCAGCCTGCGGCACCACCCAGGCGCCAGGCTGCCAGCCCCAGCAGAGCCCAGCCCACCAGAAACGCCAGCCCGCCGAACGGCGTGATGATTCCCAGCTTGCTGAAACCGCTGAGCGTCAGCACGTAAAGGCTGCCGGAAAACAACACGATGCCCAGCGCGAAGGAAAACCCGGCCCAGGTCACCAGCCTGCCCGGCAGTTGCGCCGCCAGTACCGCGACGCCCAGCAACGCCAGCGCGTGAATCAGTTGATAGAGCACGCCGGTGTGAAATATCGCCAGGTATTCCGGACTCAGTCGGTTCTTCAGGCTGTGGGCGGCAAAGGCTCCCAGACCGACTCCGGTGAAGCCGAAAAAAGCGGCCAGCATCAAAAAGCTACGAAGCATCAGGATCTCCCGTGAAAAATCGTCCAAAGGCGCACGGTCTGTATAATGGCCCGCTCAACGGGTTCGGCCAAGCCATCTCTATGCTGCAGTTTCTATTCCGACGTGTCGTCAAGGTCCTGCTGTGGTTCGCAGCGGGCAGCTTCGTTCTGGTCCTGGCCCTGCGCTGGGTACCGCCGCCCGGTACGGCGCTGATGGTCGAGCGCAAGATCGAATCGTGGATCGACGGGCAGCCTATCGACCTGCAACGCACGTGGCAGCCGTGGGAAAAGATCGCCGACAGCCTCAAGGTGGCGGTCATCGCTGGCGAAGACCAGAAATTTGCCGAGCATTGGGGGTTCGATGTCGATGCGATACAGGCCGCGATCCTGCACAACGAGCGCGGCGGCTCGATTCGCGGCGCCAGCACGCTGAGCCAGCAGGTCTCGAAGAATCTGTTCCTGTGGTCAGGCCGCAGCTATGTGCGCAAGGCGCTGGAAGCGTGGTTTACCCTGCTGATCGAGTTGCTGTGGTCCAAGGAGCGCATCCTTGAGGTGTACCTCAACAGCGTCGAGTGGGATGAAGGCGTGTTTGGCGCACAGGCAGCGGCGCAGCATCATTTCCGGGTCAATGCCAGCGCACTGAGCACGCAGCAGTCGAGCTATCTCGCGGCCGTGCTGCCCAACCCTCGCCAATGGAGCGCCGGCCGCCCCGGCAGTTACGTATCACGCCGCGCAGGCTGGATACGCCAGCAGATGCGGCAGCTGGGCGGTGAAGGTTATCTGGCGGGGTTGAATCACAGCCGCAGATTTTGATACGGGCCGCATTTTTGTAGGAATGTGCCTGGCAAACAAAAACGCCCCGATCAGATCGGGGCGTTTTGTCTTGCAGCATCGCGTTATGCGGCAATCGACGTCTTGAGCTTGTTCATCGCGCTCTTTTCCAGCTGACGAATACGCTCGGCCGAAACGTTGTACTTCTGCGCCAGGTCGTGCAGCGTGGCCTTTTCTTCCGCCAGCCAGCGCTGGTAGAGAATGTCACGGCTGCGTTCGTCCAGCACATCCAGCGCCTGATGCAGATTGGCGGTGGAGCTGTCGGTCCAGTCCGAATCTTCCAGCTGACGGGCCGGATCGTAGCGGTGGTCTTCCAGGTAGTTGGACGGCGACTGGAACGCGCTGTCGTCATCGGCCTCGGAAGCCGGATCGAACGCCATATCGTGCCCGGTCAGGCGGCTTTCCATCTCGCGCACTTCGCGCGGCTCGACACCCAGGCTTTCCGCGACGCGATGTACTTCGTCGTTGTTCAGCCATGCCAGACGCTTCTTCTGGCTGCGCAGGTTGAAGAACAGCTTGCGCTGCGCCTTGGTGGTCGCGACCTTCACGATCCGCCAGTTACGCAGGATGAATTCGTGAATCTCGGCCTTGATCCAGTGCACGGCAAAGGACACCAGGCGCACACCCATTTCCGGGTTGAAGCGCTTCACAGCCTTCATCAGGCCGACATTACCTTCCTGGATCAGGTCGGCCTGCGCCAGACCGTACCCCGAATAGCTGCGTGCGATATGCACGACAAAACGCAGGTGGGCGAGGACCATCTGCCGAGCCGCCCCCAGATCCTGCTCATAATAGAGACTCTCAGCCAGTTCACGCTCCTGCTCAGGCGTCAGCAATGGAATGCTGTTGACCGTATGCACGTAGGCCTCGAGGTTCGCACCCGGGACTAAGGCATAAGCAGGTTGCAAAGAAGTGGTCATACGAAAAAACCTCCGACTCACATGACTCGTGCAGTTGAGCACTGCCAAATTGACTGGGGAACCGCTAGACAAGTTCCCACAACAAAAGAAGTCAATTGGTGAAACAAAATTTAGCTTACCTTGGCGCCAGCTCTCGCAAATGGCGGGCGACCGCAATCCAAGCACCGATATACCCTAACAACACCGCCCCTAGCAAGAGCGAAAAACCATCGCCCGCCGGAACGCCGTCCAGTGCGAAGTCGCTGCCATAAAGCCCGGCCAGGCCGGTTACCGCACCGTTGAGCCAGTTCAGGCCATAGGCCAGCACGCCCCAGGACAGGACCCCCGCGCCGAAGCCATACAGCGCCCCCATATAAAGGAAAGGGCGGCGCACGTAGCTGTCCGTGCCGCCCACCAGCTTGATGACTTCGATTTCGGTTCGGCGATTCTCGATATGCAGCCGGATGGTGTTGCCGATGACCAACAGCAAAGCCGAGACCAGCAGAACCGTCAAGCCGAAGACGAAACGATCACCCAACTTGAGAATCGCCGCCAGACGCTCGACCCACACCAGGTCCAGCTGGGCCTGCTGAACCTTGGGCAGCTCGGCCAGCCGGGTACGCAATGCTTCAAGCGCCGGTTTGTCGACTTCATTGGGCGTCACCAGTACCACACCGGGCAGCGGGTTTTCCGGCAGTTCCTTGAGCGCTTCGCCCAATCC
This sequence comes from Pseudomonas sp. v388, assembly GCF_003935425.1. Classification (GTDB taxonomy): domain Bacteria; phylum Pseudomonadota; class Gammaproteobacteria; order Pseudomonadales; family Pseudomonadaceae; genus Aquipseudomonas. The sequence goes on from NZ_RHQN01000009.1 coordinate 230,174, forward strand.
GGACTGCTGTTGGAACTCGGTAAGTGCCTGTTCGCTGCTGATGTATTCAGCCTGCGACACGCCCGGCATGGCCTGGATCTCGTCGCGCAGACGCGTGCCGTCGGCGCTGCTGGCATCCAGGTTCAGATAGATCGAGATCTGCGCGGCACGCTGCCACGAACCGCCCAGGCGCTCGACGTTGCTGAGCAGCAACGAAAGCCCCATCGGCAGGCTCAACGCAATCGCCATTACCAGACAGGTAAAGAAGCTGCCGATCGGCTGTTTGCCCAGGCGACGCAGGCTGTCCATGAGGCTGGAACGGTGACTTTCCAGCCACGCCGCCAGCAGCGTCTTGAAGTCCGGGCCGTCATCATCGTGGTCGTGGCGCTGTTTTTTCTTTGCCGGAACCGGGTCCGCCGCCTTGGGGGCGACGCGTTCGGATACCTTGGGACTGCGCGTAGCACTCATACCCCGGCCTCCCCGTCACCGATCAGACGACCGCGTTGCAGAGTCAGCATGCGATGGCGCATACGGGCGATCAGCGCCAGGTCGTGGCTGGCAATCAGCACGCTGGTGCCCAGCCGGTTGATGTCTTCAAACACGCCCATGATTTCCGCCGCCAGACGTGGATCGAGGTTGCCGGTCGGCTCGTCAGCCAGGAGCAAGGCCGGGCGATGCACGATGGCCCGTGCGATACCGACCCGCTGTTGCTGCCCGGTGGACAGGTCACCAGGGTACAGGTCGGCCTTGTCGGACAACGCCACGCGCTCCAGCGCCGAATCCACACGCTTGAGGATCTCAGCCTTGGACAATCCGAGAATCTGCAACGGCAACGCGATGTTGTTGAACACCGTTCGGTCGAACAGCAACTGGTGATTCTGGAAAACCACACCGATCTGACGACGCAGAAAAGGAATCTGCGCATTGCTGATCTGGCCAAGGTCCTGACCGGCCAGCATCAGTTTGCCGGTGGTCGGACGTTCCATTGCCAGCAGCAGGCGCAACAACGTGCTTTTGCCTGCGCCCGAGTGCCCGGTAACGAACAGGAATTCGCCACGACGCACTCGAAAGCTCAGTTCATGCAACCCTACATGGCCATTCGGGTAGCGCTTGCCGACCTGCTCGAACCGGATCATGTACGCTCCCGCTCCGCAAATAGCGCCTGCACGAAAGGCTCGGCTTCGAAGGTGCGCAGGTCGTCAATGCCTTCGCCGACGCCGATATAACGGATCGGCAGGCCGAACTGCTTGGCCAGCGCGAAGATCACGCCGCCCTTGGCCGTGCCATCGAGTTTAGTCAGGGCCAGCCCGGTGAGGGTGACCGTCTGGTTGAATTGCTTGGCCTGATTGATGGCGTTCTGACCAGTACCAGCGTCCAGCACCAGCAGGACTTCATGCGGAGCTTCGACATCCAGCTTGCCGATCACGCGGCGAACCTTCTTCAACTCTTCCATCAGGTTGTCTTTGGTGTGCAGGCGACCGGCCGTGTCGGCGATCAGCACATCAATGCCACGCGCCTTGGCTGCCTGCACGGCGTCGAAGATCACCGAAGCCGAGTCGGCGCCCGTATGCTGGGCGATCACCGGAATCTGGTTACGCTCACCCCAGACCTGCAACTGCTCGACGGCAGCGGCACGGAACGTATCGCCCGCCGCGAGCATGACTTTCTTGCCTTCCAGTTGCAGCTTCTTGGCCAGCTTGCCGATGGTGGTGGTCTTGCCCGCACCGTTGACACCCACGACCAGGATCACGAACGGCTTTTTCTCGGCCTTGATGACCAAGGGTTGCTCGACCGGCTTGAGCATGGCTGCCAGCTCACCCTGCAGAGACGTGTACAACGCCTGGGCATCGGTCAGCTGCTTGCGTGCCACTTTCTGGGTCAGGCTCTGGATGATGACCGATGTAGCTTCGACGCCGACGTCAGCGGTGAGCAGGCGGGTCTCGATTTCTTCGAGCAAGTCGTCATCGATGGCCTTCTTGCCCAGGAACAGACTGGCCATGCCTTCGCCGATGCTGGCGCTGGTCTTCGACAGACCTTGTTTCAGGCGTGCAAAGAACCCGACCTTGGCCGACTCGGCTTCAGGTGCCGCAGGCGCGATGACCGTCGGCACTGCCGGAACGGGCTCGATGACCGGCTCTTGCACCAGAGCGGCAGGCTGCTCGACGAGCGAAGCGGCAATCGGCTCAGGCTCAGGCGCCACCAGCACAGGCTCCGGCACACTGACAGGTATCACGTCCAGCGCAGCCGCAGGTTCGGGCTGGATGGGAAACTGCGGCTCGAACGCGGGCTGGCGAACCGGCTCGGGCACCGAGCGGACGTGACCCTGCTCTGGAATCGGCGGGGTGACGTGCGGTTCCAGTTCGTCGATCAGCGCCACCGATTCTTCGGCCACCGGCAGCGTCAACCACGGCCGAGCCGAAGGCTCGCCCGGCTGAACCGGCGCCTCGGTTGTCTGCGGCGTGGCCGGCGTATCAACCCGCGGTTGCTCGACCCGCGCAGTGTCGGCGAGCAACGGGGCCTGCTCGGCCTTTTCGGGCTCGGTTACAGGGAGTTCTTCGGGCTGCGGCTCGGCTTGCTGCGGCTTTTTGCGCAGCCACCCGAACAGGCCTTTCTTCTCGCCAGCCGCGGCTGGGTTCTTCTTGTCGTCGTTGGAACCAAACATGGAGGACGGCTATCTCAAAGTAGCGAAACGCCAGAGGGCGTCTCGGAAAATTCTGGCATCAAAAACAGACTGCATTAACGACCGCTTGTTCACTCACCACCGTACTATGCGGGCAGCATTCCACTGCGCCCTGACACAGGTTTCATCTGGATTTGGCCAGTGAAGGCTGTTTCTGTCGCAAACGGATCAGTATCCTAACACCCCCGCGCCCGCCGACGCTAAGTTCAAGCGGGCCGTCCTACAGGTTCAAACTACGAATGAATGCTCTAGCCCGCCGCGCCGCAGGCCTGCTGCTCAGCACGATTTGTCTGCCCCTGACAGCATTGGCCGCCGATCCGCAACCTACTCATGAATTCATGCTCGATAACGGCCTGAAAGTCATTGTCCGCGAAGACCACCGAGCCCCGGTCGTGGTGTCACAGATCTGGTACAAGGTCGGCTCCAGCTATGAAACGCCCGGCCAGACCGGCCTGTCCCACGCCCTGGAACACATGATGTTCAAGGGCAGCAGCAAGACCGGCCCCGGCGAATCCTCACTGATCCTGCGTGACCTGGGTGCCGAAGAGAACGCCTTCACCAGCGACGACTACACCGCGTACTACCAGGTGCTGGCGCGTGACCGCCTGAGCGTTGCCCTGGAGCTGGAAGCCGACCGCATGGCGACCTTGAAGCTGCCGGCGGACGAATTCAGCCGCGAGATCGAAGTCATCAAGGAAGAACGCCGCCTGCGCACCGATGACAAGCCGGCCAGCAAGGCATTCGAGCGTTTCAAGGCCATGGCCTATCCGGCCAGCGGCTACCACACACCCACCATTGGCTGGATGGCCGACCTTAACCGGATGAAGGTCGAGGAACTGCGCCATTGGTACCAATCCTGGTACGCGCCGAACAACGCCACGCTGGTGGTGGTGGGCGACGTGAAGCCTGACGAGGTCAAGGCGTTGGCGCAGCGCTTCTTCGGGGCGATTCCACGCCGTGATGTGCCGCCTTCGAAACAGCCTCTTGAGCTGGCCGAGCCCGGTGAGCGGCGCATTACCCTGCATGTGCAGACCCAGCTGCCCAGCCTGATGTACGGCTTCAACGTTCCGAGTCAGTCGACCGCCGAAGACCCGCGCTCGGTCAACGCCCTGCGCCTGATCGCGGCGCTTCTCGACGGCGGCTACAGCGCACGCATCTCCACACGCCTGGAGCGCCAGCAGGAGCTGGTGTCCGGCGCCGCCGCGCACTACGACGGCTACGCCCGGGGCGACAGCCTGTTCATGATCAGCGCCACGCCGAACCTTCAGAAGAAAAAGACCCTGGCGGACGTGGAAGCCGGCATCTGGAAACTGCTCGACGAGCTGAAAACCAAGGCTCCGTCGGCCGAGGAGCTGGAGCGGGTGCGGGCGCAGGTCATTGCAAGCGTGGTCTTCGAGCGCGATTCGATCACCAGCCAGGCGACCATGATCGGCGAACTGGAAACCGTGGGCCTGTCCTGGAGGCTGATGGACAACGAGGTGCAGGCGCTGCAAAGCGTGTCCCCGGAAGATATCCAGAAAGCCGCCAACACTTATTTCACCCGCGAGCGCCTCAGCGTTGCGCATGTTCTGCCTGAGGAGAAAGCCAAATGATCAAGCGCAATGCGTCACGTCACGCGCTGTTCGGCCTGGTTTTCGCAGCCTCGCTTGGCGTGCTGGTCGCACAGCCGGTCATGGCTGACGAAACGCCGCCGGCCCTGGGCAGCAAGCTGGAATCGCTCAAGCAACTCAACGGCCAGGCTCCGGCTCGCCGAACCCTGGATATCCAGAGCTGGAACACCGCCGAAGGCGCCAAGGTACTGTTCGTCGAATCCCGCGAGTTGCCGATGTTCGACCTGCGCCTGACCTTTGCCGCCGGCAGCAGCCAGGACCAGAAGGCCCCCGGCATTGCTACTCTGACCAACGCCATGCTCAACGAAGGCATCAAGGGCAAGGACGTCACCGCCATCGCCCAGGGCTTCGAAGGGCTGGGTGCGGACTTCGGCAACGGTGCCTATCGCGACATGGCGGTCGCTTCGCTGCGTAGCCTGAGTGCTGCCGACAAGCGTGAGCCTGCCCTGAAGCTGTTCAGCGAAGTGCTGGGCAAACCGACCTTCCCGGCCGACTCGCTGGCTCGCATCAAGAACCAGCTGCTGGCCAGCTTCGAGTACCAGAAGCAGAATCCGGGCGCCATCGCCAGCAAAGCGTTGTTCAAGCAGGTCTACGGCGACCACCCCTACGCTCATCCAAGCGACGGCACTGCCGAGAGCATCAAGGCCATCGATATCGCCCAACTGAAGGCTTTCCATGCCAAGGCATACGCAGCCGGTAATGCAGTGATCGCTCTGGTGGGTGACCTCTCTCGCGACGAAGCACAAGCCATTGCCGCGCAGGTGTCGTCGGCGCTGCCCAAAGGGCCGGCGCTTCCCAAGGTCGCCGCGCCCGTGGAGCCCAAGGCTGGCGTGACGCATATCGAGTTCGCGTCCAATCAGACGCACCTGATGCTGGCGCAGCTGGGTATCGACCGCAACGACCCGGATTATGCAGCGCTGACCGTCGGCAATTCCGTGCTCGGCGGAGGTGGCTTCGGTAGCCGCCTGATGACCGAAGTGCGCGAAAAGCGCGGCCTGACCTACGGCGTGTCCTCCGGATTTACCGCGATGCAGGTTCAGGGGCCATTCCTGATCGGCCTGCAAACCCGTGCCGACATGAGCCAGAACACGCTCAAGCTGGTCCAGGACATCGTGCGCGACTTCCTCGCCAATGGCCCGACCCAGAAGGAACTCGATGACGTCAAACGCGAGCTGACCGGCAGTTTCCCGCTGTCCGCCGCCAGCAACTCGGCGATTGTCGGCCAACTGGGCGCCATCGGTTTCTACAATCTGCCGCTGACCTACCTGGAGGACTACCTGAACCAGGCGCAAAGCGTGACGATCGAGCAGGTCAAGGCGGCGATGAACAAACATCTGGATGCGGACAAAATGGTGGTCGTGACCGTTGGCCCGACCGTGGCGCAGAAAGAACTGCCGGCACCTACCGCCCATCCCGTCCAGCAACCTACTGGAGTTCCGGAGCACTGATGGCCAATCCACGTCCAAAAGGCCATAGCGGCCTGGGCCAACTTCGCATCATTGGCGGGGAATGGGGCAGCCGCAAGCTGACCTTCACCGACGCGCCGGGCCTGCGCCCTACCCCCGACCGGGTCCGCGAAACCCTGTTCAACTGGCTGGCACCTTACATCGCAGGTGCCAAAGTACTCGACGTGTTCGCTGGTAGCGGCGCGCTGTACTTCGAAGCGCTTTCCCGCGGCGCCAGCGCGGGTCTGGCGCTGGACAGCAATCCGGCGGCCATCGCCAGCCTGCGCCAGAACCTGAAGGCGCTGAACTGCACGAGCGGGCAAGTCGCACAGGCTGATGCCTTGCGCCACCTGGAAACCGCCGAAGTGACTGCATTCGACGTGGTCTTCCTTGACCCGCCATTCCACCAGGGCCTGCTGGCTTCGGCCTGCGCTCTGCTGGAAAGCCGCGGCTGGCTGGCGGAAAACGCCTGGATCTACACCGAAAGCGAAAACGCGCCATCGACCACCGGCCTGCCGGGGAGCTGGCGCCTGCATCGCGAGAAGAAGGCTGGTCAGGTGTATTACGCGCTCTGGCAGCGCGGCTGATCCTGCGCCTCAAAAGCCCGATGGTTGCACTGGAACACCTTCAGTCGCGCTGTCGGGCTCACCCTCTTACATCCCGCCCCGCTTAGTGGCAACGTAGCTTTTACCGGCCACCGCCTTTTTCGATGAGCAAGACCGTGCCTACTACGCCTTCCCATCTATCGTTCACGACGCCGTTCGTACCCGCGCGCGGCTTGGGCAATCCACATCTGCAGACCTTGTGGGGGCCGTTATGGCGCAAGCGAACCTTGCTGGCGCGCACGCGGGAGCGGATGTGGCTCAAGGACGGAGACTTTCTCGACCTCGACTGGCACGGCCCGCATGAGGCGGACGCACCACTGGTTCTGGTACTCCACGGTCTGACGGGGTCGTCCAACTCGCCTTACGTGGCCGGGCTGCAGAAGGCGATGGCGACACAAGGCTGGGCCAGTGTCGCGCTGAACTGGCGAGGCTGTTCCGGCGAGCCGAACCTGCTGTCGCGCAGCTATCACTCAGGCGCCAGTGAAGACCTGGCCGAAGTGATCGAACACCTGCGCGCGTTACGGCCTTTGGCCCCGCTCTATGCAGTCGGCTATTCGCTCGGTGGCAATGTTCTGCTCAAACATCTGGGGGAAGTCGGAGCGGACAGCGAGTTGCTGGGCGCTGTCGCAGTTTCGGTGCCGTTTCGTCTGGACGAGAGCGCCAACCGCATGGGCCAGGGCTTTTCCCGGATCTATCAGCGGCATTTCATGCGCGAGATGCTCTCGTACATCCGTGAGAAACAGCGCCGCTTCCAGCATGAAGGACTTAGCGAGGGGCTTGCCGAACTTGCGGCGCTGGGTTCGCTGGAAAACATGCGCACGTTCTGGGAGTTCGACGGCCGGGTCACCGCGCCGCTGCATGGCTATGTCGATGCCCAGGATTACTATCGGCGCGCATCGAGTCGGTTTTTCCTCAGCCGCATACAAACGCCGACGCTGATCATCCAGGCCGCAGACGACCCTTTCGTTTTCCCGCACAGCCTGCCGGAGGCGGGCGAACTGTCGGCGAGCACCGAGTTCGAGCTGCATGCCAAGGGCGGACATGTCGGGTTCGTCGATGGCTCGCTCAAGACGCCGGGGTACTATCTGGAACGGCGCATTCCGCTGTGGCTGGGGATTGCCCATGAACGGGACAATCCCTACGCCAACGATGCAGGTTAAGCGCCGGTCGCTACTTCGCGTGCAGGATCGGTGATCCATTCGCTCCAGGAACCTGCGTACAGCGTTCCCAGTGGAAAGCCTGCCAGGCAGAGCGCAAACAGGTTGTGACACGCCGTAACGCCCGAACCGCAATACGCCACCAATTGCTCCGGCGCACGCCCTTGCAGTTTTTCGGCGAAGCGCTGCCTGAGCTGTTGCGGTGCCAGAAAACGCCCGTCAGGGCCGAGATTGTCGGTGAACGCGGCACATTGGGCGCCGGGAATATGACCGGCAACCGGGTCGATGGGCTCGACCTCCCCACGAAAACGCGGCTCGGCGCGCGCATCGAGCAGAGTCATCTGCGCTCGGCCCAAGCGCCCTTGCAGGCGGCTGGAACTGAGCACCAGCGACATGTCCGGCTCGCCTGCAAAGTTTCCGGGTTCAATGCCGGCGGGATCGAGGCTCAAGGGCAGGCCGGCGGCATGCCAGGCCTTCAATCCGCCATCCAGCAGATACACGCCTTCACGCTTGCCCAGCCAGGCCAGCAACCACCAGGCCCGGGCAGCGTAGGCACCCGGACCGTCGTCGTACAGGATGACCTGGCTGTCCTGATCGATGCCCCAGGCCTGAAGACGTTGCACCAGACGCTTCGGATCGGGCAGCGGATGACGGCCGGTCTTGCCCTTGCTGACGGGCCCACTGAGATCGCGCTCCAGATCGGCGAACGACGAGCCGTCTATGTGTCCGAGTGCATAACTACGCTGACCGTAGTCCGGATCTCCCAGATCAAAACGACAATCGAGAATCACCACACCCGGTGCTCGTTGACGGGCGGCCAATTGTTGAGGACTGATCAGTTGCGCGATGGACATGGCGGACTCCTTGGGGCAATGGAGTCGACTATACAGGGTCTACAGGCCCGTTCGGCAACAGGGGCCAGAGGCCGGGATGGATGAAACATGACCGATAATCGGCACAATACGACCTTTACCTGAGCCGCTTCGGCTTGGCCCACCGGGAAGGCTGCGATACCATCCGAGTCCCACAACGGACTCCGACCAGGACGACGCGATGAACCGAGTGTTGTACCCAGGCACCTTCGACCCTATCACCAAGGGCCATGGAGATCTGGTCGAGCGCGCCTCGCGCCTGTTCGACCAAGTGGTCATTGCCGTCGCAGCCAGCCCCAAGAAAAACCCGCTGTTTCCCCTGGAACAGCGCGTGGAACTGGCACGTGAGGTCACCAGACACCTGCCCAACGTCGAAGTGGTGGGGTTTTCGACCCTGCTGGCGCAGTTCGCCAAGGAGCAGAACGCCAATGTGTTCCTGCGCGGCCTGCGGGCAGTGTCCGACTTCGAATACGAGTTCCAGCTGGCCAATATGAACCGCCAACTGGCGCCGGATGTGGAAAGTCTGTTCCTCACGCCGTCGGAGCGCTATTCGTTCATTTCCTCGACACTGGTGCGCGAAATTGCGGCTTTGGGCGGGGATATCACCAAGTTCGTACACCCGGCGGTCGCCGACGCACTGACCGAACGATTCAAGCGCTGAACATTTCTGCACAAACGTGCAGGTGCATACCGAAGCCTAATGCGGCACAATTCGCCGCATTGGTTTTCATATGCCCTGGCCAGACCCACGGCAGGAGTGTTTCATGTCCCTTATCATCACTGACGATTGCATCAACTGCGACGTCTGCGAACCCGAGTGCCCGAACGAGGCGATTTCACAAGGCGAAGAGATCTACGTGATCAATCCGAGCCTGTGTACCGAGTGCGTTGGGCACTACGACGAACCGCAGTGCCAGCAGGTTTGCCCGGTCGATTGCATCCCGCTGGATGAAAATCGTGTCGAGAGCAAGGAACAGCTGATGGAAAAGTACCGGCTCATCACGACCAAGGCCTGATCACCTCAGTCAGTCTTGCCGTAACCCGAGGTGGTGCAGCCCAGGCAACGGACGAACGCCGCCTTGCCCGGCTCGACCACCATCGCTTTCGCCGCCGCCTTGAAATTGCCCCCTGCCGCCGCGAAAGGCGCCGCTACCACGAACAGTCCGGTGCTGATGACCGTGGCGACGATCAGCAACGGCCGCGCAATCAGAAGATCGCCGATCATCGCGTAGGTCGGGGGATTTTCAATGGTGTAGACCGGATCGCCGCTGCCGGCAGGTATGTCGTTGGCCATGGCGGGCACTGCCTGCAGGCCGATGAATAACGCCAGGGTGGCAGCGAGAATACGAAACAGGCTCATGGCTTGGTCCTTCAGGCGTAGCGAGTTGGGATGCCGATCACTATAAACAGCGTTCGGCATTAAGCAAGGCGCCAGGTATTTCAAGTGTTGCCAGGGTCACGCCGACGGGCAGGCCGCACATTCAGCGTTGGCATTTGGGGCAATAGACGCTCGCCCGCTGCCCCAACTTGATCTCCCGCAACGTCGTGCCGCACACCTTGCACGGTTGCCCGCCGCGACCGTAAACGAACAGCTCCTGCTGAAAATAGCCCGGCTTGCCGTCACCGCCGATGAAGTCGCGCAAGGTGGTGCCGCCGCGCTCGATGGCATAGGCCAGAATGCGCTTGATCTCCACCGCCAGCTTCAGGTAACGCAGACGGGAGATGCTTTTGGCTTCGCGCCGCGGATCGATGCCGGCAGCGAACAGCGCTTCGGTCGCATAGATATTGCCCACCCCAACCACCACGGCGTTGTCCATGATGAACGGTTTGACCGCAATGGACTTGCCGCGGGAGCGCTCGAACAACCGTTCGCCGTCGAACAGATCGGTCAACGGCTCCGGTCCGAGGCGAATCAACAACTCATGATTGTGCGGGTCCAGGCTCCAGAGCATCGCACCGAAGCGCCGTGGATCGGTGTAGCGCAGCGCCAGACCCGATTCCAGCTCGATATCCAGGTGCTCGTGCTTGAGCGCGGGCAACCCGGCTTCGACCAGCCGCAGGTTTCCGGACATTCCCAGGTGGCTGATAAGCGTGCCAGCTTCGGCCTGGATCAGCAGATACTTGGCCCGCCGGGTGACCTCGACGATTCGCTGACCGGACAGCCGCACGTCCAGGTCTTCGGGCACGGGCCAGCGCAAGCGCCGGTCACGGACGATCACGCGACTGACGCGCTGCCCTTCCAGGTGAGGCGCAATCCCTCGGCGGGTGGTTTCAACTTCTGGTAATTCAGGCATGGGTAACTCGACAAGACGCGAACAGGTCGGCGGCGCGGATCAGCGCACGCCCAGTTCCCGGATACTTTCCTTCAGGTTTTCGAAGTCATATTCGGACAGGCCAACGTACTCCAGCACCAGCGAACCGACCAGATCCCATTCGTGATCTTCAGCCTGGTTACCCAGCACCCGATATGACTCACAGATATGCTCGGCCATTTTCAACGGGGCCAGCAGGTTCTTGAGGGCCGCATTGCGACTCGAATCGTCCTGAAAAATGGCCAGCGCATTGTGATGGTTGGCAATCGCTTCGCTGACATGCCCCGGCAGACGCCAGGATTTGGCCGTGTAATAACCGACCACTGAATGATTGGTATGGAACGCATTGTTTTCCGTGTCCACGACACGGCAGTCGGGGCCGGTCCTGGCGTAGGCGTCCTCCAGCACTTCCATGTAGTTGGGGAAGCGCTTGAGCATCAAGGGAATGCCACAGTCATGGAACAGGCCCAGCGCGTAGGATTCGTCCACAGTCTGTGAGCCGATTCGCTTGGCGAGAGTCAGACTGGTCATCGCCACGTCCTGGGCGGTGTCCCAGAACCTGTTCAGCGTAACGATCGTCTCGTCGCTCATTTCGCCTTTGATCGACTGCGCGTTGATCAGGTTGATGATCGAACGGCTGCCCAGCAGGTTCACCGCACGCTGAATGGAAGCGATCTTGTTGGTCAGCCCGTAATGAGCGGAATTGACGATCTTGAGCAACGCGCCTGACAACCCAGGGTCCTGGGCGATCAACTTGGCAATGACCCCCAGATCCGGGTCGGGCATGTACTGCTCCATCTGCAGATCCACCATGATCTGGGGCTGTGGCGGAACGCTGATGCCCTGCAGGGCTTGATGAATCTGCTCGGAAGTTAGCTCTTCGGACATTGGTCATTCACTCGAAGTCAGGCATCGATTCTGACCCGTTAACCTCGGACGGTCTATCGCCATTGCCGGACATTTCCTGAACTTTGACTGCCATCAAGCTTCGGACTAAGTGATAGCGGCGTTGAAAACCACGGTCTCGACCGGTGTTTCACACCAAAACCAAAGCTCACAACTGGAGGTTTCCATGTCTAACGCTCTGAATGGCAAACGCATCGCATTTCTTGTAACCGATGGTTTCGAACAGGTCGAACTCACCGGACCGAAAGAAGCGCTCGAACAAGCCGGTGCGAAGGTAGATATCCTTTCCAGTCAGGATGGCCAGGTAAAAGGCTGGAACCACGACAAACCCGCTGACGATTTCCCGGTGGACCTGACGTTCAAGGCCGCCGAGGTCAGCGACTACGATGGTGTGGTGCTGCCCGGCGGCGTGCAGAATTCCGACACCATCCGCCTGGACAGCGACGCCCAGCACATCGTCAGGGCAATCAATGCTCAGGGCAAGCCGGTGGCGGTCATCTGTCACGGCGGCTGGTTGCTGGTATCGGCCGGGCTGGTTCAGGGCAAGACCATGACCAGCTACAAGACCCTCAAGGACGACCTGGTCAATGCCGGCGCCACCTGGGTCGATGAACAGGTGGTCATCGACGGCAACCTGATCAGCAGCCGCCAGCCCGACGACATCCCCGCCTTCAATCAAGCCCTGATCGAAGCGCTGGGCGCCTGAACCGCATCGTTGCGGTTTATTCATGTCATCCCGGCGCGCGTCGGGATGACGCGCTATAATCCCGCTCTTTTTTCCGGAGCGACGTCATGTCCCTGCCTAGCTTGCGCCTCAAAGCCAACGCCGACCGTCGCCTGCGCGCCGGTCACCTGTGGGTTTACAGCAATGAAATCGATGTAGCTGCCACCCCATTGCACGGTTTTGCGGCGGGCGATCAAGCGCTGCTCGAAGCTGCCGGCGGCAAGCCGCTGGGCATTGTGGCCATGAGCCCCAACAACCTGATCTGCGCCCGCCTGCTGTCACGCGACATCAAGCTGCCGCTGGACAAGTCGCTGCTGGTGCATCGCCTGAATGTGGCGCTGTCGCTGCGTGACCGCCTGTTCGACAAACCCTTCTATCGCCTGGTCTACGGTGATTCGGACCTGCTGCCGGGCCTGGTCGTGGACCGGTTTGGCGACATCCTGGTGGTCCAGCTGGCTTCGGCCACCATGGAAAAGCACAAGGAAGACGTTCTGGCTGCGCTGGTTCAAGTGCTCAAGCCAAGCGGCATTCTGTTCAAGAACGATTCGGCCGCACGGGATGCCGAGGGCCTGAATCGCTACGTTGAGACCGCGTTCGGTGTCGTCCCGGAATGGGTCGCGCTGGAAGAGAATGGCGTGAAGTTCGAAGCGCCGGTCATGGCCGGGCAGAAAACCGGGTGGTTCTACGACCACCGCATGAACCGCGCGCGCCTCGCTCCCTACGTCAAAGGCAAGCGCGTACTGGACTTGTACAGTTACATCGGCGGCTGGGGCATTCAGGCCGCAGCCTTCGGCGCCAGTGATGTGACCTGTGTCGACGCGTCCTCCTTCGCCCTTGACGGCGTGGAGCGCAACGCGGCACTGAACGGCTTCGCTGAAAAGCTGACCTGCATCGAAGGCGACGTCTTCGAAGCCCTCAAGGAACTCAAGGCCAGCGAAGAACGTTTCGACGTCATCGTTGCCGACCCGCCCGCCTTCATCAAGCGCAAGAAAGACATGAAAAACGGCGAAGGCGCCTACCGCCGCCTGAACGAACAGGCCATGCGCCTGCTCACCAAGGACGGCATTCTGGTCAGCGCCTCGTGCTCGATGCACCTGCCGGAAGATGACCTGCAGAACATCCTGCTGACCAGCGCCCGCCACCTTGACCGCAACATCCAGCTGCTGGAACGCGGCAGCCAAGGTCCGGACCACCCGGTCCACCCGGCTATCGCCGAAACTCGTTACATCAAGAGCATTACCTGCCGGTTGTTGCCGAATAGCTAATGCCTGTCAGCCATGCTACTGCCGCTTTCAAAGATCGACCCGGGTTGAATCATTGATAGCGGCAGTAGCGGCTTAAACCAACCAGATCCAACCGATATACATTGGACAGGCCATTATAATGGACCGCATCTAATGCTTATTGGATATTGTGAAACCACAAGGATCTGTAAGACACTTCCGCAACTAACCTCATAATTTCCTACTTAGCAAAGCGAAATTTCTGACGAAACCATATATTGACCTGGAATTTCCCGAGACTATTCTTGGATGGCCACGCATAAAAGTGGTTAACAACCAAGAGGAATGGAACGATGAAAGTCATCTCCCTGGAGTCGAAAGAAATCGCTAATCTGCAGTGTCTGATTCAGTCCCGATAGCCGGCGGCAAGACAGACGGAGGAGAAAGCCCTCCGTCTGTCTATTGAGTAAACATGCCATGAAAACCAATCATGATCTGTTTTTCCTTATGCGGCCGGATGGAACTATCGCCTGGGACTTCATGCGCCATCTGCAATTCCAGCTGTCCAGAGAATTTCTGGATCGTTTCCTGGCGCTTACTGCGAACCCGGAACTCTTCGATACTGGCAACAACATCGACCGAACCCTTTATGCAAACGGACTGGTTCAGAGCACTGAAAATCACCCGGATGCCGAAGTAAACTGGGGCTGGGATATTCTTTCCAGAATTTACCACTTTGGCACCAAAGACATTCCTTATGATTCAACACCCTCCGATGTATCGGGATGGGCACAGCTATACCTTGAGCATTGCCAACACACGCTAAAGCATACGCCGCCGGTGGAGAACCATGGAGCCACTGAAGGTAGGGAATTGAAGTTACCACCACCCGACAAGGAAATGAAATCACTATTCAACAGCCTGACCAAAAGAAAGACTTGCCGTGCATTTGAAGATAATTCTATCCAGCTCACAGATATCAGCACAATATTATATTTCTCGCTGGGCTATCTAAAAGAGCGGGAAGATCAAGTAGACCCCTTGGTTCCGACCAGATTCAGACACCGCAGAAGCAGCCCGTCTGGAGGTGGATTAAATGCTACCGAAGGTTATCTATATGCCAAAAACGTTCAGGGTCTAGAACCCGGCATTTATTACTACAATCCTAAAAACCACTCTCTGGTGCCGAGAGCTATTGGTGTCCAGACACGGCTGGGTGAACTGGTAAGCGGTCAGCATTTCGCTGACGAGCTTCCCTTCGGCGTATTTCTGACAGCCCGCCTGGACAAACTATGGTGGAAATACAAGCACTCCAGAGCCTACCGAATGGCGCTCATTGAAATAGGCCATGTTGCCCAGTCTCTCCAGCTGGTTTGCACCGACCGCGGTTTCGGTACTTGGCCGACAGGGGCGCTCGCTGAAACGCTTCTGGAAAGCATGGGCGTGTTGTATTCGCCTCATGAGCAGGTTCTGTTCTTCGTAGGAGCCGGGCAGACGCAAGGTGATGGGATTCCCTCATCAATCAGACGGGCACTTGACACGGAGCGCCAACAACATGGCTGACCACCCATCGTTCGACATCGGAAACTGGGACGAGCGCGCTTCTGTGCGTGCGCGACCCAACCCCCTCAATCATCCGGACACCTGGCAATCTGAATTAAGCGACTGCTATTGGTACCCGCCGAATATGCTCCCTTACCTGTCACATCCGCATTTTTCCAATGTCAGCCGTGAAACGATCATCGAACTGACGGCGAAGCACCTTATCTATTTTCTAGACTACACGGTCAAACTGGAGCACCTGATCGTAAATCGCTCGGTAGAGACGATCCTGTACGACGCTTTGGGAGTAAGGATACCCGGCAGCATGAAAACGGCCGCGCTGCAGCTTTATACAGACGAGGGGTATCACGCTCTGTTTTCTCACCAACTGGCCGAAAAGGTTTCGTCGATCTATGGATACCAGGGTTTCACAAAACCTCCCCATCGGATCACCCAGCTTTACAAGCTGCTGCGAAACACCAATAGCGCCCAAGTACACCTGACACATTTCGTCATCGGGTTCGTTTCCGAGACTCTTATTGCAAAAGAGCTGGCAGACCTTACACAACACAAACTCGTCGGCATCGTGAGCAATATGTTCCGGGAGCATCTGATAGATGAAGCCAATCACTCACGCTTTTTTTCCAGCGCATTCATTTATGTATGGAAACGTTGCAAACCTAAGGCCAAAGCTTACATTGCACATATTCTTCCGAGCGTCCTGGATATCTTTGTCAGCATCGATTCTCTCTGGCTGAGCGGGATACTCAAGGAGGCGAGGGTCGGCGCAGTTGATACCACCACAATTATCCAATCGATGAACGATGCCTCGGCCACCAGGGAACGCATAAGACTCAATGCACAGGCCACTTTCGCCACCCTACGCCGCTCAGGCATGCTCCTAGAGAGCCCATACTGCGACGTATTCGTCGAAGAGGGCCTGCATGAGTTTTAATGCGTCACACTGGCACTCCAGAAAGAAGGCTTCGATTCTCGCCTTGCTTCTGACCATGGTCTTGCTGGGGGTTTTTCCACTGGACGTGGTGTTGCCGTCGTTTCCGGATCTCTCCTCCAGTTTCCAGGTTTCCCAATCGAGCATTGCCTTCTCACTGAGCCTCTTCGCCATGACTGTCGCGATGTCGCAATTGATCATCGGCCCTTTGTCGGATCGCATAGGAAGAAAGCCACTGCTGGTCATCGGAATCCTTCTAGCAATGTCAGGAGCGCTCGCCTGCACAATCGTGCAGGATTACGCGGTATTTCTGTTTTGCAGAACCATTCAGGCGATCGGGTGCGGTTGCTTCGTTCTGGCGAATGCCTTGGTGCAGGATATTTATAACGATGCGGAACGAGATCGTGTCAGGATCATTATCGGCACAGCGAGCGGCGTGTTCATTTCATTATCGCCGTTGGCAGGGACTTTTCTGCAACGCGCCCTGGAATGGCAGGGCAGTTTTTACGTATTTTCAGCACTTGCGCTGCTCGTTCTATTTCAAACTAAAGATATCCCGCCTCTCACTCCCTCTCGCAAAGCAACCTCTTACGTGACGAGACGCTATGTCGCGTTGATAAAGAGTTCCAGTTTCCTAGGTAACTCCGTTGTCGTGGCGATCGCATTTTCATGCCACTTTTCGTTTGTTGTTATTTCTCCAGTCATCTTTCTTGACTTGCTAAGGCTTTCCCAATTTGAGTATTCGCTGATATTGCTGGCTTACGGCGCCGCTTACCTTGGAGGTGGTTTTTTGGCTATGGCGCTGGGCTTTAGACTCGCCCGCCATAAACAGATAACGGCGGGGCTGCTGCTCATCGGGCTGGCTGGCGTTGGCTTGATGGTGTTTAACCTGTTCGAAGGTGCCTCCGTTGCCGGAATTCTGATCCCAATGGTAGTCGCCACCACTGGAACCACGATCACCAGACCCGCCGCCACGTCAGCGGCTATGGAGGTTTTCCCCGAACAGGCTGGGACCGCGTCCGCGCTACTTAATACTCTTACGCTCACGGCTGGCGGAGCATTCAGCGCGCTCCTGAGTCTTGCCAGCGTCGCTCCGGGATTCAGATTAGGGTTGTCCTTCCTTTTGTTATCGGGTGTGGCAGTGGCGCTTGCACGTGTTACGCATGCAGCTCGACCGGTCGAAGAAGGCCAGGCATGAACAACTCCCGGCGGACCGGAGCACACATGAAGCGGACACCCAGGAACAAATTGAGAACTCATCCGATTTCCTGGCCAAAGCGGCTCGCAGCCGCGACGCTCGTCCACGGCACGGGACAAGAGACTACCGGCCACAGACGCCGGGAAATCCGGTCTCCTGCTTCCTGAAAAGTCCCACGTACAAAACCGTAATGCAGACTCCCTATGCAACCTACAGTCAGCTGAGCCGGGTGCCCGCCTGTTCCATGCCCCATGCCAAGCACGTGGCAGGCGTGTAGAATCAGCCCTATTCATCGCCAGTCATCCCCCGGCGGGTTTATGAGCTCAGGCCGAGTGCACGGTGATCCCGTGGTTTTCGGTTTCGTCGCTGCTTGCGGTCACTGCCGTTGGCGTGGGACGTCCATAGAAGCTCACTCCCTTCACTGATTAGCCTTTTTTGCCGGAGTGCTCCAATGCCTGATTACCGCTCGAAAACGTCCACCCACGGTCGCAACATGGCCGGCGCCCGCGCACTGTGGCGCGCCACGGGCATGAAGGACGAAGACTTCAAGAAGCCGATCATCGCGATCGCCAACTCCTTCACCCAGTTCGTACCCGGCCACGTCCACCTCAAGGACATGGGCCAGCTGGTTGCGCGTGAAGTGGAGCGTGCCGGTGGCGTGGCGAAGGAGTTCAATACCATCGCGGTGGATGACGGCATCGCCATGGGCCACGACGGGATGCTGTATTCGCTGCCGAGCCGCGAGATCATCGCCGACTCCGTGGAATATATGGTCAACGCCCATTGCGCCGACGCCATCGTCTGCATCTCCAACTGCGACAAGATCACTCCCGGCATGCTGATGGCCGCCTTGCGCCTCAACATTCCGGTGATCTTCGTATCCGGCGGACCTATGGAAGCCGGCAAGACCAAGCTCGCCAGCCACGGGCTGGACCTGGTGGACGCCATGGTCATCGCCGCCGACAGCACCGCCAGCGATGAAAAAGTCGCCGAGTACGAGCGCAGTGCCTGCCCGACCTGCGGTTCGTGTTCCGGTATGTTCACCGCCAACTCCATGAACTGCCTGACCGAAGCCCTGGGCCTGGCCCTTCCGGGCAATGGCTCGACACTGGCGACCCACAGTGATCGCGAACAGCTGTTCCTGACCGCCGGTCGTACCATCGTCGAGCTGTGCAAGCGCTACTACACCGAGAACGACGAGTCGGTACTGCCGCGCAATGTCGCCAACTTCAAAGCGTTCGAGAACGCCATGACGCTGGACATCGCCATGGGCGGTTCGACCAACACCATCCTGCACCTGCTGGCCGCTGCCCAGGAAGCCGAGATCGATTTCGACCTGCGCGATATCGACCGCCTGTCCCGCGAGGTTCCTCAGCTGTGCAAAGTGGCGCCGAACATCCAGAAGTACCACATGGAAGACGTGCATCGCGCCGGCGGCATTTTCAGCATCCTCGGCGAACTGGCCCGTGGCGGCTTGCTGCATACCGATCTGCCGACCGTCCATAGCAAGACCATGGCCGAAGGCATCGCCAAGTGGGACATCACCCAGACTGACGATGAAGCAGTGCATACCTTCTTCAGGGCAGGCCCTGCGGGGATTCCGACCCAGACTGCTTTCAGCCAGTCGACCCGTTGGGAGAGCCTGGATGACGACCGTGAGAACGGTTGCATCCGTAGCGTCGAGCACGCGTATTCGCAGGAAGGCGGCCTGGCCGTGCTGTACGGCAACATCGCGCTGGATGGCTGCGTGGTGAAAACCGCAGGCGTCGACGAGTCGATCCACGTGTTCGAAGGCAACGCCAAGATCTTCGAAAGCCAGGACAGTGCGGTACGCGGCATCCTTGCAGATGAGGTCAAGGCCGGCGATATCGTGATCATCCGCTACGAAGGCCCGAAAGGCGGTCCGGGTATGCAGGAAATGCTCTACCCGACCTCTTACCTGAAATCCAAAGGGCTGGGCAAAGCCTGTGCGCTGCTGACCGACGGTCGCTTCTCGGGCGGCACATCCGGGCTGTCCATCGGCCACGCTTCGCCTGAAGCCGCGGCTGGCGGCGCGATTGGCCTGGTTCGCGATGGCGACAAGGTGCTGATCGACATCCCGAACCGCTCGATCAATCTGTTGATCGACGACGGGGAAATGGCCGAACGTCGTGCCGAGCAGGACAAGAAAGGCTGGAAGCCGGTCGAGAAGCGTCCCCGCAAGGTGACCACCGCCCTCAAGGCTTACGCTCTGCTGGCCACCAGCGCCGACAAAGGCGCGGTGCGCGATAAGGCATTGCTGGACAAGCTGGTGCCTTGATCGCTGATGACTGATACGCAAAAGCCCGGCAAATGCCGGGCTTTTTGTTGATATCTCAACGCATCCCACAAAGTCTGCATCCGCTTTCGGCAAGCTCTACCGCTGACGTTCCCAGACTTCAAAGCTGTACGCCGGCTTGCCGTCGAGTGCCGGATTTTCGGTGTCGGACACCTTGGTCCATTGCTGCGCATCGAACTCCGGAAACCACGCATCGCCTTCAGGGCTGAGTGCGACGCGGGTCAGGTACAGGCGATCAGCTTGCGGCAGTGCCTGGGTATAAAGCTGAGCCCCACCTATCAGCATGACTTCATCGGCGCCTTGCTCGGTCGCCCATTGTTCAGCGCGTTCTACGGCGGCGCCCAGGGACGAAAACACTTCGGCACCTTCGAGTTGCAGATCAACCTGGCGACTGACCACCAGATTCAACCGGCCCGGCAGCGGACGACCCAATGAATCCCAGGTCTTGCGACCCATGATGATCGGCTTGCCCAGTGTCGTGGCCTTGAAATACTTGAAATCCCCCGGCAAGTGCCAGGGCATGGAATTGTCGACGCCGATGACCCGGTTTTCACCAAGCGCGGCAATCAGGCTGAGGGGAAGATGTCTTTTCATGGCGCGAAGGATATCAGAGCCGGAGCGAGGATAAGACTGAACTGAGATACGCGATGCTCAGTCCCAACACAGCGGTTATGCTCACCGCTGAATTTGATGAAGAGACGCTGTGTGACTGCCCTGACTCCACTCGATACGCTCTGGTTGACCGAAGCGGTGCGCTTGCGTGAACAGCACGCCGGTTCGCTCGATGACCAGGAAGCCAACCGCCGCGCCCGTGCCGCCGAGGGCGACCTGACTGCCCGCATCACTCACCGTGCCCTGTGGCTGGCCCGGCGCGACGGCATGCTCGATGCGCTGCGCCGCTGGAAGCAGGGCGCGCGGCTGGCCTTGATCGCCTTGGTGGTCCTGGCCATCGTCAGCGGCTCGGGTCTGGCCTTTGCGGCCATGGGCGACGGGCAAGTGCCGGTCAACGTGTTCTGGGCGCTGGGCAGTCTGCTTGGCTTGAACCTGATCCTGTTGATCAGCTGGGCGTTGGGCCTGATCTTCGCCGGGCGCGGCAATACCGGACTGGGCCGCCTGTGGTTGTGGCTCAGCGAAAAGCTGGCCCGCGACGCACAGGCAGCACAGCTGGCACCCGCGTTGATTCTGCTGCTGCAACGGCGGCGACTCAATCGCTGGCTGCTGGGCCTGGTGGTCCACGGCTTGTGGCTGGTCGCTTTAGTCAGCGCACTGGTATTGCTGCTGATGTTGATGGCGACCCGGCGTTATGGGTTTGTCTGGGAAACCACCATTCTGGGCAGCGACACCTTTGTCACCCTCACTCAAACGCTGGGCGCCCTGCCCGCGCTGCTCGGCTTCAGCATTCCGGACGAAGTCATGATCCGCGCCAGCGGCAACGGTGCGCTGGGCATAGAGAATGCCCGGCAGGCTTGGGCGGCCTGGCTGGTCGGCGTTCTGCTGATCTACGGCATCCTGCCGCGACTGGCTCTGGCGCTGTTCTGCCTGTGGCGCTGGAAACGTGGCCGTGCAAGCCTGAGGCTGGATCTGGAGCTGCCGGACTATCAGGCACTTCGTGACCACCTGATGCCCAGTAGCGAAAGGCTGGGCGTGAATGACGCCGCGCCCGCCGAGCTGCACCAGATCCAGTCACATTCAGGCTCGGCCAATAGCGACGGTGCGTTACTGGTCGCCATCGAACTGGACGGCCAACATGAATGGCCGCCGCATCTGCCGTCAGGCGTGGCAGACGCAGGCATTCTCGACAGCCGTGAGTCCCGCCACCGTTTGCTGGAACAGTTGACGCTCTACCCGCCGGCTCGCTTGCTGATCGCCTGTGACCCGCGCCGCTCGCCGGATCGTGGCAGCCTGGCATTGATCGCAGAGCTGTCGCGCTGCGCCGGGGCGACCCGGATCTGGCTGCTACCGGCGCCTGCCGGGCAATCGCTGGACATGGAGCGCGTTGAAGATTGGCAAGTTGCCCTGCAAAAACTTGATCTGAGTTGGTCCAGCGATGCACAGCTGGGTTGGCTGGAGACCGGCCATGAATGAGCCCACCGGCAAGTTACGTGCAATCAAGCTGGCGGTGGTCGGCCACACCAATGTGGGCAAGACTTCGCTATTACGCACCCTGACCGGCGATGTGCATTTTGGTGAGGTTTCTCATCGACCAAGCACCACCCGTCATGTGGAAGGCGCGAGACTCTCGGTAGACGGCCAGCCGGTGCTGGAGCTGTACGACACACCTGGCCTGGAAGACGCCATCGCCCTGCTCGATTACCTGGAACGCCTGGACCGACCCGGCGAACGTCTCGACGGCCCGGCGCGGCTCGATCGCTTCCTGGACAGCAGCGAAGCCCGACAGCGCTTCGAGCAGGAAGCCAAAGTCCTGCGTCAGTTGCTGGATTCCGACGCCGGTCTGTACGTGATCGATGCCCGCGAACCGGTGCTGTCCAAATACCGTGACGAGCTGGCAGTGCTGGCCAGCTGCGGCAGGCCGCTGTTGCCGGTGCTAAATTTCGTCAGCAGCCGCGATCACCGCGAAGCCGACTGGCGCGAGGCATTGTCGCGGCTTGGCCTGCACGCGCTGGTGCGTTTCGACAGCGTCGCGCCGCCCGAGGATGGCGGCCGCCGCTTGTATGAAAGCCTGGCACTGATGCTGGAAAGCGCGCGTCCGCAGATGGAGCGCCTGATCAAGGATCAGCAGGCGCAGCGCGAAGCCCGGCGGCATGGCGCGGCACGGCTGATCGCGGAAATGCTGATCGACTGCGCAGCCTGTCGCCGCAGCGTGGAAACCAGTGCCGATAAGGAAGCGCTGGCTGTCGAAGCGCTGCGCCAGGCCATTCGGCAACGTGAACAACGCTGTGTGGAAGCGCTGCTCAAGCTGTACGCGTTTCGCAAGGATGACGTGACCACCAGCGATCTGCCGTTAATGGACGGCCGTTGGGGCGATGACCTGTTCAATCCCGAGACGCTCAAGCAATTGGGCATACGCGTGGGCAGCGGCGTCGCGGCAGGTGCCGCCGCAGGTGCCGGGGTCGATCTGATGGTTGGCGGTGTCACGCTGGGCGCCGCCGCCTTGGTTGGCGCTATCGCCGGCGGCGCCTTGCAGACCGCTCGCAGTTACGGCGGGCGATTGCTGGGCAAGATCAAGGGCCATCGCGAGCTGACGGTGGATGAAGGCGTCTTGCGCCTGCTCGCCTTGCGTCAGGGGCACCTGCTGTTCGCGCTGGGCGTTCGTGGTCACGCGGCGGTGCATAGCCTGGAATTGAGCGCGCCGGATGACCAGACCTGGCGCCAAGGCAAGCTTCCTCCTGCGCTGAACAAGGCGCGTGCCTATCCGCAGTGGTCTTCGCTCAACCCGCATCCCAAGCTCAATCAGGCTGAGCGGCAGGAAGCGATCGATGAGCTGGCCGCTACGATCACCGCGTAGCCGTAGGGCCACCGGGGCGGCGATCCGTCTTGCCGGCGAACGGACCGGTCTTCAGTGGAGGCTCTCGCCACTCAAGCCGGCACTCCGCCTGTCCACCCGATACGCGGTTCGCGGACAAGTCCGCTCCTACACTGTATGATCGCGCGCCCGATTCACCCGGAAGCTGAACGCAAATGAAATCCACCCTGATCGCCGCCGCAGAACTCGATCGCATCGACACCTGGGCCAAATACTCCAGCCACATGTGCGGGGGCTGCATCTCCAGCTGCTGCACGTTGCCTGTCGAAGTGAAGATCAAGGACCTGATCCGTATCGGGATCGTGGATGAATTCGAGCGTGGTGAACCGGCAAAGAACATCGCCAAGCGCTTGCAGAAGGAAGGTATTGTCGAGCGTTACAACCAGAAGACCGAGATCTTCACGTTGCAGCGCATGAGCAACAACGACTGCCTGTATCTGGATCGCAAGAGTCGCCTGTGCACCATCTACGAAAAACGCCCGGACACCTGCCGCAACCACCCGAAAGTCGGGCCGCGCCCAGGTTACTGCGCCTACAAGCCCAAGGCCGTCGAGCGCCAGAGCAGCGGCACGCTGAACTCCAATTCCGGCCGCGTGCCGCTGAAGTTCTGACTTCCCACAATTTCGTGCGGGAGCGGCTTTAGCCGCGAAGAGGCCGGTTGGCGGCAGGCTCAACGACGCCTTCGCGGCTAAAGCCGCTCCTACGAAAAGCAATTTCAGCAGGCATAAAAAAACGCCCCCGGCCTTTCGACCGGGGGCGTTTTCATTCAGCCAGGCTTAAATCACGCCTTGGCTTTCTTGGCAGCGCGGGTACGCTCGCTTTCGTCCAGGATCTTCTTGCGAAGACGGATGGACTTAGGAGTCACTTCGCACAGCTCGTCGTCCTGGATGAATTCCAGAGCCTGTTCCAGAGTGAACTTGACAGGTGGAACCAGGGCGATGGTTTCGTCTTTACCCGAAGCACGCATGTTGTCGAGCTTCTTGCCTTTGGTCGGGTTCACACCCAGGTCGTTGTCGCGGCTGTTCAGACCAACGATCTGACCACCGTAGATTTCCTGACCGTGCTCAACGAACAGCTTGCCGCGAGCCTGCAGGGTTTCCAGGGAATAGGTCAGCGCCTTGCCCGTTTCAACCGAAACCAGAACGCCGTTCTGACGGCCGGACATGTCGCCGGACTTCATCACATCGTAACGGTCGAAGATCGAGGTCAGGATGCCTGCGCCGGAGGTCAGGGTCAGGAACTCGTTACGGAAACCGATCAGGCCGCGAGCCGGGATGTTGTACTCGAGGCGAACACGGCCCTTGCCATCCGGAACCATGTTGGTCAGGTCGCCTTTACGCAGACCCATCTGTTCCATGATTGCGCCCTGCGATTCTTCCGGCAGGTCGATGGTCACGTTCTCGTACGGTTCGTGCTTCACGTCGCCTACGCGACGGATGATCACTTCCGGACGGCCTACAGCCATTTCGAAGCCTTCGCGACGCATGGTTTCGATCAGAACCGAGAGGTGCAGCTCACCACGGCCGGAAACCTTGAACTTGTCGGCCGAGTCGCCTTCTTCAACGCGCAGAGCAACGTTGTACAGCAGCTCCTTGTCCAGACGTTCCTTGATGTTACGGCTGGTGACGAACTTGCCTTCTTTACCGCAGAACGGCGAGTCGTTGACCTGGAAGGTCATGGAAACGGTCGGCTCGTCAACGGTCAGCGGCTTCATCGCTTCAACGTTGGCTGGATCGCACAGGGTGTCGGAGATGAACAGCTCTTCGAAACCGCTGATGCAGACGATGTCGCCCGCTGCTGCTTCTTCAACGTCCACACGGTGCAGACCGTGGTGGCCCATCAGCTTCAGGATACGGCCGTTGCGCTTCTTGCCATCAGCGTCGATAGCCACAACCGGAGTGTTCGGCTTGACGCGGCCACGAGCGATACGGCCAACGCCGATAACACCCAGGAAGCTGTTGTAGTCCAGTGCGGAGATCTGCATCTGGAACGGACCGTCACGGTCAACCGACGGCGCAGGTACGTTGTCGACGATCGACTGGTACAGCGGGGTCATGTCTTCAGCCATTTCGGTGTGGTCCAGACCGGCAATACCGTTCAGGGCCGAGGCGTAGACGACTTTGAAGTCCAGCTGTTCTTCGGTAGCGCCCAGGTTGTCGAACAGATCGAAGATCTGGTCCAGAACCCAATCAGGACGCGCGCCCGGACGGTCAACCTTGTTGATGACCACGATTGGACGCAGGCCGGCTTCGAAAGCCTTCTTGGTCACGAAACGGGTTTGCGGCATTGGGCCGTCTTGAGCGTCGACCAGCAGCAGAACGGAGTCGACCATCGACATTACGCGCTCGACTTCACCACCGAAGTCGGCGTGGCCCGGGGTGTCCACGATGTTGATGTGGTAGCCGTTCCAGTTGATCGCGGTGTTCTTCGCGAGAATGGTAATGCCGCGCTCTTTTTCCTGGTCGTTGGAGTCCATGACGCGCTCGTCGTTGAGCTCGTTGCGCTCAAGAGTGCCGGACTGACGCAGGAGTTTGTCGACCAGGGTGGTTTTACCATGGTCAACGTGAGCAATGATGGCGATGTTGCGTAGATTTTCGATCACTTGTGTATCTCGATCAGAGGATTCGGTCTGCTGACTGAAAACAGACAGCCATTAACAGTTAAGAGTCGGCGAAAGCCGCTACGGCTTGGCGACTGGTGTCGGGGGGCCGGTGACGCAGGCCACAGGCAAACAGCCCCGGGCACTTAGCTCGGTCGATATACGCGCACATTGGCATGCCCCTCACTGAGCAAATGATGAGCATGCAGGCGGCTCATGACGCCTTTGTCGCAATACAACAGGTACTGGCGCGTGTTATCCAGTTCCTTGAAACGGCTGTTCAATGCATAGAACGGCACGGTCTGTATCTCGATTCCCGGCACTTGCAACGGCTGGTCGTCCTGGGCATCCGGATGACGGATGTCGATGATGACCTGACCGGCCAGCGCCTGGCTGACTTCTTCGATCTCGACACTGCGGCTCAGATCCTCGATCACCTTGTCGATCGGGACCAGCCTGGCGCGTTCGAGCGCTTGCTCGAGAATCGCCATGTCGAACTGTTTTTCTTCGTACTCAACGCGGTCGCGCTTGGCGTTGGTCTTTGGGTTGACCGAGATCACCCCGCAATACTCAGGCATGTGCCGGGCGAAGTCGGCGGTGCCGATTTCAGTCGCCTGGTCGACGATATCCTGCTTGTGGCTGGCCACCAGAGGGCGCAGAACCAGTTTGTCGGTCGCCGAGTCGATCAGCGACAGGTTGGGCAGCGTCTGGCTGGAAACCTGGGAGATCGCTTCGCCGGTGACCAGTACATCGATCTCCAGACGGTCGGCCACAGCGGATGCAGCGCGTAACATCATACGCTTCAAAACTACACCCATATGACTGTTATCGACTTTTTGCAGGATTTCTCCGAGAACTTCCTCGAACGGCACGCTGACGAACAGCACGCGCTGGGAGCTGCCGTACTTTTTCCAGATGAAATGCGCGACTTCCATGACGCCCAGTTCATGGGCGCGACCGCCCAGATTAAAGAAGCAGAAGTGCGCCATCAGCCCGCGGCGCATGATCTGGTAGGCCGCGACGGTGGAATCGAAACCGCCGGACATCAGCACCAGCGTCTGTTCCAGCGCGCCGAGCGGGTAACCGCCCAGACCTCTGTGCTGGTCATGAATCACGAACAACCGTTGGTCGCGAATTTCCATGCGCACGACGAGTTCGGGCTTTCTCAGCTCGATTCCGGCAGCGCCACACTGCTTGCGCAACTGGCTGCCGACGTATTTTTCGACGTCCATCGAACTGAAACTGTGCTTGCCCGCGCGCTTGCAACGCACGGCGAACATCTTGCCCGGCAACAGATCGCCGTAGTGTTCCTTGCACTTCGCGACGATATCGTCCATGTCGCCCAGTGGATACTCGGCCACCTGCAGGAAGTTGGCGATGCCCGGCATGCAGCTCAGGCGCTCGGTAATGCCCTGCAGCACCTTCGGATCGTCAGACCGGGTTTCCACCTCGAGATTGTCCCACACGCCACCCACGACAATGTCCGCGTCCAGTTCCCGGAGCACGGTACGAATGTTCTTGCCCAGTTGCCGGATGAATTTCTTGCGAACCGGCGGGCTCTTGATGGTGATTTCTGGGAAAACTTTGACGATTAGTTTCATGGAAACAGTGCGTGAGGTGCCGGTCGAAAAAGGGGGGCGCGGATTATAGCGGAAATTGCTCAAGGTTTAACCAGTTATCGTACTGCCGATCATCAGCGCACCAAAACGGATCACTCAAACATTTCAAGGCGCCATTAAGGTGCGCATATTTTCCGTAAAAGCCGTTTTTATCCCTGAAATGCCTGCCTTTGAGGCATTAAACCCAACACGGGGCACTGGCATGCAAATTGCTCCCTTGTGAGGCAGGTTGCCTTGGCAGAGTATTCGCGCCGGCAGCACCAAATTTTAAAGGGCCAAAAATACAAATGGGCTCTTAGCCACCCGGAGGACACCATGTCGAAGTCGGTTCAACTCATCAAAGATCATGACGTTAAATGGATTGATCTGCGCTTCACGGACACCAAAGGTACTCAGCACCACGTGACCATGCCGGCTCGCGATGCGCTGGAAGACGACTTCTTCGAAGTCGGCAAGATGTTCGACGGCTCCTCCATCTCCGGCTGGAAAGGCATCGAAGCTTCCGACATGATCCTGCTGCCGGACGACGAAACCGCCGTTTTGGACCCGTTCACCGAAGAGCCGACGCTGATCCTGGTCTGCGACATCATCGAACCGTCGACCATGCAGGGCTACGATCGCGACCCGCGCGCCATCGCCCACCGTGCCGAGGAATACCTGAAGTCCACCGGTATCGGCGACACCGTGTTCGCAGGCCCCGAGCCTGAGTTCTTCATCTTCGACGAAGTGAAGTTCAAGTCCGACATCTCCGGTTCCATGTTCAAGATCTTCTCCGAGCAAGGCTCTTGGATGTCCGACCAGGACGTGGAAGGCGGCAACAAAGGCCACCGCCCAGGCGTGAAAGGCGGCTACTTCCCGGTTCCGCCGTTCGACCATGACCACGAAATCCGCACCGCAATGTGCAACGCTCTGGAAGAAATGGGCCAGGTCGTGGAAGTTCACCACCACGAAGTGGCGACCGCCGGCCAGAACGAAATCGGCGTGAAATTCAACACGCTGGTCAAGAAGGCTGACGAAGTTCAGACCCTCAAGTATTGCGTACACAACGTTGCCGACGCTTACGGCCGCACCGCGACCTTCATGCCCAAGCCTCTGTACGGCGATAACGGTTCGGGTATGCACGTTCACATGTCCATCGCCAAAGATGGCAAGAACACCTTCGCCGGCGAAGGCTATGCCGGCCTGTCCGATACCGCCCTGTACTTCATCGGCGGCATCATCAAGCACGGCAAGGCGCTGAACGGCTTCACCAACCCGTCGACCAACTCCTACAAGCGTCTGGTCCCAGGGTTCGAAGCACCGGTCATGCTGGCCTATTCGGCTCGTAACCGTTCCGCCTCGATCCGTATTCCTTACGTCTCCAGCCCACGCGGCCGTCGTATCGAAGCGCGCTTCCCGGACCCATCGGCCAACCCGTACCTGGCGTTCGCCGCTCTGTTGATGGCTGGCCTGGACGGCATCCAGAACAAGATCCACCCTGGCGATGCGGCCGACAAGAACCTGTACGATCTGCCGCCTGAAGAGGCCAAAGAGATCCCACAAGTTTGCGGCAGCCTGAAAGAAGCCCTGGAAGAGCTGGACAAGGGTCGTGCGTTCCTGACCAAAGGCGGCGTTTTCAGCGACGACTTCATCGATTCCTACATCGAACTGAAGAGCGAAGAAGAAATCCGCGTGCGCACCTTCGTGCACCCACTGGAATACGAGCTGTACTACAGCTGCTAATCCAGTCGCGTCCGCTCTAGCGGCGTAAGAAAGACCTCCTTCGGGAGGTCTTTTCGTTTCTGCGCCCGGCACAGGGCGCCACGGGCTGCGGTAGACAATTAACGCAGACGCATCTATGTTTTCGGCATTCCAGCGGTCCAGGACAACCGAGCCGGGCTGTACATCCAGGCCCGACTCCAAAGCCATCACAAGCCCGATTCGAGATTACGCCTGTGCGCCTTTCTTCTATTGCTTCACTGCTGACATTCGCCTGCCTGCCATTCACCCTTGCCCATGCACAACCGCCTGAACACACCACTCTGGAACCGCTGCTTGCGGCCATCAGCGAACGCCTGACCATCGCCGATCAGGTCGCGCTGAGCAAATGGGACAGCGGCCAGGCGGTGGAAGATGCGCCGCGCGAACAGCAAGTGATCGACGCAGCCCGGGCACGAGCGGTGGAATTCAAGCTGGAACCCGATGACGTCCAGCGCCTGTTTCACGCGCAGATCGAGGCCAACAAGCGGGTGCAGAACGCATTGCTGAGCGAGTGGCGGGCGGACGGCCGGGCGCCGGACATGGCCCGGCCGAATCTGGCGCAGGACATTCGCCCGCGGCTCGACCGCCTTCAAGGCCGACTGCTTCAGGCTTACGCCGACTTTCAGCCACTTCGAGAATCATCTGAGTGCGGCGCCGTGCTCAACGCCGGGCTCAAGCAGCATTTGAGCGATCCGATCCACGATCAGGCGCTGGTTCTGGCCACCGCAGATCTATGTGCGGCCAGGCAATAACGCGCCAAGGATGCCAATGCCCGAGACCGTTTGTGGTGCGGTATATGTTTACCGCCATCGCGGTCCGACTCCCGGTCATGCTTGCGGCTCGTCCCACTACCCGTGAGTTTCGAGCATGTCCAGAGCACTCGTTGTCATCTTCACCCTGCTGATAATGGCCGGCTGCGCCGTTACCGACAAAAAGCGGCCTTCCGTGGCGCCCCAGGTCCTGCTGAAAAGCACGTCGTCCTGGGATGGCACGCCTTACCGCAGCTATCCGAAGGGCCAACCGGAGCTGACGATCCTGAAAATCAACATCCCGGCCAACACCAGGATGAAATGGCACAAGCACCCGATCCCCAATGCCGCCTACGTCGTTTCCGGGCAGATCACGGTGCAGGCCAAGGGCTCCTCGCGAAAGATCCAGCTCAAGGCAGGCGATACACTCGCGGAAATGGTCGATATCATGCACCGCGGCGTGACCGGCAGCGAACCGGTCGAGCTGATTGTGTTTTATGCTGGCACTCCCGGAACGCCACTGTCGCAGTGAGCCGGCATCCAGCCTCTGCATTCGGAGCCATCATGCGTCGATCCCTTGCCTGTCTGTTGCTGTTGATCAGCCTGCCCGTGGCCGCGCAGATCTATAAGTACACGGACGCCAACGGCAATACGGCCTACAGCAATCAGCCGCCGGACGGCACCAAGGCAGAAGCCGTCGAGCTGCCGCCACTCAATAGCGTCGAGCCCTCGGCCCGGCGTTACGATCCGCCGCCGGCGCCAGCCGGAGACACCGCACAGCCGCAAGCTGCCTACACCACACTCGAGCTGACCGACCTGCCCACTGACGAGGCGCTTCGAGCCAACAACGGCACCTTCATCATCGGGGTGAAGATCGAGCCGCGTCTGAGGTCGGGCCACCTGATGCAATTGCTGGTCGATGGCGCCCCTTACGGTCAGCCGTCCAACATCCCGCGCTTCCAGGTGATGAATATCGATCGGGGTGAACACAGCTTCGCGGTCGTGGTGCAGGATGCTCAGGGCATTCTTCAGCAAAGCCCGACCATGACGCTTACGGTGCAGAGAGTCCATGTCAATCGGCCTTGAAGCTCGCCTGCTGGCGTGCCTGCTGGCGCTGACGAGCCTGCCGGTGCTGGCGGATGTCTATACCTATATCGACGCCAACGGCAACCGGGTCTTCACCGACCAGCCGCACAAGAACGCCAAGCGCCTGGACATCAAGCCCAGCAACAGTATGAACGGTGCGCCACCTGCCCGAACGGTACAGGCCAGGCCGGTGGCACCCGCTGTCGACCCGATATTTCACTACCAACTGCTGCGGATTCTGGCACCGGAACCGGACGCGACGCTCAGCAGCCCCAGCGGCAACCTGATCGTGACCGTCAGCAGCGAACCAGCACTGGAAGCCGATCACCTCTACCGGCTGCTGCTGGACGGCCAACCCATCGGCGAGCCGAGCCGAAGCCCGGTGTTCGCGCTGCACAACATCGACCGCGGTACCCATCAGGTGTCGGTGGAAATCTTCGATAAATGGGGCCGTGTTCTGGAGAAGACGCCCAACCAGCCGTTCCACTTGCAGCGCATCACCCTGGCGCAAAAGCGCAAGACCAACCCCTGCAAGAAGGAAGAGTACGGCGTGCGACCCGAATGTCCTCTCAAGGACAAGCCCGAGGAAGAGAGCAGCATCCTGCCCTTCTTCTAACCGGAATCCGCCACTGAATTACCCTTCATGACAGGCACCGTATTGGTGCATGATAAGCGTCATTGCGCCTCAAGACAGCCCAATTTGGTTCGTACGCGTGGGGCAAGCGGCGCCTTATGCGAGCATCCGCGCAAAAAAAGGTCCATTTGTTTAGGTAAAACGCTTCTTTTCGGAGCCTTGGTTTGGTTTTTGCAACTTCTCTGAAACAGCATGCCGATGAACGCCGTGCAAACGGCTTGGCCCATGCTTGTGAGGACCAGCCAGCGCCAGCACTGCGCGCCTGCAATGTGCCAAGAGAGGTCGACACGATTCATGACTATCAGCGACGCGCTGCACCGACTGTTACTGGATAACCTGACCACTGCCACCATTCTGCTCAACGCAGACCTGCGCCTTGAGTACATGAACCCGGCGGCCGAGATGTTGCTGGCCATCAGCGGTCAGCGCAGCCATGGGCAATTCATCAGTGAACTGTTCACCGAGTCTGCCGAGGCACTGAGTTCCCTGCGCCAGGCAGTGGAACAGGCTCACCCGTTCACCAAGCGCGAAGCCATGCTCACCGCGCTCACCGGGCAGACGCTGACAGTCGACTATGCCGTGACGCCGATCCTCAATAAAGGCGAGACGTTGCTGTTGCTTGAGGTTCATCCTCGCGACCGCCTGCTGCGCATCACCAAGGAAGAGGCCCAGCTTTCCAAGCAGGAAACCACCAAGATGCTGGTGCGCGGCCTTGCCCACGAAATCAAGAATCCACTGGGCGGCATCCGTGGCGCAGCACAGCTGCTGGCCCGCGAGCTGCCGGAGGAAAGTCTCAAGGACTATACCAACGTCATCATCGAGGAAGCCGACCGCCTGCGTAATCTGGTGGACCGCATGCTCGGCTCCAACAAGCTGCCATCGCTGGCGATGACCAACGTCCACGAAGTGCTGGAACGCGTTTCCAGTCTGGTGGAGGCAGAAAGCCAGGGTTGCATCACGTTGGTGCGCGACTACGACCCGAGCATTCCGGACGTCCTGATCGATCGGGAACAGATGATCCAGGCCGTGCTCAATATCGTGCGTAACGCAATGCAGGCCATCGGCGGCCAGAACGGGTTGCGCCTGGGTCGCATCACCTTGCGCACCCGCGCAATGCGTCAGTTCACCATTGGCCATATCCGTCATCGGCTGGTCAGCAAGATCGAAATTATCGACAACGGCCCCGGTATTCCGGCCGAGCTTCAGGAAACCATCTTTTATCCCATGGTCAGCGGACGCCCGGACGGAACAGGGCTGGGACTCGCCATCACCCAGAACATCATTAGCCA
Source organism: Pseudomonas sp. v388 (assembly GCF_003935425.1). Taxonomy (GTDB): domain Bacteria; phylum Pseudomonadota; class Gammaproteobacteria; order Pseudomonadales; family Pseudomonadaceae; genus Aquipseudomonas. Next base: position 262,896 of record NZ_RHQN01000009.1, read on the forward strand.
GCACCAGGGCTTGATCGAGTGTGAAAGCCATCCCGGCCACACCACATTCTCGATCTTCCTGCCGCTGGAACAAGGAGCAGCTTCGACATGAGCCGTAGTGAAACTGTCTGGATCGTAGATGACGATCGTTCCATCCGCTGGGTACTGGAAAAGGCCCTGCAACAGGAAGGCATGACCACGCAAAGCTTCGACAGCGCCGATGGGGTCATGAGCCGCCTGGCCCGTCAGCAGCCGGACGTGATCATCTCCGACATTCGCATGCCCGGCGCCAGCGGCCTGGACTTGCTGGCGAAGATTCGCGAACAGCACCCTCGCCTGCCGGTGATCATCATGACCGCTCATTCGGACCTGGACAGCGCCGTCGCGTCGTACCAGGGCGGCGCGTTCGAATACCTGCCCAAGCCGTTCGACGTGGACGAAGCCGTTTCTTTGGTCAAGCGCGCCAATCAGCATGCCCAGGAACAACAAGGCCTGGACGTGCCGCCCACGCTGACCCGCACCCCGGAAATCATCGGCGAAGCACCGGCGATGCAGGAAGTGTTTCGCGCCATCGGGCGTCTGAGCCACTCCAACATCACCGTGCTGATCAACGGCGAATCGGGTACAGGTAAAGAGCTGGTCGCCCATGCGCTGCATCGCCACAGCCCGCGTTCGGCATCACCTTTCATCGCCTTGAACATGGCGGCGATCCCCAAGGACTTGATGGAGTCGGAGCTGTTCGGCCATGAAAAAGGCGCCTTCACCGGCGCGGCCAACCTGCGACGCGGCCGTTTCGAACAGGCGGACGGCGGTACGCTGTTCCTCGACGAAATCGGTGACATGCCGGCCGACACCCAGACCCGCTTGCTGCGCGTGCTGGCAGACGGCGAATTCTACCGGGTTGGCGGTCATACGCCGGTCAAGGTCGATGTACGCATCATCGCGGCAACCCACCAGAATCTGGAAACGCTGGTGCAGGCCGGCAAGTTCCGCGAGGACTTGTTCCACCGTTTGAACGTGATCCGGATTCACATCCCGCGCATGTCGGACCGCCGTGAAGACATCCCGACCCTGGCCAAGCACTTCCTGAGCCGCGCCGCGCAGGAACTGGCCGTGGAGCCGAAACTGCTCAAGGCCGAGACCGAGGAATACCTCAAGCATCTGCCATGGCCGGGGAACGTGCGTCAGTTGGAAAACACCTGCCGCTGGATCACGGTCATGGCCTCGGGTCGCGAGGTTCACATCAGTGACCTGCCGCCGGAGCTGCTGAGCCTGCCGCAGGACGCAGCACCGGTGACCAACTGGGAACAGGCCTTGCGCCAGTGGGCCGATCAGGCCCTGGCACGCGGCCAGTCGAGCCTGTTGGACAGCGCCGTGCCGACCTTCGAGCGAATCATGATCGAAACCGCCCTCAAGCACACCGCCGGCCGCCGCCGCGACGCCGCCGTGCTGCTGGGCTGGGGTCGCAACACCTTGACCCGCAAGATCAAGGAGCTGGGCATGAAGGTCGATGGCGGGGATGATGACGAGACAGACGAAGGCTAGGCGGCATAGATGATTTGCTTTCGCCAGCAAGACGGATCGCCGCCTTGCTGGCGAAGGCGGACAGATCCGGCCCCACGAACATCACTCAGCCAGCGAAGGCTTTTCCCACAGATTGATTCCACCCTCTACAGCGAAACGGTCGATTTCGGCCAGTTCTTCGCTGCTGAAGGTCAGGTTCTGCAAGGCACCCACGTTTTCCACGATCTGCTCCGGACGGCTCGCGCCAATCAGGGCAGAGGTTACGCGCGGGTCGCGCAGGGTCCAGGCCAGGGCCATTTGCGCCAGGCTTTGTCCACGGCGCTGGGCGATTTCATTAAGCGCACGTACATGAGCGAGGTTCTGCTCGGACAAGTGCGCCGCCTGCAGTGAACCGCCACCGGGACGATTGACCCGCGCATCGTCAGGCACACCATTGAGGTACTTGTTGGATAGCAGGCCTTGGGCGAGTGCTGTAAAGGCGATTACGCCAGCGCCCAACTCTTCGGTCGCATCCAACAGATCCTTTTCCACCCAGCGGTTGAGCAGGTTGTAGGCCGGCTGATGGATCAGCAGCGGCACTTTCCACTCTTTCAATAGCGCGGCGATTTCCCGGGTCTTGGCGCCGGAATAAGACGAGATCCCGATGTACAGCGCCTTGCCCTGCTGAACGGCTGTGGCCAGCGCGCTCGCGGTCTCTTCCAGCGGAGTGTCGGGATCGAAACGGTGCGAATAGAAGATATCCACATAATCCAGCCCCATGCGTTGCAGGCTTTGGTCCAGGCTGGCGAGCACGTATTTGCGCGATCCGCCGCCCTGGCCGTATGGTCCGGGCCACATGTCCCAACCGGCCTTGCTGGAGATGATCAACTCGTCGCGGTAGGCCTGAAAATCCTCCCGCAGCAGACGGCCGAAGTTGATTTCCGCACTGCCGTACGGTGGGCCGTAGTTGTTAGCCAGGTCGAAATGGTTGATGCCCAGATCGAATGCCGTGCGCAGCATCGCACGCTGGGTGTCGATGGGCGTGCTATCGCCGAAGTTGTGCCACAGGCCCAAGGACAGCGCAGGCAGTACCAGCCCACTGCGTCCGGTGCGGCGGTAGGGCATGTCTTCATAGCGGTTTTCGGCGGCGATATAAGTCATTGAAGCCTCTCTTGTGGATGTCGGCGGGCTGTAGGTGGCGCATCACTGTCTTTGCCAGACGGCCTGCTGGATATCGACTCGCTTGGGAATCAGTCGGTTCTCATAGAACAGATCGGCGGTGGCCTGTTGCGCCTTGATGATCTCCGGGCTGATCGGCAGCGTCGGCGACGCAGGACGGTGGTCAATGTAGCGCGTGATCACCGCTTCAGGCAGCCCCATGCTGCGGGTCAGAGTGGCAATGCTGTCGGCACGCTGGTCGCGGGTCAGGTCATCAGCCCGTGTCAGTTCATCGAGCACGTGCCGGACAAACAGCGGGTACTGCTCGGCAAAGCTGCGCCGAGCGGTGTAGAACGGCCCGGACAAGCCCAGCCCTTCGCCATCGGCCAGCAGTCGGCTATGACCCTCGACCAGCGCGATGGAATAGTACGGGTCCCAGATCGCCCAGGCATCGACGCTACCGTTCTCGAACGCGGCCCGCGCGTCGGCCGGGCTCAGATAGATCGGCTGGATGTCCTTGAACGTCAACCCGGCTTTGTTCAAGGCGCGCAAGACCAGGTTGTGGGCGCTCGAACCCTTTTGCAGCGCAACCTTGCGGCCTTTGAGGTCGGCCACGTTGTTGAGCGAGCTTTCGTTGCGCACCAGAATGCTTTCCGCCGAAGGCTTGGCCGGCTCGGCGCCGACGTAGACCAGATCGGCACCGGCCACCTGAGCGAAGATCGGCGGGATATCGCCCGTCGAGGCGATGTCCAGGCTGCCGATATTCAAGGCTTCAAGCATTTGCGGCCCGGCCGGAAACTCGATCCACTTGACGTGTGTATCCGCGAACCGCTTCTCCAGCAGGCCATGCTCCTTGGCCAGCACCAGCGTGATCGAGCCTTTCTGGTAGCCGATGCGTAGCGTGTCCGGCTCGGCAGCCTGAACACTGTTGATCAGCCCGCAGAATGCGAGCGCTGCGGTAAAGAGTGCCAGTGGTTTCATAACTGCTTTCCTTGGGGTGTTCATTGTCCTGAGGTCTACTGGTGTGGGAACGCATAGGGCTCACTCAAACCGGTTCGACGGCCTGGGCAATCCCAGGTTTTCCCGCAGGGTCGTGCCTTCGTATTCGGTGCGGAACAGCCCGCGACGTTGCAGTTCGGGAACCAGCAGTCGGGCGACGTCTTCCAGGCCGCCGGGCAGATGCGGCACCAGCACGTTGAAGCCATCGGCTGCGCCCTGTTCAAACCAGACCTGCAACTCGTCGGCAATCTGCGTCGGTGTACCAATCAGGTTGTAATGCCCTCGCCCACCGGCAATGCGTCTGCCCAACTGTGTCAGGTTGAGATTTTCGTCGGCCGCCAGATCCGTCAGCAATTTCTGGCGACTGCGCTGGCCGCTGTCGGTCAGCGGCAGTTCCGGGAGCGGGCCGTCCAGTGGATAGCCCGACAGATCGAAGTTGCCCAGCATGCGACCCAGCAGCGCGACGCCCACCTGCGGCTCGACCAGATCCTGAAACGACTCGAATTTCTCCTGCGCCAAGGCTTGGGTTTCCGCTACCACGATGAACACGCCGGGCATGATCTTCAGCGACTCCGGGCTGCGTCCATAGATCGCCAGCCGTCCCTTGAGGTCTGCGTAAAAGGCTTGGGCATTGGCCAGCGAAGTCTGCGCCGTGAACACCACTTCAGCGGTCTGCGCGGCCAGATCGCGACCCACTTCGGACGAGCCGGCCTGCACCACCACCGGCTGGCCTTGCGGAGAACGCGCCACGTTCAGCGGCCCTTTGACCTTGAAATGCTCGCCCTCGTGATTCAGCACATGCAGCCTGGCCGGGTCGTAATACTGCCCGCCGGCCTTGTCTCGGGTGAAAGCGTCATCGGCCCAGCTGTCCCACAAACCCGTCACCACCTGATGAAATTCTCGCGCCCGACTGTAACGCTCGGCATGCCCGACGTGCTGCTCACGGCCGAAGTTCTGCGCTTCGGCCGCTGCGTCCGACGTCACCAGATTCCACCCCGCGCGGCCACCCGACAGGTGATCGAGGGAAGCAAACTTGCGCGCCACGTGGTACGGCTCGTTATAGGTGGTGGTCGCGGTAGCGATCAGCCCGATGCGATCGGTCACCGCGCTCAGGGCCGAAAGCAGGGTCAGCGGCTCGAAATGATCGGAGCGCGCCATATGGCTGGCGATGTCTCCGGTTGCCGCCGCCACGCTGTCGGCCACGAACAGCGCATCGAACTTCGCCGCCTCCGCCACTTGCGCCAGATGCCGGTACTGCTTGAAATCCAGACCTGCGTCGGCTGGTACCTCCGGATGGCGCCAGGCCGCGACGTGGTGACCGGTGGCCATCAGGAACGCGCCCAGCTTCAACTGACGAGCAGACTTGCTCATATCAGACTCCTTGGAATTGATTGAGGGTTGTCGCACGCAACGGCTCAAAAGTCCTTACGCAATTGCACACCGAAGTAACGCTCATCATCACGCGGCACTGAGCGATAGATGTAGCTGCCGCCGGTGGCGAGCATCGGTGCATAGGACTTGTCGGCGAGGTTTTTGCCCAGCAACGCGACGCGCCAGCCTTCGTTGTAATCGGCCAGGGCGACGCTGGCATTCCAGAGACCGTAGGCGCCCTGCCTGGTGTCGGGGTTCTGGCTGATGTCGTACTGCACTTCGCTCTGCCAGCTGTAATCGGTGCCCAGTTCGATATCCAGGCCGTTATCCAGCGCGATGGTGTAGTCGGCACGAACGTAGCTTTTCCAGTCCGGGCTGTAGGGCAGCGTCTTGCCATCGACATTGCAGGACGCTGCCGCACCGGCCGGGCAAGCGAAGGTGTCGATGCGCGCCTTGGTATAGGCCAGCGCTCCGGAAATCTTCAGGTTGTGGGCGGCCTGCAAGGCGTAATCCAGCTCGACGCCTTCGGTGCTGACACTGCCGGCGTTGATCAACCGGGTTACCACCTGGCCGGCCACGCTGTCGTAGAAGTTGGCCTGATAGTTGTCGTAGTCGCTATGGAACACCGCCAGATTGGTGGTCAGGCGATTGTTCCAGGAAGAAGCCTTGATGCCGACTTCCCAAGTGTTAGAGGTTTCCGGTTTGAGCGCATCGGTATCCCGCGGCTGCATGTTGAAGAACACGTTGTAGGCCGGTCCTTTGTAGCCTCGCGAGTAGGTGACGTAGGTGGTGACGTCGTCGCTCAAATCGTACTGCAGACCCAGGCGACCAGACTTGCCGTCCTCGTCCACCGAGCCGGAACTGCTGGTGGCCGGCTGGATGCCGCTGACGGTGGTGGCCGAGGTCGAAACGCGGCGGTGGTCGTATTCCAGCCTGTCGTGGGTCCAGCGCAGCCCGGCAATCGCACGGAAATCCGGCGTGAAGTTGAAAGTGCTTTCGCCGAACACCGAGTAGCTGTCGCTGGTGGTGCTGTAGTCGGCTATACCGCGGCTCTGGCTGGTCGGTGTGATCAGGGTGCGCTGATAGGTTTCGTCACTCTTGCCATGCATATAGAACAGGCCGCCGACGTATTCGAGAAATTCGCCTTTGGGCGAGGCCAGCCGCAGTTCCTGGGAATACTGGTTGTACTCCAGCTCGCCCTTGTCTTCAGTGCCGGGGAACGCGGCAGTAATGGTGCCGAGGCGGTCGCCGTCCTGATACTGGGTGTTGTCCCAACCGCGCCAGGCGGTAATCGATGTCAGGGTGTAATCGCCCAGTTGCCAGTCCAGTTGCCCGGACAAGCCCTTGTTGACGTCGTCCACATGGCTGCGGAAATCGCTGTTCACGTCGCGATTGTCACTGTCGGCCCGCACCGGCGCCAACGCACCGGCAAATGCGGGGGTCAGCGCTTGGGTCACCACGCCATTGGGCGCGTCGTCATGGGATTGCATGTAATCCGCCGCCAGAGTGAACGTTACGTCGTCACTGGGCGTGAACTCCAGCTTGCCGCGTGCGCCCTTGCGGTTGTAACCATTGACCTCATGACCGTTGAGCTGGTTATCGACGTTGCCGTCGTAGCTGCCGAACAGGGTGGTGATCGAGCCTTTCAGCCTGTCGGGAATCAGGCTGCCGCCGATGCCAAAACGGGTACGGCTTTCATTGCCGCTGTAATAGGACTGGTCGATATAGCCGTGGGTCTGCTCGGTGGGCGCTTTGGTAACCACGTTGAGCACACCCGCCGACGCGTTCTTGCCGAACAGTGTGCCTTGCGGACCGCGCAGCACTTCGATGCGTTCCAGGTCGAGCAGATCCAGGGTGGCCTGGCCCGGACGGCCGTAGACCACGCCGTCGATCACAGTGGCCACGGTCGGCTCGACGCCCGGTGAGGTGGAAATGGTACCCACGCCGCGAATGAACAGCGAGGTGTCTTTGTTGGAAGCGCCGGTCCGGAAATTCAAAGTGGGAATCTGCTGGACGATGCTCGCCACGCCGTTGCGGTTATCGCGCTCCAGTTGCTCGCCTTCGACCACCGAGACGGCGACCGGCACCTTTTGCAGCGACTCTTCGCGGCGCGTAGCGGTGACCGTCACCGATTTGAGTGTCGTTTCCTGAGCGGCCGCTCCCTGCACCGCAGCGGTGTCCGCCAGCGCGTGCGCCATCGGCATTGCCGCAAGCCCCAGCAACAGCCAGCCATAATGACGCCCCCGCGCCTGGCCCGCCTGCTGAACGGCCTGCGCCAGAAGATGTTGTTTGCCCAAATCCCCACGTGTTGTGTGCATCTGCGTGCCTGCCTGACTATGCCCAGATCGACCAGTGCCGGGCACTGGTGCCTTTTGTTGCTTGCGCGCTAGAGGCTTCAGGCATTCGCGGTGGCGAGTAGCACAACCTTTGTTGTTAGCGCTAACATCACAAGTATCAGGACCCGGCAGCTAGATCGTCCAATACTGAAAAATTACTTTTATATTCCTTTTTCTTTTATACGAAGTGATAGCCCATGGCTGAAGAAATCCCGGCAACCCGCAAACGTCGAGGCGCGGGGCGAGTCACCATCAATGACGTCGCCCGCCAGGCCGGCGTGTCGGCGATCAGCGTGTCGCGTTTTTTCAATCAACCTGATCAGGTATCGCCAGAGTTGCGCGAGCGTATCGGGGCGGCAGTCAGCGGGCTTGGCTATGTGCCGAACCTGGTCGCTGGCGGCCTGGCGTCGGCGCGCAGTCGAGTGGTGGCGATGGTGATCCCGAATATCTCCGGGCCGATCTTCGCCGATACCATTCAAGGTTTCAGCGATACCCTGAGCGCGCACGGTTTCCAGCTGTTGCTGGCGTCGAGTTACTTCTCGGCCGATCAAGAAGAGAGCGCGGTGCGCGCCTTTCTCGGCTGGTCACCTGCCGCACTGGTATTGACCAGCCGTTTCCACAGCGCGGCGACGGAAGCCATGATCCACCAGGCCGATATCCCGATCATCGAAACCTGGGATTACCAGCCGGAACGCGCGCCCATCCAGATCGGGTTTTCACACGTTGAAGTGGGCATCACTGCCACCCGTTACCTGCACGACAAAGGCTACCGCCGCATCGCCTTCGTGCAGAACAGCATGGCTGGCGACTTGAGCGCTCTGGAACGCCGCGACGGTTACATCGCAACGCTCGAAGCCATCGGTCTGGAACCGCGGGTGTTCGTACCCGAGGCCGGACTCACGCCCTTCGAAGCCGGCAAGCAGGCCATGGAAACACTGATGAGCAGCCCCGAACGGCCCGACGCGGTGTTCTTCGCCAATGACAACCTTGCAGCGGGCGGACTTTTGGCAAGCCAACGCGCCGGCCTGCGTATTCCGCAAGACTGCGCCATCATGGGTTTCGGCGATTACGCCTTCGCACACATGCTGCTGCCAAGCCTGACCACCATCAAACCACCTGCGCTGGAAATCGGCGTACTGGCCGCCCGCCGGGTTCTGGAAAGCCTCGGTGTATTGCCGGTCGAAGGGGAAATCCAGCGGCTGAACCTGCTGGGTTGCAGTTTGATTGAACGGGAAAGTGCTTGAGACCTGGCTGCAAGCTACAAGCTTTTGACCTGTAGCTTGCAACTTGGGGCTTGCAGCTGCCCTGTCAACGCACCAAATGCAAAAACTGCATGTGTCGTTCGTACTGGTCGAGCACGTCGTTGATGACCTGTTCCTTGCTGTAGCCCACCAGATCGTAATCCTGGCTGCCTTCGCTCAAATGAACCTCAGCGCGGTAATAGCGGCGGTTGTTCAGTTGCTTGGAGCCCATGCCGCCGCGGGCGAAGGACGGCGTGAAGAAACCTTTCATCTGGACTTGATAGATGAACGGGCGCTCCTCGCCATGGCCGATTTCCAGGCTGACCGAGTCGTGGGCCGGGTCGGGCAAGGTGTCGACGCTCAAGCCTTTCTCAAGAAATACCGCGGTCACTTCTTCGATGGCCGGACGCACGGTCTGGTCGAGGAAGCGATAGACCTCGTCGCGGGACGGGTAATGCACCGCCTGACTCAAGCGCTGGCGCCAGCCGCCGCGTCGCGCGCCGGAAACCGGAGCGAGCGAATACAGCTGGGCGATCTGCCGTTGGGATTCCATGAAGAAGGCTTTGTGCAGGCCCCACATCATCAACAGCAGGATCAGCGAGAACGGTAGCGAAGTGAGCACCACCGCTGACTTGAGGGCATCGATGCTTCCGGAGAACAGCAGGCCGCTGGTGATCAGCGCGGTCGCCACGCCCCAGAACACGCGCAGCCATTTCGGGCCGTCTTCGTCCGGGTTGCCGCCTTTGGCGGACAGGGTCGAAAGCACCACGGTGCCGGAATCCGCCGAAGTCACGAAGAACACGAAGCTGATGAAGACCGTCACGGCAATGACCGTCTTGCTCCACGGATAGGTCTCCAGCAGCAGGTACAGGGTCATCGACGGGTCATCGATTGCCGATTGCCCCAGCGCGGTCATGCCGTGGTTGAGCACTTGATCGATGGCGCTGTTACCGAAGATCGACATCCACGCCAGGGTGAAACCCAGCGGAATCAATAGCACGCCGAACACGAATTCGCGGATGGTGCGGCCGCGGGAAATGCGGGCGATGAACAGGCCCACGAACGGCGACCATGCGATCCACCAGGCCCAATAGAACACCGTCCAGCCGCCCAGCCAGTCACTGGGTTTGTCGTAGGCGTAGACGTCGAAACTCTTGACCGGCAGCGCGCCGAGGTAGTCGCCGATGTTCTGTACCAGGGTGTTGAGCAGGTGCTGCGTGGGGCCGGCGAACAACACGAACAACAGCAGCGCACAGGCCAACAGCATATTGATGTCGGACATGACCCGCACGCCCTTGTCGACGCCCGCAACGGCCACCAGAATCGCCGCGCCCATCATCAATGTGATCAGGCCGACCTGAATCCAGTGGGTATGGGCGACGCCGAACAGGTAATCAAGGCCGGAGTTGAGGTGCAGCACCCCAAAGCCCATGTCCGCACCCAGGCCGAAGATGGTCGCGATGATGCCGAAGCCATCCACGGCATAGCCGATGGGGCCGTTGATGCGCTTGCCAATCAGCGGGTACAGCGCAGACCGCAAGGCCAGCGGCAGGTTATGCCGATAGGCGAAGTACGCCAGCGCCATGCCGACAAATGCGAACACGCCCCAGCCATGCAAGCCCCAGTGCAGAAAAAGCAGTTGCATGCCCTGCCGCGCCGCTTCGGTGCTACCGGCCTCGCCTTGCGGCGGTTGCAGCAGGTGGGTCAAAGGCTCGGAAACGCAGAAGAAGAACAGCGTGATGCTGATCCCCGCGGCGAACAGCATGCCGGCCCAGGAGAGATAGCTGAATTCGGGCTCGTCGTGGTCGGCACCGAGCTTGATCTTGCCGTAGCCGGATACGGCGGTGACCACCACGAAGACCAGATACAGCGTCATGACCAGCATGTAGTACCAGCCGACCGTATTGGCCGCCCAGTTCTGCGCCGCCAGCAGCCACTGGCCGCTGGCCTGCGGAAAGGCGATGACGATGACACCGAAGATCAGGATGAAACTGGCGGCGAAGTAGAAAACCGGCGCATTCATGCGCACCAGGCCGCTGGATGGGGAGCTTGATGCACTCATGAAATGTGCACCTGTATTGCTGGCAAAGGCACTGCGAAAAACGGATGTGGCAAAGGTCAGCCTCCTGTTGTGAGCGGGCAGCGAACCACCGGTTTTAATTGAACGAGCGTTCAATTAAAACATGAATAGTCTTGAAATGACTAATCGCAGCCCGGTGGCCGCGCGCTAGGACCACGCTATGACGCACGGTCTACGGGGTTCGTTCCGCTTGTCGGGGAGGGACTGAAACGCAATTTTTTGTATGAGTCAGCGAGGAATGGCGTACACGAGGATTGTGGGTGGGAGGAGCTTGCTCGCGACCGCGATAGACCCGCGCCGTCAACGATGACTGACACACTGCAGTCGCCAGCCAGCTGTCTCCCGCCGGGCCGCGTCCGCAGCGTTGTGCAGGTCATTCACTTCTGCGTGCCGTCGTCCTGCTGTTGCAACAGGTTGGCCTGGGTCAGGTTGCAGCCGGCCGGAACGCTGCGGGTCAGCCAGACATTGCCGCCGATGGTCGACCCCTTGCCGATGGTGATGCGCCCCAGAATGGTCGCGCCGGCATAGATGACCACGTCATCCTCGACGATAGGATGGCGCGCGTGGCCTTTTTGCAACTGCCCGTCTTCATCCGCCGGAAAGCGTTTGGCGCCCAGTGTCACGGCCTGATAGATCCGCACCCGCTCGCCGATGATTGCCGTTTCGCCAATCACCACACCTGTGCCGTGGTCGATGAAGAAACTCGGGCCGATCTGGGCGCCGGGGTGGATGTCGATGCCGGTGGCCGAATGGGCGATTTCCGAACTGATGCGCGCCAGCAGCGGCAAGCCGGCGCGGTACAGATGATGCGCCAGACGATGATGGATCACAGCCAGAATGCCCGGATAGCACAGCAAGACTTCATCGACGCTGCGCGCCGCCGGATCGCCGTGATAGGCGGCCAGCACATCGGTATCCAGCAGACGGCGAATGCCAGGCAACGCCGTCGCGAAATCCTGGATCAGCGCCAACGCTTTTTCATCAATGCTCTTGAGGTCCTGCCCTTGCTGATGCGCGACGTAGCGCAATTCAAGTCGGGCCTGAGCCAGCAGTGCATTGAGCGAAACGTCCAGGGTGTGCCCGACGTAGAAGTCTTCGCTCTCCTCACGCAGATCGACCGGGCCGAGTCGCATCGGGAACAGTGCGCCGCTCAGCGCTTCAAGGATCTCGCTCATTGCTGCACGGGAAGGCAGCTCTCGGCCGCCGTGCTCGCCGCTCACTCGCCGGTTGCGGGTGCGCCAGTCGTCGCGGGCATCGCGCAATTGGCTGACGATTCGCTGCAACTGCCAATGGCTGGAACGACCTTCGGCACAAGCTTCTGGAATATCGCTCACGCTGAACTCTCCTTGCTGTCAGAAAAAGCGCGGCCTGGACGCTGCCGGCCACCGTTGCACCACTCTACGGCAAAGATTCCTGCGGAAAAAATAACTATTTTCTGACGGCTATACCGCCTGATCCATGAACAGGCACAGGTTGCCGTGTAGGAATCGTCTGCCTATAGTCCGGGGACTCTCTACACGGCTCATTTATCACCATGATCGAAAAACAGCTTGCCCGCTTCAATCGCCTGGACCTGATCAGCGCGCCTACCGCCCTGGAAAAGCTCGAACGGCTGTCGAACTGGGCAGGCCGCGACATCTACATCAAGCGCGACGACACCACCGCGCTGGCGATGGGCGGCAACAAGGTCCGCAAGCTTGAGTACCTGGCCGCCGACGCCCTCGCGCAGGGCGCCGATACCTTGATCACCGCCGGTGCCATCCAGTCCAACCATGTGCGCCAGACCGCCGCAGTGGCCGCACGCCTGGGGCTGGGCTGCGCGGCGCTGCTGGAAAACCCCATCGGCACCGAAGACCCCAACTACCTGCACAACGGCAACCGTCTGTTGCTGGACCTGTTCGACGCCAGGGTCGAATTGGTTGAAAACCTCGATAACGCCGACGAACAGCTGCACGCTCTCGCCGCTCGCCTGCGTGCCAGCGGCAAGAAGCCGTACCTGGTGCCGATTGGCGGCTCCAGCCCGGTGGGCGCCCTGGGTTACGTGCGGTGCGGGCTGGAATTGGTCGAGCAGATCAAACAGACCGGCCTGGACTTCGCCGCCGTGATATTGCCATCCGGTAGCGCCGGCACGCACAGTGGCCTGGCCCTGGCGCTTGCCCATATGCTGCCGGAATTGCCGGTGGTCGGCGTTACGGTATCGCGCAGCGAAGACGCCCAGTTGCCCAAGGTTCAGGGCCTGGCCGAGCGCACGGCCGAGCTGCTTGAAGTGCCACTGCCGCAGGCTTTCCGCGTGCAGCTGTGGGACGAGTATTTCGGCCCGCGCTACGGCGAACCGAATGCCGGAACCCTGGCTGCGATCAAGCTGGTCGCCAGTCATGAAGGCGTGCTGCTCGACCCGGTGTACACCGGCAAGGCAATGGCCGGGCTGCTCGATGGCATCGGCCGCCAGCGTTTCAACGACGGGCCGCTGATTTTCCTGCACACCGGCGGCGCGCCAGCCTTGTTCGCCTACCCTGGTGTGTTTGCCGGATAAGTCGAGCGCGTAGGGGCGGCTTATGCTCGAAGTAGATATAAAAATCGCTTTTAGTTATTTTTATTCATAAGAATTCAGCTTTATAGTCTCGCCGCTCAAAACGACCCAACCAACTCGCGCTGGTCCGGTCTGAAACTTGCCTGGTCTTTCAGGCAGCTGGCATTCCCACCCTGGTATTCGAATAACAAAGAGGCTCGCATGAACATTTCCGCTATTCGTCGTACGTTTCTTCTGTCGGCTCTGAGCGTCGTGCTCGGTACAGGACTTGCCGGGCAAGCCATGGCGGGCGAGCAGCTACAGAAAATCAAGGACAGCGGCACGCTCAGTGTCGGCCTGGAAGGCACCTATCCACCCTTCAGCTTCGTGGACGAGAACGGCAAGCTGACCGGCTTCGAGGTCGAATTCTCCGAAGCTCTGGCCAAAGAGCTGGGCGTCAAGGCCAAGGTTCAGCCGACCAAATGGGATGGCATCCTCGCAGCACTGGAGTCCAAGCGTCTGGACGTGGTCATCAATCAGGTCACGATTTCCGAAGAGCGCAAGAAGAAGTACGACTTCTCCCAGCCCTATACCGTCTCCGGTCTCCAAGCGCTGACCCAGAAGAAGAACGAAGGCGCTTTCAAGACCGCTCAAGACCTGACCGGCAAGAAGGTTGGCGTGGGCCTTGGCACCAATTACGAGCAATGGCTCAAGGAAAACGTGCCCGGCGCCGTGGTTCGCACCTACGACGATGATCCGACCAAGTATCAGGACCTGCGCGTCGGCCGTATCGATGCCATTCTGGTCGACCGCCTTGCAGCGCTGGAGCTGATCGCCAAGACCAAGGACACCCTGGCCGTTTCCGGCGAACCCTTCTCGCGCCAGGAATCGGGTGTCACGCTGCGCAAGGGAGAGCCAGAGCTGCTGGACGCCGTCAACAAGGCCATCGACAAGCTGCGCGCCGACGGTACGCTCACCAAACTGTCGCAAAAGTACTTCAACGCTGATGTGACCAAATGATCGAAGAGAGCCTACAGCTCGCGATGGACTCCGCGCCCTTTCTGCTGAAGGGCGCGTATTACACCGTCATCCTTAGCCTGGGCGGGATGTTTTTCGGATTGGTGCTGGGCTTCGGCCTGGCACTGATGCGCCTGTCGCGCTTCAAGTTGCTGAGCTGGATCGCCCGCATCTACGTGTCCTTTTTTCGGGGCACGCCGTTGCTGGTGCAGTTGTTCATGATTTATTACGGCCTGCCGCAACTGGGGATCGAGCTGGACCCGTTGCCGGCAGCGCTGATCGGTTTTTCCCTGAACATGGCCGCCTATGCCTGCGAAATCCTGCGGGCTGCCATCGGCGCCGTGGATCGCGGTCAGTGGGAGGCGGCGGCCAGCATCGGCATGACCCGCTGGCAAACCATGCGCCGGGCGATCCTGCCGCAAGCGGCCCGCACCGCCCTGCCGCCGCTGGGCAACAGTTTCATTTCGCTGGTCAAGGACACTGCCCTGGCCGCGACCATCCAGGTTCCGGAGCTGTTCCGCCAGGCCCAGCTGATCACCGCCCGCACTTTCGAAATCTTCACCATGTACCTGGCCGCCGCGCTGATCTACTGGGTATTGGCCACTGCGCTTTCGCATCTGCAGAACCGGTTGGAAGCGAGGGTCAACCGGCATGATCTGGAGTCCTGAAGCATGATTGTGGTTGAAAAGCTCACCAAGCAGTTCAAAGGCCAGGAAGTGCTCAAGGGCATCGATCTGCGGATCGAGGCCGGCGAGGTCGTCGCCATCATCGGCCCCAGCGGATCGGGCAAGACTACGCTGCTGCGCTGCTTGAATCTGCTGGAAGAACCCACCAGCGGCCGTATCAAGGTCGGTGATATTGAAATAGACGGCAGCCGACCGTTGAGCCAGCAGCAAGGCTTGATCCGCCAGCTGCGGCAGCAGGTCGGGTTCGTGTTCCAGAACTTCAACCTGTTTCCGCATCGCACGGCGCTGGAGAACGTCATCGAAGGCCCGGTGGTGGTCAAGAAGATGGCCCGCGAGAGCGCCGTTGCGCTGGGACGCAAACTGCTGGCGAAAGTCGGCCTCACGGGCAAGGAGGATGCGTACCCGCGCAGGCTCTCCGGTGGCCAGCAGCAGCGCGTGGCCATTGCCAGGGCACTGGCGATGGAGCCGGAGGTGATTTTGTTCGACGAACCCACTTCCGCGCTGGACCCAGAGCTGGTCGGGGAAGTGCTGACGGCCATTCGTGCCTTGGCCGAAGAGAACCGCACCATGGTGATCGTGACTCATGAAATGAGCTTCGCGCGGGACGTTGCCAACCGGGTGATCTTCATCGACAAGGGCGTGATCGTGGAACAAGGCGACGCCAAGGCGCTGTTCGCCAACCCGCAGCACGAGCGCACCAGACAGTTTCTGGAGAGAAGCCGAGCCTGATCCTACAAAGGTGCTCAACATTGCGACGCACTTTGGCGTCGCAATTACTTTGTCTTACATTTCTGGCGCAAAAGACCGATCAAAATCTTTGCGCAAAGGCCGCCGCCTAACTGGCCTGTCCTATCGACTAATAGAGTCATTTCAACCGCAGCAGCGCCCCGACGGGCCGGCGCCGAGTGCCCACTCGTGCCCCGGCGTCGACTGGTCAAGCCCCTGCCCTCACCTGGCGCTGCGCTGGGCGATACGCCGTTTTAGTTACGAGTAGGATCTTCGATTAGTTGGAAGTCGTGATTCAAACGTAATATGTAGGAAATTTCTAAATTTCATTAAACCCACGCACTCATACCAAACACGTGTTGACAACAAACCACAAAGCCAATTAGCTCAACTGAAGTAAGGGGTCTACGACGCCCGCCAATATGCAAGTGGCAAATACCTACAGTTTGTAATGTTTGCTACTACTCCGACCGATAAGGTAATTATCGGCACTGCTTATTTGAGGGTTATTCAGCACTTACATGCAGACCATTTATAACCACTCATTACTTGCAATCTTGGTTAAACACGAGAATTCGGACATGAGCCAGACACCCAGCAACACCCCTCTTCCGAGGCTGCCGGCCCCGAAAATCCCGCAGGCAACCCGGCACGGCATCGGCCTGAAGGTCGCTTCGCACCTGATGATCCATGTCGAACCCTACGATGAAATGGAAAGCGGCGATCTTATCGAATTGTTTTGGGACGGCTGTTACGTTGCGTCAAAAATTTTAAAGGCATCTGACATCGGCAAAACAATTGTCCTACGCCTTCCGGAAAGCTTCTTACAAAACGGCAAAGCAAGAACTTACTACCGAGTCATGAAGGTCGGGGGTACACCCGTGACGTCAATCTGCCGGAAGCTGTGGGTCAAGTTGAACGCGCCGGGGGGTGAGCTGTTGAGCCCCAGCGCTGAAGAGAATCAGGGGCTCGCACCGCTGACGGTACCGCCCTCGGTGGTACGGCGTGGCCTGACCTCCAAGCACATGGCAGGCGGCTTGCCCTTGAGCATCGAGCCGTACCTGAACATGGCGCCCCACGACGAAATTACCGTGCGCTGGGGAGACCTGCGGATGGATCTGCCGCCGCTCACCGCCGAAGACGTGGGCATGCCGGTGGATCTGGTGGTACCGCCCGCGTTGATCCTGGAAGCGGGCGATGAGCAACGCCTGGAAGCGACCTACTGCGTCATCGATCGCGTCGGCAATAACTCACTCTGGGCGCCGCCGCGAGAGATTCACATCCAGGCGCTGGATGAATGGACCCAATAACTGCAGGTGTCGACGTTCATAAAGTGTCGGTAGCCCGGATACAGCTCGACCGGTCTGTCGGGGATACCGGCACTTTCCGCCTGACAGGGCGCTAGCCCCTCCTCCCATGCACCCAGCACGCCGCACTCCCGTGTGGACACTTCACTCCGCCCATCGAACCCTCCGTTCAGGCCAGCCGGTTCTCTGCCTGGCAGCGGCAAATGCCATCTATGCTTATTCCAAAAAGCACGTTTAAAAAATATTTATACAAGCTTAGGGTATATGAACCGGACCACCGGACACCGTACTGATCAACGCCGCTGCTTGCGGCCCAAGTTGCCATTGTTACGAGGTTCAGATGGTCCGCAACTCAACCACCTCTGTGGATAACACCAGGGCGTTGCACGCTGAGTCTGCACAGGCTTCGACGGAGCACGACGTCGCGCCAGCCTTGCTGCCGGCCACGGTGTTGCACAACGACGCTCAAGCCATCGCCGCCGCCCATAAACTGGCCGCATCGGCCCGCATTAACGCCGCTCAGCGCGATCAGCAAAGACAGCTGCCATGGGCGGAAATCGAGCAGTTCACCCGTAGCGGCCTGGGCAGCATTTCCATTCCCAAAGCCTACGGTGGACCGGGCGTATCGTTCGCGACCGTGGCCGAGGTGTTTCGCATCATATCCGCTGCCGATCCGGCGCTTGGACAGATCCCGCAGAACCAGTTCGGCATCCTCAACCTGATCCTGGAAGCTGCCGACGAGCCGCAGAAAATCGCCCTGCTGCAAAGCGTTCTGCAAGGTTGGCGCATCGGGAACGCCGGCCCGGAACGCGGGACCCGCAACACCCTGGAACTCAAGGCCCGGCTGGTGGCAGACGGCGACCGCCTGTTGCTGAGCGGCCAAAAGTTCTACTCCACCGGTGCGCTGTTTGCCCATTGGGTTGCGGTCAAGGCGCTGGACGACCAGGGTCGGCAGGTCATGGCGTTCGTCAGACGCGGCACGCCTGGCTTGCGAATCGTCGACGACTGGTCCGGCTTCGGCCAGCGCACCACTGCCAGCGGCACCGTATTGCTCGATAACGTGCACGTCGATGCGCAGAACGTGATCGCCAACTGGCGACTGGCTTCGACCCCCAATATTCAGGGTGCCGTGTCGCAACTGATTCAGGCCGCCATCGACGCCGGTATCGCCCGCGCGGCCATCGATGACGCCATTACTTTCGTTCGTGAGCGCTCGCGACCCTGGATCGACGCCAAGGTCGAGCGCGCCGGTGACGATCCTTATGTGATCGCCGACATCGGCCGCCTCAAGCTCGATCTGCACGCCGCCGAAGCGCTGTTGCGCAAGGCTGCGCAAGTGGTGGATGACATCAACGCTCACCCTGTCGACGAAGACGCGGCCGCCCGCGCCTCCATCGCCGTGGCTCGGGCCAAGGTGCTGACCACCGAAATTTCTCTTCAAGCCAGCGAAAAGCTGTTCGAGCTGGCCGGCAGCCGCGCCACCCTGGCCGAATTCAATCTGGACCGGCACTGGCGCAATGCACGGGTGCACACCCTGCACGACCCGGTGCGCTGGAAATATCACGCCATCGGCGCCTGGCACCTCAACGGCACGCATCCCGCGCGGCATTCCTGGATCTGAACCGGACCACTGGAGAAACACCCCATGAGTTTTCCCCCACCGGCGCGGACAACCGCCGCCGTCATCACCAGTGACGCCCAGGCATTGCAGATCGCCGGCGAACTGGCCGCCCGTTTCAGGACCGACAGCGCGCAGCGCGACCGCGAGCGGCGTCTGCCGCATACCGAGCTGGATCAGTTCAGCCAATCCGGGCTGTGGGGCATCAGCGTGCCGAAAGCCTTCGGCGGCGCGGGCGTTTCCAACGTCACGCTGGCCAGGGTCATCGCCTTGATCGCCGAGGCCGATGCCTCGCTGGGGCAGATTCCGCAAAATCATTTCTATGCACTGGAAGTGCTGCGTGTGAACGGCAGCCAGGCCCAGCAAGCGCGCCTGTACGCCGAGGTACTGGCCGGGCAACGCTTCGGCAACGCACTGGCCGAGCTGGGCACCAAGACCGCTCACGAGCGCACGACCCGCCTGAGCCGCGACGGCGACGGCTTGCGCATCAACGGCCGCAAGTTCTACTCCACCGGCGCCCTTTATGCACAGCGTATTCCGACCTCAGTGGTCGATGAGCACGGTGTCCAGCATCTGGCGTTCGTGGCGCATGACAGCGACGGCCTGCGCGTGATCGACGACTGGAGCGGCTTCGGTCAGCGCACCACCGGCAGCGGCTCGGTGGTGTTCGATAACGTCTATGTCAGCGCCGACGATGTGATCCCCTTCCAGAGCGCGTTCGAACGGCCCACCACGGTCGGCCCGCTGGCGCAGATTCTTCACGCTGCCATCGACACCGGCATTGCCCGCGCAGCCTTTGAGGATGCGCTGACATTCGTGCGCACCCGCACCCGGCCCTGGATCGACTCGGGCCAGGAAAAGGCCATCGATGACCCGCTCACCCTGTACGGTTTCGGCAAGCTGAGCGTTCGCCTGTACGCCGCAGAGGCGTTGCTGGAACGCGCCGGCGAGCTGCTCGATATTGCCCAGGCCGACAGCACGGCCCAAACCGTTGCCGAGGCGTCCATCGCGATTGCCGAAGCGCGAGCCATCAGCACGGAAATCTCCTTGGCCGCAGGCAGCACGTTGTTCGAACTGGCCGGCAGTCAATCGACGCTGGCCGAGCACGGCCTTGACCGTCACTGGCGCAACGCCCGCGTACACACCTTGCACGACCCGGTTCGCTGGAAATACCACGCCATCGGCAATTACTACCTCAACGACACCAAGCCCCCATTGCGAGGCACCCTCTGATGGCCAAGAAAAAGATCCTGCTCAACGCGTTCAACATGAACTGCATCGGCCATATCAATCATGGTTTGTGGACCCATCCGCGGGATAACTCCACGCAGTTCAACAACCTCGAATACTGGACCGATCTGGCGAAACTGCTGGAGCGTGGGCTGTTCGACGGCATGTTCATCGCCGACATCGTAGGCGTTTACGACATCTATCAAAACTCGGTAGACGTCACGCTCAAGGAGGCGATCCAGCTGCCAGTCAATGACCCGCTGTTGCTGGTGTCGGCCATGGCCGGCGTGACCCGCCACCTGGGTTTCGGCCTGACCGCCAACCTGACCTACGATGCGCCGTATCTGTTCGCCCGGCGCATGTCGACCCTCGATCATCTGAGTCGTGGCCGGGTGGGCTGGAACATCGTCACCGGTTACCTGGACAGCGCTGCGCGAGCTATGGGCCTGAACGAACAGGTCGAGCACGACCGGCGTTATGACCAGGCCGACGAATATCTGGAGGTGCTGTACAAACTCTGGGAAGGCAGCTGGGAGGACGACGCGGTGATCAACGACCGCGAACAGCGGGTGTACACCCGGCCGGAGAAGGTTCACAAGGTCCGTCACGAAGGTGAGTTCTATAAGGTCGAGGGTTATCACCTGTGCGAACCGTCGCCGCAGCGCACGCCGGTGCTGTTTCAGGCAGGCAGCTCGGACCGGGGACTGGAGTTTGCCGGTCGGCACGCTGAATGCGTGTTCATCAGCGGCCAGAACAAGATCGCCACCAGGGAACAGGTCGACAAGGTGCGCGCCAGCGCGGTGCGGGCAGGTCGCAATCCACAAGACATCAAGGTGTTCATGGGCCTGAGCGTGGTGGTGGCAGCCACTGAAGAGCAGGCTCGCGAGAAATTTGCCGACTATTGCAGCCACGCCAGCGCCGAAGCGGGCCTGGCGCATTTTGCGGCGTCCACAGGCATCGACTTTGCCGACTATGAACTGGATGAACCGATCCAGTACGTCAAGAGCAACGCCATCCAGTCGGCCACCCGCAACCTGAAGAACAACGACTGGACACGGCGCAAGCTGCTGGAGCAGCACACGTTGGGCGGTCGCTACGTGACGATTATCGGCTCGCCGGAGCAGGTCGCTGACGAACTGGAATCCTGGGTCGAGGAAACCGGCCTGGACGGCTTCAACCTGACCCGCATCGTGACGCCGGAAAGCTATGAGGATTTCGTCGATCTGGTGGTCCCGGAGCTGCAACGCCGTGGCTCCTACAAGACCGCTTATGACCCGGGCACGTTGCGCAGCAAGCTGTTCCCGGAAGGCACCGACCGTCTGCCACCGCAGCATGCCGGTGCAAGTTATCGAATACACACGCCTACAGAAAAAACATCAGCCAGACAATAACGGACCGCCATCATGACCAAATCACTCGTTGCCCTGGCCCTCGGCCTGTTGACCCTCACCGCCCACGCCGCCGACGCACCCTTGAAGGTCGGCACCACTGCGGCGTTTGCCATTCCGCTTGAAGCAGCAGTGGAAGAAGCCGGCAAGCAAGGCCTGAAAGTCGAACTGGTGGAGTTCACCGACTGGATCGCGCCGAACGTCACCCTTGCCGCCGGTGACATCGACGTGAATTACTTCCAGCACATCCCGTTCCTGACCAACGCCAACGAAGCGGCCGGTTTTGGGCTGGTGCCTTACGCGCCGGGCATCATCAACAATGTCGGGCTGTACTCCAAAAAGTACAAAAGCTTCGACGAGCTGCCCACCGGCGCCACAGTCGCCATCGCCAACGACCCGATCAACAGCGGTCGCGGCCTGCAACTGCTCGCCAAGGCCGGACTGATCACGCTCAAGGACGGCGTGGGCTACAAGGCGACCGAAGACGACATCACCGCCAACCCCAAGAAACTCAAGCTGATCCAGGTGGAAGCGGTGCAACTGGTGCGCGCCTATGATGATGCCGATCTGGTGCAGGGCTACCCGGCCTATATCCGCCTGGCCAAGACTTTCCCCGCCGAGTCGGCGATCCTGTTCGACGGCCTGGACCACCCTGAGTACGTGATTCAGTTCGTGATCAAGCCCGAGAAGAAAAACGACCCGCGCCTGGCCAGATTCGTCGATATCTACCAGCACTCGCCGGTGGTCCGCGCCTCGCTGGACAAGGTCAACGGCACCCTCTACCAGGCAGGCTGGAAACAATGAACGCGTCCGCGCAACGGCAGTTGCCGCTGGAACCGCAGAGCAGCGGCATCGAGGCACAGCACACCGAACTGCATCCGGACCTGAACCGTGCCCACGTGCGCTTCGTCAGCCTGGGCAAAACCTACGAAGGCCGCCAGGGTCCGGTGCAAGCGCTGGGCAATATCGACCTGGCGATCCAGCGCGGAGAGATCTTCGGCATCATCGGTCGCAGTGGCGCGGGAAAATCCTCGCTGATCCGCACCATCAATCGTCTGGAGCAACCCAGCAGCGGCCGGGTGCTGATCGATCAGGTGGACATTGCCGAGTTCAACGAAGACAAGCTGGTGGAGCTGCGCCGCCGCATTGGCATGATCTTTCAGCACTTCAACCTGATGTCGGCCAGGACCGTATGGCAGAACGTCGAACTGCCGCTCAAGGTGGCCGGCGTGCCCAAGGCGCAACGGCAGCGCAAAGTGGCGGAATTGCTGGAACTGGTGGGCCTGAAGGACAAGCACAAGGCCTACCCGGCGCAGCTTTCCGGCGGGCAGAAGCAGCGGGTCGGGATTGCCAGGGCGCTGGTGCATGATCCGGCGATTCTGCTGTGCGACGAAGCCACTTCCGCGCTGGACCCGGAAACCACCCAATCGATTCTCGGCCTGCTGCGCGAGATCAACCAGCGCCTGGGGCTGACCATCGTGCTGATCACCCATGAAATGGCGGTGATCCGCGATATCTGCCACCGCGTCGTGGTGCTGGAACAGGGCCAGGTCGTCGAGCAAGGCGCGGTATGGCAGGTCTTCGGCGACCCGCATCATCAGGTCAGCAAGACCCTGTTGGCGCCGCTGCAACTGGGCCTGCCGCAAGAGTTGGCGGCGCGCCTGACCGCACAGCCTCTGGCGCCGGAAGCGACGCTGCTGCTGGATGTGCACTTCACCGGCGCCAGCGGCGAAGAGCCTGATCTGGCGGCGCTGTTCGCGGCCTTGGGCGGCAAGGTGAAGCTGCTGCAGGGCGGTGTCGAGCGCATTCAGGATCGCGCCATCGGGCATTTGATCCTCTCGGTGGCGGGCTCGCCGCACAACCGCGACGAACTGTTGGCCCGCGCCCTTACTCAGGCGCCGCGTGTGGAGGTATTGGGTTATGTGGCTTGATCGTTTGATTCAAGGAACCATCGACACCTTTCTGATGGTTGGCGTGTCGTCGTTGATCGCCCTGCTGCTGGGCATTCCGCTGGCGGTGATTCTGGTTACCAGCTCCAAAGGCGGGATTTTCGAAGCGCCGGCCGTCAATCGGGTACTGGGCGGGTTCGTGAACCTGTTCCGCTCGATTCCCTTCCTGATCCTCATGGTCGCGCTGATCCCCTTTACCCGGATGATCGTCGGCACCACCTATGGCGTCTGGGCGGCAGTCGTGCCGTTGACCATCGCCGCTACGCCGTTCTTTGCGCGGATCGCCGAGGTCAGCCTGCGGGAAGTGGATCACGGCTTGATCGAAGCGGCACAGGCCATGGGTTGCCGTCGCTGGCACATCGTCTGGCACGTGCTGTTGCCCGAAGCGCTGCCGGGTATCGTCGGCGGCTTTACGATCACGTTGGTGACGATGATCAACTCTTCGGCCATGGCCGGTGCCATTGGAGCCGGTGGCCTGGGCGACATTGCCTATCGCTACGGTTATCAGCGTTTCGACACGCAGATCATGCTGACGGTGATCGTGCTACTGGTGGTACTGGTCGCCGTGGTGCAACTGGGCGGTGATCGACTGGCGCGCAGCCTGAACAAGCGCTGACCGGAGCGAGGTATAGTGGCGCTACTCCCGGACCGGACCGCCATCGATGAAACTCGACCCGCAAACCCTTGCCCAGATCACCACCACTACCGTCGGCCACTACGACCGGGTGGCCGACGAGTTTCGTGAAGGCACCCGGGACCACGACGTCAGCCAGAACATCGACGCCCTGCTGCGGCACATCGAGTCGCCCGCGCCGTTGCAGATTCTGGATTTTGGCTGCGGGCCGGGTCGTGATCTCAAGACGTTTACGGCGATGGGGCACGTTGCAGTGGGTCTTGACGGTTCCCGGCGGTTTGCCGAGATGGCCCGTGCCGAAACCGGCTGCGAGGTGTGGCAGCAGAATTTCCTGGAGCTGGACCTGCCGGCCGAGCGCTTCGACGGGATCTTCGCCAATGCCGTGCTGTTTCACATACCGCGCCAGGAACTGCCCCGCGTTCTGCGCCAGCTGCACGCCACCCTGAAAACCGGCGGCGTGCTGTTCAGCTCCAACCCGCGTGGTCGTAATCAGGAAGGCTGGAACGGCGAGCGCTACGGCTCGTACCACGACCTGGACGCCTGGCGCGAGTTGCTGATCGAAGCGGGTTTCGTCGAGCTGGAACATTATTACCGACCAGCCGGGTTGCCGAGGGATCAACAACCGTGGCTGGCCAGCGTCTGGCGCCGCGGCTAGACCCACGCAAGCGTCCTTCCGCCAGCAAGCTGGCTCTTACAAAACGCTTGACCCGTTGCTGGCGGTACGATTGCGTGCGTCCTGTGCTGTCTGAGCACTTAATGATCAAAGGACGATCACGACATGCAATTGATCAAGAACGGAAACTTCAGCCATGGCTTCAAGAGCTGGCAAGGCCCGGAGGGTTTCAAGCCGGACTTCCAGCCTCACGGCAACGGGCAGAGCCTGCGCCTGCCCGCCGGGACACTCATCAGCCAGTCGCTGCCGGACCTGCCGGGCAAAACCCTGCGTATCGAATTCGACGTAAGAAGCGCTGACCCTCTGATTCCAGAGGCAAGGTTCACTGTCAGTGTCGGCGGCTTTACGGCCGACGGCACGGCTCAGGTTTCACCCATACCGGGCATGGCGACACGGGACTGGCAGCGACTGTCCGTGAGGCTCTACTTCCTGGAAGCGCTAAGCCTCTGTTTTATCAACGTCACGACCCCGCGCCCCGCCGATGCTCAAGGTGAGCTCGGCCCCGTGCGATTCGCCGATTTCACACTGACGCAAGAAGAGCCGTCCTGATGCAGAACGGCTCTTAAGGCTCAACGGATCGGCGGGGCGTGCAAGCCTTGGTCTTCGCCATCGGACCTGGCATCGCGACGCTCTTTATCCGACGGTTCCTTGATCCGGTACCAGGCCACATACAACGCCGGCAGGAACAACAGGGTCAGCAGCGTGGCGATGACGATGCCGCCGATCATCGCGTAAGCCATCGGCCCCCAGAACACTTCGCGTGCGATGGGAATCATGCCCAGGCTCGCCGCTGCCGCCGTCAGCAGAATCGGGCGGCGGCGGTGTTCGGTAGCCTCGACCACCGCATCCCACGGCAGATAACCGGCGCGCTCATAAGCGTCGATCTGGGTCACCAGAATCACCGAGTTGCGGATGATGATGCCGATCAGCGCCAGTACGCCGAGAATCGCCACAAAACCCAGCGGCGTGCCGGTCGGGATCAGCGCCAGCACCACACCAATCAAGCCCAGCGGCGCAACGCTGGCCACCAGAAACATCTTCTGCACACTGTGCAGCTGGATCATCAGGAACGTCGCCATCAGAAACAGCATCAGCGGCAGCACCTGCGCAATCGGGCCCTGGGCCTTGCCGCTCTCTTCCACGGTCCCGCCGGTGGCAACCTTGTAGCCGGCAGGCAAGCCTGACGCGAATTTCTCGATCTGCGGCTTCAGCTCCGCGACCAGGTCGGTGGGCTGCATGTCGTCCCGCACCGCGCCCTTCACGGTAATGGTCGGCTTGCGATCACGCCGCCAGACCAGCGGCTGCTCCAGTTCATAACCCACATTGGCAAACGCCAGCAGCGGAATCGACGTGCCACTGGGCGTGACGATCTGCAGGTTCTGCAGGGTTTCCGGCGTGCCACGCTCGGCTTCCTCGGCGCGCCCTACCACGTTGATCAGATAGATATCGTCGCGCACCTGGGTCACGGCGGAGCCACTGACCACGCTGTTCATCAGCTGGGCCACGTCCTCGGAAGACAGCCCCAGTTGCCGCGCCTTGTCCTGATTGATATCGATGCGCAACACCTTGCCCGGCTCGTTCCAGTCATAGATGACTTCGCCGACGTGCGGGTTGTTGTCCAGCAGGGTTGCCAGCTCGATGGCGTGCTGGCGCACCTTGTCGATGTCCTTGCCGCTGACCCGGTACTGAATCGGACGCCCGACCGGCGGCCCCATTTCCAGCGGCTGGACGAACGAGCCGATGCCGACGAAATCGTCGCGCAAGCGCTTCTGCAAACGCTCGGTCAGCGCACCACGGGATTCCAGGCCTTTGCTGACGATCACCAACTGGGCATAGAACGGGTTCTGCAATTGCTGGTCCAGCGGCAGGTAGAAACGCAGCGCGCCCTGACCGATGTAGGTGCTCCAGCGTTCGATGTCCGGATCGTCCTTGATGCTGGCCTCGAAGCGATCCACCACCTTGCGCGTCTCATTGATCGAAGCGTTCTGCGGCAGGTTGATATCGACAAGGATTTCCGGGCGATCCGAGGCCGGGAAGAACTGGTTCTGCACGAAGCGCATCGAAAACAGCGCGGCGGCGAACAGCAATAACGTAATGCCGATCGCCAGCCAGCGATGACGCATGGCCCACAGCATGCTGCCGTTGAAGCTGCGGGCGATACGCCCCGGCTTCTCCGACTTCTTCTTGATGTTGCTGCTCAGGATATGCACACCGATCACCGGCGCGAACAGCACGGCTACCAGCCAGGACACGAGCATCGCCACGGCAATCACCGCGAACAGCGTGAAGGTGTATTCCCCGGCCGAGCTGGCGTTCAGGCCGATGGGCACGAATCCGGCCACGGTCACCAGCGTGCCGGTCAGCATCGGGAACGCGGTCGAGGTGTAGGCGTATGTCGCGGCCTGCTCTTTGGTTTCGCCCAGCTCCAGGCGGGTGACCATCATCTCCACGGTAATCATCGCGTCGTCGACCAGCAGGCCCAAGGCGATGATCAGCGCGCCGAGGGAAATCCGCTGCATGGTGATGCCGCTGTACTCCATGAACACGAAGACCATGGCCAGCACCAGCGGGATCGAACACGCCACCACCAGCCCGGCGCGCACGCCGAGGCTGACAAAGCTGACCACCAGGACGATGACGACGGCCTCGAACAGCGCACTGGTAAAGCCGCCGACGGCCTTGTCCACCACTTCGGCCTGATCCGACACCTTGTGCACGCCGACGCCCACCGGCAGGTTGGCGGTCGAAGCGTCCATGCGCTCATGCAGCGCCTTGCCGAAGCTCTGGATATTGCCGCCATCCTTCATGGCGATGGCCAGGCCAATGGCCGGCTTGCCGTTGTAACGAAACATCGGCGCCGGCGGGTCGGTGAAGCCGCGCTGAATCTCAGCGATATCGCTGAGGCGATAAAAACGGTCGTTCAGGCGCAGGTTGACCGCTGCCAGATCCTTTTCCGACGCGAACTGCCCGGAGGTACGCACTGAGATCCGCTCCGGTCCGGCCTCGATGACGCCGGCCGGGGTCACGGCGTTCTGGGATTGCAGGCTCTGCACCACCTGGCGCTGATCCAGGCCGAGGGCCGCCAGCTTGCGGGTCGAGAAGTTGAGGTAGATCACTTCATCCTGCTGGCCGATCATCTCGACCTTGCCCAACCCCGGCACCTCACGAATCTCGGCGCGCACCTGCTCGACGTAATCGCGCAGCTGGCGCATGGAAAAACCGTCGGCGGTGAACGCGTAGATCGAGCCATAGACGTCGCCGAACTCGTCGTTGAACGACGGGCCCTGCAGGCCCTGCGGAAACTGCCCGCGAATGTCATCGACCTTCTTGCGCACCTGGTACCAGATTTCCGGAATGGCTTGGGCATCGGTGGTATCGCGCAGGAACACCATGATGGTGGACTCGCCGGGCCGGGTGTAACTCTTGACGTAATCCAGCGAGTCCAGCTCTTCGAGCTTCTTCTCGATCCGGTCGGTGACCTGTTCCAGGGTTTCATCTACCGTGGCGCCCGGCCAGCGAGTCTGGATGACCATGGTCTTGATGGTGAAGGAAGGGTCTTCCTCACGGCCCAGGTTCATGTAGGAAAAAACACCCATCAGCAGGCCGACGAACATCAGGTACCAGACGAACGACTGGTGCTTGATGGCCCACTCGGACAGATTGAAGCTTCCTTTCATCGCGGGCTTTCCTCATCGACTTTGACTTTCTGCCCAGGCTTCAGGCTGTTGACGCCCGCAGTGACCACCCGCTCGCCGGCCTTCACGCCGGCGCTGAGCACGAAGCTGTCCGCCTCGCGGCTCACCAGGCTGACCGCTCGTGGATTGACGGTCTGGCTTTGCGGGTCGATGACCCAGATCTGCTGCTTGCCGTCGACTTCCTGCAGCGCACTGATCGGCAAGCGCAATCGCGGCTCTATCGCCGAGCTGAGGGTGACGCTGATTGCCGTGCCCAGGCGCAAGGCCGGCGGCGTCTCGACCAGCGACAGACGCGCGCGGCGGGTGCGGGTGGAGCGGTCCGGTTGCGGTTCGATCTCGCGCAGTGTCGCGGTGGTCTGGATCGCGGGTTCCAACTGACTGGCGACCGTGAAGATCACGCCCGCAGGCAACTGCTCGGCCAGCGAAGCCGGCAGGTCGATGACCGCTTCCTTGATATCGGGACGCGCCAGGGTGACGACCTCTTGCCCGGCGGTGACCACTTGCCCGGCTTCAACCTTCCAGTCGGTGACGACCGCATCGTGATCGCTGCGCAGCTCGCTGTAGCTGAGCTGATCCCGAGCCTGCTCGACAGCGGCGCGGGCCTGCTCTCGCGACGAATTGGCGGTTTTCAGGTCGGTCAGGGCGATGTCGAGCCCGGCCTGGGCGCCGACGCCTCGATCAAACAATTCCTGCTGACGGCGGGCATTGGCCTGGGCGTTGATCCACTGCGCCTCGACCTGAGCCAGATCGCCTTCGCGAGCACGAACGGTGTTCTGTTGGTCGGTCGGATCGAGGGTGGCGAGCAATTCGCCTTTTTTCACTTCACTGCCGACATCCACATCACGCCGGGCGATACGACCGGGAACGCGGAAACCCAGCACACTTTCGTAACGCGCCTGAATGCTGCCGGCGAACCGCCCGAATTCCTGCATCGACTCGGCCTGCACCTCGACCGAGACCACCGGGCGCACCGGTTCGGGCGGCGGCTCATCCTTGCCGCAACCGGCCAGCAGCAGAGCGCCCAGCAACACGCCTGCCAGGCGCTTCATGGCTGCACCTGCGCGGCCTGATTCTCTGGCATCTCAGCGATTTCCACCTGCATGTCCGGGTGCAACAGTTGTCCGCCTGCGATGACCACGTTTTCTCCGTTTTTCAGTCCATCGCCGATCACCACGCTGGAAGTCAGGTAGCGCGTGACGCTGACTTTGCGCAGGTTGACCTTGCCTTGATCGTCCACGACCCACACCGCAGGCTTGCCCAGGTGCTCGCCCAGATCCTTGGTCAGCGCCGACCACGGCAGCTCCACGCTGGCATTGGCCGGCGGGCTGAGCGCGACACTGACCACCGAACCCAGGTCCATGCCTTGAGGCAAGGGTTCGAGCGCGATCTTGACTTGCAGCGTGCCGGTTTCAGCCGATACGGCCGGCGTGACTTCGCGCACCCGGCCGTTGACCTTGATGCCTGGGTTATCCAGCAACGACACCTGCACCGGCTGGTCGGTCGGCGGCTGCACGAACAGCGATTCGTAAACGTTGAACACCGCATCGCGCTCGCCGTCGCGGGCCAGATCGAAAATCGGCTGGGTCGCCTGCACCACTTGCCCGACTTCGGCCTGGCGCGCGGTGATCACGCCCGGCGTATCGGCGATCAGCGCGGTGTAGCTCAGTTGCTCGCGGGCATTGGCCAGTTGCGCCTGAGCAGCTTTCAGCGAACTCTCGCTGCCACGCAAAGCCGCTTGCGCGGAATCGTATTCGCTGCGGCTGGTGTAGCCCTTGGGCAGCAGCTTTTGCTGGCGCACGAATGCGGCGCGGGTCTGGCTGACGCGGGCCTGTTCGGCGGCCACGGCGGCCACGGCTGAATCGACATTGATCTGCAAGTCCCTGGGATCGAGCCGCGCCAGTACCTGTCTGGCGGTCACCCGGTCGCCGACGTCCACGTTGCGCTGAATGATCTTGCCGTTGACGCGAAACGACAGACGCGTCTGCACCCGAGCCTGAATGTCACCGGTGAGCGCCACGGCGGCAGCAAAACCGGCGGTTTTCACCGGCTGCACGTAGACTCTGGGCGTATCGGGCGCGGCCTGCTTTTCCTCGCCGCAACCGGCCAGGGCAACGAGGGCAGCGACCAGCACGGCCGTCTGGCCGAGGGAAAAGAGTCGTGGAAAACGAACGGGCATGCAGACTCCTTATGCGGCTGCCGGGTGCTGCGGTGATATCACGCGAGAACAACGTGAACATGCGACTGTACGCGTGCGGGAGGGTTCCTTGTCCGGCTAAACTCGCCGGGCAGTCGACCACATACAGCAAGGAAGCCTGAATGCTCAAGACACTCGCGGTGGCCAATTACCGCTCGATCAACCAGCTGGTGGTGCCGCTGGGGCGGTTGAATCCGATCACCGGCCCCAATGGCAGCGGAAAATCGAACCTGTACCGCGCCCTGCGCCTGCTGGCCGAAACGGCGCAAGGCGGCGTCATCAATGCCTTGGCCCGCGAAGGTGGACTCGACTCGACCTTCTGGGCGGGGCCGGAAAAAATCAGCCGGCGCATGCAGAACGGCGAAGTCCCGATCCAGGGAGGGCCGCGACAGAACCTCATGCGATTGCGCCTGGGGTTTGCTGGCGAAGACTTCAGCTATGCGATCTCGCTGGGTCTGCCGGAACCAAGCAGCTCGGCCTTCTCTCTCGATCCGGAAATCAAGCGCGAGTGCATCTGGGCCGGCGCGGTGTATCGGCCCGCCAGCCTGCTGGTTGATCGCGCCGGTCCCATGGTCCGCGCTCGCGATGGTCGCGACTGGGATGTGCTGGCGCAACACACGCCCAGCTTCGACAGCCTGTTCGATCAGGTCGGCAACCTGCGCACCTCGCCGGAGGTGCTGCATTTGCGGGAGCAGATTCGCGGCTGGCGTTTTTATGATCACTTTCGTACCGACGCTCAGGCCCCGGCGCGCCAGCCGCAACTGGGAACCCGCACGCCGGTGCTGCATCACGACGGCCGTGATCTGGCGGCGGCGTTGCAGACCATCATCGAGATCGGTGAGCCCGAGTCGCTGCATGCGGCGATCAGTGATGCGTTTCCCGGCGCACACTTGAAGATCGGCGCTATTCCGGGCGGACAATTCGCGCTGCAGTTCTATCAGCAAGGTTTGCTGCGCCCGCTGTCGGCGGCTGAACTGTCGGACGGCACGCTGCGCTATCTGCTGCTGATCGCTGCCCTGCTCACGCCTCGCCCGCCGACCATGATGGTGCTCAACGAACCGGAAACCAGCCTGCATCCCGATCTGCTCCCGGCACTGGCGCGCCTGATCGTGCAGGTCTCCGAGCGCTGTCAGGTATGGGTGGTGTCTCACGCCAGCCGCCTGATCGCAGCGCTGGAGCGGGCAGCGGAATGCAACCCGATCATGCTGGAAAAGGTGCTGGGCCAGACCGGCATCGTCGACCAGGGCATGCTGGATGAGCCGGCCTGGAGTTGGCCGGGCTAGGACCGACCGGACCTGCCATTACAGCGGTGTATCCTCCACGTCGCGGATCACCGAGCCTCGCCGCGAAAGGCTGGCGACCGGAGTTCCAGGCTCATCGAGCGCAGCCACTGATGACCGTGGCGCCCTCGAAGCGGCGGAACGAGCGGCATGCTGGAGGCTTCTGCTGCGGACATATAATCCGCCACGGGCGAGCATCGTTGGCCAACTGATGCCGACGGCAATCCACGACAGAATCCGGGTCGCTTGAGACTCCTGGTCCGCTACCCGGGTCACGAACCCGGCAAGCCATGTCGTCCCGGCCGCCAGCGCCGCTACCGGGACGACCGCCGATACCTTCTCGGCCAGGTTGGCCGGTCTGTAGTGAGCCGCCACGGCCCGGCCGGCGGTGGCGGCAGGCGCCGCAGGCACTTTGACCCCTTTCCATAACGCTGAAACGGCCGGGCGGGCACCTGCCAGCCCTATCACTGCAGTCATGACGCCGGCAAATATATAGAGGCCGGAAGCGATGTCGCTCTCCAGATCATGTCCGCTGGGATCGGTGCGATTGACCGGGTCGCCGGCACAGTACGCATAGGCGTTCAGTCCGCCCTTGCCGAACGGACTCCGGCTGTCCGGGCTATTGAAACGCATCAGCAGCGGGTTGTAAGCGCGATAACCATTACCCAGCAGGTAATGGCCGGTGAACAGGTCGGGATGTTCGCCGTTGAAGCCGGGCAGAGCGGGAAATGGCACGCTGTCCTGACGGTAGCCATACGGAGCATATGCGAAAGAGGTTGGCCGACCGTCAGCCACGGCGGTCACTACACTGTTGGGACGATCCGGGGCGAGCAGCACACACCTGTCACCCTGGGCCGAGCCGTCGAGCTGCGCCAGGAGCAAAAGCTCGCTTCGCAGAAACCGCCGATGCCGGCCACCTTCGCTTTCGGACGCCAGCCGGTCGGCACAGTATGAGCGTTGGATGACACCATCCCCGTACGGCGTCTGGGCGGCGAGCCGGTCCAGCGCGTCATACCGATAAGACCCCGACCGACCCTGCATGGCCATGCGCATTACTCACGAAGCGGAGATATGGCATCAACATGACTCAATAGAGCAGGCCGGTCTACTGGCAGAAATACCAGCTCGCCCAGTTGCTTTGGGACGAATGTCCCGATGACTGTCGCGGCGCCCGGTTCGCGACCAAGGTCGCTCCTGCAATGGCGCTCTGTCGGCGCCAGCCTGGCCGCTACAGCGCAATCAGCTACCCGAACCGCCGTGGGCCTCTTCGAAGAAATAATCCTTCCAGCTCTCGGCCTTGTTCTTCAACACGCCCAGTTCATGCAGCTTCTCGGCGTAGATGTAGGTGCGTTGCGGGGTGACGGTGAAGTCGATTTCCGGATCGGCAACGATCTTCTCTACCAGCGGCAGCGGCAGTTTGGACTGTTCGACGCGGATGTAGGTTTTCGCGGCCGCAGGTTTGTCGGCCTTGATGATCTTCTCCGCCTCGGCCAGCGCATCGTAGAACGCCTTGTAGGTCTTGGGGTTCTCGTCGTGGAATTTCTCGGTGGTGTACAGCACGTTGAAGGTCGCCTGACCGCCGAGCACGTCATAAGAACTGAGCACTTTATGCACGTTCGGGTTTTCCAGCGCCTGGTACTGGAACGGCGGGCTGGAGAAGTGCGAGTTGATTTCCGAGCCACCGGCCAGCAATGCCGAGGTCGCATCCGGGTGCGCGAGGCTGACCGAGATGTTGTCGAATTTCTTGAAGTTCTCGTTTCCGAACAGCTTGGCGGTCTCGATCTGCAGGGTGCGCGACTGGAAGCCCACGCCCGCCGCCGGCACGGCGATACGGTCCTTGTCGGTGAAATCCTTGATGGTCTTCACGTTGGGATTGTTGGTCAGCAAGTAGTTGGGCATCGAGCCCAGCGAGGCAATGGCCTTCACGTTCTGGCGACCCTTGGTGCGGTCCCAGATGGTCAGCATCGGCGGTACGCCGGCGGACACCACATCCAGCGCACCGGCCAGCAGCGCTTCGTTCATCGCAGTGGCGCCGGAAATACTGTTCCAGTTCACTTCGATGTCGACACCTTGAGCCTTGCCGTGTTTTTCGATCAGTTTTTGATCACGTACCACGTCGAGGATCAGGTAACCGATCCCGAACTGCTGGGCAATGCTGATCTTGCCTTCGGCTTGCGCGCCGCCGCTGAGCAGACTGCCCAGCAGGAAAGTGGTTGCCAGCGCGGTCAGTGCCGGTCGCTTGAAGATCTTGGCCATGTATTCCTCACAATATGTTTTTTTAGTTGGGCAGATAGTTGTCCGGCTCAGCGCTGCATTCCCCAGCGCTTGACCGTGAGGCGTTCGATGTTGGCGAACAGCAGGTTTTCCACCAGCAGACCGATCAGGATCACGGCGGCGAGACCTGCAAACACCTTGTCGGTGTACAGCTCGTTGCGGTTCTGGAAGATGTACCAGCCCAGGCCGCCCTTGCCCGACGAAGCGCCGAATACCAATTCGGCGGCGATCAGCGTGCGCCAGGCGAAGGCCCAACCGATCTTCAAACCGGCAAGGATCGAAGGCAGTGCAGCCGGGATCAGGATGTGCCAGACGAACCGCAGGCCCTTGAGGCCGTAGTTGCGCCCGGCCATGCGCTGGGTTTCCGAGACCCCGAGAAAACCTGCATAAGTGTTGAGCGCCAGTGCCCACAGCACCGAGTGCACCAGCACGAAAATCAGGCTGTTCTGGCCCAGGCCGAACCACAGCAACGCCAGCGGCAGCAGCGCAATGGCCGGCAGCGGGTTGAACATCGCGGTCAACGTGCCCAGCAGGTCACGACCCAGTTGGGTCGATACCGCCAGCGTGGTCAGCCCGAATGCCAGCACGATGCCGATCAGGTAGCCCTGGATCAGCACGGTCAGGGAAATCCACACCTTGCCCGGCAGCTCGCCGGTAATCAGGCCGTCGTAGAAAGCGGCGGCGGTTTGCAGAAAGCTGGGCAGCAGCAGGTCGTTGTTCTGGAGGCGCGCGGCAGCTTCCCAGAGCACCGCCAGCGCGATCATGATCACGCTCTTGCGCACCCAGCCCAGTTGCCAGACGCGCTGCACCAGCGGGATGTCTCGCGCCAGATCTTCCTGGGTGAAAGGCTCCAGCGCGACTTCATATTCTTCGCGAATCGGGGGGGAAAGGCTCATGGTCTGAATCTCGACTTGGCAATAGCCTGTAGGAGCGGGCTTGCCCGCGAAGGCGATCTATCAGTGACAGATTCATGAACAGACACGACGCCTTCGCGAGCACGCTCGCGGCTACAGAGAAATCGGGGTGTTAGTAAGCGATACGAATATCCTGGAAGTTCAGCTCTTGCTCGCCCTGCCCGGTCTCTTCCTCATTGAACAGCAGGCGGTGAATACGCTGGGCGGTGTGCTGGAAGCCGACGCCACCCAGACTCTGCAAGTCGTACTGATGGCTGTTGATTTCAGCCCGCACGCGCCCCGGATGCGGCGATAGCAGCAGGATGCGATTACCCACCACCAGCGCTTCCTCGATCGAGTGGGTCACGAACAACAGGGTGAAACGCACTTCGTCCCACAATTCCAGCAGCTCTTCCTGCATCTTGCGGCGGGTCAGCGCATCGAGCGCGGCGAACGGCTCGTCCATGAGCAGGATTTTCGGTTGCATCGCCAGCGCACGGGCAATGGCCACCCGCGCTTTCATGCCGCCGGACAAGGTGTGCGGGTAAGCGTCGGCGAAGGCACTGAGGCCCACTTTCTCCAGGTAATACTTCGCTCGCTCCAGCGCTTCAGGGCGCTTGAGCGTGCGCGAGGCCAGCAGCGGGAACATCACGTTTTCGATGACGGTCTTCCACGGCGGCAGCTGGTCGAACTCCTGGAAC
This sequence comes from Pseudomonas sp. v388, assembly GCF_003935425.1. Lineage (GTDB taxonomy): Bacteria > Pseudomonadota > Gammaproteobacteria > Pseudomonadales > Pseudomonadaceae > Aquipseudomonas. The sequence goes on from NZ_RHQN01000009.1 coordinate 298,337, forward strand.
ACGACGATGCGGTCCGGGCCTGGCTCCTTGACCTGCTTGCCGGCCAGGCGAATCTGTCCTTCGCTGGGCTGGATGAAACCGGCCACGGCCTTGAGCAAGGTGGATTTGCCGCAACCGGAAGGCCCGAGCAGCACGAAGCGGTCAGCCGGATCGATCTCGAAACTGACCTGATGGGTCGCCCGCACCACACGTTCCGGGGTGCGGTATTCAAGGCTTACGCCCTGGACCTGCAACAAGGCTTCAGTGGCATGCTGAATGGCCTCTGGCGGATGTGTTGCGTGGCTAGCCGTGTGGCTTTGCACTACAGCATTCATGAAACTCTCCCGATTCAGAACGGCGCGGAGCCCTGGATGGTCGTGCGATGCAATCTGCGTCGCAGGTGGGCCGGGCAACCGGCAGCGAGGTGGATCAGCGAACGGTTGTCCCAGAACACCATGTCGTTGGGTTGCCACTGATGGCGATAGATATGTTCGGGCAGCACGCTGTGGGCGTAGATCTCGCTGAGAATCTGCCGGCTCTCGTCTTCCGGAATATCGAGAATGCGGGTGGTGAAGCCTTCGCTGACAAACAGCGCCTTGCGGCCGTTTTCCGGATGGGTCCGCACGATGGGATGGCTGACTTCCACGACCTGGGCCAGTTGCTCCGGCGTCAGGGTCGGCCGCCAGCTCGCGGCGTTGTGGCCTTCGGCATAACGTGCGGTGTAGCTGTGCACTGCTTTGCGACCTTGCACGGCGTCACGCAAATGTTGCGGCAGGGTTTCCCAGGCCAGATGCATGTCGGCAAACAATGTATCGCCGCCTTCGCTCGGCAACTCCTGGGCGTACAGCATCGAACCCAGGCTTGGCAGTTCCTTGTAGGACAGATCCGAATGCCAGTATTTACCGGCGTCGCCCAAGCCCACCGGCTGACCGTTCTCGACGATATTGGAGACGATCAGGATCTCTGGATGATTGGCGAGCAGGAACTGCTTGAGCACGTGGATCTGCAACACGCCGAAACGGCGGCTGAAGTCGATCTGCTGCTGGGGCGTGATGACCTGATCGCGAAACACGATCAGGTGGTAGTCCAGATGCGCCTGATGCACGCGGGCGAAGTCGGCGTCGTTCAGCGGTCTGGACAGATCCAGTCCCACGATTTCCGCGCCCACCTTTCCGGTGAATGGACGCACATCGAACTGCTGGCCTTGAGCTTGAGACGACAATGAAGCGAGGGAGGCTGCTGGCATGAGAACTCCGACTCCAGAACAATGAGTGACTGAGAGCAGAGACTTTATAGATATAAGAAACGGAATTTAAATACCGTTAATGCATATGCATAGCTCTGATTGAGCTAGCGGATTTGTGGGAGCGGACCGGGCGGCGCTCCAACAAGAACGTTACGCAAAAAAGCGCCAGGGACGTTCATCCCCGGCGCTATTTCATGTTATTCATCCAGCCGCAATCAGAACGCCGGCAGTACCGCGCCGTCGTACTTCTTGTTGATGAAATCCTTCACTTCCTGGCTGGTCAGCGCCTTGGACAGTTTTTCGATGGCATCGCTCTTGGCGTTATCTTCGCGGGTGACCAGGAAGTTAACGTAAGGCGAGTCAGCGCCCTCGATGATCAGCGCATCCTTTTTCGGATTGAGCTTGGCTTCCAGCGCGTAGTTGGTGTTGATCATGGCCAGGTCGACCTGACTCAGTGCACGCGGCAATACGGCCGATTCCAGTTCACGGAATTTCAGCCCTTTAGGGTTGGTCGCGATGTCTTTCGGCGTAGCCAGAGCATTGGTCGGATCTTTCAACGTGATCAGGCCACCCTTCTGCAGCAGAAGCAGCGCACGGCCGGCGTTGCTGCCTTCGTTAGGAATGGCGATGGTTGCGCCTTTCGGCAGGTCAGCCAGAGTCTTGTATTTGCTGGAGTAACCGCCGAACGGTTCTACGTGAACGCCCACACCGGTCACCAGATTGGCGCCCTTGCCCTTGTTGAAACCGTCCAGATAAGGCTTGGTCTGGAAGTAGTTGGCATCCAGACGCTTCTCGTTGAGCTGCACGTTAGGCTGCACGTAATCAGTGAATTCCTTGATTTCCAGGTCGACACCTTCCTTGGCCAGTGTCGGCTGGATCAGCTTCAGGATTTCAGCGTGGGGAACAGGCGTCGCACCGACGACCAGTTTTTCACCGGCATGAGCCAGGCCAATCGAGAACGCAGCCGCCAGAGCGGTCATCAACAACGTCTTTTTCATTTAATGTCCTTAGCGAAAAATCCCGAAGCGTCATGAACCATGACGCCCGATCAACAGGTGTGCCGGCGCCTCTGAAAAGAGGCCGCGGCGTGGCACGGACATTACCGGTATTTTTTATTCCAAGAAAATACTTTTTTTGCAGATGCTTATGCCTTTATCCAACCCCTCAGACCAGCGATTCCAGCAACTGCCGCAGCGCCTGGATCTGCTGCGCGTCAGCCGTCGCCACCACGCGCCGGGCCTGACGCTCGATACTGGCCAGTGAGCTGGCGTTATCGGGCAGGTTGAGGTGCTCGGGCAGGATCTCGTCACCACTGCTGACCAGCAGCGCGAAATGAATGACGTTCTCCAGTTCACGGGTGTTTCCCGGCCAGTCATGAGCCTCCAGCGCGCTTTGCGCCGCGTCGCTGATCAGCGGAACCGAAAGGCTCAGGCGCTGGCTGTAGATGCCCACGAAATACTCGGCCAGCGGCAGAATGTTGCCCGGCTGCTCGCGCAAGGCCGGCAGGTCCAGCCGGCCCTCGCTCAAATAGTGATAAAGCCGGTCGTGGAATTTGCCGGCGGCCACCGCCTGGGCCAGATCGATACTGGTCGCTGCTACCAGCCGTACATCGACCGGGCTGGGCTGATGCGCCCCGACGCGGGTGACTTCATGGGTTTCCAATGCGGCCAGCAACTTGACCTGAATCGGCAGCGGCAGATCGCCGATCTCGTCCAGATACAACGTGCCGCCATTGGCCGAACCAAACCAGCCGGCGCGGCTGCTGATCGAGCCGCTGTGAGCGCCGGCCGCATGGCCGAACAGTTCGGCGTCGGCATAAGTGGGACTGATGGCGCCGCAATTGACCGACACGAACAGCCCGGTCCGGTCGCTGCCTCGATGGATATGTCGCGCCAGCAGTTCCTTGCCGGTCCCGGATTCACCACGGATCAGCACCGGCAGCGAACGGGGCGCCAGTTGCTCCATTTCGGCACGCAACTGTCGTGAACGTGGGTCGATGAACACCAACGCCTTGGCACGGATGCTCAGCGGGCTTTTTTCGGCGTCGGGAAAGGTCAGCAAGGGTTGACCGAAGGTTTCGTGCAGGCTCATGACAGACTCCCGCCCGAACCCTGGCCAGATTCGGACGTAACGGTAAAACAACAGGCTCTGGAGCCTGACGAGAAGGCGGCCGCCGGATCAGGCTCGGCGACGCGCGTGATGCTCCAGACGGTTTTGCAGGCGATACAGGTAGGCGAACCCTTGTTCCCAGCGCTGGTGTCCGGACTTCACATTGATGTGCCCGGCCTGGCTGAGAATTCCAGTCTCGGCGCCCCAGTTGCGGGCCATTTCCAGCGCCCGCTGGGTGCTGACGGCCGGGTCGTTATCGGAACTGACGATTTGCGTAGGAAACGGCAGCAGGTCGGCCGGGATTGGCGCGAAATTGCGCAGTGCCGGTGGGCAATTCGGTCGCTCGACGTCGGCAGGCGCGACCAGCAAGGCGCCCTGTACCTGACGCAGCGTTTCCAGCGGAGCCAGTTGCGCCCAATGGGCAACGGTGACGCAGCCAAGGCTATGGGCGATAAGAATCACCGACGAGCTGTCGGCGGCGATAGTCCGTTGCAATTCACCGATCCAGTCCTCGCGACGCGGCTTGAGCCAGTCGGCCTGTTCCACCCGCGCGCTGTTGGGCAGGCTATTCTGCCAATGGGTTTGCCAATGATCGTCGGGCGAGCCTTGCCAGCCTGGCACGATCAGATAGCGGATCGGTTCGTTGTGCATGGGGTTCGCCTCCTGCATGCGCGTTCATGAGGCCAGTATAGGGATGGAACTTATATTCGCTAAGGAATAAGAAGCTATTTGTTAATTTCCTAATGGAATATGCCAGGCAAAAAAGAGGGCCACTCCCTGCCTAAGAGGAGTAGCCCTTGATAAAAATCGCTTACGGGGCAAAGAGTAATCGTGCGGCGTTACAAAAATACGACGGAACCGGGCCATATTCATTACACGCGAGCCGGCGCAGAGTAAGGGTGTTATCCACCCGCTGTGCAGTCAGTCAGGCCAGACTTGCACTACTGTCATAAAAGCTTTCATTCTCCGAACGTGATGCCGGGCGACGGAGTTGCCCGAAATTGACCGAATCTGTGACAGGACGGGTTATCGCATGCCTGAGCCAAGCAGCCTCGCCAGTTGGACGCGCGCATTGTGCAAACAGCTCGATGCACTGACTCTGGACAGCACCGCGCTTTGCGTGGCCGCCGGGATCGATCCTGCCCAGGCCGACGACCCGCATGCCACCTTTGCCTGCGATGCCACCCTGCAGCTCTGGGCACTGGCGGTGCAGGCCAGCGGCGATCCCGCGCTGGGCCTGCGGGTTTCGCGTTTCGTCAGCCCGACCACTTTCCATGCGCTGGGCTACACCCTGGTGGCCAGTGGTTCGCTGCGCGAAGTGTTCGAGCGCATCGTTCGCTATCACGCCATGGCCGAAGACTCGCTGGCGTTGACCTTCAAACGGGTCGGCGACCGTTACGAGTTCCGCTTCAGCGCGCCCACGGCCAGGCTGCAGGCCGACGAAGTGCTGGATGCCTTCGCGGCGATCTACCTGCGCACTTGTCGCAATCGTCTGGGCCGCAGTTATGCGCCGCTGGCGGTCCACTTGCAACGTCAGGCGCCTGCCGACCCACGGCCCTGGCAGGACCTGTTCCGCGCACCGCTGTTTTTTTCGGCGGCGTGCAACATGCTGGAGTTCGCCAGTACCGGCTTCGACAGCCACCTCGACGACAGCCTGACGCTGGACAACGACAGCGAGCGACCGCCGGTATTGATCTGGGAGCAGCGCGTTCGATCAGCCATCGAAACCCTGCTGCCCGAAGGCGAACCCACGGCGCAGAGCATCGCCGAAGCGTTGAGTCTGAGCACCCGCAGCCTGCAACGACACCTGGCCGATGAAGGCTGCCGCTACGACCTGCTGCTCAACGAGTGTCGCCAGAACCTGGCGCTGTTGCACATGAGCGATCCGCACAGCTCGCTCAGTGAAGTCGCCTATCTGCTGGGATTCTCCGACACCGACAGCCTGAGCCGGGCGTTCAAACGCTGGACCGGGTTGACCCCCAGCCAGTACCGTCAGGACCTGATGCGCTGAACCGTACTAACCCGTCATGCGTGCCTTCAGGACATTCGCCGCCTTGCGCAACCGCTCGACGTCGAACACCTCCAGCTGTTCGGCGCCGAGCCGTATGATCTTGCGCTCATGCAAGTCGTTGAGGACGTCGAGCAACGCAGGTCGCGCCATCGAGAGCGCCGCGTTCGCGTCGATTTCGTCCAGGCGGATCAGGCGCCGCGCGTGGCTCAGCACGCCATAGCCCTCGCACAGCAGCAACAGGCGCCAGGCGACCTGGGCCTTGGCGGACAATGTCTGCATTTTCTCCGGACGCAGCAGCGGCAGACCGAGCTTACGGCTCAGCAGATCCGCCAGCGGGCGCCAATACTCCGGATTGTTCTCGAGAATGCCCAGCAGGTCTGCCTGGGCGATGTGGAGAAAGATCGTCTGGTCCAGTGAAACGACGTCCAGCCGGCGCGGCAGGCCGTCGAACAACGACACTTCGCCGAACCAGAACGGGGTACGAACGTACTCGACGCGGGGCGAGAGACGCTGGTCGTCGGCACGCCCCACGCGCACCGACCCTTCCAGCAATGCGTAAATTCCGCATGGCGCGTCACCTTTGCAGAACAGTAACTTGCCGGGAGTCTTGCGCCGCTGGCGCGCCACCTCCAGCAAGCTATCCTGCAATCCGGCAGGCAGATGGGAAAACCAGTAATCGGTGAGCAGCCGAGACCGCCATAAAACTCCATTCGTCATGTTCTGTCCCTTTGTTGCACAAGCAGTGTTTCTACTAACGTTTTTCTACAGGTGTCATTGCTACACCCCACACGGAAATCGCCGACCGATCATCGCTGGCAGGATAATAATGAAAAACCTCGTCGATCATCTCGCTCAATACGCGTCCTACCACAGGGACTCACGCAACATCGTGACTCACTTCATAGGCATCCCCATGATTGTGCTGGCCGTCGCGGTATTACTGTCGCGCCCCGGCTGGGACATCGGCGGTCTCTGGGGTTCGCCGGCCCTGCTGGTGGCCCTGGCGTCAACGATGTTCTACCTGCGTCTGGACCTTGGTCTGGGGGTGGTCATGGCCCTGTTCCTGTCGCTATGCGTCTGGGCAGGCGCGCTTCTGGCGCAACAGACCACAATGCTATGGCTGAGCGCAGGTGCAGGGCTGTTCGTGGCCGGCTGGATGATTCAGTTCATCGGTCATTATTACGAAGGCCGCAAACCGGCGTTCATCGACGATGTGTCGGGCCTGATCATTGGCCCGCTGTTCGTGGCCGCAGAGCTGGCGTTCCTGATGGGGATGCGCAAGCCGCTGCAACAGGCAATCGAACAGCGGGTGGGACCGGTGGGGCGCAATGTGCGCAAGGCGGCCGCCTGACCCAAGCCAGGCGCCACGGCCGGCGATCAATGGCCTTTGACTGAGCCGGGATTGATCATGCGCGACAGGCCCAGGTTTTTCAGGGCCAGTTGCAGCGAACTGCTGATGACCTGCGGGTTGTCGTTGGTCATCAATTGCGCCAGCAGTTCCTTGGCCTTGCTCAGGTTGATCTGGCGCAGCATCCACTTGACCTTGGGCAGGTTGGTGGCGTTCATCGAGAGGCTGTCGAACCCCATCGCCATCAGCAGCACCGCTGCCGCCGGATCACCCGCCATCTCACCGCAGATACTGACCGGCTTGCCCTCGGCATGGGCATCGCGCACGACACTTTGCAGGGCTTGCAGCACAGCCGGATGCAGATAATCGTAGAGATCGGCGACACGTGGGTTGTTGCGGTCCACGGCCAGCAAGTATTGGGTCAGGTCGTTGGAGCCCACCGACAGAAAGTCCACCTGCCGCGCCAGGTCGCGGGTCTGGTAGACCGCAGCCGGGATTTCGATCATCACGCCCACCGGCGGCATCGGCACGTCGGTGCCTTCGTCGCGCACTTCGCCCCAGGCCCGGTGAATGAGGTGCAACGCCTCTTCCACTTCGTGGGTGCTGGAAATCATCGGCAACAAAATGCGCAGATTATTCAGACCTTCGCTGGCCTTGAGCATGGCGCGGGTCTGGACCAGGAAGATTTCCGGATGGTCGAGGGTCACGCGAATACCGCGCCAGCCCAGGAATGGGTTTTCTTCCTTGATCGGGAAATAGGACAGCGCCTTGTCGCCACCGATATCCAGGCTGCGCATGGTCACCGGCAGCGGGTGGAACGCGGCCAATTGTTCACGGTAGATCGCCAGCTGTTCCTTTTCGCTCGGAAACCGCTGGTTGATCATGAACGGCACTTCGGTGCGGTACAGGCCGACCCCTTCCGCGCCGCGCTGCTGGGCGCGGGCCACATCGGCCAGCAAGCCGGTGTTGACCCACAGCGGCATGCGATGCCCGTCCAGCGTCACGCACGGCAGTTCGCGCAGGGCATCCAGCCCCTGGGAGAGCTGACGCTCTTCTTCCACGACCTTGGTGAACTGCTTGCGCATGATGTCGCTGGGGTTGGTGAAGACTTCACCGTGATAACCGTCGACGATCAGGTCGATGCCATCGACCTTAGAGTAAGGGAAGTCGACCAGGCCCATGACCGTAGGGATACCCATGGCCCGGGCCAGGATCGCGACGTGGGAGTTGCCCGAACCCAGGACCGACACCAGACCGACCAGCTTGCCTTCCGGCACTTCGCCGAGCATCGCGGGGGAAAGTTCTTCGCTGACCAGAATGGTGTTGTCCGGATAGACCAGCGCCTGCTGCCGCTCTTCCTGCAGATACGCCAGCAGTCGGCGGCCCAGATCCTTGACGTCCGAGGCACGTTCGCGCAGGTAGGCGTCGTCCATCAGTTCGAAACGTTTGACGTGTTCGTTGACCACCGAGCGCAGTGCGCCCTGTGCCCACTGGCCGGTCTTGATGACGTTGGTGACTTCGCTGCCCAGCGACGCATCGTCGAGCATCATCAGGTAAACATCGAACAGCGCGCGCTCTTCGGGGCGCAACTGCGTGGCCAGCTTGGCCGACAGGGTGCGCATGTCACTGCGCACACCTTCCAGCGCGTTCTGGAACAGCGCCAGCTCGGCATCGATATCGTGGACGGTCTTGTCCGGCACCACTTCAAGATCGGCGGGTGGCAGCATGACCACCGCGACACCGACCGCCGCGCCCGGCGAACCGGGCACACCCACGAACTTGGCTTCCTGGATGCCCTTGCCCTGGCGACCCAGACCGCGGATCGAGCCGGTGGCTTCGGCGTGGGCAATGACGCCCGCCAGTTGCGCGCTCATGGTGACCAGGAAGGCTTCTTCGCCTTCGTCGAACTGGCGCCGCTCCTTCTGCTGGATGACCAGTACGCCCACCACACGACGGTGGTGAATGATCGGTGTGCCCAGGAAGGATGCATAGCGCTCTTCGCCGGTTTCGGCAAAGTAGCGATAACGGGGGTGATCTGCGGCGTGTTCGAGGTTGAGGGGTTCTTCGCGGGTACCGACCAGGCCGACCAGGCCTTCGTTCGGCGCCATGCTAACCTTGCCGATGGAGCGCTTGTTCAAGCCCTCCGACGCCATCAGCACGAAACGGTTGGTTTCCGGGTCGAGCAGGTACACCGAGCAGACCTGACTGCCCATGGCCTCCTTTACACGCAGCACAATAATGCCCAACGCCGCCTTCAGATCCTTGGCGGAGTTAACTTCCTGGACGATCTTGCGCAGCGTATTGAGCATGGCTCGGGGTCGAACTCCGTGTCAGTCGCGCGATAACAGGCGCGGGGCAAGCTCTTTGAGTGCGCGTCGATACACCTCGCGCTTGAATGTCACCACCTGGCCTAGCGGATACCAATAGCTGACCCAGCGCCAGCCATCGAACTCCGGTTTCCCGGTCAAATCCATCCGCACCCGCTGCTCGTTGGAGATCAGGCGCAGGAGAAACCATTTCTGCTTTTGGCCGATGCACAGCGGTTGGCTATGAGTGCGGACCAGTCGTTGCGGCAGACGATAGCGCAGCCAGCCCCGGGTACAGGCGAGGATCTGCACGTCATGTCGTTCGAGCCCGACTTCTTCGTTCAGCTCACGGTAAAGCGCGTCTTCCGGCGTCTCCTGGGGGTTGATACCACCTTGTGGAAACTGCCAGGCATCTTGGTTAATACGCCGAGCCCATAGGACCTGACCAGCATCGTTCGTCAGAATAATCCCGACATTAGGACGGAAACCATCGGGGTCGATCACGGCAACAACCTCGCAAACGCATGTCGCCGCATTGTTCCACAAAGGCGATCAAACCAGCAACGAGGCTTCGCACCTTATGTGAAGACTTGTGAAAACCTCGTATTCTTCACGCCTTTCTTCAAATAATTCAGCGAGTAACCGCATGCGTCTGGCTTTATTCGACCTCGACAACACGCTTCTGGGCGGCGACAGCGATCACGCCTGGGGTGATTACCTGTGCGAACGCGGCATTCTGGATACCGCGACCTACAAGACCCGTAACGACGAGTTCTACCAGGACTACCTGGCCGGCACGTTGAACCTGACCGATTACCTGAATTTCACCCTGGAAATCCTGGGCCGTACCGAAATGGCCCGGCTCGATGAGTGGCACCGCGACTTCATGCGTGACTGCATCGAACCGATCATCCTGCCCAAGGCGCTGGAGTTGATCGACAAGCATCGCCGGGCCGGCGACAAGCTGGTGGTGATCACCGCCACCAATCGTTTCGTCACCGCGCCTATCGTCGAGCGCCTGGGCATCGATACCCTGCTGGCGACCGAATGCGAGATGATCGACGGGCGTTATAGCGGCAAGACCACAGGCGTACCCTGCTTCCGTGAAGGCAAAGTGACGCGCTTGCAGATGTGGCTGGAAGACAATGGCTTGAATCTGGAAGACAGCTATTTCTATAGCGACTCGATGAACGACCTGCCCTTGCTGGAGCAGGTCGCCAACCCGGTGGCGGTCGATCCCGACCCGAAACTGCGCGCCGAGGCCGAGCGCCGTGGCTGGCCGGTCATCACCCTGCGGGCGTAATGCGGTTCAGGCCGGTTTGAAGCCCATCAGGCCGGCCATCGCCACGAAGCACACGGCACTGACAACCGCCAGCGCCAGGGTGAATCGGGCGTTGCCCGTGGTGGCGCCGATTCGCAGCCGGTTGAGCCTGATCACCAGCCAGACCCAGCTGAAAATCGCGACGGTGTAGATCAGGCTGCTGCCCAGAACCCACGTCTGGCCCAGCGACAGGCCGGTCAGATGCACCAGCCACCAGCCGCTGAACGGCAGAATCGCCAGGCATACCGCCATCAATACCCAGGCGAACAGCAAGGGCCGATAAAGCAATCGGTTCTGCACCTTCGTGTCCCCTTCCAGCCGAACCTTGATAAACCCACCGGCCAGACTGAGTCCGCTCAGCAGCAACAGCACCATGGCGGCAATGTGAAGGGTGTTCAGCGCGGTGACGTATTCCATCCGCGGTAATCCTCTCGATTTGAGCAATGTTGAGTTTAGGCCAAGCCCCACAGCACCTGTAGGAGCGCCGCCCGGTCCGCTCCCCACAATTGCGTGGTCACCCCAAAAACAGCCGATACGCCGGGTTATGGGTTTCGTCCCAATGCGGGTAGCCGATTTCGTCCAGCGCCTGGCCGACCAGATGCCGTTCTTCTTCGGGCACCACCAGCCCGGCCACCACCCGACCATCCGCCGCGCCATGGTTGCGGTAGTGGAACATCGAGATGGTCCAGCGCCCGCCCAGTTTGTTGAGGAAGTTGAACAGCGCACCCGGTCGTTCGGGGAATTCGAAGCGCAGCACCACTTCATCGTTTACCCGCTCGGCATGCCCGCCGACCATATGGCGGATGTGCAGCTTGGCCAGCTCGTTGTCGGTCAGGTCCAGCACCGGGAAACCCTGAGCCGTGAGGCTGGCAAT